>NZ_LMUT01000008.1 GCF_009765785.1 Granulicella sp. L46
GATGCATCTGCAAAGTCGAAGTCTTAATCCCAGCCTCCCCCAGCTTTTGCGCGGCGCGAGACGTGGGTGCAAATCCCTCGACCGTATACCCTTCGGCCCCTGCGCCTTCACGTACCACGGCCAGTGCCGTTGTCTTGCCTCCGCCCGCGATTCCATCCAGTCCGACGATCTTCTCCCGCGAAAGAAAGATGGCGTTCACCGCCTCTCGTTGCGAGGGATTCAGCTCCGAGTGACGGTCTTCCGTTGTAATGCGGATGTTCGGACTCACCAGCATCGGGTCA
This sequence comes from Granulicella sp. L46, assembly GCF_009765785.1. GTDB lineage: Bacteria > Acidobacteriota > Terriglobia > Terriglobales > Acidobacteriaceae > Granulicella. The sequence continues at coordinate 282 of NZ_LMUT01000008.1, forward strand.
TCGAAACCGCGCCTATTGTCCCCCTGCACGAGATTCATCGTCTCGCGTTCCATGCGCAGCATGGCTGCGGTCGTGATCTGCGGTCCTCGCACAGAGGCCGGTCCTTCGCGAAACTCGCCTGCCTGTAGACGCCGGTCGAACTCCTGCCTAACTTGGGCGTATGTAGTTTCTCCCATGCCGCGATTGAGCGCGCTTTCGAGGATGGCCCGACGGTCTTCGACGGCGGAGCGCTCGAAGAGATGGTCGCGGGCGTACGTCACTGCCCGTTGCGCTGCGTTCTCCGGCACGTGATTCTGGCGCTGGCCACGCTCCCTTGCTCGGGAAACAACGTGGTCGGCCTGATGACCATACTGCGCGGCTAACTCGCGATGCTGTTGCAGCACCTCCTCCGGTGACAACAGCTCCTTCCGGTCGCGCGTGTAATGGGCCGCGAC
>NZ_LMUT01000009.1:0-32094 GCF_009765785.1 Granulicella sp. L46
CATCTACGCCTTCAACCCCATCCCCCTCGCCCAGGCCGTCACCACCCAACCCCGCCTCCTGCTCGTCGCCCGCTCCCTCCTCCCCCAAATCCAAGCCACCTACACCTTCCAACCCATCGCCGCCTCCCCCACCCTCGAGCTCGGCCTTATCTCCCGCCAGCCCTAACGAGCATTTCCAACCACCTCAGACAAGATCCGGCCTCTGAACAAACGCCAACGGCGCGACACCATCACAGCCTGGGGCGCAGCCCCAGGAAAACAATCCGATAGATCTTCAAGGGCTGAAGGCCCGACTACCCCGAACGCCCGGCCCAACAAATACCGCCCAAATGTTTGACCCCGACCACTCTTTCCCGGTAAACTTACATAGTTTGGCGATGCCGCGGGATTCCTCCCGCTGCATGGGCAGGCGGAGACCCACCCGATGCACCGCATCGACCAGGTCCATCCCCAGCCGGGCAGCCCCCCATACGACATCTTGTAGAGGCACTTTGCAAAGAACCCGCAGAGCCGCCTTTCAGAAAATAGACCGGCATCGTGTGGTTTTCCACGCCCTGCCCTGAGGTTTCAAGCTATGTACGCAGTCATCAAGACCGGTGGTAAGCAATACCGCGTCGCTCCCGGCGATACCGTCCGCATCGAAAAGGCCGCCCACGAAGACGGCGCCATCACCTTCTCCGACATCGTCGCCTTCTCCGGCGAAGAGGGCAAGTTCGAGAGCGATCTCGGCGGCGCCAAGGTCCTCGCTGAAGTCGTCTCCGAAGGCCGCGGCGACAAGATCCTCGTCTTCCATTACAAGCGCAAGAAGCAGTACAAGAAGATGCAGGGCCACCGCCAGAGCTTCGTCGAAGTCAAGATCAACGAAATCGTCATCGGCGGCAAAAGCTTCAAGGCCGACAAGAAGTAACCGAGTTCGAAAAGATCATTCCGTGGCGAAAGCCCGGCAACTGGTTTAGAGATAGGTCCAGGCTTTAGCCCGGACAACCAGGCAAAGAAATCGATGGGGCTTTAGCCCCTGGGACTAAATGCTCCGCCGGCAGGACCGGCACGAAAGAGATACAGAAATGGCACATAAAAAAGGTCTAGGCTCCTCCAAAAACGGTCGCGACTCAAACGCCCAGCGACTCGGCATCAAACGCGGCGACGGCGAAACCGTCACGGGCGGCAGCATCCTCGTCCGCCAGCGCGGCACACCGCACAAGGCCGGCCTCAACGTAGGCCGCGGCTCCGACGATACTCTCTACGCCAAGGTCTCCGGCGTCGTGAAGTATCAGAACAAGGGCCAGCAAGGCCGCTTCGTCAACATCATCGCCACCGAAGCCGTCTCCGCCTAACCAAACCTTCGCTCCAAGCAAAAGCCCCGCGCAAGCGGGGCTTTGTGCGTTCCGTTTCATCTTTCAAGCAGCCGCCGTTGATCTTCATCCTCAAAATAACCGAGCTTGCCGGCCACGCAGGACAAGACCGTTCCCATGCCCGCGCCGATAGTCTCACGCAGTGCCTCCGAGAGTTCGACTTCCTTCGCGTCCTTCGAAGCATCTTCCGAGATGACCCAGCACTTTTCGGGCGCGCCCTTCGAGCGTAGCAACTTTAGCCACTCGTCTGGGGTATGGGCGACCTTCGGAAGGACAGCCTTCGCATGCTGAACTTCAAGATCACAATAATGAGCAAGCGTCTTCAGATACTCTTTCCGCCGCTTGGGATTCGCAAGAAGCATCGCAACACGCTCTCGCTTGCTGGCTACAACGAAGCTGCGAACGAATCCTTCCTCGTGCGCGTTCATCCCTAGTCCTTCCCCTCAAGCGGCCAACTCAACCGATCGATCGTGAACGTATCTCGGGTCGTGCAATACCCGCCCGCGCCATGCATCCTCCCAATCAGCCGCAGCTGAGCCGGGTCCACATACAGCTTCGCCAGATTCGCAAACGCCGACTCGCGCACATGCGCATACACAATCCGCCCCAACACAATCGTCCCCGTCCCGCCCGTCTCAATCACTTGGAATAGCTTGCACTCCAGCCCCACCGGCGACCCCACAATCCGAGGCACATCCACCACTTCGCACTTCGTCAGCTCGAGCCCCGCAAGCTTCGTCTCATCGGTCCCGCGCGGCGCATTCGTCGCCGTAATATTCATCGCCTGCGCCAGCTCCTCCGGCACCAGGTTCACCACAAACTCTCCCTGCGCCCTGATATTCGTCAGCGTATCTTTCCCCTCGCGATCAGCCGCCGCCGAGAACCCAATCGCCACCAGCGGAGGATCCGCCGACAGAATATTAAAGAAAGAAAACGGCGCCGCATTAATCCCTTCCGGATCGCGCGACACCACCCACGCAATCGGCCGCGGCATAATCACCGACGCCAGCAGCTTGTACCCATCCGCCTTCGACATCGCCCCTAAATCAAAATGCGCAAACCCATCCGCCATTCAACGCTCCTAACGCTTTCTCTACGCTCTACCCTTTACACTCTATCCCCTGCTCTTACCACCGGTTTCCCCTTCTCATTCCACTCCACGAACGCCGCCGGCATCTGGTGGTCGTGCGTAAACAGCACCAGCCACTTCTCGGGAATCGCCCGCGCCCAAAACCTCTTCCGCTCAGCAATACAAGTCAGCGGATCAAGATCATAGCCCATCACCCACGTCGCATCCAGGTGATGATGCGTCGGCACCAAATCGCTCACATAGCACGCATGCTCCGCAGCTCCTCCATGCGCCCGCGCCTCAATATGCACGCCCAGCAAACTCGCCGTATGGCCCGGCAAATTCTCCACCGACACTCCCGTCACAATCTCCGCGCCCGTCTGAATCGTCACTGCTGGCAAACCCTCCCCACCCCGCAACCGCACATCGTCCCGCGTAAACCCATCCTTCCCCCCAAGGTCAATCAGCGTAAGCTGTCCACTCTCGATCAGCGGATCGTAGTTCGGCGTAAGATAACTCACCCGATCGCGCTCCAGCTGCAACCGCCCATGCGCCAACTCCCCCGCCGCCGCAAAGTACCGCGCATTCGGAAACGTAGGCCGCGAAACCCCATCCGCCCCCAGCGTCGTATTCCATCCACAGTGATCGAAGTGCAGATGCGTATTCACGACGTGCGTCACCTCGTCCACGCGCACACCCGCAGCCGCCAGCGACGCCGGCAGCCGCTCTTGATTCTGAAAAATCTCCCGCATCTTCGCCGGCTGTTTATTCCCAATCCCGGTCTCGATCACCACCACCGCCGACCCCGTCCGCACCACCACCGTATTCAACCCCAGCAGGATCCGATTCTCCGCATCCGCCGGCGCACGCTTCTCCCACATCGGCTTCGGCACGACGCCAAACATCGCGCCGCCATCCAGCAGATACGTTCCATCGCTGCAAATAATCAGTTCCAGGTCGCCCAGCGTCCGCCGCGCCCGCACCAATTCCCCGTCGTTCGCCGCACCCGCCGGATGCCGAGCCCCATCAGCCTGTTGCATCCCGCGAGTATACCGCCCACCCAACACACCATACCCCGCGCCCCAGGCCAATAATCGCCCGGTTCGCGCCGCCATCTTCTCACTCTACAAACTCGCTCTACGAAGCACGCCTACGAAGCCAGCACTACGAACCTTTGGTCGCGCTTGCCACGAGTTCCGCCGCAGCGTCGCTCTCCGCCAGCATTATCCCTGGCGTCTCGGCAATCATCTCCATCGTCGCCGCCGCAGATCCCGCCAGCGAAGCCGACACCGGCTCCGGGTTCATCGCTCCATCCAGCGCCGCCGCCGCCGCCGCAACCTGCGCCGCCGGCGAGTCCAGATTCGCCGCCGCCGCCACGCCCGATGGCACACGCTTCATCTGGAAGCATGACCGGCACAGCACAGGACGTCCCTGGGTTGGTTTGAAAGGCACCGTCGTCTCAATCCCGCACGCCGAACACGACGTTCGTGTCTCCGTGCGCGAGAACGGCAACGGTGTCGCACCGTGCGCGCTTGCAGTTCTGCCCAGCCCCGCCCGCTTTGCCTTACACAGCTTGCAGCGCTTGGGGTCGTTCTTGAACTGTTTGTCGTAGAAGAAAATCTGTTCCCCGGCAGTGAAAACAAACTCGTTGCCACAGTCGGAACACTTCAGCAACCGATCGTCGAATTGCATGGCGCCTTCTCCCAGTCATGCGGGATAAGGATGAATCGCAGCCGGTCCTTCAGCTGGCCCGGTATGCGTGTTCAAACCTGGTGTTGCATCCTACAGGGCCCGGCTCTGCCAATTCCGTCTGTTCTCTCGCTGTTGTCTGAGGAACGTACGGTATTCGACGGGGGGAAAATGCTACCGTGCAGCATTCGCCCCCCGTCGAGTTCTTCCGTAATCCGCGCAAAGCCAACCTCGCTCCGCAACGGCCATCCTTGTTGCAAAACTCTACTCCTTGCGGAGTGAGTTAGTCCTGCTCTTTACGAACCTTTTTACGGTTCCGCTTGCGTGCGAGTGCTTCCTTCACGCGTTTCTTTTCGCCTGGTTTCAGGTAAAAGGAGTGGCGCTTGACCTCTTTGATAATGTCTTCCGTCTGCACCTTCCGCTTGAAACGACGAAGAGCATTCTCCAAGGGCTCGCCTTCTTGAACACGAACTTCTGCCAAGATTGAATACACCTCCAAACCTGCCAAAATGGCTATCTATTCAGCATACCTCCAACTGTTCGGTTTTCGCACTAGAAAAATCGTTCCAACTCAAGGAATTCTGCTACTTAGCGTCCCCGAATCTGTACGGTGGGGTCCCCTATCGCCGCACGACGCGAACCACCCTATCCACACACCACACCGTGCGCCCAGTCCGCACCACGCACCGGTGCCCCATCCGTACGCGCTTTTGCGGCGGCAGGAAAGTAGTTCCCCACCACGCGAAGCCCTCTCCGCGTCCGCGCAGCACCTAGCCACCAAGGCAACTCTATCGCCGTCCGCGCAGGACTTTCGAAGGGGCACGGCTGATAGCCCAAAGCTTCAGCCTTGGTCTCCGTGCCATAAACAGCAGCGTCGAAGACGCCCCCTCGCTGCCGCAGGCCGGAGCGGAGCCGCAGGCGCAGCGACCAAATCGCTCTCTCCACGAACCCCCACAAACTCAAGCGAGCCGCGCAAAGCCCCTCGCCGTCCGCGCAGGACAAATATACTTAATCCCATGATCCGCTCCTATCGCGGCATCGCCCCCACCATCGCCGCCGGCTGCTACATCGACCCCTCCGCCCAACTCATCGGCGACGTCCACCTCGGCCCCCAATCCTCTCTCTGGATGAACGCCGTAGTCCGTGGCGACACCAACCGCATCCGCATCGGCGCCCGCACCAACATCCAGGACTGCGCCGTCCTCCACGGCATGCGCAACCTCCACCCGGTCCTCATCGGCGACGGAGTCAGCATCGGCCACAACGCCACCGTCCACGGCTGCACCATCGAGGACAACGTCCTCATCGGCATCGGCGCCACCGTCCTCAACGGAGCCTACATCGGCGCCAACTCCATCATCGCGGCCGGCGCCCTCATCCCCGAGCGCAGCCAGATCCCACGCAACTCCCTCGTCACCGGCATCCCCGGCAAAATCCTCCGCACGACAACCGAAAAGGATCTAGCCCTGATCCAACTAGCCGCCAACAACTACCTCGACTACATCCAGTCCTACCTAACCGAACCCACCCCGTAAGCCCCGCCGGATTCTATTCCTGAATGCCGGGATTTAAGGTTTTTAGTAAGGCTTCGATCGCGTCCAATTCTTTCCTCAGGTCCGAGTCTTTCGAATCAAACTTCAGTTGGCTTACATCCCTAGGGACATGCCTTATGTTCATCGTCGCTATCTCGGACCCCATCACGACAAACATGTAGGTAGGAATAGTCTTCCAGAAGGTACCCGACGCAGGGGCTCATTCCACGTCCAGGAAAAGGCGTGCCCCGCCACGTGAAGGCCCCCCGCCGTCGCGCTGGACCGAAGTCCCTCGCCGTCCGCGCACGACTCTGTTATACAGCTAAGATCATGAAAATCTGGGTTTCGGTGTTGCTGAGCACCTCTCTCCTGGCTTCTGGCTCCGGAATCTCGCGCGCGCAAGCGCCTCCACCGCCCGTCACCGCCACCAAATCCCCCGTCCTCCTCCCCACCGACTACCCCGGCGAATCCTACGTCCTCGACCACCTCAATCGCATATACACCTTCGCAGCCGACGGTACCGGCGTCCGCGAATTCTCCGGCGTCGTCGAAATCCGCAATCAAGCCGGCGTCAAAGCCTTCAGCGTCATCCCCTTCGACTTCGCGTCCAACTCCGAGCACGTCGAGATCGACTACGTCCGCGTCCGCCACGCCGACGGTTCCATCATCACCACCTCCGCCTCAGACGCCCAGGAACTCCCCACCGAAGTCACTCGCGAAGCTCCCTTCTACAGCGACCTCAAGCAGGAGCAGATCCCCGTTCGCAGCCTCCAGCCCGGCGACCTCCTCGAATACAAACTCCGCATCGTCCGCACCAAGCCCGAAGCCCCCAATCACTTCTGGGGCAACGAATCCTTCTTCCTCCCCTCCCACAACATCGTCATCCGCGCCGAGGTTGTCGAGCTCCACGTTCCCAAGGACACCTACGTTCAGGTCTGGAGTCCCAACTACAAGCCCACCCTCACCGACACCGCCGCCAGCGGCCCCAATGGGACAGCAGAACGCGTCTACCGCTGGCAGTCCGCCCAGCTCGCTCCCACCGCCGGCCAGAAAAAGAACGCTCTCCTCAAACTCGACAACAACCCCACCCTCGGCACCAGCGACGACCCGCCCCTCCCTCAAATCGCCTGGACCACCTTCCACAGGTGGCAGGAGGTCGGCGCCTGGTATCGCTCCCTCGAAGGCTCCCGCACCCAGCCCGACGACGACAGCCGCGCCAAGGTCCTCACCCTCACCGCCGGCAAATCCACCCCAGACGAAAAGGCCCGTGCCATCTACGCCTACGTCAGCTCCCAGGTCCGCTACATCGGCGTAGCCTTCGGCGTCGGTCGCTTCCAGCCTCACTCCGCCGGCGACGTCCTCAGCAACCAGTACGGCGACTGCAAAGACAAGTCCACCCTCCTCATCGCCATGCTCTCTGCCGCCGGCATTAACGCAGACGCCGTCCTCATCGGCGCCGGCATCACCTTCAACGCCGCACTCCCCTCGCCTGCATCCTTCAACCACGCCATCACCCTCGCCCACATCGACGGCAAACCCGTCTGGCTCGACTCCACCGCCGAAGTCTCTCCCTTCGCCCTGCTCAACCCCATCCTCCGCGGCAAGCTGGCCCTCGTCATCCCCGCCACCGGCGATGCCCAGATCGAAACCACTCCCAAAGACCCTCCCTTCCCCTTCGTCAATACGTTCGACGCCACCGGCACTCTCGACGACAAGGGCACCTCCCACTCCCACATCGTCATGACCCTCCGCGGCGACGATCAGGTCACCGTCGCACAGGCCGTCCGCACCGTCTCTCCCGCGCAGTGGGATGAGCTCATGCAGCGTTTCTCCTACGCCATGTCCTACGCAGGTAAAGTCACCAACGCCGAGTTCTCCCGCCCCGACGACACCTCTTCTCCCTTCAAAATCACTTACGACTATGAGCGCGAAAAGGCTGGTGACTGGGACAACCTCCGACTCATCCCTCAACTCTCCCCCATCGGCCTCCCCGACATCGACGAAAAAGATCCGCCCGTCACCCCCATTCCCCTCGGCACGCCTCACCTCGCCACCGACCACGCCGTCATGACCCTCCCCAAAGGCTGGTCCGCCAACCTCCCGCCTTCCATCCACGTCAAGACCAGCTTCGCCACCCTCGACAAAACCTACAAGCTCGAGAACGGCGTCCTCACCACCGATCGCCGCGTCGAGATCCTCCAGCGCAACCTCCCTGCTTCCCAATGGCCCGACTACCACAAGTGGTTCAAGGACGCAGGCCTCGACGGCGAAACCTACATCCAGCTCACCCCCTCCGCCCTCAACGGAACCAACTTCGCAGCTCCCACTGTCACCGAAGACGATGCCACCGCCGCGGACGACATCCGCCAGGCTTCCCGGGCCGAGCGCAACAAAGACTGGGACGGAGCCCGCACCCTCCTCGACAAAGCCCGCGCCCGCAACTCCAACCAGCCCTTCCTCTGGAGTAACTACGCCGCGCTCGCGCTCCACGATCACGACACCACCTATGCCATCGTCAATCTCCAGAGAGAGCTCTCCATCCATCCCAACGAAGACAATGTCGTCCGCATGCTTGCCTCCGTTTACATGACCAACAGCAAGCCCGCGGACGCCATCACCACCCTTCAGGCCGCGATCGATCGTAACCCCACCAACACGTCCCTCGTCCTCTATCTCGCCTCTATACACATTCAGCGCGCCGACAACCCCTCCGCCGAAAAAGTCCTGCGCGCCGGCCTTGTCGCGACGCCTGACAGCCCTCCCCTCCAGATGGAGCTAGGCAAGGTCCTTGTCCGCGAGCAAAAAACCGCCGAAGGCGAAACTCTCCTCAAGTCCGTCATCTCCACCAGCACCGACCCCCTCCTCCTCAACAACGCCGCCTACGAGCTCGCCAACAACTCCCTCGATCTTCCCCTCGCCGAAACCGCCTCCCGCCGCTCCCTCGATATCCTCGACGAAGCCTCCAACAACGGCGAAACCGGGCCCAAAGCTATCGAGCGCGCCGCCTTCATCGTCTCCGCATGGGACACCTACGGCTGGATCCTCTACCGCGACAACAAAATCACCGAAGCCGAGCCCTGGGTCCGCGCCGCCTGGCGCAATAGCCAGTCCGCTGAACCCGGCTACCACCTCGCCATGATCTTCAAAAAACAAAATCGCCTCCCCCAAGCCCTCCATCAACTGGAGCTCGCTTCCAAAGGTAGGCGCGGAGACGACGCCGTCGCCGTTCAGAAGCTCATCGACGACGAAACCGCCAAGATCCGCCCATCCGTCCCGCCCACCCCCGCAAAAGAGCCCGAGATGCAAGCTAGTCCGCAGCTCTCCTACACAGTCACCCTCAAAAAAGACCCCGAAATAGAACTTCATGATCAGCTCTCCTACCAGGTCCCTCTGGGCGACCTCAAGCCGAGCGGTGGCGGCTCCGCAGCCGTCGAAATCGACGTGACCAACCAGGGCATCACCGCCTTTCGCATCGTCAGCGGCGACCAAAGCCTCCAGCCCATTTCCGACGCCCTCCAGCGCCTGAACCTCGATCTTCAGCTACCCCCCGCCAGTCATGCCAAACTCGTTCGCCGCGGTATCCTCGCCTGCCATACCGGCTCCGACTGCGCGCTCCTTCTCCGCTCCACCGACGGCAACTGATTGACGACCAAGCCACTGTTCTCCACCCGCCCGCATCTCACCTAGGTCAAACCACTCTCACCCGAAAGCGAGCCGCACCTCATGGCAACGAAAGAAAAAGACACCACCTTCACCAAAAAGCAGCTCATCGATCTCCTCAACGAAGATCTCCAGCGCGAGTTCCAGGCCATCATCGCCTACGTCAACTACTCCCAGTGCCTCAAGGGTGCGGCCTACATGAACATCGCCAGCGAACTCGAAGTCCACGCCAAGGAAGAGCTCGGCCACGCGCTCAAGCTCAGCTACTGGATCGACCTCCTCGGAGGCACCCCGGCCGTAACCGCCAAGCCCGTCAAGACCAGCGACAAGGCCACCGACATGCTCCGCTTCGACCTCGAGAACGAGAAGGAGACCATCCGCAACTACCGCCGCCGCGTCCGCCAGGTCGACACCCTCAACGAGTTCGCCCTCGGCGAAGACCTCCGCGAGATCCTCCGCGACGAGCAGGACCACCTCAACGCCCTAGCCACCGCCCTCGGCGAAGACACCCCCGACCCCGGCATCGCCGACTAGCCCCAACCTCGCAGATCTCCGCACAAAGAAAAAGCCGCTCGCATCCAATGCGAGCGGCTCTTCGTTTCATACAAAATTCACTCACATCGGAGGCGGAGTCAGCACAACCGCGAGCGCCTGTTCCTTCGGAGGCCGATTCCCCGCTGTATCGTGACGCGCCTCCGCCTTAATCTGCTCCTGCGCCGCCTTCGCGTTATTTTTCGCCGCCTTGGCCTCAGCCTTCTGCGTCTTCCGCTGCGCCTTCACGTCCGCCCTGCACATCTTTTGCCCCGAATTCGCGCTCGTCGTCTGCACCTGCGCCACCGCGCCACCCGACATCACCAGACCCGCGCCCAACACCGCTACCCAAAGTCCTCGCATCCGACTACCTCCCTCACCGCAGCATGACCGCCCAAGCCAACCGCCAAATCCCAACGCCACATCTACCACCTACGATGCCGCCTCGGCCGCCCCGCGATGCCATCACCCTACTCCAAAAATGAAAAGGTCCGCAACCAGTGCGGACCCTCCCAACCCACTTTCACATCCCAGCAACCGCTTATCCGTCCGACCGCCGCATTCCCAGCCAAGCCGCCACGCCCATCAACTCCACGACCAGCACCATTTCCAGGTCAAACGCCATACTTCCAAAGCTCGGCCGCACATGCGGAGCCAGCCAGCACAGCGCCAGCACCAACCCCACCGCCGCGACTCCAGCCGTAATCTGTCCCACACTCCGCTGCGTCCGCACCTTCGGCTTCGCCGGCAACGCCGCCCTCACCTTCGCCGCAAAGTCCGCCGGCACCACCACCTCCGGCTTCCGATCCAGCGCCCGTGTAATCGCGCCTTCGAACTCATTCGCATCGCTCATCGCAACCTCTCGTTCCTTCATACTCGACCCACCATCATCTGTCGCATCACTCCCCCAACCGTCCTACGCTTCTCCATCTTCTCATCCCCGGCCTCGTCGCTAACGTTCGCCATCGGCGCAGGACCTCGCCGTCCGCGCAGCGCTTCGGCTAACCGCTTCCGTCCGCGATGCAGATGCGTCCTCACCGTATTAATCGGCAACCCGAGCGCCGCAGCAATCCCCTCATAGCTGACCTCCTCCTGGTGATACAGCACCAGCACGGCCCGCTCCATCTCCGGAAGCTCCCGCAGCGCAGCCTCCACCGCCGCCTGCACCTCGGCATCCTCCATCCGCTGCTCAGGATTCCGCGCATGCTCGGTCAACTCATCCCCGGCAAAGCTCTCAATCCACCCAGCGTCATTCTCTTCTTCCACTGCCGGAGCCGTCGCAATCACCGAGCGCTCCTTGCGCCGCCGCTTCCACTCATCCTGCGCAACATTCACCACAATCCTATACAGATAAGTAGACAGCGCCGAATCCCCACGAAACTCCGGCAACGCCCGATACAGCCGCAGAAACACCTCCTGCGCCAAATCCTCCACCTGCGCCCCCGTCCCGGTCAGACGAGTGAGCGTGCGAAACACCATCCCCTGATGCTCTCGCACCAGCGTCTCGAAGTTCTCCGGCGATGTAAGGTCACCGCGCATCCATACCGTCTCTCTCTACGCTCTACTCTCTAATCCTCTACACTCTGCCCCTAAGACTTCATCATCCTCCAAAAGTTTCACGCCTGCACCTGAAACTTTCGCCCACCCCTGCAGTCGAAGCCCCACAGAAAGCAAGCTGCCGCCCAGACGCCGCAGCCAGGAGCCTCTCATGATTCTCGACAACGGCATCAGCGAAACCTTCAACAGCCCCTTCATCGTTCCCGTAGCAAGCTTTGTCATGGTCCTCGGCATCGTCGCCGTCGGCAGCTGGTCCAACGCCCGCAAGCGTGAGCTCGAAAGCCAGGAGCGCCTCGCCGCCATCGCCAAGGGCCTCGTCCTTCCGCCCACCGCGGCCGAGATCGCCGCCGCCCAGGGCCGTCCCGCCATCAGCCTCGTCCGTCGCCGCGCCAACATCCGCCTCTCCGGCATCGTGCTGCTCGGCGCCGCCGTCGGCATCGCCCTCTTTTTCATCGCCCTCGCCACCATCCTCAACGAGCGCGACGTCCTCTGCGGAGCCGCCTGCGCCCTAATCCCCCTGGGCATCGGCGTAGGCTTCCTCATCGACACCCGCATCCAGTCCCGCGAGATGGACGAATCCTCCACCCCACCCCCCACCAACCATAACTTCACCTCGTAGCCACCGACACCCAAGGGCGGCAGCGAGCCTGTTTCTACAAACAGCAATCGGAAACATCGCGGCGCACCGTCCCCCAAGTCCGTCAGCCTTACTTTGGCGGTATCATCACTTGCTCATAGACTCGCTCGAGCGGTTCAGGCGTAACGCTTACCTTCCCTCGGTACGGGTTATCCAGAACGGCCACCAGATAAATCAGCAGACCCAGCAAGCTCGAAAACAAGACCGTCATCCAGAAGTGCATTCTGAAATTTTCAGTATGGTAAAACCAACTGACCGCGATGCAGATAAACGCGCCTGCCAGCACCAACGCCCATAGGGGTCCGGGCATCTCCTCCGAGACGCTGTTCAGCCGCACCCTCCGGCTTTCCGTTAGCTCGTTGAAGGTTCGATAAGCCTCTGCCGCCAGAATCTTCTGTCTCTCGTTCTGCGGCTCAAACGACATAAAGTGTTCCTGAAACTCGCTCAACACCGCGCCCTCGTCGTTGAGGACGATTCCCTGCCGCTGTAACGGCCATCCCACATCGATAACCTGCTTCGCGTACCGGCGCAAATCTTCCTGCATGATGCTGCGCGCAGGTTCGGGATAGACACTGATGTCGCGGTACAGACCAGCCAGCACCGCAGCCTCATGGTCGGTCTTACCTTGCACCTCGGAGTACGTCGCCCAAGCTCCAATCGCCAGCAGACCCACACTCACCGCATATAAAACAGTCACCCCCGCCATGTAAAAACCAACGATATCGTTGTGGGAATGCTCACCAGCGTGGACTTGCCGTATCCAGCCGCGCGTTGGGTACAGGCCAGCCAGGCCGATTGCCACAAACACCAGCACCGTCAGTATGCCGAACAACCAATTCGGAAGGTCATAGACCCAGTACAAATGCATTGACTTAATCCTCTGGAAATCCCTAAGTCTGAGTTCGAACGACGGGCAATTGGCTAAGACAATAACAGAAGTTACCCCATCCGCCACCAACCCGGGTGCACCAGAGCCTGTCCCTGAGCGCCGAAGGGGGTCCCGCTTCTGCGACCCGGATTTCCGTGACAGGACGTGAAATCCTGTCAACCCCCAAACCTCCCCAAAACCGCCAAACCCCCTATCAACACTGGCGATTTATATTTTCAAAACTTGGCATAGTTACCCCCACGCACTCGCTACAATAGATACAGACCCCAAAATCAAATCATCCCACCCACCTCGCCCAAAGACAGCGTGTAGCGAACTCCTTTGAAAGACATACTTTACCCGTAACCCTTTTCGCTGGACTACTTTAGACCATCTTTTGCGCAGACCAGGGGGGGGTACTTTCGCCTCTAACCGGTTATATTGCACGACTTTACGGGATAAGTCCTACTTGGAGGGGGGAGGGGGGTACACCGTTCCTCCGACGCCACGCGAAGCCCCTCGCCGTCCGCGCAGGACCTCCCGCCGTCCACGCAGGACCGATAGACTAGTAACTCTATGACTGAAAGCAAGAAAACCCCGGCCCGCCCGACCCTCAAGGCGGTCCGCGGCACCCGCGATCTCCTCCCCGACCAGACCCCCCTCTGGAACCACGTCGAGGCCACCGCCCGCGCCCTCTTCGCCCGCTACGGCTTCGGCGAAATCCGCACCCCGATCTTCGAAACCACCGAACTCTTCGCCCGCGGCGTAGGCGAAGAAACGGACATCGTCAGCAAAGAAATGTTCACCTGGGAGGACCGCGCCCGCGCCGCCAGCGAGAAAGCGCAATCCCTGACGCTCCGCCCCGAATCCACCGCAGGCGTAGTCCGCGCCTACATTGAGCACAAGTTAGGCGAAACCGGCCAGCTCCAAAAGCTCTACTACATCGGCCCCCAATTCCGCCGCGAGCGTCCTCAGCGAGGCCGCTACCGCCAGTTCTGGCAGATCGGCGCCGAGGTCATCGGCCCGCAATCCTCCGGCTCCGAATCCCCCCTCCGCGACGCCGAGATCCTCGAGATGCTAGCGTCGTTCCTCGACGAGCTAGGCATCCGCGACTGGCGCCTCGAGCTCAACTCCGTAGGCTCCTCCGAGGACCGCGTCCGCTACAACGCCGCCCTCCGCGAAGCCCTGCAACCCGTCAAGCACCTGCTGTGCGAAGACAACCAGCGCCGCGCGGAAACCAATCCCCTGCGCGTCCTCGACAGCAAGGACGAAGCCGACCAGGACCTCATCAACGCTCTCCCCAAGATCGCTGACTACCTAGGCCCGGAATCCGCCGCGCACTTCGCCCAGGTCCTAGCCGCACTAGACGCCTGCGGTGTCCCCTACAACCTAAATCCCCGCCTCGTCCGCGGCCTCGACTACTACACCCGAACCACCTTCGAGTTCACCGTAACCACCGGCCTGGGCACCCAGAACGCCCTGCTAGGCGGCGGTCGCTACGACGGCCTCAGCGAGATGCTAGGCGGCCCCAAAGCCCCCGGCATAGGCTTCGCCATAGGCGAAGACCGCCTAATCCTAACCCTCCAAGCCCAGGCCGAAGCCGACGCAGCAGCCGCACAAGTGTCCAGTCAGAATACCGGCGAGAATCCGGGTGCCCCTGGTCCCGCTTCTGGGACCTGGGTAAACGGGCGACCCAAACTAGACGCCTACATCACCCCCCTCGGCGTCGCCCAAAACCCCGCCGCCCTGGCCTTAGCCCGCGAACTCCGCGCCGCCGGCCTCACGGTAGAAGTAGGCGACGGCACCTTCAAGCTTCGCAAGTCCTTCGACATAGCCGACACCCTGGCGCGACACATCATCCTCCTGGGCGAAGACGAAGTATCCACCAACATCTACACCCTAAAAACCTTCTCCACCGGCGAACAAATCAAGCTTCCCCGAACCGAACTCTTCAAACATCTCGCCAGCTAGGCGCGCGCTAAGGTCTCCGGTAAACCGTAGGCCCGCGCAGAAAATCCGTCGGCCCCCCAATTGCTGCCCCGGCGATCGCACCGGCCGTGCCGCCGACAGCAGCACAGGCCTCCGTCGATAGCCCAGGGAAAAAGTCGTTAGGCTTCTCCTGCGCATGACCGACAATCGCGCCCACGCCAGCACCAATACCCAACCCGATTCCCAGGCCGACCAGCGTAGACCGCGTGTACCGCGTCAGCTTCACGCTCTTTACCTCGGCGCGCACAAACGAATACTGCGAACTCCCCTTCGAACACCGCAGCGTCGCATCATCCACCAAATCGATCGCGCACGTTTTGCTTTGCTTGTCGCCCGCCACATGCACCCGCGTACCCGCTGGCAGGTGTCTCACCCGATCCCAACTCCCGCCGGTCGCAGTGCTCTGCGCCGCTAACGAAGCAGTAACTCCGCACATAAACAGTACGAATATCAATATTTTCATGACGCAACTCTAGGCGTATCCAGCAAAATGTCCAGTGCTTTCTTCTGACAAATTGTGAAACGACCCTCAATCGCCCAACATCCTCATCGTGCAAACCTTCGCCACAGCGAACAGGTGAAGATCGTGCGAAATGCACGAGTGGGTTGGCTAAGGTCAAGCGTTACTCTGGAGAAAGAAGATCCTCGCGATAGATTGAGCGACAACCATGACACGCCAAAGAGCGAACCCACGAAGCCTCCTCTACCTTCTCTTTGGCGCCGCCGTCTACCTCTACGCAAATCTCTTCTTTTCCCCCCGCGTCCCGTTTCTTCTAGGTGGAGACCAGGTCTACTTCTGGACGTACGCGCAACGCATGCTCGGCGGCGCACGTGTCTACCAGGACTTCTTCCAGTTCACGCCACCCGGAACGAACTTTGTCTACTTGATTTTCTTCAAGCTCTTCGGCCCCAACGTGTGGGTGACCAACGCCATTGTCCTCGCACTCGGCATCTCCCTCACCTGGATTTGTTTCTCTATCGCCAGCGAGATCATGAAAGACCGATCCGCCTTGCTCGCGAGCGTTGTCTTTCTCGTCTTCCTTTACGGAAAGATGCTGAATGCAACGCACCACTGGTTCAGCCTCCTGCTGATCATGGCAGCAGTCAAGGTATTGATGGGCGGTCAACGCCCCGCAAGGCTTCTCGGCGCCGGTGCGCTCCTGGGTAGCGCAGCCTTTTTCACCCAGACCCACGGAGCCTTCGCCCTGTTAGCCTGCGCCACGTGGCTCGCTCTGTCGCACCTCCAGAAGCGAACACCAGGGGTGAATCTCCTAAAGCAGGAAGCCTTCCTGCTCCTCTCCTGCGTCGTCGCATGGTTTCTGCTGAGTGCGCCGACTCTCGCAGCCGTCGGCTTCCGGCAACTCTGGCACTTTCAAGTCAGCTTTGTGGGCCACACCGCCGTAGTGGCGTCGCTGGAAGGTGTACCCCTGGGGCTTCCGGCGCCTTTCTCCCTGCACACACTCCCCAGGCTCACCCCATACCTCGCTGTCTACATTCTTCTCCCCGTCATCTATCCCCTCACTCTCTGGCGATGCTGGCGCCAGCGCAACGACCAGTCGTTCGACCGCGCACGCGTTCTGCTTCTCGCACTCGTAGGAACTGTCCTCTTCGTCGAAGTCATGGTCAACGTCAACTGGCTCCGGCTTTTTTGCGTAGCCTCCCCCGGCATCATCCTCCTTTTCTGGAACGCCGAGCAATGGAACCTGATCCGGCGCCCTCTAATCGCCGTCGTGTGGATCGTCTGCGCCCTCCTCGGCATACGACAGGTTCGACTGACGCACCTCCATCAGCATTCGATCCTCCACCTGCCCGGCGGCACCGCCGCTACGAGTGCGCCTACCGATGAGAAGCTGCGCTGGCTCCAGGCCCACACCACCCCGGGACAGTTCTTCTTCCAGGCCGCGTGGACCAACGTCTATCTCCCCATGGGGCTCAGCAACCCCGTATTCGTGAGCACCGCCTACGTAGGCGACGGTATGACCTCTGAATACACCGCGCGCACCATCGATGAGTTGGACACAAAACGCGTGCAGTTCATCCTCTGGGATCCAAGGTTCGACTCCGCGAGGTACGCCGGCCCGCAGGTGATGCTGTTGCGCGACTATCTCCACAGCAACTACACCCAGGTCCAAACCTTCTCGGATGGCGAAACTATCTGGGAGAGAAACGCATCGCCTGGCCGCAACTGATCCCTCCGCGTTCTGTCTGCCAGCGCCAAAGATCGCTGCCGATAGCCCCTCGCATAACAGGCTTTCGTACAATAGAAGGATTGTGACTCTCGACTTTCTAGGTACGCTCCAACGCACGCACACCTGCGGCGAACTCCGCACCACCCACTCCGGCCAAACCATCACCCTCATGGGTTGGGTCAACCGTCGCCGCGACCACGGCAATCTCATCTTCCTCGATCTCCGCGACCGCACCGGCATCACCCAGGTTGTCCTCGACAAGGAAGTCTCCCCCGAAGCCCACGCCAAGGCCGAAGCCGCGCGTCCCGAGTACGTCATCGCCGTCACCGGCGTCCTCCGCAACCGCGGCGAAGGCCTCGCCAATCCCAACATGCCCACCGGCGATGTCGAGCTAGTCGCCCACTCCCTCCTGCTCCTCAACGACGCGAAGACCCCTCCCTTCTCGCCCGCCGAAGACGCCATCGCCAACGAGGAAGTCCGCCTCCAGTACCGCTACATCGACCTCCGCCGCGCCGAGATGCAAAAGAACTTCCTCGTCCGCAGCCGCGTCGCCATGGCCATCCGCAACTACCTCGTCTCCCAGGGCTTCCTCGAGATCGAAACCCCCTTCATGACACGCTCCACACCCGAAGGCGCACGCGACTACCTCGTCCCCAGCCGCGTCCATCCCGGACACTTCTACGCGCTCCCGCAATCGCCGCAAATCTTCAAGCAGATCCTCATGATCTCCGGCTTTGATCGCTACTTCCAGATCGCCCGCTGCTTCCGCGACGAGGACCTCCGCGCCGACCGTCAGCCCGAGTTCACGCAGATCGATCTCGAGATCAGCTTCCCCCAGATGTCCACCATCTTCGCCGTCGCCGAAGGCTTCCTCCACGCCGCCTTCCGCGCCGCCGGCATCGAGCTCCCTGACGAGCCCTTCATCCAGATGACCTACGACCAGGCCATCCAGAAATACGGCATCGACAAACCCGACATGCGCCTTCCTGCCATGGTCGACCTCTCCGCGACCATCACACCCGAACTCCGCGAGTCCCTCAAGATAGACCCCACGCTCCCCATCCTCGGCTTCACCATCCCCCGCGTCAGCACGCTCTCCGGCACGCAGCGCCGCGGCCTGGTCGACGAGATCCGCAAGTTCTTCGGCGACTCCGGCCTCGACTTCCTCGATGTCGCACGCCTCCGCACCAACGCCACCTTCGTCCCACTCGCCGAGACCATTGAAGGCAGGCTCAGCGCCGAGATGTCCCGCTTCAACGGTGTCTCCCACACCTCCGAAGACCTCGCCGTCGTCATCACGCCCAAGCCCGGCACCCCCGCCATGTGGAACTACGATCCGCAGTGGATCTACAAACGCATCGGCGCTCTTCGCCTCGAGCTCGCAAAGAAATTCGCCGACAAGCACAAGCTCTTCGAACAAACCCAAACCGCCGCCGACTTCAAATTTCTCTGGGTCACGGACTTCCCCATGTACGAATGGAACGAGGAAACAAAAACCTGGGACGCCGCGCACCATCCGTTCACCTCACCCCACGAGGAAGACATCAAATCCGGCGCGCTCGTCAACGACAAGGGCTCCGTCCGCGCCCTCGCCTACGACGTCGTCCTCAACGGCACCGAGCTAGGCTCCGGCTCCATCCGTATCCATCGCAAAGACGTTCAGTCTGAGATCTTCCGCTCCCTCGGCATGTCCGACGAAGAAGCCAAGGCCCGCTTCGGCTTCTTCCTTGACGCGCTCGAGTACGGCACACCTCCGCACGGCGGCATCGCCCTCGGCCTCGATCGCATCGTCATGATCCTCGCCGGCGCGCAATCCCTCCGCGAAGTCATCGCCTTCCCCAAAACGGCCAAGGCCATCGACCTCATGGTCGACGCACCCACCACCGTAAGCGACGCCCAACTCCGCGAGCTCAGCCTAAGGACCGTCACGCGTTCCTAACACAGCAGTTGGAAGACCGGCGCAAACGAAGTTTCCCATAACACCGTTTTCGGGGAACGGAGCTGTCGCCAAGAGAAATCAGGTTTTCGTCACTAATCCGCGACCAGCGGCCCGCCGACATATTGGACGGTCTATGTGTTCAGTTAAACGCCCCTGAAGATAGTTCTTCTCTTAGCGTTCTGATCTTCCAAACCCATCGGACCAGCGAGGCAAAGCCAAACAGAGGCACGGCGATCAATATTAGACCTGCCGCGTAGTCGAACCAAGTCGTCCTGTAATCACCGAATACTGATTCAAAAGGCCGAAGGTTTAGGAGGATGCCTTCGGAGGATGCTCGCTTTCGAAGGTCTTCGAGAGACTTGAATTCAGTGACTTTGTTTTGCTTTGTGTCGAGTTCAAAGTAGCTATCTACAAACTTCGACTCCTGCCCTATGCGTCCAAAATAGCCCGTATCGCTTGCTCCAAAGATGAGTGAGTGCGAGACCTGCAACTGTCGAACCCCGAACACGGCGTCATCTCTTGAGGCGATTGAGCCGTTGCTGGCCTGTGTTTTTGGGTTATAAACCGTGCCTTGGTCGGTGGTGTCGATCATGTTCAGAGCGTAGCCGTTAGGGAGAGGCGTTTGCCAGCTGTCGCCTAGGCCTGGATCCCGATCAAAAACTAGCGAGTTCACGCTAGCGTATACAACAAACCATGCCCCGGCGAAGAGCGCACACATGAAGGGAAAGAGAGCGGAGGCGACGACAGCTCGCTTCCGGCGTCGTCCGGATCGACTCGTCAGAATGTAAGCTAGCGCACCGCAGAAGACTGCTCCGATCGACGCAGCCACGATGAACGCTATGACATAAGCGATCAATACGATGCCAATCCCCATATGTTCGTCAGCTTCCTTTGTCCATCGTCAATTAAAGCGGGTATCAAGACGTTATAAGACATTCGCTAGAAGTAGATATCACACGACTCCTACAGTGCGGAAGGCAAGCTCCTTGAAATTCGGGTTTTCGGAAACATCATTTATCTGGTTCGCAATGACCCATACCCAAATACGAATCCTCAAGACAATCGCTTGTCCCAAGGCATATCCTGATCCCCCATGCGATCGAACCTCCGCACCGCCCCGCTCTACTCTCTCGCCCTTCTCCTCGCATCCGCTCAAGCCCAAACACCGGACTTTGGCCCGAACGTCGCCGTCTTCTCTTCCTCCACGCCCGCGGCCACCATCCAGGCCGAGATCGATCGCGTCTACGCCATCCAGCAGCACAACGAGTTCGGTCCCCAGCGCAACGCCTTCCTCTTCCTCCCCGGTGACTATCACCTCGACATCCCCATCGGCTTCTACACCGAAGTAGCTGGCGTCGGCGCAATGCCCGAAGCCACCCACATCTCCGGCAACGTCCACGTCGACGCCGCCTCCCGCCGCAACAACAACAACGCCACCACCACCTTCTGGCGCTCCGCCGAAAACTTCTCCGTCACGCCGACCAGCGGCATCATGCAGTGGGCCGTCTCGCAAGCCGTTGCCATGCGCCGTCTCCATATCCACGGCGACCTCGTCCTCCATCAGCACCGCGGCTGGGCCTCCGGCGGCTGGATGTCCGACACCCTCGTCGACGGCAATGTAGACTCCGGCACGCAACAGCAATGGATCTCCCGCAACAGTGACTGGAAGAGCTGGACCGGCTCCAACTGGAACATGGTCTTCGTCGGCGTCCCCCATCCTCCCGACGGCGATTGGCCTGTCCCTCCCTACACCAAGGTCGCCCTAACTCCAATCGTCCGTGAAAAGCCGTACCTCGAAGTCGACGCCTCCAACCACTGGTCCATTTGCGTTCCCGACCTCCGCCACGACACAACTGGCGTCTCCTGGAACACCCCCACTCCCGCCCCGGCGCGCGCCATCCCCTTCTCCAAGATCTACATCGCGCACCCCGACCGCGACACCGCCGCCACCATCAACGCGCAACTAGCCCACGGCAAACATCTCCTCCTCACGCCCGGCACCTACAATCTCGACGAGCCCATCCGCGTCACGCATCCCAACACCGTAGTTCTCGGCCTCGGCTTCGCTACCCTGCACCCCACCCACGGCAACGCCGCCCTCACCACGGCCGACGCCGACGGCATCATCCTCGCCGGCCTCCTCATCGACGCTGGCGAACAACTCTCCCCTGTCCTAATCCAGATCGGCCCCAACAACTCGTCCGCCCGTCACGAACGCAACCCAATCTCCCTCAGCGACATCTTCTTCCGCGTAGGCGGCGCTGGCATCGGCCGCACCAACATCAATCTCGAGATCAACAGCAACGACACCCTCGTCGACCACACCTGGATCTGGCGCGCCGACCACGGCGCCGGCGTCGGCTGGGACAAGAACCTCAGCAACAACGGCCTCGTCGTCAACGGCAACAACGTCACCGTCTACGGCCTCTTCGTAGAACACCATCAGCAGTTCCAGGTCCTCTGGAACGGCAACCACGGCCGCACCTACTTCTACCAATCCGAGATCCCCTACGATCCACCCACGCAGGCCGCCTACTCTAGCGCCCCCGCCACCGACGGCTGGGCCTCCTACAAGGTCGCCGACACCGTCACCGACCACGAAGCCTGGGGCCTCGGCGCCTACAGCGTCTTCACCTATCCCGGCGTCTTCCTCTCCCACGCCATCGAAGCCCCCACCACCCCCAATGTCCGCTTCCACGACATGATCACCGTCTGTCTCCTAAGCAACGGCGGCATCCGTCACATCATCGACAACCAGGGAGACCCTACCGTCTGCGCACCACCGAAACGCGTCGACCCCAAACTCACCCTCTACCCAATCCCTAACTAATACGCACTAGCATCCGTCAACAGCGCCAGCTGCGCCGCCGACAGATTCAAGTCCACCGCCGCAAACAACGCCTCCATCTGCTCCGTGCTCGTCGCGCTGGCAATCGGAGCTGTAATCGTCGGCTGCTCCAGCAGCCATGCCAGCGACACTGCCGCCTGCTCCGCGCCCGTCTCTTCCGATACCTTCTTCAACGCCTTCAAAATTTTCATCCCGCGTTCATCAAAATACTTCTGCACGCGCCCCTCGCGATTCTTTCCCTTCGCGTCCTCTGCGCTCTGATATTTCCCCGTCAAGAATCCCGATGCCAGCGAAAAATACGGAATCACCCCCAGCCCATACTTCTCCGCCACCGCCGCCAAGTCTTCCTCATACCCCTGCCGATCGTAGAGGTTGTACTCTGGCTGCAGCGTCTTGTACGCTGGCAGCTTCTGGCGCTCCGCCAGCTCCTCCGCCTCGGCCAGCCGCGCACCCTTGTAATTCGACGCGCCGATATACCGCACCTTCCCCTCATCAATCAACTGCGCATACGCCTCCAGCGTCTCCTCCAGCGGCACGCTCTCATCATCCGTGTGCGACTGATACAAATCAATCCGGTCCGTCTGCAGCCGCTTCAACGACTCCTCCACCTCTTCCAATATGTATTTCTTCGAAAGCCCTTTCCCGCCCGACTTCATCTCCATCCCTACCTTAGTGAGCAGCACCACCTCGTCACGCTTGCCACTCTGCTTCAGCCACTTGCCAATGATCGTCTCCGACTCTCCACCCACATGCCCCGGCATCCACACCGAGTACACATCCGCCGTATCAATGCAGTTAAACCCGCGACCGACCCACGCATCCAGCAGCTCAAACGAGCGCGCCTCATCCACCGTCCACCCAAACACATTCCCGCCAAACACCACCGGGACAATCTCCAAATCCGTATCACCCAAACGACGTGTCCGCATCCTCACACCTCCATAAGCATTGGACATCATTCACGCCGCAGAAGATGCTACATCGTTAATTCATCCACCGTTTATCATTCGGATCGCGCGGCTTTCCATCAGGATCAACATACCGCCCATCATCATCCAGACTCACATCCTTGCCCTGCTTGCGCATGTATACCGTGAACTTCTTCGCTGCGCGCCGCCGCTTTGCGCGATAGTACGAATTGCGAAGCCCAAACCATCGCTCCGAGACCCCAACACGCACACCACGTCGCGGCGCCCACACCACGAACGCATACCCCACGAGCGCATTGCAGAGTGCCACAAGCGCGCCGAATTTCTCTTTACTCGTTAGCTCGATTGCCAGGTAAAACAACACATAGATCACCGCGAGATATTTCGCCTTGATCCAAAACAGAAAATTTACCTTTACCGACTCATTAGCATGCAGCTTGCCATACGCCACCATCACCGCCAGCAGGAACGGCCACATCCCCGCCGCCGCCACATCTCTTCCCAGCCCCTCAACCCGATCCCCCAATGCCAGGCTGATCACCGTCGCGATAATCCCGCCAACCACGCTCGTCACCAGGAAAAATTCAATCAACCATCGCGGTCCACGCTCCTCTTCCAGCGGCGTCGCAAAGAACCATAACGAAAGCAGCGATAACGCCACGCTGAAAAACGCATCCTGCACAAATGGATACGTCACCAGCTGCCATATCTGCGGGTGTAATGCCTCCCCCGCATGCAGCCTGAAAAA
Source organism: Granulicella sp. L46 (assembly GCF_009765785.1). GTDB lineage: Bacteria > Acidobacteriota > Terriglobia > Terriglobales > Acidobacteriaceae > Granulicella. The sequence goes on from NZ_LMUT01000009.1 coordinate 23,538, forward strand.
ATTAAGCGCCAGCCCCTGGAACTGCTCCGACACCAGCCGTAGCGCCGCCGTGGCAAAGTACACCACAACGCAAGTCAGGATAATTTTCCGCGTGACTCCGCGAAACGGTGGAAGCATCAACGCGATCGGGCTATCAGATCTAAACGCCATACAAACTCTTCCTCAACATCTACTTCCGCTCGGGCACCGGCGGCACCGCTAGCGACCTGTCTCCTGCCGCGCTCACCGCACGCACACCAAACAGCACATTATCTTTACTCACATCCAACGTCAGATGCGTCTCCGCACCCGCACTCTGGCTGTGCGTCCAAAGATTCTCATTCGTGTCCCGCCAAACCACCTCGTACGTCGTTCCCTGCGGCGCAAACGCCGAAGCGTCCCACTGGAGGTTGCTGTAATTATCCAACTCCTTGGTCACAACCCGCACATGTTGCGGCTCACTCGGCGCCGCCGCTAGACTCGCCATCGTCAGTGCATTCAGCTGTGCCACCTTCGCCACGTACGCAAAGTCCACAAACTTCAGCAAGTCGCCGTACACCACGCCATTCTCCGTGCGCAGCGTCTGGTGCTGATGATCGAAGTTCTCCCGCCATTCTGTAAACCGCACCGCCGGAAACCCCTCCGCGTTGAAGCTCGTATGGTCTCCACCGCGCAGATACCGATCCCGCCGCAGAATCATCACTGGATGAAACGGCGGCACCAGCCGGATCAACTGGCTCCGCATCCCACCCTTCAGCGCCGCCGGCCGCTCCGTTGCCGGCTTGAAATACGCCGGCGCCAGCTCGACAATCTGCCGCGCCAATTCCCTCGACGGAGAATCATTCTCCGCGCCCAGCCCGAGCGTCATCCGCTGCTCTCCCGGTGTCGCCGTTGCAGGAATACTCTCGCTGAACACCCGCACCACGTCCTTATACTGCCCCGTCTCGCCCGGCGTCGTGTCGCCGCCCACAATGTCGTTGTTCAGCACAGCCTTCAGCGGCCAACCCTCCGACTTCGCAAGCTTCGCCAAATGCGCAGACCCAAACAGCCCCTGCTCTTCTCCCGCCACCGCCGCAAACACCATGGTACCCGGCAGCTTTACACCCGCCTTCGTCAGCCACGCCATCGCCCGTGCCGATTCCAACGACACGGCCACGCCGCTCGCATCATCATTCGCCCCCGGCGATGTCAGCTTGCCGTCCATCACATCCGTCGCCCGCGAATCGTAGTGCCCCGTCACTAGTACCCACGGTGCCTTGTCCCCACCCGTCCCATGCAAAATCGCATACACATTCACCAGCTTCGTCGGCCGTGTAACCCGGGCTCGCGGATCAGTCGACGCTGGCTGCACAAACTCGTCCCGCTTCACCTCCAGGCAGCCGCCACACTCCTTCGAGATTGCCTCAAACTCGCTTGTAATCCAATCCGCCGCCGGCAAAATCCCTTGCCCTTGCGGCAACTCCGTGTCCATGCTCGACAGCGTGCTGCGCGTCCCAAAGCTCACTAGCTTCGCAATATCGGCCTGCACCTGCTCCGCGGAAACTCCCCCCAGCGCCGACTTCACCGCCGGATCTACCCGCAGCGGCGCCAGCGTGGTCGATCCCGTCGCACCCACCGGCATCTGCGCATGCACACCCGCCGCTATCCCCGCCAACAGACCGCACACCACCGCTATCCGCTTCATTCCTGCCTCCGCCTTGCAAGATGCACCGTATTCGCCCCCCCTTGCATCTCAAGGTTGACGAGCCGCCACTGGACCGCTAGAACTAGAAAAGGTGATTGTGGCGCCAGCTCCATCGTACTAGCTCAACCGCTCTAAATTAACACCGGCTTCGTGCCTGCAACAGAGGAGATCGTATATGTCAGTCGTTTGCCCAGAGTGTGACAATCCCTTGGACATCGATGTCGACGATGTCGAAGAAGGTGAGATCATTCAGTGCGATGAATGCGGAACGGATCTCGAAGTCGTCTCCAGCGACCCGTTGGAATTAGCTCCAGTCGATGAGGAAGGCTACGATGATGAAGATGACGCTCTGCCCGCGGATGAAGAGGATGAATAGTTCCATCAGCCGTCGCAACCTGTTTCTTTCCCTTATCGCCTTCGCAGCCTGCGCTCTCCTGCTCGCGGGTCCGCTTGCCGCGCTCGCGCAGAAAAACGTTCCTCGTGAGCGCATCGTCGAAGGCAAGGTCGTCAACAAGGATGGTGGCCCCATCGGTGGCGCGGTCGTCTACCTCAAGAATTCCCGCTCTAACGGCGTCAAAACCTACATCGCCGACGAAGATGGACACTTCCGCTTCGGCGAACTCTCCCAGGACACCGACTACGAGCTCTGGGCCGAGTCCAACACCGTCCGCTCCAAATCCCGCCAGATCAGTTCCTTCGATAATGAGAACAAGTTCTACTTCGTCCTCAAAGTCAGCGTTGCCAAATCCGCCTCGCTCGACACTCCGTCGGTCTCTGCCACCGGCCTCACGCCCCAAACCTGATAGCAACACGCTATTCGTGATGCATCGCAATCACCGCGTCGACCATCACCTTGAGCGCCTCTTTTGACTTCGCGTTGCATTTGAAGACCAGCAGGTAATCCCCGGCGCGCGTAACAAGTGCCGAGTCGAACTCAACCGTGGGGATCTCGTAATCGAGCTGATGAAACGTTGGCCCGTCCTTCTGAATCCTCAACTGCTGCCCATCAAGAACCTCTCCGGAGTCCCAGCTCTTCCGAACTTTTTGCAGAAAATCCTTTTCATCCAAAACGTGATTTGGCGCAACGTTCAGCTTCACAGCTAACAGGATAATTCCGGACGGAGCATTCCCTTCGCGAGCCGCCAACAGTAGAACCTCATGATTCCCCCCATGCGCGTTGAGCGACCCCAGATCGACCGCATGAAGATTGGGCGGCAGGGTCAGCGAAATCCTGAAGTATGTGTTGGAGTACACGTTTCCGCGGACCGATCCATCCGCCGCGGATTGCCCCACCGCAGTCACCGCGCCAAACATGGCAACCACCAAAGCCAGCCTAAGACTTCGTCTAACCACTGTCACCTCGCAACAACACCCTCATCGTAGTCGCCATCAAGCGAAACTTAGGCGAATATAATTTGTAGTGACCCCATGAGCCCCCCCGCTCAACCCGAGCTCTTCGCCTTCCTACACATCGACCTCAACAGCTTCTTTGCGTCCGTAGAACAGCAGCTCCATCCCGAGTACCGCAACAAACCCACCGGCGTCGTCCCCACCATGGCCGACACCACATCCCTCATCGCCGCCAGCTACGAGGCCAAGGCCCTCGGCATCAAGACCGGAACGCGCGTCAGCGAAGCCAAACGCATCTGCCCCGACATCATCCTCGTTAACGGTGACCACTCCACCTATGCCGAGTACTCCCACAAGATCGTCGCCGCTGTAGAGCGCGTCTGCCCCGTAGCCCACACTCCCTCCATCGACGAGATGGTCTGCCAACTCCTCGGCCGCGAACGCAATCCACCCGCTGCTCGCCAGATCTCGCTAGCCATCAAGCAGGCCATCAAGGACGATGTCGGCGAGACCCTCCGCTGCTCCGTCGGCATGGCCCCCAATCGTTACCTCGCCAAGATCGCCAGCGACATGCAGAAGCCCGACGGCCTCATCGGCCTCCTCCCCAGCCAGCTCCCCAACTCCATCGCGCACCTCGCCCTCCGCGATCTCCCGGGCATTGGCGCGCGCACCGAAGTCCGCCTCAACGCCAAAGGCATTCGTACCATGCCTGACCTGCTCGCCCTCGACCGCACCGCCATGCACGCCCTCTTCGACTCTGTCTGGGGCGACCGCATGTACCACTGGCTCCGAGGCAACGACACCGGCGACGACGGCGCACCCGTTCCCTCCGAGCTCCAGAAGTCCCTCGGCCACTCCCACGTCCTCGCCCCCGAGCACCGCTCCCCCGAAGGCGCCTGGGCCGTCGCCCACAAGCTTCTCCACAAGGCCGCCATGCGCCTCCGCATGGAAAAATTCTTCTCGGGCTCCCTCGCCGTCACCATCAAGTACTCGCTCTCGCGCGAACAATCCATGCACGCAGAAAAAGTAAAGAAGCATCTCAGCGGCATCACCCAAACCGGCTGGGGCATGGAAGCTCGCTTCCGCCCCTGCCAGGACACGCTCTCTCTGCTCGAAGCCCTTCAAGGTTGCTGGAAACAATCCCCCGCCGGCCCCGAGAATCAGAAGCCCTTTTTCGTCGGCATCACCCTGCGCAATCTCATCCCCGAAGCCGACATGCAGACCTCGCTCTTCGAAGAGCCCGGCAACCGCAATCAACTCTCCGCCACCATGGACAAGCTGAACCTCAAATACGGCCACACCACGCTGCACTTCGCCGGCATGCTTCCCGCCCGCGACAGCGCCCCCACCCGCATCGCCTTCACCCAAATCCCCGTCCAGTACGGCCACGAATACATGTAGCCTTGCCCATCTCTCACTATCGTGTAAACGCATCATCCGGCGAGCCATGATTAAGCGTCTTGCGCGAATAATCAAAATGGTGTTTCAGCTTCAGGAAGTGCTTCTCGTACAAGTGGTAGCTGGCATACGCCGCAACAATCGAAATCCCAAAGCACGCCAACCCGGCGCCTACCACCGCGACCGCCTTGTTATGCGTAGCTTCCAGCAGCGCCATTCGCAAAGGTATCGCCAGCGCCGACAGCACCAGCACATGCAGCACATATAACCCATAGCTATACTTGCCGAGGAACCGCAACCACCCTCGCTGAAAGATCCACGAGCACACCGATCCAGGCATCAGCGACCACGCAATCAAACAAGCAAACCCAATCGAGAGTACCGTATAGCTCAGTCCCTCCGACCAGAGAAGACTTCTCGTGGGAGCTCTACCGAAGTGCGCATTCGAGAAACTGCTCATCGCTCCATAGGACGCGACGGCCGCCATACACGCCCACGGCGCCCATCGCTTCACCGTCTGCCAATCGGGCGAGCGGTACAGCAGCGCGAGTACGCCGCCTAACAGCAGCGAGTCAGCCCGGCAGATCGTCGTCTCGTGTATCGCAACGGTCGAGGCTCCTAACAGCAGCATGGCCACCCGCACTACCACGGCTCCGGCCGAACCGATCAGCATCGTGCGCAGCAAGCCGCTTCGTGTTCGAACCCAGAAAACCACTGCGGGCCATACCAGATAAAACTGCTCCTCTACCGCCAGCGACCAGAAGTGATATAGCGCAAGGTGCTTCCCCGGTGCAAACTCCGCAATTGCTTCCGGCCTCAGATTCTGCAGATACAACAGCAGCAGCCATCCCATGCTGCCCCAGTGCAGATGCAGCGGGTAGGTCAGCAGCAGGCACACCAGGAGAACGCCGTAATACAGCGGAAGAATGCGCAGCGCGCGCCGCGCATAGAACTTCCGAAAATATCCATCATCTTTCAGCGAATCGAAAAGAATTCCCGTTATCAAAAATCCTGACAACACGAAAAATAGGTCTACCCCTGTATTTCCGTAGTGCAGCGATTCCCCAATAACGCGATAAACAAATCCCCGGGATTCATAGTCGGATTCAAACGCATGGCAGCCAATCACCATCAGGATGGCGAGTCCCCGCACGCCATCCAACGCAAGCAGATGGCCACGCGCGACGTGTCGCTCTCGCCCTGCAATTAAAATGGCTTCGGTGCCCAAGGACCTAAGTTTATCAACTGTCGACATCGTATCCTTCCACCACTCAGCGAATTCATCCTTCCTTCGTTACTGCTACCATCGAGAGGAATGCAGAACAGCAGCAACGGCCATAGCGTAGCGGAGGGAAGCCCCTACGCGCGCCATCTTCCCGCGCTCGACGGTGTCCGTGGCTTCGCGGTCCTGGGCGTTGCCTGCTCTCATCTTTTTCCCGGCACCCCCCACTCCGCCTTCGAATACTATGTCCACAGCTTCTTTGCCTTTGGCGCCACCGGCGTCGATCTCTTCTTCGCCCTCTCTGGCTTCCTTATTACCGGTATCCTCTACGACTCGCTACCCGATCCCGGTTTCTTCCGCAAGTTCTACGCCCGCCGCGTCCTCCGCATCTTCCCCCTCTATTACGGAGTCCTCGCCGTCTTCGCCCTTGCAGCTCTCGTCTTCGGCCTCAACTTCCATAACGAGCTCTTCTCGCTAGCCCTGTATCTCCAGAACACCAACCTCATCGCGCAACGCATCCGCGACTACCACGGACCCACGGCTCTTCCGCTCACACATTTTTGGTCGCTCGCCGTCGAAGAGCAGTTCTATCTCGTCTGGCCCATCACCGTTTTCCTGTTGCGCGCACGTCGCCGTCTTCTCGTCTTCTGCGCTGCTGTCCTGCTCCTCAGTCCCATTCTCCGCGCGTTCCTTCTCCTGCACGCCGCCAGTTACTTTATGGTCGAAACCAATACCCTCTGCCGCTCAGACTCTCTCCTCGCCGGTGCTGCCCTCGCCCTTCTATTCCGCAGTCGCCTCCATGATCGCGTTCTCGGCGCCGCGGCCTGGATCTTCCTCGCCGGAGCTGTCTCCGCGGTTCTTCTTGTCCATCTGTCCAACTATGGACCCTTCCTCAATACTCACTTCGGTTACCAGATTTTCCTTGCCTTCGAGTTCTCCGCCATCGCGCTCGCCTCCGTCGGCGTCATCGCCCTCTCCCTTGGTTCGGCTCTCATCTCGCGCCTCTGCACACTTCATCCCATGCGCTGGCTGGGCAAATACAGTTATGGAATCTACGTCCTCCATCTGATCCTCTTCTCCTATCTCGAAGGGCCCTTGCGCCGCTTCTTCAGCACTCACTTCACGCCCAACAAAGCTGCCGTCGTCGTCGCCACCGGCCTGCTGATCTTCCTCATCAGCCTCCTCGCCGCCTACCTCTCCTACCACCTCTACGAGAAGCACTTCCTCCGTCTCAAGCGCTTCTTCGACTACCGCCCCCAGCCCAAAACCGTCGCCTGACCCTCCATTCCCCACGCCACGCCTCCACCTCGTGGGATAGAGCAATATTCCTGTAGGTCTAGTACAGGAATTCGACTCCTATAGGCGTTTTCCCCAATGAAATCATCACTGCACGACATTTTTGGTATACCCAGCAACAGGAAAATGCTCTAGTAGTTCTAGCGCCATGTCCACGCCGCCCTACACCGGCCGTCTCGCTCCCTCCCCCACTGGCCTTCTTCATCTCGGCCACGCTCGCACCTTCTTCATCGCCCACCAGCGCGCCCGGGCCGCCAACGGCACCCTCTACCTCCGCGACGAAGACCTCGACCCCCAGCGCTCGCGCCCCAACTTCTCCATCGCCATGCGCGAAGACCTCCTCTGGCTCGGCCTCACTTGGGACGCCGAGCTCCGTCAATCCGACCGCCTGCCCCTCTACCTCGCCGCCCTCCACCAACTCCTCGCCGCTGGCCTCGCCTATCCCTGCTCCTGCTCCCGTCGCGATCTCGCCCTCTCCGCCCATGCGCCCCACGAAGACCCCGCCGCCGAGTCCGACGACGAGCTCCTCTACAACAACCGCTGCCGCCCCACTGGCCCAGTCGCAAATCTCTCTGGCCCGGCCGCAGATCTTTCAAACGCTCGCCGTCCGCGCAGGACCTACCGCTTCCGCACTCCCGACCACACTCCCATCTCCTTCACCGATCTCCACGCCGGCCCTCAAACCTTCACCACCTCCACCGACTTCGGCGACTTCCTCATCTGGCGCAAGCCCCTCACCTCCAATCCTTCTGACATCGGCCTCCCCAGTTACCAGCTCGCCTGTGTCGTCGACGACGCCCTCACCCACATCACCGAAGTCGTCCGTGGCCGCGATCTCCTCAAATCCACCGCCCGCCAGATCCTCCTCCAGCGCGCCCTCGGCTACTCCACCCCCACCTACTTCCACTGCGACCTCATGCGCGACAGCGACGGCCTTCGCCTGGCCAAACGCCATGACGCCCTCGCCCTCCGCACTCTCCGCGCCAACGGCCTCTCCCCCGCCGATATCCTCGCCATGTTTTAGCCTCCTCACCCAAAAGGGTTGCCTCATCCCCTCCGAATCCACGCATCAACTCGCTTCATCCTCCCTGCATCTCAATGCGAATGAGAATCTCTCTGTCCATAATGTCCAACACGTTTCACAGAACAATTCGCACTACAACCCTGATCGCCAGTGCGCTCCTTTTCGCCGTCGGCTGCAAAAAAACGACTGACACCTCCGTCAACTACAAATCCGCCATCAACGCCTGGTACTCCGCGCACCCCGCCTGCCTCTGGTCAGAATCGCAAAAGCTTCCCACCCAGGTAGCCGCGTCCAACGACGATCAGACCGCTCCCTACGCCGCCCTCGTCGACCAAGGTCTCCTCACTCGCACCACCAGTGAAAAAAGAATCCTCATCATCTCCAAGCAGGAGATCAACTACGACCTCAGCGATCAGGGCCGCGCCGCCTGGACCCCCGATCCCAACCAGCCCGGCTACGGCAACTTCTGCTACGGCCATCGTTCCGTTTCATCCATCCAGTCCAGCACCCCCAGCAGCGGTCAGCCCGGCGACACCACCACCATCACTTACCAGTACAACTTCTCCGGCGCACCCGCATGGGCGCAGGCCGCCGAAACCCAGAA
>NZ_LMUT01000009.1:32381-105920 GCF_009765785.1 Granulicella sp. L46
CGTCCTCTCTATCCTCTACACCCTATCCCCTGCTTCACTGCGCCGCATAGTACGCCTTCACCAACTCGTCATAAGACTTCGGCACAAAGTCCATCGCCGGTGTCCCTCCCGCCAGGTACCGCACAAAATAATCCCACTTACGCTTCATCACATACGGCGAAGCAGCCGCGTAGCCATGATGCACATTCGGGATCAGCAGCATGTCGAAATCCTTGTTCGCCTTGATCAGCGCATCGACCACCAGCAGCGTATTATTCGGTGGAACGTTATCATCCATCGTTCCGTGCGCCAGCATCAGGTGCCCCTTCAGATTCTTCGCATACTCTTGGTTCGCCTGCACCGAATAGTTATCCGCTCCATCCGGCCCCAACACCTCGAGCCCAGCCCAGCGCTCATCCCAGTCGTCCTCATACTCCCGCTGGTCATGATTGCCGCTCTCCGCCCATCCCACCTTGAAGAAATCCGGATAGTGAAACAGCGCCGACACCGTAGCATTGCCGCCGCCCGAATGCCCCGTGATTCCCACGCGATCCAGATCAATCCACGGATACCGCGAACCCAGGTCCTTGATCCCCGACACCTGGTCCGCAATCGTGTCATCCCCCATATCCTGAGGCTTCGATGCATCCGTATCGTGGAAGCTCTTTGACCGATGCGGATTCCCCATCCCGTCAATGCACACCACCACGAACCCCAGATCCGCCATCGATTGCAAATCCCCGCGCGAAGCCTCGAATCCCGTCCCAAGCAACGAGCACGCCCCGTCCTGCGGTCCCGGATACACGTAATCAATCACTGGATACTTCTTCGACGCATCGAAGTCCGTCGGCTTGAATACAAACCCATACACCTGCGTCTTCCCGTCGTGCGCCTTCAGAGCCACCCGCATCGGCGGCTTCCATCCCGCCGCCAGCAGCTGCGAGGCATCCTGCTTCGCCAGCGTCACCAGTACCGATCCCTTCTTCCCATCGCGCAGCACCGCAGTCCGCGGCGTATCAACAGTCGAGTACACATCCACAAATGAACTTCCATCCGCCGCCGCCGTCACCTCATGCGTCGCATCCTCCGGCGTCAACAGCGTCTGATGCTTCCCATTCAGATCCACGCGGAAATAATTCACGTAGTAAGGATCCTGCCCTTTCATCTTGCCCGTAGCCGTGAAATACAGCACGCGGTTCTTTTCATCGACAGCCTTCACCTCGGCCACCGGCCCATCCCCGTGCGTCACTTCATTTTTCAGCGCACCAGTCGTCAGGTCATACAGATAATACTGCGCCCAGTTGCTGCGCTCGCTCGCCCACAAAAACTCATTCGAATCCCACAACACCTTCCAGTCGTTGTTCGCCTGCCAGCCGTAGTACGTGTCCACATGCTCGGTATAGACATCCCGCACCTCGCCCGTAGCCGTATCGGCCACCTTCACCCACTCATCCTTGTGGTCCCGCGACGTCGATACAAACGCCAGCCGCGCCCCATCTGGTGAAAACTCGACATCGCTCCACTTCCCATCTCCGGCGCAGCTAACGTCATCGCACTCCATGCTGCGATGCTCCATAGGCGGTAGCTTCAGCCGCACCACCTTCCCCGTCGCCACGTCGATCACCACCGGCTCAATCATCGTGACATCCTTATCCCCCACCAGCGGATACCGCCAGGCCTCAAGCTTCGGATGGCGATTCGTCACCGGCACCAAATACATGTACCCCGTCTTCCGTTGGTCCTGCTGAAACGTAGCAATCTTCTTCCCATCGTCCGACCACGTCAGGATCGCTCCATCCGAATGCTGCCATCCCGCATTATCCGTCGCATACCCAAAGTCTTCGACGCCATCGGTCGTCAGCTGCCGCTCCTCACCCGTCGCTACTACCTTCACCCACAAATTGTTGTCGCGAATGAACGCCGCCACCTTCTTATCCGGCGAAAGATTCACATCGCCCGCATGCCGCCGCGCAATCACCTTTTTTGCCGCAGGCTTGGATCCCGGTTTCTCTGCAGTCGCCTCTTCACTAGGCGGCTTCGGCTCCTCCGTGCAAGCAGTCACAGTCGCATCGCAATCGAACACGCCCTCACTCGTCGTCACCGAGAACCCTCCGCCCGGCATCTCCTTGTACTCGGTAACCCCCAGCTTCTCCGCCGTCGCCTTCGAATCTGCATTCGCCTTATTCAGCGCCGCCGCCAGCTTCCCGTTATCAAACGCCGGAGCAACCGTCCCCTTCTCCGCATCAGCAATCATGTACGCGGTCCCGCCCACACCAGGGTCGCGATAGAACACCCTCCCACTCGGCAGATAGCTAATCCCGCGAATCGTGTGGTGCACCAGCCCCGTCACGTTGTACGACATCCACCGCTCCGCCTGCGTATAGTCCTGCTTCGTATAAACCTTCTGCGCCGACCCCGGCAGCGTCCCCAATGCCACACCAGCTAACACAACCGCAGCAGCCAACGACGAACGATTCCACATAGCGAACGAGATCCGATCCAAAGAATTTTTGGGTAAACAGCAGTTCAATCAGCCTAGCCCAAAACCCCACCCCAACGCGAACCCGCCCATGCCATATCAGTGATTGGAAACCTGGTCGTCGTCACTGAGCGTCCCTAGAAACGCGATAACGTCGTCGATTTCATCATCATTCCAGACCGGTCGTTTGTTCTTACCACCAGAGAAGGGCGGTGTGATCTTGTCGACATTCGAACGCAACGCAACCGGCAGATCATTAAACGCATTCCCGTCTCCATTGTGGCTACGCGGATACCATTCGCCCGGATTCGTATCCCGCTCCACATAGAAACGAAGAGCCTCCTTAAGCGTGTGAAATCGCCCGTTGTGAAAGAAAACCTGCCGTGTTGCAACGTTACGCAGCGTGGGAGTCTTGAACATCCCGCAGTAGCTTGAATCGCGTTGGTTCGTTCGAATCGGGCCGCAGAGACCCATGTCATAGAACTTGCTGTCGCGGTTGGCTGGAATCGTCCCATTGCGAGGAACTCCGATCGCCTCAAACTGAAAATCAGTGAAAAGTGGATGCGACCCATCCGCACCTGGCGCAGAGAGATGGCAGGAAGCGCAGTTGCCGCGGGCGCCATCATTAAACAGAGCAAGGCCGCGCTGCTCCTGGGCTGTCAGCGCCGCCTTCCCATCCAGATAGCGATCGTATTTGCTGGAATAAGGATGAAAGCTGGGATCTTCGAGCTCAAACCGTTCCAGCGCGAGCAGCGCAAACGCAAACGCCTTGTCCGTGCTCGCGAAGCTATCCTGCCCAAAGGCCTCGCGGAATAACTCTGCGTACGGCCCTTCTTCAATCCTCCGCACTACCAGTTCTTTACTCGACGCCATCTCCGACGCCGCCAGCAAGGGAAACGCAGCCTGCTCATGCAATGTATCGAAACGTCCATCCCAAGCGAAGCCTCCAGCCGGGACGTCGTCTTTTTCCGCGATCCGTTCCGCCAGGCTTGTCGGCCGTGGATGCGCCCAAATCGGCGTCCGCGCCAGCGTATAACGCAAAGAGGGCACCGCACGCAGACCAACCATATGAAGCGAGCGCCCTCCCAGCTGCACGGACAGCGCATTGGGAGGCCCATAGGCATGGGCCGCGCTATGACAGCTCCCGCAACTCAGCTTCCCCGAGGACGAAAGCCTCGCATCGAAGAAAATCTCTCGCCCCACAAGAGCCCGCCCTGATAACCGCGGAAGCGCACCATGGTTAGGAGAGGAGCCGTGAGCGCTGGAAGCCGCATGACCCGCATGGCCGCATACACCGCCGCACAGCACGGCAATCATGAAAACGATGAGGGATAATTTGATGGACTGCATGCAAGGTTTCTGAGCAAGATGGCCTCCATCGACGCGATGAAGGCCATCCTCGCTTTAGGTAGCGCTCTACGGAACATTCGTGAAGACGTCAGTCCCGAGAGGAACCAGCCCACTCGCCTGCGCGTTTCCAAGCAGAGGCAGGTTAAAGATGTTCTCCACCGTTTTCAGCATGGAATAGTGGTTGTACGGCACCTTGGATACAGTCCCCGGTTTGATAAACGGCGACAACAGGATAGCGCCGGTCTGGTCTCCACCGTAGTTGCCGTACACCAGGTTGTAACCTCCGGCAGACTGAGTCTGTGGATAGGGAGCGAGATTCGGACCGAGTGTCTCGCCACAGCAGAAGTCTCCCGGAAACGTGATCGTGACCGTACTGCCGCTCACCGTGGTGACATAGTTACTCTCGTCAAAATTGATGATCAGCAACCCGTCCGCCTGGTAGGCCGGCGATGCCATAATGATCGGAATCCATTTGGTCAGAAACGCATTCATGCTGGTATAACCGCCAGCCGCTCCATTGGCGCAGGGAGCGTCGTGCCCGTCATCACACAGGTTCGGCGTGATGAATGTGAGATTCGCCGTCGTGGACACCGACTTCAGATCGTTGGCCAGATTCTGTTCCATATTTACGACGTGCGTCCCGCAATCCGACGAATCGATAATGGAGTGGAAGTACATGAACGGATTGTGGCGCGTTGCATACATGTCACCAAGCGGAACTGCCGTGCTTGGCGCCTCTGCAACCTGTGTGAGGTCTTGTGTGTTCAACGTGGGATGCCCGCAGGTCGCGCTCTCGCGAGCAGGATCATTCCCCATATCGCCCATGTAGCCTTTCCACGTCAGGTTCGCCGCCTTCATCTGGTCGGCAAGCGTGAGAACGCTCGCCGGATAAACACAGCCACTGCCCAGGACTTGGCCATCTGCCGCCGGGGTACTGCTCGTCGCCGTGAAATCAGCATACGTTTGGCAATCGGAGATCGTCTGGGGCGTGCCGGCCTGCCCGCTGATCATCGAGACGTAGTTGTCGAGACTCACATGGCCGGTGCCATAGTACCCGCTGAGCTGCGCTCCCTCGCTTGCTAGCGTCTGGGTGAGATACGGCACCGGCGACGTGGATCCGAAGGTCGTAGAAAAGCTCTTGTTTTCGAGCACAATCATAAAGACGTGCTTTACGACCCCTGTGACCGGCGAAGGCTCCACCACCGGCGCAGCAGGGCTGACACTGGAACACGCAGTAAGGCCATTGACAAGCATCAAGGCAATCCCTGCACAAACCGACAAATACGGCTTATTGGCCATCAATCGTTCAGACATTAAATCTCCTCAACCCCGTCGTTTCAACCAATGGGGTCGCGCGCTATAGAGCGAACACATGCATCGTGAGTGTTCTGATAAACGGAAAATAACAGCGCTGTTGCGGAGCTGGTGTGAACAACCACTCAGAGGGGTCTGATTTTTACGCGAATTTCATGGGCCAACGTAATCCAGACACTGCCTTTCCCGCGAGAGCGTTCCGAAGCTCCCACCATCAGCATTGCCAATTCGCACCCATCCTTAAATCAAACGCGCGCTCAACGATCTCTCGTCAAGCGCGCGCCTCACTGGCCTGTCGCCAAACCCTACATATTCTCAATCATCCGAGTAGCAAACTCACTCGTCTTCGCCTTCGTCGCACCCTGCATCTGTCGCTCAAAGTCGTACGTCACATACTTCTGCGCAATCGTCTTCTCCATCGACGACTCAATCAGGCGCGCCGCTTCCTTCCATCCAATGAAGTCAAACAGCATCACGCCCGACAAAATTACCGACCCCGGATTAATCACGTCCAGGTCCGCATACTTCGGAGCCGTTCCGTGCGTGGCCTCGAACACCGCATACCCGTCGCCAACGTTCGCGCCCGGCGCAATGCCCAGCCCACCCACCTGCGCTGCTGCTGCATCCGAGATGTAGTCGCCGTTCAGATTCGTCGTCGCCAGCACGCTGTAATCGGCCGGACGAATAATAATCTGCTGGAAGATCGAATCCGCAATGCGATCGTTCACCAGCAGCTTCTTCTTCCATTGACCATTGCCATGCGTCGCTCCAATGCTCGCAACCGTGTCCTTCACTTCCTTCACCACCGCGTCCTGAAACTCCTTCGCCGCAAAATCCAGCCCCGGCTCAATCATCGCCGCATTCTGCTCGGCCGTCAGGTTCGGATTCGCTTCCAGGTTCCCCAGGATCCAGCTCTCGCGCTCGGTAACCGTTTGATCGCGGAACTCCTGCACCGCAACCTCATAGCCCCACTCGCGGAACGCGCCCTCAGTAAACTTCTGGATGTTGCCCTTGTGCACCAGCGTCACCGTCTTGCGCCCTTCCTTCAGCGCAAACTTGATCGCCGCACGCACCAGCCGCTTCGATCCCGTAATCGAGATCGGCTTGATGCCCACACCCGAATCCAAACGAATCTTCTTCTTGCCGCCCTTCAACATGTCATCGTTGATGAACGAGATCACCTTCGCCGCCTCAGGAGTACCCTCCTGAAACTCGATCCCTGCATAAATATCTTCGGTGTTCTCGCGGAATATCACGATGTCCACCAACTCCGGCCGCTTCACCGGGCTCGGTACGCCGGCATAATACTTCACCGGCCGAATGCACTGGTACAAATCCATCAACTGCCGCAACGCCACATTCAGCGAACGAATGCCTCCGCCCACCGGAGTCGTCAGCGGTCCCTTGATCGACACGCGGAAATCCACCGTAGCTTTCACCGTATCGTCCGGCAGCCAGCTCTTGGTCTGCGAAAATGCCTTCTCGCCCGCCAGCACTTCGTACCATTTCACCGATCGCTTGCCGCCATACGCCTTCTCCACCGCAGCATCGAATACCCGCACCGACGCCTTCCAGATGTCGCGGCCGGTTCCATCGCCTTCGATGAACGGAATGATCGGATGGTCAGGCACCGTAAACGTGCCGTTGCTGTATTGAATCGCTTCGCCGTCCTGCGGCACCGGAATGTTGTTATAGCTCGCTTGCGCGTTAACCGTCGGCATATCTATAAAGCTCCAAAAAGATCGGAATCTGTGGCTCGCAGCTCGACGTCCCTTTCGGCGCGTACGCACATCCGCCCACGATCCTACTCTCCGCATATATCACTTATCGAACTGCTTGTTCGGTAAACGTGCGGCGCGGCAGACGCTCTAGCAGAGCCCTCTCCTACGATTCTACCTTCCGCCCCAACCCGAGATTTCGCGCCCCAATTCTGCCGTTTCTCACCCGAACCCTGCCGCTCCGCTTGCTTCTCAGACAAACGTTTGTCTAGAATGAGGCCGCCTCGGATTACGATCTTCCCCCGCATCCGACCCTCCAACCCGATCCAGGAGCCCCTATGAAACTCGCCGCCGCCCTCCTCACGCTCACCTTCGCCACCGCCGCAACCGCACAAACTCCCGCCTCCTCCAGCGTCTCCCTCTACCTCACCAGCCCCGATCGCTCCGCGCTCCTCGCGCTCCAACCACCCATCGCCTTCACCCCCGCCGCCACCGCCTCATCCCAGACCATCACCGTCAACCCAGCGAAGACCTACCAGACCATCGACGGCTTCGGCTTCGCGCTCACCGGCGGCAGCGCCCAACTCCTCATACACATGGACCCCGCCAGGCGCGCAGCCCTCCTCCAGGAGCTCTCCACCCGTACTGGCGACGGCATCGGCGTAAGCTACCTCCGCCTCACCGTCGGCTCCTCAGACATGAACGACCACGTCTACTCCTACGACGACCTCGCCCCCGATCAGACCGACCCCGACATGTCCCACTTCTCGCTCGACCCCGACAAAGCCGACGTCATCCCCATCATGAAGCAGATCCTCGCCATCGACCCTAAGATCAAAATCCTCGCCTCGCCCTGGTCCGCTCCTCTCTGGATGAAGACCAACAGCGCCGCCCAGGGTGGCGTCCTTCTACCTAAATACTTCCCCGCCTACGCCACCTACCTCACGAAATATGTCCAGGGCATGAAGGCTGAAGGCATCCCAATCGACACCATCACCATCCAGAACGAGCCGCTCAACGAAAAGAACACGCCGAGCATGCTTATGCTCCCGCCCGAGCAAGCCGTCTTCATCAAGGAAAACCTCGGCCCCGCCTTCCGCAAGGCCGGCATCAAGACCGGCATCGTCCTCTACGACCACAACCTCGATCACCCGCTCTACCCGCTCTCCATCCTGCAAGACCCTGCCGCAGCGCGCTACATCGATGGCTCCGGCTTCCACCTCTACGGCGGCACGGTCGACGCGATGACCGACGTCCACAACGCCTTCCCCACCAAAAACATCTACTTCACCGAGCAGTCCATCACGCAGCGCGATAACAATCCACTCATGCCTATCAGCAAGCCAGTCGCCCGCGTCATGATCGGGGTCAGCCGCAATTGGAGCAAGAACGTCCTTCTCTGGAACCTCGCCGCCGATCCCAACAACGGCCCACACACCAGCAACGGCGGCTGCTCCGGCTGCTCCGGCGCCCTCACCATCGACGGCGACAACGTACGCCGTAACATCGCCTTTTACACCGTCGCGCAAGTCTCTAAATTCGTCCCACCCGGCTCCATCCGCATCGACTCCAACGACCTCGACACTCTCCCCAACGTAGCCTTCCGCACCCCCGACGGCAAAAAAGTCCTCGTAGTCTCCAACATCACCGACACCCCCCAAACCTTCGACGTCCACACCGGCGCCAAAACGTTCACCTCCACCCTCCCCGCCGGCAACGTAGGCACGTACGTCTGGTAATCCACCGCGGCTTTGCGCAAGGGCCAACGGCCCGACCCATCACAGCCTGGGCCGAAGGCCCAGGTAACCACCCACCACAATCCCGAGGGCTGTAGGCCCGACCCAACACCCGCCGCCCAAGCCCATCTGCTAATCGCCCACGCCCCCATAGCCCAGTCATCTAAAATGGCTGGGCTATGGCATTCAAGTTTCAAGGCGTAGACTTCCTCGCGTTCGACTCCCTCCTCTCCGAAGACGAGATCCTCGTCCGCACCAACACCCGCTCCTTCATCGAAGACAAACTCGTCCCCATCATCGAGTCCTGCAATCGCGATGGCCGCTTCCCCAAAGAACTCATCCGCCCCATGGGTGAGCTAGGCTTCTTCGGCGCCACCCTCCCCGACTACGGTTGCGCCGGCATGAACAATGTCGAAGCCGGCCTCCTCTACCAGGAGCTAGAGCGCGGCGACTCCGGCATTCGCAGCTTCGTCAGCGTTCAATCGGCGCTAGTCATGTTCCCCATCCACGCCTTCGGTTCGGACGAGCAGAAATCCCATTGGCTCCCCAAGTTAGCCACCGGCGAAAAGCTAGGCTGCTTCGGCCTCACCGAACCCGACTTCGGCTCCAACCCCAGCGGCATGCGCACCCGCGCCCGCAAAGATGGCGACGACTACATCCTCAACGGCGAAAAGATGTGGATCACCTCTGGCAGCATCGCCGACGTAGCCGTCATCTGGGCCAAGCTCGAAGACACCTCCGCCGACTCCTCGAAAGAACCGAGAATCCGCGGCTTCTTAGTCGAAACCGACCGCCCCGGCTTCTCCGCCCAGGACGTCCACGGCAAGTGGTCTCTGCGCGCCTCCGTCACCTCCGGCCTCTCGCTGCAGAACGTACGCGTGCCCGCCGCCAACATCCTCCCCGGCTCCGACGGTCTCAAGTCCCCACTAAGCTGTCTAAGCCAGGCCCGCTATGGCATCAGTTGGGGCGTCATCGGCGCGGCCATGTCCTGCTACGACACCGCGTTGCAATACGCCAAGCAGCGCAAGCAATTCCGCAACCAGCCCATAGCCAGCCACCAGCTAGTCCAGGAAAAATTAGCCTGGATGGTCACCGAAATCACCAAAGCCCAACTCCTGGCACTACAAGTAGGCCGCCTCAAAGACAAAGGCAAAGCAGAGTTCCAGCACATCTCCATGGCCAAGCGAAACAACGTCTGGATGGCCCTCGAATGCGCCCGCCTCTCCCGCGACATTCTCGGCGCCAACGGCATCGCCGACGACTACCCCATCATGCGTCACATGATGAACCTCGAATCCGTAAAAACCTACGAAGGCACGCAAGACATCCACACCCTCATCATCGGCCAAAGCATCACCGGCATCCCCGCCTACTAGCGCATTCCGCACAACCACTCCGTCATCTCGACCGAAGCATCACGCCCTTGTTTTTGTGATGCGAAGTGGAGAGATCCCCGCATTTGCCTTGCTCTTGCTCTTGCTTGTTTTACGCCGTCATCCTGAGCGAAGCGAAGGACCCTTGTATTGGTCTTTGCTGTTGCTTCTGCTTTTGCCTTTGCACCCGCTCTTGCACTTGCCTCTGAGATAGGTCCGGGCTTCAGCCCGGACAATACCCAGCACCTAGGAATAGGGCTTTAGCCCCGGGTTTCTTGCCGTTGCACTTGCCTTTCTGTCTGTCATTCCGAGCGCAGCGAGGAACCTGCTTCTCGCTCGCAAAGCGAGGGTCCGCCCTTGCCAGAAGCTAGAAGCGAGAACCCAGAAGCTCCAAAACCTAAACTCCCGACGCCTTCAACTCCGCAATCCTCGCCCGCACCCCCGCGGACTCCTCCTCCTGCAAATCCGGCCGCACGCTCTCCTCGATCCCCAACGCCGTCTCATAAGCCTGCAGCGCCTCAGCCTTCTTCCCTGCCTTCGACAACACATCCCCCAACGTAGCCTGCACCTGCCCCGACCAAGGCGCCAACCTCACCGCATCCCGCGCCTTCACCAATGCCTGCTCCATCTGCCCCGCATCCGCCAGCTTCGACGCATCGTGCGCCTCCACCAGCGCCGCCGCCAGCGGCACCGCAAACGTCCCGTCAAACACATACACACTATGCTGAATCACCGTCGTCGGCTTCACCTTCCAGAACTGGTCATAAGGATTCAGCTTCCCATCCCCAAACTCAATCCCTTCCAAATCCCCCGCACTAATCAGCACCGTCCCATCAATCACCGGAGGCGTAGTCACCGGCACATCCAGCCAATACAACAAATCCGTAGTCGGCAAACGTTTGCAATTCACACCGTAGTCCGACGGATCAACAGACCCATCTGGAAAATAAGCGAACCAGCAATTCGTAATATGCCGCTGATCCAAATAAGCCTTCACCGCCTTCAACTGCTGACCCCAATCCGTATTCGCATCCCCCAAATACCGATCCACCTTCGCCGGCCCACCCCAAGCTTCATTCCCATACGCCATATACGCAGGCGACACTCTCACCGACGTCACCACCTGCCAGCAAAGCAACACGCCCAGCACATACCCCCAACGCACATCCCGATCCAACAACACCATCGCCGTCCCGCCAATCAGCACATACAGAAACGCCCACACCGGCAACAAATGCCGCGCCCCAATATCCATACTCGAGCTCATCGAGATCGCCAGATACACCCCCACCGGCACCAGCAGAAACACCATCTCCCGCCCTCGCCCTCGCAGCCCCCACAGCCAGGCCACCGGCACCAGCGCCACCAAAATCAAAAACGCCAGCGTCGACTTGATCAGCAACGCCACAGGAAAATACTCCCAATTCCCATGCCGATACACCTTCCCCCAGAAATAACTAGGGTCGTCCCACTCCGTCTCCTTCGTGTTCTCGAGCCCCCAGATATACCCCTCCGGCAGCACTTTCACCTTCGCCATCGCGCGCAGCAGCCGCGCATCGCGCTGATCATGCATCTTGTCGAGATAAGGAGCCAGCGCAGGATTCAACTCCTTCCCTGCAGGAGCAGCCTTGTATCGAAATCCATAAAACCCCCAGACAACAATCCAAGCGATTAACCCCATCACCACCAGCGCCCCAGCCCTCCGCCAAAGCACCCGCCAATCCCGAGCCATCCATCCTTCCAACATCACCGCCAGCACCAACATCGGCACCAAAAAAATCCCTGTAAACTTCGCCGACAGCGCCACCCCCAGCGCCACCGCCGCGACTCCCAGCCGCACCCAACTAGGCCTCTTGCAATATCGATAGAAGCTATACATCCCCGCCACAAAACAAAACGCGGCCCCCACATCTGTAGTCACCATCGCGCCATTAGCCAGCACATTCGGATCGAACACAAACAGCGCCAGCGCAAAAATCCCCGCCACAAACCCGAACATCTCTTCCGCCCACAGATAAATCAGCAACCCCAGCGCCAGCGCAAACCCCGCACACATCATCCGCGCCGGAAACAACACGCGATCGCCGCCATTCCCCCACACAAACGCCTTGCCATCCAGAAACGCCTCAGTCTGATTCGGCCGACCCAAATTCGGCGGGACCTTCAACTGCATATGCAGCAACGGCAACGCCGCCGTCATCTTGATAAACGGTGGCACCTCCGGATTCAGCCGATAGTCCCCAAATTTCCAAACCGTGTACCCATCAAAAAGATGATGCGCCTCATCCCAGCTAGACGAAGTCTTGTTCGCGACATGCACCAGCTGCAGCGCCAGCAAACAAAGCAGCGCCCCCACGCAAACCCCGCGCACCCATCGGCTAACCTGCAGAGTAAACCCCGCCATCGCACCCTCGAAGCCAGTATGCACCCAACCCCAGCGCCCTTCCTACTTCCTACTTCTCACTTCCAATTTCCTCCGCGCCCCGCTCCTCGAGCTCAACCTCAACCTCTTCGGTCCGCCGCCGCAACCGCGCCCTAAGCGCCCCCGGTCGCAGCGACTGCGGATAGTGCAGCATCGCTCCCATAAACCCACCCCACGTGTCACCCGAGATCTTCAGCGACGCCGGCAGCACATACGCATCCATAATCAGCTCACTCAACAACAACGACCCCGCCGCGCCAAACAACCCATACTTCTTCGCCGCAAAGTAAGTCACCACCACCGTGATCCCCGTCGCAAACGAGTACACCGTTGCCAACCGCTCATGCAAATTGATCGCCGCCACCAGCGTCGAGCTCGTCGACCACAGCGAATAGAACACCACCACCACCAGCAACAGCCCCACCAGCCCCGGGCTCGACGGCACCTTCCCCAGCGTCCACTTGTGCAGGAACGTCGGCCCAAACAACGCCACAATCACCACCACGCTCAAGCTCATCAACAGTGCAATCTGGCACGCTCTCCGATGCAGCGTCCGCACCACCTCCATATTCCCCGCGCCAAACGCAATCGAAAGCTCCGGCCACACCGTGTTCTTCACCATCTCCACTGCCTGTAGCGCCAGCCGCGACACTGTTCGCGCCGTTCCGAACACCGCCACGGCATGCGCTCCCATCGCGTAGTTCACCGCCATCTGCGATCCCTGGATATTCAACGCATTTCCCAGCGGAAATCCCATGAATGCCAGCGACGGCCGCGTCAACCGCTTGATCTCTTTGAATGACGAATACTTCCACCCATAGCTGATCCACGGAATATCCCGCTTCACCATCACGCACAGAATCAGCGTCACGGTAATGTTCGCCAGCGCATAGACCATCGCTGTCGTGCGCGGCCCATACCCCATCACCACAGGCACCAGTTGCGCACCAAACGCCGCCAGCGATAATCCGCTCTTAAGAAAATTCCCGTACGAGTAGCGCGCAATGCATCGGTACGCCGACTGCAACAGCAGCTCCAACTGCACGAACAGCACCGACAGCCCCAGCCAGAACAGCGCCCAACTAATGTCGTGTTCACTGATGGTATTGATATTGAACAGCCGCCCCATGGGCAGCTTCCACAACGCCACCGACATCGCCGCGCCCATGATGCCCATCACCAGCGTGATCCACCACCAGCAACTCTGGAACACTCCCAGCGCCGCATCCTGCTCCTTGCGAGCCATCAGCATCGTCATCTCGTTGCCCGCAACCTGCCCGAACCCCGCATTCGAGAAGCTCAGATACGTCGGAATCCCGGTCAGCAGCAGCCACACGCCATACGTCGTCGCGCCCCAATAGTGCATCAGCACCGGCACCTGCGCGAGCTGGATCACCGTCGACGCAGCCTTACTCACCAGCGTCGTAGCAAACCCAACAAACAGCCGCCGTTTGGTCCGATCATCCATCAGCAACCACCCGGCCGAGAAAGAAGCATTCCCGCCATTCTACCAATCGACTGCACTTGCCTTTGTCTTTCTGGCTGTCATCCCGCAGGGATCTGCTTCTGTCTTTGCTCTTGCCCTTGCTTTTCTTTCTGTCATTCCCTTTGGGAATCTGCTTCTCCAACCCCGCCACGTGAAGCCCCCGGCCGTCCGCCTAGGACTTCAACTCCCCATCCAGCCGCACCTTCTCCTGCGCCAACTTCAACAACATCTCCGAGTCCCCCCGCCGCTGCGCCTCCGCCATCTGCACCCTTACCTCTCTCGACCGCCGTTCAAGATATCCGCGCCGCAGCGTCTCCAACGCCCCCTGCACCTTCCCCGCCGACACCTCCTCCTCACTCGCACTCTGCAACGCGCTCGCCAACAACATCCGTGACACATCATCCGGCGCCGCTTCAAAAGGATTCTCAGGCGCAGGCGCATTCACCAGCACCTCCATCACCGCCGCACTCCCTAACCCCGAAAACCACTCAGGATTCTCCGCCAACCGCCCCGCCGCCAACGCCCGCGCTGAATCCGCATCCGGCAACACCAGCGCACACAACAAAATCCTCTCGACCTCAGTAACCGCGCGCGGTTGTGCCGACTTCACGCTATCCAGCCGCTGCGCCGCCGCCTGCCTCAACTCCTGCCGCATCAGCGAGCTCTCAATCCCCAACTTCTGCGCCGCATTCTCCGCAAAGTCACTCCGCGCAATCGCATTCGGCACCCGCCGAATATGCGGCAGCAACATATTCAGCGCCTTCACCTTACTCTCAGGAGTCCGCGCCGGAAACAACACTTGCGCCCGCTCAATCAAATAATCCGCATACCTAACCGCTCCCCTCACCGCAGTCGAGTACGCCGCAATCCCCCGCTCCTTGATATACCGATCCGGATCAAGCCCGCCCTCCAACGTCACCACCCGAACTTCAAATCCCTCCTCCACCAGCAGCGCAATCGTCTTCTCCGCAGCATTCGCTCCCGCCTGGTCAGGATCAAAATTCAACACCACCCGCTTCGTAAACCGCGACAGCAACCGCACCTGGTGCTCCGTAAACGCAGTCCCACTCGTAGCAATCACATTCGCAATCCCACCCATAAACACGCTGATGCAATCCATCTGCCCTTCCACCAGCAGCGCAATATCCAACTCGCGTATCGACGCCTTCGCTTTATCCAGATTGAACAGCACCTGCCCCTTCGTATAAAGCGCGGTCTCCGGAGAATTCAAATACTTCGGCCCAGCCTTAGCATCCTGTTCGGCCGAGTCCAGCGCCCGCGCCGTAAACGCAATCGTCTTCCCCTGCTCATTCGCAATCGGAAACGTAATCCGCTTCCGAAACCGCGCATACATCGGGCCCGGACTCCCATTTTCCTGCTCCTTCCACGAGAACAACCCGCTAGCCCG
This sequence comes from Granulicella sp. L46, assembly GCF_009765785.1. Lineage (GTDB taxonomy): Bacteria > Acidobacteriota > Terriglobia > Terriglobales > Acidobacteriaceae > Granulicella. Next base: position 47,647 of record NZ_LMUT01000009.1, read on the forward strand.
CAGCGCCTCCTCGCTGAAAAACTTCCCCAGCCGATCCCGCATGTCATTGAAGCTCTCCGGCGCATACCCGATCCGGAACTTCGCAATCGTCTCCGCGCTCACCCCGCGCAGCGTCAAATACTCCCGCGCCCGCGCCGCCTCAGGCGACTTCAAGCTCTGCTCAAAATATTGCGTAGCCGCCTCATGAGCATCCATCAACTGCTTTCGCAGCCCAGCCTCACGAGCCTCTTCCGGCGAATTAAAATCCCTCTTCGGCAGCGCAATCCCCATCTTGGTCGCGACCGCCCTTACCGCCTCCGGAAAGCTAAGCGTCTCCATCTTCTGCACGAACGTAAACACGTCCCCATGCTCATGGCACCCAAAGCAGTAATAGCTAGCGGTCCCGGGATACAGATAAAACGACCCTGACTTCTCTTTATGAAACGGACAGAGCGCCGACCAGTTCGCCCCACTCTTCCGCAGCTTCACATACTCGCCCACAATCCGGACGATGTCTGCCTGCTGCTTCACGACCTGCGAAAAATTGTCCGCCATAGCGCTCCCTCCAGTGTAGAGTCTCCCCCTCCCCTCGCGTCTCTTTCTTCACCACTAACCCCGTCATCTCGACCAAAGCGCGCGCAGCGCATAGCGGAGAAAACCCTGTATTGGCATTGCCCCTGCCGCTGCCCTTGCGTTTGCCTTTGCACTTGCCTTTGCACTTGTTTTTCTGGCTGTCATTCCGAGCGCAGCGAGGAACCTGCTTCTCGCTCGCACAGCGAGCGCCCGTTCTTACCTCTAGCTAAAAAGCTGGAATCCCCACGGCCTCCCATCCCCTTGCCCTATCCAACGGCGATCGCCTCTTCCTCACCGGCCCAGCAGTACTGAATCAGTAACCCTCCCCAATCAAATCCCTTCCACGGCACCTCGCAAAATCCGATCGACCACAGCAACAACCTGCGCACCCTCGTGTTACAACCAGCGACCCCCAAACCATTGGGCGAGCAACACCGCAACAAGAAACGGCTGGCCAACAAGCCAGCCGTTTCCTTTTGCAATCACGATCTCGGGTCAGTTCAACGTGACGCCTCAACTGATACAAAGCCGACCGAATAGGCAACCCCTTCCTTCTAAGAATTGGGGCAGGCAACTAGTCCTTCAGTCTCCGTTCATTGTCTTGATTAGAAGCTGAAGTACTCGACTCGCAGCACCTGGTAGATTCTTATGTTCCCCTGTAAACCACGCGGCGATAGTTGCATTCATCACGGCCAACGTCACCCCCGCGAGCATCCTGGATTCTGCAGCAGCGGTGGATCGCTTCTTCGTTCGCGCCGCAAATGCGCTCGCCAAACTGTCCTCGATGCTGCTCGTGCGGGATTGGTACGCCTGTCTCGCGGACTCGCTTCGAATCGCGATTTCAACTACCTCTCGGGTCCGCGCCTCAGGCGCAGCAGCATGCTCCACGCCAGCGTGCACCGTTGCCTCGATTACCTCCAGCGTGGAAAACTGCCGAGGGCAGGCGTCAATTGCGTTCCGAAGCGCCGCCCCATAGCTCATCGCCGTCTGCGCCAGCAGGTCATCCTTGCTGGCGAAATAGCGGAAGAACGATCGCCTCGAAACACCGGCGGCTTGCGCAATCTCTTCAACGGTAGTCTCATCGAAGCCTCGCTCAGTAAATATCTCGATGGCCGCCGCATAGATGGCGTCACGAACAAACTTCCGCTTCTCATCTCGCCTCATCTCTGCCATCCAACACCCCCGCCTCCTAAAGCCGCCATATCGGTCCTGCTGACTTGTCAAACAATGGCACTCAGTGCCATTATAGGGGTAGACCATGATTGGCACTCAGTGCCATATTGGCAAAATTGGAGATCAATCAAGTGAAATCCCTTCTGCTTGTTCCACTGGCACTACTCTCCTTAATGTTTGCGAGCGCTCAAAACGGCCCCTTGAGCGGAGAATGGCACGTCGAGATGGACAACGCCGGCACCTTGGATGCTCAGACATGCACCCTCGCGCAGACCGGCACCGCCATCACCGGTACATGCACCTCCAAGGCCGGCCCGATCCCCGTCAGCGGGACTGTTCAGGGCAAGACGGTCACCTGGACCATGAAGACCCCCAGCATGGTCGGCCCCGTAACAACGGTCTACAAAGGGGCACTGGATTCGGACAACCGCATCAGCGGCATAATCAACGCCGTAGAGTTCAGGATGGAAAGCGATTTCCACGCCACGCGCTACAAACTTGTCTGGTCCGATGAGTTCAACGCCGATGGCAGACCTGATCCAAAGCGCTGGACATACGAAACTGGCTTCATCCGCAATAATGAACTGCAGTGGTATCAACCGGAGAACGCCTTCTGTAAAGGCGGCATGCTCATTCTCGAAGCGCGGCGCGAGCGTAAAGCCAATCCAAACTACCAGGCCGGAAGTCAGGATTGGACCAGGAACCGCCCACAGGCTGACTACACCTCAGCGAGCCTAACCACCCGCGGCATAATGAATTGGAAATATGGCCGATTCGAGATGCGCGGTCGCTTCGATGGCCAAGCAGGACTATGGCCCGAGTTCTGGATGATGGGCGACAAGGAATGGCCGTGGAATGGAGAAATCGACATTCTTGAATCTTGGCAGGGCCTCCTGAACGCGAACGTCATTTGGGCGGGGAAGACGCCAGGCTATAGCCGGGCTTCATCGAAGCGCAGGCCGATCGCGTCCTTCGGCGATCCCGAATGGAACAGCAAATTTCACACTTGGCGCCTGGACTGGGATGAGAACCGCATGGCTATCTTCGTCGACGACATCCTGCTCAACGAGGTCGATATCAATAAAGCAGCAAATGGTGACGGCTCAAACGGCTTCCGCGATCCACATTACATACTTCTGAACTTGGCGGTTGGCGGCACAGCAGGCGGCGACCCGTCGGCAACGCAGTTCCCAACCCGCTTCGAAGTCGACTGGGTGCGGGTCTATCAATGACGGTCGCGTAACAAGCAACGGCTCCTGGCACCCACGCCATAGAAGGCCGCCGTTCCGCTTTTCCTCTATGCTTTACTCTCTATCCTCTACACTCTGCCTTATGCTCTCCACCGTCGCACGCGCCCGCCTCACCATCGTTCTCGTCGGCGCACGCAACCCTTCCAACATCGGCGCCGCCGCTCGCGCCATGCAGGACTTCGGCTTCTCCGACCTCCGCATCGTCAACGACTTCGCCGCCCCCTTTGAAGCCGCCCAGCTCGAAGCAAAGTCTGCGGTAGCCGCGCAGCACGTCATGCAATCCGCCCGCCGCTACGACACCCTCGCCGCCGCCATCGCCGACTGCACCCTAATCCTCGCCACCACCGCCATCGGCGAGCGCCAACTCAAACAACCCATCCTACCCCTCCAGCAAGCCGCCCCTCTCATCCTCGCCGCCCTCAGCTCAAGACGAATCCAACCCTCGCCGTCTGCGAAGGACCCGGGTGCCCCAGGTCCGGACCCTCGGACCTGGGCCGGCGACAACCTCTCAGGCTCACCCACCGAAGCCAAAATCGCACTCCTCTTCGGCTCCGAAAAAACCGGCCTCACCAACGACCAGCTCTCCCACGCCACCCTCCTCACCACCATCCCCATGTACGCACCAGAGGACGCGCGCCACCTCTCCATGAACCTCGGCCAGTCCGTCGCCGTCTGCCTCTACGAGCTCACCCGCTCCGGCTTCGAATCCTCCGTCGAGATCCCTCCACTCCACGAAGCACCCGCCACCGCCGAGGACCGCGAGCGTCTAACCCAACTCCTCCTCGACGTCCTTCACGCCACCGGCTACACCCGCCGCTTCCCCGCCAATGCCTCCGAGCCCCTGGTCCGCCAGCTCGTCCAGCAGCTCGGCACATCGCACCGCGAGGCGATGACATGGATGGGCGTCTTACGCCAGATCCTCTGGCGCGAACGCTCGGACACTAATATCTAGTGTCTGAAAATCTGCGCGTCCCGAAACCACGTAGAACATGTCGCTTCTTAACTCGAAGCCGGATTGAACATGTCTGCAGTTTGGGGACGCGCTAGGCTCTTCGGCTAATTCAATCTCACCGTGGTGTCACTGAGGTCGCTGTTAACCACCGCGATGACGATTCCCGGCATGTAATGACCGGTACCTTCCTCGACCACCACCTTGGAGCCAACCGGCAGCTTGAACGGCACATCTTTGCCGGGCGGCAGCGTCACCTCCGCATCCCCGGTCTTCACCTTGATCGGGGTGTCGGTTGCATTGTGCAGGGCGAACTTCACCACCTTGTCTCTGCCGAACATCGCATGCATGGGGGTGCGCATCGCCAGAGGAGCAGCATACATCGCTTGGCTTGTCATGATCGAAACACCTAGAACCATGGCAGTGATTGCAGAAAGACGCTTCATATTTAATTCCTCTTTTTCACAGATTCACAAACGAACAAACCTCCTGCCATGGTTCAGGAAATTCGTACACTCATCTCTACGTCGATAGACGTGCCGCGGTTCCATCGGCTCACAAAGTTCTTCAGACCTTCACAAAACTCAATGAACCGCCGAAGCAAAACGGTCGGCCCCCCAACTAGATAAAATAGATGTTGTGCCCGATCTCCTCGCCAACATGAACCCACAGCAGCGTGAGGGAATCCTCGCCGTCGACGGCCCCGTGCTTCTCCTCGCCGGCGCCGGCAGCGGCAAGACCCGCGTCATCACCCATCGCATCGCCTATCTCATTGAAGAGCGAGGCGTCTCCCCCGATTCCATCCTCGCCGTCACCTTCACCAACAAGGCCGCCAAAGAAATGGGAGAGCGCGTCGAAAAAATCCTCGGCCACTCCACCCTCGCCCAACCCACCATCGCCACCTTCCACAGCTTCTGCGTTCGTGTCCTGCGCCGCGATATCGAAGCCCTCCGCATCGGCAACAAAGGCCTTACTCGCACCTTCGCCATCTACGACGAGACCGATCAGCAAGCCGTAGTCAAGCAAGCCCTCAAGCGCCTGTCGCTCGACGACAAAACTCTCAAGCCCCGCGTAGCCCTCGGCCGAATCTCCTGGGCAAAGAACCACATGATCGATCCCCAGGAATATTTCCTCGCCTCCACGAATCCCATGGAAGAAAAGATCGCTCACATCTTTAAGATCTACAAAGAGGAACTCGACAAGGCCAACGCCCTCGACTTCGACGACCTCCTGCTGGAAACCGTCCGTCTCCTCAAATCCTCCGCCGAAGTTCGCGAGCGTTACAACCGCCGCTACAAGTACCTCCTCATCGACGAGTACCAGGACACCAACCGCCCCCAATACGAGCTCATGAAGCTGCTCGGCAAACACGGCAACGTTTGCGTTGTAGGCGACGAAGACCAGTCCATCTACTCCTGGCGCGGCGCAGACATCAAGAACATCCTCGACTTCGAAAAAGATTTTCCCAACGCTCGCACCATCCGCCTCGAACAAAACTACCGCTCTACGCAATTCATCCTCGAAGGCGCCTCCGCAGTCGTCGCGCAGAATACCCAGCGCAAAGGCAAAAACCTCTTCACCACCCGCGAAGGCGGCTCTCTCATCGGCTACTACGAAGCTCCCGACGGCGAGAACGAAGCCCTCTTCATCGCCGACCGCATCGCCAAATATTTTCGCGAAGCCGCCGCCGGCACCGACAACCCCGTCGAAACCCCACGCTGCGCCGTTCTCTATCGCACCAACTCGCAGTCGCGTCTCGTAGAAGAAGCTCTCCGCCGTTATCAGATCCAGTACCACATGGTCGGCGGCTTCAGCTTCTACGACCGCGCCGAAGTCAAAGACATCCTCAGCTATCTCAAGCTCGTCCAGAATCCGCACGACTCCATCGCCCTCGGCCGCGTCGTCAACTCTCCCCCCCGCGGCATCGGCAAAACCACCATGGACACCCTCGAGCGCATCGCCCTCACCACCGGCATGAGCTCCTGGGACGCGATCAATCGCGCCGTAGAAGAAAAGCTTCTCCCCGCCCGCGCCCTCGCCGCTCTCAGCAACTTCCGCAAGCTAATAGAAGACGCCCGCGCCATGCTCGGCCCCGACTTCGCCTCGCACCTCGCCACCGACATACCCCCCACAAATCTGTCATCTCGACCGGAGGCCGAAGGCCGCAGTGGAGAGACCCCTGCATTTAGCGATGCCGATGCAGCCGATGGATCTTCTCTCGACAGCGACGCCGCAGACTTCGACTTCGGCTTCGCCACAGAAGAGCAGGCAGACGAGCAAACACCGCTCTCCATCGCAGCCAACGACGCGAACGCAACCTTCGACACCAGCTTCAACTTCGACTTCGACTTCGGCCCCACCGAAGAAATCAGCACCATCGCCCCCGAGAACGCCACCCTCGACGAAGCTGTTGCCGACACAGCCAGCATCAATCCCTTCGCCCCAATCCCCCTCAAGCAAAGCGCCAGCGCCGCAACGCGCGAACGCCTTGACCGCATCGTCGCAGCCCAGGCCGGCGATCACGAAACCGCCAACGAAGCCGACGCCCGCGCATTTAGAAAACCCGGCGACCCCGCCACCCTCCCCGAACTCATCAAGTTCCTCAACGACCGTTCCGGCTATATCCGCGCCCTCGAAGACGAAGCCACCCCCGAATCCTTCTCCCGCATCGAGAACCTCAAAGAACTAGCCAACGCAGCCCAGGACGCCACCAGCCGCGGAGAAACCCTCGCAGAGTTCCTCGATCACGCAGCCCTCGTCTCCGATGCGGACTCTTACTCCGCCGAAGCCCGCGTCACGCTCATGACCCTGCACGCCGCCAAGGGCCTCGAGTTCCCGCTCGTCTTCCTCGCCGGCATGGAAGAAGGCCTCTTCCCCCACTCGCGCACCCTCCAGGATCCCACGCAAATGGAAGAGGAGCGCCGCCTCTGCTACGTCGGCATGACCCGCGCCATGGACACTCTCATCATGACGCGCGCACGCTATCGCCGCCGCTACGGCAACGACAGCCCCGAGTCCTCCATGCCCTCGCGCTTCCTCGAAGAAGTCCCCTCCAAGCTCATCGAAGACATGTCGCCCGCCAGCTACGGCAGCTCCTACTCCACACCGTACCCGCAGCGCAACAAGCGCCCCGCAGGCGACGACGACTTCGGTACCGAGCGCCACTACTCCTACGAAGACGAATCCCAAGACATCACCAGCAGCGGCGCAAAGTCCTATGCCTCGCAGCGCTTCGGCCAGCGCCGCCCGGCCGGCGGCTCCGGCCCGCTGGACAACACCGCAGCCTTCTTCGGCCAGGGCGGTGCCCTCACCAAGGGCCCTCTCAACTTCAAAGGCCGTCCCCGCATGGACATTCCCGCACCCACCGGCCGCACCGGCCTAGGCAAAGGAGCCCGCGTCCGCCACCCCAAATACGGCGAAGGCATCATCTTCGCTCGCGAAGGAGACGGCGAAGATGCCAAGCTTACCGTACAATTTAGTAGTCACGGCATGAAGAAGCTGGTCGAGAAGTTCGCCCAGCTCGAGCGACTCTAGCCTCTGGATAGGTCAGGGCTTTGGCCCTGACATTTAGGCGCGAGAGAATGTAGGGCTTTAGCCCCTGAGATTTTCTCTCTCTTGGCCGCGAAAGACTTCATCGCCACCACACACTTATAGAAAAGAGACATCATGGCAAACACCTCCACCATCACCGACAAAATCGAGCGCAAGAAGGTCAAGCGCGCCGCCCGCAAGAAGGCCGCTCCCAAGGCTCCCCGCACCGGAGCTCGCGGCGAGAACAAGGCCAAGATCAAGAAAGCATCACGCGGCCAATCCAAGCGATAGAAAGACAAACAAGGCGGTTTCGAAATTTCAGACAACCAAAGCGGTTTCGGAATTTCAGACAGCCAAAACCGTTTGGAAATTTCAGACACCAAGAAGATTGAGAATTTCAGCCAAAACGGCGAGCGGATTCACTCCGCTCGCCGTTGTTCTTTCTTTATTGATCCCGCCACCACTGCGCGAGTCAACAAGCCCTGAAGCTCAGAGCTCGTCAATCGCCTTAGCAGCGGCGTCGATGGCATCGGTAATCTGCTGGATTTGTTCCGGCGTCACGTTCCCGCGCGTCACTCGCGCAATCACCGCGCCCCGCAGATTGCCAAAGGCCTTCATGATCTCCGGCGAGCGACCGCGTTCAAACCCGCGCCCCGTCTCCTCCAGGCGCGCAAACAACTCGCTCACACGCTCCTTGTTGGCTTCGAGAAACGCAGTTCCTTCCGCCGTCACCGAATAAACCTTCTTACCGCTCTGCTCCGACGCTGCAGCCAGCCCCTCTTCTTCGAGCAACGTAAGCGTCGGATAGATCACACCAGCGCTAGGCGTATACCCGCCGCCCAGCCGCTGTTCCATCGTCTTGATCAGTTGGTACCCGTAGCTCGGCTCTTCGGACAGCAGTTTCAAAATCACCAGCTTGATATCGCCGGCCTCGAACATCCGTTCGCGCCCGCGACCAAAGCCACGCTCAAAACCTTCGCCGCGCGGTCCGCCAAATCCTCCACGACCGCCGAATCCGCCGCGACCGCGCCCGCCAAATCCGTGCTCCGGTCCACCGCGTCCACGACCTTCACAGCCAGGCCGCGCATACTCGCGTCTCTCCGCTTCACCCCTCTCGCGGCGTCCGAAGACCCGCTCCCAACGTTCATGCATTTCAAAATGTCTTGTATTCATAATGTTTCTCCTTACCTATAAAGATATATCTTGAGATATATCTTTTGTCAACTAGAAAATATATCTTAGCCACTTTCCAGAGCCGCGCCGCTCATCGCCTGCGCAATTTCACCCACCAGTTACAATCAACTCAATTCAACGCATCACGCTGACGAGGACTGAGCCCTGGCCCGACAAATTTTCGCTACCAAGTCCATCGACAAGCTCATCTCCGACTCCGAGCGCCCCGAACACGCCCTCAAAAAATCCCTCGGCCCCGTCTCTCTCACCGCTCTCGGCATCGGCGCCGTCATCGGCTCCGGCATTTTCACGGTTATCGGCACAGCCATCGGCGGCAATCCCTCGCAGACCGTCTCCTGGGCCAAGTCCCCCATCATCGATCTAATCCTCGGCGCTCTCCACGGCCATCTCGGCGCCGTCGCTGGACGCCCGGGCGCGGGTCCCGCTCTCGCCCTCTCACTGGTCCTCGTCGCTTTAGTCTGCGGCCTCACCGGCCTCTGTTACGCCGAGCTCGCGAGCATGATTCCCATCGCCGGCTCCGCCTACACCTACACCTACGCCACCCTCGGCGAGCTCATCGCCTGGATCATCGGCTGGGACCTCATCCTCGAATACGCCTTCTCCAACATGAGCGTCTCCGTAGGCTTCGCCGCCCACATCGTCGACCTCCTCGACTGGCTCGGCATCCACCTCTCCCCCAAATGGCTCTCCCCCGCCTACCTGCCCCTCGGCCTTCAGGACCTCGCCGGCAAAGACATCTTCCTCCCCGGCTGGCACGCCGGTTTCGACTTCCCCGCCTTCGCCGTAGTTCTCCTCCTCACCGTAGTTCTCGTCCGCGGCATCCGCGAATCCGCCCGCACCAACAACATCATGGTGCTGGTCAAGATCGCGGCCATCCTGCTCTTCATCTCCTTCGGCCTCAGCTTCATCCACACCTCCAACTACCATCCTTTCTCGCCGAACGGATTCACCGGAGTCCTCGCCGGCGGCTCCATCATCTTCTTCACCTACATCGGCTTCGACTCCGTATCCACCGCCTCCGAAGAGTGTAAAAACCCCAAGCGCGACGTCCCCATCGGTATCATCGCCACGCTCATCGTCTGCACCATCCTCTACATCGGAGTAGCCGTAGTCCTCACCGGCATGGTGCCCTGGCAGTCCATCGCCGGCGACGCCGCCCCAGTCGTCAACGCCCTCAAGCGCGTGTCTTTGACACCCGGCGGCCACAGGCTCCATTTCGTCCGACTCTTCGTCCTCATCGGCGCTCTCGTCGGCATGATCAGCTCCATCCTCGTCTTCCAGCTAGGCCAGGCCCGCGTTTGGTTCGCCATGTCCCGCGACCGACTCCTCCCCGACGCCTTCTCCAAACTCCATCCAAAATTCCGCACCCCCGCCTTCGCCACCTGGTTCGCCGGCATCCTCGTCGCCATCCCCGCAGGCGTATTCGACGTAGGCTCCTTCGCCGAAATGTCCAACATCGGCACGCTCTTCGCCTTCGTCCTGGTCTCCATCGGCGTCATCGTCCTGCGCTACAAAGATCCCACCCGCCATCGCGGCTTCCGCGTCCCCTTCGGCCCGGTCATCCCGATTCTCAGCACGGTCTTCTGCATCCTATTGATGGCCGGCCTTCCCGCCGTCACCTGGATCCGCTTCTTCGTCTGGCTCGTCATCGGCCTCTTCGTCTACTACTTCTACAGCCGCAAGCGCAGCGAGTTTTACAAGAACTAATCTCATGGCGTACTGGATTGAAACCGGCATTTCGGCGAAGCTTGCGATCATGCCAAAGCCGAACGGCGGAAAGCATCTTGAAAACGAAATCCGCAACCTCAAGCGCGAAGGCGCCGACGTCGTCGTCTCTCTCCTAACCCCCGACGAAGAATTCGACCTCGGCCTCGAGCACGAGCGCGCCGCCTGCGATGGCCACGGCATCAAGTTCCGCAGCTTCCCCATCCCCGACCGCGACATCCCCGAATCCACCGAAGCCTTCCTCAAGTTCATCGACACCCTGCATTACGATCTCCTCCAGGGACGAAGCATCGTAGCCCACTGCCGCGCGGGTATTGGCCGATCCTCCCTCCTACTCGCCGCCCTCCTACGCCGCGAAGGCCTCTCCACCGACGACGCCTTCCGCCGCATCACCCAGGCCCGCAACGCGCTCGTCCCCGACACCCCCGAACAACTCCGCTGGGTAGAGAACCTCCCCCTCGAGCCCTAGAGCAATCTCCATCGGCGCTGTACCCAAGGCCTTTGCCGTTCTTTCTGTCATTCCCTCTGGGAATCTGCTTCTTCTGTTGCTCGTTTTACGCCGTCATCCTAGAGCGAAGCGAAGGATCCCTGTATTTGTTCTTGCCTTTCTTCGACAATTTCTGAAAGAAATTGTCATTCCGAGCACAGCGAGGAACCCGCTTTCTCCCGTTCTTGCCCTTGCTGTTCTTTCTGTCATTCCCTCTGGGAATCTGCTGTCTGCTCCTAGCCGCGCGTATCCTCCAGACAGTGTCCACCTTCCTCACGGCCGAATGGCGCAAGCTGATCATGGCCCAATATGACGTGAAGCCGAAGCTTTTGATGCCCTATCTTCCAAAGGGCGTGGAACTCGACCTCTATGAAGGCCGCTGCTACGTCTCCCTCGTAGCGTTCCTCTTCGACCGCGTACGCCTAAAAGGCCTCCCCATTCCCTTCCACACCCGCTTCGAAGAAATAAACCTCCGCTTCTACGTCCGCCGCACAGAACCCGACGGCACCTACAAACGCGGAGTCGTCTTCATCCGCGAATTCGTCCCCCGCCGCGCCATCGCATCCGTCTCTCCTCCGAATCCCTCACCGTCGGCTACGGCTGGGATCTAGGTGGTCGCTCGCACAGCCTCTCCGTAGAAGCCGCCCCTATACCCCATCACATCCTCGCTAACAGCGAAGAAGACTTCATCACCGAGCACTACTGGGGCTACACCAAACGCAGCGACGGCACCACCTCCGCCTACCAGGTCGAACACCCAAGCTGGCAGACTTACAAGCCCCGCAGCTACGAGATCGCCGTCGACTTCGGCCTGCTCTATGGCCAATCCTTCGCCTTCCTGACCGACCAATGGGTCTCCAGCGTCCTACTCGCGGAAGGTTCCGCCGTCAGCGTTCACTCCGGTTCTCGCCTGAGCGCATAAACTATTCAAATGGCACGTGCCCGACAGATCTCAAAGTCCGACCAGCCCGACCCAGAAACCTGGCTGCGCGGCCTTCCCAAAGCCGAGCTCCACCTCCACCTCGAAGGCTCCATCACCCCCGAAACACTAGTCGAGCTCTCCAAGCGCAACGACCCCACGCCACTCACCCTCGCCGAAGCTCGCGGCGTCTACTCCTACCACGACTTCCCCAGCTTCCTACTCTGCTTCAAAGCCGTCACCACCCGCCTCCACACCCCCGCCGACTACGAGCTCATCACCTACAACATGCTCCGCGACCTCGCTCAGCAGGGCGTTCGCCACGCCGAAGTCTACATCTCCATCGGCATCCTTTACTGGCAGGACCGTCTCGACGTCGACCTGGTCATCACCGCGATCGAACGTGGCCGCACCCGCGCCGAGGCCGACTTCAACATCTCTCTCCTCTGGATCATCGATGCCGTCCGCCACTTCGGCGTCGAAGCCTGCGCCCGCGTCTTTCGCAAGGCCGCCGACCTCCAACACCTCTACCCCAGCATCGTCGGCATCGGCATTGGAGGCAACGAGCTCCTCGGCCCCGCCCACGAATTCCGCGAGCTGTATCAGCAAGCCAAGGCCGCCGGCCTCCGCCTCACCTGCCACGCCGGCGAAAACACCGGCCCGCAAAGCATCTGGGCCGCCGTCAACATCGGCGCCGAGCGCATCGGCCACGCCCTCTCCGCACAGGACGACCCCGATCTCATCGAAGTCCTCGTCGACCGCCAAATCCCCCTCGAGCTCAACATCACCAGCAACCTCCGCACCGGTTGTTGTCCTTCGCTGGAAGACCACCCCGTCCGTCGCTACTTCGAAGAAGGCCTCATGGTCACGCTCAACTCCGACGACCCACCCTTCTTCGGAGCCAATCTCCTCGACGAATATCTCCTGGCCCACCGCACCTTCGAGTTCCCTCTCGACCAGCTCCGCGAACTAGCCGCCAACTCAATCGAAGCCAGCTTCCTCCCCCCCGAACGCAAACTCACCCTCCTCGCCGAAGTAGAGCGCTACGCCTTGTAGCCTTCCCCTACGCTCTACACTCTATCCCCTGCCCTACTTCCCCGGAGGCGCCGGCACCATCACCGCATTCGGATCCACCTTCGGAATCCCAAAGTGCCCACTCAGATGAACCAAATCCAGCGGCCGCAACTGCCCTGAAACCTGGATCACACTCATCTGCCGCGTTCCCCGAATCAACACCAGCACATTGTCGATATCGGCCCCAGTGAAGTGCAGCCAAAGATCCGTGAGCGGCTTCTGCGGCGTGGTGGCCTCCCGCGGCGACACGTTCCGATCCACCAGGTGCTTCCAACCCGCCGCATTGAAGGAGTCCACCAGCGCATGCATGTTCTCAGGAATATAAAAAGCCGGCTCATGATACCGATAGTTCTCCACCGTAATGCTATTCAACTGCATCGGAGGTCCTTCGCCGTCGTTCAGAAATCCCGTGGCCGACTCCAGCATGTCATGGTCGAACGTAAACGAAGTGTGGTTCGTCCGCTCTGACGTCAGATTCCTCAGCGCTTCGCGGACGCCAGCCGGTTCCTGCGCAACCCCAAACAGCGGAACAAACAGCATGACAGCAGACAGGAAACCCAACGCACACTTCTTCATAAGCACCTCGCTTCAGAATTAAACCACCTCGGCCCGAGAAAGTTGCGCCCCCCGGACAAATTGGCCTCCTCCCTTGATGTAGTTACGATGCATCGAACACCACCGTCAGCGCGCTCCTTCCGGTTCTCAGTCTGCTCTGGTTGCTGGTCAGCTCTATTGCAATTACCCTCAACCCTAGAGGTGGTCCCAGTTGGCAGAGTCATTGATTCACAACACGTTCGCTCCTATAAAGAAGTTGTTCCCCAGCTGGCTTACCAATCCAGTGCGAAATGTCGTGACTGCCGTCCTCACCCCAATCACCTACAGCTACAGAACCGGTCACTTCCGCAGCAGCCTCAAAATGGCCGCCGTCACCCGCCACGGTGACCCCCTCCCCTGGTACACCTACCCCGCCATCGACTTCCTCAAGGATCGCAACTACGCCGGCAAAACCGTCTTGGAATTCGGCGGCGGCCAGTCAACGTTATGGTGGGCCGCGCACGCCGCCAGCGTCGTAACCTTCGAGGCCGACCGTGCCTGGCACGACCGCATCAAGAGCGGCATGCCCCCCAACGTCGACCTCAACCTCGTTCCCCGCGAAAACGGAAAGCAAGACGCCTTCCACGTCTCAAACATGCTGGCCACCAAGCCCCACCAGCAATACGACGTAGTCATCATCGACGGCCTCACCCGCGGCGACCTATTCGACATCGCCAGTAAATACGTAGCCCCCAACGGCATCATCATCTGCGACAACGCCGAGGGCTACGGCTTCTACGAAGGCTTCAAGGATCGCGGTTTCAGCCGGGTCGACTTCTACGGCAACGCCCCCGGCATCCTTCTGCCTCACTGCACGTCCATCTTCTTCAACGCGACGTCCTTCGTCTTCGACCCCGCGGTACCCATCCGCAACGTCGCCAAAAACCCCTAGACGCGAAATCGTTCCTGCCGCAGATTTGTCATCCTTCGCCGCACCGGGTCCCCGGCGAGCGATCTTGGCTCACTGGGGTGGCTAGCCGGAGGATCTGCTGTTTTATGCTTTCGCACTTATTATTCCGGCGGCCTGGGCGCGAAGTAACCCTTCTTGGCGCGCACCACGTAGCGAGGATCTAGACTCTGCAAATAAATGGTCCGGAACGATCCATCCTGCTTAAATCCCGCAGGAACGTAAACCAGCGAATACTGGCTGCGTAACTCAGCCTCAATATTCATGAAGCCTTCCGAAACGTCTTCCATACGCACCGGAAAGAACGCACGTCCGCCCGTCGCATCCGAAATCCGCAACAGCACGTCATCGCCCTTGTCCCGGCTGGGCCCGGTATTCGTGCTGATCGTGTAGACAATCGTCTCCGCACGCTGGCACATCTTGATCGCGTCGTCTTCGGTCGCGCGGCTGTAATCATCATCGCCATCGGAGACCAGCACCATCATCTTTCGTACATCCGCCGACTGCTTCAATGTCAGCATCTGGTCGCGGCACGTCTTGTACAGCGAGTCGTACAGCGCCGTTCCACCGCCCGGCCGCAGCCGGCTGATCCCGCTATCCAGCAGATCGACGCGGTTGGTGTAATCCTGCTCAATGTCGGTCTGCACATCGAAGCCCTCGACAAATGCCCGATCCACCGGATGCATCACCTGCAACAGAAAATCGATCGCCGCCTGCTGTTCATACGCGAAGCGCTGCCGAATCGAGCTCGACGTGTCAATCATGATGCCCACGCGCAATGGCAGATTCGTCTGCTGCACAAAACGAATAATGCGCTCTGGCGGACGTCCATCATCCAGCAGCCCGAAGTTCTGCTGCTGCAGCCCATTCACAAAGTTTCCGTGCTTGTCCGTAACCGCAAAGAAGAGATCCACTTCGCGCGAAAACAATTGCAACGTCTCAGTCGCCTGAGGCGGCTCTTGCTCAGGCTGCTGCGCCTCCGGAGTCTGCTGCGCAGGTGTCGCCGTGTTCTGCTGGTTCGTCGTCGAGGGCTGAGTGGTCGGAGTCTGGGTTTGTTGCGGCTGCGGGCTTTGTGCACCGGCGGCCAGCGCGATCGTGGCAGCACCGAGCAGCATGCCCGCCCATCGCACAATTCTAGAAAGATTCATACTTCCATCGTACCAATTGGACGCCTCCTGCGCCCGCTCCCGGATTACGCTTCTACACCGCGAAGCTGCTCCAGCAATACCCCTAACTCCTCCGGAAGTTCCGCCGCCAGCGACAAGGCCTTTCCTGTCCGCGGATGCCCAAACTCCAGCGCCGCCGCATGCAGAAAATTCCGCTCTAACGACAGGCTCTCCTCGTCATCCCCCATCGCCGCACGACCCTTCCCGCCAGCTCCCGCGCCTTCCACCCGCCGAATCCGGTGCGGCGCCCCATACAGAAAATCACCCACCACCGGATGCCCGATCGCCTGCATGTGCACGCGGATCTGGTGCGTCCGCCCCGTCTCAATCCTCACCTCCAGCAGCGTGAACTTCCCATACGGTCCTTTTACCCGCTCCAACACCTTCCAGTGCGACACCGCACTGCGCCCACCTGCTCGCTTGGTCGTCATCCGGATGCGCCGCATAAGGTCGCGGCTGATCGGCAACTGGATCGTCCCTTCCTCACCCTTCACCTCGCCATGCACCAACGCCAGGTATGTCTTGCGCAACTGCCGCTCGGAGAACATCTCGCCCAGCGCGCGATGCGTCACGTCATTCTTGGCAACCACAATCAACCCACTCGTCTGCTTATCCAGCCGATGCACAATCCCCGGCCTCAAAGCCCCACCCACCGAGCTCAGCTTGTCTCCCGCGCCAAAGTGCCACAGCAGCGCATTCACCAGCGTTCCCTTGTTATGCTCTGCCGCACCCGACCCCGCATGCACCATCATCCCCGCCGGCTTATCCACCACCGCCAGGTCCTCATCCTCATACACAATCGTCAGCGGAATATCTTCGGGCGTAGCATTCAGCGGCGCCGGCTTCGGATCGCCCTCGATCTCAATCCACTCGCCACCCTTCAGCTTCTGCTTCGCCTTCCCCGGCTTGCCCTCGACAGTAACCTGCCCCCCGTCGATCAACAGCACCACCCGAGCTCTACTGATCTCAGGAATCGCCTTCGCCAAATAAGCATCCAGCCTCATCCCCGCAGCGGCTGCTTCCGCCGCAAAGCTGCGCACGCCATCCTCAGCCTCCAGGTCATCCAGCACGGTGATCTCTCGCTCAACCTCCGGCTCGACATAAAGCCTCGGCACCCCGTACCGCCGCACCGACATATCCGCCTCCTCCTGCGGATGCTTGCCTCCATTCGGCCCACTGGTCACCAAACCCGGCCGCCCCGCAAATGGGGACACGTGCGGCGTAAAGTCCGCTGTGTCATACAGCGCCGGCCCCAGCGACTCCACATCTTTCCCCGCCTCGCGCAGAGCCGCCTCCCGCTCCTGCGCCACCGTCCGTGCAGCCCGATACTCCTGCTTCACGCTCTGGCGTCTCTTCCCCTTCGGCAACATATTCTGCGATGGCATCTATGCAGTCTCCTTCAAAAACGTAAGCATCAACCCACCAACCAACATCGCTCCCACCGCCAACCACTGCTGCGGATCAAGCCACGCATTCCCTGTCATCTCCACCGGCTGCGAAACCATGTCGAGCAGAAAACTAGCCGCTCCCCCCACAACCAACGCAATCGCCACCACCATCCCATCCCGCATTCGCCGCCTCAGCAAACCCATCAGCACCACCACCAGCGCCACCGACGCAATCGCCCCATAGATCGCCACCGGATGCAGGCGCACCGACCCATCGCCCCCCGGCATCACCGTCCCCCACGGCAGCCTCGTCGGCATCCCCACCTCTGTACCTTCGAAAAATCTTCCCAGGCTAAGCATCGCCGCCAACACCGCCGCGCAAGGCGCCCAGGCGTCCGCAACCTTCAGCAACGGCAGCCGCTTCCATCGCAGATACGCCACCACCCCCACAGCCGAAAGCACCATCCCGCCGACCGTAAACGAAGGCAGCGCCAGCATCACCACCGGCAGACGCAAGAACCCATGCACGTCCCCCGCAATCAACAGCAGCCGCGACGCCACAAACGCAGCCATAACCGAAAACAATCCCGCATCCCAAAGCTGCTCGGACGCCAGCCCCACCATCCGTGCCGTCTTCAGACTCAACCAAAGCGCAGCAATCAACCCAACCGCCGCACAAACCCCGTACATCGGCACGCGCAAAGGCCCCACCCGCAACACGCGCGGGACCATCATCGTCACCGTCTGAAAGAAAACGCTCACCTATCGAGCATACGCGGAGCGACCCACCACCCCACCCGATCCTCTATCCCCTAATCCCTATCCCCTGTACTAAAAAAGACCGACCCGCTGGGCCGTACGGCGAGGCGCAGGTGAACCCGCCTATAAGCGGTGGGCCCTGACCGTGGCTCTTTAGGCTTTCCGGACTGGCGGACCTAGCACACCGAGCCATTTATACGAGTCAGGACCCTGTTCAATGAGTATTGGTTCAACCTGCGGTATTCCCCGTACCTGCTTTGCAGGCCGGTCTCTGCCTTGGATGCTATCCGCCCGGCGAAGATTCCGCAACCCCACCAAAGATTCCGCAACTCGCCCCTCCCCACCTAATTCCCTGAGCCCCCAGCCCCCTCCACCGTACTCGCCGGTCCACGCACCTCCGCAGCCTGCACCTTCGCCGCCCGCGCCTTTGCAATCAGCTTCTTCAACTTACCCTCCACGTCCTGATCCTCCCCCAGCATCTCCGCCGTCAACACCCCATCCGAATCAATCGTGAAGTAATGCGGGATAGCATTAATTCCAAATTCAGTACTCAGCGAGTGGTCTGTATCGCGATACTGCACCCACGTCATCTCATTCTTTGCGACGAAGTCCTTCCACTTCGCCTCGTCGCTATCCCAGCTCACACTGATAATCACCAGCGGATCATTCGCAAACTCTTTCGCGATCTTTTTCATGTGCGGCAACTCCCGGTTGCACGGCCCACACCACGTCGCCCAGAAGTCGATCAGCACCACCCGTCCACCCATGCTATCCAGGTTGAACTTCGTTCCATCCATCGCCGTCACTTCGAACGGCGGAGCCATCTTGTGCGTCGCCAACTCCGGATCATCCGCAAAATGCTTGATGCGCAGCCACGCCGTATCCCCCGGCTTCATGTTGCTCAGGCACAACTGAAACTGCTTGCGCGCCTCATCCATCCTGCCCAGCTGCGCCTGCACTTCGCCCACTTCGTACATTGCCGCCACGTTCTGCGGGTAAAGTTTCACTGCCTGCTGAAATGCCGCGAGCGCCTCTTCCAACTGCTCCGGCTTCGGCTTGTCCCCATCCCTCGCGATCAGTGCGCGCCCGCGGTCGTACTCCGCCACCGACTTCACCAGCGGCGTGGTCCCCACCGCTCCCACCTCCATCGCCGTACCGATCGCATCCTTGTAGCTACCCTGCTTCATCTGCAGCTTGTAGACCGCCGCCATGCATTCGACACATTGCCCACCAGCAATCTTGTTCGCCTTTTTGTAAGCATCGGCCGCAAACATCGGCTGCGTCTGCCGTTCCAGCTCCTTCGCTTCCTTCACCGCAGCAAGAAACTTTGGATTGGTGTGATAATCATCAGCCGCAGCAGCCTTCGCGTCTGTCCCTTGCGCAGTCGCCATCGTTGCGGCGAACGTCAGCAGCACAACCGCAGCCGCAAGAGCGCCTGTCTTGATGAACATGGAATCCTCCCAGCGAAAACCTTAGGTGCGTGTGGATTCCATCATCCAGCAGGAAGCTTCCCGGATCAAGGGGTTTTCTTCAATGGGCTTTCAGAGTCGCGCCACCACGCCTCAGAAACACCCGCAGTCTGCGCTCCCTCAGCCTGCCTTGCGGTTCTCGAGCACCTCGTCCAGCATCCCCATCAACGAGCCTGCCCGCGACCGCACCATGCTCTGCGCCGCTGCCTGACGGTGTGCCTCCGCTGCCCCAATCAGCGCCTCATACCTCGCCCGCAACGTCACCAGCTCATCCGCAAGATTCAACGCCGCCAGCACCGCCACGCGCAGCGAATCCACCGTTGATCCATGCGCCGAAACCGCGCGCATCTTCAAGTCCACGACCTCAGCCAACCGTTCGATATACTCCGGTTTCACGCCCCGCAGCTGGTAAATCTGATCATAGATATCGACCACAACGGAGTCCATGTAGCGCGCCTCAACTTGAGCTCGCGAGATCTCCGCCGCCGTTCTTGGTTGTGTCTCTACCATTGCAACTCCTACTGTTCCGCCCACGTACGCGCATCTTCGAATCCACGCACGCTACATCCTCCGGCTACACAATTTCATCAATGCTCGCCAGCATCTTCTCAACCCGAAGCCGAACCGCCTCGCGCTCGCGCTGCAAGGTCTTCACTTCGGCATTCGCATCACCCGAAGCCGCCAGCTCCTGCCGCAAAGCAACAATCTCCTGGCCCCTCGACTCAAGCTCTTCCTTGCGTGCCGCCAACTCCGTCTTCACTGCAGCCGTTTCTGCCTCGGCAGCAGCTCTCGCCTCACGCTCTCTCTTGATCAGCTCGACTGTCTGAAGCACCTTCTGCTCCAGCGCCTGGAACTCATCGACACTGATACTTGCGGATCCCATATACAACTCCTTCGAGGCAAAACCTTGCCCTTCACCTCGAAGTATAGGACGCTAACCCGAGGAATTATGTGTGTGTACCGCAGGGGTACCTTCCTGAATTCCCTTTTATTCCTTGCACGCTTATCGATCACTGTGCTTCGCGCTCACGCCCCCAGCGAGCCTCTTACACCCTCTGCGTACCACCCAACCCCGTGAGTTCTGCCACCACCCACTCCGTCCACCGCGCGATCTCTTCTTCGGTAAGCGTTCGCTCATTCGACTGAAACACCACCCGCAGCAGCATCGAATACGATCCCGCAGCAACCGCCTTCCCCTTCGCATCGCGAAAGATCTCGACCGGCCGCACACTGCGCAACTCATCGCGTTCCAGCCCCGCACCAACACCATGCAGCGCCGCATCAATCACCGCCCACGTCACCGCATCCGGAAACACAAACGAAAAATCTCTCTCCACCGCCTGGAAACGCGACAACTCTCGCGACACCGGCTGCCGCAGCACCGCCTCAAACAGCCTCTGCCCATCCATCGACGCAATCACGCAAGGCTGCCGCAACTTCCTCGCCTGCAACTCTGCCGCACTCAACTCCCCAAATACTCCAACCGCTTCTCCCGCCAGCAACACCCGCGCCCCACGCCCCTCCGCAATCCAAGCCGGCAGCTCACCAACTTCAAACGTTACCGCACCAACAAACTTCGCCAGCAGCGCCTCAATCGCACCCTTGACTTCATAAAACAGCGCGTCCTCAGCCTTATACAACGCAGTAGCGACAGCCCCACCCGTAGCACCCAGCGCCAGCCCCACGCGCTCCTTCACCTCAATCGTCGACCCACCAAACACAGTCCCCATCTCAAACAGCCGCACGCTACTCACATCGCGATGCAGATTCAGCGCCAGCATCGTCGCCATCCCCGGCGCCAGCGACGGCCGCAGCATCCCCGCCTCCGCACTCAGCGGATTCCCAATCGCGACCCCACCCCCACCAAACTCTTCAGCCTCTTCCGCCGACACAAACGTACTCGACACCGCCTCCGTAAATCCCAGCGCCCGCAGCGTTTCGCGAATCGTCGCTTCCTGCTCGACATGCGGCAACTCGACGACCGCGCCCGCAAAGCTCGGCAACGTGTCCGCAAACCGGTTGTACCCGTACACGCGCGCGACCTCTTCGATCAAATCAATCTCGCGCTCCAGATCCAGCCGCCAGCTAGGCAGCTTCACCGCATACTCACCGACACCCGTCTGCGTCATCTCGCACCCGAGCGCACTCAGATACCGCGCAACCACATCCTCCCCAACGCCCAACCCATCTACCGTCGCACCAAGATGCCGCCGCACCTCGCTAACCTTCAACGAAATCGCCTTGCGTTCTGCAGTCTTCGCCGCAATCTCCGGAACCACAACATCCACCAGCGGCCCCACCACCTCGCCACCGCTCTGCTCCACCACCAGCCGCGTGACAAGGTTGTTGCCAATCGGCGCCGCATTAAAATCCGCACCCCGCTCAAACCGATGGCTAGCATCCGTATGCAGTCCATGCCGACGCGAGCTCGCACGAATCGCCGCCTGATCGAACCAAGCCGCCTCTACCAAAATGTTCTTCGTCCCCTCCGTCACCCGCGAATCCCATCCACCCATCACGCCCGCCAACCCCAGCGCCTTCTCCTCATCGGCCACCACCAAATCTTCCGCGGCCAGCGTCTTCTCCGTGCCATCGAGCAGCATTAGCTTCTCGCCCGCCCGCGCCCGCCGCACCACAATCCCGCCAACAATTTTGTCCAGATCGAACACATGCGTAGGCTGCCCCATCGCCATCCACCCAAAGTTCGTCACATCCACAGGAGCCGAAATCTGCTTCTGCCCCAGCGCCGCAAAATACTCCGCAATCAACCCCGAGCTCGCCCCCACCGTTACGCCGCGAATCACCCGCGCCGTAAACCGCCCACACAAATCTTTCGCCTCAATCCGAACCGGAAATCCCTCGCCCGGCTTCGTCTCCATAACCGCAGCACCCGCATCCAACGGCTTCAGCGCCACGTTATAAATCGCAGCAGCCTCCCGCGCGACACCATAATGATTCATCGCATCCACGCGATTGGTCGTGATGTCCATCTCATACAAACGCCCGCCGCACGCCGCGTCGAACTCCCCCTCGACAGCAATCCCGCGCAACGTCAAATCTTCCGCCAACTGCCGATCATCCACCGGAAGCTCAGGCAAATACGACCGCAGCCACTTCGTCAAAATATTCACGCAAACTGCTCCAGAAACCTCATATCACCCGAGTACAACAGCCCGATATCGCTGATCCCATACTTCATCATCGCGATCCTATCCACGCCCATCCCAAACGCAAACCCGCTAATCTTCTTCGTGTCATACACCGGCTCGCGCCCCATCTCCACCCGTCGCTGGTTCACGGACTCGAACACCGCAGGATCCACCATCCCGCATCCCAGCAGCTCAATCCATCCCGAGTGTTTGCACTTCCTACACCCTTTGCCCCCGCAGAAAATGCACGAGATCTGCACGTCCGCGCTAGGTTCCGTGAACGGAAAGAAGCTCGGGAAAAATCGCGTCTTCACCGCCGACCCGAAGAACGCCTTCATCGCAAAATCCAGCGTGCCCTTCAAATCACTGAACGTAATATTCGTATCGACGCACAACCCCTCCACCTGGTGAAACACCGGCGAGTGCGTCGCATCCGCCGCATCATTCCGATGCACCTTCCCCGGAATCACCAGCCGCAGCGGCGGCGCCTGCTCCAGCATCGACCGTATCTGCACCGGCGACGTATGCGTCCGCATCAGCAGCCGCTCGCGTAGCGGCTTCCCCTCCTGCCCCGCCACCACCAGCGTGTCCTGCGTATCCCGCGCCGGATGATTCGGCGGAAAGTTCAGCGCCTCGAAGTTATAAAAATCCGTCTCCACCTCCGGCCCCAACCCAACCGAATACCCCATCCGCTGAAACACGCTAACGATCTCCGCCATCGTCTTCACCAGCGGATGCTCCGACCCGACCCTCTGCGCCGACCCCGGCAGAGTCACATCCAGCCCCGCGCCAACAGGCCTCGCCTCCGTTGCAGCAGTAGACGCCCGCGCCTCTTCAATCTGCGCCTTCAACTTGTTGAACCGTACGCCCAACAACTTCTTCGCCTCAACCGGCGCAGACTTCAGCCACGCGGCACTCAACTGCCCCAGCCGTCCCTGCTTGCGTCCCAGCCACTCCAGCCGGAACGCCTCCATCGCCTCATCGCTAGTCAGCGCGCGCGCCTGCGCGGACACCTCGGCCTCGAGCTCCGCAAACACGCGGTCAAGCTCCGCCTCATCAAACTGCTTCAGTTCTGGAATCGCTGCACTCATGATGTCGAAGCTTCAGGATAAATGACCGCGCCGCCTTACCCTAAGCCAACCACCTAAAGCGCCCACAAAATCACGGCCGCCATCAGCACGCCTAGCAACAAACTCCGCTTATCCGTAATCGCAAACACCACCGGATCATCATGCATCTCTCCGCGGCTAGCCAACATCCACACCTGGCTCAACCACAGCAGCAGCACAGGCACCACCACCCACAACCGCACCGGATGCGCATAAAGAAAGTTCGTCTCCGGGTTATTGATATAGATGGACAACACGACAACCGCCGCATACATCGCGCCTGTTCCCAGCGCCCGCAGTTGCTCCAGATCGCTCACAAAATAGCCGCGCCCATTGCTCACCGACCCACCGCGTTCCCGCAGACCCTCCAGCTCGCTGAACCGTTTCACAAATGCCAGCGATAGGAAAAAGAACACACCAAACCCTGCCAGCCACGGCGACATCGGAATCCCCGTCGCCGCGCTCCCCGCCATAATCCGCACCGTATACAAGCCGCTCAGCACAAACACATCCAGCAGCAGCTTTCGTTTCAAATACAGCGAGTACGAAAGCGTCACCGCCGTATAAAGCGCCAGCCATCCCAAAAAGCTGTAAGGACTAGCCAGCACCGCCGTCCCCGGCAGCGCGTTGAACACGTGCGGCAGCGCCAGCGCCAGCACGAGCGCGCCCAGCATCAGCAAACCCACCACCACCACTCCAGCAATCGCCGACAAATCCCCCGCCGCAAACGGTCTACGCCGCTTCCTCGGATGCCGTCGATCCGCCTCCAAATCCAGCAGGTCATTAATGATGTACGTAGCAGACGCGCACATCCCAAAGCTGAAAAACGCCGTAATCGCCCCGCCAAACGTCCGCAGATGCCACTGGTGCGCCAGCAGCAGCGGCACAAACAGCAGCGCATTCTTCGCCCACTGATGCAGCCGAATCGCCTTCAGCCAGCTCCGCAGCACCGGCCCGCGATCATCAAACCGCGCCGCCGCCACCGTACCCGAGCGCTTCATTCCCGCAAGCAGCGCGCGGTCCGGGTTCGCCACCATCGGCGACACGCATGCCGCCAGCAACTCCACATCCGGTCGCGCATTCCCGATGTAGCAGAAATTATCCCCAAACTTCGCGCGAAACGCCGCCAGCTTGTTCCCGCCCGCCAGATTCAACGCCCCATCGGAAGCCAACACGCCCGCAAAGATCCCCAGGTACGCAGCAATCCGCTCCGCTAATTCGCGATCAGCGGCCGTCGCCAAATAAATCTCCCGCCCCTCGCCATACTGTTCTCGCAGGTACTCCAGCAGCGGCCGGTTATACGGCAGAGACTCCACATCCAACGCCACTAACTTCGTCAAATGCCGCTTGAACGCCGCCCGCCCCTGCGCAATCCATCCCGGGATATGCACCAACTCCACCGGCCGCTGCCGCGCCACCACCAGCACCGTATCCAGCAGCGTATCCGACTTCACCAGCGTGCCATCCAGGTCCACGCAAAGCGCCACCCCAGCACGCAGCAAAGGTGCTGGTCCCTGCAGGGTCTCCGCGTTCGCCGCGGACGCAGCCTCTCCGGCAGAAATCGTGCTCGGCTCTACGACTCGGTCAGCACCATTCATCGTCAGCTTCGCCTCTCCCTCTCAATTTGCTTCATCACCAATCCATGGAGAGCGCGTTAGGTCTATTATCTCGTCACTATACCGTCCGTGCGAGTGCCACCCCGGACATTCAACATATCGTAGTCACCGCAATTCCCATTAAATTCCTCGCATCCACCTCGACTAACATCGCAAGCATGCATCTCCGGCCCTTCATCGGCGGCCTGCTCCTCATCGCCACACTCCGGCTCCCGCCCCTCCACGCCCAAACCGACCATCCCTCCTCCACCACCCAGGTCACCCGCGCCATAGCCGTCTACGAGTGGACCGGCGACCTCGCCCACCCCACCGCCGCACGCCTCCTCCCCGTCTCCCTCTTCATCAACGCCCATCTCGAAGACGCAGGCCTCTATCTCGCCCAACCGATCCCCTTCGCCCTCCAACCCGGCACCCTCTACCTCCTCCAACGCGCCGGCCAAACCGGGGTCCCCGACAGGCGTTCTTTGCCCGCCGGGGTGGAAACCATTGGAGCCCTCAACATCGAATCCGCCCACACCAACCCGACCACCTCAGCACCCGCGTGGGCCGCATACGGAAACTTCCTCTCTCCCACCGAAGCAACAGCCGCCACCTCCACAAAACCTCCCGCCACTCCCCCTACCTTCCCCACCGAAGCCGAAGCCGGCACCGCCCCTCCCGCACCTTCCAACCACAAAAAGAAACAACCCAAGCAACAAGCCTACGTAACCCCACCCACAACGCCCATCCTCGACGACCCTGGTCGTCCCACCCTTCAATCCGGGCCGCCCGCCGCCTCTGCGACCGTCCCGGAACTAACTACCCTACCGCCCGATCTCCACCAGGTGGCAGCCGTCTCAGATGCGGCCAACCGCGCCCCCGAAACCTTCGCCTACACCTGGCCCTCTCGATCCATCCGCGACCAAACCCGCCACACCCTCGAAGCTCTAGCCCTCCCGCAACTAACCCACTACATAGCCTTCAACCACCTAACCCCCGCGCCCACTGATCCGTCATCTCGACCGGAGGCCGCAGGCCGTAGTGGAGAGACCCCTGTATTCGCAGCCACGACCACCACCCCTACCCTCATCAACCCCCAACTCCTCGCCTACACCCTCACCGACGCCACCACCCCAACCTACATCCTCACCGCCGAACTCCCCCTAACCACGAACGGCCCCATCTACCTAACCCTCATCGCCCAACCCAACGCATCCTCCGCCGAACTCCACCTAACCCTCCTCTCCATCACCGACGCGACTCACCTCGACCGCACTCCCTGGCTCCGTCCCATCGACGCCGTAGACCCCGACGCCACCGGCCGCGCCTCCATCCTCTTCGAACTCCGCTCCCAAACCACCCGCCAATTCGCTCTCTACACCCTCACCACCGCCCCACCCCAGCAAACCCTCCTCACCACCCCGATCGAATAGCACGACTTAAAATCCCGTCGCGAAACGTAGCCAACTTCGCGCCCTTTGCGCCAGAGGCTTTGCTGTTGCTTCTATTCTTCGACTAACCCGAAACCGGAACCACCCGACGGCTAGCCGGCCGCAGCGCCCACGACCCATACAGAATCGCGATGATCACCAGCGGCGCCGCCACATGCCACCACGCCGCCCCGTGAGCCGCATTCGCCACCACCGCCCCCGTCAGATCGAAGAAGATCCCGGCATACGCCCACTCCTTCAGTAGCGCGAAGCCCGGGACAACCAGCGCAATCGATCCCAGCACCTTCCAAACCCCAAGAAGAATCACAACGTACAGCGGGAACCCCAGCTGCCGCATCCCCTCGACCGCCGCCGGCGCACGCATCAAGTAGAAAATTCCACCCGGCAGCATAAAGAAAACAACAAGAATCGTGCACACCCAGTACCCAATCTCTCTCGTCTTCATAACGCCTCCTATCGAATCTCGTCGACCACGCGTTCCAACTGCCCAACGAACTTCCGCCAGCCATACATCGCACCCTTGTAGTTCGCCTCCTGGTCCTCGCGGAAGCCCGACTGCTCCATCCGCAGCAACGTCCCACCGGCCGTCGGCGTCAGCGTCCACGCCACCGCGTTCTGCATCCCCATCGTGCCCCAGCTATACGACAGCCGCTCATACGGCTCCGCCACCAACACCTCACAATCAATCACACCATCCCATCCCGGCACCGCATGCGACCGCAGCTGAAACCGCCGCCCAACCTCCAGCTGAAAGTCGTTCTCCATCAGCCACTGCCCAATCAGATCGCTCTCCGTCAGCGCCCGCCAAACCTTCTGTGGCGGATGAGCAAACTCTTTCTCAACCACCACAGACCGCGTCCCCGAACCTGCATCCATCACGACTTCGCTCTTGAGTTCACTCATGGCTCCATCCTCTCCAAAACATCTTCCAACTTGCTGAACTTCTCTCTCCAGAACACCCCATAAAACGCCATCCAGTCCACCAGCGGCGCCAACGACTTCGGCTGCGCGCTGTAATGTATCTCCCGCCCCGCCCGCCGTTGATTCACCAGCCGCGCCCGCTTCAGCACCGTCAGATGTTTCGACACCGCCGGCTGCGACACCCCCGCCCTCGCAGTCAACGCATGCACCGTCAACTCCCCATCCCGAGTCAGTCGCTCAAACAGCGCCCGACGCGTAGGATCCGCCAGAGCCCGAAACACCGAATTAGCAGCAGCCATCGACATGCCAAAACCATAACCAAACGGTTATGAATTGTCAACCTTAAAATCCCCCTCCCCAAACTAGCTAAACTATTCCGATGAGCACACCCACCATCGCCCTACTCTTCCCCGGCCAGGGCTCCCAATCCGTAGGCATGGGCCGCGCCTTCTACGACGCCAACCCCGAAGCCCGCGCCGTCTTCCAGGAAGCCGACGACACCCTCGGCTTCTCCCTATCCGACATCATCTTCAACGGCCCCGAAGACACCCTCAAGCTCACCGAAAACACCCAGCCCGCCATCCTCACCGTCTCCATCGCCGCCCTCCGCGTCCTCCAACCCGAACTCGAAGCACGCAACCTCACCATCGCCTACGCCGCCGGCCACTCCCTCGGCGAGTACTCCGCCCATGTCGCCGCCCAAACCTTCTCCTTCGCCGACGCCGTCCGCACCGTCCGCGCCCGCGGCCAGTTCATGCAGGCCGCCGTCCCCGCCGGCCAAGGCGCCATGGCCGCAATCCTCGGCCTCAATCTCGCCGACATCGAAGCCGCCTGCACCGCCGTCTCCGCCGAGCGCGCCCCCGAAGTCGTCACCACCGCCAACCTCAACTCCCCCGACCAGACCGTCATCTCGGGCTCCGCAGCCGCCGTAGCCCGCGTAGCCGAGCTCTGCAAGGAACTCGGTGCCAAACGCGCCGTCATGCTCCCCGTCAGCGGCCCCTTCCACAGCCCGCTCATGATGCCCGCCCAACACCAACTCGAGCACCAACTCGAGTCCGTCACCTTCCAGCCAGCGCGCTTCCCCGTCGCCAGCAACATCGACGCTCAGTTCCACCTACAACCCGACACCATCCGCGACACCCTCATCCGCCAGGTCACGGGCACCGTCCGCTGGGTCGAATGCATCAACCAACTCCAGCTAAGCAACGTCACAAACTACATAGAAGTAGGCCCCGGCAAAGTCCTCTCAGGCCTAAACCGCCAAATCGACCGCACCCTAAACACCACCAACATAGAAGACCCCGCCAGCCTGGAAAAAACGCTAGCCGCCCTCACCACCTGATGAGCGCGCAGAAGAAGCTCATTTAGCCGTCGGACCATCTCCCTGCTACCCTCATCCTCATGCACCGCGCCCTTCGTTTTCTTCTCCTCTGCCTCTCTGCAACCTGTCTCGCCCAATCCCCACAAACCCTCACCATCGACGCCGCCCAAACAATAGGCCCGCACTCCCAAACTCCCCTAAACACCGTTGGTGCCGGCCGCGCCAACGAAGGCCTCCGCGCCGACTGGCAATCCCAACTCTCCACCGTCCAGCGCGAAATCGGCTTCCACTACATCCGCTTCCACGGCATCTTCCACGACGACATGGGCGTCTACACCGAAGACCCCCACGGCCACCCCATCTACAACTTCCAATACGTCGACGCCCTCTACGACGCTCTCTTCGCCCAACACATCCGCCCGTTCGTGGAGCTCTCCTTCATGCCCTCCGCTCTCGCCAGCGGCCCGCAAACCGTCTTCTGGTGGAAGGGCAACATCACCCCGCCCAAAGACATGGCTAAGTGGAATGCCCTCATCGAAGCCTTCGTCACCCACCTCCAATCCCGCTATGGCAACGACGAAGTCAACCACTGGTACTTCGAAGTCTGGAATGAGCCCGACCTCCACAACGGCTTCTTCACCGGCTCCCAATCCGACTACTTCAACCTCTACAAAAACACGGTCGAATCCGTTCGCTCCGTCTGCCCGAAGTGTCGCGTTGGAGGCCCCGCCACCGCCGTTGGATGGGAGGCCGACTGGCTCGACTTCATCGCCAAAAATCACGTCCCAGCCGACTTCGACTCCACCCACACTTACGGCGTAGTCAAAGGCTCCTTCGACGCCACCGGCGACGACGGCACGCTCCTCGACACCTCTCCCAACAGCATCGTCGGCCGCGTCCGCGACTCGCGCAATCGCATCGACCACAGCGCCACTCCGCACCTCGAGCTGCACTACACCGAGTGGTCCTCCAGCTACACCCCCACGGACTTCATCCACGACCAATACATCGAAGCCGCCTTCATCCTCGAAAAACTCCGCGCCACCTCTCCGCTAACCCAATCCATGTCCTACTGGACATTCACCGACATCTTCGAAGAAGGTGGTCCACCCACGCGCCCCTTCTACGGCGGCTTCGGCCTCATGAACCTGCAGGGCATCCGCAAGCCCGCGTACTTCGCCTATAAATTCCTCGCCCAGCTAGGCCCCACAGACATAGCCACCACCAGCCCCGACCACTCCTGGGCCACCACCAAACCCGACGGCTCCGTCCAGATCCTCTTCTGGAACTACACCCCGATCGCGCCCCCCGCCACCTCTGACGACCAGATCTTCTACAAGCGCGAGCAGCCCGCCCAGCCCGCGCCCAGCACACACCTCATCCTCGACCACCTCCACAACGGCCGCTACCAACTCAACGTCTATCGCACCGGCTATCAGCAGAACGACGCCTACACCGCGTACCTCCACATGGGCTCTCCCATCGATCTCTCCCCCGCCCAGGTCGAAGCTCTCAACCACACCGCCAGCGGCGCACCCACCGAGACCCAAACCATCCACATCACCAACAGCCACTTCGACAAGACCTTCCCCATGCAACAGAACGACACCGTCCTCCTAACCCTCACACCCACCCACTAGGACTCTTCGTCTGATCTGTCACCAACCTGTCATCCCGCGCAGTCTCCCCTTCTAACCCGCCACCAATCTGTCATCCTGAGCGAAGTCTCCCTTTCTGACCCGCCACCAATCTGTCATCCTGAGCGCAGTCGTTCGCGCACTTTGCGAACGACGCAGCCGAAGGACCCCGAAGAATTCCATCCCACCCACACGCTTCGCCCGTTCCCACCGAGCTCTTTGCTCTACTCGATCCCGTCGCCACCGCCAGGCAAATCCCCACGTACCCCGCGCTCCAACACACCGAGCCTCTCCTCCAACCCCCGAACCACCTCCTCCAACGCCGCCACCCGCTGCACCAAAGAATCGGGTGCCCCGGGTCCGGATTCTCGGACCCGGGCCTCCGCACCACTAACTAACCCCGCATCCACCGGCCCACAAAGCAAGTGCACCCAACGAGCCTCCCGCGCCCCAGCCTGCCGCGCCATCAACTGCGTCAGCGGCTCAGCTTGTCCCGAGACCTCCCGACCCGCCAGCCGTTCCAACACCGTCAGCACCGCCGCATTGTCATCGAACGCATACATCCGCTCCGTCCGAGCCCGCAACTCCGCCGAAGTCTGCGCCCCCCGCAGCAGCAGCAAACACATCACCGCCACCTCATCCCGCCGCAAGTTCAGAACATCCCTCACCCGATGCTCAAACTTCGTAGCCCGCGACTCCGCAATCGTCCGCACCAACCCCAGTTGATCCAGCTCAAACAGCGCCGTCCGCACATCCGCCTCGCTCAACTCCATCACCGGCTCGCGACTGCTCTTCTGATTACAAGCGTTCACCGCCGCATTCAAACTCAGCGGGTAATACTCCGGCGTATTGATCTCTTTCTCAATCAACGCCCCCAGCACCCGCGCCTCAACCACATTCAACTCAACCATCCCTCAATCCTACCGAACCCGCCGAATCTTCACGCTGCAACATCACCGCCGCCTTACACTTGCATCCATGAAAAATTTGTTCGATCCCGCGACAGCCCAACAGGTCAAAGCACGGCTCGAAACATTGCAGTCCGATAGCCCACACCAGTGGGGCAAGATGAACCCAGAGCAGGCGATGGCGCACTGCTCTGCCAGCATTGAAATGTCGCTCGGAGACTTCCACCCACCGCGGAAATTCATTGGCAGGATCCTCGGCCCCATCATCAAACCCCTTGCCTTGCGCGACGACGAACCCATGCGCAAAAATTCACCCACCATCGACGAGATTATTGTGCAGGATCACCGCGACATCGAAGCAGAACGAATCCGTCTCCTCAACCTGATCGACCGCTTCACCACCACCGGACCAACCACCTGCACCAACCATCCCCACAGCTTCTTCGGACCCCTCACGCCCGAACAGTGGTCGATCCTGATGTACAAACATCTCGACCATCACCTCCGCCAATTCGGAGCCTAGCCCTCATCCCACGGCCAGAATCAACGGCCACGCCACGAGATTAGCCGCGGCACGACCGGGTGAGCAGCGGGCTTTAGCCGCGGAACAAGTCTCCGCACAAATTGAGCTTTAGCCCCGGGCATGCGCGCGCCGGCCGCAGACTCCCTCTAAAATGGAAGGTGGTGCCACTCTCCCCCCAACCCGATGCCCCCACCTTCTCCGAAACCTTCGACGTCCTGGTCGTCGGCGCCGGCCACGCCGGCTGCGAAGCCGCCGCGGCCGCCGCGCGCATGGGCCTCCGCACCGCCCTCTTCACCCTCAACCTCGACCTCATCGCCCAAATGTCCTGCAACCCGGCAATAGGCGGTGTGGCGAAAGGCCATCTCGTCCGCGAAGTCGACGCCCTAGGCGGCATCATGGGCGAAGTAGCCGACGCCTGCGGCATCCAATTCCGCCTCCTCAACACCTCCCGCGGCCCCGCCGTCTGGAGCCCCCGCGCCCAATGCGACAAGGCCCTCTACCGCGTCCGCATGCGCGAAAAACTAGAGTCCATCCCCAACCTCTTCATCAAGCAAGCCGAAGTGATTGACCTCGTCATCGAACCTGCGGACGAGGCGTCTTCTCTATCCTCTATCCCCTATCCCCTATCCCCCGCTCTACCCCGCATCACCGGCGTCCTCCTCCGCGACGGCCGCCGCATCGCCGCCCACGCCGTCATCGTCACCACCGGCACCTTCCTCAACGGCCTCATCCACTGCGGCGAGCAGCAATACACCGCCGGCCGCTCCGGCGAACCAGCCTCCGTCCTACTCGGCGAATCCCTCAAGAAGCTAGGTCTCCGCGAGACCCGCCTAAAGACCGGCACCCCCCCACGCTTGGACGGCCGCACCATCGACTGGTCAAAATTCGAAGAGCAACCCGGCGACGCAGATCCCACTCCCTTTTCCTTCCGCTCCCTCCAAGCCCTCGCAGATGTCTGTCATCCTAAGCGGACCCTGAACGCAGTGAAGGGGGAGCCGAAGGACCCCGAGGGCGCCAACCTCACCTCAGCCGTCGGTCCCTTCTCCACCCCAAGCGCCACCTCTAAAACCTCCGCGCACTGGACACCACCCCTCCGCCAAGTCTCCTGCCACATCGCCACCACCACTCCAGAAACCCTGGCCCTCATCCGAGCCAACGTCCACCGCAGCCCCATGTTCACCGGCCAGATCGAAGGCATCGGCCCGCGCTACTGCCCCTCCATCGAAGACAAAATCGTTCGCTTCCCCGACAAAACCTCGCACCAATTCTTCCTCGAGCCCGAAGGCCTCAACACCCACGAGGTCTACATCAACGGCATGTCCACCTCGCTCCCGATGGACGTCCAGCAAGCCATGGTCCGCAGCATCCCCGGCCTCGAAAACGCCGAGATGCTCCGCCCCGGCTACGCCATCGAATACGACGCCATCGACCCCACCGAACTAGACCGCACTCTCCGCGTAAAAAAATTCACCGGCCTCTATCTAGCCGGCCAAATCAACGGCACCAGCGGCTACGAAGAAGCCGCCTGCCAGGGCCTGATGGCCGGCATCAACGCCGCCCTCTTCGCCAAGTCGTTTTCCGTTGTTCCCTCCGAAACTTCGTCATCTCGACCGGAGCGCAGCGAAGTGAAGAGACCCCTGTATTTTGCGGGCAGCAGCGACGATCTTGACGCAGTCCCGCCTTCGAAGGCGCACGGCTTTAGCCGTGCCATTCAAACCAACTTGGAGACTGGGGCTTTAGCCCCAGAGGAAGACCTGCCACAAACCTTCACGCTCGACCGCACCGAAGCCTACACCGGCATCCTCATCGACGACCTCATCAGCAAAGGCACCGACGAGCCCTACCGCATGTTCACCTCGCGCGCCGAGTTCCGCCTCCACCTCCGCATCGACAACGCCGACACCCGCCTAACCCCCCACGGCCGCGCCCTGGGCCTCATCGACGACCAAGCCTTCGCCGCCTTCGAAGCCAAACAACTCCGCGCCGCCGCCCTCAAGCTCCTACTCGAAACCACCCGCCTCACCGACCCCGACCTCGCCATCATCGCTCCAGAAAATCGTCAGCCAGACTTGAGCCGTCAACGAAACTCGAGCCCCCAGCCAGACTCGAGCAATCAGCCAGAATTAACCTGTCATCCTGAGCGGAGCGATTCGCGCTCCTTGCGAATCGCGGAGCCGAAGGACCCCGATACTTCCGATCTCGCCACAGCCTCTCGAACCATTTCCACCTCAAATCCCCAAGCGCCCCCCACCCGCGGCGACCTCTTCGCCCAACTCCTCAAGCGCCCCGCCACCACCATCGAACAACTCCTCCCCGCGCTCCTACCCCGCCTGCAAACCAACCCCGCCTTCGCCCCCTGGCTAACCGCGATCTCTTCCGCGTCCTCTCTACGCTCTACACTCTACCCTCTATCCCCTGCCTTACCCGCTTGGGTCCGCAACGAGCTCAAAACCGTCGAAACCACCATAAAATTCGCCGGCTACCTCGCGCAGCAGCAACGCAGCATGGCCCGCCTCCGCGCCGACGAAGCCCGCACCATCCCCACCTGGTTCGACTACCGCGCCTGCTCCGGCCTCTCCCGTGAGATGGTAGAAAAACTAGACCGCGTCCGCCCCTCGACCCTGGGCCAAGCCAGCCGCATCTCCGGCGTAACCCCCGCCGCCGTCACCCTCATCCAGGTCTTCTTAGAAATCCAAGCCCGTGGCCGCACCGCCTGATTAGTCACCAGCGACGCAGTTAACTCTCGCCGTCCGCGCAGGACCGCCCTCCGCGTAGGAGTCACCGCCCAATAGGCAACAGCCCCTTCTCCACCAGCACCGGCACCCGACGATTCTTCGTAGCCTGCTCATACGCATAAGCCCACCCCAGCAACTCCCCATCCCTCCAAGGCCGCGCGCTAATCTCCAACCCAAACGGCAGCCCATCCGGATAGAACCCACCAGGCACCACCACGGCCGGCACGCCAATCCGATTCACCCACCCCGTATGACTCTCCGGCCCGGTACTCAACCCGCCATTCTGCGGCATCGTTTCATCCGGCGTCGGCATCTGCGCGCTTGGATAAATCAATCCATCCAAATGAAATTCATCGAGCGCCGCCTCATACTCTCGCAACGCCTCCCGTTGCGGACCAAAGAAATTCTTCTCCGCATCCGGATCCTTCGCCAAAATCGCCTGCACTTGCGGAGCATCCTCCGCGACCCCACCCGGCCGCCTCTCCCCGGTAAACACCATCGGCCAAGCCACGCCGGTAGCCCGCGTATACGCCTCACCGCTGCGATATTCCTTCGGCCCAAACTCCGAAATCCATTGGTCCGCACCATCCTTCAAATACAGCCGCGAAACAATCTTGTGAATCGCGTCATAGAAACTCAACGGCAGCAGCTTCTCGTCAATCACCACCACCGCCCCCGCCGCCCGCATCTGCTCCGCCGCCTTCATCAACATCGCGCGAGTCTCCGGCTGCAGCTTGTCCTCCTCGGTCTCAAGCATGAACGCCGGCACACCAAACCTCTTCCCCTTCAAAGCATCCTTCTTCAAATATTTCGTGTACGGCCCACCCTCCGCTTTCTCCGCTGACCCCCCGGCCTCGACCTTGCCTTTTGAATTCATAGTCCGAAAATCCAGCGGATCTTCCCCCGCCATCACCCCCAGCGCAATCGCCGCGTCCGTCACATTGCGCGCAATCGGCCCCGTGTTATCGCGCAGCCAATCCAGCGGCGCAATCCCCGCAATACTCGTCAGCCCGCGCGTCGGCAACACCCCCACAACCGAGCTAGTCCCCGCAGGCATCGTGATGCTGCAAGCCGTATCGCTCCCCGTCCCCACCATCGCTTCGTTGCTCGTCACCGCCGTCACCGTTCCGCCCGAACTCCCACCCGGCGAGAACCTCACATCATAAGCATTCCCCGTCCGCCCAAACGCCGTCGACCGCGTAGTATCCGCAATCGCGAAGTCCGGCATATTCGTAATCCCCAAAATCACCGCACCCGCCGCACGCAACCTCGCAACAACCGTCGCATCCCGCTCCGCCACAAACTCATGTCCGCGAATCGCGAACCCCGCCCACCCATCCGTATCGATCAACCCCTTCACCGCCGTATTCGCCTTGATCACAATCGGCACACCCCACATCGCGCCATGCTCCAGGCCACCCGAATCCTCCCGCCGCGCCGTCTCCAACGCGCCCTTCACATCCACGGTCTGCACGTCGCGATAGATCCCGTTGTACTTCGCAATCCTTCCGAGATACCACCGCGTCACCTGCTCCACCGTATAAACATGCCGCGCATACAAAGCCTGCAGCCGAGGAATATCAATCTCCATCAAGTCGCGATCCATCCGCGCCTGCTCCGCCTCCGGCAACACCGGCAACCCACTCGGCAGCGCCACCGGCGGCTCACTCTGATTCGGCACCACCAACTGCGCCCGCAAGCAGCTCGCACTCACCAACACCGCCATCACCAACCCGACAAACGTTCGCCGCATCCATCCACCTCCCGAAATCACTCTCTTGCTTTGGTCGTTGCTCTTGCTTTTCTTTCTGTCATTCCCTCCGGGAATCTGCTTCTCGCTTCTTGTAGCACCACTTGTAGCACGCCCCGCATTTCAACTCCCAGCACCGAAGACGATATAGTTCTATTCGCTGCGCTATCCCTGTCGCGAAGGATCCCATGAAGCTTTCCCGCCGCCAGACCCTCAAGCTTCTAGCGACCGCCGCACCAGCCTTCGGTCTCCGCAAGTCCTTCTCCCAATCTTCCTCAACTCCACCGCCCCTCGCCATCACGCCCGGCCCCTACACCAACACCCGCGCCTCCCTCCGCGCCTACACCACACCCGACTGGTTCGCCGACGCAAAGTTCGGCATCTGGTCCCACTGGGGTCCGCAATCCGCCATCGGCGACGGCGACTGGTACGCCCGCAACATGTACATCGAAGGCACCGCCCAGTACGACTACCACCTCAAGCGCTTCGGCCCCCAATCCAAGACCGG
The DNA here is from genome assembly GCF_009765785.1 of Granulicella sp. L46. Classification (GTDB taxonomy): domain Bacteria; phylum Acidobacteriota; class Terriglobia; order Terriglobales; family Acidobacteriaceae; genus Granulicella. Next base: position 84,391 of record NZ_LMUT01000009.1, read on the forward strand.
CTACAAAGACCTCATCCCTCTCTTCACCGCCGACCAGTGGGATCCCGAACACCTCATGGATCTCTACCAGCACGCCGGCGCAAAATACTTCTTCTCCATGGGTGTTCACCACGACGGCTACGACCTCTGGAACTCCAAATACCAACCCCGCTGGAACTCCGTAGCCTCCGGCCCGCACAAAGATGTCGTAGGCCTCTGGGCCTCAGCCGCCCGCGCCCGCGGCCTCCGCTTCGGCGTATCCGAGCACCTCTCCAACTCCTTCGACTGGTTCGCCCCCGCCCACCTCGCCGACACCAAAGGCCCCTACGCGAACGTCCCCTACGACGGCCAGAACCCCGCCTTCGCCGACCTCTACCACGACTACTCCACCATGCCCGCCAACTTCGCCCACACCGCGCAGGACATGGGCCGCGTAGCGCCTGACACCTGGAAGCTCCACTACTTCAACCGCGTCAAAGACCTAATCGACCAGCATCAGCCCGACCTCCTCTACACCGACGGCGGCATCTCGCTCGAGGAGTACAGCCTCGCCACCGTAGCCGAGCTCTACAACGTAGGCCCCTACTCGTACCAAAACAAATCCCAGGCCATCTACTTCAGCAAAACCCCCACCGACTGCCCCGACGCGACCTCCTGCGTCATCGACCACGAGCGCAGTGTCCTCAACCAGATCGATCCCCGCCCCTGGCAAACCGACACCTGCATCGGCAACTGGCACTACCGCGTCGGCGAGAAATACAAGTCCCCAAAAAAAGTCATCGACCTCCTGGTCGACATCGTCAGCAAAAACGGCAACCTCCTCCTCAACATCCCTCTCCCCGCCTCCGGCCTCCCCGACCCCGAAGAGCTTCGCATCCTCGAAGCCATCACCCAATGGACCTCGATCAACGGCGAAGCCATCTACTACACGCGCCCCTGGAAGATCCACGGCGAAGGCCCCTCCACCAAGGTAGTGATCAAGCCCAACGGCAAAGAGTTCGACCCCAACGAAGGCAAGCAGCCCGACCTAACCCACCAGGACATCCGCTTCACCACCAAAGGCAAAACCCTCTACGCCCTAGCAATGGGCTGGCCCCCAACGCAGCCCAACCAACCCACCGAACTCCTCATCCAATCCCTGGCCACCAACAGCCCGCAACAACCCGGCAAGCCCGTAGACATCCGCCTCTTAGGCCACAACGAATCCCTCCGCTTCACGCAAGACACCACCGCCCTCCGCATCACTCTCCCCTCCACCCCAACCCCCGCCTCCAACCTAGGCATAGCCCTCCGCATCAACTTCGCCTAGACCCATCAGCCGAATGGGTGCCCCATCCATCGCGCGCCTTTGCGCGATGGGTGGGGAATCACGCCCGCCTGCCACCCACAAATCCCGCTCCCGCTAACCGCCGCGGCTCACCCGCAGCATCCCGCCGCGTCAAGAGAACATGCTCTCCGTTACCCGCGTCACTCGCCTGCTCTTGGTCATCGCGGCTATCGTGGCAACGGCCGCGCAGGCGCAACAGCCCGCCGCGTCGCCGAGCGCAACATTTGAGGCCGCCTCCATTCGCCCAGTGGAGTGGCACATGGGTTGCCACAGCAGCCTGCCGTCAGGCAGCACCCATTTCGGAGTCACCTGCCGTCCCCTGCTTGCTCTGATCGCAATGGCGTGGAATGTCACCGGGGATGAGATCCAGGGCGGTGATCGCTCGGCGCTCGGGACGCTCTATGACGTCAACGCTACTGTGCCGGATAACAAGCCATGGTCGGACTTCAATACCATCCGTCCTATGTTGCGGCAGCTATTGATCGAGCGCTTCCACCTATCCGTTCATACCGGCTCGAAGAAGGAGGCCGCCTATGGCTTGTACATAGCGAAAGGTGGCGCGAAATTGAAACCCTCCAAGCGCGATATCAGTCAGGAAGGCGAGGCGGCTGGAGCGCCCTCCGCCAACTGGCTCAGCGATTCCCATGTTCAAAGCCGCGGAGCAAATATGTTCCACGTCACGAGCCTGTTTTCCCTCGTTTTGCGCGAACCGGTCGTTGATCACACTGGGCTTTCCGGCACCTTCAACATCGACCTCGACTTCGCACCTCTCAGATCGACGAACGCCGCAGCGACGGACTCACCTCTACCCTCGTTCTTCAGCGCAGTGGAAGATACCTTGGGCCTGCAGCTCCGGCCGGAACAGGTAACCGTGCCAAACCTCATCATCGATCATGTCGACGCAAATCCATCACCGAACTAGCGCTGACTCGCAGAGCGCTGTTACCTACCTCGCGCACACTAACCAGCGTTCGCGTGAACCAGCGCTTCAACGAACTTCCCCCGCCCGACTGTGCAACTCCGCCCCCAACGCAGCGTCACCGTGCGCGCACTTTGACGCCCCACCCCGCGCTTGCTACCCTCATCCCAAGATGGACGCCCCCGACCAATCCCTAGCCACCACCACCTGCATCATCGGCGGAGGCCCCGCCGGCATCATGCTCGGCTTCCTCCTCGCGCGCGCCGGCATCCACGTCACCGTCCTAGAAAAATACAAAGACTTCTTCCGCGACTTCCGCGGCGACACCATCCACCCCTCCACTCTCGAAATCCTCTACGAACTAGGCCTCCTCGAAAAATTCCTCACCCTACCCCACTCCCAAATCTCCGAGCTCTCCGCCAACGTAGGCGGCGAACAATTCCGCATAGCCGACTTCACCCACCTCCCCGTCCACGCAAAATTCATCGCCCTCATGCCGCAATGGGACTTCCTCAACTTCCTCGCCGCCGAAGCCGCCCACTATCCCAACTTCACGCTCCGCATGGGTTGGGAAGCCACCGGCCTCCTCCAGCAAAACGGCATCACCACCGGCGTCGAAGCCAACACTCCCAACGGCCCCGTAAAAATCCCCGCACACCTAACCATAGGCTGCGACGGCCGCCACGCCATCTCGCGCGTCGCCGCCCACCTCCCGCTCATCGACTACGGCGTCCCCATCGACGTCCTCTGGCTCCGCCTCCCCCGCCACCCCGGCGACCCCGAGTACGGCCTCGGCTACATCAACTACGGCCGCCTCATCGTCCTCATCAATCGCAACGACTACTACCAGGTCGGCTACATCGTAGCCAAAGGCACCTTCCCCCAAATCCAAGCCGCCGGCCTCCAAGCCTTCCAGCAAAGCATCGAACGCGTCGTCCCCTTCCTCGCCCGCCGCACCGCCGAGCTCGACTCCTGGGACAAAATCAAGCTGCTCACCGTAGAAGTCAACCGCCTCAAGCAATGGTCCTCCCCCGGCCTGCTCTGCATCGGAGACGCCGCACACGCCATGTCCCCCGTCGGCGGCATCGGCATCAACATCGCGCTACAAGACGCCGTAGCCACCGCCAACATGCTCACCGAATCCCTACTCGCCGGCGCCGCCACACCCCACGACCTCGCCCGCGTCCAGCACTATCGCGAGCGTGCCGTCCACAACACCCAACGCGTACAAGTCTTCGCCCACCGTGTCCTCAACAAGATCCTCAACAACCCCGGCCCCGTAAAACCTCCGCTCCTCCTAAAGATCCTCACCAGCATCCCCGGCTTCCAACAACTCCCCGCCCGCTTCGTAGGCCTCGGCCTCCAGCCCCAACACATCAAAACCACCTAACCCCCAGTTTCCGCAAAGTCATCGTTGCAGGATTCCTCGACGACAGGCTTATCCGTCAACAAAAGAGCCTTTTCTGCGGGCCAATCCTCAAATACGGCCCAACATCGGTCAATGAGTGCGTTGGCCTATCGTCAGCACCTCAGATTGCAGCCGTCCTGCGAAGAGTCGATCGGGCGTCCGCACGTGAAGCAAAGATGGTGGCAGGATCGCCAAGGGGATGGTTTGGTCAATCATGGATTTCAACCGCATGATTTTGTTGACTTATACCGATTGACGGGCCTACACTACCGCTCATTTCGTCATGCCCCATACGAGGTGAGTATGAGCGACGCAGCCCGCCTGAACAACCCAGTCTTCAGAGGCCCAATCTTCGGAGGCCCAATCTTCTCCGGTCACGTTTACCAGATCACCGATCCCGCGGTCTTTTTCTCGCCCATTCTGAACGGGCAACAAGGCCAGCCCCAACAGGGCTTTCAGCCTTGGCCCGGCCTGGAAGTGAGAATGTGGTCGGTCAACGACCTGCTTCCGATCCCATTGCCCGGTGGCTCAGCCCAGACGCAGGCCGATGGCAGCTTCGGCATCACTCAGCCTGCTCCGAACGCCACGGTACCCGGCGGAACGCCCTCGGACATCCGGTTCATGCTTCTGGTCACGGAAGGTTCGTTCCCGTACCGTCCGCTGTACCGCTCCGACCTCAGCCTGAGCGTCGGGACCGCTGAGACGACCGAACTCAACATCTGGCTCCTGCCTGAGACGATCGACGCTAAGAACGGGATTTCGGCAGGTAGCGTAAGCAGTGTGCTTAAGGGCTCAGCGCTGCCGGGCAACACGCAGATCACGGCGAGTCCGAGCGGGCTCTCCTTCTCAGGATCGAAATCCGGGGCAGATGTGAAGTTTGGGATTTCCATCGTACCCGACAGGTCATTCAACCTCGGCACGTACCTGGACCTCGCGCTGAGTTCGTGGAACATCCATGTCGGCTGGCCGGCCGACTGGTGCACCAATGCCGACGACATTCTCACTGAGATCGTGTCAGGTCTGCAGACGGCCGCGATCTCAATGAACACGGCTGTCCTAACGGACATGGAGCAGTTCTTCGCCGCGGAAGAGGGCCTTCAGCGTAACGATGGCACAATCGCCCCCCTCGTCAAAACGTTCTTCAATTCCGACGTGTCCGTGACCTTCATGGATGTGACATATCCCACGCAGCACACCTGGGCCATCTCCAATACCAGCGACTCGACCGTGGTCGTTACGGGCGATCTCTGCATCGGCTATCCGCGCCACCTGTCGTCGGACCCGTCGACGATTCCGGTGTTCGAGCCGATTCGGCTGTCTCGGGCATTGCGACCGGTGCTCGTCTAGGCCGTGCGAGAAGTGGAACGGCAATCAATCCTCAACACATGGCCCACCCGAATCGATGGATGATCTCGCTGTAGTGAACAGGCCGTGGGGAATCCGGACCTCGCGGTTTATTCCAGAATCGCCTCCGCTGGCGCACTGATGGAATCGAAGGTTGCGGGTAGCAGCGGTTCCGGTCCGGCGCAGAGAGTATTGCGGAATCATCCTCCGTTAGCGATAAAACAACTCCGCAGCGGAGAGGTGTGCCGGGTGCCCCATTTCGACAGATACAGCTACCAAACGCCGCCGGGTATATCCTCCCTCTGTACCACGAAAGGGCGCACGCATGCCGGCAGTCTTCATCCTCGTCTTCGTAATCGCAATCTTCGTCCTCGTCCTCATCGCCAAAACCTACTACCAGGTCCGCACCTTCACCGCCGGCGTGGTTGAGCGCTTTGGCAAGTTCGACCGCATCACCCGCCCCGGGCCCCACCTCCTCCTCCCCTTCGCCGAGCGAGTCTACTTCGTCGACCTCCAGGTCAAGCAAGCCCAATTTCAAGTTGAGACCAAGACCCACGACAACGTCTTCGTCCAGATCCCCGTCAGCGTCCAATACCAGGTCCTCGACGACAAGATCTACGACGCCTTCTACCGTCTCTCCGCGCCGCAAAAACAGATCGAGTCGTTCGTCTTCAACAGCATTCTCGGCCACGTCCCCAAGCTCACCCTCGACGAAACTTTCGAGCAACAATCCGGCATCTCGATCGCCGTCAAAACCGAGCTAGACGCCACCATGTCCGGCTTCGGCTTCAACATCCTCAACGCCCTCGTCACCGACATCATCCCCGACGACAAAGTCAAAGCCGCGATGAACGACATCAACGCCGCCCAGCGCGCGCAAGTAGCGGCGCAGGCCCGTGGCGAAGCCGAGAAGATCCTCAAGGTCAAGCAAGCCGAGGCCGAGGCCGAATCCAAAGCTCTCCAGGGCAACGGCATCGCCCGCGAGCGCCAGGCCATCATCGACGGCCTCTCCGCCTCCATCGAGCACTTCCAGCAAGGCGTCCCGGGCTCCTCCGCCGGCGAAGTCATGGCCCTCGTCCTCCTCACCCAATACTTCGACACCCTGCGGGATATCGGCACCCGCGGCGGCACCAACACCCTCTTCCTCCCCAACAATCCCGGTGCCTCCAACGACTTCCAAACCCAGATCCTAGCCGGCCTCCGTGGCGGCGCCATCCCCAACGCCCCCGGCCCCGACGCACCGCGCACCGTAGAACCCCCGCGCCCCTACAACCCACCAGCCCCACCCGTAGGAACCCCCGGCACCCCCAACCCCTACACCGGCATATAACCAAAACCCACGGCGCAGCCTTTGTCCTTAGGCTGCGCCGTTGCCGTTGTTTTTCTTTCTGTCATTCCCCCTGGGAATCTGCTGTTCGCTTTTCCTCTTGCCTTCGGATATAACTCAGTGCGCAACAAAAATCTCTCTCTGTAAGAATCCAGAGCAATCCACTTCCCAAAAGAATTCAGGCCCCCAGCAACACCAGACACCACCCAATGGAGAAGCCATGAAATTCATCAGCACGTGGACCCCTCGCCCAGAAACTCGCAAAGCAGCCATCGAAAACTTCCTCGCAGGCAAAGCCGCGCCCCCCGCCGGCGTCACCACCCTCGGCCGCTGGCACAAGGCAGACGGCTCCGGCGGATTCACCCTCTACGAATCCGACTCCGCCGAGGCGATCTACGAGCTCGCCGCCTTCTGGTCGCAGTTCATGGACGTTGTGATAGCCCCGGTCATCGAAGACGCCGCCGCCGGCCCGACCCTGACCAAACTCTTCAAGAGCTAACCGCCCCCACCGAACTCCCCAGCCAATCCTCCAACACCGCGCCTCCTCCGCGCGCCCGCATATCCGCACCCAGCCCTTGCCTTTGTCCTTGCCGTTGCCGCTGTCCTTGCCGTTGCCCTTGCAGTTGCCGTTGCCGTTGCCTCTGAGATAGGTCCGGGCTTCAGCCCGGACACAAATCCTTCCCCCAAACGGAGGCTTTAGCCTCTGGGACTTCTTCCCTCCGCACCGCAACTGCCACAAGCTGGCCCGCGCGACCACCATCCCACCCGGGCGCCATTGATCGGCATAATCTCTTCTGCCCACCCAAACTCTTTCATCTCGACCGGAGCATCACGCTTCTGTTTCTGTGATGCGTAGCGGAGAGACCTGCAAGGCTGCTCGCCCCGGCACACCGCCTCCCCATTCTCGCCCTACCTCTTCCCCAACCTCTCCACCGCCTTCCGCCGAAAACACTCCATCGCATGGTCATTCACCATCCCCGCGGCCTGCATCCACGCATACACAATCACCGGCCCAACAAACTTGAACCCCCTCTTCTTCAACTCCCTCGACACCTTCTCCGACAACTCCGTCGACGCCGGAATCCGCGCCCGCTTTCCCGCTCCACCAGTCTGATCCCACGAATCCTGCACCGGCCGACCGCCCACCAGCCCCCACACCCACTCCGCAAATCCCTCACCCGACTCCATCTCGTTGTAGATCCGCGCGCCCGCAATCGTCGCCTCAATCTTCGCCCGCGCCCGCACAATCCCCTCATCGTTCATCAGCCGAGAAATGTCCGCCTCCCCAAACCGCGCCACTTTCTTGGGATCGAACCCCTTAAACGCCCGCCGAAACCCCTCCCGCTTGCGCAAAATAATCTGCCACGACAGTCCCGCCTGAAAACCCTCCAGCATCAGCAGCTCCCACAACGCCCGCCCATCGCGCTCCGGAACTCCCCACTCCTCATCGTGATACGCGCGCATCCCCACATCGCTCTCCGCCCACGCACACCGTACCTTCGCTAGTTTCGCCATACCCATCCTCCTGCGCAAACGCTTCCAACCCGCGCCGCTTTGTGTCGCGATCCAACCGAATCGTCAAACTTAACTATCGTCCCCCGGGAGTACCTACCTGTATTCCCTTGTCCCATTCCATCTCATTTGTTTCCAATGACATCCCCTTTTGGGACTAAAGTATGGAAGACCGAGGCCGATACATATGAGTACCATGTCACAGCCAATCCAAACCGTCGAAGATCTTGTGCCCTTTTCCGACCCGGGAACAACGGTCGATAGCGAGAGCTCGGCCAGCCTTAGCCGCTTGAGGGCCCCGCTTCGGATGCTCACAGGCCTCCTTCTTACCCCCGTGCTCCTGCTCCTGGCTATGCTCGGCTTCCTGGTCGTGCTCGCAGATTTCGCCTGGTTCCGGCTGCGCGATATTCGCGACGGACATCCCCTTCCCAAAGGCCTCTGGGAGTTCTGACCCAACCCGACACGTCTCACTGCGCACGTGACGAAACCGCCGCGCACGTGACCGGAGCGCACCACCCCAAAGAGCGCGCCCACCCTTTCAATCGCGTCCGTCAGCTGCCACACCCCACCTACCGCGTCTCCAGCTCCTTCGACACCTTCGCTACCTTCGCTTCCTCTTCCGATAGCCTATGCGCCTCGCGCGCGTGCTCCATCGCCAGCATGGACTGTTCATGCGCTCCCAAATGATCGTTCATGTTATGCGAAGCCGCCGCCGCCTCATGCGCATGTGCTGCCTGCATGTGACGTTCAGCCGCCGCCGAGTAATGTGTATTGGGCATATCGAGATCTCCTGTTTCCTTATGATGCCGCACCCAACCATCGAGAAGCCCACCACGATCTCCGCCTCAAAAAAAAGCGCCCGACCCCGGCAAACCTCGCCAGCGATCAAGCGCTTTTTTAATCCCTAATCCCTGCTCTTAGCAGTTGAAGTTAACTTCTTCTTCCTCTTCGACGCCATACCGCCGCAGCAGGTTCGGCAGGTTCTGTGAGAACGCCGCACGCGGCATCACCACGTCGCATCCCGCCTCCACGGCCTTCGCCTTGAGATCCCCCTGCAGATGCGAGAGGAACCCAACGATCGAAGCCGAACGCTTCAGTTTGGCTTTGAGTTTCGGAATCAGCGTCAGCGGCTTCGCATTCGCATTGTTCAAATCAAACACGATCAGCGCCGGCTTGTTCTCTTCGCTCTCCGTCAGCGCCGCGACAGCGTCCTTATCGTTCTTGATGAACGACACCTTCACGCCCAGCTTCTTAGCAGTCTCCTGAATCTTTGCCTGGAAGAACAGTTCTTCGATGAAGAAGTAGATGTGCGTCTGTGCGCCTTCGGGTATCGGAATCGGCCGCGGCATCGAGCGGTCGATCGGCTGCGAGTCTCCCGTATGCCGATGTCCGTTTCTACGTCCCGACAGCTGGATCGTCGACGGTGGTGCATCGCCAAACTCTCCCGACGCGCGATAGCTATGATCCATCGGCCCAACGAAGCCGCGCTCCCGCGCCTGCCCGCCGCCTTTGCCCTTGCGCTTGAATCCGCCAGCCTGGTTGCCGAAGTTGTCCGGACGATAGCCTCCGCCACCGCCGTACCCTCCGCCATTCGACGAGCTGGCCTCCGCGCGGAAGTCGTTGCCCGGATTCTCGCTCCGGCCACCACCACCGCCGCCCCCACCCGGACGCCGTTCCCGGTCTCTGAATTTCTTCTTCCAGCGCTTGCCGCCCTGGCCCTGTTGCTGGCCACCACCTTGCGGCTGTTGTCCACCGCCGCCCTGCGGCCGACGCGCCTGTGCCGGTGCGGCCGACGCTGCCAGTGCAATGCTCTCGCCCTCCATCACCATCGGCACAATCTGCGGTCCTGCCTCGCCATCGCCACCGGCGACAGTCGGGCCATCTCCCGCAACCTTGTTCTTCCGCTTGCGGCGACGACGCCGGCTGCTCTTGCTCTGACCCATCCCCGGCCCGGGCTGGCCGTCATCGTTGGCACCTCCAGACTCCGACGATTCGAAGTCTGAGTTGCCGTAATCCCCGCCGCTATACTCCTCCGTCGCGTTGTACGACGAAGTGTCTACTGCATTCTGCTCTGCCATGGTGCTGTGGTTTCCCCTTGCAATTCGGTGCTTAAGGCGTTTCGAACATGTCCCTGTCTTGGTCCTTCGGTCCTGGTGGAACTCGACCGGGACTGTCTCCGAACGGGTCAATCGTAGTCTCTCTCAAGCGTTGACTCGAAGTTGATCTGTCGTACGTTGCCGGCGAATGGTGCCCGTCTGGGCGTCTACACCCCGGACCGCTTCCTGTCCGTTCCCGGCCCATTCCCGGCCCGCCTGCCTGCTCGGCAAACGGCTTGCTGCTCCTAAAGCGCTCATCATTCAAATTCATTATGGGGGGATCAAAACCTCGGTTTTGCACATTCAACCCAAAAGCTTTGCACTTCCAACCCAAAACCAAGCTCAGCCTCTATTCTTCCTTCGGCTCAGCTTCTCTACTGCACTCTCGGAGCGACTCTCTTGTTCGCTAAATTTGATTGAACCTCATCTTGGTCCAGATCTCCGTAGCACGCTATCGGTTGATCTCGGCGGTGTTCCAGAGTTGATCCTGGAGCGCTCAGTTTACGATCCTCGCAACCCTAATGAATGCCCCATCTTGCGATTCGGGCATCTGCCGGAACCCACGCTATTACTCTGCAAGCTCATCGGGTACGTCAACCAACCGGAGTACGCACGGCGAGATTTCAACCCCTAAACCAGCGGAACATCATGATCTTACGCTTGGCAATGAAGAAGTGCAACATTTAAAGCGCCGCCTGGGGTTCACAAAGAACTTCGCTGCAGCAAATGCCTTCGCCACCAACAGATACGCCCATTCCAGAAAGCCGTTGGGCCATCTCCCCTCCCCGGAAGATGGCCCTAGCCCCTAACAGCCAGTCACTGGCCTCCAAATGGTCCCCTGGGCGCCGAAGCTCCCGAAGACCTTTGCTTGGTAGGGGGGAGATTCCTCTATATGGGAACCTCTACATCCCTTTACCCGTGAACTGCCCAGGCTCCAAACATCCATCTGTCAAGCTCTTTAGTGACCGGCTTGATCTCGAACACTTGTAACGAATGCAATCGCCGTACCAAACCCAAAACCCCGTTTTCCCCCGGAAATTCCAAAATGCCGCCGATCAAAACCACCAAAAACCGGAAATGCCGCTCCCCAACCTCCGTTTTTCGGAAGACTTCTACCCTCTCCTTCCCAATCCAATCAGCGGGATTCAATTGACCCGACTCATACGCTCTCCTATATAATTGCCGTCAGCCGACTGTCCTCTCGCGCCCGCGACCCTCTCCTTCATTTTTCCATCCTCCATCTTTGATGATGAGCATGATGAGATAGAGCAAGCGGACAACACCTACAGGTGTCCAACGAGCGGAGGAAGGTGTGGCAACCCTTCCCTGCGGCGCTTTGCCCCAGGAATAACCCAGCGAGTAATCCAGCTGATATCTCCAGTATCCGGATCCCTATAGGAGTTTCAAACACCGCATGAACCGTACCTTTGTCTTTGCTACTGCGCTGGCAACCGGCCTCGCAGCCTCCTCCCTCCTCGCACAAACCACGACCCACGCACCAGCCACAGCCCGTCCCGCAGCTCCCGCTGCACAGGCTGAGGTCAAGCCGGAAGCCATTCCCGCCAAGGTTGCCGTCATTGCGTTTGAGCAGGGTGTCGTCGCCACCAACGAAGGCCAGCGCGCCGTACTCGAAATCCAGAAAAAGTACGAGCCCAAAAAGACCGCCATCGACGCCCAGTCCGCTGAGCTCGATTCCCTCAAGAAGCAGTACCAGGCTCTCCCCACCACCATCTCCGACGAGGAGCGCGCCAGCCGTCTGAAGTCCATCGACGACAAGACCAAGGCTCTCCAGCGCGACGTCGAAGACGCTCAGAACTCCTACAACACCGATGTCCAGGAAGCGTACGGCAAGGTTGCCCAGAAGTTCGGCGGCACTGCGGTTAAGTATGCCCAGGATCACGGCTTCACGCTTCTCCTCAACATCGGCGGACAGCAGCAGCTTCCCACCGTCCTTTGGTGGCAGCGTGAAACCGACATCACCCAGGCCACCATCGATGCGTACAACGTAGCCTCTGGCGTCCCGGCTCCTCCGCCGCAAGCTCCCACGGCGCCGCGCCGCGCACCCGCTGCTGCTCCCCACCAGTAATCGCAGTAGCGCAACAGAATCCGCAAACAACAATGGAGGCCTAAGGGCCTCCATTGTTGCGTCTGCGGTCCAGCTACATTGTGGGATAGTGGCCCGAAAAGATGAGTAGTGAATCCAGACTGTCGGTGACACCGTGCGCAATGATGGGCACCCACAGGTTGCGGCCACTCGCGAAGTACAATCCTGCGAGTAGCGCTCCGTCGATCGCATTCTCGATGACGCCGGTCCATCCTTGATCGAAGTGTGCCAACCCAAAGACCGCTGACGACACCAGCACCGCAACCGGCCAGCGCAATCGCCGCACCGAAATCACGTCCGCGACCCGATTGAGGATGTATCCACGCCATACCAACTCCTCCCCGAACGCCGCTAAAGTCCAGGTCAGAAGCAGCACAACCGCCAGCAAAATCACGTTGCCGCGTAACCCGGAGAGGACGGATAAATCCGGCGGAGTGTGCAGCAGGCGCATCAAGAACGGCTGCGTAACAAAAAGCTCGAGGCATTCCATCGCCAGCCCGGCAGCAACTCCGTAAGCCAGCACGCCCCGCCAGCTGGTTGGTCGCGAGAAGCCGATGGAGCTCCACGTCACGCCGCGCACCCGCAACGATATCCACCCGAGGACCAGCAGATAGGGCGTCTTGCTGAAAATAACGACGTGACGCCAGTGATGAATATCGGCCCAGAACAAACCGAAAACAATCAGCGCTTCCAGAAAGAAAAATGTCCGGTCCTGCCACTGACTCAGCCGCTCCGTAGACATAGAGCCTCCGCCTCAACGAAGTTAAACCCTACTCCTCGCCCACCTTCAACACCGCCAGGAAAGCCTCCTGCGGAATGTCCACCTTACCAATCCGCTTCATCCGTTTCTTGCCTTCCTTCTGTTTCTCCAGCAGCTTCCGCTTACGACTGATATCCCCGCCATAGCACTTCGCAATCACGTTCTTCCGAATCGCCGTCACCGTCGATCGCGCAATCACCTTCGAACCGATCGCCGCCTGGATCGCCACCTCGAACATCTGCCGCGGAATCAGCTCGCGCATCTTCTCCACCAGCACCTTGCCGCGATCGTAGGCAGCATCCTTGTGCACGATGATCGAAAGCGCGTCCACCGGATCGCCGCCAATCAAAATATCCATCTTCACCATTGGCGAATTCCACGTCCCGGACAGGTGGTAGTCCAACGAAGCATACCCACGCGACACCGACTTCAGCCGATCATAAAAATCCAGCACAATCTCGTTCAGCGGCAGTTCATACGTCAGCATCACGCGCGTCTCACTCACGTACTCGATATTCTGCTGCCGTCCGCGCTTATCTTCCACCAGCTTCAAAATGTTGCCGACATACTCTTCATTCGTCAGAATCTTCGCCGTAATCACTGGCTCTTCAATCTCTTCGATCTCGGTAGGATCCGGCCAGCGCGAAGGATTGTCCACGCTCAAAACACTCCCATCGGTCATCGTGATCTTGTACTGCACACCCGGAGCGGTAATGATCAGGTCAAGGTCATACTCGCGCTCCAGCCGCTCCTGAATAATCTCGAGGTGCAGCAGCCCCAGAAACCCGCACCGAAATCCAAATCCCAGCGCCACCGAACTTTCCGGCTCGAAATTAAAGCTCGCATCGTTCAGCCTCAGCTTCTCCAGCGCGTCCCGCAGCATCCCGTGCTCATGCGAGTCCACCGTATAAAGCCCGGCAAACACCATGCTCTTAATATCTTCAAACCCCGGCAGCGCCTCAGCACAAGGCCGATCCACGTGCGTAATCGTGTCGCCCACCTTGGTGTCGGCAACATTCTTAATCGTCGCCACAAAGAATCCAACCTCACCCGCGCTCAGCTCATTCAGCACCACAGGCTTCGGCGTCATCACGCCCATCGACTCCACATCGAACTGCCGCCCATTCGACATGATCTTGATCCGATCGCCCTTTTTCAGCCGACCATTGATGATGCGCGCCAGCACAATCACGCCACGATACGCGTCAAACCAAGAATCAAAAATCAGCGCCTGCAGCGGTGCCTCGGCATCACCCTTTGGCGGAGGCAGCAGCATCACCACCGCCTCAAGAATGTCCGCCACGTTCAATCCCGTCTTCGCGCTCACACACACAGCGTCGTCCGCCGGCAGCCCCACCGACTTCTCAATCATCGCCTTCGTGCGCTCAATATCCGCGCTCGGCAAATCAATCTTGTTGATGACCGGAATAATCTCAAGCCCCCCAGCGATCGCCAGGTACGCATTCGCCAGCGTCTGCGCCTCCACACCCTGCGACGCATCCACCACCAGCAGCGCGCCCTCGCACGAAGCCAGCGACCGCGACACCTCGTAGCTGAAGTCCACATGCCCCGGCGTATCAATCAAATTCAGCTGATACGTCTCACCATCCGACGCCGTATACATCATGCGCACCGTATGCGCCTTGATCGTGATCCCGCGTTCGCGCTCCAGGTCCATCGCATCCAGCACCTGGGCCTGCATCTCGCGCGAGGTCAAGCTCCCGGTCAGCTCCAGCAGCCGGTCCGAAAGGGTTGATTTGCCGTGGTCAATATGCGCGATGATCGCGAAGTTACGAATGTGCTTTGGATCCATGGAAAGTACAAAAGGCCTTAACCTCCATCTTAACACCCGCACCGCCCCGTCGCTCGCGCGCTCTGACCCACAAAGAACCAGCCAGACCGTCCAACCCTTACAATGTGGTTGTTGATGCCGACTTCGAAAACTACTTCCCTTATCCGGCGCTCCCTCGCCGTGACCTCCTCGCTGTTCGTGCTGCTGACGCTCACCGGTTGCCCGGACACCCGCAGCCGTGTCGCCGCGCCCTCGTCCGCGCCCGCAAATACCACGGCCCCCACCCTGCAACAGCAGAAGGTCACCACCCAGGCACAGACGCAAGCCCAGCAATCCGCCAATCAAATCATGGCCGCGCAGCACGCCCAGCGTGTGCAGGCGCTCATCGCCAAGACAGAAGCCAGCTATCAGTCCGGCGTCGCCAACTACCACGCCAACCACCTCGACGCGGCGCGCCATGACTTCGACGCCGCCGTCGACACCATGCTCTCCAGCGGCATGGATCTCAAAACCGATCCCCAGCTCTCCGACGAGTTCGACCAGCTTCTCTCCGCCATCAACTCCCTCGAGATGGTCGCCCTCAAGCAAGGCAATGGATTCTCCGGCCAGCTCGAAGAAGCCCCCGCCGAAGCAGCGAACGAGGTCACCTTCCCCTCCAACCCCGAGTTGGTCGGAAAGATCGCCGCAGAGTTGAAGACCACCCATTCCGATCTTCCCCTCGTCGTCAACGACTACGTCGCCGGCTGGATCAGCTACTTCTCCAATAACCCCAACGGTCACGCCCATCTCGTTCGCTCCCTCGAGCGCGCTGGCAAATATCAGGCAATGATCTCGAAGACCCTCAGCGACCAGGGCGTTCCCCAGGACCTCATCTATCTCGCCGTCGCCGAGTCAGGCTTCCAGCCCCAGGCAATGAATGGAGGCTCAGGCGCCGGAGGCATGTGGCAGTTCATGCCCCAGGGCGGCTACGGACTCGAACGCAATGGCTACTTCGATGAGCGCTTCGATCCACAAAAATCAACCCTCGCCTACGCCAAGTACATGAAGTCCCTCTACAACCAGTTCGGTGACTGGTACCTAGCCATGGCCGCGTACGATTGGGGCCCAGGCCGCATCCAGCACGCAGTCGCCAAAACCGGCTATGCCGACTACTGGGAGCTCTACCGCCGCAATGCCCTCCCCGGCGAAACCAAGGCCTACGTCCCCAGCATCATCGCCGCCGCCATCATGGCGAAAAATCCCAAACAGTATGGCCTCACCGACGTCGTACCCGACGCCCCCATCCTCTCCGACGACGTCACCATCAACTACGCCATCGATATGCGTCTCGTAGCCGATCTCACCAACGCAACCATTCCTGAAATCGTCGCCCTCAACCCCGCTCTCTTGCGGCTCACCACACCCAACGACATCCCCTACGACCTGCACCTTCCCCCGGGCACGCGCGACATGTTCCTCACGCGCCTCAAAAATATTCCCGAGGCAGACCGCACCACCTGGCGCTTCCACGTCGTACAGAACGGTGAAACGCTCGACCAGATTGCCGAGTCGCTGCACGCCCACGCCGCCGAGATCACTTCCTTCAATGACATCACCGACCCCATCGAGGCCGGCGATGAGCTCGTCATCCCCATCGCAGCCAGCAGCCGACTCACACCTGGCGAACGCTACACCATGCGCCGCAACGACACCCTCGTCACTGTCGCCGATCGGTTTGGCGTAACCGTCGAACAGCTGCGCGCATGGAATCACCTATCATCCAACCGCGTCGCGCCAGGCCACGCACTCTATGTAGTCGAGCCCATTCGACTCGCTCCCGCTACGCGCGAACATCGTCATCACGCCGGCAGCACCTCCTCGCACAACTCGAGCGCGAAGCATCACGGCGCCGCCGAAGAACGCTCCTCGTCACACTCCGCCAGCCACGCGCACACCACGAACAACGAAAAAAAGAAGTCGAAAAAGAAGAAGGGCTCCAAGTGATCGCCCTCACAAGCGGTAGCCGCTCCAGGGCTGCGGGTAGAAAAATATGCACTGCCTCAAAAAAGGTGCTTGCTATTTCATAGCTCCACGCGTAATCCTGTTGACACCATCATGTAACGCATCTGTGTTGCATGACGCGAGATACGGCTTCAAAGAAATTGCAGTAACGACCAAGATTGATTTACCGCCACACACGAATTACCGAGTCGGGGGAAAAGGTCATGTTGCAGGACGAAGAAATCATCAAGCTTCACGCGGCCGGATACGATGAAGACGACACCGACGAGGTGATCGATGTTGACTCGCTCGATGAAGAAGACGAAGAAGAGGAATTCAACACCGTCTCTGTGACCCACGTCGAGGAAGCTGAAATCTTCGCACCACCTCCCTCCCCCGTAGCTCCCTACGAGCCGCCGACCCGGCTCTCGATTGAGCCCACCCCCAGTGCTCCTCCCCCTCCGCCTGCCGCGCCCAAGAAGGCTCCCGCAAAGAAAGCCGTCGCAAAGAAAGCTCCTGCGAAGAAGGCTGTTGCCAAGAAGGCTCCCGCAAAGAAAAAAGCCCCGGCAAAGAAAGCAGCCAAGAAAGCCATCAAGAAAGCAGTGAAGGCCCCAGCCAAAAAGGCAGCAAAGAAAGCCGCCAAGAAGGCTCCTGCAAAGAAAGCTCCCGCCAAGAAGAAGTCTGCGGGCAAAAAGATTTCAAGTTCTGCCGCGAAGTCAGTACGTGCTCTGCGCGGCGGTAAGTCTGCCCCTAAAAAGGCAGTCGGCAACAAGAGCACAAGCACCAAAAAAACCACTATGAGAGGTAAGACCTTGGCAACGAAGAAAGCTGCAAAGAAAGCTGTAAAGAAGGCCGTCAAGAAGGCTCCTGCAAAGAAAGCCGTCAAGAAGGCTGTCAAGAAGGCCGCCAAGAAGGCTGCTCCGAAAAAGAAGTAACTTCGGCGCACCACAACCGCAGTAAAAGGCAAGCAAAAGCGCCCGGCTCCTCTCACGAGGCCCGGGCGTTTTTGCGTTTGCTCTAATTAGCCAGCTGCTTCTCTAACTTTTTAGCCAGAAGCTTTTCTAACGTTCAAAACCTACTTCTTCTTTGCCTCGATCGCCGCCAGCACCTCTGCGCTGTGCCCCTGGATATCCTTCACCTGCCACACCTGCACAATCTCGCCCTTGGGCGAGATCAGGAATGTGTCGCGCTCGGCATAATGGACCGGCCCATAAGACTTCACCGGCACGCCGTACGCATCCACTGCCTTGTGGTCAGGGTCGGCCAGCAACTTGAACGTAAGCGAATCCTTCGTGCAGAACGACTTGTGGCTATCTACCGTATCCAGCGATACGCCGAGCACCACGGCATTCAACGCTTCGTACTTCTGCAGATCGCGCTGAAAGTTGTGTGCCTCAATCGTGCACCCTTGAGTCTGATCCTTGGGATAGAAATACAGCACCACCCACTTGCCTTTGTAATCGTTCAGAGAAACCGGCAGGTTCTCCTGCGAAGGCAACGTGAAATTCGGCGCCGCAGTTCCAACCGGCGCCGTATCGCCGGCCGCCGAAGCGCTCTTCGTCAGCGCCAGACTTCCCGCCAACACCACTGCACATCCTGCTGCAATCCACCGTTTCCTAAGCATGGGAGATCTCCTGGGCGCGTTGCTAACTGCAAAAATCTGCGCCGGTTGCCATCTTACGACAACCGTACCTACGACCTTGTCACAGGATTGTCACCGCTGCCGGGTGCCCCCAATCCGTACCCGCACTTGCCGACGGGTGGGCAAACAGGATGCCCGCGCCCAACCCACTCAACCCTCGCCGTCCGCGCAGGACCCGACAACCGCGATACCGGCAGCATCCGCCGCCGCGATCACCGCTTCCCGATCGAACACCAGCGTCCGCCCAGCCTCCACGCACAAACACGTCGCCCGCGCTGCAACCATCGCTTCAATCGTCGGAACCCCCACCACCGGCACATCGAACCGCATATCCTGGTTCGGCTTAGCCACCTTCACTACCGTCAGCCGCCGCTGCAACGTGCTCGCCTCCCCAGCCAAATCCATTCCCCGAAAAATCTCCCCCGCCCGCGCAATCGTCGCGTCCGTTCCCTCCATCGCCTCCACCGCAACGCACGCGCCCGCCGCGATCACCACCGTCTGCCCCAAATCAAACCCCGCAATCCCTCGCGCCACCTTCACCCCATACGCAATGTCTCCCAACTCCGTCTCGTCCGGACCCCGCCGCGTCATCAATCCCACGGGCGCGAGCATCGGCTCCAAAAACGCCGTCGACGACATCAACTCAATCCCCTCATCCTCCAACACCTTCGCCACCGCCCCCAGCAGCATATCCGTATTGCGCGTCCGCAAATTCAGCAGCAGCTTCGCCAACCGCCAGTCCGGTCGGATGCTCGAAAAGATCTGCTTGTGTTTCACCTGCCCCGCCATCACCGCGCGCGTAACGCCCTCGCGCTGAAACATCTCGATCAGCCGCGACAGCTCTCCCAGCGAAAGCCAGTGCACCCGCACACCTTCCGGATCGAGCGTCGCCCGCTCATTCATCTCCGCATCCGTCTCTTCCTTGATTGCCGCGACCACCACGCGCAACCCCTGCGCCCGCGCCGCATCCAGCAACAAAAACGGAAACCTTCCGTTCCCCGCAATCAGCCCTAGCGAAGCTCCTGGCAACCCCAGCGTCCCACCGTCGGCCGCCATCCTACTTGATCACTCCACGTTCACTCGCAGCCACAAAGTCGGCAAGATACTTCACGTGCTCGCCACCCGCACCCTGCGCAATCATCTCGTGAATCGTCTCCAGCGCCTGCGTCGTGTTGTACTTTCCGCCCACCAATGCACGCATCGCCGTCCCCAGTTCGCGCACCTGCTCAGCCGTAAATCCACGCCGCTGCAGCCCTATCTTGTTCACCCCATACGCATGATTATTTCGCTCAACCGACGTCAGCGAGTAAGGCATCACATCCTGCGTAATCGTCGTCCCCCCGCCGATATACGCGTACCGCCCAATCCGGCAGAACTGGTGCACCGGCGCATTCGCACTCAGCGTCGCATAGTCCTCCACCGTCACATGCCCCGCCAGCGTCGCGCCATTCGGCAAAATGCACTCATTTCCAATCGTCGAGTCATGCCCGATGTGCACGTACGCCATAATCAAATTCCCCGAGCCCACCCGCGTCACGCCTCCCCCACCCGCCGTCCCGCGCGAAATCGTCACATACTCGCGAATCGTATTTCCCTCGCCGATCTCCACCCGCGTCGGCTCGCCCGCATACTTCAAATCCTGCGGCGCAATCCCCAAACATGCAAACGAATAAATCTTGTTCCGCGCACCAAACGTAGTATGTCCATCCAGCACCACGTGCGACACCAGCTCGCATCCCTCGCCCAGCACCACGTTCGGTCCAATCGTGCAGAACGGCCCCACCGTACAGCTCGCCGGAATCACGGCGCCTTCGGCCACAATCGCCGTGGGATGAATACTCACTGCGCTTGCCCCTCGACCGGAGCCTCCGCCGCAGCCTTCTTGCCACCGCGCGGCACCAGCATGCACATGATCGTCGCCTCACACGCAAGCACCCCATCCACGGTCGCTTTCCCGATCAGCTTCACCGCCGTCCGTCGCCAGTTCAGCACCGTCACCTCGATACGCAGCTGATCGCCCGGTACAACAGCCCGCCGAAACTTCGCGCCTTCGATCCCTGTAAACACCATCAGCTTGTCATCGCGATCAGGAATCTCCGTCAGCAGCAGCGCCCCACCAGCCTGCGCAATCGCCTCCACAATCAGCACGCCCGGCATAATCGGATAGTCCGGAAAGTGACCCACAAAATGCGGCTCATTCGCCGTCACATTCTTAATCGCAACGATGCGCGTCTTCCGCTCCATCTCGATCACGCGATCAATCAACAACAGCGGATACCGATGCGGCAAAATCGCCATAATCTCGACAATATCCATCGTCGTCTTTTCCGGCGCAGGCTCGCCAGCGGCATTCAAAGGGGAATCACTCATAACGAGGCCCAGAATACCACCGCACGCACCCCACCGCCCTTGCCTTTCTTTCCGTCATTCCCTCTGGGAATCTGCTTCTGCGTTTGCATTCCCCAAACTCCGTCATCTCGACCGGAGCATCACGCTCTTGTCTTTGTGATGCGCAGTGGAGAGATCCCTGCATTGGCCTTTCCCCTACTTCCCTTTCTTCTCCAAAGCCTTGCTAGGATCAAACACCGCCGCCCCCAGCGGCACGTTATAAACCACCTTCGTAACAAATCGCTCGCCCACCCGATCAGCGTTATGCTTCGTGACAACCGAATACGGCGTCATGATTCCCTGCACCAAATGATAATCAGCAAATTCCACAACATCCGTATTCCAATCCTTGTACACCGGATCCCTCCACCGATAGCCAACCCTCACCGGCAGATGCGTGCGCTGATCCATCCCCACCTCAACCGAGTCCCCACTCTCACTCATCACACTCACCTCATCCACCAATTCACTCTCCACCAACTTCGCCCCCGCATATGTCACCAACGTACCCGGCTGTTTCAGCCACTCCCTCACCACCGCATCCAGCGAATGCTCTCGCCGCCGCACGAAATCCGCAACCTCCTTCGCCGGCAACGGCGACGTCCCCTTATACGTAACCTCGTACCCACGATCGTTCGTCCAAACATCCACAACATCGCGATGATCGGTAGCAACAATCGCACCATAGTGCGACACCATCACCACCCGCAACCCAAACGGATTCATCCGCCCATACTCCTCAAACTCCGGAGCCCCCGCATCCGGCTCGCCCTTATAAAACGTCGACGCCCGTCCATACACAATCCAGGTCTGCCGATGCAGCCAGGCCTCTCCACCCAGCGCCACCACCATCGCATCCAGCAACTCCCGCCCACTCTTCCCCTCCGCAGTCGGCACCTGCACACTAGGCACCGCCGAAGCCTGCCCCCACCCCACCCCCCCACCCAACGTC
>NZ_LMUT01000009.1:106085-128543 GCF_009765785.1 Granulicella sp. L46
CCGTTGACGTTGAACACCTCGCCCGAAACAAATCCAGCCCACTTCGTGCACAGAAACACCACCGGCCCGGCAATCTCCTCCGGCTCCGCCGCCCTCCCCAGCGGAATCAACCCCAGCGCCTTCACCGACGCCACCGGATCCCTCAACGTCCCCTCCGACATCTCCGTCCGCACCCACCCCGGCGCCACGCAATTACAAAGAATCCCCTGCGGCCCCAGCTCACTCGACAAACTTTTCGTCAGCGAAATCAGCGCCCCCTTACTAGCCGCATAATCCGCATGAAACGCCTCCCCCCTCTGCGCTGCAGTAGAAGCAATCAACACCACATGCCCAAGCGTAGAGCCGGGTGCCCCAGGTCTCGCTTCTGAGACCTGGGTTTCCGACTGCCCGAGCATCACCGCCACCGCCGCCTGCACCAACCCAAACACGCTATCCAGGTTCACCCCCAGCGTCCCCCGCCACTGCTCCACGCTCATCGTCGCAATCGGCTGATCATGCGCCGGCCAGATCCCATGATTCACCACCAGGCAATCGACCCGCCCCCAAACGCCCACAGCCGCCGCCACCAGCGCCTGCCCATCCTCCACCGTAGCCAACTCCTGCTTCACCGCCCGGCAAACTGCATCACCCCCGCAAGCCTCCACCAACTCCTTCGCCTGCGTCTCCGCACTCCGATAGCTGAACACCACCCGCGCCCCCGCCTGCCGAAACAACCTCACCGTAGCCGCACCAATCCCGCGCGACCCACCCGTCACCAGCACCACCTTGCCGTCCAGTGACAGCGAAACTCCCTGCGCACTATCTTCCATAACCAGAAGCTATCGGTTGCAGCCCCCGCATGCAAATCCACCCCCGTTTCCTGCCCGCACCCCCCACCACATTTCTCTCGTCGACGGCCGTCCCAACGCGGTACGCTTACAGCGTCCTACTTCCGCGCTCCACCACCTCACGCAAGGAGTGTCTCGCCACCATGAAATATCTCTACCTCATCTGCCGCATCCTGCTCGGCCTCATGTTCGTCGTCTTTGGCGCCAACGGCCTGCATCCCTTCATGCCCGCGCCGCCGCCGCCACCCGGCTCCCCCATCGAACACTTCATGGGTGTCATGATCCCCTCTGGCTGGATGCACCACGTTGCCGCCTTCCAGATCCTCGGCGGCCTGCTCGTACTCATTGGAGGCACCGCCCCCCTCGGCCTCTGCATCCTCGGCCCCATCCTGGTCAACATCCTGATCTTCCACATCACCCTGGCAGGCGGTGCCGGCATCGCTCCCGGCCTCTTTGCAACTGTCCTTGAGATCATCCTGATCTACGGCTATCGCTCCAACTTCGCCGGAATCTTCACCTACAAAGCCACGCCCACCCTCTAACCCGTCGCTCTGCCTCGGCTTAGCCCTACCCTCACGCCCCAGTGACCGTCCGCACGATCGCCACCATCACCGCGCTGGCGATCACTGGGATGACGAGATAGGCGACATACCCGGCAAACAGCAAAAAGGGCACGCCAATCGCAACGGCTACCACGGGTCTGGATTTCGGAGCTTCCTGAACGTCCTGCATACTCACCTCTCCAACAGGTACGCCGTCTATGAGGACTTTGTTCCAGCACCGCCCTTAGATTTCTTCTGCGGCCCCGCCTTTCTTTGCGGCCCAGCCTTTTTTCGCTCCGCCAGCACCTTCCGCCTCTCCGCAATCACCTTCGCCCGAGCCCGCTCCGGCATCGCCAGCACCGCACGAACCCCCTTCGGCAGCTTCGTCAGCGTAATCTCATGCGCCGCGCGCAGTTCCCTCTCCCACTCCACATTCCGCAGCACATCCCACCGATCGACCGCCACCCAATGAATCCGCGCCATATACGGCGCCGGCACAATCCCCTCCCGCTCCACCAGCTCCGCAAACCTCTCCGGCCCAGCCGAGTAGCTCACCACCCCATGCGCCCCCGCATCCAGGTTCAGCAAACAAAACATCTTCCCCCCAACAGCCTTATCCCCCACCCAAAACACGAGGTTGTCGCCCCACTGCATAGTCTCCACGACATGCGGCAACCCCAGCAAAAACGTCCTCGCCTTCTCCACATCCATGCGCGAAAGTATAAGCCCCAGCCACCCCCGCACCGCTTGTAGCGCCCACCCACACTTCGTCATCTCGACCGAAGGCGGCGCACTTTGCCGCCGCAGTGGAGAGATCCCTGTATTTTGTGCCGTCCGCCGGGTGCACCATCCGTACGCGCCTTTACGGACGGGTGGTATAACGACTCCTCGCCCCGCCACGCGAAGCTACCGCCAAAACCCTACTCGCCCTTTTCCCGCTTCCTCGCCGCGGCCGCCCGGCCATCTGCCTTCTTCTCCGCAGCCGTCTGCTTCGCCTTCGGTTCGCAACTCCCCTTCGCACCCGCCGTCGTTCCGGGAACCCGCTTGAACCCCGGCCAGCAAGCCTGCCCTTCCCCCGACGCCTTCTTCTTCGTAGCCATCATTCCTAAGACGCCCAAACCCGCAAGTCCGTTACGCCCCACCAAGCGAAGCCCCCGCCGTCCGCGCAGGACTTCAACGCAATCGAAATCGAACGGCCCCTTTTGCAGTGCCACCATCCACGACCCTCCCTTTCTGCGTAACGACAATCTTCCCGTCGCCCACCATCCGTTCCGCCACCGCACGCACCACTTCCATCAGCGGCTCCCACACCGCCCGTTCCTCCGACCCGGCCACCGCCCGCGCCGCCTCACTCGGACAAATCGTCTTCCCCTCCCCACGCACCTCCAGCAACCGCAAGATCACCGCCTCAATGCCCGCGTCCCTCTTCTCGCTCACCACGCACCTCTCTCCACCCACTCACCTCCGTGCATCCCCCACTCCGTCATCTCGACCGGAGCATCACGCCTTTGTCCTTGTGATGCGCAGTGGAGAGATCCCCGCATTGGTTGTTGCCCATGCTTTCTTTCTGCATTGTTGTTGCCCATGCTTTTCTTTCTGCATTGTTGTTGCCCTTGTTTTTCTTTCTGTCATTCCCTCTGGGAATCTGCTTCTTCCTTTGCTTTTGCCTTTGCCTTTGCCTTTCTTTGACAATTTCTGAAAGAAATTGTCATTCCGAGCTAAACGAGGAACCTGCTTTTCTCCCGTTCTTGCCTTTTTCTGCGCCGCCAGCAACTCTGCAGGGCGTCCCATTTCATGACATCGTAAGAACGATCCTCAAACATCCCCACGACCCACCCCGTCCACGCGAAGCCTCTCGCCGTCCGCGCAGGACCTATACTTTAATTCGACCCATGCCGACCGAATCCAAACATACATTCGCCCCCGTAGCCGACCAGCTAGACCTCATCACCAAGGGCGCCGCCGAGATCATCCCCGCTTCATCAGCCACGGGTCCGGACGCGCTTCAAGCCCGCCTCGAAGAATCGCGCCGCACCGGCATCCCCCTCCGCATCAAAGCCGGCTTCGACCCCACCGCCCCCGACCTCCATCTCGGCCACACCGTGCTCATGCGCAAGCTCAAGCACTTCCAGCAACTCGGCCACACCGTCATTTTCCTCATTGGAGACGGCACCGCCCTCATCGGCGACCCCACCGGCAAAGACGTCACCCGCAAGCCACTAACCCGCGAAGAGATCGCCGCCAACGCCAAGACCTATCAAGACCAGGTCTTCAAGATCCTCGACCGCGAAAAAACCGAAGTCCGCTTCAACTCCGAGTGGCTCGACAAGCTCTCCTACTACGACCTCGTCAAGCTGATGGCCCAATTCACGGTCTCGCAGATGCTGGAGCGCGAGATGTTCCACAAGCGCTTCCAGGACGAGCAGCCCATCGCCCTCCACGAATTCGTCTACCCCATAGCGCAAGGCTACGACTCAGTAGCCCTCGAGGCCGACGTAGAGCTAGGCGGCACCGACCAGAAGTTCAACCTCATGCGCGGCCGCGACCTCCAAAAGCACTTCGGCCAAAAGCCGCAAGTCATCCTCATGACGCCCATCCTCGAAGGCCTCGACGGCGTCCAGAAAATGTCGAAATCCCTCGGCAACGCCATCGGCGTCAACGACCCCGCCAGCGAAATGTACGGCAAGCTAATGAGCATCAACGACGACCTCATGTGGAAGTACTGGACCTTCCTAACCGACCTCCCGCAATCTCAAATCGACGCCATGCGCGACACCGTAGCCCGCGGCGAGCTCCACCCCATGCAAGCCAAGAAAAATTTGGCCCACTCCATCACCGCCGACTTCCACTCCCCCGCCGAAGCCGACCAAGCCGCCGAATCCTGGGCCACCCAGTTCCAACAAAAAGGTGTAGCCGACGACGCTCCGGAAGTCAGCATCGCAAGGGACCAAGCTCGCACCAACTTCACCATAGACGCAGTTAGTACTATGCCCATCAATCAGCAACCGTTCCACTTACCGACCCTGCTGGTTCTGGCCGGACTAGCAAGCTCGAAGGGCGAAGCTCAACGGAAGCTGAAAGAAAACGCGGTCAGCGTGAATGGCGAGAAGACCTCATCCGTGACCGTCACACAAGAGACCCTAGGCGACACCCCCACCCTCCGCCTGGGCAAAAAATCCGTTCGCATCCACTGGACCTCGTAGCATCACCGGCCCCCGAATCAAGTCACCCGGAGACTACCGCATGTGCCTCTCCACACTGCTTCGCCGGACCATCGTAAGCACCGCACTCACTCTTTCCTTCGCCCCAACCACAGCCCGTGCGGCAGAGAATCCCACCCCACTCATCCTCTCCGTGCAGGACGCGCCAGTACCCTTCACCGGCTCCGACGGCAACACCCACCTCGTCTACGAGCTCTGGATGTTGAACTTCTCCAGTGGCGATATCGCTGTTCAGAGGCTCGACATTCTCGCCGACGATAAAGTCATCCAAACCCTCGACGCCACCGCCATCGCGACACGCCTGCAACCCGTCGGGCTCCGCGACTCAACGGGCACGCTGGCGAAAAGCACGCAGGCCCTCCTCTTCCTGCACATCACGCTGCCCGCCGGAACCGCTGTTCCACGTCATCTCACGCATCGCATCACCACCTTCATTGCCGCCGCACCGCCCGCCTTCCAACACCTCGTCCTGACCGGCGGCGAGATCGCGCCCGACCATCAAACCGTGGCCGTCATTCATCCTCCCCTCGCCGGCAACAGCTACATCTCGGCCGACTCCTGCTGCGATTCCACCCGCCACATGCGCGCCGCCCTTGCAGTCAACAATCACGTCTGGCTCGCGCAGCGCTATGCCGTCGACTGGGAGCAGCTCGACTCCCACGACCGCATCTACTCCGGCCCACGCGAGAAGCTCGAGAGCTACACCATCTTCGGCAAACCCGTCCTCGCCGTCGCCGACGCCACCGTTGTCTCCGTCATCGACGGCCTTCCCGAACAAACTCCCGGCAAGTATCCCGAAGGCATCTCTCTCGATCAGGCTGACGGCAACTCGATCATCCTCCGTCTCGACGATCCCCGCCTCCGCGGCCATGTCTTCGCCCTCTACGCCCACATGCAGCCCGGCAGCATTCGCGTCCACTCCGGCGACAAGGTTCACCCCGGCCAGGTCCTCGGACTCGTCGGCAACACCGGCAACTCCCTCGCGCCTCATCTCCATTTCCAGCTCATGGCCGAGCCCTCGTCTCTCGCCTCAAACGGCCTCCCCTACGCCATCGACTCCTTCGAAGTCACCGCCCAAATTCCCAGCACCGAGGTCTTCGACGAGGCCGAGGCCAATGGCACCCCCATCCCTCACCACACGTTGCCCACCACGCAACACATCGAGAAAGCTCTTCCCCTCGACCAGTTCATCATCTCCTTCCCCGATACACAGGCACCACGATAAGGAGCCGTGCCATCACGTCACACCGGAGCTCCCCTGGCCGTGTCCTGGTCTTCAACCCACCTCCGCCCAGGCGAAAAAATCCGTCCGCATCCACTGGACGAAATAGCCTCCGCACTCAACTCTCGCCGTCCGCGCATTCCGCCCCAAATCAACGACACATTTTCAATAGAACAGCGTGCCGCTCCACATCGGAAAGCCGCATCGCACCCGCTCCGCTCCTCCAATGATCTAAAATCAACCCGATGCCTCTGGAAGGTCCCTATGAGCCGCGTCCTCATCATCGACAGTCAAAGCCCGATCAGCCGTGAAATTGGAGAACGTCTGACCGCCGGCGGCTTGACCATCGAGTACGCCGCCGGCCACATCGACGCGCTCCATCGGCTGCGTTGCCGGGCGTTTGGTCTCATCGTCACCAGTGCCGAGGGCGTCATCGAAGAAGCCCTCGCGCTCCTCGAGGAAATGAGACTCATACGTCCCAGCCTCAAGTGCATCGTGCTCGCGCCTTACAGCACACCGAACGACATCATCGCAGCTCTGCGTGCGCGTGTCTTCGGATGCTACACCCCTCCCTTTGAAGCGGACGAAATCGCCGGCGTAGTCCGCGACGCAGCCATGAGCGACGATTCGAACGAAGACATCGAAGTCGTCTCTGCACGCCCGGGCTGGATTGCCGTGCGAGTCAACTGCCGCCTCGCCACAGCCGACCGTCTCATGTCGTTTGCAAGAGAGTTTGCCGCCCAGCTGCCCGAAAAAGCGCGCCAAGAGATCATGTTCGCGCTTCGCGAGATCCTCATCAACGCGATGGAGCACGGCGCCAAATTCAATCCCGATCAGGTCGTCGAGGTCAACGCCATCCGCACAGCCCGCACCATGACGTTTCGGGTCCGCGACCCGGGCGCTGGATTTCGCAAGGAAGAGATCACCCATGCAGCGCATGCCAATCCCTCCGACGACCCCACGGCTCACATCGTCCTGCGCGCCGAGCAAGGCATGCGCGCCGGAGGGTATGGCATGCTGCTCGCCGCCGGCACAGTCGACGAACTCATCTACAACGAAACCGGAAACGAAGTCATCCTCATCAAGTATTTGGATTAGTTCGCACCAAGGCCCCACTCTGGATAGCCTTACCGGCAGAAAGAACCACGAAACCAGTCGCCATTTCCCGACTCACTTTTTCTTCTCACTAAGTGCAGCTAGAAGAAGCTTCAGCACTGCTTCATCAGAGAACGGGTTCTGGCCCGAGATCAACTCGCGATCTTGAAGGGCGTAGCTCCCCCATGGAGGGACCACACTCACATCGCCGCCGGCAGTCCGCAAGGCGAAGTCCGGGTAGAACAGCACCTTACCACCAATCTCAAGCGGCTCCCGCTGCTGCTCTTCCGCCGTCGCAAAGATCGTCATCTTGTATCCGGCATAGATCCAGCCTTGAGCCTTGGCGTGTGCTCCGGCGACATCGCCCGCTGCCAGCGCTGCGACGAACTCCCACGAATTCGGAAGAGCCGAGAGCAGTGAAATCGGGCCATGGCAGAGCACAGCCGTGGGCTTGGACGTTTCGTGAAAGTGCCTCAGCACGATGCCGGCATTCGGATCATCCAGAAGATCAATCATCGGGCCATGGCCGCCGGGCACGAAGATAGCGTCATATTGATCCAGGCCCGACGCAATGACATCCTTAATGCGAACTGGGTCTCTGAACCCTAGCAGGCCGTCGCGAAATATCAGGTAGTCCTGAAGCTTGGCCGCGTCCCCGCCGAAAAAGCCGACGACCTCGGAATGGACATCCACCTGGGGCGTGTTGCCTGTGGGGTTGGCAAAGGTGATTTCGTAGCCCTCGTTCATCAGGGCGCGAACCGGAACCGTCACTTCGTTGAGGTAGTAGCCGGCGCCGGTATAAACCTTGCCATCCTTCAAGGGCAAGCCGCGACCGCTCGAGATCAATGCCAGGATTTTTCCTTTGGTTGCCATTTTTATTCTCCTCTTTGTAATCGAAACTAAGACTGGGGACGAACGGGAAATCCCATTCATTGAAATCGGGGAGCGTCAAAATGTCCCCACTGTTTGCGGTCACGCCGGAGGTCTCTTTGTCTCCGTGTTTCTCCTCCATGTGGCACTCCCTTCGACGTCAGAAAGAGTGACCTTCACAAGAAGATTGGCGGAAGCGCGACGACGAATCCATTGGACGAAAGTATCAATCCATACCAAGGTATTGGTTGGACCTCACGGTCAGCGACGGTCATCGTTGTATCCCAAAGGGCGCAGCCAGACCTGCTGTCGAGAGTGCCAGGAAGAAGAGCACGGCTCCGATTCCTTTTGCCGTTCTAAGCGCTCAAGTTCGTTGAAAACGGCGACTTTCAGGGAACTTCGGCGGAAGCCTAGTAAATCTGACAGTTGTTTACTGCACCGCACAGCCTGACCATGGCCACTGATACTTCATCGATCATCATTTCCCGGCGGTGCAATCAGGGAAGGATAGAAGGCTTATGGAGGCTCTGGCGCTGAGTTCTCTCGTGTTCGTGCTTGTCTTTGGAGGCGCGTTTGCCGGGATGGCCCTCCTGCACGGTAAGCCCGAAGATCGTTTCACGCCCGAAGCAAAAGATACGATCAGGCTTGCCATCGGCCTTGTGGTTACCATGACGGGCCTGGTACTGGGAATGCTCGTGTCTTCGGCGAAGACGTTCTACGATGGGCAAACATCGAAAGTCTCCGAAATGTCTGCGCAGATCATCTTCATCAGTGACTTACTGACAGCGTATGGACCTGAGACGGGACAACTTCGCATTGAAGGCCATCATTATATTGAGGAGACCGTCGATAGGATTTGGCCAATCAGCAAGTCCCAATCCTTTGAACTCTCACCGGGGGCCAGTGCGACGCATTTCTATCAACATGTCGAGCAGCTCGCGCCGAAAAATGATGTGCAGGCGTCAGCGAAAGCTCAGCTGCTGGCAGCAATCCTGAACTTGAAGAGGACCTACTGGTTGATGTTTCTGCAGTCGGAACAGACCTCGATCACAGTTCCCCTGTTGTCCGTGGTGACGACGTGGCTCGTGATCATTTTCTTTAGTTTTGGCATCTTCGCTCCACGCACGCCCAATGTCGTATTAACGTTGCTGATCTGCGCGTTGGCTGTTTCCGGTGCGATCTTCATCATCTTGTCGATGAACTCGCCGTTTACAGGAGTCCTGAAAATCTCTCCCGTCGCAGTTCGTGACGCATTGGACCAATTGGGCACGGGCCAGTAGAAGAGCCTAAGAAAGCTAGTAATTGTGCCAGTTTCCAGCACTTACGGATACTCCTAAAATTCCCACCGAACCTCTGACACAGAGAACTTTCCAGCATCCGGGCCAGTAACGATCCACTCCGCGAACGCATGGGAAGGTACCACTGAAAATTAAATATTTTGCAATGTTCAGAAACATTACCCTGGCGACAGCTCTTGTGTCGTCGCTGCTTGGCTGCAATTCGAAACAAGACACAGGTACCACGGGCGCTGCGACACCCGGACTTGAAGAGGCCGTGAGCACCGCAACCGACGCCTACATCTATGGCTATCCGCTGGTCACGATGGACATGACACGCAGGAAGATAACCAATGTGTCGGCGCTTCAGGGAATGTCGGGCCCAATGGGACAGGTAATCATGGCGCGAACCTATCCGCCCGCGTCCTATCACGACGTGACCGCGCCCAACGCCGATACCCTGTACACCATCGCTTGGCTAGACCTTTCCAAAGAGCCGTGGATATTCAGCATTCCCGACATGGGTGACCGCTACTTCCTCATGCCGATGCTCGACGGCTGGACAGATGTCTTTCAGGTACCAGGCAAGCGCACCACAGGAGACAAGGCCCAGAAGTACGCCTTGACCGGACCGGGATGGTCGGGCGCATTGCCAGCGGGCGTTACCGAGTACAAGTCCCAACCGCAATGGTATGGATATTGGGACGCATCTATTGCACGGGGACTCCACAGGACTACGCGGCTGTCCACGCGTTGCAGAACAAGTTCTCGGTGGTGCCTCTCAGTTCCTATGGCAAGCCGTACACGCCGCCGCCGGGTACGGTGGATCCAAATTTTGACATGAAACAACGTTGCGTGATCAGGTCGATGCCCTGGACGTGAACGCCTACTCGATACACGCTGAGCGGACGCAGCAAATTCGTCACGAACGCGGACGGATCTGTTGACCTGTACTTGCAGGCGGATTCTCCCGGCAAAGACAAAGAAGCCAACTGGTTGCCCGCCCCCAAGGCGAAGTTCATTCCGATGTTCCGGCTGTATTGGCCGAAGGAGACACCGCCATCGATCATCGATGGTTCGTGGAACCCGCCCGCGATACGTCCGGCCCAATAGGTCAGGTAGAGAGAGATACAACAGCGCATTCTTCTTCCGTGGATTGGCGGCAGAGAATGCGCTGTTCGCTCACTTGATCGCGTGAGGTGGGGTGCCCATCAGAGCCCACGCTAAATCGGGCGTACCATGACCTCACACCAGGAGACTCCCATGGCCCGCCCTCTCGTCCTCTACGCAACCCCCACCGACCCCGCCGCCTTCGATCAGCACTACGCCGACATCCACATCCCCCTCGCCAAAAAACTTCCCAGCCTCCAGAACTTCGACATCAGCACCGGCCCCATCAACTCCCCCGCCGGACCCTCCGCCTTCCACGCCATCGCCACCCTCACCTTCGCCGACATGCCCACCCTCCTGGCCGCCCTCTCCAGTCCCGAAGGCAAGGCCGCAGCCGCCGACGCCCAAACCCTCATGGCCCCCGGCAGCCAACTCCTCTTCTTCGACACCAAAGAGGTCTAACCACACCTGTCCCGTTTCGGTCCCGTGCGTGCGCGCACCTGCGCCATATGACCCACATTTTGCAACGGTCACGAAATCCCGACTTCGTACCCGTTTTATGTCACCCGAAACCAGGCTAAACACATCGCTGCGTAACCCGAAACAGGGCTAGGTCATACAAATTCACACCCGATTTCATCTAAACTATATGCGCATCTGCTAATATTCATACATGCAGGACACGCTCCGCCGCTTCAAAGCCGATATCTTCCAGGCCCTCGCCCACCCCACCCGCATCGCCATCCTAGAGCTCCTCGCCGACGGCGAACTCTCCGCCGGCACCCTCATCGACAAGCTCAACATGGAGCAAGCCAACGTCTCGCAACACCTCGCTGTCCTCCGCGCCAAACACCTCGTCTCCACCCGTAAGTCTGGCAACCAGGTGTTTTACACTGTCCGCGATCCCCTCATCAACGAGGTCCTCGCCCTCATGCGCACCTACTTCCACGCCCACCTCAAAGAATCCCTGGGCATGCTCGACGCGATGGAAAATTCGGCAAATCCGACGGTGAGCGCCAAGTGAATCCCTCCCGCCAATGGCTGCCCCGCTCCATCACCTGCCTGCGCGGCTATACCCTCAACGACCTTTCCCACGACCTCATCGCCGGCGTCACCGTAGGCCTCATCGCCCTACCGCTAGCCATGGCCTTCGCGATAGCCTCCGGCGTCCCCCCGCAAGTTGGTCTCTACACAGCAGTTATCGCCGGATTCATCATCTCCGCGC
Source organism: Granulicella sp. L46 (assembly GCF_009765785.1). Taxonomy (GTDB): domain Bacteria; phylum Acidobacteriota; class Terriglobia; order Terriglobales; family Acidobacteriaceae; genus Granulicella. Next base: position 117,475 of record NZ_LMUT01000009.1, read on the forward strand.
TAGGCGGATCGCGCACCCAGATCGGAGGCCCCACCGGCGCTTTCGTCATCATCGTAGCCGGAATCGTGCTGAAATTCGGCATGGGTGGCCTCGCACTCGTCGGCATTATGGCCGGCGTTCTCCTTCTAATCATGGGACTTACGGGCCTAGGCTCGGCCGTCAAGTACATCCCGCGCCCTGTCACCATAGGCTTCACCAACGGCATAGCCCTGCTCATCGCTTCAACGCAAATCAAAGACTTCCTTGGACTTAGGACCCCAGCCGTCCCGAGCGACTTCCTCTCCCGCATCGAACTCCTCACCCACTACATCGCCACCGCCCGCCCGGAAACCATCGCCGTAGGCCTCGCCTCCCTCGCCATCATCCTTTGTTTGCCGTACATTACAAGACGAGTCCCCGGCGCCATCGTAGCCCTAGTCCTGCTCACAGCCATCTCCGCCACCTTCCACCTCCATCTGGAAACCATCGGCACCAAGTTCGGCGGAATCCCACGCGGCCTCCCCCACATCGCCCTCCCCAACTTTCACGGCGTCCACGTCCTCACGCTGCTACCATCAGCCTTCACCGTGGCCATGCTCGCAGCGGTGGAAAGTCTTCTCTCCGCAGTAGTTGCGGACGGCATGAGCGGCGACCACCACGACTCCAACATGGAGCTCATCGCCCAAGGCATCGCCAACATCGTCTCCCCCATGTTCGGAGGCATGCCCGCCACCGGAGCCGTCGCCCGCACCGCCACCAACATCCGCTCCGGCGCCCATACCCCCATCGCCGGCATCGTCCACGCCGCCACCCTCCTGCTAATCCTTTTGTTTGCCGCACCTCTGGCCAGCTACGTCCCCCTCACCACCCTGGCCGCCGTCCTCTTCGTCGTCGCCTACAACATGGGCGAGTGGCGAGAGATCGCCACCATCTTCCGCCTCTCCAAGACCGACATAGCGGTCTGGTTCACCACCTTCGCCCTCACCGTCTTCGCCGACCTCACCGTAGCCGTAGGGGTCGGCATGTCCCTTGCCGCGCTGCTCTACATCTACCGAGTAGCCGCCACCACTACCGTCGTCCCCGTAACAACCGAATACCTCCGCGATGGCCAGGCCCATATTCTTCAGGACAAGGAAATTCCCGCCAACGTCACCATCCTCCGCATCCACGGCCCCTTCCTCTTCGGCACCACCGAAAAGCTAGCCGAAGCCACCCGCGACCTCAACCAGTTCGGCGACATCGTCGTCCTCCGCCTACGCAACATGACCGCCCTGGACGCCACCGGCGTTCACGCCTTCGAGCAGTTCAACACCCGCCTCCAAAAAACCGGCAGAACCCTCCTCCTCTGCGGCGCCCGCGACCAGCCCTGCCACATCATCGACCACTCCGACTTCCTCAAGCACGTAGGCCCCGAAAACGTCCTACCCAACGTACAAGCCGCCCTCACGCGCGCCCGCGAACTCCAAGGCAACTTCGAAGGCCTGGCCCCCGAACTCACCCGCGAATTAGCAAAACAGCCGATCTAGCCAACTAAATCCTTCTTCATCAACACCCTGTTCGCGGTAGCATCACAGATAACATGCCGCTCCAGACCGCCAACATTATCGGTTCCGGGCCCAACGGTTTAGCCGCCGCCATCACGCTCGCGCAGCGCGGCGTAGCGGTCACCGTCTACGAGCGCAACGCCTCCATCGGCGGCGCGTGCTCCACCGCCGAAGTCACCCTCCCCGGCTTCCATCACGATCTCGGCTCCTCCTGCTATCCCATCGGCGCCGCCAGCCCCTTCTTCCGCAGCCTTCCTCTCGCCGCTCACGGCCTGCGCTGGATCGAGCCGCCCACCCCTCTCGCGCACCCACTCGACGACGGCACCGCCGTCACCCTCGAGCATGCCCTCGAAGCCACCGTCGCGCAACTCACCCAGCACGACGGCCGCGCCTGGCGCTCGCTCCTCGGCCCGACCGTACGCAACTGGCCCCAGCTTATTGAGGACTTTACCCAACCCCTCCTCCGTTTCCCCAGCCACCCCTTGGAAATGGCCACCTTCGGTCCGGCCGCACTCATGCCCGCGCAATTGCTCGCCACCACCCTCTTCCAGAACGAGCGCACCCGCGCCCTCTTCGCCGGCATCGCCGCGCACTCCGTCCTGCCGCTCACTCGCGTCGCCAGTTCTGCCACTGGACTCGTCCTCGCGGCCGCCGGACATACTACTGGCTGGCCAATCGCGGCAGGTGGCGGGCAATCCATCACCAACGCTCTCGCCAGCTACCTGCAATCCCTCGGTGGGAGCATCGTCCTCAACGCCGAAATCCAAAACCTCGCCGACCTCCCCTCCGTGAACGCCACCTTCTTCGACACCAGCGTTGCATCGCTTATCCGCATCGCCAACTCCGCCCTCGCCCCCGCCTACGTCCACGAGCTCCTCAAATTTCGACCGGGTCCCGGCATCTTCAAGCTCGACTTCGCGCTCAGCCAGCCCATCCCCTGGCGTTCCCCCGAATGCTTCCGCGCCGCTACCGTCCACCTCGGCGGCTCGCTCGCCGAGATCTCTCATTCCGAACACGACGCCTTCTACGGCCGTCTCAACGACCGCCCCTACGTCCTGCTAGTCCAGCCCAGCCTCTTCGACCCCTCGCGCGCTCCGGAAGGAAAGCACACCGCCTGGGCCTACTGCCACGTCCCCTCCGGCTCCATCGTTGATAGAACCACCGCAATCGAAACGCAAATCGCCCGCTTCGCCCCAGGCTTTCAGGACACCATCCTCGCGCGCCGCGCCAGCAACGCCGAGGCTCTCGCCCAGTGGAACCCCAACCTCATCGGCGGCGATATCTCCGGTGGCGCCATGACCCTCTCGCAACTCCTCTTCCGGCCCACTTCCCACGGCTATCGCACCGGCAACCCCAGCGTCTACCTGTGCAGTTCCTCCACGCCTCCCGGCGGCGGAGTCCACGGTATGTGCGGCCATCTCGCCGCTCTCGCCGCCTATCACGACCTCGGGCCAAGCACTTAGCCGTTGACGGTTTCTCCGCCGCAAGCAACAATCGATCCACCCCAACTTCCCGACAGCACGAAAGGCAGACTCTTGTCCGCGTCGACGCCCGATTTTTCCCGAGACTTCTCGCACGATCCGATCCCCGACCCCTCCTTCCAAACCCCCGCCACCTCAGACATGCCAACCGTGCCCACTCCTCGGCGCTGGTCCTTCGGCACGCGCCTCGCCTTCCGTTTCTCCTTCTGCTACCTCATGATCTACGCACTCTGCTGCGCCAACGCGACCCTTTGGGAGGTCATCCCCTTCCACATCGGCGAGCATCTCGAGAACTGGACCTCCTGGCCCTTCTTCCACGGCGCGCAGTGGCTCGGCCAACACCTCTTCCATCTCACCGGCGTAGGCGCCAAACTCCACGACACCGGATCCGGCGACACGATCCTCAACTGGATAGCCGTCGGCATCATGCTCGCCGTCGCCATCCTCCTCACCCTCATCTGGACCGCCCTCGCTGAACTCCGCAGCCCGGCCCGCCGCAGCCTCGCCTACCCCCGCCTCTTCTTCTGGTTCCGACTCACCATGCGCCTCACGCTCGGCGTCGCCATGATCGGCTACGGCCTGTCCAAGCTCTTCCCCCTCCAAATGCCTCCGCCCTCGCTCGCCGTACTCAACGAACCTCTCGGCAACACCTCTCCGATGACCATGCTCTGGACCCTCATCGGCCTCAATCCCGTCTACGAGATGATCTGCGGCGCCGCCGAACTCACCGCCGGCATACTCATCCTCTTCCGGCGCACCGGCCTCCTCGGAGAACTCCTCACCGCCTTCCTCGCCACCAACATCGTCCTCTACAACTTCTGCTACGACGTCCCCGTCAAGCTCTACGCCGCCCACCTCGTCCTCATGTCCATCGCGCTCATCATCCCCGACATGCCCAGCCTCATCAACTTCTTCTTCCTGCATCGCCCCTGCAAGCCGATCGACGGCTGGGTCAAGCCCGCTCGCCGTTACGGCCTTCGCGTCGAGACCATCTGCGTAGTCGTGGCGCTCCTCCTGGCCGTTCTGCCGCAGGCCTTCCAGTTACGCAACGGCTATGCGCAGCAACTCATCAGCCAGCGCAATCCACCACCCCTCACCGGCCAGTGGCATCTCGCCACCGCCACCAAGCCCTACATCACCGGCGACGGCCTTCCCACCACCGACATCTTCTTCGAGCCCAGCGGCCGCACCATGCTACGCGACTCCGCCACGGTCCTCTGGCGCGCCTATGCCAAGGCGGATGACAAGAAACACACCCTCTTTCTCGCCACCGAGGCGAACGATCCCGTCACCTACGCCATGACACAGCCCGATCCCACCCACCTCGTCCTCCAACCCACCGGCGACGCCGCCAAGACGGCCGGCACCCTCACCCTCGTCCGCGTCCCACTACCCTCGCACTACCCCCTCGAAGACCGCGGCTTCCACTTCGTCAACGAGTGGGGCCTCGAACGCTGAGTAACGAGCACCCCGAAAACAGCAACGCCCGCGAGACATGCTCGCGGGCGTTGTTGTTTCCGCTTCAAGACCTTATGCCGTAGGAACTTCTGCTTCCGCCGGTGCAGGAGCCTTTACCTTAGGCGCCGCCGGAGGCTGTTGCACCTCGGCCTTCTTCGCCGGAGCCAGGATCGCATGCAGCGTCGTACCTTCCATGCGCGGCATGAACTCCACTGTGCCAGCGTCGCCAATGTCCATGATCAGGCGGTTGATGATCTTGTACCCGAGATCGCGATGCGCCATCTGACGGCCCTTGAACCGCAGACTCGCCTTCACTTTATCGCCATCGCCAAGAAAGCGTACTGCCTGGTTCTTCTTCGTCTGGTAGTCATGCTCATCGACCGTAACCGAGAACTTGACTTCCTTGATGACGATCACCTTCTGCTTCTTGCGTGCAGCGCGGTCGCTCTTGTCCTTCTCGTAAAGATATTTGCCGTAATCCTGGATCTTGCACACAGGAGGCACAGCATTGGGCGAGATCTCAACCAGGTCCAGCGACTTTTCGCGGGCCATTTTCAAAGCCTCGAACGGAGCCATCACGCCAAGTTGTTCGCCGTTTTCATCAATCACGCGTACTTCGCGCGCACGGATACGTTCGTTGGTACGAATAAAAGATTTGGCGGAGCGTTTATCTAATGGTGGAATATTCAGCCTCCACGGCTCGCACTCTCTGCGGCCATGTTTTTAGGGATTGGTTTGGATTTCAGCTCGATACAGCAGAAACCGAAGCACTCGCGAGTATAGCATCCGCCCAATGGATTTTATGTTCGCGACCGCACCCATACCAGCGGGCACAGCGCTCCCATCCAAATGGCGATCGTTGATCCTGTCATTAATAGTACAGCGTCGTCGTCAAAATACATTCCATTCAAAAGACTTATGCGAATATCGTCGCCCAAATTCAGATATCCGCATTCCCCGCGTGCCAACGCCGATCCAGCCACGGGTTCGCCTACCAATGTCAAACACAGCTAACGAAGACGCATCCAAGCCTTCGTTTCCGTTCGGCTCTGCGGGCAACCTCAGAGGCCCGGCCTCCAAGTGTCACGGAAATAGGTCCGAGCTGGAACTGGAACGCGGTTCCAAATGTTTTTGGCAACAAGGGGGGTACAGTCGAACAGCATGCCAGCGCGACGATTCCCAGGATGCACCCTTGCGTGGCCACCGCCAAGCTGCGACGATACTTGCGTTAGTCTGTACCTTGTTTGCACTACCCTGGCGCGGCAGTCGGCGGCTCTGAACCCCAGCCGTCCGCGCAGGATCAGGAGAGACCCTTGGCCAAGCGCCGCGTTTTACTAGTCGATGATGAAGTAACTGTTCTGCTGACCCTCAAAGCCGTCCTCGAGATCAGCGGATTTGATGTGGATACGGCCGCCAGCGCACGCGAGGCTCGCTCCAAAATTAAGTTGCGCGAGTACCAGATGGTCATCACCGATATGCGCATGGAAAGCGACGCTGCCGGCCGCGAGGTAATCCAGGCCGCCCGCACCGCTGTCTATCACCCCGCAGTCGCCCTGCTCACCGCCTTTCCAGACGATGACTGGGCCGACATCGGCGCCGACAAAATGCTCGTCAAGCCCATGCAGACCAGCATCCTCATTCGCCAGATTGAGAAGTTGCTCGACACCCACGCCGCCAAGCTGCAGCGCCTCGCCAATAGCGCCGCCGCGCCCTCAACTCCCAGCGCTTCCACGCGCGCAGTAGCTCCCGCGAAGAAGTCCGCCGCCAAGCGACTTCCCACCAAGAAGTCTCCCGCGAAAACCCCCGTAGCTCGTAAGAAAGTCGCCACCAAAAAACGCAAACGCTAGCAGCATCTCCCGGCCCATGTCCGCGTGCCCCACATCTCGTTCCTGAGATGTGGGTTCGCACACGATTTGTTGGGTGCCCATCCGTACGCGCCATTTGCGGACGGCTGGGGAAGCATCATTCCAATCCCTCAGCCGCCTCGCATCAGCTCAGCGCCGGATAGTGCACGCCCGTCAGATCTTCCGACACCGTCCACAACCGCTCACCCACCGCCACATCCAGAGCCTGCGGCCGCGGCTGCACCACCACCGGCGCGCCCTTCAACTCCCCGAACCCATCCGGCCCAATGTACTCGCCGCCCTTCGCATCAGGAGACGTCGCCGCATACAACGTCGGCAGCGCGCCAGCTTCGTCATTCTGCATCATCACCGGTGCAAGCAGCTTCACCATAATGGCCTTCAAGTTCGTCGTGCCCGGCCCATTCTCAAAGATGCTCGTAGTCGAAACCCCGGGATGCACCGCCAGGCTCAACAGCCGGCTATGCGCCGCCCGTGCCCGCCGATCCAGCTCCTTCGCAAACAGAATGTTTGCCAGCTTCGAGGCGTTGTACGCGTCCCAACCCTCGTACCCACGCTCGCGCTGCAGATTGTCGAAATCGATCTTTCCGGTCCGGTGCGCGAGCGATGCCACCGTTACCACGCGCGGCGCCGGCGCGGCCAGCAGCGCTGGCAGCAGCAACCCGGTCAATGCGAAATGACCTAGGTGGTTGGTGCCAAACTGGCGCTCAAAGCCGTCTTCCGTCAGCTCGCGCTTGGGCAGCGCCATCACGCCCGCGTTGTTGATCAGCAGATCCAGCGCAATGCCTCGCCCGATAAACGACGCGGCAAAAGCGCGGATCGAAGCCAGCGAAGCCATGTCCAACGGCACCACCTCCGCGCTGGCTCCCGGTGCCTCGCGCAGTAGCCTCTCCAGCGCAGCGCGTCCCTTGGCCTCATTGCGGCAGCCCAACAACACATGCGCCCCATGGCGCGCCAGTTCCAGTGCCGCCTGGTAGCCAATCCCGCTGTTTGCGCCAGTTATCAGCGCCGTCTTGCCTGCCTGCGACGGAATCTGCTCCGCGGTCCACTTGCCAGTTGCCATGCTCCTGCCTCCCTTAAGTCCGGCCCTGCGCCGGCGTCCCCCCGATGCTATCAGCCTGCGATTAGCCCATCGCGTCTTCGCGTCCGCTGCATCCAACCACTTAGCAGGTAGCTTGGCCGGACCAATTTCACGCCACTGGTAAACCGGCCTCGCTGCCTTTACAATCAAAGGGGCTTGTTATGCGTAGTATCTTGATTGCTGAGCCCTTTCGTGGGCCAAGGGCGATTTCGTTAAAATAATTGGGAAGGGTTCACTGATGAAACTTAGTGCACGAATGACCGCAAGTGCAGCGCTGCTACTCACGCTGGCAAGCACAGTGGGATGTACCAAACTCAAAGCGCGTGACGAGCTTGTCAAGGGCGTTCAGGCCTTCAAATCTGGCAAGTATGAGGAAGCAGTCGATTACTTCCAGAAGTCCGTCGCACTCGATCCAAGCAGCCCGGTAAGCCACCTCTATCTGGCCACCGCGTATAGCTACCAAGTCGTCCCCGATCTCACCACGCCCGAGAATTTAGCCATCGCGCAGAAGGCTCTCGACGGCTTCAACTCGGTGCTCGCCCAGAATCCCAACGATCTCGACGCCCTCCGCCAGATCGCCTCCATCGATCGCAACATCCATAAGTATGACGAGGCCAAGGCGACCGAGCTGAAGATCATCTCTCTCGATCCCAAGGATGCCGAAGCCAACTACACCATCGGCTACATTGACTGGACCGAGTCCTACAAGAACGCCACAGACATCCTTGCTGCCGCTGGCCTGCAGGATGATGGCCAGGGCAATGTCAAGAAGTCCAAAGCAGTCTGCGAGAAACTCGTAGCCGCCAACACGGACCTTGTTGCGAATGCTCAGAAGTACCTGGAACGGGCAGTCGAAATCAATCCCACCTACGACAATGCTATGTCGATCCTGAACCTCACGTATCGGCGTAAAGCTGACCTCGAATGTACCGACGATGCCGCCCGCAAGGCCGATCTCGCTAAGGCCGACGAGTGGGTACAGCGTGGCATGGGCGCTCGCAAGGCCAACGAAGCTGCCAAGGAAAAGATTGCCGCACATGGCGGCATCGCTCCACAGTAAGCTTCCGTTTCAACCAGGCATTCTCAACACCCAGTTCGCTTCCCAAGAAGGCCTCCCGCAGGGGAGGCCTTCTTGTTTGCGTCTCATTTTTACTCAACGGGCACACCCGTCCGTCGGCGTTCTTTCACGCAATGTTAACCTAAGGCTCCATTGGAATTTCTATTCTTAGGGGATGCCCCAGGACCAGTTCGAGTACTCATTTCATACCACTGCGAATCCTCGCTGCACCGTTCTCACGCTGCAGGGAGCGCTCACCCTGGGCCACATCTTCGCTCTGCAGCCCCAACTGCAAGCCGTAGACGCCGACCTCCTCATCATCGACTGCACCGCGCTCGAGTACATGGACTCTGCCGGTCTCGGCGTTGTCGTCAACTTCTATGTCTCGCAGTCCGACAAGGGTCGCAAGGTCGCCCTCGTCGGTATCTCCGACCGCGTCTGGGCGCTCTTCAATTCCACTCGCGTAGATCAGTTCTTCCCCCGCTTCGCGAGCATAGAAGAGGCTGAGAGCAGCCTCTAGCGCTTCACCCCCTGGGTTCCCCACCCAAACCCCATTGAAGACCACCCGGACGACCCAGCGCACCCCAACAAGCCCTCTCGCACTGTCTTCACCGCACAGAAAAGCGCTCCATCCCTTGGCAATCAATCTGCCAGGGGATGGAGCGCTTCAGTTAAAAAACTTGCTGCGATTGCCAGCGAACAGCGATTAGCTGCCGTTTTCGACGCCCGGCGTAATGATCGCGATGTTCGTCACGTCGGCCTGTTTACCAAAACCGACCGCGTCCGCAACAGCCCCGAAGTTTAGCCCCGGGTCACCCTTGATGAACATGATCTTCGTATTGCGCGTCTCGAAGATCGAAGTAAGCTCGGTAGCCACTTGGTCCTTGGGGAAAACTCGCTCGTTGATCTTGTACGTCGGCACGGCACCTGTGTCCTGGATGGAAACCACGATCACCTTATCGTCCGTCTGCGTCGTGTTCTTATCCTTGGGCGGCTGCGGTACCACCGTATCCAAACCCTTCGGCGTGGTCGGCTGAATCACCATGAAGATGATCAGAAGCACCAAGAGAACGTCGATCAACGGCGTGACGTTCATGTCCGAGACTGCACCACCTGTTGAACCACCACCCATTGCCATAGTGAAACTCCTTTGTTACGTACGTTGATCCTTGCGTATTGACTGCGCTCGCTCGGCTACTGCCCCGATTGCGAGTTATAGGTCTTGTCGGTCATAAGGTTCAGCGTATTTACGCTGGCCGCGCGCAATGCATCAATTGCGTCCTCAACCTTGCCAAAGTTCGCCCGCTGATCGGCACTCAGATACACCGATTTGTCATCGCCCGGGTTGGTCTTCAGCGCCTCCAGGCTCTGCACCCGTTGGGTCAGATCACCCGTCGAAGAAACCTTGTCACCGCGCACAAACATCGAACCATCGCGCGTCACTGCGACCGTAATCGCGTCTTCCTTGTTGGCTGCATCCAGAATGACCGCGGCGTTCACCTTGGGGAGATCAACCGTGATCTTGTCCCCCAGCATCGGAGTGATGACCATGAAGATGATCAACAGTACGAGCATCACGTCCACCATCGGCGTCACGTTGATGTTCGAGTTGACCTTCTTGCCCTCGTCCCGCTTTGCAATTGCCATAAAATCCGCTCCGTTCGGGTCGTGGTCGCCGCCTGCGGCTACCTGCCCTGGCTGTTGTTGCGAGGAAGCTGAGTGCCCGGACGCCGTTCGCTTCGGCGTCCGGTGCATCTCCAGCGTGATTCTCGCAAGGTCGTGCTTAAGGTACTGCTAACTAGACAACTACGAACCAGCCCCGCTAGGAACCGGCGAGCAGCTTAGCGGTGCGACTGCTTGATGAAATAGTCCACCAGCTCCGACGAGCTGTTGTCCATCTCCACGTCGAACGACTCCACCTTGCCGGTGAAATAGTTGAACGTCATAACGGCAGGGATAGCGACCAGCAGACCGAATGCGGTCGTTACCAGGGCTTCCGAAATACCGCCGGCGACTGCCGCCAGACCTTGGCTCTTGGTCGTTGCGATTGCCTTGAAGGCGTTAAGAATACCGACGACCGTTCCGAACAGCCCGATGAACGGTGCCGTCGATCCGATGGTGGCCAGACCGCCGAGGCCCTTCTTCAGCTTGGCGTGAACGATCGCTTCAGAGCGCTCGAGTGCGCGCTTGGAGCTCTCAATCTGCTCTTCCGAGATCGCGCCGCCCGAACCGAACGAACGGAACTCGGTGAGACCAGCCGTCACCACTTCAGCGAGGTGCGACTTCTTGGAACGATCGGCAACCTTGATCGCCTCGTCCAGACGGCCTTCCTTCAGGGCGCCTGCAACCTTCGGTGCAAACTCACGAGACTGCTTGCGTGCTGCCGAGAAGTACAGGGCGCGGTCAATCATTACGGCCAGCGACCAGATCGACATAATGAACAGCAGAATAACTACGAGCTTGGCAGGAACGCCCATCTGGGCCCAAAGGGCCGCGGGACCGAAGCCGACTTCGGCAGGTGCGTCTTGGAAAAATGTAGCGAGTGCGGCGGGTGCGTGAGCGAAATTTGCGAGATGAACGAGAATCACGAAGTCTTTCCTCCTGGTG
>NZ_LMUT01000009.1:128671-174786 GCF_009765785.1 Granulicella sp. L46
GGTTCGAACAGGAGGCTTCGCCTGTTCTCGCCGAGGATGTCGTCGAGATTATTACCATAACTCAGGTTGAGCCCCGTGGCGCGCGCTATTGATCAAGGGGTTAATAATCAACAGATGTCCGCGCCACGCTGCTCCTGAGGTCTATTCGCTGCCGTTCAAAGCGAAGTTCACCGTGATAGTGGTATCTACTTCGGTCGGATCGCCATTCAGCAAATACGGCCGGTATCTCCACTGCTGCACTGCTTGCATTGCATAGTTGTTGAACATCGGGTTCGTGCTGCTGGATACCGACAACCTCTCCACAGCACCGGTCTTCGAAATGATTGCGTGCAGCACAACTGTTCCGCTCATGTGTGCAATCTTTGCAATCGGAGGGTACTGCGGCTCGACAAACGCAATGCGGTTACCCGCGATCACGCCGCCCGAAATGCGTGCCGGTCCAGTTGGCTTTGGTGGGGCTACGTGAATCGCCGGCCCCGTGCCGCCCGTGATACCGCCAAATACTCCACCGGGCGCTCCGCCGGCCATGCCTTCCATGCCAGCGACGCCTGCCCCAGCTGGAGGCGGCGGTGCATCTTCCTTCACCATCTTGATGTCTTTAGGAATTTTCGTTGGCGCATGGAGGCCGTTATCCACGGTCACTACCTTGATCACCTTCACCGCAGGCGGCGGTGGTGGCGGCGGCGGAGGCGGCGGTGGCGGCGGAGCTGTCAGCGATGCCGTCAGCGAGTTGTGCGGCAAAGCCTCGGGATACAGGAGCGGAACCAAGATCATCAGGCCGACGATTAGCCCGTTGAATACAAACGTGGCAATCATCCAATACTTCGACCGGGTCTTGAGCTTACCGCCGGATTCCATCAGAGCGTCTTCGAACATTTAAGCGACCTCCTTCCCCTGAGGGGAAAGCATAAGATCTTTAGACACCGCGTTAACTCGAATTGTTCCCGGATGCAGTTTATTTTTCAAAAAAACTGCATGCCTGGCGCGTAGTTCCCGCCATTTGTTTTGGATGAATTTATCCGGGGTTTGAGATGCCGCGCCTTGCAGCTCATCCTATCTCAAATCGCCCGGAATGAGGAAATGCCTGAGAAATGGTGCAGTCCTATCCTTTTAGCGCCGAACGACTTTTGCCGCAGGAAGCGCAACCCGCTTGCCCGCAGGCGCCTTCTTCGCCCGCCAGTCCTGGTACGCCACCAGCATCGGCGCCGCCACCGCAATCGACGAATACGTTCCGATAATGATGCCCACCACCAATGCGAACGAGAAGCCACGCAGCACTTCGCCGCCAAAAACAAACAGGCAAAGCACTGTCAGAAATGTCAGTCCCGAAGCAATCACCGTTCGGCTCAGCGTCTGGTTAATGCTGCGGTTCACCAAATCGGCGAGCTTGTCGCGCCGATTCAACGCCAAGTTCTCGCGAATACGATCGAACACAACAATCGTGTCGTTCATCGAGTAGCCCACCAGCGTCAGGATCGCTGCCACTACCGTCAGCGTAATCTCCTGGTTAGTCAGCGAAAAGAAACCGATCGTGATCAGCGTGTCATGAAACACTGCCACCACCGCCGCCACTCCATAGATCAGCTCAAACCGGAACCACAGGTAGATCAGCATTCCGAGCAGCGAATACAGCGTCGCCAGCTCCGCCTCGTGCGTAAGCTGCTTACCTGCCGTCGGCCCCACAATGTCCACCTGCTGCACAGTGAAGCCGGAGTCGTGATAACCCGCCGTCAGCGCGTTCTCCACCGCCGACCGGCCTTCATCATGCGCCGTATCCTGCGCCGTCGACATCGGCAAAGAGATGATCTCCTTATTGCCGAGCGCCCCGCCGCCCACATCAGAAATCCGCTGCACCGTCGCGTCCTTGATATTGGCCGCAGCGAGCGCCTTGCGGATGTTGTCCTCGTGCGGTGCGCTGTCGAACTGAACGGTGATCGCCGTTCCGCCCTTGAAGTCCACGCCCGTAGGGATTCCATGCCAGAAGAAGATGCTGATCAGTCCAGCAACCGAGAAGATCAGGCTGAAGCCCAGGAAGTACCATTTCTTCCCTAGCCAGTCGATATTTGCGCTCCGAAACAGTTCCACGTTTTCTTTCCTTCAGCGATTAGCTCTTAGCTCTTCGTAACAATTTGTTGTCGCCGTTGCTTCAACTGGAAGCCAACAGCTGGAAGCTTTTCTTCAAATCGAAAGCTCTGCCGTGCCGCGTTCTTTCTTGCTCAGCAGGTAGTCGAAGATCGTGCGCGAGACAAACACCGCAGTAAAGATGTTCGCGATCAAGCCAATCGTCAGTGTCACTGCGAAGCCCTTCACTGGCCCGGTTCCGAACAAGAACAGGATTGCCGCTGACACCACGGTCGTGACGTGCGTATCGAAAATCGTCGTCCAGGCATGCGCGAATCCATCCTGCACCGCGGCCGCGGCCGTCTTGCCCAGCCGCAACTCTTCACGAATACGCTCGAAGATCAGTACGTTGGAATCCACGCCCATACCAATGGTCAGGATCACTCCGGCAATACCTGGCAGCGTAAGCGTCGCGCCTGAGAAGCCCATGAACCCCAGCAGGATCAACAGGTTCAGAATTAGCGCCAGGTCCGCGTTGATGCCCGCGCCCTTGTAATAGAACAGCATGAAGATCAGCACCACCACCAGGCCGGCAATCGACGCCACTACGCCTTGGTGAATGCTGGCCGCACCCAGCGTCGGCCCTACCGTCCGCGTCTCCAGGTACGAGATCGACGCAGGTAGCGAACCCGTCCGCAGCATCAGGCTAAGGTCAGCTGCCTGGTCCTGCGAAAACCCGCCGGTAATCCGTCCCTGGTCGCGAATCGCGCCCTCAATCCCCGCCACCTCGCGCACCTGGTTGTCCAGCACGATCGCCATCTGGCCCGTGCCCTTGTTCGCGTCCGTGTACTTGTAGAAGCGTTCGCCCGCCTCGGTCGTCAGGTCGAACGTAATATCCGGCCGTCCGTTCTCATCGGTCGATGGCTGCGCGTCGCGGAAGTCGGTACCGGCAACAATCGCCAGCCGCTTCAGCAGGTAATACTGGTCCGGGCCGCCCGCGCCATTCGAACCCTTCAGCAGCTCAGCGTCTGCCGGAATTCCGGCCGGATTCGCCTGCTGCGCCTCGGCCTCGCTGCCATAACTGCCCACGACCGCGTGAATCTCAAGCTTCGCGGTCGACTGAATGATGTTCTCTACTCGGCCCGGATCGGACACGCCCGGCAACTGCACCAGGATCTCGTTGTCGCCCAGGCCATACTTCTCGATCACCGGCTCGCTCACGCCCAGCGTATTCACGCGCTCGCGGATCGTGTCGATCGACGTATCCAGCGCCCGCTCTTCGATCGTCCGTATCTCCGACAGCTTCAGCGTCATCTTGTACCCGCCGTTGCCCGTCGACGACACGTCATAGCCGGCATACTCATTGCCAGTCAGAACTTCGTGGATCGCGCTCTGCTGCGTCGGCGATCCGCCCGAGATCGTGATCACCTCCGGATGCGCCGGGTCCAGCTTCGCCGCCGTCCCTCCCGTCGCCGCCAGCGCCGTGTTCAGCGCCTGCACATCACGGTCAGTGGACGAGTTCACGGCCTCCGCCACATGCACCTGCAGCACCAGGTGCGTGCCACCCTTGAGATCGAGTCCCAGGTTAATGCGGTTCTCAAGCGACTGCTTCAACCCACCGTGCGGAATCCCGAAGATTCCGTACGTGAAGATCAACAGCACTGCGACGATAAAGCCCGTTCTACTGGCCAGATTCTTGCCCATTGTTATCTTGTTTCCTTCAATGCCTGTATCGAGAGGGTGTGTACGTCCCGGCCGTCTGCCGACTACGCCTTGCTGTTGTCTTCTTCCGTGGTAACCGCCGCCACAGCGCTCTTCACAAACTCCAGCTTCACGCCATCAGGAGCCGTGCGGACCACCAGCAAATCGTCCTTCACGCTCACAATCACGCCGCGAATGCCGCCGTTCGTGGTCACACGATCGCCCGGCTTCAGTGCCGCCAGCATCGCCGCCCACGTCTTCTGCTTCCGCTGGTTAGGCGCAATCAGCAGAAAATACATCGCGACAAACATCAACAGCAGCAGCGGAATCCCGCCAAATTTACCGAAGATCGATCCGCCGCCAGCCTGCAAAGCAAAACCCAAAGCGTTCACTGCCACATCCTGCTTGCGCGCCGAACGCACGAAATTTCTTCGCCGGTCGCGTCTTCCTTGAAAATTTGGGGATTTTCGCTCGCCCAATCGGCAAGCACTGGAACTGTGCGGTGCACCCGAAGTTTCCTCCAGACACACGCCCACGAAAGCCAGCCAATCACACCTGAAAGTTAAGCATCGCGGAATGACCGCGTGATGTCAAGGAAATCGCGGGTTTGTAGGGGTTCGTTTTCGTCGGACGGCCTGAAATTTCCGGAAAGCTGGCTGTCCAGAAATCCCGATCATTCATCCGTGAATCCGCTCTCGACCGCTTATGATAAGTGCACTCGTATGAGCACATCTGATGAAGCAAGGACACCCCGGCTCGATTACCGGCTGTTCAATGCAAATGCGGTCGGACTAGCGGCATTCATTTGCAGCCCTCTTGCCGGCGCCATTCTGATAGCCGCTAACTACGGCAGATTGGGAAAAGCTGGGAAAGGCGTGCTCGCCGTCCTCTTCGGGTTGATTGCCAGTGCACTCATCATCCTTATCAAGTTGAATTGGAACACTCCTGCGGGCTCCTTCGCCTCGGCCGCGCTTGCGCTCCTGCTCTTCCTTTGCACGTGGCAGATCGCAATGGAGGTGCAGGGCGACGCTGTTGAAGAGCACGTTGCGGCTGGCGGTCGCCTTAACACTAAGTCGATGGCCTTTTTCGTCGGGGTCGCGACTCTGGCGCTTTTGTACGGCATAACTTGGGCTGTGCTCTTTGCGATTCAAGACCGCAAAGTGATCATTGGAACCAACGATGATGTGGTCTACTCCGGCCTGGCAACCAAAGCCAATGCCACGGCGCTCGGCAACGAACTCAGAAACCACAAATACTTCCTCGACAGCGGAGCAACCGTTCTGCTCAGCAAGAAAATCCCCGACACAACCATCTCATTCGTCGTGCCAGACGGCACCTGGAATCAGGCGGGAATTCTCTCTTCGTTCGAAGAGCTTGCGCGGGAAGTAGCCCCGACAGTGGGCGGCTTTCCGGTTCAGGTCCAACTGCTCGACGGCAAGGCTGACGTCGAAGAGTCATCGACGGTGGGCCAGGTACGTTTCGATAACGACAACCTCGTCTACTACGAGGGCATGGCAACCAGGGAAGAGGCGCGCGCACTCGGGCAACAGCTCGACTCGACTGGTTTCTTTCGAGGTAAGGGAGCCAACGTATTGTTGATCCGCCACAATGGCGAAGGCACGACACTCGCGTTCGTCGTAGCCGACGAGGCTTGGTCAAATCCCGCGAAGGTAAGCAATTTCGAAACGATCGTGCGGGACGCTGCTCCCGCGGTAGGCGGCTTGCCAATCGGGCTCCATCTCGTCAACCCACAACTCGAGCTAAAGAAGGAGGAGCTCGTCGAGTAGAGAGCGCGCCGGAAACAGAGACAGAGGCGGAGAACGTCTCTGAAAACCGCGTGAAAGATAGATGGGTAGCCACCGAGTTCAAACCCGCCCCACTCCCGCGCGCTACACCTAAACTCCTATTTCGCCTCCAGCGCCTTCAACTTGTCTTTCGCATCCGCATTCTCCGGATCCTTCTCCAACGCCTTCTTATAACTCGCCACCGCCTCCACCTTCTGACCCGCCTTCTCCTGCGCCTCGCCCAGCGTCTCGTACGCGTTACCCGACTCCAGATACATCGCCGTATTCAGCTTCAACACCTCCACCGCCTCCCCCAGGTGCCCATCCCCCTGCAACTCAGTCGCCCAGTCATACATCGCCGACTCCTCCACCTTGAAATCCGCCTTCTCCTTCTTCATCGCCGCATACACCTCGGCCAAATGTTCGAACCCCTTTTCTCCCGCCCCCACCCGCAGCGCCTCAAACGTCACCGGAGTCCCCTTCGCCGCGCGAAAGCCCACGGTCATCATGTGTGGCGGCACGCCATTCTCCGTCGGAGTCTTCTTCAGAAACGCCATCGCCTCCGCATTATGCTTTAGATACGCATCCAGAAAAGTCAGCGTGTATTTCGCCACCCACCCGTACCCCACAATCCCATCCGCGCGCGAATAATCCCCCTTCCGATTCTCCGGATAGTGTTTCCATATCTCTTCATTCCGCTGGTACACCGAGCTGTGCTCCACATGCACCAGCGCCATATCATCCACCGTAATCAGATCTCCATGCGTCCACGCATTCAGCACATTCGGACCGTCGTTGTCCTTACCCGTAAAATATTTCGCCTGCTCCTCCAGCGAGATCGCTCCCTGCGTGAAGAACAGCAGCGGCAGCGTTATCTCCTCTGGATGCACATACCCCGAGTTCTTCACCAACCCCGGGTAATAGCGCATGCTCCCATCCAGCGCCACCAGCGCGTCGATCCGGTTATCCCGCGCCGCCGCAAACAAATTCGAGATCCCGCCCCAACTGAACCCCGCTACCGCAATCTCCGACATATCCGTATTCAGCAGCGTCTGCGCATACCCAATCAAAAACGAAATATCCCGTGCCTGCGCATCAATCCCCGTCAGATCCGGCGTCATCCCGCGCGCCGTCGCCCCCATATCCGGGCTCGCCACCACTACATACCCATGGCTCGCCAAATACTCACAAAGGTCGACATTCTCCCAAGCCATCGACGAAAAACTCGGCGCATAAATCACCAGCGGGAACTTCCCCACCAGCGCCTTCGCATCCTTCACCGCCCACAACGACTCCCCCATCGACGGCTTCATCGCATCGGTCCATTGCTTCCAGTCCGGCGAAATATTCGGCCTATCGAAACTCGTCTCCGTAGCCAGCAATCCGGCGTAATCCCCCACCGTCATCCGCTTCCTGCCACTCGTCTCTGCCGGATACCACACCAGCGTCTGCAGCGGCCGTGCACGCTCCCCCACCGTCGGCTTCCCCTCCGCATCGATCTTGGCCCGATACGTCCGCGAGAAGTCATACTGCTCCACCACTTTCAGGCCCACCGCGTACTTCCCTGGTTGCTCCGTAAACCGAAACAGCGGACCCTCAGCCGCCGGCTTCGTCTGTGCTCCCGCCAGCACAAACCCTCCAGCGACCAAAACAGCCGCGAAAACCCTCTTTGTTCGCATCAATCAGACTCCATCTTCAGCACAAGGTGCAACGAGACTATCCCCTCGCCCCTCCCCGCGGCAAAGCCTTTCGCGAAACCGCTGCAAAGTCTCTCCTCAGCGCACGCATCTTCTTTCCGCGGCCATCTTCCCCATCTCTTCATTGCATCGAATATTTTCTGAATATCTACAATCAAAACCCCCGTCTATTTTAAAATGGGCCCCCTCAAATCGTCCGCGAAGGCCTACCCTTAACGCAGTTGCACGACCTGATTTCCTTTCCCGAAAGGTTATGTCATGGCTACACCCATCACCTCGTCACCCACTGAGTCCGTATGGGACTACCCGCGCCCACCTCGCTTCGAACTCGTCCACAACTACATCCGCA
The DNA here is from genome assembly GCF_009765785.1 of Granulicella sp. L46. Taxonomy (GTDB): domain Bacteria; phylum Acidobacteriota; class Terriglobia; order Terriglobales; family Acidobacteriaceae; genus Granulicella. The sequence goes on from NZ_LMUT01000009.1 coordinate 136,264, forward strand.
TCGTCCACTGCGGCATCCTCCTCGCCGAAACCGCACGCTCCCTTCGTGTTCTCGAGACCAGCCACCCGCCCGTTTATTACATTCCCCACGCCAACATCGCCATGCACCTCCTCAAGCCCTCTCCTCGCCCCGCCACCTTGTGCGAGTTCAAGGGCCTCGCTACCTACTGGTCCGTCGACCTGACCCTCGATCCCCTTCTCAATCTCTCCGAATCGCCCTGTGCCGTCAGCCTCGACGCCGCCTGGAGCTACGTCCAGCCCTCCCCCGCCTACGCCGACCTGCGCAACCACGTCGCCTTCTACGCAAACCGCGTCGACGAGTGCACCCTCGATGGCGAACGCGTCGTCCCCCAACCCGGCGACTTCTACGGCGGCTGGATCACCTCCAACATCACCGGGCCCTTCAAAAGCCCCACCGACCCCAAAAACTGCTAGCTCCCCCACTAAACTTGCCAGGCGACAATATGGGTGCCCGCGGTGCCCCGCCTTTGAGACCTAACTTCGTAGGCTGCGCATAGCGGCCGCCTCTTTTCTCCGGCTACCGCAGCAACGCCCCCGTCTCCTGACACTCGCCTTTCATTCCCTATGGCTCTTAACCCTCGCCGTCCGCGCAGGACCAGGACCCGCGATACCCTTATGTATGCGCATCAAGTTAAGCGACATACGCAGCGAGCTCCCGCCGCTCGTCCACCTGGCTCTGCCGCTCATCGCCGGCGAGCTCGGCTGGGTCTCCATGTCGCTGGTCGACACCATCATGCTCGGCCACCTGCCCAACTCCGCTCTCGCCATGAGCGCCGCTGCCCTCGCGCAAGTCCTCTTCAACACCTTCTGCTTCGGCGTCGGCGGCGTCCTCCTCGGCCTCGACACCCTCATCTCCCAGGCCCTCGGCGCCAAAGAACAGCAGGAAGCCAACCGCTGGCTCCTCCACGGCCTCGTCATGGCCCTCGCCCTTTCCGCGCTCCTCATCGCCATCTTCGCCCTCACGCCCGTCCTTCTTTTCCGCCTACCCGTCGACCACGCCATCCTCGCCCAGGCTGTCCCCGCCATGCAGGGCCTCAACTACGGAACCCTCCCCCTGCTGCTCTACTTCACCTTCCGCCGCTACCTGCAGGCCCACCACCACGGCCGCCCCATCGCCTTCGCCCTCATCTCCGCCAACCTCGTCAACGCGGGTGTGGACTGGCTCCTGATCTTCAGCCACCACTGGAATATCGCCGGGCACAGCTACGGCATCCCCGCCTTCGGCGTCACCGGCTCGTCCTGGGCAACCAGCTTTGCTCGCCTCTATCTCATGGCCGTCCTCGTCTTCGCCGTCTGGCGCGCCGACCGCAACCACCACTACGGCCTCCTCGCCAGCCTCCGCCAGCGCGCGTGGCTCCGCATCGAGTACCAACACCTCCGCCGCCTCTTCCTTCTCGGCGCCCCCGCCGGCGCCTCCATCTTCGTCGAAATCGCCATCTTCGCCCTCGTCACCGCGCTCATCGCCACCTTTGGCCGACTCTCTCTCGCCGGCCACGAAGTCGCCCTGCAATGCGCCAGCACCACCTTCATGGTGCCCTTCGCCATCTCCGCCGCCACCTCCGTCCGTGTCGGCCACGCTATCGGACGCATGCGCATCGGCCTCGGCACCACTGCCAACGTCATCGCCGCCGGATGGAGTGGCGTCGGCACCGGCGCCGCCTTTATGCTGTGCGCCTCCGTCCTCCTCCTCTCGATCCCCACCTACATCGCCCGGATCTTCACACCCGACCCCGGCGTCATCGCCGCCGCCGTCCCTCTGCTCCTCATCGCCGCCGGCTTCCAGTTCTTCGACGGCGTCCAGATCACGGCCACTGGAGCCCTCCGCGGCGCAGGCAACACCCACGCCCCCTTCATCACCCAACTCGTCTGCTACTGGTTCATAGGAATGCCGCTAGGCATCCTTCTCGGCTTCCACGAAAAACTAGGAGCCGCCGGCCTATGGTGGGGCCTCCTCATCGCCCTAACCTGCGGAGCCTTCGCCATGTGCTACTTCTGGCGTCGCACCACCCACGCCCTCCCCAGCTAAAAAGCAACCAGTCGAAGCAGCCCGCCTTTGCCTTAGCTAGAAGCTGAGAACTGACAACTGAGAACTAAATGCTCTTCACCACCGTCAACGCGCCCGCCACTATCCACGGCGTCCGCAGCAGCCCGCTCGCCAAAAACATCCCCGCCGTCAACAGAAATGGCAACGCCACATGCCATCGTCGCTCGCCTGTCCTATCCGAGTGCACCGCATTACCGAGCATCGCCGCAGCGCCCATCAATCCCGCACCCGACACCAGCCACCCCACCACCGATACTCCCCATCCCGTCGCCGCCTGCAGAATCGCCGGCGCCGAAAGCGCATAAGCATACCCCGCCGTCTGCACGCATAAACACGTTGCGCCCACCTGCCACACCCGCGGGTCGCGCAGCATCCTGACCATGCTGTCGCCATGATCACAATCCACTGGCTGATTCGCCATCTCCCGCACCAGCCAATCCCGCTCCGCCGCGTTCAGCCACGTCGCATCCTTCGGCTGATCGATCAGGTATCGCAGCAGCACCCCGCTGAACAGCACGCCCGGCAAACCCTCCAGCAGAAACAGCCACTGCCATCCCGCCAGCCCCAGCCTCCCCTGCAATCGCAGCAGCGGACTCGCCACCGCTCCCATCACCGTAGACGACAGCGGCAGCGCCACATAAAACCTGCTGATCACTCTCGCCCGCAGCCGCGCCGGAAACCACTCCGACAAATAGAAAATCACCCCCGGAAAGAATCCCGCCTCCGCCATCCCCAGCAAAAATCGCACCGTGTAAAACTGCACAGGCGTCCGGACAAACATCATCCCCATCGCCAGCAGTCCCCACGTCAGCATGATCCGCGCCAGCCACCGCCGCGCCCCAACCCGGTGCAACAACAGATTCGACGGCACCTCGCACGCCGCATAACTCAGAAAGAAAAGTCCCGCCCCAAACCCATACACCGTAGCGCTGAAGTGCAGATCACGATTCATCTGCAGCGACGCAAAGCTGATGTTGATCCGATCCATGTACGCAATGCCGTACCCCACCCCCAGCAGCGGAATCAGCCGCCAACTGGCCTTGCGCAGCGCCGCCTTCCCCACGAGCGCAGCAGAATCATGCGCCCATACCTCCGACGATTCGGCCAAAGACATAGCGCGCCTCTACCTTGCAGGATTGAGAACTCAGCAGGGCCCACCAGCGCTTGCACGAATGCCCAAAGCATACCACCCACACCAAGCCCTTACGCCCGACCCTCCCGCCGCTGCGCAATCACCAGCCCCCGCGGCGTAGGCAGGAACACGCACGACAACAAACCCTCCGCCTCCAACTTGAACGCCGCATTCCGCACCGTCTTCATATGCGAGCTCGCATCATGCATCAGCACCAGCCCCGTCGGCCGAACCTGCGGCAGAAACCGCCGCACCTCACTCTCCCGTATGTCCACGTCCGAATCCGAAAATAAAATATCAATCGTCCCTTCGACTTTCATCTCCAGTGACGACTCGTTCCTCAGCTCAATAAACGGCGCCAGCTCATGCCCCTCGATCTTCTCCTTCGCCGCCGCAAACACCTTCGGGTCGTACTCGCACGAGATAATCTTCCCAAAGCCGTTCGCCTTCATCCCCTCCGCCATCCACAGCGTCGACACCCCGAGAAACGACCCCGTCTCCACCACCAGCTCCGGCTTCACCGTCGTCACCAGCGTGCGCAGAAACTCCAGCACCTCCGCCTCCGCCGTCATCGAGTCATACATGCTCCACCGCTCCGGCCGCGGACACTCCGGCGTCGCGCGATGATACTCCGGCAGCAGCTTGCCCCCCGCCCGCTCTGCCTGCAACATCACCTTGTGTTCCTGCTTCAACTTCTTCCCAAACAATCCCATATCGTCCTGCCTACACTCCATCTTCGAAATCACTCACCGCTGCGCCAGCGCATCTTCCACCACCTGCGTAGCCCGCTCCACATCAGCCGAGTTCACCTCAATCGCCACGGTCTCGCCATCCGGCAGATCGCTGCCATGCTCGCTCCCATCGCGCCACAGATAGCTCATCTTCGCCTCACCCAGCGCCCGCGCCGCCACCAACGCCTCTCCGCGCTCATACATCGACAGCACCGCCATCGAATCGCCATCCTCCAGCGCATCCTCCCCCTCCGCTCCCGGAAATAGCCCCAGCTGCTCCTTCAGCACGCCAAGCGTCGACTGCAAATCCGTCTGCGCCACCACCAACCCCAAATCCAACCCATTCGGATACGGCTTCATCTCCGGATGCACCACATGCCAGTCCAGCATCCGGTGCTCAATTCCTGCCTCCGTCAGCGTCCGAATCGCCTCCCGCGCCTGGAACGCATCATGAAACAAATACGCCAGCACCTCACCCGCATCGAGCGCTTCTGCCTCCACCGCATCCTCCGCCCCGAGCTCCGGCTCCTGCACCCCAAACGGCGCATGCGTATCCAACTTCCGCTGCCGCATAACCCCCAGCAGCGCCTGCTGCGCCATCTCCGTCAACCCATCGCGCTGCTCATAAAGATCCAGCAACTCCCCATCGCTCTTCTCTTCGTAGAGCGCGCTCAACTTCTCCATCTGTCCATCAAGACTCATCAGCGTGAGCCTACCACCCACGCATCTCCCCGCCAAACCATTGATAGCGGGTCCGTGCGAATCCAACAATATCTGCAATCGCCAAGGGCACGACGTATTGCCTACAAGCCACTGCGATCTAACGTGTCCAGCGGAACAGATTCCGATGCAGGCCGTGCAAGATACTCCGGATAGCTTCCTTTCAATCCCTTGAGCTTCGCAAAAGGCGTGAGCACAAGAAACAGAAGCTGCTGAACGATCCTTGGTCCCTTGTCATATCGAATGACATCGTCAAACTCTCTCGCCATGAGCGCTATCTGCAGCATGCTTGGCTTGCCCGTAGTGTCTGTCTTGCCATCTTGCGCGAGAGAGAAGCCATTCTTGATCACCATAGCGAACCGATCAGCAGGCTGCACGTCCATCCGAACCAACGCTTCGCTGGATCCCGAATTCCAGAAACTATGCCGGGTACCGGGAGGAATATCAACGGTCTGACCGGGCTCCGCCGTCTTCTCCGCTCCATTGAGCGTGAACGAGACCGTGCCTTTGATCACTTTGAATTGCTCATGAATAGACGGATGATAGTGACGCCCCATCATCCCACCCCCAGGCCGAAGATATCCATCGACTACAAGACGTTTCCCGTCCGTTTCATCCGTCCCTAAGACAACCACGGCTCGTTCGCCGCTCGCTGGGTTGATGTAGACCTCGCCTGCATGCATGACTCGCCCCTCAGATTCAATTTTGGATTCCGTTAGACTACTCCACCGCCTGCCATCTCCCAACAATAACGGGCTCCCGGAATGTCCCGGAAGCCCGCTCCTGCCTAACCACATCCCTTAGGCCTTCGTCTGGAAGATCCCCTCAAACGCCGGGCGCACACTCCACGCCGTCAGCACCCAGAGAATCACCACCACGATAGCCAGTGGCAGTCCACCAGGCGCCATGAACGCGTGAAACAGAAAGATGTTCACAATCACCGGTCCCAGCAGCAACAGCGCCAGCGGAACATACCGTCCCACCAGCAGCAGGATCGCCGGAATCAGCTCCAGCAGAAACACCACGACCAGCACATGCGACACAAATAGCGCTCCCATGAACTGTCCCGCAACCCCGGAAGGTGGCGGCATCGGAATGAAGTGCAGAAAGCCATTCGCTCCAAACACCAGGAAGATCAGGCCCAACAAATACCGCGCAGTTAAACCAGCAACTCTCATCGAGGGTTCCTTTCAGATTGAATTAATCCACTTGAGCCCGACAGAGCATCGCCGACCAATTACGCGTGTGCCGCAGCCAGCGCCGCAACCGCTTCATCATGCGGCTGCAAAAACTCTGCGCGATCCGCACCATAATTCAGCGCCATCGCACCGCCCGCAGTGTGGAACACCACATCGCCGAACCCAACGAACCCAAACAGCGTCTTCAAATACGGCTCGATAAAATTCAACGACTCCATCCCGCTCCCCGGCCCATACGCTCCGCCCGTAGCCACCAGGAACGTCGCCTTCTTGCCCATCAGCAATCCCTTCGGCTTGCCATCGGCATAGCTGAACGCCCGGTTCACCCGCACCACCTGGTCAACCCAAAGCTTCAGCACGCTCGGAATATTGAAGTTGTGCATCGACACGCCGATCGCCAGCTCATCCGCCGCATCAATCTCCGCCAGCAACTCATCCGACGTCGCCAGCGCGGCCTTCTGCTCCGCCGTCCGCGACTCTGCCGGCGTATAAGCCGCCGCCACCCACTCCGCGTTAATCGATACCAACCCGCTCTTGGTCAGGTCGCGCGTCACGACTGTCCCGCCCGGATGCGCCTTCTTCCAGCTCTCTACAAACGTCTCAGACATGTGGCGCGAAACCGACGCCGCTCCCATCGGACTCGAATCAATACGAAGTAATGTGGCCATGGTTGAATCTCCTTTGCAACAGTTGATGTCTAAACAACAGATGTCGATTCAAGATAAATACGACACATGTCGTTTATCAACCAATCTCGATGAATTTTTAGTACTCTCAATCCCATGGCAATCCCCACCGCCATCTCCGCAGCGTCAATCGCCCCGCCCGAATCCACCCCGGACGCCGCGTCTTCCCCTGTGGAATCAGCAGCTTCACCCGTAGAATCAGCGGCTCTCCCCTTCGAATCCATGCCTCAGCCCTTGGAATCCCAAGACCCGCGGATCCGCCGCACCCGCCAGCTTCTCCAGCAAGCCCTGGCCACCCTCCTCCGCACCCGCGACTTCGACAAGCTCTCCGTCCAGGAGATCACCGACGCCGCCGGCGTCAACCGTGCGACCTTCTACGCCCACTACCCCGACAAGTTCGCCCTCCTCGAGTGCATGGTTGCCGGCCGCTTCCACGCCCTCCTCGCCGGGCGCGGAGTCGTCTTCGACGGCACCTGCACCAACGCCCTCACCGGCATCGTCCTCGGCGTCTGTGACTTCCTCTCCCAAACCCTGGCCCAGTTCGCAAACACTCCCTGCGCCGCTTCCAACCAGGTGCCCCCGCACATGGAGACCGCCATCGTCGCAGTCGTTCGCGGCATGCTCCTCGACGGCCTGCGCAACCATCCCCCCGCGAGCCCAACTCCGCCGACAGCCTCCCCCGAACTCCTGGCCGCGACCGCCAGTTGGGCCATCTACGGCGCAGCCCGCGAGTGGGTCCAGACCCCCAACCACCTCCCCTCCGAAGAGATCGCCGTAACCGTCCAGCGCCTCGTGGCCCCCATCCTCCTCCAGCAATCCGCTTAGCGGAACGGCCCCAAGAAATCGTTCAGATCAACTCGCGGCTTAGCCTTCTTAGAGCGTTGCCGCGCAACTCTCCATTCACCACGTTCCTGTCCCTCAAAGCCAAATTTCTAGCACCGTAGTTTGCTAAGTAAAACCCAACTTGCCGAAAACCCGACTTAGCGGGTAGACGTTGATTAGTTGCGAGAAGAGCGTTTATCGGGACTGACCTTCCCTCCGACCGTTCTGGAGCCGATAGCTTCGCTCATTGAGCGTCAGCGCTGAAGTCCCTTGGTCGAGACTTCGGACCCAGGTGGTTCGCGAAACGGTTTAACAGAAATGCGATCGTACCGCACTTCCAGCACAATCAGGGTCTCAGTACCGCCCGGCGCACGAAGAACAACTTCATCGCCCTCTGACGCTCTCATTAATGCGCGCCCCAAGGGGGAAGCCCAACTGATGTGGTTGCGGTCGAGATCGATTTCGTCTGTGCCGACTATGCTCGCCACTCGCTCCGCCCCTGCGGCATTCGCATAGCGCACGGTGGCTCCAAAGAACGCTCTCGTCGCTCGCTGCCCTGTTCTCGGAGCTTCCGGATCTACCACCTCTGCTGCGTCGATTCGCTTCGTCAGGAAGCGAATCCGCCCATCGATCTGCCGCAGTCGTCGCTTGCCGTACTGATAGTCGGCGTTTTCACTGCGATCGCCATTGCTCGCAGCCCACGCCACCACCTCCACCACGGCCGGGCGCTCCTTGGTGAGCAAAAAATGGCGCTCATCTTTCAGACGCTGGAGTCCGCTCGGAGTGATGTAGTTTTTGCCGTGATTCGCCGCGGGCTCCTCTACTTTCGGTCTTCTCGTAAACCCTTTTCGCATCCTGCGACCCTCTCCTGGCGCGATTTGAGATATGAGCGTTTATCAGGCTCGATGCTTGTCGTTCCAGTTCTCGGCACTGATCGTCCACATGCATACCTCGATCTCTCTCGGACCCCAAAGGATGTTGTGTGTGTAACTGAATCCCACCCGCTCCAATAGCTTCCGAGAGTTGTCATGATCGATCCCGTGCCCGGCGACAATCACCGGCATGTTCAGTGTGTCGAAGCCATGCGCGAGCACAGCGAGCAGGGCCTCCTCGCCCAGGCGTTGACCCCATGCGGCACGCATAAGGTTTACGCCAACTTCAATGATCTTAGGGTCCTTTGACCACGGCCGCAGACCGGCACACCCCGCAAATTCACTCGACTCTCGCAGAAATATCGGCCAATACTGTAGGCCCAAAGAGCGGTCACGTTCGCACTCCGTCTGAAGTCGTGCATGCGCTTGTTCACGCGTCATCGGCCCGCCGAAGAAGCGGGTCACCTCTGGATCACACCATAACGCTTCCGCAAGTGCGGTATCGGCTTCAGTCCAGCTCCTAAACTTCAGACGCACAGATGGCAATGGAAACACGCGCAAACCTAGCAACTCGTCCTGCAACAACGAGTTTACCCGTCGCTCCTGTGAAGTCGGCTTCTCGCCAGTAGTCTCGCCTATTCCGTCATTCCCGCAAAACGGTGTTGCGGCAACTTCGAACGCTCGAGTCAGAGCGGACCACAATCGAACCCATAACTCTATCCACTCACCCCTCCCCTGACATATCATGGCCCGACCGCATGATGCCCTCGAAACCCGCTCCCACCTCCCCTCGTACCAACCGCTGGGTCACCGCCGCGGTCGTCGCCCTGCTCCTCATCCTCTCCGCGCAAATCATCCACGCCATCCACGGCCAGTCCCTTACTTGGGACGAAGACGATCACATCTTTGCCGGCTACGAGAGCTGGAAGACTCACGACTTCGGCCTCAATCCCGAGCACCCACCGATGGTCAAGCAGCTCGCCATCCTCCCGCTGCTCCCGCTCCATCTCAACGTCCCCCCGCTGCAGAACCGCTTCTTCAAATCCGAAGCCTACCTCGACGGCCAGCAACTTCTCTACCACAACGGTCCCGCAGACGGCGGCCGCTACTCCGTCGACACTCTCGTCTTCCGCGCCCGGCTCCCAACCCTCCTCTTCGCCATAGCCGCCGCGCTACTCGTCTTCTTCGCCGCCCGCGAGATGTTCAACGTTCGCGCCGGCCTCATCGCACTCACGCTCTTTTGCTTCGATCCGAACCTGCTAGCCTTCGGCGCCTACGTCACCACCGACATGGCCGCCTCCTGCACCATCTTCGCCACCATCTACGCACTCTGGCGATACGTCCAGCGCCCCACCCCCGCGCGCCTCGTCGTCACCGGAATCGCCGCCGGCCTCGCCCTCGCGGCCAAGCACTCCACCGTGCTCCTCGCCCCCATGCTCGTCCTCCTCCTCGCCGGCGAACTAGCCGCCCGAGCCCTCTCCGCCCGCCGCCCGCGCAACCCCCAACAAACCACCCTCGCCCGTACCGCCCTCCACTACGCCGCCGCGCTCGCCATCATCACGGTCATCGGAGTCGCAGTCCTCTGGGCCTTCTACGGCTTCCGCTACGCCGCGCGACCCGCCCCCCTCGTCCTCTCTCCCTCACTCACCGACTACGTTGGCCCACTCGCCGGCATCCAGGCCCGCGGCATCCTCCTCGCCGCCCGCTTCCACCTCCTCCCCGAAAGCTATCTCTACGGCCTCGCCGACGTCCGCAAGATGGCCAACGACATGCCCAGCTTCTTCTTCGGCCACGTCTACCAGCACGGCATCTGGTACTACTTCCCCGTCGTCTTCGTCATCAAGTCCACCATCGCACTGCTCCTCTCCCTCGCGCTCACCCTCTTCGCCATCGCCCGAGGATACCTCCGCAACGCACGCGCCCTCTGGTTCCTCATCGCTCCGCCCGCGCTCTACTTCATCGTCGCCATGTCCTCGCACCTAAACATTGGAGCCCGTCACATCCTTCCCGTCTGGGTCTTCTGCTGCGTACTCGCCGGCGCCGGCCTCTCCGCCCTCATCCAACACAACCACCGCTGGCTCTACCCCGTAGCCGCTCTCCTGCTATTCCAAATCGCCACCACCCTCCACGCCTCCCCCAACTACATCGCCTACTCCAACGAAGCCTGGGGAGGCCCCACCCACACCTACCGCTATCTATCCGACTCCAACACCGACTGGGGCCAGCAGCTCCTCGCCACCTCCGCCTACCTACGCGACCGCCACATCACGCACTGCTACTTTGCATACTTCGTCACCCCCTTCGTCCTTCCCAGCGACCACGGCATCCCGTGCGTCTACCTTCCCACCCCCGACTCCTTCGGCTCCGGCGTTCTCCCCAACATCCCCACCACCATCGACACCGCCATCGATGGCCCCATCCTCATCAGCGCCGGCGACCTCAACTACTTCGAGTCCGGCTCCTCCGTTCTCAACCCCTACCAGTCCCTTATGAACGTGCACCCCTCTGCCTACATCCAGGACGGCATCCTCGTCTTCAACGGCCGCTTCACCCTCCCCCTCGCCGCCGCCCTTCCCCATGTCGACCGCGCCTGGGCCTTCGCCAACGCGCACAACAACCCCGCCGCCCTCAACGAAGCCATCCTCGCAGAATCCCTGGCCCCCAACGCCATCCAACCAGAGATCGTTCTAGGCGACACCCAAGCCGCCGCCGGCAACAAGGAAGCCGCCCGCCAGGCCTATGCCCGCGCCATCGCCACGATCAACACCATGGACCCCGACGCCCGCGACAAATGGCTAGCCACCGTCAACCAAAAACTAGCCGCCCTCTAGCTAGCACCCTCGACGTCCCGTTAGCGACCCGAACGTAAAGCTTGTCATCTCGACCGAAGCGAAGCGCAGCGGAGAGATCCCTGCATTTGCATTTGCTGTTGCCGTTCTGGCTGCCATCCCGCAGGGATCTGCTTCTTCTTTTGCCGTTGCCCTTGTTTTTCTGTCTGTCATTCCGAGCGCAGCGAGGAACCTGCTTCTCGCTCGCGCAGCAAGCGCCCGTTCTTGCCTTTAGCTAAAGCTGGAAGCTAACCCGCCCGCCGCCAAATCCCCGCGCACCCGCTCCATCGTCTCCAAATAAAACGCCAAATTATGAATCGAGTTCAGCGTAGCCCCCAACTGCTCGCCACTCGACACCAAATGCCGCAGATACCCCCGCGTATGCCTCTGACAAACCATGCACCCACACCCCTCATCCAGCGGCCGCTGATCCTCCGCGTTCTCCAACTTCTTCACATTCAACCGCACCACCGCACTTCGCCGATCCTTCGGATCCTCACGCACAAACACCAGCCCATGCCGCCCCGCGCGCGTAGGCAGCACACAATCCATCATGTCCACGCCCATCCGCGCATACTCTTCAATCTCATCCGGATACCCCACCCCCATCACATACCGCGGCTTATCCTTGGGCAGATGTTCCAGCGTCAGCGCAATCATCTCCCGTGTCACCTCGCGCGGCTCGCCCACCGCCAACCCCCCAATCGCATACCCCGGCAAATCCATCTCCACCAACCGTTGTGCCGATTCCCGCCGCAAGTCCGCATACATCCCACCCTGCACAATCCCAAACAGCGCCTGATGCTTCCCCTCAAACCTCTCCACCAAGTCGGGTGCCCCAGGTCTCGCTTCTGAGACCTGCGCCGTCCAAGGCACCTCCTCCCGATGCTCCACCCAATACTGCTTCGACCGCTCCGCCCAGGCATGCGTCAGCGCCATCGAATCCCGTGTTCTCTCCCAGCTAGCCGGCGTCTCCACGCACTCATCGAACACCATCATCACGTCCGCACCCAGCGCAATCTGCACGGCCATCGAGTGCTCCGGCGAAAAGAAATGCTTACTCCCATCCAGATGCGATCGAAACTCCACCCCATCCGCCGTAATCTTCCGCAGCTTCGCCAGCGAAAACACCTGGAACCCGCCTGAGTCCGTCAACATCGGCCGCTCCCAACTCATGAACCGATGCACGCCCCCCATCCGCCGAATCAACTCATGCCCCGGCCTCAGATAAAGGTGATACGTATTCGCCAAAATGATCTCTGCGTTGATCTCCTCCAGCACATTCTGCGGAACCGCCTTTACCGTAGCCGCCGTCCCCACCGGCATAAACACCGGCGTCTGCACCACTCCATGCGGCAGCACCAGCTCCGCCCGCCGTCCACCACCTTCGCTCGTCTTTGCCACTTCAAACAAAAGAGACATCGCCCCTCATTGTAGAGGGGCGATGTCTTCACACTCGATCATCCTTCGAATCTCACTGCCTTACGGGTGAGGAGCTGCCGGTGCCGCAGGCGGTGTCGGAGGATCCGGCGGGTCCGGGATCACCACCCCGCCCATGCCCCCCATCTTGCCCATCTTGCTCAGGTCCGCCAACGATCCCTTGCCGCTCATGTGGATGAACGTCAACTCCTGCGGCTCGACCGTCAAGATCACCATCTCGTTGCCTTCATTGTTCGGCAGCGCACGGTTGCAGATGTCGGTCGACTCGCCCGTCTTGCTCTCATGCGTATGAATGAAGCAGTTCCAGTTCCCCGTACGCAGCTTCTGCCGATACGCATCCACATCGGCCATGTTGTACATGCCCGGCTTCGGATACTCGTACGTCCGCACCACCATGAAGTTCAGCTTGTGCGCCATGTCGCCACCGTGTTTGCCACTCACCATCCCCAGCATGTCCGGACCAAGATTCACGTCCGTCACATCGCTCGCACCCGCGGCAAACTTCTCCGTCCCCGCAAACAATTCATCCTTCACCTGCGGGTCGCCCACCGACACCATCCCATCCTGCAGCATCATGCCATGCGTCATCATGTGCGCCTGCATCACCGCCGACTGCGCCTGCATCACTGCCGACTGCACCAGCATCTCCGCCTGTATCGGTGCCATCGAGATCTCCAGCTTTGCCTCCATCGGAGCCAGCTGTGCCTGCATCTCTGCGCCCATCGGTGCCATGCGCGCCAACTGCGTCTGCATCTTCGCCAACTGACCCGAATTCAGCGCACCGAGCTTTGCCAGCTGCGGAGCCGCACTCTCGATCTCCTCCTGCGCCAACGCAACCTGAGCCTGCACATCAGCCTGGTCTACCGCCATCTGCGCCGCCACGTCAGCTTGCTGCATCGCAACCTGCGACTGCACATCAGCCTCAATCTTTGCCGCCTGCGCCTGCTCGTTAGCCTGCTGCGCCGCGACCTTCGCCTGCGTATCCGCCGCCTGCGCAGCATCCTCCGCCGTAGTCTGCGCTCCAGCAGCAGCCGCGACCATCATCGCAGCAACCATTCCCGCCCTCATCCATCCGCTCATACTCTTCATGTCCAGCTCCTTCCGTCTCTATCTCAAAATTCTCGAAACCCTACTCGCCTAACTTCAAACCCGCTCGCTGCAACTGTTCCCGCGTCTGCGCGATCGCATGATTGGTCGCCTGCATTGCCACAGCAAACTGCTGGTCCGCTTTCGCCTGTTCACGCCGCTGATGCAACACTTCCGCTCCATACATTCCCAGCGCCAGCACTGCGGCAAGCGCTCCGCCCATCCATGCCTGCAACCGCCACAAACCACTCCGCGGCCGAATAACCAATACCTTCTGCTCGACCTCGACCGGACTCGCCGCCCTATCCATCACACGCGCAGCAAACCCTTCCGGCGCATCCACGCGACGCATCGCCCGCGCCAGCTGCAATTCAAATTCCGCCAGCTTCAGATCCGGAACCAACTCCGGCCCGTCCATCCGTTCCTGCTCACTCATCGCACATACTCCTTCATCGTCACTGCGGCCTTCCGTCTCAACAACTGCAAGCCGCGCTGCAGATGACTCTTTACCGTCGCCACCGGTTGTCCCAGCAGCTTCGCAATCTCGTCAGGAGACATCTCCTCCTGGTACCTCAAAACCACCGCCACCCGCATCGCCTCCGGCAGCCCCTGCAACAACTCTTCCAACCTCGCCACCACCGCCGCATTCATCCCACTGCCGGTCCCAGCGCTGTCCGCAACCTCCGGCCCGTGCGCCTCCTCCAGAAACTCCTCCGCCGCCGCCTCCGGCCGAACCGCTCGTCTCCGCAGCGCGTCCGTCGCCCGATGCACCGTCACCCTCCGCAACCAGAAGCGCACATGATCCTCGCTCTCCAACCGTTCGACCGCCCGATACAGCTCCAGGAACGCATCCTGCGCCACTTCTTCCGCGGTCCCATACTCGCCCGTCACGCGCAGCGCCAGCGAGAACACCATGCGTTGGTGTGTCTCCACCAATCTCCGAAACTCCACCGCTTCCATAGCCATCAGCACGCGCTCACTAACCTATACGCACGTCTGCACCCCGCGGAATGCAAAATCTTCCGCCTCACCCCGAAAATTGTTCAACTCTCTAAATTTTCAGCAGTTTAGGCTCCCACCCCACCCACTGGCCCGCTCCTAATTCCCGCCGTCCACGTAGGACTCTGCCAGCGCCACCGCCTGCGCCACCGTCATCCCCGGCTGCAGATAATGAAACTCCGAGCGCGTCACCTCCGTGTCCTTCCCCACCGACTTGAACAGCACGGCCTTCCCGTTGATCGCCGTCAGCACGTGCAGCGTCCGCCAGTGCCCATCCTCATCCGCCCGATCGCTGCTGAAATGACTTCCCGCCTTCACCGTCACCAACCCAAACCCAATCGACACATCCTGCGGCAGCCGTCCCTCCACATGCATCAGCCGCTCCTGCGCCGCATCAATCACCACCGTCCCACTCATCGCGCCCATCACCCGCTCCTCAATCCCGTGCGGTGAATACTTTGGATTCGGATGAATATCCATCGTCCATACCCCCTCGTTCAGCCGCACGTTATCGAACACAAACGCCTTTGGCAGCAGGTCGAGCATCTTCCGCGCCTGCGCCTCGTCATCCTTCTGCGCCCGCTCCTTTGCCAGAAACGCCTCTGGATCCGCCACAATCCCCGCCAGCCGTCCCCGCTCCGCGCCCTCCTGCTCCGCGTTCAACGGCTTCCCATCGACCGCCAGTAAAAACCTCACCCGCCCAAACGCCGTCTCCACCACCCTCTCCGTCCACACCTGCCCACCCGTCCGCACCGACCGCTCCTTCGACAAAAATTCGTACGTATCCTTATGCGCGGAGTTGTCATCCTCATGCGCAATCATCGCGTTCACCACCTGCAGCGGAGTCGGCGGCACCGCGCTCACCATCGCCGTCTGCCCAAGCCCAATTCCCGGAAACAGCACCACCACCAGCAACACCCGCCAACCCCCATGCTCCCAAATCCCTGAACGTCCCTCGGTCAAGCAGTCACCCCTCATCATCGATCCCTATCGGATGCCGAATCGCGCGACCACAACCGCATGGCCACCACCAGCGACTATGCGTCCTTAGACTCCCCACTACCCCACGGAGTGCATGAACCTTCGTTCATGCACCTCCAACCTTCACCTGTCGCATAGAACTTATCGTCCCTACAACTTCTGTGCCTTATCGATCATCTCCATCTCCGTCCGCGCGCCCTCCAGCACCGCACGATCCAGGCGAACAAAACTGCTCAGCCGCGATGCAACATCGTCTCGTGCCGCAACCTCTTTCGTCAGCAACATGGAGTAGCTATGCAGCTCCTCCGCGCTCATCCGGCTCAGATCCGGCGTGCTTCCCGGCTCCCCATCGTCGAAGTTATCCTCGAACTCTTTCACCTCCGTCTTCACCTCCAGCCAATGATCAATCCTGTCTTGCATCAGCTTGTGCTGAAGGTCCAGCCGCGAATACATCTCCGCCTCGCCCCGTGGCAGCAAAACCACCAACATGCTCTCTTTCGCCGTCGTCCATACCGAATCGGTAGGCACCGTTGGCTGCCCCGGAACAGGATTCGGAACATACGCGGGCCCCGCCTTGCCTCCGCTCGCGCGCACCGCGTCGACATTCTTTCTCAGGCTCAACTCCCACGCCCGCGTAGCCGCAAGCACCTGCGCGTCCTTCGCAACGATCTCGATGTTCCGCTCCCCCTCAGCCCGCAGATCTTGCTCCAACTGATGCCGCTGGTGAAGATGATGCAGCCCTTCCACACTCTGCTCCAGCGAGATCGCGATCAACAACCCAATCGTGATCGTCCCCAAATGAATCCAGAAGTCTCTCCACGTATGCAACGGCTCATGCGGCGCATGCACATCCATCCACTCACCTCAAAGCAATCTCGTTCGGCCAGGGCCCGGATGTTCTACCACCGCGTCTCTCCACTCTAACTTCTTACTCCCGCCGTCCGCGCAGGACCCAGCACACTGGCAGCACCGCAAACAGCACAATCCACAATCCAAACCCAGCCACCACCCAACCCTCCACGGCGCGCCCCGGCAGCATCCATCCCAACAAGTATTCGCACAGCATAAACGCAAACGTCCCCCACGCCACCGACCCCAGCAGCAGCGACGGCCACCGAACCCACCGCCGCCCCAGCAATCCTTCCAGCCCCAACCCCACCAGCCACCACGCCGGCAGGCAATACAGCGGCGTCTCCAGCAGACTCCACGTCCACTCGTCCAGCTGTTTCGGATACCACAGCGATGGATTCGTCAGCGCAATCGCCAGCGGCATCTCCACCAACGCCCCCGGCAACTGCATCGCCGTAAGCGCATGCGAGTGCGTCACCACCGCCTCATTCACTGCAAACCGCCAAAAATTCTCCGGCAGAATCGTCCCATGAAACGTCCCCACGATCACCGCAGCATTCTTCCCCTGCGCCCCAATCGCCCGCAGCCTCCAATACGTCTGCACCGCCGGCACCGCAATCACCGCCGCCCACACCATGAGCGCGACCGCGGGCAACAGCCACCTAAATCTCACCGACCTCAGTCGCTCCCACCGCATCCCGCCAGCTTAGCGCAAACGATCTATCCTATAACTCTCAACCGCCTTCTCTACGCTCTACACTCTATCCCCTATCCCCTGCCTTATGACCCTCCGCGAAGCCCTCACCGAAGCCGCCACCTCCATCGATCGCCGCGAGGCCGAGACCCTCCTCGCCCATCTCCTCTTCCGCGACCGTCCCTGGCTCATCGCCCACTCCGACACCGAACTCTCCACCACCCTCCACCTCGCCTACCGCGCCCTCGTCAGTCGCCGCGTCGCTAAAGAGCCCATCCAGTACCTCACCGGCCACCAGGAGTTCTTCGGCCTCATGCTCCGTGTCACGCCCGACACCCTCATCCCCCGCCCCGAAACCGAGCTCCTCGTCGAAGCTGTCCTCCGCTGGGTCGCCGCCCGCCCCACTCTCCGCCAACCCCACATACTCGACATCGGCACCGGCACCGGCGCCATCGCGCTCGCACTCGCCTCCAAGCTCCCAAAGGCCCACATCACCGCCACCGACCTCTACCCCGCCGCCCTTGCCATCGCCGAGCACAACGCCGCCCGCCACCATCTCACCCACCGCGTCACGTTCCTGCAATCCGATCTCCTCGCCGCCCCGAAGCTCCAATCCGCCCTGCCCTTCGACGTCATAGTCTCCAACCCGCCCTACGTCTCCCTCTACGAAGCCGCCACCATGTCCGACGAGGTCCTGAAGCACGAACCGCACACCGCCCTCTTCGCCGGCGCGCAGGGCCTCGACATCTACCGCCGCCTCATACCCGCCGCCCACGCAGCCCTTAAACCCGAAGGCCTCTTAGCCCTCGAGTTCGGCTTCGGCCAGCTCGACGCCCTCAAAGCCCTCTTCGACAAGCCAACCAACGGCCCCTGGCAAGACCTCCAATTCCAAAACGACTACGCCCAAATCCCCCGCATAGCCCTGGCCACCCGTCCCTAGTTCCTCGGTCGCTCGATAGCACCCTTTGCATCACCAAATGGTGATAAATTTGGTGAAGGAGGTATTCATGAGAGCCACAGTTGCCCTCGACGACGAATTGCTACGCAAGGCCCAGGAATTTACAGGGGTGACGGAGAGGACGGCCCTCCTCCGCGAAGCTCTGAAGGCATTGATTCACCTTGAAGCGTCGCGCCGGCTTGCAGCGGTTGGAGGCACCGAGCCAGACCTCGGCGACATCAAGCGCGTAAGGGCAGACAATCTGTGATCCTGGCCGACACATCCGTCTGGGTTGATCACCTTCGCAACCGCAACCCCGAGATGGAGAAGTACCTTGGCCGCGGACAGATCCTGATGCACCCCTTTATCGTTGCGGAGCTTTCTCTTGGCTCCCTGCGCAACCGGCAAAGCACGCTCGGCGCAATGGAATCATTACTCGAGGTCAAGGTTGCCGCGCTCAGCGAAGTGCGCCACATGATCGAGGCTCATACCCTCTACTCGAAGGGCATCGGCCTCACCGACGCACACCTGATCGCGTCCTGTCTGATTACTCCCGGAACACAGTTATGGACCCGCGACGTCGCCATGAAAAAGGTAGCCGCAACTCTCACAATCCTCATCGATCTACCCTGAATTTTGCGCGGACCGTCATCTCGACCGAAGCGTTCGCGCTCCATGCGAACGTGCAGCGGTGAGACCCCTGTATTTGCCTTTGCTGCTGCCTTTGCCTTTCTGTCTGTCATCCCGCAGGGATCTGCTTCTTCTTTTTGCCTTTGCCCTTGTTTTTCTGTCTGTCATTCCGACCCTGAGCGAAGCCGCACGGAAGGAACCTGCTTCTCTCGCGCACAGCGAGCGCCCGTTCTTGCTTTAGCTAAAAGCTAAAAGCCCTTCCCGCCACTGATATAACCTTGTCATCACCCCAAGGCCACCATGACCGACTCCGCCGTCCTCCCCACCATCGAACGCACCGCCACGATCCCCAAGCTCCATCGCTGGCTCTCCGTCGACGTCCTCCGCGGCCTCACCATCGGCTTCATGATCATGGTCAACAACAACGGCGGCGGCGACCAGGCCTACTGGGCCATGAAGCACACCGACTGGAACGGCTTCACCCCCACCGACCTCGTCTTCCCTACCTTCCTCTTCCTCGTCGGCATCTCAACCGTCTTCTCCATGCAAGCCCGCCTCGCCAAAGGCGACACCAAATCCTCACTCCTCTTCCACACCATCCGCAGAGCCCTCACCCTCTTTCTGCTCGGCCTCGTCGTCAACAGCTTCCCCTACTTCCACCTCGCCACCATGCGCTTCTACGGAGTCCTCCCGCGCATCGCGATCTGCTACCTCATCGTCGCCGTCCTCTATCTGTACAGCCCCTCGTGGAAGAACAAAGCCGCACTCGCCGCCGCTGCCCTCATCGGCTATTGGATCCTCATGCGCTTCGTCCCCGTCCCCGGCTACGGCGTACCCACGCACACCATCCCGCTCCTCGACCGCGACGCCAACCTCACCGCCTGGCTCGACCGCCAAATCTTCTCTGCACCGCATCTCTACGAGCGAACCCGCGACCCTGAAGGCCTGCTCAGCACCCTCCCCGCCCTCGCCACCGCACTCATCGGCATGCTCACCGGCATCTGGCTCCGCTCCACCCGCAGCATCGTCGCCAAAGCGCGCGGCATCGCCTACGCCGGCTGCGCAGGCATCATCGCAGGCGGCCTCTGGAACTTCACCTTCCCCGTCAACAAGAAACTCTGGACCAGCTCCTACGTCCTCTACGCTGCCGGTTGGAGCCTCTTACTCCTCGCCCTCAGCATCTACCTCATCGACATCTATGGAGCCCGCCGCACCGCCGCTCGTAACGCTGACATCGACGCCCAGACCCGCCGCCGCTACATGATCCTGCTAGTCTTCGGCACCAACGCCATCGCCGCCTACGTCTTATCCGAACTTCTCCCCGGACTCCTCGACCTCATCCGCCCCCACCCCAGCATCCTGCGCTCGTTTTACCTCGGCATCCTGCACATCATCCCCTACGCCCCCATCGCGTCGATGATCTACTGCATCGTCTTCGCCGCCATCTGCTGGCTCCCCATCTACGTCCTGTACCGCCGCCGCATCTTCCTCAAAATCTGACCCGCAACCTACTGCGTCGCGTTCGGCAGCGCGCTCAGCAGACTCATCAGCGAGAGGTGCAGCTCCCAGCACGTCCCCACCGCCAGCGCCAGCGCAAACGCCGACTCCAGCAGCGCCACCGGCAAATCCTTCCCCACCGCCTTCGCCCAGTACCTCCGCACCCGTACCCCGCCAAACGCTCCAATCAGCGCGCCCACCACCCCAAAGATCGCTCCACCGGCCGCGGGCTCGATCAGCGCGTGAGCCGCCAGTGCCCCCACCAGTCCCCCAAACACAATCCGCGCTGTCAACCCCACTGGGGCTGTCCGGCTAGGCGTCGACGGCAGCGTGTCCGCCACGTACTCGCCCACCGCAGCAAGCGTAAACACAATCACCGACACCAGGCTTCCCACCCAGAACGTCCATCCGTGTTGCGGCAACAGTTGCAACCACGCAAACCAGCACAGCACCGCCATCGCCGTCATCGATCGCAGCCCAACCGTCATGCCCAGCAACACAAATGAAAGTATCAAGCCCGATCCCTTCCTACCTTTTCCTCTACGTTTTTCCCTCTACACTCTACCCCTATTCCTTATCCCCTGCTCTAATGCGTCTCTACCATCTTCTCCGCAAACTCATGCAATCCCGCACCATTCTCGGGCCGGGTATAGAACATGTGACCCCCAGGAAACTCGTGCACCTGCACCTGCCCCGCCAGCTTCGACGGCAACTCATTCTGCGTCAGTTGCGATCCCATGAACGGGCACGAAAGATCATTCCACCCATGCACGATCAGCACATTCAGCTTCGGATCAGCAGCCACCGACTCGCGCAGATCCTCCACCGCGCCATCGCGCAGCGCCGGTCCTGACCGATCCCACAGCCTCCCCACCTCATACGACAACGCATAGTACTGCGCGTCCGTCTTCCATCCCACCGTCCGCGTAATAAAGTCCACCATCGCCGTCGTCGTAGGCGCAATAATGCTCTCCAGAATCGGGTCATTCGACTCCTGGTCCGGCGAGTAAGGGAACGGATCCGGTAGCGTCACATTCGAGTCATACACACTCCCAATCTCGCCCTTCTCCCGATGCACCTCGCGCAGAAATGCACCCGTCTCCAGCCGCCCACCCGAGTACTTCACAAACTGCGGATCCAACCCCGTCATCTCCGTCACCTTCGCCACCATCGCATCCGTCGCCGCCTTGTCCCTCGGTCCCTTGATCAGCGTCGTCGCATATTCGCCCTCGGTGTACGCGATCACATCCTGCATCGCCGCATCGCTGAGCTTGTGCTCACTCTCCAAATGCGCTGCCGTAATCGAGGGCAGCGTAATCATCCACGGAATCGGCGACAAATTCCCATCCCCAAACTGCGGATTCAGATACGGACTCACCAGCACCACCCCATTCATCGCCACGCCCAGCTGCGACTGCATGTAATGCGTCATCCGCGGTCCACGATACCCGCCATAGCTCTCGCCAATCAAATACTTCTTATCCAGCAGCCGATCATTCTTCACCAGCCACTTGTAGATCACCAGCGACAAGTACTGCACATCCGGCGTCGGCGAATAGAACAGCTTTTTGCTCGTCGCCTCATCCACCAGCGACTTCGAAAATCCCGTCCCGATCGGGTCAATGAACACCTCATCGGTGAAGTCCAGCCACGTTCCCGGATTATCCGTCAGCGTAGCGGGATTGCTAGCCGAATCCCCCACATTCGCAAACGAAATATGCTTCGGCCCAATCGCCCCCAAATTCAAATACACGCTCGAAGCACCCGGCCCGCCATTCACCGCAAACAGCACCGGCCGATCCGGCGAACCCTTCTCATGATCGAGCGTATACGCCGTGTACATCACATCCCCGGTCGGCTTGCCTTTCTCATCCACCAACCGAATCGTCCCCACAGTCGCCGTGTAGTGCAGCGTCTTGCCATGCACCGTAATCGTCTGTTCGACAGATTTATCCGCAGGCAGTTCCAAAGCTTTTACATCTGCAGGCTTCTCTTCCGGCTTTCCCGCATCCGCCGCCGGCTTCGCAGGGGGAGGCCCATCATGCGGACGCTGCGCCACCGCGCCAAGGCTAAACAAAACAGAAAGGCTCATCACAGAAAGCGCAGGAGAAACAAGTCGCAAGGTCATTCAAATACTCTACCCGACCAACCCCACCCCCATCCACGCCCCTCTGCTTTTGCCTTTCTTTGACAATTTCTGAAAAGAAATTGTCATTCCGACCCTGAGCGAAGCCGAAGGGTAGGAACCTGCTTCTCGCGCGAAGCGCGCCCATTCTGTCTTTAGCTAAAGCCAAAAGCTAAGAGCTAAAAGCCGCCCCATCAAACTCCGCGCGCTCCTCCACCGAAGGCAACTCCCACCGCTCCTCCATAAAACAAAACATCTCCCGAGTCACCTCAAACGCATACGTCCCACTCTCCCCACGATTCCGCTTACATACCCTCTCCCACCGCACCTCGGCATCGACATCCAGCACATGCAGCACGCACCCCACCCCCGCAGCCCGCGCCCTCGTCAACCACCCCATCCGCTGTGCCCGCGTAGTAAACCCCAAATCCAGCACCGCATCCACACCCACCCGAGCCAACTCCCGAGCCACCGCCTCAATCTGCGCCTCACACCGCCCCACCCGCTCCAGCGCCCACGGAAAATCATTCTTCTCCGGACAATCCATCCAATACAGCGCATTCATCCACTCATCAATCGAGAACCGCACCCCGCCCACCCGCTCCGCAATCTCCCGCGCGGCCGTACTCTTCCCCGCCCCCGTACTCCCCGCCACCAAATGCCATCGCGCCATCCGTTCTCTCTATCCTCTACGCTCTATCCTCTATCCCCTGTCGTAACCACCCATACAGCGGAAACTCCTCCGCCATCTCCCCAACCTTCCCCCGAATCTCCGCCAGCTTCCCAGCATCATTGCGATGCTCTAACGCCTCGGCAATCCACCCCGCAATCGTCTTCATCTCGCCTTCCTTCATCCCGCGAGTCGTCAACGCCGGTGTCCCGATCCGAATCCCGCTAGGCTTCATCGGCGGATTCGTGTCATACGGAATCGCATTCTTATTCACCGTAATCCCCGCCGCCCCCAGTGCACTCTCCGCCTCCGACCCAAACATCCCCTTCGAGAACACATCCACCAAAATCAAATGTGTGTCCGTACCGCCAGAAATCACGCGATACCCTTCAGCCGCCATCTCTGCCGCGAGCGCCTTCGCATTCGCCACGGTCTGCGCCGCATATGCCTTGAACTCCGGCTGCAGCGCCTCCTTGAACGCGACAGCCTTCCCTGCAATCACATGCACCAGCGGCCCACCCTGCTGCCCAGGAAACACGCTCCGATCGATCGACGCAGCCAGCTCCGCCTTGCACAAAATCATCCCCGCCCGTGGCCCGCGCAGCGTCTTATGCGTAGTCGTCGTCACCACATCCGCATGCGGCACGGGAGAAGGATGCGCACCACCCGCCACCAACCCCGCAAAGTGCGCCATGTCGATCATCAACTTCGCGCCCACCTTATCCGCAATCTCCCGCATCCTTACAAAATCAAACTGCCGCGGATACGCCGAGCCACCTCCAACAATCACCTTCGGCTTCTCGGCAATCGCCTGCGCCTCCAACGCGTCGTAGTCGATCACCTCGGTATCCTGCCGCACCTTATACCCGGCAATCTTATATAGCTTTCCCGAAAAATTCAGCTTGTGTCCATGCGTCAAATGCCCGCCATTGGCGAGGTCCAATCCCAGGATCGTCTCGCCCGGCTCCAGCAACGTCATGTAAGCGGCCGCATTAGCCTGCGACCCCGAATGCGGCTGCACATTCACATGCTCGGCCCCAAACAACTCCTTCGCCCGATCCCGCGCCAAATTCTCGACCACATCCGCGAACTCGCATCCGCCGTAGTACCGCTTCCCCGGATACCCCTCCGCATACTTGTTCGTAAACACGGTCCCGACGGCCTCGAGCACGGCACGCGAAACAAAGTTCTCGCTGGCAATCATCTCCAGCCCCTCATGTTGCCGCAGCACTTCCTTCTCAATCTGCGAAGCAATCTCAGGGTCACTAGTAGCAAGAGGAGCGTTCAAGTCAATCGGCATATACCCAACATTTTACGCCGCCCACATCCGACAATAAGAAGTCGCCGTTGCGTTCAAAAAAATCCGGCTCCAGCGACCGGTTCTGATATACGTGGTTGCATGAATTTTGGTGGGTTCGTTTTGCGGCTTTCCTTTGCCTTGCTGTGTGTACAGCTTGCAGGTATCGAGTCTCCCGTCCAGGGACAGGTCTCGCATGGCGCCGCGTCTGCCGGTACAAGTGCCCCCAAGCCGCGCGTTGCCTGTCAGGTGGACAATGAGCCGCCATCCGATGCCGAGAAGGCGCTTTCGAGACGAGATTACAAGACTGCTTTGGAGCTTTTTCAGAAATTGGAGAGTTCATCGCCGGACGTCTCCCGAGCAGGAGTCATCCGAACTTTGCTTGAAGAAGGAAAGCTTCAGGACGCCGTCGACCAGGCAAAGAGCTGGCAACAGGCGGACCCCGGCAGTGGACCTGCAATGGAAACCTGGGGTGAAGTGCAGTTTCGAAACGGAGAATTACCCGAGGCGTTGAAGACGGTTTTGGAATCGCGCAAGCTTGACCCTTGTAACCCACGCGCGTTGTTAATGACATTTCGGATCGAGAATTTGTTAGGGGACCACGCTACTGCTGCGCGCCACATCGCAACGGCTCACATGCTGGCCCCACATGAGATCGAAGTGCAGGAGGCATGGACGAGCACACTGCGACGATCGCAACGGCTGGAGATAGAAACGACATTTGCCAAGGATGAGGGATTACTGAACGCCAAAGACCGAAACAACCTACTAGAAAGTCTGGCGCACGAGAAAGACTACACCAAGGGTGATTGCCAATTGGTGCAACCCGTTGACAATGCCGAGCTCCACATCGAAGAGATGATGGAAGACTCGACCCACCGCAGCAGTTTCGGATTGTACGTGAAGCTGAACGGCAGTCAGCGGACGCTTGAGATAGATAGTGGGGCGAGCGGAATCACCCTTTCGCGTGCGGCTGCATCCCGTCTGAAGCTGGCACACGGCGAGAAGGTTGTAGTTGGCGGTATCGGTGACGAGGGCGCGATCCAGAGCACTATCGCTCATGTGGAGAGCATCCGCATTGGCGGACTCGAGTTCAAGAATTGTCCGGTCACGATTCTTGAAAAGAATGACAAGCTCGGCATCGATGGCCTAATCGGGACGGACTTTTTCAGCAAGTATTTAGTGACCCTGGACTTTCCAGGCAGAAAGCTTCGGCTGGGTCCACTACCCAAGCGTCCCGGCGAAACGGCGGAAGAAATTTCTGGGGACGCTGACGATACCGTACCCGTCTTTCACGACCGGTATATCGCTCCGGAGATGAAAGATTGGACGATGGTCTGGCGGGACGGCCACGATCTTTTACTTCCGGTTAGCATTGGCGGCGCGAAGGACAAGCTGTTTCTGATTGATACCGGGGCTGAGTCGATGTTGATTTCACCCACCGCCGCACGCGAGGTAACGAAGGTCCATGGAGACTTCGATACCCGTATGTTTGGCGTTTCGGGCGAAGTAACGCATGTGTACCAGACGCAGGAGTTCCTCGTGACCTTTGCACATGTCCGCCTGCATGTGGACAGCATGACCGCGATTGATACAAGCTCGCTTTCGAAGGATGATGGTATAGAACTGTCAGGGCTTCTCGGCGCGCCCGTGTTAGACCGGCTGGTCTTGCAGATTGACTATAGGGATAACCTCGTCAATCTAAATTACGACGAAAAGAAGGATCCGCAGAACCTGCCACCGCCTGCCTTCTACTAGCCCACAACTGACGGACAAGGCCCGCGCTCGCCGTCGTGTAGCACTCACCCCTGCCGCGCCAGCACCACTGTCATATCGTCCGGCTGCTCCTGCTCCCCGATCCACGCCTTCACCACCTGCAGCGTATGGGTCGCCAGCACCGTCAGCGGCTCATCCCGCCGAGCCCGCACAAACTCCATCAGCCGCTCCTCCCCAAAGTCCTCGCCGTTCTTCTCCGGCTCCGTAAGCCCATCCGTATACGCCACTAGCAGATCCCCCGGCTCCAGCTGCACGGTCGCCTCTTGATACTCCAGACCATCCAGCAATCCCACCACCGCGCCGCCAACCTCCAGCCGCTGCACGCTCCCGTCTTTGGAAATCACCAGCGGCGGCAGATGTCCGCCATTCGAATACGTCAGCCGCTTGGTCGCCGGATCATACGTCGCCAGAAACAAAGTCGCATACCGCGCCGACTGCGTGCTCCGATACAGATGCGCATTCAACAGCTTCAGCAGCAATGCCGGCGACACCGGCGCACCCTCCTCATTCACCGCCGCACTAAACGCCCGGTCAGCCGAGTGCAGCGCACTCATCAGCAGCGCCGCCGAAATTCCCTTCCCGCTAATATCCCCCAGCGCCAGCGTCACATGTCCCGCCGACTTCCCATCCGCACCCAGCCCCGGCCCATACCCAAAAATAAAATCGAAGTAATCTCCACCCACAGTCCGCGCCGGGAGGCACGTACCATGCACCTCCAGCGATCCCATGAACGCCGGCGACCGCGGAAACAGCGTCGTCTGCACCTCCTGCGCAATCGCCAACTCGTTCAGCAACCGCTCCTTCTCCCGCTGCTGCACCAGCAGCTCGCTCACCGACGCCGCCATTCGATTAAACGAATTCGCCAGCGCCGCCAGCTGGTCCTTCCGCTTTACCGGAATCCGATGCTCCAGGTGCCCCGCATCAATCGCCTTCGTCCCCTTGTACAGCTCCGCCACCGACCGCGTAATCGTCAAACTCAAACTCGTCGCCATCGCCAGCGCAAACAACTCCATCAGCGCAAAAAACGCCGCAATGCCAATCAGCATCGCCCACACAACCTTGCCAACCTTCACCGACGACGCAAACAGCAGTGAATACAAATACGACGGCCGCGAGATCACCGCAATCATCGCCTGCATCTTGTCGCCTGTCCCCCACGACGTCACCGGCAGCTCCGCCGTAAACCACACCGGCGGATTCCGCCAAGCATGCGGCGGCGCCGCCATCGGCGCGCTCGACACCTTATCGAAGAAATCCCCTTCGTCCGAATCCTTCGGAACCACGACATTCACATGGACCGGCTGCGATTCCTCGCCCTTCTCCTTCTCCGTCTCCGTATCGGTCGTATCCTGATCCGCATCCGACGCAAGGTGACTGAACGACTGCGACAATAGGATCCGCCCCAGCCCCTTCGACATCACGTCCAGCTCGTCCCGCGTCAGCGGCCGGCTTGCCAGCACCGCCACCTGCCGCCCATTACGTGGTGCGCTCACCTCCGCGCACAAATACAGCTTCCCCCCGTCCTCCACAATTCCCTGGAACCCCGGGTGCAACCACGCTGGCGGCGCCGCGCTCGTCAGCGGCCCTGCATTGTTCTTCACCGTCATCCCGTCCAGCGGCACCCATGCATTCCCCTTCAGCTCCATCAACGAAAGGGGCGAACCATCCTCCGGCGCGGTACCAGCCGAATTGGCTGTATGGTCCAAAACGGCCATATCGTCATCCTCGGTGGTTGAAGCCTTTGCGCCGTTCATGCGCGCACCATCTTTCGTCGTCCAGGAAGGGCTTCCAAAAATGGCCGCGCTTCCCGCCTGGTCGCGGACTCGCGTCACGCCCTCGGTCAACCGCGACAACCCCATATTCGTCGCATACTGCCCCGCCAGCAGATACCCCGCGATGGCCGCCAGCGTCGCAAACATCACCAGCGGCGCCAATCCCATCAACAGGTACGTCAGGATCAGCCGATTCCGCACCCTCCACAACACCGTGTAGGTGAACCATCGGAACAGCAGGATCAGCACCAACGGCGTGATCGCCATGCCCGCGAGCGTGATCACAATCGTATCCAGCGTGGTAGCCACGTGAACCATCAGTCCAAACGTGCACAAGAAGATCGCCGCCAGCATCCACAGCGTGATCTTGCCCACGCGCGTGCGCCGACCCCACCAGGCCTTCCATCGCTCCCGCCGTGTCCGGATGTCCCTACCCATCGCGCTCCGAGCTGCCATTGTTAGTGTTCTCCCCCAATCGCTCGCCTCCATTCGCCGCAACAGCAAGCAGCGAATCAATCTCCCGGCGCACATAAAAGGGGAAGGGTCTAGCCTCCGAGTGTACTGCAAACAAATGGATTTCTCACCAGTCCCCCTCCAGGTTGGCACTTCAGACGCGCATTCCCTCTCCCCTTCCAACAACTCCAGGCCGGACGTCTCGCATCATACATAGCAGTGAACGAACTGCGGGCCCCAGCTTGATCGGAAGTAACACTCCACGCAGAGCTATCTAAGGAGCGTCTTCCATGAACCAGAAAGTCATCTCGATATCGCCGCGCCTCCGCGCAAACCCCCTCCGCACCCGAGTCAGCTTCCAGTCAGCTTTGAGGACTTCGCCTTTCGCCGCGCTCCAGCATCCGGCTCTGTCGCAAGCCGTAGAAGCAGAAGAAGTCTCGATCCACCACTCGCTGGATATCTCCTTCCGCCAGACCATCGCCGTCTCTCACGTCGACCGCCAGATCATCGACGACCTCAGCCGCAGCAAGGATCAAGGTAGCCTCTGAAGCGCGCTGAGCTCCTAACCTCCCGCTTCAGCATTTCGCATCGAGCTACGCCCGCAACCGCCGAAACGCCCCCCAAATAAACGACCCCAAATACCACCCATCCAGAAACTTATAGGGCGTCTCTCCGGTCGTATAGTGCCCGCACGGCAACACCTTCGCCACATAATCCATGCCGTGCTGATCAAAGTTTTTTAGCACCTCCCGCGAGTACTTCACCACGAACGTCAGATCATACGGCGCATAGACCACCAGCGTCCGCCTGGCCTTATCGCCCTCCCAACGCGCCGCCCCCGTCACCGCATACTGTTCCATAAAACTCATCGGGCTGACCCCCGCAAACATCGCCCGCGTCTCATCCTGCGTCAGCCCCGCATGCTCAAACGCAGCCTTCACATGCCGAGTGCTCTGCCCCGTCCACACCACATCCCCAAACTGCGTACTGGCATGATTGAACGCGCACACCCTTAGCCGCGGATCCATCGCCGCGGCAATAAATCCATACGCACTCCCCAGGCTCGTCCCCAACACCCCAATCTGGTCATATCCCTGCGACTCCAGCCAGTCCACGCAACTCCGAATATCCACCACCGCCTGCCGGCAAGCAGCAATCGTCCGCCCCACATTCGCACTCACCGCATAGTCCGATCGCTCGAGCTCCGCCGGCCGCCGCACATCGTGATACGGCTTCGACAACCTCAAGCACGAAATCCCAAACCGGTTAAACATCTCGCACAGCACGTTATGCGAAAACGCATCCGCATTCCACTGCGGCATCACAATCATCGCCTGCCGCGGCCGCCGCCCCCCGCCGTTGCTGTTGCCATTGCCGTTGCCGTTGCCGTTGCTTCTGTATTCTCCATCCTCTACTCCTCTATCCCCTATCCCCTGCTTCACCTCATACCATCGCGCATTCACCGTATCGTTCTCTGGATACGGCGTCCCCACCGGCGACGTAAACCTTAGAAACGGCTCCTTCCGCAGTTCCCCCACCTCGGCCCGCCGCTTCCATTCCCGCTCCTGCTCCAGCGTTTCCGGACGAACATTCGTCGGATACAGTGCAGGAAAGTGTTCCTCAATCCGAAAATCCGTCGGCGTCTGGTACCCATAGAAACTCTGCGGCTGCGCCACGATCCGCTCATTCAGAGCAATCATCGCCTCCAGCCCCGAGATCTCGCCGCGCTCCACCCGCGCCGCCAACTCCACCCCGCCAACATCCGCCAGGGACTCGAACCCCCACTCCAACGGCCGTTCCACCCGATTCATATCCCGAGTCGTAAGAGCCGTCTCCCACGCATACATCCACTTCGCATAAAGCCGTGCAAGCATCTTCTCAGTTTACCGTCTGCGCCCCCAAAGTTCCGTGACCCGTCCGCTATCCGGCTCCCCCACCTCACTCATCCCACCATCGTCCCGCTCTATCTCCATGATCCTCATCACACTCCAAACCCCGCACAGCGTGGCGACGAAGAACGGGAAAAACCCCGACAGTACGACCACCCAGGCGTTCGCCCGCAACAGTCCATTCAACAAGGCAGTAGCCAGCCACACCGGCATCAAGATCAGACTGCCCCACACAAATCCCCGCCCGAACGATCGCGAATCGAACCGCCTCGAACTCAACCTGGCCCACCATAAAAAGATCAGCAGTCCCATCCATAAGAAAGCCATCACCAGCGACATCCACAAGCCAACCGGGCAAACCGCAGACCACGGCCACGCCAGCCGCCGTGCATCTGCAGCCACTTCGACGAAGCCTCGCGTATGAACCACTGCCATCCAAACCGGCGCCAGCATCGACCACACCGTTGCAAACACCAACGCACTGCGATGATCGGCAATCTCCGACCGCCATGCCGCCGCTATGCTCCCGAACATCTGCCGCCAATACCAGTTCGACGACCGCCCAGAACAAAGCTCTTCCAGCAGATCGCCCTCCAGCGCCTCATTACGATCTCCGGGAACCAAATGCTCCAGCATCCAAGCCGCTAACCGGGGTGCCTGCGTTCCGCTCATGGGCGCTCTCCCCGTAGCTCTGGCAGGTTACGCCACATCTGCTGCAATACCCGTCGCGTCTCCTGCACCTGCCGCAGCCCCGCCTTCGTTACCCGAAAGTAGCGCTTCGCTTTCCCTCCGCGCTCCGGTGTCGAGTCACCCAGTCTCGACGCCACCAGCCCTCTCGCTTCCATACGCTCCAATGCCGCATACACGCTGCCCAGCGTCACGTCTCGACCAACCTGCTTTCCAATCTCGTGCGAGATCGGTACGCCATAGGCCTCTTCGCCCAGCCGCACCACGCTGAGCAGAATCATCAACTCAAGTTCTCCGAGATAATTTCGCTCTGCCATTAATTCAATAGTAGCGAAGAAATAAAAATATGTCTATACTCGCCTTCATTCTGTGATCCCAAGGGAGATTGCTTCCATGCGTATCGTCAACGTGCTCCTGCTCGCCGCTATCTTTTCCCGCACGACCGCCTACGCGCAAACCCCACCTCCGCGTGCGCCCCTCGATCCGCAGCAGGTCCACGCAATCGATTCGTTCGTCGCCTCCGAAATGCGCCGGCTCCAGATTCCCGGCGCCGCCGTAGGCGTCTATAGCCGAGGCAATATCTTGCTCGCCAAGGGATACGGTTTCGCAAATGTAGAACTGAATGTCCCGGTAAAACCAGAAACCCTCTTCCAGTCAGGCTCCGTCGGCAAACAATTCATCGCCACAGCCATCCTCTTGCTCGCACAAGACAACAAGCTCTCCCTCGACGACAGCATCACCAAATACTTCCCAGACGCGCCCGCCACCTGGAAGCCAATCCTCATCAAAAACCTGCTCTCCCACACCTCCGGCCTCGAGGACTACACCAACCCCACACTCTCTGGCCCATCCGGCACCTTCTACCTGCGCCTCGATTTCTCCGAAAACCAGCTCCTGACCAAGTTCGAAGCCCTCCCGATCGAGTTCGCCCCAGGCGACAAGTGGGCATACAGCAACACAAACTATGTCCTCCTCGGCATCCTCATCCACCGCATCACCGGCATGCCCTATGCGGACTTCCTCAACCAGCGAATCTTTACACCACTCCACATGACCTCCACGCGCCTCATCAGCCAAAGCGACATCATTCCGAACCGCTCAGCCGGCTACGGAATCGGCGCCGGCGACCAACTCAAAAATCAGGAGTGGGTCTCCCCAACCTTCAACTCCACCGCCGACGGCTCGCTCTATCTCAACGTCCTCGACATGGCGAAGTGGGACGCCGCCTTGTACACCACCCAGCTCCTCAGCCAATCCAGCCTCGACCGTATGTGGTCCATCTACCTCCTCAACGACGGCAAGCCCAACCCCAACCAGTACGGCTTCGGCTGGTGGATCCGCCAGCAGAACAACCACAAGGTCATCGAACACGGCGGCAACTGGCAGGGTTTTACCGCGGACATCTCCCGCTATCCCGACGACAACCTCACTGTCGTCGTCCTCACCAATCTCGATGCTCACTCGGATCCAGACCTCATGGCCCACGTAATCGCCGGCCTCATCGATCCTCCGCTCTCACCCGCGAAGCTCGCCGCCATCCCCGACACCCAGCCCGAGATCGCCGCCACCTTAGAGAAGGTGCTGGATCATCTTGCCACCGGCCAGGACGTCCTTCCCTTCTTCTCGACCGCCTTTGCCAGCTCCATTACCCCAGGGGCAACCGCAGGGGCCAAGGCAACCCTCGCCAACCTCTGGCCCGGAGGCTCTCTCACCCTCGTCAAGCGCCTCACTCCACCCGGCACGACCACCCCACTCATCTCGCTCTTCCGCCTCACCAAACAGGAAAACACGTTAATGATTCTTGTCTTCATCGATCCCGAAGGTAAGATCTCAAACTTCCGCTTCCTCCCCAATCGCGAATACGAATAGCAGACAAGCCCTGCGCGCGGACAGCCATCCATCTCGCGCCACAACCCGCAAGCCACCGCCTCAACGTCTCTTCGCCCTCTTCCGCGCAATCTCCAACTCCGCGCCCCGCACAATCAACTCCAGCCCCTCTTTATACCGCCGGTCAAATCGGTCAAACAAAATCCCCGAAGCCTGCCGATGATTCGGAAACTCCGCCGCATCCAGCTGCGCATCCCGATCCGCAATCTCGTACAGCGGCGACCGCTCTCCCGGCGTCGGAAACACAGCCTGCTCCTCCATCACAAAACTCTGCGTGTAGTAGTTGATCGTGCTCAGCAGCACCACCGCCCCACGCACAGAAAATCCCGCCCCCACCAGCACAGCCGCAATCCGCTCCGTAGTCTTCAGCGGAGCCGTCGTGGTTAACTTCGTCCCACTCACCATCCTCCCGCCGTCCCGATACGCCATCAACGTCTTCCGCAACCCCTCGCCATACGTAGACGCCCACACCTTCCAGTCCCCAGACCTTCTCCGCGGCACAAGATTCGCCGCGCCTTCCGTCAGCACCGTCGTCGCCATCTCATCCAGCAACGCTTCCTTGCTCTTGAAGTGCCAATAAATCGTCGCCGCCTGCACCTCGAGCTCCACGCCCAGCCGCCGCAACGTCAGCTGCTCGAGCCCTATCTCGTTCAGCAGCTTCAGCCCAGCCCGCGTCACCATCTCGCGATTAATTTTCATGAATCCAGTCTACCCCGTTTGACATCACATTATTGAACAATGTTAGATTATCTCTAACGCCGTTAGATTTTGGCCCCGACCGCGCCCGACCCCAAGGAGCACACACCATGAAAGCAGCCATCGTCACCGCCGCCGGCAAGACCCCCATCTACGCAGACTTCCCCGACCCCACCCCCAAAGAAGGCGAACAACTCATCCGCGTCCGTGCCGCCGCACTCAGCAACCTCACCAAGTCACGAGCTTCCGGCGCCCACTACAGCTCCGCCGGCATCTACCCCGCCATCGCCGGCACCGACGGCGTTGGCCTCACCCCCGACAACCGCCGCGTCTACTTCGCCATGCCCGAATCCCCCTACGGTTCGCTAGCCGAACTCTGCCCAATCCACCCCCGCCGCTGCGTAGAAATCCCCGGCACCCTCGACGACATCACGGCCGCCGCCATTGCCAACCCCGGCATGTCCGCCTGGGGCTCCCTCATCGAGCGCGCCAACCTCGCCCCCGGCGAAACCGTCCTCATCAATGGCGCCACCGGCACCGCTGGCCGAGTCGCCATCCAGCTAGCCAAATACTTAGGCGCCGCAAAGGTCATCGCCACGGGCCGCAATCCCTCCGAGCTCGCAACCCTCAAGCAACTAGGCGCCGACGAACTCATCCCCTTCGCCCTCGATCCCCAAAACCCAACCAGCGCCGCCGACTTCGCATCCGCCCTCGAGCAAACCTTCTCCACCGGCATCGACATCGTCATCGACTACCTCTGGGGACAATCCGCCCTAACCATCCTCACTGCCCTCGCCAAATCCATCGACGACCACCCCGTCCGCTTCGTCCAGGTAGGCAGCGCCGCCGGCGACCTCAACATCAACCTCCCCGCCGCACTCCTTCGTTCCTCCGCCATCACCCTTATGGGCAGCGGCATCGGCAGCGTAAGCCGCGAAGCCCTCGCCCAATCCATCCGCAGCACCTTCGAAGCCGTAGCCCCCGCCCACTTAACCATCGACACGCAAATCGCCCCACTCTCAGAAGTAGAAACCGTCTGGGCCACCTCCACCGGCAAGCCCCGCGTCGTCTTCACCGTGGGCTAATTTCTTCGCTAATCCACTGCGTCGGAGCCGCATCGAGGGCCGCCGTCCCCGATCGGCAGCCCCGCCGCGCGCCACGCCTTGAATCCGCCAACCATGTCAGTCGCACGCCACAGCCCAAGGTCCTGCAGAGCCGCCGCCGCAAGGCTTGACGCATACCCTTCCGAGCAAAATAGGATCACGTGCACATCATGATCGGTAGCCACGGCCAGTCGAGCGCTGCTCGTCGGATCCAATCGCCACTCGAGCACATTCCGTTCGACAACCAGCGCGCCCGGAATGCTGCCCTCCGCCGCCCTCTGACTCTCTGGACGAATGTCGACCAGGATTGTCCCAGCCTTTCCCAACGCGTCATGTGCCTCGCGCGCAGACAGCCGTTGCAAGCGCGCACGTGCCGCCGAAAGCATCTGCTCGACGCTCAATCGGCCCGCTCGCTTCTCCTGCCTCTCCACTCGCCACACCTCGTCGAGCCCGTCAGCCTGCCCCCGTTCCCGAGGAACCAGTCGACCTTCGTCCACCTCGTATTCGTTCATCTCGTCCAGCGGAGGCGAATACGCATGAATACTGATCGCCGGCCCCAGCGAGCCATTTCCTACATCATGCGTGTAGTCAGGACCAAAGGAGCGCCCTCGGCCTGGATAGATACTCTGCGCCTGCTCACCAGGACGCCGCTCCTCAAGACTACCCGTCACCACGACGAACGCTCCTGAAGACGCCCCATGATCGTGGAAACCCGTGGACTGTCCTGGCAACCAGCTGATCACCCACAAGTCGTGGTCCGGACCGTGATACAGCCGCTCATACCAACGCCCATCCGTGCGCAGTCGCACCCGTTCCATCCATCCATCCGACGCCGCAAAGCGCGAAACAATGTCCGCGAGTTCCTCAGGCGTCTTCAAAACTCCGCCGGCTTCCCCTTGCCCTCCCACCAGGCCTCTGTGGGCTTGCGACGCGACAGCATTCTCGATTCCAGATTGCATAGTTTCTCCCTGGCTCAACCACCGTCAACAAGGTCCGGCAACCGATGACGGCTACTCGACGCCACGACGGGCATACGATGAGAAATTCGGATGAGCTTTAGAGAAGGCGCTTCAGGAAGTTCTGAGCATGTCGCGGCTCACCCAACGAGGGGCTGGTCAACGCGACAACAACAACGCAAGGAAAACGCCATACGTCGACGCTAGCATGGGCCCAAGAACCGGGTCAATCTTCGAGCACACCATACCCATCAAGCCCATCCGCACAACCAAAAAATCCTTCTGCCGCCGCGTCTCAAAAATCCCCCATAATTCCTCTTGACAGAATCATAGTGTTGTAGTCAACTACAACAGTAATTCAGCCACGGAGCAACAAACCCTATGGAACTTGAGTGGAACGACAGTCAGCCGATCTACCGCCAGCTTCGAGGCCGCGTCGTCGCCATGATCCTCGACGGCCTCCTCCAGGAAGGGGAACCCCTTCCCTCGGTCCGCACCGTTGCCGCCGAAAACCGCGTCAACCCTCTCACCGTCCTCAAGAGCTATCAGGAACTTGTCGACCAGGGCATCGTCGAAAGCCGTCGCGGCCGCGGCATGTTCATCACCGCCGGAGCCCGCGACCTCCTTCTCCAGGCCGAACGCCAGAAGTTCCTCATCGAAGAATGGCCGCACCTCCAGGCCACCATCCAACGCCTCGGCCTCACCACCACCGATCTCTTAGCCGCACCTAACTCCCACTCACAAGGAGGGCTCAAATGACCTGCATCCAAGCCACCGGTCTCCACAAGTCCTACGGTTCTTCCGTCGCCCTCAACAGCATCGACCTCAACGTTGCCGAAGGCCGCATCCTCGGCCTCATCGGCCCCAACGGCGCCGGCAAGACGACCCTGCTCAACGCCATCCTAGGTCTCACCTCCTTCCAGGGCTCGCTCTCCGTCCTCGGCCGTAATCCCTGGACACAGCGTGATCAGCTCATGAACGACGTAGCCTTCGTAGCCGACGTCGCCGTCCTCCCTCGCTGGATGCGTGTCTCCGACGCAATCGACTTCGTAGCCGGCATCCATCCCCGCTTCGATCGCGCGAAAGCCGAAGCCTTCCTCGCCCGCACCACCATCAAGCGCACCAGCAAGGTTCGCGAGCTCTCCAAGGGCATGGTCGCGCAACTCCATCTCGCCCTCGTCATGTCCATCGACGCCAAGCTCCTCGTACTCGACGAGCCCACCCTCGGCCTCGACATCCTCTTCCGCAAGCAGTTCTACGACTCCCTGCTCAACGACTACTTCGACCACCACCGCACCATCCTCGTCACCACCCATCAAATCGATGAGATCCAGTACATCCTCACCGACCTCCTCTTCATCGATCGCGGCAACCTCGTCTTCGGCTGCAGCATGGACGACTTCGACACGCGCTACCTTGAGCTCATCGCAAACCCCGCGCAACTCGCCGCTGCCCGCGCCCTCAAGCCAATTCAAGAGCGCCAAACCTTCGGCCGCAGCATCCTCCTCTACGACCGCGTCTCCCGCGAACAACTCGCTCCCCTTGGAGACGTCCGCACTCCCAGCATCGCCGACGTCTTCGTAGCCTTCGTCGGCCAGCCCAACCAACCCGCGCCCTACAGCCCACCACCCGTATCTACGCCCGGCTCGTACACAGGAGCAGCCCAATGACCCCCCAGACCGACGCTCTCCCCACTTCGTTCCCCGATACCGCTCGCCCCACCGCCGTCGCCCACATCTCCGAAGCCCGCCTGCTCTTCTGGTCCATCCGCCGCGAGCTCTGGGAGAACCGCGCCATCTATATCGCGCCTCTCGCCGTCGCCGCCTTCATCATCCTCGGCTTCTTCTACAGCACCCTCCGCATGCCCACAGGCATGCTCATCACCAGCACGGTCAACGACAACGGCACCATCACCCAAACCTCGCACGGCCTTAACCCCATCCTCCCCTACACCATCGCCGCCGGCCTCATCATGGCGACCACCTTCCTCGTCGGCATCTTCTATTGCCTCGACGCGCTCTACGGCGAGCGCCGCGACCGCAGCATCCTCTTCTGGAAATCCCTTCCCGTCTCCGACCTCACCACCGTCCTCTCCAAGGCCGCGATTCCCCTCGTCCTTCTTCCGCTGCTCACCTGGGCCATCACAGTCGTCACGCAGTCCCTCATGCTGCTCATCAACGTGACCGTCTTCCACGCCCGCGGCATCGACACCGGCCCCCTTCACAGCGGCCTTCCACTCACCCAGAACTCCATGATGCTGCTCTACCATCTGCTCGCCATCCACGCCCTCTGGTACGCGCCCATCTGGTGCTGGTTTCTTCTCGTCTCCGCCTGGGCTCGCCGCACGCCACTCCTCTGGGCCACTCTTCCTCCGCTAGCCCTCGGTGTTCTCGAAATGATCACGCTGCACACCGGCCACATCTTCGAGATCCTGAAGTACCGCATCCACGGCCCCGGAGACATCGACTTCACCTCCCCCACCAACATGGCCCCCAACATGTCGATGCATATGGGCATGTCCCCCGCGCAGTTTCTCGCAACCCCGAGCCTCTGGACCGGCCTACTCCTCGCCGCCTTCTTCATCGCCGCCGCCATCCAGCTCCGCCGCTACCGCAACCCCCTCTAGCCCCCACGCAAAATCCGGGTGCCCCATTCATGACGGCTTCATCGTCATGAGTGGGATAAGGGTCCCGTTGGAGACCCATCACAGGAGACCAGCATGAATGCCGACACGATCCGCCAAAACACACAAGACCTCCGCAAGACAGTAAGGAATCTCTCTACCGTCGCAGCCGCGTTGATCCTCACCGCAGCCGCCTGCTTCCTGCTAGCCGCGACGTAGGACGAAAGCGGGGTACCCCATCCGTACGCGTTCTTGCGGACGGGCGGGATGAGGGTCTCACCGCCATCCACCCACCGGTTATCCGACACGCTCATCCAGCCACGGAGCCACGCCAATGACCGCACCTGAAGCCCAACGCTACGCGCGCCTCGCCGGCATCCTCCTCCTCATCTCCCTCGTAGCCGGCAGCTACGGCGAATCCT
>NZ_LMUT01000009.1:174912-230677 GCF_009765785.1 Granulicella sp. L46
ACCTCGCCCTCACCGCCATCTTCTACGTCCTGCTCCGCCCCGTCAGCCGCCCCTTATCCCTCATCGCCCTCTGCTTCGGCCTCTTCTCTACCGCCACCTACGCCACCGCCGAAATCTTCTACTTCGTCGCCAGCCTACCCTTCTCTGACCCGGACATGATCAAGGTCCTCTCCCCCGACCTCCGCCAAACCATTCCCTACCTCTGCCTCACCGTCTTCGGATACATCTTCGTCCTCTTCACCGGCTTCTACGGCATCGCCGTCATGCTGCGCGGTTACATGATCTACCGCTCAAGCTATCTGCCTCGCGCACTCGGCGCTATTGTTATGCTCGGCGGCGCAGGCTTCTTCGCCAAGAACATCCTCTTCCTCATCGCCCCGCAGCACGACTCGATGCTCCTCGTCCTCCCCATGCTCCTCGCCATGCTCAGCATGGCCCTCTGGTTCCTCATCAAAGGAATCAACGCCGCCGCATGGCCCTCGCCAACGCACGCGTAACGTCGCATCACCGCAGTTACCCATCGTGATTCCGCTCTCCCGCATCCCCGCCCGCCGGTGGTACCCTCGCTGAAATGCAAAAGTTAGGCGTGGCTCTGCTCGTTGTGCTGCCTCTTTCCTTCTTGGCCTTCTCCCAGACGGTCACAGCCTCGGCCCAATCTTCAACCACCACTTCCTCGGGCCAGAAGTCTCCCCAAACCTCGCCGCCGATCATCACCCTCGGCAACTCCGCCGTCGCCCTCACCGGCATCACCGGCGCCATGCTCGTCGGCGCCATCCGCAGCCAGGCCGGACACATCTCCCCCTACCGCAACGGCGAAGAACTCGACCTCGAAGGCTCCCTCCCCCTGGGCATCACCGACGACGTCGACTACCCCACCCAGACCTTTCCCCTCGCACCCGGCGACCGCCTCGCCTTCATCACCGACGGTGTCCCCGAAGCCACCAACCCCGCCCGCGAACTCTTCGGCTTCGACCGCACCCGCGACATCAGCCACCAACCGGCAGCCATCATCATGGACCAAGTCCTAACCTTCGGCCAGGAAGACGACATCACCATCCTAGGCATCCAGTTCGCCACAGCCTGACAACTGAGAACTGACAACTGACAACTGACAACCCTCAAGCGTTCCGCGCGAACCGGCTCACCGCATACGCAATCGGCAAACCCACCACCACCATGTGCATAAGCAATCCCTCAATCATGCCGTTGATCGAAATAGGATCTCGCTGATGAAACGCGCAGTGCGGCAGCACGATCAGCATCATCACCAAATGCACGCCAGCCCCATAGCAAAGCCCACACACCAGCGGATACTCCGTCATGAACGTCAGCTTCCGGCTCAACGCGTAATAAAACGTCGCAAAGCACAAAGAGATAAACACATGCAGCACCACCCCCAGCCCGTAGTAAAAGACGCCCCCCTGCGCGCCGCGACCTCCCACCAGCCCCTCCGCAATCACGAGAATAATGTCATGCCCAAACAGCACGCACGCCTGCAATAAATCCAGCGCAGCAGCAGCAAGCCCTCCCACCCCAATCGCCAAAACTGCACTACGCGCCGTACTCCGAGACCCGCCCAGGCTCTGCCCAACTACCAATGCTTCACTCATGCAATCTCCTCATTCCTCTGTGGCTTTTTCCCTACGCAGCGTTCTCACTGCGAGCCACGACCCACCCTAGTCAGAAGACAAGCGCAAAGTCCTGAAGCGCCTCTGAAATCCTCTGAATAGTTCTGAAAATGAGGCGTTTGCCGCAGCCAGCAGATGTCTGCCGTCGTCACCGCCCGAATCGCCACGAAATAATAGAAACCGAGTCGATATAATCCAGCAGGCCTCATCTCCTCTCTGGCTCTCGATTCGAATCCCAGGGGTCCGCCGAACTCGTATGCAATCTCCCGCAACAACCATCCTTCGCATCGGCACCTGGCGCGTGAACCCCACATCCGGCGAAATTTCACGAGATGGCGAGACCGCTCGACTCGAGGCGCGCGCCATGCGTCTCCTACTCACCCTCGCCGAGCACCCCGGCGAAGTCCTCAGCATCGACGACCTCCTCAACCAGGTCTGGCCAGGCGTCGCCGTCTCATCCGATTCCGTCTATCAGGCCATCACCTCCCTCCGCCGCATCCTCGGCGACGACCCCAAACAGCCCACCTACATCGCAACCGTCCCGCGCCTCGGCTATCGAATGGTCGCCCCGGTCAGCGCCTTCGCAGACCAGCCCGCCTCCCCTGCGCCCGCGACCCCACTCCATCCTCCGCCCATCCCTCGCCCGCACGCCCTCGGCCTGCAACTCACCGTCCTCCTGATTTGTCTCGCACTAGCCGCAGCCTTTCTCTTACGCGCCCATTTTGCCAGTCAACGCCCGCCCTCGCCCATCGCCTCCACGCCCACGCAAAAGTCCATCGCCGTCCTCCCCTTCCTCGACCTCACCCAAGGCATGCAGCAAGGAGAGTTCGCCGACGGCCTCACCGAGGAACTCATCGACAAGCTAAGCAAACTCCCCGGCTTCCACGTCCCATCTCCCACCTCGTCCTTCTACTACCGTGACAAAAATCTCCCCGTCGCCACCATCGCCAAAGCCCTCGGCGTTGTCTATGTCCTCGACGGCAGCGTCCGCAGATCCGACGACCAGGTGCGCGTCGCCGCCCGCCTCGTTCGCGCCGACAACGGCTACGTCCTCTGGTCCGAAACCTACGACCGCCCCTTCCACGACCTCGTCATGGTTCAGGACGACATCGCCGGTGAAGTCGCGAAAACCCTGGGAGCATCAACCGAGTTCAAGACACCCTGACATCGGCTGCTCGATCTGGTTGAACTTAGGAAGATGCACGCATCACCTTAGTGCTATCCTCGGTCGCATGAGCGGCAACTTTGGATCCCGGCGCAACATCCTTGTCCTCGCACTTTTCATCCTTGCGTCTCATCCCCGCCTCTATGCTCAGGGACTATGCCCCGTTTCCCTCGTCACCGCCACGGCCGAAAAAGACACCATCCAGCTGAAGTTCAGGAATAAGGTCAAAGTGCCCATCGAGCAGATCAGCCTGACCTGCTCACCCTCAGGGACCAACAAATTCCCCAACGGAATCTGCCATGTCGAAACCGGCTTCTTTTATCCCGGCTCGGTGTCCTGGATCAACATCGACTATCTAGGCGCAAGTCATCAGGCGATTGAGATCGCGGTAGCCCGCCTTCGTCTGCAAGGCGGCGTCCTCTGGCAAGCAGGCACCTCCCACACCTGCAAATCCCTCAAGCTACCCCGCAAAGACTAATCACCTCCTCTGCACATCGGGCCGCTCGCCGCGCGAAGCCCCTCGCCGTCCGCGCAGGACTCTACAGTCAACCTTTACAGTTTACCTGTAGATATGCAATACTGATTCAGTGAGCAGCAGACCATCGTCCCCTCAACCCGCCCTCGCACGAACCCTCGCCACCGAAATCCGCGCAACCTTTCGCAAGCTCAAGCAGCGCATGCGCGAACAGGGTGGCGATAACGATCTAACCCCATCCCAGGCCTCCGTTCTTCTTCGACTCGAACAGCAGGGTCCCACCACGGTTTCAAGTCTGGCCCGAGCGGAAGGCATGCGCCCCCAGTCGATGAGCGCAATCGTCGCGCCATTACAGGAGTCCGGCCTGCTCCGAGGCGCACCTGACCCCGGCGACGGCCGCCAAACCCTGATGTCTCTCACGCCGAAATGTCTGAAGTGGCTTCAGCAGAGCCGGGCCGCGAGACAGGACTGGCTCACCACCACCATCATCCAGAAGCTCTCTGTCCACGAGCAGGAGAAACTTCACGCGGCACTCGATCTGCTATCGCGCCTCGTTGAGGATTGAACCCACCACCTCCCGCCTTCACCCATGCGCACTTCGTATCCAAGGAAAATTCCCATGCCCCTGACCACGCTTGACCCCAACACCGCCTTGATCGTCGTCGACCTCCAAAAAGGCATCGCCAGCGCAAACCTCATCCATCCCATCGCCGACATCATCGACCGCACCCGCGCCCTGCTCGATA
This sequence comes from Granulicella sp. L46, assembly GCF_009765785.1. Lineage (GTDB taxonomy): Bacteria > Acidobacteriota > Terriglobia > Terriglobales > Acidobacteriaceae > Granulicella. The sequence continues at coordinate 178,927 of NZ_LMUT01000009.1, forward strand.
TCTTCCGTGCCAACAACCTCACCGTAGTGCTCGTCAACGTGGCAGGAGGAGCACCCGGCCGCACCGAGCAGGGCCCCCGCGCCAACCTAACGTTTGCCGACGACTGGACCGACCTTCTTCCGCAGCTAAATCAGCAACCAACCGACATCCTCGTCACCAAGCGCAGCTGGGGCGCCTTCGCCACCACGGATTTAGACCACCAACTCAAGGCACGAGGCGTCACCCAGGTCGTTGTCACAGGAATCGCAACTTCCATAGGCGTCGAAGCAACCGCCCGCCAGGCCTACGAGCAAGGATTCAACGTAACCCTCGCAACGGACGCCATGACCGACATGCGCGAAGAATCGCACCACTACAGCATCAGCAACGTCTTCCCCCGCGTCGGCGAAACCGGCTCGACCCAGGAAATCATTGCGCTACTCGAAAAGTCCTTGCAAGAAAGGAACGTAGCCTCATGAGTTATCTGCATCTCCTCTCGTACTTCTTCGCAGGCGTCTTCGTTGCAAACGCCATCCCTCACTTCGTCTCCGGCGTCATGGGCCGTCCCTTCCAAAGCCCCTTCGCCAAGCCCCCCGGCGAAGGCCTCTCCTCCTCAACGGTCAACGTCCTCTGGGGATTCTTCAACGCCGTCGTCGCCTATCTCCTCATCACGCACATCGGCGCTTTCCATCCGCGGACGACCGTCCACATCCTCGCCTTCGCCCTCGGCGCGCTACTCATCAGCCTCTTCACGGCTCGCCACTTCGGCCAATTCCATGGAGGCAACGCACCGCAGCGCCCATGAAGAATCCAGCAGCCACCACCTTCCGTTCCCTCAAAACCTTCAACTTCCGTTTGTGGACGATGGGCGGCCTGGTCTCCAACATCGGTACCTGGATGCAGCGCGTAGCCCAGGACTGGCTAGTCCTCACGCGCCTCACCCACCACGACGCGTCAGCCCTCGGCATCGTGATGGGCCTCCAATTCGCTCCGCAACTTCTCTTCCTCCCGTGGACAGGCTCCGCAGCCGACCGCCTCAATCAGCGCAAGCTCCTCATGCTCACCCAGGCAACCATGGGCGTGCTAGCCCTCTGCCTCGGCTTCCTCACCATCACAGGAGTCGTCCGCCTCTGGCACGTCTATGTCTTCGCCTTCCTCTCCGGTTCCGTCGCCGCACTCGACGCCCCCGTCCGCCAAACCTTCGTAGCCGAGATGGTAGGCGACGAGGATCTCTCCAACGCCGTAGCCCTGAACTCAACTTCGTTCAACACGGCCCAGATGATCGGCCCCGCGGTCGCCGGCCTGCTCATCGCAAGCGTCGGCCTCGGCTGGGCCTTCCTCCTCAACGGTCTCTCCTTCGCGGCCGTCCTCATCTCGATGTCGTTCTTCCGTCTCTCAGAATTACGCACCAGTGCCCGCGCCCATCGCACGGCCTCCGGCTTCCGCGAAGGCCTTCGCTACGTGTGGAGCAAACCAGACCTGCGCGCGATCCTGATCATGTTGTTTCTCATCGGCACCTTCGGCCTCAACTTCCCCATCTTCATCTCGACGATGGCCGTAACCGTCTTCCACTCCGACGCCCGCGGCTTCGGTCTGCTCTCCTCCATCATGGCCATGGGCACCCTCTCAGGAGCCCTCTTCGCCGCCAGCCGCCAAAGAGCAAAGTTCTCGTCTCTCCTAGCAGGCGCCGCTGTCTTCGGACTAGGCTGCACCCTCGCCGCACTTGCCCCAACCTACTTGGCTTTTGGAGCCGCGCTCATGCTCATCGGCGCAGCCGGCGTGATCTTCACCAACGCCACCAACAGCATCATGCAACTCTCAACAGAGCCAGCGATGCGCGGCAGAGTCATGGCCCTGCGAATAGCCATCGCCCTCGGCGGAACCCCCATCGGCGCACCCATCGTCGGCTGGGTCGCCAACCACTTCGGCCCTCGTTGGTCGCTCGCTGTTGGAGCAGCATCAGGCTTTATCGCCGCCCTGGTTGCAGCGTACGTTCTGCTCCGCCGCAAAGAGCCGCTGCTCGCTTCGTGATTCGTCCCGCGAACTCGCGGCCAAATCCCGTTACTCGACCGGCTGATCGATGTAGTGAGCAAGCTCTGCAACAGCTTCCGGCTGATGGTTCAAGCCCTTCGGAACGTTGACGTTCTGCAGATACTTGGCCTTCGCCATGCGTACCTGTTCAATTTGGTTCACGCTGAGAGGTCTAGGTGATCCCAGTTGATGTGCAACCAACTCGATGTGCGCAAGATGTTCGACCGTCTCCATTCTCAGAAAAGCTTCCAGGAGATCGTTGCCATACGTCACCGCACCATGATTCGCCATCAGGATCGCCTCGTGGCCGCGCAGGAACGGCGCCAGACTCGCGGCCACTTCACCAGTTCCGGTTGTGGCGTACTTGGCTAGAGGTACGGCTCCCAGCGTCATCACGCCCTCCTGACAAAGCACCTCGTCAAGTCCCTTGCCAGCGCAGGCAAAGCCGGTCGCAATCGGCGGATGGCTGTGGATCACCGCCGAAATATCGCTCCGCACCTCATAAATTGCGAGGTGCATCCCCACCTCGCTCGTCACCTTACGTGTGCCCGAGAGCAACCGGCCTTCAAGGTCGACGATGACCATATCCGAAGGTTCCAGCAGCAGTTTGCTCATCCCCGTTGGCGTAACGAGCAATCGTTCCTCATCGAGGCGAACCGAAAGGTTTCCCGCTGTTCCAGGCATGAAGCCCAGGCTCGATAGCCATTTGCTGAAGCGGACTAGCTCCCCACGCAGTTCCGACTCGCTAGTTGCGGTTCTTCCCATTACTGTTCCCTCAGAGACCTGCCAAATGTGAATGTCTTACAAGATCGTAAACGGAACAGCCTCGGTCTGGACGGCGCGCTTTCCCGAAAATGAATCTATAACCCTTCGCAGACGTTTGCCAACTCGGTCTGAAGTTATGAACAGGTCGCCTGCCGTCAGATTGCCGGCCACCTTGTAGTGCCCAACCGCTGCCAGCCCCATCGAGGCGATGCAGCCGCATTGGCTGCAATCCGGATCTCCACCGAACTGACAGGGCGTGATGTTCGTTGTCAGGTCCGCGGAAATAATCTGCGTGGTGCGGGCGAAAATACATTCCTCCGGGCTGGATGGCGGGTTCTCGATCTCATCAATCACCCTCTCATGCATGTCCAGCTTCCCATAGAGCGGGCGAAGGCGCCGCAGTTCGTTCATCACTACGTGGCGCTGCTCGCGAGAAAGAATCTCCGGATCGGTTGCGCCCCGTTGCGGCGTAAACAGGCTGAACCAGATCTTCACAATCGCCGGATTAGCACTCCAGAAAGCAAGGAACTCTTCGAGATACCCTGGGCGGGAGGCAATCTGCGCCGTGATCGTTGAGTGAATCGTGACCCGAGCCCCTTCAATGTTCTTAAGCACGCGTTCGTAGGTCGCAGGCTTTCGACGCTCGTCGTGTTCTGGTTGAAGCCCATCGATGGAAACCACCACGTTCAGCCTCTTGTACTTGCTCCACTCCGGAGGAATCACACGAAAAGCACTCGTGACAACCTGTGTGTGGATACCGCGAGCTTCGATCTCAGGCAGCAATTTCTCGAGTTCGCGATAGCGCACCAGGGGATCGCCCCCCACCAGCGACACATGAAGCGGCTTGAGGTCATCCAGAATCGCGAGAATTCGACTGACCAGCTCATCCCCCTTGAAGTCGGAAAGCTGGCGTAACACCGTCGAACCCCCAAGGTGGGCATCGTCAAACGCATAGCAGCCCGGACACCGCAGGGGACACTCTTTCGTGATCTCAATAGAAAGCGAAGGAGCTCGCCCAGATAAAATGGTGCGCCATGCTTGGAGAACTTCACCCTTTTTCATTAACGCTCCACGAATCACGAGCCGCTCGCATAAGCTACGCCGCGGCAGAGAGCCTGCTCGGCATGGGGCGGCTTGTTCCCACCTTCGTTTAGATGCATAGATGCCTGAGTCGGGAGCAGTGTGACGGAAGTATTACCCTCAGCGACCGCTCATCTGCGACATGGCTAGCAAAGCTGCCGTTGAGTTGCGTAGTAAGCAGCGTTACTCTAATCCGAAGTTGATATGGAGGGCTCAGGAGAATGTGTCGGAACATTAAGATGTTGTTCAACTTCGATCCACCCGTAACACCCGATGAAATTCAAGCGGCATCTCTTCAGTTCGTTAGAAAAATCAGCGGCTTCAATAAGCCGTCCAAAGCTAACGAAGAAGCATTCTCATCTGCGGTCCATGCGATTGCCGACCTTTCGGCAAACCTTCTGAACACCCTTGAGACGAATTCTCCTCCTAAGAATCGGGAGGAAGAGGCGGCGCGTCTCAAGGCTCGCAGTTTAAAGAGGTTTGGCGATCCAAAAAGCGTCGCTTAGTATTGCCCAACCGGCTTCTCAAGAGAGCCGCTCGCCTCGCACTCGGCGCTAATCGCCAACCCGCTCACCGACACTGCATTCAGAACGGCCAGTCGCCTGCCCAAACTTGATCCTCGAGCCCGAGCAAACCGGCTACCAAAACCCTCCCAGGATTTCTTCCGGTCATCCTGAAAACTCCCTGTCAAGCGTCCCTTACTTCTGCCGCCAAGAGACGTTGATTTTGCGTCCCGAAACAGGGCTAAGATGCAGCCGCGTAACCCGAAACAGGGCTAAGCCCGCTCAACTTTCAACGAACTTCGCCCGAATTCCGCACAAAATCTCATACGAAATCGTCCCGCTCCACCGCGCATGATCGTCCGCCGTCACTCCCTCACCCAGCACCACCACTTCATCGTCCAGCGCAACCCCTTCCAAATCAGTTACATCCACCATCACCAAATTCATCGACACCCTCCCCACCACCGCCGCCCGCCGGCCCCCAATCATCACCCACCCATCTCCCACTCCGGAAGATGCCGCCCGCCGCAGCCCATCCGCATAGCCAACCGGGAGTAAAGCCAACCTCATCAATGATTTAGCAGTAAACGTCGCGCCATAGCCAACCGTGTCACCCGCCCTGATCTCCCGCAACCCAATCACTCGCGTCTTCCAAGTCAGCACCGGCTTCACGAGCTTTCCCAACGCCCCCGCACAGCCGATAACTCCATCGTTTGCAGCAGTTATAGCCGAACAATAGCCATACAACGCGATCCCGGGCCGCACCATTACCTTCGCCCCCACCAGTCCCGCCAGCTCCTGCATCCACCCTAAAGTCGACCCCTCGTCCACCGCCGAAGACGCCGCCAGGTGTATCCACTCCACCGTAACTCCATTACCTACAACGATTTGTACCGCATCGGCAAACCTATCCCGCTGCCTCCGCGTCACCACGGACCCCTCCACCTCCGCCGCCGCCAGGTGCGACATCACCCCCTCACAACGCACCCATTTCGAGCCCGCCAGCCGCTTGGCAATGATTGCAACTCCTTCGCAATCAACTCCTTGCCGCGCCATCCCCGTATCGATCTCCAGGTGCACCCGCACCGCCTTGCCCGCCGACTCCGCCGCCCGCTCCAGCATGCCAACATGCTCCACCGTCCAAACCACCGGCGTCAGGTCGCGCTCCACAACTTCCTTACAATCAGCCTCTTCCAGTGCCAACATCACCAGCAGCCGCACCCCGTCCCCGACTATCTCCCGAACCCTAACCCCCTCGCCCACATCCGCAACCCCAAGCCACCGAACCCCCGCATTCACCAACACCCGCGCCACAATCGCAGCATCATGCCCATAAGCATTGGCTTTTACAACCGCAAGCGTCTCTGCAGCCCCATCAACATTGACGATCGCCTGCACCGCTCGCAGGTTGTCTACCAATCGCGTTCCCGAAATCTCAACCCAACTCTTCACCCTCCCATTATCACCGCATCCACGCAAAACAAAAGGAGCGACTATAAGTCGCTCCCTTTGTGGATCTTACGCCCAATCAAATCTAGTCTTCGCCGCGCCCGCCGAACGTCCAACGCCGCACCGGCCCCACATCCACGTGCACAAACTGGCTGCGCGGATAATATCCCACGCCACCCTCATCCAAACTCAACGCCACATCACGCAATGTGCGCGTCTGCACACCCGGAACGCGGATATCAATTGCTTTAGCCTGAACATGTTGCGAGTTTTTCGCTACCCCTGTATTCCGGCTGCGCGTCCGCAAAAAGTTGTTGCTCCAGGGCGTCCGATACCCGCAAACAATATCGATCACACCCTCTGGCCGCCCCAACCGCGCCATCACATTGTGCAGCACATCAAACTCCCGCGGGTCATACGCCTTCTCATCCTGCGTTCGGCTATCTCGCAGAAAATAATCAAGTTTCGCGATCGCCGCAGGAATATAGGTGTCGCCAATTCGATACACCACGTCAATGCTTTCGCCCGAATGCAGGTGATGCAGCTTCAGTTCGTACTTCGTCCCATTGTCAGAAACCGCAGCTTCGTCCGCAGGCAGCACGCCCGGCTCCAGCAACGCGGCATGTACCATCTTCGTCGGCGGCAGCAGCCGAGAATGCATGTGAACATGCGGCCCGCGCGCCCACACCGCCTGGCAAACAACTAAAAGCATAGCCGCCGAGACGCCGATCCACACCCTCCGGCGCGACCCTTGCATGGCCCTAAGGGATAAAGCAATCAAAGCACGGATCTTGATCAACGGTATGTCTCCAGGTTCACGAATTTCTTCAAGAATTCGCGCAACAGAATGAGCTACGGCGAATCCGATTCCGCCAACACCATTCTGTTATACCGATTTTATCCCGAAAATCATCGAAATATCCCCGCCCAGGTAATCCCTTTGTAAACTTTAGTCGACAATTCCATTCCGGACCTACTCGCCCGCTCCCTCGACAGGCGGCTTGTCCGGTTGGCCCTCATAGATCTCCTCCACCCGCTCCAGCGTATCGATCTCCTCCAGCGGCTTATCCTCCCGCAACCTCAAAATCCGTGGAAACCGCAAGGCAAAGCCGCTCGCATGCCTGTCCGACCGCATCACGTTGTTGAACGCCACTTCGATCACCCGCAGCGGTTCCACCGTCCGAAAGTGCCCATAATCTTCAATCGTATGGGCTTTCATCCATTCCGTGAGCTCGGCAATCTCCACGTCCGTCACACCCGAGTACGCCTTCCCCACATTCAGCAGCTCGCCATCGTTCCCACGCACCGCAAAGGTGTAGTCACTCAGCAGACCGGCCCGCCGCCCATGGCCAAACTCCGCTCCGGTAATCACCACATCGAGCGTCGCCAATTCGCGCTTCAACTTCACCCACGCCAAACCGCGCCTGCCCGGCAAATACGCCGATCCCGCAGCCTTCAGCATCACCCCCTCATTCGCCTGCGCACGTGCCTCGACGTACGCCTGCTCAATCGCCTCAACACTCTCCACCAACTTCGTCGGAGACAACATCAGCCGCTGCAACGGAGCGTCCGCAGCAACCTCCTCCGCAACATCGAACAACCCCGCCTGCACTTTTAGCTTTGCCGGCGCGTCCCACCCCGCAACCGTTACCACCCGCAACCGCTCCACCACCGCCTCCAACCGACCCCGCCGCTCCCTCAACGGCAGCGGTAGTACCAACTCCCCGCCCTCATACAGCAGGTCGAACACCATGAACACTACTGGAACCTGCCGCCGCATCGAGCTATCCACCCGCTTGCGCCCGATCCGCTGACCCAACACAGAAAACGGCAGCGCCCTGCTCTCAGCCACGTTCCACCCCAGCAGCTCACCATCCAGAATCAGTGGCTCGCTCACCTCACGAAACGCCTCCGCAATCTCCGGAAAGCTCTCCGTGATGTCTTCGCGGTTGCGCGAGTAGACCGCAACCCGCCCCGGCTGCCCCGGATCGCCGCAATGCACCTGCGCCCGCATCCCGTCGTACTTGTCCTCAAGAAACGCGTGCACACCCGCATCCGAGTCTTTCGATGTAAACCGCTCCACGGCCTCTTCCGGAGTCTCTACCGGGCTGGCCAGCATAAATCCTAGCGGATGAAACAGCCGCATCCGCGCCTCGCCCAGCGTCCCGCCAAACGCCCTCCCCACCGCGCCCGCCAAGTCTGCCTCCAGCATCACCGCATGGCGCACCGCGACCACATCCGCGCCCGACGCCACACCAATTGCCTCCTCGATCAAACTCTGCTTCACCCCAATCCGCATGTCCCCCAGCATTAGCTTCAGCAGATACTTCGCCTCCGGCGCACTCGCGCGACGCAATAACCTTTCGACGGCATCCGCCCGTACGGCCGTCGTCCGCGCAACGGCCATCAGACCAAACACCTCAGCCACCTCCGCGAGCGTCAGGCTCTCTGTCAACGCCACCCCCAACGTCCCTGGCCACACCTCCGCCGCGGCAGCCCCCAAATCTCCATGCCGCCGATACGCCCCGGTCAACGCCGCATCCGAACACCCCGACACAGCCTTCACCGCCCGCGTCAACAGCGCTCCACCGGCATTCAACTTCCGTGGATCCGCCTCGGCAAACGGCTGCCCCGCCAGGTACAAACAAAACCTCCCTGCATCCTCCACCGACGCCGCCACCACGCGCCCCAACGCAATCTCAATCAGCGCACGCTTTTTCAGCCTGCCCGCCTCCCGGGCAAGCTCTTCCGCCAACGTAGCCAACTCCAAAAACAACGCCATCGCACCCTCGTTGCTATCAGATGCAGCCACCCATCCTCCACGAATCCCCGGCATTCGCGATACCATCTAATCAGCAGATGCTTTTGACCAGCGCAAACCCGGTGTCCTCTACCCGCGTGACCACCCGTCACGACTTTGCCTAGCTGCGCCCAATCTTCCTTCCCTATTCCCTACTCTCTATCCTCTACACTCTGCTTTTCGCAGGAGGAGCGCCCCATGTTTGACCGCCTCGACCAACTCGAAGCCCGCTACGAAGAGCTCGGCCTGCAGCTCTCCGATCCCAAAATCGTCAACGACCAGGAAAACTACCGCAAGGTCGCCAAGCAACACCGCGACATGGAACCCACAGTCGAGAAGTTTCGCGACTACCGCAAGCTCCGCAACGCCGTCGCCGACGCGAAAGCCATGCTCACCGAATCCGACGCCGACATGCGCGAGATGGCGCAAGCTGAACTAGACGAACTCGAACCCAAGCTCAGCACCACCGAAGAAGAGCTCAAAATTCTTCTCCTTCCCAAAGACCCCAACGACGACAAAAACATCGTCCTCGAACTCCGCGCCGGCACCGGCGGCGACGAAGCCTCACTCTTCGTCTCCGAGGTCTTCCGCATGTATCTCCGCTTCGCCGAGCAGCACAAGTGGAAGGTAGAAATCCTCTCCGAAACCGAGTCCGACGTAGGCGGCCTCAAGGATGTCACCGCCATCATCGAAGGCCAGAATGTCTATGCCCAGATGAAGTATGAGTCAGGCGTCCACCGGGTGCAGCGCGTCCCCGCCACCGAGACCCAGGGACGCGTCCACACCTCCGCCATCACCGTCGCTGTTCTGCCTGAAGCCGAAGAAGTCGACATCAAGATCGAAAAGAAGGACCTCCGCATCGACACCTTCTGCTCCTCCGGTCCCGGCGGCCAGTCCGTCAACACCACCTACTCGGCCATCCGCATCACGCATCTGCCCACCAATACGGTAGTGAGCTGTCAGGACGAAAAGTCGCAAATCAAGAATCGCGAAAAAGCGATGCGCGTTCTACGCTCGCGCCTCTACGAAGTCGAAGCCGAGCGCATCCACCAGCTGCAAGCCAAGGAGCGCAAGCAGCAAGTTGGTTCCGGCGATCGGTCAGACAAAATCCGCACTTATAACTTCCCGCAGAATCGCCTAACAGACCACCGCATCGGCCTGACAAACCACCAGCTAGCCATGGTGATGGAAGGCATGCTCCAGCCCACCGTCGACGCCCTCATCGCGCATGACACAGCGGAACGTCTCAAGGCAGAATCCACTGCTGCCTAAATCACGCTCTGCATCAACACGGCCGAACGCCTCAAAGCGCAATCAACCACTGCCTGAACTAACTTCCCGGCAGATTTTCCTTGATCGTCTGTGCCAAATCGTCAATCGACGTCTCTTGGCTAAGGTCCCGCACCTCAGGATTATTCGCCGCCTTATTCAATCCCATCTCCGACGCGATCTGCCGATCCATCCCCAGCAGCGCTGTCAGCTCTTTCTCAGTAAGTAGAAGAATCTGCAGCATCATGTGATCGCGCTCATCGGAACGCCGCCCCAGCCGCGCCTGCCGCATGAGGATGAAGCTCGACACCAGGATCGCCTCCATCGCAACCACCGTCTGCAATAACCCAAACGGTTTCGGATCGAAGTGCCGCGTATGCGGCAGCGAGTTAACCACGATCCACAGCGCGAACACGCACAGATGCACAGCAACAAACGGCAGGCTACCCACGAAGCCGGCAATCCCATCAATCACACGCTCCGCCTGAGTTCGCCGTTCCAGAAACTCCTGTTCGTGCCGTGCGATCAGTTCGATCTGTTCCTGTATGTGGCTCTGCGACATGGCACTCCTTGCTTAGACTATGCGACATAGCGCTCTTGTATAGGATGCATAGACTCTTCTCCATCTAGTTACTCCCTGCATCAAATCACCGCAGGACCCTCGGCAACGCGATATTCTCGGCGAATGAGTTTCGCAGCCTCACTTTTGATCGCTTCTCTTGCTGCTGCACCTGCAACGCATTCGTCCGAAGCGAAACCCTTTACGCTGCAACAGGTTCTCAGCGCGCCCTACGCCACTTCCCTCACTGCCGCTCCGCAAGGCAATCTCTTCGCCTGGGTCGAGGACGCCGAGGGCCGCCACAATCTCTGGGTTACGGGCCCCGACCAACCTGCCCGCCAACTCACCCACAACACCCAGGACGATGCGCAGGAGATCGCGCAACTGGCCTGGGCACCCGACGCTTCCGCCATCGCCTACACCTATGGCGCGGAGTCCGGAGCCAACGGCAAGCCCGCCAACCCCGCCCACCTCCAGCGCCCCACGCCCGTCCAAATCATCGTCCAACCACTCGCCCCCGGCGCCCAGCCGATTCTCATTGGCGAGGGCCACGCGCCGCTCTTCACGCCCGACGGCCACAGCCTTCTCTTCGTCCACGAAGGTCAAATCTGGACCGCCGACCCCACCAATCCCTCGGCAGCGCATCAACTCATCTTCGACCGCGGCTCAGCCTCACAGCTCACCCTCTCCCCCGACGGCCACCTGCTCGCCTTCATCAGCCATCGCAGCGAAGCCAACCAGCCCTCGCACAGTTTCCTCGCCCTCTACGACCTCGAAGCCCACACTCTCAGCTTCCCCGATCCCTCCACCAGCAACGACTCGGCTCCCGCTTTCTCACCCGATGGCAACCAGCTCGCCTGGCTGCGCTCCCCCTTCGTTCCGACCCGTGAGTTCGCCCCCGCACGCACCTCGCCCAATCCCTGGTCCATCCAGTTAGCCGACCTCGCCACCGGCACCACGCGCACGCTCTTCTCGCCTCCACCCAACAAGCCCGGTAGTGTCCTTCCCCACCTCGCCGACGCAGCCGCGCGCCTCTTCTTCGCCACCAACACCGCCGTCCAGTTCTACAGTGAGGCCGACGGCTGGGTCCACCTCTACCAGATCCATACCGAGGGCAACCCATCCGTCGAGTGGCTCACCCCCGGCTCCTTTGAAGTCGAAGACGCAACTCTCAGCAATGACCGCCACTACCTCGTCTATAGCTCCAACCAAGCATCCGCCGACGCGCACTCTACAGACCAGGACCGCCGCCACCTCTGGCGCATCGATCTCACTCGTCTCGGCGCCCCTGTCGAGCTCACCCACGGCGACGGCATCGAGGCTCGCCCACAAGTCGCCGCCAACGGCATGATCGCTGCCCTCGTCTCCGACACCCATCTGCCCATGCATCCCGCCTTCATCGCCGACGATGGCACGATCACGCACGTACGCCCCAACTTCGTTCCCGCCGACTATCCAGCAACCCTTGTAACTCCCCGCCAGGTCCTCTTCACCACCCTCGACGGCCTCCACCTCCACGGCCAGCTCTTCGTTCCCAACACCCCCGCCCCGGCGAACACCACGCGGCCCGCGATCCTCTTCTTCCATGGCGGGCCCAATCGCCAGATGCTCCTCGGCTACCCCGGCATGGACTACTACTCCAACGCCTACGCGATGAATCAATACCTTACCGCCCAGGGCTTCATCGTGCTCTCGGTCAACTACCGCTGCGGCATCGGCTATGGCCTTGACTTCCGCGAGTGCAAGAACGCAGGCGCGGACGGTGGCACCGAGTACAACGACGTTCTCGCCGCAGCAAAATATCTGCGTTCCCTCCCCGGCGTCGACCCCAAACGCATCGGCATATGGGGCGGCAGCTACGGCGGCTACCTCACCGCCCTCGCCCTCGCGCGTAACTCCGACCTGTTCGCCGCCGGCGTCGACTTCCACGGCGTCCACGACTGGAACCTCGAAGACAACGCCTCCGACTGGAAACAAGGCTCCTTCGCCGAGCAGGACGCCATCACGGCCAAAGCCAGATCCAGCAGCCCCATCGCTTCCCTCGCTCTCTGGCGTTCGCCCGTCCTCTTTATCCACGGTGACAACGACCCCGACGTCGCCTACGCCCAGACCCCCATCCTCGCCGAAGCCCTGCGCGCGAAAGGGATTCCCGTCGAGGAACTCATCTTCCCCGACGAACTCCACGGCTTCCTGCTCCACAAGGACTGGTTAGCCGCCTATCAGGCGGCCGCCGCCTTCTTCGTCCGCACGCTCAAGCCCTAGGCCTCGCAAGCTGGAAACCTCGGCCAATCAAGGTAAATGGCCTATTGCGCCAAGCCGAACAGGGTAAAATAGAAGTCGCAAGGAAGTGACGCCATTCCCACCAAGGGACGCTCGCTCCTTCCCACCTCCAGAACTGAAAGAACCCCATGAGCACAGCCATCCAAGCACCCTCCCCAGCGCTCGAAGCAGCCGCCCAGAATGCCGGCCTGAACCTCACCGCTGCCGAACCTGGCATCGACTTCACCGGCGCCCCCACCACGCGCGCCATAGTCACCCTGGCCGGCAACGCCGCCCTCGCCGCCGACCCCGCGCGCCAGCAGCTCCTCGAACTCAGCCAGACCTTTGACGCCGCCGATCCCAAGTTCGCTGCCGCCCTGGCCGTCTACTTCCGCGAGGCCGCCCACCGCCTTCGTAATTCGCGCCCCGACGTCTATCTCACCCTCCATGGCCTGCCTCTCAGCTTCGGCAAATTTGCGTGGCCCTTCCACAGCTCCACCTCCGGCGCCGACACCTTCATCGTCCACGGAGAAATTCGCCTCGAGGACGGCCGCGGCAGCCAGCTCCATGCCAAGGTCTCTGCCTCCATGACCCAGACCTTCGCCACCGTCATCCCCGCGCTCGAGCAGCCCTTCGCCGAAAGCTTCATCTACAACGCAGTCCGCAAGACCCTCGACCAGGGCCAGCTGGAGCTCGTTCAGTCCGGCAATCGCCAGCCCGTCCCCGTCACCACCCGATACTACTCCATGAAGCAGCAGGTGTTCATCTTCAACGACACCACCGAGACCCAGCGCCGCGCCTACCTCGCAGCCAAAACTTTCTGGCTAAGCCACGTCCTCGGCGCCGGCGAACCGATCTGGATCACCGACCCTCGCGACGCCCAGTACCTCAACACCACGGTCGCCGACCTCAAGACCACTGCCGCCGCCCTCGTCAAGGACGGCCTTGTCCTGCTCGACGGAACCGGCAACTGGTCGACAGCCACCGACACTCTCCGCAACGAAGAAGACACCTACCGCACCCAGGTAGCAGAGGCGCTCGCCTTCATCAAGCCCACGTTCAACGAAGACATGCGCGGCGGCCACACCAACATGTAGTACGTTCGCTCGGTTCGCTGTCCCACACGCACGCTACACGTGGGACAGCTCGAGCTCCAGCTTCACAAACGCGTCCCACGCAGCATCCTCGACCACGACCCCCAACGCCATGCTCTCCTCGCGACAACGAAGCGCACCCTCGCCGGGATAACGAACCGGCTTCTCTGCCTGGATCGGCGTCGCCGCGTGCAACGCATCAATCGCCTTCTGCGCGATGCTTTGCCCCTGCGCAAACCGGCTCAACTCCTCAATCGTCTCAACTGACGCCGGCGCGATCGCAAGAAACACCTGCGACTGCCCTACTTCCTTCGCCGGATCTGTAGAGAAATCATGCGTCGCCATCCCACCTGTCAGCATCGCCGCCAGCACATCCAGTACAAACGATAAGCCCGACCCCTTCCAATAACCAATCGGCAGCGCCCTGTGCGTTGCTTCGATCACCCCGGGATCGTTCGTAAGCTGACCCCGCTCATCGTAGCCGCCCGGCACAGGCAGCGTATCTCCTCGCTCGCGATACGCCGCCAGCGTCCCGTACGAAAACTGCGACATCGCCATGTCCAGCACAATCGGCGCAGACTTGCCCTCACCACCCCCACTCGAAATCACGCGTCGAGGAATCGCCACCACCATCGGATTATTCCCCAACGCCACCGTGCTCGCGCCCCACGGCGGCAGATTCGGCAGCGTATTCGTCCAGCACAAGGCCGCAAATCCCGCATCCGCCGCCTGCCATCCATACGTCCCTGCACGCATCCAGTGGGACGTATCCGCCAGCGCCACACAACCTAGCCCATGCTCCCGCGCCAGTTCCATGGCACGTTGCATGGCCCCATAAGCCGCCAGGTTTCCTGGCCCGCGCCGTCCCGTCCAGCGCTCGATCGCTCCGAACCCGGCTACCTTTTCCGGTCCCGCGCGTGGATCAATCAACCCGCTGCGCACATGCTGCGCAAACCGTGGCAGGCGCGCCACACCATGCGTCCGCACTCCGTCACGATCCGTCTCGGCCGTCAGCCGCGCACCCAGCGCCGCCCGCGCGGGCGCTACGCCCAACGCCAGCAGTACGAGCTCGATTCGTGCCTGCAGCTCTGCGAACGCTATGCGTCTCATAGGTTCCCTTGCTCCCCATGTCGTATGTGCCATCCAGTCTACACATCGGCGATACACTCTCAGCAGCACGCGTCGCTCTTCGTCCACAAACCGCCTCCGCTTCAGTCCACAACCGGTACCCCGAGGTCACTTTCCGTGAAGTCCTTTCACCTCCTGCCGCTCCTTACTTTGCTCTCGATTGCCCCTCTCCACACGCACGCCCAGTCTCCCTCTCAAGCCGCGCCCACCGTGCCCGCCCTCCTGCTCTCGGATATCCACCTCGATCCCTTCCACGATCCCGCCAAATTCGCCGCCCTCCGCGCCGCACCCGCAACCGGCTGGGCCGCCATTCTCTACGGCCCGGCGTCGCCCACCCAGGCAGCGGACTTCGCTCATCTCCAGGAAACCTGTGGCGCCAAGGGCATCGATACGCCCCCTGCGCTGCTCCAATCCAGCCTCCACGCCGCTCGAAAGCAACAGCCGCACCCGACCCTCGTCACCATCTCCGGCGACCTCGTCGTCCACCAGTTTGATTGCCGCTTCCACACGCTCGCCCATCACGCCACCGACGCCGAGTACTCCGCCTTCGCCTCCAAAACCGTCGCCTTCATCGCTCTCCAACTCCGCGAAACCTTTCCCCAAAGCCCTATCTACTTCGCCCTCGGCAATAACGACTCCGGCTGCAACGACTATGGTGAAGACTCCGACAGCGACTTCCTTCACGCCGCCGCCGCCAGCTTTTCCGCCGACGTCCTCTCACCTGCCAACCGCTCCGCCATCCTCCACGAGTTCCCGCATCTAGGCGACTACACCGTCACCCTCCCCCCACCCATCCGCGACACGCGTCTCATCGTCGTCCACGACATCTTCGAATCGAGACGCTACGCCAAGTGCGGTGGAACCCCCAGCAACGACGCCGCCACCGAGCAGGTCGCGTGGCTCCGCGCCCAACTCACCGCCGCCCGCGCCGCCCACCAGCACGCCTGGGTCATGGCCCACATCCCGCCCGGCATCGACGCCTACTCCACCTTCGTCAACCATCGCGATGTCTGTGCCGGCCAGGCCCCCGTAATGTTTCTCGCCTCCGACGACCTCGCCAACACTCTCGCCGACTTCCCCGACGTCATCCGCCTCGCCCTCTTCGGCCACACCCACATGGACGAGATGCGCGCCTACACAACTCCCGCCGGCACCGTTCCCGTCAAGCTCGTCCCCTCCATCACACCAGTTAACGGCAACAATCCCGCCTTCACCCTCGCTGAGATCGACCCCGCCACCGCAACCCTCAAGGACTACACCGTCTACAGCGCCAGCAATCAAACCGGCATCGACACCAACTGGGGCGAAGAATACCGCTTCTCCACCACCTACCATCTACCCAACCTCTCCGGCGCCTCCCTCGAGAAACTCACAACCTCTTTCGTTGACGACAAGTCCGGCACCACCGACGGCAGCCACAGTTACCAGCAATTCTTCTACGTCGGCGACACCGGCGCAGCAAAGACCATCAAGGCCGCAATGAACGCCGCCGCCATGCAGATCGTCTGGCCCGCCTACGCCTGCGCCATCACCCACGCCGACGCCGCAAGCTTCCGCACCTGCGCCTGCCCCGCTTCGCCGCCCCCCGCGCCCTAGCCCGCTCACCACACATCGGTAAACGCGCAAGCTATCCGCCCCATTTGACTTTCGGTCTCGCGTAGCCGGACGATGAAAGTCCGAAGGGGATAGCGATCACAGTCAACCGTGACTCTACTCTGTCACCTTGGTTCTTTTTCCACGAGGTATCGCCAAGCATGAGCAAGACCCCTCCCTCCACCTCTGCCGGAGGAACGATCACGCCCGGAAGTAAGCTTCGCGCGGCCATCACCGCCGAGCACCCTCTCCAGATCGTCGGTGCCATCAATGCCTACCACGCCCGCATGGCCGAACGCGTCGGCTATCGCGCCATCTACCTCTCGGGCGGTGGCGTCGCCGCCGGCTCTCTCGGCATTCCAGATCTCGGCATCTCCACCATCGACGACGTCCTCACCGACGTTCGCCGCATCACCGACGTCTGCTCCCTGCCCCTCCTCGTCGACATCGACACCGGCTTCGGCGGCGCCTTCAACCTATCCCGCTCCGTCCGCTCCCTCATCAAGGCCGGTGCCGCCGGCTGCCACATCGAAGACCAGGTCCAGGCCAAGCGCTGCGGCCATCGCCCCAACAAACAAATCGTCCTCACCGCCGAAATGGTCGACCGCATCAAGGCCGCCGTCGACGCACGCACCGACCCCGCCTTCGTCATCATGGCCCGCACTGACGCGCTAGCCTCCGAAGGCCTCAACGCCGCACTCGACCGCGCCGCCGCCTGTGTAGAAGCCGGTGCCGACATGGTCTTCCCCGAAGCCGTCACCGAACTCCCCCAATACCGCGCCTTCGCCCAGCGCACCAACGTTCCCATCCTTGCCAACATCACCGAGTTCGGCGCCACCCCGCTCTTCACCCTCGACGAACTCCGCAGCGCCGACGTCTCGCTCGCTCTCTATCCCCTCTCCGCCTTCCGCGCCATGAATGCCGCCGCCCTCAACGTCTACCAGCACATCCGCACCGACGGCACCCAACAACAAGTAGTCAACACCATGCAAACCCGCGCCGACCTATACGACTACCTCGGCTACCACGCCTACGAACAAAAACTAGACGAACTCTTCGCGAAGGACAAAACCTAGCCGATACCCTGTCGTCCTGAGCGGAGTGAGACGCGCACTTGCGGCTCACGCAGTCGAAGGACCCGCCACCCCGCTCACATAGCCACTACGGCTCGCACCTTCAACCACTCCTCTGTCCCGCAGGTAACGATGACCACTGAAACCACCCCCTACACCTTCAAGCCAAAGAAATCCGTAGCCCTCTCCGGCGTCCCCGCCGGCAACACCGCCCTCTGCACCGTCGGCCGCAACGGCAACGACCTCCACTACCGCGGCTACGACATCCTCGACCTCGCCGCCAACTGCGAGTTCGAAGAAGTAGCCCACCTCCTCCTCTACGGCCACCTCCCCACCACTCACGAGCTAGCCCACTACAAGCAGCGCCTCACCAGCCTCCGCGGCCTCCCGCAACCCGTCAAGGTCGCGCTCGAGCAAGTCCCCCCCACCGCGCATCCCATGGACGTCCTCCGCGTCGGCGTCTCCATGCTCGCCACCGTCGAGCCCGAACCCGAGCCCCACACCAACCACTCCGCCCTCTACATCGCCGACCGCCTCATGGCCTCGCTCGGCTCCATCCTCCTCTACTGGTACCACTTCTCGCACTCCGGCCATCGCATCGTTGTAGAAACCAACGACGACAGCATCGGCGGACACTTCCTCCATCTCCTCCACGGCCGTCCCGCCTCGCCCGAGTGGATCAAGGCCATGCACGTCTCGCTCATCCTCTACGCCGAGCACGAGTTCAACGCCTCCACCTTCACCGCCCGCGTCATTGCCGGCACCGGCTCCGACCTCCACTCCTGCATCGCCGGAGCCATCGGCGCGCTCAAAGGTCCCAAGCACGGCGGAGCCAACGAAGTCGCCCTCGAAATCCAGCAGCGCTACGCCTCACCCGACGAAGCCGAGGCCGACATCCGCAAGCGCATCGACAACAAGGAAGTCATCATCGGCTTCGGCCACCCCGTCTACACCATCAGCGACCCGCGCAACGCCGTCATCAAAAAGGTCGCCTACAGCTTGGCCGAAACCGCTGGCGACCTCAGCATCTACAACATTGCCGACCGCCTGGAAGCCGTCATGCAAGAAGCCAAAAAAATGTTTCCCAACCTCGATTGGTTCTCGGCCTCCGCCTACCGCACCATGGGAATCCCCACGGCGATGTTCACGCCCATCTTCGCCATAGCCCGCACCAGCGGCTGGTCCGCCCACGTAATGGAGCAACGCGCCGACGGGAAAATCATCCGCCCCAGCGCCAACTACACCGGCCCCGAAGACGTTCCCTTTGTGCCTCTCGCCAAACGCAGCTAGCACTTTTTCTTGCCTGTGCCTTTGCTTTTCAGTTTGCTTTTGATTTTGTCGTTGTCTGTTTTTCGTCGTCATCCTGAGCGCAGCGAAGGACCCCTGTATTTGCTTTTGCCTTTGCCTTTCTGGCTGTCGTTCCGAGCGCAGCGAGGAACCTGCTTCCCGTCCATGCCACCGACCAACCGTCCATCGCCCCAACGTCCTATTCACCCGCTCTTAGCTAGAAGCTAAAAGCTAGAGGCTAGAAGCTCCATCATGTCCGCACCCATCAGCAACGTCCGCCCGCCCTTCGACCAGCCCCTAATCGACATCGTCGACTACGCCCTCAACTACAAAATCGAATCCCCGTTAGCCTACGAGACCGCCCGCTACTGCCTCCTCGACACCCTAGGCTGCGGCCTCCAAGCCCTCGACTTCCCTGCCTGCACCAAGCTCCTCGGCCCGCTCGTCCCCGGCCTCACCATGCACCACGGCGCGCGCGTCCCCGGCACCAGCTATCGTCTCGACCCCGTACAAGCCGCCTTCAACATCGGCACCATGATCCGCTGGCTCGACTACAACGACACCTGGCTAGCCGCCGAGTGGGGCCACCCCTCCGACAACCTCGGCGCCATCTTGGCCGTCGCCGACTGGCTCGCTCTGAATTCCGAGGGCAACGGCACGAAGCTCACCATCCGCGACGTCCTCACCGCCATGATCAAGGCCCACGAGATCCAGGGCTGCATCGCGCTCGAAAACTCCTTCAACAAGGTAGGCCTCGACCACGTCCTCCTCGTAAAAGTCGCGTCGACAGCCGTCGTGAGCCAGATGCTAGGCCTCACCCGCGACCAGACCCTCAACGCCGTCTCGCTAGCCTTCGTCGACGGCCAGTCCCTCCGCACCTATCGTCACGCACCCAACACCGGCTCTCGCAAATCCTGGGCCGCCGGCGACGCCACCTCCCGCGCCGTCCGCCTCGCTCTCATCGCCCAGACCGGCGAGATGGGCTACCCCTCCGTCCTCAGCGCCAAAACCTGGGGCTTCTACGACGTCAGCTTCCGCGGCCAAACCTTCAAATTCCAACGGCCCTACGGCTCCTACGTGATGGAAAACGTCCTCTTCAAAATCAGCTTCCCCGCAGAGTTCCATTCGCAGACCGCCGTCGAAGCCGCCGTCACCCTCCACCGCGAACTCGCCGACCGCAATCTCACCGCCGCCGACATCGCGCGCGTCACCATCCGAACCCACGAAGCCTGCATCCGCATCATCGACAAGCAAGGCCCGCTCTCCAACCCCGCCGATCGCGACCACTGCATCCAGTACATGGTCGCTGTCCCGCTCATCTTCGGCCGCCTCACCGCCGAAGACTACGACGACGCCATCGCCCTCGATCCCATCTGGGGCCCACGCATCGACCACCTCCGCGCCACCATCCACTGCGTCGAAGACCCACAGTTCACCGCCGACTACCACGACCCTACCAAGCGCTCTATCGCCAACGCCCTCGCCGTCGAACTAACCGACGGCACCTTCCTCCCGGAGATCGTAGTCGAATACCCCATCGGCCACCGCCTCCGCCGCACCGACGGCATCCCCCTCCTCCTCGAAAAATTCAAGACCAACCTCGACCGCCGCTTCTCCCCCGAAGTCCGCGACCGAATCCTCGAAGCCTCCCTCAACCAGGAAAGCCTCGAAGCCACCCCCGTGGACCAATACGTCAGCCTCTACGTCGTTTAACGCACTCTCCGCACTTCGCCCCACTCTGTCATCTCGACCGAAGGCGCAGCCGAAGTGGAGAGACCCCCGCATTGGCCTTCCGCTCGCACCGCCGCGAAAAAGGGTGCCCCAGGTCCGGATTCTCGGACCTGGGATCGCACGCTGCCTCCACCCGCTTTATTTGACCGGCACATCCAAGACCTCAATCGTGTAAGCCGGAACGGTATGCTTCACCACCGCTCCGGCAAACCGCAGCACGCCATCCACCGGATGAATCGCCATCGGGTCCGCAATCGTATTCGTCGCCTGGAACGTAGCCCCATGGAGCGAAATCAGCTTCGCCTCATGCGCCCCAGCACCCAAACCCTTCAACGCAATCTCCAGTGGCTGATCCAACGTCGTCGCATTCACAAGCTTCAAATGCAGCACATGCGTATCCGACGACACCGTCACGGAGTAAAAGAACCGCGCATTCGGATCCACACCCGTAATCGAGTTCTGCGGTTGCTCGTCGCCAATATGCCCGCCAAACATGCACTGCGCATAATAGCTCGGTGACCCATAGCTCGTGAGAGCGTCATAGCCAATCAAATCCGTCGGCCACTGCATCGCCCCGGGATTCACATTCACCAAAAGCGGCGCGTAGCTCGCAATCTTGATGATGTCGCTGTTCCGTTCCATCGACGTCATGAACGCCGCATCCCCCAGCGCATCTCCAAAATTAGGAGTCGGCGATCCCGACCGCGTCGCCCACTCACCCACAAACACCTTCGGACCAGTTCGCGGCGCATCGTCATAATGATGCACCAAGGCAAACATGTCCGCCGGCGACTTGTAATAGTGGTCATCAATCAAATCCGGCTCATTGCCAGCCTTCACCTTCACCGGCGCCGTCGCAATCAGCTTGTACTGCGGATACTTCTTCCGCAGTGCTTCCGCAAACTGCGCATACCGCTCGTCGTAGCTTCCGCTCTTATCGAACCAGTCTTCATTACCAATCTCGATGTAGTGCAAGGGGAACGGCGCAGCATGCCCGTTCTTCGCCCGCTCCGCACCCCACTTTGTCGAAGCGTCGCCCGTCACATACTCGACCTCATCCAGCGCACTCTGCACATACGGCTCCAGGTCTTTCCCCGGCTTCACATGCTCCCCGCGCAGCGCGTAACCCGCATACACCGCCAAAATCGGCTCTACATGCAGCTCCTCAGTCCACTTCAAGAACTCCATCAACCCAAATCCATCCGTCGACCAGTACGTCCACGGCGCCATATGCCCCGGCCGATCCACCAGCGGCCCAATCGTTTCCTTCCAGTTGTACCAATCCTTCAGCGTGTCGCCCTCAAGATAGTTCCCGCCCGGCAGCCGGATGAAGTTCGGATGCATGGCCGCCATCTTCTCGATCAAATCCGTCCGATTCCCATTCGGCTGATTCTCATACGTCGGCGGAAACAAGCTCACCAACTGCAGATGCAGCGTCCCCGGACGCGCCACCGTCAGCTCCAAATTATTGTTCGCCGACGTCTTCACCTCGCCCGTCTTGAGCGTGAACTCATAGCGCGTCCAACCGCTGCCGCCCAGGTCCACATGGGTTGTCGCCGCCACCGCGCCTGTCTGGTTGTTGATCAGTCGCGCCGTCACCGGCCCCACATCGCCGTCCACCTTCGCGTAGAACGAGCCCTTATACGTGGTGTTCGCCCGCACAGGAATTCCCCAGTAGCCGGAGTTGCTCAACCCTGCCTCATTGCCCACCGAAGCCGCCGTCACCTTCAGCACCAGGCCGCTATGCAGCGCAG
This sequence comes from Granulicella sp. L46, assembly GCF_009765785.1. Taxonomy (GTDB): domain Bacteria; phylum Acidobacteriota; class Terriglobia; order Terriglobales; family Acidobacteriaceae; genus Granulicella. The sequence continues at coordinate 201,281 of NZ_LMUT01000009.1, forward strand.
CGCTCGGCCCATCCTGCCGGTCCATCGCCGCCGTCAAGGCCGCATCGCCTCTCACCACCTCGGTCCAGTTATCCACGCCCATCCAGTTGCCGCGGAACGTACTGTTGCTGAGCAGCTCCGCGTACAGGCCCCCCTGGTACGAATGATTGATCTCCTCGGTCATCAGCCCATACAGCCCCTGGCTGGCCGGTTTGGCGATCACGCTGGTGTCCACCTCCAGGTGCGCCACTGGCTGTACTGGAGCAACATGGTGGCTCTGCGCACTAGCCGTAACCCAGCCGGCACTCAGACCGGCAGCAAACAGCACCCTGACAACACGACGAGAGGTAATGCAAATAGGAAAACGCATAACTGGAGTTCGCTCACGATCAAAAGATGTAATTACCAACGCCGAAATTCTATCTCAGAAAGCGTTTACTTGGCGTCAAGACCACCAAACTCTGCGCCGCGACCCCTGTATCCTGAGCAGGCCATGCCTTCGCCGGAATCCAACTCCCCCGACTATCCTGCCATGCTCCGCATAGCCCTCGAAGAAGCCCGCACCGGCCTCGCCGAAGGCGGTCTCCCCATCGGCGCCGCCATCTTCCGTACCGACGGCACCCTCGTAAGCCGCGGCCACAACCGCCGCATCCAGCAATCCGACCCCAGCATTCACGGCGAAACCGACGCCTTCCGCAACGCCGGCCGCCAGCGCTCCTACCGCGACCTCATCATGGTCACCACGCTTGCACCTTGCTGGTACTGCTCCGGTCTCATCCGCCAGTTCGGTTTTCAAACCGTAGTCATCGGCGAGAGCGTCAACTTCTCCGGCGGCGAACTCTGGCTCCGCGACCTCGGCATCCACATCATCGATCTAGCCGACCCCACCTGCATCGCCATGATGCGCGACTACATCGCCGCCAACCCCACCGTCTGGAACGAAGACATAGGCGTCGACTAGCACCGCCTCTGCCTTTGCTCTTGCTTTTCTTTCTGTCATTCCCTCCGGGAATCTGCTGTTGCTTTTGCCTTTCTGGCTGCCATTCCGAGCAGCGAGGAATCTGCTTCTCGCGCAGCGAGCGCCCGTTCTCCCCTCACCGATTCGTAAGCGCCCGAATCATCTCCGCCTCACCCGGCCACTTCGCCACCAACTCCTCCGCGCTAGCATCCCCGTAGTCCACAAACTCAAACCCCGGACTCACCGTGCACCCCAGCAGCGCCCACCCCTCAGCCTTTAACAACCGAGACCCCTGCCACACCCCTGTTCGCACCACACACTGCGGCCGCTCCCCGGCCTCCAGATCCTCCCCAATCACCACCCGCGAAGAGCTTCCATCCTCAAAAAGCTGCAGCATCTCCACCGCACCGCCCATGTAGTGATGAAAGATCTCGTCACTCTTCAGCACATGCATCTCGCTGAACGTTTCCGGCTCGAGCAGATAATAGATCGCGGTCGATGTCCGCCGCGCACCGTCATACCGCCCATCCTCGAAGCACGAAGCCGCGACCAACTCCTCTGACTCCCAAGTCCGCACGTACCAACCACCCTCACGCGGATGCTTCACCAACCCCAGAATCTTCTTCACTTCATCAGCAGTCATCGCTTCATCCTAAGCTATGCCCCAACCCCGCACCGCCCGCGATACACTCATTTTCAACTCAACCATCGGGCCCCTCGCTTCACCTGCGTCCGCGACTCCCAACGCCGCAAAGGACCTTGCCATGCTCGACGTCCATCCACCCTGCAACCATCCCCTCGACCCCTCCAATCCATAATCCGCGCCCTCGCAAATCTGCGATACCATGACCGCACACCTCCATGCTTGGATCCGATCACATGTACCTCCACCTCATCACCATCTGCATCGGCTTAATCATCGCCTTCGGCCTGCAGCAGATAGTTGATCTCTTCCTGCGTCGTAGCCGCGCGCGCAAACAACAAGCCGCCGACGCCCAGGCACGCAAGTCACTCGACGACACCACTACACCTCCATCCAACACCGATCCTCCGCTCTAACCGCTTCCCCCCTAATTCGGGCCCTGTAGCTCACTCCCAGCAACGCAGGTGTCTTCGCAATGCTCGATGTCCACCCTCCCCACCACGCAGCTCACACCTGGCGCGATTTCTTCGTCCACATCGCCACCATCTGCATCGGCCTGCTTATCGCCATCGGCCTCGAGCAATGCGTCGAAGCCCTCCATCACCACCACCAGCGCGAGGATCTCGAACGTCAGATGCACGTCGAGTCCGAACAGAACCTCGACCTGGTCGGTGCGCAGATTCGCTTCGCCGCGCAACGCCGTGACTACCTCAACGCCTGCGTCCACGCCCTTCAGGCTGCCACCCCGTCCAACGGCCAACTCATCGTCACACTACCGATCAACAACGTCTCCTTTCCTGCCAGATCGCAGGGCCTGCTCGTCTCTCCTTCTCGCGGCACATGGACCATCGCCCAGGCCGCTGGCACCGTCGCGCTCCTTCCTGCGGAAAAGGCCAAAGTCTATGCCCGTCTGGACCTCACCGCCGACTTCGAGCGTCAGGCCGAGATGGAAATTAGCCACACCGCCGCCCTCCTTGCGACCGCCCGTCTTCAGGACCACGCCGCCACTCCCGACGGCCATCCAATTCGCCTCACCCAGGTCCAGGCCGACGACCTCCTCCACGCCTTCGGCACCGCCCGCGAAGCCGCTACCGACTTCCACTTCCGCCTCGTCGTCCTCGAAGGCGCCCTCGAAGCCGTAGTCGCCAACGTCGACTCCCTTCAGCAGATGTACCCCTACCAGATCCGCGCCATCGCCCGTGAGGGCGCGAACGCAGCCGCCAGCTCAGCCCGCGACGTCAGCAACTCCGCCCCTCAGCCCTGATCACCTGCACCTCATTCCCAGGAGACCACCTTGCTCGACGTGCACCCGCCCCACGAATCCACCCACACCTGGCGCGACTTCTTCATCCACATCGCCACCATCTGCATCGGTCTGCTCATCGCTGTCGGCCTCGAGCAGACCGTCGAGCTCTTTCACCACCAACATCAGCGCCATCAGCTCGAAGCCGATCTCCACAACGAATGCCTGCGCAACATACACATCGCCCTCGGCAACATTAAAATCTCCAAGCGCCGCCGCAATGTCGATGCCGAACAGTATGCCGAGCTGCTACGCTCTGCCCAGCAGCATCGCGCTCCCATTTCCATCTCGCCCTTTAGCCGCCCGGAAGCTCTTCGCTACGTCAAGCCGGCCTACGCCGTATGGACGGTCGCCCAACAAAGTGACGCCCTCAACCTCCTCCCGCGCGCCGATGTGCAGCGCTACGTCCGCGTCAACGGTCTCGTCCAAATGGCCATCGATCAACTCGAGATCTCCAACGCCGCGCTCCAGAAGACGACCATCGCCGCTCTGCCTGCAATAGCCGATACCTCCAGCCCGCAGGCCTTTGTGACTCAGGTCAACCATCAGCAGTACGACCTCTCTCTCCTGACTCCCGAAGAACGACAGCAGCTCCGTGACGCTGTAGGCAACGACATGGCGATCAGCGGGCAGAGCATCAACATCAACGCCTTCCTTTACGGCATTGAATGGGCCGTCCTCCACGGATCAACCTCCGACGAAGAAAACATCCGAATCATTTACGACGCGCAGTCCACCTATTGGCAGGGCGGTACCAAGGCCCTTCTGGAAAAATACCCTCCACCAGTCGGGTCTCCTCCGTCGCCCGCTCCCGCCATTGACACCGGCCACTAGCCCATCCTCACCAGGAGCCGCACCATGCTCGACGTCCATCCACCCCACACTCCCACCCACACCTGGCGCGACTTCTTCATCCACATCGCCACCATCGTCATCGGCCTCCTCATCGCCGTAGGTCTCGAACAATCCGTCGAAGCTCTCCACCGCCATCACGAGCGCACCCATCTGCGCGCTTCCCTGCGCCAGGAACTCCAGCAACTGGCCTACGATTCCGCCAGCGTCAGCGCGGATTCGGATGAACACTCTGCATGGCTGAAGCAAATCCAAGACGCAATCGACGTTTCCATGCAAACCGGACGCCCCATCAGCGCATTTCCACCCCCGCCGCCCGGCAAGGCCGATGACCGCGAAAACCCTTTCTATCGTGCTGCCAAATCTAGTGGCCGACTCGACCTGCTCGACGAGGAAGAGATCGCGGACTTCGGCGAAATCGATAATCTGGTCGAACAAAGCACTATAAATTCTCAGGCCATCCGCAGCAATTACGCAGAGTTGGTCATCGCCGAGCGCAAGTTACAGCACCCACTTGGGCCCACCTCTACAACAGCTCCCTCCGCACCGTCGACATCTGACCTCGCTCTTCTTCAAGACCGCGTCATGAGGCTGCAGATGGCTATCAACGCCGACCGCAGCAACTCAGGCTTCCTGCTCGGCGCCGCCTTGGCAATTCTCCGGGGCGAACGCGACCTCAAACACATTGAAGCCGCAGAACGCCACAGTCCCGCACACTAAAGCCGCATTTTCCGGAGAGATATCCTCATGCTCGACGTCCACCCACCCCACACTCCCACCCACACCTGGCGCGACTTCTTCATCCACATCGTCACCATCGTCATCGGCCTCCTCATCGCCGTTGCGCTCGAGCAGACCGTAGAAGCTGTCCACCACCACCGCGAGCGCACAGAACTCCGCGACTCCCTTCTTGCCGACGCGCGCAAAGCCGTCAAGGACACGAGCGGTGCCAACGCCTACACCGTCCAGATCGGCCACTGGCTCGACCACCGCATCGACCAGGTTCAGGACGCCCTCACCACCAACAAGCCTTTGCCTCCGCCAGACCCCATCCACTTCGCCGACTTTGCAGTCCCCGACGACCCGGCCTGGAAAGCAGCCAGGAGCGCCGACCTCGTCGAGTTGCTCCCTCAGGAAGAAATCAAAATTTACTCCGACGCCGATGGTGATGAGCTCACCGCCGAGCGCAGCCGCCTCGCCATGAACGACGACACGTACCGCCTCTTTCAGTTCGCCTACAAGTTCACCCACAGCAACACTACCCAGCCCGACTTCACTCACGCCGACCGCACAGACCTCAAGCAGTACCTCGACCTCCTGGCCGCCTCCAAGGCCAGCATGTTCGCCTACAGCGACGCGTGCAAACAACTCCACGGTGCCGAAAACGCCATACTCCGCGGCAAAACAACTCTCGCCGCCGTGCAGAATGCTGAAGGTGATCCCTGGTAGTTCGCAGCGTCCGGCGGCCGCATTCCTCACGCTGATTCTCGAAGGCATGAGTGGCTCGCTCAACATCGCGGTATCCTGTTCCCACCAACGAAAATCTCCGCACCCGAAGGGCCTTCCTCTGCGCACTCGCCTCGAAGCCTACTTCAAATTCCACGAGCACCAGGCCACCTGGCGCACCGAGCTCCTAGCCGGCCTCACCACCTTCATCACGATGGCCTACATCATCTTCGTGAACCCCGCCATCCTCTCGCAAACCGGCATGCCCCTCGCCGCCGTCACCACCAGCACCTGCCTCTGCGCCGCCTTCGGCAGCATCATGATGGGAGCCCTCGCCAACTACCCCCTTGCCCTCGCCCCCGGCATGGGCCTCAATGCCTATTTCACCTACACCGTCGTCAAAGGCATGGGCGTCCCCTGGCAAACAGCCCTCGGCGCCGTCTTCATCTCCGGCATCATCTTCCTCCTCCTCACCATCGGAGGCATCCGCCAGCGCTTAGTCGCCGCCATCCCCCACGAGCTCCACGCGGCAGTAGCTGGAGGCATCGGCCTCTTCATTGCTTTCATCGGCCTCCACAACGCCCGCATCATCGTTCCCAGTGCCGCGACCGTCGTTACCCTCGGCGACATGCACTCCCCTGCTGTCCTCCTCGCCATCTTCGGCATCGTCCTCATCGCCATCCTGCAGGCCTACAAGATCAAAGCCTCCATGCTCATCGGAGTCCTCGGCACCCTCGCCCTCGGCATCCTCCTCCATCAAGTCAAGTACCAACCATCAAGTTTCAATCCTTTAGCAATCCGCGCCACAGCCTTCCACCTCGACATCCGCGGCGCCCTCCACCTCAACGCCTTTGAGATCATCTTCGTCTTCCTCTTCGTCGATCTCTTCGACAACATCGGCACCCTCGTAGCCGTAACCGAACGCGCCGGCCTCATCGCCGCCGACCACACCATCCCTCGTCTCGACAAAATCTTCTTCGCCGACGCCACCTCCACCGTAGTCGGAGCCCTCGCCGGCACCTCCACCGTCACCAGCTACATCGAGTCGTCCGCAGGAGTCGCCGCCGGCGGCCGCACCGGCGTCACCGCCATCACCACCGGCATCCTCTTCTTCCTCGCGATCTTTGTTGCCCCCATCGTCGGCGCCATCCCCGACTTCGCCACCGCCCCCGCCCTAATCCTCGTCGGCGCCCTCATGCTCGGCGGCGCTTCCTCCATCGATTGGAACGAACCCCGCATCGCCATTCCGGCCTTCCTCACCCTCATCACCATCCCCCTCACCTACTCCATCGCCACCGGCCTAAGCTTCGGCCTCATCAGCTTTGCCGCCCTCGAAATCGCCACCGGCCGTGCCCGCCGCCAGCACTGGATGCTCTACCTCCTCGCCCTCCTCTTTCTCGGTCGCTTCATCTATCTCCGCGCCTCCTAGGCCTAGAATCGAAGCTGGTGCCAACACCACCGCACCAAATCATCAGCTATCAGCTCGACAGGAGAACATCATGGACCGTAAAGCATCCGCCCTCTGGAACGGCGACCTCAAGACCGGCAAGGGCACCATCAGCACCCAAAGCAAGACCCTCAACAACGCGCAGTACAGCTTCCATTCCCGCTTCGAAGAAGGCACCGGCACCAACCCCGAAGAGCTCATCGCCGCCGCCCACGCCGGCTGCTTCACCATGGCCTTCGCCAACGAGCTATCCAAGGCCGGTCACACCGCTACCTCCGTCGCAACCGACGCCACCGTCACCCTCGAGATGCTTCCCACCGGCCCCACCGTCACCAAGATCCACCTCGTCAACAAGTCCGAAGTCCCCGGCATCGACAAAGCAAAGTTCGACGAGGTGGCCGCCGGCGCCAAGGCCAACTGCCCCATCTCCCGCCTCCTCGCCGCCGCCGAGATCACCCTCGACGCAACCCTCCTTTAACCAAACCCTTTCGCTGCAACACGGATAAAACACAAAGGCCTGCCACGCAGCAGGCCTTTGCCTTTGCCCCAACCTCCCATCGTTCCGCAGCATCGTACCTTTAGGCGGCAAGCTCGCCCTCAAGGAGATTCACGATGGAACGCAGCGCATCGGCAATTTGGCATGGCGACTTGAAAAAGGGTACCGGCGCCCTCACCACCCAAAGCCACGTCCTCAACGACACCCCGTACAGCTTCCACACCCGCTTCGAAGACGGCGCCGGCTCCAATCCCGAAGAGCTCATCGCCGCCGCCCACGCCGGCTGCTTCACCATGGCCCTCAGCTCTCAACTCACCTCTGCCGAACACCCGCCCAGCACCATCGAAACCACCGCCACCGTCACCATGGAAACCACCGACGACGGCCCCACCATCACCAAAATCCATCTCAGCACCCACGCCACCATCCCCGGCATCGAGAAGAGTACCTTCGACGAGCTGGCCAAGAAAGCCAAAGACGGCTGCCCCGTATCACGCCTCCTCAAATCAGCCGAGATCACCCTCGACGCCACCCTCACCTAAACCATCACCGCACCCACACCACAAAGCCCGCCGCCAGGCGGGCTTTGCTCTTTCTACACTCTATCCCCCATCCCCATCCCCTGCTTTTTTTCCCTCGCAACCTAACCGTTCCAGCATCCGCTTGTCTAACCTCGCGAATGGGAAATCTGGAGCAAGACGCGATCCGGCGCATCCTCGCCGGAGATCGAGACGCCTTTCGCGTGCTCATGGACCGTCATCTCCCCACCGTTCTTCGCATGACCTACCGCGTCACCGGCAACGCCGTCGACGCCGAGGAGGCAGCACAGGAAGCCTTCCTCCTCGCCTACAAGAAATTGCCGAGCTTCCGCGAGCAGGCGGCCTTCGGCACCTGGGTTTATCGCATCGCAATGAATTGCTCTCTCAATCTCGTCGAACGCCGCTCCCGCGATCTCGGCTGGGACGCCGTATCCATCGAGCCTGGTTCATCCACCGAAAACCTAGCCGTCTCTCCCCGCCTCACCCCTGAAGCCGCGCTCCTCAACAACGAAGCCCTCCGCCGTCGCGAGCGAGCCATGCTCACCCTCACTCCCATGGAACGCACCGCTTTCATCCTTCGCCACATGGAAGACCAATCCATTCAGGTCATCGCCGACGCCCTCGGCGTCCACACAAACTCCGCCAAGCAAGCCATCTTCCGCGCTGTCGCTAAACTTCGCCGCGAACTCGCCCCCAAGCCTCCCGCACCCTCCGCCCCGCTCGCCTCCACCGGAGGCACCAAGGACTCCCAATGACTCCCTTCCACCCAGACCTCGAAAACGACGCCGGCCACGCCATCGATCAGGACGACCTCATCGCCTTCCACCTGCACGAGCTCTCGCCCCAGCAGGAGCGCGCCCTCCACCGCGTCCTTCAACGTGACCCAGCGCTCCAATCCGAGTCCATCGCCATCGCCTCCACCCTCCGCGCCTTCCCCAAGCACGAAGCGCCTCTTCCTCTCGACCCCGCCGCGCTCGATCGCCACTGGCAAGCCCTGCGCAACTCCCTTCCCGTCCATGTCGCCACCGCTGGCATTCCCTCGCGCGGACTGTTCCCTCGATGGGCCTTCCCCGCACTCGCGGGATCTGTTCTCGCCACCGCAGCCTTGATCCTCGCGCCGCATCATTCTCCGCGTACAAGCAATCCCACCGTCGCGACCCTAACCCCACCGACCATTCCAGCAGTCACCTCGAATGCCACACCCTCCATAGCCGCTGTACAGATAAATAATGCTGTACCGACCACGCAAGTCATACCGCCGACATCAGTTGCTGGCGGATCATTGCCCAACAACCCAACATCTCAACCCGCCGCGCCGATTCCTTCAAACCCCACTCAGACGCAGTCCGTCATCGCCCCACCCCCGACACAAGCTCCGCCCGCAACAAACCTCATTGCTACAAATCAACAGCCTACCTCCCTCTCCTCCACCACCCCACCCGCTCCCACCTCGCTCAACCGAACGCATCCCACCTCTCGCCCTCATTACGACCGCACCACCGACATCACCCTCGCCGCGTTCGGCAACTTCACTCCCAGCAGATCCTTCACTTCCACCACCGGAACTGGAGACTCCGCGGTCACTGCCTCTTACATGCAGTCAACAACGCCAGCTGTTGGCGCGCTCGCGTCTTTCCACCAGCAATTTCGTCCCTGGCTCGGCTATCGCATCACCGCGGCTCACTCCGAGCCCACGTTTGAATACACCTACCAAACTTCATCCGACGGACAGCCTTCATCCCTGGGAAATGTCGTCTATGAACATGTCTACGAGTTCTCCGGAACATACGTCGTGCAGGGCCCACACCATCGCCGCATCTCCACCTCTGCCGAAGCCGGCGCCGGCGTTCTCGCCTTCCGCCCGCCGAGCTCCAACCTGGACAGCCCTCTTGTCGGCAACGCGGTGCGTGCTACCGCAGTCCTCGGCATCGCTGCCGAATACGCGCTTACCAAGCACCTGGCTCTGACCGCCGCATATCGCCTCCTGCTCTATAAAGCCCCATCCGCCTACTCGACCTTCGGCTCCATCGTCCCCCCCGCTCCCAACAACCTCACCCTCAGCAACGAGCCCGTCATCGGCCTCACCTATCGCTTCCACCCAACCCGCGAAGAGTAGCCACCTCTCGCTCCCCACCAACAACTCCACCTCCGAGATTCCAATGACCCCTCGCGCCCAAAAATCGCTTCGCATCATCGCCCTGACTCTCGCTGCCACCGTCATCTGCGCCCTTGCACTCGCCCAAACCACCGGCCACCCCGCCACTCCCTGCAAAGCCCTCTCCACGCAGCCCACTCCATTGCCCACGCACAAGCCCATTCCTTGCCGCACCCGGCTTCACACCGAAACTTCCATCTCTCTCGGCGCCTTCTCGCAACTCACCATCGACCGCACCGGCGAACTTTATGGCTCTACCGCGCAAGGCACCGCACCCTCCGCCGGGACGCTAGGCACCTTCCGCCAAACGTTCAGCCCCTGGCTCGGCTATTCCGTCAACCTCGGCTACTCCCGCGTCTCTGAGCAATATAAAAGCGATAGCGGCTATTACGGCATCCCGAACGAACTCAATATCAACTCCAACATGTACGAGACCTCCGTCACCTACATCGCACACACCAGCGCAAACAAGCGCATCTCGCTCTTCGGCGACGTCGGCCCCGGTCTCCTTACCTTCCTTCCCATTCCTGGCAATGAGTATTCCGTCGTTGGCTCTCCAGATCAGATGGCCCTGACCGGCCTCTCCGTGCAGGTCCGCCCCACCGGCGTCTTCGGTTCAGGCGTCGATATTCACCTCAGTCGCCACCTCGATCTCCGCACCGAGTACCGCGGCCTGATTTATAACAACCCCGATTTCCGCACCGGCGACTACCTCTCCAAACGACTCACCCTCACCAGCGAACCCACCCTCAGCGTCGTCTACAACTTCACCCACCCCAAGTGATCACCGCCCCACCGACAATAACGCTTTCTCTATCCCCTACACTCTATCCCCTATCCCCTGCTCTAATGCGCGTGCGCGTGATCATGCCCACCCGGTCCATGATGATGATGCGAGTGCCCATCCACCTCCGCAACCTCCGGCGGCGACACGCAACCATCCACCGTCGCACAGTCCGTCACCTCCAGCTGAATCGTCGCATGCTGAATCCCGAAGTGGTCCCTCAGTTGATGGTTGATCCGAGCCAGCAAATCCTCGCACTGCGCCAACTGCATCTCCACCACTTGCACATGGCACGCCATCGCATGGCTCTGCGACGTCAAGCTCCACACATGCAGATCGTGCACATTCACCACCCCCTCAATCGTCTGCACCGCGATCCGAATCTCCGCCAGGTCCACACTCCGCGGCGTCCCCTCCAGCAGAATATGCAGCGTCTCCCGCACAATGCTCCACGAGCTGGCCAGGATCATCGCAGCAATAATCAAACTCAACAGCGGATCAATCCACTGTTGCCCCGTCACTGCAATCACCAGGCCACCCACAATCACCGCCGCAGTTGACACCGTATCGCCCAGCATGTGCAGAAACACACTGCGAATATTCACGTCCCCCGAGAACTTCCACAGCAGCCCTGCGATCAGCCCATTCATCACCACGCCAGCCGCCGCAACGTACATCATCAAGTGCGGTTCCACGGTCACCGGATGGAAAAACCTTCCCACCGCCGCCACCGCAATCCACACCGCCAGCACCATCAAGCTCAGCGCGTTCACAAATCCCGCCAGCACGCCTGCCCGCTGATATCCGAAAGTCCTCTCGTCGGTAGCCGGCCGCGCCTGCAGCCAAACCGCCACGAAGCTCAACCCCAGCGCCAGAAAATCCGACACATTGTGCCCGGCCTCCGACATCAGCGCCAGCGAATGTGCCCGCAGCCCGAAGAAAAACGTAGCCGCAATATAAAGCGCAGTAAGCGCCAGCGACCCCTTCAGGATCGTCTGCATCCGCGTCTTCGACTTGGCTGTTCCAGTCACCTTAATAGTGTAGAACGTCCACCCCCCGCCACCGCTCCGAGCCCACTCCTGCATGCACGGTAAACTGGACCAACCTATGGCGAAGCGCTACTACCGGCCCGAGCTCGACGCCCTGCGCTTCTTTGCGTTTGCCTGCGTCTTTTGCGATCACCTGCCCAGCACGACCCCCTGGGTCGAGCACATTGAGAGCCTCGGCGCGTTCGGAATGTGTATCTTTTTCGTGCTCAGCTCCTACCTTATCGTTACGATTCTTTTGAGCGAAAGAGAGACTACCGGGACCGTAAGGTGGAAAAATTTTGCGGTGCGCCGAATACTGAGGATATGGCCGCTATACTTTTTGGTCCTCTTTGGGAGTTATTGGTTAGGCCACTACTGGCCCTCGAACCACATCAGTGGACACGCGGTTTTTGCCTTCTCCATCCTGCTTGGCAACCTTTATATCCTGCAACATGGGTGGATCGCAGGCGTCGCCAATCCGTTATGGAGCCTCTCTGTTGAAGAGCAGTTCTATGTTGCCGTACCCGCCATCACCCGGTTTGGCGGACGGCGCTCTCTGACAATAATATGTATCGCAACAATTGCTCTTGCCTATCTGGTCTTACTATGGCTGGGTCATCGCGGCACTACCCCAGATCCAACAGTCTGGGTCAACAGCTTTGTCCAATTCCAGTTTTTTGCTGCAGGCGGTTTGATCGCACTGCGGTCTTATGACCGGCGCGTTGCCCTTCCGCTCCTAACCCGATGTGTCATAGCAGCCAGCGGACTGGCGCTTTGGAAGACCGCGGCAGACGTATTCGGTATGTTTAGCCTCACCCCTGTGACGCCGAGACAACTCGTCTGCGGATATCTGATTGCGCTGTTGGGCACGACCTTGATCTTTGTTTCTGTTCTTGACCTCCAGTTGCGAATTCCGCAACCACTGGCCTATCTGGGAAAGATCTCCTACGGTTTGTATCTCTTTCACGACCTGTTTATCAGCCTTATATTCGATACCCCTCCTCTTTGGCCGCGAATGCTTTATCTCCAGCACCACAAACTGATCGGCATCCCGGTTGCTTTCGGCCTGACCGTGGCGACCGCTGCTGTTTCGTACCACTTCTTCGAGCGCCCCATCCTCAAATTCAAAGAGCGCTTCGAAACCATCCGGACCCGCCCTGCCTGACTTTCTGACATCACAACAACTTCCGGGAGACCGTACGCTTTCATCTTCCAGGAACCTGTCACCTTGTGCCCAGGTTCGAGATCAGCTCAAGCGAATGTGCCCGCTCCTGCGGCCCCGACCCGCGCTTAGCCACCCTCACGGTAAACTAAACCGACCTATGGCGAAGCGCTACTACCGGCCCGAGCTGGATGCCCTGCGCTTCTTCGCATTCGCATGCGTCTTCTGCAACCACTTGCCAATATTGGGTCGCTGGTTCCGACCGATAAGGGACTCGGGAGCGTTCGGCTTGTGTATGTTTTTCATGCTCAGCGCCTACCTGATCATCACTATCCTTTTGCGCGAAAAGGAAGTGACAGGGACGGTTAACCTGGCCGCATTTGTCGTGCGGCGTGTCCTGCGGATCTGGCCGCTTTATTTTCTGGTTCTGTTTGCGGGATATCTCCTTGGACTTTATTTTCCGGACAGCGCCCATGTGAGTGGCCGTGCAATGCTGGCTTTCTCTTTTATGTTCGGCAACCTGTACATCCTCAATCACGGATGGCTCGGCCCTATCGGTCCACTGTGGAGCCTTTCCATAGAAGAGCAGTTTTATCTTGCCGTGCCGGCAATCGTGCGCCTCGGAGGCCGGCGCGGCATTATCGTAATAAGCATTGCCACAATATCGTTCGCCTACATCGTCCTGGAGCGACTCGGATTTCACCGCGCGATCAGCCGCACCATCTGGGTGAGTAGCTTTGTACAATTCCAGTTCTTCGCCGCCGGGGGCCTTATGGCCCTATGGCTCTACGGTCGCAAGCTCTTCTTGTCCCTATCGCAGCGTGGCGCATTGGCCATCGTCGGACTCGCGTTTTGGCTCGAAGCCGGCAAGCTCTTCCCATTGCAGACCCTGGGATCTCCAAAGCCCATCCCGCTCGTAGTCGCCTATCTCCTCATACTTCTCGGCACGTTCCTGATCTTGATCTCTGTACTCGAAATCAAACTCTGGATACCTCGGCCACTAATCTACCTCGGCAAAATCTCCTACGGCCTCTATCTCTTTCACGCCTTTTTCCTCTGGCTGATCTTCGATACATCCGATCGCTGGCCGCGCATGCTGTACTTCCAGCATCACAAACTATTCGCCATCCCGCTAGCCTTCGGTCTCACCGTGGCAACCGCAGCCCTCTCCTACCATTTCTTCGAGCGCCCCATCCTCAAGTTCAAAGAACGATTCGAGACCATCCACACCCGCCCCGCCTAGCCCACCCCGCTCAACTTCTCCAGTGCAGCTCCACCGGCCCCTTCAACGGATGCTCCCCCTCGCCCGTCAGCCTCCGCTGCTTCAGCGCGAAGTACCACTTCGCCGGCATGTCCGCATCGTCAATCAACATCAACCCGGGATTCGACCGCAACCCACGCGCCTGCTCCACCATCGTCTGCTGATCCTGCGCCACAAACTTCGCCCCAAAGTAAGTCGCAATCGGCGTGACGAACGGCACGCGATATGCAATATCCCAAGCCGCAATCACATCAATCCGACAAGACGTAGCCGTCACCGGAGTCACCGTAGTCAGCGAAGCAAACCACCGCTCTCTCCCCTTAGCATTCACCGCCCGAATCGTCTCATACCGCCGATTCGGCAGCACAAAATCAATCGTCGTCACCGGCTTCCCCAGCAGCTTGTACGGCGCGCTGTTCGTCGAAGGCGCATGCGCACTCATCCTGAAGCCAGCATTCCGTCCACCATGCTCGCTATCCTCCAGCGGCTCAAACTTCTTCGTCTTCTCATGAATGCTCGCCGCGCTCCGCCACCACCACGCCCGATGCACGAATGGCCCATGCGCCGGATCCATCAGCCCAATAATCCCGTGGTCCACATTGCAAGGCAGCTCCGCCGTCAGGTGCGCGCTCCGATACCGCTTCCCAAACTTCGGTAGCTCCGGAACCGGTGGCAGCCCACTCAAATTCTCCACCCGCCCAGCACCAGCGGCCGGAACATACACCCACGCATACCCATCGCGCTCCACCACCGGAAACGCATTTGCATAAATCTTGGTCGGCACCAAATGATCAAACGACGTCAACGAAGGAATCTCCTCGCACCGTCCGCTACACGGCTCGAACCGCCAGCCATGATACTTGCACTGCACCGTCTCTCCATCAAACCAACCCACCGACAGCGGAATCCCCCGATGCGGACATAAATCCCGCAGAGCAAACAGCGCGCCATCGCTCTTCCGACCCACCAGCATGGGAATCCCCAGCAGCATCGCCACCGCGGTATCGCCGCGCTTCAACCCCTCCGCGCGCAGCGCCGGATACCAGTCCCCAAACACCATCTCCGCCGGCGGCCCGCCACCAGCCAGCTGCACCAGGCTCTGCTCCACCGCAGCCGTCATGGGCTTCATCTTTGCCATCGCAGCCAGTCTACCCGACGAACCTCCTCGACAGCAGCCACGAGCGCACTGCACGGACAGGTACCCCGAGGCTTCAGCCTCAGGTTTCATCGCGCATCAAGCATTTGGGCTTTAGCCCTAAGGTATGCACTCACTCCCCACATGTATGCTCAGCCAACACCGACCCGCATACACTTATCCCAATGCCCGCCGCAACACCACCGCGTCCCGTTCCCCGATCCCGCTCCACGCTGCTCACCATCCTCCTTCTCTGGATAGCCTTCTACGCCTCCTTCACCCTCATGACCCCCGCGCTCCTCGACGACGCCGACAGCGTCCACGCCGAAGTCGCCCGCGAGATGCTCCTCCGCCACGACTACGTCACCCTCTACGCCAACGGCATCCGCTACCTCGAAAAGGCCCCGCTCCTCTACTGGTCCATGGCCGCCTCCATGCGCGTCTCCCAACTCCTCGGCGCCACCTCGCCCCGCGCCCTCACCATAGCCGCGCGCATCCCTCTCTCCCTCACCGTCCTAGCCCTCGCTCTCCTCATCGAAGCCTTCGCCCGCCGCCTCTTCAGCGCGGAGCGACCCGGATCCGGCCCCCAAGCCGGCCTCTACGCCGCCCTCATCGCCCTCTCCAGCTTCGGCATCTTCATCTTCACCCGCATCAACATCCCCGACGCGATGGTCTGCCTCTTCACCACCGCCGCCCTCTACTCCTTCTGGCGCACCGAAGAACTCTCCGGTAAACCACAAGTCCCGTCATCTCGACCGGAGGCCGCAGGCCGCAGTGGAGAGACCCCTGCATTAGTTTTTCGCAGCGGCGACCGCTCCAATCTCCGCCTCTACTGCTACGCCTTCGCCGCAGCCTGCGCCCTCAACGTCCTCACCAAGGGCCTCATCGGCGTCGTCTTCCCCATCGCCATCGTCGTCCTCTACATCCTGATCACCCGCGGCCTAACCCCCAGCCTCGCGCGCCTACGCGAACTCCACCCCCTCACCTCAACCCTCGTCTTCCTCGCCATCGCCGCTCCGTGGCACATCCTCGCCGGCCTCGCCAACCCCACCCAAGGCACGCCCGCAGCCTTCCATTTCCTACAAGGCCACTGGCAAGTCCCCCTCCCCACCGACGGCAACGTCCACGGCTGGTTCTGGTTCTACTTCATGAACGAGCACCTCCTCCGCTACCTCAACCTGCGCGTCCCTCACGACTACGACACCTCGCCCCTCTGGCTCTTCTGGGGCCTCTGTCTCATCTGGCTCATGCCCTGGTCCGCCTTCCTCTTCAAGGCCGTCGCCTGGGCCGCACCCCTCTTCGGCAAATCCTCACAGACCCAAACGTTCCTCACCCAACTCCGCCATCACGATCTCCCCATTCAACGCCGAGGCCTCCTTCTCCTCCTCCTCTGGGCAGGAGTCATCCTCCTCTTCTTCGCCTTCTCCACCCGTCAGGAGTACTATGTCCTCCCCGCCCTCCCCGCCCTCGCCATCCTCACCGCCGGCTGGCTCATACAGCCCATTGGCGTCGTGATATCCCGGACCCCCGGAGAGCCTCGCTCCACACGCTATGAGGTCCTCCAGCAAGCCCTGAAAACTGGGACACCAATTCGCGCCGCCCAACGCTGCACGGTCGTCCTTCTCATCCTCGGCACCCTCTTCGCCGCGACCTCCATCTACATCCTCGTCCAGGCCCACACCCCATCCCCCAACACAGACCTAGCCACCCTCCTCACCGAGCACCCCTCCAACTACGCCCTCAGCATGGGCCACTTCCTCGACCTCGACACCCGCGCCCTCGGCCTCTTCCGACTCCCCCTAATCCTCGCCGCGCTAAGCCTCTTCCTCGGCCCGCTCGCCGCGCTCCTCCTCCGACGCCGCTCCCAACCCCACGCCGCCAACCTCGCCCTAGCCGCCGGAGCCTTCGGCTTCCTGTTCGCCGCGCACCTCGGCCTTCAAACCTTCGCCCCCGTCCTAACCTCCGCCCAACTAGCCGAAGCCATCGCCCCACAAGTCCACCCCCAAGACCTCATCTGCATCCACGGCGAGTACGAAGCCGGCAGCACGTTAGCCTTCTACCTCCAGCGCCCCAACACCTACGCCCCCACCCCCGACGCCACCAATTTCATCCACATCCTCGAAGGCCGCAGCTCCAACCTCTGGTACGGCAGCTTCTTCCCCGACGCCCCCACAATCTTCGAAACCCCACAAACCCTCGCCGCCAAATGGCAAGGCCCCCAACGCATCTTTCTCTGGCAATCCCTCACCGACCCGCCCAACCAACTCCCCGCCCTTCCCGGCCCCGTTTACATTCTCGTAAAATCCGGAGGCAAAGAGATCGTCAGCAACCAGCCCAACCGCTAAGCTGTATCTAAGCCTCCGCTCTTGCCTTTGCTTTTGTTCTCGTCTTTCCCTACCCTCTACCCTCTATCCCCTATCCCCTTCCCCTATGCCCTGCCACACCGACGAACTCCGCCAAATCCCGCTCTTCTCTCTCCTCGACAGCGACGAGCTAACCGTCCTCTCCCAGCAAGTCGAGCTCCGCGACTTCGCCGCCAACCAGCGCATCTACAAAGCTGGAGACCCCAGCGGCCCAGCCTACGTCATGCTCTCCGGCGCAGTCGAAGTCACCCTCATCGACGAGGACGGTCAGGAGCTCATCTTCTCCCAGCCCCGCCACGGCGACTTCTTCGGCTTCGCCTCCATGCTCGAAGGCGTCGCCCACCAAACCACCGCCATCGCCCTCGAACCCTCTTCCTGCATCGAGGTCGATCGCAACGACATCACCGTTCTGCTCCAAACCAAACCCATGGCCGGCCTCGACATGCTCACCGTCATGTCCGGCGAGATCCACGCCGCCCAACGCGTCATCCGCGGCCGCGCCATGCGCAATCCCAACGAGCTCATCGACGAGCAGGAGACCTTCGGCGAGCGCATCGCCGATCACGTCGCCAGCTTCGGCGGCTCCTGGACCTTCATCATCATGTTCCTCACCACGATGACCTGCTACGTCATCCTCAGCGTTATTCTCGTTGCAATGCGCGGCAAGTCCTGGGACCCTTACCCCTTCATCCTGCTCAACCTCTTCCTCTCCATGCTCGCAGCGATTCAAGCGCCGGTCATCATGATGAGCCAGAACCGCCAGGACCACAAAGACCGCGTCCGCAGTGAACTTGACTTCGAAGTAAACCGCCGCGCCGAAGCCGAAATCCAAGCCCTAAGCCGCAAGCTCCACTACCTAACCGACGTAGTAGGCGACATCCACGAACACGTCCACACCCCAACGCCAAACCCGACACCCTCACTTAACGACCACATCGCATAGTCGTTGCTGTTGTATTTGCGTTTGTCGTCGCATGTTTTACGCCGTCATCCTAGAGCGAAGCGAAGGATCCCTGTATCTGCTGTTGCTCTTGCCCTTGCTTTTGCTCTTGCCCTTGCTTTTGCTTTTGCTTTTGCTCTTGCCCTTGCCCTTGCTTTTGCTCTTGCTCTTGCTTTTGCCCTTGCTTTTCTGGCTGTCATTCCGAGCGAAGCGAGGAACCTGCTTCCTGTCCGCAGCGCCTACAATGTCTCATGCCCACCCGCGAATACAGCTTCTACGTCTACATCCTCAGCAGCCGTTCGCGAAATCTATACATCGGCATCACGAACAACCTTCGCGCTCGCATCACCCAACACCGCACTCACCAAGAAGGCACCCACACCGCCAACTACAACATCGAACGCCTAGTCTACTTTGAGTATTTCAAATACGTCCGCAGCGCCATCGCACGCGAGACCGACTTAAAGAAATGGATGAGAGACAAGAAACTAACGCTGATCAACAAAGTAAATCCAGCATGGGCTGATCTAGTCGCGCAGTGGTGAAGACCTCACCCCCGCTTCACCCCCAACAACTTCCGCGCCCGCGCCCTCATCGCCGGCGTCCCACCCTCCAACGCCTCCCGCACAATCGGCAAAACCCGCGCCCTCAACCCCTCATCCCCCTCAGATAAATCCATCAACGCCTGCATCGCCATCGTCCGATTCAACCCACTCCCATCCCTTAGCCGCTCAAACATCAACTCCACCGCCAACCCCTTATCCGAACCCCTCAGCGGAAGCCTCCCGAGCACAATCGACAGATTCCACTGCACCCGCACATCCACCGCGCGCAACGCCTCTTTCAACAGCGCCTTCCGCCACGCATACAGCGCCCTGGCATTCCTCTCCGCAATCTTCTTCAGCGTTCGAGCCGCCCGCTCCACCACCAGCTTATCCCCATCCCGCAGGCCCCGCACCAACTCCCCACAAACCTTCGCACCCTCAACCCCGAACGCCGCCTCCACCATCTCTCGCGACGCAGCCTCCGGTCCCCGCCCCATCCGCGCCTCCCTCTACGCTCTACATTCTACCCTCTACACTCTGCTTCTCCAGCACTCCCCGCCGCAACCGAAACCTCTCTCCGCGCCAAACAATCGTATCCCCCGCATAACTCCAAGCCCAGAAAAACAACCCAAAGCAATCGCGAAGCGGCAACCAAACAATATCGCGCAGCACCTGTCCATCGCGCAGAATCCCCACCCCCACCGTCAGCGCCACACTCACCCGCACCAGCAGCGCCATACTGAACAGCGAGAACGACCACAACGCAAACCCACTCGCCACCATCGCCGCCATCGACCACGGCAGCACAAACGTCACCCCCACCCCCACATACCCCCACCGCCGCGAATCCCGAGTACTCCGAGCCCACCTCAACTGATGCTCACAAAATCCGCGCAGCGAGTACGCCGGCACCGTCGTCTCCACCACCTCACGCACCAACGCAACCTTGTATCCCGCTGCACTCAATCGCGCACCCAACTCATAATCATCGGCAAGCTGATCCACCATCGCTTCAAACCCACCAATCGTCGCCAGCGCCGTCTTCGTAGTAGCCAGCGTCGACCCCAGCCCAAACCGAGTCCCACCCTCCAGCTTCCGAGCCACCAACACCCCCGGCATAAAATCCGTAGAAATCCCCAAAGCCTCCAACCGCGACCACAATCCTCCCTCCGCCCTCCCCCAATACGGCACCGTCACCAACCCCACCTCACGCTCCGCATCGTCTTTGCCTTTGCTTTTCTTGCTGTCATTCCCTTCGGGAATCTGCTTCTCCCGCGTCCCACCAAACCCCGCCATCACCCGCGTCAAATAGTTCGCCGACACGCGAATGTCACTGTCATTAACAATCACATGCTCAAACCGCGCCTCCGGCAGCATCTGCACCAGGTTCGACATCTTCCCACTAGCACCCAGACGTTCCTTACACTCCACCAACCGAATACTCACGCCCGGATACTCCACCCTCAGCCGCGCCACCTCGCGCACCGCAGCATCCTCCAGCGAGCTCACCCCAAACAAAAGCTCAAACTCCCCCGCATACTCCTGCACGCAATGGCTCACGAACCCCGCATACATCCGCGCGTCCACACCCTTCACCGGCTTCAGAATCGAAACCCCCGGCGTGCCCTCCCCACTCGCGCGACCACCCCGCGTAGCCCGCTCAAAGTCCCGAGCACTCCAAAGCGCAATCAGCCCATACGCCACCCCACAAAGCGTAAGCAGCGCAACCGCGCCCTGCACAACCACCACAATCCAATCCATCTATTCAGTGTAGTGGGAGGACAGGAGATAGGGGATAGAGTGCAGAGGATAGAGAAAGCGGCCCTCTCACCGCAGTCTTCTAGCTGTCACCTTCGCTCGCAGAGTAGCCAAAGAAGCGTTCAATATCTTCAATTCTTCCAAAGCAAGCGATTCAGCCTCAATGAGACCGCGCCTATCACCGAACCCAAGCATAGACGCCAGCTCCAGTTGGGTTTGAACCTCAAGTGTAGAGCCCCTGGCAATTCCTAAAAACTGGATGAACTCACCGGTCGTTAGTCTGCCTTTACCTTCAGCAATATTGCTCGGAATTGAAACTGCAGCACGCCGCAGCTGATTTGTAAGTCCAAACCGCTCGTCCATTGGAAAGCTTTTCGTAACCTTGTAAATCAAGGCCGCCAGCTGCATTCCCTTTTGCCAAGCCACCGAGTTTCGATAAGAAGAATTTATGTCAGCCGCAACCATCTCAACGGGCCTCGCTCTCTCTACGCTCTACACTCTACCCTCTACACTCTGCCTTACTCGTACCGTAATGCCTCAATCGGATTCAAATTCGCCGCCTTCCACGCCGGATAGATTCCGAACACCAATCCAATCCCGCATGAGCACAGAAACGCCGCCAGCACCCACAGCAAACTTACCTGGCACGAAATCCAAAACTTCAGCAGCATCGCAACCACCGACCCCGCCAGAATCCCAATCACCCCGCCCACGGCGCACAGCACAATCGCCTCCAGCGTAAACTGCAGCAGAATCGTCTGCTTGGTCGCGCCAATCGCCTTGCGCACGCCAATCTCCCGCGTTCGTTCCGTCACGCTCACCAGCATGATGTTCATCACGCCCACGCCGCCCACCATCAATCCCACCGCGCTCAATCCAAACATCAGCAGAAACAGGCTGCCCGTGATCTGGTTCCAAAGCTTCGTAATCGAATCCGAGCTGAAGATCGCGAAATTATCCGCCTGCTCATTGCGCACCTTGCGCCGCCTTCTTAGCAGCTCGCGAATCTCATCCGTCACCAACGCCTTATTCTTCTGGTCATCGAACTTCGCGCTGATCCAGTAATCCAAAATCTCCGGATGCAGCTTTCGAAACGTCGGAATCGTGAAATACGCGTAGCTATCCGCCGGATTCTTGCCGCCGCCAAACGCAGTCTTCTGCTTCTCAAAGACGCCAATCACCGTGAACGTCCGTCCCGCAATTACGACTTCCTTACCAATAGGATCAATGTTCCCAAACAGTGTCTGCGTCACATCATGACCCAGCACCGTTACGTCCGCCGCACGATCAAAATCCGTCTGCGTGAAAAAACGTCCAGCGCTAAGCACAATGTCATACACCGCAACATTCGACGGCGTATCCCCTTCCAGCGAAACATTGTCCGCCTTCCGCTGCCCAAACTTCGCCGTCACCGAGCCTTCGTTGAATTGATAATTTGTATATTGCAGCGAAGCCGACGCAGCCACCACGTGCGGCAGTTTTCCAATCTCCAGCATGTCGTCAAACGTCAACTGCTTGCGCGCCAGCATCTCCGCCGTCGGCCGCACCCCAATCACTGGAAACCGGAACATCCACAACACATTCGTCCCGAACTGCGCCACCATGTTCGAGACCGAGGAGTTCAACCCCGTGATCACCGACGAGATCGTAATCACCGTCATCACGCCAATCACGATGCCCAGGATCGTCAACCCCGAGCGCATCTTATTCGCGCGCAGCGTATCCAGCGCCATCTTTACCGATTCGCGTTGATCGCTCGCTCGCATCCTAGAATTCGCTCCTCAAGGCCACGATCGGATCCAGATCCGCAGCCTTTCGCGCCGGATATACACCAAAGAATACTCCCACCGACAGCGCTACCACCAGTCCCGCAGCGACACTCCATAACGCAATCGCCGCCGGAAATCCCGCAATGATCGCAACCCCCTTCGCCACAATCACTCCACCCACCACACCAATCGCCCCGCCAATCAGCGACAGCGTTCCCGACTCCATCAAAAACTGGATCAACAAATCCTGCCGCTTCGCCCCCAGCGCCTTCCGCACCCCAATCTCCCGCGTCCGCTCCGTCACACTCACCAGCATGATATTCATAATCACCACGCCGCCCACCACCAGCGAAATCGCCGCAATCGCAATCGCCACGCCGCCAATGCTATTGATGATCTGCGACAACAATCCCGCCAGCGTATCGCTCGTCTCAAGCGTAAAGCTGTCCTCCTCACCTGGCCGGTCATGCCGCATATCCCGCATGATCACCCGCGCCTGGTCGCTCGCAGCCACCATGCCCTCGGCCCCGCTCGGCGCCTTCATATAAATCGTCACCGACTTCATCGTTCCGTAGGTCTTCTGATACGACGTCAACGGCACGCCCACCCAGTTGTCCTGGCTCTGCCCCAGCGTCTTGCCCTGCTTCTCGCCCAGCCCGATGACCGTGTACGGCACCCCGTCCACGCGAATCTCTTTGCCGATCGGATCTTCGCCCTTCAGCAGGTTCTCCTCAATGTCCGCGCCGATCAACGCCACCGGAGCTGCATGGTCTTCGTCCGCCTGCGTAAACCCACGCCCCTCCACAATGTTCAGGTTCTGCATGTCCGGCATCAACGCCGAGTACCCTCGAATCTGGGTGTCCGTACTCGACTGCGCCTTGTACACAATCCCGCCCGTCGAGCTCTGGAACGCCCCCACCTCCGCACACGCCGTGCACTCCTTCTGCACCGCGCGGTACTCATCCATCGAGATCACCTTGCGCTTCTGATACTTCAGATATTCCTTATAGCTGGTCGTGAATGCCGGCTGTTGCGAGACCGTAAAAACATCTGCGCCCTGGTTATTGATCTTCGTCGCCACATACACATTCGCGCCGTTGATCAGCGTCACCACCGCGATCACGCTCGCCACGGCGATCACCACGCCAAGCAGCGTCAGAATGCTGCGCAGCTTGTTCGCCCACAGCGACTGCAACGCTATCCGGAATGCTTCCTTCTTTTCCATCAGAGACTTCCGATCTCCACCAACAACTCATCGCGTAATTTGCCTTAAGTCTATCCTGTGCGACCGCACTTCAACGAAGAACCTCATTATCCGGCGCGCTGTCGCCAGCTGCCACGGCCAGCGGCCGAACATCTTTGACCAGGTAATACAAAAATCGCCCCGGCTCCTCCTGCATCGCCATATGCGCGGAGTTATCGAACCAGACAAACTCCTTCTGCGGAGCTTCAATCTTCTTGAACCACTCCACCGCCAGCTCATGCGACGTCGCATAATCATGCCGCCCATCAAACAGAAACACCGGGCACTTGAACGTCGTCACCGAATCAAAGTTCATCGCCATCAACTGCCCCAGCAGATGCGTCACCGAGTAAAGACTTCCATCATCCAGGCTGTCCAGATCCTTCTCCGTATAGTCCGGCGATAGCTCCCACGCATTGGCATCGTATGAAAAATCCGACCGCCCATACGTCAGTCCGCCGTAGTGCATCAGCCACTTCCGCTGCGCGCCAATCTTTTCGAACGTCATGCTGCCCGCATCTCCGGGATACGGCGCAATCGCCAGCAACTCCTTCTCGGCATCGCTGTTGTGGTGCTCCCTTGCCTGCGCCAGCGCAAAATCATATCCAATCTTTTCGCTCTTCTGCATGTTCACCATCTGCCCGACACCCAAATACGCGTAGAGCCACTCCGGATGCCGCTGCGCCACCTCAACGCCCAGCACACTCCCCCACGAATGCCCCAGCAGAAAAATCTTCTTCTTCCCATAAGTCGTCTGCAGATATCGAATCACCTCGTCCGCATCGCTCGTCATCTGTTCCACGGTCATCGTCCCCGCCAACGCCTTAGGATCATTCGACGCATAAGTCTTCCCCGCCCCCCGCTGGTCCCATTCGAACACCGTAAAGTAGTCCTCCCAAGGGCTCTGAAACGTATAGGCCGCAGGCATCGTAGGCGACCCAGGCCCGCCATGCAGCACCAGCAGAATCGGGTTCCGCCTGTCCCTCCCCCGTATCGACAGCCACTGCTTCGTGCCATTAACCGGAATCGTCAAAAGCTCCTCAACCCCATTCGGCGAAACAATCTTCCGCGATGCGCCAAGGATCCCCGTAACTTCCTTCCGCGACATCATCCCCGCCTGCGCTGGAGCCTGCTGCGCTGGAGCCCGCTGCGCTGGAGCCCGCTGCGCTGGAACCGGTTGCGTCGAAGCCGTCTGGCTAGCCTGCGCCCGCGCGAATCCCCCACCGGATCCCGCTGAAGCCACCAGCAGTAACGCACCGCAAGTCCAACCCATCTGCCTCACGCCATCTCTCCTTGCCCGGAAGCCCGCTTCACACCGCCATCCATCCGCAATCGCAGGCACAACTCTTCCATGGCTCCTGAACTCCTCTACGCAAGAGCCCCTCCTCCAGTTCCTCGAATCGTATTAACCCCGCACCGGAGCCCCCTGCAGCGCCCTTACCTCGGCCGCAAACGCCGCCGTCGGCTGCATCGCCGCATCGAACGGCAGCGGCCGCTCCTTCTCCCCATCCGTGCGCGAATCCTCCCCATTCAGCCACGTGTACTTATCCGTAATCCCCCACGTCAACACCGCAATCACCGCCGAATCCTGCAGCACCGTCCCCAGGTAGCTCCCATACATCTGCGCCACCGCCGCATCCCTCGCCCCAATCTCCGCCGCCACGTACCGGTCATTCACATCCATCTCCGTCACGAGCACCTTCAACCCCATCTTCCGCACTTCAGCGATCATCGCCATCAACCCCGCGCCATACACCGGCACGCGCCCATCCTTACCTACCGCCGAAATGTGCGACTGCACCCCCAGCGCATCCAGCGGAATCTTCTGCCGCTGCATCTCCCGCAGCAACCCCATCACCGCCGCGCGCTTCTTAGCCGACCCCTCATCCTCACCCTCAATCCCATAGTCGTTGTAGACCAGCATCGCCTTCGGATCCACCCGCCGCGCCGTACGGAACGCCACCGCAATATACTCAGGCACCGTCCCCGACCCGTCCAGCACCTTCTGCCACGGTGAATCCCGAAACCCGCCCGGCAGCCCATCGCTCACCTGGATCGCCTCATTCACCACGTCCCAGCTATGAATCTTCCCCGCATACCGTCCGCCCACTTTCTCGATATGTTCCACCAGCACCTGCTTCGCATTCTCCTTCGTCACATAGCCGTCAAACCACTTCGGCAGCTGCCGATGCCAAACAAAGTTATGCCCCCGCAGCTTCATCCCATTCGCCTCCGCGAACGCCGCAAGAAAATCCGCATCCTCGAAGAAATACGTAGTCGGCGAAGGCCGCAGCGGCCCAAATTTGAACTCACTCTCCGCCACCACAATCCCCACCTGCTCTTCGAGCAGCTTCTTATACGCCGCATCGCCGCGCAGCGCACGCACACTCACCGCACACCCCGCCAGGATCCCGCGCCCCGCTCCGGCCGCTCGAATCGAAACCCCAGCCGCGGTCTGCGCCACCCCGCGCAACCCCACAGCCGCAACCGCCCCCAGCGCCGCACCCCGCCCCACAAATTCCCGACGCGAAATCTTCATCCGCAAATCCTTTCACCCCCCACCCACAACCTGCAACCCGCCCTCTCTACGCCCTACACTCTACCCTCTACACCCTGCCTAACTGCTACACTTAACCCTGTGCAGGCGGCTGGATGATCGCTGCCTTCCGCGCCGAACGTTGTGCGTCGGGAGGGGGAGGAAAGTCCGAACTCCGCAGGGCAGTGTGCCGGATAACGTCCGGGACGGTGAGCGCAAGCTCGCTGGACGGCCAGTGCAACAGAAAACAAACCGCCTCAGATTGTTGAGCTTCGAGCGCAAGCGAGAAGCCCATGCAAGCGATCTGCGGTAAGGGTGAAACGGCGGGGTAAGAGCCCACCGCGCGGCTGGTAACAGTCGCGGCATGGTAAACCCCACACGGAGCAAGACCAAATAGGCAGGGAGTTTCGTCGCAACCACTTTTGCGGCGAGCGCGCGACGGCCCGTCACGCCCAGGATAGTGGAGCTTTCACCGAAACCTGCGGGTAGGTTGCTTGAGCCATGCCGCAAGGCATGGCCTAGAGGAATGATCGTCTAAAACAAAATTCGGCTTACGGGCCGCCTGCACAAAACTTCAGAGTGTAGACAGTAGAGGATAGAGCGTAGAGAAAATAGTTTTGCTCTCTACGCTCTACACTCTACCCTCTATCCCCTGTCTTCCCCGCCTTCTGCGGAAACACAATCAGCAACAGAATCATCACCGCGGCAATCACACCCGACGCCACAAACCGGCTCAGGTTCAACCCCTGTTGCGCATGCGGCTTCGTCAAAAAGTCGCCCATATTCGCCCCTAGCGGACGAGTCAAAATAAACGCCGCCCAGAAAAGCAGCGTCCGGCTGATCTTCGTAAAGAAGTACAGTCCCGCCACGACGGCGATCAGACCGAAGAACAAATAAATTCCACCCGCAAACCCTGTTCCCTCGCTCGTCCAATCGCCCAAAGCAGTTCCCAGCGTGTTTGAAAACAAGATCGTCACCCAATAAAAAATCTCCGCCTTGGTCGACACAATGTTGTCCACCGAAACCGTGCCAACCGACCACTTCCACACCAGCAGCGCCCCAATCACACACGCAAACAAAATCGACGCGCCCCCCGGATACCCGATCCCCAGCGACCGGTCCGCAAAGTCCGCCATCGTTGTTCCCGCCAGCGTCGTCCCCACAATCACCGCCCAATATAGCCAGGAGTGAAACCGCTTTGCCTTGATCTGGAAACCCACCAGCACAAAGAACGGCACCAGCAGAATCACCGTGCTCAACGCATACCCCAAATTCAGCGACATCGACAGCGCATCGCCGCCCGTCTCTCCCAGCGTCGTCGCCAGGATCTTCACAATCCAAAACAGCAGCGTCACCTCGGGCACCTTGCTCAGTGCCTCGCCGCCCCAACCCTTATCCTCCACGCGCACCGTCTCCCCATCCTCAGCACGCAGCCATCCACCACCCCAACCCATCGTCC
Organism: Granulicella sp. L46; assembly: GCF_009765785.1. Taxonomy (GTDB): domain Bacteria; phylum Acidobacteriota; class Terriglobia; order Terriglobales; family Acidobacteriaceae; genus Granulicella. Next base: position 229,082 of record NZ_LMUT01000009.1, read on the forward strand.
CCGCAACCATCTCACGCATGCGCACTCTCCATGGGCTTCCAACGCCCACATCCTGTATCTCACACCCCATGCCTCCTGCGCGAAAATTCTTCCTCTCAACTTCGTCATCTCGACCGGAGTCGCGCGTCTCTTGCGCGGCGCAGCGCCAGGACCCCTGTATGTAATTGGAGCCGCTACCTCACCACTATGCCCTAAGCAACAATCGCCAACTGCTGCGGCGCAAGCAGTATCCCTCCCGCCACCCGATTTCTCCCCCCATGCTTCGCCTTATACAGCGCATGGTCGGCCGCCTGCAGCAGTCCCTCCGGCATCTGCATCGTCCCTCCCACCCGCGCCAGCGCCGTCGCGGCCCCGATACTCACGGTCACCCATCCTCCACCTTCCGGATTCCCGTCATGCGGTACCCGCAGCCCTTCAATCACCGACCGCACCTTCTCCGCCGTCTCCCACGCGCCGGCCACATCCACCTGCGGAAGAATCATCGCGATCTCTTCCCCGCCATATCGCGCGACAATGTCCGTCGCTCGCACCGCACCCGCCGCCGCCTGCGCCACCGCCCGAAGACAATCGTCCCCAACCTGGTGTCCATATTGATCGTTGAACGGCTTGAAGTGATCAATGTCCAGCAAAAGTAACGAGACCTGCGTTCCATACCGGAGCGTCAATTTCCACTCCCTTTCCAGCGCCTCATCAAACGCCCGCCGATTCGCCACCCCCGTCAACCCATCCGTCATCGCCAGCATGGACAGCTTCTCCTCCAGCAACTTCCGCTCCGTAACATCCCGCATCACCAGCACAAACTCCAGCGCCTCTCCGGTGACATCATCACGAATGACGCGTGCGTTCACCTCCGTCCACACCAGGGTGTTATCGCGTCGGCGCATCCGGATCGTCGCGCCCTCTTCAATAACCCCCGGCGCAAGCGATCGCTGTACGGCGGCAATCACCTTCGGCATATCTTCCGGGAAAACATGCGCGTCGACGATCTTGCCCTCGAGCTCCCCTCGTTCACACCCAAGCAGCGTGGCGCACGATGGAGAAACATAATGAAGCACGCGGTCGATCCCCGCCCGGCAGATCACATCCGTACTGTTCTCCGCCAAAAATTGAAAATCAGTTCCGTTCATCGGCATCGCGATCCCTCAAGGTGGCATGGATAGCCCACCCTCTCCTCTTCGGCATACCGCTGAGAAACCTTGAGCGCGGATCTCGCGTCCCTTCCTGTGTGTCCCGTTTCGCGGCACAATCGTAAGCAGCACAGTCACCCCCTCAAGCCTTCCGCATGTCAAAACATCCCCGAACCCTCGCCCTCGCCGCTCCCCTGCTCCTCCACTGTGCCCTTCACGCGCAGCGCACCGCTTCTCCCCCACCACAAGCCCAGCTCTCGTCGTCCGCGCAGGACTTTACGATCCTCACGCATCGCATGGACGTCGACGTCGATGGCGCACCCAACGCCTACGGCCCACCCAACGTCCCCACCCTCGACAACCTCCGCGACGCCCACTACCGCCGTCGCCGCCACGGCGAAATCGTCGGCTACCTCACCGAAGACGACCACCCCACCGTCCCCATCCTGCAAGGCCCCCACGACCCCTA
>NZ_LMUT01000009.1:230987-246583 GCF_009765785.1 Granulicella sp. L46
GTCTTGGAGACTTCGTCACCGTAACCTCCCTCCGCACGCATCGCACTGTCTTCGCCATCATCGGCGACGACGGCAATCCTTCCGGTAACGAAGGCTCCCTCCACCTCCTCCAATCCCTCGGGTACCCCTTCACCAACGGCATCGACGACGCAGTAACCCACCCGGAAATCCTCATCCACCTCTACCCCAACTCCAACCCCCACCAACTCTTCCCCCGCACTCAATCCGCCCTCGACGCCGCAGCCCGCCACCAGGGCCTCAAGCTCACCACTTCCAGCCAGTGAACGTTGTTAGTTGTCAGTTCTCAGTTGGAATCATCGCGTCCTTCCTGACAACTGAGAACGAACAACTGACAACCCTGCTCACAACAGCCGCGCCGTCATCGCATGCCACGCCGTCGTATGACCCAGTGGCACACGCACCAAGTGCACCACGATCACAAACAGCGCTCCCCGCCAGGTGTATTTGCTCACCCGATGAAGGTTGAACAAATCGAAACCCACCAGCATCAGCAGCAGCGCAAGAATCACCAAATCCTGCGTCGGCGGAATTCGCTGCAGAATCGCCGGATGCTGCCATCGCCCCACCGCGGCATCCATCAACGACATCGTCGCCAGTAAAATCAGCCGCTTGTGCGCCTCCGTATTCCGCCGCAACTTATACGCAAAGAACACCAGCGTCCCAAACAACAGCATCCCCGAGATCGGAATCACGAAGAACGTCTGCGCGTCCAACCCCAACGGCCCCTGGCCTCGCCGCAGCGCGTCTACCGCTGCCGTCGTCCCCAGCACCACCATCGCCACCGCCAGCCCAAACCCGAATAGCCCCAGCGTCATGTGCAGCTTCACCTTCTTGGTCGCCACCAGCGCCGTCTGCACAATCAGCAAAATCATCCACGACGTAAACACCGCACCGTGCACATGAATCAGTTTGTTCGGCAGCGGAGCCGCCACCATGCCAACCAAGAAATACGTCCGCGCAAATCCATACAACACCATCGCCATCATCACAAACGGCATCGCGGAAAAGAAAACACGATCCGCCGTGCGGCTAGGTTTATGCATACTCACGCGCGAAGGCGCTACAGCAAGATCGGCCATCATGTACTCCTGGGAGAATGGGAGATTCCTTGAAACTCGGCCCGCCAACTAAATTTTCGGTATGCCCGCAGTCTATCCGAACCCACTCTCGCAAAGCACTCATTTTTATCGCCCCCACCAAACCTGCGCCCTACCCCCACCCCCACGCATCCAACCTACGAAGCGTTCTCAGTTCTCAGTTGTCCGTTCTCAGTTGCCGCAACGCTCGCCTTTCCTGACAACTGAGAACTAACAACTGACAACTCCCACCCACTACCCACCACCCACTGGAGTCTTCCATGAACTACCGCACTCTCGGCCGCTCCGGCCTCAAAGTCCCCGAGCTCTGCTTCGGCACCGGCACCTTCGGCGGCGCCAACGAGTTCTTCAAATCCTGGGGCAGCACCCAGGACGCTGAAGCCGCACACCTCATCGACATCTGCATGGAAGCTGGCTGCAACTTCTTCGACACCGCCGACATCTACTCCGACGGCCACAGCGAATCCGTCCTCGGCAAAGCCATCGCCCACCTCAAGCGCGAAGACGTTCTCATCTCTACCAAGGGCACCTTCCGCGGCCGCAACCTCGGCCCCAACGACGTTGGCAGCTCCCGCTACCATCTGATCCAAGCCGTCGAAAACTCCCTCAAACGCCTCAACACCGACTACATCGACGTCTACCACCTCCACGCCTTCGACGCGACCACACCCGTCGAAGAAACCCTCAGCACGCTCGATAAGCTCATCACGCAAGGCAAGATTCGTTACATTGCCTGCTCCAACTTCTCCGGCTGGCACCTCATGAAATCCCTCTCCGTCTCCGAGCGCTACGGCTGGGCCCGCTACGTCGGCCACCAGGTCTACTACTCTCTCGTCGGTCGCGACTACGAGTGGGAGCTCATGCCCCTCGCCCTCGACCAGGGCGTCGGCGCTCTAGTCTGGAGCCCGTTAGGCTGGGGCCGCCTCACCGGCAAAATCCGCCGCGGCACACCTCTCCCCGAAAACTCCCGTCTGCAAAGCAAAATGGTCGTCGACGCCGGCCCCATCCCCGACTGGGACTACGTCTACAAAGTAGTCGACGCCCTCGACGCCCTGGCCACCGAAACCGGCAAGACCGTCCCGCAGCTAGCCCTCAACTGGCTCCTCCAGCGCCCCACTATCAGCACGCTCGTCATCGGCGCCCGCGACGAAAAACAACTCCGCGCCAACCTGGCCTCCACCGGTTGGAACCTTACCCCCGAGCAAGTGGCCAAGCTAGACGCAGCCAGCGCACTCCCACTCGCCTACCCGTACTGGCACCAGGTCCAGTTCGAAGAGCGCAACCCCTTCCCCACCAAACAAGCCCACGGCAACTAACCCCAACGCCTCCACAAACAAAACGGGCGACGCGTGTGGCGTCGCCCGTTACCGTTACCGTTGCTTTTGCTTTTGCTTCTGCTTCTGCTTCTGCTTCTGCTTCTGCTTCTGCTTCTGCCTTTACTTTTGCCTTTGCCTTTCTTTCTGTCATTCCCTCTGGGAATCTGCTTCACCCGTATCCCCGTACCCTGTCATCTCGACCGCAGCATCACGTTCTTGTCTTTGTGATGCGCAGTGGAGAGATCCCTGCATTGGCACTGGCCTTTGCCTTTGCCTTTGCCTTTCTTCGACAATTTCTAAAAGAAATTGTCATTCCGAGCGCAGCGAGGAACCCGCTTCTCGCGCGAAGCGCGCCCGTTCTTCGCTTGTTTCACCCAGCTCTTATTGTCCGTCCGCCGCCTTCTTCATCGGCATCGCCTTCGGTTTAGGATTCCAGAACGTCGGATCCGCCTTCACCCAGCTCTCCGGCACATAGCTCATCCGCGGACTGAACACGAACAAATTCGATTGGCTCGAAAGATACGCGGTCCTCGCAATCTCCCGATCACCCTTCAGATCTTCCTCGCCCAAAGCCTTCACGAACGCATCGTGCTCGTCATTCACCTTATCCAGAAACGCCATCGACTTCATCGGCAAAATCACCAGGAAGACAGGCCCCGCGGCATGTCCGTACGCCATCTCGTAGATCGCCACACTATAGCTCGGATCAGTCTTTGCCCACGCTCCGATCACTCGTTTCGCCACCTTCTCAAACTCAATGCCATAGCCAGGCTTCGTCTCAACCTGCACCAGCTGCGCCATTCTCATGGTCGCGATGTTCACCGGGTTCTTGCTGCTGAGGTCTTCGCGCAACCGCCAGAGCGCCGAGTTTTCACTCTCTACCAACGCGCCATCCGTCTCGTTCATCGCATCCAGCTTCGACTCCAGCCCCGGCAGCTTCATCGCCGACATGTACGTGGTCTCCACGTCCGCCATACTGTCATAGCCAGACAGAAACACCACCCGCGGCTCCCCCGTAATCGATGCCAGTGCCAGCGCATACAACGGGCTCTTCGCCGCTGCCATCGCCGATGCTACCGCCGCCTCACTCTTTCCATGCGCCATACCCTTTCCCGGCTTCACAAACTCGCGCTGCGTATACAGCACCTTCTGCGGTCCCATCGGACCAGCATCCTGAGCCCGCACAACCTTCACCGCGACGCCAATGGTACACAGAACCACCGGCACGAAAACCACCTTCGCCATCCATGATCTCTTCATGCTCACAGCCTCCTTCGGCTGATACCTCGCGTAACCTGCAGAAGCAGCCGCGCAGCGGCCACCACGGTCGATCCCACCGCGCACACGACAGCTCAGCGGCGACGGGGGCTTCAAGTTTTTTCAGGGGGCCGGTAAAACGGCTGCGGGAGAACGTCTCTACAGATGCGTCTCGTAACTACGGAAGAAGTCTGCTCCCGCATAATTCCTTTGTCAAGAAAAACTTACACCCACTCCACACAAAAAGAGGGCAGAGCCGAAGCCCTGCCCTTCTCCTATAACGTCGGCGATCTTCATCGCCGACGACAAACTTCTTCTACGCCGCCACGAGCTTCTGCGCCGTGAGCGCCTCCGCAATAGCCTGCGAGAACGCAGGAATATCATCCGGCTTCCGGCTCGTAATCAGGTTGCCATCCACGATCACCGGCTCATCCACCCAATGCGCTCCGGCATTCTTCAGATCTGTTCGCACCGAAGGCCAAGACGTCACCGTTTTGCCCAACACCACATCCGCTTCAATCAGCAGCCACGGCGCATGGCAAATTGCGGCAACCGGTTTGCCCGTCTCCACAAACGTCCGCACAAACGTCACCGCGCTCGAGTCCGTGCGCAGCACATCAGGATTCATCTGCCCGCCCGGCAATACCAGCGCATCAAATTGATCCGGCTTCGCATCCTTCACCAGCCCATCCACCTGCACGCTCTTGCCCCAGTCCGTGTGATCCCACCCCTTGATTTCGCCCATCTTCAGCGACAGCACGGTCACCTTCGCACCAGCGTCTTCAAGATTCTTCTTAGGCTCCAGCAACTCACTCTGCTCAAATCCATTCGTCGCCAGAATCGCGACCCGCTTACCCTGTAAATTCGTTTCCATCTCAACTCCTCTGGCCCGACATCCAAGCCATTTCACCGCAAGTAGCGGCACCCCCAGTAAGATGCGTCTTACTCTCCAGACGCCCACTCGCGCCCGCTATGAAATCGACTCCGAAATCCACCCCACCCAACTCGCCGCCGCTCAGCAACATCCACATCGGCACCGCCGGCTGGACCCTCCCCAAGGACCACGCCTCCGCCTTTCCCCCTCCCGGCGACCCCAGTCTCACCCACCTCCAGCGCTACGCCCATCGCCTCCATTGCGTAGAAATCAACTCCAGCTTCCACCGCCCCCACATGCGCAAAACCTGGGAACGCTGGGCCGCCACGACGCCCGCCAACTTCCGCTTCTCCGTCAAGCTCCCCCGCACCATCACCCACGAAGCCAAGCTCAACAACACCGGCGCACTCCTTCAAACCTTTCTCGAGCAAGCCACCGGCCTCGGCCCCAAACTAGGCCCGCTCCTCATCCAGCTCCCACCGTCGCTAGCCTTCGACGAACCCCTCGCCCACGACTTCCTAACCACCTTCCGCGAGCTCCATCCCACGCACAACTCCACCGAAAACCTAGCCGCCCTCGAGCCCCGCCACGCCTCCTGGTTCACCCCCGCCGCCGACCGTCTCCTGCGCAGCTTCGCCATCGCACGAGTAGCAGCGGACCCACCCAAAGGCAGCCCCGCGGCCGCAACTCCCGGCGGCGCCCAGCATCTCCTCTATTACCGTCTGCACGGAGCCCCACGCACCTACTACTCCCCCTACACCGACTCCGACCTCACCCACCTGGCCCACACCCTCCGCGCCGGCCCACCCGCCACCACCCTCTGGGTTATCTTCGACAACACCGCCCTTGGCCACGCCACCGCAAACGCACTTCACCTAAGCCGCCTGCTCAACATCTAAAGCAGCCTTCTCTCCATCCAGTTTTCGCCTAAAGCCGCCCGCGACCTCGACCAAACAGCAAGTAAAGAATCACCAGCAGAATGATCAGGCTGACGGTCCCGCCACCGTAATATCCAACGCCCGGGCCCATGTAATACCCGCCGCCACCAATAATAATAAGAAGAATAATCAGGATAATAAGCATGCGCGGAAGTCTAGCACACCGCGCTTTCTCTACACTCTACCCTCTACGCTCTACACTCTGTCTTAATGCCCCACGCTCATATTCTTCGGCGCCTTCGGAATGAAGAACAGCAGCGGCAACATGCAAGCGCAGAAGATCGTCAGATAACGAATGATGTCGACATACGCGAGCGTCGCCGCCTGCGCATGCAGCTGGTTATAGATCGACGCCTGCGCGTGGTGAATCGCTCCCCAGCTCGCTCCACCGAACGGCCCGTTGTGAACGCCCGCTCCATTGCCGGGCTTATACGCAGCCGCCCGTTCCTTCACGACGCGATCGAACGCCGGCGACCCCGGTACCAAATTCCTGATCGCAAAGTTTTCATGCGCCGCCGTGCGCCGCGTCAGCATCGTCGCCACAAACGCGGTCCCGCAGCTCGCGCCAATGTTCCTCGCCAAATTCGTCAAGCCCGACACATCATTGTTCTCGCTCTGCTTCACCCCGATATACGCAATCATATTAATCGGAATAAACAGGAACGCGAGCCCCGACGCCTGGAAGCACCGCATAAACACCAGCTGCCCATAGCTAAGCTGCAGACTCAAATTCCCCATCCACACCAAACTCAGCGTGAGCATCACGAACCCATACCCAATCAACTTGCGCGGATCCACCCTGCCCGACAGCACGCCCACCACCGGCATCATGCACATCATCATGAACCCCGCAGGGCTTAGCACCAGCCCCGCCAGCTCCGCCGTGTATCCCATCAGCGTCTGCACAAACTGCGGAATCAACAGCGTCGTCGCATACAAGCAGAAGCCCAGCACAAACATCAGTCCGAAGCTGATCGAAAACACTCTTCGCCCAAACAGCGTGAGATTTAAAATCGGTCGCCGACCCTCGCGCAGCTCCTTCAGCTCCCACCAGATCATCGTCACAAACGCGACCACCATCATGCACACAAAGAACGTGATGATCTTCGATCCGAACCAGTCATCCTCCTGGCCCTTATCCAGCACAAACTCCAGGCTTCCAAACGTCAGACCCAGCAGCGCAAAGCCAATCAAATCCAGCCGCAGCCCGCCACTCTGCGTCTTCTTCACCTGCTCCTTCACATACGGAGGATCCTCAACAATCCTCGACGTCAAAAACAAACTCAAGATACAAATCGGCACGTTCAGAAAGAAGATCCATCGCCAATTAAAGTTGTCGGTAATATATCCGCCCAGCGTAGGACCAATCGCCGGAGCGCACACCACGGCCAGCCCATACAGCGCAAACGCCTGCCCTCGTTTCGAAGGCTCAAACGTATCCGCCAAAATCGCCTGCTCACTAGGAGCCAGCCCGCCTCCGCCAATCCCCTGCAGAATCCGGCAGAACACCAGCAGCGGCAGCGTAGGAGCGAGCCCGCACAGCGCACTCGAAATCCCAAACAGCGCCACGCAGATCATGTAAAACTTCTTCCGCCCAATGAACGTCGTCATGTAGGCACCAGCGGGAAGGATGACCGCGTTGGCGACCAGATAGGCGGTCAACACCCACGTAGCCTCATCCTGTGTCGCACCCAACCCGCCTGCAATATGCGGCAACGCCACATTCGCAATCGAGCTGTCGAGCACCTCCATGAACGTTGCCAGCGTCACCGTCAACGCCACAATCCAGGGGTTTACTCGCGGACGCCAAGGTGCCGGGGCGGCTACCGTCGTCGTCATCTCCATTGTTGCTGCAGCTGCCATTGGGTTGTATTCAGACGCCCCACCAACCCCCAGGGATTCACAAATCCGTCCAATTTGCGGCCCGCGTCACCCCGATCACGTGACCTGCACCGCGTTGTATTCCGTCAAACCCCACACAACAAAGAGCCCCAGCCGAAGCCGGGGCTCTCAGAAATTACTCAATAACGTCTATGCAACAGCCTTCCGCCAGGCAAACCCGGCAAGCCCTATCAGCCCCGTCGCCAGCAGCAGCAAGCTGTTCGGCTCCGGCGTCACGGATGCCGGCTCAAGTGATCCCGAACCAGCGAAGTAAAGATTCGGAAACGTTAGAAACGTCACATTCGTAGGAAACACGATCGGCGAACCGTCATATCCCACCAGATTACTCGTCGCAAGAAACAGGTTCACGTCTCCGAGCGGCAAGCCATTGGAGTAGACATTCACGCCATACCCGAAAAAGGTGGGTGACTGCAGGCCAACCTGATCGAGCGTGCCGTCCTGGTAGGGCAGAAAGCCGGCGACCGTGAGATCCGCACCAGTAAACATATTCGTGGTTGTGTCCAGCGTCAGCGTTCCATCAATCGTCCCGCCGAGTATGTACGACGAATTCAGATCGAAGGTACTGTAATTATCTGCGCGAGCTGCGAGGCTGGCCGACACCAACACCCCAGCAATTAATAACGAACGTAATCGCATCAAGATTCCTTTCAGACCTCGCAAGGTCTCCTTCAGAGTTGTGCCTTCGCAAGACGGTTCCATAAACCTAACTGCAATTCCATGGCCAACTTCCCTGCGGTGTACCTATCTAGTCGCGGAACCAGCTAAGCTCAGCCCTTTCAAAAGACATCGGGTATCAAACAGAAATCCCATCGCCCCTCAAAGTGGTAAATATTTCCTACTTTACCCACCACCCTCCGCAAAAACTCCGGCCGAAAAGGAAACCGCCCCAGATCCCACACCACTCCAAGCTAGAAGCCGACTCTCGCCGTCCGCGGAGGACAAAGTGTTAGCCTTTCATCAGCCATTCACGCGAAAGGAGGGCGAGCAATGAACATCATCACGCAATCCCGCCGCCTCTCTCTATCCTCTATCCCCTATCCCCCATCCCCTGCCCTATGAATGCCGACCTCGAACACCTCATCATCCTCCAGGCCCAGGACCTCGAGCTCCGCCGCCTCCGCGCCGAGCTAGCCGACGCTCCCATCCAGGTCACCGCCGCCCAGACCGCTCGCGCACGCGCCGAAGTCGCCCTCGCCGAAGCCAACAAGTCTTTGAGCAAAGAAGAGACTTTGCGCCGATCTCAAGAACTCGACGTCAAAGATCGTCAAGGCAAAATCTCCCGCCTTCGCAAGCAGATGGAGACCGCCACCTCCGCCGCCCAGATCGCCGCTCTCGAGCACGAAATCTCCTTCTCCGAACAAGCCATCGCCACTCTCGAAGACGAAGAGCTAGCCTCCCTCGAACGCACCGACGCCTTCGACCTCGCACGCGGCAAAGCCACCCTCACTCTCGAAGTCACCACCGCGACCCTCGCCGCCGCCCGCGTCCGCGCAGCCGACATCGCCACCCGCAATACGGCAACCATCGCCGGCATCGAAACCGAACGCGCCGCTCTCCGCGCCCAGATCGACGAGGCCCGCCTCTCCGTCTACGACCGCATCTCCAAAGCCAAGGGCACCGGCGTCTCCCAGGCCATCGACCACAAGTGCGCCGCCTGCCAGATGATGGTCCGCCCCCAGCGCTGGAACGACCTCACCGACCGCGACCCCAACAGCGAATACGCCAACACAATCTTCACCTGCGAAACCTGCGGCCGCCTGCTCTTCTACGACCCCCGGCAGGACGCCCCCATCCGCTGGGCCCCCGGCGAAAAACTAGCCGCCGCCACCACAAATTCGTAGTTGTCTTCTCTACGCTCTACACTCTACCCTCTACTGTCTGAACCCGGAGCCTCACCGCAACATGCCTTCCCCGCAATCCCCCGAACGTAAAGTCATCGCCGTCGACATGGACGAAGTCATCGCCGACGCCCTTGGAGAACACCTCACCCGCTACAACCGCGACTTCGCCAACGACCACGCCGCCGCCATCACCCTCGACGACCTCCGCGGCCGCCGCCTCTGGCAAGTCGCCCCTGCCCAACGCCACCCCGTCATCGACAACTACCTCCGCGAAGACGACTTCTTCCGCGTCCTCCAGGTCATGCCCAACTCCCAGCGCGTCCTCGAACGCCTCCAGTCCCGCTACGAAGTCTTCATCGCCTCCGCCGCCATGGAAGTCCCCACCAGCTTCGTAGCCAAATACGACTGGCTAGCCGAACACTTCCCCTTCATCCCCACCTCCCACATCGTCTTCTGCGGCGACAAATCCATCCTCCGCGCCGACTACCTCATCGACGACAACCCCCGCCAACTAGCCCTCTTCCGTGGCGAAGGCATCCTCTACACCTCCCCCGCCAACATCCACATCAACGGCTACCGCCGCGTAGACAACTGGCTAGCCGTCGAAAAAATGTTCCTCTCCTAGCCCCGGGCCGCCACTCCACCACTCATTCCACCCAAAATCTCGTCATCCTGGAGCGGAGCGAAGGATCCCTGTATTTGCCTTTGTTTTCGCTTTCGCCTTTGCTCTTGCTTTCGCCTTTGCCTTTGCTCTTGCTTTCGCCTTTGCCTTTGCTCTTGCTTTTGCTCTTGCTCTTGCCTTTCTGGCTGTCATTCCGAGCGCAGCGAGGAACCTGCTTCTCGCTTGCGCAGCAAGCGCCCGTTCTTGCTTCAGCTAAAAGCTAGAAGCTACCCCTACTCCATCTCCTTCAGCGCCACAAAACTATGCGCCGGCAGCGTCACCTTAAACGCCATCTCCTCCCTCGCCATCGGCGCCTGCGGCTGCTTCCCGCCCCCCGACACCGTCCCCTCCACCACCGCCCCCGTCTGCAAATTCTCCAACCGCGCAACGCGACCCTTCACCCGCACCGTCACCTCCACCGGCTCATCCCGGAACGACTCCACCACCATCGTCCCGTTGTCATACGCAAACAAGCTAACCTTCGCCGGAGCATCAATCCTCACCGGAAAATCCCCCATCACATAACTCCGCAGCGCATCCAGCTCGCCCTCCGGCAGCGCATACAAATCCGCAAAGTTATCGGGAACCGTCAGCACATACAACTTGCCCTTGCCATAGTCATCCATCAGCACCATCGGGAAACCATTGCCATCCGCAATCCCGCGAATCACCGGCCACGCATCATTCGTAAAGAACCGCACCTGCGGAATCAGTATCGGTTTCTCCGCATCCCCCAATGGAGTCCCAGCCCCCGGCCCATACGCCCCAATAAACTTCGTCACCGCCACCGGCGCCGCGTTATACCGCAGCCCGACAATGTCCTCAATTCCCTTACCCTCCAGCGCCCTCAGCAATCCCGACGTCATCACCACCGTCCTCCCCGCCATCAACTGCGCCTTCATCTCCTCCACAATCCGCGGATCACTCTTCGCCGCCTCAGTCAGCAACACCACCGGCGCATCCTTCGGAAACACCGGCGACAAATCCACCGGAATCCCAATCATCCCCAAAAAGTTATGCAGAAAATCCTCACCCACCGCGTGATACGGCCGATAGCTAGCAATCCCCATCGGCTTCCCCAGCTTGCCGACAAACGGCTTCACGCGGTCCAGCGCGTCGCCCGCCACCGAAGCATACGTCGGCGCGCTTAATCCCCCACCCTTCGCGCGCTCCTCAATCCGTTTCCACGAAACATCGCTCGCCTCTTTACCCCAAGCCCGCTCTCCCGGCTTCGCCTCGCCAAGCAAGTCGATGTAGTTGAAAAGCGTCATCTCCTTCGCCTTCCCAAACACCGTCAGCCACAACTGTTCCGAGTAGCGATCCACATATCGAATGTCATACGTGTCGACCCATCCCCCGCCCATCTTGCCCGGATCCACATGCTCGAAGTACTGCAAAATCTCGTACCCCTCATACTGCTGCAGAAGTTGATCCGTCTCCTCCGGATCGCGCGTCTCCGTTCCCGCATAGATCCCATCAAAGATCTTCGGCTGCTCCTGCAAGTCATATCCATCCGCAGCGAAATGCTCATACCAGTTCGGAAACTTAATAATCACCTTCACCTTAGGATTCGCCGCGCGCATCGCACCCACCACCAACTCCCGCGACACGCCATCCATCTCCGTCAACCGAAAATCCGTCCAGCCCTCATTCCCCTTCGCCGCAATATCCGACACCGCCTTCGTATTCGCAAAGAAGAAGTCATCCAGAATCACTTCATCAAAGTGCCGCGCCACAAACTCCGAAATACTCTTCACATAAGCCCTGTCCGCGGGCTTAGAGTACGTGAACGAAACAAACTGTCCATGATCACTATCCGAGTAGCAGATCCCACCTGCCACCTCCACGCCCTTCGACGCAAAAAACTTCTTCACCTCTTCAATCAGCGGTCCATCCGCCACCACCCGGCTCCGGTACGTCTCGATATAAACCTTATCGACATGCACCTGGCCAGACAGCTGCGCCCAGCTACTCTCCAGCCACGCCCGGTCCCGCATCTTCAGCACCACGCTCACCGGAATATACACAGCCGTCTTGAACGGCGCCTGCACCCCCAACCGTGTCCCGGCCTGATTCGCACCCTGCGCCCGCACCTGCGGCGCCATCCACAACGCCATCAACACCAGCCCAGCCGCTACCACTCCGCGAACATTCACGCGCATCTCCACTCGACTGCAAGTCGAAGCGGAATTATACCGATTAACCCCCAATTAAATCGATTTATCTTTGCGACCCAAACATTGTCCGTTTACGCAGCCACAAATCAAGGCAAGCCCCAAGCCAAATTATCGAACCGCAGCGACTCCCCACCCACGACCGTAACCTTCACCTTCGATGTCGCCACCACCCACCCCGTCCTCACCCTCCGCAACTCCTCCGGCTTCACCACCACTGTCACAACACTCATCCCATCCGACGCCCACGTAACCGACGCATCTTTTTCCCCGCCGTTATACACATCGATCCCCGCAAACACCCGCGGCGCATAAAACGAAAACTCCCCACCCTCAGCTTTCACCAGCTTCAAATTAAACGTCCCAAACTTTCCACCCGGCGCCGCAATCGCCCACGCCCCCTCACCCCAATCCACCACCCCACTCGGATACTGCCCCACCAACGTAGTCCCCGCGGCCAAATGCGGATCATCAAACGTAATCACTCGCGGCACCGCCGGGCCTTCCCCCTCGACATCCACATCCCGCGAACTCGCATGCACCACCCGCATCACCCGCGTAGCCTCATCAAACCAATACCCATCGCCCTTCAACTCCCCCACATTCCGAACCCGCGCCACAACCCGCCCACCCACACTCACCGTCTCCGGCAAAAAGTTCAGCCGCAACACATCCGACGACTCCGCATCGAACGTAGACCAAGTCACACTCCCCGCCCCATACCTCATCTTCGTCACCACCGACGACGACCCCAACAGATGCGATTCATCCCGCGGGGCCCACTCCGGCACCGCCCAAAACGCATCCATCATTCGTCGCGGCCCATCCGCAAACTCATCCGTAAACCACCACTGATTGCTGAACGGCGCATGCGCCTTCCCCGGCAATCCCTGCCAATACGTCACCCAGTTGTACGTCCGATAAGCCGACTCCTTATAAGCAACGTCCCCCGTCGCCGCAAAATAAAACGCCTCCACCGAAGCCAGCCGCGCACTATGACTATCGCAACACTCACCCGGCAGATTGCAACAAAAATCCTTCCCCCCACTCCCCTGCTCCGTCGTCACCAGCGCTCCATGCACCAGATACTTCGGCCACCGCGGAGTAGTCTTCACCCACTCCATCAACGCCCGCGCATGCTCCCGCCACAACGGATCCTTCTCCGGATGCAGCAACAAATACCGCGCCAGCTCCAGCGGAATCACATTGTTCATGTCCTCCATACTCCCCGGCACATCCTCGAAGTACCCCACCCAAACATTGTTCTGCATCGGATACTTCATCAGCCAATCCCAGGCCCCAGCCCTCACCCGCGCATACGCTGCAACATCTCCCTGCTTCAGCCGAATGAGTTCGTCGAACAACATAATCGGTTCCACCATGTTCGCCGAGAAAGGAAACATCCCCTTCCCATCCTTCAAATTCCCATCCTTCCCATGGCACCGATAAGGCCAGGGCGAATTCGCCGCATCGCCCTTCTTGAAATTCTTCACCAAAGCCTCCGCGCACAAAATCGCCTCGCGCAGATACTTCGTCTTCCCCGTCATCTCATACAGCCGCAGATACGCATACCCGTCCTCGCCCACCACATGCGGCTCAATAAAATCCTCCCCATGCGAGCTCCACCCCGTATACTTCACGCTCCCCGGATTCCCCGAAGCGTACGGCACCGATGCATACGCATAATCCGAAGGCGTCAGCCCATGCGCCATCTCGTAATCAAAAAAATTCTCAAGATATTCCACCGTCCGAGCATCGCCCGTGTACGGATAAAGCCGCTCCACAAACCCCTCCGACATCGCCCGCAGATACCCCGTAGAGTTCGCCCAGTTCTTATCCGGAGTCATCTCATACGTCGTCCGATCGAAATCGAAGCAGCAATACAAATACTGCAGCCGCTGCCGCTGATACTGGTCCCAATCAATCGTCCACTGCGAAAGAAAATAATCCGAATACGAAAACCCCGTATCCTCCGCCATCGGCCAAGGCAAAAGCTTCCCACCCTTATCCAGCTGCACCTCCCGACCAGCAATCGTCGCCGCATCCACCACCGACACCACCGGAAACCCCTGCGATGCGTGCGTTTCGAATGCACCACTCCCCGTCGTCGCCTGCCCCGCAGCAGCAGCAGCACACACCCCCAACACCAGCACCGCCAATCCACGAACCATCGCCATAGCCAACCAGCATATCCCTGCACGACCACCCCGCACACGTCCGCTCATGACCCAATCGAGCCCAACCTTCAAACTCTTTTCTCTTCGTTCATAACGATGCGGAGCGTATCGTATCCGCAGACCGCGGTTATCGATAAGCACCTGTGCGTATCCCAACCCCGCGCTCAACGAAACGGAGTCCGCCGTGTTCACGTTCATCAATCCATTTCTGCTGGGCGCCGCCTCTGGGCTCCGTGCATTCACAGGTCTCGCCGTTGTCAGTTGGGCAGCGCATCTCGGCTACATTCACCTCGACCACACCTGGCTCGCCTTCCTCGGCTTCGCCTTCACTCCCTACATCCTCAGCCTCATGGCCATCGGCGAAATAATCAACGACAAACTCCCCAAGACCCCAAGCCGCCTCATCCCTCCGCAATTCATCACCAGAGTCGTCACGGGCACGCTCTGCGGCATCGCGCTAGGACTCTCATCCGGTCATGTGCTCATCGGCGCACTCGCCGGAGCCATCGGAGCCGTAGCTGGCACCCTCGGCGGAGCACAAGCAAGAGGCTTCGGCGCCAAGCTCTTTGGACGCGACCTGCCCGCAGCACTCATCGAGGACGCTTGCGCCATCGGTATCGCCATCTCCGCCATCGCTCTCATCCCCTAACGCGACGCAGCCCTCCCGGCCTCAATCCAAACGTGCGACCCGAAACCAGGCTAAACACGCCGCTGCGTAACCCGAAACCGGGCTAAGTCTGCACAAAAATGCTAGGCTCATCTCCATGGAACAGTATCGCCGCAGCAGCCAGATCACCCCCGCCTTCCTGGGCTATCTAGCTCTCACCGCGACACTTATCCTCACCGGTTGCGCCAGCCCCGCTCCCCCGCACGCGCCCTCCCTCAATCTCCCCCAACCGGTCCGCAACCTCACCGCCACCCGCATCGGCAATACCGTCGAACTCCGCTTCACAGCCCCCTCTAACTCCACTGATAAGTTACCTTTACGAGGTCCCACCCTCTCCGGACAACTCTGCCGCCAGCTCCCGCACCAACCCTGCCTCCCAGTTGCCCCGCGAACCTCAGTTCCCCTCGTTAACTCCAATGATCCCCACAACTTAGTAACCTGGACCGACACCCTTCCACCCCCCCTCACCGAAGGCCCACCCCAACTCTTGGCCTACCGCGTAGAATTTTTCAGCCCCGCCAACCGCTCCGCAGGCCCCTCGAATCAGGCATTTACGGCTTCCGGCCAAGCTCCGGCCCCGGTAGAAAACTTCCACGCAGAAGGCTCCCGCCTCGGCATCATCCTCCAATGGACCCCCACCCCCACCTCCGGCGAGGTCGTCCTCCGCCGCG
>NZ_LMUT01000009.1:246950-282091 GCF_009765785.1 Granulicella sp. L46
ACGCCTCTAGCCGGCTACAACCTTTATCGCGAAACCCTCAACGCGACAGGCGAACCCACGGCGCCGCGCACCCAGTTAAATTCCTCACCAATTCCCCAGCCCTCATTCCACGACGCCACCGCCAACTCGACCTCAACCTATCGATACAGCGTCACCGCAATCGACGCCAACGGCAATCAGAGCTCCGCCACCACGGTCATTCTCCAGCCCTTAGTTCCGCCCGCAGCCAATTGATTACAAAGGAATTGTCACCTGAGGCAAAGCCATTAGGTTCAGCCGCTGCAGTGTCTTGCGTGCGAGGCCGGTCAGTGGTTGTTGCGCCAGCTTCGTCGTAGTCACCCACCGCAAGTCGCCCTTCTCCGCCAAAAC
This sequence comes from Granulicella sp. L46, assembly GCF_009765785.1. Lineage (GTDB taxonomy): Bacteria > Acidobacteriota > Terriglobia > Terriglobales > Acidobacteriaceae > Granulicella. The sequence goes on from NZ_LMUT01000009.1 coordinate 247,320, forward strand.
TTTTTCCATCAACAGTGACACCGAATCCTCCTCACTCATCGCCTGCTTGGGCGCAGCGCCCTCACTGAATACCTGCACATAATAGTTGGTATTGGTGATGGCATGACGCAGGCGCAGGACCGGTTCGCGCCCCTGCGTCGCTCCCGCCGGTAATGACGGAAGCTCCAGCATGCCTGCCATCAGCGACGCGTCCGCCGCCCGTCGCTCCAGCAAAACCTCCGTCGCTACTCCGCGTTTACGAAGCGCTAAAAGATGCGCCACCGTTCGGCTCTGCATCTTCGCCCGGGCTCCAGTCGGGTGCTCCCCACGTGTCCTGCACAATTCCACCACTGGACACTGCAGGCACAGCGGGGCGCGTGGCAAGCAGATCATCGCTCCCAACTCCATCATTGCCTGGTTATGATCCCCAGCCGCATTCTCGCCCGACGACCTCCGGCTCGCTGCCGGCATCAGCGCTTGCGCAGCATCCGCCAACTGCGCTCTCGCCTTCGCACCCTTCTGCTCAGCCTGCCCCAACACCCGCAGCAGCACCCGCTCAACGTTTCCATCCAGGACGGCGACACTCTCGCCAAACGCAATGCTCGCGATCGCCGCTGCCGTGTACTCCCCCACCCCCGGCAGCGTCCGCAGCGTCGCCGACGACCGCGGCAGCTTCCCACTAAACTCGCGATCCACAAACTGCGCTCCCCGGTGCAGCATCCGAGCCCGACGGTAGTATCCCAATCCGCTCCACAGCGCCAGAACATCTTCTTCCTCAGCGACAGCCAGGTCATGAATGGTAGGAAACCGCTGCAGAAACTCCTGGTACCGATCGATCACCGTCGCGACCCGAGTCTGCTGCAACATGATCTCCGACAACCACGTCGCATAGGGATCCCCCACTTCTCGCCACGGCAGTGCCCGCGCATTCTCGCGATACCACGCCCCCAACCGCCGCCGAAACGTCAGCGCAGAAAATCCCAACCCCCCAGGTTCTTCCACCAACACAGTCGGAGCCTTGACGTCGCGTTTCTGCGCGATCCCCCGCTTCCGTTCCGCGTTCGTTTCCTTCGACATGCTCCAGACAGTCTATCTGGCCGCAGGCGTCACTAGCAGATCCAACCTTTACATCCAACCTTGCCGCTAGAAGTTAAAGAATTTCTCCCGCAACGCGTCTTCATAGGCCTTCTTCGCAGCCTTCGCCTTCCCACGAGCATCTTCCTCGGCAAAGCCAGCCGCTTCCCACGTATCAATCTCCGCCTCGGAATGATCTACGGAAGCTAGAGCTTCTTCCCTCCGAATGGCAGCGATCCACTCTTCCACCGCCGCCTTGTAACTGCTTTGCATTTTGTCCAATTCCGCGGTTTCGATTGCCATCGTCCTAACCTCCATACAGAAAGTTATTCCAGCCGCATGAATAGGCCATGTACAACAATTAAGCTGGCAAACCGCACGGCGCAGTGCCATCCCTCACCCTGGTGTAGCCTCAACCCATGTCGATGATCAAGTCCATCTTCATCCTGCTGCTCTGCCAGCTAGCCGGCGAAGCCCTCCGCGCCGTCACCCACATCAAGGTTCCAGGCCCTGTAATCGGCATGGTCCTGCTCGTTGCCTTCTACATCCTTCGCCGTCGTGAACCGCCGCCTGCCCTCCAGCGCGCCTCCGACGGCCTCCTCAGCTGGCTCGGACTTCTCTTTGTCCCCGCTGGTGTGGGCATCGTCGCCAACCTTGAGCTTCTCCGCTCCGCGTGGCTACCCATCTCCATCGCCCTCATCGGCAGCACCTTCCTCACGCTCGTCACCACTGCCTGGATCATGCACCGCTTCGGCCCCCGCGCCTCTATGCAGAACGAGGGCCTATGAACTGGACCACCCTTCCTCATACCCTCTCGCCTGGCATCGTCCCGCTCTTCGCGATCGTCCTCACCCTTGGCGCCTACCTCTTTGGCGTCGAAGTCCAAAAGCGCATTCCCAACCCCCTCGCCAACCCCGTCCTCATCGCGATCGTAATCATCGGCATCACTCTCCGCCTCCTCCACCTCTCCTACCAGGACTACTTCACCGGCGCCCAGTTCATTTACTTCCTCCTCGGCCCCGCGACCGTAGCTCTCGCCATCCCCATGGTTCGCGCACTCGAGCACATGCGCCGTGGCTTCTGGCCCATGATCTCCGCACTCCTCGCCGGCTCACTCATCGGACTTATCAGCGGCTACGCCATCGTGCGACTGCTCGGCGGCAGCCAGGCCGTGGCCCTTTCTATGGCGCCCAAATCCCTCACCACGCCCATCGCCATCGCAGTCTCTGCCAGCATCGGAGGCATACCTTCCCTCTCTGCCGTCCTTGCGATCATTGGCGGAGTCCTCGTTGCCATCTCCATTGACCCAGTTCTCCGCTGGCTGAAGATTGACGAGCCCTCCGCCAAAGGCCTCGCTGCGGGCACCGCGGGCAGTGGCCTCGGAGCCTCCCGCGTCATACCGCAGCACACTCTCTCCGCCGCATTTGCAGGAGTAGCCATCGGCGCCAACGGCATCCTCACCGCCGTCCTTGCGCCCATCCTCGCACCCTTACTAAAACACTGGTAGGGCAACCACCCATACCACGAAGACTTCCACAAGCGTCGCCCCACTACGCGAAGCTTTCCGCCCACCACACAGGATCTATTGCCGTACACCCACCGTGGCCTCAGCTTTATCGATCGCCTCATACAAATCCGAGACATCCTTGACCTCGATCCACTCCTTCGGCGTCACGACAATGATCGTTGGCGTATACATCCTTGAGTTCAAGCGATGACCTAATACATCTCCCTCGTTCACCTCGCGCTCAAGCTGCCCCGTTGGATCAAGGACAAACGGAAGCTCCTTGCCATGCGCAGCAAAGAACGCCTTCGTAAATCTGTCTAAATCGTCTTTGTTCGCAATCTTGAACTGCGATGCGAATAGTTCGCGCCGGTACTGCGTCGCCAACTCGGGCGAGACTTTGTCTTCAAGGTAGCGAGCGTAGAGCGCTCCCTCATGACTCCACGCGTGGCCTGGAATATGAAAGTCATAACGAACTAGTGGGATCTTGTAGTGATTGCTGGCTGCATGCACAAACGGAAATGCATGCGCGCAGTAAGGGCATTCCAGGTCTTCCCACTCGATGATCGCCACCTTCGCTCCCGCCGGAGGCTTCAGCATCGAGGTATCTGCAAAAGCACTCACCTGGCTAGGAGGCACCGACGTCTGCGCCGCCGCGGTCCCCACCAGCAACATCATCGACCCAGCGACGAAAACTTGCGACATCCCAGCAAACCTCAAATGCATTCTCCTCGCGAACCAGATGGCCGTCCGTACTCCACTATCCCACACCCACCCGTCCAACCCTCATCGCCGCGCCACGCGAAGCCCCTCGCCGTCCGCACAGGACTCATACTTCCAGTTGCGTGATTTCCCTTCGGCGATCCACTCCACTGCCGTCTCGACTCGCTTCTCCCGCGTCTCCTCACGCTTCGCCTCGGCAATCCACTGGCAGTACTCACGCCTGTATCCCGGAGTCATCGCCTCGAACTTCTTCGCCGCCACCTTATTCTTCTTCAACGCGGTAGCCAGCGCCTCCGGAACCTCTGCTTCGGCCTTCACCACCTTGGGCCGCGACCACGCCTTCGTTCGCTCGCCGTCAGCAATCGCCTTGGCCGCGATGCTCACATAGGACACCAGCTTTGCGCGCGAGGGCAGATCCTTAACGGAGGTCACCTTCCCAAACGTCCCCATACCGTTATCCTGCGCGGCGCCCTCCTTCTCCAGAACCGCGCCCACCTCCGGCCCCCACAACCCAAAGCTGCAATGCGCCTTGAACGCAGACATATTTCCCAGGATCACGCCCTGGTACACAAAGAACGGTCGCGACCACTTCATCTCTTCCACCGCCCCCGGCGCCCCCGCATGCACCACTTCCCGCAGATACTCAAGGATCGGCTGCGCAAACTCTGCAGCTTTGTTGATGTAAGCGTCCACCGCAACGATCCTGCCATCTGTAACCGTAGCCATCGACCACCTCCAACTGATACTGCTGAAGAGGCCACCAGTATAGCGACGCATCTGCCCTCTTCCCAACCGCAACAAATCCAACGCCCGCCGTCCGCGCAGAATCTGTCAAGCCCCCCAGCCGCCCGAAAAACGCGAAAACCCCCGTCAACACTGGCGATATATATTTTCAAAACCTGGCATAGTTACCCCCGCCAATTCGCTACAATTTAACTAGACCCTCTCAATTGAGCGATTAGCAAGCGCATCCCTCTGACGAGCGCCTCGCCCTTGCGCATCAACAAAAAGGCTAAAGAGCGAACAAGGGCCAACGGCCCGACATAGACTCCGCTGCAGTGAAGAATCTTCAGCTTTCACATTTAGCCCCTAACTCTAATAGAAAGAATTAGATACGCGTAACCAATTTAGAATGAGCACTTTGAAAGTAGCCTTCACTCGTCAACTGTAACATTCCAAACGACTTGACTAAGCAAAAGTGAAAGTAGGGGGAGGGGGGTGGAGAGCCTACGCCAGCAGCGCGGCTTCCGAAATTCGCGTTCTCCTTGCAACGATCTCGAGGGATCGCGGCCTGAGCGATGCCATCGCCATCAGCACCCCGCGCGATGGCGCCCACACCAGCCCGCGCGAAACCAAGGTTGCCAGAGCCACCTGCCCTGACAGTTCTCGGTATAGCTTCGCCTGAAACTGCTCGGCGCTCTCGCCCTGCAGATACATCGCTGCCGCCAGGCATCCGCTATGCAGCGCAATCGACATCCCATCTCCGGTGAACGAAGGAATCACCGCCGCTTGATCGCCCAGCGCCCAGACACCATGGCTTGCGGCACGCACATATCCATACGGAATCGCCGACACTGCCAGCGGCCTCTCGAGCAGCGCCTGCGCACCCTGCAGTCGCTCCCGCAGCAGCCCGCACTCCCGCTGCATCGCGGCCAGGAAGTGTTCCCATCGGCCACCGTGACGCTGCAGCTCGGCCCGTTCCACCAGGCAGCACAGGTTCGCCGCACCGTCTTCCACCGGCTGCAACCCTGCATAGCCGCCGCGATACAGCATGAGTTCCACATGGCCCTCAAGCGCCGCAGCCTGCGCAGGCGCGAGTCGCCAGTACATCTTGAACGCCACAAGATCTGACTGTTTACCCTTCGGCCGAGGTCGGCCTCGCAGATCATGCTTACCAGTGGCAAGGAAAGCCGCGTTCGCCAACACCGGCTCCCCGCCCTCCACCATCGCGCGCCAGCCGTTACGCTCTCGCTCGATCCCATGCACTCGGCATCCGCGAAGAACCCGCGCACCAGCATCCGCCGCCAACCGGAGCAACTCCTCATCGAGCCGCCGCCTGGTCAGCGACAGTGCGTGGAACGGCAGCTTCGTCTCACTCAGCCCACCCTTCCATGCCAGCCGAACCGCACCGATCGGCACCGCACCAAAGCTCGCCACCTCGAGCCCTAGCGATTCCAGGTAATTCAGCGCCTCGCGACTAAGAAACTCTCCGCAGACTTTATGCTCAGCGGACAGTGCACGCTCGATCACCACCACATCGCGACCTGCGCGAGCCAGCCGAATCGCCGCAGCCGCACCCGCCAGGCCTCCACCAACGACTACTACCTCAGCATTCACTTCAGGCGCTCCACGCACAAGCGTCCCGGAGTCCATCGCACCAGCCGCACGTCCGCAACGCCGATTCCAGCCGCGCTCAACATCCGCTCCCAATCATCCTCGCGGAAGCTTCGGCGGAACGATACTGGACCATCATGCTGCACAAACCGATGCCATCGCATGACCTTCGCCAGCACCCCGAACAGTCGATACGGAGTCTCTTCTCGACACAGGTCGTTGACAAACCATCCGCGCCGCGCAACCGCTTCGCTCCAGCCCAGAAATCGCGCAATCTCAGGTTCTTCCAGGTGATGAGTGAACAGAGAACTCAGCACCACGTCCACAGGCTCTTCATAGGTAAAGGCGTCACCGGTAATCCACTGGATAGCACTCGAAGCCGGCGCGAGTTCGCGCGCAACGCGCGCAGCGTAAGGGTTCAGATCAATACCCGTGAGCTTCACCTGAACGCCGCGACGCTCAGCCCATCGCTCCACGCGGCGCAGCATGTCGCCGCCACCCGAGCCCACATCCACGATCCGCAGTTTCTGCTTGGGCGTCGCCTTAACCAACTCATCAAGAAACGCCAGCGTCGGCCGATAGGACAACGCAAGCCGATTCACCTGCCCTAGATCCATCAGGCATTCGCGGAAGTCCTCGTACAAGCAAGGCTCATCCATCCACTCTGGCAGTTCCGACGGCGCCGCACGCCGTGACAGATCAATACCCGCATCAGACGGCATGAAAGAGCATGGTCTCCGCCGTCAGCCCCGGCCCAAACGACATCGCGCAGCCCTTCTCGCCCGGATGCGCACTCTGCATCAGCCGCTCCAGCACGAACATCACTGTCGCCGAGCTCATGTTGCCAAAGCACTCCAACGTCTGCCGCGATGCCGCCAGCGCATCCTCCGTCAGCCCCAGCCCACGCTCCACCGCATCCAACACCGACTTGCCTCCCGGATGAACACCCCACAGCGAGATGTCCTCCTTGCTATGCTTGCCGAGAACCTCGCCACCCGAGACCGCCAGCGCTTTACCAATCTCGCCCGGCACCTTGCCGGACAGAAGCATGTCAAACCCCACACCGCGTATCTTCCAGGTAATCAGGTTTCGCGTCTCCGGAATCAGCACAGAGCGGAAGCTATCCATGGCGAAGCCCTCAGGCTGGGCACTGATGAGACTGGCTGCACAGCCATCACCGAATACGAGAAAAGACAGGACTTGCTCGAGATCCTGCGTCTCCTGCAAATGCAGCGTACACAACTCCAGGTTGACCAGAAGCACCTTGGCGTCTGGCTCCGAACGAACGATATGCCTCGCCTGCTTTAGGCCGTTGATCGCCGCGTAGCAGCCCATGAATCCGATCATGGTGCGCTCTACAGAGGTATCCAGGCCAAGGTGATCGAGGATGTCGAAGTCCAGCCCTGGTGCATACAGGCCTGTGCAGGACGTAACCAGCACATGAGTAATGCCGCGGCGCTCGTCGTCCGAGAGCATGAGCTTGTCCAATGCCCGTTGCGCGAGCCTGGGAGCAAATCGCTCAAAGATTTGCATTCGCTTCGCGGTGTCTGGAAAACTTCCGCGGGTGTAAAACTCGTGAGCGTTAACGGTGAATTCTGTACTCGCTGCGTTCGGCGTCAGCACAGAGAAGCGTCGCCGAATCCCGGAGCGCGCGGCCATCCGGCGAAACACCGGTTGGACTCGAGGGTCTTCCAGCATCTGGTCGGCAAATGCGACGAACGCTTCGTGCACATCATCCTGTGGCACAGCAGTGGCGATCCGGTTGATGTATGTCTGAGTCAACAAAAGCTCCGATGTCCCTAGGATGCACGAATGACAACGCAAGAGATGACTCCAAATGGCAAGCACATTGTCTTTGTTTTGTCACATGAAAGGTAACACTACTCCCGTCCCTCCTGAGCAAAAGAAGCGAAAAGCTCCGTCTTCTCGACAATCAGAGACCCGCCTAAGTAGCTTCATTGAAATGACATGGAGTAAGGAATGTGACCGGATCAGCGACCGAATTACATAAACACAAAGGCCGCCCTCTCAGGCGGCCTTTGCTTTTCCCATTCCCTCTCGCTGACTAGTCGCCGGCTACGGTCTCTTCGATATTGTTGACAACCTGAGCCTTGCTTTCAACCGGTGCTGCGGGCTTGATGCCGCCCAGGCCGCCGATCTCACCGATCGCAACGAATCCACCAGGAAGCTCCGGCTCCTTGAGGATTTCCTTGCGATACAGCTTGGCCATGCGAGCATTCTCAGCATCTTCCTTCAGCTTCTGATCGCGAGCGCGGATCTTTTCCTCGCGGGCGTTCTTGGCGATGCCGCTCTTGTCGAAGGTGTCGTTTGCAGCAGAGTCCACGTGTGCCTGGTTCAGGACCAGGTCGTACTTGGCTTCCTTCTCCAGACCAACCTTCTTGCCGCCTGCAAAGATCTCATGCCGACCGTGCTCCTCATACCACTTGGTGAGCGACGAGGTCATGTGCATCTTCTCGATGATGTTTCTCCAGCCAACACCCGTGTTGTACGCGCAGAAGCTGATCTCACCCTCTTGAGTTGCGTAGGGGATGATGCACTGCTCGGTGCGGCGGAAGTCGTAGTTGAAGAGATCCTGGAACCACATGCCCGCGATGAACAGGAAGTTCCAACGATCCGCGCGACGCATCTTGATGTCGTCCATCGTGCGGTCGGCCGATACCTTGCCGTAGTTGCGGCCGGTTGCGCCAAAGCACTTATCAAACTTGGTCAACAGCGAGAAGATGCTGAAGTGAGTCGGCGCATTCTTCGGTTCGTAGTTGCGAATGAGGGCCAGACCCGCGCCAATCATCGTCAAGTACTTACCGCGAGCCGCATCGTTCACGCGAGCAATGTCCTTGGCAAGACGATCGGCATTAAGGAACGCGGTCACCGGAACGGCTTCCTTCGTTTCCTTGTCGATCATCAGCGCCATGCCGATACCGCAGTTCGGATGGCAACCGCAGGAAAGCTGGCCCCAGTCGTGCTCGGGCCCATGAACCAGGTCAGCCCAATCCGAGAAGGTGGACATGAAGCTGATCGGGAACCAGTCACGGACAGGCTCGCCGAGACCGGTCTGGTTCTTGACGTCATGCGCGAGGTGCGAAAGTGTATAACGCTGTGCCATACGACGCTCGTCGGACACATCCTCATCGCGGCCGGTGAACGACACAGGCTGGAAGGAGAGGAAGTTGATCTTCTTGGGGTTGTCGAGAGCGAACTCGATGATGCGGCCAACCTGCTCGTTATTGATGCCGTTGATGATGCAGGTGACGGGAACGATGTCCACGCCGGCTTCATGCAGGTTGTGGATGGCCTGGAGCTTGACGTCGAATGCGTTTCCGACCTTGCGGTGGCTATTCGGTGCGTTGCCGATGCCGTCAAACTGCAGGTACGCGTAACGCAGACCGGCTTCGGCGGCAGCCTTCGAAAATTCCTTGGACTTGGCAAACTCGATGCCGTTGGTCGCAGCCTGCACCGACGTGTAGCCGACCTTACGCGCGTAGGCGACGGCGTCGAGGAAGTAGGGGCTCAGCGTAGGCTCGCCACCCGAAAACTGCACCGACATCTGGCGCTTGGGCTTGATGGTGACCGCGTTGTCGAGCATGGTCTTGATCTCGTCCCACGTGAGCTCATGCACGAAACCAACCTGGTTGGCGTCCATGAAGCAGGGGTCGCACATCATGTTGCAACGGTTCGTCAGATCGATGGTGAGCACCGAACCACGGCCGTGGGTGACGGTCGAGGTGCCGTGATTGTGCAGCTTGCCATCGTTGTGGGCGCGGATATCGCGGCCCGGGAAAACTTCTTCGAGATGCTTGAAGAAAGCCGTGTCGATCGACATGACATCTTCAAAGTGTCCGTGAATCGGGCAATCCTTCACCATCAGGATCTGGCCATCGCGCTCGATGATCTGCGCCTTGATCTCGCCGACCTTCTCATTGAGAAGAATCTCGTGGGGCAGCTTGCCGTCCACGATCTGCTGGCGGATCTGGGGCACACACTTAGGACATAGGGAGTCGGTCGTACGCGGCCAGCCAAGGGGCGGCTTCTCCTTCTGGTACGACTTCAGCAACGGCTTATCCGACCACTTCGGAGTGAAGCTAGCGTTGGGGCTGATAGCGTTCAGCTTGCTAAACACGCTCCAGCCGGCCTTCGCGGCCACGACTACGCCTGTCTCGAAGAATTTTGTTGCCTTACCCATATCTTTATCTCTCCTGAAGGTTTGCCCCGACAATTGCGCGGCAAGAAGTTGTTTCCCACATTACGTACCCTTGCACGGTCAAGGCTATGGGAGGGACGCCTCTAAGTCGTTGGTTTAGCAGTGAACGGGGATATATTGCAGCGAATGGGGATATCGTCGGTTGAATGGGGTGGTCGGTCAGGGTCAGCTAACGTCAATAGAATGTGTTGGCTTCCCAACTCGAAGCGTCACACTCGCAATTCCACGATCGTCGCACCCTGTCCACCTTCGTTATAAGGCGGCTCTGAAACCGAAGTTACATGTGGATGCTTGACCAGGAAATCGCGTAGCGTCCTGCGCAAAATTCCCATTCCCACGCCATGCACCACACGAATGCGGGGTAGGCCAGCGAGAAACGCTCGCTCCAGGAATCGCTCGACCTCGCTCTCTGCCTCGTCCGCGGTCCGGCCGATGACATTGATCTCCGAACTCATGTAATCAGAGTCTTCCGAATTCGATGTTGTGGATACGGTGATGCCTCCGCGTCGCTTCACCGCCTCGAGCGGCTTGTCGGCCACGGCCGTTATTTCGGCAACGTCTTCGCGTCCGACTCGGGTCTTCATCGAGCCAATCGCGACCTCAAGCGTCTTGGCGTCGATGACCCGCACCACTCGCCCTTCGCGGTTGAGAGACTTCAACCTGACAATGTCGCCGGGTTTCGGATCCCGCTGCCGATCCGCAGTCTTCTTTTGTGCCTCCGTTTGCGAAGGAGCGTTATGAGCGAACACCGTCGTTTGAAACTGTTCAGAGAACTCACGCTTCAGTCGGGCGATCCGCAAAGCCGAATCCCGGGCGATTTTTTGCGCAACAGTCTTGTCATCGATAGCCTTCACCGTATCTCGTAATTGCACTTCGAAGTCTTCGATGAGACTCTTCAGCTGCTTCTCAAGCTCGCGTGTGCGCGCCTGCTGCTCGGCGCGACCCTCGTGCTCAAGCCGCAGCCGTTCCTTCGCTAACTCGCGCTCGGCTACGCTCAAATGTTCCCGTTCGGCCGAAGCAGCGGTAAGCTGGGCGTGCAACTCGTCCAAAAACCTGCCGATGTCCACCTGCTGCGTCGTCATCTGTGAACGCGCATTCGCCACAATCCCCGGGTCGAGTCCCAACCGCGCCGCAATATTCAACCCCGCAGAGGCACCGGGCACTCCCAGCCGCAGCTCATACGTCGGCGCCAGCGCCACCTCGTCGAATCCCACCGCCGCATTGATTACACCCTCATGCTTGGCCGCATACACCTTCAGCGAGGTGAGGTGCGTTGTGATGATGCACCATGCGCCACGTTCAAGAAAGTGTTCCGCGACCGCAACGGCTAGCGCTGCTCCTTCTTCCGGATCCGTCGCTGACCCCAACTCATCCAGCAACACCAGGGACTGCGCATCCGCATCCCGAGCAATGCGTTCTACGTGAACAATATGGGCCGAAAACGTGGAGAGGTTTTGCTCAATCGACTGCGCGTCCCCGATGTCCGCGTAGATGGCCGTAAAGAATGGAAGGTGCGCCTTCTCCGCCGGCACGGGCAAGCCGGCCTGCGCCATCAGGGTGACCAAGCCGGAAGTCTTCAGCGCCACGGTCTTTCCCCCGGTGTTCGGTCCGCTGATAATCATCTGTCGCTTGCCTGCGGGAAGGGTAATAGTAAGCGGAACGATCACTCCGCCCTGCGCACGCAGCCGCAGGTCTAGCAACGGATGACGCGCCGCGAATAGATTGAACTCGTCTGTCGCATCTTCCTCGGAATCCGAAGTAGACCCTGCGAAGCTCGGTCGTATACAGCTCAATTCCACAGCAAAACGTGCAATCCCCTGATGTGCGTCGGCCTCACCCAGGATCGTTGCCCCCAGCAAAAGCGCGTCGCTCTGCGCAGCAATCGCACGGGTCATGGCAACCAGGATCCGATGAATCTCCCCTTGCTCCTCATCCAGCAGCCGCGCCAACTCGTTGTTGTGTTCGATGGTTTCCATCGGTTCCACAAACACGGTCTGACCGCTCGAGCTTGAGCCGTGAATCACGCCGCCGACCTTACGCTTGAATTCGTTCTTGACTGGAATCACGAAGCGCTCGCCACGCACGGTAATCAGTGAGTCCTGCGTGCTGCCATCCTCCGAAAGCTTCGCAAGCGCTCGTCGCAGACTCGTCTCAATCGCCCGGTGTTGCTGCTCCAGCGCGCGGCGAATCCGGCGCAGTTCGGGAGACGCGTCATTGCTCAGGCTGCCGTCCGGCTCGATTTTTCCGCCGAGCGATCTCAACAGTTCTCCCAGATCGTAAGGAAGCAACGGAGCTGTGAGCTGCTCAATCCCCGGCCACTGATCTCGTACCGAATCCGGGGGAGACAGGACAACCTGCCTCCACGCCTCCACACGTTCCGCATGCACGATCAGCGATCGAATCTCCATCGCCTCAAGCGCCGCACCCTCAATCCGAGCCTTTTCGAGAGTCTCTGTCACATCGAAGATGCCGCGAAAGTCGAAGCTGCCACCTGCGATGAGCTTCTGCATCTCGGCGTTGCGTTGCTGCTGTTCTTCGACCCACGCGGCTTCAGAGCTGGGCTGCAATGCCTTGATCCATTCCCTGCCCAGCGGCGATTGTGCCCTATGAGCCAGTCGTTCGATCAGCTCGGGCCATTGCAGTGCCTCGGCACTTATTTCAGACAGCGGAGACGGAATTTCAGGAAGGAATGCCACACACATAGAATACGGTGAAACGGATCTGTCTCGATGAGCTTGGGCCGCCCACTTCAATGCAACCGGCGCCATGAGCCGGCGGCTCTGGTGGAACCTAATCCACAATGTTTGCGTAATCTTTAGCACCAGAACACGTAAGAATGTGTTTTGAGGAGGCAGCACAATGAACTGTTCAGCATGCGGAAATCCTTTGTCGCCGGATGCGCGATTCTGCCCTCGCTGTGGCGGCCAGACTTTTTTCCACCAGCAGCCGGGGTCAGCCTATCCACAGCCACCGATGGCCTATGACCGCGTCTCGCGGAATATTCATGGCTTAGGAATTCTCTGGCTCGTGTATGCAGGCTTGAGGATCTTTTCTGGGCTGTTTGGCGTTCTGATCCTTCACGGCATCTTCGGCAGTCACTTTGGCAACTCCGACTTCAATCTCGGTTGGAGCCCCTTCGGATCGATGTGGCTTGCCAGCCTCTGGCCAATGGCCCTGTTTTCGCTCTTGACCAGCGTCTGCTGCATCCTTCTGACCGGATACGCCCTGCTGACGCGCCAACCGTGGGGACGCATCTTCGCTATCGTCTTCGGCATTCTGGCTCTAATTCATTTGCCCCTCGGAACGGCTCTCGGGATCTACACGCTTTGGGTCCTCGCGCCCAGTCTTAGCGGGTACGAGTACGCGTCGCTCGCTGATGCGCAGCACAAAGCTCAAACGTGAGGCTGCCTGTGATCGGTGTTACCGACGCAAAGCCGCGTTAGCCATAGAATTGTCTGCATGGAATTTCCTGCAACGCGTCTACGCCGTCTCCGCTCCTCCGCTGCCATGCGGTCGCTCGTCCGTGAGACACATCTGGAGCCCTCCGCCCTCATCTACCCCTTGTTTCTCTGCGAGGGCGAGGGTGTGCGTCGGGAGATCAGCAGCATGCCGGGCGTCTTCAATCTTTCCAGTGACGAAGCAGTGAAGGAAGTCGAGGCGTGTGCTTCCCTGGGCATCGGAGGCCTGCTGCTCTTCGGTATTCCGGACGAGAAGGACGAGCAGGGCAGCGGTGCCTGGGCCTCCGACGGAATCGTTCAGCGCGGTCTACGGGCAATCAAAAAATCCTCCCAGGCTGAATCGCTGGTAGTAATCGCTGACGTCTGTCTCTGCGAGTACACCTCCCACGGACACTGCGGCATTGTCACGCGCGACGGCGACCATTTCGACGTAGAAAACGACTCCAGCGTAGCCCTGCTTGCCAAAACAGCGGCATCGCTCGCCGAAGCAGGTGCCGACGTCATCGCCCCCAGCGACATGATGGACGGCCGCGTCGCCGCCATCCGCACCGCGCTCGACGAGGCCGGCAAGCACAACACCCCCATCCTCAGCTACGCGTCGAAGTTTGCCTCTGCCTTTTACGGCCCCTTCCGCGAGGCGGCCGATTCAGCCCCACAATTTGGCGACCGCCGCACCTACCAGATGGACGGCGCCAACCTGCGCGAGGCCATGCGCGAGATCGAACAGGACATTGCAGAGGGCGCCGATATGCTGCTGATGAAGCCCGCGATGCCTTACCTCGATGTCATCCGCGAAGCTCGCAACAGATTCGACCTTCCAATGGGCGCCTACCAGGTTTCAGGCGAATATTCGATGCTGCACGCGGCCTTTCAGCGCGGCTGGCTGGAACCCGAACGCGCAATGCTCGAAAGCCTGCTGAGCATCCGCCGCGCCGGCGCAGATTTCATCGTCACCTACTTCGCGAAAGACGCCGCAAAGGCACTTTAGCGTGCCGCCCGCGCAACGTGTGGCCAGACGATCAGGCGGTAAATAGGGCCGCTTCCGCATTCCGCCGCCGCACTAATCCGGAGACCACTTCACCGCCGGCGTGCACCCACAACGTAAACTGCGCAACAGCGCCCCCAAAATCACGACTATTTACCTTTCGCAATAGTGTGGACTGAACGAAGTTTCCACGACCAGCGTTGAAACAGAAGTCCACCATTGCATCGAATTGGCCTTGGGACATCGCGGCATGGACCGCGCGATTCACGCAGGCAACGGCCTCTGCCAGATCTGCCTGAAGCAACGTCTCAGCTTCCGCCTCGCTGATGGATTGACCCGGTAAAACGGAGGGCCCTGTGTGACCGTAGCCGATCGTCCAATTGCCGACGCAATCCTGATACGCCCCCAGCTGGAGTCCCTCAAAGCTCTTGGTGAGCGCTAATCCCCGATCGCTATAGCTAAATTCCTGCATTGAAAGCGCACCTCCACGAGCGCATGGGTTACTTCAAAACTTGATGAAATGGCCGCTTGAATCGCGCAGCCTCGTCGCACATCGAATGACGTGGGCTGCAGCAACGGCTAAACTAAGGTCTCAGGGAACTTGAGAACACGGGAACGTGCGATACCGCCGGCCGTGATCCCCCAACGAATGGAGCAAACTCTCTTGGCAGACACTATTTATGACCTGGCTATCGTCGGCGGCGGGCCGGCAGGCTATACCTGCGCCATCCGCGCGGCACAACTCGGCCTCAAGGTCGCGCTCATCGAAAAGACCGACAAGCTTGGCGGAACATGTCTTCACTGGGGCTGCATCCCCACCAAGGCAATGCTGTTTTCGGCCGAGATCTGGGACCATCTCAAGCACGCCGAGAGCTATGGAATCGAAGGCGTCTCTTCGCCGACACTCAACTGGAACAACCTGCTTAAGCGCAAGAACGACATCATCGTGAAGCACACCAAAGGCCTCGACTTCCTGATGAAGAAAAATAAGATCACCGTCGTGCGCGGCCATGGCCGGCTCACCGGCCCCGCCAAGGCAGAGGTCTTCACAATCGACGTCTCCGCAGAAGATAAAGGCAAAAGCCAGGGATCAGAGCTCCAAACTGCAACCCAGGTTTTGGCGAAAAAAGTCGTCCTTGCCACAGGCTCCGACGCGCGCATGCTGCCCGGCTATAAGGCCGACGACACGATCCTCACCAACATAGAGATCCTCACCCTGCCGGCTCTTCCAAAGTCACTCATCGTGATCGGCTCGGGAGCGGTGGGTGTCGAGTTCGCCTCGGTCTTCAAGAGCTTCGGCTCCGATGTGACCATCATCGAGGCCCTCCCGCGCATTGTTCCAGTTGAAGACGAGGAGATCTCGAAGGAACTCACTCGCGCCTACAAGAAACGCGGCATCGATGTAAACGTCAGCTGCAAAGTCGAGAAGATTGAGAAAACGAGCGCCGGCGTCAAGGTAAGTTTCACCGACGCTGCCGGTAAGCCCCAGGTCAAAGAAGCGGAGAAAGTCCTGGTGGCCGTCGGCCGCGGTCCGCGCACCGCAGACGCAGGTATCGACAAGGTGAAGATCACCCTGGACCGTGGCTTCGTCCCCGTCAACGAGTGGATGGAAACCTCCGAGCCCGGCGTCTATGCGATTGGCGATATTGTTGCCGGACTACCGCAGCTCGCCCACGTTGGCGCGATGTGCGGTGTCGTTGTAGCCAGCAAGTTGGCTGGCAAATATGCATTGCCTGTTCGGAAAGATCGCGTTCCGGGCTGCACCTACTGCGACCCGCAGATCGGCAGCGTCGGCCTAACAGAAGCTCAGGCTAAGGAGAAGGGTTATCAGGTAAAGGTCGGCAAGCTCCCATTCGTCGGCAACTCCAAAGCCACCATCGTCGACTCCCACGATGGCTTTGTAAAGGTCGTCTCCGATGCGAAGTACGGCGAGGTCCTCGGCGTCCATATCATCGGCCCGCAAGCCACGGAGCTCATTGCCGAGTGCGTCGTTGCCATGCAGCTTGAGGCCACCGTTGAGGAGATGATGTTCATCATCCACGCGCACCCCACCCTCTCCGAAAGCTTGCTGGACGGCTTCTCCAGCGTCGAAGGCATGGCGATCAACGTGTAGCGGAGCCGCTACAAGGACAAAGCTATGAGCTCAGAACAAAGACCTCCATTCCCGCCGTTCACGCGCGAAACCGCAATCGAAAAGGTGCGCAAGGCAGAGGACGCTTGGAATAGCCGCGACCCGCAGAAGGTCTCGCTCGCCTACTCTGTCGATAGCCGCTGGCGAAACCGAAACCAGTTCATCAATGGCCGAGACGAGATTGTCGCTTTTCTCACGAGCAAATGGCAGCGCGAATCGGACTATCGACTAATCAAGGAGCTCTGGGCCTTCACAGAGAACCGTATTGCAGTGCGTTTCGCCTACGAATCTCACGATGAAACCGGACAGTGGTTTCGCTCCTATGGCAACGAAAACTGGGAGTTTGACTCCAACGGCCTCATGACCGCACGCCATGCCAGTATCAATGACCTCGCAATCAAGCCAACCGAAAGGTTGTTTCACTGGCCGCCCGGCCGCCGTCCTGACGATCACCCCAGCCTCACCGATCTCGGCCTGTAACCCATCATGCACATTCATCTGCTCCAACTCGGACGCATTCCTTATACCCAAGGACTGCGTATCCAGGCAGAAGTTGTTGCAGCGCGCAAGGCCGGCGCCATCGGTGACACCCTCATCCTGCTTGAGCACCCGCCCGTGCTCACGCTAGGCCGAAACGCATCCCGTGCAAATGTCCTCGCCAGCGACGAACAGTTAGCCGGCCGTGGTGCCGAGATCCACGAAGTCAACCGCGGTGGCGATGTCACGTATCACGGCCCCGGCCAACTCGTCGGCTACCCCATCTTTGATCTCCGGGGAGACCTACCCGGTAAGCGTGGTCCACATTTAGGGCCAGTAGATTTCGTCCGGCTGATGGAAGAGGCGCTGATTCTTACCTGCAAAGACTTCGGCGTCCCAACTCAACGCATCTGCAAACTCACAGGCGTCTGGACGTTACCGGGCGGCAGCGTTCGAGAGAAAAAGATCGCCGCCATCGGCGTCCATGTCTCGCAGGCAGTGACCTCCCACGGGTTTGCTCTAAACGTCACCACCGACCTGCGCGATTTCGACTGGATCATCCCCTGCGGCATCACCGACCGGGCGGTAACCTCGCTGGAAATCGAATCGCCTCGCACTCCTCCGCCTTCACTCGCCGAGGCTGCCAACAGCGTCGCCGCAAACTTCGGCCGCGTCTTCCAGCGGCAGATCATCGCAGCAGAATCCCTCGAGCAGCTGTTGGGCACTCAATTGACGCGACCTGAATTGGATTCTGTACCAACTGGTACAAAGATGGCCTAATCTCCTCCCTTGGGATTGTCCACACCCGTATAATCTGAAATTGCGCTGTAAGCGGCGCCGTAACCTCTGCCGGAGACCCTTCCTCATGCCAATCGACGTCGTCATGCCCCAGATGGGCGAATCAATCACGGAAGGCACGCTCACCAAGTGGCTAAAGAAGCCCGGCGACACCGTCGCTCGCGACGAACCCCTCTTTGAGATCTCCACGGACAAGGTCGACGCCGAAATCCCGTCTCCGGCAGCCGGCACACTCGGCGAAATCAAGGTGCAGGAAGGCGCTACGGTTAGCGTCGGAACCGTCGTTTGCGCTATCAACGATTCTGGTTCAGCGGAGGCTGCCCCACCTGCCCCGGCAGCAAGTGAAGCGCCGCAGAAGGAGCAGACGGTTACACCCGCAGCGGTAGCCACTGCAGCCAGCGATCAGGCTGTTCCGCCGCCCGCTCCCGAAGCTTCCGGCCCCGGCACCGAAGTCCTCATGCCGCAAATGGGCGAGTCCATCACCGAAGGCACGCTCACCAAATGGCTCAAGAAGGTCGGGGACACTGTAGCGCGCGACGAGCCCATCTTCGAAATCTCCACCGACAAAGTCGATGCCGAAATTCCCTCCCCCTCTGCCGGCGTCCTCTCCGAGATCCGCGTACAGGAAGGCCAGACCGTCACGGTTAGCACCGTCGTAGCGGTGATTGGCGGCGGCGCGGCAGCTCCCGCGTCTACCCCTAAGGCTGCGGCAGTCCCAACTCCCAGCACGCCAGCTCCCATCGCGCCTGTCCCCACCCCTGCACCCTCCACCGCGGCGAGCGAAGGCCTGCGTTCCTCGCCTCTAGTCCGCAAGATAGCAGCCGAGAACAATGTTGACCTCAGGGGAATTCAAGGCACTGGCGCTTCCGGCCGCATCACCAAGCAAGACATCCTCGGTCATCTTGAGGGCGCACCTGCACCCGCTCCGGCAGTTTCTCCGGCGCCGACCGCTGCCCCTTCCGCTCCCACCGCTCCCGCTGCCGCGAAAGCCGCACCCGCTCCCACCACGGCTCCGTTGCCTGGCGAACTGGTCCCACTGTCCAAGATGCGCTCCATCATTGCCAAGCGCATGGTGGAGTCAAAGGCCACCAGCCCGCATGTCCACACGGTCTTCAAGGTGGATATGACGCGCATCGTAAAGCTGCGTGAAAAAGAGAAGAACAAGTACGAGCAGCGCAATGGCGTGAAGTTGACCTACATGCCATTCATAACGCGCGCCGCGGTACAGGCTCTCCGCAAGCATCCCATCGTCAACGCTTCCATGCAGGGCGAATCGATTCTCTACAACAAGAACATCAATGTCGGGATCGCCGTCGCACTCGAGTGGGGGCTGATCGTCCCAGTCATCAAGCAGGCGGAAGAAAAGAGCTTCCTCGGCATAGCTCGCGCCGTGGTCGACCTCGCCGATCGCGCCCGCTCCAAGAAGCTCGCGCCCGACGATGTTGCCGGCGGCACCTTCACCCTAACCAACTCCGGCATCTTCGGTGAACAATTCGGCATGCCCATCATCGCGCAACCTCAGGCTGCAATCCTCGGAATCGGCGGCCTCAATAAAGAGGCCGTGGTGCTCACCGACAAAGACGGCCAGGATACGATCGCCATTCGGAGTATCCAACGCTTCACTCTCGGCTTTGATCACCGCATTATCGACGGCGCCGACGCTGGCAAATTCATGTCCGAGTTCAAGGCGTACCTGGAGAACTGGTCCGAAGATATCGGCTAGCCAACGGCCACCTGCGTAGATCGCTTTGCCTAAAATTTGGCGTAGCGTTCAACTAGATACACAACGAGCAGGTGCAGCATCGTCAGGATCCCGCCGAAAACTATACCCGCTCCCTTCAACCTCTGTACGCTTCGTTCATGCTCCTCGACGCGCCCTTCGAGCTGATGCAGTCGCCCGGGTTGCCCAAGGTTCTTGATCTCCGCAAGCGTCGCTGGCCCTCCCCCCGGCACCGTCACGGGGACTACCCAGTACTCGCGACTTATCGTTCCGTCGCTGAGATGAAATATTGCGGTGTAATAGCTACCCATCGGCGATGCGCCTATGTTCGGCGTTAGAGCAATCGACAACTGCCCCCCTGTGCCAATCGTCGCGGACGTACTGCCAGCCGGAACTGTCTGCCCACCCGCCGTGGTAAATGAGCTCCAGCTCACCAGGGCCGTGCCGCCCACCGGTGTTCCGTTGGCGCTGTATACCGTATCCGATACCGTCGTCGTTGGTACCTGGGCCGCTGCCATGCCCGCGAACCCAGCGATCATCGCCACCAATACCGCCAGCAGCATTAGCACTCGTTTTGTTCCGCTCATCGTTCCTCCACTTCTCCTGCTGCTCTAATCTCTGCTCGTCTGTTCATCGCACGAAATCGTCTCTGTCTCTTAGACCGCCAACGCGGCGCCCACAGGTGCAGTGCTCGTTCCTATTTCCGCCACAGGACCGGCCGCAACTTCCGCTGGCGCAATCGAATTCAACAACATGCCATTAGCGGTCTGCGCCAGCTGTATAAAATCGCCGCATCCAAAGTGTCCAATCGACACTCCACTATCGTGGGCGATCGCCAATCCGATGTTCAGTAAGCCAAGAATCCTCTGCAGTTCCACTCTGTTCATATCGTTCTCCTTGGCCTCACCGGCCTCTCTAACGTTCGCAATCGCAAATTCTCTGATTCCGACCCCGCTTTCGGTCGAATCCTCAGTACTGCGACGCACATTCCTGCCTGCGCCCTCGTTTACGGCCGGCCATACGTTGCAACCATCTCCGCCGAACCGCTACCATCACCCTTAGCAACATGCTCTGAAAGGCTCCTATGGACTCCAGCAATAGCAACTCCGCACCTCGCCGCTCTGAAGACATCGCTCTCGATCTCCTCAAGTTCGTTGCCGCACACACCAATCTCGGCACCAAAGGCGCCTCTTCGACCGGCTTCGGCCTTCCCTCCGCTCCCAAGCCCGAAGATCAGCTAACCCAGCTGTTCGAGCTCTACACCCGTTGCCGCGTAGCCGTTGAATCTCCCCTGCCCGGCGCCGCAGCGCAAAAGTAGCCGTGCCTCCTCTTCGCGTCGCAGTTGTGGGCACGGGCGCCTTCGGGCGTAATCACCTTCGCGTCTATCGCGAACTCGAAGTCGCCCAGCCCCAATTCGTCCAACTCGTCGCGCTCGTTGACCCCATCACCGAGCGCCGCTCATCCTTCGCCTCTACCTACAACATCCCCGCCTTCGCAACCGTCGCCGAGCTGCTCGCCGCCAACCTGTCGCTCGACGCCGTGTCCATCTGCGTCCCCACCAGCCATCACGCTGCGGTCGCGGAACAGCTTCTTCTTGCCGGCCTCGACATCCT
Organism: Granulicella sp. L46; assembly: GCF_009765785.1. Lineage (GTDB taxonomy): Bacteria > Acidobacteriota > Terriglobia > Terriglobales > Acidobacteriaceae > Granulicella. Next base: position 268,335 of record NZ_LMUT01000009.1, read on the forward strand.
CATCGAAAAGCCCTTCGCCGCAACCCTCGCCCAGGCAGACCACATCTTGGCGCTCTCCCAGGCGCAAGACCGCATCGTCGCCATCGGCCATCTCGAGCGCTTCAATCCGGCCGTCACCGCGACCCTCGCCGCCCTCACCCACCCAATGTTCTTTGAGTCGCACCGACTCAGCGTCTTCACACCACGTTCCCTCGACGTCGACGTCGTTCTCGATCTCATGATCCACGACCTCGACATCGTCCTCAGCCTCACCAACTCGCCGGTTCGCGAAGTCCGCGCCGTCGGCCTGCCAATCCTCTCGCACAAAACCGACATCGCCAACGTCCGCATCGAATTCGAATCCGGTTGCGTCGCCAACTTCACCGCCAGCCGCGTCTCCACCGAGCAAGTCCGCAAGCTCCGACTCTTCCAGCCTCACCAATACCTCTCGCTCGACTTCGCTCGCCAGGAACTCCTGACCATCAGTGTCGATCCGGCCGTAGTCGCGGCAGCAATCGCTGCCGCAGTTACGGCGACGCCCGCTACAGGTTCTTCTCCCCTCCCTGCACCCACCGCGGCCGCCCCCACACCCCTTCCCACCGCCCATCCATCCCCGTCCGCTCACGGTGAGCACCCCACCGCAGGCCTCTCCCTCACCAAAGCGGACATCCCCAAAGGCGAACCCCTTCGCCTCGAGCTCGAAGACTTCCTGAATGCTGTTCGCACGCGCACACAACCCCGCGTTCCCGCTCAGGCAGGCCGCGAAGCTCTTGCACTCGCTCTCTCCATCAACGACCAGATTGCCGCGCACGCCCACCGCGCCGGTCTTCTCTAGTCACGCCGCGCTCTAAGCGCCTACTGCAGCTTCTGTACCGTAGCCCCCGGCGGAATCGTCAGCTCAAACTGGTCCGGCTCGAACGACTCATTCAGCGTCAGCTTCGTCACATCGATCTTCAACGAATACTCATCGAGCGGCCTGCGGATCGTAATCTCCGCAGGAAACTGCTGACCACCATGCGTCTGGTAGTTGTCATACGTCGCCTGCGTCACAATCTGGCCCTTATCGTTATAAATATCCTGCTGATACGGCAACATCGTCACGCGGTTAATGCGAATGACCCGCTGCACCTGCAGGATGTTTCCGCGGGTTATCTTCAACACCGTCAGGTTGTAATCCGGCTCAATCGTCTCCGTCTTATGATGCATGTCCTGATGGATCACTCGCGACGACTCCGTCATCGTGACAAGCTCATTCGGATCCACGCCCGGCACCAAAAGCGAGTCCAGAAATACCGCCGGCCTCAGGTTTTCCAACCCGTTCTTCGACGGCGTCGTTACCTTCCCCGTTCCCTGTATCCAGATATTCCCATGCGACGACGCGCGCACCAGCGTAAATGCGTCGCCCGTGCTGACCATGTCCAGCGCACGCGATCCAACAAACGGCAACTGCAGAATCACCCGCAAGTCAGCCGGCTTCTGCACAAAGATGTACCCCGTGAACGACGTGTACTCCTTCAGCTTGCCTTCCTTCGACCCGCCCGTAGTCGCCGTAATCTGTACCTGCGCGTTAAGCGTCTTTACCGCAGCATCCCGATCCGAAACATCCTTCTCCACCTGCTCCACAGTGGCAGTCTGATAAACCGTCGGAGCCTCCGACTTCAAAACAAGACGAGTCGTCGAGAAACAGCCGGTTAACCCGCCTGTCATCGCGACCAACATCACCGACAACGCTCTCAAATTCTTCATCAAATGCAAGTACTGAGTATATCGACTCCCGTCCTACCCTCTAGGATGCAGAATGATGCAGAATTAGAACGCTTTGTCTCGTCCCCGCATCGCACGAATACCTCTTCACCCATCACTCGCTTATCCAAAATTTTCTATCGTCGCCCCCTGATTTGCGACTCTTTGCAAATCAATGACTAGCCAGAACCGCATCCACATGGCTCCAGATGGCGCTATACGCGATCATCCACGGCTTTCGAATGATCGTGATCAGAATCTGCCCCTGGCTGGTGCTCCAACTCAACGTCACACCATCTGCACTCGCTTGCCCCGTAGCTTGAGTCGGATCAAGCGCCGGTCCGCCAGCCGCCTTCACCTTCGCGGCAATGGCGGCTGGATCTGTCAGCAGATACGTCTTCGCCTGGCTCATCTCAGGCCGCCGTCGGCAGGGCAGTCAACAACGCCGTAATTTCCGCATCGATCATATTGGTGTACTTCTCAATACTCGCCACAACCGAAGGATTGCTCACCTTCACCGCCGCCAGCAGTACAGGAAGCTGTGTCTGAATATCCGCCAGCAAACTCGGCAGGTTGCTCGCCCCATTCGCCGCAGTCACCGTCGCCAGCGCCGTCGCAAGATCCGTCTTGATCGTCCCGATGATCTCGTTCGCCTCATCGCCCAGTGCCGGTCCCCCACCGATCGTCAAGATGGTCACCACGATCGGCCCAAGATACGTCAGCACCCCCTGGGCAATCGCAATCCACGAAGGCGCGTCCCCAAACAGTTTCTTGAACGCCGCTTCTACCTTCGCTGAAAATGATTTCAAATCCTTGATTACATTGCTGAAAACACTCATCGATTTCTCCCGGCGGATCCTCTCCGCCCCTGTTCTCTAGAATCTCGTTGTCAAAACTCCGTTGCCGTCCGTGCCCTGCAGCTCCTGGGCCGCCGCGAGCTGCTCGTTCTGCAACTGCTCTCTTTCCCGTTCTTCCCTCTGCAGCATCTCCCAGTACTTCGTCGCCGTTCCCTTCTTCCGCGAAGGCCCCGTCCGTGTTGGCTTGAGCAACTCCGTCGCCAGCTTCACGTGCGGGCAGCTACCCTTTTTCGCAGCCTCTACAAACCCCTCAATAATCGCGTCAAACTCCTTCGTCAGCGTCCGCCTCATACGATTGCGACATTCGCTCGGCCGCAGGTATTTTGCCTTCCCCTCAACCAACTCTTCCTTCACCTGATCAAGCTCCTTGCTTCCCGTCATCTCGGCTCTTTCCCCCCCCAAACGCAAAACGGGAGACCCCGAAGGGCCTCCCGCTTTATCTCTACTTAACTAGAATACCAAGTTGAGTAGGGTAACTATGCCAACTTTTTGAATTTATTATTTGCTTTAGAATGATGCACTTCGGTCGATTTCGTCGCCGTGACCCCCTTGACAACTTTTCAACGGTTCCAACATTCCGGCCTCCAGAAACATCTCCGTCAGCACATCCAGCGCATATCCGTACTGACGAATACAGTTTCGCAGGCTCAGCCCCAGCATCCCGGCGGCTTCACCCTGTGTGTACTCCTGCAGACCCATCCGCTTGATCAACTGCTGCTCCATCACCGTCAATCTGCTCAGGCGTTTCTCAACATCGAAACAGAAGATCACGCCATCCTCGAAGCTGTGAACGCGGTAGCTCGTCACATTCCCGCGGAATAGCTCCCTCCCCAACAGCGACGGCACTCGGCCAGCCTGGATCGATATCCGCAGATACCGCCTCAGCATCGCCTCCGTGTACTTCCGATAAAACGCCAGCTCCACCTTGGGCTTTTCATCTATCTCCGGTATTACCTCCTGCGGTGAGGCAGCAGCTTTCTCAGCAACCGCCCACACTCGCCGAAGCTTCAGGGCATTGGTCAATGTAGCCACCACGCGCCCCGTGCTTCCCTCCCGGATCACCTGCTCCTGCCCGGCCTGCCGTACCGATTTGGGAACCAGCCTCAGCCCCGTTACCTGCTCTCTGATACTCAGTTGCTCCTTCATTGAGCACCCCCTGCATACGCCGTACTCACCGTCGTACGCCTTTGTGCCCGTCGGCTCGACGCCCGAGGTGCCGGAAAATCCGACAACCACAAAGCGCATCCAGAGCAGTACACTCCGTGACCCATGGCTCGCAGCCATAACGCCCCGCAAGCTTCACATACCTTCAAATCAACGCGGAAGTCCTTCATTCTGTTGTATCTCCAGGCACAGTTTCCCCCGGCGAGCCTCGGTTATTTTTCAGCGGTCGAATGGGCTCGCTCAGCTGCTATGAGGTCTGCTTCGCCTGTGGCTCACACTCTGCGTCGGAGTCCATGCGCGTCGCGACCTGTTTTTACATGTTGTGACCGAACCTGGCCCTGGGAAATGCCCGCCCGCCCCTGCTTCCCTCGAAGACTCTATGCGCCCGCAGCTCCCCCTCTTTGGGCTCCGGCCGGCTGATCCTCGTAGTGGAAGTGTTGCGTTTGTAGCTCCGCATCAGCCCAATGTCAACTCATAATTTCTGGCGCTGCTGAACGGCCATAACTTCAATAAATACAATAAATTGGGTATACATTGCCAGAGTTATATCCGCATGTATTCGCTAAAACTTCGCCCCTCAATACTTTGCGGGTTTCCGCAGACCTCCTCCGATGCGAAACCGCAATCCGTTGTACCTGTCCCCACCACACCACAACCGCACGCAAGGGTCAGACCCCCCGAATTTAGTGCTTCATCCCAGCGCGATAAGCGGCAACATTCGCATCGTGTTCGGCCAGGGTTGCAGCGAATTTCGTCGTCCCCGCCGGATCCGCCACAAAATACAAGTAGTCCGTCTTCGCAGGATGCAGCGCAGCCTGCAGCGCCGCAACCCCCGGATTGCAGATCGGCCCCGGCGGCAATCCCTCGTGCGTATACGTGTTGTACGCCGAGTCCGACTTCAGCTCACTCTGATGAATCACGCCCGTCCACGTCCCCCGCAGCAGCGACGCATAGATCACCGCCGGGTCCGTCTGCAGCGGCATACCCGCAGCCAGCCGATTCTCAAACACACTCACCACCTCCGGCCGTTCCATGTCGATATGCACCTCCTTCTCCACCAGCGAAGCCATCGTCACCGTCCGCGATACTTTGTCCGGCGTCATGCCCAACCTCCTCGCCTCCTGCCCAAACTTCCTGACCATCGTCGTCAGCATCAAGATGGGCGTCGCATGCCGGGTGAATTTATACGTGTCCGGAAACAGATACCCTTCCAGCGAACTCGCGCTCCCCTGCGGCACCCATTCAGCAATCAACTCGGTGTTCTTGCGTTCGGCATCGAGAAAGTCTTCCCGCGTACCCAACTTCGCTGCTGCCACCGCACTCGCAATATCGAAGATGTTGTAGCCCTCTGGAATCACCAGGGTCACGGTATACACATCGCCTTGCCTCAACCGGTCATACACCTCGTCCATCCTCGCTGCATGGTCAAACCGATACTCCCCAGCCTTCAACGACCCCGCTCCGTGACCCCGCACCGTCTTCCAAATCACCAGCGCCTCAAACGCCAGCGCGCTCCGCACAATCCCCGTCTTCTGCAACTGCCTAGCAATCCCCAGCGTCCCAGTCCCCGGCAGAATATCGACAAAAGTCTCCGACCCAGGCCCATACGGCACATACACAAAGAATCCCACCGCGAGTCCCACCAGCACCACGATCACCACCAAAGCCTTAAGTACCCTCACAAGCACCTCACCCGAAGTAGTCTATCCGCCATCAGGCCGCCGTCACGCGAACCCACCCCCTATCCTCTACACTCTATCCCCTATCCCCTGTTCTTCCCCCGTACACTAACGTCGTGCCTCACCCCCGCACCCTCGCGCTCGACGTAGGCGACCGCCGCATCGGTCTCGCCATCACGGACCCTCTCGGCCTCACCGCCCAACCCCTCTTCACCCTCCAGCGCACCACCCTCCGCGCCGACCTCAAAGCGATTGCTCGTTTCATCCGCCAACACCAAGTCGAAGCCCTGCTCGTCGGCAACCCCCTTCACGCCGACGGCACACCCAGCCCCCAGGCAGCCAAGGCCCAGGCCTTCGCCCATGCCCTCAAGGAAGCCCACCCCTCCCTCGCTCACCACTTACTAGACGAGCGCCTCACCACCCACGACGCCCACGCGCTTCTCGATCTCTCCGGCCACACACCGCGATCCTCCGGCCGCTCTACCCGCCTCGATCGCAAAGACATCATCGATCAGGTAGCCGCAACCCTTCTCCTCGAGAGCTTTCTCTCCGCCTCCAATCCCACGCTGCTTCCCGACCCAGAAGCCTCCTAGCCCTTTTCCCCGCCTCCTTTCGTATAATCAAGCTTTTACTCTCCGCCCTGCCGCAACCGGCGCAGGGCCAGCAAAGCAGACACACCCATGGAAGACATCAAAAAGGCTATCGAAGAACAAATCAAGGCGCTCGAGTACGAGCTCACCACCGAACTCCCCGCGGAGATCAAGAAAGCCGTCGCCCTCGGCGACCTCTCCGAAAACGCCGAATACCACATGGCCAAGCAGCGCCAGGTCTTCGTCAACGCCCGCCTCGGCCAGCTAAAAAAGCGCATGGGCGAGCTCGCCATGGTCAACCTCGAAAACATTCCCCGCGACAAGGTCGGCTTCGGTTCCACCGTCGTAGTCTTCGACTCCACCAAGAATGAGGAGTTCAGCTACAAGCTAGTCACCAGCGAAGAGTCCGACGTCACCAAGGGCCTCATCTCCACCACCTCGCCCATCGGCCGCGCCCTCCTCGGCAAAGAAGTCAGCGACATCGCCACCGTCGTCACCCCCAACGGCAAGCGCGAACTCGAAATCCTCAAGCTCTCCACCATTCACGACACCATCAAAGTCGTCGAATAGTCTTATGTCGACTTCAGATGACGAAGAGTTCGAGTCTTTCATTGAAGACATTACGCCTGATGTCTTCGCTTCTTTACAGCGTGAAAATTTCTTCACCAGACTGGAAGCTCGGATCTTCCCCGAAGGTTCTACGGACAGGAACGAATGCGATGGTTCCTTTTCGGCAGCCACAGCACTTCTTACTGATCTGGGGCATGATGAAGGTGCTAGAGAAGATGTCTTCAATGTAATGCGCTCTAAGGGAGGCTTCTGCGATTGCGAAATAATTCTGAATGCAGCGCCGGAAAGCCCCGCAAGAGCGACGTATTGGAAGAAGAAATCGCACACCTCGCAGTAGAATGAAGAGTCAATGACCTGGACAAGCGCTTTCGGCAAGGGCAGCGGCTGGCTGCTGCAGAAGATCGTTAACGGCCTCGCTCTCTCCAAAATCTCTCCCAACACCCTCACCTTCATCGGCCTCATCATCAACGTAGTGGCGGCCTTCTTCTTCGGCTACGCGCGCGCCGACAACTACGTTCGCATGTTCCTCTTCGCAGGCCTCGTCATCATCGGCGCCGGCCTCTTCGACATGGTCGACGGCCGCGTAGCCCGCCAAACCAACCAGGTCTCCGTCTTCGGCGCCTTCTTCGATTCCGTCCTCGATCGCTACTCCGACGTCGCTCTCTTCTTCGGCCTACTCGTCTTCTACGCCCGCGGCAACCGTTTCTTCTACGTCTTCCTCGCGGCCTTCGTCATGACCGCCTCCCTCATGGTCAGCTACACCCGAGCCCGCGCCGAAGCCCTCATCGGCTCCTGCAAAGTAGGCTTCATGGAACGCCCCGAGCGCATCGTTCTCATCATCCTCGGCGCCCTCTTCGAACGCTGGGGAGCCATGGCCCCCGCCCTCTGGGTCCTCGCCGTCATGACAACCATCACGGTCATCCACCGCATCCGCTACACGTATCTAGAAACCGAACGCCGCAAACTAGAACTCTCCCGCCCATGAATCACCAGCCAATTCTCCTCATCCACGGCGGAGCCTGGGCCATGCCCGACGACGCCGTAGCCGCACACGAACGCGGCATAGCCGCCGCCCTCGCAGCCGGGTGGTCCGCGCTCTCCCGCGGTGGCACCGCCGTCGATGCCGTAGAAGCCGCCGTCACGATCATGGAAGACGACGACACCTTCGATGCCGGCCGAGGCTCCTTCCTCACCCGCGATGGTCGCGTCCAACTCGACGCCCTCCTCATGAACGGCGCCGACCTCCGCACCGGCGGCGTAGCCTGCGTCGAGCGCCTCCGCAACCCCATCCAGGCCGCCCGCCTCGTCCTCGAAAAATCCCCCCACGTCTACTTCGTAGGCACCGGCGCCGAACGCTTCGCCACTCAACACGGCATGCGCCTCGTAGACAACACCGAGCTAATCGTCCCCCGCGAGCGCGACCGCCTCATGGCCTTCCAGCAAGCCGAAGCCGCCGGCCATCCCGACACCACCTTCAGCGGAAACTCCTCTGAAGTCGTCGCCCCGGCCGAAGCACTCCCCACATCCGTCATCTCGACTGGAGCGCCTCCGACTTCCGTCATCTCGACCGAAGCGAAGCGCAGTGGAGAGATCCCTGCATTTCCTCCTGATCCCGCCACCGAGCAACGCGCGCTCGAATCCGAAGTAGAATCCGCCCTCCCCGAAGAACTCCGCATCGACGACCCCACCCTCCACTCCCACGACACGGTAGGCGCCGTAGCCCTAGACCAATACGGCAACCTCGCCGCAGGCACCTCCACCGGTGGCACCCTCAACAAAGCACCCGGCCGCGTCGGCGACAGCTCCCTCATCGGCTGTGGCTGCTACGCCGACAACCTCTCTGCCGCCGTCTCCCTCACCGGCTGGGGCGAGCCCATCATGAAGCTCGTCCTCGGCAAGTGGGCCGTCGATCGAGTAGCCGCCGGCGCCACCCCCCAATCCGCCGCGTCCTCCGCCATCGACTACCTCTTCACCCGCCTCGGCGGCCACGGCGGCATCATCCTCCTAGGCCCCGACGGCCAAACCGGCATAGCCCACAACACACCCCGCATGGCCTGGGGCATCGCCACCGCTAACGGCACGCAGCTAGGCATCACTCGCAATCCGTGAACTCGCAGTAGCTCTTGTCTTTGCCGTCGTCTTTGCCTTTGCTTTTCTTTCTGTCATTCCCCCTGGGAATCTGCTTCTTCTTTTGCCTGAGCTAAGAGCTACAAGCCAACAGCGAAGAGCTAAAATCCCTCCCATAGCATCCAATCACAGCATGCCGCCCGAACTCTTCACCAATCCGGACGACCTCGAAGCCACTCGCCGCCCGCTCACCCCCGAGCAGGCCGACAAGCTTCCGCACATCCATCGACTTCTCCTCGGCTACTACGGCCAGCCTGCGCCACGCGAGCCCTGGGACCCGCTCACACAGCTCATCTACTCGCTTCTCTCCGCACGAACCAAGACACCTGTCTCCCATCAGGTGATGCGCGACCTCGAACGCATCTTCAACGCCGGCCCCGGCAACTGGGAACCCGTCCGCGACGCCTCCGTCGCCGACATCGAGCGAGCCATCAACATCGTCACCTTCCCCGAACAGAAAGCTCCTCAGCTCAAAGAAACGCTGCAAGGCATCACCGCCCGCTACGGTTCCCTCACCCTCGACTTCCTAGCCAAATACCGCACCGACAAGATTCGTGCGTGGCTTGAGCAGTTTCCTGGTGTCGGCCCCAAAACCAGCGCCGCCGTCGTCAACTTCTCCACCCTCCGCCGACGCGCGCTCTGCATTGACAGTCATCATCTCCGCGTCGCGCAACGCCTCTGCCTAACTCCGCGCGCCGACGCCGCCACCACCGAAGAACGCCTCATGCGCCTCGTCCCCGAAACCTGGGACGCCGCCATGCTCGACGAGCATCATTCCCTCATCAAGCTCCACGCCCAAACCCTCTGCACCTTCGCCGACCCCAAGTGCGAAAACTGCCCCCTCCTAAAACTCTGCCCCACCGGCCAACGCAATATGGCCGAACTCCAACTCACCAGCGCCTAACCTCCCCAACGCTCTACACTATCTAACGATGGACCTCCAAACACTCTCCGACCAATTCTCGATCCCCGGCGTCCTCGCCTTCTCCCAGACCGAGCAAGGCCTCATCCGCGCCAACATCACCACGGCCGCCTGCACAGCCGAGTTCTATCTTCACGGCGCGCAAATCACGCAGTGGCAACCCACCGGACAGCAGCCCGTTCTCTTCCTCTCCGAGCGCTCGTTCTTCACTCCCGGCAAAGCCATTCGCGGCGGCATCCCCATCATCTTCCCCTGGTTCGGAGCGCGCACCCGAACCCCCGACGACCCGCGCCCCCAAGATCCGCCACCAGCGGGCCCCTCCCACGGCTTCGCCCGCATCTCCGAGTGGACCCTCGCCTTCGCCGCCCTCGCCGGCGACGACCTCCATCTCACCCTCACCCTCGGCCCCTCCGACACCAGCCGCTCCCTCGGCTACGACGAGTTCGCGCTCGTCTACGAGATCACCATCGGCACCGAGCTCGACATCAAGCTCACCGTCAACAACCAGGGCAGCAATCCGCTTCACTTCGAAGAAGCCTTCCACACCTACTTCGCCGTCGGTGACTCCCAGCAGATCTCCATCATCGGCCTTTCTGACACCGAGTACCTCGACAAAACCGACAACTTCAAAAGGAAGTCCCAGACCGATCCGGTCCTAAAACTTACCGGCGAAACCGATCGCCCCTATCTCGACACCCTCGTCCCCGTGAACGTCGACGACCCAATCCTCAGGCGCCGCATCACCATCGATAAAGCCGGATCCCAATCCACCGTCGTCTGGAATCCATGGTCAACCCTCACCGCCACTCTTCCGGATATGAGCCCTCTCTGCTGGCTAACCATGCTCTGCATCGAAACCGCCAACGTCGCCACCAACGCCATCACCCTGGCCAGCGGCGACCACCACTGCATGGAAGCCCACATCTTCGTCCAGCAATTCGCAGCAGGCTACACCGCCGTCGGCTCTTAGTTCTCACTTGTCAGCTCCACGATCTCAGCTTTTGACTTTTAGCCGGAAGCTAAACAACCGAGAACTGACAACGAACAACTGAGAACTAAAAATATGCTCATCCTCGCCTCAGCCTCTCCCCGCCGCCGCGACCTCCTCACCCAGGCCGGCCTGCGCTTCGACGTCCTCCCCGCGCACATCGACGAGACCCTCCACCCCAACGAGTCCCCCACCGCCTACGTCCAGCGCCTCGCCCTCGAAAAAGCGCAAGCCATCCACACCCTCCACCCCAAAGCCACCATCCTCGGTGCCGACACGACTGTCGTCTGTGAACAACAAATCCTCAACAAACCCACAGACCTTTCCGACGCCGAACGAATGCTCCGCCACCTCTCCAACCGAGTCCACCAGGTCCACACAGGCATTGCCGTGGTCACTCCCACGACCCAACGCTCCCACGTAGAAACCACCAGCGTCTTCTTCTCCGCCATCCCCGAAGACGACCTGGCCAACTACCTCTCCACCGGCGACTCCCTCGACAAAGCCGGAGCCTATGGCATCCAGGGCTACGCCGCCCGCTGGATCCCCCGCATCGAAGGCGACTTCTTCAACGTAATGGGCCTCCCCATAGCCGCGGTCCTCCAACTCCTCCGCGAAACCCGTTCCCTCTAAGCGGCTCCCATCATCTCGACCAGCGCAACTCGGCAACTTCGACGCTAAAGAGTTCGCTGTTAGCCGGAGAAGGTGAAAGCCGCTACCGCAACTTCGTGTGATTTCCCATAACGCCGTATTGCGGGCACTTCTTCTCCGCGAGTCTGAGACTGCGACCGCTGGGTCAAGCAACCGGTGCGGTGTGCACCTGATTAGCAAACCGGTCTTTCAATCTCAATAAGGGTTTTTCGAGTAAGCGGTAGCTGAGTGTCGCGATCAGCAGAGTCGCGGAGAACGCTATCAGGAGTGTAAGTGGATAGGCGTAGCGAGGAGACAGTCTATGAGCTAGCTCAGAATAGAAGTCGTGCAAAAGGTCGTGGTAGACGTAAAAGCCGTAGCTGATCAGTCCGAGAGCACGCAGTGGCTTCCAACTAAGGACTTTGCTCAGAAAACTGCCAGGATGGATACATTCCAAAATTAGCGCAGCTGCAAAAGCATCGATGAGGGTGAACCCGAAGACTCCAATCCAATTTGAAGCCGATCCCTCAAAGGGCAGGGATAGGATTTTTACGGAGATGAGATACAGGGCGACGAATAGGATCGCGGACGCCACGAGGAGAGGGCGGCGCGCCCGACGAACGATGCTCTCTTCGGGACCCCTTAGGCATAGAGCGACGAGCCCACCGATGAGGAGCGCATCGATGCGTGTTGGAAGGCTCCGGTAAAACAACTCCATGCCGAGAAGCTGGGTTGAAAGTCCGATGCTGAGCACACCTCTAAAAATCGGACACAGGACAATTACGGTGAGGCAAATTTTGATCAGAGCCTCGCGCTTGCGCACTTGATATACGACGAAAGGCCAGATCAGATAGAACTGCTCTTCAACACACAGCGACCAGAAATGGCCGATGTAGAGGTGGAATGGGTACCCAAACCAAGAGCTGATCGGCGCCCCGAACGTGAGCTTGTCGAAACGGTATGGGTCACCAGGCTGGTGAAGAAAAAAGAAGCGCGCATAGTTGCCGAAGTAAGCAGGCCAGAGAGCCCAGCGCATATTCCACTGCCAGTGCGCTACAGGCGCGATGAGTAGAACGACGATCCAAACGAAGTAGTACAAAGGAAAGATTCGGAGCGTCCTCCGAATGTAAAAGTCTCTGTATCTGTGAATCTTGTGTTGGCTGTCGTAGAGGATTCCAGTGATCAGAAAGCCAGACAGCACGAAGAAGAGATCGACGCCGGTCCAACCCCAACTGAATAAGAACGCATGACCGGCCCCGTAATGCTGGAAGAACACCATGATGACTGCAATTGCTCTGAGCCCGTCTAGAGCGACATAGTAGGCAGATTTAGGGACGCCGGGCGACTTTAGAGTCATCTCTGCGCCACTATATCTTCTCGACGACCTGGAAACATTGCAAACCGCGTCGACCGGTTGAGACCGCCCGGATTTTCGGCAACTTCGTCCCCGACTTACCCACAATCTATCTCGAAGCTGAAACCTAAGCTCGCAGGCCCCATCAAACCCCCGCAATCACCCCCGCCAGCAACACCGTCCGCTCCACCAAATGTTTGACCACCACATGCTCATGCGCAGCATGCGCCCCACTCCCCACCGCCCCCATCCCATCCAACGTCGCCACACCCATCGCCGCCGTAAAATTCCCATCCGATCCACCGCCGGTAGCCGCCTCTTCCAACGTCAAACCCATCTCCGCAGCAAACCCCCGCGCCAGCTTAAATAGCGCCACCGTCCCCGCCTTCCGCTCCATCGGCGGCCGATTGATCCCGCCCGTCACCGTCAACCGGCAAGCCTTATCCGTAACCTTCAACCCCCGAAACAGCCTCTCCACCCGCGCCGCATCCTTCGCCTTCGCAATCCGCACATCCACCTCGGCCATACACTCTGCCGCCACCACGTTCGATCGCGTTCCGCCCGCAATCACCCCCACATTCACCGTCATCCCTTTACTCAAATCCGTAAACCCCGACACCGTCTCCACCAGCCTCGCCATCTCCAGCACCGCCGAGTGCCCACTCCCAAAGTCCACCCCCGCATGCGACCCCACGCCCACCACCCGCAGCTCATAATTCCCCACACCCTTACGCGCCGTCTTGTACGCAAGTCCCTGTGCGGGCTCCAGCACCAGCACAGCCGCGCACTCCGCCGCCAGCCTCTCCGTAATCGCCCGCGACACCGGACTACCCACCTCCTCCTCACTCACCAGCAGCAACGTAACCGGCCTCTCCGCATCCAGCTCCCGCAGCGCCGCGACCGCCTCCAGCGCCATCACCACCCCCGCCTTCATATCCAGAACTCCCGGCCCCCAAAGCTTTCCCTTCCGCTCGCGCCAAGGCATCTTCTTCAGCGTCCCCATCGGCCAGACAGTATCCAGATGCCCCAGTAGCAGAACCCTCCCGCGCTTCCGATTCGCCGCCCCAAACCGCAACTCCAACACATCCCCAAACGCCTTCTGCCGATGCCGTTTCACCCGCCCCCCCAGCTCCTCGGCCCACCCCGCCACCAAC
>NZ_LMUT01000009.1:282196-321924 GCF_009765785.1 Granulicella sp. L46
TCGCTCGGCGATTCCACCTCCACCAACTCCCGCAGCCGCGCCCTCAGCCGCCCTTCGCCAGCCGAAACAACCCGCTCCAAATCCATCATTCTCATGGCAATACCCTACCGCGACTCGCTAATCCCCGCATCTCCCACCCCGCACCACGCCGACGACCTGTGGCAAATTTGCCACACTTTACTTTTCGTAATCCAGGTATACCCTTCATTTGCGGTACATTTCGCGAGATATTCTGCTGTCTACGAATCCACAACTCGAGCACACCATCCACACCCCACTGGATTTCCAGGGAGTGGGTCTGCACTCCGGCGCCGCCGTCTCCATGCGCCTCGTCCCCGCACCCGCCGGCTCCGGCATCGTCTTCCGCCGCTCCGACCTCGACAACTTCGAAATTCCCGCTACCGGCCGCAACGTGGCGCGCGTCTCCTACGCCACCTCGCTCATGCGCCAGGGCGTCCTCATCCAAACCACCGAGCACCTTCTCTCCGCCCTCATCGGCCTCGGCGTCGACAACGTCATCGTCGAAATCGACAACCTCGAGGTCCCCATCCTCGACGGCAGCTCCCTCCCCTACGTCTCCGCCATCCTCGCCACCGGCCTCAAGCGCCAGCGCCGCAAGCGTGAATACCTCCGCATCCTCAAGCCTGTCGAGGTCCGCGAAAATTCTCCCTCCGGCGACAAATTCATCGGCGTCTATCCCGGCGACGGCTACTCCATCCACTACGCCATCGACTTCCCGGAACCCATCGGCCACGATACCTTCAGCGGCGACCTCGAAGCCGGAGCCTACGCCGACCTCATCGCTCCCGCCCGCACCTTCGGCTTCAAAGAAGACGAAGCCATGCTCCGCGACATGGGCCTCATCCGCGGCGTATCCGACGACTCCGCCATCATCGTCACCCGCACCACCCCCACCCACCCCGGCACCGTCCTCAATGGACCCCTCCGTTTCCCCGACGAGTTCGTCCGCCACAAAGTCCTCGATCTCATCGGCGATCTCGCCCTCGCCGGCCGCCGCATCTGGGGCCGCGTCGTCGCCGAGCGGGCCGGCCACGCCATGCACACCGCCCTCGTCCAAAAGCTCCTCCACGACCGCTCCGCCTGGGAACTAACTCACCGTTCCGAAGCCGCCGAAGTTAAGGCAGCAACGAGAGAATCTGTGTCCTCCCTCGCATGGCAACAAGTCTGACACCGCTTCTCCAAGACATCGTCTTTCAAACATCTGTCATCCTGAGCGGAGCGCAGCGCAGTCGAAGGACCCCGAAAAACTTCGCCCCGCCCTTACCTCACGCCCTTTTCAGCCACCACACCCGGGACAGTCGCGCATGATCGCCGCCATCGCCCTCGGCTCCAACCTCCCCTCCGCCTACGGCCCTCCCGAAGCCAACCTCCATACGGCCCTCACCCGCCTCGCCGACCTCGGCCATGTCATCGCCGTCTCCACCTTCCACGCCACCGACCCCGTCGGCTATCTCGATCAGCCGCGCTTCCTCAACGCAGCCGCCCTGCTCGAAACCAACCTCACCCCCATCGACCTCCTCCACCAACTGCTCGCCATCGAGCACGCCATGGGCCGCGACCGTTCCACCGCACCTCCCAAAGGCCCCCGCATCATCGACCTCGACCTACTCCTCGTCGAAGACCTCACAGTCCAAACCCCCGAGCTAACCCTCCCCCACCCCGCGCTTCACGAACGCCGCTTCGTCCTCGCCCCCTTAGCCGAAATCGCCCCCGGCCTTCAACACCCCACCCTCCACCGCACCATCGCGGATCTCCTCGCCAACCTCCCCGCATAAAACAAAAAGCCCCAGCCATAACCTCAGCTGGGGCTCAAGTGAATCTCCTCCACGATCAGAAGGTGAAACGACCACCGATCGTCGGAGCAAAGTTGCTGTTGTGCAGATAGGGCACGCCCGGGCCATGAGGAATGGCGATGGCCATGCCGCCATAAACGAAGGAATAGGCAAGCCCGGCAAAACCATCGAAGCGCTTGGTGAAATGATGATCCATATACAGTGAACCCTCGTTAAGAGCGCCGGCGCAGGAAGCGCGGAAGCCCGCTTCAACCGAGCACGTCTGCGGAGTACGGAAGTTGTTCTGCAACTGCTCATACCAGGCAAACGTGATATCCGTCTTGTCGTCGTAAGCGTACTTCACGCCGGTCCACCAAACCCTCAGGATCTTTTCCGTATCAAGATTGTTGTCTTCGACACCGCTCATGATGTAGCCGCCCTGGTCCGAAGCACCAACGCCTAACGGGTTGTGCGGATTGTTCTGCCAGATGTATTCGAACCCGGCATAGAACTTGAAGATCTCCCCGTTATATTTGCCAGCACCCATGATGGCGTTGTTGTCGGTCACGATGCCGTAGACCGTGTCGCTCGTCGGGATCAGATTCGCCCCGGTGATCGGGTTCGTATTGATGCTATTCGTGGTCGACTGATACGGCGCCGCCAAACTCTGAGGCCCCAGCAACGGGTTCAACACGCTGATCGCCTGGTTGTAATGCTGGTAGACAGCGTCGGCCAGGAACTTGCCAAACACCCCGCCAAGGTCCCCGCCATACGCATTGTTATGCGCCGTCTCCGGTGTACAGTTGGCGGCAGTCCACGTCGCGGAGGCCGAGAAGCAGCCGCCATTCCCATCAGCAAATTTATACATCGCGGCGAGATGAACGGGCCCATAAACAAGCCGATACTTCATCGCATCATCCCAGCGGCTGTCCTCGGTATCGCCGCCGCCCGACATCGTGCCGTTATACCCGATGTACGAGAAGGCATAGCCGCCGCCCGCAGGATCGGTAACAAGCATCACATCCGTACCCAGAGAGCGTTGCCGACCGAACGTCACCGTTCCGAAAATCGTGGACGATATCCCGCCATAGTATTCGTCATTGAAGACCTGCCCCGCGCGCGCACCGTCAATCGCCATCGAATAGCTGGCCCTGGGAAGCCCGTTATTAACGATGTCAGTCTTTGACGCGTTAGCCAACAAGCCGGAATTCGGATTGATGCCACTGGAAGCGTTGAAGACCACATACCAGTCCGGGTGAAACTCTACTTTGCCGCGAATCCCAAAACCTGTCTGCTGCAGGTTGTTCGGTGCAACGAGAAACCGGTGTTGATACCCATTCCGATTCACCAATGACTCGCCCTCGTAGTTGTAGCCATTCACCGGCAGACCGTGGCTAACCCAGCCCAGGCCAATGTCATACGCCCCGTACACGGTGATGCCATGCCACGTTAGCGAGCAATCTGTGGCAGCGAACTCGTGTCCGCTTGTGCAGGGGTCCGGGGTCTTCGGCGAAGATGCCTTCTGCGTTCCCGCCTGTTGCGCCTTCGCCATCCCAGCGCCCAAAATCAAACAGACAGAAAGAAGTGCCGACGCGCAGCCAAAGCGTCCGCACCGCGAGAGATCAAATGACCAGCGATTCGTTTGCATATGTATACGATTTTACATAACGATTTTTGGATGTACTCTATGCGCCGATTTGCTTGATCAGATCTTCAGGAGACGAAATTTATGTCAGACGTAGACGTTCTACTAAAACCCCGTGAAGCCGCAGCCGCTCTGGGTGTCAGCTATCCGACATTAAAACAATGGATCCTCGCCGGCACCCTCAAGACCATCAAGACCCCCGGAGGACACCACCGCATCCCCCAAAGCGCCCTCAACCCGCTCATGAAATCCAAACCCACCACCGCCCGCAAAACCTCACGCGAACGCTTCCGCAACGTCAGCGGCCGCAATCAACTTGTGGGCACCATCACGCAGGTAAAAATCAGCGGCCTCCTCGCGCAAGTCAGCCTCAAAATCGGCGACCAGCAGATCACTTCCATCATCACCTCCGACGCCGCCCGCGAGATGCAGCTCCGCAAAGGCCAGACCGCCGGTGCCCTCATCAAATCCACCGAGGTCATGATCGTCCGCGTCTAGTTCATCAGCGCCGCAATCATCGCAGCGTCACCACCGTATCGCGCCCCTTCGAGTCCCGATACTCCACCAACTTGCCCGTCATCGTCGCTACCTTCGCTCCCTCATCCGTAACCAGAAACGCCGGCACATCCGCATCCAGCAGGCACGCCACATACGCCACGCAGTGCATCTCCACCGGCGTCCCCACACGGTCACCATGCTGGATCAACGTCACATACATTGGCGCGTTATAGTTCTGCAGCAACACGTCATTCGAATAGTTGATCAATACCTGCGCGCCCTGCTCCTTCACCCCATCGCGCACAACCGACCCCAGCGGATCCCGCACATACAGCCGCTGCCTATTCCAAACCACAAACACCACGGCCACGACCACCAGCAACAAAATAAGCTTCCTCAATCCAACCTCCCTGAAATCAGCGATTCAAATACCAACTGAGAACTAACAACTGAGAACTAACAACTACTTCTTCTCCTCGTGATACTCCTGCTCCGAATTAATCCCCCACACCGCATCCTTATCGACATACCCCGTCGCAATCCCATCCACCACCGCCATCGCCGTCAGCATCGAGTGGTCCTGATTGTTGTACTTGTGCATCCCATTCCTCCCCACCAGGAACAAGTTCTCAAAACGATCCATCCACGTCCTAAGCTCGTCAAAGCGATCATAGGTCCCAAAGTACGCCGGATACGTCTTCGGCACTCGAACCACGTGCGCATCCAACACCTCCGCCGTCTTCAATATCCCAATCTTCTCCAACTCTCCCGCCGCAAATTTCTTCAGCTCTTCGTCCGGCATCGTCCACAGCGCATCGGTCTCATAGCAGAAATACTCAAGCCCAATCCAAACCTTCGCTGGATCAGCCACCATATAAGGACTCCAGTTATTAAAAATCTGCAGCCGCCCCAGCAATACGTCCGGCTCCTGGATATAAATCCAAGTATCCCGTATGCGCGTCTTATCCGACTCCGTAACATCCAGCTTATTCGCCAGCACGCCCACCGTAATAAAGTCCCGATACTGCAGTCCCTCGCTAACCTCGCGCACATTTCCAGGAACCTCAACCTTCAGCGCCCGCACCAAATCGCGCATCGGCATCGTCGACAAAAAATAGTCCCCCTCAAACCGCCGAGTCTCCCCCCCAGCATTCACCGCCTCGACCGCCACCACACGCGTGCCCTCAACCTCCAACCCAACCACGTTCCACCCCATGGCGATCTCGCCGCCCATCGCGACAACCTTCTCCGCAACATGCTCCCACAACTGCCCCGGCCCAAACTTCGGATACAAGAACCGCTCAATCAGCGAAGTATCCGTCCCCTTCTGCGCAATATCCTTCCCACCCTCCGTCGTCGCGCGCGGCGAAAACATCTTCCTCACAAAGTGTTTCAGCGCAGTCGTCAAACTCAATCCTTTGATCCTCTGCGCACCCCACTCCGCCGAGATCGTGTCGCAAGGCGTCCCCCAAACCTTCTCCGTATAACTCTTGAAAAACGTCAGGTAAAGTTCACGCCCAAACCGATTGATCAAGAAATCCTCAAGGCTCTTCTCTTCCTTAATCGGCCGCAAGCGGCTCATCACATAACTCAAGCCGATCTTCACCATCCGCACCGGCCCCAGGTTCGACACAGTCGTTCCACTCAGCTTAATCGGATAATCAAAAAACTTCCGCAGATAATAAATCCGGCTCTTCCGCGGCCTCACCAGCATCACCAGGTCGTCACTCTCAGGAGCCGCCGCACCCACCACGGTCACGATCGGCGCATGCTCCGCCAACTCCTCCGCACTCACATCCTCGCCCGTGTCCCCCACCTTCAACGGCCCCATCCCACGCAACGGAGGCTCTTCCTCTACCGCAACCGGCACAGCCACCGTCCGCTGCTGCCCCTGGTAACTAATCTCCGCCGCACCCTCATCCGACTCCACCGGCATCAAGTCCATCCACCATTGCATCACCCGGTCGCTCTTCGAAAAAAACCTGTGCCCCCCAATGTCCATCCGATTGCCCTTATACCGAATCGTCCGCGAGATCCCCCCAATCTCCTCCGACGCCTCCAGCACAATCGGCTGCACATCCGTCTTGCGCAGAAACTCCAGCGCCGCCGTCAGCCCCGCCGGTCCCGCGCCGATCACGATCGCCTTCTTCATCTAACGCACCAACGCACCGGAACCCATCCGGCCCGCAACTTTCTCTTCATCATTCAACGCAACGCCATGCCTGCGCTCCATCCACATGCACCCTCATCCCGCGGGTCGGTGCCCCTTCAGCGTCGATAAGCGGAACTGTCAGTATATCGTCCGCCCCTACCGCAGGCTCGTCTCTTCGCTCCTCTCCACGCTCACGGCATCTAAATCGATGCACGCTATACTGATGCTGCCAGCGCCAGCAACTACCGCCGCCCGGAGCCCCTTGCCGATGTCTCAAAGTGAGCCCACCAGAATTCCGTTCGGAGAGCGGCTCCGCGCCCACCTCGCCATCGCGCGCCTCGATCACTCCATCAAGAACCTCTTCGTCCTCCCCGGCGTCATCGTCCCCCTCAGCGTCGATCCCTCCCTCTTCAATCTCCACCTCGTCAAGACCCTCGTTTTGGCCTTCGTCTCCATCACCCTCGTCGCCTGCAGCAACTACGTCATCAACGAAGTCCTCGACGCGCCCTTCGATCGCCTTCATCCCATCAAGAAAAACCGCCCTGCCGCCCGCGGCCTCGTCAGTATCCCCGCCGCCTACATCCAGTGGCTTCTCATGATGATCGCCGGCGTCGCCATCGGCCTCACCATCTCGAAGATGTTCGCCCTCATGGCCCTCATCCTCTGGATCATGGGCTGCATCTACAACTTCCCGCCCATCCGCTCCAAAGACGTTCCCTACCTCGACGTCCTCACCGAATCCATCAATAACCCGCTGCGCATGTTGCTCGGCTGGTACGCCGTAACGAGCGTCCTCATCCCGCCGGTCTCACTCCTCATCGCCTACTGGATGATCGGCTGCTACTTCATGGCGCTCAAGCGCTTCAGCGAGCTCTCCGAGCTACACAAGTCCGGCGACCACGCTCTCGCCGGCTCCTACCGCGCCTCCTTCAAGCGCTACACCCCGGAATCTCTCCTCGTCTCCGTAGTCTTCTACGCCTCCACCGCGATGCTCTTCCTCGGCGCCTTCATCATCCGCTATCGCATCGAGCTCATCCTCGGCTTTCCCTTCGTCGCGTTCACCATGGCCATCTATCTCAAGCTCTCTTTCAAACCCGAAAGCGCCGTCCAGAACCCCGAGAAACTCTATCGCGAGCCCCTCCTCATGGCCTCCTTCGCTACCACGGTCATCGTCATGGGACTTCTCCTCTTCATTCGTATGCCGCGCCTCGAACAATTCTTCGGGCCCACGCTTCCGCCCTCCACGGCTCCCGCGCCCACCTCATCGAAACGACAAAGCCCCTCTCTCCCCACCGTGCACCTCGTGGAGATAGAACACGCATGAGGCAACAAACGGCTTCGTCTCCGAAGACCCCCTCCCGCTCCTACCCATTGCTCGCCCTGTTCCTTCTTCTCTCCACCGCACTTTCGCTCGTCTGGTCGCACGTGCGCCTTATGTGGAACGACGAGTTCCTCTCTTTCTACTCCGACGGCGTAGCCACCTTTAAGCAAGTCATCCTCGTCCAGCTTCACCACCCCATCTCCCTCGACCCCCCCACCTATCACCTGCTCTCACATCTCTGCATGGACATCCTCGGGCGCAACGCAATCGCCTTGCGCCTGCCCGCTCTCGCCGGCTTCCTGCTCTTCCAGCTCTGCCTCTTCTTCTTCGTCCGCCGCCTCGCCGGAGACCGCTCCGCAATCATCGCCATGGCGGTCCCCCTCCTCACCGCCAGCTTCCGCTACTCCGTCGAAGGCCGCCCCTACGGCCTGCTCCTCGGCCTCTACGCCCTCAGCCTCCTCTGCTGGCAACTCGCCACGCTCGACGACGATATCCCCCGCAACCGCATCATCTCCCTCGCCGGCCTCACCCTCTCCATCGCCCTCGCCATCACCAGCCACTACTTCGGCGTCCTCATCCTCATCCCCGTCTCCCTCGGCGAACTCTCCCGCACCTACATCCGCAAGCGCCTCGACTTCGGCGTCCTCACCGCCCTCGCACTCGGCTTAGCCTCCGTAGTCCTCATCCTTCCCTTCCAGCGCGCCCTCATGGTCTACCGCCAGCACTACTACATCACTGGCGTTAACATCCGCAACATCAGCCAGGGCTATCGCGAACTCTTCCTCCGCTACACCACCTGGCCGATGCCCCTCCAAAAGCTCGCCGCGGCCGCAATGGTCGTTCTCACCCTAGCCCTCGCTTACGCCGCCTACCAGCGCTTCAAGCGCCGCCCGCCCACCGAGCACGCCTACACCTGGATCGCCCTCTTATCGATGGCTCTCCTGCCCCTCTTTGGATACCTCCTCGGCCGCTTCGTCACCCACACCATGGAGGTCCGCTACGTCATCGCAGCGCTCATCGCCTTCGCCGCCACCTTCGGCATCGTGCTCGAGCGCAGACTACGCAGCAACACCTTCTACTACTCCGCTCTCACCTTCATCGCAGCAGCGGCCCTCGTCATCAACACCCACAACATCCTTCAGGAGCACCGCGCCTCTCTCGCCATTCTCGCGAGCCTGCAACCCTCCCCCGCCCTCGCCACCGCGCTTGCCGCGAATCCTACCGCACCGATCTATGAGCAGAGCCTGGGCAACTTCTTCGTCGACTCCTACTACACCCCCGATCCCGCTCTCCGCGCCCGCATCACCCTCCTTTACAACTCTCAGCGCGAAATCTTCTTCCTCAAGCACGACACGTACTCCATCTCCGCAAACAATCTCCAGCACTTCACCACGCTGCCTGCCATAAATTACGATCAGTTGATAACAGCACCTGGCCCACATCTCCTCATCCAGTGGCAGGACGGCTGGAATTGGACTGACCAGGCTGCCGCCTCAGAGCACGCAACAGTCACCCCGCTTGGCCCTTCTTTCGGTGGCCAAGCCGTCGCTGTCCAATGGTCCCAGCCAAACCGTACTATGGAAATCAGCACGGCCCACTAAGCCAGAGGTTTGACATGGATCGCCCCGGAAAGCATCGACTCGTCAACATTGCAGCCGCACTGCTCCTTGCCGAGGCCGCCGCCACCTCCATCCAGAAGTTCATGCTCTTTCGCCGCGACCCGCTCGCCTTCGACGACGCGTACATGTTCCTCCGCTATGCCCGCAACATCCGCCACGGCTTCGGCTTCTCCTGGAACCTCGACAGCGTCCACACCTACGGCCCCACTTCGCTCCTCTGGAGCTTCTGCGCCGTCATCCTCAGCTACATCCCCACCGACCCATGGACGCAGCTCATCCTCGGCTCCTGGTTCTTCTCCATCGCCGCCGTCCTCGCCATGGCCTGGGCCGTCACCGCCAATGCGCAAAGTGACTGGCTACGCAGCCCGCTGCGCGCCCTCGCCCTCATCGCCGTCCCGCTCTTCGCCTCACCCTTATTCCAGGGCAACCAGTTCAACGGCATGGAGACCACGCTCGCCACCACGCTCTGCGCCCTCTTCGTCGGCCTCACCCTCCTCTGGCGAGCCGGTCGGATATCCCCTGCAATCCCTGGCGCCATCGGCCTGCTCCTCTTCCTCGCCCGCCCCGAGTCCGCACTCATCACCGTCCTGCTTCCTCTGCTCCTCTGGCTTCTGCTCGAGCACCCGCGCCCCGCACTCAAGTCGCTTCTCACGCTCTACAGCGTCTTCTTCGCCGGCGTACTCATCGAACTCATCGCCTGCCAGCTTTACTTCGGCACGCCCGTCCCTCTCAGCGTCTACATGAAAGGCGGTCACGCCTACCTCGGCTATGGCGGCGTCTGGTATCCCAGCCTGCTGTTGATCGCCTTCCTCACCGCGCTGCAACTCTTTCTTGCTGCCCTCATCCTGCTCGCTCGCCGTCGTGATGTGCGCCTGGTCCTCGCCTGCCTCCTACCCGTCCTCCTGATGGTCGCCTACCTCGGCACGGTCACCCAGATCATGGGCTTCTACAGCCGTTACTACGTTCCGTACTCCCCGCTCATCATCGTTCCCGCAATCCTCATCCTTGATCGCTGGCTCACCATCCCCACCACCGACTCCGACGCATGGTCCCGCCACACCCTGCGCAACCGTGGCGCGCTCACCGCCGTCATGTTGCTCTTCTTCCTCGTGTTCTCATCCGAGGCTGTAAAGGCCAAATTCCGCCATCACGGACACGGCCGCCACGACGTGTACGTCCCCGCCCAGTTCAACATCACCGCCAGCGCCCCGCTCCCCAACACCGACTGGAAGACCATGATGCTCGCCGTCACCGACGACCTCATCGCCCCACTCCCCCCAGGCATTACCGTCGCCTCCTCCGAAGTCGGCTACCTCGGCGAACGCGCCTCCAGGCTCAATGTCATCGACCTCGCCGGCCTCAACGACACCGACATCGCTCTCCACGGCTTCAACATGAGCCGCTTCCTCGCCCGCAAGCCAGATCTCATTTGGATGCCCCACAACGACTACACCTACCAGCGCGGCATCATGTTCTCCGATCCCGCCTTCCTCGCTCAATACGATCTCTACGCAGGCGCCGGCAACTTCGGCGTAGCTGTCCGCAAGGACTCATCCGCCCGCCCGCAGATCGAAGACCAGCTCAATATCTTCTGGTCACACCTCTACCCCGGCACCAACCCCTCCGACTACCTCGTCCACTCCGTAACCTGGAGCGGCCTCCAGCACAGCGTCCCCAACGACTAGTCGACCACATCCTCACACCGCAACCGCGGAGTGCTGGACCTTGAACTCCAGCCCCTCCGCGCCTGCATCCACCACCACGTGGTCACCATGCAGCACGCTGCCGTCAAGAATCTTCATCGCCAGCTTGTCCTGCACCATCCGCTGAATCGCCCGCTTCAACGGCCGAGCTCCATACGCGCGATCATATCCAGCCTTGAAGATCGCCTCGCGCGCCGCATCCGTCAGCTCCAGCGTAATGTGCCGATCCACCAGCATCTTCTGCAGATCCTTCAGCCGCAGATCCACAATATGCGTAAGCTGACTCTCGCCCAGAGGATGGAACACCACAATATCGTCCACGCGATTTAGAAACTCCGGCCGAAAATGCTTCCTCAGCTCATCCATCACGCGAGCCTTCGCATCCTCGAACCCATCCTCGCCCTCGGCCCAGGCCGTCGCTAACTGCCCCGCGCCAATATTCGACGTCATGATCAGCACCGTGTTCTTGAAGTCCACAGTCCTTCCCTTCGAGTCCGTCAGCCGCCCATCATCCAACACCTGCAGCAGCACATTGAACACATCCGGATGCGCCTTCTCGATCTCGTCGAACAACACCACCGCATACGGCCGCCGTCGCACCGCCTCCGTCAGCTGCCCGCCTTCATCGAAGCCAACATATCCCGGAGGCGCGCCAATCAACCGTGCCACCGCATGCTTCTCCATGTACTCGCTCATATCGATGCGCACCATCGCCTGATCATCATCGAATAAGAACTCCGCCAGCGCCCTCGCCGTCTCCGTCTTTCCAACGCCCGTAGGCCCAAGAAAAATGAAGCTCCCAATCGGCCGCTTCGGATCGCTAAGCCCGGCGCGCGAACGTCGAATCGCATTCGCCACAACCACCAGCGCCTCATCCTGACCAACCACGCGCTCGCGCAGCCGCTGCTCCATCTGCGTCAGCTTTTGCACCTCGCCTTCCAACATCTTCGACACAGGAATGCCCGTCCACTTGGAAACGATCCTCGCAATATCTTCCTCGTCGACCTCCTCCTTCAGCAGCCGCGACGCACTTCCGCCCGCCTTCGCATCGGCCACGCTCGCATCCTGCGTAGCCGTCAACTCCGCCAGCTCTTTCTCCGTCTTCGGAATCTCGCCATACTGCAACTCCGCCGCGCGCTGCAGATCACCCTTGCGCGTAGCCTCGGTAGCCTCAAAGCGCATCTGCTCCAGCCGCTCCTTCAGTGTCGCAATCTCGCCGATAGCGCCCTTCTCCTTCTGCCATCGCGCGCGCAAACCCGCCGCGTGCTCCTTTACCTCAGCAAGCTCGCGGTCCACCTCCACCAGCCGTTCGCGCGAATTCACATCGTCCTCGCGCTTCAACGCATTGCGCTCGATCTCCAGCGAAGTAGCGCGCCGCTCGAGATCATCAATCTCCACCGGCACCGACCCAATCTGAATCGCCAGCGCCGCCGCCGCCTCATCCACAAGATCAATCGCCTTATCCGGCAAAAATCGATCCGAAATATATCGATGACTCAGCTCCGCCGCCGCCACAATCGCCGAGTCCTTGATCCGCACCTTGTGGTGCATCTCGTACCGCTCCCTCAGCCCGCGCAAAATCGCAATCGTGTCCTCAACATTCGGTTCGCCCACATACACAATCTGAAACCGCCGCTCCAACGCCGCATCTTTCTCGATGTACTTCCGATACTCATTCAACGTCGTAGCGCCAATCGCCCGCAGCTCTCCCCGAGCCAGCGCCGGCTTCAACATGTTGCTAGCGTCAATCGCGCCTTCCGCCGCGCCCGCACCTACCAGCGTATGCAGTTCGTCGATGAACAAAATAATCTGCCCATTCGACTCCTCAATCTCCTTCAACACTGCCTTCAGGCGCTCTTCAAACTCTCCGCGAAACTTCGCGCCAGCCAGCATCGATCCCAGATCCAACGAGATCACGCGCTTCTCCCGCAACACCTCCGGCACATCTCCCTGAAAAATCCTTCGCGCCAACCCTTCAACGATCGCGGTCTTACCCACACCCGGCTCGCCAATCAGCACCGGATTATTCTTCGTCCGCCGGCTCAGCACCTGGATCACCCGCCGAATCTCTTCGTCGCGCCCAATCACTGGATCAAGCTTCCCGCGCCGCGCCATCTCGGTCAGATCCTTCGCATACTTCTCCAGCGCCTGAAACTTCCCTTCAGGATTCTGGTCCGTCACCCGCTGTGATCCACGCACCGCCTGCAGCGCCTTCAGGATCGCCGCATAGTCCGCACCCTCAGCCGCCAGCGCCATCTGCACCGGCTCGTTCTTCTGTTTCGCCAACGACAGCAGCAGATGCTCCGTCGACACATACTCATCCTTAAAGTTCTCGGCCTCTTTGAACGCGCCATCCAGCACCTTGGTCAGCGACGCACTCAAGCCCGGCTGCTGCGCCGCCCCCTGCACCTTCGGCAACTTCGCAATCGCCGCATGCACATTCGACTGCAACTGCGGCACCGCCACGCCCACCTTCTCCAGCACCGGACGCACCACGCCCTCTTTATCCTCCAGCAGCGCCGCCATCAAATGCAGCGGCAGCACCTCAGGATTCCCATTCTCCGCCGCACTCCCCTGCGCCACCTGCAGCGCCTCCTGCGACTTCACCGTAAACTTATCCCATTTAATCGCCATCGTTCTCTCCTGTTCCAACTAGCCTCATGCCGTTGTTTTTTCTCGCCGTCGCTTTTCTTTCCTGCCGTTGCTTTCTCTCTAGCCGTTGCTTTTCTTTCTGTCATTCCCATCGGGAATCTGCTTCTTCTCTTGCCCTTGCCGTTGCCTTTCTTTGACAATTTCTAAAAGAAATTGTCATTCCGAGCTCCGCGAGGAACCTGCTGTCTCCCGTTCTCGCCATCAGCCAAAAGCTAAAAGCTCTTCGCCACTCATCGACCTCCAGAACCGCATCCCTCGCATCGAACCGCCCAAGCGAATCAAGCCAATGCCCATGCC
Source organism: Granulicella sp. L46 (assembly GCF_009765785.1). Classification (GTDB taxonomy): domain Bacteria; phylum Acidobacteriota; class Terriglobia; order Terriglobales; family Acidobacteriaceae; genus Granulicella. Next base: position 295,877 of record NZ_LMUT01000009.1, read on the forward strand.
CAACTCCCAAACCAACTCTTCAACCGCCGAACACCAGGTAGCCGGCTCTCTTCTCTCCGCCATCCTTCTCGCCATCACCGGCGGCTCACTCGACGCCTTCATCTACCTCAACCACGGCCACGTCTTCGCCGCCGCCATGACCGGCAATGGTGTCCTCCTCGGCGTCGCCATCCTGCATCACGACTACGCCCAGGCCCTCCGTCATCTCCTGCCCATCTTCGGCTTCATCACCGGCATCTTCTTCGCCAACCTTCTCGACAAATCCCTCAAGCATCACGCGGTCACCGTAGGCCTCATCTGCGAAATCTCGGCACTCTTCGTCGCCTCATTCCTTCCCGGCCACTTCCCCGACCTCGCCTTCGTTCCCATCATCTCCATCGTCGCCGCGTACCAGATCACCAGCTTCCGCCAAGTCGATACCTACGCCTACAACTCCACCTTCATCACCAGCAACCTCCGCACCGCGGTCGATGGCTTATATGACGCCCTCACCCCCGCAAAACGCAAAGCCGGACTGCGCAAATTCCGCGAACTTTCCTGCATCGTCCTCGCCTTCCTCGGCGGCGCCATCGCCGGCGCCATCCTCTCCTCGCATCTCTACAACCACACCCTCTGGCTCATCGATCTACCGCTGGTCGCCGTACTCCTCCTCACCCTCTTCCGCCTTCACTCCACCTCCGCCAGATGAAAAAAGTGGGCGAGCCCGCTCTTCAATCGGGCCCGCCCCAAGGCATTCGCTTCTAACTTCTTATGCTCTTCAAACCTTCTTACGCCTTCGCGTTCGCCTCAACCTGCTTCTGAGCCGCCGGCGCAACCTGTACCTGGATCTGCTTCGGTTGAGCCTCAGCCTTCTTCGCAAACGAGATGCTCACCACCCCATCCGCGCTCGTCGCCTCGACCTTCTCCGTGTTCACCGTCGAAGGTAGGGTGAAGCTGCGCATAAAGCTCCCGAAACGACGCTCAATGCGATGAAAATTCTCTTCCTTTTCCTCGCTTTCGAACTTGCGCTCGCCCTTTACCGTCAGCGTCCGCCCTTCCACCCGAATATCCAGGTCCTCGCGACGAATTCCCGGAACCTCAAGCTTCAACACCAGCTTGTGGGCATCCTCGTACACATCCACCGCCGGAACAAAGTTCCCGGCAACCAACGCCTCAGACGCCTCTTCCGGCCGGGCAAAGTCCTGAAAAATCGAGTTCAGCCGATTCTGCAACACAGCCACATCATTCAAACCACTACGAAAGGGAACAAACCGAGTCAAAGTCATCGCCCTATCTCCTTGATTTCATTGAGTAGGAGTCCGGTCTTCCCGAACTCCGCACTACCTTAGACGCAAGTATAGCGCAAGAGTTGCATAAAATGTGACAGAAGCTCACTCACTTGCTCGACGGCCACCCAACCACCCGCTCAAGGTATCCTGACTCCATCTCAGGAGGCCATTCCGTGCGATCAGCCCTGGCGCTCGTTGCCGTATCTCTATTCCTTGCCCCATCCGTCGCCAGTTTCGCCCAGGTCCCCGCCCCGACCCCCGTCGATTACCTAGCTGAAACCCCCACCCGCGCGCCCCACGCGATGGTCGTCTCCATCCACCACGACGCCACCGACGCCGGCGTCGAAATCCTCCACCAGGGCGGCAACGCCGTCGACGCGGCCGTAGCTGTCGGCTTCGCCCTCGCCGTCGTCTACCCCGCCGCCGGCAACATCGGCGGCGGCGGCTTCATGCTCATCCGCCCCTCAAGCGCCCGCGGCATCGGAAAAGACGCCGCCCTCAAGCACGGCAGCCCGGTCTTCCTCGATTACCGCGAAGAGGCCCCCGCCGCCGCCAGCGCCAACATGTACCTCGACGCCCAGGGCAACATCATCCCCCAGGCCTCCATCACCGGCCCCCACGCCTCAGGAGTCCCCGGCACGGTCGCCGGCCTCGCCTACGCCGAAGCCCACTTCGGCCGCCTCACCCTAGCCAAAGTCATGGCCCCTGCCATCCGCCTCGCCCGCGACGGCTACGTCCTCTCCGCCGAAGAAGCCGCCAACCTCCAGTCCCCCAACCTCACCCAATTCCCCGCCTCCCACCGCATCTTCCAGCGCGACGGCAACTTCTACAAAGCCGGCGAAACCTTCAAGCAGCCCGAGCTCGCCAACACCCTCACCCAGATCGCCGCCGACCCGACCAGCTTCTACCACGGCAAGCTAGCCGCCCAGATAGCCGCCTTCGAAGCCGCCAACCAGGGCCTCATCACCGCCAAAGATCTCGCCCACTACGAAGTCAAAGAGCGCACCCCGCTAGTCGGCTCCTACCACGGCCTCGAAGTCCTCACCTCGCCCCCGCCCAGCTCCGGCGGCATCGCCCTCATCGAAATTCTCAACATCCTCAGCGGCTACAACCTCCCCAAAATCGGCCCCGACCGCAGCCCCGACCAAGTCCACTACATCACCGAAGCCTTCCGCCGCGCCTACATGGATCGCACCGACTACCTTGGTGACCCCGACTTCAACACCCTGCCCCTCGCCGAAATGGCCCAACCCTACTACGCCGACGCCTGGCGCAAGACCATCGACCCCCTCAAGCCCACCTCGTCCGCCGACCTAGTCCGCCCCGCCGGCTATCTCCCCGACCCCACCACCATCCTCCACCCCCAGAAAGAAGACAACGAGACCACCCACTTCTCCATAGTCGACGCCGACGGCAACGCCGTCTCCAACACCTACACCCTCAACTTCGGCTTCGGCTCCGGCGTCACCGTCGACCCCCTCGGCTTCCTCCTCAACGACGAGATGGACGACTTCACCTCCAAGCCCAACACCCCCAACGCCTTCGGCCTCATCCAAAGCGCAGCCAACGCCATCGCCCCCGGCCATCGCCCTCTATCCTGCATGTCGCCCACCATCATCAGCGATCCACCCATCACCGACCTCTACGGTCCCATCGCCAAACCCGGCTCAACCCCAACGCCCACGCGTCCCGGCAAACTCCGCTTAGTCCTGGGCTCCCCCGGCGGCTCCACCATCATGACCACCGTAGCCAACGACCTCATCAGCGTCGTCGACAACGGGCTCAACATCCAATCCGCAGCCGACGCTCCCCGCTTCCACCACCAATACCTCCCCGACGTCCTCCAATTCGAAAAAGCCTTCTCCATCCCCGCCGTCGAAGCCATGAAAGCCCGCGGCTACACCACCCGCCGAGCCGCAGAGTTCGACGAAAAATCCCAAGGCGTCTGGGGCGACAGCGAACTAATAGCCGTAGACCCCACCACCGGCGAACTCCTAGGCGGCCAGGACCACCGCCACCACTTCGGCAAAGCCGCCGGCTACTAGCTCTGCCAAGTCCCTCATTGCCTTTGTTTTTCTGGCTGTCATCCCGCAGGGATCTGCTTTTGTTTTTGCTTTGCACTTGCTTCTGCACTTGCTTTTCTGGCTGTCATTCCGAGCGCAGCGAGGAACCTGCTTCTCGCTTGCGCAGCAAGCGCCCGTTCTCCCGCGCCACTACTTCGCTGCGGTCGCGGTCTCCGCCAATCGACCATTCGCAAAGAGCAGGATCGTGTTGAGCCTTTGCACAACCTCTTGTTTCGCGCGAATGCTGGCAGAAAGAGCCAGCAGCCGCTCTGTCAATTCTTTTACGCCCGCCCAGTCGCCCCTATCTCGAAGCTCTTGCAAAATAGGCGCCGCTTCATGACAGCGAATGTGAAAGCGCAATGTCTCAAACCCCTTGCGATCGAACAGTGTGCTGAGAATCTGCAAGCCATCGCTCTTTAGTTTGCGTGCTTTAATCGGAATCAGACTAGCGACGGCGAGAAGGGTGCTTCCCACAAAGAGGTATTTGGCGATCCCTCCCAACGTGCTCTGACGAGCCGCGATCGGATAAAGCAGCGCTGCGAAAACAAGGTTGGCCAACGGACCCGCCGTTACAAAGAGAAGGTGTCGCAGCCGCATCATGTCGTCAGGACGTGTCAGTTGCATGTTGACCCATCCGGACAACACGTTCATGCCCCGCCAATCAAGATCCCACCTTGTTTGCCAACGCAGGCAACTAACTCTGAACTCCTTGACGCGGAATCCACAAGCTATCCCCACAACGAGGTGACCGCTTTCATGGACGGCGACTAGTAAAACGTACGCTGCATAGAACGCGAGCCACACCGCTACCAAAGAAGCGACGTCTTTGAACACCGTCGTCGCGGCCGGTTTCACCAAAAGCGTGGCTACGTTAATCAAGGGCATGGCTTCGCGACAAGTCTACCCTCAAAGCCACAACGCAGAACCTCGGCAACGTTATCCACTCCTACTTCCCCGCCGCGATCGCCGCCTCCGCCATCGGCTGCATAATCGCATACCCCGCCGCATTCGGATGCACCCCATCCTTACTAATCCCCGGCTTCATCCCACCATCCGGCCCAGCCATAGCAGTCCAGTAATCCAAATACGTAAGCTTCTCCTGCCCGCAATAATCTTTCAGCCAGGCATTCAGAGCCTCAATCGTCTGCGGCACCCCGGCAACCGACGGCCGCCACGGATACTGCGCCGCCGGCAGCGTAGACGCCAGAATCACGCGAATCCCATTCGCCTGCGCAATCTCCACCATCCCCTTAAAATTGTCCTCAATCATCTCCAGTGTCGACGGCCCCGTATTCCCCGCAATATCGTTCGTCCCTGCCAGGATCACCACTGTCTCCGGATGCAACGCCACCACATCCTGCCGAAACCGCACCAGCATCTGCGGCGTCGTCTGCCCGCTGATCCCCCGATTCACATAAGGCTTCCCCGGAAAGAATGACCCGCCGTTATACTCCCACGCATCCGTAATCGAGTCCCCATAGAACACCACTCTCCCCGCAGCCTCCGCCGGCAGCGCCTGGTCTGCCTCGCGATACCGCCCCAGCTGCGCCCAATCCTGCAACTCCGCCTTCATCTTGGCATTGTCCGCCTCCATCTTCGCCTCACTCCCCGACGCTACTTGGGCTGCGGGCGGCGTTGGAGCCGCAGCAGGATTCGTAACCTGTGCCGCCGGCGGCGGGGGCACACTCGTCTGCGCACCCGTCGTCATACTCATCGCCATCCCTGCCGCCACCACACCAACCATCCAGCGCATCAGTGCTCCTTCAACTTTCGACAGTCAGCTCGGCTCGCTACTTCCCGTCATCCACCAATCCAAGATCCTTCAGCATCGGCGCAACGGTCGGCTGCGCGCCCAGCCACGTCGAATACATCTTGTCCAAATCCTGCGTATTCCCGCGCGAGAGCACCATCGTCCGGAACCGGTCGCCATTCGCCCGAGTCAACCCGCCATGATCCTCGAACCACTGGTACGCCGCATCATCCAGCATCTGCGTCCACGAGTAGGCATAATACCCAGCCGCATATCCATTCGCCCAGATATGCAAAAAGTAGCTCGACCGATACCGCGGTGGCACCGCCGCCAGATTCAAATGCACCTTGGTCAACGCCGCTTTCTCAAAGTCATCCACATTCTCGAGCGGAGCCGTCGCCGGCAGCGTATGCCACTGCATATCCAACTGCGCCGCCGCCAGTGCCTCGGTCACTAAATATCCCTGGTCGAACTTCGCCGACTTCTTGATCTTCGCCACGAGATCATCCGGCATCGGTGCTCCCGTCTTGTAATGCAGCGCATAATGCTTGAACACCGCCGGATAGCTAGCCCAGTGCTCATTGAACTGCGACGGAAACTCCACAAAGTCGCGCGGCGTGCTCGTGCCCGACAAGCTCGGATACATCGTGTTCGCAAACATTCCATGCAGCCCATGCCCAAACTCGTGGAACATCGTCGTCACATCGGAGAAGCTAATCAGCGCAGGCTGTCCCGGCGCCGGCTTCTGGAAGTTTGCCACGTTATAAATCACCGGCAGCGTCTTCAGCAGCGTCGACTGCCCCACAAAATTACTCATCCACGCCCCACCCGCCTTGTTGTCGCGCTTGAAGTAGTCAAAGTAAGCCAGCGCCAGCGGCTTGCCATTCGCATCGAACACCTCAAAGACCTTCACATCCGGCTGATACACCGGGATGTCCTTACGCTCCTGGAACGTCAACCCATACAGCTGATTGGCCGCATAGAAAACGCCATCCTGCAGCACGCGATTCAGCTCAAAGTACGGCTTCACCTGCGAATCATCCAGGTCATACTTCGCCTTCCTCACCTGCTCCGCATAAAAATTCCAGTCCCAGGGCTGCACCTGGAAACTGCCACTCGCCATCCCGCTACCCTTGCCCGCATTTTGTTTATCGATCAGTGCCTGAATCTCCGCCTGCTCGCTCTTAGCCCTCGCCGTCGCCGGCCCCACCAGTGCATCCATAAACTTCTGCGCCGCCTCAGGAGTCTTCGCCATCTGGTCCTGCAGCACCCACGCCGCATAATTCGGGAACCCCAGCAGCTTCGCCTTCGTCGCTCTCACCTGCGCCAAACGCGCGATCGTCGCACGCGTGTCATTCGCATCATTACGCTCGGTCCTCGTCCACGAGTCATCAAACATCGCCTTCCGCGCATCGCGATTGCTCATGAACGTCAGGTCCGGTTGCTGCGTCGTGTTCTGCAGCGGAATCACATACCCCGCCGTCCCCCGCTCCTTCGCCGCCAACTGTGCTGCCTGCACCTGCGCGTCGCTCAACCCCGCCAGCTTCGACTTGTCCGTCGTCACATACGCCGCAGCCTTCGTCCCCGCCAGCAGCTTGTTCATAAACGTGTTCGACAGCACTGCATCTTCTTCATTCAACTTCTTCAGCTTCGCCTTATCCGCATCGTTCAACTTCGCGCCCGCCTTCACGAACTGGCGATAATCCACCTCCACCAACCGCAGCGACTCGGCATCCAGCTTCAACGTCGCGCGCGCGTCATACACCTTCTGCACCCGCGCAAACAATTTGTTGTTCAGATAGATCGCATCCTGCAGCGCCGCCAGCTTCGGTGTCTCGACATCCTGCACCTTCTGCAGCGTGTCATTCGTATTCGCCTGCGTCACCCCAAAGAACACCAGCGTCACGCGATTCAGCAGCTGTCCCGCCTTCTCCATCGCCACAATCGTGTTATCGAACGTAGGCGCCGCCGGATTATCCGCAATCGCCTCATTCTCCTTCAGCGCCTGCGCAATCCCCGCCTCAATCGCCGGCTGGTAATCCGAATCCTTGATCTTGTTAAACGGTGGCGCCTGAAACGGCAGCTTGCTCTCCGCATAAAAAGGATTCGACGGCCCAAACGCCCCGCCTCCATTCGGCGCCCCACTCTGCGCACTCGCACCCGCCGCCGCCATCGCTCCTGCCATCGCCAATACGCACATCCTCTCCAACCGCTTCATCATCGCAGAGCTCCTATTCTCCGACCCTACGCCGCACCCCCTCCCCAACACAACCTCTTTCGTCGCTCACCCCGGGGATTTGCCTTCCGTCTGTCATTCCCAGCAATGTATGAGCCTGTCCGTCCCCACACACTTCCGTCATCTCGACCGAACCCTGAGCGCGGTCGAAGGGGAGTGGAGAGACCCCTGTATTGACTTCTGCCCTTGCCTTTCTTTGACAATTTCTGAAGGAAATTGTCATTCCGAGCGCAGCGAGGAACCTGCTTCTCGCTCGCGCAGCGAGCGCCCGTTCTTCCCGCGTAAACTATATCTGCATGCCCATCGAAACCTCTTCCGCCCCCTCCCCCATCACCACCATCGCCGACATCGGCAAGCACGAAGGCCAATCCGTCACTCTCCGCGGCTGGCTCTACAATCTCCGCGCCTCCGGCAAGCTTCTCTTTCCCATCTTCCGCGACGGCACCGGCACCATCCAGGGCATCGTCCCCAAAGCCGCCGTCCCCGAGCATGTATTCGAAACCCTCAAGTCCCTCACCCTCGAATCCTCCCTCGTCGTCACCGGCCGCGTCCGTGCCGACGCCCGCGCCCCCTCCGGCTTCGAGCTCGACGTCGACGACGTCACCATCACCCAGCGCATCCCCGACGAAACCCCCTACCCCATCCAGCTCAAGGAAGCCGGCGTCGACTTCCTCATGGAGAACCGCCACCTCTGGATCCGCACCCCCCGCCAGTCCTCCATCCTCCGCATCCGCGCGACGATCATGCGTGCCGCAGCCAAATACTTCGACACCAACGGCTTCATCCGCACCGATCCACCCATCCTCACCCCCAACGCCTGCGAAGGCACCTCCGAGCTCTTCGAGATGGACTACTTCGGCGACGACAAGGCCTACCTCACCCAATCCGGCCAGCTCTACATCGAAGCCACCGCCATGGCGCTAGGCCGCGTCTACAGCTTCGGCCCCACCTTCCGCGCCGAAAAATCCAAGACCCGCCGCCACCTCACCGAGTTCTGGATGATCGAGCCCGAGGTCACCTACATGGACCTCGACGGCCTCATGTCCCTCGCCGAAGCCTTTCTCACCCACATCGTCACCCGCGTCCTCGAGCTCCACACCGCCGACCTCAAGACCATCGGCAAAGACGTAACCAAGCTGGAAGCCGTCATCGCCCCTTCGCCCTTTCCACGTTTGACCTACGACGAAGCCCACGCCATGCTAGTCGACGCCCACGATAAAGGCCTCATCGAAACCGTCCACCAATACGGCGACGACTTCGGCAGCCCCGACGAGACCTTCATCAGCTCCCAATTCACCAAGCCCGTCATGGTCCACCGCTACCCCGCCGCAGTCAAAGCCTTCTACATGCAGCCCGACCCGCAAGACCCCACCAAGGCTCTCTGCGTAGACGTCCTCGCCCCCGAAGGCTACGGTGAAATCATCGGCGGCAGCCAACGCGTAGACGACTACGACCTCTTAAAATCCCGCATCGAAAGCCACAACCTCCCCATGGCAGCCTTCCAGTGGTACCTCGACCTAAGAAAATACGGCAGCGTCCCCCACTCAGGATTCGGCATGGGCATAGAGCGCTGCGTAGCCTGGATCTGCGGCCTAGAACACGTCCGCGAAACCATCCCCTTCGCCCGCACCCTCAACCGCATCTACCCGTGATTTACCTGGAAATCCGCAAATCGTTGCTATACAAAGTGGAGAAACGCTGAACTTTGAACAGAAGTTAGCCGAAGGGCTTTACAAACAGCTTAGGGGCCGCCGCGATGGATCTGGAAGATAGATTATTCGAGCTGAAGGTCCTGCAACCGCTTGGCGCTTCAGTAGATCGATATTTTTACGTCAAACTCGTCGGAGTCAGTCATCTGAACCCCGATCGCACCAGTCGAAAAAATGTCATCAAGACTTTAATTCAAGGTCAAGAGTTGAAGCTACGTAGGGAACCCACGAACATCTACGATCCAAACGCAATTCTCGTTTGCACTGAGGATGGCAGGGGCGCCGGATATCTCGACGCGCGTCTCGCGGGAGACGTTACGCGCAGCATGAAACAGGACGTGCGCTGGCGGTCCTATGTTCGCAGGGTGCTTCATGAAGATGGCACCACCCATTGGGGTGTCGTTGTATGTATGGTCCGATACAACAAGCTGACTGACAATGCTTCATCCACACCAGGTCTAAGCGGGCCTGAATTTCTAGCGAAGCACTACCCGGATTACAAACGTATCGAACCGCAAGCCCCATTAGAAACGCTTCCAAGATGGGCGGTGCTGACTATTGCCGGATTACTGCTGCTTGCCTTAGTAATTGCTATCCATAGCTGCTGAAGAACAACAGTGCGAAAACTTCGCCATACACACCCTTTGTGCTCTTGCCTCTAGTGGTTATCACGCGACGAGCGCGACCAGCACAGCCCATCTCCGACCCACCCAAAACCCCTGTCATCCTGAGCGCAGCCGAAGGACCCCGAGTCCGTCCACCTCACCCCTACCCCTCAACCCTTTCTCACCAACCCTCGAAGGGGCACAGCTGGTAGCCCAAGGCTTTAGCCTTGGGTCTCCGTGCCATAAACCAGCCCGCGCAAAGCGCGCACCACTCTGCCGAAGGTCGGAGTGCAGGCGAAGCCGGAACGACTAAATTGCTTTCCCCAATCCAGTTTCTAAATCCACTTACAAAAATAATCCCAGCAATATCCAATAATTCCCTTGCATTAAATCTTTATAACTGGCAAAGTAACACCTGCGTAGGAGAAGCCCGATGAATTACAAATCGCACAACACGATGCGTAGGTCCCCAGAGAGCAATCTCTGCGGCGATCGCCGGGCTTTGTTTATTGCAGCTCAAAGCTGGTAACGCTACACCTACGCACAAACCCAACAACCTAACTAACTCCTGAGTGGCGTTGACGATAGTTACTTCGCTCAAACCTCGACCAACACTGTCGTCGCTCGTTCCCTCAGGAACCCCTCTGTCAGTGGCGCACTTCATGGCTACTTCTCGGTAGGTCCCGCAAGGGCTGGGTTCGAATCCCACTCACGCCTTGAAGGATTATTCCCTGACAGAACTGCGCTCTCCACGCAGCCGCAAACCCGCGTCTGCAGTGAGCGCAGAAAATCAAGTTAGGCCGGTGGCGCAGAGTACAGTTACTTCGCCTGTTAAGCGGGAGGTCGCAGGTTCGAATCCTGCCGCGGACGTAAGTCTGTGTAGCTCAGTGGCAGAGCACCTAATTACTGTCCTCGACTTATTCCCCGGCCTATAAAACCATCCAGTAACTCTGGATAGAAAGTGAAGCTTGCAATGGGCAGGCCATACATCAAAGGAGGAACGCCGATAGGCTCCGACTCCTTATGCAAAACCTGTAGTTATGCGCAGATTATGTCGGGCTTCCGCGAGTCCGAGTTACTCACCATCTGCCATAACCCGGACCCGTACTTAACCGTGCCCTTCAATATCTACGAGTGCACGCGTTACTACGACAAAAATCGGCCGAGCTACAACCAGATGCAGAAGCTCGCCATCCACGTCGAACCCAAGACCCTCAAGCCCGCCGGCTTCCGCACCGGCATCGGCTTTCAGGAGTCCGTAAAAGTCACCGTAGGCACCACCGACGATGACGATGAGTACGACGACGACTAACCCATTCGCCGGTGGCGAAGAAGACAGCTACTTCGTAGAGCGCCGTCCGCAAGGACGGAGGTCGCGGGAACCCGCCGCAGCCGCAGGCTGCGTAGCTCAGACCAACACCGCCGTCTTCACTCATTCCCCGGCGAGTACCACCACCAGCCACCTTGAAAGGAGGTGCGCCATGAAGTTAAACATCCTGAAGCTCTCTCACCTCGCGCGTCCCCGCACCCACGAGCGCGCGCCCGCCGCCGTCCTCACCCCGGAGCAGTCGCTCCGCCGCAGCGTCCTCGCCTGCATGCTCTGGGAAGACGAGTTCTACGAGTCCGGCGCCACCATCGCGTCGCGCCTCCGCGAGCTCGTCCCCCAGGTCGCGCCCGCCACCGTCGCCGCGCTCGCAATCGAGGCCCGCTCCGCCATGAAGCTGCGTCACGTCCCGCTCCTTCTCGTTCGCGAGATGGCGCGTCACGCCACCCACCGCAGCCTCGTGTCCGAGACTCTCGCCTCCGTCATCCAGCGTGCCGACGAGCTCTCCGAGTTCGTAGCCATTTACTGGGCCGACGGAAAGCAGCCGCTCTCCGGCCAGGTCAAGAAGGGTCTAGCCGCCGCCTTCCCGCGCTTCGACGAATACGCGCTCGCCAAGTACGATCGCGCCACCGTCGTTCGTCTCCGCGACGTCCTGTTCCTCTCGCACGCCAAGCCGCGTGACGCCGAGCAGGCCGCCGTCTGGAAGCGTCTCGTCGACGGACAGCTCGCCACTCCCGACACCTGGGAGGTCGCACTCTCCGCTTCGGGAAGCTCCGGAGTCTCGGCCTCTGCGCAGACCAAGCGCGACACCTGGGAGCGTCTGCTCACCGAGCGCAAGCTCGGCGCCCTCGCCCTCCTGCGCAACCTTCGCAACATGAAGGACGCAGCCGTGTCGGAACACCTCGTCCTCAACGCACTCGCTGCGATGAACGCCGAGCGCGTCCTCCCGTTCCGCTTCCTCGCCGCCGCGCGCCATGCGCCACAGTGGGAAGAGGCACTCGAGGCCGCAATGTTCCGCGCGGTTTCCGAAGGAAAGCGTCTCGCCGGACACACCGTTCTCCTTGTCGACGTGTCCGGGTCCATGATCGCGTCGCTCTCCCGCCGTTCGGAGATGAACCGCGTCGACGCAGCCTACGGTCTAGCCGTGCTGCTGCGCGAGATCGCCGAGAAGGTAAGCATCTTCACCTTCTCGAACTCGGCGAAGCTAGTTCCCTCTCGTCGCGGATTCGCTCTCCGCGATGCGATGGAAGCCAGTCAGCCGCACCTTGGAACCAATCTCGGTGCGTCACTGGTAACCGTGCACGATGAGGTCCCGCACTACGACCGCCTCATCGTCATCACCGACGAGCAGTCGCACGATCGCGTCTCCGCACCCCGCAACCACGGATACGTGATCAACGTCGCCTCTGCGAAGAACGGAGTTGGCTATGGAAGCTGGACCCACATCGATGGCTGGAGCGAGTCCGTCATCGACTACATCCGCGAACTAGAGCTCGCGGTTTAGCCCACCAACCGTGCTCGCGCAATCCCCATTGCGCGGGCACGCAAATCCTCTACGCGCTGACCGCGAAAAGCCCCTCGCCATTCACACTTGAACGCACACTCACCTGCGCCAGGCTCTTAGCCACCTGCCCCAGCATCTCCGTCGGATGCATCGGCTTCGCCATCAAAGGAAAGTCGTGCCCCGCATCATAGGCCCGTATCAAATCCACACTCCGCGCATGCCCGGAGAACAGCACCACCTTGCACCCCGGCGCCATCGCGACCATACCCAGCGCCAGCTCCACGCCATTCATCTCCGGCATCGCCACATCGCTGATCAGCAGATCCGGCGCCCGCACGCTCGCCATCTCCAGCGCCGTCTTCGCGTCATACGCGCGCACCGCCCGATAACCTGCATGCGTCAAAATCATCGCCAGCGTATCCGCCACCAACGGCTCATCATCGACAACCATAACGATAGGCCGCTCTACCAACATCTCGACCGCGTCGTCCACCGGCACTTCACTCATCGAAACCACTTCCGAACCGCACGTTGGGGACATCGGGGATACCTCTAAACACACCCTAGGCGTCTCGTTCTGTCATGGGTTAACTCTTTTCCACGTTGATTCGTCTATTCCAGTCAGGTCACATCAGCTTTAGTTAAGTTCCGTCAGATCAATTAACCGTACGAATCATTAGACAAACATCTCGTTTTGTGCTTAAATTTCATCAGAATTTGGCAACGGTTCATCACGATAAGGCGTCGATAAGCTATACAACAGTTGGCATAAGGAGGCCAACCATGGACGACAACGAAAAGACCCCTCTCGCCACCATGCGCTTCGACTCCATCTCGCAAGTGGATGTCCCCAAGGGCCGCGACGGTAAACATAAGAAAATAATCACCCAACTGCTCGGCGACATTTCCCAGCTCAGCGCCGGTTCTGCGCTCAAAATCCCCCTCGCGGAGCTCCCCGACACCAAAGAAAACATCCGCGCCGCCCTCAGCCGAGCCGCCGCCCAGAAGAAGCTCTCCATCGCGACCTCCAGCAACAGCGACTACCTCTTCGTCTGGAAAACGAACGAACCCATCAGCTAGACCCCACGGTCGTCAGCCTAGTCCCCAAAACCTCACCTTCTGCCGCAGCGTAACCTGATTCGAGTACCCTTATACCGGTACTGCGAATCCACGAACCGCTGCGCCCACCCGCATCTTTCCGCGCCCGCGCCAGCCAGAACGAGAGGACACCATGAACATCGCCGCCAACGCCACCGAACTCATCGGAAACACGCCCCTGGTCCAACTCAACCGCGTGGCCGCCGGCTGTAACGCCCGCATTGTCCTCAAGCTCGAGAGCAACAACCCCGCCGCCAGCGTCAAAGACCGCATCGGCTTCGCCATGATCAACGCCGCCGAAGCCGACGGCAAAATCACTCCCGGCGTCACCACCCTCATCGAGCCCACCTCCGGCAACACGGGCATCGGCCTCGCCTTCGCCGCCGCCGTCAAAGGCTACAAGCTCATCCTCACCATGCCCGAAACCATGTCCGTCGAGCGCCGCATTCTGCTCCTGGCCTTCGGTGCCGAAATCGTCCTCACCCCCGGCCCCAACGGCATGAAGGGCGCCATCGCCAAGGCCGAAGAGCTCATCGCCGCGACGCCCAACAGCTTCATGCTGCAGCAATTCAACAACCCCGCGAACCCCAAGATCCACTTCGACACCACCGGCCCCGAAATCTGGAACGACACCGACGGCACCGCCGACATCCTCGTCTCCGGCGTCGGCACCGGCGGCACCCTCACCGGAGTCAGCGAGTACATGAAGTCCCGCAAGCCCGGCTTCTTTACCGTCGCGGTCGAGCCCACCGATAGCCCCGTCCTCTCCGGCGGCAAACCCGGCCCGCACAAGATCCAGGGCATCGGCGCCGGCTTCATCCCCAGCATCCTCAAGACCGACCTCATCGACGAAATCGTCCAGGTCACCAACGACGAGGCCCTCACCATGGCCCGCCGCCTCCCCAAAGAGGAAGGCCTGCTCGTAGGAATCTCCTCCGGCGCCGCCGTCTTCGCAGCCCTGAAGATCGCGAAGGAACCCCGCCACGCCGGCAAGCTCATCGTCGTCATCATCCCCAGCTCCGGCGAGCGCTACCTCTCCACCGCCCTCTTCGAAGAGCTCCGCCAACAAGCCCTAGCCACCCCAACTTCCACCGTCACCCTGTAGCGGCAACCTCTCCGGGTGCCCCATCCGTTCGCTCCTTTGCGCACGGGTGGGGTGCGAAGGCTCGACAGCTCTTGCTTTCTGAGAGGCGCAGAGTTCAATTGATCGATGGCTTATCAACTCGCTCGATCACCAGAACCTCCATGGGAGCCTTGATCGGTATTACCCTCAGGCCTAGCTGTCCTTGGAGTGCGGTAAACATGGAGACGGTCAGTTCGTCTGGTTGCGGAGGCGTTGCACCTGGAGGCGCAGAAAGACTCTTAACCGAAACGCCGTTCAAGACAAAATCATAGTTACCCCGCAACCCTGTCTGATCCACTACGAGCCGATCTCCATCTGGCTCCTGGGTCATTAGCCAATTGGCAAGCCAACTCATCCGAACCGCAGTTCCCGTCACCTGATTTGGCCCCGTTTGATTGATGCCAGGAAACGGGCCTCCTTTGGGTTGACTGATCGTCGGAGCAGCACCCTTCGCTGGCGGCGGGGGCGGCGGCGGGGGCGGCGGCATGCGCGAACTGGCCACTTCGTCCGGCACCTCAACAGTCTTGAGTTTCGGTCCTCCCTTCGCGACAACCAGTCCGTATGCTGGGAGCTGCTTCATCGTAGCGTTCAACTTGAGCTGACACCGTTCCTCAAGCAGAGACTGCAACATCAACTGAAATTGCTGGAGCGAATCCATGAGGCCCAACTTGTTCATCGACGCCACGGTCGACGCATCCGCCTTTGCTTCGACATCGAAAGTATCCCGGTCGAGCCAGGCTGGGCCACCAACCAGTTGATCGTCCAGCGGAGCCCGAATGTTGTAGGCCGACTTGATCAGCGCCCTCAGCGAAATATGCGTAGCGCTCATGCGGCCATCACGCCGGTCCCACAGCATCGACGGCATCTCGTCACTCTTGCTCGGCTTGATCGTTGCCACCTCGAAGCTCGGACGAGGACCGTTCGCATGCAGTATTTGTGCGTATGACGGATTGAACAGCATCATGCCAAACATCACCGGCCCGAGGACCGCACAACTGCCCACGAGAGCCAATCCTAGCTTTCTGTTGCGGTTCAGCTTTTGTGCGCGGGACGTCATAATCTTCTGGAGCCGGCGATTTAAATCCGCTCCAGTGATGCCTGAGTTGCAGAGAAGGGGCGATTCAACACAGAACCGACACGCTTTGAGCAGGCCTTCGGCGTAGGATGCGGGCTGTTTCACAATGCCAACCACTGCCTCGTCGCATGCTTGCTCGCGCTCCTCTATCAATCGATGCTCGATCCACCACACCAGCGGATGAAACCAGAAGATCGCTTCTACGACCATATGGAGCGCCGCAGTAAGGTTGTCCATCCTGTTTCTGTGCACGACCTCATGGGCCATAATGGCCCTCATCTCGTCGTCTTCAAGGCGCACCGAAAGTCCCGCGGGCCAAATCAACACGGGTCGGAGGACACCGAATATCCCCGGTTCCAAAAGTTCATGAGAAACCAGCAAGTCAATCCCCTGCGCGCCAATAGAGCCCTCCAATTCACGCAGCAGTTCTACCTCAACACCCGACTCCACCTTTTTGGCGTTCTGGAGCACCTTGAAAATACGTTTCCAACGGGTAATCCAAACCAGCAGTACGACTGCCACGCCGCTGAGCCACACCATCGCGACCGCCATGGGTATCCACTCAAACGAAGTTAGCTTGCTGGAGGACATGAGCCGTTGGGATGGAACTTGTGGAACCGACGCCTGCGTAAACGGTTGGCCGACCGAATCGAGCACGGAATAAATTGCGGTTTGCGATCCAACATATTGAGGGTGGGGTAAACGTCCGCCGACCGCCACCAACAACGAGAACGGAATGAGAAATTTTGCGGACGCAATCAGCCACAAGCTATACCGGATCCGCGCCTCATGCCGTCGCAACAAAAATGCCACGAAACCAACGGCCAGGGCGAACACCGTGGATTGCCAGAGATGATTGGCTAACGCAGGCCATACGTCAGCGATGGCAGCAGACAGTTCTTGTAGGATCATGCCTTGTCTTCCTTCCGCAGCTTCTTGAGCATCTTCTCTGCGTACTCGACGTCGTCCAGCGTCAGTTTCCCGGCGCTGATGAGGTGAGCGACGATGGGCCGCGATTCGCCGCCAAATAGCGTAAGCAACTCCTCGATGAAACTCCGCTGCGCCGCATCTCTCGAGATCACCGGTGCGAAGATGTGGAAGTTTCCAAGCTTTCGCACGCGGCCCAACGCTTCCTTGGCCTCAAGCCGATAGACGGTCGTCTGGGCGGTCGCGTAAGAAGGTCTCTTCTTTGCAGGGAAGGCCTCCTGTATCTCGCGTATGGATGCTTCCCCTCTCTTCCACAAGATCTCCATAATCTCTCGTTCTAGTCTCGACAGTCGCAGTTCCTTCACGTCAATACCTCTCGACCCTATAAATAATACAAATGTATGTTTTAAACAAGCATGTTGTATGTGCATAGTTTCGGTGGTCGATTGTCTTCCTGCTCGCCTAAGCTGCTGCTTCGTCTCAGCACCTCAAAACGGCATGCGCGACAATTGCGAATTCCTGCAAAAGAGTTTTCGTGACAGTTATTTGCGCGCAGCATCACATGCCTGCGGCCACGCCCAGGTTCGTAACCTACCCAAACATCTCCGCCGCACTATCATCAACCCAACCATGAACCTCTTCGACCACACCCGCGTCATCCTCGAACGCGACCCCGCCGCCACCTCGCGGCTCATGGTCCTCACCTGCTACCCCGGTCTCCAGGCCGTCTGGGTTCCACCGCGTAGGCCCGGGAGAACAAGCTAGGTAGAGCCGGTTTGACGACTTAAGCCGAAGACGGGAATATGCTTCAACCATGAGAACCAAGACGTTGGTCCTTATCTCTTCCTCGCTTGAATTGGCAACCGGACTCGTACTCATTGCCGTTCCAAATCTTGTTGCGAACGTTCTGCTTTCTACAGGACTGACACCGGCCGGAGAGGCTGTTGCCAGAGTAGGCGGGTTCGGTCTCTTTTCGCTTGCCCTTGCTTGCTGGCCGGAAGGCGAAGGCGACAACAAGCGGCCCATCACGGCGCTGTTTGTCTATAACCTCGTGGCAGCGTGTTACCTGGGTTATCTGCGAATCGGTGGGGAGTTCACTAGTCATCTCCTCTTGCCAGCCAGTGTTCTTCACGGACTATTGGCGGTGCTGTTTGCTCACCCGGCCTACAAGAGTGTCGTCGATAGAGACCCCGTTATGTGAAGCGTGTGCTCCTCGTTCTCGAAGGTGGCGTTTTCGGCAAGTTCGAATTCCCGGCATAGAGTTTTTGTAACCGCCTCGCTACGCTCCGCATCAGACGCTTATGCGAACGCCCCCGCTCGCAAGCTGTCCAAAACCCACCCGCGCTATCATCAACCCATCCATGAACCTCTTCGACCACATCCGCGAAGACACCCGCTGCATCCTCGAACGAGACCCCGCGGCCACCTCGCGGCTCATGGTGCTCACCTGCTATCCCGGTCTCCAGGCCGTTTGGGCCCACCACATCAACCACTGGCTTTGGTGCAAACACTTTAAGCTCATCGCCCGCCTCGGTTCCCAGATTGTCCGCTTCTGGACCGGCATCGAGATCCATCCCGGCGCCACCATCGGCCGACGCCTCTTCATCGACCACGGCATGGGCGTGGTCATCGGCGAAACCGCCATCGTCGGCAACGACGTCACCATCTACCAGGGCGTCACCCTCGGCGGCACCGGCAAGATCAGCGGCAAGCGCCACCCCACCCTGCGCGACAACGTCTTCGTCGGCAACACCGCCAACATCCTCGGCAACATCACCATCGGCGAAAACTCCCGCGTCGGCGCCGGCTCCGTCGTCCTCCGCGACGTCCCACCCGACTCCACCGTCGTCGGTGTCCCCGCGCACATCGTCTACCAGGCCGGCAAGCGCGTCCTCATCACCGACCCCCGCGACATCAACGACCCACTCTCCGACGTCATCCTCACCCTCGCCGACCAGATCCGCGCCCTGCAATCCCGCGTCGACCACCTCGAGGGCGACATCCACCAGGTCGTCATCCACGAGCCCGCCCTCTCCCTCACGACCGAGCAACAGGAGAGCGCCCAGTACCGCACCGACCTCGAATCCCGTCCCGGCTTCGTCGTCGACGGTGAGGGAATCTAACCCCCCGAAACCATCAGACGCCTCAGCAAACGCAGAAAGGGCGCCCGCTACCCGAAAAGTAGCTAAAGCGCCCTCTGCGTAACCCGAAACGAGGCTAAGTCAACACCCCGACCAACCCATTTCCAGCCAAAACAGGGCTTACTGCTTCGGCGTGCCCGACGAAGCCGTCTGTGGCAGCATGCTCTTCGGCACGGGCGGCGGTGTCACCGCGTACTCCACTTTATCCTTGCCAGCAGGCTGGGCAGCCGACAGGGGCCACACGTAAGGAGCAGTCGTTGTATCTCCGTAACCCATGCGAGGATAACGGCTTATAGCCACGGTCGAACGGTCGAGGCGCACATAAACATCCGCCTTGCCCTTCCGCTTTTCCAATAGGCTGCTGCCCTCATTGCTCAACTCCACGCTGTGCCCATCCACCGTGAACGCCAGCTTCTCACCGTCAAACGCATCCGGCACCTTCACGCCATCCGCCAGCGGCCCCATCGAGACCACCGCCGTCCCCACGCCGGGAACGAAGAAATACATGTAGCCAGTGTTCTGTATGTCATAGTTAAGCTGGACTTTAGCAACCATGCCATCGATCGTCAGCACGCCATCGCGCACCCGCGCAGAGATCAAATGATCAGGCATAGCGGACGGCTGAGACGCCGTCGCTGACACGGGAACAGCCCTAGCCTGGGCCTGCGCCTGGCTCGCAGCCGCCATGGAAAGCGCCGCCACCAGCGCCAATGTTGAATAAACTCTTTGAGAAAATTGAGACACGAGTACCTCCAATCGAATTGCCGTCATAGATGTGTGGGATCACGTACGACATGTATAGAAGCACCTCAATAACCAAACGCGTTTCAACTGCAATCAGTCAGTTACATATGAACAATCTTTGGTACTGTGCAAACTTTTGCGTGTATCTGTCCGAATATTTTCCTGCTCTAGCGATGCGTTAGTGGACCCACGCCGGTTCCCAATAACTCAATGGCCCGGAGCATTTGGGCGTGCGGCAACGGCCCGCCGCTCATCATCAGTGTGATGCGTGAGACTTCGCCAAGGGCGTCGCTGACACTGTGCATCTTTCGCGCAACAGTATCCGGATCGCCAACAAAGAAGGCTCCGTCCTCCGATCGCTGGGCATCGAAGGCCGCGCGCGTCGCCGGTGGCCAACCCCGCTCGCGGCCGATGCGCGTAAAGGTTGTGGAATAGGCCGGCCACAGAATATCGGCAGCCTCCTGCGTAGTGTCGGCGAGGAAGCCGATGCCATGTACGGCCACGTCGAGCGACTCGGGCGCGTGGCCGGCGCGACGGCCCGCTTCTCGATAGAGGTCCACAAGTGGCCGGAATCGGTGCGGTTCACCGCCGATGATGGCAACAGTCAGCGGCAGTCCCAGCATTCCAGCGCGGACGAAGGACGCTGGGGTTCCTCCTGCGCCGAGGCGGATCGGCAGTCGGGCCTGGAACGGACGCGGCCAGACGCCTTGCCCGGTGAGTGAGGGACGGTGTTTTCCCTCCCACTCGACGCGGGTTTGGTCGCGGAGCTGGAGTAGCAGGTCAAGCTTCTCGGCAAAGAGTTCGTCATAGAACTTGGTGTCGTAGCCGAAGAGCGGATAAGACTCGATGAATGAGCCGCGGCCAACGATGATCTCGGCGCGACCCTGCGAAACGAGGTCAAGCGTAGCGAAGTCCTGGAAGACGCGAACTGGATCATCAGAGCTCAAAACAGTGACCGCAGAAGTCAGGCGGATGTTCTGCGTGCGCGCAGCAGCAGCGGCCAGGAGTACCGCCGGCGACGACGCGATGTACTCCTCGCGGTGGTGCTCGCCAATCCCGTAGACATCGACGCCGGTGCGATCGGCGAGTTCAATCTCCTCAAGGAGCTGGTGAACGCGTTCTGCGCCGAGCTCGCCGGGCGCGCGGCCGGAGCCGAGAGGTGTCTCAACAAAGCTATCGATACCGATTTGCATGATGACCATTGGATGAGTGAGGCAACCACAGCGACTCATGGCAGCGATTGCGTGCGCATGTTCCAATAGATAGAGAAAAGGAATTGTCTGAATCATGCCTCTGAACTGCGGAATTGTCGGACTGCCGAACGTCGGAAAGTCCACCATCTTTAATGCGCTGACAGCCTCCAAGGCTGCGGCGGCGAACTATCCCTTCTGTACCATCGACCCGAATGTCGGCATTGTGCCCGTTCCGGATACGCGCATGGATCGCATTGTGACCATGGTGAAGCCGCACTCGATCGTCCCCACGACCATGGAGTTTGTGGACATTGCCGGCATCGTGGAAGGCGCGAGCAAGGGTGAAGGTCTGGGCAACCAGTTCCTCTCGCACATTCGGCAGACCGACGCAATTCTGCACGTGGTGCGTTGCTTCTCCGATCCTGAGGTCATCCACGTCGCGGGCGGAGTCAATCCCATCCACGACATCGACATCATCAACACGGAGCTTCTGCTGGCGGATCTCGACACCGTGGAGAAGCGGCTCAACAAAGCCGAGAAGGCCGCCAAGTCTAACGCCGCGACCGCCGCAGCCAAGACCGAACTCAGCACCATCCAGAAACTCCTCGAAGTCCTTAACGCCGGCAAACCAGCTCGGACGGCCGATCTTGAGGACTCGGAAAAGTTAGTTGCCCGCGATCTCTTTCTGATCACCATGAAACCGCAACTCTACGTCGCCAACGTCGATGAAGACGGCATCGCTGACGGCAACGACTTCACCAAGCTCGTGGAGCAGCGTGCGGCCGAAGAGGGCAGCGAGGTGGTGCGGATCTGCGGTGCGATGGAGGCCGAGATTGCTCAACTGGAACCTGCAGAGCGGACCGAATTTTTGGAAGCTGCGGGTTTGGAGGAGCCGGGATTGAATCGGCTGATCCATGCGGCGTATCGGCTGCTGGGACTGATTACGTACTTCACGTCGGGCGTGCAGGAGGTTCGCGCGTGGACCATCAAGCGCGGGACGAAGGCTCCTGGAGCTGCGGGCGTGATTCACTCGGACTTTGAGCGCGGCTTCATCAAGGCCGATTGCTACGCCTGCGAGGACCTGTTCCGGCTCGGCAGCGAGCAGGCGGTGAAAGAAGCGGGGCTGCTGCGGTCGGAAGGCAAAGAGTACGTGGTGAAGGACGGCGACATTCTGTTCTTCAAGTTCAACGTGTAGACGCCGGACGCCAGCCGACCAAGACCGTGCACTAACGGGCGAGGGCGTGCCATGGATGGTTCATTGTGATTCCGGATGCAGACGCACAGGCGGTGCGTGATCGACACTGAAGAATATGGCGAAGAAGAAACTGCGCGTAGGGATTCTGTTTGGTGGTCGGAGTGGCGAGCACGAGGTGTCGTTGCGTTCGGCGCGATCGATTCTGAAGGCGATTGACCGGAAGAAATACGATGTGGTGGAGCTGGGCATCAGTCCGGAGGGCCGCTGGCTGCAGGGTCGCAAGGCGCAGGCGCTGCTGGGTGAGGGGGCGGCGGTGGGCGCGGGGGAGGCTGGGGTTTCGATTGTGAGCGCGGCGGCGGCGCCGGGTTCGGGGACTGGGCTGGATGTGGTGTTTCCCGTGCTCCATGGAACGTTTGGCGAGGACGGCACGGTGCAGGGTCTGTTTGAACTGGCCGACATCGCCTACGTGGGTTCGGGTGTTCTTGGTTCGGCCGCGGCGATGGACAAGGACGCGATGAAGCGCATGTTTGTGGCTGCAGGCTTGCCGCTGACTCCGCATGTGACGTTGCTGCGCAGCGAGTGGAGAGCGGATCCGAAGAAGGCGACGCGGGTGATTGAGAAGGCGCTGTGCTATCCCGTGTTTGTGAAGCCGGCGAACCTGGGGAGTTCGGTGGGGATAAGCAAGGTCAAGGTGCGTGGGGAACTGGCAGCGGCGATGGATCTGGCTGCGAGCTTCGATCGGAAGATTGTGATTGAGCAGGGCGTCGGCGGACCCGGTGTGAAGCCGCGCGAGCTCGAGGTGGCTGTGCTGGGTAACGATGCGCCGGAGGCCAGCGTGGT
Source organism: Granulicella sp. L46 (assembly GCF_009765785.1). Lineage (GTDB taxonomy): Bacteria > Acidobacteriota > Terriglobia > Terriglobales > Acidobacteriaceae > Granulicella. Next base: position 318,672 of record NZ_LMUT01000009.1, read on the forward strand.
GGGTGAGATTGTGCCGGCGAAAGAGTTCTATGACTACGAGGCGAAGTACGAGCTGAGTGGTCCGGATGAGAGCGTTTGCATTCTTCCGTCGAAGTTGTCGAAGGCGGAAGAGAAGAGGATTCGCGCGATGGCCGTGGCCGCGTTCAAGGCGTGCGATTGTGCGGGGCTTGCACGGGTGGATTTCCTGATGGCTCCGGCAACTAAGGGAAAGCGTGCCGAAATTGTGTTGAACGAGGTCAATACCATGCCAGGATTTACGTCGATCAGCATGTATCCGAAGCTATGGGCTGCGAGCGGGCTTCCTTACGCGAAGCTGATCGATCGGCTAATCGAGTTGGCGATGGAGCGGCACAAAGAAAAGATGGAGACTAGCTTCTCGCGCTAGACCTGCGGCTGCGACCGCTGGCGACGCTGAGAGGCTACGATAGACAGAATGAGTATGACAACCACTTCACTGACATTGGCCGACATCCTCGCGGCGCGCGAGCGAATTGGCACGGCTGTCTATCGCACGCCGTGCACGCGGTCCGAGATGCTCTCGCGCATGACCGACCAGAGCGTCTTTCTGAAGCTTGAAAACCTGCAGATGACGGGCAGTTTCAAGGAGCGTGGCGCGCTCAACAAGATTGCGATGCTGACGCCGGAGCAGGCGAAGCGTGGAGTGGTGGCGGCTAGTGCGGGGAATCATGCGCAGGGCGTCGCATATCATGCGACGCGGCGTGGGATTCGCGCCGTCATTGTGATGCCGCTGACGACACCGCTCGTGAAGGTTACGGCGACGCGCGGGTTTGGCGCCGAGGTCGTGCTGCATGGCGGCAATTACGATGAGGCTTGCATCGAGGCCACACGGCTCTGCGAAGAGCAGGGTATGACGTTCATTCATCCATTCGACGATCCGCTGGTCATGGCTGGGCAGGGAACCATCGGACTGGAGCTGCTGGAGCAGGTGGAAGACTTGCAGGCTGTGGTCGTGCCGATCGGCGGCGGCGGGTTGATTGGCGGAATTGCTTGCGCGGTGAAGGAGATCAAGCCGAGCGTCCGCGTGATTGGTGTGCAGACTTCTCGGTTGCCCTCGATGCGCGATGCGATCGAGGCACATCATCCGGTGACGCTGGAACCTGCGACGACGATCGCCGATGGTATTGCGGTGCGGCGCGCGGGCGAGGTCACGTTTCCGGTGGTCGCGAAGTATGTCGACGAGATTGTGACCGTCGACGAGGACGAGATTGCCAGCGCGATTCTGACGCTGCTGGAGCGCGAGAAGACGCTGGCTGAAGGTGCGGGCGCGACCGCGCTGGCGTCGCTGCTGCAGAAGCGGACGAGCCTTGCGGAGGGCACGCGCACCGCGGTATTGGTATGCGGCGGCAATATCGACGTGACGCTGCTGAGCAGGATCATCGAGCGCGGTTTGGTGCAGGATGGGCGCTTGATTCGGCTGCGGATTCACTTACTGGATAAGCCTGGAGCGCTGACCGAGTTGACTACGCTCATCGCCGCGCATCGCGTGAATATTGTGGATACGTTGTATAACCGCGCGTACTACGGGGTGAATCTCGGCGACACGACGATCGATATCACTATGGAGACGCGCGGTCGCGAGCAGGTGGAGCAGTTGCTGGCCGCGATGACCGAAGCAGGGTACAAGCACAGCCGCGTGCTCTAAGTGCGAGGGTCCAGAGACAAGGGCCTTGACGCTAAGGGCACTCAGTTAGCCACGTTTCGCGAAGGGCTGGGGGAACCTTGGGTGAGACTCACCTTTGGTAACGTTACTCGCTATGCTCGAGGCAGAGGTGTTGCTTGGGGAAGCTTTGGGCTGCGTGTTTGGTGTTGGTTTTGGGGATGGGTTGTGGAAGTGCGAAGGCTCAGTACGGCTTGTATGCCATGGGGAGCGGCGGGTACCTGGGATCGGTGAACGCGGGGCAGGGTTCGCTGGTGGTTTCGCAGAATAGCCTGTCGGCTTATGGTGGCACGTTTGGGTTTTATGACTCGTTGCTGCACGCGGGGCCACTGCATCTCGGCGCGGATGCGCGATATGTGATCGAGTCCAGCGGCGGCAGTACTCGTTATGGCAACCAGATACGCAGCGGGTTGATCGGGCCGCGGTTAGCGTTGCGGAGCCGTGGGGTACCGTTCAGTCCTTACGTCCAATTTGAGATTGGCGGGGTGGGCACAAACTATGGGTACTACGCTTCGCGCTCGACGAGCTTTGCGTATCAGATCCAGGTTGGACTGGATTATGCCGTGGCGCGGCACGTGGATGCGCGCATTGAATACGGTGGCGGCCAGATTGGCTCGGCGTTTGATGGCTATCGGCAGGGAATGCAGCAGGTGGGAATTGGGCTTGTGGTGCGCTTCTAGGGGTGGTACTGCCCTGGTGGACTGTACAGTGCAAATGGGATGTATAGCCTTGAGTGGATAGTACAGCGCGGGTGGGAGAGCCCGCCTGGTTAGTATTCGTCTTCTTCGTCCGCTGGCGCTAAATCATCCGTCTCTTTCCTGCTTTCGGCGAGTTCTTCGAGGAAGCGTTGTGTTTCCTCTACTTGTTCGGGGTCTTCGTCGACGGAGAGGAGGGTGCCATCTTCGTCGTGGAGGAACTCGCGAACGGCCTGGGACTCGTTGGTCGTGACGTTGTGTGCGTTGGATGCGGCGATCTGCAGGTTATAGAGCATGGCGGCGGCGCGCTTGGGATCGAGGCGATTCTGACCGAGCACAGTGAGCACCATGGAGAGAGCGAGTTGGACGGAGTTGGCGTCTTCGAGGGGCGGGAAATCGAGGATGACGGGGCCGCGGGTATTGGCGTAGTACTGGGCCAAGATAGGCTCGCGTCGGATGGCGTCGAGTTGGTTGCTGCCGAGGTCGCAGATGATGTTGCTGGTGCCGTCGTCGGGCGGGTGGAGGGCGCGGTGATGGGCGTTGGCGCTGGTGTGATGGAAGCAGAGAGGCTTGCCGCGCAGGGCGGGCGATTGGCAGCGGCGGCCGCTGGGGCGGATGTGACGGCAATAGAGCGTGGGCATGGTTCTCCTTGAGGGCTGAGGGATACCCCCCTCCCTACTTTCACTTTTCGGTTAGCGAAGTCGTTTGGAATGTGCTAGTTGGCGTATGAGCGTTGCTTTCAAACGACTCATTCTAAATGGGTTAAATGTATGATCTTCTCTTGATTGGAGTTAGGGGCTTAAATGCGAACGCTGCAGCGGCGGTTGCCGATGCAGCGGTTGATGTTGGGTTTGATCTCTACTTCTAGTTTACCAAGTTG
>NZ_LMUT01000009.1:322214-440785 GCF_009765785.1 Granulicella sp. L46
CGATTCTCGATTAAAACTTTGGGGAACTATTGGAAGCGTTTGCCAGACAGCGCTCCGCTACTCCAGAGCCCAAATGAGGTTGTCCAGGCCGGTGATCGTTTCGAGGAAGAGAGCGCCAGGGATGGGTGGAACGAGCTGTTTTTTGATGGCGTAGCCTCCGATGATCAGGGTGGGACGCGGGTGCTGGAGCGCCTCCATCCGTTGAGCGATGCGGTAGACATAGGACTTCTGCCGGTCAAGGGCCAGGGAGATGAGGATTGCCTTGGGTCTGATGTCAGCCGCAAGCTGGACGAGGCTTTCGGGGGAGGGAGCCGAATCGAAATCGCGGGTTTCTATGCCTTTGGACCGCAACCAGAGGGAGAGGATGCGGATGCCGAGGGTGTGGTTGTTGCCACGGGCGTTCATGAGGAACACCAGGGCGTGGCGGCTGCCGGAGATGGGCGTGTCGGTGGCCTTCACCTCGAGTACAACGAGTTCGAAGACGCGCTCGCAGAAGCTGGTGAATCGGTGTTCGTCGGCGACTGTGATGAGGCTGCTTTCCCACTCGAGTCCAATGAGGTAGAGGAGCGGCGTAATGAGACCAACGAGGATATCGACGGGGCGTAGCCCGGCGGTAAGGGCGCTATGGATGATGCGGGAGGCCGCCGCCATGTCGCCGGTCTTGCCGGCCTGGTAGAGGAGGCCTTGGATTTCGCGGAGGCGGTGGGAGGTCCCGATCTCGGAGTCAAGTTGGTCCATGCCCTTTGCCTTGCAGGCCGGGCACCGTGGGTGGTGGTGAAGGTGTCGAGTGGGGCGATCTCGCCCTGGAATTCCTGGCAGTAAGCGCACCACCTCAGCATGGGGGCTTAACCGTGTAGTCGTGAGGAGATGCGACAGATCGGGTGCATCGATAGAGATTCAACCGGAGAAGACTCCCTGTGAGTCTCTCATGGATGCGAACGCGTGGATGGTTCGGAACGCTACATAATATTCGCGCGCAGCGACTCTCTCGCCGTCCGCGCAGGACCTCGCTGTCAGTTTCACGATAAGTTGGACAACTGAATCAAATTCTGGCCACCGTAAATGGTTTGTTCTCAGTACTACCAATTTCATTTTCGCCTTGAGTTTCAGGCTATTTAGGCCACGACTGACAGAACTGAACGATATCTTGTCCACGCGTGACGAGCATGTCTATAAAACTCCTGGAAGTTATTGAGGTCACATCGGATAACCTCTCTTTGGTACGCTCGAAATCCGGCTTGTTTGACCTCGGATTGACCAGTTTTATCTAGATTTATAGAGCTCCGAAAGCCGGAACGGAACAAATTGAGACGCGTATTCCGTTTCAAAAATTGACTAACTCGGTCCTTGACCTCGGATACGCAAAATGCTGTAACAGTGAAGTGTGGATTGACGCATCTCGCCGCCGCACACATAGTCTGCATTGCTAACGCCAGCGGAAGATCTTTAGAGCGATGAAAAAGGGATAATCATCCACGCGAAGAGGATGGACACGGGGAGTGTCATCTGGCTAAGCGGACTAGCTTGCGCGATCGCTCGGGTGGACAGATCATTCGCAGGGTTTTGCTTTTTCAACGCGTCCGTGCCTCGAGTACTTCGGCATCATTGCCGTACGGCCCATTTCAGGGAATTTTGATCGCCTAGAATGTTTCTTAGGCCTCAATGAGTGCATCGGCCTGTTATCGACAATTGAGAATCGTAATTATCTGAATCTGAACCCTTCAGGAGAGTTTCGGGTTATCCGCGGGTCGCCGCGTCCCGGTCATCCCTCGAGCCATTGTGGGCGGTTCGGAGGTTTGCATCTCCGGATTGAACCAACCAGGCAGAAGGTGCCTGATTTCACCGCTGGGCTGAGCGGTAGTTACGTTCGGTGGTAACGGCGCCAAACCAAGCGCGATTCAGTTGTGCCTTCTATTGCTTCCGGAGTTGAGATTGTCAGGGTCAATCGGTCTGCGTTGAAATGAAATTTTCGGCGGAGAGCTTTTCCCACGAGGCTCCTATCGTACGCAACTAGCGGAACATGTACTATTTCCTGCAGGTTCAAGTTCACCGAGAAGGTTCCGCAGTATTCGATGTATGGACTCTCATTTTGTGGGACCCCACCGATTGCCCCAGCCTCACGTGAGGAAAGCTCGGCGCTCCCACTTGTCCGTCCTGTGAGTTGAGCTGAAACGATACCCTCTTCCGTGTACAGCAGAAATCCCTGCGGACTTCTTCCCATCGGTTCCACGGAGCTTCCATCGCTCAACATTTCCGTGAAACTCTGCAGCGCCCAGGCGCCAATGAACAACGCGTCCGTGGCCGTCAATGTTTTGATGTCCATAAAGTCCTCTCTCTATGCTCCGATCGGAAAGCTATGAGCGGCACGCCCTGCGCATAGCGAAGTGCTCTGGAAATGAAGCAGTTTCAAACCACCGGGAGCCTCTTGGTACAAAGCAATGAATCGGAAGCAGGTTTGCATCAGAGTGCCGGCGTGTCGCGACCTGGTCCGACTTTGCCCGGTAAGTACTGCTACGGAATCAATGATCCGCAGTTTCTCGTCACTGACTTCGATGCTTTCGAAACAAAGCTTCTGAGTTCGCAGGTCCGCTAGAACTTCATCCTTGGTCAGGACCGAACCGTCGGAGCGCACCAACATGTACTCGTCCGCGTAGAGGGCGGCGAGCGCGTCCCAATCTCCCTCCAATAGGGCCCGATAGAAGACATCTCGGTGTGTCTTGAGGACGAGTTCAATTGTCATCCTTTCTCCCTGGGCGATGACGGATTCGCGATTGGGTAATCCGTATAGCCGTGTTCGTCGCCGCCGTAGAACGTTGAGCGGTCGTACGCGTTGAGCGTTAGTCCTTTCTCGATGCGTGAAACGAGGTCGGGATTGGCAATGAACAGTCGCCCAAAGGCGATGGCGTCGGCATACCTCGCTTCAATCGCCTGATGCCCTGTCTCCGGTGTGTAGGCGGCGGCCGAGATGAGGTTCCCTTCGTACTCGGGACGGAAGATGCGGGCATTATCGAGTGCGTCCGCGTGAAGTTCGTCCGCGAGGCCGATCTCAGAGCCCCGGCCTTCGATCAAATGAAGGTAGGCCAGGTTATATGTGCTCATTTCGCGGACGACGGAGGTGAAAAGGCGCATGGGATTGCTGTCGCGAATGCCTCCATACTGACCGAAGGGCGACAGGCGGACGCTGACTCTCTGCGACCCCGTAACGGCCGAGACTGCTTCCACGATTTCGACAAGGAAGCGCATCCTGTTCTTGACCGAGCCGCCGTAACGATCGGTCCGCTGGTTCGCGCCATCTTCCAAAAACTGGTCGATGAGGTGACTGTTGGCCGCCTGCAACTCCACGCCGTCGAAGCCGGCATCGATGGCATTACGCGCCGCAGTCGCGAAGCTGACGACGATCTCGCGAATCTCGGGTGCAGTGAGCTCGCGGGGGATTTCGATCGGAACCTTCTGAGCATCCCGTGTGAATCCCGGCAAGCTGGGTGGAATCGGGGAGGGGGCGAAGGGTGCTCCTCCATCGGGCATGAAGGATGAGTGCGAGTTACGTCCGTTATGCGCTAGTTGAAGAAAGATCCTGCCGCCCTGTTCATGCACAGCATCTGTCGCCTTTCTCCATCCAGCGACTTGCTCTGCCGTGTAGATGCCTGGCGCGTTAGGGTAGCCCTGGCCCTGCTGGCTTACAGCGGTGCCTTCCGCGATGATCAGGCCCGCGGACGACCGTTGTGCGTAATACAGCGCGTTCCGTTCGGTGGGCGCATTACCTGCGCCTGCGCGCATACGCGTGAGCGGAGCCATCACGATGCGGTTGGACAATGTGACACTGCCGAGTTGCAGAGGTTGGAAAAATAATGAAGTGTTCAACGTAATTGTCCCGTGCACTTTGATTGCTGTTGTGAACCGGCCCGCTCGATCGTCAGCGAACTGTGATTTCGCCCATATCAATTTTGACGAGCAGGGGTTCGGGAACGAGTTGGTAGTCGCCTTCGTAGGCATAGATCCGGCGCTTGGTTGGGAAGATGATGCCGTCCACGTCGCGGTACTCGGACGCGTAGTTGAGCCCTGTAGCGCCGCCGAGAATGTCGACGGTGTAGTCGTGGCGACGCAGCAGGCCGTCGGGGCCAAAGCACGAGATCTGTTCCCGCGTATGGCTCTTGATGGATTCTGGGAAGGTGATTTTCAGACGCCGCCATTGCTCCCCGTCGACCTGGATCGGAGCTATCTCTTCGGTCACAAAACCCGGCCTGGTGTAGAGGAATGGCGTGTTGAGATACGTCCAGAGAGCCTCACCCTGGAAGTACGCAACCTGGAGATCGTCCCAGGGTGTCTCGCGTAACTGGCCGACGAAGATTTCCTCCGGATCTTGGCGCTCCTGGATGAGGGTGCCATCGTTGCGTTCCATGATCAGGCGTTGCGGCTCGAAGATAAAGCGCTTGTCCTGGCCGGGAAAATCGGTGACGAGCCGCTCCTTCGTGGTGTCGACGGTCATGACAACGTCTTTCAGGTAGTCCCCTTGGCTCTTGACGAACCAAATCGCGCCTGTCAGCGAGGCCGCAACGGTGATTGCGGTGATTTCGTTCCAGCGCTTGAGGCCGCCGTGAGCGTTGACGGCAAGCTGCAATAGATCATTCATAGGATTCTCCGGCTGTTGCTGGTTGAAGAGCGTGGATGAGAGTGCGTGGCCAACTCAGGTTTGCGGAGCTTCGAGCTGCTCATTGAAGGAGGTCACAAAGACTGCTTCGCGAGGGCCCGATTGCTCGCGGAGGAACCTTGCTCGCGGCACCATGATTTCGTTTGCGTCGGTCGCGAGCGCGTCCATGGTCCCTTCGAGAAACTCATCAAGGGGCATGGCGCGAGGTTCCTCGCTGCTGTTCAGCAGCTCGGTGCGTACCCAGGGCGGGATGATTTCGAGCACCGACACCGAGCTGTGGCGCAACTTGAAGCGGATCGATTGTGCATAGGAGTGGATGGCCGCCTTGGTGGAGGAGTAGACGGCGGTCATTGCCATCGGCGTGAAGCCTAAGACCGAGGACACGAACAGGACGGTGGCCGAGTCCTGTCGTTTGAGGTGCTCGATGAGAGCGCCAGTAAGGCGGACGGGGCCAACCAGGTTGGTGGCGATGGTCGAGGTGATGAGTTCATCGTCGATGGCGGTAGAGGAGTCGTCGATTTGCATGATGCCGGCGTTGTTGATCAGGACGTTGAGTGTTGGGTGCTTGGCGATCAATTCCTTGGCAACGCGGTGGATGCTGGCGGGGTCGGATACGTCCAGTTCGATGGACTCCATGCCGGGGTTGGCTGCGACGGTTTTGGCGAGGTGGCTCTTGCGGCGCCCGGAGATGATGACCTTGTTGCCATGCTGATGGAGTGCTTCTGCGAGTGCGCGGCCGATACCTGAACCGCCGCCTGTGATGAAGATCGTATTGCCTTCGAGTTTCATATTCCTTCTCCTTCTTGATGAGTGATGGCTAGGGATGAACGTCGCCGGAGGGGCCGTAGATGGACGGAACCTTCGCGCCAAACGGACGCAGAAAGACCGAGATCTGTCCGCGGTGATGAATTGAGTCCGCATGAAACAGCCAAAAGATCTGACCGAGAGGCTGGTCAAGGAGCGTATGGGAGCCAGCTCGGACGACCCGCTGTTGTTGCCACTGCTCCTGGGTCACGCCGAGAAGAGCAGCGCCCAAGTCCTGCGCAGCTCGGTCAAACGCGGGAGGCAATTCCTGGTAGGAGGGAGTTGGGTCACGTGGAACTTCTGCGGTGGCGTCGCGGGTAAGTTGGCTGCAGATGCGCAGGCAGCGAACGATAGTCCAGGCGATTGCTCCGAGCGGCGAAGATTCGAGGTGCAGCCGGTAGTCCATCATGTCGGGCGTCATGGCGCGAAGGACGTTGGCGGTTGTGATGGTCTCGGCGCGGTGGCGCTCGCGAAAGAAGGCGACTGTGCCGGTGGGGTCGAAGTCAGGCATGGAGGGCCTCCCGCTCGGCAATCTGGGCGAGGGTGGGGTAGTCGGTATACCCGGTGCTGGTGGCGCCGTAATAGTTCTCGGGCCGCTGTTCGTTCAGGGGGCCGCTGACGCGAATGCGTTCCACGAGGTCCGGGTTCGCGATGTACTCGCGGCCGAACGCGACGAGATCGCCGAGGCCCTGCTGCAGCAATTCTTCTGCGTGGGCGGATTCGATACCAACATTCAGCATGAGCGTGCCGTTGTAGATCCTCCGGAAGTGGTGAACCGCGCCATCGCCTTGGAGATCTTGAAGCGGCGTTCCCTGCAGGTCAGCCAATTGCCGCATCAACATGACGTGGGACAGGCCGTAGTCATTCAAGCGCCGGTAAACATATTCGGAGGTTGGAAGGGTGGAAGGGAGAGATCGAAAGCCGCCGCGCTCCGACATCATGGGGCCGGCTTTGACTCCGACGCGGTTTGCCGGCCACTCTTCGAGAACAGCCTCGAGGACTTCGAAGAGCAAGCGAGCGCGGTTCTCGATGGAGCCACCGTACGCATCGGACCTAAGATTCAGGTTCTCTTGTAGGAACTGCTGAAAGAGATAAACGAATCCACCCTGGATCTGTACGCCATCGAAGCCAGCATCACGCGCCACTTTCGCTGCATGACGGAAGTCCGCAATTGTCTGCCGGATGTCCTCCATCGACATGGCGTCTGGGACTGAGGTCATCTCGGTAATGCCATACCCGATGTGCACCTGTTGCTCTGGGTCCACCGCCGACGCCGTCAGGGGCGAACGCCCGTTTCCAACGAGGGCGGCGTTCGACACGGAACCCTGGTGCCAAAGCTGCGCAATGATGCGACCACCTGCCGCGTGAACTGCGGCCGTTATATCTTCCCAGCCCTTGCGTTGCGCCTCCGTGTAAACGCCGGGTGCCCCGAACCAGCCTCGTGCCTGATCACTCACGAAGGTGCCCTCAGTAATGATTAGACCGGCTGTGGCACGCTGCTCGTAATAATCACGCATCAACGCGTTTGGGACTGCGCCCTGAAGCGGGGTGCGCATCCGCGTGAGCGGTGCCATCACAATTCTGTTCGGCAGAGTTAGATCGCCAAATAGAAACGGTTGTAAGAGGAGTCGCGTTTCTTTATCTCTCGTTGTCACAACGTCACTCCCTCAGCAATTGCGGTTGGAGCGTCGGGGGCAAATGAGCCCTTGAACATCGGGCGACCGCTCTTCGATTCGGATTCGGTAGCTTCGTCTTGAATGACATCCCAGTGCTCGATCAGAATGCCGTCTTTCATGAGCACGACGTCAGCAACGATCCAGTTCCTGCGGAGACCGGTACCGGAGAACCGGCCGTGGAGAATGACGTAGTCTCCCTGAGAGACGGCCACTGCATTCTCGTAACGAGCTGAAGGCGGCAAGCCCTTGGCAAGTTCGAAGAGGCCTTCGCGTCCGGGTGCGATGTAGGCGCTATGCTGGATATAGCCGGGCGACCAATATGCGGCTGCCTTCTCGTAGTTCCTCTGGTTGAAAAGCGTGTCAAAAGCTTCGAGGACCAGGCTGCGATTTTTATTAGCAAGTGTCGTGCTCATCGTTCCCTCACAAGTGATACTGATTTGCCGGATCGCGAGGATGCGTTGATCGCGTCGATCAACCGGTGAAGCTCAACGGCATCTGCAAATGTGCGGACGGTTGCGCTCCCAGTGCGCCGATCGGACTCGAAGGCGGCATAGAGCTGTGCAAGGTCCTTCACGCTTGCGTCGAAATCGGAGCAAGGGATGAGCTTTGTGGAGCAAGGAAGTAGAAGAGAAGCCCAGGCTCCCTTATCGCCGCGGGCGGCTTCAATTACGTCGTGGTGCTTGGTTACAAAGGCTCTTTCGTTCAAGACCTTTATGTCACCGAGGGTTCCGGTGATTTCGATCTGTAGTCCTCCCAGGTTCTGCTTGCCACCCTCAATTTGAATCTGGAATAAGGCTCCTCCTGCGAGTCGGCCCATCACCATGAAGGCGTCGGGCGTTTCATTGGGATATTCCTTTCCCGTTGAGGCCAGCGTGAGCATCGGAAACTGGGTCGCGACGATGGCACTCAGCATCTCAGGCTTGCCGAGCGCATGGAAGAGCATGTCCATAAAGTGGCCGCCGTAGATCGAGAGCACGTGAGAGAAGTTTTCTGCGGCGAGCGTCCATTCAAGAGAGGCGGATCGCGTAGGGCCGAATGAACCCATGCTGACGTGCATCCGAACCGACCGTACGTCCCCGATGTATCGCTCCCGGATGAGTTGCGAAAGATGGAGGGAGCTTGCGCCCAGCGTGCGTTGCAGTCCAACAAAGTGCCGCACCCCTGCGTTTTCTGCGAGTCGAAGGAGTTCTTCGGAATCCTTGGTGGTCGTGGTGAGCGGCCATTCGCAGTAGACGTCCTTTCCAGCGGAGATTGCGGCCTTGACGATGTGCGCATGCTCCGGGGCCGGCGACAGCACGGCGACGAGATCCAGATCTGGCAGATTTACGAGGTCGTCGACTCGGCTGACAGCGTGCTCAATGTCGAACTCCGTTGCGATTGCCTTCGCCTTCTCGATGCTTCTACTGCATACCGCCGCAATCTGATATTGAGGAAGCAACTTTAGCGCGGGGATGTGGCCATATGTCGCCCAGTTCCCGACTCCTACAAGTCCAACGCGAATTGGTTTTAGCTCTTTCATAAGGTTCCCTGTAAAGTCGTGGTGTTAGTAGCGAAAACTGTCTGCGTGTCGCCGGGCGAAGTCCGCTAAGGTAAGCGAAGAGCCGCCCGTTATCTGCGCGAAGTCATTGAAAACCTCATCCGAACGAAGGTCTACTCCGTTGGTCAGGTCGGTGTAGCTGTCGAAGACGCACTTCATGTAGGCGGGTTCGGCACCGGCAGCAAGAACGGTCTGCAGAAATTCCGAAGGTGGTCGCGGCTCGTAAGTGAACCGCTGACCGATGACGGCGGAAAACACTTCTGCGAGCTCGTAATAGGTCTTGGCTTCATATCCAAGACGGTAGGTCCGACCAGCGTGCGTATCGGGGTCAAGAAGACAGGCGGCGGCGACTGCCGCGACGTCGTCGCAATCGACCCAACTCAGGCGCGCACCGCCGACGTAGTGACGGATCACACCCTGCTTTACGTAACTTTCGCCACCATATCCCAGGAGGTTCTGCATAAAGATCTCGGGGCGGAGGTGCGTATAGGCCAAGCCGGAGCTTTCGATGTAGCGTTCGATGAACTGATGCCAGCCGTAGTGCGCGACGCGCGTGTCGTCGTCGCCGCATGCGCCGAGGTGCACGATCTGTTTCACGCCGGCCCGCTGAGCGCAGTTGACGAGGTCCTTGCTCTGGCGCAGCATGTCGACGGTATAGCCGGTCGCCATGAAAACACGGTCTACTCCTTCGAGCGCCGGCGCGAATGTCGAGAAATCGTCGAGGTCGAGATGTACGCTCGGCACGTTTAGCTTGGCTGCCTTCCCGTGATTTCGGGCGGCGGCAACTACCTGGACGGTGGGGTTCGCGGCGAGCAGCGGGATCAAGGCACCGCCCACTTGGCCGGTTGCTCCCATCACCATGATTTTTGGTTTTCCGGCCATCACTTCCTCCTGCCTTTCGATTCACCAAGAGCCACGACTTCGCGTTGTCCGCGGTGGGTACGCGGAGTCGTGGCTCTCGATGGTTAGTGGCTACTTGTTGAGCGAGTCAGCGGCGAGTGCGATGATGTCGGCCACTTCTTGAGGGTGCGACATGAAGGGGCAGTGGCTGGATGCGACAGAACGAACGGTAGCGTTCATACGCTTGGACAGAAATTCCTGGGCCGGCGGAGGAATCATTTCGTCTTCCGTGCAGACGAGGTACCACGAGGGGAGAGCCTTCCATGCGGGCGTGCCTTCTTTGCCGCCGAACGCCGCGAAGCTCAAGGGTTTCTGAACGGCGGCCATCACGGCAGCTTCCTCCGCGGTGGCGCCCCCCGCAAATGAGTCGTGGAACTTGTCGCGATTGATCCAGAGGAAGCCGTGCGCGTCGGGTGCGATGGCGGTCGATCCAGGTGAGGGAGGCCCTTGCTTCGCCAGGGACTCCAGGCTCTCTCCTTCGTCCAATCCGAAGGCAGTGATGTATACGAGCGCCTTGACGTTTGGGGTTGTGGTCGCGGCTCCGGTGATCACGGCACCGCCGTACGAGTGCCCGACAAGGACGGTGGGCTCCGGCTGCTCCGAGAGTAGGCGGCGAGTCACAGTGATGTCGTCTTCAAGCGACGTGAGCGGAATTTGGGCGGACGTAACCGTGAACCCCTTAGCTTGCAGGAGCAGGATGACTTTGCTCCAGCAGGAGCCGTCGGCCCAAGCACCATGTACCAGCATGATATTTGCGTTTTTGCTCATTTCAATTCTCCTGGTTGATTGCGGGTTATGCGACAAGCACAGCGTCGTATGCGGGATAGTCTGTGTAGCCTCGTGCGTCGAAGGTGTAAAAAGTGTCACGGTCGTACTCGCTGAGCGGCAGGTGCTCGCGGATCCTGTGCACCAGGTCTGGATTCGAGACGAAGTAGCGACCGAAGGCCACCGCGTCCACCAATCCTTCCTCGATAGCAGTCTCCGCGGTCTCAGGTTCAAACCCTCCCGCCGAAATGAGCTTTCCTTTGAAGATGGGCCGCAGTTGCTGAGCGGCGGCCGTACCTTTTTCAGGATGGGTCGTGATGCTTCCGCCGACTCGGGGTTCGATGAGATGGAGATAAGCAAGGTCGAATTGATTGAGCTGTTCTGCGACGTATGAGAACAAAGCTGCGGGGTCACTGTCAGAAATTCCGTTCCATGTTCCGCCCGGTCCAAGGCGCACCGCTACACGATCGGAGTCACACACCGAGATCAGCGCGTTGAGGACTTCGGACAGGAAGCGGAAACGATTCTCAAGGGAGCCGCCATACTGGTCCGTGCGATGGTTGCTACCATCCTGGAGAAACTGGTCCATCAGGTAGCCGTTGGCCGCATGCAACTCAACAGCTTCAAAGCCGGCATCCAGCGCACGTTCGGCGGCTTTGCGGTAGTCCTGTACGATCTCCGCGATTTCTGCGACGGTCAGAGCCCGATGCGGTGAGGACTCCGCCCAGCCGCCGGGAATCGACACGAGGTGGTCAGGGTTTTTCCAATATGACTCGTTGACGGATGCCGTTACAGGTTGCGCGCCCCCTGTCATCGCGGTATGCGACGATCGGCCGGTGTGCCACAGCTGCGCGACCATACGACCGCCCTTGGCTTTGACTGCGGCCGTGATCGCCTGCCAACCCTTCACTTGCTCGTCCGAGTACAGTCCCGGTGCACCCAACCATCCTCGGCTGGTCAGGGAGATGTTGGTTGCCTCCGAGATGATGAGACCGCCTTCAGACGCTCTCTGCTCGTAGTAGGTTCGCATCAGGTCGCCGGGAACAGAATCCGGTTGAATGGAGCGTGACCGAGTTAGGGGTGCCATGATGACGCGATGCTCGAGTCGCAGCGATCCAAGCTGAACTGGAGTAAATAGGTTGGGATTTGACGTTTCAATCATGTTCTCTCTCCCTGCTGCTCTTTGCTGAGACAAAACTATGCGCGTGAGGCGTTCCGCGGTAGAGGCGATGGGACCTGTGTTTGGTAGCTCTTTCGGCTCCCCGCGATCGAGCGATAGGCGTTCTCAAGAAGATGCCGCGACACGGTTACCTCAACCTCTCCCGTACTTTGCAGCCACTTAAGTGCCAAAGCAGTCCTTTTGGCGGGGACGTTATTCGCACGGGCGGAGTATTCTTGGCTCTACGGCGAATTGCGGGCAGGAGAGTGAACATGCCGATGACAGGTACTATTCGCGTATTGGCTGTCGACGACCACCCCCTCCTGCGCGCCGGCATCGCAAGTGTGATCAACGCAGAACCAGGGATGACGATCGTCGCGGAAGCGGCTGACCGAGACGAGGCCATCGCAGCCTACAAGACCCACCACCCAGACATCACCCTGATGGACCTTCGTCTTTCAAAGGGGAGCGGCGTCGAGGCCATTGCGGCTATCCGTTCAGCGTCGCCGGCAGCTCGAATCATCGTACTCACCACCTTTGGTGGCGACGTGCTTGCGCTTCAGGCATTCAAGGCCGGAGCGAGTGGCTATCTTCTTAAGAGCATGATGCGCACCGATCTAACCGACACGATTCGGCTGGTCCATGCCGGCAAGCGAAGGATCCCTCCGGAGATTGCCGCGACGATGGCCGAACATGCAGGAGAAGACGCTTTAACCATGCGTGAGTTGGATGTACTGGAATCTGTGGCGCTGGGAAAGTCTAATAAGATCATCGCCGACGATTTGAAACTGTCCGTCCATACCGTGAAGGGACACGTTCAAAGCATCCTGGCGAAACTTGAAGCGAGCGACCGCACTCATGCCGTAGTCATTGCGTTCAAGCGCGGCATCCTTGAGCAGTAAATCACCTGGGCGGGCGACTACCTCAGCGGGCGCACCCAAGCTGACACTTGCAGTATCCTGCATCGCGAACGCCATTCTTGGCGGAGCGATCGGATGCACTCAGCCGGCGTCCATCACCTTCCTGACGGTGCCAAGGGCTAGTTCTGGTGGCGTTGGCACCGACGGATTCATCAGCGGAAAGGTTGTGGGGAGACATAGAGGACGACATATTGTGCTGTATGCGTTTGCAGATAGCCGTTGGTGGGTTCAGCCATTTGAGTCTGCACCCCGCACTGAAATTGCAGACGATGGTTCGTGGAAAGCGCGGATCCACCTCGGTACGGAGTATGCCGCTATCTTGAGTAAAGCGGATACTCAGCCGACGCCGTTCGTCGATGCTCTTCCAAAGGTTGGAAACGGGATCGAAGCGATAGCCACAGTTAAAGGAAGCGGAAACGAGACACCCGCACCGGATGACGCAACGAATCAGCCGAACCTGCGTTTCAGTGGTCTGGAATGGACAGTGCGTACGATCCCTGGCGACCGTGCGTCAAAGACCAACGAATACAGTGCCGACAATGTCTTCGTTGACGACTCCGGTGCCTTGCATTTGCGTCTCATCCGGAACTCTCACGGATGGGTATGCTCTGAGATCCGAAGTGTTCGTTCCTTCGGCTACGGAAACTATACCGTGGACATTCTCGATGCGGGCCATTTCGAGCCAGCAGTCATGTTCAGTGCATACACCTTCTTTGAGCACCCGACGGATGGTGACCACAGAGAGTTGGCGATTCGCCTTACGCAACGCGGGGTGGCTTCGAATACGAATGCGGAATTTAGTATCCAACCTTCCTTCGTCCCAGCGAACTTCTACCACTTCAATGTTCCACCTGGCGCGTTGAAGCTTGCGATGCAATGGCATCCAGATCAGGCCAACTTTTCCGTGTCGCGAGTTCAAACTTCGTTTCTTGAGCCGGTGGTGTCCTGGCCGTTCCGAACCGGCCTGCCAATATCGGACGACACGCACATGTACTTCAACCTTTGCAACTACGGTTATGCCCCTACACCTCCAACTCACGACACTGAAGTGGTGGTGAGAAGCTTTAGATTTTATCCCTGAGACCTTGACTATCAGAATCCACCTCCACATCTTCGCCACGATCGCACTCTCATGGTCCATCTGCGCGTGCGGACAAGCGATCCCATCTAACTTGCAGCAATACAAACGCGTGGAATGGAACTCGGATCAGGGACTTTCGTCAGGTCGCATCCAGGCGCTCTCGCAGACTCCTGACGGATACCTCTGGATTGGAACATCAAAGGGCCTGCTTCGTTTTGATGGCGTGCGATTTGTGCCGATCCTGACTCCCCTGAAACAGCCGCTACCGCAAATTCTCGGGCTGACGATCGACAAAGACGGCATCCTTTGGGCTCGTGCAGGGGATACGCGTCTACGTCAGGTGGAACGAGATAGTATTTCCTCTCCTGTTTCCATAGAGAAGAAATTTATCGCCATAGTAGCCACGGTTGCCGGGCAAACGTCTGGTATCTATGCAACGAGCACCGACAAAAGCGTCCTGCGACTGATAAAGAATCACGTGGACCAGCTCCCTATCCACTTACATACTCTTCTCATTTCGATATCCGAGGGGAGTGATCGACGTCTTTGGATCGGAACGGATCGGGGACTTCTATCCTGGACCGGCGGACAACCAAAACTGGTAACTAGCTGGGATGTTGATCAAAAAACCAACTGTCTGCTCGCGGACGGGAACGGTCATGTTTGGGTGGGAACGGATGACGGACTCGCCTATTGGGATGGCCAACGCCTAGTTCCACGGTCATTCGGAAGTCAAGATATGCAACACCTACAGGTGCTTGCGATTTTGAAAGACCGCGATAGCAATTTTTGGATCGGCACATCGAAAGGCTTGCTGCGTTACAACTCTGCCGGCGCCGAGTGGGTGCAGACCGGATCCGATGGCGAACACATGCCCGTAACTGCCTTGTTGCAGGATCGAGAGGGCGATATATGGTTTGGCAGCGGATCCACTCTGCAAAGGCTCGAAATCACTCCGATCGTTCCGGTGAGACTGAGTGACTCGACGTCGGTTGGGAGCTTCGGGCCGTTGTATGTCGACCCGCACGGCCGGGTTTGGTTCGCAGGTCTTGGGAGGGGGCTCTATTGGATGGAACATGGAATCGCTCACGAGGTTCTCAATGAAGGCCTGCCCAACGATGAGGTGTATTCAATCGACGGGGAGGGTGACCATATCTGGGTAGGTAGGCGAAGCGGAGGGTTGACAAGGCTGAGCTCTGGCAACGGAACTCTCGAAAGCAAGACCTGGACTACAGTAGATGGTCTCTCGCAAAACAGTGTTTATGCCGTTCGTGTGACGTCGAGCGGGGCCGTATGGGCTGGCACTCTAACGGGAGGCGTCAACCGATTCGCTGACGGGCAGTTCTGGCACATCGACGAGAAAGACGGATTGCCGGCCAATGATATTTCGGCTATCGAGCTCGGCGATCGGGGACAAGTGTGGATTGGTACGTCCGGCGGAGTATGCAAGATGGAGAATCTTCTGTGCTTACCGTTATTCAACGGTCGGCAACCTCAACCGAAGGACGTCCTTTCACTATTCGAAGATCAAGCCCGCGGCCTATGGATCGGCACCTCGCACGGACTCCTTCTTGCCAACGATCATGGTCAGCATCCCGTGTCTCTTGGAGCTGGACCTCAGCCACGAGTTTTGGGCGTCGCTTTAGACGCCGCCGGCAGACTATGGATCGAGGGGGATCTCGCTGTAATGAGCGCAGTGCCCGGGGAGTTGCTGGCATCGAAAAATGCCTCAATCCGTAACTACGGAGCCGAGGATGGACTGCAGTCAAATGAGGGCGTCCACCGCTCCCGTTCTATGGTCGCCGATAGCAGTGGCCAGGTCTGGATGAGCACGGCGAATGAACTGGCAATGGTCGGGATGCAGCCGACACCTCTGCCAACCGTTATTCCTCACGTCGAAGAAATTAGTGCCGACGGGGCGCTTCTGGATCGTAATCACGCGGAAGTCCCTCCGGGAGCTAGGCGGTTAAGCTTTTCCTTTACCGGCCTTGACCTGCATGCACCGAAACGCGTCCGCTTTCGCTATCGATTGGACGATTTCGACAAAACATGGAGTGATGTAGGCAGCGATCGGGAAGCTACCTATACGAACTTGGCGCCCGGCAAATATACGTTCCGACTGATTGCATCCAACGAATCAAATACTTGGGCATCGCAGGAAAGCGTGGTTCCCGTTGTGATCGAGCCGGGCATTTGGCAGCGGTGGTCAGTAAGAACCTTCTTGGCGACGCTCTTCATTTTTCTAGTGGGATTTGCTTATTACACTCGCACCAAATTTCTGCTCACACAGGCAAACATACTCGCTGACGAGCGACTGAGGGAACGGACACGGATTGCGCGCGACGTTCACGACACCTTACTCCAAGGTTTTATCAGCTCGTCGATGCACCTTCAGGTTGCTGAAAAGCAGGTCGCGAGCGATTCGCCCCTGAAACAACGGTTTACAACCGTCCTAGAAGGTATGGACAGAGTCATCGAAGAGGCTAGGCTCGCAGTTGTTGGGCTTCGAACACCGGAGCCGGGGCACGGCGGAATCGAAGGCAGCCTGCGCGACTTCTTCCTGGAGATCGCCGACATGGGGGAGGCTCACTTGACCCTTCGCCAAACAGGAAAGCCTCGCCGGCTGAAGACTGAAGCGCTCAAGCAGATCTCCTCCATCGCAAAGGAGGCAATTCTTAATGCTGTGCGTCACTCCAGTGCTCACAACATACAAGTGACGATTGCATGGGGCTGGCTGGGCTTCAAGGTGTCAGTTACAGACGATGGTTGTGGTATCGACGCCTTCACGCTTGAGAACGGGAAAGCCCTGCACTGGGGGATGGTGGGTATGCGCGAGCGTGCGAAGCAATTGAAAGGACACTTGCGGATCTCGAGCAGCCCGGAAGCGGGTACAAGAGTCAGTTTGAGCATTCCAGCGTCCATCGCGTATTGCGGACCGCGTGACTTGGACGACTCTGCCGACAGGTCATAACTTGCTGTAGAGAGGTCAGACTTGAAGCGCGACGCAGCTTCAAAAAGAGCGAGGTCCCGATTAGTCGCCGGGACCTCGATACCACGGTTAGTTTTGCGGCGGTGTCGGATTCGACTGGCCGGAAGCGGCTTGCATGATAAAGTCTGCTACTTCTTTGGGGTGGGAGAGCATAGGCACGTGGCTCGTGGGCAGGGTCAAAGTTTTCGCACCCATCCGTTTCGCTGTCACGCGCTCTTGGTCCGGCGAAATCATCCGGTCATTTGAAGCAATCACGAACCAACTCGGCTTCGTTCTCCATGCGGCCGTTGAAATCTCAGTACCAAGAGCTGCTCCTTGTGTTGGAGTTTGCGTCGCCAGCAGAATGTCTCTTTCCCCAATAGGGAGGTCGGGAGCGAAATCGTCTAACACGCCTTTGGGCGTCAAAACGAGAAAGCCATCTCCGAGGGGCCGAAGTTCAGTCACCCCGGGGGTCGCTCCGTACGGTTTCCCGAGGCTGCCCGAAGATTCACCCTTGTCGGGCGCGAAGGCCGCGACATATACGAGACCCTCAACCTTCGGATCATTGCCCGCCTCCGTGATGACCGCACCGCCATAGGAATGACCGACGAGAAGCACAGGCCCATTTTGAGCATCGATAATTCGTTTGGTCGCGGCGACGTCATCTGCAAACGAGGTCAGTGGATTCTGTACGCAAGTTACGTGAAACCCCTTTTTCTCAAGCAAAGGGACGACTTTGGACCAACTTGATCCGTCGGCCCATGCACCGTGCACTAGAACGATGTTATGAATCGGCTGTGTAGCGATGGCCTGCGCGTTGGCAGCAAGCGGCAGTACACACGCAAGCATAAGAGAAATTCTGAACAAACTGAAGGTTGTTAGCTGGATCTTCATGGGAAAGTCCCTCCGAGGGAATAGATCTTCGAGTTAAAAGCCTGTATCCCGAAGCTAGTTCTATTCGGACTCGAAACACAGAGCCATTAGGAGGGTATCCCTGCGGGTATTTGGAGCCCTTTCCTTCGCACTGACCTACTTCTGGGGGAGCTCTTCTCGAGACGAGCCGCTGTGGGCACCCTACAATATCGAATTGTGCCAAATCGCCTATGCGCTCAGCGAGCAAAGTCCGGAGTCGAAATGTGCATTGGCCTATTATCGCTAGTCGACATTTCATAGCGCTCGCGGTGAGCACCCGATGCCCCCACAGGCCTGCGAGTGTTGCTAGATTCCGGAGCTGCGGTGACGGCGGCAATGGTGGCATCTCGCGTCCTGGCGACGGCTGCGCGACGTTGCTTACACAAACCGCGCCCGTAAAATTCGTTCTAACATTTTGGTTGAAATTGCCTTTCTCATGAATCAAGATTTATTGTGAGTAATACCAATCATGACTCGGTGAACGGAGGGTGAGAGAACAGTGATCATCTTCCTTAGGGCCTTCCGTTCGCCTCGGTCCCTCAGATACATCTACGTGCTCCTCCTCCTAGCCGGAGTGCACGGGCTAAATGCACAGGATCCACTCAAGCTGGTTCAACTCAATCACACGTCATGGACCGCTCGGGAGGGCGCTCCATCAGAGATTGCCGGGCTTGGACAGACGACCGACGGAGTGCTCTGGATTGGTAGTGGAAGTGGCCTGTACCGATTCGACGGCATAAGTTTCTCTCTCTTTCGACCAGCCGCGGGAGAGCCTCCGTTGCCGCGAATCTCGATCAGAACGCTTTGCGTGGCTCGTGACGGGACGGTGTGGGTAGGATTCAGACCCGCCGGGGTTGCTGCAATCAGGAATGGCCATGTCAAACTCTACGGAGTACAGGAAGGCCTTCCACCAGATACAACCTATCAGCTGCTTGAAGCAAATAATGGAACGATGTGGGCCATAGCCGGTCTACACCTTTGGCAACTACGCGGAGAACGGTGGCAACGAGAGTCACCGAGCGAACCGTTCTCATCCGAACGCGTTTATAAGATGTTCTTCGATAAAGCGGGAACACAATGGGTGGGAACTAATAAATGGATTTACCGACGAGAACCCAACCAGGATAAGTTTGAAGCGACAAACGAGGTCGGCGGGGAGTTGATACAGTTCGCGGAGTCGCCAGATGGCAGCCTTTGGGTTGGTGGCGAAGAGGGAGCGGGGGCACCTATCCCAACCGTAAGACGCCTCGACGTGGAGGGTCATCGGTCCCCATATCCGACCCGGTTGCACGTACTATCGGATACCCTCCTCTTCGATCCGGAAGGAGAGCTATGGATCGCATCGGTCTATGGTCTTTTGAAGGTCAATCCACGAGAGATCGCAAAAGCCCCGACTCCCATAGCGGTGGATCAGGACAAACAGTTCGAGTGGTTTGGGCACGATCAGGGATTGAGTACAGATAGTGCCACCGCAATGTTCAAAGATGCCTCAGGCGATATCTGGGTAGGAACCATGCGTGGACTGGATCGATTCGAGCAGCCCAAGCTGATTCATCCCGAGAACGTTCCGATATCAGACCGGCGCGTGATGGTGACGAGTTGTTCGGACGGCGAAGTGTGGATAGGAGTGCCTCTTGCTCCACTGGTTTCGATCCGCGACGGACAGACAATCACCCGCATAGAGAAAACCTATGAGATGGACTCCGTATACTGCGGCCCCAGCGGCGTCATCTGGTTCACCGACGATCATGGCATTGGAAGGCTTGATCGTAAAACAACCACTCACATCCCCCTACCCGAAGGGATGCGGCCATCCTCGGCTAAGCAAGTTATAGAAACAAGTGATGGATCCATCTTCGTTACCTTTCGCAACGCCGTGGACCTCTGGCGATGGCAACGTGGAACATGGTCTCAAGTCGCCGTTCCTGCGATTCAGAAGGAGGGACGGAATGTTATCTTCAGGGATCGGGCAGGAAGACTCTGGGCAGGCTATGCCAACGGCGCCATCACTGAGCTCGAAGGTAATTCCGGACGTGAGTTCCAAGCTCCGGGCCTGGGCGATGTCACGGCTTTCGCTGAAACCAGTCATGGCTTTCTTTCCGGCGGCATGAATGGCATAGCAGTGCAGCGCGGAGACACCTTTGAACATTTACTTTTGGAAGACGAACTTCACGTGCGTGGAATTTCGGGTCTGGTTGAGGCGGACAGTGGCGATTTATGGCTGAACGTGGCCTACGGCGTGGTGAGAATTCCGCAAGCTGAATTTCTCCAAGCCCTCGACTCCCCTGCCTACCGAATGAAGTCGCAACTTATCACTGAAGGTAGTGTCATCGGACCAGCACCTCTCAGCTACGCCCTGCCATCAGCCGTTCGCGGCGCCCGCGGGACAATCTGGTTCGCTAACTCTAGCACCGCGTTCTACGTGGATCCAAGCCGACTGCCGCAGAATCAGATCCCTCCCGTACTAACCATCTCGGCGGTAGCTGCGGACGGAGTGACTCTTACTGATTACCGTCAAATTCGACCTGGGGTGAATACATTAGTTATCAAATATGCAGGGATTAATCTTCCTGCCCCAGAACGGGTGACCTATCGCTACCGGCTCGAAGGAAGTGATAGTACTTGGCAGGAAGTCGGATCGAGAACGGAAGCTGTTTATACAAAACTGCGCCCAGGCCGCTATACATTTGACGTGCTCGCCTCAAATGGTGAGGAAGTTTGGAGTCTGCCCTCCAGTACTCGCTTTCAAGTTCTGCCGGCTTTTTACCAAACTGTGTGGTTCTTGCTCGCATGTTTCGCTCTTACAGCGGCCGTGGTTTGGCTCATACTCATGCTGCGAATCCAACGCGTAACCGAAACAGTGCGAATCAGGGCTGAGGAGCGCGCAGACGAACGGGTACGGATTGCGCGCGATCTGCATGACACCCTCCTGCAGGGAGTACAGGGACTTATGCTTCGCTTTGATGTCGCTTCCCGGGAAGTCCCTGAAGGGGGACGCGCCCGCAGGATGCTGGAGGATGCACTCAAATCGGCAGACACGATTTTATTAGAAGGAAGGGACAGGGTCAGAAGTCTTCGATCCGACACATTCAAGGATCTCCCCCTGGCTGAAGCCCTCGCCAAGGTCGGCACTCACTTCACGCACTATAGCGAGATTACATTTCATGTTCAAACCGAGGGCCCGATGGTTGTCGTCGATCCGATCGTTCTCGAAGAAGTCTTCTGCATCGGACGCGAAGCCATTACGAATGCTTTTCAGCATGCGGATCCTTCCGTTATTGAGGTCATGATCACCTATGGTAAAAACGCGTTCGTTGTCTCCTGCCAGGACGATGGCAAAGGGATGGATCCGATGCTTCTCAGTGCTGATGGAAGACCGGGCCACTGGGGGCTGATCGGGATGAAAGAACGCTCGACTAAGATTGGCGCTAAATTTGAGTGTATAAGCTCACCTGCCAATGGAACTCGGATTACAGTCACTGTTCCAGCCAATCGGGCCTATGGGATTAGATCTCCGATCATGCGCCTATTCTTTAGATATCTGCCTCGGTTGCGATCCTAAACCGAAGAGACTAGTCCCATGAAACACTCGTCTCAGCACTCATAGCAAAAATTACACGCAGAGGGTCCGTACCCAGATGACGATCGATGTCGGCCTTGGGGTTGTCTGTAGCCACTGGCAGCGAAGCTTCATAAGGTTGCGGCGCTGTATGCCGACATCGCGGTTCGCAGGGTCACGGCAAGCGGCAGGTCCAGTTGTTCTCCTTCCTGCCGCGACAGCTTCGAAGCAGTCAGATATTTGTGGATGTCGGAGACCACGACGGACCCCTCCCCTACTGCGGAGGCGACGCGCTTGACCGAGCCGCAGCGCACGTCTCCAACGGCGTAAACGCCTTCGAGGTTGGTGCCAAAGAAGGCGCTTGATGAGGCGCCGTTGCCCGTGACGATGAAGCCCTTGTCGTCCATGGCAAGGGTGCCGCGGAGCCAGGCAGTGTTTGGGTTGGCACCGATCATGACGAAGACGTGCGAGATATTGAACGTCTCGGATGTGCGGTTTGCATTGTCGCGGACCGTCACGGTCCTGAGCCGATCGGTCCCATCCATCCTGGCGATCTCGGCCTGTAGACGCACGGTAATCTGGCTGGTGGCAAGGATGCGCTGGACGAGATAGTCCGACATGGTGGCCTGCAGACTGCGACCCCTGACAACCAGGTGGACGTGCTTTGCGGTTTGCGCGAGGAAGAGGGCGGCCTGTCCGGCTGAGTTGCCCGCGCCAACCACGATGATTTCTTCGCCGCGACAGAGACCAGCTTCCATCGCCGTAGCCGCGTAGTGGATTCCCTGGTACTCGAAGCGGTGATAGTTCGCGACGTTGAGCTTGCGATAACGGGCGCCGGTAGCGATGACGACGGTGCGTGCACTGACAGCGGGCGCATCTTCGATCTCGAGACGACACATGCCGTCCTGCTTGCTCATACTGACCACGTTGCGAGAGATAGAGAAGTGCGCTCCGAACTTCTGTGCCTGGATCAATGCGCGCTCCGAGAGTTCCTGACCGGAGACACCTGTAGGAAAGCCAAGGTAGTTCTCGATGCGGGAGCTGGTCCCCGCTTGTCCGCCAGGCGCAGCTCCTTCGATCACGATGGTCGTGAGGCCTTCGGACGCCGCACAGACGGCAGCTGCGAGACCAGCAGGGCCTGCGCCGACGATCGCGACATCGTAGATGGCTGCATTCTCTCGCAGGTCGGTCAGGCCGAGTTCGTCGGCGAGCATGCTGATGGAGGGGTTGCGCAGAACACGTCCGTCAGGCAGGAGGGCGACAGGAAGGCCGGCTTGCGTAAGCTCGAACGTCCGGATGAGGGCATCGGCGTCCTGATCCAGTTCGGCGTCGATGATGCGGTAGGGATAGCCGTTGCGGCTGAGAAATCGCTGAATGCGAATCGTGTCGATGCTATACCCATGGCCCAGGAGGGTCACCCCGCTCGTGGCCTGCTCAACAAGGTTACACCTGCGGCTGATGGAGGCCTGCATGATGAGGTTGGCGATCTCTGTCTCTGAACGCATGATTTGCGCCAGCGATGCACGGCATATACGCCTTAACCGGGTGGGCCGGACGGCACGGCAGTTGACCAGGGTCTCCCGGTTGTCAAGAAGATCCAGTTCACCGGTGAACTGGCCATCCGTCAGGAGTGCAACGATACGCTCTCCACGATTATTGCCGGAACCTTCGAATATCTCGACGGCACCATCGAGAATGACGAACCAGTCCACATCGCGCTCGCCACGGACGAAGAGGCAGGAGGACTCTGAGACAACTTCTTCGTTGCCGTAACCCTTCAAGCGATCAAGCAGAGTGGGGCTGAGAATCGGGTGGAAGATGCCAGCGGATTGGGGGTTGCTCGAGTTTGAATCGGGGAAGGTCAGCGAGTATGTCATGACGCGCTCCAGCGAAACTTGTGGTGGTAGGGAGCGGGACGCCTTTGCGGACGCCCCGCGACCAAGCAGGCTTAGCTCTTGAGAAACTCGAGCAAGTCCTTGTTGATCACATCGGCGTGGGTGATCGGCATGCCGTGAGGGAAACCGGGATAAACCTTCAGCGTCGCAGTCGGGACGAGCTTGACGGTGAGCGCTCCGGCATCCGGGAACGGAACGATCTGGTCGTCGTCTCCGTGCATCACGAGGGTCGGGACATCGATCTTCTTCAGGTCCTCGGTGAAGTCGGTTTCAGAGAAGGCCTTGATGCAGTCGTAGGAGCCCTTGATGCCGCTCTGCATTCCCTCGAACCAGAAGTTCTCGCGCACGCCTTCGGAGATTGTGGCTCCCGGCCGGTTGTAGCCGAAGAACGGGAGGGAGAGGTCCTTGTAGAACTGAGAACGATCGTTGACAACCCCATTGCGGATCGCATTGAGCGCTTCGATCGGCGTGCCAATGGGGTTGTGCTCGGACTTCACCATGATCGGCGGCACAGCGCTGATGAGCACGGCCTTCGCTACGCGGCTTGTTCCGTGGCGCGAAATGTAGCGCGCCACCTCGCCGCCTCCGGTTGAGTGGCCCACCATGATCGCGTCTTTCAGGTCGAGCGCTTCGAACAGCTCCGCAAGGTCGTCAGCGTAGGTGTTCATCTCGTTGCCATCCCAGGTCTGGCTGGAGCGGCCGTGGCTGCGGCGGTCGTGTGCGATCACGCGATAGCCGAGGTTGCCGAAGAACAGCATCTGCGCGTCCCAGGCGTCCGCGTTGAGCGGCCAGCCATGTGAGAAGGTGATGGGCTGACCGGTGCCCCAATCCTTGTAGTAAATGGTGGTTCCGTCCTTCAAAGTAAGTGTGCTCATGATCTCCTCGATTCTTGCGGGTGAGTGGTGCGTTGAGTGGAAACCCAGCTTGCTTGGTGCTGAGTCGGTGTCTTCTTTCTGAAAGTGATTCTGCCCCCGCCCCCCTGGCATGAACACCTCACCAAGGGGGTTTTGCAGACTACTCGTTCGGGTGGTTCTTGAGCGCGTTCCTTGCTGCCCGGTCGATGAGGCTTGCCACCTCGTTCGGGAGCTGCTGGATGACCATGTGGCAACTGTCCACGGAGACCGTAACGGCGCCCATTCGCTTCGCCATCGCAGCTTCCATTGCAGGGGCAAGCATCTGGTCCTTGGTGGAAATGAGAGCCCATGTGGGCTTGGTCTTCCACGCAGCCACCGACAACTTCTCGTCGAACATAGGACCGTAGCTCTGGCCCTGGGTTGCGAGCGCGAGCAGACGTTCTTCCATGGGCAGGCCTTCGGTAACGTAGTTCAGCATGCCCTCGGTGGTGAGTGTGGCGAACTTGTCCGCGGTCAGACGAATCTGCTTCTGCCCGGAGGTCCAGCCGTAGGGGGTCCCTGCATCATTCGAAGATTCTCCGACCTCGGGCGCGTACGCCGTGATGTAGACGAGCCCGGCGACTTTTGGATCGTCGCCGGCTTGCGTGATCACAGCACCGCCCCAGGAGTGGGCCACGAGAATGAGTGGACCGTCTTGAAGCGCGATGATTCGCCTCGTGAAGGCCACTTCATCCGCCAGGGAGGTCATTGGGTTTTGCACGGTGACGACGTGGTAATCCATCTTTTGCAAGAGCGGGATCACCTTCGACCAGCTCGATCCGTCCGCAAACGCACCGTGCACCAGAACGATGTTTTTTACGTGTGTCGCAGAGGATGCTTTTGCTTCTGCATCGGTGTTGAGTGCTTGGTTTGACATGGCAATTCTCCTTTGGAGGTTATGGCGTTATTTGCGCAACGCGGTCTTTGCAGCCTGGTCGATCACCGCAGCTACTTCGACTGGCTGCTGGAGCATCGCGAGGTGGCAGGTTTGGAGGGTCGTTGCAGTGGCGCCCATACGTTTCGCAGAAGCCGCTTCCATGGCCGGCGGAAGCATCTGATCATCCGCCGCGATGACGACCCATGAGGGCCTCGTCTGCCAGGCGGCGACGGTGAGCTTCTCGTCGAACATGGGGCCGAAGCTCTCTCCCTGTACGGCAAGCACTACCCGGCGCTCTTCCATAGGAAGCTCTTGCGCGAAGTGGTTGAGAATGCCGTCCGAGGTCATGTAGGCGAACTTCTCGCTGTCAACGCGAATGGCTTTCTGTCCTTCTGTGACGCCGAAGGGAGTGCTCGCCTGGTTGGCTGACTCGCCGGCATTAGGCGCGTAAGCCGCGACGTAGACGAGGCCTGCGACCTTGGGATCGTCGCCTGCCTGCGTGATGACCGCGCCGCCCCAGGAGTGGCCGACCAAAATGACAGGACCATCCTGCAGGGCGATCGCGCGCCGCGTGGCGGCCACATCATCGGCGAGCGAGGTGAGAGGGTTTTGGACGGAGACGACGTGATAGCCCTCGCCTTCGAGGATAGGAATGATCTTGGACCAGCTCGTCCCATCGGCGAAGGCGCCGTGGACGAGAACAATGTTCTTGACTGCGGGGGTGGGCGTCTGTGCAAGCAGAGGCACGGCGGGGAAGAAAGCCGCGGCCAGACCGATTACACTGCCGAGCGAGTTGTGAATTGCGTTAAGCATGATGTTCTCCTATCGAGGTTATGAACCGGTGAGTGAGCTCATGCCGAGATGCGAGCGTCCGACACGAAGGGGTGAGCGTTACTGCATCGCTGAGTCAGGTCAGCTTGTAGGTGGAGTATGTTCGGTGCCGGCGCTGAAGGGGCCACCCGGAAGTGGTGAAAAATAGCTACCTCATGGGGTGAAGAAACCCATATCGACGAACGCAAGAAATCCGCGGAAGACCACCCGATCGGGTGGTGACGGGCGGGCTCTGCAGAGATAACTTGGAGCGGATATTCGCTCGGTCGATAGCCGGCACCATACGCGCGAAGAAAGAAGCAAGAAATTGATGGCAGCTTATGACGCAATCATCGTTGGTGCCGGGCAAGCAGGCCCTGCGCTCGCCGGAAGGCTTACAGCCGCCGGTTGGACAGTTGCGCTGGTGGAGAGGAAGCTATTCGGCGGAAGCTGCATGAACACCGGCTGCACGCCTACGAAGGCGCTGGTTGCGAGCGCTTATGCGGCGCACTTGAACCGGCGTGCCGAAGACTTCGGGGTTGTCCCGAGCATCGCGGTGATGATGGATATGCGACGCGTACGGCAGCGCACAGAGGCCATTGTCGCCGAGTCGCGAGAGGGTGTGGAGCAATGCCTACGCCAGATGGAGCGTTGCACGATCTACCAGGGCGCCGCGCGCTTCGTCTCCCCGTCTCAGCTTCGGGTTGGAGACGAACTACTCACCGCGCCACATATCCTTCTTAGCGTCGGCTCGCGGCCTGCCATTCCCAATCTGCCCGGTATCGATACGGTTCCCTACCTGACAAGCTCGACGATCCTGGCGCTCGACTCACTACCACCTAAGCTGGTTGTCGTAGGAGGAGGTTACGCAGGGCTCGAGTTTGCGCAAATATACCGGCGCTTCGGAGCCGAGGTCACTGTCATTGAACGCGAGGCACGACTCGTCGCCGATGAGGACGAGGATGTTTCGAACGCTGTGCGGGAGATCCTGGAGGCGGAAGGGATTGAAGTGCGTCTCAACGCGGAGTGCGTTTCGCTGCGCTCCGATGGCGACGATGTCGCGGTCGGCGTAAACTGCATCGACGATGAGCTGGAGGTCTCTGCTTCGCACATTCTGCTGGCGATGGGACGTACGCCGAACACAGACGACCTCGGTTTGGAAGCTGCCGGCATCGCCGTTGACGAACACGGCTACATTCCGGTCGACGACCAGCTCAAAACCGCCGTGCCGGGGATATGGGCTCTTGGCGACTGCAACGGACGCGGCGGGTTTACCCACACTGCCTGCAACGACTTCGAGATTGTCGCGGCAAACCTGCTCGATGACGATGCGCGCAAAGTCAGCGATCGCATTCCGTCACATACGCTGTACATTGATCCGCCGTTAGCGCAAGTCGGTATGACCGAACGTCAAGTTCGGCAGCGCGGACGAGCTGCGTTGATCGGAATAAGGCCGATGACCAAGGTGAGCCGCGCCATCGAGAAGAGTGAGACGCACGGATTCATCAAGCTGCTGGTCGACGCGGAGAGCAAGGAGATTCTGGGTGCGTCCATCCTGGGGACCGGAGGTGACGAAGCGATCCATTGCATTCTTACCGCAATGTACTCTGGCATGCCGACCTCACTGCTCCAGCGCGCGATGCACATTCACCCTACGGTCGCTGAACTGATCCCGACGTTACTTGGGAGCCTGAAGCCGCTCGTCTAAACTCAGCCCTCGAGGAAGCCGCGCTTCATCGCGATCATTACGGCGTGGGTACGATCATTCGCCTGCAGCTTGGCAAGGATGCTTTTCATGTGTCCCTTCACCGTATCTTCGGAGATAAAAAGCTTGTCGGCGACGATCTTGTTCGAGCATCCGGATGCAACCACCCGCAGCACTTCAATCTCTCGGTCGGAGAGCGCGTCGGCGCTGTAGTGCTCGGCAATCTCCGAAGCGATTTCGGGTGGAATTCGCCGGTGGCCTGCATGCACGGAGCGGATGGTATCAATTAGCTCGGTGCGCAACATGCCCTTGAGCAAGTAGCCGACAGCCCCGAGTTTGAGTGCGCGCGAAGCCTGGATATCTCCAGAATAAGTGGTGAGGATGACAATGCGCGCATTGGGAAACTCGCTACGAATGGCAGCCGTTGCATCGATTCCGTTCATCTGCGGCATCTGCAGGTCCATCAAGGTCACGTCAGGGCGATGTTGTCGAAACGCCGCGATCGCGTCGATCCCGTTCTTCGCCTGCGCAACCAGCTCCATGTCGCTCTGCTGCTGCAGCGCGAATGCGATGCCATCGCGAACGAGCGGATGATCGTCGACGCAAAGCACCCTGATTTTGCCGGAACTTGCCATCACTGCCTCGCTGAAATCTACATCGTCTATGCGCTGAAGATACCACTCGTCGCTGTGCAGTCCGCTACCCGAAAGTGTGGTTTTCATCAGCACCAGATATCACGAGCCGGCTAGGCCAAACCAAGCCACCATTCGCGGCAGCGGCGTGGAAGGTGTAAGTGTCGGGTTGGAGGTTCATGTAGGTCGCTTCGGTGCGCGTTCGTTTTCACCCAATTTGCTTACAATCTGTGTTGGGCTGGATCGGTTCCGGAGTAGAACTGCACAAAATACTGGCTTTTCGGCAACTACGAATAGTTGTGACTCCTCCCGCCGTATTTCAAATGGTGATAAATCGCCAATTCACTCAACGACACGGACTAGTAACGATAATTCGACTTCTCGTCAGTGATCATCACCTGTAGACAATGTGCTCGACCGGACACTCGCTATTGCCGTTCGTGGCGCGTAAGCGTGCTCGATAGCGTGGGTCCATTTGTGGGTCCAATAAGGGTCCAATATGTGTTGCGGAGTGTTGTTTTCCAGTGTTTTGGACACTCTTGGATTTCGCTAAGTTGTTTTAAAGTACGCGATTCTTGTACTTTAGGGTTGATCGAATCGGAACATCGGAACGAAGCAGCCTAAGCTCACTATTTGCACAACTTAGATCCGACGCGTGTTCACAGCGCTTCTCAGGACAAACCTTACGCAAGCGTTGAGAACGCGCCAGAACTCTTCGAAACCTGGAATTCGAACCTGTAGATGGATCGATCCCGAAGATCAGGACGCTGGAGAATAACCTTGCGCCTCACTGGCATAGCTCCTCTTTCAAGGTTACCGTCGCAGTGAGAAGCTGCTAAACGTAGGGAGATTCAGGACCAGAAGTAAGTGGAACAGACTTCGTTTTACGGCGACCTCAGAGGATCGATAACGATATGTCGCTTATCGCTATCGATCCTCATCTGCAGCTTAGGTGCTCAACTACTGAACGATCAGCGTCACCGTTGCCACATGTTGGACGGTACCGCTGGTTCCCGTAATAGTGATCGGATAAGAGCCGGATGCGACCTTACCCAAGCTCGCATTTGAGCTGCAGCCGCCCGTAGCGAATCCGCCGATGGCGAGCATCAGTAGTAAGCAAAGTCGCTGTGCAATTCGCTTACGCGAGTAGCGCAAACCTACCAGCGGCAAAATCAGCAGTGCCAAAGACCAAGGTGGAACGCCCTTGGACGAATTGCTAGCGACCGTGGATACAGTGCTAACCGTTACGGATACCGTTTGAGCTCCACTCGTGCTGGAGAGAGTGGTGGGGCTCACAGTAGCAGCTGCACCAGTCGGCAGACCTGTAACGGCAAAGCTCACAGTGCCTGGATACGAGCCGCCCGACGGTGCGACCGCGAGCGTATACGTAGCCGAACTTCCAGAAGACACCGACAGCGTTGACGCGCCGAACACCTGCATTGTGAAGTCGAGGCCAGTAACTGTGAAACTCTGCGTCACGGATGTTGCGGCGGCGAAGCTCGTATTTCCTGCCTGCGAAGCGGTGATCGAGCATGTACCAGCCGCAATCAACGTAAGAGTGCTCCCGGATACGCTGCACACACTTGAAGTGGTGGACGTGTATGAGACAGTCAGGCCTGAGCTTGCAGTCGCAGTCAGCGTTAGCGGCGAACTGGCAAGAGTTGTATTCGGGAGAGCGGCGAAGGTAATCGTCTGTGTAGTCGCCGTTACCGCGAAGCTCTGTGTCACAGGTGTCGCTGCGGCATAGCTGGTGTTTCCTGGCTGGGACGCCGTGACGGTGCAGGTTCCTGCTGTGACGAAGGTGATTTTGCCGCCCGTCACGGTGCACACAGATTGTGTCGTTGAGGCATAGCTGACAGTCAGCCCAGAGCTTGCAGTCGCGTTCAGTGCCGGTGGAGTGCTTGTAAAGGCTGTGGTCGGGAGAACCCCAAAGGTGATCGTCTGCGCGCTTGAGGTCACGCTGAAGCTTTGCGTTACCGGCGTCGCTGCAGAGTAGGTACCGTTTCCGGACTGGATGGCTTCAATGACAACGGTGCCAGCAGCGGTGTAGGTGATCGTCGCGTTGTTCGTGCCGCTCAATGTGGCCGGTCCGCTGAGGATTGAGAACGTTACGGGTAGCCCTGAACTCGCTGTCGCTGTCAGCGTCATTTGCTCACCAACGCTTCTGGCCGTTGGTTGCGGGAAGCTGATCGTCTGCGCGATGGGCCCGGAAAGTGCGATCGTACCGGAGATGCTGCCGGTGTAGTCAGAATCCCCTGAGTAAGCAGCGTCCACTAGATGCTGGCCTACTCCAACAGGAGAGATGTTCGTTGCTGTGGCTGTAACCTGCTGCGTTCGTAGCGACGTTAACGAGGTGATCGAGTTGAGATTCTCATTCGCTGTGGCCACGTCCGGGATGCCGTCTCCATCCCAGTCACCAGCGACGATCGCCGAGGGTTCAGCCCCTGCTGGCAAAGGAATAGTGACCGCAGCACCAAACGTGCCGTCCCCATTGCCAAGCAAGGTGTAGACAGTGGAAACATCTTGAAACAGCAATGCGATGTCAGGCTTTCCATCGCCATTGAAGTCAGCGACGGCGATGCCTTGAGGGGTCGGACTGATGATCGGCTGGGCGCTTGCTGCTGCGCTGAATGTGCCGTCCCCATTGCCCAGCAGGGTCGTCGTGCCATTCGCGGCGAATGCAAAGATATCCGGCTTCCCGTCCTGATTGAAGTCACCGACGGCGATGTATGTCAGATATCCTGGCGTCGATACTGCGGGCAGAGTCTTGAACGTTCCATCTCCGTTGCCGAGTAAGACCACGACCGAGCTCGGCACACCTCCGTTTACAAAGGCAAGGTCAGGGATGCCGTCACCGTTGAAGTCAGCTTCAACTAGATCTGCGGGCGAGATGATGCCAGATACCACGACGGTGGGCGCATTGAAGGTGCCGTCACCGTTACCGAGCAGGATAGAAATGGAACCACTGCCGGAGTTCGAATTTTCGACGGCCAGATCCTCAATACCGTCACCGTTGAAGTCTGCTACAACGAGCAAGTAAGAAACTGAGGCGGCTTGCGAATTAAGGATTGCCGGAGCAAATGTTCCATCTCCATGGCCCAAAAAGACAGCGATCGTGCTGCTGTTTCCCATCACCACGGCCAGATCGGCATTGCCATCCCGATTAAAGTCTCCGACCACGGCCATCAAGGGTCCACTGCCCTGGGAGGAAAGTTGGAGCGTATTGGTAGCCGCTTGAAAGGTGCCATCCCCTTTTCCCAGAAGAATGGTGATCGAATGGCCGAGCTCATTCAATACGGCCAAGTCCGGTATCCCATCTCCGTTGAAATCGGCCGTCACAACGGAAGAAGGATTCTGCCCTACGGCGGGCGATTGAGCGATTGTCATGCTGGAGGTCGCGGTGGCATTTTGCAAAGCCGCCTGCGCGAGTTGCTGGTTGCCGTTGGTGGAATCCACGAAAGATACGTTGCCGGTTGGTGCGATGGCTCCTTCCGCGGTGACGGTGGCCGTCAACGTGTAGTTGCCGATACTGCCAGCCTGGGTGATGGTTGTGGTGGTGGGCAGCGATGAGGTCACGGTGAAATCAGATGGAGCGGATGCGCTTGCGGCGTTCTCGTTCGATGACATGAATACAGCCTTGATGCTGTGACTGCCGATGCCCGGGACGAATCGAAGGACCGCCGTTCCTGAACTGGTGAGTTGCGCGCTGCCAAGCCTGTGGATCGAATCACAGTAGAGCGCTGTGGCATCGCAGAAGTTCACCTGCCCGGTCGTCAACGACGTTGAGCCTGTAGAGACGGTCGCGGTAGCTGTGACTGTTGTCCCCAGATTCACCGACGTGATCGGAGCTCCGCTCGCAGTGAGTGAGAGCGAGGTTGAGGTAACCGACTGTGGACCGACCACCGTTACAGGAACCGTGGTGCTGGCCGTCAATCCGCAACAGGTTCCGGTGACGATAACCGAGGAGGTACCGAGAGGAGCTGCGCTGCTTGCGCTCACGGTCATGGTGCTGGTGAAGTTGGTGGGATCGGGAGAAAACGAGGCGGTCACTCCGGAGGTTAGAGCGGATGCGGCCAGAGTTACGCCGGATGGCAACGGAGCCGGTGACGAGGCGTACAGGATGGCGGTCGCTGTCCCTCCCTGGTGAAGGGTGATGCCGGCGGACGTTGACGAGACAGAGAAGGTGGGCGCGAGCACGCTTAGCTGCAGGGGAGTGGTCGTCACAGCTGAACCTGATGTGCCAGTGATGGTGAGGTTGTACACCCCCACGAGCGCCGAACTGCCAGCCGTAATCGTCATGGTGCTGGACTTGGTGGTGGGATTTGGCGAAAAGGATGCGGTCACGCCAGCAGGCAGACCCGCAATCGAAAAGGACACGCTGCCTGTGAACCCCAGATCTGGCTGCACCTCGAGTGGGATGGCAGTTGACGATCCCTGGATGACATTACCCGCACCGCCGCCGCCGATCGTGAAAAAAGGTGCCTGTACGCTCAAAGTACTTTCATGCGTTACGGTCTGATTGCCGGAGGTTCCGGTATAGGTTAGGGTGTACAGGCCTACCGGGGTAGTGGGTGAGGCTGTCACGGTCATCGTGCTGCTGCCGGTGGTTGGGTTGGGAGAAAAGGAAGCGGTCGCTCCGTTGGGCAGGCCGGAGACAGCGAGGTTGACCGCGCTGGTGAAACCGTTCTGCGGGTTGACCGTAACTGTTCCCGTCGCATTGCTCCCTTGTCCGACCTCGAACCCAATGCCGGGCACACTGAGGGTAAAGGTGGGGGCATAGACACCTATATAGACAGTTGTGGAAGCCGTCAGAGTGCCCGAGGTCCCCGTAATCGTCAGCGCATACTGTCCGGGGGAGACGCTGCTCGATAGGGTCAATGTCAGTGTGGTAGATCCGACGGCCGATGGCGTGGGTGAAAAAGCCGCGGTGACGCCGCTGGGAAGACCGCTGATGGAGAAGCTGACGCTGCCGTTGAAGCCAGTGGTCGAATTCACAACGAGGAAGAAGCTGGAGGTCGTGCCCTGTCCGAGGAAGGCGTTATCTCGATTGGAGCTGAGAGTAAAACTTGGCGCAGCGATCACCAGGGTGATCGAAGTCGTGGAGGTCTGGCCGCCCGAGGTTCCAACGATGGTTAAGGGATACTGTCCCAAAGCAGTAGTGTTCGCCACGGTCAGGGTAAATTGACTTTGGCTTGCGACAGGGTTCTGCGAGAACGAGGCCGTGACGCCACTTGGAAGACCCGAAACCGACACACTGACGCTCCCTGTAAACCCATACTCATCGGTTATGAAGAGCAATCCGCTCAAGGTTGTGCCCTGTCCCATAGAGATGGTAGAAGACCCTGCCACGTTCACAGTGAAGGTCGGCACGTAGACCCCAAGTGCAATCGTGGTCGTCGATGTATACGTGCCCAGAGTGCCTGTGACGGTCAGTGAGTATGTGCCCGGTACGACTGCGCTGCCGACATTCAGGGTCAGCACGGATGCGCCCGATGCAGTAGGGGAGAATGAGGCTGTCACGCCACTGGGAAGACCTGAGACGCTCAGACTTACATTGCCAGTAAGACCATCGGATATAAGAGTGTTGACGATGATCGTCCCCGACATTCCCTGGCCAATGCTCAGGCTTCCTGTGCTGGTGAGCTCGAGCCCCGGCGCATTGATCGTCAGGGAGGCCGTAGTGCTCGCCGTTACGCCGCCCGATGTCCCGGTAATGGTGATGAGGGTTGTACCCGGCGCGGCGCTGGCGCTTACAGAAACATTGAGAGAGGCTGTGCTGGTGGTTGGGCTCCCTGTAAAAGTAGCTGTTACGCCGCTCGGCAATCCGGAGACGGCTAAGGCCACTGACCCGGTGAATCCATACCTGGGAACGACGGTGATGGCCGACTTCCCGGTGCCCCCCTGATTGACGTTGGGAACCAAAACACGCGCGCCTGAAGACACGGTCGTGGCGGTGAGACTGAAGCTCGGCGTTTGTATGGCGAGAGATACGTTTGTGGACGCGGTTAGCGTACCGGAGGTGCCGGTGATCGTAATCGGCCCGGTTCCCACTGTAGCTGTACTGGTCGAAGAGACTGTCAGGGTGGATGCATTGCTTGCCGGGTTCGGAGAAAACGAAGCCGTGGTGCCTTCCGGCAGTTGTGAGGTCACAGCCAGATTCACCGGGCCCGAAAAGCCGCCAGCGTCGGTGACATTGATATTTGTGGAAGCTGAGCCTCCCGGGTTTTCCGAGATCGTTCCCTGCGTGGCTGCGAGCCAGAAGCCGGGGATCTGCGGGCCGGCAAGATCGTCGATCAGGCTCTGTCCTGCGGGACTTCCCCAGCCGGTGGTGAGGTCATAGCCAGGTACAGCGTTATAAAAGACGGGTTGGTTATCGGTATCGTTGTTTCCGCTGGTGATGTCGTGCAGATCGTTTGCGGCGCCAGTTCCTTGAGCTAACGCATAAAGGGGCGGGTTAAGAAAGCCGATGCCGCCGGCTGGCGCGTTGTTGGCCTCAACGGCCTGTTGGTTCACGAGGGCCATGAACCCTGCCCAGCGCGGGGCCGCAAAGCTGGTTCCCCCCGCGTCTCCGAAGCATGTCCCGTCGGCGCAGAGGTAGTTGTCGAAATCCCCTTCCATTGCGACATCCGGTACGTTGCGAAGCGTTGCGGACCCTCCGTTGGCAGAGTTAGCGAGACCCACCTGCCAGCCTGGGATACCGAGTCCGTCCGGGCTTATCCCTCCTGCACTGCCGTGACCGTTATCGTTCCATACGACCTCTGAGCTCCAGCTCCCCCCGACCGAGATGGTCGAGAGGGTCGTCGCTCCGACTGCTGTTACAAATTGATCTTCCTGGGGATAAAAAGAGGGGCTGATGGCGGCATCGAAAGCACCGTCGTCTCCAGAGGCTGTAAAGAAGCTCTGACCTTGCGCTGCCATCTCCTGAAAGAACGAGTCGTTTGCGGTCGGGCTATCCGGCAACCAGCTCCAGGAGCAACTGATCTGCTGTGCCTGATTTTCCGACACCATGGAGTTGAGGATGTCGGCATCCACTTCTCCGATGTAGACGCGCACCTGACTGAGCCCCGGTGCCATCCCGATTGCCTGAACGATATCGAGCGTCTCCTCTGCGTCGCTAGAGGAGCCAGCATATCCTGGAGCTCCCGTTTCACCATCCAGCAGTACCTCGTTGATCGGCACGGTGAAACTCTGCCCAGCGGTGCTGAAGGTGCTTTCGACCCCGCTTAGATCGAAGCCATCGAACTCAAACAGACCCACAGTCTGCCCGTTGCCTGTCAACGTCGTTCCGCCATAGTAGGCTGCCCGCATGTCACTCGCCAGGTAGGAGCCTCCAGGACCTGATCCATTCACGATATTCGGATGCTGTCCGCTAACGGCTCTCTTCACCATCGGCTGCGGCAGCGAGTAATTGTTCAGGCCCGCGACACGTGCAACCGCCACACCAAGATTGAGAGATGGCTCTCGGTCTGGAGAGTAGAACGTGCGGCTTTCTGTCGGATGCTGGTACACATTCATGGAAACATGAAAAGCTCGGTTAATCTGTGCCACTGTGCCGCTCATGGGTACGGTGAGCCGGTTAGCGGTGCTTTGCCCCACGACAAACCCATTGGACCTGGCAAACGCCACGACTTCCTGGTAGTCGTCCGCTGTAGGACCGAACTGCTGCGTAAACTGCCCCACGGTCAGGAAGTGACGATAGTCAGGATCCTTCGGATCGTACAAACGGCTCAGCAGACTGGTGAGCGCGGTCTGGTTCCGGAGCGGTAATACGATCGAAATATGAAGCTGTTGGTCCGCTGCCAGAGGGCTCAGCAGTGCCGCGCGCCCATCCGAAACCGCGGGCCGTACATGATGGTGAAGAACCTGGAGAGGCTGCTGGGCGAAGGACGAAATCCATCCGCCGAGGGGAAAGAATGTCAGCGGGATAACAAACGCCAGCCGACAAAGCCACTGGCTGCTGATGCCATGTTCTCTGCGATGTCCACATGCCGAAGTGTCCGACGAACCCGCTACAAGCCAATCCCGGTGAATCCCTGCAATCATGCGTTACCTGCCCCGTGCAGCTCTGTTGTGGTCGTCCGGATAACGGTCTGCTGGTATTTCCAAATTATCGCAGGGTGCAGCACTCTTTTCTCAATAGAAATCCAACCCGTTCGACACCCTATGAGCCTTGCTGCGATGTTCCGTTGTATCCATAGAGTTCGTTCCGGGTATGCGATACGATAGGGCAAAATTATCGCGCGGCCATTCGGACCGGTCGACAGAAGTGGACGGTTTCCAGCGGTATCTCCAAGATTGATCTTCAAGCCGCATTGCAAACTGAGTTGTCGAAGGATTCCCCAAGAGCAATTGAGGAGATTGCGCATGGTCTCGGTTATGCTGCCGCTGGATCCCTACGAGACGTGGCTCCAGAGATATGCAAGAAGATCACCGAGAAGCGGGCGGGTCATCGGAGACGTGTTTCGCTGCAGCGGAAGGGAGTGCTCTCGCTGGCGCTAACGGAGGAGCCAGCACCCAGCATCGAAGAGTTGCGTGTTCGTTTGGGTCTGAGATCTAGTGATCAGCTTCGGTCAGTGGATGAAGAACTTTGTAAATCCTTGCGTAAGCGATACAGGATGAGGCTGGAGAAAGAACGAGACTGTGTTCGTTCCTTGATCGAGGGGTGTTTAGAGCAGCCTAATATGAGGTGGAAAACTGTCGAGGACGCTACAGGGTGGATCAGGTCTCGAATTAGAAACCACTTTCCAGATCTTTATGCGAAAGCGAAAGCACTCTGTAAAGAAACCTGGGATCATGGGTCGGAATCGAGTTTGAATGCCGCAGAAGCACACGTTAGGCAAGTGATTGAAAAGTTGCTAGCAAGGGGAATCCAACCATCGATACGGAATGTATACAGGGCTGTTCCCAATGCGCCTTATCTAGGAATAACCTGGATTGAGAGGATCTTGCGAAAAATACGACAGGAAGAAACTCTGCCGACTAATAATGCAGCAGCGTGACACAAGATTAGAAAGCGAATAAATGGAGAAGTATTTCTAGGTACTCTGCATAATCTGGCCACCGTGGCCACATTATGGTGAAACTGACACCTCGCCGTGCGCGTAGGACCTCAGATGCGCATGGGCATTAGGATGTAGCGGTACTTGACGTCTTCGTTGGCGTCTTCGGGGCGCATCTGGCCGGCGGACTGGGCGTCTTTGAACTCGAGGCGGACTTCGCCTTGAACGCCTGTGGCGCGGAGGAAGTCGACCAGGTAGGAGCTGTTGAAGCCTACGACTAGGGGGTCGTAGTTGTAGGGGGTTTCGATGATGTCTTCGGATTCGCCGGCGTCGGTGGACTGGGCGCTGAGCTTGAGCTCGTTCTGTTCGAGGCGGATCTTGATGGCGCCGGAACGCTCGTCGGCGAACTGGGCTACGCGCTGGATGCTGGCCATCAGGTCTTCGCTGCGGACGATGACGAACTTGGTGTTGTCGCGCGGG
Organism: Granulicella sp. L46; assembly: GCF_009765785.1. Classification (GTDB taxonomy): domain Bacteria; phylum Acidobacteriota; class Terriglobia; order Terriglobales; family Acidobacteriaceae; genus Granulicella. The sequence goes on from NZ_LMUT01000009.1 coordinate 359,435, forward strand.
AGGACGGCTTCGTAGTTGGGGAACTGCCCGGTGAGCTTGCGGCTGGTGAGGACGCGGCCTCCGACTTTGAAGAAGAGGGTCTGGTCGTCGTCGCCGAACTCGAGGGTAGTGGCGTCCGAGGAGGCTAGCAGGCTGGAGAGCTCCGCGAGGGCTTTGCGGGGGATGAGGGTTTTCTTTTCGCCGGAGATGCCTTCGAGGTTTTCGCCGAGCTTTTCGATGTGGGCGAGACGGTGGCCGTCGGTGGCGACCATGGCCATGGACTCTGCCTTGAGGACGAGGAGGGCGCCGTTGAGGGTGTAGCGGGATTCTTCGTTGGAGATGGCGAAGATCGTTTTCGCGATCATGTTGGCGAGTGCGGACGAGGAGATTTTGTAGGCGCCGGCGGCGGGGAATTCGGGCACCTGGGGGAAGTTGGCGCGGGCCATGCCGACCATCTTGGTGTTCGAGCGGCCGGACTTGATCTGGACCCAGTGGTTGTCCATGAGCTTGAGCGAGATGTCGCCGTCGCCGAGGAGCTTGATGTAGTCGTAGAGCTTGCGCGCGGGGATGGTGCAGGCGCCGGGCTTCTTGACCTTCGCGGCGCAGGACGTGCGGAGCGATTGGTCGAGATCGGTGGCGGTGATGGTGAGCTTGCCTGCGCCGAGCTCGTCGACGGTGGCTTCGAAGAGGAAGTTCGAGAGGATCGGGATGGTGGTCTTGCGCTCAACGACGGATTGTGCGGCCGTGAGCTCGCGGAGGAGTTCGGCGCGGGAGACCGTGATCTCGAGATTGCCAGTGGGGACGGCTTCGGGGGTGATGGCGGCGGTAGACACGATGGTGGCTCTCCCTTGCTCTTGCGCTGCGGCAGATTGCTCTGCCGGTGTGAGGGCGGTGGTGGACATAGGTAGGTCTCCCCTCGGAATTTGCTTAGAGCAACACCCTGATTCTAGGTTGTGCGAGGGGGTTCGTGCGAGGCGTACACCCTGTGAATTTCAGGGGGCATCTTGTGTGATCCTGCGGTGCTGCGCGCACGGCGAGAGTGCTTTGCGTGGGACGGATGATGCGTTGGTGAAACTGGAAATGCCTGGCGGGAGAATGCTTCTAAGAAACAGAGTGAAAGAGTAGATATTTCTAGTAGTAGTACTCGTTGTGGGTGGAAGAGTGGATAAGCGGGCTAAATTCCCATGCCCATTGGGCAGGAAGTGGGTACACGGTTTCCAAAACCGGGCAGGTGCGGAGACTGTAACAGGGAAGACAGGACAGGGAGTGGCGATTGGAGAGGGGTTTTCCAATCTACGCACAGGCCCTCCGTCGAGGCGGTGAGTTAAACCGGGCGGGTATGTGCGGGGATCGTCCAAAACCGCGTGGATCGTGGCGAATCGTACGGCCTGATTTTGTACAGGGATCCACGGGCGCGAGGAAATCGGGGCCTGGCGCGTGGGCGCTGAGCGTAGAGGTGAGGGCAGAGGGGGAAGGTTAGTACCGGTTCGACGAGGTGCGTTGACGGGAGCGGCCGCGGCTGTCCTGACGATCGTAGGGGCGCTCTGGAGGGATGCGGTAGCCCTCGGGGTAGAGGACGACGAATCGGCGCGGACCTTCGCCGGAGCTGGCGGTCTGCAGGCCAGAGTCGCGGAGGAAGAGATGCAGCATGCGGCGCTCGCGGGAGTTCATCGGCTGGAAACGGAAGGGCTCGCCGGTGTCCTCGACCTCTTCGATGGCCGCGTCGGCGGCATCGCGGAGGATGCGGGCGCGGGCTGCCTTGTAGCCGTTGGCGTCGAAGGAGACGCGATCGTGATCCTCGGGCTCCAGGCGGAGCATCTTCGCGGAGAGGTGCTCGAGGGAGCGCAGAAGCTCTCCATCGCTGCTCAGAAGAAGATCGCTGTCAGGGCCCTTGCACTCGACGTAGATGTCGCGGCGCTCAAAGCCGTCGGGATCCACCGCCCCGGCTCCGGCCGTGATCCGGTACTTCAGGCGCAGTCCTCCTGTGGTGGTCAACAGCCTCATGAGGGATGCAACCTTTTCTGCAGCTACCGATAAATCATCCATACTCAATCAGTCCTTCGAAGGGGAGAACAAGATCGACAAAACCGAGAAAAGTGAAGCAGTTTACGAGCCAGAGCCCGTACTACGAGATTATGACACTTAATGACAGTTGTTGATGTCGTGAAAATCTGGTAAAGGGGCGCAAGCAGCTTCCAACCTGCTGAAGCTCAATGCACAATCGTTTGTGCGGGATGGAAATTACTTTCGACCCTGGATGGTTTTGGCTGTTGTCGCGCGCTGCCCCGGCTTGGGAGCGGCCACCTTGCGGCGGGCTCGCTTGGCGGCGATCTCCTTCATCTCGCGACCGAGGGAGGTCTGGTTCATCACCAACTGCGTGGCAATCATGACCAGGTTTCCGACGTTCCAGTAGAGGGCAAGACCCGATGCGTACTGCCAGGTGAGGTAGCCGGAGAAGAGGGGCATGACGAAGGCCATCATCTTCTGCTGTTGCGGATCGACACCCGGAGAAGGCGTGTAGAACTGCGCCAGGAACGAGGTGGCGACCATCAGGATGGGAAGGATGTGGTAGGGGTCGGCGGCGGAGAGGTCTGGCAGCCAGAAGAAGTGCGCCTGGCGGAGCTCGACGACCTTGGTCATCATGGTGAAGAAGGCGAAGAGCAGGGGGAGCTGGATGAGCGACGGGATGCAGCCGCCCAGCATGCTGACACCGTTAGCCTTCTGCATGGCCATGACCTCGGCGTTCATCTCGGCGGCCTTGGGGTCGGTGGGTTTGGGGTTCTTGTACTTGGCCTTGATGGCGTCGACCTGGGGCTGGATGCGCTGCATCTTGAGCGCGGACTTCATGCCCTGGATGCGCAGGGGTAGAAGCACCACGTTGATCATGACGGTGAAGATGATGATGGCCCATCCCCACGAGTAGTTGTGTACGCCGGCATCATGCGGCGCGATCCAGGAGTGCACCGCGCGCAGGCCGAGGAAGAGGTACTTGCCGATGGGGCCGAAGAAGCCGAAGTCGAGGAGGGGTTCGAGGTTCCCGCCGTCTGCGGTGTGGACGTTCTTGAGGACTTCGACTGCTTTGGGACCGACGAAGATGCTGGTTGCCGTGTGGCCAGTGGTGGAGCCGAGGGCGGTGCCGAGGATGGGCAGCTCCTTGGAGGCTGGCGCTGCACCTTTGGCGCTGCTCGCCGTCACCTTGGCGATGTCGATCTTGTGCTGGAACGTGACGATCGAGGCATCGTCGGGCTTGTCGGGCATGAAGACGGCGCCGAAGTATTGATCGCTGAGGGCGGCGAAGTCGAAGGGGCCGTTGAGGGTAGCGCCGCCGGAGATCTTCTTGAAGGAGAGGTGGTCGGTCTTGCCGTTGGAGCTGGTGTCGATCTGCGCGCCTACGTAGGTCGACGCTGTCTCCATGTCGCCGAGGCCGGCGGGCCAGGAGAGCAGCGCGCGGATGGGAGCGCCGTCGCGGAGGACCTCGGTGTCGGCGTGGATCACGTAGGTGTCGGTGAAGGTGAAGGTCTTGGTGACCGAGAGATTGCCCTGGGAGTACTTGAAGGTGAGCGAGGCCGGCGCTTGCAGCGTTCCGGTGGCTGACGGGACGTAGAGGGCGCTCGCGAGCTGTTTGGTCAGGCCGTCGTCGTAGGTATAGAGCGAGAGGGGATAGCCGTAGAGGTTGGCCGCGCCGTCATGCACCATGTCCAGCGGATGTCCGGAATTGTCCTTGTACTTCTTGAGGATCCAGGAGGTGACCTGGCCGCCCTGGTTGGAGAATGTGATCTTGTAGAGGGTGTTCTCTACTGTGGTCGAGCTCTGGGCAGCGGCGACGACTACTGGCGTGGCCGAGGCAGCTGCTGACGTGCCTGCAGTCGGGGATGTGGCCGAAGAGGTGCCGGCGGTTGCTGGCGCGGTGACGGCAGCAGGATGCTCGGGCGACTCCAGGGCGGGGTTTTTCTGTGCGCGCCAATACTGCATACCTAAGACAACGCCGAGGCCGACGATCAGCATGAGAAAAAGAGAGCGGTTGTCCTGGCTTCCACCACCACCGCCCTGATTGGGATTACGAAACTCTGGCAAGAGGGATTCCTACGCTTTCCAAGGCCGGTATGGGTTCACGGCCAGTCAACTTCTAATGGTAAATGGTGAGAGTGGCGATTTGATCCGTTGGGGCGCGGATTCGGGGTTAGGGGACTGGGTCGTGGCCGCCGGATGCGAAGGGATGGCAGCGGGCGATGCGGCGCAGGGCAAGCCAGCTTCCGCGAAGCCAGCCGTGGCGGACGACCGCTACGTACGCGTACTCGCTGCAGGTGGGAAGGTACTTGCACTGGGTGACCGCAAAGACGTGCAACAAGGGAGACACGCCGCGCTTGTAGAACGCGAGCAGCGCGGCGGCGGTCCGTTCCCGGCGCGGGCTGGCGGGAGGGTCTGTCATAAGGGGGTTGAAATGGCTACGGAAGCTGAGGGCTCGCACGGGGTGCTGCGGGTTTGGCCGCCGCGGTCGTAGGCCGCCTGGACGCTGCGGAAGATCGTGGCGACCTCGCGCTTGAGCTGGGCGAACTCCAGGTCGATGACGCTGCGGCGCGGATGCAGAATGACGTCGACTGGCGCGCTGAGCAGGGGGAGGGCAGCACGGACGGCTTCGCGCAGACGGCGCTTGATGCGATTGCGATCAACAGCCTTACCGAGAGCTTTGGGGACGGTCAGGCCAATGCGCGGACCCGCGGTCGCTGACCGTCGATCTGCCGGGCGCACGGCATGGAAGTAGGCGAGCTGCTTGCCGAACTGCTTGCGACCAGCCTTGTAGACGATCTGGTAGTCGGCGTGTTTGCAGAGACGGTGCGCGGTCGAGGAGGTCATGGAAGGGTAACCGCGAATTCAACGAAGTGCTGACTGGAGAGACGCGGGCTGACGACAGAAACGCGGGCTGAACACAGAAACGCGCTCAAAGGGAGTGCTCCCATGAGCGCGCTGTTGGACATTGCGCGTAACAGCGCGACTAGTCGCGGAAGCCTGCGGAGACGGCGATCTTGTGACGACCCTTGGCGCGGCGGCGGCTGAGAACAGCGGCTCCGGCCTTGGAGGCCATGCGAACGAGGAAGCCGTGGACCTTGCTGCGACGGCGGCGATTGGGTTGGAAGGTGCGCTTAGGCATGATGTTTGTCCTGTATCAAATTTCGAAGATGTCTGCTGGTCTCAATCGCATTCGCGAATGCCGATATATCCGGCGTAAGACACTGGAGGGGCTGTAACGGCCCACTCGACAGCAAGTCTTGAGTATATCTGACTTGAGGAAAACCGGCAACGAAATACCGCGCGGAAGGTGTCGGAAGAGTTGACCGATCCGGTTACCGAAAGCCGTTCATGGATTCTTCACAATGGATGGTGCAACTCAAAAAAAGTTTCTCATTTTGGTTAATTTCGCTTGCCAGAGAGGATGGGTTGGCGTGCTAGTATCGATTCCGTTCCCGTGATGCGTGAATTGGCTCACGGCTAAAAATATCCAACGGGCCTTGTTATTGCTACACTCCTCCAACGCGAAGTACGGCGATGGGTTTCAACGGCATTTCAGGATGGGCACGCTTTGCGAGTGGACCGCGAAGATGGACTTTTTTTGCCTCTTTTTTTGAATATCGCCGTGCGGAGCACGCAACGGTGGACGATAACAGGAAAGTAAGGAAGACTTAAGCGATGTCATTTGTTCCAGTCCCGGCAGCCGTACTGAACCAGTGGGTTCGGATTCTGGGTGCGCTCGAGAAAAAAATCAACCGGCAGAGCTTTGAGACATGGTTGAAACCGACGCGCTTCTCCCACATCAGCGGACGCACACTGCATGTAAGAATTCCCTCCGAAGAGTTCCAGCATATCGGCGACCGGTATGGCGATCTGATCGGCGAGGCGATTGATAACCTCGGCCTCGAGATTGACCAGGTGGTCTTCCAGGTGCCTCCGCAGGAAGCTCCGGTACGCGTGCGTGAGGATGGCGGCTTTGCGCCGCAGCCCAGCCACAGCCAGAATGCGCCGCGCCGCGGCAATGGCAATTCCATGCCAGCAGGCCCTGAGCAGTCGCGCTTCGACTGGAACACGGCCGCGCAGTTGAATCCGCGCTACCAGTTCGATTCTTTCGTGATCGGCAGCGGCAACCAGTTCGCACAGGCGGCCGCGCAGGCTGTCGCCGAGCGCCCGTCCAAGGCTTACAACCCGTTGTTCGTCTACGGCGGCGTTGGGCTCGGGAAAACGCATCTGATGCAGGCCATCGGACACCTCGTAAAGGCACGCAATCCTCTCGCTTCGGTCAGCTATGTGTCGGGCGAGAAGTTTACCAACGAGATGATCAACTCGGTGCGCTACGACAAGATGACCGGGTTCCGCGATAAGTACCGCACGGTGGACGTGCTGCTGATCGATGACATCCAGTTCCTCGCCGGCAAGGAGCGCACGCAGGAGGAGTTCTTCCACACCTTCAACGCGCTGCATGAGCAGAGCAAGCAGATCGTGGTGGCGAGCGACCGTCCTCCCAAGGAGCTGAACGATTTTGAAGATCGCTTGCGCTCGCGCTTTGAGTGGGGCCTGGTGGTCGACATTCAGCCGCCGGATCTCGAGACCAAGGTTGCCATCCTGCAGCGCAAGGCGGAGCTTGAGCAGACTGTCCTGCCGACCGATGTGGCGCTGTTCATCGCTGGCAATGTGCGGACCAATGTGCGTGAGCTTGAGGGTGCGCTGGTGCGGTTGATTGCGTGGTGCTCGCTGCATGGCGTGGAGATTACGCTGCCGACAGCGCAGCAGTGCCTGAAGCAGTTCATCGACACACAGGTTCGCAAGATCACGATTGAGGCGATTCAGCGGGCCGTTGCGGAAAGCTTCGGCATGCGGGTTGCGGAGTTGAAGCAGAAGAATAACTCGCGGCAGATCGTGGTGCCGCGGCAGATCGCTATGTATCTTGCCAAGCAGTTGACCGAGGCTAGCCTGCCTGAAATTGGGCGGCAGTTCGGTGGCAAACACCACACCACCGTGATGCACTCAATCGCCAAGATTGATACTCAGCGGCGGACTGACAAGGACCTCAATCGCACTGTCAATAAGCTGATGGAGACGCTTGGGTAGGCAGGGGACCGAGTGTAGAGGATAGGGAAGAGCGAGGGCCGCCAGGGATGGCGGCCTTCGTGTTTTTGGGGTCGCGAGTTAGATTTCGTGCCAGTGCATGCGGCGGAGGCAGACGTCGCGGAGTCGCAGTGCTGGGCGCTCGATGCCGTAGAAGGAGATGACCGCCGCGCCAAGAATCCAGAGCCAACTGATGGGGAAGTTGATCCACCAGGCGTTGCTCCCGAATACCTCGACGTTGAGAGGGTGGGTGAAGAACGTCTGCCAGATGTACAGCGAGTAGGAGAGGCGTCCAACCCACGCGACGACGGGTTGATTGAGGATGCGGCCCTGTGGGCTTGCAGGATTTCGCACCAGCCACAACAGCCACATTAGGACAAAGAAGCCGTTGAGTGTCATGCCCAACGGAAGATCCCAATAGTTTTGAAATCGCACGGTGAGGGCGTTGAGAACGATGAAGATCGATGCGGGCAAAAGCCATGGCCAGCGGGTTGCTCGGATGTAGATTCGCTCGAAGCGGGCATGCCCTTGCTGCAGGGCGCCGAGTGCGCCAAACATCAGGCCGTCCGCCTGCATGTGGAACATGCCCATGTTGCGGTACGCGGGAAAGTAGCGGAAACAGATCATGCGTACGAAGGGCTCGGCGATGAGCACTGCGAGCGCGATCCGAGATGCGCGGCGCCGGCCCACCGCGTCGCTGCGATGCAGGAGACACAGTACCAGCGTGGTCGGCCAGAGGACGTAGAACTGCTCCTCGATGCATAGCGACCAAAGGTGCTCCATCGCCCATAGATCCACGTGGTGGGCGTAATTGCGCGTCAGGGTGAGCGCCGCTATCAGCTCGTGACGGTTCATCCCTGGAAGGTGCCCGGTCGCGCCGAGAGCGGCGAGGAAGAGCACATAGGCATAGAGCGGCGGCAGGATGCGAAACGCTCGCCGCAGGTAAAAACTTCTCAGGCTGATGGCATGGGTCTTGTCTTGTTCGCGCAGCAGCAGTGTGGTGATGAGGAATCCGGAGATAACGAAAAATATGAAGACGCCGAGCGCGCCGTTGCCCAGCAAGCGTAAGGGAAATGGAATGAATTTATAGAGCGAGTGGCGCAGCAGGGTGTGCAGCACAATCACGAGCAATACCGACAGCGCGCGCAGCCCGTCGAGGCTGGGAATGTGCCGCGGTCGCTGGATGGATGCTGTCGAAGGTTCAGTCATGCACGGCTCACCCATTGCCGCATTGTCTATCGCTTCGTGGAGGAACGTCCTATTATCCCCGAAGCGTCGCGATCAATGGGTGACTAGTCGCCTACGCCGTGAGGATGATCTTCCCGCCGCCGCCCTTTTCTGCGAGAGCTTGTGCCGCGGCCGCTTCTGACAACGGCATCAGGCTGTCGATGGGCAGCTTGAGCTTGCCGTCGCGAATGGCCTCGCCGTAGTGAACGAACGTCTTTGGATCAGGCATGGCCCCGATCGCGTTCACCTGGACGGTTGGGTGCAGCGCGGCGTTCGACGGCGGCCCGAGCACGCTACCGAAGTTCCCGCCCGGTTTAACCTTGCCGATGAGTTTCGCGGCCACGTCGTGATTGATGGTGTCGGCAACCGCATCGACGATGCCAACTGAGGCGATGGCCTTGTCGTCGCCGGTGTCGAACGCGGCCGTGGCGCCGAGGGATTTCGCCTCGTCGATTTGCTGCTTGCGAACGCCCGCGATGACTTTGGCGCCGATCTCGAGCGCGGCGAAGAGAGCGCAGCGGCCAACTGAGCCGAGTGCGCCGGTAAGGATGATCGTCTGGCCAGCCTGCACCTTTGCTCCGCGGCGGATCAGTTGATCACCAGTGACCGACACCAATGGCACCGCGCCGGCCGTTGTCATCTCGAGTCCTTCTGGAATGAGTGCGAGATCGCTTGCCTTGACGACACAAAATTCTGCGTAGGTGGAGTGGGACAGCGCGAAGACGCGGTCGCCGACCTTGAATCCCTCAACACCGTCGCCGAGTTTGGCGACAATACCGGCAACGTCGCGGCCGAGGATCGCGGGAAAGGTGACGGGGAAACGATCCTTGGCGGCTCCGGAACGCATCTTCCAGTCGATAGGGTTAAGGCTCACTGCATGCACTCGTACCAGGACTTCGCCACTGGCGGGAACGGGATCGTCGAAATCTTCATACACAAGCTTGGACGGCGGACCATATTCGTGAAGTATAACTGCTTTCATGACGTCACCTCTCTTGGTTGAGATGCAGAGGGACAGAAGTATGGATTCGCGCCTGTGAACTTGCTGAGGAGAGGGCTCGGGGGACGCGGCTGAAGTTACGCGTCGACAAACGGACGCCAACCTTCGCCTTCCGCGAGTTCTTTCAGAAGCCCAAACCGCTTGCGGCACTGTCGGTGAATGTAGGGTATGAGCAACAACCGGGCGGTCAGTCGCCCAAGGGTCCCGAACGGCAACTCAAAGCTAACCTCATCGCGAAGTTCCGTGAGCGGCGTACCGGACGCTGTGTCCACAAGCGCCGAAAAGTGATGGTCGTGCTGGAAGAAAGCAAAGTGTCCGCGCTCTTGCGTGTCCTGGAAGAAAGCTTCCGCGGTGATGTCGTGATGGCCGATGCGGCTGAGGTGTTCGTGGGGCGGGATGAAGGCGGTGATGAGCGTGTGGTGTTGCGTGGGCAGTCCAAACTTCCATCCTCGCCACACTACGCGGCAGTTTGCGGCCACGTGCCCTGTGGTGACGCCGCCGGAGACTCCGGTGTCGATTGCCTTCATGGCCAATGTCTCGCTCACCAGCGCCAGGTTCGTGGAGAGCTGGAAGAGGCGATCGATGGGGGCGTGGACGAGGACACTCTCGCGGACAATAAACATGCTTCCAACAGTATGCAAGTCAAGCTGCGGATGTGCGGTCTCTGCTTGCGTGGCATCAACGTGCTGGGCAAAGCTATTTCTCCGCGAGGAAATGTTCGACGTGAATGTCGCCATTGCGGCCGAAGTAGATCGCACGTCGACTGTTGATGAAGACTCGGTACGCTGCGGTTCCTGCCTCCATGGCACGGGCGATGAACTCTGGATAGCGCACCTCATCCCTCTGCGCCGCGCGAATCGCCTGGACCAGGGCGTCTTCCGAGAAGGCCTCGGGGACAGAATGCGCCGCGAGCGTCAGCGGTTCGACGTGCGTGTGGCCGTCAGCAAGATAGTAGGTTACTTCGCCGCGGAGCAGGTCCTTGTAATATCCTTCGATGTTTTCTGCAGCAAGAGCTGCGACCACGGCGGGGAAGGTGATCGTGCCTGCCTCTGATTCGTGCAGCGTGGAACGCATGACATCTGTGTTCATGATTTTCTCCTTGGGTAGGGTCCAACTATTCTGTTGGCAGGGTGCTGAGGTGATTAGCTTGCACCAGTTTCTTGAGGGTGTTCAGAAGGCGTTTGCGCTGCTTGGGCGAGAGCGCGGCGAAGAATTGCTCATCGTTTTCGTCTGCGAGGTTTGCGAGTGTGGGGACGAGGATGCGGCCGGCGGTTGTGAGCGCGAGGGTTTGATAACGGCGATCGTCCCTGGCGTGGGTGCGAGCGAGAAGTTGCTTGGCGATGAGTCGGTCGGCGAGTTTAGAGATGGCGCCGCGGGTGAGACCGGTTAGCTCTGCCAGGTCGCTGGGTGCGGTTCCGTCGCGGTCGAACATCTCGCGGAGGATCACCCACTCCGCCACCGTAACGCCGCTGTCCAGCAACTTCTGCGCGAAGGCGTGTGAGACGTGGTTGGAGACGTAGCGCAGCCAAAAGCCGATGTGGCTGTGGAGGTTGCTGGGCGGCCTGGTTTCTGCAGTTTTCATATCCCAAGGGGAATAATAGTTTCCTAGTAAACTATTGTCAAGACCAAAACCTGCGTGGTGTTACCAGGTTCCCGTTACAGCTCCATGGAGTGATTGGCGACGAGTTTCTTTGCGCGGTCGAGGAAGGCGTCGAGGTGGACGCTGCCTTCGTCGCCCTTGGCGCGGACGCGGACGCTGACGCTGTCGGAGGCGGCTTCCTTGTCGCCGAGGATGAGGATGAACGGGACTTTCTGGAGGCCGAAGTCGCGGATCTTGGCGTTCATCTTCTGGTTGCTCAGATCGGCTTCTACGCGCAGGCCTGCGGCTTCTAAGCGCTGCTGCACGGACTTGGCGTAGTCATGATGCTTTTCGCTGATGGGCACGAGGCCGACTTGCACAGGGGCTAACCACATTGGGAAGGCGCCGGCGTAGTGCTCGATGAGCACGCCGAAGAAGCGTTCGACGGAGCCGAAGAGCGCGCGATGGACCATCACGGGTTGGTGCGGGGCTCCGTCTTCGCCAATGTACTCGAGGTCGAAGCGTGCGGGGAGGTTCCAGTCGAACTGCACGGTGGAGAGTTGCCAGAGGCGGCCTAGGACGTCGACTAATTTGATGTCGATTTTGGGGCCGTAGAAGGCGGCTTCCCCGGGAATGGTCTTGTAGGGAATGTTTTTGCGATCGAGCACGCGGGTGAGCGAGCCGACGGCGTTCTCCCACTTGTCGGCGCTGCCGATGAATTTCTTGTCCTTGGGATCCCAGGTGGAAAGTTCGACGAGGAATTTTTCAAAGCCGAAGGTTTTGAGTACGGACTCGGCGAAGTCGATGCAGGCTTCTACTTCGCTTTCGATTTGCTCGGGTGTGCAGAAGATGTGGGCATCGTCCTGGGTGAAGCCACGCACACGCAGCAGGCCATGCATGGTGCCGGAGCGCTCGTAGCGGTAGACGTTGCCTAGCTCGGCGTAGCGCTGGGGTAGATCGCGGTAGCTCTTCGGCGAGTTCTTGTAGATGAGAATGTGGCCGGGGCAGTTCATCGGCTTGAGGCGGTATTCCGCGTCGTCGAGCTCCATGGGCGGGTACATGTTTTCCGCATAATTTTCCTCATGGCCGGAGATCTTCCAGAGTTCGCGACGCATGATGTGCGGGGTGAAGACCATTTGATATCCGCGGCGGATGCACTCGTCGCGCATCCAGTCTTCCATGGTCTTGCGGATGAGGCCGCCCTTGGGATGCCAGAAGATGAGGCCGGCGCCGGCGACTTCCTGGATGCTGAAGAGGTCGAGCTGCTTGCCGAGGACGCGGTGATCGCGCGCCTTGATCTCTTCCAGCTGCTTGAAGTGCGCGTCGAGATCCTTTGCGTTGAAGAACGCTGTGCCGTAGATGCGCTGGAGCTGCTGATTGTTCTCGTCGCCGAGCCAGTAGGCGCCGGCGATGGAGGTTACTTTGAAAGCCTTGACGCGGCCGGTGGAGGGGACGTGGGGGCCGCGGCAGAAGTCGGTGAAGTTGCCGTTTCTGTAGAGGGAGATTTCGTCACCGGGTTTCGTAAAGCGCTCGATGAAGTGGATCTTCATAAACTCGGCGTCGGATTTGTAGTCGGCGAGGGCTTGATCGCGCGGCTCGAGGATTTGGACGAAGGGTTCATCGCGCGCGACGACGTCGGCCATGCGGGCTTCGATGGCAGCGAGGTCGGCTTCGGTGAAGGGAACTTCGCGATAGACGTCGTAGAAGAAGCCGCTGTCGGTGGCAGGGCCGTGGCCTAGCTTGGTTTCGGGAAAGAGCTCGAGGAGTGCGGTGGCCATGATGTGCGCGGCGGAATGGCGGGCTACGCGCAGGGATGCAGGATCGTTCTCCTTGAGGAGCTCGAGCGTAACGTCTTCATGCAGCGGCGTGGAGAGGCCGACGATTCTTTCGGCGGACGACGCTGGGCCGGAGTACATCGCCTCCTCGGACTGCTCGAGTGCGGCCTCGTTCTCGTTGACGGCGACGGTGGTCAGCGGACGGATGCGGGCGACGACAACGGCGGCGGCGAGGCGCGGGGAGATGCCGTTGGCGATATCGAAGGGTGTTGTGCCGGCGGGGACTTCGCGAATGGAACCGTCGGGCAATTGGATTTTGATTAAGTTGCTCACGCTTACAAGGATAGAGCAATAGTCCCTCGGCTGGCCCACCTTAGCGACGGTGAGGCTGTCGCAAAGATGGGGCACCCACCTGTCAGGTTCGATACAATGGCAGAGGTCCCCGGCACCTGGTGCGGGGCAGGAGCGAGCCCCGGCAATGACCTGGTTCAAACGCGATCCGCACGAGATTTCCCCGACGCCCGACCACGAGGTGCGGACCCAAGGCCTTTGGATCAAGTGTGAGCAGTGCCGCAAGCCGTTGTGGAAGGCGGATCTCGACGCCAATCTGCAGGTGTGCCCGAACTGCGGCAAGCACTTCAAACTGGCGGCGCGGGACCGCATCGAAAGCCTTCTCGAGCCCGGCTATGAGCTGGTCGATTTGGAGCTGCGGTCGACCGATCCGCTGGAGTTCACCGATCTGAAGCCCTACAAGGGTCGGCTGGCAGCGGCGCAGAAGAGTACGGGGCTGAACGACGCGATCATCAATGCGATCGGGAAGATCGGGGAGCAGGATGTGGTGCTCTCGGTGATGGAATACGGGTTTATCGGTGGGAGCATGGGGCCGGTGATGGGTGAGACGATTGCGCGCGCTGTGGATCGTTCGCTGGAGCGCAAGGTGCCGCTGATCATCGTGTCGTCAAGCGGCGGGGCGCGCATGATGGAAGGGATTGCCAGCCTGATGCAGATGGCGAAAGTGTCTGCCGCGCTGGCGAAGATGGACGAGGCGAAGATTCCGTTCATCAGCCTCATGACCGACCCGACCACCGGCGGCGTGACGGCGAGCTTTGCCATGCTGGGCGACCTGAACATCGCCGAGCCCGGCGCGCTGATTGGGTTTGCGGGGCCGCGCGTGATTGAGCAGACGATTCGGCAGAAGTTGCCCGAAGGTTTTCAGCGCTCAGAGTTCCTGCTGCAGCATGGCTTCCTGGATGCGGTGGTGGAGCGCAAGGATCTCAAGGCCTACCTCGGCGAGACGCTGAAGTGGATGACCCAAGGCGCGGCGACCGCGTAGCTTGTCCCTATGCATGAAGTGAACCCATCGCGGACGGCGCTGCGGGTAGCTCTCCGCCGCGCGGCCCATCAGCTGCATGATGCGAAGCCGCTGGTGTTTGAGGATCCGCTCGCAGTTCCGATTCTCGGTAGAGAGCATTACGAAGAAGTAAAGCGCACGCCGGATAGCGTGAAGCGGCCGTTTTCCGCTGCGTTGAGGGCGTTCATGGTGGTGCGCGCGCGGCTCGCCGAGGACACGCTCGCGGCGGCGGTCCGCGATCTTGGCGTGCGGCAGTACCTGGTGCTCGGCGCGGGGCTGGATACGTTTGCTTGCCGCAATCCTTATGCGGACGTGCGGGTGTTTGAGGTCGACCATCCGGCGACGCAGGGGTGGAAGATCGAGATGCTGGCGAGTGCTGGGATCCTGGCGTCGGAGAGTGCGCGGTTTGTTGCTGTGGACTTCGAGAAGGATTCGCTGCGGGCGCGGTTGAAGGCTGCGGGCTTCGACGAGCGGGTGCCGACGGTGACCGCGTGGCTGGGCGTTGTGCCGTACCTCACTACGGAAGGCTTCCGCGCGACGATGCGTCTGCTGGCGCGATTTAAGGCGGGCAGCGAGGTGGTCTTCGACTACTCCCAGCCGCGCGAGGTGCTGCCGCCGGTGGAGCAACTCATGCACGACTCGCTGAGCGCGCGCGTGGCGTTGGCTGGCGAGCCGTTTCAGCTCTTCTTCACGCCCGCTCAGCTTGCCGAAGAGCTTGAGTGGCTTGGGCTGCGCGTTGTTGAAGACCTCGACAGCACCGCACTCTCTGCGCGTTATCTCGCGGGCCGCAAGGATGGATTGCTGCTGCGCGGCAAGGCTGGTCGGATCTGCGTGGCGGCGTCTGTGGAGGCTGTGTTGGGAGAAGTGCGAGACTGATAGGTGTGATGACGTACGACGATGCATTGGGACAGTTGGCGGCGCTGGGGCCGGAGCTGCGCACAGGCCGTGCGGTGGATGGTGCCGCAACGGCTCCGCGAAGAAAGTTTTCGCTGGACCACATTCGCGCGCTGCTTAAAGCGCTCGGGGAACCGCAGCAACGCTTCGCCTCGGTGCTGATCGCGGGCACCAACGGCAAGGGTTCCACGGCCTCCACGCTTGCGTCGATCACCAACGCCGCTGGGATCAAGACGGGCCTGTACACTTCGCCGCACCTGTTGCGCGTGAACGAGCGGATTAAGATTTCGCCTGACGGAGGTGCTTCTATAGGGAGCCTCCTTGAAATGCCCGACGCTGATTTCGGCCGCGTCTACGGGGTCGTCGACATGGCCACCGCGCGGCTTATCGCGAGCGGTGGGCTGCCGCATTACCCTAGCTTCTTCGAACTGCTTACTGCTATCGCCTTCACCTGGTTTGCGGAGCAGCACGTGGAGCTGGCCGTACTCGAAGTCGGCCTCGGTGGGCGGCTTGACGCCACGAATTCTGTCGAACCTATCGTCAGCGTCATCACCGACATTGGCATCGACCATACTGAGTATCTTGGTAACACGATTCGCGAGATTGCCGGGGAGAAGGCCGGAATCCTTCGCCAGGACGGCGTGCTGGTTACCCTCGCGCAACATCCGGAGGCCAACGCGGCGATTGGCGAAGCGGCTGTTCGGCTTGAAGTGCGTGGTGTGGATGCGGCCCGCTGCCTTCCGCCTTCTCGCGACGTTGCAAAGCACACTGCTTCGGGCGCGGACACTTCAATGTTGGCGCGGAACGTCTACGATGTGTCCCTCGAAGGAGAGGCGCTGCATGTCGACTCGCCGCTCGCCGGCCAGCATCAGCAGCGCAACGTTGCGCTGGCTATCGCGACTGCTCTCGAGCTGCGTAGCAACCACCATCTGGTCGACGGGCGGCATATAGCGATCTCAAACGCGGCAATCGAGCAGGGGATTCGCGAAACCCAGTGGCCGGGGCGGCTGGAGTGGATTCCTTCGCATACTGGGCATGCGCCGCTGCTGCTGGATGTGGCGCACAATCCTGCCGGTGCGTGGACGCTGCGTGCGGCCATCTCGCAATTGCCGGAGGGGCTGCCGCGCACGCTCATCTTTGGCTGCCTCGCAGACAAGCAGATCGACGAGATGGAGCAGGTTCTGCTGCCACTCTTCGATTCCACATCGGGGGACCCGGCACGTGCCGGCGACCACGTCATCCTCACGCCGGTTCACAATCCCCGGGCTGCAACGATCGAAGAGTTAGCCGCCGCCGCGCAACGGCTGGATGTTCCCGTCCACCTGGCGAGCGATCTGCGCGATGCCCTGCAGCAGGCCCAATCGCTGACGCCGAAGGAGGGTGTGATCGTCGCAACCGGATCTATCTTCCTGGTCGGCGAGATACGCGCACTCGCGTTAACGCAAGCGGGTTAGCATAGGGGAGATGTCTGCCGCCGACCAAATTGTGAAGACAGAAGAACCCGCTCGGCCCGACTCCCCGACGCCGGTCATATCCTGGCGTCGGCGCTGGGTGAATTATCTGGTCTTCATTCCACTGGTTGCGATGGCCACTGGCTTCTTCGGAACTATTTCGCTTGTATGCGGCGTATGGGATAAATCCGGTCGCCAGCAGCACGCCATCGCCAGCGTGTGGGCGCGGGTGCTTCTGCGAATCGCGATTGCGCCGGTTAAGCTCGAGCATGCGGAGCGGCTACCGGTCGGGGTGCCTGCTGTTTACGCGAGCAATCATCTGAGCTACTACGACACGCCGGTGTTGTTCGCCAAGCTGCCGTTTCAATTTCGAATCCTGGCGAAGGCGCCGCTGTGGAAGATCCCGTTCATCGGCTGGTATCTGGAGCGCTCCGGGCAGGTGCCGATCGACCAGAGTTCGGGGCGTGCCGGTGTGGTGAGCCTGGCGCGGGGTGCGCGCACTCTGCAGGCGGGGATGCCGATGGTGATTTTTCCTGAGGGTGGGCGAGCGTACAACGGTGAGCTGCAGCCGATGCTCGCTGGCGCCGCGTGGATGGCGATTAAGGCGCAGGTGCCGCTTGTGCCGCTTACGCTGGTGGGGACGTATGAGCTACTGCCCATCCACGTGTACGCGCTCAAGCCGAGGCCCATCAAGCTGATTGTGGGAGAGCCAATTTCGACGGTGGGGATGTCCACGCGCGATGCCGAGGTTCTCACCGACAAACTGCGCGGCATTATCCATGAGACCTACACCGCAGCGCACGGCTGATCTGGCCGGAAGGATTTTGCTCTGCTGGGCAGGGTAAACTCGCTGTGTGATCGCGCATATACGTGGACAGCTACTGTACAAGATTCCCAACTACGTGGTCGTTGACTGCGGTGGTGTGGGCTATGAATTGTGGATCTCGGTAACCACGTTTACAGAGCTTGGTGAGGTGGGCAGCGAGGTGCGCCTGCATGTGCATACGCATGTGCGCGAGGATGCGCTGCAGTTGTTTGGCTTCTACGAGGTGACGGAGAAGCTGTTGTTTGAGAAACTGCTGACGATTTCGGGCATTGGGCCGAAGCTCGCGATCACGGTATTGAGTGGCATCACGGCGGACCGGCTGGTGGCGGCGATTCGTGGCGGGGACCATGGGACGCTGACGAAGATTCCGGGGATTGGGAAGAAAACGGCGGAGCGGGTGGTGTTGGAGTTGAAGGACAAAATGGAGGGCCTGGCGGGGGCGGTGCCGGTGAGCGGGTCGGCTACGCCTTCTTTGGGTGCGACCGCTGAAGATGTGCTCAGTGCGCTGGTTAACCTGGGATATCCACGGCCCATTGCACAAAAAGCCGTGGAAAGCGCGGCGAAGGACTCTGCGGTGTCTGCGGATTTCGAGAAGTTGTTTCGCGCGGCGATGGCCGCTGTTCGCTAGCGTCTACGCGCCAGGATTAGGCGCGGCGGCGATACTTTACGGCGAACTCATACCCTGGATTTGGCGGGTAGAGTTCGGCAACCACGCGCAGCCGTGCGGCGAGCGCAGCTGGACTGAGCAACGGATACTCCCGCTCACGCAACTCGCTGTAATCGAAGTCCAGCGCGAGCGACAGGAGATAAATTGCCACCGCATCCGAGAAGGCCGCCTCCAGGTACAACGCACGGTCCTTGTCGCTGATGCTTGACGGCGCGTCCACCTGCGCGACTGGCGCCGACGCATTCAAATGATCCAGCCCAACCGCACCGTCATCGCTGGCAAACGCGCGCTGTCTTGCTGAGAAGCTTGCCAGGCCGCGGTTACGTCGCGACGGCAGCGGTGTTGGCTCGGGCTGCGCGTTGGCCGGGCGACCGAACGCCAGGTTGCGGGTCTCCCAGGCGTCGATGCTGGTCTCGCCACGCACGCCGCCCAGGGCTTGCTTCCATACCAAGTCTGCAAACACTTCGGGCGTTCCCGCCTGATCCACAAAGGCATGCGCGACGTTGATGAAGAATTCGAAGCTGAGCGCAAAGCGATCGCCCATCAA
Organism: Granulicella sp. L46; assembly: GCF_009765785.1. Lineage (GTDB taxonomy): Bacteria > Acidobacteriota > Terriglobia > Terriglobales > Acidobacteriaceae > Granulicella. The sequence goes on from NZ_LMUT01000009.1 coordinate 377,826, forward strand.
GCGCGTGGAGATGAAGACTCCGCGACGTCCATGGCCAAGTTCCACATTGCGATGGCAGATGGCGGCGTCGGAGAACTCGTCGGTGTAGGCGCTCGCGACCATGGTCGGTTCGGCGGCTGCCTCGCTCTTCAACAGCGCCTCTGCGTCCGCCTCAGGATTTTCAGAGCTCTCCGCCACGGCCTCGCGCAACGCCAGCGGGACAAAATAGTACGTGTTCGCTTTCAGCGCTGCCGTGATTGCCGTCGGCACGGTCTCAAGCATTCGATCCAGATCGAGATCCGCGAGGCCCGTCTCGCCAAACGTGGCAAAGCTTACGCCGTTGGGGGACTGGCGGACTTCCGTATCGTGCGCGATCTGCGCGGCGTTTACCAGGCTGGCGGCGCGCACTAATTGCGGCGTGCGCGGCTGGCCGGTCTGTACAGTCTCTGCCATTAGCTTATTCTAAATGAGTATGGCTACTGCAAACGATGTAGAACGCGCGCGACGGGATGGGCAGTTGTTTGGAATCCCACTTGGGGATCTGGGCTGGTTCCAGTCGCTGATCATGGGGGTCGCCACCGGAATGGCTGCGTTCTTCCTGACGACCTTTGTGTCCATCATGGTCCTGCTGGTCTACATGATGGCGACGGGCAAGCACCCGGACTTCGCGGAAACCTACCGTCTGGCTGGTTTTCCGGTCGGCGTGGTGGTGATGGCGCTGGCGCTTATCTTCCTCGGCGTGCAATGGGCGCGGCGTATGAAGCGCAAGACGCGCAGAACGTAAGCGCAACCACTACAGAGGGCTCACCGCAAAATTCTGCGCCATCCTGGGCGTGCGAACGCGTATCCTAGCCCCACCGGTTTTCTCCATCCTGCACCCCCTCTGAGGAGTTTTTCCCATGGCGAAGTTCGCTAATACCTTGCTGCGCCGAAGCACGACCGCGGCCCTGCTCACTGCAGCAATCGCGGCTGTTTGTTTCGGCGCAAATGCGCAAGACAAGAAGAAGCATGAGGAGGCTAAGCCTGTGCCTTCTTACTACGGCCCGCAGCCTCCGACCGAGACGCTCGACCTCGCGATGTATCAGCGCATCCGCGAAGAAGGCTTTCAGCATGGCAAGGTGATGGACTTCGCCGAGGCGCTGAATGACGGCATCGGCCCGCGCCTTACCGGCTCGCCCAACATGGCCAAGGCGAATGCCTGGACGCGCGATACGTTGACGGCGATTGGATTGTCGAACGCGCATCTTGAAGACTGGGGCGAGTTCGGATTGGGCTGGGCGCAGGTAAATACCTGGGCACGCATGGTCTCGCCTGACCCTGAGCCACTGTGGATGCAGTCCGCGCCGTGGTCTCCTGCAACCAAGGGGCCTGTCAGCGGCGAGATCGTCTACGTGCCGCTCACGGACGCCAAGGAGCTGGACGCGCTGAAGGGTAAGCTCTCCGGCAAGATCGTTCTGCTAGGTTCCACGCGCCCCACCCCCGACATCACCAAGCCGCTCTTCACGCGCTACACCGATGAGGAGCTCAAAGAGATGCAGACGTACGAAGCAGGCCGCTCGTTCTCGCTGAGCAGCCCCGCCTTCCGGACAATGTATGCGCAGCGCATGCAAGCCGCCTCACTGCGCAGACAGGCCGTTGCGATGATGGCGGACGAAGGTGTCCTTGCCATCATCACGCCCAGCCGCGATAGCGAGGATGGGGGCGGTACCGGGATCATCTTCGACGATAACGGCGCCAACCTCGCACGCGATGCGCAGAAGCCCGAGAACGCCGTCAAGATTCCGAACGCCGTGATGATGATTGAGCACTACAACCGCCTCGCGCGGATGGTCCAGCATCATGTGCCTGTCACGCTTGAAGTCAACATTGAGACCAAGGTCACGGGCGAGCATGAGCACGGCTTCGATACCGTCGCTGAAATCCCGGGCACCGATCCCGAGTTGAAGGACCAGGTCGTCATGGTCGGTGGGCATCTCGACAGCTGGATCTCCGGCACCGGGGCAACCGACAATGGCGCAGGCACGGTCGTTGCGATGGAGGCGGTGCGCATCCTCAAGGCGCTCGATCTGCATCCGCGGCGTACTATTCGCATCGCGCTTTGGAGCGGTGAGGAGGAAGGCCTCTTCGGCTCGCAGGGCTATGTGAAGCAGCACTTCGGCAGCTTCGCTCCGCCGGCTACGCCTGATCCCGCCGGCATCCCCAGCTTCATGGGGCATCATGGCGCGTTCAACCCCACGCCTGAGTGGGACAAGCTTGACGCTTACTACAACCTCGATAACGGCACCGGCAAGGTGCGTGGTGTGTATACGCAGGGCAACTTCGCTATCGCGCCGATCTTCGCTCAGTGGATCGCGCCGCTCGCGGATCTAGGGGTTACGACGATCACGAATCGCAACACCGGCGGCACCGATCACCTGTCGTTCGATGCGGTCGGGCTGCCCGGCTTCCAGTACATCCAGGATCCGATGGACTACGAGACGCGCACGCATCACTCCGACATGGACACTGTCGATCGCCTCCACCAGGGCGATCTTGAACAGGCGGCCGTCGTCGAAGCGATCTTCCTGTGGAACACCAGCCAGCGCGACGCGATGATGCCGCGCAAGCCGTATCCTCATCCCGAGCTCGATCAGAAGATGAATGCCCCGCTCAAGGGCATCTATCCGAACGCCGTCGAGTAAGCCTCATCTGGCACCCAACCAGCGGCGAAGACTTCGGTCTTCGCCGCTGTTCTTTGGGATCCATCCAAGGCTGTCATCTCGACCGAAGCGCAGCGCAATGGAGAGATCCCTGCATTCCGCTAAAACGCCTCAGGCTTATGAAGTTCACCAGAGAACGGTTCCACAGGCGTTCCCCACTCCGCGCTGAGGTCGCGCCACGCGGGATTACTCCCGACAATCAGGGCAACCTTCTTAATCCGGGACCATCGCTTCAATTGTTTTTCGCGAGCGATCGCGACTTGGATATCGCTATATCGTTCGAAGTAAACCAGGCGCTTGATGTTATATCGTGCACTGAAGCTTTCGGGAAACACATGATCTTTGTGCTCGGAGATTCTCTTTTCAAGCTTGGTCGTGAGCCCGATATACAGGCACTTCGAATTGCCACTGAGGATGTAAACGTAGGCAAATGTTTCCATAGTCTCGAAGTATGATCGCTACAGCGTTCGGAATGCAGTGATCTCTCCACTACGCTTCGCTTCGGTCGAGATGACAAAGCTGGGACTTCGTCCAAGGATGGAAGTCCGCGTTATAGTAGCTGGCATGAAGTTGATCCCCCACCCGCGATCCACAACGCTGCTGCTAGCCATTGACCTGGTGGGCACGGGATTGTTTGCTGCCGAAGGGGCTTCCGTGGCCGTCAATGCCAGGCTGGACCTTTTGGGCGTGCTGGTGATTGCGATCGTCACGGCGACCGGGGGCGGGATTATTCGCGACGTTCTTCTTGGGGATGCTCCGCCGAGCTCCATGCGGGACTGGCGCTATTTCTCCATCGCCCTGGTGGCAGGAGCCAGTGTTTTCCTTGTGCATTCCGCCACTCATTTTGAAAACTCTTCGTTGATTACGCTGCTGGACGCTGCGGGTCTGAGCTTTTTTGCTGTCGCCGGTGCAGCCAAGGCAGTCCAGTTTGGTCTGACTCCACTGCTCTGCATCATGCTGGGCGGGATTACCGGTGTGGGGGGCGGAGCGATCCGCGACGTATTGATCAGCCGTGTGCCCATGGTGCTTCGCGGCGATATCTATGCCACTGCGGCCTTGCTCGGTGCGGCCGTTACCGTGATCTGCCTCCGGCTGAAAGTTCCTCCTGCCATCGCCAGCAGTTTGGGGATTGTCTCCTGCTTTGTGCTTCGCATGCTGGCCGTGCATTTCCATTGGAATTTGCCGGGGGCTGTTCCTGCGAATCCTTCATGAAGCCGTCACCACGCTTCTTTGTGAGCCTCGCAGGCTAGCCGTAACATCGAAGAGGCATGCCGACCCAGTTCACTCCCGAAGCCATGAAGTTTCTCCGCGGGCTCGCGCGCAACAACGACCGCGAGTGGTTCGAAGCGCGCCGCTCCACGTACGAGCGCGCCCTGAAGGCCCCAATGCTGGCGCTGATCGAGGAGATCAACGCCAGCATGATCGACTTCGCGCCCGAGCACGTGCGCCCACCCCACAAGGTCGCTATGCGGATCTATCGCGACATTCGTTTCAGCCCGAACAAGCAGCCCTACAAGACGCACCTCTCTGCATGGTGGTCGCGCCGTGGCATGGAGAAGACCTCCGGTGGCGGCTTCTACCTGCAGATCAGCCCGCAACAGGTGATGATCGCCGCCGGCGTCTACATGCCTGAGCGCGAGCAGCTCCTGGCTCTTCGCCGGTGGATGAGTGCGCACCATGAAAGCTATCGCGCCACGCTCAAGAAGCTGCTGAAGTCACGTGGTGCCGGCATCGAGCTCAGCGAGAGTGAAGCGCTCACTCGCATGCCCAAAGGCTTTGACCGCGATGATCCAGCCGACGAACTGGTCCGCGCCAAGAGCTGGGGCGTGCGTGCGTGGCTGCCTGGAGAGGCCGCGCTCGAACCTACACTCACTCGCGAGATCGTGCGCAGATTCCGCTTGATGACTCCGATGGTCGACACGCTCAACGACGCGATTCTGTACCGCGACGAGGACGCTGCGAGTCGAGCATCGATGAGCACCTCGAAGCGTTTCTTCTGAGCACAATCAAACGAAAAACCTGTGAATATGCGCTCTTAAGGGATCAAATTCGGAAACAACCATCAAATATCTGTGGAAATGGGTGATTTGACGTTGACAAAGCGTTCAAGAAGGTTGAAGGTGAACATCGGCGCGGTTCTCCGCACCCGCATGAACACTGGCGATTGCCACCTCGTAAAAGCTTCCGGCTAAGTCCGGTGGAAGACGGAACGGGAGGCCGTCAGAGGCAGGTCGGGAGATGAGCCAAGGCTCACACTCAATCCGCTTTATCTATTTCTTATTTACTTGAACGAAGGAGAAACAATATGGCAAAGGGAATTACAAAGACACAGCTGGTCCGCCTCCTCGCGGAGAAGCTCGAGCTCACCAACAAGCAGACCGCAGCATTCCTCGAGCTCCTGGCCGAGACCGCTGTGAAGGAGACCAAGAAGTCGGGCGAGTTCACGATCCCCGGCATCGGCAAGCTCGTCAAGGCTGAGCGCAAGGCTCGCATCGGTCGCAATCCGCAGACCGGCGAGGCCATCAAGATCAAGGCCAAGACCGTTGTGAAGTTCCGCGTGGCCAAGGTTGCCAAGGACACGATCGCTCCGCCCAAGAAGTAACGAGCGTCTCGCTAACGAGTGCCCTAATACTTCGGGTTTAGTTTTTGGGTCTTGTGGAGGCTAGTGAGAAGGGCCGGAGAATCGACGCGCATTGCGTCGGCTCTCCGGCCCTTTTGACGTTCTTAGCGAACCTGAGCGACAGCCGGCGCATCCTGCGTGGCGCGCGGCAGAAATGCTCGCACCACCAGCGCCAGTCCCACCGAAATAATCAGCCCCTGCCGCAGCGGCTGCGCGTTGAAGCTCCATCCAAACACTGCCAGCACCAGGAACACTGCGACAAAATAAATCTCGCCCAACAGCGCCTGCACCCAATGCGGTCGTACTCCTGCCGACGCGATTTGTGGTTTCGTCGCAGGCAAAAAGCGCGGCACGGCCTTTTTGTAGTCGAGATACGCTTGCCCAAACTGCGCGGTGAGGAACGGCTCTTCTGCCAGCGCCAGCCGCACCTGGAAGATCCACAGCAGCACTACCGCGAACACCGCGCCGCTTGGTGGCATGAGAATCGTCACCCCCAGCATGTGCAGCAGCGTGCCCAGGTAGAGCGGATTGCGCGTGCGACGATAGGGGCCATCCGCCAGCATCGTCTCGCCGTGCATGGTCGGCGATTTCACGATGCTTGACCCCACGTAGGCCGATCCCCACACCCGCAGCCACGCGCCAAGGCCCGTCAGCAGCAGGGCGACCACGAGCAGCGTAATCGTCGCCGCATCAAACGCCAGCCATCCCTGCTTGGTCAGCGCCGTGGACAGGACCAGCCACGTCGAGCTCGTCGTGAACCCTGGTACACCCGCCAGCGAATGCATGAACAGCCACGGCGCTGTGAAGCCAAGAATGTAAATGAGCGCGTGAATCGCGAAGCGGAAACGATACTCAAAACGTGTAGCCTGCATCAGAAACTGTTCTCCATCATGTTGGATTCCATGGGCGACGCAATCGATGCGGCTGCAGCTCCTGCGATCAGTTTGTCGACAGCCGCCGGTTGGGATTCATCCTTGTAGATCACGCCTGCCTTCATTACGAAGGGCACGTGCTGCAGGATCTTCACATCTGCAAGCGGGTCGCCCTTCACTGCGATGACGTCCGCCCACTTGCCCGGCTCGAGCGATCCGACCTTGTCGGTCCATCCCATCAGGTCTGCGGCGTTCAGCGTTGCCGTTTGCAGCGCGGCCAGCGGCGTCATCCCAAACTGGTTCACGTACACGTCTAGCTCATGCGCATTCAACCCATGCGGATAGACCGCTGCATCCGTTCCGCAGGCCACCTTAACGCCCGCCTTGATGGCGCGGATCGCGTTCTTCTTCTCCACCGCGCTCACGTCCTTCATCTTCTGCGCGTAGAACGGCGGGAGGTTGCCATATTGCTGTACCCAGTCGATTAGGTACGCGGTCGGCACAAAGTAGGTGCCATGCTTCAGCATCATGGTAATGTCGGCGTCGTCCATATAGCTGCCGTGCTCGATGGAATCGACGCCAGCCTCTGACGCCCACAGGATCGCCTGCGCTCCATGCGCGTGCGCGGCCACTTTGCGGCCGAGGCGATGCGCGTCTGCCACGATCGCCTGCATCTCCTCCAACGTGTACTGCGATGCCTGAGGGTCATCGCCCTTCGACAATACACCGCCCGACGCGCCAATCTTGATCAGGTCCGCGCCGTACTTGATGTTGTTCCGGACCATATGCTGCACCGCCGGAATCCCGTCCGCTACGCCCTCGCCTTGCACGTGATATTGCTCGGGCAGCAGGTTCTCATCCATGTGCCCGCCCGTAATTCCCAGCGCCGGCCCGGACACCATCATGTGTGGTCCGGGAATGTGTCCTGCATTGATCTCGTCGCGGAGTGCCACGTCGGTGAAGCCGTTCGCCCCCACATTACGCACCGTCGTGAAGCCAGCCTCGAGCGTGGTCTTCGCGTTCTCAACGCCAAGAATCGCTTCCTTCGCTGGCGTCATCGTTAGCTCAAAGTATGGATCGAAGTTCGTCGCCATCGTGAGGTGCGTGTGCACGTCGATAAGGCCGGGCAATAACGTGTACGCCGTCAGATCGACGACGCGATCGCCTGGCCCTGCCGGTGTCGCACTGGTCGCCGCAATTCCCACGATCTTATCGCCGGTGATGATGACGGTCTCGTCCGCGGCTTCCTTGCCGGTATGGACATCAAGTACGCGTCCAGCGCGCAGCAGCGTGCGTCCAGTGGTCGGCTGATAGGTCGGTTGAGCGAAGGCCGTGGCAGCAGCAAGGCCAAACATAGCGAGCGGGAGAAGCATGCGGCGCATCATGAACCTCTGTGATTGGAAGTGGATGTACACGGCCCCGAGCCGAAGCTCAAATCGCGGTCAGCGCAAACCTATACGCCTGGCGTATCGCCCAGCGCCGTCAGGATCGCGTCAAAGTCTTCTACGCCGGAGTACTCGATGATCACGCGACCCTTACCCTTCTTGTCCTCGATCGTGACCTTGAGGCCCAGGCGGCGACGCAGTGTATCCTGCGCCTCGCGGACGTTCGGATCTACCACCTCCGCGGGCTTCGCTGGCTTGGCTTTCGATTCCGGGTTCAACAGCCCCTGCACATAGTTCTCGGTCGCCCGCACGGACAGATGGAGCGCCAGCACCTTCTGAGCGGCGGCGAGGATAGCCTCGGGCGATTCGAGCGCAAGCAGTGCCCGCGCATGCCCGAAGCTCAGCTCGCCGAGCTCCACGTGGCGCTGCACTGATTCTGGTAACTTCAACAAACGAAGGAAGTTAGAGACGCTTGCCCGATCCTTGCCGGTGCGCTCTGCCATCTGCTCCTGGGTCATATGGAAGTCCCGGCTCAGCCGCACATAGGCATGCGCCTGTTCCATCGGGTTCAGATCCGCGCGCTGCAGGTTTTCGACGATCGTCATTTCCATCGACTGCAGATTCGATACCTCGCGCACAATCGCAGGGATGGTCGTCTTGCCAGCCTTCTTGCTGGCCAGCAGCCGACGCTCGCCCGTAATCAGCGTGTAGCGCCCATCCTGCCGATGGTTTACCCCGTGCCGCACAACGATTGGCTGCACCACGCCCGACGCAGTAATCGAGATCGCCAACTCTGCCAGCTTGGCTTCATCGAAGTTCGTGCGGGTCTGGAACGGGTTGCGGTCAATCAACTCGACGTCGATCTCCAGCGGCTTGCCGGTCGACTCCACCGCTGCCGGGGCAACCGGGATTGGCGCTGATGCAGCCTGCCTGGAAGGCAGCAGCGACTCCAGGCCTTTACCCAGCGCCCGCGGCTTGCTCGTTTGCGCCTTACCGTGTTGATCAAGTTGATTCGCCATTGTCTTATCCGATCCCCGCCTGTCAAAAATAAACTCGTTTGGTCCAAGCCGTGCCGCTGTGCAGCCGGTCTGAAGCGAAAACCGCTACTTGCGAAACGGCCAAATTCCCTTCGACTCGCCAATGCTTTCGAGGACGGCGAAGTTCGGCTTCGGTCCCTGCTTTTTGGCAGGCTTCATGCCGTTCCGGTCCAGCAGCTCCAGCGCCAGGTTCCGATAGGCCTCGGCGCCGCGCGACCGCGGATCGTACAGCGCGACCGGCTTACCGTGGCTGGGAGCCTCCGCGAGCCGGATATTGCGCGGAATGGTCGTCTTGAACAGCTTGTCTTCGAAGAAGTTCTGGAGATTATCCCGGACCTGCTGCGAAAGGTTGGTGCGGTCGTCAAACATCGTCAGAAGCACGCCCTCAATCGAAAGCTCAGGGTTGAAGCTGGCCGATACGCGGTCCAGCGTCGCCATCAGCTCGGAGATGCCCTCCAGCGCGAAATACTCAGCCTGCATCGGCACCAGCAGGGTGTCGGCCGCGACCAGGGAGTTTAGGGTAAGCAGATCCAGCGCTGGCGGGCAATCCAGGAAGATAAAGGGATAGTCGTTCCGGGCCGGCTCCAGGGCCTCGCGCAACCGATGCTCTCGGCGCTCCACGCCCACTAGCTCCACATTCGCGCCAATCATGTTCTTTGTGCCGGGGATCAGCGACAGCTTTGGCACGTCCGTCGGCACAATCACCTCGCTGGCGGTGGCATTTCCCAGCAACAGGTCATACACGGAGAGGCGCTCCTCATCGCGGGAGAAGCCCAGCCCTCCGGTAGTATTGGCCTGCGGATCGACATCGAGCAGCAATACTGGCACGCCTTCGAGCGCAACGGCTGCCGCCAGGTTGATCGCGGTCGTGGTTTTGCCGACGCCACCCTTTTGGTTGACGATGGCGATGACCTTACTGCGGTGCGTAGGGGTCTGCGGGGAGGGCGGGTTCGGTGCTTCGTTCTGTTCAGACATGGGACGAACCTCAGCCTAGCAGAACGGGCCGCCCAATGTTCCACGTGGAACACTCCAACTGGTGTTCCACGTGGAACATCTGGTTGAAATGCTGTGCAACGCATGAGGAACCTGTGCGTTAGTCGCCCGCTACTCGGTCCGGTGCATCCTAACCCAGCCGGGTCCATCCCCGGGTAGCCGGATGCTCTCTTCGCCATTCGTCGCGTCCGTAGTCAACGCCACCAGCCAGCCGCCTGGCTTTACTCGCCGCCGAGCTTCCGCCATCGCCTGTTCCATGTTGTCGACGGCCCGCAGCGTCACCACATCAAACCGCCTCGGCATCCCGGCGACTTCCGGCATTGCTTCTACGCGTCCTGCCCACACTTCTGTGGTCAGCCCGAGCGTCCGGACCGCCTCCCGTAGAAACGACGCCTTCTTCCCCTGAGACTCCGCTAGCGTCACCCGCAATCCCGGCAACAATAACTGGATGGGCAGCCCCGGAAATCCGGCACCGGAACCGAAGTCCAGCAGGCTTGCATCCTGCGCCACACGCCCGCCGACCTGCACCCCGGCAAACAGACTCTCGCCAAAGTGCCGTCGCACCATCTCCTCGGGTTCCCGAATCGCCGTGAGGTTGGTCCGCGCATTCCACTTCACCAGCAGGTCCAGGTATACCGAAAGCTGGCCATACATGCCCGCCGGTACCGCAGCCTCTTCCAGGTATGGTCCGACCAACTCCGCGATTCTGCTCTCTGAAAGAGTCGCCACGGCAGCTACTGTGCCGCGCTTTCCGTTGTGTGGGCTACATCTACCCCCGCCGCTTCCACACGCCGCGCCTCTTCCACTAGCCGCGCGAATAGTGCTCGGCTAGCCGCGCTGATCTCGAAACTCCGCTCGGGATGCCATTGGACGCCCAGCACGAACTGTTTTGCCGCTAGATGTTCCACGTGGAACACCGAGTCGTCGGCGTCCATTTCGACCGCCTCGATCACGCCATCCTCCGGGGAACGCGCCACAATCCGCAGTCCGGCTCCGGGGGCCGCCACCGACTGGTGATGACTGGTATTGATGGGCAGCCGCAGGAAGCCATCCACCTCTGGCGCTTCGTCCTCCGTAAGTAACGACGCCAACAGGCTGTCTCTCGCCACCAGAGCGGTGTGCGCGATCGCTACCTTGCTCCCCGCGCTGTGATTCACTGGCAGCGGCGTCAGGTCCTGAATCAGCGACCCCCCGCGCCATACATTCAGCGATTGCACCCCAAAGCAAATCCCCAGTACCGGCTTTCCATGCTTCTCCGCGTCATCCAGCAGGAGGTAGTCGACGGTCTCCCGAGCTGGGTCGGCAGCTGCCGTCGACGGATACCGATCTGCTCCGTAGAGCGCCGGGTCGACATCAGCCGGACTTCCGGGCAGCAATACCCCTTCGCAGCTGGAGATCAACTCCCGCAGCATCGTAATCGGCAGGTCAAGCGGAATCGCCACGGGCTCTCCACCTGAAAGCGTCACTGCCCGCGCATAGCTTGGCCACGAGCGCTGGTTATAGGGCACATCGGTTGAGGTCGGCACCGGAATCGCAATGCGTGGCGTCATAAATCGTCCCCTAGAAACAGGGTACAAGACTCAAGCCACCCCATAACTCGACGCTCCTAAAAGATTTCCCGCCACCGCTCTCCCGCCTGTTAACCAACTAGTTACCCAAAATGCAAAAATGCCCTGTACGCAGCTCGAGCGCCGCGCACAGGGCAAATGCTTGTCTCAACGAGTCTCGCTACTGTTTTGGCGCGCCGGTCAACAGCGTGTCAAATTCAGGATTACCGTGCAGCGTGGCGAGCTGCTGATCCTGCTGCAGCTGCTTCCGGTCGTTGAACCCTTCATTGATCGCCTTATGCAGGTACAGGATTGCTTGCACCTTCATTCCCGCGTGCGCATAGATCTCCGCAAAGGTCAGATAAATCTTGGCCAGTTCTTGTGGCGATTCCGTCTGCGTTATGCCGTTGAGAGCGATCTCCTCGAAGATATCTGGATCCAGTAAGAACGCCTTCTCGTAGGCCTCGGCGCCGTTGCTGTACTGGCGTTCTGCCATGTACACCGCGCCCAGGTTGCTCCAGAACGGTGCAGTCGCTGCGTCCAGTTTGATCGACTTCTTATATAGCTGCTGCGCCCTTTTGTTGTCGTTCTCGTGGAAGTAGACGGTTCCCAGATTGTTGTAGGGTGCGGCAAACTTGCGGTCCAACTTGGTCGCCTGGCCATAGTTGGCAATCGCGTCCTCGTCTTTGGCCATGCGCTGATAGGCGATGCCGATCTTGTTATAGATCTGGGCGTTTTGCGGTTGAATCTTCCGATACGCCTCAATTGCCTCTGCGTAGTGCCCATGCACCACCATCATGTCTGCCAGCAACTCCGGCGTCACCACGGTAGGCTCAGCGTTCGACGAGGGCGACTGCTGATCCACGTGTCCGAAGTTCAACGCGTTGTGGGTCTGCGCCATCGCGCCGCACGCGAAGACCAGACCGACCACTCCTGTGCAACCAACCAAGCTCATCGTAGTCAACTTCATACGTACCTCCCATTTTGCTGACGTTCAACGCTGTCATCTCAACGCGCGCACTAGACCCGGACGGGATCATCGGACTAGCATGATCCCGATTGGTTCGGCTGGATAGGCCCACTTCCGCAAAATCCACCAGACCACTTTGAATCTAACCCCTTGTCTAGACCTATTTTGCGGTCAAACCAAGCCGAGTGCAGGAGGACGCATGAGACGCCGTGCCTCAAGCTTTGAACTCGTCCTTCCCCCGCGTCCCGAAGGTATGCCCTCCTTCCACTGGCTGCGCAACGCCCTGCGCACCGAGATTCTCAACAGCCGCATCATGCCGGGGTCCAAGCTGCCTGCCAGCCGCGAGTTTGCTCGCCAGTACCAGCTTTCGCGCGGCACGATCCTCGCCGCACTCGATGAGCTGCAGGCCGAGGGCTATCTTGAAGGCCGCCGCGGCTCGGGCACCTATGTCTCGCAGATCCTGCCTGAGCATCTAGCCCCTGCGCAACAGATCGCCGACGAAGATCTCGGCGCGACCACGCCACCCGGACCGCATCTTTCCGCGTTCGCCACGCGGGTGCGTCCGTTCACGCTGCAGGTGAGGCCGGAGAACAGCGCGTTCCGCACGAACCTTCCCGCGCTCGACCTCTTTCCCACTACGTTGTGGGCGCAGCTTTCCGGCCGGCGTCTACGCTCCGCGACTACGCGCGACCTGCTTGGTTGCGAAGCCCAGGGGTATCGTCCGTTGCGCGAGGCGATCGCCGATTACGCGCATAGCTCGCGCGGCATTCAGTGCGCGCCCGAGCAGGTCATCGTCGTCTCCGGCGTGCAGGAGGGCCTCGATCTCGCGGCGCGCCTGCTGCTCAATCCCGGCGACAAGGCGCTGGTCGAAGACCCCGGCTACCAGGGCGCGTACGCTGTCTTCGCCGCAATCGGCGCACGCATTGTCTCCATGCGGCTGGACGCTGAAGGAGCGGCACCGAAGGAAGCCGATGTTCGCGGCTGCCGCTTTGTCTACGTCACGCCCGGCCACCAATATCCCGTCGGCATGACGATGAGTCTGCAGCGTCGCCTGCAACTTCTCGCCTGGGCTAAGAAGTATGGCACGTCTATCTTCGAGGACGACTACGACAGCGAGTTCCGCTTCTCCGGCCGCCCAATTCCAGCCATGCAGGGCCTCGATCACGCCGGCAAGGTCATCTTCTGCGGCAGCTTCAACAAGGTAATGTTCCCTTCGCTGCGGCTAGGCTACCTCGTGGTTCCGCGCAATCTCATCGACGTGTTTGCCTACACCAAGGCGATGACCACGCGCCATCAATCGCTTCTCGACCAGGCAGTGCTGTGCGATTTTATCGAGCAGGGACACCTTGGCCGGCATCTGCGCCGCATGCGCAAGATCTATCAAGAGCGTTACAACATCCTCCGCGAGTCTGCGCCACAACATCTTGCCGAGTATCTCGAGATCGCCACGATCGAAGCCGGCATGCAGACCATCGGGCGTCTCCGCACCAGCCTGATCAACCAGGGCATTACTGCCGAGATGGTTGCGCAGCGCGCGGCGTTGGTCGACATCGACGTCGTCCCTCTGAGCCGCTACTGTCACTCGGCCACCACTTCCGAGGCGCTTCAAATCGGCTTTGCCGCGGTGCACGAGAAGGAAATTCATCGCGGCGTCCTCAAGCTGGCCAGCATATTTGACCATATCAAGGCCGAGCGCCTACCGCCTCCACCCTCCACTTTTAGCCGGAATTTGGTTTGACGGATCGCGTTCGGGTGGAGAATACTAGTGCTTCTCGCAGCGAAGGGCCGAAGGGGCTATCTTCCTGTCCTTAGAGCACGAAGAGTTGTAAGGATTCTCTACCGAGCCGTTAGTCGTCAGCCCCACAACGGGCACGCGCAGGAGGGTTCGTCGTTCGCTCTACCAGGCTGGCCTGCTCCTCCGAGACCGTCCCGTAACAACCGTCCCAACGCGTACAGACATCTCCCACATCTGGTGGAGGCAGTGTTCGTGCCTCCATTCCGCTCTAACCGCAGGATCAACCGAAGGCCAGTAAAGGAGAACTGCTATGAGTGCTATCACTGATTTGTTGGTACAGAAAACCGGTCTCAGCCCCGATAAGGCTGTCGAAGTCGAACAGGTCGTTCTGGCGCACGTTATGTCCTGCGTTCCGGCGGAATTCCAGGGAATGCTTAGCTCGGCCATCGGCTGCGCAGCCCCCGAAGCAGCAGCGGCAGGTCAGCCCGCCAGCTCAGGTGGCATTGGCAGCCTGATCGGCGAAGCCACCAGCTTCTTCGGCAAGAAGAGCTAACCCGCGCCGCTCTCCCGTACGGATGCCGCCTTTTCGCAGAGTCATTCGGTGTTTGTACCCAACCTCTATTACCGGATTCGCAAGAGCCCGCCTGCCCGCAATTCATCTTCGGAGACACGCATGAAGTTCAATCGCCTCACCTCCACGCTCCTCATCCTCGCCTCTTCCGCGTTGTTCGCTGCCCTGCCCGCTGTCACCCAGCAATCTAAGTCAGGGACCCCTCCTTCTGCTGCTGCCTCCATGGGACTGGTAGACCTCAACACCGCTTCCGCTGCTGAGCTCAAGGCACTTCCTGGTGTTGGCGATACGTATGCCTCAAAGATCATCGCCGGCCGTCCGTACGCCAATAAGACTCAACTCAAGACCAAGGGCATCGTTCCGGCCGCCACCTACAACAAGATCAGCAAGCTCGTGATCGCAGGCCAGGGTAAGTAGTCGCACGGTTACTCCTCGCCGAACGTATTGTTCGGCTATCCTTGCGAGCGGAAGTCTCCTAGCTTCCGCTCGCCCGTCAAAAAAATTCTAAGGAGCTCCCTCACCATGAAGACCAACCTCATCAAGATCATCACGCTGGGCTCACTACTCTCGGCCAGCCTCGCCTTCGCACAACCACTGAAGGCGCAGACCACCACTACGACGCCCGCCACCACGTCCACCCCTGCGGAAACGAAGGCGCAGAAGAAGGCTGCCGCCAAGGCGGCCAAGGCAGCGGCGGCGACATCAACCACTACAGCGAAGCCCGCCCCTACACCGGCACCGATGAAGGCGAGCAAGAGCGCCCCACCCCCGGCGATGGCGCCTTATTCCAAGGGCAAACCTGTAGCAATTCCGGCTGCCAAATCAGCGACGCCAACCACGGCGACGAGCACGACCACCAAGACAACCACCACCGCCGCAGAAACTAAGGCACAGAAGAAAGCCGCGGCCAAGGCAGACGCCGCCGCCGCGCCCGCGCCTATGACGGCGATGAAACCTGCCCCTGCGCCGGCCCCCATGACGGCGATGAAACCGGCTCCCGCGCCGGCACCGACGATGGCGTCCAAGAGCGCAGCCCCCGCGGCGATGGCGCCCTACTCCAAAGGCACTCCTGCAGCAATTCCGGCTGCCAAGGCAGCTGCACCTAAAGCCGCCGCGCCCACCCCGGCGACTTCGAGCGACATCGCTTCCGCGAAGTCCAAGGGACTTGTCTGGGTTAACCTCAACACCAAGGTCTATCACGGCTCCGGTGACAAGGAGTACGGCACCACCAAGAACGGCAAGTTTATGACCGAGGCCGATGCCAAGGCAGCCGGTGCCCGTCAGGCCGCGAAGTAGCTGAAGTGTGAATCAGAAATCTCGAGCCTCACGAAACCAGACACGGCCGATCGCGTTGCCCTAGCAACCCGACCGGCCGTTCTTCTCGATCGTCACCGCGCGCTCGAGCAGCCCAACCACCTCCGCGTCTTCCACCTGGGTGAAGTTTCGATAGAAACCTCCCACCGCCGCAAATGGTTCCGGCAGATCCAAGCAGACAATCTCATCCACCACCGTCCGCAGCCACTCCCACGTCGATGCGGGCGCTACGGGCACGGCCAGCACCAGCCGCGCCGGCTGCATCTGCCGCAGCGCCTGGATCGCCGCATACACACTCGCTCCCGTCGCCACGCCGTCGTCGATAAGAATTACGGTTTTACCTGAAACATCCAGTGGCGGCCGGTCTCCGCGGTACACACAGGCTCGCCGATCCAGCTCCTTCCGCACCTCTGCCGTGATCCACTCCACCTGTTCCGCCGAAATAGCGGCGGTGCGCAAAATGTATTCATCCAGATAGCGTCCACCTCTTGCCGACACAGCCCCAAACGCCAGCTCTGTCTGCCCCGGCACGCCCAGCTTCCGTGAAAGAAACACATCCAGCGGAGCCCCAAGCGCCGTTGCCACTTCAGACGCAACCACCACCCCACCGCGCGGCACTCCCAGGACCACCACATCCGCTCGTTGCGCGAAGCTCTCCAACCGCTTCGCCAACTGTCGCCCAGCGTCCACGCGATCCTCAAAGATCATCGGCGGCCCCCGCGCGCCATCCTATGCGTCAGCTCCAGCCTACTCTGATACCCAAAGCTTCGGCCTCAGCCATACTGCTCCCCTGCGGGCCTTTCGCTTAGCGGCCGAAAGCTAGCCGCCGCCTCTCGCGCAAAATCTTCGACCTTGATGTAGGCTTTTCATCGATCCCGGCGAGAGCATCTCCTCGTCGCCAACTTCGTATCACCTCTGGAAAGTTGTCCCATGACCCGTAGGCTCTCGCTGTGCTCCGCCGCCGTCCTCGCCCTCTCGCTCGCCCCCATCAGCTTCGCGCAGGCCCCCATCCCCAAAGGCCCCGTCCCCGACTCTCCGGCGATCGAGCAGCGCATTGACGCGATGCTGGGAAAGCTGACCACTGCCGAGAAGATTCAGCTCATCGGTGGCACCGAAAACTTCTACACTTTCCCAGCGCCCAGCATTGGCCTGCCCCAACTCAAAATGTCCGACGGCCCGTTAGGCGTCCGCACCTGGGGACCGACAACAGCTTATCCGGCGGGCGTTGCGCTTGCCGCGACGTGGGATCCTAAGCTCGCCGAACGTGAAGGCGTCGCCCTCGGCCAGGACGCGCGCGCCCGTGGCGTTCACTTCCTGCTCGCCCCCGGCGTCAACATCTACCGCGCTCCCATGAACGGCCGCAACTTTGAGTACTTCGGCGAAGATCCGTACCTCGCCGCGCACATGGACGTCGGCTACATTGACGGCGTGCAGAGCCAAGGTGTGTGCGCCACCGTCAAGCACTACGCTGCCAATAATTCCGAGTACGATCGCCACAACATTAACAGCGTCGTCGACGAGCGTACGCTCCACGAGCTCTACCTCCCGGCCTTCCAGGCCGCCGTCCAGCAGGCCCACGTCTGCGCCGTCATGGACAGCTACAACCTTGTCAACGGCGAGCACTCCACACAGAACAAGGTGCTCAACATCGACATCCTCAAAAAAGATTGGGGCTTCAATGGCCTCCTCATGTCCGACTGGGATGCCACGTACGACGGTGTGGCCGCAGCCAACGGCGGGCTCGACCTCGAGATGCCCTACGCGAAGTTCATGACCGCCGACACCATCAGCGCGGCACTCAAGAGCGGCGCCGTCTCGGAAGCCACACTCGACGACAAGGTTCGCCGCCTGCTCCGCGTCACCCTCATGTTCGGCTTCCTCGATCGTGATCAGCTAGACGCCACGATTTCGCAGGACAATCAGCACGGTGCGCAGGTTTCGCTCGAAGGCGCGCGCGAAAGCCTCACGCTGCTGAAGAACGAAGGCGACCTTCTTCCGCTCAATGCAGCGCGCATTCACACCATCGCCGTCATCGGTCCTGACGCATCGCCCGCTGTCTCGGGCGGAGGTGGCAGCTCAACCGTCGAGCCTTTCCAGGCCGTTAGCATTCTCAATGGCCTCAGCAACTCTCTCGCCGGCAAAGTGAATGTTCTCTACGCGCGCGGCATCCCGTCCATCCAGGACATCTTCTTCCACACTGAGTTCACACAACTGAAGGAAGAAATCTTCGAAGGGGCAGACACCACCGGAACGCCCGTCGTGAGCTCGCCTCATCGCATCGCTAGCTGGACCGGCGAGATGTTCAGGCCGCCCGCCAAGACTCCGCAGACCGTCCGCTACACCGGCGTCTACACACCGAAGGAAGACGGTTCGCATCTGTTTGTCGCTGCCGCGCCTGGACAAGATCGCTTTGAATTGCAAGTCGACGGCAAACCCCTACTCGATCAGCCGCTTCGCGAAGGTCACGCTCCCAAGACTGGCACGCTGACCCTGCATGCCGGCCAGCCCATCCACTTCACCCTCATCTATCACCCGTTCTCCGCCGGCCAGAGCATCGCCTTTGGCATTCGCAGCGAGCACGATCTCATCGACCCCGCTACGCTCAAGATCGCGGCATCTGCCGATGCGGTTGTTCTGAGCGTAGGCTTCAACGGCTCAACAGAAAGCGAAGGCTTTGATCGCACCTTCGAGCTTCCCTGGGGACAGGACGCGCTGATCCGCGCGGTCTCTGCTGTCAACAAGCACACTATCGTCGTCATCACCGCTGGTGGCGCCGTCGACGCGATGTCGTGGATCAATGGCGTCCCTGCCGTCCTCCACAACTACTATCCCGGCCAGGCCGGCGGCACGGCTCTCGCCGAAGTCCTCTTCGGGGATCGTGCGCCAGAAGGCCGGCTGCCCTTCAGCTTCGATCGCTCGTGGGCGACTGACCCTGTCCACAACACCTACTACCCGGCCGCAATGCCTGCCAAGCCCGAGGACATCATCACCGTCAACTACAGCGAAGGCCTCTTCAACGGCTATCGCTACTACACCAGCGAGCAGCTCACGCCCGAGCAGCAGCCGCTCTTCCCCTTCGGCTTCGGTCTCACGTATACGACTTTCCGCTATGGCCACATTAAGGTAGCCGTCGAAGGTAAGGGTGAGGCTACTACTGTCACCGTCTCGGTTGACGTAACCAACACCGGCAAGCGCGCCGGCTCTGACGTCGTGCAGCTTTATGTCGGCGACCCCTCTGCCAAGGTCAGGCGCCCCGCCAAAGAGTTGAAGGGCTTCGAGCGTGTAAGCCTTGCAGCTGGCGCCACCCAGCGCGTGCAGTTCAAGCTCACTCCGCGCGACCTCTCCTATTACAGCGTCGAGGACCACAACTGGAAGATCGATCCCGGCGCGTTCAAGGCCTACGCGGGCGGCAACAGCGCCCAAACCCCCGAGGTCGCCGACTTCACCGTAGCCCCTTAGACGACCCCCCCTTCTGGCCGCATCGTTTGCCGATGCACAAGATGCTGCTGCGCGCAGACCCAGTGGTTATGCTGGTGCCTGCCTATTCGTCTGTCTGCTGGAGAATCACAGCGCGCTGGAAATTGCAGCCGGAAATGATTCCCGTCGCGGCCTACCCGCGCCGCCGTCCATCAGGACAACTCTTGCGCAACACCCATCGCGGAGAGCGGACCCTGTTTATTTTCAGGGTGTAACCGTTCCTGATATGTGATATATCTTTTCTATTCACCACCCAGCTAGTGCATAAAGGGGCCACCGCCCTCGTGTATGGTCCCTTTTCTCCTTACTTAAACTTCGGAGGCTACATGACTATTCTCAAATATTCACCTAAACGCAGTTTCATTCTGACGCTGGTGTTCCTGGCATTATTTGCTACAGGGGCATGGGCACAATCGACGGCGACGCTGTCGGGGACCGTGACCGATCCGACAGGCGCTGCCGTCGCGCATGCCCAGGTGGTTGTGCATTCGCTGGCGACGGGGTTGGAACGGACGGTGATGACGGATAGTGCGGGCGCCTACGTGGTCGCTTCACTGCAGCCTGGGGACTACAAGGTGCGGGTGACGGCGGCGGGATTCAGTGCAGATACGATCGAAAAGATTACGCTGCAGGTCGCGCAAAGTCTCACGGTCGATCCGAAGTTGGCGGTTGTTTCGGCTGGTGAAACGGTGCAAGTCGAGAGCAGCGCTGTAGCGCAGATTGAGTCCAGCACGATCACGGTCGGTCAGGTGATTGGCCGGAATACGGTACAGGAGTTGCCGCTCAATGGGCGTCACTTTCTCGATCTCACGGTGTTGACGCCAGGGGGCGTGGTGGCGGACACGGCCGGGAGTTTAACGGCGCCGAGCCGCGGCTTGGGCGCGAACTCGTTCATCACGGCGGGCAATCGCGAAGACTCTGTCAACTTCCAGATCAACGGCATCAACCTGAATGACATCAGCCAAAACCAAATCACCTTCCAGCCCTCAATCGACACGACCTCCGAGTTCAGGATCAACAACCAAACCTTCAGTGCCGAGTATGGCCGCAGCGATGGCTCGATTGTGACGGTGGCGACGCGATCGGGCACGGACCATTTCCATGGCGAGCTGTTCGACTACTTCAGAAATGATGCGCTGGACGCTCGCAACTACTTCAACCGCAGCTACAACACGAGCACGGGGCTTCCGCTGGTAGGGGACACGGGCGCCAAGGCTCCGCTGCAGCGCAACAACTTTGGCGGATCCGTAGGCGGACCGGTGTGGAAGGGGCATACGTTCTTCTTCTTTAGCTACGAGGGTCTACGTCAGCACCAGGGAATTTTGCAGAACAGCCCGGTGTTCAGTCCCGCACAGCAGGCGGCGTATGCGGCGAATGCTGCGGTTGCCCCAATTGCCGCGGCGTTTGCTGCGCTGATTCCGCTGCCGAACAGCGGGTCAAACTATGTGTCGTTCACTCCGGGTCCGGTGCAGATCGACCAGTACACCGGGGACGTCCTGCAGCAGTTGGGGCAGAATGATTCGCTGCACGGGTTTTATGCGTTCCAAAAAGACGTGCGCACCGAACCAGCGCTACAGGGCGACACACTGCCAGGTTGGGGGGACCACCGGGCTGCGCATCGACAGATCGGGACGCTGCAGTACGTCCATATCTTCAATTCGAACGTGACGAATGAAGCGCGACTGGGTTTCAACCGAATCTCGATTGCGTTTCACCCGGCGAACTTAATCGATCCGGCAAGCATAGGGCTCGTTGACGGGCTAACTGGCAATGTAGGTATTCCGCAGACGACGATCACGGATGTGGGCTTCACGGTGGGCGGGCCGTCGGGATTCCCGCAGGGCCGCAATACCACCACCGGTGTGTTGTCGGATACGGTGACGATGCTGAAGGGCAAGCACACGATCAAGTGGGGTGGCGAGTTCCGGCGCTATCTTTACTACAGCTTCGCGGGCAACATCGGCACCATGACGCTGTCGAGCGTAAATCTCGCGACCGATGTGACGCCGGTGTTCAGCATTCAGCCGAACATCATCGACTACCGCATCTATGCGGATGCGGCGGCGGGATTTATTCAGGACAACTACCGGATTTTGCCGGGTTTGACGCTTGAGGGTGGACTGCGATTCGAGTGGAACGGAACGCCGGTGGAAGGCGAGAACCGGATCTCGATCTTCAATCCCTCGAACGTCACGCTGACGCAGGCTGGGACGAATGGGGTTCCCGCGGATGGAGCCTACAAGCAGAACTACAATCTGGAGCCGCGCGTGGGTTTCGCCTACGACCTCTTCAATAACAACAAGACGGTGTTGCGCGGGGCGTATGGCATGCTGGTCGATCAACCGGTGGCCGGCACGGTCAGCATCCTGACGGGCAATCCTCCGTTCACTACGGCGGTTTCCTACAGCAACAGTGCGGCGCCGATTCCGATGAATAATCTATATGCTTCGGCGAAGGCTGCTTCCGGATTCGCGCTCGGATGGGTGAACCCGAACTTCCGCAATGCGTACGTGGAGGACTTCAACTTCAACGTGCAGCAGGCCATGCCGTGGAGCATGGTGGCGAGCATCGGCTACTACGGCTCGACGGGTCATCACCTGCTGATTCGGACCGATCCCAACCAGGCGAACGGGCCGACGAATGCACCGAGCCCGCGGCCTTATCTGAATCTCGCGGCCGACAGCCCGATCGCTCCGGGAGCATCGATTGCCTCGAACATTGCGGAGGACAACAGTATTGGCTACTCGAACTACAACGCGATGTGGGTGACACTGTCGAAGACTATGTCGAATGGGCTGCAGTTCGATATGAACTATGAGTGGACGAAGTCGATGGACATCAACTCGCTCGGCTCGCAGGGGGGAGCTGTGCTGCCGGACAGCAACAATCCTTCTCAGAACTATGGGCTTTCGGACTTCGACGTGCGGAATCACTTTGCGGCGAACGCGATCTATGCGCTGCCGTTCAAGCGCAATCGGTGGGTGTCGGGTTACCGGCTGACGAGCATCTTCCAGTACCAGACGGGCAATCCCGTGAACATCGTCGCGAGCAGCGACGGGTATAACGGCAACAGCGGCCTGATCCGCCCGAACCTGCTGAAGCCGATCACGCGACACAAGCAGCAGATTATTGGATCGGCCAATGTCAGCTACTTCGCAAATCCTGGAGGCTTGGCGTACGGCGGTGCGGTGTGCGACCTGACCAATGCGACATCGGCATGCGTGTACCAGATTGTGGGAACGCAGGCGAACGCAACGGGCGCAACGGCGCCGACCGCCTACACGGGGCTCGGCAATATGCAGCGCAACCGCGGCACAGGGCCGGGATTTGCGGACCTTGATCTTTCAGGGGAGAAAGAGACGAGATTGTTCAAGAGCCTTTCCTTCATTCTGCGTGTGGATGCGTTCGACATTCTCAATCATCCCAACTTCGGTCAGCCGTCGAATAATGTGCAATCCGCAACGTTTGGCCAGATCACAGCCACGCGCTTTGCCACCAGCGATGGTGGGTCTTCGCGGCAGCTTCAACTCAGCGCAAAGTTCGTTTTCTAGAAGGGAGTGCGCCTCGTGGGAGAGCCGGTTGGCCCACGCGGCGCATTTTTCTTTTCTTATTAGACTGCTTTGAGGCGAAGAGACATGCGTGTCAGGTAGAATCCGCGTGGACCTTAGATATGTTGAAACTCACGAAAAACCCAAACCTCACCGAGCAGGCTTACCAAAGCGTCAAACGACAGCTGCTCAATGGATCATTTCCTGAAGGATCAAAGCTCACGGAGGAGTATTTATCCAGTGCGCTCGGCATCAGCAAGTCGCCGGTGCGAGAGGCGCTGATGCGGCTGGAAAGTGAAGGCCTGATCAATATCGAAGCGCGGCGAGGCGCTTATGTACGCAAGTTCTCGGCCAAGGAGGTTCACGACTTGTACGACGTGCGCGCGCTGCTGGAGGTGCATGCGGTGAGTACCGCCAGCATAACGCCGGAGCTGCTGGAACAGATGGCAGCAAGTATCGAACGGACGCGAGCCAATCTCGAGGCAGGCGATAAACTGAGCCATATCGAGGAAGACATCCACTTTCATGGGCTGATCGCAAGGTCCACGGGAAACCCCGAATTTGGCAGGATCCTGGACAACATTCAACAGAAGAGTCTGCTGTGCCGGATGGCGACGTTCTATCTTTCGGCTACGACCGCACCGTCGAGTCACCAGAAGATTTACATGGCGCTGCGGGACGGAGACATTGAATTGGCGAAGCGCGAGATGCATGACCATATTCTGTTTGTCCGCGATACGCTGCTGCGATCGTTGGCGCCTGACGCGGAGCTGGCTGGGGACGAAGCAGAAGATGATTTAGTAGAGGCTCGGGCGTAAGAGTCGAAAACACCGCCGATGCAGGTTATTCGATCGAAAAGCATCATGCCGAATTGAAGGAGATTGTTATGCTTCGTCGTACTTTTCTTGCAACACTTCCGTTGGCTGCGGCGGGTTCGTCGGCATTGATGAAGAGTGAGACGCCGGAGAGTACAGGAATAGAGCAAGCCAGCGCCGCGGCCAACGAGCTGCCGAAGTTTCAGGCGGCGGGTGAAGACAAGTTCGATCGGCCGGATGTGCATGCGGGGGATCGGCCAGCAGGCGCGAGCTTTACGACGCGGTCGCCGGCGCTGGGATGTTCGGGCGCGGCGGGCACAGCGCATCCGTTGGCGACGCAGGCGGCGATCGAGATGCTGAAGAAGGGTGGGTCGGCGGTCGACGCAGCGGTGGCTGCGAACGCCGTGCTGGGGCTGGTGGAACCGACGAGCTCGGGGCTGGGCGGCGACTGCTATGCGCTGCTCTGGGATCCGAAGGCGGGGGCCGTGATGGGGCTGGCGGGGTCGGGCCGGTCGCCGAAGTCGCTGACGCTGGAGATGGTGAGAGCGAGGGCGAAGAATGGAGTGATTCCTCCGCTCGGCGCGATTGCCGTGTCGACGCCGGGAGCTCTAGACGCGTGGTGGACGCTGCATCAGCGATACGGAAAGTTGAAGTGGGCAGAGTTGTTCGAGCCGGCCATTCATTATTGCGAGAACGGGGCTCCGGTGCCGCAGATTATCGGGTACTACATCAAGCGGAATATGGCAGCGTTCGTGCGAGCGGGGTCGGGCGTGGAAGAGACGGCGAACGCGGTGCATACCTACCAGGTGATGGGGAAGCCGATAAACGAGTATGACGTGTTTCGAAATCCGGATCTGGCGAAAACGTATCGGATCATCGCTGAGGGTGGGCGCGACGCGTTCTATGACGGCCCGATTGCGCAGACGATTGATGCCTACTTCAAGCGGATTGGTGGATGGCTGTCTGTGGAGGACCTGCGCGAGCAACATGCGGAGTGGGTGAAGCCGCTGGTGACGAACTATCGCGGAGTGGATGTGTATGCGATGGGGGCGAATACGCAGGGGCTGGCGACGTTGCAGATGCTGAATATGATCTCGCAGTTCGATGTGCGCGGGATGGGTTTCCAGAGTGCGCAGGCGCTGCATGTGCAGATCGAGGCCAAGCGGCTGGCGTATGAAGACCGCGCGCGGTACTACGCGGATCCACATTTTTCGAAGGTGCCGGTGGAGTGGTTGAACTCGATGGAGTACGCGAAGGAACGGGCGAAGTTGATCCGCATGGATAAGATCCTCGAGCCTGTGTATCCGGGACAGGCGCCTAGCCATGGGGATACGACGTACTTCAGCATGGCGGATAAAGACGGCATGATGGTGTCAATGATCCAATCGAATTTTCGGGGAATGGGATCGGGCCTGGTAGCCGACGGGCTGGGTTTCATGTTCCAGGATCGCGGCGAATTGTTCTCGCTGAAGGATGGGCATCCAAACATTTATGCGCCCGGCAAGCGACCGTTCCAGACGATTATTCCTGGGTTCGCGGTGAAGGACGGCGCGCCGTGGCTTGCGTTCGGCGTGATGGGCGGCGATATGCAACCGCAGGGGCAAACGCAGATCATGCTGAATCGCGTGGACTATGGCCTGGATGTGCAGGCGGCGGGAGATAGTCCCCGTTGGCATCACGAGGGGTCGTCGCAGAGCATGGGCGAAGATCCGGCAGGTTTGGGGCCGAGGGGCATTCTGCGGCTGGAGGCGGGGGTTCCTGAAGAGACACGGAAGGCGCTGATTGCCATGGGATGGCCGATGGGCAAGAGCGATGGCGGATTCGGTCGGTATGAGTGCGTGGAGTTGCGCAAACCCAATGGGGAGCGGGTATATGCCGCCGCAAGCGAGATGCGCGCGGATGGTGTGGCGCTGGCCTATTAGCGTGCGGCAACAAGTTTCCGCAACCGTAACACGGATCGTCGAATGACGATCCCGTTCGCCACCGACCTAATGCGAAGCAGTCGGCATCATCGGCTTGTGGATGACTTGAGGTAAGTAGATGTCAGGACGACTCGTCAGCTCTGGTGGCGAAAACGTATTGCACACGTAGGTAAAGACGATGTCGCCGGGAACCTCGAACTCGGGGTGCTCCTTGCCGGCGTAGCAAAAGATGTTTTTGTCATGCTTGGGCCCTGCTTGCATTTCAGGAACACGGTAGAGCGTGGCAGCGTCGTGCGGGTCGCTCCAAGGGCCCGTGAGGTTGGGCGCTGTTCGCAGGATAATCCGGTCAGAAAAGGCGGCGGGGTCGAAGGAAACTGCGAGCCATTCCTTCAGCTCTGGGTGATAGCGGATGGAGAGTTCGGAGCTCCCTTGCGACATGATTTGTTTGGCATGGGCGGGGTCGAAGCCAGGGTGCCAGGCGTCATCGTCGCCCAGGTATTCGAGGTGCGCAGCGGGATCGTTGAGGCCGGTGAGCGGGATGCGCGTAACCAGCAGTGGGCGTGTGCCGCTCTCATAGCTCGCGAACAGATATGCATAACCGTCGTGCACTACGGTGGTGGCGGAGGGGTAGGCTTTGACGCCATCCGGCACCAGGGGATGAATGGTCACCTGCCAATGCTCAGGATCGCGGTCGAGTCCGGAAATCTGTGCGAGATCAGAGCCACACGTTTCAAAGTCCACGCCCGCCTGTGCAGACGTGGTGGCGTGGCGTATGCAAAGCAAGGTAACCCACAAATCGCCGTTGGCGTAAAAGCCGTCGAGCGCCCAGTACCAGTGTGCGGGGTCCGCGGGTGAAAAGAAGCTGAGCGGATTCCCCTTGGCATCATGGCGGAGACTGTAGCGGAGCTTCCAGTGACCGCCGCCGCAGGTGGAAATGCCAAGGGAGTTGTGGACCATGAGGGGATTGTTGCCGTCTACAACGCGGTGGGTGCCGTAAAGTGTGTCGCCGAAGATCCAGACGTCGCGCCCGTCAGGGAGAGGGATGGAGTAGGCAGCGTCCGCACCTTGCCAGCCGAAGGTTTTGCCGGTCTCGGGCGCAAAGGTCGCGTTGCACGGCGCCGACGACCCGTGCGCATGCGCTGCAAAGAAGAGCGCAGCGAACACAGTGAGAAGCAGGCGCATGGATGGGCGCTTAGGAAGCATCATGAGGCATCTCTTTCCGGACGTAGGCGAGCATCGTGGCACACTCTTTGCCGACGGATGGCCCATGAGGACGAATGGTATACGGCCCGACTGCAGCGGGAACGATGAAGGTCTCAGCATA
Source organism: Granulicella sp. L46 (assembly GCF_009765785.1). Taxonomy (GTDB): domain Bacteria; phylum Acidobacteriota; class Terriglobia; order Terriglobales; family Acidobacteriaceae; genus Granulicella. The sequence goes on from NZ_LMUT01000009.1 coordinate 404,634, forward strand.
GTGGATGATGAAGGGCTCGAAGGCATGGTGCGGGCTTTCGACGACGGCTTCTTCGCCTTCGACGAGATTGAGGACGTGCACAGTGCCCGCGGTTTCATGCGGGACAGTGCCAGTGAACCAATGGCGGCGGGTTTCTATGAACTCGAGCTCATGCAACCCGGTGCGCTCTTCACGCCAGCCTTCGCCGGAAGACAGGGGCACAAACTGATTGACCAGGTTGTTGCACACCCATTCCGTCGTGCGATCCCACTGGATGTTGCGCACGCCATGTTCAAGATGGATGGGCCGTGGTGTGCCATCGAGCCCGACGCGTCCCCAGTCCCAGAGCTTGAAGGTGAAGATGTAGGGTGTGGCGCTGATTTCGAGCACCATGGAATCAGCGCCGCTGCAATGTATGGTGCCAGCAGGGATCAGGAAGTGGTCATGCTTACGCGCAGGGAATTGATTGACGTACTCGGAGGCGGGAAAATCGAAATCGCCGTTATCGGCGCGCTCGAGGTCTGCGATCATCCGTTGAGGGTCGACGCCGTCTTTGAGGCCGAGGTAGACGTGCGCTCCGGGAAGCGCGTCAAGCATGTAATAGCTTTCATCTTGCGTATAGGTCGTACCAAAGTGTTCGCGGATGTACGCGGTGAGCGGATGCACCTGGAGTGATAGGTTGCTGCCCCCGACGGTGTCGAGGAAGTCGAAGCGGATAGGAAACTCGGCTCCAAAGCGAGCGAAGATATCGTCGCCCAGCAATTCGCGCGGATGCTGAAGGACGAGATCGAGTGCTGGGATCTCGACGCGGCAATTGCCGAAACCGAGCAGAAGACTGTTTTCTTCAGGAACACAGTCGAAGCACCACGCGTGGTTGGGTGCACCGTCGTCGGGAAGATTAAGGATGCGCTCCATCCAGTGGCCGCCCCACGGACCTGGATCGAAGAACGGGACGACACGAAACGGTTGCGAGGCTGCTTTGCGGAGGCCGTGGCGGAAGGCGTCGCCTGACACCATATTGGGTGCGCCGGGCTTGTTGGTATCGAGCAGGAAATCAATGCGCGGAAGCAGGGCAGTCTTCGTGCGGTCGGCGGCGCGCCAGTCCAGGAAGAAGGCGTGCTTGTACTTCAGCGCAGGCCGCTCCGTGTAGTTGAGAAGCCCTAGGTTCGGAATAAGATTTTCGCGCTGTCTGCGCTGTAGCTCCCAGCGTGCCATGTCGGCGTAGACAAGCGTGGAGGGCTCGGGCAGGATGAGCGTTGCCCCGGTACCGAGCACGATGGTTTTGCGATGGGTGACGGCCTCGCTACGCAGACGTGAGAGAGCTTCCGGATCGAAGAAGTCAACGAGCGCGGTTTGACTCATCCGCCCAAAGACGGGGTCGTCGGTGAGGAGCTCCGCGAAGCGGGCCTCGAGTACGGCTTCCGGCAGTAGAGCGTCACCGGCGAGGATGACTCGCCACTCGGGCATGTACTCAGCGAGCGCGTGTTGCACCTCGTCGAGGAGTACACCCGGATAGCATTCGATGCAGATGGGCCCCGCCGCTTCACGTAGAACGGAGGTGATCGCGGACCAGCCGGCGAGACATTCTTCGCGCTCGCCTGCTGCGATGAATGGAGCCCTGTCGTACATAGCTAGCGTGCTCCTTCCGCGAAGAGTGTAGGGACACCCAGGGCGGCGGCATGGTCGTCCAGCTGCGCGCGCACGATCCTGGCTTTGCCCCAAGGCGTCCAGGTACTCTCGTCGACGTACTTCTGCAGAAACGGCAGAATGCGGTCCGCCGCACGCATAACGCCGCCGCCGAAGACGATTAGGTCGGGGTCGAAGGAATGGACGGCAGCGACCGTCATCATGCCCCAGACCGTAAGGCAGTGGTCGAGGACTTCGGTGGCGACCGTATCGTTCGCGGCGGCGGCTGCGAAAAGGGTCTTGAAGTCGAGTGGGGCGCTGGCAAGGCTGCTGCGCTCGAAGCCGGGCCATTCGCGGCAAACCAGCGGCAGCGACCACCCGGCAGCTTCGGATTCCGCACAACCACGGCCACCACAGGTGCAGCGTCGCCCGTTCGCCCGAACTTGCACATGGCCTGCAAGAACGCCGGCCTGGCTGTGGGCGCCGAGCAGCGGCTTGCCTTCAATGGCAGCGACGCCTCCGATACCGGTGCCGAGCGTGAACATGACGACATCTGCGACGCCTCGGGCCGCCCCGGCGTACATCTCTCCGCGCAGTGCGAGACGCGCATCGTTTTCAAGCCGAACGGGGATACCGAGCCTGCGACGGCCCCAGGCATCGAAATCAAAGGCGGGAGCGTCTTCGTACTTGCCGTTGGTTGAGGTCACGCAGTTGCGGCGAGAGTCGACCAGGCCAGCGAAGCCGACGCCGAGACCGGTAACGGGTTCCGGGGAGGACTGTGCGAGGCCCTGAAGAGCAGCGGCAATCTCCGGCTCGACGGCAGCGAAGCGGGTGCTGTCGGCAAAGGCAAGATGCTCTGTCGCCAGGACGGTTTGTCCCTGGATGAGGGTGCAGGATGCGTGAGAACCGCCGAGATCGAGGCCGAGAAGAGTCATGAGTGCTCCGGATGAACTATAAAGAGACGGGCGTTCGCTTGTCCAGCACAATGTTCTTTTGTAGATGAATCCTCTAGTTCCGGCTTCACCAAATTAATTACATTGCTGGCGCGGTAACTCTTATTATGTGTGTAATTTATGCTGATTAATCCATCGGCAATGGCGTGGTACGGCCAAGGCTTAAAGTAACGATCTTTTGTTCGTTTAGATGGTAAAAGAAACTTTGTGCTTGACGAAGGAACCTCGTTTTCCATAGGATTGCCCGCGGGTAAACGGTAGGCCATTTGGTTCTTTCCAAACTCGCGGAGGTTACGCAATGAACAGGTCTGTTTTCATGAGAGAACGCAAGAAGCCTCTCCTTTTTCTTCTCGGGATTCTTTGCCTGCTTGGGTTGAGTGTGGGCTCGGCAGTCGCGCAGTTTGATTCGGGAACCCTGACCGGCACAACCGTCGACAGCTCTGGAGCGCTTCTTCCAGGAGCGAGCGTCACGGTGACCAACACTGGCACGGGAGCCACGGTCACGCTCAAGAGCAATGGCGTCGGTATATTTAGCGCGTCTGACCTGCCGTCTGGGACATACACCGTGACGGCGACGGCCGCAGGATTTGGGACCACCACCAGCAACGACGTGGTGCTCAACGTCGGCGCGGCTGTGCATGTGACGCTGAAGCTTGCCGCCTCGGGCGCGACGGAGACGGTGACCGTGACGGGAACTGCAACCAGCGTAAACAGCGAGTCGGCGGTGAGCGGTGAGACGTTCAACTCGAAGCAGGTAGAGAACCTGCCAGTGAACGGGCGTGACGTGGACGCGTTTCTTGAAATTTCGCCTGGGTCGGTTGGCTCAACGCCGGAGTTTCAGGGCAGCGTCAATGGTCTGGAAAATATCTTCAGCGGTCTGAACATTACGGTGGACGGCCAGAGCGCAGTGCGCGGCGACATCACGGGCTTTTTGAATACGGAAGGTCAGGAGCAGCCGCACATCACGCGGTCGAGCATCGACAGCATCCAGGAGATCGACTTTGCGAACAACGGGTACTCGGCGGAGACGGGGCACTCGTTGGGGCCGCAGATGAACATCATCACCAAGGGTGGAACGAATCAGTTTCATGGGACGGCGTTTGAGTTCTTCCGCAACGACGCGCTGGACGCCCGCGATTACTTTGATACGGGAGCCAAAGAGCCGCTGCAGTTGAACCAGTTCGGTGGAAACCTTTCGGGCCCCATTTTTCACAACAAGCTTTTCTTCTTTGCGAACTACGAAGGCTCGCGGCAGCATGTGACTACGCTGAACCCTCTGAACCACACGCTGAGCGCCTATGTGCGAACGCAGTTTGTGCCTTCGATGCAGCCTGTTCTTGCGCAGCTTGCGCCGCTGCCCGCGGGCTGCGATGTGATTCCGACGCCTGCTTCCTGTGTCTATCAGCCCCTGGCATCCGAAACGGACGCGGGCGGAGCGCAGTTCGTGGTTTCGCCGACGGCGCTGCCCTCGATCCTGGACGAAGACACGGGTTCGGCACGTCTGGACTGGGATATGTCCGGCTCAGACCGGTGGATGCTCCGCTACAACATCAACGACTCAACCACGAAGGACACCTACGGTCCGAACCTGGGGCAAACCTCGCCGCAGAGCCTGCGCACGCAGTTGGTCAAGCTGGATGAGACGCATGTCTTCAACTCGTCGCTGTTGAACCAGGCGAGTCTCGGTTACACGCGCTTTTACTCCACCACAGCGTCGGACACAGTGCAGCCGTACTACATCATCGCGGGCTTCTTTACGGATCTCGGCTCATTACCGGGAGCGAATACCTTCAATCAGACCAACGCCTACAGTACGTATGAGCTCTTCGACAATGTAACGAAGACGTTCCATACGAACGAACTGAAGTTCGGTACGCAGATTCGTGTCAATCGGCAGGTCGAGGCGCTGTCTCCCTTGCAGTCTTATCAGTTCGCGAGCGTGAGCAACCTGGAAGACAACGTGCCGTTTGTGCTGCAGAAGAACGGATTCGCAGGATCACTCGGCCTGCACAACAGCGAGTACGACTTTTACGTGCAGGACAACTGGCATGTGACGCGCAAGCTGGTGCTGAACCTTGGCCTGCGCTACGACTACAACACGATGTGGAACGAAGCGCACAATCATATGCCGAACTTCGACATTGCGACGCAGACGATTCTGTCCGGAACGCTGCCTCCGTACTCGGCGCCGCGGGCTGATTTCGCTCCGCGCGTCGGCATCGCGTACGACCCGTTCGGCACTGGCAAGACGGTCATTCATGCGTACGGCGGCATGTTCTACCTGCCCATGTGGCTGAGCTTCGACCTGTCCTCGAACGACCCGACCTATGCGACCTATAGCGTGAACCTGTTCCAGGAGAACATCACCTTCCCTGAGCCAAACCCAGCGCTGCCCGTGGGCACGCAGACGGTGTACTCTTTCCCGCAGCATCCCAAGGACCCGAACGCGCTGAACTGGCTGGTTGGCGTCGAACAACAGTTGCCCGGTCAGTTTCTGATGGTGGTCAACTACAGCGCGAACCGCGTGAACCATCAGCAGGCCGGCGTGAATTTCGCGGCGGTCAATGAGAATCCGCAAAACGCAAACCCGAACATTGGCACCCGTCCGCATAGTGGCTTTGCGGATGAGAATTATCTGGGCGACGTGTTGGGGTCAAATTATCAGTCACTACAGGTACAGTTGCGGCGCAACTACCACCACCTCAACACCGAACTGAACTACACCTGGTCGCACGAGATCGACGACATGGTGAACGTCTTCCAGGGCTTCGCCAATCCATATAACCCGCTATTCGACCGATCGAGCGGCGACATCGACGTACGCAACAACTTTACGGCAAGCGCGGTGTACGACTTCTCCGACCTGCATGACCGCCCGACGTTGGAACGGATCGTAGGCGGCGGGTGGCAGCTTTCCAGCATCTTCCAGGCGCGCGGCGGTTTGTCCGAAGACATCACGCTGATCAGTGGCATCTTTGGAAACCCGGTGCGGCCCAACTACGTGCCGGGACAGAATCCCTATCTGTCGCACATCACGTGGCTGAACCCCGGTGGGTCTTATAACGCCGCGGCGTTTTCAGTGCCGACAGGCTACGACGGTACGCCGGGACAGAATCTCGGCGACGTGGGCCGTAATTGGTTGCGTGGACCCGGATTCTTCCAGTGGGACTTCTCGGCGATGAAGAGCTTCGCCCTGACCCACAAGGTCGCGCTGCAGTTCCGCACCGACCTGTTCAACATCATCAACCACCCGAACTACGCGAATCCGGACGGCGGCCTCTGCTCCGTACTGACGTACGGCGCTGCTGGGCAGACCGCAACGTGCACGCCCAATTCGAACTTCGGGATAACATCCTCCACGGTCGCGAACCAGACGGGCAACGGGCAGATTGGCAATGGAACCGCTCGGCAGGCGCAGTTCTCCTTGAAGTTGTTGTTCTAATGGCAAAGCGGGCTGCTCGTCTCATGCAAGCGGCCCGCATCCGTCCGAGAAAGGATGCCGATGCACAACATTGTGGGTGGCATGTGTCTGCTGATTCTGGCGGGCATCATGAATGCGAGCTTCTCGCTGCCGATGAAGTTTGTTCGTGCCTGGGCGTGGGAGAATACATGGCTAGTGTGGAGCGTCTTCGCCCTACTGCTCCTGCCGAGCGCGCTCGCGTTGGCCACGATCCCGGCGCTTGAAGGGATCCTTGCCGGTGCAGGCGGCGTTGCGCTCACCGTTGCGCTGTGCGGAGCAGCGTGGGGTGTGGCACAGGTCCTCTTCGGGCTCGCGCTCGATAAGATCGGCATCGCGCTAACTTTTTCCATCGTGCTGGGGATTTCGGCCGCGGTGGGCAGCTTGATCCCACTGGTGGGGCAGCATAGGGATCAACTGCTGACGCGTGGCGGACTTGTTTCGCTGGCAGGAATTGCGCTGGTGCTGCTGGGCGTCACGGTGAGCGCGGTGGCAGGAAGAATGCGGGACCGCAGCCAGCATGCCGAGGCCAGAACGGCGCATTTTGGGGTGGGCCTGCTGATGGCCATTGCCAGCGGTATTTGCGCGTCGATGATGAATGTAGGTTTCTCTTTCGGAACACCGTTGTCGGCCGCAGCGGCGTCGCACCATGCGAATGCGCTGTGGTGGACAGATGCGATCTGGGTACCCCTGCTGGCGGGCGGTGCGATTCCGAACCTGTTGTACTGCGCCTATCTCCTGCGCAAGCAAAGGACCTCCGAGAACTATAAGGCTGCGAACTCGGGCAGAAATGTGCTGCTGGCGATGGCGATGGCGGTGCTGTGGTTTGGAAGCAGCGTGTTGTATGGAATCGCGACGGCATTTCTGGGGGACCTCGGCCCGGTCGTCGGGTGGCCGCTGTTCATGTCGCTGATCGTGATCGTGGCCAGCGTGTTGGGTGTTTGGACAGGAGAGTGGCGCAACGCAGGATCGCGTGCACTTCGGGTCCAGGGCTTGGCAGTGCTGATCCTGGTGTGCGCGGTGGTTGTGCTGTCGCGAGCGACCTCGTGAGGGATGGGATGAGAGTGCCGACGATCGCGATGGTCGCTTGCCTGCTTGCGCTGCCTCTAGCCGCGCAGGACAAAGGCATGGCCGTTGATACGGCGGAGTCGAAAAGCTTTTTCAGCACAGCGCTCGCGCGGGACATGCCGTATGAGGTCGTATTGCCTGCGGGATATTCGGGATCACAGGAGCGCTACCCGGTGCTCTACCTGCTGCACGGTTGGCAGGGCGACGAGACGAACTTCGTTTCGCTGACGCACCTGGTTGAGGATGCTTCTGCCTACAAACTGATCGTGGTCACGCCGCGCGGCGGGAACTCCTGGTATGTGAACTCGGCGACACGCGCGAAGGATCGCTATGCAGATTACGTCCTTCAAGACCTGATCGCGGAAGTGGATGCTCACTATAGAACGATCGCGTCTCCACACGAGCGCGCGGTTGCGGGGATCTCGATGGGGGGCTATGGTGCGATGCTGATCAGTCTGCGGCATCCGGGAGCGTTTGCGTTTGCCGCGAGCATCAGCGGAGCCTTCGCAGGGCCGTCGGGGATTGAGAGCGTGATGCCGCAATTGAAGCCGAGTACGGATGAGGCGTTTGGAGCAGTGGGAAGCACCACACGCACGCAGAACGACGTGGACACGTTGATCGGCACGGCTGACCACACGCAGCAGCCGTACTTCTTTCTCGAGTGCGGCGCGAGCGATCCGCTGCTGTCCTCGAACCGGCGTGTAGTCGAGGAACTCTCCTCGCACGGGTTTGCCTATGAGTACCACGAGCTTCCCGGAGCGCACACGTGGCCGTTTTGGGACGCGGCTTTACCAACGATGCTGGAAGTTTTGTCGAAGCAGATGCATGTGGAGCCGGCGAGTGCGCCTGGTACCACTGAGAAACCTTCAACCGCTGTTCGCTGAGAGGACTGGCATGAGTCGCTTTTTTGATTCGACCGCTATGCAACGCCGCACGTTTTTGAAGCTTGGAGGTGCGGGCGCGGCGATGCTCGCGTCTCCGGCGCTTGCGGCGGTCAAGGCCGTGCCACCGTCGCTGCCAACGCCGGAGGATCTGGCGAGCGTGGAGATGGAGTTCGGATTCACCGACCTGTTCCAGATGCCGGTGTTCGCAAACGAGTGGGGATACGGGCAGGTCTCGAAGTCAGTTTCGGGAGTGACAGGCATCACGTTTCCCCCGTTCGCATGTTGTGGCGTACCGGATGTAACGTGGAGCCCGGGCCTGCTGACGTCGTGCGAGGTTTCAGTCGATGGGCAGTTGCTGGCGATCGCCCCACAAAATCGCGTCAAGTACAGATGGCTACCCCAGCGAGTGGACCGCGAACAGACATACCAGGGTCTGCGGTTTCGCACGCGGACATTCATACCGGTGAAGCAGCGCGCCGTCGCACAGCGCATCGAGCTGAAGAACACCACAACAACAGTACGCAGCTTTGTGCTGTCCTTCGACATGCGTGCGGCGGTGACGAAGAAGACGACCTTCTGGATGGCCGGCTGTCCGGGCGAAGGCGGCAACACGCAGCAGTGGGATGCGGAGCGAAGCCGGGTCACGTTTGCGGCTCGCAACTCGCAGGCGGCGTCGGCACAAGGAGTGCAGCCGCGCGCGGATTCGTTGGCAGGCGGGCACATACTGCAGTACAAGGTGCGGCTGCAGCCAGGCGAGTCCCATATATTTCGTTACGTGAATGCGTTGGCCGGCACGGAAGAGAAAGCGAATCGCCTCCACGATGAGCTGCACGCAACATTCGACGAAGTCGAGCGGCAGAATGAGCATTTCTATGCAGAGATGATGCGGGCACTGTTCACTCCAGGCAACTCTTATTTCTCGGGCCACCTGCCCATACTGCACACAGAGGATGAGACGCTGTGGGCACTGTACTTTAACGGCATCAAGAACCTCATGAGTGCGCGGCGGTATTCACCGGACTCAAACTATGGGCCGACCTATGTGACACTGGGCGGCCACACGTTGCCCACTCTATCGTTCCCCTGGGACACATCATTGACCGGGCTGAGCCTCGCGCTGCTCGATCCGGCGGCGCTGCGGAATCTAGTCGAAGTGTGGCTGCGCGAGGACATGCACAAGCACCTTGCAACAGACTACGTCACTGGAACCGGTGTAGGACCGTGGTACGCGGTGAACGACACGGCGATCGTCGGTTGCGCGCGCGACTACCTGCGAACGACCGGGGACTTCGCGTGGTTGGATAAGACAATCGCAGGAAAGAATGTGCTGACGCACCTGGCGGACCACGCACTGTATTGGGAGACGCTGCGACATACGGACCGCGGTCTTGCGGACTACGGCAACATCGAAAATCTGCTGGAGGTCGTGAGTACCTACGTGCATGAAGTGGCCGGGATGAACGCCGGCAATGTGGCGAACATGCGCTTTGTGGCCGAGCTGTTGAAGCGACGCGGCGATGCAACCCGCGCCAGGGAATTACGCGCCAAGAGCGAAGACCTCGCGGGGAGAATCAACCGCATGCTGTATGTGGCCGGCAAGGGATGGTGGCGTGCCGGGCAGCTCGATGGCACATTCAACGAGGTGCGGCACTGCTATGATTTTTTGGCCGTTGTGGACAGCATGGGAACAGCACTCAGTCCACAGCAGAAGCAGGAAATGGCGGCATTCTTCTGGGCTGAGCTTGCCACGGGCAAGTGGATGCGCGCACTTTCCGCCGGAGACTCGGATGTCACCTGGAACATCCGCCCCGACCACAGCGCTATCGGTGCTTATGCTTCCTGGCCGCCCATGTCGGCCAAGGCGCTCTACCGGCTCGGAGAGCCCGAGGAGAAAGTAGCCGGCTGGTTGCGCGAGGTAGCCAAAGCCGGCAACCAGGGCCCCATCGGGCAGGCGCACTTTGTGGAAGATGTATGGCCGACGATGAAGGGTGGTGCGTTCAAGTGTCCGAACGATGTGCCCTACATGAACGAGTGGTGTTGTCTTGCGGGAGGCGCATTCACGGATCTCGTACTCGATAGCATCTTCGGCGTAGAGATGCGGATGGATGGTGTTAGTGCAAAGCCGCGGCTCGCGGCGTTTGATGCGAAGGCAGAGCTGCACGGCCTGCAGCATCAAGGCAGGCAGTACCGAGTGAACAACCAGGGCATCCACGCGATGTAGGCGTGCAGTATGCTGCAAAAGCAGGCTCTTCAACAGCAAGGAGTAAGGCGTGCCGAAGCGTAAGAGTGGAGTGATGAAGGACAACCCCGAGTCGGCCGCAATCGTAAAGGCCGAGGCGCGCTACCAGGTCATCTTAAATGACATGCATAAGACGGGCTCCGTCTCCGTGGATGCGCTCGCCGAGCAATTGCAGGTGACCGTGGTGACGATTCGTCGTGATCTGGACGCGCTGGAACGAAAAGGCCTGCTGCATCGTACGCATGGCGGCGCGATGCCCATCCAGCCGCAGTTTTACGAGCCGTTTCGTCGTGACCGATCGTTCGTGATGCAGGTAGATCGGCAGGCGGATGAGAAGCGAAGGATTGGCTATGCTGCCGCGGCACTGATTGAGCCGGACGAGACAATCGCGGTGACCCCGGGTACTACGGCGGCGGCGGTCGTCCGGGCGCTCCCGCTCAATTACAACCTGACGGTGGTGACAAGCACGGCGAACGTGGCAGTAGAGCTGTCCAAGCGCAAGGACATTAAGGTGTTCGTAACCGGTGGCACACTCCACGGGGAGTGGTTTTCGTTGGTAGGTCCTCACGCGCAGCGCAGCCTGGACAACATCCTGATTCACACGCTTTTTATTGGTGCGGACGGGCTCGACCCAGATTGGGGCGCAACCTCGTTTGATCAGGACGAAGCAGACCTGCTGCGCATGATGGTGGCGCATGCGCGACGTCGTGTGGCCGTGGTCGACCATACGAAGCTTGGCAAGGTCGCGAATTGGAAGATCTGCGAGTCGCGGAATCTGCACGCACTGGTGACGGACACTCAGGCGACGGATGAGGCGGTCGCACCATTTCGCGAAATGGGTGTGGAGATCATTCGAGTATAGACACCGCTTGCAGCTGTTCGACGAGTGGTGGAAGATTCTCCTTCAAACGCTAGCCCGATGCGGCCTCTCACGGCGAAGGCAAGCACGGAGATGTATTCGCGCACTACTGCGGAACGTTTGGTCTAGCCCGAGCGAGGGAGCTTCCGCGTTGCCTACTTCCACCGGAAAAGACCACCAGACTCCCCGTCATGGCCCGATGAATGACTCGGCCAGTCCTCAACACTTTGACCGTAGTAGCGAAGCCCGACTTTTCGGGCAATTCGCGGACGGCTTCAGAGTTCGTTGGCGCCCGCGAGGCAAGTTGAATGAGTTGGTTGCTTTGTCGTAGTTGAGCAGTTACAGCTCGATTACTTCGAGTCCGCATGCCAACTGAATTGGGACGAGTGAACGAGTGATCCACTCGTAGCCTCGACGGTCACAATGCTGTTCCGGGTTGAGGCTCCGGGTCGCGCTGTCGCGCAACTGGACAGAAAGACCAACCCTGTAGTCAGCAACACGATCACAACCGCCTGGCGTCGCTGTTTACGGGCAAGAAGCCAAACGAACGGCAGCAACGACAGTGCAGCTCCGGCTGGAGCTTCGGAGCGTTCGATGGCAAGCGTGGTCTGCCCGGCCCCCGACACCGAGGCCGGCGTGAAGACGCATTGGTACCCCTGCGGCAATCCACTGGCGCATCGGAAGGTGGTCGTGCCGCTCCATCCGCCGACAGCGCCCACAGTGAGAGCCACGGGCGCTCTTGAAGCGGTCGCGGCGACACTCGCCAAAGCCTGCAGCGTGAAATCCGGCTCCGATTGATACGCCGTCGTCTGGAATCTCGGCGATGCACTGGGCGCTGATACGGAACTCCCGCCGTAGCTCGCAAACAGTATGTGCGTTCCCATTCCAAGACGACCAAGCGAGAAATTCGCTTCTCCATTTGCAGAGAGCGCGGAGGTTGCCATCAACTGTCCATCCACCAGCAGTGAGACGTTTCCGCCTGCTGCCGACGCTCCGGTCACCTGGACACTCGCCGTGTCGGAATTTTTTTTGAATGAGGGCGCAAGGGTCAGGGCGGTCACGGTAGGCGTTGAAACATTGCACTCAGCGGCAGGTCTTCGCTTGCGAGCGAGTGGCAAGGCGGATGTGACGTTGGATGGAGGCGTGCATCTGGTTGTACTTCCTGAGAGCCAGGCAGAGCATGTCTGGCGTGGCGACGACCCTTCCACCCTCATTGAAACCGACGCCAGTGCTTTCTCTTCGGATGCAAAATGGTTCTTGCGGTCGGAGGATCACGAGTTTCAGATCGGCATCTTTGGTGCAGCACAACCGAGCGGTGGGCAGCCTTTGACGCCCGCTGGCCGCTCGGGATTATTCGCGCAGTATCGCGCAACCGTGCCCGAGCTGGAGTTACATGCATCTGTGACGAAGGTCCAGGACGCGAAGCCGCGCACTCCGTGGACACTTGGACCAACCCTCGCATGGCGGCCCAATGCCATCCCGGAAAAGCCTGCGATCAGTGAATTCGCCAATGCCGCGGTTTGGAAGATGGATGTGCCGCCCGTACCGACCTCAGCGCAAATATCGGATGTATGGCTGAACATCGACTATCAAGGCGATGAAGCGCGCTTGTCGAACGCCAAATCTTTGCTGGATGACAACTTCTGGAACGGCCTGCCATGGAAGATCAGTCTCAAACAGACGCTGCCGCATTGGCGCACATCCCGGAGTGATCTGGAGCTGAGTGTCCTACCGTTGCCGAAGAGTTATCCGTTCTATATCGAAGAAGGCACGAAAGAGCACTTCGACCAGTCTGGTTTAGCGCTGGATCTAGCAAATGTGCGCTTAGTGCCTGAATACCAGGTGGTGGTTGAACTTTCCACCGGTCGATGACCCCGGTCGCCATTTCAGGAGACACCCCAACAAGTTGGCACAAGAGTCGCACTAATTGCAGATGTAGAAAGTAGCATGCGTCCAAACTCAGTGTTTATGGTGGCTTCTGCTTGACCGGGTGTGTGTGGAGACTCGCCGGAGATTCAAAGAGCTATGTGACCAAAAGGCCATCGCAGCGGGCTGCTCGGAAGATCCTTAGGTTCGTAAATTCATATGGCGACGCGTCGAGACCAAGGTATAAATCTTGGAGTGACCCTGCTATCCACGAAGGCGACGGCCTCGTAATACGCGCGCCGAAGGGAAAGTCTTATTAGCTAACTTGTTCGATGACATCTGGTACACCGCGAATTTTCAACAAGTTGAGCAACGGCGTGGTGCACATAGTGGTGATCAAGGCCATGAGTACGAGCATGGTGAAGAGCGTTGGCGAGAACGCACCTGCGTTGTAGGCGATATTTAGCACCACCAGCTCCACGAGGCCGCGCGTGTTGAGCAGCGCCCCGAGCCCGAGGGAGTTTCGCCAATTTTGTCCCGACCAGCGCGCAGCAAATACCGCTCCTCCGATCTTGCCTCCGATGGCTGCGACGAGAATCAGGATTGCCCACAGCCAGGTGTTCACGCTGCTGAGAAGATCGAGACGTGTCTTGAGACCGGTAAGTGCAAAGAAAAGAGGCAGAAGGAGTGCGGAGGTAAGCATTTCAGTTCGCTCACCAGTGGCATTTTGCCACGAGGGGATACGGGGAAAGCAGATGCCGGCAATGAACGCTCCAAAGAGAGGATGCACACCGGCCCAATCCGTCAGCGCAGACGAGAGCAACAGGCTCGCCAGGGCCAGCACAAAGATCTCGTAGGACATTGCCTTGTCCCTCGCCCTGCGTGCCAACCAGGCAGTGAGCGGCCGCACCACGGCAAACATGAACACCAGATAAGCGGCAAGGCTGGCGAATCGGACCCACAGGGGAACTCCTTCCGCCTTGTTATGGATAAGAGTGAGCGTGATGGCGAGGAGAAACCAGGCAGCAACATCATCAAAGGCCGCGCATAGGATAGCCGTCGTGCCTAACGGGGTTGTGTTCAGCTTGCGTTCCGCCAGGATGCGCGCGAGCACTGGAAAGGCCGTGATGCTCATGGCGATTCCAAGGAAAAGTACAAATGGCAAGCGGCCGATCCCATCTGGAGCAAAGCGTACGCGCAGTGGATGGGCTAAGGCTGCCGCCGCTAGGAACGGCACGAGAATGCTGGTGAGGCTCGTCGCGAGAGCTGTGGCCTTTTGATGCCGCAGGTGTTCGACGTCAAGCTCAAGCCCGACAAGAAATAGGTAGAGGACAAGTCCAATGTTGGAAAGAATTTCCAGAGAGTGAAGTGAAGACGAGGGAAAGAGTCGCGAGGCCAGTGCAGGGAAGAGATGTCCGAAGATTGACGGACCGAGGGCGATGCCTCCAAGGATCTCCCCGATGACACGCGCCTGGCCGAATCGCACCGCCAGGCGTCCGAAGGCAAGCGTCACGAGCAGGATGACCGCCATCTGCAAAAGGATCAGGAACAAAAATACCTCCCAAACGCCTACTGAGCGAACGAATCGATTGCACGGCGGTTTTACCGATTGAGCCTGTAGACAAGATACGTTCTTCCATTGCCGGCAGACGCAGAATGGCACAAAACGCGAATAAGTTGGACGGACGCGCGACGAGATTTGCGCACATGTCGCGACCACCTCGAGGCTGGAATTTCAAATAGAGGATAGCTATGGACGGCGAAGGGAACGATGATAAACGCGAGGTCAGGCCAACCGAACGGCCGCCACATCCCGATCCAGCACCAGGGCATGATCGAAGAATCCCGCAATCCCCTTCGCAATCGATTCCGGCTGATGGATGGGAATAAAGTGTCCCGAGTCCACTGTAATCATGCGGGCGTTTGGCATGAGTTTTGAGGCACGGACGGCAAAGGCCTCCGGAATCGTCACATCCTTGGAACCGTGAAAGATGAGGGTAGGCATGGATAGTTCTGGGAGGAACTGCGGAACGTCCGCCAGGACGGTTGACGGTTTGCCCCATCGCACAACCCGCATGAACTGCCAGGATCCTCGGAAACCGGAGAATGGTTTACGGAAGGCCGAAATCATCTGGTGGCCAGCGGCGCCCCCACCCACAGCTCGTCCCATTGCTACTCTCCAGAACACGAGCCCGATGATTGGAGCGAGGAGTTCTCCCAGAATCGGTTTACGAAGCCACTCGATAAGGTAGAAAGGCTTGAGCTCTGGGAACAACGCGGGAGACAGCAGCGCCATGCAATCTACATGGTCCGGGAAGCAATGCGCGTAATGGACAGCCACTGCCGAGCCTGCGTCATGCCCAACGACGTGCCACCGGTCGATCTTGTTTTCTATGCGGATCTGATCCAGTTGTTTGGCCAAACTATGCAGATATTCCGGACTGTAGAGCTCGGCCGGGGTCTCTCCCAGGCCTGGAAGATCGACAGTGAAGCAGGTGAACTCTCCGCAAAGACGCTCGACGATCCCTTTCCAAAGGCAACTGCTGGTGGGCATGCCGTGAATGAAAAGGATTGGATCTCCCGAACCGCAGCGAACTAGATGCATCGATTCACCTCGCTTATCGTCATGACGCAGCGCCCGCCGGTTGTGTCCGTTTGCAAAACCAATGAAAGAGACTCAAGGATGCACGAAGCCTGGAGAGAACAAAGGTGAATAGAAAGGTCGTGATCACTCCGTCGGGTTGAACGCGCGAGTAGATGTTGTTGATGCTCCAGGCTGGGATCGTGTAAACATCCCCTGCGGCCAGGGGGCCGATCCGATTCCTAATCGGCCAATCGTAGATCGCCTTCTCAATGCCATCATTAAAGAAGTTCGCCATATCCATTACCCGCCGCGCGTACAACGTTCTGGACAGCCATGGCAATTGCTCGCGATTGCGGGACCGAACGATCAGCCTGGATGCCTCTTCTGCATGCCGAAGTGCCGCAGTAACGCCATTCGAGGTCATGGGGTCCACCATTGCCGCCGATTCGCCAATGACTAGCCAGTTGGGGCCTGAGGTCTTCGCATGAACCTTGCAGACGAAAGAGGTTGTGCGTGGGGAGATCTGGTGTGGTGATTGAAGGAGATTTCGAAGTCCCGAATAGGATTGCAACTGTTCGGCGAAAATCTCCGGACTCTTCATGCCCTTCCTGCGCTTTTGCTTGATCGTTGCGCCGGTCGCAACATAGCCCACGCTGAGGGTGTTCGGGCTGATAGGAATCTGCCACACCCAGCTCATGTAGTGGGACCCCTCGCAGTCAGCATTTAGAGTGGTTCCTTCGATCGATTCGGACACCGCAAAGTAATCCCACATGGCTATCTTTCGGGGTCCGTATTCGAAGGCCGGAAGCCCGAACAGACGTGGAAACAAACTTGCAGCAGAGCCGGACGCGTCGATATACCAGCGCGATTGTATCTCGAGGCCACCCTCAGTCTCCACTGCGATGATTCGCCGCCGATCCTGTTTAGCAGTCACCACTTTGTCGCGAAGCAGCTTCACCCCGGCCGCCAGAAAGACTTCCAGCAACGCTCGATTCAGGAGGGTGCGGTCTACATGGATCGTGCGCAGCTCTACGTTGAACGGTGGCTCAGCAAGCCATTTGCCGGGTGTGTAATCCTGCTGGGCTCCGCTTCGCAACTTCAGAATCACGTGGCGTTTATAAGTAGCAATGCCGTCCCGTATCAGGCGATCCATCGAAAGATCGAAGGCCTCCAACAACCCCGGTGCAGACCAATCCAATGACTCGCCCACGGGATCGGTCTCTTGTGGATCGGCCTCAATGCAGAGAACTCTCAGGCCCTCACGTGCGAGATGGATCGAGGCTGCCATCCCCGCGAGACCACCACCTACGACCGTCACATCAAGCTGCGAGAAATTATCTGGTATCAAGGAGATCGCCGGGGAAGGGTATAGCGCATGTTGGCTGAAGCCGACAAGACTACGCAACCAACCTACAGGTTAGTTTTCTCTCCACCTATCGATGGAGGCAAGTACCGCCATCGCGCTGTTACCATTCCCGCTAACGCCAATCGGTAGATCAACTTCCCGCGACGAGGAGAATAAAGGATTTGAAACTTCCTGCCAGGTTTCGTCCGGTCCTGTTTATTGTCTTGTTGCTGGTTGGTTGGCAGGTCGCGATCGATCGGCATCCAGCGCAAATTCTGCCTGGTCCGATCGCAGTTGCCAGCGGCATCGTCGACCTCCTGCGCCATGGCATTCTGTTCAAGTACATCGTGGCCTCCTTATTCAGAGTTACCTGGGGATTCTCCCTGGCCGCTCTTCTGGGGATCCCGCTGGGGCTGATGCTAGGCTGGTTCCAACGCGGCGAGATGGCGTTCTATCCCCTCATCCAAATCTTTCGTCCCATCTCCCCGCTGGCCTGGATCCCGATCGCTATCCTCTGGTTTGGCGTGGGTGATTCAGCAGCAATTTTCCTGATCTTCGTCGGATGCTTCTTCCCGATGCTTCTCATCGCCATGACGGCCGTCCGAAACATACCTTCCATCTATATCAACGCAGGTCGCAACTTCGGACTAAGCTCGAGCGAATTTGTGACGCGGGTTTTATATCCAGCCGTGATCCCGCAACTGCTGGTCGGGCTTCGCATCACGCTAGGGATTGCGTGGCTGGTGGTGGTCGCGGCTGAGATGATCTCCGTAAACTCCGGCCTGGGTTTCCTGATTGTGGACGCAAGGAACGCGGGAAATCGTTACGACCTGGTTGTCGCAGGCATGGTGATCATCGGGATCATTGGCCTGCTGCTGGACCTGGCGATGCGCTCGCTGGAGAACGTGAAGTCATTCCATTGGAGTTCTTCGGAGGAGTAATGTCTCTCGCAGAAGTTGCCAAAAACCCGGCAGGCACCGGCCAGAAGCTTAAGCTGCAGCACCTGGGCATGGTGTATGGACAGGATGCCGAGAGCGTTCCGGTTCTTGAAGACATCAATCTAGATGTGTCGGATGGTGAGTTTGTCTGCATCGTCGGCCCATCAGGATGTGGCAAGTCAACGTTGCTCAATGTCATGGCCGGCTTTCTTCCCGCAACAGCCGGTACGGTCACCATTGACGGAGAAGTAGTCACTGGGCCAGATCCTCGACGCATCCTGGTATTTCAGGAGCGCGGCGTCTTTCCCTGGTTGACCGTGGAAGGCAACATCGGATTCGGCCTGTCAAAATTGACGCGAGAGGAACGTCGGCAGCGCATCGCGCACTATGTGCAGGCGGTTCGCCTGCAGGGCTTCGAACACGTGTATCCATCGGATTTATCCGGTGGCATGAAGCAACGGCTGCAGGTGGCGCGCGCGTTGGCAGTCAATCCCGATATCCTCTATCTCGATGAACCATTCGGTGCGCTGGATTTTGTTACCCGCGTGATTATGCGTGGCGAATTACACCGCATCTGGCAAACCGAGCGGCGCACCATTCTGTTCGTAACGCACGATATCGACGAAGCAGTTCAACTTGCCGACCGCGTTGTCGTTCTGAGTTCGCGCCCGGCCCGCATTCAGGACATTCTCACAATCGATATTCCTCATCCCCGCAATATCAGTTCTCCGCGCTATCTTCAGCTCCGAGACGATTTTTTTTTCTGGCGAAACCCCGTAGCTGGGAGAGATTCTTCTGGCCCATCCTCGCAGCAGCAGCCCTGCTGGCGCTATGGCATTTCTCCGTTCTCTGGACGGCCACCAAGGTCTTTCCGTCGCCGCTTAGCGTAGAAAAGGGCATCGTCCAGCTATTCCATAAACACCTTCTGTGGGCGGACATCGGCGATTCGCTCCGCCGGGTTGCGCTCGGTTTCGGCGCGGCCGTCCTCGTCGGAATTCCTCTAGGTCTATTTCTGGGCTGGAATCCTGCTGCAAACCAGGTGGTCAATCCAGCCCTGCAAATCCTGAGGCCTATCAGCCCAATCGCGTGGATACCCGTCGCCATCATCTTCTTTGGCGTCGGCGACCATCCCGCAATTTTTCTCGTCTTCCTCGCATCCTTTTTCCCCATCGTGGTGGCCTGCATCAGCGGCGTATCAAGCGTGCCACCGAATCTGCGCAGCGCTGGCCGCAACTTTGGGCTGTCTACTCCCCGCCTCCTGATGCGGGTCATATTTCCTGCGGCTCTGCCCCAGATCCTCGTCGGATTGCGAATCGCGCTAGGAATCGCCTGGTTGGTGGTGGTGGCCGCTGAGATGATCGCGGTCGACTCGGGCCTCGGTTATCTTGTCATCGACTCGCGCAATTCGGGAAAGCGCTATGACCTGGTGGTCGCGGCGATGTTGATGGTTGGAATCATTGGCCTCACGTTGGATATCTTGATGCGCTCAGTCGAAAGGCTAAAATCCGTCCGCTGGGGGTTCCGCAATGCGTCTTAGAACCAAGGTCACGCTCGTCGCACTTGGCTGGCTGCTTCTGATTTCTGGGTTGCAGGCTTACCTCAATGTGAATTGGGCAGCCGTTCTCAATGACTATCGAGCGCTCGATCAACGCAAGATCACCGTCGCTTACCTTCCGGTGACTTGCCAGTTGACCTGCCCGGTAACCGACTATATCTCGAAGTACTCGCTTTCCGGCGAAGAGTTTCTGCCACGAATGTTCCAGGCCCTTCCAGAGATCAAAGAGGCACTGATCTCTAATCGAGTGCAGGCCGCGTTCATCGTCGCGCCCATGGCACTCGCGCTTAAGGCACAAGGTGTTCCCATCAAGGTGGTCTATTTAGGTCACCGATATGGCAGCGCGGTTGTGGTTCAGAAGAATGGTCCCATCAAGACCTTCGCGGACATGCGCGGCAAGACCATCGCCATCCCAAGTCGCTTTTCGGATGAGCGCCTCTTGTTGTTTCGCGCGATGAAAGTGTGGGGCATCAAGCCAGGCGAAATCAAGATGGTGGAGATGGCGCCCCCGGATGTATCAGGCGCGCTCGCAGTCCATGCCATTGACGGATTCGTCATGGGAGAACCGTTTCCCTCCCAGGCGGAGATGGCAGGCTACGGCCGCATCCTCTTCCAGGCGCGGGACTATTGGCCAGACTATATGTCGTGTATCCTGGTCGTCCGCCAGGATCTTATCGATCGCCGGCCGGATGTGGTGCAGGTCTTGGTAGACGGCATCGCGCGGTCAGGTCTCTGGCTTGATACCAGCAAGCCTCATCGAGAAGAGGCCGCTGATTTTGTTGGACGTTTCTACTACAACCAGAAGCCTGCACTCCTGAAATGGGCGTTGACCAAGCCCATGGATCGCGTTGTCTACAGTCCGCTCGCACCGCGAAAGGTGGATTTCGATATGGTCCGCGACCTCATGATCGAAACCGGCGTGCTGGATAAGCGACTCGACTTCAGCGAATACACCGACATACGATTTTCCGACAACGCGCGATCACAAACGTCCTGGAAATATGAACCCGGCCTTGCCACTGCCAAATAACATCCAGCCGACTCAACGAACACAGGTTAGCCCAAGGAGGCATATGACGATGTTTCGCAGGAGATTTCTACAACTCTGTGTCCCCGTCAGCGCAGGTGCGTTGGCCGTCTTCAAAGTCAAACGAAACACACCGGCAACGATGGTCGTTTACGAGGTCAAGGGCTTCACGTGTATCACCTGCGCGGTTGGACTCGATACCATGCTGCGCAGACAGAAAGGGATTCTGTCGAGCGAATCGACGTATCCGGAAGGAAAGGTAGTTATCCATTTCTATCCCGACCAAATCGCAGAAAGTTCGATTCGAGGGTTTATTGCAGACACCGGCTTCATCGTTCAAAGCCAACGCGAAGCCTAACTCCGCAACCCTCCAGCCGTAGAAAGGAATTGATTCGCACGATGTCCACCACACGCAACTACGCCAAACTCTCAAAGGATCTTATCGACGCCCTTCATCTTGAGCAATCACCCGTCGCCATCTGTTTCTCTGACGATGCTCCAGAGGGGTCAGCGGCCCCTGCAAGGAGTGTTGCCGCCGGCTGTCAATTCTGGGAAGATGCGACGGTTTCGACGTTCGCGACATCGGCCAAGGATCACGATCTGTGCGCCATCGGCGTGTACACTCATCATCTTCAGCCAACGCCAGCACAGCAAACCGATCTGATGGACGCCCTGAAAGTGTTTGGAGATCTGGGTTACGTGACGCAGGAAGATCTGCCGAAAATCCCCGTGCTCGCTTCCGAGGCAAAGTGCGTTACGTATTCACCCCTCGCCAACACGCCGTTGCCCCCGGACGTTGTGCTGCTGTTTGCCAATGCGAATCAGATGCTGATTCTCAGCGAAGCCGTCCAACAGGTAGAGAACCAGAATGCCCCAGCCATGGGCAGACCAGCCTGTGCCGTGGTGCCGCAGGTGATGAATACCGGGCGAGCCGCGCTGAGTCTTGGTTGCTGCGGAGCCCGCGCCTATCTCAACATCCTTACCGACGGCGTTGCCCTGTTTGCGATTCCCGGCTCCAAATTAGAGGCCTACACGGAACGGATCAAGGCGCTTGCCAACGCCAATCAAGTCCTGACACAATTTCACGAATTACGCAGGCAGGCCATCCATGCGGGGAATCGGCCGACCATTCAGGAGTCATTGAAAGCCATGGCCGCCTCCTGAAATGTTCCCACTCCGTGTCAGCGTTCCATTCAGCGCTTAAGATACTAAGAGGCATGGCGAACCCCTCTCCATTTGGCGAACGATTTCAGCAGGGCACGAGTCTTTTCGGAGATCTTCGCCGCAACATGCCCCAACCGTGGACTTTCACGGCAATGCATTCGAAGCATGGTGTACGAGGACGGATCTTACGTTGCACCGTGCTGCTCAGCCTGTGCGTCCTGGCGGGATGCCACTCCAAAAATGCAATACCGAAACCGGGCTCGCAGAAGTACAACCAGTTCGTGTCAGCATTCTATACAGGGCTGGCCGCGCTACAGGTGGGCGACGACGTGCGTGCCGACAGCAGTCTGGCGGAAGCGGCGCGACTGGCGCCGGGAGAACCCGCAGTATGGGCGGACTGGGGCGTCCTCGCGTTGCGTCAGCGTAACTTTGATGCGGCATCAGAACGCCTGAACCGCGCCCACGGTCTCGCGCCGGACAATGAGCCGATCGATTACCTGCTTGGCCTTCTTGAGAGCGAACGCGGCAACTCGGCTGCAGCGATCGTCGATCTGCAACAGGCAGTGCAAGCCAATCCCCAGGACTTGCGCGCACTCTACGAACTAGCTTCCGAGGTCGAGAGGCAAGCGGACGCCGGCAGCGATCAGCGCTTTCAGCAGTTGATGGGGCAAATCCTCGCGATTGCTCCAAATAATCTGGCGGCGCAACTTGACCTTGCACGGATTGCCGCTAAGCGAGGGGATGTGCCAACACTGAAGGCGAGCATTGCGCGAATCTCAGACCAGTCAAAGGGCTGGTCGCCGGAGATCACCCACCAACTCGATCAACTACAGGCTGCAGCGAATGGCGACCAGCCGCGGTCGGCTGCAACGAAATCAATTTTTCTGCGCAACGTCCTCATGCGGCTGCCGAGCTTTCGCGACGATCTCTCCGAGTTGAAACCGCCGTCTGGAGAAGGTGCTCAACCCATCACGCATCTCTTGCGCGTAGCCAGCTTACCCTCCCGGCCTGCTCCGGCAGACCGCGCGATCACCTTCAACGCGCAGACCAAAGGAGTGCAGGACAGCCGTATCTGGACCTGGGCCGGATCGATCAACCTGAATGGCAAGGATGCTCCGATCCTGGCACAAGCGAACGCATCCGAGGTTTTGCTAAGCTCCGGGGCAAGCCTTGCATTTCCGGGCGCTGGACGTCCTCCCTCACCCGAGGGAATTGTGGCGGCCGACTTTAACTACGACTTCAAGATGGATCTCGTGCTTGCAGGCGAAGGAGGCGTGCGCTTTTTCCGCCAGGAAGATCCCGCGCATTTCACCGATGTGACAGGTCAGACGAAACTTCCGCAATCCGTGATCGACGGACACTTCACCGGTGCGTGGGCTATCGACATCGAGGCGGATGGCGACCTGGACATATTGCTGGGCACGGCCTCCGGCATTCCAATCCTGCTAAGAAATAACGGCGATGGCACCTTCGCGGTCACGCATCCCTTCGCTGAGATCTCCGGTATTCAGCAGTTCGCATGGGTTGATCTCAATGGTGATGGCAACCCTGACGCGGCGATCGTCGATGGCGCAGGGAATCTCCATCTCTTTCTCAATCAGCGATCCGGCAACTTTATCGAATCGAAGCAGCCGGCTGTCACTACGCAAGTGAAAGCAATTGCCGTTGCGGATGCCGACTCAAGCGGCGTTCTCGATCTGATTGCTGTCGAAGCAAATGGAAGTGTCGTTCGTATTTCTGCCACCGGAAGTGCCGGTTCCTGGTCAGCGGCTGAAATAGCGCGCGTACCGAATCCCAATGTCCAATTGGCAGGCGACGCACGTTTGCGTGCCGCCGATCTGGACAACAACGGCGCTGTCGATCTGCTACTAGCGCCTGTCGACTTGACCGACGCCAAGGCAGCTCCGCCAATTGTTTGGTTGCAAGATGAGCACGGTTCCTTCGACGTGTTGCAACAGCCAATTCCGCCCGGCCGCATCTTCGACGTCGCCGACCTGGGCCAGAACGGGCGTCTTTCGCTGATTGGGTTAACCGATGCGGGCACGCTCTTGGTTGCGAGCAACCACGGAACCAAAAACTATCATTGGCAGACCATACGACCGCGCGCGCGCCAGTCCACTGGCGACCAAAGAGTCAATTCCTTCGGCATTGGGGGCGAGATTGAGATTCGTTCCGGCCTGCTTGTGCAGAAACAGTCGATTGAGCGCCCCGAATTGCACTTCGGGCTTGGAGAGCAAACGCAGGTGGACGTCGCGCGCATCCTCTGGCCCAACGGTTCTATGCGTGCCGAGTTCGCGCTCCGTGCGGATCAACAGATTGTCACGGAGCAGCGTCTCAAGGGCTCATGCCCCTTTCTCTTCGCATGGGATGGAACCCGCATGAGCTTCGTAAAAGACTCCGTGCCCTGGGGATCCGCCATCGGTTTGCGCATCAACGCGCTCGGTGCACCCGATATCGCCGCCACCGAAGAGTGGTACAAGATCGGGCGAGATCAGCTAAAGACACGGGATGGTTTCTACGATCTCCGCATTACCGGCGAATTGTGGGAGACGTATTACTACGATTCCATGGCGCTGATGACGGTCGATCACCCGGTGGGCACAGAGGTCTTTACGGACGAACGCTTCGATGTTCCGCCGGTGAAGCTTGCGGTCACTGCAGTTGGTGAGCCTCAACCAATCGTTCGAGCAACCGACGACAACGGGCAGGATGTCACCGCGACCTTAGCCAAGGTCGATGGCGTCTACCTCGACAACTTCGGGCGAGGTCAATACCAGGGTGTCACGCGAGATCATTACGTCGAGATAGAACTGCCTGCATCGATGCCTCTAAATGTGCCTCTTTGGTTGATTGCGAAGGGCTGGCTGCATCCGTCCGATTCGTCTGTCAACGTCGCTCTCGGACAGGGCAGTGGCGAGAAGCCCCATTGGCTGAGTCTCGAAGTGCCCGACGGTAAGGGCGGCTGGCGGGTAGCGAAACCGAACCTTGGTTTCCCGGCCGGGCGCAACAAGATTTGTCTCCTCGATCTCACCGGTGTCTTCGCTGCCGGCATTCCCCATCGCCTGCGACTGCGCACCAACCTGGAAGTCTTTTGGGACTTCATTGAGTGGGCGACGGGTGAACCGGCTACGCCGATCAAGATTCAACGGCTCTCTCCAGAGTTTGCTGATCTCCACTATCGCGGCTTCTCGGTTGTCTCCCAGGCAAATAGTTCCTCGCCAGAACTGC
Organism: Granulicella sp. L46; assembly: GCF_009765785.1. Taxonomy (GTDB): domain Bacteria; phylum Acidobacteriota; class Terriglobia; order Terriglobales; family Acidobacteriaceae; genus Granulicella. The sequence continues at coordinate 429,406 of NZ_LMUT01000009.1, forward strand.
CCGACTACAACCGCCTGTCGGGAACCTCGCAGAGATGGCGCGATCTGGAGGGCTTCTACACCCGCTTTGGCGACGTGCGAGAGTTACTTGCAACGGCCGACGATCGCTACGTCATCATGAACGCCGGAGATGAGATGTCGCTTCGCTTCACTGCACCACCGCCCCCCCCGCCCGGTTGGGTTCGAGACTTCGTGATCGCCGGAGACGGATGGATTAAGGATGGGGACTACAACTCGATGTACTCGCAATCCGTTTTGCCGTACCCACATCACACGCGTCGCGAGTACAACACCGCACCGGGAAGCCTCGAGGACGATTGGGTGTACCGTCATCATCGCAGTGACTGGCTGACCTACCAGACACGCTACGTGACCGCTGGCGACTTTCAGAATGCGCTGCGAACAGCCACGCCGCAGCAGTTAAATCAAGACGTGAAAGATAGATCCAGCCGATGAAGCGTGCGACCGTAGTTCGTAGTATCGTGACTATCCTTTTCGCGGGATTGCTGATTACGCCTCTCGCGATCAAGCGATTGGCGGTCAAGCGCGCTCGGTCGACGGCGACCGTCCTTGACAGTAACGTAGCGCTTGCACGCTACGGTTTCTACTTCACTGACATCTCCCATGCAGCCGGAATTGATTTCGTTCACCAGGCACCTGTGCTGGATGCAAAACTGAACGCCATCATGCCGGAGGTCGCATCCATGGGTGCCTCCGTCTCGATCGTCGACTTCGATCGGGACGGCTGGCCCGACATTTACGTCACCAACAGCGCGATCGGATCGAAAAATCGACTCTATCGCAACATGCACGATGGGACCTTCAAGGATGTCGCCCCGGAGATGGGCATCGCCGACGTAAATCAGGCCGGCACGGGTGTCTCCATGGGCGCCGTGTGGGGCGACTACGACAACGATGGGTACGAAGATCTCTACTTGATTAAATGGGGCAAGCCAGAGTTGTTCCACAACGATCACGGACACGGCTTCACCCGCGCGAGCGAGCAAGCGGGTCTTCCTCCATGGATCAACGCCAACACGGCTGTTTGGTTCGACTACGATGGCGACGGCCTCCTCGATCTGTTTGTAGGTGGTTACTACTCGGAGGACATTGATCTGTGGCACCTGAAGACAACCAGGATCATGCCGGATAGCTTTGAGTATGCGAAGAATGGTGGCCGCAAATACTTGTTCCATAATCTTGGAAATGGGCGGTTCGAGGAGGTTAGCGCAAAGGTTGGTATCAACAGCCGCCGTTGGGCGCTCGCCTCTGCCGCGGCGGATCTGCGTGGCACGGGCCATCCCGACTTATTCGTGGCAAACGACTATGGCGTGGCCGAACTCTATCAAAATGACGGTTCGCGCTTCCACGAATCAGGTTCAGAGAGTGGCGTGGGCTTTGCCCCCAAGAGTGGAATGAATGTTGCCGTTGGGGACATCTTCAATCAGGGTAAGTACTCGGTCTACGTCTCCAACATTTCAGAAGACGGCGTCCTTATTCAAGGAAACAATCTTTGGGTCCCTCAAGAGAACAAACCTGGCGAACGGGTTAAATACGAAAACATGGCGCGTGATCTTGGCGTGGAGTTGGGAGGATGGAGTTTTAGCGCGCAGTTCGGTGATCTGAATAACGATGGAACGCTCGATCTCTATCTCACCAATGGGTATGTCTCGCTGGATAGAAAGAGAAGCTACTGGTACGACTTCGCTAAGGTTGCGGGAGGGAATTCATCCATTATCGGAGACGCCGATCATTGGCCCGCCGTGGATGGACGAAGTCATTCCGGCTATCAGCAGAAGCATGTCTGGCTGAACGATGGTGCGGGCAAGTTTGTCGACGTCGCGCAGGCCGTAGGTGTTACGGATACGTACGACGGCCGTGCCGTCGCGTTGGCCGATCTTTTCAATCGGGGCGCTCTGGATGTTGTGGTTGCAAATCAACGCGGGCCGCTCCTGCTGTACAAGAACACTGTCGACCCCAAAAACCATTGGATAGAGTTTGCCCTCGAAGGAACGAAGAGCAACCGCAGCGCGATCGGCGCGCAAGTTACGGTCCAGTGGTCCGGCCAGGAGCAGGTGCAGCAAGTATCCGGCGGCAGCGGCTTCGCGGCACAGAATGATCGCAGGCTTCACTTCGGTCTCGGCAAAGATCCTCATCTTGAAAAAGTCACGATTCGTTGGCCTTCTGGTAAGATTCAGACGCTGGATGGAGTGGTTCAGGACAAGCTGAACACCGTGGAGGAGCAGAAATGAGCGGGCAAGCAATTACGGTTGCAGACGCTACCTCCCATGCGCAGGGAACGAAATCAGCCTCGCCCCGACGTACGTGGTTGAGTCTGGAAAACCGTTTCGTCCCTCCCATCTTCATCACCCTGATCCTGCTCATCGGCCATCTTTCCTTCGGCATTCTCGAGAGCTACAGAAAGACGCTGCTAGCCATCGGTGTCAGCATTGCGACCGAGTTGATCCTGGGTAAGTTCGTTGTCGGCAAATGGCCGAACGTGGCGAGCGCCTATATCAGTGGGATCAGCGTCGGTATTCTTCTGCGTTCGCCCGCGTTCTGGCCCTATGCCTTGTGCGCGATGATCGCGATTACGTCCAAGTATGTCCTTCGCGTGAAGAATCGCCATATCTGGAATCCATCGAATTTCGGAATCTGTGTCGTGCTGTTTCTCGCGGCCGAGTCGGTTACAACGTTGAGTATCCAGTGGGGCAACAGTCTTTGGGCGATGATCGTTATCTGGTCACTCGGCTCCGTGATTATTTGGCGGCTGAAGCGGTTCCATATCTGCCTGACCTACGTTCTTTCGTTCCTACTCTTCGCATCCTTGCGCGCTTGGATAGTCGGAGACCCCATCGTGTCGGAGATATCACCGATCACCGGGCCCGAGTATCAGCTATTTATTTTCTTCATGATCACCGATCCGAAAACAACCGTCCGCTCTAGGAGCGGCCAAATGATCGTTGCGTTCCTCGTTGCCGCTGTCGAGATGGTGTTCCGGTTAGACTCCTGCATCTATGCGCCGTTGTATGCGCTCTTCATCGTGGGACCGGCCGCACTCCTCATTGAGACGTGGTGGACTTCGCGCAAATCGCTCAACAGTGGAACGACAGTAGACAGCGCCTTCATCAGGACGCCGCAGGAGCCTTCGCCACTGCAATACCGGGTCGGCTAAACAATATGCCTTTGAAACAAAATCGACACCTGCATCTTTATGCGCTTTGCTTTTTTTCGCTCTTGACCGCGGGCTGCGAACAGAAGCAAAGTCCTCCGCCCGATCTCGCGGCACACAAAACGGCAGCACCCACAACAGTGCAGTCCCCCACCGCTCTTGCGCCGCAACCCGTTGCAATGCGGCCTGCCGGTCCTGTTCACTTCACCGACGTGAGCGCTGCAGCTGGTATTCATTTCATCCACAACAGTGGAGCGTTCGGTAAGAAATACCTTCCCGAGACAATGGGCAGTGGCGTCTGCGTGCTCGATTACGACGGCGATGGCTGGCAGGACGTCTTCTTCGTCAATTCCATGGACTGGCCCGAACATCGAACCAAGCGGTCGACTGCCGCGCTCTATCACAACAATCATGATGGAACGTTTACAGATGTAACGCGCGGATCAGGGCTCGACATAGAGATCTACGGGCTTGGTTGCGCCGTAGGCGATTTCGATAATGACGGCCGCGACGATATCTACATCACCGCGCTTGACGGCAACCATCTCTTCCGCAACCTGGGACGGGGAAAATTCAAAGACATGACCGCTTCAGCAGGCGTCAGCAATTTCGGATTCTCGACGGGCGCCATGTGGCTCGACTATGACAGGGATGGCAAGCTCGATCTGCTCGTATTGCACTATGTCGAGTGGTCCCCAGCGACAGATCAGACCTGCTCCTTAGACGGCAAACACAAATCGTATTGCACGCCAGAACTCTACAAGGGGCAGAGCATCACCCTGTACCGCAATAAAGGTCAAGGGGTGTTTGAGGACGTCACCAAAAATGCCGGGCTTCTCGATGCCACTAGCAAATCTCTAGGCGCCGTCTTGCTCGACTATGATGACGATGGTTGGCCTGACTTCCTGGTCACGAATGACACCCAACCCAACAAGCTCTACCGCAATAATCACAACGGCACCTTCACCGAAAGCGCATTCGCGGCTGGCGTAGCGTTCAGCGACGCAGGTAAGCCTCGCGCTGGCATGGGCGCAGATGCAGCCGATTACGACCTCAACGGACAACAAAGTCTGGTGATTGGCAACTTCACCAATGAAAGTATGTCGCTCTACCACAACGACGGCGGAGGCCTTTTCACCGACCAGGCTATCGGCTCCGGAATTGCGGCGCCGTCAGCCAATTCGCTTACGTTCAGTACATTCTTTTTCGACTATGATCTTGATGGCTTGCCTGACATTTTCGCCCTCAACGGCCACGTTGCGGACGATATCAGCCAGCTTCAGCCGAGCCTCCATTACGCCGAGCCGCCGCTCCTCTTTCGTAATGCGGGCCACGGGAAGTTCACGGATGTTTCAGACAAGGTCGGCGCTGCTTTCCATACTCCGGTCGTGGGTCGTGGCGCTGCCTATCTGGACTACGACAATGATGGCGACCTGGACATATTGCTTACGACATCGAATGGGCCTGCCAGGCTTTTGCGCAACGACAACGGCAACGCCGACGACATGCTGCGAGTGCAAACAATCGGCACACGCTCAAACCGCGATGGCATAGGCGCGAAAGTCGCCGTGAAATTGCCCGACGGAAAACGCCTCGTTCAAATAGTGAAGACTGGCTCAAGCTATCTCTCGCAAAGCGAACTGCCGCTCACGTTCGGCTTAGGTGCTCCGAAACCCGGCAAGGTTGTCGACATCGAAATCGTCTGGCCCAGCGGTCGCAGAGAATCGATCCCGGCAATCGCCGCAAATCAATCGATCAAAGTCCTCGAGGGCAAAGGCCTAATCTCGGCAGTTCCGATCGTTTTCTCAGGCACCAGCCAATCCCTGCCGCATTAGGACTGTTGATGTGCTGCGGAATAGAATCCAGTTCTTTGCAGCAGCGCCTCTATCTCCCCCGCGCTACTGCCCAGCTTCGGCGCCGCTGCAAAAAGGTCTGCGGCCTCGACAGGATAGCTATGATTTGCAGGACGCCTTCCCAGGCCAGCAACGTCGAAGTCGCGGATCAGCGTGTAGACGTTGTCCGTGAGTCGGCTCTTCTCTGTTGCACTCATCGGCCCCTGCGCGAGCGTGAGCAGACGCCGGGATTCCGGTCCGAATACAGGATGGTCCTGTAGCAGAAATGAACTTGCCAGCTCGGGTTTATTAAGTCGCCGCGCGACTTCCGAATAACTCGCGGCCGCAAAGTAAAGCACCGAAAGAGAGCGGAATGTCGGGAAGTCGTCCATGTTGCGATAAAGGGCGCCGATCAGCCTTGCCGTCGCGCGCAGCTCGTCATCGGTTTGTTGTGCGTACTCCTGAAGGCTAGTCTCCATCTGCGGCGAGCCCCAATGCTGATCAAGGATTGCTCCCAATCGACTTATCCCGAGCAGCGTCAAAGGAAATCCAGTGGAGAGTATCGGATCCACGAAACCCGCGGCAGATGGCAGCAGCGCCCAGTTTGATCCTGCGATTGCTGAGCTCCGAAATGAAAGCTGCCGTGCAAACGCGAAAGGCCTCTCAACTTGAGCGTTCGCAAATTGATTCTTCACCAGCGGAAGGGAATCAAGGAGTTCATTCCATGCATTCTCCTTCCGCTCTAAGCAGAGACGTTCTGCGGCTTGATGGGTGGCCGCAACTCCCGCGCTGGTTATTCCATTGTTAAATCGAAGCACCCAAATCCAGCCACCGTCGAAAACATGATGGACCGCCGATGCATCGACTGGATACGGCGTCTCCATTGCATGCAGAGAGCGAGACGTCGCTAATTCGCCGACCCCGGAAAAGTGGTTGTACAACGCGGAGGTCAGGGGGAAGTCCGGCAGCGGCGTCTCGCTCAGGCCCAGAAACTTGTGAAGAAATCCTCGCGGCCCTGTTGCGTCGATGAGAAAGCGTACGTGGAAGGTTCGTTCGTGCGCTGCTTGCGTTGTCTCCAAATGCCAGACCCCGTCGACGCTTCCGGCCCCGCGAATGTCGACGTTCTCAAAGTAGTCCACGCCGACTGACTGCGCCTGCTGCACGAGTAGCTGGTCGAACTCGGCGCGATACCAATGGGTGTCCGCGATAAGGTCGTTAGGGCTCGCCGCAACATGCAGTTGACGGTCGGCATCGAATGCCCGAAATGGCGAGCCGAGCTCATGGTGAAAAAAAGAAAAACCACGTTTCACTCCGCAAGCAATGTTAGGGTAAGTTCGTTGCCAGGTTCCCCATTTGCTAAGCGGTTTCAGTAGTGGGAGATCGTAACGTTCGGAGATCGTTTCAAGCAGCAGATTCGAAAGTGGCGTTGACGACTCGCCGATCGCGAATCGTGGGTGCCTGCCCTTTTCTAACAGAACGACGGAATGACCCAGTTTCCTGGCGATCATCGCCACTAGCGATCCAGCGAAGCCGGAGCCAACCACGGCGATGTCGTACGTCGCGGTCAAGATCGTCCACCGCAAGTTTCGCAAGGCGCGTACTCAAGCACTCTTTGTGAGAAGTTCATTCGGCGCAATCGTTCGAGACGCGCCGGTCGACAATCGCGGCAGCAGGCCACGCGATCGATATCCCACAGGTCTACAAAAACGCGTCCTCTTCCGAGTGCAACACCGTAGTCGAGAGCAGCTTCAACGACGCGAAGATGAGGCGGCGCAAAAAGTCCCATCGTCGCGAAAGCATCGACCGCTCCATTGCCCGCACGCGTGGGCAGTAAGCTGACTACAGTCGCACTGCAGTCAAAGGCAAAGTCAATGGATGTACAAGCCCATTCCAGCGACTCTTCTTCTCGCATGAAGGGTGGTTGAACAAGCACGAAAGAACGCAGGCCCACGCCGTCGCTCTTAAGCCGATGCGCCGCCCCCGCATACTGGTCCAGCGTCATTCGCTTATTCAGTTTTGCGAGCACATCGGGATGAGCGGTCTCCAGTCCCATCGCAACCTCGAGCGGAGGGATGCAAAGACTTCGAAACTGGTCGTAGCTATCTCCAATCAAAGAAGGATGACACTCGACAATCACGCGCTCAAACGTCGATATAGCGGAAGCAATCGCCCCATAGTCTTCCCGAGGGATGGCGCCCCGATCGAAGAAGCTGCCGCTGTTATACAGCTTGATTTGACGCGTGCTAGGAAGGCGATCGAGGGCATACATGATCTGTGCAGGAATCGCTCCGAGCGGCACGGTTTCCGTCACCGTGTTGCGCCAAAGATCGCACATCGCACAGCGCCACGGGCATTCACGGTTGGTAAGGAAGATCGTCGCAACGCCACCCATCTCCCCGTTCTCGAAGCGTTCGTCTTCGACAAGGAAAGCGTAGGGCTTATCTGTCTCTACCGGCTCGCGCGGTCCCCTGCGCTCGATGATCCAGCGATCACGTTCGGCAGAAGTCTGAGGGTAAGCCGTCGAGCGGAGAGTTGTCACAGATATTGAGCCAGAAAATATTTGCGGTAGTCAGCTTCTTTGAGAGGCAGCCTTTGGTGCATCGACTCCACAGGAAGCGCACCATGTTGAAAACGCCTCTTATCGAAAACCTTCATCCTGATATTCGTGACCGTCGCAACACCGCGGGAGACAATCTCTCCCTTAAGTTGATACAGCCGCTCCACGTTATAGTCAGTCAATTGAATGAAGGGAATTGCCTCCGCGACCGCAATGACATCAGGGCGAGTGAAGGGACTAAATCCACGAAAGCCGTAGCGATGGGCGGGCGCATACGTGCGTGTATACGATCTGCTAAGACCGCCGCTATACGTGAGCGAGTGCTTGATCTTGCCGACTCCCCACCCCTCTTGATACAGCATCTGGTTGTTGACCACGCTGCGAATGGTCAACTCCGGATTCTCCTCGATTGGATAATCTTTGAGATTCTCGTCACCACCATCGCCATCGATCAGATAGCGCCATTCCGGGTATCGCTCGCGTATCCCTTTACAAAGCGCCAGAGCCATACTGGCCGATTGAACATCCAGCGCTTTATAGTCCTCGATCACACCAATGGTTTCGCGATGATCGATCTCAGATGCGTTCGCGTCAATGACCTCAAGGAACAATCCGAGGCCCACGCTGTCAAGAAACTGGCGCGCCTGCACCACGTCCGGCCCAACTCCGGATTCTCCGTCGCCGAGGTTCAAAACAAATGCCTTCAATCGTGAGAGATTCAGTCCCCGCTGTTTCATCACGTGATACGTGGTCAGAAAAACACTGCCGCTATCAACGCCACCCGAAAAGCAGACTCCAATTGGCTCGTCCACCGGAATATTCGCAATCCAGAGATTGATCTCCTCCGCAAGAGCTCCAATATATCGACGTCCGATCACGTCGAGATCGGGTGGCAGCGTGCCCATCGCAGGCGTGAAGAAACGCGTGTAAACCGGATCCGGGTCGGGACACCCAACCAGCTGAATCTCCGTGACGTAGTGCGCTGGAACCATCCGTGTATAGCTAGGATGAAACTGCCCTTCCAGTCCTTCCGACTTCAACCACGCGAAGATTTCATCGATCCGCGCGGCAACGATCAGCACGGGACCTTCTGTGCGTTTGGCAAGAAAGTAGCGCATCGGACGGTCCAGCGAACGAGCCATCCGCACCGTCTTGCCCGACCTCGCCAGCAGAGCGAATGACCCCTCCACGTCTCTCATAGCGGACGCCGGCTGGTCGAGTAGAGTCCACCTCGCCGCTTCCGTGGTGAGATTGTAAAGTTGATTCTCCGTCGACTTCGTGAGGTCAACAACTCGTTCGATGTAGGCGTCCACCGCTGATCCTCCTCGGTTTACGACTTAGTTTATCGCTTCGGGTCTTCCCTGGGGTAGACCTCCTTCTCGGGCTAGGAGCTGCTCAAAGGAGCCAGCATATATTTGCGCGTTGGATTGACAAGAATGTTTATCAATCATTTGCCGATGCAGAAGGTGATATTACGTCCAGACCCAGTGTTTATGCTGGTTTCCGCCTCTTCAGCTGTTTCTGGAGACTCGCTGAAGGTTCAATGCCGTGAACGACATTGCAAATGATGTGCGCTCATCGTTTGAGTTCGACGTCCGCAAAGGTGTCGAAGTGAAGACTTGTATATCGCCTAACCCTCAATACCCTTAGTGGAACGAGGCATGCGCACAGGCTCCTGCCTTGAGTGCAGCTACTTTCGTAGTTCGACCAACATGCATCTCGGTCTTTGCGTGTAGTCTCGTCATCGACCGCGATAAGGGCTTTCTCCGTGTTCATTTGAAAGGAAGCATGCTCCTGCGGTGTCCCTTCAATCGTTAGATCTTGACAAACTGCCACACCCAAGCTGAGAAACGCCACCCGCAGAAAGCCGCTGGCATTGTGCTGAATCGATCGCGAAACCGCTATCGCCAGTCCCTCTGACTGGCCTGCGTCCGCCCCATCCTTCAGCTCGGTTGCAACTCGTAGCCAGCGCTGATTTCCCGACGACACACCGTCCAGAACGATATCCCACTGCTTTGATCGACGCCACAACTCACGCACCGTAGACTGCGCGCCGACCGTGTGAATTCTCGCTTCGACCATGTCCGGAGTTGGTGTCGACGCTACGATATACGGACGCCGATACGATTATTGCTTCGGAGATGGCAGCAAGCTTTGCGGCTGCTTTTCTCGAAAGCGAGATCTGGACGCTGAAAGCGAAAGGATTTTCTGCAGCTTCAATTGGACAGCTCGAAAGCAGGATCACGCCACACGCAAGAAGGCCGATCCAACTCCGACGAAAGGCAGTGAAGCTAGCGCGCTGTCGCATGGGACTATCGCTCTCCCGCAAATGACAAAGAGATGCTCTGGAGCAACGGTCGTTGTCGGCCGGATTTCCGAAATTCTAGCTTATAAACTTCCACCAGAAGATGCTTTGCGATTGCTTTTCGCTCCTGCCAACGTTGACGACGCCGGGGCGGAATCAACCCGCCATTCATTCACCGCCCACCAACGGGCAAGCCGCATTCATGCCTCTACTCCGAGAAAGTGAAAATACTGAGCGCGCCTCCTCTACGCTCAGCGCATCCAAGTCTCCAAACGGCCACAATTGCACCCGCGCGCGTGCGTGTCTAAAATGAACAACCAACGAGCGCTCACCGGAGTTACATCTGGACATCTACCTTCACGTCAAAGTTCTGCTCAGCATGATCCTTGGCCTCGCCATCGCTCAGCTGCTCCGCGGCGTGTCTCGAATCGTCCAGCACCCCGGGAAATTTCCCGTCTACTGGGTGCACCTCACCTGGACGCTATTCCTCTTCCTCTATCTTGTTCACTTCTGGTGGTGGGAGTTCGCGCTCCAGCGAATCTCGCAATGGACTTTCCCACTCTACTTTTTTCTCGCCCTCTATGCCACACTCCTTTACCTCATCTGCTCGCTCTTCTTTCCCGATGAGATTGACGAGTACGAGGGCTTCCGCAACTACTTCTACTACCGCCGCAAATGGCTCTTCGCCTTCATGATCCTGGTCTTCTCGCTAGACTTCGTCGATACCGCCATCAAAGGACCCGCCTATCGCGCCCAATTCGGAACCATGGCCGACGTCCGCGACATTATCTTCATCGTTCTCTGTCTGCTTGCCATGAAGATCGGCAACCGCATCTTCCAAGGCATCTTCGCTTGCCTGGCCGTCCTACTCGAAATTCTTTACATCGTGAAGACCTCCCTCACTCTCAGCTAAAAGCATCCGCCAAGGTTCCGGTGTTTCGAATCCTCCTGAGCCTCGTGGCAGACATAGTATCCTTGGCGCTTAGTACCCCAGAGTTGCATTCACAGGTACTCAATAGATCTGTCGATCAACCTTATTCATCCTGGACAGACTAAGCCTCATCAGGCGAATAGGTAACCGCATAGCTCGCCCTTCTCAGAACGTCCTACACAATTAATGTCGGAGGCTAAGCATGTCGCGGCAGAGAAATACAATCGGCCCCATCCTCCTCCTGTGTTTCGCAGCTTTTTTCTCCGCAGGGATAGCGCGAGGCCAGACCCAGCAGCAACCCGAAGCGAAGTCATCAACTCCCGTTGTCCTCCAGGCGGAAAACCCTTCAGGCGCGAAACGCCGCCCCCGCATTGCCCTCGTCCTTGAGGGTGGGGGAGCACTCGGCTTCGCACACATCGGCGTCATCGACTATCTCGAACAGCATCACATCCCCGTCGATCTCGTCGTCGGTACGAGCATGGGTGGCCTCATTGGCGGTCTCTACGCCTCGGGCCAGTCCCCCGACCAAATCCGCACCCTCATGCACACCATCAACTGGGACGTCGCCATCGGCGGTCGAATTC
>NZ_LMUT01000009.1:441122-447255 GCF_009765785.1 Granulicella sp. L46
TCTTCGTCCCTGTCATCATCGATGGCCAGATGTTCACGGACGGAGGTGCCGTCGACAATCTCCCCGTCGATGTCGCTCGCGCCAACGGAGCCGACATCGTCATCGCAAGTTACCTCGACACTGGCCAGACCAGCGTCACTCGTCCGGGATCCTTTTTGTCCACTACCGGCAACACCATCAGCATAATGGTCGCTGCCAACGAGATGCACAGCATTGAAGACGCCGATGTTCTCATTCGTTCCGATCTAAAAGGCATCAACGGCACCATGTACAACGAATCCGCCACCATTGCCCCCAAAGGCATGGAAGGCGCCACTAAAAAAGCCGCACTCCTTGAGCGCTTCAGCGTGAGTGACGCCGATTGGGCGGACTACGTTAAGCAGCGCGACTCCCGCCGTAAGACCGTCGTGCCCAATCCACAGTTTGTCGCGGTGACCGGTGATGTGCCTGCTGCCAACGCTGAAATCACCCACGTCCTGACGCCAGAGGTCGTCAACAAGCCCGTCGACACGAAACTCCTCGATCGGACCATGACACGCTGGGTCGGAAACGGCTCGCTGAACGCCGCCGGTTACTCCATCGTCGAGCGCGACGGAATTCCCGGGCTCGCCGTCACCGCTTACCCCAAATCCTACGGGCCACCGTTCCTCAACGTCGGCATCAACATCGACGGGGCTGATACCGAAGACGTCCTCTTCGGTATGGCAGGCCGTGTCACCTTTACCAATCTTGGCGGATACCGTGCGGAATGGCGCATCAATGCCTACTTCGGCTCGAGTTACGGCCTAACGAGCGAATATTACAAACCCTTCACCGCCCATACCCGATTCTTCTATTCCCCCAGCGCCTACCTCACCAGCACCCGCTTCGACTTTTACAACGAGGGCTCCCGCACATCGCAATATCAGATCCGGCAGAACGGCTTCGGCTTTGCCGGAGGGTACACTTGGGCCCGCGGAGCCGAACTTCGCGTAGGGCAGGATGAGTACTGGTATTCCGTAGCTAAGCGCATCGACTTTGACAACCTCTCGATTCCCGCGCAACTGGAAAGCGTCTCGTCCCTGCGCTTTAACTATCTGGGAGCGGACAATGCCGTTCTTCCCTTCAGCGGAGTGAACGCCTATTTCAATCTGGCGCGACACGAGACCACGAGCGGGAACGACGCATTCACTCTCGCAGAGGCTAGAGTCGCGATGTACCATCCCGTCAGAACAAAAGGCGCCGTGTTTATAACGGCTGCTGGTGGCACCAGCTTCGGCGCACCGCCTGAGGTTACTGACTTGCAGGGCTTTCCACTCGGCGGTCCCTTCCGGCTCGGTTCTTACGGTAAAAACGAGTTGCTCGGCAATCAGTACTGGCTCTTTCAGGGCGGGTATGAACGAAAGCTTCTCAGTTTCAACCCTCTTATTGGAGAAGGCCTCTATGCTGTCGCTTTCATGGAAGGGGGCAAGGTCTATGAAAACCTCAATCCGATAGACAGTAATGTTTCTGAAGCCTGGGATGGCAGCTTCGCAGTGGTTGCGCGCACAGCGCTCGGAGTCGCCTACATCGGCGGCGCTGTCGGAGACAATGACCACCGTAAATGGTGGTTTGGATTAGGCCGGGTCTTCTAGAGCCAATCCTTTTCTAAACTGCAGGGTCATCGGCTGTATAAAACTCAGGCTCCGCCTTTGGATTTTTAAGTCACCCCCTCAACGCACATCCACCGAATACCTCACCAGCACGCCATTCACAAAATCCGCACGGATGAATGAAGAACCCTGCTCATAGGTTTCCGAGTGTACCTGCAGTCCGTCATGTTCGGTGTCCGCCGAGCCGGTAGGCTTTCCAAGCAGCGCCCTCACCTGGTCCAGGCTCATGCCCTTCTGCAAACCATTCATCGTGGGCGCACCGCTCGCCGGTGCCACTCTCACGATGGGCGCCGCCGCTGCAGGAGTTGCCGGCGCTCCAGCTACTGGTGGCTGCGCATGGCCGCCTAACTCCGGAGGGAAGCTCACATATTGGCTCAACGCCGCCATGATGTCTTGCGGAGTGATATTCGGTGGCACCTTCCCGTCATATTTCAGGTTGAAGCGTGAACCGCCCCTCATCCGATCCTGGTCGACTCGATCCTTCTTTTCCCGGGCTGCATCCTCGGCGATGGCCTTATTACGGTCGTCGTCCCGCTCGCGGCGACGTCTTACATAGTCAAGCTCGCGTTGAAGGTCGGTCTTTTTATCGGGATCATCGGTGTTGGCGATTTGGTTCTCGAGGTCTTTCTCGCGGTCGCTCTTAGGTGCCGGCGTGAACTTGACGGACGTATCGGTATCGTCGCCAGCGGTGCCGAAGCCGCCTCCGCCAAGTTGAAATTCGATCGACTTGTCTTTCACTTTGACCGTCGTCACCATCACCGCATCGCCGTTATGCAGTGCAATTGGGAAGCTTTTCATGCGCTTTGCATAGGCTTTCGCATCGAGCATGCTTCCTCTCTGAGGATAGATGTCGACGCCCTGTTGCGATCCGGGCATATCGATCTTCACGACCACCTGCTTCCCCTCAAAGAACTGGCTGAGCGATTGCGCATCCTGCGCGGCCAGAGGAGCAGCAAACAAGAGCGACACAAATAAGAACGCTGCCGTTTTCATGGAGATCACCTCAACAGCATTTTCCCTTGTTTCCAGTCAAAATAGAAAAGTAAATTGACGAGGGCCGCTCATGGAACCCGTGAGCCGTAGTACACGAGAAAACGGCGCCGGTGTAGCCTGGTCTGCAGACAATCACTTGCCGATGCAGAAGGTGATAGTACGTCCAAACCCAGTGTTTATGCTGTTTTCCGCGCATTGGGCTGTTTCTGGAGGCTCACTGGAGAGTCACCGGGGACTCGAGGTCGCTCCGCGACAAAGTCGTATCGCAGCAGACTAGCTTGGAGCGGCCGATACTCGAGAGTATCCGCCAACCTCAGGTTTGTGTGCTCCTGGATCGAAACGCTCTGAGAAATAGCAAACACGATCGTGTTGCGCGTCCTACCCAAGAGGAAACTTCCCAATCCGTCCAGTGTCTGGGTCGACGACTTCAAGGGCGATACTGACAGCTCCTCGCAACAAGCCTTCCAGTCCGTGGCACAAAAGCTTTACGCCTTCATGCAGGACTACGCAAAGCAGCACGCCTACACTCTCGTCATCGACCGCGGGTCTGACGCCGCTCCGGTCATCTGGTACGCCTCCACCAACGCCGACATTACTGCCGACCTCATCAAGGCCTACGACCTTAAAGCCGCAGCAACGACCACTGATCGCATCAACACAAATCCGCATCTCCCATCAGCTCCCGCGCCTCACTAACCACCCGCGACGCTCACGCTTCGGTTTCTAGCCGATCGGTCGACTTCGTGACGACAGGTGAGGGTGACTGCATCGACCTTGGCGGCGCAAGAAGGATGCGTCCAGGCACGCCCATCGTTGTGGCCCCTTCCGGGACATCGTCAATCACAAGAGTGTTAGCGGCAACCTTTGCCCCGCTTCCAATCCTGATCTGGCCCACCAACGTTGCTCCCGTTCCAACATAGACATTGTCGCCAAGTACGGGTGCGCCTTCTCTTCCCATCGCGGCGGATCCAATGGTTACGCGAGGAGAAATGTCGCAGTCTCGTCCGATCACCGCGTGCGGACTGATGATGACGCCTCCGACATGACCGATGTAGAGTCCCTCTCCGATCGAAGCCCGGGGCGAGATGCCCATTGAAAAAAATGCTTCGCAGAACCAATTCGGCAAAAAGCAGAACGCCACCACCGGAATTCGAATAAACCAGGGTGGGTTTGCTACATTCACCCAATTGCGCAAGCGATAGAACGCAATTGCCCAAACGACTGGGCTCAACCACAGGGCCTTTCCATGGTGACCTTTGGACTTGTAGCGTGCTATGTCAGCAGAGAATTTACTCACTCGTCATCCCATCGATCCCATTACGACACCCCGGACGCGCCTAATGGAAACAATTTCCTACTTAATGCACATTATTTTCAGCTTTCGTTTATGGGTAACCGCGAATCGGTTTACCCGTTGGTGACAAGGCATTGCACAAAGGTAATAAGGCTGCCGATTCCCAAGACACCCTTAACGCGAGGATCATCGCATGGATCTTGATTCTCTGCAAGAAATACTTGACAAAACGTACCATCCGATACAGACTGATGCTTCATTTCTTGATAACTACGGGCCCCCCTCCCGGTGCTTACGTTGAGTTAGGCAAGCATCCCTCCTCATGTCAGGTCACGCTGCTTCAGGATGGCCGTTGACGTGCATTCGAAATTGAGTAATTGACTACCCGTGATGAATTGCAAAATTCAGAAAGGCAGAATCATGAACAAATTAACACTTACTTCTCCCCTGCAGGATGACTTACTCGAAGGCTCGATCGATGAGCGCATCACAGCAATCGTCGACGACCACATCGGACGACTTCCTAATCTTGAACGTTTAACGAGTGAAGAGGTTCGCGGGATCATCGCAAGATATTCAGCCGTCCTCGAGGGCAATTTTATTTATTGGATGACGGCGACCTATCTCGCTGTCAAGTCTGAAGAGGCGCGCGAGATCATCATCGAGAACCTGACCGAGGAAGTTAGGGACAGCCACCCTGCGATGTTGCGCATATTCGCAACTGCTGCAGATGCATATCCCACCGAGGCTGACTCTCTCGCTATTGGTCCCGATCTAACCAATGTGCGCTTGTTCCTCGGCAAGCTGCAGGGCGTGCAGTCGCTGATGACCATGGCATTCTTCGAGAGTTACATTCAGCGGTTCATGTCCTACCTGGCGGACCTCGCCGCTGCACGCGGCTCGGCTGAACGGGTATACACGGATGTGCATGGCGTCTGCGACGTCGAGCATTCCCAGGAACTCTTCCGCGCGGTTTCACTCGAAATGTCGGTCAATCCGATGAAGCCGGGATCGAATCTTTATGAGGGTGTCGAACTACTCAGCGCCCTGCTCGACAGCATTAACCATGGGGCTGCAAGAGCTGTGGCCAATTGGCGTGCGTAAGAAGGTCGGCCGACTGAGTATGGACGTCAAAGCGGAAGTAATCGCGCAGTTCACGCAGGTCGCTGCGGAGCAAGGCATGCAGCTGGCTCCTCTGACGGACGAGCTTGCCCTCTTCGACTCAGGGCTTGATTCGCTCTGCTTCGCGATCGTCGTGGTGAGACTTGAGCAATCATTTGGAGTTGACCCCTTCAGCGCCAACGATCTCAGCTTTCCGGTAACGTTCGGAGACTTCATCGGTTGCTATCAAAATGCCGACAACTAGTCCCACTTCCCTCTGCGCTTCGGTTCTTGCCGCCGGGAACTTATCCGCGTGTATCGAGATGGGTGTCGGTGGATGTCGAAGCTGGGGTGAACTCGCAGGCGCAGCTGCGTTCGCCGTGCGGCGGGCTGAGCTTCACGGAAGTTCCGTGCTGGTGGCGACGACCGGCCAGCTGGATGCCGCAGAAGCCCTGATACAGCTCGACGGGGTGGTCAGAAGGATGGTTCTTTATCCTCCCGATCTGCCGCGGGAACATCTTGACTATGTAGCACGATCGGCCGAGGCAAACTGGACCGTGACAGACGATCCAGGTCTCGAGTTCTCCCATTGCAGAATTGAACGCATCCTTCCCCGTCGTGGACGGAGCAGGAATCAAAGTCTGGATAGGAGTCAAAAGGTAGGGACCGAATGGATTCTGCTCACCTCTGGCACGACTGCACATCCGAAGCTGGTTAGGCACACACTGGCAAGTCTGACTGGCGCGATTTTACCCCGCAATCCTTCGTCCGCGCCGATTGTGTGGAGCACCTTGTACGACATCCGGCGCTACGGCGGTCTGCAGATATTCCTCCGTGCTGCACTCACGGGGACGCCGCTCGTCCTGGCTGGCGCTCATGAGTCGACCGCAGAGTTTCTCGCACGAGCTGGCAGCCGCTCCATTACGCATATCTCCGGAACGCCTTCGCAATGGCGCCGCGTACTGATGAGTCCGTCAGTCAATAGGATCGCGCCCGCATATGTCCGCCTATCGGGAGAGATCGCCGACCAGGCCATTTTGAACCAACTGCACTCTCAGTATCCGGAAGCGAGAATTGCGCACGCGTTCGCTTCAACAGAGGCGGGGGGGGGGGC
>NZ_LMUT01000009.1:447405-615186 GCF_009765785.1 Granulicella sp. L46
GTCGCACCGCCTCCGCATATCTTGGCCAGGACAGCCTTCCTTTGAGAGATGCCGAGGGGTTTGTTGATACAGGCGATGTGCTGGAGTTACGAGAGGGTCGCTATTACTTCGCCGGGCGGCGAGACGGAACCATCAATGTGGGAGGCCTAAAGGTTCATCCCGAAGAAGTGGAAGCGGTGATCAATCGTCATCCCGAGGTTGGCATGTCGCTCGTCCGGACCAGGAAGAGTTCGATCACTGGAGGGCTGGTCGTCGCAGATGTGGTGTTGAAGAGACCGAAGCAGCCAGAGGGCAGCGGTACTCAAGAGCTGCAGCGTGAAATTCTGCAATTTTGCCGCGCTGAGCTTGCGCTTTATAAGGTCCCGGTCGGAATTAACTTTGTGTCCACTCTTGCCGTATCACAGACTGGAAAGCTGATCAGACGCCATGCGTAACGTGATCGTAACCGGTGGGAGCCGCGGGTTGGGCCTGGGGATTGTTCGCCGCCTCGCGAAGTCGGGCTTCCGCCCTATCGCGATCGCGCGCAAGGAAGGCGATGAGTTTACGGCGGCAAAGCGTGCGGCAGAGGCATCTGGTTCGGGACCGCTTGATTTCATCCCTTTTGACCTGACAGAGATCGACCAGATCCCAAAGCTGGTAGCGATGCTGAGAGAGCAGTTCGGTGCAATTTATGGCCTGGTGAACAACGCCGGCATGAGCGCCCATGGTGTTTTGGCTCTTACCCCCGATGCCCAGATTGAACAGGTCGTGCGATTGAACACGCTTTCGCCGATGCTCCTTACAAAGTATGTGGTCCGTTCGATGATGGCTGACGGGGGTGGTCGCATTGTCAATATCTCCTCCATCACTGCATCCGCAGGCTACAACGGGCTTTCTATTTACGCCGCTACCAAAGCCTCACTGGTCGGCTTCACGCGGTCTCTGGCACGGGAAGTCGGCCGCATGGGAGTGAACGTTAATGCAGTCGCTCCCGGGTTTGTCGCCACCGAGATGACCAAAGATCTCACCGACGAGCAGCGGCAGCAGATCGAACGTCGCAGTGCATTGAAACGCCTTGTGGAAGTGGACGATGTTGCGGATGCCGTTCACTTTCTTCTCGGCGATCAATCCAGGAATATTACGGGTACGGTGATCACAGTCGACGCAGGCAACACGGCATGAGCGACGCTTTTAAAGGCAACGCGATACCGGGCAGCCGTTCTTCTTCGATGCCATGGTTGCGCGCGCTGGAGCTGACAGCCCCGATCGCGAGCCATCGCCATCGGATCTTCCCCGTCGTGATCGATGAGATCGCCGCCCGCCACGGTAACCGACCGGCGTTGCTTTCAGACCGCGAAAGCCTGACCTACCGCGAGCTCGCGGAACGCGCAAACCAATATGCGCGATGGACGCTGGAGCAAGGTCTCGTGAAAGGCGACGTTGTTTGCCTTCTGATGACAAATCGGCCGGAGTACCTGGCGATATGGCTTGGAATCACCAGCACGGGAGTGGTCGTCTCGCTACTCAATACCCACCTTGTGGGAACGTCGCTTGCCCATTGCATTCGTGTTGTGTCGCCTAAGCACATCATCGCGGCTGCCGAGTGCGTCGAGACGTTGACGGCCGCGCGGCCTCACCTTGAGTCATCTCCGGTGATCTGGGTCCACGGAGCCAGCGATTCTGCGCACCCGCGCATAGATCTCGAGCTTGCTCCTCATTCCGTCGAGCCGTTGACTCCGCAGGAGCGCCGCGAGACCGTCATCGATGATTTGGCACTCTACATCTATACCTCCGGCACAACCGGATTGCCCAAGGCTGCTCGCATCAGTCATGCGCGTGTGATGCAGTGGAGCCACTGGTTCGCCGGCATGATGCAGGCAACTGCCGATGACCGCATGTACAACTGCTTGCCGATGTACCACAGTGTGGGAGGAGTCCAGGCGCCCGGTGCAGTGATGGTCGCCTCGGGCACGATCGTGATCCGCGAAAAGTTTTCAGCGAGCGAATTCTGGAATGACATTGTGCGCTGGGACTGCACACTGGTTCAGTACATCGGAGAGCTTTGCCGGTACCTCCTTCACGCTGCGCCATCCGTGGTCGAGACCGAGCATCACATTCGCCTCGCATGCGGCAATGGCATGGCGCCGGAGGTATGGGACGCCTTCAAGGATCGCTTCCGCATTCCGCAAATCCTCGAATTTTATGCTGCTACCGAAGGAAACATCTCGTTGTTCAATGTGCAGGGCAAGCGCGGAGCCATCGGCCATATTCCAGGCTATCTTGTGCATCGATTCTCGCCGGCGCTGGTCCCGCTCGACGTCGAAAGCGGCGAGCCGGTCCGCAATGAAAGAGGGTTCTGCATCAAGTGTGCGCCAAATCAAGTTGGCGAAGCGCTTGGCAAAGTAATTGACGATCCGACGAGCGTGGGTCGCCGCTTTGATGGATATGAGAGCGACGAAGATTCGAAGAAGAAAGTTCTTCGCGATGTCTTCGAAGCGGGTGACACCTGGATCCGCAGTGGCGATCTCATGCGCACAGATGAGCAGGGGTTCTTCTACTTTATTGATCGGGTTGGCGATACTTTTCGCCGTAAGGGCGAGAACGTTGCTACCTCCGAAGTGTCGGCTGTGATATCCGAGTTTCCCGGCATCCGGCATGCCAATGTCTACGGCGTCACGGTTCTCGGTACCGAGGGCCGGGTGGGAATGGCAGCGGTCGTCGCAGAGACTGAACTGGATCTGGCTGCATTTCATCAGCATTTGACGAGCCGGCTCCCACACTACGCGCGCCCATTGTTCCTGCGGATGCGCACCAGCGCAGACATAACGGGTACGTTCAAGTACTCAACCACTGAGCTGGCTCGCCAGGGATACGATCCCGTTGCGATCGCCGATCCTCTCTACTTTGATCTCTCGGAGTCGAACGAGTATGTTCCGCTCGATGAGAATTTGTATCACCGAATCCAGGCGGGCGAGGTCCGACTATGAATAGGACGAAGACCTGCAAGTTCGCTAGATCACCGTTCGCGTCTACGGGAGGAACCATCCGTTGAACATCGGTCAAATTCAGCAAGAGTTCGCGAGGCTGGAGTCCGAGATCGCCGACGGTCCCATCGTCCCAAATGTGACGGCGGAGGAGATTCGCGCTCATCTCCAATCGCGCTACGACTTCAAGCGAAGCATGACCCTGGACGAGGTAGTCGCCGACGTGGAGGCGATGCTGCGGAAGTGGCAGGTGCAGGTGACGCACCAGCGTTACTTCGGCCTATTCAACCCCAGTGTGACACTGGCTTCGGTCGTCGCCGACACCCTGGTAGCAATGTATAACCCGCAGTTGGCAAACTGGCGCACCTCTCCAGCGGCCAATGAAATGGAGCGCCACACACTCGGTTGGCTCTCGGCGAAGTTCGGTCTGCCGCAGGATTCGATCGCGACCTTCACCAGTGGAGGGATGGAGGCAAATCTCTCTGCGGTCGTCGTGGCGTTAACCCGGAAATTTCCCAGCTACGGCGAACACGGTCTGCGACACCTCGCGGGACAACCGACCATCTATCTGACCGAGGAGGCTCATCATGGCTTCAACAAAATCGCGCACATCACTGGGCTCGGTCGGCATTGTCTTCGTCCCATCGCGACAGACCGCCATCTCCAAATGAACGTTGAACAACTAAGCAGCAGGATCGCCGAAGACCTCCGCAACGGGTTCCTGCCGTTCATGGTGGTGGGTACCGTAGGGACGACCGCCGCGGGTGCGATTGATCCGCTGCTGGAGATCGCGCGCGTCTGCTCGGACGCCAGCCTATGGTTTCACGTCGATGCCGCATGGGGCGGCGCGGCGATCATCTCGCAAGATCTCAAGCATCATCTCGTTGGTATTGAGGCCGCGGACTCGATCACCTGCGATGCGCATAAGTGGTTCTCGGTTCCTATGGGTTGCGGAATGTTCTTCTGCCGGCACCCGGAGAGCGTCGCGCAGGCGTTCCGCTCCGAGGTCTCCTACATGCCTGGAAAGCCACCCGGGGTAGGCGATGAGGCTTCCAACACATTCAATCCCTTCACCAACTCAATCCAATGGTCCCGTCGCTTTATAGGACTGAAGCTCTTCATGGCGCTCGCAGAGCAAGGCGAGGCGGGCTACGCAGAGATGATCGATCACCAGGCGCGGATGGGCCGTCTGCTGCGGGAGTCGCTGCAGGACACGGGGTGGCGCATCGTGAATTCGACGCCGCTTCCGCTGGTGTGCTTCACCCGCGATGGGCTTGTCCCCTCCATACTGCTCGCAGCCCTCCGCGAAAACCAGGTTGCGTGGATGTCGGAAGCAGTGCTTGACGGAGTTTCCG
Organism: Granulicella sp. L46; assembly: GCF_009765785.1. Taxonomy (GTDB): domain Bacteria; phylum Acidobacteriota; class Terriglobia; order Terriglobales; family Acidobacteriaceae; genus Granulicella. Next base: position 451,724 of record NZ_LMUT01000009.1, read on the forward strand.
TTGTCCGCGCCTGCATCACGAGTTTCCGGACGACCGAACAAGATATCCATTGTGTAGTGGGTCAGATGAATCGCCTTTTTTCAGACTCTGTTCCTGGCACGAATAATGATCCGGCATCGACTACGATCAACGAACCCCACACAGCAATCAGAACAGGAACGACCCTATGAAGCGCGAGACAATCGCGATACACGGTGGCTATCAGGTGGATCCGACCACGAAGGCGGTGGCTGTCCCCATCTACCAGACCGCCTCGTACGCGTTCGATAGCGCCGACCATGCTGCCGCGCTCTTCAACCTTGAGGCCGACGGCTTCCGTTACACGCGCATCCAGAACCCCACCACCGCTGTACTCGAACGACGGGTTGCAGCTCTGGAAGGCGGGCTGGAAGCTCTCTGCGTAAGCAGCGGCCAGGCGGCGGTAAACTTCGCTGTTCAGAATGTAGTCGAGCTGGGCTGCAATCTCATCTCTGTGCCGCAGCTCTATGGAACCACGCACACACTGTTTGCGCACGTTTTACCAGCACAGGGAGTCACCGTCCGCTTCGCAGCATCCGACCACGCCGAGGCGATCGCCAAGTTGATCGACGACAAGACGCGAGCCATCTTCTGTGAGAGCGTCGGCAATCCCGCAGGCAACATCTGCGATCTCGAAGCGCTCTCCAAGGTGGCCCACGATCATGGAATTCCCCTCATCGTCGACAACACCGTGGCCACGCCCGTCCTGCTGCGCCCGATCGAGCACGGCGCGGACATCGTGGTGAACTCGCTAACCAAATTTCTTGGCGGCCATGGCACAACCATGGGCGGAGCCATCGTCGACGGCGGGAACTTCGACTGGAAGGCACACGCATCGCGCTTCCCCGCCTTCAGCCAGCCGGACCCTTCGTATCACGGCCTCGTCTACACCGAACACTACGGAAAGGCCGCCTATATCGCGCGTTGCCGCAGCGTCTACCAGCGCACAATGGGTGCCGTTCTCTCCCCTCTCAGCTCGTTCCTGCTATTGCAGGGGATTGAAACGGTGGCGCTGCGTGTAGAGCGTCACGTGGAGAACGGCAGAAGAGTGGCAGAGTTTCTGCGCACCAACCCAAATGTCGAGTGGGTGCGATATGCCGGCTTTCCCGAAAGCCCCTATCATGCCTTGGCGCAAAAGTACCTGGACGGTCAAGCTTGCTCCCTCATGTCCGTTGGCATTCGAGGAGGCTATGAGGGAGCCATGCGATTCCACGACGCGTTAAACCTCGTGACTCGGCTCGTCAATCTCGGAGACGCAAAATCACTGGTCTGTCATCCTTCATCGACCACCCACCGGCAGATGTCACCAGAAGAGCAGCGCAACGCCGGAGTATTCCCGGAGATGATCCGGCTAAGTATTGGAATTGAACACATCGAGGACATCCTCGACGACCTGGACCAGGCGCTCAGGGCTGCCCAACCGGCAACCCCGAGCACGCGATAGCAATTTCAAAGGAGGTGCCCATGCCTGTTCGACTGCATTCAAGCCGATTCGACCACGACCGTCCTGAAGGTGCGTCGCGGCCGCCGCAGCTCTTGGAACCATCGCGTGAAGCCATCAGAATCGGCTTGGTCAATAACATGCCGGAGGCGGCTTTCAAAGCGACCGAGAACCAGTTCTTGTCGCTGCTGGAGTCTGCCTCCGAAGGTATGGCGGTCGAGCTGTCGCTCTATGTGCTGCGTGGCGCCGCAGTGACAGCATCAAACGGAGATCACGCCGCCAGCAGATATGCCTGCGTCGATGAGCTCTACGGTCAGAGCCTCGACGGCCTCATCGTCACCGGTACCGAGCCGATCAACGCTGCCCTGAAGGACGAGTCCTATTGGGAGAGTTTCGTGCAAATGCTCGATTGGGCCCGAGACAACACACGTTCTGCCATTTGGTCCTGCCTTGCCGCACACGCCGCTATTCTGCACATGGATGGCATTGAGCGCCGCCGCAATCATGCTAAGCACTTTGGAGTCTTCGAGTGCCTCCGTGAGTCCGACGATGGGCTGCTGCAAGGAGTTGCTCCACACTTCGCCATCCCTCACTCCCGATGGAACGGCGTGGATGCGCGGCAGCTGGAAGCGCACGGATACAGTGTTGTTTCCCGGACGGCTGACGCCGAGGTCGATACATTCACGAAGCAGGGAAAAAGCCTGTTCATCTTCTTTCAAGGGCATCCGGAGTACGCGACCGATACGCTCCTGCGCGAGTATCGCCGGGACATTGGAAGATATATCCGAACCGAGGCAGGAGTCTATCCGCAGTCGCCGCACGGCTACTTCGACAGAGCTTCTGAACAGGCATTCTCTTCGCTGCGAGAGAGTGCCAGCTCATGTCCCACCAACGAATTGCTCGCCGGAGTCGCAGCGGCGATGGAAAAGACACAAATCGAAAACACATGGCGACCCACCGCGGTCCGTCTCTACAGAAATTGGCTGGAGTACATCTGTGGATACAAAGATGCCAGCCAACCGCCGCGTAAGGTGGACTCTTCTCACGCGGCTTGCCAATAGCATTTCAAGGAGCAACGTTCTATGGCCAGTACTGTCGCCGTGCATGACGAAATCAAGGTTGCACTTCCGCAGCTCAAGCTTCTGATCAACAACCGCTGGGTTGCGAGCGCGTCGGGAAAAACCTTCGCGACCATCAATCCATCCACCGGCGAAGAGATATGTCAGGTGGCAGAGGCAGATGCAATGGACGTCGACCTCGCTGTCCAGGCCGCACGCCAGGCATTCGAACACGGTCCATGGAGAAAGATGCCTGCATCCGAGCGAGGAAGGCTCCTTCTTCGCCTCGCCGATCTGATTGAAAGTCACGGCAATGAACTGGCGCGCCTCGAAGCCCTCGACAATGGCAAGCCCGTCTCCGTTGCCACCGCAGTGGACGTGGCCAGGACCGTCGCCTGCTATCGATACTTCGGCGGGTGGGCAGACAAGATCCACGGCAAGACCATCCCCATCGACGGCGACTACCTTTGCTACACCAGGCACGAGCCGGTCGGTGTTGTCGGGCAGATCATTCCCTGGAACTTCCCCATGCTGATGATGGCGTGGAAGCTCGCTCCTGCACTTGCCACCGGGAATACCATTCTGCTCAAGCCCGCAGAGCAAACACCCTTGTCCGCTCTGCGGATCGGCGAGCTAATTCTGGAAGCGGGTTTTCCGGAAGGCGTCGTAAATCTTCTGCCTGGATTCGGTCCGACCGCCGGGGCGGCCATCGCACGTCACATGGACATCGACAAAGTGGCCTTCACCGGCTCTACCGAGGTCGGGCACCTCATTATGGAAGCATCCGCTAAATCCAACTTGAAGCCTGTAACGCTCGAGTTGGGTGGGAAGAGTCCCAACATCATCTTTGCAGACGTTGATCTGGACGAAGCCGTCGAAGGTGCGCATCGGGGGCTGTTTTCCAATCAAGGCCAATCCTGCTGCGCAGGATCGAGAGTATTTGTTGAGGAAACAATGTACGAACAGTTTGTCGAGAAGAGTATCGTTCGAGCCAGGTCGAGGGTCGTCGGCGACCCCTTCGATCCCCGCACCGAGCTCGGGCCGTTGGTGGACCAGTCGCAGTTCGACACCGTCATGAGGTATGTCGAATCCGGGCGCAAAGAGGGAGCCACCCTCGCCTGCGGAGGAGAGCGCATCGGAAGTTTCGGCTACTTCATGCAACCGACCGTCTTCGCCGATGTTCAGGACACGATGCGCATCGCCGCGGAAGAGATCTTCGGCCCAGTCATGAGCATCATCTCGTTCAAGAATGTCGATGAAGTCATCGCGCGAGCTAACCATACAAAATATGGCTTGGCCGCTGCGGTCTGGACGCGCGACATCAAGAAAGCCCTCGCAGTGTCCAACGGGGTACGAGCGGGCACCGTGTGGGTGAATTGCTATAACGTCATGGATACGAGAGCACCGTTCGGCGGCTTCAAGCAGTCCGGCATCGGGCGCGAATTGGGCGAATACGGACTGCAGCAATACACTCAGGTGAAGTCAGTAATCGCCAAGCTCTGACCAGCGTGCCAGGTGAGCACCGAACAATCGCCTCCGCAGTCCATCTCGAGACTAGATCGACGCCGCAATCATCATTCCAGCTCAGTATTCGCGCCGCGTCTATGCGCAGGACGCTTCGGACTCGTCGTTGACAATTCCGACCAGTTCGCCAGCTCCAGCATCGAGTCCCGCTGGAGTTCCAAGCCAAGTAAAGTGCCGGTGCCAGGGCTTGTCCGAAGATTCTTCGCATTTTGGATAGACTTCATACTTGCGGTAATGGCCATCGCCCCGTATTGATTGCGTGGGTGAGGTCGCACCTCACCATTTCGCGCTTCGATCAAAGCCCCGCCTGGACAAACCTGTTGCGCTGATCAGGGCTGAAAGTGAATGCAACTTTAATTGCGGCATAACCTCGCGCGCCCAGAAGTCACGCGAAGGATCCGTGTAGATGGAGTAGACCTGATCTGCCGCATGCACCGTAGCCAGCTCATCATTAGCGATCCGACTGTTCGTTCATCACGCGATTGGCGGTCTCTGCCTGGAATTCGTTCTCCGAGCGAGCGATAGTGATCGTGGCCACAGCGTTACCAATAAGGTTGGTAATCGAGCGGCACTGCGACATGAAGCGATCGATGCCAAGCAGCAGCGCGATCGATGTCACGGGCACGGAGCCGAGCGCCGTGAGCGTCGCGGCCAGTGTGATGAAGCCGCCGCCGACCACAGCGGCCGCGCCTTTCGAGTTCACCATCAGGATCAGAAGCATTAGCACCTCCTGTCCGATGGTTAGGTGCGAGCCCGTAGCCTGTACCAGGAAGAGAGCCGAGACCGTAAGGTAGATCGACGTGCCATCAAGATTGAAGGAATAGCCCGCCGGGACGACTAGGCCGGTCACGGTGCGGGAGCAGCCCATCGCTTCGAGCTTGCGCATCAGGCCCGGAAGGGCAGGCTCCGAGGATGATGTTCCCAGCACGATGAAGATTTCTTCGCGCAGGTAGCTCACAAGCTTGAAGAGGTTGATGTGGTTCCAAAGGCAGATGCCGCCGAGAACGAAGAAGATGAACACGAGCGAGGTGCCGTAGACGCAGAGTAATACCTTACCCAATGCGACGACTGTCACCAGGCCGTAACGGCCAATCGTGAATGCCATCGCTCCAAAAGCTCCCACGGGTGCGGCTTCCATAACGATGTTGATAATCTTGTAGACGACTTCGTTTAGTATTTTGGCGGCCTTCAACAGGACTTCGCGACCCGGGATAGACAGAATCGCAATCCCGACAAGAATCGCAATAAATAGGACCTCGAGAATTTCGCCATTGGTGAAGGCGCCCACAAAGGTGTCGGGGATGATATTCATCAGCAGGTCGACGACCGTCTTATGTTGTCCGGGCGCCGCGTACTGCGCCACGCTATCGGTGTCCACGGCCGTCGGCGCAAGCTTCAGGCCCGAACCGGGATGGAAGACCTTGGCAGCGAAGTAACCGATGCCAAGCGCAAACGTCGTGACCACTTCGAAGTAGACGAGCGCTTTAAGGCCAACCCGGCCGAGCTTCTTCATATCGCTCATGCCGGCGATGCCGGTGACGACCGTCAAGAAGACGAGCGGCCCGATCATCATGCGGATGAGCTTGATGAAACCCGTACCGAGGGGTTGCAGCGCGGTCCCGAAGTGCGGAAAAAAGAACCCGGTCAAGCTGCCAAGGATAAGACCCACCAGAACACGAAACGAAAGTGAGCGAAGAAAAGGGACGTGTTTCCCGACGGGTGTGCTCAAGGCTGGTGACCTCCGTGCGCGATGGCACACAATGCTCTAAGAACTACTTGTGGGTAATGGGGGTTCCTTGCGCAAGCACGGGATGCCAGTGCCCGTCTTTCTTGACAAAAACTCGGACAAAGCGGAAGTCGCCGCCGAAGGGCACGCCTTTATCGCTTGCCTGCAGGGTCAGGCTCTCCGTGAGTATCGCGACATCGCCATAGTCGCTGACGGTCACATCCCGGCCTTCGCCGATATGGAGGATGCGGTCAGGACGCGCCTGCGACTCCAGGTAATGAGCTTTATCCATTACCTGTCCCTGACTGTTGCCCACCACAAACTCGGGAGCCATCAGGCCGTCGAGATAAGGAATATCCTTTTTCATTTCAGCGGCCATCCACTGATTGCGCACATCAATGATTTCGCGCCTGACTTCCGGGCTGGCGGTTTGGGCGCGGAGGCGGGTACCCGCGCAAAGGGCAAGAGCGCAAACAACGAGTGTGGTGCAGGTGGAACGAAAGATCTTCATGGTAAGTTGCTCCTTGGTGAGGTTAGAGGGACGGGATGGAATGAAGTTTTCGCGGCGCTGTTTCCCTAAGGAACACGCAGAGCACCGCGCCGCAACAGACGCCCCCGAGTGCCAACCAGAGGATGGCGGCGATTCCGAAATGCTGTGCGATGTAGCCGGCGACCGCAGGAGCGACCCCTCCTCCGAAGACCTCTCCTACGCCGACAACAACTCCGATCGCGGACGAAATCAGACCTGCCGGTGCGGACTCCGTTGCGATAGGTCCGGTCAGCAGGGCGACGATTCCAAGGCAGAAAAACGACGTGAAAAAGAGTTCCGCAAAAAGCAGCACTGGATTCGCCCCGGTGAATTTCAGCATGAGGAGGCAGGCCGCCGACACGCAGAAACACAGCACAGCCATCTGCCTGCGGCCAAACCGATCCGACAGACCCGGGACCGTGAACTGTCCGATAAATCCACCAAAGCCGATGGCAGAAGTAATGATGCCCATCTTTGTGAAGCCGACATGCAGGTAATCCACGAGATAACTCGGCACCATTGCACTTAGAACAAACACTCCGGTCATGGCACAGAGAAGTGCTCCCATGCTGATGAGAAGATTCCGAGTCTTGAAGATTTCGCTCCAGCGCGATTTGCCGAAGAGTTGCGGGTGTTGCGGCAGCGGGCTCTCGCGCAGGACGACATAGACGAAAAATGTGAGAATGAGCCCCGGAATCGCCACAACCGCGAATACCCACCGCCACGAATGGACTATAGCGAAGAGTTGGGTCGCTATGATCGGGCCCAGGCCGAGACCGAACAGCGCATTGCTGCATTGCTGAAGGCCGAGATTGAGACCTCGACGTTCCGGAGCCGAAGCGTCCCCTGTTGCGGCAAAGCTGGTGGGACAGTAGGCGCCCTCGGTCATGCCCATGATGGCGCGGATCATGGCTAGGCTAAGCAGGCTAGTCGCGACCCCGGAGAGCGCGGACAGAACGGAAAAAGCGAAGATTGCCGGAACGATCACCTTCTTGCGACCAACGTGATCGGAGATCCGACCCATGATCGCGGCAAACACGCCCCAGGAAATTCCAAGCACGCCAACAATATTCCCCAGGTCCTGATAGGTCAAATGCAAGTCTTGCATGATGAAGGGGAAGAGTGGAGCGATAATCCAGCGGTCCAGGCCTACCAGGCCGAAGCCCAACCCCAGCAGCAGCACGACCTTGCGCTCGTACGCCGTGTCCCAGTTCCTTGCAGCGACCGCAGACCCTTTACTTTCGCGATAGATGGTGTGCGCCATGATTTGTCCGGATTTCTTGCTCATCCGCCGGATCAGCATAACCGTCAAAATGCAGGAACTGGACAAACAACATGTCACCAACTTGTTAGTTACGTCACGTATCCTGATGCCGATACATATTTCGCGGAAGGCATCTGTCCGTTACAAAGGCGCATATAGCCCAGGATTTAATGCAGGACCCGGCTGAGGATGTAGTTGGTTCGCGTAGGCACATCGTCGACGAACTGGACCGACAGGAGGACCTGAAAGTAGTTAGGCATCTTTCCTGAGGGTCCTTCTAGCTTGTCGACCAGGATGCGCGCCTGCGCCGGATCCGAGAACCACTCCAACGCACCCAAATATCCGGCGGAGCGATTGCTGGTGAAGCTCTCTATATAGGTCCGGCCGCGAGGACCCGGGACACACGTCACTAAGGCATATGCGGTCCCCGTTTCCGAAGGGGCTGTCGTGTAGTTGTCGAGAAAATCGGCTGGTTCGCCGCTCTTGGGGTGCAGATTATGAACACCATTCAGGAAAGGTGTGAGCGGCAGCGTCAGAGGCATCTGCATGAGCTGCTTGTCGAAGAATAGATTCTGAACACCAACAAACAGAACATTATTGTCCGCGAGTTGCTGCCACGAGAGCTGACTGGTTTTCAGCACCGAGAAATTACGCATTCGAGGCCCGAGAAACTTGCCGAGAAGGAAGGCAGCCTGCGCTTCTCCATAAGCCGTGTAATAGTGGCTCGGCTGCAGGCTGTTCGAACCGTAGGTGCTGCGCAGCGCCGTGACGCCGGCAGATTTCGGAACGTCCTCCCACTGATTTAAGGAGCGGTCCCGATAATAGATGCCCGGATTCGAAGCCATCTGTACAAACAAAGGATCTTCAATCGCGACGATGGACGGCAGTGCAGAACCAACGAAAGGCCGCCAGAGCTTTTCAAAGTCCTCATTCCAATTGCCGGAATTGAAGGTCGAGACGCTGGAAAGCCGCACAACCAGGTAGGTCATGCTCAGAAGTGCCACCATCGCGGCCACAATCATGAAGACGGCCGGTCCCCACCAGCTGATTCCGCCGTCCATCTCTTCGGCCTGGGGCGGAAGAACGTACTCCGAGGGCGATGACTCCAGAGCGGCAGCGGGAAATCCCCTGCGCGAAGTACATGTCAGCTGAAAACAGCCTTTTGGCAGGTCGATGACAACATCATCTTCCTTGCCTTCCGTACGGTAGTACTCCCCGAGCTTCTGGCGGAGGCGGCCCACCTGGATACGGACCGCTGAATTGTGACGCGGATCGTACGAGTCTGGCTTGCCCAGACCATCGATGGCAATCGTGTATTCCTTCAACTGATCCGCGTCACCGGAGAGAGATCTTTCGGCGAGGAACTTCAGAAGCTTTTGCGATACCTGCGAACCGTGTAGTTCTCTACTTTGCAGAACGCGCTCTACCGCAGACTGTAGTGCATCGTTCTGGGTGGAAAGCATGCGCAACATGCTCTCATGGGGTTTTGTGCGTTGTCAATCGGAGCGAAGCCATGCAGATTGCGCACTCTCGCGTCGCCAGATTTCGCTGCGAGAATGTTTTCGACACTGAGAAATCGCCGCGGTGATGCATGTAACGGCCGAGCTCTTGGTTCAAGTTTGCAGGACGGCTATCGCCGCTTCTCTCGGGCAAAATACAGGGTTTCAGCGCATGTAACGGGCTGCACACCTGTTTGTCACCCCAATCTGCTTGCGCAACCGGAGCCACCGGGACTATATCCGGTAGCGCTGAAGGGGACGCCACTCTGCGGTTCCGGATTGTTTGGGAGAGAGATCAATGAAGCGAATTGCACGTAGGTTGTGTGCTGTGGTCTTGGCTCTGACGCCCTGTACGATGGTGGCCCAGAACAGCACGGCCACACTGGAAGGAACGGTGAAGGACGTGAGCGGCGCCAGCGTGCCCGGCGCCATCGTTACAGCTAAAAACGTGGATACCGGTGTCACGCGTACCGCCACGAGCCTCGCCGACGGCACCTATCACCTTTCAGCTATTCCGGCCGGCAACTATGAGCTCGTGGTGAAGAGCCCAGGATTCAAGCAGTTGGTTCGTAGCGGCATCACGTTGACCGTTACCGAAGAGGCGGTCGTCGACCTTTCGCTGGAGAACGGGTCGGTCGATCAACAGGTCGACGTGTTCGCGCCTGTGCCCATGGTCGACACCTCGAGCAGTTCGCTCGGCGGCGTGGTCAGCGAAAAACAGATGGCCGACCTTCCGCTCAACGGCCGCAACTACATGCAGTTAGCTCTGATCCAGCCTGGCGTTACCGAGCTGAAGCAGAAGCCGAGCAATTCGAACTACTCCATGGGCGGCGGTGCTGGCAGTATGTTTAGTAGCAACGGCGCTCCGCTCCGCTCCAACAACTACCTCTTGGACGGCACGATGCTGGTATCGTACGGCGGAGCGACAAACTCCTCCGTCAGCGGCGACACGCTGGGCCTCGATGGCATCCGTGAGTTCAAGATAATCACCAACAACTTCCCTGCACAGTACGGCATGACAATGGGCAGCCAAATGGTGATGGTGAGCAAGAGCGGTACCAACGACATTCATGGGGACATCTTCGAATACCTGCGTAACAGCGCAATGGATGCCCGCAATTACTTCGATACGCCGGCAAGCTCTGGCACCCACCCGGATGGAAGTCCGCGCCGCCTTCCCGAGTTTCAGCGGAACAACTTCGGGGGCTCGGTTGGCGGTGCGATCCGTAAAGACAAGACGTTTTATTTCGTGACATACGAAGGGCTGCGCCAACGGCAAGGGACATCGAACATCAATGGCACGCTAGGCTCCGGCTGCCGCGGCCCCGCCGGCTCTGTAATCACAAACACGGCATGTTCGCAGCTCGGCACGACAACGTCCGTCACCGTCGCAGCGACCGTTGCGCCTTGGCTTTCGCTGTTCCCAGAACCCAACTACGGGACCAATCAAATCGCCTTCAGCTATCCCTCGGTAACTTCGGAAGACTACGCGGAGGGCCGCATCGACCAGACATTCTCGGCTCGCGATACCCTGTTTGGCCGGTACACCTACGACAAAGCCAACCAGAGCCTTGTCAACTTCTATCCCGGCTACCCATCCTTCCCAAGCAGCACCATGATGTTCCTGACGATCGGAGAGAACCACATTATCTCCCCCACACTTCTGAACAATGCGACGTTCTCCTATGCCCGCAGCGGCCAGTACCTGGGGAACAATACGGCGCAGTATGTGACTGGACCAGACTACTCATTCGCTACCGGCTTTCCGATGGGGACATTGAATGTAAGCGGCGTCACCACGGCTGGTGCCATGCTCGCTGGCGGCAACCCGACATCGCGCTCGCTGTTGGAGACGTTCGGCCTGGCAGACGATGTCTTCAAGACGATGGGAAGGCACTCCATCCAGTTCGGTACGCTAATCAATCACATCGTGCAGTACACGGCAAACGGCACGAACACTTTCGGCGCCATCAGCTTCTCCAATGTGGCCTCCTTTCTGAAAGGCACTCCCAGCAGCCTGAGCGCGTTCGCTCCGCCCTTCAACAACGTGAAGGACATTCGCTACGAAACGTTCGGTTTCTACGGTCAGGACGATTGGAAGGTTTCGCGAACTCTCACGCTCAATCTCGGTTTGCGTTATGAGTTCAATACCAACGCCCGTGATATCAACGGCGACTCCAATGCGCTTCGAAACATCTATGTGGATTCGAACCTTACGCCAGGCCCTTACACCATCAATACATCGTTCCTGAATTTTGGACCCCGCCTGGGATTTTCGTGGGACGTCACGGGTGACGGAAAGACTGCTGTCCGCGGCGGCATCGCCCTGCTGTACAACGTGGCAGGCTACTACAGCACGGTGCATCAGGTGAAGATCGCGCCACAAGAAAACTACATCACTGTCACCAGTCCGAGCTCCTTCACCGTGCCATTTACGTTGCCAACGAACAACCTTCAGGCTCGGACAGGCACAACCTACGACTACGACATGAAGCAGGCGAAGCTACTCCAATACACTTTATCGGTGCAGAGACAGCTTCCCTTCAAGACAGCGGTGACGGTCGCTTATGGCGGATCAGAAGGCTTCAACTTGATGGCTCTGCCCTTCGTGAACCCAGTCATTCCGCAAGGCATTCCGGGCACGACGGCAACGGGCGCGGAGACCTGCGTTGCTCCTCCGGCAGGCTACGTTCCTCTGCCGCTCGGCCAGCAGCAGTATACGTACGGCAGCGCCAACACGTGCTGGCTTGGAACGTACCTTAGCAATCCGAGCCCTGCGACTCTGCCCACAGAAGTGCGACGCAATCCGTACTGGAACGACTTCGGATGGGTCAGCAACACGGCGTTCTCCTGGTACAACTCGCTGCAGACCACGCTGGAGAAGCGTGTCGGCAATGGCCTCCAGATGCAGGCGAACTTCACCTGGTCCAAGCTGCTGGACACGAACCAGGGCCAGTCGAACCAGGACACGAGCGTCTCCTACTCCGCAGCGACTGTGGATGCGCTGCATATCAACCGCGAAAGGGCGCCCGCCGCGTTCAACATCCCGTTCTCTTTCCACTTCAACGCCGTCTATAACTTTCCAACGATGGGCGGTCGTGGTTTTGTGCCGGGACTTCTCAACGGATGGTGGATCAGCGGTATTGTGCAACTGCAGAGTGGCTACCCGTTCACGCCGGCCTTCTCCACCAGCCGATCGAAGGAATACGTCAGCGGAAATGCTTCCGGCATTGATCGGCCTAATGTTATCCCTGGCCGCAACAACAGCAACATCACGCGGGGCACTACCGCAGGCTGCCTGGGCGTTGCCTCCGGCCAGAAGCTCAATACGTCGACCCTCTACTTCGATCCCTGCGCCTTCACGATCCAGCCTTCGGGCTTCCTGGGCGACGAATCCCTGAACGCGCTCATCGGGCCGAATTTCAAAGACGTCGACTTCTCCGTAGTAAAAGACACACGCGTCAGATGGCTGGGGAAACAAGGCTCACTTGAGCTGCGCGCTGAAATATTCAATATTTTCAATCGCGCCAACTTCAACCAGCCTTCACGCATCATCTTCGCTGGAACCGGGCCGGCCACGAACGATGTGGAGTCGGTGCTAAGCGGGGCAGGCACGCTTACTTCGGCATTCCCGTCACGTCAGATTCAGCTTGCTGCCAAAATCCTCTTCTAGGGAGCAACAAGCCTCCGCAACTCAACCGGATCCAACAACACGAATCGAGTAAATCCTATGGCGAAAACGAGTGAAGAGCCGAAGAAGATCGTGGCTTCGGAAAGCTCCGGCGGTCTAAACCGACGCGACCTGATGAAGTTCGGGATCTATACCGGCGCAGCTGTGGCCTCCAACGGCATCGGCGTGGCGAGCGCCGCCCAACAAAATCAGAGCCCGTATGCGGCGAGCGCCAAGCAATTCGTTCCGATGTCCCGGTGGAAGGGGGTCACCGGCCGCACGGCCACGGCGGGCTACGTGAACGACTCGGGCCGCGCCTATGGGAACGGTCCGATGGACGAGACAAGCCGCCGCATCGTCGAGTGGGTCAGCGGAGCTTCCGAGTCGCTGCTGACCGATGAGGTGGTCCATGACATGGGATGGATGCTGGTCGATACCATCGGATGCGCGATCGCTGGCTTTGAATCCAACTCCATTCGCATCGGCGCAAAGGTGGCCAGGATATACCCCGCAGGACCGCTGAAGAGCACCGTGTGGGGTTACGACATCTCCACTCCACCGGACCTGGCAGGATTTGTTAACGGATCCATGGTGCGCCATAACGACTTCAACGACAACGGCGCCCATGCGAGCGATATTGTTCCCGGTATCCTCGCGGTCGCGGAGGCCCTGCATAGCACGGGACGCCAGGCCCTGCTCGCCATGATCATCTCGTGGGAAGTTTACGGCGCGTTGCAGTTGGCTGCACCCAACTATCCAAAAAACGGCATCGACAACCTCTATGTCGGTCCAGCCTGCGCCATGGCTGTCGGCAAGCTGATGGGCCTGAACAACGACCAACTCGCCAATGCACTTTCGCTTTCCTTGGTGCCACATCTGCCCATGCGCATCGATCACGCCTACGGCCCGAACTCGATGTCCAAGGGAAATCATGACGCAGAGATGGTGCGCTGCGCCATCTTTGGAGCCATCTGTGCGCGGGAAGGCATGACCGGACCCGCGCAGCCGTTTGAAGGCATGGGCGGTCTGTGGGACGTCGTCACTGGGCCCTTCGACCTGAAGATTCCTTCGCACGCCGGCGGCAATCCGATGCACAAGCTAGATGATTCGGATCATCGCCTGGTGGTGCAGGCGCTGGAGTACAAACGCTTCCCGGGAAATGGCGGCGCACCCATCATGTCTCTAATGCCGGACTTTCAGAACTTTGCAAAACCGGAGGACATCGAGTCCGTGCTTATAGAGGTCAACTCCTTCGGCGATGGCTCCGATCCTGGTAAGTTCGACCCTCGCAACGAAGAGACCGCCGACCACAGCACTCCCTATTACATCGCCTGGGCACTTGTGCACGGTGATCTGTTCTTGGACGCGTACACCCAAGAGAGCCTGATGAACCCGGAAGTGCGGGCGTTGATGAAGAAGATCACTATCCACGAAGACCCCACGTTGCACGGATTCAAGCTGACCGTTCGCCGAAAAGATGGCCAGGAGATGACCCGCACAGCTTCCGAAGGTGGCCAGGATGTCGGCGGTCGTCCCACTCCCATCGACACGGAAGAGCTGAAGAAAAAGTTCGACCGCATCTGCGCCTACAAGGGAATCACCACGGAGCACCGCGAGCGGATTCGCAAGACCTGGTATGACTTGGGAGCCATCAAGGATACGGCTGAAGCGATACACACGACGCTTGTACACTTTGGCGCCTTCAAACCGTTGTAGACCACACGAACAAGCGAGAGGATGTTATGGCAAGTAAGCAGAAGTGGAATCAGTCGATTGTGTGGTTGGCCTTGGCAGTTGCGACAACGTCGGGGAACTTCGCCACGGCGCATGCACAAACAAGAGTTGCCACGGGACAACCGGCTCCCACGTTCGAAGTCGACCCCGCGTGGCCGAAAATTCCGAATGGCTGGACGCTGGGTCAGGTCTCCAGCGCAGTCAGCGACAGCAAGGGCAACATCTGGGTACTGCAACGGCCGCGCACGGTTGTGCACACAGGCGACAAAACCGGCCCACCCGTACTGGTCTTCGATCAGAACGGAAACTACATCAAAGGATGGGGCGGCCCAGGCGAAGGCTATGACTGGCCGGAGTCGGAACACGGCATTTACATCGACTACAAGGGATTCGTTTGGATTTGCGGCGACGGCCCCAACGACCAAGTGCTGAAGTTCACCCAAGACGGCAAATTCGTGTTGCAGATAGGGCATGGAAGCCCGAAGAAATCCAATGCCGACACGCAGCAGATGTGGCGCCCTGCGGGATTGTCGGTCTATCCCAAAACGAATGAGCTCTTCGTATCCGATGGCTACGGCAACAAGCGCGTCATCGTCTTCGACGCGGACACCGGCGCTTTTAAGCGAATGTGGGGAGCCTTCGGAAACAAGCCCTTAGATGGTCCATTGCCAAAGGCGAAGGCATATGCAGATCCGACACGCGTGATGAACAAGACCCTGCCAGCCGATGACCCAGGGCCTTCACAATTTAGCACTGTGCACGACGTCAAGGTATCGAACGACGGTGTTGTGTATGTAGCAGACCGTGGGGGTCAGCGTGTGCAAATATTCTCCGTCGACGGTAAATACCAGACGCAGATATGGATCGACCGCTGGTGCGAAGAGATCGGTGGCTGTGGCAACGGACAGACCGCCGGTGCGGTTGCGTTCTCTCCTGACCCAGAGCAGCGGTTTCTCTATGTCATGAGTCGCAGCGCCTCGCGCGTCTGGGTGTTCGATCGCAAGACACTGACGCCCCTGGAGTGGCTCGGGAGTCCCGGCATCGGACCAGGTGAATTTTACGGACCCCACTGGGTGTTGACCGACCCCAAAGGAAACATCTACGTCTGCGAGGTGTTGGATGGCAGGCGCATTCACAAGTTCGTGCTGAAGGGAATAACAACCAAATAACCGCCGTGAAAGGCACGCGCATGGACCCGAACAAAGAGTACAAGGAACTGAAACTGCGCCTGGATGGATATACGAAACCCGGGCAGGAACTCTATCGCAATGTGTTGATGGACATTCTTTACGCTTCGCTCCCTCGCGATCCTGAGGTGAATGTCTTGGTCTACAACGCAGAAGTTGCGCCCAAAGGTTTTACCAACTGGCACCAGCACAACGGCGCCACCTTTTTCGTGGTGCTGCAGGGAATGTTCGAGGCGCATTTTCAGGAAGGCATCCTCATCCAGGCCAAGGCCGGTGATGTGTACTCCGAACCGATCGCGAAGATTCATCGGGGTCATAATCCTCACCCGGACCTTCCCTTTCTCTGCATCGGCTTTTGCCTCACGTCGCCCGACCGTGACCCGGTCAGTAACGTCGTCCAGCCCTGGTGAGGGGAGATCCATCGACAAAGGAGTGGCATGAACGAGACAGAGTCAAAGATCCGAATGGAAATCGATGAGCTTGAAGACCGGCGCTATCGCGCCATGGAGACGGGCGACCTGGGTGAACTCGATGCCCTATTCGGTCCTGAGTTGGTGTACATACATTCTTCCGCGGTCCTGGATTCGAAGGAAGAGTACATGACCTCGCTAAGGTCTGGCGAAATTCGCTATGAGAGGTTCGAGCGAAGCAACGTTCGCGTCGAGATTTTTGGCGAGTCGACCGCTGCTCTATCGGGACAGATCAAAATCTGGCTCGATATTCACGGCATTCGTAAAGAGCTAAATAACCTCTTCACGGCGCTCTGGGTGCGTAAAGCGAACGGTGTCTGGCATTTTGTTTCCTGGCAATCAACCCCGATCCCCAAGGCATAGCGGATGCAGGAAACGATAGCCGACATTGGTGATGGAGCAACCGGGACTAGCAGGACATCGTGGACGCTCGTCTCGCTGGCGTTGCTCGCCGGGGTCCTCGCTGCGACGCAGATCGGTGCGGCCCACAGCGCTCTGCCTGTGATTCGCCGCGAATTGCATCTCAGCCTGGTTGCGGGTGCATGGGTGGTTTCCGGAATCAATGTTGTCGGTCTTCTGGGCGGAGCCCTGATCAGCCTGGCCTCGCTTCGTTTTGGGCTTCCCCGATTCATCACCTTTGGCTTCGTGATTCTGGCCTTGTCCGCGTTCTGGGGAGCAGGCGCCGCCGACCAATCTATTCTTGTCCTATCCCGGCTGCTGGAAGGTGTTGGGTTTGTGATGATCATCATCGGCGCTCCGTCGATGATCACAGTTGTAACTCGCCCCAAAGACCGACAGGCGGCGCTGGCCGCTTGGGGAGCGTACATGCCCGCTGGCATAGCGTTGGCGACATGGTTTGGACCAGCCATCATGGCGCATGCTGGGTGGCGCGGGCTGTGGCGACTCAGCGGTCTCGTCTTGCTCGTATTCGGGCTACTCTTTTTTGCAGTCACGCAGTGGGAACGTCGTCCTGTCGCAATAAAACAGGAATCGTCTCCAATCAGCTGGCACGAATTTGGTCAGTCCCTGTTGAACTCCGACGCGATCATGCTCGCGTTGATCTTTGGCTGCTTTACCGTTCAGCACCAAGGCACGCTGGCCATGTACCCAAGCTTTCTGCAGGACCACTACCATCTCGCCCCGCAACAGGCCGGACATTTGGCGTCCATCGCGATGTTCTCCAACATAGCAGGCAGCGTCGGGTCGGGACTGCTGTTGCGTTCCGGAGTCTCTTCGCGGCTGCTGATGACAATCGCCTTTGTAGTGATGGCGGCCGCGGCGCTTGGCACGTTTGCGCTTGGGTTTCCCTGGCAGGGATCCTTCGCGTGCGCCTTCGCGCTTTCCTGCGTGGGAGGGTTGATTCCCGGTTGTGTCCTTGCGAAAGTGCCGGAATGCGCGCGTTCCTCACGCGACGTTCCAATCATCAACGGCGTTCTTGTGCAGGGCAGCAAGCTCGGTTTGGTTACAGGCCCGGTCATCGTCAGTGCGATCGCTACGCGGCTGAACTGGACATGGGTACCGTTGTTCATGGTCGCCGCTGCAGCTTTGGGCCTAACGCTGGTTTGGAAGTACAGGAGGTGAGTCTTGGAGGAAAGCCGTGCAGAAAAGCTTGCGATTCAGGAACTCGTGAACAACTGGGTCATCTGGCGGGACATGGGCGACTGGGAACGGCTGAGCACGATATGGCATCCGGAGGGGCGCATGACCGCCACGTGGCTCCAGGCCCCCTACGCTGAGTTCATCGAGGCGAGCCGCAAAGGATTTGCCAACGGCGTTCGCATCCTGCATCTACTGGGCGGCACAGCGGTCGACGTACGCGGCAACTTCGCTGTCTCCCAGACAAAGGTGACAATCACGCAGCGCGCCTTCGTGGACGAACGTCTTTGCGATGTTTCGTGCTTGGCTCGGCATTATGACTTCTGGGAAAAGCGCGACAGCAAGTGGGGGCTGGTTTTG
Organism: Granulicella sp. L46; assembly: GCF_009765785.1. Lineage (GTDB taxonomy): Bacteria > Acidobacteriota > Terriglobia > Terriglobales > Acidobacteriaceae > Granulicella. The sequence continues at coordinate 469,800 of NZ_LMUT01000009.1, forward strand.
CGGGAATCGATCTACGACAAGGACCGCATCGATCCGGTGGAACCGGGCGCGACGCTTCGCCTCGATCGTTCACTGCTCCAGCGCTTCCCTGAAAACTACTGCCACCTGGCCTATGTTCAAACCAAGGTAGGATACGTCGTGCACCCTGCCATGCCTTGCTCGACCGGCCCGGAGGTCGAGGCACTGTACGCTCGAGGGGCAGCCTGGCTCGAGAAAGGTTCGTTGTAAGGCCCTTCAACAAATTGCAGCAAAATCAATGGCTGACCAGCTATGCCACGCCACTAAAGTCGCCAACGGTCGCCTTGGATTCGGTCACGATGGAGTCCACATAATTCCCCACCACTGCAGCATCTTCTTGCGCTGATCGGCGCACTAGGCAACTACGTAGATGGCACGAACCCGCAACGGCCTTGCGGCTCAGAGCCTTTTCGATCACGTCGCGGTTGAAGCCATGTTCCGTTAGCAGCGTAGCGCCCGTTCTCCGCAGATCGTGGATGGTGAGGGGGTCCATATCGAACGTAAGTCCTTCCAAGGCCTTGTTGAGAGCGTTCTTGGCGAATGGCCTCCTGCTGCTCCCCCGGCCCGGGAGAACTAGCTCAGAATCGCCGGAAAGGGCTTTCAGTTCGGGGAACATCCCCGCAACCTGAGTGAATAGCTACACGATGAAACGCCGCCTCATTTGCCGATGCAGAAGGTGATATTACGTCCAGACTCAGTGTTTATGCTGGTTTCCGAGCATTGGGCTCTTTCCGGAGGCTCACTGGAGACTCAAAATTGCGGTGTGGCGTGAGATACGTTCGAGCCCCTTCCTCGAGAACGGTTCTGCTAGGCGGCGATGCAAGACATGCAAGTGCCGAGGCGCTCGGGCCTGATCGCTGAGCGTCAGTCCGGCAGGCCTGTCGCGGTCGACAGAGATGGCATCGTCCGATGTTCACGACTGAATGCAGACCGATGATCCGTGCCCCGTCACCAATTCCTCTGAATCGCCAGAAGGCGAAGGCTTCCAAGTCACCGACGGGTGAACCATTCACGGTCAGCCTCCGTGCGGGATCGCAGAGTTGCATCTTCAAGGCCAGAAGTAGAAGATGACGTTATCGGAGAGAGTCACGAATGTCGGCACCGAAGTTGTCGGACATCGCCAAGCGCGCGGGAGTCTCGGCTGCTGCGGTATCGATTGTCCTAAACCATAACGAAACCAAGCGGGTCGGCCTCGCCAAGCGGCAGCTCATCCTCAAAATTGCCAAGGAACTTGGTTACACGCAAAATGTTTTGGCGAAGGCCCTCGTCGAGCGTCGGACGCGTCTCCTGGGTCTTATGGTGCCCCTCCGCGATCCAATCTTCTTCAACCAGTTCATCGCGCAGGCTCTCTCCGGCATCCAAAGCACCCTCTCCAGCCGCGGGTATAACCTCCTCGTCTACTCCCCCTCCGGTCGGCCTGGCCGCGCCACCCGCGATCAAATTCTCGAAAGCAAATTCACCGACGGGCTTATCTTTATCAACACCCGCCTTTGCGCCCCGCGCGAAATCAGCCAGACAATTCACGAGCTCGACGAAGCAAAAATCAAGTTCGTTATGATCAATTCTTATTACGGTCGAGAGTTGATCGATTATGTAGGAGTCGATGACTTTGCCATCGGCGAGGCAGCCGGTTTCCATCTTCTTGCCCGCGGCCACAAGTCGATCGCGTTTCTCAGCGGATCGCAGCATCTTCCCACTAACCTGCAGCTCGTGCAGGGCATGCGCCGTGCCTTCTCCGACTCGGGCGTGGAACTCCCAGAGAGCCGCATTGGCTATACCGAATATCAGCAACCCACCGCCTTCATGGTGCTAGACCGTTGGTTCGCGAGCAAGCGCGACCGTCCCACGGCGGTTTTCGTTGGCGATGATCAGTTGCTCAATCATCTCTACGATTACGTCGAGGCACGCAATCTCAAGTCTCCGTCCGACATCGCGATCCTCGCGCGCGGCAATGCTGGATTCATCTCCATGCTCCGTCCCCAGCCAACCGCCTTCGCTATACCCACCTTCCAAATGGGTGAGGTGGCCGCAGCTAGGCTGATCGACTCTATCGAGAACCCCAGCCACCGACGCACCCGGATTCTTCTGCCGTTCCAGTTCATGCCTGGCCAGACGACCTAAGCTCTCTCTACCAGCTTCCCCCGGCGTCGGGCCGAAGACCAAATTCCTTCGTTGACAACGAAATCCATCGGGTGGTAGTGTCTGTGTTGTTAATCGCTTAACCCTGTGAATATGCCCCACCACTCCACCCCCGAATCTCCGCCGGTCAAGCTCGTTGTCGTGCCTCCGGAGGCAGCAGTAAACGCGACTGCGGCCTTGCACCCACATCAGCAGCCGATTCGTTGGGTCTTCGCAGGCCTCCTCTTGTTGGTCAGCGTTGTCAACTATGTGGACCGCCAGACGCTCTCCGTTCTCGCCGTCACGATCCAACGCGAAATGCATCTCAGCAACGTTCGGTATGGCTATGTAGTCGAGAGTTTTTTGATCGCCTACATGATCATGTATGTTGTCTCCGGTCGACTGGTAGACAGGTTTCGTCCCAGGCGAACACAGGGCGTCTTCCTTCTTTGCTGGTCTCTCGCCAGCGTTCTTACTGGATTCGCAACAGGCTTTTTTTCGCTGGCTATCTACCGCGCGCTCCTTGGCGTTGCCGAACCTGGAAACTACACTGCGTCTGTGCGCGCTGTCGGGGACTGGTTTTCCGCCAGGCAGCGTGCGATCGCCGTCGGAATCTATAGCATGGGCGGCACGTTGGGCGCAGCCATCGCCGTGCCACTCACGGCGTTTCTAGCGTTGCGTTTCGGCTGGCGGGCTGCGTTCTTTATACCCGGTGCTCTCGGTCTGCTGGTAACGCTGATCTGGTTTGCCGTTTATCGCGATCCGGACTCGCCAACTCGCATCCCGGCACCGACAATGCCATGGCGCCAAGTCTTGCGCCAGCCCCACCTCATCGCGATGATCGTTACGCGCATGATGACCGACACCGTGTGGTACTTCTTTCTCTTCTGGATACCAAAGTACATGCAGGAAAGCCATCACCTGACCCTCGGGATGGTAGGCAAAACTTTGTGGATCTTATACGTGGCGGCCGATCTTGGATCCATCCTGGGCGGTGTTACATCGAGCTGGTTTGTTTCACGCCGCGGTGCGGTGCCCGGACGATTTGCGGTCATGGTCCCCACGGCCATTTGCATGCTCGCGCTGAGCGTCGTCCCCCGGATCAGCAACACCACATCGGCCGTTGTAGTTCTCTCGCTACTCGCCGTCAGCCACATGGCATGGATGACGAACATCACGACACTAGCGCTCGATCTCTACTCGAGCCAGATCGTAGCTACAGTGCAGGGCATGATCGGCGCCGCGAGCGCAGCGGGTGGTGCCGTCTCCGCGGGTCTCATCGCTTACACAATTCAAGCCCATGGCTACCAACCGATCTTCGTCTGCCTCGCCTTCATGCACCCGGTTGCGATAACCATTCTATTTTTTCAACTTCGACTTGGCAGGCGCTCAGCCGGATACATCCCCCCTGGAGAAATATTGGCGTGATCAAGCAAGTCACAGAGCAATACGAAGTCGTGGTTTGTGGCGGCGGCCTGGCCGGTTTGTGCGCAGCAGTCGCTTCGGCTCGTCGCGGGGCGAAGACCTGTCTGGTTCAGGACCGGCCCGTACTAGGCGGCAACAGCTCATCCGAGGTCCGCGTAACGCCCCACGGCGCCGCGGCTTTTCACGGATACGCTCGCGAAACAGGGATAATCTCCGAGCTTCTGATCGAAGAGCGCGCCGCAAACCACGAGGAAATCTTCGAGAACGGATGGACCAACTCTGTTTGGGACCTTACGCAGTACGATCTCGTTCAGCGAACCGAAAACCTCACGCTGCATCTCAACACGGTTGTCCTCGGAGTATCCGTGGAAGGCAGGGAACTTCGCTCCGTACAGTGCCGTGTTGGCAATGCCGAGATTGATCTCACTCTCCAAGGGAAGGTCTTCATCGATTGCACCGGAGACGGCATCGTCGCCTCTGAAGCCGGCTGCGAGTGGAGAATGGGCAGCGAGGGTAAGGCTGAGTTCGATGAACCCCACGCCCCCGCCACCGCGAACGCCGACGTCATGGGAAACTCGATTCACTTCAAAGCTCGCGATATGGGCCGCCCCACCCCGTTCAAGCTGCCCGACTGGGCTATCCATCACGAAGATGCCAGCTTCTTCTACGATCAAGGTCGTCTCCCCAAGGAGATCCGCGGTGGCTACTGGTGGATTGAGATCGGTGTGCCCTATAACACTATCCACGATGCCGAGATCATCCGCCATGAGCTCACGCGGCATACGCTCGGCGTGTGGGATTGGATCAAAAACAAAGACCCTAAGACCATGAAGCTCGCCGAGAACTATGCGCTCGATTGGATCGGTCAGGTACCCGGTAAGCGCGAGAGTCGGCGCATCATGGGCCGCTATCTCATGACCGAATGGGACGCGATTCACAGCACCATTCATGAGGATGAAATTGCATTTGGCGGGTGGTTTATCGATTTACATACCCCGGGTGGCCTGCTCGCCGCCACCAGCGAGCCCTCCAGCGCGGAAGGCTATGCCGAGACAAGTGAATATGCCGTTCGGTCCTATGCCGGTCCCTATGGAATCCCGTTGCGCATCCTCGTTGCGAAGGATCTGGACAATCTGATGATGGCTGGTCGCAACGTAAGCGCGACGCACTGCGCTCTTGCCACCGTCCGCGTCATGGCCACAACCGCGCTGATGGGGCAGGCCGCCGGCGTCACAGCAGCGATTGCTGTTGAAGAAAAGAGCTCAGTAGCGGAGATCTGCAGTTCCAAGTACAAGGCCGTCCAACAAAACTTACTGCGCGATGGTTGTTTCCTTCCGAATGTTCTAAACGAAGACCCCGCCGATAAGGCCCGGAGCGCAAGTGTTATCGCCTCCAGTGAAGCGAAGTTCGCCGGACTCAGCCCTGAGAACATCGGTGCTCACGCCGGCTTGCACTTCTGGCGTGACCAGGCAGTCCCGCTCAAGCAGGAGTTGGTCCACCGGCGAGGCCAGTGGATCGGCGTTGGCGGGGAACCTTTGCGCAAGCTCCAATTCTGTCTCTCCAATCACTCCGACGTGGAGCAGGTCGTCGGCGTGCGCCTTATGAAAGTGATCCACATCTGGGATTATCGGATTTCCGATGAGATGGAGCTGGCGCGAGGAACCGTCAAAGTTCCTCAGGGCGATCAGCAATGGATCGAGTGGCAGGTCCCGTCCGGAACGTCCGTTCCCACTACAGGCTATGTTCGCGTCGATCTCACAGAAAACTCCAACGTCCTGTGGCATGTAGCCGGAGCCATCGAGCCGGGCCACCTCTCCGCATTTCAGATGGCCCCTGCAACCATGCGCCGCTACTCCAGCGGTGTAACTCTGGCACTCAAGGTAGACCCCCCGCAGTCCTGCTTCCCCGCAGAGAACGTCATCAGCGGCAAGAGTCGCCCGCACGATCAAACCCACCTATGGCGCTCCGATCCGCACCAGTCATTGCCTCAATGGGTGGAGCTGCGTTGGCAGCAGCCTCAAACGCTGCTCGTAGTGCAAGTAACGTTTCCGGGACATCTGCTTCGGGAATACCACGCATACGCTCCATTTTATCGGGATCCACAGTGTGCGAGGGACTACGAGGTGCACGCCGAAATTTTAGGGAAGTGGACGACCCTCGCAACCGTAGAAGGCAACTACCAGAGATTGCGACGCCACACGTTCGACCAGCCAATTACCGTCAGCGCGATCCGAATCGTCATTCTTGCCACCCATGGGGATCCATCCGCAGCCATCTATGAGATCAGGGCCTGGTGAGTTAAACGATCAGGCGCTCTGCAAAATTTTCGCTTGACAATTCTTTCAATAGCTATATAACCTCAGCCCGTTCATTAAACGCTTAACTAACGGTTCCTTATAAACAATGACGTTATATCCCTGCCTCGCTCCCCGTCCCTCCTTCCGACTCGCGTTCGCGCTTGGACTCTTGCTCATTGCTTCAGAGACGGCAACTCGCCTTCGGGCGCAAACGCCAGTCACGAGCGGAACGTACACAGTTCGCGGGGACAAGCCACAGCAAATCATCCGCGGTCTCGGCTTCGAAATCCAAAGTGACAGCATTGGCTCGGGAAACCAAGGCATGCCAAGTGAAGTAGTCGCAGTGCCCCACGACCTGACCCCGAGTGAGAAAACCAGGTTTTACACCCAGATGCTGCACGGCTTCCGTTATTCGCGTTTGGCACTCGGGTTATATCTCCGTGGATTAGACGCTGAGCAAAAGCACATCATCGAGCGCTACCCAGGCCAGATGAACGACCTTCACACCATGCAGGAGGTCTCCGGAATCGAGGGCTTCGACGTTGAGTACTGGTCCCCCGCACCCTATTGGAAAGCGAACAAGTCCTACTACGGGGGCACCATTGCATCGACAACCCCGGAATTCGTTTCAGCGTTTAGTGATGCGATGGTCCAGGACCTCCGCTATCTTGACGCACACGGCTTGCGCGTCGTGCAATGGGGTCTGCAGAACGAGCCAGGCGTGGGTCTTCAAGCTAAAAGCGCGGTAGCTCATGCATCCGGCAGCGCCGCCCAAGCCTATGCAACATGCTCCTACTCGCCCGAGGACTACTTCACTGTCCTCAGGGCAACAGCACCCAAGGTCCGCGCCCTTCTACCGGATGTTCAAATTCAGGCGCCAAGCTGGGATGGTCCATCCGGCAAGTACGCGGCCGAGATTCGCAAGGATCCCGCACTAACTAAAAATATCGACTCATGGACCTGGCACCAGATAGGTCACGACTCCAATGACCCTATCGATCTCCGTGCGAAGTATCTAGACGGAGCCGACGGCAAGCCTGTTTACGAAAATGAGTTTGAGTACCAGCCGTGGGCAAAGAACCTCACAGTGGATCAGTACTTCATGAACACAGGCCAATCGCTTATGAACTGGATGGTCTTTGAAAACTCTCCGGTGTGGTACTGGCTACACGCACTCAAGCCCGTCACCAATATGGAAGCAACCGGCTACGCTCTGGGTTTCTGGCGTCCTGCCGGGGCAATCAACAATACGCTCCGTCCCAATTTGCAGGTTGGTCACTGGGACTTCAACCCTTATATCTGGAATGCACTGGCAGGCTTCCTCAAATACCTTCCCTGGGACGCGACTCGCCTGCAGGTAGATGAGTCGACGGTGCAATACGACCAGCGGATCCTCGTTTGGCGCAAGCTTGGCAAGCTCGGTATTGCGCTCTCCAACCGTGGCACACACCCGTACACATTCGTCCTGACCGGCATCACCGCCAAAGAACTACAGGGCCACCGATACACCGTCTCTTCGCTTAACGACCCTCTGGGAACGAAGCGCGGCGAGTCGCAAATCTCAATCACAGTACCGCCGCAATCATATGAGTTTTGGATTTCCAGATAGAGCTGTACCTCGACGCAATCGATCCTAAGGAGGCGCAACAATGTTGAAGATTCACAAGGTAGTTTCGTGGTCAACGAAGAGGCAGGCGGCTAGGCTTATCGCGCTGCTAATCGTGTCCGTAGTTGCCGGCGGCGCTGCGTATGCGCAGCAGGGAACAGGCAACATCTCTGGCAACCTTCGTGATGCCAGCGGAGCCGCCCTTGCAGGCGCCAGCGTCGATATTCGCAGCGAGCAAACGCAACAAGTCATTCACCTGAAAACAGATCAAGCCGGCTTCTACAACTCGCCGCCGCTCAATGTCGGGTTCTATAACGTGACAGCGGTTCAGCCTGGTTTTAACAAAGCCGATAGCCGCGTTCAGGTCGATGTCGACAAGCGGGCTGAAGTCTCGATGGTCCTCCAGGCAGGTGCTGGCGAGCAGACCATCGAAGTCTCCTCCGACGCCTCTGCACTCAACACCACGAGCGCCACGCTCGGTGACGTTCTCGAGGCCAAATCGATCCATGAGCTGCCGCTCAACGGCCGCAACGCGCTTGCTCTCGTGGCACTCACGCCCGGCGTTCGAAACGACCTCGGCGCCAATCAGGAAGGCTTCGGCAACCGCGGCGTCTTTCTGTCCGCCATCAGCGTTAACGGTTCGCCCGTCGGAGACTCCGGCTTCATCCTCGACGGCCAGAACAACATCCAGGCGGTCACCGGCGAAGTCGCCATCAATCCCACCGTTGATGCAATCGAAGAGTTCAAAGTGCAGAGCGGCGTCATCTCAGCCGAGTACGGATATACCGCTGGTGGTGTCGTCAATCTCGTCAGCCGCTCCGGCACATCGCAGTTCCACGGCACGGCTTACGAGTTCCTCCGTAACGACGCCTTTGACGCGCAGAACTACTTCGCTAATTCGGCCTTCCCTAAGCCTGAGCTTCGTTATAACCAGTTCGGCGCTGCGCTTGGCGGTCCCATCAAGCGCAATAGGGCCTTCTTCTTCGGTAACTGGGAAGAATATCACGAGATTCAGGGTCAACCTCAATACCTATCCATGCCTACCTTGGCCGAGCGCAACGGTGACTTTTCGCACGCGGGTTCTTCCGTGCAAGGCAGCGCCGTGCCCATCCCCATCTACGACCCCGGCGCCCCGCTCAACTACACAGGGCCACCCACCAACCCCGGCACTCAATTTCCGAACGATGTGATTCCCACCGACCGGCTCGATCCCGTCGCGCTGGCAGTCCAAGCTGAGTTTTATCCTGTCCCGAACACACCGGCTGCCATCGCCAACCCCAACCTCCTCACCAACAACTTTTACTTCGAGCCCAAGATTCAGGTCACCGGCCGTCAGGCTCTCGGGCGTGTCGATTTTCGCTTTTCAGACACGAACAATGCCTTCGTTCGTTACGGCTATAGCGACAACCAGACGAACGACGGTGCAGCAGGCGCGGTAGCCGCTGCAACCCTGTATCCCAACCCGCTCGCAGCCAACCGCAACGATAATCTAATGGTTCAAAGTCTCGCCCTCAGCGACAACCAGATCTTCTCACCCAGTCTGTTCAACACAGTGCTGGTAGGCGTTACCCGCGTCACGTTTCCATTCCAGGCGGCCAGCTTCGGCAAAGACCTTCCCGGTGCTCTCGGTCTTCCCACCACCGGTCCGCACGCTGTCCCGCAGTACACGTTACCCGTCTTGAGCAACGGCCTGCCCGCGTTCAACGGCACCGCCGGTTACAGGACGTATACCGGTCCCCAGATTACGGATACGGTTTCCAAACTTCTAGGAAATCACTCTTTTAAGTTTGGCGCAGATGTTCGTTACAACATCGGTTCGAACTTCCAGAGAAACGCACCATCTGGTACCTACAACTTCGCTCAAACCACTACCGCCAGCGGAGGAGTCGGCGGCAGTAGCTACGCCACTTATCTCCTGGGCAATGTGAGCACCTCAACCGCGGGCGCGGCCGCTGCTACCCTCACCGTCACGGGCGGTGAAACCGATCGCAGTACAGACACGTCGTTCTTCGTGCAGGATGACTGGCAGGCTCTGCGTCGCCTCACCCTTAATCTTGGACTTCGCTACGATTACCAGCAACAGGCCTACGAACAGAACAATGGATACAGCAACTTCAACACGACGGCGATCAATCCCGTAACTGGTCTTCCCGGCCTTCTCCAGGCTGCAAGCGGAAAAGACCGCAACTTCATGAATGAAAATTACCTGAACTTCGCACCTCGCATCGGCTTTGCGCTAGGCCTCACGGACTCTGGAAAATTCATCCTCCGCGGCGGTTACGGCATCTACTATCCCTCCATCTTCAACAGCATCTTTACGGGCCTCACCAACGGTTTCTCCAACACCACTACCTCGTATACGACTCCATTTCAATTCTCCTCAGGCTTGCCGTACCAACCTGCGCAGCCCGGAAGCACGCCCTTCCCAAACCTTTTTCTGGGAGGTGCGGTAGCCTTCCAGCGCGCCCATAGCCCAACTCCGATGTCTCAGCAGTGGACGCTGTCTTTGGAGAAGCAGATCGCCTACCAGATTGTCCTCGAAGCTACGTATGCAGCTAACCGGGGCACAGATTTTCCCGAAGGCAATCAGAACCTCAATCAACTTACGCAGGCTGAGATTAACGAAGTGCTAGCCAATCCGGGCGCAAAAGTAAGCAGCCCCTGTGCTAACACCGCGGGCACGCTAATAACGCTCGCGCAGTCGCTCGTCCAATTTCCCTGCTACCTCAGTGTTGCCGACACCACACCCCATGAAGGCAGCTACAACGGACAATATCTCGAACTCACCGCACAGCGCCGTGCCGGTCATGGTCTCACGATTCTGTTCGCCTACACCGTCGGAAAGCTGCTCGACGACAGCATCAATACGCCGCTCGCCTATCTGTCGGCATCCACCAACCTCAACGGCTTCCAGAACATCTACAACCCGCGCGCTGAATACTCGCTCGATCCGACGGACGTCTCACAACGCTCCACCACCAGCATGCTTTACGATCTCCCCTTTGGCAAAGGGAATCGCTTCAGCTCAAGCAATAGATTCGTCAATGGATTGATCGGTGGCTATCAAGTCAACGCCATCGCCACCTTCCAGACAGGTTTTCCGCTGGCGATCAGTGGCGATAGCAACAACCCGTATGCCACCCGTCCAAACTTTACCCCCGGCCAAAGCACGATCCTGCGTAACCGCAGCAAGAGCGAATGGTTCAACACTGCCGCCTTCAGCAATGCGCCAAACGTTTCCGGCAACTCCTTCGGTAACGTCCCCCGCACGCTGCCCAATAATCGCGCTGCTGGCACGGAAGACTTCGATATCTCCGTCTTCAAGACCACGCCCATTACGCAGCGCGCTTCGCTTCAGTTTCGCGTAGAAACCTTCAACACCTTCAACCATGTCAACTACAGCGCCCCTGGCACGACGTTCTCCTCCGCCAGCGCCACGGGCCCAAACAATAATCCGAACTTCGGTGTCGTCAGCGCGGCCGCAGCTGGACGCCAGGTGCAGCTCGCACTCAAGCTCATCTTCTAGCCGACTCTGCCCGCGTCGTACAACCCAGTCTGCGACCGCTTCCTCCACTGTCCCTGGAGGAAGCGCGTCGCAGCCCAATGCATCCATAAGGGGGTTCCGTTGAAACCACCTGCAAGCAAGCGCCTGCTTATATTTGCGCTGCTGCTTTGCGCCTGTCTGCCTGCCTGCGCGTCGCAACGCATCGACCTTGACGGTGCCGGTTGGACCTTCAAGACCGCCACCAGTGACGGTCCGGTTGCTGTCTCCGTCCCCAGCTCCTGGCTAACCATGGACGGCTACCGCAGCTTTATCGGCGACGGAATGTACGATCGCGACTTCCAGTCCCCCACGCTCCAGCCCGGCCAAATCATCCGTCTCCACTTTGACGCAGTCTATGATGTTGCCAACGTCTGGCTCAACGGTCACTTTCTCGGAACGCACGACGGTGGCTACACACCCTTCGAATTCGACGTCACCAAGCTCCTTGTGCCGGGCACAAATCATCTCACCGTCGAAGCCAGCAACGTTCCCACGCTCACGACAACCATCCCCACGCTGGCAACCTCACACGGTTCGCAGCGCTCCGATAACTTCGGTTCCGCCTCCAACGCCACCATCGTCGGCTGGATGCCCTACGGCGGCATTGTGCGCCCCGTTAGCCTGCTCATTACGGACGCGGTCTACATCCGCAACGTCAAGGTCGACGCGCAACCGGATCTAACCACCGGCACCGCCACGTTGAAGGTTCAACTCTGGCTGCACAACGGCGGCGCCACCGCTATCGACAGTGCTCCTCAGGGATCCATTGCGGGGATCACCATCTCCTTTCCGCCAACGCACGTTGCCGCTGGATCGGACGTCGTTCTTCACTGGTCGTCCAGCCTGAGCCGCGCGCATCTCTGGAGCGTTAAGGATCCATTTCTCTATCAGGCATCTGTACAGGTTCCCGGCGATCAATGGAGCTCGAGCATCGGTGTCCGCGACATCCGCGTACAAGGCACGCAGCTCTTACTCAACGGCACACCCGTTCATCTATTCGGCGCAAACCGTGTAAGCGAAGATCCCAAAGAGGGCCTGCGTGAGTCCCCTGCTATCATCGACCGCGACCTCAGCGACATGCTCGCTGACAATATGCGCATGATGCGTATCGCACACTATCCGCAGGCTCCCGATCTCCTTGACTTTGCCGACAAGCACGGCATGCTCATCATCGCCGAAGCTGGCAACTGGGACCTTGGCGCATGGCAGATGGCGGACTCCGGTCTGCGCGCGCTTTGGAAGCAGCAGATGCAGGAGATGATGCGGGAAGATTGGAACCATCCATCCGTCATCGCCTGGAGCGTAGGCAACGAGTACGAGTCCTACACCCCTCAAGGCCTCGCCTGGACCCGCGACATGCGTGCCTACACGCTCAAGGTCGATCCCACGCGCCTCATCACCTTTGCCTCCCGCTTCACCAGCGATCCGGCGGTCAAAACCGGCAAAGATGAAGCCAGTCAGTACAGTGACTTCGTCTCCATTAATATTTACGGTAACTACGCCCAACGCTTCGATCACGCGCACGAACTCTATCCCGACAAGCCTATCTTCGTCACCGAGTTCGGCAAGATGGGCGAACCCGGTCTCGAAGATCCGCTTCGCATCCAGGACATTAGCGAGGCCGTCGCTGCCGTCAAGGCACGCCCCTGGATGATCGGCGCGTCGCTATGGACGTGGGCAGATTACCGTTCTCTCTTCCACGGCACGCCGCCCAATGGAATCCGGAACTGGGGCGTCGTCACCTTTGATCGACAGCACCGCGATAGCTGGAGTGCAGTACAGAAGCTCTTCAAAACGGACCTCCCCTGAGTTGCACGATCTCTCCGCTCCCGCCGCATCACGCAGCTGCGACGCTCACTTCCTGTTGTGGCCGAATGCTGAATACCCTCCATATCAGCACAATCGCCAGCGGATGCATCACCGCCATCAGAAAGAAGATCGGGCGGTATCCATGGTGCGTTACCAGATACGCAATCAATTCACTGGATAGCATCCCGCCGAAGCCACTGCCAGATGCAATCAGTCCGGCCGCCTTGCCCAGCATCGACTGCGGATACACCTCGACAATCGTTGCCGTCAGCGTCACCAGCCACGCCATATGCGCCAGCGCAATCATCGAAGCCACCGCAATCGCCAAACTACTGCTCGAGAGCAAACTGCACAGCGGACTGAGGGGCATCACCAGCCCCGCTCCCAGCATCGTGTAGCGGTAAGCGACACCCACTCGAACGCCCCGCCGGATCATCCATCCCGATACCATCCCACCCGCAACCGTGCCAACTCCCGCACCCAGGTACACGACCCATCCGAAGTGCGCCACCTGCGCCAGCGTCATATGCCTCGCCGACAGCAGATACTTCGGAAACCAGAACAGATAGAAATACCAAACTGGATCGGTAATCCCGCGCGCCAGCGCCAGCTTCCAGGTTGCCGGTTTCGCCAGCACCGCGCGCAGCCCTGCCTCGTTCGCTTCCAGGCCAACGCCCTTCTCGGCGATCTCAATCGTGACCCGTTCTGCCGCCGTCTGCGAGCGAAACGCGAAAAACCAGAACGGCAGCCACAGCAGTCCAACCGCGCCATCGATTAGGAAGATCGAGCGCCAAGGCAGATGGGTGGTAATCATCGCAATCACCGGCAGCGCGACCACCGCGCCCACCGTTGCGCCCATGGTGTAAACCCCAATCGCCAATCCGCGCTTCTCCTTACTGAACGTCTCGCCCACCGCTTTGGGCGCAGCTACCCACAGGCCCGGTTCGCCGAGTCCCAGGCAGAATCGCGCAATCCCAAGATGCATCGTCGTCGTCGCAAAGGCCGTCGCCGCCTCCGCCAGCGACCACCACCCCACAAACAAAGCCATCGCCTTCCGGGATCCCAGCGCATCCGCCACAAATCCAGACAGCGCATACGCGATTGTGGATGCAAAAAGAAAGAGGCTTACTACATGCCCATAGCCTTCATCACTCATGCCCAGCTCTCGCTGAAAACGCGGCGCAACTACCGACAGGCTCTGCCGGTCGAAGTAGTTAATCAGCGCTACCACAAACAAGGCCGCCACAAGCAACCACGGATTCCGCTGCTTCGGTCGCTCTATCACGGGTGTCTTTGCTGCATCCATAAAAGTCTCTAGTAGCAGCGCACTTCGTAGATTGCAGGGAGCGCGCGTCCATGCGAAAGCAGGATAACCGAAAGTTCTCGCGTCACCACAGCCTGCGCAAATCGAACCCGGACGCGTGTCTGATGGTTCTCTTTCACCTCCCCCAGTAGCTCGCCACCCTCCCCACGAACCTCAAAGGACGTCACACATCCTGGCATCACTCGCTCAGGATGTCCCATCAGCACCGACTCCATCGGGTGATCGTAATCCGTGTCGAAGACAATTTCTATCTGTCCCAGCGTCTGTGGTTCCGTCCATGTCAACCTCAAGGCTGGTCTGCGGTCATTCCGTGCCGGCATCCAGACGTTGGCGCTCTGCCATGGCCGCGAGAAACCATTGATCACGTTGCGTGCTTCGAACCCGGCCAGCGGAGGGTCGATCGTGATTGCGAAGTTGCGTGCGTCCGGCCGGCGGTCCGGCAGCCAGAAGGCAAACGTGTCGAGCCCCGATCCCTCCGGTGGCTGCTGTACAGCGCTCTTTGCCACTGCACCATTCATCCGCTGTGACAGAGTCAGCACCCCACACAGGTATTCGTCTGTCACCGCTACGGAGATGTCTTCATTCGTTGATAACATCACGAATCCGTAGGAATCCTCCTCGAGCTCGCAATGAAATTGCAACTCAACTTTCTGCCCCTTGCCTCCCGCGTCAACGGCGGCCTCCGCCGACGACAGCAGCACATCCGGCGTAAAATTTCCCGATCGCGCTGACATCCATAGCTCCGCGCGCAGAGTCGTCGCTCGCTGTGCGTACACCGTCAGTCCAAACGCCGGAACCTCTCCCTTGGTCAACGGCAGCAGCATTGCCCGTGGGTGGTCCAGCGAAACACGTTCGCCGTTGCTTGCCAGTTCCGCAAGCTCGAACGTACTTGAAGCCGTCACCACCGCTGAACGCGCTTTTTCGGCAATATCCCCGCCGGCTACGCCCGGTATATGTTGCCCCGTGCGAAGCAGGCGCTGTTGCAACGCCCGCATCCTGTCCTCCGCCACCAACTCCCTTGGCCGCACACTCGACTCCGAACAAATTACTGCAGCCATACCCACCGCCTGCCCATTGTGCGCGCAGGTCGCCATCACCCGTGTCGATCCGAACGCAATATGACTCGCCGAAAGAATCCTCCCCGCAAGAAATAAGTTGGGCACGTTTCGGCTATACATCGCGCGATACGGAATCTGATACACGCCCTTCGCATGCCATTGCTCACAACCCGGTTTTGGGCTGTACACGCCTTCCGCCGGATGCAGATCGATAGCCCACCCTCCAAAGCTGACAGCGTCCGCGAACTGTTTCTGCTCCACCAGGTCCTGTTGCGTCAAGATCACATCGCCTTCAAACCGCCGACTTTCTCTCTTGCCAGGAATCATCCCCATCCACTCCAGGGTCAGGCATTCCGCCTCAGGAAACGTCCCGGAATTCTTTATGTAATTCCACACACCATACGCAACTCGCCAAAGCTCCCACTTGATCTCTTCCGTCTCATAGACCGTATCTCTAGAACCGCCATATTCCAGCCACCACAACCTGCATCCCGAATCCGTTACCCGCAACTCCCGATACCGCACAATCCGCTCAACATCCTGCAAGGCGAATGCGGGCGGCACATAGACCACCGGCCGCCCTGTATCCCGCGTGTAGAAATAGAGCGAGTGACCCAGCAAGTCCTGATTCTCCTGCTCCGGCGCCAACAGTTCCCCAAACTCCGAGCGAGCCTCTGCTCCAACTCGGAATGCTGCGCCCGCCAGAAATCCCAAAACTCCATCCCCGGACGCATCGCAGAATAGCGGCGCACGCAACGCGTATTGCGTCTGATTCTGACTGCAGAATCCGCTCACGGAGCGAATCGCACCATCCTCTGCGCACTCTGCTCTGTCGATCGCCGTATTTAGCAGTAGTCGGATATTCGGCTCTCTTAACACGAACTCCAGCAGCAGCGAATCAAGCAGTACCGCGTTCCCTTCGGGATTCCGCCAGGTATTCTCCACCAGCAACTCGTCGATGACCCCGCCTTCGCGTGCCCACCGATTGTTGTTGCCCATGTGAGAGGTCGCCCCAAGCACCCACAACCGCACCTCACTCGAAGCATTTCCGCCCAGCACTGGACGGTCCTGCACCAGCGCAACCTTGAGCCCCTCACGTGCAGCAGTGATGGCGCAGCACGTTCCCGCAAGTCCTCCTCCCACCACCACCAGATCGGCATCGACCGAGATCGTAGGCATCTCCCTCGTCTGTGCCTTGGTGCCCGGCGCGCCTGTTGCCTGCGATGCATTCATAGACACAATCCTGGCCCTTTCTTCTCTCGCATATAAGGGATCGCCGCAAGTTGCTTCCACCTGCGGCAGCAGACGATTGCCGAAGGATGCTCAAAAAGAGTATATGTTAATCGCTAAACCTGTCTACAGTGGATCCATCGTCCCGGCTTACGACACGCGGTCACCGACGCTTTCGGAGATTCATATGTCATCACGTTCCACCCTGACCTTGCTCGCGCTTTCCGCACTCGCCAGCCTGTCGCTGGGCAGCTCAGCCCAGACCCCATCGCCGACCATCCGCATCACCAGCGGGAACCTCACGTTCATCGCAGACAGCCATAACTTCCGTTACGGCTTCCAGGTCGACGGCAAACAGGTTGTCTCGCCAGACGCCAGCGCCGGCCTTCTGCTCGCCGGTTCCCCCGTGTCGGTCACTTCCACGTCCGCCTGCACGGGCGCTCACTGCCTTCTATTCGCGCAGACATCCGCTGGCGACCACGTCCAGATCGACATCACTCTTAGCCCGCATCATGCCCAGCTCGTCGCCCGTCCAGAGCACGTCGGAGCGGAGGTCCGCTTTCAAACCGCCGGAGCTTCCCCCGCGTTCGGTCTAGCCGACCACGCCATCGAACAGAAACAGTTTTCCACGCTCGCCGACAAGCAATTCAATACCGACGTCACCGGCTTTCGTGACGATGCGTTCCTCTCTGGCCAGGGAATCACTCGACTCGTCAGCAACTTCATCATTTACCCAAAGCAGGGTTTCGCCGAACTCCTCATCGATCCCAACACCAAGATCATCCATACTTCGCAAACTCAGATCGTTCAGGGCGTAGCCGAATCTTCAGCCTCGGTGCCCATGCATTACTTCTTCGGCGACCCTCACCAGATCTACGCCGCCTATCGCGCCGCCCGCATCGCCGCAGGCTACAGCATACTCACGCCCAAATATGACGCCTTCGGTGTCGGCTGGGAGGCGTTTGGAGCGCTTGGCTGGAACACAAACCAGCAAACCATTCACGACAGCGTGGACCGGTATCTCGCCGCCGGCTATCCTCTGCGCTGGATCGTCATCGGATCCGGCTTCTGGCCCAGCCCGCCGCCCATGCATGAAACCACCAGCTTTGGTCTTTGGGACACGCAGAAGTACCCAGACCCGCGCGGCCTCTTACAGCATTTCCACGACGAAGGCCTCAAAAACATGCTCGGCCTCCGCATCACCTTCATCACCGATGGACCGTTTGCAACGCAGGGCCTTGCGGGCCACTACTTCCTCACCAAAGACGGTCAGCCGGAAGTCTTCAAAGGCGGTTGGCCTAAGTCGCCGTACTACCTTCTCGACGCCCACAATCCTGCCGCGCTCACCTGGTATATGGATCTCGTTGCTCGTTGGGAAAAATATGGCATCGACGGCTTCAAGGAAGACTTCTACGGCTACGGTGGCTACCATCTGCGTGACGACAAAGTTGATCCCACGAATGACCGTCTAATGGCGCAAGGCAGACTCGTCATCGAGCGCAACGGCTATCTCTCCTCCAACGGCGATCTCCACCGCATCAACGACTTTAACTATGATCAAGACCAGGACCGGGGGCCCGTGAATGCGCTCGCCCTCGCCTACTCGGGATTCCCCCTCGTCTATCCCGACATCGTTGGCGGCACCTTTGGCGAAGAACATTTCGCGACCTCTCGCACACCGCGCATGGAAACCTACATGGAACGTAACGCGCAATGGGCAGCGCTGCACAGCTCGATGGGTATGGGCGAGCCTCCATGGACCTTCAGCCCCGCCGTAGCCAGTATCATGCTGCAGGCAGCAAAGTTGCATGCCCGCTTTGCTCCCTACATCTACAGCAACGCTCGCCGTTTTGCCGAAGATGGCTATCCCTGGACCATGACGCCGCTCCCCATCGCCTTTCCGCAGGACACACTCGCCTACGGTCGCGAGAACGCAACCTCCCGCGCTTACGAATGGCTCATCGGCGACGCTATCCTGGCGACCCCTCTGTACGGAAATGACTACGCCACCGCCTCTACCCGTGACATCTATCTTCCCAAAGGCCGCTGGATGGACTTCGATACTGGGACCATCTACAACGGCGGACAGGTCTTGAAATCCTTCGCTCTACCGCCAGGCAAGACCCCTGTGTTCATCGGCGGCTCCGGCGTCACCCTGGAAAATCTCGCAGACAGCATCCGGGTCTGCATCTACCCCACCTCCACTACCGGAGAAACTGACTTAACTCTCCCCACGGGCCGCACCCTCAAGATCAATCTCCGCGCTCCCTCCCATGGTGCCCGGTCGACATCGATGCATGTAACGGACGATCAGGGAAAACCCATCCAAGTCACGCCAATAGGCTATTCCTTGACGTTCATCCCCGGATCCTCCTCAACCTACACCGTCAACCTACTGCAATAGTGCGAGAACGCCATCAGGATCCTCGCGCGATACTTTCGCTCCCCGTGAAATAGTTCACATGCCTCGGAATCAGGGTCAAGGCCGATCGACTCAACCGTACACTGGTTGCGTAAGTAATAGATAACAAAATACTTATCAATCACTTGCCGATGCAGAAGGTAATATTACGTCCAAACCCGGTGTTCATAGGGGTTTTTGGATCGTCCGACGTTTCTGCAGACTCACTGGAGACTCAAAATTGCTACGTTGCGACCTTTGCCCTCAAGGCTTCCGCAAAGTAATCGGAATGACATCTCTGACAAGAACCATTTCGTCACCATCCATCTCCAATGTCGTTCCGCAATAGGGCGTATCTTGACACAGCCGTCTGATCCTGATGTACTTTGCATTACAAAGTGAACTGCGATGAACGATCTCTACAAAGCGCTTGGTGATATCAGCAGCATCCGCAAACAGTTGGCCAATACTACGGAGTTCCGTGGTTATGGTCCGGCAACGCTTGCGGCCACGGGCGTGCTCGCTGGTTTGGCTGCCGGCGCCCAGGCATTGTGGCTGCCCGAGCCCGCCACGCACATGTCCGTCTACCTCGGCATCTGGATCTCGACAGCCGTTTTATCTGCTGGCTTGACGGGGGTTCAGATGTACACGCGCTCGCGCCGTATTCACTCTGCGCTATCAAACGAGATGCTGCGTATGGCGGTCGAGCAATTTGTGCCCGCGGCTGCTGCCGGACTGCTTCTCACGGTCGTGCTTCTGCGCTATGTGGCACCTTCCGGATGGATGCTTCCCGGAATGTGGCAGGTCCTCTTCGGCCTTGGGATATTTTCATCGTGCCGGTTCTTACCGCGCCCAATGATTGCGGTGGGAGCTTGGTACTTGTTGACGGGTCTAAGCTGTCTTGCGATCGGAGGCAGTCGGGCGCTCTCCCCGTGGGCTATGGGCATCCCCTATGGCGTAGGACAGCTACTGGTGTCAGCTATTCTGCTCTTCACCTCAACGGAGAATGAAGATGAAGCCTGAATCTCCATCCGGCGACGGCCGCTTTGCCTACGAGGGTCTCGACCGGGTCATCCACGAGCGCGCCCGACTCAGCATCTTGACGTCCTTGATTACCAACCCTAAGGGACTAGCGTTCAACGATCTGAAAAAATTGTGTGCCCTGACCGATGGCAACTTGAGTCGACACCTGGGCGTACTGGAAAAGGGAAAGATGGTCGAGATATCGAAATCGTATGAACACAATCGGCCCCAGACGTTATGCCGCATTACGTCCTCCGGCCGTAAGCGTTATGTCGAGTACCTCTCCGCTCTCGAACAGGTCATTCAGGATGCGGCCAGGGAAGCGAAGGCCGAACCTGTCCATAGCCAGGTACGCGGCCTCACACCCTCCAAGGCTTAGTTTTTTTGTCCTGTAGCTTTGCATCACAAAGTACTTTCCAACAAGGAGCAGCAAATGCCGGAATTTCCTGCGAAGTCATCGAATCTTCAAGAGCGATTCAGATCCGTGTCGATGGGCGTGAAGCTCATCGTCGTTTGTAGCCTGGCCCTACTCATGGCCATCCCCGCACTCTTTGTAAGCGGCCTGGTGGATGACAGAACAAGCCGCGCAGCGACGGTCACGAATGAAATCAGCAGCCGCGTGGGTGGCCCGCAGACGTTTCTTGGACCAACGCTCGCTATTCCGTACAGTATTCCACCCCAATCTCTAGCTGCTTCAACACAGCACGGCATCTATCTCGTGTTCCCTGCTCAAGCAGCTGCGGACGTCAAGACGACAACGGAGGAACGTCACCGCTCCCTCTTCAGGGTTCCGGTATTTCAGGCGGATTTGAAGTTCGACGCAATCTTCGACCTGTCTGGAGTTCCGGCAGCGGCTCCTCAAGGCGCGCAACTCGATTGGAGCCAGGCAGAGATCGTAGTGGGTGTAAGCGATCCACGAGGAGCGCTGGCCGACGCGACCCTGACGACAGACGGCAAAACAGCAACGCTGGTGCCAGCGGAAGTTGCTGAGACCATCACATTTGGCGCGGACCCAAACCGACTGGTAAAGCTATCTCTCCTCGGCGCCAAGGTCGGCGGCATCGTCAAGCCTGGCTCCCAATTTCACGCAACCTCGACACTGCGATTCTCCGGTGCGGAGCGGATCTCGGTCCTCGCATACGGCAAAACAACGCATCTCACCGCGCAGGGCGACTGGCGGAATCCTGGGTTCGACGGAGGCACCCTTCCAGTCAATCGAACCATTTCGGATCATGGCTTTACGGCAGAGTGGTCCGTTCCCTTTATCGCCCGCGGTGTGCGCGCCGAAGGCCCAAGTGACTCCATCACGGGACTCGACTCCACGGCGCTTGGCATCTCCTTCATCGAAGTCGCCGACCCCTATCAGTCCGTCAATCGATCTCTCAAGTACGTACTGTTATTCCTCGGCCTGGTCTTTCTGTCCTACTTCATCTTCGAGGTCACGACCGGGAAACGAGCCCATCTAGCCCAGTACATCCTGGTAGGCATCGCACAGATTATCTTTTATCTGCTCCTCTTGTCCTTCGCTGAGCGCATTGGTTTCGAGCTTGGTTTCGTGCTCGCTGGGACTGCCACGGTAACCCTGCTTTCGCTCAATGCAGGCTGGATATTCTCCAGCAGGTTACAGGGAGCAAGGGCCTTCGTTGTCTTCACCTTCCTTTACACCCTGATCTATCTGCTCCTGACACTTGAAGACAACGCGTTATTCGTCGGCGCGATTGCGAGCTTTCTGGCAGTTGCGATAGCAATGTACTTCACCCGCAACATCAATTGGTACAGCGTCCTTCCAGCGGCAGCCGGGTCCGCTCCGGAGGTCCCGGATGCAAAGTAACCAAAGCGGACATCATGTAGCGATCATCATGGACGGAAATGGCCGCTGGGCCCAGCAACGCGGATTACCTCGCATCGCAGGCCATAGGGCAGGTATCGCCGCGGTACGGCGGGTCGTGGAACGGGCCTTGGACCTGGGCATCGCCCGCCTCACACTCTACGCCTTCTCCTCCGATAACTGGCGTCGACCGGATGCCGAGGTTCAGAGTATCTTCTGGCTGCTCCGTGTGTACCTGCGCCTCGAAGCTGAACGGCTCCGCAAGCGCGGCGCACGGCTGCAGGTGATCGGGCGCCGGGATCGCTTGCAGAAAGAAGTGGTCAGCGAAATCATGAGAGCCGAAGCCGTCACCGCAACCGGGTGCAACCTGAACCTGTATGTCGCGATCGACTACTCGTCACGCGACGCCATCACTCGTGCGGCAGTCGCAGCCGCCGCTTCTAGTTCGAGCACAGAATCTCCGTCGCCAGATTCCCTCCGCGCCTTGTTAGCCGACACCTTCGATGAGCAAGGCGGGGATGTTGATTTATTGATTCGAACCGGCGGCGAGAAGCGTCTCTCGGACTTCATGCTTTGGGAATCCGCCTATGCTGAACTCTTATTCACTGACCGCATGTGGCCAGAGTTCGACGAGCAGGATCTCGACGCTGCGTGGCAGGAATTTCATCGCAGGGAGCGCCGTTTCGGCGGCGCTTCTCCAGCAACCCTGTAATGTAGGATTTTTACCTTGGAGCATCCGCGCCTCTTCACCCACATGACACAGCCTGACCCTGTTCGCCGAATCCGATTCTGGCTCGCCCTCTTTATCACCGGTCTGGTGCTGAGCGGGATCACTGCCTTTCCCCTACAAACAGAGCTAACCTGGCTTGTATCCCTCTTGCACACAAGCCCCTTTCGCCCCATTTCCGAGGCTACCCGCTTGCTTCCCTGGATCTCGCGGGTCAACGACGCACTCCATGCAACCAACGCCACGTATCCCTTCCTTGCTTACGGTACAGATTGGCTGGCGTTCGCTCATCTCGTGATTGCCGTTGCCTTCGTTGGCCCCTTGATCGATCCGGTTCGAAACAAGTGGGTCATCACCTTCGGCCTTATTGCCTGCGCCAGCGTTATCCCCCTCGCCCTCATCGCAGGTCACGTCCGCGGCATACCCATTGCCTGGCGGCTCATCGACTGCAGTTTCGGTGCATTTGGCGTGATACCCCTTCTTCTATGTAGAAGCATGATTGCCAAGCTCGAGCTCAAGAAAGCGTCGTATTAACAACGCCACTTCATCCTCACAGGGTCCGGGACCGCCCCCTCCAGAAGCATGCTAAGCTGTCTCCACTTAGCCTTCAGAGTCTTTGGCGAAAGCGGAGTTCAAGCTCGCAATGAAATCGCCGCACCCTTCCGGTGGCCTGGGAAAATCGCGACGTCTGTTGCTGTTGTTCATTCCTCTTGTCCTTCTACTGGCGGCGGCGCTTGTGGTCGTTTTCAGCGCTCGCCGAGCTCTCCATCGCGCCACGCAAGCTGCCGCCACTGCAGACCAGCTAGCCTTCAACCTGCAGACCCTGGACTCCTCCTCCAACCTCG
Source organism: Granulicella sp. L46 (assembly GCF_009765785.1). GTDB lineage: Bacteria > Acidobacteriota > Terriglobia > Terriglobales > Acidobacteriaceae > Granulicella. The sequence continues at coordinate 493,053 of NZ_LMUT01000009.1, forward strand.
CGCGCAGCCTCGGAGCCGAAACCGTAGCTTCCAGGCCCAGCTATAACAGCGGCGTATTCTTCCTTGGCAATCTCTATCTTGGCGGCCCATCCGGCCTCACCATTCTCCGTGGCGATGGCACGCCGCGGTTCCGCCTCCGCTGCGGATTCGAACTCCCGGTCGCCCCCATAGACGGCGTGACCAGCGGCCGTCTCCGCGGAACCAGCGATCCGCAACTGTTGCTTGCCACCGCCGGGGCCGGCTTGCTCCTCCTTGAGCCGCAATCCAATTCCTCCCCAACGCTTCACCAACTTCTGCCTAAGGACACAGAAGCCCGCGACCTCACCGCGGTGCTTCCCTTGGCCGACGGCGACGTGCTGCTCGGGACCCGTCGTCGTGGTGTTCTCCTCTATAACGGCGCAACCCTCATGCCGTTTCGCTTCAACCTACCCGGAGTCAACGCGGCAACGCTTCAGGTCACAGCCCTCGCCGCCATCGACTCCGCATCCTTCCTCATCGGCACCCGCAACTCCGGCGTGTTCTACGTCCACGCGGGCACTGTAGATCACGCCAACTCGGGCTCTGGCCTGCCCGACGACCAAGTCGAGTCCCTCGCCATCACTCGCGGTCCCGGCCCGCCTCGCGCTTTTGTCGGTACGCCTGTCGGCACTGCCGAATTCGATCTCGCGGCTCCCTCGTTTCGCCCGACGCGTCTGCTAGCTCAAGGCACGTTCAGCCATAGCCTTGTTGTCGACCAGCGCCAGCTCATCATTGGCACACTCGACCAGGGAATCCAACAAATTCCGTTGGACAGCACTCCCTCACTTCGCCGTGTTTCTATCTCGACCGGACCGGCCAGCCCCTCTCTCCAGCGGGTTGGTGCGTTTCTAACTGAGCCCGATGCGCTCTTTGCCCTGGCCGACGGCACTCTGCTGCGGCGAGAGGGTTCAGCTTGGACACCAGCGCTATCTCCCGAGCCGTCAACCCTCGCCGACGCCAACATCTCCGCACTTGCCTTCGCACCCGACGGCACCCTGTACGTTGGCTTCTTCGATCACGGCGTTGATCTCCTCAGCCCCGACGGTGCCGTTCGACACATTGAGGACGACCACCTCTTCTGTATCAACCGCCTCGTGATCGACCCGGAGCGCCACACCATGGATGCCGCTACAGCCGACGGCTTAGTCCTCTTCGACGCTCAAGGTCGGCCCCGCCAGACGCTCACCCAGCGCGACGGCCTTATCTCCAATCACATCACCGACGTCACCTTCGAGGGCGCTGTCACAGTCCTCGCCACGTCCGCCGGCATCAGCTTCCTCGGTCCTTCCGGCGCCGAGAGCCTCTATGCCTTCCAGGGTCTGGTCAACAATCACGTCTACGCTCTGGCTTCTGCCGGTCCTTCGGGCCAACTACTCGCTGGCACCCTCGGCGGCCTCTCTATCCTCAAGTCGAACGCCGTCGAGCGCAATCTCACCGTCTCCAACTCAAGCCTCAAGCACAACTGGATCACCGCCCTGCTCCCATCCACGGACAACACAACGCTTGTTGGCACATACGGCGCAGGCGTAGAGACACTCGATAGCCAAGGGCATTTCACACCCATCGAACTGCCGCCCGGAATGCCGCGCAACTTGGTCATCAACCCCAACGCCCTGTATGCAACTGCCTCGCACATCTACGCCGGAACTCTGGGCAACGGGATGCTGGTCTACTCTGTCGCTTCCGGCCGATGGTCCGCGGTTACCAACGGCTTGCCATCGCTCAACATCACTGCCTTCGCCGCCCGCGCAGGTCAGATCTACATCGGAACAGAGAATGGCCTCGTCCGGATTCCTGAGGCGAATCTGCCATGAAGACCCTGGCTCTGTTCGTTCTGCTCGCCTTCGCGGCTATCCCAACCAGCGCGCAGTCTGGCACCCTCATCCCCCGCGACAAAGACGCTCCCGACCCCGCCATCCTCTCGCTCGACGAGATGCGAGTCGATGTCACCATCGACAATGGCGATGCCCATGTTTCCATCATCCAAATCTTCGCAAACCACTCAGGCAATATCGAAGAAGGCACGTACCGCTTCGCGCTTCCCGGCGGCTCCACGGTCTCAGACTTCGCCGTGTGGGACGGGGCCGTGCGCATTCCTGCCGTGATCCTCGAGCGCAAACGCGCCGAGCAGGTCTACGACCAGGCTCGCCTGCAGGTCGTCGATCCCGGTCTGCTCGAAGCCGGGGAGCGCGATGACAAGGATCCGCGCGCCACCTCACTCTTCACGGCAAAGATTGTCCCCATCCCAGCCTATGGCACCAAGCGTCTCGAGATCGAATACCACCAGCGTCTGGCGACTTCGGCATTCAAACAATCCTTCACTCTCTCACTGAAGCCCGACGCTGGCCAGCAACAAGCCGTTGGCAATTTCACCCTGCATTTCGCCCTTCACTCCGTAAACGCTTTGCAAAACTTCACCGCCCCGTCCGCACACTTTCCTCTCACCCTCACCAGCAACGACAAGCATACCGTCGAAGGCACGATGCATGCCTCCAATCTATCGCTCGACCAGGACTTCGTAGCCAACTGGCTTCTTTCTCAAGCCGATGCAGACCAGGTCGAGGTCATCACGCATCGCGACCCTCAAACGCCGCTCCCAACTGCCAGCGAACCGCTCGCATCGTCCCGCATCTCCGCGCCCGAGCCCGGCTTCTTCCAGGCGCAGATCCTCGTTGCGAATCCCGATACCCCGAAACCTGCCACTCAGGCTCCTCCACGCACCGTCATCCTGCTCTTCGACAACTCACTCTCCATGCAATGGGACAAGCTCGAGCGTAGTTACGCGGCACTCGAAGCCACTCTTCGCACTCTCAAGCCCGCAGACCACTTCAACGTCCTCCTCTTCAATCAATCCGTCACCCCCTTCAAGCCTCAGCCCATCGCCGCGACCCCCGATGCCATTCAGCAGGTTCTCACCTTCGTTCGTTCCAGCAACCTTCGTGGCGGAACCGATGCCCTCAAAGCCCTGACCGCAGCCATCGCCCAATCCACTCAGCCCAACACCACGATCGCTCTCCTCTCCGATGGCGGCTCCGACCGCGGAGAGACTGTTCTTGGCAACAAAATCGCGGCCCGCTACACCGCCCTCTGGAAGCAGTCTCCGCATCCGCCACAGACCGATGTCTTCGCGGTAGGAGATGATGCCAACCTTCCATTCCTCCGCAAACTCGCCCGCAACAACGGCTTCCTCGAAGCGGTTCTCTCCACGGAGCCTGTCGACTTTCATCTCCAGTCGTGGATTTCCAAGCTCACCCTCAATCCCCTCGCAAGCACGACCCTCACCGCCTCGCCGGCTGCGAACACTTCGTATATCTATCCGCTCGACGATGCAATCTATCCCGGCTCCATCGCACAGTGGGTTGGACAGTATCAACCCTCTCCAGCGCCTCTGACACTCACCTTGCACGCAACCCGCGATGGTAAGCCACTCATTGCAACCGCTCAGACCGCGCTTCCTGCGAATGACCTCACGCATCCCCAGCTCCCGCGCATCTGGGCACAGGCCCGCGTTAATGCGCTGCTCGCTGAGATCGACAGCGACGGCGAAAGTGAAGCCGCCATCGCCGAAATCATCCGGTTGTCGCGTCGCTACAAGTTCGTCACCCCGTACACCAGTTTCCTGGCTGTCCCGCGATCGCTCCTCCGCCCCCGCGTGATCCGTCCTGGAGATCCGGTCCTGCGCGTCCGCACCGACCCTGCGATCACTTCTGTGATTGCCCTCTTTCCCTTCGGACTCACCAAGCCGCTGCGGCACCTTGCCAGCGAAGATCTGCAGGCCCCCGGCGATCAAGCCAACCGCCTCTGGGAGACCCGCTTCCTCGCTCCTTCTGACATGAAGGACGGCACCTACAATGTGCGCCTCCTCCTCCGGGATACTCACGGCAACACCTACACGGAGGCGAAGACCTTCGTCATCGCCAGCACTCCGCCAACAGTGAAACTGCAGCTCGCCCGAACCAGCGCCCACCGTGGCGAAGCTTTTGAGATTCACGCCACCGCCTCCTCTTCGACACGAACGCTTACAGCCCAGATCGACGGCGTCGCCTCCACCCCTCTTCGCTGGAATCCCCGCGCCCAAATCAATACCGGCGTTCTCACCATTCCCAACGACCTTCCCGTCGGCCGCTACACCCTCACGGTTACAGCCGAGGACATCGCTCACAATCTGGGCAGTCAGGAGGTGTCCCTCGATGTCGTCCCGTAAACCGGTACGCAATGTTTCGACGCGTCTATTCCGAAAGGACAATCGGCGCCTACTCGCCGCGGGCGTCGTTCTCGGCACACTCACCGTCCCGCTCGCAGCCAGGGCTACCCTCCCTGATTGGCTGCAACACGTCGTCGGCGCCTCCACTGTTGAGTCCGCGCTCTATCGCGCCATGCAGCTGCCTTCAGTCCAGGCGCTCTATCCACGACCTCCCAAAGAAGCTGCCAGCGAACTATCGCGCCTCATCGCCACGAATTCCAGTGACGCCGAGCTGTATCAACTGCGCGCTCGAACGGACGAGCAAGCCCTCGACGAACCGGCCGCTGAATCTGACTGGAAGCTCTACGTGGCGCATTCTCCAGACCCCACCGCTGCCCGTCTCGAACTGGCCGACTTCTACCAACGCCGCCTCATGATCCCCCAGGAGATCGCGGTCCTGAAAGACGTTGCCGCCGCTCCTCCCCTCCCCTCCGAAACCTACATCGATCCCGCCGCGCAGCGCTCGTGGCTCGCCTTCGAACGCATTCTCGGCGCCATCTATCAGCAAGGCCTACCAGCTTCGGAAACAGCATCCACCTTCAACGCCTTCCTCGCACGTTATCCCGACCAGCCCGCCGTCTACGCCGCCTTCTTTCAATTCGAGATCGACCAGCAGGACTGGCCTGCCGCGCAATCGCTGATCGAACGCTACACCCACGCGTTTCCCCAGGACAAAATCTTCCCCATCCGCGCCCAGGCCCTGATCGAGTTCCATCGCGGTAACATCGACGCCGCCCTCGCCGTCTACGACCATGCCTTCCAGCCCCTCTGGCCCACCGAGCTCATCCAGTCCTACTTCGCTTTGCTGCAGCAGACTCATCGCCAGCGAGCTTTCGTCGCCGCGGCCCGCGACCAGCTCGCCGCGCATCCCGATGGCCCTGAAGCTCTCAACGCACTTGCCCGCATCTTCTACTACGATCAGCAAGCAGGACGAACGGACTCCGCGCAGCAAACCCTTGACGCCTTCCGCATCGCCCGCGACACGCGCAATGCCCCCTGGACTCCCACCGATCTCTACACGCTCGCGAACCTCAGCCTCTCCATCCACTCGTACGCAGAGGCCGCCCGTTACAACTACGCGCTCGCTGCTTCATCCGGAACCGCGCCCACCGGCGAACCCTCCGCGCAGGCCGGTCTCGCCCGTCTCATCGATATCCTTCTGCAAGCCCCCGAGCAACCGCTCGCACTTGGCGCGCAGAACCTCACACTCTATCGTGATATCGCCACGCTCGACCAAGGCCCCGGCTACTGGAATGGCATCCTCTCGCTTTGGCTCAACGGCGAAAGCCCCGAGTCTCAGTACAAATCCGAAACTTCCAAGGCGCAACGCTACTTCCATCGCGCCAAGGCTGCCGAGCTCCTCGCCGATCTTGACCAGCGCTTTCCCTCTGCGCCCGAACGCCCCGCACTGCATGCCCAACTCATTCGCGCTCTCTCCGATTACGGCGAACCCGCAACCGTTATCTCCGCCGGCAAACAATTCCTTGCATCCTTCCCGTCTGCTCCGGAACGTCTCGACGTTGCCAGCCTCATGGCCGATGCCTACGCTCGCCAGAACGATACCTCAGCCGAATTCGCTCTCTACGAATCTCTCCTCACCGAGCTCGCCGCGAAAACCGCCGGCCTTCCGCTCACCTCCTCTTCCACCGCGCCACCGCCCGCACCTGCCCCCGGCACCGTCGGCTTCTACGTCCGCGTGCAGGATCCCGACTCCGTCGATAGTGACGCTTTACCAGCGCAGAAGCTCAACGCCCAGCCCCTCGCGCAGCTTCCCACGCGCAAGTCGCTTCCCGAAGGCACCGCCTACACGGCCATCCTGGACCGCTATCTCGGGCGGCTTACAGCGACCGGCCAGCTTCCCCGCGCGCTCACCGTGCTGCGTACGCAACTCGATCGCAACCCCAATGACCCGCTACTCTACGAGCGGCTCGCGACCTTCTTCGAGCAAAACAATCTCTCCGCACAGCAGGAGCAGATCTACCAGCAGGCAATTGCGAAATTTCAGCAACCCTCCAACTATGACAAGCTCGCACGCCTCTATTTGCGAGAGAAGAAGCGCGAAGCCTTCGCAGAGCTCGCGAAAAAAGCTACCGACATCTTCTCCGGAACCGACCTCGACAACTTCTTCGCTAACGTCAATCCCAAACAACCCATCGGCCCGCAGCTCGCTTTAGAACTCGACCTCTACGCCGCCAAACGCTTTCCCCACGACCTCGTCTTCACGCACAACCTGCTCACGGCCTACCAGGCGGCCACCACCCGCGACACGGCCGCATACGAAGCCCTGCTGCGCAGCCAATGGTGGGAGTCTGACGACCTGCGTGACGAATTCCTCACCTACCTCAGCCGCGCCGGAAAGCTCCAGTCCGAACTCTCTCAACTCGAATCGCTCAACAACCAGGCCTCTGCTGCTTCGCCGCCATCCAACCCGGCAGCCATCCGCGAACAAGCCGAGATCGACATCTTCACCTCGCACTTCGAGCAGGGGGCCCCGCTGCTTGGCTCGGTCGCAGACCTCTACCCCGCAGACGCAGATACCGGCGACCAGGCCGTATCCCTCTATCGCTCCCTCGCCTATCTCGATCCGCAACCCACCTCAACGCTTCGCGCCGTAGCGCTCGAAAAAAACCTGCTCGCCGCCGCACCCGATAGTCCCGACCGCCTCGCCACGCTCGGCGATCTCTACGCCGAAGCCACCAGCACCGGCGGTGAGGATCTGGCCGCCGCCGCGCCCTTCTGGCGCCGCATCCCCGAGCTCCACCCCAACTCCACGCAGGCCTATCTCACCACCGCAACCATCTTCTGGGACTACTTCCAGTTCGACGACGCCCTCGCCGAAATCACTGCCGCACGCACCCACCTCCATTCGCCCGCTCTCTTTGGATACGAAGCCGGAGCCATCGAAGAGAATCGCCACAACCTGCCCGCAGCCGTCGCCGAGTATGTGAACGCCGTCATTCATCCCATCGAGATCCCGCGTCACTTCGACTCCGCGCTGGGTGTCATCGATGCGTGGCTCAAGCCACCCTCCGACGCCGGCGACAGCAACTTCCGTTCCACCGCGCAAAGCTTCCTCGGCTCGGAGGAGTCCAACGCCCGCCTCCTTCAGCTCGCTACCCGCACCAACACCAGGGCGATCGTAGATGCAGCCACCACAAAAGCTGTAGCCGACAACCCGTCCAACACCGCTGCGCTCACTCTCCGCGCCGACATCCTCGCCGCGCAGCATCCTGGCCCCGAACTGAATCCCCTCCTCACCACCCTCTTCAACCAGGCCCTCGATCGCACCTCAACGCTCGACGAAGCCGCCGCCATTGGCGCCCTCGCGCAGGACCGCACGCTCACCCCCGTCTACGAGCGCGCGCTCGAAAAGCAAGCGACTCTTACCGCCGACCCCGTGCAGAAAATCGAACTACAGTATTCGCTCGCCCATTCGCTCGAATCCCATGACGACATTGCCGCGGCCACCCGTATCATCGACTCCGTCTACTCCGCGAATCCGCGCATCCTCGGCGTCGTCCGTGCCACCACCGACTTCTTCATACGGACCAACCAGCCACAGCGCGCCATCGCCACCCTGCTCGATTCGGCCAAGCTTGCCACGCCATCCCTAGCACGCGACTTCACCCTCGAAGCCGCCAGCCGCGCCAACGATACGAACGACACCGCACAAGCCCGCACCCTCGCGCTCACCCTTCTCGCGCAAACACCCTACGACCCGCGCATCCTCGACGTCGTCGCCACCAGCTACGCTCGCGCACACGACGACGCCGGCCTCAAGCAGTTCTACCTCGCTCAGCTTGACGCAGCCCGCAGCGCTCCCGGCCTCACCACCGACGCCCGCAAACAAAACATCGCGCTTCTCCGCCGCGGACTCATCCCCGCGCTCACTCGCCTCAAGGATTTTCCCGGCGCCACCGACCAGTACATCGCTCTCCTCTCAGCCTTCCCTGAAGACGCCAGCCTCGGGCAGGAAGCCGCTCTCTACGCTCTCCAGCACAGCCGCCAGCAGCAGCTCCTCGACTTTCTCCGCGCTACCATCAAGCAATCTCCGCGCGACTCCCGCTTCATGATCCTGCTCGCAACAGCCGAATCCACATTCGGCGATCTTCCCGCGGCCGAGTCCGCTTACTCGCTCGCTATCGCTGTTCGCAAGGATCGAGTCGACCTCTACACCACGCGCGCGGAAATCGAATTGCGACTAAGCCAGGCCGATCCCGCGCAATCCGAACTCGCCGCCGCCGACTTCCAACGCCTCTACCTTCTCACCTACCACGATCCCTCATGGATGGTCCGCCTCGCCGAGCTCCGGGCCCGCCAGCAGCGTCCCGCCGATGCCGTCAAAGCGTTGCAAGTGGCCTATATCGATGGCCACGTTCAAGCCGCAACCGACTACTTTACCGTTGCCGCGCAGCTCGAACACTGGAACCTGCTTACCGAAGCCAAGGCCTTCGCCGAGCAAGGCGCAGCCCTCGCTGGCTCCAACTTGCTGACTCCGCCGACCACGGCCGCCTACCCTCAGCCCGAGAGCGGCGCCGTCATTTACGCCCGCATCCTCGCGCGCTCTGGTCAGGCCGATCGCGCCCTCGCAACGCTCACTACCGCCCGCCAAGCAGCCGAGGTCTCTGCAACCTCGCCCACCGTTCTCTCGGCCGAACTCGCCCGCGAAAAGATCACCGACGACGAGTCCGCTGACTTCCGTAAGAACTTCGCAACCCAGCGCCGCCAGATCGCGAACGACAGTCTGAAAGCAGCCGTCGACGCCCTCGGGAAAACCATCCAGACCTACGACACGCCCGAACAAAAGCAAGTCTTCGCCCTCATCCTCGACAAGCTCCACAATGCAGCCCAGCCCAACGCCAACCCAACTCTCGCCCTACAAGCTGCAACCGCTGCCGGCCTCGCCGACCGCGAAGCAGACTGGCGCCAACAGAGCCTGCCCACCGATGAGCGCAACAACACCCAGCTCAACCTCTATGTATCTCTCCAGCAGAGCCGTCTGCAATTCTCCTCGCTAGCCCACGACCTCGAAACCTATGCAGCCCGCCTGCTGGCGCGCCGCCGCAATCCTGTTCTCATGAAAGCCGCGCAAGCCTACCGCGATGTCGGTGACACCACAGACGAACTTCGCGTCATCAGCACCCTCGTCCTTCACGGCAATGCTCCACTTCGTACCCGCTACTTCGATCTCCTCCTGCACCGCGATCCCCTCGCACTCACTGCCCTCGCAGCAAACAGCAACGCCGCCCTCGCCGATGCCGCACTCAACTACACGGTCACCCACGGCACCGAGGCGCAAGCCCTCGCCGCCGTCTCCAGTCGCGGGCAATCGCTGCATCCGGTCTGGCGTCCCGCGTCGGCATCGCTCGTCCAAACCTACTTCGTTAGCCCCACCGCCACCACCGTCAATCTGTCTGACTTCAACCAGTCTCTCGCCGCGAACGCCACCATCGCCGACCGCCTCGCCGTTCCTCCCGATCCCACGCGCCAGCTTACCGGCGACACCTTCTTCTACTACGCCAGCCGCTTCGGTATCTTCCTCTCCACGGTTCACGATGCCGCCCAGCCCCTACCCAACGCCGAAGACTTCCTGCCCGCCGAGCTCGAAGCTTCTCCCGCCTCCCCCACACCGTATCTCAACCTGGCGCGCACCTACGCCGAAGCTCACAACATCCCCTCTGCCATCGCCGAGTACAACCACGCTCTCGAACTGTCTCCATCTGATCCCGCCATCGAGGACGAGTTCGCCATCACGCTCTATCGCGCCAACATGCACGATGCCGCGCTCAACCACTGGCGCCAGTCGTTTGCCATCCTCAGCTCCATGCAGCAGCACGGCATGTATCCCGAAACTTGGTTCACCTCCTTTGAAGCCATCTCCCGTCATATCGGCCAGTTCCATCTCATCGCAACCTGCCGCCCTGAGATCGAAGCCATTCTCGGCCTCTACCTCGCAAAGAACGGCAACTACCGCTCCAACGAACTCCTCAGGGCTGTCTACCAGGCATCGCCCACCCCCGCGGAAGGCGCAAACCTGATCCTCGCCGTCACCAACTCGGCCTCGGACCCCAATCAGATCCTCGACGACCTCGAGCGAGAGAAATGGCTCTCCGACACATCGCGCGAGCCCATCCTGCTCCGCCAGGTCGAACGTCTCCGCGCCCATCCAACCGATGACACATCCTCCCGCAGCATTGCCGCTTACCAGGCCCAGCTTATCGAGCTCTACCTCAATCAAGACCAGGTTGCAAAGGCCCAGGCCACGTTCAACTTGCTGCCTGACAAAGATCGCCAGTCCGATCACATGGACGAAATCATCCTCGCGGTTCGCTCCAACCGCCTGCAAGCTCTTCTCGACGCGTGGCGCGCCAACCCCGACTCTGTTCCCAAGGATTCGTTCGGCTCCGCCCTCTATCGCCTGATGAAACCTACACCCGCCTACAAGCCCAATCTCACGGCCATCCGCCCGCTGCGCGAATTCATCTTCGCGTACAAGCAGCAGACCGACAGCCTTCAACCCACCGACTTCCTCGCACTCGCCCAGCTCCGCATCGACACAGGCGACCTGCCAGGCGCACTCGACCTGCTCCATCAATTAGCGCTCCAGCCCGCATCGAGCCCGGAAAATGGCACCATGAAGTTCCCCCTCTCCGGAGATCCGGAGTTCAGTCCTGCCCAACCCGCCAGCATCCAGTACAACCTCAGCGGCCAGCCATCCAATCCCTTCATCAACACGGAATACGCCGCCTCGCTCCTGGAAAAGAACAACCGCTTCACCGAGGCCATTCCGTTCCTCCAGTCGCTCGCAAAGTCCGTGCCTTGGGATGCTTCTTATCGTCTGCGACTAGCCCAGGCCGAACTCGCTTCAAATGCCCGAGACCAGGCTCGCACGGACCTGCTATCCGTAGCCCGTGACGCTACGGCGCCCTACAATCTGCGCATTCAAGCCGCGCGCGCCTTGGCTCCTCTCACACCGCAAGCTGTCGAGCTCGGCAGTCAAGAGCTCTCGTTCATCGCGCATCCCTCCACTGCGGCTACGGCGCGCCAACCCTATGCGGACGAATCCCGCATCATTGCCGCCGCCATCGCGTCCACCTCCATCGCCGATCGCGAACGTCTCCTCCGCGAGGCCATCGCCATCCGCCCAGACGGCCAGGACACGACCCGCGCCAGGCTCGATCTACTTCTCCTGCAGGCACCCACTGCAGATCCCTCCGCTACCCTGGCCGTCCTTCGCTCCATACAAAACGCACCGCCCAGCGACGAGTCCGCAGCCCCTGACGCGGACACTACCGCTTCCGGCAACGCTGCCTCCGCCGTCTCGTTACCTCCCGGCTCGAACAGTCTTGACCTCGCCAAGCGAATCCGCCTTGCGACACTCCTGGCTTCTGCGAACGCGCGCGACAACGATCTCAAGGCTGCTCTCGCCTATGCCCAGCTCGCAGTCACACTCGCTAAAGATTCACCCCAGCCCGACCTCATCCGCCGCCGTGACGAACTGAAAACTGCCCTTCTAGTCGCTCAGCGCAACCTCGCCCGAAGCCCCCATCTGCACGTGGCGCTATCTCAACCCAGTCAGGTCCGCCCGCGTCTCACCGCCTCCAACACGTATCAGGAGGACAGCCAATGAAACTCCGCGCCGCCATTGCTCTCTTCCTTATCACCACGTCGGTCGCCATTGCCTATCGCATCCGCATCGCGCAGCAATCCGTCGCCCCTGCATCCCTCACGGCCTACGTCCCCGCCGACGCACTGCTCACCATCGAGTCGCCAGACTTCGCCGCCCTCCTTCAGCAGTGGACGAACTCTGTCGAGTGCAAGTCCTGGCTCGCCTCCGACAACAATTCTGTCTTTCAGAACTCACGCCTCTTCGGTCGTCTCAGCGACGCGCAAACCAACTTCGCGACCGCCGCTGGAATTCCCGTTGGCGTCGACTTACTGCACGAGATCGCGGGCAAGCAGTCTGTCTTCGCCTGGTACGACATCGGCAAGCTTGAATTCCTCTACATCACGCGCCTGCCAGCCGGCCAGGCCGACCAGACGGCACTGTTCCAGGCGCGCGCCAGCTTCCAACGCCGACATGCCGGTAACACGGACTTCTACATCCGCACCTCCGGCACGGACTACAGCACCGTAGCCTTCGCGCGCGTCCCCAGTCCCACCGGCGACCTCATCCTCCTCGCCACCCGCGAAGACCTCATGGCAAACGCGCTCACGCTCATCGCCGCCTCCTCACCGGCAAACTCCGTCGAGCAGGAGCCCTGGTTCCGCGATGTCTCCGCCGCCCTCCCCGCCGAGAAGTCTGCACCGGCGCTCCACATGGTGCTCAATCTCGACCGCATCGCCGTCGACCCTCACTTCCGTTCCTACTGGATCCAGGGCAACGTCACCTGGACCCAGCAGTTCCGCGCCGCTGCCTCCGACCTCTACATTGAATCCAAAGGTTTCCGGGAAGAGCGAGTTCTCCTGCCAAAGCCCACCGCAGCAGAACCCGCTACGCTTAACCTCGCGCCGCTCGCAACGCTGCCGCCACCCTCCACCGGCGTCTATCGCGTCGTGGCCACCCAGGATCCCAGCGTCGCGGTTACCGCGATTCACGAGAAGCTTGTCGGCACGTCCAACACCCCAACCTCCAACCCCGAGAGCGCTCCGAACCCCACCACCGACGCTCCGCAGTCCGGCTCTGCCACCGATCTCGAGACCCGCATCGACGCCCTACCGCCCGTCTCTCCAACGTCCTCTACCGACGGCCTGAAGAACCTCTTCCAGACCATTGGCCTCGACGCCGTTCTCACTCTCTCCTCGGCGCAAAATCCCTCCGACCCGCAAGGCCTTTGGATCCCAATTCATTCCGCCGTCGTCCTCCACACCGCCAACCCCGCAAATCAGCAAGCCCTGGCATCCGCGCTAGAGCAAATTCTTCGCGGCCAATTAACTGCCGCCAGCATCGGCGTCAACTTCCAGTCCAGCACAATCTCCGGCGTTCCCATCAGCGCCCTCACCGGTCCGCGTCACCTCTTCTTTGCAATCTCAAGTACCCCAGCAACGGGAAACCTCATCCTCCTCGCGGACGATGAATCACTCCTCTCTGATCTCCTGCACAATCTCGCCATCAACTCGCCAAGAATCACCCCCCTTACCGCAACCTCGATCGCCGTCTTCAATCACTCCACCCAGCGCACTCCCTACCTGCGGCTCACCTCCCTCATCGACGGCACAAATCATTCCGCTCCTACCGTCCTTAAACCTGCCTCGACAGCACCCGATGCAACCACCGGAGAAGCCCCCACCGCCCCCGCCTTCTTCTCCCAGAACCTCGGCTCGCTCTCCAACACCTTCGCCGACCTCGAATCCGAGCGCGTCGTCGAGCGCCTTGTCGATTCCAATCTCCGTCAAACCGTCACCTACACTTGGCAGACGCACTGACCGACACGCCTCTACGCGCTTGCTTCGAGTTCTTGCTTCCGCAACACAGACCGTGACGGATCGCTCCGGTACCCTCACAAACTTAAGATGCTGATGGGTTGAAGAATATGGCTAAATCACCCAAGCAGAAAGGGCACACTAACGTTGAGCTTGATACAAGCTGAACACTTCCGCTATCGGTTCGGCCCCTTAGCGAGTGGTCGCACGTAGTTTAGATGTCTCGGGAAATGCGCTCAAAGCTGCTCGAAGGAGCCAGCATTGTTTGCATGTATATTGTTGATAATAAACCTTTATCAGTCATTTTCCGATGCAGAAGGTAGCAAAGATCCGCGCGAGGATGTCATCCGGCGTCGTGACCCCTGTCAGCGAGTCCAGCGCCTGCAACGCATGATGCAGGTCCATCAAAATCAACTCGTGCGGCAACCTCGAGTCATTCGCGGCCACCGCCGCCGCCAGCGCCGCCAGCGTCGAACCCACAGCCTCCTGCTGGCGAAAATTGTTCAGCGCCCCACTCTCTGCCAACGATCCCGCCGCCCCCAGCTGCGCAAGAATCGCATCCCGCAACGCCTCCAACCCTTCACCCGTCAGCGCACTCGTCCGAATCGCCGAGCCGCCGCTGAGCTCCACCTCATCCATCCGCTCCCTCTCATCGCCCAACAAGTCCACCTTGTTATAGACAACCAAATGCGGCCGCCCCCCCACCGAAGCCTCGAGCCTCAACTCCCCCACCGTCACATCCAGCGTCGCATCATGGATCAGCAGCACCAGGTCCGCATCCGCCAGCGCCTCGTGCGACCGCGCAATCCCCTGCATTTCTGCCGCATCAATCTCGTCGTCCGAATCCCCGCGCAGCCCCGCCGTATCGATCAGCCGCAGCGGAATCCCGCCCAACGCCAGCGACTCCTCCACCGTATCCCGCGTCGTCCCGGGCAGCGGAGTCACAATCGCCCGCTCCCGCTCCAGCAGCCTATTAAATAGAGAGCTCTTCCCGGCATTCGGCGGCCCAATCAGCGCAATCGCCGCCCCATTGCGCATCAACTGCCCTCGCCGAAAGCTAGCCGCCAACTCAGCCAGCGGCCTCTCCACGCTCTCAATCGCCCCGGCAATCACCGCCGGCGGCACGATCTCCACGTCGTCCAGCTCCCCCGACGCAAAATCCATCCCCGCCTCCAGCAGCGCAATCAAGTGCAGCAGCCCGTCCTTTGCCGGAGTCACCCTCCGCGCAATCGCCCCACCCATCTGCTGCGCCGCCACCCTCGCCTGCTCCAGCGTCTGCGCGGCAATCAAATCCCCCACCGCCTCCGCCTGCGTCAGATCAATCCGCCCCGCCAGAAACGCCCGCTGCGTAAACTCCCCCGGCCTTGCCAGCCTAACCGCCAGCCCCATCCGAGCACCCTCCGCCAGCGCCCCCCGCACCATCGCCTCCAGCACCACCGGCGACCCATGCGCGGCAATCTCCACCACCGTCTCCCCGGTATACGACCGTGGCCCGAGAAACGCCGTCACCACCGCATCATCGATCGTTCCGGCGCGCCCACCCGTCTCCCCCCTATCCTCTATATCTATATCCCCATCTATATCCACCACCCTCACCCGCCGCGCCCGAGCATGCTCCAGCGGCCGCTCCACCGTCACCAGCCGCCCCGCAATCTCCAACGCCGCCGGCCCCGACAGCCGCACAATCCCAATCCCGCCCCGCCCCGGCGGCGTCGAGATCGCCACAATCGTCTCAACTCCCGATTCGTCCACGGCCATCCTTAAACAATGACACGAAACAATCCCGCCACCCGCTCCTCGCCCCTCCGGAAAGCGGTCCTTAACCATCCTCCTCTTTTACGAATTCCAGCTGGTCATCTTCTATTAATCATAGATAGATTCGCCCCGCCATACATAAGCCAGTCCTGAAAGTCTCGTACGCCGAACGAAATCAGTTAGATGGCGGTTTTCGCTGTTTGGCATGCCATTTGCATTCAGTTTCTTCGCGTCTCCCCGCAGCAAAGTTAATGTTGAGAGAAATCCTTCGAAACAAGGTCATCTCTCTCAACCTTCGCGCACTCGCTTTACATGTCTGAATTGGAGAAAGTTTGATGCGATCCTTTCGTTTGTCCAGGCTGTATGTAGTTTTGGTTCTCGCGCTCGTAGCAGGTTTGTTTGTGGCGCCCTCCGCCGTCAAGGCACAGGATTCGTCGTCCATGACCGGCGTCGTCACGGACGCTACTGATGCTGCAGTCCCGGGTGCTGTGGTCACGCTGATCAACAAAGCGACCGGCCAGAAGTACACCGAGACCACGAATTCGTCTGGTACATACCACTTTCTGAACGTGCCCCCCGGAGCCGGATATCAGGAGACCTTCACCCACCCAGGCTTCTCAGTGGTGGAAGTCAACGATATCTATCTGGCAGTTGGCGACGTCCGCACGCAAAACGCGAAGCTGCAGGCTGGCGAAAGTTCGGTAGTCAACGTCACCTCAACCGCCGAGGTCACCCTTAATACGACCGACGCTTCCATTGGCTCGAACGTCGACGTAGCGTCTCTCAACCATTTGCCCGTCCAGGATAGAACCAGCGGTATCACCACGCTGTTCAACCTCCAGGCCGGCGTGGTCGACACCCAGCTCGACAGCACGAATTCGATGCAATCTGGTTCTGTAACCGGAGCGCGCACTGACCAGACCAGCGTCACGGTGGACGGCCTTGACGTGAACGATATCGCGGCCGGTACGACCTTCGGGATCATTGCAACCGCTCCCGTCGATTCTGTTGAACAGTTTACCGGCACGGTTGGCGGTCTCACCTCAGGCCTTGGCACCGGCAGCGGCGGTCAGTTCCAGCTGGTCACCAAGCACGGTACCAATCAATTCCATGGCAACGTCAATGAATACCACCGCGATACGTCGACGGCCTCCAATACCTACTTCAATAACAATGTTGGTCTGGGACGTACTCCCCTTATCCGCAACCAGTTCGGCGGCAACATCGGTGGCCCCATCATCCGCAACAAGCTGTTCTTCTTCTTCGATTTCGCCGACTCGCGCATCATTCAGTCCAACGCGGCTGAACCCATCGTGCCCATCCCGGCGCTGTACTCCGCTAATCCGACCTTGAACTACATCAACAATAACGAAGGCTGCGGCGACACCAGCCGTCTCAACAACGCCCCTAATTGCATTAGCAGCATCGATGCTGCACAGGCCGTCGCTTTAGATCCGGCCCACATCGGCTTCAACCCGAATGTCCTGGCGTTCCTCGCCAAGCGGTACCCCGCACCCAATGACCCGACCCAGGGCGATGGTGTCAATACCGAAGGCTTGCGCTTCACCTATCCGCAACCTGACTTCGAGACCACGTACGTCGGTCGCGTCGACTACAACCTGACCCAGAAGAACAAGATTTACGGCCGCTTCACCATCAATCGCACCAATGAGGTCTACCCCACCAGCGAGGGAGCTCCCCAGTTCCCTGGCGATCCGGCCAGCTTGACCGAAGTCGACCGCAGCTACGGTTATGTTGTCAGCGACATCTGGAGCATCGGCAACAACAAGGTCAACCAGTTCTACTACGGCGACAACATCTCCAAGCTGACTTTCCTCGCTGGGGATTTCACCACCTCACCGAATGTGTATACCTTCACTGGCCTGGCGAACCCGTACGGAACCTCCAACACGCAGTCGCGCCGCATACCGATTCCGGTTGTGCGTGATGATTTCAACTGGCAGGTTGGCAATCACAGCCTTACCATGGGCGGCCTGTTCAAGTTCATTAAGACCAATAGCAACAACATCACGAACTATAACTTCGTTTCTGTAGGCGCAATTGGCTCGAAGTTAGGCGGAGGTCTTTCTCCACTCTTGCGCCCCGGGGACATCAACCAGAACTCCCAAGTCGCATTGAATGACTACGACCAGATCTTTACGACCACACTCGGTGCCATCGGCGAGATCGCCACGAACTTCGATTATGGCAAGTCAGGCAATCAACAGCCAAACGGGGCGGGCAACCCTTACGCGTATCGTTACTACCAGACGGAGCTTTACGTCGGCGACAGCTGGAAGGTGGGTAAGCAGCTCACTCTCAGCTATGGCCTCCGTTGGCAGACCAAC
Organism: Granulicella sp. L46; assembly: GCF_009765785.1. Lineage (GTDB taxonomy): Bacteria > Acidobacteriota > Terriglobia > Terriglobales > Acidobacteriaceae > Granulicella. The sequence goes on from NZ_LMUT01000009.1 coordinate 510,840, forward strand.
TCTGTTCCCTATGAAGTTCACGGATTGCAATCCGGCTACCAGCTGCAAGGTCTCTCCTATCCCCAATCGACTTTCAACCGGTATTTCGGCATTCGCCAGCAGTTGAATTCTACCGGCAGCCTCAACCAGACACTGCCTTACTTCCAGGCCGTCCTGGGTGGCAAGGCCAACAATGCTCCGCCTTCCTACGCGCAGACCTATACAGACTTTGCGCCTCGCTTCGCCTTCGCGTACAACCCATCCTTCTCGCCCAAGACCGTCTTCAACGGCAGTGCAGCCCTCGTGTATGATCGCACCGTTATCAACGCGATCAATAACCTTCAGAGTCAGCTGTCGTTCCTCTTCGAGAACTCGGCCACCAACCAGCTCGGTGATCTGAGCAACCCGGACCAACGGCTCGGTGCGAACCTGTCGTACGATCCGAGCCTTGCCCCCACTGGGTCCGCCCCTCCCTCGGGCTTCATTCCCTATGTCGACCCATCCTTCGGACCGTATGGCCTGTTGGATGGACAGGAAGGCTTTGATATCGATCCGGGCCTGAAGGATCCCTACTCGATCTCCCTGAATGCGGGCGTCCAGCAGGAGCTTCCCTGGCACACGATTCTGAAGATCAACTACGTTGGTCGCCTCGGTCGCCGGCTGCTTGCCGATGCCGATGCATCCCAGATTCTGAACTTCCCGGATACTACCTCTGGGCAAACCCTTTCTCAGGCGTTCGCCGGCCTCACTGGTCAGTTACGAGCCGGTGGCCCCCTCACGCCGCAGCCTTGGATTGAAAATGTGGTTGGCTACTCTGCAGCCAATAATCCCAATAGCGCCGGTGGCCCCTGCAACTCTCCGTATTGGCCTAGCGTGCTCTACGGGCCTGGTACCACCGCCCCTCCGTTTGCTAACTGCACCGAGCTGGTGGCCGCGACCTTCGGTCAGTACGGGCCGCGCGGTGACCTCGGCGACGGTATTCCCTTCGGCCTGGCCACGTTCGGCTTGTTGCCTAACAACGTAGCTATGCCTTCACAGTTCGGTGCGAACGGCTTCCTCACCAACAAGGGCTTCTCGAGCTACAACGCCCTTCTGGTCACGCTGAGCAAGAATCTGACGCAAGGTCTGCAGTTTGACTTCAACTACACGTTCTCGCATTCCATCGATAACAACTCGCAGACTGCAAACAATAACGCTCTGTTCAACTCCACGGGCATCATCTGCGACGTGACCCAACCTCGCGCCTGCCGCGGCAACTCGGACTTCGACGTGCGCCAGATCATCACGGCGGACATCCAGTACGATCTTCCCTTCGGCAGGAACAGGAAGTACTTCGCCGGTGCCGGGACCTTTACGAATGAACTGATCGGCGGATGGAGCATATCCGGTATCCCGTCGTGGCGCACAGGGCTTCCGATTAACGTTCTCTCCGATGCCTTCATCTCCTCGTTCGCGGCGGAAGATCCGGCAATCTTTACCGGCACTCACGGTGACCTCGGATTCGAGAGGTCCAAGCCCAACAACGTTCAGGGAACGGTCTACAATTTCCCTGGCGGTTCAACGGGTGCGTCGAAGGCCCTCAGCTTCTGGCGCGGCCCGCTGGGTCTGGAGTACGGTTCACGCAACCTGATCCACGGACCAAGCGCAGGCAACCTCGATCTGGGCCTCGCCAAGATCTTCGGCATCATCCCGTCGAAGGGCGTGAACCTGACCTTCCGTGCGGATTTCTTCAATATCTTCAACCACCCGAACTTCGCCAACCCCAGCGGCAGCGTGCCGGACATCGTCAACAACGTCTCGCCATTTGGCCAGATCACCTCAACCATCAGCCCGTCCGGACAAGTCGGCGACATTCGTGTCGGCCAGTTCTCTCTCCGTCTGGAGTTCTAACCTGACCGGCACCGCGGCTTCCGCCGCGGTGCTCTCAACCTCAAACCGATACCAACCCCGCAAGAAATGCGGACGTTGGTATCGGTTTTGTCGTTTGCGTCCCGAAACTGGGCTAAAGCAGTCGATTTGTAACCCGAAACCGGGCTAAGTCTGCCCATTTTCCTAGAATTCGATCCCGCGCTGCGCGAGAATACCCCTTTGATATGCGTGCTTTACCTCACGCATCTCCGTAACCGTGTCCGCCAGCTCCACCAGCAGCGGATGCGCGTTTCTGCCCGTCAAAATTACGTGCAACATCTCCGGCTTCCGCCGCAAAACGTCCGCAACTCGTTCAGGATCAAGCATCTTGTACCCGATCACATAGTTGATCTCATCCAGCACCACCAAGTCCCAATCCCCCGAAAGGATCGCCGTTTCAGCCTCCAGCCAACCCTCCTCCACCATCCGAAGATCCTCCGGATCGGCCTCCGCCCCTCCCACCTTAACGAACCCGCGACCCAGCTTACGCATCACGTAAGTAAAACCATCTAAAGCATTTATCGCCTCTGCAGACTCCATCTCCCCATAGTGCCAGGACCCCTTAAGGAACTGCAAAACCAGCACCCGCATCCCATTCCCAGCCGCCCGAAACGCCGTTCCCAGCGCCGCAGTCGTTTTTCCCTTCCCAGCGCCAGTATTAATAAGAATAAGCCCGCGCCGCGAATCCCCGGCCGAATCCTGCATCGATGTCATGCGCCTAGACTACCTGAGCGCCGTCCCAGGTTGAACAGAAAATCCCTAGTGGCCACTATGGTATGGATGCCCCGCTCGGATTGTAAGCGCGCGATAAAGCTGCTCGGCGGCGACCACGGCAGCCAACTCATGGGGCAATGTGATTCGGCCGAAAGCAATCGTTTTGTCCGCTCGGGAAAGGGCCGCTGCGGACCAGCCATCAGCCGACCCAACCGCGAAGATCAACTGTTGTATCCCATTGTCCTGTAGAGAACCGAGAAAACTGGCGATTTCGAGAGAATTGAGCTGCTGTCCCAGGCTGTCGGTTAACAAAAGCACAGGCCGGGTACGCGCAGAGAGTTCATCGGAATAACCCAGCAGTTCCTTTTCGGAACCGAAATTGCGGTGGGCACAAGGGGTGAATCTGGAAGATCTCCCAAGGTAGAGCTCAAACAACTCAGCAGAAGGTCCCGAAAGACCAGAGCGGCGTGATGAGATAGTGGAAAGCAGAATTTTCATAGCGTGTTCATCAGATTTTCCTAAAGAGTTCTTCCATATTTCATATTTATATACTCCGATCAGCATCTTTAGAGTGATTCTTCGGCACCCCGCAAACCACTAACTGGCACATTCCAATAACCACTTCACTTTTGGCACGGTACTTGCTATCGGCTATAGCAAGCACATGAACTATTGTGTGCGTGTGTGTTCTCAACCGCTCAAGGTGAGGCACTGGAGAGATGCGTGATCTTTAAGAAGATGTTTGTGTTCCTTACCATGTTGTTGATGCCCTTTTCGCTCGCACTGGGACAGGCGGTTTCGACAAACGGCGGAGCCATCGAGGGAACGATTACCGATCCGACTGGAGCATCCATTCCGGGAGCAACCGTTGTCATCGCCGAACCGGCAACTGGGTATACACATACAATCAAGACCGATAGCGCCGGCTATTACAGCGTCGGCCCACTAGTGCCTGGTAGCTACACTATTACCATCAGCGCCCCAGCCTTCGAGGGCCTGTCCGACACCAAAGTTGTCCATACCGGTACGGTGACGAGTGGCAACGAAAAGCTCACGCTTGGTGCAGCGACCCAACAGATCACAGTCACTGCCGGCGCACTGCAGGTCAACACCGATCAGATTGGTGTTGCCGGCATCGTGACGCAGGAGCAGATTGATACGCTGCCGGTCAATGGCCGCAACATTCTCGACGTTGCACAGATTCAGCCTGGCGTCATTCTGCAGTCGGGTATCACTTTCGATCCGACCAAGGCCGGCTATTCGGCGCTGTCGGTGAGTGGTGTCGGCGGCCGTACAACTCGAATTCTCCTCGATGGCCAGGACGTCACGGATGAGACGGTCGGAACCACCATCTTCAACATTCCCAGCGGCGCGGTTGGCGAGGTCCAACTGAATCGCTCCACGCAGGACATTGCTGGTTCGGTAACCTCCACGGGCCAGCTGTTGATGTCGACGCGTTCTGGTACGAACGGCTTCCATGGCAATGCGTTTTACAACTTCCAGGACAACAACGCAGGTTTCGCGGACGTGAATGGCCTCGCGGCGCCGTTTCAGCGTAACCAATATGGTGGATATGTAGGCGGCTACATCATCAAGGACAAGTTGTTCTTCTTCGGTGGCGGCGAGCGCATCCAGCAGACGGAACTAGATGTAGCCAGCGGCGCGAACCCAGTGTTTCAGAATATCTTGGACGAGTACCCTTACGTTCCGGCACCGTTCCATGACACCTTCAGCATGGGCCGCCTGGATTACAACGCGCCGCATAACATCCACATGTTCGTGCGTGGCGCCTACAGCGTGAACGCGGACGATGCTACTTTCGGATACGGTCCCTACCAGGTCTATCAGAACCGCGACAACGTGCCGGCCATCGTGGGCGGCGTGGATGTGGCTACGGGCCACTTCAACAACTCCTTCCGTTTCGGTTACGAAAAGTTCCACAACCTGTTGGTTGACGGTACTGCAGCACTCGGAAGCTCTATCTACAACCCGTCGACGGGCCCAGACAACCAGATCACCCTTGCGGGCGATTTGAACGCCGGTCCCAACTTCCTTGCACCGCAGGGAACGTTCCAGTCGGATAAGCAGTTCCGCTACGACGGCAGCTACACGATCAGCAATCACAACATCAAGTATGGCTTCGAGATGAACCGGATTCTGGGCGGTGGGTTTGCGGACTTCTATGGCCCGTCACTGTACACGGAACTCGTAGTGGCCGGCAATCTAGACCCCCATTGCGACGATGATCCCGCCCAAGGCCCCTGCCCGAACAATCCGACCGAAGGCTACATCTCGCCCCAATACGTGATCGGTAACGGTAATGGTTATTTCTCTGAGCGCCCAGGATTCAACCTCCCGGGCGGCGGCCAGTTCAGCTGGCGCTTTGCGGCCTATGTTGGGGACACCTGGAAGGCGACCCAGTACCTTACGGTGACCGCGGGTGTTCGTTGGAGCGTAGATACAGATCGCGCCAACCAGGATCTGCCAACGCCTCTGTGCTCTTCCGTGGATCCTTCAATGCAATTCGCTGGTTGCACAGGCGATACCCCACTCTTTGACCAATACCAGGCAGGTTTGGGAGTCCGCACCCATCAGCCTTACGGCGACTTCGGTCCCCAGTTAGGCTTCGTTTTTAGCCCCGGTACCCACAAAACCTCACTTCGTGGCGGCATCGGCATCTACTACGAGAGCAACGTCTTCAATAACTCGGGCAATGCTCGTACGCCCTCCATCCAGGCGAATGGTCCCTATTTTGCCCTCGGCGTGGCGAACGCGGGCGCATCCAGCATCACGGTTCCTGGTGTCCCTGTTATCACCCAAGCTCCCGATGGTACGCCGGTTTCAACCATCCTTAGCGAGTCCATCGCAAATGCCGCACCGGAGCTGAATGATATCAAGGCTGCCTATCAGGCCGTCGTCAAGAATGCCCTGACGCCAAACAGCAGCTACATTGGAACAGGCGGCGGTCTCTTTGCGAACAGCATCTACGGCGGCCCGTATCTTGCACCGTATTCCATCCAGTTCAATGGTGGCGTTCAGCATGAAATCAAGCCAGGCCTTCTCCTGAGCGCGGATTATGTACACAACGCGACGATCAAGGTTCCGATCTCTGTTGATGTGAACCACGACGGAGCCGCGCGCACACTGAATACTGCAGCGGCACAGAATGCCATTGCTAATACGCTTGCTCCTAACGCCGCTGCGGGTTATGCGGGCTACCCGATGTGCCCGCAGGGTTACTCGGCTGCTTCCATCAATTGCGCCATCGCCAACGGCGCCACGATCGGGAGCTTCGCGTCACAAGGTCTTGATAGCGGCACTAACTTTTTGGGCGGGACCGCGGCGTCGTATGGCGGTTTGACACCGGCTACTGGCGCTGCCTTCCCCGGTACGAACCCGAATGTTGGTGAAGGACTCTTCATCCTTCCCCAGGGCCGTTCCGGCTACGATGCCTTGCAGGTCGTTCTGCAAGAGCAGAAGGCGCACCCTATGCCTGGCATCGTGGATAGTAACCTGCAGATCTCGTACACCTTATCGCGCATCGTTACCTCAACTTCCACTCTGAATAACGCGAACTCTACCGATCAGTTCTTCGGTGGAGCTCGTCCGTGGGACAACGACAACCCGAACCAGTACATGGGGCGCAGCGCGTTGGATCACACTAACGAGCTCAGCTTCGGCGGCAGCATCGGTATCAAGTATGGTCTGCAGGTTGGGTTGATTGGGCACTTCTTCTCGGCGCCCCCATCGTCGCTCACGCTGGACAACACGTCTGGAAACACAGGCCAAATCTTTATCACCGACGTAAACGGTGATGGAGTTGGCGGCGATCTGGTCCCGGCCACGAACCCCGGCGCTTTCATGCATGCCGTCAAGGGTAAGAGCCTGAATTCCCTGATCAATCAATACAATTCCGTGAATGCAGGTGCGCCCACGCCAGCAGGCCAGGCGCTCATCGCCGCGGGAATTATGACGCAGGCACAGTTGACCGCCCTTGGTGGTGTACAACAGGCGATCGCTCCACAGCCGCAGAACAATCCGATCAGCAACCCGGCGTTCCGCAGCTTTGACTTCAACGCTACCTATCCGATCAAATTGAAGTTCCTGGGTGGGCTCAGCATCAACCCTGGAGTTGCCATGTACAACGTTTTCAATATGAGCAACTTTGGCAATCAGTTGGGAACGCTGTTGAACGCAGCAGACGCAGCTCCGTATCCTCCGGATCCGGGTGCTCCGACAGGCTATGTGAACACCACCAACACAGAGGGGGCGTTGAACAGGCTCCGCATCAACCGGAACTCGGGTACGTTCGATCAGGGCGGTCCGCGCAGCACGGAGTTCCAGCTGATGATCAAGTTCTAAACGCAGTTCTTAACAACGAAGGGCGGAGAGAAGACTCTCCGCCCTCCGCTATTTAATTCGAGATCAGCAAGGTGTAGAAGACCTGCCAAGCTCAACTAGCGTTTCGTCGATTTAGCTGTCTTCTTTGCCGGCTTCGCGAGCGCCTTCTTCTTGGGTGCCACTTTCGCCGGAGCCCTCTTTGCAGCGGCAGTCTTCTTTGCAGAAACCTTCTTCGGCGCAGGCGAGACTGCCTTCTTCTTCGGAAGAGTTTTCTTGTCCGTCGTGGATGCCTTCGCCGACTGCCTGGTGCGGCCTGCAGCGATGGCTGTCTTGATCGCAACATTGAGATCATCGATGCTGAGCACGGTCGCTGACTTGCGCAAACGCTCCAGCCCATAAAATGCGCGCTTTTCCGCCGAGAAGACATGGACGATGAAATCGACATAATCCATTAGGATCCACTCGCCTTGGCGGCGGCCTTCGACCGAATTGGGATAGGTGCCAAAGTCGCGCTTAAGACGAATCTCAATTTCATCGGTGATCGCTACATTCTGACGATCACTGAGACCTGTGCAGATGAGAAAGTAGTCTGTCAGGCCGCTCTCGGATGGGTCGAGCGCGAGAATGCGAATGTCCTCTGCCTTCTTGTCCTCGCAAGCGGCTGCCGCGACAGCTAGAAGCTGTTGAACCTGTGTTTTCTTGGTGCTTGCCATGGGCCTCCTAATGCAACCTCAATGGTAGCGCAGGAAGACCCGAAGCGAAGGACGATCGCCTCAGGTTCCGTAGAGACGATGGGCACGGATGTAGTTCAGAATGGAGCCAGGCAGCAGGCCAGAGCAATCCGATCCGACCCTCAGAAGCTCGCGGATGTCGGTGGCGCTCGCAGGTTCATGCACACCCTCAAGCACGTGCACCCGGGATAGCTGCTCAGGCGTTAGTTTGAGACTCTGTAACTGCTGCAACGAGACGCCCGGGCGGTTTACAACAATCCATTCGGCAAGTTGGAGCAGGCTGTCCGGAGACCTCCAGCGACGCAGATCCAGAAATGCGTCAGCGCCGACGATAACAAAAAGGCTGTCATCCGGAGAGGTGTTGACGTGTAGCTTGATCAAAGTATCTACCGTGTAGTTCGGTGAGCCATCTGCGTGTGGGGCATCGACTGAAGACGGTTCAAAGTCCGCATGAGCGCTTGGGGGCTGCAACTCGCAGAGCAATGAAACCATGGATAGGCGATCGGCAAATGAAGCGGAGGCCCCCTTTGTTTTGAGTGGTTGCCGGCCAGTTGGCGCGAAGAGGATGCGATCAAGCGACAAAGCCTCAGCAGCGGCGTGCCCAATCCCGAAATGGCCCAAGTGGGGTGGGTCGAAGCTGCCGCCAAAGAAGCCAATTCGCATGATGGCTGATTGTATCCGGCATGGCGGCTATTCACTCGCCACGACGCACTCCGTTAAGTGAGCAGCGACCCTCGCTTCGTCCCTCTAGAGCAGGCGCATAACTGAGCGTTGAGTCTGAGTTAGGCCGTGGCACAGGGCGCTGGTTATTCTGCGCGAAGGCAGAATAACCGGGTTGCGACAACGAGAGTGAATAGGCAAAAAGAGCCGGGCGGCCGGAGATATCTCCGGACGCCCGTAAGTATTGCAGCCAAATGGGTTAGTGGTGGCCTCCGCCGCCACCTCCGTGGCCCCCGCCTCCGCCCCAACCGCCGCCACCACCGCCCCAGCCACCGCCGCCGTGCCAGCCTCCTCCCCAACCGCCGCCGTAGTAGCCACGACCCCAACCACCACCGTAGTAGCCCCAGCCGAAGCCAAAGTAGTAGGGATAGCCGAAGTAGTAGGGGTACCCGTAATCGTAGTAAGGATAGCCGGCATACGGCCCGTAGTAGCCGGGACCGGGGCCTGGGGCGCCCATGCCCTGGTTATAGCCATAGGGGATGAGGTCGGCGCGCGCTTCAAAGGGGTCAAATTCGAAAGAGCGGATGTCCGGGCCGTTGAAGATGACTGCGTGGTTCTCCTTTATTTTGATCGGTTTGACTTGGGTGTTGGTGCCGGGATAGGCCCAGGCTTCACCTTTCAAAGTACGGGCGGTGTTGGTGTTGGCGTTGAAGGTGTAGAAGCCGTCTTTGATCAAATTTGTCTCGCCGCCGGGGAGGATGATCAGGATCTGGGCGTGCTTGATGGCGCTGTGGATGCTGATGTTGGCTACGCCGCGTTCAACTTTAAGTACTGTATTTTCATTGCTTAACGTGACTGCGCGGACGGCGCTGCCGCGGCCTACGCGGAGGAAGACGCCGGGGGCGACTACGGCGCTGGCGGAGCCGCGGCCTACCGTGAGGAGCTGGCCGGGGGCTAGCTTGGTCGGGGCGGCGTTGTAATCATTAGGGTTAGCTGGAGGGGCTTCCTGGGAGCGCTCGATCGGGGCGGCCTGGGATTGCATGGGGGGAGTACTCATTTGGCCGCTCTGGGGGTCATTATCCTGCGCAAAAGCGGCAGATGTGAACGTTGTCAGGGTCAGAGCGAGGAGAAGGGTGGTGAACTTGGACATATGCTGAACCTCTGTCGTAGTAGACGAGATTTTATGCCTAAACGTTGCGGTTTTGCAGGTTCGCGACGATTAGCGGGCGAATCAACCAGTTTGCGGCGGTGAATTTGGTGTCGACTTAGCCCTGTTTCGGGTTACGCAGCGACGTGTTTAGCCCATTTTCGGGACGCACGTTTGCGGGAAGTCGTGGGAGGGTGGGATCCTTCGCGGACGGCGGGGGGTTAGTGGGGGTGGAGGGCGGCGCGGACCTTGTCGACGTGGGTGCCGTGGACGCGGATGGCCTCGTGGAGGACCTGGCTGGTGACGTGGAACTCTTTGGACCAGTAGGCGATGTCGGAGGACATCTTGGGGTTGATCTCTTTGGGGTCGTGGGGGCCTGCGGTTTGTTCTTCGTGGGGGGCGTGGGGCTCGTGGGCTTTGGGTGCGTCGTGGTGCTCGGACATCGGGGTGCCTCGTGTACTGCTTAGAAGGATGTGCGTGCGGCGTGTGGGGATGTCCTGCGCGGACGGCGAGAGGCTTCCCGTGGCGGGCAGGGAGAGTTGGGGTGCGAGAGAGGAAAGCAATTCACTCGTTTCGACTGCGGCTTCACTCGGGCCTGCGGCAGCGTGGTATCCCACCATGCCGCAGACGCGCGTCATGGATGGGGCTCCCGGCTTCGCGTGGGGCGACGAGGTATGGGGTGGTGGAGTGGAGGGTGTGAGTGATGCAGAGGAAGACAATTCGGTCGTTGCGCGTGCGGGTGCACTCGGGCCTTCGGCAGAGCGGTATCCCACCCATGACGCAAAGGATGCGTCATGAATGGGGACCCGGGTGCTGCGCGCGCGGCGATGGCGGTGCGTAGGGCGAGGGTTACAGGTCGGTTGCAACCTGGGCGACATCCTCGGAGGCTTCGTGGGCGTGGGTGGAGTGCTTGTGGGCACTGGCGGAGTGCTCGTGAGCCTTGGCGGAGTGCTGGGCTGCTTCTTCGTGGTTGCCGGCTTCGTGGTGCTCGGCTGCGGCGTGGTGGGCTTTGGCGGCTTCTTCGTGATGATGGGCTGCGGTCTTGTGAGCTTCGTGTGCCATGGGGTATCTCCTGTGACCGGATTGTCCGGTGTGGGAGATGCTAGGGCTGGGTGTGTTTCATTGGCATGAGGACGAGATGAAATGATTGCACAACGCCCGTCTTACGCCGACCTCGAGGAAATGGAATAAGCTCGTGCAGATGAAGCTTACTTGCATTTATCTAGTAGCATCTGCGCCGCGCCGCTTTTTGAGAGCGCGTAATCTTCGACCCAAACATCAGTAGACTCATCGGCCGTGTCATCCAGAATCGTATGCATGCCGTAGGTTGTCATATTTCCGACCATGATGTCGTCCTCGTCAGGATCGTGGCCTCCGAACCATTCGAGCACGGAATAGTCGACGTTGCTGGGTGTCTTGATTGCAACGATGTAGTAGTCGCAGCCGCTAATTCTATGGGTCACAATTCCTTTCGAGCTGGCAGCTTCCACTGGAGCGACTTGGCTGGTCGCGAAGGTCGTGGCGATTATGCAAACGGCAGCAAGAATTCTGAGGCCTGATTTCAACTCCATAGTTTTGCCTCTGAGTGATTGCTTGAAATATAGACCAAGTGGGAATCAACGTGTTGCGGCTCGACAAATAACTTCGCACCAGGGGAAAGGTGAGATAGACTTGGCGCACCGTTCTCGTCAAATTTTGAAATGCTCACAGGCCCTTATGCGAACCGTATTGTTGAGTTTCCTTTGTCACGTTTGAGGTGCTATGGAGAAGAATCAATTCAATGCCCTAACTGCCATGCAGCGGCTTCATTTCCAGCAGGCGGCGAATCTCCAATACGCGATCCTATATGTGCAGATTGCGATAGCCGTCCTTGGCGCTGCGGTCGTGTTCGTGACCGGCCAAATGATCGACTATTCAGCCAGTATTTTAGGCGCGTCGCTGGTAATCAGTTGGCTAATTCTCTTCATAAATTGCAGGAAAAAACGAGATCTCGCCGAGCGACTTCGCAGAGCCACCTTGGTTTCCGGAGGTCTCGGCATCGTCCTTAGCAGGGAAGAGTTTTGCGATTTAATGTTGGCTTCGGGCGCCACGGAATCCCAGATTCAGGGCTATCACGATCCCACCTATTACGCAGCGCAGGGTTTGCCTCCAGGCGCTGAAAAGCTCGCCGGTATGCTTTGTGAGTCATCATTTTTTTCCGCCTACCTGCTTGCAAGAAGTGCTTGGATTTACGCTTCAGTCTGCTTTGTTACTTTCGTAGTCTGCGTTGGAACAATTCTCGTGGCTTTGACTGTGCTCGATAGGGGAGCCTTGGTTATCAGTGTCCGCTTCGTTTGCTGCTTCGCGACCCTGCTGGTATCGACCGATCTGCTGGGAGCTTCGATCGCATACGCCTCGGCTGCGGAGACAGTCAGGAACGTTATCCAGAGGTTAAGGCTAGCAAAGGCAAACGGGTATCCCCAACACGATCTGTTGATGATCCTTGGAGATTACAACTCCGCTGTTGAAGGGGCACCGCTCTTTCCGCCGGGAGTCTACGCCCATTATGCGGATTGGTTGAACGATACGTGGAAGCGATCGGATAGCTACGAACCGGCTTGCAAATGAATTGATCATATAACTTAGGAGGCAGCGGTGGCCCTTTCAGTTGACGCGGGATTCGGCGAACTCATTGAGACAATTCGTGCGAAGCAAGGCGAGGTTGAATCTGCTGCAGGTCATCGCGCGAGTATCGATGCGAAGCTCAGAAGCGTATTTGGATCGACGGCTTTGTTTAGGACGGGTTCGTTTGGGAACGGAACTAATGTAGCAGGATATAGCGACGTCGATTATTTCGCCGTAATTCCCGTGGAGAATTTGAAGGCCGACTCCGCTATAACTCTCGATGAAGTCGCAACGGCTCTCCGCGATCGATTCCCGTTTACTGATATCCGGATCAATGGTCCTGCGGTGAAGGTTCCATTTGGGTTAGACGGAGCGGAGGCCACCGAAATTGTTCCAGTTCATCACACTGGATTCACAAAGCTGGGCTTTAGGCAGTTTGATATGCCTGACGGAAAGGGCGGTTGGAAGTTCAGTGCTCCTGAATCTCATAACGCCTATGTCTCCGCGGTCGATGACAAATTCAGCGGTAAGGCTAAGCTGTTGATTCGCCTTTTGAAAGCTTGGAAGTATTACAAGAATGTGCCGTTGAAGTCGTTCTATCTCGAAATCGTTACCGCTGCATATGCCTCGGCAGAGAAGGCAATCGTCTATCAATTGGATATTCCGAGAGTTATGCGATTGCTGTTACAGAACGGTGTAACACGTGTGCGCGATCCAAGGTTCCCAAACGACGAAATGTGGCTTGATCCGTGTGCCACCGAAACGCAGCGAAAGGAGATCGCCGAACATTTGAAGCGTGCGGTTGATTGGGCAGAGGAGGCCTGGGTATCGGAAGTCGCGAATGATATGGAGGAAGCGTTCGATCGCTGGGACCTCGTGTATAACTGGGAGTTCCCTACTTATATCTGAAGGTCATCGAATGATGACAGCGCCGCGGACTTACGGTCCGCGCCGTTTGTTTATTTATTGGTGGGGTTGATTGTCCGGGATAAATCCCGGACCTATCTCAGGTGCAAGGGCAAGGGCCAGAAGTAGATCCCTGCGGGATGACAACCAATAAAGCAGGGGCAACGGCAAGGGCGTGAAGCAGATTCCCAAAGGGAATGACAGAAAGAAATGCAAGAGCAACGGCAAGGGCAAATACAGGGGTCCTTCGCTTCGCTCTAGGATGACGAGTTTTGTGGGGAGACGGGAAAGGATGACGAGTGTAGTGGGGGAATAGAAAAGGGCGCCGAGGTTAGTCGGCGCCCTTTGTGTTGTTGGGAAGACGGTTGGCTATTGCAGGAGGGTGCCGTCTCCGCCGTTGACTTTGGGGTCTTCGGGGGGGATGACCGTCGCGCTGGCTACCTTGTCGTCGGTGTCGAGGTCGAGGAGCTTGACGCCGGAGGTGCTGCGGCCGGCGGCGCGGACGCTCTTGGTGTCGATGCGGATGATCTTGCCGAATTGGCTGATGACCATCATCTCGGTGGTGTCGTCGACCAGGTTGATGGCGGTGACTTTGCCGATCTTGGAGGTCGTCTTCATGTTGATGACGCCTTTGCCGCCGCGGGACTGGAGGCGGTAGGCGTCGACGTCGGTGCGCTTGCCGTAGCCGTTGTCGGAGACGGAGAGGATGAGGCAGGGGGTGAGGCCGAGTTTTTCGTCGAGCTTCTGGAGCTTGGCGGCGGCTTCGGGGGAGAGCTCGGGGGCGGCTAGTTCGCCTGGCTCGGCGAGCTCGAGGGGTTGGGTGGCGGCGGAGTCGGTGGCTTCGTCGAGGACTTTTTCTACCTGATCCTTGAGGCCCTTGGCGGCGGCTAGTTCGAGGCGCTGCTTGTTGCGGGCTTCGTTGGAGGGAGTGACGGCGGCGCCGATGACGTAGTCGTCCTTCTTGAGGGAGATGCCGCGGTTGCCGAAGGCGGGGCGACCCATGGGGCGGAGATCCTGCTCGTTGAAGCGGATGGCCATGCCGTCGTGGGTGGCGAGGAAGATGACTTGCTCGCCGTCGGTGATCTTGGCGGTGATGAGCTCGTCGTCCTTGTCGATGCCGATGGCGATGATGCCGCGAGCCATGACGTTGGAGAAGTCCTTGAGGGCGGTCTTCTTGACGGTGCCGTTGCGGGTGGCGAAGAGGACGTACTTGCTGTCTTCGTTGAGGTCGCGGACGGGGAGGATGGTGACGACTTTTTCGCCGGGCTGGAGGTCGACGAGCGAGGCCATGGCTTTGCCCTTGCCGGCGGCGCCGACGTCGGGGATTTCGTAGACCTTGAGCCAGTAGATGCGGCCGGAGTTCGTGAAGCAGAGGAGGTACGCGTGGGTTGAATCAATGATGAGTTGCGAGACGAAGTCTTCCTCGCGCGTCTTCATGCCGAGGCGGCCCGTGCCTCCGCGCTTCTGCTGGCGGTAGATGGTGATGGGCGTGCGCTTGAGGTAGCCGGTGTTGGAGACGGTGACGGCTACTTGCTCGTCGGCGATTAGGTCTTCGAGGGTTAGCTCGGTGGACTCGTCGAGGATGACTGTGCGGCGGGCGTCACCGTACTTGTCGCGGATGTCTTCTAGCTCCTTGATGATGACTTTGCGGAGCTTCTTTTCCGACGCTAGGATCGACTCGTACTCGGCGATGTTGTCGCGGATCGTGCGGAGTTCGTTGAGGAGCTCGTCGATGGAGAGCTGGGTGAGGCGGTAGAGCTGGAGTTCGAGGATGGCGTCGATCTGGCGGTAGCTTAGGATCAGCGTGCCGGCAGAGTTGTTGGCTAGCTGCGCGGAGACGCTGCCACCTAGGAGGTCGATGTTGTACTTGGTGGGGTCGAGGGTGACGCCGGCTAGCTCGGTGCCGTTGAGGTTGATGCGGCGGTTGCTGAAGTAGTTGAAGAGGTTTTCGCGGGCGGCTACGCGGGAGGCCGACTGGCGAATGATCTTGATGACCGTGTCCAGGTGGTCGAGGGCGATCTGGTAGCCGAGCAAGACGTGTTCGCGCTCGCGAGCCTTGTTGAGGAGGAAGGCGGTGCGGCGGCGGACTACGTCGATGCGGTGGTCGATGAAGGCGTGGATGGCCTTGTCGAGGGGAAGCTCCTTGGGCTGGCCGTTGTGGACGGCCAGGAAGATCATGGAGAAGCTTTCCTGCATCTGGGTGTGCTTGTAGAGCTGGTTGAGGACGATTTCGTTTTGCGCGCCGCGCTTGAGTTCGATGACGATGCGCATGCCGTCGCGGTCGGACTCATCGCGGACGTCGGAGATGTCGTCGATTACCTTTTCGTTGACTAGCTCGGCGATGCGCTTGATGAGGTTGGATTTGTTGACCTGGTAGGGGATCTCGGTGACGATGATGGCCTGACGTCCGCCGGTGATCTGCTCGAGGCCGCACTTGGCGCGCATCATGAAGCGGCCGCGGCCGGTCTTGTAGGTTTGCGCGATGTTGGCGCGACCGTAGATGAAGCCGCCGGTGGGGAAGTCGGGACCCTTGACGTGCTCGAGGACCATTTCGAGGTCGGAGCGGGTTTCGGCCTTGTCCTTTTGCAGGATGGCGATGGTGGCGTTGAGGGTTTCGGTGAGGTTGTGTGGCGGGATGTTGGTGGCCATGCCTACCGCGATGCCGGTGCCGCCGTTAATGATGAGGTTGGGGATGCGGGCGGGGAGGACGGAGGGCTCGGAGGTGGACTCGTCGTAGTTGGGAACGAAGTCTACGGTGTCGTTGTCGATGTCGGCGAGCATCTCGGAGGCGATGCGGGTGAGGCGCGACTCGGTGTAACGCATGGCGGCGGGTGGATCGCCGTCGACGGAGCCGAAGTTACCCTGGCCGTCGATGAGGGGATAGCGCAGGCTGAAGGGCTGGGCGAGGCGGACCATGGTGTCGTAGATGGCACTGTCGCCGTGGGGATGGTAGTTACCCATGACGTGGCCGACGACCTTGGCGGACTTGGTGTACTTTTTGTTGAACTGGAGGCCCATCTCCTGCATGCCGTAGAGGATGCGGCGGTGGACGGGCTTGAGGCCGTCGCGGACGTCGGGGAGGGCGCGGCCGATGATGACCGACATGGAGTAGTCGAGATAGCTGCGCCGCATCTCCTCTTCAATATTGATGGAGAGCATGGAGAGGGCGCCGGGGCCGGTGGGGGCACCGGGCGCGCCGGGGGCTCCGGGTTCGCCGGTAGGCGGCGGATTATTGGAATTGGCATCCTGGGGAGAGGGAGGATTCTTGTCGTCGGGGAAGAGGGTTTCGTCAGCCATGTCTACCCTCCATTATAGCCTCTAAAAGGGGCGAAAAACAGGGTGGGGGGAGGGCCTTGGGAGGTGCGTATTTGTTGGGGATTCTTTGATTTTGGGTGAGGGTGTTGGTTGTCAGTTCTCAGTTGTCAGTTTTCAGTGGGAATTGCTTTGGTGGACTGAGAATCGAAGTTGCCGATAACCCGACTTTAGCGGCACTTCGGAGCTTCCGAGTTTCTTGACGCTTGGGCGTGACTTGAAAGTGTTGAGCTTGTGTGAAGCTCGATGAGCGCGGTGGGGATTTAGCGTCAAGCAGTGAGCGAGATCCCTTGCTGGTGCCTTGGAGGCTGGGATTTCGAAATTTCTCTATTCCGCAGAACAACTTACATTCAACTTGCGTACCCAGATTGAGAACGGCTCGGAGATTGTTGATCTCCCGAGATTGCAAACCTCGCACGATTCGTTTCAATCAAAGCATGGAGAGCAATCCAAATAGTTGTAGTCGGGAGGCCACAGATCAAAGACGCGGCAATCTCGCACTCTAATCCGTTCTTGCGTCGCCTGACACCGAGTATGGCCGCTGTCAGTTGCATTGTGCTTGCTCGTGTTGTGATCTACCTCGTGGCTGCTCCGAACTACGGATATTTCCGGGATGAGCTGTATTACCTCGCTTGTGGTGAGCATCCAGCGTGGGGGTATATAGACCAGCCTCCTATGATTGCGTGGATGGCCTGGCTGTTGGAGCATACGATTGGAGTTTCGCTTTACGCGATGCGGCTCCTACCGATGCTGGCGGACGTGGGCTGCATCGTAATGACCGCTCTGCTGGCCCGCAAGCTGGGTGGCGGTTTCTGGGCAATGCTGCTGTCGTCGCTTGCCGTGCTCGTAGCACCGATCTCCCTGACGCTTTCCCAGCTATTCACCATGAATGCGTTCGATCCGCTCCTGTGGATATGGATTGCATGGCTTCTTGTCGATCTTGTCCAAACCGGCAAGGAAAGAAACTGGCTATGGATCGGAGTCTTAACCGGTCTTACGCTGCTGAATAAATATGGTGTGCTGTTTCTTCTTCCCGGCCTTATCGCCGGCGCCGCGTTTTCGCAGCTACGCCGCAGTTTTGTTCGGCCCTGGTTTTGGACAGGATGCGTCCTTGCCACTCTGATTTCGCTGCCGAATTTTCTTTGGCAGCTTCACCGGAATTTTCCCTTCGTTGTATTGGTAAACACCGTTCGAAAGAATGGACGCGATGTCATGCTGGCGCCTCTGCCGTATCTGGCCCAGCAAGCAGAGATGATCGGATTTGTGTCATCGCTTCTGGTCATCCTGGCTCTGTGGTTCTTTATCTCTCCGCAGGGCAGGCGGTACGCATTTTTGTTTTGGGGCTTTATCAGCGTGCTGGGCTGCATGCTCATATTGAAGGGCAAGTTCTACTACGTCGCACCGATTTATCCGATCGTCTTCGCGCCGGGAGCGGTCTGCCTGGAACGCCTGACTGCGGGATCGGCGCTGAAGTGGTTCCGCCCCGTTTATGCGCTGACAATGCTGTTGGTGGGCGCGCTGGTGGCGCCTACGGCGATTCCTCTGCTCTCGATAGAGGAATACATCGCCTATACAAAGAAGCTGGGAATCCAGCAGCAGAAATTCGAGAACCAGCCGCAGAGCCAACTCCCTCAGATTTTTGCCGACATGGTCGGCTGGGAGGAGCGAGTGAAAATTGTGGCGGACTACGTGCACTCCCTGCCGCCGGATGAACAAAAAATAACAGCCATCGGAGCTTCTAATTACGGCGATGCCGGGGCAGTGGATCTCTTTGGATCGAAGTACGGTCTGCCAAAGGCAATCAGTACCGCCAGTAATTATCGGATCTGGGGACCGCGCGAGTATACCGGCGAAAGCCTGATTTTGATGGACGAGGGTTCTCCGGAAAAGTACGAAGGGCATTGCAAATCCTTAAAACTGGTTGCGCGCCCTGACAATCCATACGTCCGTCCGGATGAAAACCTTCCCATCTATCACTGCGTCGGATTGACTCCAAACCTGCAATCGCTATGGGCAAATGCCAAACCCTGGAAATAGTTCTGAGAATGACACCGAGAGAGTTTCCATCAGGGGTTGAACTCAACGGTTGCCAACCCGAAGTCGCCGAAAATCCGACGTTTCGGGAACGTTGTTGCAGACAGGGCAGCGAACTACTGCTTCAGCGCAGACTCGATTGCCGCGATGACCTCTGGCGAATCCGGCGTCACGGCCGGCTCAAAACGAGCGATTGGCTGTCCGTTGCGCGCGATGAGGAACTTGGTGAAGTTCCACTTAATCTCGCCGCTCACGTTGGGCGCAGCAGTGAGGTACTGGTAGAGCGGCGTTTTATCGTCGCCCTTTACGGAGACCTTCGCCATCATCGGAAACTTGACGTGGAACTTGGAGCTGCAGAACTCCTTGATCGTTGCATTGGTGCCGGACTCCTGGTTGGCGAAGTTGTTGGCCGGCACGCCGACGATCACCAGGCCCTTGTCCTTGTACTTTTCGTAGACGGCCTCGAGCGCGGTGTACTGCGGCGTAAATCCGCAGGCGCTGGCGACGTTGACCACCAGCAGCACCTTGCCCTTGTATGCACCCAACGTGGTGGGGTCGCCATCGATGGTGCTCAGTTTGAACTTGTAGATGGGCGCGCCGGCATCGGCCACGGCCACGCCGCTGAGAAACAACAACATCAGAACCAGATAGATCTTTCGCACGGGCGCCTCCAGAAATCGTTATGTTCCCAGTGTAATTGTGGGGCTAATTTAGGTGCTGGCGTCGGCGCCGATGTTTGCACCGCGTGCGGTCTACAACGCCAAACGGCCAGCAGCATGAAAACGGCGTTCGGAAACTATGGTTCGGAAGTTGTTCCACTAACTATGGATAAGGAGGCCCCTTGGTCAGTAGGGCGGTAAGACGCTTATCGTGCCCGTAGATGTCGGCGAAGAAGTGCACTGTACCGTCTTCCTCCGCGACCGCGGTCACGTAGAGAATAAGGACCGGAACCTTCACTGTCAGGTTTACCTGCCGATTGTCTTTGCCGGAGTCCATCGCTGTCTGTGCCCGCGCTACAGTCCAGGGTTGCTGTCCATCCGTTTGATTGCGTAGCAAAAAGGCAGCTAACTCGGCTGGCTTCTCCACTCGAATACAACCTGAGCTGAAGTCACGCCGCGACTTGGCAAACAACTCGGTCGATGGAGTGCTGTGGAGGTAGACGGAATGCGAGTTGGGAAACATAAACTTGATCAGCCCAAGCGAATTGTTTGGACCGGGTTTCTGACGTATGAAGTATTTGCCCGAGCGTAGCCCGGCGACTAGATCGCCGTTCGGAGACACTACTTTGCCGCGGGAGTCGGTTACCTCGAATTTCTCACGAGCAAGATATCCGCTGCTCTTCATGATGCCGGGAATGACTGTCCGACGCAGAATTCCAGGGGGAACATTCCAATAAGGCCGAAACACGATGTAACGGATGTCGTCGGTAAAAACCGGTGTCTGGGTCGGCGCGGCCTTGCCCACAACGACATTCATGCTGAGTGCGAGTTGATGATCGTCTGAGTAGGCCCTTAGACGAAACTCGGGGAGGTTGACCAGAACGGGAGGCTGCTGAAACTCGGTCGGCATCCATCGCCACCGTTCTATGGCGTCATCGATTTGCTGAACGCGCACGCTGAGCGGAGTGTTCAACTCTCGTAAAGTCGCCGCATCTAATTTGCCGTCCGTCGCGAGGCCATGTCTTGCCTGAAAATGTTTGACCCCTTCTACAAGGCCTCCGCTATAGGAATCGAAACTTCCACTCTGTGGAAGGTCTCCAAGCAACCGCAATCGCGCTGCCAGCTGAGCGGTTCCGGTATAGCTATCGCCGGGAGCGACAGTTTTGGTCCCCGCTGGCACTTGTGCGCCGTCGCCTTTGGCGGCCAGATCGACGTATTGCTTCAAGGTAGCTTCAATACGACGATAGCCGGCATACGGGGGTTCAATCTGATCAAGAACGGATTGAACGTTTCCCGCGTTCACAACCTGTTGCGCAATAAATTCTGGAAGATTATATTTTTTTGACTTCACGTCGATGCCGAACTTTAAATGTTCGGGATTAATTCGACCAATCCGCAGATCCGAGATGTAACGCATCGTCGCTAACGTGAGAGATGCATCGAACGAAGCCTGAGCGGCAGCTGACGCATTTTTGAGCGACCTCGATTGCGTTGCCAGGCCTTCCGCCCCATAGTCGCTGGGGTTCAGTCCTTTTAGGCGGCTTGCGCGCAGAGCCTCAATCAAATAGGTCGCTTGCGGTGTCGGCTGATCGTCTTTAATCCACAGTGGCGCAAAGTTCACGGCTTCGTAAAGTCTCTTGATTTGCTCCAGATATCCGGCCGAGCTAAGGTTATTTCCCAACTGTCCTTTCGCTGCCATCCCACGCAATTCAGCCGCGATTGCGGAGGAAGCAGCGGCGTCCGCAGATGCATTCGGCAGGAAAAGGCCAGTCGAAGGAAACCAAAGCTTACTCGATCCACCGCCGTGGAAGCAGATCAAAATCAGCGATACAAGCAATTTCCTCGAATACATTGGACCCCAGATCGAGAAGCGGAGTTTAGGAAATCGGCTCTTTCCTGTTAGCGCCAATAGTAAATCACGATGCCTGGGTTCATTGGCCCGGCTTCACAGGATCATCTGAGCCCCAGCGCTGAGGTCTATTTCGAAGACGTTGATTCTCGAAATGCGCTTGGGCTGTTATCGTCAACCGACAGCGACTTCCAGATTGCCGTGATCCAGACGCTGGGGCGCCTGTCGGACTTGGATTTGGGTCGACATTGCGAAATGAAGACATGCAATTTATTGGCGAGTGACGGAACGCACAGAGCAGCCGCAAGTCCGTAGACTCAGGGTAGACGCTTGAGCCGTAGATAAACGAGACAGTGAGGATTCGCCATGGCAGGCCGACTGTTGAACTATCAAAAGGAGTGGCTCCGGTTTGATGTGGTCGCGGGGCTGACAACTGCGGCAGTCGTAATTCCGAAGTCAATGGCCTTTGCGAGCATCGCTGGTTTGCCGGTGGAGGCGGGCCTTTATGTGGCGCTCGTGCCGATGTTTGTCTACGCCTTGCTGGGGACGTCGCGTCCGCTGAGTGTAAGCAGCACCAGCACTATCGCGATCCTGACGGCAACCGAGTTGGCGATTGCTGTGCCTGGCGGAAACCCAGATCAACTGATGGCGGCGGCGTCCACGCTGGCACTGCTGGTGGGTGGGATGCTGATCCTGGCGGGCGTGCTGCGCCTGGGGGCTATTGCTAACTTCATCTCGGATCCGATCCTTACCGGGTTCAAAGCTGGAATCGGGCTGGTGATCGTGGTGGACCAGGTGCCCAAACTGCTGGGGGTACATTTTGAAAGCGGCAATTTCTTCCACAATGTGATTTCCACGCTGCAGCATGTGCCGGAGGCGAACCGCGCGACACTGATACTGGCTGCGGCAATGCTTGCGATTTTGTTTGGCATGGAGCGATTCTTTCCAAAGATTCCGGCTCCCATTGTGGCTGTGTTGCTGGGGGTGGCTGCCGCTCGATTTTTTGGGTTGGGTAATTTCGGTATTGCGCTGACTGGTCCTATTCCGGCGGGGATTCCAACTCCCTCGATTCCGAACCTGTCGCTGGTGATGAAGCTGTGGCCGGGTGCGTTGGGAATCGCGCTGATGTCCTTTACGGAGTCCATCGCCGCCGGCCGTAGCTTTGCCGCACACAACGATCCTCCTGTGGCGCCGGGCCGGGAGTTGATTGCGCTGGGGGCAGCGAATATTGCGGGGAGTTTCTTCCAATGCTTTCCGGCGGGTGGAGGAACTTCGCAGACGGCGGTGAACGCACGCGCCGGTGCACGCACCCAAGTAGCGGAGTTGGTGACGGTGGGAGTGGTGCTGGCAACGCTTCTGTTTCTATCGCCACTGATCAGCCTGCTGCCACAGGCTACGCTGGCCGCCATCGTTGTGGTGACTACGATTCCGCTTTTGAGTCTGAAGGGATTTCGTTCGATCCTTGAGGTGCGGCGCACGGAATTCCTGTGGGCAGTGGCGGCCTGCGCAGGCGTTGCAGTCCTTGGGACTTTGCGTGGCATCCTGGTCGCGGTCGCCATCTCGGTCCTGACGCTGATCTACCAGGCCAGCAATCCGGAGGTTTACTCTGTTGGGCGGAAGCCGGGGACTGATGTGTTTCGACCGGAGTCCGGGAATCATCCGGAGGATGAGACGATTCCAGGTCTTCTGATCGTGCGCACGGAAGGACGAATGACCTTTGCGAACGCACCGGGGGTGCGGCAGCGGCTTCGGGCGCTGGTGACGGAGGCTCACCCTGAGGTGGTGATCCTGGAATGCAGCGCTATTCCAGACTTCGAGTACACGGCACTGCAAGCGCTTATCGAGGCAGAAGAGAGGCTTCGGGAGAGTGGGGTTGAGTTATGGCTGACGACACTGAACCCGGAGGCGCTCAACGTGGTCAAGCGCTCATCGCTGGGCGAGGCTCTGGGGACTGATCGCATGTTCTTCAACCTTCGCGATGCGGTCACTGCGTTTGAGAAAAGAAGGAAGACGGTGCAGTAACGCGTGCTTGGGTTGTGCGGCAATCTCGCTTGTCACACTTTCATCTTCGACGAGAGAACGATGGTTCAACCGACATGCGGCGTTGCGCTCATTGGAATGCGAACGTTGATCTCAGTGCCACCATTCAATCTCGAGAAAATCGAGAATGTTCCGTTCACCAGCTTGGCTCGCTCGCGCATGCTGATGAGACCGAGCCCCCGTCCCTTGTTGACCGATTCGACATCGAAACCGACCCCGTCATCGCTAACGGTGAGTCGAATCTCTCCGGGCATTTCCAGGAAGTCTACGTTGACCTGCGAAGCTCGACTATGTTTCGCTGCATTGTGCAGTGCTTCCTGCAAGACGCGGTACAGGCAGAGGGCAACGTCGGGCGATACGGGGTTCGGCAAGTCTCCGCAATGAAACTCAATTTTGAATTTCTGTTTTTCTCCGAACTCATGGCAGAAGCCTCTCATGGCCACGACAATGCCCAGATGATCCAACGCCGCAGAATGAAGCTCGTGAGACAAAGCCTGGATATCGGAGCCCATCTCCCGGGCCTGCTCGCGCAGTCTGTCCACGCGGTGGAGGGCATCGCCGTTCAAGGTGGGAAGGTCCTTCTTGAGCAGGTCGAGTTCGATGGCGAGTAATGCCATTCGTTGACTGAAGTCGTCGTGAAGCTCCCGGGCAATGCGGGTGCGCTCCTGCTCCTGCGCCTCAATCAATCTTCTGCTAACGCTGTAAAGCGCCTCGTCTGCAAGCTTGCGCTCCGTCACATCGATGCAAGATCCGATGTAACCGGCGAATGAGTCGTCGGGATTAAATCTGGGCGCCCCTATATCGAGAAGCCAACGATATTCTCCAGTGCTCGCCCTGAGCCGATACTCCATTCTGAATGGCTTCCGCTGATCAAATGCCCGGCAATAGGTTTCGACACACTGGTGCAAGTCTTCCGGGTGCACACCGTCCGCCCAGCCGTTTCCAAGTTCGGCCGATAGTGGCCGTCCAGTGAAGTCGAGCCAAGTCTTATTGAAATAGGTGCAGAGCTTGTCGGTGCCAGCCATCCAGATCAGCACCGGCGTCGTGTTCGACATTAAGCGGAAGCGTTCCTCGCTTTCTCGCAGGGCAAACTCCGCTTGTTTGCGTTCAGTGATGTCCACCGCAATCCCGAGAGCACGGGGCAGATCGCTATTGGCTGGAAAATAGAATTTCCCGCTATCAGAAAGCCATCGTATGACGCCATCGGTACGGACGACGCGATATTCCGCTTCATACTCACTTCGACCTTGCAGTGCATCGGTGAATACGTTCGCGACCCGCTCGCGGTCGTCCGGGTGAAGGCGCTCCATGAATTCGTGCTCGCGGGCGAGGTAAGGATCCCCGCGAATCCCAAACGTCGGCTCCAGGTCACCAAACCAGATGCTCTGTCCGTTAGCAAGGTCCTGGTCCCATCCCATGGATTTACCCGATTTCATGGCCAGGCGAAGCCTGTCGTGGGCGACGGCGACATCAGAAGTGAACTCGCGATTGGCAAGATAATTCTCGGCAGAGGCGCCGACAGCGAGAATCAGTCCTGCCACCATGACCATGATGAGACGCATTTCATGGGTTCCGATGGGTTCGCCCGTTCGGAACAGTTCCCACACGCCAACGACGGGGACAGCGAGTACGGCGAGCGTCGCCAAGGCAGAACTGTACTTGGGATCTGTGGTGTCCAATAGCACGGCGTGTTTAAGTTTTGATTGCAGCCTGCTTCCTTCAAGTCCGATCCAGAAAAACCAATAGATGGAGGCAGTGAACATCATCCCGGTAAGACCTCTTACGACCGCATAATTCGGGCCGGTCAGATCGCCGGAAGGGTCCTTCAAGGCCCAAAGAACGTTCGTGGCCAGGGAGCCACAGGTATACAGGGCCGAGGCGCCAAACATGTGCTGGTAGATACGCTTCCACGGAGATTGCGCCCGGAAAATCAACCTGCCGAGAATGGCAAGAAGAACGGCATTCTCGATAAAGTAGATCGTTTCAAAACGCAAGATCATTGCCGTTCCCTCGGTTCCGTATTGATACGGGAAAAGGTAGAAGGCATAGGCGAAAACCCAGACAAACAGCAGGATGAGAAAGTTGACCGTCGCTCGATAGGGTCTCCGGCTCGGCAACTTCAAGTGAGGACGGGAAGCCACCGCTGCGATCATCAGGACGATGTGCAGAAATAGTGGAGGATTGTCGAAGAGGAATGCGGGAATCCTGCCGTGCAGGACCACGCTGTTGAACCAACTGAAAGGAACGAGCGCCCACACCCCAAGCGCCGCAGCAAGGAGCGACCAGAATAACCGGGCCGATTGGCTGCTCCGTACGGCATTGCGGATGGCAACTCCACTCGCCAGGAGGAGCAAAACGAGATAGCTGATTTCGCAGTAGGCGACCAGGGCCGGACCTTGCCTAAGCGTGAGCGTCAGGATCGCCTGGGCCGCCAGAAGAGCTACTCCTACAGCCAACTCCGAATAGAACCGGCGTCCAAGTTTTCGAGGCAAGGATGGGTCCAGCATAGTTCTCCCTAGACAACGGTTCGATCATGCTGTGAGCAACTTACCGCCAACTTTAGCACGGCACGAGATTCGCTGTCTGAGGCTGGAGCAGTCTTGCGCGGCAGTCCTTGTCGTGCGACGAATACGGGGACCCTGGATGATTGACCGGATGAAAAATCATTCGGTCGCCTGTTGGCTCGTCGATTGCGATTCCCTTGAGGATCAAAATGACTGGAGGCAGGCTGGTCGCATTCTACGCGAGGAGGGTTGTCCCTACCGTCCTCAATGGCTGAGGCCAGTAAAAATATTAGTTGTTTCCGTTGGTCGAAAAGACGATGATTGCAAAGCGCTCCGCCGGTTGGGGCCTACGGACGCAAGCTTGATTGACGAGGTTCGATAATGCGACGCACGCCCTGTATGTCTTTCGTGTCATCCGTTCTCATTGGATTGTTTGTCTTTTCAAGCGCGGCTCCTCTTCTAGAGGCGCAGGCTCCAGCTCCCGCCACTGAGCAGAAGAGCCCTCCTCCTCCGACGGCACAGGAATTGGATCAGCTGATGGCGCCGATTGCGCTGTATCCGGATGCGCTGCTGGCGCAGATGACGACGGCCTCGACCAATCCTCAGGAGATTCTCGACGTTACGAATTGGCTAGCGAAGAATCCCAGCCTGAGCGGACCTGCGCTGACGGCGGCCGCGGAGAAGCAGGGATACGACCCGGCGTTTCTTGCCCTGGTCACGTTTCCGAAAGTACTGCAGATGATGGCTGACCATATTGATGACTATGCCGCGATCGGGCTAGCTGTGAAGGCAAACCAGGCGGATGTATCGGCTTCGATCCAACGTCTGCGGGCACAGGCGTATGAGGCTGGAAGTCTGCGCAGCAATGAACAGCAGAAGGTTGAGGTGCAGCAGGCGTCGAGCCAGCCGATTTATGTGATTCAGCCCGCCAATCCGTTGGTGGCGTATGTGCCGGTCTATAACCCCACGGTGGTGTACGTTGCGGCGCCGAGTACGACTACTGCGCTGATCACATTTGGGATCGGGATCGGGATTTCGGCGCTGGTCTATAGCAATCAACCATGGGGTTGGGCTGGCTGGGGATGGGGTTGGGGACGCGGCGGCGTGATTTATTACAACCGCGGACCGTGGGGCGGCATTTGGGTGGGTGGGTATCGGCCGCCGGTGTATTGGTATCATCCGCGGCCGCCGTATTATCGGGGCTATCCGGGGTATGGCGGGAACTGGGGATATCATCCGCCGCATTACCGGCCACCGTATCCGGGCAGGCCGCCGGCTTATCGTCCGCCAAATTATCGTCCGCCTTCGAACGGAACCCCGGGATATCGCCCACCGGGGAGCACGCGGCCTCCCAATGCGGGCAATCGTCCGCCTGGCAACGGCAATCGTCCGCCTGCAAACGGAAACCGGCCGGGCACGTTGCCGGTGCGGCCGGGGACGGGTACGAGACCGCCTGGCGGAGGAAATCAACCGAGTACTCGTCCTGCGCCGCGTCCGGGAGGACAGCCGCGTCCCGCTCCCAGGCCGGCACCGAGGCCCAGACCTGCTGCTCGGCCATCGAACTGAGTTGGTGGCGGCTTTAGCTTGGAATGTGAGAAACACCCTTGCGGCTGGTCTTCTGCCGCAGGGGTGCGGGCGTCAGGCGCGGTGGGGCGGTGGCGTGGGCGAAGACGCGGCAGACGTTTCCGCCGTCGACTCTGCGGATGTCTTCAGGGGTGAAGCGCTGGGTTAGCGTCTCGGCGACGGGGGGGCGTGGTGGGTGCCGATCGGTGCGCGGCGCGGCTCTCTGTTTCGAGGGCCGAACGTCTTATAGGAGATCACCTTAATTAATAGGGCAAGTTGCTGTGCGTTCCAGCGTAGGGAACTACTCGGTCGCATTGAGCGTATCTGATTGAGCGTATTGGGAAGGATGACTATTTCTGTGAGTGGTTTTGGGCGAGGACGG
This sequence comes from Granulicella sp. L46, assembly GCF_009765785.1. Classification (GTDB taxonomy): domain Bacteria; phylum Acidobacteriota; class Terriglobia; order Terriglobales; family Acidobacteriaceae; genus Granulicella. Next base: position 538,173 of record NZ_LMUT01000009.1, read on the forward strand.
CGTAGGGAGTGGGGCTGGTGAGGTATCGGGCCAGGAAGATCGGATTCTTGTTGGGCGTTGCGGCGGTTGGATTATTGCATGCGGGGGGCGCGCAGGCGCAGGTGAACCAGGGGACTACTGGAAAGCCGACGGTTTCGAGCGAGGCCAAGCCGAAGTCGCAGCCGCTGCCGGATGCGAAGGTGCCGTTGCTGGCGGGGCCGATATCACTGAGAGACTTTCCGGACATGGAGCCGAGGGCGGGGCTGAAGGAACAGCTTGGGTACGCGACTCAGTTCATCCAGAACACGCCGGTGGATGGAGCGGCGGCGACGGAGCGCACGGAGGTGTACCTGGGGCGAACCAAGACGACACTTTATATTGTCTTCCTGTGTTTCGATGGGCACCCTGATTTGATTCGCTCGCACCTGGCGCGGCGAGAGAACATTCTGAACGATGACTATGTGACGGTGAATCTGGATCCATTTCAGGATCGGCAGCGCGGCGTGCAGTTCCAGGTGAACCCGGCGGGTGTGCAGGCGGATGCTTCGTGGACGGAGACGGGGGGCGCGGATTACAGCTACGACCAGGTGTGGGATTCGGACGCAAAGATTACGAACAAGGGATGGATGGCGTTGATCGCGATTCCGTTTCGGAGCATACGGTTTCCGCCGAAGAGTACGGTTTGGGGCGCGGTGTTCTGGAGAAACTTTCCGCGCAACAGTGAGAATGATTTCTGGCCGCGGGTTTCGGCGAATGTGACGGGGGAGCTCAGCCAGGAGGGGACGCTTCATCTGGATGGTCTAACGGGAACTGCCGGGTCGCACAATATTCAGATTGTCCCGTATGTGCTGGGACAGAATGAGCACACGCTGGAGACGCTGGATCCTACCGACCCATATTTTTCGACGCGCAATGCGGAGGCGACGGCGGGCGGCGAGGTCAAGGCCGTGCTGAAGGATTCGATTGTGCTGGACGCGACGGTGAATCCGGACTTCTCGGATGTGGAGAGCGACCAGCCGCAGTTCACGGTGAACCAGCGGTATCCGGTTTATTTTCCGGAGCTGCGGCCGTTCTTTCTGGAGAATGCGAGCTACTTTGCTACGCCGCTGACGCTGCTCTATACGCGCAATATTATTCGGCCGGAGATTGGCGGGCGCGTTACGGGAAAGATTGGGCATACGAATATTGGAGTTCTGGCGATCAATGATCGCGAGCCGGGCCAGACCGTGCTGCCGAACGATCCGCTGTATGGACACAAGGCAGGGTTTTTTGTGGGGCGCGTGTCGCAGGATCTGGGCAAGGGTTCGAATGTTGGGCTGATGTATACGGACGAGGAGTTCGGCGGCGGGTGGAATCGCATTGGCGGCGCGGATTTTACCTGGAGGATGAATAGTCACTGGACGACGCTGGGGCAGATGGTGGAGAGCTCGACGATGCAAAGCAATCCGCAGAGCACGGCGGCGGTGTTTCCGGCGGGATACCACGCGGGTCCGGCGGCAGATGTGCAGGTGCAGCGCAGCGGGCACTCGTTCAACATGTTCGATGAGTACCAGGACATCAGCAGCGGCTTCACGACGCTGGTGGGATTTTTGCAGACGTCGAATATTCGCAGCGATCATTTGCATGCGACGTACCAGTGGTTTCCAAAGCACAAGAAGGTTCAAAGCTACGGAGTGGAGACGAATCAGAATATAGCGTTCGATCACGCGCATAACCGCGTGTATCACTACACCACGTTCGATCCGTTTGTGCTATTGCCGAACAACATTGTGCTGGCGCCGCTGGTTGGGCAGAATTCGGATACGGTGGGGCCGCAGGATGGGTATCCGATGCCGTCGAGTGTGAATTTTACGGAGAATTTTGGTGGGTTTGTGGCGCGCGGGCAGCCGTTTTCGCAGTTGAGCTTTAACATTCAGGCTCTGAAGAGCGGCAATGTGAACTACAACCCGCCGACGGGGCAGGTGCCGTTCCTGCTGCACCAGGAGACGGTGCAGGCGTTGATCTCGATTAACCCGATAAGACATCTGACGGACGACAATACGTACCTGCTGGATCGCGACCACGCGGCGCACGGCGGGCAGTTGGTGTACGAGACGCAGACGTTTCGGACGAAGCTGAACTATCAGTTCACGAGGGCGATCTCGGCGCGGGTGATTGTGGAGTATGACACGACGCTGGCGAATCCGCTGGAGACGTCGCTGGCGCGGACCAAGCAGATCCAGACGCAGGCGCTGTTGACGTGGCTGCCGCATCCGGGGACGGTGCTGTATATCGGATATAACGGCGATACACAGAACTACAATCACCACCTCTGCACCGTGGAGCCGGCGGAGGGTACCTGTGATCCGATGCAGCCGATTCTTCCGCGCGGGCCGGGATATCTGAATGATGGGCGGCAGTTTTTTATCAAGGCGAGCTATCTGCTTCGTTTCTAAAGAGATCTGTTTGAAGCAGTGAGCGTTCATACAGATGTGGTGTAATGAGGGCTTCTTTGAACCACCTGCCAACAAAGGAGCTTCTTATGCCGACGATTAAAACGAAAGATGGCGTTGAGATTTTTTACAAGGACTGGGGAACGGGCCAGCCAATTGTGTTCAGCCATGGGTGGCCGCTCTCGGCCGACGACTGGGATAACCAGATGCTGTTTTTTCTGCAGCAGGGGTATCGTGTGATTGCGCATGACCGGCGCGGGCATGGGCGATCGGCGCAGGTGAGCGATGGGCATGACATCGAGCATTATGCATCGGACCTGTCGGCGTTGGTCGACCATCTGGGTTTGAAGGATGCGATTCATATTGGCCACTCAACGGGCGGTGGCGAGGTGACGGCTTACGTGGCGCGGTATGGCCAGGGTCGCGTCGCGAAGGCTGCGCTGATCAGCGCGATCACGCCGTTCATGCTGAAGACTGATTCGAATCCGCTGGGCCTGCCGAAGTCTGTGTTCGATGATTTGCAGGCGCAGTTGTTTGCCAGCCGCGCGCAGTTCTATTGGGACCTGCCGGCTGGGCCGTTCTATGGGTTCAATCGGCCGGGCGTGAAGACGCTGACGCCGGTGGTTCAGAACTGGTGGCGGCAAGGCATGATGGGCGGAACGAAGGCGCACTACGACGGGATTGTCGCGTTCTCGCAGACTGACCTTAGCGACGATTTGAAAAGGATCGACGTGCCGGTGCTGGTGATGCATAGCGAGGATGACCAGATTGTTCCGTACCAGGCGGCGGGTCCACTGGCCGCGAAGCTGCTGAAGAATGGAACGCTGATTACGTATAAGGACTTTCCGCATGGCATGCCGACGACGCATGCGGACACGGTCAATGCGGCGTTGCTGAAGTTTCTCAAGGGGTAAGAGCGTGAGAGGGTTGCGGGCGGCCAGGAATTTGCTGGCCGCCCGCAGTTCGTTTAGCTCGCGGCGATGCTGTGTTGTTGGGGTTGTGGGCGAGTGCCGCGCTTCGGATTGTAGACGTAGGTTACGAACGCGTATCCCCATGGCATGGCGACGATCGGGAGAATTACCCAGAGAAATTGCGCGGTGATGTCTGCGGCGGGCGAGGCTGCTAACGTTCCGCGAGACCAGAGGGGATAGGCGACGACTACGAGCCACAGCACCTTGTAGAAGATCTCCAGGAGAATGATGGGGAGGAACTTCAGGGGGTGGAGAATGCCGAGGCCGGCTAGGGTGGCGAAGGCTGTCCAGACGCACCAGGCTACGGCGTTGGTTGGATCCCATGGGCCTTTGTGCGTGAGGATGTGCGTCCACGTCATCTGGCCGAGGACGAAGAACATCAGGATGTAGAGGAGGCGGAGAAGGTAGATGTTGATGGGGCGGACGCCTTCGTACTTGGTGGAGGGGCGGAACGGGTATAGAGGGTCGATGGGCATGTGAGTCTCCTATGGGCGCATGGGGCCTGTGTCGCGGTGGGCGTTGGATGGGTGCATCTGAAGCGAAAACAAAAAACAGGAATCCGTGGCCTGGGTAGCCGAGAGGCAGAGTCCCTGAGGTAATGACAGAAAGAAAATCAAGAGCGAGACGGGCAAGAGTAAGAACCGGAGAAAGCAGGTTCCTCGCTGCGCTCGGAATGACAATTTCTTTTAGAAATTGTCGAAGAAAGGCGACGGCAACAACGGAGCGCTAGTCTTCGACTTCTTCGGCAAGGACGAGGATGTCGCCGGGTTGGCAATGGAGTGTGGTGCAGATGGCTTCGAGGGTGGAGAAGCGGATGGCGCGGGCTTTTCCGGTCTTGAGGATGGAGAGGTTGGCTAGCGTGATGTCGACGGCTTCGGAGAGTTCGGTGAGGGACATGCGGCGGCGGTCGAGGACTTCGTCGAGCTTGATGGCGATGGGCATGGGCTACACGGTTCCTTCCAGCTCGTCGCGCATGGTGGAGCCGGCGGCGAAGACGCGGCTGAGGACGAAGACCATGAGGACGGCGAGCCAGCCGCCGGGAGAGAAGGAAGCACCGGGCGCGGCGGAACCGAGGGCGGGACAGAATTTGTCGAGGAGCGCGCAGGGGATGGCGAGCAGTTGGAGGCCGAGCAGCGCCCAGCCGATGGTTTGTAGTCGGCGCGCGTTGGCGGCGATGAAGGGATCGCCGGCGCCGGCGCTGGTGATGATCTGCGCGAGGGTTCGGAGAACGATTTCGGTGGCGACGGCCATGGCGAGACCGACGAGCATTAGGAGGCGGAGGCCGGTGAGGGCAGAGGGCAGATCTGCGGCCGAGGTGGTTGGGATGAGCAGCGGGACGAAGCGGGTCGAGAGGATGATGGAGACGACGAGCATGGCAATGACGCCGAAGAAGAAGGCCCGGTTGACGATGAGGGCGATGCGAACGAATAGGCGTGAACCTTTGATGAGGCGGTCTTTGTTGGTTAAGTGGGCGGTGGGTAGCATGGCTGCTCCTTATCGATAAACAATAAATAAGGATGTGTGCGGCGTCAAGAGAAATTTATTGATAAACGATAATTTCTTTTGGGGCCCTAGAATGGAGTTTTGCGGGCAGGAGGCTCAACTCCCATGAGCGACGAGACAGCGAACAATAGCAATGGATGGAACACGCCGGAATTTCGGCCGGACCTTGCGTTCCCGAAACTTACCGACGACATGGTCGAGCGGCTGCGCGGGTATGGGCGGGAGGAGACGTTTGCGGCGGACGTGAAACTGTTCAAGCAGGGGGACCGGCAGGTGGATATGTACGTCGTGCTGTTGGGGGAGATTGAGATCTCGATCCCAACGGAGAACGGCGGGTGCAAGGTCATTGCAAATCATCGGCGGTTTGATTTCACGGGCGAGTTGAACTTGCTGAACTCGCAGGGATCGCTGGTGGAGGCGCGGACGGTGGAGGAGACCCTGGTGCTGCGCATACCGCGCGATGGGTTGCAGCGACTGATGCGCGCGCAGGGAGATATCGCGAACGTGATTACGTCGGCAACGATCTGGCGGCGGATCGGGATCATCGGCGATGAGACAGGCGGTGTGGTGGTGATGGGGCACGCGGGCGATGCGGAGACGATGGAGGTACACCGGTTCCTGCTGCGCAACAGCTATCCGCATCGGATGGTGGAGGCGGCGGCGGAAGAGGCAGGTGCGACGGATGATCCTTTGGCGGAGAATGAATCGGCTCTGCCGGCAGTGACTCTTTCGGATGGGCGTGTACTGCATCGACCGACGATCACGGAGCTTGCGGATGAGCTTGGGATTACGGAGCTGCCAGACCCATCGATCATTTATGACGTGGCGGTGGTGGGTGCGGGGCCGTCGGGGCTGGCGGCTGCGGTGTATGCGGCGTCGGAGGGACTGTGCACGATTGTGATTGAGGGAACGGCTCCCGGGGGGCAGGCCGGGACGAGCTCGAAGATCGAAAATTATCTTGGGTTTCCGACGGGGATTTCAGGGCAGCGGCTCGCGAGTCGAGCGCAGTTGCAGGCGCTAAAGTTTGGCGTGCGCTTCGCGATTTCGCGCGAGACGATTACGGCGGAGCAGGTGGATGGGATTCATAAGCTGACGCTTGCGGGTGGAATTACGCTGTGCGCGCGGGCGGTGGTGGTGGCGTCGGGTGCGCAGTATCGCAAGCTGTCGGTGGAGAACTACGCGCAGTATGAGAACCGCGGAATTTATTATGCGGCGACTGCGATGGAGTCGTTGCTGTGTCGCGAGAATGAGGTGATTGTGGTGGGGGGCGGGAATTCGGCGGGACAGGCGGCGGTGTTTCTGTCGGGGGTTGCGAAGCATGTGCACCACATTGTGCGCGGTCCGTCGCTCGCGAGCAGCATGTCGCAGTATTTGATCTCGCGGATTGAGAACTCTTCGCACATCACGCTGTATCCGAACTCGGAGATTGAGATGTTGGAGGGGGCGACGGCGTTGGAGCGCGTGGCGTGGGTGGATCGCGCGACGGGCGAGCGGACGGATAAGCCGATTGGCAGCGTGTTCGTGATGATTGGCGCGGAGCCGAATTCGGGGTGGCTGTTCGGCACGGTGAAGCTGGATAAGAAGGGCTTCATTCTTACGGGCGGCGAGGAGGGGTTTGAGAGTACGCCGTACGCTACGAGCGTGCCGGGGATGTTTGCGGTGGGGGATGTGCGGTCGAACTCGGTGAAACGGGTTGCGTCGGCGGTGGGTGAAGGCTCGGTGGTGATCTCGGATGTGCATCGATATTTGGCGGACCACCGAAATCAATTTGCGGTGGAGCCGAACTCGGCGCTGGCGGCGCTGCGGTCTGCGGGGGCTGCGGCGGCGGTGACTTCACAAGCCTAGGAAGCCAGAGACCGGTGCCTGGCATCCCCTCAAGGGCTAAAGCCCAGATGGTTCTTGGCCTTTTTTGGCACGACTGAAGTCGTGCCCCTTCGAACCAATGCTTGTGAAGAGATTCTTTCGTTCGAATGCTGGTGAAGTGGTTCTTTCGGACAGCGCTTATGAAGAGGTTCCTTCTATGGAGCGGGAGGGGGCGTTGGCACATTCCGTTGGCGCGCGGGCGGGGTCACGGATACACTGAAAACTCCCACTCTTTCTTCTTCTCGTGTGTCGGTGAAGTTCCCCGATCCTGGGGAGAATACTTTATTGCTGGCTGCAAAACGGTTCGTCATTTTGGTAGCGAGGTATTTCTTCGATGGGATTTTCACGGCGTGATTTTTTGATGCGGGTGGGGCAGGTGGGGGGATATAGCGCTGCGTTTGTTGCCATGCAGTCGATGGGTTTGGCGCCGGTGATGGCAGAGGCCGCGGTGCCGTTGAGCGTGGCTCCTGGGACGGGCAAGGGTGTGAAGGTGGTGGTGTTGGGCGGCGGAGTCGCCGGGCTGGTGGCGGCGTTCGAGATGAAGGCGCTGGGGTACGAGTGTACGGTGCTGGAGGCGCGCGAGCGTCCCGGCGGTCGGAACTGGACGGTGCGCGGAGGGGATACGGTCGCGTTTACGGATGGCACGAAGCAACAGTGCACGTGGGATGCAGGGAACTATCAGAATGTGGGGCCGGCTCGGTTGCCCTCGATCCATAAGACGATGCTGGGGTACTGCCGTAAGTTCGGGATTGAGATGCAGGTGGAGGTGAACACCAGCCGGAGCAGCCTGCTGCAGAACGATGCGGTGAATGGCGGCAAGGCGCTGGTGCAGCGGGAGGTCGAGGCCGATACGCGTGGGCATGTGAGTGAGCTGTTGGCGAAGTGCGTGAGCCAGGGTGGGCTGGATCAGGAGATGTCGAAGGACGATCGCGATCGGATGCTGACGTTTTTGCGCAGGTACGGGTCACTGGATGACGCGGGTAAGTATGCGGGATCGGATTCGGCGGGGTACTCGTCGACGCCGGGCGCTGGTGACGATGCTGGCGTGTTGAGTCAGCCGGTCGACATGCATACGCTGCTCAATGCGGACTTCTGGGATGGGATTTTGTTTGAGGAAGCGTTTGATATGCAGGCAACGATGTTTCAGCCGGTGGGCGGGATGGACAGGATTGCGTATGCGTTTGCGAAGGCGTTGGGTGAGACGGTGATTTATAACGCGCCGGTGACGGAGCTTCGCAAGACGGCGAAGGGCGTGCGCGTGGGGTATACGCATGCGGAGCAGCACAAGATGATCGAGGCGGACTATTGTGTGTGCGCGCTGCCGCTGACCATGATGAAGAAGATGCCGAATGATTTGAGTGCGCCCTACCAGCAGGTGATCGAGCAGTGCACGTACTCGCCGACCTTCAAGATTGCTTGGGAGAGTCGACGGTTCTGGGAGCAGGACTACAACATTTATGGCGGGCTGGAGTTTGTGAAGCAGGGATGCAGTCCGGTGTGGCTACCGTCGGCGGGAATGTTTTCGGAGCGCGGCGTGCTGGTCAGTGGGTACGAGTGGAGAATGCGGCCGGAGTTTGCTGCGCTCGATATGAAGGGCAAGTTTGAGGCGTCGCGCGCGTCGGTGGAGCGGCTGCACCCGGGGCACGGCAAGGAACTGGAGAAGCCGCTGTATATCGGGTGGGGGATGATTCCGTGGAACGAGGGCGCGTGGATTGAAGCGTATGGGCCGGATCAGATCGCACGGCGTGGGTTGCAGGTGTCGAACGGGCCGAAGCCAGGATACGAGTTGTTGATCGAGGCGGATGGGCCAGTTTATTTTGTGGGCGATCATGTGAGCCACCTTGTGGGATGGCAGGAGGGCGCGGCGTTGAGCTCGCTGCGGGCGGTGCAGATGATCAGCGATCGGGTGAAGGCGGCGCGGGCTTAGTGGGTCGTTTGGGTTTTGGGGCGTAGTAGCCGGCGCGGATGGTGAGGGTGGCTACGCGGTCGGGGGTGGCGAGGACGATGGGGTGGAAGGCGCCGTCGTGCGCGAGGGCGGCGGGACGGAAGACTAGTCGGTACTGGTTACGCAGGTTGGATTCGATGGTGCGCAGGTCGGTGAAGATGTCGGCTGCGGATGCGTCGTCGTGGAAGAGCGCGCCGCCGGTTTGCGCGGCGAGTTGCGCGAGGGTGGGGATGCCGGGTGAGCTGGGGTCGGGGCTGAAGGCGTAGATGGCGGTGTTGGTGCGCTGGCACATGTCGACGGCTGTTTCGAGATCGAGAAAGCTGGCGTTGTCTTCGCCGTCGGAGAAGAGAAGGATGAAGTTGCCGCTGCTGCGGTGATCGATTTCGCCGAACTGATAGCGGCAGGCGGCGTAGAGGGTGTCGAAGAGCGCGGTGCCGCCGATGGGGTCTCCGTGGGTGGTGGTGTGGATGGCGGCGGTGAGCGCGGTGGGGCTGTTCGTCCACGATTGGATGGCGTGCGATGTGCGATCGAAGTGGGTGACGAAGGCCTGATCGGTCTGCTGGCGCAGGAGTTGCTGCGCGTATTGCGTGGCGATGGATTGGTCGCGAAAACGATGCGATGACATCGAGGTGCTGGTGTCGATGAGGATGCCGGCGCGAATGGGAAAGTTTTGCTGGAGTTGGAAGTCGAGGATTTTTGCGGGAGGGATGCCGTTATCGAGGAGGGTGAGGTCGGAGAGCTTGAGGTCGTTGACCGGGAGGCCGTGCGCGTCGGCTGCGTGGAAGGTGAGGATGACTTCGTCGACGGAGACGTTGAGGCGGTAGGGCGCGTCTGTTTGGGCGAAGGCGGGTGAGGCGAGCGCGAGGAAGAGGAGAATATTCAGGCGGTGGCGCATAATTTTCTCTCGCTAGTGTAGCGACGTTGAGGGTGGGGAATCTCTTTCGATTTCGCGAAGCAAGAACGGGCGCTTGCTTCGCAAGCGTGAAGCAGGTTCCTCCCCTTCGGCTTCGCTCAGGGTCGGAATGACAGACAGAAAGGCAAAGGCAAAGGCAAAGGCAAAGGCAAAAGCAAAAGCAAAGGCAAAACAAAGGCGAGAGCGAGAGCGTGCGAGGGTAGGGCAAAGGCAAGAGCAAAGGTCCGGTTTCGTGGAACGACGGAACCTCGATGCTGGGGCGTGCGTATGGGATGAAGAGAGAACTTTGCGGAATCTCTCCTGGCACGCTGTGCTCGCAAGACGGCATGGTGAGGCGCTTGGGAGGCGTGCACGTGGCTTCCGCAGAGGTGAGGGTTCATGAAGGAATTTTTTATTGCCGCCGCAGCGGTTGCGGCGCTTGCGCTCCCCTATGCGTCGGCGCAGACGGCTTGCACGGGATCGACGTTAGGCGGAACGGTGCGTGACACGACGCAAGCGTTGGTGCCGGGAGCGACAGTGATGCTGGATGGGCGGCGGCAGGTGGTGAGCCGATCGGATGGCGGATTTCAATTTGCGTGCGTAGGTGATGGGAAGCATCGGCTGCGAGCGAGCGAGCTGGGGTTTGCGCCGCTGGAAGAAGCGGTGGTGGCGCCGCATGCGAGCGAGATCCGGCTGGTGCTGAAGCTGCAGGATGTGCAGACGCAGGTGGATGTGTCGGGCGCGAGTGGGGTGGCTACGAATGCATCGGCGTCCGGGCCGACGCAGACGATTGCGGGAGATAGGCTGCAGACGCTGGCGGATGATCCGGATGATCTGAAGCGCGAGTTGCAGCAGTTGGCGGCCGTGGGTGGCGGAAGTCCTGCGAACACGACGATTTCGGTGGATGGGTTCCAGGGCGCGAGTGCGCTGCCGCCGAAGAGTTCGATTGCGTATATCGAGGTGAATCCCGACCAATTTTCGGCTCAGTATCGTGAGCCGCCGTTCGATGGTGCGCGGGTTGAGATCTATACGAAGCCGGGGCAGAAGACGTATCACGGGGCGGTGTTTGCGACGAATGGAAGTCCGTGGGAGAACGCGCGCGATCCGTTCTCGGTGAGTTCGGCGCCGATTGGGAAACAGCGGTATGGGTTTGAGTTGACGGGGCCGGTGCGGAAGACGGGCAGCGATTTTTCTTTGGCGTTGGAGCATCGCAGCATTGAGAACTATGCGGTGGTGAATGCGATTACAGTGGACGCTTCGGGCAACCTGGTGGCGACGAACGCGAATGTCGCGGCGCCGCAGCAGTTGTGGCTGGGGACGGCGCGACTGGATTGGCAGCTGGGCGCGAAGAACACATTCATCGCTAGCTATAGCGCGAATGTAAATTCTCTGCAGAATGTTGGCGTGGGTGGGGAGTCGCTGGCGGAGACGGGGTACAACAGTGGGACGTATGAGCATATGTTTCGGGTGAGTGACGTGACGACGGTGTCGACACACTTGATGCATGAGGCGCGTGTGAGCTTTCGGTTTGATGGCGAGACGGATGTGCCGAACTCGACGGCTGCGCAGGTGAATGTGGCAGGTGCGTTTGTGGGTGGCGGCGCGACGATTGGGCAGCAGCGGCTGCGCGAGTTCAACCTGGAGGCGGACGATGATGCGGTGTTGACCACCAAGCATCACACGATGAAGTTCGGTACGCAGTTCATGCTGTATGACGAGCGTCAGCAGCTGACCACGAACTTCAATGGGACGTACACGTTTGGCGGCGGCCCGGCTCCAGTGCTGGATGCGAATAACCAGCCGATCCCGGGAGAGACGACGACGATCACTGGGGTGCAGCAGTATCAGAGAGCGGTGCTGGGGCTCGCGGGCGGGAGTGCGACGGCATTTAGCAATGTCGCGGGGACGCCGGTGGTGAACTTCAACATGGTGCAGAATGCATTGTTCTTCCAGGATGACTGGGAGGCTGGGCATGGGCTGCACGTGGCGTATGGCGTGCGGTATTTCGTGCAAACCGATCCGACGATTTTGGACAGCGCCGTGCCGCGGTTGGGGATCTTGTGGTCGCCAAATAAAAAGGGGACGTGGACGCTGCATGCGCACGCGGGCATGTTCTCGGGACGCTTTGGGGAGTCGACGAATGCGGAAGTTCAGCGCGAAGACGGAACGCAGCGGGTGACCAGCACGATCTACAGCCCGGTGTGCGGAGGGACGGGCACTGCGTTTAATCCGGCGACGTGCAATCCGTTTACACAGGCGACGCCGATCCACAGCATGCGTGCGTATGCGCCGGGTATCACCAACCTGACGTGGGCGGCGGAGAACGTTGGCGGCACGCGGGTGCTGCCGGCGGGGTTCAATTTGTCGCTGGACTATTACGTGGGGCGGATCTGGAACTATACGCGGTCGAACAATATCAACTCACCGCTGAATGATGAGCCGACGGGGCCGCGGCCGGGTCCAGCGAATTTGAACATTCTGCAGATGCAGAACAGCGGGCAGGGTCGGGTGGACGTGGTCTTCGCCGGAGTGGAGAACCACAAGTTCAAGCGCGTGCAGTTTTTTGTTGGCGGCGTGCGGGTGAACCTGATCGACGACACGGATGATAGCGAGTTGTTTACGCCGCAGAGCTCGCAGACGAATGCGGGTGAATTTGCGCATCGGACGGGGCAGCCGGTGTGGAATGTGTTTGGCAATGGAACGTTGAAGCTGCCGGCGAAGATTGTCGTGAGTACAGATTTCAACGCGCATGGAGGGAGCCACTACAACATCACGACGGGCTACGACAACAACGGGGATGGCAACTTCAACGATCGGCCAGTGTATGCGTTGCCGGGAACGCCGAGCTGCGCGGCCGAGCCGAACGCATCGCCGTGCTCGTACGCGACGCCGTGGGGGGAGTTGGTGGCTTCGGGAGGGACAGGGGTATTTCCGCGCAACAAGGGTGCGTTGCCGTGGAGCATTTATCTGGACGCAAATGTGGAACGGAATTTCTCATTGACGAAAAATACGAAGGCAAATCATCCGCAGGCGCTGCTGGTGAATGTGCGGTCGTCGAACGTGTTGAATCACACGAACGTGACGCAGGTGGGAGGGGTGTTGGGGTCGCCGGATTTTGGGGTGCCGTATGCGGCGGATAATGGGCGGCGTATCGAGGCAGGGGTGCGATACAGCTTCTAGGGACAGGGGCTTCCGCTACGACCTTTGGGTAGGTAACGGGTTACCTGTGTGGTATTACGAATGCGCGCAAACTGTGGAAAGCTTGAGGGATAGCAGCCAAAAGCTTCAGGTAAGATTCGGTTAATTGAACTTGCATGACGCTGGTATGTTGGACGTCGGCCGAAGCGAGATTGGACGTTTTCGGGCGCTCGGTACTGACGTCGGACCGTGCGCCTGTTCTGAAGTACTGAGCGGGTGTCTACGGCAAGAGTGAGCGTGGGCTGAGTGGATCGGTCATCCGGAAGAGTGGATGGAACGGGCGCTCCAGAAGGAAACAAAGCATCCGAAGCAGATGACATAGCGCAGACGAAGCACCTCCAGCCAAAAGGGGGCGTCAGGAAATGTGCGATGTCACGCGTGTGGTTTATCGCGGAGTGCTTTGCGGTACGAATACGGGCTTGGGAAACGGGCCCGGGATTTCGATGGGGTTTTCGCGAGGCATGTAGGCCGCACCGCATCGGGACAAATGCAATGGATGGATGCAGTGGCAGCAAACGAAGGCGCCGATTGAGACGCTGTCTGGATTTATCTGCGGAAAGGACAGCAGGAGAGCTAGAACGGCATTCAACGTGCAGCAGCAATTAAGGCTGAGTAGGCGCTTTTGAGTTGAGGTAAGGCACGATGCAGGGTCCGATCGTCGATCTCGTACTGTTGTTGCTGCTGATCCTGTTCTTCGGATTGCAGCAGCGGCGTCGTCCGCAGGTCTACTTTCGGTTCTGGTTTGTGGGCTGGATCTTTGTCTTCTTGAGCTACGTGGCATGGTTTATACAGGCGAGGGAAACGAACTTCCAGCCGCTGCAGAATGCGGAGTGCTTCGACTTTCTGTTGCTGGGCGTGCTGACGTTCCTGATGTCGCTGCTGGCGAAGGAGCATGGGACGCGCAAGATTATCCTGTGCGGGTTGGCCCTGGCCGCGGCCTCGATGGTGATTGTCGATACGCGAGAGTTCATGGCGATTCCGCCGCTGGTGCTGGCATCTGGAGTTCTGCTGGCCGAGGTTATCGGGTTTTCTATCGCGTTCATGCTGATCCCCAAGCGGTGGCCGCGCAGGCGCTACGGGGTTCTGGCGATCTGCGTGGTGTATGGATCGGCGTTGACGGCGTATGCGTGGCTGACGCCCGCGACGAACCTTGATCAATGCGTGGTGGTGGAGGTGCTGCTGTGCGCGGCGGTGATGTATGCGGGTTCGGCGGGCAGGCGTGGTGTTTCGGGGTGGGCAGGGACAGTGGGGTTTGCGGCGTGGGCAGGATTCTACCTGCTGAAGATGCATCCGGGGAATCCGGCGTGGCTGAAGATCGGGCTGGCCGAGTTCTGGAATTTTCCGAAGTACTTTGTCGGCTTCTCGATGATCCTCAAGGTGTTTGAAGAGACCGCTGACGACAAGGCGCGGATGGCGGAGACGTTCCGCGATCTGTATGAGGACTTCCGGCTGTTGTATGACACGCATCCGCATCCGATGTGGATCTGCAATGAGTCGAGAGGACGGTTTCTGACGGCGAATGAGGCGGCCACCAAGGAGTATGGGTACAGCATCGCGGAGTTTCAGGGGATGACGATGTCCGAGCTGGAACTGCCTCACGACCCGGAGGCCGAAGAGGTGGACAGCGTGCTGGGCGAGCCGGCCGAGGGCGTGCGTGTGCGGCATCAGCACAAGGACGGCCGCGTGGTGTGGGTGAACATGGTGGAGCGGGAGATCGTGTACCTGGGGCAGGAGGCGCGGCTGGTGATTGCGCGCAATATTACGGAGCGGTTGAAGCTGGATCGCGAACTCTCTTTCCGCGCGCAGCATGATGTTCTGACGGGACTGCCCAACCGGCAACTGCTGGAGGAGCGTTTGGAGCAGTGCCTGCAATCCTGCCGTGTGGAAGAGCGGCGGGCCGCAGTGCTGACGATTGACGTGGACCACTTCAAGCTGATCAACGACACCTATGGACATTTGGTGGGCGACGAATGCCTGAAGGAAGTGGCGGCGCGGTTGAAGAGCAAGATTCGCAAGGTGGACACGATTGCGCGGACGGGGGGCGAGGAGTTTACGGCCGTGGTGAGCGGGTTGAATAAGGCCTCGGATGCGGAGAAGGTGGCGGCGAGCCTGATGCGGGTGTTTGAGGCGCCGGTGGAGTTGCCGTTTGGGGCGCTGGGTGTGACGGTGAGTGTGGGTGTGGCGGTGTATCCGGACGACGCGGTCGATTCGACGACGTTGCGCCGGCTGTCGGATGAGGCGATGTATCGGGCCAAGCGTGCGGGCAGAAATCGGGCAGCGTATTCAGGGGAGAAGACGACGGTGCTGGACTTCAAGAAGCCAGAGGCGAGCTAGCAAACCCCCCAAGGTGTGTACGGTGGGGAGGATTGGAAGCTTGAGGGATGCAGAGGGCGTTTGCAAACTGGGATCCGATGAGCGCCTTTCTGAATGTGCGAATGAACTATTTTGTATGAAATGACGTACAGTCTAGTGAATCAATAGACACCCAAAGCTGCTGTTTTCAAACGCTTGACGGCGATTGAGACCATGGCAGATCGGCTCTGGTATAACCAAACACG
Source organism: Granulicella sp. L46 (assembly GCF_009765785.1). Classification (GTDB taxonomy): domain Bacteria; phylum Acidobacteriota; class Terriglobia; order Terriglobales; family Acidobacteriaceae; genus Granulicella. Next base: position 553,514 of record NZ_LMUT01000009.1, read on the forward strand.
GACAATGATGTATCCCTGGACGCTGCGGGTAGCGGAAGTTCGTTGTTATTGATACCGGGGATTCGTTCAAGCAGAACAGGAGAGGCATCACGGTAGAGGGTGCCGCCTGAGTGCAAGGGCCGACCGAAAAATACGACCTCAACAGGTATGGGACTTCCCAGCCAGCTTGATTGAGTGATGCGGATTCTTAAGGCAAGCTCAAGATGGATGGAATAGCTAACTTTTTTTCTGTCGTACCGAATCCGATGGTCCTGGTAAACACGCAAGGCATCGTGGTGCTTGCGAATGAGCGCGTGTGCAATCTGTTTGGGTATGACGAGGGCGCGCTGACGGGGAAGGCGGTAGCGGATCTCATTCCGGAACGCTTTCGGGAATCGCATCTGAAGTTGCTGACGACGTATTTTCAGGCACCGCACGTGCGTGAGATGGGGATTGGGATGGAGCTGACCGGGCTCCACAAAGATGGATCTGAATTTCCGGTGGAAGTGAGTTTGAATCCGTACGGGGAGAAGGACGCGGTCTACACGCTGGCGTCGGTGCGGGCGATCAAGGAGCGCAGGGCGACGGAGATCAGGATTCGCCATCTGAACCGGATCCTGGCGATGCAGAGCCGGATGCATGCGTTGATTGTGCGTGTGCATGACCGCGAAGAGCTGTTTCGTGAGGCGTGCCGCATTGCGGTGGAGGCGGGCGCGTTCACCATGGCCTGGATCGGGCTGGTGGATCCAGAGACTTCGCAGATACAGGTGGTTGCGAGTCATGGCGCGCGCGCGAAGGAGTACCTGACAGATATTGAGGCCGAGGTACCGCTTTCGGCAGGGCCTGCAGGGACTGCAATCACCGAGAACCGGCCGGTGTGGATACAAAACCCGGAGGACCAAGAACTCGACACCCCATGGCACCGACATGGGAAGGGTTTTGGCTGGAGTTCGATGGCAACGTTGCCCCTGCATCGAGCGGGTGTGCCGATCGGCGCGCTGGTACTGTATGCGGGCGAGATTGGCGCATTCGACGAAGAGGAAGAGCGGCAGCTGATGGAGCTGGCGGCGAATCTTTCGTTCGCGATCGACCATATCGAGAAGGAGCGCAAGCTCAACTACCTGGCCTACTACGATGTGCTGACCGGGCTGGCGAATCGCACGCTGTTTCTTAATCGCGTGACGCATTACCTGCGCAGCGCGGTGAGCGGACGCAAGAAGCTTGCCGTGTTCCTGATTGATCTTGATCGGTTCAAGAATATTAACGACAGCCTTGGGCAGTTGGCAGGCGATAAATTGCTCAGGCAGGTAGCCAAGTGGCTGACGCGCGAAGTAGGCGACGCGAATCTGCTGGCGCGGCTGGATGCCGATCACTTTGCGGTGGTGATTCCTGAGATTGGGCAGGAAGATGACGTGGCGCTGCTGGTGGAGGGATGGATGAAGGCGCTGCGCGATCATCCGTTTGGGGTGAAGACGGCGACGTTCCGGATCAGCGGGAAGGTCGGGATTTCGATGTATCCGGAGGATGGGTCGAACGCGGATACGCTATTCAAGCACGCGGAGGTAGCGCTGAAGCAGGCGAAGGCCAGCCGCAATCGATACCTGTTCCACACGCCGAAGATGACGGAGATGATGGCGGGCAAGTTTGTGCTGGAGAATCAGCTGCGCCAGGCGTTGGATAAGCACGAGTTCATGCTGCACTATCAGCCCAAGATGAACATGGCGAGCGGTAAGCTGACGGGCGCGGAGGCGTTGATTCGGTGGAACGATCCGCGCACAGGGTTGGTGCCGCCGGGCCGCTTTACGCCGATGCTGGAAGAGACTGGGCTGATCTACGAGGTGGGGCGCTGGGCGCTGGGACAGGCGATCGAGGATTACCTGCGCTGGCGGCGGTCCGGGCTGCCGGCGGTGCGCATCGCGGTGAATGTTTCGCCGCTACAGTTGCGCAATCGTCACTTCATCGGGGACATCGAACGGGCGATTGGCAGTGATCGCGATGCGGCGGCCAGCCTGGAGCTCGAGATCACCGAAGGCCTCATCATGGAGGACGTGGACTATAGCATCGCGACGCTGCGTGCGATCCGCGCGATGGGTGTGAGCATTGCGATTGATGACTTCGGCACGGGATTTAGCTCGCTCAGTTATCTTTCGAAGCTGCCGCTGGATACGCTGAAGATTGATCGCACGTTTGTGTCGGACCTGACGGAGGCGCCGGAGGGGTTGGCGCAGGTGTCCACGATCATTAATTTGGCGCACTCGCTAAACCTGAAGGTGGTGGCTGAAGGAGTGGAGACGGCGGAGCAGGCGCGGCTGTTGAAGATGCTGGGTTGCAACGAGATGCAGGGGTTTTATCTGAGCAAACCGCTGCCGGGGAATCTGTTTGAGTCGCGCTATCTTTCTCCGTATCACGCAGGCTGATGGGGCTGCATCGAGCAGGTCGAGGGCCAGTGTGGGGACGTATCGCCTGAGGAACCCGGTGGAAAAAATTCAGCTTCTATTGTTGTAGCGGTTATTGTGCATTTGCGTTGCACGAGCATGCTTTAGGCAGGTTAGGACATCTGCGGGGGAACGCATGCAAATGCAATCGAAGGTTACGAGCCAATGGAAGCAGCCACTCGCGACCCAAGAGTTTACGACCGGGGTCTCGCTGCACAGCCACACGAGCGTGTCGGAAGAGACGCTCGGGTTCATCCACGCAATGTTTGTGGTGATGCCCGGGTTGAAGCGGGTTTTTGACTTCTACGCGGACCGTAGCGCGCGGTATGGCGTGACGCTGGATTATGCGCGTGCCAACTGGCGGCCGCCACTGCAACCCAAGATGGCGTATGACCTCGAGTCGAAGCAGATTCAGCGGCTGGGGATGAACTCGCTTGTGTCGATCACGGACCATGACACGATCGAAGCGCCGATGCTGCTGCGGACGGTGCCATCGTCGCGGCATATTCCGGTGAGCGTGGAATGGTCGGCGCCGTTTGGCCGGACAATCTTTCACCTGGGGATTCATAACATCCCGAGCCGCGATGGCATGGAGTGGATGCGGCGGTTCGAGGAGTACACGGCCGCTGCTGAGGCACGGCTGGCCACCCCGCAGCAGGGAACGGCCGAGATGGATGCGCGGCTGTTGAGCATGCTGCGCGAGTTGCACGAGAGTCCGCAGGTGCTGATCGTGTTCAACCATCCGCTGTGGGATCTGCACAAGGTTGGGCCGATGCATCAGGCCGAGGTGCTGCGGTTTCTGCGCGAGGCGGGGCGGACGATTCATGCGATCGAACTGAACGGGCTGCGGCATGTGCGCGAGAATCGCGATGCGGCGCAACTGGCGAAGGAGACGGGACACCTGGTGATCTCGGGCGGCGACCGGCATGGGCTGGAGCCGAACGCGAATATCAACCTCACGTCGGCTGCGAGCTTTACGGAGTTCGTGGAAGAGATTCGGGTGGATCGCGTGAGCCATGTGCACTTCATGCCGCAGTATCAGGAGCGTTGGGAGCAGAGAATCTTCCGCTCGACGCTGAATGCGGTCACCGACTTTCCTGAGTTCATGCCGGGCTGGCAGCGGTGGGATGAGCGTGCGTTTCATCCGGATAAGGATGGCGTGATGCGGTCGTTTTCGGAGCTGTGGCCCCGAGGGCACGCGCCGCGGTTGCTCCGCGGAGCAATCCAGGTGGTGCGACTGGGTGGGGTGCGCGGGCTTTCTGCTCCGCTCAGCCTCGCGTTCCCGGGGGTAAACAGGCTGGAGCGGGAGATGAGCGTGGGAGCGGAGTGGGTGTAAGGCAGGGGATAGGGGATAGAGTGTAGAGGATAGGGAAAGACCCAAGGGCGCGGCTTCGGCTGCGTCCTTTTTGCGTTTGGGGATGCTTGCGGGCGTGGGTGGGGAATTTGAGCGTTGGGCGTTAATCGCCGAACGGCGCTGTGATATCCGACACATACGGTCTGAGTTATATGGGACTACGGTGGTCGTATATCGCAATGGCGCTTGTTTAGCGGGTTGCGGCACCAAACGCTGACCGATTGGTGAGGAAGGTTTTAGAGCAATGTGCAGGGTCGCGAAGAGTGTTGGGTTGATTTTGGGATTGTGTTCGGTTGTGGGAATTCGTGGGCAGAATGTCGAGGTAACTGAGATTGCAAAGCCGGACCGGGTGTGGGTGTCGGGTGTGGTGGTGGACGCTTCGGGTGCGGGCATTGGGCAGTCGGAGTTGGTGTTGGAGCGTGGGGGCGCGGAGGTTGCGGAGGCCAAGGCGAGTGCGGCGGGGCGGTTCGAGGTGCCGCTGCCGGAGGGGATCGCGTCGGGCGCGGAGGGAGCGTGTTCGCTGGTGGTGACGGCGGCGGGATTTGAGCCCAGCACCACGCCGGTAGCCTGCGGAGCGGAGGGGCGGGCACTGACGATTCAGTTGGGGGTGGCGAGAGCGTCGGAGCAAGTGGAGGTGGAGGGCGACGCGGCGGGTGGGGATGTTGAGCCGAACGAGACGCAACTGGGGTCGGTGCTGAACCGGCAGCAGATGGCGAGCGTGCCGCTGAATGGGCGAAGCTTTACGGATTTGCTGGCGCTGACGCCGGGGGTGGTTCCGCAGAGCTCGACGCAACCGAACGCGGTGGTGATGAGTGGCGTGGCGAGCACGCCGCCGTCGGGTGATTTGGATATTGGCGCGCTGAGCGTGAGTGGGCAGCGCGAGACGCAGAATGCGTTTCGGGTGAACGCCGCGAATGTGCAGGAAGACGAGAACATGGGCGTGGCAGTGGTGCCGACGCTGGACTCGATTTCTGATTTGGAGGTGCTGACGAGCGAGTTCGACGCGAAGCTGGGAAACCAGAGTGGTGGACAGATTTCGGTGACGACGCGCAGTGGGGGCGACCGCCTGCATGGGAGTGTGTATGACTATTTTCGGAACACGGCGCTGGATGCGCGGAATTACTTTTCGCTGACGCGTGCGCCATTTCATCAGCAGATGTTTGGTGGGACGATTGGAGGGCCGGTGCCGCGGGCGAAGAACCTGTTTTTCTTTGGCGACTACCAGGGGACTCGGCAGACGCAGGGCGTGGATACCGGGTTGATTGCGGTGCCGACGGTGGCGGACCGCGCGGGGAATTTGTCCGACCAGAGCGCGGCGCTGACTGGGTCGGTCAGCGGGCCTTACTTTGCGCAGTTGCTGAGTAGCAAGCTGGGGTATGCGGTTGCGCAGGGTGAGCCGTATTACTCGGCGAGTTGTACGGCGGCAAATGCGCAGTGCGTGTTTCCGGGCGGGGTGATTCCGCAGAGTGTGTTTTCAGCACCGGCGCAGCATTTGCTGCAGTACATTCCGCAGCCGAATGCGGGAAGTGGAACGTTCTCGACGTCTACGTATGCGCAGACGGTGCGGGACGATAAGGGCTCGGTGCGGGTCGATCGGGAGACGCGGTGGGGTGCGTTGATGGGGTACTACTTTCTCGACGATTACTCGCTGCTGAATCCGTATCCGACCGGACAGGGGGGAGCGACGGTGCCGGGATTTAATGCGCAGACGAATGGGCGTGCGCAGTTGGTGGCGGTGAATCTCCAAACCGTGATGGGTGCGACGGGAACCAATCTGGCGCATGTGAGTTATATGCGGAACGCTGCGGCGGCGGGACAGCCGCGCGGCGGTGTGGGTGTGTCGCTGGCGTCACAGGGATTTGTTACGGGCGAGGGCACGTCGGGGATTGTGCCGCTGCTGCCGGATATTGAGGGCGTGGCGAATGTGATCTTCAACGGCTACACGATGGGTGTGGATGTCACGAGTTTGTACCAGGCGGAGAACACGTTTGAGGTTGGCGACGACATGAGCCGAACTATAGGTCAGCATGTGATTTCATTTGGCGCTGACTTTCATGCCGACCAGATCAACACGCATCCGACGGTCTATGACAACGGAAGCTTTTCGTTTACGGGGAGCGAGACGGGTTCGGATTTCGCGGACTTTCTGCTGGGGATCGATTCAAGTTACACGCAGGGTCAAGGGCAAAAGTTTTATAACCGGAATCACTACCTTGGCTTGTATGGGCAGGATAGCTGGAGGGTGAGTCCGCAGTTGACGCTGAACTATGGGCTGCGCTGGGATGTGCTGCCGCCATGGTCGGAGAAATTCAACCAATTGCAGACGCTGAATCCGGACGAGCAGTCGCTGGTGTTTCCGAATGCGCCGAAGGGGATTTTGTTTCCGGGTGATCCGGGAGTGCCGACCACTCTCTCGCCAACGCGATACGGAAATGTCGCGCCGCGGGTCGCAGCTTCGTGGGCACCGAAGGCGAGGCCGGGTGCGCTTGCATGGATGCTGGGAGCTCCGGGAGCTACGCTGGTGAAGGCAGGCTATGGGGTGTACTACAGCGCGTTCGAAGGTTTGTCGGCTGGCATCATGAGCGGCAATCCGCCGTATGGTTTCACCGACACGAGTGCGGCGCCGACGCTGTTCAACGAGCCGTTTGTGACGGCGGCGACGGGCGTCAGTGTGGGGCAGCGGTTTCCGTTGCAGACCGTGGCGTATGGAGCCTCGCAGACGCATCCAAACACGAGCGTGAACTGGGCGAACTTCGAGCCGCTCGACGGCATTCCCGCGTTTGCGATGAACAACGTGACGCCGTATGCGGAGAACTACAGCGTGTCGGTGGAGCGCGAGGTCGGCGCGCATACGGTGGTCAGCGCGGGGTATGTGGGGACGCAGGCGCATCATCTTTTAGTTATTCAAGAAGTGAACCCGGGTGATCCGGCGGCGTGTTTGGCGCTGAGTACGCCGGCCAGCGTGGCGTCGGGGTCGGCTACGTGCGGGCCGTTCGGCGAGAGCAGCACGTATACGACGGCGGCGGGGAAGGTGGTACAGGGGACGCGCACGGATTTCGGGCCGGCGTTCGGCAGCGTAAATCTGCAGCGAACGATTGCGAACTCGCACGACAATGCGCTGGAGGTAAGTGTGAAGCACTCGACGCGCACGCTGTTTTTGCAGGTGGGATATACGTGGAGCAAGTCGATTGATCAGTCGTCGAGTTTGGCGGAGGCGGTGTACCCGAATGTGCCTGGACTGAGCAATGCGGGGATGAGTCGCGCGCTTTCGGCGTTTGATCTGACGCAGAACTTTGTGGCGACGTATCGGTACACGCTGCCGCTGGGGAGCATGTGGAAGGGGCATGCTCGGTTGACGGAGGGTTGGAATGTGTCGGGGCTGACGCGGTTCAGCACGGGATTTCCGGTGACGCTGCTGAATAACAATGACACGTCGTTGCTGGGGACGCAGCCGAACGGCATCAACAACAATGGCATCGATGAGCCGGAGGTTGCGGTGGGTGATATGCAAGTAAATCATCGGCCGGGGACCGGCGGGTACGCGTTCAATACGAATTTGTTTTCGCTGCCGGCACTGGGGACGCTGGGCAATGCGCGACGGCGGTTCTTCTATGGCCCGGGCGCGGAGAACACCGACCTCGCGCTGGAGAAGACGACTCAGCTGCGCAAGGGCATGTCGCTAGATTTGCGCGCGGAGGCGTTCAATGTGTTCAACCACGGACAGTTCTTTGGGCCTGCGGCGGTGAGCGGAAATATTTCGAGCACGAACTTTGGGCAGGTGCAGAGCTCGTCGAGCCCGCGACTGATGCAGCTGGCGGCGCGATTCACGTTCTAATTAGGGCGTGATGGTGGCGTTGATGGTGACGGCGTGAGTGATGGCGGTGGAGGTGCCCTGGCTGGTGCCCACTCCTGTGAAGGTGATGGGGTAGGTGCCAGTGGTGATGGGGATGAAGTGGTCGGGGCCACAGGCGGTGGTCATGCTAGCTAGTGTGGTGAGTACGACCAGGCAAAGAAGAGTGCGAACCGTTGTGCGGCTTTTGCGTGCGAGACCCATGAGGCCGAAGAAGCTGAGGGGAAACAATGCGGCAAGGGCGAGGCGTGTGGAGCGAGCGATGGGTTGGCTGCTCGCGGAATAGTCAGGTGAGAGGGTGTAGGTAACGTAGGTGCTGAAACCATTCGGTAGAGAGACGTTGGAGGTCTGGAGTTTACAGGTGTAGCCCGGCGGATAAGGCGGGTTGCAGGTGAGCGCAACGGAGCCTGAGAAGCTGCCCACAGAGGCCAGCAAGAGTTTGCCGGTTCCCGCGTGATTGATCTGAACGGTGATGTCGGTGCCGGTGAGCGAAAAGTCGGGAGGGTTGACAGGGACGTTGACGTCCTGGATCAGCGATGCCTGACCGGTGAGCGAATTGGCCGTGGCGAAATAGGAGGCGGTGATGAGGTACGAACCTCGGGTGAGGGAGCTGGTGGTGTAGGTGGATGTGCCCGCGGCGTTGGGCGTGGTGGTGATGTTTTGTCCGTTGACGTTGAAGATGATTGTGCCGCTGGAACCGGGAGCGACCTGTGCGGTGAAGGTGATGGGAGTAAGAGCAAGCGCGGGATTGAGGCTCGAGGTGAGGGTGATGACGGACGAGGTTTGCGTAATGGTGACGGGCACGGTGTTGCAGGTACTAGGCGCAAAGGTGGCATTGCCGGCATAGGTGCAGGTGAGATAGTCGGTGCCAGGAGGAAGGGTGGTAGTGGTGAAGCTGGCGGTGCCCGAAGTGATATGAGCGCCGGCATCAATAACTGTGGAGCCGTTGTAGAAGGTGAATGTGCCGGCGGGGCTGCCGCGGAAGCCGGGAGGGCCTCCCGAAACATTCGCGGTAAGAGTGACGGGGTCTCCCTGGCTCGCGACGGTGGGAGCAACGGAGAGCGTGGCAATGGTCGTGAAGCCGCTCACCGTCAGCACGCAGGAGGCTGAGCTGGCGGCGAAGGAGCCGGTGGGGACATAGGTCGCGACGATCGTACGGGTACCGCTCTGCCGAGCGGTTAAGGTGTAGGACGCGATGCCGCTGGAGAGGGTCGGCTGACTGAGTGCGGTGCCATTGTCGGTGAAGAGGATGGAGCCGGTGGGGGTGCCGCTGGCCGAGGACACTGTGGCGGTGAAGAGCGAGTTGGTGTCGACGGATAGGGTGGTGGGATTGCAGGTGAGGGTAGTGGTGGTGGCGGGAAGGCCGGTCACGGTCGTGAGGTAGATCGAGACGCCGCCGTACTCTCCGGCGACTGCAAGATCGGAGAGGCCGTCACCGTTGAAATCGCCGGCGACTCCATTCGTGGGAATCTGACTGTCGCTGGCGGTGACGGACGCGAAGGTGCCATCGCCGTTGTTGATGAGGGCGTAGACGTTCTGGTTGACGTTGGTTGGTTGATAAACCGCGAGAAAGCCACCGATGTCTGGTTTGCTATCGCCGTTGAAGTCACCGAGCGCAAACCCTTCGAGATACGGGAGGGGAATCTGGGGCGACGACGAATCGAAGGTCCCGTCGCCCTTGCCAAAGAGCATGGAAATGGTGGTAGGCGTGCCGACGTTAAGGACGGCGAGATCCAGCTTGCCATCACCGTTGAAGTCTGCAGCTAGAATCGATTCCGGTCCAATGCCAACGGGTACGGAAGGGGCGGCCGCAAAGGTTCCGTCCCCTTTACCCAGGAGGACCGTCACGCTGCTTGGAGCTAAAATTCCGGGTTGCGCCACCGCATTGCAGACGGCAATGTCCAGGTGTCCATCGCCATTAAAGTCACCGAGCGCGACGCCCAGCGGATTATCGCCTGTCGCGGGAGTTTCGGGTACCTGGGTAAAGGTTCCGTCGCCGTGCCCCAGAAAGATGCGCAGCGTTTGTGCCGCGGGCTGCGATAGGACCAGATCTTCGATGCCGTCGCCATTCACATCCCCAACAGCGAGTGCGCCGACATTGGCGAAAGTACCCAGGATGGAGACTCCCTGAGTGAAGGTGCCGTCACCGTTGCCCAGAAAGATCGAGATCGATCCATCCACTTCGGATCCAAAAGCGAGATCGGGCTTACCGTCTCCGTTGAAGTCTGCGGTAACCAGGGTGCTCGGAAATGTATCCGTAACGAGGGTTGGCGCAGCGGTGAAGGTACCGTCGCCTTTGCCAAGCAGGATGACGACGCTACCTGGAACATAGGTGCCGAGACTGTCGAAGACGGTGATCGTGAGATCGAGAATGCCATCCCGGTTGAAGTCGGCAGTAACGGTTTGGCTGGGTAGTTGCCCGGTCGGGTACGTTGCTCCCGGAGTCAAGATGAGGTCGGAAGCACCTGGGGCGAGATGGGGTGTTCCGAGGGCGTTGGTCGCGTGGTTCGTCTGCAGATAAGAGGATATTTCTGTTGGAGAGAGCGGAGTGGAAGCAGTCGCTGTGGATGAGGAGTCAACGGAGAGAGTCTGTGTGGACGAGGTGCTGGCGGAAGCGTCGGCATTCCCTCCGAAGACGGCCTTGTAGTTGTGGACGCCGCTTCCTGGCACGAAGGAAAGCGTGGCGGTTCCGGCAGCTGTGATCTGCGCGATGCCGAGTCGGTTGATGTCAGTGCAGAGAGGAGCCGTCGCGTTGCAGAAGCTGACCTGACCCGTTGTTACGGAAGAACCGTCGGCGGTGACCGTCGCCGTCAGGGTGACAACCGTCTTTGATGCGACGGCGGACGTCTGCGTTCCTGCAGCGGAGAGCACTAGCGCAGTCGCGGTTTGCGTCGGGTTGGCGAAGGCCGGCTGTGCGGCCAATGTCCAGAGGCCGATCGCCACAAGAAGACATGACGACCTTTTGTGGGTTGGGGAGCGGGCGGCCGCGGGGACCAATGAGTTGCGCAGCTTCGAGAACATGGCCGGCCTTTATCGCAGGGGTCGGCGCTAGTATAGCGTGATCGCTGCCGGGCCGCGTTCTTCTCGCGCGGTGAATGGTGAGGCTAGGCTTCGGGTTCGACGGTGAGGGGCTCGCGGATGTCGATGTACTTGTTGGTGAAGGGGCGCTTGAAGAAGGTGGTCCAGAGATAGTTGATGGAGTAGCGTGCGGCCATGGTGAGCATGCCTTCGCTCTTGAGGCGGCGGGCGGAAGAGGACATCTTCAGGTCGAAGGTGAAGCGGACTTCGCCGACATCGTTGAGCCGGCGGGCGATGTCGGTGTCTTCGCCGTAGAAGCTGATGGCGGTGTTGAAGCCGCCGATGGCTTCGAGGGACGCGCGGCTTACGACGAAGTTGCCACCTTGCACCATGGAGCCGACGCGCAGGATGTAACGGTTGATGGCGTAGGTGGTCCAGGCCGTCATGTAGAAGATGTGGACGAGGCGGCGTTGTTGGGGCGTGAGGTCGTAATAGACGAGCGGGCCGGAGAAGGCGGCGAGTGGACGATGGGCTTCGGGTTTGGCAGCGGTGGCCGTGGCGGCTTCGGCAAAGGTGGTGAGGACCTTGGCTACCCAGCCGGGGGTGAGGCGCGAGTCGGCGTCGACGTTGGCGATGAGGTCGCCGGTGCTGGCGGCAAAGCCTGCCTGGCGGGCGAAGGTGAGGCCCTTGCGCGGCTCGTCAACCACGGTGACGCCAGGATAGCGAAGCGCGACTTCACGGGTGCGGTCGTTGCTGGCGTTGTTCACCACGATGATCTCGCAGGCGTCGGAGGCCAGGCCGCTGGTGACTGGATCGATCTGGTTGAGGATGGATTCGAGGCAGGCGGGAAGGTAGGCCTCCTCGTTGTATGCGGGAACGACGAAGCTTAGGCGCATACGTTGACGCTACGCACGCATTGTTGCAGGAAGAGAAATATTGAACGAAGAAAGGTATCGGGGGAGGAACGTGGGCGGCTGTATGCTGGTGCCGTGGGCTTGAGAGCTTGCGGAGGAGGCGTCTATGCGAGCGTGGATTGCGGCAGGAGCGGTGGTGGCGTTGATGCCAGTGTGTGTGCTGGCGCAGGTGTCGAGCGGGGACCAGAAGTTTACCGACGGCAGCAAGATTCAACCCGATGGCACGGCGTATGTGACGCGCGTGGTGCCGGTGCCGAAGACGGTGAGTCCGGAGGCGCAGGCGATGCTGGCGCGGGTGGTGTCGGATGCAGCCGGGCCAAAGGCCACGATTGAACAGGAGCGAGCGGGCATCGACCGATGGCAGGCGGGTGCAGGTGAGGTGTCGAAGCAGCTGTATCCGGTGAACGTGGCTGCGGCGACGATTGCGGGCGTGCCGGTGCGCGTGGTGACGCCGCTGACGATCGCGCCGGAGAAACAGAATCGCGTCCTGATCAACGTGCATGGCGGCGGGTTTCATGTGGACTCGGGATCGCTGACCGAGTCGATACCGATTGCGAACTTGACCGGGACGAAGGTGATTTCGGTGCTGTACCGCATGGCGCCCGAGCATCCGTTTCCGGCGGCGGTCGACGACACGATTGCGGTGTACAAGGAGATGCTGAAGACTTACTCGCCGAAAAATATCGGGATCTATGGGACGTCGGCGGGCGCGATCCTCACCGGCGAGGTGACCGCGAAGATCAAGCAACTGGGACTGCCAATGCCGGGCGCTACGGGGGTCTTTTCGGGCCTCGGAGACATGAGCGTGACTGGCGATTCGATTGCGATGTATTCGCTTGATGGGCTGTCGGGACATCTGGACGTGCCAAACCAGTCTGGGGGCGATCTCGGAGATTACGCAGGGTCGATCGATCGGAAGGATCCGATTTTATCGCCGCTGCAGGGAGACATCACTGGTTTTCCCCCGACGCAGTTTATCACCAGCACCCGCGACTTGCTGTTGAGTGGCACGACGATTATGCATCGCGCCTACCTGCGCGCGGGCGTGGATGCTCAGCTGGTGGTGTTCGAGGCGCTGCCACATGCGTTTTGGAATAACCCGAAGCTGCCCGAGTCGAAAGAGGCGGATGCACTGATGGCAAAGTTCTTCGACACGCACTTGGGGAAATAGGAGATGGATAGATAGAGAAATAGGAGATAGATAAGCTTGTATGCCGACCAAATGAGTCGGATATAAACCGTTAGGCATGCGGGTTTCGTGCGAAAGAATTGACGGCACAGGCAACAGCGGCGCTATTCTGTGAGTCCCAGATGGTGTGGGCACAGGAGGTGCACTATGCAGGCAGTTCAGATTCACGACGGTCAATGCGGTTTGTGCGGTCACTTCGGAGAACACAGCCATTCGGCAGCGCTGATTTCCATCCACTCGAGCAAGAAGGCAGACGAAGGATTGCTGGACGAATGCGGTCATCCTAAACATGCGGCGCTCCACCTTAAGGTGACGCCGATTTCCGGTTGCGACGGATTTGTGCCGGCTGCTGAAGCCTAGGTTTGATTTCGTTCGCAGAGTTTGAAGACGGCAACATTTGAAGACAGAAAAAGGGCGCGCCGTTGGAGGTAAATCCTGGCGCGCCCTTTTTTTGCTGTGACGCAACTACATCTCTTTGACGCCGTCGACGAAGGCCTTGAGCTTGCGCGAGCGGCTGGGGTGACGCAGCTTGCGGAGAGCTTTGGCTTCGATCTGACGGATGCGCTCACGGGTGACCTGGAAGCTCTGTCCGACTTCCTCGAGCGTATGCTCGGAGCCATCTTCGAGGCCGAAGCGCATCTTGATCACACGCTCTTCGCGTGGGGTCAGCGTGCGCAGAACCTGCGATGTGTACTCCTTGAGGTTGACGGAGATCACGGCGTCGGATGGGCTGACGGCCATGCGATCTTCGATGAAGTCGCCGAGATGCGAATCTTCCTCTTCGCCGATCGGGGTCTCGAGCGAGATGGGCTCCTGCGCGATCTTGAGGACCTTGCGGACCTTCGCGACCGGGATGTCCATGCGCTTGGCGATCTCTTCGGAGGAGGCTTCGCGGCCAAGCTCCTGCACCAGTTGACGCGAGGTGCGGATGAGCTTGTTGATGGTCTCGATCATGTGCACCGGGATACGAATCGTGCGAGCCTGATCCGCGATCGCGCGCGTGATGGCCTGACGAATCCACCAGGTGGCGTAAGTCGAGAACTTATAGCCGCGGCGGTACTCGAATTTATCGACGGCCTTCATGAGGCCGATGTTGCCCTCCTGAATGAGGTCGAGGAACTGCAGGCCGCGGTTGGTGTACTTCTTGGCGATCGAAACGACGAGGCGAAGGTTGGCTTCGATGAGCTCGCGCTTGGCCTTCTCGGCGTCCATGTCGCCCTGGATGATCTCGCGCTGCGTACGCTTGAGCGCATCGTGCGAGATACCGGCGTCGGCTTCGACGCGCTCGAGATCGATCTTGCAATTCTTTTGCTGGCGGCGATATTCCTTCTTCAGCTCTTCAGAGCGTGAGGCCTCGAACTTGGTTTCAAGCGAGCGAATCTGGCGCTCGAGGGTGCGCATGGAGTCGACTGTCTTGTTGACCTTGTCGAGCAGGCGCTTCTTCTCGTTGTTGGTGTACTTGAACTCGCGAACGATGCGCGAGACAAAGACGTTCTCGCGGCCCATGAGCCAGAGATTCTTGCGCGCGTACTTGGCCTTCGCCTTGGCGTCCTTGCCCTGCGGGTCGAGGGACTTGGCGAGGTAGTCGGCAGCCTTCTTCTGGTGCTTGACGAGCTCGTCGGTGCGCGCGACGGTCGCTTTGACGCGGGCAGCGAGGATCTCTTCGGTGAGCTCTTCTTCGTCGAAGGTAACGACTTCTTTAATGTTGCGAACGCCGCGCTTGAGGTCTTCGCCGAGGCCGACGATTTCGCGGATGACGATGCTCGAACGCGAGATGGCCTTCATCACGCGGAGCTGGCCGCGTTCGATGCGCTTCGCGATTTCGACTTCGCCCTCGCGGGTGAGCAGCGGCACGGTGCCCATCTCGCGGAGGTACATGCGGACGGGGTCGTTAGTCTTCTCGAGCGTGCCGGGCGAGAGGTCAAGCTCGACATCGTCGGAGTCTTCGCCGGACTCGTTGTCGGAGTCGCGATCATCGGCATCGACCTTCGAGCCGCGACGGCCTTCCGAAAGCACGTCGATGCCCTGTGTGTTGATGGTGGTCATCAGGTCATCGAGCTCGTCGGGCGAGGTAATGTCGCCGGGCAACAGGTCGTTGACTTCACCGAAGGTGAGGTAACCCTTCTCCTTGCCGGTGTCGATGATATGGTCTACGTCTTCTTCGTACTTATCGAGTTCTTCAGCCACGTGGGCGCTCCTAAGGGAGACTCACGCAGCGCGGAGTCTCGTAAAATTTTGTGCGGGAGATATTTCCGCGGGGGATCATACATCGGTCGCGGAGAACTCCCTGGGTTGTGACGGGGTCGTTGGGACGGGGTATGCGGTCAAGGCCGCGGGCGCGGGCGGAAGACACTTGCAAAAGTGCTTCGGCAACTCGGAGGCGCACGTCTCCAGCGAATTTTAGTCTACCACTGATTTAGACGTATCCGGGCGCGAAAAGATTCCAAACGCACCACAGCCCGCACTGGTTTGTGCAGGCTGTAGATTCCGCGAAAAACGGGTCCGGACTCGATCTCCGGCCAGTCTGAGACGTTGTGTCTCTAGACGGGTAGGCTGAGGCCGCAGCCAATGGAGATTGCCATCGCGTAAATGCAGATAATGGCTGCGATCATTGCGAACATTGGGCTGTAGTTGCTGACGAAGTTACGAAGATTTGCCATTGGAATCCCTTTCAAAAGAGCACGTTGCACGGGGTTCCGAGGGAAACGGGGAGGAGGCCAATGGCCTCGCTTCCGGCAAACCTGCCGCGAGATGATCTCTATATCGGCGGGGGTTCAGGAAACATGAGTCAGGATGGGAAAATTATGCGATGTGCAACAAACAAAGCCTGTTAGCCCCAGGCCAGGCACATCGGTCGGAGGCGGTGTTGCGGTATCGGACGTTATTGTCTGTGAATTGCGGCGGGCGGGCGGGATTAAAGGGGCTTGGCGAGGATCAGGTCGCAGCATTGCTGGCTACCTACCTGGAAGACCCGCGTGCCAACTTCGACGAAGCCGTTGCGGTGATAGAAGGCGATGGCCCGGAGGTTCGTCGCGTGTGTGCCGAGCAGGAGTCGCTTTCCACCCAGCGCGCGTGCGTCGGCGACGGCGGCGTCCATGAGAGCCTGGGCGGGACGAAGGTTGGGGATGGTTGCGCCTGTCGCTTCGAGGACAGGCACGGAACGAAAGCGCGAAAACAGGTAGATGCGCTTGAGCTCGATGTCGGTGGGGGCGACGTCGATGGTGGGCAGCTCCGGGGTGCAGAGCATCACGTAGCCGACGATCGATCCGGGGTTGTCAGGAAAACCAACAGCAGGACCGGTAACGGCGACCGTGATGCGGGTATTGGGATCGGCGAGGTAGTGAGCATACGCATCGGCTGTGTGGTTCTTGAGCGCGTGGGCGACGATGTCGGCGCCGGGCAACATCCAGGTAAAGGCTTCGAGGAAAGTAGCGGCGCCGGTGAGGGCGAGCGCGGGCGCGTCGGCAAGTGTGGCGCGGCGGAGCGTGACGGTCTCGGTGGTATCTTGTGCAGGGTTTGGAGCGCAGGATTTGATGGCGTCGATGGACATGGATTTTCTCGCAAGGACGATGGTAGCTGATGTCCGGGATTCAGATAGCGTGGAGAGGAGATGGAGAAGACTTTCGCGTCGATGACGGTGCAAGAGAAGGACGCCGCGTACAGCCGGTTGGCCCAGCAGCTGGTGGACGATGAGCGCGTGCCCAGGGCGCTGCGTGAACTGGCGCAGGATCCTCGCGTGACGGTGCGGCGGGGCGGCGCGCCGGGTGAGGGCAAGTGCGTTGTGTACTGGATGCAGCGGGCGCAGCGCGGGCTCGACAACCATGCGCTGAATCTGGCGATTGCGGTGGGGAATGCGCTCGATCTGCCGGTGGTTGCGTACTTTGCGGGCATCAGCAACTTTCCTCATGCGAACCTGCGGCACTATGCGTTCCTCAACCAGGGCTTGCCGGATGTGGAGGAGGATTGCGCCGAGCGTGGCGTGGGGTTCGTGATGCGGAGGGCTCCGCACGAAGATCACCTCAAGTTCTTTGCGGATGTCGACGCAGTGATGGTGATTGGCGACGAGAACCCGATGCGCGAGCCGGAGAAGTGGCGGGTGCATCTGGCCGAAGAGCTGCGAGTTCCCTTCTGGACTGTCGATGCGGATGTGATTGTGCCGTCGAAGCTGCTGGAGAAGGCGCAGTTCAGTGCGGCGGTGGCACGGCCTCGACTGTATCGCGCGCTGCCGGAGTTTCTTGTGCCGTACAGCAATCCTCACGCCGAGATGAAGTGGAAGCGGCCGCCTGGATTGCACGCCGACGATGTGCGCGAAGACATTACGCGCGGATGGAAGGATTTCGATTGCAGCGTGAAGCCGGTGGAGGCGTGGACGGGCGGACACCATGCCGCGGTGAAGCGGCTGCACGCGTTCGTCGCAACGATGCTGGCGAACTACGATCGCGATCGGAATCATCCGGAGATCGATGGGACAAGCAAGATGAGTCCGTACCTGCACTTTGGGCATATCGGGCCGCAGACCATTGCGCTGGCGGTGGCTGCCGCGGCGAAACAGCATCCGCACATGATGGCGGAGCGCGAGAGCTATTTCAATGAGCTCATCGTGTGGCGCGAGTTGAGTGTGAACTTCGTGCGCTATCAGCCGGAGTATGACTCGCCTGCCTGCGCTGACAAGTGGGCGCGCGAAACGATCGCCGAACACGACCGCGATCAGCGCGAGCTGCTCTACAAATTGCCGCAGTTGGAGAATGCGCAGACGTACGACGAGCTATGGAATGCGGCGCAGATCCAGATGGTGCGCTATGGCTGGATGCACAACTACCTACGCATGTACTGGGCGAAGAAGATTGTGGAGTGGACGCCGAACGTGCGCATCGCGATGAAGGTGGCGATCTATCTGAACGATAAATACTTCATCGACGGCCGCGATCCGAATGGCTACGCGGGCATCGCCTGGTCGATGCTGGGCAAGTTCGATCGCGCCTGGTTTGATCGCCCGATCTTTGGCAAGCGGCGGTACATGTCCGGTGGGAGCACGGGGAAGAAGTTTCGGTCGGCTCTTTATATAGAGCAGGCCAAAGCCTTGCCGGAGTAGATAGCTGCGGCTAATGACTTGATCGGAACAATTGATTGAAAAAGTTGAAACTTTTACCCCGTTCGCGTTTTCTGAGCGCGCGAAATCTCCTGTGTCCATGCGGGTGTTGAGAGCATCTACTAAAACAGGTTGCGCACACTGTGAGCGCAGCTACGGCTTCCGTGGCTTGCACGAGCCCGCCGAACCTACACACAGAAGAATGAAAGGAACCACCTGAATGAAACTGAATCCATTGATGACTCTCTCTTTCACTGCTGCACTCCTTCTGCCTTCGATCGCACATGCTGCGCGCACCGCACCGGCGAGCACGGCTGCGATCAGCGGCACTGCGGGAGTAGTGCAACTAACCCAAACGCTGGACGCACGCAAACTAAGTAAGGGTGCGACGATCCAGACGCGGCTCATGAACACCGTGCATCTGCCGGATGGAACCAAGCTGCCGAGCGGCACCTTGCTGACGGCGACGGTAGAGAACGACAGCCTGCAGGACGGAAATGTGCGGCTGGCGCTGCGCTTTACGTCTGCGCAGTTGAAGCATGGAGCGACCGTGCCGCTTGCAGCCAGGATCGTGGACGTATCGGCGGGCACTGTTGACGACAGTGAGCCGAACGAGGTTACGGTTCCCGAAACTCTCGATAACATGAACGCGAGCGAGGACATTCAGGATGTCGTTTCGGGCGTGAACCTGCACAGCCAGGACAGCAGCGCGAACTCGGGCGTGTTTTTGAGCAAGACCAAGGCCAACGTGAAGCTTCCCGCCGGCACACAGCTGGAGTTGGCGATACGGACCGGAGCGGGCGCAACTGCAGCCGGAGAGTAACCCTCAGCCCGGTGGTGCGCGGCGTCGTTGGCGATGATCGCCGCGCCGTGAATGGTACTCGGCGAACGATGAAATCGTGCGCTGGGTACCGTTTGCGTTTAATTTGGCACACGGCGTCGCGGGCGCTTTGAGGATTGATGGCTTCGCTAACGACCGGGCAGCTTGTAGAGAGTTTCGGCGTTGCGGTGCAGGACCATGTGGGCGAGTTCGGCGGCGCGCGCGGGGGAGATTTCGCCGTCCTGCTGCATTCCGTTGAGCGCGATGGCGAGAGCCTTGCGGGCGTTGCGCGAGCCCAGCCAGGTGGCTTCTTCCCATCCAATGGTGTCACTGTAGGGATAGCCGTCGGTGCCGAAGAGGACCTTGTCGGGATAGAGCTCGAGCCACTCGCGCAGCCACGTGGCGAGCGTGCGTGCGGGAATCATGATGGCCTGCTGTGAGATGTCGAGATAGACGTTCGGTTTCTGCAGCAACGCGCCTGCTTCATGGACGAACGGCCAGCCACCGTGGAGAAGGACAAAGTTGGTGTGGGCGAAGCGTGGGTCGTTGAACAACGGCTCGAGGTTCAGCGGATTGACGCCGGTGATGGAGAAGTAGCGGCCGGCGCCGGCGAGATCGTGAAGGTGGACGGCCATGCCGAGGCGGCCAGCTTCAAGAGCAATGGTGCGAAAGAGGAAGTCTTGAAGAAGTTTGTAGTCGGCTGGAGTCGGCACGCCGCCGTGGACGTAGCGCGCGTAGATATCGGCGGCGCGTGCGGCGTCGGCGGGAGTGTCAGCGGGTGAAGGATCGCTGATGTTGAGCGAGCGTAGGTAGGCGAGCTCGAACTTGATGGCGATGGCGCCGCCGGCGTGCTGACTGCGGAGCGTGGGATAGACGAGACGATTGAGGTAGCCGTCGAGCGTCGCCGGAAGAGCGGCGAGGTGTACGTCGGCGAGGTAGCGAGCGCGGAGTTTATCTTCTAGCGGAAAGAACTGCACGCGATCGGGGGTGTCGGCAGCTGTGGTGTTGTCAAGTGGGAAGAGCAGCGCGTCGTCATACGGCACCCAAAGGAAGCGCGGAGGCTGAACGCCATTGCCCATCACTACGCGGTTGGCGACCATGGTCGCGATGTTCGCCTGGTCGAGAACCCACGCGGAGTAGTGAGCGCCCTCGCGAGCTTTCACGGCGGCGCGCGCTGTAGCGAGTTTGGCACGGCCGGTGGCGTCGAGCGGCGTAGACAGGTCGACGTGGAAGAGTGCGCGCCAGGCATCGGCGAGCTGCGGGTTGTCGGGACGGTAGGCCGCGGGATCGGTTTGCGGAGCCATGCTGTCCACGGGCAGCGCATCGAAGTTGCGATCGGTCGCGTCATCTGGCGGAGAGAGCATGGGGTGCGCGTGGTTGTCGAAGGCAGGGATGGCATTGATGTCCTGCGCTGACGGCGAAGAGCTTTGCGTGGCGACGGAAGAAGATTGCGCGGGCGAGGCTGCCGCGAGGGCGCAGAGAAGACTGACGGCGATCAGGCGCATGGAGGCTCCGTTGATGCAGAGGATATCGCAGACAGGGATGCGGGGATTTAATCTGACCTTAGTCGACGCGACAGATGAGGCACTTCAGGTAGCGCGTCTCTGGGAGCGTGATGACTTCGGGGTGATCGGGTGCAGCTGCGTGGGTTTCGAGCAACTGGACGCGGCGGTTGGCATCAACGGCCGCAGAGGCGATGATCTCGGTGAAGTCCTGCAGCGAGACGTGATGCGAACAGGAGTTCGTGATGAGCGTGCCGCCAGGCGTGAGCAGGCGGAACGCGCGGAGGTTGAGTTCCTTGTAGCCGCGCAGTGCGCCTTCGGCGGCGCGCTTGGACTTCGCGAAGGCCGGTGGGTCAAGCACGATGGCGTCGAAGTGATCGTTGGGAGACGACGTTTTGCGCGCGGTGTCGTCGAGGTGGCGAAGGTAGTCGAAGGCATCGGCCTCCATCCACTCTGTCTCGGCAGTGAGCGAGGGATTGAGGGCGAGGTTGCGATCGGCGGCCTCGAGCGCCGAGAGGCTCGAATCGACACCGGTGACGTGGGAGCACACCTGCGCGAGGTGCAGCGCGAAGCCGCCCTGGTAGGTGCAGATGTCGAGCGCTCGTCCCGTGCGGCCCGACGCCTTCACCACACGCGCAGCGGCCGCGTAGTTGAGCCGTTGGTCGAGGAACGCGCCGGTCTTCTGGCCGCTGGCCGCGTCGTAGTGAAAGTGCAGGCCGTTGAGGGCGAAGTGTGTCGTGGTCGGGGCAGCTTGGTCGGTGTCACGTTCGGCTCCCGTGCGGAAGGACAGACCGTCGGGAGCTACGGAGTCGGTGTGGGTGGTAAAGAGCGGGCCGGGTGCGGGCGCGGGCAGTTCTTCGAGCTCGCGAATGCGCGGGTCAGGGCGCTCCCAGATCGTCAGAGCCGATTTTTGTTTTGCGAAGGCTGCACTGAACGCTGCGACAACGACGGCGCGAACGTCATCTTGTGCTGTGCCTTGTATGAGCAGTTGCAGGAGTACGAGATCGTTGTAGCGGTCGGCGATGATGCCGGGAAGATTGTCGGCTTCGGAGAAGAGGAGGCGGTGCGCGTTGTTCTTCGCCGACGTGGGAGCAAGCTTTCGGCGGAGTTGCAACGCGGCGTCGATACGCGCGCGGAGATCACCCAGATATTGCGCACGGCTGAGCGCGGGTGTGCGGGAGATGACGCGCGCGGCAATGGTCGACGCAGACGAATAGAGGGCGGTGCCCAGCGGAATCTCGCGCGTCTCGGTGATCGTGACGAGGCCGCCGGGCTCTATGGTCTCGGAGGCGGGCGACGATTCGAGATCGGTGCGATAGACCCAGAGGTGGCCGGCGCGGATCCGGTCAGCGGCGCGGCGTGTAATGCGGAGTGTGGTTGCGGTAGACATCTGCTTCAAGTGTAGACGCGACCGCACGAGGTACGCGGTCATTCGTTTACGCTGACAGACGAGGCGCTGCGGTTTATGACGAAGATACCGAAGATGACGCTTACGGATTCACCTGACGATTCCACGCTCGAGACCATATCGAGGCTGCTCTCCGAGTTCAACGAAAGAAACTCGGGGCGTGCGAATGACTATCGTCCGCTGACGATTGTGCTGTCAGATCCGGAGACGCAGGAGACGGTCGGAGGACTGGTGGGGTGGACCTCGTTTTCCTATCTGCACGTAAACCTGCTCTATCTGCCTGACACATTGCGCGGTGCAGGTCTAGGCACCAAAATGATGGCGCTGGCCGAGGAAGAGGCGGTGCGGCGCGGCTGTGATGGCGTGTGGCTGGACACCTTCAGCTTTCAGGCACGTGGGTTCTACGAGCGTCTGGGCTACATCGTGTTCGGCGCAATCGACGATTATCCGCTTGGGCACAGCCGCTATTTTCTGAAGAAGGATCTTCGGCCGCAGCGATGATGGCCGTCTACGGCAGCTGCGGAATCGCGACGTTGAGCTGCTCGGCGATGGCTGTGACCGCGAGGTTGTGATCGTCGCGCTGCGGCAGGCCGGAGACGATGATGGTGCCGACGCATTCGGAGCCACGCAGGAAGATCGGGAAACCTCCGCCGTGTGCTGCGTAATCGACGTCCGAGAGTCCGTCGCGGGTTTCGAGAGTCTGCTGGCTGAGTTCCAACTGGCGGCCAACGGCGTACGAGCTGCGCGCAAAATGACGAACGGTGTTGCGCTTGCGTCGAATCCAGTCGGCCTGATTGGGCTTCGCGCCTACAGTGGTGCAGGCAAATAGAAGTTGATTGGCGAGCTCGATCTCTACGGTGCCGCCGGCTTCGCGCGCCAGCAGCGCATCGCGCAGACGATTGCCCAGCTGCCATGCCGTGTCTGGTGTGAAGTCGGTGAAGCGCAGGAGTGATTCCTGCTGCGCGAGGATCGCAAGGTCTTGGGCAGGATCAGGTGTGGTGCTCATGATGCGTGACTCTCCGTTTCGTGCAATGACGTTGATGATACTCACTGCGGCGCGGGTTTCGGATCGGAGCTGGCGGCGCCGTGGTTCGGGAGTTTCTGGCACCGGTTGTCGAGGTATTGCGGGAAAGGTGAGAATCGTGCGGTCCGCGGGTCGGGTGTTGTGGTGACCGTGCGACCGACGACTTGGGTCAAGTCCTGTTGCAGCGTGCGTGGGCGGTCCGGGGCCATGCATTCCATTGTCGCTTGATTGTGCGGAGAGAATAACCGGCTGCTGCGAAAATAGAAGGAATGAAGAATCGGTGGGATGCAGTGCCGGCTGTCGGGATTGATTTCGGCACGACGAATAGTTCGGTGGCGTTGGTGCGAGACGATGCACAAGTGGAGTTGGTGCGGTTTCCTGCGCGCGACGGAGAAACGCTCTCTTCGCGGTCGGTGCTCTATTTAGAGAAGATCAAGGAGGCAAGCGGTGTGCGGCGCACGCACTCGTGGACGGGGCCATCCGCGATCGAGCATTACCTGGATGCCGAGGAGAAAGGCCGGCTGATCCAGTCGCTGAAGTCGTACTTGCCTAGCCGCACGCTTACGGGCACGGGGATCTTCGGACGCCAGTACAAGTTTGAGGACCTCGTCGGACGGATTCTCTCCGATTTGCGCGAGCAGGCGGAGCGTCAATTTGGACAGCCGATTCGGCACGCGATGGTGGGACGGCCTGTTAAGTTTGTGGGGGCAGAGACAGAGGAAGATGATGCCTTCGCGGAGCAGCGTCTTCGCGCTGCATTTACGCAGGCCGGATTTGAGAGCGTCGAGTTGGAACTCGAGCCGGTGGCCGCGGCCTATTCCTACCAGGCGACGCTGGATCACGATGAACTGATTTTGATTGGCGACTTCGGCGGCGGCACCAGTGACTTCTCGCTTCTACGCGTGGGGCCGGGTGTGCGGCGAACTAGCGAGACGCAGCAGGTGTTGGGTAACAGTGGCGTGCGACTGGCGGGAGATTCCTTTGACGCGCGCATTGTGCGCAAACTGGTGTCACCGGCGCTGGGATCGGATTCCTACGCGCGCTCGATGAACAAGATTCTGCCCGCGGTGCCTGCTTGGATCTACGCGAACCTCGAGCGCTGGCATTACCTTTCCTTTCTCCGCACACACGAAGTGACGGAGATTCTGCGCAGTGCGCGGCTGCGGGCGCTGGAGCCGGAGAAGATCAAGGCGCTCAGCACGCTGATCGAGGAAGATCTCGGCTATCAATTGCATCGCGCAGTGCAGAAGGTGAAATTTGAGTTATCGCATGCGGAGAGTGCAGAGTTTCACTTTCGGGATGGCAGTATGGACCTGCAGATTCCAGTGACGCGCACGGAGTTCGAGGGGTGGATCGCGGAGGAGTTGCGCGCAATTGAGAGCTCGATCGATTCGCTGCTCGAGAGCTCTGGCGTAAGCGCGGGAGACATTGATCGCGTGTTTCTAACCGGCGGAAGTTCCTTCGTGCCCGCGGTGCGGCAAATCTTCGTCAAGCGGTTTGGCGAGAAACGGATTCGCAGCGGCAATGAGTTCACCTCGGTGGCCCATGGGCTGGCGCTGAGAGCGCAGGAATCATTGCATGCGCGTTAATTTTCCCAGCAGCCGGCTTCGGTAGAATCGGGGCATGGCCGCAGCGCGCAAGACGCCGAAGTTTATCGAGACATCGCTCATGGGGTTGGGCTTGTTGAACACACCCATGTTCAACAAGGGCACAGCATTTCCAGAATCGGAGCGCGACGAGTTTTCGCTGCACGGCCTGCTGCCGCCGCACGTCGGTACTCTCGATGAGCAGGTGGAGCGGCGGCTGCGTGCATTTCGTGCGCTGACCGATGACTTCTCGCGCTACACGTTGATGCGCGATCTGCAGGATGTCAACGAGACGCTGTTTTACGCACTGGTGACGCGCAATATCGAGGAGATGCTTCCGGTGGTTTACACGCCGGCGGTGGGCGAGGGCTGCCAACGCTTCTCGGAAATTTGGCGGCGGCCGCGGGGCGTCTTTCTCAGCTACCCCAACCGCTCGCGGATCGAGAAGATCCTGAATCATCCGCGGTATGACGGCGTGCGCTGCATCGTGGTGTCGGATGGCGAGCGCATCCTTGGGCTCGGCGATCAGGGCGCCGGTGGCATGGGTATACCGATTGGCAAGCTCGCGCTTTACACGGCGCTCGCGGGAATTCATCCTCTGCAGTGCTTGCCGGTTCTGCTCGATGTCGGCACGGACAATGCCGCACGGGTTGCCGATCCGCTCTACATCGGTTGGCGGCATGAACGTGTGCGTGGCGCCGAGTATGACAAGTTTGTGGACACCTTCGTGCGCGTGGTGCGCAAGCGCTGGCCGCACGTGCTGCTGCAGTGGGAAGACTTCGCGGGAAATAATGCGGCGCGGCTGCTGGATCGCTATCGCGACGTTCTCCCAAGCTTCAACGACGATATTCAGGGAACTGCCGCAGTGGCCGTCGCAACGTTGCTCGCGGCGGTGAATCTGACGGGCGTTCCTTTCACCGAGCAGCGGTTCGTGGTGTATGGCTTCGGATCCGCAGGGCTCGGAGTGACGAAACTGCTGTGCCAGGCGCTGGTGGCTGCGGGGTTGAGCGAAGAGGCGGCGCGCGCACGGTTCTACGCCGTCGATAAAGAGGGGCTGCTAGTGGAAGGCATGGAGGGGATGACGCGCGATCAGGCAGCGTTTGCGCGTGCCGGCAGTGAGGTGCAGGATTGGCCGCGCGGCGAACACGGCGTTGGTCTGAAAGATGTCGTCGAACGCGTGCGGCCGACGGTCTTGATTGGCGTGTCCGGGCAGGCGGGCGCGTTCACGGAAGACGTGGTGCGCGCCATGGCCAGGGGGTTGGATCAGGAACACAATGGACGCGACGTGCGGCCGGTAATCCTACCGCTTTCCAATCCGACCAGCCGCTGCGAGGCAAAGCCCGCGGATGTAATTCGCTGGACGGACGGTCGCGCGATTGTGGGAACGGGCAGCCCGTTCGCGCCGGTAGAGTTCGGTGGCAAGACTCACAAAATCGCGCAGACCAATAACTCCTACGTCTTTCCTGGCATGTCGTTGGGAATCATGAGCTCGAAGGCCAAGCGTGTAAGCGATGGGATGATCATGGCGGCGGCTAGTGCCCTCGCCGCGCTCTCACCGACGCAAGCGGACCCCGACGGCGCGTTGCTGCCGCCGTTGGAGTCCCTGCGAAACGTGTCCATGAGCGTCGCGGTCGCAGTCGGGCGACAGGCTGAAGCCGAGGGATTAGCAGAAATCAAGGGCCAGGCGTTCGTGGAGGCAGTAAGCGCCAACGTATGGGAGCCGGTGTATCTGCCGTATAAGCGCAGGTAGCTTTCGAAACGGCAAATACACAGTGCGAGTTAGCGATTGAACTCGTGAATCGTTTCGCCGGCAGCCTGAGCTACTGCTCCGGCGGCGTCCTTCACTGATCCGGCAACCTGGTCCACTACGCCCTCATTGGCAAGGTCGGGATTGCCGGTGAGATTGCCGATGCCTTCTTTCAGCTTGCCGCCGAGGTTGGTTCCTTTGCCGGTGATGCGATTCTTCGAGCCCCACGCCGAGGTTCTGCGAGCGGCGTCTTCGATGCTATCGTTGCCCGTCGCGTACTCGGGGCCGGGCGTGTTCATGACGACGTACGCGGCCACACCGAGGCCGACGGCTGCGAGAATCCAGGGAAGTGATTTCATGGTCTGCTCCTATTTTTCTTCCAGTGCGTTGGATGCACGCGCGCCTTCCCGCGTTGGGTTCCATAGAATGAGCAGATGCAGGAAGGCTTAGGTGGCGGCAATGCAGTATGACGTGGTGGTACTCGGCGCGGGTGCGGCCGGAATGATGTGCGCATTCGAGGCCGGCAAACGCGGACGGCGTGTGCTGCTGCTGGAGCATGGCGATCGTGTGGGTCGAAAGATTCTGATCTCCGGCGGCGGGCGCTGCAACTTCACCAATTTGGGGACGAAGGCCGAGAACTTTCTCAGCGAGAATCCGCACTTTGCCAAGTCCGCCCTGGCGCGATTTACGCCGCGGGACTTTATTGCGCTGGTGGAGAAGCACCGAATCAAGTATCACGAGAAGACCCTGGGACAGCTCTTCTGCGATGACTCGGCGAAACAGATTGTGGCGATGCTCGAGAAGGAGTGCGCGGAGGCGCGCGTGGAGACACGCTGCGGCGTGACCGTCTCGTCGGTGCGACGCGATGGAGACGTGTCGGGGTTTGTGGTCGAGACCAGCGTGGGCAAGTTCACCTGCGAGTCCGTGGTGGTGGCGACCGGTGGACTGTCGATTCCGGCGATGGGTGCGACAGCATTTGGCTACGAGCTGGCGCGGGAGTTCGGGCATGCGATCGTGGAGCCGCGCGCTGGACTCGTGCCATTGGTGTTTTCAGTGGAAGATAAAGCCCGCTGGTGCGATCTCGCCGGCGTCGCCTTTGATGTGGTGGCTCGAGCGGTTGTGCAGGAAAAGACGCGGCGCAAGATTCCCGCATTTCGCGAGCGGCTGCTGGTGACGCATCGCGGGGTAAGCGGACCGGCAGTGCTGCAGGCCTCGTCTTACTGGAGGCCGGGCGAGGAAGTCAGCTTCGATATGGCGCCGGGACTGGAAGTGTTTCGTCCGCTGCTGGCGCAGGTTTCGGGACGCGACTGGAACAGCGCCTACACGGTACTGCGAACCGTGTTGCCGACGCGGATGGCCGAGCGCTGGGTGCGCGTGCGCGCGAATGCGAGTGCGGGCGATTGGACCAACGCCGGGATCGCGCGGCTGGAGAGCGATCTGCACGCCTGGACGCCGCGGCCCGACGGCAGCGAGGGGTTTGCCAAGGCAGAGGTGACGGTGGGCGGCGTCGATACTGCGGAGCTCGACGCGCGCACCATGGAGAGCAAGCGCGTGCCAGGAATGTACTTTATCGGCGAGGTGGTGGACGTGACCGGCTGGCTCGGTGGATACAACTTCCAGTGGGCGTGGGCCAGCGCAGTTGCAGCCGGTGCCGTGGCTTAGGCCATAGTCCCTTCCGCGAGTGTGTCGCTACTGCACGGTCAACGTCAGGCTGACAGAGTGCGTAAGCCCCGCGGCCGACGCACTGATCGTGAGTGTCGAGGTGCCCGGAGGCGTGGGCGTTCCGCCGCTGCCTGTAGTTCCTGTCGTGGGAATCGCGCGGCTGGCGCCACAGCTGCTAAGAACTCCCAGAGTGCAGAGCAGCAGGAGGAAGCGCGTGAACTTCGGATAGCGCCGCCGCTGGAAGAAGGCGACCGGCAGGAGCATGGCCAGCAGAACAGCCTTGGCTAAGCTGGATGCGCGCAAGGGCCGGGAGGGGCGTGCAAGGGCCAGAGTAGTAGGCACCGCGGTTTCCAGGGTGACAATCACGGGCGTTGTCGTTCCGAGCGAGCCGATGCCGGGGGTGACCGTGCAAATAGAGTTGACTGGCGCGCCGGTGCAGCTGAGCGCAACGTTGCCGGAGAGACTGCTGAGCGAGCTCAGTTGCAACGCGTAGGTGACGCTCGCTCCACTGCCTGCGACCGTGGCGCTGGTAACTCCTGCAGCGGTCAAGGCAAAGTCGATGCCGGTGCCAGAGAGTGATGTAGTCTGAACGCCGCTGATCGCGTTGTCTGTAAAGGTGAGCGTGCCCACGATCGCTCCCGGGGCAGTCGGCGCAAACACGATCGTCAAACTGCAGCCGGCATTGGCGGCCACGGTGGTCGTGCAGGAGTTGAGTGCGATGGCGAAGCCGGGGCTGACCGCGACACTGGAGACGTTGAGCGGCACACCACCGTTATTGGTGAGCGTTAGCGTCTGTGCGAGCGCCGTAAGGCCGACTCCGGTCGCTGGATAGACGAGCGATACCGGGGTCAGCGAGACACCGGGACCGGCAATGCCTGTGCCGCTGAGTGTGACTGTCTGGTAGCGAAATTGATCGGTGATGGTGAGCGTCGCGGTGCGGGGTCCGACAGCCGTCGGCGAGAAGGTGACGTTGAACGCGCAGGTCGCATGTGCTGCCAGGGAATTTCCGCAGGCGTTGACGACCGAGAAGTCGCCGGGCGAGACGCTGGCGGCGATCAGTGTCAGTGGAACGCCTCCGCTATTGGTAAGCGTGATGGTCTGGGCGGCGCTGGTGGTGCCAATCTGCTGCACAGTAAAGTTCAGCGCAGCCGCGGAGAGGGTGTCGGTGGCGGGTGCCTCGCCGATTCCGGAGAGCGACGCGGTTTGGGTCCCAGCGGAGGTCGTCCCGGCGTTGTCGGTTACGGAAAGCGTGGCCGAGCGCGCACCGCTTGCGGTTGGCGTGAAGGTGATCGAAAGCGTGCAGCCCGTGCCAGCCGCGAGGGTTGCTCCGCAGGTGTTGGCGAACAAGGCAAAGTCCCCGGTGTTGCCGCTGAGCATAGGTGGGGACAGGGTAGCGAGGGTGCCACCAGTGTTGGAGACAGTGATGTTCTGGGACGCTGCTGTCTGGTTCACGATGGTGGAGGGAAAGCTGAGCGTGAGCGGCGTGAGCAAGATCGCGGCGGCGGTGGTCCCCGTTCCGTTGAGGGAGACGGTCGCCTGACCGCTCGCGATGTTGGCGTAGATCGTGAGCTGCCCGGAGCGCGTGCCGGTGGCCGTTGGCGCAAAGACGATCTGCACGCTGCAACTGCCTCCGACCGCAATTGTCTGGCCTGCACAGTTATCCGTCTCGGTGAAGTCGCCGGTCGCTACAAGAGAGCCGAAGATGACAGGTGCGCTTCCGGAGCTGCCGACGGTGATGGTCTGTACCGCGGACTGCGTCCCCACCTGTTGCGCGGTGAACGTAAGGCTTGTGGCCGAGAGCGTGATGGCTGCCTGGCTCCCCATAGTTGCGGTCAGCAGCGGCGTCTGCCACAGACCACGTCCGTAGGTGCCGGCGCGCAGCATGCCGGATCGTCCGTCGCCGGTTGGAAGGGTAGCGGCGACCGCCAGGCTAAGGATGGGCGCGTTCGGCAAGGCCGTTCCAAGCACACTCCAGCAGTTCAATGTGGGGCAGGTCGTGATGGCCTGGGTCACGTAGACTCCGGCATCCATTGCGACGTACACGGTGTTCGCGTCGTTCGGATCGACGACGACGGCGTTGGCGGGCGCGCTGGGCAGGTTCGCGCTGATGTTAAGCCAGGCGCTGCCAAAAGTCGTGGAGCGGTAGAGATTCGGCACGCCGAAGCCCATTACCGTCGCATACACCGTCGCGCCCGTTGCATCGTGAGGATCGACCGCGATGGACGAGACATCGAAGTGCTTTGGATTGAAGGCGTGTGCGTCGATAATATCGTTTGTGACTGCGGAGAGCGAGATATCGGTCCAGGCCTTGATGCTGGTCGCCGTGTTCGCGCCCTTGGTCACGAACATGTGTCCGGGAATGGCGCCACCGCCGTCCAGCGATCCGGAGATGCCCGCATAAATTACCGTCGACCCAGAGTTCTGCAGGTTCGCGGAGGTCACGCTGGGGCCTCCAGCGGCGATCGATCGGATCAGCGGGCTATAGGGTGTGCATGGCAAGGTGGTGCCCCCGAGTGCCGGGCTGATTGCGTTGGCGTTGGACCATGCCGCTCCATTGGCGGCGGGGCCTCGCCAGACGCGACACGTCGCCACAAGCAGGCTTGTCGTCAGGGCTGGATCCAACAGGATGGGTGTGTCCATCTCGCTGTTATCGGAGTTCACCTGCGTTGCACCGATGGTTGCAGGCGGGAGGAAATTGGCGGCGGCGCAGTTGCTGCCTAGTGGACACGCGTCGAGGTTTACGCCGACGCCGATGGTCGCATACCAGTTCGCGGGTGTGACAGCGTCAACGGCGGGATAGCCGCCTTCGCCAGCGGATAGTTGTGGCCATGGGCTGAGCGCAGCCGCTGTAGAAGTCGCCGCCGATCCATTCGCACCCAGACCGGCGATGAGGATATTGGGGTTGCCCGCGTTCTGCGCGAAGCCCACCACCTCGCCCAGCGATCCACCCGCGCCGATGGCGGCATTGAGATTGTCGAAATGCGTGGCGTCGCTCGCTGCACAGGCGCTGTCCGTCGTCTCCGCGACGCCATCGAGTGAGCGCCACAGGCCGCTATCGTTGCCAAGGAAGAGGATAGGTTTGCCACTGGCCTGCGCGACGGTTGTGATCGCGTGCTGTGCGGCCGCGATCTGCGCCGGCGCGTTGCAGCCGTCGAGTGCGTTGGTAGTGTTCCTCAGGGTGCAACTGGAGGAACCAGCCGCGATCACGCAACGGTAGAGATCGACGGTGCCGACATAAAGGTTAGTGCTGGCTGCAGCAGGCGCGGCGTTCAGCGCGAGGTTATAGTTGCCTTGCGCGATGACCGTGCTGCCGCTACCGGTCTCCAGCGCGCCATTATCGATGCGGTTGGCGAAAGTGGGTGCAGGCTTCGCGCAGCTCCCGGAACTCGCGCTGCATAGATCCTGCCACAGCCCCTGGTCGAGGTTGTTGGCATCCACCGTGAGCGCGTAAAGATCGCCGGTTACGGGTTGCACGGCCAGGACACCGCGATAGATGGGGCAGTTGGCGCTGCCCACGCCCTTGGCGCCTACCGGACAGTTCGCCGTGGTGAGATTCGTTCCCGGCTGCGTCGTGAGGCGTGTCCAGGTGATGCCATCGGGCGAAGAATAATAGCCGTGCGACCGGACCGCCGCGTAGAACATGGCCCGCACCGGGTTCCATACCACCGACGTCACCGCGTTCCCTGGCCCCATGGTGCCCAGTGCCTGTGGCGTTTGCACAATCGCGGTGCCATCCTGGATTGTGGCCATGTGCCACATCTGGCCCGCGTCGGTGGAGTAGTAGAGGCCGGGGAAGGAATCATAGGTGACCGCGCCCACGACAGCCGCCTGCGGGGAAGTAGAAATCGCTGCGACCACGAGATTCGGAGTAACGGTACTGAAGGCGATCCCGGCGGTCACCAGGCCCCAAAACGAATGAGCCCCAGTGGTGCCGTCCTGCGAGTTCTGCGCCAGCGTCCACGTCGCGGTGGCGGTGGAGTAGATCAATAGGCCACCGCCGTAATAGGAGTCCGCCGCGTTGTTGGGGTCGCCCGTTCCCGCAATCACCACCGGGTTAACCGTTGGCTGCACTGCCAACGCGCCGATGGTCAGCGACATCAGAAAACTGCTGCCGGCATTGTTGCTGAAGACCGGCAGTGTGTCCGTAAGGGGCATAAAGCTGACCTCCCCAAGCGGGCCCGCGGCGTTGATTGACTTCCACACCCCGCCGCCGGTGGTGCCCAAATACACCGTATTGCCGGCCAAATCGTTGGAATCGGTCGCAATCGCGGCAACGCGGCCGGTGATGTTGTTGTAGGTCGCGGAGACGATCGAGCTCGGTCCCAGGGGCTGCCACGCTGCGGTCAGGTTGACGGTGCTGTGCGGCACAGCAAGCTGTTGTGCATACAGGTTGGGCGCGAGGAGTTCGGCCCAAGCCAGCAGAAAGAGCGCACCGCTGTTAAGCAGCGTGCGGGAGCTACGAAATCGGGTGCTCGCGAAACGTCTCGGCGGCAAGCGGTAACCCTGACATTCAGTTGTGAGGCGTCGACCCATATTGGTCTAATCGGATCGAATGCCTCGGGGGATGAGGCAGACAGCAGTGCATGCCTCTGCAGCGGCCGCCCAAATCGGGACTGCCTCTGTTGAGCAGAGTGTAGCAGCGGATGGATTTTGGCGCGGTGACGGGGGAAGCAGTTGTTAGTTGTTAGTTCTCAGTTCTCAGTTCAGTGCGCCTTTCCTGACAACTGAGAACTGAGAACTAACAACTGAGAACTGACAACCCCTACGCCGTCGGTCGATGCAGCAGGCGCATGAACGTTGGGCGCACTACCAGCCCGAACAGATCCAGGGCGGCGTGGGCGGCAATGGTGATCAGGAGACTGCCCGTCCAGAGATAGAGCCCGGCCAGCGCCGCGCCTACCAGCGTCGTCAACACAACCCCAACCACGCCCTGGTAGATGTGCACGAGGCCAAACAGGATCGTCGCACTGATGAACGCGAGCAGCGGATTGTGCAACACGCCGATCAGCAGCAGCGGCAGCAGCAGCCGGAAGAAGCACTCTTCGCTCACGCCTGCGTTGATGGAAAGCAGCGCGGCCCAGCCCGTCTCTGCGCCGTTGCGCGGCATCAGCGGTTCAATGTCGGCCAGCGTGGCATGCGAAGTCTTCATCCTCTTCGCGATCAGCACGCCCAGCAGGATGCCGACCAACATTGCGCCGACAGCGCAGCCGGCGAGGAACTCCTTGTCGAGTGCCGCTGTGGTGGGCATGTCTGCCCCCAGCCGAGCGGCCAGCGGAATAAACTCGTCGGGCAGGTAGAGCAGCGCGTGCAGTTGGCGAAGAATCAGCAGGCATACCATCGAAGTCCCAAACAGGGCGAGAAAACTCTTCAGTATCCAGACCCGGTAGAGGCGCTGGCGGCCGGCAGTGTCGGGTTGCCGCTTGAACTCAGCGTACTCGGACGCATCATTGCGCACGAACCACCAAAGCACAGCGAGGCTGACGAGAAGCAGCAAAAACTTCAGCATAGGGTTCCCAGAGAAAGTCTACGCCACCATCGCACGGCCGGCCATTAACCCGCAAGGCCAAGCGTCGCCAGGCATTCCGGCGCTCAATATGTACGGATCGTGAAGTTGATGACCTTGGCCATGTGGCTGTCGAACTTGCTGATCGCATGGCTAGGTGAGTGGCGTCCGCGAAACACAACCCAGACTTCGTAATCCGTGTTGCCGTCGAGGCGCTTGAAGTTGTAGGTACCATTGGCCTCGGTGATGTAGGTCATCAACGCCTGCGAACTCTCGTTGTGCAGTTCCACGACGGCGCCGCGAACCGGTTCATGGTTGGTGTCGGTCACAATCCCGCTCAGCGTGCGCACGGTAGCCTGGGTGGGCATCTGGGCGGCAACAGGAAGCGCTCCCAGCATCAGGCACACTCCGACGCACACCGCAGCGGTCGCGATCCATGGATGGTGCGGTTCGGTCGTTCTCATAAGAGCTGCCATGAATACTTGGCCCGTGAAGGGCATGTTGCACCCGGTAGAAACTGGCCTATCCGCAGAGCTTAGCGGACTCCGGGGTTGGATGCACGGCGGACGGCGCGAAAGGGCAAACTTCGCTCCAGGGGATGCTTAAGTAACTGCTGCTAGTAACCGTGGCCGAGGATGGGATGCGGTTCGTACTGCTGCTCCAGCCGCTCGATCTCCTCAGGCGTGAGCTTGACCTCAAGCGCACCCAGAGCGTCTTCCAACTGATAGAGCTTGCTGGCTCCAATAATCGGAGCAGAGACGAATGGCTTGGACAACACCCAAGCCAGCGCGATCTGCGCCGGCTTCACGTTGCGTTGCGCGGCCAGCTCCAGTACCCGCTCCACAGTGTCGAAGTCCGTCTGGCGATAGTACAAGCCATGGCCGAAGTCGTCTGTGCGCGCGCGCAGGGTTTCTCCCTTGCTGTGATCCTGCTCATCCCCGCGCTTGCGGCTGCCGGTCAAAAATCCACGCGCCAGCGGGCTCCACGGAATGCACCCGATCTTCTGATCAAGACACAGCGGGATCATCTCGCGCTCTTCCTCGCGATACACCAGGTTGTAGTGATTCTGCATGGTGACGAAGCGCGCCAGCCCGTTGGTCGCCTGGAAATTCAGCATCTTCTGGAACTGCCACGCATACATGCTCGACGCGCCCAGATACAGTGCCTTGCCCGCCTTCACCACGTCGCTCAGCGCCTCGCAGGTCTCTTCAATCGGCGTGTTCTTGTCGAAGCGGTGGATCTGGTAGAGGTCTACGTAATCCACGCCCAGGCGCTTCAAGCTCGCGTCGATTGAGGCCATGATGTGCTTGCGCGAGAGCCCGCGATCATTGGGCGAATCGCTCATCGGGTTGAAGACCTTGGTAGCAATCACCAGCTCTTCCCGGCGCGGCTGAAACTCGCGCAGCAACTTGCCAGTGATGCGCTCGCTCTCGCCCAGCGAGTAGACGTCGGCGGTATCAAAGAAGTTAATGCCGGCTTCAACCGCTGCTTTAACAAACGGCCGCGCGGCCTCTTCTTCCAGAACCCACTCGCGCCAACTTTTGGCGCCATAGGTCATCATGCCCAGGCAGATCCGGGAGACACGTGCACCGGTAGAACCAAGGCTCACAGTCGACAAAGGAACATTCGCGCTTTCACTCATGCGTGATTGGACGCAACTCGCGGTTCGATGGACTCGCGGGGAAAGAGGCTAAGCGCGAAGTATCCCCTGCGCTTCGGCTAGTTGTTTGAACTCGTCACAATCCCTGCGGGCACGGTCACGGTAGCAGTCGTGCTCGCGGAGAGGCTAACGTTGAGAGTGTCCGAAATGGAGTTCGCATCGAGCGTGAACGTGTAGACTCCCGGTGTCAGCGTAGGAGGGCCGCCACACCCGGAAATGCCCATGCCCGTCAGTCCGACCGCACCGATTGCCAGCAACACGCGCGCGAATCGACGCGTTCTCGTTCGTTGCAGCCCGAAGCCCAGCATCAGAATGCCCGCCAGCGCCCAGCTCGCTCCCTGGCCGTGTCGCAACGGATTCACGCCGCTCACGACCGGCACCACCTTGGGTGGAATCGCCACAACCTCGAAACTCCCGGTCGTCGTACCATTTGCGGTCAGCGGAAAGGCCCGGACCGGGCCAAAGTCTTCGCAGACGGGCGCTCTGACTCCAGCAGGCTCCGTCGGCCCCTCACACTGCACCGCAACGGACCCCACGAACCCATTCACCGAGGTGAGCGTGAACGGAATGGCCACCGTGCCGCTCGAGGGCATGGTCACATTGCTGGCAGTGATCTTGAAGGTCGGAGCGGGGACAGGCGCCTGCGCGGCACATGCCGTAGAAGCCAGCGTAGAGAGGACAACCAGACAAGACAGCGCTTTGTTTCGCGTCATAATGAGACCCTCGTCAACGTAAGTCGAACGAAATGCACGAAAATCCTACGTGCAGCCCATAA
This sequence comes from Granulicella sp. L46, assembly GCF_009765785.1. Lineage (GTDB taxonomy): Bacteria > Acidobacteriota > Terriglobia > Terriglobales > Acidobacteriaceae > Granulicella. Next base: position 589,029 of record NZ_LMUT01000009.1, read on the forward strand.
CCTCATTCATCCCGGACATTTGGTTCTGGTACGTAGGACGTTTGTCGAACCCGCGTGGGGTACATCAATTGTTGGATTACCAGGCAACCAGGTTGAGGCGCGACCAAATTGAGGGCAACGCACACGGACAGCCACGGCCGAAACCTCCGCATCCTATCAACAGTGAGCCGCCGTGCGTGCCCGCGGGCCCAGCAGTATAAGAGGCACGCGTGGCGGCTCCAACCAGCAGCACCGTCGTCCGCCTGTAAACCAGTCCGCCTGTAAAGTAGTTAGTCGCGGTCCTTTGAGTCAGGGCGCAGCCACAATCCAGTCCAACTCTCAGAAACAATAATGCTGTTCCCCGGATTGCGCGGGTCATACCGCACCTGCACCGGCTGGTCGATGCGGAATCCCACCACCTCGTTCGGCAGCGTCGACACATCCTGCGCGCAGTTATAGACCAACCCGGCCAGGCTGTAGCTGTATACCAGCACCTCCGGCGTCGGAGAAACGCTGTCCTCATTGCCCAGGGTGCGTGCGTCGAGGATCACACCGTCGGTAATGCGGCCGCTAAGGGCAAGCTCTTCGCGGCGGCGGCGCTCAATCTCCTCGGCCGACAGCCGATGCGATCGGATGTACCACCACACTCCGCCCCCGGCGAGCACAATCGCGCCAGCAATGCCGCCAACAATCCGCGGATCCTGCTCACGGATCAGGTGCGCTGCATGCTGGAAGATCGGTTGCTGGAGAAGTGGTTTCAAGGTCGCTTCAAACGTCAGGGTTGCGTTTCGGAGTTGAATCTACGCGTAACAGAAGGATAGCGTAGCCTGCGCGCGTCCGCAGTGTGAAGCTGCACAGAGGGTTCCCTGCATGGTTCGCAGGGCTGCGGCGATATACTGCGGTGTGCCCATGCGAAAGAAAAGTTCGAAAACGGAACCGGTCCTGAGAGCCGGGACAAACCTCGGGGAAAGCCCGGCCTGCCATCCGCTGGACCTAGGCCCCGATGAAAACGGTGTAGCCCGCCGCGTGCGCTCGACTACCGTCATCTGCGTACGCCGCGGCAACAGCATGGTGATGGCCGCCGACGGGCAGGTCACCCTCGGCTCAACCGTCATGAAGCACTCCGCCAAGAAAATCCGGCGGCTCTATAACGACAAGATCCTCGCCGGCTTTGCGGGCTCTACCGCCGACGCCTTTTCGCTCTTCACCCGCTTCGAGTCCAAGCTGGAGCAATACGGCGGCAACCTCGGCCGCTCCGCCGTCGAGCTCGCCAAGGACTGGCGCACCGACAAGCTCCTCCGCCAGCTCCAGGCCTTGCTCATCGTCGCGGACGCGAAACAGATGTTCCTGCTCTCCGGCGATGGCGACGTGATCGAGCCAGACGCGGTCGGCAACACCGAAGAGGGTGGCCTCATCGCCACCATCGGCTCCGGCGGGAGTTTTGCCCTCGCCGCTGCCACGGCACTCATGGAAAACACCCCCATGACCGCCCGCGAAATCGTTGAACGCAGCATGAAAATCGCCGCCGAGATCTGCATCTACTCCAACCAGAGCGTGACCATCGAAGAGCTCAAGGCGGCAGAGTAGATGGCAATCTTCCTTCCCGGCACAGCAGAAGATCAGGCCCTCGGGCTCGACGAAATGACGCCCCGCGAGATCGTCGCCGAGCTCGACAAGTACGTCGTAGGCCAGGCCGCCGCGAAGCGCGCCGTCGCTATCGCCCTTCGCAATCGCACCCGCCGCCAGAAGCTTCCGCCGGATCTCGCAGAAGAGATCATGCCGAAGAACATCCTCATGATCGGCTCCACCGGCGTCGGTAAGACTGAAATTGCAAGAAGGCTCGCCAAGCTCACCAACTCCCCCTTCCTCAAGGTGGAAGCCTCGAAGTTTACCGAGGTCGGCTACGTCGGCCGCGACGTCGAATCCATCGTGCGCGACCTCATGGAAATCGCCATCGACATGGTGCGCGAAGAGAAGCTCGACGACGTGGAAGATCGCGCCGAGCTGCTCGCCGAAGAGCGCCTCATCGAGTTGTTGATCGCCCAGGGCACCGCAAGCTCCGAACCGGCTCCGGTCGCCAGCAGTCAGCCGCCCGAGCCCACCGACGATCCACCCGACGCTCCCAGGGACGAAGCGGCCCCCACCCTCACCATCGTTGCCAAGAGCGACGCCGACGGCATGCGCGAACGCGAGCGCCTGCTGCAACAATTCCGCGAAGGCAAGCTGGACGATCGCATGGTCGAGCTCGAGACCCGCGAGCGGGCGGTGCCCCAAGTTGAAGTCCTCAGCAACTCGCCCGAGGACATGGAGCAGAGCGGCATCAAGGAGATGATCGCCGGCATGTTCGGGCAGCGCACCCGCAAGCGCCCCATGAAGGTCGCCGACGCCTTCGAGTACCTCTCGCAGGAAGAAGAATCTCGCTTGCTCGACATGGACCAGGTCGTGCGCATCGCCGTCGAGCGCGTCGAAGATTCCGGCATCGTCTTCCTCGATGAGATCGACAAGATCGCCGGTCGCGAGGGCGGCCACGGCCCCGATATCAGCCGCGAGGGCGTGCAGCGTGACATCCTCCCCATCGTCGAAGGCACCACCGTCAGCACCAAGTACGGCATGGTCACCACCGACCACATCCTCTTCATCGCTGCGGGCGCGTTTCACGTCTCCAAGCCCAGCGACCTCATTCCCGAACTGCAGGGGCGCTTCCCTATCCGCGTCGAGCTGTTGCCACTCACGGTCGATGACTTCCTGCGCATCCTCACCGAGCCGCGCGCCTCGCTAGTCAAGCAGGCCATCGCGCTGCTCGAGACCGAAGGCCTCAAGCTCGAGTTCGCCACTGAGGCGTTGGAGGAGATGGCGCGCTTCGCCTTCCAGGTCAATGAGACGACCGAAAACATCGGCGCCCGTCGCCTCCACACCATCATGGAAAAGGTCCTCGACGAAATCAGCTTCGAAGCCCCCGACATCGTGAAGGCCGGTTCCGGCGCGATCTCGGACAAAGTTCCCGCGCTGATCGACCGCCTCGTCCCAACCCCCAGCGGCGAGCCTCAGCACGAGCGCGTCCTGATCGTTGACCGCGCCTATGTCGAAAAGCAGGTAGCAAGCATCGTCAAGAATCAAGACCTCAGCCGCTACATCCTCTAGGCCGCGGCGCGATCCTGTAGCGCTCCACGACCCGCACAACTCTGTTCCCGTACGTGGGCGTCGGATATGCTGAAAGAGTCCAACTCCATGCCGCCGAGGCCCATGACCCAACCGACACACAAAGGCACCCTGTGAGATCGCAAACCCTGCGCCGCGCCCTGCTGGCCTATCTTGTGCTGCTCCCGCCCATCGCCTGGCTGGCCATGAAGTTCAGCCCCTACGCGCTGGACGGCGACGGCATGGCCTATATGGATGTGGCCGACCTGATCCGCGCGCACCACTGGGCCGGCGTCATCAACGGATACTGGCATCCGCTCTACCCCGCGCTGCTGGCTATCGCGCAAAGCGTCTTCCACACCACGCGCAGCAACGAGCTGCGCGCCTACTACGTCCTCAACTTCCTCATCTTTTTAGCATCGGTCGTAGCACTGCTCGCGTTTATCTCCGCGCTGGTAAGACTGCGCCGTCACATGACGCCCAACGCCGATCAGAATGCCGGCCGCACTCCGCTGTTGGGCATGGAAGCGCTGCAGCTGCTCGGCGTCGCGCTGCTGGTCATCGCAACCGGCCGCGAGCTCTCCATGGCGACCATCCGACCCGACGCTCTGCTCCAGGCGCTCATGCTCGCGGCCTTTGCCATGCTGCTGCAATCCTTCGCCAGCGAGAGCCTGATCTATGCGCCGGCCATGGGCTTCTTCTTCGGCCTCGCCTACCTCACCAAGTCGTTCGCGTTCCTGATAGCGCTCATAACCATCGCGCTGATGATGCTCTTTCAGGCATGGGTGCAGAAGCGCAAACCGATACGTGTGATCGCCGCCGGCGCGCTGGCGTTTATAGTCTTCGCTGCCATCGCCGGTCCGTACATCGGCGCACTCTCGAAGCAGAAACATCGCTTCGACTTTGGCGACTCCGGCGCCCTGAACTACGCGTGGTATGTCAGCGGCACCGTCAAGATGCACATCGAGCCATCGATGAGCGCCGACTTCGGCTCGGCCAAAGTAAACCTCATCCACCCCGAGCAGCAGCTGCTCGCGCAGCCCGGCATCTACAGCTATCGCGCCGAGCCCTACGGCACCTATCCCGCCTGGTTCGATCCCACGTACTTCCACGAGCGCATCGTACCCGTCTTCAGCGCCAGCCGCCTCATCCATCGCGACGTGCGCAACGTCGTCCTGAGCTTCCGCTACCTGCTCAATCATCCCGAGGCATGGATTCTCCTGATCCTCCTCCTCATCTGCGGCGCGCGCTTCGGATTCACCCACGCGCGCACCAGCCTGCACCACTGGCGACACAGCACCTTCTGGCTGCCATCGATTTTTCTCGGCCTCGCCATGTGGGGCATCTACGGGCTGGTCAATATTGAAGAGCGCTACGTGACACTCGCGTACCTCCTCATCGTGCTTCCCGTCTTCGCGGCGCTCGTACACGTTCCTGAACTCAGTGAGCCCACAGACGACAACCCCTGGCCTCGCCGCACGGCTACTGCGATGATCGCCGTGCTCGCCTTCCTGGCACTTGGCGAAACCCTCCGCGTCGCCCTCGAAAATCGCCGCAACGAGTCAGCAGCCGGCCTGCCCGCCGCCTGGTATCAGCCCAACATCGTAGAAGCGGCCAAGGGCCTCAACGCACTCGGTATCGGCTCCGGCGACCAGATCGCCTGCATGGGCACCATCGCCTGCCTCAACGACCCGTACTGGATGCGCCTCGCCAACGTCCGCGTCCTCACCGAGGTCTACAACCCCGACGCCAAGCATCTACTCGAAGAGTACGAAGGCCTCCCCAACCGCCAGCAGGTTGAGGACGTCCTCAAAGCGCAGGGCGCTAAGGTCGTCGTCGCCGCCTTCGATCCCGGCGAGATGACCGGCCGCACCCCAGCCTCCGCTGGCTGGATTCGCCTCGGCGAATCCGACCTCTACGCACTCCCGCTGAACACTCCCGCACCCGCACCCGCCGCGCCGGCTACGCTGCCGTGGGACATGAGCGGAGCTGCCAAACCATGAGCCTCACCGGAGACCAAATCGTGCCGCAAGCTTTACCCTCGAACGAAGCCGCGCCCATCGAGCTGAGCGTCGTCATGCCCTGCCTTAACGAGGCCGAGACGCTCGCAGTCTGCGTCGACAAAGCTCTCGCAGCGCTCGCCGAAAACCACATCGCGGGCGAAGTCATCGTCGCCGACAACGGCTCAACCGACGGCTCTCAACAAATCGCGATCGACCACGGCGCCCGCGTTGTGCCCGTTCCCCTGCGCGGTTACGGCGCTGCACTCAACGCCGGCATTCGCGCCGCGCGCGGCAAGTACGTCCTCATGGCCGACGCGGACGACAGCTACGAGTTCGCCCACATCCCGCGCTTCCTGGCCGAACTCCGCAACGGGGCTGATCTAGTGATGGGCAATCGCTTTCGCGGAGGCATCGGCCCCAAAGCCATGCCGGTCCTGCATCGCTATCTCGGCAACCCGGTGCTCAGCTTCCTCGGCCGCACGCTCTTCAACGCGCCCATCGGCGACTTCCACTGCGGCATCCGCGCGTTCAGCAAAGACGCGTACGAGCGCCTAGCTCTCCGCACCACCGGCATGGAGTTCGCCAGCGAGATGGTCGTCAAATCTTCGCTGCTCGGCCAGAAGATGACCGAGGTCCCCACCACCCTCAAGAAGGACGGCCGCAGCCGTCCACCGCACCTCAAAACCTGGCGCGACGGTTGGCGCCACCTCCGCTTCTTGCTGATGTATTCGCCGCGCTGGCTATTCCTATACCCCGGCCTCGCGCTGATGATCGTCGGCCTCGCGGTAATGGCGTGGCTGCTGCCGGCGGAACGCCCGCTCGGCCACGTCAACCTCGGCGTCGACACGCTCGCTTACATGGCCGCAGCGGTTCTCCTCGGCTTCCAACTCGTCTTCTTCGGAGTCGCCGCAAAGGTCTTCGCGATCTCCGAAGGCCTGCTCCCCGAAGACGAAAGCTTCCAAAGCTGGTTCCGCTACATCACGCTCGAAACCGGCCTCATCGTCGGCGTGCTCTTGGTGCTGGCCGGCATCGGCATCGCCCTGTCCTCGGTTGTCTCGTGGTCGCACGCAGGTTACGGTCCACTGCCGCCGGTGCAGATGATGCGCCGCACTCTCCCCGCCATGCTCTGCCTCATGCTCGGCACCGAGATATGCTTCGCCAGCTTCTTCCTCAGCCTGTTAGGCCTCAAGCGCAGCTAACCTCTCACCCACGCAAAAAGGCCGCCTCGCGAGAGGCGGCCTTTTCAATTCCTACCTACAACTTACTTGCTGACAGCCTGCGGCTTCGGCAGCTCGCTGAGCCGCTTCTCCAGCAGCTTCTCCAAATCTTCCAGCGCCTTCGAGAAGCCCTCGATACCTTCCTTCAGCTTGTCGTGCGCCATGCGATTCTCGGCATGCATCTTGTCGAAGGTCGCCTTGTCGACGACGATCTTCTCGATGGGATCCTTCGCGGCCGTCGCCGGATCAAGCTTGCGCTCCAGCGTACCCTCCGTCGTCTGCAGCTCCTGGAGTAGCTTCGGCGCGATGGTCAGCAGATCGCAGCCGGCCAGTTCGATGATCTCCCCTGTGCTGCGGAAGCTTGCGCCCATCACAACGGTCTTGTAGCCGAACTTCTTGTAGTAGTGATAGATCTCGGTGACCGACTTCACGCCCGGGTCTTCCGCGGGTGCGTAGTCCTTGCCAGTGTCCTTCTTGTACCAGTCGAGGATACGGCCGACGAACGGCGAAATCAGCGTGACCTTCGCCTCGGCGCTGGCGACGGCCTGGTGCAGACCGAACAGCAGCGTCATGTTGCAGTGGATGCCCTCTTTTTCGAGGACCTCGGCGGCGCGGATGCCCTCCCAGGTGGAGGCGAGCTTGATGAGCACACGTTCGGGTCCGATGCCGGCTTCCTTATATTGCGCAATGATGTCGCGCGCGGTTTCGATGGATTTCTCGGTGTCGTAGCTCAGGCGCGCGTCCACTTCGGTGGAGACGCGTCCCGGAACGATCTCCAGGATCTTGCGGCCAAACGCGACAGCCAGCGTCTTGAACGCAGCTGCGGCGACATCCTTGTCGGAGGCGTTCTCGCCAGCCTTCTCGCGAGCGCCCTGCAGCACATCGTCGACGATGGACTGATACTCCGGCATGCCCGCGGCGGCAGCGATCAGCGAGGGGTTGGTCGTCGCATCCGTCGGCTTGTACTGCTTGATGGCGTTGATGTCGCCGGTGTCGGAGACGACGGTGGTCATAGACTTAAGCTGATCAAGAAGATTCGCCATTTCGGCTCCTATGCGAAATCAATCGCGGGTGCAAGGCTGCACCGGAAAATCACATCACAACTATTATAGAACCCGCAGCATCCATACACTCGTTAGATGCCGATCATCGGGCCGCAGACTCTGAACCGCTTCCACTCGCGCGCGCAACCTGCAAAAGCACGCTGTAAGCCAAGGATAACCAAACCATGCCCGAAGGAAAGCACCCCGACCACCACCACGCCGAGACCGGACCGGTCGAGCCCCACGAACAGCAAGTCCCTTACTGGAAGCGCGCCCACAAGGACTGGAAGTTCTGGGTCGGCGTCGTCCTCATCTTCGCCGCCATCGCCATCTACGTCCTCTCGCTGGATCTATCCACCGTCCCCCATCCCCACACCTAGGCTTTTGCGCGTCCGGCGATCAACCCCTCATACAGCTTGATCGTCTGCGCCGCAATCGCCGTCCACGAGAAGTGCTCCTCCACACGCCTGCGCCCAGCCTCGCCCATGCGCTTCGCCTTCGCCGGATCCTTGAGCAGTTCGGTAAGACGTGCCGCCAAATCCTTCGCAAACTTCGGCGCGTCAACAGGAAACGTCGTCACCGGATCAGCCTCAAACGGCACCAGGTACCCCGTCTCCTCGTCGACGACTACTTCCAGAATCCCACCCGTCGCGCTAGCCACCACCGGCGCTCTGCACGCCATCGCCTCCAGGTTAATAATCCCGAACGGCTCATACACCGACGGGCAGCAGAACACCGCGCAGTGCGAATACAGCTGGATAGCCTCCTCCCGCGTCACCATCTGCTCAATCCAAACAAGATTGTGCCCGGTCCCCGTCGGATCACCCGTAGCAATCGAGTGTCCGCCGTCGGTCGTAAAATTCTCGACCGCGGCCTCCTGGCTACCCGGCGTATAGCGCCGCACCGCCTCCACCTTCGCCCGCATCTCCGCAGCAATCTCAGGAGTATCCGGCGCCCCCGCACACAACACCACCTGCGTACCCGGCGGCAGATACTGAATCGCCTCCACTAAATGCGTCACGCCCTTTTGCCGCGTGATCCTCCCCACAAACAATACATACGGTTTCTTCGGATCGACGCCATACTTCTCCAGCGCTGTCATCTCCGGCGTGTACTGATACTGCCCCAAATCGATGCCGTTATAGATCACATGAATGCGGCTCGCATCCACATCCGGATACGCCTTCACAATGTCCGCCTTCGTGCCGTTCGACACCGCAACAATCGCATCCGCATCCATAATCGCCGTGCGCTCCATCCACGAGCTCAGCACATACCCGGTCCCCAACTGCTCGGCCTTCCACGCCCTTAGCGGCTCCAGCGAATGCGTGGTCAATACAAACGGAATCCCATACAGCTTCTTCGCCCAAAATCCCGCCATCGCCACATACCAAGTGTGGGTATGAATGACGTCGATCTCCTCCAAATGAAGATTCTGTAAAAGATTGAGCGACAGCGCCTCCAGCGCACCCTTGAACTTCGCCTGCGTGCCATGCGAGATCAGCGCCCACGGCTGCTCGAAGTGCACATGCAGATTCGGATTGTGCGGCAACTGCGAGTCTTTCAAGCTGTCAGCATCCGGCGTTTCACCCCACGCATAGACATCCACCTCAATGCTCTTCGCCATCTCGCGCGACAAGTACTCAACGTGCACTCCCGCGCCCCCATAAACATACGGCGGATACTCACGGGTCATCAGGCCAACACGCATAAAAACTCCTTCGCATATTCAGATGCGCATGCAGGGATGAGAATAACCGACCCGCCCTATCCCTTTGGCGTATACCGCCCATCTAGGTAAAAATGGCTGGATGATCAATGCAAGATTCGCGCTGGCAGCCATGCTGCTCGTGGCCCCCAGTGTGTGCGGCGCGCAGCAGCCGACAAAACCAGCCGCGAAATCCTCCAGCGAAGACCTCCGCCTGCGCGCGATCTACAACGCCGAAGACGTCTGGCGCAAATCCCAGCGCGGCGCCGAAGACCCAGACAACCCCCACCGCATTCCCGCCGAGCTCCCCTTCGTTAACGCCGCCAAGCAGCAGGCCGACCTCCAGCACTGGCAGACCGTCCTCCACCAGGTTGACGCTCTCCACGCCGCCCAACTCTCGCCCGACGAGCGCGTCAACTACCAGGTCTTCCGCGCGCAGATCGTCTCCCTCATCAACCAGCAAACCTTCCGCGAGTACGAGCGACCTGTTAACTCCGACTCCACCTTCTGGTCCGACGAAGAAGACATCGGCCGCGAAACCCCGCACACCCTCGAAGACTACGAAAACTACATCTCGCAACTCCACGACATCCCGCGCTACTTTCGCGAAAACATCGCCAACATGCGTGCCGGCCTCGCACGCAACTTCACGCCGCCTCAGGTCACGCTCACCGGCCGCGACCAATCTTTAGTGCCCATAGCCAACGCCAAAACGCCACAGGCCACTGTCTACTACAGGCCCTTCGAGAAGATGCCCGCCACCATCTCGGCGGACGATCAAACCAAACTCCGCGCCCAGGCCGCCGCCGCGATCCAGGCCGATGTCATCCCCGTCTATCGCGAGCTCCTCATCTTCTTCCGCGACGTCTACATCCCGCACGCGCAAACCTCGCTCGCCGCCGAGGACCTCCCCGACGGCAAGGCCTACTACCAGTCCAAGATCCTCGAGTTCACCACCCTCACCCTAACGCCCGACCAGATCCACCAGCTAGGCCTAGCCGAAATGGCGAAGATCCACGCCGAGATGCTGGCAACCATGCAACAAGCCGGATTCAAGGGTGATCTGCCGGCCTTCCTCCGCTTCCTCCGCACCGACCCGCAGTTCTACGCGAAATCCCCAGAAGACCTACTCATGCGCGCAGCCTCGATCAGCAAAGACTTCGACGGAGTCTCCGCGCAATACTTCGGCTATCTGCCGCGCCGCCGCTTCGGCATCAAGCCTGTCCCGCTAGACATCGCGCCCTTCTACACCTCGGGCCGCGGCGGATCCGGCGTCTATCTCGTCAACACGTACGATCTCCCCTCACGCCCGCTCTACTCGCTGCCAGCGCTCACGCTACATGAGTCCGCACCCGGCCACGCCTTCCAGATGCCCATCCAGACCGAAGTCGTCAAAGATCGCCATCTACCGAAGTTCCGCGACGCGTACATCTCTGCCTACGGCGAAGGCTGGGCGCTCTACTGCGAGCGCCTCGGCACCGAGATGGGCATCTACCACACGCCCTACGAGACCTTCGGCATGCTCAGCTACCAGGCCTGGCGCGCCGCCCGCCTCGTCGTCGACACTGGCATCCACTCTCAGGGCTGGACCCGCGAACAGGCCCAGCAATACCTCCGCGACAACACCGCGCTCTCCGACCACGAGATCGAGACCGAGGTCGACCGCTACATCTCCTGGCCCGGACAGGCGCTCAGCTATTACCTCGGCCAAATGGCCATCCAGACCGCACGCCACAAGGCCGAGACTGCACTCGGCCCGAAGTTCAACCTCCGCGCCTTCCACGATGCGATGCTCGAGCTCGGCTCCGTCCCCCTCCCTGTCCTCACCGCCCATATCGACGAATGGATCGCCAACGGAGGCGTCGGTCCCTATCCCGATATGGAGAAATAGCCTGTCAAAGCTGTACATCCCAAATGGATGGTACACACCCGCAAGTCACGTACATCCCGAACGTATAACCAGGCCTTGAGACGCAGCTCCGGCAATGCGTACGCGCCCGCCCGTCTATTCGACCCTCGTCCAGCGGGTATACTTTCCTCCTGACCGCGGTCTCCCATAAACCTTTACCCCTGGAGTTTGCATGACGATCTACCCAAGACGTACGCGCTTTTTTGTCGCAGCCGCAGCCATGACGCTGGTGGCCGGTTCTGCCTTCGCGCAGGACCCGCAAGCCGAGAAGACCACGACCACCACCTCCACCGTCTCCGCTGAGTCCGCCAAGCCGCACCCTCTCACGCCCGACTCCGTCACCGACGGCACCGTCACCGTCGCCGGCAAGCCCATCGCCTACAAGGCGGTCGCCGGCCTCATCCGCGTCGGCGGCACGGATCAGCAGGATGCCACCATCGCGCTCGACGGCACCCTGCTCCCTGACTCCGGCATGGTGCCGCCCAAGCCCGGCGAAGAACCCGCCACGGCCACCATGTTCTACACCGCCTACTTTGCCAAGGGCGAGAACGTCGCCACCCGCCCCATCGTCTTCATCTACAACGGTGGCCCCGGCTCCGCGACCATGTATCTCCGCATGTGTAGCTTCGGCCCGGTGCGCGTCGTGCTTCCGGATCTCGGCCATCCCGCTGGCGGACCCTACAAGATCGTCCCCAATGAAGACTCACTCCTCGATGCCGCCGACCTCGTCTTCGTCGACGCCCCCGGCACCGGCTACAGCCGCGTCATGGGTAAGGACGCCAACAAGGCCTTCTATGGCATCGATCCCGACGCCGCCGCCTTCCAGCGCTTCATCCGCCGCTTCCTCACCAAGTACGATCGCTGGAACTCGCCCCGCTTCCTCTTCGGCGAGAGCTACGGCACTACGCGCGATGCAGTGCTCGCGGCCGCGCTGCAGCGTCACGGCGTCGACCTGAACGGCGTCGTCTTCCTCTCGCAGATTCTCAGCTTCGACAACTCCGCCGACGGCTCCGACGGCAATCCGGGCACGGACAACGGCGCTTTCCTAGCCCTGCCCAGCTTCGCCGCCACAGCCTGGTACCACCACAAGGTGCCCAACCAGCCCGCTGAACTTCTTCCCTGGCTGCATGAGGTCGAGCAGTACTCGCTCGGCGACTACGCCACCGCGCTCCTGCAGGGCACCGATCTCGACGCCACACGGAAAGCCGCCGTCGCCGCCAAGCTCGAAAGCTACACCGGCATTCCTGCGGCCACGTGGATCAAGGCCAACTTGCGTCTCACCGGCGGTCAGTTTGCCCAGGACCTGCTCGGCACCAGTGACGAAACCACCGGCCGTCTCGACTCCCGCTGGCGTGGTCCCAGCATGAATCCCATGAACTCCGAATCCGACTACGATCCCTTCAGCGAGTCCATCGAGTCCGCCATCGTAGCCGCCATGAACACCTACGCGCACAATACCCTGAACTTCGGCAAGGAGTTGACCTACGAGCCCAGCGCCCGCATGGGTGGCTGGAACTGGGACATGACCGTCAAAGGCCAGGGCGGCGGCTGGGCCGGCACCAGTTCCAACGTGAGAGCGAGATTGCCTACACCATGAAGGTCAATCCCCACATGCACATCCTGCTCATGGGCGGCTACTTCGATCTTGGCACTCTCTACTTCGGCGCTACCTACGAGATGAAGCACCTGCCCATGCCTGCATCCCTGCAGAAGAACATCGACTATAAGTTCTTCCAGACTGGCCACATGGTCTATGTGAATCCCGAGGCGCGCGCCGCACTCCACCAGCGCACCGCCGAGTTCATTCGCGCGAACGAAGCTGGTCAGTAACCCTCCGCACGTCTCTCACCAGGCCGGACGATCCAGTCCGGCCTGGCCATTTAATCCGCTGTTTCCCGCCAACCGGTCATTCCCCTCGGCCTAACGTTCCGCCGTTTCCTGCCGATATCTCCCCCAGCGACAAGTTGCTCTCCGTGCCCCGCGCCCCTGTCTTCCGCGATGCGCCTCGCGGATGAGCACGACTTGCGCGCGGGAGTCCTTCATGAACAGTAAAGTCCGGATCTTCATCCGGTGCACCTCTCTTGCTTTGACCCTGGTTTCGCTCACACTTTGCGGCTGCTCTGGCATGGACCAGGCTGCCTTTCCCGCCACGCCTACCGAGGGCTCCGTGGGCTCGCTCCAGGGCAGCGTCTTCGGTGGTCATGCGCCCATCGTCGGCTCGCATGTGTTTCTCCTCGAAGCCACCTGGACCGGCTATGCCGTCAAGGCCAAGTCGCTGCTCTCGTCCACCTCCATCAGCGGCTATCCCGCCACGCAGGACCTCACCTCCGGCAGCGTTACCAACGGCCTCTACTACGTCACGTCCGACTCCAACGGCGCCTTCAACGTCACCGGCGATTACAGCTGCGACGCCGGCTTCCCGGTTTATCTGTACGCCTCGGGAGGCGCCCCCAACGCCAGCACGGTCATCAACATCACAGGCGTCTCCGCTTTCATGACCCCCAGCAACTTCACTTACCTCTACACCTTCACCGCCGCCAACCAGCTTTACCCCGGCCAGAGCGTTCAGTTCTCGAGCTCCAGCCTGGCAGGGAAATGGGCCACCCTGAACGGCACCACCCAGACAGTGCTGGCCACCCCGAGCACCACCAGCTTCCAAATCTCGACGACCGTTGCTCCCGGTTTGGGCGCGAACACACAGACCGGCTCCATAGCAGGAGTCGGCGCCAACAACCCCGCCATCGTCAACTTGGCCATGCTGGGCATCTGCCCCGGCGTCGGCAACTTCACCAAACTAATCAGCTATGTCTACATGAACGAGGTCTCGACCGCGGCCATGGCCTATGCCATCGCAGGCTTCGCCACCGACAGCGTGCATATGGGCACGTCCACCTCCAACGAAATCGGCCTGCAGAACGCCGCCATCAATGCGGCGAATCTTTATAACGTCCAGGGCGGCGCGTTGGAACTCCCAGGCAACAGCGCCGCAGGCGAAGGCCTCATCGCTAACCAGGCCACCGTCGCCGGCAACGGCACCGTCCCCCAGGCGGAGCTCGACACCCTCGGCAACATCCTTGCCGCCTGCGTCGATTCGGCCAACACAGCCAGCTCTGCCTCCACAACCTGCACCACGCTCTTCGCCGATGCGACCAGCACCGGCACCACCAGCGGGGTAAAACCCATCGACACCGCCACGGCGGCCATTAACATGGCCCACAATCCCGGTACCCCCAATGTCATCGCATTGTGGGCGCTGGCCTCCGGCGTTGTGCCCTTCGCTCCGCAGCTTTCCTCCGCGCCCAATGACTTCACCGTCGCGATCACCTACAACAACATCACCGCGCCCGGAAGCATTGCGATCGACTCCAGCGGCAACGCCTTCGTTCCCACCAACTCCAGCCTGGGCTACGTGACCAAGCTCTCTCCCGCTGGCGCCGTACTCGCCACCAGCGCCAGCGGCGGCAGCGGCTTTGACTCCATCGCCGTCGCCCCCAACGGCAACGTCTTCGTTGCTGCCAACGGCTCAAACGCACTCTACGAGTACACCAGCGGCCTGGCTGCCGTCAGTGGCTCGCCCCGGACGTCCGCGCAGATGAACGCCCCCACCGCCGTGGCCGTCGACAGCAGCGGCTATGTCTACGTCACCGACGGCGGCTTCAGCGCCAGCATCATCCAGAAGTTCAACAGCTCCGGATCCTTGAACGCCTCGATCAGCAGCGGCTGTCTCACCCGCGTCACGCAGATTGCAATCGACCCCAGTGACACTCTCTGGGCCTCCATCAACTCCAGCAACGACATCTGCCGTGTCTCCAACCCCTTTGGCACCCAGATGTTCTCCACGGGTAGCCAACCCTCCGCGCCGACCAACGTAGCTATCGACAGCTTCGGCAACGGATGGGCTGCGGCAGGCGCGCAAACCAACCTCTTCATGTACTCGCCCACCGGCAATCAGAACTCCTACGGCGTCATCAACAACGCTTTGCAGGGGGGCCTCTCGTCCCCCACCTGGATCGCCGTCGACGGAGGCAACAACGTCTGGCTCACCAACAACGGCAACTCGTACGCGCTCTCCGTGTTCGCCCACTCCGGCGTGGCCATCACGACCAGCACGGGCTACCAGAGTGGCAATCTCAACACGCCCTCCTGGATCGCCATCGACGCCTCCGGCGATGTCTGGGTGCCCAACCAGGGCGCCAATTCCGTCACCGAGCTCATCGGCGTCGCGACCCCCACCGTCACCCCACTCTCCGCCCTCGAACCCGGCGTTCGCCCCTGACGCCAGGTCCCCGTTTTCACCGAATCGTTGCCCGGCCACCACCTTCGCGCGATACAGTAACTGCATACGTCTGTCTGCGGACGACGTCCCCCCTGGAGGGTGAAGATGGTTAAGCAAGTCTCACAGTCCCCGGCCCTGATGGCCGCTACTCTTTGTCTCGCGCTTCTGTCCGCGACGCCCCGCATCCTCGCTCAGGACGCCGTAGCCTCCACCGAGTCTGGAACCCCCACCGTCACAACGCCCCCTCCCGCCGACAAATATCTCTGGCTCGAAGACACCAACAGCTCCCGCGCCATGGACTGGGTGAAGGCCGAAGACGCGCGCTCCCTCAAGATCCTCGAAGCCAATCCCCGCTACGCCGGCTACTACGCCGATGCGCTCAAGATCGCCGTCGCCCCCGACCGCCTCCCCGAGCCCGACCAGCGCGGCTCCGAGATCTACAACTTCTGGCGCGACGCCGACCACGTGAACGGCATCTATCGCAAGACCTCGCTGTCGGACTACCTCACTGCCAACCCCACCTGGAAGACCGTCATCGACTATGACGCGCTCGGCAAGCAGGACAACGTCAAGTGGGTCTCGCACGGACTCAACTGCCTCTACCCCGGCGACCACCTCTGCCTCGTTACGCTCTCCGCCGGCGGCGAAGACGCCGACACCCAGCGCGAGTTCGACCTCAAGACCGGCCAGTTCGTCACCGGCGGCTTCGCCCTCCCGCACAGCAAGCAGAGCGTGGCCTGGCTCGACAAGGACACCCTGATCGTCGCGCGTGACTGGGGCGCGGGCACCATGACCGCATCCGGTTATCCCTTCGTCGTCAAGCTCTGGAAGCGCGGCACGCCTCTCGACAGCGCGCAGGAAGTCTTCCGCGGCAAGCCAACCGACCTCGGCGCCTCTGGCTACACAATCCACGACAACAAGCAGCACACCCTCACCCTCTTCTCACGCAGTGTCACCATCTTCGAGAGCGAGACCTGGGTGCTCACGCCCGAGGGAACCAAGCAGCTCGCGATCCCCACGAAGGCCAACGTCGCCGGCCTCATCGACGGCCGCGTCCTGCTCAGCATCGACGTAGACTGGACCCCCTCCGGCCAGCTCCAGACCTTCAAACAAGGCTCGCTGCTCGAGGTCAAGGTCGCCGACCTGCTCAAGGATCCCGCGCACCTCAAACCCTCCATCGTCTTCGCGCCCAGCGCCGATGAATTCCTCGAAGGCGCCACCACCACCAAGTCCCGCCTGCTCGTCACCACGCTCAAACATGTGCAGGGCCGCGCGTACATCTACACCCCCACGCTCACGGGCTGGACGCACAAGGAGCTCCCCGTCCCAGCCAACGTCAGCGTCGGCGTAGTCTCCACCAGTGACGCCAGCGACAACTTCTTCCTAGGCATCACCAGCTTCCTCACCCCGTCCTCGCTCTTCCTCGGCGACGCCTCCACCGGCGAACTCACCCTCGAGAAGACCGAGCCAGCCCGCTTCGACGCTAGCAACGATGTCGCCGAGCAGTTCGAAGCGACCTCCAAGGACGGCACCCGCGTCCCCTACTTCATCGTCCATCGCAAGGACATGAGGCTCGACGGCTCGAACGCCACGCTGCTCAACGCCTACGGCGGCTTCCAGATCTCCGAGACGCCCAGCTACTCCGCCAACATCGGCAAGCTATGGATCGAGCACGGCGGCGTCTACGTCCTCGCCAACATTCGCGGAGGTGGCGAGTTCGGTCCCGCCTGGCATGAGGCTGGCCTCAAGACCCATCGCCAGCGCATCTACGACGACTTCGCTGCCGTCGCGCAAGACCTCATCGCGCGCCGCGTCACCTCGCCGCAACATCTCGGCATCATGGGCGGCTCCAACGGCGGCCTGCTCATGGGCGTCGAGATGACCCAGCACCCCGACCTCTGGAACGCCATCGTCATCCAGGTGCCGCTGCTCGACATGCTGCGCTACGAGCAGATCGACGCCGGCGCCAGCTGGATCGGCGAGTACGGCACCGTAGCCAATCCCGACGAGCGTGCCTTCCTCGCGAGCATCTCGCCCTATAACCAGCTCAAGCCCGGCGTAAAGTATCCCGAGCCCTTCATCTTCACCACCACCAAGGACGACCGCGTCGGCCCGCAGCACGCCCGCAAATTCGCCGCCAAGATGGAGGAGTACCACGAGCCCTTCCTCTACGACGAGATCATCGAAGGCGGCCACGCAGCCGGCGCCAACCTAACCGAGCAAGCCCACACCTGGGCCCTCACCTATACCTACCTGGCCAGCAAACTGATGCAGAACTAGCGCGGCGCAACAACGAAGCCGGGTGCCCCATGTCTCGATTCTGAGACATGGGTTTCCACCGCTCTACGCCAGCCCCAACTGCGACAGCGCGAACGCCGTAATCGCCGCGGCATCTTCCTGCGGCGTGCGATCCGTCAGGCTATCCATGCGCCGCTCATTGGCGCCGCGCACCATATCCAGGATCGCCCACGCCACCGTCTCCAGATCCACCGTCCCCGCAATCTCCCCAGCCTCCACGCCCTCATTCAAAATCCCAACAAAGTACGCATGTCCCGCCCGCAACAGCTCATGCGTCTGGCGCTTATGCTGCGGCTCGCGCCCCACCGTCAGCAGCAGCCGATACAAACTGAGCTGTTCGTGCCAGAACTCCATTCGCACGGAGATCGCCACCGCCAGCCGCTCGCGAACCCCTGTCGCCGCCCGCGTTCGTTCCCCCGCTAATGCTTGCAGGCGTTCAATCGCCAGCCGAATCGCGGTCGCGTAAATCTCTTCCTTCGACTCGAAGTAGAGATACACGGTCCCCTTGGCCATCTTCGCCGCGTCTGCCACGTCCCCGACGCACGTGGCTGCAAACCCTTTCTTTCCAAACACCTTGATCGCGGCGGTAAGAATCTCCTCACGCCGCATGTCGGTGAGCACCTGCTTGCGTGTCGGATTGCGGGCCTGCGCGGTTGAGCTCACGAAGTCAAAGTAGCACGTTTTTCGCCCTCCGTCTGAATCCCGGATCGCTCCGTCCGTCTCTAATGACCAAGGAGTCATTTTCATGACTGGCGGGTCAGTCCTAGAACCGGAAGAGCTCGACGCAGCGATCGAGCCCGCCCCAGAGGCCCCCGAACAGGATCTCGAGCAGGCCCTTGAACAGGGCGTTGCCCGCGCCGAATCCTCGCTCGCCCCCAGCGCTCCCGAGTTCGAACCCGGCGAGCCCCTCACGCCTCCCACGACTCTCGCCGCCCCCGCACGCCGCGCCTTCAACCCCTGGATCATCACCCTCGTCGTCACCATGGGCACCTTCATGGAGGTACTCGACACCTCCATCGCCAACGTGGCTCTCCCGCACATCGCCGGCAGCCTGTCTGCCTCGCAAGACGAGAGCACCTGGGTGCTCACCTCCTACCTCGTCGCCAACGCCATCATCCTTCCCATCAGCGGCTGGATCTCTTCCGTCATCGGCCGCAAGAACTTCTACCTCATCTCCGTCGCGATGTTCACAGTCTTCTCCGCGCTCTGCGGGATCGCCCCCACCCTCGGCCTGCTCGTCGTCTTCCGAGTACTTCAAGGCCTCGCCGGCGGCGGCCTCCAGCCCTCCGTCCAGGCCATCCTCGCCGACCTCTTTCCCGGCAACAAGCGTGGCATGGCCATGGCTGTCTACACCGTCGCCATCATGTGCGCGCCCGTACTCGGCCCCACGCTCGGTGGCTGGATCACCGACAACTACTCCTGGCGCTGGATCTTCTACATCAACATCCCGGTCGGCTTCGCCTGCGCGTTCCTGACCCGCATGGTCCTCACCGACCCCGAGCACCTCACGCGCAAGCGCCTTGCTGAAAAAGCCGAACGCCTCCGCACCGGCATGAAGCTCCACATCGACGGCACTGGCCTCTCGCTCATCGCCATCGGCCTCGCCGCGCTCGAAATCGTACTCGACAAGGGCCAGGAGCTCGACTGGCTCGGCTCGACCTTTATCGCCTGGACAGCCGCCATAGCGGTTCTCGCACTAGCCGGCGCCGTCATCTGGGAGCTCCACGTCAAGAACCCCGTCGTCAACCTTCGCCTACTCAAGGAGCGCAACTTCGCCTTCTGCTGCATCATCGTGCTCGGCGTCTACACCGCGCTCTACGCGTCCACCTTCCTCCTCCCGCAATTCATGCAATTGCTCATGGGCTACTCGGCGACAGCAGCCGGCCTTGCCATCTCACCCGCCGGCCTGTTCACCATCATCGAAGTCCCGCTCATCGGCTGGGCTCTCAGCCGCGGCTTCGACGCCCGCCGCATGATCGCCGTAGGCCTCGCGACCATCGCGTTCGGCACCTGGTGGCTCTCCCTCGGCAATCTCGATATGGGCGAGTCCAGCCTCATCTGGCCGCGCGTCGTCCAGGTCCTCGGCATTGGCATGACCACCGTTCCGCTCAGCACCATCATGTTCCGATTCCTCCCCACCGACCAAAGCAGCAACGCCGCCGGCATCTACGCGCTCGTCCGCAACGAAGGCGGCAGCATCGGCATCGCTGTCTCGAGTACCTTCCTCGAGCGCACCGCCCAGACCCACCAGGCCTACATAGGCGCGCACATGTCCGCGTCCAACCCCATGGCCCAGCGAGCCGCCCAGGCCTTCGCCGCCGCCCACGGCACTATCGCCTCCAGCGGTTCCGCCTCCAACAACGCCTACGCCGGCCTCGCCATGTTGTACGGACAGGTCCAGCGCCAGGCCGCCCTGCTCGCCTACATGGACCAGTACCGCATGTTCGCGTACCTACTTGTATTCCTCCTTCCGCTTGTCCTGTTACTGAAGCGCCCCCCAAAAATCACCGGAAAAATCGAATTAGAGGCCCATTAGACCTATTGAATCAGCAAGTTAGTCTTATTACGATACTTACTGTAGACTGGGGTTGATTCCGAACTACCCGACATATACCAGAGTTCCCCGGGGGGCCCCCATCAAACGCCTACAGCCATTCTCCTTGCTGTCCGCTTCCTGCTTTTTTGCCTTCATCACCCTGACAGGATGCTCAGGGTTTAACGCTCTCCCAGACGTTTCCACGACAGGATCAGGGCCTCAAGCCCATCCCGGCGCCTTACAGGGCACGGTCATGGGAGGCCACGCGCCCATCATTGGCGCCGAGGTCTACGTCTTCCAGGCTGGCCAGACCGGCTATGCCTCTGCTCCCACCAATGAGATGGCCAGCGGCCAGCAGGGAACCGATCCCACCCTCGGCAAGTACGTTCTCACCACCGCCCCCAGCGGCGCCTTCCTCATCACCGGCGACTACACCTGCACTGCGGGCCATCCTGTCTACGTCGCGGCCGTCGGCGGCACTCCCAGCCCCACTGCGTCCCTGGTCAACATCACCAGCGCGGCCGGCGCCACCACTGGCGGCGTATTTCGCATCACGTTCTCGACCACGACTCCGCCCGCCGTGGGCAGCACGGTCAGCTTTGCCACCGGAGCCTTCACGGCGGCTGCGTATACCTTCCTGAATGGAACGACGCAAACGGTGTCGGCGAACACAGCCACATCCTTCAGCATCGTCAGCACAACCCACGTAACCGGCTCCGCTACCGGGGTCGCACTTACCGGCGGCCTGCCCAATCCCGCTATCGTAAACATCGCCGTGCTCGGCGACTGCCCCACATCCGGCAACTTCTCCACGGCCGTCAACGGTGCTCTCACCTTCGTCGACATCGACGAAGTCTCCACCACCGCCGCAGCCTACGCCCTCAACGCCTTCGGCAGCGGCTTCCACGCCATCGGAGCTCCCGCCACCAACCTCGCCGGCATCGAGCGTGCCGCCGCCAACGCCGGCCAGCTTTTCAACGTCAACCTCAATAACGTCGCCGGCGCCGGCATCGCCCTCGCCACCACCAACTATGTCGGCGGCGCCAACGGGATCGTTCCGCAAACCACCCTCAACACCCTTGGCAACATCCTCGCCGCCTGCGTCGACTCCGCCAACACCGCCACCACCAAGTCCGACGAGTGCACCACCCTCTTCGCTACCGCCACCAACACCGGCGACACCACCGGCACCAAGCCCACCGACATCTCCTCGGCGGCCTTCAACATCGCCGCATTCCCGGCCGGTACCGGCTCGCAGCATGGCACCTTCACCGACACGCTCTACGCCCTCCAAGGAGCATCCGCCACGCCCTTCCAGCCGGATCTCTCGGCCGCACCCAATGACTTCGGAGTCGCCATTACCTACGACAACTCCCTCAACACCCACGTTGGCAGCGCCGAAAGCGTCGCCGTCGACGGCAACGGTCAGATCTGGACCACCGCGCAGACCGACACCAGCATCACCCTCTGGTCTGCCCTCGGCACCGTCGTCAACTCCAACAGTGATGGCTACATCTACGGCTATGTCTCGGTCGATCCCTCCAACAACGCCTGGACCGGCAGCGCGGCCGCCAGTACCGGCATTGAGAAATTCAACAACGCAGGTGCCAAGACCAACACCTTCGGCAATGGCCTCCAGTCTGCCTACACCGTCATCACCAACCAGTCCGCCAACAACGCCACCAGCATCGATGCCTACTTCTTCGCCGGAGCAACTGCGCAGGACGGCTACTGGTTTACCCCCAATGGAGACACGGGCAACGGTCTTCTCAACGGCGCCGGCCCCGCGGGTCCCTTCAACGTCGCCGGCAACTTCATCGCGCACGGCGCTATCGACAGCACCGGAGACCTTTACCTGACCAGCGAATCCGACCAGCAGATAACGCGCGTCAACCCCAGCACCGGCGGCTTCCTGGGCCTTGGAAACGGCTTCGCGGTCGTTAGAAACTTCCCCATCACTACCCCTACCGTTACCGGCGCCACCTTCCAGCCGCAGCCCGAGTTTCCCGCCATCGACTCGGCCGACAACGCCTGGATCCCCCTCCAGACCATCTACTCTCCGATTGGCAGCCCAACGCCAGAACCCGGCCTGTATAAGGTCTCGACCACAGGCGCAGCCACCACTTACTTCTCCGGCACCGGCACCAGCACCGGCACCAAAATCTTCACCGGCGCCAACTTCTACCAGGCCTTCGGCGCCGCAGTGGATGGCAACGGAAACATCTGGGTCACCAACCGTTTCAACGGAAGCCTCGGCGGAAGCGCCGCAGCTCCCGGCGCCAACACCATCATCGAACTCACCAGGGCAGGCGTTGCCGTCTCCCCCTCCACCAACTACACCTACGGCGGCATCCTCAACGATCCACTCAACCTCGCCATCGATCCCTCCGGCAACATCTGGGTCACCAACTACGGCGGCAGCAAGGTCGTCGAGATCATCGGAGCCGCGGCCCCCGTCGTTACGCCGCTCTCCACATCGGCCAACAACGGAACGCTAGGCCAACTGCCCTAACTCTGGCTGCGCCGGAGTTGCGTTCTTAGTTGTCAGTTCTCAGGAAAGGCAAAGTACTCCTCACTGAGAACTGAGAACTGAGAACTGAGAACTGAGAACTGAGAACTGAGAACTAAGAACTAAAAACTAAAAACGGGCACCGGCGTTTCATCTTCGATTCACGCTCCACAAATCCGCACATAGCGTAAACTGGCCTCCAGATTCATCACTCAGTCGAGGCCAACCTTGCGTACGCTCCCCGGGAAGCAACCCAGCACACTCCGCCGTGTCTTAAGCAAGGCTCTGTCCTTTTCCACCGCGCTCGCCCTCGCGATCCCTGCGCTCACTGGCTGCGGCGGAAATAGCACCCCCGCAGTATCCACGATCACCATCACGGGGCCGGCCAGCGATACCATCGATCCCGGCAATTCGGCCAGCTTCACGGCCACAGTCACCGGAGGTCCAGCCGCAGCGGGCGTCTCCTGGAGCCTTACCGGCTGCTCAGTAAGTGCTTGCGGCACACTCTCGAACTCCACCACGACGGGCGTCACCTTCACTGCGCCGGCCACGGTCACAACCGCCTTCACTGTAACCCTCACGGCGGCCTCGACGGCCCAGTCCACCATCACTCAGACCGTCAAGCTCAGCGTCCCGATCAACCCCGCCATCACCACGCCAGCCGGCGCCTTGCCCGGAGCCACCTTCGGCGCGGCCTACACCGCCAGCCTGGCCGCAACCGGCGGCATCACGCCCTACACCTGGTCGATCTCCCAGGGCGCTCTCCCCACCGGCCTCGCGATCTCAAGCACTACCGGCGCCATCAGCGGCAGCTCCAGCTCAGCCGGCACCGCCAGCTTCACGGTCACCCTCACCGACTCCGGCAGCCCCGCCCTCACCACCTCGGCGGCCTACACCATCACCACCCTCTACTCGCCGCTCAGCATCACCACCACCTCCCTGCCCAACGGAACCGCAGGCACACCCTACACCGCGAACCTCGCGGTCACTGGAGGAAGCGGCAGCGGTTATACCTTCGCCGTCACCGCCGGCACAGGCCTGAGCGCGGTCGGTCTCACGCTGTCACCCAGCGGTGCCATCACCGGCACGCCCACCACCGGCCAGACTGCCGGCGTCGTTGCGGTCATGGTCACCGACAGTGCAGGGAATACAGCCAAACAAGTCCTCACCCTGACCATCGCCTATCCCACGCTGACGATTACCTCGCTGAGCCTCTCCAGCGGCGTTGCTGGAAATCCCTACACGTCTACGCTAACGGCCACCGGCGGTAGCGGCACCGGCTACACCTGGGCCGTCACCTCGGGAGCCACCAGCCTCTCGGCCGTGGGCCTGAGCCTCTCCAGCGGCGGCGTCATCTCTGGAGCCACGCCAGTCACCGGAACCGCCACCTTTACCGTTCAGGTCACCGACTCGGCCACCAACACCGCGACCGCGAACCTGACCGTCACCATTACGCCAAGCCTCACGGTAACCACCGCCACCCTCCCTCCTGGCGTCGAAGGCACGGCCTATAACGCGACCCTGACCGCCACCGGCGGCAGCAACACCGGCTACACCTGGAGCGTAATCTCGGGCACTGGCCTGAGCGCCGTTGGCCTCACACTGTCTCCAGCGGGCGTCATCACCGGCACGCCCACCGCAGGCGAGACCGCCGTCCCATTCACGGCGCAAGTCACCGACTCAGACAACAACAAGGCCACCGCGACGCTAACACTCACGGTCACGGCAGTAGCCTTCCAGGGCCAGGTCCTGAGCGGCACCGCTCCAGTCAACGGAGCCACGATCCAGCTCTACGCCGCAGGTGCCACCGGCAACATGTCCGCAGCCATCCCGATGCTCACGCAGGCCGTCCTAACCAACACCCTGGGCATGTTCCAGCTCACCGGCAGCTACACCTGCGGTCAGAGCAGCACAGGCACAACCATTCCCGCCACCGCCCAGCTCTATCTCGTCGCCACCGGAGGTACCACCTCAACGACCTCGAGCACCAGCAACCCTGCCCTCAGCATGGTCACGGCAGTAGGCCCGTGCATCAACCTAACCGCCACCTCCTTCGACACCCTTAACGAGGTCACCACAGCCGCCGTGGCCTGGTCGCTCGCTCCCTTCGCCAGCAACGCCACCACCATCGGCGCAAGCTCAACCAACACCCTCGGCATCACTAACGCCTTCCTCGACGCGGCCCTCTTAGCCAACCCCTCCACCGGCGCCCCGGCAACCCTTCCCACCGGCCTCACGGTAGAAGCCGCCAAGCTAGCCGCCCTCGCCGACGCGCTCAACAGCTGCACCACCGGCACCGGCACAGCCTGCTCAGCCCTCTTCACCGCAGCCACGCCGCCCTCTGGCACCGCCCCCACCGACACCTTCACCGCAGCGCTCAACATCGCGCACCACCCCGGCCAGAATGTAGCCGCGATCTTCGCGACCATCCCCACCACCCCACCCTTCCCCACCACCCTGGCCACCAGCCCGAACGACTGGACGATGTCGCTCACGGTCACTGGCGGCGGCCTCAACATGCCCACCGCGCTCGGCATCGACAGCCAGAACAACATCTGGGTCGCGAATCTGAATGGCCCACTCTCTGCCTTCAACCCTCAGGGAACCCCACTCATTTCCACCGGCTTCACCAACGGCGGCATCTCCGAGGTCTACGGTCTAGCCGTCGACCCCTCCAACAACATCTGGGTGACCCATGCCGGTGACACTTCGAGTGATCACGGCGCTATCGGCCATTTTGTCGGAGTCAATAATCCCTCCCCCATCGGCACCTACAGCGCCTACTTCGACAACTCCATCCAGTTCCCCTACGCCATCGCGGCAGACACCAACGGCAACATGTACATCGCCAACAGCGGCTCCTCCTCCGCCACCGTCTTGAATAGCAGCGGTGGGCTCGTCGCCGCCGGCCTCGGCTCCTCCCTGAACCTCGTAGCCTTCCCCCTGGCCATTGCCATCGACTCCACCCATGGCTTCTGGCTCTCCGGCGAAACCAACGTCGTCCACTACGCCGGCCCCAACGCTACAACCCCCGGCGCCGCGCTCGCCAACGTCACTTGCTGCGGTGAGTCCTACGGCATGGCCACCGACGCCTCCGGAAACCTCTGGGTCGCCGACTTCCTGGGGCCCGGCATCAACGGTGGCGGCGCTGTCGCCGAGATCGTCACCGACAACTCCGGTAACTCCACTGCTCCCATCAGCGGCCTCAAAACCGGTGGCATCAACTACCCCATCTCCGTCGCCGTCGACGCCGCCCAGAATGTCTGGTTCTCCAACAACATCGGCAACTCCATCACCGAGCTCGCCGGCTCCTCCAGCACCCTCCCTGCCGGAACTGCACTCTCTCCCTCCACCGGCGTCTATGGCTTCGGCGGCTTTGGCCTCGATGCTTCGCTCGCCGACCCCTTCACCCTTCTCCCCGATCGCTCAGGCAACCTCTGGGTCTCCAACGAAGGTCTCAACGCCATCACCATGTTCTTCGGTCTGGCCGCACCCACGGCCACCCCACTCCAGCCCACCCCCACCGCACCATGATCTCCCCG
>NZ_LMUT01000010.1 GCF_009765785.1 Granulicella sp. L46
GTAGACGGCCGCTTGAAGGTAGGCTTGCAACTCCTTCGCTCGAACCTTGCCTGGTGAAGCGATCGCGACCGCACGCCAACCCTCAGCGAGGGCCTTCGGGCTAAGCGCCAGAGGATGCTTCGGGTCCGATCCCTTTACTGCATCGTCTGGAAGCAGCGTCTCCGGCGTCCGCCCCGGAGCCGTCTTTTCGGCGTAGCGAACGGTGGTCATCGCTCCG
>NZ_LMUT01000011.1 GCF_009765785.1 Granulicella sp. L46
TGCTGCACTCCTCCGCTTATTGATATGCTTAAGTTCAGCGGGTAGTCCTACCTGATTTGAGGTCAAAATGTCAGAGATTGTCCGAAGACGGTTATAAGCAGGTTCCCATTAGTTTGCTTCAAAGTCTCAAGGCATAGATAATTATCACACCAAGTGACGGTCCACAAGAGATCCCACTAATGCATTTAAAGGGAGCAGACCATCCACTGAAGGAAGCCAGCAAAGCCCTCACATCCAAGCCAAACTCAAGCTAGTAAAAGCGAGCAAGGTTGATAATTTAATAACACTCAAACAGGCATGCCCTTCGGAATACCAAAGGGCGCAAGGTGCGTTCAAAGACTCGATGACTCACGCACC
>NZ_LMUT01000012.1:0-73743 GCF_009765785.1 Granulicella sp. L46
GCGCAGCATTATGGGGATGAACGTCATCAGTTCCTGATAAATGGAGTCCACGGACGCGACTCATCGATCATATTGGGCGGATCCTTCCATGGAACGATTGACTTCGGGAGCGAGGCGCTCGTAGCGTCGGGATATGACGGTAAGACGGAAGGTGCTGAGGATGTTTTCATAGCGATTCTCCACGAAAATCTTCAGGACGATCACTCTTAGAAAACAAACGGCGGATTAGTCCAAATGCGCCAGTGTCCGCTTATCCTACCCCTGCTTTATGAGGTTCCGGGACACTGGCCGACTTGTCGCTACCTTACCCACGGTATCCCTCGCCCGCTCTAATCCGCACTCACTTCGAGGTCTGGCCTTATTGGCGGGAAACGAGGATGCGGACAACTCGTTGGGAGGCATCTAAACACGCCAGTGGCTACCAAGAAAAAACCGCCTGTGATGACGGAGTGCGAGGCGAAGGTGCGTGGACGTTGGCTCCCATGCACCCTCTACGAAGCGCTTACAGAACGCAATGAGATCATGCGCTGCAAATATTGTCATGGCCCAGTGCAAGCGCTCAAGGAATCGAGCCTCGGAGCCCGAGCCCACATCGAACACCTTCAACGGCACAGCGGCTGCCGATTCCCGGTGAGGACGTTCAGTGGAGTCGAATCAAAACATCCTCTCGCCTTGAAGTAAGGCGAAGCGCCGTGAAGATCGCTGCTACCGATGACTGGAACCAGTATTTCGGCCATCATGGAGCGTTGTAACGGCTGGTCACGGCCTCTTGGTAAGGCTCTCGCGCCAGTCGCCCGAATAGCCGAACAGGGGCGCTTGCTCGCTCTCCGTAAACCAGAAATCGGTGAACGCGGCGACGTTCGGTGACTTGAACCAATGAGCTATCCCATCAGCGTCCACGGCCCACCAATGAGCGGTTTTCGGAGCGGCTTTCCAGTCAACACCGTCGTGCATAAATAGCCTTCAAATGACGATAGTACCGGAGTGTTCGTGCAGACACTCTGCACAGGGAGGATGTTTCCTCCCCCGTTGCAGCCGCTGGCGCGTCTTCCACGCCCCACCTCCGCGGGACGTTCCTTCCCGCACGCCCTCCCCGGACCGACCGGCGCTGCGCGTTAGAAAACGTGAACAGACCTTTGCTAGTGGGCCCTGCCCCCCGCGCGCCGACAAGGGGATCCCCAATCTTCCGCGCTTGCCACCCCATCGGGCAGAAAACGCCCGCCGTGGACCCGTCTGCGTTTGTGCAGACCTCCGCTCACGCTCCGCCCTTTCCGTTCCGCCTTTGGCTCTCTTCAAGGGTGGGGAGACCCCTCCCCTTGCACCTTGCTACCCCCGCCTTCGCCAGGTGGCGTTCGGCATGTACATGCCGCATTCCAACGCGGACGTGCAGCAGCCAAACCCAAGGAGGAAGCACCCATGAAGACCACCACCCTCACCCCCATCAGCGAAAACCCTAAACAGCCGCAGCAACGGCAGACCGCCAAGGACATCATCGCCGCTAACATCCATAGCCTCATCGAGCAGCTGGAAGCGGGACACTCCGAGGCGCTCACCGCCTACCTCGACGCCATGAGCCGTTTTCATCACTACAGCTTTGGAAACATTCTCGAGATCGCACGGCAACGGCCGACCGCGACTCGCGTTGCTGGCTTTTACGCATGGACCCAGCTAGGCCGGAAGGTGAAGAAAGGCGAGAAGGGAATTCGGATTCTAGCACCGATCGTCGGCACCAAGCGCAAGAAGGACGAGGAAGCCGAGAAGGACATCAATCGGCAAAACACCCGCGTCTTGATCGGATTCCGCAACGCCTATGTCTTCGACGTGGAGCAGACCGAAGGTGCAGAGCTTCCCGCCTTACGGGAGATCACCGGAACGGTGGGCGAGAACCGCGATCGACTGATCTCCTTCATCGAAGGGCAGGGGATTGAGCTTTCCCTCAGCGAGAAGATCGCTCCCGCGCTGGGCATGAGCTATGGCGGCAAGATAGTGATTCTTCCCGGACAGTCCGAGGCTGAGGAATTTTCAACGCTGGTCCATGAACTCGCGCATGAGATGTTGCACAAGGCTGAGCGCAGGGCGGCCACGACCAAGGTAGTCCGCGAGACCGAGGCCGAGGCCATCGCCTTTGTGATCGGTAAGGCCGTAGGGCTCGAAACGGGTTCCGCCAGTGCAGATTATATCCAGCTTTATCAAGGCAACGCTTCGCTCCTGGCTGAGAGCCTGGAGGTCATCCAGCAGACCTCCGGAATCATCCTTGCCGCCTTGCAGCCGGCCAGCGCAGAACAAGCAGCGACGCCCGATGCAGAACGGGAAAAAGGTGGCTTAATGCGGACCAACCTTGGCATCCTCAAACACGCCGGAAGCTGACACCACAGCCGGTAACTTAAGATCGAGAAGTTCCCTCGACCCTTCCACTCTGGCCCCGGATTCGTTCGGGACCGCTTTGTCTCTCGACACGGCGTACAAACTGCGCCGGGAGACACCCCTTCGGTTTCTCCCAACCCCTCTTCCCGCTGTGCCGTCGGTGCCCCCGCTCGCCGGTGCGCTGCAGCAACGCTTTCCCTCTTCCTGCACCTTCTCCCTTCACTGCGCAGCGAACGCGCATTCCTACAAAGGCAACTGTCCAGATTCGGCGGCTCGCTCGGCCTGTTCCAACAGTTCGGGTCCGTTGTTGCGAACATTGTTCACTTTTGGGTTCGCCTCACGCATCTCCATTGCTTCTGATTCAAACGGCCGCAGCAGATCGAGCGGCAATCGTTCTGTCTCTTCCCGATCTAGCCAGCGGTCATAGTCTTTCGAGTGCAGGATGACGGGCATGCGAGGATGAATCTGTGACATTAACTCATTTGCCTCGGTAGTCACGATGGCGTACGACTGCAGCCAATGGCCCTCTCCGTCCTTCCAGCCATCCCAAATGCCGGCGAACGCAAACAAGCTACCGGTCGTCAGCTCGAATGCGTAGGGCTGCTTGGGAGGCTTACCCTCCTTCGGCCACTCATAGAATGCGTTCACCGGAATGAGACAGCGCCGCTTCTTCATCGGCTCCCGCCAGGTGCGCGACGTAGCGATCGTTTCCGCGCGGGCGTTGATGGTGGAAAGTCCCTTGATCTCTTTCAGGTCTTTTGTAAAGAACGGGACAAGCCCCCACCGGCCGAGAATCAACTCCCGTTCGCCGGTCTCCCGGCTTTGACGGATGATGGGCTGATGCGTAGTGGGCAACGTTATAGTCCGCCGCCGGCATCGGTAGATCTTGCGGGGATGGGCTTGCGTGAAAGTGCTCGGCAATCTTTTGCTTGTCACTTCGCCTTACGTATCGTCCACACATGGCTAAACTTCACCACAAAGCGCGCATGTTTGCACATGGTCTGCGAACGCGTCCCACTCAGGAATTCCCACAAACGCAGAATTGCGCAGATCGCTGAAATCCTTCGGCTCGAGGAATGTATTGTCTCGAGGCGGGGCTTCGGCGAATTGCTCAAGCAGCCGGCTTCCGGCTTCACAAAAGGAGACCCGCACCATTCGGCCTTCGCGCGGGATCGCATTGTGGGCCATCAATACCTCCGGAGGAGCCGCGCTCCAGCAGATATTCTATTCTGACATATTCGCCTATTCTTCGCCTATACTTTCGCCATGAAGCAGATTGGAACACAGTGGAAAACCGATTGGCCAAAGATGGGGCCATCGATCCTCATCGCTACTGCCCTGATTGTCGCAATCCGTACGGCGAAATGGGCAGCGAAGGCCGCGGGGGATCCGCTGTGCTCCAACGTGGATGGTGATCTTGATCGGGAGGTCAGCTATGCGGCGAGTATCACCATCCGCGTCATGCACGAGCTTATGAAGAAGCATGAAGGCCTCTTTCCAGGAAAGAAAGAGCCGATCTTCGATGGCACGTACGATGAAGACGTGGCCGAGTAGCTTGATCGAATCGTCAGTCCAAGGTCAGAACGATCGGGGTGTGATCGGAGGGCTTCGGCAGGGATCGTGGACCCTTATCGATCTCGCATGACCTCAACCGCCCGACCAGTTTAGGTGATAACAAGAAATGATCGATGCGAATGCCTCGATTATGTTCAAACGCCTGGCGGAAGTAATCCCAGAAGGTAAACTGCCCCTTATCGTCCGGATGTAAGGAGCGAAAGGCATCGACGTATCCCATATCCTGAAACGCTCGATACCGTGCACGAGGTTCGGGTTGAAACAGCGCATCCTTGATCCATGAAGCCGGTTTGTGACAGTCGATGTCCTCGGGGATCACGTTGAAATCGCCGCCTACGACCGTCGGAATATCGCTAGCCAGCCAGCGCTTCATCTGCCCCCGAAGCCGATCCATCCAATCCAGTTTGTATTCGAACTTTTCTGTGCCGATCGGATTGCCGTTTGGTAGATAGATGTTCACAACGCGGACATCTCGAATGATGACCTCGAGGAAGCGCGCGTGGGTGTCCACCTCGAGTCCGGCCAAACTCTTGCTCACTGCCTTGATCGGCGAGCGCGATAGAATCGCAACGCCGTTATAGGCCTTTTGGGTGACTGCAATGCTTTCATAGCCCAAACCGCGAAACGTCTCGGAAGGGAATTCAACTCCCTTCAGTTCTTGCAGAAGCAAGACGTCTGGGGAATGCTCTTCAAGCCAGTTCTTAACCTGGTCCAGTCGTGACTTAATCGAATTGACGTTCCAGCTTGCGATCTTCATGACTTAACAACCGCTCCGACGTTCATTTCCGAAGTTTGGCGAGAAGATCTGCAGGATGAACAGGTTTTGCCAAGAGGTCGAAGTCATATCCTTGTTCGCGCGCTTTTTGAAGTAAATCCGCGGTTGCCGCTTGCCCTGAAAAGAGCAGAATTTTGCAGTCGGGCTGTGCTTTCCGAAAGAGGATCGCTAGCTCAACGCCGGTCATTTCGGGCATCATCACATCGCTAATACGGAGGTCGGGAGCCATGTGCGCGCGAGCGGCTAGCGCCTTCTCCGGGTGGTCAAAAGCGTGTGCCTCAAAACCCGCCCGATTAAGAATGGCGGCGAGGGTTTGGGAGATCACCGGCTCATCATCGACGACAAAAATTACGTGACTCGAGTCGGGCACGCGCGCTCCTTTAGTAGGTCCAGCATAGTCTATCTGCCTGCGGAACTGCTTTTCCGGGTAGCCCCCAAAAGGGACTCAACCTTCTTAGGGCGCCTTTTCGCAAACAAAGCGCGACCCTACCAGTCACCATTCCCGGGGAGAATACGTATGTACTAGCCCTGACAAACCTACATGTGCTGTTCTACGAATCGGCGAGGACCGGGATGCACTGATGAGATTTCTCGCCAAAATGCGGGGTTATCTTCTGTGCACGTTCGCAGTATCCCGAATCGAAAAATTCGCATCAAACTGCTGGATCTGGCCAAGGTCCCTCGTTCGCGGGAAAGAAGCGCTCTGAGCAACAAATGTACGAGAGGAGGCTAGGGGAGCGGATTCTGCAAAAAACGAGTGTGGATCAATCAATGGAGAACCCGGACGTCCCATCGGAAGCGCACCTTAAGACGCTGCTGATGCGCGGTGATGGAGAGATGGCCTCCCGCATGCGCAGTTTGGATTGGAATCAGCTTCCTGCTGGTCCTGTGTCGTCCTGGCCTGAAGAACTAAGAAACGCCGTCAGTCTTTGCTTGGCCAGTCGGCACCCTATCGAAATTTGGTGGGGACCAGAATATCTCCGCTTCTACAATGACGCATATCGCCCAATCCTGGGCGCGACCAAGCATCCGCAGTTCATCGGGCGACCGGGACAGGAGATGTGGGCGGAAATCTGGCATGTGGTCGAACCGCTTCTCCGTTCGGTGCGGGAGACGGAGGAAGCAATTTACCAGGAGGACCTGCAACTTTTTGTGACCCGCAACGGGTACCTGGAAGAGGCGTATTTCTCGTTTTCCTACGGTCCGATTTTCCGAGGCGGCGAGGTTGCAGGAATATTCAGTCCTTGCACCGAGACCACGGCCTACGTGCTTCAGCGCAGAAGGCTGAGCCTCTTGCGGAGGGTGGCTGGGTTGAGTCCGGCCGCGAGCCTGGAGAAAGCGGCTTTAGACTGCATCCATCTGCTATCTGAGAGTGCTTTAGACGTGTCGTTCGCAGCGATCTACCTTTGTGACTCAGAGAGTGAGCCATGCACTCTCATTTCACAGACCGGCCTTGATGGCCCGTCATACTTGCCGAACGAGATCAACCCCGAAAGGGCTCTTGCCGGTAGATATTTTGACGTTCTGCGCAGCCGAAACGCTGTAGTAATGGGTGACCTTCCGCTCTCTCTCGGGGCCCTCAACGGCGGAGCATGGCATGAGCAGCTGCATACGGCCATCTTGCTGCCGTTACGAGGTGCCGCAGATTCCTCTATCGTCGGAGTCCTCCTGGCCGGACTCAGCTCTCGCCTTCCTTACAACGAAGAGTACAGGGTTTTCTTCGATCTTCTGGCAGAGCACATTTCGACTGTACTTTCTAGGACCTCGGCACTCCTCGAGGAGCGCAGACAAGCCGAGCTGTTCTCGTCGATGTTCAATAACGCGCCAGCATTCATTGCCGTTCTGCACGGGGCCGAACATGTCTTTCAGTTCGCAAATCCGCCATATATGCAGCTGGTTGGTAACCGCGATCTGTTAGGGAAATCGGTTGCAGACGCTCTTCCAGAGGTTCGTGAGCAAGGATTCGTGGATTTGCTTAATGGCGTTTTCAGGACTGGACTACCGTATCGCGGTGACTCTATAAAAATCGATCTGCGGCGCGCTGAAGGAGAATCTCTCGAAAGCAGATTCGTCACCTTCGTTTATCAACCTACCAAGGACAAGAATGGCCAGGTTGATGGCATCTTCGTGCTCGGGATGGATGTGTCGGCTACCGTCGCAGCTCAGGAGGCGTTACGAAGGTCAGAAAAGCTCAGCGCAGCCGGCAGGCTTGCGGCAACGATCGCCCACGAGGTCAACAATCCGCTGGAAGCCATGACCAATCTCTTATTCCTCGCACAAGAGGGCGTTAGCTCAGAAAGCGCAATCTACCTCACAATGGCCGAGGAAGAGCTCAGCAGAATTGCGCACATTACCAAACAGACACTGGCTTTTTACAGAGAGTCTTCAGATCCGGTTCGTTTCGATCTGAGTGACACGGTCGAGTCGATCGCGGTTTTTTATCGGAAGCAGGCACAGCGGGCCCATGTCGAATTGCACGCCCATCTGGAGGGTGGTTCCACGATCCTCGCAGTTGAGGGCGAAATTAAGCAGGTCCTATCTAACTTGATCGCGAATTCCCTCGACGCTCTCGCGGGCCGCTCAGGCTCGATCTCGATTCGAACACGCACGCGAGGAGGTCAAGTGCGCCTCGCGGTCTCAGATACCGGGAGCGGCATACCGGACAACGTGTTGAATCGCATTTGGGAGCCTTTCTTTACTACGAAAGCGGCGGTAGGTACGGGTCTTGGACTTTGGGTTACGCGCGATCTTGTGGAGAAACATCACGGAACCTTGCGGGTACGCACGCGGACTACGGGGCCATGGCGTGGCACACTCTTCCTGATTAACTTCCGGCGCGCACCGGATGCCAGTGAGGTGTAGGTCTGGTTGAGAGGGAGAACGCGCAGGGCCGCACAACGGGCTCGCTTGCGCTTGTAACGAAACGATCTTGTGCCGCACGGGATGGCAATGCGCTAAACTGTCGTGCATCCCTGTTAGTCGTACCCAATCAATGGACGAACCCGATCTGAAGATCCGTCTGTCAATCGCAGCACTTTGCGGAGCCCTCGGCGTCGCCAGCGGTTACGCGATCTTTCTGAAGTACGATGAGATCTGGGCGCAGCCGTGGCGCTACTTCGCGGCGCTTATTGGTGCGGCCGCCGTTTCGTACGTCATCGACTTGATTCGCGACGTTATCCGCGACGGCGAGATAGAACCCGAAACCCATCCGATCGTCCGCTCTCTGGAAACCTTTGTCGTGGTTCTTTTGTTCGAGCTCTTCATCGGCGGATTCGACGCGGGTCTCGAGCGAGGCTTGGGCGATATCCTGAAGATCGGCGTCTCTTTGCTTGGGGACGACGCTGCAACGGTTGAAGGCACTCGCTGGACCATTGGTCTGGTGTCGGGCATGTGGATCTTTGTTGGCGCACAGTTGACTTGCTGGCTCAGCCTGCAGATTCGGCTCGATGAAGACGAGCCGACCGCTCGCCACGTGATGAGAAGCGCACGTTGGGGGACCATTGGCGGCGTGGTCATCGCGCCGGCCCTCATCTTTCTCTATATTCTGGGTGGCCGGACCCTTGTCGCGCTGCAGGACTTCAAGACGAACGCACCGGCCGCAAGCGGACCGTATGTCAGTTTCGTGACGTGGTTTCAGTCGTCGAACAACAATTTTTATCTGATTCTGCTCGACCTGCCCACCGAGCTTCTGCGCCTCGCCGGGAAACGGGGTCTGCCCTTCTTCTGGTGCTGCTACGCGGGCCTAGTCGTCGTCCTGCTGATCCTTGTCCCCTTACGAGAGCACAGAGCAGTTCGTAAGAACTTCAGTGGCTTCTTCAACATTGTTATCTTCGGCGTCTTGTACTGCATCTTCAACCCGATTGTTCGATCAATATGGGCCGTTCTCGTGCAGCTCAACCAGCACAAGTCCTGGCCGGACGTGTTCGGGGCGGTGTTGCTAGGGGCAGCGGTCTGGGGAATACCCGGGCTCCTACTTGGTGGCCTCGTGCCCCTGCTGAAACGTGCCGGCCGTAACCCGCAAAGCTGGGCTTTCATCGGATACGGAGCCGCAGCTCTTCTTATTCTTGCGAGCATTCTGACGGGGGCAAGATGGCCTATCATTCCGGCACTGGTTGCGTTGCTCTCGGGTCTACTCTTCCAGCGGGGCATGCCCGTCAAGCAGTTCTGGCCGTTTGCTGCGCTGTGCGTCGCGATCGGGATATCGGGTGCAACATCAGTTTCGCAAAGGTTTACCTTCAGCGGTGTGCTGATAAAGCTTCATCATATTGACGAACTGACGCTCAGGCCCCCCGACGCGTCGCACCGTGTGGCACAGGCTTCTCCCAAAGCTTGCGAGGATTCCGAAAAAGCAGAGAAGGACGCCAAGGTTTTGGAGATTGCTATCACCGGTTCCGTCGGGTTCTGGACGACCGTGGGCTTGCTGGCCTGCTGGTCCTTGTATGAGCGCGAACATCCGGCGAAGAGTGAACAGGTGTGAATAACCCTATACCTTGCTACGTTGTATTTAGGGGCCATCAGACTCGAACTTGATCGCACTCCTTCTGCTGGGCCCAGGCGCTTATTCGGTCGAACGTCCCGAAAATCGCTTTTAGCTCTTGTTTTCAATGAATGTCGGTGTGAGCTGAGTGTTGCGTCGACCCATTGAGACCACCCGACTTTGCGTGAAGGTTTCGAAACCTCATTACACACCGACTTCAGGACGCCGATCGGCGGCCTCTTTGTGCATTAAGTACGGGCTGCCGATGAGCCACACACCCGATGCTGAACCGACAGCTGATGTCAGGGTTAGAGGCCGCACCTGTTCGATGAGCACCTTCAGGGTCACAGCCCATGAGGTCGCAGACTCTTCATGCCCCGTACCCGGAACCAGATAGAACTGCTTGCGCGGAGCCTTGATGCTGTCGAAATAGGCCTTGGCCAATACTGGAGCGGCGGTCAGGTCTTCCTGGCCTTGGATAATAAAAATTGGAATCGCAAAGGTGGTCCCTAGCGCTGGAAGATCGACCTTCGTAAACGGTCCGGACAAGGTTTCTCCCCAGAAATGCAAGAAGGAAAAGTCATCTGCTGCCTCGTACTGAGCCTGCTCCTCAGCCGAGGCGTAGTCGGGACTGATGACCATGGAATCTGGTGGAGCGGTCACCAGCTTGGCCTGGTAGATTCTTTCCCATTTTCGATATACGGGCCACTTGGCAACTAAATGCCACGGCGGAGGACCAATTGCTATCAGCGCAGTGATTGCCTGCTGATCGCCGGCCGCACCCGCCATTTCCAGCACACGCGCATAGCCGGCAGACAAATCTTCCTGCCAATTCACCATCTGGGCAACGCCCACATAAGCGTAGAAGAGGTCCGGTCTTGCATGGGCCATGTAAACACCGAGGACAGAACCCCAGGAGCCACCTAAAATAATGATCTTTTTCTGGTGAAGATGCGTGGTCAGGAATTCAGTAACTTCGATACCATCCTGGGCCATGCGCTCGACACTCATCGTCGGCTCGATGGATGGCCCATTCTTCGTGAAGGTTCTTCCAGCGCCCCGTTGGTCCCATTGCACCAGCGTGAAGGACTTGTCCCATCCTACGTACATCGAATCGGCGTACGGGCTCAACGCGTCTCCCGGACCACCATGCAGAAAGAGCACAACCGGGTTGCTGCGATCCTCGCCCTTAATTGTGATCCATTGCGGGACGCCGCCGATCTGGACGAACATCTGTTCGGAAATAGTCTCTGATGCACGGGCACGCGCCACTTGTCCTTCCAGACTGTGAGGAGGGGAAATCCAGGCGCCGAAGACTGGCCAAACCACGAAAAACATCCAGCATGATCTCATGATTCTCCTTACGCAAGCTCGAAAGGACTTGTTCCATAAGTCCACACCATCAATCACCTGCGCCCACGGACGACGCCCTCAGGTTTACCACTGGAATACCTGTCACGTCTACGATGCTCGACAAGTTGCCGATTGCATCTCGCCCGAATCGCCGCTCCTGGAAGTCATCCAAGAATGAGCAAGACACATACTTCTCATCATTTCATTTCTGCTCTCTCGGCAACCCACGAGGAGCACTGCTTGGAAATGGAGTGCCCGGCTTGAAATGTGCCAGTGGAGAAGAGAGACACTGGACAAGGAGAGCATATGGGACGAGGCAAGAAGTACCAGCCCGAGCAGGTGGTGAACCTGCTGCGGCAGATCGAAGTGGCCGTAGCGAACGGCAAGACGACGGCTTTGGCGTGTAAGGAAGCCGGTATCGTGGAGCAGACGTACTTCCGCTGGCGTAAGGAGTACGGTGGGCTTCAGGTGGACCAGGCGAAGCGGCTGAAAGAGTTGGAGCAGGAGAACTCCAAGCTGAAGCGTCTGGTTGCGAACCTGAGCCTGGACAACCTTGTGTTGAAGGACTTCGCCTCGGGAAACTTCTAAGCCCTGAGCGACGACGGATCGCATCAGACCATGCACAGCAGAAGCATGGGATGACGGAGCGCAGGGCATGCCGGCTGTCCAACCAGCCTCGCGG
This sequence comes from Granulicella sp. L46, assembly GCF_009765785.1. Taxonomy (GTDB): domain Bacteria; phylum Acidobacteriota; class Terriglobia; order Terriglobales; family Acidobacteriaceae; genus Granulicella. The sequence continues at coordinate 11,227 of NZ_LMUT01000012.1, forward strand.
CACGCAGCGCTACCGTGCGATCCGGCGGGAAGACGAAGATGCACTCACGCAGGCGATCGTTCAGCTTGCCAGCCAGTACGGCCGTTATGGGTATCGCCGGATCACGGCGTTGCTGAAGCGGGCCGGCTGGCGGGTAGGCAAGGATCGCGTGGAGCGTATCTGGCGTCGCGAGGGCTAAAGGTTCCACAGAAGCAGAAGCCACGGGGCAGGCTGTGGCTCAACGATGGATCGTGCGTGCGGCTAAGACCGGAGCGGCGGAACCATGTATGGAGCTACGACTTCGTCAGTGCGCGGACGCATGATGGCCGCAGCGTACGGCTTCTCAATCTGATCGACGAACACACGCGCGAAAGCTTGCTGGTGCGTGCGGAACGCCGCTGGTCAAGCGCCAGGGTCATCTCAGCACTGGCCGATGTGATGGTGATGAAGGGAGTGCCGGAACACCTTCGCTCGGACAATGGGCCGGAGTTCGTCGCGAAAGACCTACGGAAATGGCTGGCCAAGACAGGAGCAAAGACGTTGTACATCGAACCCGGTTCGCCGTGGGAGAACGGCTACTGCGAGAGCTTCAACTCCAAGCTCAGGGACGAGTTCCTGAACGGTGAGATCTTCTACTCGATGAAAGAACTGCGCGTGCTGGCCGAACGCTGGCGCGTCCACTACAACACGATCCGGCCACACTCCTCGCTGGGCTACAGGTCACCGGCACCGGAAGCATGGCTGACATCCAACACCCCCGACGGCGGCTACTTGAACTCAGAAATAGCTGCGTTACACTAACTCATCCAACGGCACAAAAGATCGGGCACTCCACCGTACGTTCCGTTTTATACTGAAGCAGCCTGAGGTCTGATCCAAGTTCCACTGTCGCCACCCCGCGTCCCGATGACTGCGCGTCGGGTTGGGCCTTCATAAGGCCGGCCGAAAACTGGCAGCGTCGACTTCTCCCTCTGACCCCATCCCGTCACAGAGCCACCAACGGCTCACTCAAAGTGCGAATAGAAACACGGTGGAGAGGCAACAGCAACAGGCAACATCAACCGCAAAGACCAACACGCTATTAAGGAAAACGACCAAAGCAAATACCCCTTGACACAAATCGACCTGCTCATAGAAATCCGACTTTCGAGGAGTATGCTGAGCGGGTTCAAGAATTTGAGGGCGTCCGAATGTCTAGATACCTCCTTGCTTTCCTCGTGCTTGCGGGTCTCTCTGCTCACGCCCAATCCTCCACCTTGAATCACGGTCCTGATTGCAGCGCAGGATGGCCAACGATTATGGCTCAATCGGTGCTGAAGAACGCGGGACTTCTGACGAACGAGGAGATGGATTTTGAGAAGACGAAAACGGTCCGCTTAGCATCCGAGAGAGTCGGCAAAGACCTTTGGCACCAGGTCTACTTAGTGAAATTCTTCAAGAAATCGGGCGGCGGTCTGGAGGCGGTTGCGATTCACGATGCGTCCATGGAGGAGTGCTCTATGACAGAAGTGCGGGTCTTGGTGATCTCAAGGCACCTCAAGTAGCAAGCGGGCCCCCGTAGAAGCCTAGACTGGGTCTGCTGCTCTCGCCGATGCGCGCAAAACGGGGTTTCATCCAAGTTCGGCCCACTTGGACGAGTGGCGCGCCGTAGTTGCTCAAAACCGACTTTCGGGGCACGCGCGGAATATTGGTCAACGCAAGCGCGTTTATCGTTATCTGAGGAGCCACCAAGCTGTTTAGGAGAAACATGATGATTTCGGTTCTACATATCGGTTTACCTCTTGTGCCGCCCTGGCTGACGCCGGAAGAAGGCAAAGAGATTGCAGTCCGATTAGCAGGCATACGCCAGCGCATGGAGGTGGCCGGATTCCGGTACGACATCCTGCATGCATCACCGGACACAGGGCTAGCCGCGTTCCGCGAAAGACTGCGGGCCGAGCGGGTCGACGCCGTACTCATCGGCGGTGGCGTGGCCGGCGATCCCAAGCTGGCTTCCTTCAAGCAAGACATCATCAATGCTGCTCGATACGAGGCGCCGCAGGCGAAGGTGTTGGAGTTCGACCATGCACTAGACGTACCGGGCCAGGTCGGACGAGCACTCGGCATGCTCTAACGGATCGGCGACGCGCGGAGCCCCATTTCAGTAACCCGGTGAACTCCACCGGGTGCCCCATCCATGCTCGCGCATTTGTGGCATGGGTGGGCCGCCACAGAGGCACCAGGCCCACATAGAACCCTTCGCGAACCTTTGGCGTTCTTCGTGAGACGGCACGGGGATTGCTTTGTGTGTTCTTTGAGCATCTTGCGTCGCCTTGCCGGAATCAAAGCAGTAAACAGAGGTGCAACGTGGCGCGTCCTTATTGGTCAGGTCAACTACAGATATCTTTGGTCTCCTTCGGGGTGAGTCTCTACAGCGCAACCGAAACGAAAGAGAAAATTGCGTTTCACCAGATCAGCCGAAGCACTGGCGAACGTGTCCGCCATCAGAAGGTTCTGAATAGCTCCGTCGAACGTGGCAACGACGCGCCGGGCTCAGTTGTGCGGGCAGACGAAATCGTCAAAGGCTATGAATATAGCCGGGGGCAGTATGTCATCGTCGAACCCACCGAGTTGGAAAACCTACGCGTTCCGTCGAAGCGCGTTATTGAAGTGACGCAATTCATTCAAATGGCAGAACTCAATCCGGAATACATTGAAAAGCCCTACTTCGTGGTGCCGCAGAACGACGCTCAGGCGGAAGCGTTCGCCGTCGTCAGACGGGCTCTACTCAACGCAGGCAAGGCCGCGATTGGCAAGGTGTCCTTCTCCGGTCGCGAAAACATTGTGGCCGTGCTGCCAGCAGGACAGGACCTTCGCGGCATGATGGCATATACGCTGCGCTACCAAAACGAGCTGAAGAATCAGAATGACTTCTTCCGGGACATCAAGCCGGTCGAGATCAATGAAGAAATGCTTGAGTTGGCCGAGTCCCTGATAAAGAAAAAGTCGACCAGATTTGACATCAGCAAGTTCGAGGATGGCTACGAGTTAGCCCTGAAGGAACTTGTCACGGCCAAGATAAATCACCTGCCGGTTCCGAAGGACGAGGCGCCTACCAGATCCGGTGGCAAAGTAATCGGACTCATGGATGCACTGCGAAAAAGCATTGGTGTAAAGGACGCTGCTTCGCCAAAATCGGCAAAGAAGCCGCCTGCACGGGTCACCGCCAAAGAGATTGGTCGGCAGGGAATTGGCTTGGTAAAGCCGGCTTTGAGATCGACAGCGCGCCGAAAGTCTGCATAGCTATCGGCTCGCCTCGGACGAACCGGCTACATAGCTACTCCGGTGATGAAGCTATAGGCCCAGCCCAACCTAATGGGAGCTAGATGTAATTTGACCGGCGCGGTCTTTCTCCTCTGAGTCACTGGCACCATGTAGGATCGAACGATCCCAGACTTGAACATTGAAGGGCGTACCTACGTTGCATGGACTGACAGAAAATGATGTACTTCTCTCGTTGGTGGCGTTCGCAATTCTTTTGCTCGCAACACGGGCCATGGCGGAGCTTGCTCGCCGTTTGGATCAGCCTGAGGTCCTCGGGGAACTTTTAGGGGGGTTTCTCATCGGCCCCTCCGCTCTAGGTGCCATATTCCCGACCTTCTTCCATCATGTCTTCGGTCAAGTCGTGGTGTCTCAAGGAATGTCTCTTCTCTCATGGATTGGGGCAATTTTATTGCTTCTGATTGCCGGAATTGAGGCAGATCTAGTTATCCTTCGTGAGAAGGCTGTCCCTGGATTTCTTGCTGCCGCTGGCGCGATTGGTTCTTCGTTAATCGTCACCACGTTGGTTGCGGTGAAGCTGATGCACCGGACGCCGCAAAGTGGCTTTTGCTTAGGCCTGGTGTACTCCGTTACTGCCGTCAGTGTTGTCGCGAAATTGCTGATCGAACGTGGAACGCTGCGAAGAGGCTACGCACAGGTGATGCTAGCCGCAGGTATCGCGAGCGAGGTGCTCGTTTGGCCGCTGATCTCAGTGGTGTCATCGCTTCACAGTGGAGGGAATGCCTGGGCCGCCGGTCTGAGATCGGCTGCTTTGGCCATCGCATTCTTTGCGTTCATGCTGACACTCGGTCGCAAATTTACCTTTTGGGCGATGCGGCGGGTCACGGATGTGACAGGGATTGTGAATGGAGAACTGTCGCTCATCCTGCTTTTGGTGAGTTTGTCGGCCATTGCGACTGCCGCGGCCGGTCTACATCCTCTACTCGGAGCGTTTGTCTTCGGTGTCTTACTGAGCCGTGCTCCGAGGGCAACGGTAGCTCTTAAGGACAGAATCCAGGCCCTGACCGTTTCATTCTTCGCGCCGATCTTCTTTGGACTGGCTGGTATGCGCGTCAATCTCTTTGACCTTCACGGAGTTCAATCGATCGAAGGCATCCTCTTGTTGCTCCTCGCGGTTGGGTCGCTGAAGGTCTTCTTTGGCTTCGTAGGTGCCAAAGCTGGCCGTATGACCGTCTGGGAGTCCGCTTCGATCGGTGTCGGTCTCAATCTGAAAGGTGGCTCCGATGTGGTGGTCGCCATCGTCGGAACAGAGTTAGGGTTGTTGTCTTCCGATCTTTATACGATGTACGCCGTGGTCGCCATCCTAACCGTGCTGATTACGCCTCCCGTATTGGCTAAACTGTCCGCGAAAGCCATTCCTGATGAACTCGAGATCGAACGCCTGAATCATGAGGAGGCTCGAAGGCGAGCCTACTTCGCAGATATGGAGAGAATTCTCATCCCACGCGTTCCAGAACTCAAACCAGAGCTAATCGTCAGCCTGATCGAGCAGATCGCAAAGGCGAAGAGTCAACAGCGTGAAATCTTCGATATTACCGAGCTATCAACCCACCTTGACGAAGCGAGCGAAACAGCCCAAAGCGCGGAGGCGGAACAAGTTTTGCGATGGCTTACTCGCGCTGTGAAGCATGAACACGTTGGATTGGAACAGCGACTCATCGCCAAGGACCCTCTAGAAGCTGTCTTCGAAGCTGCGAAAAACCAACAAGTCATCTTTATCGGGAGCACTGCGGTTCGCGATAGTACGTCCAGCCTTAGCTTCGGGCCGATGCACGATGCATTAGTACGCGACGCCGCGTGCGACGTGCTGGTGACGGTACACACGGGGACGGTCCTTCCGTTGCCGAAACGAATCCTTGTGCCCGTCAATGGGCTGGAGCACTCGCTGGCAGCCGCAGATGTAGCGGCATACATCGCTACCGCAAACAATGCGGAGCTCGTCTTGTTCAACGTTGCGCATACGCGCGAAGAAGCGATGTTCTGGAAAGGCGGGGGACAACGAGATGTACTTCAGCGAGGCTATACGGTGGTACGAGAGGCTGAGTTCAGAGTGGCTCGACTTGGGGCTTGGGTTAACACTCGAGTTCGATTAGGGCCAGACCCCGCGCTGACCATTCTTGAGGAACTGAAGCGCCGGCCATACAGCATGATAGTTATGGGCGCGATAGGGCGCACTGCGGATGGGGGACTCGCACTTGGTAGTACCATCGAGCACCTTATGCGCGAGGCGACCGTACCGCGGCTCCTTCTTGTTTCGCGGAACACAGACGGAAGCGAATGAGAATCTCGCATTCATTTGTCCCAAAGGCGTTGACACACTCGGACTGTTTTGCATCATAAAAGCCAAGACAGTTAAGGAGGCCATATGGCTGCAGAAGTGCAGATCGAGACAAGAAGTACTTTGAGTAAAGTGGTTTTGTACGCCACGATCATTTCCGGGGCTGTAGCAGCTTATCTGATGTACAGGCGAGGTGAATCCGTATTCTCAATCGCGCGGAAGACTGTAACCAACCCCGTCGGATCGTTTGTTTCGGAAGTCAAGAATGTCGTCTAGTTTGGTTCAATATGGAAAAGCAAGAACGCAGCAGCCACGAAGCATTTCCCTTGCCTGCAGTGTGACTTTGAGGCTTGTGGCCATATTCGCGGCAAGCTTCTTAGCTTTAGGCTTATCCGGTTGTTTGGTGGTGGGATATTCAACTGGCAGAGGCTGGTTCGTATGGCCCGGAAGCCTGGTTTTTATTGTCGTGGCCATACTAGTAGTTTTCTTAGTACGCCGTCGGTAATGATTCAGACCACGAGGAAACTCGGGATTGAAGCTCTTAGGACTTTCGTTAGCGCAGTGGTCTCAGTCATAACCAGAAATTTGCTTCATTGCTCCAAGCGGAAAGCAGTCTTCGAGCCCCGGCGGAACGCTCGGAACGACGCTCACTCGGTTCGGAGCCAGATGGGGCCTACCTCAATGAGATAAGCCCCACCCGGACGAAATTAATACTTGGACGTGGTGTGAGTGCCTCTGACTAAGTCATCGTCTTCAACGATCCTTTCATCGTCCAAACTACGACCAGTGATCGGACCCTCTCCAACACCGTGGGAGGATTCAAACACATCGTCACGATCGTGAACAACTTTAGCGTCACCCTCCGATATGTTGCCGAAGGTGCCGCGACCGCCGGCCGTATCCTTCGAGCCCGCTTCACTCGTAGAGGAAATGTCGGTCGCTCCTGTTTCTTTGAGAGCGGTCTTGGCTATCTCCACCTGTTCTGATGTGTCACAGTGGACCGAAAGCAACGTTCCGCCGTCTTTCACCGCGCCCTCATAACGCTTTGCTTCGTATTCGGGAATACCCATTCCCACCAGTGCGCCGACGAAGCCGCCGACCGCTCCCCCGATACCGAGGCCAGCAAGCGATGCCATGATGGGGCCGGCCGCGATCAGTGGGCCAACACCAGGTATGGCTAGTGCCCCAATCCCGGCCAGCAGGCCTAGAGAACCGCCGATAACGCCGCCAGCCGTAACGCCGGTAGCGGTTCCTTCGGGGGCTTTAGTGTGCTTTTCATGAGCGAAGGCGCGTGTGCTCTCGTCGTCTGGGAGCAGAACAGAGATAGCCGCGTCCGTGAAACCTTTGGAAAGCAAATGATCAACAGCCGCTTCTGCGGTGCTGGGAGTTGCGTAGAGTCCGAATACGGCAGTATTTTTGCTTGACATAAAATTCTCCTCGCTGCTCATGGCAGCAGAACGGCTCTTACTGTTTAACGGTTAGTTCGTTCGTGAGTTTATCGGCAGAAACTACGCTCGTTGCGTCCGACGCGACTTTCTGTTTTTCATCCTCTGACGAAACGGGCCCTTTGAGCGTCACGGCGCCATTCACCGTGATGATCTTGACGTTATGAGCGTAGGTGGAAAGGGACTTGTCAGCGATGATAGCTTTACGGATTTGAGCGGTAGTCTGCAGATCAGAGTTGGCGTTCGATTGGGCGTCTGCAGTGCTTTGCTGATTCTTGTTTTGACCAGAGTTATCTGGTGCGGTTTGGTTTGTTGACTGGGTCACAGTCGCAAACGAATAGGAGGGAACGATCACGAGAGAAGCCGCCAGCAACATACAGGCCGAGACGGTGGAGCGAGTAGCTTTCATGGATGGCAAACCTTTCTGACGGGGGCACGCTTTCTGGAATGCCGCTGTAAATGCGACTCAAATTGACGATCGCTCTCACCGCGGCACATCCTGAGATGAGGGGGCCGGTATGCGAGTTGTTCTGATGAAAAAAATAGAGCCCCTCCTTGCGGAGGGGCTTCGCCGTAATATTCGAGGCACAAAATATGCCAATGGAACCGATATTCACATGATTCCTAGTAAATGGTTCGGACGGAAGGCTCTCTTTCCCATATGCGACCCATTGCGGCCCGAGTGAGAAAGTCATCTATTGGCGCACCCTTTTTGTTTGCAGAAACGACGCCCTTGTCTGCCAACACTCCCGCTTTGTCAAGCAAAGGCTGGGCGTCCGGTGTAGCACCGATCACCTTCAAGTGGGAAAAAGCGTCATGTACAAAAGCCACGGCCGCGGCTTCACTAGAAAGAGCGGCGGCGCCTTCCGGCGACAGGGCGAGGAAGATGCAGTCGAAAAGAACCGACGGCCCCCCCGCTAACTGGAAATCAGCCTCAATAACCGCACCATTTTTTGCGATTGCCCCACCTATTTTCGGGGCGATCATCTTAAGATCTGCGCCGGCCTTTTTCGCGCCTTTACGAAGATTGGCGACGACCGTTGCTTCAGAACCGTCCGCAATCAGGCAGCCGATCAGCTTGCCTTCTAACGACTTCTTCGCCTTTTTGAGAATGCTGAGGGCAGGGGACTCAGGAAGATCTTCGCGGGCCGGAACAGTCGTGGCGACCTTTTCGATCTTCCCCTTTATTCCTAGGCCATTGGCAACTCGCTGAGCGATCCCATTATCAACATTTGCAAGTTGGCCAAGTACCCGCAATCGGACTGCCTCCGTTTCCACTTTGCTCAACTCAAAGATGAATGCCGAAACGATGTGGTTCTGCTCGGTTTCAGTCTGCGAGAAGAAGAACTGGCGAGCCTGGCTGAAGTGGTCCGCGAAGAGTTCAGGACGCACTCTCAGCTTATCCCCTTCAACATGCTCCTTGGCCGAAGTGAATCCAGTGCGTGGATCCTCCCGAGCGGTGTTCTGCTCCAAAGAACTTGGGGAATATGAAACTCGTCCTGGAGGAGTCTGGAATTGCATATGACCGTCGCGCTGAAAGTTCATCATGGGGCACTTCGGGGCGTTGATCGGAAGCTGCGCGAAGTTAGGACCTCCAAGACGGGAAAGCTGCGTATCCAGATATGAGAAATTTCGTCCCTGGAGCAGGGGATCGTTGGAGAAATCGATACCCGCAACAACGTTCTGCGTCATGAAGGCAACTTGCTCTGTCTCAGAGAAGTAATTTGTGGGGTTACGATCGAGAACCATTCGTCCGATGACGCGAAGCGGCACCTGCTCTTCCGGGATTAGCTTGGTCGCATCGAGGACATCAAACTCAAACTTATCGACGAAGCGTTCGTCGAACAGTTGCACCGCCAGCTCCCACTCTGGAAATTTACCTTCATTGATCGAATTCCAAAGGTCACGGCGGTGGTAGTCAGGATCTCCGCCATTGATCTTCAGAGCCTCATCCCAGATGACTGATTGTAGGCCCGCCTTCGGCCGCCAATGAAACTTGACGAAAGTAGTCTTCCCAGCCGCGTTAATCAACCTAAAAGTGTGAACACCAAATCCCTCCATGTTTTTAAACGCGCGCGGGATCGCCCTGTCCGACATGATCCACATGAGCATGTGCGTGCTCTCTGGGGTCAGGGAGACGAAATCCCAGAACGTGTCGTGGGCGGTCTGAGCCTGCGGGAATCCGCGATCCGGCTCTTGCTTGGCTGCATGAATGAGGTCAGGAAATTTGATTGCATCCTGGATGAAGAAAACAGGTATGTTGTTTCCAACCAAGTCCCAGTTTCCTTCTTGGGTATAGAGTTTGACCGCGAACCCGCGAACGTCTCGTGCCAGATCCGGTGAGCCGGCATTTCCGGCAACGGTAGAGAATCGAGCGAACACGGGAACCTTTTCGCCCACCTGACTCAGCACGCGCGCTTTGGAATACTTTTCAAGAGAATCGGTCAGCTCAAAATACCCGTGGGCTGCGGCACCCCGTGCATGCACAATGCGCTCCGGAATGCGCTCATGGTCGAAGTGATTAATCTTTTCACGCAGCACAAAGTCTTCAAGGAGTACCGGACCTGGACGCGCCGTATTCGATAACTTGAGCGAGTTCTCGTCATCAGAGATCGCCTGTCCCTGCTGGGTAGTGAGTTGGGCATGGGTTCCGCCACTGAATTGATGAAATTCCCCGCCGTTACCGGTGCCCTCGCTCGTCTTTTTGGCCACGGTTGACTTTAGAGCTGGTTGTTTTTTCACTGTGATCCCCTTTGGACCGGATAGCTCAGAGCCAAAGACGGCTGCCGATCAAAATCCAGTAGTCCATGAGATGCGAAGGACACATAGTATGTCTGGCGATCCCGAACTCCACATTTTCGGGTTCACCTGGACGGTACTCATAATGAGCCCGTCAGAATCACCGATACGCCCCGCGCGAACTGTTGGACGTTTAGGCAGTTGCTACCAACCGCTTCGTGAAGTTTCCATCCCGAGAGAGAAAATAAAGCTCGAAACGGGGCCCGAGTGAGTGCCGCCTGGAAACAGATGTTCTTCCCAAGATCCTCCAAGTCGCAGTCCCTAGCGAAGGGTCCGGCAACCTAGTCGGGCTCACGTTCATCTCATTGCTCGACAAAGGGTGGACCAGCATGAATGACAAGAACGCAAAGGACTTGCACACTCGAGCTCTGGCCGAATCGAAGCAGTTTGCCACGAAGAACTCGAATCACGACGCCTTCGGCACCTTCGCCGCCAAGGCTTCGGGATGGCTCGGTTCAAAGTGGGCCTTTCTAGGCGCGATCCTCATTATCATTGCCTGGGCATGTTGCGGTCCGCTGTTCCATTATTCCGATACCTGGCAACTCGTCATCAACACCGGCACAACCATCGTCACCTTCCTCATGGTCTTTCTCATACAAAACACGCAGAATAGGGATGCAAAGGCGATCAACCTGAAGTTGAATGAGCTGATCTACGCAACGGCAGCAGCAGGCGATCAGATGCTAGATATCGAGAAGCTGAGCGACGAAGAACTGGATACTATGCAGGCACGATATGAGCAAATTCGTGCTGAGTGCATTCGTCGTGAAGGCGCCACGCCTAAGCACTGATTACGCGCGTCGGCTGAAGATGCGGTAGCAAACGTCCACTCGCCGCGAACCCTGAAGACGATCTCTCTCATTGCCTTCCGTTGTTGCTCCACTGAGAATCTCATTCGATGCCCCCGGCTATCTGCACTCTTTTATTGCTCCTCACGGTGCTCGGCAGCTCAAACTCGCTGTATGCTCAGCTGCCTTTCTATACCGACGACCCTAGTGTCACGGCGCGCGGGAAATGGCACCTCGAGTTCTTCAATGAATACGACGCCCTTCAACTTCAGTACCCAAACCTCCGTCAGAACACCTCCAATCTAAAAATCAACTATGGCCTACGACACAACCTGGAGTTGGACTTGGACGCTCCGTACATCTACATCCAGCGCTCCGCCGGGAAGGAGCCCTCCAACGGTGTCGGCGACACAAACCTGGGAGTGAAGTGGAATTTCCTGAAGGAATCAGAGGGCAGCCGGCATCCAGCGCTTAGCGCGAGTTTCTACACGGAGTTCCCGACCGGAGACGCCAGCCAGCAACTTGGTTCTGGACTGACCGACTATGCCCTTAACGTGATCTTGCAAAAATCCCTATCGAAAGAAACCAGGATCAATGGAAACGTTGGGATTCTCTTCGCGGGCAATACCAGCACCGGCGTAATCGGAACCGAGAACACGCGTGGGCAGGTCTACACATACGGCCTTTCGCTACTGCACGACCTCAACGATCGCCTATCGCTGGGAGGTGAGATTTACGGCGCGTATACGGATAGCGGCGATCTGGGCAGAAGCCAGCTGCAGGGAATGTTTGGCGGCCAGTATAACGTCCGCAAGAACGTTGCCCTGTGTTTCGGTCTCCTCGGAGGCGTTTACATCGCAAGCCCGCGAATCGGCGGACAGATCGGCGTATCGGTCGACTTTCCCTGAGAGGAGTGCACTAACATCGCTCGTGCATTGAGAAGCGAACAACCTGCTTTCATCCAACAGATTCCACGGGTGATGCATCTCACACGCCAAGCTGTTCGCTGGACCACACGGTCTTATGTCGGTACAAGGCCAAAACGTCTTTTCCAGAGCTTGTAAGCCTTGAATAGGGGGTAGCTATGGAATCGGACATTGTTCGAGATTTGCGCTCGAAGCTTGATATATCGGCGGAGGCACTACGGAAGGCGGGAGAGCAGGCATTGGCGGGGCGGTTCGCTCTCGAAGTGATGCATGAAATCCGCAACCCACTCGAGGCCGTGGGCTACCTGATCCACCTTGCGCACGAGGAAGATGACCCGCTTACTGTACGCGAACACCTGCGTCAGGCGAACGAGCAGATGGCAACCGTACATCAAATCGCAGCCCAAACATTAAGTTTGGCTCGGATCCTACCTGCACCAATGGAGACAGACTTGGTCGAGGTCGCCGAAGCCGCTATCCGCATTCATCATCGACGCATTACCGCTCAGAAGATCCATCTCGTGCGCGACTTCTCTGAAGAAACATCTGCCGAAATCTACACGGGAGAAATACTGCAGGTGATCTCTAATCTATTGGCGAATGCCCTCGACGCTGTTCCCGACGGCGGAACTATTTCTTTTCGCCTCAGAAAGCGCGGCGCCCATGTGCAGTTGCTCGTTGCCGATAATGGCCAGGGTATGGGACCCGAACAGGTTGCGCGCTTGTTCGAGCCGTTTTTCACGACCAAGGAAAACAGAGGGACCGGTCTGGGACTGGCGCTGTCGAAGAAAATTGTCGAACGACATGCCGGGACAATCTCAGCCCGTAGCAGCGCATTGCCGCGCAGAAACGGAACCACGTTCAGAATTTCATTGCCAGTCAGACGTCCTGCCGACGCCGTTACGTCTGCAGATTAGCTTGCGTGCATTCTTAGGGTCGTTCAACTTCATACAACGTAGGCTTTCGATAACTCAACTTCTAATGAACAGAAAAGGATTTCACCAGCTCTGACGCGATTCTCAAGCACTGTCCATTGACCCGATTTCACGCGCATTGTGCGACTTCGTACGGCGTTCGTAGGGGTATAAATATCCGGATTGTTGTGCCGTGGTTTTCCGCGTCATTTTGGCTCGTGATGCTTATTTGTCCTCCATGGCCCTCGATAAACTGCTTCGCAACAAATAGCCCAATTCCAGTCCCAACCGTGGTACGGGTCGTAAAGAAGGCCTCAAATACCCTGGGAAGATCCTCCGATGCGATGCCCACGCCATCGTCCGAAATGATCATTCCAATTCCACTCCCAGGTTTCTCGGTGTCCTCTACGACGACGGATAGATTGCCTCCGGTCGGCATAGCGTAGATGGAGTTCGCCAATAGATTAGAGATAACCTGCATCATTTCTCCTCGCCGCAGTGTCACGCTACGCGAAGATCGGAACGAGGTGCTGATCTTGATGCCGGCCGAGTCGCATCGCGGCTCGTAGATCGTGACTGCATGCTGCGCTATCTCACACAAAGATGCCAAAGTCGCCGCGGCGTGTTCGCGATAGTACCCGAGCGTCTGCTTCGCGATATGGGACACGCGACCAAGTTCACCTTCGGCGGTGGAAAGGTAGTTGAGGCCGTCTTCGTCGCTGATCTTCGAACGAAGTAGGTAGAGCAAATTCATGACTGCTTCTAGAGGATTATTGATCTCATGCGCGATCGTCGCTGCCATACGACCCGTAGCCGCAATCTTCTCCGCCTGCAGGAGAGATCGCTCCATCCGTTTGCGGTCGGAAATATCACGGAGAATCTTGGAAGCTCCAATAATGTTGCCTTCTTCATCCTTCACTGGCGAGATCGTGAGCGAGACATCCAGCAGGCCGCCGTCTTTCTTCATGCGCACTGTCTCGAAATGCTCTAAACGACGTCCAGCGCGAATCTGTTCAATGATGGTCTTCTCGTCGGAGTGAAGATGCTCCGGAATAAGCTTCAGAATGGACGCGCCGATCATCTCCTCTGCAGAGTACCCGAAGACCCGTGTGGCGGCAGCGTTCCAACTCGTTATGATTCCGTTCAGGTTCTTACTGAGGATGACATCCTGAGATGTGTCAACGATTGCCGCAAGCCGCCGGAGCGACTCCTGAGCTTTTTTCCGCTCGGTCACATCGATTCCGACTACGATGACCCCCGACACGCGTCCGTCGGCCTCGCGTAACGGCTGATACACAAAGTCAACATAGCGCACATCTGGGGGAAGATCTGTGTCGGCTTGGATTTCAAATCGAAGGCCATTACCAACAAAGGGTTCGCCTTGGAAGACCTTATCGAGGATTTCGATGTGACCCTGTTTGACAGCCTCCGGAAGGACAACGCGCACGGGTTTGTTCAGGACATCGCGTTGATTTACGAGGCGCAGGTAGCGAGGATTGACCATGCTGAAGACGTGGTCAGGTCCTTGTAACAGGGCAAAGAAGACTGGGGCTTGCTGAAGCGCTTCGAACGCTCTAGTTCTCTCTTGCAGTGCGACCTGTTCAGCGAGCTTTCGCTCCGTGATGTCGCGGAAAACCAGAACTACACCGGTTAGTTTCCCATCATCATTCCAAATCGGTGCGCCGCTATCATCAATCGCGGTTTCGCCCCCATCCTTTCGTATCAGGATGGTGTGATTGGCAAGACCAACAATCGTCCCGAGACGGCGCACCTTCGCCGCAGGGCTCTCTACTGGCTCCCTCAGACACTCATCAACGATGTGGAACACGTTGCTCAAGTGCTGACCTCGTGCCTCGGCGATGTTCCAACCTGTCAGGCTTTCGGCGACGTGGTTCATGTCGGTGATGGAAGCATGTTCATCGGTCACGATGACGGCGTCCCCGATACTTTGCAAAATTCTGGAAGCGCGAGCTTCGCTCTCCGCCAGCTTGCGAACCGCGACGACCTCGCCTGTTACATCGTGGAGAGCGCCAAAGAGGCCGGCGATCGCTCCGTCTTGGAAGATGGGATTGAACGAGTAGTTCAGGTATGCGTCCCTGACGCCATCTAACGTTGGTAGGGGGACTAGGAGTTTCTCGTGGAAGACGGTCTTACCCGTTGCAAGCGCCTCCTCCAAAAGGGGTCCAACGACTGGCCAGGACTCGCTATAGACCTCGCGGGCTGATTTTCCCAGAGCTGAGGGGTGACGCGGGCCAGGAATCGGACGGTATGCGTCGTTATAGATCAAGATCAGCTGAGGTCCCCACATGGTCCTTGCGGGCGAGGACGAGGCTAGAGTCAGATTGACAATGGTGAGAAGTTCCTTGGACCAGGTATCGATTGGGCCCAGTGAAGTAGAGCTCCAGTCGTAACTGCGCACCAGATCTGCCATTTCTCCGGTGCCGATAATACGACTTTCAGACTGCTCCACCGTTCAGTTCTCCTGACGCAAGAGCCTATCGTAGCTGAGATCCGCAAGTAGTGTCTGCACGGTGTCAGCATTGCAGTCTGATAATGCCTGTATTTCGGCAAATCTGCCTTTCCTGATGGAATTTGCGCTCGAAGTCGGTCAGCCCTATCCTTAGGAGGAGCTTCGATCGAACATCGAAGCGTTTGCCGGTGCACCTCCTCCGTAGACCAAATCACCCCCAGACGGCCGCCGGGATCCAGAATAGCTTGGTGTTTTCGAAGCTTCAGCCCTGGGGAACGGAGGAAGCGATCTGCTTGAAACGCATGGCAGTTCCTGCGATACGGCCCCTGCGATACGGCCTTTTTGGCAAGTCAAGCCAAATCGACAACGCCGACTTGGACAACCCTCCCACGGAAACGCGTCCCCGTGACCACTGCGAAAGGGATCCATCCAACTTAAGGGCAGTGCCAGTCTACGGCTGACCCATTCCACCCCCGGCACCATAAATGTTGCCGGTTGTGTAGCTGGCATCATTGGCCGCGAGCTGAACGTAAATGCTGGCGAGCTCTGCAGGCTGCCCCGCGCGTCGCAGGGGATAGGTTTGCCCGAAGTGAATGAGGTGATCCTGCGTGGCACCACCGGAAACCTGGAGCGGCGTCCAGATGGGGCCGGGAGCAACGCCATTGACACGGATGCCCTTGGGACCAAACTGCTTGGCGAGGGACTTGACGTAATTCATGGTGGCGGCTTTGGTCTGAGCGTAGTCGTACAAATTGGCCGCCGGATCATAGGCCTGCTCGGAGGTCGTTGCGATGATGGAGGAGCCGGGTTGCAGGTGAGGGAGGGCTGCCTTGATGATCCAGAAGGGCGCGTAGATGTTGGTCTTCATCGTTGCGTCGAAGGCTTCCGTCGTGAGCTGGAGGATGTCCTCGCACTGCTGCTGACGGCCAGCGTTGCACACGACGATGTCGAGGCCCCCGAGTGCGGCTGCTGACTTGCGGACCAGCTCCTCGCAGTACTTTTCGTCGCGCAGATCGCCTGGCATGGGGATGGCCTTGCGCCCCGCCGCTTCGATCAGCTGAATTACCTCGCGGGCGTCCGAATCTTCGGTGGGGTAGTAGCTGATGACAACGTCGGCGCCTTCGCGAGCGTAGGCAATAGCGGCTGCGCGTCCCATGCCGGAGTCGCCGCCGGTGATGAGGGCCTTGCGTCCCAGCAGTCGGCCGGAGCCTTTGTAGCTGGTCTCGCCGTGATCCGGACGAGGATTCATCTTGCTGGCGAGGCCTGGCCACGGCTGCGATTGGCCGGGGTAGGGAGGCTTGGGATATTTTGTGGTGGGGTCGACGAACGGTGCGGCAGTGGAGGCGCTGGATGTCTGCGCGGATGCGGAAGGGACTGCCGCGGTTAGTGCAGCGCCTGCCATGCCTGCGCTTAGGTTGGCGACAAGGTTGCGTCGCGAAATCGTTTTATCAGAAGTCATCGTAGATCTCTTTTTTGCAGTGGGATGGAGAGTGCACCAGGACATCGTGCATTCTGAAATCTTGATGTTCGGACACCAGGCGCGGACTAAGAATTGCTTCGCGCGGTGGGCCGTCGATGCCGTCAAAGAAACTAAGAGAATTTGTCATCCCACTGTTGCAACACGGCTCCTGGACGCATTTCTGCATCTGATTCTCGTTATGGTCGTCCCGTTGTTCAGTGAAACCGAGTGGAAGCGCCGGCTGAACGGCCTCCCCGCCTGGCAGCCGGACTGCGCGCCGACCCTCGTCGTGGTTCCGCATCCAGATGATGAAACGCTGGCCGTCGGTGGAGTGATCGCGGCATTGCGAATGATGGGTGCAGACATTACTATCGTCGCGGTTACGGACGGCGAGCATGCCTATACGGAGAACGAAGGACTAGCCGAGCTCCGGAAGAAGGAACAAACGCGTGCGCTGGAAAAGCTGGGAGTGGCTGAGCACAAAATCGTGCGGTTGGGGTTGACCGACAGTGGCGTAGCGACTCAAGAGGGTGATTTGGTGGCTCGGCTCGGCACGTTGATTTCCGCCGAGACCCAGGTGTTTGCCCCTTGGGCTGGAGACTTTCATCCTGACCATGAGGCATGCGCGCGAGCGGCTGCGTCGGTGGCTCACAAGGTCGGAGCAAAGCTGATTTCCTACTTCTTTTGGACATGGCATCGAGGAACGGTCGCGACGGTGGAGGGTTTGGCATTGAGGATGTTTCCACTCAATGAAGACATGATGGAGGCGAAGCTTGGGGCGCTGGCGTGTCACGCGTCGCAGCTCAGACATGAGCCGGAGCCAGAGATTCTTCCGGAGAATTTGCTGTGGCCGGCGCGTATGCCCTTTGAGGTGTTTGTCCTGTGAATGCTTCGACCACCAGCGCGGAATTCTTCGAGCAGAAGTATCGCGAGAACGCGGACCCGTGGGATTTTGCGCGGAGTGAGTACGAGCGATCGCGTTACGGCGCGATCATTTCCGCGTTAGGGGAACGGCGATATGAGCGGGCGTTTGAGCCCGGGTGCTCGGTGGGCGAGTTGACGTGGCGGCTGGCGTCGCATTGCGAACTCGTGGATGCCATGGATATATCCGCGACTGCGATTGATCGAGCAAAACTTCGATGCTCCGGGTTATCCAACGTAACCCTGCATGCGGGCGGTCTCCCGCATCACATTCCAGACGGGTTCTTCGACCTAATCGTATTTTCTGAGATTGGTTATTACTTCGACGAGGCTCGTCTGCGGGAGTTGGGCAAATCGCTGGTGAACCGTATTTCATCGTCCGGAACACTGTTGGCTGCGCATTGGCTGGGCACGTCGAAAGACCATGTATTGAGCGGCAATCGTGTGCACAAAGTTCTCGGCGGGCTAAGTGAATTGCGGCTGAGTTGCTCGGAGCGTTACGAGAAATTTCGGTTGGATCGGTGGGATCGGATATGACCAATATGTGGCACATCAGCGTTTTGATTCCTGCGAGAGACGAAGAAGATTTGCTGCCGCGCTGCCTCCGATCCGTGTTGGAGGCCCGGGCTGCGCTGGAAGGGAGAGCGACTTGCGACGTGATTATCGCAGTGGATCGCTCGATCGACAGCAGTTTCGAGATTGCGCAGACGATCCTGGACGGTGCCGGCTCCGTCATTCGTAGCGAAGCAGGCATTGTGGGGATTGCGCGCGCGATGGCTGCCAAAGAGGCGCTCAAACGACGCACGCTCGGTGCTTCGACGTTGTGGCTGGCGAACACGGATGCGGACTGTTGGGTTCCGAGCACGTGGCTCACTGATCAACTGGAAATCGCGATTGCAGGGATTGAGGCTGTAGCTGGCACCATCGATGTCGACTCGTTCGAGGAACATGATCTTTGCGTGCCGCAACGCTTTCGAGAGACGTACCTGCTTCATTCGGACGGAACGCATCCGCATGTGCATGGCGCGAACCTGGGCGTTCGTGCGGATGCGTATCTGCGTGCGGGTGGATGGGCAGACCTGCGGACGGCGGAGGATCACGATCTTTGGGCGCGGCTGCGGGCGAGCGGTGCCCGCATGTTTTCGCCGAGCCATCTACGCGTGGTGACGAGTGGCAGGCGCGTTGGACGCGCGCCGATGGGGTTCGCGGGCGCACTGGCTGCGCATAACGAGGTGGCGCTTGACGCGTGACGCGCTGATCGCTCGAGTGCGGGAAGTGATCGCCAAGCCTGTGCCTTTATCGGGTAGCGGAAAGACGGCGGAACGGCATCGGCGACTATTTGAGGTGGGGCGTGAGGATGTCTCGCTGGCGCGACTGGTGGAGGCGCATTGGGACGCGGTCGCGATTCTTGCCGAGGCGGGGCGTGACGCCGAACAGGGCGTCCTGTACGGCGTTTGGGCTGCTGAGGCTCCTGACAAGGTGCTGCGGATGGAGGGGCTTGTTCTCTCTGGGGCGAAGCCGTTTTGCAGTGGCGCCGGGATCGTGGATCGCGCCTTGGTCACGGTGAAGGAGCCCGAGGCGCGACTGGTGGATGTCGACCTGCGAGGACGAGTTGGTGAGATACACTTCGACGACGGTGCATGGAAGACGAGCGCGTTTTCTGAGACGAAGACTTCCTTGGCAACCCTCGATGCGGTTGCTGTGAAGGAAGCGGACGTCATCGGCGAGGCCGGATTCTATCTTTGGCGCCCTGGCTTCTGGCACGGGGCCTGCGGTCCGGCAGCGTGCTGGGCAGGTGGGGCGGCGGGGCTCGTGCAATGGGCCTTCAAGCAAACGCGTGACGATGCGCACACGCAGGCGCATCTTGGGGCGATGAGCGCGGCGGTGTGGTCGATGGAGGCTGTGCTGCGCGTCGCGGGCGATGAGATCGACGATGCGTGGGATGCGATTGACAGCGCGCAGATACGGGCGCTGCGGGTGCGGCATCTCGTCGAGCAGGGTTGCACGGACGTGATCCGCAGGCTGGCAAGGGCGTACGGGCCGCATCCGCTGGCAATGGACGAGGCAATTTCCAGGCGATACCAGGAGCTCGATTTGTATGTGCGGCAATGCCACGCTGAGCGGGATCTCGAAGCGCTGGGACGGGTGCTTCGTGCGGTCAAACAAACGTAGAGAATCTTGCTCGGGAATTGGGCCGGGGCCGATCGTGCGAACGACGCGAATCTGTGCGAACGCATCTGACAGTGTATGACTGATAGCTCTATCTCCCGCCGTCTATTTCTTCGCTCCGCTGCCGCGGCCACGACGCTCGCCACGACTAGTCTTGCGCAGTCGAGTTCTGCACTTCCCAATGCGCAGGACGCGGTGCAGCTTCCACAAATCCATGGACCGTCAGAGCAGGACGAAAAAGCGCCGGGACCTTTTCTGGCGGGGGACGAGCGGATTGGGTTCGCGATCGTCGGGCTTGGAAGACTGTCGATTGACCAGATCCTGCCGGCCTTCGGCGGTTCCAAGTACGCGAAGCCTGTGGCGCTGGTGAGCGGCGACCGCGGTAAGGCTATGAAGCTCGCCGCGCAGTATGGAATCAAGCCGGCGAGTGTCTACGATTATGCAAACTTTGAGCGCTTGCGGGAGAACCCGGAGGTCAAGGTTATCTACATTGTTTTGCCGAATTCGATGCACGCTGAGTATGTTCTTCGCGGAGCAAAAACCGGGAAACACATTCTGTGCGAAAAGCCCATGGCGACCAGCAGCCGCGAGGCCGAACAGATGATCGTTGCATGCGGCCACGCAAAGGTAAAGTTGATGATTGCGTATCGGCAGCAGTACGAGCCGCATAACGAGGCGCTGCGGAAGTTGGTGCAGCAAGGAAAGCTTGGAGAGCTCAGAGGGTTTGTCGCTTCGAACTCGCAGCGGCAGGGCGATCCTACGCAGTGGCGATTGAAGAAGGCGCTGGCAGGTGGCGGCTGTCTTCCGGATGTCGGGCTTTACTGTCTCAACGCGTCGCGATTTCTTTCCGAGCAGGAGCCCGTCGAGGTGCTTGCGACGATTAATCAACCTAAGGACGATCCGCGATTCAAGGAGGTGGAGGCGTCGTGTAGCTTTGCGTTGAAGTTTCTAAGCGGGTATATCGCGACCTGCACCACGAGCTACGACGTGCACAAGAGCGCACTTTTGCGCATGGAAGGGACGACCGCCTGGGCTGAGCTTTCACCCGCGTTTGGGTACCACGGCAACAAACTCACGTGGTCTCATTTGCAAGACGGCGGAGAGATTCAGATGACGCCGCAGATTGAGGAGAAAGACCAGTTTGCGCTGGAAATGGACCACTTTTGCGAATGCATCCTGGAAGACAAAACGCCACGCACGCCGGGAGAAGAGGGATTGCGGGATCACCGAATCATGGAAGCGATTTATGAGTCTGCGGCGAGCGGGCGGGCGGTTAAGCTCGCTTAGTCCGCCGGACCAAGCGAGCCCGACGCGCAATGATTACTGCCAGGGATCGATCACGATTTTCGTGACGTTTTCCTTCTTGTCACGCCACACCTTGTACATCTCGGGCGCCTGGTCGAGCGTGATGCGGTGGAGATGATGTAGCTCGGATCGATCTGATTCTTCTCGATGCGCTCCAGCAACGGCTTCATGTAGTTGTGCATATTGGTCTGGCCCATCTTCATCGTGATGCCTTTACCGAAGGCTGCGCCGAAGGGCACCTTGTCTAACAAACCGCCGTACACGCCGGGAATGGAAAGCGTGCCGCTCTTCCGAACGGCCTGGATGGCCTGGCGCAGAACGACGGGGCGATCGGTCTCGAACATGACGGCCGTTTTGATTTTGTCGTAGATGCCCTGCAACTGCGAGGAGTGTCCTTCGAGGCCCACGGCATCGATACAGCTATCGGGTCCGATACCGCCGGTGAGGTCCTTCAGGGCGGTCAGGACTTTGACGTCATCTTCCGCGTAGTCGACTGTAATGGCGCCAATGGAGCGTGCCAGGGCGAGGCGTTCCGGCACGCGGTCGATGGCGATGACGCGCGCGGCGCCGAGCATGAACGCGCTCGCAATCGCGAACTGGCCGACGGGTCCGCAACCCCAGACGGCAACCGTATCGCCGGGAAGGATTTGCGCGTTCTCGGCGGCCATGTAGCCGGTTGGAAAAATGTCAGAGAGGAAGAGCACTTTCTCGTCGGGCAGGTCCGTCTCGAGCTTCAACGGGCCGACGTTGGCGAAGGGCACGCGCGTACTGCGCCTGCCCGCCCGCGTAGCCACCCATCATGTGCGAGTAGCCGAAGAGGCCGGAGCCAGAATAGCCGTACGCGGCTTCCATGAGATGTGCGTTTGGATTCGTGTTGTCGCACGCTGACCAGATCTTCTTTTTGCAGAACAGGCAGTTGCCACACGCGATGGTAAACGGAACGACGACGCGATCTCCGCGCTTGAGATTGTGGACGTCCTTACCGACTTCTTCGACTATCCCCATGAACTCATGCCCCATGATGTCGCCGGCCTCCATGGTCGGAATGAAGCCGTCATAGAGGTGGAGGTCCGAACCGCAGATTGCGGTGCGTGTGATTTTAATAATGGCGTCGTGCGGGTTGACCAATTCAGGGTCTGGAACCGTTAGTGTTTCGACTTTACTTGTACCCATCCAACAGAGAGCTTTCATTTTGACACCGTTTCTCGCGGACTAAACCGCGGTTGCGCCTGGAGGCGTTGGAATGGTTTCGCCGTAGAGAGATCGCTTCATCTTGCCGACAACCCCGCGGTCGCCGTGCGGTGCGGTCTGCGAGTTCGGAATCTCGCCCGTCTCCGCGAGCGCTTTGAAGTGGCGAAGATTTTCGATGACGCCTTGCTTGGGATTGCGGCCGGTGAGGGTCTCCCACGCGCTGGCGAGCTTGCCGATGCGGAACTCCATCAACACGGTCACGAAGGTTCCGCGATCTGCCGGAGCAGGTTCGAAGATCACCTCGCCTGCCTCGTTGATGTCGCCATCGAGCGACCGCCAGACAATTCGCTTCCCGGGTTCGTCGGCGACGATCTCGGCGTTCCAGGTGATGGTCTTGTCGCCATCTTTCATCGTCCAGCGCGATGTGTTGACGCCAGTAATGACGACCTCTTCGATCTGTTCCTGCCATAAGGGGGTGTTCTCGTTGGCACGCCACAGGGCATAAAGATCGTCCGGGGAACCTTGGATGAGCGCAGTCGTTCTGGCCCATAGTTTTCCATCTTTGTCCTCGGGAGGAGCGAGGTAGTGTCCGTCCTGCAGGATCGCCGCGCCCGAGGACGCGGGTAGCGATTCTGCATTGGGTTTTTCGTTGAGTGCTGTTGACATGGACTCCCTTTCTGAGGTTGCACTGGATTGTCTAACTACTTTTCGCTGGCTGGCTTGACCATTTTTTCGTGCATTGCGCCCTTGACGGAGCCGGGCACAACGTTCGCGAGCATACCTTCCACCTTGGTCTTCAACGATGCGGAATAGACATGGTCTTTCCCATTGAAGAGAGCTTCGAGGCCTTGGTGCGCCACCTCGTCCGGCTCACTTTCTTTCTTGCCATCCTGGCCCACGGATGTGTCGTCCATACCGGCGCGATGGAAGAAGTCGGTGTCGGTTGGGCCGGGCTGAAGCGCCGTAACCGTGATGCCGGAATCGCGGAGCTCATAGCGCACGCTGTGAGCGAAGGAAAGAACAAAGGCCTTGGTGGCTGCGTACACTGCCTCGCGAGGAGCTACCATCTCACCGGCGATGGAGGCGGTGAAAAGAATTCTTCCGTCATCGCGTTTCTTCATGTGACGAACGACGTACTTAGCGAGCTGGACGGTGCCGGCGCAGTTGAGTTCGACCATGTTGAGTTCTTCGTCGAGGTCGGTGTCGGAGAATTCTCCGCCGACACCAACACCAGCATTGATACAAGCAACGGCGAGGGGTCGGCCAGTGCTTTCGATGGCTTCCCAAAGGGTTTCAACGCCTTCGCGCGTGGCGAGATCCGCCTGGATTTCGATGACGTCTACGTCGAGTTCGTCGAGTTGTGCGGCCGCGTCGGCCAGGCGTTCGCCCGCGGAACAGACCACGAGATCATATCCGCGAGAGGCTAATTCTTTTGTGAGGGAGAGGCCTATCCCACTGGAGGCCCCGGTTACTAAGGCAAGTTGATTTGCCATGGATGTTGCTCCAAATCCTGTATGCTCGCGATCGCGCCACGCCATAGGATGCCGCTTCGCGAATTCGCGCAAACACTGTTGCGCTAGATTGATCCGATCGAAGTTATTGGGGTTAGCATGAAACACCGTGGAAAACGGTCAAATGAAGGCGCAAAACTTCCATCTTCCCCTGCACTGGCGCGGTTCTAACGGAGGGTCTTCGGACGAGCAGTCAATCGTGTTTAATTCGATCTATTGGGTCCGCCCCAAGAGCGGAAGATTTCGCAGTTCCGGAGAGGTAGCTGGGACCGCCACCCGCGAGATCATATGCGTCGTTCAATAGTCATGGCATTCGTGAATCGCTGGACACGAACCGGAAACGCGCAAAGGAAGTTGCGAGCAAGGATCGACGACCTAGCGATACCGGGCTGAATAACTTCACGTTTTGGGTCAATTTCAATATTTCGAAAACCGATTCCGGTCTGTTTGCGTTCTATAGAGAGCTACAGCGTCAGATACGCCTGATGTCACATCTACACCGTTTTAGCGGCTTTCTTTCGCGTCGGGTTTAGGGCTGATTCGGCGCTACTTTTCATCTTGACGAGTCGATTAGCGCTCAGGCTATCGCACGGTGCCACTTTAGATTCCTCAACCTTATGTCTTCGGGCGCAGATCATTTAGTGATGCTCTTGGAAAGGCGCTTCATGTCAGACTCCATCGAGTCTTTGTTCCCTTGTCCAAGTCCAAAATGTTCCGAATATATGTTTTTGCCATATCAAAGCACTCTGGGAGTATTTCGAGGTCGATTCTCCCCAGCATAGAATGCTTGGCCAATAAAGTTTCTGAGCCAACGATGCGCGCGTGGGTCCGCGGTATCTGCCTATGCGATTCGTCCGGCAACGATCTCCGACCAAGTCCGAAATGAGCTCCTACGTTATGACTTTTCCAATGGCGAACGGCAACCGAGCGTGCAAATTGAATTCCATGCCAGATATAACCCGTCCTAGCCTTTATCTCAGACCTCCGCCGTGGGCGCAATCGAGCGCGTATTAGTATCATCTAAATTTTGGCACGCAGAAGACGGACTAGCGTGCTACGTATCAGTGTCCGCCGCCGCGGACTTGGGGTAGGGCAGATAGTCGGCAAACGAAACCTTGACGCCAGTTTGTCTTCTACTTGACGAGCAGCCATTCTCGAGTTCGGGCAAGTGTGCAAATGGTTTGGATCTCTGGCAGACTTGTTTGGCTACTTAAGCATTGGATGTGGACATGGCAAATCCCGCATGCTCGGGTAGATATCGCTAAGTACACTTATTTCGTTTGCGTGATTGAAAAAAAGCCCGTCACGTTAGCCGGAAGCGCACGGATCCATTGCGAAAAAAACGGGTCTTCGAAGCGCAGCTGCACGCCGCCTTTGAATTGTTGTTCGCGAAGGATATCTTTGTCAGTGAGCAAGTCAAGCGACCGCTTGACTGTAGACGCCCCTTTACCGATAAATTCAGCAACCTTTTGGCTCTGCAAACGCAATCCGTCTTCTTCTATCACGGCAATCAGAGCCTTTTGCTGGATCGAAGTCAGGCCTGCCCAGGTTTGCGTATAGAAAGGGTCGTATTGCCTGACAAGGAGATTCATTGACTCTCTGACGACAATAGAACTTAGGACAGGGGTTGGCCTGGCTGGACGGGAGCGTAGTTTGTTCCAACATGCATGCGCGAGCATCTGGACGTTATACGGCACATTTTCCGCGAGTTCGAGAATCTTCTGTATTGGCGTGGGAGATTCAATTCGAAATCCGCTTCCCTGAAACTTAGCCGTTAGAAATGCTTCGAAGTCTAGCGTGGGAACCGGACCGAGAAAGCGCACCGTGCCAAGCCGGTAAAATGGTCTGGCAACGTCCATAGTCATTGCAGTGAGCATGCGCGTCTTGGAACCGGCGAAGACATAGCCGACACGCTTGTGCCGCTGTATGGCTGCGCGGATCTGGGATTCAGCCTGGGGCCCGCCCATCTCGATAATTTTTTGGAATTCGTCAATGATAAGACCAACTGGCCGGTTCTTCGGCTGCGCCGTCGCGAGAGTTTCGAGTCCGTTCAGTGCATCGACCAAGAGCGCTGCGTGACCCTGTGGATTGGACGTAACACTTAGGCCAAGCTTGGCGCTCCAGGAGTCTTGAGTGACATTGAAGGTCAGCTCTGGCCGTAGGCGCGAGAAGAAAGAGCGCATTTGCTCGCCGACACGTTCGACCGGGCCCTTCAAATGTTTGGCGGCGTCAGCGATGAGGTTTGTTACCAAGAGATCAAGGGAAGGGTAACTCTCTGCGTCGAAGCGCAATACGACAGCCCGGGTCTGTCCTAATCGGTCTTCAGCGGCCTTGAGAATTGAGGTCTTGCCGAAGCGTCGGGGCCCGATAAGAAACAATTTAGCTCCCTGGTCCACGGTCTGGACCACCTCGGCGACCTCGCTGTGACGGTCGACGAGTTCCCCTGTCCCAAGTTCGCGCCCAAATTCAAAAGGGTTATTCATCACACTTTCTTGTATCACACCTTTTAGTGTGACGCAAAAAGGTGTGACATTATGGGCCTCGTTATTTGGCCGATGGTATCCCGGCACCTCATTTCCGCATCACAACCAGAGACAATAGTTACTCTAACCTTGGAGAATATATGCTGATCGTTCTTGTGATCTTGATTTTGGTGTTCGGTTTTGGCGGCTATCGCATGGGGCCGGGCCTCGGTTATTACGGCGGTGGGGGCCTCAGCCTCATCCTAACCATTGTGCTTATTCTCCTTTTGCTTAAGGTCATCTAGCGAAGTATGCGAAGCGCCTGATATGGCGGCGTTCGGCTTCCATCTATTGGGTACGCGATGTTGCCGAAAACACCGTTTTGGGGAATGTGCGAAAGCGCTTCCCCAAAGCCGCTAATCGCAGAGACTATTTGTTCTCGCGACTTGGCCTTTTCTCGCCCACCCATAATCGCGAACCCTTTGTGAGACTAGTGAGCAAAACCTAGAAGTGGGCAGTATCCGCGAAGCTCCAGCAGGTCCGATTTTGGCAAGTTCGCCCGACTGTTTCTGTAGGCGCTGTTCAGCAGAAGCCGATTACGCGGACAGGTGACCTTCAAAGGCCCGGCTTCTTCGTGAGGTCGGGTTTTCGGCAACTTCGGTCAGTTGCCCATAACGCCGTTTTTTGGAACGAGGTGAGAGTTCGATCCCAGATTTCAGCTCTTACTTGGCCGTTTTCAAACCGTAGCGGGCGGCTGTGCACGCAGTCCGAATTTCATCAGGCGTGCCCTCGATCTTTCAGGCCTTTAGCCCGAAGCGATGTTGCGAGGTGTTATTGAAGCGCTGAACCGACGTTAAGTCGGGTTTATTCTCTGCGCGGTCAGGGCTTGGTGACGTCGATGGAGTTGTCGTCGGGGATGCGATCGATGAGCTTGTTGATGGGGTCGATGCCGGCGCGGGTTGGAAGCTCGTCGACGATGATCTCGAAGGTGTTCTTCTCCTGGGTGATCTTTTCCTTCTTGAGGTAGAGGGGTTTTTCGTGGTCCTTCTTGCCGGAGAAGACGCCGATGTCGATGTAGTCGGCGAGGGGCATGGGAGTTTCGTTTCCGGAACCGTCTGATTTGAACTTCTTGGCCTGGACGGTCAGGGTGACTTTGTATTTCTCATCGGGCGTCTGGACGTAGGTGGCGGTGAGGGCCTTGTTGTCGTAGAGGACGATGTTCTCGAAGGCGTCGGTGATGTAATACTGGTATTCGGGCGGGGTGGCGGCGCGGAGGGCTGCGACGAATTGGCGAGTGTCGGGGTAGGGAACTTCCTGCGTGGTGTGGGCGTTGGGATACTGGTACTGCATGAGGAAGTTGTGGAGTGCGAGGTTGAGCTTATCTTCGCCGATGTAGTCGGAGAGGCCGTACATGACGAGCGAACCCTTTTGATACCAGACGTAGGTTTCGTTCTGGACGAGGGCGAGGGGGTTCTCGTGGCGGATCTCGCCGGAGCGGCCGCGTAGGTAGCCGTCAAGCTCGTGGGCGAGGAACTTGTGCATGTTGTCGGCGCCGTACTTTTTCTCCATGACGCGGAGGGCGGAATATTCTGCAAGGGATTCGGACATCAT
The DNA here is from genome assembly GCF_009765785.1 of Granulicella sp. L46. GTDB lineage: Bacteria > Acidobacteriota > Terriglobia > Terriglobales > Acidobacteriaceae > Granulicella. The sequence goes on from NZ_LMUT01000012.1 coordinate 38,776, forward strand.
GTTCGAGCCTTCGACATTGCCGCCGATCACCTGGTGTCCCCACCATTGGTGGGCTAACTCATGGGCGGTGACGAAGTAGCAGTAGTCAATGTCTTCCGGCTTTTCGGTGCGATCGATGAAGCCGATTCCCTCGGAGAAGGGAACGGTGTTGGCCAGCGATTCCGCGAAGGTGCGGTAGCGGGGATACTCGATGATCCGATACTGCTTGAATTGGTAGGGACCGTAGTTTTTCTCGTAATACGCGAGGCCTGCCTTGGACGCCGCGATCATATCGGCGATGTCATAGGGGTGAGTGGGGATGTGGTAGACCTCGATGTTGATGGGGCCATTGACGCCCTGGTATACGTCGCGGGTGACGTCGTAGCGGCCTGAGTTGTAGCTGAACCATGATGCCATCGGTACGTCGCCCATGTCGTAAGTGAAGTAGTGGCGGCCGTTCTGGTGCCAATCTTTCTGGAGATATCCGGGCGAGATGGCGATCTGCGGCTTGCCCTCGTTGTCTGAGTCCGAGGTGCTGACCGTGGTCTTGTACTTGATGTAATCCTGGCTGATGAGCTGACCCCAGGCGTCGCCGCGAGGAGGCAGGAGGGTGAGGTCGCCGAGATGTTGTTCGCGGCGGCGGCGGGGATCTTGGAGTTCTACTCCCGTGTCGTACCCGATCGTGGGGAAATACGCTTGATCGAAGAACGTGCCAGAGTAAGCCATCTCGGGCATTTCATGTCCATCCCGGAAGCCGCGACTGGTGTGGGCTACGTTGAAGGTCATGTCCACCGTCTCGCCGGGAGCGACGGGGGTATCGAACTGGTAGATCGTGTACATGTTGTGCGAGCTAACCGATACAACATGAAATGGCCGGTTGAACTTCACGTTACTCACAGAGGGTTCAATGTTAATGGCGCCAAAAGCCCCGGGATGTGCGTCGGAAATATGCACCTGCGAGATGGGGACGGGGTACTTGTTCATCAGGACGAAGTGACCGGTGCCCGAGAACGATCGCCGCTCCGGGAAGATATCCACGTTGGTATCCGCAGCGACAAGTTTGAGCTGAAGCTGGTGCATGTACTTCTTATTTTCGCGCTCATATTGAGCCTGGATCGCTCGGCCTTCGCGGGCATTGATATAGGCGTTGAGCACATGAGCGTTGTAATAGAACCAGAGGCCGCTGCCGATGGTGACCAGGAGAAAGAAGACGCCTGCGGGCAGAAGTTTCGGGGCGCGTTGGCGGGCTAGCTGGAAACGGGAGGACCAGCTGTCTTCGGAACCACGGCGGGCCAGCGCTATCGAGAGGACGCCGAGGACGCACATGAAGCCGAGCCAATATCCTGTTGACCAGATGAGCGCCTGGACAAAGTGTCCATAACGATTCATGTCCGAGTAGGTGACGGACGTGGTGTTGGTGGGCAGATAGAGCGTGTTCTCCCAGCCAAAGTTTTGCAGGATGGGTGTGGTGACGAAGATCAGGATGACGATGCCGATGCCGATGAATTTGTTCGAGACGATGGTCTGAATGAAGAGGGAGAGGAGGATGAAGATGACGATCTGGGAAAACATGACCAGGTAGAGTTCCTGCGCGTACTGCAAGAGCTCGTAGTGATGGTAGCCGGCGACGGTTTGCATGAGGATGCCGCAGAGGCCAGCGACAGTGAGCATGGCGAGCTCGACGGTGCAGAGGGCTGTGAACTTCGAGAGCCAGTCGGTGGTTTCGCTCATGGGGAGAGCGTCGTGAATGCCGTCGAAGTGGGTGTCGCGCTCGCGCCAGATGAGTTCGGAGGCATAGAACGTGGAGACGATGTAGAGGAAGAGGGCGGCGCCACCTTCCACGGCTTGGAGCATGAGGTACGTTACTGGCCAGACGTTGGTGCCGGCCAATCGTCCTGCGTAATGGCCATTGACCGTGGCGAGGGCAATCATCAGTACGAGGATTCCCCAGAACGGGATTTCTTTGATGATGTTCGATACACGAATGCGGGTGAGGGACATGAACTGCGCGAAAGAAGTTTTGAAGCCGAAGAACTGATGGACGAGAGGCAGTGGAACGGCGACGAGTGAGCGTCGTGGCTTGGAGGCTTCTTCCTGTTCGCGCTGCAGGTTGGCTCGCTTGCCACTTGCTTTAGAAGTGAGCGTCTCGACCGACATGGGGAAGAGTACCCAAACGGCGAGCAGGCTTAGAAGACCGATGCCGATCCACAGGAGTCGGTTATAGAGGAATGGCCCCGCCCACGGAAACAACAGGCTGTTTTTCTCGACAACAGTCCAATAGCGGGCGATCTGGTCACTGTAGACGAACCCGATTGGATCGAAGACAGACCACCAGAAATGGTCCAGCGTTCTTGTACCCAGGATGATGTTCGCGCCAATGTAGTACAGGATGAAGACAGCGGCGCCCTGCAGATAGACGATGAAGATTTTGCGTGAAAGTGCGGCTACGAGGAAGAAGAGCGAGCCGAAGAAGAAGATCTGAACGACCGAGACGGAGAAGAACGGCTGGAGGTACCAGGAGAGATGGTTAGCGGCAATGCGTGTGTGGTCGGCCCAGGGTGCGAACGTGCCGACGAACCCGCCAAAGAGCATGCCGGAGAAGGCGAAGACGGTGGTGACAAACGAACCAGCCCAGCGGCCGCCGAGGTAAGCGAACTTTGAGATCGGCTTGGTGAACAGAATCTGGATGGTATCGCGTTGGAAATCGCGCAGGATGGAGGTACCGAAGATGGCGGCGATGACGATGACGCCGAAGAAGCTGGCGCCGATGTAATTATAGGTGTTAGCGTAAGGACCGTTGAGCAGGACCTTGCCGTTCGCGTTGCCGATAGGCCCAAAACTTTCGCTCGCGACGCAGAAGAACTCGAACATAAACCAGAGCGCGAAGTAGACGTACGTAGAGACGCTCTTGGCTCGGAATTTGAGCTCGAATGTAAAGAATTCCCAGAACTGTGCCATGTAAACCCTTCCGTTTCGCTAGACGCTGTGAGTGTGTTTGCCGGTTAATTCGCGGGGCTAGTTCACTGCTGCAGCGTTGGCGGCGTGTTTGGTTAGGTTGAGGAAGTAGACGTCCTCGAGGCCGGAGTCGACGGGCTTGAAGTCGGCACCGGGATTGGAGTCGGCATAGATGCGGACTTCGTGGAGGCCACCCACGAGGTGGGTGGAGATGACATTGAAGGAGGCTTCGAGGGCGCGAAGCTCGTCGTCGGTGGAGACAACCTTGGAGAAGATTTTGCCGTTCAGCGCATCGAGCGCGGAGGCGGGGCTGCCTTCGAGGAGGACTTCTCCGCTGGCGATGATGGCCATGCGGGGACAGAGCTCGCGTACGTCGTCGACGATGTGGGTGGAGAGGATGACGGTGACGTTGGAGCCGATGGAGCTGAGGAGATTGAGGAAGCGATTGCGCTCGGCGGGGTCGAGGCCGGCGGTGGGCTCGTCGACGATGATGAGTTTTGGGTTGGCGAGGAGCGCCTGCGCGATGCCAAAGCGCTGCTTCATGCCGCCGGAGTAGGTGCTGAGGGACTTCTTGCGGGCGGCCCAGAGATTGGTCTGGTTGAGCAGCGCATCGACCATCTGGTTACGCTCCGTCTTGTTGGAGATGCCCTTCATGATGGCGAGGTGGTGCAGCATGTCGAGCGCGGACATCTTAGGGTAGACGCCGAACTCCTGGGGCAGGTAGCCGAGGACTTTGCGGACGGCGTTCTTGTCCTTGAGGACGTCGATGCCGTCGAGCGTGACGGTGCCGGAGTCGGGGTCTTGCAAGGTGGCGACGGTGCGCATGAGGGAGGACTTGCCGGCGCCGTTGGGGCCGAGGAGGCCGAACATCTCGTTGCCGATGGTGAGGGAGAGATTCTTGAGTGCCTTGACGCCGTTGGGGTAGGTCTTGGATAGACCAGTGATAGTGAGTGCCACGCGCGGGTGCCCTCCGATGCGGGTGAAAGCTGGATGATTACAGTAGCCGGAGAATATCACGGCCGCTGTGGGGACGGGAGCGGCGAGGCCGCGGCTAAACGGACGCACAGGAATCCAACCTCCTTCAAAGTCGGGCGGTCTCAACGGGTGGATGCAACACTATCTGATTTGGAGGTGGTGTTGATGAGACAAGGAAGGCGGCATGGGCTTTCTGTGGAGCAGAAGGCCGAGATATGGCAGCGTTGGAAGGTGGGCGAGTCGTTGCATGAGATTGGACGGGCCTTTGGCAAGGATCATGGCTCGATCCCTTTCCCGTTAGCGCAGCACGGCGGGATCGCTCCGGCCGTCCGCCGCCGCTCGGAGCGAACGCTCACCCTGGCCGAGCGGGAAGAGATCTCACGAGGGATGGTTTCCGGCTCGTCGATTCGCGAGATCGCCAGAGGACTTCAACGAGCTGCGTCGACGGTAAGTCGGGAGGTGGTACGTCACGGCGGCCGTCCAGCGTATCGAGCCAGTGAAGCCGATCAGCGGGCATGGAAGTTGGCTCTGCGACCTAAGGCCTGCCAGCTTGCAAGGCACCGGAAGCTGCGGCTGATCGTGACCAGTAAACTGATCCAGAACTGGTCGCCACAACAGATTTCTGGGTAGCTGAAGAGACGGTATCCCAGCAACGAGAGTATGCGCGTGTCCCACGAGACCCTCTACCGCAGTTTATCCATCCAGGCTCGAGGAGTGCTGAAAACGGAGCTGATTCAGCATCTTCGGTCCAAGCGATTCATCCGTCGCTCAGTACATGCTCGAGCTAGGCCACTCCCAGGGTCAGATCGATGCCATCTCTATCCGCAAGCGGCCAGCAGAGATCGAAGATCGCGCCATCCCCGGTCACTGGGAGGGCGACTTGCTCGCAGGCAGCAAGAACACTCACATCGCAACTCTGGTCGAACGGCATTCGCGTTTCGTCATCCTGGTCAAGGTGCCCAGCAAGGACACGGCGACCGTCGTCGATGCGCTGAGCCGGCAGGTTCGTAAACTCCCCGCGTCGCTGCGGCGGTCACTGACTGGGATCGAGGACTAGAGCTGGCCAGTCACAAAAACTTCACCATCGCCACCAAGGTCAACGTCTACTTCTGCGATACGCAGAGCCCATGGCAGCGCGGCTCCAACGAAAACACCAACGGTTTGCTACGACAGTACTTCCCGAAGAAAACCGACTTGTCCGGCTACTCCCAGGCCGACCTCGATAAAGTGGCACGGCACTCAATCAACGCCCAAGGAAAACGTTGGATTTTAAACTGCTCGAGCCGCTACAGCATTTTATCTAAGGTTATCGGGAGGTCTCGCACCCGCGTGCCCGTAGCATTGTACACAGCGTTTGCAACTGCCGCACCGACACCGGTGATGCCAATCTCTCCAACTCCGTGCGCTCCCATAGGAGCGTGGGGATCGGGGATGTCTGTCCAGATCAGGTCAATCTCGGGAACGTCCATCTGCACTGGCACATGGTACTCGGCAAGGCTCGGGTTCATAATGCGACCCTTGCGCTCGTCGAACTGAGTTTCCTCCATTAGCGCCAGGCCTAGGCCCATCACGATGCCGCCTCGGAACTGACTGGCCGCGGTCTTCGGATTAAGAATGCGGCCGCAGTCAAACGAGCCAAGGAAGCGAGTCACACGAGTCTCGCCGGTCACCCCACTGACGCGCGCCTCGCAGAACATCGCTCCATGCGAGTGCATCGACCAATGCGTAAATTCGAGTGGTGGAGGCGCTGTCCCTTCCACCGTGATCTGCTCCCGCCCTATCCGCGCCATCAGGGACACATAGCTTTCGCGGCGATCGGGCTTGTGAATGTCGCACAGGTATCCGTCTCGGCCAATCACATCCTCTGAATCGAGCCCGGATAGGACTGACTCCTTACCGGCAAGCTTAAGCAGCTCGGTGATAAGAGCGTCATGCGCGGCCGTCACCGCTGCACCAATCGATGCCGTTTGCTGGGAACCTCCGGCAAGGACCACACCGGGCAAGTGCGAATCTCCGTACTCGACGGTCACGCATTGCAGGGCTAGGCCGAGGCGGTCGGCAGTCACCATGGTCTGCGTGGTAGCGGTGCCCATACCCATCTCGTGCGCCGCGATCGAGACGGTCGCGCGCCCACGGTTCGTCAAGGTGATGCGCGCCACGCCGCCCGGCATCCGGTAGTATGGATAAGTGGCCGTGGCACATCCCAGGCCTACGAGCCACTCACCCTCGCGGCGAGCTCCCGGTTTCGGGTTGCGCTGGTTCCACCCAAACCTTTCCGCTCCGGCAACATACGCTTCCACGATGTGGCGCGAGGAGAATGGAACCCCGGAGGTTGGGTCCTTATCCGGCTCATTACGGATCCTCAGCTCGATCGGATCCATGCCGAGGTTCACCGCTAACTCATCAAGGGCGCTCTCCAATGCGAAGGTCCCAACCGCCTCGCCAGGAGCCCGCATGAACGTATTTCCGACCATATCCATCCTGGCCGCTTCGACCTGGAGTCGGAAGGTTCCCGATTTGTAGGCTGACTTCGCAGGAAGCATGAAAGGCTCCGGCATATTGTTATGCCTTCCCATGCCAACCACACCCGTCTGGATCAGGGCATCGAACCGGCCATCCGCCTGCGCCCCGATCGCAACGCGTTGTTCCGTAAGCGTGCGGCCACCCACGATGCGGTAAACCCCTTCGCGCGAGAGCACAATGCGGACAGGTCGCCCGGCCAACCTGGACGCCGCCGCCGCCAGCACCTGGTACTGCCAAAGCGTCTTGCTTCCAAACCCGCCGCCGACATACGGAGACGTGACGTGCACCTGCTCTTCTTCAATATCAAATACCTGCGCTAACGACCAGGCGGTGTGCGTCACACATTGAGACGCATCGTGCACAATCAGTTCATCGCCGTCCCAGGCCACGGTTGCGCCGTGTAACTCAATCGGGTTGTGATTGTGCCGCGGAGTCCGGTAGACGACGTCAACTTTATGCGGCGCTGCTGCCAACGCAGCCTCAGCGTCGCCGATCTCGAGCAGCAAAGGCTCGCCTTGAAAGACTCCCTGCTCGGAACTGGCCTTCGCAACTTCAAAAGTGGTTACCGATGGCTCCGCCTCGTACGCAACGCGGATGAGCGACTTGGCGTAATCAGCCTGCTCCTGGCTCTCCGCAAGCACCACCGCAATAGGCTCGCCGTTCCAGTGGATACGCTCGTCCTGCATGATGGGCAAATCGTCGCCCCCGGCAGCTTTTGCATTTGACCCAAACAAAGGGACCCTTGTCATCCTCGGCGCATTCAGATGGGTCATCACCAGCACAACCCCAGGGGCGGCAGCAGCTTCGGCCGTGTGAAGCTCACGGATCCGCCCCTTGGCAATCGTGCTGTAGTTCAGCGCAGCGTAGACCATGCGTTCCAGCGGGAACTCGGCTGCAAATCGGGCTGTGCCGCTGACCTTCTGCGGCCCGTCGAGACGCGACACCGGGGTGCCGATCAGCCCATGCTTTTGCCGGATTAGTGGATCGGGAGTCGCGCCAGGCATCCACTTATCCGGAGCAACCTGAACAGCCTTCTTCATCACCGCATGTGCAGCTTCTTTGATGCTCATAAGCGATCTCCTGCCAACTCCGCTAGCACGGCCACGATCGTGCGCTTGGCAACCTCTATCTTGAATGCGTTATGACGCAACGGTTGTGCGTCTGCCAGTTCTGCTTCCGCCGCCGCCCGGAAGCTTTCCTCGTTGGCTGGACGTCCCGTCAGCGCGGCCTCCAGTCTCAATGCTCGCCATGGCTTGGCCGCGACCCCGCCTAACGCAACCCGCACACCCTTTACTACTCCGTCGTCGACCTCCATAGCGGCCGCAACGGACACCAGCGCAAACGCATAGCTCGCCCTGTCGCGAACCTTGCGATACGTTGAACGTTGCGCGAACGACAGCGCAGGTAGCTCTACTGCCGTGATCAATTCCCCGGGGCTTAAGCTTGTTTCCACCTCCGGATGATTCCCGGGAAGTAAATGCAGGTCAGCGAAGGCGATCGTCCGCTCCCCCTGCGATCCCGTCACATGCACTACCGCGTCCAGCATCGCCAAAGCAACGCACATATCCGATGGATGAGTCGCGACACACGAAGACGACGCCCCCAGAATGGCGTGGATCCGGTTGAACCCGTCGATGGCGTCACATCCCTGTCCCGGCCCGCGTTTGTTGCAGCGGGATCCGTCATCATCGTAGAAATAGGTGCAGCGCGTCCGTTGCAAAAGGTTTCCACCCACCGTCGCCATGTTGCGTATCTGTCCCGAAGCACCGGCAAGGATCGCGCGGGCAAGCAGCGGATAGCGGGTCCGGACCCCTCTATGTTCTGCAACCGCGGTGTTCTTTGCAGCAGCGCCGATCAGCATGCCGCCGTCTTCGCGGTCTGTGATCGCGCTCGAGAGGCCGGTCACGTCCACGAGCACCGATGGACGCTCCAGGGTCTCGCGCATCAGGTCAACAAGATTCGTGCCGCCGCCGAGGAATTTCGCATGGGCTTGGCCGCCCTGCCGGACAGCTTCGGCGACATCGGTTGCGCGGACATACGTGAAATTGTTCATTTGCTCGTCTCCGCAAATTCCGTGATGGCCTCGACGATGCCGTTATAGGCGCCACACCGGCAGAGGTTACCGCTCATTCGCTCGCGCAGCTCGTCCCTTGTGAGGGCAATCGAACGGCTGGAAAGGTCCTCGGTCACGAGGCTAGGAACCCCGCGTTGAACTTCGCGAAGCATGCCGATGGCCGAGCAGATCTGTCCGGGAGTGCAGTACCCGCATTGAAAACCATCATGCTCGATGAAGGCGTGCTGGAGCCGGTGCAACGAACCTTCGACTGTTAGGCCCTCGATCGTAGTGACGGAACGGCCTTCGTATTGGACCGCCAGCGCAAGGCAGGAAAGGATGCGTTCTCCATCCGCCAACACAGTGCAGGCCCCACACGCTCCCTGGTTACAGCCCACTTTGGTTCCGGGCAGGTCTAAATGGTCACGAAGGAGGTCGAGCAGCGATACCCGCGCATCACTTGGCAGGTCGACGGACAATCCGTTGATGTTGACTGACATGCGATGAACCTCAACGCCTTCTAAATCGGCTGTACGATAGGACGCAGAAAATCATCCTGGGGGTGTAGGTGATTGGCCAAAACCGGCCCCCTCAGAATCCAGCGCTCAGGCACAACGGATGGAGGCGAGTGCCTGCGAAGTCTGGTGGTCTCAATGGGTCGATGCAACACCAGCTCAGACCCACACGCATTGATAACAAAAGCTAGAACGCTGGATAGTGTTAGATCAGGCCGAACCCTTACCCTGGCTAGCTTTCGTCGAGTCGGTCAAATAGATCAATTCTTCAGGTTAAGCATTCGTGGACCAGCCGTTTAGATATAGTCTTGCGTCGACCCATTGAGACCGCCCCGTTTTCAGGGAACAAGAGCCGATCCTGGCGATAAGTCGACAGTTCGATATGATCTTTCAGTCAGAGATGAGAACCGCACGCTCGGTTGGTTTACGGGATAGCCTTCTCTTCTGGCACGAACTTCTCCATCACAGCCTTCTCCATGAGGCCGGGGGGCAGCAGGCCCTGCGCCAGAATGAAGTCGTGGAAGCGCATCAGGTTGAATTTGGGTCCGAGTGCCGTCTCGGTTTTTTGGCGGAGCTCCAAGAGGCGGGTGTATCCATAAAAATAGCTGGTTGCCTGTCCCGGGGCGCGGAACGTGAAGCGCTCTACCTCTTCGTTCGCGAGTGGCTCGCTCAGGCACACGTCGTGAGTGAGGATGGTCATCGCCTGCTCGGGCTGAATCTTTCCACTTTCCAGCTCAGGATCGAGGAACGCTCGGGCCGCACGCACCAGACGGCCCTGCAGGCTGATCAGTTGACCTTCCTTAGGCATGTAGGGCTGCACGATGTACTCCGAATAAAGGCCCCAACCCTCGACGTTCGTCGAGTTTCCAGCGTAGATAGCGCGTGCAAGTGAGACACCGTTTTCCACCATGGAATCGAACTGAAGTTCATGACCGGGCCGGGCTTCATGCGCGATGAGTGTCCAGCTTGCGGCTTCATAAGAAAAGTCGTCCAGCTTAGTCGCCGCCGCTTGGCCCGTTCCGGCCGGGATATTTAGAGGAAGAACAAAGACGCCGCGCTGTCCCGTGTTGTGCACGAGAGGCGGGGGGCGCATGTGCGGGGCCGGCTGCTGAACGCTTTCGGCCGCGGTTGCCACTTCGATGATCGCGGGACGGTCAGGCAGAGTGACGAGTTTGTGGTCACGAATGATCTGCTCGATGGCGTGCAGGTGATCGGTATACAAGGGTAGGATGTCTGCGCCTGCGATCTGGTTCTTCTTCAGCTGCGCGACGACATCGCGATAGTCAGCTGAGGGCCAGCTGTGCGCCTTGGCTATTTCTGCTGCAAGCGGCGCCATCTGCGCTTGTATGTCCGCGAAGGCTTTGTGCGCCATCGCCGTCAACTGAGCGGGAGGAATATCGACGCCTGCAGCCTCAAGCCTCAGCGCGTACTCTTCGGGCTGGAGGCCATTGCTGGCAGACGCTTTAGGCAGCACCGTCGCACGCTGCCAGGCGTCGTAGTCAGCCAGCTGCTTCTTTAGTGTTTCGAAGGGAGCTTCCCACCCTGTCAGGTTGTATTTCTTGAAAAGGTCAGCAATGCCGCTCACAATGGTCGCATTTCGCGCCAACTGTGTTTCCAGTTCGCGGCGTGATGGGTAGACCATGCCAGGCTTGGCCATTTGCTTTCGGTGCGCTCCATCATGGCCGTAGCCAGCGGACGGTACCCAGGAACCAGACCCGCATATTTCTTCAATCGGACGACTGCAGCCTGCCTTCTCTCGGGGGGCATCTGGTCGTCCAGCAGCATTTTCAGGCCACTGAAAACCCACGACGTCGGGTTGCGAAACCGGACACGGTGATTTTCCGTATAGTTGTCGGTCCGAATGCTCAACCTTTCGTTGTGAACAAGTATCTGAAGGTCCTCCGCGACGTTTGGGTCCTTCTCCCGTTTGATCTGCGCTTCAAACTCTTCGGCAAGAAGCGCAGCCTCTTTGTTTTCGGCGAACATATTGGCGAGCGTCGGCACGGACACATCTGTGTCGAACTGATCTAATCCGTTGCGCGTGCCCTCCTCGGGTGCGTATTTCATCTCGAGGTACAGAACCTTTTGCGTAAACGTGTTTGACCGCTGAATCCAGACTCTGCCATCGGGCGTCGCCGTTGAAACCGCCTGCGGATTACACAGGCCTGGCATTAGAAAAAGTGTGGCAGCTGCGATACGTCGGTTCATCCCCACGCTCCTGGAAAGGGCCGGTTGCATCTGGCTCTTCTTGGCGATTCTACAATTCGTAAATCCCGGCGAACACGATAAGTCCTCACAAACGTGCTTCTGTGACCAATGGCGTTCGGTTGCCGTATCGTCTGTTATCGGCAGGTTGCCAATAACACTGGCGGTCTCAACGGTTCGACGCAACACTATATCTAAACGGCTGATCCACGAATGCTTACCCTGAAGAATTTATCTATTTGACCGATTCGGCCAAAGCTAACCAAGGTAAGGCTCCGGCCTGATCTAACCCTATTCAGCGTTTTTAGCTTTTGTTTTCAATGCGTGTGGGTCTGAGCTGAGTGCTGCATCAACCCATTGAGACCACCCTGTTTTGCGGGAATGACCTTGCGTCCGTAAGGTGTTCAGTGGGATGACGGGGCTTTCGTTGCCTGACGCCGCTAAACGAGGCGTCTGTTCTCGCCAACCGATACGATGCCTGAACATATGAGTACTGTAAGCCCAGAAGAATAGTGAGATCTACGGATCGGGTGGTTGGCGCAATGCGCGGTAATACCGGAACTTAACCCTGTATGCTGGACACCACCGGTCAACCAATCCAAATAGGGATCCGCATGACATTACACCAAATGTTTCGGCTGCTTCCGCTTTTTGCCATTTTCGCGGCGACGACCGCCTTTGTCCCACCGGCGGAAGCCCAGGGACCGACCTATCATCCTCCAATTGACCCACACAACGTCACTGCATCTAGTCTCAACCACCCGCTTGATCTCACCGCCAGCTGGCTCGTTCGTCAGGGCGATGATGCTGCCTACGCCTCGCCTGCGTTCGACGATTCGCAATGGACCGTCATTGACATTACCAAGCCGCTCGCGAGCTACGGAATCGTGCATCCCAACTTCGTTTGGTACCGCACCCATGTTCAGATCGCATCCGGCCAGCACAACTTGGCAATTCTCTTTCGTCAATTCGCTGGTTCGGAAGAGGTCTTCGTCAATGGTGTCCTCACCGGCCCGGTGACCGACTTTCCTGCCGGCGGGGGGCGCGTTGGACGCAACCCTGACCGGCGCGCCACGCTCCCCGACGACCTGATCGCTAGCGGAAAACTCACCATCGCCGTGCGCGCTCAGATTCAGGCAGCTGCAGCATCCCTTAATAGTGCGCCTGGCTTCGGCCCATATACAACGTTCTCGCTCGGGGACGCCTCCGTGCTCTCCGAGCGTACCGCGCTCTTCAACTTTCGTGCCTTCACTTCTAACGCCGTCAACACGGCTCTTACGGGTTTAATTTTGTTTATCGCGATCGCGCTGGCTCTTACGTTGCGCGACGAGCGGGAATATCTCGCCCTCTGCCTTTTCTTAGCTACCCTATTTCTTACCGATGCCATTGGGATCTGGCAGGATTCTCATCTACTCTCCTACAGCCGTTGGTCACTGCTCCCTGTTCAGGTTCTTTCTCTTATCGGCATCATCGCAGGCATCGAGTTTGCCCGCATGATTCTGAGGCTCCCGCGCTCACGTTGGATCGTTGCTTACGAATGGCTTATCGGCTTCTGCATGATCGCCGGTATGGTGTTCAACATTGTCACGTATACCGCACAGATTCCTCCCAGGGCGGTTCTGTTCACTCTGGTCGCCCTGACCGCCGCTGTAATCGCTCCACTATATCTCGGGCTTCCGCTTTTCGCGTTATGGATATGGCGGCGCCAGCGCAACCTCGACGCTCTGCTACTTTCCATCCCCCTGCTGATCCAGGGCATGTTCCTCTACCTTCAGATCTCTCTTGCCGTTCTCTATTTCGCGCATCTGAGCAAGCATGCGTTTATCCCCCCGGCGTCCAGCGACATACTGTACTTCCGCTGGGACGAGCTGGCTCACTTCTTGTTCCTGCTTGCGCTGCTCGGATTCCTGATTCTGCGCACCGTACGGCTGGCGCGGGCTCGGGCGGAGTTGGCAGCGGAGCTGGCGGCAGCTCAGCACGTACAACAATTGCTGCTTTCGGGTTCCTCGAGCCCAACGCCTGGTTTCCAGGTAGAAACTGCCTTCCATCCGGCGAACCAAGTAGGCGGCGACTTCTTTCTGCTCTCACCGCTGGAAGATGGCTCGCTGTTCGTAATCGTGGGTGACGTGTCGGGCAAAGGGCTGACCGCCGCGATGCGCGTGGCTATGATCTTGGGCGTGCTGCGCCGGGAAACTTCGCGCGATCCGGCAGTGGCGCTGGCGAATTTGAATGATGCACTGCTCAGCCAATCTGAGATGGGTTTTACTACCGCGTGCTGCGTCCACCTTTTTCCCGATGGACGCTTCATCGCTGCAAACGCGGGCCACATCTCTCCCTACATCGGCGGTGCCGAGCTAGAGACCCCACCCGCTCTCCCCCTGGGCCTTGCATCGGACCAAGTGTATGACTTGGTCGTCGGACAGCTTGCTGCCAATGAATCCATGGTGCTGATGTCCGACGGCGTGCCGGAAGCTCGCAACAATGAGGGTGAACTCTACGGCTTTGAACGCTTGCCTAATCTCACACTCTTGCGGGCCCAGCAAATCGCCGATACCGCTGTTCGATTTGGTCAGGAAGACGACATCACGGTTCTCACCCTCGCCGTCGCTTAGAATGCCGACAGCTTGTTGGGACGCATCTTAACACTTCAGCGTTGACTGCGAAGAAAGCGCCTGTAATGACGGAGTGCGAGGTGAGGGTGCATGGGCGTTGGCTACTACGCACTATCTACGAAGCGCTCACAGAACGGGGGAGATCATGCGCTGCAAATATTGCCACGGCCCAGTGCAAGCGCTCAGGGAATTCAGCAACGTAGCCCGGGCCCACATCGAACACCTTCAAAGACACACCGGCTGCCGATTCCCGGTAGCACGTTCAGTGGAGTCGAGTCGGAGCATCCCCTAGCGTTGGAGTAAGTTGAGGCTTCGCAGAGATAGTTGCTACGCTCAGCTGCCGCTAAACAACAGATTTTTGCTTTTCTTCATAGACTGCGTCGCGGCTAGCCATATCAAGCGTCCGATAGGCCTACTTCGTCGGCGTACGAATATCCATCGCATCCAGTGTGTTGGTTTAGCGTCTTAATTCGGCATCTAATGGCTGGGAGACCCGATGATCGAAGCTCTTTTGTCTGACATAGATGGGACGTTGGTGGAGAGTAACTGGCTGCATGCCGAGGCCTGGCAAAAGGCCTTCGCGGCGATGGACATTCAGTTGGACAAGGAAGATGTGCGACGGCAGATCGGGAAGGGTGGGGATGAGTTAATTCCGGTATATGTGCCGTGGTGGAAGCGGAGGCAGGTGGAAGAGGCTTTGAAACGATATCGCAAGTTCATCTTTGAGCAGGACTTTTTGCCCAAAGTGAAGGCGTTGCCGGGGGCGAGGGATCTGTTGGTCAAGGGTAAGGCGTCGGGAATTCGGGTGGCACTCGCTAGCTCGGCCGATAAAGACGAGTTGCAAGCCTATAAGAGGATCGTGGGGATGGAGGAACTGGTGGAGAAGGAGACTTCGGCCAATGATGCGGACCGATCTAAGCCCCATCCGGATATCTTTGTAGCGGCACTGAAACGGCTGAAGCTTCCAGCCAAAAAGTGTATAGCGTTGGGCGATACGCCTTATGACGCTGAGGCAGCCGGTTTGGCCGGATTACGTACGATCGGGGTGTCCACCGGCGGTTGGTCGCGTATGGACCTGAGGGACGCAGGGTGTGTCGAGGTCTATGCGAGTGTATTGGAACTGCTGGAGCAGTTCGAGAAGAGCGCGTTCGTACGCGAGGGACTTCGATAGGACGCTCAAACTTCGCCTACGTTTCCCACGATCAACTCAAGGATCTCCTCAAATTATCGAGCCCTCGACGCGGCCGAAACCAACATGCTTACCGATGCAACACGGTTCCGAGCGACGACTTCTACTTCGTTAGCGCAGCATGCTTATCTCGGACCCACCAAACTATCCCCGACATCGTAACCCAGGCCAGCAACGCCCAGCCAAGCGTCACAGGCAGTGAATGCAAAGTCGATTCTTTCCAGACCACCAGCGCAAATCCAGCCAGCCCCCAAGTCCCTGCGGAAGCGCCTGCAGCCTCCACACTCGCCTGGCCTTGCCCTGAAGCCACACCCGTATTTCCCGCGGCGGCCTCGCGATCGATCTTATGTTTCTCCACCAGACTCAAACCCGCTGGAAATATCCCGGGAAAGGCGAGAAACAGACCGCCGATCACGGGTCCGCATTTGTCCGCAATGAGCGTCGCTACCACTGTAACCAGGCCGCCGAAGAGAAACCGCTGCGCATACTCCATCACCGTGGTTTCATGGAGGGAAGCTGTTTGAAGCTTTACTCGCATGTGTCACCGCCTCAACCATACAGCCCACAGCCCAGCCGCGGTCCCAAACCAAACCGTCAGCAGCCAGATAGTAGTCGCCATCGTCTTGGTCCGATACCTCATCAACACAAAACTTACTACGCTCGCGTATACGAAGAATGCAATCGCCCCAGCTAACATTGACCGCCCTTCGACGGCTACATATCCTGCTCCATGCTTGTGCATCGTCAGCACTAGCGTCGCCAGGGCGATCGTCGGCGCCGCTGCGAACACCCCACCAAAGCTCTCCGGTTTCAACAGGTCGCCCAGCACGGCAAACACGCTCACAACCACGCCGCCAATGACGAACCGCACCATCAGGTCGATCATGCCGTTATCTTCCTACTTGGCTCTTGCTGCTTTTCTCGCCTTCGCAATCGATGCCAGCGCTGTCTTCTCGCCCTTGATGCCAATCAGCTTGTACTTCTTACCCTGGAGCTTGTGATAGTTCACGAAGAACTCCTCGATCTCCTTCAGCGCCTGCTTTGGCATGTCCTTCAACCGCTTGAACTTCGCATACATATGCGTCGTCTCGGCCACCGCAACCAACCGGTCGTTCCTCACGGGCGCCATTTTCGGCGCAGTCTGCTCACCTTGAATTACCCCGATCAGTCGCCCCATAAGCGCGCAACCCGGAAACGCTGGCGCATCCATTAGCACCAGCACATCTAAAGGATCTCCATCGTCCGCCAGCGTCTGCGGCACAAAGCCAAAGTCATAAGGAAACGACATCCCCGAAGGCAGTGCGGCTTTCAAAACGAATATCTTCTGCTGCTCATCGAAGCTGTACTTGTTCCGACAACCCTTAGGCGTTTCGATGATGATCTGCAACAGCTTATCGCCACCCTCCGCGGTCCCGGTCGTGCTCTCATCTGACTTCTTCGTGAACGGTTTTAACTTCGTTGGATCCGCCAGTCCCTTGGCGGCGGCACTCTTCTTCTTTGACTGAGTCACGATATACCTCTGTGTTACAGGATTGTGAATTAGCTCGAATGGTTGCTCCGAAGCTACAGCAGCATACTTCTCGACGGTTCCTGGATCATTCCATGAAATCGGATTAGTCATTTCTCCTTTAAGGCGATACGTTGGAAAGATGTCAGAAATAGATCAAGATTCCGTGGCAGTGTCGAGACGAACGCTGATCCCCATTGTTCTAGCTTGCGCGATCTTATTTGTTGTCGGCAACGTATGGGTTGCTCTCAATTCTGTTCAAGACCTTGAACTTAGCCACAGGTGGGTGGACCACACGTGGGAAGTAATTGCCCAAGTCGAACGGACGATCGGTGCCGCAAAGGACGCCGAGACCGGGAGTCGGGGATACCTCTTAACCGGACAAAAGAACTTTTTGCAACCTTACGAGAAAGCAAAGGCTGAGCTCCCGGCAAGCCTCAATCGGTTCAAGCAACTCACTTCCGACAATCCGAGCCAACAGCGTCGGGCGGATGAGATGCGCCTTCTCATGGAGCATCGCCTAGAACTTTCAGAGCAGAACCACGCGATACGGGATGCTGCGAACGGCCGGCTAGACCCAATTCGCACAGACGAGGAAATGAACGCCGGGAAGGCGGACATGGATCGGATGCGTTTGATCGCTAACCAAATGGAGGATGAGGAGCGACGCCTACTTGCCGATCGAATACGGACAGCCAACGTCGCAGTCAAGAGAGTGCGATACACCCTTGGTGCGGCGAGTATCCTAGACCTAATCCTCATTTTGTTTATGTTTCGCTATTTTTCCCGAGAGCGTAGTCTGCGCCTCACCGCCGAACAGACGGCTCATGGCCTGGCTCTCTCCCGTCGGGAGGTTGAGCGCAAAGCAGAAGAAATCCAGATCTTAAATCAGAGCCTTGAACTTCGCGTGCAGCAAAGGACGGCCGAACTAGAAACGATCAACAAAGAGCTGGAGGCTTTTAGTTACTCGGTATCGCACGATTTGCGCGCTCCACTGAGGACGATCGACGGGTTCAGTCTCGCGCTCGAAGAGGATTATGCAGACGTAGTGGGCCCCGAAGGCAAAGACTATATCTTGCGCGTCCGAACTGGCGTTCAGCGCATGGGGAGCCTAATCGATTCACTCCTGCAACTTTCGCGCATCACCCGGGCCGATGTTGAACGCGCTGTTGTCGATCTGACGGCGCTTAGCGAAACTGTTGCCAGTCAAATTAGAGATCAAAATCCGGATCAAAACATCGAATTCACGATCGAGAAGGACTTGACGGTTCAAGCGGATGCAAAACTTCTCCGTGTTGCACTGGAAAACCTGTTCGGCAATGCAGTCAAATTTAGCTCAAAGAAGCCGGAATCCAGAGTGGACTTCGGCTGGGATCCAGAACAACTCGCTTGGTTTGTTAGAGATAACGGGGCTGGATTTGACATGCATTATAAGGATAAGCTGTTTGGTGCATTCAATCGCCTTCACGGAGACAAGGACTTTAAGGGGTCGGGAATCGGATTAGCCACAGTGGCACGAGTCGTGCGTCGGCACCATGGGAAAATTTGGGCGGACGCTAAAGAAGCAGAGGGAGCAACTTTTTGGTTTACCCTAGGAACTACGTATGACGGACCAGACAAAATTGATATTGCTAGTCGAAGATGATCCCGATCACGAAGCTCTCACCATTCGTGCCTTGAAAAAGTCCAATATGGCGAATGATATCCGAGTGGCCCGTGACGGCGAAGAAGCTGTCCAGCTACTCTGCGGACCAGACGCCATTAAGCCGCAGGTGGTCTTGCTCGACCTCAAACTACCGAAATTGGATGGCCTCGAGGTTCTGAAGCGAATTCGTGAATGCAACGAGACGCGAATGCTGCCCGTTGTCGTGCTGACCTCCTCAGACGAAGAGCGAGATGTGGTGCGGAGCTATCAGCTTGGTGTTAATAGCTATATCCGCAAACCGGTAAATTTTAGTGATTTTGCGGAAGCCACCCGCCAGCTTGGTATGTATTGGCTTGTCCTGAACGAATGTCCGCCAAACTAGATCGTCAAAATCTGACTATCCTGCTTGTCGAAGACAATCCTGACGACGCGGCGCTGCTCGAACGACATCTTCGGCGCCACGGTCTGTCACCATCGATTGTCAGAGTAGAGAATGCAGTGGCTATGCAAGAGGCACTGTCACGCGAAGCGTTACCTGACATTGTTTTGGGCGACTATAACCTGCCCAACTTCAGCGGGCCAGCAGCTCTTCAGCTTTTAAAGACTTCTGCGTTCGATATTCCCTTCATCATGCTGTCTGGTGCGGTCTCTGAACAGACCGCAGTGGACTCCATGCGTGCTGGCGCACAAGATTATGTCTCCAAAGAGAATCTCACGCGGCTCATTCCAGCGGTCGAGCGCGAGATAAAAGAAGCGAGTGGGCGCCGACAGGCAGAAGCGACCTTACGCCGTAGCGAACAGCATCTTCAACTCGCTATGGAAGGTGCGGGTCTCGGAATGTGGTCCTACGACCCTCGCGAAAAGACGTTTTCGGCAGATGCAACAATGCAGAGGATCTTCGGGTCGATCTCTGCCGTTGGTGATCTTGAATTTTGGAGCGCCCTCCTCCATCCGGATGATCGGGAGATGGCAGCGTCTCGGTTTTCAGGCGCGATGACAGAGGGCGCGCCGTATGACGTCGAATATCGCGTTATTCGTCCTGATGGAGTTCGCTGGATTCGCTCCAAGGGGCGTGTTGTCGGAATCGGTCTAGCTTCCGCCAGCATGTTTGCCATCGTCGAGGACGTTACTGACAAGAAACAAAGCGAAGAGGCTTTCAAAACAATCGCCGACCGGCTCCTTCTAGCGCAGGCCGCGGGTCGGATCGCGTCGTGGGAGTGGGAGCTCGCAACCGGTGATTTCATCTGGGACGGTGGGACCGAGTGGACGTATGGTCGGTCGACCTACGAAATGTCCCACGTCGACAAAATCTTTTCGTATCTCCATGCGGAAGATCGAGCCAGAGTGAGGAACGATTTGATTCCAGCAATCGAAGGCAGGGGAGAATATCGGTCTCAATTCCGCGTGATATGGCCAGACGGCTCGACACACTGGTTAGACGCGTGGGGAAAATCAGTCTTCAGCCCTGATGGAACCGTCACGCGACTTATCGGGATAAACGTCGACATTACCGATCGAAAATTAGCTGAAAAGGCTCTCATTCAGAATGAGAAACTAGCAGCCGTTGGTCGGTTGGCATCAAGCATCGCCCATGAGATCAATAATCCCCTCGAATCAGTCACAAACCTTCTCTACCTTGCTGAGATGAGCCAATCGCCACAAGACGTTCGAGAATACTTGGCCGCTGCAGATATCGAACTGCAACGTGTGTCGGCAATCACCAACCAGACGTTGAGGTTTCATAAGCAATCCACCAACCCGACGGAAATGAATTCACACGCCCTGATTGAAAGCATTTTGGCACTTCACAACAGCCGTTTGACAAATTCCCGTATCAAGACGGAAAAACAATTGCGTTGCCTACGGACTGTCTTCTGCTTCGAGGGCGAGATTCGTCAAGTATTAAATAACTTGATAAGCAACGCACTTGATGCCATGCATTCCGAAGGCGGGCGTCTGCTGGTGCGATGCCATGAGAGGCGCGACTGGCGAAGCGGACGAACTGGAATAAGTATCACGGTGGCCGATGATGGCCCTGGAATGGCATCAGAAACGGTCTCCAAAGTGTTCGACGCGTTCTTCACGACCAAGGGCATCGGAGGAACTGGGCTTGGGCTCTGGATAAGTCAGGAGATTATTCAACGGCATCAAGGTAGGCTACTGCTCCGGAGCAGTCAACGCCTAGGTCGCAGGGGAACTGTCTTCAGTGTTTTTCTCCCGTTCAATGCGGTGGCTCGATAAGCCCGTGCGATTATTTCGACCTCTCTATCTGCATTCGGGAAGCGGCCCAGGCTTCGGTGCCAACGCATGGAGATCGAAGTCATAGCCTTCTTGACGAGCTCTGGAAGAAAGGGCCTGCGTCCCCGCATGACCCCGGGGCTTCATTCAGTCGCCGCGCACTCATACCAACTTCGAGGTATTACGGCAGCGGCCAACCGTGTGGTCGGACGGTGTTGTAGTGGACGCGCCAGCGTTCGGCCAGCACGGGCAGTTCTTTCATCGAGTAGAAGATCTCACCGTTCAGGAACGTCTTTGCTCCTGTTTTGGCCAGCCATTTCTGTAGGTCTTTCGCGACGAACTCCGGCCCATTGTCCGAACGAAGGTGTTCCGGCACTCCCTTCATCGCCAATCTCCTGGCGAAGCCTCTGCATCCTGCTGAACTACTCCGTCGCATTCGCCAGCAACATCCGGACTGGGCACCGAGAGCGGTCTGACTTCCTGTGCGATTCGCCCGCACTGCTGTAGCTTAGACCTCAAGGTTTAGATTTAGTGCGTCAAATCAACTTTGAATCGTCTCGAGCTCAGCTGGCACGCTCGACAGACCCAATGGGAGTTTTTGGCACGCTCTTCGTAGAACGGCCGGTTTGTCAGCGCGCTACTTCAAATCTTTCCGTCACTGCATCGTACACACTAGGCGGCTTCGGGGATGATAGGAAGGTACTCATCCGCAGCGATTCTCAAGAAAGCATTGTTGATGGTCTCGTTCATGCTGTGGGTCCCAATATGGAGACGTCTAGTAGCCTTCGACACCGTTTGACAGAGTTGGTATTTGTTATCGATGGCTTCGCTTGCGCGAAAGATTACTTCAGAGCGCATATGAACCTCGTGGTGCGCCCATCCGCGACAGCACTATTACCGTTTTGATGGGAAACACTGAGTGTACGCTGAAATGCCTTTCTCCGTTATTGCAAACCACCACAGTCACCGGACCGCCCATCACAGCCGAATTTCTCTGCTTTTAGTCTCCGCGGCTATTCATAGTGTCCTGCGCGCGCACAAAGGCATAATTACTGACGTGAACCCAGCCCATAAAACGCCTATTTACGTCTGCGATCGCAAGCATCACCAAGGTAATGAGCAACGTAAAAGAGAAAACCTGGAACAGATGCAGTCTCGGGCTTACAGTATTGAATATGTTGACAGACAACAACGTTAGCAGGCCCCCCACCAGCAACACACACCAAAGGATCGCGGGAAGTCGATGCGTACTTTGAACCAACCGAGTGCGTCTATAGGTTGTCATCGCGCTCAGCTCGGAGATCGCATGGTCTTCCGCCGTATTTTCCGACGTTGAGCTCCCCTTTACGGACATAAGTGTGACCCACATCCGCTCGTTGATTTCGTGGCTCGCATTGGGAAGTCGCCCCTGTGCCATAGCCGGCCAATCGTTGTTCACCACGGCAGCAGCGTATGCGCTCGTTTCTGACTCTAGTTCTTTTCTCTGCTCTGAGGGCAGGCCGCTGGCCAGACGGTAAACATTGCGAAGTGAGCTGGCCTCCAGCTCTGCGTTAAGCGTTGCGGCACCAAACTCGTTCCATACGGCGTACAACATGAATCCCAGGATGACCGCATAGGTCGTCCCGAGAATGTTAATTGCCAACCAATCAAATCGTTTTGGTCAGGGCGCTTTTCGCGAGGCCATAGGCGGTTGAGCGTCAAGGTGAACCCCAGCGAGAGCAGACAGGTTACGAGGAGGTAAGCGACGTTCTGGGCGAGGCTGAGCATAGTACCGCCGATCGGCGGACCGCTCAACGCTGCATGGGCGTGATGGCCGCGGAAGTCCTACTGAATGCATAGATGGCTTGGGATGATCTAGCCATGCGGTCCCATCTTACCGCCCAGCCGTTCTTCATGCCACAATCCCCAACTCAGATTTTCAAACACCGCTATTGCCAGGTTCAAGAAAGGCCAAGTTTCCGATAACCCCGGCGTTTCGCCGGAAGTGGATTTCTGTTGCCAGTTCCAATGGTTGCCAGTACTCTTGCTGTGATCTACACGCAACGCACTGCATAGAGGGACCTTTGCCGCTTTCCGAAGCACATCCTGCGTCTCGCAACTCCCGCGTGCTCACGGTGTTCATCACCATCGCAAGATATTTGCTGGGCTTGGGTATTCTCATCTACGGAATCTCCAAGCTCACCAACATCCAGTTTCAGGTTTCCGCGTGGAGCTACGCCCAACCAATGAGTCAGGTGTCGGGGAGGATGCTCGCCTGG
Source organism: Granulicella sp. L46 (assembly GCF_009765785.1). Lineage (GTDB taxonomy): Bacteria > Acidobacteriota > Terriglobia > Terriglobales > Acidobacteriaceae > Granulicella. Next base: position 61,430 of record NZ_LMUT01000012.1, read on the forward strand.
GCATTCCTCGGCTACGAGCCCTGGTTCCAGTTTCTGCTGGGAGTCTTCGAAACTATCCCAGGTTTGCTCTTGCTCAGCCGGCGAACCTGGCGGCTAGGCGCGCTTCTCCTTCTTCCCGTCATGCTCAATGTCGTCCTGATGAACTTCGCACTCGACTTATGGCACGATACCAAGGTCATCAGTTGCCTTCTGCTGTCGATGAATCTATTTCTCGTGGCCTGCGATTTCCAGCGGTATCGCTCCTTCCTCAAGGTGCTGTTACCCGCGCCCCGTCCTTTTCTAAACGGTCGAATTCAAATCGCCGCAACCGTCGCCTCCGTGCTTGTCCCGGTAGTCACCATGGGGTGCTTCTGGTTCATCGGCATGATGCCGGCCAATCGCGCCATGGCACAGATCGCTGACCTCGTCGGAACCCGTCAAATCAACGGTGCGGGCACATGGGGAGTAGATCGCATCATTATGGGCGGTCAAGTCATTCCAGGCGCCCCAGATCGAAAAATGTACTTCGACATCTTTATGCAATGCGGTTACCAGTCGGGCCTCGAAAAGTCGCTCGGCAGTTACACCGCCAGCCGCGACAAGCACTCGCTCAACATAACGGGGCTGACCCTCGGCCAAGATTCCTCACCCATCATCGCCAACTACAGCCTCCAAGGCAAAACCCTCACGATCGAAGGTCAACGCAGCGGACACCCAGTGGAGATTGTCCTCCGCCGGCTCAACTGGGGACCGCTGCTGCCATTTAGTCGTTAGCAAAAACCACCGCCTTTTACGGCCCCCTCCACCGGCCTTTCGTCTCCGCGCAAGATGTATGTTCCCGACGGTGGCGACAAGTGAACGTCGACCTCTGACGGCGCTGTGGTGAGGACGCTGCTAGATGGAAACATCTGAGAGGTATCCATCACCGACTTCGCTGCCTATCCGGCAACCTCTCTGGGCCTACGCAATTGTCCCCCTTCCATGCGTGGCTCATCACCCGTTCTAATGCACGCATTCGCCTCTTCGATGCTTGTGAAGTAAGGCATCCACAGAGGACAGCAGGCCACTTCCACTTCGGCCACAGGGCCAAATCGGCGCATCGGAACACCGCATACCAGTGACGTCAAGAGACCTGCCAGTCCTGGGGAACACATCAGGCCCAGCACGAGCGGCCAATGACGCTGCATCTTATACTTCGCAAGCAGCACCCACCAAGGCGCACTCAGGACAAGGGTCGCGCTTAGAAAGACAACGATTTGCCTACCGGTGCCCAACTTGTCTGTTTGGCCACTCTCGTTCATTTGAGCCCCTTCTTCATGTGGCATGAATATGGGAACTATAGCACTAGGTCCCTCGACATAAGTACCGAGAAACGCGCTTCTCATAAGTCAGGAATCGTTTCCGACAAGCAGACTTCTGAGGACCAAAAGGCGTGGCTTCCATCTATCATGCAATGAGGGAGTGAATCATGGTGCGAGTTGTATTTTCCGCAGTGTTCATTTGCGCAACTTCCGGGTTGTTGGCCCAATCGTCCAAACCAGCGGTGCCGGACGGTAGGCAACTTGCGACCGGCCAATACTGCTACACAATCACCGAGGTGAAAGACGGCGCGGAAACTTCGGTCGGAGTCACTTTCCAGAGCATCTCACGTGGGCAGTCTGAAGGAATTGACACCCTAGCCATTGTGGTTCACCAGCACCCTTTTTAGCGGTAAGTTCGACATGCGCGACAGCCTTCTACTCCGTCGCGATAATCTGCGCCCAATACGGCTCGATTCCGACCGCGACGGAGCCCCACATGTTCATCTGGATTACACTGACCGTCACATCTCGGGCTGGAAGATGGCCAAGGGAACGAAACAGACGATCAGCGTCGACCTGAACGGTCCAGTGTGGGACGGCAATCTCTGGGGTCAAACGTTTGCAGCGATGCCGCTCAGTACCGGCGCATCACTTACGCTGCCCGCCTATCAGTACGATTCCGGCCTGGGTATGTTCTACATCGACGTTCAGGGGCAGCGGGAGGAAGCACTGCCGACTGGACAAGTCAAGGCCTGGGTTATCAAGACCAGACTGGGTTCTTCCCCGCAGATCGAGTACACCGTTTCTACGAATCCTGGACTTGAACTTGCCTATGCTGCAGGTCCTTCCGCACAGCACATGGGGGGAGACTGTAAAGGCGTCAGTTAGCGTTCTGGTCATAAATAACGAGAAACGCTCTTGTCGCCGGTTAACCCTTACTGACGCTAAGCCGACTTGTTGTTACCAATCCGTCTAGGCTTCGAGATCGCCGAGCTTTTTGATCTTTTCGGTCCAGATGTGTATCAATTGAGAGCATGGCGAAAAGCACCGACACTTCGAAGATGGGTCGCCCGCGAGGATTCGACACGACGGCAGCGCTGGATGCGGCGATGCGTGTTTTTTGGGAGAAGGGCTACGAAGGAGCTACGCTCAAAGATTTGACGGATGCCATGCGGATCAACCGCTCCAGCATGTGGGTGGCTTTCGGAAACAAGGAAGAGCTTTTCAAGAAGGCTTTTGAGCGCTATGTCAGTACGTACCAAGCGTTCATGGGGGCGGCTCTGCAGAAGCCGACCGTTCGGGAGATCATCGAATCGTCCTTGCGTGGCACCGTTGATTTTTTGTCGACCTCGGGTAATCCGAAGGGCTGCCTTTCGCTCAATGCCGCGCTTGCAGTGGGGGATGAAGCTGAGCCGATCAAGCGGTGGATGCTACAAGGCAGGAAGCAAGGCGAATCTTTGGCAAAGAAGCGTTTCGAGCAGGCCAAACGGACGGGAGAACTTGGAGCCAAGGTGGACGCGGCAGCTCTAGCGCGTTATGTCGGAACGCTTCTCCAGGGACTGTGTATTCAAGGGGCAAGCGGTGCGACTAAAGCAGAGATGACCAAAGTTGTGGATACCGCGCTTGGGTTCATGGGCTACTAGACCCACAATGCAAGCGAACGATCAAAAGGTTCACGCCCACATCGATTGGGAGCGTGAACCTTTTTCAACGCATTTCGGTTAGAAAGAGAAACCGCCGTTGACATGGAAGTTCTGCCCCGTGATCCAAATGGCGCGTGGTGAAAGCAGAAAGACCGACGCTTCGGCGATATCTGAAGGAATACCAAGGCGTCCCAGCGGAACCATCTGAGCAGCGGCTTCCGGTGGAGCGCCCATCGCGGCCATGAGTTCGTTACGGATGATGTCACCACCCGGCGTTTCGACGCCACCAGGAGTAACGATGTTCACACGAATCTTGTGAGCAGCGCCCAGTTCTTTCGCCATAGCCTTCGTGTAGTAGTTCATCGCAGCCTTGCTTGCGCCGTAATGAACCAGAGGCCCGTTGCCAGGGAGATCGCTGCCGGAAGAGATGTTCAGAATGGAACCCTGAGTTGATTCCTTCAACGCTGGCAACGCTGCATTGGTAACCCGAACTACTGAAAGAAGGTTCGACGCGATGGTCCGCTGCCAAAGCTCATCCGAGATGGCTTCGGAATTCGGCAACACCAGCTTCGCTTCGGCCGCATTGTTGACCAGAATGTCCAGGCCGCCGAGCGCCTTGATGGACTCTTCGACGAGTTGTTTGCATCCTTCCAGAGTAAGGATGTCGCCCTTGATGAACGTGGCACCTGCGGGAGTCTGCTCGTGACGATTGCGCGCAACGACCGCGACCTTAGCGCCGCCATCAAGAAGACGCTGGGCGATGGCGGCACCGATTCCTCGGGAGCCTCCAGTGATAAGAGCGCGGCGACCCGCGAACTCTTTGGATAGATCAATAGCTGAATTCGACATACTTTCCTTTCTCCTTAGTAACGCAGCTTGTAGACCTTGCATTCATAACATCTGAACCTTACGATTCAGATATAAAGCGATTCATTCAGATTCAGAATTTATAGGTTTCGGCTACAACAAGGGGCGGCGGAGGTTGACGCGATCTATGACTCACAAAACGTCAACTGACTTTTGAATCTCCGGCCGCTGTTATTACATCTGAACCGATAGATACGGAACGTAGTCGATTCCAATGAGAAGGGATTACAACATTGGGCAAAATACTAGTGACCGGCGCGAGCGGCGTCGTCGGCAGACACGTGCTTCTTCACCTGCTTGAGCAAAAATCAGCCGATCAGTTGGTCGGTCTAGTTCGGGATCTGTCGAAAGCTGAAGATTTAGCGGCCAAAGGTATTGAGCTGCGCCAGGGCGACTATCTCGACCCGGAGTCACTCGACCGCGCTTTCGTTGGTATCGACAAGCTCATGTTGACAGCCACACATGCATTCACTGATCGCAATACCGCTCATGCCAATGCCATCGACGCGGCGGTTAAAGCTGGAGTGAAGCATCTGGTCGCCATGCCAATCATGCGCAAGCCAACCTCAACCTTCACGATGAAAGAGATCACGGCAGAAGACATCTTCACCAAGGACAGGATCCTCTCATCTGGGCTTGCCTACACGTTCGCAGAACATCCGCCCTTTCTCGACAACATTCACTTCTATATTGGGCAAAGGGCACACGAAACCGGCGTGCTCGTTCCCGCTGGTGACGGTAAATTCACGGCGGCGACTCGTGATGATCTGGGAGCGGCGCACGCTGCGATCCTGGCTGGCAGTGGACATGAGGGTAAAACCTATCGCCTGACAGGAAACCCCGCTATCAGCTTCGCGGACATTGCGAGCATTCTGTCTGAAGTCACAGACAAGAGGGTCCCGTACAAGGCTGTTTCAGAGGAGGAATATACCCGGATCAAATCTTCCGAAGGCTGGCCCGCATTTGTGGTGGACTTCGCAAAAGGTTGGGTACATGGGATGAATACCGGTGAGTGGGCGGAGGAAACTGACGATCTGGAAACCCTTCTAGGCCGCAAACCAACCTCTCCTGCGGGTTTCTTCCGCAATCACTACATCACTGACTGATTGTCCGTTCGGAAAGCGAAGGAGAAAAGTATGCGAATCGGCTTCATCGGGGCTGGGAGTGTCGCCCAGACCATTTCGAAGCACGTCTTGCCTCTCGGCCATCGAGTGCTCCTGAGCAACACCATGGGGCCAGAGTTTCTTACCAAGCTTGTTCAGGAACTGGGTTCTGGTGCGGAAGCAGGAACGCCTCAACAAGCCGCAGAGAAGGATATCGTTGTGCTTGCTGTCATGTGGCCGCAAGTTGAAGCGGCTCTGGCTGCCGTTCCCGACTGGAAGGGCCGCGTCCTGGTCGATGCGACGAATCGCATTGCGAGTATGAGCCCGTTCAGCCTCGGCGATATCTCGGGCCGCACTTCGAGCGAGATCATCGCGGACCATGCGCCGGGGGCGAAGATCGTCAAGGCCTTCAACTCTGTTCCGATGGCCTGGATCTCGGACTTCAGCGCCGGCTGGAGCGCAAGGCAGATCGTGGACGGTACGGGAAATTCACCCGAACCCAGTGAAGATATATGCATACCAACACGAACTAGTTCCCGGCGGTGTTTTCGACTGCAGACCACTACAGTACGTGCGCGATATGAACAATAACGACACCCCTTGGACTCCATGGGTACCGCTGGGAGATGTAATCGATTATCGAGCCTTCGAGTCCCCGCTCGATTCCAATGGTGTGTGCAGCGGGGGTTGGGTAACCTCTTACACTCTCGACGGTGGTCCCGGTGGACCAGGGGTTTCCACAATCCAGTAATGATCAGCCAGCAATATTCGCTATTTATTCCTCGTAAAATGTGGATGGGCGGTGAACACGCGTCAATGACGGGCTGCGGTTTGCGGGAAAGATTTGCTGCAACTGCAAGTGCATGCTCAATCCGCGCTACACGGGCCGGGAGCCGTGGGGAGACCCGTTGAGACCGCCCAGGTTTTCGGCAACTTCGAAGCTCCCCGCCGTCTCTACCGGACCAAGTTGTTGAAATGTACGAGACAGATCACGGTTCACCAAGCATCTGAGTGGGTGAGGGACACGCATGATCAATGACCTTTGGTACAAAAATGCAATGATTTACTGTGTCTCCGTGGCCACCTACCTGGACACCAACGGTGATGGGATCGGAGATTTTCAGGGCATCATGCGACGACTTGATTACCTGCAAGGACTGGGCGTTACCGCCATTTGGCTCATGCCCTTTCAGCCTTCACCGGGACGCGATGACGGATACGATGTTGCCGACTACTACGGCGTCGATCAGCGCTATGGAACTATGGGTGACTTCGTCGAATTCACCCACGGCTGCCAGCAGCGCGGCATGCGCGTCCTGATCGACCTTGTGGTGAACCACACCTCGGACCAGCACCCGTGGTTCCAGTCCGCTCGCCGCGATCCAAAATCAAAATACCGTGACTGGTATGTCTGGTCGAAGAAGAAGCCAAAGGACGCTGCGAAAGGGATCGTCTTCCCGGGGGTGCAGCGCTCAACGTGGGATAAGGACGCAGTCGCCGGGGAATATTACTTTCATCGCTTTTATGACTTTCAGCCCGATCTCAACACCGCAAACCCCGAGGTACAGGCCGAGATTCTCAAGATCATGGGCTTCTGGCTGCAGTTGGGCGTCTCCGGATTTCGCATGGACGCCGTCCCGTTCGTAATTTCGGCTAAGGGTGCGGACGCAGGCCAGAAGCCCGTGGAGCACTACGACATGCTCCGTGAATTCAGCCAGTTTCTCACCTGGCGCGAGGGCGAGGCCATCATTCTGGCTGAGGCCAACGTCCTGCCCGGAACCGACCTGAACTACTTTGGCAAGGCTGGCGAGCGACTTCAAATGATGTTTAACTTCGACGTCAACCAGCATCTCTTCTATGCCCTGGCGAGCGCCGACGCCCGACCGCTTGTCAAGGCCATGAAGGACACCAGGCCACGGCCGGCTACCGCGCAGTGGGGACAGTTCCTGCGCAACCATGACGAGCTCGATCTTGGGCGGCTCGAACCGCAGCAGAGGCAAACCGTCTTCGACGCCTTTGGCCCTGAGCCGGAAATGCAGCTCTACAAACGTGGAATACGACGAAGGCTTGCGCCCATGCTCGGCGGCGACAGAAGACGCCTGGAGCTGGCCTACAGCCTCATTCTTACGCTTCCCGGGACGCCTGTCATTCGCTACGGCGATGAGATTGGCATGGGAGACGACCTGCGCCTTCCAGAAAGAAACTGCGCGCGTACGCCCATGCAGTGGTCCACGGAGCCGAATGCGGGATTCACCGAAAGCGAACACCCGATTCTTCCCGTCATCGACCACGGCCCGTATGGCTTCCATCATGTGAACGCGGCCGATCAGCGCCGTGATCCGAACTCACTGCTCAATTGGATGGAGCGCATGATCCGTATGCGGAAAGAGGTGCCGGAGATCGGATGGGGCGACTTTCGGTTCGTGAGCACAGGGACTGAAAAAGTCCTCGCCATGCACTACGAGTGGCGTAACAACGCGGTCGTATGCGTGCATAACCTCGAGGGAACTCCAACGGAAATACGGATGACCCTGGAACATGATGGCGAGAGTTGCGTGCTGGTAAATCTGCTCTCGAACGATCACAGCGAACCGAACAAGAAAGGCAAGCATGCTATCGTGATGGAGCCCTATGGATATCGTTGGTTTCGCGTCTGCGGTTTGGACTATCTACTGAAACGGGATGATGCTTGAGACGTGAGCGTTCACTTGATTTCTGAAAGTCGGGTGGTCTCAATGGGTCGATGCAACACTCAGCTCAGACCCACACTCATTGAAAACAAAAGCTAAAGACGCTGGATAGGGTTAGATCAGGCCGGAGCCTCACCCTGGCTAGCTTTGGCCGAATAGGTCAAATAGATAATTCTTCAGCGTAAGCATTCGTGGATCAGCTGTTTAGATGTAGTGTTGCATCGACCGGTTGAGCCGGCACCGTTTTCCGGGAAATACCTTTTGGCACGGATTGAATACGCGCCCAATTCCATCGCAAGTCGCTTCAGCTAGTCGTATTCAGCGCCCCATACAGAATCATCGTCGGCGAATTGACGAAGGACATTGGAACGGCTTTCAAGTAGAGCCGCCAGCTCCGGGTTCGGCTCAACGGTTGCGATGCGTATATGGGGATGGGGCACTCCCTTCCGCATGTGCTCTGCGACCTCCTTCCACGTTTCGGCGAAGGCCAGCAAGGCTTTTCGAGGGTGCGTTACGCTTGCTGCCGAAAGGTAGTCTGTCGGAAGATCGCCGGAGATCGCCCACCAACCGACGTAGCCAGGAGCTCGCAGACTCTCGACAGCCCAGATCGACACATAAGGGGCGACGTGCCAAGCAGGCCAAGCGCCGACCTCACCGTGAACCACCGACTCTTGGGCAAGGTATTTGGTGACAGCTAGACGACGTTCGCCGTACCAGTGTGCGTCTACATTCGGATCGTCCCAGTCTAGAATCTCCATGAACAGATTATCGCTGCAAGGCCGGAAATATGGCCGGCATAGGCGTCCTTTCCGCAGCTGCCTGCAAAGTCGGGTTTTGGCTAAGTTCGCCAATGCCCGTACGGGCGAATGAACTTAGCCAAATCGCCGTTTCCGGGGAACCTCGATCGCGAAAGCCCTGAACAAGTGCACTGACCTGTTCTCGTCGGATGACACGATGCTTTCGGGTCGAGGCTTAGACCCGCACAAGATTGTTCTAAAGGGCCTCGATGGTGGTCGGAGAAAATCCAGGCGCTTCACGAGTTGCCCTCGGAATATCTCGTTAAAGTGTGCCTGCAACTTCCGGGAAGCTGCTTATAGGGCTGGCCAGGACAGGCGTTGACGCATCTGCCCAACTCGTTCACTTCGCGAGCAAGTCGTCAAATACGAAGCGAAGAAAATCCTTTAGCGGGGCGTCATTCTCGTCGGCCTGAGAACGGAGCAGAGCTCCCTCCCAGCTATTGAGCAGGAAGCCCGCAAGCGATTCAAACTTCGTCGATTGTGGCAACTCGCCTTTTTCCACGGCCTCGCGAAGCACTGAGGCAATCGCAGCCTGCCAATGCGTAAAGCTGAAACTGAGGCAACTCTGCAGCAATGGGCTTGCGTCAGCAACCTCCAGGCTAAGGCTTCCGAGCAGGCAGCCGGCAATCGGAGCCGACTGGCCAGCCATCTGGATCAATTCTTCGAAGTAGCGTCGCAGCCGTTTGAGCGGCGCCTGACGCGTATTGTTGAGAACCGTGTCCACGTGCTTTGCTTCGAGCGTGAAGTAGCGCTCGATCACTGCAGCGGTGAACTCTTCCTTGCTGCCGAAGTGATGATAGAAGGAGCCCTTGGGCACACCAGCGGCGTGCAGAATCTCCTGAAGCCCGGTAGCGCCATAGCCATGCTTGCGCATGAGCTCGAGCCCAACCTCGATCAGGCGATCGCGCGTCGACGAAGAAGTCATCTTTGTGCCGAACGGGCTCTTCAACGCGACTTTTTCTTTGGAAGCCATCATTGCCCATTCCTTCTGATCGGAGTACGCAGCCCCCACGCCCGCGCGTGGAGGCCAACATCCATATCGTACTTGCTGCAACGCGGTCGCTGCCTTACTTCTGCACCCCTACGCCGTATCGGGGAGCTGGATCTCTGCGCGAGAGGTTTGGAGCAAGCGCCAAACGGGCCTTCTCGTAGGTAGCAAAGTCCGCAGCGTTGGGCAGCGAAGGGACCGTGACGAACTCACCTTGGTCCAGACCGGCGAGCGACGCGTCGACCATGTTGTCGGTGGTCATCACCCACTCTGGAGGAAAGTCAGTATGAACGTTCACGCCAGACTTCTCCCACAGCGACGTCGCGGTTGCTCCGGGCAACACTACTTGCACGGTGACACCTTTGTCCGCCAGCTCGTTCTTGAGTGAGGTGCTGAAGTTCTGCACGTACGCCTTGCTACCGCTGTAAGAACCATTCAGGAGCTCGGGTGCCAGCGCCACGATGGAACCGATGTTGATGATGAGACCGCTGGACCGCTTTGCGAAGCTGGTTGCTGCAGCAATTGCGAGGCGGGTGAAGGCGGTGACATTGATCTGGATGATTTGATCGAGGTAATCCGGGTCGGACGCCAGCAACTTGCTGGCCGAGGCGATGCCTGCGTTGTTCACGAACGCGGTGATGGCCGTGTCGGTAGCGAGACGGTCTGCAACGCGCTTGACGTCAGCGGCGACGGAGAGGTCGGCTTGCAGCGTTTCAGCCTTACGGCCAGTGGTGGACTGGATCGACTTTGCAACTTCGTCCAGCTTGTCTTTGCTTCGCGCGACGAGAATAAGATCATAGCCACGCTTGGCGAGCCGGTCGGCGTAAACGGCGCCGATTCCTGTGGAAGCGCCTGTAATGAGGGCGGCGCCTTTGTTATTGGACATGGTGTTCTCCTTTTTTGGACCTGTGCTTCTTGAGGCACATGCATATGAGTAGACCAGTCGGTCTATAGATTCAGACTTTCTATCTTTTCTTCTCAGGACTCCAGGGCAACTCATTGTGCATAGCTCTTTCTAGTCCGTTCCCGTTCGGCAACTTCCTCCCTAAGTATGTCGTTTGATATATCTAGTTAGGGGGACACAGAATGCAGATCAACGGTGTCAGCTGCACTTTCCATCACATGGGGATACCCACATCAGAAAAGAGGCCGCGGGAGCGCTACAGCCAGATGTTCGGGATGTACACCAGCGATAGTCATTGTAAAAGTCTCCGAATTCAGTGGCACCGCTTTGAGCCGGGCTCACAGCTGCACCCTCTTCTCCAGACCCTTCCCCATGTTGCTTTGAAGGTCGATGACCTGGAGAGGGCGAGCACAGGCTACAACATCTTACTCGGCCCTTATGAACCAATCCCAGGATTTCGGGTAGCGGTTGTCGAGGATGGAGGCCAACCGATTGAACTTGTTCAGACAACACTGACTGATGCACAACTCTGGGAGCGTGCGTTAACCGAAAGCATTCTGTAACGGCAAACTCGAACCTCTCTTGCCTTGCCTGAACTTCTGTCCGTCGAACTTCCTGAAAAGTCGGGTTTTCGGCAACTTCGGAAATTCCATCTGTCAGGCCGGGCTGCGTTACATACCGGTCCGGGAAAATGTTCCGCAAATCCGCTCACGGGCGCGTTCCGTGGCTGCATCCTATGTCACAAAGCGATTAGGAGAACATCATGACTGCAACTCAGAAAAAAGATAATCAGGAACACAAAATCGATCTCACAGCTCCAGCCGGCAGCGAAAGCTCCCTCGGTGCGGAGAGTGACCGCGATGGCCGCCCCACGACCGATGACAGCGTGGTCGAGGCCATCGACGAAGTAGGGCCTGGCATCCCCAATCCATCCGACTCCGGCAAGGGCGGCAGCTAGCAAGGGGGGAACCCCCTTTCCTAACCCTCGCGGTGGGTCGGCTCGGTAGCTTTAGAGGCCTTGCGCAGCTCGCCAGCTTGTTAGATATGCTCTTGTGCAGATCGAGTTTCAGGCAAGGAAAGTGCAACTGCGGACCGTCCTTAAGGGACAGGCTGGCGATCCTCGGAATAGTGGACATGGACCAGCCGCCATTTTCCGGATTCTTTGCGATACACCTGGGTTTCGACGCCGCGCGTGGTCACTGCCGAACCGTCTTTGCGCATCGTCGCATGAAAGGTCCAGTGAAACTCCGACCAGCCCGCATTTCCATTAACGTGGACTTCTACGGCGCGTATCTCGAGATTACGAGTCGAAAACATACCGTCCATTATCTTCTGAAAAACTTGTTTCTCGATGGCTTCGAAGCCGTGCTCCTCGCCGAGTGGATACACGAACGAGACCTCGGGCGACTGCCACCAGATTTGCGAGAGGAGATTCAGGTCGACGGTATCTACTGCTTTCACGTACTGCGCAATGAGTTCATGGATTGACGCGACGTCTTTTCGCTGGCCGGTATCGGTCTGTCCCGCTGCGAAGGCAGGCATGAGCCAAACGATACCAGCGAGAAGAATGCGGGATGCCATTTCGTTCTGAGTTTATCTCCAACCGGTCACAGTGGTCGATCGATCTGTGGCCCAGAATCTTGAAATCGCACTCTGAGGCGAGAAGCACAGAAGTCGCACAGCGCGGCGACAAACATGACTACGATTCCAATGCAAAGCACGGGGGCTAGAAGTACGATAAGGAAAGCTCTGCCTGCGGAATTGAGCATTGCTAGCCAGAAGACGGTGCAGAAGCGCCGTAAGTTGCAGCCAATGATCATCAATCCCTAAGCTTCCGCATCGAGGCTGCGCTTGTTCCGGCCTCCCTTCGGCGTCTCAGCCACGGTCTTGTGGAATCATTGAATGAACCGAATTGTGCCGCCTATCAGAATCGATTTTAGTTGCCGCCGAACGGCCAATGTGCTCGTTGCGCTCTGGAGAGCTATGTCTCCGGGTTCCCCAAAAGTCGGGTTATCGGCAACTTTGGGCCGAGTCGCCGAAAA
>NZ_LMUT01000012.1:73753-136136 GCF_009765785.1 Granulicella sp. L46
ACGCCTTTGTTATTGGACATGGTGTTCTCCTTTTTTTTGACCTGTGCTTCTTCAGGCACATACATATGAGTAGACCAGTCGGTCTATAGATTCAGACTTTCTATCTTTTTCTCAGGAGTCCAGGGCAACTCATTGTGCATAGCTCTTTCTAGTCCATTCCCGTCCGGCAACTTCCTCTCTAAGTATGTCGTCTGATATTTCTACTTAGGGGGACACAGAATGCAGATCAACGGTGTCAGCTGCACTTTCCATCACATGGGGATACGCACATCAGAAAAGAGGCCGGGGGAGCGCTACAGCCAGATGTTCGGGATGGCGTAGCGCCAAGTTCGAATGCGTCGATCGTAACTTCTTCACCCAGCGCTCCCGAAAGAATGATGACGGGGATATCCGGACGGATGCTCCTTGCGAGTTTCAACGCGGACAGGCCATCGAAGGATGGACGGGAGGAATCCGCGAAAATCAAATCAGCAGTGTCCTTTTCAAGGAACGCCAAAAATGCGGGCTGACTATCGACCCTCGTGAACTCGCAGGAAATGCCATCTGCCTCAAACGACTTGTGGAATATCTCAGTGTCGCGAGGGTCGTCTGCCAGGTGAAGAATCTGCAATGGTTGGCGCATGCTCACTTTCTGAAGGATTGCCGGGAAACGGCGTCGATGATTGCGCCGACGCCAGGATCCTCGAATGCGTTGAAGGATGAAGAAGAACGAAAGTTGGATTTTATATAGAAACGGGCATTGATGGAGAACGGCGACAGGGCACGTCCGGTGGCTTCACCCCATCCTTTGAGCGCCCACATGCCGTCGGGCTGGTGTAGAGGCGTGCGTGTTATGTGTCACGACGGTTAGTAGAGGCCGCTAGCAAATCCTCGATACGGACGGGTAGCTCGCGGACGCGGACACCGGTGGCGTGATAGACGGCGGCGGTGATGGCTGGAGCTACTCCGGCGAGGCCGATCTCGCCGATGCCCCGGGCGCCGTAGGAACCCATAAGGGGGTCGGGGATGTCGAGGAAGTGGACGCCGATCAGGGGTGCATCGGCGCTGGTGGGGACTATGTAGTCGGCGAAGTTGGAGTTGATGGGAGCGCCGTTGCGGGGGTCGTAGACGGTCTGCTCGAAGAGGGTCATGCCGACGCCCATGACAGCGGCACCGGCGCACTGGTTGGTGGCGGCGCTGCGGTTGATGATGCGGCCTCCGTCGATAACGGTGACGATCCGGCTGACGCGGAGGTGCGCGATGCCGGGATCCCACTGGACTTCGGCGAACTGCGCTCCAAAAGAATGCATCGAGTATTTGGCGGCGTTGGGGTTGCCGGTGGATTTGCCTTCGCCGCGAGCGCTGGCGAGGTTGGCGGCGCGAAGAATGTCGCCGAACGGAGTTCCTGAAGAAGAAGGCTGGGTCTTGACGTGGACACGGCCGTCCGTGAGCGTGAGGGTATTGTCGTCCAAGCCATTGAAGGGAGAGTTGGGCACGTGGACGGCGATGGCGAGGAGATTCTTTACGGCCGCCTCCACACCGTCGACGATGGAGGGCAATACGCTGGCGGTAGCGGTAGAACCTCCGGACATTGGGCCTGGGGGGAGAGAGCTGTCGCCGAGAATGACGTCGACTTTGTTGATGGGAATGCCGGTCTTGTCGGAGACGACCTGTGCAATGACGGTGTAGGTGCCGGTGCCAATGTCCTGAGTAGCGGAGCTAACGCGCGCCGTGCCGTCTGGAAGCAAGGCGACGGAGCATTGCGAGGGGCCGCGCCCGGCACCCCAGGAGGCGCAGGCAACACCCCAGCCGAGGATGAGATCGCCGTCCCGCATGGAGCCTACTTGCGGGGTGCGCCTGGACCAGCCGAATTTCTCGGAGCCTAGCTGGAGGCATTCTTTGAGGTGGCGCGAGGAGAAGGGCTTACCACTCTCCTCGTCGGTGAGGGTGTCGAGCCCAAGGCGGAGCTGTACGGGATCCATGTTGAGCTTAATGGCGAGCTCGTCCATGGCGGACTCGATGGCAAAGAGGCCGGGGACGGCGCCGGGGCCGCGCATGGGTGTGGGGGTGCCAACGTTGCGGCGGACGAGGCCCGAACTGACACGGAGGTTCGCGGTGCTGTAGAGGAAGGGCGTGGCTTCGCCGCAGTTCTCGCGTATGTCGTCGAACTGGGAGGTGTGGTTGAGGTAGTCCTGCGAGAGGGAGAGGAGTTTACCGTCGGGGGTGGCGCCGAGGCGCACGTGTTGCTGGGTGCGGGGGCGGTGTCCAACGTCCGAGAACATCATCTTGCGGGAGACGACCAGCTTGACGGGACGGTTGAGCTGACGTGCCGCGACGGCGCATAGGGCAGAGTGGGGCCAGGGGAAAAGCTTGCCGCCGAAGCCGGAGCCGATGTAGCGGGAGATGATCTCGATATTTTCCGGTGGAAGTCCGAGAACCTCGGACATGACGCTGTGGTGGTTGACGACGCCCTGGGAACTCTCGTAGAGGGTGACGCGCGGGCCACGCCAGACGGCAGTGGTGGCGTGCATCTCCATGGGATTGTGGGTTTCGACGGGGGTGCTATAGGTGTAGTCGATCTTGACGGGTGCGGACGCGAAGGCAGCGTCGGGATCGCCGCGATGGCTCTGGATGTGCGGGCCACCGGGAGCTCCGATCGCGGGCATGGGATCGGAAAGGTTGGTGCTGACGTTGGATTTTTCAGCGACGTACTGGACGCGCACCGCGGCAGCCGCGGCGTTGGCCTGTGCGAAGGTTTCAGCGACCACGACGGCGACGTATTGCCCCCAATAGCTGACGATGTTGTCCGAGAGCGGCGGGCGGTTCTCGCTGGCGCGGCCGCTACCCGGGCCGTTGCGATAGATGCCGCTGACATTTCCGTGATGGAGGACGAGGACAACGCCCGGAAGTTTTTCGGCGGCAGAGGCGTCGATGGATCGGATCTTGCCGTTCGCGATCGTGGAACAGACAGGGACGGCGTAGACCATGCGCGGGAAGTTGTAGTCGCCGGCGTACATCGCGGTACCGGTGGTCTTGAGCGGGCCGTCGATGCGCGGAACGTTGGAGCCGATGATGGCGGAGGGGTCAGTCTCAACGGATTTCTGCGGCGGCGCGGCTTTGCCATTTCCTTGGGCGGCATCAATGAACGCAATATATTCGCTGAAGTGCATGGGTCTCTCCGGGAACTAAGCGGACTTGGTAGCGAGGGTGAGGGCGCGGACGAGGCAGCGCTGGGACAGGTCGACTTTGAATGCGTTTTCGGATTGCGGGTGCGCTTCGCGAATGGCTTCCTGCGCGGCGTGGCGGAAGGTAGCGAGGTCGACCGAGTGGCCCTCCAGCGCACGTTCCGCTTCGAGCGAGCGCCAGGGCTTGGTGCCGACGCCGCCAAGCGCTACGCGCGCGAAGGTGATGCGATTGCCCTGGGTGCCAAGCTGGACGGCGGCGGAAGCCAGGGCGAATTCGTAGGCTTCACGGTCGCGAAGCTTGAGATAGACGCTGCGAATGCCGGCGCGCGGCGGAGGGAGGGTGACACCGGTGATGAGGTCGCCAGGCTGGAGGACGGTCTCGATCTGCGGCGTGGTGCCGGGCACCACGTAGAAGTCGTGGATGGCGATGTCGCGCTTGCCCGATGGGCCCTGCACGTGGATGGTGGCTTCGAGAGCGGTGAGCGCAACATTCTGGTCGGAGGGGTTGGTGGCGATGCAATCCTTGCTGGTGCCGAGAATGGCGAGGTTGCGATTGAAGCCCTCGATCGCGGAGCAGCCGGAGCCGGGTTCGCGCTTGTTGCAGGGGAAGGCCGTGTCGCGGAAGTACACACAGCGGGTGCGCTGCAGTAGGTTCCCGGCGGTGCTGGCCATGTTGCGAAGCTGCGGGCTGGCGCCGGAGAGGATGGCCTGCGAGAGGACCGGGTAGTCGCGCAGGACGGTGGGGTGGTGGGTCGCTTCGGAGTTACGCGAGAGTGCGCCGAGGTGGAGGCCACCGCCGGGCGTGGGGGTGATGGCAGAGAGCTGGAGCTCGTTGATGTCGATGAGCGTAGAGGGCCGCTCGACGTCAAGTTTCATCATGTCGATGAGGTTGGTGCCGCCGGCGACGAAGCGGGCGGCGGCGCCTGCGTGGGCGTGGATGGCCTGCTCGGGGGTGGTGGCGCGGGTGAATTGGAAAGGCTGCATGTCGGGAGCTCCGGGGAGGCAAAGGGTTCGCGGATTAGGACTGGTGGCGGACTTGTTGCACAGCGGCGACGATGTTGGGGTAGGCTCCGCAGCGGCAGATGTTGCCGTACATGGCGTGCTTGACGTCGTCGTCGGTTGGGCCGACGGGTTCTTTGAGGACAGCGACAGCCGACATGATCTGGCCGGAAGTGCAGTAGCCGCACTGGTATCCGTCGTGCTGGATGAAGGCGGCCTGCATGGGGTGCAAGTGATCCGGCTGGCCGATGCCTTCGATCGTGGTGATCTGGTCATTGGGGTGCATGACCGCGAAGGACAGGCAGGAGTTTACGCGGCGACCGTTGACGTGGACGGTACAAGCTCCGCATTGGCCGTGGTCGCATCCCTTCTTCGTGCCGGGGAGATTGAGGTTCTCGCGCAGGCAGTCGAGCAGGGTGGTGCGCGGATCGAGGTTTAGCTTGTGGGGTTGGCCATTAACGTTCAGGGTTAAGGGAACGGTTCCAGCGGAAGCCTCAGTCGCCGGCTCCTGAATAGCGGAGGGCGTGAGAGTGGCGGAGGCGAGTACAGGCGCGGTGGTGGCGGCGATCCCCGCGGCTCCCAGATGGGAGAGGAACGAACGACGACTTACCCGGCCGAGAAGCGAGCTAGCTTGTTGCTTTGGGCTGGCGGGGTCGGCGGCCGTTGCCTCCTCTGTATCATCCAACGCTACGGTTTCTTTCGCCATGGTTACCTCTTCGGGTGGGATTTGGATGTTGGATGCGGCTGCCGTGGAGCGATTGCGCCCCTGGTAATAGGACGCGCGGCGACGCCGGGAAGTCGCAGGAGGCTGGTTTGGGCTACTTGGTGCGGTCGTTTAGTTGGTTGAGGGTGTGCTTGAGTGCGTGAAGCTTCTGGCCCGACCTCGGACATCTTTTTATCCCTTGGAATAGAAGCTGCAACGCCGCGATTAAAGGTTGCTGTTGTCGCCTCAGCTGTTGTCCCAGAAGCAAGAGGGAAGAGGAGGTACGCCAAAAGGCTGTGGGGACTTTTGTGGGTACAGTCCTTCAAAATGACGGGTTACACCGAGTAATGCTGATGCTCGTGGAAATCCGATGGTTCCGATAAGTCTTGTCTTTGGAGTGATGTATAACACCATTGAACAATGGTGGGAAAGGCAAATCCTGAGCTGTTAGCCGAAGGGTTGTAGGTTCGAATCCTACCTCAGGAGCCAACAACATCGTGAGAATCAATAAGTTATAAGGGTCACCTGAGAGGTGGCCTTCTTCGTTTTGCTCCGGGGGCTCTTTTGGTGGCTGTTGGGATTGAGATGGCCTAGGAATATTTTCGGGGGCGCCAGATCCAGGACGCATCTGCAAGCCAATTCGGGGCAGACGGATTCTTAGACTAACGACAGTGACCTGCTCATAGAAAGACATCTTTCCAGACAGTTCGCGGATGGCTTCCGGCTTGCCGGCCGCTCGCGGCTGGCAGTAACTTCCTACAGGCCGACTTAGCGGTAGTGATCTGAGAGCCTTTAGGCTCGAGTGCTGCAACGTAGGAGACGAGCCTGCCTCAGATATCTGAGGCAGGCTGAAAACGGCATGCGCATTTACGCTATTTTGTTGCGAGGAGGTCGGCCATGTTGATCTGTGGTTTCTCGGCAAAGAGTTCCTCTGCATTTGCGAAAAGTGCTTTAGCAACTTCGCCCGTAAGGTGGGCGTCGCGTCCATCCTCGTCAGCGAAAGTATCGAAGATACCGAAGCTTGTTGGACCTGTCTGGAAGGCAAACCAAGTCGAAGTTCCGACTTCTTGCAGAACAAGTGGCCGAGCAGATTTCAAGAATGAGGCGACTTTCTGCTCTTTGCCTGGCTTCGCCTCAAGGATTGCCAAAATGCCGAATCGATCCATAGGTATTTCTCCTTCTTATTGCTTTCTACTTGAAAACTTGTAGGGACACACCGCTGCCGTGTGCAAACAGAGTATCTGCCAATCGAACGGCGAGTGAGTGCTACAGGCTCGCCATGCCGCCGTCTACGAACAATTCGATTCCAGTCACGTAGGAAGACTCGCTCGAAAGAAGGAACAGTGCTGCCTTCGCGATGTCATCCACGTGTCCGATCCGCTTGAGTGGATTTCTCTGAATCATGTCAGCGGCAAAACCTTGAACCACTTCTGCCGGCAAACCAAGTTTCCCGAAGATCGGCGTTTCAATTGGTCCAGGGCTGATCGTGTTGACGCGGACCTTCGGAGCCAACTCAGACGCAAGGCTGCGTCCGAAAGACCGGAGCGCGGCTTTGGTGGCGGAGTAGACACTTGCGTTGGATTCCGCGATGCTCGTCACCATCGACGCCGTGAACAGAATGGCCCCGCCGTCAACCATAAGCGGAGCTCCGTGCTTCGCTGTGAAGTATGCGCCGCGCACATTGACGTTGAACTGCTCATCGAACATTTCTGCAGATGATTGATCCATCGGGGCAAACTTCGCCACACCGGCATTCACGAAGAGCGCGTCGATCTTCTTGTAACGCTCCTCGATGGTCTTGAAGAGTTGCTCGACTGCTTTGAGATCGCTGGTATCGGCGGCAATCACATCCGCGCCAGCGCCCAATGTCTTCTTAGCCAGCTCGAGTGTTTCCGGATTGCGGCCGGTCACGATGACCTTCGCGCCCTCTTTGAGGAAGAGTTGCGCTGTGGCGAGACCGATGCCTGTGGTTCCACCCGTAATCACTGCAATTTTGTTATCTAGCTTTCCCAATGTGTTCGTCCTTTCTGGAACGAGCGTTCAAGTTTAGAGCAAATGAATTAGCGCAGCGCCGCCAAGGTGACGGACACTACGTTATCGATCATTGCTTTTGTGGGTCGTGTCTTCGCCATCAGGCGGAGACCGAAAAACGCATTGACCAGGAACTGCGCCAACGCAGAAACAGACGATGAACTTTTGAGCTCGCGAGACTCTTTCGCTTGCAGCAGACAGCGCTCGAATACGCCTTCCATTCCGTCACGCCCGATCCGGATTCTTTCTCCAACTTCCTCATCCGAACTAGCCAGTTCCGCAGCAGAGTTCGCGGCAAAACATCCGCGAGCGTCGCAGACCGTCTGCGATGCGCAGCCCTCAAAGATTTCTCGGATAAGCGGCAAACCGCCTTTCGGATGCCTGCTCATGAGGCCGAAAAGCTGATGACCCTCCAGCACCTGATAGCGCATCAAGCTTTGCATGAAAATCTCGTGCTTCGATCCGAATGTATCGTAGAGGCTCTGGCGCTGGACGCCCGTGGCGTCTACGAGTTCCTGGATCGACGTGGCTTCGTAGCCTCGCTCCCAAAACAGGTGCATGGCGGCATCGAGAGCCTGTTCCTGATCGAACTCTTTTGTACGCGCCATGGAACCGTTATACGGTTTCTGGAACGACTGGTCAAGTATGGGCGAGGCGAATCGACCGAATACGTTGGCTCGCGATAGGTCCTGGGAAACGCGCCAGTGTCCGCTTATACTGCTCCCCTCGATTAGATTCCAGGACACTGGCCGACACCTCGGTACTAATCCGAACCTCAACGAGCGATTTATCGCGAATTGAATAAGCGACGGAGCAAAAGGCACAACGTCGTAGTTGCTCAAAACCTGTTTTGCGGGATTTAGTTGAGCGGCCTTGATCACTTGGAAAGGTGGATGGCGCCCCGTGCATGAGTCAGAGAATCCCGACGCACAAACTCGCTTCGGTTTGAATCGCGGGGAAAGTAGTCACAAGCCCTACGTGTGATCGGCGGCCTCTCGTCGCCAGACCTTTCTCGCCAGTAGCACCAGCCCCACGACTGCCAACAATTGGAAGACGAATTTTGCGACAAGGTCGAGGTGAGTCCAGCCGGCGGCGTTGGCATCGCCCAGCGCCATGCTTCCAAGAACGGCCCCAAAGGAGATCGCCCAACGGTGCACGTCACGCCAACCGCGTGCGGTCGACCAGCAGCGAATGAGCGCAAACGACAAGAGCGCCCAGACAACACCGACGCTGATCGGAACCCAAACCGCAAAGCCGTGGCGGGAAACGAAGAGCAGGCCGATGAGCCAGAACCATGGTGTGCTCAAGACGAAGGCGGCCACTCCAGCAAGCAACGGACGTGGGGGCTGGCGGGAAGTGACCTGGCCGGAATGGCCGTGACCGCGCAATAGCCACGCCAAGGCGATGAGAATCGCTATCAACGCGATGCCCACCACGATCGCGAGCATCGGGAGATGGTAGGGGGCCGCATGAAGTTTTGGGCGCGCCTTCTGGGTCCAGCCGAACCAGGCAATGCGGCAGCCCACCAGGAGTGCGATGCAAGTGGCGATCAAGCCGCGATTGCGGAGCCAGGGCTGTTCGCGGCGATCGGGAAAAAAGAGCTCCGTGACCTGCACCGGTACCAGGACGACCCATACACTTTCAAATCCGAGCATGAAGAGAAAATAGAGCCAGTTCACGCCGTAGCAGCGGCCAAAGCTGGCATCCACTCCCGGGAACGGGAGTGGAGCGATTGAAGTTTGCTGGATGAGAAATTCTTCCGCGACTGAGAGAGCGAGGCCAAGCATCAGCAGGCTTGTCGCACCGCCGCGCCAGCGACGAACCAATTCGCGGCAGAGCAGCGCGCCGCAACCCCACACCATCACCTCAGGGATCAAAACGAAAAGGAAGCTGAGGCGCGTGGATCCGCTTAACACCTCTGCGATGAACGGCGCCAGGATGAGCAGGGTCCAGATGGCCCCCCGGTAGCGCGGGTTGGAATTGGACGGTGAGTTCGGACTATGGACTTCGAGCCGCATGGATTATTCCTCCAGATGCCCGGCCGCTGTTGCGCTGGTGCGGGAATCTCGAACAGCTGTTTTGAAATCCCAACTGAATGTTTCGTCTCGCATCTCAGCGATGAGGTTGCGAACCCATGTGAGTTCGGCCTTGAGCATCGCGACGAGGTATTCGCTTTCGACGAGATTGATTCGCGCAACACGCTGGGTTACAGCGGCCACCGAACTGCTGAATGCAGTGATTTGTTCCTCGAGATGATGGCAGCGCTCTTCGAGGCGCGGAATCGCTTCTGCAGGCGTCAGATGAACGAGGAAACTCATCGCCGCCATGAATTCAGAAGATTCGCGCTGCGGAACTGCGACGATCTGGCGGAGGGCGCAAATGAATTCTTTGCGGCCGGCAGGCGTAATCGCGTAGGTAGTGCGCTCAGGGCGTCGGCCATTGCGGCTGGTGTCTTTCGCAAGGATAAGTTCGGCGCGCATGAGGCGTCCGATGGCGTGGTACAGCGAACCCTTTTTCAGTGCAAGAATTTCGTCCTTGTGGCGTTCGCTGAGCAGGCTCTGCATCTGGTAAGGATGCATAGGGGCTTCGCGCAGCAGAGCTAGGACGGCGATTTCCCAGATTCCGAATTTCTTCGTCATATAGTTCACATGAACTATATCGAATGATGTAACCGGGAGCAAGTGTGAATTGTGTCGGACGGAGAGGACCACGAGTTATCGGCAAGGAAACAAGTTGCATCATGAGCCCGACTTATCGTGGTTTAGGTCGGTAGGCTCCTGAAAGTCGGGTTAGCGTCAGCAATCCGTTGATTCCCCAATCACCCCGATTGCGACGATAGCCATCGGTTGAGCGGGAATCGAGGCATCTGGGTGCAGCACAGAAACCTCTGCCGAACCCCGGGCACGGGATTCCCCTCGCCATGCCGACATCTCGGTACTAATCCGGACCTCGATGAGTGCGCTGACGATTTAGCATGACCCGACATGGGACGGATAAGCGTCATACACTTTGTCGTTTCCAAGACCACGTTTTGGGGGAGTGCTGCCCGAACAACTGGCTCGCGGCGTAAGCCGGAAATCTCTAATCCTTCGGGGGTATTGCCAACGCGGCAGGCTGGACGGAAAGAAGCTCCTGCGTCGGACTTTGCGTGGTACTGTGGAAGCCAGTTTCCGGGTTAGATATGTAACCACCTCAGGACGCGCGCATGGACAAGAAAGACGAAACCGCGGAACGATTGTTTTGGGAAGCGGTTGGCTTGCCGCGCGATCGGCGAACGGCTTTCCTGGTCACGCCTGTGCGGGCGAACCTGCTCTGCGTCGGGTCGTAGAAGATCTGCTGGATTCGAACGATCGGCTCAGCGGCTTCCTCAGTGAGCCTGCTTACGCGCAGGCAGGCGACGGGGTGAGGGCGTCACAGACCGTGGTGCTGGCCGCCGGTGTGCGCCTGGATGGGGTAAGGAAGAACCGTAAGGTTGGCCGTCTCTAATTCATCCATCAAGCGATTTCTGATTGCTCGCGCGAGTCCGCCGGTAAAGGTCTTGGTGAGATCTGTATATGCGCCGTTGCGGCCGAAGAGAGCGGCTCGATGCTGCGCGCTGGCTCCGGATTCATCACACGCGAGGAAGGCCGTTCCGATTTGTACGGCTTCGGCGCCGAGCGCGAATGCTGCCACCATGCCTCTGGCATCGGCAATGCCGCCGGCTGCGATCACGGGAGTTCGAACGGCATCGACCACTTGAGGAATGAGAGAAATTCCTCCGGTTAGAGATCGCTCGGGAGGAACGGATGAAAGAGCCGCGATGGCCGCCAGCTTCAAATCCGGAAGCGACGATAAGATCGACCTTTGCAGCATCGAGGGCCATGGCCTCTTCGGGTGTCGTCGCCGTCCCCATCGTAACGATACCGAGGTGTTTGCATTCGTCGAGGATTTCCCTCGGAGGAACTCCAAGAATGAAACTGAAAACCGCTGGCTTGGATTCAAAGACGGCGCGAATCTGCTCGTCGAAATTTTGTGGTTTGAACTCTGGTGCCGCGGGCGGGTCTACACCGAGTTCGACGTAATATCGGCTGAGGGCGGCGACGCTTTCCTTGATGGTTTTGCGCGAAACGCTCTCGGCGCCATCGTCCGCCATCGATAGCCAGAGGTTGATGGCAAATGGTTTCTTCGTTAGCGCTTTGATCTCGCTTACGATATCTTTGATTGCTGCGCCGGACTGTCCGTGAGCACCATACGATCC
This sequence comes from Granulicella sp. L46, assembly GCF_009765785.1. Lineage (GTDB taxonomy): Bacteria > Acidobacteriota > Terriglobia > Terriglobales > Acidobacteriaceae > Granulicella. The sequence goes on from NZ_LMUT01000012.1 coordinate 84,888, forward strand.
AAGACCGCCTGCGTTGGAAACGACGGCAGCGAGCAGTTGGGTTGAGAATCCACCCAACGCTCCCTGAATGATTGGATACTCGATGCCGAGGAGAGCAGTTGCTCTTGTGGATGTCCAACGCGGGGCGGGTTCGTTCGCGGCATTCATTCTGTATCTCCCCTGAGATTTTAGATCCCGCTGCGAGACCAACTGTCTCTGCGTTACGAGATGACAGCCGCGCCTGCTTTGCTGACGACTTCGTCCTGGGAATCTGTGCCTCCCGAACAGCCGACTGCGCCGATGATTACACCTTGATCAATCAGTGGAATGCCACCTCTGGATGCAATGATTCCGTCGAACGCGAGCAGGTAGTTGAGGTGCATGAGTTGAACACCGTCTTCGAAGATTTTCGTCGGACGCCGAAAGGTCGCAGATGCGCGCGCCTTGTGCTCTGCAATCTTGATCGAGGCAAGCATTGCGCCGTCCATGCGTTGAAAGGCAACAAGGTTGCCGCCGGAATCGGCCACAGCTACATTCATCTTCCAATTCCTCTTCTTCGCCTCTGCCACAGCGGCGCTGATGACTGCCTGGGCACGGTCCAACGATATCGGCAGGCCGTAGGGGACGTCGAAGGGGATTTCGTTCGGGATGGCATCGAGGGGGTTCATTTCAACTGGCTGCGCTTCCGTGGACACTGCTGTTTTCTGGTTTGGCATGCGTCGTCCTTTCAGTTCTCAATCACATCGCAATCAGAGCAGGAGAGCACGGACGGAACAATCAGACGAAGGTATTGCCAACACCATCGTCCAATAGCGCAGGCCAAGGGGTTCTGGCAAATTGGATGCATTGCGAACTGGCCGACGGCAACGACATCCCCGATCAACCGATTTCAGTGACTAATAAATACAACGGAGAATCTTATGACAACTTTGATTGCACCCACAGAAACTGCACAGATTCGCCTGACGAAGCAGACACCCGCCTACTGGCGTGTCACGATCGACAATCCGCCGATCAACGTCATGGGACCGGAGATGGTCAAGCAGTTCCAGAAAGTCATCCAAGCTCTTGAAGCTGACGAGCAGGTTAGGGTCGTGGTGTTCGACAGCGCCGTCGACGCATACTTTCTGAACCACTCCGATTTTCTGGCCAAGCTTGAGGATTTGACCTCGCTGCCGGAAGGGCCTACAGGTCTGACCCCATGGCCGGACTTTCTCGTGCGTCTGACCCGCTTGCCGGTGGTCTCCATCGCTCTTATCCGCGGCCGTGCGACGGGTAATGGTAGCGAGATTACGCTTGCCTGCGACATGAGCTTTGCGAGTCGCGAGAAGACGATCATTTCGCAATGGGAAGTTGGCGTGGGAATGGTCGCCGGTGGCGGTCCAATGGCGCGGCTGCCTCAACTGATTGGCAGGAACCGCGCCCTCGAGGTGCTGCTGAGTTCGGAGGATCTGAGGGCAGATCAGGCTGAAGCGTACGGCTACATTAATCGCGCGCTGCCCGACGCTGATCTGGATGCGTTTGTGGAATCGCTCGCGAATCGGATTGCCAGGTTCGACAAGTGGGCGATCACCCAAACCAAGCGCCTGGTCAACACCAGCCTGCCGCCGGACGTCGAGCTCGGAGCGGGATGGGATGCGTGTATTGCTTCGCTCGGACGACCTGCCGCGCAGGAGGGAATCAAGGCGCTGATCGCGCGCGGCTTCCACAAGCCTGGAGACGTAGAGGATCGGCTCGGATACTATTTGGGTGAACTCGCCGCGCAATAAGTCGGAAGCCGTGGATTGGCAGATAGTACTGAGGAGACATCGTGATTGCATCTTCTGATTTGCGGACTATGAGGATATCGCTGAACCACGGAGCCGGCCAGATGCCGGCTCTTGGTTTTGGCACCCTGATCCCTGATCCAGCTGAAACGAAGCGCGCCACAACAGACGCGCTGGAAGCAGGATTCCGGCACTTCGATTGTGCAGAGCGATACCGGAACGAGAGCGCGGTAGGTGAGGCCTTGCAGGCAGGACTTGCTGCCGGGAGGCTTACTCGCGAGGAGCTCTTCGTCACCACAAAATTGTGGAACACGAATCACCGGCCCGACCGCGTCGAACCCGCTTTCGAGGCAAGTCTTGGGAGACTTGGACTCACGTATCTGGATCTCTATCTCATCCATACGCCGTTTGCGTTTCAGCCGGGAGACAATCAAGATCCGCGGGACCAAAACGGCAATGTCATTTACGATTCGGGCGTGACATTGGTCGAGACCTGGAGGGCGTTGGAGAGTCTTGTGGATGGTGGCAAGTGCCGGGCCATCGGATTGTCTGACATCACGTTGAAGAAACTATTGCCTGTTTATGAAGCGGCGAGAATAAAGCCGGCCGTGATTCAGGTTGAAGCGCATCCGTATCTTCCCGAGACGGAGCTTCTAGAATTCTGTAAAGAGAAGGATATTGTGCTCCTGGCTTTTGCGCCCCTGGGTCATGGAGCGAGACCTGGACCGCTCGAAGATCCAGTGATCACCGCGATCGCGACGCGGGTCGGAAAGACGCCTGCACAGGTGTTGTTGGCTTGGGCGGTACAACGCGGCACCGCCTTGCTTACGACTCCCCGGACAGCGGACCGCGCGAAAGAGAATTTCAACATCTCCGCGCTTCCACAAGAGGCGCTGGAGGAGATTAATCGCATCCAGATCAGGCAGAGGCTCAATGACGTTGTGAATACTGGCAGCCCGGGTTTCATTCCGCGAGTGAACCCAGCTTGAAAATCAACGCGGCTACTGAGAGTCGTGGCAGCAGGGAATTGAGAAGGCAAATGTAGAGCCCGGGCCGTCGTTTCTGGCCGCCCATAGTTGGCCATGATGCGCCTCGACAATCGAGCGACTCACGGAGAGACCTATACCCATTCCTTCTTCTTTGGTCGTAAAGAATGACTGAAAAAGCCGGTGCTTCATTTCGGGATCAAAGCCGACTCCGGAATCCTGTATCGAAACGCGAACAAGATCTCCATCCGCGTCCGTATGGATGATCAGTTGTCTTGGCCTGTCATCCACTATTGTCATGGCGTCTGATGCATTGCGAAGCAGGTTGAGAATGACCTGTTGTAGTTGAACGCGATCTCCCATGACGCGGGGTAGATTTTCACTGAAGCGAAGCTGCAGAGCCACTCCGTCCTTCTGCAACTCGCCCAACAGGAGTGCGACCACCTCTCGAGTGGCTTCATTCATGTCCACCGATTCGGGGTTGATCTGTTTCGTGCTGTAGAGCGTTCGCAGTCGAGTGATTACGTCTGTGGCACGATGTCCATCGCGAATTGTGCGTTGCGTCGTTTCTCGCGCCCCGTCGACATTCGGAGGATCGCTGTTCAACATGCGGAGACAGGTGCCTGCGTTGTTGATTATTCCCGACAGCGGCTGGCTCACTTCGTGCGCGATCGAAGCGGTCAATTGGCCCATGGTCATTACCCGCATCATTCTGGCGAGTTCTGATTGTGTGTTGCGTAGCTCTTCCTGGGCCTGCTTCCAATCATGCATGTCCACCACAGTGCCGTGCCACTTCAAAATGTGGCCATCATCATCGTGTAGAGGAAGCGCGCTTGTTACACACCAGCGATACGTTTGATCGGCAGCATGAATCGTACGAACTTCAACCCGGTAGGGCGTGCCACTCTCGACACAAGACTTCCATGTCTCCGCTGCAGGCCCGACATCGTCGGGATACAGAAGTTTCATCCAGCCGTCGCTCATAATGTCTTTGTGGGAAAAGCCGGTGTATTGGAGCAAGCGACCATTGCAGTAATCGATGGCACCATCCGGCGTCGCACTCCAAAGCATCTCCGGTATGGTCTCCGTTACCTGCAGCAGGTTGAGTTCACGTAGACGCAGCGCTTCCTCCGCTCGCTTGCGGTCGTCGATATCGGTGTTAGTGCCGTACCATTTGACGATGTTGCCTGCGTCGTCGCGCAAGGGGTTGGCACGGAACAGGAACCATCGATACACCCCATCGAAGCGGCGCATGCGTGCTTCCACGTCAACATCGGTGCCGGAAACCATTGCCGCTTGCCAGTAATTCAAAAGCCTTTTCGCGTCCTCCGTATGAATCGCAGCAGCCCAACCCCACCCGGCGCCTTCTTCCGCAGACATGCCGGTATAATCGAGCCAACGTTGATTGAGAAACTCAACGAAGCCGTCCGGACCGGTAGACCATGCAAGCATCGGAATCGTATTGATAATCAGATCGAGGTTGCGGGTGCCTGCTTGTACTGCCTCTTCGGCACGCTTCCGGTCTTCGATGTCGACGATGAGACAGTACCAGCGGATGATTGCGCCTTGCGTGTCCTTCACAGGAAGAGTGTGAAACTGAAACCAGCGATATACCCCGTCGGCACAACGATAACGGACTTCAATGTCGTAGGGAGTTCCGGTCGTCATGGCGTGTGTGAATTTCGCGATCACACGCGGAAGATCTTCTGGATGGACCGAACCGTTATCGCCTTCCCACATGTTCAATTGCTCAACCGTCATGCCGAAGTATTCGGTAAGTGGCTGATTGGCAAGCTCGATCAGACCCGCCGGATTTAGCGTACATACCTGCCCGGGGATGCTGTTGAGAATCTGACGCAGCTCTTCCTCGCTTGCTCGCAACTTTTCGGCACGCTTCTGGTCGTCGATGTCGGTGGTCGTGCCGACGTATTTGAGGACGTTTCCCTGGGAGTCGCGCAAGACCACAGCTTGATTCAGGTGCCAGCGATATAACCCGTCTTGAGCGCGGAGAGACCGGGTTTCGATCGCGAAACCCTGTCCCGACTGCACAGCCTCCCAAAAACTTTTGCCTGCCCTCTCTCGATCTTCAGGGTGGATCGCAGTCATCCAGGCCTCGGGATGCGAGCGGACGAAGTCGAGGGTTTGGCCGGAGAACTCGAGCCAGACTCGATTCACGAAATCCGGTGTCCCATCAGGCGTGAGGGTCCAGGCAGACACAGGAAGATGCTGCAGTATTCCAACCTGGATTTCCATCTCGCTGTTAGTTTCGACAAGCTCCCTTGTGCGTTCCGCGACTCGGAGATCGACTTCACTTGCAGACCGCTTTTGCTCATCCACGCGTAGTGCGTGCAGCAAACCGATGGCCGCTTGATTCGCCGCTACACTTAGGACAAGCCTTTCGGTCTGTTCGGGAAAGCCTGATCTGCCGGATCCGGCAACGATGAGTCCAACCTCGCCTTCTGCTCCCATTTGCAGAGGGAAGATCGATACCTCCTTATCCCCCAGAGTTACCGAGGACTTGGTAATCCGTCGCTGCACACCTTCGCCAAACAACGGGTCCAGAGCCTGGCGAATTTGCTTTGGACTATGACTCGCGCCATAAGACTGAGCGGTTTTGAGCGCCTCGATCGGGATGCCGATGGAACCAATTCTGACTTGCACATACAGGAAGTCGAGATCGAGCATTCCTACCAGAGCATCGAGAAAAGTTTCAACGACTCGACCCGGTTCGCTACCGCTCCAAAGAGCTGGCAGAGCAAGCGCGCTTACCAGATCGTTCATGGAACGCTGTAGGCGTTGGACTTCAATAGCGGGATCGGAAGGGTAATTGTGCATGCTTGTATGCCGCAATCAAACCCTTGGCCAGAAAGGGTCTGCAGGATTGGAAGAACCGTCGGGACAAATCCTATTCTACTGTCCATTTTCCATCTCCAGGCAGCAATTCACCGGAAAACCGCCACCAGCAGGCCTCCTCGAGGTCAGACCAGAAAGGTAGAGGTCGAGTTGGAACACTCCAGCGATACCGTGCCTATGCGCGCCGGTGAAGAAAGCGCAATCGGTGAATTGCCTTCATCACGTCCAATGTGAACAGGATTTGTTCAATAGCCGTCAACATCCACGACGGCCTGGGCAAAGTCAGTCGGGGCTTCCTGACGTAGGTTGTGGCCGATGCTGCCTGTGATGATTCGATGAGCATACTTGCCAGAGAATCTATTGGCATAGGCACTAGCTTGCCGATGCGGTGCGCCATTGGCATCACCTTCCAGGGTGATGGTGGGCACGGCGATGACGGGACTCGCGGCTAGTCGCTTTTCCAACTCGTTATACTCCGGCTCTCCTTCAGCCACAGCCTGCCGCCAGCGGTAGTTGTGGATCACGATTTTGACGTGATCCGGATTATCGAAGGATGCCGCGCTGCGATCGAATGTGGCATTGTCGAAGTTCCATCCCGGCGATGCGAGCTGCCAGATGAGCTTCGCAAAGTCACGCCGATATTTCTCGTACCCCGCCTCGCCGCGTTCGGTGGCAAAGTAAAACTGATACCACCACTGGAGTTCAGCCTTCGGAGGCAAGGGCACTTTGCCGGCGGCCTGGCTACCGATCAGATAACCGCTCACGGAGACGAGAGCCTTGCAGCGTTCGGTCAGCCTGATGGTGATGGCTTTACGTCTCTTAAAATCAGGCGGTTCTGCTACAGGATCTGAATGTTCAAACTGATTGCAACGCGTGATGCCGTCGCAACTCTTCGGCATTCCTGGAAAAGCATGGAATTGAGAATGAAAATGTGGCTCCGGGGCCGTCGTTTGGCATTGCCCATAGATGACCGCTGAAGCGCTCCACGATAGACCTGCAGATGGACAGCCCGATGCCCATGCCGCTACTCTTCGTGGTGTAGAACGCTTCGAAGAGCATCGCGGTGGCTTGAGCGTCGAACCCGATCCCGGAGTCTACAACGGTCAAGCGAACATGGCCATGTTCGTCGAGTCCGGTTCTAATCAGCAACAGCCTTGGACGGTCTTCGACATCTTTCATCGCCTCCGATCCGTTTCGAAGCAGATTTAGAATGACCTGCTGAAGTTGCCCACGCAAACCTGAGACAGGCGGGAGACCGTCTGTAAGTTCCAACTGAAGGACTACGTGGTTTCGCTGCAACTCGTCCCATGTCAGTGCGATGACGTCTCGCGCGGCATCATTCAGATTCACGGGTTCGGTCAGGGTGTCATTGTTGGCGAAGAGTGCGCGGAGTTGTGTGACGACTTCAGCGGCGCGGTTGCCGTCGCGGATCGTGCGTCGTGCCGTTTCGAGTGCGCCGTGAATGTTAGGAGGATCAAGCGCCAACATCCGCAAGCAGGTGCTTGCATTGGTGATGATCCCCGATAGCGGTTGATTGACTTCGTGTGCAATCGACGCAGCTAACAATCCAAGTTTTGCAGCGTTTATCGAGGTCTGGGGCAACGAACTTGCAAGCAGATTCATGTCTCACTCCCTGTTTCGTTACTGATCGCTGCAGAAAAGATAGTGGAACTCTTTTATGCTTGTGCCGATTCTCAATGAATGCGGTGAGCGCGCGAAACCCCAGATAGAGTCGTGTGCGAACTGGATCGAGTTTGCGGCAGGCCCGTTTCGAGTCGGCAAAATCTCGCAGGCTGAAGGTGGACTTAATCTTCGAGATCGATTCTCTTCCATCCGAAGAGCCACGCATCCAATGACCACGCTCCGGGTCCTACGAGAGCCAGCCCCGCGCCGATGGTGGCCGATAGAACAGCAGGGCAAACACCTGTGTGTTGAGCGCGAGCGCACCATATGGTCAGCACCATCACCAGAAACCCTGCGATGGGCGTCCAGAGCCCTATGGTTACCAGCGCACCGACAACAATAGTGAGAATGTTGAGGACTCCTAACTCAATGGCCTGGCTAGCTTGGAATTTCACGACTCCGTTTGCGATGAGGGAGATGCCCAAAGCCAACCGCATCAGCAAGAGTCCTGTGCCGGGTAAGCCGCGGGCGAAGGTAGAGAATAAACGATGCAAATGAACCTCTGACCGAAGGTACTGTTTTGTAGCGCTCGCGAGATACCCTCGAAAGAGTTCGGGGAAGACTCTTTCGAGCAGGCTAGAGCATCCGGCTCTCAAAAGAGCCATCCTGTCCTTACGGCGCAACTACAGAAGCCGTGGCGCAACTCGGCTCCCTTGGCGGACTTTGCGTTAAAGATTGTGCTTTTCCCAATGGGGCTTCGCTGCCCGCTGCGGCTTCGGAGAGAGTTGCGCCCGTGGCAGGAGTACCTTAGCCCAAGGGTCGGGAAGAAATGTGCCGGTTCCGCCACGGCATCTTTCCAGTAAATGGCAAGGTGCCCGAGGTCCGTGGCTAAAGCTCTATGATTCCACGCTTCAGTCCGATCGTCGCGGCGTGGGTCCGATCGTTTGCATTTAGCTTGGACAAAATGTTTTTCACCCGGCCTTTGACCGTCTCCTCGGTGATCGAGAGACGGTCGGCGATCTGCTTATTGGCGTTGCCCGCGGCGATCAGCCGCAGCACGTCCACTTCACCCTGGGTCAGCGCATCATCTGTCGCATGCTGTGCGATCTCGAAAGATGCCTCAGGCGATAAGGCCTTTCTGCCGGAGTGAACAGCCCGGATCGTATCCAGCAATTCTTTGTGGAGGAGGTTCTTGAGCAGGTAGGCGTGGGCGCCTGCCTTCAAGGCTCGCAACACCTGGACATCGCCGGTATAGGTGGTTAGCACAATGAGTTTGGCTTCGGGAAACTCACCACGAATGGCGATGACGGCGTCGAGGCCATTCATCTCAGGCATCTGGATGTCCATGAGGGTGATGTCTGGGCGATGGGTGCGGTACTGCTGGATCGCTTCCCGTCCATTGCACCCTTCGGCGACAAGCAGCATGTCCGGCTGGTCGGACAGAAGTCCCTTTATCCCGCCGCGAAAAATGGGATGATCGTCGACCGAGAGGATGCGAATTGGAACGGAAACGTCGTTCATTGTTAGCTCCGCGAAAAGAATGACCTGAGCGAAGCGGAGCGTCTTGCATAAGCGCTTGCGGCCGGTATCTTCAATTCAATTTCGGTACCGGAGCCCGTCTCACTCCATATTTCAAAAGTTCCTCCGATAAGTTTGGCCCGTTCGCGCATCCCGCGCAGGCCCCAGTGTCCGGGTGCGTATTCCTTGTCGAGAATGCTGTTGTCGATGCCTTTACCGTCGTCGCGGATTCGCAGTCGCAAGTAGTCGAGGTCGTAACGTATCTCCACCTCGATTCGTCGGGCTCCAGCATGCCGGATCGCGTTTCGAAGCGCTTCGGCCGCGATGCGATACGCCTCATCGCGGACCATGGGATTCAGGCTCTTCGGGGTGCCTTCTGCCTGTACCCGAAAATCGAGAGAACTCCTGCCGGACGGATGGTCAAGCAGTTCTTTGGCAAATTTTCCGATCGACTCGGCGATATCGGTGTTCAGGAATCCAACGGAGCGCAACTCATGGACCGCATCTCTGCCTTCGGTGATTGCGTTGGATCCCTCTTCGATCACGCCGTCGATTCGCGTCTTGGCTTCCTCTGGCCGTGACGGAAGCAGGTTCGAGACCGTTTGAAAACGAAGAAGCAGACCGTTGAAGCTTTGTAATAAAGTATCGTGCAACTCTCGTGCGATTCTGGTCCGTTCATTCACGCGCGCATCCAGAGCGAGGCTGAACTGACGCTGGACTTGCCTGAGGCGAAGTCGATAGATACCCCACAAGGTCGCGAGAGAGGCGGCAATGCAGGCCGCTCGAAACCAGGTGGTCTGATAGTACGCCGGCGGGATCAGGAAGGTGAATTGGTCCCCTTCAGTGTTCCAAACGCCATCGTTATTGGAGGCGATGACGTGAAACGTATACCTGCCTGGCGCGAGATTAGTATAAAAAGCCTGTCTGCGGGCCCCCGCCTCCTGCCAATCGGTTTCGAGACCTTCAAGCTTGTAACGAAAGAGAACACGCTCGGGAACGGATAGACTGAGCGCGGTATAATTGAGTTCTAGGTTTCCGCTGTGCGGGAGTCTGGTCAGGGATCTGATTGCAGGAAAGCTCCTCTGGTTTGAGATGACTGACTCGATCACGACCGGCGGTGGGATACGGTTGCGAGATTTTGCGAGGTTGATCGGGTCGATCCATGCAACGCCCTTGGTAGTTGCAAACCAAAGTACACCTAGCCTTGACTCGATGGCTGAGGGTTCTGGCCAGCGCTCGGATGCGAAGCCTGGGAGACCGTCCAACACGCCGAACCGTTCGGCTGTCGCAGTGTACTGTGGATCCTTCAGCCAGCGTTGCAATTCGTCAGCAGGAACTCTGGTCACTCCCATCGGACCATTGAGCCAAAGATCCCCCGCCTCGGTTTCAATAAGACCGGTCACGCCACCTGGATCGGAGTTTCCCTTCCAGCGCAACAGGCGGAAGTTGCCCTTAGACAAGAGAAGTACGCCTCCCGAACCACCCATCCAAATGTGTTCGCCATGCACTGCAACAACGGCGACCGAGACATTGTCCGATCCGTCCGGGAACGAATACCGATGATAATTTTTGCCATCCCACTGAACTACGTTGTTCGAGAATGCGAACCAAATGTTGCCGTAGTCGTCACCGCTCATAGCTCCAATGACACCAGGCTTCCTGCCTAGCTTAGCTCCCATCTTGATCCATTCTTTGTCTACAAGATGATAGGACTCCGGAATTAAGGTAGTCATCCAAAGTTCCTTGTTGCGATCCACGGCGATATCTGTCGCGGCTTGCTCATCATTTTGTGGAAAATCGACCGGAATGGGCCTGTTCGGCGTCACTCTCCAAAGACGCTTGTCGCCAAAACCAGAAGACCAAATGGTCCCATCAAATGCTCGTCGGATCACAAGGCAATTGTGTGTCTCTGGAAACGATTGCGTATGTCCGTCAGCGAACACGTGAGTTAATGGAACGCTGCGGCTCCCTACCCACAGACTGTTTTGATCGCCCGCGGCGATGGCGAACTGGTAGTCCGCAGAAGTCTGAATTTCAACGGTAGAGAATGCGTTACGACGAAACTGGTCCAGGCCCGAATTGGTGCCGACCCACAGATTTCCTTCTCGATCAAACGTAAGATCCCAGATTACATTGGAGGTTAGACCTTGCTTCAGGTCGAATGTCTCGGCATCAGTGGATTTGACCGGCTCGTCGATAGCATATCGATCGACGTTTCGGAAATGTTGCAAACCGTTCTTAGAAGTAGTCCACAGGGAGCCATCTGGACCAAAGGCAAAGTTGTAAACGTTTGTCAGAATCTTGCCAGTTGTCTTTCGCTCATTTGAAGATGTCCCAGGTTCCGCTCGTTCGGATATCCGACGCAAACCACGATCGTCCGAAAGCCAGACTGAACCGTCTGGTGCAGCCTTTAAAAACGAAAACTGACCCTCCACTCCTTTGCCGTGTGAGCTTTGTTGAAAGTTTTTCCGACCATGGAGTAGAAAGAAGACCTCGCCTGTTGCCCATTTGACCCACAGAGTTTGGGCTCCGTCCATAAGAATCGCGCGCGGGAAGCCCTTAGGGAATGCCGGCTCATTCGTAACCGGCTCGCAACGTCCATCTTTCAGGCGGAAGACGCCTCTTGAAGACTGAACCCACAGAACTCCGCTCGAATCTTCCGCTATGCCTCCGGTTCTGCTTGGTGGTGTGCATCTCCGGTCAGGGAATGCTTTCACGTGGTTGTCCTTCCAAAGGAGCAAGCCTTTGGAGCGCGTAACAAACCATAGGTCTCCGGAGGCGGACACGAAGACGGAATCGAGATCTGCGTTATGGATCTGATGGTCCGTTGCATCACCCGCTGACTGAAAGCGAACTCCGTCAAAACGGAAAATTCCCTTTGAAGTCGTAAGCCACATAAAACCATTGGGTGCCTGCTGGAGCGCAAATACCGCCCCAAGTCCATCGTCGAGTGGCCAAGCTTTGTGGTGATAGTCCCTAAGTACGGCCTCAAGCGACCACGCCTTGACTCCAGATTGAGCCATCACGGCGACTGCCACGATTAATCCGAGGATCAGGCGGTGGGCGGATCGGCATGGCGCGGAAACACACTGAAGCAATTAAATTCTCCTGCCCTGCAATAGCGCCCATTTCTCAACTTTTCAAGGGAACCTAAAGAAACAGTAATCAACCGCCGGCCTACCGTTCTTCCGGTGTCGGGCCGACTGTTTTAGGCAGTCACCGATTCAATCCCTTTTCGTTCGTTTGTCTTAACTGACAATAGACTGCGTTCGAGGACCGGCACCATTATGCTTTGGTATTGGTTTTAGGCAATGATTTATTTCGAGAGACGGTACGGCTCGCCGAGTCCGAGATAGGGAACGCTGCTGATGGGTCGCGAGAGCGATTGCGTCTCATATAGCGATACCCGCTACGAAAGTATTATCGACACGGGCATGACTCTTAGCGGATCATATTGCTATTAAGCAGCGGCAAGAAAGGTCCCTGTGCAGGACGAGTTCAGTTGTGTTGCTACGCGCTGTCCGCGTTGATTTGGGAAATTGACTCGATTGGCGTATTTGTTTTCAATGGCATGCAGAGCGTGGTGAGGGACATATGAAGAACAAACGCTCACTCATCTCTGTGGTTGATGACGATGAATCAGTACGCGAGTCGCTGCCAGATTTGCTGGGGGAGTTTGGGTTTGCTACCCAGACGTTCTCGTCCGCGGAAGAGTTTCTTGCGTCTGACTTCCTTGACCAAACCGACTGTTTAATCCTGGATATCGCCATGCCGGGAATGACCGGACCAGAGCTGCAACGCGAATTGGCGATCCGCCGGCGAAATGTTCCTATCATTTTCATTACCGCGCAAAGAGAGGAAGCGCTTCGGCCGCGTTTGCTCAAATTGGGGGCCGTCGAATGCCTGCTGAAACCCTTTAACGAGACGGATCTTCTTCAGGCACTCGACACCGTATTTAAGACAGACTGAACGACTTGCAACTTGCTCGACAGAGACAGGAACGCTTCGAGATTGTTACGCATCGCTTACGCCTCGCGAAAAGGAGGTCCTGGTGCTGGTTGTTTCTGGACTTTCGAACAAACAGGTCGGCGCTGAGTTGGGTATAAGTGAGATCACCGTGAAGGCCCACCGTGGCAGGGTGATGCAAAAGATGCAAGCCGAGTCTCTCCCCGGCCTGGTAAAAATGGCGACAAGGCTTCGGTTAACGCCGGCGCATAGGGCCTGACGCTTTCGCGGCGATTGCTTCCCGCTTGCCCACTTCTTCGCTAAGCTTTGCCCCGATTAGCGGTCGCTGCTCATGACTTCCAGCTTTGAAGTACGTGTGCCTCGTGAGCTCTCGAACAAGGTCAGAAACGCGCACTTCAAAATGGCGAATGAGATAGCGCTGAGAACAATGTTAATCATCGGGCCATACTCTGTGTGGCGGCTTGAGCGTGCTCAGCGTATGTATGCAGGCACACTGATCCGCACCGTTTAGCGGGCATTCCAACAGCTATTCTCATGCTGAGAACATAGGCTCGACGTCTGCAGCAGATCGGTGGTCGCGCTCTTCAACCGAGTCTTTGAAGTTGCATGTCAGCCGAGGAGACGCAGCTTATCCGATCGCTGCAGACATTTTTTTGTAATACTTTTGGTGATACTTTGTACCGGGATTCAGTGCGTTGAGCTGCGATGCCATGCGAAGGTCAATGTTCTTGCAAACGGTTCGTTTACAGGGCTTTATGCAGTGAGTATGCGAGAGCTTCCGACCTCCTGCAACTGTGGAAACTTCGGACTTAAAATCCGCTGAGGGTCCGCATCTTTAGGTGGCAATGTCACCGCCCGTGTAAGGCGGCAAGGCTCTCGCGCCAGTCGCCCGAATAGTCGAACGGGGGCACTTGCTCACTCTCAGTAAACCAAAAACTGGTGAACGCGGCAACGTTGGGTGGCTTGAACCAATGAGCTTTCCCATCAGCGTCCACGGCCCACCAATGAGCGGTGTTCGGAGCGGCTTTCCAGTCAACACCGTCGTGCATATATAGCCCCTTGGTGACGATAGCACCTAAGTATTCGGGCAGACACTCTGCACAGAGACGAAGTTTCCTCCCTCCTTCCAGCCGTTGGCTTCGCGCAGGTGCGCCGAAGACCATTAGGCGCGAGGCGGTCCAGCTCCAAGCGCCGGGTGCAGCTCCGATTCACATATCAGACGACGTTTTCTTAAATGCCGGTTCCCCAAGCGGTCCCGTAACGACTGACCGCCCTGAACACGCGCCCCGTCGTGACTGATGCAGTGGTCAGCCCCCCGTCAACCGGTTCCTTTACCCAGCTTGGCATGGGCACGGTCCGTACATGATTGCCCTTGCAGACAAGGTCAACGATAGCCCAGTGACCTTGCCGGACCTGAACATCTTCTCTTCGCAAAGCCGACAACTCGGCTCAGCGGAGACCGCAACCAAGCAAGATCGATAGCATAGCGACGTCTCGGAGGTTGCGTAGGCCTACCGATACTTTGGTGTGGATCGATACGTTCGTCCAATGGATTTGTCGTCGCGCTTCTGTGAACCTTGCCTTAGATCGTTGCCCGGTCTGGCTTCGAAGGGAGTAACCGATGGACAGTACAAATGGATTGCAACAAACCCCGAGCGCGACTGAGGGTGTCCCGGCGAACGCCCTTAGTGTGAATGTGTTTACTGCCCCAGACAAAGCCATGGTGGGCTAGCGGCCAAGGCCATTCGGCGAAGCTCTCAGGTTTAACCCGATCACTTCGACGTTCATCTTCGGTGAACATGATGCGGTGCTGGTAGACGCCATGATGACGGTGGCTGAGGCCGAGGCTCTCGACGATTGGGTCGCCCTGCACAACCGCAACCTTGAAACGATCTACATTACGCACGCCCACTTCGATCACTTCTACGGGCTTCGCATCCTGCTCGACCGTTTTCCGGGTGCTCGAGCGATCACGACCCCCGGTGCGATGAAGGCTATGCAGATGTCGTTCACTCCCGCGGTGGAGCGGTTGGCGCGCCAGATGTTTCCTGGGCAGATACCCACCAAATTAATTGCGCATGAGGCTTATGGGGGCGACACCTTCACTCTTGAAGGCTACGAATTGCAGATACTGCAGCAGGGCAGCACCGATAGCCCGGATTCGACGTCTCTCTATGTTCCGTCGATCGGCCTGATCGTCGCCGGCGATGTTGTCTACAACCAGTGCCACATGTGCGTCGGCGACACCACGCCCGAGGGCCGACAGAATTGGATCGCGGACCTTGATGGGATGGCAGCGCTGAACCCGTCGATGGTAGTCGCCGGCCATAAGAAGCCGGGCGCTCCGGATTCTGCGGTGACGATCCAGGAGACAAAGCGCTACCTGGAGAACTTCGATCGACTGAAGAAGACTGAGGCACCCGACCAAGAACTCTTCGATCGGATGACGACGCTCTACCCGCGTTGGGTCGCCAATCAGTCGTGGCTGATGTTTGGATTTCCAGGTGCATGACTCACATGAAGCGCGGTAGCGGGTCATTGCAGTTTGGTTAGTCCGCAGAAGAAGAGTGAACTCAGCTTTTGGATAACAGAATTCAATTCAAAAAGGAGAGCAACAATGGCATCGAAAGGAAAAATCTTAGCGTTAGTGTCTAGCGGTCGCGGCTTTCCCTTGAAGGATGGCAAGATTTACAAGGGAGCGGGCTACTACCTCAATGAACTAACGGTCCCGACTCGCGCTCTGATGAAGGAGGGCTACGAAATAACCTTCGCCAACCCCAGAGGCAACACGCCCCAACCGGATGTGAATTCGGAGACCGTCGATTTCTTTGGCGGGGACGCGGCAAAGCTCCAGGACTATCTGCTATTTCGAGATGGCCTGATGGAGCTGAGAGATCCTGTTCGCATCGCGGATGTCATCGCCTCGGGACTGGATCAATACGACGCTGTATTCGTCCCTGGCGGGCATGGCCCGATGATCGATCTTCTGGATGACCCCGATGCCGGGATCGTGCTCAGGCACTTCCACGAAACTTCCAAGCCTACGGCCGTGCTGTGCCATGGCCCGATTTCACTGCTCTCGGCTCTTCCGAATTCGTGGGAGTTCGTCGCAGCGCTGGCTGCAGGCGATGTCGCTGGAGCGCGAGCCAAGGCTCAGGGCTGGATCTATGCCGGATATAAGATGACTATCTTCTCGACGGCGGAAGAGCAACAGCGGGAGCCGCTTGAGATTGGGGGAAAGGTTCTTTTCTACCCGGACTTCGCCTTGAGCACGGCCGGCGGCGACGTGAGTGTGCTCGCTCCATGGAAGAGCTATGTCCTTCAGGATCGCGAGTTGATCTCTGGTCAAAATCCGTTTTCGGATGAAGCGGTTCTGAAAGTTCTGCTATCGGTACTCAATGAGAAGAAGAAGGTTGCAGCCGCAGCTTGAGAATCGGGGCCACCCGGAAGCGGCGATGTTGCGGATGGCGATCGCAAACGATACGAGAATGGGGCCGTTAGTTTCGCCTGCTATTGTTTGCCTTAACTTTGCCGGGATTATCGATACCGGCGAATCTGCATGAGCCTGAGACGAGGATTTATTGGAGTTGGAGACGTCACAATGGACAGCGTAGAAGTCGCACAGAAGAGTTATGAGATGCCCCCGCGGGACGGGATCAGCATCGCGCATTTTCTCACCGTGAAAGACATCGAGCGTGCAGCTCGCTACTACGAAAAGGTTTTCGGAGCTAGCATTTTGAGCCTGGGCGATGGTAACGCGCCGGGATACCTTCAACTCGCGAATATCTGGATGATTTTGAACGTAGGCGGTGGTCCTACGCCGGACAAGCCGACAGTATCGCTTAGCGTGCCTGATCCGGATCATCTCAGCAGCTTTATGAACTTCCGGGTTGCGGATATTCAAGCGTGTTACGAGTTATGGAAGGGGCGAGGGGCCGAGTTCATCACGGAGCCGATACCCAAGTATGGCGAGATTCGTTGCTACATTCGCGACCCTGACGGGTACATCATCGAGGTTGGACAGAGCACGGATCAAACGTACGGGTAGGACTGCGGTAGTGACTCCGTGCTTCGGCGCTTAGCTGAGACATCGGTGTCACCCGCGGCCGAGGTTTCGGCAGCGCGGTCGGGCAGGTGTGCCGACGAGGAGAAAGGGATGAAGTTCCCGAAAAGATACGGCAGGGTTTACTCGTGGCTATCGCGATGACTGTGTCCGGACTCAGCAGTAGAGGTTTGGCCCAGGCGAATTCTCCGCGCGGGGTCAGAAATATCGTCCTGGTTCACGGCGCGTGGGCAGATGGATCGTGCTGGAGTCGAGTGATTGCGGTGCTCCAAGCGAAGGGGTTTCATGTGGTGGCTGTGCAGAATCCTCTGACCTCGCTGGCCGCTGACGTAGCGGCGACGAAGCGCATCATCGCATTGCAGGACGGCCCAGTGATCCTAGTAGGACATTCTTACGCCGGCGTGGTGATTACCGAAGCCGGGAATGACGCGAAAGTATCCGGCTGGTTTACGTGGCGGCCTTTGCGCCTGGGGAAGCCGAATCCATCAATTCCGTCACCAAGCCTTACCCGCCTGCTCCGCTGGGTAGCGAGCTTCGGCTCGACGCTCAAGGCTTTCTGACAGCTACTCGAAAAGGGATTACCGAAGACATGGCACAGGATCGCCCGGAAAAGGAGCAACAGATCCTCGTGTCGACACAGGGTCAGACTGCGGCGGCTGATTTCGGAGCCGTGGTGACCACACCGGCGTGGAAGAGTAAGCCTTCGTGGGCTGTGATTGCCGGTAACGAGCGGGCGATTCCGCCGCAACTGGAGAAAGACGAAGTGGCGACGATGAGGGCAACTTCAATCCCCGCGCAGTCTAATCATCTGGTCATGATGTCTCATCCGCGTGAAGTGGCGGAGATGATCGAGCAAGCAGCGGCGAAAGCGAATTAGAGGCTTAGAGAACAATGAAAATCGAAGTTGCAGAATTGGATAAAATGCAACGCAGCTACCAGTCGGCAGTCGAGGAGTGGATCGATGCCATACGAAAGGAAGAAATGCTGGCGTTGGTGAACCATTCCGAGGCGGAGATTGATACCTGGGAAGCCGCTTATTTCGCGGAGGCAAACGCCGGCGACAAGGCAAAGGCCGCGAAGAAAGCCTACGAAGATGCGCTGCGCGATGAGTTTTTCAACTTCTAGTCGCCGTTTCTTCTGGGCGAACTCCTCTGGTGAGGGATGTCGTATCCATCGCCGACTGCAAACCGGGGCTACTCATAGTGGTATCCGTCTAGGCCAGGGCTTGAGGGACAGCCTCCTCCCAACGACCTTGCGCTTTCAGGATGAGCTCTACCACTTCGCGGGCGGCCCCCCTTCCACCCTGCCGCAGTGTCGTGAAGTGACAGACGTCCTTCAGTTCCGACGCGCCGTTGGCGACGCAAACTGCCAGTCCTACGCGGCGGGCGATTGGAACATCGGGAAGATCGTCTCCCAGATAGGCGACCTCTTCGGGGAGGACGCCAGCCCGCTGCAGGCAATCCTCAAATGCTGCAACTTTTCTTGCTTGACCCAGATAGACAAAGTCAACCTTTAGCTCGGCAGCCCGTTTGGATACGGCTGGTGAGGAACGGCCAGTGATGAAGCCGGTTTTGATCCCCATCGTATGGGCCAGGGACAGCCCCTGACCGTCATGCGCGTCAAAGACTTTCATCTCGCTGACCACAGGGTCAGGTCCGTCCGTTGTCGTTGACGAGATCAGGCAGACGCCACCGTCGGTGAGTGTCCCGTCGACGTCCATCAGGAACAGCTTGACCTTGCGTGCGCGAGACAATACATCGGAGGAGGCGAGGTCCATCGGCATGCGAAGGCTCCAGCACTGAAATGGGTACTCTCGTTTGATGCTCGACACAGGCAATACGAGTCGGAGTGCTGCTGGCCTTTGCGCTTCTGCTCATTCGCAGGTGTGACTCAGCGTTAAGGCGTACCACTGGCGCGCGTCTTTCCAGGTCATTTGAGGTGCGAAGCCCGAGTCAAACAGAAGTGCCCTGATCGTTTCGTCCGTAAATTTATAGCTGTTCTCGGTATGAATGGTCTCACCAGTTCGAAAGTCGAGTTTGAGCCCGGCGGCCGGAATCTGGATCGCTTGACTACGGGTGCTTTCGAGATGCATCTCGATGCGGGACTCGAATGAATTCCAGCGCGCGCAATGGCGAAAGCCAGAAAGATCGAAGTCGGCATCGAGCTCCCTGTTAAGGCGATTCAGAATGTTCAAGTTGAACGCCGCCGTTACACCCTGGCTATCCTGGTAGGCCGCGATCAAGGACGACTCGTCTTTTACGAGATCCGTCCCAAGAAGGAACGCGTCCTGTCTGGTTAGTTGAGAACCCAAGTTGCGGAGAATGGTTCGCGATTCTGTTGGGGTGAAGTTCCCGATGCTTGTACCAAGATATAGAGCCAGGGTAGAGCCTTCGAATTCTTCGAGTTGCGGGGGAGAGTCGACGTAATTTACTACCATTGGCTCGATGAGCACTTCGGGAAAGGAATTCTGAATGTTCGTGCAGGCTAGGTCCAGGGCATCCCCCGAGACGTCCAGGGGCATGTAAACCACGTCGAGGTGCAGGCGTGTTGCAGCGGCCAACAACAGGCAAGTCTTTGAAGCGGAGCCTGCGCCGAGCTCGACGACTCGCAAGGGCTGGGAACCGTCCGTCACGGACGCCACGATGGCATTAGCATGCCGGCTCAGCAGCGAGCGTTCGGTACGAGTGGGATAGTACTCCGGGAGGTCCGTAATCTGCTCGAAGAGACGGGAGCCCAAGTCGTCATAGAGTATCCAGGGTTTGAGCGTGCGCGGCCGAGAGCGGAGGCCGTCCAGCACCTCGCGGATCAATTCGGTACGTGCGTCGATGAGAGGTTGGCTGCCGAGGTCGAATAGTGGAGAGAGAGTCGTCATGGGGTTGCCCTCACTTTGCCAAACGGATACCGCTAAACTGCCATCGTGCGGCGGGGGGGAAGAAATTGCGATAGGTGGCGCGGATATGGTCTGCGGGTGTAACGCAGGAACCACCTCTCAAGATCATCTGAGATGACATGAACTTAGCGTTGTATTCGCCCAGGGCGCCCACCGGCGGCTTGTAGCCTGGGTAGCCGGTGTAAGCGCTCGCTGTCCATTCCCAGGTATCGCCAAACAACTGTTCGATGTCACCTGTGCCGTTCGCTGTGCCCGGATGGAGCCGCTCCGCTTCGAGGAAGGTTCCTTCTACGGGCAAGTGGCCGGCAACGGACTCCCACTCAGCTTCGGTTGGGAGACGGCAAGAGCGCCACTTCGCAAAAGCATCCGCCTCGAAAAAGCTGACGTGGCAAACGGCAGTGTCGAGCAAGTCGGACAGGCCATGCCATCCTCTGAGAGTGAAGACTCTCCAGCCGGTAGGATCACTGGGGTGGCGATCCCAATAGAGCGGTGCCTGCCAGCAGAAATGTCGCACCGTCTCCCATCCGTCGGATAGCCAAAGGTCTGACCGCGTATATCCTCCGTCGATCATGAACTCGAGATACTCGCGGCAGGTGGCGCTACGGTTGGCCATCTGAAAGGGCTGCAAGTACACCCAGTGGCACGGAGTTTCATTGTCGAAGCAAAAGTCCAGAGGCTGGTTTTTTTTCGGCGACCGTCCCATTTTAGTGAGTCCCCCTCGAAGTCGAACCAGCGAATGTCCTGCGCGTGATCGGCTAGACCTTTCGGCAACAAGCCGGGCTGGTATATCGGGCGGAGTGGATTCGTGAAAAACGCTTGTTTGATGTCTGTAAGCGCCAGTTCCTGGTGTTGCTGTTCGTGGCTCAGGCCCAGGACAATGCGCCTGATCACTTCTGCCTCGACTGAATCTAGGAGCAGTTGCTCTATCCCGCGATCCACGTGCACGCGGAACGCCTCGATCTCTGCAAGTGAAGGACGAGAGAAAGAGGACCGAAGTTTTTTCTCAGGGATTTCTTCGCCCAGCGTCACGTAGTAGCTATTAAAAAGACCCTGGAACTCTTCGCGGAAGGGTTTGTACTTTGGGAGGAAGGGACGCAGCACAAAGGTTTCGAAGAACCATGTCGTGTGGGCTTGGTGCCACTTGACAGGGCTGGCATCAGCGCATGATTGGACCATCTGGTCCTCCGCGGATAAGGCTGCCACTAGAGAACCCGTCATGGATCTCACAGCGTTATAGTTTGATCTGAGATCAGCGTTGGCGTGATCGGGGATGATTGAATTGTCGCTCCCGGCAAGAGTGAGCCGCGCGCAATGACCGTCGACGGCAAAGCGCTTGGCCGAAGGTGTCGTTGTTTCAGCTTGAATGCTATTCATCCATTCCTCCCGTACTTTTTTAGTAAGCCGGGAGAGGAAAGAGAAAACAATTGGACGATGGTATGCACGATACTTTGGTATCGACACTTCCTGGCTTGGTGGTTGGACTCCATACAAGGTAGTGGTCGATACCTTCGTCCAATAGATGTGGGCGAACGCTTCTGGCCTAATGACAAGACTGGTGTTGATGTCCGCACCCTTGAATCGCTGGGTGAGATTCCTGCGGAGGGAATTGATGATTACATCTTCTGATTTTCGGAATGCGAGATTGCCGCTTATGCATGGAGTCGGCCAAATCCCTGTACTGGGGTTTGGTACGTTGATCCCCGATGCGGCGGAGACGATACGTGCTTCCAAGGACGCGCTTGAGGCTGGATTCCGACACTTCGATTGTGCGGAGCGCTATGGCAACGAGCACGAGGTCGGCAAAGCACTGGAAGCAGGGCTGGACGCTAAAGAGGTAAACCGCGAGGAGCTGTTTATCACAACAAAGCTTTGGAATACGAATCATCGACCGGAGCGTGTCCTGCCGGCGTTTGAAGCGAGCCTCGGGAGGCTTGGACTTACCTACCTGGATCTCTATCTCATTCACACGCCCTTTGCGTTTCAACCGGGGGACAACCAGGACCCTCGGGATCAAAAAGGAAATGTTCTCTACGACCCAAGCGTTACCCTGCTCGACACATGGAGGGCGATGGAGGGTCTCGTCGACGGTGGAAGGTGCAGAGCCATTGGGTTGTCTGACATCACCTTGGAGAAATTGCGGCCCATCTATGAATTGGCGCGGATCAAACCTGCCGTAGTGCAGGTTGAGTCGCATCCCTATCTTCCAGAGAATGAGCTTCTGGAGTTTTGTAAGGAGAAGGGAATCGTATTCCTGGCGTTCGCTCCGTTAGGCCACGGAGTAAGGCCGGGGCCGATTGAAGACCCAATAGTTAGGGCAATCGCTACGCGGGTTGGGAAAACTCCCGCACAGGTATTGTTGGCCTGGGCGGTCCAGCGGGGGACAGCATTGCTTACTACCCCCAGGAGTGCTGAGCGCGCGAGGGAAAACTTTGACATCTCCGCTCTTCCAGAGGACGCATTTGACGAGGTCAATCACATTCAGACTAGGCAAAGACTGAATGACGTGGTGAATACGGGCACGCCAGGCTTCATCCCACGTGCCAAGTCGGCTTGAAGTGCGGACAACTGAGTGGCAGATGTCGCTTGATTCCCTTGGCGCCTGCATCGCGCCGTACGGCTACGCTTCGGCGACTTCGCACGAGGAGCAGGGAATCGACAATTCAAAGGAGGCTCCTGGACCCTCGTTGCGCGTTGCGCTTAAACGTCCACGAAAACGCTCTATGATCAATCTGCAAACGTACAGTCCGACACCCATACCGGTACTTTTCGTGAAAAAGAACGGCTCGGACAGCAATTCGGTAGCCGAGTGATTGAGCCTGTACCCTCCGCCAGATCCCACGTAGGCCCGCGGTCGCCGGGATAAAGTACCGTATCGAATTCACCCGGCGTCGATCCGGCTTTGGAGTTGCGGCACTGATGCGCGCAGCGCTTTCTTCGCGCGCATCAAACGGGATTTTGCCGCCCCGACCGTTATACCGAGGGTTTTTGCTACCTCACGTGTTGAGCAATCCTTCGCAAGGTAAAGCTCAGTCACAGACCGGAAAGACCATGGCAAATGCAATATCGCGCCACGAAGTGATTCTTGCGCCTGGCGCTCGGCGTAGAGAAACTCAGGAGTCGGGGAAAGATCAGGTAGCTCCTGCAAGACGAGGCTCTCGGTTGAACTGGGGGTTTTGCCTTCGAGGTTGTGTGTGTGCCTGCGTCTCTTTCGGAGGACCATCAGCGCCGAATTGATTGCAATTCGTGTCAGCCAGGTCGAGAAAGCGCAATCGTTCCGAAACTCTCCTATGTTGATAAATGCCTTGAGAAGCGAGTCTTGCAACACATCTTCGGTGTCTTCCCAATTTCGGACGATTCGGTAGATGTGGCGTTTGATTCTTTTGGAATGGCGTCGGCTTAACTCATCAAAGGCAGCGCTATTTCCCGATTTCGCGGCGAACGTTAGAAGTGCGTCCGTTGCGATTCGTGTATCGACCTTGAGGTCAGCGTGGTAGTCAAGGTTTGGTGACGTCCGCCAAGTTGCAGCGCCGATCACTGGAGAGGTGCCCGAAACAAGGTCTGCGTCGTTCTTTGGCATAGTAGCTCCTATCGATTGATGGCCTTCAACAGCGGTATTGAATCTGGATCCGGTAATGCCGGTCGGGTCACCTCGGAAACCAGAATCTGATTAGGCCATGAGCCAGGACTGGCATCCATTGGACGATGGTGTTGACCGACACCAAGGTCTCTGTCAATACCAAAGGTCAATAGCTTTGACCGTGCTGTTCTGGTGTGATTCTCGAGAAACCTGCGGAAGTGCATGTATTGCCTTCACAGCACCCTCGAGAGGTCGATCGGATATGAATCCGAAAGCTAACAATAAGGCGGCGCCAACACGACTCGTCGGATGCCTCCTCGTCGCATTCCTTCTTGTGATCTTCGGAGGGCAGATCCAAAAAATGAAGGGGCAAAATGAACAATCGGGCCGATCGCAGGCCGACGCTGCAACGTCGCATGCTGCGATTGAGGAAGGACGAAAGCTCACCCTCACCGAGGCTGTTCAACTGGCCTTGAAGCAGAATCTCGACATCCAAATTGCCAATCTTGAAACCGCGAGCAAGCAGCAGGAGCGGTTGATCGCGCGCTCGGCACTCTTACCGCAAGCTAGCTTCGAGGCGGAAGACGGCATCAATCGCCACAACCTGAGAGCCTTGCTCGGGATCCAGATTCCGATTCCCACTGTTCCTCATGCTATCGGGCCGTATCAGGCCGTCTATGTTGGCCCAACATTCTCCGCTCCGATTTTCGATCTGACGCTGATCCGCGAATTCCAGGCGAGCGGGCATCGCGTGCTGGCGAGTCGTGCAGATGAGGAGACGGTTCGTGAAGAAACTGTGCTGCTGACTGTCAGCGAATATATGGCACATCTTCGCGCGCTTGCCAACATCACTGCGGCCGAATCTCGGGTTGGATTGGCGACTCGATTGGCTCATCAGGCGGATGATCTTTTGATGGACGGTGTAGCAAGCAAGATCGATGTATCGCGTGCACAGGTCAGGCTTAGAGAGGAGGAGCAGCAGTTGATCGACGCGCAGCGCAACGCAGATACCACCGTCTATGCGCTAAAGCGAATTCTTAACGTTCCCGACATCCAGCAGATGGAATTCGCAGACGCGCAGAACTTCTCCCGGCCTGCCTCACTCGATCTGGCCAACCCGTTGGCCACGGCCCTCGCACAGCGCCCGGAACTGCGGTCTTTGGCAGAGACTATCAAGGCTACTCAACTTACGCATCAGGGCGTTATTGCACGGTCCGTGCCAAAGTTCGAGTTCACCGGATTCTGGAATGAGCAGGGTGAGACGTTCAATACGGCCACTCCTGGATATCTTTACCAGGCCAGCATGACTGTTCCTCTCTTTACTGGAGGACGCTTAAGAGCAGAACGGGAGAGCACGGCGTTAGTCGAACTGCGCACACAGAAAGAGCTCGAGCAAGAACGGAATTTGGTAACCGAGCAAGTACGCGATGGACAAGTCGAACTAGATGCTGCCGCGCATCAAGTGCAGCTTAGCCATGAGGAAGTGGAGTTGGCCAACGAAGAGATCTTACTCTCGCAAGGGCGTTTTGCGTCGGGCGTAACCGACAACATCGAAGTCACGACGGCGCAGGACTCGCTTGCCCGCGCAAACGACGCAGAGATTGGAGCACTGTTCCGCTACAACATCGCACGCGCGCAACTCGCTTACGCAATTGGCAGTGTGGAACAGATCTATAGCCATCCGTAAGACTATCCGTGAGAGGACAAGGCCATGAGTGAAGCAGTGTTAGAACAACCACACGTCCTAGATGCAGCGAGCGCGCCTGAGCCTCCAAAGGCAAGCGGGATCGCTGACAAGAGAAAGCGGTGGCTCATCGTCGGAGGTATCGCCGCTGCGCTCGTGCTCCTGTTCTTCGCCGTCAGATACATGGTCTGGTCTACGCATCATGAGACGACGGACGATGCTTATTTGGAAGGTCATCTGCACCCAATCAGTGCCCGCATCACGGACACCGTTCAGCAGGTGCTGATCGACGATAACCAAAACGTAAGCGAAGGGCAGACCCTCGTTTTTCTTGATCCAAACGACTACAAGGTGAGACTGGATCAGGCGCAGGCCGCGCTCGACGAGGCGGCGCGTCATGCTGACACCGCCGAGGCCGCAATCCGAGCGACCTCGCAGTCGGCCATTGCGCAAACCACACAGGCGCATGGATCCATTGGGGAAGCGGAGGCGTCGATTCTAGCCGCGAAAGCCGCTGCCACCGCCGCAGAGGCAGGAGTTCCGCGTGCCAACGCCCAGTTGCAGGAGGCGACGGCGACCCTGCAACGAGAGGACGCGGATCTTCATCGGTATCGGGATCTATATGCGAGGGAGCAAGTCTCGAAACAAGCGCTCGACCACCAACAGGCGAGTTACCAAGTGGCAGTAGCCTCACAGGCCGCGGCCGAGGAGCAGGTGCGACAAGCAGAGGCACAGGTTGTCGCAGAGCAGCAGGGCGTCGTTCGCACCGAGGCTCAGCTGACGAACTCGGAAGGAGGATTGCAGTCAGCGCAGGCAACTTTGCTCGAGACCCGGGTTCGTGAGGGCCAGTTTGCGACGGCGCGGGCAGCGGTCGCGCAGGCGGCTGCGGCTCTAGAGGACGCGAAGCTGCAGTTCTCTTACACGGTGATCAAGGCGCCTGTAAGCGGACGTATCGGGAGAAAGTCGGTCGAAGCTGGGCAGCGCGTACAAGTGGGGCAGCCGTTGATGGCGGTTGTAGAAGAGCAACCGTGGGTGGTCGCTAACTTCAAGGAGACACAGCTAGAGAAGATGCGCATCGGGCAGCGTGTCGAAGTTGAAATCGATACCTTTCCGAAACACAAGTTTTATGGGCAGGTGGACAGTCTCGCTCCTGGTTCTGGTAATGAATTCGCCCTACTGCCCCCGGACAATGCGACCGGCAACTTCACCAAAATCGTGCAGCGCATTCCCGTCAAGATCGTACTCGATCGGGACAGTGTGCGTGGCTATGAGAACCTGCTTTCGCCGGGCATGTCGGCGGTTGTTACGGTAGCGACGCGGTAAGGGCGAACTTCGATGGCAAGCACTTCGATAAGTCCGGCGATGAATGCAAAAACACACGAAGCTAACGATCATGTGTCGTTGAAGACGTGGATATGCGTTGCAGGGGTACTTCTTGGCTGCTTTATGGCAGTGCTAGACATTATTGTCACCAACTCTTCCCTTCGCGACATAGCGGGAACGCTTTCAGCCAGCTCGGATGAGATTTCATGGGTGCCAACGGCATATCTGGTGGCGGAGATCGTTGTGATCTCTCTGACCTCGTGGCTCTCAGCTGCTTTCTCTCTCAAGAGATATCTTCTCGTGAACTCGATTTTATTTATCGTCTTCTCTGTCTGTTGCGGTCAAACCCATTCTTTGAGTCTGATGATCCTTTTTCGCGTTCTGCAGGGTTTCACCGGCGGCGTACTGATTCCCCTTTCCTTCGACGTGATCCTCACTTATCTGCCGCCGTCAAAGAGAGCCATTGGCATGGCCATGTTCACCATTACCGCCACCTTTGCGCCGGCGCTGGGACCGCTTCTTGGCGGATGGCTAACTGACAATTACGGATGGCCATTCATTTTTTACATCAACGTCATTCCCGGAGCGCTACTGATTGCTGCGGTGTGGTTCACCATGGACATGCAGCCCATGCACCTTGGCTTGCTGAAACGAGGTGATTGGTGGGGAATCCTTACAATGGCGATCGGCCTCGCCGCTTTCGAGATTGTGCTTGAGGATGGAAATCGCAAGGACTGGTTTGGCGATCCTGGAATTGTAAAACTGGCATGGACGGCCGCAGTCTTCATTCCCGCCTTCATCCTGATTGAGCTGCGTGAAAGGGAGCCGCTGGTCGACCTACGCCTGTTTGCGCGCAGAAACTTTGGGCTTGGCAGCATCGTCAATTTGGCCCTTGGCATGGGACTTTACGGCACCGTGTTTATCCTGCCCGTGTATCTGGGGGCGGTCCATGGCTACGATGCGACCCAGATCGGAGAGGTCATCATCTTCATGGGGCTTCCGCAACTCGTTGTCATTCCGTTTATTCCGAAGCTGATGAAAGTAATTGATGCGCGAGTCATTATCGGCATCGGCATTCTTCTTTTCGGCGGCAGCGCGTTTTTCGATATTCATCTCGATTCTAATTTTGCGGGACCGCAGTTCTACATTCCGCTGATTGTCCGCGCGGTGGGCCAGCCTCTTATCATGACTCCTCTTTCTGCGATTACAACGGCCGGTATGGCGGAAGGGCGTGAAAGCGGAGCCGCGTCATCGCTCTTCAACATGATGCGGAATATAGGCGGATCCATTGGAATCGCCGGCCTATCCACGTTGCTTTCTGTAAGAGAGAGGTTTCATTCAGAACGCATCGGGGAGTCGGTCACTATCTATTCAGGTGCGTTGCGCGAGCGCTTGGTGCAATCGACAGATTACTTCACGTCTCAGGGCAGCGACACGTATTCGGCTAACATGCGCGCGATCCGCGCAGCGGGCAGTGCGGTGCAGCGTCAGGCGTTTCTGCTCGCCTACGGCGATTGTTTTCTGATACTTGGTTGTGTCTTGCTCGCCAGCGGGATGGCGCTGGTTTTTATGAAAAAGACGAGACTTTCAGGACCAGTTGGAGGCCATTGATCTGGACGATAGGATCTTTGTGAGCTTCTGCGGAGTTGGCCATCCGAAACGGTTTCGGCGCATCCCATAAGGTGGACGTGGACGATATTGAGCGAGTTGGAGGAAACAGATGCCACGAAAGAAAGTGCAGCCTTCAGCGGTCGGGGACGACGAGCAGCATGAGAAAGATACGGTAGCCCGCGAAGATCGTACTGGTACAAGCGCGGCAGGGATCGCCGGTTCGTTCCGCAATCACATGACGCATAGCGTGGGCAGGCCATTGGAGTTGTCCAACCTGGTTGATAAATATCATGCAGCGGCGCTCACCGTTCGCGATCGCTTGATGGATCAGTGGCTTGAAACAATCGTGACCTACAGACATGGAGACGTTCGCGTTCTCGCTTACTTGAGCGCCGAGTACCTTCTTGGACCTCATCTACAGAACGACTTGTTGAATCTCGATTTAGCGCAACCAGCCGAGCAGGCGCTGAAGAGTCTGGGGCTCGAACTCAACATCATCGCGAACGAGGAGCCTGAGCCCGGCCTCGGGAATGGCGGCCTGGGTCGGCTTGCCGCTTGCTTTCTCGATTCGCTATCCACGCTGGATGTACCGGTGATCGGCTACGGCCTGCGTTACGAGTTTGGCATCTTC
Organism: Granulicella sp. L46; assembly: GCF_009765785.1. Lineage (GTDB taxonomy): Bacteria > Acidobacteriota > Terriglobia > Terriglobales > Acidobacteriaceae > Granulicella. The sequence continues at coordinate 113,358 of NZ_LMUT01000012.1, forward strand.
CGGCAGGAGATTGTAGATGGCTGGCAGGTAGAGAAATCTGACAAATGGCTCCAATTTGGCAATCCTTGGGAGATCGCAGCCTCCAATTCCTATGAAGTAGGGTTCTCGGGATACACCGAAACGTACACCGACGGGAAGGGCGCAATTCGTCACAGATGGGTGCCGGGTTACAAGGTAAAGGGAATTCCATTCGACACGCCAATACCGGGCTATAGGACGCGCACGGTGAATCGCCTGAGACTGTGGAAGTCCGAAGCTGTCGATTCCTTTGACCTCAGCGTATTCAACAGCGGCGACTATGCGGGTGCCGTGCGCGCGAAGATGGAATCCGAGACGATCAGCAAGGTGCTGTACCCGCCAGACGAGAAAGAGGAAGGAAAACGCCTTAGGTTGCAACAACAGTTTTTCTTTACGTCGTGCAGCTTGCAGGACATGGTGCAACTGCACTTGGCTTTCGGAAAGCCGCTCGCAGAGTTTGATAAGAAATGGACGGTGCAATTGAACGACACGCACCCGTCGATCGGCATCCCGGAACTGATGCGCCTGCTGATGGATGAGCACGAGATGGGATGGGAAGATGCGTGGCGGGTGACGCAGTCTACCTTTGGTTACACCAATCACACGCTTCTTCCTGAGGCGCTGGAGCGGTGGTCGTTGGAGTTATTCGGGAGCCTGCTGCCGAGACATCTGGAGATCGTCTACGAAATTAATCGCAGGTTTCTGGATGATATGCGATTTCGCTTTCCCGATGATGACGCGCGGATGCGTCGCATGAGCATCATTGGAGAAGACGGCGTACGAAGCGTGCAGATGGCACACCTGGCGGTTGTGGGTAGCAAGGCCGTCAATGGCGTGGCGGAACTGCATACAAAGCTGCTGGAAGAGACGACTCTGCATGATTATTACGAGGCTTTCCCGGAGCGTTTCAGCAACAAGACAAATGGCGTCACACCCCGACGCTGGTTGATGCTCTCCAATCCGGAGCTCACTGGCTTGATCGACGAGTCGATCGGCACAGGCTGGCACAAGGATCTGTATGGCTTGAAGTCGCTCGAGCCCTTCGCCAGCGACAATGGCTTTCTGGATCGCTGGCGGAAGACACAAGAGGCTTCAAAGGGCAGGCTCGCCGCGTACATTAAGGAAACGATGTCCATTGATGTGGACCCGACATCGATGTTTGATGTGCAGGTAAAGCGGATACACGAGTACAAGCGCCAGCACTTGAATGCGCTGCACATTCTTTCGCTGTATTGCCAGATCAAGACCGGCATGATCAAGGACTTGACGCCGCGAACCTTCCTCTTCGGAGGCAAGGCAGCGCCCAGTTATACGATGGCGAAGCTAATCATCAAACTGATATGCCAAGTGGGCGAGCTGGTTAACAACGATCCCCAGGTAAAGGATTTGTTGAAGGTCATCTTCATTCCGAATTACTCAGTTTCGCTGGGACAGCGGATCTATCCCGCCGCCGATCTGTCTGAGCAAATCTCCACCGCCGGCTTCGAGGCAAGCGGCACCGGATGCATGAAGTTCATGATGAATGGGGCGGTTGCCATTGGCACGCTGGATGGCGCAAACATCGAGATTCGAAAGGAAGCTGGTGAAGAGAACTTTTTCCTGTTTGGGTTGACCGCGCCGGAGATCAGTGACCTGCAGCTGGCGGGCTATAGGCCACGCAGCTACTACGAGAAGAGTCCGCTATTACGGGAGGTACTGGACGACCTGCGGGATGGAAGATTTTCAAATGGCGATCGGGATTTGTTTGTGCCGCTGGTGAACGACCTAATGAATTACGACCGGTACTGTGTCCTGGCTGACTTCGATGCCTACGCAGCGGCGCAGCAGGAGGCCGGCAAGGCCTATGTCGACACTGGACGGTGGGGCGCGATGTCGTTATTGAATACGGCACGGTCGGGCAAATTCTCTTCGGATCGCACGATTCGGCAATATTGTGAAGACATTTGGAAGCTGCCGGTCCCAAGCCGCTGAATTCGCCGTGTCAGCGTTCCTTACTTGATCAGCACACAGTGTCCACCGTCTGTCGAGGCGATCAGCAGATTCATCAGGATAATCATCAGGTCATAGTGCCAGCCGTAGGTTTTCTCTCCCCAAAATCCTGTGTGCCAAGAGAAGATCTTCTTACTTATCGCCCCAAGCATCAGGGCAATCAACCCGAATGCCGCGAGTTGCGTGAGCACACCAAAGGCTACTCCCAAGGCACCAGCGATCTCGGCGATTCCGAGAAAAATAGTGAAGCCTTTCGACATCCCGATGCTCTTGGAGCGCGCCGCTGGATCCTTCAGATGGTTGTAGCCGCTAGTAATGAATATCAGGCCCACCATAAGGCGAAGCAGGAGCAGGTTGAGGTCGGTGAAGCTGGCGAGTTGCGGGAACATTGTGAGGTCTCCTGAGCTTTGGCTGGTCATGCTGCGCTTGCTATCAATAGTGGCACCTTGATTAGGCCTGAACCGAGATCTCGAATCTATTGGACGAACGTATCGTCCACCACCAAAGTACTAAATGGCAATCGACTCGGCGCCGTGCCCATCCTCTTCCAAGGAGGCATACGAAGGTATCGCCTATACCATTGTCCAATTGAATCGCTGAATCGCGTTGGAGTGTAATCGTTGTGCGCGGCCAATTCTGGCGATCAAATGGCCGAGGATAAGAAGGACGGAGGGAAGCGTGGACCACAATGAGGCGATCCGGAAGCTTGACCATCTGTTGATCAAAGAGGCTGGTCACGCGCAAGAGGCGGCGATCGAACTTGAAGCGCTGGTTCCGTTCCTGGTGACGGACAAATCAAGGCAGATCGCACAGCTGCAGGTGAAGGAGAGCCACAAACAAGCCAGGGAATTTCGGGAACTTGCGCAGAAGGCCAAAGAAACCTAGGCCGTGGTTGGATCGCGACCTAAGTTGACGCAACAGGAGATTGGGAACCTGTCGCGGTAGTATTGCTGCCCGGTCGCCCGACAGTAGGGGAGTGGAGGTGAAGGATGAAAGCAATTGTTGTCCATCAATATGGCGGCCCAGAAGTACTGAACTACGAGGATTACCCGGATCCGGTAGCCGGCGAGGGGGAAGTGCTGGTGCGCGTGGCTGCCGCGAGCGTGAATCCGATCGATTACAAACGACGTGCCGGTTTGACGAAAGACTTTTACCCCATCCAGTTCCCGGGTCTTATCGGAGTTGATCTCGCGGGGACCGTGGTCAACGTTGGGCCGGAAGTGAAAGACTTTACAATCGGTGACCGAGTGTTCGCTATGGCAGACAATACCTACGCAGAACTTTGCGTCGTGAGCGCAGCGGTCTTGGCGAAGATCCCCGACGGGCTTGATGTGATCCAGGCGGCGGCACTGCCGCTGGTGACGACGACCGGCAACCAACTGCTTTCAGCTACGGACGTCCAAGCGAGCCAAACGGTCTTGGTTTTGGGTGCCGCAGGAAATGTGGGGCGCTCGGCGGTATTCACTGCGAAGAATCGAGGGGCTACCGTCATCGCCGGGGTTTTGAAGAAGCAAATGGATGAGGCGAAGACCGTAGGTGCGGATCAGGTGGTTGCGACCGACGACGTCAGAGCTATCGCGAGCCTTCCGCCGCTCGATGCGGTCGCCGATACGGTGGGACGAAGCACTGCCGAAGGGCTGATGGCTAAGATCAAGCCCGGAGGAGTGTTCGCTTCTGTAATCGGGGCTCCGCAGAACGCCGCGGCATACCCAGCTGTAAAGGTCGTATTCGTCTTTTCTAAATTTGACAGGAAGACTCTTGAGTTCATGGCCGAAGCGGTGCGAGATGGCAAGCTGGTAATTCCAATCAGCGAGCAACTGCCACTCAGAGAGGCCGCGGAGGCTCAGGCTGCGGCAGAAAATGGCGCTACGGGAAAAATCTTGCTGGTAGCTTGAGTACGTGTGGGAAGCGCAAGTCTAAGGAGAGATTGGGATGAAGGAAGATCATCGTGGAGTTAATCCGGCGTCGAGGCCCAGTGGCAACGGATGTATGGAATGTCTAGCATCGCCCCAGGGTTGGTGGTTTCACCTTCGCCGGTGTGCCGAATGCGGGCACATCGGGTGCTGTGACAGCTCCCCGAGCCAGCATGCGTCGAAGCATGCGAGCGCAGATGGGCATCCGATCATAACCAGCTTTGAGCCCGGCGAAGATTGGTTCTACGACTATGAGAGCCAGACGATGATCAACGGAGTGAAATTGCTTCCACCGCACGCACATCCAAAAAGCCAGCCAACGCCTGGGCCAGCGGGAAAGGTTCCGGCGAACTGGGAATCGCTGCTGCACTAAATGCCCGATCTGGGTAGCCATCTTGAGGCTGGATCGCACTTATGAGAATCCGCGCCGATCCGCGCTATACGACAAGTGGCTAGATGCGATCATTCGTAAAATGCTGGTAGCTTCTTCTGCGCATCGCTTTGGGCCTGGTCGTGGTTAATCCATAGCTGCGCATGCTCTTTCGCGAGGATGGCCGCTATCTTGTCCATGGACTCGAGCGATGCCTGTTTGTTCCAATTGTTGGAAGGAACATAGCGATGATCGAAGCTGGTTTGGAAGTGAGCAACATCTCCGCTGAGAATCACCGGCCCGGTTTTAGGCAGCCGAACGAGTAAAGATTGATGGCCTGGCGTATGTCCGGGTGTTGAAAGCAATACAAGGCTTCCGTCGCCAAAGATATCGTAGTCGCCATCGACGAGCTTTACGGGATGGTTCTTGTTGAATGCAACGGTGTCTTGCCGGCTCCCAGCCCATTCGTACTCGACCCGTTGCACCAGCATTAGCGTGTTGGGAAACATTTCGATATTTCCGGCGTGGTCCGGATGGCTGTGGGACACTGCCATCAGCTTGATATCCGAGGGCTTCACATGGATCTCTTCGAGCTGGGCTGCCAGCGTTATTGGCTTGCGCCAGATCGGGCCTGTGCCAGGACCCCATTCGTGCAGCACGAGCTCATGATGCGGCAATTTCGCTACAGCATCATCGACACCCGTGTCCCACAGGAACCACCCTTGGGTGTGGTGGATAAGGTAGCAGTGCCCGGGAAAGCCAACGGGAATCCCGACGTTGGCTCCTGGTGTCCAACGTGATTCGTCAGGGCCGCTGCCATCGCCGCAGTCGATCACATAGAGGCGGTCTACTCCGGATTTGGCTTGCGGTTTGGACGCAGCGGAAATGCGCGTCGCGGCGATCGCAGCCAGCGCCGAGGCGGCAATCAACAGGATGAATTTGGTATTCGTTTTCATGAGTTCCTCCACACCATTCAGCCAGAACGAAATCGATGGCGCAATTGGACGAAGGTGTTTGCCATACTTTCGTATCGGCCAAGGTCCTATCCTGCCTAAGACAGGTGATTTCTATAGCAGCTCATGCCGAGGAATTGATCAACCGATGACGCTGTTCCGCATATTGGACGAAAGTATCGTCGATACCTTCGTCCAATTGTTCACTCTCCTGGTGTCTGGCTTAATCGAAGTCATCCGAGAGGCGTGTTGATTGGGTTGAGAAGACGCTTTTTGAGGGAGGAAACAATATGTGGAAGCTTGTGATGGAAATCTCGGCGCGACGAGACCAGGAGACAAGCGCGCGTGCCTTCCTGAATCGGATTGCGCGCTTCGCACCGGCTGGGACGACCGTGGCAGTTCTGGCACTTTTTGTCACGACAGCCGTTTGTGCGCAGGACAAGTACCAGTTGAAATCGCCCAGTGGGATCGCGTTCTCTGATTTTCGGGGATACGAAGATTGGGCTGACGTCTCGTCCGCACGTACCGATGAGATCCTCAAAGTGATCGTCGCCAACCCAACGATGATTACGGCCTACAAATCGGGCGTCCCCGGGGGCGGTCAAGCTTTCCCTGATGGTTCGATGATTGTGAAGCTGCAATGGACACACAAGAAGAGCACGGAGGCGCCCTTCGTTGTGGAAGTACCCGACGTGTTCAAGCAGGTCTTCGTCATGCAAAAAGACAGCAAGCGATTCCCAAAAACGGGCGGCTGGGGCTATGCGGTTTTCAACTATGACGCTGCATCGGACAAGTTCGCACCCGATCCTACAAGCCTCTCAGACTGCGGAAATGCATGCCACACGGCAGTGAAGTCGAAAGACTACATCTTCCATCCTTACCAGAAGCGTTAGACCCCGCCTAGACTGCTTAAGCGGGCAAGATGCTGGGCTTTAAGGGTTTGTAGAGGGCGCGCTTGCCGCGTAGGTAGGAGGAATTTGTTGCCGAAGACTGCTCCTATCGCTCAAGACGTGCTGCGACTATCTCGAGACAGCTTGCCAACGGATACGGCTGAGCTGGCCAGATATCTAGTTGGAAAGACGATTGTTCGCAAGATTGGGCGCAGCAGATTGAGTGGTCGTATCGTGGAGACGGAGGCCTACCCACCGGGCGATGCGAGTGGACATGCCTACCGGGGACGGACGGTTAGAACGAAATCGCTCTTCCTGGAGAGGGGTTTCGCTTATGTGTACTTCATCTATGGGACGTCGTACATGCTGAACGTGACGGCCGAGGAACCTGGGGTTGGAGCGGGAGTGTTGTTGCGTGCCATTGAGCCTCTTGATGGAATTAACATAATGGAAGGACTCCGGAAGACCACCAAGATTACCGATTTGGCCAGGGGTCCAGGGAGGCTCGCGGCTGCATTGAAAATTGATCAGCGGCTGGACGGCATTGATCTGTGTGCCGACGGTTCGCTTTGGCTTGGGGCGGCCGTTCGAGAGCCTGGTGCTATTGGCAAGTCGGTGCGAATAGGAATTTCGCGTGAGGTGGACCGGCGGCTGCGTTTCTTCGAGACGGGCAGCCAATTCGTCAGCGGCCCGTCAAAAGCGCTAAGAGGGATATAGGCCAGCGTTCCAAAGGGTGCTCTCACTTTAGCATCGGCCGGTTGCCAACAAGACGATCGATCGAGGCTGAACGATGTATGCGGATTGATCCGTCGTTTCGACCCCTTGCTCTTGAAAGTCCAACGGCGTGTCCTGAAACGTGTCGATGAGCCGGCGCCATGGTCCACAGTCGTCTGCGACTGTTGGCAGAGCGAAGGATAGAGGTTCCCAATAGGCGTTGATCATCAGGTGAAATCCACCGCCGTCCGCGAGGTAGGCGGTCGTTGCAAGGCTGTGTGAGTCAGCCGAAAGATCGGGAGCACACAGGTGTACCCCGTCCCATTGGATCTTTGCCCGCTCGACGAAGTCGGCCAGTGACAGAAAATTCCCGTTTCGATTTGCGACAAAACGCAGGCGCAATTGGATCAGCAGCTTGACGAACCTGTGGAGGTCGGCGTGCGTCTGGCACAGGCTCCAGTCGAACCAACTCAGTTCATTATTCTGGCAATACGCGTTGTTGTTGCCGAGCTGAGTCCGCCTCACTTCGTCTCCCATCATCAGCATTGGAGTTCCGACCGAGAGTAAGTTCAGCGTTACGGCGTTGCGAATCTGTCGTGCACGGAGCCGTTCGACTTCCCGATCCTCGGTGGGACCTTCTACGCCGCAGTTCCACGAATCGTTCTCGGAGGCTCCGTCGCGATTATTCTCTCCGTTCGCCTCGTTATGCTTTTCGTTGAACGAGAACAGATCATTGAGTGTGAAACCGTCATGGCAGGTCACGAAATTGATGCTTTGTTCTGGCGATTGGTACTGTTTCGTATAAATATCTGGACTGCCAAGGATCCTTTGTCTCAGATTCAGCACAGTATTTCTGTCCGACTTGAGAAAACGTCTGACATCGTCACGAAAACGTCCATTCCATTCCTTCCAGCGGTCTCCGGCGAAGGATCCCACCAGGTAGAGTCCGCCCGGATCCCACGCCTCGGCAATAAGCTTCCTGCCGGCAAGCACAGGTTCGGTATCAATTTCCCAGAGGATGGGAGCGTCGTCCGCCGGCCTGCCATGTTGATCCCGAGTGAGCACGGCGGCAAGATCGAAACGAAAGCCGTCCACATGCATCTCGGAAACCCAGTACCGGAGGCTGTCGCCGATCATCCTGCGGACAACCGAAAAGTTAGTGTTGAGCGTATTCCCCGTACCGGTGTAGTCCGCATATTGCGAGAGGTCGTCCGATAGCATGTAGTAGAACCGATTATCCAGTCCCTTAAAGGAGAGGGTAGGTCCCTCGGCGCCATTTTCAGCGGTGTGGTTGTACACCACATCGAGAATAACCTCGATGTCGGCTTTGTGTAGAGCTTTCACCATGTCACGAAACTCGTCTAGGCATTCCAGTGGGTCACTATGGGAGGAGTAACCACCGTGAGGCGCAAAGAACGACATGGGACTGTATCCCCAGTAGTTCTCTAAACCTGCAGGTGCGTCCTGGGCGTCGAATTGGAACATGGGCATCAATTCGACTGCAGTGACACCCAAATCCTTCAGATACGGAATTTTCTCGACCAGGCCGGCGTAGGTGCCTCGTTTTTCTGCGGGGACATCGGAGTTCGTATTTCGCGTAAATCCGCCGACGTGCATTTCATACAAAACAGTGCTTGAAAACGGATGATTCAGAGGGCGATCATCCTCCCAGTCGTAGATGCTCAGATCGGCGACGACGCTTTTCGCGGCGACTCCTATGTTGCCTCCGAATCTCGCGGCCGCACTCCGTTGATAGTTCTTCGTGGAGATAGCCCGAGCATACGGATCGAGGAGTATTTTCTCGGGATCGAAACGATGACCTAATTCGGGAGCGTAGGGCCCGCTCATCCTGTACCCGTACAGCTGGCCCGGCCTGATTCCTGCTAAGTGCACATGCCAGTAATGCGACGTTCGGTTCGTCCCGGGTGGGAGGGCAACGATGCGGCTTGGCTGGATTGCATCGTCCGAATCGAATAGGAGCAATTCCACGGCACTTGCATGGTAGGAGAACACGCTGAAGTTCACCCCCGTATCCGTGATACTGGCGCCGATTGGATAGGGGCTTCCGTTTTTCATCGCTTAGACCTCAATGTCCACGAGAAATATATTCCGGCCGATCGAAGGGAAGGGAACTGTGTTCCCTGGTCTGCGCTCATTCTCCCACTTCGGGGCGGGATCGGCTATGGACGTCCTGATAATCGCTACCAGATTCTGTAGCCAATCCAGAAAGCGCACATCACGAACAGCAGCATGACGGCGACAGCACCGAGAAATCCCAGTAACACCGAGTTTGGGCGCCTGTAGAAATAGTCTTCCTCGGAGGACATCGCGTAAACGTGAAACGGATATTTTGGTCTCGACGAAATTTTCATAATCTGACTCCATCCCTGGGCGAAGGCAATCTTCAAAGCCAACTTGATTAAGCTACGGGTCCAAAGTCGAATCCATTGGACGATGGTGTCGACCGATACATAGGTGTGTATCAATACCAAAGTTCAATAGATTTCGACTCATCCTTCTGGTGTGATTCTCCAAGAAGCGCGCAGGGATATTCCCACCCCTGCTATGCCCGGCAGAGCATCGCCAGGGAGGGATGAAGGATGCACTCCTTAGCAAAGTTGTTAGAACAGTCGCAGGTGAGCGGGGTAGCGATCGGGCACTTCAACGTCTCAGATCTCGTTTTGTTGAAGGCTGTCGTCTCGTCCGCACTGGAGCTGCAGGTGCCGGTGATGGTGGGTGTGTCGGAGGGAGAACGACAGTTTATTGGTACTCGACAAATCTCCGCGCTGGTTCATAGCTTGCGCGAAGAATTTGACTTCCCCATCTTTCTGAATGCGGACCATACGCACTCGCTGGAGAGTGCCATTGATGCAGTTAAGTGTGGTTTTGATGCCATCACATTCGACCGGTCTGCACTATCTTTTGAACAGAATATTTCCGAGACGCAGCAGGCAATCGAAATGCTTAAGTCGATCAATCCAAGCCTGCTTGTTGAGGGTGAGATCGGCGAGATCGGAACGGGTTCTGAGATACACGAAGAAGGCGCCTCTGAACCGAGCCCCCTCACCACGCCGGAGGAGGCGAAGCAGTACGTCACTGCTACGGGTGTTGACATACTGGCGCCCGCCGTCGGCAATCGACATGGATTAGTAATGAGCATGGTGTGGGGGACTACGAAGAAGCATCTTGACGTTGAATTGATTGCCCGAATCAAGAGCGCGGTCGGAATCCCGCTTACCCTGCATGGCGGATCGGGTACCGACGACGCAGACCTGCAAAATGCCATCACGGCAGGCATCAACATCGTCCACATCAACACCGAACTTCGAGTGGCATGGAGACGTGGCCTGGAGGAAGGTCTGTCGCAGGATATCTATCAAGTGGTCCCTTACAAGATTCTTCCGTTCGCAGTGGAGTCGGTAAAACGCGTAGTTCAGGCGCGGTTGCAATTGTTCAATGGCCGGCCCCTCGGGTTTAGAGAGAAAGCCCACGTCCAGCGAGTGGCGTAGGTTGCTCCAAGCATAAGCAGACTCGGTGGGTAGTTGCTCCCAGGCCATGCTAAGAAGGAGGAAGGATAGATGAAAGATTCTGCCGAAATAAAGCGGCTGGAGACCCAAGTGGCACTCGACCAGCAAAAGTATGACGAGATCCGACGCAAGGAGGCGGAGCTACTGGACAACATACCTCCCCATGGCTTTGGTGCGTTCCCAGCGGAACTGAAATATCGCAGCGAAAAGGAGGCACTCGAAGAGTCGATGCACGTCGACAAGCAAATGTTGGCGGGACTAAAGAGTCAGCCCGATTAGATCTACTAAACTACACACCGTGAGCGCGCTTCTCTACGAACGCGTTCGCCGTACCTGCTGTTGAAGCAATGGAGACCACTTTATGCCTGCAACTATTGCGAAGACCACTTGGAAGATCGATGCCGCTCACTCGTCAGCTGAGTTCAAGGTAAGACATATGATGATTTCCTACGTGAAGGGGGAGTTGTCAGGGGTCTCCGGCGTGCTTGAGCTTGATGACGAAAATTACAGCCGTTCCACTATCGAGGCCTCGATCCCTGTCGCGACCCTGAGAACGGGAAACGATGATCGGGATGTTCATCTGAAGGCCGCAGACTTCTTCGACGTTGAAAAGTTCCCGGTGATGACCTTCAAATCTAAGAACATCCGGTCCCTGGGCGGCAACGACTACGCGGTCGCCGGAGATCTGACAATTCGCGGCGTTACGAAATCCATCACCTTGACCGTTGCGGATGTCAGCAAACCAATCATCGACCCCTGGGGCAATGCGCGACTGGGACTTTCCTGCGCCGCCAAGATCAATCGGAAGGACTTCGGACTTCTTTGGGACACTCTGCTGGAGGCCGGCGGTGCGGTGTTGGGCGACGAAGTCACCATTACCCTGGACGTGGAGTTTACCAAGGATAAGTAGCGAATTGCTTCCGTTACTTCCGGGTCGCACTCCCCAAGACGCGGAATGGCAGACACAAACGCGTATGTGGCCGACGCTACCCTCGATAAGGATGCGGCGCCCGCAAGACTAGAATGCAAGCCGATGGTGAATTGCTTTGCCGCTACATGCCGATTGTTACGCCAGCAATACAAAGGTATCTCCAACACCATCGTCTGATTGCGCTGCTGTTCGGATTTCTGGCTGAATGAATGCATCGAAAGAACGCCGATCGCTTCTCCCTTCGAGCAGCCGGTTTCGATGGGAAGGAGCTTACGATGACAACGCTGAGCGCGCCCGCAGAGCTTGCACAGATCCGTATCACACGACGCTCCCCCGCCTACTGGCGCGTCACCATCGTGAACCCGCCGATCAACGTGATGGGACCGGAAATGGTTCGGGAGTTTCAGGAACTCATCACGGCCATCGAGGCGGACGAGCAACTCAAGGTAGTGGTGTTCGATAGCGCGGTCGACGAGTACTTCCTGAACCACTCTGATTTCAAGGCGAAGTTGGAGGATCTGACTTCAATGCCTGCCGGTAGCACCGGGCTGCCTCCGTGGCCGGACTTCCTCGTGCGCCTGACCCGCACCCCGGTCGTCTCGATTGCCCTTATCCGGGGCCGTGCGACTGGAAACGGTAGTGAGATTACGCTCGCATGCGACATGAGTTTTGCCAGCACAGATAAGACCATCATTTCGCAATGGGAGGTTGGCGTCGGGATGGTTGCCGGCGGTGGCCCCATGGCGAGGCTGCCGAGGCTGATCGGTCGAAACCGCGCTCTCGAGGTCCTGTTAAGTTCGGAAGACTTAAGCGCCGATCAAGCCGAAGCCTATGGCTACATCAACCGCGCTTTACCCGACGCCGATCTCGATGCGTTCGTCGAGGCACTCGCGAGCCGAATCTCCCGGTTCGACAAATGGGCGATCGCGAATACCAAACGTCTTGTGAACACCAGCCTGCCGCCGGACGTTGAACTCGGTGCCGGGTGGGATGCCTGTATCGAATCTCTGGGGAGATCCGCAGCCCAAGACGGGATTAAGGCGCTGACCACCCGCGGCTTCCAAAAACCAGGAGACGTCGAGAATCGGCTTGGGTACTACCTAGGTCAGCTCGCGTCCCGAGGGAAGAGCGAGTCCAAAAAATCGGCGGAGTGACCAGTAGAGATTGGCAGAATACGTAAAGACCAGCTTGGTCTCAACTTCAGTGCCGGGGCTAGTCGGCGTACAAGACGGAGACGTACTAAGCGAGGAATTCCGAAATGTCTTCGACCATGGTCCCGAGTGCCCTTAACCCTGCCACCGAAATGTATCCTCTCTTGACGGGTTCACAGATTGCACGCGTGCGGGCCTTCGCACGGCAAAGGAGCGTCGAGGCAGGGGAGATTCTGTATCGGCCTGGGGATGTGGCGGTGCCCGTTTTTCTTTTGCTGTCGGCCTGCATGGAGGTTGTGCAGCCGGATGGAGAAGGCGAAAAGCCCATAGGGACATTGCAACCGAGGATGTTCACCGGGGAAGCCGGAATGATCGGGGGGCAGCGGTGTGTCGCGCTCGGTCGCGTTACTCGACCGGGAGAGGTGCTGGAAATCTCTCATGAGGATGTCCGCGGGTTGGTAGCCAGGGACGCCGAGCTTGGAGAGATAATGCTCCGCGCTTTCATACTCCGCAGACTTAATCTCATTACACAACAACTGGGCAACGTCATCGTTATCGGATCGCGTCATTCTGTAAATACGATGCGCTTGAGAGAGTTCCTTGGCCGGAATGGTCATCCCTATACCTACGTCGACCTTGACACAGACGTTGCGTCACAGCGGATGCTCGATCGCCTTTCAATCACCGTCGAAGAAGTCCCGATTGTCATTTGCAACAATAAGGCCGTTCTTCGCAATCCTACGACACTTGAACTCGCAGAGTGCCTCGGACTGAATGACGACGTGGAGCGCGGCTTGCTACGCGACTTGATCATTGTGGGTGCGGGCCCCGCGGGCCTGGCTGCTGCTGTGTATGCGGCATCGGAAGGAGTGGACCTTTTGCTTGTCGAAAATCACGCCCCCGGCGGGCAGGCCGGTTCGAGTTCGAGAATCGAAAATTATTTGGGATTTCCCACAGGAATTTCTGGCCAGGAACTCGCCTCCAGGGCGATAACCCAGGCGCAAAAATTTGGAGCGAAGATGGCTGTTGCCCGTTCCATCGTCGAATTGAAGTGTGACCGGCGCCCATACGAGCTCGTGATGGAGGATGGGAGCACGCTGTTCGCGCGAACGATTGTGATCGCGACGGGAGCCTGCTACAAGAAGCCGAACCTGTTTCGACTTGAGCAATTCGAGGGACGTGGCGTTCATTATGGAGCAACGACCATTGAGGGGCAGCTGTGCCTCGACGAAGACGTCGTGGTGGTGGGAGGAGGCAACTCCGCAGGACAGGCTGCGGTGTTCCTTTCGCAGACGGCGCGGAAAGTTTATATGCTCGTGCGATCAAAAGACTTATCGCAATCCATGTCGCGCTATCTCATTCAGCGGATAGAAGGGAATCCCGCTATTGAATTGCTCTGTGAGACAGAGCTTACGGGGCTATGCGGCGACCGTTCTCTTGAAAAGGTTTCCTGGATAAACAAAAGGACAAACCAGAGTTCATGGCTTCCAATGCGCCATATTTTTATCATGACAGGCGCGTCGCCCAATACCGAATGGCTTCGCGGCCGGGTGGCGCTAGATAAGAATGGGTTCATTCTCACAGGGCGGGATTTGCCGCTTTCGCTCTCAAGCGAGATGAGTCCTGCGTGGCCACTAAAGCGCGCACCCCAATCGTTTGAGAGCAGCCTCCCCGGCGTTTTCGCGGTGGGAGATGTGCGCGCGGGAAGCATGAAGCGAGTGGCGTCCGCTGTTGGTGAAGGAGCGATTTCAATTAGCTTCGTTCACCGCGCTCTGTCGGAGCCATAGCGGACGGCGGACGCACAACGTGCTAACTTTGGGCCAGGTTCTGGTGTCAATTCGCGGGCTCGTCATCATGAGGACGCAACAACTTCCGGGTGCAAGAAGGAAGGCGACACCAATCCGCACGCTTCTGGGAGTGTCTGAGGACAGAAGTTGATTTCGTCTCCACCGAGTTCCGCGAAGACACACGGCCGCTGGGTGCTTGCGGCGACGATCCTGGCCTCAAGCATGGCTTTTATCGATGGGACTGTTGTCAATGTTGCCCTTCCAGCCTTGCAGGCGAATCTGCATGCAACGGCGAATTCATTGCAATGGGTCGTCGAGTCCTATGCGCTCTTTCTGGCTGCACTACTGCTTCTGGGAGGCTCGGCCGGGGACCTCTATGGTCGACGAAGGTGTTTTGTGTTCGGCGTGCTCGTCTTCGCAGCTGGATCGATCTGCTGTGGTTTCGCGCCTACGATTGGTATGTTGATCGCCGCTCGCGCTTTCCAGGGAGTTGGAGCTGCCTTCATGGTTCCAGGCAGCCTAGCCATCGTCAGTGCCTCGTTCCCGGCGAGTGAAAGCGGTACGGCGATCGGAACCTGGTCTGGTTTTACCGCGATCACGGCCGCTGTCGGTCCAGTGTTCGGAGGCTGGCTAGTGCAGCATGCTTCGTGGCGCTGGGTCTTCTTCATCAATGTTCCGGTGGCGGCCGCTGTCGTGTGGCTGGCGCAATCTCACATTCGCGAGAGCCGCGACGAGCAATCAAATAGCGAAATCGATTGGCTCGGTGCCATTCTCGTGACTTCGGGATTGGGCGCAGTCACGTTCTCTCTTATACAGGCGTCCGCCGACCGAACCGCAGCTCGCTGGTGCGGACTGCTCGGCGTCGCGTTGATTGCTACATTTGTGTTGGTGGAGTTCCGTTCTGCCTCACCGATGATCTCGCCGATTTTATTTGGGTCGAGAGACTTCACGGGAACTAATTTGCTTACACTGATGCTTTACGGCGCCCTGGGAGGAGTACTGTACTTTTTACCTCTCGAGCTGATCCAGGTCCAGTACTATTCGGCCACCGAGGCAGGCGCATCCTTGCTTCCGCTGATTTTGCTAATCTCGCTATTTTCCCGTTGGTCTGGCGGGTTGATTGCGAGATTTGTTGCCAGATTGCCCCTGACGTTCGGATCCCTTATCGCGGCCGCGGGATTTCTGCTGATGCTTTGGTGTGGCCTTCCTGCACCGTATTGGACCAACGTGTTTCCCGGAGTATTGACTCTGGGAGTGGGGTTAGCGGTTACCGTCGCACCGTTGACCACCCGCGGTGATGCAATCTCTCCCGGCTGCGGAGGCTGGTGTCGCTTCGGGAGTCAACAATGCTGTCTCGCGAATCGCCTCACTCCTTACGGTCGCCGTATTTGGATTCGTTCTGGCAGCGGGGTTTAATCGCTCCTTGAACGGAGCCATCGAACAGATGGTTTTGTCGTCCGCAAACCGTGAAGCCCTCGCTCGAGAGAGGGCGAAACTCGCCGGTGCAGAGATTGAAGATCCTGAATTGAGACGGGCCCTCGATGTGGCGTTCGTCGTTGGATTTCATGAGGTCCTTTGGATTTCTGCGGTCCTGGCAATGCTGGGCGCTTGCTCCGCACAGATGCTCACAGCTAAAGGTGCAGCGAGCCCGTCAGCGCAGACTACTTGATGACCGTCATCATTAGTCTGATCACTACCCAGATGGACACAAAGGTATTGTTCAATACCTTCGTCCAATTGTTGGTTTGCCAGGATTCTGGTGTGATCTCTTTATGCCGCAAGGTCCCATGGAGCGCGCATCAGAAGGAGAACGACATTGGCAAACAAAAAAACTGTAATTGTTACGGGCGCCTCGCAGGGAATCGGTGCAGCTGTCGTGCAAGCGTTCCTTGACCACGATTATCAGGTTGTCGCAACTTCGCGTAACGTGACCAAGGCGCAGTTAGTGCCATCATCAAACCTTGCGCTCGTGGATGGAGACATTGGCAAGGAGGCGACCGCGGAGAAAGTCACGAAGACTGCTTTAGCTAAGTTTGGCTCGATTGATCATGTGGTCAATAACGCCGGCATCTTCTCGGTAAAGCCGTTCACGGAGTACACCGCTGAAGAATTTCAGAGTTTCGTCTCCACGAATCTGGAGGGGTTCATCTTCATCACCCAACTCGCGGTGAAGCAGATCCTGGCGCAGGGCACTGGAGGCAGTGTCACGACCATCACGACGTCGCTGGTCGAGAATCCGATCGCCGGCCTTACGGCGTCGATCCCGATGATTACGAAGGGCGGCCTCGAAGCGGTTACGCGCAGCCTGGCAAGCGAGTACGCCAAGGAAAACATTCGTTTCAACGCAGTTGCGCCTGGTGTCGTCGATACGCCTCTTCATGCGAAAACCCCGAAGGACTTCATGAAGACGCTTTCACCCATGGGCATCGTTTCCGATTCCGCAGATATTGCGGAGGCCGTCCTATATCTGACCGAAGCCCGTCATATTACAGGGGAGGTGCTGCACGTGGACGGCGGTGCGCACGCGGGCCGGTGGTAGGGCACTCAGGGCTGCAGCAGAGAAGCGCTCAACAGCGGTTGCTGGATTTGGGCATTCACTTGCCGGCCGCACCCACGCCTTTGGGCACCTACGTGGAGGCGTTACAAACCGGCAACCTTTTGTTCCTGAGCGGGATGCTCCCGGTGGTCGACCATAAAGCAAAGTATGTTGGTCGGCTGGGAAAGGAACTCGACGCAGAGGCGGGACGCGATGCTGTTTATACAGCTGCGCTAGGTGCGCTAGCCGTTGCGCAAGAGTTTTTGGGCTCGCTCGATCGAATTACGCGTGTCGTACGACTCGGAGTGTTTCTTGCGACCGTCGGAGATTTCTTTGATCAGCCTCGTGTAGCGGATGGTGCATCGGACCTCTTCCGCGACGTCTTTGGGATTGAGAAGGCGTCGGTCAGGACAGTGCTGGGAGTTGCCAGCCTTCCCTTGGGAATGCCGGTCGCACTCGAGATCATCTTCGAGGTGAAAGCGGCGGAGAGTCTATGAAGAGAGTATCTGTCTCCGGAGGTGAGCGATGTATCTCTTGAGATGTTTCCGTCGGTCACGATGCTCGCCGATAGTCTGTATGGCGTTAATGCTGAACCTCACGCTGCAGGCACAACGAAAGGAAGATTCAATGACATACCCGGTTAACTACCGCGCGGTACGGGTCGACGGGCTATCAATCTTTTACAGGGAAGCCGGGCCTAAAGCTGCGCCGACCATCCTTTTGCTACATGGGCTTCCATCGTCGTCGCGAATGTTCGAGCCTTTACTAACGCGGCTCGCAGATAACTACCACCTGGTGGCCCCGGACTATCCAGGCTTTGGACACAGCGCGTGGCCTGATCCAAAACAATTCGACTACACGTTCGATCATATTGCTTCGGTGATGACTGACTTCACGCAGGCACTGGGTCTGTCCCACTACACGCTGTATATGCAGGATTATGGCGGACCGGTTGGATTTCGTATGGCACTCGCCCACCCCGAAACGGTCCAGGCTCTGATCGTCCAGGACGCCGTCGCGCACAACGAAGGTCTGGGATCGAACTGGACGACGCGGCGGGCATTTTGGGCGAATCGGCCTGCGAATGAAGAAGCGTTGCGTATAAACCTGTTATCGCTGCCAACCACAAAGACTCGCCACATCGGCGACGACCCCAACACTGAGCTTTATGACCCTGATCTTTGGACTGACGAGTATGCGTTCTTGAGTGCCCCAGCGCAGGCTCAGATTCAGAGCGACCTCTTTTATGACTACCGGACAAATGTCGAAGCCTATCCACGGTGGCAGGTGTGGATGCAGAAGACCCAACCAAAGCTCCTGGTCCTATGGGGTAAGCACGACCTCTCATTTGATCTTGGCGAGCCCGAGCGCTACCGGAAAGATGTGCCGGCCGCAAAGGTCCATGTGCTCGAAGCGGGGCATTTTGCGCTGGATACCAAGGCAGACGAAATCGCGGCCCTGGTGCGGGAGTTTATGACTGGGCTGGATTGAGTGCCGGAACTACCCCAAAAACAAGCTCAACTTTGTAGGAGGGACAATGATCAATGAAATGGACGACGTATTAGTGGCGGACGATAACGCTCTGCTGGTGAGTGTTCTCGGGGAAATATTCAGGGAGTCTGGCTATTCGGTTCGAACGGCGCCAGATGGGTTCGTAGCGTTGGCAATGATACGGGACCGGATCCCCGATATTCTCATTTCGGATCTGAACATGCCGCGCATGTCGGGCTTTGAGCTTCTATCCGTCGTACGCCGGCGATTCCCGAGGATTGCCATGATCGCTATGAGCGGCGCGTATACCGGAGCGATCGTTCCACAGGGGGTTCCGGCCGATGCGTTTTACCCAAAGGGTGAATGCAGTGTTGCCGAGCTCTTCGAGATGCTCTGCGCGATCAAAGATAATGCAACGCGATATTCCGCGCGCGCCGCTGCGCCAATCTGGGTACCCGCTTTGCCGATTGGCGAAGACGACTTCTCCGTCATGGCCGTCGCTTGTCCAGAGTGCTTGAGGACGTTCTACCATTGCCTCCACGATGCGGAGCTCTTGCGCGCGGAACGGAGCTGCCCCCACTGCCTGCATCCTGTGCAGCTGGCAATTGTCAGGACACCGGCGGACACCGATAAAACCGGCCTTCCTTTTGCGTCACTTGCGAGGACGGACAACGTCCCCGCAAACCTGCGCTAAATCTTCCGAAGCTATCCTTCACGGTGCCATTCGATGTTCAATGATGTTCTTAGCTTCGCGGCATTTGTTTCTATCAAGTGGGTCTTGTTGAAGGTCTGTTCAGTTTCGCGCGAAACTGACAATGTCGGGCCCTCGGCTTCGTCGCGGAAACTGCATAACGAAGTTCGCTGAACTAGGAGCAGCGATGGCTTACGCCTGCCCGACGCGCGGCACTAGGCTCTTGGCGAGGGGGCGATACGGAGTCGGACTGCGATTTTCACAAGATTAGGAAGAGAGTCGGCCTGCATTTTCTGCATCACTCTGCCCCGATGCGCCTTCACCGTGATCTCACTGATGCCTAACTTGCTGCCGACCTCCTTGTTCGATAGCCCCGACACCACCAATGCCAGGACTTCCCGTTCGCGAGGCGTTAGTACTGCGTAACAGTCCTTGAGCGCTCCTATCTCCGACTCACGGCGAAGAGCATTTCGACTGCGCTCAATAGCATGGCGAATAGCGTTTAAGAGCGCTTCATCATCAAATGGCTTCGTCAAAAATTCAATAGCCCCTGCCTTCATTGCCATCACCGTCATGGGAACGTCGCCGTAACCGGTGATGAAGATGATCGGCATGTCTGCCCGATCCGATGTGATGCGTTTCTGTAGATCAAGACCGTTGAGATCGGGTAAGGAGACATCGAGAACCGCGCAACTTGGGGCAGGAACTCGCGGGCGAGCCAGGAACTCCTGAGCGGACGCGAAGATCTCTGGTTCCCAACCCTCGTGCCGGATCAACAACTCGAGCGATTCGCGAACTGAAATGTCATCGTCGACAACGAATACTATTGGTGTGGCGGGAGGCATGGCAGGTAACCTCGATTCGGAGCCCGGCACTGCTGGCTAATACACAAATATATTGACTGGTCGCTCCAGAGAGCAAGCGACGCGGTTAGTGATTTCCTTGGAATGCTAAGTTGATTGCCTCCAGGAGATCGGGTTCGTTGAAGGGTTTCAATAGGCATTCCACAGCTCCGAGCTTAAGCAAGCGGGGGCGAATCGCCTCATCTCTCTGAGCTGTAATGAAGATGATCGGAATCCTTTGTTGGCGAATCGCCAATTCGTTTTGGAGATCGAGCCCGGTCATTCCGGGCATGGCAACGTCAAGGATCAGACAACTGGTCTGAGCTAGTTCATCGGATGCGAGGAACTCCTCCCCGGCGGAGAAGGCCTTGGCCGCAAAACCGAATTCTCTTAGCAAGTCAGGTAACGACTCGCATATGGATTGATCGTCGTCGACCACCGATATGAGTAAGCGTTTATCTTTCACGGATTCCTCTTGGATTTCTGGGGGTCCATCGAGGGAGATGCGTGAATTACCCCAAGACTGCTGTCGTCTGTCTTACCTTCAGATACGCTTCCTATCTGGAATCGCAGTCCATACCAGATCCGGGAAGGCGTCAACGACGCGGCTGAACTCGTGTATACGGAAGCCCTTTCTCAACAATGTCGCACATCCACAGACTGGACTAGAAACTATGCGGGTGTCGATAAGACTTTGGTATTGGTTTCAAAGATTGTCAATGACAGTTCGCTCATCGTCAGCGCTGATCCTCAACCAGACGAACGGAAGAGTGGTGACAATGAAGTCAGTCATTTTCGCGCTACGATCCCGCGAAGAGATACCAACGTATCGACTTATACCATCGTGCAATAGATTACCCGGCAGACTTCTGTTGTGATCACAACTGGCGAGTGACTCGAGAGTTTAGATCCACTGCTAGTCGCTCGCTGCCTGTCCTGCTGTAGATACGCATGAAGCGTTGGCTGACGCATCCCTACCTCCGACAGGCTACTTTCGATGCCGAACCCATCCACATAGGAGTTCGCAATATGAGTCGACCAGATAAACTCAAGACCGGGATTGGCGTGTTCGACGAAGATGAACGGCCGCCGCGAGAATTGAAGAGAATGTCCCGCCGTCAGTTCGCGCTGACCGGACTATCTGCTGGAACAGTACTGCTGGCACCGGACGCACTCTTAGCCAGTGTCAAAACGAAGCCACCTAAGCTGCCGGTGCCTCCATCGGGCGCGAGCACCACGTTTGCATCCATCAAGCAGATCGAAGCCGGGCTGCTCAATGTGGGTTACGCCGAAGTCGGTCCAGCCAACGGCCCACCTGTAATTCTGTTGCATGGTTGGCCCTATGACATTTACAGTTTCGTCGACGTTACGCCTTTGCTGGCGGCAGCGGGATATAGAGTGATCGTCCCGTTCGTTCGCGGCTTCGGCACAACACGTTTCCTCTCCAGTGCGACTTTTCGGAACGGCCAACAATCGGTGGTGGCACTCGACACCATTGCGCTCATGGATGCGCTCCACATTCAGAAGGCAATCCTGGCCGGCTTCGATTGGGGAGCGCGAACGGCTGACATTATCGCGGCGCTGTGGCCGGAACGCTGCAAAGCACTTGTCTCCGTGAGCGGTTACCTGATCGGCAGCCAGGCAGCAGGGAAGGTCCCTCTGCCGCCGCAGGCCGAACTCCAATGGTGGTATCAGTTTTACTTCGCTACCCCTCGCGGCGAGGGAGGCTATGGAAAGTACCGGCACGATTTTGCGAAACTCATCTGGAAACTCGCCTCTCCAAAGTGGCAATTCGATGACGCCACCTTTGATCGGAGCGCAGCATCTTTGGATAACCCGGATCATGTACAGATCGTGATCCACAATTACCGCTGGCGCCAGGGATTGGCTGAAGGAGAGTCGAAATATGATGGCCTCGAACAGCGTCTCGCCGTTGGCCCCCTTATCACCGTACCCACCATCACGTTGGAAGGCGATGCAAACGGGGCTCCGCACGCGGACGGCGGCGCCTACGCGAACAGATTCTCCGGCAAGTATGAGCACCGGGTGATTAGCGGCGGCGTCGGGCACAATCTTCCGCAGGAGGCGCCGCAGGCGCTCTCTAAAGCCGTTGTCGATGTCGACCACTTTTAATTCGTGCGAGCTTGAAGTCAGTTTCGCTGTGCGAAATGGACCCGCTCGATTGAATATTTCGAATCCGTAAAGTGAGGAAGAGAGAGTCTATGTCACACCACTATTCCGGCCCCGACTTCGGATTCCCTCATGGGGATGCGCGCTTAGACCTCACTGATCTATATGCTTTTCCAAAGCCAGGCGACGCCACTAAATCGATCTTTATCATGAATGTGCATCCCAGTGTCGGCGTCAGTCCGCCGGGGCCGACCCGCGTCGACCCGTTCTCGCCGGACGCGATCTATGAACTCAAGATCGATACCGACGGCGACGCAGTCGCGAACATCGCCTATCGAGTTCGGTTTGCCCCTTCGGTGGGAGGAGCGCAGACTGTGACGCTGTATCGAGTGGAGGGAGTGCTGGCTGCCGGGACTGGTGAAGGTGGGCAAGTCATTTTTTCACTTGCGCCGGTTTCCACCGGAAGCGACGCATTGGTGACCGACGCTGGCGACTACCGCCTTTTCGCAGGCTGGCGCAGTGATCCTTTCTTCTTCGACACTGAGGGGGCTCTGAACAACTTGCAGTTCACGGGCGCCGATTTTTTCGCCGACGCGGACGTGTGCAGTATCGTGCTCGAAGTTCCGAACTCGGCGCTGGGACGGGGGAAGATCGGCCTGTGGCATCGCACGTTGGACGGCGCGAGTGGGGACTGGGTTCAAGCGGACCGAGGGGCGCTGCCCTCACAGGCCGTCTTTCTTCCCGGTGAGCACAGAGCCGACTACCTCGCGGCGGAACCGGCGAACGACGCGTCCTTCATCCCCGTCTTCGCGCACTCGCTGGAGCACACAGGCGGTTATTCGTCGG
>NZ_LMUT01000012.1:136384-172608 GCF_009765785.1 Granulicella sp. L46
GACAAATGGAAAGGTCGTCCGAGATAACGTCGGGCCCCACACTGATCTCCTCGTCGAATTTCCATATCTGGGTCGGCCACACAAGGTTCGATCCCCGGAGGCTATCGCGATGGCCGGCTAGGCTCCGGCTGCATCTCCGATCGCTTTAGACATTCGTACAGTTTCACATCCTGACTGGACGTTGAAAATGAACATGGCTGATAGAGTCGTCCGCATAAAGCGCGTTTATCTTGATCCCAGTGAAGACGATGGCAAGCGGATCCTCGTCGATCGGCTTTGGCCGAGGGGTCTCACAAAAGCGAAAGCCAAGGTAGACCTCTGGTTGAAAGACATTGCACCTAGCAACGAGCTTCGCAAATGGTTTGCGCATGATCCAGATAGATGGCCGGAGTTCAAGCGAAGATATGTCGCAGAGTTGAAAGCCGTCGACAAGCCTCTCATTCTGTTGAAGCAAGAGACGCGTCGGGGCGCAGTTACGCTGCTTTATGGTGCAAGAGACGAGGAACACAATGAAGCGGTTGTTCTGCTGGATTTGCTGAACAAATGATCAACAGCGCGGGTGTGATCGCCTACATGTCGCACCATGATCCAAAAGTTTATGTCGAATCCGGACGGGATGAGACACCATTTTTATGCAGGACTGCGCCTGGTCACGCAGAATGTAAAGTTGGATCCCAGTCGGTGACTCGTTGATGGCCAAACGCCCCGCGGCGGCGTCCTCTCGTTATTTCAACTCGTCGCAGTAATTGGCCGTCACCGCTCGACAGAAGATGGCGTAAGCCGGATCATGAGGGAGTCCGTACGTTTGGCCAACGCCACTCTATTTCCGCCACGACGCCATTGATGATCAGCCGTCGATCCGTTCAGCCGCGCCGCGAACAAGTGAGTCCAGTAAGTCTTCGACGCTGAAACAATGGGCCAGATTTGCACTTTGTCCGGCCCACAGTGCCAGCAGCTCTGCATTCTGCGCCTTTTGAGCGGGAATGGCTAAATTACGCATAAGTGATCGCTGCAGTGGGTACGGGAGGATCTCTACGTTGGGTCGATTCATCCACTCGAGCAGTCCGTTGTCGATCCCGCGAGCCAATCTTCCAGTAAATCCGCGCGTTAGAGCGGTGCGTCCAGCACGACCGCTCAGGATGGCTTCCCGATGGACCGGAGGCGCTCCTGACTCTTCGCAGGCAAGAAAGACCGTTCCCATTTGCACTCCCTCTGCGCCCAGTGCAAAGGCGGCAGCGATCCCACGAGCATCGGCGATGCCGCCCGCCGCTATCACTGGAATCTTCACGGCATCCACCGTCTGCGGAACCAGCGACATCGTTCCGGTCAGCGAGCTTTCCGAATCGTGCAGGAATGATCCTCGGTGACCCCCCGCCTCAAAGCCCGATGCGACCACCAGATCCACCCCAGCTTGTTCCAGTACAGCAGCTTCCTCCGGCGTCGTGGCAGTTCCAATCGTGACGATGCCTTGTTTTCTGGCCTCCTCCAGAATTTCACTTGGCGGGACGCCGTAGATGAAAGAAAACACCGGTACTTTGGCATCAAGAAGCACGCGAGCCTGGTCTTCAAAATGAATCGGCCTATAGGTTGAGAACGAGGGCTGATCGCCTCCCACGTTCGCGATGTGCGGAGCGAGGTGCGACAGCGCTCGATGAAACGCCTCTGCGCCGGAAGTTGCAGCGTCTTTGTCTTCCATGGAGACCCAAAGATTCATAGCGAAGGGTTTGGAGGTGAGGGAACGTATCTCGGCAATCCGATCCCTAATCGCATGGGGTTCGAGGCTATGAGCTCCGAACGACCCAAGGCCGCCGAAGTTTGACACCTTTGCAGTAAGCCCCTGAGATGAGAGACCTCCGAGCGGTCCTTGAATGATGGGGTATTCGATGCCGAGTGCAGTTCCAACCCGCGTTTGGTTCCATGTCTTCATATGAGCTCACCAAGGAAAACTAAGGTTGACTATGAGATTCCAAGGGCGCAGAGGGCGATTCGTCTCATCGTCTGCAAATCGACAGGGTCGCGTTGTCAACTAGGCAATTTCGCAATGCCAGACAGTGCAGGCAGTTCATCACTGAGGTGTCAAACGGCCTCTTGGGGCAACACGAAGCGCCTCCCTTCATCAATTTGTGAAGAAGCCAATGCGAACCTTCGGCCGTCCCGATGGCGTGAGTCGGACCAGAATTACCTGATTGCCTTGGCTGCCATGGCGAAAATCAAGTCCGAGAAGCTCTCGAACCTTGGTGAAATACACAATCGGTCGTAATTTCTTCCATATAATTGTCCCGTTCGGGGTGCCTGCAGAGTAATCCACTCTAAGCCACTGATGTGCTCTAGTACTCCGCCACGTTGAATCTGCCGGCCACGGTCCCCGGCGATGAGGACGCTCTGCATGGCTATTCCTTCTGAGTACGTGGTGGTGGTGCTTCGCGAGGGGGGCGACTTCACTCTCTACCGCGGGAGAGAGCGCGGCAACCAGATGCCGATCTTAGCCGTAACGATCGCTTCCGGGCAGCCATCGCCGCAAGCTCTCCGCCGGCTCGAACACGAATACTCGCTCGCCAACGAACTCGATGCCTCATGGGCTGCTCAGCCGGTCGCGCTGACTCGTCAACACGAGTGGCCTGTGCTCATTCTCAAGGATCCAGGTGGTGAACTTCTGGATCTCGTAATCGCACAGCACAAAACACAACCGCTCGATCTGGTGCGCTTGCTGCGCATTGCTATCGGGCTGGCAGCGGCGGTTCGTCAAGCCCACCAGGAAGGGCTGATTCATAAGGACGTAAAACCTGCGAACGCACTTGTCGACGACTCCGGGCGCGTGTGGCTTACCGGCTTTGGCATCGCGTCCCGCCTTCCTCGCGAGCGCCTGACGCCCACCCCGCCCGAGATCATTGCCGGCACCCTTGCCTACATGTCGCCTGAACAGACCGGACGCATGAATCGCTCGGTGGATACCCGCAGCGACCTTTACTCGTTGGGTGTCACTTTGTATCAGATGATCACGGGCGTACTTCCTTTCACGGCCGCTGACCCTCTGGAATGGGTTCATTGCCACATCGCGCGCCAGCCGGTCGCGCCCGCCGACCGCCGTGCGGTCCCCAAACCTCTATCCGGCATTATCATGAGGCTCCTTGCCAAGAATGCAGAGGAGCGCTACCAGACCGCCGCGGGCCTGGAGGCAGATCTTCGACGATGCCTGACGGAGTGGCAATCACACGGTCGCATCAATCCATTTCCCCTGGGCAGGGACGATACCTCGAACCGATTGCTGATCCCAGAGAAGCTGTACGGGAGGGAGCGCGAGGTCGACACTTTGATTGCGGCGTTCGACCGAGTTGTGACGCAGGGCACCGCCGAACTCGTGCTGGTCTCCGGCTATTCCGGTGTCGGCAAATCTTCGGTAGTGAGCGAACTGCACAAAGTGCTGGTTCCACCTCGCGGACTTTTCGCCGCAGGCAAGTTCGACCAGTACACGCGCGATGTACCCTACGCGACCCTCGCACAGGCTTTCCAAATGCTGGTGCGTCAAATCCTGGCCAAGAGCGAAGCCGAGGTGGATTCCTGGCGGCACGCCCTTCAGGAGGCTGTAGGACCGAATGGCCAGCTGATGATCGATCTCATTCCGGAAGTCCAGTTCATCATCGGTAAGCAACCGCCCGTGGCCGATCTGCCGCCGCAAGAAGCGCGGGGCCGGTTCCGTTCAGTCTTCAAGCGTCTCCTCGGTGTCTTCGCTCGCCCGGAGCATCCTCTGGCATTGTTTCTCGACGATCTGCAATGGCTGGACACGGCAACCCTGGAATTGCTGGAGCACCTGGTCACCGATCAGGACGTGCGCCACGTGCTCCTCATCGGAGCCTATCGAGACAACGAAGTGAGTTCCTCTCACCCTCTCATGCGGACGCTGGCTGCGATCGGCGATGCTGAGGCGAAACCGCGGGAGATCGTGCTGGTACCACTCAGACCTGAAGATGTCGGTCGATTAGTCTCCGATTCTCTGCACTGCGAGCGGGAGGCTGCCGGCCTTTTGGCGCGATTAATCTATGAGAAGACAGGAGGCAATCCTTTCTTCACGATCCAATTCATGACAGAGCTGGAGGCGGAAGGTTTGCTGAGGTTTGAACCAGGCGCCGCAATTTGGCGGTGGGACGTTGATCGCATCCACGCAAAAGGCTATACGGCCAACGTGGTGGATCTGATGGTTGGCAAGCTGAGCCGATTTCCAAATGGGACGCAGGAGTCTCTGAAGCAACTCGCCTGCATGGGAAATACTGCCGAGTTCGAGCTGCTTCGTACGGTGTTTGACGACTCACAAGGAGAACTACACCACCAGCTCTGGGAAGCGGTGCGCGCTGGCCTCATCTTACGTTCGGAGAACTCCTATCGCTTCCTTCACGACCGGGTCCGGGAAGCAGCCTACTTTCTGATTCCGGATCAAGAGCGCGCGCAGACCCATCTGCGCATTGGCAGAATTCTTAAGGAAAACACTCCGCAAGAGCGACTGGAAGAAGCGATATTCGATATTGTCAATCAACTCAACCGTGGCTCGCGGCTTATTACGGATGCCGGTGAACGTGAGCGACTAGCTGAACTCAACTTGATCGCGGGCAAACGCGCGAAGGCCTCCGCGGCGTACGCGTCGGCGCTGAAATACCTTCACGCTGGACGCTTATTACTGCGTGAGGAGGCTTGGAACGATAACTACGACGTTATCTTTTCGATTGAGTCTCTCATCGCCGAGTGCGAACTGATGACTGCAGATATGGTGGCAGCCGAACGGCGTCTGTCGGCCTTGGCGCTGCGTGCCAGGAGCCATCACGATTTTGCGATGGTGACGCGATTGCAGGTCACTCTTTATACGACCTTGGATCGCAGCGATCGCGCCATCGACGTGTTTCTGGATTACCTCCGCCGTAACGGGACCGATTGGTCGAGTCATCCATCACGCGATGATGTCCTTCAGGAATACAGCCGAATCTGGTCGCTGGTCGGGGACCGTCCGATCGAGGACCTTATCGACTTGCCGCTACTCGATGATCCAGAAGTCCTCGACACGCTCGACGTGTTTACTGAAATCGTCCATCCGGCTATGTTTTTCGATGAGAACCTCTCCACTCTCGTCGTCTTCCGCATGGTAAGTCTTTGTCTCGAGCACGGTAGCTGCGATGCTTCGTGTTTCGGTTTCGTCTGGTTTGGGATGTTTGCCGGGCCGCGCTTCAACAATTACACCGATGGATTCCGCTTTGGACAGCTGGGATACGACCTCGTCGAAAAGCGCAACCTGAATCGCTACCAGGCGAGGACCTACACCTCGTTTGGCACTCTCACGCCCTGGGCTAAGCACGCCTTGAAGGGTCGTGAGTTGATCCGCCGGGCATTCGATGTTGCCTATCGAACCGGGGACCTCACGTTTTCTGCTTATAGCTGGCATTCGCTGATCACCAATTATCTGGCTGTAGGTGACCCCCTTTCGGAGGTGCAAGCTGAGGCTGAGAAGGGCCTCAACTTCGTCACGAAAGCTGGCTTTGGACTAGTGGTTGAGAATAACAAGGCTCAATTGGGTCTCATACGAACGCTCCGAGGCCTTACCCCTATCTTTGGATGTTTCGACACGGATGACTACAACGAAGCAGACACCGAACAGCGTCTTGCAAGTAATCCGTTGCTGATCCTGTCCGAATTCTTCTATTGGACGCGAAAGCTGCAGGCCAGATTTTTTGCGGGGGACAACGCATCGGCTGTGGAGGCATCCCGCAGAGCGTATCCGTTGCTTTGGTCGGCACCGTCTCAGGTGGAAACAGGCGATTTCCGCTTCTACGCCGCCCTCGCGAATGCTGCCGCCTGTGACACGGCTTCTTGCGAAGAGAGACAGAATCATTTTGCCGCGCTGCACGACCATCACCGTCAGCTCGAGATATGGGCTCACCATTGTCCTGCAAATTTCGAAACTCGAACTACGCTTGTCGGCGCGGAAATCGCGCGCATTCAAGATCGGATGCTCGACGCTGAACAGCTCTACGAAGCCGCGATCCGATTGGCGCGAGATAACGGTTTGACGCATTGCGAGGCGGTCGCCAACGAGCGTGCAGCGCAGTTTTATTCAGCGAGAGGCCTTACCAAAATTGCGCACGTCTATTTGCGAGATGCTCGGGACGGCTACCTGCGCTGGGGCGCAGAAGGCAAGGTCCGACAGTTAGAAGAAGGGTATTCAGGGATCAAGGCAGAGAAGACTTCCCCCGATAATGGCACCATTCTTGCCTCCGTCGAACAACTTGACCTTGCGACGGTCATTCGCCTATCGGAGGCCGTGTCGGGTGAGATCGAGGAAGAAAAGCTGATCCATACACTCATGCGCACCGCCATTGAGCATGCAGGGGCCGAGAGGGGTTTGTTGATCCTGATTCGGGACGGTGAACCGCGCGTCGAAGCGGAGGCAATCACGGGCCCCGGGAAAATCGAAATTGCGGTTGGACCGGTAGCTGTCACGTCCAGTCTTCTGCCTCAATCCGTGCTGCAGTACGTGATCCGGACGCGGGAAAGTGTCGGCCTGGATGATGCTTCGACGAACAACAACTATTTCAAGGACGAATACATCGGACGGAAGGGCTCCAAGTCCATCCTGTGTCTGCCAATCATCAAACAGAAGAAACTGGTTGGCGCACTTTATCTTGAGAACAACTTGGCAGCGCGTGTCTTCACGCCGAGTCGGGTGACTGTACTGCAGTTGCTGGCTTCGCAAGCGGCCATTTCACTGGAGAACGCCGCGCTCTATACCGATCTGCAACTTCAAGTTGGGCTGCTGCAGCACCTTCCTGTATCTGCCTGGACACTCAGTCCTGAAGGAACACCGGATTTTGTGAATCAAGGCTGGCTTAAATTCTCGGGTCAGACCCTCAACTTCGTCCGATCACATCCCGAAGCCTGGATGACTGCGGTCCACCCTGAGGATCGGGAGACGGCAGCCAAGACCTTTTGGGAGGGAGTGAATTCGGGACGGAGTTTTGCGATCGAGACCCGATCTCTCCGCGCTCAGGACGGAACGTATCGCTGGCATCTGCAGCAAGCCGTGGTCTTACACGATTCCGAGGGAAAGGTCCTTAAATTCATCGGCACGACGACCGACATCGACGACCAAAAACGTGCCGAAGAGGCGTTACGGCAGGCGCAGGGCGATCTCGCGCGCATCAATCGGGCGACAACCATGGGAGAGCTGACGGCATCTCTGGCGCATGAAGTCAGTCAACCGATCAGCGGTGTTATAACAAACGCCAACGTTTCCCTTCGAAAGCTCGGGCGCGATAGCCCCGACCTCGATGAAGTACGCGAGGCTGTGACCAGAATTGTTAGAGACGGACAGCGTGCCGCTAAGATCCTCGGCAGGATCCGTTCACAATTCCAGAAGCGCACCCTGGATCGAGAGGTTCTTGACATAAATGAGATCAATCGAGAGACTGTCGCCCTGATGCGAGGGGAGGCAGTGCGACACCACATAACGGTCCGGACGGACCTGGCAACCGATCTTCCTCCGATCGTCGGAGATCGCGTGCAATTGCAGCAAGTGGCGATGAATTTAATCGTCAACAGCATCGAAGCGATGAAGGACGTTGATGGAGTACGAGAGCTGGTCATCAAGTCACAGCGAGCTGAGAATGAGCAGCTTCTTGTATCGGTGAGTGATACCGGCATAGGACTTCCGCCGCACCTCGCGGAACAGATATTCGACCCGTTCTTTACGACCAAGCCCCACGGCACTGGAATGGGGCTCCGCATAAGTCGGTCAATTATTGAGTCGCATGGCGGGCGCTTGTGGGCAGTCGGTACTTCCGGGCGCGGTGCTACTTTTCACATGAACCTGCCCTCCGCGATTCCGGGCCGAAGATAAATTCAGCCCTTGTTAGCCATTGAAATCACGATTCGCACGACGCCAGTTAGGAATGGGTTCCGAGGCTCGCCAAGTTCATCAGCGTCCGGAAATGGGGCCCTCCCAACTTGCTGGCTGGGGGATAAGAGCGCTTCCCCCTCAGCCCTGAGCATGTTGAACGGCCTTAGTTCGGTCCCTTCCTCACCGTCGAAGGGGGCAGTGATTCGATTGCTTCTCGCTGCGTCCCGCAAAACCTCCAGCATCGCGACTAAAATACCAGTAAGGAGTGCCTATGCCGCAGCCGAAGCCGGGGGACCGATTCTCATTCGCCTTTCTCGACGAGCAAGCCGATCGACGGCACGGAGCTGTCGTCGAACGCATCCTGTCCAACCGTGAGGAGGGCCTCTCGCCTGAGATCGACGAGTATGTGGCCGACTGGCTCGAAGCCCTGCCTCTGGATCCGCCTGCCAGCTCAGACGCTCCCGTCAAATCCTTCACCGTCATGCTCGGCACCAACAACAAGACCTACATTCAGGGCCGCCTCGTTACCCTGACCTTCGAGCAATAGGAACGTTGGCTAGACGGCAGGAACTGCGGAGGCGTTATGGATTACGAAGAATACAAAGTTCTGCTCTTAGCCAAACAGCAGGAGCTCCTCGCTCAGCGGAACCTCGTCGAACACAAAGCCCAGGGTGAGGCTGGCGACGGATTCGCTTATCAAGCATGTCAGGAGTAGACGATGTGTTTGACCCAGCGGAGGTTTGGTCCTCTAGGGGTATAAGGGCGAAAACGGAGCGAAAAATGAGTTCGGGTTTGGCTGGTTTGTGGCACTAAAAGGATTTTGGTGATACTTCCGATGATAGCTTGGTCCCCGCATGGTGCACGCTTAAATGTGTGCCCGTGCAGGCAGCCTACGAACTGTAAGTATTAAGTGAATGAATAGCTTAGGCACTCCCTTGCTCCGCGGTGCGAAAGGGTGCATTGTGGGAAATACTGACTCAAAAATCCGCTGGGGGCAATCTCGTGGGGGGCGCCCCCCGTTCCAGCACCAAAGATAAAGTTCAAAACTATGACTAGGTTACGAGTTTCAATCCCAAGTCATCGATATCGTCGGCACCGGCACCGGATTTCTCACTTACTTTGATTTGGGCCAAGAATACGGTTAGCTCTCACTTACAGAACTCAGCTGGCACTTTCCAGAAGCGAAAATTAGTGAAGTCTGAAGCCTCAGTCCGCACCTACTGTCTGAACGTATTATGAATTCGTTGGAATCAACGGTTGCGCGTTATTTGACCAAGGAAGTGGTGCAGTTGCTTGGAGGAGCTGCGCCGGCGAAGCGTCCTTCAATCCAATTGATGGCAGCCCCTGCGCTGTCGCGCGCAACAAACAGATGACCGGAGTTCGCAACGGGATACCACTGTACCGCGCTGCCCGCTTTGCAAAGATCCTGCATGTATCTCTCGGTTATCGCGGGAGGGACAAGCGCGTCTTTCATGCCCTGCGCTAGAAAAATCGGAATTGATGGCGGCAGTGCCGTTGGCGTGTTGCTGGCAAGCAGGCTCTGCCACGGTTCAAGATCGGTGAAGTTATTAATCCGTAGAAAGCTTTGCTGGAGTTCCTTGGACGGCGCTCGGCGTTCGAGGACATCGAAATATCGCTCAATGCATCCGCTGGCTAGCTGATCAATCGCCGGCATCGCCTGTGGAGTTACTACCTGCGAAATTGGAGTTCCGTAAACGCGCGACCACGACCATAAGGTCATCGCCGTAATGTTCTTGCCGCCGGAGGTAGCCATGTCGTCTTTGAGCAGGTCACCGAGTTCGGTAGCGGGCGCGGCCGCTGCCACCCCGACCAATCGCAGCTCCGGAGCGTATGTCCCGGCGAGAATCCCTGTATAAAGTGCGGCCTGGCCGCCTTGGGAATGGCCCCAGACAACAAACATGTTGCCACCTCCTGCGCCTGGCATCGATCTCGCCACCCGGACCGAATCGAGCACGGCACGACCTTCGCTTACGCCGACGAGATAGGGATGTGGACCCGAGGTGCCGAGGCCAGGATAGTCGGTCGCGGTCACGACGTAGCCGCGCTGCAGCATCTCATGCAGGCCTTGAATCGAGTGAAAGAAGACACGCGCCAGCGACGGAGCGCATTTCGGAACGATGCCCGTGGTCGGGTGCGCCCATGCAATGATTTGCCGGCCATTCACCGGAATCGGTCCTGGCGGAATAATTACCACACCCGAGACCGCGATGGACTCTCCCTGCAGCCCTTCTGATTTATACAGAACACGATGGGCGGTTGCGCCATCGGGAGCATTGTCCATGGGTTCTGATCGGATAAGCGCTCCGTTTGCGTAGGAGGATAGGTCAGTGCCAGTGACGGAATAAAAAGGCGTTTGTGCCGAGGACACGGCAACACACGCAAATAGGGAAGTCATCCAAAGCACATTTGATAGTCGAACCAATCGTCCAAACATGAGTTCCTCCTGAGGCGACCTTAGCGCCGCGATAGCCGTATCACGATGCTCGCGATGCGGAATACTGTTGCCAGTTTTAATGACAGCAAAAGCAGCCATCGCGTGGCTTGGTCCGTTTCCCGCGTAAGGTGGTTTGATTTACCTCAGCGTTGAGTGAGGGGAGCGCACGTCCGAGACTCAACTGAATAGAGCATTGACGGAGGCCGTGTCGAAGTAACCTGTGACTTCGACGATCTTTTCGTCCTTCACGCGAAGCACCCAACAATAGTCGTTGACGTAGGTTCCGCCCTTTGAGAGCGGTGTTTCTCCGTGCCACTCGACCGTCACAAGATCTCCATCAGCCATCAGTCGTTTCAACCTGCACGATGTTGGACCGTTGAATACTTTTAGTAGCGGTTCATACGTCTTTGTCAGGTACTCTGACTTGCTGTGGGAGACACCCGAGATAGGAGTTGTTCCGATTGCCGTCCACTGAACGTCATCGGCGAGCGCTTTGAAGAAGACAGAAGAGTCTCCTGCCTCCCAGGTACTAAACAAATTGGCTGCCAGCTCTCTTACCTCCATACGTCTCCAATCAAAACTCAGGTAAGTCATTAGGGTCGGTCGGCCAGCGACTGCCGCGATCGGTCCACAATTCCGACCAGCAAACCGTAGCGTGCGAGCTCTGAAGCCACCGTCAGGCCTACAGGGCCCGTTCCTACTAATGCATCCAGGTTCATCTCAGTTTCTACCTTTACTAGAGTTTCGAGATCGCTACAGCTTTCCTAACTGCGTCAAAATCCGCGCCGGAGCGGCAGGGAATTCGATCACTGCGGAATGGAGATCAGTCCGCCCATATCTTCTGGGTAACCCGCCATGCGCAGGCCACGCTGCTTGGCTGCAAAGTAGCTTTCGATCCACCGAAAGCGGTCGCCGTCTTTCGGAAGGCCTACCGACTGGGCGATGCTGCCCAGCCCGATTGTCTTTCCGCTTGCGCCCCAGTTACCTTCTGGCACTTCGTTGATGACAACGAGCACGCTTGCGCCCGCGTCCGGCTCTGATGCGTAGCCCGTCACCTCGAGGATCGCTGAATTCACCCACGCGTGCACTTCTGTCTTGTGTGCCGCATTCATGTACCCTTCCGGAATCGTGACGTAGACCAGAAACTTTCCTGCCTTAGCGACGAAGGTGCTGTCCAGATGTCCTCCGACGAACCAATTGTCGGCGCTAATCTCGGCGAGCATCACGGTTGCGAATGCTCGCCCAGCGTGTGTTCCTGCGCCCCCCTCCATTGTGATCAGGACGTCGGTAAGCTTTTGTCCCAGCGCATGTTTCCTCTGCGCGTCCAGCGCTCCCTGCGGGTAATACACGTGCATGATCGGCATAGATATTCCTCGTTCGCTTTCTCTAAAGTTGCTTGGGCATTCCATCCTTAGCCGAACCAGACGAATGGTGCGATTACATAATGGTTTCGACGATCAAGATGTCTGATCTCTCTGTGCCGGTCTGAATGGTGACCTTGTCGGTCTCCCAAATGCCGGTGCTGTCCCGCTTGCCCAAGGAGGCGCCATTGCATGTCATCGAACCTTCGATAACGAACGCGTAGACTCCGTGATTTCCGGACGCAAGTTTGTACTCATAGGTTGCAGCTGCATCGGTATCGAGGCGAGAGATCTTTAGGTCTTGCGTAATCGGCATCGAGCTGTCGTTCCCGACCAGCGGTGTCAGCTTATTGCAAGATGTTGTCGCGTTGAAGTGGGATCTCTGGTAGGTCGGCGGAAGCAATAGCATGCCCGGAATTACCCACACATAGATCACGTGCAGATCCTGGGACTCAATGTTCAACTCGCAGTGCTTGCCGCCTGAACCGGCAGAGAACGCGTAGAAGTCTCCAGCCTTGAGCGTGTCCACTTTACCTAGCGTGTTGACGTGCGTCAGTTCACCTTCAAGGATGAAGGCCATGATGATGAAGTCGTGATGGGGATGCATGTTGTAGCCGCACCCGGCCTTACTGAAGATCTCGTCTCCAAAGACGCGGACTTTTCCAAAACCCTTGCGGCCCGTCTGGTAGTCGCCGAAGTTGAAGCTGGAATGGCGAGTGATGTATGCGTCAGGGTGTCCCGCGACATACGACGAGGCTTCCCCTGTCGACATGAATTTCCTGTGGTCCCGCTCTTCCGCTTTCAGTACAAAACTTTGCATGGTTGTCTCCTTTTACTATCCAATCTTCTAGAACGTGTTGCTGGAGCTGGACTGCGGCTCGCCCGGCGCGTACGGTATGACGACCATCTCGAAGCGCGCTTTTGGTGTGCCGCAATCAGGACATACCCAGTCCTCCGGTATCTGATCCCAGCGTGTGCCCGGTGCAATTCCGTGTTGCGGCAGGCCCATCAGTTCGTCATAGAGGAATCCGCATCCGAGGCATAGATAGCGTTGGTATTGTTCACTCATGGTTATTTCCCTTCATCAGGTATTAGGCAGCTGTATGGTTTGTGAGGCTTCGATGGACATTGTCAGGCTATGGCAGCCGCATCGCCCATTTTCTTGAAGTTGAATCCCAGTGAAGGTGATGCCGTCGTGCATGGACCGCCCTCGAAAGACATCCCGTGTTCTTCTGCGAGGGTGCGCACTATGTTTCGCAGCCACAGCGAGGCGTGAGACCCAACATGCACTTCGTCGATTAAAGAGCTGAGTTCGACGGTCACCTCGACGCCCTGTTCCGGTCCCGGGGTAAAGGCTTCCTGGCCTCCTGTTTGAAGCAGCAGCAGTCGAACTTCCTTCTCGTCGCGCAGAACATGCTGCTTGTGCAGTGCCGGCAGAAAGATATTCCCGGTGGGCATGAGCGTTGAATCAAAATCGATGTATTGCACTCGCGAGAGGTACACTTTCTGGGTCGGGGAGGATGCGACGAGGGCTGCCTTGATCGCCTTCGCAGACGAGCGAATCGCGATCGGCTGCTCGCCGCCACCTTCGCTCCATCGCCGGTGCTCGGAAGAGCCATTTTCGTGCCAGCAATTTACGAACACGGCGCGTTGCACGCTGTGCATCAGGCTCAACGATCGACGAATCAACTCCGCCGGTTGGCCAGACACCGCCGCCAAGGCGACCTGGCTTTCGACGTCAACCAACGAGCTCGGCAAGCGATCAAAGCGCGCAAACTGCAGCACCCGATCCTCCATCATCTTCTGGAAGTCATCAAGCGACAGATACTGCCAAATCACAGGCTCTCCCGCTGGGGCCGACGGAAGTTCGGGATGATCGAAATAGGACATCGAACCTCGCTCTCTTCGGATAGGCAGGTCTTCGATCGAAGATCTCTATTTCGCCTCGATATGAAGACTAACGAGGCATCATGGGATGAACAATAAGCGTCCCTACACAAAAATGCGTGTGGCTCTACACGGCCGAGCTGTTGGGTACGAAATGCCAACAAAGGGGTTTGAATTAGAGAATTTGCGCTTCTGCCGTACTCGCCTGGCTTGGCCCCATCGCTCGTTTCGCATTCATCCAAGGTGGCCAGTTCGACCACGCAGGGTTCGTTGAATCCCAGGCAAGCCCCCGCAAAGTCGGGTTTTCGGCAACTTCAGACGTTTGCTGTCGAAGAAGCCCGATGTTTGCGCTACAAGCCGCAACCTATCACGCGCGCCGTATGTTCTGGTTCAGAGAGAACAGATTCTGTGGATCATAGACCGCTTTGACCTGCTGTAGCCGCGCGTAATTGGCACCATAGGCAAGGCGTACGCTTTCGTCTCCCTCGCGCTCCATGACATTGACGTAGTTTCCGTCTCCGTCAACAGGCAATGTTGTTTTCAACGCCTCAATCCAGTCACTCGCGGCTCGTTGTCCATCTGGCGGAGTCCATCCGGCAGAGACATCGAAGGTGATGCCAGCCCTCCGCAGAGGAAATGCTGTTGCCGATACCGGCACTCGCGATACTGCACCGTGAAGATGAACGAGGAAGCACTCCACCAGAAACGGCGCGCGCGAAAATGCATCTGCAAGAATCTCGATTCGCTGGTCGTCGAAATCTGTGAAAAACCCGCTGCAATGTTCTTCGTATCTCGGCGGAATCTCGGCGGAAGTCACCTGTTCAAGCTCGAGATACGACCTTATCTGGACCGCATCATGCACGACGCTCGGCTGATGACGAAGAGGAGCCAGCAATTTTTCGCCCACGCTCGGATCACCCACATAGCACGCCTCAATAACGATTTGCGGTTTGTGGCCAGGCCGGGCAGCCACCAAGGCAATCACGGTCAATTCATCCGGAATCCCTGCAATGAACTCTCTGAACTCCCGTAACAGCGCCCCCAGGTCAGCTGACTCAAGGACAATAATCCCTGCAAGCACCCTCGAAACGGGGTGCAGTGTCACCACGAACTCAGTTACGATTCCGAAGTTGCCGCCGCCACCGCGAATGGCCCAGTACAGGTCGGGGTTTTCGTGCTCGCTCGCGCGAACGTGGCGTCCGTCTGCGAGGACCAACTCTGCGGCAAGTACGTTGTCGCATCCCAGGCCGTACTTACCCATGAGTGGGCCAACGCCCCCTCCGAGAAGAAACCCTCCAACACCCACCGAGGGACACTGCCCGAGTACCGTGGCAAGCCCACTTTTCGCCGTTTCAACCTCCAC
Organism: Granulicella sp. L46; assembly: GCF_009765785.1. Classification (GTDB taxonomy): domain Bacteria; phylum Acidobacteriota; class Terriglobia; order Terriglobales; family Acidobacteriaceae; genus Granulicella. The sequence continues at coordinate 151,327 of NZ_LMUT01000012.1, forward strand.
CCCCCCACACAACATTCCGCCGCCCAGCCGGGCATGGCCTTCGTCCGCAGCGATCGCCAAGCTGCGAAAGCCCGACATGTCGAGCACAATACCTCCGTCACACGTGGAGTATCCGGCGTAGCTGTGGCCTCCGCATCGTACCGCAAGCGGTAAGTGATTCGAGCTCGAAAACTTGACGGTGGCTTGGATGTCCTGTGCGTTGGCAGCATGAACTACAAGCACGGGATGCCCGGCATACTTGGCTGCATAGCCCTTCCGAAGCCGCTCGTAGTCTGTGTCGCCGGGGCGGAACACCGTTCCGCTAAGGCCTTTCGCAAATTCTGACAGGCCTGATTCGCTCGGCCTTAAAACCGGCCGCGGCCCCGGCTGTCGAACAAAACCGTTGCTTCCAAGAAGAGGAAGGGAAGAACAAACGCCCTGCCAGAGAAAAGCACGCCGATCCATAAGGTCCACCTTGAGTAAGTCGCCGCAACAGCAATCCTAAATGTACCGCGCGCCGCAGACCCTCTTCCGTGTCTGCAAAGTCGGGTTTTGCGGGCACCTCGATATTCGCGACGATCCGAGAGCCCTAAGGAGTCATCCGCTTGTTGGCCTCACCTAACCGGAGTTGCCCATGGTCCGGACTTAGCCGGTGAAGGCTAAAGCGGTTCCTTGCCAGACTGGTCGATGATCAGTACCACATCGGAGCTCGTTTTCAAACGTGTCACCGCCAGCTGCTTGGCGGAAGGGGCCCAGTCAAAGCCACCGATCGTCTCAGCTGTCAGGTTAAAGAGCGCACGAGGGCTAGAGCCATCCAGTGGCTGATCCAACAAAGTGTTGCCACCATCCCGGTGGACGTCGCTTACAATACTCCGTCCGTCTGGCGAGAACCTGGTGCCACCCTCCACGCTCTGATCCAGAAAGAAGGGTGCTTTCACTTGCTTGGATCGAAGATCGGTGATGAGGACGCATATCTTTTGTTCCCGAAGAGCAAAAAGAGCAGCCTCGGTTCCATCCGGCGACACCATAATTTCGGAATAATTGACCGGTGAAACCAGTTCCTTCGGCGTCCCTCCCGAGATAGGAATGCTCCACAAGGCAACGCTGGCGTCGCTACCAATATTGAAATACGCCTTCTGGCTGTCGACCGAACAACTGGGAGATCGCGCATATCCGCTGCTCGACAGCTGAGCGATCTCTCCTCCGTCCGCATTCATCCGGAAGAGACGCTGGTCACCGTCGCCCCCGCCATTCGTAAATCCTGTGAACAGGATGTGGCCGTCGGGGCAAGAGGCGATGAAGTTTCCGGGCATGATCTTGCCAGTATCGAAGCTCTGTAGGCTCCCCGTCGCTCGATCGATGGTTCCGATACTTGAAGCCCCAACGATGTAAAGCAGCTTGTCCTCCGTTGCCCACGTGATCGTGTCTGGCGTAATCCTCAACGGCAACGTCGAGATCGGTTCACCCCCGTCGGCTCCATAGAAAGCAATGCTTGTTTCGACATTCGTCAGCACCGTGGCGAGGGTGCGCCCATTGCCCGAGAGCGCCAACTCACTGTACGAATTTACATCGTTGGTCACCGTATGGAATTGTCCCGATCTTACGTCGATGACGCCGATCTGCGCGCGTTCGCTGTGTTTGTTATAAAACACGAGCAGATGAAGATTGTCGGGCATCCATGCAAGCGTCGTGGATGCTACACCAGGGCTCGCCCAGGAAATCCCCGCCGGCAGCTTCACGGTTGCAGCCTTCCTGGACGAGATCTCGATCACTTTCAACCCCATCGTCGTCGTCCCTGCCTCCGTCTCAAGCCACGCGATCCTTTTTCCATCCGGAGACCACACCGGCGCTAGCGCTTCCTCCGCCGTCGAATAAAGCACCTGATCGTTGCTGCCATCGTTGTCGGCGATATGGATCTCCGAGAATCTGTCTTTCCTCTCGGGCGACCACCGGAGGAACGTCATCCTGTTGCCCTTCGGCTCGAAACTTACCGGGCTGTCGACGTTGAAAATCAGCTGCCTCGGCGCCCCGCCAAATACCGGCATCACGTACAGCTCACTCGCCGCTTCGTGCTCCTTACTCAGACGGGTGAAGTACAGATGATTGCCATCCGGCGAGAAGGTAAGTCCGAGGTAATCCTTTGCATATGCGTGCAGCACCTGTGTCTCCGTGTTGGTCGCCATATTTCTTATCCACACGGTGTGCTGTCCTTTGTCGTTTTTCACTTCTGCCAGAAAGCGTGCGTCGGCCGAGAGCGCAATCCTTTCTATGCTCCCGATCTGTGTGATCTGGTCAACCGAGACTGCGGCGAAGGGCCGGGCGCGCGGCCAGAAACGCCACCCCAGCGATGCGGCAATCGCGAGAACCACCAACACCGCTAACGCAACAACGAGTCTTCGCCTTCGCCGCGCAGAACCCCGGACGATGCCGCTTGAGCCCCCCTCAGTTTGCGCTTCCAAACCGATCCGGCGACTTGGCTCAAGATCTCGCAGCACCCTTTGCAGATCCGTCGCGAGATCGCTGGCACGCTGGTATCGAAGCTCCGGACCCTTCTCGAGCGCACGCATTACAATCTGTTCGGCCAAAACAGGAGTTTCCGAGCGGACTTCCCGTAGGGGCCGTACTGCCTCGTCGGTGATTGCTCGCAGAATCCCTAGCGTCGTCGGCCGCCGAAACGGGCTGGTTCCCGTTAGCGACTCGTAATACGTAACGCCCAGGCTCCAAAGATCGCTGCGCGCATCCGCCGCCTCACCATTAGCCTGCTCCGGCGACATGTACAGCGGAGTCCCCATCACCCCAATGGTCTCTGCCGTTGCCTGTGTCAGATCCGCTGGTCCCAACAGTAGCCGGGCAAGGCCGAAATCGAGAACCTTTGCTCGTCCTTTGGACGTGATCATGACATTCGCCGGTTTTAGATCGCGGTGGATTACACCGTGCTCATGCGCCTCAACGAGGGCCTCGGCGACCTCGAGCGCGATGGTCGTCGCTTCTTTTACCGGCAATGGCCCGCGCCGCAACTTCGCTGCCAACGACTCGCCCTCTACCAGTTCCATCACAATGCAGTCTGCGTCGTCTTCCTCGATCACGTCATACACGGCTGCAATGTGCGCATGGTTTAGTTTCGCCAGGGCCTGCGCCTCCCGCCGGAACCGTGCTCGTGCTTCATCGCTTGTCAAGAGGCCGCGTTGCAACATCTTAATCGCTATTTCGCGGTCCAGCTTTTGATCGTGCGCCTGGTATACCACTCCCATGCCGCCTGCGCCCAGTCTGCCAGAGATCACGTAGCGTCCCAGCAAGCGCATACCATTATTCAATACAGCGGACTCTGACGCCGTCGCCCCTCTGGCGCCCGCGGGCACGTACGCAGCCTCACTAAGAAAACCGCTTAGCCGGTCGCTCGAATGCAGCAGCCCCTCCACAGTCCGACGCAGGTCGGGCTTGCCAGCGCAGGCGCCGTCTAGGAAAGCCGATCGCCGGTCGCGCTGCAGTCCGACCGCTTCCTCGAACAATCGCTCCGCAGCTTCATCCTGCTTGTCCATGTGCCCGTCCCAAGGTGGCTACTAGATGATGGAATCCGAGAAACTGGCTTCCACGGTAACAAGTAACACGCAATCTCCGCCATGGGGCGTCGCAAACCAATCCACTTTCCGGGAGAAATCGTGAGATTCACGCTCCAGGATTCCATCGCGGTCATGTACTCCGTACGTCAGCTCATTCGGTCGATACATTTTCCATGGCTGGATGCGGCACAATCGCCGCTCATGGAGTGAGGCACACGTTTCAGATGAGATCTTGAAAGTCGGGTTTTGAGCAACTTCAGTATTTCGATTTCACTGACCGAGCGGCCAGAAATTGAAAACGTAACTCCAAATCAGATACACAGCGAAGCTTCCCGCAAACGCAATTCAAATTTTGGCGTTCTTGCTCATGTCAAAGATCTTGTCAGCTTCCGGAGTGGGGTTCAAGGCGAAACTACTCAACTACCGAAGGAGGCGAGAGTTGTGCCTGAGAAGTCGGGTTATCTGCAACTTCGTGGGTCACGAACGCCCTCGGACGGGTCGAAGTTTCCCATACACCGTTTTCCGGGAGGTTGCTGCCGAGTTGTCGGTTCTGTTGACCAAATTATGTGGCCCCCGCGTGGGCCATAAGCAACAATAATTCTCGCATGGCGAAAAGTGGTTCCGAGGTTTGAGCGTGAAGCGTTGGCCATGTTGAACCTGTTAGACAAGCCGTGATATGGTGCGCCATGTGTTTTCGCAGGTATCCGCGGGGCCCGATGCGCTCTGCCTCGGCCATAACGGCGTTGCTCTTCTTTATATCCTGTTCCGCGGTACTCGGTCAGGCTACGATTCGAGTTCCGCAGGATCAACCGACGATTCAGGCAGGAATTGATGCGGCGAACAATGGCGACACCGTCCTGGTGTCGGTAGGATCGTATGCAGTCAATTTGGACTTCAAAGGTAAGGCCATCACCGTGACCACGGGTGCCACGAGTTACACGGATGCGGCGGTTGCTGCGACCACCCTCACTGCTGCGAATGTCATGTTGGCCATCGTCCAGTTTCAATCGGGGGAAGGGCAGGGGAGTGTTCTGAACGGCTTCACTCTAACTGCGGGAACAACCATTCCAAATCCCAACACCCCTATCGGCATGCCGGACTTCGGGTACGAGGCTTCGGTGTATGGAGCGCCAAATACAAGCGATGTATTCACGGCAAGCCCGACGATCACCAATAACCGATTCATCCAGGGCTTGAATGGATTGTCACTGGCGGGCGGTGAGATTGCGGGCAACTACTTCACTGGCTTTGTGAGCATGATGATTTTTGATGGAGGCCACGTTCACGACAACATATTCGAAAACAATCCGAACAGCGGAAGGGGAATAATCCAGTTTGACGGACTCTTTGAACGGAATCTGATTCGTAACAATTCCATTGTTCCTGGGGACGATTACGTTGGGACGGTGAATGCACTGATAGCGATCTCGGGAGGGGTGTTTCTTCAGAACCTCGTTTACGGGAACTATAACCAATTCCTTTTGTATCTTGGCGGAACCGGGCCTGGGCCGCCATCTACCCTCATCGCCGAGAACACCTTTGCGAACAATACCGTATCCAGTAATGCCGCGCCAGGGGATCAGGACGGCTGTACGCCGCCATCCTGCCTACCAGAATCCGGAGCGGCGCAGATAGTCTTCACGACGACGCGAGCCACTCCGTACACCGGCAATCAATCGCTTCTGGCGAACAATATCTTCGCGACAAGTTCGCCCGGGGCCGCCATCTACTGCCCGCAGGACCAACCTGATACCAACCCGCCCGCTACGGATACGCTGCAGTTCGACCATAATCTTTTCAGCGCGTCCTCGGGACCAATCTTCGATCCCACCTGTCGCCAACAGATCATGCCCAGCGGCAATGTAATGGGCGATCCGCAGTTCGTGAATGCTGCGGGCAGTAACTTTCACCTCGCGAAGGGATCTCCGGCGATCGACAGTGGAAACAACAGCTTAATTGCTGAGCTTTCGCTGTTCGCCGTTCCGCTCACCGTCGATTACGACGGCAACCCCCGCCCCCTTGACGCCACCGGCCTCGGCTACCCCGTCCTCGATCGCGGAGTCTACGAGTTCGCAGGTACGGCGGACGCGGAGCCGACCGGCTTACTGCTGACTCCGTCTCGCTACACCCCTTTAGCATCGCAACCGGTCACGTTCACCGCAACGCTTTCTTCGGCTCTTGGCGCACCGCAGGGCACGATTACATTCATTGAGGATGGCGTGAACGTCGGCTCGGCCTTGGCGCAGGCGGACGGTACAGCGGTGCTTAACTTACCTGTTCCCACGGCCGCTGGCGTTCACGAGTTTCAGGCGGATTATGGCGGGCAGAGGCCGTTCCCTCCGGCCAGGTCCTTGAAGCTTGTCCTGAACTTTCTGCTTAGTCAGACGCACCTCAATATCACCGCTACGCCTGCGTCTGGACCCCCGGGTCAAGCAATTTTGCTTAGTGTATACGCAATTGCCGACGACGAATCAATTCCTTCTCCCATCACTCTGACCGACAACGGCGCGCCGCTGGCGACACTGACGCCCAATGTAAGCGGACAGGCGACCTTGAATGTCACGAACTTCACCGCCGGCAACCACACCATCGTTGCCTCCTACGCCGGAAGTCCATCCCAAGGAGCATCTGGCGCATCCGTGCTCGTAAGCCTTAACGACTTCACCATCGCGCTCCAGCCTCCAACGATCACCATGAGTTCCGGGCAGCAAGGACAGGGCAACGTCGTGCTGACCAGTATCGGTAGCTTCGCTGATGCGCTCAACCTGAACGCCGGCGCGACTCCGCAGTACGTTACACTGTCTTTCAATCCGACGACCTTACCGCTGCCATCGGGAGGAACCTACTACTCCTCCTTGACGATCAACACTGGCGATTTGCCATCAGCGCACTCAATCGGCGATTCGCGGATCCCGTTCATCTTCGCTGCTGTCATCGTTTTCCCACTTGAGCTCAAACGTCGCCGAAGCCTGCGCTATGGGCTACCTGTGTTCCTGGCAGCTGTCTTGGTCGCCTCGTCCACAGGATGCACGACTGTAGCCATTCCCATCAATCGAGTGGCCCCCGGAACCTACGTGATTCCAATTACGGCAATAGATCCGGCTACCGGCCTCTCTCATTCTGCCAATCTCACCCTGGTCGTGACGCCCTACTCCAGCAGGGCATCGATGAAACTCGGTTCCATTGATATGCCAGCTTCAATGGCTCAACCGCTCGGGTTTTCGGCAACTTCGATTTGAAGTCACCGAACGATTGTCTACCGATCACGTCCGAGATTCCCTCACAGACGACCTCGTCAACAGTTAGAGCCGAAAATTCTGATCATTGGTTCCGAGGTTCGCAAGGTATTTGCGAAGCGAAACGGGCAGACTCTCGAACCAGGCTTGTTCTTCGCCGGGCGCGGGAAGGACGTGACCATACTCAATCATGTCTGTCGGCTCCAGGTTACGGAGGTAGACCCAGATGAACTCCTCGTTGACGCTCGCGATGTGGCTTACATCTCTCATGATCCCGAGCATCAGGTCTTGTCGTTGTGAGTGGTGTCTTCCGCCGCGAATGTCGCCACGAATCCAAAGGTGCTTATTAGCCACCTCACCGCCCAAAAAGCGATCCTGTAAATTCTTCTCTTCGAAGATCACTTGGACAAAGAATGGCGGCGCACCGGTCGCCTCACTGTGATTCCGACAAATGGACTTTGCGATGGCTGATTTCTGCTCAGCCGTGAGGACTCCCGAGGGCGCAGTACAGACATAGGTTGGCATTGTGTCTCCCTATCGAGATTGGACGCGATTAAGCGCACCGGCAGCAAACCGTTGCAGGTTCACAGGGGTTACCTTTTCGAAAACAGTTCGGCGCAATTTGCGAGCGAATGGAGTGACGCCAAATAAACGAGCTTACTGTTACCGTCGTCGGAGTACCTCTCGCAAAATCGGATTTCGGCAACTTTGAGACTTCGAGCGTGCGCAATCAGATGACGTTCCTGAAACGCCTGTAGCCTGGCGATGCGCGGCAGGCCGTCCTGATCGACACCACTGCATGGGCTGCCAGCAGTAGTGAGATAGCGAAACCGTAACACCTTTACAGCCGTTACAAAAACCGTGACAGTTGCAAAACGAAAGGCCAACCGTTTCGGGTTGACCTTTTTATAAATCATTGATTCTAAGTTTGGTGCGGAGGAGGGGACTTGAACCCCTATGCCTTGCGGCGCTAGCACCTCAAGCTATAAACCAGTGTATCACGGGGTATCGCGCAGTGTTATGTCAGTGATTCCATTGGATGATGTCTATCGCTCGGTATCGTGGCATTTCGTACAACTGGCACAAAACTGTCACACTACAGCCGCACTCTTTCGTAGTTTCATACCGCGCTCCATAAACTCCTTTGCGACCGCAAGATCATCGTCATCGACGATATTATATCGACGCTCCATTGAGTCTGTCTTGTGGCCGCTGATCTTCATCCGTATCACTTGCGGTACGCCATCGCGCCGCATATTGCGAACGGCGGTCCTGCGAAGGTCATGGAAGTTTAGATCAGGGACACCAGCCTCCTTACAAGCCTTCTCCCAGCCACCCCGGAAGTCCTTGATCCGCTCCCCGGCACGGTTGAATACCCAGGGCGCATCGGGCCAAGATTCGTCGCGTACCTTCTTGGAGGCAAGAAGTAAATCCCGCATGTCGCCATCGAGGATCGGAACTGTACGCGCCTCACGGCCCTTCGTCTCATCGCGTTCCAGGGCAATCACCCCACCATCAAAATCTACCTGTGACCACTGAACCGGCAAGAGTTCTCCTTTGCGGATACCCGTGACATAGGCGCTGACAAATAGAGGCTTCAACTCATGCTCCAGTGAGTCTCGCAGCTTTGTGTAAATCTCATCGGAGAGAAACCCTTTACGAATCGTTGTCTCCTTCACCATTGGGAAGTAGGGAACAATACGAACCTTCGGAGGGCTACGCTTTCGCCCGTTGTGGAAAGCCGTGCGCAGGATGGATAATTCACGATTTGCAGTGGAATGACTCCGCCCTTCTGCAATGCGCTTCTCACGGTAATCGTCCAACAGATCGGTAGAGAGCCGAGCCGCCTTTATCTTGCCGAAGAACGGTCGGAGGTTCTTTTCGACAACAAGTTTCCAGATGTACCGTGTTGACTCTTCTATGTCGCTCTTGAGGGTGTCATCCAGCAGTTCAGCGATCAGAACACTCTCTGCTGGCCCACCAGTGATCTCCCTGCGGTGCTTCTTGCCAAGGAGCTTGTCGCGCAGCTTGATTGCTTCCGACTTCTTCGTTGATTTGCTCGACTGACGTATTTTCTTGTTATCGACGCAGACCTGAACCCACCAGATAGCACCGCGTTGGAAGATTGTGCCACTGCCGTATGAATTCGTAGCCATACCAGAACTGTACCAGATATGCTAGTGCGTCGCCGGTCTAGTATTTATTCTTTTCGATCCAGTTATCCAGGTCCCGGCGATGCAGATGCACCCTGCGTCCCATCCTCACCACGGGGAGATCACGCTGGAAGATGAGGTGTTGAACGGATTGCTCTGTTCGCCCCAGATATACGGCAGCTTGCTTGACGTTCAGCAAGACGGGTTGAACATCGGAAGGAGCGAGGCGAGCAAACTCCAGCCTGAGCAATGATGCCACTTCGCCGGCGACCGCTCTCACCAGCACGGACATCGCTGGGCTCTTCATATCTTCCGTCGCCATTCTCTCTGCTGAAGTCATTGGGGTGGTCCTCGCCTTCACGGTGCCGTGTGCCAGTATCTCGGTGTTTCCCGGCATACTCATACCCTCGGGCCAGTAGGGAGTCCTGTCCAATACTTTCTGACTATGGCCGTTTCTCGACAGCCATAGTCTGCGACTATGGCCTCGTTTCTCAGCTTCTTGGATCGTTGGCGACTCCAGCTTGTTGACTTTGCAGGTACCCAAGCCGACAATTGCAGAACGTTGGGCTTGACTTGTGGCCGCACTTAGCGAATCGACTCAGAGCATGACCGATCACAAGAAAGCGGGCCCGCAATATGTCAGACCTCGTAGAGTTGAAGAAGCTCAAGAATCTCATTGCGGTCGCAGAAGCAGGAAACATCAGCGTTGCGGCGAAGCGCCTCTATCTATCTCAACCCTCTCTCAGCATTCAGATCAAAGACCTTGAAGATGTGTTGCAGGTTCCCCTACTGGTGCGCGATCACAAGGGCGTTCGCGCGACTCCCGCCGCAGAGATATTGATAACAGGTGGTCGTGAACTCTTGAGGATGCGCGACGCGCTGATTGTGACCGTCCGCGCCTTACATCGCGTGACGTTCGTGCCGATGCGACTGGGGTTCTCTTCCTTCGTAGACCATGCGCTGTACGAGATGGTTTGCTCCATTCATACATCGCTCTTTCCATCGTGCGAGATCAAGCCGAAGAGTGGCGATCCTGTAGACCTCTTGCTCATGCTTGAAAGAGGAGAGATTGACGCCGCATTGGTGACGCTTCCCGCGAGCGGCGCGGGCCTCAAGGCATATCCCTTTACTCAAAGTCGGCTCGTAGTGTGCATGAAATCCGACGATCCGTTAGCAAAGCTGAAGGAGATAACTCCGGCAGACCTTGGCTCGAAACTTACGATCTTCCGCGACCCCAGACAGCATCCCGAAGCGCACGACCGTTTGATCGAGATGCTAGAAGTGGTTGGCATTACAGGCGACGTTGCAAACACGAACAAGACGCCGCACGATCTTCAATGGATGGTCGAATCGGGTACTGGGTATGCACTCATCCGGGAGGGCTCGGAGCTACAGCCAGGACTTGTAACCCGGCCCGTCGCCGGTGTGACGTGGACTGTCGATAGCGCATTGATTGTCGCGAAATCCACTTCGCAGAGAACGATGCCTCACTTGGTCCGTGAGATGCGAAAGAGGTTGCGGCTGCAATCGTCGTTGCCGCAATTGAAGAAGCCCGTTCGCTCGGTTCGTCCCAGAATCGGCGACAGAATTCTTCCTCTTTTTGGGTGAAGATCGACCATAGTCACAGACTATGGGAAACCCCATTTAGGCCGATTCGGCCATAGGGAATAAGTATTGGACGCGCGCGCACGCGCGGCCTAGTGTCAGGGGCATATCACGACCGTATCGGTCGTTGGAGGTGCTAATGACACGTATTCGAATCATCATTCCAGCAGCAACGATTGAGCGGACAAAGCTCTACCTGATACGCGGAGCAGCCTTGCTCCTATGCGTATTGATCTTCCCACTCGCTGCTCACGCGTCGCCGTTCGACAGTGGTATCAGCTCCATCCAAACGCTCTTTACCGGGACCGTTGCCAAGGCCGCCAGTCTGATCGCAATTGTGATCGGCGGCTACACGTTCGCGCATGGGGAACCAGGCGCAAAGAAAACGCTTGCAGGTGTCGCCGCCGGAACCGGTATAGCGATCATGGCGACCAACATCCTGACTTGGCTGTGGGGCTCCTAGCTCCCAATTCGCTGATGTCCTACGATCCTCACCACTTCACCTCCAACGACGTTCCACAGCGAGGGGTTTATGCCGGAAATTACTCAGAAGCGCCACAACCGAGTCTTCAAGAGTTTGCATAAGCCCCTCACCTATATGGGCATTGAACGCACGCTTTTCTTCATGATTGCGGTGTCTGCAGTAGGGATGTTCAACCTCTTCAATTCGATCATCGGGGCCGTCCTGGTGTTCATCGGCGGCTGCATCTTTGGCCATTGGGTGACGAACTCCGACCCGGCATTTCTCAAGATTCTCGGGCGTTCTGAGAATTTCAAGCTGCGCTATGACGCGGCCAAGCAGACAGTCCCGAACGTAGAGGTGCGGTAATGCTGAATCTCTCTCGCGTCATCAAGCCGTGGAAGGAAGCCGATGCCCTCAGCGCCCACATTAACCTGTATGGGTTCTGGACAGAGACGGCGTTCCTCACCAAGAGCGGCGACCTTGGGATGGTGTTGAGCGTTACCGGGGTGGACTACGAAAGTCTTGATAACGATGAACAGCAGTATGCGGTGAAGCGGCTGGAGTCCGCACTCAAGTCCTTCGGCGAAGGCTTCCATGTCTACCAATATCTCTTCAAGACAAACCGGCCCGAGATTCCGTTCGCTCGTTACGATGATGAGTTGATCGACGCCGCCATTGACCAGCGGCGGCAATACTTCGAGTCAAAGCGCGACCGGCTGTATGAAGTGGAACTTTTCTACGTGATCGTGCTGGAGGGTGCGCGGTCAAAGACCGGCATCCTCTCCGCTCTCGCTCGGATGCCGCGCGATCCCCAGGGCGCTATTCGTGAACTCAAAGCGCAGTTCACCAACGACAACATGAAGGTTTTGCTTCGCAAGCAGATCGGCACCGACATGGTGCGGCTTGAGCAGTGCGTCCAGAACTTTACCCGGCATCTTGCCGACCTCATGCCTATCGAGGTTCAAGGGCAGCAGGCGCAGTTTAGTTTCTTTCGCCGGCTTCTCAACTTCGATGACTGGCGTATCGCGGGCAAGCCGCAATCGACTCAGTACCTCGACTTTCAGGTCGTGAACTCCAACATCGAAGCGGAGCGTGACCACCTCCGGGTAGGCGACCATTTCGTTCGCATCCTGACAATGAAAGAGGCAATTGCGGAGACGCGGCCTCTGGTCCTTGACCGCCTCTTCAAGATCGAAGGCAACTTCTACGTCGTCACCGAGTGGACTCCGCTTTCGATGGCCAAGGCCCGGAAGGAAGTGGACAAACGCCGCCGCCACTTCAATATGAGCAAGTCCGGTTTCGTGTCGCAAATCGGGAGCGACCCGGCGAAGACGAACCAGCGCGACGTACTGATCGACGAGTCGAAACAAGCCGACATCGAGAACCTAGGCGAGTGCCTGCGGGTGCTGGGCGACGGCCAGACATTGGGCGATTTCTCTCTTACGGTCGTGCTGTACAGCACCGACCTCCAGACGATCAATCAGGAGATGGGCGAGTTTACCGGCGTGTTCACGAACGCAGACGGTGCTCTTTTCACCGAAACCTACAACCAGCTCAATGCTCTGTTTGCGACCGTTCCGGGCAACTACGCCCAGAACCTTCGCAAGATGTACCTGCTCAACTCCAACTATGCCGACCTCTCGTTTCTTTTCACCATTCACCCCGGCGAGAAAACCAACCCTCACCTTCGTTCGGAGTATCTGGCGGTCCTGGAGACGGACAACGCCACGCCCTACTACCTCAACCTCCATAACGGCGAGGTGGCGCACACGCTCATCCTCGGAATGACCGGAAGTGGCAAAAGTTTTTTATGTAATTTTCTGCTCACGAACGCTCAAAAATACCGGCCGCAAACGTACATCTTCGACATCGGCGGCTCGTTTCAGTCTCTTACCGAGATCTTCGGCGGAACGTATTTGAACGTCGGCCAGGAGAGCCGGGACTTCACTATCAACCCGTTCAGCCTGCCGGAGAGCAAGGAGAATCTGCAATTTCTGTTTTCGTTCTTTCGGGTACTCATCGAGGGCAATGACAAGCGTTACAAGCTCGACTTCAAGGAAGAGCGCAAGCTGTGGGAGGCCATCGAGCGGATGTACGTCGTTGCCCCGGAGCAGCGGACGCTATCGACCTTCAGCCAGATCATCGGTGAGCTGAAGGAGCGGCTGCACCGTTGGACGAAAGAGGGGCAGTACGGCTTTCTCTTCGACAACGTGGAGGACACGCTCAGTTTCTCCAAGTTCCAGACGTTCAACTTCGCAGGCTGGGGCGATGCTCCCGAGGTCTTGGAGCCGCTGCTGTTTTATGTCCTCCACCGGGCTAGCAATGAGATTGCGAACCCCGCGAAGCTGGCGACGTTCAAAACGTTCCTGCTTGACGAAGCATGGCTCTTCATCAAGAACGAGACCATCCGCACCTACATCGTGGCGGCTCAAAAAACGTGGCGGAAGCACAACGCGGCGATGATCCTCGCCACGCAGTCCATCAAGGAGCTTGAGGAATCGGGAATGCTGGCGATTGTCGCCGAGAGTTGCCCAACCAAGATATTCCTCGCTAACCCGGAGATGAACCGCCAGGTCTACCGCGAAGCCTTCCATCTCAACGACACCGAAATCGACATCATTGCCGACCTAATCCCACCCGGCGAGATGCTGGTTCGCAAAGCGCGGTCCAGCAAAAAGGTTCGGCTCAACGTCGATTCCATCTCGTACTGGATTGCGACCAACAACGCTCGCGACAACCTACTCAAGCGGGAGGCTTTCGCGCAGTACGGCATCGCCGAGGGCGTTCGCCAACTCGCTACCACACACCCATTCCAACCGCGCCGCTAAGGAGTTCCGCCATGAAGAGATTTACAACCGTACTCGCAATCATGCTCACGACGCTCGGAAGCCTGACGATTCACGCCCAGACCGCCTCCCGCAATGTTTCTTACCACTCGCAGGACATCGTGCCGATTCGGGCGAAGGTGAAGTACACAACGCTCATTGTTGTCCCGGCCACCGAAAAGATTATGGAGGCCGCTACCGGCGACAAGGATTTCTGGATTGTGGATGTGGTCGGAAACTTCTGTTTCGTTCACCCGGCCAAGGCTGGCATCAGCTCCAACCTCAACCTGATTACGGACAAGGGCAACATCTACAGCTTCACCTTGACCGACATCACCGCATCGGGCGGCGACCCCGATCTCAAGGTCATCATCCAGCCAGCGGATGCGTCCAACATAGTCGCTGCGAATGGCCCCGCTCAATACGTTCCAGCCGCCCAGCTTGAGCAGGCCCATCAGCAGATATCGACTCTCCAGTCTCACGTCGGAGCTACCGTCGATGAGTACAAGAGTGCCTACCCACTCGCCTTGAAGTTCGACTACACCTTCAAGACGAACGAGGCTCCGTTCGATATCCAGTCGATCTACCACGACGACAAGTTCACTTACATCAAGACCAATGCGCCGGAGAAGTTCAGCGTGTATGAGATGCGGGACGGCAAGCCGAATCTCATCAATTACGACCTGCGCGATGGGACATACGTCATCTCGAAGGTCATGGACAACGGGTATGTCGAACTGGGCAAGAAAAAGATGGACTTCACGAGAAAGGACTAACGTCATGGCCGATACCGTCGTCGCAGCAGCAGACCCGAAGCTCACCGATCACACGCCCCAGCCCAAAGGCGTGTTGCAGAAAAACCTCAAGATGTTTCTCTATCTAGGAGCGGTGGTTCTCCTGATTCTGGCTACCGTCATCAGTTCCCGGAAGAAGGCTCCGACCGATGCTGAGAAGGCCAAGGCCAACGGGCCGCAGCCCTATGTTCAGGACAACACAGCGACCAATGTAGACGCTTTGCAGCGTCAGCTTGGAGCTGACAAGCTGAAAGCCCAGCAGGACGCTCAAGTGGCGGCAGCAACCGGGAACCCAGCATTGGGCGGCACGGGCGCACAGCAGGCGGCAGCATCGGGTTTCGGCCCAGATGGGCGTCCACTCAACTCGTCGGGAACCTATGTCGCCAATGGGCAGCAGAATGGGACACAAGCCAACGGCCAGCCTCAACTTACTCCCTCACAGCAAGCCGGACAGCAGCTCGCGGCTACCGAAAAGGAGCGCGCAGACACAGCCCGGTTCTCGTCCAACATTGCATACGCGCGACCATTGGAGCAGGCCACTCCCCCGCAGCAGAACCTATCCCAACAGCCTTCGGGCGTGCCCCAGAACCCCTTTGCTGCCGCAGTGCAGGCGGGCCAGCCTACTGCATTGACTCCGGCGAGAGGAGCAGGAGAACAAAGGACTTCCGGCGATCAAATCCCGGAAACTGAATATAAGCGTCCGTCTGAGGTCAATATCGACAATGCCGTGGGCCAGCCCTATGTCATCTACGAAGGATTGACCCTGGATACCGTTCTGATGAACCGCCTGGACGGTGACGCGGTGGGGCCGGTGAAGGTTCTTGTGTCAAATCCCGTGTATTCCCACGACCATCAGCACATACTCATACCAGAAGGAACGATCGTGCTGGGCGAGGCCCGCAAGATCGGTAGTGCCGGGTTCGGACAACAGCGCCGGATTTCCGTTGCATTTCATCGTCTGCTAATGCCGGACGGATACAGCGTGGATCTAGACCAATTCCACGGCCTCGACCAGACCGGAGAGGAGGGACTAAAAGACCAGGTCAACAATCACTATCTCCAGATCTTCGGAACGTCGATTGCACTCGGCGTCATCTCCGGTGCCTCTCAGATCAGCCAGGGCGGATCAAACCTAAACAGCTCCGGTTCGCAGTCCTTTACCAACGGTGCAGCTTCGAGCGTGTCGCAATCGGCTACGACGATTCTCGACAAGTTCATCCAGATTCCACCCACGATCACAATTCGGGAAGGGCATCGCGTGAAGGTCTACTTTACGCAAGATATGCTCCTGCCGGCTTACGAAAATCACCGTATCGCGCAGTCATTCTAAGGAGTCTTCCATGCGTTCAGTTGCCATCGTTACCCTCGCACTCATTGCGGTTTCGACTATCGGTTGCAAAAGCAAGCAAGATCAGCTCGCCGAGGTCTACGCGCAACTCGACACTATGAATACTCAGTATCAGAAGGACTGTATGCTTGCGCCGGTGGATGTAATTGCACGGAGTCAGGCAAAGTGCAAAGCGGAGCGAGACGCGATGGAGCCAGCGAGCAAAAAGTACGCAGCTCTCCAGGCTGACATAGAGGCTTCCAAGCACTAGATATTTCCCGTAATCGTCCTACACCCAAACAGTCACTTCCAACCCGGACCGCGAACATGGAGAAAACCATGAAAGGCACCCTCTTGTCTCTAATTCTGGCTCTTGCCACCCTAGCCGAACCTGCATACGCGCAGTTCGGTGGCGGCATCGTGTTAGACCCAACACAGTCAGCTCACGCAGCGCAGCAGCTCATTCAGGGCAGCCAACTGTATACGACAACGATCAAGACCACGCAGAACGTGATGGAGACGTACAACCTTGCACAACGCATGGCTACGGCACCGTCGAGCTACTACACCGCATACAGCAACATGGTGCAGCAGACGTGGACACCGGTTGCTCATCCCGCGAACACCTATGGCAACTCGCTTCCTTGGACCAATGCCGCAACCTATGGCAGCGGAGCAGCGGCGGCGAACCAGAGCGCGAGCATCCAGCGAACAGGGCAGATCTCCGGTTACAGCTCCCTGAACACGCAAGGCCAACAGGCTATCGCGGCGCAGGGCGCGACTGTTGATTTGGCTGACGCAATCAACGCCACCAGCTTACAGACGATTGGAACGGTAAGGGCAAACGCACCACAGCGTGAAGCGGATATCAAGACGCTTGAAACGGCCAGCCATTCCACCGACCCAACCCAACAGACTGAGCTTGCTACGTTGCAACGCATCAATCAGGCGATGCTTCTGCAGCTTCGCACTCAGCAGGAAGCGAGCCAGATGACGCAGACCCAGAGTTTGCAGCAGATGGTTCAGCAGAAACAGCAGCAGGACGCTCTGAAGATGTCCCTGCAGGCTGCCGACGGGTACGAGACGAACTACAACAGCCACGTCTCGCATGACACAACAGGCATCACCAAAGCACTTAGCTATTGAACCGACGGGGCGATTATGGGAAACCAGATACTCATCTTTATCACGCAACAGTGCGACGCGCTCACGGCCACAATGTCGCCCAACGTCGATGCGATCGGGCTTCGCATGGTGCTCTCGCTGGCGACAATCATGATGGTCTGGTTCGGTGTGCAGGAAGCCCTTGCATCCTCACGCGGCGGTCCCGGCTTCGATATGGCGAAGTTCCTAAACTTCTTCATGCTGCTCAGCTTCGCCTATATGTTCGTGAAGTATTACGACAGCAGCATTCCCGGCATCGGATACTCGCTCAAAGGGTTCATTAGCCAGGGCACGACCAATCTGGCACAGACGATTGGACAGGACGGTATCCAGTCCATGTTCCAGTCGATAGACGGTGCGTTAGCGAAGTCAGGCCCAGGCATGGCGATGTTTACTGCACCCTATATGCTGGTCGCCTATATCAGCACCCAGATCATGCTTTCGGTGCTCGCCGCTATTGCTGCGGTCATCCTCGCATATGGTGCAGTTGCTGGAACAATCATCGGCTTGCTTGGTCCGATCTTCATTCCGTTTCTTGTAATCGAGAAACTTGAGTTTCTGTTCTGGGGATGGTTTAAAGCGTACCTTAGCTTCTCGTTTTACAAGGTCGTTGCGGCAGCCACGATGAGCGTCCTGGGTCACCTGTTCGTTACCTATTACGCCAACTGGACGGACTTCTCCAACCCGATGACGCTCATAAAGAATTTCCCTTTGTTGATCTTACTGGTAGTGGTGAACATCTTTCTCATTCTCAAGATCCCCGCTATCACAGCCTCCATCTTCTCTGGTAGTAGCAGCGGCCACGATGCAGGGATGGGCGCAGTTACGGGTGCCATTACCGCCGCAGTGATGGGCTAAAGGGAGATACACAAATGCCAGTTCAAGAGACGAAATCCACCGAGATCACGCGCGCAGCGGAACGCTATCTGGAGCAGTACGGCGACCCGCTCGTTATGAACACCTATTTGAAAATCACGATCCTTGTTCTGGGTGCTGTCTGCCTCATGCTGGGTGCTCTCACATTCAAGAGCCAGAAGGCTCTTGCCGGCATGAAGCCTCTCGTCATCCGCATCAACGACGTAGGCCATGCCGACGCCATCGACTACCGCAATTACCAATACAAGCCGCAGGAGGCGGAGAACAAGTATTACCTCTCGCGCTGGGCCAACCTGTACTTCCAGCGCAACCGCTACACCATCGAGCGCGACCAGACCCAGGCGCTTTACTTTCTCAACTCGGATGTCCAGCAAGCCGTCATCCGGCAGGAGCAGTTGAGCAAGACCATTACCACCTTCCAGCAGGACAGTACGCTCCCATACGTCGATATCAACATCAAGAGCGTCATACTCGACGATCTCCGGCAGTCGCCCTATTCCGCTCGGATTGAGTTCGAGAAGGTCTACACGAACGCCAATGACCATTCGGAGATCAAGACGGAGCGTTGGACAGCCAGCGTGACATATGTCTTCGCCGATCATGTCGAGAACAATGCGCTCGCATTCAATCCGCTTGGACTCACTATCGTTCGCTACCGTGCCGACCAGGCGTTCGACTAGGAGCCCATATGAACCACGACTTGGACCTACTCATATCGTTTCTGCAGCCCATCAAAGAGCTACTGCTTGATGACTCTGTGAGCGAGATTATGGGCAATCCGAACGGCCAATGGTGGTTTGAGCGCAGGGGCAAGTTGGAACGCGCGGAGATCATCTTCGATGCGAAGGCGCTCCGCACCGGCCTTGAGGTGATTGCGAACAAGTTGAGTCGCAAGTTGGATGAGGCGCACCCTCTCTTGAATGCCCAACTGCCTGACGGTAGCCGCCTCGCAGCGGTCCTCCCGCCCGTTGTGCGGCCCAACCCCGCCGTCACCATTCGGAAGTTCTCCAAGACCCGCTTCACCATCGCCGACCTCATCCAGACCGGTGCCATGACGCCGGAGATAGGTGCCACTCTCAGCGGTTATATCGAGGCCGGAAAGACGATGCTGATTAGCGGCGGAACGGGCGCAGGCAAGACAAGTTTGCTCAACGCGCTGGCTGATTACATCCCCGAGGAAGAGCGCATTGTCGTGATCGAGGATACGTCGGAGCTACGTATCGGCAAGCCTAATCTATTGGCGTCGGAGTGCCAGACCGAATCGCACACCGGCACGGTGAGTTTCAACGATCTATTGAAGGCTGCGTTGCGGTGGAGGCCCGACCGCATCATCCTCGGTGAGGTACGGGGAGAAGAAGCCCGCACCTTGCTCGATTCGTTCAATACCGGACACGCAGGTTCGATGGCAACGATTCACGCCAGCTCTGCGGTGAAAGCGCTCCGCAGGTTCGGTGAATTGGCGATGCGTTCGCACCAGCAATCGAATCGTGACGACATCTCGGCAGAGATCGCGGAGACCGTTCAGATTGTCGCCCAGGTTGGAAGATTCGCCGGCGGTCGCAAAGTGAGCGAGATTATCGCTGTGCATGGATACGACCGCACCACCAAACAGTTTATGTACGACACCATCTTCGATCTCGCAGGTGAGCGCGACGTTCCAGCAATTCACCCAATCATTTCAACCAGCAACAAGAGGGAGAACGTCCATGCCATTGCTTGAGATCACAACCAGCCGCAAAGTCACTGCCACCGTTTCGCTTGAGGAGCCCACCGCCAACCTCGTCAATCAATATGCAGCGTTCACCCATGTTGGCGCGGACGATGTTGTGAACAAGGCGCTCGAATACGTCTTCACCAAGGACAAGGACTTCCAGAAGTTCATCGGTGCGCCGCACGATGCAAAGCCGATTCATTCCTTGCGTATCAAGCGCAGCGGTGATGATGCACCAAAGGGAAAACCGGGACGCAAGCCAGCAACGTCAGCATCCGCTCCGACAGCGATTCCTATGGCTAACGTGGCGACAAAGTAATGTGCATTGCCCCCTCAATGATTTGTGCCGGGATGGAAGCGGTGCTACGCACCGGATGAATTATGACACTCCATCCCTCGGAGGGTCGTGCTGGGAATCCATAGGGATTCTTGAAAGCGACCGAACAACCTCAACAACTTGTGGTGCTCAAGGATTCTTGAGAATACTCAGGTATCCCCAAGAATCCTTGACGGATTGAAGGCCGATATGCCACTTCTCAACGATGACGCGATGGCCGAGAAAGCCAAACAACGGGCGTCGTTTCGTCTGACAAATGTCTCGTCGAAACTCAGCCGGAACGAAGTGGAAGCACTCGATTCGCTTGCCAAGAAGCGCGGCCAGCAACGCGGCGAGTTCATTCGTCGCCTCATCCTTGACGAACTCACCCGCGAAAAGGACGAGCCGACGGCCAGCCCGGAGTTGAGCGAGATCGTGGGGATTCGGCTCATGCTGACGAACGTCCTGAAGCCTCTCGCAACGGGCCAGAAGATCACTCCTGAAGTCTTCGACGGGATCATGGTCGAAGTCAAAAAACGCAAGAGAGCGGTGGCCGTTGAAACACAACAAGACCTGGAGCGTGCGTGATGGCAACTACTCAGTGGGGCCGTAAAGAGACGATCATCTTCCCGCCACATTCCCCGATCTATTCCTATGGCGTAGTGTTCCTTGCGTTCGTGCTGACCGGCTGCTTTCTCTACGTTCGCTTCGCCTACGGCCAGACACCCTTGCAGCAGTTCTACACGCCGATCTACGCGCGGACTGCGGCGGGCGGCGCCCTCAACAAGAAGGACAAGTACCAGTTGCTTTACGTCGGCGACGGTAGCAAGGCGGGGCAGCTAGCCGTCGAATCCGACGTGCAAGCGGGCACGACACCCGCGCCGGGTGGGAAACACATTCCGCTTGCGCTTTCGGGAGCGGCGGCGGGGCGTAGACTCCGCGCCCTCTATCGAGGGCCGGAGCAAACCTACCTTGACGCGCCCCTGCATGAGTACCTCAAGAGCGCCGTCTTCGAGGACGAAAAACTCAGGGACATCTACAAACTTCCGTTTCTGTTTGGCTTGCTCTCGCTGCTGGTGCAGTTCCCGTTTGCCATTGCAAAAGATATCAAGCGGCGCAAGCAGATGAAGTACGGTCGGCTGCTTAAGGGGCCGGTCATGCTAACGCCCAGAGAGTTCAACAAGACGGTGCAGGGCGACGGCATCGGCTTCAAAACCACCGAAGCCAAAGAGATGATGCGGATACCGCTACAGGCCGAAGCGCAGCACATAGA
>NZ_LMUT01000012.1:172670-193278 GCF_009765785.1 Granulicella sp. L46
AGTTCATCCAGAGATTCTACGATGCCAAACGCGGCGATATTGTGCTCAACCCTTTGGACGCCCGGTGTCCCTATTGGGGGCCGTCCGAGGAGCTTCGCCACAAGGCTGAAGCCAAAGCGATTGCCGCGTCGCTTTACCAGCCGACCAGCGATAAGAAGGGTGAGTTTTTCACCGAAACACCGCAGAAAATCTTCGCTCACTTGCTTACCTTTGGGCCGACGCCGGGGCAGTTGGTTGCATGGCTCTCCAACCCGGCTGAGATCGACCAGCGAGTGCGCGGAACCGAGATGGAGGCCATGATTGCGAAGGGCGCACAGCAGCAGCGCAACGGCGTCCTCGCTTCGCTTGGACTGGTAGCAGACAGCCTACGGATGCTGCCCACCAAAGCTCAGGCTATATCGACCTGGAGCGCAACCGAGTGGTCTGAAAAACGCAAGGGTTGGATCTTCATTACGTCGAGCGCAACAGAGCGCGAAGCACTCCGCCCCCTGCATAGTCTTTGGATTGACCTATTGGTTTTGCGGCTCTTGACCGCGCCGCAAGACAACCAAACGCCCGTCTGGTTTGTGTTAGACGAGCTGGCGAGCTTGCAACGGCTACCGCAACTCCATACCGCCATTACCGAGAACCGGAAGAGCAGAAATCCCCTCGTGCTTGGCTTCCAAGGGAAGGCCCAGCTTGAGGTGATCTACGGTCATTTGGCCGAGGTGATGCTGTCACAACCCGCCACCAAAATCTTCCTGAAGACCACCGAGCCGAAGGCCGCCGAGTGGGTCTCGAATGCCATCGGCAAGATCGAGATTGAGCGCATGAAGGAGACGCATTTTGACGGCTCCCGCTCCGGCAAGAACTTCAGCTTGGACCGTCAAGTTGAGCCGCTTGTGATGGACTCCGAAATTTCCGGCCTTGAGAACAGGCACGCTTTTCTTAAGCTGGGAAACAACGTCGCACGCTTCCACTTTGAGTACATGGACGTACCGCTGACGACTCCCGGTTTCGTCCCGCGCAAGGTCGAAGAGGACGAGTTGCCCTTCGACCCCAAAACGCTTGCTCCAAAGAATGTCGCGGTGCAAACGCCAGTCATTGACCTTGAGGCCGACGTGCCGAAAGCGGTGGCGGTTGCTCCTCCGCAAGTCGAAGAGGATACCGAATCGGAGCTTGACGAACCCACCGAAGAGGAGCTTGCCGCAGCCAGCACCGACGCGGATAGCCCCGAGGATTACGGCGAAGTTGCAGACGATCAGGAAGCCCAGCCAGCGTTCAACTTTGAGGAATAAGGAGACTGTATGCTCACCATCTCGAAGCCCCTCAGCTCCGGCCAGGCCCAGACCTACCACGCCAAAGAGTTCACGTCCGCCGAGCAGAACTATTGGAAACAGGGCGACACCATTCTTGGAGAGTGGCAGGGGCAGTTGGCCGAGAAGTATGGCCTTGTGGGAGCCATCGACGCACAACACTTCGCTCGTCTGAGCGAGGGCCAGAACCCCCATACCACCGAGCAGTTGGTACAGCATCGGAAAGCCCAGGAGTACACCACCGCAGACGGAACTATCGTGAAGCCGGTAGAGCATCGGGCAGGTTGGGACGCCACCTTTTCAGCTCCTAAGTCCGTTTCGCTGACCGCACTGGTGGGCGGCGATGATCATGTCCGCGAAGCCCACAGGCAGGCCGTGACCATCGCTCTCACGGAGTTGGAGCGGTACACCCAAGCGCGCATCGGCGGCAACAATCCCGCCGAGACTACCGGCAAGTTCATCGTTGCGAAGTTCGAGCATGACACCGCCCGCCCGGTCGATGGCTATGCCGCCCCCCAGCTTCATACCCACGCCGTAATTTTCAACATGACCGAGCGGCCAGACGGCTCCACTCGCGCATTACAAGAGCGGGGATTCTTCGATAGCCAACAGTTTGCAACCGCCGTCTATCAGTCGGAGTTGACGTACCGACTCCGCAATCTCGGTTACGAGATCGAGGCAGGCAAGAGCGGCGCTCCCGACGTGAAGGGCTACACCGCCGAGTACCTTGAAGCGTCCAGCCCGCGCCGCCAACAGATCGAAGAAGCCATCGCGCGAAGCGGATTCAGCGGGCCGGACGCCGCGCAGATTGCCGCTCACAACACACGCGACAGGAAAGAGATTCATACGCCGTCCGAGGTGCTTGCCGCCCACCGTCAAATTGCGGCCGAGTTCGGCAATCAGGCCGACCGCGTTGTTTCTGCGGCCAGAGAACGGGCCGAAGGACTGACGCAAAATCGTGTGTCGGATGCGTCCCAGCGGGCGCAGGAAGCAGTGTCCTTTGCCAAGGATCGCAGCTTCGAGCGCGAGGCCGTCACCGACGAGCGGGACATCATGCGCGACGCCTTGCGGCGCGGCATGGGCGATCTCACCTTTGAGCAGGTTCGCGGGAACTTCGATCAAAGACACAATAGCGGCGAGTTCCAAACCGTTGACGGACAGAAGCATGATACTGGACGGCAGTTCACCACCCGCGAGACTATCGCCGCGGAGTTGGCGACCGTCGGACACATGCAACGCGGTCAAAATACCGTCGAGCCGATTCTGTCGAAAGAGCAGGCGACCGCCCACGCGGACACCCGCGAACTCCTCAATCCGGCGCAGCGTGGAGCCATTGAGGAAGTACTGACCTCGCATGACCGTGTACACGGCTTGCAAGGACTAGCCGGGACCGGGAAGACAAGTACCCTGTCCGCCATCCGAGAAGGCGCAGAGCGGAACGGCTATGCCGTCGAGGGCTTCGCCCCGACCAGCCGCGCTACCGCCGAGCTACGAGCGGCAGGTATTTCGGCAGACACGTTGCAGGGCTTTCTTGCGCGCGGAGGCCAGGAACAGGAAAAGGGCGACCCCGACAGGCGACACCTCTACATGGTCGATGAATCGAGCCTTGCCAGCACCCGCCAGATGCAGAGTTTCATGGAAAAGATTGGGCCGCAAGACCGCGTTCTCCTCGTGGGAGACACCCGCCAGCATCAAGGCGTGGATGCCGGCAAACCCTTCGAGCAGATGCAACAAGCTGGTATGCAGACCTCGCGGCTTGACCAAATTATGCGCCAGAAAGACCCGGAGCTATTGCGGGTTGTGGAGCATTTCGCCAAGAACGAAACGGCAACCGGAGTGAGCTTGTTGCAGCAGCAAGGCCGGGTCACGGAGATCCCGGACAACGTGCAGCGCATCGAGGCTATCGCCAAAGACTACGCCGCCAAACCTGAAAAAACGCTTGTCGTCTCGCCCGATAATGCCAGCCGCCGCGACATCAACGACGCCATCCGCACGGAGTTTAAAGGCTCCGGTGTCGTCTCCAAGGACGACCACAGCATGAATGTTTTGACGCAGCGATCGGAGCTTACCAGTGTCGATAGGAATTGGGCTGCGAACTACCGAAAGGACGACATTCTCTTCTACACGCGGGGCAGCAAGGAGCAGGGCATCGAGCCACGCAGCTACGCAACCGTCACTTCCATCGACACAACCGCCAACCAGATTAGCGTCACGAAAGACGACGGGAAGCAAGTCACCTACGACCCGGAACGCTTGCGCGGCATCACGGCGTACTGCGAGATCAGCCGGGATTTCGCCGAGGGCGACCGCATCCAGTTCACGGCGACGAACCGCGAGCTGGGCGTCAGCAATCGTGACCTTGGAGCCATCTCACGCATCGACGGTACACAGATCGACGTGAAGATGGATGGCGAGAAAGAGCGCACCGTGAGCTTTGACGCCGCGAAGATGCGGCACTTCGATCACGGCTACGCTGTGACCTCGCACAGCTCCCAAGGGCTCACCGCAGACAGGGTGTTAGTGAATATGGATACCACCGTTCATCCCGAGCTCATCAACACCCGCTTTGCCTATGTCTCCGTCTCCCGTGCTTCGCAGGACGCGCGGATTTATACCAATGATGCCGGGACTCTCGGCGAACGTCTCAGTACCGACGTATCGAAGACCTCAGCCACAGAGCTTCAAAGAACGCCGGTCGAACAGACCGCCAACCAGCAAAGCAAGGAGCCGCCAATGAGCAACAGCAGAGAACATTTGCAAGATGACTTGCGCCGCGAACCATCGCCCGAGGCGATGGTCTCGATACCCGAAATCGTCAGCGCCGCAGCCGATTCCGAGAACCGCCACTACGCCCCCATCGAAAAAGCCTTGCCAAACGAAACCTCAGGCTATGAATGGAAACGCGAGACGGGCGAGATCGAGAGCTACAAACACGATCAGACCGGAGGTTGGCTACACATCGACCCGCAGAGTCAGTTCTACGACCGAGAAGCGCAGCCGATTAGCCGAGAGAATGCCCTAGAGCACGCAGCTCACGAGCCATCTCATTCAGTTGCCGAGAACGCAGTCGCCCCATCCAATAACAACAGCGATAAAAACAACGATCAAGGTCTCAGCGTCTGAGTTCCGTGCTATTTGCACCATTCGATCTTCCCATGAGGAAGGCAGAAGTGACTCAGCCAATCCCATTGCCTTCATACGGAAGGCGTTAGACTCGCGCTTCCGTCGTGTGTTTCTGCGTTTTCCAACAGAGTCTCCCTTGGCGAAGCAGGTTGAGTTGAAGAACAGCGCTCGTATCTTAGGTGGACAAATGTGCTGCGGTATGATACAGTGCTTCCGTTGACACGGCTCTAAACTGAGCAAAGCCGAATGGTTCGAGGTGCATCGAATAGAACGCATCCGAACCAATTACGAACAGGTAAGCTTTAGGATCACTTCAGCTTGTTTTGTTTGCCGCCAATGTCTTCCAGAAAATGTTATGCCCACCGTGCCAACATAATTCATATGTGGAGCATTTCAATGAAAAAGACAATGATGGTAGCATTCTTGGCGCTCGCAACTCTTGCTAGTGCCTCAGCACAAGTAACAAGCTTTGGATCATTCACATCGTCTTCTACGTCAGGCTCGCAATTCCATCTCGGCGGCACGAGTGAAAGAGAGGGAGTTGGCTCTGTCGTGCTAAACGACCAGTTATATGTGGCGTATACAGGGTCCAATGGCACGGAATATCTAACTTCGGCGACCACCGGTGTTGGTTATTCTTTGCTAGCTGGAACTCAAGTTCAGATCAACGGAGGTACTTTTGCCTCCGACAATAACCCAGCACTTGCAACCGATGGGACGTATCTGTTCTTGGCGTACATGGACACAAGTGGACATTTCAATCTACTTCGATCACCCGCTAATCCTTATGGAACTACCTTTACCTGGACAGCAGTGGGTACGTTTGATCCCCCTTCAGAGAGCTTCATCTATTCCCCTTCACTTGCAGTCATGAGTGTGGGCGGAGTGTCAACATTGTTTATGTCGGGGGTTGGCAGTGATCGCTCGCTCTGGCTGGGTCAATATCCGATAGGCGGGTCGTGGACTTCAGCCAGCTGGACAAATACCACGGGCACCGACATCGGCATGTCTCCAGGCCTTGGCGTATTCAATGGCACGCTCTACATTGCATTTCCCACTAACGGAAACAGTCATGATATCTACTATTACACGACAACCGGAAATGGGGTTCTCACCTATAACACGGGTGCTGATGGCGATTCATCGTCAACATCAATTTCTGTGTTGGCATACCAAGGTTACCTTTACTTCGCTTTCAGAACGAATGATGGAGATCATAAATTCATCATTAAACACTCTAGTAATGGCACAAGCTGGAGCGGTAGCAAATCCTTTTCGGACGCAATGGCTGGGCCGCCGTCGCTGGCAGATGGAACGACTCTGACGGGAGATCCCGGACACCTCATCTGTAATTATGTCGGTAACAATTCGAGCTACTACCTTTTTGGCGGTGAGTCTGACTAATTAGCTAGTCGGCTCGCGCGACCACCATGTTTGGCATAGGCGGTCGCGCGAGCTGGCTATTTCTTTACAGATAGATGTCCATGCCAGCAGTTGGAGTTCGATTGTGAAAAATCGAGATTTAGGAATAATTCTTATATCAGCAGTGTTGTGCTGCCACAGATCCGCGGAGCAGAGCGGTATATTAAGCACGCAAGATTCAACAATAAGCGGCAACGTTTTGGATAATACGAGCCGCCCGATAGGCGGCGAGGTGCAGCTATTTGAGATGAAACCTGAAAATGGCTATCCCAAATTGATAAGTCGATGTATAGAAAAAACTGACTCTTTTGGTAATTACCGATGCGGTAAGATTCCCTCAGGAAAGTACGTGTTGATGTTTACACCATCCTATTCTGGACAAGACGGTGGGAGCCTTGCGAGCGAGGACAGAGGGTATATCTATCCCGTAACCTACTTCCCTAATTCACTGTCCTACAGTGATGCGGAAACCGTCAATGTGTACCGGAGTTCTGAAGAACGTCTAGACGTGCGGCCACCTGAGGTTAGGGAGGTGGTTATCAACGGACACTTAGCCCAAAAACCAGAAAACGCATCTTTTAGGGTAAGTGAACATGCAGATAGTATAGATATTCCGATTAATGTGCCGGTGAAGTTCAAGTCAGCGGATGGGAGCTTCACAATTTCCGATATTGCGAGTGGTACATACAAAATCGATGCATCTTGGAATGAGGATGGGAAAGAACGGTATGCGTCGCAACTGGTTGATAGCGAAACAAATGCGAGCGATCTATCACTCACGGAGGATCAGTTAGTAACCGTGCATGGCACAGTGAACCACCTGGACAGCATGATAGATACAGCGCCTGTGGACGGTGGTTCTCAAAAGGAAGCTGTCTCGCTGTTAATGAAATGCAAATACTTCGTTAGTAGCAGTGATTATAATGTGGACATCACCGCTAAGACAGAGTACACGATTCCATCTGTGAGGCCGGGACGCTGCGCATTGTCCTTAAAAGAGAATAGCGGCATGTATATCCAGTCAGTTAGGAGGGACGGGGTGCAGCTCTCCGTTGATGATTTCGATGTCACTGACAATAACGCTAGGTACGATCTCGATATTGAACTAGGTTCCAGTTATGGCACGATTAGCGGAAATGTGGACCGGGCTGAAGAAGATGTGGAGCAGATGGGTGTCGTGATGCGCTCCTTGGAATCCGGCAGATATTTGGTCGTCAAAACTACCGCAACAGGCGCATTCCGTATCAGTGAGGTTCCGGTTGGCGACTACGATCTGTATGGATGGGAGGACATCGACAGGGCCGCCTACAGGAGTAAAGGATATTTACAGAGGTACGGACGCCACAACGCATCCATTACTGTGAATGCGAATCAAGAGACACGCGCCGTCATCGAAGCGAACAGCAACTAAGTGGCCCCAATGAACTGTTACCGATCCTCCCCGTCCTTCAGAGTGCGTCGAAGTCCGCAGGTTGAGGATCTTGTCATTTGTGCCGATAGCCGAAATTTGCATCGCTCGCCACAAATGAGTATGTGAAGGAATCAGGCTAGGCATCATACAATCAAAGATGTATTATGGAAGACTTCTCTCCTGGAGTGAAGCATATCGTTGCGGTTACAATTGCAGGGGTCAGGTCCAACTCGTCACGAGCTGTTTAAAAGGATTCGATACATGGAGGAGAGAGTTAAGTGCCCTATTTGCGGCACAGATAACCGCAACGAGCCCGCTTTATCCTACTCCCGAGAGCCGTGGGAGATAAAGGAATGTAAGGCGTGCGGGATGGTTTATTTGGAGAATCCGCCTGCGTCAGAAGCTCTCGAAGACGAATTAGCGTGGGAGAAAACCTTTGCAAATGAATCTAAGGAGCGCCGCAAACGGAGTCCTCTTCTCTATATGGCGGGACGAGCTCCGAAAGCAGCGGTTCAACGTGTTACCAAGAGGAACAAGCTTCTCGATTTCGTAACAAAGAACATTAAGCCCGGTCCTATCCTCGACATCGGCTGTGCGGGTGGGCATACTTTGGCTAGTCTTCCAGAGACATACATTCCTTTCGGGATCGAAATCAGTCACGAGTTGAGTCAAGTTGCTGCATCGGCCTTCGGACCTCGCGGCGGTGCGGTCATTCAAGCGGACGCTCTTGCTGGTCTTGCACAGATGCCACGAAATGAATTCAATGGCATCATCATGACCTCTTTTTTGGAACACGATACGAAAGCTAAAGAAACATTGTTGGCAGTCAGACGAGTGATGCGCGAAGACGCGCGTCTGATTGTGAAAGTCCCAAACTATGCTTCTTGGAACCGTAGGGTAAGAGGAA
Source organism: Granulicella sp. L46 (assembly GCF_009765785.1). Taxonomy (GTDB): domain Bacteria; phylum Acidobacteriota; class Terriglobia; order Terriglobales; family Acidobacteriaceae; genus Granulicella. The sequence goes on from NZ_LMUT01000012.1 coordinate 180,829, forward strand.
GCCGTTGGTGCGGCTTTCGCTTTCCTGACCATGTTAACTATTTCACACCGGATACTCTAACCCAAATGCTCTCGAAGGCAGGTTTAGGCATCGTGCGCTTTGGCATACTGGATCGCCTGCCTACGAGCGACACCATGTGGCTGATCGCACGCAAAGCGCACTAGCAATCGCCTCAATCACAGACTTAGATGGGCGCAACTGAGAAGCACGCGGATCAACGCAATTCGTATTTTTTGCATTTATTTCTGAGTGGGAGTGTGGCTCCCTGTGCTCCGTTTCAGCGTTGAGACGCTACCTCTTCCGAGCGTTCTGTGGAACCACCTATGTACCATCCGGCCTGCGGAAAGAAAAGGAACCGGGTCCGGCCACGCCACGATCTATGGACCACTCTTCCTGGACAGTTCCCCCGGTCGAGGCAACGAGCACGCGAGTTGTCTTCGTTGTTGGAGTAATCAAGATGCATTCAAAACGGTCTTCCTTCGTGTCCTGGCCGAACAAGAGCGTTCCAGCAAGAGGCTGTTCTGGACACTCATCGAAGCCTTGAATCATGGCGGAGTTGCCAGCAATTTGGACACGATAGCCGGGATAGAAAACGTAGTTCGGTTGTTCCGAAGTCGTACCGGATATTTGGCTGACTCTCTTTCCGATCGCCGTACACCCGCAAAGCGTTAATAAGGGCAACCAGAGGATGCTTGTTGCCCGTTTTAGGCCCTTCATAAAGTCTCCCCATTTCCGATCGACTAGCGCACATCCGCTTCTTGCCGGAGGGACAGGCGCAAGCCATCGACCTGTCGGGATACCGTGAAAAGTCCTCCACACTCATCAAGCGCAGAACACTTCTCGCACTCAGGCAGGTAGAGATTCTTCCAATCCGAAATCGACTTCTGCGCATAAGGCCAGAGGGTGGGTGCGAGGACGCAGAGTTGGTGGTTGTAGATAGATACGGTCATGCCTCGCATCGCGAGTAACTTGACTGCTCTTTCGAGCTCGGCCTGATAGTCATATGGGTCAATCCAAAGCTCGCCGATGTTCCTTGGGGTATAGCCGACGTATTCCAGGCCCATAAGGGCGACATGCTCGACGAAAGATAGGTTTCGATAAATGTATTCGACGAGTTTAGTGAGACGTGGGATTGTCAGCCGGTGGAGTACCACCCTGATCTCGACGCGTATGCCGTTGCGGGCCGCCTGATGAAGTCCGGCCACGGTCTGGTGGAAGGCGCCCTTCGCCTGCACGATGTGGTCGTGGTCGCCCGCACAGTCCGAATACAAAGGCACCCCGAGACAGAGGTTGGGGTGTCCCACTGCGGCGAACTGCTGGGTGTATTCCGGCCAGGCGAACGTGCGCCCGTTGGTGAGCATGTGTAGCTCGGTATCGGGTAATGATGTCTTGAGTTGGTCTATCAGCAGGAATAGGCGATCCCCGAGAAGCGTTGGCTCACCTCCCGTGATCGTAAGGTACTCGGGGGCCGGACGCATAAGGTCGATGAGTTCCTGATTGCGCTTGATTAGGGATTCGACATCGTCCTTGTCCTTCGGGGGCTGCGAGCACATCAAGCAGTTGCTGCTGCAGCGCTCAGTCACGAACAGGGAGTGATGGCGCGCCCGCGAGCGAAATTCCGTAATCTGGAGTCCGAGATGGGACAGCTCACCAACCCATAGGTTTGGTGATGGTTCGACCGGCGGCATCGATCAGTGTTCGCGGAAACTGGCTGATTGCCATATGACACGTAGGTCCGTCCGAACGGATATCCCTGGTAAATCGAGACACCTTGCGAAGCGTGATGCTCGGGGAAGCCTTGATTGTGCGACCGCTCCTAACGCTGCTTCGCCTCGCAGTATCGGCAGTCTGAGGGTTGAATATTCCGACAGGGATCTTGAGTTCCTTGTTGATGATTCGCACCGGTTCCGCGAGATCGGAGTCGTTGGTGATGACGATGAGTTGGTCGCAGTCGGCACGAAAGGCATCGACGAGCATGTAGGTCGCGATGTTCACATCCGACCCCTTCTCTTCCATCTTCAATACGTCTGCATAGCGCGACCCACCAGCCGGAGGGTGAGCAAGACGCGCGGAGACGGTGCTGGCTAGGTAGTGACCGTAGTGGACGCTGAGATTGGGCACGGTTTCGAGGGCTCGAATATATGTCTCTTGCCGCTGGCGGATATGTGGATCGCCGCGCATAGCGCCAACCAGGGCAGTAAAGTATCGAATACGCCCGATATGAATCCCCGGCAACACTGCGGCGCAGAGCGCGGACAGATCGACCCACTTGTAAGGCGTATTCTTTGCCGCGCCATAATAGAGATTGAAGCCGTCAACGTAGACGTTCGTGCGTGGGATAAACGGGATGGCGGATGCAGGTATCGTCATGGCAAAAAGCAAAGCCGCCCGAAGGCGGCTCGCACCCTGTCTCCGAAGATCAAGGGGGGATATGGCTCTAGTATAGCGCAAAAGAGGCTTCAGAAGATTAAAAATCCGGAGGGTGGGGGACAAACGGAGATGACAAGGGTAACGCCTTGCGTAGACCGTCTTCATCTGCAACTTCAACTGGCTTCTGAAAGACGGTTGAGCGTGAGGTTGGCAGTTTTGCACGATCTCCATTTTGCACGGTCACTCGGCCACCGCTTCGGTGCAGGAGCTGCGCCCTTCGGCTCTTCGTTCAGAACTCGCGTACCGCGCCCTTCGGGTGTTGGACTCCTCCCCCCTCGCAAGCTCCGGGTCCCTTTCCAAAAACTTCTTCTCTTAACAACGCGGCGGTGCCGCGACTTGGGAGCAGCGCACCTTTGCGCCCTTCGGGATGTGTCCCGATTGACCGGGCAAAAAGGAGAAACACAATGCAGACACAACAGACCATCACCCTCTTCGGAACCGTCAGCAACTCAGCCACCAGCCGCATCTCCAAGAACGGCCGCAAATACACCGCCTTCGGAGTCGCCATCATCTCAGACCGCAACCTTCAGGCTTTTCACTACAACGTCGTTGCCTTCGGCAAGCAGGGCCACTTCGCCAAGCCCCTCCAGACGGGAACCCGCATCAAGCTAGTCGTGCAGGCGCAATCCCAACCAGACAACATCGCCACTCTCCCGCTCCTTACCGCAACCTTCGTGCGACCGGTTCGTCCGGTTGCACGGGGGGTAATATCTCACTCGCTGGCTGCCTAAACGAATAAGCCCCCTGGTGCGCGTTCCCGAGGGAAGAGGCGTGGGGGCTATGGTCTCGATAAGCATCTCCAAATGCCGGACAGATGTAAAGGGCAATCGCGACGCCTCACATCTCACGGCTACCTTCGAGTGGCTGTTTTCGGGTCAACGGGGTTTAGCCATCAAGAAGACTTTGGCACAGCCGGCGACGGGTCACCCGCGAGCCCCCTTCGCACGAGGCCACTAATGAAGTCGGCGAAAGGGAACAATGGCTACTGCCACCCTCAGCCCTTTGGAGCTTTGCAAGCGCCTCCAAAGACTGCGCGAGTTTTTCAGACGGCGTAGCCATTTTGCTTCCTGCTGTACGGAAATTAGCTTTTTGTGTTGTACGAAAATTAGCTTATTGTGTCGAGGTCGCATGAATCCTCGCGGCGCTAGATTCATCTCCACAATGTTCGTCAGCCAACCCAAGACCGCAACAGAGATCCACTCGCATCTGCGGTTCGGACTAATGAACTGCGGCAGGGAAGCCCGGTCAACGCCTTTCCCCAGGGAAGCGTATTGGCCTACGTTGGCCTTGCTGAGGCATCAGTTCTTCTACAACTGCCACAAAAACTGCCACAGTGGCCGAAAAATCATGAGGCCAACCGTTTCCGGTTGGCCTCTAAGTCCTTTACTTTCATATTGGTGCGGAGGAGGGGACTTGAACCCCTATGCCTTGCGGCGCTAGCACCTCAAGCTAGTGCGTCTGCCAATTTCGCCACCTCCGCATGGAGCCTGACACACCAAAACGTGTGACAGGAGCGACCTTGATTCCGAAGTTGAGTATATCATTCACCACCGAATTTCAGCCTCACGCGGTCCGATTCAGCAGCGATCTCAATTCGTCGGGGTGATAGCAGTGCGCCAAGGCCGTCTCGCGCGAGATCCGACGCAACCGTACCAGCTCCGCGAGGGACTGATCCATGGTAATCATGCCGTCCGCGCTTCCAGTAGAAATCTGAGACCGGATCTGATGATCCTGAGCCGTCCGAACAAGATTGCGTATGGCCGTCGTCGCCACCATAATCTCCAGCGCAGGATACCGTCCCGCCTGGTCAATCGACGGCACAAGCTGTTGCGCAATCACGGCCAGCAGTGCCAACGACAGCTGTTGCCGGATCTGCGCCTGGTTACTCGCCGGAAAGCTGTCCAGCAGTCGCGACATCGTCTGCGCCGCGTCGTTTGTATGCAGGGAAGAGAACACGAGATGCCCAGTTTCAGCCGCAGTCAGGGCCGCAGCCATCGTCTCGGTGTCACGCATCTCGCCAATCAAAATTACATCGGGGTTCTGCCGCAGCACGGCGCGCACGGCATTCGAGAACCCTGGCGTGTCATACCCAACTTCGATCTGCTCCACGATCGAATTCCGGTTCGGATGCTGGTACTCCACCGGATCCTCAATCGTAATAATGTGTTCGCGCCTTTTAGCATTGATCAGGTTAATCAACGCCGCCATCGTTGACGTCTTTCCACATCCAGTCGGCCCCGTGAGTAGAATCAGCCCCTGCCGTCGTTCAATCAACTGCCCCAGGATGGCCGGCAGGTGCAGAGACTCCAACGTCGGCATCTGGCCCGGTAGCAGCCGGATGCTCGCCGCAAGCGTACCGCGCTGGTAATGGATATTGGCCCGAAACCTGCCTAGGCCTCCACGCATAAAGGAGAAGTCCACTACTCGCCGGCTCTCAAGCTCCTTCGTCTGCTCGCTCGTCAATAGAGGCAGCAGCAGCCTGCGAAGATCTTCGGGCGTAAGTACTTTGCCGGTCGCTGGCGTCAGCACGCCATTCACCCTGAGCGTGACACCCGATCCAACAACGAGAATGATGTCCGACGCCTTCCGTTCCGCCGCCTGCGCCAGCAGGGGATCCAGCGCGCTCTTCTTGTCGATCCCCACGCCCGCTTCCTCGCTTGGGCCACCCTTTGCGGCAGGAACGGATCGGTTCAATTCGTAGACAAGTTGGGACAGATCGCTTTCGTACTCTGACATCCAGCCTCCATGAGCCCTTATACACTTGCGCGCGCCGCCTCCTGCCCGCTCTTTGCCTTAGACGTGCGAAATCGGCCGAAGACTGCCCGCCGCCGCTGATTCATAGCCCGAGGTGCGCTAGACTCGTTCGCACGAGGATCTATGCGGAACCAGATTTTACTGACACTCTGTCTCGGACTGATGCCCTTCGCCGTCGCGCAGCAGCCAACACCTCTCATTACCCAGGCACCGGCCGGAAAGTGGGCTATCGTCATGCACGGAGGAGCCGGCGTCATCGAGCGCTCTTCCATGACGCCCGAGCGCGATGCCGCCTATCGCGCCGGCCTGGACCACGCGATTCACGCGGCCGCCAGCGTCCTCGACGCAAACGGCTCCGCAGTCGATGCCGTAGAAGCCGGCCTGAAAGTACTCGAGGACGACCCACTCTTCAACGCCGGCAAAGGCGCCGTCTTCACCGCCGACGGTAAGAACGATTTGGACGCTGCCATCATGGACGGCAAGACCATGCGAGCGGGATCAGTCGCCGGTGTCACTCGAACCAAAAATCCCATCTCTCTGGCGAAAGCTGTGATGGAGAAGTCCCAGTTTGTGATGCTAAGCGGCGCGGGTGCGGATCAGTTCGCCGCCAGTGTTGGCCTGCAGCAAGTTGACCCTTCCTACTTCTTCACCGAAGAACGCTGGCAGGGCCTCGTCCGCTATTTGAAAGAGCAAGGCCTGCCCATCCCGCCGCGACCCGCCGGCGCGCCCCCACCGCCCACCAAACCCATCGCGCAGCTTGAAACTTCCGACGCGCACAAGTGGGGAACAACCGGCATCGTCGTCCGCGATCGAGCAGGCAACATCGCCGCCGGCACCACAACCGGCGGCCTCACCGGCAAACGTTTTGGTCGCATCGGCGATTCGCCAATCATCGGCGCCGGCACCTACGCTTCTAATGACTCCTGCGGCGTCTCCGCCACCGGCACCGGCGAGTACTTTATTCGCCTCACCATGGCCCGCAGCATCTGCGCGCTGGTTCAATACAAAACGATGAGCCTGCAGGACGCTGTCAACGAAATGATTGATCACCAGTTGACAGCCATGAAAGGCGACGGCGGCGTCATCGCCATGACTCCCGATGGTCAGATCGCCTGGGGCTTCAACACCCCCGGCATGTTCCGCGCACGCTTAGTCGAGGGCGGCAAGGTGCAGATGGGCATCTACAAAGACGAGCCCTAGCGCCTAGAAATAGCCGATCAACTCCCGGAAGCTACCGAGCTCCATCAGTTGCTCGCTACCCGGCGGTGCGTCCACCATCTCGTGCTCCAGAACCCACGTGAAATCGTGTGGAATAAACACGGCATTAATCCCCGCTGCCAGCGCAGGATTGATATCCGACTTCGGCGAATTCCCAATCATCCACGTCGACCCACAATCACACTGATGCGCTGCAATCAGTGCGCGATACGCAGGCACGTTCTTCTCCGCAAGTACCTCGACGGCGCTGAACCAGGGCCGCAGCCCCGATCGTTCCAGCTTGTCCGTCTGCTCGATCTGGTTACCTTTCGTCACCATGATCAATCGATGGCGCCGGGAAAGCTCCTCCAGCGTCTCGCCAACGCCCGGAAGCAGCTCGATCTCGTTTGACGCAATCGCATCAGTAAACGAAAGGATCTGCGCATGTCGTTCGGCAGTAATCGTCGATTCGGTCAACTGTTCAAAACAGTCGATCAGCGATCGCCGAAAGCTCTCAACGCCGTAGCCATGCGCAGCAATCGTCGCGCGCTCACACAGATTGAGATGCTCGCGAACCTGTTCCACTGTATGCACCTTGTGGTCGAGAAACGAGATGAACGAGGCAATCGCTCGCTCGAAATAAATATTGTTCTCCCAAAGCGTGTCGTCCGCGTCGATCAGCAACGTCTGTTTGCTATACCGCGCCAGCGGTTGGGTCAAAGAAGAGTTCATTTGCTTATACTAAAGGCGCCTCTCTAGAGGAAAAATCATCGCTCGCAACGTCTCAGCCAACCTCTTCGCCCGGCGGATCCGGCCAATCTTTATAGGACAGCAACCATGATCGTTGTGTTGATGGGTGTAAGTGGTTCAGGAAAAACCACTATAGGAACGCTGCTTGCCGAGCGGATGAAGACAATATTCGCGGATGCGGACACCTACCATTCCGCTGCCAACAAAGCGAAGATGGCCGCCGGGCATCCGCTCACCGACCAGGATCGCCAGCCCTGGCTCGAAACGCTGAACACGCTCTTGCTCCAATGGTTCGAAGCCGGCAAGGGAGGCGTCCTGGCATGCTCAGCGCTAAAGGATGCGTACCGAAAAACCCTTGTTCGCGGCTTGCCGTCCAGCGCCTACGCCTTTGTATGGCTCGATGGCTCAAAGCAGATGATCGCCGAGCGCCTGGCCGAACGAAAAAATCACTACATGAATCCCGATCTCCTCGATAGCCAGTTTGCGACCCTGGAGCCACCCGCCGACGCACTTCGCATCACTAACGATCGCGCACCCGAAGTCGTGATCGATGAAATCATGAACCACTTAGAGCAAGCATAAGGAGAAACAATGGCGTCGAAGTTATTTGATCTGGCAGGGAAGACCGCGGTAGTCGTGGGCGGCACCTCGGGAATTGGTCTCGCCATGGCGATTGGTCTAGCGGAAGCAGGTGCGGATGTCGTCGCCACCAGCCGTCGCGCAGAACAGGTAGATCAGGCCGCAGCCGCCATCGAAGCACTCGGCGTTCGTACGCTGCGTCAACCTTCCGACGTTGCCGATCGCGCCAGCCTCGAAGCACTCTGCGCCGCCACCATCGAGGCCTTTGGTAAAGTCGACATCCTCATCAACTGCGCTGGCAAGATCAAGCGCGCCCCCACAGTCGACTTCCCCGAAGACGAGTGGCAGTCCATCATGGACACCAACGTGACCGGCACCCTCCGCGCCTGCCAGATCTTCGGCCGCCCCATGCTCGCACGCGGCTATGGCAGGATCATCAACATCGCGTCCCTCAACACCTTCGTCAGTCTCAAAGAGGTCACCGCCTACGCCTGCTCGAAGGCCGCTGTCGGAGCCCTTACCCGTTCCCTCGCTGTCGAGTGGAGCGCACAGGGCGTCACCGTCAACGCCATCGCTCCCGGAGTCTTCCGCACAGCGCTCAATCAAAAGCTGCTAGACGAGAGCGAGCGCGGCAAAGAGCTGCGCATGCGCACACCGATGAACCGCTTTGGCAAAACCGAAGAGCTCGTAGGCGCGGCCATCTATCTCGCCTCAGACGCCAGCACCTTCGTCACCGGCGAAATCCTTGTCGTGGACGGCGGCTTCCTCGCCAGCGGCGTCAACCAGTAATCTCCATCAGTAACCCATTTTGGTTATTTCCGGTGTGTTCAGGCAATTGGGGGGGATATCTCCCGAAATGGGTCCTCATGCGCAAAAAAATGCAAAGTTTGTGAATTTATCCTTCCAAAGTTCCGATACTTCGCGTAACGTAGGTAACACAGAAACTTCCACTAGTCACACTCTTTGGTAACCATTAGTCTCAAGGTGGGTACCCCCTGAATCTTGCTTGATTTTCTCCTGTAGTCCGAAATCGCTTGAATTCTTGCACTTCTGCGGCATCGTTACTCTTCCCGCAACAAATTCAAGATGTCCTGCTCGCGCTATTAGCATCCGTGTTAACGCGCGACCGAGTACCAAAAATTTCGCTTACGCTGGCTATCATGTTCAAGACGATCTACCTATCCACCGTGGTTCTCGTGCTCATCCTGTCGGGTGTCTGGCATATTGCTGCACCCCACTTGACGGAGCGTTGGATCAGTAGGGCCAATGGCATCCGCCTCTTCGGAGCGCTGTTACTCGAACTCTCCATCCCCTGTGTTTGGTGGGGTGGATGGTACTACTGGGTCCTTTTCGCCGGCTTGACGATCTCTGGGGTGTTGCGACTCTGCTTCCCCCAGAGCTCGCTTCGCACCGTCTTCCCGACCTATCCCAACTGGGTTCAGACCTGCCTGCTGGTCGAGGGTGCCGCTCTCATGTGGGTACTTCACTCCTAAATGACATTCCCTGGACCGATACCCCCGCTCCGGACCATTGAAATCTATCGGAGATCTGCATCTTTCCGGCCACACATTAACCCTGCCGATGCAATCGCTCCACCGCTCCAACCGCCTGCCGCAAAGCTTGATCCCTCTCCTTCTTCAACCGCTTTGCGAGAGCCGAAGACTTCCCAAAAGTCTCCTTTGCCAACTGGGTAAGTAACATCCAGTCGTGCCACGCTCCAATCGCATCCAGCACTTTCTTCATCCTCTTGGCGAACTGCTCCGCCGGCGCAGACCCATCCTCCATTTCAGCAAGATATCGGGCGGACTTTGAGTTCTTTCGATACTCGTGCAGGCTCTTAGGATCAGCAGTATCTAAACTCCTGGCACTAGCCCGCTCCAGTGAGCGCGCCTCCTTCAATAAGAACGTCCACTTAATCTCGGATATATCAACCTGTAAAGGACTTATTCTCCTCAGCTCCTTCTCCTCGGCGTCCGCGATAGCAGTTATGAGTTCCGTAGCGGCATCGTTCCGATATTTCTTGAGCTTTACTTGAAGTTTGCGCGCTTCATCATTGAAAACGCTACGCATAACATTGTGTGCAGCTCCCTTTGCCTGCAATAGGCCCTCCAACAGCCCTCTCTGGACATCCATGTCGCGGACAGGTCCAGCGGCTTTCCGGATTGGTTTCAACGCCTTCAACGCCTTATCGAACTTCCGCCCGAACTTCGCATTACCGCGCCGACGTCGCTTCGCCGAAGCCAGCAGCGCTTCCATCCGCCGCGTCGTCGTCCGCAGTTGATGCACGGCTTTCTGCCGAGGCCGAACGCGGCACGCCTCCAGCGCAGCGAAAAACTCGCTCTGCAAGCGCTCGAAGATGTGGCCCGCCTCAACCATCGCTGTCCGCCCTCAAGGATCGCCTCCCCGGGCAATCGTTGATAGTAGGAGATGCTACGCCCATACAGTGGCCGGCGGCTCCTGTTCGTTTAGCGGCTCGTGCTCGCCTTCGTGTTCCGGCCCAAGCGCCAAAGCTCTCGCGTCCATGCGATACTTCCGGTGCCAGATTCCGTAGCATCCAGGAGCTATTTCATGCCGCACGCGTCCCCGCTCAAATACCAGTCAGGTTTCGGAAATGAGTTCGCCACCGAGGCGCATCCCGGGGCTCTCCCCATCGGCCAGAACTCTCCGCAGAAACACCCCCTCGGGCTCTACACCGAGCAGGTAAGCGGCTCCGCCTTCGCCGCACCGCGCGGCCTCAATCGCCGCTCCTGGATGTACCGCATCCGCCCCTCCGTCGTCCACGAACCCTACCAGCCATTCCCGGAAGCCACTCTCCTGCGCAGCGGCCCCTTCGACGAAGAGCCCACACCGCCCAACCAGATGCGCTGGGACCCCATCCCGTTCCCAATCACCCCCACCGACTTCGTCGAAGGCCTCGTCTCGCTCGGCGGCAACGGCGATCCAGCAACCCACGACGGCGCCGGCATCCACCTCTACACCGCCAACGCCTCCATGACCGACCGCGTCTTCTACAACGCCGACGGCGAACTCCTCATCCTCCCGCAGCAGGGGACTCTCCGCCTGGTCACCGAGTGCGGCATCCTCGAAGTCAAGCCCGGCCATCTCGCCGTCATCCCGCGCGGCATCAAGTTTCGCGTCGAGCTCCTCGACGACAAAGCCCGCGGCTACATCTGCGAGAACTACGGCCAGCCCTTCCGTCTCCCCGACCTCGGCCCGATCGGCGCCAACGGCCTCGCCAACCCGCGCGACTTCCTCACCCCCGTAGCCGCCTACGAAGACATCGACGGCGACTTCGAAGTCGTCTCCAAGTTCCTCGGCAAGCTTTGGACCTCGCATTACAACCACTCGCCCCTTGACGTCGTCGCCTGGCACGGCAACTACGCGCCCTACATGTACGACATGGCCCGCTTCAACGTCATCAACACCGTCAGCTTTGACCACCCCGACCCCTCCATCTTCACCGTCCTCACCGCTCCCTCCCCGATACACGGCACGCCCAACATCGACTTCGCCATCTTCCCCCCGCGTTGGCTCGTAGCCGAGCACACCTTCCGCCCCCCATGGTTTCACCGCAATATGATGAACGAGTTCATGGGCCTCATCTACGGCGAATACGACGCCAAGGCCGAAGGCTTCCTCCCCGGCGGCGCCAGCCTCCACAACTGCATGTCCGGCCACGGCCCCGACGCCGAAACCTTCGAGCGCGCCTCTGCCGCCGACCTCAAGCCCCACCACATCAAGGACACACTAGCCTTCATGTTCGAGACCCGCATGGCCGTGCGCCCCACCCGCTACGCCCTCGAGGAAAAAATCCTCCAGCACGAATACTACGAATGCTGGCAGGGCCTAAAGCGCAACTTCACCGTCCCTAAGCCCTAAACTCAAACCCATGACCATCGCCACCAGCTGGGTCGGCACCGCCAACGAGCCCGCCAGCGGTTTCCCCCTGCAGTCGCTTCCATACTGCGCCTTCACGTCCGCGCCAGACGCCACGCCCCATCTCGGCGTAGGCATCGGCGCCTTCATCCTCGACCTGCACCAGCTCCAATCCAACAACCTCCTCACGACTCTTCCCGCCGACCTCCAGACCGCCTGCACTGCCCCCCAGCTCAACCCGTTCATGCGCTGTGGCCAAGCCGCATGGTCTGCTCTCCGCAAGCGCCTCACAGACCTCCTCATCACCATCGAGCCCCGCTCCGACCGCAACACCGACCAGCAGCGCCTCGTCGCCTCGCTCATGCTCCCCCAGGCCCGGGCGATCTTCCACAAGCCCGTAGCCACCGAAAACTACACCGACTTCTACGCCTCCATCCACCACGCCACCAACGTCGGCAAGCTATTCCGTCCCGACGCCCCGCTGCTCCCCAACTACCCGTGGCTCCCCATCGGCTATCACGGTCGAGCCTCATCCCTGGTCATCAGCGGCACCCCCATCCGCCGCCCCCACGGTCAACTCAAGCTCCCCACCGAACCCACACCCGTCTTCCAGCCGACCAACCAACTCGACTACGAGCTAGAAGTTGCCGCCTACATCGGCACCGGCAACCCTCTCGGCACGCCCATCCCCATCGCCGACGCGCCCACCCACCTCTTCGGCCTCTCGCTCCTCAACGACTGGTCCGCCCGCGACATCCAGTCCTGGGAGTACCAACCCCTAGGCCCCTTCCTCGGCAAGAGCTTCGCCACCAGCCTCTCTCCTTGGGTCATCCCCATCGAAGCCCTATCCCCCTACCGGACCCC
>NZ_LMUT01000012.1:193500-196449 GCF_009765785.1 Granulicella sp. L46
TTCTCCTCTCCACCTCCAACATGCGCGAGCACAACCTCCCGCCCGCGCCCATCAGCACCAGCAATCTCCGCGACCTCTACTGGTCCTTCGCCCAGATGATCACCCACCACACCAGCAACGGCTGCAACCTACAGCCCGGCGACATCCTTGCCAGCGGCACCGTCTCCGGCCCCAACCCCGCCTCCGAAGGCTGCCTCCTCGAGCTCACCCGCCGCGGCACCGTCCCCCTCCAACTCCCCAACGGCGAGCTCCGCGAATTCCTCGCCGACGGCGACGAGATCATTCTCCGCGGCCGCTGCCACCGCGCCGGCCTGCCCGCCCTCTCGTTAGGCGAATGCCGCGGCATTATTCTTCCCTCGATCAGCCTAGGTTGACATCCCTCCGACCAAACATTCATCCTTTCGAGTGAACCCAGCGGCCGAACGCACGCCGCCCCAACCGCGCCAAAGGAGAACCCACCATGGCCACCCTCGCTCAGCAGGCCCCCGAAATCGTCGTCGACTTCCTTCCCCTCAACGGCACCGACCACGTCGAGTTCTATGTAGGCAACGCACGCCAGGCTGCCTACTTCTACCGTACCGCCTTCGGCATGAAACTCGTCGCCTACGCCGGCCCCGAAACCGGCCGCCGCGACCGCGCCTCCTACGTCCTGCAGCAGGGAAAAGTTCGCTTCGTCCTCACCACCGCCCTCCGCGCCGACTCCGACATCGCCCGCCACGTCGCCAAGCACGGTGACGGCGTCCGCGCCATCGCGCTCTGGGTAGACGACGCCGCCAGCGCCTGGCGCGAGACCACCGCCCGCGGGGCAACATCCGTCCAAGAACCCACCACCCTCTCCGACGACAACGGCTCCGTAGTCATCTCCAGCATCGCTGCCTACGGCGACACCCTCCACACCTTCGTCGAGCGCAAAAACTACACCGGCACGTTCTTCCCCGGCTACCGCGCGATGCCTGAAGACACCGTCGCCCGTCCCGTAGGCCTTCTCCATATCGACCACATCGTAGGCAACGTCGGCTGGAACGCGATGAATGAGTGGGTCGACTTCTATTCCAAGGTCATGGGCTTCCAGCTCTACCAGCACTTCGACGACAACGACATCTCCACCGAATATTCTGCTCTGATGTCGAAGGTCATGGCCAACTCCACCGGCTACGTAAAATTCCCCATCAACGAGCCAGCTGAAGGCCGCCGCAAATCCCAGATCGAAGAGTACCTCGACTTCTACGATGGCCCCGGCGTCCAGCACCTCGCCCTTGCCACCCACGACATCCTCGCCACCGTCTCCAGCCTCCAGCAGCAGGGCGTCAACTTCCTCACCGTCCCGCACAGCTACTACACCGAGCTCCAGGAGCGCGTCGGCAAGATCGACGAACCCCTCGATGAACTCGAGCGCCTAGGCATCCTCGTCGACCGCGACAACGAAGGCTACATGCTGCAGATCTTCACCCAGCCCGTAGAAGACCGCCCCACACTCTTCTACGAAATCATCCAGCGGAAGGGAAGCCGCAGCTTCGGCAAAGGAAACTTCAAAGCCCTGTTCGAAGCAATCGAGCGCGAGCAAGATGCCCGTGGCAACCTCTAACAAGTCTGTGGCAACCTCTAGCCCCCACAGCCTGAACAAACTCTATCCCGACGCCCACACCGCGCTAGCAGACATCGTCAACGACGACATGCTGCTAGCCATCGGCGGCTTCGGCCTCTGCGGCATTCCCGAAGCCCTCATCGCCGCCCTGCGCGACACCGGTGCACGCAACCTCACCATCGCCAGCAACAACGCCGGCATCGACAACTGGGGCATCGGCCTCCTCCTGCAAACCCGCCAAGTCAAAAAAATGATCTCCAGCTACGTAGGAGAGAACGCCGAGTTCGAGCGCCAGTTTCTCCAAGGCGAGCTCGAAGTAGAGTTCGCCCCGCAAGGCACGCTAGCCGAGCGCATGCGAGCAGGCGGCGCGGGCATCCCCGGCTTCTACACCCGCACCGGCGTCGGCACCCTCGTCGCCGAGGGCAAAGAGCACAAAGACTTCGACGGCCACACCTACATCCTCGAGCGCGGCATCGTCGCCGACCTCGCCCTCGTCAAAGCCTGGAAGGCCGACACGCAAGGCAACCTCGTCTACCGGCGCACCGCGCGCAACTTCAATCCCAACGCCGCCACCTGCGGCAAGATCACCGTCGCCGAAGCCGAAATCATCGTCCAGCCTGGCGAGCTCGACCCCGACGAGATCCACACACCCGGCATCTTCGTCCATCGCCTCGTCCACAATCCGAACCCCGAAAAGCGCATCGAAAAAACTACGACTCGCAACACCGAAAGCCAAGAGGCCTGACCCGTGCCCTGGAGCCGCAACCAAATGGCCGCGCGAGCCGCCCTCGAACTCCGCGACGGCTTCTACGTCAATCTCGGCATCGGCATCCCCACCCTCGTCGCCAATTACATCCCCGCCGGCATGACCGTAACCCTGCAATCCGAAAACGGCCTGCTCGGCATGGGACCCTTTCCTCTGGCCTCTGAAGTCGACCCCGACCTAATCAACGCTGGCAAGGAGACGGTCACCTTCACCCCCGGCGCCTCCACCTTCTCCAGCGCCGACTCCTTCGCCATGATCCGCGGCGGCCACATCGACCTAGCCATCCTCGGCGCCATGCAAGTCTCCGAACGCGGCGACTTAGCCAACTGGATGATCCCCGGCAAGCGCGTCAAAGGCATGGGCGGCGCCATGGATCTAGTCTCGGGCGTCCGCCGCGTAGTAGTCATCATGGAGCACACCGCGCAGGGCAGTCCCAAGCTCCTCCCAGCCTGCACTCTTCCTCTCACCGGCGCCGCAGTAGTCAACCGCATCATCACCGACCTCGGCGTCTTCGACATCACCCCCACCGGCTTCGAAGCCATTGAACTGGCCCCCGACGTAACCCCCGACCAGGTCCGCCAATCCACGGCCGCCCCCC
>NZ_LMUT01000012.1:196572-226010 GCF_009765785.1 Granulicella sp. L46
TCACACTCGAGCGCAGCTGAATTCTCTCCAACCCTTGCGCAAATCTGTCATCCTGAGCGCAGCCGAAGGACCCGCCACCCTGCGCGTATTACCACCGCTGTCCATGGTTTCCAACCAGAGATGCCCCGACCACCACGAATAGGCTCGCAACCTGAACCAGCACGCTCTTAAGTGTCGCCGTCCGCGCAGGACGCCCATACCGGCTTCCGCTTCTCCAGAAACGCCGTGACCCCCTCATAAAAATCCTTCGTCTCCCGCGCCCCCGCATTCGCCTCCATCCCCAACTCCACGGCCGCATCCAGCCAAGCCTTACTCTGCGCCGCCAGCAACTTCTTCGTAGCTCGCAACGACTCCGGACTATTCTCGGCCAGCACCCCCGCCAGCGTCGCCACCCGAGCCTCCAACTCCTCAGCTGCCACCACCTCATTCACCAACCCCAACCGATACGCCTCTGCCGCATCAAAAAGTTTCCCCGTCAGCAGCAATCCCCGCGCCTGTTTCTCCCCAATCTGCAGCACCAAATACGCCGACACCAGCGCCGGCACAAACCCGATCCGCGCCTCCGTATATCCAAACTTCGCCGTAGGCACAGCCAGCGTAAAGTCGCAGATCGTCGCCAGCCCCGTCCCTCCCGCGACCGCCGCTCCATGCACCTTGGCAATCGTCGGCTTGGGCAACTCATACAGCGTCCGAAACAACTTCGCCACCCGCTCCGCATCCTCGCGATGTTCCGCCGCGGTCTTGTCCTTCGCCCCTTGGAGAACGCTAAGATCGAGCCCCGAGCAGAACGCCTCGCCCGCAGCTTCCAGCACCACCACGCGGCAATCGCCCGCCGCCGCCTCGTCCATCGCAGCAATCAACTCGTTCTGCATCTGAGGCGTCATCGCATTGCGCCGCTCCGGCCGATTCAGCCGAATCCTGCGCACCCAACCCTCTTGCCCAACCACGATCGTTTCGTATCTCAAATCGTCGCTCCTATACCGCGCGCCCGCCGAAGTCCCGCGCAATCCGCGCACTCTCCCACTCAAGTTCATTCAGTCCTTGAAGTCTCGCCGCCCCCAGCCCCAGCTCTCTCAGCGCCTCCAGCAGCTCATCCGTCGGAAGGTTACCCACCAACTCATCCTGCGCAAACGGACATCCCCCCAGCCCGCCAATCGCCGCATCGAACCGCCGACACCCACCCGCATACGCCGACTTCACGCGGTCCACCGCGAAATCCCGCCGCACATGCAGATGCACCCCCACCTCCAGCTTCTTATGCTCCGCCACCACTTCGCCGACGACCTCCAGCACCTCCAGCGATGTAGCCGCCCCCACCGTATCCGCCAGCGACACCGTCTCAATCCCCATCCCCTCCAGCGTCTTGCAAGCCTCCGTCACCCGCGCCAAACTCCAGTCATCCCCATAAGGATTCCCAAACGCCATCGACACATACGCCACCACGCGCACACCCGCCGGCCGCGCCATCTTCTGTATCGCCTCCAGCGTCTGCAGCGACTCCTTCGGCGTCTGCCGCTGATTCCGCTCCAAAAACGTTGGCGATATCGAATACGGAAACCCCAGCACCCCGACAGCCTCCGTAGCAATCGCGCGCTCCGCCCCCTTCTCGTTCACCACGATCCCAATCACATCCACGCCCGGCACCGGCCCCAACAACCGCAGCACCTCTTCCGAGTCAGCCATCTGCGGCACCGCCCCGGGCGACACGAAACTCACCGCATCGATATGCCGAAACCCCGCGTCCACAAGCTGTCGCAGGTACGCAGCCTTCCTCTCCGCAGGAATATGCCCCGGCAGCGCCTGCCACGCATCCCGCGGGCACTCCACAATCTTCACGCCATCAGCCATGCCTTTTATCCCCGCGAAGGCTGCACCTTCAGAAGCTCGCGCGCAATCACCATCCGTTGAATCTCGCTCGTCCCCTCGCCAATCGTGCACAGCTTCACATCGCGATAGAACTTCTCCGCAGGATAGTCCTTGATAAACCCATATCCCCCAAACAGCTGCACGGCCTCATTACAGATCCTCACCGCAACCTCACTGGCAAACAGCTTCGCCATGGCCGACTCCCGCGTCACCGTCCGCCCGGAATCCTTGAGCACCGCCGCCCTCTGCGTCAACAGCCGCGCCGCATCCAATTCCGTCGCCATATCCGCCAGCTTCCACTGAATCCCCTGGAACTCCGCAATCGCCTTCCCAAACTGTCGCCGCTCCTTCACATACTTCGTAGCCGCATCCAGCGCCCCACGCGCAATCCCCAACGACAGCGCCGCAATCGAAATCCTTCCTCCATCCAGCACACGCATCGAGTCAACAAACCCCTCACCCTCAACCCCCAGCAAATTCTCCGCCGGAATCTCGCAGTCCTCAAAGATCAACTCGCTCGTATCGCTGGCCCGCAGCCCCAACTTGTTTTCTTTTTTCCCCGGCCGAAATCCCTTCGTCCCTTTCTCCACCACAAACGCGGACAGCCCATGCGTCCCCTTGCTCTTATCGGTCACCGCAATCACCACGGCCGTATCCGCATAGCTCCCATTCGTGATGAAAGTCTTGGTCCCATTCAGCACCCACTTGTCGCCCCTGCGCACAGCAGTAGTCCGCGCCCCGCCCGCATCCGATCCAGACCCCGGCTCCGTCAGCCCCCAAGCCCCCAGCCACTCGCCGCTAGCCAGCTTCGGAACATACTTCCGCTTCTGCTCCTCGTTGCCAGCCAGAAAAATATGATTCGTCCCCAGCGAATTATGTGCAGCCACAATGATCCCCACCGACCCATCCACAGCCGACAGCTCTTCAATCGCCAGCACATAATCCACGTACCCCATCCCCGCGCCGCCATACTCCGGCGGAAAGATCACGCCCAACAACCCCATCTGCCCAAGCTTCTTCACCACCGCAGCAGGGAACTCGCTCTTCTCATCCCACTCCGAAACATGCGGAGCAATCTCCCGCGCAGCGAACTGCCGAATCTCCTTCCGCAGCGCCTCCTGGTCCTCCGTCAACACAAACGGATACAACCCCTCCACCGACTCAACCGCAACACTCATACGACCAACTCCTTCGCGCGCAGACTGCGCACAATTCAATAAGATGCCTTAGCAGACGCGTTACACCGCAAATCCGCCAAGCCAGCGAATCATACAGTCCAGCGCTAGCCTCTGTCCTTTGCTCAGTGAGCGAATATCGCCTACGTCTGCAGTACGCCCGGATTAAACTTCGCCACCTCAGGATTCAGCGCGCAAGCCTCCAACGCCGTCATCAATACTTCCCGCGTCTTCGCCGGATCGATAATCGAATCAATCCACAGTCGCGCCGCCCCATACCGAGGATCAGCCTGCGCGTCATACGCATTCTTGATCTCGTGATACACGGCCTTCTTCTCGGCCTCGCTCAACACCTTCCCCCCGCGCTCCATCTGCTTCGCCCGCACCTCCGCCAGCGTCCCGGCAGCCGACGCTCCACTCATCACCGCATACCTCGCCGTTGGCCATGCAAACAGAAACCGAGGATCGTATGCCTTCCCGCACATCGCATAATGTCCCGCCCCAAAACTCCCTCCGACAATCACCGTAATTTTCGGCACGACGCTCGTGCTCACCGCCGACACCATCTTTGCCCCCGCCCGAATAATCCCCGACCACTCCGCATCTTTCCCTACCATGAACCCATTGACGTCATGCAGAAAAATCAGCGGCACCAAATTCTGATTGCAATCCATAATGAACCGCGCCGCCTTCTGCGCAGCCTCGGTATAGATAACCCCACCCACCTCAATCCGTTTCGTCCCGGCCTGCGGCCCCATCGCCACGGTCTGCGTCTGGTTGGTCTTCTGATTCGCGACAATCCCCACCGCGCGCCCACCGATCCGTGCAAACCCACACAGCAGCGTCCGCCCAAAGTCCGCCTTGTACTCATCGAACTCGCTGCGATCGACAATCCGCGCAATCACCTCGCGCATGTCATACACATTGCTAGCCCCGGGCACGGGATTCAGCAACCCATACAACTCCTCCGCCGCAAACCTCGGCGCATCCTTCTGTGCATCGAACGGCCCCACACTAAACGGCCCACCCTTCCGCTCGCCGATCTTGTCCACCAGACTCCGCAGCCGCGCAATACACAAATGATCATTCGGCTCCTTGAAATCCACCGTCCCCGAAATCTCCGCATGCATCGCGGCCCCGCCCAACTCCTCCGCCCCGGTCTTCTGCCCAATCGCCGCCTGCACCAGCGACGGCCCCGCCAGAAACAGCCCCGACCCCTCCGTCATCAGCACCGTATCGGTCATCACCGGCAGGTACGCCCCCCCCGCCACGCACATCCCCATGATCGCTGTAATCTGCGGAATCCCCAGCGAGCTCATCACCGCGTTATTCCGAAACACCCGCCCGAAATCATCCGTATCCGGAAACACATCCTCCTGCAGCGGCAAAAACACGCCCGAAGAATCCACCAAATAAAGCGTAGGAATTCGGTTCTCCAACGCAATCGTCTGCGCCCGCAGCACCTTTTTCGCGGTCATCGGAAAGAACGCCCCCGCCTTCACCGTCGCGTCGTTCGCGACGATCATGCAAAGCCGCCCACTCACCCGTCCCAACCCCGTCACCACCCCAGCCCCCGGCGCCCCGCCATACTCCGAGTACATCCCATACGCCGCCCAAAGCCCCAACTCCAGCAACTCCGTCCCTTCATCCAACAGCAGCGCCAACCGCTCCCGAACCGTCAGCCGCCCCTTCGCCCGCTGAGCCTCCGCCGCCTTAGCCCCACCCCCCAGCCGAATCCCATCCTCCTCCCCGCGCAACGCCGCCAGCAGCGCCACCATCGCCGCACGGTTCTCCCCAAACTTCGCAGCCCCCGCATTCACCTTCGACTCCAACCGATTCTCAGCCTTCAACTCATCCGCCATCATCACCGCCTCAGCCCGCCGAGAATACCATCTCCACCGTCCCCAACGCGAAGCGCCTTCTGGGAGTAGATACAATGAGTGGCGATCCTTCAACTTGAGCGACCTCCCGTGAATTTCCAAGACAACTACGCTGGCATGAGTGACGATGAGCTTCTAATGACTGCTGCCAGCCGTGCTCATCTGGTGCCGGAAGCTGCACACTTGCTGGATTCTGAGATGGCCCGGCGTGGGCTCAGCTACCAAGAGGCCCACGCAAAGAAGAGGGACGTAGCTCGGCTTGAAATTCAAGAAGCGAGAAAACATCGCTCATCGAGGAAGGGCTCGAAATATTTTGTTGCGAAGGCGAATGGATGGATGCTGCTGTTGGTGGCAGTTGGCTCTCCTCTTTTGGTTATAGGGTTGATGGGCTTCCATCTCGTCCCGGAAGAATGGTTCTTCCCCATACTTTCCGTCTGCATCGGGGCTCTTATTGCCATTGCAGCCGTTCAGCCTTGGTTGAGGAAAACGTCAGGTTTCTGGATTTCGCTCGTTGTTTCCTGCGCCGTGCAGTCCATTGTGGGCTACTGGCTCAGCGTGCACCTCGCGCCACAAACGAGGGGCGAAGTTAAGGGAGTCGGGGTTCTCACTATCGTTCCGGGGTACCTGGTGGGAGTACTGTTATTTCTTCTCTTACAGAAGCTGGACATGGGGAAAGGCCCCCAACCGAATCCCTAGCAGCGCGATTACGATGGCATGTGCACTTCGACGTTGAGCCCGTCGTGCACGCAGGATTTATACTAGTATTTGCGAAGAACTCTCCCCGCAAAGGCTCCCGCCCACCCCTATGAAGACCTTCTACATCGAAACCTTCGGCTGCCAGATGAACGCCCACGACTCCGAAAAAGTCGTCGGCACCCTCCTCAACGAGGGCTACACCCAAACATCCGACGAAGCCGACGCCGGCCTCATCCTCTACAACACCTGCTCCATCCGCGATAAGGCCGAGCAAAAAGTCTTCCACCGTCTCAACGAGTACAAAAAGCTCCACGGAGAAGGGAAGCGCTTCGCCGTCATCGGCTGCGTAGCCCAGCAAGAGGGCACGAAAATTTTCGACCGCGCCCCCTACGTCTCCATCGTCGCGGGCTCGTCCTCCTACCGCAATCTTCCCGACATGCTGGCCCGCCTCGAAGCCGGAGAGACCCGCATCACCGGCCTCGACGACCGCCAGACCGACGAGACCTTCGACACCGAGTTCACCGCCCGCACCAACCCTCACCGCGGCTACATCACCATCATTGAAGGCTGCGACAAGTTCTGTGCGTACTGCGTAGTCCCTTATACCCGTGGAAAGGAACGCAGCCGCACCTCCGCCTCCGTCCTCGCCGAAGCACAGCGCATCGCCCAGTCCGGCTTCACCGAAATCCAGCTCCTCGGCCAGAACGTCAACAGCTACCACGACCCCAGCGGCAAGCGCACCTTCGCCGAGCTCCTGGCCGCCGTAGGCGAAGTGAACGGCATCCAGCGCGTCCGCTTTACGACATCCCACCCGCGCGACTTCACCCGCGATATCGTCGACGTAATCGACGCGGTCCCCACCCTCTGCGACCACGTCCATCTCCCCGTCCAATCCGGCAGCACCGCCGTCCTCAAGGCCATGCAGCGCGACTACACGCGCGACTGGTACCTCGAGCGCATTGCCTGGACCAAGGCCGCCAAGCGCGACATCTCCCTCACCTCCGACATCATCGTCGGCTTCCCCGGCGAGACCGACCGCGACTTCGAAGACACTATCACCCTCCTCGAAGAAGTAGGCTACGACGCCATCTACGGCTTCAAGTATTCGCCCCGTCCCAACACCCCGGCGATCCACATGGAAGACTCCATCCCCGAAGAAATAAAGGTGCAGCGCCTAGCCATCCTCAACGCCCGCCAGCGCGAAATCCAGCGCACCAACTACGCCCGCCACCTAAACCAAATCATGCCCATCATGGTCGAGCACGGCGCCAACTCCAGAGGCCAGATCACCGGCCGCAGCACCCAAAACAAAACCGTCAACTTCAGCTGCGATTCCGTTCCTGCAATCGGCAGCTACGTAGACGTCCGCATCACCCAGATCTTTCCCAGCTCCCTGGTAGGCGAAGCGATCTCCCAACCCACCACCCCCTCGCCCGCCGCCATAGCCCAGGCCGCCCTCAACGCCAGAGTCAACCCACAGCCAGCCGAAGCAGTCTGACAAGCAACTGAGAACTGAGAACCCCACAGCCTTCAGCGTTACACTAAACCCCATGCATCTCCCCGGCTTCAAACCCGAACCCGAAGATCTCCCGGCCCCCGAACCCGAAGTAGAAGTTCGCATCCGCGGCCTCATGATGGACCCCTCCACCAAGATGCCGATCGTGGTCCTCAACGATCTCGCCGGCGAAATCGTTCTCCCCATCTGGGTAGGCCTCTTCGAAGCCAACGCCATCGCTCTCGAAATCGAGAAGGCCACAACGGTCCGTCCCATGACCCACGACCTCCTCCGCAACGTCATCGACGGCCTCAACGCCCGCGTCACCCGCGTAGTCGTCGGCGATCTTCGCGAGGACACCTTCCACGCCACCATCTGGATGGACCAGAACGGCGAAGTCGTAGCCCTAGACGCACGCCCCTCCGACGCCATCGCGCTAGCCCTCCGCTCCGACTGCCCCATCTTCGTCTCGCAGCAAGTCTACGAGCATGCCCGCAAGGCCTCCAACGGCAACACCACCCTAAGCCCCGAAGACCTCCGCCGCTGGCTAGAAAGCCTCAACGACGACGAAATGGGCCGCTACAAAATGTAGTCGCATGGGTTGTATAACGTGTAGTTAGCCCCAATGATTTGTCATCCTTCGCCGCAGGCGGAGGATCCGCTTCTGCAGCCCATACCCTGTCATCCTGAGCGGACCCTGAACGCAGTGAAGGGGGAGCCGAAGGACCCCGAAGAGTTCTCGCTTACCCATACCGCGAGCCCTTTTGTGCACGATCTCTCGCAGTGTGGTTGCTCTTGCATTTCTTTCTGTCATTCCCTCTGGGAATCTGCTTCTTCCTTCGCATTTGCTCTTACCCACGCGTTGCTCCACCTTACCTGGAAGCTGTTGAATGATAAGTGCCCACTGCGCGTGGGGCGGGCGTTCACACGCCTTGTTACGGCTTCGCGTGGACCTCCCGTTGGTCGGGAAGAAGATATCGTTCGCGACCAACGGAAGCGCCCCGCCGAAGGCCTCTGCCCGCAACGAAGTTGCCGCCCCGCGCGCAGCGGGCCCGTCCGGCAGGACACCGGTATTGACTCCTCAAAAAATACGGCGCACGACCCCAACCCACGCCGTCCGCGAGGGACTTGCTATCCTGAACCCATCGCTTCCGCGCTCAAATCCGCCGCCCTCATCAACCTCGCCATCTTCGAGCGCCTCCTCCACCCCCGCCAGCCCGACCTCCCCGACATCACCAACTTCCTCATCCTCCAATACCCCCTCGCGCTCGGCACAGCGATCCACGCAACGCCCCTCATCGCCGCCATCCACGCAACCATCCCCGGCGCAAGAGTAGCCGCCGCAGCCAGCGGCTTCGCGCTAGAAATCCTCCGCAACAACCCCGGCCTCGAAACCCTCGTCCCTACCCCCAGCCCCCTCCGCGAACTCCTTCCCGCCGCCAATGCGATCCGCCGCGCCAACCCCTTCGGCCGCGAGCGCTACGCCGTCCTCCTCACCGCCGGCAACGAGCGCTCCCGCGTCATCCTCTCCGCCCTCCTCGCCGGAGCCCCCACCCGCGTAGGCTTCACCCTCCTCCCCGAACTAACCGCCGCCCATTTAAACTTCGACCCACGCCTAAGCCAGATCGCCAACAACCTCCGCATCCTCGAACTCCTCGGCCACGGCCCCGCCCTCCTCGACCAACTCCAGTCCAACCCCAGCCTCATCGAGCCGCAAGTCTTCCCCTCACCCGACGACGTAGCCACCGCCCACCAACTCCTCCGCGAGCAGGGAATCGACGAGTCCAAACCCATCGCCGTCTTCATCACCCAGACCAGCCCCACGCAGCGCAAGTCCTGGCGCGAAGACCGCTTCCGCGCCGTAGCCGAAACCCTCCACCGCACCCAAGCCATGCAAATCGTCTTCGCCGGCACCGCCTCCGAAAGCCCCGCCATCGAAGCCCTCCGCGCCGGCCTCAGCTTTCCCACCGCCAGCGTAGCCGGCCAAACCTCGCTCCTGGAACTCTCCGCAATCCTCGGCCTGGCCGACATCGCCCTCACGCTAGACACCGGCCCGATGCACCTGGCCCGCGCGATGCGTCTCCCCATGGTCATCATCGCGCCCGCCTGGTCCCCCGCGGTCGAGTGGCTCCCCCTCAACAACCCCCGCGCCCGCATCCTCAAAAACCTCGACCTACCCACCGCCCCAGCCGACTACATCATCGACGAAGTCACCGTCCCCGAAGTAGAGCAGCACCTCACGGAGCTC
Organism: Granulicella sp. L46; assembly: GCF_009765785.1. Classification (GTDB taxonomy): domain Bacteria; phylum Acidobacteriota; class Terriglobia; order Terriglobales; family Acidobacteriaceae; genus Granulicella. Next base: position 205,933 of record NZ_LMUT01000012.1, read on the forward strand.
CTAACCCTCTACCCACCCCGCACCTTCACCCACCGCACCTGAAGATTCACCACCGCAACCGTGGCGAAACTTGGCGCTCTTCTTTGCGTCCTTTGCGTCAAAGCCCTTCCAGCCCTCGCCGTCCGCACACTCTACCGCATCGCCAGCTCATCCAACCAAACAAAAAACTCCGGAAACGAAATCGCCGCCGCCTCCGCCCCCCGAATCTCCGTCTCCCCCTCAGCCCTTAGCGCCGCAATCGCAAACGCCATCGTAATCCGGTGGTCCATCCCCGAATCGATCACCCCGCCCCGCAGCACCTGCCCCCCAGGAATATCCATCCCATCCTCATGCTCCACCACCTCCGCGCCCATCGCGCGCAGGTTCTTCACCACCAGCGCAATGCGGTCGCTCTCCTTCACCCGCAACTCCTTCGCATCGCGAATCCGCACGCCCCCCACGGTATAAGGAGCAATCGCCGCAATCACCGGCAGCTCGTCAATCAACTGAGCAGCTCTCTCTCCGCCAATGTCGATCCCCGCCAACACCCGTCCGCGATTCACCTGGATCGTCCCCGCCATCTCGCCATGCGTCTCCGCTACGTCGAGCACCTTGATCACCCCGCCCATCGCCGAAATCACATCCAGCATCGCCGCCCGCGTAGGATTTATCCCCAACGAGTCCAGCACCAGATTCGAATCCTCAAACAGCAGCGCCGCACAAAGAAAGAACGCCGCCGACGACATATCCCCCGGCACGGTCGCGTCAATCGCCTTGAGCTTCTGTCCCCCCGCAATCCGCAGCCGCCCATCCACCCGCTCCAACTCCGCGCCAAACGCCCTCAGCGCATGTTCCGAGTGATCCCGCGTCCGCACGCTCTCCGCAATCGACGTCACCCCTTCGGCCTGCAGCCCCGCAAACAAAACCGCCGTCTTCACCTGCGCGCTCGCAATCGGCGCTTCAAAATCAATCCCCCGCAGCTTCCCGCCATGCACCGTCATCGGCGCATGACCGTCCGTCAAATCCATCCGCGCCCCCATCAACTCCAGCGGCTTCCGAATCCTCTCCATCGGCCGCACCGTCAACGACTCATCCCCCACAAACGTAAACGTCCCTTTCTGCGCCGCCACCAACCCAGCCAGCATCCGCATGGTCGACCCGGAATTCCCACAATCCAAATCACCCTTTGGCGACCGCAGCACTCCCCCCGTGCCCGTAACCTCAATCGTCTTCCCGACAGTCTCCATCTTAGCGCCCATCGCCTTCATACAACCCAGCGAACTAAGCGGATCAGCGCCCGTAGAAAAATTCGTAAGCCGCGAAGTCCCCACGGCAAACCCCGCCAGCATCGCATACCGATGCGAGATCGACTTATCGCCAGGCAACATCACCGACCCACGAAACCCCCGCGCCGGCGAAACAATCACACTAGAAGACGAAGCATGCACAACAGAACTCATGCAGCAATTTTAACCTTGATATGCTATTCCGATGTCGATCCACCCTTCATTAGCCGTCCTCGGTTGCTACAAGCCAGATATTTCACTTGATACATGGCAAGAACAATGGGAGGTCACAGCTTCCGACGACGACACCAAAGAGCACTTCGATGGCCTCATCCTTCTAGAACTCTTGGCCGAAAACCTCGATGACCGTTTTAACTTCGATGACTTTGGTCAAGCGCATCTGAGCGGGGATCCGAACCGAGCCATGGCGCCTTATGATGAGGGCCTGCTTTCGCTTGACGGTGAATCGCTCATAAGCAGGGAAATGGGCTGCGTTACCGGTCCCGGTCCAGCTCGCTTCGCTTTCTACCTTCATTACTACGACCCAGCCAGGCCACTCAACTGGAGCTATGGTGAGTTCCTCGCGCCGCCGGTCCAGCCTGCTCCCGTGAGGCTGAGCATGCTAATGCCCTACACCACTTGCTCGTGATCCCCGCCCTTAATGTCCCGCCGGAGGATTATCCGGATACAGCCGAATATCCGGAACCCCGCGATACCGCTCCGCATAATCCATCCCATACCCAATCACAAACGCGTTCGGAATCTTGAAGCACGCATAGTCCGCCTCAATGGGCACCAGCCGCCGCGATGGCTTATCCAAACATGTAGCAATCTTCAACGAAGCCGGCTTATGCTGCAGCATCAATCCGCGCAGATAGCTCAGCGTCAATCCGGTGTCGAGAATATCCTCCACCAAAATCACATGCCGCCCCTCAATCGGGTTATCAATATCCTTGATCAGCTTCACCGCGCCACTCGACACGCGCGCGCGCCCATAGCTCGACACCGCCACAAAATCAAATGTGTTGTCCACCTTGATCGCCCGAGCCAAATCCGCCAGAAAAATCGCCGCGCCTTTCAGCACGCCAATCAGCACAATCGACTGACCCTTGTACTCCGCGGAGATCTGTTCTCCGACTGCCTGAACACGCTCAGCAATCTGCTCTTTCGACAGCAGAACTTCCATAACATCGGGCGAAACAAACTCAGGAACAGTCGAGACCATGCCGTTAGACTACGCGAAAATCACGCCTAGAAAAAACTCTCATTCCGCTCTCCCCATTGAGGAAATCGCGGCCCCAATCGCCGCTGTCCCGGACCTGCCTCCGCGGGTGCACCATTCATGGCGCGGTTTTATGCGGCAGGAGTGGAACCAAGGCTGTCAACTTGCCGTTACCCTACCCTCGCCGTCCGCGCAGGACCTATACTTAAACCTGCATGTATCCCTATTTAAATCTCGGTTTTGCTCATGTTGGAACCTTTGGCCTGATGCTCTGGCTCGCCGCCGTCTGCGGCACCGTCGTCCTGCACAAAAATCTCGTCCGCAACGGCTCTGACGCCGACGCCCTCAGCATCGTTACCATGGTTGTGCTCGCCGGCATCGTTGGCGCCAAGCTCTGGCACGAACTCCAAAGTATTCCCGACATGGCGGCCGCCTGGCGCGACATCATCGCTCCCGGCATCCACCACCCCACCGAGGTCCTCTTCAACTTCCTGCACTGGTTCCAGGCCGGCTTCGCCTGGTACGGTGGCCTGCTCGCCGGCGTCGCCATGCTCATGTACCAAGGCGTCCTAGCCAAGCCCAACGGCCTCACCGGCAGTCGCGCCGCCCTCCGCATGCTCGACTTCGCCGCCCCCGCCGCTGCCGTCGGCTATGGCGTCGGCCGCATCGGCTGCCTGCTCTCCGGCGACGGCGACTACGGCATCAACACCACCCTCCCCTGGGGCGTCCACATGATGCACGGTCTCACCGAATATACCCGCGCCCTCGTCCTCCCCAACCCTCCCACGGCGGCCGTCCAACCCACTCCAGTCTATGAACTCCTCTTCGCCCTGGCCGTCGCCGGGTGGCTGTGGAAGCGCGCCTCCAAGCCCCTCCCCCTCGGCTTCCTGACAGGCGAATACCTCGTCCTCAGCGGCATCGGCCGCTTCCTCGTAGAATTCGTCCGCATTAACCCCCGCATCTACTTCGGCCACACCATGTCGAACGCCCAGGTAGCCGCCCTCGGCAGCGTCCTCTTCGGAGCAGCCATGATGTTCCTAACCCGCCGCAACGAAGCGGTCGTCTCCCAGCCCCTCCCTAAAACCCCCAAGGACGTCCCTGCCACCGCCTAGCCGCCCCGTCCCCACGCGCTAGCCTCATCTCAAATTCCGTCATCCTGACCCTGACCTCGCCGAAGGGGAAGGACCCCTGTAGTTTCTGTTGCTGTTGCTTTGCTCTTGTTGTTGCCTTTGCATTTCTAGTTGTCATTCCGAGCGCAGCGAGCGAACCTGCTTTCTCCCGTTCTAGCCCTTCCGACCATCCGCCGCGACCTCCGCCCCCAAAAGCTGTCAAGCCCCCTAACGACTGAAAACCGCCAAACCCCATATCAACATTGGCGATAAATCTTTTCAAAACCTGGCATAGTTACCCCTACCAACTTGCTACACTGGAAGTAGAGATCAAAGCCAGACGCTGCACCGGCAATCGCCGTTGCAGCTTTCACATTTAAGCCCCTAACTCCAATGGAGAGAAGATCATACGCATAACTCTTTTAGACTGAATCGTTTGAAAGCAACTCACACTGACCAACCCGCACATTCTAAACGACTTCGCTAAGCAAAAGTGAAAGTAGGGGGAGGGGGGTCCGAGGCCTATAGCCGCCTAAGGAATGCCTTAGCCAGCTCCAGTTCCGGGAACAGCCGCTCCTCCGCCTGGAACTCCCGCGAGTGCACGCACCGCCGCCCGGCCCGCACCCGCACCGGATGCTTCAGGTGCAGCATCTCGTGATAAAGCAGGTACTCGATCGCATACCGCGGCGTCCCCGGCCGATCAAACACCCGGCTAACAACGATCGTGTTGTGGGCCGCGTCATAATGTCCCAACATGCGCTTCGCCACATGCGCGCTCCAGGTCAACACGGGCCGCCCCAGCAGCCCATGGAAGAATCGCCGATTGACCGCCTCGAACACCTCGTCGAGATCGTACAAATGCCCCTGCGGCGAGCTCAGCACCTTCCGTCCACGCATCTGCCGCATCCGCTCGGCCTGGCTCGACACAGCCTCAGAACGCGTATACCGCCGATAGCGATCCGCATAAATGGGCGCCACTGGCTTGCGATACAACTTGGCCAGAAGGATATGAGCGATGGCCTGGTGAATAGTTGAGGGAGCATGCTCGAGCAGATCAGAGAGCCGAACGATCAGCTTTCCATCGCGCAAACGGATGGTCGTGTTCAAGCTGGTGAATCGCCGGAACTTCACCTCGAGCGCCGGCATCGGAGCCCGTGGACGAAGCTCACGATACTCCTGCTCAAACAGTTGGAGTATCTCAGGCGAAACAGTTGGAAGAGCAATACGCGGCACGCTTAGCTCAGCCTACCATGCAGCGCGCGGAGGATTTCTTCTCGCCTACTGCACATGTTGCAACGCAATAATTCGGTGCTGAGCCTCAAAGGTCTGGTCGGGAAACTTGTCGCCGGCGATCGCGAGGAACGCTTTGTACGCTGCGACTGCCTGCTTGTTCTGGTGCAACTTGTCGTGCGCCGTAGCCTGCAGGAACAGGGAAGTCGGAGAGTTCGGCAACACCGTCGATCGTGCATCGAGCGCCCCCAGGCTAGTCTGCGGATCGTTGTTCTTCGAAGCCGCAAACGCCAGGTGACCTTCCGCCTCGCCCCAGGCTTGGTCGTCATGGAACGCAGCCCGCAGCTTCACAGCTTTGACAAACGTAGCCTCTGCCTCCGCATCCTTGCCCTGCTTTACCTGCGCACTGCCCAGCGCATCCAACAACATCGGATCATTCGGCCTCGAAACCAGCATCTCCGTATATAACTTCTCGGCTTCCACATTGTCGCCGTTCACGTACTCGAGTTGCGCCAGCAGTCGCGTCATATCCAGATCAGCCGCAATCTTCGCGTCCGAAGCCCGCAACTGCACCAGCAGAGGAATCGCTTCCGCAGCTTTGCCTTCCGCCGCGTATAGCGAAGCCGCCTGTGCCACCAGCCGCACATCGTTCGGATGCTCCTTCAGCGCCGGCGTGAGCACCGTATCGGCATCCGCCAGCTTGCCCGCGTGTTGCAGCGCGTGCGCCAGTCCGGCGGTCGCATCGAGATCGCCCGGCATCAACTTCAGCGCTCGCCGATACGCAGGAATGGCGTCCTCCGAGTCGCCTGATCGATCGGCCAACTCCGCGCCCATCAGTACATCATCAGGAGTCTCAGGGGTCAGCTTCAGCGCCGCCAGCAACTCCTCGCGCGCTGCGTCCGGGTTGCTGGTCTCATCCAGGTGAGCCAGAGCGCGCAACGCTCGTCCGCGCAACTCCGGAGGTGCTGTTGGAATCATCGCCGCATCAGTCAGCTGCTTATGCGCCGCCTCAACCTGTCCTGAGCGAGCGTCCAGCAATCCTAGCGCAACTCTCGGCTCAGCAAACTCTGGAATCGCCGCGATGGCCGCAGCATACGCTTTCGCTGCATCAGCCTCTTCGCCGTTGCGCTCTTCGGCAAATCCGAGATCGTACTGCACGCGCCCATCCTTAGGATTGGCCGCAGCCAGCACCTTCAACTTGGCTTCGGCGCCCTTGTAGTCCTGCTTCTCGAGCGCACTTTCCGCCTCGCTGATCTGTGCGCTCGCTGCATTCTGCTGCGTGTGGTCATCCACACTATGCGTGCCCGGAGGAAGCTGCTGTGCAATTCCAGCGCTCGCCGCAACGGAAAACACGGCCGTGAAGAGTTTGCAACGGTTCATCACGCGACCTCCCTCGTGCGCTGCGACCCGGCATTCAGCACCTTCCCCAGCCAATGGCCTGTGTGCGACGCCTTCACCTTCGCGATCTCCTCGGGAGTTCCTGTCGCCACTACCTGTCCGCCTCCGGATCCGCCTTCGGGTCCCATATCAATTACCCAATCCGCACACTTGATCACGTCCAGGTTGTGCTCGATCACCAACAGCGAACCGCCGCCATCGATCAGCTTGTGGAACACCGCCAGCAGCTTCGCTACATCCTCGAAGTGCAGCCCCGTCGTCGGCTCATCCAGGATGTACAGTACTCGGCTCGCAGCCCGCTTCGCCTCACCCCGAATTCCGCCAGCGCCGCCCGAGGATCCCGATCGCGCCGCTGCCAGGTGTTGCGCCAGCTTGACACGCTGAGCCTCTCCACCACTCAACGTCGTCGCACTCTGCCCCAGCCGCACATACCCAAGCCCGACCTCATCCAGTACCGCCAGCTTATCGACGATCTTCGGATGCCCAGCAAAATAGACCAGTGCTTCGCGCACTGTCAGTCCAAGCACTTCGTGAATATTCTTGCCCTTGTACTTCACCTCAAGGATGGACGTTTTATAACGCGTTCCGTTGCACTCCTCACACGGAAGTTCCACATCGGCAAGGAACTGCATCTCCACCGTCACCGTTCCGTCGCCCTCGCATACATCGCACCTTCCACCCGGAACGTTGAACGAGAACGATCCAGCCGTGAGGTTCTTCCGCCGAGCATCCGGCTGCGCCGCAAACAGTTCCCGAATAGCATCGAAGGCCTTGATATAAGTCACAGGATTGGACCGCGGTGTCCGTCCAATCGGCGATTGGTCCACCAGCACCACGTCGTTCAGATACTGCGACCCGGAAAGCTCCCGATAGAGATTCACCGTCTCCCGTTCGCCAGCTTCATCCTGTCCCAGCGCCTGCATCAGCGCCCGATAAAGCACCTGGTGCACGAGCGTAGACTTACCCGATCCCGAAACGCCGGTCACGCAGCACAGCAGTCCAAGTGGAATCTCGACGTCCACGCCCCGCAGGTTATGGATCCTAGCCCCGCGCAACACAAGCTTCTCCCGCCCCGGCTCCAGGCGATGCTTCGGCACCGCAATACTCGCCCGGCCACTGAGATATCGCCCTGTCAGCGAAGCAGGGTTCTCCCGTACCTCGTCCACCGTCCCAGACGCCAACAAGTGACCGCCCAACTCACCAGCCCCGGGCCCGAGGTCCAACAAGTGATCTGCTGCCCGAATCACATCCGGATCGTGCTCCACAACCAGGATGGTATTTCCCAAGTCGCGCAACTCCTCCATGATCGTGATCAGCTTGGCCGTATCACGCGTGTGCAATCCAATCGAAGGCTCGTCGAGCACATACAGTGCTCCGACCAGGCGCGAACCAAGGCTAGCGGCAAGCTGGATCCGTTGCGACTCGCCTCCACTCAGCGTTGAGCTCAATCGGTCTAATGTGAGGTATTCCAGTCCGACCTGCTGCAGGAAGCGCACCCGCTGTCGCACCTCCTCGAGCACCTTGCCCGCTATCTCCTGCTGTGATGGGTTCAGGCTCAAGGAATCAAGAAAGTCTTGCGCCTCTGTAATCGTGAGCGCGCAAACATCGCAGATATTTTTACCGGCCAGAAGCACTGCGCGAGCCTCGGCTCGCAATCTTTGTCCACGACAGTCGGGACACGTCGCATACCCGCGATACTTCGAAAGAAACACGCGGACATGTAGCTTGTATTTCTTTCGTTCCAGTTCTGCGAAGAAACCGCGAACTCCCGCCCAACTCCCTCGACCCTCTTCGATGAAGCGTTGTTGCGGCTCGGTAAGGTCGAACCAAGGCACATCGATCGGAACGCCTTCCGCCTTGGCTGCCCGCTTCATCTCGCCGTGCCACGCACGATATTTTGTCTTCGTCCACGGATCAATAGCACCTTCATCCAGCGTCTTGGAACGATTCGGAATGATGAGATTGGGATCGAAATCAATGGTGTTGCCAAAACCCTGGCAACGCGGACATGCACCGAACGGGTTATTGAAACTGAATAACCGTGGCTCCGGCTCACGGTACGCGCGATGACAGTCAGAGCATTCGAAGGCCGACGAAAAGCGCAAAGACTCTGTCGTTTCTGTTTCTTCCCTGGGAAGAGTGCGAAGCACAATCTCTCCCGCTTCGCGATAGCCGGTCTCAATCGCATCGACGAGTCGCCCGCGTATCTCCGCCGAAAGCGCCAGCCTGTCGATCAGGACATAGATCGGTCTATCGGCAACTGCGCCGAAGTCTAATTCGAGCAAAGATTCCGGTGCCGAAAACTCAACAATCTTTCCCGCGCCACCGTTCTCATCTGCCTGCCAAAGCCGGTTATAGCCCCGCCTGCGCAACTCGCCAAGTCTTTCCTTCAGAGGCTCGCTTAAATCTGTTGCGACAATCACCCCAGACTTCTTGCCCGTCTTTGCGGTCTTCTTCGCAGCCTTCTTCGGAGCAGTGGCCACTTCTACTGAAGGGTCGACCGCAGGCCCCTTCAATGCCTCCAGTTTGACCTCTCTTCGTACAATCGGAAACAAGGCATACGCGCGCGTTCCTTCCGGCAGCGCGAGTACGCGCACGACAATATCATCGACCGTGTCGCGCCGGACGATGCCTCCACAATGCAGGCAGGTGACCGTTCCACAGCGAGCAAACAGCAGACGCAAATAATCGAAGATCTCTGTGGCTGTGGCTACGGTTGAACGTGGATTGCGCGTCTGATTCTTCTGCTTGATGGCAATGGCAGGCGCCAAGCCGTCCATTAGATCCACATCTGGCTTCTCGATACGTTCCAGAAACTGCCGAGCGTAGGCCGACAAGCTTTCGACATAGCGGCGCTGGCCCTCTGCATAGACCGTATCGAACGCCAGCGACGATTTACCAGAACCGGATACCCCGCTCACCACCGTGAGCGCATTATGCGGAATGTCCACATCGATGTTCTTCAAATTGTGCGTCCGCGCACCGCGAATCGTAATCTGATCGTTCGCGCTATCGGTCCCCATACGGCTTATGCACTCCTTTGTGGTCGCAACATCTCAAGGAGTAGCAGACAGGCTCCCACCACAATTGCCGAGTCTGCCACGTTGAAGTCTGGCCAGTGATAGTGGACGATATGTACCTCAAGGAAGTCGACCACGTAAGCGAATCGCATGCGATCGTATAAGTTTCCAACAGCTCCGCCGAGGATCAATGCGAGTGCTACAGATGTGAGGCTCAAAGCGCGGCCCATCTTCCAGATGAGCACGAGCACTACGACAACGGCAAAAATAGAAAATCCGATCAATACATTGCGTACCAAGTTGGGCGACGTGCTGCCCTCAAACATGCTGAAGGCCGCTCCAGTATTGAGTACGTGGGTAAGTCGAAAGACGTTAGGAATGAGTACAATCGCGTGGCCCGGCTGTATATGCGCGATGATCCAAAGCTTGGTTGCGCGATCAAGACCAACAACCAGTGCGGCAATTGCCAACAGGAGCCATCGCAGATCGCGCGACGGAGAAGCAGTCGACATTACGCAGCCTCCCCTGTCAACGACGGGAAGCCAATTGCATTCAGCGCTTCTGCGCAACGAGAGCATACCGTCATCCATCGAGGGTCCGCGCCGACGTCCGGGACGACCCGCCAGCAACGTTCGCACTTTGCACCATCCGCGACCTCTGCCTCGATCAGAACAGCGGCCTCCTGCTTGGTATCGCCGACAAGTTGCACAGTGGCCTGTGAGACGTTGAAGAACTCCGCCAAGGCGTTCTCATACTTCTTCAACACCAGCGCTTCGGCAGAACCTTCGGCCGCAATGACATGCACGCTGGCGTCCAGAGACTTGCCAATCGACTTTGACAATCGGAGCGCTTCCAGTTCAACCATCACGAGCTGGCGGATGTTCGCCAACTGTTGCCACTCTGCTTCAAGACTTGCCATTCTGCCGGGGATTACGTCCAGAACACTGGGGAACAGTGCCAGATGAACGCTTGGCAACCGGCCTTCAACCTTTGGCAGATACTGCCAAACTTCATCCGCCGTGAAGGACAAAATCGGTGCGATCAATCGTGTCATAGCCTCTGCTATGCGCCAGATCGCAGTCTGCGCGCTGCGTCTTGCCAGGCTCTTCGGAGCGAACGTGTACAACCTATCTTTTACAACGTCCAGGTAGAGCGCACTCAGATCCGAATTTGTGAACTCATTCAGCGCTTGATAGGCGCGGTGAAACTCGAACTCGTCATACGCTGCACGAATGGAAGCATCAAGTTCGGCAGTTCGAGCCAGGATGTACTGGTCAAGCGGCAGCATCTCTGACCACGAGATCACATCCGTTGCCGGATCAAAGTCCGAAAGATTGCTCAGCAGAAACCGCAGGGTGTTGCGCAGCTTACGGTAGTTGTCGCTGACGCGCTGCATCAGGTTTTCGCTCGCCGCTACATCTTCGCGGAAGTCCACACTCGCAACCCAAAGCCGGATGATCTCGGCACCCAGGCGGTTTGCGACGTCGACAGGATCAACGCCATTCCCCAAAGACTTCGAGAAGGCTCGGCCCTGTTCGTCCAGCGTCCAGCCGCTCGTTGCGACCATCCTGTAGGGAGCAGCGTCGCGGATACCGACGGAGCTCAGCAGGGAAGAGTGGAACCATCCTCGATGTTGGTCCCCACCCTCGGTATAGAGATCTGCCGGCCAGTGAAGCTCGGGCTCTACATCGAGCACTGCATGCCAGCTTGCGCCACTCTCGAACCATACGTCGAGGATGTCCATCTCTTTACGAAACTGCATGACGCTTCCACAAGCCTTGCAAGTCGTACCAGCAGGCAGGAGCGCCTGTGGCTCGTACTTGTACCAGGCATCGGCGCCTTCTTTCGCGAAGATTTCAACGACGCTCTTATTGATCGCTTCATCGTTGAGAGGTTCATGACATTTCTCGCAAAGAAAGACTGCGATCGGAACTCCCCAGATGCGTTGCCGGGAGATACACCAGTCAGGCCTGGTTGCAATCATGTTGGAGATGCGCTCTTCTCCCCATGCCGGATCCCAGGTCACGCGCTTGATCTCTTCCAGCGCCCGTTCGCGGAAGGTCGCGTTCGGCTCTTCCGCTTTAGGGGAAAGCACCGGTGTTTCCATCGAGATGAACCATTGCTCGGTGGCTCGAAAGATCAGTGGCTTGTGGCAGCGCCAGCAGTGCGGATACTTGTGCTCGAGGTTGTGGCGCCCCATCAGCGCACCCTTCACAGCAAGCAGTGCTTCGATGGGCGCATTCGCCTTGAAGACATACAAACCGTCGTACTCGGGCAACCCGTTACGTAACTTGCCCTGAGCGTCTACGTCACAGGTCAAAGGCAGTTCGTAGCGAAGTCCCGTAGCGAAATCATCAGGTCCATGGGCCGGAGCGGTGTGGACCGCACCCGTCCCCTGATCCGTCGTCACATAGTCCGCGGTGACCCCGAGAATCCCGCGCTCCAGAAACGGATGTGCGAAAGTAGCGCGGTCCAGCCTGGACCCAGGAAAGGTTGCAATCACCGTCGCATTTTTCAGATCCCCAACCAGATCGCAAGCCTCGCGAACCTGCTCAAGTAGCGCCTCGGCAACAATATAGACGTCATTGCCATTCTGTAGCGCTGCATACTGAATCTCCGGGTTGAAGGCCACCGCCATCGATGCCGGCAACGTCCAAGGAGTGGTCGTCCAGATGATTGTCCAGACATTTTTGTCACACAGCTTGGAATCGATCTTTTCCGGCGGACTGGTCAACTTGTATCGAACGTAGACGCTCGGAGACGTGTGCATCTCGTATTCCACTTCGGCTTCTGCCAGCGCTGTATGGTCATGGGAGCACCAGTAGACAGGCTTCAGTCCCTTGTAAACAAAGCCCTTCTCGTAAAATCCGTAAAAGGTCTCGAGGATCTGCGCCTCATAAGGAAAGTCCATCGTCGCGTAGGGTTTCTCCCACCGACCGAGGATCCCGAGCCTTTTGAACTGGGAGCGCTGCAGGTCGACAAATTTCGCTGCATACTCCCTGCACGCCTTCCGGACCGCGATAGGATCCATCTCTAACTTTTTGCCGCCAAGCTTCTCATCGACCTTGATTTCGATTGGCAGTCCGTGGCAATCCCAACCCGGCACGTAGGGAGCGTCGAAGCCAGCCATGGTCTTCGTCTTCACAACAAAGTCTTTGATGCACTTGTTCAAGGCGTGACCTAGGTGAATTGCCCCGTTGGCGTAAGGCGGCCCATCATGCAGAATGTACTTTGGTGCCCCGGTACGGGCCTTGCGAATCTGGTCGTAAAGGTCCGCCTCATCCCACTGTGCCAGCCGAACAGGCTCATTCTGGGGTAAATTCGCTTTCATTGCAAAATCAGTTTTCGGGAGGTTTAACGTCCCTTTGAGGCTCTTCTTCTTGTCATCATCAGACATCAACATCTCCAGGTTCGTGCGGCCAACAAAGGATTCCGCTTACAACTGAACAAACTTCTATTGTAAAGGCCCATGAAGCTGCGCCGCCCGGTTCCGCCCACGGCACCCTTTGAATAAATGCCGGTTAGCTACTTTTCCGCGAGATGCGTCTAATTAGGCAGAGCAAACCTGGGTAAGAGTTTGTAGAATGAACCAGGGACTTGGCGACGCACCTTCCGGAAGCTGAAGGCTGTGTTTGCCCCAGGTAGTTGAAGAAGAGAAGAGAAGACCGCGCCGAGACCCGTTTCGCCTATGCCTAACATTGATACCCTCCCGCCTCCCCCCACCAGCCAGGTCGATCCCGATCTCGGAGAACGAGTGCCTCAGAAGATGCCTGAGCCAGTGCGTCTCAGCGTGGAGATCAAGGAACAAGGCGTCTTTGGGTCGCTGATTTCGAGTGTCCGCGACGCCTTCTTTGCCCCCAAACTTCCGCCGCTCGTCCTGCAGTCCAAGCCGGTTGCTGTTCCCGATCGCATGGCGAGCAAGCGCAGCCCCGCGTCGACCGCGTTCGCTATCGGCGCGCACGTACTCATCATCCTGCTGGTTGCGCTCTTTATCGCCAGCCAGGTCAACGTGATCAGTCCGGCTAAAAAGAATGTTGCAGCAGTCCTGGCCGCGCCGCCGCCACCGATTGCTCCCAAGCTCGAGCAGATAGGCGGTGGTGGCGGCCAGCACGACTTAGCTCCGGTCAGCAAGGGAAGGCTGCCCGACTTCACACAGAAGCAACTGGTTGCCCCCAAGGCTCCGCCCACCGACGCTCCCAAGCTGGCAGTCGTTCCGACCGTTGTGGTGCAGAAGGATCTGAACCTAGCCAACAATCAGATGCCGAACCTGGGAATGCCCAATTCCACCCTTAGAGGAGTCTCGCTCGGGAACGGAACTGGGACCGGAATCGGTTCCGGTAACGGCTCAGGCATCGGGCCTGGATCCGGTGGCAACACTGGCGGCGGCGTGATGCACATCGGTGGTGGGATCAGTCGACCTGTTGTTCTTTACCAGGTCGAACCCGAGTTCTCCGAAGAGGCGCGCAAGGCCAAGTTCTCCGGAAGTGTTACGGTGTACCTCTATATTGAGCCGGACGGAACTCCCTCACATGTCCGTGTGGTCCAAGGGGTTGGAATGGGCCTCGACGAGAAGGCTGTAGAGGCTGTTCGTCAATATAGGTTTAAGCCGGCTATGAAAGACGGCAAGCCAGTCCGGGTTGACCTCTATGTCGCCGTCAACTTCCAAATTCTCTAACTAGTGGGCTACGACAGCGAGCGTTGAGACCTCTGCGTAGGCAGCGATCTCATCAAAAGTGAGATTCTCCACCGCACTTCCGGTTTCTTCTTTCCATCGCAGGAAGAGACTGCCATAGCTCTGGATAGTTCGCAGTTCGGGCGCAATGCATAGCTTCTCAAGCATCGCATCGATCCAAGCTGGCTGACCCTCGAGCTCTGCCCAGACCCCTATCGGCGTCTCGTCCAACACGAGGTGGCCTTCGTCCATCGCCCACTCCGTGCGGAACTTCTCGTAGCGGAATACAGGTCGATAGCCTAGCTGGATGAAAATTTCCGCGAGCGCGTCACAGTCTTCTACAACGCTCTCGGTCTCAATTCGTGTCTTGTAGCGAAGATCTCCATCGCCACCTTCCGCCTGGCGCTTATGGGTTACCGTGCAGCGGTTTCCATAGTGGCGAAGTCGCAGGATCTGCCTTTGCGTGCGGAGTTGCCGGTCGGAAGAATCGTAGAGCACGTTGCTCTCGAAGGTGCGGTCCGTTACAAGTTTGAAGCCGAGGGCATCAGCTGTTGAGCGAAGCTCTCGAATATCCGCGACGGAAAACTTCAGCTCGATCTCGGCAGCCTGCATGGCGTCAGTATACGTCTGGAATCGTGTCCGGAAAGCAACCATTTGCACCTGTGGAATACGTGGAATCGTCGCGGCATTCGCTACGATGAGAAGTCAGCACATGCCTCAGACCGTTCATCTCGATTATTCCACTCCGGCCGATCTGGTCCGCGCCGCGATGCTGCTCCGCGACGGAGGCCTTGTGGCATTTGCGACCGAGACGGTTTACGGCCTTGGGGCCAATGCTCTATCAGCAGAGGCTGTTGCCGGTATCTTCGCTGCCAAGCGGAGACCTTTCTGGGATCCGCTCATCGTGCATCTCGCTTCGGTTGAGCAGCTTAGCCAAGTGGCCGTGGTCCCAGCGAAGCTGGCAGAGCGAGTGATTGCCCTTGCCGATGCCTTCTGGCCTGGACCCTTGACCCTGCTTCTCCCGCGAAGCTTGGCCGTTCCGGACGCGGTCACGGCGGGTCGGGAGTTGGTCGGGGTTAGGGTGCCGGCTCATCCGGCGGCGCGGGCGCTTTTGGCGGCTGCAGGTGTTCCGGTCGCTGCGCCTAGCGCCAACCTCTTCGGGCACACCAGCCCGACGACCGCCGCGCACGTGCTGGCAGACCTGGACGGGCGAATCGATGCCGTGCTCGACGCTGGTCCAACCTCGATCGGGGTCGAGTCTACTGTGCTCGACCCAACGCAGACGCCAATGGTGCTCTATCGTCCTGGGGCGGTAACGGCAGCTCAGCTCGCCGCGGTCACGGGCGTGGCTGTCGAGGCGTTTCTTCCGACGACGGAGGCGCAACCTGTCTCGATGCCATCGCCGGGAGTTGGCATTCGCCACTATGCACCGCGGGCGCGGATGGTGTTGGTGGACGGCTCCCAGGCGGCGCTGCAAGGCGCACTCGCGGAAGCCGAAGCTGCTATTCAGGGTGGGAAGATTGGCGTGCTTCTTCCGAAGGGCTGGACCGTGAACGCAGACGCTGTGGTCGAGAGCTGGGCACGGTGGGACGATCCTGAGGCGCTTGCAGCTCGGCTGTTTGCTGGCCTGCGAGCACTCGATGATCGCGGGGTGTCTGTGATTCTATGTCCGCTGCCAGAAGCTGGCGGGATTAGGGATGCCATCCGCGACCGCCTTCTGAAGGCCGCACGGCCGGCTTAGGTGCTACTTCATGACACTGTTGGCTGCGTGCGCGTCGCTGGTCTTGTAGAGATACTTGATTGAAGCTTTATAGACCAGGATGCGAGTGCGCCCGACGCGCATCTTCACGGTGCATCGGTCATACCATTGGATGATGCCGTGGAGTTGTTCTCCGTCTTCCAGCACGACGGTCATCTCGGTCTGCTGCTGCATCTGCTTCTGGAAGTAGAACGCTTCAGCGTGAGAGCTCTCCGGGGTTCCGTGGGTATCTGAGATCATGGCGTGAGTTAGTGGATCTTCGGTATGCACAGGATCGCGGCGACGCTCTACGGGTGGTAGCTGCGGACGTACCAGCTTGCGGGTTCCGTTGAAGGTATTGTCGTCAGCGCGGGTTGCGGTTCTACTCTCCATCTTTGCTCTCTTTACCGGCATCGCGTCTTCTCCTTCGAGCACTACACAAATGAGCGCTGCAAAGAAGCCGCTGGAAAGGGCTGAAACGGCAGCCCTGATCAGACACGGTGTGCTGTGCCCTGGTTCCTTTCAAATGCATTGATTGGAACGTTTGATGATGAGACGAGAGACAAGGGTTGTTCGTTTCAACAACTAGCGACGACTACCTTCAAGTTCCACCGTAAGGGCGTCGAGGCTCAAAGAACGGAGTAGGTTACGGCGCATGCCGCTTTGGACGGCGTCCATGGCACGCACGGCCTGTTCGATCCACTCAAAGGTGAAGGTGTCGGCGAGGCGCTGGAGGTCGGCGCGTTTGTCGATGTTGCGGACGCGGTCGGGAGCGCCGGACTGCAGGAGAAGGATGTCCTCGAGCAGGCTGGAGAGGGCCCGTAGGAGCGCGGTGGTCTTGGTTTGGCCCTCGGCGCCGGTGCGGTAGGTCTCGGTCATGCGGAAGAGGGTGGAGTGGTCTTGTGCACCACCGGAGCGCTCGGCGGTGTGAAGGATCGTTAGCGCGTCGTTGCGAGCGGCAGCGTATTCGGCGAGGTTGAAGCTCAGGGCGCGACCAGCTGCTCCTTCGCTGAGGCGGGCGGTGAGTTCGCGTTCCGTCTTGTTGAGCTCGGGGCGGCGCTGGGCGAGGAGGGCGGCAATCTCGTCGGCTGGTAACGCTCCGAGGTGGGCTACGGCGCAGCGGGAGCGGATGGTGGGCAGTAGCTCGCCTAGGTTCTCGGCGAGTAGGACGATGTGGACGTGCGTTGGTGGTTCCTCGAGGACTTTGAGGAGGGAATTCGCTGCTTCCTTCATGAAGGCTGCAGAAGTGATGATGAAGACCTTGGCGCGGGCTTCGGCTGGCAGGTGGTGCGCACGATTGATCAGGGTGCGGATCTGGCCGAGCTTGATGAGGAGCTGCGGCGGATCGGGTGGGACGATGAGGACATCAGGGTGCGTCTGGACGAGGACGCGGGTTTCCTTTTTGTCGACCTCTCGCATCTCTTCGCGGGCGGCTACGGCTTCGTCGATTTTGGTGTCGAGGTCGGCGCTCTCGGCGATGCGGGTGCAGTTGTGGCAGTGGCCGCAGAAGCCGGCTATCTGCTGGCCGGCGTGGGGGCCTTCGGTTGCCAGCTCGCGGGGCTGATTTTCGCACTCGAGGGCCATGGTGAGTAGCAGCGAGAGCGTGTACTTGCCTGAGCCGCGGGGGCCGAGGACGATGAACGAGTGCGGGAGGCGGCCGGCGGCGATGGCCGCGCGGAGGCTCTCGACCGTGGGTTGGTTGCCGATGAAGTCGTTGAAGGTGGTGGGTAGCGGCACACTTTCAGACTACCTCGTCCTGGTAGAGCCCCGAGTTGGGGCTCGCGGCGGCCCGGGTACCCCCTCCCCCCCCCAAGTATGACTTTTGCGGCAAAGTAGTCTAAGCAGGCCAGTTACGTCCGAAAGTACCCCCCTTCGTCCGGTGGACTGTGTGGGTAGGTCTTTCACTTCAGGTAGGTTATGGCCGAAAGTATGACCTTGGCAGGGTGGGTTTGTGGCGCAACTCTGGTGTTCGGGTATTTTAGGCGTGGAAGTACCATTTGGGATCGCAACGGATGGGGCTGCGATCCCGTCCGTATATGTCGGGCGTGGTCCTTGGTATGTGGGTGCTAGTTAAAGTCTAGTCCTTTGGTGAGGGTGATTATGCCAGGTTTTGAAAATATAAATCGCTAGTGTTGATAGGGGTTTTGGAGGTTTTGGTGGGGTTAGGGGGCTTGACAGGTTTCGGGGGTGGGAGCGGTCGATACGGAATTTGTGGCTGATTGAAGAAAGCAAGAACGGGAAACAGCAGGTTCGTTTGCTGCGCTCAGAATGACAACTAGAGAAGCAAAAGCAACAGCAAGTGAAGGAGCAGATTCCCGGAGGGAATGACAGAAAGAAAGGCAAGGGCAACAGCAAGAGCAACAGCACTACGGGGGTCCTTCGCTGCGCTCAGGATGACGACGAAAATATGGGACGGGGGTTAGAGGACGGGTTCGGGGCGCATCATCATGGGGTGCTTGGGGCGGAGGGTTATTTTGGCTTGGGGGATTACCGGGTAGGTGGGGAGGAAGGTTAGGCGCCAGCGCTGGGCGATGCTGGCTAGCGAGAGGACGCCTTCCATCCAGGCGAAGCCTTCGCCGATGCATTGGCGGCGGCCTCCCCCAAAGGGGAAGTAGACGAAGCGGGGGCGGTCGGCCTTGGCTTCGGGGGTGTGGCGCTCGGGGCGGAAGGCTAGTGGGTCGGGCCAGTATTCGGGGCTGCGATGCATGATGAATTGGCTGAAGAAGAAGTGGGTGTCGGGCGGGAAGCGGTAGGGGCCTAGCTCGATGGGGACGGTGGACTGGCGACCCATCGCCCACGCGGGTGGGTAGAGGCGCATGGATTCGGCGAAGACCATTTCGGTGTACTTTAGGCGGGGGTAGCTGTCGACGGTGGCGGTGGTGGTGCCGACAACTTCGTTGACTTCCGCATACATTTTGTCTGCGGCTTCGGGGTTCTGGCTGAGGAGGTACCAGGTCCAGGTGAGGGCGTTGGCTACCGTCTCGTAGCCGGCGAGGAAGATGGTGAGGAGCTCGTCGCGGACTTGCGTGTCGGTCATGCCTTTGCCGCTGCCGTCTTCGTCGCGGGCGGCCATGAGCATGCTGAGGAGGTCGCCGCGCGCTTCGAGTTGGGAACGGGTGAGCGAGCGGCGGCTGGCGATCATGGTGGCGACTACGGCGTCGAGCTTGGCGCGGCTGCGGCGGAACTTTATGACGCCGGGGATGGGCCAGTGCAGGACGCTCTCGAGGCGGGGGAAGGCGACGAGAAAGTTGTAGAGGCCCATGATGGTGTTGACTTCGTCGCGGACGGCGAGGACGTCTGCGGTGACTTCGGAGTCGAATAGGGTGCGGGCTACGATGTGCAGGCTTAGCTGCATCATCTCGTCGTTGATGTCGATGGGCTGGCCTTCGGTCCAGCGGCCGGCGGATTCCTGGGCGGCGGCGACGATCTGATCTGCGTAACCTGCGATGCGTTGACGGTGGAAGGCTGGCGCGACGATGCGGCGCTGTTGCTTGTGGATGGGGTCGTCGGAGGTGATGAGGCCTTCGCCTAGCAGGATCTTCATGCGTTTGAGGGTGCGCTCGCGGACGAAGCTGCCTGCCTGGGTGACGAGGATTTCGTTGATGTAGTCGGGGTCGTTGACGAAGACGATGGTGGTGCCCATGAAGCGGTAGTGGGCGATGCGGCCGAAGGTGTTGTGGAGATGTTCGAATAAGGGAATGGGTTCGCCGAAGCTTACCCACTTGCGGCGGGCGTAGTAGGGGAGGGCGCGGCGGAGGCCGGCGGGGAGGCGCCACTCGCCGAGGGTGCGGGCTGGGGTGTAGTCGTACTCTTTTTCGAAGTCGCGTGGTTTTTCGGACATGGGGGGTGGGCGGTTCCTAGTCGGCGCGACAAATGCTACGTGCTGGCTTCTTCGGAGCGCTTTACGGGGTCAAAGGAAGAAGCAGATTCCCAGAGGGAATGACAGAAAGAAAGGCAAAGACTGAAGCGCGGCTTCGGCAGGCCTTCAAGGCTCATGGCGGGAATGGACGACTTCATCCAGACGCTGACGCACTACTTCGAGGATGCGCTCATGGATGGTGGCGATGGGGGCTTCTTCTGTAAATACCGAGACGCGGCTTTGATCGCGTCGTGCGATCTCGCGATATTGTTCATAGACTCGCGTGTAGAATTCGTCGCCTTCGCGCTCGAAACGATTTTCGTCGGTGCCTTGCTGCTGGACGTGGCGATCGTTGCGGCGACGGGCTCGCTTGAGGGAGGCTGCTAGTGGGGGAAGGAGAAGGATGGTGAAGTCGGGCTGGACGTTGTTGCAGACGGCGCGGTGCATGGCGAGGATGCGGTCCGAGCCTAGGTTGCGGCCGGCGCCCTGGTAGGCCTCGGAGCTGTCGGTGTAGCGGTCGCAGAGGACGATGGCTCCGTCGGCAAGGGCCGGGAGAATGATTTGG
>NZ_LMUT01000012.1:226143-305946 GCF_009765785.1 Granulicella sp. L46
CGGATGCGGTCGCCGAGGGGCGTGCCGCCGGGCTGGCGGAGAGTGACGACACGGTGGCCGCCGGCTACGAGCGCCGTGGCGAGGTGCTTGAGTTGCGTGGTTTTGCCGGAGCCGTCGAGGCCTTCGAAGGTGATGAAAAGGCCGCGGTTCGGGGTTGGGATGGATGCTTGGCTCACGATGCGAGTCTACTGCAATGGCCGGTGGGCTCACCTATGCGCGGGAGGCGGCATCTCACTTGGAGGAGACGGAGAACGAGGCGCCTTCGGAAAGGAAGCCGCATGATCACAGTCATCTTTATTTGTTTTCTGGCAATTCTTTCTGTTTTCTTTGTTGCGACGGCCTGGGGGGCTAGTGAGCCTCGGCCTGTGGAGATACGGCGCCGTCGTTAGCTCCGCCGCGAAGTCGGAAGGGCGTACCTAGTTGGAGGGGGTGGGCATCCAACAGCAGAAGACCGAGCAAGGCGGGCTTCGGGAGGACGTCTTATGGGTATCGCGCTGCTTGGTGCGTTTGTTACGGTTTTGGCTGTATTTCTTGTCGGCCTGATTTGGGCGGGGACTGCGCGGCGGAAGGGAGAACAACCCGGGCTTCCGTCTGAAGAGACTCCGAACGGGCAGGAGATCGATCAGTCACCGGGTCAGGGGCCGGAGGGTCGGCAAGGGTGAGGGTTAGTTGGAACGGAGATTGGACTGCCACGTTGCCGTGGTGGGGGTGATGGTGGTGGTGAGGGTGCCTTCCTGGCCTTCGGTGAGGTTGGGGCCGGGGACGGTGTGTTGTTGCTGTGCGGCGTCGGTCCAGAGGATTTTGGTGGGGCCGTCGCCTAGGATTTTGAAGCGGTAATGGTAGGTGGCGCCGGCGGCTAAGGTGTCAACGCCAAAGCTGGCGGTGGGGTAATCGACTTCTACCAGGGTGATGGGGTTGGGGGTGGTGTTGTGGATGTCGATGGAGACGTAGTGGGAGTGGCAGCCGGTTAGGGCGGCGAGGGTGAGGAGTGCGAGAGAGACGCGTGTGGTTGTGAAGAGTCTCATGGGTTTAGGGTAGCAGCGGTTTCGCGTGGGATTACTGGGATTCGAGCAGAGGGCATACCCAAGGGCTAAAGCCCGACTTTACTTTTGGGCCATGAGACCCAAGGCTGAAGCCTTGGGGTACCTGGAGACAAGGGAGAAGATCCTCTGCTGGCCTCGAAGAATGACATGCTTGAGCGGCGAATTATTCGTCGTTCTTAATGTGCTTTTCCAGGAGGGTGACGCGCTTGAGGAGGTCGGGGAGGCGGTTGAGGGCGGCTACGGTGCGGAGCCAGGTGCGGTTGTCGGTAGCGGGGTAGCCGCTGACGATGGCGCCGGGAGCTACGTCGGAGGGGATGCCGCTCTGGGCCGTGGCGACTGCGCCGTCGCCGATGGTGAGATGGCCGGCTACGCCTACCTGGCCCGCGAGGATGACGTTCTTGCCTACGGTGGTGGAGCCGCTGAGGCCGGTCTGTGAGCAGAGAAGGGTGTTTTGGCCGACGGTTGAGCCGTGGCCTACCTGGACCAGGTTGTCGATTTTGACGCCGCTTGCGATGTGGGTTTCGCCTACCGAGGCGCGATCGACGCAGGCGTTGGCCTGGACTTCCACGGCGTCTTCGAGGACCGCGGGGCCGGACTGGACGATCTTGGTCCAGCGGCCATCGGCGTTCTTGGCAAAGCCGAAGCCGTCGGCGCCGATGATGGCCCCATTCTGGAGGACTACGTCGTCGCCGAGCTGGCAGCCTTCGCGGACGACGGCGTGGGCGTGGGCGAGGAAGCGGTTGCCTACGCGGACGTTGTCGTAGAGAACTGCGTGCGGGAGTAGAACAGCGTCGTCGCCGATTTGGCAGTGTTCGCCGATGACGACGTAGGCGCCGATGTGGGCGCGTACGCCGATGCGCGAAGTGTGGCCGATGACGGCGGTGCGATGAATGCCGGGCTCGTAGGAGGGAGCGGGGTGGAAGAACTCGATGGCACGGGACCAGGCGAGGTAGGGATTGGGGGTGCGGAGGGTCGGGGCTTGGATGGCGGGGAAGCCGGGCTCGACGATGAGGGCAGCGGCGCGGGTGGTGCGGGCCTGTGCGGCGTACTTGGGATTGGCGATGAAGGTGAGGTGGGTGGGGCCGGCGGTTTCGATGCCGGCAACTCCAACGATGGCGCGCAGGGCAGCGGCTTCGAGGGTTTGGCCCTCGCCTGCAACCAGTTCGGCTTTCAGATGCTTGGCTAACTCGCCGAGGTTCATAGAGCGAATTTTACTCGTCGAAGAGGCTTGGTTGCGTGTCGGTTGTCACGCGAGGCTTCGACTTGGTTCCGGATTGGGCTGCGCGCTGGGCGGCTAGGCGGAGGGAGGGAGCGGTAACGAAGCCGAGAACTTCGATGGAATTGAGCGCCATGCGAGGAACGAAGAGGCGCAAGGTGTTGGAACGCGGGTCGGGTGGTGTGAGGAAGAGTCCGTGGTCGTCGAGGAGGGTGTCGGCGAAGGCCATGTCGAGGGTGGTGAGGCCTTCGAGGAGCTCATCGTCGCGGAAGGTGAGTTTTAGCCAGATACCGTCGCCGCGAGGGCGGGCGGGGAAGGTCATGCGGCCGATGCGCTCGGGGTCTACTTTGTCGTCGAGATTGAAATCGCGGATATAGGCTATGCGCTTGAGGGCCTTGACGGGGTAGGGTGTGAGGCGGCCGTCGGTGGCCATGAGAGTGATTTGGCCGTCGCGCAGGAAGCCGGATTGGGGAAGGTATCCCCAGGCGAGTTCGTTCGTGAAGCTGCGAAGGATGACTTTCTTCTGAGCTGGAGCCATGGGGTGTGGATGAGTGACGTTGCTGACACCATGATAGAGCCGTGGCGGGTGGGTTTGGGTAGGAGGCAAGCAAGGTAGCTGAAAACTGCGTTTCTCGGACTCAATGCGTCCCTGGTGGCGTCTTGCTCACCGAGAAACTTCGCTTCAAGGGGTTGCGTGCCGTCCCTATGTACGGACTTGAACAAGGTTATTGATGCGACGAAAAAGCTATTGTGAAAATTCGTTCGTCCTGCTTGCATTTCTCGGCGTCAGGAGTCTAGGCTAGCCCTCGAAATACGATGTGTCCGTTCGTGCTTTTCCATCCAGGAGGCAAGCTAACGGTGACAAATCCTACCTTCACAAATCTTCTTTCCTCAGCCCTCCCCACAGAGTCGATTCAAGGGCTCGCTAGCCACTTCGGGGCTTCGCCCACCACCATCGCCAATGGGATCCAGTCATCGATAGCCGCAGTCGTCAGCGGTCTTGCACAGCGATCCGGCGATCAGGGCTTTCTCAGCCAGTTGTTGAACTCGGCTTCAGCGACACCTGCGAATGCAGTGGGTTCCGCACTGTCGAGCGGTTCACTGACCAATCCCACATCGAGCTTTTTCACGGGGGGATCGCAGCTGCTCTCCACCATCTTTGGCGGTCGGCTCGGCTCGATCGCGGAAGCTCTTGGCACCCAAACAGGGTTGCGTGGTGCGGGCGCCACCGCACTCCTGGTGCTGGGCGTTCAGACGGTCATGGGCTTCGTCGGCGGGAAGGTCCGCGATGGCAGCCTGAATGTGAGTAATTTCCCGGGCTTTCTTGCGCGCGAAAGCGACGCGTTGAAAGGGTTCCTACCCGCGGGCTTCCAGCAACAGCCTGCGCCCGTTGCCGCGCACGTCAATCCAGTCGTAGCTCGGCCCGTGCTCGAAGAGAAGAAGAGCTCGGTACTGCCGTGGCTGCTCGGCCTGTTGGTGCTTGCGCTCTTGCTGGGCTTCTGGTGGTATCACTCGCGTCAGCCTGAAGTCGCGACTCAGCCAGTGACCGCTCCCGCTGTAACGACTCCTGCCACGATCACTTCGTCTAACGGGGTTAACCTTGGCGGGTTAGTTGACGTCACCTTGCCAAATGGGACTGTCATTCACATCCCGGAACTCGGAGTCGAGAGCAAGCTTCTTGCGTTCATCAAAGATCCGGCACTGAGTCCTGACAAAACTACGTGGTTTGACTTCGACCGGCTGCTGTTCGACACAGGCTCAGCTACGCTGCAGCCGCAGTCGCAGGATCAACTCAACAACATCGCCGCGATTCTCAAGGCCTATCCCGCTGTGCACCTCACTATTGGCGGCTACACCGATAACACGGGGGACGCGGCGCAGAACCTGAAACTCTCGCAGGATCGCGCCGACAGTGTTGTGCAACAGTTGGAGTCCGTGGGCATTGGCGCAGACAGGCTGGTGGCGAAAGGATACGGAGAAGAGCATCCGGTAGGGGACAACTCGACTGCTGATGGTCGAGCTGCCAACCGGCGCATCTCCATGTTGGTGACCGCGAAGTAGCGAGGACGGCGCGTGGCTTCGAGCCAGAGGCCGTCGCCGCGAGGGCGAGCGGGAAAGGTCGTGCGGCCGATGCGTTCGGGATCGACTTTGTCGTTGAGGTTGAATTCCCGCACAGAGGTGAATTTCCGCACATACGCTATGCGCTTGAGGGTTTTGATGGGGTAGGGAGTCAGGCGGCCATCGGTTTCCATAAGGGTGATTTGCCGGCGCGCAGGAAGCCGGACTGGGGAAGGTATCCCCAGGCGAGTTCGTTCGTGAAGCTGCGAAGGGATCCGCCCCGGAGTTGCCGGCGGGGTGGGGCACGCGGTGCGAACATCGGTGACGGCGCTGTGCCTCAAATTGACCCCACAATTACACTGGGAACATAACGATTTCTGGAGGCGCCCGTGCGAAAGATCTATCTGGTTCTGATGTTGTTGTTCCTCAGCGGCGTGGCCGTGGCCGATGCCGGCGCGCCCATCTACAAGTTCAAACTGAGCACCATCGATGGCGACCCCACCACGTTGGGTGCATACAAGGGCAAGGTGCTGCTGGTGGTCAACGTGGCCAGTGCCTGCGGATTTACGCCGCAGTACACCGCGCTCGAGGCCGTCTACGAGAAGTACAAGGACAAGGGCCTGGTGATCGTCGGCGTGCCGGCCAACAACTTCGCCAACCAGGAGTCCGGCACCAATGCAACGATCAAGGAGTTCTGCAGCTCCAAGTTCCACGTCAAATTTCCGATGATGGCGAAGGTCTCGGTAAAGGGCGACGATAAAACGCCGCTCTACCAGTACCTCACTGCTGCGCCCAACGTTAGCGGCGAGATCAAGTGGAACTTCACCAAGTTCCTCATCGCGCGCAACGGACAGCCGATCGCTCGCTTTGAGCCGGCCGTGACGCCGGATTCGCCAGAGGTCATCGCGGCAATCGAGTCTGCGCTGAAGTCATAGCCATTGCGACGTGCGCGAGCCCGCTCTTCGGAGCGGGCTTTTTTTTAAGCTGCATCTCGTGCAGGAAGAGTCGTTCGACTTCGCCCTCATACTTCAGCAGAGGTTCCCGATAAGTCGGCTCTTCGGAAAGTTCGAGAGAGTAGGGACCTAGCGTCACGTGATTTGAAGCTGTTGAGGTCTCAGATGGATCGTGTAAGTCTCTTGTTATCAATCGGGCGAAAAGTTTTGCACTGGTGGGTGGAAACGATTTACTTATGCTGGCCTCCCTTTGCGGGAAATTGGCGTCCTAGTGTAAAGCTTCGCCGCGACCCCTACACGGGTGTCGGGGGCGAGGATACGGTCGCGATAGAACGGACATCGAGCCGCGGGACCGGGACTTATATCTAAGGGAGTAATGCATGCAAATACAGCGTCAGCTTAGAACTACCTGTGGCTTGGCACTTTCGTTGGCGATGGTCTCATCGCTTGGTCTCACGGCAATTGCCCAGGAAGCGACGGTCCAAGGTATGGTCATCGGAAGAAATGGTCCGCAGATGGCGGTCAAGACGGCCGATACCCCGAGGCTCATCGTGCTTCTATCGGACAGCACCAAGGCTACGCAAAAAGGTGGCTTTCTTGGTATGGGCGGAAGGGACCTCGGCGTCGAGGCTCTTGTTCCCGGCCTGTCGGTAAAGGTTGAAGGGGCGTATAACCCCGATCACCAGTTGCTGGCAAAGAAGGTCGTTTTCTCGAAGGGTTCACTGAATACGGCAAGGGCAATCGATGCGGGTCTGGACCCTGTGAACGCGAAGCTTGGCGAACAGCAGGATCAGCTTGCGAGCAACAAGCGGGACATCTCGCAGAGCCAGGACATGATTGCGAAGAACTCGCAGGATATCGACGCGACCAAGCAGGGTCTTGCGACGACTACCCAGGCGACCACACAGAACACAACGCAGATTGGACAGACCAACACGCGCATCGGCACGCTGGATCAGTACGACACCAAGGACAGCATGACGATCAACTTTGCCAATGGCAAAGCGACGGTTAAGCCGCAGGATAAGGACGCACTCACAGACTTTGTGAAGGCGGCTGCCAATACTCCGGGCTTCATGATCGAGGTGCAGGGTTATGCCTCGACCGTTGGGTCCGCAACGTTGAACCAGAGGTTGAGTGCGGAACGTGCTGACGCTGTGCTGGCAATCATTCAGCAGTCAGGCGCGGTTCCGATGACCAGAATCCTTGCGCCCGCGGCGATGGGCACGAGCAACCAGGTCGACACCGATCACACGCGGAAGGCGCAGGCTCAGAACCGGCGCGTCGTGGTGACGATTGTAGTCAACAAGGGAATTGTCGGTTCAACGGGCAGCTAAGCGCCGTTGGACTGCTACCTCACGGCGGTTTAAAGGACTGCCATTCTCGGCAAAATCACGCGATAGTGTGCGAACGCAATGTTCGCGCACTATCGCGTTGCCGCGTAGGGACTCAATAAGGTATTGCCTCCATATTTTTCGGAGACTTTATCGCTTCGATGCGAACTGACCCTTTCCCAGTGCAAAACAGTAGCCAAGTGCTTGAAAAGGGTGTAGAATTGGACGTTGTGTCCTCAGGTTACACCTATGTAAACGATTGATATGCAGCAAGTTAGGGCGGGCGCTTGAGATGCCGGCGACCGCTCGGAGCAAAGTACATTTCTCATGGCTGACTACATTTATCTGCTGCAGACCCGCCTTACGCCGTACCAACAATCCGCCCTCGAACATGTTCGCCAGGTAGCCAAGGCTCGCGCGATGACCGTATTTCTGGTCGGCGGAGCGGTGCGCGACTTGACCAGCGGAAGCCCGATTCGCGACCTGGATTTCGCTGTCCAGGGCAATGCGACCAAACTCAAGAAAGAGTTGCAGAAGGCTGGCGGGGTGGTGATCGGCGAAGACGAACCGACGCAGACTCTTTACTTTACGTTCCCGGGCGGGGTTCGCCTGGAGGTTGGTTCGACGCTGTGGGCGACGTATCCCAAGCCGGGCAAGCCGGTGTATAAAGCGGCGCCGATTTTGGACGACCTGCATCGCCGTGACTTTACGGCGAATGCGATGGCGCTGTCGCTGAACGACGGATCGTTTGGGCTGCTGATGGATCCGCTGAACGGCGTGGCCGATATTGAGAATCGCGAGCTGCGGCTGGTGTCGAATTACGGGTTCATTGAGGATCCGGCGCGGATGATCCGAGCGGCACGTTTTGGCGCGCGTCTGGGCTGGCAGATGGAAGAGAAGACTCGTCAGCGGTATGAGAATGCCAAGGCCGACAACGCGATCGCGGCGCTGAGCACGACGCTGCACCACTATGAACTGGAAGAGGTGTTCCATGAGGAAGATCCGCTGCGGGTGCTGAAGCGCCTGGAGGCTGAGGGTTGGGCGAAGGTGCTGTTCCCGGCGTGGACGTCGTCGAAGGCGAACGAGGCGGAGCTGGATAAGCTGCGCGACTTGATTGGGCGGCTGGAGTCGATGGGGATCTCTCCCGATCCGTCGGCTGCTTACTTTCCGTTGCTGACGGCAAAGTTGACACCGAAGGACGTGGCGGACCTCAAGAAGAAGTTTGCGCGGCCTGGATTTGCTGAGCAGATTCCTGCGCTGGAGGCGGACACGAAGGAGTTTGCGACGCTGTTTACGAGCAAGGCTGCGGCTGCGCCGTCGGACGCCTGGAAGATGCTGTTTGCGGCGAGGCCGGAGGCGGTGTTGTGGCTGGCGCATACGACCAAGAGCGCTCCGTTGAAGGCGAGGTTTGAGGCGTTCTTCAATGACTGGTCGCAGGCGCGGTTGAAGATTCCGTACCAGCTTATGCAGGAGATGCGGATTACGCCCGCGCTGCCCGGCTATAACGAGCTGGTGGAGAAGTTGTTTTTTGCGGTGATGGACTCGAAGCTGGACACGCCGGAGGCGGCACGGGCATTCCTTGAGCCGTTCTCTCCGCCGGCGCCACCACCTCCGGTGAACATGCGGCGGCGTGCGGTGAAGCGCGAGGCGAAGGTTCCGAAGCCGCGCGGGAAGAAGGCTGCTGCGGCGGTTGCGGATATTGATCTGGCTGAGGGCGGCGATACCGCTGCAAGCGCGCCGGTCGATGGCGCGAAGGCGAAGGGTACTGCGAAGGCTGTGGCGGTTGCTGCTAAAGCTGCGCCGGTCGCTGCCAAGGCTTTGCCAGTCGCGAAGAAAGCGGTGGCCGATAAGGCTCCGGTGAAAGCCGCTGCCAAGAAGGTTGTGGCGAAGCCTGCAGCGAAGAAGGTTGTGGCTAAACCTGTTGCCAAGAAGCTGCCCGCTAAGCCTGTCGCGAAGAAAGCTGCTAAGCCTGTGGCCAAGAAGGTTGTCGCCAAGAAGGCTGTGAAGGCGGTAGCGAAGAAGGTTGTCGCGAAAAAGGTGACGAAGCCTGTCGCGAAGAAGGCTGCTGCGCCGGCTAAGAAGAAGCCGGTGGCGAAAGCCAAGCCAGCCGCGAAGAAGGCTGCTAAGCCGGTGGCGAAAAAGGTGGCCGGAAAGCCGAAGCCGAAAGCTAAGCGCTAGGAGCGCCGCAGGGCGCTAGTGTGAGTAACCGCGACGGTAAGCCGAAGGGCTAACGACCTTCGGCACCCGTTGGCCCCGTTCGCGATACATACTCTTGCAACCGGGAACATGGGACAATCTAGTATGATTTCTCCCACCGAACTACAGGCCATCCCCATCTTTGCGTGTTTGGACGAAGCGGACCGGAAGCGGTTTGCTGAGCGGGCAGCGGACGTGCGCCTGCAGCCTGAAGAGTGGCTGATTCGCGAGGGGGAGGCGCCGGGCTTCTTCGTGTTGCTGGAGGGGGAGGTGCAGCTGGTGAAGGATATCCTGGGGCGACCGAAGGAGCTTCGGGATTATAAGGCTGGGGATTTCTTCGGTGAGCTGCCGATCCTGCTGGGTGCGCCTTCGCTGGCTTCGTGCCAGGCAGTATCGAAGTCGCGGGTGGCGCGGTTTGAGGCGCAGCATCTGCTTGAGTTGATCCAAGGTTCGGCCGCTTGCAGCGCTCTGATCCTGCAGACGATGACGGACCGGTTGAAGACGGTTCGACAGTTTGTGTCGGAGCTGCCGACCTCGCGAGTGCTATTGATAGGTACGCAATACGACAATGACTGCCGGGAGATTCGGCAATTTCTTTCGGCGAACCGGATACCCTATGAGTGGATTGATGCGGATAAGGACGCCAGCCGGATGCCGGTGTGCATGAATGGCGAGTATGACGGGCCGGCGGTGGTGGTGGATCAACATTATTGCGTGGAGACGCCGACGGTGCGGAGTGTGGCCGAGGCGCTGGGGATTCGGACGCAGCCGCGCTTTGAGGACTATGACGTGGTGGTGGTGGGAGGCGGGCCGGCGGGCCTGGCGGCCGGCGTGTACGGCGCGTCGGAGGGTCTGAAGGTGCTAATCGTGGAGAGGTCGGCGGCGGGCGGGCAGGCGGGGACGTCGTCGCGGATTGAGAACTATCTTGGGTTTCCGAATGGGATTTCGGGCGAGGATTTGAGTGAGCGGGCGCTGAAACAGGCGGGACGGTTTGGCGCGGAGATCGCGATGACGCGCTGCGTGGAGCATATCGAGCCATTGGGCGATGGGCGGTACTGCGTGGAGTTGGATGGCGGGCAGAGGGTGTCGGCGTGCGTGGTGCTGATTGCGACGGGGGTGGAGTGGCGGATTCTGAAGGCGGAGGGCGTTGAGCGCTTTCTGGGGCGCGGCGTGCTGTATGGGGCTTCGCGCAATGAGGCGAGCAACGTGGTGGGGAAGCGGGTGGTCATTGTGGGCGGCGGAAACTCGGCGGGGCAGGCGGCTGTGTTCTTTGCCAACTACGCGGCGAAGGTGGTGGTGCTGGTGCGGGGCAAGGGGCTGGAGCTGACGATGTCGTCTTATTTGATCGATCAGATTGCGACAAAGAAGAACATTCACGTGGCGTCGTATACCGAGGTGGTGAAGGCCGAGGGAGACGACCACCTGGAAAGGGTGACGGTGCGTACGCGTCCTCCGGAGGGTGAGGAGACGACGGGGACATATGATGTGGATGCGCTGTTCATCATGATTGGGGCGAAGGCGAGTACGGGCTGGCTGCCGGAGAGTTTGCAGAGGGATGCGGCCGGTTACCTGTGTACGGGGCGCGACCTGACGGCTTGGGGGCTTCAGGAGCGGGTGCCGTTTCCGCTGGAGACGAATCTGCCGGGTATCTTCTGCGCGGGGGATGTGCGGCATGACTCGATTAAGCGGGTGTCGAGTGGTGTGGGCGAGGGAAGCATGGCGATCGCGTTCATTCACCAATATCTGGCGCTGAAGAATTTCTAGTCCTGCGCGGACAGCGAGAGTTAGTCGTGGTGGGGATGGAGATGGGAGGCCGGTCGCGCGTTGCGCGGTACCCACTCATGACGACGGAACCGTCATGAATGGGGCACCCGGCAACAGCAAAAGATGAAGCAGATTCCCAGAGAGAATGACTGAAAGATAAGCAACGGCAAGAACGGGAGACAGCAGGTTCCTCGCTGCGTTCGGAATGACAAGTTCTTTTGGAAATTGTCAAAAAAAGGCGAAGACGGCTTAGAGGTACCAGGGGATATTGATGACGGTGATGCGGGGATTGCCGCGCATCAGTAATAAGAGCTTGAGGAGTTGCGCACGCTGGTTGTGGAGGGGTGTCTGCCACCAGTGCTTCACGACGAGTTCGGGGACGAGGACGGCGATCTGGCACTCGGGGTGGTCTTGCTCCAATTGCAGAACGTAGTCGAGCAGCGGCGTGAGAACGAAACGATAGGGTGAGGCGAGAAAGACGAGCTTCGGGACGGGCAGGCCCGCTGCAGAGATTGGCGCGACGACGTTGCGCTGCCACATGGCTTCGACGTCGTGGCGAACTTCCTCGGCGTCGACATGCACGCCTTCGACGCGGTCGGTGAGCTTCATGGCGAAGCGCAGACCTTTCTCGGTGATGCGTGTCCAGCGGTCGATGGGGACTACGACGATGGGGCGGTTGAGGTTGTCGAGGTGAATGGGGCGATCGATGTTGATCTCTTTGGAGACGCCGTCGTAGTGGCGGCGGACGCCGGACATCAGATAGATGAGCGCGGGAACGAGGATGGCGGTAATCCATGCGCCGTCCTTGAACTTTGCGACGAGGACGATGAGGAGGGTGATGCCGGTGGCGGTGGCTCCGATGGCGTTAATGATAATGCGGTGGTAGGAGCGTGGGCCGGGCTGGCGCATCCAGTGCACGACCATGCCGGCCTGCGAGAGGGTGAAGGCGAGGAAGGCGCCGATGGCAAAGAGCGGGATGAGGCGGTCGGTGACGCCTCCGAAGGCGATGAGCAGGAGGGCGGAGAAGGTGACGAGCGCGTAGATGCCGTGGGAATAAAGGAGGCGGCGTCCGCGGATGAGGAAGACGTGCGGAAGGTAGTTGCGTTGGGCGATGGCTCGGGTGAGGCGGGGGAAGTCGGCGTATGAGGTGTTGGCGGAGAGAGCAAGGACGAGCAGGATGGAGCCGATGCCGACGTAGTAGAACCACCCGCGGCCGAGGACGGCGGAGATCAACTGGGACAAGATGCTCTGGTAGCCGGCGCCTGTGGGGTCGGTGGCACCGATGTTGTAGGCGCGGCAGAGGAGCGCGATCCCTCCGAGGAAGATCATCAGGAGGACGATGATGATGGTGAGGGTGCGTTTGGCGTTGCCCTGGGTAGGTTCGCGAAAGGCACCTACGCCGTTGGAGACGGCCTCGACGCCGGTCATCGCTGTGCAGCCGCTGGCGAAGACCTTGAGCAGCAGCCAGGGAGACAGTGCGAGCGCGACCATGGGCAGGTGCGGCGGCGAGATGACGGGGATGGGGTGGCCGTGTGCGAGGATGGTGCGGATGCCTCCAACGGCGATGACGAGAAGCAGCGTTCCGA
The DNA here is from genome assembly GCF_009765785.1 of Granulicella sp. L46. Taxonomy (GTDB): domain Bacteria; phylum Acidobacteriota; class Terriglobia; order Terriglobales; family Acidobacteriaceae; genus Granulicella. The sequence goes on from NZ_LMUT01000012.1 coordinate 238,294, forward strand.
TGAAGAGATACGTGGGGATGAGGAAGGCTTTGCCGGTGTCTCGAACGCCGCGCATGTTGATCACGGTGAGAATGAAGAGGATGAGCAGGCACAGAGCGAGCGTGTGGGGCTGGAGTGAGGGAAAGGCGGAGACGAGCGCACCAACGCCTGCCGAGATGCCTACGGCGACGTTGAGAATGTAGTCGATCATGAGCGCAGCCGCGGCGAAGAGGCCTGCAGTGTCGCCGAGGTTTTCGGAGGCTACGGTGTAGCTGCCGCCGCCGTTGGGGTACGCGTCGACGGTCTGAAGGTAGGAGAAATAGACGATGGCGAGAAGGCCGATGATGGCGAAGCTGATGGGAACGATGTGCGCGATGCCGGCGACGCCGAGGGGGATGAGGAGGGTGAGCGCGGCTTCGGGACCGTAGGCGGCGGAGCTGAGAGCGTCGAGACCGAAGACCGGGATGCCGGCGATGGGGCCGATGTGCTCGGCGCGTTCCTCGGAGGTTGCGAGGGGCTTGCCGGCCAGAAGATCGAAGAGGGACATGCGCTTCCTTCGGGCGCAATAAGACCGGCCCGGCGTAAGGGTACGCCGGAAGCGTGTAAGAAATCCGTAAAATTTGCGATGAACTTCGGTGGGGATTTTATTTGGCGAAGAGCTGGCCGAGGTCGGCGAAGGCTTTGAACTCGAGGGCATTGCCGGCGGGGTCGAGGAAGAACATGGTGGATTGTTCGCCTACCTGGCCTTCGAAGCGGGTATAGGGCTCGATGACGAAGGCGATGTTGGCGGCACGAACGCGTTCGGCTAACTGCTTCCAGTCGGAGGGTGTGAGGACTACGCCGAAGTGGGGGACGGGGACGTCGTGGCCGTCGACCGCGTTGGCGTCTGCCGCGTTGCGATTACGTGGCGCGGCGGCTGGTTTGAGGTGTGCGACGATCTGGTGGCCGTAGAGGTTGAAGTCGATCCAATGGTCGGCGCTGCGGCCTTCGGGGCAGCCGAGGATGGATGCGTAGAAGTGGCGAGCGGCGTCGAGGTCGTCGACTGGGAAAGCGATGTGGAAGGGTTGGACCGACATAGGTCGATGATACCTAGAACGGAATGCTGGCGGCCAGCGCCTCAGGCTCAAGCAATTGAGCGAGCGGCGCTGGCCACTGTTTCATGCGATGACTAATTGCGGTTGTAGCCGCGTTGATAGCCGCGGAGATAGGCGTTGCGGAAGGCATCGCGGTAGACAGGGAAAGGCCCTAGCTGCGGGTCGTATCCCGGGGTGTCATGGAAGGCGCGGGTGTGTTGCGGGCGAGGCGGCATGCCACGCTGAGCGTCCATAGCTCCATCGGAGCGACCGGTCTGGAATCCGTTGCGGTCGGCGAGTTGAACGAGTGTAGGTCCTTGGGCCATGGGAGGGGGTGGCGGTGGTGGGGGAGGGTAGTAGGGGTGAGAGCAGCCCAGCGCAACAAAGAGCAGAGGTGAAGTTACGGCGAGCATCAAGATGGACCGTTTCATGAGCGTGTTTTTCATCAGGTTCTCCATGCCGCGAGCGGCATTGTTGTCTTCAACGCGGGCAGGGAAACAAAGTTGCTGAAAAACCGCGGACATTCATGTGCGGAGTGTCATTGTCTTCGCCGAGGGGCTCTCCTTGTAGTGAGTGACTGGGGAAACTTCAATGATGTCCCATGAAAATACACACGCGGAATTTCATTGCATTGCCGATAAGGAATTCAGAGCTGCGAAACAAGTTGCACGCGAGCCTAAAGGAGTTTTGGCAGATGCAGGTGATTCTTGCAGACAACCAGGCGATTTATCGCGCAGGCATCGCGAGGGTGCTATCGGAGGAAGTGACGACGGAGGTTGTGGCGGAGTGCGCCAAGCTTTCGGAGCTGATGGAGGCGGTGGCGAACCTGCGCTGCTCAGTCGTGGTCTTTCCGTCGAGTTTTGCATGGGAGCAGCACAAGCTTCTGGATCGAATCGAGCAGGCTGGAAGCCGGGCAGTGATGATGCTGGAGCCGGGCGTGGATCTGGATGAGTCGATCAGTGAGCGGCTGCAGGGCGTGGTGACGCGTTCGGTGGCGGCTTCGCAGCTAATTGAGTGCCTGTATACGGTTGCAGCGGGGGAGCGCTATGTTCGGCGTGGGGTGGTGAAGACGATGGCAGGTCCCGACCATCTCGGCGTCAAGGCTGCACAGCGGCTGACCGCGCGTGAGCTGCAGATCGTCGCTCTGATCTGCGAGGGGTTGAAGAACAGACAGATTGCGCACCAGCTGGGAACCAAGGAGCAGGTGGTAAAGAACTACCTGCGCAATATCTACGCGAAGACCAATGTGTCCGACCGGCTGGAGCTGGCGCTGTTTACGGTGCACCACCGCGCGCTGGCGGAGGTGGTGGAGGCTACGCGGCTGGAGTTGGTGCGAACCGCGTAGCCGCTCGCGCGAGAAACTAGCTGCGTTTTTCGGCGATGGACTTGGCTTGGGTGAAGAGGGTGAGGTAGTCGGGGCCGCCGGCTTTGCTGTCAGTGCCGCTCATGTTGAAGCCGCCGAAGGGATGAGCGCCGACCATCGCGCCAGTGCACTTGCGATTGAAGTAAAGGTTGCCGACGTGGAACTCGGCTTCGGCGCGATCGAGCTTCTCGCGGGAGCTGGTGTAGATGGCGCCGGTGAGGCCGTACTCGGTGTTGTTGGCCATGGCGAGGGCTTCGTCGAAGTTGTTGGATTTAATAATGGCGAGAACGGGTCCGAAGATCTCTTCCTGCGCGATGCGGGCCGTAGGGGCGACGTCGGCGAAAACGGTGGGGGCTACGTTGAAGCCGTTGCCGGGGGTGTCGACGGCGATGCCACCGGTGATCAGGCGGCCTTCTGTTTTGCCAATGGCGATGTAGTCGAGGACGCGCTTTTTGGCGACTTCGTTGATGACAGGACCGGTTTGGAAATTGTCGGCTGGCGTGCCGTGGGTGAGGGCTTCGACACGCTCCTTGAGGCGGTCTAGGAAGGTGTCGTAGATGGGCTCGGCGACGATGGCGCGGGAGCAGGCGGAACACTTCTGGCCATTGAAGCCGAAGGCGGAGGCGGTGACGCCGTCGACGGCTGCGTCAAGGTCGGCGTCGGCGTCAACAATGATGGTGTCCTTGCCGCCCAGCTCGAGGATGGTGCGCTTGAGGAAGTGCTGGCCGGGCTGGGTTTTGGCAGCGCGCTCGTGGATCTCGAGGCCTACTTTTTTGGAGCCGGTGAAGGCGATGAAGCGGACTTGCGGGTGCTCGACGATGGTGCGACCGACTTCCGGGCCGCCCTGGACGAGGTTGATGACGCCGTCGGGGACGCCGGCTTCTTCCATGACGGAGAGGAATTTGGCGGCGATGGTGGGGGCGTCGGGTGAGGGCTTGAGGACTACTGTGTTGCCGCAGACTATGGAGGCGGTCGTCATGCCGGCCATGATGGCGAGAGGGAAGTTCCATGGAGGAATGACGGCGCCGACGCCGAGGGGCACGTAGCGGAGGAGGTTTTTCTCGCCGGGGTATTGGATGGGGGTGGTGGCGGCGTCGAGGCGCAGGGCTTCGCGGGCATAGAACTCGAGGAAGTCGATGCATTCGCCTACGTCGGCGTCGGCCTCGGCGTAGTTCTTGCCGACTTCGAGGACGAGCCAGGCGCAGAAGTCGAAGTGGCGCTGGCGGATGAGGTCGGCGGCGCGGATGAGGAGGGCGACGCGGTCGGCGACGGAGGTCTTGCGCCAAGCGGCGAAGGCGAGCTGCGCGGCTTCGACCGCGGCGTTGGCTTCCTTGGCGGTTGCGGCGTAGTGGATGCCGATGACCTCGGAGGGATTCGCGGGGTTCACGGACTTTAAGGTGTCGGAGGTCTGGAGATCGCTGCCGCCGATGATGAGGTCGTAGGTCTGGCCGAGCTCGGCGCGGGCGCGGTCGAGGGCCAGGTGCATGGCGCGCTTGTTCTCCGCGGTGGAGAAGTCGGTGAAGGGCTCGTTGCGGAAGGGCGGGAGGGACGGGTTAGCCATCCTTATAGTTTATGCGATTGGGGGGTCCTGCGCGGATGGCCAGAGGCTTCGGTGGTGGGCGAAGGGTGGGTGGTTGAGCAGGTTCCTCGTCGTAATTTGTTCGAGCCAAACAATTCCAATCTGAGTACATTACCGGGATGAACAAAGAACAGAAATCCGATACTTCCCAAATCTTATGGCTGGATGCTGCGGTGGTCTTGATCATCGCTGTCATTGCGATCGTGTCACACCACGGGCGCTAGGTAGGATAGTTTTCGGGATTTGCTGGCGCCCCAGGCTGAGCCTCGGCGAAGATCCAAAGGACGGCGATCGCCCTTGTGAACGTAGTTGCCGAAAACGCGACTTCTTACGGGAATCTGCTTGGAGAAGGTTTGATACAGAACGCGACTGCGGGTCTGGAGAGACGCAAGAGGATTCTATGGCTGAAGACGCATCGGACAGAAGGTTTTCTAGCGTGTCGGCACCTTTTGATAGCCTCCTGAATTCCTAAGATCATCAAGCCGCCTGGTGGTTGTGTTTGCTACTTCCCGCATAATGTAATATCTGTCACTATTCGCGGGTGAATGAGTTGATTTCCTCTGTAAATGCCCCAATGTTCCATGTTAACCACGATCTCAGCCAATTCGGGACGCGGCCTCAGCCACCTCGGCGCTTCCAGGGCACGGCGGTGGCTTGACGCCCTTCTGCTGTTCGCGATCCCAGGCTATCTCTTCCTCAATCTCTTCACCCTGCGCGGCGTTCCACACCTCATCGTAAGCGACGACGGCCTCTTCGCCCACGACGCCCTGCGCATGCGCGAAGGGCTGCTAATTTATCGCGACTTCTTCCAGTTCAACGCACCAGGCATCGACTACATCTACGTCCTTGCCTTCTATCTGTTCGGTGTCCACACCTGGGTCCCCACACTGGTGATTCTGCTGCTCGGCACCTCTCTATCGTATGTATGTCTTCACCTTTGCCGTCGCATCATGTCTCGACGGTGGGCCGATCTGACCACCGTTCTCTTTGTCGTCTTTATCTATGGCCGATCGCTTGACGCCACGCATCACTGGTTCAGCCTCATGGCCATTCTTGTGGCAATTGTCATTCTTATTCCGGACCGTTCCCTCTCGCGCATAGCCATCGGAGGCGCCTTGATTGGCATCGCCGCCTTCTTCACGCAGGCCGCGGGGGCGGCAGCATGGCTGGCCTTCGCGCTCTCACTCTTCTATGAGCGCGCACCTTTGTCGCCTCAGCGAGCCATGCTCCGCAAACAGGCAAGCCTCCTTCTCTCCGCTCTTCTCATGTGGTCTCTTCTCAGCGCCTCCACGCTCATGCGCGTTGGTTGGCGCACCGTGTGGTACTTTCAGGTCGTGTTTCCCCGACGCTACGAACTCCGAGTCGACACCAACCCCCTCGTAACCCTGGTGCGTGTCTTCCCCCACAGGCTTACCTTGTCGCAGTTCGAGCCTGTCATTTTGTACGTGATTCTGGTATCCATGACACCGATCGCAGTATGCTTTCTGTTGACGTCGCGCCTGCAAAACAAGATGTATCCCGGTGACAAGCGGATGCCTGCCGTTCTGCTCGCGTCCACCGGCCTGCTGCTCATGGCAGAGGTCGTCAGCCGGCCTACATGGATACGGCTTTACGCAGACTTCCTGCCTTCATTGATACTTTTACTTGCGGCATTGGAATACCTTCTGCGCAGCCGTCCACGCCTCTCCCGATTTGTCATTGCAACGCTCTGGTCTGCCGCAGTGGTTTCAGGGATACGTAAGATCATTTTCAACCGCTCCACACACGCCAGCATCGCATCGCTCCCGACGGGGCAGATTGCACTCAGCCCCCAGGAAGCCGATGAGTTCCGCGCCATTGCTCAGCGCACTCACCCGGGCGATCTCTTTTTCCAGGCCGTTAGCGTCAGTCTCTATCTTCCCCTCGGCCTGCGTAGTCCCGTCTATATGGACTATCTTCGGCAGTCCTCCCTAACCAGGCCCGAGTTCCTCGTAAATGCAATCCAGGCGCTGCAGGCGAATCGAGTTCGCTACGTCGTCCTTCGACCCCCAGCCGACATCACCTGGGATCCGGCACAGAGCCATGTTCTAGATCCCTTCTACACTTGGATAGAAACGCACTACACTCGCGTACGGTGCTTTCCGGACGGTGAGCAGCTCTGGGAGTTGCGGCCAAGGAGCATTCCCCTTGAAGCAAGACCGACCGCTGCAGCGCCGCCTGACGCACCTGAATCATTGCGTCAATCGACAACGCCCCGTCCGCAGCTTCTCGTCGACAAGACCGTGCGCGCGAAATGACAGATACCGCGCAGCATAGGAACCGCCACAGCGACATTGCGACATTAGAACCTATCACTAAATATTAGTGAACAGATGTGGTTTCTCGGTTGATGACTTCAGGCCGAGTCACTCATTGAGGGGTCTCGAATCGACTTGAGGAACGAAGTTCCCGGGAAACGAGGTTTTCGGCAACTACTAGAGTCAGCTGAGGGTGGAGGCGTCGGCGGCTTTGGACATTTTGCCGGTGCGCTCTAGCTTGTCCCAACTGAAGCTCTTGCCGTCGATGGCGCGCTTTACCGTGCGGATGAGGACCCAGGAAAAGAGTTGGCGGTAGGTGAAGCGCTGGATCCAGATGTGGAAGAGCAGCCAGGCGTCGCCTTTGCTGGCAGGGTGTTTGCGCTCGAGCATGAAGGCGAGGGCGGAGGCGGCGAAGTCGATGAGCAGGAAGGCGGCGAAGAAGGTGATGAGCTTGTAAATGTCGGCGGAGCTGGTGGTGTCGGGGTGGAAGTGCTTGTCGATGAAGTAGTGGATGACGCCAGCGACAAACATGAAGTCGATGAGCGGTGAGACGAGAGGCAGGAGGATCTGGAAGACGACGATGTTGGGTAGCGCAAAGAGGCCCATGGCGCGGCGGTGGACGATGGCGCCGCGATGTTTGAAGACTGCCTGAAGGATGCCGAAGGACCAGCGGAAACGCTGGCGGGCGAGGCTGTTGGCAGAGGCGGGAGCTTCGGTGAAGGCGAGGGCCTGGTCTTCGTAGATGACGGCATAGCCCTGCTCGAGCAGGTTCATGGTGAGGTCGGCATCCTCGGCTACAGTGTCGGGATGGTAGCAGCCGCCGGCTTTCACGGCTGAGGTGCGCCAGGCCCCGATAGCTCCGGGAACGACCATGACGACGTCGAAAAGGTCGAGGGCGCGGCGCTCGAAATTTTGCGAGGTGATGTATTCGAGGGCCTGCCAGCGCGTCCAGAGATTGACGCGGTTACCGACCTTGGCGTTGCCGGCGACGGCGCCAATGTGCGGATTAGCAAAGTGGCAGACCAGGCGGCTGATGGCGTCGTGCGCAATCACGCCGTCGGCATCGATGCCCACGTAAATCTCTTCGTCGGTTTGCGCGAGCGCGAAGTTGAGCGCGTCGGCCTTGCCGCCGTTGGGTTTGGTGAGAACGGTGACGCGACCGGCAGCGATCTCCTTCGCGTAGGTCTCGCAGGCGATCTTGTAGGTGTCGTCCTTGGAACCATCGTCGATGACGATGATGCGGATGTTTTTGTAGTTCGACATCAGCGCGGAGCGGATGGTGCGGGCGATCACCTTCTCTTCGTTGTAGGCGGGGATGAGGACGGCGACGCGCGGCTGGTAATCCGGGGTGGAGTAGTCCTTGCGCTTGCGGAAGCGGTCGATGACGGCGCATACGCCGATGATGATGAGGCGGCCGCTCATCAGGATGTCGCCGATGAAAAAGACGCTGATGACGAAGTGGTTGAAGAAGGAGATGAGGGCGAAGGCGATGGCGTCGACGAAGGCGTAGTAGCGTTGGCGGCCCTTGACGGGGGGCATGACTTCGGCGCGTGATTTGCCGATGAGTTCGGAGACAGGAACGATCTCGTAGCCGTGGGCGCGGAGGGCGTTGATGAGGACGGGAAGGGCGGCGACGGTTGCGGAACGATCGCCGCCACCATCGTGCATGAGGATGACGGAGCCGCGCATCCAGGTCTTGGTATCGAAGAGGGCGATCTGGCTGAAGACGCTGTCGACGATTTCCTGCGGCGACTTGCGGGGATGCTCATCCCAGTCGTTGGTATCGATCTTGTCGCCGACGATGACGTAGCCGAGGCGCTGAATGTTCTCGATGGGAGCGGCCTGGTCGTTGGTGTCGGGCTCCTGATCGATGGAGTAGGGCGGGCGGAAGTAGACGGGCTGGACGCCAATCTCGGCGGCGAATAGGCGCTCGGTGAGGTTGAGTTGGAGGTCGACCTGGCCCTGAGAGATTTCAGAGATGTCCGGGTGCGTGTAGGTGTGATTGCCGATCTCATGGCCGTCCTTGTACACGCGTTTCATGAGGCCGATGTTGTCCTGGGCGACCTCGCCAATCATGAAGAACGTGCCGACGACGTGGTACTGCTTGAGGATGGCCAGGATTTTGGGAGTCCACTCGGGATCGGGGCCGTCGTCGAAGCTGATGGCCACCTTCTTGGGATGGTAGCCATACTGCGAAACGGTGTAGGGGAGCGGATAGGAGTCCATCGACTCGGAGACGACGCTGAGGTAGGGCTTGGGAATCGTGGGGTCGTCGTCCATGGCGAGGGTGCGATGGCCGTTCTGGGGCAGGCTGGTGACGCGCAGGATGTCGCCATCGCCTTCGGTGTCGACGTCCTGTCCCGGCGAGACCTCGGCGAGAGCCTTCACGGGATCTGATTGGAGGGGCTTATCCCAGATCTTCCAGAGCGAGTCGTCTTCGAGACCGAGGCGCTGGAGGGCGAAGGTTTCAATACCAAGAGCTCGAGCGACGCGCATCTGATTGACGGCGGTGACGGCGTCGAGGAACCAGACGGTGTGACGTTGCTTCGCGTCGACGTCGTCGTAGGCGAAGTGCGGATTGAGCGAGTCGTCGAGCGTAATCTTAGCGTCGGCGTCGGAGGCAGCCTGCCAGGCTTCCTGGGTGGAAAGAATGTTGGCGTCCGTGCTGTCGGGATCGGGAGGCTTGTTCTTTTGGCCGGGAGTGGGAAGCGGGCTGGACCAGTCGTAGCCGTAACCGCCGATGGAGCAGATGATCTTCTGCCGCGGCACTACCTTCATGATCTCGCGCAGATTGTTCTCAAACCAATCCTGGCCGGCGACCGGACCGGCGACTGTGCCGGATTGATGCTGCCCGTAGTTCATCAGAACGAGGCCGTCGGAGTGGGCGGCGAGGAATTGCAGATCGAGCTTGCCGGCGTCGATGGGAACTTCGATGTAGAGGCGAAGGTTGTGCTGCTGGAAGTCGCTGTAGAGGGCCTGGGCGAGGAGGCTGTAGGCGGCCTGGGCGTCAGGGGGAAGCGCCTGAAAACTGAGGGTGAGGCCACGATAGCGGGTGTTGGTGGCGAGAAACTGGTCGACCTGCTGAACGAACGTCGCGCGCGCTTTGGCGCTGAGGAGGAACTGTTCTACATTCGGGTTGAAGGCGCCTTCGACGGGGCTGAAGTTGTTGACCATCGGGAAGATTTCCGTGTCTTCGCGGGCGGCCTGGATGGTGCGGAGGATTTTGTTTTCGCGGTCGACGCCGTGGACGCCGGCGGAATCGATGACGGGGAAGGGCGTGTTGTCGGAGGTGAAGGCGGTGAGCGAGCCGTCGGGCGTGAGGACGTGCAGCCACTCGGGAAAGAGGATGTCGATCTGCTTGACGTGGGCTTTGAACGACGCGTAGCTGGCCGGATCGAGGTCGGTGTAAAAGGCGGCGCGCAGGCCTTCGCCCTGGTTGAGGGTTACGTCGGAAGGTTTGAGATCGGTCTTGCGATGGGCAGAACGATTCAGCTTCTCGCGGGACGTGAGCTCCAGTGCGGGCGGATTCGAGAGCGCGCGGTAACGCTTGGTGGCGGAGCGAAGGTCGAGGCCCTGCATGGGCTTCATGCGGACGAGGCCGACGATGAAGATTACGCCGACCAGCGCGCCCAGGAGAGCGAGCACGTCGAATATTCGCCGCAGGCGCTTCCAGCGTTTGCGTTGCGGATCGTAGAAGACTTGTTTGCTCATCGATAGAAGGGCGTGCTTCCCATGATACTACCCGCGCTGGGATGTCGGCAGCGGGGGTGCCGGGAAGTGCTGGTGACTCGTATGATGCAGAGAAATGGAGAAGAGGCGAGCGAGGTACGGCTGGGGCGCGGCGCTGGTTGCCGGGGCCCTGCTGCGACTGCTGTTCTTCCACCTTCGACCAACGGTGGCTGGCGACGCGCTGATGTATGGCGACCTTGCACACAATATGGTCGCACATCATGTGTATGGATTTTCGGGGGCGGTGATTCAGTCGACGCTGATCCGGCTCCCGGGGTATCCGCTGTTCCTGGCAGCCTGCTTTGCGGTGTTCGGTACGGGGAACTACAGGGCGGTGGTGGTGGTGCAGATGTTGGCGGACCTGGCCGGGTGTGTACTGCTCGGGATTCTGGCGGGGCGGCTGGCGGGACGACGGGCTGGGTTGGCGGCGGTTTGGCTGGCGGCGGTGTGTCCGTTTACGGCGAACTATTCGGTGGTGGTGTTGGCCGAGACGCTGAGCGTGTTCTGCGTGGTGGTGGCGTTCTTCGCGCTGGAGCGATGGGTCGCGCTGGGGCGGGCGTGGGGATGGGTGCTGGCGGTCGGGTGCGCGATGGCGGCGGCGGTGTTGCTGCGGCCGGACCAAGGGATTCTCGCGGCGGCGATTTTGCCGGTGTTGCTCTGGTTGGGGATGCGGTGGCGTGATGTTGGATTTGGCAGGCGGGTGGCGCCGGCGGTGGTGGCAGCGCTGTTGGTGGTGCTTCCTCTGTCGTTGTGGACGGCGCGGAACTGGCGGGTGTTTCATGTTTTCCAACCGCTGGCGCCGAGGTACGCGAACGATCCTGATGAGGCAGTGCCGTTGGGATTTCAGCGATGGTTTCGGACCTGGGCCGTCGATTACAAGGCTACCTACGACATCTACTGGAACTATGACGACACGCGGATGAGAGTGGAGGATTTGCCGGCGCGGGCGTTCGACAATGCGCAGCAGAAGGAGAAGACGCAGGCTCTGTTTGCGCGGTACAACAAGGTGGTGTCGGCGACGCCGGAGTTTGATGCGGCATTTGCGCAGCTTGCGGCGGAGAGGATTGCGGACCATCCGCTGCGGTATTACGTGGTGCTACCGGTCGCGCGGGAGGCGGATATGTGGCTGCGGCCACGCTTTGAGCTGACGACGATGCCAGTGGATTGGTGGAACTTCGATCGACATCCAATGCGATCGGCGGAGGAGTTGGGGTACGCGTTGCTGAATGCCGCATATCTTTTGCTGGCCGTCGTGGGATTCGTGATCTGGCGGAGGCGCGGATGGGATGGCCGCGGGGCTATTGCGTACGCCATGCTCGGGTTTGTTGCGCTGCGATGCGTTTTGTTGCTGACGCTGGATAACTCCGAACCGCGTTACACGCTGGAGTGCTTTCCAGTGGTGATCCTGCTGGGGAGCTTCGCGGTTGCAAAGCTCCGCGCCGAGCCTCAATGATTTGCGGCAGGCCTAGTGATTCACGACCGTCGTGTTCTTGTCTTTCTTGATTGCGAACTGGTCTTTGTGCACGTTGCCGTTGACCTTGATGGCTGAGTAGGTTGCGGTGCGGTAGTCGCCGCTGGCGATGTAGAAGATTTGCTTGAGGGAGACGGCGCGGGTGAGGTCGACCCAGATGGTGATGTGGGTGAAGTTCTTGCGAGCGTCGGCGTCCTTGCCCACGAGGTCGAGCTTTTCGACCTTGACGGGCTGACCGTTGTCGGTGAGGGTCTCGGGACCGAGGTCGGTGATGTTCCAGGCGCGGGCGAGGTCGGTGCCACTGCCGCCGAAGCCCAGGGTGAGGAAGCTTTCAATTGCTGACTGATTGCCGGTTTGGTTAAATACGGTGACCTGGTCGACGCCCGGATCGAACATCTGGAACGTACCGGCCTGGTATTGGATTACTTTGATGGGCTTGGATTTGGGAGCCGCGTTCGGATCGACCAGGATGGCACCCATATCGGTGGAACCCTTCTCGCGTTCGAAGTAGATGGAGCCTTTCTGGGTGGAGGTGTCGTGGACGATCTTCTCGTAGTAGTCCCACTGGAAGTCGGCGGTAGCGCGTTGGAACTTCACGCTGGCGGTGTCGAGCTGCTTGAGGACGAAGGTGAGCTGCGGTGATGGCGCCTGGGCGTAACCGCTGCCGGCGACTGTCAGTGCGAAAACCGCCGCGAAAAAAGGACGAAGGTGTTTCATGAAATCAAACTCCTGCACAACATTTAAGTCAGACTGCTGGTCGCCGTTTAGGTCAGACTGCTAGTCAACATTCTTTAGATGGAGATTTTCGGAAAACGTGGCCTGCGGGGGGTTCGGGTTAGTGAACGATCGTTGCGTCATAGGCGATGACGTGACCTTTGGGATCCGCTACCGGGGTGTATTTCTCGAGAGTGACAGCGCCGGCGATTGGTTCGACCACCTTGAGAATTGCCTCGCGAATGTCCGCGTCGGTCTTTGCTCCGTGCAGGTCGTCGACGCGAATCTCATAGACGAACTGGGCCTCTCCGTTGGAGCTGCGCGCGGCCTTCACCAGGACCTCGCTCTGCTGCATGGGAATCTCCGGAACGGGTTTGTCCTGGAAGTCGATGAAGCGTGGCGACACGAAGAGGAACAGCAGGATCAGCGTCACCATGATGTCGTAGTGGAAGCTGCCGCGCTCGTAGGTCCAGAAGAAGTAGCTGCGAAGAATCTTCATAGCGCACGTCCGAAGGATTGGCGGCGAATGACCGTCTCGCCGTTCATGTAAGGCTGGAGCGCGTCTGGGATGCGGACGGAGCCGTCGGCCTGCTGGTAGTTCTCGAGTATAGCGAGATAGGTGCGGCCGACGGCGAGGCCGCTGCCGTTGAGGGTGTGGATGAACTCGGATTTTTTGGCGCCCTCGGGTTTGTAGCGGATGTTCGCGCGACGGGCCTGGAAGCTCTCGAAGTTGGAGCACGAGGAAATCTCGCGGTAGGTCTGCTGGCCGGGAAGCCAGACTTCGAGGTCGTAGGTCTTGGCCGCGCTGAAGCCCATGTCGCCGGTGCAGAGGAGCATGCGGCGGTAGGGAAGGCCGAGGCGCTCGAGCACCGTTTCGGCGTGGTGGGTGAGGGCTTCGTGCTCGGCGGTTGAGTCTTCGGGCCGGGCGAACTTGACTAGCTCGACCTTCTGGAACTGGTGCTGGCGGATCATACCGCGGGTGTCCTTGCCGTGCGAGCCGGCCTCGGAGCGGTAGCAGGGGGTGTAGGCGGTGAAGGAGATTGTGCCGGAGCTGAGGTCGATGGTCTCGTCGCGAAATATGTTGGTGACAGGGACTTCGGCGGTAGGAATGAGCCAGTGGTCGCTCTCCTGCAACTGGCCGGGGACGTAGGGGCCCTTGTCGTCGCAGTGGAAGAGGTCCTGGCCGAACTTTGGCAGATTGCCCGTGCCGAAGAGCGAGCGGGAGTTCACAAGGCTGGGAGGGAGGACCTCGACGTAGTTGTGCTCGCGGGTGTGGAGGTCGAGCATGAAGTTGGCGAGGGCGCGCTCGAGACGGGCGCCGGAGCCTAGCTGCAGGACGAAGCGGGCGCCGGAGATCTTGGCGGCGCGCTCGAAGTCGAGGATACCGAGCTGTTCGCCAATCTCCCAGTGAGGCTTGGCAGGGAAGTCGAAGGTGGGGATTTCGCCCCAGGTCTTCTGGCAGACGTTGTCGTGCTCGGAGGCGCCGGCGGGGACGGAGTCGTTAGGGAGGTTGGGAAGGGATTCGATGAGCTCGCGGAGTTTGAGGTCGGCCTCAGCGGCGCGGGCTTCGAGCTGCTCGGTCTTGTCTTTGAGCGAAGTCGTTTGTGCAGCGACGAGAGCGACGTCGCCGCCTTCGCGCTTGATGCGTCCGAACTCGGCGGACAGGGCATTGCGCTGGGCCTTGAGGGTCTCAGCTTCGGTGATGGCCGAACGCCGTGCTGTATCGAGATCGGAAAATCCCTGGAGGAGGCCCGGGTCTACGCCACGCAGACGGAGTTTTTCTTGGACGAGCGGGAGGTTCGCCCGCACAAACGCTAAATCGTGCATACCGGTCTATTTTAGCTTGCTAGACGGCTGCGACTGGCGGAGGTGTGCGGGCTGTAGTTCCTGGTGCGGCGAGTCCACAGGGTTGGAGCGTAAAATTTGAGGAATATGAGCGAGATGAAGACGGTGAATCGTGCCCTTTTGTCTGTTACCGACAAGACTGGGCTGGTGGAGTTTGCGGGTGTACTGGCGGGCCTCGGAGTTGAACTGGTGTCGACCGGCGGGACGGCCAAGGCGCTGCGCGAAGCGGGGCTGAAGGTTCTGGATGTGGCGGAGCTGACGGGCTTTCCCGAGATGCTCGATGGGCGCGTGAAGACGCTGCATCCGGGGGTGCATGGGGGGATTCTGCATCGTCGGGATCTGGCTGAGCATGTGGCTGCTGTGGCGGAACATGGGATCAAGCCGATCGATATGGTGGTGGTGAACCTGTACGCGTTTGAGAAGACGGCGGCCCGGGAGGGCGTGACCACTGCGGAGTTGATCGAGAATATTGATATTGGCGGACCGTCGATGCTGCGCTCGGCGGCGAAGAACTTTGCGGATGTGGCGGTGGTGTCGGATGCGGCGGATTATCTCGCGCTGACGGAGGAACTACAGGCCAATGGCGGCAAGCTTAGCTTGGAGACGCGCTGGCGATTGGCGCGTGGAGCGTTTGCGACTACGGCGGCGTATGACTCGGCGATTGCGAGCACGCTGGAGGCGCTGCCGGCTGAGTTTGGGGATGTTGAGGCGTCGGTCGAGACCGTGCTGCCGTCTACGCTGAGGATTTCGGCGCGGCTGAAGAACTCTCTGCGCTATGGCGAGAATCCGCACCAGGCGGCTGCTGTCTATACGGATGGTTCGGGCAGCGGGATCGCCAACGCGCAGCAACTGCAGGGAAAAGAGCTGAGCTACAACAACCTGGTTGACCTGGATGCTTGCTGGGCGCTGGCGAGCGAGTTTGAACAGACTGCCGTGATCATTGTGAAGCATACGAATCCTTGCGGGGTGGCCCTTGGAGCGACCGTCGAGCAGGCATATTTGCGCGCGTTGGAGGCAGATCCAGTGTCTGCGTTTGGCGGGGTGATAGGGGTGAACCGTACGGTCGACGGCCCGGCGGCCGTGGAGATGGCCAAGCTGTTTGTGGAGGCAATCGTCGCGCCGGACTTCACGCCCGAAGCCCTGGCGGCGCTCAGCGCGAAGAAGAACCTGCGCGTGTTGCGGATTGTTCCTCCGTCGCCGGCACGGGTGATCAAACAGATCTCCGGCGGGTTTCTGTTGCAGGACGAAGATCGTGCTCCGGTTACGGCGGACACGCTCACCTATCCGACGTCGCGGCAGCCGACTGACGAGGAAATTGCGGGTCTGCTCTTCGCCTGGAAGGTCTGCAAGCACGTGAAATCGAACGCGATCGTGTATGCCCGCCTGCAGGAGGGTTTTGGGCAGACTGTCGGCGTGGGCGCAGGTCAGATGAGCCGCGTGGATGCGGCTCGGTTTGGGGCGATGAAGGCGGCTCTCCCGCTGCCGGGGTCGGTTGCGGCCTCAGATGCGTTCTTTCCCTTTCCGGATGGCGTGGAAGCCATTGCAAATGCAGGCGCGACGGCCATTATCCAGCCCGGCGGATCGGTGCGGGACGCCGAGGTGATTGCCGCGGCAGACCGCCTTGGCGTCGCGATGGCGTTCACGGGGATCCGTCATTTCCGGCACGGATAGCACATTTTGACAGCGGAGAATTGGCGTTGGGACTGGTAGGATCGCACCCAAAGCTTGTAATGTACCGTCTAAGATGTAGATCGAGTGATGTTGAACCTGCCAGGCGGCAGCATCTTCTTTAAGACCAGGTACTTCAGGACCTATTCATGAGCCGAATTCTCCGCGCAGCCCTCGTACCACTTGCCCTTGCCGCTCTCGCTGCGCCGACGCTTGGAACCGCGCAATCCGCTGCGACAACCCCTCTGACCCCGCCAGTCGATCACGCTGACTCCTACTACCACTACGGTCTTGCGAAGCTCTACGAGGAGCAGGCGGTTGCGTCCGGACGGCAGGATGTGGCCACGCAGGCCATCGAGCAGTACAAGATGGCGCTCGATGCCGATCCGAACTCCCGCATTTTGCAGGACGGGGTCGCCAACCTATATTTCCGGCTGGGCAGGATTCGTGAGGCGGTCTCGGCTGCCGAGGATCAGATCACTAAGCATCCCGACGATGTGGATGCTCACATGCTCCTGGGGCACGTTTACCTCCGCACCCTGGGTGATGGCCAGGGACCGAAGGCTACCGAGATGCTGCAGGCGGCTATCAAGGAGTACGAGACTATTGTGCAGTTGAAGCCCAATGATCTCGACAACCGGCTGCTGCTGGGTCAGCTTTATGGCCTGAACCACGACTCTGCGAAGGCCGAAGAACAGTTCAGGGCTGCACAGAAGATCGATCCCAGCAATGAGGATGTGGTGCTCGACATCGCGCGCGAGTACTCGGAACAGGGCGATCTGAATCGCGCTGCGAAGGTGATCGCAGACGTGCCGGAGAGCGATCGTTCCGGCCGCATGGACTTCGCGCTTGCGGCGCTGTACGACGAATTGAAGCGGCCCAAGGAGGCGGCTGCGGCTTACCAGGCCGCCGTGGAACAGGATCCCAGTAATACGGATGCGCAGCGCGGTCTGGCGGCGGCACTCGCGGCTTCGGGCCAGATGGAAGCTGCCGCGAAGGTGAATGCACAAATTCTCCAGACCGACCCGCAGGACCCGCAGGCGTTGATTCGTGCAGGTGAGATTCAGCGGCAAAAGGGCGAATATGAGCAGGCGCTGACGACCTTCAAAAAGGCCGAGGCGCAACTTTCCAACGACAAGGATCCAGAACTCATTTATAACGAGGCGCTGACGTATGCAGGACTGGGACGCTTCGATGATTCAATCAAGGCCGTAAAGCAGTTGCTCGCGCTTACCGCGACGCCGGATGGAAAGTACACGGATGATGCCCAGCGGAACCGCGCCGCTCTGCTTCAGTTGCTAGGAACGGTTGCCCGCCAGTCCGGCAATACGGAAGAGGCGATCGACGCTTATCAGCAGATGCGAAGCCTGGGCGGCGATTATGCGGCGCGCGGGTCGGACGCACAGGTGGACACCTATCGCGAGGCTCATCAGTGGGCGAAAGCATTGCAGGTTGCTGCCGAAGCAGCCAAGGCTATGCCCACCAATCATGATGTTCAATTGACCTATGCGGTTCAGCTGGCGGACGCAGGCAAGCTGGATGAGGGGCTGAAGTTAGCTCAGGCTCAGTTGACGGGAGCGCCTGACGATCGGGAAGTTTACTTCGACGTTGCCGAGATGGATGTGCGTGCCAAGCGCTGGAAGGATGCGTCGCACGCGTTTGATCAGGCGGGCGCTCTCGCGGTTACCCCCGATGACAAGGTGAATCTCTACTACTATCGTGGCGATGCCGCGCTGCGTGAGAAGCTTTACGATGAGGCCGAGCTGGACTTCCGTAAGGGACTGGCTCTCGACCCGGAGAACGCCTCGATTGAGAATGATCTTGGCTACATGTATGCTGACCGCGGCATTCGGCTTGATGAGGCCGTAACGATGCTGAAGAAGGCCGTGACCGCCGATCCGCAAAACTATGCTTTTCTCGACTCGCTGGCGTGGGCTTACTACAAGCAGGGCCAGTATGCGATGGCGGAAGACTACGAACGCAGGGCATCGCAACGGATGAAGGGCGATCCGACGCTGCTCGATCACCTTGGGGAGATCGAAGCCAGGAACGGCAAGCTACAGCAGGCGATCGCAGACTGGAACAAGTCGTTGCAAGAGTACTCGACTTCGCTTGCTGCCGATGCGGATCCTGCTGATGTGGCGCGTGTGCAGCATAAGCTCGAGAGCGCGCGTGTTCGCCTGGCTCATGCCGGCAACGTTCCGGCCGATAACGCTCCGGCGAAGCAGTAAGCTTCCTGGATCTCAACCTGGGCAGCGGCCGTCGCCGTGGTTGCCGCTCACGCTACACTTAAGCGATGGTTCACAACCTGCATGCCCTGGGTGTCTTTGGCGAAGACGAGCGCGTGCTCTCTGCACGTGCGCATCCGGCGCCAACCAGCGACGATCGCACGGCCTTTGAGCGCGATCGCGACCGTGTTGTCCAG
Source organism: Granulicella sp. L46 (assembly GCF_009765785.1). GTDB lineage: Bacteria > Acidobacteriota > Terriglobia > Terriglobales > Acidobacteriaceae > Granulicella. The sequence goes on from NZ_LMUT01000012.1 coordinate 256,416, forward strand.
GCACGCGCGTTCCGCCGGCTGGCGGGCAAGACGCAGGTGTTCACGAGTCGCGCGTCAGATCATTTCCGCAGCCGCCTGACCCATACGATGGAGGTCGCGCAGGTGGCCCGCCACGTGGCGTCCGCCCTCAATCTCAATGTTGACCTCACCGAGACACTTGCCCTGGTGCATGACATCGGGCATCCACCGTTCGGGCATGCAGGGGAGCGTGCGCTGGATGATTGCCTTCGCCATCACGGTCTGCGGTTCGATCACAATCTTCACGCGCTGCGGATCGTTGAGCGATTTGAGCAGCGCTATGCGGGCCACCGAGGGTTGAACCTGACGCTGGGAACACGCGAGGGCATCATCAAGCACTCTCGCGACTACGCGGCGCTCGAGCATCCGGAACTGTCCGAATATTTTCTAGGGCTTCGTCCGCCGATTGAGGCACAAGTGATCGACCTCGCCGATGAGATCGCGTACCTGACCGCAGATCTCGACGATGGGGTTGAGTCCGGGTTGCTTGAGATCGGGCACGTCCGCGAGCATGTCGACATCCTTCGCCAGAGCTACCTGCCGGTGGAACGCGCTCACCCGAATGCGGAAGAGAAGTACATCTTTCACGATGCGCTGCAGGCCATGCAGAAGACGCTGATCATGGATCTTATCCACACGACTGCAGCGAACGTCGAACGTGCCGGCGCGAAATCGCTGGCGGATATCCGTGCGCTCGATCATCGGGTCGCGATCTTTTCACCGCAGGCCGAGACGCAGCGCCGTCAGGAAAAGCAATATTTGTATGACACGCTTTATACCTGCGAGGCTTTGGAGCTCGAGCACACCAAGGCAGAGGAGGTCATCACGGAGCTCTTCGAGTTCTGGGTGAACTACCCGGAAGAGCTGCCGGAATCGTATGTGGACGATGTGAAGACCGATGGCCTGGCGCGCGTAGTCGCCGATTACATCGCCGGCATGACGGACAACTTCATTCTGCTGCAGTACGCCGAGGTTCGCCGCCGCGTGCGACTAGGGCGTGTGCCATTTCCTGAGCATCGCTAAGCCGCAGGAAGACTGAATCGATGCTGCGACAGATCTTAAAGCAGATGTAGGATGCTTTGACAGTCGCTCCGCATATTGTTAGCGTTAGAAGAGCGTCTATTGGTCTGATAGACCGCGCGTCCCCGTCGTCCAGTGGTTAGGACATCGCCCTTTCACGGCGGTAACACGGGTTCGAATCCCGTCGGGGACGCCAAACATTCCAAAAGACTTAGTGGAAATGCCCCAAATGGGCCGTGGACCCATCGTGGACACACGATTTATGCACCTATGGCCACGGCATCAGCCGCCTCCGGGCGCATCATTTGGACTACCTTGCGCTGTGCCTCTCGTTTGGCAGGCATCTGTGCCTGGGAATAGATGTCCAGTGTCACCTTCGTCGAACCGTGCCGCAGTAGCTCCTGCACCACCTTCACATCCACGCGATTAGCTTGCAGAAGCGTGGAGTAGGTGCGACGGAACGTGTGCCAGCTGACCCGCTTGTTGATGCCGAGACGCTTTACCACCGGCTGAATGTGGTAACGCATCACGGTCGACACTTCGCGCCCCCCTTCTTTAAGGGCTTCCGTGCAGTTTTCTTTGCAGGCTTCTTCTTTGCAGCCTTGTTAGGGGATTCTTACGGGCCTTGGTTGGTTTGCACTGCCAAGGCTCCATGGTGTTGGCCACATGAACTTCCTACAACTATGTCATAACTGGCAGTACAGATGGAGGGAGTCTCTGACGTGTCGTTTATAGGTGCGAGGTGATCGGAGCATTGACAGGCCACCAACACCGCAAGGCAACCACTAATGGAGTCTGACGTTCCTGAAATCGTAGTTGCCGTTTTACGGGAACTGAGACGAAGTCGAGGAGTCCATTAACCTGTTCTCGCCAACCGAGGCTTCGCGCCACAAGAATTTAAGTGAACACGAAGCGACTTCCTGTTACCTGCGCAGGCGCCCGGCCCCACCAAGAGCCTGAGGCGGTACGTCCGTTCTAAGGACAGCCACCCCACCCCCAGCCGTCTTCCGTGGACCAGTGAAGAATACAGTGATGCCGGTCGGTACACCCCCATCCAAAGCATTTTGTTGCGGCAGTCGCACGTACTGTAAATTGGGGTGGCGCCTTCACTCCATGCTTCGCCAGGAGTTGTTCCAGGTCAGAATTCGAAGGATCCACTTCAAACTCTTCGATCGCTGCTGAGACGCTTTCACTTTCAAGAAACTCGAACAAGCTGTCAATACGGCGTTTCAATGTTGCGAGGTCGCCGCGAGGCGCATTCTGCGTTGATAAGGCATCTGGCATCTCAAACTCCTTTTCACGGGAATGGAAATATGTTGCAACTGGGACGTAAAACAATGCAACTAGTTTCGCGATCTCTCTCTGAGGAATTTAGTATCTGGCTGAAGCCATTGCAGGCCCTCCGGGCGCCAAGCAGAGAACAACCCCATGCGCTTTGAAAGGTTGCCTCGAAAATGGCCCGACTCTCAACAAAAACTTAGGTGCGCCACAGCAATCGTTGCAAAAAAATAAGAATACTATTGACTTTTCCTTCATGCGGGGCGAATACTTTTCGAGTCTCTTGAGCTAGTGGTTTTTCACGGCACGGTGTGGTGTTCAGTCTGGCAACTTTATAGGGTTCAGCGAGCCTTATTTGTCGTTGGCCCACGACAGGAGAATGATGATGGCAGAAAAAGTTCCCGCAGGAATTCAAAGCGCTGATGTCTTCGTTCGTAAGTTACAGGAGAGAGCGGTCAAAGCTGGCCCCGTTTCGGCTTCTGGCGTTTCTAGTCTTTCTTCTCTTTGCACTTCCGCCTGCTTCTCCTCAGCCAGCACTATTTGCCACAGCAAGCTGACGGTGCTGGCCGAACATGAACCGGAAGTCGCGAAAGCTTTTGTAACGCTGCAAGATCGCGGTGTTGCCGTTATGGGCGAAGATGCCTTTATGGACGAAATCATCAAACAGGCGAAACTTCACCCGCCTGCCAACATCGTCGCGACTGCGAAAGTCCCTTAGGGTAGAGGGCTTGCAATCAGTCGGTCCTCAAGAGACCATTGCCGAGGATTCTGAATATCTTCGGCAATTGGCGGGTAGACTGTCTCTCGCAGTTGATCCAGCCTGCGGCATTATTAGGTCAGTACTGGAAATGGAATTAACCCCTGAGGTCGAAGGCCTGTTTCATGGTTCGGCTGCCGAACTCGGTTGTCTCCATGAGCTATATCCAGGCGAGATTCAGACTGAAGCGGGTCCAGTCGCCGGTTATGGCACCGCAGAGTCTGTCGAGCTGGCTAGGGTTCGAGCCCTCTGTGAGGGCCTGGAGCGTTATTGCAGTTTTATGCCCCCTCCTTCAGCCTGCCGTCTGAGTGCGACCGCGCAAGAGCTTGGCGAGATGGCTCTCGATCTAAGACTATTGCCTCAGTGCGCCGATAGTGAGCATGCTGCAGCATTCGAAGGTTTTCGGTTGGCGCCACCGAGTCCGGAAGTCCAACGGGAATGGGTTCCGGGTTTTTCTCTGACCAAGCAGCGGGAGATCTGGATTCCACTTTCTTGTGTCTACCTAGGTCTTCCAATTCCGCTGACGGAGCACCTAAGTTATCCGATCTCGACAGGGTTCGCCGCCGGAGAGACGTATGAGAGTGCAATCCGCGCAGGGCTTTTTGAGGTAATCGAGCGGGACAGCTTAGCGATTTGGTGGCTGGCGCAAGCTCCATTCCCAAAGCTCGAGGCACCATTTATCGATCAGCCTGCCTTATGGCATCTTCTCGCGAAATTAGAAGAGCGAGGATTAAAGTCGCATCTCTTCGACCTGACCACCGATCTTAAGATACCCGTTGTCGGCGTCGTGCAGCTTTCACCGCAAAGTTTCCCGCATGTGGTTACTATGGCTGCGTGCCGACGATCGACACAGGACGCTGCGATTCGCGTTCTCGAAGAAGCGGCGAGTTTGAGAACAGCTCTCACTGTAAGTCGTCGACCCAATGATGATTTCTCAGACGTCTTGGCCGGCTTTGCTGTCGCCGCAGAGCGTTTCGGCCTCTATCATGCAGGTCTGGCTAGCATGAAGAAGTTTGAAGACCGCATTGCGGTCGCGCCCGTAACCAAGAACGGCGCTTCCGCAATCAAGGACATCGGTATCTCGCCTCTCGTGTCCCATCTGAACAGTTTGGGCCATGAAGTCTTCGTGGTCGACGTAACGGCACCGGAAGTACGCGACCTCGGCATCGTAGTTGTGCGCGTTCTCGTGCCCACTCTGATGCCGCTCACCTTTTCTCACGCGATCCGGTACCTCGCACACCCGAGGTTGTCGGCTTGGACCGCCCACTATGGCACGAGCGTGAGCCATGAGCCAATCCCTTATGCTTGACCGCGCATCCATTCTTCTCATCACCAATGGCACGATCGGCGCATATGTCAATGAGTTCCTGCTCGAGCACGCGGACGTTACCCATATCTCTACGTCGGAACCATTGCCGGATTTGGTCGGGTACGACTGCGTCGCATTGGCAGTAGATCGGCCATATCCACACGTGGCCGATGCAATAGATGTGGCCTGCCACAGAGCAGGGATCCCATGGTGCGGAGCCGCTCTAATAGCCCACACGGCAGAGATTGGTCCAATGGTGATCCCGGGTCAGACCCCTTGCTATCTGTGTTGGAAACGAAGGCGCGCCACGCAGGCGGAAGATCCAGATCTCGCTCTCCTGATCGACCGAATTGGAAGAGGCTCCGTTGGCCCGTGGTTCGCGGGAGAACTTCCGGCCTTCAACCGGCAAGTGGCTGCGTTGCTTGTCTTCGAAGCGTTGCAACTCGCTCATAAGCGTGATTCGCCACCGCCAGAGGCCATGGGAGATTTCTGGCAACTTGACGCACTGACGGGTGAGAGCATGCGCCATATCTTTGCCTCCGTTGGTTACTGCTCGCGATGTAGAAACCTTAAAGAGGCGAGTGACGTGAGAAATCACCTGCGACTCTCGGAGGTGCTGTGAGGAGTCCCCTCGGCGATCTTGAAGAAGCTCTATCCACTCACGTGGTAAAAGGCTTTCGTATGGGCACCGATCGTCTGATCGATCCCGGAGAAACCCTTGCAAAGATGCGCCCATTAATGCCGCTTATGGGAATCACGCGCATCGCGATGATTACTGGGCTCGACCGCATTGGTATTCCCGTAGCGGTCGCGATTCGGCCTAACGCTCGATCTCTCGCGACTTCACAGGGCAAGGGATTGACGGCCGACCTGGCACGGACCTCCGCTTTAATGGAGGCGGCCGAACTTTTTCACGCTGAACGCTCCACGCTCCCCTTGAAGTTCAATTGCCGCCGAGAATTGCAGGATACGGGCCACGTCATGATTGACCTTGACACGCTTCCCAAGACTCCCGATGCTCGGCTCGATGATGAGCTCGAGATTTGTTGGGTGGAATCGATCAATCTGATTGACAATACGCCGCTCTGGATCCCTTACGATCTTGTTCACACAAACTACACTCTCCCCGCCGTGCGATCATGTCACGCATTCAATGCGACATCCAACGGGCTTGCATCCGGCAATCATCTTGCCGAATCGTTGGTATCGGCATTGTGCGAAGTTGTAGAACGCGACGCGACTACCCTTTGGCAACAACAAACGAAGAATTCAAGAGATGGTTCATTAGTCGATTTGTCGACGGTTCAGGATACGCACTGTAGCGACATCCTTGGCCGCTTTGATAAGGCCAACGTTGCCGTGGCCGTCTGGGAGGTCACCTCCGATGTCGGGGTACCAGTATTTTCTTGCACTATAGTCGACCGCGAGGACTCGGTTTTTCGCCCCACTCCAGCTGCGTCGGGCATGGGCTGCCATCTGGACAGGCGAATAGCATTGAGCCGTGCGCTGACAGAAGCCGCACAAAGCCGACTCACCGTTATGGCGGGTTCCAGAGACGACGTAAGCTGGAAGGACTATTCTCGGTTCCATGACCGCGCCGTAATAGCGCTTATTCGATCCCGCATTCTGGAGGCGTGTCCGAAACGAAGCTTTGACGAAGCTCCTACTGTCTCGCACGACACTTTCTCGGCCGACATTGCGTACATAGTCGAACGTTTTCGGTGTCTAAACATCACACAGGTCGCCGCGGTAAATCTTACTCGCCCGGATCTCAACGTCCCGGTTGTTCGTGTCGTTGCCGGGGGCCTCGAGGCGCCCGCCGCGTCACCCGATTACGTCCGAGGATCTAGAGCACTTTCGCTACTGGGAGAGACGGCGTGAGTGTCATCGTCTTTGCCGGCCCTTCGATCAGCGGCGAAGAGGTCGCCAAATTACTGCCGGGCTCGATCCTGCGCCCCCCTGCGGCGCAGGGCGATCTCTATCTAGCCGCTCAGGAAAGGCCGCTAGCTATTGCACTGATTGACGGATACTTCGATCGAGTACCCGCCGTATGGCACAAAGAGATTTTGTGGGCCCTCGCTGAGGGCATCCCAATTTTTGGAGCCTCGAGCATGGGAGCTCTCAGGGCTGCCGAACTCGCAGCGTTGGGTATGGTCGGAATGGGCGAAGTCTTCGAAGCCTTTCGTACAGGCGTTTTGGAAGATGATGATGAGGTTGCGATAGCTCATGGGCCTTCTGAATTCGACTACCGTCACTTGTCTGAAGCGATGGTCGATATCCGATCCACTTTAGCTGCAGCTGAACTTCAGGGAGTTATCTCTTCTCGATTGGCGGAGCGAATCCTCGAGAACGCCAAGGAGCTGTACTATCCTGAGCGGACGATTGCTGCCGCCCTGGATCGCCTTTCCTGTGCTGCCGACTTCGCGAATCAGATATTCAAATTGCGAATCTGGCTAAAAACTAATTTTGTTTCGGTAAAACATCAAGATGCAGTGTTGTTGTTGAAAAGCCTGGCTGAACTCCAGAGAACTGGGTTCACCCTTCCGAAAATGACTTTCAAGTTCGAATACACAGAGCTATGGCAACACGCCGTGCAGGCTGCGAAATCGATCTCAGAAACTCGCACACCGCTTGAGCTTTCCGCTGAGACGGTGCTGGATGAGCTGCGTCTGCAGCCGGCATTATTAGTTGAGGCGCGTGAAAAGGCACTCCTCCGATGCCTCGCAGAAGATTACTTGGCGAGACAAGACTCGCGATTCACAGCCACTGACATCAATATTCAGGCTGAGACATTTCGTAAATCACGTGGTTTGGAAGATGCAAAAGATTTGCAGAATTGGCTCGATAGGCATCGCCTCGATCGACGAAGTTTTTTGCACTTGATGACTCAAGAGCTCTGCATGAGCCGAACCGAGGCTTCCCTAAAATCACAGCTCGACGCATACATTCTCGACTATCTCCACGTGACAGGCAATTACGAGGCCCTTTCCAGGCGAGCCGAAGATAAAGCGCAAATCGAAGCGGCCCTGGGTCGGATTTCGATCGACGACCTGGATCTCGATGAGTCTGAGCTGGTGGCGTGGTTTGTATGGCGAACGTTCGAAAAACCATTAAGTATCACCGCACAGGATTATGCCGATGAAGCTGGCTTTGCTCTAGTCGAGAGTCTGCTCACTGCGCTTGCCCGAGAATACGTCTATCAGACGGAGAGACCCGACGATGCACGAAGTTGAGGTATATAACGCGACAGGCCTGACATCCGCGGCAGAACAACTGCCGGAGCTAACGCTGCCAGTCAAGCCTCGCTTCGTTGAAGACCTTCTTTGCCTTCCTCATAACGGCGGATACTACGTACTTGGCGCCGAGCCACAATTCCTAGGCGGAGCCACTATCGGATGGGTGTTTGAGAAGCTTGTGCCCCAACTGCGCGGTCTCAAGACCGTCGACGAAATCGCGAATGAGCTGCCTGACATTGCCCCTCGTGCACTCACGGATGTCCTGACACTTCTACTCATGCACGGCATGATCGAAGAGGGAGCAGCTCCCTTTGCCAAGACACCGCTAAGTCCCGATGAGACTAAACGCCAAGCGACTTACTACAGTCGCTATCTTCGTATTACCGGACGATACACGGATCGCGACGCACCTCTCAACCATCTCGCGGAGACGAACGTCTGCATAGCGCTGCTCGACACTAACTTGACGGGATTTTCCCGTGCGCTGGAGCGCAATCTAGAGGATCATGGGATAGGCCACGTCTTTACAACGGGCAACACTGAGGCCTTGGATACTTTAAGTTCGAAGGTTGATTTACTCATAGCGTTGGGAGTGATCAGCGACCAGCGCTCCATGAACAGGCCGTTCGCAGGAAAGAGCTTACCAACTCTTTTTGTTGATCCTCTGTCTTGCGTGCTTGGACCTTACACAATACGGAGGGTCTCTGCGTGCCCTGACTGCGTGCGACTCCAGATCGGGGAACAGCTCTCGGATCTCTCGCGCGTCTCACGCGATCCCAATGATCCATTCCAGCTTGTCCTTGTTCAACGCACCGTGCAGCGCGCACTTTGCGCGTTGACTGGAATATACGGAGTAGACGATACGACTTATGTTGAAAAATGGGATCAGAAGGCGCGGTCCTCCAAGCGCTTCAGCGCCCTGCTGCCGCTGCCAAACTGCCCATCATGTGGAGTCGAAATCCTTCCGCGAACTCAGCGTTTGCCCAGTGGTCACCAGGAGAACGTGAGCATGCTCTTCCATCGCGGCACCTCAATCAAGCCCTGGGATCTGGGCAGTGCCGCACTGGTACAAAGGCACCTCCAACCCAGCATCTTGCGACTGACTATCTCTGACAACTCGCCGCGCTTCCAGGCAGAGCGGGAGATCCCCGCCAATCTAATCTTGCTCGCCCAGGAGTCGAAGAACCTGTCAAGACCTTCGATTAACGAGAGCGATGTTCCGGTCATGGATCCGCTGACTCTCTCAAGCCTCGGTCCGCTGCTTAAATACAGTGCGGGAGGCACGATGGTGAGTCTCGGTGGCAGTTCGGTTTATTTAAGCCGATACACTGCGTCCGGGGGAAATCTTGGCTCCGCAAAAGTATATCTAATCGTGCAGAACATGAAAGACCTGAGGACGGGGGTCTATCGATACGATCTCCTCGAACATGGACTGTGGCGTCTCCCCGGATGCTATGAGCGTGGGGCGGCCGATGCCCGCTGGGCTGATGCGCCACTTGGGGAACGGGCCAATGCTATATTGGCCGTCTCCTGCGATTTTTCGCTGACGTTTGAAAAATATGGCGGGCGTGGCTATGTTTACAGTCTCCTTGACGCTGGTGTTATGGCACAGCGTTTATGCAAGCTCGCGGAGATAATGGGTCTTCAATCCACGCTCGCCTGGGATTTCAACGATAACGCAGTCCTTGCGAGCCTGGGAAAACTAGCACCCGATTGTGGGGTTGGCTGTTTGCTTGCCCTGGCGGAGGCTTAGCCATGGCTCGCATCAGCCCGCAGCACTTAGTCGCCCAGATGATCACGAGCGCCTCCGCTCGAGCCAACCCTCCTTGTGAACTGTCCTTTTCGGTTCCCCTTCCAGGGCTCCTGGAAAACTCTATTTCCTTGCCAGCCACAATTTCCGAGCCTCGACGCTCCTTGTTGGAAGTGATCCATGCTCGGCGAAGCGGCGGCTTGCGCCCGGGGCCGATCCCCGTGAACGCCCTGAGCGCCTTGTTGAGCACGAATTTCGATGTTTTGCTTCAGAAGGCTTTTGGCCCACACTCGCCCTCTCCCGCGATCATTCCAATTCTCTGGAATGTAACAGGGATTCCGGGCGGCGTCTTTCGTTACCGTTCTGAGGACCATCGGCTGCTACCAATTCCGACAAACGACTCAACTTCCAGGTTGCACGCGCTTTTCACTCAAAGAGAACATCAGTCCGCATCCGCCGCATTGGTGTTTCTTGCACCCATGAGCGCATGGCTTGCTCGAGGGGAACGGGGATATCGCGCTTCTGCACTCCAGATCGGGATGATCACCGATGCTATCTATCTCGCCGCAGAGTTGGAGGGCCTGACTTATTCCGCTTCGGGAGGCTTTCCACCCGCTTCAATGGATGCAGCACTGGGATTGGATGGAGTAACATACACAGCATTTTTCTCCTTTGTGATCGGCGGTCTACGCCGGTGAGCGATTGGCGATTCTTACGCTGGGGGGCAGTGCGGGTCGCAGGCCTCGACGCTGGGTTGCCGAGCCGACTCCGACTCGTGCAAACCTGCCAAGTGTGGGATGCGATCGCTTGCATTCGCAGTCAGGAAGCAGAACTTTCTTTCAGGTTGTTCCCGTTCCTGCACCTGGAAATAGGGCAACCGGACATCAGCGCCCACACCAGACGGTGGCTGCTCAACGTGAAACGAAGCTTGTTCAACGGACGAGCAATATCCGATTCCTCTGTTCCACTTGATATCGGTTCGGAGCTGAGGATACTTTTAGCTGAGCATCAAGTCTTGGAAAGCAGCAAGCAAGCGATGACTCGAGATTTGGAGATAACGTTCAGGCGAGAAATGCGGCAAATTCATGGAGAGATGAAAGAGTGTCTTGCCGAACCAAACCTCCTCAACGGTCTCCTGCTATCGAGTTCTGCTCTGGCAGATTTCGCACTCGCATCCGTCAGGAGCGATAAAGCTAATCCCCGGCTGAAAGCAAGAAGAGTGAAGTCGCTATCTGCGATCGCAAGATTCGCGACGCGAGCGGCCGTCCGGCCCACGCCTTTCAGCACGTTTGCTGCTGCAGGCATTCTCGACTGGCAAAAGAAGTCGGCGAGTCGCCCGAGCTTGCAGCCAGATGCAATCTCCACCAGACTCGCAGTCTCCGTTTCGGCGCTGCGCACCTTACTCACTGAAGGGGACAGTTGTGATTCCGGCTCGCGCTTGATCGGAGATCAACATAATCTTGAGGAACTCGGCAGCAGATCGCCGAAGGCTGCTTTCCTGGCAACCACCCTGGCGCGGTACGTCTCAGCACCCCCTCCTGATAGGCAGTCGATCTTGCAGGAGATCAGACGAGTGTTCCATGTGGATGACTCTAAGACTGCGCCACTCTATGAGGATGTTGATATAGATCTGCTCGACGGGCCTGCTCCGCCGTGTTCAGCGCGGGAAGCGCTGGCTGTATTCGATCCAGTGCTGCGTCTCGCGCGTTCTTCAGGAACAGAGATGCCTCACATTCAAATGTGCCAGGCCTTTATGCTCCGCTACGGCTTAAATGGCGTTTGCGAAGACGTAGGCGAGTTTATCTCCGGTCTCATGCAACAACACGGCTTTGTTGACAAGCTTAGGGTGGTAGCGAGTCCTCCAGCTTGGTTGAACTCACCACTCCGGGGGGCAGCGGATAGCACTGAACAATTTTGCGTGGAATGCCCGAAGGGTTGGTTTCTCGATTTGCCCGTCAGCGATGCTCCCTGCGACATTGCCCTATTCTTTAGCCTCGGCAAGAACGAAATGGTTTTAACTGGGTTACAGAGTGGAAGGAGCAAATATTTATCTCGATTTCTGTCTCCCAACAATCCGCGACATGTCGGCGTGCTGCAGGATATCCGCGAGTTCTTTTCAAGAGAAAGTCCTTTACCAGTTGCGATTCCTGCCGACCTCGACACGAACTTTCAGATACATCCGCCACTCTGTGCCTACGTGTTTGATTTTGGTCAGCCTGGTATTTCAGGAGTAGACAAGCTCCCGCTCGGAGATTTCACATTGCGATTCGATCAGGAGACACGTTGTTTGAATCTGCATTCGCGAACTCTGGGCTGCACGGTCGAACCAATCCACCTTGGTTTTTTGCGCGATATCAACCTGCCCGACTCCCTGTTTCTCCTGCGCGCTCTATCCCCTCGACTACGAGACGAGACATTGAGCGAGCGAGTAGCGATTCACCAAAGTTTGGATATGAACTGCATGTATGCCGGCAGTACGCCACCGCTGTTTCGTCCTCGGCTCGTCGTGGGGCACCTGGTCCTTGAGCGCGCTCGATGGATCATCCGAGCAGACGAGATTCCGGTCTCAGAGCCTGGCGAAAAGGACATTGTTTATATCGACAGGCTCTTTAGTTGGTTGGCCGCGAAAGGTCTGCCGCGGCAGTGCACCATTCAACCCCTTGAATTGAACATGCACGCGACACCTCAATTTCTTGATTGGGCAAGTCCGTACGTCACTTCCGTTTTGCGCCATTTGAGTCGGGGGACGTCTCACAGCCCTGAAACCTTTCTGCTGATCCGCGAGCATCTCCCCCTTTGCGAGGAAACCCCAATGATAAGAAACGGGAAGCCCCATGTTGCAGAATGGGTTCTGCAGGCATCCTTTCGAAAGCCCGTGAGGGAGGGTAGCCGATGAATTATGGGACGTCCATGCCATGGTGAACTGGAGCTACGTCAAGATACTTCACGACCCTGGGCCGTCCGGCGAAGTTACGGACATCATTCTCTGCAAAGCAGTTCTTCCATTTTTACGGGAATTGTATGCCGAAGGCCTGTATACCCTGCACTTCTTCCTCCGCTATTCGGACGAAACCGGACCGCATCTGCGACTACGACTGAATGCGAAAGGCCTCGAAAACCGAATCCAACATAGCCTTGGCCTCCGCCTCGAAGACTTGGCTCCCGACTGCCGCATAGTCCCCGGGTGCTATGAGCCGGAACTTGCAAAATACGGAGGTCCAGAGGGCATGCCCCTTGCCGAATGTCAGTTTCATGCGTCCAGTGAATTTGCATTTGCATGTCTGGCTTGTACGGAGCGTAGCTACGATGCCAGGTTGCTTATTGGAGCGCGTGAAATGTCTTGGCTAATAGAGGCAGCGATGCCGAAAGCCGAGGATCGAGCAACCGCACTGGCGTACTATGTGGATCATTGGAGGCGCTTCCTCAACGATCCACGAGTGGATTCCCGCCCAACGCTGAAATGCGATAGCGACATGCGGGCGTTTTGGATCGAGATGGTCGCAAATGACGGTCTCGTGACATCACTTGGATTGCGGCCCTCTCTTATCGAGTGGCGCAATGCAACCTCTACAGTCTTGGGACGGTTGATTGAGCTCCAGCAGACCGATAGACTGAGCGTCGCAGCATCTCATATTGCGTTGAACTTCGTCCATACGTTCAATAATCGCCTGGGGTTGTCAATTGCACACGAGATCCTGATGGCAGAATTACTCTTGGAAATGGGTGCGCTATGAACGCGCATCCGGCCATACCCGGACCGTGCGTCTGGCTCCTTTCTTCGCCATCAGCCTGGGACACATGGAAACGTCTAGCCGAGAGAATTGAAGCCGAAAAGCTATTCGCTATGCCGCTTAGTGATCATCCATTCTCACCCTGGATCTCACTCACCGAAGGCCGCGCTCAAGGTTCCCGGCTAGCTGATCGGTTGGCGAACGGGCAGCGCGGCGTGCTCACGCTGGACGATCCGCTCCTCCCGGACCCGCGCGGAGCCTCCGAGGCTGTATTTCAATGGCTGTCCGAACAGGCATTAGAGAAAAATGTAATTCTTCATATCCTGAGGCCGGAACACTGGCACTTGGATAGCATTGATACTTTTCTCTATTTGGCCCGGCGGCTCGAGACGGAACACATCGCGATACTGGCAGACGCGACTGCTCTGATGAGAGCACCTTTGTGGCGGCGAGTGTTAGAGACTTTGAAAAATGAGATTGGATTCTCTGTGGAGAGCCCGCAATCTCACGCACCCGACGGCCCTGACCCCATTGATCAGGTCCAGACCGATGGTTCTATAAAACAATTTGCCTCATGCGGCGCCCACCATGCTGCCCGTGCGCTTCTGGAACGAGAAGATCTGTTGCGAGAGACCTGGAAGATCGCAAGGTTCCGAGCACTCTTGTCGCTTTCGGCAGGGGATGATGCCGCCGTAGAACTCGCAACAACGCGAATGAGTTCACTTGCACCGAATTCCAGGGTGAGAGCTCTGTCTTTGCGCATTCGCATGCTCTCGATGCACAGACTCGGGAATGTGGAGGGAATGGTGGCAGCCGTGGAAGCGGCGCGACACTGCCACGCCGATCCGAGCATTCCACGAGGGTGGGTTTGTTTGGATGAGGCGCTCGCTCATTCTTTGATTTCTGCTCCGCAGAGCCACATCCGCTGGCTTGATTTGCTTTTAAGTCTCCCGGATGCAGATGTTTCCTTGTCTTGTCGTGCTACGGCATTCATTTGGCGGGCTGCAGCCGCGTACAGCCGGGGTGAAGGTACCTTTGCGGCGGACGCTCTTTCAGCAGCGCTGCCAATTCTTGATCAACTTGGCGAGGTCACTCGCGCCACGCACGTACGCCTTCGGCTCGGGCTATTGTTGTCGGCGCTCGACCGATCAGCAGACGGAGCTCGGATGCTCCGCACTGCGGCAGCGAGTGCAATAGCTTTGGGTGACATGAATTCCGCAGCGGTAGCAGCCACAGAGGCAGCTTGTGCGGCCGCTACAAATGGCGAGCCAGCGCTGATGGCTCAGGTTGCGGCTTTCTGCGGATGGAAGGCCGAGCATGTGGGAGCAGAGATCCGCGCGGCCAAATTGCACTATCAGATAACAGCGTACGCTGCACTTGCGTCCGGGCGTCTTGATGATGTTCTCGATAATGCTTCCTATCTGGAGAAAGATGCATATGATCAGCCACGTCTATGCTTCGAAGCTGCCATCTTACGTTTGCTTGTTGCATCCAGGCAGCGCTTCCCGACAAAACCGTATGTCCACGCCGTCACTTCGCGTTCCAAAATGTTGGGAGGCGAGGAGCAACCGCTTGCCCTAATTCGCCTTGCCCATATTCAGGATTATCTAAAGATTCATTAGCTAATCGCTGGAGTTGACGCGTTATGCGTCGTTGTACTGCCGATCTTGGTGGTCTCAACTGATAGCTCGACAATACCTGTCGAAACGGGGCTGGGGATGGAATCCCAGAGTGGCGTCCCTGCAAAGTCAGGTTTTCGGCAACTTCGGAGTTTCCGGCTATCTCGACCGGGCCAAGTTGTCCGCAACGCCATTTTTCATGAACTCTTACGTCAATTGCACGATGGGAGCTTCTGTGGAAACTTCACGAAGGTGCTTTCGGTGCAGGTTCGTGTAACACCGTCTCTACTTTTTCTGAACGGATTGCTAATGTGGAGAAAGCTAATCGCTGCGGCGACCGTGCAGTCGGCTACGAGATAGATGGATACCCCAGTCCTTGAAATCTGTACTTCCGACGCGACGGGACGGTAACGAGTTTTCCGTGGACCTTCTGTGGCCCCATTTTGCTGTTGCTAATGCGTAAAGGATGCGTTCCGATGGCTTCCTGCGCATGTTTTTTCTTGCAGTTGCGGTTTACTCGGCTACTTTCACGGCGGTAACACGGGTTCGAATCCCGTCGGGGACGTCAAACATTCTAAAGAGCTTAACGTAAACCTGTGAATTCGCCGGGGATTATTGGGGGACCAGTTGGTCCCTGTACTACGCCTCTTCATTACTTGAGTCCGAAATTCTTCTATCATCTTCAGCTGAGCGTTCGTCGTGTCCTGCATTTTTGCTTGTGCGTATAAATCCATCGTGATCCGCACCGAGCCGTGACGTAAAAGCTCCTGCACCACTTTAACTTTTTCGTTATTGGCGGTTAGCAGGCTGGTTAAGGTGCGCCTGAGAGTATGCCAGAAGGTGACCCAACGCCCAAGGTGATCAACAAAACAGTCGGAGCGATGTTTCAGAGCCGTATCGCATCAACGAGAATGCCAAAAGCCCGCAGTCGCCGATACTTTGGTATGGGTCGATACGTTCGTCCAATGGAATTGCGGTCAGGTTTCTACCAAGCTTGTCTTGGACAGTCGTTGGCGTTGACATCGAAAGGAGTTCCAAATGGCCGGCAAACGTGAATTGAAGGAGAGCGCGGGTGTGACCACGCCTATTGCGCCGAGCCCGCTTGGCGTAAACGTGTTTACCGCGCCAGGAAAGCCTATGTTCGGCGAGCGGCCGAAGCCATTCGGCGAAGCGCTCGGCTTTGACCCGATTACGTCGACTTTGATCTTCGGCGAGTACGACGCGGTGCTGGTGGACGCAATGACGACCGTGGCTGAGGCCGAGGCTCTCGCGGATTGGGTTGCGCTGCACAATCGCAACCTGGAAACCATCTATATAACCCACGCCCATTTCGACCACTTCTACGGTCTGAGCATTCTGCTCGACCGTTTTCCGAGCGCTCGAGCGATAGCAACGCCCAAGACGCTGAAGGCCATGGAGATGTCTTTCACCGCCCCGGTGGAGCGGTTAGCCCGCCGATTGTTTCCTGGGCAACTGGCCACGAAATTCGTTGCGCCTCAGCCCTATGAGCACGAGACGTTCACTCTCGAGGGCCAGGAACTGCGCATCATCGAGCAGGGCCACACCGACAGCGCCGATACGACGTCCCTATACGTTCCATCGATCGGCCTCGTCGTCGCCGGCGACGTGGTGTACAACCAATGCCGCATGTTCGTGGGCGATACCACCCCGGAGAGCCGAAAGCATTGGATCGCGGCGTTGGACCGGTTAGCGGCGCTGAATCCGACAATGGTCGTTGCCGGTCACAAGAAGCCTGGCGCGCCTGACTCTCCCTCGGCGATCCAGGAGACCAAGCGTTATCTGCAGGATTTCGATCGAGTGAAGAAGGCCGCGACGTCCGATCAGGACCTGTTCGATCAGATGACGGAGCTGTACCCGCATTGGGTCGCGAACCAGTCGTGGTTGATGTTCGGATTCCCGCAGTGATACCCCACATTAACCTGCGATAACCCATTCGCCTCCGGGCGAATGGGTGGCTCTCATTTCGGCGGATAGGTTGGACCGTTACCCGCCGTAAGCCCTTCGGTTATGCACTCTCATGCGTTAGGTCCGTGGGGCGCAACTGATTCACTCCGATCTGTTCATTTGCCAATGCGACTGAGGGTCAGTGCGTACCATTGTTGCGGGTCTTTCCATGTCATCTCAGGCTGGAAGCCCGATTCGAATAGAAGTGCGCCGAGGGTTTCGTCCGTAAACTTGTAGCTGCTCTCCGTATGAATTGTTTCGCCACGACTAAAGGTAAGCTCAAGTTCGGCGGCTGGAATTTGAACGACCTGACGGCGTACGCTTTCGAGATGCATTTCGATGCGGGACTCGCTCGCGTTCCAGCGGGCACAATGGCGAAAGCCGGTAAGATCGAAGTCCGCACCGAGTTCGTTGTTGAGGCGACGCAGGATGTTCAGGTTGAATGCTGCCGTTACGCCCTGGCTGTCCTCATAGGCTGCGACCAATATCGACTCGTCTTTGACGAGATCCGTTCCAAGAAGAAACGCATCCTGGTCGCCTAGTTGAACCCACATTGCGGAGAATCGTTCGCGATTCTCCTGGGGTGAAGTTCTCAATGCTGGTGCCAAGATAAAGTGCGAGCGTAGAGCCGTCGAATTCCCGGAGCTGCGGTGGAGAGTCGACGTAATTTACGGCCAGTGGCTCGAGGAGTACTTCTGGAAATGCATTCTGTATATTCTCGCATGCGAGGTCCAGGGCCTCCGTCGATACGTCCAGAGGCATATAGGCGACGTCGATCTACATACGCGCAGCAGCGGCCAGCAGTAGACAGGTTTTTGAAGCCGAGCCTGCGCCGAGCTCGACGACACGTAACGGTTGGGAGCCGTGCGCAACGGAAGCAACAATTGTATTGGCCTGGCCTTCTAACAGCGCGCGTTCGGTGCGAGTGGGATAGTACTCGGGTAGGCTGGTGATTTCCTCGAAAAGACGGGATCCCAAGTCATCATAGAGCATTCATGGTTTGAGCGAGCGCGGCCTGGAACGGAAACCATCCAGAACTCCGCGGATGAGTTCAGTACGGGCGTCGACGAGGGGCTGACGTTCAAGGTCAAAGAGGGGTGAAAGGGTCGTCATGCGGTAGCCTTCACTTTGCCGAACGTATGCCGCTGAACTTCCACCGCGTGGCGGGCCGAAAGAAATTGCGATACGCACGGCCTCGCGGAACGGCACCTCAGTGGGCGAACATCCGCGCAGGGCTGAACCCTCTGATCTTCTGCCGATAACGTTGCTTCAGTGTGGGTAGTATCCATCTTCGCCTCCCGTGCTTCTCCAGTAAGCCGGGAGGAAGTAAGAGAAAACAATCGGACGATGGTATCGACAATACTTTGGTATTGAACGGCTGGTGCGGGTCGCAGTCGCGGGGGTGAATCCGATTGACTGCAAACGACGCGCTGGATTGACGCAAGATTTTTTATCCATGCAATTCCCGAGCCTTATTGGAATCGATTTCGCTGGGACAGTCATTAGGATTGGGCCGGGCGTAGAGGACTTCGCCGTCGGCGACAATGTGTTCGCGATGGCGGACAATGCCTATGCGGAGCTTTGCGTTGTAAAAGGCGGCCGTCCTGTCGAAGGTCCCGAAGGGGCTCGATTTGATTGAGGGGCCAGCGCTACCGCTGGTCACGGTGACGGGCAACCAGCTTCTGTTGGCCACGGAGATTAGCGCGGGTCAAACGGTCCTCGTGCTTGGCGCCGCGGGAAGCGTTGGGCGTTCGGCGGTGTTCACTGCTAAGCAACGCGGGGCGAAAGTGATTGCGGGGATTTTAGCCAAGCAGACGGATGAGGCTAAGAGTATCGGGGCGGATCAGCTCGTCGCAACCGATGACGAGGCGGCGATTGCGAATCTGTCGCCGCTCGATGCGGTTGCGGATACGGTCGGCGGAAAAACGACTGCAAAGCTGATGGCGATGGTCAAGCCGGGAGGGGTGTTTGCTGCGGTAAACGGGGTACCGCAGAATGGCGCCGACTACCCAGCGGTCAAGGTCGTGAAAGTGTTCTCGAAATTCGACGGGAAGACGCTCGAGTCGATGGCCGACGCCGTACGAGTTGGCAAGCTTGTAATTCCAATCCGTGAGAAGCTGCCACTGAGCGAAGCGGCGGAGGCTCAAGCAGCAGTTGAAAAGGGTGGCACCGGGAAGATATTGTTGGTGCCGTGAATTGATAGCTTGAGATAAAACGACCCAAGAGAAATTCAAGATGAAGAAAGCTCAGAGTGGAGTGAATTTAGCTTCGAAACCGAGCGGCGACGGATGTGCGGACTGTCTCGCAGCCCCGGGAGGCTGGTGGCTCCATCTGCGTCGGTGCGCCGAGTGCGGGCACATCGGATGCTGTGACAGTTCACCGAGTCAGCACGCATCAAAGCACTCTGCGGCCGCAGGGCATCCGATCATTGCAAGCTTCGAGCCGGGCGAGAACTGGTTTTACGATTACGAGAAGCAGGAGATGATCCCGGGTGTGGAGTTGTTTCCGCCGCGAGCGCATCCGAAGAACCAACCTACACCTGGACCCGCCGGAAAGGTGCCGGCTGACTGGGAGTCTCTGTTGAACTAACCGACACGCGTACGCAATACGCGTATCACGACGCAGCGGTTGGACACCTCCCAGGAATTTGCGAGGTGGCTGTCACTCATAATATGCGGGTAGCCTTTTCTGCGCATCGCTTTGGATTTGGTCGTGGTTGATCCAGAGCTGGGCATGCTCTTTCGCCATAATGGCGGCGATCTTGTCCATGGACAGGAGCGAAGCCTGCTTGTTCCAGTTATTGGACGGGACGTAGCGATGGTCGAAGCTTGTTTGGAAATGCGCGACATCGCCGCTGAGGATCACAGGCCCGGTTTTGGGAAGCCGAACAAGCAAAGATTGATGGCCGGGAGTATGTCCTGGCGTTGAGAGGAGCACCAGGCTCCCATCGCCAAAGATATCGTAGTCGCCATCGATGAGCTTGACCGGATGCTTCTTGCTGAATGCGACCGTGTCCTGCCGGCTACCGGCCCATTCATATTCGACCCTTTGAACCAGCATCAACGTGTTGGGAAACATTTCGACGTTGCCAGCATGGTCCGGATGACTGTGGGACACTGCCATCAGCTTGATATCCGAGGGCTTCACATGTAGCTCTTCGAGCTGAGCGGCGAGCGTTATGGGTTTGCGCCAGATCGGGCCAGTGCCAGGACCCCATTCATGCAACACCAGTTCGTGATGAGGCAATTTTGCTACGTCATCGGAAATTCCGGTGTCCCACAGGAACCATCCTTGGGTGTGGTGGATTAGGTAGCAGTGTCCTGGGAAGCCGATCGGGACTTCAACGTTGACTCCCGGTGTCCAACGCGATTCGTCGGTAGCACTGCCATCGCCGCAGTCGATCACATAGAGACGGTCGACGCCGGACTTGGGGTGCGGGTTGGACGATGCAGGAATTTGTGCGCGAGTGGTGGTGGCGGCGAATGCCAGGATAGCAACCGCGGCGGTGAAGGTGGCCTTTGCTTTCACGGAATCTCCATTCGGAACGACTCGCAACTTGCTGCTGTGCTCACTGCTTGCGACAGCAGTGGGGCCGGATGGAAAGGCCGGTGCACGCATCCCGCCACTCAAGCTGTCACCATTCAGCCAGAAGAAGCCGGCTTGCGCAATTGGACGAAGGTATCTCCCACACCTTCGTATCGAGGCCGTTTGTTCAGACCTGAGGTATGTGGTGCTGAACTAAACAGTTGATACGAACGTACTGCCGATACCTTCGTCCAATTGCTCGTTCTCGTTCCGTCTGGCCTAATCGAAGTTACTTGAGACGCAAGCCGATCCGGCTTGGAAGGCTTCTAGTTGAGGAGAACGTACATGTCCAAACTTGTAACGAAATCCGCAGGACAGTGGAACGGGACGACGGCTAGCCGTAGTTCCCTGAAGCAGGCAAAACATTTTCCCGCCGTTACGACCGTTCTGGGGGTGCTGGCGCTCTTTGTCGCGACCGTCGTTTACGCGCAGAGCAAGTACTCGTTGATATCCCCTGGCGGGATCGCGTTCTCCGACTTCAAGGGATACGAGGACTGGGCTGTCGCCTCTTCTGCCCGGACCGATGAGGTACTCAAGGTAATCGTCGCCAATCCGAAGATGATCGGCGCATATAAAGCCGGCGTACCCAACAACGGCCAACAATTTCCAGATGGATCCATGATCGTAAAGTTGCAATGGAAGCAGAAGAAGAGCACAGAGGCTCCTTTCGTCGTAGAGGTGCCCGACGTCTTCAAGCAGGTGTTCGTCATGGAAAAGGACAGCAAGAGGTTTCCAAAGACGGGGGGCTGGGGATACGCGGTGTTCGACTATGATGCCGCATCAGATAAGTTTACTCCCGATCCTACGAGCCTCGCGGATTGCGGAAATGCGTGCCACACGGCGGTGAAGGCAAAGGACTACATCTTCCACCCCTACGACAAGCGTTGACCACGCGGGCGGCGCTGCCATGGCTGGAGCCGTATTCATTGAGGATCTGTTACGTGAGAGCCGCAGTGGCCCGTCGTCAATAACACGATCGACCGAGGTTGAACGTCATATGCGCTTTGACTCACTGTTTGGGCTCCCTGCTCTAGGAAATCTGAGGGCGCGTCCTGGTACGTATCGATAAGGCGGCGCCAAGGTCCGCAACCATCCGGAACCACAGGCAAAGCGAAGGATAGGGGTTCCCAATAAGCGTTGATCATCAAATGAAATGCACCTCCGTTGTCGACAGACGCAGTACAGGCGAGACTGTGAGAATCAACGGAAAGATCAGGCGCGGCCAGGTGGACCCCGTCCCATTGCACTTTGGCGCGTTCGATAAAATCGGCGAGCGAGAGAAAATCTCCGCTTCGATTTGCGGCAAATCGTACCCGCAATTGAATCAGAAGTCGAACGAACCGGTGAAGGCCCGCGTTCTTCTGGAATAGGCTCCAGTCAAACCAACTTACTTCATTATTTTGGCAATATGCATTGTTATTGCCAAGCTGCGTCCTCCTGACTTCGTCCCCCATCAGCAGCATCGGAGTACCGACTGAGAGCAGGTTGAGCGTGAAAGCGTTGCGTATCTGGCACACTCGCAGGCGTTCGACCTCTGCGTCGTCGGTCGATCCTTCCACTCCGCAGTTCCACGAGTAGTTTTCTGCAGATCCATCACGATTGTTCTCCCCATTTGCTTCATTATGTTTCTGATTGAAGGAGAAAAGGTCATTGAGCGTAAAGCCATCGTGACAGGTTACAAAATTGATACTTTGCTCTGGGGGCTGGTTTCGCTTGGAATAAATATCGGGACTTCCGAGAAGCCTCTGTCTGAAATCGAGGACGGTATTTCGATCGGACTTGAGAAAACGCCGAACATCATCACGGAATCGTCCATTCCACTCCTTCCAACGGTCTCCGCCGAACGTCCCAACCAGGTACAGTCCGCCCGGATCCCACGCTTCTGCAATCAACTTCCGGCCCGCAAGCACGGGGTCGGAATCGATTTCCCAGAGGATCGGAGCGTCATCATCCGGTCTGCCGTGTTCGTCCCGAGTCAGAACTGCAGCGAGATCGAATCGAAAGCCGTCCACATGCATCTCGGAAACCCAGTATCGGAGACTGTCGCCGATCATCCGGCGGACGACCGAAAAGTTAGAGTTGAGCGTATTGCCTGTGCCGGTGTAATCCGCGTAATGTGCGAAATCATCCGACAGAAGGTAGTAGAACCGATTGTCGAATCCCTTGAAGGAGAATGTAGGTCCGTTATCACCACCCTCGGCGGTGTGGTTGTAGACGACATCGAGGATCACCTCAATGCCGGCTTTGTGCAGGGCCTTTACCATGTCACGGAATTCGTCCAGGCATCCCAACGGGTCGCGTCGCGAGGAGTAACCACCGTGGGGCGCAAAAAAGGACATCGGGCTATAGCCCCAGTAGTTCTCCAGCCCTGGTGGCGCATCCTGAGCGTCGAACTGGAAGACAGGCATCAACTCGACCGCAGTAACTCCCAGATCCTTCAGGTACGGAATCTTCTCGACCAGGCCGGCGTAGGTGCCCCGCTTCTCCTCGGCGACGCCTGAATTGGTGTTCCGCGTGAATCCGCTGACGTGTACTTCATAGAGAACGGTACGGGAAAACGGGTGATCGAGGGGGCAATCGTCCCCCCAGTCGTAGGTACTTAGGTCTGCCACGACGCTCTTGGCTGCGGCTGCAGCATTGTCCCCCGGCCTTGCAGCAGCATCGCGTTGATAGTGCCTCGAAGAAATCGCCCGGCCATAAGGATCCAGCAGAATTTTCTCAGGATCGAAACGGTGACCCAATTCTGGAGCGTAAGGCCCGCTCATTCTGTAGCCGTACAACTGGCCTGGCTTGATTCCAGGGAGATGCACGTGCCAGTAATGCGAGGTGCGGTTCGTCCCGGGGGCGAGATTAATAATGTGGCTCGGCTGAATAGCATCTTCGGCGTCGAAGAGTAGCAGCTCGGCACCCGTTGCATAGTTGGAGAAAACGCTGAAGTTCACACCTGTCGCCGTGATGCTCGCGCCGATTGGATGTGGGCTTCCGTTCTTCATCCTCTATTCCTCGATTTCTCTACAAAGAGAGAGCGGGACGTCCTCAGAGGAGCCGCTTGTCACTTTGTTGACCTGTCCCCATTCTTCCACGTAGAGATGGAATTCCAAAGTGAAACTATTGTCGCTAATGACCAGACTTTGTAGCCGATCCAGAATGCGCACATAATCAAAAGAAGAGTTCCCGCAGTGGTGTGATTGGGTAAGAACGATAATGTCACGACTTGGCCTCGCATGCCGCGAGGGTTGGTAGTGCGCCTTTATTCCAACCGTGGAACGGCAGCCGGTCTCCGGAATCCCAGGCTGCGCGGAGGCCAAGGGCGCTCAGATCCCAATCGGCCGAATCTCGGTGGTGACAATGCGCAAGTCGTGCCAGAGATCAACGGTGGAGGGGCGCCCCCAGAACCAATAGCCGTTGTAGATGCTGTAAATCCTCAAGCCCGGTTTGAGTACCAATGTGTGGGGAATCATTGGATTGTGTTCGGGATCGGTGTACTCCTAAATGTCGAGGTCCTTCTGGATTGTCCGTTCGGGATCGGACAAGAAGGTCCACTGCGCGCCGATCGAAACGCGAAACTCCTGGAGCGTGTGGTGGTCGTCGGTGGAGATTGTCACGACCTGGGTGTAGCTGACTGCAATCTTCGGATAGAACGAGGCGAGATCCAGGTGCTGCTGGTGCTCCTTCGGGCAATAGTGGCCGCGCGATAGCGTGAGGATTAGCGGATCGCCTCAATTAGACGATGGTGTTGGCCATACCTTCGTCTCGGGTGTTCTTGTTACGAGTTGACTACACGGCCGAAGGTGATACGAAGGTATCTACAACACCATCGTCTGATTGCGAAGCGCGCCGAGTTCTGGCTGAATGGAGGCATCACTCGGCCGCTCTCAGCGGCGGGCTTCGACTAGTCCTCCAATCACAGACGAACAACGAGGAGAATCCGATGACCACTTCGATAGCACCTGTAAATGCTGCGCAGATTCGAATTGCACGGCGCTCGCCTGCCTACTGGCGCGTTACAATCGACAACCCACCGATCAACGTCATGGGTCCGGAGATGGTTCGTGAGTTCCAGGAAATCCTCGCGACCATTGAGGGAGACGATCAGGTTAGGGTTGTGGTCTTCGACAGTGCGGTTGATGGGTACTTCCTGAATCACTCGGATTTTAAAGCGAAGCTGGAAGACCTGACTTCCATGCCAGCGGGCCCTACGGGCTTGCCGCAGTGGCCAGACTTTTTGGTGCGTCTGACCCGCTCTCCAGTGGTTTTCATCGCCCTAATCCGTGGGCGAGCGACAGGCAATGGCAGCGAGATTACACTCGCTTGCGACATGAGCTTCGCTAGCTCCGAAAAGACCATCATCTCTCAATGGGAAGTTGGCATCGGAATGGTCGCGGGCGGGGGCCCGATGGCCAGGCTGCCTCGATTGATCGGTCGGAACCGTGCCCTCGAGGTGCTGCTGAGTTCCGAAGATCTTAACGCTCGTCAAGCCGAGCAGTACGGCTACATCAATCGCGCACTGCCAGACAGCGACCTCGACGCATATGTGGAGGCGCTCGCGATCCGTATCTCCCGGTTCGACCAATGGGCAATCGCGAACACCAAGCGTCTGGTTAACGCCAGCCTGCCGCTAGACGTCGAAATCAGCGCCGGATGGAGTGCGTGCATTGATTCGCTTGGACGATCCGCAGCGCAGGAAGGCATCAAGGCCCTGACGGCCCGCGGCTTCCAGAGCCCGGGCGAGGTAGAGAATCGGCTTGGATACTACCTGGGTCAGATCGCAACTCCAGGCAAGGGCGACGCCAACAAATCCGCGCGGTGACCGAAGGAGGTTGTCGGGATAACTGAAAAACGGGTGCGTCGTGAACCTGAGCCCAGACCGGACGGACACTACCGAGCGATCTAGGGCCCGCATGGCCGCTGAAGCGCGCGCCTCAATTATTCGAGAGCAGTCTGCCGAGAGTTTTTGCTGTGGGCGACCTGCGAGCGGGAAGCATGAAGCGCGTGGCGTCCGCAGTTGCTGAAGAAGCAATTTCAGTTAGCTTCGTTCATTTCGCTCTGGCAGAACCATAAAGAGAACCAAAGGACCAAGAGATGTCGACCCAAAGCATCGAGTGGGCGATGATGATTCGACGCTCCGCCTCTCACGCGTCTCGCGACATACGCTTACCGGCCACAACGAATTGACACATACGAACGTATCGTTCAATACCTTGGTCCAATTGTTGGTCCCCAAGGATTCTGTTGCGATGGCTTTATGCCGCTGCCTTCGATTCAATCGGGCACTAGAAGGAGTACAAGATGGCCAGCAAAGAAACAGTGATAGTCACAGGAGCCTCGCAGGGAATTGGAGCAGCGATCGTGCGATTGTTCCTGGAACATGATTATCAGGTGGTCGCAACTTCGCGTAACGTGACGAAGGCTCGGTTTGGGTCGTCGGCAGACCTTGCCCTTGTCGACGGAGATATTGGTAAGGAAGAGACTGCGGAGAAGGTGGCTAAGACTGCGTTGTCCAAGTTCGGGTCAATTGATCACGTCGTCAACAACGCCGGCATTTTCTCGGTAAAACCGTTCACAGACTATACGGTTGAGGAATTTCGCAGCTTCGTCTCTACAAACCTGGAAGGCTTCATTTTCATCACACAACTTGCGGTGAAGCAGATTCTCGCGCAGGGTAAAGCCGGTAGCGTTACCACCATCACGACATCGCTGGTTGACAATCCGATTGCCGGCCTCGCAGCGTCGATTCCGATGATCACGAAGGGCGGCCTCGAGGCCGTTACCCGTAGCCTGGCGAGTGAGTATGCCAAGAGCAATATTCGGTTCAACGCGGTTGCGCCTGGCGTTGTCGACACCCCTCTTCATGAGAAAACACCGAAGGACTTCATGAAGACTCTTTCGCCCATGGGCATCATCTCCGATGCGGAGGATATTGCCAAGGCTGTCCTCTATCTCACCGAAGCTCGTCATGTCACAGGGGAGGTGCTGCACGTGGACGGCGGTGCGCACACAGGCCGATGGTAGGCGGCCAAAGGGCGCAGAGCGGCGCGGAGGATCGGCTGCAGGATCTCGGCATCCAACTGCCGGCGCCGCCTACGCCGTTCGGTACCTATGTCGAGGCATTGCAGACCGGGAACCTGCTTTTCCTAAGCGGGATGCTTCCAGTCGTCGACCATAAGGCGAAGTACTTAGGCCGGTTGGGAAGGGAACTCGACCTCGAGGCAGGGCGTGATGCCGCTTACACCGCGGCGCTTGGCGCTCTTGCCGCCGCTAAAGAGCTTTTGGGCTCGCTCGATCGAGTGACGCGAGTTGTCCGGCTCGCGGTGTTCATCGCGACCGATGGAGACTTTGTCGATCACCCCCGAGTCGCGGATGCCGCATCGGATTTATTTCGTGACATCTTCGGCATCGCGAGAGCCTCGGTCCGAACGGTGATCGGCGTTGCCGGCCTTCCGTTGGGAATGCCGGTCGAACTCGAGATTATCTTTGAGGTGTCAACAGCAGAGATCGTATGAGATGGACCTCTGTCTGCCGATGCATTCATCTCACAACTGAGTGCTGTTCCTGGAGGTAAATGATGCGTCTTCTAAAACCGTCTGGTCGGCCGGGATGTTTGCAGATAACATGTGTGGCCTTGGCTGTGATCCTAACGCCGCAAGTACAGGGAAAGGAGTCTTCGATGGAATCCCCGATTGTTTACCGTACCGTACAGGTGGATGGCCTCTCCATTTTTTACAGGGAGGCAGGGCCGAAAGATGCACCCACCATCCTCCTTCTTCACGGCCTGCCATCGTCATCACGAATGTTCCAACCGCTATTGACGAGGCTCTCAGACAATTTTCATCTGGTGGCCCCCGATTATCCGGGCTTCGGACACAGTGATTGGCCTGATCCGAAACACTTTGACTACACGTTCGATCACATCGCTTCAGTTATGACGGACTTCGCGCAAGTGTTGGGATTGTCGCATTACACGCTCTACATGCAGGACTATGGCGGCCCAGTTGGATTTCGTATGGCATTCGCCCATTCAGACCGCGTCCGGGCGCTCATTGTCCAGGACGCAGTCGCACACAATGAAGGCCTTGGCGCGAATTGGGCCGCTCGGCGAGCTTTCTGGGCGGACCGACCCGCTAACGAAGCTGCGTTACGCACCAACTTGCTGTCGCTGGCAACCACCAAGACACGCCATCTCGGTGATGACCCAAATACTGAGCTGTACGACCCAGATCTTTGGACTGACGAGTATGCGTTCCTGAGTGCTCCGGGACAGGCGCAGATTCAAAGCGATCTCTTTTATGACTACAGGACAAACGTTGAGGCGTATCCAAAGTGGCAGCTGTGGATGCAGAAGACACACCCAGAGCTTCTGGTGCTGTGGGGGAAGCACGATCTGTCATTTGATCTCGGCGAGCCTGAGCGCTATCGGAAAGATGTGCCGAAGGCCGAGGTCCATGTCCTGGACGCGGGACATTTTGCGCTTGACACCAAAGCCGATGAAATTGCCGTCCTTGTGAGGCAATTTATGAGCGCGCTTCACCCTTAGGTATCGAGGCGGACCAATAAATTAGAGTCAACGCCGAAGGAGGGAACTGTGATCAATGAAATGAAGGATGTTTTAGTGGCTGACGATAACCCGTTGCTGGTTGGCGTTCTCGCAGAGATTTTCAGGGAGTGCGCCTACTCGGTTCGAACAGCACCAGACGGATTTGTAGCGCTGGCGATGATAAGAGATCGGATACCAGACATTCTCATCTCGGATCTCAACATGCCCCGGATGTCCGTTTTGAGCTCCTATCTGTCGTACGTCGCCGGTTCCCGATGATTGCTGTAGTTGCGATGAGCGGAGCATATCATGGGACCACCGTTCCCCATGGGGTTCCAGCCGATGCGTTTTACACCAAGGGTGAGTGCAGTGTCGCGCAACTCTTCGACATGCTTTACGAAATCAAGGATGATGCAACGCGGCATTCCATGCGTGGTACCGCCCCTATTTGGATACCCGCTATGCCGATCGGTCAAAACGATCTCTCCGTGATGGCCGTCGCGTGCCCAGAGTGCTTGAGAACGTTTTACCATTGCCTCCACGATGCAGAGTTCTTGCGCGCGGAGCGTGACTGCCCTCACTGTCTCCATCCTGTGCAATTGGCGATTGTCAAAACATTGACAGACACAGATAGAACCGGCTTACCAATTCCACTGGCAAAGATCAGCAACAGCGTTCCCGCGTATTGTGCTGAGTAGTCTCAACCTAGGAATAAGAGTGAAAATTCATGATCAATCTTGTTCTCACCTTCCTAACATGCGCCGCGATTAAGTGGACCTTCCTGAAGGTTTGCGCAGTTTTATACAAAGCGGATACTCCAGCGCCAATGGCGTAGCAGCGCAATCCGCCGAGCGGTGTTCGCCGACGCCGAGGCAGCGGTAGGAGCTCCCGAACCTCCGCCGTCAGGCTCTTGGCGTAGGGGCGATACGGAGCCTGACCGCGATTTTGACCAGATTCGGGAGAGAGTCGGCCTGCATCTTCTGCATGACGCGACCACGGTGCGCCTTCACCGTGATCTCACTAATTCCCAGCTTCCCGCCGACCTCCTTATTCGAGAGTCCAGAGACCACCAGGGCTAGGACTTCCCGTTCACGGGGAGTTAGAACCGCGTAACAGTCTTTAAGCGCTCCTATCTCCGATTCGCGGCGAAGGATATTTCGACTGCGCTCGATCGCATGGCGAATGGCGCTCAACAGAGCTTCGTCATTGAAGGGCTTTGTCAGAAATTCAATGGCTCCAGCCTTCATTGCCTTGACAGTCATAGGCACGTCACCGTATCCGGTGATGAAGATGATCGGCATATCCAGGCGGTCAGAGGTGATCCGCTTCTGCAGATCGAGACCATTGAGATCAGGCAGAGAGACATCGAGCACAGCGCAGCTGGGGACGGGGACACGGGGACGGGCCAGAAATTCCTGCGCGGATGAAAACAACTCTGGCTCCCAACCGGCCTGGCGAATCAACAACTCAAGCGATTCGCGCACCGATATGTCATCGTCAACAACGAACACGATTGGTGTGGCAGGGGACATCGCGTATACCTCGATCGGGGCCGGAGATTACTTGCTCACCTAACAAATATATTGACCTATCGCTTCAAGCTGCAAGCACCTTGCGAACTAATCTCCACGAACTGCCGTGTTGAGTGCCTTTAGAAGATCTGCTTCACTGAAGGGCTTCAATAAACATTCGATGGCGCCTAGTTTGAGCAGGCGTGGACGAAGTGTCTCATCTCTCTGGGCCGTGATAAAGATGATTGGAATCCCCGGTTGACGAATTGCCAATTCACGCTGGAGGTCAGGCCCGGTCATTCCTGGCATCGCGACATCAAGGATCAAGCAGCTGGTCTGAGCAAGTTCACTGGATGTGAGGAGCTCTTCTCCTGAGGAGAAAGCCTTGGCTGTAAAACCGAATTCTCTTAGCAAGTCAGGTAGGGACTCGCGTATGGATTCGTCGTCATCAACCACCGATATGAGTAAGCGTTTGTTTTTCACGAATGCCTCTTGGATTTCTGGGGGTCCATCGAGGGAGATGCGTGAATTGCCCCAAGACTGCTGCCGCCTGTTTTGCCTTCAGGCGCTTGTGGAATTGAAAACGAATACGTGCTACCGGGACCATCGTTTGCTGACACCCACAGTTGGCTATGTTGCCTTTCGATAATTGAACAATCTTTGGAATGAATCACGCGGACCCACCTCGACACGCGAGCTTCTTCGAGATCCCGGCCCGTGTAGTCACGCCACCACTTATCGAAAAAGTCGATCTGCCCATCTGGTAGTGCAGTCCATACTAGACCGGAGAGGGCCTTGATGACGCGATTGAACTCGTCCTCCACCGAAGTCCTTTCTAAATAATGTCCTACATCCACAGAATGCCCCACAGGACATGCAGGTGTCGATAAGACTTTGGTATTGGTTTCACACGTTGTTCATCGCAACGCGAGTTGCAAAGACACTGTTGCCGGACATTCTCCATTTCGATCGGGGTTGCCCGCGTCCTACCCCGTAAATGGCCGGGCGCTTGCTCACGGCGTCATCAATGTTTTTCTTCCTATTCCGACGAACGGCAAGGTGAGCAGGGAAAATGTGGGCCCGCATACTGACCTGCTCGACACGTTCCCTATGTCGGACCGCCGCACATGCTTCGTTTTACCCAATCCAACGCGGCCGCGGCCTAGCGATCGACGGCACTAAGGGAGTTCGGCGCCGTCCGAATCATAGGGGATAGAGAATGCGAAGGAGGATCCTGGCCCGTCATTGGCGGATGCCCACAGCCGACCGCGATGGGCTTCAATAATCGAGCGGCTGATGGAAAGCCCGATCCCCATACCGTCGGCCTTGGAGGTGTAGAACGATTCAAAGAGCCGATCAGCAGCCCTTGGAGCGAAACCAATACCGGTATCCCGCACCGTCAATTGGACGTTCTTGTTTTCGTCCGATTCGGTCTTGATCACCAACTGTCTCGGCCGGTCTTCAATATCTCTCATCGCGTCGGAAGCATTCCGAAGTAGATTCAGGATGACCTGCTGAATTTGAATCCGGTCGCCTTTCACCGCTGGCAGATTCTCGGCCAAGTCCTGCTGGACCACGACACGGTTACTCTGGAGATCGCCCAAGGAGAGCGCGATCACTTCTCGTGTGGCATTGTTCAGGTCAACCGACTCTTCCGCTGTTTCGTTTTTCCTGAATAGATCACGAAGCCGTGCGATCACATCCGAGGCTCGATTCCCATCGCGAATGGTGCGCCGTGCGGTCTCGCGCGCTCCATCGATGTTTGGGGGACTGCTGTCCAGCATACGCAGGCAGGTGCCGGCATTCAGCAGGATACCGGATAGTGGCTGGTTCACCTCGTGTGCGATCGATGCTGTAAGTTGTCCCATGGTCATCACGCGCGTCACGTGGGCTAACTCCGCCTGAGTTTTCCGCAACTCCTCCTGGGATTGTTTCCAATCGTGCATATCCACTACCGTTCCGAACCATTTTAGGATCCGCCCATTTTCATCCAGTAGAGGGAGTGCGCTCGTGATGCACCATCGGTACGTGTGATCTGCAGCATGCAAGGCACGAACCTCGACTTGATATGGCTGGCCAGTCGCAAGACAGGATATCCATATTTTTGTTGCACGATTTGCGTCGTCTGGATGAACAAGTTTTCCCCAGCCTTCACCCATGACTTCCTTGGCCGAAAGCCCTGAGTAATCGAGTACGCGCGTATTGCAGTAGTCGATCAACCCGTCCGGGGTCGCACTCCATAGCATCTCCGGGATGGTCTCTGTCATCTGACGCAGGTTGAATTCACTTTGCCGCAAGCGCTGTTGCGCCAATTTTGATTCAGTAATGTCCCGGATGAAACCGCTAAAGAACCACTCGTCGCCTAACTTGAGCGGCATCACTTGTAACTCAACAGGGAACTGTTCGCCGCTACGCCTGACCGCCGTCATTTCAATGGGTCGTCTCAGTAATGGACCCTCGCCACTTGCCAGAAAGTGACGCAGGCCCCGCTCGTGCGCCAGCCGTAATTCGTGAGGAATAATCAGATCGGAGATCCGCCGGCCTATCGCTTCCGCCTGGGGCCACCCGAAAATAACTGCCGCCTGTTCGTTCCAGCTCCTGATGATTCCCTCGGCATCCATTGTGACCACCGCATCCAGAGCGGTATCCACTATCAATCGAGTCTTTTCTTCGGCTCTTCTCAGATTCTCCTGGACCTGTTTCAGATCGCTGATGTCGGTAGATGTTCCGACGAACCGGACAACGTTTCCTTCGGCGTTATGCAGCGCTACCGCTCGGTTCAAATGCCATCGATATTCCCCGTCAGGGGCTCGTCGGAAGCGTGTCTCCATCGTGAAGCCGTGCCCCGAGCGGATCCCATCCCAAAACGTATTCACTGCGCCATCACGATCCTCGGGATGCATCGCATCCATCCATGCCTCGGGTTTGGATCGGACAAATGAGAGTGTTTGACCGGTGTACTCTAGCCATCCCTGGTTCACAAAATCCAGGACACCATCGGACTTGAACGTCCAAGCCGCTACCGGAAGATGCTGCAACAGGTTGACCTGGAGTTCCAGCTCCTTATTGGATTCGGCAAGCTCCTTTGTGCGCTGCGCGACCCGCCGATCCAGATCGGTCGCAAGGCGCTTTTGCTCTTCCAGGAGGCGAGCTTCCCGCAGGCCGATGGCCGCCTGGTTCGCAGCCACGCTTAAGATGAGTCTCTCGGTTTGCTCCGGGAAGCCTGCTCGCTCCGAGCCTGCCAGGAGCACGCCAATATCTCCCTGAAGCCCAATCAGCAATGGCACGATCGTAAGGTCGCTGTCTCCGAATCGACGACTAATGAAGGGGGGCCAATTCTTGGCGTCAACCCCCAAAGAGTCAATGAGGATTTCGCCAATCTCGCTCGGCCTCCCCGTTACTTTGAGAGATGGAGCGCACCGCACCATTTCCAATGGTCTCTCATCGTTGAACGCACGCAACCGGATGCAGACGAAATCCAGGTGCAAAATTCCTTGAAGTGCATCGAGCAACGTGTTTGCTACCTGCATGCCTCGCCGCCAACCCACAACGCGGGAAGGCTGAAGATGCTCACCAGATCGCTGATGGAGCGTCGGAGACGCGTGATTTCTTCAGCGAGATCTTGGGATTGTCCTTCCATGTGCGTTCGCCTGTGGGTCGCTAAACTTGAGTCGCATGCCGCTCGCGCAGAAACAAGTCAGGTGGGACAAAAAACGGATTCTGATGGAGGATGCCTCCGACGATGACCATCGGGTGCGTTCGAAGGATGCTAATCACCGCATCTCCGCAAAATTTCGTCAGGTTATAGGTGCAGATCACCGCGTCGTCGTGGCAGCTCCAGACATCGTTTACACGGGACTCGAATTCAATCACGTCTTCCAACCTGGACTCATCCCCGACCACCCAATCCATGCGACAAACGATGCGGCTGAGCGGATAGCCTCCACTGGCGTTGCCGCTGGCCAATTGTTCGAAGGTATTGAGCATCCGGTTCTGGTCGAACCTGCCATCGCGAAGATAGGTTTCCGTGTTGATCTTCACTTCCAATTGGCCGGTTTGTAGGGCAGTGTCGGCGTCGATTCCGGCGGAGGCAAGACGATGGAAATGTTCGTCGCGCTGATGCGGGTTTACGACTTGAATGGCCTTATCTCCGCACTCAATTCCATCCTTAATGAACGGAAGCAGCACGCGATACTCTTCGTCGTCCGTCGAGAAAAATGCGCAAACATGGCGAAGCTCGCCAAGTTGAGAGCCTGCTAGAGAAATCGGCGCTGCGTTCCTCTTCATAATCAATCCCTTCCTGCAGATATGCTGGATGGCCCCGAGGTATGGTGTGCTTCGACAGCCCGTGCAGAGGGCAGCTGCTCATTAACCAGTCCGTTGAGATGAGCTGCATGCAGACGTAGATACGGAATTCTAACGTCACCTGAGGACGGTCCCAAGCGCACTCGGCGGGGAGATGGATCGCATCCAAAGGCAACTTGATCATACGCCGATCTTCCCGGAGATCCCCGCAATATCGTAACAAAATGACTATTTTACTTAGGAATTCTCGCGCATGTGTTGCTGCCACACAGCGTTCCTATGGAGTCAAACAGGCTCCCACGCCATCGGGCGATCGGGATGCGAGATGGCCGTTTACCCTCATTAAGGCTTAGCAGTGGGTTCGCTTTGCTGCGTCGCGAACCAGCGAGTTCAGTAACTCGTCAACACTGGAACACTTGGCCAGATTTGCGCTTTGCCCGGCCCAGAGCGCGAGCAATTGAGCATTTTCTGCCTGCCGTGCGGG
Source organism: Granulicella sp. L46 (assembly GCF_009765785.1). Lineage (GTDB taxonomy): Bacteria > Acidobacteriota > Terriglobia > Terriglobales > Acidobacteriaceae > Granulicella. Next base: position 290,518 of record NZ_LMUT01000012.1, read on the forward strand.
CATGGCGAGATGACGCATAAGCGATCGTTGTAGGGGATACGGCAAGATCTCCGCACCCGGTTGGTTCATCCAATCGAGAAGTTCATTGTGGATTCCCCGCGCCAGTCTTCCGGTGAATCCCCGCGTAAGTGCAGTATGTCCAGCGCGGCCATTGAGGATGGCTTCCCGATGGAGCGGGTGCGCACCAGACTCTTCGCAGGCCAGAAAAACCGTGCCCATCTGGACTCCTTCCGCACCTAGTGCAAACGCGGCAGCGATACCGCGGGCATCGGCGATGCCGCCCGCCGCGATGACGGGAATGCTCACCGCATCGACCGTCTGCGGAACAAGCGATATCGTTCCCGTCAATGAATCTTCCGACGGGCGCAAGAAAGATCCCCTGTGCCCACCCGCTTCAAAACCCGATGCGACCACGAGATTCACGCCCTCTTGTTCCAGTACAGCAGCCTCGTCCGGGGTCGTTGCTGTGCCGATCGTGACGATGCCTTGCCTGCTGGCCTCGTCTAGGATCTCCCTCTGCGGCGCGCCGTAGATGAACGAGAACACGGGGACCTTGGCATCGAGCAGCACGCGAACCTGGTCTTCAAAACGTATTGGCTTGTAACCGGAAAACGATGGCTGGTTATCTCCGACTTTCTCGATGTGCGGTGCGAGGTGCGAAAGCGCTAGATTGAATGCGGCTGCATCAGAGGTCGTCGCTCCTTCATCTTCCATGGAGACCCATAGGTTCATGGCGAATGGCTTAGGGGTGAGCGAACGGATCTCGCCGATTACGTCCTTGATCGCCTCGGGTTCAAGACCGTGAGCGCCAAAGGAGCCGAGGCCGCCAAAGTTCGACACCGCCGCAGTGAGCGCTTGCGACGAAAAGCCTCCTAGCGGTCCCTGGATGATGGGGTACCGAATTCCGACGGCCGTTGCAACCCTCGTTTCATTCCATTCTTTGGCCATATCACCTCGCGAGCTTTCCGTTTCTTTGGCTCTCCATCTCCACGGTCATTTTCTGCACATGCTTCAGAGAGGTCAAGATGAAGGGCTTATTTCGAGAGCCCTTGGTTCTGAATGGTGCGGCCCAAAAACGGGCTTAGCGAACAATTAATCGCAAACGATACCAAAGTGTGGACCGATACCTTGGTCCAATTGTTTCGCCTTTCTTCGTCTGGCTTAATTGTGGGTGTGTTACCGATGCTGGTTGCCCAAATCAACAGGAGAGCACGGTTGATCGGAATTGGAGTCGTCCATGAGCGTACAAGTCGAACAGAAGAGTTATGAGATGCCCCCGCGGGAGGGGATCAGCATCGCGCATTTCCTCACCGTGAAGGACATCGAGCGATCGGCTCGCTACTACGAAAAGGTCTTCGGTGCTCGCGTTTTGAGCCTTGGAGATGGCAACGCGCCCGGCTACCTTCAGCTCGCGAACATCTGGATGATTGTGAACGTGGGGGGCGGCCCCACTCCGGACAAACCGACGGTATCGCTCAGCGTCCCTGACCCGAATCACCTCAACAGCTTTTTGAATTTCCGCGTTGCGGATATTCAAGCATGCTATGAACTATGGAAGAGTCGCGGCGCCGAATTTATCACGGCGCCGATTCCCAAGTACGGCGAGATTCGCTGCTACATCCGCGATCCTGACGGCTACATTATCGAGGTTGGTCAAAGCACAGATGTTACATACGGTTGACACCTGGCTTGGATGAGTTCCTTGGATTAGTCGCATTCATCTCTAACCCTGCGGTACCGGCTGTTGTGCCCGGGGATGCGGCAGCGCACGCATGAGCACCTCCGATTCCGCAGAACTGTGCAAAGGATCGATCCGTCCGTCAGGCGGAAACAATCCGGGAGAATCAGAGGGAATACACAACCGGAGCCAACAGATCCGACAGACCGATATTGCGATACATTTCGGTGCGAACACGGTCTGCTACTCCGTTTACGATCTCCGCACCATCCTGCGCGGGATCGATGTGTACTCGAAACGGACGCTTTCCGAAGGGCAAATTCACCACGTTGACGATAGCTTTGGCGACATCAGCCACATCAGCATCGGCAGGCGCGGTAGCGGCAAAACCCTTCATGATGTCGTCACCAAGGTGCGCGTAAGGCCCGTTGTCGTACTCGGCCTGACGCTCCTTGTCTGCTGGTGCACCGGCATGGGCGAAGTGATTCGTACCGGAGGTGAAGGCTCCCGGAACGATGATCGAGGTCTCGATGCCCCAGCGATTCAACTCTGCGGCATAGCTGACGGCGAGCGCATCCATAGCCGCCTTCGCCGCAAAGTAGGGTGATAGATAAGGTGGCGTGCCGCCGCGAGTGCTGGTGCTCCCGACCCATAGCACCAACCCCTTTTTCTGTTTGCGCAGTTGCGGCAGCGCGGCACGATTGACGCGCTGCGTGCTGAGCACATTGGTGTCATAAACCTGCAGGAGCTGTTCGGGAGTGAAGGCTTCCGCCGCACCAAAGACCATGTGTCCGGCGTTGTGGATGACGACATCGAGACGGCCGTCTTTCTCGACGATAGTCCTGATAGCCTGGTCGGCTGATTCCTGAGAGGCCACATCCAGCTCGATCGCGCGAAGGTCTACGTTTTTTTCCTTTGCGAACTGCACGACTGCCTCTACCTGTGCAGCATTGCGGCCTTTGGTCTCGCGCATGCTCGCGTAGACAGTATGACCGGCGATGGCAAGAGCGCTTGCCGCGAGCGCGCCAAAACCGCTCGAAGCTCCTGTGATGACGATGATGTTCTTCATATCGAATCTCCTGTTCTTCGGGTTGTGGGAATGGAAGGGATGACTGGGAATGATGGCTGCTGTTTATGCGAAGCCACCATTTGCGCGAAGCACCTGCGCGTTGACCCATCCGCCGTCGGGCCCGGCAAGAAAGGAGACGACGCCGGCGATATCGTCGGGCTGTCCGAGCCGCTCAAGCGGCGCCATGCTGCTGATCTGTTTGATCTGCTCTTCAGTCTTGCCGTCCAGGAAGAGCTCCGTCCCTACAGGTCCAGGCGCAACGGCGTTGACCGTAATCTTGTGTCCGCGAAGCTCGTTGGCGAGGACATGGACAAGGCCCTCGACGCCTGCCTTGGAGGCGATGTAAGGGCCGTAGGCAGGGAAGTTTTTAGCGAGGACGCTGCTGGAGAAGGCGATAATTCGGCCTCCCTCGGCTACGTGCTGCGCCGCCTGCGAGAGGACGAGGAAGGTTCCGCGCAGGTTCGTGGCGATGACCTTGTCGAAGGTCTCGACGTCGCCTTTGGCGATGGGCGAAAGAGGCATGATGCCTGCGTTGTTGACCACGACGTCGATCTGGCCGAACGCCTTGAGGGTCTTTTCGAAGAGCTGCTTGACGTCTGCGGGATTAGCAACATCAGCCTGGACTGCAAGGGCGCGTCCGCCTGAGCCGGTAATCTCGTTGACTACCTCTTCCGCTTTGGCTGCATTGCCGGCATAGTTGACGACGACGCCGAATCCGTCGGCTGCGAGACGAAGGGCGATGGCACGTCCGATGCCACGGGATGCTCCGGTTACGATAACTGTCTTTCTCATGATAGTTCTCCTTTTGGCGGCTTCTTCGAACTTGAAGTCCGTCATTAAAAAGAGATTGAACCTGGCGGAGCTATACGTCCAATGCATAGTAATAATATTGATTATGCGTGTAACGCAGCTACGTCAGGCCGACCTAAATCTCCTTGTTGTGTTTTCGGTACTTGCCGAGGAGCGCAACGTATCCCGTGCCGCCAAGCGGTTGCTACTGAGCCAGCCTGCGGTGAGCCGCGCATTGCAGCGGATGCGGGATACGTTTCACGACGATCTGCTGGTGCGGACGGCAAAGGGTTATGAACCAACGCCACAAGGCGAACGTGTTCTTCAAGAGCTCGAGATCATGTTGCCGAGATTAGACCGGCTCATCTCGGGTTCGACATTCGACCCGGTGACAGAACATTGTTCCTTCCGGATTGCGGCGACAGACAATGCGACCTCGATCATCGCACCCGTTCTTTGTCGCGAGGTTCTCCCGGTGGCGCGACAGGTTCGCTTCACCTTCGCAAGTTGGAGAGGAGATGTTTTCGAGGACTTGAATCACGGTCGGCTCGATCTCGCCTTGATTGGTGACGAAGGCTCTGTGCCATCACCGCTGTTGACCGAGGTGATCTATGAGGAGGAACTTGTCTGCATTGTGGCGGCGGACGCGCCCTACCAGCGGCAACTCACTTTGAAGCAATATCTCGCGGCCGAACACATTGGCGTCGACGTCGTCGAAGGCTCGCAACATATACCGGAAAAACGTCTCGCAGCGCATGGTCATCGCCGTCGCACAGTGATTACCCTGCCATATTTCGGCGCGGCTACGCGGTGCATTCCCGGAACCAAACTGATTCTTACCGCACCCCGGCGATTCGCAGGATTGGAGGCGGAAAATCGCAAAATCAAGGTGCTGAAGGCACCGGGAGAGCTAACCGGCTTCAAGTACCTAATGATCTGGCATCCGCGACTCGATACGGATGCTGCGCATGCATGGCTTCGAGGCGAGATCAGGAGTATCGGCAAGCAGATCGGCTCATGATCTTCCTATCGACCGAATCGGATTGCGTAACGGTCATGCCGCGAGCAGTTCCCGAGTCACAGGCAAGCGGCAGGTAATTTTCAAATGGAGCCAACAGACGGACGCGCGCCACGCAACAATTCCTAAGGCACGCCATTGAACAGCGTAGCGAGTTTTTCATTACCGCATTTTCGCGAGCGACTTCATCAGCTCTCGACTGTGCAAAGCGATCTCTGCGGCCTCAGGTTTTGGGCGAAGGGCAGTGGATCGCGACTCTGAGAGCCCTATGATCGATCGCTAACTTTTTGGCCATTGTTTGAACATCTTTGTGACCGCTTTCTGCACCACCTGCTGATTTTTGCTGCCGTTGTTGCTGAGGGTGTTCTGGCCCATGCCACGCCATACCAGGCTCTGAGTTTTCGCGTCGTAAAGATCGACGATCAAGGTCCCAATAACATTTTGCTGCGGGGTAATGGTGCCCATGCCGCCGCCGAATCCCCGCATACCCATTGCGGTGTAGGAGGTTTGCTGTTGCATTCCTCCATTAGCGGTAACGATCAGATCCGGAGTTTGATTTTCGCCGACCTTCTGCAGACCTTTTCCCTGCAGCGCCGCGTCGACATTTTGCATTGCCACCTGCGCCAGTATCGAATTCTTGATTTGGTTGGCGTTATTGGAACCCCATGCATAGGTGTGATATCCCGCAAAACTCTGACTTTGGTTGTAGTTGACTGAGACCGTTTGGCCAAGGGCAATCGTGGCCGTCATGCAAAGCAAAATCGCGCACCATACAGATTTGATCTTCATGAACCATCTCCTTTTGCAATCCGATTTTTTGCTTACAACTTCTCAACTGTCCTGATCCGGTATCATCCTGCACGATGAATAAGTCGATAGGTACTCGTTCTATCTCCGAAGCGGCTCAGGCCAGGTGAAGTTCGAGGCGTTGAATGCGCCTCCGATGGTCGGGAGGACATTTAGTTGTGCAGCGTATGGTTTATTGGCCTTGGCGGGGAGTGAGTCTCGCGGGCTTTCCGCTATGCCCATTCCGCTTCTCGTTCGCCATTTCTCCGCTAGCCACCGATCATCTGGTAATTCGAGTTTGTAGTTGTCACAACGAGGTTTTTTGCGGCTGCGTTCAGAACAGTCTGTTGGGTATAGTTCGTCCCGTCGGGAAGGCTACCCATTTGAACCTGCAATGTGACCGCATCTTTCGATTGGCCCATATAGGTTTGGACGCTCAATGAGATGACCTTCTTTGTCGAGGGGTCAAAGGTAATCGTCATCTGATCGCCGGGCTGCGCATAGTTCTTGAAGATTAGATTTACCAAGCCGCCACTGGGATTGAAGGAGGCATTGCCCGCTGCGAACGCCTGTTGCATCTTTTGAGGGTTAGGTGGAACGTATTGAGCGAGAAGAACCTTCACGTCTCCCATATAGTCCTGCATTTCTCCTGTCTTGTTCGCGATGACCCTTTGCTTCAATCTGCCGCCGCTGGGCGGTGGTGGGGGTGGAGTAATAGGAGTCTTCTGGACCTGTCCGTCGGGGCCGTATTGACATAATTTCTGAGACGGAGGCTTTGGATCACCCTTCAGTGTGAGCTGCGTTGTCTCTATCCATTGATACTTCTGTAGTCTCACCTTGTTCGCTGCCATCGATTGCTGGACAGCTGCAAGCTTCTGTTGCAGTTCGGGACTTTGAGCAATCAGCGGAAGAGCAAATGTAACTGCGATGGAACACGTGATCATCCAGCGTTTAGGGACGAACCTTATAGTTTCGCCGCCGCGCGTTTTAAAAAGTAGAAGTGCGCTTCTTGGATTCATGAATTTCCCTCATTCTCTTTAGGTCTTGTGAATTGTCGGTATCAAACCATGCACGTTGCTCTCGCCGGTGGAACTACGCATGCCAAAGGAACTTGGAGAAGCACACTGGGAAAGTCCAGTACAGCCTAGACCGATTATGTTGCGTCGGGAACTGTTAATAGTGACAGACGTTGCTAGATGCTTTGTGTGTTGCCAGTTGAATCTTGAATCGCCGCACCTTCGATATTTTGTTGTCCGGTAGATTGCGGACCCGTGCAGAAGAGGCTGTACGCGAGTATCCAAATACGCAACTGCTAACCCATATCCTTTGTGCAAGATCTGGTCGAACAAGTTGTAGCTTGCTTGATTCATGGGCAAGACTGCTCTTGCCAAGAAGATTGGACTCGACTGGTATTTTTACCAGTTGGCATTTGAAATGTGCACAGGCAGAATCAATCCACCTCATGAGGGCGTTGATCGGCGGAGCGATGTATGGCCGTGCCAGATGGTACAAGCAGAGGTCGCTTCCATGTCGCGTGAGATTCGATGCAGGAGCTTCTGTGTCGGCGATTTCGGGAGTTGGGCAGCGCAAGGGCGAGAGAGTGACGCAGCGAGGATAACAGTCAATGTCTACGGTGGCGACACGCCGCGGATGCAAAACGAACACAAAGCGAAAGCTCTGCAACGAGTCGAAACTGATGGCTCGGTAAAATTTCACAGTTTTTTGCACAGGGAGGATTTCTCATGCGTATTCACAGAAGGATCTGCGGTGTTGACGTCGCTACAACGATGGGTCTGCTACTTCTGACAACCGCCTCTGCGATGGCCCAGACTCAGGTCAAGACGCAAGTTCTGGACCAGGATCAGGTCGAGGCTCGGGCGGATACGAGTGTGCCTGCGACGACCAGCGTGGTGGCTATGGTGAACCCGGAGATGTCGTTTGCCCCATCATCAAGCGAGAGTTTAAGTTCGAGCCCGGCCACGCTTCCGGATGCGCCTTTGCCGTTGCAGGATAATATGCCGCGCGTGCAGCAGTACTCCACGGGAAATAATGCGAGCGATAGTTGGCGCGTTGGAATCTCGCTCTACGGCTGGTTCGCCGGACTGCACGGGACGGTTGGTGTGGCGGGCCACAATGCGGGCATCCATGTTCCTTTCACCGATCTCTTTCACGCGCTGATCTTTGAAATTCCGGTCGCGGTCGAGGCCGATAAGGGCCGCTTCGTGATGCCAATCGATTTCCTATGGATGAAACTCGGAGTCAACAACGCGATCCCCGAAAACGATTTTGAGGAGACGTCGATCAACACTCGCATGACAGAGTCCATCTTCACGCCGAAATTCGGATACCGGCTGGTGGACGCGGATCACTTCAAGTTCGACGTACTTGGCGGCCTGCGCTACTGGTATGTAAGCGTCAACAATACACTGGAGCCGTCGGGCAACAGCTATGGGCGATCGGTGAACATTATTGATGGCCTGGGTGGCGGTCGGATTATCCTGCCTGCCGGAGAAAAGGCGGCCATCACGATATCGGGCGACGCCGGTGCCGGCTCCTCGACGCTGGACTATCAACTCCTGGGCTTGCTGAACCTAAATTTCAACCCCAAGTTTGGCATGGCTCTAGGCTGGCGTTATCTGTACGAGAACTACCGGCCCGACAACCACGAGTTCGTCTACAACCCGACGACGAGTGGCGTGATTGCGGGTCTCAACTTTAATCTTGGCGGCAAGCCACCCATTCCTCCGACAGCATCTTGCTCAGCTTCACCAGGCGAAGTCTACGCGGGCGATCCGGTTACAGTGACTTTGACTCCCGGAGGTCTGAATCCGAAGTTGAGCGCGGTGTATACGTGGACGGGCGACGGCATTACTGGCAGTGGGCCGACCGCAAGCATCAGTACAAGTGCTATGAACCCTGGAACCTACCCGGTACGGGGCGAGGTGAAGGAGGGCAAGCCGGGCAAGGAAGGCGAGAAGCCCTGGCAGGTTGCCAGCTGCTCGACTAGCTACACGGTCAAGCCTTTTCAGCCACCAACCATCAGCTGCTCAGCGAATCCAACTACTGTCAATCCAGGTGACTCGGCAAGCGTTACGGCGCAGGGCGTGAGCCCGCAGAACCGTCCGTTGACCTACAACTATCAGGCTTCCAGTGGCGCCATCAGCGGAAGTGGCGCTACAGCCACTTATTCCTCAGCGGGCGCATCCCCCGGGCCCGTGCAGATCACTTGCGGCGTGACGGATGACAAAGGCCAAATCGCTACGGCGAGTGTTACTGTCAATGTTCAGGCCCCGCCTCCGCCGGTGGTACTTGAGGTTGTCGCCAAGCTGAGATTGCACAGTGTTTACTTCCCAACCGCCCAGCCAACCGTGGCACATCCTGATGGCGGCCTGGTCGACAGCCAAAAGGCCACTCTCGATACGCTCGCTGCCGACTTTACTGGCTATCTGCAAACGGTACCAGACGCTCGTATCACGTTGACCGGTCACGCCGATCCGCGCGGAACTCCTGAATTCAACCAGAAGCTCTCCGAACGCCGTGTTGCTCGCGCCGCGGCTTACCTCGTCGAACACGGTGTTCCCGCGACGAGCATCGATATCAAAGCAGAAGGCGAGGAAAAGCAGCTCAGCAAGGAGGAAGTCCAGGATCTGATCCAGACCAATCCCGACCTGACTGACGAACAGAGGACCAAGCTAATGAGCAACCTGAACGTGATTGTTCTGGCTCAGAACCGCCGCGTTGATATCAGGTTGAACGGATCGGATGACAAGTCTAAGCGGCACTATCCATTCAATGCTGCCGATGCTTCCACTCTTCTCGATCTTCAGAAGCCGGTTCATAAGCCCGCGCGCAGGAAGAGGTAGAAGTCAGTGATTTTCCCTCTGTTCTTGCATACAACGAAGGTGCCAACCAGCCCTTCAGCAGGGAACAGTGAGCTTGTGAAGATTGTCGAAAACCTCCGGAACAGGTCGCTCAGGCCTGTTCCGGAGGTTATAGCAAGAAGATAGAACCACGGAAATCACGCTCAACCTATGTTCCCAAGACGCCGGTGAGACTAGTAGTTCTGACAGTTCTCGCTTCAACCTTGACGGTGCATGATTGCATATGCACTGAAGTGGATCGCGGGTGCGCCGCTCCAGGCGACGATCATCGTGCCAGCCCCAAACGTCGATCCGTTGGAATGGCTGAAGCCCAATTGCTCGCGTTTTTGATAGCTAGGGGAAGAAAGGACTGCTGTGACCTTCCGGTTTGCATTGAGTATCAGGGGCCGTAACCCGGTCTGGGTTCATCGACAGGCATCCGATTCTTTGTGTGCTGCTGCATGGCAAAGGATCTCTCGATCGACTGGTCTTTGTCTTGTCTCGCTACTTTTTCTAGGGATCTGCGACTCGCCGCATCTCTACGCCCAAGACAGTAGTCAGGCAACCGACCAAGTGAAAACTGCGGCAGCACTTGACAATGTTCCCACCACAAAAAAGGACAAGAAAAAGAAGCCGGCCAAAAAAAAGCTTCTCCCTGGCTCTTTTGTGGTCGCGCCACTTCCGATTGTGAGCCCTGCGATTGGCGACGGGATTATTCCGGTAGTGGGCTATATCTTCCCTTTTAGCAAAAATGACAAGATTTCTCCACCTTCTACCGTCGGCGCTGGCGGACTGATCACCGACAATGGTTCGCGTGCCTATTTTCTAGGCGGTCAGTTATTTTTCGACAAGAACAAGTATGAGGTCACGACCGGTTACGCTCACGGCAATATCAATTACAACATTTATGGAGCGGGGTTTGTAAATGGTCCACAGGATCTGAAGCTCCCCCTAGTGCAAACTGGAGAAGTATTTTTTGCCGAAGCGTTACGTCGCGTCTGGTGGCAGATATTCATAGGGCCTCGACTTACAACAGGAAGCTCGTTTATTACGCTGGGCGCGTTCGATAACCCCAATATCCCTCCGATCCCGCCAGATGTAGGTCTTCACACGAACCTGCGTGCCATAGGGGTGAGGACCGTGCGGGACACGCGTGTCAACCATTTTTTTCCGACTTCGGGATCGAAGGTTCAGTTTACCGCGGACTTTTATGCGCAGGCGTTAGGCAGCAAACAAACGTTCCAACAGTACAAGTTCGAATTTGATAAATACATTACCGTGCACAAGAACCAGGTCCTCGCCACCGACGTGTACGTCTGTAACGTGGCAGGCGACGCGCCTTTCTATCAGAAATGCATCTACGGAACCAGCAACGAACTGCGTGGATATACCGCAGGGACGTATTTCGATCGACACATGTATACGGCCCAGGCAGAGTATCGTCTCACGTTGCCAAAACGGATTGGCCTGGCTGCATTCGCGGGCCTTGGCGGGGTGGTCCCTGGAGATAATGAATTCTTCACTTCCAGTCATTTCCTACCAGACATTGGCGGCGGCCCACGATTCAATTTGAGCAAACAATACCACGTGAATCTGCGCGCCGACTTCGCGCGAGGCGTTGGCAGTTGGACCTGGAGCTTGGGTCTCGGCGAGGCATTTTGAAGGAGTCCTAGCCATTTAAATCATCCCATAAGTGAATTTTGTAACGGTATTTCCGTCGCCGCGTGGCAGCCTTTCGGGAGGCTAATGAATTCGGACCACGTAAGCTTGATCGCCCTCGTAGTTATTTTGGGGGTGGCATTCTGGGTATCGTGCTGCGCCGCGTTTTGCCCGCAGAACATTTCGTTCCTGAGTCGGAAACCGTGATCAAACTGGTCACTGGCTTCGTGATGACGATGACCGGAATGATCCTGGGAATGCTCGTATCTTCAGCCAAGGCATCCTACGATGGGCAAAAACTCCTGGTTGCGCAGATGTCGTCCGATGTAATTCTTCTGGACCGCGCCCTGACGGTATATGGTTCAGAGACCGATACAATCCGCGTCCAGATACGTGGGGCACTCGAAGCCGCCGCGGATCGCGTGTGGCCTAGTACCCCATCCACACGGGTCACGCTGCATCCCGAGGACGCGATGGATCGCGTGGAAGCGCAATTGAATGCTCTGCAACCGAAAACAAGCAATCAAGCGTACGCCAAGACGCATTCGATTGCTCTACTTAACAGTTTGCAGCAGTCCAATTAGCTGCTCTTTGTTCAATCGGATACCAACAAGCTTTCGATGCCTCTGCTGGTCATCCTGATCTCATGGATCGTGGCGATCTTCGTCAGCTTCGGTCTTTACGCGCCACCTAATCCCACTGTGATTGCGACAATACTAATCGGCGCCCTGGCCGTCTCGGCCGCCATCCTGATCATTATTGAGATGTATTCACCGTTCAGCGGCATGATGAGGATCTCGTCCGATCCGATTCGTGAAGCAATCGCTCAGCTCAACCATTGAGAATGGCTTGTTCGGCATCCTGCGTCCTTCACGCCGCTGGTAAGTGGACGGAGGCCAAGGCATTCGACCTACAGGTTTTATGCCATTGATCCATACGCTCATTGTTGCTGTCACATTTGACAGTTCACAACAACGATGCCGCGAACTACGCTCCTTGCCAGAGTGAATTAGTTCTTCTCACAGATGTGATCGATTCACATGGGCCAGAATCAGCAACGCGGACGCGAGGCACCCTGCGTTTACGGCAATGAAGAAAGGCTAACAGGTGTCACGGCGACAGAACATTGGTTCGCCTTTGCAAATTGAAATTCTTGGCGGCGGAGGTCGAAGTGAAAGCCGCCAGGTGATTGTCCAACCTCTCACACCGAAGTTGGGTGTGATTTCAGCGCCGAGACCGGCGAACTCAACATAACCCGAAAAAGGAGCGAGACATGGCTACTCAAAAGCCCAATATTCTAATTCTCTGGGGAGATGATATCGGCTGGTGGAATATCAGTTTTAACAGCCGCGGCCAGATGGGCTACCGTACGCCCAACATCGACCGCATCGGCAACGAGGGCGTCGTCTTCACCGACTACTACGGTCAGCAAAGCTGTACGGCCGGCCGCGCAGCCTTCATCACCGGCCAGAACCCGCTCCGCACCGGCCTCACCAAGGTAGGAATGCCCGGCGCCGCGCTGGGCCTCCAACCCGAAGATCCAACCATCGCCGAAATGCTCAAGCCGCTCGGCTATGCTACTGGCCAGTTTGGGAAGAATCATCTGGGCGACAAGAACGAGTTCCTGCCTACTGTGCATGGCTTCGACGAGTTCTTTGGAAACCTCTATCACCTCAATGCTGAAGAAGAGCCCGAGCTTCCGGATTACCCCAAGGACCCGAAGTTCAAGGCAATGTTTGGACCGCGCGGTGTCCTGCACTGCAAAGCGACCGACACCGTCAGCAAAGAGCCCGACGATCCGCGCTTTGGACCCGTCGGCAAGCAAACCATCGAAGATACCGGCCCGCTCACCAAGAAGCGCATGGAGACTGTCGACGAGGAGATCACCGCTGCCGCATTGACATGGATGGAGACACAGGCCAAGGCAGGCACACCCTTCTTCCTCTGGTACAACTCGACCGCCATGCACTTCCGCACGCACGTCGCGGAGAAAAATATCGGCAAAAGTGGCCAGGATCCTTACAGCGATCGCATGGTGGTTCATGATGAGCAGATCGGGCAGATCCTCGATAAGCTCGACGAACTGGGTATCGCCGACAACACCTTTGTCATGTACTCCACCGACAACGGCCCCGAAAACGACACTTGGCCCGATGGCGGTAACACACCGTTCCGAGCGCAGAAGGACACCAACTTCGAGGGTGCATGGCGTGTACCCTGTTTCATGCGCTGGCCCGGCAAGATCGCGGCCGGTTCCACCCTCAACGGAATCGTGTGCCATCAGGACATGCTTCCAACCATCCTTGCCGCAGCTGGCGATCCGAACATCAATCAAAAGTTGTTGGATGGCTATACCGCCGGCGACAAGTCGTGGAACGTCTGCATCGACGGAGTCAACCAGTTGCCCTACCTTACCGGCGCCGTGAAGGAGAGCCCCAGGGATCACTTTTTCTACGTCAGCGACGATGGCGGCGTCATGGCGGTCCGTATCGGCGACTATAAGTTGACGTTTGAAGTGCAGGAATGCCCCGGGACGCTGAAACTTTGGCAACATCCCTTCACGAAACTGCGACTTCCCAACATCCACCATTTGCGTCGCGATCCGTTTGAGCGCGGAGATTACAACTCCAATACCTACCTCGACTGGTTGGTGGATCATGCGCCCTATCTCTACTTGGCACAGGCAGTCGTTGCGGCCCAGGTTGCGAACTTCGTCAAGTTCCCACCACGCCAGAAGGCGGCTTCCTTCAACTTGGATACGGTGATGGCGTCGCTAGGACCAGCTCAGGCCGCAGCAGCCGCAGCCAAGGCAAAGGCAGCAGCAGGTAAGGCAGGGGCACCAGCAACGAAGTAGTAGTAATCGGCAGCCAGGGCGCCCAGCAATGGATGCTCACAACCCTCATTCGAAGGGGAGCTCAAACGGCTCCCTTTCGAATGCAGGAAACTCGAAATGAAGACTGAGACGGCTGCTTTCGCGACCAATTGCCCGGAATTCGCGACCGGCACATTTGAATGCAAGGCCAAGGATTTCTCGGGAACTTATCCCGCGTTTTCGAACAACGGGGACGCCTTCTTAACGTGCACCGCATGGTCGGGCATACAGCGAAGAGCGTACTGCCGTTAGAAACGTTCTACCGAAAATTGGCACACCTCGTCCCACGGAGGAAGAAATGATCAGGAACTTAGCAACAAGAGTTTTATCAACTTCGCTGTGCTTTCTCTTGGTCATTTTGACTGGACCGTTCGGAGCCGAGGTTCAACTGTCGGCACAAGCGGCAGCAGCACCTGCATATTCTGGGCAAGGCGCACCGTTGACGGCTCAAGAGTTGCAGGGATTGGCCGCTCCCATAGCTCTCTATCCGGACGCTTTGGTTGCGCAGATTCTTGGCGCTGCCACCTTTCCTGACCAGATTGCTGCCGCCGGCATGTGGCTTGAACAGAACCAGAGTCTCACGGGCCAAGCCTTGCTGCAGGCCGTCAATGCGCAGTCGTGGGAGCCAAGCGTGAAGGCGCTCACTCAATTTCCTTCGGTCCTTACCAACATGGCGAAGAACCTCAGTTGGACATCCTCGCTGGGCGAGGCCTACGCCACCCAGCCCGCCGACGTAATGACCGCGGTGCAGGTATTGCGCGCAAAGGCGCAAGCCGCCGGCAATCTGAAGTCCGGCGCGCAGATTACAGTCGTGCAGCAATCGCCGCAAGTCATCGTCATTCAGCCCGTGAATCCGCAGGTGGTTTATGTTCCCGCGTATAACCCCGCGGTGGTTTATGGATACCCCTACGTTGTGCCCGGATATAGCACTGCTGCGGTGGTGACCACAGGCGTGATTGCATTTGGAGTAGGCATCGCTGTCGGCATGGCCATCAGCGGCGGTTACGGGTGGGGCTGGAATTCATGGAACTGCGGTTGGCACAGCAGTACTGTCGTCTATCACGGCGGCTCGTACTACGGGAACACCGCCTGGCACGGCAGCAGCTACTATGGCTCGAATGGATATGGAGGCTATGGCAGTGCTTCCAAGGGCTACAATCCCTCGACCGGAACCGTTGCCCGTGGCGGAACCGTCTCGAACGGCTACGGGTCGGTAAGTGGAGGGCAGGCGTACAACACAAGAACCGGGGCCTCCGCCGCAACCGTGCAAGGCTCCAACGCTTATGGCAGCTATGGTGCGTCAACGGCTTCAAAGAACGGCACCACTGTTAATGCCCAGCATCAATCAAACTACAACGGAACCACCGGGCAAGTGCATTCTTCCAACGGCGGCAGTGCTTATGCCGCCTCGGGAAAGTACGGCAATAGTGCTGCTGTCGGTCAGACCGCAAATGGCAACAAATACGCATCAGCCAACGGCAACACCTACAGCAACACAGGAAACGGTTGGAGTGGAAACTCGAACAACACCCAGAAATCCAATAGCTACAATTCATCCGCATCGAAGGGTTACGGATCGCAGCCGAAACCCGCTGGTTCATCGGCCTTCGGCGGGGGCGGGAGCAGCGGCTGGCAATCGAGAGCTGACAGTGCCCGAGGGGCATCCAGCATGGGTGGGGGCGGCGGTTGGAATCGTGG
>NZ_LMUT01000012.1:306149-498149 GCF_009765785.1 Granulicella sp. L46
ATGTCGCTCAATAGTCGTAGAGTCGGAGTAACACTTTGCTCAACCTTGATGGCGGTGACGATTGTTCTTGTTGCCTGCAAGAAGGCGCCTTCGTACGAAACATTTGCCTCTCCCGATGAAGCTGGCGATGCGCTCCAGCAAGCGGCCAAGTCAGGCGATCAAAACCAGGTGTTGGCAGTTTTCGGCCCTCAAGCAAAGAACGTCATTTTCTCAGGAGATGCCACTCAGGACAAGGCCGCGACAGATGCCTACGTTCAGGCCTACGGGACGATGCACCGTTGGCGCAAGATGCCTGACGGCACTCAGCTACTGTTGGTGGGAGCTGACAATTTTGCATTCCCTATCCCGCTCAGGAAGACCAGCGACGGAAAATGGTTCTTCGATGCTGGAGCTGGAGAAGAGGAGATCTTGAGGCGTCGTATCGGGCGAAATGAGCTTGCAGTAATTGACGTCTGTTACGCGATCGCAGATGCGCAGGCCGAGTACTACTCCCAACCTCGAAATGGCGATAGCACACAACAGTTCGCGCCGAGGTTCCTAAGTGATCCGGGTAAGCAAAACGGATTGTATTGGGAGACGTCGCAAGGTCAGCCTCCCAGCCCGCTCGGTCCGCTCGTGGCCCTTGCGACCCACGAAGGATATAACGCCAAGCCGGATGCGCACTTGCCTTTCCACGGCTACTACTTCAAGATGCTGAACAGCCAGGGCAGCAACGCCCCTGGCGGCGCAAAAGACTACCTGGTCAACGGGAAGATGGCGGGCGGGTATGCGTTCATCGCTTATCCTTCCAATTACGGCAACTCGGGAGTGATGACCTTCATCATCAACCAGGATGATGTGCTACTTCAAAAAGACCTTGGCAAGACAACCACCCAGACTGCAGAGGCAATCACCGCGTTTGATCCCGACAAGAGCTGGAGTGTTGTCACTGATTAATTAATTGTCAAAAAACTTAGCGCCGGATCTTCCGATCGCAGGAGCGCGGAAGATTGGGCGTTGTTGTGCGGAAGGCATCAGCCGGCTCCGGTAGTCCTTGACTAATCTTGAGAGCCTTGCGTACAACTCTCTGCTTAGGGGTACTGCGCGGGCGGTGCTACGTAACCAAAATCCTCTTCAAGGATGCTGGCAATCCCGAGCACGTCTTCATCGCCATAAGGGCGTCCAGCTAGCTGCAGGCCGATCGGAAGGCCCTCGGCTGAGCGGCTGATCGGAACGACCGCGGCAGGAGCGCCGAGCAGATTGAACCACTGGGTAAAGCGCATGGCATCAAGGTAGGCGAGCGACCGCGCTGTACCGTTTGCATCATGCAATGTCCAGTTGCGTTCGCCGTGACGGAACGCGGGGATCGAGCAGACGGGGCTTAACAGGATAGGGAAATCGCGCATTTCCACGAGCAATTGCGATCGAACGATATTGGTCTCGCGCCAGGCACCGAGCAGTTCGTCCGCCGCTAGCGGTGCGTGCGCGCGGGCGGTCGAGAGGAAGTCAAGAAATGTAGGACTGAGGTCGGACTCGCGGCCGCGGCCCAATGGTTCCAGTAACAGGGCGCCGCAACGGACAAAGTAGGTGTACCAGAGTTCCCGCGCCCGCTCGAGAGAAGGCGGCCGAAACGCCTCGACGTGAAAGCCGTGGCGACGCAGCGAGTGCACAGCATCCTGCACAGCCTGCCGGGTTTCCGCCGTGACTGGAACCAGGCCGTCGTCTTCGAAGTAGCCGATGCGGATTGTCTTGAGAGCCTCCGCAGTAGACGGTCGGTAGGGAACGGGCGCGGCGACGGGGTCGATGTCGAGTGCACCGGAGACTACGCGGAACAGCAACGTGACATCAGCCATCGTCCGCGCCATCGGCCCAATGGTGCCGAGAAGGGCAAACGGTCCCAGGGTGTCAGGTAGATGGCCAGCCGTAGGAATGCGGCCGGGTGTTGGTTTCATCGCGCAGATGCCGGTGAAGTGAGCAGGCTCGCGAACCGACCCACCACCGTCCGAGCCAAGCCCCCCCGCAGAGAGCCCGGCTGCGATCGCTGCGGACTCTCCGCCACTCGAGCCGCCCGCGGTGCGCGTAAGATCCCACGGGTTGGACGTGCGACCATACAGGCGATTGTCGGTCTCGTAGGCCATCAAAAACTCAGGACAATTTGTCGTCCCGAGAATCAGCGCTCCCGCCTTGCGTAGACGCGTGACGGTCTCAGCATCACTCGTTGGACGACGCCCTTGATTGAAGAGACTGCCGGTCTCGCACAGACGTCCTACGACTGAGATGGAACTCTTCACTGTGAGCGGAAGGCCATGAAGCGGACCGCGCGGTGCTGTCGATTGATCGAGCATTATCGCCTGCCGGCGAATCTCGTCCGGATCAAAGTCGACCAAGGCGTTCAGCTGAGGATTCAGCTGCTCGATGCGTTCAATGTGCAGCTCAGCGAGCTCGAAAGCGGATATTTTCTGTGCTGCCAGCAGGGCAACGAGATCGACGGCGGGTTGAGTGAGAAGATCGCTCAAGTCAGGCTTCCTATGGTTGGGCTTGCAGCGTCGACGTATGAGGAACATAGTCGAACTTGAACGAGCGATCCACGGTACCAGACTCAAAGCGAGTGTTGTACTCGAGCTGATAGGCCGTGTGGGCAGCATCCGTTGGGTAGTGCTCGGTTGCAGGATAGGGATAGCTGCTCATGCCGTGAAAGGGCAGGCTGCCGACGCTGAAAGGCCTCGCCTCGTAGAAGTCCATGTCTTTCACAAAGCCATTCGCATAGAAGAAGTAGTCGCGCGACCAACCCTTCGGCAGCGCGGGGAGAGCGACTGCCTTGAACTCCAGGTCCATATCCTCGCCAGTGCCGAAGATCACGAACTCGTCGTCAATCGCGTGCAGCAGCGGAGTCACGTCGCCGTATCGCGTATAAGCCCCGCGATGAGGAACGAAGGGTCCAGTGGCGCTCATGCGCTGATAGTTGTAGGTGAGGTCGCCGGGCGTGCGCCCATCAAGCTGCTGGGGATATCCGCGGAAAGCCAGCGTGGCATGGGCAAGCGGAAGCTCCGTGGTGTGCGTTGCCAAAACCGCGTTATCAGGCTGCTGTTGTGGTGAGGCTTCGTTGTCGATCAGCACCTGGTCCCAATAGATTTGCAGGTTGGTAGTGATGCGCAGACGCGTCACTCCCTCGGGAAGCTTACCCGTGAGATTGACCGTAACAGTGCGAGGCAGGCCGGCAGGGAAGCCCATGTCGGCAACTACCTTCCGCCAGGAACCATCCGGCATTTGCGCCTCAATATACGGCGGAACGGGCGAGAGACCAGCCTGCCAGGCTGAGTACATGGAACTAGCCGAGAAGTATTCGATGAACCCATGCAACAGAAGGCGCAGAGGAAGCTGCGGCGACCACGCTCCAATGTCGATGGTCAGCGAATGAAGATTAGCAAAGCCGGCAAACGGAAGATTGGTGAAATCGCGAACGTAGTTCCGTCTCTCCCGATCGCCGATGTCGCGCTGGCTGAGCACGTCCAGCACGCTGTTGCCGTGATCGTCCCAAGCGCCAGCGAGCGGACGCGGGACAGCGGCAACGATCGTCTTTGCTTTGGCGAACGGGGGCTCAGAGAGAAAGCCTTCGTTGGGGAAGACCGCCGTGCCGGAGGGGTGATCGATGGCAACCAGCCGAACCTGGTCCACAAAGTTGACCTCCTCCATGGGCTCGCCAAAGCGGAGACTAAATAGCCCGTTGTGTTCCTGTAGCTGATCACCGTCCACCTTGATCCATTCGTCAGGGTCCGGAATATTTGTGTGCGTAGGCGACACCCAGTGACCGATCACCGCCGCGCCGATCACATCTGCGACGAAGTTGTAGCGGCTTCCGTTCCACGCGAAAAGCGTTGGGCATGAACTACCGCGGCGATCGAGTTCGGTGATGGGATGCATGTCGCTCGCCGCGACGTCAATCTCATCCTGCGGAACCCCGGTGGGCCATAGCAGGCGCACAAGGTCTGCCTTGTCTGCGCTGCCAAGACCGGCGAGAATCTCGCGTTGGCCCGTGTCCTCCCACTTCTGCCAGAGCCCGTTCGCGAAGACCTGGACCTTCGTACCGATGCCGCTCTTATTGTCCGCACCGCCGTGCAGCACAATGTGCAGCGAGTGGTTACGGTTGCCTCCAACATTCGCTAACAGCACGCTCGAGCCGTCGGAATCGGTAACAATCAGGTCTGCCGCGCCTGTGCGATTCACGTCGCCCGCTAGCAATGAGTTCGGTGAGTGAAGATGGAGTTCGTTCAGCTTGAGTTGTGCGCTGACATCCACAAAGCCAGCGGGGCCAAGGTTGCGCAGCACCCGAAGTTCAGGCCCGCGCCGCGTCTGGACCAGTGCCGCGATATCAATCCAACCGTCATTGTCGAAGTCAATCGGGATCGCTGCCGTGGCACTGAGAATGCCGTTCATGGGCAACAACACACGTTCGAAGTTTTTCCCATCGACGTTTCGCCAAAGCGTTACGCCCGGTTCGCCGGAGTGCGAGAGAAGTACATCCATCCATCCATCTTTATTGAAGTCCAGCGTTACCACCGAGACGGTGGGTGGCAGGTTCGCCGAATACAGTGGCGAAGAACCAAATGGTCCTTCGCGATTATTCGCGAAGAAAGTCGGAGCGTTCGTCTTGCCCGCTACCAGCAGATCCACGGCGCGATCGTTATTGAGGTCGGAAAGAATTGCCGCAGTTGTGGAAGCAGTTCCTTCAAGGCCGGTCGACTTTGTCCAGTCGGTAAAAGTCTTGTTACCGTTATTGCGCCAAAGCGTGTTGGGCGAAGCATGTGAGGCCGTCGGCGACCCAGTAATGAAAAGATCAAGATCCCCATCATGATCGTAGTCGACGAACATCAGGCTGGTCGGGTGACTTGTAGCAGTGATGTCGGAGGCGGCGGTGGCATCTTCAAAGCTCCCTTTGCCAAGATTGCGATAAAGCGCGATACGATCCTGCCCATCCGGGCTAGTCACCGCCAGAGCCAGGTCCGGAAGCCCGTCGTTGTCAAAATCCCCGACTGCGCACGCGAGACCAGTGCCAGCAAGGTGAATGCCCGTGACGGAGGAGGGAACCGCCGAAAATCGAGTCGAGCCCACGCGGTCATACACGCGGATGGCATCCTCACCTTTGCCCATCAGGATAAGCGCTGGTTCGGTGTCGGACGACAGATCGATGAGACACGCTGAACCGCTCATACCGGTCGTCGCCGGAGTCGCGGGAGGCGAGCGCCACGACTCGCTGAACGCGACAGGGATCATAGGTTCAACGCGGGTGGGCGCCAACGCGGCATCTTCTACGCGCGCGTACATTCCTTCCTCTCCATAGTTGTGCGAGAGCGGCGCTCCGAGCTTGGCGGAGCTTATATGTTGAAAGCGCGCTAGAGCCTGCTGGGCGCCAGCCGTATCCCCCTCGCGACGAAGCACGCGTGCAAGACCGAACAACGCGGAAGCATGATGCGGATCCAGCTCAAGCGCCTTCTGATACTCCACCTTCGCGGCGGGAAGATTATTCAACTCGAAGTCGACCGACGCAATCATGTAGTGCGTGTCAGGATCGCCAGGCCTAAGCGCCGCAACCTTCTGAAAGGCCTCCAGCGACTTCTCGGGGTGATTCTCGTTGCGATAGAGCAAGCCAAGGGCGTACCAGATGTGAGGGTCTTTCGGATCCGCGATGGCCGCCGCCTCAAGCAGCCTCTCCGCCTCCGGAAGTTTTTGCAGATACATCAGCGCGATGCCTTCATTCACCTCGGCCAGGGTAAGGCTCGGATCGGCCTTAGCTGCTGCAGCGAAGGTGCTGACTGCGCGATCGAGGAACTGTTGGCCCACCAGCGCCGTTCCGAGATTGTTGAGGCGCGCCGCCTCGATCGCTGAGGACTGCTGCTGGGCGCGGAGCCCCGGAGACAAAGCCACTGACATGACCACCAAGCCGAGGCCCAGGCGCCGTGTGGCCCGTGTTGCCATGTTCCGTACATCGAAGAAGAAAGGCATGTTCGCTCGCGCTCGAGGTTATTTGTTACTGAAAAGATCGGGTGATTAAGATATACGCCTGACAGCCAGTTTCAGGGCGTCGCATACGGTTACGATCTGTGAATCGTTGATGCGATTGAAGAAGGGAAGGGCAATGGTGCGCAAGGCAACCGACTCGGTAACGGGAAGGTCCGCGGCAACGGGAACATCGGCGTATGCCGGCTGCAAATGAATGGGAGCGAAATATCGTCCGCAGCCGATGGCCGCCTGCTCGAGTTCCCGGATGACCAGTTCGCGATCCGCAGCAGTAAATTTATCCGCAAGACGGACTACATAGACGAACCAGCTGATGCAGCAACCAGGCATTTCATCGATCGGAAGAATGAGGCGACGCTCCGCGCTTAGGTGCTGGCGATAGATGTGTGCGATCTCCTCGCGCCGGTCGAGGATCGCGGGCAGGCGTCTCATCTGGCCAATTCCCAGAGTGCACCCAATCTCGGACAGCCGATAGTTGTACCCAATCTCTGTATGTTGTAGCCAGCTGTCAGTCGGCGCGCGCCCTTGGTTGCGCAAGCTCCGCATGTGCGAAGCAAGGCCAGCGTCGCGCGTCACGATCATGCCGCCCTCGCCAGTCGTGATCTGCTTGTTGGGATAGAAGGCGAAGACGGCGATGTCGCCGAAGGACCCAATCGGCTGCGAATCAATGGTCGCGCCGAGAGCTTCGCAAGCATCTTCAATCAACGCAAGATGGTGCCGCCCCGCGAGCGCAACTAGTGCAGGCATATTGGCTGGAATGCCGAAGGTGTGCACGGCAACGATAGCCCGTGTGCGAGAGTTGATCGCCCGCTCCACCGCGGCCGGCGACAGGTTAAGCGTGACGCTGTCAATGTCAGCAAACACAGGAGTCGCGCCAACATAACGAATGGCATTGGCGGCGGCGATGAAAGTGAACGAGGGAACGATGACCTCGTCGCCCGCGCCGATCTCGAGTGCCAGCATCGCGAGGTGCAGGCCTGCGGTGCCCGAGCTTACGGCAACGGCATGTTCGACCCCCGTCAGGAGCGTGAAGGCCGTTTCGAACTCGGCCAGACGCGGCCCCAGGCTGAGTTGTGGTGAGCGCAGCGTCGCAGCGACCGCTTCAATTTCAGCTTCGGTAACATCCGGCGATGAGAGAGGAATCTTGGGCGAGTTCATCAGGATGGCCGAAGCTCCGCCGGAAGTGGCTGAGCACGCTTATGCAGCAAACCTTCAAGCGGTATCGAAGTAAGGACGCCCACGATTCGCTCGGCAGCGTGTCCATCGCCATAGATATTCTTCATGGACCGCAGGCTCTCGCGGAATGCAGGCTGCCGGGATCGGTCGACTTGCGCCCGGATGGACTCGACCGTCGCCTCCGCATCCAGGATGTTGGGATCGCGCTCGCGACCTTGCTGCCGCATCCCCACGTTCACCACGGGCAGCCCAAAGGACGCAGCCTCCATGATGCCGCTGCTGGAATTGCCCATCAGCACGCTAGCCTCGCGTAGAAGACTCCAATACGTAATCGAAGCAAGGTTGATAAACAAATGCGCGTCAAGACGTGTAGCGCAGAAGGTTTGAATGCGAGCCATCAACTCATGGCTCCCTGCGTCGGCGTTGGGATAGCAAAAGATAATCTGCCCGGAAAGACTTTCAAGCGCCGCAAAGACTGCATCCGCCTCGGCCGTCGTGTGCCTGAAAATCGTCACGGGGTGATACGCGACAACGGTAACATCGTCCGCCAGCGAAAGCTCAAGAGCCTTCTCAAGTTCAGCGCGGGTGAGCAGCGTGCTGCGGCGAATGTGGTCCAGCGAGGGTGCGCCGGTCCGATGGACACGCCATGACTCCTCCCCCATGGATATGACCCGTGCCCGCGCCAAATCGGTCGACGTGAAATGAATGTGCGCCATCTTGGTGAGCGCATTGCGGACAGCATCGTCAATGGCGCCCTCACTGATCTCGCCGCCTTCGATGTGTGCCACGGGGATCCGCAAAGTAAGTGCGACGCTCGCCGGTGCAAGCATCTCGTAGCGATCCGCGATCAGCAGCAGCAGGTCCGGCCGCATCTGCGCCAGCGCGTCCGTCAGGCCAAGGATCGCTAGCCCGAGCGTCTTCGCCATACCAACGTCGCTGTCGGAGCTGAGCAGGCATTCAATACGCGACGCAATCGGAAACCCGTCGCGCTCGATCTCGCCAACCGTGGCGCCGAACTCAGGCGAAAGATGCGCCGCCAGCACGATCAACTTGAGGTCAACATCAGGGTGTGCTTCGAGATCTCTTAGCACCCAATAGAGATGGCCGTAATCGGCGCGCGAGGTCGTGACAACCGCGATCGTGCGTCTCATGCGCGTATCTCCGTTGCCAGCTCCAGAGCAGCCTGATCCTTGCTCGCTGCCATGATCAGGCTGCTGGGCTGGTACTCGGGTACAAGGGCCTTGATCCCCCGCAGCAGTTCCGGCAAGTCGCATTTATAGACAGCTCCGCGGAGCGTATCCAATGCAGCGTTCACGTCCGCCGCAGCAGGTATCGGTGTGTCGATGGCTTGCAGGCCCGAGCCACCGACCTTACCTTGGGAACTGACCGTCTCGCGGCTCGAAAGAAGCTGTTCGGAAAGCTTGTCGCCAGGTCGCAACCCCGTAAATTCGATAGACACCGGGCTTTGATGGAGCGAAATTAAATATCGCGCAAGATCGACGATGCGGACGGCAGGGCCGATGCGGGGAAGAAGCAGCTTCTTTGTGGATGCCACATCCAGCGTGTCGAACAGAGTTCGGACAGTTTCATCCAACGTGATGAAGTATCGCTCCGCATCGGGGTGCGTTACGGTGACATGTCCACCCGACGCAATCTGCTCAAGAAATAGCGGAAGCACGCTACCCTGCGAGCCCATCACATTGCACAATCGCACCACTTTCATCCGGGTAGAGCCCGCCAGACTAAGAAGAATGAGCTCTGCAACGCGTTTGGACGCGCCCATGATGCTGCGCGGCTTAACCGCCTTATCCGTGGAGACGTGAATGATCTGCTCTACTTCGTGCGCGATGGCAGAATGCGCCAGGGCGTACGTGCCGAACACATTATTCTCGATGGCCGCAAACGGTTTCTGTTCCATCAATGGAACATGCTTCAGAGCTGCTGCATGGAAAATAATCTCGGGTCGATGCGCGGTCAGCGCACGATCGAGCGTATCGGAATTGCAGACGCTGCCGAGAAGGGAAATATGTTCCCGCGAACCCGCCTCATGAAGGCTGCGATCTACTTGGTAGAGCCCATTCTCCGAGCTGTCGAGAAGCACTAGGCTGGCTAGCCGAGACGCCGCCGCCGCATGCGACAGCGCCGATCCGATGGACCCCCCCGCCCCCGTGATCAGAACACGTCTTCCGGCCAAGGATCCCGATCCGAGCAGCCGCCAACTCGCCGGAGAACTCGGTACGATCAGTTGCTCCCAGCAGGGCGACGAGTGATCGGAGGTTCCGGCATCGCGAAGATCCGTTGAAGCTGCAGAATTCATGTGTCTACAGTCTAGAGAATTTCTCGGCATCGGTCACAAACCGCCGATTTCTGCGTGCAACAGCCGTGGTCTCTCCATCGATCGGTGGATACGGACGCCCTTCAATAAGTCCATTACACGCTGCGTTCAAGTTGGTATACCTAATACATCTCCCAACGATCAGAAGCTTGAAAGAGCGCGCCGGTTGGACTGTTCCGCGTGCGCGAAGGCCCTTATGGACGTCGTCGGGAAAGTCGTATGTGCAGGTTTGGGTATAGCTCTGTGCGCGTTGTATAAGGCGCCTGCCTTCACACAGAGCGTCACCGCTTTCGCCCTCGCCGCGAGCACGGCCCAGGATCCCACAGACATCGCCTTCATCCAGGCGCCTGAATTCACGGCAGGCGATCCCGCGCGGCGGTTTCCGCTCGGCAGCCGCCTCGTGCGCTTGCGCCTCGGAGCCGAAGTCACGGCACCATCTGTGCTCATCCTCCTGACGCCTCAGTTCTTCGCCGCCGCTGATCCCCAGGTGTCCTTCGATGGCCGCAATCTCCTTTTTGCCGCCCAGGCCCAGCGCAACACTAATTGGCAGATATGGGAGATCCCGGTCAAAGGGGGAAGTCCGCGGCAGGTCACTCATTGCGCCGGAGACTGTGTCCAGCCCGAGTACTTAGCAGTCGGCGAAATCGCCTACACGTCGCTGCGAGGCGTGGAGCCTGCTCGTACTTCGGAAGTGCAAATCTGCCGCAACGATGGGTCTGAAGCGCACCCGATTACGTTCGGACCGGGCAGATACGAAGTGGAGGCCGTTTTGCGCAGCGGCCGACTGCTGCTGTCTGCCGAGGCGCCGCTCGTCGACGTTCCCTCGGTGAATCAGGCGCGGAGCTTGTATCTTGTCGATCCGGATGGGTCAGGGTTGATGCTGCTGCGACAAGACGGTACCGCACAGGCTATTCGCAGCGGCGCGGTCGAGTTGACCGACGGGACCATCCTCTTCATGCAGCGGAATGCAGCGAGCGCTTCGGAAGAACATCTCGCATGGATTCATCCCGGAGCCTTGCAAGCCACAGCCATCGAGAGCGCCCATTCGGGATATGCGTCCGCGAACGCGCTCGACCATGGGACATTACTGGTATCGCGGCGAGCCCCGGGCCACCGGTTCGATCTTTATCAGATATTCCCAAACAGTAGGGGCCGCGACCAGTTGCTCTACCGGGATGCGCACGCGTCGAGCGTTCAGGCCGTTCTCATCGCTCCCCATACTGTGGCGCTCACTTACAGCAGCATTTTGCATCCGGATCGTAAATCCGGACGGATCATTTGCCTCGATGCCTATGCCTCCAAAGATTTTACGACCGGCCGATTGCCCGATCAGATCGTTCGTGTGCGTGCGCTGCTCAAAACGCAGGACGGCGAGAAGATCCTGGGAGAAGCCCCGGTCGAACGGGATGGATCGTTCTACGCGACGGTGCCCGCGGACCTGCCGATACGCCTTCAGTTAATCGGCGTGCACGGTGAAGTTCTGAAGCAGCAGCGCAGCTGGATGTGGGTGCGCTCCGGCGAAGATCGCGGATGCGTTGGATGTCACGAGAGCCAAGCGCTGGCACCGGAGAATCGTTCGCCCCTAACACTGCAGCGCTTGGATACACCGACGCCCCTCATGGGTGAAATCGTCATCAACCCAGGTACGCAGAAGAAAGCACGACCGTGAAAACCTCACTCAGAACCTACGCAATAGGCATTGCAATCTCGCTACCGGCCTTAACCGCCCCCGCCGCCAATGCTCAGTCAGCCCCCGTTGTGGCCGACAACGCAGCCCGTACCACGCCCATTCCGCAGTTCGAGGATGTGACCAGACAGGCTGGGATCAACTTCCAACACTCCTTCGGTGAAAAAGCTCTGAGTTCGATCCAGGAGGGTACGGGATCGGGATGCGCCTGGATCGACTACAACAGCGACGGCTTCATGGATCTCTACGTTGTCAACGGTCGGCATGTCGACGGGCTCACCGACCACTCTGCGCCTGACGGGATCGACGCGACCAACCACCTCTATCGCAATAATGGTGACGGCACGTTCACAGACGTGACGACGCAGGCGGGCGTTCCCGGCAATGGCTTCGGTGTCGGCGTTACGGCGGGAGACTTCGATAACGATGGCAACGAAGACCTGTACATCACCAATTACAACTCGGCGGTCCTCTATCACAACAACGGCAATGGAACTTTCACCGACACCACCTCAAAGGCCGGCGTAGCCAACCCGAACTTCGGAACGGGTGCCGCGTTTCTCGATTATGACCGCGATGGTCGCCTTGATCTCTTTGTCGGAAACTACCTGAAGTACGATCCGGCCAACCGGCAGTTTTATTCAGCGCAGCAGTACCCGGGACCGCTCGAATACGCGCCAGAAACGAACCGGCGCTTCCATAACAACGGCGACGGAACGTTCACCGACGTCTCCGCGGCATCGGGTATCCGCGCCCAGCCCGGACGTGCCATGGGTGTCACGGTCGGGGACTATGACGGCGATGGATGGCCTGACATCTATGTTGCGAACGACACGATGGCGAGCTTCCTCTATCACAACAACCGCAACGGTACGTTCACCGATGTCGCCGCTGAAATGGGCGTAGCGTACGGACAAAACGGCGAGGCTTCCACCGCAATGGGTCCTGTCTTCGGTGACTATGAGAATAAGGGACACCAAGCGTTATTCGTCTCCGATGCCCACTTCCACCGCCTGCTGCGCAACAGCGGAAATCCGGGCGAACCGTTCGAAGATATGACCAACGAATCTGGAGTCGGATCGGTCTCAGCACAATTTGTCGGCTGGGGCGATGGCTTGTTCGACTTCGATAATGACGGATGGAAGGACTTGTTCATCGTGAACGGCGGCCTGGTGTGGCTCATCCCCCAACAGAGTTCGCTGCTGCGCAACAACGGCGACGGAACATTCGCCGACGTCTCCATGCAGGCGGGAAGTTTCTTCCAAACCCAGATCGTCAGCCGCGGCGCCTGCTTCGCCGATTACGACAACGATGGATATGTCGACGCGTTTGTCGTGGCGCTGGGTGGCAAAGGAATTCTGCTGCACAACACGCCGCCGCCGGAGAAGCGCAATCACTGGCTGACGATCAAGCTGGTGGGAACGCGCAGTAATCGCGACGGCTTTGGAGCGAGCCTCGAGGCAATTGCCGGAGACCTGCACCAATGGGTGCAGTCCACCTCGGCCAGCGGATACCTCTCGCAGAATGATCCGCGTCCTCACTTCGGCTTAGGTCAGCATGCGCTCGTGGATACCCTGACGATCCATTGGCCCAGCGGGGTCGTCCAGACTCTGCACGATATCAAGGCGGAACAGGTGCTGAAGATTACCGAGTCGGTATCAACCGCCGCCGCAGCTCCAACCAAGGCGAAGACGCCATGACCACCGCCAGTAAGCGTTCAGCATCGCGCGTTCGCCGTCGAGACGAAGCCCTTCTCGGTATTGCGCTGCTGTCCGTGATCATCGCGCTGATCATGTTTATTGCTCAACGGCCGAAGCCTGCCACAGCCGCAGAACATACCTCTTCGCCGGAAGCCGCCATCCGCTATCTAAGCCCGGTCGCCCTGCAACTCTCGCCGAATGGTCAGCGCCTGTACGTCGTCTGCGAGGACAGCGACGCAGTACTCGCGGTGGACACGCGCTCTCAACGCATCGTCGGCCGTGCGGAGGTCGGCAAACGGCCGAAGGGAATCGCAATCTCGCCTGACGGAAATACGCTCTACGTCTCCGACGAAGGGAGCGATGCCGTTACTGAAATCGATGCACAGACATTGACCATCCGGCGCACAATCAGCGTAGGTTGGAACCCCGTCGGGCTTGTCACCGACCGAGCAGGAATCACGTTGTACGTCGCCAACACACTTGGGGATGACGTCTCGGTGATCGATCTGCGAACCGGCACGGAGAAGAAACGGCTTCACGCCGGACGTTTCCCAGAATACGTTGCTCTCTCGCGCGATGGCAGCCGCGTGTATGTTGCGAATCTCCTCGCACGTCTCGGTCCGCCGGATCAACCACCCATATCGGAGTTGACTGTGATCGACTCTGCGACCCAGCAAGTGACGGCGCGCCTCGAAGTTCCCGGAGTCCTCCAACTGCGCCACATCACGGAGTTGCCTGCCGCCGCGGGAGGCTATCTGCTCATCCCGTTCATGCGCCCCAAGAACCTTAACCCGCTGGTTCAGATCCAGCAGGGCGGCTATCTGACCCATGGCATGGCCGTGATTCGGCCCTCCGCTACGAGCGCAGGAGAAGCGCGCGACTACCAGGTGTCCGAGCTGCTCCTGGACGATATCGATCATTACTACGCTGATGGATTTGGCGTTGCCTCAACGCCTGACGGGCACTGGGCGCTGGTCACCGCTTCCGGATCGAATATCGTTTCCATCGTCGATACATCAAGGCTTCGGACGCTTCTGTTGAACAGCAGGCCAATGCATCGGCTGGAGCTCGCAAATCGGTTGGATTCGGCCCACAAACTCGTCGCTGCTCGCCTTCTAACAGGGCGCAATCCAACCGACGTAGTCACCTCGGCCGACGGACGCTTCGCCTACATCGCCAATCGCATGGACGACACAATCAGCGTGTTGGACATGACGCGACTCCAGCTCGCGGCAACGATTGATCTCGGTGGTCCCAAGCAGCTTTCGCGGATCCGTCGAGGGCAGCAGCTCTTCTTTGACGCGAGCCATTGCTATCAAGGGCAGATGGCGTGCGCCACGTGCCACCCGCATGAAGGGCTTTCGGACGGCCTCGCGTGGAGCCTTGAGACGCCACAACTCGGACGTGATGTCGTGGAGAATCGCACGCTCTACAGCATCGAGGGGACTGAACCCTTCAAGTGGAACGGTAAGAATCCGGACCTTGAGACACAGGATGGCCCGCGAACAGCCATGTACATCTTCCGCTCCCAGGGCTTCAGCCCCACAGAAGTAGAAGACCTCGTGGCCTATATCTTTTCGCTGCATCTCGTCAGAAATCCCCATTTAGCGGCAGACGGACATCTGACCGACGCGCAGACCCGCGGCCAGGCACTGTTCTTTCGCGAAAAGACCAACAGCGGTGCGCCGATCTCTCCATTACAGCAGTGCCCGACGTGCCACTCGCCGCTGACGCATTTCACATCGAAGATTCAGATCGATGTCGGCACAGCAACGAAGTACGACACAATCACCGCGTTCGATGTACCTCAGTTAGAAGGCGCTGTCATGAAGCCTCCATACCTGCACGACGGAGAGGCGCTCCAGCTGGAAGAGATCTGGACACGATTTAATCCCGACGATAAACATGGCCTCACCTCTGACATGAACAAGGCGCAGCTCAACGATTTGATCGAGTACTTGAAGACCTTATGAGGCTGGCGATGAACCCGAACAAGACCACGACCGTACTCCAAAGGACTCTGCTGAGCATGGCATTGCTACTCGTCGCATTGCCGTGCGCCATGACACAAGCGCCTGCGCAGAACCGTGCAACCCAGCCAGCCCTCTACACAAAGTGGATCAATTACACCGCGGCGAATGGGTTTCCAGAGGGTGAGGTGTACTGCGTAACAGTAGATGGTTCGCGTGTCTGGGCCGGAACATCGCATGGACTCGTTTTGCTCGAAGATGGCCGCGTGAAAAAAATATTCTCGACAGACGACGGTCTGGCCGGTCGGGCAGTGATGTCCGTCGCGGTGGATCAACAAAATGGCGACGTGTGGATAGGAACTTTCGGCGGTCTCAGCCTCTACTCGGGTGGGGAATTTAAGAATTACACCAATCTGACCAGCGGTCTAGCGAACGACCTCGTTTACGGAGTCGCGTTGCAAGGGCAGTTCCTATGGGTGGCAACAGCGGCAGGCGTCAATCGCCTTGACACCAACACAGGGACCTGGTCGATTTTCAACGAAACGAATGCCCCGTTCAACGAGCCGTGGGCCTATGGAATCTCCGTTGCTCAGCAAAAGGTATACTTCGCCGTCTGGGGCGGCGGAGTCCTGGCATACGATCTCGCAAAACAAACCTGGAAGCCGTTCACCGACCCCGACGGAGAGCAAGAGCTCGTTCTCTATCGAAACCAGGGGCTAATCCATAACATCGTCAGCAGCGTCTCGTACAACCCTGACACGAAGACATTCTGGGCATCCACCTACTTTGGCCTGAGCGGCTATGACGGCCGGAACTGGCATAACTATCTCACCAAGGACAGCGGGCTGGCTTCAAACTTCATCAACGCGGTGCAGTCGCGCGGAGACGACGTGTGGGCTTCCACGCAGAGCGGCCTCAGCCAGCTCGACACAAATACAAACACCTGGACCACCTACAGCCGCGATCCAAAAACGGGGCGCGGAGAAATCCTCATCACCCACGCGGATGGCAGCAAGCAGCGGATCGCCACGGAGACTAGCCTGGCGCACAGCTACATTCTCAACACAGCGTTTCAAGGCGACGACATCTGGGTGGCGACTGCACAAGGTCTGAGCCACGGTATCCACGCACAACCGAAGGAGTAACGAATATGAGCAGCACGATCGTAGCAACGCAAAACGTAACGAATGGAACCATCGGCGCGCACAAATCGATTCGCAAAAAAGCGATGTCCGCTCCCATGGCGCTCAATGAGGCATACAAGTACCAGCGCCCCTCGTCCTTCTCGCGCGGCATGCGCCTGGACATCAAGGGCATCACGATCCTGATGATCTCCGGAACAGCCAGCGTTGGAGAAAGCGGCGAGACCGTTCATCCCGGCGACTTCGGCGCACAAGCCCGGCGCGCGTATCAGAACGTTACGGCACTTCTGAAGTCAGAAGGCGCCACGTGGAAAGATGTGGTTCGCACCACCTGCTATCTTCGCGATATTGAACGCGACTATGAGCAATTCAACCTCATCCGCACGGAGTTTTTCAAAGAACAGGGTCTCGAAATCCTACCCGCCTCCACAGGCATCCAGGCCATCCTCTGCTGGCCGACGCTCCTCTATGAAATGGAAGCCATGGCGATCTTCGAAGCACCTACAGCGATCGATCCGCAGGGCGCGAAATAACGAAAGCAAGGAGCTCCAGCATGAGCCAGAAGATTGCAGGACAAGTGACCCTCGAAGACCTTTCGCGGATGTGTCCGACGATAAGTCGGCGCACGCATCCCGAGTTTGCCGACGGGTGCGCCTTCGAAGTGGAAGTGGGCGCCGTGCGCTTTGGGACAGGCGTCCCCGTCATGATTGCAGGACCATGCGCCGTCGAAAGCGAGCGCCGGATGATCGAACTCGCGCTTAGCGTGAAAGCCGCCGGCGCAGACATGTTGCGCGGTGGCGCCTTCAAACCACGCACCTCGCCTCATGATTTTCAAGGGCTTGGCCTGGAAGGCCTAAAAATTCTGCGGGCCGCGAGCGATCTCACCGGCCTTCCCGTCGTTACGGAAGTAATGGATGTACGGCTGGTCGAACTGGTCAGTCAATATGCGGACATGCTCCAGATCGGTTCTCGCAGCATGCAGAATTATCCGTTGCTCGTCGAGGCAGGGCGCAGCGGCAAGCCCGTCCTCTTGAAGCGCGGCATGGCTGCAAGCTTGTGCGAATGGCTGGGCGCAGCCGAGTACATTGCCAGCGAAGGGAACCTCAACATTGTTCTTTGCGAGCGCGGTATTAAAACGCACACTGCCGGAGAGTACTCGCGATACACCCTCGATCTCAATGTGGTTCCCGCTGTACAAGCGGAGACATTTCTTCCAGTGATCGTTGACCCAAGTCATGCGACCGGTATGGCATCCCGGGTGGAGCAGGCAAGCCGCGCAGCGATTGAATTCGGAAGCGATGGTTTGTTGATCGAGGTCTCGACGTGGGGCCGCGGTCCCGACGCTCAACGGCCATTGTGCGATGCCGACCAGGCAATCACTCCCGAGACGCTGCGGAGAATTGTTGAATTCGTCCGTGAGCGCAAATCGGGAGCGCAGTCAAGGAACGATCCAATGACGAGCCTGGCCCGGCATGCAAGAGCTAGCGGTCGATGAGGAAGGTCAAACGATGAGGACGAAACAATGCATTACGGTCCTGCTGTTGGCGGCCGGAGGCTTGACGGTACATCGCGCAACCGCGCAGGCGTTTCTCCCCGCAGCTCCGATGGACAAAACGGTGATGCGGTACGCGAACATGCCGCCCGCCGCCCGCCCGTACGCGAGCTTTCGCAAGCCCTACCAGGAGTGGTATGTGCAGCCGGACACGCTTGAGTATAGCGGCGCTGCACGAAGCGAGCGGGACGGAGATGTGGCTACGCTCAAGACAATCAACATCGGTTTTCTCGGACCCTTGGACGCCGACAATGAAGACTCACCCTATGGTGTCTCAATGCTGCACGGCGCAGAACTCGCTGTTGACGAGGTCAACGCCAGCGGGGGATATCGTGGCAAACCATTCGCGCTAGCCATCCATGACGATCAGGCGCTGTGGGGAGCTTCCTCGATGGCGATCGTTGACATGCGCTTCAAAGATCAGGCATGGGCGATGCTCGGCTCCGTTGACTCCGCCTCCACGCACATCGAGCTTCGCGCCACTTTGAAGCTTGAACTGCCGATCATGGATACCGCTACCAACGACCCAACCGTCACTCAGACCCTCGTTCCATGGCTACTCCATAACTTTCCCGACGACCGGCAGCAAGGCTACGCGCTCGCGGACTACATCTTTCTGCAGCGCCATCTGAAACGGATCGGCATCCTGCAAGTGAACAACCGCTACGGTCGAGTAGGAAAGGAAATATTTGCTCAAACAGCGCGACGCATCGGTCACCCGCCGATTGTCGAGGTTTGGTTTGCCACCGACACCACGGACTTTTCCTCTCAACTGCAGACGATTAAAGCGAGTGGCGTGGACGGCCTGGTCATCTGGGGCAATGCTGCCGAGGCTGGCCTCATCCTGAAACAGATGCGCGCACTCGGTATGCAGCAACCGGTGTTTGGCAGCAGCCGTATTTGCAGTCCCGAAGTCATCAAGATCGCTGGCTCGGCATCAGAGGGCTTGACTGTCATCAGCGCCATCAATCCGACGCGCGACGATCCAACCTGGACCGGCTTCCAGCAGCGCTTTGCAAAACGCTTCGGCGTCGAGCCCGATGCCTACGCCGCCTACGCCTATGACGGCGCGAACATGCTGATGGGCTCAATCAGCCAGGCAGGTCTCAATCGTGGTCTCATCATGGATGCATTGCGCGGCTATGAGATGAAGCACTATGCAGGTGTGAGTGGAAGCGCTTTCTTCGATTACACGCTGAACAACATCGCGCCCGTAACCTTTGCGCAGATTCGCGACGGGAAGTTTGCCTACTGGCCAGAACGGCGGACTGACTGGAAGCCCAACGATGCAGCCAATGCGCGATAGGGAACTAGCCCTCTGCGCTGTGATCGTTGCGTTGCTGCTACCCGGGTTTGCCGCTCCGACGCGTGCCCAAACCACGACGCCGACGCCCTACGCTTCCATCTCCGCAGAGGTTGAAAGATACGCAGGGCCGGGGCGGGCGTCCGCATACGATCTGACGGGCCAGGTCGTTCGGATTGGGCTTCTCGCTCCGCTGCACGGCGCACGGAAGGCGGAGGGCGACGCGATGGTAGCGGCCGCTCAGATGGCACTGCGGGACACTGCATCGCAGCGATTGACCCGCGGACGCCACGTAGCGTTAGCCGTAGAGGACTCGAGTGGACCGTCCTGGGGAATGGTCTCCGACGCGGTGATCCGCCTCATGCTTAACGACGAAGCAGTCGCAGTGATCACATCCACCAGCAGAGTCGATACGCACCTGTGCGAGCAGGTGGGCAACCGCATCGGCGTACCGGTGTTGACCCTCTCCGCGGACCCAACGACGACGCAGGTTGATATCCCATGGATCTTCCGCATGGGCCCGAGCGACGACCAGCAAACCCAGGGTATTGCCCAAGATATCTATAGTGTGCGCAAGCTACAAAACGTGCTGTTGATCGCGCAGCACGATCCTGAGAGCAGTCGTGCCATCCAGGAAATGAAGCAAGCCACGTCGGCCTTCGGTGCTCGAGCCCCTGGCGTGATCGCGCTCGATGAATTGCCACTCAATCTCAGACCCATCATGAGAAAAATCGAGGCCGAGGCCTCACAAGCCATCGTCATTTCGGCGGACCCGTCGACCGCAGCAATCCTCTTAAATGCGCTTCGAAGCGCAGGAGTGAAAACCCTCTGCTACCTCTTTCAAGATGCAAGCTCCGAGATGCGCGACGCGTCGACGAGTGAGTTAGCCGCCAGTGATGTCTGGACGGTTGCCGGCGCTGATGAACCAACCGGCAACCGCCAACGATTCGCAGCGCGCTTCCGGCAATCTACCGGGGTCGCTCCGAGCCTTGTCGCAAGCCAAACCTACGATGCGGTGATACTGACCGTGCAGGCATTGCAAATAGCAGGCCCCAATCGTGCTCGTGTCCGGGATGAGATTGCCAAGGCGACCAACTATGAAGGTGTGTCCGGCAAAATTTCCTTCGATCGCGAAGGCAACGACAACGCCACCTGGCACCTGGTCCAACTGAAGTAGGTGCACAAGCGGCCCTTGGCCTCAGCCAACTCGCGACGGCGCGCGAAGACGTCTTCAAGGAAAGCCTCCTCGCTAACGTCTTGTTAATACAGCATCAGAGGTTGAATCGGCGGGCGGCTCTATCCGGGCGTAGGTCTCAGGCATTACTATGGATCCCGAACTAAAGCGCTTTACGCAACAAAGACTGAGCAGCATCTCTGGAGAGATTCATGCGCCGATCCATTGCATCTCGAAGCTCCGCCATCAACGTCAGCCTCGTACTCTCCGCGTGCATGGGCTGGGCTGCGCATGCGCAGAATAGCGCCTCGACCCCATCGCTGCCTCCGCCGGTAACTTTCACGGCCGCGCAAGATCATCAGAACATGATGGATCAACTTGGAGTCAAGCGCCTGCGACCTGGGCCAAGTGGCAATGAAAAGGCGCCTGACCACGCGAACTATGATGAGACGCTCGCGAATCCCCACCCACTCCTTCCCGACGCACTGCGACTAAATAATGGCCAACTCGTAACGACCGCGAAGGAATGGTGGGACGTGCGGCGGCCCCAGATTGTGCACGCGTTCGAGGAGAACGTCTACGGCAGAGTTCCAGCAGATGTGCCCGCCGTGCATTGGTCCGTAGTCGCCACGGATCACGAGATCATTGGCGGCCGTCCAGTGATAGCCAAGGCCTTAGTTGGACAGGTGGACAATTCCGCCTATCCGCTGATCTCCGTCACCATCCGCATGACGCTCGTTCTCCCGGCGAACGCGACCGGCCCGGTCCCGGTCCTCATGATGTTCGGCCGAGCAGGTTTCCCCGCACCCAATCAGCCCTCGGTCGACGAATTGGATCGGATCAACGCAGCAGAGAAGGCGCTCCTCGTGCAGCAGGATCCTTCGCTAAAGCAAGTCTTCGCCGATCATCCCGCGTGGGAGCCTAACCTTCCTGCGCCCTTCGAGTTTCCTCAATTCAATGCCGACGGCGATCCGCCGAACACATGGGAACTCATCGCCGCCGGTTGGGGCTTCGTAACCATCGACCCGCAAAGCATTCAAGCCGACAACGGAGCGGGCCTCACCCGAGGCATCATTGGCCTCGTAAACAAAGGGCAGCCGCGCACGCCCGATCAATGGGGTTCGTTGCGGGCCTGGGGTTGGGGCGCAGGACGCGGCCTCGATTACCTGGCGACCGATCCCGCGGTCGATGCAAAACACGTCGGCATCGAAGGTGTCTCTCGCTACGGAAAGGCTGCCCTCGTGACCATGGCCTTCGATCAACGCTTCGCCATGGTCCTGGTTGGTTCGTCAGGCAAAGGTGGCGCAACGCCCCTGCGCCGCAACTTTGGAGAAGCGGTCGAGAGCCTCGCTTCCGATGGGGAATACCACTGGATGGCGGGCAACTTTCTAAAGTATGGAGCCGCTGAAGCCAGCTTTGGAAGCAAGACCCCCGGCGATCTTCCTGTCGACTCCAATGAATTGATTGCCCTATGCGCGCCGCGCCTGACATTCATCAGCTATGGCATCCCAGAGAAGGGCGACGCGCAATGGCTCGATCAGCGCGGAAGCTACATGGCTACTGTTGCGGCGAGCCCCGTCTTTACGTTGCTCGGCGTCAAGGGTGTAGGTGTGGACGAGGACTATCACACCGCAAAGATGCCACCCGTAAACGACGGCTTGCTGGATGGACATCTCGCCTGGCGCCAGGACGATGGCGGCCATACCGACGCACCCAACATGAAATATTTCATTCAGTGGGTCGACAAGGCCATTGGCTACGGCACCGCAGCAACTCAAAATTAAATCAACAGTCCGCTGGCGCGAAAAGCCATGCTGTTTCCCAAGAGGTAACCAATGGATCGCCGCCAGTTCACGAAGACTTCCGCGCTCGCACTAGCGGCGACGCCTCTTCGATCCTTCGCCCAGGCCCCTGGCCCACAAAAACCCGTAGGATTCGCCGCCGTTGGCCTCGGATCGATCTCGGACATCTTCATGCGTGCGTGCGCCAACTCCCAGACAGCGAAGATCACCGCGCTCGTCACCGGCCATCCGGCAGAGAAGGGAAGCAAGTACGCGGCGATGTACGGCATTCCGCAGACCTCCATCTACACCTACGAGCAATATGAACGCCTCGCCGACAACAAAGATGTTGATGCTGTCTACATCGGCCTGCCCAATAGCATGCATTGCGAGTACACCGTGCGCGCCGCACGGATCGGCAAGCACGTGCTCTGTGAGAAGCCGATGGCGGTCTCCAGTGCCGAATGCCGCACCATGATCCAGGAGTGCCGCACCGCTAACGTCAAGCTCATGATCGCCTATCGCGTACATTACGACCCCACCTGGCAACAGGCGATGCAGATCATCGATTCCGGCGGCATCGGCGATATCCAGTCGTTTCAGGGAGGATTTTTCAATCAGCAGCGCGCAGGCACATGGAGGCTGAGCCGCAAACTTGGCGGCGGCGGCTCGGTGCTCGATCTCGGCATCTATCCGCTCAACGCCATCCGTCATCTCACCCGCGAGGAGCCCACCAGCTTCACCGCCGTCGTCTCGACCCGCGACTTCAGTGGCCGCTTCGCGGAGGTTGAGCAATCGGTAGAGTGGACCATGAAGCTTCCCTCCGGCATCATTGCGTCCTGCGGCTGTTCCTACGGCCAGATCGCTCCAGGATTCTTGACGATCAATGGAGACAAAGGCTATCTCCAAATGCAACCTGCATTCCTCTACGACGGCGTGCACATGGTCGGCCGCGTCAATGGCCAACCGATCGATGTCCTCGGCACAGGCAAATCTCCGTTCCAGTTCGCATTGGAAGCAGAGCATTTCGCCGACTGCATTCGCCAAAACAAGCGCCCGGAATCGCCCGGCGAAGAAGGCCTCAAGGACATGCTCGCAATAGAGGCCATCTACAAAGCCGGAGGTACACCCATCGCGTGAAAACTCTCTTCCAGCAAAGGTGGCGCGCAAGGATGCACACTCGACACTTCACCCGTGGCGCGCTTTGTGTGTGCGCTTCCGTCGTCGTCCTCGCTGCGCCGCCTCGGGCTCTCCCGCTTTTTCCCTACGTGCTCGCGGCCGCAGCCCAGGCTGCTCCATCATCGCAACCTGAGATCCTTCGGCTCGACCCCGCGCTGGATTCAGTCATCGCCCCAGGAACGAAGATCGAAAAAGTTGCCGACACGTTTAAGTTCACCGAAGGCCCTATGTGGTACGAAGGTCGTCTATGGATCTCTGACGTCGTGGGCGACAAAACCTATGCAGTATCGGCCGATGGCTCCGTGCAGCTTCTGCTCGACAAGTCTGGAGGTTACCCCAACCCACCCGCCGGATCGTATCTCGGCCCCAATGCTATGGTGACGGACAAGGATGGCACCGTCCTGCTCGCCCAGCAGGGCGGTCGGAAGATTGTACGTATCGTGCGCGTCGGAGATCACCTGGAGCTTCGACCGTTCCTCTCCACCTATGACGGCAAGAAATTCAACAGCCCCAACGACCTCGTTTTCGCTCCAGACGGCTCCCTCTGGTTCACAGACCCGTCGTATGGCCTCGCCCTCGGCGATAAGGACCCCGCAAAAGAGCTTCCGTTCAATGCTGTCTTCCGCTACGCAGACGGCAAGCTGACGCCGGTGATTAAAAATCTCACGCTGCCCAACGGCATCGGCTTTTCGCCCGACGGCAAGATTCTCTACGTCGCGAACTCCGGCCCGGACATGTGCGTGATGCGCTACGACGTGCACCCAGACGGCTCTCTGTCCGCCGGCACCACGCTGATCGACTACCCTCATCCGGTCGGCCGCGGAGTTCCCGACGGCCTCAAGGTCGACTCGGCAGGGAACATCTGGAGCACCGGCCCCGGTGGCATTCGCATACTCAGCCCCACCGGCAGGGTCCTTGGTCAAATTCGACTGCCACAGACTGCAGCCAATCTCGCCTTTGCGGAGCGCGGTACGACCGTTTACATTACGGCACAGACCACCGTCTATCGCATCCACATCCTCACCCCAGGAGAGGTGCCGCTCTACCAACGCTAGAGACGGGCAATCCCATTACGGACGTGTTTTCCACCGAATCCATCGCACCAGCCAACCCGGCCAAGATTAATCGATTAAGTAAACGTCCGCAGAGATACGAGAAAAGTCGCCGGGAGGGCTAGTCACCCTGTGCATAATTTTCACGTTCTTAGGTTGGAATTGAGGGTTGGTTGGACAACTTCTCGCCTCCCGTAAATCATTCTCCTGCAAGTGTTTGCAAGACGCACAACTTTCCGCGCTTACGCCTCGCCTGTGTGCGGAACCTCATCGTGTTCCAGCTTTTCTAAAGCCCTTTAAGAAATAGATTGACAACCCTACGCTGAGGTCTGTAAAGAATGGTGCGGCATTAAATCGCATTAATAGATGCAAATGAATGTGTATGGGCTTTCAACCTGACAACTTGTAAGAGGCCGTATGAACTCTGGAGGTAGTATGCAAATGAATCAAAGGAACACGGAGCGGGGCGCGACGAATGGCCTGACTGCTCCAGCCAACCTGCTGAAGACGAAACTTCGTCGCGGCAACTGGCTTAGCTTGGGAGCAGGACTGCTGGCAACGCTTCTGCTGCTCTTCGCCCTACCCGCCCTTCACGCACAAACGACCGCACAGATCTCTGGCATCGTCACCGACAACACGGGCGCCGTCATCCCGGGTGCGAACGTCGCCCTGGTCAACGAGGCCACGCAGGACACCCGCGTCGTCAAGTCCAACGGCGAAGGCCTCTACTCCTTCCCGGCATTGTTGCCGTCCTCTTACACCATCAAGGTGAGCGCCAAAGGTTTTGAGCCCAAGACCCTAACCGGCCTCGTCCTGCACGCAGGCGATGAGCGCTCGGTTCCGGCCTTCGCCCTCGCGATCGGTTCGGAGACACAGACCGTGACCGTCGAAGCCGCCGGCGAAATGATCCCGCAGGATAACGGCGCGCGTTCCGACGTTCTCTCCTCCAAAGACATCGAGAACCTGGCCCTCGAAGGCCGCGATACAACGGAACTCTTGAAGGTTCTTCCGGGCGCGACCACGATGTCAGGTGGCCTCACGCAAAATAATCCCACTTTCAGCGATCTCAGTATTTCAGCGAACGAAAGTGCCATCGGTAACGGTATCAACATCAACGGCGTCCCTAACCGCGGCGGTACGGCTCTCCTCTCGGACGGCGTCAGCGTTCTCGACCCGGGCGACATGGCAAGCTCGATCGGCATCATCAACCCCGAAATGACGGCTGAGGTCAGCGTCCAGACCTCCAACTTCGGCGCCTATGTGCAGAACGGCCCGGTCGTCGTTAGCGCCATCAGCAAGTCTGGAACGTCACACCTCCATGGAACCGCGTACTTCGTTGCCCGCAACGACGTCCTCAACGCGAATGGCTGGCAGCAGAACCACCAGGGAGTCCCCAAGGCGGGTGCGCACTACTACTATCCTGGCGGCAACGTCGGCGGCCCTATCCCCTTCACGCACAAGAAGGCCTTCATCTGGGGCGGCTATGAGCGCTTCCTGCAGAACCCAGGTAACGGCAACATCCTGGAGTCGTACATCCCCACGCCGGAGATGATGAAGGGCGACTTCAGCACCGACAACGCAGACAACAACGTTCTCTGCCCCAACGGCTTCTCCTCGACCGCCCAGGGCAACTGGTGCAACAATCTGGCGGGCACGGTCCTGCCGGACGGCACGGCAATCACCCCTGGACCAGGCA
Organism: Granulicella sp. L46; assembly: GCF_009765785.1. GTDB lineage: Bacteria > Acidobacteriota > Terriglobia > Terriglobales > Acidobacteriaceae > Granulicella. The sequence goes on from NZ_LMUT01000012.1 coordinate 331,891, forward strand.
CCACCGGTTCGATCATCCCTTCGCAATACATTGATCCGGGCGCCGCGGCATTGGCCTCTTTCTGGCCGAAAGCCAACGCCAACCCTGCAACCACTGCTGGCGGGTACAACTATTACGCTCCCGTCGTCGCTCCCAACGATGGTTGGGTCTATCGCATTCGTATGGACTACAACCTCAACGACAACAACAAGTTTTACGTTTCCTATCAACAGGCCTACAGCTCAACGCTCGCTCAGGGCAATGGTGCTCACATCTACTGGACCCCGGGTAACTCCATTCCTGCTCCCGGCGGTGGCTAGGTCGGCCAGGTCTTTACCAAGTCGATCTCCGGTCACTTTGTTCACACCTTCTCCTCCACCACCACCAACGAATTCATCGCCGCATGGGGCTTCGGCAGCTTCCCCTTCGGTCCTCCAAACCCGAAGGCCGCGGATAAGTCCACACTGGGCTATACCTACGGCTCCATCTTCAACGCTTCCCAGCTGATTCCGTCCTACAGTACCGCTGGAAACTTTACCTTCCCCGACTTCTCGCAAGGGGATTGGTTCGAGCCCAACGGCTACTACCTGGTCCGCAAGGAAGTTCCCAGCTTCACGGATAACTTCACCAAGGTCTGGGGCGCGCATACCCTCAAGCTCGGCGCCTACACCCAGAACACAGGCAACCTGCAGGGCAATGATGGCGTGAGCCCGAACGGAATCATCAACAGCTTCAGCGGTAAGAACCCGAACATCTTCACCGGCATTAGCACTGGTTCTCCTAACAATCCGGACGCGAACTTTGTCATCGGCAACGTCTCGAGCTACACGGAAAGCAATTCGGCTCCCGTTAGCGATATGGCTTACCAGAACACGGCCTTCTATATTGACGATTCATGGAAGGTAAACAGAAAGTTGAGCGTCGAACTCGGCGCTCGTATCGAGCATGTAGGTCACTGGTATGACCGCCAGGGCACAGGTATGGCTGTGTTCCTTCCAGGCCGTGTCTTTTCGGATTACTACTCCGGCAAGGCTGACCCCGGTTACTACTGGCACTCCATCGACCCGTCCATCCCTCTAAGCGGACAGCCTAATCGTCTGGCATTTGTCTCTCCTCGCTTCGGTGTGTCCTATGATCCCTTCGGAACCGGCAAGACCGTGGTCCGCGGAGGCTGGGGCGTCTATCGCTTTTCTGGACAATACAACGATTACGCCGCTGCTCTGACCACCGCGCAGAACGTAGTCAACTACAGTCTGCCCGGGCAAAAGACCGTTCAGCTCAGTCAGATCGCCAATCTGAAGCCTCCCGTTTGCACTAGCCCATTTCCAACAGAGGCTAATCCACAGGGAGGGTGCGGAATCAGCGGCTCGCAGAATGGTTTGGATGCCAGCGACTACGGCGTGCCAATCACCTATGCCTGGAACCTGACCATCGATCATCGCTTCAAGTGGAACACGCTTCTGGATGTCGCCTACGTCGGCAACACCAGCAGCCAGATCCTCGATAACGGCGAGACGATCCAAGGCAGCGGCTTTGCTGAACTCGCAAACCAGAACAAGGTGCCAATCGGTGCGTTGTTCCTGCCAGATCCGATCACGGGTATTACCTCCACCAATCCGGAAAACGTAGCGGTCAACCCCACCACGGGTGCACCCACGGGCAACCAGCTGGCGGACTACCACCCGTACGGCTACGCCTATGGCACCAACGCCCCTCACATGTCTCAAAGCAACCAGTACTCGAACTACAATGGTTTTCAGGCTGCCTATATCAAGGAGACTGGCAGGCTGAACTTCGACTTCAACTTCACCTGGTCGAAGACCTTGGGAACCGTATTGCAGGCAAACCCCTTCGTCGTTCGTGAAGGAAACTATGGCATAGCATCCATTGACCGTCCCTTTGTCTTCAATGCGACCTACCTCTACCAGACCGGAGAATTCACTCACTGGGGAACGATCGGTCATGTCCTCCTCAGTGGCTGGACCATCTCTGGCATCTCAACCTGGCAGGCAGGCGGCAGCTTGTTGGCGCTTCTCGGCAACAGCGTACCGAACTACGGTCTGTCGGAGAGCTACAGCAACAACCCAACTACCAACGGTGTCGGTTCCGGGGTCTCTCAGGCGACCTACTACGGTACTGACGAGAGCGGCCTGGCCATCCAGCCAGTGCTAACTTGCAACCCAAACAAGGGACTTGCGAAGTATCAGCGCCTTCAGGTGGGTTGCTTTGCGGCACCCACGATCGCTGGTAACAACGAGATCGGCGAATTCGGTGGTAAGGCTTACCCCCGCATGAGCATGGGTTCGTACTTCGATAATGACCTCGCTCTCTACAGAACCATCCACATCCACAACACCCAAAACGTCCAGTTCCGCTTCTCAATGTTCGATTGGATGAACCATGCGTTGCCGGAGTTCAGCTCGGCGAATCAGGTCACCCTGCGTTACCTGGTCGACTACCCAAGCAAGGCCGTCACGCTCAATACGGGCACCGGCGGTACTTCTCCCACGTTCGGTTACATGGACACGAAGACCGCATACCCTTACGCTCGTATCCTTGAACTTGGCCTGAAGTACACCTTCTAACCCTAACCTCGTGGCCGGGATGCATCTCAATGCATCCCGGCCAGACTTTTCAGAGGTGCAGGCCATTCCACCGGCCAACCAAGCACCCGCTGTCAATTCAGTGCCTCCATCGGAGGGTGGCGTTCTCAGCCACCCTCTTTTTTTTGTCACGTAAAATAACGTTGTGAGCTCGATTCTCAACCCATGCATCACGGCAATAGAGCTCAATTTTTCATGCACTGGATGCTTTCGATGAACGTCGTTAAAATGAGCTCGCCGCGCGCCGTAGGTGCGAGCCTCCTGGTCCTTATCGGTAGCTTTGCCACTTCCGCACAGCAGCCACAGGCGTCCGCCGCAAAACACGACGACTCCATCCTGCAACGCCGCTACGACGCTGCACAGAAATTCCAGGCAGCCAACGACCTCGACCACGCCGCACAGCAATACAAGATCTTCATCGCCGACGCGCTCGGAGAATTCGCCCTCGGCCGCGCCCGTGCCGGCCAGTATGACAAGGCAGCCAACGACTTCGATACCGCACTGATCCTCGTCCCTGATTTTCCTGCGATGAAGATTCAATACGCCCGCGTCGCCCTGGACAGCGGCAATCTCGACCACGCAAAACTTCTAGCCTCCGGTGTAATTCAGGACTATCCCAACAACCCGAAGGTCGCAGCCGATGCCCACGCAATCCTCGGCCGCGTCCTTTTGAAAACCAACGAGGACACCAAAGCCAAACAGCAATTCGAAGCGGCCGTAGCATTAGATCCGACCTTCGAAAATGGCTACGAGCTGGCCGTCGCCGATCTCGATCTCGGCGACGCCTCGGGTGCCGCAAAGATCTTTTCCGAGATGCTCTCCTCCTTCGGCGATACCGCCACCATCCACATGTACTTTGGCCAGGCTTACGGTCGCTCTGATTTCCAGGACGATGCCGTAGCGGAGTTCAAGAAGGCCATCGCGGCCGACGATAAGCTGCCCGGTGTCCATTACTCCCTCGCCGCCGCCTATCTCTCCACCTCCGGCAACTCCAAACTTCCCGAGGCCGAAGCCGAGCTGAAGAAAGAGATCGCCCTCTCGCCAAGGTACGCAGCAGCCTACGCCGCCCTCGGCCACCTGCTCGCCCAACAGCATGATCCCGCCACGCAGCTCGAAGCCGAGAACGATCTCAAGCACGCGACCGAGCTCGATCCCACCAGTCCCGACGGCTTCCTCTACCTCGGCCAGTTCTACTCTGATGCTCACAAGCTGCCCGAAGCAGAAGCCGCCCTTCGTCAGTCGATTCGCCTCACCACTGACGTCTCCCGAAACGCATACCAGGTGCAGAAGGCACACTATCTCCTGGGACGGCTCCTCATGCAAACCGGTGACGTCGAAGAAGGGAAGATGGAGATCGCAATTTCTCAATCGCTGCTGCAACAGAATCTTCAGCGCGACCAGAATCAGCTCTCCGACTATCTGCAGACGAAACGAGCTGCGCAGGCCGCTTCCGCCCTGGCTCCCGAAATGCCCATGACGGTCGAAGATCATACCGTCGACCCCGAAGCCGCACACCAGGTGGAGCAGCTCGAGAAGCAACTTGGTCCCGCGATTGCCGATAGCTACAACAATCTCGGAGCGATCGCCGGCAGCCAGGGCAACTATGTCTCAGCCTTGCAGTCCTTCGAGCGAGCAGCCGAGTGGAATCCCGCGTTGCCCGGCCTAGATATCAACTGGGGGCGTGCGGCATTTTCAGCAGGCGCCTTCGCTCAAGCCGTCGCTCCCCTGAGCCACTATCTGCAGGCCCACCCAACCGATAAAGACGTGCGCGCCGAGCTTGGCCTAAGCCAGTTCTCTATCAAGGACTACGCTGCAGCACGCCAGACACTCGAGCCTCTCAACGACACAGCAGGCGAAGCTCCGCGCCTCCAGTTCGCCTACGCTGCGTCTTTGATCGAGACCGGCGACATAAGCACTGGCGTGGCGCAGTTATTAGCGTTGGAGAAGACAAATCCAAACGTCGGCGAAGTTCATCGTGAACTCGGCGAAGCCTACGCGAAAGAGAAGTCCCCAGCGGCCACAGCCGAACTGCAGACCGCAATTCGGCTCGACCCTTCTGATGCCGAAGCGCATATCGCGCTCGCACGTCTCCAGTTGGCGCAAGGAAACAAGGCGGCGGCTATCACCCATCTCGAAGCAGCCCTGAAGCTCGAGCCCGGAAACCAGTCCCTGCAGCAAGAACTCGCCGACGTCACAGGTGCCCGAGCCCAACACTAGGCCTTCCCGAGCCGGCCACTGATCAACGCTTCACAGCGCCAGGCAGAATCTTCTCCCGAGGCACCACTCCCTGGCCCTCGAGCACACAATAGAACTTGTCCGCCGCCAAATTCTTCAGAGTCTCTTTCACTCCAGAAGGCCACGTGATCTCGACGCTGTCCACCGTCGCGCGCGCTCCCAGACCAAACTGCAATCGCACGTCATTTTGCGAAAGATAGCTTCCTCCGCTCCGCACCTCGTCCAGTTGTACCAGGTCGCCCGCCGTCACGCGTACTCTTGCATTCAACGCCAGCCGATTGCTCTTGGTCCCCGCCAACTCAAAGCTGATCCAGTGATTCTTCGGCCCGCCCTCGGTCCGCAAAATCATCGGGCTCCCTTCAATATTCTCCACCACCAGTTCCGTGTGCCCATCGTTGAAGAGATCGCCCACCGCCAGTCCGCGACTCACCTGCGGAGTCTGAATGGCCGGCCCAACCAACTCGCTGATGTTGCGGAACGATCCGTTATGCTGATTCAAAAACATCTGCTTCGGCTCTCGATACTTCGTTCCAATGTCTCTCGTATCCACCTGCGGATAAACATGGCCATTGACCAGAAATAAGTCCACCCAGCCATCATTATCCAGATCGAAGAACGCGTCCCCCCAACCAACATAAGGCGAGGTCGCAACCGTCAGCCCCGCCTGGTCCGACACATCGGTAAAGTTCAAATCCCCGTCATTGCGAAACAGCGTGGTGTACTCCTCGCTGAAATGCGTGACCGCAACCGAGAAGCGCCCGGCATGCAGATAATCACCCAGCGCCACTCCCATATTCGCCTGCTCGTAGCCGTCCTTGTTAACGGCGATCCCCGACGGATACGCCACGTCCGTAAACTTGCCCCTGCCGTCATTTTGATACAGATAGTTAGGCTCGCCGTCGTTCGCCACAAACAAATCGATCTTGCCATCCCCATTAAAATCCGACCACACCGACGTCAATCCAAAATACTTCTGCGCATCGTCCACGCCTGCCTGCTTCGAGACGTCGGCGAACGTCCCATCACCATTGTTGTGATAAAGATTGTCCGGAAAACCCACTAGCCCACGCGGTCCACACTGCACCGCAATCTCGTGGTACATGCATGTCTTCTTCGATCCCAGCGTCGGCAGATCATTCAGATTCAGATCAACATAGTGCGGAACAAACAAGTCCACATACCCATCGTTGTCATAGTCCCCGAAGGCCGCCCCAGTCGCCCATCCCGCATCGCTGCTCAGGCCCGACTGCTTGGTCACATCCGTAAATGTCCCGTCACCATTATTCCGATAAAGCACCACGCCGCCAAAGCACGACACCAGCAAATCCGGCCAGCCATCGTTGTTGTAATCTCCCACCATCGCGCCCATCGCCCAGCACGGGTGGCTCACACCAGCCTTCTCCGTCACGTCGGTAAATGTGCCATCGCGATTGTTATGGTAGAGCGCACTCCTCGCCTTCGTCCCGGCCAGAGACATATCAACGTCCGGCGCATTCGTGAAAAAGATATCCGGCCAGCCATCGCGATCATAGTCAATCAGCGCCACGCCACCGCTCATCGACTCCACAATATACTTCTTGCTCTCCGACGAAAGATGCGTGAAGTGAATCCCCGTCTTCGCCGTAATGTCCACCAGCTGCGGAAGATCATTCACCGCCGCTGCACCTGGCTGGACCACCGCACCAGATTTCTTCGCGCCCACCTGCTGCGCCCATACCGTCTGCATCAGCGTCGCGCACACGATCAACATCGCGGCCCACCGCTTCCCACCCAACCCTCGAGAGCTACTCAAAGCGATCATCGAAGGTTCACTACTCTTTGCCGCGCTTCTTCAAAACGATGTTCAATCGCTTGATCTTCTGATTCAACGTCGAAAGCGGAATCCTGAAAAACTCCGACGCCTCAGTCTGGTTCCAGTTGCAGCGCTCCAACCGATCCGCGATGATTCTCCGCTCGATGTCCTCGATCACATCAAACAGGGAAGCGTCCGGCCTCTGCTCCAGTAGTGCCGTCGAAAACGTATTGCCGCGCAACTGCTGTGGCAACAAATCCGGGCTCAACGTTGGCCCGTTGGAGAGGACAACGCCGCGCTCCATTGCATTCTCAAGTTCGCGCACATTGCCCGGCCACTCATAGTCCATCATCAATCGCAACGCTTCCGAGGACAGTTCGGGCGGCGGAAAGCCGTTCTCCTCCGCATAGAACTTGAGATAGTGATTTGCCAGCAACGGAATATCTTCCTTGCGATTCCGCAGCGGAGGCAGCTCCAGCGAGATCACATTCAACCGATAGAAGAGGTCTTCGCGAAATCTCCCTTCCTTCACCGCCTGCTCCAGGTTCACGTTGGTCGCGGCGACGATCCGAATGTCCACCTGGATCTCCTGCGTTCCACCAACATGCATAAACCGGCGATCCTGCAGCACACGCAGAATTTTCGCCTGCATATCCATGCGCATCGTTCCAATTTCATCCAAAAACAGCGTCCCACCGTCCGCAACTTCAAACAATCCCTTCTTCGCCGCCACAGCTGACGTGAACGCACCGCGCTCATGCCCAAACAGCGTCGACTCCAGCAAATCCGACGGCACCGCGCCCGTGTTCACGGGAATGAACGGCTTATCCCGCCGTGGCGAGTGCGCATGAATCGCCTTCGCGATCAGTTCCTTGCCCGTTCCGCTCTCTCCCTGAATCAACACAGTCGAGCGGCTAGGAGCCACCTGCGCCACCAAATCAAAAAGTCGCAGCATCGGCTCGCTCTTGCCCACAATGTTCTCAAACGACACCCGCTGCTTCAGCGTCCGCTTGAGATGCACAACCTCCTGCTCAGCGCGATTCTTTCCAATCGCAATCCGAATATCCGCCAGCAGTTTCTCGTTGTCCCACGGCTTCTGCACAAAGTTCGACGCGCCCGCGCGGATCGCATCCACCACGTTGCCCACCGTTCCATACGCCGTAATCATGATCACCGGCAGATCCGGCACCAGCGCTTTAATCCGCGGCAGCAGATCAATCCCGCTCTCTCCCGGCAGCGCGAGATCCAGCAGCATCAGGTCATACGCATTGCGTGTCAATTGGTCCAGTCCCGCCACACCATCGCCCGCCAGATCGACGCGAAATCCCTCGAGCGTCAACAGCGTCTCGAGCGAGTCGCGGATGCCCGCCTCGTCGTCAATAATGAGAATTCTTTGGCCCAATGGATGAACAGCTACACTTGGCTCGTCGATCGCGTCACTCACGGCTGCCTTAGACATGGACTACCTTTCCCTCTGCGCTCGCAGGCTCACTGCCGGCTTGCGTCTTGTGCTGGGGTCGCGGTCCCGTTGTATCGACTGCAGGCAACTCCAGGCGAAAGACCGTACCCTCGCCCGGCGTGCTGCTCACTTCGATCGTCCCAGCGTGCTCCTGGACGATCCCATACGTAACCGCCAAGCCCAACCCGGTGCCCTTGCGCTGACCTTCCTTCGGATTGCTCTTGGTCGTAAAGAACGGGTCGTAGATCTTGCGCATCACGTCCGGCGACATACCCACACCGTTGTCCTCCACGCGAATCTCCACTCCCTTGGACGTTCTCGCCGTCAAAATGCGTACGCTGCCACTGCCTTTCTCCTGCAGTGCATCCTTCGCATTCAGCACCAGGTTCACCAACACCTGCTGCAACTTGCCACGGTTTCCTGACACCAGCGGCAGATCCTCATGCAACTCAGTCGCCACCGCCACGCCCGCCGATCGCATCTGGTGCTCCAGCAGCAACACCGTATCCCGCACCATCAGATTCACATCCACGCGTCCGAAATCGACACTGCCCATGCGCGAAAAATTCAGCAGCCCATTCACAATCTCTGATGCCCGGAAAGTCTGTTGCGTAATCTTTTCCAACACCGGCTGCAGCCGCGCATGCGTCGCCTCATCCGACCGCAACTGCTTGCCCAGCATCTGCGCATAGCTCGAAATTACGGCCAGCGGCGTATTTACCTCGTGCGCCACACCAGCCGCCAGCAGCCCAATCGACGACAGCTTCTCGGTCTGCGTCAGCTGCGTCTCCATGTTGATGCGGTCGGTAATGTCGTCCACAATCACAATCCGCCCAACAGCCTGGAAGTCCCGGTTGAGCAGCGGCGCAATCGTGATATTCGCGATGCGCGACTCGCCAGTCGGCGTTGGCAGCCGGAACTTGTACAGCGTGCTCACTCCTTGCTCGCCGCGCAGGCGGTCGAACTCCAGCAAAAATTCCATCGGAAACACATCCCGCAGCGGATGTTGCAGCGCATCGGCCCTGGGCGTCGCATACATCACTTCCATCTGCGCATTCCAGCTCTCGACACGGTCTTCCAGATCAACAGCGAACACCCCAATGTTGATCGACTCCACGATGTTCTCGTTGAAGTCCCGCAGCCGCTCGAAGTCCTGGATCTTCTGCTCCAGCCGGCGATAGAGCTGCGCATTCTGAATCGCGATCCCTATGTACCCGGCCAGCGACTCCAGCAGCTCCATGTCCTCGCTCGAAAGAAAATCGCCTTCTCCCGTGCGCCCCAGGCCCAGCACCGCAATCGTGCTCCGCCCCGTGCCCTCATGCCTTGCAGCCCGACACGGTACGTAATAATTCAGATCCAACGCCGCAGCCGTTTGCCGTTCTTCATCCGGAAGTCGCAGCATCGCATTCGGCGTCTCGAAAAATAAATGGCTGCTGCTATCCCGGTTATCGAAGTCCAGGAACCCAAGCTCCAGCGAGTCCGCATTCGAGAGCACCTGCTGCGATAGCCCATGCGCCGCCGCCAGCGAGAACTTGCTCTTCCGCCCTGCCGTCTCCTCCTGTGCCAGGAAGACCGCAACGCGCGTCACCAGCAGCGTCTCTGGCAGCCGCTGCACGATCGAATTCACCAGCGCGCGCAGATCCGTCTGCGCATTCAACTCGCTGCCAAACTCCACCAGCGTCTCGCGGTAGTCGATGCTCTTCTGATCGAACACCCGATCCAGCTGCCCCTGGATCACGCGCTTCAGCGGATCGAAGACAAGGCCCGTCACGATGACCGCGGCCACCAATCCCCATTCGCCGAGATGCTGAAACCGCGTATGCACCATCTCCGCGCTGATGGCCACTATGCCAAAATAGATGCCCACCAGCGCCGCAGTCGCCAGCGTGTACGACGCGCCGCGCTTGAAAATCAAATCCACATCCATCAGCCGATACCGCACGATGGCCCAGCTGAACGTCAGCGGCAGCAGGATCAGCGACAGCAGCGCAACTCTCGTCAGCGCGCTCGGCATATACGCGTTGAACAGGAACGGAATTACGTACAGCGCGGTGAAGGGAACCACCGTAAGCACCGTTCCGCGCGATAGCCACTTCAGCTGCTGACGTTGCAGCGGCTGGACCTCAGCGCGATAGCGCACCCAGAATACGATCGCCGCGAGAATGTAGAAGCTTGCCAGGTACGCATAGTCGAACTTGTCCAGGCGCTGCTGCAACGCGCCCGTCGACTCCCAGTAGGTGTACGACAGGTACCGTAGAACACCCAGCACCAGCCCCGGCAGATAGATCAGCGGGTACAACAACCTGCGCCGCCGCCGCGACGCCTCCTGCGTAAAGCTGATCGCGAAGTGAAGGAACAGCGCCGGCTGCAGCTCCGTCGCAATAATGTTGCCGGTCAGAATCGTTATGTCGAGGCCGTCAAGAATCCCCGTGAACTTGAACGCATAAAAGATGAACGAGACCAGGCAGAAGACAAAAAAGTGGGTCGACTTCGGCGCCGTCCAGCGTCGCAGCAGCACGAACAGTCCAATCGCCAGGTACACCAGCGCAATCAGCCGCTCGACCTGCCAGTCGGTCCGGTCCGTCGGCTCCAGGTACACCACCACCGGAATAGCAACTGTCGTGCTGCCGCTAGTCTTCCGCAGCAGGGAATACCTTACCTTCGACCAGACGCCGTTGGCATCAATCTGCCGCTGCAGCGAAGCCAGCCGCAGCGTCGGAACGTCGTTCACCGAAGTGAGCGTGTCACCGGTGTGAACCCCGGCCCGGTACGCTGGCGTGTCGGGCGGCACCAGGTAGGCGCGCAATCCCCCCGGCGTCTCTGTCCATCCAGCGCCGTCAGTGGCTGGAGTGTAATCGCTCTCCTGCACAAGGTTCGCAATCGCAAGTCCTAGGGCGGCCAGAGTAAAAATCGCCAGGACAATCGCCAGCAACCGAGTTTGAGCACCGCTTTTCACGGGGAAGTACCATCTTTCAGGGATCAAGCATGCAAATCAGCGGCCAAAGGGCGAATACTGCCGAATACCGCCGATAACTCAGCAGAATGAGGGAGGTTGAGGAAATCTTGGCCTTTCAGATGCACGAATTCATATGCAGATACGTATTTCAGAATAGCTCGGTTCTGGGCTTACTCGCCATTTGCCTGATCAAATCGGCCTGCCTTATCGCCGAGTCCAGTCGGAAAAGCCCACTGACTCCGCGACTTTCGTGAGCAACAACACTGTTCGCGCCAGCACCAATTGTTAAAATCCAAGGCCTCAAGCTACCTTCTGCGGAATTTCACGTATCTTTAACATTTGGCACGCTGCGATGCACGACCTTCAGGCCTCCAGGGTTGATCAAACGATCAATGGACCATCCGAAGCTCGCATTCGTTAGCGAACCTGAAATCGAATAGGGGAATCCCCGGCACCATGATGAAGCGCCGTCATCTTCAGCTCGATGGCCTTCGCCTCTCGTACCTCGAAAAGGGAAGAGCGGTGGAGGATCAGCCCTCGCTCGTCCTGCTCCATGGCCTCATGGGTTGCGCCGACACCTTCGTTCCCCTCATGCAGCAGCTCCAACCCGACCTCCACGTCATCGCCCTCGATCTCCCCGGCGCCGGCCAATCCGAGCGCCGCCACGACATCGACCCGCGCATGGCCACTACGGCAGAACAAGTCAGCCGTATCCTCGACGAGCTCCATCTGCACCGTCCCATCGTCGTCGGCCACTCACATGGCGGAGCGGTCGCAATGAGCGTCGCAGCAAATCATCGCCAGTCTGTCGGCTCGCTCGTGCTCATTTCGCCCGCGCACCCCTACTTCCGCGAGGGCGATCCGCTCATCCGCTTCTATCTCTCCCGGCCCGGCCAGATGTTCGCTCACCTCATGCCCTGGCTGCCTGAGTGGTTGCAGATGATCGGCCTCCGCCGCATGGCCGGACCCCAGAGCTGGGACACTCCCGAGCGCCTCAAGCCCTACCGCGACAACCTCCGCACCCCCGGCACCATCCTCCACCTGCTGCGCCTGCTCCAAACCTGGCATAACGACATGGCCGGCCTCCGTCGCGTCCTCCGCCGCCATCTTGATACCCCCACCCTGGTCCTGTGGGGCGACTGCGATCGTGCCGTTCCCATTCACTCCGCGCCCGAGCTGCGCCGCCATCTACAGCACTCAGACCTGATCACTCTGCCCGGCGTAGGCCACCGTCCTGCCGAAGAAGCCCCTGAGCTAGTAGCCAATTTCATCCGCACCTGGATGGAGGAGGAAGTTCCTGCTCCGGCAATTCACTACAGCGCGAACGTCTCCCCAAGCCACGTCCGCACAGCGTCGCGCATCACGCCCAGCTTCGAATCCGGCGACTGATCCGTCCCCGCAAAGAAGTGATCCGCACCCTCAACCCACACAATCTTCTTCGGCTCCGCAGCCGTCACCAGCGTAGCCTCCAGCATCCCCTGCGGGCAGAACTTGTCGTGATCTCCGCTCACAAACAGCTTCGGCACGCTCCCGCAAGCCGGCAGAAACCGATAGCTGTACTCACGTCCCGCTGACTGCAGTGGCAGCCCCAACCCCACCAGCCCACGCACCCGCGCATCGCCGCAGGTCGCCCTCATCCCCACATTCGCCCCAAACGAAAACCCCGCAAACAGCACCGGCAAGCCAAACTTCTCTGTTAACCAGTCCACGCCCGCGCGCACATCGTCCACCTCGCCATGCCCGCCGTCGTGCACGCCCTCACTCAGCCCCGTGCCGCGAAAATTGAACCGCAGCACTGGCAGCCCAAAGCTCGAAAACGCCTTGGCCGCGTGATACACCACCTTGGTATGCATGGTGCCGCCGCTGGGCGGATGCGGATGCGCCACCACCGCCGCATACAGCGCATCGTCCTTGCCGGTATTCAGCACAGCCTCCAAACGTCCAGCCGGCCCGCGCAGGTCGTCAACACTCTTCACATGGGATCGAAATGCAGCAGAATCACTCACCAGCCCAGTCTACCGTCCAACCCTGTTCCCGACAGTCAGTTATCCTTACACCAGATGCCGATCGATCCCATCCAACTTACGAAACAATTAGTCGACCTCGAGTCCACCACCTACCACGAGGCCCCGGCAGGCGAGTTCCTCTCCACCTACCTCGCTGCCCAGGGCTACGTCATCGAGCGCCAGCCCGTCCCCCAGCCCGACCTCGCCAAGAATCCCGCCGCCGGCACCGGCCCCCGCTTCAACGTCTACGCCTCGCTCCCCGGCGTCACCCCAGACATCGTCCTCTCCTCCCACATGGACACCGTCCCACCCTTCCTCGGCCCCTGCCGTGAAGACGCCGACTTCCTCTACGGCCGCGGCACCTGCGACGCCAAGGGAATCATCGCCACTCAGATCGCCGCCGCCGAAAAGCTCATCGTCGCCGGCAAACGCGTCGCTCTCCTCTACGTAGTCGGTGAAGAGCGCGACTCCGCCGGCGCCCTCCTCGCCAACACCACGCCCAAAGGCAGCCGCTTCATCATCAATGGCGAACCCACGGATAACCGCCTCGCCCTCGCCTCCAAAGGCTGCCTGCGCGTCGAGCTCCGCGCCCACGGCAAGATGGCCCACTCCGCCTACCCCGAGCTAGGCGACTCAGCCGTCGACAAGCTCCTCGCCGCTCTCCACGATATTCAAGCCTTGCCTTTACCCGTAGTAGAAGGCATCGGCGACTGCACCATGAACATCGGTGTCATTCGCGGAGGCGTCGCCCCTAACGTCATCCCCGACAAAGCCGAGGCCCACATCCTCATCCGCCTCGTCGGCCCACCCGAAGAGCTCCAAGCGGCAATCACCAAAGCCGCCGCCGGCCGCTGCGAAGTCAACTTCACCCTCAAGCTCCCCTACATGCACATGCGCGCGATCCCCGGCTTCGACACCATGATCGCAAAATTCACCACCGACATCCCCTCACTCACCAACTGGGGCGAACCCTTCCTGCTCGGCCCCGGCAGCATCCTCGTCGCCCACACCCCCGACGAACACATCCGCAAATCCGAGCTGCTGGAGTGTGTCGATCTCTACGTGAAACTCGCCAACAGCCTTCTCGGCTAGGTCTTACAGCAACCTCTGCATCCGGAACTTTAAGTCGCCATGTTTTCAGCATTACGCATGCTCTTCGTCTTCATCCTCTTCGGCCTGCCCGCCGCTCTCGTAGGCATCCCTTACTCGCTTCTCAAAGGCAACATCCGCACCATGTACGGCTGGGCCATGTTCGCCATGCGCGCCGGCATCCGCGCCGGTGGCATCCGCGTAGTCATCCAGGGCGCAGAGAACATCCCCACTGGCGAGTCCTGCATCTTCCTCAGCAACCACGTCTCCAACCTCGATCCGCCCATCCTCCTGCCTGCCATTCCCGGCATGTGCAGCGTCTTTCTCAAGAAGTCGCTGATGAAAATCCCCTTCGTCGGCATCGCCATGCGCATGGCCAAGTACGTCCCCGTATCGCGTGGCCACTCGCGCCAGGAAGCCGAGCAGAGCGTAGCCATCGCTGCGGATGCTCTCCGGTCCGGAATGCACATCTTCATCTTTCCCGAAGGCACGCGCTCCCCCGACGGCAACCTCCTGCCCTTCAAAAAGGGAGCTTTCTTCCTTGCAGCCGACGCCAACGCCCCCATGGTCCCCATCGTTATCCAAGGCACCGCGCAGATGATGCGCAAGGGAAGCCTAAAAGTCTTTCCCGGAACAGCCACCGTTCGCTTTCTCCCCGCCATCCGCCCTCAGGACTTCGCCACCCGCGAAGATCTAATGGACGCAGTCCGCCTCGAGATGCAGACAGCTTTAGGCCAAGGCTAACCCTCGACCCCTGCTCGCTACTTCCTATTTCCTTCTATTTGATGATGGGCTGATATCCATCTGCCAGCAGCCGTTGCTTGGCGGCCGCAGCGTCCTTCATATTCGTAAACGGTCCCACCTGGATGTGAAAGAACTTGTCTTCCGGATCCGCATGCGCGCTGACCGGATAGCCCTTCGCCCTTAGCGCACTCACCAGCAGTTGCGCATCTTCCTCATGCGAAACCGCCGCCACCTGCACCATAAAGCTTCCTGTCGCTGTAGGCTGCTCGGGCGTCGTCACCACCGGCGTTGCCGCATGCGCAGCAGGTGCAGCCACTGGCGGCGCACTCGCCGCTGCAGACGCTCCGCGCGGAGCCTCTCCCGATCCGGACGTCTTCACCGTCGACCCGGAACCGCTCCCCGCACTCGAACCCATGGGTGATCCCGCGGCGGGCTTGAACCCGTTGAACAGGCCGGTCGAAGGCTGCGCACCATCCGTGTTAGCCCCAGATATCGGCGGCGCCGGATTGCGGCTACCCATCTTGTACCCAAAGCCGAAGAACGCCCCACACAGCACCACCAGTGCGAGAAATATTCCAAGGATCACCCCGGTACTAAGCGTCAGCTCACGCTCGCGCTTCAGGTCTTCTTCGTCTTCATACACGGGTCGGCTCATAGCGGCACGCTCAATATAACTAACCAGGCAGGGAACAGCTAGTACCCAGCTAGGGAACAGCTAGAACCGAATATAAAACCCGGCCATCGGCTCATACGTCGTAGCATGCTTCAGGATCGTCAGATAATTCTGACCAAAGTCCGGATCCAGGAAGAACAACTCGCGGAAGCCGGCGCGCAGACCGAAGTGTGGGCTCAGGTCCTTCCCAAATCCCAGCGAGTAGTAATACGTCATACGCGCCTTTTCCGGCAGTTCCTGTCCGCCGCCCGGCGTTGGCTTGAACGCCATAGGACCGGCGCCGACCGAGGCAAACGGCTGCAGCCCAAAGATCGTGTACGGCGGCGTAATCAGGTAACCAAACGTGTATTCGTTCACCTTCGTCTGGACCTGGAAGTTTGTGATGCCGTTCGGCAGGAAATTCTCTATCGCTGGGCCTGTGTAATTTTCGGTATAACGCGCGTAGCTGTAGTTGAACTCAAGTCCAAAATAAGGCTTCGCTGGATAATGAATCGACACCAGCGCCCCTAGCGTGTTCGACCCGAACTGCGACATCGCTAGGCCTTGGTTCGGTGCGACGGGTATAACCGTGCCCGACACCGTGTTGTTGAAGATACCAACACCCGCAATCGAGAGATCCACCTTGTCCAGCTGCTTCTGGAACGCTGTCGGAGGTGGTGCTTCGGTCTGAGCATGTGCCCCGGCAACGAGGCTGGCAAAAAGGAATGCGGCAAGAATGGGAAAGGCTTTGCGGATCAAGTCGTGAAGGCTCCGGGCGCGAAAATGCGCTCTCATCTAGTCTAACCCTTTGTTGGCGCGGGCGCGTCGTGCAATCCGCGTAAGAATTGAAGTAGACCCCCCAAGAAATATCCCGCATCCCGCTGCTACCCCCGGGCGTATTCCAGCGTCGCGCACCAGGTACAGGAACCCCAGCACAAGCGCCAGCGTGGCCCCCACATCCACCACAACTAGCGTCCGCCGCCGCAAACCGACTCCCAGCAGCGCCACCGCCGTTCCTACCAGCACTACCGCCCCAGGATTTACCCCCGCCCGGCCCAGCGATGCCACCCCAAACAGCGTAGCCGTAAGCCCCAACGCTCCCGGCACCACCCACCCCGGCCGGTTCAGCTCGATATAAATCAGCAGCACTCCCAGCGTCAGCACCAGCAGCGCAATATTCGGCGAAAGATGTGCTAGCGGAGACAGCAGTGCCGCCATCCTACGGCACCGTTTGCCCGCGCTGCTGCACCACCAGCTTCAGCGCAATGGCGTCCGCGTTCTTCGGATCAATCCGCAGCGCTTGCGAGAGATCCTGCGCGCTCGCCGCCAGTTGCTTATCCGCCAAATCCAGCCGTGCCAGCACCAGCAGCGCGGCCACATTCGGCTTCATGATCATCGAAGTCTTCGCCTCATCCCGCGCCCCCGCCGGATTCCCGCTCGCCTCCCGCAGCTGGGCCATCCCCGCATGCGCATCGGCCGAGTTCAGACTCGCTTGCAGCGCGTCCTGGAACTGCGTCTCCGCCTCCGGCAACAACCCCTGCGACAGATACTCTCGTCCCAGCTGCGTATACTCTGCCGCCCGTTGCTCCGGCGGCAGCATCGCCATCCGGATCGCGCGCACCTGGTCCAGCTGGAACGCCGCCTGCCGGAATCCCGTCTCCGAATAGTTCCGCCGAATCCGCTCCAGCGGGCTGAACCCTCCCTCGGCGTCCGCCTTCAACTTCGTCCCCGCAGGAACCTTCTTCAACTCCGCAAGCAGCTCAACCGCGGCATTATCCGTGGGCTTCAACTTCAGCGCCGCCTCCGCCTCCCGCGTCGCTCCCGCCGTGTCTCCGCGCCGGAACATCGCAAGCGCCAGGTTGTAGTGGTAATCCTCATCCGAAGGATCAGCATCGCTAGCCTTCCGGAACAACTCCACGCTGTCCTTGCCCTGCCGGCTCACCGCGACCGCCTCGTCATTCACCACCTCGGGCAGCGGCAGCCGGCTGGCCACAAAGGAAAACGCCGCCTGCGCGCCCGCATAGTTCGCCGAATTAAACTCAGCCAGCCCTAAATAAAAATTCGCCTCCAGCGCCAGCGGATCAGTCTTCGGAACCTTTGCGAGCGTCGCCGCCGCTCCATCGAAATCCCTCTGCGCATACTGCTCTTTGCCAAGCTCCAGCAGCGCCGCCGGATAGTTCGGCACCTGCGATACCGCATTCTTTAGCCGCTTCAGCCGCTCGTCACCCGAGGTCGCATTGATCCCGCGAATATAGTCTTCAAAAGCAGGCAGCGGCACCGCGCCCGGCGCCGCCAAAAACGTCTGCTCCGACACTGCCAGCTTCGGATCCATCGCGCTCGCCACCTTCCACGCAATCGCGTTCTCCGCATCAAACAACCGTATCAACTCAGCCGAGTCCTCAATCGTCCCCGACAACTTCAGCGCATCAATCGACAGCACCTTCGCTTGGATCATGATTCGGCTCTTCGCCGTTCCAGCGGCCCCGGCAGCCCCGCCCCCCGCCGCTGGCACCAACGTATAGCTACCCAGGATCACGTAGTTCGCATCCAGTTGATTCGCAATGCGGATCGTCGTCGCCCGCGTCGGCCGAAAGTCCGCCGGCAGTCCCAAATGGTCATACGCAAACTGCCGGTCGTCATGCGAGATCGTCAAAAATCCTGCCGACGTCAGCCGCTTGTTCAGCGTGTCTGGAAACGAATCCCCAATCCAATTAAGCGAAGCGTTCCCCGAATGATTATCGAAGGGAAGCACCAGCACCACGCGCCCACCAGCGTCCTCCGGCGCCTGCGCAAAGGCAGCCGGGCTACAGGCGAAGATCGCCACAAGAGCGAGGACAAGGGCGAGGAACTTCGTCGGAAACCGCATCGCCCCCATTATAGGCGGTAGCTCCGCGCACGCGCCGCACCCTCATCCATCACCCGCCTCTACGGCCCCTGCCTTTACGCTTTCGTTGACAGGATCATCGGTGACGGTCCAGGCGCCTCCACCAGACCACCCTGCTTCTCAAGCCTCTCCGCTCGAATCTCCCCTCCGCGCAGGCAACCAATTCCTACTGCATCCTTTCGTGCTCCACAGATTAAGCTCGCATTCACCCAATCGCATCTCACTTGTTGCAGGAGATTCCGCTCCCATCATCTCCTCGCAGGAGACTGAACCTATGCAGCTCAATCCGAATGATCCCAGACTCATTATTGGCATCGTAGTACTTGTTGTAATCATCGCCGTGGTCGTAGCCATCGTCATCTACCAGCGCAAAAAGAAGGCCGAACATCTCCGCACCCGCTTCGGCTCCGAATACGACCGCACCGTCCTCGAGCGCGGCTCTGAACGCGACGCACAGGCCGCTCTTGCCGCACGCGAAGAGCGCGTAAACCATCTCCAGATTCGCGACCTCGCCCCCGCCGAACGCGAACGCTTCCTCAACGAGTGGCAGGTTGTGCAGTCGCGCTTCGTCGACCATCCCCGCGGCGCCGTCATCGAGGCCGACGACCTCGTCGCCTCCCTCATGAACGCTCGCGGCTATCCCGTCGCCGACTTCGAGCAGCGTGCCGCCGACATCTCCGTCAACCACCCGCGCGTAGTCGAAAACTATCGCTCGGCCCACGCCATCGCCCAGCGCCTCGCCGGCAACGAAGCCAACACCGAAGAGATGCGCACCGCCATGCTCCAGTACCGCGCCCTCTTCGACGAGCTCCTGCAGATAAACGTAGCCCGCGAGACCGCCGTAGCCGTCTAAAGATTCCCAACCTCAGAGAAAACAATGGCTGCACACCGAATCTGATGTGCAGCCATTGTCGTTTGTTTCCGTTGAATCACCGCTTCCCAAACACCTCGCCCATCCGGCGAATTTGCGCGCCCACACCTCGCAGCTTTTCTTCCAGCCGCTCATACCCGCGATCCATGTGATACACCCGGTCAAGAATGCTCTCGCCATCGGCCACCAGCGCCGCCAGCACCAGCGCGGCACTCGCCCGCAGATCCGAACACATCACCGCAGCCGACTGCAGCTTCGTCCCGCCGCGCACGGTAGCCGACCGCCCCTGGACCGAAATATTCGCGCCCATCCGGTTCAGCTCGCCTACATGCATAAAGCGGTTCTCAAAAATATTTTCCGTCACAATCGACGTGCCCTCCGCCTGCGTCATCAGCGCCATATACTGCGCCTGCATATCGGTAGGGAAGCCCGGATACTCTTCAGTCGTAATATCGGCAGCTTTCAACGCGCTGCCCGAATGAACCCGCACATTCTCCTTGCCGATCTCAAGTTTCACACCGCACTCTTCGAGCTTTGAAAGCAGCGCGCCCAGGTGCTCCGGATTGCAGCAATCAATATTCAAATCCCCGCCCGTAATTGCTCCCGCCATCAAGTACGTTCCCGCCTCAATGCGATCCGGATTAATCCGATGCCGCGCACCATGCAATTTCGCAACGCCCTTAATCTTGATCGTAGAAGTCCCCGCACCCTCGATCTTCGCGCCCATCGCATTTAGCAGCGCCGCAAGGTCCATCACCTCCGGCTCGCGCGCGCAGTTCTCGAACAGCGACTCGCCCTCCGCCATCGCCGCCGCCATCAACAGATCTTCAGTCCCCGTCACTGTGATCTTGTCGAAGACAATATGCGCGCCCTTCAACCGCTCCACCCGCGCCTCCAGGTAGCCATGCTCCTGCGTGATCGTCGCACCCATCGCCTCCAGGCCCTTGATATGCAGATCGATCGGCCGACCCCCAATAGCGCATCCACCCGGCATCGCCACGCGCGCCATCCCTGTCCGCGCAATCAGCGGCCCCAACACCAGCGAGCTCGCCCGCATGGTCTTCACAATCTCGTACTTCGCCACCGGATCGCTCAACACCGCGCACTTAATCGACGTCCGATGCTGCGCCCGCCCATACCCCAGCTCCACCTCAGCGCCCATCGACTCGAGCAACTTCCGCTCCGTCTCAATATCCCGCACCTGCGGAATATTCTCGAGGATCACCTCATCCTCAGTCAGAATCGCAGCAGCCATACAAGGCAGCGCAGAGTTCTTCGCCCCCGAAATCTTGATCGTCCCAAGCAGGGGATTGCCCCCGCGAATAACAAACTTATCCATCCCTCCAGTGTAGATGCGACACAGCGAGGAAATCCCAACCAGCGATCCCAACAGCTACGGGAGTATCCCCGCAAGCACCACCTAAGGTCGGGTGCCCCATCTTCGGCGCGGCCTCATGCGCCTAAGGCGGGCAATTTGCGGTAGCAAACGACCGCTCTCTTCCGTACCCTACACAACCGTCATCTCGACCTCAGCCGCGCACTTTCGCCCGCCCATCAAGCCCGCCATCTCGACCGCAGCTGCGCGCACTTGCGCGGCGAGTGGAGAGACCACTGCATTCGCACTTGTCGTTGTTTTTGCTGTTGCCTCTGAGATAGGCCGGGACTTCAGTCCCGGCATTAAGCCCCCACCTACACCCTGGCTTTAGCCCCTGGGACTCTCTGCTTCTACTCGGCTGTCCTTGCCGTCGCCCTACAGCTCCAGCCGCGAGTCCTCAATAGCCAGCCGCACATTCCCATCCGACTTCTGCAGGCGCCGCACGGCCTCCATCTTATCCACATTAGCCTTCAGCATCACCACCGCAATCGGTATCGACTTGCCCGCCGACTTGATCGTCCGAATCGCCGTCTCGCGATCAATCCCGCACACCTTCATCAGCACCCGAATCCCGCGCTCCACCAGCTTCGCGTTCTTCATGTGCACGTTCACCATCAGGTTGTCGTAAACGTAGCCCAGCCGCGTCATTGCTCCCGTGGTAATCATGTTCAAAATCATCTTCTGCGCAGTCGACGCCTTCATGCGCGTCGACCCCGACAAGATCTCCGGCCCAACCTCCGCCAGGATCGTAATGTCCACCACCTGCGATAGGTCAGAGTTCACGTTGCACGTAATCGCCGCCGTCTTCGCGCCGCAAGCCCGCGCATATTCGGTCGCACCCACCACGTACGGCGTCCGTCCGGAAGCCGAAACTCCAATCACAATGTCCTTGCGCGTCGGACGCCGCCGGGCAATATCCCTCTGCCCCAACTCCGGCGAATCCTCATTCACGTCACTAGCGCTCGCCAGCGCCTTCGGTCCGCCCGCCATAATGTACTGAACCTGCTGCGGTGCGGTGGAGAACGTCGGCGGACACTCCGAAGCATCCAACGCCGAAATCCGCCCCGACGAACCCGCACCCACATAAATCAACCGTCCGCCATCCCGGAGCGAGCGCGCCACCGTATCAATCACCATCGCGATCTCGGGCAGCGCCTTCTTAACGGCGGCCGCAATCTTCGCGTCTTCGTGATTAATAATCCGCGCAATTTCAATAGCGGATTTGGTGTCGAGACCCTCCGATGCCTCGTTGGGTCGTTCAGTTGGGAGATTTTCGAGATCGGAAACAGCCCGTGCAAACGGCTGCTCAATCGGAGATGAGGGCATAGTCAGTGTTGACATGGCAAATAGGTCACCACACTCAGTCTACTGCATTAGCCTGTGATGCGTCGTGCATCACAGTACCTCTTCAGGCTCCTGTGGTATGTCGTATGGCCGACGTACCCACCTAAATCCCCGCGTATCATCATCCCGAGGACCCCTTAACCAACGATGCGCACTCTTCCCATCCCCTCCCTCCGCCGTGCCCTTTTGCCGGCTGCCGCCCTGCTCAGCACCGCCATCGCCGCCCAAACCCCAGTCCAGCCGCCCGCCCCGACCCTCCAGCAGCAACTCCAGCAACTCACCTCCGCCCGCGTAACCACTGGCCTCGGCCACACCGCCCTCTACGCCATCCAACTCAACACCCAAAACGTCGTCGGCATCGACGCCAACCTTCCCGTCCAGACCGCCTCCGTCATCAAGCTCGGCATCCTCTATCACGCCATGGTCGAAGTCCGCGCAGGCAAAGCCCGCTGGGACGAGCCCATCACCCTCCACCCCCACCAAGCCGTTGCCGGCTCCGGGCTCCTCACCTTCCTCGACACCCCCGTCACGCTCACCCTCAAAGACGTCCTCACCATGATGGTCATCGTGAGCGACAACACCGCCACAAACCTCGCCATCGACCGCTTCGGCATAGACCCCGTCAACGCTCGCCTCCAGGCCCTTGGCCTAGAAAACACCCATCTCTACAAGAAGGTCATGCTCCCCGCCACCGGCCCCATGCCCGCCGACCAGCCCAAATTCGGCCTCGGCAAGACCACCCCGCACGAGATGGCCTACCTCATGGAAGCCATCGGCCTCTGCCATCTCCACCAGCAGGGAACTGCCACCACCCCCGGCGCCGCCCATTTCCTTCCCACCGACGCCGCCGACCGCGCCGTCTGCTCCGTAGCCCTCAATATGCTCAAAAACCAGTTCTACCGCGAGACCATCCCGCGCTACCTCGAAGCCGTTGACACCTCCGAGACCGGTACCGCCATCGCCAGCAAAACCGGCTCGCTCGACGCCGTCCGCGCCGACGTCGCCATCGTCATGGGCAAATCCGGCCCCATGGTCCTCTCCATCTTCACCTACGACAATCGCGACCACGGATGGACCGTCGACAACGAAGCCGAAGTCTCCATCGCCAAGCTCGGCAAGCTCATCGTCAACACCTGGAGCCCCACGGGCCTAGACGGCAAAAACCTCATCCCCGGCCTCGGCCTTCCCGATTCCACCACCATCCCCTCACCGCCCACGCCCTAGCTCAATCACCCTGGGGGTGCCCCATCCGTACGCGCTGTTTGCGGATGGGTGGGATGAATCACTCAAAACCCGCATTCAAGCCTGCGTACACAAGCTCACGTGTATCGTCTAATCTCAAAGGAGCCGCTTTTTACCGGCTCAGCACCGCCATCGCCACCGAGGCTTCCAGAACTTGCCCGATCTACAACCACCGCTCGCCGAACAAGAAGCCGAGCAGTCCCCAGCGCCCCCCCTCGCTCCCGATCTGCCCACCGAACCGAGTCCGGTTCCACCACTCCCACCCGCGCCTCAGTTCCGCTCCGGCGAAACCCTTGTCCCCCAGCTCCCCCCCGCCGAGCCCACCGGCTGGCGCTCCTGGTCGCGCGACATTCTCTTCTCCGTCGCCGTTTCGCTCTTCATCATCCTCTTCCTCTACCAGCCCGTGCGCGTCGAAGGCACCAGCATGCTCCCCCGCCTGCAGGATCAGGATCGCCTCTTCATCAACAAGTTCGCCTATCGTTTCGAGTCCATCCACCGCGGCGACGTCGTCGTCTTCCTCTATCCCGGCGACCACACCAAGAGTTACATCAAGCGCGTCATCGCCCTCCCCGGCGACAGCGTGCGCATCGACCATGGCGACGTCTACGTCAACGATCGCCCCATCCGCGAACCCTACGTCCCTAACCGCTTCCGCGACGAACGCTCCGAGCCCGAGCGCATCGTTCCCGCCAACGACTTCTGGGTCATGGGCGACCACCGCAACATCTCCAGCGACAGCCGCGACTTCGGCCCCGTCCCCCGCGCCCTCATCTACGGCAAAGCCGCCTTCGTCTACTGGCCTATGGACCAAACCGGCGTAGTCCACTAGCGCCAGACTCGCCTCGCTGAAGCCCTCGTTCCCCAATTACATTGTCATCCTGAGCGGAGCGCAAAGCGCGCAGCCGAAGCACCCCGAGGGCGATCTTTCCACCGAAACCGCCCAACCCTTCGACCAATGCTGCTCCCGTCGTTGCCTTTGCTTTTCTGGCTGTCATTCCGAGCGCAGCGAGGAACCTGCTTCTCGCGCGAAGCGCGCCCGTTCTACCCGCGCAATTCGTCTACTCGTACTTCACAATATTCGCGAACGTAGTCGGCACCAAACTCGCTCCACCCACCAGCGCCCCATCAATATCCGGCTGCGCCATCAACGACGAAATATTCTCCGGCTTCACCGACCCCCCATACAAAATCCGCGTCTTCTCCGCTGTCTCCAAGCCGCAGCAATGCGCCAGCTCCTGCCGAATAATCCCATGCGCCTGCTCGGCAACATCCGGGTGCGCGGTCGACCCAGTCCCGATCGCCCAGATCGGCTCATACGCCACCACCAGCCGCCGCGCCTCGCTCGCCGAAATGTTCCTCAGCGCCGTCCGCACCTGTGTCCGCAGAACATCTGCTGTCTGCAAATCCTCACGCTCGGCCAGCATCTCGCCAAAGCAAACAATTGGCGTGATCCCATGATTGATCGCCGCCTTCAACTTCAAATTCACGCGCTCATACGTCTCGCTAAAATACAGCCGTTGTTCCGAGTGCCCCAGCAGCACGTGCCGCGCGCCGATCGACACCAGCATCGTAGGCGACGTCTGCCCCGTATATGGCCCTTCGTTCAGCCAATGCATGTTCTGCGCCCCGGCACACACATTCGTGCCCAGCGAAGCCTCAATCACATACGCCAGCGAGCTCATCGTAGGGAACAGCAGAATCTCGTCCCGCCCATGCCCCTCCACCAGCGGAAGAAACGCATCCAGAAACGCCAGCGACTCCTTCGGCGTCTTGTACATCTTCCAATTTCCTGCAATGACCGGCTTCCGCATCCACTCTCCTGGCACACGTGAAAAGAAAATATGTGCGCGTACCAACGACTGGCAAATTACCTGAACGCCTATCGCACACTACTTCTCCGTCAGCGCCGCAACCCCCGGTAACGTCTTCCCCTCAAGGAACTCCAGGCTCGCACCACCACCTGTTGAGATGTGCGTGATCTTGTCCGCGACTCCAGAATTATGCAGCGCCGCCACCGAGTCACCACCACCCACAATCGTGATCGCATCCTCATTCTTCGCCAATGCCTTCGCAATCGCGTTCGTCCCCTTGGCAAACGCCGGAAACTCCGCCACCCCCATCGGCCCATTCCAAACAATCGTCGCCGCCTCCGCAATCTCTTCCGCGAACAGCTTCACCGTAGCCGGCCCAATGTCCAGCGCCATCCACTCAGCAGGGAAGGGCCCATCGCCCGAGAACAACTGCGTCTTCGCATCCGCCGCAAACTTATCGGCGAGGCAATGATCCACCGGCAGCAGAAACTTCACTCCTCGCGCCTCGGCCTTCTTCAACGCAGCCTTCGCGACATCGATCTTGTCAGTCTCCACCAGCGACTTGCCCGTCGTCTGCCCCATCGCATTCAGAAACGTGTACGTCATCCCCCCACCAATCAGCAGCGAATCCACGCGATCCAACAGCGCATTGATGACCTCAATCTTGTCCGACACCTTCGCCCCGCCAATGATCGCGACAAACGGCCGAAACGGCTCCGTCACCGCCTTGCCCAAATAATTCAGTTCCTTCTCCATCAACAATCCCGCAGCCGACTGCCCCACATAATGCGTGATCCCCTCGGTCGACGCATGCGCCCGATGCGCCGCACCAAACGCATCGTTCACGTACACATCGCACAACTTCGCAAGCTGCTGCGCAAACCCCGGATCGTTCAACTCTTCGCCTGCATGAAATCTCAAATTCTCCAGCAGCAGCGTCTGCCCCGACTCAAGATTATCGGCCATCTCCTCCGCCACCGGCCCAACACAATCCGGAGCGAACGCCACATTCTCATCCGCATCCAACACGCCATCCAGCAACATCCGCAGCCGCGCCACCACCGGCTTCAAGCTCATCGAGTCAACCTTCTTACCCTTTGGTCGACCCAGGTGCGCCGCCAGAATCACCTTCGCCTTGCGCCGCAGCGCATACTCAATCGTCGGTATCGTCTCGCGGATCCGCGTGTCATCCGTGATCGTGCCCTCCTTCGAGAGCGGCACGTTGAAGTCAACGCGAATGAAGACACGTTTGCCAGTAAGGTCGAGGTCACGAATCGAAAGCTTTGACATTGCCAGAAGGATAACCGAACCAACTGCAATTGAATAGCAAACAGCCCCATCCAATCCGCGAACACGTCGCGCATCGAACAGGGTTGTCTGTGGAAAACCAGTAGTGTCTCAGTTTGAATTAGCGGAGGTTGTTAACGATTGCCGCCATGGTTACCATTCCAAGGGTCGCCGCTATAATTGCCCACGCCATCGGCTTAGCGAAGTTGAGCGTGACAGGAAGTCCGGTCCTCTTCGCCACGAATAGACGTGACTCCTCTGGATTGAAATAGAAAACCAGAAGTTTCCAATGCTCCGGGTTCCTGTCGGTCCGCATGATTGCCTCCGCGTGGGTCTCGCAACGTTGATTATTTTACAACTTCACGGTCACCGCCTTCACCTCGGTGTAATTGTTCAGCACCTCCGCGCCCATCTCGCGTCCCCATCCCGACTGTTTATACCCGCCAAACGGCAACGCCGCGTCGAACACATTGTGACAATTCACCCACACCGTTCCCGCCTTAATCCGCCGCGCCATCTTGTGTGCCGCTGATATATCACGCGTCCAAACACTAGCCGCCAGCCCATAGATCGAATCATTCGCCTGCGCCGCCAGCCGATCAAGATCAGCGTCCGAAGCAAAGCTCTGCGCCACCACCACCGGTCCAAAGATCTCCTCGTCCACAACCTTCATCCCTGGCTTCACACCCGACATCACGGTAGGCGCCACAAAATATCCGCGCCCACCATGCTCCTTCCCTCCCGCAACAAACTTCGCACCCTGCTCGCGTCCGCTCTTCAAAAATCCATTCACGCGCGCAAACTGCT
The DNA here is from genome assembly GCF_009765785.1 of Granulicella sp. L46. Classification (GTDB taxonomy): domain Bacteria; phylum Acidobacteriota; class Terriglobia; order Terriglobales; family Acidobacteriaceae; genus Granulicella. The sequence continues at coordinate 359,027 of NZ_LMUT01000012.1, forward strand.
CATCGCTCACTAGCGGCCCAAGCTCAGTAGAAGGGTCCAGCCCCTCGCCCATCTTGATCTTTCCCGCAATGTCGCTAACGCCGCTCACCACTTGGTCGAACACGCTCTCATGCGCAAACAGCCGCGAGCCCGCGCAGCAACACTGACCCTGGTTGAAGAAGATTGCCGAAGCCGCACCCGCAATCGCCGCATCCATATCCGCGTCGGGAAAAATAATCGCAGGACTCTTCCCACCCAGCTCCAGCGTCACCTTCTTCAAGTTCCCGGTAGCCGCCTTCGCAATCAACTTGCCCACTTCGGTCGATCCGGTGAACGCAACCTTGTCCACCAAATCATGCGCCGCCAGCGGAGCCCCGCAAGCCTCGCCAAACCCGGTCAGCACATTCACGACGCCAGCAGGGAAGCCAGCCTCCTCAATCAACTGCGCCAGCCGCAACCCCGTCAACGGCGTCTGCTCCGCAAGCTTCAGCACGACTGTGCATCCAACCGCCAGCGCCGGCCCCAATTTCCAGGCCGCCATGAGCAAGGGAAAGTTCCAGGGAATAATCTGCGCGACAACTCCAATAGGTTCCCGCACCGTGTAGCTCAGAAAGTCGTTGCCAGCTGACAGCGGAATCGTAGACCCCATCGTCTTCGTAGCCCATCCCGACATATACCGAAACAAATCCACCGCCAGCGGCACATCCGCCACCCGCGCAATCGAAACTGGCTTGCCATTATCCAGCGACTCCAATTCCGCAAACTCGTCCGTATGCTGCTCCAGCAAATCCGCCAGCCGATACAGCAATTGCCCGCGTTTCGACGGCGACATCGCCGGCCACGCACCACCATCAAACGCCCGCCGCGCCGCCCGCACCGCGCGATCCACATCCACATGATCGCCCTCAGGAACCTGGCAAATCTCCTCACCCGTCGCCGGGTTATAGACAGGGAAAGTCTTTCCCGCCGAAGCCGACGTAAACTTCCCGTCGATATACATCTGGTGCTTGCTGGTTACAAAAGCCGAGGCAGCGGCGCCCAAACGGGAGTCGACGATAGGAGAAGTAGCAGTGGCCATGGGAGTGGCTCCTTGGTTAGCCGCCGCGCCGAATCCCTCAGCGCAGCCGCCGTTTTACGAACGCCAAAACTCTAGCACCACCCGCCCACCCCTGTCGTGAACCCCGCATAAATCCATCCGCCCCAACAAATTCCTAATGGCCCATCACAACTTCTACTTGGACGCCGCACCGCTGCTACCCGAAAGTAGATCTCGGAGCAACCATGCCTACCGCAACCCACGCAATCGAACCCACCACGACGCATTCGCCCACTCATCCGGCAGCGCACAAACTCCTCGACAGCCGCACCCTCTTCCTTCTCGGCCTCCTCATCGCCGGCAGTAGCATCGTCTCCCCACCCGTCGCACTCGTCGGTGGCATCGCCTTCGGCTTCACAGTCGACCACCCCCTCCGCGCCGAATCCGCCCGCCTCTCCAAACTCCTCCTCCAGGCCTCCGTCATCGCTCTCGGCTTCGGCATGAACATCCAGCAAGTCGCCCACGCCGGCCGCTCCGGCTTCGCCTACACCGCCATCAGCATCACCACCGCCATGGTCCTCGGCCTCGCACTCGGTAAACTCCTCCACATCGGAGGCAAGGCCTCCTTCCTCATCACCGCCGGCACCGCCATCTGCGGAGGCAGCGCGATCGCCGCCATCGCCCCCATCACCAACGCCAACGAAGAAGAGATCAGCGTCTCCATGGGCACCGTCTTCCTGCTCAACTCTGTCGCTCTCCTGCTCTTTCCCCCCATCGGCCACCTGCTCCATCTAACGCAAAACCAGTTCGGCCTCTGGGCCGCGCTCGCCATCCACGACACCAGCTCCGTCGTAGGAGCAGCCGCAGCCTACGGCACCCAGGCCCTCGCCATTGGCACCACCGTCAAGCTAGCCCGAGCCCTCTGGATCGTCCCCGTAAGCCTCTTCACCGCCGTCTACATGGCCCGTGTCGTAACCCAACGCAACTACCCCACCACACACCACCGCAGCAAAGTAACCATCCCCTGGTTCATCCTCTTTTTCTGCGCCGCTGCCGCTCTCGCCACCTATCTCCCGAGCTTCCACCACACCTTCGCCGCGCTCAACCACCTAGGCAAGGCCGGACTCACCGCAACCCTCTTCCTCATCGGCACCAGCCTCTCGAAGAAAACTCTCCGTCAGGTAGGAGTCCGTCCGCTAGTGCAGGGAATCGTCCTTTGGATCATCGTAGGCGCAGCCTCTCTGGCCGCCATTTACTTCCACCTGATTGCGATCTAGCTCTTCCGCGCGCGCCCAGTAGCCCGAGGCGCCAAGCCCTCCGCACGCTCCAGCACAAACCGCCGAAACGCCCCCACCACCCCCACCGGCTCCGGCCCCGCCACCGTCGCCACCGCGAACACTCTCCCCAACTCCAACCCCTTCACCCGAGCCACCCGCAACGTCCCCAACGCCAACTGCGCACGCACCGCCCACCGTGACACGAACGCCACACCCAAACCCGCCTCCACCGCACTCAACAATCCCTCAGTAGAATCGAACGTCATCCGCACATTCATCTCGCGCACCTTCAACCCCGCACGCTCGAACGCCTGTTCCACAATCTTCCGCGAACCCGATCCCAGCTCCCGCGTTACCAGCGTCGCCTCCTGCAGCTGCGCGAGCGTGACCTCCTCATCCGCCCATTCATGACCCGCCGGCACCACGCACACCATGTGGTCTTCCATAAACGGATCCACCCGCACATCCTGCCGCATCGCTGGCCCCTCAATCAGCCCCACCTGCGCGCGATGCTCCATCAGCGCCTCCAATACCCCCTGCGTATTCCCGCTCACCACCGAAATCTCCACCCGAGGATTCTCCGCCAGGAACGAAGCAATCAGCCGCGGCAACAAATACTGCCCAATCGTCTGCGACGCCGCAATCGTCAACGCCCCCGCATTCCGACTAGTAGTCGCAGCCACCGCCTGCACCGCCTCCGCCGAAACCTCCGCCAACTTTTCCGCGAACGGCAGCAGCGCGACGCCCGCAGCCGTCAATGCAATCCGTCCCCCCGCGCGATCGAACAGCGCCACCTCCAGTTCCGCCTCCAGCGCTTTGACCTGCTGAGTCACAGCCGGCTGCGTCAGCAGCAACTCCTCCGCGGCCACGCGAAAGTTCAGCCGCCGCGCCACCGTGCGAAACACCTTCAGCCGAAAATTCTCCATCCCCGAATCCTAGCCCCACTCAAGCCGGGTGCCCCATATCTCGCCTCTGAGATGTGGGTTTTACGAAGCCCTATTCCGCCACAACGGCTTCCGCCTCAATCTCCACCCGCCACTTAGGATTTAGCAGTGCCGCGACCACCATCGTAGCCGCCGGCCGAATCTCTCCAAACACCTCGCCATGCGCCCGCCCAATCTCCTCCCAATCCTCCGCACGCGCAATAAACATCCGAGTCCGCACCACGTCCTCAAACCCCGCCCCCGCTTGACTCAACGCCTTCTCGATCAACCCCAGCACCACCCGAGTCTGTTCCGCCGCACCAAGCTCCTCCGCCCCCACCGGCCCCGTACCCGACACATGCACCACGTTCCCAATCCGCACCGCCCGTGAAAACCCAATCACCGGCTCATACGGCGACGTCCCCGCAATATTCGTTCGCTTCATCTCTGCACTCATGCCCCTATGTTATCCCCGTAGCCGACGCCCCCACCACACCTGCGTTATGATCTCCAGAACCCCGAGGTCTTTCCCCCAATGTGCTTCTCCGCAACCGCGAACTTTGTCGGCAGTGGCGTCCTAACCGCCGTAGGCGTCGTCACCTTAACCAAGGTCCGTCATCGTCGCGAGCTCCTCTTCGCCTCGCTCCCCACCCTCTTCGCCATCCACCAGTTCATCGAAGGCTTCGTCTGGCTAGGCCTCGACGGCTACGTCTCCCAAACCACCATGCACAACATGGGCGCCGCCTTCATGCTCTACGCCCAGGGACTCCTCCCGTTCCTCATCCCTTTAAGCGTCATGCTCTTCGAAGCCACCGCCAAGAACCGCAACCGCATGTGGCCCTTCCTGATCATCGGAACCGGAACCACGCTCTACATGCTTTGGGCCTTGATCGCATACCCAACCCACATCTACGTCAAAGCCAACAGCATCGTCTACATCAACGACGCCACCAACAACACCACCCTGGCCATCCTCTACGTCATCGCCACCTGCGGCACGCTCTTCTTCTCCAAGGTCAAGGACATGGTCCTCTTCGGCGCCGCCAACCTGATCATCCTGCTAACGGTGATGGCAGTAAAGCGCTATGCCTTCACCAGCCTCTGGTGCGCCTACGCAGCGGTCGCCAGCATCATCATCCTGGCCTACTTTTGGAAATCCGCCGGCCTCCGCCCCTTCAAATACGTCACCGTCCTCTAAGGGCAAAGGTTCTCAGTTCTCAGTTGTCAGTTCTCAGTCGAAGAACGAAGTCGTTGCTTCTAACTGAGAACTGACAACGAACAACTGACAACCCCCTCACAGCCCCTTCTCCACCAAAAACAAAATCAAGTCCTTCACCCGGCTCGAATATCCCCACTCATTGTCGTACCAGCTAATGACCTTGCCAGTATTTCCAACCACCTTGGTCAGCTTGCTATCAAAAATGCTCGACAGCGGATTCCCGCGGAAGTCAGTCGACACCAACTCCTCCTCGGTATACCCAAGAATCCCCTTCAGCGGCCCTTCGCTAGCCGCCTTGATCGCCGCATTAATGCTCTTCACATCAATCGGCTTCTCAGCAACAAACGTCAAATCCACCACCGACACATTCGGAGTCGGCACGCGAATCGCAAATCCATCCAACTTCCCATCCATCGCAGGAATCACCAGCTTCAGCGCCTTAGCCGCTCCCGTCGAGCTAGGAATCATGCTCAACCCAGCCGCCCGCGCCCGCCGCAAATCCTTATGCGGCGTATCCAGAATCACCTGGTCATTTGTATAGCTATGGATCGTCGTCATAATCCCCGACGCAATCCCGAACGTATCATTCAGCACCTTCACCACCGGCGCCAAACAGTTCGTAGTGCAGCTAGCATTCGAAATCACGTTGTGCTTCGACGCGTCATACTTGTCATCATTCACGCCAAGCACGACAGTCAAATCCTCATGCGTAGCCGGCGCCGAAATAATCACCTTCTTCACTGTCGAACCAAGATGCGCCTTGGCCTTCGTCGCGTCCGTAAAGAAGCCAGTCGACTCCACCACAATTTCCGCGCCCACCGACGCCCAATCCAGTTTGCTCGGATCCCGTTCCGCAAACACCTTGATTTTCTTGCCATCCACCACAATCGAGTCCTCGGTAGCCGAGATCTCGTTCTTCAAATTCCCCAAAATCGAGTCATACTTCAGCAGGTGAGCCAGCGTCGCCGGCGTCGTCAAATCATTGACCGCCACAAACTCAATGTCAGGGTTTCCCAATGCGGTACGAAATACGTTGCGCCCGATCCGTCCAAAGCCGTTAATCCCTACCTTGACTGCCATGATGCCTCATTTCTCTCGATTACTCTGAGGCTACCAAAGCAGTCCGATCACCGCAAACCCTTCACCGAACACCGAACACAGCCACAAATCCGGGTGCCCCATGTCTCGATTTTGAGACCTGGGTTTCCAGAGAACTTCCCTCCGAAACTCAACACTTCTGCACCATATTTGTGGCAGAGAGTAGCCTTGTGTTACAAACCAGCTATGCGCGATTGGTTGCGCGGGACACTCATGAGAAGACGTTCTAAGCGTGGTCCGAACGAGTCGGAGTCCACGGGCAAGATTGGGCAGGAGATACCTGCGAACCAACCCGCACCCTTGCGGCCCTCGTATCCAGAGCCCCTCCCCCCGTCGGCCCAAACGCCACCCGCCGAGGCCAAAGTACCCCCGCCGCCGCCCTGCCCTAAACCTGCCGAGCCCGTGGCCCAGCCACCGGCAGCCGAGCCCCACCCGGAACCGCAGCTAGTCCACGAAACCCAGCCCGAATCCCTCGGCACCCCGCCCGCCGGCCCCGAAGCCGTCCCCAACAAATCCCCGCGCGGCTACGTCGTCCTCACCATCGGCCTCCCCGGCTCCGGCAAGACCACCTGGTACAAGCGCCGCGGCGTCACCCCGCTCTCCAGCGACATGCTGCGCAACATCCTCTTCGACGACATCACCGAGCAGCGCTATCAGGGCCTCGTCTTCAGCACCCTCCGCAGCCTCCTCCGCGCCCGCCTGATCGCCAAGATGCCCTGGAACTACGTCGACGCGACGAATCTGAGCCCCCACGAACGCCGCCAGTGGATCAAGATGGCGAAGTCCTTCGGCTACGAAGTCCAGGCCGTCTTCTTCGACGTCCCCCTAGCCGTCTGCCTAGAGCGCAACTCCAAGCGCGACCGCCAGGTCACCGACGAAGTCATGCACAAGATGGCCGAGCGTCTCCGCCCCCCAGTCTTCAAAGAAGGCTTCGACAAGATCACGGTAGTCCGCGTAAAAGGCTCAGCCCCGACCGCAGACGCAGCCGCCGAACCCGAAGCCTCCACGGAATCCGCCCCCGAGGCCGCCGTAGAGGGGTAGAGTAATCTTTCAACCGCCGACGCCGTGGCTGTTATTCTGACTCGCGCGGTCGTAGCTGTCCTTGCCTTTCTTTCTGTCATTCCCTTTGGGAATCTGCTTCTTGTCTCGCCGTTCCAGCTGCACTCGGTCGGTTCCAGCTGCACTCGGTCGCACGACCAATAATCCCGTCATCCTGAGCGCAGCGAACGGACCCCTGTATTTGCATTTGCCGTTGCTTTTGCCGTTGCATTTGCTTTTGCCGTTGCATTTGCTTTTGCCGTTGCATTTGCTTTTGCCGTTGCCTTTGCCTTTTGCCGTTGCCTTTGCTTTTGCCGTTGCATTTGCTTTTGCCGTTGCATTTGCTTTTTGCCGTTGCCTTTGCTTTTGCCGTTGCCTTTGCACTTGCTTTTCTGGCTGTCATCCCGCAGGGATCTGCTTCTTCTTTTGCCGTTGCCTTTGCCTCTGAGATAGGTCCGGGCTTCAGCCCGGACAATAAGCCCGCCACAACCGCGGGGCTTTAGCCCCTGGGACGTTCCTCACGGAGACCCAAATGTCCACTCAAGGCGTCGAGTTCGAATCCCTCAACGTCTCGGTCCCGGCCTCCAAAAGCCAAGCCCACCGCCAGCTCCTCCACGACATCACCCTCCGCATCGAACCCAACACCACCACCGCCCTCCTCGGCCGCAGCGGCTCAGGCAAAACCACCCTCCTCCGCACCATCAACGCCCTCGTCCACCCCACCTCCGGCCGCGTCCTGGTCGGCGGTCAAGACGTCGCCACCGCCGACCCCATCCACCTCCGCCGCTCCATCGGCTACGTCATCCAGGACACCGGCCTCTTCCCCCGCATGACCATCGCCCGCAACATTGGCATGGCCCTCGAGCTGGCCGGCCTCCCCGAATTCGAGATCAGGCGTCGCGCCGCCATCATGCTCCACCATGTAGGCCTCCCCAATGACCTTCTTCCGCGCTACCCCTGGCAACTCAGCGGAGGCCAGCGTCAGCGCGTCGGCCTGGCCCGCGCCATCGCCAACGAGCCCTCCGTCCTCCTCATGGACGAACCCTTCGGCGCCCTCGACCCCCTCACCCGCTCCGAAATGCAAACCATGCTCCGCGACCTCCTCGTTCAAGCCGAAAGCACCACCATCGTCATCACCCACGACTTAGAGGAAGCCCTCTATCTAGCTGACCGTGTGATCTTTATAGATGAAGGCCGCGTCGTAGCCGATCTCCCCTTCAACGAGGTCCGCACCTCCGAAAACCCCGACGTCCAAGCCTACATAGCCGCCACCCACCGCATCCCCGTCACACCTCTGACCCTCGGTACGACCACCCCCGCCCACACCGCCCACTCGACCACCCCCACCACCGCTTCCGTTCCCACCTCGGTCCCCGACCCAGATCTCCCAGCCCAGCTCCCCGACACCCAACCCTCGGACGCTGAACAACCCGCCCCGTCCGACCAACCAAAGCAGAACTGGTGGGAGATCTGATGACCTACTTGATCCCCCAATACCCCGTCCATCTTGTACGCAACGACTCTGCCGTCGCCGTTGCTTTTCTGGCTGTCATCCCGCAGGGATCTGCTTCTTCTTTTGCCCTTGCCGTTGCTTCTGCTTTTGCCTTTGCTCCTGAGATAGGTCCGGGCTTCAGCCCGGACATTCCGCAGCTCTTGAAAGCTTGGGCTTTAGCCCCTGGGACTCTCTCTTGGGGGCTCGCCGTATGAACTTCCTCCACCAATACGGCCCTCAAATCGCTCGCCTCACCTTCGAGCACCTCTGGCTCACCCTCTCCGCCATGCTCTTCGCGACCCTCATTGCGATCCCCACCGGCATCTGGCTCACTCGTCACGAAGCCTTCGCCCGCCCCATCCTAGGCATCGCGAACATCCTGCAAACCATCCCCAGCCTGGCGCTCTTCGGCCTCCTCCTCCCCGTCCCATTCCTCGGCGACCGCGCCGCCCGCCTGGCCATCGTGGCCCTCACCGGCTACGCACTTCTCCCCATCCTGCGCAACACCTACACCGGCATCCGCTCCGTCGACCCCGCGCTCATCGACGTAGCCAACGCCCTAGGCATGACCTCCCGCCAACGCCTCACCAAGCTCGAACTCCCCATGTCCGCCAGCGTGATCCTCGCCGGCCTCCGCACCGCAACCGTCACCTGCGTAGGAGTAGCCACCATCGCGGCAGCCATAGGCGCCGGCGGTCTAGGCGAGCTAATCTTCCGCGGCGTAGCCTCCGTAGACAACTCGCTAGTCCTGGCCGGAGCGATCCCCGCCGCCCTCTTAGCCCTCCTCGCCGACGGCTTCTTAGGCCTTCTCGAGAAACGCCTCCAGGTCCGTCAGCAATGAAGCCCCAACCCAAACCCTGTCATCCTGAGCGAAGGTTGGCACGCATTTGTGCCAACCGCAGCCGAAGGACCTGCCAGACCGGTGACGCAGGCACGCCCTCTCGCCCCTTCCGCCACCCAATCCAAGCTCTCCTTACCCTCGCGCTCCTCACCCTCACCGCCTGCGCCCCGCCGCGCTCCTCCCACATCGTCATCGGCGCCAAAAACTTCACCGAGCAAGTAATCCTGGGCGAGCTCCTAGCCCAGGAGATCGAAGCCTCCGGAGGCGGCCCCGTCGAGCGCCGCTTCTGGCTAGCCGGCTCCTACCTCTGCCAGCAAGCCCTCCTCTCCAACCGCATCGACGCCTACGTCGAATACACCGGCACTGCTCTAACCGCCATCCTCAAGCAGCCCGTCATGCGCGACCCCACCCTAGTCAACGCCACCATCGGAGCCCTCTACGATCACCTCTACCAAGTCCGCGTCTTCCCCAGCCTCGGCTTCCAGGACACCTTCGCCATGGTCATCCGCGGCGCCGACGCCCGCACCCTCCACCTAAAAACCATCTCCGACATCACCCCGCTAGCCCCCCACTGGCGTCTAGGCGTAGGCTACGAATTCGCCGAACGCCCCGACGGCCTCCGAGGCCTCAGTTCCGCATATCACTTAAAGTTTCCCGGCGATCCCCGCACCATGGAGCTAGGCCTCCTCTACCGCTCCCTCGCCGCCCACCAGGTCGACATCGTAGCCGGCAACTCCACCGACGGAGCCATCCGCGCCTTAGACTTCGTGGCCCTCGAAGACAACCTCCATTATTTCCCCCCGTACGAAGCGGTCCCCCTGGTCCGCGAAGACAGCCTCCGCCGCTGGCCTCAGATCGCCATAGCCCTCAACCGCCTCGCAGGCAAAGTAACCGCCGACGACATGCGCGCCATGAACCTGGCCGTAGACGCCCAACACCGCGACCCCGCCCAGGTAGTCCGCGACTTCCGCACCCACCACAACCTTTAGCCCATCCCAACTCACGTCATCCTGAACGCAGTGAAGGACCCCTGTATTTGCCGTTGCTCTTGCCTTTCTGGCTGTCATTCCGAGCGCAGCGAGGAACCTGCTTCTCGCGCGATGCGCGCCCGTTCTTCTAGCTCCAAAGCCACCAACTTCGCCCGCAATCCCCAGAGTGTCGCGCCACCAGCATTCCAGCAAACTACCTCCATCGCCAGCCAACGGCCGCGACAGGAGACACCATGAACATCCGCGTCATCGCCCTCCGCACCGCCACCGTCCAACGAGTTCTCACCACCCAAAAATCCCCCGGCTACGGCCATCCCGCCCACACCGAGCTCGCCACCGGACACGGCCCCTGCCGCCACTGCCTCAAGCCCTTTCGCATCGGCGAAGAACACCGCACCCTCTTCACCTGCAACCCCTTCCACAACCTCGCCGAGATCCCTCAACCCGGCCCGGTCTTCATTCATTCCACTCCCTGCGAACGCTACAACGAAGACGCTGGCTACCCAACTGACCTGCTGGACTACCCCGCCGTCATGAACGCCTATGACGCCAACCAGAATCTCATCCTGCAGCGCAGAGCAACCAACCGCAACCACCCCGCCATCCTCGACGAGCTACTCTCCGACAAAGCAGTACGCTATGTATTAGTCCGCGACCTCGAAGCCGGCTGCTACGACTTCCGCGTAGAAAGAAAGTAGAAAGGGAATTCAAGCCCCGATGACGCAGCAATCCATCCCTCACGAAGCTCCCGAGCCCTGGCTCCGCAACACCCTCACCGACATCGATCCCATCCGCCGCCAGATCCTCCACGCCCTCGAGCTCTCCGCCGAAGACGCCGCCCGCTGGCTCGACCCCCTCACCGACGCCCAACTCCTCGCCCGCCCCTCCAACCTCGCCCCGATCGCCTTCCACCTCCGCCACATCGCCCGCTCCCTCGACCGCCTGCTCACCTACGCAGAAGGGAATCAGCTCACCCCCGACCAACTCTCCGCCCTCAAGTCCGAACTAACCGAAGGCACCGCCGCCGAAGCCCGCGCCGAATTTCGCACCGCCCTCGAAACCTCCGCCGCCCGCATCCGGGCCATCCACCCCGACCGCTTCGCCGAACCCCGAGGCGTAGGCCGCAAGCAACTCCCCACCACCGTCGGCGCCCTGCTTGTCCACTGCGCCGACCACACCCAACGCCACACCGGCCAATTCGTCACCACCGCCAAAGTCGTCTCGGCATCCACCGCATAAAAAATCCTCCACTTCGTCAAGGATGAGAATTGTCATCGCTTGATGAAGTGAAGGATCTAATAGCTCTATTGTTGGCGAACGAAACTCTCGCCGTACGAGCAGGACCTACAGCTCCGCCGGTTTCTCCCACGCACTAAACACAAATTCATTCAGCGCCTTCCGCGTCCTCGGGGCCTTCTCCATCGTCTGATACGACTCCGGCAGCGCATTCGGCTCGCCCAGATACCCCAGCGCCCAAGCCGCACCCACCTCAAACTCCTCGGGAATCTCGAAGTTCTTCCGCGCCTTGTCCTTATCCACGCCGCCCATGCCATGCGTATGCAGTCCCAGCGCGGTCGCCTGCAGGCTCATCGTCGCCGACGCAGCACCGGTATCATGCAGTGCGTAAGGGTTCGGATTTTCATTCTTCGTGAACGTCTTCTTCGCCACCGACAGCATCAGCACGGGAGCCGTAGCCGCCCACGTCTTATTAAAATCCACCAGCGCATCCAGAATCTTCGCGTACGTCGCATCGCCCTTCTTACCCACCAGGAAACGCCACGGCTGCTCATTCGTACTCGACGCAGCCCATGACGCCGCAGTAAGAATCTTCGTCAGTTCTGCACTCGGCACCGGCTTATCGGCATACGACCGCGGGCTCCAGCGCTTCAAAATAATATCCAGAACCCCAGACTCCGCAGGGCCAGCTTTCACTTCATCCAAATCAATCGGCATAGTTTCTCCTGCGAAGTTGGATGCGCGCACTTCCCACCGGATGCATCTGGAATTTCTACTACCCGACCAGATGCCCCATCTTGTCCCGCTTCGTCTCGAGGTACCGCTCAAACGTAGGCTCCGACGGAATCGTAGCCGGCACCCGCTCCACCACGCGAATCCCCGCAGCCTCCATCGCCGACACCTTCTCCGGATTGTTCGTAATCAACCGCACCGCCGGAATATTCAGTGCCTTCAAAATCTCCGCCGGCAGCTCAAACCCGCGATAATCCACACGAAACCCCAGCTCCAGATTCGCCTCAATCGTATCGCGTCCCTTGTCCTGCAATTCATACGCGCGCAGCTTGGCCATCAACCCAATCCCGCGACCTTCCTGCTCCTCATACAGCAGAATCCCCGCACCCTCTTTGGCAATCATCCCCAACGCTAAATGCAGTTGGTCATGGCAATCGCAGCGCAGCGAATGAAACACATCGCCCGTCAAACACATCGAGTGGATCCTCACCAAAGGAGGAGCCGCCGACAAATCCCCCATCGTCAGCGCAACCGCATTATCCACGCGCTTCAGCGACGCGGAACCCGGCTCCGCCACGCCCTCAAACCCAAGAATGCGGAAATGCCCCCACCGAGTAGGGAAGTCTGCACCGGCCACCTTGCGAACGCTGCTATACGGCATACCCCATTATAGATTCCCAACCCCCACCCCACGATTCATCGCCATCATCGTGCAACAACTTCCCCCATGGATACTTCCAGCGAAGGGCCTTCAGAACTTGCATTCCGCAACCACCTTCAACAGCCGAATCAGTGTTTCACGCTCATCCGACGTCATCTGCTGCCGGACACTTTCATCGGCGGTCTCCCGAGCCTCGATCAGCCGTCTACGGTACTTTTCCCCTTTGGCCGTCAGCTCCACTCGAATGGCTCTGCTCGTTTTCGTCCTGTGCTCTGACACGAGCCCTTCCTGCGCCAATGCCTTAATAGCTCGGTGCACAACCGTCCTATCCAAGCCCAGGAGTGTTGCAATCTGATTCTGATTCAGCGCCGCTCCGCCACGCAACGTCGAAAGAATAAAGCCGCGCGTCGCTGAGCACTGCGTCTTTCTCTCCAGCCTCTTTCCCACCGAGAAATACGCTGCCGCAACCTGGGCGAGTACCGAGCTCTTCAGAATCTCATCCGGAATCTGCTCCTCAGGAAGTATGTTCACAGATCAACCACCGTTGCCCCGAGAGGTCTGCGCCACTGTGGTGGCTCACGGTACTCGCTCGATTTCTTCCCCATCGCGATCACCATCACAATCTCGTGCTGCCGGCCTGACAAGCCAAGATATTCACGCAGCCTCCGGCCATCAAAACCCTCCATCGGGCACGTGCTCATCCCCAGCGCTTCGGCAGCAATCATCATATTCTGGCATGCCAACGCGGTGCTCCTTGTCGCCCATTTAAACAATTCCTGCCGCGACAGCGGCGGCATCCCTACGACCATCCGCAGATTGAGCATCCAGAAGATGACTCGCTTGATCGCAGCAAACAATCCGAACGGTCCAGGCATGAACAGGATCCGGCCGATCTTTGCTTTCCGCTCGTAGTCGCGAATCTCTTCCTCGGCGAAGTTGCTCCCGCGCATCCACTCCGCCTGGCACCGCGAAGTGGCAGCCAGCGCCCCAATATCTGCGACGGCCACGACCAATGCAGAGGCGGTCGCCGCCGGCTTTTGTCCCATGCACAGTCTCGCCACGGCGACCCTCTTCGCGTCCGATCGCACCCAGTAAAACTTGTAAGGCTGGAGGTTGAAGCTTGAGGGAGCATGCCGAGCGGCGTCGAGAATTTGCTCACGCAGCCCATCGGGAATCTCTACAGGTTCAAAGACCTTCACCGCCCGCCGTTGAAAGATTGCATCCAGAATCTCGGCCATCGCTCATCACCTCGATGTTGCAATTACAACATAAAGATGTTGTTGCTGCAACATCGTTCGAGAGCCCGACGAAACTGATTTTTGCGCAGGCCAATCGCCGTCCACGCCTCACCTCCATCCCTCAAACGAGTAAATTAAAGGCGTGCAAGCAACGGGCCCAGTCTCATATCGCCAGGAGGATCTGAATGCTCTGGTTCTACGAATGGTTCTTTCCCGTGGTCTGGATTATCTTTTTTATCTACTGGCGGATCAGAGCCTTCAACACCAAAACCACCCAGCGCATCGAGCCGCTTGCCTCGCGCATCCTGCGCATCTTCATTTGCCTGATCGCAGTCGCCCTCCTCATCATCACGCCAAAGTACGTGCCGCTGCCCTGGCTCTACCACCAACTCTGGCCGACTGGCTTATTGCCCTTCTGGCTGGGAGCCGCCATCACCATCGCCGGACTCCTCTTCGCCGTCTGGGCGCGCCAGTATCTCGGTCGCAACTGGAGCAGCTCCGTCACCATTAAGCAGGGCCACGAGCTCATCACCACCGGCCCCTACGCCGTAGTCCGCCACCCCATCTACACCGGAATCCTAACCGGCTTCCTGGGCGTGGCGATCGCTATGTCCCAGGTACGCGGGTTCATCGTTCCCGCTCTTTTCTTCCTCGCGTTCTGGCTAAAGCTCCGCAGGGAAGAGCAGTTCATGCGTTCCCAGTTCGGCGACGTGTATACCACCTACGCTCACCACACATCTGCCCTGGTTCCATACCTCTTCTGATCGCCGCGCCCCCCCTTTTGCGAGCCTCGAGAGTGTTGATAGCGACTGTCCGTATAACGATAACCAACTGCACGGCAATCTCCAGGAGGACCAATGGCAGACACCAGGATCATCATTGAGCAGGCGTACTCTGCATTCAACCACCGCAACATCGATGCAGCCTTAGCGCTCATGACCGAGGACGTAAGCTGGCCCAGGGCTTCGGAGGGCGGCAAGGTCATCGGCAAAGAAGAGATCCGTGCCTACTGGACTCGACAATGGGCCGAGTTCGATCCCCACGTAGAACCGCTCGCAATCACCGAGGACGCCGTAGGCAAGGTCCGCGTCCGAGTGCACCAGCTAGTCAAGAGCCTTCAAGGCGACATACTTGCCGACAGCGAAGTCCTCCACGTATTCACCATGAACCGCGGTCTCATCGCAGCCATGGACCTCGGCGATGAAGCCGATGCAACCGCAGGTCCGTCCGCCGCATTCGCCCATCGATCCTAAGTGCCTATCCCTCGTGGAGCGTGCGACCAAGACGAACAGCAGGCCGCATTCACTTCCATTGCAGGGAGTACACCTGCGCAGCTCCGGAATTTGCCATGACCGCAGGCTGTCCATCCGCCGTCACGCTCACGAGCTGGGCGTTCAGGTTCCCTACATCCGGAACGTCCGAAACCCGCTCCCGCACCCCGTCAGGCACCGACACTCGATACAACCCCGCATGGGTTTGATTCTGTGTGAAGTAGATGAAGCGGCTGTCCGGCGACCATGCATAGAATCCTTCGCGCGCATCGAAATGCATCAACGTTCGCCACTGTTTCGTGGCTGGGGAGTAGATCACGAAGCTCAGCGGCTCTCGCAGCATGGCCAACAGATACCGGCCGTCCGGCGACCATGCAGGAATGTAATACTTCTCCGCGCCCGGCATAGGCACCGCCTTCCCGCTCGCCACGTCCGCAATGTACAAGCCATCCGGCTTATGCAACCCGTCGAACCGGTTAAAGTAGATTGACTTGCCGTCCGGCGACCAGGTAGGAATGACCTCGAAGTCGCCTTCCGGCATCACCTTCTCCGGAACACCGCCATCGGCCGAGATGCGGTAGATTTTGCGCCAGTCGGAATACGCGATCCATTTTCCGTCCGGCGACCACTCTTCCATGTAGGCAGGCACCTTCGTAAGCTGTACCGCGTCGCTGCCATCCAACCGGCTCTTCCATAGATGCAAGCTCGGATAATCCGTATACGCCATCCATTGCTGGTCCGGAGACACCACAAACTCCAGCGCTGGCAGTCCTCCAAGAAACGGCACCAGCTTTCCAGCCCGTGGATCGAAGACCTGCATCGTTCCGGTGTCCACCCGGCCCAGCACAAACAGGCTCTTGCTGTCCCGCGCCGGCACCGCATCCGTGATGTTCAGCTGGTTTCCGGTCAGACGGATCGCCCACGGTTTCTTCCAGAATTCGAACCAGCGCGGTTTGATCAACTCATAGACATTTCCGCGTCCTTCGCGCCCAGAATTGAAAACAAAATGCCTTCCGTCCGGGGTCCACTGCCCATCGAACTCACCGACATCGCTCGGCCAATCCAGATCCAATGGATGTGGGTTTTTTCCGTCACTACCCACCAGCCATATACGAGCCCAGGAGAGGGTCACCGAAAGCTGCGTACCATCAGGGGAGACTGCCAGATGGGTCGGAGGCTCCGGCGACTTCCAAAGAACCCGCGCATGATCGCCATCCTCATCCATTACCCATACCTGCTCATCCTGGACAAAGTAGATCGATTTGCCGTCTGACGACCAGCGCGCCCCAGGATTGGCCTCCTGCACCGTCCCAATCCTCCGAAACGCACCGCCCAGACTCGATCCCACCATGAACCAACCGCCGTTGGACTCGTTGTTCAAGCTCTGGGCCCACGCCAGCACCTTTGACCCGTCTGCCGATACATCCACCAGGTACATGCCGCTGCTCAGCCCGGGAATTGGCGCGATGATGCCCCCGCTCACCGACATCGCCGACGGAATAATGTGGTTCTCGAAATAAAGTCGCGCTCCGTCGGTCCGCAGCGGGCCGAGCTTATCTTCGTTGGAAAATGAAATCTGCGTCGAAGCGAGTTCTCCGGTTGCCGAAGCCGGAGCTTGCAGAAACAGGACGATCCCGACCACAACCAGCACCGCCGCCAGAAACGCGATCCAGCGAAGCCATAGGCGACGCGCGGGCGCGGCACTAACCCCGACGCCTGCCACCGGCTCAGCCGGCGTCACCGATCCGATCCGGCGTCCCGGCTCAAGATCCCGCAGCACCCTCTGCAGATCCGTAGCGAAATCGCCAGCGCGCTGGTATCGCAACTCCGCGTCCTTCTCCAGCGCCCGCGCCACAACCTGCTCGGCCAGCGCAGGCGTTTGCGGGGATACCTCCCGCAAGGGCCGTACCGTCTCATCCGTGATCGCTCGCAGAATCGCCAGCGTGGTCGACCGGCGAAACGGCTCGATCCCTGTCAACGACTCGTAGTACGTCACGCCCAGGCTCCAGAGGTCACTCCGCGCATCCGCCGTCTGTCCCATGGCCTGCTCCGGCGACATATACAGCGGCGTGCCCAAAACCCCAACTGTCTCTCCCCCCGCCTGTGTCACATCCGCCGGCCCCAACAGCAGCCTGGCGAGGCCGAAGTCGAGAACCTTCGCTCGCCCTTTGGACGTGATCATGACATTGCCCGGTTTCAGATCGCGATGGATCACGCCCTGCTCATGCGCCTCGACGAGGGCCTCGGCAACCTGAAGCGCGACGATCGTCGCCTCTTTCACCGGCAACGCTCCGCGGCTCAACTTCGCTGCCAGCGACTCGCCCTCCACCAGTTCCATCACGATGCAATCTGCGCCGTCCTGCTCGATGACGTCATACACGGCAGCAATGTGCGCGTGGTTTAGTTTGGCCAGCGCCTGTGCCTCGCGCCGGAACCGTGCTCGTGCTTCATCGCTCGTCAACAGGCCGCGCTGCAGCATCTTGATGGCGACATCGCGGTCCAGCTTTTCGTCGCGCGCCCGATACACCACCCCCATGCCGCCCGCGCCCAGTCTGCCGCTGATCACATACCGTTCCATCAGCCGCACACCGGAGGGCAGCACAACGGTCTGTGACGCCATCCCCACTTCGCCCGCCCCCTGCACGTAAGCAGGCTCGCTAAGAAAGCCGCTGAGCCGGTCATTCCGATCCAGCAAATCTTCCACAACGCGGCGCAGCGCGGGCTCGCCGGCACAAACGCCGTCCAGGAAAGCCGATCGCCGATCGCGCGGCAACTCGACAGCTTTCCCAAACAATCGCTCTGCGGCTTCGTCCTGCATGTCCATGTGCGTGTCCTGAGGTGGTTAGACGATTCTGACCCTGGAAACTGGCTTCCACAGTACCACGCAAAGTCCGCCGTGGGCGCTTCTTTCCGCGGTTCAGCCGCACCCACCCCTCACCCTCCCGTTCATCCTCCCTCCAACTCAAACGAGTAAAGTAAAAGTGTGTACGCAAGCGACTCCAAACTAATCTGGATCACGCTCCTCGTCGAGCTAGGCGTTGCCGCGGCGGTCGCCAGCTCGCTCGCCCGCTCCATAGCCTTCAAACGGCTGCTTCTCCTCAAGCACCGCAACACTCGCGAGACCCTTCATCTCCTCGCCTGGATCTGCACCCCCCTGATGCTCGGCGTACTCGTCCGCGTACGTGTCCCCAACTTCCTCGCAGCCGATCTCTCCTTCGAGGCGGTCGCGATCCTCGGCCTCCTTCTCGGCCCCTGGCCTGCCATGATCGGCGGTGCCGCCCTCTCGCTCCCCGCGCTCGCCCACCACGAGTACTTCACCCTCCCCATCAACCTCCTCGTCGCCGCCATCTTTGGAGCCTACCGCCGCTTTGCCGGCGAAGAAAATATCTGGTCCTTCTCCCCGCTCATCGACCTCAGCCTCTACCGCTGGATCCGCCGCACGGTCACCTGGCCTTACCTCGACCGCCAGATGTTTCTCCTCGTCCTCATCATGGCGACGCAATACGCCACCAGCCTCTTCTCGCATCTCTACCCGCATCGCTACTTCGAGCTCTACTCCAGCTCCTGGCTCATGGAGCTCGCCATCTGCGCCTGCGCGCCCGTGGTCGTCGGCATCCCGCTAAAAATCTGGAACGCTGTCCGCATCGAGCACAAGCTCGAAGAGCAATCCCGCCTCCTCCTCGAAGCCCGCCTCGACGCCCTGCAGCGTCAGATCAATCCGCACTTCCTCTTCAACACCCTCAACTCCATCGCCTCGCTCATCCGCTCCAAGCCCGACCTCGCCCGCGAGATGATCGTCAAGCTCTCGCACATCCTCCGCGTCCTCCTCCGCGACCGCGACGCCTTCGTCCCCCTAAGCGAAGAGCTCGACTTCACCGACGACTACCTCGACATCGAAGTCGTTCGCTTCGGTGAAAAGCTGCACGTAGTAAAAGAAATCTCCCCCGACACCCTCGACATCATCGTCCCCTCGATGCTCCTCCAGCCCCTCATCGAAAACAGCATCAAGCACGGCCTCGAGCCCCGCATCTCCGGCGGCACCATCACCCTCCGCTCCCGCGTCGACAACGGTCGTCTGCTCCTCGAAATTGAAGATGACGGCGTCGGCATCGAACCCGGCGGCCCCATCACAGCACCCGACAGCGGTATCGTCCGCGAGGGCTCCGGCATCGGCATGCGCAACGTCCGCGAACGCATCCAGGTCCTCTACGGCGACGAAGCTCACGTCGACATCGTCAGCCGCCCCGGCCGCGGCACCCGCGTCTCCCTCCGCATGCCGTTAGCAACCCGCGAAGAGGGCGACGAACTCCTCACCATGCTCGCCGAAACTGTGCGGCAATCGCTCAACGCCGTAGAGGTCCAACGCCAGCGCTTTGCTAAAATGAGGCCGGTGGGTCGCCGCAATGATTAATAAAGAGTCTGATTAAATGACAGATAGAGAGTCAGACCAATGACGGAAATTGTCGCCATGATCTCCAGCGCCTCCGGCAACCCTATCGCCGTAGACCGCCGCCCCTCCCTCAACGACCGCCTCCAACACCGCATCTCCCGCTCAACCCAACGCAACGCCCAGAAAAAACCGAGGAAAGAAATGACCGAAATTGTCTCCATCCACGCCCGTGAAATTCTCGACAGCCGAGGGAACCCCACCGTAGAAGCCGACGTCATCCTCTCCGACGGCATTCGCGGCCGCGCGGCCGTTCCCTCCGGCGCCTCCACTGGCGAGCACGAGGCCGTCGAGCTCCGCGATGACGACAAGTCCCACTACCTCGGCAAGGGCGTCCTCAAGGCCGTCGACAATATCGAGTCCGCCATCGCCCCCGAACTCACCGGCATGGACGCCAGCAATCAAAAACTCATCGACGCCACCATGATGGCCATCGACGGCACCGACAACAAGGGCAACCTGGGCGCCAACGCCATCCTCGCCGTCTCCATGGCCTGCGCCCGCGCGTCCGCCGAAGCTCTCGGCCTCCCGCTCTACCGCTACCTCGGCGGCGTCAACGCCTGCACCCTCCCCACCCCCATGATGAACATCCTCAACGGTGGAGCCCACGCCGACAACAACGTCGACTTTCAGGAGTTCATGGTCATGCCCGTCGGCGCCGAAACCTTCGCCGACGCCCTCCGCTGGGGCGCCGAAGTCTTCCACACCCTCAAAGGCGTACTCAAGAAGAAGGGCTACAACACCGCCGTAGGCGACGAAGGCGGCTTTGCTCCCTCGCTCAAATCCAACGTAGAAGCCATCGAAGTAATCCTCGAAGCCATCACCCTCGCCGGCTACAAGCCAGGCGAAGACATCGCCATCGCCCTCGACCCCGCCGCCAGCGAATTCTTCAACAAAACTACCGGCAAGTACGTCTTCAAGAAGTCCGACAAGTCCGAAAAAACTTCCGAAGAGATGGTCGACTTCTGGGCCAACTGGGCAAGCCAATATCCCATCATCAGCATCGAAGACGGCCTCGACGAAAACGATTGGGAAGGTTGGGAGACCCTCACCGACAAGCTCGGCGACAAGCTTCAGCTAGTCGGCGACGACCTCTTCGTCACCAACACCAGCATCCTCGAGCGCGGCATCGAAGAGGGAATTGCTAACTCCATCCTCATCAAGCTCAACCAGATCGGCACCGTCTCCGAAACCCTCGACGCCATCGAGCTCGCCCGCCGCAGCGGCTACACCGCCATCATCTCCCACCGCTCCGGCGAGACTGAAGACACCTTCATCGCGGACCTCGCGGTAGCCACCAACGCCGGCCAGATCAAGACCGGCTCTGCCTCCCGCACCGACCGCATCGCCAAGTACAACCAGCTCCTCCGCATCGAAGAAGAGCTAGGCCAAACCGCCCGCTACCTCGGCCGAGCCAGCATCAACCGCGCCGGCTAGATATAACCACAACCTTGCCGGATGATCCTGGAAAAGCTTGTCATCCTGAGCGAAGGTGGACGCGCACTTGCGTCCACCGCAGCCGAAGTACCCCCAGGTTGCTCATGACGCCCATGCTCTTGATTGCTTTCTAACGGCTGCGCGAACCCCGGTAAAATCATCCCCATGAACCGCCGCGCCCTCAGCCACGTGCTCCTCCTCGGTCTCGTCGGCGGCGTTCTCATCGCCATCCTCCGCTACTCCGAGTACCAGTTCCTCGTCATCCAACACTCCTTCGAAATCTACGCCGCCATCGTTGCCATCCTCTTCGCGGCTTTCGGAATCTGGCTCGGGATCAAGCTCACCAAGCCCCGCGAGAAAATCATCCTCCGGGAAGTCCTGGTCCCCACCGAAACACCGGCCACCCCCTTTACCCTCAACCAGCCCCAGCTCGACGCCCTCGGCATCACCCCCCGCGAGCTGGAAATCCTCTCGCTCATAGCGCAAGGCCTCAGCAACCGCGAAATCGCCGCCCGCCTCTTCGTCTCCGAGAACACCGTTAAAACCCACTGCAGCCGTGCCTTCGACAAGCTAGGAGCCCGCCGCCGCACCCAGGCCGTCCAGCTAGGCAAGCAACTCGGCATCCTCCCCTAGAGACGTCACCCCAAAGCATGATTTCCTCCTTGCCACGCTAAAATCACCCGAAAGCATGACGACAAATCACACCCCGGCCCCGCAAAGTGTCTCCAGTTCATCCCCCAGGAGCCTCCTATGAAAAAGACCATCCTCACCTTCGGCCTAATCTCCGGCGCTCTCGCCGCCGTCCTCATGTGCACCACCGTCCCGCTCCTCCGCACCGACCATGGCAACAAAGCCCTGGTCATCGGCTATGCCACCATCGTCCTCGCCGGCCTCCTGATCTTCTTCGGCATCCGTTCCTACCGCGACAACGTCGCCGGCGGCGCCATCACCTTCGGCCGCGCCTTCACCATCGGCATCGGCATCACGCTCATCTCCTGCGCCATCTACGTCCTCGCCTGGGAGATCATCTACTTCACATTCCTCCCCCACTTCATGGACTCGTACTTCGCCGCCCAGATCCAGAATGCCCAATCCAGCCCCGGCACCCCCGAAGCCATCCAGGCCAAAGTAGCCGCCATCCGCCAATCCCAAATCTCCTACCAGAACCCCCTCATCAACGCTCTCTACACCTTCATCGAACCCTTCCCAGTCGATCTCCTCATCACCCTGGTCTCGGCCGCCATCCTCCGCCGCAAGCCCCAACCCCAACCGCTCCCCGCGACAGCCTAGACAGTTCCGCATCACGCTTCAGGCCGCTCACCAAAGTGGGGAGCGGCCTGCAGAGTCCGAGTTCATACGTTTCGGGACAACCCTCAATTCGTGCGCTCGGCAGTTAATTCGTGCGCTCAGCAGTCCATGGAGCTGTCTGGCCATGAAATCCATACATGCCGGACATCCCGGTTGCCGTGATCTGTCCCCGGAAGGTCAGCACATCGTTGGTATCGGTGCTGAACTCCACGTGGTTGCCGCTGACCCAACCCTGCAACTTGCCGTGTTGATGCGGCCCATGAAAGGTTCCCGAGATGATGTTGCCGATCTGAGAGATCTGGATCTGTTTAAGCGAACTTCCGGGTTGATTCGTGTTGTAGGCGTAGATGGTCCAGTTGCCAGAGAGGTTAGGCGGCGGGGGTGGGGGCGCCGCGGGAGCGGGAGCAGCCGAGTTTGGAGGAGGCCCGCCGATCCCACCGTCCTGGTGACTATCCGCAACCGCGGCCGCTGCACTAATCTCATCGTTCGCCTGGCGGAGAAGGTCTTTCGCCCTACCGGCATGGCCACCCAGTTGATCATTGTTCGCCTGCTGTGCGGAGCTGATGAAATTGAATGCTTCGATGATCGATTGCTGCGCCGAGGCCAGATTGCCATGAGCCTGGGGATCAACGGTGGCGACCGGTGCCTGTGCGCCTGCCAGGGTCACCATCATGGTTGCGCTCGCGAGCAGCGTCAGGAGCTTGATTCGGAGTTTCATCTTAGTTCTACCTCGTAGTGGATTCTGAGATCTCGTAGTCGTAGCCTCTGCCACCGTCCACAGTCGATCGGAGGACGCAGTCTCGATTGGCATGCTTGAAGAGTAAGGGAGCAGCCAAGCCATTGAAATAGACGTCGCTACACAGAAAGGGAGTGTGGTTCCACACATAAGCTGACCAGGCGCAACTTCCTGAAAGTCGCGTCTGCTTCATCAGATCTCTTACGGTGTAGTCGAGTGGTAGGCGGTAACCCCTGCCTCAACGCTTAAGTAACACGCACGTCTTTTAACATGATGAGCTCCCAGCGTCGGCTATAAATCAGCAAGTAGAGTAGTCAATCCACCCCGGAGTATCATCTTGCGAATTGCTCGCGTTGTATTAGGTAGCCTTCTCCTGTCCTCTCTCGCTTTCGCGGCCCACGCTGAGCCCATCACTTTCACCGAAACCCTCACCGGCAGCAGCTATTATGGTCCGTCAGCCGGCGTCACCGAACCCATCACCATCACCGGCTATGGCGACACCAGCAACGTCGTCTACTCCAGCGCCGAGGACGAATACACCCTCCTTCTCTCCTCCGCCACCGTCCAGATGGGATCGGGCCCCGTCGAGACATTTACCGGCGGCGTGGAAGCGTTCGAAGCCGACGGTTTTATCGCAGGCTTCGAGCAATTGAGCCCACTTGACGTCAACATCGCCGCCGTCGACGGCTTCGATGATCCCTTCACCAACTATGCCCTCAATTCTTCAATCAGCGTAACCGACGGCACCCAGGTTCCCGCCTCCTACACCCTCTTCAACACCACCGGCGGCAGCTTCGATTTCGCCACCTTCAGCACCACCGCCACCTTCAGCTCAACCGTTCCGCCCGCGGTTCCGGAGCCATCCTCCCTCGTTCTTCTAGCCACCGGTATGCTCGGCATCACCGAAGGCATGCGTCGCAAGTTGCGAAATTCCAGGGCATTCTGAACTCGGACCATAACCTGTGCCGTCGACTCACCCGCAACCAGATATCGTTACCTATCGTCTTGAACCCTACCAACAACAAGCCGTAGCGATCCCTCAAAAAGGGGAGGTTGCGAAGCGCGCCGTGCTTTTGGTCCCAAACACCCGCTCTAAGATCAGCATCTAGCTTGTGAGCGAAGCGAGCTTCAGCCGCTGCATCTACAAAGCTCCACGCGGAGTTCGCGCGTCTCGCTCCAGGGTCGAGAAGGCATTCCGGACGGCCGTAATAAGCTTCGCTGAAGCCGTCTGTGCAGTTCAACGGAATAGGCACGGGCAGTATGGATACGTTTGAGCCCAGGGCGCTACTAATCCTGCCCACGGAGGGATATCGCCTCACTTCTACGTCGATCATTTCCGGCGCATACTCAAACAGCCAGGTATCACGCAGCACGGCAGGATCGCAGGTAAGAATGGGCACCGGCCCTTTCGTGACTCGCCGCATCTCTGCAAGACCACCTTCCAGGTCGGACCACTGATGGACCGAGAACGTGGCCATGCTGGCGTCGAAGAAGTCACTCTCAAAAGGCAAAGCCTCTGCCCTTGCATCAATCGCTTTGCTAAGATAGGCGGCCCGCTGCTCTCGCATGGAAGCTGACGGCTCGACTGCGGTCACGTGACGATGCAGAGGTTCATACGACCCTGTACCAGCGCCGACATTGAGCACTGTGTCCACGTCACCAAAAGCCTTCTCGATGAAGGAGGCGATGGCAGGGTCCGGCTTACGGTACGCCGTATACCCCTGCCCAATCCGTCCGTAATTTGCATCTCCAGCGCTTCCATCGTCGTGTCTATTCACAAGCAGCGTCCTCACAATGAGTCTCGCTATCATTCTATGAACCTGATGGGTCTTGGTAAACGCGCTTCTCGTCAGTTGTGATTTCGATGAGTGCGAAATCGCCAATGCACTCATCGACATAGGTAAAGCGGTCAGGCGAACCTCCCGAGAAGTCGGGTTCCCAGCAACTTCGAGCGTAGTTCCGAAGACGCCGTTTTGCGGGAACTGGGTGATTCCTCATGACTGGCAAGCTTCCGGGTACGAATCAACCGGCCGATGAGTGTTCGGCCTTCTCTTTCAGACTGCGAGCTTCAATGGACACAAGTTTACGGATCTTGCTGGAAAAGAGCGTGGAAGCGGCAGCAGCCAGCAGACCTTGAGAGAAGAAGGAAAGCTCAACGTTGGTCGATCCATCGTTCACACGTATGGTGTGGCTGGCGAGTAGTTTCCCTCCCGGTATCTTTTGGGCCCAGGTGAAGCCCTCGTTCGGAACACAAGCCGTGACTTCGTAAATCGCTGGCTGAACCCCGGGCTGAGATACGCGATAACGACCACCGACTTGAAGGTTCTGCCCGTTGAGGGGAGTAATATCCAGGACGGTTGGTGTCCAGTCTTTCCAATGAGAGACGTCTGCAAGGATCTGCCAAATGGCTTCCGGCTTCGCTGCTGTTGAGAATGTCTCGACGACGTGCATGTTGTACCCTCCCACTCCAAGTATCGTCCACTACTCAGGTGAACAGGAAGGTGAGGATAATCGCTGTGTGTTGGATCATCATGGTTGCTTGCCGCAGTTCCTTGAAAGCCACGTTACCGGCAACTACGTGGGTCACGGATAGCCGGACGGGACGTGATTTCCGAAAACCCCGTTTTGCGGGAACGTTGGACTCTTAGCCAGGGACCTCGATTGTCGAAGGCCGCCTATCAAATCGCTAGTGCCCATTGGAAAGCATGGCAACGCAACTCAGCAGGAACAACCCGACACTACCGACCACAAGGAGCGTCCGCGCTTTCGCGGAAACTACCGCGAACAGTAGCGCTAGAAGCGAAAAGCCGAGAGCTGCAGTCATGGCGTAGAAGTTACGTGCATCCGAATACCCACCCTGCCCGTCCGAAATGAGAGGAAACGGATGAGTCCAAGCCAAAATGACCGCTGTTGACGCTACCGTAATAGCGACTAGTGCGAGCCGGAAACACCACACTCTGACATTAGATAGCACAGTGCCTCCCACTCTCGCAGTCTAGGCCATTTCAAGGGTCCAGTTCGACCCGTCCCCTGAAGCTCCTTCATGTGATTCTCACTTCTGGCGCAACTAGGTCCTCGAAAGTCGGGTTTTCGGCAACTTCGAGAACACAGCGCGCACCCGCTGTGTTCTCAAACACATCCATCCAACCCCAACCAGATAAACTAGCCATCATGAGAACCACACCACCGGTCATCCTCACCATTCTCGACGGCTGGGGCTACCGCGCCGAAACTCACGGCAACGCCATCGCCCTCGCCCACAAGCCCACCTACGACCGGCTCCTCCGCGAGTACCCCAACACCCTCATCCAGGCCAGCAACCACTTCGTCGGCCTCCCCGACGGCCAGATGGGCAACAGCGAAGTCGGCCACCTCAACCTCGGTGCCGGCCGCATCGTCCGCATGGACATCACCCGCATCGACCACGCCATCGACACCGGCGAATTCTTCTTAGACCCAACCCTCCTCAAGGCCATCCACGTAGCCAACAGCAACAAGGCCCTCCACCTCATCGGCCTCGTATCCGACGGCGGCGTCCACTCCCAGCAGCGCCACCTCTACGCGCTCCTCCGCCTAGCCGCGCAGAACAATGTGGCCCGCGTCTACGTCCACGCCTTCCTCGACGGCCGCGACACCATGCCCACCAGCGGCGCCGGCTACATCGAAGAGCTCCAGCAAAAATTCAAGGAGTACGGCGTCGGCCAGCTAGCCTCCGTCTCCGGCCGCTACTTCGCCATGGACCGCGACTACCGCTGGGAGAAGGAGCACAAAGCCTTCCGCGCCATAGTCACTGGCGACCCAGAAGCAGGGAAGCATCGCGACCCTCACGCCCGCATTCTCGAAAGCTACAACAACGGCATCACCGACGAATTCGTCGAGCCCTTCGTCTGCGTAGACGCCAGCAACAATCCCATCGGCCTCATCGCCGAGGGCGACGCCGTCATCTGTTTCAACTACCGCGCCGACCGCGTCCGCCAGATCACCCGCGTCCTCACCCGCAACAGCGGCCTCACCCCCGACGCCGGCATCAACCTCCCGAAAGCAGCAGAGCTAAACGACGAGATCCCCCTCCACACCGTCCCCGCCGATCTGCACTACGTGATGATGACCCAGTACGACCCCAAGTTCACCCTCCCCATGGTCATCCCGCCCGAGAGCATGGACAATCTGCTCGCGAACGTCATGGCCGTAGCCGACCTTCGCAACCTCCGCATAGCCGAGACGGAGAAGTACGCCCACGTCACCTACTTCTTCAACGGCGGCATCGAGAAGTCGTTTCCGGGCGAAGAACGCGAGCTAGTCCAATCCAAAAAAGTAGCCACCTACGACCTGGCCCCCGAGATGTCCGCCGAAGGCATCGCTGACGTAGTCATCCGCTCCATCACCGACACCGCCTTCGACGTCATCATCGTCAACTTCGCCAACGCCGACATGGTAGGCCACTCCGGCAAAATCGAACCCACCGTCAAAGCAGTAGAAACGGTAGACGCCCAGCTAGGCCGAATCTACCAGGCAGTAAAACAGCACAACGCCAACTGGATCATCACCGCCGACCACGGCAATGCCGAGCTCTTAATCGACCCCCTCACCGGAGGTCCCCACACCGCCCACACCACCAACCCTGTCCCTTTCCTCCTAGTCACCGACCAGGGCAAAAAGATCGGCGTCCGCGAAGGAGGCTCCCTCCGCGACATCTCCCCCACCATCCTCAGCCTCCTCAACCTCGAGCTCCCCATCCAAATGACCGGCGGCGACCTCCGCCTCTCCCTCCCAAAGCAGCCCTGATCTCAGGTGGGCGTCCGGGACTTGGGATAGGTCCGGGCTTTAGCCCGGACATTCACGGCCCGCTACAATCCGGGCTTTAGCCCCTGGGACTCTCTCCAATATTGCAGAAGAGGGGTGCCCCCATCCGTACGCGCACTTGTGGACGGTTGGGTGGCGATGATCTTCGCCTCCGGACCGATAAACGAATGGCCTGCGTCATTTGACCCACCTATCTAGCGGATAGATCGAAAACAACGCAAACGAGCGTCCCGAAACAGGGCTATGCTGCAGCCGCGTAACCCGAAACAGGGCTAAAACGCATCGAAATCACACATCCCGCCGGCCCTCGAGGGCGCGGGTCATGGTCACTTCATCGGCATATTCGATATCACTTCCTGCCGGAACCCCTGTCGCGATCCTGCTGATTCGCAAGGAGTTATACATGCGGTGAACTTCATCGGCGAGATAGCGCGCCGTGGCTTCACCCTCAACTGTTGGGGAAGTAGCCAAAATCACCTCTTCCGCCCCCTCTAAACGCGGCCAAAGGTTAGCTAACCTCAACTGTTCCGGACCGATACCGTTCACTGGTGAAATCGTTCCATGGAGTACATGGTACAAACCATTGAAACTACTAGTCTTCTCGATAGCGTTGATGTTGGTGGGCTCTTCCACGATGCACAAAACGTGCGCATTTCGTACCGGGTTCGAGCAGTAGATGCAGGGGTCTATGTCAGTGATATTGTTGCAGTTAGAGCATAAACGGAGCTGTTCGCGTAAGCGCAGGATTGCCGCCGAGAGCGCCGCCGCATCCCCCTGCGAAGCCCTAAGTATATGAAACGCAAAGCGTTGCGCCGACTTAGTCCCCACCCCGGGAAGCTTCCGAAGCTCGTCAATGAGCCGCTCCATTGGCTCCGCAAAACGCGTCGCCATAGGCTAAAATCCAGGGAGGCCGAGGCCTCCTAACATGCTGGCAGCGTTGGACTTGCTGGCCTCATCGGCCTTGCGTCCAGCGCTGTTTACGGCAGCTACAATGAGGTCTTCGAGCAGGGTAATGTCGCCAGCGGCCGCAGCAGCTGCAGATGGTGCAATGGTTATACTTAGCAGCTCCTTCTTGCCGTTCATCCGAGCCTTCACCGCGCCCCCGCCAGCGTCGGCTTCGATGACCGTCTCTGACAGGCGTAAGTCCATTGCCTGCTGCATTTCCTGCGCCTGAGCCAGCATCTCCTGCATCTTGTTCATGTCCAAATCCATAAAATCTCCGTTGCTTTTACGACATACTTAGCCCGGTTTCGGGTTACGCAGAGGCCTACACAGCCTGGTTTCGGGTCACTCTTTTTCCCGCAGGTCGATCACATTACTAATCTCAGCCGAAAACAGCCGCCGAGCCTCCTGCACCATCGGATGTTTTTCCGCCATCTCCGCCACCGACCCATTAGCGGCCACGCGAGGCTTCTTCGGCCAAGCATTGGCCACTGGAGCTCCGTGTATCAGCTTCAATGTCAGTGCGCTTGCTTGATCGCGAAGGACGGTCTTCATCGTCCGCTCGGCGTCGGCGTTGAGGACGACCGGGAGCATGGTCTTGGAGAGGGTGGTATGGATCTCGAGCGTGGTGCCGTTGAGCTTGAGGGTCGATTCCTCGATCTGCTCTGAGGCTGACTGCTGGCCTTTGACTGCTGCGAGCGCGGAGACCAAGGCCGATTGGAGGAGTTCAAGATCTAAGTCCGAGGGGGCCGAATCTGTCGCGGCTGCTGCGATTGACGGTACGAGTTGCGGTCCGCTCGGTGCTTCGGGAACGGGAGCCGGAGCGAGGGCCATGGAGCCGGCGGTCGGTGTGGGCTCGGGGCGCGTTGATTCTGCCTGCGGAGCGATGCTGGCGGTGGGGACTTTGCGGGAGCGGTCGGTCTCGAAGGGCGAGGGGGGTGGGGTGGGACGAGGAGTGGCTGCGGTGGCTGGGGCAGTGGTAGCCGTTGCCACCTTAGGCGCCGATGAAGCCGTCGCCGAAGATGGGGCACCCAATGTTTTCGAAGCACCCAATGTGTTGGCCGAAGCTGCGGTGAGCGTGGTGTTGGGGCGCGTGGCTGGCTTGGCGCCTATCTGGCTTAGGAGGTCTTCGATCGGGATTAGGCGCTGGACGTGGACCAGCTTGAGTAGGCCTAGCTCCAGGTGGAAGCGTTGCTCCTGGCGGTAGCCCAGCTCGTCGAAGGTGCGGAGCATGATGGCGAGGAAGCGCGAGAGGTCTTCTTCGGTGAAGAGTGCGGCGGAGCGGGCAGCGCGGTTGCGCTCCTCGGGAGATATTTGGAGGAGGTCTGCGGCTATGCCGGTTGCGTCGGCATCAGGAGACAGGCCGGTGACCTTGGCGACGATGGTGTTGCGAAGGTAGCGGACGAATTGGCGCGCGAGCTGCGGCGCTCCATTGCCGGCGTCGAGCAGGCGGCCGACTACGGAGAGGACGTCGGCAGAGTTGTTGGCGTGGACGGCCTGGAGGATCTGTTCGTAGACGATGTTCGAGACCGAGCCCATGAGCTCGCGGACTTGCGAGATTTCGAGATGAGGGCGGCCGTCGACCAGAGGAGCAGAGGCGATGGCCTGATCCATGATGGAGAGGGCATCGCGCATGGAGCCGTCACCGGCTTCGGCGAGCAGCGTAAGGGTGGCATCGTCGACGTCCAGCTCTTCCTTGGTGGCGATCGTGCGGAGCTGGCCGACGATGTCGTCAAGCTTGACGGCGTGAAAGCTGAAGTGCTGGCAGCGCGAGCGGATGGTCTGTGGAATGTCTTCAGGCTGCGTGGTCGCGAACATGAAGATGGCCCAGTCGGGCGGCTCTTCGAGGGTCTTGAGCAGGGCATTCCAGGCGGCGTCGGTGATCTGGTGCGCCTCGTCGAGGATGATGATCTTGTACTTGCTCTTGTTGGTGGGGCGAGTCTGAATCTTCGAGGTGAGAAGGCGGGCGTCGTCGATGCCGCGGTTGGTGGCGGCGTCAATCTCTTCAACATCGAAGGAGGATGACTCTTCGAAGATTGAGTTTTCCTGGCGGGAGGCCGAGGAGATCTCGCGGCAGTTCACGCAGATGCGGCAGGGCTCTTCTGTGGGACGTTCAGGGGAGCCGACGGGGGTGCTGCAGTTGAGTGCAGCGGCGAGGATGCGCGCGATGGTGGTCTTGCCGATGCCGCGATGGCCGGAGAAAATGTAGCCGTGGGCGATACGATTTTGCGCGAGCGCGTTGAGTAGCGTGCGGGTGACATGGTCCTGTCCGATGACATCGGAGAAGAGCTGGGGGCGATACTTGCGGGCTAAGACTTGATAGGCCATCGGCGAGGTATGTTGACGAAATTGATTGTAGCGCCCGAGGGTGTGGAGCGGTTTGCAGAGATGTTTGTCGGCGGCGTTCGAGGGGTTGCCTTGCCGATCTTATTTTTTGTGATCTGTCTTGCACACACATAAATAATTGAGCAGCGTGGCACCACAACCTGACACACCCATTGGGCATCCGAGTAGTTATGAAGAAACTTAGTCTTGGATTTCTCGCTCTGATGTTCCTCGCTCCGCTGGTACCTGCGGCGAGCGCCCAGGTTGTCGTTGCCGTTGGTCATCCGTATCACCACCATCATCATTGCTGGTACAGCCATCACCATCGTCATTGCAACTAGTTGGGCTGCTCCGGCTGTGTAATTCTGACCCAATTCAAGGCGACTTGAGTTGGGTTGATTGTTGAATCAGGATGGTTGATTTTGCATTTGTTAAGACTCACAGAAGGAGAGGTCTGATCTCATGAAGAAGCTTGCGCTTGGAGTTCTTGCTCTTTCGTTCCTCGCAACGATGGTTCCGTCAGCGAGCGCGCAGTATGACCACCACCATCATCACCATCACTGCTGGTACAGCCACCATCATCGTCATTGCAACTAATCGGTGATTGCCGGGTTAGAACTTCTAGATCGAACCAGTGACGATTCGTTTGATACCTGATCTGGTACAAGCGGAGAATTACGATTCGGTTTGCACAATAGTAGGAAGAAAGAAGGGTATCCTGCCATTATGAAGAAGCTCGCGCTTGGAATTTTCGGTTTCGTTTGCCTGGTATCGCCCCTCGTTCCTGTAGCGAGTGCGCAGGCTGTGGTCGTGGTCGGACATCCGCACCACTATCATCACCACCGGGTCTGCACGTACCATCACGGTCATCGTCACTGCTACTACCGCTAGGCTGTTGCGGTAGTGCGAGACTCTAACGTTATGCGAACGACCCAACGCGAGGGGACTCGGGTTGGGTCGTTTGCTTTTTCGCACAAAGCTGCTGGCTTATAGTGAGGCTCGAGCCAGCTTGCGAGCTTTTCTGCGCGCCTGGCGTTTGACTTCTTCTTCAGAGAACATGGTGCCGCGGCACTGGGGGGCGCCGCAGTAGCAGTCGGCGTTGTCCTCGTCGGAGTCGTAGAGGTTGTACTCGTAGACGAGTTCCTCGTTGGCGGCGATGTCGCGAATGGCGCGGATGTAGACGCGGCCGCCCGACTCTTCGGTCTGGCAGTTGGGGGCGCAGGAGTGGTTGAGGAACATGGCGGTGCCAAAGCCGTCGATGACGTCGCCTTTGTCGCCGAAGCCGAAGAGGTAGGTGACCGGGCGGTCGGCGTAGCGCTCGTCGGCGAGGTCTTTGGAGATGCGTGCGCCACCGTACTCGAGAACGCGGCGGCCGCGTGGGATGGGGTCGAGGGTGTAGCAGCCGGCAGCGTGGATGGACGAGGAACGGATGAGCAGGCGGGGAGTGGTGGCGGAGCGAGGCGGCATGGGGTGGAGTATAGCAAGAAGGGCAGGGGATAAAGGATAGAGGTAGTGGTTAGGGGAGATGGGGCTATCGCGGCGGGGCTGGGTGTCGTCTAATAGGGGTATGGAGTGGATGCGCGGGTTGAGGAAATTGGGGTTGGTGAGCGTCGGCGTTGGCGTGATGCTGGCGGCGCAGGGATTGCACGCGCAGCAGCAGGGTGGATGCACGTTTACGGACGAGAGTGGGAAGACAGTGTTCTGGCCGAACTGCCAGGATCCAGCGGATAAGAAGGCTCCGACAACGCCTGCGAATGGGCAGACACAGACGCAGGCTCCGGGACAGACTCCGGCTGCAGGCGATGCGAACCCGGCGAAGAGTTTCCCGTTCCCGGGTGATAGCTCGGCGGCGCCGGGGAATGCGCCGACGGCTCCGGGCACGCAGCAGGGTGGGACTGGGAGTTCGAGTACGGGAAGTCCGGCTGCGGGGACGCCGGGAGGTGGGGCGGCCTCGAAGTTTCCGTTTCCGGGAGAGGATTCTGCGGGGGCTCCGGGGAGTGGGCCGTTGAAGGATTCGGGGAGTTCGGGGAATAGCTCCAGCAGCAGTTCGGGTTCGAGCAGCAGTGGTCCGCCTGAGCGTGATCCGACGGCGGGGCCGTTAGGGGATGATGCCGATACGGATCCGGCAGCAAAGGCTGCGGAGGCTCGGCGAGCGGCGCGGGCGAAGAAGGGGATTGATTTTCATCAGACGACGGATCAGCGCGAGGCTGAGGACCTGAGGGTGGCGTCGTTCTATCGCGATGATGGCAACTTCCGAGGAATGTACGAGCGCGCGACAGATGCAGTTGCGCTGGCGGACGATGATGCCGAGGCTCATTTGGCGCTGGCAGACGCGGCTCGGCGGCTGGGGAAGCTGGATGAGGCGATGATGCACTACAAGAAGTGCCTCACGCTGGATCCGGTGCCGAAGACGAAGAAGGCTGCGGAGAAGGCGCTCAAGGAGATGACTTCGGGCGGCTGAGGTTGCGCTTGCTCAGCTGAGATTCGGCCGGCTTATTTGAAGGGGCGGTTTAGGAAGGCCGGGATTCCTGTGGGGAGTGGGCGGGGGAGCGGCTTGGTACGGCCGTGCTTTGCCGGTGCGGGTGGAGCGGGTGGTTTCGGGGCCCTGGTGCGGCGAGGCTTGGGGGCGATTGGGGCTTCGTCGTCGGCGGTGGCGGCGGCGAGGTCGTCGGTGAGGTCTTCTTCTACGTTGAGATATTTGCGTAGGTAGCGGAGCGGCTCTTCGGCCAGCGCCATCTCGCGCAGATGATACTTCCAGGCGTCGCGGCGGGCCGAACGGCGCATGAAGCCCTTGCGCTGGACGGTCTTGAGGGAGCCGTCGGGCATGGGGCGCTGGAAACTTTGGGAGGGAACGCTGAAGGTGATCTCTTCGCCGGCCTTCCAGAAGGCGTTGGCGAACTCATGGGAGAAAAGGAGCGCGTAGTAGCGGCGCTGCTGGTCGAGCAACTTCAGGGCAGCCTCGGCGCTGATCCAGGGGATGCCCAGGCGGCTGGTGTACCAGCGGCGGAACTCGAAGCCGTTGCCGCGCGCACGGCCTACAACGATCGTGAGTAGTTCGAGGCGGGTCATACAGCAAGAGTGTAGAGGATAGAGGGTAGAGTGTAGGGGAAAAGTTACTCGGCGCCTCTATTCGCCATAGTTGGTTTCGTCGCGGATGCGGTTGCGGAGGGCGTCGGCGTCCGGGGTTGCGGGCAAGGCGACGGGCGTGAGGCGGTCGTGGCGCTTTTTCCAGAGACGCAGCAGCAACAGGATCAGGATGATGCCGAACAGAAGGAAGGCGAATGGGCCGATCCAGGCTACCGTGTCGAAGCCGCCGCGCACGGGTTCGGCGAGGGCTATCGGGCCGTACTTGACGGTGAAGAACTTGAAGACCTGCGCGTCGGTGCCGCCGGCGTCGAGTTGGGCGTGCAGGTCGGCGATCTCGCCGGTGGAGTTGGGGCAGCCTACGTGGTTGCACTCGAGCAGGATCTGGCTGCAGCCGCAGGTGCACATGAGGTCGTGGCCTAGGCGGCCGAAGCGTGCCGAGGGAGAGCTTGCGCCGAGCATGGTGAAGGCTACGAAGACGATGAGAACAAGTTGCAGGGCGCGCTTATACATGGGGAGCTCCAGGGCTGGCTGGCGCCGACGATCCCGAGCGGAATACAGGGGTCTCTCCACTGCGCTGCGCTCCGGTCGAGATGACGGATCCTAAGGGTGGTGCGGCCGGAGAGAGAAAGTTTGCGGGGACTTCTACGCGGCGCGTGGAGGGTTTGAGCGGAGGAACCAGCGCGATGAAGGTGCCGAAGATCACGATGACGACGCCTACCCAGATCCAGTTGACCAGCGGATTGATGAAGAACTTGATGATGGGCTTTTGGTTGTCGGGGTTGGTGCCTTCGAAGACTACGTAGAGGTCGTTCTCAAGGGACGAATGGATAGCGACGATGGTGGAGGGCTGGGCGTGGTCGGTGTTGACGAAGTACACGCGACGCTCGGGCGCGAGGCGCGTGATCAGCTTGCCGTTGTGATAGACGTCGAGCAGCGCAAACTGCGAATCGTAGTTCGCGTTGGAGTCTTCGGAGTAGCTCTGGCATACGACTTTGTAGCCGCCCACGTTCATGGAGTCGCCAAAGCTCATCTCGGCTTCGCGGGACTGGTTGAAGGCGGAGCCGGCCAGGCCGATGAACATGACGACCACGCCGAAGTGAATCAGGTAGCCGCCGTAGCGGCGGGTGTTGCGGCGGGTAAGAAGGATGGTGGATTCGAACAGGTTCTTGCCGGTCTGGGTGTGGACGACGTTGGCGCCGCGGAGAAACTCCGCAGCGATCGCAGTGATGACGCCGACGCCGAGCGCGATGCAGACCAGCGCATAGATGCTGGAGCCGACATCGCCGGCTGCCTGGGTATCCGCAGACCAGGGACGTACGCCTGCGATGATCAGCACGAGCGTCGTGACAATGATCGCGATGCAGGGAAGCACGAAGTTGCGGCGGATAGCGCGCAGCGAGGTGGAGCGCCAGGCGAGCAGCGGACCGACGCCGGTGAGGAAGAGAAGGAAAATGCCGATGGGCACGGCGACGCGGTTGTAGAAGGGCGCGCCCATGGTGACCTTCGAACCCTGAACGAACTCGGAGAGCACGGGGAAGAGTGTTCCCCACAGAACGGTGAAGCAGGCGGCGAGCAGGACGAGGTTGTTGAAGAGGAACGAGCTCTCGCGCGAGACGAGGGACTCGAGGTGATTCTCGTTCTTCAGGTGATCCCGGTTGTACAGATAGGTGAAGAGGCAGACGCCGAGCACGAGCACGAGGAACCAGACAAACCAGGTACCGATATCGCTCTCCGCAAAGGCGTGCACGGAGGCGACCAGACCGGAGCGGGTAAGCAAGGTTCCGAGGATGGTGAGGATGAAGGTGGTGAAGATGAGCCAGACGTTCCAGCCCTTCATCATGCCGCGTTTCTCCTGCATCATGACCGAGTGAAGGAAGGCCGTGCCGGTAAGCCAGGGCATGAGCGAGGCGTTCTCGACCGGGTCCCAACCCCAGTAGCCGCCCCAGCCGAGCACGGCATAGGCCCAGTGCATGCCGAGGATGATGCCGCAGGTGAGGAATAGCCACGCAACCATGGTCCAGCGGCGGGTGATGGCGATCCACTTCTCACCCGGGTAGCGCATCATCAGGGCACCTAGAGCAAATGCAAATGGAACCGAGAAGCCTACGTAGCCGAGGTACAGCATCGGCGGATGGATCATCATCTCCGCATACTGAAGCAGCGGATTGAGACCGAAGCCATCCGCGGGGCCAATGCCTCCGGGAACGATGGCGAAGGGCAGAGCGACGAAGTTGATCAGCAGCAGGAAAAAGATCTGCACGCCGGCGAGGATGGTGGAGGCGTAGGCGTGGAGCGTGATGTCGCTCTTGTGGCGGATGCGAAGGACGAAGCCGTAGCCGGCGAGCAGCCATGCCCAAAGTAGCAGCGAGCCTTCCTGCCCGGCCCAGATGGAGGAAAACTTCCAGTACCAGGGGAGTGCGATGCTGCTGTGGTGGAGGACGTAGTCGACTGAAAAGTCGTTCGTGGCAAAGGCCCAGATCAGGGCGAAGGCGGCGGCGGTTACGGCGATGAAGCTGGCGATGCCGGCGCGGCGGGCGGTCTCACGGATGCGTTCCGGAGCGACGGCCAGGGCTCGTCCGTGAGCGATGGCCCAGAGCGAGAGCGTTCCGGCAAGAAGGGTATACACCGCTAGCCCGAGTGCCAGGAGGAGGGAGACGCTGCCAAAGAATGGCATGGGATGGGGCATGTTTGTGCACTTCCTTCAATAACTATTCTCTCAGAACTTCCCGCAGAGATGGGCCACGCGCGTAGCAGGTGCAGGGTCAGGACGCGCAGGTCCAGAGACAGGATAGGGGTCGACGGAAAGAAAGTTCGTGACTGACGTCACAAACTGGAGGTGGGGGTGCAGGGAGCCGTGCGGGCCGGCGGCAGATTCAAATTCGCGCGGAGGTGCGGGATTCGATCAGCGTTTGCACTGTGGCGATGAGGTTCTGAGGAAGGAGGGGTTTCATACGGAAGTCGACGCCCAGGGCGGAGTACTCGTCCTCGGCTTCTGCGAGGCCGCTGATGACGAGGACTGGGACCTCGGGGGCAAACTCGCGCAGGCGAGTGACGAACTCGGCGCCGTTCATGCCGGGCATGATGTGGTCGGTGATTACGAGCTCGATGGTGTCCGGGTAGTCGTTGTGTCGGAGCTGCTCGAGGGCGCGCTCGGGGCTGAGGACGGCGATGACGAAGTAGCCGGCTCGCTTGAGAATGGTCTGACGGGTCGCGGCCTGGATGGCGTTATCGTCGATGAGCAGCAGAGTGTGTGGCATGTGTTTCTTAGGCCTTGTTGTCCGGGTTAGTGGAGCGGTAGTTTTCAGCCTTTGCCGCAGGTTCTCGGCGTCTTTCAGTGCATAACCGAATTCTGATGCAAGATCGTGAGAAAAGGCTGCCCAAAGAATAAAAGGGGATTAATCAGGCAGATGCGCGATTCAGTCAGAGAGAACGGGTAATGCGTCGAAACGTTTTCTTAACAGGGGGTGGCCAATGGGTAGCTGAGATAATGGACGAATGGCTCGCCGCGTCATTCGACAATATGAGTTTTTGCGCAAGATCGGCTCAGGTGGAAGCGGCGTGGTGTTTCTGGCCAACGACACGCTGCTGCAGCGGCCGGTGGTGCTCAAGCTGCTCAAGCGGGGCTCGCAAACGCCAGAACAGGTGCGGGCGACGCAGCTGCGCGAGGCGCGGCTGGCCAGCGCCATCGACCACCCTAACGTCTGCGCTATCTATGAAGTAGGCGAAGAGGACGACGAGGCGTACATCGTCATGCAATATGTTCCGGGGAAGAGCCTGGACAAGGTGATTGCGGAGGGGCCGGCGAGCGTGCAGCTGGTGCTTTCGAGCGGCATGCAGATGGCCGATGGTCTGTCGGCCGCGCATACGCTGGGGATCTTTCACCGGGATTTGAAGCCGGCGAACGTTATGCTCACCGACGGCGGGCTGATCAAGATTCTGGACTTCGGTTTGGCGCGGCAGTTGAAGCGCGACAACGTGGACTTCGATCCGTCGCAGACCACGCAGCCGGTGACACCTGCGTTTGCTGGAGCGACCTACACAGCGCGCGGAGGAACGATTGCGTACATGGCTCCCGAGCAGTTTGTCACCGGGCAGTCGAGCGTACAGAGTGACATTTTTGCGCTGGGGCTGATCTTGTACGAGATGGTCAGCGGGCGGCATCCATTCCATCGGCCGGACGCGCTCGAGGTGCACAGCATTCGGGCGATTCAGTATGCGGAGCCGCCGGCGCTGCGGGAGATTGTGCCGGACCTTCCGGTGGAGCTGGAGAGCGTGATTCTGCGCTGCCTGGAGAAGCAGCCGTCGGAGCGGTATGCGTCGGCTGCGGAGCTGCGCGAGGGGTTGAAGACGATTGTGAAGTCGCTGCAGCTGGACTCGATGCTGATGCCGGGCGAAGGCGCCATTAATATGGCGATGCAGCAACGGCTGGATATGGATCGGCCGGAAGAGGAGAAGCGGACTACGGGCATTCTGTCGATGCTGGCGGAGCGGTTTCGGGACAGTACGGCGAGCACCGTGTCGAAGGGGCCGAATATCGTGGTGCTGCCGTTTGTGAATTTGGAGTCGAGCGACTCGCGGCAGTTTTATGGATACGCCCTCGCCGATGCTTTGGCGGCGCGGCTGGCTAAGGTGCCTTCGCTGGTGGTGCGGCCGTCGAGCGCGCTAATGGATGTGCCGACGCGGCAGCTGGATCCGCTGAGCGTGGGGCGGAAGCTGATGGTGGACTTCGTGCTGGCTGGAAGCTTTCTGCGCTCGGACAAGGGGTTTGATCTGAACTGGCAGCTGCTGGATGTGGGTGGACAGAGCGTGCGTACCGGCGGTGCGATCAGCGTGGCGAGTTTTGATTTGATTGCGGTGCAGACCGAGATCTGCGATGAGGTGTTTGCCGAGCTGCATGGATTTGGCGGGCTGCAGATGGGCGCGCCTGGGCCGACGAGTGTGGCGTCGTTGGGCGCGGCGGTGTCGGAGGAGTATCTGCAGGCGAGGGCGCTGCTGAGTTCGTTCATGTCGCGGACGGGGAGCAGGGATGAATTGGATCGTGCGCGTGAGCTGTTTGAGCGCGTGGTGAAGCGAGATCCCGATTACTCGCCGGGATGGTCGGGACTGGGGATTACGCAGCTGCAATATGCACGGCATGGGCTGGGTGGACAGATGCATGTGCTGGAGGCGCGGCGATCGTTTGATAAGGCGCTGGAGCGCGATCCGTCTTCGGTGGAAGCGAATTTGTATCGCGTGTACATGCTGCTGAGTCGTGGTGAAAAAGAGAGCGCGCGGCATGGGATTGAGCGGCTGCTGCAGACCGCGGGCAATGACTGGAATGTGCACCTGGTAGCCGGACTCACACTGCGGATCGATGGTTTGTATGAGGAGGCGCTGAACCAGTTCAATATGTCGCTGCGGCTGAACCCGTCGAATGCTGCGATGATCTATAACCATCGCGCGCGGGTGTATCAGTACCAGAACCAGCTGGAGCTGGCGGGCGATGAGATTGAGAAGGGCCTGACGCTGGAGCCGAAGCAGCCGCTGCTGAGGATCTCGAAGGGCTATCAGCAGATGCGAGAGGGGCAGTTGGAGAAGGCGATTGAGACGCTGGAGCAAGTGACGCGCGACGATTCAACGCTGCGGATTGTGTTTCCGACGATTGCGATGTGCTATGTGCAGCTCGGCGATCGCAAGCGGGCTGCGGAGTTTGTGTTGGAAGAGACGCTCGCTGCGGCCGAGGCCGATAGTGAGATGGCGTACCGTCTGGCCACGTACTTCGCGGTGGAAGGCGACTCGTCCGAAGCGCTGCATTGGCTGCGACGCGCGATCTACCTGGGGAATGAAAACTATCCGTGGTTCAGCATCAATCCGGCGTGGAGAGGTATGCTCGAGAATCCTGATTTTCAGCGAATCCTCGAAGACCTGAAGAAGAGCTTTAAACGGAACCAGAAGAACTGGAAGCGATTGCTCTCGCAGGTGATGGGGTGAAGACACGGAATAAGGTGTAGGGAAAGATAAGGCAAAGGCCCTCGGTGTTCCGAGGGCCTTCAGTTTTGAGGTGGAGGGGGAGGGGAACTAGTGTGCAGTTGGAGCTAGTTGCAGAGGGGTGTTGAGGGTGAAAACAATCGATGTGCCGATGGGCAGTTCCTGCTGGCGGTCGTGCCTGAGCCACCAGACGGTTGCGGCTCCGGCGCCTACGCCCAGGCCAACCACGGCTCCTACACCTCCACCGACTACGGCTCCTACAACGACGGCTGAGGCGGTGGTGAGGCCGATGGCAGCAGCCGTTTGGCCGGGATGCGAGTTGCCGACGATCGTGCCTTCATTGTTGACGTGGGAGTTGGCGTAGTGATCGAGGTCTGTGACTTCGGCGAGGATGGGATAGACGGTGCCGTCGGGCAGGCTGACGGAATCAGGCCGGAGGCGAATGGCGGAGGGGCCGCTGATGCGACGGCCGCCGTGAATGCGTGTGATGCGGCCGTAGACAATGCTGCCTGCAGGTAGAAGAACGACGCCGTTCCGGCTGACTTCGGCGGTGAGGGTCGCGGTGAATCGCGAGCCTTGCTGCGTGGTCTTGGTGGAGATTGGTTGCTGCAACGTGCCATTCAAACGGGTGCCGATGGGCAGCTCGTTGGGACCAACGGGAACTTCAGTGACGATCCGGCCGTCGGGATCGCTAACCGCGGCCATGGTGGTGACTGAGGCAGTCTGCACAGGCGGATTGCGCTGGATGAGGACCGGCGTCGCGGGTGCAGTGGTCGTTACGGTGACGGTCGCTGTAGGGGTTGCGTGCGACGGTGCAACGTAGTGTGATTCCGATGCGTCCGGTGCGAGTTGGTGGGTGTCGTCCATCTCTTCGGGATGCGAGGTGCCGGTCGTCTGAGCCATCAGCGGAGCGCCCGTAACTATCAGGACGGAGGCGGCGAGGGGAAGGGAGAACTTCATCTTCAACTTCATTGAGGATCTTCTCCTGGAGAGCTGCGGTGCCGATCCAACCTCTTTAAAAAGGGCAGATGCACCTAGTTAAAAAGAGTAGGCGCGGCGCGAGGGATGTGGTGAGGAACTTGCGGCAACGCATCCCTGCAGTTAACCCGGATGTTAATAGATAACCTTGGGGTCGGCTTGGATTAGCGAGGATCCTGGGCGAGGATGCGCTCGTAGTATTGCTCGTATAGCGGGATGATGCGGGAGGCGCAGAAGTGGTCCTGCGCGGTGCGGCGGGAGGCGGTGGACAACCGCTCTAGCAGCGCCGGGTCGCTGAGGATCGAGATCGCGCCAGCGGCCATGCCTTCGACATCACCAATTTCGTAGAGAAGGCCGTTGACGCCATCTTCGATTAACTCGGGCACGCCGCCTACGCGCGTTGCGATGGCGGGCACGCGGCAGGCCATGGCTTCGAGCGCGGCCAGCCCGAAGGACTCCATCTCGGAGGGCATCAGCATGAGGTCGGAGAGCGCGAGGAGCTCGTTGACGTTCTCCTGCTTGCCGACGAAGTCGACGCGGTCGCCGATGCCGAGGCGCATGGCCAGGAACTCGGCTGCAGAGCGCTCAGGGCCGTCGCCGATCATGAGCAGTCGGGCGGGCAGGGCGCGGGAGACGCGGGCAAAGGTTTCGATGACGTCGAGCACGCGTTTCACGGGACGGAAATTCGAGAGGTGCACGAGGAGGCTTTCGCCGGGCTTGGCGAAGCGCGGACGCTGCTGCGCGACCAGTTCGGGATTGCGAACGTAGAAGTCGCAGTTGACGAAGTTGCGGATGACTTCGATCTCGCGCGTGATGCCGAGGTTTTCGCGGGTGCGCTCGCGCAGGTGGGAGGAGATGGCGGTGACGCCGTCGGACTCGTTGATCCCAAATTTTGTGATGGGAAGGTAAGAACGGTCGAGGCCGACGAGGGTGATGTCGGTGCCGTGGAGTGTGGTAATGAAGGGGAGGTGACGACCGCGGGTGGCCAGCATCTGGCGGGCGAGCAGTGCGCTCACCGAGTGCGGGATTGCGTAGTGGACGTGAAGCAGGTCGAGCGAGTGAAGCTCAGCGACCTCGGCCATGCGAGTGGCGAGGGCGAGGTCGTAGGGAGGGTACTCGAATAGCGGATAGTTGGAGACCGGGACCTCGTGGTAGCGGATATTGGCTTCGCGGCCGGCGAGGCGGAAGGGCTGCGAGTAGGTGATGAAGTGGATCTCATGGCCGCGCGCGGCGAGCTCGATCCCGAGCTCGGTGGCGACAACGCCGGAGCCGCCGTACGTTGGATAACACGTGATGCCAATCTTCATATGATTCCGCTATAACCTTTTCCGAGCCAATCTTCGTGGGCTACCTGTTCGCTGCCGTGAGCTGTGCTGCGTCTCTGTAGTTGATGAGTTGCGGGAGCGGAGGATTCGGAGGATGCGATTGTTGTTGTGAAGTTTGAAAGAATGCGACGAGCAGGGCGGCGCGTTCGATGTCGCGGGTGGCGCGGAGGCGGGTGGTGACCGCGTCGAGGTCGCGATCGTTGTAGCCGGGATGGCAGACTAGCTCCCAAATGCCGCTGGGCATGGCGTCGAGGATTGCGCGGAGCGTGATGGAGTTGAGATGGCCGGTGGCTGAAATCCCGAGCGTGCCGTTGGTGGTGACGACGCGGCCGCTGCGAATCTGGGGCAGAGCGAGGAAGCGCGGCTGCAGA
The DNA here is from genome assembly GCF_009765785.1 of Granulicella sp. L46. Lineage (GTDB taxonomy): Bacteria > Acidobacteriota > Terriglobia > Terriglobales > Acidobacteriaceae > Granulicella. Next base: position 401,783 of record NZ_LMUT01000012.1, read on the forward strand.
AAGCGGAGGCTGCGCAGTTGGAGGCGGCGTAGGATTCGGCTCTTGCCCAGAGCGATGCTCCAGCGAGGTTCGAAGGGGTTGCGGATGGCGGGGATACCGGCTCGCTCAGCAACGTCGAGGAGTGGGCGAGCGACGCGCGGGAGGATGTGGGTGTGTTTGTGGGTGTCGACGTGAGTGAGGGAGATGCCCTGCTGCTGGATGCGGGTAATTTGCGCGAGAGCTTCGCGCGCGATGTCGGCTGCCGAAACTTTTCCGATCAGGACGGCCGCGAAGAAGTCGGTTAGGGATGCGCGGAAGGATCGGCGGTCGTGGCCGAGGAGTGTGGGGATGGTTTCGGGAGGCGAGAGCGGGATGCCGTCGGTGAGGACGATGTGGCAGCCGATGCCGAGCGTGGGCTGCGCATGGGCGATGCGGATGGCGTCGTCGAATGCCGGGCCATTGGCCATGAGGGTGGCGGAGGTGAGAGCGCCGGCGGAGTGCAGCTCGGCGATGGCGCGATTGATGCCGAGGGTGAGGCCGAAGTCGTCTGCGTTGAGGATTAGGCGCGCGGGCATCGTATGAGCTTCGATGGGAGTTGTGGGGAGGTGCGAAACGCGGGGGCAGAGATGATGCCGAGCGTTGTTCGTAAATTCGTGATGACCAAGTAAGTGGTGGGCAGAGAGGGACTCGAACCCCCGACATCCTGCTTGTAAGGCAGGCGCTCTAACCAACTGAGCTATCCGCCCACTTTTGGGCACGATCTTCAGTGTAGGCGATTGGGGGATTCGGGGCAATGCACTGGGCAGCGGGATATCATGGACGTCGCGATGTGTGCGGGCGCATGCACGAGAAAAGGTAGAGACGATGAAGGCATTGGTGAAGAGCAAAGCGGAGCAGGGGTTGTGGCTGGAGGATGTTCCTGTTCCGGAGATCGGGATCAACGATGTGCTGATTCGCGTGCGCTATACCGGCATCTGTGGGACTGACGTGCATATCTATCAGTGGGACGAGTGGGCGCAAAAAACCATCCCGGTGCCGATGGCGATTGGGCATGAGTTTGTTGGCGAGATTGTTGCAGTGGGATCGAATGTAAATGATTTTTATCCCGGCGACATTGTGAGCGGCGAGGGGCATGTGACTTGCGGGCGCTGCCGGAATTGCCTTGCAGGCCGGCGCCATCTGTGCGCGCATACGCTGGGCGTTGGGGTGAATCGGCCGGGCGCGTTCGCGGAGTTTATCTCGCTGCCGATGACCAATATCTGGCGGCATGATCCGAAGATCAACCAGGAGGTGGCCGCGATCTTCGATCCCTTTGGCAATGCCGTGCATACGGCGCTCTCGTTCCCGCTGCTCGGTGAGGATGTCCTGATCACTGGTGCGGGGCCGATCGGGATCATGGCCATTCCTGTGGCAAAACATGCGGGGGCGCGGCACATTGTGATTACGGATATGAATCCGTATCGGCTTGAGTTGGCCAAGAAGATGGGCGCGACCCTGGCTGTGAATGCTGCGGAGACTTCGCTTGCCGAAGTGCAGAAACAGCTTGGCATGCAGGAAGGTTTCGATGTGGGATTGGAGATGTCGGGGAACGCGCAGGCGCTGCGCGACATGATCGCGAACATGGCGCATGGCGGGAAGATTGCGATCCTCGGAATTCCTGCGAAGGAGGCGCCGATGAACTGGCGCGATGTGATCTTCAACATGCTCACGATCAAGGGTATCTATGGCCGTGAGATGTACGAGACCTGGTACAAGATGTCGGTAATGCTGGAGAGTGGCGTCGACATTGAGCCGGTGATTACGCACCGGTTCGCGTACAGCGACTTTCAGAAAGGGTTCGACGCGATGATCTCGGGCCAGACAGGCAAGGTCGTGCTGGACTGGACGAGCCTGATCAAGTAGACGGGCTTATTCAAACGCGGCGCAGGCGGTGGCCTCATCTTCATGCAGGGTGGTGTACTTGGTGATGCCGACCATGGTGAAGACTTTTTTGAAGTGAGGGCTGAGGCCGAAGGAGTGGATCTTCTGGCCTTTCTTGCTGGCGGCGATCATCATCTGGATGACCAGCGCGATGCCGCTCGAGTTCAGGTATTCCACCTTTGAAAAATCTAAAAGGATGCGTTTCACGGTGTCGGGCAGACCTTCGTAGGTGCCCATCACGGCCGGTTGCGAAGCGCTGGTAATGTCGCCCGAGAAGCGCAGTACGGTGATGGGGTCGCCGGTAGCGGCAGGGAGTTCTTCGACGGTAACGCGGGTAACCAATTCCGGCATGCTGTCTCCACTATCTAGATCGTTGTCCAGATCATTCTAGAGGGTAATGCTAGACCTGCGGGTTGCTGAGATGAATGACCATGCGGGCGTAGCTGCCAGCGGGCGGGGAACTGACCCACTCGGCCTCGTCCACCAGGGCCTGAATGAGGAACATCCCCATGCCGCGAGCGTCTTCTTCACCCAGCATCTTTTTGTCGATATCAGGGGCGTCGGTCTTGCTCTGCGGACCTTTGCCATTGTCGGTAACTTTGACCTCGAGCGAGTTGGCGTCCATCGACAGAATCACGCCAACGCTGAGCGCCTCATCCAGCTTATTGCCATGCTCCATGGCGTTGATGCAGGCCTCGGCCACGGCAGTCTTGAGGTCGTCGACGCGCTCTTCACTAAAGCCCATCAGGCGCGCCACGCTGGCCGCGGTATTCATCGCTACCTTCTCGTAGCCCAGACGCGAGGGAAGTCGCAGCTCGATACTGCTGCTGCTGGCTCGCCCGCTGCCTGTCGTTTTTTCGCCGCTTCCGGTCGCTTTATTGCTCAACGCCACCCTCCCTCATCGCCTTGCGATACATGGCGTTGAGAAGACTCTTTGGCCCGTCTGCCAGAGTAGAGTAGCAGTCCGGCAACGTCCAGCAACGAAAATCTTGAGGGATGAGCCTTGTGGTGAACGATGCGGGCGGTTATAGATGAGGTACACTTTCACCAGTTAGACCCCGACACTGAGCCAGAGATGACCAAATATCGAGCGAAGAAGGAGTTAGAGGCATGAGCATGACGTTAGCGACCCGGAATGTGAGCGGGGTAACCATTGTTGATTTGAGCGGGAAGATCACCCTGGGTGAAGGTGGAGTCACCCTGCGTGAGGAAGTTCGGAAGCTGCTGGCCGATGGGTCCAAGAAGATTGTGCTGAACCTGGGCGAGGTCAATTACATCGACAGCTCCGGGCTCGGCGAGCTGGTAAGCGCGTATACGGCAGTGAAGAATGCCGGAGGCGAGCTGAAACTGCTCAACCTGACCAGCAAGGTTCGCGATCTGCTTGTGATTACCAAGCTGGTCACGGTGTTTGACGTCAGGGATGACGAGGCTTCAGCCGTGTCGTCGTTCGCGTAAGAGATCCAGACGGTTGCGGCGCAAGGCAGCGGGTTGGAATTACGCTGCGTTGCGCCGCACCTGAAGCACTAGAATGTCATCTTCCTGCCCGAAGTTCTGAGCCGCCGTGGCGATATCTTCTGCGGTCGTTGTCTTTTGCAGGAGTGCGCTGATTCGGTCGAAGCCGAAGAGGTTGCCGTGGACGTCCTGCGCCTCGACGATACCGTCGGACATGAGGATGAGTGAGTCGCCCGGATGCAGGGTGAAGGTTGTGACCGAGTGCTCTGCGTCGGGAATTGTACCGAGCGGTAGAGCGCCCTCCATCTCCATCTCTTCGCCGTTGAGGTAGGGCGGGAGCTGGCCGGCGTTGGCGAGTGTGGCGTTGCCAAGCGGATCGATGTAAACAATCTGGCAGGTGGCGCTGGAATGCTGGCGCTCACATAGCTGAACGTTGACATCATGCATCATCTGCACAGGATCCTGAGTGTGCAGGGCTGCGCCGCGCAGGGCGCCGACAATCGTGGCCACCAGCATGCCGGCCTGCATTCCTTTGCCTGTAACGTCGCCCACAATGATGATTGCCGATCCTGGCACGTCGCCGGGATGTACCTGGAAGAAGTCGCCACCGACTTCACGAGCGGGACGATACGCACTGTCGATGGTTAGACCAGGAATTTGCGGCAGCTTGTTGGGGATAAGGATCTGCTGGACCTGCTGGGCCTGCTGAATTTCGAGCTTCCATTGCTCCTTCAATTTCTGGGTATTGAAGTAGCGGATGAGCAGCAGGACAGTGATCATGAGCAGCGAGATCACGGTTGCGGCCGTGCCCAGAGATATCTCAAGACCCAAAACAGAGAAGACGGTAAAGGGCCTGAGGACGTGGATGAGCCGCATTTCGTGCTGATAGTTCGCGACGAATACGAGGATGACTGCCGTCGCGGCCATCCAGCCGCCTGTTTTTTGCCGGGTGAGACCGCGGTAGGTGATGAAAAAGAGCAATACACCGAGGTAAAGCTTCGCAATCAGCAGGACGGGATTGATGACGCTCGCATAGTGCGTGGGGACATGCAGCCCATAAAGCGGCGGCCGGAGCATCGCCGTGCCGATGACCAGAATTCCGACCACCGACCACACCAGCCATTGCAGCCGGGCAGTCCTCCACAAGCGGAACCAATAGCCCCAGAAGATGACCCACAGGCCGATGCGCAGGGGCGCGAGGATGACATCCCTCAGGATGACGGCAAGGTCCTGTCCAATCCACGCTGCAAAGTTCGCCGAAATCACAATGGTATTGGAGACGAGCGTGACCAGGCATACCAGCGCCAGCCAGAAGTATGATTTTTCCTCGCGATCAAGCCAGAAGAGACTGAGGGTCAGGAGGAGTGCCATGAACAGGATCATCGATTCGACAAAGCCGGTGATGAGGGTACGGGCGTTCTCGTCGTAATCGAATTGTGTGAGCACTTCTATAACCGACGCGTACCCCAGTACCGGCGGTCCATGCAGACCGCCCGCATCCGGAAAACTGAAGATCGTGGCGCTGTCCATCCAGACGCGGATGGCGATGGTAATGGTGCCGCCGCGAATGCCTTTGGGCAGGAGGAACTCCTCTGGCAGGGTGCTGTAGGCGGTCACGTGGCCGGTATTGAACGAGCCGAAGGAACCGATTTCCTGGCCATTGACGAAGACCTGGTAGGCGTCGTCGACTTGGTCGGGCATCTTCAATGCGAGACGTCGGCTGGCGCCCTCGACGTTCACCCGCAGACGATACCAGGCGTAGCCGGAGTACTTGGGATAGCCTGTGGCCGTCCAGCCGGGCAGATCCCCGCTGACGCCGATGCTCTCGTCCGCTGAGCCGGGCGGGGGAGTGAGATCCATGGAGCCCCAGTTGGAGTCGTCGAAGTCAGTCTGCGCCCACGCCATGTCGTCGCCGGTGCGAAACTTCCAGGGGCCGGCGAGTTCGGCGGAGGACAGGCCCAGCGTTACGCTGGATGTGCCCGCTGCCGGGAGCGAGCTGGCGCCGACAGGCTGGCCTGCAGCCGGGGCAGTCTGCGCGCCCGCTGAGACGGATCCCAACAAGATCAACAACGCCCAGGCCCCACGGCACATAGCGACTCCCTGTCAAAGAATTCAAAGGTTCAGGATAGGGCCCGCCAGCGACTGCACATCCTCTATAGCGTTCGCCATCTCCCGGTGAGGAATTGTATCGCCCGACAGGGGATTGCTGCAGCAAAAGAAGAAGGGACCTTACGCTAGGTAAGGTCCCTTCATTCTCGCACGGTTATCGATGCAGAGACGCTGCCCGACCGGTTTAGAGGCCCAGACTGGATGCGCCCATGCGACTGCGGTAGACGAATCCCGCGAACAGGAAGAATCCTGTAGCGAGAAGCAGGAGGCTACCCGGCTCCGGGGTTACCGACGATACCGTGGCATCAGGGAAGTTCTTGGGATTGATGCCCTGTTCCTCGATTGTGAACGTGTCGGTTGTGCACCATTCGCTATACGTCGGAATGTCCAGGTTGGTGAAGATGAACTGGTACACGGTGATGCCGTTGATGTCGAGGGGGGTATAACTGCAGTCGATGCCCTTTTGCGACAGGCAACCGCCGTCTCCATCCGCAACCGTAAACTTGTTTGCCGTGATATCGATCATCAGGCTCGTGAGCGTTTTGCCTGTGTCGTTCTCAATCGTTAGGCAGCCGTAATCCTGTGGCGTGCCCTTGCCGCAGGAGCTGAACCCTTCGGTCAGAGGGCTGCCCGTGTATTTGAACGGTGTGGGCGGGGCGTCGAGTACGCCAAGCTTGAAGTCGTCTGCCTTCGCCATACCGCTCAGGGCGCAGACAAACACTAGCGCAGATAGACAACGTAAAGATTTCATCTCTTATGTTCTCCTTGGGAGCATCCTTTGATTTCGTTCCTGACTGCACGTCTTTGCTACACCGTTTCGGGCCGGGGTTTCATCGAACGTGAGGTGATTCCTTGATGTCGTCTACTGCCTGGCAGCGGCCTTGATCAAAGCACCGCATCGAAAAAAATCACAACTGCAACTGTGTTACCCGTGCCGTGAGTCGCGCCTGGAGTTGCTGTCGTTCCAGGGAGTGCTCCTTCGACGGAAAATCCAAAGCTCAGAGATTGCAACAAGAGCCTCAGCGGATGCTCTTGTAATGCCTCGTCTTGCCGACCCACGAGATGCTCTGGTGGGAAATTGGGCCCGAACGCGGCTTGCCAAATCTTTGCGTACTTGAGGAAGAAGCAAACAGCGTGCCAAACCGCAGTTGGCTAAAACTCCCCAATTTGCTGATTCAGCTGTGGATATCTTCCGGAGTTTGCACTTTCTTGCATGGTTTGGGGGGAAGAATCTTCCGCTCGTCACGCACGCCGAGCAAGAATTACCATCAAGCCGTACTCTGTTGTCGAAAGATAGAGGAGCCCTATGCACAACAACACGATGGAAAGCAGCCTGGAAGCGTTGAAGACGGCAGGTACCGCCGTGATCGCGGATGTATTCGACAGCCTGCACAGAACGCCGCCGGTGGTCGATACCTGCCTGCGGTCGATTGGCCCGGCGACCGTGTTTGCGGGGCCTGCGTACACCGTGACGGGCGAGTCGGTGAGGTTTACGGGTGGGGACCGGGCGAAGTTGGAGGCGATCGACAATATGCCGGCAGGCGTGGTGGCGGTGTGGGCGAGCAGGTGTGCCAAGGGCGTTTGTTGCTTTGGCGACTTGCTGGCCAGTGCGATGCGGGCGCGCGGATGTGTGGCAGCGGTGGTGGATGGCGGGGTGAGGGATACGGCGTACCTGGCGGACTTTGGGATGCCGGTCGTGGCACGCTACCGAACGCCGGTGCAGGGAGTGGGACGGTGGCGGGTGACAGGATCGCAGGTGAAGGTGTGGGTGCGGGGGACGCTGGAGGAGTGGCTATGCGTGTCTCCGGGCGACATTGTCGTGGGCGATTCCGACGGGGAGATCGTGATTCCGCACGACATGCTTGAGGAGGTGACGGCAAAGGTCATCGAGTGGTCGCGGATCGAATCAGGATCGCGCGCGGATATTGTTGCAGGGATGCCGCTGCTCGAGGCGTTGGAGAAGTACGGGCACCTGTAGCTGCCGATGGCCTCGAAACGCGTGCCGCGTAGAGCGCGAAGTGCTGATTGCGGCCACCGACGCTGGAGGCAGTCAGGCGCTTGTTGGGAATCGTAAAGTACAGCGAAGTTCCAACGCGCCTTCAAGAAATTCTTCTTTGTGCCGATACTGGTATCGTACCGTCTCTTTACGTCGCACAATACGCCAGGCGCGGTAGGACGGGCGGGTAGTGGCTGTGTCCCGCAGGTAGTATCGAAGAGAAGCATCTGAAGGTGCAGGGGAGAGATTCTGTCGATGGCAAGGCCAATTATTGTTACGGGCGCCGCGGGATTCATTGGACGCAATACGGTTGCAGAGCTCAACGCTCGGGGCGAAAACGAGATCATCCTGGTCGATGAGCTGGGTAAGGATGAGAAGTGGAAAGATCTCGTCGGCCTGCGCTATGAGGACATCGTCACGCCGGAGGAGTTTCTCGGGTTGATCGAAGACGGGGCGTTCGTGAATGCGCGGTCGGTAATTCATCTTGGCGCGTGCAGCGCGACGACCGAGAAGGATGCCGACTTTTTGGTGCGCAACAACTATCAGTACACGCGCGTTCTGTGCAACTGGGCACTGTCGAATGAGATTCGATTTGTGTACGCATCGAGTGCGGCTACTTATGGCGATGGCGCAGAGGGCTACGATGACGCGGACGCCGTTACGCCGACGCTGAAGCCGTTGAACATGTATGGCTACTCCAAGCAGATGTTCGATCTGTGGGCGCTCAAGCACCACCTGTTCAATTCAGCGCCGGACCGTTCGCACGAGACGAGTGGCTCGAACATTGTGGGGCTTAAGTACTTCAACGTCTTTGGGCCGTACGAGGATCACAAGGGCGACATGCGCTCGGTGGTGTCGAAGAGCTACGAGCAGATTCGCGGGACGGGCGAGGTGAAGCTCTTCAAGAGCTATCGGCCGGAGTATAAGGACGGCGAGCAGATGCGCGACTTTATTTATGTGAAGGACGCGGTGGATGTCACGCTGCACTTTGCGCTTCAGCCGGCAGACGCTCCCGGAGGCCTGTTGAACTGCGGGACAGGCAAGGCGCGTACGTGGATTGACCTCGCAACCGCGGTGTTCGACGCCATGGGCCTGCCACCGAAGATTGAGTTTATCGAGATGCCGGAGCAGTTGCAGGGGAAGTACCAATACTTTACCCAGGCCAACGACGCGAAGCTGCGCGCGGCCGGCTACACGAAGCCGTTTACAAGCCTGGAAGACGGTGTGCGTGAGTACATCCAGGAATACTATCTGCGGCGCGAGGGGTAAGTTTCCCCCCGAGTCCCAAGCTTGAACAGCGTATTCTGGCGGAGCTATGCAAAGAGCTAAGAAGACCAAGGTTATCTATCCGGGGACATTCGATCCGCTGACGAACGGGCACCTGGATTTGATTGCGCGCGCGTCGAAGATTGTGGATGAGCTGGTGGTTGCCGTCCATCGAAACTCGGAGCAGGGGGGCAAGGGCAAGCCACTGTTTACCTTTTTGGAGCGCGAGCAGATGCTGCGCGAGGCGACGTCGGAGATGCCGAATGTGTCGGTGACAACCTTTGACGGGTTGTTGGTGAACTTTGCGAAGAGCCAGAAAGCCAATGCGGTGTTGCGCGGAATTCGTGCAGTATCCGATTACGAATATGAGTTGCAGATGGCGATGATGAACCGCAAGCTTGATCCGGAGATTGAGACGCTGTTCATGATTCCCGGGGAGCGGTATACGTACGTGAGCTCGAGGCTGGTGAAGGGGGTGTTTATGCTGGGCGGCGATGTGACCAGCATGGTACCGCCGAATGTAATTGAGCGGCTGAAGCGCAAGTCGCTGGGCAAGATCTCGTGACTGAACCGCAGCCGGCGGGCGCGGCGATGAGCTTGCAAGAACAGTTTGGGCAGATCGACATCTATGTCTTCGACCAGATTCTGCGCGGGAATATTGCGCCCGATATGCGGGTGCTCGATGCCGGTTGCGGCTATGGCCGAAACCTGGTGTATCTGCTGCGCGAGGGCTGCGAGGTCTTTGCGCTGGATGCGAATCCAGAGGGCGTCGCGCACGTACGCGCACTGGCCCGGGAGCTGGCTCCGCAGCTGCAGTCAGAGAACTTCCGTGTAGGCATGGTCGAGGCGATGGACTTTCCGGATGCCTTCGCCGACGTGGTGATCTGCAACTCGGTTCTGCACTTTGCCCGCGATGAGCAGCATTTTCTGGCGATGGTCTCAGAGATGTGGAGAGTCCTGCGCCCTGGCGGGCTGCTGTTTTGCCGATTAGGGTCGCGGATTGGGATGGACTTCGAGCGGGTGCGGAAAAACATCTATCGCATTGGCGACGGCTCCGAATGGTTCCTGGTGGACGAAGCCACACTCCTCCGTATGACCGAGCAGATGAATGGCCTGCTTGTCGACCCGCTGAAGACCACCATTGTGCAGGATTTCCGCTGCATGACGACCTGGGTGGTGCGGAAACGGACCGAAGACCGATAGAGAAATAGGCCAGCTAAGGCTGAGGGACGCCAACCCTTTCACTCCACCGCAAAATCTGAAAGACTACTAGCTATGAGTACAGCGACAGCTACAAAGGTCTTGACAGACAGGATCAATCGGATCGAAGTTTCGGCCACCATGGCCATCACCGCCGAAGCGCTCAAGCTGAAGGCGCAGGGCATTGATCTGGCGGACTTTGGCGCGGGCGAGCCCCACTTCTCCACCCCGCAGCACATTAAGGATGCCGCGATCCAGGCCATCCAGCAGAACGTTACGCGCTACACCGCGGTGGCCGGAACGCCCGAGGTGCGCAAGGCGATCGTCGATCGTCACGCGGCAGACTTTGGAACCAACTACGCGGCCGACGAGTGCGTGTTCACGGCGGGCGGCAAGCTGGCGATCTTCAACTCCGTCGAGGTGCTGGTCGAGCACGGCGATGAGGTCATCGTGCCGGTGCCGTTCTGGGTCTCGTATAAGGACATCATCGAGTTCGCGGGCGGCACACCGGTGTTCCTTGAAACCGACGAGGCTCAGAACTTTCGCATTACCGTGGAGAGCGTCGAAGCCGCGATCACGGACAAGACCAAGGCAATCATCCTGAACACGCCGTCGAACCCGTCGGGCGCGGTGCTGGGGTCCGAAGACCTGTATGCGATTGTGCGGCTGGCGCACAGCAAGGGCATTTACGTTCTGCTGGACGAGTGCTATGTATACCTGACGTTTACCGGCGAGATTGTTTCGGGCGCGTCGTGCACGGAATGCAAGGAGCACGTGATCGTACTTGGGTCGCTCTCAAAGACGTACGCGATGACCGGCTGGCGCGCGGGCTTTGCGCTGGGACCGAAGCAGATCATCTCGGCGATGAGCAAGCTGCAGTCGCAGAGCACCTCGAACACGGCGAGCATGGTCCAGCGCGCGTCGATTGCGGCGCTGACGGGGTCGCAGGAGTGCGTGTCGGAGATGCGGGCGGACTATATCAAGCTGCGCGACCGCGTGCTCGAAGGCTTCAAGTCGATTCCTGGCCTGACCTGCACGGTTCCGCAGGGCGCGTTCTATGTGTATCCGAACATCAGCGCGTTCATCGGCAAGGGCGGGATCAAGTCCGCATCGGACCTTGCGGCCAAGCTGCTGAGTGAGGCACATGTGGTCGTGGTGCCGGGCGAGGCGTTCGGAACCGAGAACCACATCCGCCTGTCGTACGCGGTGTCGGGCGACGTGATCGACAAGGGCGTGCAGCGGATGCGCGACTTTTTCGCAAAGCTCTGAGCTGAAACCTATTCAGGATGAGCTGTTCCATTGGGGTGGCGTCCGAAAACAGAAGCAGGTACGTCTCGATGTCAGCAGGCAATGATTTGGCGCAACCGAAGTTTGTTCCAGTAATTTTGGCGGGAGGAAGTGGAACGCGGTTCTGGCCGCGCAGCCGCAGAGCGCGTGCCAAGCAGGTGCTCACACTGCAGGGCGAGGGGTCGATGATTCAACAGACGGTGGACCGGCTCGCTCCGCTGGCTGCGGATGAGCATTGCTGGGTGATCACGAATCACTGGTTGCGAGAGTTGATTGTCGATCAATTGCCCGGAGTGCTGGCGAAGCATGTGTTGGCTGAGCCAGCCGCGCGAAACACGGCGCCAGCGTGCGCGCTTCCGGCATTCCTCCTTGAAAAGACAGAGCCGGATACCGTGATCGGCATTTTCCCGTCGGACCACATTGTTGGGAAGAACGAAAGGTTTGTCGAGGTGCTGGCTGCCGGAATCAAGCTGGCGTCCGAGGGCGAGAATATTGTGGTCCTTGGAGTGCCGCCGACGCGCCCCGAGACGGGTTACGGCTACATTGAGCAGGGCGCGGAGCTCGAGCCCGTGAACGGAATCGCGGTGCGCCGCGTGAAGCGGTTTCGCGAGAAGCCGGACAAGCACACGGCGGAGCGCTTCCTGGCAGCGGGAAACTTTGCGTGGAATGGCGGAATTTTTCTATGGAGTGCGCGGACGTTAGCCAATGCTATACGCGAGCATGTGCCGGACATGGCGCCTCTGCTCGAGAAGATCGCAGCAGCCCATGGGACACCTGAGTTTGAGGAAGTATTTGCGGCTCTGTATCCGCAATGCGAAAACATTTCGGTGGACTACGCTGTGTTGGAGCGGCGGTCAGTTAAAGGTGAGGCGCGGTCTGGGATCTATTGTCTTCCGGCTGACTTTGCGTGGAACGACCTTGGATCCTGGGCGTCGCTTCATGAGCAGTTAGGCGACGATGAGCGTTCGAATGTCGTGGACGGCGAAAACAGCGAATTGGTAGCGATCCAATCGCATGGAAACTATGTTCATGCGCCGGGAAAGATGGTGGCTCTGCTTGGGGTACAAGGACTAGTGGTCGTGGAGACGGCGGATGCTCTCCTGATCACGACGCTGGAGCGATCACAGGACGTATCCAAGATCGTGCACACGCTGCATCGAGAGATGGGCAAGGAAGAGTTGATCTAGAGCACGGATTGAGAATTAGGTAGCGCATGAGTGCAGTTAAGTTTGGGACCGACGGTTGGCGCGGCATCATCGCCGACGACTTTACGTACGAGAATGTGCGCGTGGCGGCGCGGGCGATTGCGCACTACGTGATCGAGCACGAAGATGCGAAGGCCGGTGTGTGCATTGGCTACGACACACGGTTTGGATCGCCTTCGTTTGCGCGTGTGGTCGCCGAGGTTCTTGCTGGTGCGGGAATTCCTGTCGCGCTGGCCAGCAAGGTCACACCGACGCCAGAGCTTTCGTTTGCGGTGCGCGGGCGCAAGGCTGCGGGGGGCGTGATGATTACCTCCAGCCACAACCCCGCCGAGTGGAATGGTGTGAAGTACAAGGCGAGCTATGGCGGCTCGGGAAGCCCTGCGATTATTGCGTCGATCGAGAGCTACCTGGAGAAGCCGCTGCCGCTGGCCGCGACGCCTGCGCCGATCGAGGAGGTCGACTTCTCGCCGCCATACATCGCTGCCCTCGAGGCGTTTGTCGATCTGAAGGCGATCAAGGCCTCGGGCTATCGTTTCCTGATCGACACCATGTACGGCGCGGGCAAGGGATACATCGCGGGCATCTTCGAGCGCGCGGGCGTTCCGTATGTTGAGTTTCGCAGTGAGACGAATCCTGCCTTTCCTGGGATTAATCCGGAGCCAATCCTCCCGCATATTGCGGCGACGCAGAAAGCGGTCGTGGCGGAACACTGCGACGCGGGCCTCATTACGGATGGCGATGCAGACCGCATCGGCGCAGTCGACGAGCATGGAAATGTTGTCGATGCACACAAGATCTTTGCCGTGATATTGCAGTGGCTGTTGAAACGCAAGCAGTGGCCCGGCGATGTGACCCGAGCGTTCAATACGACCAAGATGCTTGATCGCATCGCAGCCAAGCACGGGCGCAAGTTGATCGAGCATGGGATTGGTTTCAAGTATGTTGTCGACCTAATGCTGGAGCGAGAGATCCTGATTGGTGGCGAGGAGTCTGGCGGCGTTGGCATCAGTCGGCACCTGCCGGAGCGCGATGGTTTGCTGAATAGCTTGCTGATTGCGAATGTGATGGCCGATGAGCATAAGACGCTCGGCGAGCTGGTTGCCGCGCTGCAGGACGAGTATGGGGAGCATCAGTATGGCCGCATCGACATGCATATCAGCGAGGAGCTGAAGCAGTCAGCGATTCGTCGTGCGAAGGAGGGCGTGAGCGAGATTGCGGGGCTCAAGGTGCTACGCGTGGAGACGCTCGACGGGATTAAATTCTTCCTCGAGAATCCTGCGTGCACCAGCAAGCCCAACGCAGCCGAGACCTGGTTGCTGCTGCGCGCGAGCGGCACCGAGCCACTGCTGCGCGTGTATTGCGAGAGCTGCAGCACGGAAAGTGTGCAAAGGGTGCTCGAGGCCGCGAGAGCATTTGTGTTGCAGGGAGATTCGGCGTGAGTGGGCTGGTGACGGTGGAGGTTGCCGGGATTCTCTTCGACATGGACGGGGTGCTGGTGAGCTCGATTGGCAGCGTGAATCGCTGCTGGCGCAAATGGGCGGAGCACTACGGTCTGCCCAATGCGGAGACCGTGCAGATTGAGCATGGCACGCGCGCGGTGGACATGATCGCGAGGCTGAAGCCGGACCTCGACGTCGCCGAGGGACTGAAGTTCATCGAGGATCTTGAGATCGACGACGTCGCTGATCTGAAGGTGCTGCCGGGTGCGCGTGCGCTCCTGGGGAGCCTCCCGCCAGAGCGCTGGGCGATTGTGACCTCGGCGACGTACCGGCTGCTGCTGGGACGGTTGAGGGCGGCGGAGCTTCCGGTGCCGGAGCGGATCATCAGCGGCGACATGGTGGAGCGCGGCAAGCCTGATCCTGAACCCTATCGCCGTGGTGCCGAGCTCATTCACTCGCCCGCGGCAGAGTGCCTGGTCGTCGAGGATGCGCCTAGCGGTGTTGGAGCGGGCATCGCTGCCGGATGTCGGGTGTTGGGCGTGCTTGGAACGCACAAGGAAGCTGAGCTGCGCGCGGCGGGAGCGACCTGGATCGTGCGGTCACTCGAAGATGTGAACGCGCAGACGAGGCCGAACGGTCTGACGCTCAGCCTCAACGTCCTTTAGCGGGAGCTAGACCTTCGCGTCTTGGCGTTTTAGCAGGATGGCCTCTACGCGCTGCAGGTCGGCCTCGGTATCCACGCCGATGGTGTCGTGCGCGGTTTCGGCTACGTAGATAGAGATGCCGTTCTCAAGCAGCCTCAGCTGTTCGAGGCGCTCCAAAAGCTCCAACTCGGTGGGGGCGAGCGCGGCAAAACGTTCCAGTGCCGCGCGACGGTATGCGTAGAGCCCGAGGTGTTTCCAGTAGGTGGCGTTGCCGCGATCGTCGCGGTCAAAGGGAATGGTCGATCGCGAAAAGTATAGTGCTCGACCATCCAGCGCCGTCACGACTTTTACGGCGTTGGGGTTGGCGACGTCTTCTGGTGCGCACCGCACCTTGGGGGTGGTGACGTCGACGTTGGCAGAGGTAAACAGCGCCAGGATCGCGGTGATGTGCTCGGGTAGCAGCAGCGGTTCGTCGCCCTGGATGTTGACGTAGATATCGGCGTCGACGACGCGAGAGACAGCGCAGAGACGGTCGGTGCCGCTGTGCAGGTCGGGCGAGGTCAGCAGGCAGCGCCAGCCACGCTGGTCGCAAAGCTGCTGAACCTCGACGGAGTCGGTGGCGACGATGACCTCGTCCAGCTGCGGGCAGGCCTGAGCCGCGCGATAGACCCACGCCAGCATGGGTTCCCCGGCTATGTCGCGGAGAACTTTGCGGGGAAGCCGTGTGGAGGCGAGGCGTGCGGGTATTACGCCAATGACCCGGGTGTGTGTGCTGCTCATGAGTCAACTTTCTCGTTTTTGTTCTTAAGATAACTCTTCACTGCAAGAAGAATGACGCCTGCCAAGACCACGCCGAGGATGATCGCGATCACCCGGAGAAATCGGAAGATCCCGGGAAGATAACACGTCCAGTCGCCTCCGGTGGCGCTGCAATCCGGTACTGCGGAGAGCACCGACGCTCGCGCAAGGGGGCTGGTAACGGCCATAATCGCAATGCCCGAAAGCAAGCGAAGTGGGCTGCGGAGCCGGATCATGGGAAAGGTTCGAGTTGGAAAGCGGTTGAACACGTTTGACCTGCGAAGTCGCGAAACTTATGATGGAAGAGCGGCTGTCGTCGCGGCCGGGTTTGTGTGGCCGCTGGATGCAGTCTCCCACCCGGCGGTGTAGCTCAGATGGTTAGAGCGACGGACTCATAACCCGTAGGTCAGAGGTTCGATTCCTCTCACCGCCACCATTCGTCTGCTGCGCCATGCCGCGGGCTGAATCGCAACTTCTGCACTAGAGAGTATCATTTGGCTAGCGAGCTGCGTCTAAGCTACAGCGCGACCAGAGCACGATTATCGCCGTTGTCCAAACCGATTCCGGAGTCCGTCACCGCACTATGCCCAAGAGCCTCAAGATCAGCCTGCTCGCCGTCTCGGTAGCCCTCATTCTTTGCATCTTTGTTGGCGTGAATACGCATAGCGTGTCCGCGGCTGGCGATCCCACGCCTCAGGACGCCTACAACCAGATCAACGTCTACGGCGAAGTTCTGCAGCATATTCAGTCCGACTACGTGGAAGTCCCCAACATCCCCAAGGTCACCAACGGCGCCCTGCGCGGCCTGCTCGAGTCGCTCGATGCGGATTCCAGCTACCTGACACCTGCTGACTACAAAATCTACAAGGAAAACCATGGCGGCAAGGCGCAGGTGGGTATTGTTGTCTCCAAGCGCTATGGCTATGCGACCGTAGTTTCGGTCGTTCCCGGCTCGCCCGCTGATAAGGCCGGACTTGTCGATGGCGACATCATCGAGGCCATCGGCATGGAGGACACCCGCAATCTATCGCTGGCCATGATCCAGCTTCTACTTCAGGGCGCGCCCGGTAGCCAGCTGCAAATGGCCGTCATCGGACCTCACAGCGCCAAGCCGCAGAAGATGACCCTCAATCGCGTGCTCGTCGTAGAACCGGCCGTGAAAGAGTCGCTGTACGAGGGAACGTCCATCCTGTACCTGAAGCCCATCATCATCGATCGCGAGCATGTTCAGCAGATCGAAACCTGGGTGAAGGACATGAACAAGGACGGCAATAAAAAGATTCTGCTGGACTTGCGCGACGCCTCCGCGGGCGATATGACCGAGGCCGTACGTCTCACCAACTTGTTCGTGAACACAGGAACGATTGCTACACTCGAAGGCCAGAAGTTCCCCAAACAGATCTTTTCGGCCGATCCGGCGAAGGCGATCAATACGACCGCGCCGCTGGTCGTCCTCGTGAACCACGGAACATCGGGACCGGCGGAGGTTGTTGCCGGTGCGTTGCAGGATAGTGGCCGCGCCCAGCTGGTCGGAGAGAAGACCTTCGGCGAGGGCTCGATGCAGAAGACCTTCGACCTGCCGGATGGTGGAGCGATCATCCTGTCGATCGCCAAGTATGCGTCGCCCTCGGGCAAGCAGTTTGAGGATGATGCCGTGACGCCGGGAACGGTCGTCGCCTCCAACAAGGAATTGTTTGAGGACGATGATTCCGGGGACGATACGGCGGCGGCTCCGAACACACCGAGCACCCCCGACTCGCCGACACCTCCGGGCAATACACCTGGCAAGAAGACGCCGCCCCCGACCGACGATCAACTCAACAAGGCGCTGGACATGCTGAAGACCAAGGCAGCCTGATCTCAGAGGGACTGATCCCGTGAAACCGGTCCCAGAGGGCCGCATGGTAAGGTTGGTTTTGCCGTGCCCACACCACTGAGAACACACGACAGGGTCCCCACCAAACGCCGCACGCTGTTGTGGCGAGCCATTCGGCGCTTTCCGTTCGGCGAGGCGGATGTCCGTAACCGCAAGCTCGCAGCCCGCGCTGCCGCAATCGCACTGCTGGGCGCGTCTGCAGTCTTCGGGGTGATGCTTGGGCTGATCCTGGTTTACTCCATCAATTTGCCGCAGATGACGGACTTGGAGCGGTATCGCCCCAGCACCACCACCGACCTCTACGACATCCACGGGCAGGTCTTTGGCTCCTTCGCGGATGAGCGCCGCGTCGTGGTCCCGTACTCGGAATTTCCACCCGTGCTGCGTGACGCGATTTTCTCTATCGAAGACAAGGACTTTGAGCACAATGGTGGCATCAACCTCCTGCGGGTAGTGGAAGCTGCCTATGAGGATGTCCATACCCACGGCAAAGTGCAGGGCGCGTCCACGCTGACCATGCAGCTGGCGCGCAATCTTTTTCTGTCGTCGCAGAAGACCTACGGCCGCAAGCTGCAGGAGATCTTCCTGGCGTTGGAGATCGAGCGCCGCTTCACCAAGCCGCAGATCTTTGCGCTCTACGCCAACCAGATCTATCTCGGCAGTGGAACCTATGGGTTTGAGGCAGGCTCGGAATATTACTTCAGCAAGCATGTCCGCGACCTGACGCTGCCGGAGGCCGCCATGCTGGCAGCCTTGCCCAAGGGCCCTCAGAATTACTCGCCGGTGCGCTACCCGGAGCGTGCGCTGAAGCGCCGCAACCTGGTCATCCAGGAGATGCTGAACGACCACAGGATCACGATGCAGGAGGCAAACGCCGCCAAGGCAGCGCCGCTGGGCCTGCATCTGGAGTCGCCGCCGAACAACGAGGCTCCTTACTTTGTCGAAGAGGTGCGGCGGCAACTCGAAAGCGAATATGGAGTGGACGAGGTGCATAGCGCCGGCCTGCGCGTTTACACCACGCTCGACCTCAACCTGCAGCGCGCGGCTACCAAGGCCGTACTCGATGGCACGGCTACCTACGAGCGCCGGCATGGCTGGAAGGGGCATCTCGAGAATGTGATTCGCGAGGGCGTGTCGCTTGACGAGTACAAGCACCCTGACTGGTCACAGACGCTGACCGACAATGGGTACCTTCATGGCCTGGTGATCAGTACGTCCCCGGCGCGCATAACAGTCAAGCTCGGCAAGCTGAATGCAACCATGGTCCCTGCTGACTGGGTATGGACGCAGATCCTCAAGGGGACTGATCTCGCGCAGGTTGGCGACATCGTGTACGTCAAGGTGGTGAGCGGCGCCGATACGTCCGCGCCTCACGTCATCCTGGAGCAGGACAGTGGCGCGCAGGCGGCTCTGATGGCGGTCAACAACGCGGATGGCGAAGTGCTCGCCATGGTCGGCGGCCGCGACTTCGAGACCTCCCAGTTCAACCGCGCCACCCAGGCTGAGCGACAGGTTGGATCGTCCTTCAAACCCTACGTCTACACCGCTGCGATGGAGGCGGGGATGAAACCGTATGACACGGTGCTCGACTCGCCGACGACGTTCTTCACCGCTGGCGGCCCCTATACGCCGCACGATTACGAAGCGGGCTATCTCGGCTCCATGACCCTGGTCGACGCGTTCGCAGAATCGCGCAATATTCCCGCGCTCCGGCTGGCCGACAAAGTCGGCATCAAGAAGGTGATTGACGTCGCGCACCGCTTTGGCGTCACCAGTGACATCCCCGCGTTCCTGCCGATCGCCATCGGCGCCGCGGACCTCACGCTGGCGGAGCAGGTGGGCGCCTACAGCGTCTTTCCTAATGATGGCATTCACATTTCGCCGCACTATATCCGCCGCGTGATGGAGGCCGATGGCCAGCCGATGCAGCAGCCGCGCACCCAGGTAAGCGAGGCCATTTCGGTGGACATTGCGCGCGAGATGATGGTGCTGCTGCAAGCTGTCGTACAACATGGAACGGCCGCGAGCGCAGCCCAGATGAAACACGCCCTCGGCGGCAAGACTGGCACGACCAACAACTACACCGACGCTTGGTTTATCGGCTTCTCGCCGTCCGTTACCTGCGGGACGTGGATTGGTTTCGACAATCGGCAATCGCTGGGCGAAAAGGAGACGGGCGCCCGGGCCGCGCTGCCCATGTGGGTGGACTTTATGAAGGTCGCGCTGGCCGATAGGCCCAACGAGGCCTTCTCCACGCCGAACGCGCCGAAGAAGCAGATCCAGGTCCCTGCAGATTCCGATACGGAAGCAGCTCCGACGGCACCGCCTGCTCCGCAGGATTCGGATGCGGATACGGATACGGACCAGGAGCCACCCAAAAAGGCTCCGGAACCGGCAGTTCTCGAACCTGGCGAGCTGCGGCTGCCGCAGGACATGCCTGCCTCACCGACCCCGCCTGCACACCAACAGCCGCCTGCGCCGGTGGTACGTATGCCGCCCCCTGCGCCTGCCGCTCCGGGAACGTCGCGGCCAAAGCCTGCACCGGTCAAGAAGAGTCCCGCACCCGCCGCAACTCCTCCAACAGGCTAGCCCGCTCTACCCAATCAGGACGTGAGTGTGCTGCGAGCTTTGAGCGCATCCGACAGCGCGAAGAAACGCAGTGCCTTCCGCACGTCACGCTGGATCTGATCGCGCAGCGCCTCGGTGGACTCGAAACGGTGCTCAGCCCGCAGCCGTCTCAGGAACGTCAGCTCGAGCGGCGTGGTCTCGGTTAGATCCACGGGTTCGAAGTCCAGCAGATGCGATTCGACGGCAAACGAGTCCGCTCCAAACGTCGGCCGATTGCCCACATTGGTGACGCCGCGAAAGACCCGTTCGTCCCCAATACGTAGCGTTGTTACGTACACCCCGTGAGCCGGCAGCAACTCTGGATACGGTGCGAGGTTGATGGTCGGCACGGCGTAGCGCGTTCCGTAGCCGCGTCCCGACGCCGGCGTGCTGAGGATTGCGAAGGAGCGACCCAGCAGAGCGCGCGTCTCATGCAGATTGCCCGCCGCGATCAGCCCTCGGATACGACTGGAGGAAATGGCCGCACCGCGCGCGATGCAGGGCACATACGTCTTGACTCCAAAACCCAGTTCGCGTCCGAGTTCCGACAGTCCGGCAATGTCAGCCTCGGCCTGGTAGCCGAAACGAAAGGTCTCGCCCTCATGCACCTCGACAGCATGCAGCGCATCGCGCAGCACCCGCTCCGCAAAGTGGCGAGCGGTCCAGTGGCGTAGCTCGTCGGTGAAGGGAAGCACGAGCACCTGGTCGAGCCCGGTGTCTGCCAGCAGCCGAAGCTTTTCATCGAGCGGCGTAATCAGCGGTAGTCGTGAAGCCGTATGCAGCACGTGAGCCGGATGCGGATCGAAGGTGACCGCAATGGCGCTCGCCTTCAGCGCGCGGGCACGCTCCAGCACAGAGGCGATCACCATGCGATGCCCACAGTGCACTCCATCGAAGTTGCCGATGGTGACAACCGAAGAGCCAGGGGAGCCGAGTTCAGCGAGCGAGCGAACGATTTGCATCAGAGGTTTGTGGCGGGTGTTTCGCTTGAGATATTGAAAGTAAGCTTAAGCCCATCGTGCGCCAGGCGTATGTGATTCGGTAACGAGGCATTAGTGGTCTCGTGATCGAGGCCGTGACTAATGTGCGTGAAGAACGCGCGTTTCGCGCCAATCTTTTCTACCAGCTCGATCGATTTCGCCAGGTGAGAGTGACTTGGATGCGGCTCGTGACGCAGCGCATCGAGCACAAGGATATCGAGATCCTTCAGTAGCGCGTAACTCTCCTCCGGGATGTCGCTCATATCGGTGAGATAGGCGGCGTCGCCAAAACGATAGCCGGCGATGGTATCGCGTCCATGGGTTACGGGCACCCGCACAAACGTTGCGCCGAACAGCGGAATCTCGACGCCAGCCTTGGCAGCAAGCCGATGCATCACGACACGCGCACTCGTCGGATAGCGATCGGTCTTGCGGAAGGTGTACTCGAAGACGCGCTCGATGATGTCGGCAGTCGCGTCGTCGGCATAAAGTGGGAGGCCGCCGGGATGCGCGAAGCTGAGCGGCCGCAAGTCATCCATCCCGAGCACGTGATCGGCATGCCCATGCGTGTAGAGCACAGCGTCGACCGAGCGAAGATTCTCGCGCACCGCCTGCACGTGAAAGTCCTGACCGGTATCGATGACGACGTTGTGCCCGCCATAGCTGATCAGCACAGACGGCCGCGTGCGGCGGTTTCGCGAAGCGGGTTCATACGCGGAAGTGCAAACCGCGCAGTCGCAGCCCAGCGTTGGAACCGCCATCGAGGTTCCACTTCCGAGAAAAGTGAGGGTCGCTTTCATGCGTTGGTTACTGTGGCCCCTAACGCACGATGCTCGGGCCGCCCGGCTGTGGAGGGAGGCCTGCGCCCGGCTGACGCGAAGCAGCCTGCCGGGAGAGCGCCTGGGTTACATCCAGGAACCCCAGCCGCAGCTCAAATAGAGCGGCATCCAGCAGCTTGCTCTCCGCCTCGGTGCGATTTCCTTCGGTCTTAGCCGCGAGAATACCGACCATGTCGATGGTCTGCCGGGCACCCAGGATGTCTACCTGCGGCTGTTGATTCGGCGCAGCAGCACCGCCCAGTTGCAGCATGGCTTGCATGTAGAGCGATTGGATGACGCGCTCGAAGGTGATATCGGGAGGGCGCTCCATGCCCGGATTGGTGGCGCGAATGGCGGTGTCGAGGCGATCAACCGTAGCGTCGTAGGCGCGCTTGGCTTGCTCTGCCTGCTCGGCGGTTGGCGCAGGCGGCATCAGATCGTCCTCGTTCTCGGCATGCTCGGGGCTTGCGCTGGAGGCATGTTCTGCTACGGGCGCGGGCACCGGCTGCGGTCCCTTGTGCTCGACCAGGCGCGCAGAGTCGCCATCTTCCGGACGCATGATCGTCTCCGGCCGTGGTGGTTTCGGCTCCGAGGGCGGCGCATCGGGGCGGACGTCGCCCTCCGCAGTGAACTTGCGACGATCGTTGACGACGAACTCTTTGATATCTGCCATGGTCTTCCCAGCTCTCTAGTCTCTCGCTCTAGTCTCTTTTGATGCTAACCCGCCGCAAGAGGATCACGCTGCCGGAACCGCAATGCCACCCGAATAGGCGAGCTCCTGCTTGGCGTCAACCGCCTCCTGGCGAACGTATCCCAGCGCCATCAGCACAGGCCCTTCAGCAAGGGGAATCAGCGCGGCGCTGGTCAACTCGCCGGCCGGCTTGCCCCCGGCCACGAGCGGCGCAGGAAGCGTTGCCGGCGGCTCGCCCGTAAGCCGGAACGCGGTGAACCGCCGATGAACCTGCCCGCGCGACCGTATGCGCTCGACGATCTCCTGTCCCAGGTAGCAGCCCTTCGCGAAGTGCAGCGCATGGGCCTGCGCGGTCTCCTGCGGCAGATCCCGCGCTGTCTCGGTATTGCGAATGTCCTGCCCGTACCTGGGCGTCGCAGACAAAATGCGGTGTTGCTCCAACGTTTCGGGGTCTACCATCGAAACGCCCATGGCCAACAGCTTTGCCTGGAGGAGTCCTGATTCTTTCTCGTCTTCACACCAGACCTCGTACGTTGGCACACCGGCTTGAGCAGGGGTGAAAATGACGAGTGCAGCGCCATTTGCCCTTCCGCGGACCATCGTCCCTGGCTTCGGAACTTCCGCAAACGGTTGTTCCCATCTGTCGGAGATCACCTTGCGGAAAGCATCTGGAGCTTTCGCACCGATAATGAGCACGCCGCTCCGCGCTTCCACCACACCTTCGATATACAGCACCTGGGCTAGCTGGACGTCGTCCATGATGATGAACTTGTCGAGCATTTGCTCGACGGTGTCGATCTGCGACTTATCCGTTTCAAGCACAAACTCGGCTGGATCGGCAGTTGGGTCGCGAAAGATCGTGGCATCGCCCTGGATGCGTCCCTGCGCGTTGAGCAGGAAGTTGTAGTTGCCCTCGCCCGGCTCGAGCGCCTGGATAGAGTTGCTGACCATCCCATTCAGCCAGCGCGTGGCATCCGATCCGGTAATGCGCAGAAAGGCGCGATCGGTGATGGGGCGGAAACCCGCGCCCTCAAGCAGCACAGCAAGCGCATTCGATTCAGAACTTGGCATCTATCTCTTTCAGGACTCCGCGTGAATCCAAACCTGAGGAGTCCAACCCTAAGGATATCCCGGAACTCTTGGATGCTGCGGCAAGCCGCCGGATGCTTCCGGGCATTTGAAGGTTTCGCAGAGGAAATCCCCTGCGTACACTAAAGGTGAGCGTGATGGCATAACTGGAGGCGGTTTGACCTGGCAGAAAGTATCGGCAGCACAGGCAGTACTGGCAGCATGGGTAGTGGTGGGATTGAGCGCGAGCGTCGCGCAAGCGCAGGCGAATACAGGAGCTGGCAACGTCACGCCCCCTGTACTCACGTCCGGTAGCTCGACCGTTACGGCCGACACCGTCCTCACGCCCGATCAGGAGAAGACGCTGCTCAATGCCGAGGACCAGATTCTGCACTTCGTCAGCAAGGACACACACCTCGACATCAAGAGCCCTGTGAAGTGCAAGTTCATCTCCCGCGATGCCGTCGCCACTGAGCTGCGCAAGAAGTTTGACCAGGACAAGGGCGCCAAGCGCATGGAACGCAGCGAGCTAGTGCTGAAGAAGTTTGGCCTGCTCGACCAAGGCTTCAAGATGCGTCCCTTTCTGCTGAGCCTGCTCACCGAGCAGATTGCCGGCTTCTACGACGACAAGACCAAGCAGATGAACCTGCTCGACTGGGTGCCCATCGACGAGCAAAAGCCAGTGATGGCGCATGAACTCACCCATGCGCTTCAAGATCAAAGAGTCGGCCTCGAGAAGTGGGGCAGCCAGGAGATTGAGGGCGTCTCCAAAAACGTAAAGCAGGACAACCGGCACATCGCCAACGACGACACCGACTCCGCCCGCGAGGCTGTGCTCGAAGGCCAGGCCATGGTCAGCTTTGCCGACTACATGCTGGCCGACGCCGGTCACCCTGACAAAACCCTTAAGGACGCGCCGCAACTCGCTCAACAATTGGAGTCCAACGCCGGCGACATGTCAGACTCACCCGTACTCGCCCGTGCGCCGCTCGTGCTGCAGCAGTCGCTGTTGTTCCCCTATACCTCTGGTCTGGCCTTTGAGCAGCACATCCTGATCAGGAAAGGCGTCGATCGGGCCTTCGCCGGCGTCCTCGACGCACCACCCAGCACCACCTTTCAGATCTTGAACCCTGATTCCTACCTGCGCGGTCAGGCGATGCCGCTGCTCAAGCTACCGGACATTCATCCGCTGCTCAAGGACGCGGGTTATGTGCCGTACGACGTCGGAGTGATGGGCGAGCTCGACGTGCGGATGACCGCAGAACTCTTTGGTGGCGAGCCGCTGGCGCGGGCGCTGGCTCCGGAGTGGGCCGGCGGCATCTACTACGCCGCACAGCGCAAGAACGCGACTGCGGCACAGAAGGACACCACCGCCTCGCTCGCCCTGCTGTACAGCTCGCAGTGGAAGAACAAGGATTCTGCGCGCAGCTTCTTCAATGTCTTCGAGCAGGAGCTACCCCGCCAGTACGACGGCCTCCAGCGTCGCGAGTCGGACGAAAAAGAGGACGCAGAGGCTACAGAACGCGTGTACACCACGAGTGAAGGCGACGTGCTTCTCACCCTCCGAGACAACACCGTTTGGGTCAGTGAGGGCTTCGATCTGGCGCTGGCCCGTCAGCTGCGCGACAAGGTCGAGCAAGCCAACCTACCGCCCGGCGAGGGGCCGACCATGCAAGCCCGCACCCTGCCCATGGATCACGACCTGGTCGGCGGCCTGGTTGACACACTCGGTCGCTATGGCGTGGTGAAGGAAGCGCTCCGCTAGCCTCGTTTGTTGTTCCTAGGGCTTCTTTTCGGCCGCCTGCTTGAGCGCGGTGAGCCAGACCGTTTCCAATGCAGCCAGCTTGTCCGACGAATATAGCCACGTCATCAACGGCCCGGTCATCGACTCCTTTACCGTCACCAACGTTCCACCATCCGGCGTAGCTTTCAACTCCCACACGTGAATCGCCCGCGCAGGAGAGGCAACGCCTGTCCAACTAAGCCGCCGATCCGGGTCCAGCAGGTGCACTTCGGAATGGATGGTCGTTCCCCCGGACTTCCAAATAAACTGCGTGCCCATCGCCAACGGCCCCGGCGCCTTCACACTCTCGATCTGCGGACACCAGGTGGGCCACGAAGACGCGTCGATCAACAGTTCCCACACCTTCGCCGGCGGCGCCGCAATCTGCATATCCACACGCGCCTTCACCGGAGCATCCTGCTGGATCGCACCCACTGCCGAGAGCGCCTGCAACTGCCGTGAAGAGTGCGAGGAGCATCCACCCAACATGAGCGCACATCCCATGCAAGCTCCGATCACCGCGATTCTCATCATGCCGCCCCCCTTAGCCGGACTCAGTGCTGCGCCGCCAGCGTCATCACCGAGATGCCCATCAGCCCATGAACCCAGCGCGCCGGCTTCACATCATCCGTGTTGATCAACTGGATCAAACCACCTTCAGTATCAGGCAGGCCAGTTTTCATCACCGCAACGATTACCTTGCCGCTGGAAAACATCACCTCGCCGCCGGAGTAAAGCACGTAGTAATGGTCAGTCCCAGTCGCCACGATCACGCTGTGCAGGATCAGCGGCTGGTTCTCGCGCGTCGCCGTCACGCCAATCTTCGCCAGCACATCCGAGAGCAGGGGACCGCTGTAGGTCTCTTCGATTCCTCCGCGATGCGCATTGTGCACATGCACCGTCACCTGGTTCGGCATGTTGACCAGGTCAGTCAGCGACAGCGTCACGGTCTTGCCTTCAAAGCTAAGATTCACGCTCTTCGAGGGCGGAACCGGCGGCTTCATGGCCTCCATCGGTGCGGGAGCCTTCGTCTCCGGCGGCATCGCGTCAGTTTGGGCGCGGAGAGCGAGGGGTGAAAGAACGAGAAGCAGGGCAACAGCAGTCGAGATCTTCATGCTCCAAAGGTAACTCCCTCCGCAGGGGGCGTATAGAACTTTCTAAAACCGACGTATACTGGAGGTCTATGTCGATCATTCGCAATGTCGCTGCCATCGCCAAGGGAATGAGCATTACGCTGGGAGAGGCGTTTCAGCCAACCCAGGTCGAGAACTACCCGGACGGCAAAGGGCCCATGCGCGGTGCGCAGTTTGAGCAGCGCTTTCGCGGCAAACACCAGTTGCAGCGCGATGAAAACGGCCTGGAGAAGTGCGTCGCCTGCTTCCTGTGCGCCGCCGCCTGCCCGTCGAACTGCATCTACATCGAGGCGGCCGACAACACCAGCGAGACCCGCATCTCCTCGGCCGACCGCTACGCCAAGACCTACAACATTGACTACAACCGCTGCATCTTCTGCGGATACTGCGTGGAAGCCTGCCCCACCGACGCGATCACTCACGGACACGGCTTCGAACTCGCCAGCCTCAACGCCACCACCATGGTCATGCGCAAGGAAGACCTGTTGGTGCCAGTCTCGACGGGTCTTCCTGGTTCAGCTAAAGAAGAGCTTGAAGTACTCGCGTAGAACTTAAAGTCTTGGATTCAATATACGCGGCGAGCCATAATGGCTCGCCGTCTTGCGATCAGCGCGGCCTCCCCGCGCATCGAATGGAAAAACGAACGGAGCTAGACATGAACAGGGCCACTCCCCACCCCCTCGAAGCCATCCTCGAAAACCGAATTGCCATTATCGACGGAGCCATGGGCACCACCATCCGCACCTACGGCATGACCGAGGCCGATATCCGCGGGGACCGCTTCAAGAACTCCACCAAGGATCTGCTGAACAACGGGGACCTCTTCTCGCTCACCCAGCCAAAAATGATCGGCGACATCCACCGCCGCTTCCTCGAGGCCGGCGCGGACATCCTCGAGACCAATACTTTCGGCGCAACCAGCATCACGCAAAGCGAATTCTTCGTCGACGATCCCCGCGAGCACGGCGGCCGGAAGGACCCCGAGTTCTACCAGAAGATCATCGAAGACGCGTCACTCAACGACCTTGCCTGGGACATCAACGAAACCTCTGCGCAGCAGTGCCGTGAGTGGGGCGATCGCGTCGCCAACAACGACGGCCGACAGCGCTTCGTCGCCGGTGCGATCGGTCCGCTCACCGTATCGCTCTCCAACTCGCCTGACGCCGACGATGCAGGTTTTCGCGTCGTCACCTTCGATCAGGTGAAGTCCGCCTACGCTCATCAGATTCGCGCGCTCATCGCTGGCGGTGTCGACTTGCTGCTCGTCGAAACCATCTTCGACTCGCTCAACGCCAAGGCCGCGCTCGTCGCCATCCGCGAAGTCTTTGATCAGGATGGCCTCGCAGCCGCAGGCAAAGAGCTGCCGGTAATGATCTCCGCAGCGGTTGGACGCGGTGGCGAAACGCTCATCTCCGCGCAGACCACCGAAGCCTTCTGGAACGCGGTGAAGCACGTCAAGCCGCTATCCATCGGGCTCAACTGCTCGCTCGGCCCGGACCTCATGTACCCCTTCCTCAGCGAGCTATCCGAGAAGGCTGACGTGGCAATCTCCTGCTACCCGAACGCCGGCCTGCCCAACCCACTCTCGCCGACAGGATTCGATCTCGGCCCTGAAGACATGGCGCGATCACTCAGCGGCTTCGCGCGCGGTGGCCTCATCAACATCGCGGGTGGCTGCTGCGGCAATACGCCGGAGCACATCGCCGCCATCGCCAAAGCGCTCGACGGCATGCACCCGCGCGAAATCGCCGAACGGAATCGCGAGGTAGCCGCTTGAGCACCGGAAACTCTGTAGTCGGCAACACCACGAAACCGCTTCGCCTCTCCGGCAGCCAGCCCTTCACCCAGCAGGACGGCGTGTACATCATGATCGGCGAGCGCACCAACGTCGCCGGCTCGCCAAAGTTCGCGCGTCTTGTGAAGGAAGGCAAGTTCGAAGAAGCCGTCAGCGTTGCGCGCCAGCAAGTCGAGAACGGCGCAAACGTCATCGACATCTGCATGGACGAAGGCATGATCGACGGCGTCGCCGCTATGTCGCGCTACCTGCAACTCCTCGCAAGCGAGCCCGAGGTCGCCAAGGTCCCGTTCATGGTCGATTCCTCCAAGTGGGAGGTTATCGAGGCAGGCCTGAAGTGTCTGCAGGGCAAGGGAATCGTCAACTCCATCTCGCTCAAAGAAGGCGAAGCGAAGTTCCGCCAAAACGCTGCGACCGTGCTGAAATATGGTGCCGCGGTGGTTGTGATGGCCTTCGATGAGCAAGGCCAGGCCGCCACCTACGACGAAAAAATCCGAATCTGTGAGCGCGCCTACCGCATGCTCGTCGATGAAGTCGGCTTCCCGCCCGAAGACATCATATTCGATCCCAACATCCTCACCGTCGCGACCGGCATGGAGGAGCACAACAACTACGCTGTCGATTTCATCAACGCCACCCGCTGGATCAAAGCCAACCTCCCGCACGCGAAAGTGTCGGGCGGCGTCTCCAACATCTCCTTCAGCTTTCGCGGCAACAACAAGGTCCGCGAGGCCATGCATTCGGCGTTCCTCTACCACGCAATCGCCGCGGGCATGGACATGGGCATCGTCAACGCCGGCATGCTCGAAGTCTACGAGGAGATCGAGCCGGAACTTAAAGTGTTAGTCGAGGATGTCCTTCTCAACCGCCGCCCAGACGCGACCGAGCGCCTGGTCGAATACGGCGAATCCCTCAAGGGGGAGACCACCGCCGTCACCGAAAAGAAGGCCGAGGAGTGGCGCTCCGGCAGCGTCGAACAACGCCTCTCGCACGCTCTGGTAAAGGGCATCGACGCCTACATCGAAATCGACACCGAAGAAGCCCGCGTCAAACTTGGCCGCCCGCTGTTGGTCATCGAAGGCCCGCTGATGGATGGCATGAGCGTGGTCGGTGATCTCTTCGGCGCGGGCAAGATGTTTCTGCCGCAAGTCGTCAAATCCGCGCGCGTGATGAAGAAAGCTGTCGCTCACTTGACCCCGTACATGGAAGCCGAGAAGGCAGCGGCCGAGGCTGCCGGCGAAATTGTGAAGGCGCAAGGCAAGATTATTCTCGCGACCGTGAAGGGTGATGTGCACGACATCGGTAAGAACATCGTCGGCGTCGTTCTCGCCTGTAATAACTACGACGTCATCGACCTGGGAGTGATGGTTTCGTGCGAGAAAATCCTGGAGCGCGCGAAGGTAGAGAAGGCTGACATGATCGGCCTCAGTGGGCTCATCACGCCGTCGCTCGACGAGATGGTCCACGTCGCAAAAGAGATGGAACGCCAGGGCTTCACGGTGCCGCTGCTCGTCGGCGGTGCCACCACCAGCCGCGCGCATACCGCCATCAAAATCGCTCCACACTACAGCCAGCCCGTGGTGCATGTACTCGACGCCAGCCGTGCTGTTCCTGTCACCACAAGCCTGCTCAGCGACGACGGCAAAGAAGACTTCGTCGTCAAGCATCGCGCCGAGTACGAAGCTCTGCGCAAATCCCACGCTGCGCCACGCCAGCCCCTCGTCTCATTCGAAGTCGCATGCGAGCGCCGCACGCCTATCGAATGGCGCGCCGAAGACATTCCCGCTCCCACCAGGCTCGGCGTGCAGGTGCTCGACAACTTTCCGCTGGCCACGCTGCGCGAGTACATCGACTGGTCGCCGTTCTTCCATACCTGGGGCATGAAGGGCATCTATCCGCGCATCTTCGATCATCCAGAGCAGGGAACTGAAGCGCGCAAGATCTTCGCCGACGCCAACACCCTCCTCGATCGAATCGTCGCCGAGAATCTCATCACCGCGCGCGGTGTCTACGGACTCTTCCCGGCCAGCGCCATTGGCGAGGATGTCCAGACCTATACGGACGAAACCCGAACCGAAACCCGAGAGCGCTTTTACTTCCTTCGCCAGCAGGCCAATCGCGAGGGCAGTGAACCCTGCCGTTCGCTGGTCGACTTCATCGCGCCTAAATCCACTGGCTTACCAGACCACATCGGCGCCTTCGCCGTCACCAGCGGCATCGGCCTCAAGGAAGTCTGCGACGGATTCCGCGCCGCCAACGATGACTACAACGCAATCATGGCCGAAGCCATCGCCGACCGGCTCGCCGAAGCCTTCGCCGAGTGTCTCCACAAGCGTGTGCGCGACGAGTGGGGCTATGGCCTCACAGAAAACCTCACCCCCGCCGACCTCATCCAGGAAAAATATCGTGGCATCCGACCCGCTCCCGGCTACCCTGGGTGCCCCGACCACACCGAGAAGGGTACGATCTGGAAGCTGCTCGACGTCGAAACAAACACCGGCATCAAGATCACCGAGTCCTTCGCCATGTGGCCTGGATCGAGCGTCAGCGGCTTATACTTTGCGCATCCGGACGCGCGTTACTTCTCGCTCGGCAAGATCGGCCGAGACCAGGTCGCCGACTACGCCGCACGCAAGCAGATGAGCGTCAACGAGGTCGAACGCTGGCTCGGACCCAACCTCAACTACGATCCCGCATCCTGAACATCTCCGGAAGGTCGCCATGGAAACCAACTCGCTTGTACCGAACCTCTGGCCCGAACTTCGTTGGGAAGATTGGTCGGCCACCGCCGACACCCTCCATATGTGGACGCAGATTGTCGGCAAGGTGCGGCTCGCACTCAGCCCGATGCAGGCCCACTGGTGGAACGTTCCGTTCTACGTCAGCGCACGCGGCCTCAGCACATCCGCGATGCCCTACGGCGCCGACTTCCTCGAAATTGAGTTCGACTTCGTCAATCATCAACTGCTCTTCCGCACCAGTACCGGCCTGAGCGCCTACCAGCCGCTGCGCGCGCAGAGTGTCGCCGACTTCTACACCGAATTCCAGAAGACCCTCTCCGATCTCGGCGTGTACGTCGAGATTTATGGCACGCCCGTCGAGCTCGCCCACCCCATCCCCTTCGCCGAGGACACCGAGCACGCCTCTTACGACCCCGACGCCGCACATCGCTTCTGGCGCATCCTCATCCAGACCGACCAGGTATTCCAGAAATTCTCCTCGCGGTTCATCGGCAAGATCAGCCCCGTACACTTTTTCTGGGGCAGCTTCGATCTCGCTGTCACTCGCTTCTCCGGCCGTCCTGCTCCGCCGCGCGAAGGTGCCGACCCCATCACTCGCGAAGCCTATTCGCACGAGGTCATCAGCGCCGGCTTCTGGCCCGGCAACGGAGGCTACGGCAAGGCAGCCTTCTACTGCTACGCCGCGCCCTCGCCTGCCAATCTCGACGCCGCAACCATCTCACCCGCGCAAGCTTTCTGGGATCGCGGCCTCGGTGAGTTCATCCTCCCTTACGAAGATCTCCGCACTTCAGCCTCGCCCGATGAAACCCTGCTCACCTTCCTGCAGAGCACCTATGATGCCGCTGCCGACCTCGCCCACTGGGATCGCAAGGCGCTGGAGCGGGCTGACGGTTTAGCATAGGGAATCACCCAACGTGAATCACCCAACTACGTTTGCTGGAGAGTGCATGAAAGTTTGTGGAGTCATTGCCTTGGCCGCCGTCGTGTGCGGCACGGCCGCCGCGCAAAATACAACAGCCCCGCCGCAGCTGCCTGAGCAGGATCGCGCCCTCTCGCGGCAAATCTTCAAGGAGTTCATCGAGACGAACTCGCAAGACTCCGATGGCAGCGTCACCGCTGTCTCGCTCCTCGCGCGCAAAGAGCTGCTCAAGGCTGGCTTCGCTCCAGAGGACCTCATCCTCGCCGGCCCCAACGACCGCAAGCAGAACCTCGTCGTCCGTTACCGCGGCGCGTCCGGCTCCAAGCTCA
This sequence comes from Granulicella sp. L46, assembly GCF_009765785.1. Lineage (GTDB taxonomy): Bacteria > Acidobacteriota > Terriglobia > Terriglobales > Acidobacteriaceae > Granulicella. Next base: position 433,818 of record NZ_LMUT01000012.1, read on the forward strand.
AGCCCGTCCTCATCATCTGTCATGAAGACGTCGTCGAGGCCCGCCGTGCCGACTGGTCTACCGATCCCTACACCTTCGTCGAGAAGGATGGCTTCTTCTACGGTCGCGGCACCCAGGACATGAAGGACGCCGACGCCGACGTCGTCGTGAGCTTCATCCGCCTCAAGCACGAAGGCTATGTTCCCAACCGCGACATCATCCTTGCGCTCACTGCTGACGAAGAAGGTGGCAAATCGAACGGCGTCAGCTGGCTGCTGAAGAATCGCCCCGAGCTGATGCAGGCTGCGTTCGTCATCAACCCCGACGGCGAAGGTCCAACCCTGCAGGGGGGCAAAGCCACGGAGCTGCTCGTCGAAGCCACGGAGAAAACCTACGCCGACTATCGCATCACAGCCACCAACCCCGGCGGCCACAGCTCCGAGCCGCGTCCCGACAACGCCATCTACGAGCTCATGCATGCGCTGCTCAAGCTCGAAGCGACACCCTTTCCCGTCGAGCTCAACAACGTGAGCCGCTCTGAGCTCGAGCAGATGGGCAAGGTGAGCTCGCCTGAAACCGCTGCGACCATCCAGGGCATCCTGAAGACCCCGCCCGATCCGCAGGCCATCGCCGACTTTTCCAAAATTCCCGAGGGCAACGCGACCCTTCGCACCACCTGCGTCGCCACCATGCTGCAGGGTGGCCGTGCACCCAACGCGCTACCCGCCGTGGCTAGCGCCAACGTCAACTGCCGCATCCTTCCCGGCCACTCTCAGGAGGAGACGCGCAAGACCCTCGTCAGCATCTTCGACAACCCCAAGCTCACCGTCGAATACATGGCCGACGACGGCACCATCAGCCCCACCGCTCCCTCCCGCGAGAGCCTCCCGCCACCGCCCCTGCGCGCCGACGTCATGGATCCGCTCAAGCAAGTGACTGCACAGATGTGGCCTGGCATCGTCATCATTCCGAGCATGGAGATTGGTGCCAGCGACTCCGTCTACACCAACATGGCCGGCCTGCCCAGCTACGGCATCGGCGGCGCAGCTATCGATGACAACGGCAACCGCATGCACGGCCGCGACGAGCGCCTCGGCGTCGAGTCCTACTACAACAGTGTGGAGTTCTTCTACCTGTACCTGAAGGCGCTCACCAAGTAGCGCCGTGCAAGATGTTTGCCTAAGGCTTGGGCCCCAGTGCAGCAACGTTTCCCGTAGGAGTTGTATTTCCCGTGGGCGCAGCTCCCGGCTTGGCTGGCGCATACTTGCTTGCGCACTTGGCCTGCAGCTGCGTCGCGTGGAAGGTGCCGTCGCGTCCATAGGTGCCGATGGCCAACGTCTGGGCATCGTCCTTAAACTCATCTGGCGGCGGCTCTGCGCCGTCATAGACCACGCGCAGCGTCTTGTCCTGCTCCACCAGCGTGAAGTTCGCGTTCGGCCCAAAGCGCGTGATGCTCCCCGGCTTCACATTGCCGGCTACCCGCAGGTTCTTGCTGTAGGCGCCGGTACCCATCTTCTGCAGCTCTGAGATCGTGACGTAATAGCTCTTGGCGTTGCCTGAGGCCGAGAACGCTAGCCACACCACAGCCGCCACCACAATGGCTCCCGCAACAATAAACTTCGTGATCGAATTGGAACTTTGCTTTGCCATACTCCGCTATTTTACGCCGCAAACACCACAGGCAGTGTGTGATTGTGGTCACTCGACTCGAGCGCCAACTCGAGTAAACGAATCGTCCGATAGCCATCCTCCGGCGAAACCACCAGCGGCGCCTCGCCCCGAATCGCATCCCGCACATTTGCATAGAACTGGCGATAGTCGCCGACCTCCGTAGGCACCTTGCCGCGCACGATCTTGGTCGGCTCAGCAGGATCCGGAGCAATCGCCACCGTGCCCCACGCGGACTCCGCCTCTGGCAGCCAGCCCTCTGGCGAGCCCAGCTCCGGTGGCCGCGCACCGCCGAGCAGTGCCGCCTCCTGCGGATCCAGCCCCGTCTTTACGTAGCTCCCAAACGTTCCATTCACCCGGAAGTGCGGCGCAGGCTCCGCAGCAATCATCGACGCATGGCACTCATAGCGAATCCCGCGCGCCGCCTCGCTCCCAACGGAAGGCCGCGCAAACTCCAGCACAATATCGAACGCATCTTCGATCGCCGTCACGTCGCGCTCTTGACGAACGCTGGCCGTAATCGACGTTGGCACACCAAACAGCGCCAGCGCCTGGTCCAGCAGATGCGGCCCCAGGTCGAACAACAACCCATTCGCAGCCCCACCCGCCTCTTTCCATGTATTCGCCCGCGGCATTGGCCGGAAGCGATCGAAGTGGGCATCCACCAGCGTGACTCGTCCCAGCTTGCCCTCGCTAACCAGCTTGCGCACGGTCAGAAAGTCGCCATCAAAACGACGATTGTGGAAGGGAGCCAGCAGCTTGCCTTGCTTCTTTGCCAGCGCAATCAACTCCAGCGCATCGGCCGAGCTGCCCGCAATCGGTTTGTCAATCACGACATGCTTGCCAGCCTCGAGCGCACGCCGAGCCATCTCCACGTGCGAATCATTCGGCGTCGCCACCACGATCAGGTCAATCGAAGGATCGCCGAACGCCTCGTCCACCGAACGCAGGATGCGCGTCCCCGGATAATCCGTAGCGGCATTGTCTCCGTGGCGCTGCACAATGGCCGACAGCTCAAGCCCCGAAACCACGCGCACGAAAGGCGAGTGAAAGATGCGTCCAGCGAAACCGTAACCCAGAACAGCCGTGCGAATCGGTATAGCCATTGCTCTATCCTAAATCGCGCGCTTTAACGTTTCGCAACCGTCCGCTCCGGCGTCTCCAGCGGCTTCACCGGCGTATCGCCCATCAGCCGCGCCACCGCCGGCTCAATCGCCGACGCCATCAGCCGCTGTCCCCTCGTATTCGGATACGTCGCCTTCGGAAGCGTTGTGGTCTTGGGCGGCGTCAGCGTCGAATCGTAGAACAGGTTGGCATCCAGCTCTCCATGAGGGTAGAACACCACGCTGATGTCGATGTACGAAACCTGCGGGTCCTCACCCCCCGCATAATGCATCCCCAAATACCCATTCACATCGAAGTTCTGTTCCCGCGACGGCAGCTTCGACGGCAGAATCCCCACCAGCAGAATCTTGGTCTCCGGCAGACGATGCTCAATATCCTTCACCACCGCATCGATCCCCAACTCCGTATCTTCCGCAGACTGCCCCATGGCCGTGTTGTTGGTCCCGATCAGCACCACCGCGAGCTTGGGGTGCAAGCCCTTCAACTCGCCATGATCCAGGCGCCACAGCACGTTGGCCGTCGTGTCGCCGCTGAAGCCCAGGTTCAGCGCCTTGCGTGGTGCGTAATACTGCTGCCAGATAGGCTGAAAGTCCTGGTTGGGCGGCTCCGCAATGTCATAGTTACTGGTGATCGAATCGCCCACCAGTAGCAGTTGCGCATCGCTGTGCTTCGGCAGATCGGCAAGGATGGCCTTGTGCCGCGCCGCCCACCAATCCACGGAAAGACGATCCGTGGGCGTGATCGCCGGAATGTTCGTTACTGCGGAAGTCGAAGGCTCCTGGGCGCAAGCCGCCGGTACCAGGCACAGCGCAACGACAAAAAGAGCAGGGAAGGGTAGAGACTTCAGCGGCAGACTCATGGCTTACATCCTAGACGAGCGAACCACCTTCTTTGTTAGCTAGCCAATCGTCCGCAGCGCCGGGTACATCTTCCGATAATGTACATAAGCCAACGCCATCGCCTCTGCATGTTTCGGCTCAATCACTTGCGCGGGCCTGATCGTGGCCTGGCAGGCTGCTTCCACGCTCGGCCACGCACCCACGCCGGTCCCCGCCAGCAGAGCCGCCCCAAACGCTCCACCCTCCTCGGCTTCCAGCAACTCCACGGCATGGCCGTACACGTCCGCCTGGATCTGCCGCCACAGCGGCCCCCGCGCCCCGCCGCCGCCCAGCCGAATCTTCTCCACCGGAATCCCCAGCTCCTTGAACAACGTAAACGTGTCCTTGAGAGAAAACGCCACGCCCTCCAGCACCGCCCGCACAAAGTGCGCCGCAGTTGTCGACGCCGTAATTCCCACAAACGCTGCACGTGCATTCGGATCCAGGTGCGGCGTCCGCTCGCCAAACAGGTACGGAGCCCACAGCAGACCATCGCTTCCCGGCGCAACCTGCTCCGCCAGCGACGTTAGCTCGTCATACGACCGGGCAGGGAAGAACGTGTCCCTCAAATACCGAAAGCTCAGCCCCGCGCCATTGGTCACGCCCATTACGTGCCAAACCCCGGGCGCCGCGTGACAGAACGTATGCAGCCGTCCCTTGGGATCGAGTGTTGGCTTCGCCGTAGCCGCAAACACTACACCCGAGGTCCCAATCGTGGCCGAAACCGAACCCGGCGCCAGGATACCCATCCCCACCGCGCCCGCCCCCTGGTCGCCCGCTCCGGCCGCAACCGGCGTACCCGCCTTGATTCCCGTCGCCGTCGCGCCGGCGTCCGATATCCGCGCGCAGATCTCCGGCCCTTCGAACAGCGGCGGCAGCCAGCTCATGGGAATCCCCGTCAGCTCGGCCATCTCCCTAGACCAGCGCCGATGTACCACGTCCAGCAGCAGCGTCCCCGACGCCTCCTGCATATCCATCGCATACGTGCCCGTCATCCGCAGCCGAACGAAATCCTTCGGGCACAGCACGTGCGCAATCTTCGCGAAGATCTGCGGCTGATGCTCGCGCACCCACAGCAATTTAGTCAGGGTAAAGTTCGGCAGCGCCGGATTAGCCGTCAGCTCAATGAGCCGCTCGTAGCCGATCTTCTCGGTTAGCCAGTCGCATTGCGGCTGCGTCCGCTGGTCACACCAGATCAACGCCGGCCGCAGCACCTCGCCCGCCGCGTCGAGCATCACGCAGCCATGCATCTGGCCGGTAAGCCCGACAGCCTCGACAGGAGCCGTATGTCCCGCCTCAGCAGCAGCCCTCAGCGCCCCGGCAATGGCCTCCTGAGCCGCCCGCCACCAGTCTTCGGGGTCCTGCTCGGCCCAGCCAATATGTTCCGATCGGATCGCCGCATGCTCGGCCGAGTGCGACGCCAGAACCTTGCCGTTGCGGTCAATCAGAATTGCGCGAGTACCGCCCGTGCCAACATCGATGCCTAGAAACATGGAGCTCCTCAAAAACTGCAATTTATCGCAACCAAGAGTGTAAAGCGTAGACGCCATCTTGTGTTTTAGCGATTTAATAAGCCCAAACGGAGACCCACCTCAACCTCCCGGACGCTAAATGAACCATGCAAAGACTACTTGTGGATAATCCACGGAAGTTTTGCATACATCCCGGTGCGCTAAGCATCTGTTTATTGACAGGCACAAACCCATCAAAATGACCGGCGGGTTCAGCCGACGATTTAGCATGAAACTTATGATCCCATTCCAAAGACGCGCGTCCCGTGACGCGACGAGGGGCGCGGTTGCGCTGCTGATCCTGGCTGGTGCCATCCAGATGGCCCCTGCGCAGGCGCCCGGACAGTCGGCCGCAACGCCCGCCACCGCCGGCCCACCCAACAGCGGTGCCAATAACCAGCTCGGCGTCGCCGTCCAGACCCAGCAGCAGCTTGCGGCCCCCGGCCCGGCTCTCAATCCCCAGTCCACGACCTCGCAGAGCGGCATCGACCCAAGCTTCCGCGGCAGCCTGGTTCGCGGCAAAGCCACCGCCGACGTGCTTCCCCTGACCATTGACGACGCCATCCTGCGCGGCCTCCAGAACAACCTCGGCCTCATCCTGCAAACCTCCAGCGAGCGCCAGTCCAACGGCTCCCGCCTCCAGAGCCTGCAGGCGCTGCTCCCCACCGTAACCGGCGGCGCCTCTGTTACCGTGCAGCAGATTGACCTGGCAGCCTACGGACTTAAGATCCCCGGAATCAACCCGATCATCGGCCCCTTTCAAGTAATGGATGTACGTGGCTATGCCAGCCAGAATGTGGTCAATCTCTACGCCTTTGAGCAGTACATGGCCTCCAAGCACAACTTCGAGGGCGCGAAACTGACGGCTCAGGACGCCCGCGACCTGGTCGTTCTTACGGTCGGCAACGCGTACCTGCTCTGTGTTGCAGACGAGGCCCGCATCAAGGCCGTGCAAGCCGAGCTCGACAACTCCAAGCTCTCCTTCGATCAAGCCACCGACAACCACGAGGCCGGCATCAGCCCTCGTCTCGACGTCCTCCGCGCCCAGGTCGACTACCAGAGCGAGCAGCAGACCCTGATCTCCACCACTAACCAGCTGGCCAAGGACAAGCTTGCCCTCGCCCGCGCCATTGGCCTTCCGCTCGATCAGCAGTTCGAGCTCGCCGACGGCACTCCCTTCCAGGCGCTCGACACGCCAGATCCTGACGCCGCCTTCCAGCAGGCCATCAAGCAGCGCAAGGACCTTGCCGCCGCCGCCGAGCAGGTCAAGGGAGCCGAGGCCACTCGCAAGGCCGCCGTCTACGACCAGCTTCCCACCCTCGTCGCCAGCGGCAACTATGGCGATCAGGGCGAGACCTTCGGGCACTCCCACGGCACCTACACCGCCGAAGGTCAACTCGCAGTGCCCATCCTGCAGATCGCCAAGACCCGTGGCGAGGAAGAGACTGCCGGCGCGCAGCTCGATCAAGCCAAAGACAAGCTCTCCGACCAGGTGCAGCAGGTCAACGCTGACGTTCGCGACGCCATTCTCGACATTCAAACCGCTGCCAAGTTGGTAGAAGCCACCCAGAGCAATGTAGAACTCGCTCGTGAGGCCCTCAGCGAAGCGCAGCAACGCTATAAGGCGGGCGTGGATACCAGCCTGTCCGTCTCCCAGGCCCTGTCAACCGATCGCCAGGCCGAAGACCAATACATCAGCGCGCTCTACCAGCACAATGTTGCCAAGCTCTCTTTGGCACGTGCGCTGGGTGTAGCGTCGACGAACTATAAAGAGTATCTCGGAGGAAAGTAAGCGTGGCCGACCAGAACGCACCAGACCAACAACCGGAGAAGCCGGAAGCTCCGCCAAAGAATAATTCGACGCGAAGATTGATTATCATCGCCGTCGTTGCAGTGCTCGTGATCGGCGCTGCGCTCTTCTATTGGCGCTCCACCTTCACCGAAGACACCGATGACGCCCAGGTAAACGGCAACCTCTACCAGGTCAGCTCGCGTGTCTCCGGCCAGGTCATCCATGTCGATGTGGAGGAGCAGCAGTTCGTCCACGCGGGCGATCCCATCGCCGAGATCGACCCCAAGGACAGCCAAGTCGCGCTTGAACAGGCGCAGGCCAATCTCGCGAACGCCGAGGCCGAATATCAACAGGCCGTGGTGAATGTCCCCATCACCAGCATCCAGACCAGCACGACCATCCAGACCTCCGGCTCCGACGTCCTCGGCAGCCAGGCCTCGGTCGAGCAGGCCCAGGCCCAGGTCCAGGTGAACAAGGCAAAGGTGCTCTCCGCTGCGGCTCAGGCGCAGAAGTCGGCGCTCGACGTCCAGCGTTACACCCCGCTGGTCGCCAAGGACGTCATCTCTAAACAACAGTTTGACGCAGCCGTAGCCCAGGCGGCCGCTGACGAGGGTGCACTCGAGGCCGCAAAGCGTGACGTCGCCGCGCAGGAACAGACAGTCAACCTGAATCTCCAGCGCCTGGCCCAATCCCGCTCGAACCAGGTACAAAGCGAGAAGAACGGTCCCAAACAGGTTGCCGTCCAGCAGGCTCGCGCCTCCGCCGCCCTGGCCTCCATCAAGGTAGCCCAGGCGAAGGTCGATCAGGCCCAGCTAAATCTCAGCTACACCAGGATCGTCGCGCCCATCACCGGCATCGTCAGCAACAAGAGCGTCGTGGTCGGCGTGAACCTTAGCGTGGGCCAATCCCTCATGACCATCGTTCCGCTCACCGACCTCTGGGTCACCGCCAACTTCAAGGAAACGCAGCTTAAGCAGATGCACAAGGGCCAGGAGGTCGACATCGAAGTCGATGCGCTCGGCGGACGCAAGTTCACCGGCAAGATCGAAGAGATCGGCGGCGCAACCGGCAGCTCGCTCTCGCTCTTCCCGCCCGAGAACGCCACCGGCAACTACGTGAAGGTCGTCCAGCGCATCCCGGTTCGGATCAACTTCACTAACCTTGAGCAGGAAAACAAGGACTTTGCGCTGCGCATCGGCATGTCTGTTGAACCCAAGGTCCGGGTCAAGGATTAACTTTCTTCCCCTCAAAGGCAGGTAGCTTCGGCTGCCTGCCTTTTTTTTGCCAGTTTCGATCGGGGAAATTCACAAAACTGCCATCTCTCGCCCGGCATCCAATTCAGTACAGAGGTGAACCATGTCGGTAGCAACGAAGAACGGCAGCCATCCCAAAAAGGACTTCATCACCGAGCACTACAAGCAGCACGGCAAAGAGATCCAGAAGTACGGAGACGTTGTACAGTATCTCCCTCATCCCCTGGACGCCAAAGTTCGTTCGCACATGTGTGAAAAGCTCAACCAGCTTCTGGCCGACTCCATCGTCCTGCGCGACATGTACAAGAAGGCCCACTGGCAGGTAGCCGGCCCGACCTTCTACCAGCTCCACCTCCTCTTCGATAAGCACTTCGACGAGCAGGAAGAGATCGTCGACACCATCGCCGAGCGCGTCCAGCTCCTGGGCGGCGTCACCATCGCCATGGGCGGCGATACGGCCAAGGTCACGAGGATCCCCGCTCCTCCCCGCGGCCGTGAAGAGGTCCCGGTACAGATCTCCCGCCTCCTCGAGGCCCACAAGATCATCATGCAGGAGTGCCACGACATCGCCGAAGCCGCTGACAAAGCCGGAGACGACGGCACCAACGATCTGGCCGTGAGCGACGTCCTCCGCGCCAACGAGCTTCAGTCCTGGTTCATCGGCAACCATTTGGTGGAGATGCCTCTCACCGTTGCTGAATAACTATCACCTTGCTGCGCTACAGCCCGGCTTCGGTCGGGCTTCTTTTTTTGTCCACACAACCTTTCTGCACCGACTGTGTCAAAGAATCATCTACTGTTTAGTTAGCGAATAGTCTCCCCCTGTCCGCGGAAAGGATCAGCTCGATGCATTCGGTCTTAGGTTTACTGTCGCTCCACACCTATTCGATCCTCTTCGGCTGGGTCCTCATTGAGCAGGGGGGGCTACCGATCCCCAGCGTTCCGCTCATGCTCGCCGCCGGCACCATGAGCGCCGCGCACAAGCTGCACCTCGCCTACGCGATCCCGATCATCCTCCTCGCCTGCCTGATCTCAGACTCCGCCTGGTACTTCCTCGGTAAGAAGTTCGGCGGCCGCGTGCTCAACGTTCTCTGCCGCTTCTCGCTGGAGGCCGCCACCTGCGTCGAGCGCACTCATGGCACCGTCGGCAAGCGCGGAGCCTTCACCCTGATCTTCGCCAAGTTCGTCCCCGGTCTCAGCACGGTCGCCGCGCCGATCGCCGGCCAGCTCGGGATCCCGTACTCTACGTTCGTCCTCTACGACATGGCCGGGTCGCTCCTGTGGTGCGGCGCGTGGCTCCTGGCGGGTCGCTTCTTCGGCGACATAGCCGAGCGCAGCGCCCACTTCTTTGCCCTGCTCGGCCACTTCGGTATCGCGCTGGTTCTGCTGATGGTCGTCGTGCTGGTGGTCTACCGGCTAATAAAGCGCCGCCAGTTCCTCGCCGAGCTTCGCGGCCTCCGCCTCGAACCCGCGCAGCTCATGGCCATGATCGCCGATGCCGAGCGCGCAGGCCTCGATCGCCCCTTCATCGTCGACCTCCGCCATCCCCTCGACGTCATGACCGACCCGCTCGTCCTTCCCGGCGCCCTGCGCATCGGCCCCGACGAGCTCAAGCAGCGCAGGGAGATTATCCCCACCGACCGCGACATCGTCCTCTACTGCACCTGCCCCAGCGAAGAGACCTCTGCCAAGGTAGCCCTCGAGCTCCACCGCCTCGGCATCAAGCGCGTTCGCCCCCTCCGCGGAGGACTGCAGGGCTGGAAAGACGCAGGCTACCCGGTCGACCAAGCCGTCTTCGCCTAATCTCCCAGCCGAAACGTAATGCTGACCGTCGTCTCGACCTCGGTCGGCAGCCCATTCAACAGAAACGGCCGATAGCGCGCCGCACGAACCGCCTGCAATGCAGCGGTCTGCAAAACCGGCGGCCCACTCACCACCCGCGCGCTCTCAATCCGTCCCGACTTCGAGATCACCGCCTGCACCACCACTGTTCCCTCGGCGCGACTCAGCCGCGCAGTCACCGGATACTCCGGCCGAATTGGCTCCAGCAACTGCCCCGCCATCACACCGGTAGAGACATGCATTGGACCCGCACCTGCCCCAACCACCACATGAGGTCCCGCAGGCCCACCAGGACCCAGCAAAGATATCGGACCCCCGCCCGGCCCCGTCAGGTCTACTCCTCCCACCGCCAGTGAAGGCTCATCCACCTCCGCGCCGCTGCTCCGAAACCCCTGCGTAGAAATCCTCGCCACCTGCGTCGGCACACTCACCGCATTCTGCATCGACGACGTCTCCACCCGCACCCTCTGCTCCGGCACAACCGCCGGCCTCAACCGCGGCGCCGTCAGAGAGATCCTCGGCGAACTCAGCGGCAGAATCTCCGGATGCACCAGCGGCAAAACAACCAGCGTAGTCGCAATCGTCGCCTGCAGCGCGAACGAAATCACTGCGGGCCAACGGCTACGGCCACGCAGAAGGGAAGTCGACTCAACAAGGGATTCCTGGAACATGACGGCACCTCGAACCTCATCGATTTGCCGCATCCAGCGCTGGAGTGCGTATGCTGTTTAGACACCGCGCACCTCCACACTGTTCCTCCACTAGCGCGAAATCTCGCGGCGTTAGATGATGGGTTGCAATGGCCACCACCCTTCCAGCCTCTGCTGCCGCCCCAGAGCAGACCGAGCGCACCATTACCGGCCCACCCCGCGTCCTGTCCGTCGACCTGCTCCGCGGCATCACCATCGCCTTCATGATCCTGGTCAACGATCCCGGCGATTGGGACCACGTCTTCGCGCCACTCGACCACGCCCCCTGGAACGGCTGGACCCTCACCGACCTCGTCTTCCCAAGCTTCCTCTTTCTCGTCGGCGCCTCCATCATCTTTTCGCTCGACGCCCGCGCCGCAAAAGGCAACTGCCGCAAAACGTTATCCGGCCACGTCATCGTTCGCTGTATAAAGATCCTCCTCCTGCAGTACATCCTGGTCTTCTTCCCGTACATGCACTGGCACACCATGCGCCTCTACGGCGTGCTCCCGCGCATCGCCCTCTGCTATCTCTTCGCAGGCCTCATCCTCATCGCCACCATGAAGCTGAGGTCGCGCGTGCCCGTCCTCATCGAGATCGTCGCCGCATTCCTCATCGGCTATTGGGCACTCCTCCGCTTCGTCCCAGCCCCCGGTGCCGGTGTCCCCGGCCGCGACATCCCCTTCATGGACCAGACGCAAAACCTAACCTCCTGGCTCGACCGCGCCGCGATGGCCTTTACCCAGCGCTGGCTGCACACGGGCCGCCTGTACCTCGCCGCACGCGACCCTGAAGGCCTGCTCAGCACAATCCCTGCCGTCGCCACCACGCTGCTAGGCGCACTCACAGGCCTGTGGATGCACCAGACCCGCGGCGCAGAAGGCAGCATTGCCCCGCGCGGAAGCAGCGCTCTTCGCCGTATGCAACTCACCCTAGCTCTCGCCGGCGTCCTCGGTGTCATCGCCGGCGAACTCTGGTCCCCATGGTTTCCCATCAACAAAAATCTCTGGACCTCCAGCTACGTTCTTCTCTCCGCTGGCTGGGCCGCTCTCGCGCTCGCCCTCCTCTCTCTCCTCGTCGACCGCCGTCCGGAACCCTGGCCGCGCTGGCTCCGCCTCTCCACCTGGCCCTGGTTCGTCTTCGGCTCCAACGCTATCGCGGCCTTCACGGTTTCAGTCATCCTGGTCAAGACCTGCCTCTATTTCAAGATCACCGGCGCCGACAACATAAAGCACAGCCTCTGGGCTCTCTACTACCAGCACGTCTTCGCCCGCCACGCCTCCACCAACTGGACCTCGCTCGCCTTTGCCATCAGCATCGTCGTAATCTGCTTCCTGCCCAACTGGTGGCTCTGGCACAACAAGCGTTTCCTTAAAATTTGAGGTACTTCCATGATCTCTCCAAAGTTCATCGACCATCTCGTCTTTCGAATCTCAGCACTCGATCGCAGCGAGCGGTTCTACACCGCGCTGTTGAGCCAGCATCCCGAGCGCACAGAGCAGAGCCTGCTCTATACCGTAGGGGACACTCGCCTGTTCTTCACGCTTGCGGCCGAGCCCCGCTCAGGCACTTACGACAAAGAGCAGATCGGCCTCAACCACATCGCGTTCGGCATTGACACGCTTGCGGACCTTCAGGCAGTCGAGCAGCAGCTCTCGGCAGCCGGCATCGCGCATAGCGGGATCAAAATCGACCAGTACGGCCTCAAGGAATATATCTGGCTCAATGATCCCGACGGAATTCGGATCGAATTCTATTTACGCCCTCAAAGTTGAACCCAGCCGAGTGCACCCATTTCGTTACGGGCACGAATCCTCGCGCCGTATCACAATAGAATGAGACAGAGAAATTCAGGACACTTTAGACAGGATGATTCGGGACACAAGAGACCGAACGGTTCTGAACGAGAATTGATCACAAGGATCAGGAAGAGGGAACACTGTGGCATATGAAAGCCTGCGCGAGTGGATTGCGGCATTACAAAAAGCTGGCGAACTCAAACGTATCACCGCCGAAGTCTCACCCATCCTGGAGATGGCAGAGATTGCCGATCGCGCCTCCAAACTCGGGAAGGGAACCGACCGTGCCGGCGGCCCCGCTCTGCTGTTCGAGAACGTCATCGGCTACAAGGGCGCGCAGGTGCTGATGAACCAGTTCGGCAGCGAGCGCCGCATGCGTCTAGCCCTCGAAGTCGACTCGCTCGACGACATTGCCCGCCGCATCGAAACCCTCCTCCGCCCAACCATCCCGACGGGCATCATGGACAAGCTCAAGCTTCTCCCCATGCTCAACGAAATTGGAGGCTTCTTTCCCAAGACCATCGATCCCAAAAAGGCCCCCTGCAAGGAAGTCATCCGCTACGGCGACGACATCGACATCCTGAAATTTCCCATCCTCCAAACCTGGCCCCAGGACGGCGGCCGCTTCATCACCCTCCCCTGCGTCACCACGCGCGATCCAAAGTCCGGCAAGCGCAACCTCGGCATGTACCGCATGCAGGTATACGACGGCCAGACTACCGGCATGCACTGGCAGCGCCAGAAGGTGGCCGCCGAGCACGCCCGCGATCACCTGCGCTCCACTGCCTTCGACAAGGCCGGCGAAGTCGAGCTCATGGCTCTCACCGCCGGTGGCACCACCCCCGCTCCTCCCGACAGCGTCCCCCAACTCGTCGCCACCCGCATCGCCGGCGAGCGCATGGAAGTCGCCGTCGCCATCGGCACCGACCCCACCGTCACCTTCGCTGCCATCGTTCCCGCGCCTCCCGAAATCGAGGAATACCTCATCGCCGGCTTCCTCCGCCAGCAGGCCGTCGAGCTCGTCAAGTGTGAGACCGTCGACCTCGAAGTCCCGGCTCACGCCGAAATCATCCTCGAAGGTTTCGTCGAGCTAGGCGAGCTCCGCAGCGAAGGCCCCTTCGGCGACCACACCGGCTTCTACACCATGCAGGACGACTACCCCGTCTTCCACATCACCTGCATCACGCACCGCATCAACCCCATCTACGCCGCCACCGTCGTCGGCAAGCCTCCCATGGAAGACGCCTGGATGGGCAAAGCCGTCGAGCGCATCTTCCTCCCGCTCATGAAGCTCACCCTCCCCGAGATCGTCGACATCAATCTCCCTGCCGAGGGTGTCTTCCACAACCTCATGATCGTGAGCATCCGCAAGAGCTACGCCGGCCACGCCCGCAAGGTCATGAACGGCATCTGGTCGATGGGCCAGGCCATGTTCACCAAGTGCGTCATCGTGCTCGACGAAGATTGCAACGTCCAGGACCTCGCCGAAGTCACCCTCCGCGTCACCAACAACATCGACCCCGAGCGCGACATTCAGTTCACCCTCGGCCCCGTCGACTCGCTCGACCACTCCTCCCGCCTGCCAAACTTCGGCAGCAAGATGGGCATCGACGCCACTCGCAAGTGGCCCGCCGAAGGCTTCACCCGTCCCTGGCCGCAGATGCTCACCATGCCCAATGACGTGAAGTCCAGAATCGATAAGCTCTGGAGGTCGCTGCGGATCGATTAGACTTCAAGCCACCGAGTAAAGTTCAAGCTACCGAGGATCTTGCATGAGCCGTTTCGCCCGCGGAGCTTGCTCTGTCTCGAGATATCCTGCACCGCTGATCTCGTTGCGCAGGATATGCCGCACGCCCAGCCATCAGACACCTACACCCGCAAGAACACCTTTAGCCTCTTCGTCGAGTACTCACCCACCTCCAGCCACATTCTTCTCGGCGTCGCTCGCCAGCGCATCCTTGCCGACTTCGGCGGCGCCTACACTCGCCGCATCGTAAGCTTCTGGGGCTCAGACCTCGGCTATCACGTCGAACTTCGCCCCGTACTCTTTGAGAGCGATCCTGTCGCCATCACCAAGTCGACCCTCTCCTACACCGCTCCACCACCCGTCGGCCCCGTCACCGACAACATCACTTACATGCTCTCCTACAACTTCGGCCACTAGCCGTCACACATCAAAAGCGAAGATGCGTTTCCAGTCGTTCTTCATGCTGATGACGATCCAGGCATTCTTTGTTGCTTCCAGCAGCAGTGCCTCAGAAAACGTTCCGACAGTGGTATCCGGCAGTCCCGTGGCGGGGCCATACGCGTACTCGCGCTTCGCATCGTCGTGGAGCACGAGCATCATGAGCCGCGCTCCGTCGCCCGCCTGCGCCCATTCCAGCATCTGCGCGTCGCCCGACTTGAGCCCGACGCCGGTGCCCGAGTTACCAAAGGCCGCCTGAGGTCGCTTGCCGATAAACATGTTTATCCCGACGACCTTGCCCGGACCATCGTCGATGAAGAAGGGCTTCGGCTCCCGCATGAGCACAGGCTTATCGCCTGTGTTCACATAGGTGGTCACGATGCTCGAGCCCACAACCTGTTCCGGCGGAACACCGTATACCCTCTCGCTGTAGGCACGCACGAACTCCTGTCCGCCACCCGTGACGATGTACGTCCGGAAGCCATTGGCGCGGAGATACTGCATCACCTCCAGCATCGGTTGGAATACCAGATCGGTGTAGAGGCGGTCGAAGCGCGGTGCCTTGGCCGTCGTGATCCACGCTTTCACGAGGCCTACGAATTCGTCCGTGCTCATCCCTGAATGGGTGACGGCGGCGATCTCGAGCCAATCCGCCTCTGTGAATTTGGCCATCGCCGCGTAGTCACGGGAGAGGACAGTCTTAAACGGCTCCTTCTGTTTCCACTCAGGATGAGTCGGAGCCATTTCGCCCACACGCGCAAGCGCAAACGCGGCCTGTCCGTACAAGGGATGCTCGGTCCAGAGCGTGCCATCCTGATCAAACGTGGCGATGCGGTCTGCCGGCTCGACATACTTCGGGCTCGACTTGTCGGTGGTATCTCTCACGAACCTGAGCACCGCCGCCTTCGCAGGCCCATCGTTCCAGGAGGGCAGGGGATCGCCCTGGGACTGACCCTCGGCTATGCCCATCCTGGCAGACAAAATAGCTACTGCGCCCGTCGAAACAAATGCACGTCGACTGACCTTGTTGAGTGGATTTTGCATGGCAAAACGATAGGCATCGTTCCTAAATCCCACAACTGTCAATAGTGATAGCTTTTCGCGTTAGAAAACCGCCTTGCCTCAATCTGCAATCCTTCAGTTTCCAATGTGGAGTGGAACCAGCAGCCCACATCCCGCGAACGATATACTACCCAAGGCGCATTACAACGCAACGCGCTCCAGGAGACAGGTTTGGCGAAGGCAGAAATCGGCATCATCGGCGGCAGCGGGCTCTACAACATGGACGGCCTCACCGACGTCACGGAAGTCAGCATCAAAACCCCCTTCGGCGACCCCAGCGAAGTCTTCGCCCTCGGCACCCTCGAAGGCCGCAAAGTTGCCTTCCTCGCGCGCCACGGTAAGGGCCACCGCATCCTTCCCAGCGAGCTCAACTTCAAGGCCAACATCTACGCCATGAAGTCCCTCGGCGTCACCAGCATCCTCTCCGTCAGCGCCGTCGGTAGCCTCAAGGAAGAGCACAAGCCCACCGACTTCGTCATCCCCGACCAGTTCATCGACCGAACCTTCGCCCGCTCCGCCACCTTCTTCGGCGACGGTGTCGTCGGCCACATCGCCTTTGCCGATCCCGTCTGCCCCATCGTCTCCGATGTCTTCGCCAAAGCCTGCGCGGAAGTTGGCGTAGTCGGCAAGCGCGGCGGCACTTACATCTGCATGGAAGGCCCGCAGTTCTCCACCCGCGCCGAGTCCAACCTCTACCGCTCGTGGGGCGCCGACATCATCGGCATGACCAACCTCCAGGAAGCCAAGCTAGCCCGCGAAGCCGAGATCAGCTACGCCACCCTCGCCATGGTCACCGACTACGACTGCTGGCGCGAAGGCCACGACGACGTCACCATCGAGCAGGTCATCGCCGTCATGCATCAGAACTCCGGCAACGCCCAGAAGGTAGTCAAAGCCGCCGTCCGCCTCATGCCCGCAGACCTAAGCGCCAGCCCCGCCCAGACCGCCGCAAAGTTCGCCATCATGACCGACCGCGCCGCGATCCCCGCCGCCACCAAAGCCAAGCTAGACCTTCTCTACGGCAAATACTGGTAGCTCAACCTTCGCGGCCCTAACGCCGCCAAAAAGTTTGTCATCTCGACCGAACGCAGCACCTAAACGTCCGTCATCTCGACCGAAGCGCAGCGCAGTGGAGAGATCCCCGCATTGTGAACTCCGCAACCCGACATCACACCTCACCACCTGGAGACTCATGTCCATTCTCGTAGTAGGTTCCGTAGCCTTTGACACCCTCGAAACCCCCAGCGGCAAGCGCGAGCGCGTACTCGGCGGCGCCGCCACCCACTTCGCTCTCGCCGCGAGCTTCTTCACCAAGGTCCGCGTCGTCGGCGTAGTCGGCGACGACTTCCTCCCCGAGCACGAAGCCGTCCTCACCTCCCGCGGCATCGACACCACCGGCATCGAGCATGTCCCCGGCAAAAGCTTCCACTGGACCGGCAGCTACGTCAAAGACCTCGCCGCCGCCGAGACCCTCGCCACCGATCTCAACGTCTTCGCCGACTTCGAGCCAAAGATTCCCGCAAGCTATCTAGACACCGAATACCTCTTCCTCGCCAACATCGATCCCGTCCTGCAATCCCGCGTCCGCGCCCACATGCCGAACGCCAAACTCGTCGCCGGCGACACCATGAACTACTGGATCGCCGCCCACCGCGACAACCTCCTCAAGGTCCTCCGCGAGCTCGACATCCTCATCATCAACGACAACGAAGCCCGCATGCTCAGCGGAGAAACCAACAACATCCGCGCCGCCAAAGGCGTCCTCGCCCTCGGTCCCAAATCCCTCATCGTCAAATACGCCGAGCACGGCTGCGCCGCCTTCTTTTCCCCCCACAGCTTCGGCAAAGCCTTCGAGCAGGGTATCTTCCGCGCTCCCGCCACCCCGCAGGAAGAAGTAGTCGACCCCACCGGTGCAGGCGACTCCTTCGCCGGCGGCTTCTACGGCTACGTCGCCTCGCAAGGCAAGCTAACCCCCGAAGTCTTCCGCAAGGCCATGTTCTACGGCTGCGTCCTCGGCTCGCTCTCCGTCGAAGCCTTCGGCACTGATCGTCTGCAGCGCACCACCCGCGAAGAGATCGATCAACGCTTCGAGCACCTCAAGGAAATCTCTCACCTCTAACTTCATGGCGAGATCACGCTCAGATCGACGCGCCGCGAAACTCGGCGAACCCAAACCCGGCGAGATCGTTCTCGGCCGCCGCAGCTCCCGCACCGGCTCCTTCCGCCAGTCACCCATCTGGGTTCCTGGCGATCCCGAGGCCGTGCGCCCCGTAGTCCCCGGCGAAACCTACCCACTCTTCGTGGGCGGCATTCTTCTCGCCTTCGTCGCGCTCTTCGTCTGCTTTCACCACGGCTACCTCCTTCTCTACGGAGACGCCGTGGCGCATCTCGCCATAGCCCGCCGTATTCTCGACGCCAAGTGGCCCGGCATCTCGCAACTAGGCGGCGTCTGGCTACCACTCCCGCACATCCTCATGCTGCCCTTCATCATGAACATGCGCATGTGGCAGACCGGCCTTG
The DNA here is from genome assembly GCF_009765785.1 of Granulicella sp. L46. GTDB lineage: Bacteria > Acidobacteriota > Terriglobia > Terriglobales > Acidobacteriaceae > Granulicella. The sequence continues at coordinate 452,121 of NZ_LMUT01000012.1, forward strand.
CCGGCGCTCCCATGTCCATGATCAGCTACGCAGCCGGCGTCGCAGGCATCTGGCGTCTCGCGCGTCGCAGCATGAAGCTCCGTTGGGCACTCCTCGCCACTACCTTTTACGCGCTCAACGCCAACCTCCTCTTCCTCTCCACCACCGCGATGACCGAGGCGCTCTTCCTCGCTCTCCTAATCTGGAGTGTCGTCGCCACATCCGAATCCATCGCCGCTCTCCGCGCAAACGACACCGTCACCGCAAGAGCACGCATGATGCTCGCCGGCTTCCTCATCTTCGGCCAGGTCTTCACCCGCTACGACGGCTGGATCATAGGCGCCATCATCTGGCTCTGCTTCGCGGCCGCCATCTTCAAATCCTCCGCAGACATCCGCCGCCGCATGCGTCCGCACTTCATCCTCTTCACGATCATCGTTGCCGCCGGCCCGCTCCTTTGGTTCTGGTACAACGCCCACTTCGAACACGACTGGCTCGACTTCCTCCGCGGCCCCTACTCGGCGAAGCAAATCGAGCGCCGCACCGCGCCCCCCGGCCAGCACTACCGCGGCTGGCACAACATCGGCTGGGCCACGCTCTTCTACACCCGCACCGCGCAGATCGACGCCGCCGCCTGGGAGACAGGCTTCGCCCTCATGGCAGCCTCGCTCTACGGCCTCTGGCTCTCCTTCCGCCGCCGCGCCAACACCGCCGTCCGCGCTCGTGCCGAATCCTTCACCCTCCTTCTCTGGATCCCGCTGCCGTTTTATATCTACTCGATCGCTTACGGATCCGTCCCCATCTTCATCCCCCAGCTCTGGCCGCACGCCTTCTACAACGCGCGCTACGGCATGGAACTCCTTCCGGCACTCTCCATCTACGCCGCGCTCTCCGCCGAGCAATTTGAAATCTGGCTGAAATCCCGCACCGTCAGTTGGGCGCCCCTCGCCGCACGCCTCTGGCAGCCCGCCGCCATGCTTCTCTGCGTCGCCAACTGCATTGCCATGATGTACTTCATCCCGTTAGTACTCAAAGAGGCAATCAACAACTCAACCACCCGCGTCTCGCTCGAAACCAACCTCGCCAACGTGCTCGACACGATGCCGCAGAATGTTCCTGTCATGATGTCGCTCACCAACCACGTAGGCGCCGTTCAAACCGCTGGCCGATCGTTGCAAAGCATGGTCAGCGAAAACGACGATCAGACCTGGCAGATAGCCCTCAAGGATCCCGCCCGGCACGCCGCCTACATCATCGCCATCGTCGGTGACCCCGTCGCCAACGCCGTCGCCGCCCATCCCCAGGGTCTCGCCGAGATGGAAGTCATCTGCACCACCGGCCAGCCCTGCGCCCGCGTCTACCAGTCCCTGCTCTGGACCCCAGCCTCTGCAAAATAATTCCCTCAAATCCAATTTCTCTGCCCCAACCAAAAGTAACGCGCCAGCCACAACCCGCATCACAGCTATTGGCCGTACAAGCAGCGGTACACGACGCGCCGGTGAGAACGCTCCGCCGGTCATAAGAACGAAAAGACGAACGCAAACTGACGACCTACACAACACGCTCGCCTGAACGAGCTGGCGGCGCTGTGTCGATAAACCACAAGGAGAAATGGGCCATGGGAATCTTTACACCAGATGTCAACAACCTGCGCGAGCTGTATATCAACATGCTCCAGCACGCGCTTAGCAGCGAAAAGCAGATCGTCGACAAAGGTCTGCCCGCCATGATTGAGAAGGCCACCAACCCCGAACTAGCTCGGGCCTTCCGAGATCACCTCACCGAGTCCAAACAGCACGTCATTCGCCTCGAGCGCATTCTCGATGCCACCAACGGCGAAGTGAACGAGTCAAAATGCAAGGTCACCGCCCAGCTCATCAGCTCAGCTGAATCCGAGATCGCGGACGCCGCCAACGAGAGCATCCGCGATGTGATCCTGATCGCTGCAGGCAACCAGGTCGAGCATCACGAGATTGCCATCTACGGAACCCTCCGCACCTGGGCTGAAGTGCTCGGCAACCAGCAGGACGCACAACTTCTCGACAAGACCCTTGCCGAGGAAGAGAAGGCCGATCAGCTCCTCACCAAGCTTTCCCAACAGATCAACGTTGCCGCGCCTGTAGCGTAGTTATCGCCACAGGTCAGGCTTTGTCCGCCCGCGTGCTGCCGAACGCGGGCGGTTTTCTTTTTGCAACGCCTCGGTATCCACTCCGATTCCGGACGCTTCACAATCCACACCTCCGCGACCGCGAGTAGTATTCTGGCTCGATGGTGGAACCCGGCCACATACATTTCTCCACGCTCGAGCAGCTCGTCCTCACCGGACCCTCCGTCAAGCGTCTGTTGATGGCCGCCCTCCTGGGTGGTGTCGTAGGCCTCGAGCGCGAGTGGCGCCACAAGGATTCCGGTCTTCGCACCAACATCCTCATCTGCGTTGGCTCGGCGCTCTTCACAATCATGAGCGTCGTCATCGCTGGCGATAGTCCGAACAACCGCGGCCAGATCGCCGCAAACATTGTGCAAGGCATCGGCTTCCTCGGCGCCGGCCTTATCCTCCACACCAAGAATCGCGTCCTTGGCCTTACTAGCGCGGCCACGGTTTGGGTAGTCGCGGCCATCGGCATGACCTGCGGCGCGGGACTCTACATTGTGGCCGGGCTCTCCACCATCCTCGTCCTCATCTCTCTTCAGATCATCGGCCTTCTAGAAGGCCGCCTCGGCTGGAAGCGCTATCCCAAGGTCTACGAAGTCCGTGCCGACATCGGCTCTATGCTGCCCGAGAGTGTCGTCGGACCAGCCCGCGCCGAAGCTCTCGCCGAGCAAGTCTCTGCCGCCAATCACCGCATGCAGATCGCTATCCTCAAAGTCCTCGACTCCGTCGGCCAGCGCCTCGCCGTACTCGATCGCGACAACATCGCCGGCATCGAACGCGTCTCCTTCATCGTTACCGCCACCCACAAGATTCATCACCACATCCACCACGAGCTACAGGCTAGCGACGCCACCGATAAGGTCGTAGTCTTCAACGACACGGAGGAAGAGTGAGCCGTATCCCCTTCGTCAAAGCCCACGCCTTCGGCAACGACTTCCTGATCATCGAAGAATCCCTCGCACTCAATCGCCACGCCGCGCTGGCGCGCAAACTTTGCAGCCGCAACACCGGCATCGGCGCCGACGGCATCGAGTTCCTGCAACGCAAATCCAACAACGAGTTCTTCCTCCGCCTCTTCAACTCCGACGGCTCCGAGGCCGAGCTCAGCGGCAACGGCACCCGTTGCGTAGCCGCGTGGCTCGCCGCAAGTGAAGGCCTCGAGCAAGTCGCGCTCGGAACTCACGGCGGCATCCGCACCTGCCGCCTCATTCGCCGCGACGGCCCGGACTATTGGATCGAAATCGACATGGGCGTCCCCCGCGTCATGCCCCGCACCATCGAAATCCCCGGAGTCGACACCCCCATCGACGGCGTCTTGGTCAACGTGGGCAACCCGCACTTCATCCTCTTTCCAGACAACGAAGACTTCAGCAGCCACAACCTCACCTGGCAACAACTAGGCGCAAAAATCGCAGTCGACCCACTCTTTCCCCACGGCACAAACGTCGAGTTCGTCCGCATCCTCTCGCCCTCAGAAATCGCCTTCCGCATCTACGAGCGCGGCTGCGGCCCCACCACCTCGAGCGGCACCGGAACCTGCGCAGCGTCAACCGCCGCCATCTTCCGACACAATGCCGCGCGCGAGCTCACGGCCATCGCCGAAGGCGGTGCTCAACAAGTCGTCTGGCCGACCAACTCCAGCGAGATGCTCCTCACCGGCCCTGCCGAAATCATCTGCACCGGAGAAGTAGACTTTGCCTGACCTCTCGACATCGCTTCGTTTTCATCTTCTGGCTGAAAGAAAATCCGTCATCCTGAGCGAAGCAACTCGCGCACTTGCGAGTTGCGCAGCCGAAGGACCCGCCAGGCCGCTCGCAGCAGCGACACTCCTCATGGTTTCCAACCAAAGGTCTCAAGTCTGACATGTCAACGCCGCGCCCCAAACTCAAGCAGGAAAGTCGCATCGCCCTCGTCTCCCCAGCCTCCGCTGCTAAATCCGATTTAGTAGCCCAGGGCAGCGCCGCGCTCCGTGCCTACGGCTACGACCCCATCATCATGCCCCACGCCCTCGACCGCGGTCCGCTCTACTACGCCGGCACCGCCGCCAACCGCGTAGCCGACCTCCACGCCGCCTTCGCCGACCCCACCATCGACGCCATCCTCTGCACCCGCGGCGGCTGGGGCTCCGCCGAGCTCCTCCCTCTCCTCGACGCCTCGCTCATCCGCGCCAACCCAAAAGTCTTCGCCGGCTACAGCGACCACACGTCGCTCCACCTCTACCTCTGGAACCTCTGCAAACTCCCCACCTTCTACGCCCCCATGGCCGCCGCCGACTGGTCCAACCCTGACGGCGTCGACCACCGCACCTGGCGCGCCGCACTCCACGCAGACACCCCCTGGTCCGTCAATGCAGCCGATGGCATCCGCACCCTCAAGCCCGGCCGCGCCGAAGGCCGCCTCCTCGGCGGCTGCCTCTCCATCCTCACCGAATCCCTCGGCACCCCCTACGCCCTCAACCTCACCGAGCCCACCATCCTCTTCCTCGAGGACATCAACACCAAGCCCTACCAATGGGACCGCATGCTCAATCACCTCCGCCTCGCCGGCCAACTCGACCAGGTTCGAGGCATCGTCTTCGGCGACCCCTCCGCCAACATCGATCCCAACGGGCCATTCGAAATCGCACTCCTCGAAGCCGCCTGCCTCCACGCCCTCCAAACTTTCCCCGGCCCCATCACCATCGGCCTCCAATCGGGCCACATGAACCAGCACAACCGCTCCATCCCCCTAGGCACCTGGGTCACAATGGAAGACGACAAGCTCTCCGAATAGCCCACATCTCGCATCTCAACCTCGCACCTCTGAATCTCACATCTCGCATCTGTTAAACTTCCGTTTTTGAGAAAGCCTATGAAGCGCTATTTCTTCTCGTTCCTATTCCTGTTCCTGTTTAGTGCTGCTAGCGCTTTCGGGAGCAACCATGACCGCGCTTACGTTTCCGGAAAGCTTCTTTCTAGCGGAACCACTGAGCGGCTTATCGAAGGAACCTCGTTCGCTAATGCGCTAATCACTGTACAAGTCGGGGATGTCGTGTACACGGCGAGGGGTGGCCGCGTAAGCCGACACTCCGGCGAAATTGTGCCAGGCGTGATCATCGGCGATCCTGTACCGGTATCGATCGATGGGCAAGACCTGCGATTGAAACTGCCTAGCGGAAAAGAATTCAAAGCAACCATCGTGAAACGCGAACGTGTAACACCGTAGCCTTATTTTCCTTGACACCTCAGCAACTGTCTTGGCATGGCTGCGCCGACTGAACCTAGACGCTGTTTCTCCTCAATCCGAATCTTATGACTCAACCGAAGCACATCCACCTCATCGGCATCTGCGGCACCGCGATGGCCTCACTCGCCGGCATGCTCCGCGCCCACGGCCACCGCGTGACGGGCTCCGACACGGCAGCCTACCCACCCATGTCAGACCAGCTCCGCGCCCAGGGTATCCCCATCCTCGAACCCTACAGCGCCGCCAATCTCCAGCCCGCACCCGACCTGGTCGTCGTAGGCAATGCCATCTCGCGCGGCAATCCCGAGCTCGAAGTAGTCCTCGACCAGCGCATCCCCATGACCTCCATGGCCGCACTCATCCACGACGAGTTCCTCGCCAACCGCGAGCGCCTCGTAGTCTGCGGCACTCACGGCAAGACCACCACCACCAGCATGCTCGCCTGGATCTACGAGGTCGCCGGCCGCAGTAACTCGGCGTTCACCCCGTCCTTCCTCATCGGTGGAGTAGCCGAAAACTTCGGCACCAGCTTCCACGTCCAGCCCTCGTCCCGCACCTTCATCCTCGAAGGCGACGAGTACGACACCGCCTTCTTCGACAAGGGTCCCAAGTTCCTCCACTACTTTCCCGACGTCGCCATCCTCACCCACGTCGAGTTCGACCACGCCGACATCTACTCTGACCTCGACGCCGTCAAGACCGCCTTCAAGCGCATGGTCAACCTCATTCCCAAACGCGGCCGCCTAATCGCTTACGATGGCAACTCCAACGTCACCGAGTGCTGCGCCAAAGCCTTCTGCAACGTAGAGCGCTACGGCCTTGCCCCCGACTCCTACTGGCAAGCCACCAACCTCAAGCAGCAGGGAAGCACCACCACCTGGACCCTCCTCCGCGGCGGTGAAACCTTCGCCCACCTCACTCTCCCCATGGCCGGCGAGCACAACGCCCTCAATGCCACCGCCGCCGCCGCACTAGCCGCAGGGCAGGGAATTCCCGCCGTCGCCATCACCGAAGCCCTCGCTACCTTCCAATCCGTAAAACGCCGCCTCGAAGTCCGCGCCGAAATCGCCGGCGTCACCATCATCGACGACTTTGCCCACCACCCCACAGCCATCCGCGAAACCCTCCGCGCCCTCCGCGCCGCCTACCCCGGCCGCCGCCTCTTCGCCGTCCTCGAGCCCCGCTCCAACACCCTCCGCCGCAACGTCTTCGAGCGCGAGTTAGTCGACTCGCTAGCCCTCGCGGACGAAGTCATCCTCGCCGCCGTCTTCAAGAGTGAAGCCATCCCCGTACTCGAGCGCCTCGACCCCGAGCACGTCATCGCCGCGCTGAACTCACGCAACGTCCCCGCCACCCTCTGCGCCGACGCCGACGCCATTGTCGCCAACATCGCCCCTCGTCTTGCCCCCAACGACGTAGTCGCCATCCTCTCCAACGGCGGCTTCGGCAACATCTACGAAAAACTCCCCGCCGCCCTCACGAAGTAAACGCAAGCCACCTCGCAGCCGCAAGCCATTCTCACCGCCTCGCCCTAAGCGCCAAAGGCGCGCCCCATACCAGCGTGGGGCGCAGCCCACGTACCCACGCATTGAACCCCAGAGGGCTGAAGGCCCGATCCATCCAGCCCCGCCACCCCTACATCTCCCAAACTCCAAACGGTAGCTTCCCCACATTATCCCCCGCCAGCGCATGCGTCTTGTCCGGATCCGCCGGGTCATACCGAGCCGTCACCAAGGTCCCCTCAGGCACCTCGCGCAACCACCGCCGCCCCTCCGATTCCGAGCAGGGAACACTCCGCAAATACCCGCCAAAGAAGTCATCTCCCAAAGCAAAGTAGTACTGAAACTCAATCTGAGTCGTCTGCGCCAGCGTTCCTTGGGCGAGCTCGTCACGCTGCACCACGTTGCCGGCCAGCAGCTTCGCAGTCACCGTCGGCCACGCCGCAGCCGCCTGCAGATCTCGTTCCCGGCCGCGCTTCCGAACCGCCCGAAAGATCCACCCAAAAAGAACCGAGTCCCGCATGCTCAAGGCTTCAACCCCTCTTCACCCGTCATCGCTCCAGACGCGCAATCCTCGTCCGAGGTTCACTCTTCATGACGACAGATTCTAGCGCAGGACACCCCGGGCCTGCATCCGCTCCGTCAACCCGGAAACCCACCCGCACAGCCCGCAGCGCCTCCCCACGCGACACCTCATCTACAAGTTTCCTTCAAAGCATCATGTATCTTTGAATAAATTCGCCCGCGCGGCCATCTCCCGGAGTTGATCCTGATGAGCAGCACCCGCACCCCAAGTCCGCCTCGCCGACGTTCCGTTAGAAGCGTCCTCTCCACCTGCCTCGCGATCGCGCTGTGCCCCCTCGCCAACGCCCGCCAGACGCAGCTACTCCCTCCGCCTCCACCACCACCCCCGGCGCCCCAGCAGCCCGCATCCCCCGAAGCCATCGCGCGCGTCACCGCCGCCAAAACCATCTTCCTCTCCAACGCCGGCGGCAACAACTACTTCAACGGCGAAATCCCCGGTGGCCCCAACGTCGCCTACAACCAGCTCTACGCCGCCCTTCAGCAGTGGGGCTACTTCCAACTCGTCGACTCGCCCGTCCACGCCGACCTCATCTTCCAGATCCACGGCGCCGAACTCGCTCCCAACCTCGTCCAGACGCCGGATGGCCAACACGTCATCGCCCAGCAACATCAGCCCAGACTAGTGCTCACCATCCTCGACCCCGCCACCCTCGCGCCCATCGACACCATCACCGCCCCCGCCGGCCGCGGCACCGACATCCCTAAAGGCGCCATCGCCTTCGCCCGCTCCATCGAGTGGCTTACCTACCAGATCGCCACCCGCGTCTCCACTCCCCGCTCCACCACCCCGGACCAGCTAGTCAACCGCGACACCCTCCGCCCCTCCTTCGAAGCCCTCATCAAGTTCACCGCCCCCGTCCCCCCGCAGGTCCTCAACGCCAAAAACATCTACGTCCAGAACGACTCCCTCACCCTCAAGTCCACTCCCCACCCCTACTTCGAAGGCTTCCTCACCGCCCTCACCACGTGGGGCTACTATCACCTCACCGACTCCGCCGAGACCGCCGACGTCCTAGTCCGCTTCCACAACGACGAAGCTAACGGCATCTACGTCACCCTCAACGACCCCACCACCAAAGCCATCCTCTGGACCATCACCGACCCCCACTGGGGCTTCTACCACCACTCCGGCGCCCACCGCATAACCGCCCTCAACCAAAACCTAATCAGCCTCCTCAAACAGCTAAATCACATCCCCCTATCCCCAGCCGAAACCGCCGCCCTCCACTAGCTCGGCGTGCATCCATTCACTTGGCCAGCAACGCCTGCCCGAGATGCATCGACACATGATTGGTGCGGCTCAGCATCATCGCCAACCGGTTACGCAAGGGCTCCTTCGCAAAGTCCTCCGCTGAAACCGCGGTATGCCGCTCCAGCCACTGCGCCGCCGTCATCTGCTCAAAGGCCGCGGTCAACTTCGAGTGAACATCGAACCAAGCCTTCTTCAACTCCTCAGTCGACACCGGATCCGGCAGCGTCCCATCCGGATTCGTCACGTACGCTGCATCCAGCTTCTCGTACAGGCGCTCACCAATGCCGAGGGACGGGAACAGCCGGTCGTCGATGGCCACCAGATGCCCGATCAGGTAGCGTACGCGATTCCGGCCCGGCGCGACGTGCCGATCCAACTGCTCGTCGGTGTACTTTGCGATCACGGAGTCGGCCCGGCCAATGATCTGCTTCCACGAGCCCACCGCTGTTGCGACCAATAATTCTTCGTTTGTCATGGAGCCTTTAGTGACACTTGAGATGAAACTGCAATCGTTAGATGGCCATCGAACGAGCACGATGCGAAACCTGACGGGAATTCCTCAGGCCCCAATTTTCCCAAGCCGTAAACTACCTGTATGGCCGCTGAGTTCACGCACATCCATCTCCACACCGACTACTCTCTCCTCGACGGTGCCTGCGACGTCGACAAGCTAGCCAAACACCTCACCAAAATCGGCCAGACCTCCGCCGCCATCACCGACCACGGCAACATCTACGGCGCCGTCCATTTCTTCGACGCCATGCACAAGAAGAACCTCAAGCCCATCCTCGGCTGCGAGCTCTACGTCTGCAAAGAAGAGTCCCATCTCCGCGAGCACGCCGACCCCGACTCCAAATACAACCACCTCCTCATCCTCGCCGAAAACGAAGCCGGCTACCGCAACCTCGTTCGTCTCACCTCCGAGGCCGCCCTGCACGGCTTCTACAAAAAGCCCCGCGTCAGCAAAGCCTTCCTCGCCAAGCACACCGAAGGCCTCATCGGCTTCTCCGGCTGCCTAGCGGGAGAAGTCTCGCAGCACATCATGCAAGGGAACTACGACCTCGCCAAAAAGTCCGCCGGCGACTTCGAAACCATGTTCGGTCGCGGCAACTTTTTCCTCGAAATTCAGGACCACCACCTCGCCCCCGACAAAGCAGTAACCGAGGCCATGTTCCGTCTCGAAAAAGATCTAGACATCCCGCTTATCGCCACCAACGACTCGCACTACATCGAAGACCAGGACTCCCGCGCCCACGAAGTCCTCCTCTGCGTCCAAACCGCCGGCAGCATGAACGACCCCAAGCGCTTCAAGTTCGACACGCAAGAGTTCTACATCAAGAGTGCGGACGAGATGCATAAGCTCTTCGCCCACGCCCCAGAAGTCTGCACCCGCACCATGCAGTTTCCCGAGCGCTGCAACCTCGAGCTCACGAAAGTAAAAAATCCCTTTCCCAAATTCGACTGCCCCGACGGTATGGACCTCGACACCTACTTCGAGCAGGTCTGCCGCGCCGGCTGGCGCAAGCGTCGCGAATCCGCCATCAAGCATCTAGAAGACACCCACAAGCTCCGCAAATCCATCACCGACTACGAAGCCCGCCTCAACCGCGAAATCGACTGCATCAAGCAGATGAAGTTTCCCGGCTATTTCATGATTGTGTGGGACTTCATCCGCTACGCCCGCGAGCAGGGAATTCCCGTAGGCCCCGGCCGCGGTTCCGCCGCCGGCTCGCTCGTCGCCTACGTCATGGAGATCACCGACATCGATCCGCTCCAGAACGATCTCCTCTTCGAGCGCTTCCTCAACCCCGAACGTATTTCCATGCCCGATATCGACATCGACTTCGACATGAATCGTCGCGGCGAAGTCATCGAGTATGTCCGCCGCAAGTACGGCAACGACCAGGTCGCGCAGATCATCACCTTCAACACCATGGCCGCCAAAGCCGCCATCAAGGACGTAGGCCGCGCCCTCGACATGCCCTACGGTGAAGTCGACCGCATCGCAAAATTAATCCCCCCCACCATCGGCATCACCATCGAGCAAGCTCTCAAGGACAACCCCCTCCTCGCGCAAGCCTACGCCGACCCAAAAATCAAAGAGCTCATCGACACAGCCCTCCGCCTCGAAGGCCTCGTCCGCGGCGCAGGAGTCCACGCAGCCGGCGTAGTAATCGCGCCCCAACCCCTTACCGAGCTAGTCCCCGTCACCCGCACCAAAGACGAAGCCATCGTCACCAGCTACGACATGAAGGCCGTAGAAAAAATGGGCCTGCTCAAGATGGACTTCCTCGGCCTAACCACCCTCACGGTCATCGACGACTGCCTCAAACTCATCAAGTCCAACCGCAACGAAATCGTCGACCTCTCCCTCATCGATCTCGAAGACACTGCCACCTTCGAAAAAGTCTTCCACCGCGCGCTCACCTCCGGCGTCTTCCAATTTGAATCCGGCGGCATGCGCGACGTCCTGCGCCGCTACAAGCCCAACACCATCGAGCACCTCACCGCGCTCAACGCTCTCTACCGCCCTGGCCCCATGTCCATGATCGACGACTTCATCGAGCGCAAGTGGGGTCGCAACCCAGTCGAATACACCCTCCCCGAACTCGAACCTCTCCTCAAAGAGACCCTCGGCGTCATGGTCTACCAGGAACAGGTCATGCAGATCTCGAACGTCATCGGCGGGTACTCGCTCGGTGGCGCCGACCTCCTCCGCCGCGCCATGGGTAAGAAGGACGCCGCCGAGATGGAGAAGCAGCGCGAGATCTTTCTCAAAGGCGCCGCCGAGCGCAAGTTCCCCAAGTCGCAGGCCGGAGAAATCTTCGACCAGATGGCCAAGTTCGCCGGCTACGGCTTCAACAAGTCACACTCCGCCGCGTACAGCCTCCTCGCCTACCACACCGCCTGGCTCAAGACGCACTACCCCGTAGAGTTCATGGCCGCGCTCCTAACCTCCGAAACCAGCAAGCCAGAAAACGTAGTCAAGTACATCGGCGAGTGTCGCGAGCTAGGCATCGCCGTCGTTCCACCCGACGTGCAAGTCTCCGCCGCAAACTTCACTCCCACCGGCGACTCCATCCTCTTCGGCCTCGCCGCAATTAAGAACGTAGGCCACAACGCAATTGACTCCATCATCACTGCGCGCGCTGAACTCCAGAAAGAAGGGAAGCAGGGCTTCTCCTCCCTGTATGAATTCTGCGACAAGATTGACCTCCGCCTCATGAACAAGCGAGTCCTTGAAAGCCTCTGCAAGGCCGGCGCGCTCGACTCCTTCGGCCCCCGCGCCCGCGTCTTCGCCGCCCTAGACAAAGCCATCGAGCGCGCCCAGAAATCCCAGCGCGACACCGCCTCCGGACAGCACGGCCTCTTCGGCATGTTCGACGATCCAGGCCCCGCCAACGCCGCGCACACCGAAGAAGCCCTACCCGCCGTACCCGACTGGGACGAACACCTCCGCCTCCAAAACGAAAAAGAAGTCCTCGGCTTCTTCGTCTCCGGCCACCCCCTCGACAAGTACCGCGAAAAACTCCGCAATCTCAAAGTCATCGACACAGTCACGGCCTGCGAGATGAAGCCAGAGCCCACCGTCTTCAACCGCGGCCGCCGCGAAGAATCCTCCTCCAATGAAATCCAGATCGCCGGCGTCATCACCGGCCTTAAGGTCGCCAAATCCAAACGCTCCGGTGAGATGTACGCGCAAGCCGCGCTCGAAGACACCGTAGGCAAGATCGAACTCATCGCCTTCTCCTCGGCCTACGAAAAGCTAGCCGAAAAACTAAAAATAGACGTCCCTGTACTAGTCCGCGGCGTCCTGCGCGGCGACGAAGACGCCGCCCCCAAGCTAGCCGTCTCCAACATCATCGCCCTCGAAGACGTAAAAATAAAACTCCCCGACGCCCTCCGTATCCGCGTCCCCCTGCACAACCCCGACACCGAACTCCTAGCCAAACTCGACAGCCTCTTCCGCTCCGCCCCCGGCGCCGGCAAACTAATGCTCCGCCTCGAAGAACCCGACCAGTTCGCCGTAGACCTCGAGCCCCACCTAACCGTAGCCGCCGACGTAGCCTTCATCGAACAAGTTGAATCCTTAGTGGGTCGCGGCGCCGTGCAAGTCATCCAATAACCATGCGTGCCCTTGCCCTTGTTCTCCTCACCACCGCCGCCCTCGCGCAGTCCCCGCTCCCCAAGAACTACAAAACCATCCTCAACAACCACGACCTCCTCGTCATGCGCGTCCACTACGGCCCGCACGAATTCGTCCCCATGCACGACCACTCCGCGTACCCCACCATCTACATCTATCTCAACGACTCCGGCGAAGTCCGAATCGACCACGAACCACCCAACGCGTTCTCCGTCACCCGTCCGCCCACCCACACTGGAGCGTTTCGCATCGCGCCCGGCATGACCGAGCGCCACAGCATCACCAACCTCAGCGAGCTCCCCTCCGACTTCCTCCGCGTCGAACTCAAAACCATCCCGCCCACCGACCTCAAGCAAGTCACCCGCGGCGAAGTCCCGTCTCCCCTCATGCCCGGCACCCACATCGAATTCCAGGACACAGCCCTCGAAATCGACCGCATCGTCTGCCCGCCCACAGTCGGCTGCGAGGCCGCCCCCCTCCAGGCACGCTCGCTCCTCGTGCCCACCACCGATCTCAAAGTGGAGGCAGGGGCAGGGAAGCAATCCCTCAAGCCGGGCGAGGTCGCGTGGTTTCCCGCGAACACCAAAAAGCCCTTACAGCTAAGCCCCGGCGCGCAAGCCCTCCGCATCTCTCTCCTGTACCCCAATTAACCCCCGCCGCGTCCAATCCTCGTGACCACCGTTAGCTAAAAGTCAGAAGCTAAAAGGTAAGAGCTGCTTTTTTGACTACCCACTACTCACTACCCACTACTCGCGCTTCTTCCCGTACAATCAACTTGGTCAACGAGATGGCAGAAAATACCTCCCAAAAGCAATCACACCAGCCCGCACCACCGGTCCCCGAAGCCTGGGTTAAAACCGAATTAGCCCGGCATCCCCAGCGTCCCTATCCCATGGACTACATCCAGGCTCTCTTCACCGACTTCAGCGAGATTCACGGTGATCGTCAGTTCGCCGACGACCCCGCGATGACTGCCGGCATGGCCCGCTTTCACGGCCAGCCCGTCATGGTCATCGCGAACCTCAAGGGCCGCTCCGTCAAAGAGCGCGTCGCCCGCAAGTTCGGCTCGCCCGACCCCGAAGGCTATCGCAAGGCCCTCCGCGCCATGAAGATTGCCGAGAAATTCAATCGCCCCATCTTCACCTTCATCGACTGCGCGGGCGCCAACCCCGGCCTCGGTGCCGAGGAGCGCGGCCAGGCCGAAGCCATCGCCCGCAACCTGCTCGAAATGTCTCGCCTCCGCGTCCCCACCATCGCGACCATCACCGGCGAAGGCGGCTCCGGCGGCGCGCTCGCGCTAGCAGTAGCCGACCGCGTCCTCATGCTCGAGAACGCTATCTACTCCGTCATCTCGCCCGAAGGCTGCGCCTCCATCATGTGGAAGGACTCCTCCCGCAAGCAGGACGCCGCGACCGCTCTTCGCTACACCGCCACCGACGTCAAAATGTTAGGCTGCGTCGACGAAGTCATTCGCGAGCCCGAAGGCGGAACCCACAACGACCCAGCCCTGGCGATGAGCATCGTCGACGAACGCCTCGCAAACCACCTCGACTACCTCCAGGGCCTCTCGCTAGACGACATGCTAGCCGCCCGCTACAACAAGTTCCGCAACATAGCGCAGTTCTACACCACCGCCTGAGCCGCAACAGCCCGGGTGCCCCATGTCTCGTCTTTGAGACATGGGTTAGCAAGATGGTCGAGTAGCGCGTGAAGCTCAGTTGGTCCCACCAGGGCAGGGAACGCGTCTAACCCTTGCAGGCCCCAGGATCACTCGTCCTGCAACCCGGCCAAAGGAGCATCCCGCCGTTGCCTCAACCACCGCGCACCTCCGCTCTTCCGCGACCCTTCCACTTCCTGCTCTTCCTTGGCGCGGGTCTCTGGATCGTCGCTGCCCAGGGTCTCGCCGAACGAGCCACCCAGGGCCTCACCGTCCGCTTCAACCTCTCCATCATCTCGAACCTTCTGCAGCAGCTCTTCTTCCTCTTCCTCCTGCTCATCGGCTTCGCCATCCTCCGCTGGATCGCAACCCGTAGTCCCACCTTCGACAACTTCACCCGCCTCAACACCATCCGCTCCACCAACGCTCTCCCCGCCCGCGCCACCACCCGCGAAGAGTTCCTCCGCGGCGCAGCGATGGGCTGGGCACTCATTCTCGCGGCCGTTCTTCCCATGATGTTGATCGGCGCATTACATCCCGAGTTCAACCTCAACTTTCCCAACCTCGGCTACGCACTCCTCTCGCTCCTCACCATCGCCGTCGCAACGCTCGCGCTCGAAGTCGCCTTCCGCGGCTTCCTCTTCATCCAGCTCATCGAAGCCACCGGCCCCGTCGTCGCGACCATCGTCCTGTCCTTCCTCTACGCCATCCTCGCCGCCCACCGTCCCGACGCCACCGCGCTCAGCATCCTCGACACCTTCCTCTTCGCCATCCTCTTCTGCGTCGCCTACCTCCGCACCCGCGCCCTCTGGATCGGCTGGGGAATTCACTTCGCCTGGAGCGCAGCAGCGGCGATCATCTTCGGCCTGCCCATCCCCGTGGACTTCGGCTTCAACAACCTCATCTTCACCTCGGTCACCGGCCCCGAGTGGCTAACCGGCGGCACGTACGGCCCCGAAGCCTCCTTCGTAACCGCAGCGTTTCTCATACCCGGAATCTTCATCCTCATACGACTCACCCGCCACTACGCATGGGAGTACACCTACACCCCCCCCATCGCCAGCGGCTATCCCATGGACATTGCGCCCCCCGCCGCCCACACCGCCATGGAAAACGAAGCCGCCGCCGCCACACCGCTAGTCCAGATCCTAGGCTCGACGCCCACCGCCGCCTCCACCAACCCAGTCATCGAACAGCACCTCAACCGCGAATCCAATCCCAACGACTAAACTGTTTTGACAGGGGCTTCGCTGAACTAGACCAGCTCTTTTGCCTGCGCTTCAGCATCCAGATCTTCGCCCTTAGCCGCCAACTCTTCAACGCTCAGCTTGGAAGAAACTAAATAGCTCCTGACGACTAAAAAGGGAGAGCCATTGGAAAGCTTCGCGATGGTTGACAGCCAGAGAGTCTCCGGTTGTCTTTCTGTTGGCTCATATGTGCCCTTGATTTCTCGACCACTGGCAGCCTCAAATGCAAATCGCCGATTCGGTAGGAGTCGTATCTGGTCTGCGGTGAGCATGAAAGCAATGGTACATCGGCGAAAAACGTAGTGAAGCACTGCCACGCCCATTAAGCGATCTAGCTAGCAGTATCCCTATCCGGCACATGCTCCGCGACCCCACACCGATACGGACAAAGCACACTAGGCGCAGCATGCAACTTCGCACAAAGCACGCCCTCAATCCCAAACCGCGACACGTATAGCGCCGCCGCCCCAAACATCCCCAGCAGCGGCGCGACAAAATAAACCCACTCCGCCGTCCACATCTGCGCAAACACCGCCGGCCCCACCGTTCGTGCCGGATTGATACTGAACCCCGACACCGGCGCAAAGAAAAACACATAGCCCGTAATCAACACCCCCACCGCATAGCTCGTATACGCCGCCAGCCGCCGCCGATTCGTCATCCACAAGACAATCCCCATAAGCAGCGCAGCCATAAACAACTCCGCCCCAAACGCCCCCGCCGTCCCACCAATGCCCGGCACTGTAACCGCATAGTTCACCGACGGCTGCGCCAGCAATCGCCCCATCATCAGCGCCGCAACCCCAACCCCCGCAACCCCTCCAGCAAACTGCCCGCACACATACCCCACGGCATCCCACACCCCAATCTTTCCCAGCCAAAGATAGGTCAGCGTAATCGCCGGATTAAAATGTGCCCCCGACCGTTTCCCCATCGGTGAATGAATAATCAGCACTGCAGTCCCACCCATCGCCGCGCCCATCACCAACCGCCGCAACGCCGCATTCGGCACCCAATGCAACACCGGCGACCCCGCCCCAAACAGCACGACGGTAGCCACGCAAGCCGCCACCATAAACCAAGCCAGCTCCGCCCCCTCGTACACATACAGAAACCAATGCCGCCGCAGCGCCTCCATCGGCCCCGCCGACACCCCCACCGCATCTGCTCCAGCGCTCTGCATCCGTACCAGCAGCCTAGCAGCACAACGGTTCTCAGTTCTCAGTGGTCAGTTCTCAGTGAAAACCGAACCTTCAACGGAGAACTGACAACTGAGAACTGACAACTCGACCCCCAAATCGTGTAAACTTAACCCAGAGCTTTACCCGGCCCAGCGCCCTCGCGACCCTCCTGTTCGGCCCAGCCCACCAGCCCAGCCCATCACGGATCAAGCCAGGTCGCCGCGCGCATTGCAGCCATCGCCGCATGCCAGAGTCAAGCCAAGACATTCGCACCGAGGAGATCATCACAATGGCAAAGATTGCCAAGACCGGCGACCGCAAAAAGGTCATGGATACACAGAAGAGCACAGACTGTCCCAAGTGCTCCAAGCCCACCCGCATCGTCAAGCGTGTCAAGGACCGCGAGCGCGGCGTCCCCGGCGGAGTCTACATCTCCTGCTCGGCCTGCGAGTTCTTCGAAAAACTCTAAGTGTCAGCTTCCCGACATTAGCGAAACGTTAGCAGCGGCAAGCATTTTCGCGGCCTGTAACAGTTCGTTAAACGATCCATTAAAGGTTCGCCAACCCGGCGGACCTTTTCTCATTTGAAGGCGTCTTATCCCTCAGTTCGATTACGGGGAGTATGTATCCCTCGGAGTAACCCTACCCACTTGACGACTGTCCCCTGGGGGGAGGACACTCCTTTTCGGTACTAGGAATTTCATCATCATGGCTACAAGTATTACCGCTTCATCCGCTGCTCCAAACGTCTTCGCCTCCACGCCTCAGTTCACCCGTCCCACTTTCCTGATGTGTCCCCCGGAGTGGTACAACGTCGACTACGTCCTGAATCCCTGGATGGCTGGAAACGTCCATCGTTCCTCCCGAGATCTCGCCTTCGCCCAGTGGAAGGGCATGCACAACGTCCTTCGCAGCGTCGCCGACGTTCGCCTCCTGCACCCCGAGCCCGGCTGCCCCGACATGGTCTTCGTCGCGCACAGCGCCCTCATCCACAACGGCGTCGCCGCCCTCTCCAGCTTCAACCCCCAGCAGCGCCGGGCCGAGACCGCCTACCTTCGCCGCTGGCTCATCTCCCAGGGCTTCATCCTTTGGGAAACTCCCCGCGAGACTCCCTTCGAAGGCGAAGGCGATGTAGCCTTCAACGACGACGGCACCTCTCTCTGGGCCGCCCACGGCGTTCGCACCTGCCGCGCCGCCCATCGCCACATAGCCGACGCCTGGCACGTCCCCGTCACCTCGCTCCACCTATCCGACCCCCGCTTCTATCACCTCGACACCTGCTTCACCCCGCTCGCCAGCCCCACCGGCGAAGCCACGGGCTACATCCTCTACTATCCCCAGGCCTTCGACGCCGCCTCCAACGCAGCCATCGAGCGCGCCTACCCCGCCAACCGCCGCATCGCCGTATCCGAGCTCGACGCAACCCACATGGCCTGCTGCGCCCTCAACCTCGGACGCACCGTCTTCACCGGAGAGATCACCCGCGAACTGGCCACCCGCCTCTTCGACGCCGGCTTCGACGTAGTCCAGCTCGAACTCTCTGAGTTCATCAAAGGCGGCGGCGGCGCAAAATCACTAGCCCTCCGCCTAAGCGACCTCCCCATCACCCACAGCCGCTTAGGCCTCCTCCCCATCTCCTAACCAACCGCGTCATACACCCAAAGGTCCCAGCCAACGCTCGGACCTTTCGCTTTTGCCTTTCTGTCTGTCATTCCGAGCGTAGCGAGGAACCTGCTTCTCGCGCGAAGCGCCCCCGTTCTTGCTATCCCTAGCTGCCGAAGCTGGAAGCTCCCAACCCACCGCGCTATCCTATCCACGATGCGCATCGCCCTGGCCAACCTCCGCTTCCCATCCTCCCCCGACGACTCCATCGCCCAAGCACTCTCCGCCATCGCGAGCGCAGCGAGCACCCACGCCGACATCCTCTGCTTTCCCGAGTGCTTCGTCCCCGGCTACCGCGCCCGCACCCAATCCGTCCCACCCCCCGACGCCGCTTTCCTCACGCACGCCCACGAGACCATCGCCGCCGCCGCCGCCCGCGCCAACATCGCCGTCATCCTCGGCACCGAACGTCTCATCAACAATCAACTCCTCGCCACCGCCTTAGTCATCGACCGCGACGGCACCATCCTCGGCTTCCAGGACAAAGTCCAGCTAGCCCCCCAGGAAGAGTCCACCTACACCCCCGGCACCACCCGCCAGATCTTCCGCTCCGACGATCTCACCTTCGGCATCTCCATCTGCCACGAAGGCTGGCGCTACCCCGAAACCGTACGCTGGGCCGTCCGCAACGGCGCGCAGGTCGTCTTCCACCCCCACTTCCACGGCGCAGAACCCAACGCCTACGTCCCCACTACCTTCGCCGACCCCGCCAACACCATCTTCGAAAAGACCATGCTCTGCCGCGCCGCCGAGAACACCTGTTACTTCGCCAGCGTCAACTTCGCCATCCCCGGCTCCGACACCACCTCCGCCATCATCAACCCCGACGGCACCGTCCTCACCTGGCAGCCCTACGGCGTCGAAGGACTCCTCCTCGCCGACCTCGACCTGACCATCGCCACCGGCCTCTACGCCCACCGCCTCAAGCCCGCAAGCCTCTAACTCCCAGCGTCCGGCTTAGTTTAGCTGATCCTACTAGCGTCTAGCTCGCCTCGCCCCCGCAGTTGCTTTACCTTAGGGTAGACACAAACCCAGGAGCAGGGAATCATCCATGTCCAGTACAACTCAGAGCAGAAAATCATGGAATGAGTATGTTTGCCTGGGCTCCCTGCTCGCCGTAAGCCTGCTGGTAGCCATCATTACCAGCATGATCCTGCCCTACTACCGCGGGGATGAGTACGCAGACCCGGCCATGGAGATGGTGCGCACCGGCCACATCTTCTACAACTTTCTGCCCGTTGGATATCCTGCTCTGCTGGCCCTCGGCTACAAGGCCTTCGGATCCGAGACCGGCTTCACCGCCGTCAACATCCTCCTCGCTCTCCTCATGCTGGCCAGTGCGTGGCTCTACCTGAGGTTGACCGGACTAAGCGTAAAGCTCACCCTCCTGGTCGTCTTCGCGCTATCCCTCTACCCAGACTTCAGCCTTAGCTACAACAAGACCCAGGACACCAACATCACGGCGGCAGCCATCTTCTTATTCATGTCGGCGATGGTCCTGATGAGCCGGCCGAAGGATCGCTTTGCCTATCCGGACGTGCTGCTGGGTGCCTCCCTTGGCTTCGCTGCCTTGATCCGTCCCAACCTGATGCTGCTGGCCATCGTGTCATGGGTCGTGCTCTACCGATCCGTGCTCCGCAGCTTGTTCCCGCGCATCCTCGCTCAGACTGCCACCGCGGCCCTCGTCTATTGCTCGATCACCATCCTCATTCACGGGTCAATGTTCTTCCCAAGGAATGGAGCGTACAACCTCTTCTCCGGCTACAACCCCTACACCTCTCAGCACCTGTGGAACGAGGAAGACTCCATCCCCTTCGAACTTGCAGCACAGCATGTCCAGTACACCGACAACCGGGACCCAAAGCTCGACCCGATCTATCGCAACTCCGCGATCGCTTTTATCCGCAGCCACCCCGGGCAGGCAGTGAAGCTCGATCTGCTCAAGTTCGCCAACTTGCTGCTTCCGGATCTCCACGCTCACCCCGCCCGCAGTCTGGCAGGGCTTGCCAAGATCCTGAGCTCTTTGGCCATTCCCCTATGGCTCGTCTTCAGCCTGGTGGGCGGCGCGCCCCGAGCCTATGACACGCGGTTTCTGGTAGCGGCAGTAATCCTGTCCGTCATCCTTCCGTTCTGCCTGATCATCAGCACCCAGCGGTTTCGCATTCCATTGGACTTCATCTGCTGGACCGATCTCGGAGCGATGATTCTTCTTCGCCGGACAAATCCCAATACCCTGAGCCCCAATGAGCCGTCGACCGCGGTCTACACCACCGCGGACTCCCGCTAAAAAAGCGCCAGCGCCACGCACGCTGATCAGAGATTGCAACGGCCGGCCGGTGCAATCTCTGATCGAGTGTTTCTACGGCCGATAGGCGGCAACGAACTCGTGACACGAGGGCATACCTCACCCATCGTGACGAAGCCGAACCGCATGCCTTGCCTGCGGATAGCCTTGCCCGATGCAGCCGCCCAACGAGGAGTCCCTGCTACTAACGACTTGAGGTCTTCAAACGCGTGCACACGAGGTGTCCATTGATCATGACGCAGCATCCCGGAGGGCCGGACGTTCCGTGATGGATGACCCCTCCCAGACTTCCAACGCTAACCAGCGCTTCCTCCACGCTCGCTTGACGCCGACGCGGGTATTTCTCGACAGCGGCCTCGATCTTCTTGCCCGCCTCTGCAGGTAGCAGCGGCGTTAGCAAGCGAATACCCGCAACAGCGAGCTCGGCAGTTTGTTCGGCATTGAGGTAAATCGGATCGCCAGGACCTTCGCCGTGGACCGGGAAGTTCCAGTTTGTCAGTCTTCCAATCAACAGCGTGAAAAGTCTGCTATTGCTCTCTCGACTACCATAAGATTCCTCCGATCGTACGTTCGATAGCGCCACGTATCCCGTGACGCGCCGCCATTCTACATGGCGGATACCTAATTAGTTAACCCCCATTCCTGACCGATTCCGCCAGAAGAATTCCGCCTCGCCCCAGCCTCCAGCCGCGCTTGGCACCCAACCAAAACGCCCAAAAAGCCCCGCAACTCCAAAAGCGAATGGCCGGGAATTAGCAGATGTTTCGCAGTGCCCAATTAGCCAATGCCCTGTGCTGACAACCAGCACCGAAAAGGCGTAAGCTTCCGCACCGAGGACAAGGTATGCGCAATCAATCATTACGTTTTACATCTCTTAGTATTTTCCTATCACTGGTTTCTCTGCCCGTTTTTGCTCAGACCCCGGCCTATCACCTGGAGTTCTCGAACGGCACTAGCGGCTGGGTCATTCTTGTGAATGATTCGCCAAAACCGATCGAAGCCTTCAGCGCCAAAGCAACGTGCGGAGCCACAACTACCACTCCCACCTACGACGCTCTCGAGTTCAGCGGAGGGGGCACATCTCACCCCGCCGTCAAGGGCTTGCAGCCTTCAGTCATTCAGCCTGGGCAACGATTCTTCGCCCTGGTGAACCTCGCTCCGCAGCCGTCAGGCTGTGCCTGGCAAGGAAAAGTTGCGGGTGTCATCTACGCCGACGGTACCTACGACGGGGAAGAGAGCGCCGTACGTGACCTGCAGGCAAGGAGAGCCGGCATCGCAGCGGCCCTCCAATACTGGAACAACGTCCAGCTCCTCGGCCATGAGCAAACGGTCTCGGCGAACGGTCCCAACCATGCAGAGACTCTGTCCCAGGACGACCTAGCGAAGACCTGGACCTATACCTGCCGCGATCAACCGTCGGTCTGCGCCTACTGGTCGGGCAGGCGCAAGGTGGACCAGGACGTCGCCCTGGGAATGAAGCATAACGCTCAATTAGGCCCCTATCTCGACCGATGGTCAGCGAAGTTCGAAGCCGATATTGCCTTCAAGACGCTAGAGCCGATCTTCCCGTCACCCATCACCGAAAGGGACGCAAACAGCACGTTTTCTACCGCCAGGTAGAAGGACCACAAAGCCGTTCCAGCATCGGATTTCATTTTTTACCTTCAGCTAGGAGCTGGAAGCCAAAGCCAGAACCTCCTTTGCTCCTACCCAAACACCGAAAAGCCTTGCAACCCCAAAAGGGAATTGCAGGGCTTTTCGGCTTTTCTGCTCTATTTCAATCAACCGCCTTAGGTGTTGAATCCGCCACCAACCAAGCCGCCAGAGGGGCCTGCGCTCGGTGGTTCATTCGCCGCAGGGTATTTCCATGACTACTCCCGCGCAATGTTGGTCAATGAGAAAACTTCTCAAGTCCATGACAAATGACAAATCGATGACAAATGGGGTCCTGCGTATTCTTATACTTAGCGTATTGCGACAGCGTTGGAGCCAAGGGCATTCAAGAGCGTTGACTATGCCCAGGTCGACCGGCTGGTAGACACACACGTCATCCCCGCCGTCCGAAGGTACGGAACCTCCACCTTTCAAGCCGAGTAGCAAGCTTCCATTCAATATCTGCTCGAGGTTCCAATCTTCGAAATGCTTACACCGCTCCGGATTGGGCCTCAATACTCTTGTTCCCACAGGAAGCTAGGCTCTACATGAAGCTGTCCCCCCTCACAACTCGAGAGATCGCACCGCGAATCCCGTCTGAGGTAACGGCGGTGCTCGCCGCGCTTCACCTTAGCGACCCGGACACATCTCTCTTAAAGGCGCTAGACGATCGCGAGTGGACCAGCCTTCTCGAGTTCTGCATTACCGCTCACCTCACCCTACCGCTGGCGCAGCTTGCCATGGACGGATTCCCAGACTGGGTAGTCGACCGCCTCAAGGCAAATCTCGCTGACAATGCTCTTCGCTTCGAGAACATCAAAGCGATCTATAGGGAAGCAGCGAAGGCTCTCGACGATGCAAAGGTTGAACACCTCGTCATCAAGGGTTTCACCCAGGCACCAGATTACGTTGCAGACCCGCGCCTGCGCAGGCAATCCGACTTCGACTTCTTCTGCCCTCCCGAACGCATCGACGATGCTCGCGCGGCTTTGGAGGCCATCGGCTACAAATCCTACGATGTAAATGAGGCCATCGCCGATCACACATCTGTTCTAGTTCGGCTCGGCAATTGGCAGTGGAGTGGCAATCCCTTCGACCCCGAAATGCCATTAGGGATTGATGTTCACTTTTGTCTCTGGAACGAGCGCGCCTCGCTGATTCGAATTCCAGAGGTGGAACTCTTTTGGGAGCGGCGCATGACGCGAGTCGTCGATGGGCTATCGTTTCCATGCCTGTCGCCTGTCGACCATCTCGGTTATCTATCGCTTCACATCCTCCGCAACATCTTTCTCTACGAGTGGATCGTCCACCATGTTCGTGAACTGGCAATCTTCCTTAACTCCCACGCCGACGACGATGCTTTCTGGCAAAGCTGGTGCGATACGCACACTCCGTCGTTGCGATCCTTCGAGGCAATCGCCTTCTACTATGCCCAATCCTGGTTCGGCTGCCGCCTCCATTGCCAGGCCGCGCAAGAGATCGCTAACCTCGCCGTCACACAAAAGAGCTGGCTGCAGCGCTTCTCCGGCTCCACTCTGGAGGTCATGTTTCGTCAGAACAAGGATTCAGTCTGGCTGCACCTAAGCTTTGTCTCCTCGCCCTCGGATCGAGTGAAGATCCTCACGCGCTGTCTGATCCCACCACGCATCGCGTCCATCGGAGCACCCACTGTCAATATGCGGAACAAGCGGATGGTCGCATCGAAGGACAGCAATCCTTTGCGGCAGTATGTCGTGTACCTGATCTCCCGTTCCGCCGCACACGCGCACGCCAGCTTCACTACTCTCACAAGAGGCCTACGCTGGCGTCTATCGCAGCATCGACTCCTCGGACCAAACAGCGAAATGACCGATGTGAGTGTGCATGAACCCCACGCGTATGCAATGAAGGTTCGACGCCATACAAAGAAAGTCGAAGTCGACAAACTCGGCGCCCGGAATGAGCTATAGTCAATCCGCGTCGTGTGCGATGCAGCAGTTGGCTCTTTCAGCCAACTACGATGTGCAAATATTTCGAGAAAGCTTTTCTGCCTTCGAGAGTGACTCGAACCGCGCGTGACTTCCGGGTTGGTGCGATCCAACCAAGTTCCGTGAACCGTTTGTACATCTTCACGCCCAAGGTCCCCGCCAGGTGGGGCCGGCGCTCTGTCCAGTCAGGACATTGACGCGCCAACTTCGGGTCTGCAACTCCCTCCAAGCGCGGCACAACGATCCCGCGTTGCTCGAACCATTCCACCCCTCTGTCTGTCACGGAGAAAGCTCTTCCGGCTGCTCGCGCAAGGTGACCCTCACGCTGTAGCGCGTCCGTGATAGCAACTCCGAGCCATCCGGCGAGATGCGCATAACATGTGCGTGCATGCTCAAGACTCCCTAAGGTGAGCCCGGCTGTCTTATCGGAATGCCGCGCCTGATGCGCACAAGACAACACCAGTAGCGATTCAACGGCGTAAGCAACTTCCTCATTCGCAAGTTCGTAGTAGCGGTGCCGCCCTTGCCGCTGCACCGTCACAAAACCGGCTTCATGAAGTCGTGCAAGATGTTCGCTCGCCGTTTGCGGGCTCACGTGCGCTACCAAAGCCAATTCGCCAGCAGGGACGGCGCGACCACCCATCAACTCAAGCAGCATGGCCGCCCGTGCAGGCTCTGCGATCAGTTTGGCTGCGTTGGCGAGTGCATCGCTCATACATACAGTATGCGGATTCTTTTTCGCCAACACTTCGGTCTGCGCCGAAGTTTTTTCTCCAACACACAGCGTCCAATGGTCTCAGAGGTTCTTATGTACACACTTTTCCTGCTTTACACCATCGACCCCAACAAGCTTGCCGACTGGCGCGCCTACGCACAAGCGGAGTTCGAGCCCATCACCGAGAGTGGCGGCCGTATCACCGGCTACTACGCTCCAACCGAGTTCGCCGGGGCTACCAGTGAAGCCTTCGCCACAATTGATGTCGGCACCATGGCCGAATACGAGGTGTATCGCGCCAAGCTTGCCGCACATCCGCTACATCAGGAAAATGCCCGCAAGATCGAAGCGTCCGGTGCGATCCACTCAACCTATCGCGCCATTATTCAGAAGGTCGAGCCGGAAGCGGCTGGCAAATGAACCGCCCGGACCCGTCCGCACCCTCGTCGATACCCGGCTACGACTATGGCACTCCAGGAAGTGCCGTATCGTCGGTGACAGAACGTGATCTGTCAGAACTCGAGCAGGCCGCCGGCTGGACTGCCAGGGACGCGGAGGTGCTGGCGCGGCACGCTGACGTGTTCCGTGCAAACGCCGAATCCATGGTCGACGCCTGGCGTTCCGTCATCGGTTCGCAGCCCCATCTTTCCCGCTGGTTCGTCGGTCCGGATGGTAAACCGGACGACGAATACAAGATGAGCATCAAGCGCCGTTTTGTTCAATGGGTCATTGATGCGGCGGTGCGACCTCATGACCAGGACTGGCTGAACTATCAGCAGGAAATCGGACTTCGTCACACTCCGGCAAAGAAGAACAAGACCGATGCCGCGGATACGCCGCCCCTCGTGCCGTTTCGATACCTTCTCGGCTTCATTCCCGTGGTCCTGCCGATCCGCGGGTTTTTCAAGGACGCCATTCAGGATGAAGCAGAACTCAATAAACTCCAGGAGGCGTGGACCAAGGCTGTCCTCCTCCACGTCACCCTATGGTCGCGCGCGTATGTGGCGGAAGACCTCTGGTGACCCGTCGAACCCTTTCAAGGCGCTGAAGGATAGGTCATACGGCACTCGAGCTTAGCGCCTGCAAAGTCGCGTTTTCCGGGATCGCGCTAATGCCCCCATCTCATCTGATAAGGTTCCTCCAATGACAGAAAAGGAGTTGTACCGGCGAACCTCCGAGTGGTACCGGCGGATCTCGACCCGATGGATACATTTTCGGGCGGTGCCGATGAAGCGGCTATGGGTATTGATAACAGCGGATTTCCTCCTGTTTTCAGTGGTCGGCTTCTACGTTGACCTGATGTACAGGGGAATGTTGCCTTATGCCGTCGTGCTTACCATAGCGATTTCGGTCGGGCTAAACGCTGCATTGTGGATCATCGTGCTGTCGCGGCTGTCGATGCCCTATCTAATCGGCCTGTGTGTACTGCAACTCTTCACTTCCAGGATCAACAGCATCCTCGCAAACTGGATGACGCACCGCTTCGATCTGAAGCCAGTGCCCTCGGAATTGGGAATCCATTTCGCGGCAACCGCAATGATGTCGGCGATCATTCTCTCTTACAGCCTTTTCGTTGTGTATATCCGGCGTGAGGGAAGAGAGTCGTTCCGCATGCGCAACGAACTGGAGCTGGCACACGGAATTCAGAAGACGCTAGTGCCACCGGTGGGATTGCAAACGGAGCGCTTTGAGATTTACGGCATCTCGCGCCCCAGTGAGAAGGTGGGCGGCGATCTGGTGGATGCGATTTGCCTACGGAACGGTGACGCCATTGCCTATGTCGCTGACATCGCCGGACATGGGCTTCCTGCCGGCATTCTGATGGGAATGCTGAAGACAGCGACTCGCACAGACCTGCTGGATGCGGAGGGACGCGAGCCGCATCAGACTCTGCCGGTACTGCTGGATCGGCTGAACAGGGTGCTCCCAGAGGTGAAAGAGCCGCACATGTATGCAACATTCACCGGCTTCCGGCTAGGGGCGGACGGCAGTGTGTTCTATGCACTGGCGGCAAGCCCGCCGATCGTGCACTGGCATGCGAGCGACCGGACCTTGTCGCACACGGAGGAGGGCCAGTTCCCAGTCGGGCTGCTGCCAGTTTCCGGTTTTGACGGAAAGAGGCTCGAAGTCGCGTCGGGCGACGTACTCGTGGTTGCAACGGACGGAATACTGGAAGTGTGCAACAAACCCCAGGAAGAGTTTGGCGTGGAACGACTCAAGCAAGTGATCGCGGCGAACGCCAGAAATCCTTTACCGGAGCTGGCGGAAAGGATTTTTGCGACGGCGCGTGCGTTTGGACAACAATTCGACGATCAAACAATCCTCATCGTGCGTTGTTTGTAATTTGGGCAAGTTCGGAAAGTTGGCGGAAGCTTAGTGATGGAGACGGGTCAAACATTCCAACTAGGCCGCGCCGCGCCGTTTTCGGTAAATCTTGATGGCGGCATGGATGGCTGCTCCAATGGGTAAGCCGGTGAATATCAGCCAAAAGAGAGAACGTACCGCAATCGTTCCCCATCCACCGTGCGGCGGTTCGGCTATCAGCGTAAGGGCGGTCACGGCGGCCATCCTACCGCATCCAGGTATTCAATAGTCGGATTCCCGCAAAGTCGGTTTTCGGATAATTCATTTCTGCTCCAACGGGCCCGCGGAGCTGCTCGTCCCCGCCCACCCAAACGCCAAAAAGCCCCGCAACCCAAAAGGGAATTGCGAGGCTCCTCAGCTATTACCGTTTCTTTTAGGACTTTCGACTGCCTTAGCGGTCTAGATCCGCCAACAGCCCAGGCGTCAATGCGCCCACGCTCGGTGGCTCGTCGAACGGCTGCACCTTCACGGGATCGTCCATCTTTAGCTGAGAAACCAACATCTCCGCCAGTTCAGGATCCGTAAGATTCACCTCTTCGACGCGTACCTTGGCCAATCCCGCCACGCCCAGCTTTACCGCCGCTGCGTAGGAGAGATCCACTATCCGGTTCAGCGGCACCGGGCCGCGATCGTTTACCCGGAGTAGCGTAGACCTGTTGTTTTTGAGATTCGTTACCCGAATCCAGCTTCCCAGCGGCAGCGTGCGGTGCGCGCAGGTCATGGCATACATGTCGTATGTCTCACCGTCTGCAGTCTTCCGCCCGTTGAACTTCTTCCCGTACCAGGATGCTTTACCAATTTGGAACCAGTGACGTTTCGCAACGGTCTTGCCGGTCGGTGGATTGACCGGAACCCCTGCGTTCTCTCGTTTCACCGTAGGACTTGCAGCAAGGGAGGCTGTTAATCCCAGGGTTACGGCCAGCACGCCAACGCGAGTACGTTTGCGGCCTTTCTTCCCCTGCAGCTCTTCCGTGCCATTCATCGTAGGATCACTCATCTATATATTGTCGCCTCTGGGGTACCCTAAGTCAAACAATTCAAAGGTAGTTATTCTCTATTTCGGGTTGCAAAAACCCTCTGTGTATGATAGGGTTTTCTCACGGTGGGGTTGCCTTAGGTGCCATCAAAATCCTCTAGTTCAGCCGCCCCCAGCCGCCTCCAGGAACGCACCCTCCTCACCATTGCCGGCCACGATCCCTCCTCCGGCGCCGGCATTACCGCCGACCTTCAGACCTTCGCCGCCCACCGCCGCTTCGGCACCTCTGCCATTACCGCCCTTACCGTCCAGTCCACTCTGGGCATCACGGAACTTAAGACGGTAGACCACGCCTTTCTCCGCCGGGCCCTCGACCACCTGGTCGCCGACCTGCCGCCCGCGGGCATCAAGATCGGCATGCTCGGTTCGAGCGAAATCGCCGCGACTGTCGCGGGTTTTCTCGCTACCGTCCGCTCCCAGGAAGGGAAGTCCAAGGCAGGGAATCAGCCCCCCTCCGCACTTCCCGTCGTGCTCGATCCCATCCTTCGCGCCACCTCCGGCCACGACCTGCTCCCACCCGACGCGATCGAGACCCTTCACCAGCAGCTCCTGCCCCTCGTCGACTGGATCACACCCAACTGGTCCGAGCTCTCCGCCCTCACCTCCCAGCCCGTCGAAACTCTCGGCCAGGCCGAGGCCGCCACCCAACTTCTGGCCGCCCGACACCCCCACCTCCACATCGTCGCCACCGCCGGAGACCACCCCCAACCCACCGATCTCCTCCGCCTCCCCTCAGGAGATATCCACAGGTACCCCGGCGAGCACCTCAATTCCACTTCCACGCACGGTACCGGCTGCGCCTTTTCGTCCGCCCTCCTCTGCCACCTCGTCCTCCGTGACAGCCCGATCGAAGCCGTTCGCAACGCCAAACACTTCGTCACCGAAGCCATCCGGAACGCCCCAAGCATCGGGCACGGCAAAGGCCCCCTCAACCTCTTCGGACAATTCTCCTGATCTGCGGACTTGACCGAAAACCCAATGAAATGGCCAAAAGACAAGCGTGCTTTACCTCGGTGTCAAGTCTGCTTGTCTTTTGGCCGGAAAAACCCTTGGAATTGGTCTCCCAATCGCGGCTAAGAACACCTCTGCGTAGCGCGAAACCGGGCTATGTCATGCAAAAACGCACCCGAAATGCCCCGATCTGCTAGCCTGAACGAGTATGTCGACACCCCTCACGATTCACCTTAACGGCCAGCAGCGCACCTTGGACAACCTCGAATCGCCATCGCCTTTGTCGCATGTTATCAATGCATTAGAGCTAAAATCTGATCGA
The DNA here is from genome assembly GCF_009765785.1 of Granulicella sp. L46. GTDB lineage: Bacteria > Acidobacteriota > Terriglobia > Terriglobales > Acidobacteriaceae > Granulicella. The sequence continues at coordinate 482,019 of NZ_LMUT01000012.1, forward strand.
ATAGCTGTAGAGCATAATGGCGAGATCGTCACCCGTGCCACCTGGCCCGCAGCCCAAATCTCCACCGGCGACCGCCTGGAGATCGTTCACTTCGTAGGAGGAGGACTTGAAGAAGTCTTCCTAAGCCGCTGATTCAACAAGCTTTGCGCGCGCGATAGAACCCAGCAGGTGATCCACCCCATCCTCATAAGGCCGAGGCAATCCACCCTCCTGCAACGCCTCTACCGCCGCCGGCCCACTCCGGCTAAGTCGATCGCGTAAGTCCCTTGATTCATATAATCTTAGGACAGCATCCTTAATCTGTTCCACGCTAAACGCATCGATCAAAAGGCAATCCCGATCCGCCACTAAAAGCTCCGAAGCCCCGCAATTCCGAGTAGCCACCGAAGGCACCCCATTGGCCACCGCCTCAAACAAAGCCATGCCAAAACCATCGTCCACACTAGGCAGAATGAATGCGTCGCACTCGGCGTAAAATGTACTAATATCAGGTACATAGCTAACCAGCTCAACGTTTGGAAGTTCGCTCATCAACTGCTTGAGAAGGGGATAGCGGAACATCGCATCGCCCGTCCGAATCTTCAATTTCGCGTTCGGAAGCGCCAGTTCCTTCCACGCCTGGAGCAGGTACAAGTAGCCCTTCCGCAGCGGCTGACCACCAACACACCCAAGCACAAACGTTGATCCTAAAGGCTTTGAATTCCTCGGAGAAACCTTCGACCGCCCATACAGTGGTGCCAACACGACCTTCTTCCGCAGATGATCAGGGAAGCTCCGCCGGCTGTAATCTGAGGGCGAGAGGATAAAGTCTGCCGTTTCATACTCTTCCACCTGCCGCTCGATAAACCAGGGTGAATTCCTACGAAATTCACTCCCAACTTTTTTCGCTTCCTCGGCCATAACATCTTGCTGCACACGGATATCCGGGCAAGCACGGTCCAGTACAAAGGTGCCTCCCAAGCGCTGCGCGGCCTTGCCGCTAGCCAGGCTGGAGGTGGACGCACCCAGCAATAAGTCGCAATCCTTGAGTACCTTAGCAGTCCAATGATCAAAAAAGGTTGAATCCAGCTCATCCAGCACCAAGGGTGTCCGCAGGTGGGTGAGGCCGCTAAACATAGCTACTGGCGCAGGGATCCATCGATTCATGACCTTCGGGTCGAAATTGCGCATTCGGCTGCGGGGCGTTGCGGTGTACAGGCAGACGTCGCATCCTCGCCGCACGAACGCGTTGGCAGGCAATTGATAATGAGCCTGTCTCCCGGTAGCAATAACGACCTTCAAAACTGCAACCTCACTATCTGGAAGGTTATCACCGCAGCGAAATTGATCCCGCCAGATCCACACATAAGGCCAGAACTAGCAGGGTAGGAGCAATAAACATCGTTAGTATACAGAATATGTGTTATCAGACATTCTATCAAAGAGCCTGCAACATTTTGTTGTGCAGGTCATTCAAGCAAATTATGAAAGTTGTATCTCATCATGAAGTGGTCACCGCCCAAGCTTCTGGTTAATATTGCGAAAAACGGGGCCAGCCTTGATTTCGGTTGTTCGGAGCCAAGTCTTCCAGAGCAGATATCGGGCAAGTTCTCATGTCGACTCCGCGACTAATCGAGACGTCTCTTCCCTTTCCACAAAATTCGTCTCTAAGGGAGGAATTTTGATCTCTACGCCCTTCTGACTCCATTCGATATGTTCGACGTGTATGGCTTATCGACATTTGGAACCGGCGCGGATTTTCTGCGGCTATTCGGCGCGCAAGGCTTGCATCGGGTCGATTTTGGTGGCGCGCCTTGCGGGTAGCCATGCGGCGGCGATGGTCATTACAGAAACGGCGGCAATTGCAATGGCGATAGCCGTCGGGTCGAGGGGACTTAACTCATAGAGCTGGCTCTTGAGAATGCGTGTGGAACTCAAGGCGACGGGCACACCGAGAGCGAGTCCGAGAACCAACAGCAGAAGGCACTCTCGAAGGATCATCCAAAGCAGCATGTGAGATCGTGCTCCGAGGGCAAGACGGACTCCAAACTCACTCGTGCGGCGGGCTACCGAATACGAAAGCAAGCCGTAGATCCCGATGCAGCCGAGGAAAACAGCGATGACTCCGAAGAAACTCGACAGCCGGGCAACCAGCGATTGCGTCGCAATGGAACCGTAGACCTGCTCTTCCAGACTGTCAACATTGTTGACCAGAATATTCGGGTTGACCTCAGCGATGGCGCGGCGCGTGCGCGAGATGATCTCCTGTTGATTTTCCCCGGGAACATAGCGAACCGCAAAGTTCCCGTAGAAGCCCGGATTTTGCGTGCAGGGGAAATAAGCGGCCATCAGCTTGTCTTCGGTGAGTGAGCCGTACTTGGCATCTTTGACGACGCCGATCACCTCCTTTTCGCCAGGATGGTCGGGAGTTTCTCCGATGCCGAAGCGGTGGCCGATCGGCGAACCGTTCGGAAAGAATCGACGCGCCATCGTCTCGTTGATAATCGCAACTTTATTGGACGTCTGCGTGTCCTGGGCAGTGAAGAGACGACCCTCGACCAGCTGAATGCCCATGGTGGAGAAATATCCCTTGCCCGTAATGTTGAAGAGGACCTGGCCGTCGTTTGACTGCGTCCGCGGGATGCCCTGGAAGAGAACTTGGTCGGTCCATCCGCCTTGATTGAACGTGAAGAAGGCAAAGCCGTCAGCCTTTACGCCGGGGATGTCCTGCACACGGTCTTCGATCTGCTCCTGTAACTGGACAGAGCGTATCTCATCCGAAGTTCCATGCGGCAGATTGGCCGTGCTTGAGTCGAGCGAAAAGATAAGGACGTTCTGCTTGTCGAAGCCAGTCTCGATGTTCGACAGGTTGATAAGGCTGCGCACGAATAAACCGGCGACAACCAGCAGGATGACGGAGAGCGCAATCTGCCCCACGATCAGTGATCTCGCCAACGCTCCACGAGTTGAGGAAGAAGAACTACCACGCCCGTCCTTGAGCGCGGGGACGAACTCGAGTCCGGCTGCGCGGAATGCGGGCAACAGACCGAACAGAAGCGCGGTTATCATCGTGGCGGCGAGCGTGAAGCCGAGCACGGGCAGATCGGGAGTCAGATTCAACGGAATTGGATTGGGACCTGGTGTGGCCATGCTCAGCAGCACAGCACTCGCCTTCCACGCCAACGCTACACCGGCTACCGCTCCCAGGAACGCAAGCAAGAGCGACTCGGTGAGCAGTTGCAGCACAATCCGGCTGCGTGATGCGCCCAGCGCTATGCGCATCGCGACTTCACGCGTCCGCGCCACGCCTCGCGCAAGAAGCATGTTCGCAATATTCGCACAGGCAATCAAAAGCACCACCGCGACAATGGCCATCAGAATCTTGAGCGGTACCGAGAACGCGTAACGCAGGAAAGAAACCCCGCGGCCTCCTGGATTCAGTTCGACACTGGCGTGTGCAAGCTCGTCGAGGTGCTGCCGCGAAGGTTGAGGCCCGAGGTAGCTGCGCAGAATCTGGTGGAAAAGTACATTGGTTTCGGCACTCGCCCGAGTTGCGGTCACACCGGGCTTTAGACGGCCGATGAGGTAGAGCGACTGGAAAAATTTACTGCCCAGTCCATCCGAACCAGGACGAGAGAATGCCTTCTCCATCGAAAGCGGAATCCACAGGTCGGTCGATTGGCCGACCGTATATCCGTAGAAGCCTGGACGTGCAACACCAACCAGCGTGTAGTCGTGCGACTGGATGCGGATGGTTTTACCAAGCGCGGATGGGTCGCCATTGAATTGCCGCTGGAACCAGGAGTAACTGGCTACGGCGACCGGACCTGAGCCGTCGGCGCCATCGTCGGATTCGCCAATGGTACGGCCCAGAAACGCTGGTACGCCAAGCACGGAGAAGTAACTGCCGGAGACAAGATTGACGTGGGCGGTCTGATACGCTCCCCCGCCAATCGAAGCTTTGGTCGCAGACTGGCTGCTGTCTACCGCAGCGATTCCCGAAAACGAAGTAGCTTTCTGGCGAAGATCGTGAAAGAAGGGATAGGAGAACAGCCTCGTGCTCTCTTCGGGAATTGAGCTCGTGCTGCCCTGTGCCTGGCCATCCCCGAATAGAAACAACTCACTAGGCTTCTCCACCGGAAGCGGACGCAACAGAAGCGCGTTGACCAGCGTGAAGATGGCGGTGTTGGCGCCGATGCCCAGCGTCAAGGAGAGGATGGCGATCGAGGTGAAGCCAGGCGACTTTCGAAGTTGCCGCACACCGTATCGGACATCCTGAAGTAGCGTTTCGAGCCACATCGTCCCTCGGCTCTGGCGACAATCCTCTTTGATTTTTTCGGTGCCACCGAACTCCAGGCGCGTCAGTCGGCGAGCTTCGATTTCGGAAATACCGGATTGCACCTTGTCGGAGACCTGCGAGTCGACGTGAAACTGGATTTCCTTGTCCAGATCACGCTCCATTCGTCTTCGCGCGAATAGTCTTTGCAGCCAGCTCATGAAAGTCCCTCCAGAGTGCCCTTAAGAATGAGCCCGACAACATCGGTGAGGCGCTTCCAGTTCTCAGTCTCAACCTCAAGATGCGCTCGGCCCTTGACCGTCAGTTCGTAGAACTTGGCTTCACGCCCTGTTTCGGACAATTCCCAGTTCGAAGCCAGCAGCTTTTTGTATTCGAGCCGATGAAGAGCGGGATAAAGGGATCCTTGTTGCACCTGCAAAGCCTCGCGAGACATTTGCTGAATTCTTTGCGCGATGGCGTAACCGTGAATGGGTCCAAGCGCAACCACCCTCATGATCAGGAGATCGAGGGTTCCCTGCGGGAGATCGAATTTGTCTTGTGTCTTCATGCCTATGACTTCTACATATACCCCGTGGACGTGTAGAAGGTCAAGGCGTTGATTTGGAGCCCAAGCCTTACGGTGTAAACACTCTACTCCGACCGCAGTGCCACCATCGGGTCGATCCGGGCGGCCCTCCGCGCCGGTAAATATCCCGCCACAAACGCCACTCCTAACAGCAGCACGGCCACCCCCACAAACGTCACCGGATCAGTAGGCTCCGTTCCAAACAGCATCGTACTGATCGTCTTCGCCACCACAAACGACGCCACCGTCCCGACCGCGATTCCAATCACCGCCATCCGCAGCGTCCTCGAGATCACGCCCATCTGCACCCGTTCCCGCGTGGCGCCCAACGCCATGCGTACACCAATCTCTTGCGTCTGTCGCGTCACGGCGTACGAGATCACGCCATAAATTCCCAACGAAGCCAGCAGCAATCCAAGCCCTGCAAAAATTCCCACCAGCACCGCAAAGAACCGGCGCGGTGAGGTCGAGTGATCCACCACGCTATCGAGCGTCCGGAAGGTTGTCGCCGGCTGTCCCGGATTCATCGACCGCAGCGTACTCATCACGCTCGGAGCAAGTGAATCCAGCGGCAGGGATGACCGCACGATCAGGAGCTGATCCGCAAGGTCATTGCTCTGCGTCACAGGTACATACACCTGCGGGGTCGACGCCTTCTCTACGCTGCTCTCAGGCACGTTAGCCACCACGCCGATCACAGTCGTCTCACCCCGCCCCACTCCTACGGCGATCTTGCCTACTGGATTCTGCCCCGGCCAATCGCGCTTCGCCGTCGCTTCATTGATCAGGATCACTTGGGTCCCCTTCAGCGCGTCTGTCCACGCAAAATCGCGCCCCGCGACTATGCGGATTCCCATCGCGCGAAAAAATCCCGGCGAAACCACGCTCACATAAATATCGTTATTCCAATCAGGTGGGTACGTCCTACCCTTCGCCTGCAATCCCCAACTGCGATTGCGATCTAGGGGCAACGAATCCGTAAATGCTGTTGCCTCTACTCCAGGTAAATCACCCACGCGCCGCACCATCTCATGAAGCACCTCGCCGCGTTGCTCATCCGTAGTCGCGTTGAAGGTAATCGGCAGAGCGGCTGTATGGCTCGGCTGAAATCCAAGGTCTACGTCCATCACTTTCAAAAAGCTGCGCAGCAACAGTCCTGCGCCTACCAACAACACGCAAGCCAGTGCAATCTCGCTCACCACCAGCGTTGACCGTATCCGTTGGTGCTTCCGCCCTGCACTCGTGCCGTGACCAGAGTCTTTCAGTGTCTCCTGCAGATTGATGCCCGAGACCCGCACCGCAGGCACAATCCCGAACAGCACAGCCGCGACCATGGCAATCGCCAGCGTCCACAGAAGCGACGCCGTATCGATGCGCACCTCGCTCAGCAACGGCAGCGCCAGCGACCCCTGGTGCGCGAGGTACATCACCGCTGCAAACGCCAATCCCAATCCAAGCAAGGCCCCCGCAGAAGACAGCAACAGACTCTCCGTTAGCAACTGCCTTACGATGCGCCCGCGTCCTGCTCCCAATGCCGTACGCATGGCGAATTCCTTGCTCCGTCCCGCAGCACGCGCCATCAGCAGATTGGAAAGGTTGACACACACAATCAAAAGGATCATCCCCACCGCACACCACAGCACGATGAGCGAACGCCGCAGCTCTCCACTCACATGTTCCTTCAGTCCGGTTATCACCGTGTTGGCGTCGCTCGCCCAGTTCTGCGTTTTCAGCGCATCGCGCATCTGTGGAAACAGCACCGACACCTCGGCCTGCGCCTGGGCCGGTGTCACACCCGGCTTCAATCGGCCAACCAGCGAAAACATATGGCCGTAGTTGCGCACATCGTAAGGATGGATCGCCCGCACCAAGTCGGTCTTTGTCCCCGGCGCAAAGACCGATCCAAAATCGAAGCTCGGCGGCAACACTCCCACCACCGTCACCGGCATATTGTCGAGCGTGATCGAGCGCCCTACGATCGACTGATCGCCATGAAATTGAGTTTTCCAGTACGGATAGGTCAGCAACGCCACAGAAGCGCTGCCCGGCAGCGCCTCCTGCGCCGTAAAGTCTCTGCCCAGCATTGGCTGTATGCCCAGCGTCTGCAAAAAATCCGCCATCACCCATACGCCGGCCACCGGCTTCGGTTCACCATAGCCCGTTAGCTTGAAGTCGGGCGCGCGAAATGGCACGAATCCGGCCACTGCACGGAACGACTGGTTATGATCACGAAACGCCTCATACGAATCGGTGCGGTAGGTCACGTCCGACAAGCCACCCACTCCCCCGCCACCGGCAATCCATGCCAATTCCTGCGAATGATCGAACGGCAGCGGCCGCAACAATACCGTGTTGACTACGCTGAACACTACTACGTTCGCTCCGATCCCCAGCGCCAAAATCAGGATCGCCACCGCTGCAAAGCTACGTTCGCGCTTCAGCGTCCGCCACGTGTAGCGCAGGTCTTGCATTAGGTTCTCCATGCGCAGCCATCCCCACCGCTCGCGTGTTACATCCGCAACCAAAGGCACATTCCCGAACTCACGCATCGCATCTCTCCTTGCGTCTTCAGGTGTCGCGCCCGCAGCCACGCGGTCCGCCGCCGCCATTCGCAGATGACTTTCAATCTCCTCGTTCAACTCTTTCTTGCGTCCGTCGAACAGGCTCACAGCGCACTCTCCTTCGCGCTCATAATTGCTTCTATGGTCGCGACCATTTTTCCCCAGCGCTCATAGTCGTTTGCAAGGTGCTTTTTCCCCAGCATCGTGATCTTGTAGAACTTCGCCCGCTGGTTCGCATCACTCTTCTTCCACTCCGCCGAGACCCAGCCTGCCCGCTCAAGCCGGTGCAGCGCCGGATACAGCGACCCCGTCTCCACCTGCAGCACCTCATTCGAACTCACCCGAATCGCCTGACTGATCCCATACCCGTGCTGTTCGCCCCACTGCAGCGTCTTCAACACCAACATGTCCAACGTTCCCTGCACTAACTCAATGCGGTTCTGATAAGCACTCTTCGCCATAGGCCGTAGATCCTCTACATCCTTCAAGATGTAGAGAATCTACACCATTGAAAGAGTGTCGGCAAATATTTTTCAACTGCTGGCTTGGCTGAGCATGATGGGCCCGCGGCGGATGCGATGATCTGGCACGGACAGCGCTAGGAGTTGGTGAAATATTCCTCTTGACAGACAAGAGGAACTGTATTCTCCTCTTGTCTATCAAGAGGAGGCCAACGTCTTGCCTGCCAAACCAGATGAAGTAAGCCGGAATACCCCAATATCTCGCGACATGGTCCAGGGGACAATGGAAATGCTCATTCTGAAGACCCTGGACCTTGAGCCGATGCACGGTTACGGTGTTGCTCTGCGCATCGAGCAGATCAGCCAGGGAGTATTCCGCGTGAACCCCGGCTCGCTATTGCCGGCGCTCAGCCGTATGGAACGAGCGGACCACGTCAGGTCTGAATGGCGCGTGACCGAGAACAATCGACGCGCGAAGTACTACATGCTCACCGCCAAGGGCCGCAAAGCTCTTTCCACTGAAACACGACAATGGCAGAGACAGATAGAGGCAATCTCGCGCATCCTCGAAGCATAATCGAGGCGGAAATAGTATGGGAGGAAGTCAATGCGATGGCTCACTAATCTCATCAATGGCCTTAGGATTCTCACGCACAAGCAGCGCGTCGAGGCTGAACTTGACGAAGAACTGCAAAACTACCTGGAAGAATCCATTGCTCACAAGCAAAGCATTGGCATGGCTCCTGAGACTGCGCGGCGCAGCGCTCTGGCCGAAATGGGCAGCCGTAATTCGGTCAAACACCAGGTGTGGTCCTCGCGTTGGGAGTCTACTGTTGACAGCCTGCTTCAGGACGTCCAGATCAGCCTGCGCTCACTCCGAAAAAGCCCGGCATTCACGGCCGTGGCTCTCCTATCGCTCGCGATCGGCATTGGCGCCAATACCGCCATATTCACGCTGATCCAGCAGGTCATGCTGCGGAATCTGCCGATGCGCGATCCTCAACAACTCGTCACGTTCGATAAGTCCAATGGCGGAGGCATCATGGGCGGCGTTGATCTCGGCTACTACGGGATGTTTCCGTGGTACTTCGCGCGCCAGCTGCAGAACAATCCCGGACCCTTTCAGGGCATCGCTTCCTACGGCAGCTTCGCAGCGAAGACCAGCGTTCGCCTACCCTCCCAGCACGGCTCGTCAGACGACAATACGCAAGCCATTCTTGTGCCCACCAGCCTTGTCTCTGGCAACTTTTTCAGTTTGCTTGGCGCCCAGCCTCTCATGGGCCGCACCATCCTGCCGTCTGACGATGCCACACCGGGCAGCGGGGCCGTCGCGGTTCTCAGCTACGCTTTCTGGCGTCAGTCGCTGTCCGCCGACCCCTCTGTTCTTGGGACAACCATCACCATCAACCGCACCCCCTTTACCATCATTGGTGTCATGCCTGAAGACTTTCAAGGTTTCAAGGTCGATCTTGAAGCAGTTGGCTTGTGGACGCCCATCTCCATGCAGCCCGTCGTATTCCAGCAACCATCGTTGCTGACTCCTCAGGATGGCGCTTACTTCCTTCACATGTTTGGTCGTCTCAGTCCGCAGGCAACCACCAGCAAGGCCGCACTCGCACGAAGCCAGCAATGGCTGGATGCCCAAGTCCGCTCCGGAATCCGCGCCCATGAAGGTTCTTCCATCACCGCTGCTCGTGAGCAGGAGATCAATCGCGTCACCGTCCCACTCATTTCGGCGCAACATGGCATCTCGGAGATGCGTGGAACCTACGGCGCATCTCTGCAGATTCTCTTGACGGTTGTGGCCCTCGTCCTACTCATCGCGTGCGCCAATCTCGCCAACTTCCTGCTCGCCCGGTCTGCGACACGGCAGCGCGAAATCGCCACCCGCCTGGCACTCGGTTCGAGTCGTTTGCGGATCGTCCGCCAAAGCCTGATTGAAACGATCCTTCTTTCGCTGTGCGGAGGCATGCTTGGCCTGATCGTCGCTTTCACCACTATTCATGCGCTGATCGCCTTTGTTTCTCAAGGAGCAAGCTATACCTCCCTCAGCTCAAAGCTCGACTACCCGGTGCTTCTGTTCACCTTCGCGGTTTCGATCTTTACCGGGCTGCTCTTCGGAATCGCGCCAGCCATCGTATCGTCGCGCACCCAGGCAGCGGGTGCTCTGAGCTCCAATGCCCGCACCGCACAATCTGGCGGAGGTCGCTCCGCGCGCTTCTGGCCTAAGCTGCTGGTCACGGCGCAGATTACGCTGTCGCTGTTTCTCCTTGTCGGCGCGGGCCTTTTTCTTCGTTCCTTCCGCAATCTTCAGGATCAGGATTACGGCTTCGAACGCATGCACCTGCTTATAGCGAACTTCGATGCCCGGTTAGCCGGCTATAAACCGAACCAGGCTCCAGCGCTCAACGATGCACTCCTCAACCGTCTCTCGGCAATTCCCGGCGTACGTTCCGCTGCGCTCGCCGTGGCCCCGCCCATTTGGCCCGGCAACTGGACCTCGAGCATCAAGCTCACTGGCTACACCCCTGCACCCAAAGAAAATATGCAGTCGATCCTCAACCGCGTATCCGGTCAATACTTTGAAACGGTGGGTATTCCCATCCTGGCCGGTCGCGGCATCCGTCCATCCGATTCAGCCACCAGCTTCAAGGTAGCTGTCATCAGTCAGGCCCTTGCGCAACATTTCTTCCCCAAAGGCGATGCCATCGGCCATTCGCTCTCGATAAATATTGATAGCGTGGCAGGGCCGTGGCAGGTCATAGGGATCGCACGCGACACAAAGTCAAGCGATCCGCGCGGGACAGCCCCTGTTCGGATGACCTATATCCCGGTCGCACAGATCGAGCCTTTGGAGCCAGTCTCGGCTCCCACAAAAGAGAACCCTTCGCCCGAGCCGCCAAAGGAAAATGACAATCGATTCGTCGGAACCGTCATCCTGCGCACCACCGGAAATCCGTCGACCTACATCCCCGATCTCAGGACGGCCTTCGTCTCTGTCGATCGCAATCTGCCCCTGCTTAACGTCATCACTATCCACGACCAGATCTCGAGTCTCATCTCCAATGATCAACTCATCTCCACCCTCACCGGCATCTTCGCCCTGCTCGCCGTATTCCTTGCCGCCATCGGCCTGTACGGCGTTATCAGCTACAACGTCGTCCGCCGCACGAACGAGATCGGCATCCGCTTTGCCCTCGGCGCCCATGCTCCATCGGTCATGTGGATGATCCTCAGCGAATCCCTCCTGCTCCTCTCTATCGGCCTTGCATTGGGACTGCCGCTCACATTTGCCACAACCAGGATCATCCATCAGCAACTCTTCGGTCTCACCGCGATGGATCCAGCCTCCTTCACCGTTGCCGTCGCCATCGTCACAACCATGACCATCGTCTCTGTATGGCTACCAGCCCGAAGAGCAACCAGGATCAATCCCATGGTCGCTCTTCGCTGCGATTAGATGGGAGGGTGGAACGAGGCGCTGTCCACTTCCGGACACCCAATCCATTTGCGAACGGTATTCCTTTAGCTCCCACGCCACAAGCTGTTCATTCCTATGGGAGATTGGACGGTACTGCATTGGCCTTCCATTTGCTTCTGTAGTTCACGATGGACATCTCGCGCCCCGACATACGAAAACGAAAGCTGCGTCGAAACCTTCTGCTTACCCTTGGTGCGTTTCTTGGCCTTGCGCTCGCAGCATACTTCGTCCTGCGCCTGAAACCCGCGATCCCCACTGTCGATAGCGCAGTTTGGACGGACACCGTAAAGCGCGGGCCGCTGTTGCGGCAGGTGCGCGGGCCGGGATCGCTCGTTCCGCGTGAAGACCGGATCCGTCTGGTTCCTGCGGAGACAGAAGCCACTGTCGTTCGCATCCGCGTGTTGCCGGGTGCGCATGTCGAACCGGACACGATTGTGATGGATCTTGTTGATCCGGAACTCCAGCAACAGTTGCTGGACGCGCAGTTGCAGCTACAAGCGGCCAAGGCCGATTACAAGAATACACAGGCGCGGCTGCAGAGCGACTTGATGACGCAGCGTGCAGGCGCTGCAACGGTCGGAGCCGATCAGAAGCAGGCGCAACTCCAGGCCCAGACGGACAAAAGTTTATATGACCTCGGCGTCATCAGCGGTCTCAGCTACAGCGCCTCGAAGGGTAAGGCTGACGAACTCAACCAGCGTAATGATCTGGAGCATCAACGCCTAGACCTCAATCAGAAGACGATCGTTACGCAGCTAGCCGTGCAACAGGCGAAGGTGCAACAGGCTGAGGCGATTCTTTCACTTAAGCAGAAGGAACAGGATGCTCTGAGCGTGCGTGCCGGGATCGCCGGTGTGCTGGTCGATCTGCCTCACCAAGTCGGCGAGCACGTTGCGATCGGGACAACCCTGGCTAAGGTCGTCCAGACCGACCAGTTGAAGGCGGCGCTCAAGATTGCCGAGACTCAAGCCCGCGATATCCAGATCGGCCAGCCGACTGAGATCGATACACACAACGGCATTATCAACGGCAAGGTCACGCGCATCGACCCAGCCGTTGAGAACGGAACCGTCACAGTAGACGTGGAGTTGATTGGGGCGCTACCACAGGGTGCCCGACCCGATCTCTCCGTGGATGGAACCATCGACCTCGACCGCATGACCGATGTGCTCTATGTCGGTCGGCCAGCTTTTGGAAACGAAAATTCGACCATTAGCCTCTTCCGGCTTTCACCCGATGGAAAAACCGCAACGCGTGTACCGGTTAAAGTTGGGCGCGCGTCGGTGAATAGCATTCAGGTGATCGAAGGCCTCAAGGTTGGCGACACAGTCATCCTCTCCGATATGTCCCGTTGGGATTCGGTCGATCAGGTCCGGCTCCAGAACCAATAACTGCAGCAGACGTACTACCCGAAAGGAACAAGCAATGGCCACAGCGGACAGCCTCATCCACATCGAGGACCTCACCAAGGTCTTCTACACTGACGAGATCGAGACACATGCGCTCTCTGGCGTGCATCTGTCGATCGCACGCGGCGAGTACGTTGCCATGTCCGGTCCCTCGGGCTGCGGCAAGTCGACGCTGCTCTCCATTCTCGGGTTGCTCGATACCCCGAGCAGCGGCCAATACACGCTCAACGGCAAAGCTGTCGCCAACCTCGACTTCGCAGACCGCTCGCGCATTCGCAATCAGGAAATCGGTTTCATCTTCCAGAGCTTCAACCTCATCGGTGACCTGACCGTCTTCGAGAACGTCGAACTCCCGCTGACGTATCGCTCGGGTATGCCAGCCTCAGAACGTAAGGACCGCGTGATGCGTTCGCTCGAGCGCGTGAACATGGCGCACCGCACACGCCACTATCCAGCGCAACTCTCGGGCGGTCAGCAACAACGCGTCGCAGTGGCGCGAGCACTCGCTGGATCGCCGTCCATCCTGCTGGCGGATGAGCCCACAGGTAACCTCGATTCAAAAAATGGCGAGGCCGTGATGAAGCTCCTGCAAGAGCTGCATGAAGAGGGCGCGACGATTTGCATGGTCACCCATGATCCCCGCTTCGCAGCGCATGCTCAACGTCAGGTGCATCTGTTCGACGGCAAAGTTGTTGCCGAAGGAGAGCTGCTTCAACTTCTAGCCGATCCCGCACATAACCCCTCCACGACCACCATCGCCGCACAGTAGTCAAAGGAGCCTCGCATGGTCGCAGCTCTTCGCCACGCGCTTCGCAGCCTGCGCCGCTCGCCAGCGTTCACGTTCACGGTGATCGCCACGCTGGGCATCGGCATCGGAATGAATGCTGCCATCTTCGCGGTGGTGGACTGCGTGCTGCTGCGACCGCTTGGATATCACGATGCGGACCGTATCGTATTTCTGCAGACGCATTTCGTCGATGAAAACCGGTCGATCGGCTCACTGGGGGGCGACGACTATAACGACATTGCTCACCAGATTCGCGGACTGGAGGCAACGGCCTACTACCAGGTCTGGCCCGACGGCATCTCGATAAAAGGGTCGGCGGTCCAGCTTCCGGTTGCCAATGTCAGCCCTGGCTTTGGAGAAGTGATGGGCGTTCAGCCGCTCGTCGGACGTCTGTTTCGAGCAGATGATGCGGATGGTCAAGAGGTCCTTATCGGAGCAGCCTTCGCGCGCCAGCACTTCGGAAGCGCCGTCGCCGCCATTGGCCAAACCATCCGATACAACGACGTCTCGCGCCCGATCGTCGGTGTGCTGCCGGACGGTTTCTCCTTCCCGAACAACGCACAGGTCTGGATGGAGTTGCCGACTGCACCGACGAATGTGAATCGGACGGCGTACAACCAGCACGCCATCGGCAAGCGCAAGGCCGGAGTGTCTCCAGCCCAGCTCGCCTCCGAATTCGCGACCTTCTCCTCCCAGCTTCAGCGCGCATACACTGAAGACTCGCGGAAGACCTTTGAAGCTATTCCACTCCAGGAACGGCTGGTTGGCGACGTTCGTCCCACACTCAATCTGCTCATGGGATCGGTCGCCGTCATTCTGCTGATCGTGTGCGCCAATATCGCCCACCTGCAGCTCGTGCATGCTACTCGGCAGCTTCGTTCCGTCACGATACGCACTGCTCTCGGCGCCTCGCGCTCCGTTCTGGCCTTGCGAGCTTTAGTCGAAGCTACGCTGCTGGCGCTGGCGGGTTGTTTTGGTGCAATCCTGATTGCTGTGCCGGCATTGCGGCTTCTCGTCCGGCTGGCTCCGCCGGATCTACCGCGGCTCGAAGACATTCACCTGAATGGAGATGTTTTCCTCTTTTCGGCGTTGCTCTCTGTGACCGTGATGACGATTACGGCCCTTTTGCCTGTTTGGCGCTCGTGGCACATCGATCCAGCGGCCGCGCTCCGGCAGGACGCCTCTCGCGGCACGGAAGGCCGTGGATCCGCTCGCTTGCGTGACGGCCTCATCGTGGCTGAGGTCGCCCTGACTCTGACACTTTCGGTCGCAGCTATTCTGCTGACTCGGCAGCTCATGGGGCAGGCGCGGCAGGACCTCGGCTTCTCGCCGGAATCTCTGGTCACTCTCGATACCCACGACGTTGGAACAACGCGCTTTCCTGACGAGCCGACGGACAAATCGCCAACCGCGGAGACCGTGTACAAAGCAACTGAACTGGCGGTCGCGCAGGCACGACTCAATCGCCTCGACGACACACTTAACCTGGTCGCACATACCCCCGGCGTACTTTCAGCAGGCGCCATAGATGGCGCTCCGATGGGATTCGGCAGCTCAAACGTTAGCTATGCCGTGAAGGGACGACAGGTCTTCGCCGCGCCCTTCCTGAACCTTCCGATTGCTTATCCATATCCCGTCACACCCGGCCTCCTCGCCACCATGGGGATTCCCCTGCTGCGTGGCCGGGCACTCGAACCCGGCGATCGACTGGGTGCGCCTCCCGTGCTCCTGATCAACCAGGCGCTCGCGCACACTATCTTCCCCAATGAAGATCCGATTGGGAAGCAAATCATGTGTGGCTATGACGACACGGAGGGATGGTGGACCATCGTCGGCGTTGTCGCAGACATACGGAGTGACTCACCGGCCGAAGCCCCCAAGCCTACCTTCTATATACCGATTGCACAGCATCCTCATAACGCGGGCGACATACAGATCGTCGCTCGAACAGCCGTCGAACCTGGCGCCGTGGCTGAGACTTTGCGCAAAGTTCTGCTGCGCAGCCACCCCGAAATTGCCGTCAAAGCAACGACCATGCGACAAAACATCGGGGAGACTCAACGTGCCGATAACTTCCGCTCACTGCTCTTCGGAAGCTTCGCTGCCGTAAGCATCCTGCTGGCGGCAATCGGCATGTACGGCGTGACGGCGTACTCGGTGGCCCAGCGCAAGTTCGAGTTTGGCGTCCGCGTGGCGCTGGGGGCCAATCGGGCGCAGGTGCTGCGTATGGTACTCGGAAAAGCCACGGCCTGCGCAGCTTTAGGCATAGGGATTGGCATAGCGCTCTCGCTAAACCTGGCGCACGTGCTTAGCAGCGTCATCGGCAAGCTGCCTGCCTTCGACATCGCGGCCTACGCCATCGGGTCGATTGCCATACTCTCCATCGCTCTGCTGGCAACGCTCTTCCCTGCGCAGGCCGCCGCCAGCGTTGACCCCATGACCGTCCTTCGCAGCGAATAACGCAACCAAGGAGACCGCCCCATGAACTCGTTGCTACAGGACCTTCGCTTCGCCTTGCGCCAGCTCCGCCGCTCGCCTGGTTTTGCGTTGATCGTAGTACTCGCACTATCACTTGGCATCGGCGCCGCGTC
>NZ_LMUT01000012.1:498247-510193 GCF_009765785.1 Granulicella sp. L46
CAGCTATCTTGACGAACGGTCGCAGCTACGTACCTTCCAGGTTCTCGCTGGATACTCGACTTTCGACCGTATGAACCTTGAAGGGACTTCGGAGCCCGTCTCGTTACGCGCTGTGAAGACTACCGATAATTTCTTCGACGTCTTTGGAGTTCCACCCATTCTGGGCCGGACATTCCGGCCCGGGGAAGACCACCCTGGCAACGATTACGTCGTGGTGCTGAGCTATGAGGTATGGAAGAGCAGCTTCAACGGCCGATCGGATGTAATTGGAACGATAGCCCGGCTCGACGGTATCCCCTACACCATCGTTGGTGTGATGCCCGCAGGATTTCGTTTTCCGATGTATGAAAAAGAGGCTATCTATACACCACTTCATGCACACGATTCGTGGCTGAAATCTCGGGGAATGCATTGGATGCGCACGGTAGGCTTGTTGAAGCCGGGCGTTACCTTGCAACAGGCACAGGCAGATATCTCCACGGTAATGGCTAATCTTGGACGGGCTTATCCGGAGCAAGAGGCTGGGCACAGCGTTTCGCTCTATCCGCTGGCTGCTGAAGTGAACGGCTTTGGATCCGACAGTAAGATGAAGGGTCCGCTTCGCATATTGACTCTAGCGGTGTTGGCGCTGCTTGGGATTGCGTGCATCAACGTGGCAGGCCTGCTTTTGGCGCGAGGGGTGAAGCGCGAGCGGGAGATGGCACTACGAACGGCCATCGGTGCGAGCCGTGGAAGGCTGGTCCGGCAGCTACTGAGCGAGGGTCTGGTGCTCTCGATCGCCGGACTCGCTGGAGGGGTGATCGTGGGCTGGCTCCTCTTGAAAGCGATGAACGTTTTTCTCCTGGAAGCGATCGCACGTGGGAGCGATGTTCATCTGAACCTGACCGTCGCTGCTTTCTCTCTTGGACTTTCACTGCTAATTACTATGGCCGCTTCCCTGCTGCCCTCCCTCCGACTCTCCGGCACGAATCCCGGGCGAGCCTTCCATACGGGGTCAAGTGGCTCGGGCGTTGCTCGAGATCAACATCATCTGCGCTCCACCTTCGTCGTCGCACAGGTGGCGCTGTCTCTCGTGCTGTTAGTTACCTCGGGGCTTCTACTAAAGAACCTACAGCGGTTATTTAAGATGGATATCGGCATCGATACCAAAAAGCTGATCGTTGTCCCTATCGATCTTTCGCGGGGACGATACGACAAGCGCGACCCGTTGCCAACGTTCTACCAGCCGCTGCTGGAAAGGATCACGCATACTCCTGGAGTGCAGGCAGCCGGCCTGATCGATATGATACCGATCGCTGAGTGGGGCAACGGATATGACGTTCACATCACGGGGCAGCCGCCTTACCCTAAAGACATCCCCGAAGCAGCTGAGACGCGGTTCGTATCGGAAGGCTATTTCGACGCGATGGGCCTGAAGGTGACACGGGGGCGCCTGCTCTCGCCCAGCATCGACAGGCCTGAGAACCCCGCGGGAACCATGGTAGTCAACGAAGCATTCCGCCGCAAATTCTTCTCGGATGGCAGTGATCCCGTTGGTGCACACATCGACGACGATCCCAAGCCAGAGCTAAAGTCCGGTATCGTCGGCGTCGTCACTAGCGTCCGGCAAGATCTACAACAACCCGCGATGCCCGAAATGGACTGGCTTATCGATTCTCTACCTCCAGACCGCCGCCTCGATTCCTTGAAGAACATGTTTCTTCTCGTGCGGACCCATCGCGATCCGCAGTCTGTCATCCCATCGATACGCCAGATCATGCATGACATCGATCCCACCATTCCCTTCCGTGAGGCGTTGACCATGGATCAGGTTGTAAAGGATCAGCTTGTCTTCGAAAGAATGGAGGTCTGGCTTTTCGGCATCTTCGCAACGTTTGCGCTGTTGCTTGCCATCATCGGTCTGTACGGTCTGGTCCAGCACGAGGTCGAGACCCGCACACGCGAAATCGGCATTCGTATGGCCCTAGGCTCAACGCGCGTCGGAGTCATGCTTCAAATCATTCGCCGCGTCGCCCTGCTGATGACCCTCGGCATGGCCCTTGGATGGACGCTTACCGTTGCACTCGAGAAGGTGATCGCGTCTGTAGTCGAGCTAAAGGCCGCGGAAAACTCAGCACTGCTCGTCGCACTGACTTTAGCGCTCGGGCTGATCGGCATAGCCACGAGCCTACTGCCCGCTCGACGCGCCGCGACCATCAATCCCACCGAAGCCCTGCGCGCTGAATAAGGAGAGCCTCAACCATGTCGACCATCCCTCAAGACCTCCGCTATGCTCTACGCCAGCTTCGCCGCTCGCCCGGCTTTGCCGTCACGGCCATCCTGACGCTTGCGCTAGGCATTGGAGCCAATACCGCCATCTTCTCGCTGCTCGATCAAGCTCTCCTGCGTTCGCTCCCCGTTCGGGATCCGCAACAGCTCGTTGTTCTCGAAGGCACTGGCGATGCATGGAAGGGACATAGCAGCAGCTTTGGCGGCGATATAGCGTCCTACTTCTCCTACCCTATGTATCGCGATCTCAAGAGCCAGGCCAAATCCCATGGCCTTGAAGATCTTCTCGCCACTTCCAAAGCCGCCTTCGACATCAGCTTCCACAACGCCACGCAGCTGACCGCGGGCGAGATAGTCTCCGGCAATTATTTCAGTCTGCTCGGCACGCGCCCCTACCAGGGTCGCCTGCTGACTGCTTCCGACGACACCGTACCCGGTGCCAATCCCGTCGCCGTTGTCTCTTATAGCTTTTGGCAGAACCATCTCAACGCCGATCCCGCCATCGTGGGCCAAACCTTGTTGCTGAACAATTACCCCTTTCAGGTGATTGGCATTGCCGCTCCCAATTTCCGATCCGCAGTGTGGGGAGAAACACCCGCTGTCTTCGTTCCCATGTCGATGCTGGAGCAGGCAGATCCTGGAAGAGGTGGCTCTCTTAGCCAGCACAATTCCCGCTGGCTTAATATCATTGGGCGCCTTGCTCTCACTCAGTCGGCAACACAGGTGCAGGCCGCGCTCGCGCCGCTGTGGCATGCCCTGCGCGCTGAGGAGCTGAAGGCTCTCGGGGCTACTAGCCCGCGGTTCGTCTCGGAGTTCCTCACCCACAGCCAACTTCTCGTGTTGCCGGCCGCGCAAGGGCTCTCCTACCAACGCGACACGCTGCAGAAGCGGTTGCTCATCGTGATGGGTATGGCGCTCCTCGTCCTCCTGATCGCATGCGTCAACGTCGGGAGCCTGCTGCTGCTTCGTTCCGCGAGCCGCATACGCGAGTTTTCTCTCCGCGCAGCGCTTGGCGCCAAGCGGGCGCGAATCCTCTCTCAGCTCTTGACCGAAGGTCTGCTCATCGGCGTCCTCGGTGGCGCTGCTGGACTTGCCCTCGCCCCGATTGCGCTGCGTGTCCTGGTGCATCGTCTGACTGGTATGGATGAGACTTCCGCCTTTTCCTCCGCACTCGATGCGCGGGTTCTAGCCTTCAACTTCGGTATCGCCATCGTCGTCAGCTTGTTCTTCTCCCTCGCACCTGCTCTAAAGCTTCGCCGCCCCAACCTTACGGACTCACTCCGCGGTACGCAGTCGAGCGCTGCCGGGGGGATGCTGCGTCTGCGTCGTGTTATCGTCTGTCCCCAGATTGGCCTCAGTCTGTTATTGCTGGCGCTATCGGGCCTCTTCGTGCGCACTATGCAAAACCTGCGCGCGGTCCAACTAGGCTTCAATCCCGCGCATCTCGTCACCTTTGACATCACGCCAAGGCTGGCCGGTTACACCCCCGACCGTATCCCCGCGCTCCACCAGCAGGTGCTTGAGACCCTCGCCGCTCTTCCCGGCGTCCAGAGCGTCGCGGCCACTAATATGTCCGAGCTAACAGGCGATACCCACGGCGGCTCTATCTCGGTCGAAGGCTACATTCCGCCACCCGACCAAGACACCGACATTGAGAAGGCCAACGTCAATCCCACTTTTTTCTCCTCAATGCAGATTCCGGTCCTGGCTGGCCGTTTCTTCTCCGATAGCGACGACGCGACGCATCCTCTCGTCGCCATCGTCAACCAGAGTTTCGCCAAGCTCTTCTTCGGCACTGCCACGAATGCTCTGCACCGAAGGATGGCGGACGGCGGCTCCAGCAAGTCGGTCTACAACATCGAAATCGTCGGCGTTGTTCCCGACTTCAAAGAGTCTGGTGTACGCGACGCCGTCGGACCCACCCTCTTCACTCCATTACGTCAAGCCGTCGGCAGCGATCTCTCTCGTGAGCTTTACCTATATGTGCGAAGCCCTCTACCGCCTGCGGCAACCATCGCTTCCCTGCGTCACGCAATGCAACAGGTCAATCCAGCGCTCGCGCTCGACAACCTTCGCACCATGGACGACCAGATCGATGAGAACCTTTCGGACGACCGCCTCACGGCTCTGCTTGCCATCTCCTTTGGCCTTCTGGCGACGCTTCTAGCCGGCGTCGGCATCTATGGCGTTCTCGCCTACAGCACCGCACAACGCACCCGCGAGATTGGCATCCGCATCGCCCTCGGATCCTCCCGCGTTGCTGTCGCAGGCATCGTTCTCTCTGACGTTCTTCGTCTGGCAGCGCTTGGTATCGTCATCGCACTGCCCCTGGCCTTCGTTCTCAGCCGTCTGCTCAAGAGCCAGCTCTACGACATCTCCCCGGCCGACCCGCTCACCCTTACCTGCGCCGTTCTGCTGATCGCCCTGGTAGCTATCATCGCCGCGCTCATCCCCGCCACTCGCGCCGCCTCCGTCAACCCCACCGAAGCTCTGCGTTCTGAATAAGGAGACACCGTCATGCCGACCATCCTGCAAGACCTCCGCTACGCTCTCCGCCAGATGCTCCACGCGCCCGGCTTCGCCCTGAGCGTCGTGCTCGTCCTCGCACTTGGCATCGGCGCCAACGCCGCGATGTTCACCGTCCTTGAGGGCACGCTCTTCCGCCCACTGCCATATTCAAATCCAGAGCAACTGGTCATGGTGACTGCGACCACCACCCGCGATACGGGCACCTTTCCAAGACTCGCCGATATGCAAGTATGGCGCGACCGTACTCGCGCGATCGACAAGATAGCTTACTTCTCGAGCAGTTCCGCGTACCTGCTCACGCAAAATAGCGCGCAGAAGATCAGCTCCGTCATCGCAGGTGCGAATCTCTTCGATACGCTCGGCGTTCGTCCCGCGCTTGGCCGCAACTTCACTACTGAGGAGCAGCAACCGGGAAGAGACAATGTTGTGCTTCTGAGCGACATGGTCTGGCGCTCACAGTTTCATGCCGATCCGCAGATCCTCGGCCAGACGGTTCGCGTTGACGAAACGCCGGGCACCGTCATCGGCGTCATGCCAAAGGGCTTCGCCTTTCCGGCGGGTGCGAATGAGCCCCCTGCGCAGGTCTGGCGTCCGGCCGCTCTCGACGCAGCAGCCCTCACGCGCGCCCTGGAGGGGGAGGGGTTTCAGATGGTTGCGCGCCTTCACCGCGGCACTTCCATCCCAACCGTCGACGCCGAGCTCAATGCGATCCAAAAGCAGTTGCTTCCGCTGTACAACGACAAGTCCTTCGACTATTTCGCACCTGCCCACATCCATGTTGTTGACTACCGAAGGAGCCTTACAGAGAAAGATCAGCGCACGGCTCTGCTCGCACTGTTCGGCGCCGTTGCGGCGCTGTGGCTGATCGCCTGTGCAAACGTCGCTTGCCTCATGCTGGCGCGCGCTGCTTCCCGTCGCCGCGAGATGGCCGTTCGGTCTGCACTTGGCGCAAGCCGCTGGCGGCTTACACGGCAGACCCTGGTTGAAAGTGCCCTTCTCTCTCTTGCCGGTGCAGCCGTGGGCCTCGCACTCTCGCAAGGCGCACTTCGGTTCTTTGAACACAGCCTCAACACGCACGTCAGTCCCTATCTGTCTTTGCATGCGGATGCGCGCGTGCTGTTCGCGTTGCTCGCCCTGAGTCTGCTGAGCGCGGTTCTCTTCGGCGTGCTTCCGGCCAGAATAGCGTCCAATGCCAGCGTGGAACAGGCACTCCGCAGAGACGGCGCTCAAGCCGGCACTGGCCGCAGACAGCACCGTTTGCAACGCATCCTGGTGGTATCGGAACTGTCCCTCACGCTGGTCTTGCTTGTCTCCTGTGGCTTGTTACTGCGCACTGTTTTTGCACTTCGAAAGGTCCCCCTTGGCTTTCGCACCGACCACGTCTTCGTCCTCGATCCAAAGCTCCCGGACTACAAGTACAAAAGTGTTGATAAGAACAATCTCATCTTCAAGCCACTGCTCGATCGCGTAAAGGCTATTCCCGGAGTTGACTCCGCCGCCATCACTACGGTCGCGCCCCTGGATAACCGGATCGCGGTCCAGCTGACACTTGGACTGGGCAAGAATCCGAAGGACGCCATCACCGCCAATCTCCAAGCATCCGGTCCTGAACTGCAGAAGGTACTCGGCTTCGGGATGGCGCGTGGCCGCTATTTCAACGCACAGGATACTCCGGATGCTCCGCTCGCGGCAGTTGTAAACCATGCCTTCGCGCGCGCGTATGAGCCGAACAACGGCGACGTGAGTCACTTCACCCTCAGTGTCAGTACAAGAAAGGGCGTTGCGCCGCGCAGCTTCAAGATCGTTGGCGTGATCGACGACCTGCACCAGGTAGGCATCACCGACCCTGCCATGCCGGAGATCGACATCGACGCCGCACAGATGCGGCCGGACGACGGCGTGTACCAACCAACGGTGAACGCCCACATCCAGCTCCTGCTCCGCTCCAGTCGGGATCCCAAAAGCCTGATCCCCGAGCTTCGTCACGTCATGCAGCAACTCAATCCCGATCTCGCGAGCACCGACATCCGCACCATGGACCAGATCGTTGACGATGCCATGGGATCGCAAATCCTCGCCGCGCATCTGCTCGAAACGCTCGGAGGTCTTGCCCTGCTCGTCGCCCTCGCCGGTCTCTACAGCCTGCTCGCCTACCTCGTCACCCTCCGCACCCGGGAACTTGGACTGCGTCTCGCCCTCGGTGCGCAGCGCGCAGACATCCTGACCCTCGTCCTTCGCGGCGCCGGCGTTCTCCTGCTCACCGGAATCATCGTCGGCGTCGCCCTTAGCCTTCTCACAGCCCATCTCCTCCACAGCCTGCTGTTCGGCGTGACACAATACGACCCCATCACTCTGATCACCGCACCTGTCCTGCTGCTACTCATCGGAACCTTCGCGGCGTGGCTGCCCGCCCGCCGCGCCGCCCATCTTGAACCCATGCAAGCTCTGCGTACTGAATAAGGAGATATCACGCATGCCGACCATCCTGCAGGACCTCCGCTACGCTCTCCGCCAGTTCCATAAGAGCCCTGGCTTCACCGCGATCGCCGTGATCTCGCTGGCGCTGACCATCGGCGCAAACACTACTATCTTCTCGTTCGCCAACCAGATGCTCTTGGTCCAACTTGGCGTTCCGCAGCCTCAACAGTTGCGTGCGTTGACGATGGTGGACGGTGAACACAGTGTCGTCCACAGTACCTGGGGAACGGGCTTTACAGGCGACGACGGCAAACATCATTTCAATTCCTTCACTTACCCCGTTTATCAGCAGCTTCGCAAGCAGAACATCGTGCTCTCCGACATCTTTGCATTCAAGCGCCTCGGCAGCGGGAATGTCACGGCCAATGGATCAGCGCAGTCCGCGAAGATTGAACTCGTCTCCGGCAACTTCTACCAGCAAATGGAGCTGAAGCCGCAATTGGGCCGGTTAATTCTTCCCGCGGACGACGGAGCACCCGGCAGCGGCAATGTTGCCGTGCTCTCAGACGCCTTCTGGCACCGCGCCTTCGGCGGTTCGGCGGATGTCCTCGGCAAAACCATTACCGTCGACATGACGCCTGTTACGATCGTGGGCGTCAATCCAGCTACCTTCACAGGTCCGGATGGCGTCAACGGCGCAAACCCCGACGTGTATCTTCCGCTCTCAATGATGTCTGTCTTGCGCCCCGGGGCGGGACAAAGCGACCCGCTCAGGCCCGATCTCTGGTGGCTCCAACTGATGGGCCGCAGCAAGCCAGGAGTCTCTGATTCGCAAGCTGAAGCGGCGCTCAACGTTCAGCTCAACGCAGCCGTTCACGGCACGATGACTGTCGCCAAGGACGAGATAGCTCCGCACCTGCTGATCGGGGATGGTAGCCGCGGTGAAACGTTCAACCAGAAGTTCTTCCTCAAGCCGATCTATGTCCTGCTTGGGCTCTCGGGTCTGGTGCTGTTGCTGGCTTGCGCAAATATCGCCAATCTGATGCTCTCCCGCGCGACCGTTCGTCAGCGCGAGATGAGTGTGCGCATGGCGCTCGGTGCTGGACGCGCCCGCATCCTCCGCCAGGTCCTCACCGAGTCGCTTTTGCTCTCCGCCTTCGGAGGGATTGCCGGTCTCTTCCTTGGCTATGTTGGACGCAACATTATCCCGTGGCTCACCAGCACCGCGTGGGAAGGCGATCGGATCAGCATCGCTTTCGACTGGCGCGTCTTCGCGTTCACCTCCGCGATCACCTTGGCCACCGGCATTTTCTTCGGTGTTGCGCCGGCCTGGCGTTCGACGAGCGTCCCAATCAATACCGCCCTGAAAGAGGGTTCACGAAGTGCCACCCGAAGCCGCAAAGCCTGGTCCGGAAAGGCTATCGTGAGCTTCCAGGTTGCGCTCTCCACATTGCTGGTTATGTCCGCGGCGTTCTTCGTCCGCACGATGATAAACCTCAATGAAGTTGATCCCGGTTTTCGCGCGGAGAACCTTCTGCTGGTAGAAGTCGATCCCCCCGCCAGGCAATACCCTTCACCGAAAGATACGGCGCTCGCCCACCGTCTTGAAGAGGCCTTTGCCGCGCTACCTGGAGTTCAGGGAGTCACCGTAGTCAATGTCCCTCTGATTGCAAGATCACAGTGGAACTCAGACTTTCTCGTCGAAGGCGATAAGGGCCCGAGGTTTGGCAAGAAGGATAACCGTAATTGGATTGACCTGAATTACGTCGGAGCTGACTTCTTCTCCGTGATGCAGATTCCCCTCTTGGCCGGGCGCAGTTTTAATACGCAGGATACCGAGACCTCCACGACGGTCTCCGTCATCAACCAGGCACTCGCACGCCTTTACTTCCCCAACACCAACCCCATCGGCAAGCGTTTCCGCATCGGCACCGAAGGCCCTGACGCCAGGTGGATCCAGATCATCGGTATTTCTGCGGACGCGCAGTACGATACCCTCAAGACTGCACCGCCGCCAGTCCACTTCGACCTTTACCGCCAGGCCACCAATATCGGCGGTTTTACCTACGTCCTTCGCTCCCCGCTCGCCCCCGCGCAACTAATCCCCGCACTGCGAAACGCGACCAAGCAGATCGACCCCGACCTCCCGCTCACACGGATTCGCACGCAACAGCAGGAGATTGACGCTGACGTGCAGCAGGAGCGTATGTTCGCCTCGCTCACTGCAGGCTTCGGTCTGCTTGCCCTCGCGCTCGCCTGCGTTGGTATCTACGGCATCATGGCCTACACCGTCTCGCAGCGCACCAACGAGATCGGCATCCGCCTCGCCCTCGGGGCGGCCCGCGAACGCATCCGCGCGATGGTTCTGCGCGAGACTGCGTGGCTCGCCGCGATCGGCGTCGTGATTGGTCTGGCCGCCACGCTCGCCCTCGCTCGGCTGATCCAGTCCATGCTCTACGGCCTCAAGCCCTACGACCCCGTTACCCTCGGCGCTTCCATCCTTGTCCTCCTTCTGGTCGCCTTCATCGCCGGGTGGATCCCCGCCTACCGCGCTTCGCAGGTCAACCCCATCGACGCACTTCGCAGCGAGTAGGCCGCCACAACCAGTAAAGGAACCCTATGATCAACATCCACAACCTGGACCGCAGCTACAAGACAGGCCACACCGAAACCTTCGTCCTCCGTCGCATCCACTTGCACATCGCACCCGGCGAGTTCGTCACCATCATGGGCCCGTCCGGCGCGGGCAAGTCTTCGCTCCTCAACGTCTTCGCCATGCTGGACGACCAATGGCGCGGTGACTTCGTCTTCGACGGGACGCCCATCCAGACCCTCAACCGCAAGCAGCGAGCCGAACTCGCCCGCCAGCGCACCGGCATGGTCTTCCAGAGCTATCACCTCATCGACGACCTTACCGTGGCAGAAAATATTGACCTGCCCCTCAGCTACAAAGACATCCCGCGCTCCGACAGGCAGGCGCTGGTGGCCGATACGTTGGACCGCTTCAACATCGTGGGCAAAAAAGATCTTTATCCCTCGCAGCTATCTGGCGGCCAGCAGCAACTGGTTGGCATTGCCCGAGCGGTCATCCATAGGCCCGCCCTTCTGCTCGCTGATGAGCCCACTGGCAACCTCCACTCCGAACAAGCTGCGGAAATAATGCATCTCTTCCGCAAACTCAACGAGCAGGGTACAACCATCGTCCAAGTAACTCACTCCGAGACCAACGCCACCTTCGGCTCACGCACCCTTGAGTTACGCGACGGTTGGCTTACCCGCGACACCGCGAATCCCAATCTGAATCTCGCCACAGGAACAGCAGTCTAGATCATGAACCCACGCCATCTCGCCCATCTCGCCCTCGCTCTGCTCGTGTCGGTCCAAGCGATGCCTCTTCGTGCTCAGCAGTCCACCTCCGCGCAGGTCGCCGATGCACCCCAACCTGCTCTGCGTCTGGATATTCCCCACTCGTCGAATCCATTCAACGCCTATCGCGCGACCAAGGTGCCTCAACCCAATCTGGCCAACTCCCCGCGGTTAGACTCCCTTATCCACGATGGCGTGCTCCAACTCTCGTTGCAGGATGCGATCGCACTCGCGCTCGAGAATAATCTTGATCTGGCCATCGCTCGCTACAACATCCCCATCGCGAGCGCCGACGTCCTCCGTACGCAGGCCGGCGGCGTCTTCCGAGGCGTCAATACGGGCATCGTACAGAACACTCCCGGTGCCGGAGTCGGCGGCTTTGGATCCGGTTCGACAGGCGCCGGTGCAGGCGGTACCAGCGGCGGTGCTGGCGGCGCTGGTACCGGAGCTTCTGGCCTGGTCCAATCTACACTTGGCACGGGTACTGTCGTCTCCTCGTACGATCCCAACATCACGGCCAACGGTAGTCTCGAGCACTACACCCAACCGCTCTCCAACCTCACGATCAACGGCGTTCCTGTCCTCCATACCAACACCATCCTCGGCGACTTCAACTTCTCTCAGGCCTTCGCCACCGGTACCAGTTTGTCGGTCACATTGAACAACGATCGCATCACTAACAACAGCCTCTACACGCTGCTTACTCCCGAGCTCGACACCTACTATCGGGTCCTCTTTCAACAACAACTCCTCGCCGGTTTCGGTCTCGGACCTAACCTGCGTTATCTCCGCATTGCGAAAAATAACCAAAAGATTTCCGACCAGGCCTTCGAGCTGCAGATCGTCAGCACGGTCACACAGATTGCGGATATGTATTGGGATCTCGTCAGCGCCTACGAAGATGAGAAGGTCAAGAGTGCATCTCTGGACTTCGCCAATCAGACGCTCGATACCGCTCGCAAGGAACTGAACCTGCAGGCAATTCCAGCGCTGGATGTGCTGAAAGATGAAGGCGAGGTCGCTAACCGCGAGCAGGACCTCACGATCGCTAAATCCCAACTCCAATTTCAGGAGCTGCTCATCAAGAACGCTCTCACAAAGAACCTCGACGACCCCATTCTTGAGGCCATGCCTGTGCAGCCCACCGACCTCAGCACCGTCGCTCTGGACGCTGACATCACTGGCCCTGCTCCTACCGAGAACATCATTCAGAAGGCGTTGGCAAATCGAATCGAGCTCTCTGAATCCAACATTGATCTTCAGAACCGCGAACTCTCTTTAGCGTCTGCGCGTAACGCCCTTCTGCCTTCGCTGGCTCTCGTGGGCTTCTACGGCGGTACCGGTCTGGGCGGTCCCGCCAACCCC
>NZ_LMUT01000012.1:510402-716620 GCF_009765785.1 Granulicella sp. L46
CAAGTCCGACCAGTACCGCGCCGAACTGGAATCGCGCCAAGCTGAGCTGCGCCTCCAGCAACTCCGCAAACAAATTCGCATCGAAGTCCGCAACGCCCAATATTCTCTGGATCAAAGCCAGGCCCGAGTCCAATTCGCCACCAAGGCCCGCGACCTCGCACAGAAGACCTTCGATATCACCGGCAAGGAGCAATCGCTCGGCGCAGGCTCGGCGCTCCAGACCCTCACCGCGCGTCACGACCTCGCCACCGCGGAGTCTGCGCTGGTAGCTGCAAGGACGGCATACCAGAAAGCACGCATCGAATTGGACCGCGCGGTCGGTAGAACGCTCGATGCGAATTCAATTTCGGTAGAATCAGCTCGTACCGGTGTGCAGTCCGTAACCTCGAAGCAGCCGTAGCCAAACTATGCCGGAAGAAACAGTCCTTCATCCCGCTGCACCGATCCAGTCCGCTGCGGCGGACACCGGCGGACCTCGCCGCCTGCTCATCGGCGATGACCAGCTGCACATTCTCGAAGCGTTGGAGATACTGCTTCTTCCCGAAGGATATCGCCTCTCGACAGCGCGCACGCCGGCCCTGGTCCTCGACTGCTTTGCGCATCAAGAGTTCGACGGCGTGTTGCTCGACCTGAACTACACCCGAGACACTACCTCCGGTCTTGAGGGCCTCGACCTGGTTGCGGCCATCCGAGAACGTGATGCTCTGATCCCGATCATCGTCATGACCGCCTATGCGAACGTAGATCTTGCCGTAGAGGCCATGCGCCGCGGTGCCAATGACTTCGTTCAAAAGCCTTGGGACAACCCGCGCCTGCTCACTGTCCTGCGCAATCAACTCGAATTGCATCGTGCGCTCAAGCGGACGCAATGGCTCGAAGCCGAAAACCGCATCCTCCGTGCCGAAGGCGCACCCGACTTCATCGCTACTGCGCCTTCCATGTATCCGGTCGTTGCCTTGATGGGACGAGTCGGTCCGTCGGACGCGAACATCCTCATTACGGGAGAGCACGGCACCGGCAAAGAGGTCGTCGCCCAAACCCTCCATCGCCTCTCTCATCGTGCCCAAAGAAACATCGTCGCCGTCAACACCGGCGCGCTCTCCGAAGGCACCTTTGAAAGTGAACTTTTCGGCCACGTGAAGGGCGCGTTCACCGACGCCCGCGTCGATCGCATCGGCCGCTTCGAGTTGGCCAACGGCGGCACGCTCTTCCTCGATGAGATTGCCAACATCCCCATTCGCCAGCAAGCCAAACTGCTCCGGGTGCTTGAAACAGGGGAGCTCGAGCGCGTTGGATCCTCGACCACTCGTACGGTCGACGTGCGTATGCTATCCGCCACCAATGCCAACCTGCACGTCGAGGCAAGCGCCGGCCGTTTCCGCGAAGATCTCCTCTTTCGCCTCAATACTGTCGAGATCAGGTTGCCCGCACTGCGTGAGCGGCGCGAAGACATCCCCACTCTGGCGGCGCACTTTCTCTCTCGCTACGCCGCACGCTACCGCCGTCCGATCGAAGGCTTCGATGCGCCCGCCATGCAGGCTCTGCTCTCCTATGCCTGGCCAGGCAATGTCCGCGAACTTGATCACACCATGGAGCGTGCTGTTCTCATGGCTGGGAACTCCCGGATTCACATCGCAGATCTCGGTTTGAATACGCAGCGAACTTCGCCCCAAAGCCTCGATGACCTTAGCCTCGAAGCCGTCGAATCCATTCTTATCCAAAAGGCGCTCAGCCGCTCTCAAGGAAACGTGACCCAGGCCGCCGAAGCTCTCGGCCTCAGTCGCGGTGCACTCTATCGTCGGATGGAGAAGTATGGGCTCTAGGCCGGAGCCCGCCGTCCAGCGTCAGCGGCTCTCGCTCGGCCCAACCCGACGTCGCCTCAAGTACGAGCACCGCATTCGCCTCTGGCTCACCGCCTTCACGCTGCCCATGATCGTCGGCGCCGCTCTACTTGCCTACCAACAAAGCCAGTCGCCACTAATATCCATTGCCGCGGCCGCTTCGGCCGCAACCATCTGCGCAATTGCTTGTGCCTATTTCTTTGAACAGCTCATTCGCCCCCTGCAGACTCTTTCGAACGTCGTCGCTGCTCTGCGCGAGGATGACTTCTCCTTTCGCGCCCGCGGAGCCAGCCGCGGAGACTCTCTGGGAGATCTAGCACTGGAGATCAATGCGCTCGCGAGCACGCTGCAGAGTCAACGCTCCGCCGCACGCGACGCGCTCACCCTCGTAGAGCGGGTCATGACCTCCATGCAGTCGCCCGTGCTGGCCTTTGATTCAGCCGGGCGTCTGCGCCTCCTCAATCCCGCAGCACAGCAGGCCTTTCATCTCGAACGTCAGCGAAGCATCGGCATTTCGGCAAACCAATTGCAGCTCGACACCCTGCTCGCTACCGAGGACGAAGGCCTTTACGCTGGTGCCAACCCTCTCGTCGAGCACGCATCTGTTGCCGTCCGCTGGTCCGTCCGACGCACCACTTTTCGCCTCCAGGGCGTACCCCACACGCTCTTTGTCCTCTCAGACGTCGCAGCAGCGCTTCGCGAAGAGGAACGCATTGCCTGGCACCGTCTTATACGCGTGCTCAGCCACGAGATCAACAACTCGCTCACTCCTATCAAGTCCATTGCGGGAAGTTTGCGCACACGGCTCACTGCCCCTCACAACCCGGGCGCTAACGATGACATGTATCGCGGTCTAACCGTGATTGAGGAGCGTGC
This sequence comes from Granulicella sp. L46, assembly GCF_009765785.1. Classification (GTDB taxonomy): domain Bacteria; phylum Acidobacteriota; class Terriglobia; order Terriglobales; family Acidobacteriaceae; genus Granulicella. The sequence continues at coordinate 513,120 of NZ_LMUT01000012.1, forward strand.
TGCCTCTCTCAATCGCTTCCTCCAGGCCTACCAGCAGCTCATGCGTTTACCTGCGCCCCACATTCAATTGCTCTCGCTCACTCCATTGCTCGAACAGGTCACCCACCTTGAAACCCGCCTCCCCATCGCCCTCCATCCCGGCCCACCCATTCACCTCCGTGCCGATGCCGACCAACTCCAGCAACTGCTCATCAACCTCATTCGCAATGCCGTCGAAGCAGCTCTCAGTTCCACCGCTGGAGCCCGCCCCGAGGTCTCAGTCGCCTGGAGCACCAACCCCACCTCCGCAGTCGTTCAGGTTCGCGACAACGGTATGGGGCTCATGAATCCGGCCAATCTTTTCGTCCCCTTTTACACTACAAAGCCGGAGGGCAGCGGCATCGGCCTCGTCCTCGCACAGCAAATCGCGACCGCGCACAAGGGCTCCGTAACGCTCTACAACAACCCCGACGCGGCAGGGTGCATCGCCGAACTCCGACTTCCCTTGGAGCAATCGTGATGACATGTTGGCCTGCTCGCTAACCTTGATTGCTAACACTCCCGCAAGAGCCGCGCCGGATCGATCGCGAGAGCGCGACGCGCCGGGATCCATGTACCAATGAGACCAAGCATCATCATGACGAGGGCGACGCAGGCGAGCAACAGCGGATCACTCGTGCTTGGGAAGGAAATGAGGTGTGCGAGGAGGCGCGCAGCCAACAAGCCGCCGATGAGACCGGCGCACGCTCCAATGATCAGGATGAGGACGGGGCGGCTAAGCGTGGAGCGCATGACCTGCATGCGCTGAGCGCCGAGGGCCATTCGGATGCCTTGCTCCTTCATGCGTTTAGAGACGGAGTACGACGCCATACCGAAGATGCCGGTGACCGCGAGTATGGCGGCAATCAGCCCCATGACGCCCAGAACAAGCGTGGCGGTGCGAACTGGCATCATGGACCGATCGATGGCGTCGCTCCATGTGAGGATGGAGAACGGCGCGGTCGTTACGACCTGCGAGAGCGAGCGGCGCAGAGCGCCAGCAATTTGGTCTGGAGGCAATTGCGAGCGAACAAGAACGGTTACGGGACCAGAGACCATATACTGCCCGATGCCCTGCGCATAGGCCATGAAGATCGCGGGTTGCGGATTCTCGCCTGGATCCATGTATTTTCCGTCTTCGACAACGCCGATGATCTCCAGTCTGACCGGGTCGAAAAGCTTGAACCGCTTTCCGAGAACATGGGTCGTGCCAAACATGCGCCGGGCAAAGGTCTCATTGACAAGGGCGACGGTCGGCGAGCCCGGCTTGTCCTCTGGTGTGATGTCGCGCCCGGATTCGAGGTGCGTCCCGGCAACCTGAAAATACCCTGGAGAAACAGAATAGGTGATCGAGTCGAAGGCTGCGTTAGCCGGCACAAACTGCGTTGTGTCCCATGAATAGGTTGTCCATCCCCAGACGCCCAGGAATGGAGCGTAATCCGAAGTCGCGGCTGCGGTCACTCCAGGTATCGCCCCGGCCGTGTCCAGCAGCCGTTTCTGGACAATTCGAGCTTGAGGATCGGGAACGCCGGCCATCTTCAGATCGACCTGGGCGAGCGTTACCCCCTTGGTTGAGATACCCAGCGGCGCGCGCAGCCGCTGGATCATGCCACGCACGGCAACCAGCGAACTGGTGACAAGAAGAGTGCAGACAGCGACCTGGACCAGCAGCAGAGCGTCACGCATGGCAAAGCGACGAAAGGACCCGGCGGCGACATAATTGCTCTTGATCGCCTGAACGACATCTGTCTTCCACACCTGCCGTGCCGGAAGGAGGGCGAACACGATTCCACTTCCTATGGAGAGAACGATGGCGACGATATAGACGCGCACATCCGGAGCGATGAGGAATTTGCTGGGGAAATCGCCAGGCCGCCAGTGACTGAGGACGCCAAGCACCAGACGGGCGAAGAAGGTTCCGACAATGCCGCCAACGAGTGAAACGAGGATGGCTTCGGTCAGCAACTGACGCGCGACAGCCAATCGGCTGGAGCCGATAGCTAGACGGATAGCAAGCTCGCTGCTACGGTCCGCGGCACGTGCCGCGAAGATGCTGGCGAGATTAGCGCATGCGGCGAGCAGGACCAGCAACGCCAGGACTGTCATGCCGAGCAGTGCTTTTCTGATTGGATCATCACTGTTGCCAGAGGGTCCTGGTTTGCGTGTGGTGAGTGTGAGCCCTTGGTCTTCCGGGTACTCTCTTGCCATCTGCCTCGCAATCGCTCCGATGTCTTGCGAGGCTTGCTGCTGTGTGACACCCGGCTTGAGCCGGCCGAGGAGGGTGAACTCGCGGTGACTGCGCCAATCAAAGTCGTCCCAACCCGTCACCTGCTGGGCGTTCACCGCAGGAATCCAATAGTCCGGCCAGAAGAAGAAATCGGTGCCGTGAAAGTTCTTCGGCGCAACGCCAATGACGGTAAGGGGCTGCTGATTGAGAAAAGCAACCTTGCCGATTAAGTGCGGGCTTGCGGCAAAATGACTCTGCCAGAAGTCGTAGCTGAGAACAATGTATGGCGCCGAGGCGAGGCCGTGTTCATCCGAAGCATGAAAGAAGCGACCGAGTGCGGGTTGCAGGCCGAGCACATCGAAGTAGTTGCCGGATGCGGCATTGCCCCAGCTTTGAGATAGGGACTTGTCGATGTCCATGCTGACGTGAATGATCTTGTAGGCAAGTATCCCGCTAAAGGATCGGTTGCGGTCCTGGTAGTCGCGATAGTCGGGATAGGACTGCGAGGCACCTCTGTTTCCTTCACCCGCAATCTGGACGAGATTATCGGGCTGAGGTACATTCAACGGCCGAAGCAGGATGCCATTCAGCACACTGAAGACGACGACATTGGCACCGATTCCGACTGCGAGCGTGAGGATGGCAGTGAGAGCGAATCCCGGTGAATGGAGTAGCTTACGAAAAGCGAAGCGGATGTCACGCGCGATCTCTTCGAGCCAAGGCAATCCTCGCTGTACGCGATAGCTCTCGCGAACCTGGGTGACACCGCCGACCGCGCGCAGAGCTGCTATCCGCGCCTGCTGCTCGGTCATGCCGTTTGCTCGATGTTCTTCCATCGCCAGTTCGATGTGCGCGCGTAGCTCTTCATCGAGATCGGCATCGAGCTGCCTCTTGCGGAAGACCGCCGAGCAGCGACTTAACAAGACGCGAATCCAACTCATAGGCGGCTCCTAATTAAATGGTGCAAGAAAGCGCGCCATGGTGGCGGCGACGCGCTCCCAGTTCTCAGTTTGCTGCGTTATCTGCTTTCGTCCGCTACGTGTCAGCGAGTAGAACCTGGCTCGACGACCCGTTTCCGATGTGCCCCACGCGGCCTTTACCCATGCTCGCTGTTCCAGGCGAAGGAGAGCCGGATAGATAGTCCCCTGGTTGAGGCTGACGGAGTTCTCACTGACCTGTTCAATGCGCCGCGCTATGCCATAGCCGTGCATCGGGCCCATCGACTCAAGCGTCTTTAGCACCATCAGATCAAGCGTTCCCTGTAATACATCTGATTTGCTTTCTGGCACGCCTTTTCTCCTGTTGGTTGTCCGCCTATAGGATGGGCGCGCTATAGGCCGAATGTCAACAGGTAAGGGATTAATATCTCCGTCTTTGTTTGAACCTCAATTTTTGATATCAGGCCGATGCGCTCATTGAACCCTAAAACGAGGAGCCTCCATGTTGTTCGGGGGAATTTAGGGCAACTCAGAAGCTCTCTCGTTTGGGCTTGCCAAACGCTCAACCATTGCGAGTAATACGATGCTCTAGATCGGGAGTGTCAAGTGTCCGAGCGTCCCAAGATGTGAGTAACACGGAGCGCTAGCTTGGCGGTTGCGGCAGGGGAAGGCCCTCGAGCGAGCCTTCAACTATACGTTCAGGTGGGTTTCGGGTTACAAGCCGGGGTGCTTAGCCCGGTTTCGGGTTACGCATCTAGGTCTACAGCAACGTGTCGCTTCATTCTTCGACGAGCCAAACAATAAGGGAGCTTGACCGAAGAACGAGCGGCCTAACCAAGGAAATCCGATCTGGAGTTGTTCTTGGCCCTCTTATGCGGCTTGCCAGCACTTCGCTGTCGCTGGAACATTCGCGGATGGACCAATGACCCGACGAACGCTGGCGCTCCGTGTTACGACGGATACTTCCCTGCTTACCCCTCGTGATAAAGTTAAACGGTTGCCCCGCGTTCGAGTGGAGAGATGGCCGAGTGGCTGAAGGCGCACGCTTGGAAAGCGTGTTTACCGCAAGGTAACGTGGGTTCGAATCCCACTCTCTCCGCCATTTTAGAATCAATGGTTTGCATGGAGAGCGGCACCATCCCGGTTCTAATCCGTTGCCAACGCTGCCTTGGAGTACGTCTTTCTCAAGCGCCCCGGTTCCCTGCCGTGCTCGAGGCCCGATAAAAAAGTTCTGCCGCCTGCCTAATAAAGGGCCGGGGCGTTTGTGTAACCATCGCCATCGGGTCAGCTTCATCCTGCTGAAGCGCTTCCGCCTATCCCCACACAGCACTGGAACCCGAGATGTCACGCGCGCCCATTCGGGCGCGATGAGCGCGTTTGTTATCGCAAGTTAAGAGCAATTAGCGAATGCCTATGCTCATTCTATTGCACTTAAGAGTGTATGATGGCTTTTCCGGGAGATCGACGGGATGAAAAATGCCAGTGTTGCGGCGCAACTCGAAGCCGTTGTTGCTCCAACCAAGACTACGATCCGGCCTCAGATAACTACGCCGAATGGAGACGAGATTCTGAGTGAGAGCGAAGCGCGGTTTCGCTGGTTGGCGGATGCTGCTCCGGTGCTGATCTGGGGGTCCGGCGTCGACAAACTGTACACCTACTTCAATAGGCCCTGGCTGGAATTCACGGGACGAGCCTTGGACCTCGAGCTTGGAGAGGGCTGGGCAGAAGGTGTTCATCCGGAGGATTTGCGACAGTGCCTGAATACCTACACGCAATCCTTCGATCGGCGAGAGAAATTCAGGGTGGAATACCGGCTACGGAGGTACGACGGCGAGTATCGATGGATTTTGGACATCGGAGTGCCGAGGTTTGATCAGGATGATTCCTTTGTCGGTTATATGGGGATTGCTGTCGATGTGACCGATCGCAAGTTAGTAGAGGAAACACTGCGGGGGAGCGAGGCGCGGTATCTGGAGTTGGCCGAACAGAGCCGCTCGACCCACTGGGAAGTGGACCCGCAGGGTCTTTTCATCTATGTCAGCAATGTCTCCCAGGCCACCTGGGGTTATCCCCCGGAGGAAATCATTGGCCAGATGCACTTTTACGACCTCCATCCCGAAGAAGGACGCGATGCGTTCAAGGCGGCGAACTTCGCAATCATGGAACAGAAGCAAAGGTTCCAGGACGTAGTCCACGCCGTGAAAAGAAAGGATGGCCGCCTCGCTTGGGGCTCCGTCAACGGCATCCCCGTTCTGAATGCCGACGGAACCCTGCGGTGTTATCGAGGTAGTTGCACTGACATCACCGAGCGCAAGCTGGCGGAAGAGGCGCTTTCCAGCGTAAGCCGGAAGCTAATCGAAGCACACGAACAGGAACGTACTCGGATTGGGAGAGAATTGCATGACGACATCGTCCAAAGACTCGCGATGTTGGTGGTACAGCTCGACAGAATTCAACAGCATATTCCCGATCCGGCATCTGAATTCGGTAGGCAAATCGGCGATCTTAGAGGCCAAGCTTCCGAAATAACGAACGATGTTCAATCGTTGTCCCACGAATTGCACTCTTCGAAACACGAGTATCTAGGGATCGTTGGAGCGACCAGAAATTTCTGCCGTGAGTTTGGTGAGCGTCAGAAGGTGGAGGTTGATTTTCAGAGCCATGATATTCCTGATACCTTACCAACCGACCTTTTTCTTCCATTGTTCCGAGTTTTACAAGAGGCCCTCAGTAATGCCAGCAAGCACAGTGGGGTAAGGAGCTTCGAAGTGAAACTGTTGGGGAGCCCGGAAGACATTCAGCTCACTGTCAGAGATCGCGGTGCGGGGTTTGATCCAGAAGCCGCAACGAAGTGCACCGGGCTTGGCCTCACGAGCATGAAGGAGCGTCTGAGACTCGTCGGTGGAGAACTTTCGATCAGGTCGCAACGCGAGCACGGCACTACCATCCACGCTCGTGTACCCCTCGGTCGGGATGCAATTCAAAGTGTGTGACTCGGTAACTTATCTAGATTGGAAGTGTCTTTGCTTTAATCGGTGGCGTTTATGTTTAAAACTCTCATCATAAACATGGGGAAACGATTCTCGTCGAATTCTGGAACGGGGCTAAGAGTTTCTCTTTGGCCGACGGCGCTGGTCGGAATCGTGGTCATCAAAGCCGTGCTTTCACTCAACGTGACGCCGGGATCTTTTCTGCTTTCTTATAGCGGGATCAGTTATTTCCTTTTACTATTTTTGGCAACAAGTTTCGCTATCCGCAATGGAATACGGAAAACCGCAGGAACGCGCGCATTCTGGATGTCTCTCGCAATTGCCTACGGCCTTTGGACGCTAGACCAGTATCTGATGCTGTACTACGAGCTTGTTCGGCACATTGCGGTGCCCGATGGTTCGATTGCTGATCCGTTGCTATTTCTGCACATCGTACCGCTGATGGCCGCTGTGGCAAGCTTGCCACACCAGAGCAGCACTTCCGGCCGCAAGCTATACAGCACGATATTGAACTCTCTACTCTTATTGTTTTTCTGGAGCTTTCTCTATGGTTACCTGGTTTTTCCATACCAATACTTCCCAACCGCCGCCGGTTACGCCCTGCGTTTTGACGTTCTCTACTTACTAGAGAATCTGGCTCTGTTGTTGGTTGTCGGCGTATTGACCCTGCGCGCGCAGCCTCCATGGAGGTCTATCTATCTTCATCTCCTGGGCGCCTCGACTCTATATGCGTTAAGCTCAACTGTCGCCAACCTTGCAATTGACTCGGGAGGATACATCAATGGCAAGTTGTATGGCCTGGGCCTGACCGCTTCGGTTTGCTGGTTCGTGTGGATACCGCTGCGCGCACGGCAGATAGAGGGAGAAGCAACAGCCATCCAGTCTGATAGTGGTCAGAGTTCACGAGGCTCTGCATGGGCGATGCTCGTTGTTGTGGCAGTTCCGATCCCGATTATCTGGGAACTGTTCAAACGAAATGAAAACGTCGGTCTGCCGACTTTTCGTCTGCTGGTCGCAATTATCGCGATTCTGTGTCTGGCGAGCGCTGCCTTTATAAAGGAATATCTTGCCAGACGTGAAATGGATTTCCATTTTAATTTGGCCAACGACAGACTACGTCTTGCTATGGAAGCAGGCGCATCGGTGGGGTGGGACCTGGACGTGAAGAGCGGACGGAATGTCTGGTTCGGCGACCTGCGCATCTTCGGAATCGATTCCGATACTTACGTAACAACCGGCTCAGAGTTCACTCGTCTCCTGCATCCGGAAGACCGGACGAGAGTCTCGGAAGCGATCGCGGATGCAAGGCAAAGCAAGAAGCCGTACGCCGCAGAATTTCGTGTCTTACAGCCAGATGGGACAGTTCGCTGGCTGGGAGCGCGAGGCAAGTTTTACTACGCCAGGAACGGCAACCCGGAGCGGATGCTTGGCGTGTCGGTAGATATCACCAAGAGCAAGTTGGCGGAAGAAGCCGTTTCCTCCATGAACCGCAGAGTGATTGAGGCAGAAGAACGGGAGCGTGACCGGATCGCGAAAGACCTTCACGAAAACATCGGTCAGCGTCTTGCTTTGTTGGCGATTGCGATCGAACAACTCAAACGTGACCTCCCCGATCAGGCCGTCGAATTTCTTGATTCTATGGACGCAGTATGGAGGAAGACCTTAGGGATATTGACCGATGTGAAAGCTTCGGCGCATGAACTGTATTCTCCAAGGCTCGAGTATCTCGGCATTGCTGCAGTGATGAAGACCTTCTGCGAAGAGTTCTCGGAGAGAAAGAGTGTTGAAATTGACTTCAGGAGCCAAGGTTTCTCCAGCCCCGTACTACCGGACGTTTCTATCTGTCTTTTCCGCGTTCTGCAAGAAGCGCTGCATAACGGGGTGATGCACAGCGGGGTGCAGAAGTTCAGTGTGAAATTGTGGGGTGAATCGGATGAGATTCGTCTTAGAGTCAGCGACGCGGGCGTTGGCTTTGATCTCGGAGCGGCGAGGGGAGGCCGTGGGCTTGGCCTGGTTAGAATCGAGCAGCGAATTAAACTGGTGGAAGGAACGTCTTGGATCGATTCACAACCAGAAAAAGGCACTACAGTCCAGGTTAGCGTGCCCATGCATTCTGAACGCGTTTTCCTTCGTGCGGCTGGCTAGATAAGCACGAACTTTTGCCCGTTCAATTGAAAGAAACGGCGGAGTGCCTCGCGCGAATTCTTTCATAGATGCGGCTTTCCTCTTCACTCTGAAAAGCGCTCAACACATACCCACACAAAAGATCGGCATCGCAGCTCCTGGCGATCTCGTCACATAGGCGTTCTACTTCCATCGCCGCATCCGTCTTTCCCTGCTCCCACAAAACGGGAGCACATTCACCACAAAGCGCGACATGGGGGCGATCCCCGCTCGATGCTTTTCCGGCTGCGGCAATCAGATCGCCCGCGACTTTAAGAAATCGAGCCGGGTCAGGCAGATCATTCACCATGAAAGTCGAGAGCGTGTCGGCAACATCCAAAGAGACATAGCGCGCCTGTTCAACAGCGGCGACAATATCCACGCCGTGCTGGCGCAATTTCTCTAGAAGACTCCTCCGATGCGACTCAGTCACCACCGCGATCACTGTATTGCCGGCGACCAAAGCGGCTTCGATGAAACGAGTAAAGCCAATTACGAAGGCTGCGTCATCCGCATAGAATTCAACCTCGTGATTGCGCGTGGCATCCACCCTTTCCAATGCTGGTGGTTGCAAAGGCTCATCGGTACGGTCGAGAGTTTTCGTCTCAAACGAGGGGATGAAAACGTGACCCGATAGTCCGCTGCTGACAAACTGCACGCCTTGAAGAACCGCTTCCACAGCAACCAGCAACTCGTTGCCGGCGTGCACTTTAACCACGTAGCCCAGGGCCCCCGTGGCGAGAGCTTCCTGTACTACTTCGGCAGAAGACTCTTGGCTAACGAAGAGGATTTTGCTCTCCGGGAACAGCTTGCGGATTCGTCGAGCCGCATCGATTCCATTCAGTGAAGGAAGCCCGATGTCGAGCAAAATCAACTCCGGCCGGAGTTCTTCGGCTTTCTTGACTGCTTCTAATCCGTCCGCGACCTCGCAGATCTGAAATCCTGGCTCCTTGCTCAGCGTCGAACAAATGAAGCGCCGAAATGGCTCATAATCTTCGACTACGAGAACCCGGCGCAATGACATTTCCAAGTTGTTTCCTCACCCTTCATAAGGTGCAAACCCGGTTCTCCGAGTTTAGTTGCTAGTTCTACTCATAGTCTCACGTTCCGCGATTCAGGCTGGGCCTTCGCCTGTGAGTGGGTATCTCACCCCGATATCCTCCCCACCTGACAAATCTGGCGGCCTCGCCGGGAGGCAGTCGCTTAGCCGATCTCTGGTTTCAGCCGTTGACTTGGGCTGGCATGGGAAGCGAGCGGACATCCAGATATGCACCTCTGCCAGACGATTCCTAGTGCGTTGGAAACTGGCACCTACTCAATGCACTTTGCATCCGCTGATGAAAGCACAACAAACATTGAGGTGCCCGGCCGAATCCGGTTTAAAGAAAATGCAGCTGCCCCAAACTATCGAGAGCGGCTGTCATTTCTTTAGCAGTCTGCGTTTCTAGAACTCGTAGTGCATGGAGAGGGTGACGAGGTTGGCGTGGAAGTTTCTGGGGGCTGTTAGGCCGGAGGGAGGTTCGGTGAGGCCGGTGGGATAGGGTGCGAGGGAGGGGGAGTTGCAGGGGACTACCACCGCGGTTGGCGAGGTGGTGGTGCTGCAGAGGGGAGCGCCGGAGGGGCCGCCTTCACCGTAGCCGTAGTAGTTGTAGTCGGCTCGGAAGATCCAGCCGGGGTGAACCGTCCATGCAACGTGTACGAAGGGCGATTGATAGGCGGACTGTAAGGAACCATTCACCTGGCGTGCGTCGTTGAAGAACTGGTTGCCGCTGACCGCGCTGATGGTGTAGCCGAGGCTACCCTGGATGGTCCTGGTCGGATTCACGGTGAGCGAGGCAGAGGCGTACTGGGTGGGTGCATCCATGAAGTCCTTGGTTGGACCCCAGTCGGAGAGGACGGTCGTCGATCCGCGGACGAAGACTCCGGGACAGATGGCAGGGGTTCCGGCGGGCGTAAGGACGGCTGTACCGGGCAGCGTGGGGGTGGCTCCGTTGAGGTAGCAGATGTTGGTGGAGGTGTAGACATCCGAGTAGGCGTAGCTGAAGTCGAAGCTGTAGCGCTCGCTCGGCGCCAGGTCCGTGGAGATGCTGGCCACGCGGCTGTGATCCACATGCTGGAGGGGGCCGTCGATGGGCGGGACACCGGTGTTGTTGGTGTTGTTGTGGTGCTCGGTGTCGAGGTAGGAGGTGGCGATCGACGCCCAGGTTTTGGGTTTGTAGGTCGAGTGCACGCGATAGACCTGGGTCTGGCGCGCGCCTACCGGGGTGAAGGCATTGTCGGCGTAAAAGGCCTCGAAGGTGCCGTTGATGTTCCAGTGATCGGTTGGGCGAAGAGCGATGTTGACGATGCCGCCGTTTTGTTCGATGTTGATGTTGGTGGTCGGCGAGGTGAGCACGGAGGGGGTTCCGGCGTAGGCTGAGATCTTTTGGCCGATGAACCGGGTGCCGTAGCGATAGGTGACCGAGATCATGGCACGCGGCGTGACATCCCAGGTAACCGTTGCGTTATTGGTGAGGATCCTTTGCCCGAAGTAGTTTGGCAGCGGCAGTCCGTTGGGAGCCTGGCCGACGATCGCGACCACGCCTGGAGTCAGTGGACCGGCGTAGTTGATGGTCTCGTTGTGCGCCGTCGCGGGCGTGCTCTCAGAGACGCCGCGGAACGTGCCCGTACCGGGGATGCGGACATTGGAGAAGTCGAACTGCTCCGAGAAGCTGAACTTCTTGGCGAACTGCCAGGTCGCACCCACATCTGCGCCTACGTTCTGACGCCTTGCTGTCCCTGCTCCCGTGTAGCTCTGGGTGCGGATGATGCCATTCAGGCCCTGGAAGTTCTCCTGGTAGCTGGGCATATTCGTATTCGCCGCGGTGTAGCGGAAGATTCCATTGGCGGCGAGATTGTGGATGCTGGAGGATTGGAAGCGCAGCATCTCGGTCGGGTAAATGCTCCGCGTCGGCTGATAGCGAGAGTAGTTGGAGATGACGCTGCAGGCTGGATCCACCACCGGCAGGCCGGCGGTGCCCGAGGCTGACGTCAGGATAACGCCTGGCGTCGCGATGCTGTTCGCGTTGCAGTTGCTCGCAGCGTACGGTGTCTGGCTATCCCAGTTGCCCAGCGATACCGGCAGGCCGTTCGCCTCCTGCACCGTGTATTGATTGGGGTTGAGGATGAAGTAGGAGTCATTCTTGTAATGCGTGATCTGCTCCTCGAACGTGATCATGGTCTGCTGCAGCGGCTTCCAATCGACCGCGCCAAGGAAATCATCCGTGCTGTTGCGCTCCATCTCCTGGAACAGCATGCTGGTTTTGGCTGTTTCGTAGCCGCCGCCGATGCTCCTTGGACCCTGGAAGATGTTCTGCGAGTAGCCGACACGGAAGGTCAGCTTGGATAGAGGGAAGATGGTGAGGTTGGTGTCGGTCATCCTGCGGACGGTGTTGAACAGCTCCGGGGACTGGAGAACCTGGGGCCAGGCGTAGTTTCCAAGCGCTCCGCCCACGCCGATCGGGATGCTCTGCCCTCCCGGGATGTTGGGATTGCCGAACAGATCGTAATCGAAGTACTGGCGGTCGCGACGGAACAGGCCGGAGAACTCGTAGACCTTGCCCTTCGAGAAGTCGAGCTTGACGACATTGATCGGATCGCCGCCGAAGCCGTTGCTGTACCCCGTCAGGCTATCCAGCAGCGGATGCTTGATGCCCGGAACCGAGCGCAGCGTGATGGTTTGACCCAGCACCCGCGGTCCGGATTGGATGTTGACCAGCGTGTCGTACATCGAACCGCTGCCGGTGATGCCAACGATGTGTCCGCCCAGGTCCACCGTGTTATGGACAACGAAGCCGTCCTGCACAACGGGCTTGGCGGGCAGAGCGGCGTTGACAGGAGCTGCGGTTGCAGGAGCTGCGTCCTGGGCGGCCGCGAAGCCGGTCATCAGCAGTAGGGCGACGCCTACGGCACCGGCGACCCGATGGGTCATGCTGGGGTGCGCTTTGGGCAGCCGCGTATCGTTTGTCTTCATCATCTCAAGCCTCACTTGACCTAAACCTTGCTTCTGTAAGCCCGTTATCCGGGCGTGCTGCTGAATCTGGACCCAGCCGTCCTGTTGCTGCCGGACGGCAACCACGTATCGCCGCTACTTTTTCAGGTAGGGATCCACGTTCGATCCGTGGATCATCACGTGGCAGTCGATACAGGGAGACAACTCTGCCGATCCCGAACCCATCCCGTGGACGGTGTTTGCGGCAACCGGACTATGGCACTGGTTGCACAGCTGGTTGATGTTCGGCACATTCAACAAGCGGGCGTTTTGCGATCCGTGGGGCGTATGGCAGGCGATGCAGCCTTCTCCCCTCACCGCGGCGTGCTCGTAGATGAACGGTCCGCGCGTCTCGGTGTGGCACTTGGTGCAGATCGCGTTCTGATCTGCCGTTATTTTGAGATTGGCGGGCTGGAACGTCCCGTGCACGTTGTGGCAGTCGCTGCAGGAGATCAAGCCCTCGTTCACCTTGTGGTGGAACGGCATCGCGAACGCCGGCTTGATGCTGGTGTGGCAGCTGTAGCAGAGCGTCGGCTGCGTCGCCACTAACAGCGGCGTGTCCTCGACCGACTTGTGGATGCTGTGGCAGCTCAGGCAGTTCACCCCGGCCTTGGCATGCGGCGAGCGCAGGAAGTTCGGGTGCGTGTTTGCGTGGCAGCCCAGGCAGGTCTTGTCCACCTCGGACGGCGTCAGCTTGTTGAAGCGCACGATCTTGGTCACATCCCCGCCACCCTCTACGTGCGCCTGGCCTGGTCCGTGGCAGCTCTCGCAGCTCGCGCCCGCTCCACCATGCTCGAGCGCCAGCTTGGCATGGGGATTGTCCACCATGCTGTCCGCGTTCTTCTGGTGGCATGTCGCACACGTCTCGCTGCCTACATACCCAGGCGCCGGGGTCGCTTCCGCCGCCGTCGTCGCCTGCTTCAAGGTCTGCGTCTGGGTCTGCGTCTGCGCGGCCGCCATCCCCGCGCCCCACATCGTCATCACCCCAACCACTGCGATCAGAAGAAAATACTTCGTTGTCTTGCGGGGCATCTGTCCCATGTAAAACACCTCTATTGGCGCGTTAAGTTTGTTGTTTCCATCTACTGGTTGAAGTCGGCCACACCATCAACATCGCAACCATAGTCTTGCCCCCAGCCGCATACGGTGACCTTCATCACACGGATGACGATAAGGAATCACTCCCTCTACGCCATGCTTCGAGACGGGGACGCAATCTGGTGAAAATGAGCCAGTTACTGGATTCCCGATCTAAATGGAATGGGGGCGATATGCGGTGAAGCAGTTCGGTAAACGAATCTTGTGATCCAGATCACCGCGTCATGTTCAGGCTTGGCATTTTATGGTGATGCGGGTTCATCTGAGCGACCCGAATTCACTGGAGGCTGCATGCCACTGCAGTTTCGGCGAGGAAGAGCGATGAGAGTGTCGGCAGGCCCTGAAGCTCAAATCAAGATCCTGTGCCGATCGAATCGCCTTGCGCCATTTGAAGCTTCACGCAGAGACGAAATCATGAGCCTTGGCGAAGAAAGATCTTACCGGGGGAGCTGGGCAGAGCAGAGGGTGGTCGCGAGGTTGGCAACGAACAGGACGAGGAAGGCGACAAGGATTACAACGACACCGCCGACGGTCAGCCGTTCCCAGAGATCTGAACTATCGCGTGCTAGCAACTCCCGTATACCTGTCATCACTCTTGTCCTCATGAGCAACTTTACAGCCCTCACCAATCATTGCAGTGACCAAGATCACAGGCCGACTCTTTGCCCTTCGCCGACGCAGAGATGTTGCTCTTCGCTAACACAGAGACGGATCGCATCCACAAGGATTTTCCCATTCGCATTTCAAGAGAGAAGGTTTGCATGACGTATCCCCACTCACACATGACCACGGGCTGCAAGAACTGTTCGGACCGTTCGCTGCGAATTATGTGCGACCTTTCCGGGCAGGCGCGCGTGGACTTTGAGGCCCTCGGCATGCAGATGAAGCTGCCCAAACGCGCGATCATCTTTCAGGAAGATGACGTCTGCGATGCGGCGACGATTGTCTGCATGGGCCAGGTGAAGTTGTCCTGCACTTCGCGTGAGGGCAAGACACACATCCTTAAGATTGCGGTCCCGGGCGACGTGCTTGGAATGGGCGCAGCGATCTCCGGGGCGCACTTCGAGGTGACGGCGGAGACGATCGAGCCGTGCGTGGTGAAGAAGATTCGGCGCAGCGAGCTGCTGGCGTTTCTGGAGAAGTATGGGCAGGCGAGCATGCTCGCGGCTAAGGCACTGTCTGAGGAGTACAAGTCGGCGTTCTTCGATGCGCGGCGGCTGGCGCTGTCAGGATCTACGGCGGGCCGGCTGGCTGGCGTTCTGCTGGACTGGGGACGAGCTGCAGCGGGATGCAATGGAACCGATATGCGGTTCACGATGGCGTTGACGCATGAGGAGCTGGCGAACCTGGCAGGCACGTCGCGAGAGACGGTCACGCGCGCGCTGGGGAAGTTTCAGAAGGAAGGGTTGATCGAGATTCATGGCTCGTCGTTTCGCGTGGTTTCACCGACGGGCCTGGAGACGTTGTGCTCTTAGTACGACAGAAGCTTTCTCATAATCGGCTCATAAGTCCTTCATAAAACCTGTTTGTGACTTTTATCACAGCTATCGACTCTCAGAGCGCATTGAATCAGGCGCAACGCAGCTTTCAAGATGGCCCGAATGACTGGACGGTCGATGTGCAGGCATCAGAGCTCTTTTCCGAGACCGACGGTGCGCGCGCGAGACTCGAACGCTGAGTGAGGAGTCATGGGCTATGAAACAGATATCGGGTAAGACAAGCTCACCATTCAGGCGAGTTCTATTTGCGACGAAGTGCTCGGCGGATTATGAGGGCGCCCTTCAGGCAACATTTAATTTTTGTCAGAAAAACAAAGCCAGCCTGCGCATTCTGCATGTATCGAAGACGAATGCTTCGCCACGTGGAGGGAGCAACGCATCGACGGATCAGAGTGCGGCATTGATCCTTCGGCAGATGAAGGAACGGGCGATAGGGCTGGGGCTCAGCTGCACCAGCCAGCTTGAAACGGGAGATCCGGCAGAGAAGATTCTGCAGGCGATCGAGGAGTACCAGGCGGACCTTTTGATTCTGGGAACCAGTGAGCTGCGCGGATCGAAGCGCGGAGCCTTCGGTCCCACCGCTGAAGAAGTCATGCGTGCGTCGAGCTGCCCCATCATGACGGTTGGTCCGGTGGCCGCAGGCCTTATTCCGCAGCAGGCGTTTGACGGGCCAGTGGTATTTGCGACCGATTTCCACTCGAGGACACGGCATGCGGTTCAAACGGCGGTTTGCTATTGCAAGGGGCTCGACCTGCAGCTGCATTGCCTGCATGTACTTCCGCGCTCGCTACAATCCAGCCACGACAATACGCTGCCGGAGATCCTGACTTCTGCGCTGAAACATCTGGTCGCAACCAGTCCCGTGGCGATCGAGAAGCTGGTCTGCCGCGTCACGTATGGCAGCGAGATATCCAATTCGGTGGTTGATTACAGCCGGCAGCAGGGCGCAAGTTCGATTTTTCTCGGAGTTCGCCGCGATAGCATCTTCTCTCTGGACGATCCGTTGCCAATTGTCTTCCGCATCATTACCGAGGCGCCGTGCCCCGTGGTCACGATTCTTTGTGACGCCGAGGCTGATCCGGAGTCGACGAGCCATCCTGCACCGCCGAAGTCGGCCGTGCCGCCGTCATTTCTTCAGTAAGCTGACCGCCCGAGTAGACCGCGAGCGAGCGCGCTCTACTTGCGGTTGAGGTGTTTCTAGTGGACCGCTGGCTCGTAGTGGCAGAAGGGGTCGCTGGCCAGCGCATCGCCGGTGGCGGCGAAGGCGCGAGCTCGGGAGCCGCCGCAGAGGGCGCGGTACTCGCAGTAACCGCATTTCCCCTTGAACAGGTTTGGATTGTGCAGTGCCTGGAACATGGGGGCGTTGCGGTAGACGTCCTGCAGTTGATCCTGACGGACGTTGCCGATGGTGAGCGGGAGGAAGCCGGCGGGGCAGATGTCTCCCTGGTTGGAGATGAACATGATGCCGTGGCCGTCGCGAATGCCGAAGCCGCGGTAAACGGGCGTGCGCTCGATCTCGGCGGCAACCATGCCGGCCTGGCGCATGCGGTTGAGCGCGACGCGGCGATAGGACGGTGCCTCGGTGGTCGCCATGGCGAAGGGTGCAATCTTCGACTGATCGTAGATCCAGTTCATTAGCTGCTCGCCGCGCTCGCTCGAAATGGGCTGCAGAACTTTGCCGCGGCCGACTTCGATGAGGAAGAAGAGGCTCCAGCGCATGACGGGGAAGGACGAAGTTAGCAGCTCGTAGATTGCGGGAATGTCGTCGACCGTTTCCTGGGAGACCAGCGTGTTGATCTGAATGGGAACGCCGAGGCTGGCCGCGGCTTTGGCAGCGGCGATGGTCCAGTCGAAGCAGCCTTCGACGCCGCGAACGGCCTCATGGCGAGCGGCGTTGGAGCCATCGAGACTGAGGCCGAAGCTGTCGACGCCGTGGGCTTTCAGCTTGGTCATTACTTCGAGCGTGAGATCGGTGGTGGCGCTGGGCGTGATGGAGACGTTGATGCCGAGGGAGCGTGCCTCGTCGATGAGTTCGAAGAGATCCTTGCGGCGCAGCGGGTCGCCGCCGGTGAAGACCAGGTGCGGCGTGGGGTGGTTGAAGGCTGCGATTTGGTGCAGCAGGTTCTTCCCTTCCTCGGTGGTGAGCTCGTTGGGGTGGGGCGTGGAGACTGCCTCGGCGCGGCAGTGGCGGCACGCAAGGCCGCACGCCTGCGTCATCTCCCAATAGACCAGCATGGGCTGATCCGAATAGCTGTGGGTGGAGGAGTGCTGCGGGTGCGTGGACGGGTGGCCATGACGGGCGGGAGTGGGAATGGGAATGGAACGAATATCTTTGATCGAGGTTGGGGACGACATTGGGTGGATCTCCTAGGTGGCAACGAAAGCAGGCGCTGCGTGGGAGATCGCAGGGTTTGAAGAAGTTTGGCGCGGGACGATCTTTGCGGCAGTGTCGACGCCGCTCTGGATGCAGTCGGGGATGCCCGAGCCGCGGTAGGCCGCGCCGGCGAGGTAGAGGCCGGGATGCGCGGATACGAGCTGATCGATTTCCTTGATGAGCGCGCCGTGGCCGACGTTGTATTGCGGGTTCGATTTCGTCCAGCGGTAGGCGCGGGCGAGCACAGGCGTTGCGGTGATACCCATGATGTCGCGGAGTTCGTTGCGCGCGATGTCGATGAGGGTAGCTTCATCTTGCTCGGCGAGGTCTTCCGCGAAGGCGCCCCCGATGAAGACGCGCATGAGGACGAAGTCGTCGGGTGCGCGATGGCTGAACTTGGTCGATGACCAGGAGCAGGCGTTAATCTTGCGGCCTTCGGCGGCGGGCACGATGAAGCCGAAACCGTTGAGGTCGCAGGTGATTTCGCTGCGGCGGAAGGCGAGCGAGACTGTGGAGGTCGAGACGTAACGGATGCGACGCAGCTTTTCGGCGAGAGCGGGAGTGAGCTGCTGCAGTATCTCGGCGGTTACGTAGGCAGGCGTGGTGAAGACGACGTTGTCCGCGATCAGCGAGGTTCCGTCGGCCAGGCTGATCCTGTACTGGCCGCCGGCCGCCGCTACGGATTGCACGCGGGTGTTGAGCTTGACCTGCTGCGGGTTGAGGCGCGCGGCGATGGCGTTGGGCAGTTGCTGCAGGCCGCCGGAGAGCGTGGTGAACATGGACGGACGCGGACCTGTGGTCAGCTGGGCTGCTTGAGCCTTTTTGCGTTTCATCATTCCTAGCACCAGGCTGCGATGAGTCTTTTCCATGTCGGTAAACATGGGGAAGGTGCTGCGCAGGCTGAGGGCTTCGGGGTCGCCAGCGTGGATGCCGGCCATCAGCGGGCCAGCGATTTTCGCGAGCAGCTCAGAGCCCATGCGGCGGCGGACGAAGCTGCCCAGGCTTTCGTCGGCGACGGTGGTGTTGCGGCCGATGAAGATCTCAAGGCCCATGCGCAGCTTGCCGGGCCAGGAGATTAGCTCCGAGCGCAGGATGGGAAGGATCATCGTCGGCGCCATGAGCATCATGCCCTCGGGCATGGGGTGGAGCTTGCCCTTGCTCAAGACGTAGGTGGAGGGAGTCGCGGTATGGTTGGAGCCGATGAGCTGATCGCCGAGGCCTAGCTCGCGGCAGAGGTCGAGCGCCGCGCGCTTTTGGGTGAGGAACGAATCGGGACCACCTTCGATGAGGAAGCCCTCGCCGGCGTAGGTGACGATTTTTCCGCCGAGGTGGTCGGAGGCCTCGATCAGCAGATAGTCGGCTTCAGATTTTTGAAGGGCGTAGGCCGCCGCGAGGCCAGAGATCCCACCACCGATGACGATAGTTTTTGGCATCACGCTGTCAGCTTTCGGTCAGCATTGCTACGCATTGTTACCCCTGGGAGAGGGCTCCTTGTTTGAGAGCCCGCGAGTTCGTCATCGCCCTTAAGGTTAGCGGCGGTTGAACGGTCGCACCGTGACTTGAATCACAATGCTGTTGCGGCGAGGATGCACTATCGACGGAAATTCGCCGCGATATTGCGAAACCGCCGCTTGATTCGACCTTAAACTCATTGGCTGTGAGGGTCAAGGAAGGGATCACACAACGACGCAGCAGGAGCTCGATGGCGACTGCTGCGTTCGTTGGAAGCTGCTTTTCTGGGAGGTTTCAGTTGTTACTGTGGCAGCATGCTCCCCGTCTTCAGGAAGCGGCTGTGCCAGGATAACGACTCGTCGAGAAGATGGGGAGTGTGCTTGCCGGGCGCCAGCTTTTCCGCGCGATCGAGGTAATCGCGCAGCGCGGGACGGAAGTCGGGGTGCGAGCAGTTTTCGATGATGAGGCGCGCACGCTTCTTCGGGGAAAGTCCGCGTAGATCCGCCAGCCCCTGATCGGTGACCATAACCTGTAGGTCGTGCTCGGTGTGGTCGACGTGCGAGACCATGGGGACGATGGTGGAGATGTTGCCCTTGGCGGCAGTGGAGGGCGCCATCATGAAGGAGAGGTAACCGTTGCGGGTGAAGTCTCCCGAGCCGCCAATGCCGTTCTGCATGCTCGAGCCCATGATGTGGGTGGAATTTACGTTGCCGTAGATATCGCCTTCGATCATCGCGTTCATGGCGATGACGCCGATCCGGCGGATGATCTCGGGGTTATTGGAGATCTCCTGCTGGCGGATGACGACCTGGTTGCGGTAGCTGCCAATCTTCGGCATGATGTTTGCGATGCCGTCGGGGCTGAGCGAAAAGGCCGTCGCGGAGAGGCTGCAGATCTTGCCCTTGTCGAGCAGCTGAACCATACCGTCCTGGATGACTTCGGTGTAGGCCGTCATGCCTTCGAAGGGCGCATCTTCGAGGCCGAAGAGCACAGCGTTGGCTATGTTTCCGACGCCGGATTGCAGCGGGAACAAGGTCGAGGGTAGGCGGCCTTTCTTAACTTCCCACTCGAGGAAGTTAATGATGTTGGCCGCGATCTTGCGCGAGGCTTCGTCGGGTGCCTTGAATGGGCTTGCACGGTCTCCGATGTCGGTCGAGACGACCGCGATCACCTTCTCCATCGGCACCTTGAGGTAGGGAGTGCCGATGCGCTGGTCGGACCGGAGCAGCGGGATGGGCTGGCGATTCGGCGGGAGGCCCAGGCCATAGTAGATGTCGTGCATGCCCTCAAGTTCGAGAGGCTGCGCCGAGTTCACTTCGAGGATCACCTTGTCCGCGCGGTTGATCCAGGTGGTGTTGTTGCCCATCGAGGAGCTGGGAACGATGCGCCCGTCTTCGAGGATTGCTGTGACCTCGATGATGGCCACATCCATCTTGCCGAGGAAGCCGTAGTCGACCAGCTGCGCGACGTGACTGAGATGGATGTCCATGTAGTCGGTCTCGCCCCCGTTGATGCGCTTGCGCATCTCGGGATCGCCGCTATAGGGGAGGCGCAGATTGACGCCATCGGCCTTGGCGAGCGCGCCGTCCAGCTCCGGGCCGGTGGAAGCACCGGTGAAGACACTGACCTTGAAACTCTCACCCTTCTCATGCGCGGCTACGATTCGCTTCGCGAGGGCGGTCGGAACGGCCTTCGGATATCCGGAGCCGGTAAAGCCGCTCATGCCAAGGATGGATCCAGGCTGGATCAGCGCTGCTGCTTCGTCGGCGCTCATCGTGCGCTGAGCGAGAGCGGGATTCAAAATTCTGGAGCTCGTGGGGATGGTGGAGCTTGTGGAGGCCATTGAAATTTATACCTTCCCTTTTCATATCGTTATCTTTGCCGGGCTCGATCGGGATGAGTCTCGCACGCCTCGGGAACTCCTCATCGCCCGCCATGAAGATTCATGCGCGGGTCGCACTGGGGGGCTCCGGCGGGCTGGATTTCCCGGCGTCGATTATTCTAGCGGGTGTAAGCCAGGGACTCTTCCGATGGAGCTCCATAAGTATAAGAATCAGGAAGCTTCCTTTGCTCGTAGCCGGTATAAATTTGCCGGGGGCGGGCGATTTTCTGCGCCGGATCGTTGATCAGCTCCTGCCATTGGGCCAGCCAGCCCACTGCACGCGGAATGGCGAACAGCACGGTAAACATCTGGGGCTCGAGGCCCATGGCCTCATAGATGATGCCGGAGTAGAAATCGACGTTAGGATACAGCTTGCGCGAGACGAAATAGTCGTCGGTGAGGGCGATCCGCTCCAGCTCCATGGCAAGATCGATCTTCTTGTTCCGGCCAGTAACCTCAAAGACTTCTTCTGCCGTCCGTTTGATGATGCGAGCGCGCGGGTCGTAGTTCTTGTACACGCGATGCCCAAAACCCATCAGCTTGTGCTTACCCTCTTTCACTCCCCTGATAAATTCAGGAATGTTTTCCTGGCTACCGATCTTGTCCAGCATCTTGAGTACTTCTTCATTGGCGCCGCCGTGCAGCGGGCCAGCCAGGGCGGCGGCCGCGCCGGCGATCGACAGGAACGGGTCCGCTTCCGAACTGCCTACCGCGCGCATCGCGTTGGTCGAACAGTTCTGCTCGTGGTCGATATGCAGAATGAACAGCACATCGAGGGCGCGCGCCAGCACCGGGTGCTTCAGGTGTTCGAGCGGGCTGCGGTCCCACAGCATGTGCATGAAGTTTTCCGCGTAGCCTAGCTTCGGCTCCGGAGAGATGTAATCGAGACCCTTGCTATGACGGTATCCATAGGCAGCGATGATGGGAATCTTCCCGATGATTCGGCGGATGCAGTGCATCTGCACCTCGGAATTGCGCACGTCTTTAGCGTCGGGATAGAAGGTGGAGAGCGCGGCCAGCGTGCTGACCAGCATGCCCATGGGGTGGGCGTCGTAGCGGAAGCCTTCCATGAACTTTTTGATGTTTTCGAAGATGCCCATGTGGATACGCAGGGCGGCCAGCCACTCAGTCTCCTGCTCAGGATCGGGGAGCTCGCCGTGGATGACGAGGTAGGCTACCTGCGGGAAGGTGCAGTGCTCGGCCAGGTCGGCGATGTCATAGCCGCGGTAGCGCAGAATTCCCTTGTCGCCATCGATGTAGGTGATCTTGCTCTCGCAGGAGGCGGTGTTCATGAAGGCAGGATCGTAGGACATCATCCCGAAGTCATCGGGAGCAACCTTGATCTTGCGCAGATCCATCGCGCGAATCGTGTCGTGCGTAACAGGAAACGTGTATTGCTCGCCGGTCCGGTTGTCGGTGACGGTGACGGTGTTCTCCATGGGTACTCCCTTTCGATGGGTCAACAATCCACTTCCGCGATTATCGTTGGCTGTGATGAATATCACAGGCCCGGCTAATAGCCTCAAGCCCCTGAAGTTACTGTATTCAAGGGAGACAGGGGATGGTAAGGGTGAAGCGCGGGGCTGAGCGATTACCGAAACGGGCGGGTTGAGGCCACGTCATTTGTACCTTGTAAAGTTGGAAGGAAGAGTAAAAAGGAATCTGCAGAGGATTCTGCGCAAGCGGAGCGAATTGGGGCGCATACCATCGTGAACAGGACAACCGAGATGATTGAAGAGAGCGTAAAAGGCGTACGTGTCGAGTCCGACAGCATGGGGCAGATCGACGTGCCGGCCGACCATTATTGGGGAGCGCAGACGGAGCGTTCGCTGCATCACTTCGCTATCGGCGACGATCGGATGCCGCTGGAGCTGATTCGCGCCTTCGCGATCCTGAAGAAGGCTGCGGCACTGGTGAACTTCGATCTCGGCAAGCTGCCGAAGGATACGATGCAGCTGATCGTGAGGGCCTCCGATGAGGTGATTGCCGGCGAGCATAACGGCGAATTTCCGCTGAGTATCTGGCAGACGGGGTCGGGCACGCAGACCAATATGAATGTGAATGAGGTGATCTCGAACCGTGCCATCGAGATCGCCGGCGGAGAGATGGGCAGCAAGAAGCCCGTGCATCCCAACGACCACGTCAATATGTCGCAGTCGTCGAATGACACCTTTCCGACCGCGATGTATATCGCCGCGGCAACGGCGGTGAAGGAGCGGCTGATCCCGGCAGTGCAGCATCTGCGGGCCGCGCTGGCAGCCAAGGCAAAGGTGTTTGAGCACATCGTCAAGATTGGTCGAACGCATCTGCAGGATGCTGTGCCGATGACGCTGGGGCAGGAGATTGGTGGATGGGCAAGCCTGCTGGAACGCGACATTGCGCGGATGGAATCCACGCTGGATGGTCTCTACGAGCTGGCGATTGGCGGAACGGCCGTCGGTACGGGGCTGAACACGCATCCGGAGTTCGCGGACCGCGCGGCGGCGAAGATTGCAGAGCTGACCGGGCTTCCCTTCCGCTCGCATCCGAATAAGTTTGCTGCTCTTTCGGCGCATGACGAGCTGGTGTTTGCCAGCGGCGCGCTAGTCACGCTCTCGGCATCCATGATGAAGATTGCCAACGATATTCGCTGGCTGAGCTCGGGACCTCGCTGCGGTATTGGCGAGCTGATCATCCCGGAGAACGAGCCGGGAAGCTCGATCATGCCCGGCAAGGTGAACCCCACGCAAAGCGAGGCGATGACCATGGTGGCGGTGCAGGTGCATGGCAACAACGCGGCGATTGCCTTTGCCGGCAGCCAGGGCAACTTTGAGCTCAACGTCTTCAAGCCGGTGATGATCTACAACTTTATGCACTCGGTGCGGCTGTTGACCGACACGTCGCACATGTTTGTCGAGTTCTGCGTTCAGGGCATGGATGCCAATCTCCAGCGCATTAATGAATATGTGGAGAAGTGCCTGATGCTGGTCACTGCGCTCAACCAGCACATTGGCTACGACAAGGCGGCCAAGCTGGCCAAGACGGCGCATCACAAGGGGCTGTCGCTGCGCGAGGCCAATCGCGAGCTCGGTTACCTGACCGAAGAGGAGTTCGATCGTTACATGCGGCCCGAGAAGATGACCAGCGCTGGAGGGTGATCGGGTCTAGCCATGCGAATGGTTCCCTGGCGGCCGCATCGTTACGACCATTTTTTCGATGCCCTCTCGCTGCATGACCTGTTGTCTATGCGAATTTTTAGCTTCCGCGGCGGACCGGCTGAAGCGGTCGCGCTAAAATGATCCAACCCCACATGCTCATGGCTGCACGACGACCCACACTCGCCGCCATCGCCCTCCCGGCAATTCTGCTGCTAGCGTCCGCGCCCGGGCTGGATGCTGCCGGGCCGCCTGCTACGCCGACGCCCAGCCATAACGAGGTGCTTCAGTCGCCAGCGGGCATCACCGAGGTCGGGCTGCTCAACGGCGCCTCCTATCGCATCGACATACCGCTGCACTGGAACCACTCGCTGGTGGTCTTCTATCACGGGTATGCGCTGCAGCCCGTCAGCTATCACATTGCCGCGCGACTGGCTGGCCAGGAGCAGCCGTTCTTCGAGCGGCATTATGCCGTCATTCAAAGCGCTTTCTCGAAGACCGGATGGGCGCTGGAGCAGGCCTATCCCGAGACCGATGCGTTGCGCCGCTACTTCATCAAGAAGTATGGCCAGCCCAACGAGACCTACGTCGCGGGCGGCTCCATGGGCGGCCAGTTGGTCGCGGTAACGCTGGAGCTCAATCCCAAGCCGTACCTGGGAGGGCTCGACCTGTGCGGCTCGGTCGGGCCAACGTATGTGAACTTCGATCACCGCTTCGCGATGCGCGCTGCGTTTGACTATTACTTTCCGGGGGTGATGCCGCCGCTGGTGCCTGTCCCGGCGAGTTTCGAGGACACGATCGCCGATCGGGACAAGGTGTTCGATGCGCTGCGTGCGGATCCTGCCGCCGCGACCGCTATGCGCAATCTGACCGGTCTGCACAACGACGCGAACCTTGCGCACGATATTGCGTACTGGACGTTCATCGTCAAAGACCTGCAACAGCGAGCGGGCGGCAACCCCTTTGACAACAGGAATTTTGTTTACAACGGCACCAGTCCGAGCAGTGCGGGCGACGATTTCGAGCTAAATGAGAAGGTGAGACGCTACACCGCGTCCCCCCAGGCGCGCGCCTACATGTTGCACCATTACACACCGACCGGCCGGCTGGGCCGCCCCATGCTCGCCCTGCACACGATCTACGATCCCATCGTGCAGCTGAGCCAGCTCGAGTTGTATGAGGACGAGGTCCAGGTTGCGGGGGCAGAACAGAATCTGGTGCAACAGGTCGTCGACCGGGAGGGTCACTGCGACTTCACCCAGGACGAGATCGGCGATGCCTTCGATGCGATGGTCCGCTGGGCAAAGGGCGGGCCGCGGCCTGTACCCGGGGTGATTAAACCCTGAGGCTGCGGGCTCAATACGTGGCGTCCTGCCGCTGCCAGAGCCTACGTTACGCTCGCGTTACCTCTTCACGACAGCCCTGCACGCGGCCCGTATAATAGAGTATGGAATTTGTGCGGCCGGAGACTTCGGACTCCAGCGCTCCTGAATCTAGCGCGCCCGCTTCCTCCGGCGCGACCCAAACCAGCGAAACAGGCATCGAGCTCGAAGCAGCGCTCCCCGCCATTCCGCATACTCAGAGTGTGTCCAAGGCCTCCGCCGCAGTGGATGGACCCGCCGGCAAGCTTGCGCCGGTGTTTCCAAAGGCGCCGCCCACTGGTCTAATTCCCTCATCCGACCGCGCGGATTTGGAGGCGCGATTCGAGCATCTGATCGAGACGGTTAAAGCTAATCGCCCGGCCGACGATCTCGACCTCATCCGCTCTGCCTGGGCCTTTTCCATCCAGAAACACGAAGGGCAGCGCCGTGCATCGGGCGAGGCCTACATTGGCCATCCGCTGGAGGTCGCGCAGGTACTTGCCGAGCTGAAGATGGACGCGACGGCCATCGCCGCCGGCCTCTTGCACGATGCCGTGGAAGACACCGATGTTACCGCCAGCGATATCGCCAAACGCTTCGGCGAGCAGGTCGCGCACATCGTTGAGGGCGTCACCAAGCTCGACAAGATCAAGTTTGCGAATCGCGAAGACCACCAAGCCGAGAACATCCGCAAGATGCTTCTGGCAATGGTCACGGACCTGCGCGTGGTCATCATCAAGCTCGCTGACCGCCTGCATAACATGCGCACACTCGAGCACCTGAACCCTGAGAAGCAGCGCCGCATCGCTCGCGAAACGCTCGATGTGTATGCGCCGCTGGCACATCGTCTCGGCATGGGTAAGCTGCGCGGCGAGCTCGAAGACCTGGCGTTCCGCTACATCGATCCCTTCACGTACACGCAACTCTCGTCCGAAGTCGATTCTCTGCGCGGCGAGGGCGAAGCGTTTTTGCAGCGCATCGTCAGCACACTCGAGACGAAGTTTAAAGAAGTTGGCGTCACCGCGCGGGTCGAGTCGCGCATCAAGCGGCTCTTTTCTATTCAGCAGAAACTCATCGCCCACAGCATTCCCGTGGAGCAGGTCTACGATCTCTTTGCCGTTCGCGTGATCACCGAAACCGAGTCCGACTGCTACGCCGTACTCGGCCTGTTGCACAGCATGTGGCGTCCTGTGCCGGGCCGCTTCAAAGACTTCATCGCGATGCCGCGGCCTAACCTTTACCAGTCGCTGCACACTACTCTGATCGCCGAGGGCGGACACCAGTTTGAGGTGCAGATCCGCACCGAGGACATGCACCGCGTCGCCGAAGAAGGCATCGCCGCGCACTGGAAGTACAAGGCTACCGACAACGTCAGCGCAAAGGACGAGCAACGCCTGGCGTGGGTTCGTCAGCTGATGGAATGGCAGCGCGAGATGAGCGACCCCAACGAGTTCATGTCGACGCTGCGCATCGACTTGTATCCCGAGGAGGTCTACACCTTCACGCCTAAGGGCAAAGTGATCGTGCTGCCCAAGGACGCGAGCCCGATCGACTTCGCGTATGCGATTCACACGGACGTCGGCCATGCCACTATCGGCGCCAAGGTCAATGGCCGTATCGTCCCGCTGCGTACGCGGCTGCGCAATGGCGATATCGTCGAGGTCACCACGCAGGCCGGCCATGCGCCTTCGCGCGATTGGCTGAGCTTTACGAAGAGTTCGCGCGCGCGCAACAAGATCAAGCACTGGTTGAATGAGAATCAGCGCGCACGTGCCGTTGAGATTGGCAACAAGCTGCTGCAGCGTGAGGCTCGCAAGTACAAGCTCTCGTTGGAGAAATTCAAGAACCCGGACTACGAGCGCATCGCCTCGGAATACGGTCTGAGCTCCGTGGACGATTTGCTTGCTGGCATCGGCTTCGGAAAATATTCTGCGCGACAGGTGCTGAACAAACTTGAGCCCGGCAGCACGATGCCTGCAGAGAATACGAGCACCGAATCCGGCACGACCGGCAACACGCTCGCGCACATGTCGGAGGCGGTCAAGCGCGTCTTCTTCGGCAAAGGCTCGGACTCGCTGCAGGTGGAAGGCCAGGACGATCTGCTGGTCTATCGCGCCCGATGTTGTAACCCGATTCGTGGCGAAGAAATTATTGGCTACGTGACGCGCGGCAAGGGTGTCGCGGTGCACGCCCGCAGCTGCCCCAATGTGCAGAACCTGCTCTACGAGGCCGATCGCCGCATTGATGTGGCCTGGGCTGAGAGTCCCAGCAACGCCTCACCTGGCGCTCCTAAGCCCACTACGTATCCGGTCAAGCTGGTGATTCTCGTCGACGATCGCTCCGGCCTGCTCAAGGAATTCGCCGCCATCATCTCCGAAGACGGCACCAACATCAAATCCGTTGAGACTCGCCCGGCTGACGACGAAGCCGTGTACGTCGACTTCGTCATCGAGACGCTTGACCTGCGACACCTTACGCGCCTCACGCAAAATTTGCGCAAGGTGCCGGGCGTGCGCGACGTTCATCGCGTGCAGAAGGTTTAGCCAGCGATTCGATTTCGTCGAGAACCTACGACAGGACGGGCACGTTGATCTGCTGTCCTACCTTGACTAGATCCGGATTGCTGATGCTGTTCGCCGAGGCAATCTCCGTGTAGTGATTCGGGTTGCCGTAGAACAGCTTGCTCACCTTGCTCAGGTTGTCGCCAGGCTTGATCGTGTAAGGCTGCTCCGCCCCTCCGGTCGTCGCGATCTCGTGCTCCAAATCGCTGTAAGTCGGGTCGACTTGCTTGATCACATCCCATACGCGATTGGCAATCACTGTCGACGGAACCTCACCCTTGATGTGCAGCTTTTCGCCATCAAGATCGACGGAGTCCACCTTGGCTCCATACTCTGAAAAGCTATTGAGTGTATCCAGCACGGGCGCATACTTTTGTTTCAGTGCATTCAGGTCAGCCATAACGATCCGTCCCTCCATGGACTTTCTAGCTCACCAGATGCCGTTTTCACGTCTCGAGGATGCTAATTCTCCAACAAAAACTTCATCGCTTTCTTCAAGGAACCCTCATCGCCGCGCAGACAGTGGCGGTCTTCGACGTAAATGCTTCTCACCGCAGCGGATGTTGCCTAGGACAACAACTCCATCCGCTTCGCTGTCCCTGTCAAAACTTCCAGCGCCTTATCGATCTGCGATTGCGTGTGTTCGCTGGTCATGATGCAGCGCACGCGCGCCTTGCCTTCGGGCACCGTTGGGAAAGCGATGCCGGTCGCCATCACACCCTGCTCGAAGATTGCACGGCTGAACTCCATCGTCTTTCGGCCATCACCAATGATGATGGGCGTGATCGGGGTCTCGCTTTTCGGAGTCGTCCGACCGCCGATGTCGAAACCGGCGTGAGTCAATTGCTCCTGGAAATAACGGGTGTTCGACCATAGCCGCTCGATACGGTCTGGCTCGTTCTCGAGGATGTCGAAGGCAGCGATGCAGCTAGCGGCGACGCTGGGCGGATGCGAGGTGGAGAACAGAAACGGCCGCGCGCGATGGTAGAGATAGTCGATGAGATCGCGCGAGCCGCACACATAGCCACCCAGCGCGCCGATCGCCTTGGAAAGCGTGCCGACCTGCACATCCACGCGCTGCGTGCAGCCAAAGTGATCCACACTGCCGCGGCCGTTACGCCCCAGCACACCGCTGGCGTGCGCGTCGTCCACCATCATGATCGCGCCATACTTCTCGCAAAGATACGCCAGCGAACCGACCGGCCCAATGTCGCCATCCATCGAGAACACGCCATCGGTAATCACGAGCTTGTGTCCGGGCTCGTTTTGAATCTCCTTCAGCAACTCCTCCGCGTGCTCGACATCCTTGTGGCGAAAGACCTTGATCTTGGCGCGCGAGAGCCGCGCTCCATCGATGATGCTGGCGTGGTTCAGTTCGTCGGAGAGAATGAAATCTTCTTTGCCCAGGATGCTCGACACGGTTCCAGCATTCGCCGTGAACCCTGATTGAAATACGACGCACGCTTCCACGCCCTTGAAGTGCGCAATCTTTTCCTCGAGCTCCATGTGAATACGCATGGTGCCAGCAATGGTGCGAACGGCGCCTGAGCCAACACCGTACTTCTCGATCGCAGCCGTCGCGGCTTCACGCAGCTTGGGGTGATCGCAAAGGCCAAGGTAGTTGTTGGAGGCGAGATTGATCACCTCGCGGCCATCGTAGTGGCACACCGGAGCCTGCGCGTCGTCGAGCACACGCAGTTTGAAATAGGTGCCTTGAATCCGCAGGGCTTCTAACTGCGCGCTTAGGTGCGCCAACTGCGGGCGCTTCGACGATGTCTCTCCGAGAAGGGTTGTCGCGATACTCATAATGCTTCGATGTTAAACCTTTCTTCCGCTTTAGGCAGCACGCTCAGCGCCAAGGGGCATCTTACCTACCATGCAAGATCGTGGCGTTAGCCCTTCTTCGCAAGCCATGCGTGCGCATGGAAGGAGATCTATGACCATCCGTAGAACGTTTCACGTCATCCTCAGCGGTGCCGGAATTTTGACCCTCGCATTCCTCGCAGGCTGCGCCAACAAGGTAAACCGGGCGGTCGATCAGGCCAAGTCGCAGGCAACGACGACCAACACGCCGCAACAAGTCCAGTACGTTGATAGCGACGGCAACACGATCACCAAGACCGTACAGCCACCCGCAGCCCAAGGCCAGCAGGCCGCGGTATCGACGTTGACCACGCCACCGCCGCCGGGACCGAAGCCGCACAGCACGGACCCGGTGATCACGCCGTTAACCTCCGGCGCACAAGGCGCGCCGATGCAGGGACAGGATGCTCAGCCTATGGCGATGACGGGTGCCCCCACTGCACCGCAGCCGTCGCAACCGGGCCAGCCGCCTTCGGTCTCGGTTCAAGTTCCTGCGGGCACGGAGCTCGCCATTCGCATCGATCAGCGCATCAGCGTCAAAACCAGCCAGGCCGGTGACCATTTCAACGGCAACGTAGTTGAGCCAGTGTCGACCAACGGCACCGTGGTGATTCCGAACGGCACGCCCGTCAGCGGACGCGTCGTCGAAGCGCATCACAGTGGACACTTCCGCGGACGCTCGGTGCTCGAGTTGCGGCTGACGGCGATGACCCTCAACGGCTACGAATATCCTCTCGACACGCATGACAGCGTACGCAGCCAGAAGGGCAAGGGACGTCGCTCTGCAGGGATCATCGGTGGCATGACCGGCGCCGGCATGCTGATCGGTGGCCTCGCCACCGGCGGCGTCGGCCTGGCGATTGGAGCCGCGGCAGGCGCAGGCGGCGGCACCGCCATCGCAGGCGCTACCGGCAATCACAATCTCGACATCCCGGCCGAGTCGATCGTGCACTTCCGGCTGGCCGATCCGCTCATCGTGCAGAATCCATGAGTTTGCCCCACGTGCGCAAGACGGCTCATCTCGCGATGGGCCGTTTTGCTTTTCCTGCCTCGTACACTGCAACTTGCGCGTCCCTGGTTCGTCCAACCTTCCAGATAAGCGCACCCGCTACACTGAGGATGGAACTTCCGCTGCGCCCGCACACCATGAAGCCTGTCGCCACCATCCTCTGCTCCATTGCGCTGCTCGCCGCTGCGTTCTCGCACGCGCAGAACCCGGCACCCGGTACGCAGGCCCCCTCCGAAAACAATTCTCAGACGGCGTCGATCACGGTCAGATCTAACCTGGTCATCGTTCCCGCTCTGGTGCGAACCAAGTCTGGCGAGCTCGTCTACACGCTCAAGGCTGACGACTTCATTCTTACCGATAATGGCGTCGTCCAGAAGCTGCGGCTTGAGCAGGACACCGGCAGCGAGCCGCTGGCCATGGTCATCGTCGCGCAGACGGGTGGGGACGCCTCCGCGCATCTCGATCAGTACCAGCATCTCGGCCCCATGCTCGACAATATGCTCGGCGGCGTCGATCATCGCGTTGCCGTGGTTGGCTTCGACAGCAAGCCCATCCTGCTGCACGGCTTCACCTCCAACCTCGACTTCATCAGCCACTCGCTCGACATCCTGGAGCCGGGCGACAACCACGCAGCGGTGCTCGACGCCATCGTGTACGCGGTTAACCTGCTTCGCCAGCAACCCACCACTTACCGCCGCGCCATCCTTCTGCTCTCGCAGACCACGGATAACGGTAGCAACGTAGCGGAGCTGGACGCGCTGCATGCGATCAGCGACACCAACACGGTCATGTATAGCGTCGGGTTCCACACGACAGGAACAGACGAAGGAAAAGAAGCCGCGAAGTTCGGCTCTCCATACACGCCACCGCTTGAACCTGGCCCGCAGCATGGCTGCTTCAGTCGCGATCTCGGCACCGACGCTGACGGCAATCCGATTAAGCCGACGGAGAGCGCCGGCTCGCAGGACTTGAACTGTGTGGAGGAACTTTTACCTCCGCTGCGCCTCGCACATCTTGCCGAAATTGCCGCGCGCAATGCGCTGCGCCACGACATCTCGGAGTCGGTCGCGCATCTCACCGGTGGCGAATACTTCAAGTTCAAGAATACGAAGACGCTTGACCATGATCTGTTTACGATCGCCAACCACATTCCCAATCGCTATGTGCTGAGCTTCGTGCCGACGTCGCCCACCCCCGGCTTCCACTCCATCGTGCTCAAGTTGCACGACGAGTCGAAGCTCTCCGTCGAAGCGCGAAATGGCTACTGGGTGAATGCAGACGACGGCTCGTCCGCGCCGCAACCCTGAGTCGCTTGAACTTCACTCCCCGGAAAATTTATGGATCAGGCGCCGATCGCGCTTGGTTGGCCGACGAGATGGCGCTGGCTGGGACGCAAACATCGCCTTGCGCTCGTCGGCAGCCTTCGCCCGCGCCTGCTTGCTGTCTTCGGTTTCCCGATAGAGAGCTTGTGCAACCGCCGCGGGACCGCGCACCTCGCTAAGCGTCAGGACCTCGATGACGAAGTCGCCGGCCTCGTTGCGCACCTGCAGCACGTCACCCACGCGCACCTCACGCGCTGCCTTGGCGAGAATTCCATTCGACTGTACGCGCCCCAGCTCGCATGCCTTCGACGCCAGCGCACGCGTCTTGAAGAATCGCGCCGCCCACAACCATTTGTCGATGCGTACACCGTTCACTGCAGCTTCCCTCCTTCAATCAGGCTTCGGGACCACTGCAGCGCTTCCTCCTGCACGGCAGCCTCATCGCCAAAACCCTCGAGCCAGCGCATCGCTTCCACTCTACGAAACCACGTACCCTGCCGCTTCGCGTAGTTGCGATGTCCCTGCTGTGCCGCCGCGATGGCTGCATCGAGTGTGCTCTCGCCGCGCAGGACTTGCATTGCCTGGGCGTATCCCAGTGCGGCCAGCGAGCGACAGGTATCGCCATATCGTTCCCGCAGCATCTCTGTTTCTGCCAGCAATCCGCGCTCGAACATCGCTGCCGCACGATCGTTGATGCGGGCGTAGAGTTTCTCCCGAATAGTCTTCGACGTGATCGGTGCGAGGCCCATCTGCAGCACGCGATAGCCGTGCAATGCATCACGCCCCGCCTGCCATTGCTCGGTCTGCGGCTGACGCGCGGCCAGCGTTACCTCGATGCTGCGCATCAGCTTCGGCACATCGTTCGGATGGATAAGCATAGCTGCCTGGGAGTCGAGTCGCTGCAATATGCGATGCAGCCATACGGATCCACGCTGCTTGGCGCGCATACGCAGCCGATCGCGCAACGCGTCGTTTCGCTTCGGCGCCGGGGCTAAACCTTCCAGCAGCGCACGCAGATACAGCCCTGTCCCACCGGCGACGATTGGAATCCGACCACGTGCGCGAATGCCTGCGATAGCCTCGCGTGCAGCTCGCGCATAATCTCCCGCGGTGCAGGCTTCATCAGGCCAGTAGAGATCGATGCAATGATGCGGAACGCGCTGCCGCTCCGCAAGCGTTGGCTTTGCCGTGCCAATCTCCATGAGCCGATACACCGCAACCGAGTCGCAGCTGACGATCTCGCCGCCGAGCTCTTCGGCCAGGCGCAGCGCCAACGCAGTCTTTCCGCTCGCGGTCGGGCCGGCCACCACCAGCAGCGGATACTCGTTCTCTCCGCGCGCCTCCACTAGGGTCGCCACCAGCCATGGAAGAACACGCGGTCCAGGCCCGCGCGTGCCATGCTTCCGACCAGCAACACGACAGCTAGGAGGATCAGACCGCGCACCACGCTACGGCGCTCAGTCTTTTCCCGTTCGCTTCGATAGCGCGCAAATGCCTGGCGATCCCGCTCGAACGCGGGCGTCAATGCGGGTAACTGGGGAGGTGCTGCACGGTGCTCGTCTACACGCTCGGAACCGTGCATCGTCACTGCTCCGTATCTTGATTAACCAGGTAATGAATGCGCAGCTCGAGGTTGGGTCCGTGGAACTGCTTGGGCAGCGGCGGGAACTGCCCAACGCCGGTGATCGATCCCCAAGCCGCACGATTGAGAGCATCGTCATGGCTGGAGCCATCGAGGTGCATCGCCGCAATCGTTCCATCTGGATTGATCGTAAAGCGAATTTGCGATGTGCCTCGCTTGTTCAGCGGGGGACGCGCTTCTTCCGGCAGCAGCGGAATCCACTGCTGATAGATCAAGCGAATGATGCGCTGCAGATACGGCTGGAAATTCACGCCCTGCGTATCGGAGAGAATTTCAGCGCCGGACCCTACTCCCGTACCGCGGTTGCTGCCCTTGATCCCCACGCTACGATCGTCGCCCGCGCTTTGCGAGCCCTGCATCGCCTGCTGCATGTCGTCGTTGGCGGTCCGCCCGGTGTTGAAGTTCGGCCGGGTCGATGGCTGCGGCGTGGGTGCCTCCGGCTCTGCGGAACGGATTGCGGGCCGTGGCGCCGAGGGCAGCGGTAACGCGGGGGATGGAACCGGCGGGGTGGGCTGCGTCATCGCTGCCGGCGGAGTCTGCGAAGGTTCCGTGGGCGCGGGCGCCGCGGTTGGGACAGGTGCTGGCGGCGCCGCAGTGGGCGCCGGCGCCATCGCTTTCACCTTGGCGATGGTTCCCCGATCGATCTTCGGCGCTGGAGCGAATGCATGGTGCGGCAGAACCGGCGCATTTAATTGCACGACTTCCTGCTGATGCAGCGCGTCCGCCGGCGTGATCAGTTGCGGAGAGTGCCATAGATACTTCGGCCCATAGAACAGGACCCAGGCGATCGCGAGCCAGACAAACAGGGAAATATAGATGGACTCGCGGAACCGCCCGCGCGCCCGCTCATCTTCAATTGTGTCCAGCAGCTTGATGAGCTCATGCTCTTCCAGGTGACCGAACCGATTGGTACGGATCCGGACCGGCGCGGAGACGGTCTTGCTTGTCCCTTCGTGCGGGACCACCGACAACGGCGCGTGACCCTGCGGCGTCTCGGCAGACGGGGCGGACGTTTCGGGGGTCGGAGCCTGCGGGGCACCGGGAACTTGCGGTCCTTCAGGTTGCATCCCGGGATGCTCTGGATCGATCTGTGGGGGTGTTGTCGGCATTAGCTCGTTAGTCTGTGACGGATGTGCCCCAGTGAAGGTTGCGTTCGCAGGGACAAATCGCCAGACCAAAAAGACGCTGGCCTTCCTATTTTCTCATCTTCAGCCCGATTCCGCGCGCCCGCATCTATTCTTGATATATGTCGCACCCTGCACCGCTCGCCGGCCGCACCGCCGTTGTCCTGACCGTCAGCGACCGCTGCTTCGCCGGAACCCAAACAGACCTCTCCGGGCCAGCCATCGTCCGCATCCTGACCGCCGCCGGCGCCGAGATCGTCGAAGCCGTCACCCTCCCCGACGAGCTCGAGCGCCTCACCGCGGCACTCCGTGAAGCCGCCAACCACGCCAGCCTCGTGATTACCACCGGCGGCACGGGCCTCGCTCCCCGCGACATCACGCCCGAGGCGACGCTCGCGGTCTCCACGCGACTTGTTCCGGGCCTCGCCGAACTTATTCGCCAGGACGGCGCCCGCCAGACACCGTTTGCCGCTCTCGGCCGGGGCGTCTGCGTCACCTCCGCTAACTCCCTTATTCTCAACCTGCCCGGCAATCCCAGCGGCGCCGAAAGCTCCCTGCGCGCCGTGCTTCCCCTGCTTCCCCATGCCCTCGATCTGCTGGACGGACAAACCGAGCACCCAGCAAAGCGGTAGAACCACCCACTGCGGCGGTAGAATAAAGATTCCGTGAAACTTGGACCCATCGCTCTCCTGCATAAGTTTTCTGCCGTCCTTCTAACCGTCCTCAAGCCCCTTGGGATCTGGGGGGTTGGCGGCCTGGCTCTCATCGACTCCGCGCTCATTCCCATTCCCGTCTCCATGGACGGCGTCATTATCGGCTATGTCGCAGCCGATCATCATCGGTTCTTCGCGTACAGCCTCATGGCGGCGGCCGCTTCCACGATCGGCTCGCTGGTTCCCTTCTTTATCGGCCGCGCTGGCGGAGAGTTCTTCCTCCTCAAGCGCATTAATCGCGAGCGGTACGAGAATATTCGCGACCGCTTCGAGCGCCAGGAGTTCCTCGCCATCATGATTCCGGCGATGCTCCCGCCCCCAACCCCGCTGAAGCTCTTCGAGTTCTCCGCCGGCGTCTTCGAGATGAAGCTGGTTCCCTTCCTGCTGGCCATCTTCTGCGGGAAGCTCACCCAGTTCCTGGTCTGCTCGCTGCTCACCATCTGGTTCGGCCCCACGCTGGTGCACTCGCTGCGCCATGTCGTGCATGAACACCACAGCCTGGTGATTGCGATCGCGGTAGCCGGAGCCCTCTGGCTCGTCTTCTATGCCGTCCGCAAGATTTTCGATCGCCGCAAAGGCGTCTCGTTACCCAGCGAAGAAAATATTTAGCCCACACACGCGCACACAACAAAGGCCGCGCATCGAGCGCGGCCTTCGTCTTGCCACTCAAGTCTGTTGGCGCTAAATTGTCTCGGGCGTTGACCGCGTGCTCTCCACCAGCCGCTTCGCCAGTACAGGCAGACCGAAAAACGCCGTCGCAAATAATCCCGTTGACAGCAAGTCGTTGCCATAAAAGGGCAGAGCCGCAACATAGCATGCAGCCAACCCGCTCAAGGTATGCGGATACATCGCTGCCGCTCCGAACGATGCACTGTTCGCCCACATTGCGAAGTTGCTCAGCAGGAAGAAGCTCGTAGCCGACGCCAGCACACCGCCAGCAACGCGCAGCACTGTCACCTTGCGCAGAAGCGTGCTGCCAAGCAAACAAACCGCCGCATACCACGCCCACGTTACCAGGTACCCCCGCAGGTGAAACGCATAGCCGTACACCTTCGTCGTCAGGTAGACATCCATCAGCGCCATGACGGCGACGGCCAGCACGGTCTGCCAGCGTGGTCTCCGCGAGCCAAAAAACAGCAGCCCCGCGCCAACCGCCGTGAAGTTGAACGCCATATTGTGGAAGATGTGCGGCAGAAGGCGGCTCAACGCAGCGAGCACGAGTACGAGGATGGCAAGCATAATAGGTTGGCCTTCAAAATGGGGTTCGCGGCATGACTGCCGCTACTAAGATTGTAGCCTGTGTAGCGCGCTCCCTTGTCAAAAAGACTTTCACGCGATCAACAAACAAGCCGCCTAGCAATGGGCCGCATACCATGTCGCGATCTATGGCTCAACGTGGCCATCCATCGTCTGGAGCACCACGTGGTCGGCCGCGTCCAGCTCCACCGTCCCTGTCAGCGGCTGCCGTCCGGTCTCTCGCAACCGACCACCGAGAAATCGCGGATCACGAAACGTAACCACGGTCGCTGCTGTACTTGGCTCTTCGCCGCCCGCCGCCAGTTCGCTGTCCGCCTTCGTCACCTCGACAAACGGCATCGGCGACCAGTCCATGTACACGCGCCCAAGCTTGTTCCGCTGCGCAGCCAGTACCGCGGCACTGCGTCCAGGCTTCGGATAGGTTGTTTCGCCGGTCGTCAGCGTTCCACCATAGGTGTCGATCTCCGCCAACCGATAGACCGGGCCGAAGTCCATCACGGCCGACCAGCGAAAGGGGCTCAACAGATCGGGGCTCGCCAAGGCTGCACGCGCCGGTAGGAAAGTCGGCACGTAGGCGCTGTCGGCGGCGGCCGCGTGCGTGGCATCCTGCGACTGCGAACCATCCGGCGGCGGCGTTGTGTCCGTCGCACTCTCGGGCGTCGGCGCAACCATGCTCTGCGCCATTGCCATCTGCACAGCGCGCTGATGCTCTACCGCGCGCAACCCCCACCATGCCACAATGCCCACCAGTGCGGCGATCGCCCAGCCTCTTCCCTTGAAGGGCTGTTTCTTCGCCCCAACTTCTGCGCCCACCAGGCCGAATATCCAAGGCAGAATCAGCGCGCCCAGCAACAGCGCAAGCATTAAAGGGTCAACGATGAACACAATCGACCCGGCATACCAGCGGTCGTTGAAGGGAAAGAACGGTCGCAGCCCATAGTTGTTGGTGTAGTCCAGTAGCAGATGGCTCAGCAGCGCGACCAGCGCCAGGCCGTACAACACACCCCAGCGTACAGGCGCAACGGTCAGCGGCTTTGTTCTGGAGCCCACGGGAGCTGCCGCGCGCCGTACCCGCCATCGATGCCACACATAAACCCCCGCAACAATCAGGGCCGCCTCGAAAGGCAGCCCCAGAAAGGTATGCGTGATGCCGCGATGATGCTGAAAGCCCTCGATCGGCCCGCGCAGACTCCACAAGGTGTCAATGTCGGGAAACTCGGCCGCCACAACCATGGTGAGCGTGGCATACGCCGCTCGTCGATTCAGCCCGGTTCGCGAAAGGCAGGCGCCGGTAAGCAGATGCGTTACCGGCTCCATGCGTTGTTACCGTTGCATAGCGATCGAGTGAATGCCCATGGCCTGCTGCGTCGCCTGCGCTGTCTCAACCTCGCGTTCGGCACGAGCCGTGCGCTCTTGCTCGATCTCACGTTCACGCGCGCGCTTCGAACCTGCCGTAAAGGCAGTCATCTCAGCAGGTGCCAGCATCTCCGGCTTGAACCCGGCGATGGCCACAAAACCCGGCTCGTCGCCCAGCGCCTCCGAGATGCGATTCCAAAGGAAGAACGGCGAGGTCGTCGGCAGCAGAATCATCTTGCGTTCCGGCTGCGGCAGGGCGAAGTACGTTCCCCACGTCAGCAGCGCAGCGCAACTGCCTAGCGTGCTAAAGACAAAGACCGGCGAATAGACGGTTGGCGCTCCGGCTACGGTCCATACGGACTCCACGAGCATTACCGTCGCGAAAACTCCAAGGCCCAGGCTCACACCAAAGATATGGCTCCTGTAGGTAAGACCCAGGTATCTCGTAGAAAAGCAGACGAACAGCAAGAGGCAAAGAGTCAAAACGCTTATGCCTTGCTGCATCTGGCTAGACAGTGTCGCCATGGTGTAAGAGCCTGCTGTGTGCGGCCCAAGTGCAAGGGCAACGGAAAGTGCGATGGAAACTCCAGCAACCCAGCGAAATACAATCTTGCCCGCGCGGTGCAATCCTTCCAACGGCTTCATGGCCTGACGGAAGACGCTGTAGATCACCAGCAACAACAAAGCATACTCGACAAAGGAGATCACCCAGTGCGAGTAGAAATAGATCTCGTAACCAAGAACCTTGGAGACTCCAAGATCCTTGCGGAAAAAAAGAATAGGGATCGAAATCACATCTTCAAAACAGCCAACAGCCAGAAGCGCCGCAAGGAAATGAAACTCGCGAAGCAAACGCTTGCGCGCCATCAGAACCAAAATCCCGGCACCAATAAAAAGGTCTGCGAAGATCGAGTATTCCAGAAGTAGTTTCGTATCCATGGCGAACGCCTCCGGTGCGCGATAAGAGTATCGTACACAGGAGGCGATGCGATTGCACCATTAATTTGCTAATTTTTAGGGTATTTAGCCCAGATTAGTCGAGGCCGCAGGTGCTGCCGGGCGAGCACATCGTCGTCGGCGTATGCACAACGCCGGGCTGCGCTACGAGGACCTTCGCCTGATTGTTGCGGGCGATCGAAGCCGAGTACATCGAGGAGGCGCTGAAACCGGCGACTGCGAGGGCGACGACGAAGGTGCGGATGGCGAGGTTCTTCATGAGGGTATTTCTCCTTGGCAGTAAATAAGTGATGAAAGATTTCTAAAGATTTCTCTGGACAACCAGATGAGAAGAACATAGAGTCATACAAACTGTAAGTCCATCTCTATCAACAACATAACTATATACTCTTTAGTTAACGTTACTAAAGTCATTTCCAGGTGTTAATGAAGTCATCATCAAATTTCGACACTGAAATCAGTTACTTAGTCGCTTCCCATCCCCTGCAATCCAGTTACTTTCCCGTCCTTTGGTTGTAAACCTGCCCTTAAAATGCGCTTTTTTAGCTCTCCGCGTATGCTCGTCCTAGGCCATGGCCCGCATTCCTACTCCACGCGCTGACAGAAATTCGCTCGGACGAAGCGACCGCGACCTGCTCGCCAGGATTACCCGGTCCGCCGGCAGCAAGGCGGGATACAAACAACTCATTCGTGAGCTTGGATTAGGCGGTGGCCGCGAGCGGCGGCTGCTGGTGGAGCAGCTCACACGCCTCGTTGCCCGCGGAGAGTTGGCTCGCCTGGGCGACGATATGTGGTCTATCCCTAAGCGTGAACCACCTCAGAATGAGAATCTTACGACGCCTGGCAAGCCGGGTGCCGCAGGCCTTTGGGATGGCATGGAGAGTTCAGTTCGCGGTGGCCGTGAGCGGCTGGTGAGTGGGCGGCTGGATCTTCATCGGGATGGATTCGGGTTTGTGCGGCCGGAAGCGATTGCGTCGCGAAACCAGGCTAAAGATGGCGGTTTGCAGCCCCAAACAGGGCTAAGTACACACCAAAAACAGGACGACATTTTCATTCCACCGAATGAAATTCACGGCGCCATGCAAGGGGACTTAGTCCTTGTAGATGAAGCACTTCCGGGCCGCGATGGACGCCGGTCGGGGCGCATTGCGCGGGTGCTGACGCGGCGCAATCCGACCATCGTAGGGATCTTTCACTATGCGAAGCGTCACCATCGTAATGATTACGAAGCACTTAAGGGGAACTATGTGTCTCCTTGGGATGAGCGCCTGGGCGGTCCCATCCTGATTCCAGACGGCGCGGAAAGCCTGCCGGATGTGGCGAATTCGCCACATAGGATGCTTGGGGATGAAGCTAGAAATGCGCTGCAAGCTGCTGAATCGAAAGACTCTAAGCACCCTCTCGAAGGCATGGCAGTGGACGTCGAGATCATCAGTTTCCCAACGCCGGGACGGCCGGCGACCGGGCGGCTGATTGAGGTGTTGGGGCCACCCGATGCATTCGGTGTCGACGTGGAGATCCTGATCCGTAAACATCACATTCCACACACTTTTCCGGCCCCAGTGTTGGCGGAAGCGGAGGCTCGGGCGCTCGAAACGGTTGCCTCTCTTGACCCGGAAGTGATTGAAAACAGGGAGGATTTCCGGGGCCTTCCAATCGTAACCATCGACGGCGAGACGGCACGGGACTTCGATGATGCCGTGCTTGTTCGGCGTATGCCCAATGGAAACAATGAGTTGCAGGTGCATATTGCCGATGTGAGCTGGTATGTGTGGCCGGGGGCAGCGCTGGATACCGAGGCGCGGCTGCGGGGGACGAGCGTTTACTTTCCTGATCGGGCGGTGCCGATGCTGCCACATGCGCTCTCGAGCGGCATGTGCAGCCTTCTTCCAAATGAAGACAGGCTTGTACTTAGCTGCATTATGGAGATTGATCCGAGGGGCGAAATTGTGGGCTATCGCCTGGCAGAGGGGATCATCCGCAGCGTTCGGCGGATGACCTACACGAGCGTTCAGCACTGCATTAATGCCGGCATGCCCGGTGAGAATTTGCATGACTCAGCCCAGTTTCGGGACACAAACCCAACGACACAGCCTAGTTTGGAGGACATCACGGAGCGGGAGCGGGTGGATCTCGAGGCTCCTGAGCTTCCCCGGGCTTTTGATGCGATGCTCGACCTGGCGCTTCGACTGAATGCGAAGAGGGTGCGGCGGGGGTCGATTGATTTTGACCTGCCGGAACCAATTGTGGAGTTCGATCCGGATGGGAACATGAAGGCCATTGTGCGGTCGGAGCGGGGATGGTCCCACAGACTTATAGAAGAGTTCATGCTGTCGGCCAATGAATGCGTCGCGCACTGGCTGGAGGCGCAGGGGATTGCTTCGATCTATCGGATCCACGAGATGCCGGATCCGAAGCGGATTGTCGATTTTGAAGAGACCGCCGCAGGGTTTGGGCATTCGCTGGGGCTGGGGAATCTGCCGGTGAGGAAGCTGACGATGAAGTCGGACCGGCGGGATTCGCGGCAGAGGTCGGCGCGGGGGAAAGATTCGAGGGGGGCGCAACAGCACGAGGTTACAGAGAGCATTCCGGTGACGCCGCAGATGTATCAGAAGCTGGTGCGGCGGATCAGCGGGACGCCGGAGGAGCGGATTTTGGCGTACCTGATGCTGCGGTCGTTGAAGCAGGCTCGGTATGCGGAGAAGAATGAGGGGCACTTTGCGCTGGCATCGCCGTCGTATACGCACTTCACTTCGCCGATTCGGCGGTATCCGGATTTGATTGTGCATCGGCTGGTGCGCGCGATGTTGCGGAAGGGCGCGGATCCGCGGGGTGGGGCGATTCGGAGTGATGATCCGCAGCCGTGGAGTACGGAGTTGGCGCGGTCGCGGGGGAAACATGGGATTTATGCAGGGGGAAAGGAGAACCAATACAGGGGTCTCTCCACTGCGCTACGCTCCGGTCGAGATGACGGATCCTCGGGCGGGAAGCAGGAAGGGCCGATTGCTGCGGAGGAGTTGAGTGATATTGCGGTGGAGAGTTCGCAGGCGGAGCGGCGGGCGGCCGATGCGGAGCGCGAGCTGATTGAGTGGAAGAAGATGAAATTTATGGCCGATAAGATCGGCGATGACTTCCCTGCTGTGATTTTGTCGGTTACGAAGTATGGATTTTTTGTGGAGCTCGATGACATGTTCATCGAGGGGCTGGTGCCGTTGGGGTCGCTGGCAGGCGACTACTATTCGTATCGCGATACGGACCGAACGATTGTGGGATCCAGGACAGGGCATGTATTTGCGTTGGGGCAGAAGGTGCATGTGCTGCTGGACCGGATTGATCGCCAGCAGAGACGGCTGCAGTTTGCGCTGTTGCCAGGGACGGAGCCGAAGGTAGTTCCAGGTGCTGAGCGCGGCCCGGGTCGCGGTGGGAAGAGTGAGGCGAAAAAGGCTAAGGCGAAAGAGAAGAAGGTTGGTGGGAAGGCCAAGGCGCGGCAGCGGAAGAAGCGGTAATCAGGCGCACTTGACTGATGTAATGTGTGGCCTTACACTTTACATCTATGCTGGACCATGAATGATCAAGTCGTTTAAGCACGCTGGTCTGCGAAAGTTTTATGAGACGGATTCGAAGGCAGGCATCATTCCTGCCCATGCGAGGAAACTGCGCAATCAGTTATCCGTGCTGGATGTAGCGACCAAGCCGAGTGACATGGATCAGTCGGGATGGCAGTTGCATCCTTTAACAGGTAGGCTGAGCGGGTTCTGGTCGATCTCGGTGAACGGAAACTGGCGATTGACGTTTCGATTTATTGGAGTCGACGTGGAGATCGTCGATTATCAGGACTATCACTAGGGGAAAATGTTATGCCGATGTTGAATCCGTCGCATCCCGGTTCGGTTCTACGCGAGTACATGGGGGATAAGATCACGGTCAGTGCGCTGGCGAAGCACCTGGGCGTTACCCGTGAGCATCTGTCGACCATTTTGAATGAGCGTGCAGGGATTTCTCCGCTGATGTCGTTGAAGCTGGATGAGGCGTTTGGAACGAGCGAGGGGCTTTGGTACAAGCTGCAGGCGAATTATGATCTGGCGCAGGCGAGGCGGGTGAAACGGGCAAAGGTGCGGCGGCTGTTTGATAAGGCGGCGTAAAGTTCGGTCCGTAAGCAAGTCAGTGTGTTGATCCAGAACGCAGAGGATGAGGCGATGGGCGCCCGATCCTCTGCGGTGGGTTGCTTACTTGGCTAGGGCGAAGGTTACGGTGATTGTAGTTTCTACGGCGGTGGGATCTCCGTTGAGTAGATAGGGCTTGTAGGTCCATTGCTTGACGGCTTCCCAGGCGGCCTTGGTGAGTTCGGGTGGGCCCGAGACTAGCTTGAGGCTAGAGATCTGTCCGTCCTTGCCGATGACTGCGTCGAGCTTGACGGTGCCTTGAATGCCGGCAGCCTTGGCGTCTGGGGGATAGACGGGATTCACAAATTTGTCACGAC
This sequence comes from Granulicella sp. L46, assembly GCF_009765785.1. GTDB lineage: Bacteria > Acidobacteriota > Terriglobia > Terriglobales > Acidobacteriaceae > Granulicella. The sequence continues at coordinate 556,570 of NZ_LMUT01000012.1, forward strand.
TGCCGGCCATGTCGCTGGAGACGATCTGGACCTCGGTTACAGCGTTGGTCTGGGTATCTGTCTGGGTGGTCGTCTGGGTGGTTTGGACTACTGCAGGCGTGAGGACTTTGACAATGGTGTTGGGGCTGGAGGCGTCGTCGATGTCGATCTTGAAGAAAGACTTGGGTTGTCCGTTCGCCGGATGCGGAACGCCGATGACCACGGCGGACGGGCCGACGCCGGCTGGAGCGGTCGCGATGTCGACGTTGGATGGAGCGGCGCCGATTTGGTCTGGGACGATCTTGACGTTGGATGGCCCGGCGCCTATTTGGTCGGGGATAATTTTGACGTTCGATGGCCCGACGTCACTTGGGGCGGGGCCTATGTTGACGGTGGACGGAGCTGCCGTAGTCTGCGTTTGAGGCGCGGCTACTTGCTGGCGGAAGGCGAGGGCAGAGGTGCAGGCGCCGGCGATGAGCACGAGGCTGAGGGCGGTAGGGAGGATGCGGGCTGCACCTCGCAGTTCGGCGGAATGGTGGGTCAGGTTCATAACTCTCCTCTCGAAATTCTTGAAGGGGTGGGCATCGAAGATTCCGATGGCGTGCGGTGTGGGAGCGGCGTGGGGTTCGCGAGAGAACTGGGTCGCGAGACGTAGTAACGAGCGGGCGTAGCGCTGGCGACCGGCGACCGCGTTGGCGGCCATGGCGTCGCAGACGAGCTCGCGTGTTTCTGCCATGCGGCTGCGTGTGAGCCAGGCGAAGGGATGAAAGGCGATGGGGAGGGAGAGAAGTTGGTAGAGGAGGTTCTTGGCAAAGTCGCGCCGGCGCATGTGGGCGAATTCGTGGGCGAGGGCCGCGTCTAGATCTTCGCTGAGGAGGGCGGTGTCGAGGTGTGCGGGGAGAAGGAGGGTGGGGCGGCGGATGCCGAGGGTGATGGGGCTGGCGATCTCGGTTGACGTGGCGATGAGTGCGTGAGGGACGGCGAAGAGTTGAGCGTAGCGGTGGTAGCTTTGGCGGGCGTGGCCGGTGAGGTCTAAAGGCTGGGCACGGCGGCGGAGCGCGGCTGTCTGGCGGAGGCCGATGGCGAGGCGAATGGCGAAGAAGGTGATTGCGGCGAGGTAGAGGATTGCGGCGGTGGCTAGCAGCATGGGCGGGACATGGAAACTGGCGGCGGCGTGTGGCGTGCCCATCGTGATGGTGATGTGCGCGGTCTGCGGGAGGCTGCTGCGGCGGAAGGTTAGCCAGTGGAGGATCGCCTGGAGGATTTGGCTGGGGCGCGCGGAGCAGGCGGGGAGAAGGACTTCGGCGAAGAGGGCGGTGGTCCAGAGAGTGTGGTGGAAGGCGGGACCTGCAGGCCGGGAGACTCGGGCGGCCGTCCATATGGCGAGACGGGCGGCGGCGAAGACCAGGGGGACTTGCCAGAGGGCGTTCAGGGCGTAGGTGAGGAGCCACGCTTGCAAAGAGTCGAGGGAGGGTGGGAGTAGATGCATGTTAGCGCTCCTCTTCTTCGAGGCGGCGGGTTAGTTCGGCGATTTTTTTGGCGTCGATCTGGCGGCTCTTGATGAGGCTCATCACTAGCTCTTCGCTGGAGCCACCGAACATTCGGTCGACTAGATCGCGGACGGCGTGGGTGGAGGCTTTGGCCTCGGTTACGGTAGCGGTGTAGGCGAAGGCGCGGCCGTGGAGTTCGCGCTTAAGTTTGCCCTTGCGATGGAGGATGTTGAGCATGGTCTGGACGGTGGTGTAGGCGAGGTCCTGGGGGAGGGACTGCTGGACGGCGGTGACGGTGCTGGCGCCTTGTTTCCAGATGACCTGCATGATTTGGAGCTCGAGTTTGGTGAGGGTGGGCTTTTCGGATTTGGCCATGGGCGTCTCCTAGATGATTAGGACATTAGGGCAGGAGCGGCAAAGTTGTCAACTAAATTCTTAGGAGATGGGAAAGTGTGTGCTCGGGATTATGTGAGGGGAGGGTGAATTTCGAAAAAGTTTGCTGGGGAACACAATATTCATCGCGCTCGTACGTTAACGAAGGTAGAGAGTTATGAAGAGCGCAAAGGGCGATTAGAAAGAAGACGATGCCGAGCCCGGATTTGACGATCAGCGAGCAGGACAGGTTTATCGCGGAAGCGTTTGAGCGCGATGAGTCGCGGCTGCGCGGGTTCATTCGGAAGCGGGTTTTGGATACTGCGGACGCCGAGGATGTGCTGCAGGATGTGTTTTATGAGCTGATCCAGGCGTATCGGATGATGAAGCCGGCGGAGCAGACGACGGCGTGGTTGTTTCGCGTGGCGCGGAATCGGATTGTCGATTTGTTTCGGCGGAAGAAGGCGGTTTCGTTGAACGAGACTGTCGGCGTGGAGGACGACGCTCCGATGCTGGAGGATTTGCTGCCGTCGCCCGATGCGGGGCCGGAGGCGATTTATGCGCGGAATGTGCTACTGGATGCGATCGACGAAGCGCTGGAAGAGATGCCGGAGAATCAGCGCGAGGTGTTTGTGGCGCATGAGTTGATGGGGCGGAGCTTCAAGGAGCTGTCGGACGAGACGGGCGTGAGCGTGAATACGCTGTTGTCGCGGAAGAGGTATGCGGTGCTGTTTCTGAGGGAGCGGTTGCAGGAGCTGGATCGGGATTTTGCGAAGTGAACGATTTTGGGAAGTAAGGGATTTTGGGAAGCGAGGATGAAATGAGAGGTTTTCGAATGTTGAAGGTGTTGAAGATCATCGTGCTGGTGGCGGTGGCGCTGACGGTGTTCGGATTTGTGACGGAGCATCTGTGGAACTGGCTGATGCCGGCGATCTTTGGGTTGAAGACGATTTCGTTTGCGCAAGGGCTTGGGCTTGTGGTGCTGAGCAAGATACTGCTGGGCGGATTTCACAAGCACGCTGGAGGCGGGCCGCGGGGATGGAAGCGCGGAATGGAAGATCGCTGGGCGCGTATGAGTCCTGAAGAGCGCGAGCGGTTTCGGGCAGGAATGAAGGGGCGGCGCGACTGCGGTTGGGGTCCTGGCGGCGGCCCGTGGGGAGCGCGGGGAGATGTCCCGAGCGCAGAGACGGGGCGCGGAGAAGGTTCTATTTAGAGGGGGAACAGAGAGGATGATGACGATGACGATGCGAGTAAAGTTTGCCGGCACTTCTGCCGATGACGGATTCACCGATATTTTTTGGAAACCATTAAACCTGAAGGCTCAGGGCAGCGTACTAGAAGACAGGGCACAGGCACATCAAGAACCACGCGACCGGGAAGTCGGGGCGTTAGACATTTGGGCTCAAGGCTTGCGGGCGGAGGAATTGCCTGCGACGGAATTGCGGGTTGCGGCATCTGCTAATGCAGGGCGGACGTTGGAGGGTTTAGTGGAGCAGGATGCGCTTTCGGAGATGTTGGAGGAGATGTCGCTGAGTACGTTGTTGTTCTACGTGCTGGCAGGAGAAGGGACGGGCAGGGATGAATCTTCATGATCCAATTCGGATGAATCCCCAGGGCGACTGGCGGCTTTGGGTGGTGATGTCAGTGATCGGGCTGGCGTATTTGTTGACGTAGTTTGTTGGGGTGGGCGGCGGCGGGCCGAGTGGTCGGAATGAGTCGCGCTGGGGTGGCGCGAGCGTCGGGGTGGGTGGACTTGAACGGCGTGGGCCGTGTGGGACTGAAAGATTCGGACAAACGTTGAATCAAAAATGTGCGGTGGTACGTCTACCGAGTGTTGCCTGTGCTTGCCGAAGCTGCCTGTAAAGACTATTGTTGCGGCGAGGGAGGACTGGCACCGGGTTTGGTAAAGGGCCCTGTCTTCCTGACGAAACGCATGCCTGCGGAGGCTGCTATGAGCGTAAAACGCTGCTTGTCCCTGTCCTTATTGATCCTTGTGGCTTTGGGCTGCGGAGCTGTCTCCGCGCAAACAGTGGTGGCGCCGGGTGCGACCGCGGCGGCGGTACCGGCTTCGCTGCACCCGGGAGAGGTGTATCCGCAGATCGTGCGGTTCAGCCTGGTGCAGGGCGATGTGCGGGTGGCGGTGGGCAAGGTGAAGGGGCAGCCAGACTTGGCGCCGTGGGTGCAGGCGGTGGTGAATATGCCGCTGGAGTCGGGATTCAGCGTGGTGACGGGGAAGGGTCGCGCGGAGATTGAGTTTGAGGACGCGTCGACGATGTACCTGGGGGAGAACTCGGCACTCGCGTTCGACACGCTGACGACCAAGAATGGGGTTCCGAGCACAGATATGGTGCTGATGACGGGCGTGGCTTCGATGCATCTGCGGCCGACGGTGCCAGGCGAGCGCTACGACGTGAGGACGCCAACGGATGCGTTCCACGTGCCGTATGGCAGCCATTCGAACGTCCGGGTGAATAGCTACATGGACGCGATGACGGTGACGCCGCAGGCTCCGACCGAGATCCACCTGGGGGATGTAAATTCGTCGGCCGGACTGATCGGGAAGACATTCGCGTACAGCAATGGGGTATTCGTTCCTACGCCGCCGAGCCCGACGAGCGACTTCGCCGCATGGGACAAGTGGGTGGCGGCACGCATTGCGGCGCGCAACAAGGCAATGTATGCAGTGATGAAGGAGTCTGGACTGAAGGAGCCGCTGCCGGGCATGGCGGACATGAACGCGCGGGGAAGCTTCTTCGAATGCCAGCCGTATGGAACTTGCTGGGAGCCGACGAATGGCTGGGCTAAGGCGCCTGCGGTGAAGATGAGGACCGACGGACCGCCGCAGGGAGAGGGCGCTCAACCAGCGGAAGCGACTTCGCAGGCGCAGGCGACGACTCAGGATGCTGCTCAAAACGCCAGGCTGGCTCAGCAGGCACAAGGGGATGAGCAGCGGGCCGAGGCGCAGTTGGGAGGGGGCGTGGCTCCGGCGATCTGGGTGGAGGATGAGGACGCGTTTCCGTGCTCGCCGTATTCGATTGCGAACTGGATGACGCTGGATCCGATGACAGGCGCGCGCGTGGTGCTAGCGAGCGAAGTGGTGTTGGGCGGTTATGACGACGACTTTGGGTTTGACTGGGCGGTGTGCCACGCGGGGAGCTGGATCTATTGGAATCATCGGTATGCATGGGTGGCGGGGGACCATCGTCACCACCACTGCCCGGTGCATTGGGTGAAGGCGGGAGGCAAGCTGGGATATGTGCCGATTCATCCGCACGATGGCAAGGGCAAAGAGCCGGAGAATTTGAAGAATGGAATCTTTGTGCATACGGATCGGAAGGGCGGAGGGCTGCAACGTGTGGCCTATGATCCGGGTGCGCACGTGAAGGTGCTGGCAGAGACGCCTAAGGAGTTTCGCAGCCCCGCGCTGCCGACGGTACGGGCTGCAACGGCACCGTCGCTGGAGGCACGAAGCCTACGGGAAGGGCCGTCGGGGAGCAAGGCGATCGCGGCGACGAGCTTGATTGCGTTCGACAGCCGGGCGAAGGGATTTACGGTGACTTCGCAGGTGAATGAAGGCGGCCGGAGCCATACGGAAGTGAGTCACTTCGGCGGAGGGACGAGCGGAGGCGGTGGCCATGGGTTTAGTGGCGGCGGAGGCGGCGGGGGCGGCCGCGGATTCGGCGGTGGTGGCGGCGGATCATCGCATGGGTCCGGCGGTGGCGGATCGTCAGGCGGAGGAGGATCGCATAGCGGTGGAGGATCGTCGGGCGGAGGATCGTCGGGCGGTGGTGGATCGTCGGCTGGCGGGTCTGCGGGCGGCGGTGGTGGTTCACACGGACACTAAGGCGGTGTGGGCTCATCGGGTGGACGAGACGCGGTGCCTGGAGCACATCAAGAGCGTCGATCGACGAGGGCATACCCTCGGGGCTAAAGCCCGTGTCGTTCCAATGGGTAAGAAACCCAAGGCTGAAGCCTTGGGGTACCTGGCTTAGGGTTTGCCCTCGGGTTAGGCTTTGCCCTCGGGTTAGGCTTTGCCCTCGACGAGGAGTTGCTCGATCTTGCCGTCGGGTTCGAGGTAGACGGTGAAGATGAGCGTGGTGCCGCCCGAGAAGGCTACGCGGTAGGAGCTGAAGGTCATGCCGCCGCGGAGGCGGGCGTGGCCGACGGTGACCGAGGTGACGGTGCCGAGGGGGGCGAGGCTGGACTGATAGTCGGCTAGCGCGGTGGCGTCGAAGTAGTCGTTGCAATTGCCGGTGAAGAGGGAGCGGTCGATGCTGCCCTTCTGTAGGCCGGCGACGATGGTCGGAAGGTGGGGCGCGAAGGCCTCGGCGGTAGTGGTGGCGGGGTCGACGGCAGTGGTGGCCGCGGGCGCGGTGGCGGGGAGCAATAGCGGCGCAATCTGCTTGGTGATGTCGGCGGCGGCGGCTGAGGCTTCCTGGTTGGTGAGGACAGCGATGACGATGTGGTCGTCTGGGAAGAGGATGTTTTCGGCGACGAAGCCACCGACTTCGCCGGAGTGCTCGATGGCTTTGTGGCCTTTGTAATCGAAGATCTGCACGCCGAGGCCGTACCCGGAGTCCTTGCCGTTGGTGAGGATGTAGGGGGTCTCCATCTGCTTGTAACTGGCCGGGGTGAGGAGGGTCTGGTTGATGATGGTGAGGTCCCACTTAAGGAGCTGACCGACGGGCATGGCGAGGTCGCCGTCGCCGAAGTACCAGCCGGGAGCTTCGAGGGCGGCGGGGCGGATGGGCGCGAGGGCGTTGCGCATGTAGCCCGTGACCTGGAGTTTTGATTGGTCAACGTTGAGGTTTAAAACATCTTCAAGATGCGCGGGTTTGAGGACGTTGTCGCGTAGGAATTTTGCGAATGGCTCGCCGGAGACTTTCTCGACGATGAGGGCGGCGAGGACGAAGTTGGTGTTGGAGTACTGCCATTGGGTGCCGGGGTCGAAGTCGAGGGGCTTGCCGGCGAACTCATGCACGACGGCCAGGGGATCACCGGCGACTTTCCAGGCAGGGATGGTGTAATCCTGCGGCGCGTAGTCCTGATAGCCGGAGGTGTGGGTGAGGAGATTGATGATTTTTACATCCTTCGCGCGGGTGAGCTCGGGGAAGAATTTGCTGACGGGGTCTTGCAAGGAGAGCTTGCCCTGCTGCTGCAGGATTAGGATGGCGGTGGCCGTGAATTGCTTGGAGATGGAGCCGATGGGATAGGCCATGGCGGCGTCGGCGGGGAGGGGCGGGGTGACGCGGGCGAGGCCGAAGGCGTGGGTGTAGACGATGTGGTTGTCTTGAACGATGCCGATGGAGGCCGAGGGAACACCGCTGTCGGCGAGGATTTTTTGCGCGAGGGTGGCGACCTTGGCGGCGGTGTCGGGCGGTAACTGCTGGGCGGATGCGACGGTGGTGGCGGCGAGGAGTGTGGTGGCAAAGAACAGGCGCATGATTGGGGAAGGATAGCATCTGCGCTGACGAACGGGCGCTCGCTGCGCGAGCGAGAAGCAGGTTCCTCGCGGCGCTCGGAATGTCAGCCAGAAAAGACAAACACAAAGGCCGCCCGGGTGGGCGGCCTTTGTGTTTGAGGCGGGACGGCGATTACTCGGCGTCGTCGGTCTCGTTTTCGGATTGCTTCCACTTGAGGAGGTCGCCCAGGGTGGTGCTGCCGGCGTTGGCGCTGGAGGAGGAACCGCTATTGCTTCCCTGCCCCTTGTTGCCGCCCTTGCCCTTGTTGTTGGACTCCTTGTAGTTCTCGACCTCGGCGCGTGTGGCTTCCTCGCCGATGGCCTTGATGGAGAGGCCGACCTTCTTCTCTTCCTGGTTCATCTTGACGATCTTGAACTCGTGCTCGTCGCCAACTTCCAGGGTGATCTGCTTGCCGGTATCGTCGACTGCTTCGGAGACGTGGCAGAGGCCCTCGACTCCTTCGGCGATCTCGACGAAGGCGCCGAACTGCGCAGTGCGTAGCACCTTGCCCTTGATGACGTCCCCGACGCGGTGCTGGGCGAAGAACGTCTCCCAGACATCGGGCTGGAGCTGCTTGACGCCAAGCGAGAGGCGGCGGTTCTCGGGTTCGACGCCGAGGACGATTGCCTTGACCTTTTCACCCTTCTTGAGAACTTCCGACGGGTGCTTGATGCGCTTGGTCCAGCTGAGGTTCGAGACGTGAACCAAGCCGTCGATGCCGTCTTCGATTTCGATGAAGGCACCAAAGTCGGTGAGGTTGCGAACGCGGCCTTCGATGACAGCGCCGATCGGATACTTCTCCTCGAGCTGCTCCCAGGGGTTGTCCTGGAGCTGCTTCATGCCGAGGGAGATGCGGCGGTCGGTGGGGTTGACCGAGAGGATGATGGTCTCCACTTCGTCGCCGGGCTTGACCAGCTTCGACGGGTGCTTCATCCGCTTGGACCAGGTCATCTCGGAGACATGGACGAGGCCTTCGATGCCCTGCTCGAGCTCAACGAACGAGCCGTAGTCGGTGACCGAAAGGACGCGACCCTTGACGTGGGCGCCGACGGGGTAACGCTCGGTGGCGTCGAGCCATGGATCAGGCGAAAGCTGCTTGAAGCCGAGCGAGACGCGCTGCTTTTCCTTGTCGAACTTGAGAACCTTGACCTGGATCTCGTCGCCTACATTGACGAGGTCGCGGGGGTGGGTGAGACGACCCCAGCTCATGTCGGTGATGTGGAGCAGGCCATCGAGGCCGCCCATGTCGACGAACGCGCCGTAGTCGGTGAGGTTCTTGACGACGCCGGTGAAGACGGAGCCCTCTTCGAGGGTCGAGAGGGTGATGGTCTTCTTCTCGTTCTGCTCTTCTTCGAGAATCTCCTTGCGAGAGATGACGACGTTGCCGCGCTTCTTATTGAGCTTGATGACGCGGACTTCGATCTCGGTGCCGATGTAGCCGTCGAGGTTACGGACGGGGCGAACTTCGACCTGCGAGCCCGGCAGGAACGCCTTGATGCCGATGTCGACAGTCAGGCCACCCTTGACGCGCGAGACGACCATACCCTTGACGGGGGTCTTGGTGTTGGCAGCCTCTTCGAGCTTGTCCCAAACCTTGTGACGCAGGGCCTTCTCGTAGCTGACGAGATAGCCGCCTTCCTTCTCCTCACGCTCCACGACCACTTCGATGACGTCGCCAACGTTGAACTTGGGCGCGCCGGTGTGATCGAGAACCTGATCCAGCGGAATGAGACCTTCGGACTTGAGGCCGATGTCGACCACCGCGTGCTTGTCGGTGATCTTGACGACGGTGCCGGTGATGACAGCCTCTTCGGCAGTCAGCGCCTGGGCAGCATCTTTTTCGGCGGCCTGTTCGCGATCGAAACTTTCGAGCGCCTTGGCAAAGTCTTCGGCATCATACTCGGGCTCGGGAGTGGCGACGTCGACAGCGACGTGGCTCTTCTCGACTGCAGGCTGAACGGTGTTTTGTTCAGAGGCAGTGGCATTCTCGGCCGCGGGAGTGCTGGGGTTGAGGGAAAGGTCATGTGACGCCGAGGTCTCGGGCGTCGCGTCGTTTGCGGTTGATTCCAATGTGGTGTTCAGGGCTATGCTCTCGGGATGGAAAGAATTGTGGTCGATGTCGGCCATGGATAAAACTGCTCCGGGGTCCAGTGCTCAATCGCTTGCGTCAGTCGGTGGACAGCCCTATTCGAGTGGCAGAAGACTGCCTCCCAAAGAGAGTGTGTTCTATACGATGATGTCAGCGGGAATGAGTGATGCAAATAAATGAGAGCCTGCGACTGGGTCCCGCGCGCATGTCCTCAATCCAAAGTGTAGCAGCGTGGTTGGCGAGGGTCAATGCGCAGGAACGGAACTCGGGAACACTCTGGCCGAACATCGCTCATTTTGGGCGGCCTGTGACCGTGGCCCTTGCTGCGCCGATTGAGGTGTGCGTGGCTCGGCGGTTGGGAAGACAAATTTGCTGCGGCATCCACATCTCTGGTCGGGTTCCCTGGCGAGGGTGCGGCCTGTAATACTGCTGTAATGGATCATCTTTGGACACCGTGGCGCTATGCCTATGTGACGGGCGCGGACAATTCCAGGCGGAAGCTCGGAGTTCCCGAGGCGCTGGCGGGCTGGCCTGGAGACAAGCATTGCGTTTTCTGCAACATGATCGCGGCGGTGGATTATGCGATCGAGCACGGCATGCCGCGGGAACAGGCGGAGGAGGCGGTTTACATTCTGGAGCGGGGGAAGAGCTGCTTCATGGTGCTCAACGCCTTTCCTTACAACAGCGGACACTTGATGGTGGTGCCGTACCGGCATGAGCAGAGCCTGGCGGGGCTGACGCTGGAAGAGGCGGACGAGCTGCTCCGGATGACACGGCAGGCGGAGCGAGTTCTGCAGGCGGTGTACCAGCCGCATGGGCAGAACCTGGGGTTGAATCTGGGCAAGGCCGCGGGCGCAGGGGTTGCGGAACACCTGCATTTGCATGCGGTTCCGCGCTGGATCGCGGACAACAACTACATGAGCGTACTGGCGGAGACGCGCGTTCTTCCCGAGATGCTGGACGAGAGCTGGCGGAGATTACGGGCGGCGCTGGCGCTGGATACGCTCGAACAGTAAGCAGCGAAACGCCCTGTATTGGTGCGGTCGGGATGCGCAATGGATTGCGCTGCAGGCGACCGTGCGAATTCGCGATTATTTGTTCTGTTAGCAATTTTTTCCGCCGCATTGCATGCAACTCTTGAGTTGAGGAACGCCGTCTGACATAGAGAACGAATTGCGACCAAAATCCAAGGAGGATTCCCCATGTCACAGCCACCAGCACGGATGAGCTCCTGGATTAGCAAGCTTGGCGATGTGGTTCGGATGCCGAAGCTGGCATCGCGGCACGGGGTACACGGTGGAACGGCGTGGTCGCTTCCGTTTGAAGAGGCGGGGATGATGCAGCCGCAGGATGGCGCCGTGGACACACGGACGCGGATGGCCAACATTCGCTCGCACCAGCACAGCGATGGGTTGCATGAGCCGGAAGATGCCCGGCTGACCGGCGGAACCCGGTCTCTGGATCGGCGGCTGCTAGGTTTGAATGTGCTGGATATGTATGTCAAACGTTCCGCGGTGGCGGTCAAGCCGATTACGCGCGTCGAAGTCGCATAAGTTTCAAGGAGCCTTGCTCACGCAGGCATAAACTTTTCACTTGCAGCCGGGCCAATTGGCCCGGTCTTTTTTTGTCCAAAGGTTCGGGTGGGGGAATTGCGGCTGGCGGCTAGCTCTGATTGGCGGGGGCGTGGTGCGACCGGTTTGCGGGAGTGACCTCGAAGTTGGTGACCTTCCAGACATTGCCGCTGAGGCGTTGATAGACGCGGGTATAGCGATAGGCCCCGTGGAGGATCTCGTCCGCGGAGGTGCCCTCGACCTGGGCGAGGCAGGTGACGATGGCGATGTTGCCGACGAGCTTGATCCTGGTATCGGAGATATCGAGCTTGGTGATGGTGAACTTACCATCGCGCATGCGAGCGAGTTGCTGGGTTTTGGTTAGGACCTCGCCAGTGTCGGTTATACCGAGGTAGTCGTCGGAGAGGAGCTTATCCATGGCAGGAATGTCATCGGCGAGAGCGGCCTTTTTCCATTGGTGCTCGAGCTCGACGATCTGGGCGCGTTCAGCGCGCTTGTGCTCACGGTGGGCGCGGTCCTGGGCGGAGGCGTGCGGAAGAGCTGCCAGAAGGGAGACAGCCATCACAGCAACGAGCACACGCATTGGCAGCCGGCGCAACATGGGCGTACCGGATGTTAGACCGGAAATCGAGGCCACGTCAAAGTTCTTTGTAACGGCTGCGTGAATAGACATCGTTGCACCTAACCCTTAGACGTTCGGATGCGGGCAGGAGCAGGCGCGGGCGTTTATTGACCGGAGGGGAGGCTCAGGCGATGGCGGTAAGGTTCTCGACATTGCGCTCGAGCATGTGCTGATACAAGCCGCCGACGGCGTATTTGGCGAAGTGCGGCGTGGCGCGGTGGGCCTCGGCTGCGGCTTCGTCGCGGTACTGCTCGTAGATGACGATGGTGTCAGGATCGCTCTCGACGATGTGCGGAATGTACACGACGCAGCCAGCCTCCTGGCGGGAGAGGCGGGTGAGCTCGCGAAGGATCTGGTGGATCTCATCGCGATCGTCGGAACGGAAGGTCATGCGTACGGTGAAGCTGATCATTAAAGCTCTCAGTTCTCAGTTATTCGTTCTCAGTTGCTCAATGCTAGGCGAAGAGTTCTTCGAAGCCGGGACGGGTCATGGTCTGGACGCGGTCGGGGCCGGTGGAGATCATACCGATTTTAGCGCCGCTCTCGCGCTGGATGAACTCAAGGTACTCCTGTGCGAGCTTGGGGAGTTTGTCGTACTCGGTAATTCCTTCAGTGGAACACTTCCAGCCCTTGAGGGTTGTGTAGATGGGGTGAATTGATTTGAAGCCGCGAACGTCGGCGGGGATTATGTCGGTAACGTGGCCGTCGATCTCGTAGGCGGTGCAGATGGGAATCTCGTCGCACTCGTCGAGGACGTCCATCTTGGTCACCACCAACCATTCCGTCGAGTTGATCATGTTCGAGTAGCGGAGCAGGGGGATGTCGAGCCAGCCGCAGCGGCGGGGGCGGCCGGTGACGGCTCCATACTCCTGGCCACGCGCACGGAGCAGCTCGGCGGAGTAGCCATCGATCTGGGTGGGGAACGGACCTTCGCCGACGCGGGTGACGTAGGCCTTGGTGACTCCGATGACGGTGCCGATGCGCGTGGGGCCGACGCCTGTACCGGTGACCGCGCCGCCTGCTGTGGAGGAAGAACTGGTGACGAAGGGATAGGTTCCGTGGTCGATGTCGAGGAGAGCACCCTGGGCACCTTCGAACATGACGTTCTGGCCGGCGTTGAGGGCGTCGTTGAGCATGTAGGCGGTGTCGGTGACGAACGGGGCGATCTGCTCGGCGGCGCGGACGTAGTCTTCGTACATCTGCTTGGGGTCGAGCGGCTCGGTGCCGAAGAGGGCGTGGGCGATGGTGTTCTTCTCGTGGCAGGCGTTGTTGATGTGGGTGCGCAGCAGCGAGGTATTGAGGAGGTCGACGACGCGGAGGCCGTTGCGGTGGATCTTGTCTTCGTAGGCGGGGCCGATGCCGCGGCGGGTGGTGCCGATGGTCTGGCGGCCGGGAGCGGTTTCGGCGGCCAGCTCGATCATGCGGTGGGAGGGCAGGATCACCTGGGCGCGATTAGAGATGAAGAGGTTGCCGTCGACTTCGACGCCCGCGTCGCGGAGCTTCTGGACTTCGCCGAGGAAGGCCATGGGGTCGAGGACTACGCCGTTGCCGATGACGCCTTTGCAGCCGGGGCGGAGGACGCCGCACGGGATGAGCTGCAGAACAAACTTTTTGCCGTGAATGATGACGGTGTGGCCGGCGTTGTGGCCGCCGGCGTAGCGGGCGACGATGTCGAACTTTTCGCTGAGGACGTCGACAATCTTGCCCTTGCCTTCATCGCCCCACTGGGCTCCAAGGATGACGGCGGATGGACGGCGGTTCGCGCGCGGCGAGACGGACTTTTCGGATTGGCTCACGAGGAAGATGGCTCCGGAGATGATGCTCGGGGGGAAGTGCGCGCAGCGTGATTCCCGAAGGAACCGCTCGCGCCCATGATTCATTTTATACCGACTGGCTGTGAAGCCTATCCGGCTAGCTTTGCGGGCTTATCCCGGGCAGGTTAGCAATCGATCCTCAGCAGGTTTATCGCTTGCGCGGCATGCTCAGGTCTAGGTCGGTGGCGGTTAGCTGCTTGGTTAGCAGGATGATCTGGCCGGTGTGCATTTCTACGTGGCCGACGACTCTAAAGATGGCTTCGAGGGTGGTGGTGTGACGCCAGGTGCCGGTGGGTTGCGGGTCGATGACCGTGAGGAGGCGCTCGGGCGAGAGGGCGGCGATGACGCGGGCGGACTCGTCGAGTGTGGCGTTGAAGCGGGCGCGGGCTTCGGCGGAGTTGGTGGAGGGGATGAGGGTGAACTCTTCGTCACGCTGGCGGACGTCGGGCTGGTCGGCGATGCCGTGTAGGATCCACTGGCGCATGTTGCCTTCGAGATGCAGGAGGAGGTTGGCGATGGAGTTCTCGTGATCGCCGTTGCGATGCCAGATCTGGTTGTCGGTTAGCTTGTCGAGGCAGGCGGCGATGGATTTCTGGGATTGGTGCAAGCGCTTGGCGGCGTAGTCGAGGAAGTTGTCGGCAACAGGGTTGGAGGACATGCGGCCATTTTACGGCGCGTCGATTCGCGGGCGTGAGTAATCTAAGGGACTATGCCGGAGTTGCCTGAGGTCGAGACGGTTGCGAATGGGGTGGATGCGCGGGTGCGCGGACAGCGGATTGAGCGCGTGTGGACCAGTGGCAAGCCGCAGACGTTTAAGTCCAGTGAGGCGGAGATTGTGGAGACGCTGACGGGGGCGCGGATTGAGCGAGTGCGGCGCGTGGGTAAGACGATTGTGATGGATTTGGCGAGGAAGGGTGGCGGCTCGAAGGAGAAGCAGATTCCCAAAGGGAATGACAGCAAGAAAGGCAAAGGCACACTGATTTCCGCGCAATTCCTGGTGCATTTGGGGATGACGGGGAGGCTGCTGGTATCGCAGGCGGAGGTGCCGCTGCCGCTGCATACGCATGCGGTGCTGTCGCTGGGGGACGGGCGCGAGGTGCGGTTTGTCGATCCGCGGCGATTTGGGCGGCTGTCGGTGGTGACCGAGGTAGGCGGGTATGCGGGGCCCGGGGCGGAGCCTACTACGATTTCGGTCGAGGATTTTTCGAAACTGTTCAAGGGGCGCAAGCTGGCGATTAAGGCCGCGCTGCTCAACCAATCGATCCTGCATGGGGTGGGGAATATCTATGCGGATGAGAGCTTGTTTCGCGCGGGGATTCGGCCGCGAAAACAGGCGGGGCGGCTGACGAAGGCGGAGCTGGCGCGGCTGCATGCGGCGCTGCAGCAGGTGCTGAAACATGCGATTGAGTTGGGCGGGTCGTCGGTGTCGGATTACGTGGATGCGGATGGGGTGCGGGGGTTCTTTCAGCTGGAGCATAAGGTGTATGGGCGGGCTGGGGAAGATTGCCGAGACTGTGGGACGGCGCTGAAGAAGCTCGTCGTGGGTGGGCGCACGACGGTGTATTGCCCTACGTGCCAGCATTAGCGACTGCGGGTCTACACTTTCTGGATGTTGAAGTGCGCGATCACGAGCGGGGAAGGCTGGGCGGCCCTGGAGCATGTGCGGCGGTGGTCGCATGAGGGCGTGCAGTATGTGCAGCTGCGCGAGAAGCAGTTGGCGGCGGGCGAGTTGGTGAAGCTGGCGGCGGCGATGCGGGCGGGCCTGAGGGGGTCGGGCGAGACGAAGTTGTTGGTGAATGGGCGGCCGGATGTGGCGGTGGCAGCGGGGGCGGACGGGGTTCATCTTACGGCACAGGAGGGCGAACTGACGGTGGACCAGGTGCGGGCGGTGTTTGGGGCGGCGGGTGCGGGAACGCCGATGATTAGCGTGTCTTGCCATACGCTCGAGGAGGTCTGGCGGGCGGTGGGCGAGGGGGTGGATTTCATACTATTTGGCCCGGTGTTTGAGAAGCGGGTGGATGGAGAGATGATAGGCGAAGGCGTGGGGCTGGGTAGGCTGCAGGAGGCCTGCGAGGTGGCTGACAGAACGCCGGTTCTGGCGTTGGGTGGGGTGACGTGGCCGCGGGCTGAGCTTTGCATCGAGGCAGGAGCGTCAGGCGTGGCGGGGATACGGCTGTTCGGGTAGGGCAGGACTGGGCTTGGGAATAGCGGCTGATTCCCTGCTGTTCGTTCGTTGATTGACGTGGGGGCGGAGGCGTCCTACCGTTAAGACATGGTTATTTCCCCTGCACAACTTGTTGATGAGCCGCTAAAGCTGGATGAAACGATTGCGCCGGGCGCGATCGAGTATGCGCCGGATATCCGGCAGGTGGGGCCGCTGACTGTTAATGGCCAGGCCGAGCTGATCGTGGAGCATCGGGGGCCGAAGGAGTTTGTAGAGGACATTCGGCTGCGGGCGAGCTTCAAGGGGCGATTTGAGCAGTTGTGCGCGCGCTGCCTGGAGCCGGTGGAGCAGGACCTGGAGGGGACGTTTGACCTGATCTTCCGGCCTGGGGGTGTCGATAATGTGGCGGGGGAGCACGCAATTACGGAAGATGAGACGGAAATCGGGTATTATGAAGAGAGCGGCCTGCTGCTGGAGGACGCCGTGCGCGAGCAGGTGCTTTTGACCCTGCCCGGACGGACGCTCTGCCAGGAGGACTGCAAGGGTCTTTGCCCGCATTGCGGCATCAATCGCAACCTCGCAAACTGTGAGTGTGTTGAGAAGCCGGTGGATCCACGGTTAGCAGCGTTAGCCGGGATTGCTGTTGCGCACAAAGGCTAGGGCTGTTCGAGGTTGAACACCCGCAAGTTTCTGATTACCAAAGATTTCGGCCGCACAGCCTTGAGCTGACTGGCCAATGAAGAAGAGGGTTTACCATGCCTAATCCAAAGCGCCGGCACTCTAAGCAGCGCACCGCAAAACGTCGTAGCCATGACTTCCTGACACCCGTGGGTGTCTCCAACTGCCCGAACTGCGGCGAGAAGAAGCTTCCTCACCGCGCCTGCAAGAAGTGCGGCGAGTACAAGGGTCGCGCCGTGGTTGCGGTCAAGGACGCTGCGTAGCTGGGATTCCCAGTGCGGGATTCGCAGTTCTAAGGGATTCGAGCGAAGTTTTGCCGGATCCTGCAGTGCGGATGAAGTTCCAACCAAAGTAAGAGAGTTTCGAGCCTACGCGCGTTATGCCGATCGACATCGTTCTCGATGCCATGGGGTCTGATAAAGCCCCCGACCCGGAGATTCGCGGAGCTATTCTGGCCTGTCGCCAACTGGACGTACGTGTCCACCTGGTCGGGCCGGAGGATGTTCTGCGTCCGAAATTAAGGGAGGCGCTGAAGGCGACCGAGCGGCCGGCCTTCCCGGGAACGCCAGGAAAGAAGCCACGGCTGCCGATCTTCATGGTGCAGGCCAGCGAGTGGATCAGCATGGAGGATAAGGCGGCTCAGGCGGTGCGGTCGAAGCGCGACTCGTCCATGCGTGTGGGGTTGAAGATGGTGCGCGAGGGGCGCGCGGCGGGGTTTATTACAGCTGGCAATACGGGCGCGGCGATGGCTACTGCCAAGATGGTGTTGGGATCGCTCGCAGGGGTGGACCGGCCGGCGCTGACCGCGATGTTGCCGACGAGTACGGGGCAGCCGTGCGTGATTCTGGATGTGGGCGCGAACGTGGATTGCGATCCGGAAAACCTGGTGCAGTTTGCGGTGATGGGACACATGTACGCGAAGAATGTGCTGCATGTGGCAAGTCCGCGGGTGGGGCTGCTATCGATTGGCGAGGAAGATTCGAAGGGCAACTCGTTGACCCGGGATACGCTGCCGCTGCTGCGCGCTCTGGGGCTGAACTTCATTGGGAATGTTGAAGGACGCGATCTGTTCAACGGCCACGCGGACGTAGTGGTGTGCGATGGGTTTGTGGGCAACGTGGCGCTGAAGACGAGCGAGGGGTTGGCGAAGCTGGTGAGCTCGTCGCTGCGCGAGAGTTTGAAGATGACAGTGACGTCGCAGGTGGGGGCGATGCTGTCGCAGAAGGCGTTCAAGGCGTTCAAGAGCCGGCTGGACTACTCGGAATATGGCGGGGCACCGCTGCTGGGAGTGCGCGGGGTTTGCGTGGTGGGACATGGCTCGTCGAATGAGCGGGCGGTGATGAACGGGATACGGGTGGCGGCGGAGTTTGCGTCGGCGTCGGTGAACTCGGGCATTGAGGCAAAGCTGGCGGCGCGTTAGGCGGCTGATACTCGTCAGACGCTGCGGACACGACGTTTTGGCGCGCGGGGGAACAGAGTCTCTTACAATGAAGGTGCTATGCGCTATCTGATCGCGATCCTCGCACTCGCCGGCATCTTCGATTCCGTGCTCGCCTTAAGAATCCACAACCAGAACCCGGCGGACGCGCCACCGTGCGCGGTGTCCGAGAAGTTCGATTGTGGCGCAGTGAATCATGGACGCTATGCGGTATTTCCGCCGATCGGGTTTGATGAGCCGGAGCACTCGGGCAAGATTCATATTCCGGTGGCGATGATTGGCATTCTTGGCTACGCGCTAATCGCCGGGCTGGCATTGAGCAAGCAGTACTGGCTGACGCTGCAGGCCGCGGAGATTGGATTTGCGTGCGCAGCGTTTCTGTCGTTTCTCGAGGCGTACGTGATCGAGAAGTGGTGCATTTACTGCCTGTACTCGATGTGCATTATTTCGGCGATCCTGGTGTTGACGATTGCGAAGCTGTTAACCGATTACTTGCGTGAGCGAAGATCGGGTGCGGCGGTGGCTCCGTAATACCGCTACAATCTCCGCATGTGGCCAGTCTTGGTGCAACTGCTGAAACTCGCTCCGCATATGACGCGGCTGGCGCCGGTGGCGGACCGGTATCTGCAAACGAGGGCGGAGGGCCGCGACTCCGAACGACGCGCGGTTGAGCATACGGTGGATGGGCTGCGTGGGGACCTTGCACAGACGGCCGAGCGGATGCAGGGAGATTTGACGCAGGTGAATGCGGCCCAGGCTGCGATGGTTCAACAGCTGAATCAGCAGAGCGAGATGTTGGCGAGCCTTGGATCGGATATGCGGGCAACGCGGCTGAGGAGCGACGAGATTGAGGTGGGCATCAAGGCGATGGAGGCGCGGATGGCGCGGCTCTGGATGATCTTGATTGCGGGGATCGTTGTGCTCGCGATACTGGCTGCTGTAATGATTGCGATGCTGCTGCATATGCGGCAGTCTCTTCACGGTTCCTAGTCGACTATGGCTGAGCAACAACGACGTAACCGATTCCCTTCCCTTGCGGGACTGCTGCGCTTGCGGCGAGAGACGATCGCGGCGAATCCGCGACGGTATGTGAAGATGCTGCTGGTTTGCCTGGTTGTGCTGCTGGTGGTGGATGCGGTGGCGGGATGGCCGTTCCTGGTGGCTCGATTGCAGGCAGTGGCGGTGCTGGATAAGGTGGGGGGACAGTCGGTGCCTGCGTTGGTGCGCTGGCTGGCGGTTGAGCCGGTGAAGGCTACGGAGTTGACGCTGACGCTGCCGAGCGGGGTTGAACGGGCGCGGATGTATACGCCGGTGAACCATCCGGATGCTCCGGGGATGGTGGTCGTGCATGGGGTGCACTATTTGGGGATGGACGAGCCGCGGTTGGAGGCGTTTGCCTCGGCGATGGCGGGGTGCGGCTTGCGGGTGCTGACGCCGGAACTTCCGGATATCAAGGACTACCATATCGGGGCGAGCTCGATTGCGAGCATTGGCGACACGGCTGCGTGGATGGCGCATGAGAGTGGCGACAAGCCGGTGGGGGTGATGGGGCTGAGCTTTTCGGGGAGTTTGTCGCTGCTGGCGGCGGCTGCGCCGCAGTACAGGCGGGACATAAAGTTTGTGGTGGCTGTGGGGTCGGAAGGTGAGATGTTGCGGGTGGCAAACTATTACCTGACGGGAAAAGCGCTGCGTCCTAGCGGCGATGCGGAGGTTCTTGCGCCGCATGAGTACGGCGCGTTGGTGCTGGAGTATGAGAGCCTGCAGGATTTTGTGCCGGCGCCGGATCGGGATGCGGTGAGGCTGGTGTTACGAGATCATTTGTACGAGGATTTTGCGGCGGAGCGCGCGGCGCTGGCCAAGCTGACGCCGGGGCAGTTGGCGGAGGCGAAGCAGTTGATGGATACGACGTCGGCTGCTACGCGAAAGATGATCGAGGAGAGTGACGAGCGGCATTTGGCCGAGATGGCGAGTGTTAGTCCGGATGGACAGCTGGCGCAGCTGGAGACGCCAGTGTTCCTGCTGCATGGCGAGGGCGACAATATTATTCCGTCGGCTGAGACGCAGTGGCTGGAGAAGGATGTTCCAAAGGAGATGATGCAGGCATCGCTGATCTCGCCGGTGATTTCGCACCTGGATCTGGATGGGAAGGGGCCGGGATTTGCGGACCAGTGGCGGCTGGTGCATTTTTTCGCGCAGGTGCTGCATGCTGCGGAGGCGCGCTGACATGGTTTATCTGCCTTCCGTCATCGTCGGGTTATCGTTTCTTGCGGTCATCATAGTCATTTTGGCGCGGGGTGGTTCGTCGCTTTCGAGCTGGTTGTTCGCGATCGAAGTGATCGTGTTATTCGAGTGTTTTGGAAATTGTTTTGTTCCGGGCTCATGGAAGCAATTTTGGGAAATAGAGATTCCTGCGATGCTGATCGCGGGTGGGCTGGCGGTCGCATCTTCCATTCTGAGTTGTCGCAGGGAGCGCGTCGAGCGAGGGGCCGGTTTTGCCGCCGTCGCGGCGACGCCACAGATGCTTTCGTTCTACGGTGTCATGGCGATTGTGGCGATTATTGTCGCATCTCACTAATAAATCGTCGCCACTCTACAATCGTTAAGACGCCATGGCACTTATAACTCGAACCGACATTCAAACCGCCCAAGTCCGTATTGCCTCCATTGCCGTTCGTACGCCGCTGGTGCGGCTTAGCCGCGCGAGGTTGCGCATGGCGCGGTTTCGGGAGCTGGCGGAGAGGATGCCCGAAATCTACTTGAAGGACGAGTCGGCACAACCGATTGGGAGCTTCAAGTTGCGGGGTGCGTATAACAAGATTGCGCAGCTCTCGGCGGAGGAGTTGAAGCGTGGGGTGATTACGTACTCGTCAGGTAATCATGCGCAGGGTGTGGCGTATGCGGCGCGGGCGCTGGGAGCGAAGGCGGTGATTGTGATGCCGTCGAATGCTCCTGAGATTAAGCGCGAGGCGACGATCGCGCTGGGCGGGGAGATTGTGCTGGTGGGGACGGCTAGCAGTGAGCGTCGGGAGAAGGCTGAGGAGTTGGCGGCGCTGCATGGTTACACGGTCGTGCCGCCTTATGATGATGCGGCGATTATTGCGGGGCAGGCTACTTGCGGGGTTGAGATTTTAGAGCAGCTGCCGGGCGTGGAGCTGGTGCTGTCGCCGGTGTCGGGTGGAGGGTTGCTGTCGGGTGTGGCTACGGGAATTAAGCTGACGGCTGAAGCCGCGAGGATTGCTGCGCCGCAGGTGTGGGGATGCGAGCCGGAACTTGCGGCCGATGCTGCTGAGTCTTTCCGGACGAAGACGCTGGTAGAGTGGCCGGCGGAGAAGACGACGCGATCACTGTGCGATGGGTTGAGGACGCAGTCGCTGGGGACGTTGAACTTCGAACATATTCTTCGCTTCGTGGATGGGATTGTCACGATCAGCGAGGAGGAGATTCGCACAGCGGCGAAGGTGATTCTGGCCGCGACCAGGATTGTGGCTGAGCCTTCGGGCGCGGTGACGCTGGCGGCTGTGCTGTTTCATGCGGAGGAGCTGCCGAAGGTACGGAAGGTGGTTGCGATTGTGTCGGGCGGCAATTTGGAGCCGGCGCTGCGGACAGAGCTAGAGGCGGAGTAGGCGTTTGGCGTTGCCGTGGGTGAGGGCTTCCATTTCAGCGGTGGAGAGCGCGGGCTCGGACTGCAGGGTTGCGAGGAAGTCGCGGCCGCGGGTGTTGGGGCTGAAGGGATAGTCGACCGAATACATGAGGTGATCGAGGCCTAGGACCTGGCGTGCGCAGTCGAAGGGTGGGCGCGTGAAGTAGCCGCTGGTGGTGATGTGAACTTGCGCGAGGATGGTTTCGGTTACGCTGCGCTTGAGGTTTTTGGCGGCGGCGGAGAGGATGCCGTTGGAACGTGCGAGTGCGTAGGGGACCCCTTCGCCCATATGGCCGACGATGACCTGGAGGTTGGGCAGGCGGTCGAAGACTCCGGAGACGATGAGGCGCAAGAGATGGAGGCCGAGTTCGGCGTGCCAGCCCCAGCCTGCGATGGAGAGAAGCATGCCGGTGTCGCCGGGAAGATCGGAGTAGTACGCGGATTGGACGACCGCGGGCGGAGGGGCGGGATCGAGATAGAGTGGGACGTTGAGGGCTTCAGCGGCTTCGAGGAGCGGGAAGAACTCGGGGGCGTCCAGGAATTTGCCCTCGGTGGTGCCGTTGACGTAGAGGCCTTTGAAGCCGAGGTCGCGGATGCAGCGCTCCAATTCTTTTACGGCGGCGGCGGGTTCTTTGAGGGCTGGGGTAGCGAAGGCCGCGAATCGATCGAGGTGCGCCTGGACGGCGGCGGCGAGTTCATCGTTGACGTCGTGGAAGACGGCAGTCTGATTGGCGGGCGCGAGATCGTCGATGCCCATGGCGGCGAGGGAGAGGACCTGGAGAGTGATGCCGCCGTCGTCCATGGCGGCGATCCGAGCGTCGCCGAGATCGAGGAGCTTGTCGCGAATGGCGCGCATGGGCTCGGGGACGGAGTGGCCGTAGGCTCCGGTGGCCTTGAGGAAGTCGGCTGTGACGAAGTGTTCTTCGAGTGCGATCGTCTTCATGATGATTCAGATGCCGGGGTTTGATTGCAGATTCAAGCGCGAGGCTGGCGGGGTAGAATCGAGGCATGCCTTCTTTGGTTAAAATATTGATTTTGGCTGTTGTCCAGGGCCTTGCGGAACTGTTGCCGGTATCGAGCTCGGCGCATGTAGTGGTCGCGGAAAAACTAATGGGACTCGATCCTTCGTCGCCGCAGATGACGCTGGTGCTGGTGATGCTGCATACCGGGACGATGTTCGCGGTGATCTTCTATTTCTGGTCGCAGTGGAAGCAGGCGTACTTCACAACCGCGCACGCGATGAAGCGTTTTTTGGTTCGGGCGGCTTGGGCGACGGTGCTGACGGGAGTGGTGGGGTATCCGATCATCGCTATTATTGAGCGGACCGCGTTCAAAGGACATTCGAAGGGCGAGATTGAGATGCTGTTCTCGCGACTGGATTTGATTGCGCCTGCGTTGTTGGCGGCGGGTGTGCTGATTCTGATCGCGGGGCTGCGGGAGCGGGGCGAAGCAAAGAGTGCGACGGCTCGGCCAGAGTATGAGCGCTCGATTGTGCTGAGCGGCGATAACGTGACGTTTGCGCAGGCTGGGTGGATGGGAGCGATCCAGGGACTGTGCCTTCCCTTCCGCGGGTTCTCTCGGTCGGGCGCCACGATTTCAACGGGCTTGCTGGCCGGGGCTAACCGGCAGCGGGCAGAGCGCTTCAGCTTTGCGCTGGCCGTGATCCTTACGCCGCTAGCAATTGCACGTGAGGCCGAGCGGTTGCTGAAAGCGAAGCATGTGGCTGATCTTGCGGGACAGTCGCTCGACCTGCATGGGAGCGTGGTGGCGGCGCTGCTGGGGATGGTGTTGTCGTTCTTTGCGGGACTGGCGGCGCTGCGTTGGCTTAGCTCGTGGCTGGAGCATGGGCGCTGGTACATGTTTGGGGTTTATTGTTTGGTGGCAGGGTGCGTGGTGTTTTATCTGTACCACCTCGGCTACTAAGCGGCCGAGGGTTCGGTGGGGCTCTCCAGGCGGAGAGGTGTGGCTTCGGGTTTGGTGTATTGCCACGCCCACCAGAGCAGAGGTAGCTGGAGTGGGAGACGGAGCCACAGAGCCCAGACCGGGATATTGGGGTAGCGGTCTGCGTGTTGAACCATCCAGAGATTTGCGGGGAAGACGGCGATGAGGAGAAGAATGATTCCCCATGCGGCGGTGCGGCGCGTCTGTGGTACCAAGAGGCCTACGCCGCCGGCTAGCTCTGCTGCACCGCTGAGGAGAACAATCTCACGGTGGGCAGGAAGATAGTCTGGCATGATGTGCACGTAGGCGCGAGTCACGATGAAGTGACTCGCGCCTGCTGCAATGTAGAGTACGGCCATGATTGCGCGTCCGAGCCGCATGATGTTACTCCGTGTGCTGGCGCAGAAACGGTTGCGAGGCCGTTACTTGGTTACTGACGCGTCGCGGCTGGTTTTTACGAAGTCGTGCGAGGCGAGTACCTGCTCCTGCTGCTCCGCGAGGAGTTCGCGGATGGGCAGAGGAAGGTCGTGATCAAGAGCTTTTGCGTAAGCCTTCTTGGCTTCGTCCTCACCCTGTTCAGCGGTCTCGAGGAGGCCGTGGTCGCCGCCACCGAGCTTTGCCTTGAGGTCGCCCCAGGTGCGGTGAACGGCTCCAGCGACGGTGCCACCTTCCTTGACGTCGGCCATGCCGGCGCGGTGGAGCTCGTTCTCGAGTTCGGCGCGGAAGTTGGCGCGCTTAAGGCTCTCGGCGAGAAAGAAGCGCTTGAGGGAGATGTCCTTGAGGTGGTCGCCGATATCGGCAAAGCCTTTTTGGCTATCCTCGAGGGTCTTGATGAGGTCGAGGAGAACAGTCTCCATCTCTTTGTTCTTAGTCGATCCGTCCACGGTATTGGTTGACATAGATTCCTTCCTGGCCGAAGCCATGGGGGTTGCGCGGGTGGGGTCCGCCGATTGAGTGCGATTCTCCTTCATCGGCGGCAAGCGGGAGAAATCGCGAAAATCCTGCTCCCCCACCGCTGCGCGTCTGAGGTCCAAGTTCGCCGCAATGCTCACTCACCCCCCGACCTTTTACTAGATGCAGGAAGGGGCTGGCTGCGTTGACTGGGGGCGAAAAATCGGCTGGAGAGTGAATTTTGGGCTGGGGACGTGAGGGTCACCAGTCTGGTTCCACTTCGTGAGGCTGCGCACCGCACAGCGCGCTATGGAACAATAAATTTGCTCTGGTTGTTCGGTTATTCGCAGCAAAGCGCCCGCGCGGTACGGCCCGCAGGCGATTGGCTCGACCGCGCCCACAACCCCTTATGAAGCCCCAGAGACTCATTTACTCGCCAACCCGGAGCCGTCGTCTGAACGAGATGCTCGGGTTGATTGTGCTGGTTGCTGCCGGCTTGCTTCTGCTCGCCTTGGTCAGCTATACGCCGTCCGATCCATCGTTTAACACGGTAGGCGGAGGTGCGGGCGGGCGGCTGGCGCACAACTGGACGGGGCTGGTGGGGGCGTATGTGGCTGACCTGCTGCTTCAGACGGTGGGGATCGCGATCTTCTTTGTTCCACTGGCGATGGTGAGGATTGGCGTTTCGTGGATGCGGTCGCAGCGCGTCGGGTCGACGAAGACGAAGCTTGCGGGGATTGCGCTTTGGCTGATCTTTGCGCCTGCGCTGATCTCCATGATGCCGGGAGAGATGCTGTGGCGGCATGCGCTGCCGATCGCTGGCATTGAAGGCACGATTCTGGCTGGCGGGCTGATCCACTTTGTGAATTATCCGGGCGCGATGATCATTTGCAGCCTGATGGTGGCGCTATCGCTATATCTGACGACGTCGTTTCTGCTGGCGAATGCAGGCGCGTGGTTCACGGCGCACTTCGGATTTTTGCAGAGCTTGAGTGATCGGTATGCCGCGTGGAAGAGCAAGCGGCGTGGTGCGGAAGACGAAGAGTTTGACGAGGCTTTTGCTTCCAAGCGCGAGATCGCGGCGGCGATGGCGCGGCGGCAGGAGGCGAACGAAGGCGAAGAGGCGGCTCGGAGTGGAACGTTGCTGTCGAGCTTCTTCGGTTGGTTTGGGCGTCGCAAGCGGAGGCAGGCAGGAGAAGATGAGGCTGGCCTTGGTCACGCGCCTGGAATGAGTGGGGAGCCAGCGTCGGTATGGCAGACGATGCCGCGGACGTTGGTGGACGCAGCGCCAATGACGGGACTACACGTGGCGGCGGCGGCAGCAGCACCCTATGCAGCGCAACTGGCGGCTGCGGCGGCTCCACTGCGGAACGCGCCGACGGAGGTGCTGCCGTTCGCGGAGGCAGAGGCCATGTCTGCGAATGCGCAGGAAGATGATGGCTGGCTGGATGCGCCGGAGCGCAGGACACCGGCGCCGATTTTGTCGATGCCGAAGGCTTCGCATGTGCCGATGCCGGAACCGCCGCCCGCGCGGGTTCCAAAGCCGGTGGAGTTGCCGCCGATGCCTTCGCCGATGCAGGACATTGCGGCGCAGAATATTGCGTTTGGTAAGCGCGCGGATGCGGATATGCAGGCCGTGGCAATTGTGCCGAAGTCGGTGCGCGGATACAAGCTGCCGCCGAGCTCGCTGCTGTTCAAGTCGGAAGAGCATGCGCAGGTGCGGGAGAACGAGCTGCGTGAAGAGGCTCGGGTGCTGGTGGAGAAGTGCGGCGAGTTTGGCGTGGATGGAAGCGTTGAGCAGATCAACCCGGGGCCGGTGGTGACGACGTTCGAATTTCGTCCGGATGCGGGCGTGAAGTACTCGCGCGTTACCGGGCTGGCGGATGACCTTTGTTTGGCGATGGCGGCGGAGTCGATTTTGATTGAGCGCATGCCGGGCAAGTCTACTGTTGGCATACAGGTTCCAAACCATGAGCGCGAGACGATCTGGCTGCGCGATGTGGTGGAGTGCGAGAACTTTGCGCAGAGCAAGAGCAAGCTGGCGATCGCGCTGGGTAAAGACATTAGCGGACGGATTGTGATTGGGGATCTGGCGAGCATGCCGCATGTGCTGATCGCGGGATCAACGGGTTCGGGTAAGTCGGTCGCGATCAACGCGATGATTATGAGCGTGTTGTTCAAGTCGACGCCGGAGCAGGTGCGCATGATCCTGGTGGATCCGAAGCGGGTTGAACTTGGGATGTACGAGGGGATTCCGCACCTGTTTACGCCGATCATTACGGAGGCGAAGCTGGCGGCCAATGCGCTGAGAAATGCCGTGCGGGAGATGGAGCGCCGACTGAAGTTGCTGGCCGCGAATCACGTGCGCAATATCGACCAGTTCAACAAGCTGTTTGAGAATGGCAGCGAGTATTTGTTTGAGGATGTGAACCAGGAACCGTTGCCGTACATCATGATCATCATCGATGAGTTGGCGGATTTGATGATGCTGGATCGAGCTAACGTGGAAGAGGCGATTACGCGACTGGCGCAGATGGCGCGGGCTGTCGGCATTCATTTGGTGCTGGCGACGCAGCGGCCGTCGGTGGACGTGATTACGGGACTGATCAAGGCGAACGTGCCGACGCGTATGAGCTTCCGGCTGGCGACGAAGGTGGATTCGCGAACGATCATTGACTCCAATGGCGCGGAGAGTTTGCTGGGTCGCGGCGACATGTTGTTTTTGCCACCGGGGACTTCGCGGCTGCAACGCGTGCATGCGCCGTTTGTTACGGAGAAAGAGATTGCCGCGGTGACGGCTTTCTGGAAGGCACAGGGCGAGGCGGAATACGTGCATGGGTTCCTGGAGGGGCCGAAGGACGAGAAGAGCGGCGACGGTGGCAGCGCGGAGGATAGCTCAGAAGATGACGCGCTGTTCGATGACGCGGTGCGGCTGGTGTTTGAGTTTGGGAAGGCGTCGACTTCCCTGCTGCAACGGCGGCTGCGGATCGGCTATGGACGCGCGGCGCATCTGATCGACATGATGGAGCGCGATGGATTGGTGGGGCCGGCTGACGGATCGAAGCCGCGCGAGATTTTGAAGTCGCCGAGCTACTTCTCGGAAGTAGACGCGACGCTGCGGTAGGAGTGCGGTTAGTGTGACGCGGGGGTGGGGCGATTGCGCAGCCAGCGGATGAGGTCGGCGCGGACGTTCTTGTAGCTGGGCTCGCCCTTGGGGTAGAGCTTGATGGTGCCGTGGGATTTTCCGGTGTAGAAGTTCAGGGCGAAGTCCTTGATGACGGGGACGGTGCCGGGATCGACGCCGATGAGGACGTTGGTGTTGGGCTTGAGTGCAGAGCGCGCAGCGTCTGCTGATTCAAGGGAGACGTACTCACGGACGCGGCCATCGGGGCCGAAGTATTCGAAGTTGTAGCGCGTGAGCGAGCGGCCGACGGGCTCGTAGTATTCGCGCACGATCCAGTGTTCGCCGTGGACGTCGAAGGCGTCGATGACATCGCTCTCGCGGGTACTGATGCCGGGGGCGCCGCGCTGGCGGGCACCACGCAGGACGGCGCGTTCGCGGTCGAACTCGTCCCAGCGGCCGAGGGCGGCTTCGACGATGACGAGGTTTTTGTGGGCGAGCCAGAACTCCGGTTGGGCGGCAACAACGGCGCGGTATTGCAGTTCCGCGGCTTCGTATTCGTGCAGGCCGAGTTTGGCGTCGCCGATGCCTTCTTCGGCGTCGATGCTGCCGGGATGGGCTTTCAGGTACGCGGCGAAGAGATCTTCCGCTTGCTGATAGTGCTTGTCCTCTAGGGCTTTGCGCGCCGGGAGAAGCTCAGAGGGGATGGGCCGCTGCGCTGCGCACGCTGCGATGAGCGCGTAGAGGATGAGGGCTGCGGTCGTTGGCTTGGGACGTTGGTTAGGTTTCAAGTTACCTGCGCCTTCCCTGCCGCATGGCTTGTCGGCTCACGAATGATCCGAGGACTGCGATCGCGGCCAGAAGGGCGATCCAGAAGAGGTTTGGGTTGCGCTGGTCGTACGTGCTGGCAACGTGACGTTCAATGTAGCCGGTGTTGAGCTGCTCCGATCCTAGGGTTGCGATGAGCGGCTTGGCTGGCAAGGTTGTGAGGTCCCCCAGGTCATAGACGGTTGCGCGAAGGTCATTGTCACCATAGCGGAGGGTGTAGGTGGCGTTGGGGACAGCGTCGAAGCAGAGGGTGCGTTGACGCATCTGCAATTGGACGGCGCGGATGGGGAGCGGCGGCTGGTCTGCGTTATTGACCGCTATGTGGATAGCGGCGGAATCGTGCAGGTTGGAGGCGATGACGGCGGGGAATGAGAGCCTTGCGTCACTGATCGCGGGGGTGGCGGTGTTCGCGTTGGCGGGACGTGTGACGCGCCAGATCTGACCGGCGATAGCCTCTTGCGGCTGGTCGGGCTGATGGGTGTCCGCGTCGGCGGTGATGGCGACGTTTCGCAGGAAGTCGGATTTGTAGGTGGGATCGAGGATGAACTGTACACGCTCGACGGGAAGGTGGGCCGGTATGTTGAGCTCGGCGACGGAAGATGCATTCTGCTGGGTGACGGTGTTGTAGGCGGAAGCGACGGCGGTGTAGAGGGTTTGGGCTTCGCGGCTGGCAGGGACGGTTGCGCCCTGGATGATGGAGGGATCGGGATGCGGGAAGGGCTTGCCATCCGGGGTTCGGAGATGAAGGAGGATGTGCAGATGAGGGAGGGTGGATTCCTGGAGGGCGAGTGAAGTGGAGCGGGCGAGATGGCGGTCCGCGAGGTCGAAGAGGGTGAAGACGCCTAGAGGTTTGCTGGAGGCGTTGTCGAAAGCGGAACCTGAGATTTCAGCGGTGGCGATGAAGTTGTGCGCGGCAAGGTCGAGGTCGACTTCTGTGTAGGGGCGCGGAGGCATGTCGAGGTCGAAGGAAAGGACACCGTTGTGCAGAGCGAGGTTGCGGACGGTGGCAGTCTGGGCGTCGGTGGGCTGGGCTTCGCTGTAGCTGACGACGAAGGGGATTTCCTGCGGCTTGGTGTGGCCAAGGACTTGGAAGACGCGAAGATCGTCGGCTGAGGGGCTGGCTGCGTGGGCGTAGACGCTGGCGTCGAGTATGGCGCAGGCTACGCCTGAGGCGTTGTGCGGGAGGGTGAGGGTGCGGACGTAGCGAAGGTGTTGCGTATCGGCGAGCGGCGCGGGCGCGTTGCTGACGGAGGGGAAGGTGCCGGCCTGGAGGAGGAGCGCGGCCAGGAGGGGGATGGAGGACTTCAAGCGGTAGCCTCGCTGCTATGGCCGATTGCGGATCGCTGTGGACGAGACTGCTTCCCCATGGCCTAACTTTACCCTTTCAACGCAAAACGGGGGAGTGATTTTGTTGGCGGGTGGATCTGCATCGTGGGGGATGGCTGGGGCATCCGTACAATCGGGGTATGAGCGAAGTGTCAGAGCATGATGTTCTTGTGATTGGGGCGGGGCCTACAGGGCTCGCGTGTGCCATTGCGGCGCAGCGTGCTGGGTTGAGCGTGGTGCTGGTGGATAAGGGCTGCCTTACGAATTCGTTGTTTCATTATCCCGCGCATATGACGTTCTTCACGACGCCGGAGTTACTTGAGATTGGCGATATGCCGTTCTCTTCGCCGAACCAGAAGCCGACGCGATCGGAGGCGCTGGAGTACTACCGGAAGGTCGCCGAATATTACAAGCTGGACGTTCGACAGTACGAAACGGTGGAGCGGGTGACGGGCTCGGATGGAGATTTCAGCGTGCATGCAACGGATAAGTTTGGCCGCAAGGTGTTGCACAAGGCTCGCAAACTGATTGTGTCGACTGGCTATTATGACTTGCCAAATTACCTGGATATTCCGGGCGAGGATCTGCCGAAGGTGATGCATTACTATCATGAGCCACACCCTTATTTCGGGCAGGACGTGGTGGTGATTGGCGGCAAGAACTCGGCTGCGATTGCGGCGCTGGATCTGTGGCGACATGGAGCCAAGGTGACACTGGTGCATCGCGGTGCGGAGCTGCATCGGCACATTAAGTATTGGATCAAGCCGGACATTGAAAACCGGATCAAGGATGGAGACGTGGTCGCGCATTTTCAGACGGTGGTGAGCGAGATTACCGAGGATGCGGTGACACTGCTGACTCCGGGTGGGCCGAAGGTGATTCCGAACCAGTTTGTGTTTGCGCTGACGGGATACCATCCGGACTTCCACTTTATCGAGGGCCTTGGCGTGAAGTTGGATGATGCGAATGCTCGGTGCCCGGTGTGCGATCCGGTGACGCTGGAATCGAATGTGCCGGGAATTTATCTGGCGGGCGTGGTGGTGGCGGGGGAGCGGACGAATGAGATTTTTATCGAGAACGGTCGCTTCCATGGCGACTTGATCGCGAAGGACCTGGCTACGAAGATGCGGCAATAAGTTTGGGCGGTGAGTATCCAGTTAGCTCAGGACGCGATTGGCGAAGCCGCGCAGACCCATCAGGGTTAGCAGGACGAAGAAGAAGAGCAACATGGCGAGGATGGTGGCGTCTGGCATGTGGCCGACGGTGGGAGTGAGGGCGGCACGCAGGCCTTCGGTGATATACACGATGGGATTGATGAGTACGCCATTCTGCAGCCACTTGATGGGGCTAAGCGCTGCCCAGGGATAGTAGACGCAGCCAAGAAAGGTGATGGGCATGATGACCACACCGAAGATGAGGCCGATCTGCTTGGGCTGTACGAAGGTGCCGATGGTGAGACCTAGCGCTCCGGCGAGCAGGCTGGCGAGAACGAGCACTGCAATGAAAAACCACCAGCTGGAGACGTGCACGAGGACGGGTGTGCTGGGGATGTAGTAGGCCAGGGGGAAGACCACGGCAGCGGCGAAGATGCTTTGGATAGCGGAGAACACGATCTTCTCGATCGCGACCGCGCCGATGGGCAGGGGGCACATGACGCGGTCGTCGATTTCGCGGGTGACGCCGAATTCCTGGGCGAGCGGAAGGGCGACGGCGGCTATGCCGGAGAACATGATGGCGACGGCCATGAGGCCCGGGAGAAGAACGGTGCCAAATCCGCCACCACCGGCGGCTGCCATGCCGGCGGTGGGGCTTAAGGTTGAGCCGCCGGTCATGTGCGGCATGACGAAGGTGAAGACGAAAAGAAAGAGCAGCGGATTCATGGCGATGCGAATGAGGAAGGGGACGATCTCGCGCGTGAGCACGCGGAAGTCGCGCTGCATCAAACCAAGGAAAGCGCGCGTGTAGACCACGATTTTCGTGTCGTTGCTGTTCACCACCGCTTCACTCATGGTCGATTCCTGTTCTGCATGCTATTCGCGAAGATCTCTGCCGGTAAGGCGGATGAAGACGGTTTCAAGGCTGGGCTCGATGGTGGTGACGTCACGCAAGCCGTACTCATTGGCGGTGGTGACTACCTTGGCGAGGAGGCCATCCTGCACGCGAGCGAGGACGCGGAGGCCACCCTCGATGACTTCAACGCGGGTGACGCCTTCGATGGTTGCGAGCTCTTTCTCGAGCAAGCCGCTATCCCGGACGCCGCGCATGCGGAGGTCGTAGATGATGTCTCCGCCGACGCTGGCCTTGAGAGCGGCGGGGCTGTCTTCGATGAGAATTTTTCCGTGGTCGATGATGGCGACGCGATCACAGATTGCGTCGGCCTCCTCCATGTAATGGGTGGTGAGGACGACGGTGATTCCTTCTCCGCGCAGAGCCTGGACGGCGTCCCACATGGCGATGCGGCTCTGTGGATCGAGGCCGGCACTGGGCTCATCGAGGAAGAGGACCTTGGGATGATGGGCGATGGCGCGCGCGATCTGAAGGCGCTGCGCGAGGCCGCCGCTGAGTGCTTGCGGATAGGCTGCGGCGCGATCGCTGAGGCGAAACTGCTCGAGTAGCTGCGCGGTTCGCTGAGCGGCAACTTGCTTCGCCATCCCGAAGTATCGGCAATGAAAGTAGATATTTTCGAAGGCCGTGCAGGAGCGATCGAGGGTGTTGTACTGCGGGACGACGCCGATGACGCAGCGCGCAAGAGCAGGGTGCGCTACCACGTCGATGCCTGCGATTTTGACTGAACCAGCAGTTGGAATTGCGCGGGTTGTGGCGATGGAGATGGTGGTGGTCTTGCCGGCGCCGTTGGGGCCGAGCAAGCCGTAGATCAATCCAGAGGGCACATGGAGGTCGATGCCGTCGACCGCCGTCACAGGATTCTTGCCGGCGTAGACCTTGCGCAGACCTAAGATTTCGACAATCGATTCACTCACGCGTGGGCTCTCTCAACAGCTAGATTATAGGGACGATTGGCGGCGAGTAGGGCTCCCGCCACAGTATATTTGGCGGTAAACGACGACGGACACAGCCACTGTGACGAACTTCCCGTAGGATGAGGCGGTGAGGGTGGAAGCCGGGTCCATGTAATTCCAGCGCACAGAATAGGTTGCCTCTTATGAAGATTTATCTGGGGACACCTTTTGCGCGTGGCCGGTCATCCTACTTTTTAAGCAACCACTAGATGCCGTGCCCGTACGTCGACGGCGAGAGTTTCTAAGGAGAACGATACGATGTCAGGCACGTGGACGAAGAAGATGGCAATGGCAGTACCGGCGGTGGCTTTATTGGTCGGCAGTTTCGGATTCGTTGCAGCGGCGCAGGAGCCAAATCCGACTACGGTGGCTCCGGGAGCAAAGACCGGAGAGGTTATTGCGCAAGGGCCGAACGGCGTTTACGTCTACCACGTGAAGGTTGTGGAGCGGCAGCTGGATGCGGTGAATTACTTTAACCGCAGCGGGTCAACTCATGTGGGTTTCAAAGGCACCAATCTGTTGCCCGGCGCGAAGGGTGATGCCAAGGTGAATTCGGTGACGGGCAAGACCGAGATTTCGGTGCATTTTGAGGGTCTCTCGCCGGCCAACGGATTTGGCGCGGAGTATCTGACCTATGTTCTATGGGCGATCTCTGCAGATGGGCGTCCGCAGAATTTGGGCGAACTTGAACTGGCGGGCGATAAGGCTAGCCTCAATGTGACCTCTTCGTTCCAGGCGTTTGGCCTGATTGTTACCGCTGAGCCGTACTACGCGGTCTCGCAGCCAAGCGATGTAGTGGTGTTGGAGAATGTATTTACGGACAAGACGAACGGCGTACTGCAGCAGGTAAATATCCACTACCATCTGTTGCCTAAGGGACTTTACGCTCCTACGTCCGGATCGAAGACGGTGGAATTCCCTATTACAGACCGGGAACATACGCCGCTGGCTCTTTACGAGGCCTATAACGCGCAACGCATTGCAAAGGCTGCGGGCGCCGATCAGTATGCTCCAGACATCATGAAGGAGGTGGCGACCGACCTTCTGAATGCCCAGAACATCCAGTCGAGCAAGCATCGCGACGTGAAGATGGAGTTCACGTATGCGAGGTCTGCTACGCAGCGCGCCGAAGATGCGCGCATCCTGACGCTGCGCAAACAAGAACAGCAACGTCAGCAAGAGGCGCAGGATGCGAAGCTAGCGGCGCAGCAGCAGGCGCAGCAGGCGGAACTGCAGGCGAGCAAGGACAAAGCTGCTGCTGCGGCATCGGCGACTGCGGCGGCGCAGGCGGATGCGGCGAGGGCGCAGGCGGACGCGGCGAAGGCAAGAGCGGATGCCGAAGCGGCTACTGCCCGTGCACAGGCCACCCAGGCCCAGGATCAGGTTGAGGCCGCGAAACGAGAGGCAGCCGCGACTCGTGAGAAGCTGCGTGCGCAATTGAACGCGGTGCTGCAGACCACGGAGACTGCACGCGGCCTGGTGATCAATTTGGGCGATGTGCTGTTCGACACTGGCCGGTACACCTTGAAGCCAAATGCGCAGATTGCGTTGGCGAAGGTGTCGACGATACTGGAGCTTTATCCTGATCTGAAGGTCCAGGTCGAGGGCTATACGGACTCGGTCGGCAGCGATAGTTACAACCAGAAGCTGAGCGAGAATCGCGCGAACGCTGTGCACGATTTTCTGATTCAGAACGGTGTACCGGCGGGGAACGTTACGTCGGTCGGTTATGGAAAAGCTGATCCGGTTGCGTCGAACGATACAGCGGATGGACGTCGGCAGAATCGGCGCGTGAACATGGTTGTTTCGGGTGCGGCGATTGGTGTGCAGACTACGCAGCCTACCATCACGCAGCCACCGACGACGAATCCTTAGTAGCTTGTTGACCAAACCGGAAGCAGATGAAGGCCGCGAAATGTTCGCGGTCTTCATGCTTTTGGGCGTGCAAGAATAATTGGAGTCTTGGAGGGGTATGTGAGCACTTCGATGAAGGGCAAGATTGTTTTTGTGACGGGAGCGAGCTCGGGGATTGGAGCGGCGACGGCTATGGAGTTCGCGCGTCATGGAGCGAGGCTGATATTGTGCGCCCGCCGGCTGGAGCGGCTACAGGCGATGGAGGCGGAGTTGCGGGATGCGGGCGCCGCGGACCTACTGCTGCTGGAGATCGATGTACGCGATCGCGAAGCGGTGAAGCGGGTGCTGACCGAGTTGCCGGAGGGGTGGCGATCGATTGATGTGCTAGTGAATAACGCGGGACTCAGCCGCGGCCTTACGAAGCTTTATGAGGACGATATTGAGAATTGGGAAGAGATGATCGACACCAACGTGAAGGGCCTCTTGTACGTTACGCGCGCGATTGTGCCGGGAATGGTGGAGCGCAATCATGGGCATGTAATCAATCTTGGCTCAATCGCGGGGCATATGGCCTATGCGAATGGCGGCGTCTACTGCGCGACCAAGGCGGCGGAGCGATTCATCTCGGACGGCCTACGGATTGATGTGAATGGAACGGCGGTGCGGGTGACGTCGATTGATCCCGGGATGGTGGAGACAGACTTCAGCAAGGTTCGTTTTCGGGGAGATGCGGAGCGGGCGGCAAAGACGTATCAGAATGTGGATCCGCTACAGCCGGAGGATATCGCCGATGCGATCGTGTGGGCGGCGACGAGGCCGGCCCATGTGAGCATTCAGAGTGTTGTGCTGACACCGACGGCGCAGGCTAATCCCTTTGTGCTGACACGAAGGAGCTAAGCAAGCGGCTACAGTTTGATGGACCAGCCAAGTTGTTCGAGTTCGCGCTCGATGGTGGCGAGTGCGAGCTCCAGCGCGCTGCGGCGGTGGGGGCTTGAGGTGCGCTCGGAGAGAACGCGTTCCCGCTGCATTTCCAGAGACTGCAAGCGACGCTTGCGGTCGGCCTCGTCCCGTCTCGCCTCGGGAGTGACCTCGGAGGTGGAAAGTTTTGGGGTCGCGGCCTCGGCTTGTTGCTCTTCGACGCTCTTGGATTCCCAACCTTTTGACATATATCTATCTTACGCTCGAGGCCGCGGGCGTGGCCCCGATTTTAGGCCGCTGAAATTTATTGCCGGCCAAAACGATAGAGAATGCCGAGGTTGAAGCCAAGATTGTTCTGAATCGTGCTGCCTGTTGGTCCCACGAAGTTGGTCCCTATCCAGGTTGGAGTAAACCTCAGCGCGAGATTGGGATAGAGGTTGTAGTCGGCGTTCACAGCCAGCGAAAAAGCTGGGCGCAAGCCGCTGTCCCACAAGCCGAGATCCGTCGCCGGAATGCCCTTGCTACCGCCGGAGAAGATACCCCAGCTGGTGCCTGCGACCGCCTGAGCACTCACAGCAAATTTTTCCTTGGCCACGAACCGATAGCTCACGCCACCCATAAACATATATTCATTGATCTGGGGGTTGTAGACGCCAAACTCGTTATTGGTGATTGCGTGCGCATTACCAAAAGAGCCCTGGGCATTACCGACCACGGCAAACTTGGGAGTGAAGTAATAGTTGGCTGCCGTTGCCCAGCTGATTTCATTATTCCTGCGGAGATACTCGCCGCTGCGAAAACGCAGATAGCCGCCTCCGCCGAATATCTCCCACCGATGCGAGTAGGTCTCTTCGGTGGTCCGAGCAACGCGCGCGAGACGCGTCGCATTGGTTTCGTGGTGGGCGTGGGACTCTTGCTTTCTCTTTTTGGACTGGGTCTGGGTCACAGTCTGGGCGTTTGCTGGGGCGATGGCTCCGGCGAGCAGACCAACTGCCATTCCAGAGAGAACCAACCGTACTGCCAATTTCCGCACATCACACATCAAATCCGAACTCCTAAACATACACTGGCGGGCCATAAGGCTCGCTCTATCCATTAGAACATCCCGGACCCGTTCGAACACCCCATAACGCGCTCAAGGCGCGTTATGGGAGCACATAGGTGACGCCGGCGATGAACTGGAAGGAGTTCTTCTTGTAGTATTGCGCCGGATCATTGAGGTAGTTGTCCGCGACGGCAATGGTGGCAGCGAGGCGCTTGTACACGGGTAAGACCAGGGCCGCATTGAAATTCGCCGAATACGCCTTGGCGTCATTCCATGCGGGAAGGTAGTTCAAGGACTCGGTAAAGAGCATCTTGTGAGGCAAGTTGCGGGTGTAGCCCTCAAAAAACGTGGTCCCGATGATATTGGTCGATGGCGTGGTCGTAACGATCCCGTCGACCGTGGTGGAGATGTACGACTGCTTCATGTAGTGGACGTCTGCCTTCAGGTCAAGTTCCTGCTTGGCGTCCTTGACGGCGGTGTAGCCGATGCCGCCTCCGTAGACTTGCTGCAACTGGAGGCCCTGTCCGAAGTTGTGGTCGAAGGAGGTGTCCGCGAGGGCGTAAAGCCGCGGATTGAAGTATTCGTCGCGTTCAGCGTCGGCATGGAAGATGTTGGTGATCACCACGCTGGCTGGGGTCGCGGGGACGGTGGGAGGGATGACGGGAGTCGATAGTTTCCCGTAGGCTTCGTTGACGTTCACGATGGTGCGATTGCGTGGAAGCATCCAGGGCACGGTGGGTATAGCGCGAACCAACGAGAGTCCCGCGTAGAACGTGGTGCCGGTGGTTGTGGAGCGCTCAATATTGGCGCCACCAGTGATCTTCCCGCTCCATCCGGTGAGGAAGCCTGCTTTGTGACTCATCTGTTTATCGAAGGACGCACGATCGATGAGGTAATTAACATCCGCAGCAGGAACGACAGCGGGAGGCTCGTTAGCGGGTGGAGTAATCGTGAGTTTCCCCTCAGCGACCTCGACCGAACCCTCGGGCACGTGCGTTTTGCCAGGCAGGTCGCCTTTGCGGAGCAGGGCGAACTGAGCGCCTGACTTCAACTCCTTGATCTTGTCGATGGAGATGGTGACGGTCCCGGCCATATCGCTGTTGAACACGACGTTTCCATCGGTCACACTGTCAAGCTTGCCGGTCAGGCGGTCGCCATTGGAGAAGATCAGGACATCTGTCGGCGGAGCTGGGGCCGGAGTAGCTGCAGGGGCCTGGGGATAGGCAAACGGGACAAAAGCAAGAAAGGAGAGGGGGAGTAGAGAGAGTAGTCTACGCACGATTATGTCCTTTTAGGCGGATCGTTGAACCTGCTGAAGGCTGACTGGAGCTACGTATGTTCGGGACTTCGTACTGGACTAGGGTAACTGATCAAGGGTTAGCAGATGCTGGCAAAATTAACAGGTATATGAGCAGAGTTTGATGGAAACGCCGCTTGCTTCGATGTCACGGTACGACTAACCTGAATGAGTCATGTATGAAGATTTTGTAGCGACCGACCGCTGGACCTCAGAGAAATTGCACTGCGTTTGGAAGGGCACGGTCGTGGCCATTGCGACCCGCCATGCCGATGCGACCGATATCCGCTTTGCTGTCAACGGCAAACCGCTTTGGATTGCGATGCCCAACCTGGCTTGGGTCGAGCATAAACGCCGGAACGGCAAGGTGATCACCGATTTTCTGGCGGCGCAGGCAGCAGGACGCTACTTGAAACAGGCTATCGAGAGTGGGTACGATAACGGCCGTGAGATGTACACCATGACCGTGGATGAGGTGTTGCGCGAGGTGAGTGCGGTGGTGGAAGAAGTGGGGCATACCTCCAATCTGCCCAGTCTGCCCGTCGTCGACCGCGATGCTCATCCCGGGGAATTCGACTTCAAACTACCCGGCGAGCCGCAGACTGTCGCCGAGTCCGCTTAGGCTCGATGGGACCTCAACGCTCGATGCGATTTCAGACCGCTAACCGATCACTTACCAGCCGTCGGCAATTTATAGCCTCGGCCGTCGCTTTTCCTTTTGCGCTGCGCGCACTGGCTAGCCCGATTGTCAGCAATCCACGGTGGGTTCTGCTCGGAACCGGAACGGACAAGGGGATTTTTCGTGCTGCCTGGAATGCTGAGAGTGGCGAGCTGAGTCGGATCGAAGTCGCTGCAACGACGCAGAACCCGAGCTTTCTGGCGATGCATCCGCGACTTTCGATACTTTATGCGGTCAATGAAAGCCCCCGCGGGGATGGAGCGCTGTGCAGTTTTCAACTAGACCCGAGGAGCGCGACGCTGAAGCCACTGGAACGGGTGAGCAGCGGGGGCAATGGGCCTTGCTACGTGTCCGTCGACGCAACGGGATCGAATGCGTTCGTCGCGAATTATGGCGGCGGGAGCCTTGCAGCATTCGGCCTTGGGTCTGGGGGGGCGCTCCGCAGTGCTGGCTTTTTCGACTGCCGGAATAACACGGCTTGCGGCGCGCTCGGACCCGACAAGGCGCGGCAGGAAGCGGCGCATATGCACTGCGCTGTCATCTCGCCGGACAACCGGTTTGTTCTGGCGTGCAACCTTGGAGAGGATGCGATAGAAATCTTTCGCATTCACCCGCGGGCTGCGAATCCGATGGAGGCTCCCGTGCGGTTCGCGGCGCGAGCTGGATCGGGGCCTCGCCATCTGGCGTTTCATCCGAATGGCCTGTGGCTGTACTGCATCCACGAGCTCGACTGCACGATCGATCTCTACGACTGGAACGTGAACAATGGAGCGCCCGTTCCGGTGTTGCGGAAGGACAGTGTGATCTCCACGCTGGCATCGCCTGCGGCGCTGCCGGGGAGTACTGGCTGCGAGGTTGCGGTCAGCCCGGATGGACGGTTTGTTTATGGAAATACGAGGGGTGAGAACTCGCTGGTGGTGTATCGGGTGAATGCTTCGACGGGTTTGCTGACCGAGCAGCAACGAGTGTTTAGTGGCGGAGGCGCGACACGGCACTTCGCGTTCGATCCTTCGCGCCGCTGGTTGTTGTGCGCGAACCAGGGGACGTCGACGGTGACGGTCTTTGCCCACGATCCTGCTACGGGGCGGTTGGCGGATACACCGAAATCGTTTGCGCTCGATACGCCTATGTTTGTGCAGTTCGTCTAAAGACAACGCTATGTTTCAACATAAAGTCACGGTGGAGTATGGGAGCAGCGAAGGCGCTTCGCTTCCCTGCCCTATCAAGTGGCTGGACAATTTTGCTATGCGCAACTTTACGAATGACGCGGTCTTTGACGACACGCTGCCGGTGGAGGATGGCGTGCTTGAGATCGGACATCGGGTACCGCTGGATCGGCTGCGCGACTCGATGGAGGATTGGTTTCGGCGGAAGGGATATCTGCAGAAGGACGAAGCGCTTCGCGTCACGCTCAGGTAACACGGAGAGTGAGGCGAAGCGCTTTGGGGTTTGGCTGGGGCTAAGCGTTTAGGGTTTTACCGTCGAGGACGAAGCGATACTTTACGTCTCCTTTGACGACGCGGGTATATGCCTCTTCGAGGCGGTCGTAGCCGATAAGTTCAATCTCCGAAACAATGTTCTTTTCGGCGCAGTAGTCGAGCATGTCCTGGGTTTCTTTCATTCCGCCAATCATTGAGCCGGAGAGCGAGCGGCGGTTGGTGACGAGGGCGAAGGGCGAGGTAGCGACGGGCTGGTCTGGAAGACCGACGAGGCAGAGGGCGCCGTCGAGGCGGAGCAGGCCGAGGTAGGCGTTGATGTCGTGGGGAGCTGAGACGCAGTCGAGGATGAAGTCGAAGCTGCTGGCGTGTTTGGCCATGGCCGCTGCGTCCTTGCTGATGACGACTTCGTCGGCGCCTAGCTTTTTGGCGTCTTCGATCTTGTTCTCGGACGTGGTGAACTGGACGACATGTGCGCCCATGGAGTGAGCGAATTTGAGTCCCATGTGACCG
Organism: Granulicella sp. L46; assembly: GCF_009765785.1. Taxonomy (GTDB): domain Bacteria; phylum Acidobacteriota; class Terriglobia; order Terriglobales; family Acidobacteriaceae; genus Granulicella. Next base: position 596,758 of record NZ_LMUT01000012.1, read on the forward strand.
AGTCCACCGAGTCCCACGACGCCCACTTTTTTGTTGGGACCTACGCCCCAGTGGCGCAACGGGGAGTAGGTGGTAATACCGGCGCAGAGTAGCGGCGCCACGGCAGCGAGGTCTAACTTGGGAGAGATGGTGTGGACGTAATGCTCGGGGGCGACGATGTTGTCTGCGTAGCCTCCGTAGGTTATGTCGCCTTCGTAGGTTTTGGCGTTGTAGGTTCCGACCATGCCTTTGGTGCAGTAGGGTTCTGCGCCGGCTTTGCAGTTCTCGCAGGCCATGCAGGTTTCCACGGTCACGCCGACACCTGCGAGATCGCCGGGCTTGAATTTGGTTACGGAGGCACCGACGGCTGTGACATGACCGACGATCTCGTGGCCGGGAACCATGGGATACATCGAGCCGCCCCATTCGTCGCGAACTTGATGGATGTCCGAGTGGCAGATGCCGCAATAATCGATCGCGACGACGACGTCGGTGGGGCCCGGTTCGCGGCGGTCAAAGTGGAACGGGGTGAGCGGCGAGGTCTTAGTCTGCGCGGCATAGCCAAACGATTTCATGTGTAATGATTCTCCTGTTCGAGTCGGTGGGACAGTTTTGCTGAAGGATGCAGCTACCCTCACAGTAAACCCTGAACGATGTTGTACCCAAGCGATGGTCCGGATGACGATGCCTAAACGTCGTGTCACTTATGTGGTGCTGTTGTTGATCACGATTCCGGTGGGACTCGCGTGGCGGATGGTGCCGCTTGGACTATCGCCCTTCTGGCTTAAGTTTGGCGGATCGGCGCTGTGGGCGATGGCGTTGTATTGGTTCATTGCCGTTTGCCTTCCCAGACTGAGCGTAGTGGGTCTAGGCTGTCTCGCCGCGGCCGTGGCGGCTGTGGTCGAGTTCAGCCGACTGTGGCGTGTACCAGCATTGGATGCTTTCCGATTGACCCTCGCTGGCCGGCTTTTGCTGGGACGCTATTTTTCGCTCAAGAATATTGCGGCGTACTGGGTGGCTATTGCGGTGGCGGCGCTTCTGAATCGATGGCTGGTACGAAGTGATGGGTCTAATCGACGACTCCGACGCGAGCGGAATATAAGGGGTGTTGCTTCGTAGGATACGATTGGATGCTCTCGATGCTACATTTCTTTTCAACCACGGCGGTGGCGGATTGCTAATCCTGTGACTATATCCCGCGCAATCACCGTAGCTTGCATGGCACTCTTCCTTTGGGACACGGGCGCTGGGCTGCGGGGACAAACGACTCAGGAGAAATCGCCTTCTTCGAGTGCGCCGTCGAAGGCGGTCGCGATCGTTTTCGAAAATGCCCTCAAGCAGTCGAAGATCAGTTTCACGTTGAAGAACAGCGTGAGTCCGCATCGTTACTCGATTGAGACGATGACCGGCGGCGTTGCCTTGTTTGATTACGACAACGACGGACTTCTGGACATCTTCTTCACTAACGGCGCAGCGATCCCTTCTCTGGAAAAAACGGACTCCAGCTTTTCGAATCGGCTGTTTCATAACAATGGAGACGGGACATTTACTGATGTTACGGAGAAGGCCGGGCTGGGTGGTATTGGATATTCGATGGGCGTCGCTACAGGAGATTACGACAATGACGGGTTCGTTGATCTCTACGTCACCGGCGTCAATCACAATCAGCTTTTCCATAACAACGGCAATGGCACCTTCAGCGATGTTACGGAGAAGGCTGGGGTCAAAGGTATTGTGCCTGGGATCGGCAAGGCATGGGCCGTAGCCGCTGGATGGTTCGACTACAACAACGATGGATTGCTTGATTTGCTGGTGGTCAACTACCTGAATTACGACATCAAGACGGCCTCTGCTTGTAGCGTGGGAAAGCTGCCTACGTACTGCTCGCCGAATGATTTTCAAGGTACGCCCAACATCCTGTATCGCAACAATGGTGATGGCACCTTTACGGATGTTTCGACTGCGTCGCACATTGGGCAGTACGTAGGCAAAGGCATGGGGGTGGCCTTTGCAGATTATGACGGCGATGGCTTTACAGACATTTTTATTTCGAATGACACGTCCCCGAATTTTCTCTTGCATAACAACGGGGACGGCACATTTACCGATGAGGCGTCGGACGCGGGCGTCGCGTACAACGAGATGGGGAAGACGGTTGCGGGCATGGGAGCAGATTTTCGCGATCTAAATAATGATGGACTGCCCGACATCTTTCATACAACGATGTTTGGCGATACCTTTCCGCTCTACGAGAATGAGGGAAAGGGTCAATTCAACGATGTCACCAGTTCGTCTGGACTGACGGCTGCAACTGGAAGACTGACCGCGTGGGGCACCGGCGCGTATGACTTTGATAACGATGGATTGAAGGATTTGTTCACGGCTGATGCGGCGATTCTAGATAATTCCGTTGAGGTAGAGCATAGGCCGTACCGTCTGCCGAATAGGATTTTCCGGAATATTGGGAATTTTAAATTCGAGGATGTGAGCGGCACAGCTGGGGCGGACTTTGCGGATCCTGCAGCTCATCGCGGGGCTGCGTTTGGTGACTTGAACAACGACGGGAAGGTGGATGTCGTGGTCACAGTACTGAACGGGCCGCCTGAGATTCTCATGAACCGTACGGCGAGCGAACATCACTGGATCATCTTGAAGCTGGTGGGCGTGAAGGACAATCGCGACGGGCTCGGGACCCGGATTAAGATCACGACGGCACATGGGAGTCAGTACAACGAGGCGACGACGGCTCTCAGCTACAACTCATCCAGCGACAAGCGCGTTCACTTTGGGCTGGGTGAGGACGCAGTGATCGATCGCATTGAGCTTTCGTGGCCAACCGGCGTCAAGCAGGTTCTGCGCGGCGTAAAGGCCGACCAGGTGCTGACGATACTTGAGAGTTCCAAGTAATCAAAGCGCAAGGAGCTCATGAAGGCTGCTGGTGCAGTAGCTTCTGGGCTAGATCCTGTTGTTGGTTGCGATTCAGCAGGTCGATGACTCCCTGGACTGCCTTAGGTTGATCTTTCGAATACGTGACTAACAACTCAGCCGTCAGGTTCGCATTTTTTACGTCGCCGAGATGGAAGTACGAATCGCAGAGTATGAACAATAGAGACGGAACCATTGTCTTAGATTTTGATAACAGGTTCGCGGCGTCGGCCCAGCGTGCCTGATGATAACGAATTTCACCAAGTTCGGCGAGAGCAGATTGATCATTTGGATGGATCGCCAGCTCTGCTTTGAATTCGTTCTCTGCCTTGTCGAGATTATTTTGCTGGAGCGCCATGATGCCGAGCGACGTATGGGCGCCGCGGACCGTTGGATCAAGTTCGAGCGCCTTGTGTAGACAGCGCTCCGCATCGTTCGGCCTGTCCATCGCCGAATACAGCGTTCCTACGAGGACATACGAGCCCGCCGGTGTAGCGAACGGGCCTTTTGACTGATCGCGAAATAGTTGAAGCGCCGCCGACTCCTTGTTGTCGAGCAAAAGCTGGCGAGCCTCATCCCAAACTTTATTCTCCTGAGCGGCGTCTCCCTGCGGACCGGCGGAGGAAGCCTGCTCCAGCATGGTGCGGTGAAGGTCTGCCTCGTACTTTGCGTCCGCGGTCCTTCCGAGCCCGGCGTAGGCCCTGGAAAGATAAAAGTGCGCGAGGATCTGGGTGGGATCCTGACGTAGTAGTTGCTCAAGCAGGTTTGCGGCTTGCTGATAGTTCTTGAGTTCGAGTTCGCATTGGCCCAATCCGAGCATGGAGGGAACATCGTTGCTCTTGACCTGAAGAATCGATCGAAAGATTGGCTCGGCGTCCTGCCACTTTCCCAGCTTGACATAGACGGCGGCGAGCAGGGCTTGCACGGTGAGATTGTTCGGCTTGCGTTGGGCTGCCTGCGTGGAATACTGCAAGGCTTGGTCGAGATCCATGCTTCGGAAACTTGCAACGGCGAGATCGAAGTCGATGCGGTCAAGGGTTGGATCAGATTGCTGCGCCTTGTGAAGCCACTGCATCGCGGCCTGGTTGTCGCCCGAACTGCAAAGGAGTTCCCCATATTTCTGCCACACGGACGCGTTGTTTGAGTCGACCTTGAGGCACTCCTGGATGGCCTTCAGGGCGACGTCATTGTCGCCGTTGAGGTGGTAGGCCTGGGCCAGGTAGTAGAGCGTGTCGCGATCGCGGGGCGAGTATTTCAGAGCGCGAGCGAGGAGGTTGATGGCTTCCGCATTATGGCCAGTCTGGAGTTGATAGAGGCCGATCTTGAAGAGCAGCTCGGGGTCTGTGGGAGCGAGCTTTAATGCTGCCTGGAAGGATGCAATGGCCTCTGATCCGTTTCCCAGGTCTTCCAGGAGCGCGCCCTGAAACTTCAGCGCTGGCTCGAAGTTTGGGTGTTGCGCGAGCAGGTCCCGTGTGAGGGCTAACGCCCTGTTTTCATCACCGTGCTCGGCGATTGCAATGGCCTGATGAAGTTGGGACATCAAGGCGGGATTGTTTGATGGAGGGGTACTCTGCGCGTCTATGGTTGAAACGCCTGAGGTCAATGCGAGCAACAGCGCCAATCTCGTAAGGCTCAGCATTTGCGACCAGATTGGCTGACGGCGATCCGACGAGGAAGAAGCCTTTGGCGGTATTTCTTTGCAGGGGTGTGGTCGTTGCATGTTGTTGCATTCCAGGAGGAACCAGGGTCAACCTTGATGGGTGGCGTGTCGTTCATTTGAAAGCAATTAGCGGCGTTTGTCACTACAAAACGAAAGCCCTCTTGGCAGCGGAGGGCTTGGAGCGTCAGGGAACCGAGCGGATCGTATTCATCCTCTTTGGAAATATGCAACGATCCCGTTGCCGTGACTACTTAACGCCGTTCTCTGGATTCCAAACACCGTGCAACTTCCGCACGTACAACATTTGGCCGATGTGGTAAGCATTGTGCGTTGCGATATGCGACAGCAACGATGCGTTCTTCTCCAAGGTTTTTTCATCGACCGTCTCAACATACGTTTCGAGCTCAGTGAGCACTTCATCCAGCTGCTTTTGCGTCTCGGCCCACTGTGCTTCGGTGAACGCATTGAAGGTTTCATCGTTATTGCCACTGAACTTTGCGTTCTTCTCGCCCTTTAGCTGCTCGAGAGCGCGGCGATCCCAGAACACCAAGTGGTTTGCTAGCATTCCGACGGAGTGGTTGCCACTACCGTCGGTCCATGCTGCATCCTTTGCCGATAGGCCGGCGACCGCGTCGTTTGCTGGGACAAACCATTCCTTGACGTTGTGCGTTGATTTGAGTTCCGCGAGTAGGTGCGCGCGCAGCGAGAAGGGCGTTGGCTGCTGTGCGGTGAGAGGAACGCAAACAAGCGCCGCTGCGAGAAGAAGTCGTTTCATGAAGGGCTCCTTGCTATGGTCAGATTCGGTCCAGGCGGATAAAACACCGTCTGTGCCTAAATTGGTTTGATGATTACACCGAATCGAGTAAATGCTGGGATGCATACCCGGAAGCTGCGGCGGATGGCCGACGAAAATGCCTTTCCTCTCACCTGACGACTTCATCTTCGCAAATGAAGCCGGAGGGTTCTTGTACATGGATAACTTTCGCAAACGGGTAACTGCGCGTTTGGGTGGCTGCGAGCCGAAAAAGTCGGCACAGACTGGCGACATCATTGTGGGCCGCCGTAGGCCAGCCAAGCGTTTGACCAAATGACACAAGACCGCTCATGGAAGGAGGGCGACTGCTTGCTGTAGCTATCTGATTTGTAAGGGGTTGTTTGGTGGACCTGATCGGGATCGAACCGATGACCTCTTCCATGCCATGGAAGCGCGCTCCCAGCTGCGCCACAGGCCCACTCATTGGAGGGACCCTCTTATTCTCGCGGATGCGCGCTGGCAAGTCAAACCGCTAGCGCGGAACAAAGGGGTGCGGCATGGTGTCTAACGTGGTGGTTGGACAGAGAATTGCAGATTGAGGCTTTTATGCCTCACGGAATGGGTCGAAGGCGCGTCTATATTGGCTAGTAACGCTGGACAGATGATGAGGCCAGCGCCTACTTTAGTAGCATTCGCGGGTGGAAACTCTTCCCTCCGCAGTTGGGGACAGCAATGAGCGATCTAGCAAGCGCGATCGGAATCCGTGCAGACGAGCAGGAGCTCGTCGCGGAGCTGAAGGCTGGATCCGAGGAGGCGTTTGCCCTCTTGCTGGCTCAATATAGTCAGCCAATTTATTCCCTGATGGCGCGCAGCTTGCGCGATCCGGCCGATGCGGCGGATGTGACGCAGGAAGTGTTTGTTAAGGTCTTTCGTAATATCTCGAGCTTTCATGGCGACGCGAGCCTCAGAACCTGGATTTACCGGATCGCGCTGCATGAGGCGAGCAATCAGCGCCGCTGGTGGAGCCGGCATAAACGGCAGGAATTGACCATCGACGCGCAGCTTGAGAATGACGAGGGCGAGACCTTTTGCATGGCCGACGCGCTGGCAGCACGCGATGCGTCCCCGTTTGAGTGCGCGGCTCACGCGCAGCTTGGGGAACGAGTTGTCGCCGCTTTGCGTACTCTTCCAGAGGCGTACCGCGAGGTTGTCGTGCTCAGAGAGATTGAAGGGTTTGGCTACGAGGAGATTGCCGAGATGCTTAACGTGCATCTCGGTACGGTGAAGAGCCGGCTAATGCGCGGGCGCGCTGCCCTGCGGGAAGCGTTGCGCGATGACGCGGATGTGGCGAAAGCTTCGGGATGTCGCAAGACAGATCCTGCGCGGCTGGTGACACGATGAAATGGCCTAATCAAATCTCGAAGCGGTCGTTACCACGCGCCACGGATGCTCCGATCGAGGAGTGTGAGGCTGTGCGGTCCGGGTTTTCTGCCTATTTGGATGGTGCGGTCAGCGGGGTTGAGATGGCGGAGATGTCTCGTCACTTGAGAGATTGCGATGACTGCGCGAAGGACTTCAATGTGTGGCGCGAGGTGCAACGGTCGTTAGGAGAGCTTGGGCCTCAACCGCCGCCAGCGAGACTTCAGGCGCGCTTGAGGGCTGCCATCGCCGCGGAGCGGGAGCGCGGGGCACACCTGCCGTTCTTCCAGCGAATGCTCCTGATTTGGAGGAGTTCGATCGCTCCACTGGCCTTGCGGCTAAGCGGTGGTTTCGCGGTGGCTGTGGTGCTGGCGGGTGGATTGTTCTGGATGTTCGGAGCGCCTGTCGATGTGCAGGCGAATGATGATGCGATGGCCCACCTGGTCGCGCCACGCTACATGTATTCGCAGGTGCCACCGGAGCCGATCAGCACGAAGCGTGATGTGCCGATCGTTGTAGATGCGATGGTCGATAGCAGCGGTCGCGTGTATCGATACACGATCCTCGAAGGCCCTACGGACAGCGAAGTGAATATTCGGGTTGAAAACAACCTGCTGAGCAGCGTTTTTACGCCCGCAACCGTCTTTGGCGTTCCGGTACGCGGCCATGTTGTGATCACCTACACCGGGGTTTCGGTAAGGGGTTAAGCGGACTCCGCTTACCGGGCGGATTGCGCAGGCTCTATCGGCTTCCATAGACTGTAGCGGTGCGTCGAATCAGTATCGTGAACCTCTTGCCCCCTTTTCGCCCTTCCCCAATAACGCAGTCCGTTTCCAAGCAGACGGTGCGAAAGCGGCTGCGTGCGTTCGGCATTCTGCTGCTGGGTGTTACCGCGGCGCTTTGCGGTCGTGTCCAGGCACAGAGCTCGTCCTCGTCGTCTTCGTCGGCGACTACACCGGCAAGTGCGCCAGTGCAGCCGCAAGCGCCCGCAGGCCACCAAATGGACGTTAACCCCCTGAACCGTCCGCAGGTGGCGAAGATCGAGCGCGGTGGCGCGGCGGTAACGCTGGAAACGAGCGAGCCGCTGTTCCAAATTGCGGCGGCGCTGAATGCTTGCGGCTATGACGCGGACCTGGATAAGTCGGCGCCGGTGCGCGCGGCAGTGCGCGCCGATATGAATGCCGCGTTGGCAGCTTCAGAAGACGCTCGAAACAGCCGTGACCAAATGTGCGCTTACATCTCTAAGCACCACATGAATGACATGGGGCTGGATGTGGGGCAGTATGTGTCGCTGGCGCTCTACCTGTCGCCGCCTCCGGAACTGACGCCCAACGTCGATCTGACGCAACTGCCACCGCAGGCGGCTGATGTGGTGAATGTGCTGCCGCTGCTGCGGACCTTTGCTGAAGATATTGAGCTGCACTATTTATGGCTGAAGCATCGTCCCGAGTACGAGGCGCTGACTGCGCGCGTGCATGATCCGATGACGGACATGATCCTGGCCACAAATCTGTTCCTGCATCAGCCGGTGAGCACCTTCGATGGCCGACGGTTTCTGGTGCTGCTGGAACCGATGCTTTCGCCGAACCTGACGAATGCGCGCGTTTACGGTTCGGACTACATCATCGTCATGTCGCCGGACAACAGTACGTCTGGGGATCCGGTAAGTATGGCCCAGATTCGGCACATCTACCTGCATTACGTTGTGGAGCCGCTGGTTTACAGTCGCGGCGAGGCGATGGAGCGCATGCAGCCGCTGCTGTCGACGGTGCAGGAAGCACCCTTGGAGTTTTTCTACAAGAGTGACATTGTGGCGCTCATGTCGGAATCCGTGATCAAGGCCATCGAGGCTCACATGTACGTGATTCCTGATCCCGCGCCGAAGAAAGCGCGCGGAGCGAGATCTCGTGAAGAGGATGCAAACTATGACGTGGAGAAGGCTGCCTACGACTCGAAGACGAATGTCGCGCGCGACAACCTGGTGATTCTGGATGAACGGCAGGGTTGGGTATTGACACGGTATTTCTATGACGGCCTGACGAAGATGCAACACAACGGGGACGGCCTTCGCGATGAGATGGCGCCGCTGATCTACGGCATGGATGTGCAGCGGGAGAAGAAGGCGGCACAGCAGATTCTGTTCGTGAAGAGTATTCCGCCGGATCCATTGCGGCCGGACGCGACGCCTCACAAGATCGAGGGCATGGAGCTTGCAGAACTCGACCTGCTGAAGGGCGATAAGGACGATGCGGCCGATATTGCGGAGAAGGCGCTGGCGGACCCGCACGGGGATCACGCGGACGCCACCTACGTGCTGGCGCGGATCGACTTGATGGAGGGGGACCCGGAGAAGGCGTCCAAGGGTTTCGAGCAGACGCTGGCGCTAAGCAAGGATCCGCGGACTGTGGCTTGGAGCCACATCTACCTGGGGCGGCTGTATGACACGATGGATCCTCCGGACCGGGGGAAGGCTGTTGCGGAGTACAAGGCGGCGCTGGTGACGCGGGATAGCCTGCCGGATACCAAGAAGGCGGCGGAGAGTGGGATCTCGAAGCCGTTCCTGCTGCCGCAGCGGCAGAAGCCCACGGACGACGATCAGCCGTTCGATCCTACGGGCAAGGCAGAGAAGGACTCGTACAAACCTCCGGCTCCGCATTAGGCTGTTCCGCCTTAGGTTCGCCTGTGCGGGGAGTCCGCGAACGCCGCGTAGAGTAGAGGTCAGGACTCGCAGGCTGGGATCTGAGGATGAACGGCGATGACCACGGCGCGCAGGAAGCAGAGGAAGAAGCGGGAGCCAACTGCTGAAGCACCGGAGATACGGGCTGAATGGCGGGAGTTGGAGGCCAAGCTCGGGCATCGGTTTCAGCGGCCTGAGGTGCTGAGCCTGGCACTGACGCATCGGTCGCATACGTACGAGGCGCGGCATGGAGTTCCGGCGGTGATTCTGCCAGCGCATCCGGAGCAACGCGACCAGCGGAATGCTCCGGGCACGGACAATGAGCAGCTGGAGTTCCTGGGCGATGCGGTGCTGGGACTTGTCGTGACCGAGGCTCTGTTTCGGGAGTTTCCGAAGTGTAGCGAGGGAGAGCTGACGCGGCTGCGGTCGAACCTAGTGAGCCGCAAGCGGATGGCTGATATGGGCGTGGAATTGGGGCTGGGCGACGCGCTGCTGATGGGCAAGAGCGCGGAGCAGAATGGTGGTCGTCGCAAGCCGGCGTTGCTGGCCAATGCGGCAGAGGCCGTGCTGGCCGCGGTTTATCTGGATGCGGGCGATGAGGGGTTGGCCAAATTGCGGGCGATCGCCGAGCGCTACCTGCTGCAGCCCGAGATGGAGGCGATGCGGGCTGCGCTGGCCGATGGGGCTGGACGCGGTGCGATGCGCGACCACAAGACGCTGCTGCAGGAGCGCGTGCAGGCTGAGGGCGCAGGGAAGCTGCGGTACATCGACACGGCGCAGAACGGGCCGCCGCATGACCGGGTGTTCTCGGTAGAGGCGAGGCTGGAAGACGAAGCGGGCGAGCGGGTGCTGGCGTCGGCTGACGGATCGAGCAAGAAGGAGGCGCAGCAGCGGGCGGCGGAGCTGGCGCTGTTGCATTGGAGTGCACCGAGTGTGTCTGCGGAGCGGGGCGAGCGTTGAGTTCGGGGCATCATACGACGGTGGAGCAGGACGGTCTGCTGACGACGCTGAAGTCGATTCTGGAGATTATTGTTTTTGCGATCTTCATTGTGACGTTCATTGTGCAGCCGTTTCGGATTCCTTCGGGGTCGATGGAGCCTACGCTGCGGGTGGGCGATTTTTTGCTGGTCGACAAGCAGTCGTATGCGGCTTCGGGACGGCTGGATCGGCTGGTGCTTCCACCGGCGCGGGTAGAGCGGGGAGATTTGGTGGTGTTTCACTATCCGGTGGAGCCGCGGCTGCACCTGGTGAAGCGGGTGGTGGGGCTGCCGGGGGACCGGATACGGATGCGCGGCGGGCGGGTGCTGGTGAATGGCGTGGTGTTGAACGAGCCGTATGCGTTTTACTCGCCGAGCCGGCCGAATGGGTTTCGGGATGAGTTCCCTTCGCTGCTGGAGGCGGATCCGAATGTGGATCTGCGCTGGTGGATCCGGCTGCGGAGCTCGGTGGTGGACCGGGATGTGATTGTGCCGACGGATTCCTACTTTGTGCTGGGCGACAACCGCAATGACAGCGAGGACAGCCGCTATTGGGGGTTTGTGCCGCGGAGCGCGATTGTGGGGCGGCCACTCCTGGTGTACTTTACGATTCCGCTGGCCGAAGAGATGCATGGCTCGGTGTGGGAGCGGGTTCGGGATCTGTTTCGGAGCGGCGTGCGGAGTTGGCGAGTGCTGCGGTAGTTCGTGCGCGTACGCGAGGAAACCAGAGGGGGCCCCCCTCCCCCCCAGGTAGTACTTTGGCTGTAAAGTAGTGCAACCACGCGGGTTAGAAGCGAAAGTACCCCCTGCCCTACTGGGGACCTTACCGATGTAAGTGTTGCATTCAGATAGGTTAGGAGCAAAGGTACTACCATCGAAAGACTTTACGGTGGCGGTGAGGCTTCGACCCTTGGCTATATGTGTCGGGCCGTTGGACCCTTTTCCGGGAGAGCTTGCTCGCAATTGGGGCTAATTCAATTGTAGCGAGTGGGTGGGTAACTATGCCAAGGCGGGTAGAGAGAAATCGGCAGTGGGGACGCGGGTTTGGTGCGTTGTCGGGGTGGATAGGGGGTTGACATGCTGATTTTGGGTTGTTTTTGAGGGTGGTTGGGGGAATTTATTTTTTGGGAGTGATTTGGCGAGCGGAGTCTGAGGCGTGTAGCTCGGCTGAAGCGCGGATTTCTGATTGAAAAGGGACGAGCGGTTCAGGTGGGCTGAAACCTTCGGGGTCCTTCGGCTACGCTCAGGATGACAGAGTTTGGGCGGAGAAAGGCAGGAGCAGAAGCAGATTCCAGAGGGAATGACAGAAAGAGAGGCAAGGACAAAAGAAGAAGCAGATCCCTGCGGGATGACAGCCAGAAGGGCAAAGCAAGGGCAAGTGCAAATGCAGGGATCTCTCCACTGCGCATCACAAAGACAACAGCGTGATGCTCCGGTCGAGATGACGGGATGGTTGGTGGGATCGAGATTGCGGGATTGTTGGTCGGATAGAAAAAGGGGCGAGAGCACCGACATGGGTTCGCCTGGGGTGGAGAGAGTGGGGCGGGATACACTGGCAGAACGTTTTCGGTTGGCGTGTTGACAGGGTTCGGCTTGGATTTGCGGGAGGCGTATTGAGTTCTGCGCAGGTGGTTCGGGTGAAGCGAGCGAGCGGGATGAAGGATGCCGGCGCGGTCAAAGAAGAGGTGTCGGAGACTCCGCTGGAGGCGGCCGCTTCGCTGTGCGTGATGTTGGCCGTGTATTTGTTTGTGATCGGGTTCATGTTCCAGAACTTTGAGATTCCTTCGCCATCGATGCAGAACACGCTGCTGGTGGGGGATCACCTGTTGGTGGATCGGACAACGCTTGCCCCCGCGTCGAAGTGGGCGCCATTTGTGCATTATCGGCCGGTGCAGCGGGGCGACATTATTGTGTTCATGAAGCCGCATACCGAGGTGCCGGATATGAAACTGGTGAAGCGGGCGATTGGGATCCCCGGGGACCGGATTCATCTGCGTAAGGGCGTGGTGTATTTGAATGGCGTGGCGCAGACGGAGCCGTATGCGATCCAGCCTGCGGAGAACGATTTGATTCCGTTTCGCGACGACTTCCCTTCTGACGTAGCGGGATTGAAGCAGTCTGGAAGCGATCGCCTGGCGGAGGGCGGAGAGTGCCGGGATCAGGCGTGCGTGGAGTCGGAAGGGATCGCCAACCGGATGGTGGATTGGGCGGATGAGCTGCCAAAGTATATCCAGGGAGATGATTTGGTGGTGCCGCCGGGGATGGTGTTCGCGATGGGAGATAACCGCGCCAACAGCCTGGATGGGCGGTTCTGGGGGTTTGTACCGCAGCAGAATATTTTGGGGCGCCCGCTGTTTGTGTATTGGTCGTTCAAGACGCCGGACGAACAGGGGGACAAGACCACGACCGGGGACAAACTGCGGTTTCTTCTGCATGAGACACTGCACTTCTTCGATGAGACCCGGTGGAATCGGACGTTCCATGTGACGCGGTAGAACAGGGGATAGGGGATAGAGTGTAGAGCGTAGAGAAGGCGGTTTGGTGGCGGGGTACACTGGGGTGATGGAGCTGGCGTGTGGTTAGCGCTGACGCGCGGACGTTTAGGAGACAGTTTCGTTGAGCATTGAGAGACCATTGCAGGCGGAGAGCGCCGTTGCCGGGCCAACCGTCCCGGCCAAGGTGAAGGACGAGGTGGCGGAGACGCCGATGGAGGCGCTTGCCTCGATCTGCACGATCCTGGCGATTGGCATGTTTGTGTTCGGGTTCATCTTTCAGAACTTTGAGATCCCCTCGGGATCGATGCTGAACACGCTGCTGATTGGGGATCACGTGGTGGTGGACCGGACTACGCTGGCGCCAGAGACGAAGTGGGCTCCGTTTGTGCATTATCGGGCGGTGCGGCGGGGCGACATTATTGTGTTCATGAAACCGAATCCGGAGTCGCCGGATTTGATTTTGGTGAAGCGCACGATTGGGATTCCGGGAGACCGGATTCATCTGCGGCATGGCGTGGTGTATTTGAATGGCGTGGCGCAGAACGAGCCGTATGCGATCCAGCCGAGCGAGGATGGGCCTGGGCAGGAGGCGTATCAGCCGTATCGGGATGACTTTCCATCGGTGACGCCTTCGCCGGATGAACAGGTGACCGAGGTGTGGCGCGAGGAGCTGCCACAACATATCCAGGGTGATGACCTGGTGGTGCCGCCGGGGTACGTGTTTGCCATGGGCGACAACCGGACGGAGAGTCTGGATGGGCGCTACTGGGGGTTTGTGCCGCAGCAGAACATTCTGGGCCGGCCGCTGTTTGTGTATTGGTCGTTTGAGACTCCGGCGGACCAGGAGGATAAGACCTCGATTGGCGACCGGATCGGGTTCATGTTCCACATCGTGACGCACATCTTCTCGGACACGCGATGGAAGCGGACGTTCCACGTGGTGCGGTAACGGCAGGGGATAGAGTGTAGAGGATAGAGGGTAGAGAAGACTTTGCCGGCACGGGATACGGAGACGGGGACGGAAGTAGATGGATCGTCGCGGACGCGGCGTTGGTGGGTGTGGGCGTGCGTGGTGGCGGCGGTGCTGTTGCTGTTGCTGACGCCTCCGCTGCTGAATGTGAATCGGCTAAAGAGAAGGATTGCGACCAGCATCAGTGCGAGTTTGGGAAGGCCGGTGCAGCTGGATGGCGTGACGATGCACCTGCTGCCGGTGCCGGGATTTACGCTGCAGAATTTTGTCGTGAGCGAGGATCCGGCGTTTGGGACCGAGCCGATTATTCGTGCGAACGTGGTGGATGTGACGCTGCGGCCGAGCTCGCTGTGGCGGCGTCATGTGGAGTTTTCGTCGATGACGTTTGAGACGCCGAGCTTGAACCTCGTGCGCAATGCGGCGGGCGTGTGGAATGTGCAGAGCCTGTTGATGCATGCGGCGAGTGTGAGCACTGCTCCTACGGCGCAACGAAAGGCTGGGCCGGAGCCGCGGTTTCCGTATATCGAGGCGACTGGGGCGAGGGTGAATGTGAAGCTGGGCGAGGAGAAGAAGCCGTTCTCGCTTACGGACGCGGACTTTGCGCTTTGGCTGACGTCGCCGCAGGAGTGGAGGGTGCGGGCGAAGGGCACGCCTACGAGGACAGACACGAATATTTCTGATCCCGGCGTGGTGAAGCTGGAGGGGTCGTTGAAACGCGCGGCCACGATGGCAGAGGTTCCGGTGGATCTGACGGCAAGTTGGACGGGGGCTCCAATGGGCGAGGCGACCAAGATGCTGAGCGGGCAGGATGCCGGGTGGCGAGGGAATTTGAATGTGGAGGCGTCGCTGATGGGAATGCTGGGAGCGGCGAAGCTGACCACGACCTTCCACATGGAAGAGCTACGGCGGTCTGAATTTGTGCCGGTGCAGGCGATGGACGTGCGGGCTGATTGCCGGGGGACGCTGGATGTGACGGCGGCGGTGGTGACCGATCCGGATTGCGCTGTGACGACGCCGATTGCCGATGGAGCGAAGGTGGCGGGACGGGTGGTCGGGATTGCGGACCGGCTGGATTTGTCGGCGCTGTCGGATGCATCGACGCTGGACACGGCGGGGGTGCGCGTGGGGATGACGAATGTTCCGAATGCGTGGCTGCTGGATTGGGTGCGGCTGTTCTCGCAGAGGATTCCAGCGGGCGAACGGCCGGAGGGGACTGTGGCTGGGAGCGTCCTGCTGAAGAGCACACGAAAGGGGCAGCCGGCGCGGTGGGACGGCGAGTTTCGTGGGGAGATTATTGGATTGCTGCCGTGGGGCGCAGAGAGTGCGAACCTGGTGCATGCGGTTACCGTGACGAGCAGAGCTACCGAAGACGGGTTCGTGCTTGCGCCGCTGGGTTTGACGCCGCCGGGGAAGACACCTGCGCTTACGCTGAGTGGGACGGCGACGAAGTCTGGATATGCGCTGCACTTTGCGGGGACCGCGACTGAGGCGCAGTTGCAGGCGCTGCGGGCGCTGGCTCCGCCGCTGGGGGATGGGTTGCAAGAAGTGGTGAGGCCGGATGGTTTGAGCGGGGCGGCGAAGGGTGAGGCGGCTCGGGTGATGAAGGTGGATGCTACGTGCACGCGGGCGTGGGGTTCGGGGCAGACTTGCGTGGCGGGTGAGGCGGCGGCTCCGAAGCGGAGACGGCGGTAGGAGGAAGGGCCAGGGCTAAAGCCCCTTCGATTTCCCGCGACCTTCCAAGGGGCTAAAGCCCCTGCTAATCCGGTGGAGCAGGCAACCGGAAGGACAACGGCAAGAACAACCGCAAAGACAAATACGGGGGTCCTTCGCTGCGCTCAGGATGACGGCGAAAAACTAGCAACTACAACTGCAACTGCAACTGCAACTACAACTACAACTACAACTACAACTGCAACCGCAACTGCTCTAAGGGTTGGCGGTGGTGGGCTGGAGGACTACTTCGCGGGTGTGGGTGGCGGCGCGGATTTCGGGGGTGCTGCCGTCGTTGAGGATGACTTCGGTGGGTGGGGCGTTCACGATCACGCGGGTGGTGGCGTTGGAGAAGCCGGGGATGTGGATGCGGGTGTTGGTGGTGAAGGCTCCGGAGAGGATGTTGAGAGGGACGTCGACGGCGGGTGCGCCTTCGTTGCGGACGGTGACGGAGACTAGCCAGCCGGAGTCGTGGCCTTTGCCGGCGGCCATGAGGCGGGGTTGGACGTCGACGATGGAGAGGTCGGGGAGGCCGCGATCGCGGAGGATCCAGTCGGAGAAGAACCAGCCAAGATCTTTGCCGCTGGTCTTTTCGAGAAGCTTCTCGAAGGCTATGGCCTGGATGGTGGGGTCGTCGGAAGGTGAGGGCTGGTCGCGCCACTCGGTGAGAGCTTGCTGGAGGGGTTTGTCGCCGGCGATGCTGCGCAGCATCCACCAGACGGCGGCGGATTTGCGGCGGTAGTAGAGCTCGTCGGTGGCGGAGACTAGGGGTTCTCCGGTGGGAGCGGTGGGGGCGTCGGCTTCCTGCTGGGTGTCGAAGCTTATCTCGGCGATGTTGAGGGGCTGCATGAGGTTGTTGAGCTGGAGGATGGCGGCGGGGCGGCCTTGATCCTGCTCGACCCAGAGGAGGGCGGCGAACTGGGCGAGACCTTCGTCGAACCAAGGTTGGCCGGTATAAATCCATGAATGGGTGAGGGAGTGGGCGAGGGCGGCGGTGGAGGTGGTGGAGGCTAGCTTGTTGATCGGTGCTACGAGGAGGGCGTCGTCCTCGAAGGGGTCGCCGGGGTTGTCGAGGATGGTGAGAGGGCCCAGGGGTTTGGGGCCGAACCAGGTTTGGAGGAGGGGCGCTACGCGCTCGGCGGAGGAGGTGAGGGGTGCGAGGGAGGCGGTGTCGGTGGTCGCGACGGAGAGCATGGCGGGGCCTTGGTCGTCACCCACCTTAGCCGACGATGAAGCCGTTGACGAAGATGAGGCACCCGGCTGCGAGGTCGTTTCCGGTGGCGAGGGGGGTTCCGAATCGGATGGGTTACCGGGTTGGGAGGGGAGGCTGGAGGAGAAGACTTCGGGGAGGGGGGCGATGGAGGTTTCGGGCTGCTGGACTACGAAGAGGCTGGGCTGGCGGAAGCCGATGGGGCGGGCGGAGAAGTCGGCAGTGGCGATGCCGCTGCCGGTGCCTGGAGTGGCGGCGGGGTCGTCGGGATGGGCGGTGAGGGGTTGGCGGCGGCTGCAGAAGTAGGCGGCGACAGGAGGGATCCCGCGATACTCGATTGCGAGATGGAGGTGGATGGTGGCGGCGCGCTCGGCCAGGCGCTGCTGGCCGATGGCCTGGAAGAGCTTGGCGCCGTCGCCGAGGAAGAGCTGAGGCGAGGCTACGGGATACCAGAGGACGTTGCCGAAGCCGCGGAGGGCTACGGTGAGAGCGGGGGTGATGGAGGTGTCGGCCGAGCTGGAGGAGCTTGAGCCGGTGAGTTGCACGGAGCCGATGGCGTCCCAATCGGTGGTGAGGGCCTGGGAGACGGAGGCGCCGAGGCGCTCGAGGCGGGAGGTGTCGGCGGAGAGGTTGCCGGAGTAGAGGGTGTCGAGGGTGAGGGTGGCGCCGGGAGCTAGGGGCGCGGGGAGGTCGAGGACGGCTTCGGAGGATTTGCCGGTGTGGTCGGCGTCGGTGTCGATGACGTGTTGCGTAACGGTAAGTGGGGAGGCGCCGGTGGGGGTGATGAGGGTGGCGGATTCCCAATGGAGCGTGGAGGAGATTTGCAGGGCTACGCGGGAGAGGGGCTGGCTGGTGATGTTGCGCAGGGTGACGCGGGCGCGCATGGTGAGGTGGCCGGTGGCGGGGGCGATGCGGGCGTCTAGATCGTAGGCGGTGAAGAGGAGGCTGGAGCGCTGCTCGTCGGTGAGGACGGGACCGGTGGGGGTTTGGCCGGGGGGGATGGCTTGCGGCTCGAGCGGGGCGTCGTCGTCGGGCGTGGGGGGCGGGGTGCCGTGGCTTTCGAAGAGGACTTGTCCGGCTGGTGGGGGCGGAGGTGGCGCGGGTTGGGTGGGGGTGGTTTGGGCTTGCGCCGTTAGGCTCGCCAGGAGGAGGGCAAGGGGGAGGAGGCGCGTTGGGTGGTGGGGGAAAAACAAGTTTTGGGTGACTCCGGTTCTTGGGTGGAAGTGAGCGCTTGGGTAGAGAAGCAGGTTCCTCGCTGCGCTCGGAATGACAGCCAGAAAAGCTAGGGCAACAGCAAGAGCAACAGCAAGAGCAAGGGCAACAGCAAAAGCAAGAGCAACAGCAAAAGCAAGAGCAACAGCAACAGCAAAAGCAAATACGGGGGTCCTTCACTGCGTTCAGGATGACGGCGAAAAACTTGCAACAACAAAGACAGAAGCAACAGCAACAGCAAATACAGGGATCCTTCGCTGCGCTCAGGATGACGATTCATGGGGGTGATTCGAATGACGACTCATGGAGGTTATTCGGGTGACAACCCTTGTAGGTGATTCGGGTGACAACCCTTGGAGATGATTCCGATTACGACTTATGAAGATGAGTCGTGTGTTAAGAGCCTAGGCCTTTGCGGGGCTTTGGAGGTTTAGACTCTGGCGCGGCGGGTTGGGTGCTGGGGTTGCGGCGTTGGCGCATGGCTTCGTACATCACCACGGCGCCGGCTACCGAGACGTTGAGGGAGCTTACGCTGCCGGCCATGGGGATGCGGAGGAGGTGGTCGCAGGTTCGCTTGACTAGATCGTGGAGGCCGGAGCCTTCGCTGCCCAGGACGAGGCAGATATCCTGGCGGAAGTCGAAGTCTGTGTAGTCGGGGGTGCCGCGCTCGTCGAGGCCCACGATCCAGATGTGGTTTTTCTTCATGGCTTCCAGGGCTCGGGTGATATTGACGACCTGGGCGATGCGGACGTGCTCACTGGCACCGGCGGACGATTTGGCGGTCACCGCTGAGAGCGGGGCGGAACGACGTTCGGGGAGGACTACGCCGTCGATGCCGGAGCCGTCGGCGGAACGGAGCAGGGCGCCTAAGTTGTGGGGGTCTTCTACGCCGTCCAGAGCCAGCAGGAACTTGCTGCCTGAGGGGCCGGTTGGGGCGTTGAGGAGGTCTTCGAGCGCCAGGAATTTGCGCTCGCGGACGAAGGCTACGATTCCCTGATGGGCGTCCGTCTTGCAGTGGCGGGTGAGCTGGTCGCGGGGCTCGGTGCTGACGCGAATGCCTTTGGCGCGGGCTAGCTCGAGGACGGCGTCGATGCGGGGGTCGCGGCGGGCTTCGCGCTCGCGGGCTACGGAGAGGTGGTCGAGGGGTCGGGTGCCGGCGCGGAGGGCCTCCTCGACCGGGTGCAGGCCGTACAAAACATCCATTGTTTCAGTGTAATCGGCTTTACAATCCGGGACGCACGGGGCGGAGGATGAGGCGGGCAGCGCGGCCGTAGGAGCCTAAATTGAAGGCCTTGGCGTAGCCCTGGCGCTTGAGACGCTGGGCGGCCAGCTCGCTGCGCAGGCCGGTCTTGCAGTGCAGTAGGAGAACCTGATTCTTGTCCTGTGCGAGGCGGGGGACGTAGGTGTCCAACTCGTTGAGCGGAAGGTTGATGGCGTGGGGCAGGTGGCCAGATTTAAATTCAGCCGGGCTGCGCACGTCGATGAGCAGACCGCCGCGGTCCTGATATTCGCGGGCGAATTTAGCCGCTTCGTGGCTGGAGCGCCAGAGGTAGACGTAGGCAGCCACGAGCATAAACAGAAGTGTTGCAGGAAGAATGAGACTCATCGGTTTGTCATCTTTTAGGGCTTGGGCTGGAGGGCGCAGGACCTGTTGTACAGTGGGATGCGCCAAATGGATAAAGCGTTTGGAAGATTCGGAAACAGTTCTGCAATTTTTCTAACCCGAGATTACCGGAGAAGTTCCTGATTCGCAGAGATGAATTGCGAGGGAGTAGCGGCCTAGTGACTTTTTCCCGCCGATGGAGGCGGTCGGACGTTAGAATATAGGTTGCGTCGACCGAGACTTTCTTGAGCAAAATAGCGTCCATATGAGCGTGAGAACTCCTACAGTACTGACGGCCGAAGCGGCGAAGCAGGTTGAACGCGAGAACGCGGCGATTGCGCGCGGTCTGAAGCGTCAGGATCCGGAGCTGCTCGATCAGTTGATCGAGACGTACCAGCATCGGCTGATGCGGTACCTGATGTTTCTGACGAGCAAGCGCGAGGTGGCTGAGGACCTGTTTCAGGAGGTCTGGATCCGGGTGCTGCGGCGAGGTTCGCAGTACAACGGCAAGGCGCGGTTCGATACGTGGATTTTTACGATTGCGCGCAACCTGGTGATCGATCTTTCGCGCAAGCGGACGATGGCGTCGCTGGACGAGATGCGCGAGGGTGGCGAGGATTCCGACTCGCGGCCGTTTGAGATTGTGCAGGAAGGGCCGTCGCCGCTGGAGCAGTTTCAATATCGCGAGAATGCGTCGGAGGTTGCGACGGTGCTGTTGACGCTCGACCCGGCGTATCGCGAGGTGCTGACGCTGCGGTTTCATGAAGAGATGTCGCTGGAAGAGATTGCGACAGTCACGCGGGCGCCGTTGTCGACGGTGAAGTCGAGGTTGTATCGTGGGCTGGCCGCGCTAAAGCCTGAGTTGCTGAAGCTACGTGCAGGCGTTGGTCGCGGTGAGCAGGGCTCGGCGGAGGTGGACGTTTGAATTCACGTCATTCAGAGAATCAAGACAGTGAAGTAGGGCGGGCGTTTCGCGGAGCGGTGATGGCAGCGGGAGCGCGGGGCGTGGTGGTGAACCGGACGCATCGCGTGGTGCGTGAGCAGGCGTTGACGATGCGGGAGCAGAAGAGCAAGTCTCGCAGCCTGTGGGTTCCGCTGGGGATCTCGTCGATCCTGATGGTGATGATCTGTTATGCGATCTGGGGCATGCTGGATGGATATGATCTGACGCCGAATGGGATTCCGGATGCTAGCGACCAGTTGATGATTTTGCTGCTGTGGTCGTTGCCGGTGACGGCGGCGGTGATGGGGTTGGTGTGGTTCAAGCGGGCACGCACGCGTTCCGATAGCGAGGCGCAGCTATGATGCCGAAGTGGATGGGGACAGGATCGAGCGCGAAGGACGCGGCGACTGCGGGGGATGAAGAGCTGCGGATGATTCCGCGCTGGTCGATGGTGCTGGCGTTGGTGTTGTTCGCGGGGATGCAGTACATCTTCCACGTGGTGATGCCGCACCACAAGCATGAGCTGCTGCCGCTGCGGCTGATGATGGGCTATGCGTGGGGCTCGCTGGTGGCGAGCTATGCGCTGCTGCTGGGGTATGTGAGCCGGGATGTGAAGCGGCGCGGGATGTCGGCTGGTTTGTGGATGCTGGTGTGCGTGCTGCTGCCGGGTGGGATTGGCGCGGTGGTGTACTTCCTGCTGCGGCAGCCGATATTGTCGCGATGCCCGAACTGCTCGACTACGGTGGCGGCGAGTTATCACTACTGCCCACAGTGCCAGTTCCAGATGGCGCCGGTGTGTGGCGAGTGCCATCGCGGCGTGAAGCTTACCGATGTGTTCTGCACGTGCTGCGGACATGACCTCGCGCAGGATGGGGCTCCTGCACGGCTGCGCGTTTATAGCGATTAAGAACAGAGTGTAGGGGATAGAGTGTAGAGCGTAGAGAGAGGTGGTTCTCTTGCGCGTGCGCGTACACTATTCGCAGCCATGGCAACTCCGCTGACAGCGCTGATTATTGACGACGAGCCGCTGGCTCGGCAGGAGCTGCAGTACCTGCTGGATGCTGCGGGGGACGTGTCGGTACTGGCGCAGGGGACTAACGGCATTGAGGCCGTTGATTTGATCCGAACGCATAAGCCGGACGTGATCTTTCTGGATGTGCGCATGCCCGGCCTAGATGGGTTTGCGGTTCTGAAAAAAGTTCTGGCGCAGGATCGCAAGATGAAACTGCCGCAGGTGGTGTTTGCGACGGCCTTCGATCAGTATGCCGTGAAGGCGTTTGAGGTGAACGCCATCGATTATCTGCTGAAGCCGTTCGATAGCAAACGCGTGCATCGGACGCTGGATAAGGTTCGCGAGCGGATGAACAGCTCGACGGATCTGGTCGCGGAGAGCGCGGGGATCTCGAGTGCGGGTGGCGGCGAGGGCCGGGTCGCGGGTAGGGTTGCTGGCGCGGAGGCGAAGCTGGATGCGCTGTTGCGTATGGTGGAAGAGCGGACGGGAATTGCGGCGGCGGGAGCTGCGCCTGTCGGGGTCGCGGGGGTGGGACGGTCGGGCAAGGTGGTGGTTCGGGCGCAGAGCCGGCTGCTGCTGGTGGATCAAAAGGACCTGTGCTTTGCCACAATCGACGAGGGACGGATTTCGGTGGTGACGAAGGCGCTCGAGGGGGATTCGAATTGCCGGACGTTGGAGGAGTTGACCGATCAGCTGGACCCGGAACAGTTCTGGCGCGTGCATCGGTCGTTTGTGGTGAACATCCAGCACATTCGCGAGGTGGTGCCTTGGTTCAAGTCGAGCTACCAGCTGCGCATGGATGATCGTAAACAGACGGAAGTGCCGGTGAGCCGATCGCAGACCAAGCGGCTGAGAGAATTATTTAATTTGTAGCTGCGGCTGGGACGATATCGGGCGAAGCGGAGCTGTGGCTTAGCGAGCAAACAGCAGATTCCCAAAGGGAATGACAGAAAGAAAGGCAAAGCAAGAACAACAGCAGAGTCCTGCGAGTGTTTGCGCTAGGGCTGGGAAGGCTTGGCGGGGGGTATGGGGGTAACGCCGTCGGCGGCGGCTGCAGCGGCGGCCTTGCGGGCTTTG
Source organism: Granulicella sp. L46 (assembly GCF_009765785.1). Classification (GTDB taxonomy): domain Bacteria; phylum Acidobacteriota; class Terriglobia; order Terriglobales; family Acidobacteriaceae; genus Granulicella. The sequence continues at coordinate 619,381 of NZ_LMUT01000012.1, forward strand.
TGGTTTTTGTATTTCTGAGCGATGTCGGGATAGAACTCCTGCAACATGCCGCCGATGGTGCCCTGATAGGTGACGCTGAGGGCACGGCGAAGGGTGGGGTAGAGGCCACGATCGCCTTCGGGGTAGTAGAGGTTCGAGATCGAGGCGCCGATGAGATTGCCCGTAAGGTTCGAATAAGCGGGCTGCCAGTTGCCGTTATCGCCGCGGGTGCGGAACGTCGTGGAGATGGAATAAAGTGCGCGATGGAGGACGGATCCATGGCCCAGGCGGAAGTAGCGCGGATCCTGGTGGAGGAGCGACGGCAGGACAGCATTGCCGAAGAAGTTGCCGCTGAAGTTATCCGCATAGTTGGCGCCATAGCGCTTCGCGTAGCCTTCGAAGCCCTGGCCGTAGCCGGGGTTCTCGTTTTCAGCCTGACCGATGCCGGCGTCGATGCCGGCCAGTACGAACTGGTAGGGGTCAAACGCACCTTTGAAGAAGAGATGGAACTTCTGGCCAGGGCTGAGCGGGGTTGCCTTGCCGTTGTTGACGGTGTTGAAGTTCGGAATCACGCCCGCCATGCGCTGTTTTGTTTCTAGCTTGAGTTCGGCGGCGGCACGGGCTTTGCGCTGCTCAGGAGTTTCTTCCTGCGGAGGCGTGGTTGTCTGCTGTGCGCCGGAGGCAGGCGCGGCGGTCTGCTGCTGATCGGAAGGCTGGGAGGAACTGAAAACGTCCGGGGACGAGCTGGAGACGGCGTCGTGCAACTGCGGGTTGGGGGCATCCGGCAAGGTGACGGGATCAGAAGCTGCAGCGACAAGTTGTTGAGCGGCGAGAGGAGCCGCGAGAGTGAGGCTTGCAAAGAATGCAGAAATTACAAAGAACGACACGGTTTGTTTCGACACGATGATGGGTTTACCTGCCTCTATTTTCCCATAGACGGGGTTCCCGAGATCGAAATTGCCCAAAGTAATGCGAGGAATGTATCGCTGCCGACACGGAATAGAGAATGGAATTCAGGGAGAGGGATGAGGCGGCTCTGCTAGTCTGCGGGAGAGCGCGAGGAGCGTATGGCAGAAGATTTTGTTATCGAGAAGTTTGCATTCAAGATGGTGCTGCGAGGGATTGGTATTGTCTTGCTGATCGCGGCGCTGCTGTATCTAGTGGACTTTGCGGTGTGGAGGGTGAGAGTCGCTGCGGGGGGCGGCATGGGGTCCGTGATGGTGGACCGGTATACGGTGGCGGATCTGAAGGGTGGGAAGGAAGACTATTACGCGAATGGAACGGTTGCGATGCCGTGCACGAAGTCAATTTACCCACAGGAAGGCAGTAATCCCTGCTGGTGGGTGGAGCGGCATCGCGAGGTGGTGCAGCACTACTAGTGGATTTCAGCTTTGCTGGGGAAGAAGCCTCCGAAGCGATAGACGACACCGATGGTGAAGGGCTTGGAGTAGAGGCTGCCGCTGGTGGTGACGGGGGTTCCATAGCGCTGAAACTGGCCGTCGAGCTTGATGGCGAAGTGGTCAGTGACGGTGATATCGAGGCCACCGCCTGCGCCGAACACGTTGGAGACGGAGTCAAGATAAAGCAGCGTGCCGGCGGGATTGGGATAACCACCATGTAGATAGTCGATCTTGCCTCGGCCGTAGAAGAAATCAACGTAAGGGCGGAAGTTTCCGTAAAAACGCTCGATCTTCGGACCGAAGAGGATGTTCTTTTGGGAGGCCACCTCGCCATCGTCGATGGGGTAGGTTCCGCGGACTTCTACCGAGGGATAGAAGGAGTGGAAGGGTTTGAAGCCGATGTCGCCGCCGGCGGTGATGCCGAGATTCTTACCGCCGGCGAGGCCCGTATAGGTGCCTGTGACGCCGCCGAATGCGGAAATGTTGAAGAACCTGGAGGCGGTCGGCATGGCCTGGGCATGAACGAGGGAGCAGGGTAAAAGCACAAAGCAAAGCAAGGTGAGGGCGCGGACAGCTGTCTTCAATCTGACTCCTTGGTGGCTAGGCCCACTCGAGATTATCCTAGCCGAATTCAAGAGTTTAGACGGCGAAAGTTGCAGAGGAGTGCACCTAGGTACCACTCTTTGGAGATCGGCAGTTTTGCGAGTGAGAGTAATGAGGTTTAGCTCACTCCCTTGCTTTAGATGCCAAAACGGGAAGAGACTTCAGGGGCTGTCTATTTCAGGATGTGGGGAAGAAGATGAAGAAAGTTCTGGTGGTGGCGTTGGCTATGGTGTTTGGCTGGGGTGGTGTGAACGCCTGGGCTGCGGCTCCGCTGAAGGTGGGGATTGTGGGGCTGGTGCATGGGCATGTGGCGGCGTTTCTGGCTGGCGGAGCGATGGTGCCGGCAGGAGCGATTCTGAAGCGCCCGGACGTGGAGCTGGTGGGGATCGTGGAGCCGGACCAGGTTTTGTTTGAACAATATGCGACGCGGTTTGGGCTGTCGGAGAGTTTGCACTTCAAGAGTATTGCGGAGATGGTGGCGCACGCGCATCCGCAGGCGGTGCTGGTGTTTACGGCTCCCAGTGAGCATCGGCGAGTGGTGGAGGAATGTGCCGGGCTGGGGGTGAGCGTGATGATGGAAAAGCCGCTTGCGTTTAATTACCAAGACGCGCTGGCTATCGAGCATGCGGCGAAACGCGGCGGGATTCATGTGCTCGTGGACTTCGAGACTAGCTGGTATGGCAGCAACACGAAGGCGGCGCAACTGCTGGCAGGGGGTGACTTAGGGTCGATGGTGAAGGTGGTGGTGAGGGATGGGCATCAGGGGCCGGAGAAGATCGGGGTGCAGCCGGAGTTTCTGAAGTGGCTGGTGGATCCGGCGATGGATGGAGATGGGGCACTAACTGATTTTGGCTGTTATGGGCCTGATTTGGTGACGGCAATGCTGCATGGGGAGTCGCCGCTGTCGGTGAGCGCGGTTACGCAGCATTTGCAGCCGGAACTCTATCCAAAGGTGGCGGATGAGGCGGATATTTTGCTGAAGTACAAGAGCGCGGTGGTGATTGTGGAGGCGTCGTGGGACTGGCCGTTCGCGGTGAAACAGATGGATGTGTATGGTCGGACGGGCTTTGCGAAGACTGTCGATGGGAGCCAGATGGTGGTTCGGCAGGAGCGTGATGGTGTTGAAAGGAAAGAAATTGCGCAGGCTCCGCAAGCGCCGTATGACGATCCGCTGCACTACCTGGAGGCGGTGTTGGGGGGATTGGATGAGGGGGACAGCTTGTCTTCTTTAAAGACGAATGTGACGGTCACCGAGATTCTGGACGCTGCGCGGCGGTCAGCGCAGACGGGAAAGACGGTGGTCCTGCCGCTGGCGCGGCAGGACTGAGGGGGCTTATTTTACGGAAGCTACGGTGATGGTGTCGCCGGCCAGGGAGCCATCGACCGTTACGGCCTTACCCGCGAAAGCATTTAGTTTGTCTGGGTTAGAGACGGTGTAGATCTTTGTGCCGACGACGAGGACGGCGGGGGAGCCCATGCCGATGCACTTCTTGGCACAGTCAGCGTGACCGGGGGTGCCGGCCTTGGCGACGTCGTTCTTTGCGCACATAGCGTCAGAGACGACACCGTGGAAGGTCTCGGCCATTGCGTTCACAGAGAGGAATGAAAGACCTAGGGTACAGACGGCAAGAAGCTTCTTCATAGGAGACCTCGTGGTATTACTTCGTGCAGCGATATCGAGTATAGCGCTGCGGGGATTCGGTAGGCGGAAATTTTTGCGGGTTGGGGCGCGGAGTAAAGGGTCCGGGGCGTTTCGTTGATTTTGTGTGTGACCTAGCCCGGTTTCGCGCACTCACAGACATACTCAGCTTAGTTTCGGGTAGCGCAGGTCACTTTGTTAGAGGCGGTTTCGGGCGCCGGTGACGAGGCGGATGAGGAAGGTTAGGAGGACGGCTCCAATGACGGCGACGAAGACGGTGTAGAAGAAGCCGCCGGAGCCGGCGTAGCCGAGATGGGTCATGATGAAGCCGCCGATGAGGGCTCCGAGGATGCCGACGACGATGTCCATGATGGGGCCGAAGCCGGCGCCGCGCATCAGCTTGCCAGTGATGTAGCCGGCGACGAGGCCGATGAGGATCCAGACGAGGAGGGTGTGGCTGGAGACGTTGAGACCGACGATATGGTTGGAGCTGTTCATGCGTGACTCCTGGGAGATGAGGGTGACAGGTAGTCAGAGTGGGGGAATGGAGGGCGGGTTGTGCGGGTGGGAGATAAGTTTGGTGGAGGGGTGGTGCGGGCGTCGGGACGGAACGGCGCTTCTGGCTTCTCATCTCTTACTTGTTGTTCAGGGTTGACGCGTGGGGAATCGGGTCTTTCGTGGAGCGCTGAGTTCTTGCGAACCCAGGTCTCAAAGGCGAGACCTGGGGCACCCGGATTAATTTGTAATCCACATTGCGGAGGCCGCGGTTCGCATGACCATTCGGGTTTTCGTGCAGGCTTTGCACTTCCCTTTTTCTTTTATGAACTGACCGGGCATGATCCACACGAGCCTTCGGATGGCTGTGTATACCGCCTCCAAGCTGATTCCAAGCTCGTCTGCGATGCACTGAGCGCAACGGGAGGTGCCTTGATGCCGTTTTATGCAATCACTTACTCGATCGATGACGGCCATCTGCGTTTTGATGCTGAATGAGCTTGATTGGCAAAGCGGGCTTGCGCAAAAAAAATTCGCCCCCTCGATCCACGAATTTCAGACTGCTGGAAGCTCGCAGCCTGGATTTCTCTCGAGGGGGCGGAGGAAGCTCTCTTTGGAGCAGCTTTCCTGCGGTGAAGTCCGGTAGAGCGTCGAGCGGCGCGCTCAAGTACGCCGCTGCGCGCTCTACCCTTGCAGGAAAACTAACTTAGTCGATCGACACGCCGCCGTTCGTGGTCTCAAAGGTAATGGTGGGACCGCCGGAGCCGAGGTTGGTGTCGATGGAATGACGGTGGACGCCGTCCTGGTTGGCGTTGGGGATGTTGAGTGCGGTGCCGCCGTTGGTGGTGTTGGCGACGAGGTGGGCGGAGTAGTTGGAGGGGAGCTTGACGGAGACGCCGCCGTTGGTGGTGCTGGCGGTGAGGCCGCTTCCCTGCCAGGTGGGGCCGGCAAGGTTGGCCTTGATGCCGCCGTTGGTGGTGCTGACGTTGACGTTGCCGCCGAGGTTCTCGATGTGCAGGCCACCGTTGGTGGTTTCACCCTGGATGTCGCCGTGGATGCCGGAGAGTTCGAGGCCACCATTCATGGTGTGGAATTTGCCGGCGAGTTGACGGGGGACGAGGAGCTTATAGCCGACCGACCAGTTGTGGTTGCCGAAGGTGTGGGGGCCATGGGCTTCGACGGTGGCGCCGGTCTCGATGGTGATTTCCTTGAGCATGGATTCGGCTTCGGACTGGCTGCCGGAGTGGGCGCTGACGCGGGCCTCGAGGGCGACGTCCTGACGATCCTGGCCGATGACTTCGATGCCGCCGTTCATGCTGTTGACGTTGATGTGTCCGTTGACGAGGGGGAAGGTGGTGAGGCGGACTTCGCAGGCCTGCTCGCCGTTGAACCAACGAGAGATGGTGCCGCCGTGGTCTTCGTCGGAGGCGCAGGGGTGGGTGGTGAAGTTCTGGGCGCCGAGAGGGAGGACGGTGAGAAGGGCGGCGCAGGTGGTTAAGGCGGACAGACGCATGGAGGTCTCCTTCGGGTTTCGGGTGCGAGAGGAGATACGGTGAGACTGGAGCGGCGGTTCCAAAGATTTTTGTTGAACACGGGCTTTGATGGCTCGGTGGAGGGGAGGCAATTCGGTCGTTACGCCTGCGGCTTCACTCCAGCCTGCGGCAGCGCGGTGAGCTCCTGCGGAACTGGTTTGATTGGCACGGCTGAAGCCGTGCCCATTCGAGGGGGCTTGTTTGGCTCGACTGAAGCCGCCCCTTCGAGGATATTTGGATGGCCTGGGGGCGTGAAAAGGGTGGGGATGGTTTGCTAGGATAGGCGGCATGAAGATTCTTGGGCTCGCTTTGCTTGTGGTTTTGACCGGATGCTTGGCATCGTCGGCGGAGAATCATGGTCAGCGGTTTGTGCTGGTTGCCGATCCTTCGCAAATATCAAAAGATATTCCTGCGGGTGCGCTGGCGCTGGATACGCAGACGGGTCAGCTTTGCTATACGGTGCAGGGGGCGTTTACTTCGGGGTCGCCGGGTATTGGGATGTGCACCGCTTTGGGGAAGAAGCCGTCGGGTAAAGAGTAGTAAGGCTGCTGGTGGGAGTTGTGTGGTGTCGGCCTGCACAGAGGGCATGGCAATGGGGTTGGGGTGGGCGCGATCATGGCGCTCCTTTGTGCTGAAGAGGATTCGGCGGTGGAGGTGAGGTTTGGGGGCAGCCCGCCTTCGCGACGATGAGACCGGCTGCGCGTATGGTGAAGAAGCTGGAGATCGAGGAGCGTGGGATGCGGTGGATTGATCGTGAGGAAGTGGCCGAGCGGCTGACGTATGAGGTTTGTTTGCCGATTGTTCGGGAGGCTATGATCGCCTTCTCGAAGGGTGAGACGTTGCAACTGCTGCGGTCGATATTGCCGCTGGGGGAGGGGCGGATGTTTGGGGTGATGCCTGGTGGCATGGGCGCGGGAAAATGCTTTGGGGCGAAGCTGATCAGCGTGTTTCCGGAGAATTTTGCTAAGGGGGCGCAGTCGCACCAGGGGGTGGTGGTGCTGTTTGATCCGGAGAGTGGGGCGCCGGTTTGTCTGGTGCATGCGGGGGAGATTACAGCTATACGTACGGCGGCGGCTAGCGCTGTCGCTACCGATGCGTTGGCTCGGAAGGATGCGCGGAGGCTGGCGCTGCTTGGGTATGGCGAGCAGGCGGGGACACATGCTCGGGCGATTTCTCGGGTGCGGGCGTTGGAGGAGGTGGTGGTTTGGGGACGGTCGGTGGAGAGGGCTCGGGCGTTTGCTGCGGCGATGGGAAAGGAGCTTGGGCTGCCGGTGCGGGCGGTGGAGACGGTGCTTGAGGCGGTGGCGGAGGCGGATGTGGTGTGTACTGTGACGTCTGCTGCGGAGCCGATTTTGATGGGCGAGTGGGTGAGGCCGGGGACGCATGTGAATGTGGTGGGGTCGAGCTTTGCGGGCCCGGCGGAGGTGGATATCGAGTTGGTAAGGCGGTCACGGTTTTTTGTGGATAGCCGCGAGGGGGTGTTGGCGCAGGGTGGGGAGTTTCTACGGGCGAAGGCTGCGGGGGTGGTCGGGGATGAACATATTGTCGCGGAGATTGGGGAGGTGCTGGCGGGGGATGTGGTGGGGAGGACGTCGGCGGAGGAGATTACGGTTTATAAGTCGCTGGGACATGTGGTGCAGGATTTGGCTTGTGGGTGGTGGTTGTGGGAGAGCGGCGAGTAGTTGTTCGTTCTCCGTTTTCCGTTGTTAGATCTCAGCTTTTAGCTGCTAGCTTCTAAGGAAAAGGCGCCTGTGAGGCTGTTAGGATGGCCGCATGATCGACGACGAGAAAATCAATCGGATCGCGTTTGCGGCAGTCGCTTTGATTGCAGCTATCTTGTCACTCTACTCAGCGCTGATGATTTTCAATGTTTGGTTTCTAGTCCCAGCTGACGCCTCGAAGACGCCGTCACAAGATTTGGAAATGAGACTGGCGTTCACGGTCGGAGCCGTCGTCGCCTTTGCTGTGCTGATACTGATTGCTAGATGGGCGCTTAGAAAGCGGAAGTACTACAGCAGTTCAAACTGACCCTCTACGCTGAAGTTCATCAGTTCCCTGCTCTGCGGGTTAGCCGTTGGGGTGGAGGATTTTTTCGTGGTGGCTTACTGCGTCGCCGTCACCGCGCTTTAGGCTGTGGAAGACGATGGTCGAGATCATGGTGAGAACGCCCAAGGCGATGAGTGCCTTGTGGATGCCGTGGATCATTTCTGTTGCGGCGGAGGGGCCGCTGACGTGGCCGGTGGGGACGAAGAAGGCTGTGGCCAGGCCGGCGGTGGCTACTCCGAAGCTGATGGACATCTGCTGCATGGTGCTGGCAATGGAGCTGGCAGAGCTGGATTGCTGGTCGTTGGTGTCGGCGTAGACCAGGGTGTTCATGCTGGTGTATTGCAGCGAGGTGAAGGCTCCGTAGAAAAAGGCCAGGAGGACGATGACCCAGATGGGGGTGTGAATGCCGATCGTCGCGAAGAGCAGGAGAAGCAGGCCTAGGACTAGCGTGTTCGAGATCAATACCCAGCGGTAGCCGATGGTGGCTAGCAGGCGAGGCATGATGGCTTTCATGCTCATGGCGGCGATGGCTTGCGGCATGATGAGGAGGCCGGATTGCACGGGGGTGAAGCCTAGTCCTACCTGGTAGAGAAGGGGTAGGAGGAAGGGGATGCCGCCGATGCCGATGCGGGTGAAGAAGCTTCCGCTGACAGCGGCGCGGAAGGTTCGGATCTTGAAGAGGCTTAGTTGCAAGAGTGGATAGGCGAGGGATTTTGCGTGTAGCCAATAGCCGGCGAGTAGCGAGAGCGAGAGGATGGTGAGGCCGGAGATTTCGTAACGGCTGAGGGTATGTTCGCCGAAGACTTCGAGGACGTAGGAGAGGAGAGCGATGCCGGAGCCGAAGAGGATGAGACCTACGATGTCGAGGGGGTGGGTGTCTTCGCGGTAGTCGGGTAGATGGAGGTAGACCATGATGAGGCCAATGAGGCCGATGGGGATGTTGAGGAAGAAGATGAAGCGCCAGTGGAGATAGTCGACGATGAGGCCGCCGGCGATGGGGCCAAGCATGGGGGCGACCAGCGCGGGGATGGAGACGAAGCTCATGGCGCGGAGCAGGTCGGCTTTGCCGAAGGAGCGGACGAGAGTGAGGCGGCCTACCGGGACCATCATGGAGCCGCCCATGCCTTGAAGGATTCGGCAAGCTACTAGCTCGTGGATGTTGCTGGAGAGGCCGCATAAGAGCGAGCCGAGGGTGAAGAGGCCGATGGCGGTGGCGAAGACTCGGCGGGTTCCGAACTTGTCGGCTACCCAGCCGCTGATGGGGATGAAGACGGCGAGTGAGAGAGTGTAGCTGGCGAGCACAGCCTTCATGCTGAGCGGGCCGACGTGGAGTGCGGCGGAGATGGCGGGGACGGCGGTGTTGAGGATGGTGGTGTCGAGCGACTCCATGAAGAAGGCGACGGCGACGAGCCAGGGGAGTAGGCGCTTGCTGGCGACTGAGTGGCCGGGGGCGGGAGCGATGGCGCTTGAGGAACCGGTTGGCGTCATAGAACCATAAGAGCATAGGTAGGCGGTTGGGGTTGTGGCGCGGTGCGGCGATAAAACTTCGTAGGGTAAGGGCTGCGGGTGAACACCGCTGCTGTAGTTTTGCCGCAGGTGGGATTGCGACTTCCGCTGGGGTCCGCGGACGGCGGGAGTTAATACGCAGCGATTTCCTCACCCGGTAGTTTGGGTGAAGTTAGTCGTGAGTTTCATTTGTGGGGGCGGGGTTGCTAGGGATGCGCCTTGACCCAGTGGTGCGCGGCGAAGTCCGTGGCGATGCTGGCGGCGAGGAGGGTGAGGCTGGCGCCGATGGCGAGGAGAATCCAGGCGAGCTCGATGCGGCCCTTGAGCATGAAGTAGTCGAGGAGGCCGAAGACCAGGACGAGCACGGCTGCCTCTGCGAAGAAGGCGGAGCAGCGGCGGCTGGTGATGATCAGCAGGTCGAGACGCGTGGCGGTGCGAGCCGGGCGGCCGATTGAGACCGAAGGCATCACACGGAGATTGTTGGGGGTTGAGGCGATGGAGTTGGAATTTTCAAAGCTTACTGCGTTTTTGTGAAACATAAACAGACCCTTTTGGTGCTTCCTTGAGGATACCTGCGCCAATGAAGGGTTTGGTGAATTTCCCGTGAAGTCCTGCGCGGACGACGAGGGCTTTCTTGTCGTGGACAAAGGCATGCTGTTTGTTGGGGTTAGGTGGGGCTGGGACTAATCGGCGAAGGGGTTTTTGAAGGTGATAATCCAGACGTTGCGGTTGGCTAGGCGGGGTTGGGGATGGTGGCGTCGTCTGGCTCGGCAAATTGTATGCTGCGGTTGAAGGCGAGTAGAGTGGGTGGATTCGGAAGCTTGGGAGGAGACGTTATGGCTTTGAGCTTTGCTACGGATATTCGGCCGCTGTTTCGGGATGGGGATGTGGCTTGTATGAAGCCGGCGGGAATTGCGCTGGATGAGGCCGCGTGGATGTGTGTGCCGGCGAATGCGCAGCTGGTGTATGGCGCAGTCGCGGCGGGGACGATGCCTCCGGATGCGCCTTGGGAGAAAGAGACGGTGGCGAAGTTTAAAGAGTGGATGGACGCAGGTTGCCCTGCGTAAATCCTACGCGAACGGCGAGGGTTGCGTGCGAGGCGCTAGACGGATTTGCGGCCGGTGAAGAGGTGGATGATGAAGGTGAGGATGACCGCGCCGATGGTCGCGATGATGATGCTGACGATGAGGCCGTGATCGCCGGTGCCGCCGTAGCCGAGGGCGCGGAAGATTTCTCCGCCAATGACGGCGCCGATGAGGCCGATGACCATGTCAAGTAGCATGCCGTAGCCGCCGCCCTTCATGATTTTTCCGGTGAGCCAGCCTGCAACGATGCCGATGATGATCCAGGCAATGATTCCGTGACCCATGATGTTCCTCCTGAGATGTGGTGTTCTGGTGTTCAGAGTGTAGGCGATGAAGGATGGTTGTGTCCTGCGCGGACGGCGGGAATTTTTTTATGAGGTGGCGTCCTCCTCACGAGGCCGAATATCTTATGCCGATCTTGCTTAGGCTTCGGTCAACGTTCCGCGTTGTGATGAGTGGATGAGGTGCGGCCGGCTATTGAGAGAGCCTTTCATCGATGCATTGCATTCCTGTGTAAAAATGCCGGTATGGCAGGACATACAAGGCGGGATTTTCTTAAGGTTGCGGCGATGTTATCGGGTGCGGCGGGCGCATCCGGGTTCATTCCGGATTCTATTCAAAGGGCATTTGCGATCGAACCCTCGCCAGGTTCCACCTATATGGACGCAGAGCATGTTGTCATCCTGATGCAGGAGAACCGGTCGTTCGACCACACCTTGGGGACCTTGCAAGGAGTTCGCGGCTATAACGATCCGCGGGCTCTGAAGTTGGCAAACGGCAACTCCGTATTCGTGCAGACGGATGCAGCGGGAAAGTCCTATGCGCCATGGCGGCTGGATATACGCGATACGCGCATTACGTGGATGGGTTCGATTCCTCACTCGCGCAACAGCCAGGTGGATGCCTGGAGTGAAGGCCAGCACGATGGATGGCTGGAGGCCAAACGCTCCTATAACCACGCCTATTCTTATCTTCCGTTGACGATGGGGCACTATACCCGCGAGGACCTTCCTTTTTATTACGCGCTTGCCGATGCCTTCACCGTTTGTGACCAGAGCTATTGCGGAGTGATGACGAGCACGACGCCGAACCGCAGTATGTTCTGGACAGGCACCGTCCGTGACGCGCAGCGCACCGACTCGAAGGTTTACATGCGGAATGATCAGTACTTCCGCGGCAACATGACGTGGAAGACTTATCCTGAGCGTCTGCACGAAGCGGGCGTGTCGTGGAAGTTTTATCAGAACGGCCTGACCTTCGCCGGTGGGATGACCGGGGAAGAACAGGCGTGGCTTTCAAACTTCGGTTGCAATCTTCTGGAGTGCTTTGCTGCTTATAAGGTTGAGGCGAACCCGGAATACGGTGCCTACCTGCGAAAGAAGATTGATGCGCTGACCGAGCAGATTGAGAAGGACGAACAAACGTTGTCCACGGAGAATGACACGATCCGCGAGACGCAGTTGCGTGCGAGGCTCGAAGACAACAATCGTCTGCTGGAACAGTACAAAGCAGCGCTGCCCAACGTCGGTGACACCCTCTACGGAACGCTCACTCCGCAGCAGCGCCAGTTGCATGATGCGGCCTTTGTGACCAATAGCAAGGACCCGCACTATAGGTTGCTGGAGCCTCTCGGCTTTGAGGATGACGGCAAGGACCTGAATATGAATGTGCCAAAGGGCGATCTGTTTTATCAGTTTCGGAAAGACGTCGAATCTGGCAAGTTGCCCGCGGTGTCCTGGCTCTCGGCGCCTGAGAAGTTCTCGGACCACCCAACGTCGCCGTGGTACGGAGCGTGGTATGTCTCCGAGGTGATGGACATTTTGACGAAGAACCCGGAGGTCTGGAAGAAGACAATCTTCATTCTCACGTACGACGAAAATGACGGCTACTTTGACCATGCTCCGTCGTTCGTAGCTGCCGATCCGAAGCGACCGAGCACGGGTGGAGCTTCTTCCGGGATCGACACCGGGCTGGAGTATTCCTATGCCGCCGATGAACTGGCGCAGGGAGTGCATGCGAAAGACGCCAGGTCTGGGCCCATCGGGTTGGGCTATCGAATCCCGACGATTGTGGCCTCGCCGTGGAGCCGCGGCGGCTGGGTCAACTCGCAGCTGTTCGACCATACTTCAACCCTCATGTTCCTTGAGGATTTCGTACAGAAGAAATATGGGAAACAGGTGAAGGAAGAGAACATCAGCGCATGGCGGCGTGCCATAAGCGGTGACCTGACCTCCTGCTTCCGGCCTCACGACTCTATGGAACCAGCACTTAATTTTTTAGATCGCGACAAGTTTGTCGTGGGTATTGAGAAGGCACGTTTCAAGGAGGTGCCCTCCGATTACAGGGAGCTTAGCCCTGCGGAGATCGAGCAGATTAATCGCAATCCAGTGGGGTCATCTTTGATGCCCCACCAGGAGTCGGGCGTTCGGCCATCGTGCGCTATTCCGTATGAGCTATATAGCGATGGTCGAGTGAGCGCTGACGCGAAGAAGTTTGAATTGAGTATGACGGCGGCCAAGGATATTCATGGTGAGCTCTCCTCGGGAGCCCCGTTTAATGTTTACTTGCGTGGCGTCCGCAGCAATGGAAAGACGAGTAACGGTGAGGAGAATCATGGCATGACGGCTGCGACGTTCGCCGTGAAGCCGGGAGATGTGCTTCGCCAGGAGTTTGCGCTTGAAATGTTTGCGGATGAGCGGTACCTCATCGACGTTCACGGGCCCAATGGTTTCTACCGGTCTTTTATGGGAGCGTCGCAGACCTCGCCACTTCATATTGAAGTGGTCCATGAGCGCAAGGGTTCGGAGATCAGTGGCAACGTGGAGGTGCGGCTGCGCAACATTGGGCAAGCTCCGCTCGCGGTGACGTTGCAGGACAACTCCTATAAGACAGCGACCGTCGCGAAGAAGGTTGCGGCGGGCGTTACTACATCGGTCGTCCTGCGCCTCGGCAAGAGTCATGGCTGGTATGACTTCAGCGTGTCGAGCGACGGTAACGTTGCTGTGGCGCGCTATGCGGGACACGTGGATACGGGTAAGCCTAGCTTCAGTGACCCCGTGATGGCGGGAGAGGCATAGGCTAAGCGACGGAGTAACTGTTAGAGAATTGAAATGGGCCAGTGTCTTCGTCGGTCAATTCATGCGAGATAACAGCTCCAATTCGCGAGCACGCGGGAGTATCGTACTCGCGGTCACCATCCTGGGATCGAGCATGGCGTTCGTTGACGGAACTGTCGTCAATGTCGCGCTTCCCGCTTTGCAGAACGCTTTCGGCGCTTCCATTGCGGACGTGCAGTGGGTGGTGGAATCGTATGCGCTGATGTTGGCGGCGCTGCTTCTTGTGGGCGGCAGCCTGGGAGATCTTCTGGGCCGTCGTAAGGTGTACGTATTTGGTATTGCCGTGTTTGCAGTCGCCTCTGCGGGATGTGGAGCAGCTCGCAATATCGACATGCTTATCTGGCTTCGCTCGATTCAGGGCGTGGGGGCCGCGTTGCTGGTACCTGGAAGTCTCGCGCTGATTACGGCTTCCTTTCCCGAGGAGACGAGAGGACGCGCGATCGGCACATGGTCGGGATTTACCGCGATGGCGGCCGCCGTCGGCCCGGTGATCGGCGGCTGGTTGATCGAATACTCCACTTGGCGTTGGGTCTTCTTCTTGAATCTTCCGCTTGCGTTGGCGGTCATCCTGCTGGCTCCCAAGGTGCCGGAGAGTCGTAACGAGAATGCCTCGCACCATCTCGACTGGCCTGGCGCGCTGCTGGTGACGTTCGGGCTTGGTGGTGTCACGTACGCGCTGATCGAGTGGCCGACTCGCGCTCGTCATGGCGGCCACTTCGTTGCCGTTACAGCTGTTTTGGGTGTAGCGGCTTTAGCAGGATTCGTTGCCGTGGAGTATTGGTCTCGCATGCCGATGGTTTCGCTCGCGCTGTTTCGTTCGCGGAACTTTGCAGGTGCGAATCTGCTGACACTGTTTCTGTATGCGTCCCTTGGTGGATTGATGTTTTTCTTTCCGATGGACTTGATACAGATTCAGCACTACACACCGACTCAGGCGGGAGCGGCGTTTCTTCCTTTTGTCGCGATCATGTTTGGGCTGTCAAGATGGGCAGGCGGCCTGGTTGCGCGGTTTGGATCACGGATTCCGCTTACGGTTGGGCCTCTTGTTGCGGCGTGCGGGATTGCGCTCTTCGCGGTTGTGCCGCAAGGTGGGAGCTATTGGACTACATTTTTTCCGGCTGTCGTGGTGATGGGTATGGGCATGACCATCAGCGTCGCTCCCTTGACGACGACAGTAATGGACGCTGTGCCGGAATCCGAGTCGGGGCTCGCGTCTGGAATCAACAATGCGGTCTCCCGTTTGGCTTCTCTGCTTGCGGTTGCTGTCTTCGGTGCGATTCTGGTCACGGCTTTCAACCACTCACTGGATCGAGCCCTCAATCAACTGGCGTTGACCCCTACCGTCCGCGGTCAGGTTGATGTCGCCCGACCTTTGCTCGCTGCTGCTCACAATCCCAATCCTATGGTTCAGCGGGCGATCATTGAATCTTTCGTGAGTGGCTATCACTTCGTAATCTGGATAGCGACAGGCCTGGCTGCCTTGAGTGCTGTCACTGCGTGGCTGCTCATTGAGCCTGGTACGCGTAGGTCTGTCGCGCAGCTCCCAACGAAGGGACGTTGACGTGTGGGGACCACTCCTTCCAAGAGATTCATTCTTAGTGGATTAGACGGGTACAAACAATCCGCACGTAGACCATTGCGGTAATGCCACAGATTCCCCGACACTCCTCTTCGTCTCGCGAGCGGGTGCGGGAACCGGTACCAACCCTCGCGGGTTTGGCGTCGGTTCCTCGTGCCCGAAGAGACAAGAAAAGGAGCAACATCATGAATCAGTCCATCAATATGACGGAGATGACCCTAGCGCCCGTGCTGAAAGCAAGTCTGTGTAACCGGGTCTCTCGGGCGGCGCTGGCTTTCCTCGGTCTCTTCATCCTTTTATTCACCGCTACCGGTTCGGCAAAGGCCGCCACCGGATGCTACACATTTGGCGGAGGGAATAACGGTGTCAAGTTTCCCATGCCTGACAACAATGGAGTCAGAGGCCCGGATTCCATCGTAGGTTTGTGGCACGTCGTCTATACGACCACCAGCGGAGCGCCCTTCGGCGTATCCCTTAAGGAATGGCACAGCGATGGAACGGAGTTCGAAAACATTGATCATCCCGCCGTCGTCGGAAACATTTGCTTCGGTGTGTGGAAGCAAGTTGAGCTCAGGACAGTTCGCCTTCATCACACTGGATGGACTTTCGACGACAACGGGAATCCTACGGGCTCGTTCACCATCGACGAAACCGATACCCTCGCCCCCAACGGCATGAGCTACACCGGCAACTTCACGTTCAAAGTCTTCGACACGAACGGTGACTTCATCTCCGGATCGGAGACAACCGGCACAATTGCTGCATCACGAATAACTGTTAACTGACTAGCGATGACCCGCCTTGGTTTCAAACGGCCGCTGGCACTTCCGTGTGGCTCTGTCAGCGGCGCCGTTCTCTTGCTGACTCAATATGCCGGGGGCAGTCCCATCCCTTTGATGATCGCCCGATACCGCTCATCCGAATGAACGAAATCGTAGGCGGGATCGTTCTGCACCCACAGTAGCAGAGGATCACGCGCGGCATAAGCTTCTTCGAGCGAACTCAGCGTCTCCTCCCGCTGTTGTAATTGCGCATGCTCGAGCGCGAACAAGACTGGGGAGACGTAACGCTGCATGGATTGTTTCTTCAGATCTGCCAGCTTCCAGCGAACTACCGCCGGATAGCCTCCCTCCGCAAACGCACGTCGCACGCTCGCCGCCGACACTTCATCGCCACGCGCGGAAAACGTATCCGCCCAAGCCTGTGCGGCCTCTTTGTACATTCCCTTGCACCGGTAGAGGGCGGCGAGGGTCTCTAACGTGTGCGCATTGCGTGGACTGGACTCGAGGCGCAGGCGCGCATTGGCGATGCCCAAGTCATACTTTCGCGCCCACAGATAGGATCGGGCCAATCCCCACTCATAGCCGGATGGAGAGAGCTCGGTGGCAATCTTCTCCTGTGCAATGCCTTCCTCGTGACGATTGACTGCGGCGAAAATTCTCGCGCGCATGTGATACGCAGACGAATATCTCGGATCAAGTTCGATCGCGCGAACGCACTCCCGGTCAGCCCGCGCCCAGTCATGCTCCTTGAAAAAGGTCGACCCACAAAGCGCAATGTGTGCATCCGGAAACGAGCCATCCAGTTCAACGGCTTTTTGCGCCGCCGCTTCCATGGGCGCGAGTCCTTCCTTCGGATTCAGGTGGCCATCGAGCATGCCACCACCATAATATTGCGAGAGGCCAAGCCAGCCGGCCGCGTAGTCGGGCTGCAGTTCCACGGCCTTCTGAAAATAAATCTTCGCCTTTTCGTTGCCGTTTTCGCTATACCAAAAGTGTTCCCCGCGCAGGTAAGCGTCATGCGCCTCCGGGTTCACATAGCGCATCGGAGCACGCTCCGCAACGGCGCTGTTCGTCTTCTTCGCGATGGCCATCGCTGCTTCCTCGGGCAGCGAGCCCACGTTGTTCGTATTCCCGTCATAGCTATCCGCCCACACGTGCGTGTCGGATGAGCCTTGAATCAACTGCAGCGTCATATGAACTTTGTCGCCGCTTCGCTCTACCGAGCCCTCCACGACGCCATCCACTCCCAGCGCCTGCGCTATCTCGGGCAGCGGCCGAGACGCTCCTTTGTATTGCATCGCTGACGTCCGCGAAACAATACGCAGCGTGGAGTCCTTCGCCAGCATGGTCGTCAACTCGTCCGTCATTCCGTCGGCGAAGTAATCCTGCTCGTGGTCGCCCGATAAATTGTTCAGGGGAAGCACAGCGAGGGAATGAATCGGAGCCATCTTCCCATCCCTGCCCTGCTTTCTGTGAGCCATCCATCCGGCCCCAACCAGCAGCATAGCGACACATGCGGCCAGCCATAACCAACCTGCGTTGGTGCGGGATTTTGTTTGGGAGACCAGCGTGCTCTGGTCGCTGATTGGTTCTACAGGGATATGGTTCGCGGTCTGCTCGTCCGGCTCCGATGTGCCTAGCTGCGCACCCCGAGTAACCGGCGCAATGAAACGATAGCCGACCCGTGGAATGGTCTCAATGAATCGCGGCGACTCCGCCGAGTCTCCTAACGCGTCCCGCAGCTTCTGCACTGATTTATTCAGCCCGTGATCAAAATCGACAAACGTATCGGGCGGCCACAACCTCTGGCGCAGTGCTTCTCGTGTCACCACTTCGCCCGGTCGCTCAAGCAATTGGGCAAGCACTTGAACGGGCTGCTGCGAGATCCGGATTCGGCTGCCATTCTTGCGAAGCTGCCAGCTTTTCAAGTCCAGCTCAAAGAGGCCGAAGCGAATCACGTTCTCAGTGGGCGAAACCGGCACTCTTCACCCCCCTCGCGCGTCTGACAGCACCGAGTTTAGCACTGCTCCTGAATTGCGATTCATCTCCGATTTTCGTCAGCTGCTCAGTGCAGGGCGACGACTAATCCGAAACGGGCTCACGTCAAGTCGCACGAAATCGCCGACGCGCTCATGCAGTATTGCTTAGACTGGCGCTCATTTTTTCATTAGAATGTTGCGCATCTGTCGATCGTAGGACAGTAGGATCTAAAAGCCACCGTTGATGTTCGTGCGCTCCGACAGGCAGGATGAGATCGTTGGGTGCGAACTGCTCGCTGCTATATTGCCGCGCTCCCTGACAGCGGATGGGCGAACACGGAGATTGCAGTTAATCGCGATCGTTCCAGAGGCGGGTTGGGTCGGGCTTGAAATCTTTCTTCGTGAAGGAGAACACTATGCCTGAACTTATGAGGGAATCGGGAAGCGCGCCGAGGATTGGCGGGTGGGGCGGAGGCGATCGCCGCGTGGCGCTAAAACACGAGCTGATGCTTGGTGTGATGAGTGCACTGCTGGGCACTTTGCTTCAAGGTTGCACAGCGGACAAACATCCTTCCCAAGGGGAAACCAGTTTGGCCAATGCGGCCAAAGACGTCTCCATTCCATTGGAGGCTGGGAAGATGACGAATCCGGTGCCTGAGACCGACGAGGTCGTGAGCCAAGGGCAGGAAGTATTTCTTGGATCGTGTGCACAATGCCACGGTGCGGATGCGCGCGGAGATACGAACGTTGGGCGCAACATGTACCCGCCTGCCATGGACCTGAGTTCAGCCCACGTGCAGCACTGGAGCGACGCGGAACTGTTTTGGATCATCCAGAATGGAGTTCGCCTTACGGGTATGCCTGCGTGGAAGTCGAGCATCTCCGATGACGACACCTGGAAGCTTGCGCGTTTCATCCATAAGCTTCCCGGCCTCGGCGCTGCCTCCGCCTCCACAGCCATTCCGTCTCAGGAACAAGGCGTCGTTTCCGCGCAGGACAAGTACACTCTCAAAATACCGAATGGCCTCGCGTTCTCTGAGTTCAGAGGGTACGAAAATTGGCCGGTGATTTCGCTCAGCCATAACGGAAATAAGCTGGCTGCGATCCTCGGGAATTCTGTGATGATCGAAGCCTATAAGGCGGGCATTCCCGGTAACGGCAAGCCCTTTCCGGATGGCGCCAAGATGGCGAAGGTGCATTGGAACGCGAAAGTGGATGTCGGGGAGCCTGGTGCGCCGACGTTGCCAGACACCCAGCATGACGTTGATTTCATGGCGAAGGATAGCAAGAGGTTCGCGGACAGCGGTGGATGGGGTTATGCCGTCTTCGAGTATGACCCCGCCACCGATAGGTTCAGGCTCGGCAACTTGACGGACAAGCCGCCGCAGGGGAACGACGCTAAGTGCGGGTTCGCGTGCCACACGAGCGTCAAGAATAAGGATTACGTTTTCACCAATTACGGACACAGGTGAATCGGCAGGAGCGGACTGTACTTGTGTCCAAACTAAACCGTTGACTCAACGTGATTCAACTGCTACCGAAGTCACATTGGAGGTGCAATATGGCGAATGTTGCGGACCTGTTGTGGGAGATGCTGGAGAAGGCTGGCGTGCAACGCTGTTACGGGATCGTGGGCGATGCGCTGAATCCTGTGATCGACGCGCTGCGGCGCAATGGAAAGATCGAGTTCGTGCATGTGCGGCATGAAGAGTACGGCACGTTTGCGGCCGTGGCGGACGCGTATTTCACGGGCAGGCCTGTGGCCGTGTGCGGCACCGCGGGTCCGGGAGTAACACATCTCTTCAATGGGTTGATGGATGCGACGAAGGAAGGCGCGCCTGTGATTGCGATTGCGGGAGACGTGGAGCGGTCGCTGATCGATACGGCTGCGCTGGAAGAGTTGAACCCTTATAAGTTCTTCGAAGCGGCCTCTCTGTATGTTGGCCGCATTGTCGATCCGGTACAGGCGCGACCAGTAATTGCTACAGCCATCATGACTGCGGTGATCAAAAAAGCTTCGACGGTGATTTCTTTGCCAGCAGACGTTGCGGTATTGGACGCGCCATCAAGCGCTTCTGTGGTTTCGGTGCCGGTGACTCCAGTGCTGCGGCCAGCGGATGCCGATGT
The DNA here is from genome assembly GCF_009765785.1 of Granulicella sp. L46. GTDB lineage: Bacteria > Acidobacteriota > Terriglobia > Terriglobales > Acidobacteriaceae > Granulicella. The sequence goes on from NZ_LMUT01000012.1 coordinate 639,249, forward strand.
TGAGCGACTGGTAGAGATGATTGAGAACGCAAAGAGTGTGGCGATCTTCGGCGGAGATGGCTGCCGGGACGCACGTGAGGAAGTTCTGGCGCTGGCGAGTAAGCTGAAGGCGCCCGTCGGGTATTCGTTTCGCGGCAAGCAGTGGCTGGAGTACGACAATCCCCAAGCTGTCGGGATGACCGGTCTTCTGGGATATGGAGGAGCCTACAGCGCAATTCATGATGCGCAGCTCCTGCTGATGTTGGGAACCGATTTTCCTTTCTCGGAGTTTCTGCCAGGGGACGATGTGAAGAAGGTGCAGATCGATCGCGAACCGAGCCACATAGGGCGGCGTACTCACGTTGACCTGGGACTCGTTGGCGACATCCAGCCGACGCTGGCTGCTATTTTGCCGAAGGTGCGCGAACGAAGCGATACGAGCTTTCTGGAGAAACACGTGAAACAGACGCGTGACTTCGAAGAGCTGATGAATCACTATGTCGAGAAGGGGCCGGGTCTGAAGCCAATTCGGCCGGAATTCCTGGCCGCCACACTCTGCCAGCTAGCTGCAGACGATGCGATGTTTTTCGCCGACACAGGTACGCCGTGCATGTGGCTGGCGCGGCACATCAAGGGCTCAGCCAACCGGCGGATGTTCGGGTCGTTCACGTGGGCTTCGATGGCCAATGCCGCACCCAATGCGTTCGGCGCACAGTTGGCGTATCCCGGGCGGCAGACAATTGCTCTATGCGGCGATGGAGGATTTACGATGCTGGCGCTGGGCGATCTACTTACCCAGGTCCAGCGCAAGGCGCGGGTCGTTCAGATCATCTTCAATAATGAGTCACTCGACTTCGTCAACATTGAGCAGCAGGAAGCCGGCATGGTGCCGTTCGGCGTGGACTTCAAGAACCCGAATTTTGCGCGAGTAGCAGAGGCCATGGGCGCCAAGGGCATACGCCTGGAAGATCCCGGCGATGTGAAAGAGGCTCTATCGGAAGCACTGGCATACAAAGATGGACCGGTAGTTGTGGACGCTGTGGTCGATCGGTTCGCACTCTCCTTGCCATCGCACGTGCCACTCCACACGGCCGTGGGCTACACCTTGAGTTTTGCGAAGCAGGTGCTCTCGGGCCATATGGACTCGGTGATTAAAAGTATCGAGCATAACGTTGGCTTGATTTGAGAGATCTGTAATTGAAAACCAGGGTTCCCCGCTGAGGGCATTTGACGTTGTCCCTTGTACGGGACGGTATCTCCGTAGAGACCCTTGCGAAGTTATCCACAATAAGTAGCGTTGCAAGCGATTGTGCGCCTAGATATAGTGGGTTCTTCCACGGTCTCTCCAGCGATGGAGGGTGAAAAGGGAATCCGGTGAAACTCCGGAACTGCCCCGCAGCGGTAAGCAGGTACGAAAGCCAAATGACACTGGGCCTTAACCTGGGAAGTCTGGCGAGTAGGAATGAGCCTGCAGAGTCCGAAGACCTGCCATGGAAATATTCGCTACGCCTCCGAGGGGAGGCGAGGGTCAACGGCTGTCTTCGCTGCACGCGAATTTCCGTTGTTTCTTCGCACACTTCAGAGGCCAAGGAGACTCTCCATGGCCGCACACTTAGAAATTCCGAACTCACCCGTCCCCATTCTGGCGCCGAACCAAATCAACGGCATAGCCACGCTTAGCGTTGTGCGGCGAAATGGCATGCTCTCGGCATTCGATCCCTCCAAAATTTCTGTGGCGATTAGTAAGGCATTTGTCGCCGTGGAAGGCACCGGGGCGGAGGCTTCGCAGCGGATTCACGCCACGGTGGAATCGCTGACCGCGCAGATTGTTGCCATACTGTTGCGTCGTCATCATGGTGGTCAGACGATCTCCATCGAAGATGTGCAGGATCAGGTTGAGCTCGCACTGATGCGCTCTGGCGAACACAAAGTCGCACGGGCTTATGTGCTATATCGCGAAGAGCGCGCGCAGCAGCGGCGTACGCAACAGCTCGTCCGGCCACAGGAAACGACGCTCAATTACATGGTGAAGCTGCCCGATGGGAAGACGGAGCTGCTCGATGAGAACAAGATTCTCGAGACGATCAGTGAGGCTTGCCGAGGCCTTGATGGCGTTTCTGCCGTCGATGTGATGTCCGAAGTGCGGCGCAATGTGTATGACGGAATTCAATTACACGAGCTTGGCCTAGCGCAGACGATGGCGGCGCGAACACTGGTGGAGAAGGACCCGGGCTATGCGTTCGTCAGCGCACGGCTGCTGCTGAACAACCTTCGTGCGGAGGCGATTGGGTTCATTCTTCCGGCGAATGCGGTAACGACACAGGCGCAGATTGCTGTTACTTACGCGGATTATTTTCCAGAGTACGTTCGACGGGCCATCGACATGGGCTTCCTCGATAGGGAGATCGCTAACTTCGACATCGCAAAGCTCGCTGCGGCGCTGCGTCCGGAGCGCGACGGTCTATTTCAATTCCTTGGCCTGCAAACACTTTACGACCGGTACTTTCTTCAGAGAGACGGCGTGCGGTTTGAGCTGCCGCAGGCGTTCTTTATGCGGGTGGCGATGGGACTTGCTGCGCGCGAGATTGATCGTGATGCTCGGGCGATTGAGTTTTACGAACTGCTGTCGTCTTTTGACTTCATGTGCTCGACGCCTACGCTGTTCAACGCTGGAACGTTGCGTCCGCAGCTCTCATCGTGCTTCCTCACCACGATTGACGATCACCTCGACGGAATCTTCAAGGCCATCAAAGACAATGCGTTGCTTGCTAAATATTCGGGCGGGCTGGGTAACGATTGGACGCCGGTGCGTGGGCTTGGCGCGCACATCGCCGGGACCAATGGGCAGTCTCAAGGCATTGTGCCATTTCTCAAGGTCGCGAACGATACGGCCATTGCGGTAAACCAGGGAGGCAAGCGCAAGGGCGCGGTGTGCGCTTACCTGGAGACCTGGCACATCGACGTGGAAGAGTTCCTCGACTTGCGCAAGAACACAGGGGATGATCGGCGCCGGACACACGATATGAACACGGCGAACTGGGTGCCGGATCTCTTCCTGGAGCGCGTGGAAGCTGATGGGCCGTGGACGCTTTTCTCTCCCGATGAGGCGACAGATCTGCACGATCTGTACGGAAAGGCGTTCGCTGAGCGTTATACGTTCTACGAAGAGAAGGCCTCGCGCGGGGAGATGAAGGTGACCAAGACGTTGCGCGCGCTGGATCTGTGGCGGAAGATGCTGACGATGTTGTTTGAGACGGGGCATCCATGGATTACGTTCAAGGACCCTTGCAATCTGCGCTCGCCGCAGCAGCATATCGGTGTCGTTCATTCTTCGAATCTCTGCACTGAGATCACGTTGAACACTAACCAGCGCGAAGTCGCCGTGTGCAATCTCGGTTCGGTGAATCTCGCGAATCACGTTACGGTGGACGGGCTTGATGAACAGCGTCTTGAACGCACAGTGAAGACGGCGATGCGGATGCTCGATAATGTGATCGACATTAACTTCTATACGATCCCGGAGGCGCGGCATTCTAATCTGCGCCATCGCCCTGTCGGGCTGGGGATCATGGGTTACCAGGACGCGCTTTATACGCTGCGAATTCCGTTTGCATCGGAGGCTGCGGTAGCGTTCGCCGATAGCAGCATGGAGCGCCTGAGCTTTTATGCGATCTCCGCATCTGTCGATCTCGCTGCCGAGCGCGGCCGATATGCCAGCTTTGATGGTTCTCTGTGGAGCAAGGGAATTCTTCCGATCGACTCTGTTGAACTGCTGCAACAGAATCGTACACATACACTTCAGCTTGATCGGTCGTCCACACTCGACTGGGCGAGTCTGCGTCAGCGTGTGATGACGACCGGCATGCGTAACTCCAACACTATGGCGATTGCGCCGACGGCGACCATCTCCAATATCTGCGGTGTCACGCAATCTATTGAGCCGACCTATCAAAATCTGTTTGTGAAGTCGAATATGAGTGGCGACTTTACTGTAGTCAATGCTGCGCTTGTTCGGGATCTGAAGGCGCGGGGGTTGTGGGACGAAGTTATGATCTCCGATCTCAAATACTTCGATGGGGCGCTCGGTGGAATTGAACGAGTACCCGACGAATTGAAGCAGCTCTATGCCACGAGCTTCGAAGTCGAGACGACCTGGATCATCCAGTCCGCTGCGAGACGGCAGAAGTGGATCGATCAGGCGCAGTCGCTGAATTTGTATATTGCAGAGCCAAACGGTCGAAAGCTGGATGCTCTTTATCGTGAAGCCTGGCACTCGGGGTTGAAGACGACGTACTATCTGCGGTCGCGTTCTGCGACCCACGTTGAGAAATCCACTGTGAAACGCACGGATGGCAAATTGAACTCGGTGTCACCGAATGCTGTCAGCGCTGCAAAGCAGTGCGTCCTCGACGATCCTACCTGCGAAGCCTGCCAGTAAACGAACGCCTATACCGTCCTTGAGGAGTTACCTATGTCTTCTGTTCTTGATTGGAGCGAGCCCGTCGAGCCGCCCTCGACGCTCATCCTTACGCAACCTTCTGCTGCGGATATTGCTGGGCCAGATCCGACTGGGCTTGGGGCTATCGCTCGCGGCGCTGCGCGGGTGCGCGTGGATGATAAGGCGATGATTAATTGCCGTGCCGACGTCAACCAGCTTCTCCCGCTTAAGTACCGCTGGGCTTGGGAGAAGTATCTTTCCGGCTGCAACAACCATTGGATGCCGACGGAGATTTCGATGCAGGCGGATATTGCGCTCTGGAAATCGCCCAATGGTTTGAGCGATGACGAGCGTCGTTCTATTAAGCGTAACCTCGGATTTTTTGCTGCGTCTGAATCGCTTGTTGCGAACAATATTGTGCTCGCTATTTATCGGCACCTGACTAATCCGGAATGCCGGCAGTACTTGCTGCGGCAGGCGTTTGAAGAGGCTGTGCACACGCATACGTTTCAGTACATTGTGGAGTCGCTTGGGCTTGATGAAGGCGAGTTGTTCAATATGTATCGCGAGGTGCCTTCGATTACTGAGAAGGCTGCCTGGGCTATTCAGTACACGCAGCATCTGAGCGATTCAAACTTTGCGACCGGAACGGCTGATACGGACCAGGCGTTCGTGCGGGATCTGATTGCTTTCTATGTGGTGTTCGAAGGGATGTGGTTCTATACAGGGTTTGCGCAGATTCTTTCGCTTGGGCGGCGTAACAAGATGGTTGGGATCGCTGAGCAGTATCAGTACATTTTGCGGGACGAGTCTATCCACCTCAACTTCGGGATCGACGTGATCAACCAGATCAAGGCGGAGAATCCGCATCTTTGGAGTGAGGCGTTTCAGGAGGAGGTTCGGGGTATGCTGCGTTCTGCTGCGGAGCTTGAGGCGGCTTATGGGCGCGATACGATGCCGAATGGGTTTCTTGGATTGAGCGCGGCGCTGTGCGAACAGTACATGCACTTTATCGCCAACCGGCGCTGCGTCCAGATTGGGCTGGAACCTGTTTTTGCGGAGACCGAGAATCCGTTTCCTTGGATGTCCGAAGCTATGGATTTGAAGAAGGAAAAGAACTTTTTTGAGACTCGGGTTATTGAGTATCAGAACGGCGGTTCTTTGGATTGGAACTAGGTGCCCCCCCTCCCCCCTCCGGTCATACTTTTAGTCTAAAGTAGGGCAACGAAATGGGTTAGGGGAGAAAGTATCCCCCTACCTTCACCTCTTTTTGGCTTCAAAGTAGGGCAAGCAAAAGACTTTAGGGGTAAAGTCTGGCAAGCATTGGGGTTAGGGGTGCGCGGGCGGTGGAGGCTCGGGGTGGTGTTTTGGTATTTGGGGGCTACTTCTATTGTAGCGAGTTGATGGGGTAACTATGCCAAGTTTTGGAAAAAGAAATCGGCAATGGGGGCGCGGGCTTTGTGGGTTTTGGGGGTTGGTGGGGGCTTGACAGGATTTCGGCCTGAGGTCAGTGGGGGTGTGCCGGGCTAGAGGAGAGCAAGTCAGTCGCTTCGCCTGCGGCTTCACTCGGGCCGGCGGCAGCGAGGAAGGGCCCTTCGGTGCAGCACTATGAGACCCAAGGCTGAAGCCTTGGGGTACCCAGGTCCTGGGCGGACTGCGAGGTCCAGCGGGGACGGCGGGGGATGGGGTGGTGGCGGGGGGCTAGAGTTTGGGGAGGATGGCGGTGGCCAGGGATTGCTCGGCGGATTCGTTTTGGGTTTTGGTGAAGTTGGGGCCGTCGACGGTGACGAGGAGGAGGTGCTTGTCTTTGAGGACGTAGAGGGCGGCGGAGTTGCCGGCGGAGGAGATGAAGAAGGCGTCGCCGCCGAGGCCGGGGATGGGGACGAGTTTGCCGGTGGCGAGCATGGAGTCGCGGAAGGATTTGTAGTGGATGCCGGGGTCGTTGAGGGAGAGGTAGACGCGGGTTACGCCCTTGGGGTCGGACCAGGTGCAGTCGGTGGTGCCGTCGGTGGGGGAGCCGGGTTTGGGTTCGCTGAGGGGCGTGGTGAGGACGGTTTTGATTTGGGTGGGGGTGAGGAGCGTGCACGGTGCGGGGAGTTGGGCGTGCAGGGGTTGGGGGAGGGTGAGGGCGGTGAGGGCGAGGATGGCGGTGGTGAGGGGGAGGAGCCGGGGCGTGCGTGGGGTCATGGTTGGGCGCTCTGGGGGAGTTAGATGCGGGATGCGTGGACGGTGAGGGTGTTGGTGGTGTGGTGCGGATACCCCTGTACTCCATCCATTCGCAGAGGCGCGCGTGGATAGCGCGACCGGTGTAGATGCGAGGTTCGGAGCTCTTGTATCTCTCGTTTCGTTAGCGAACACACCCAATTGCTCTATACCCACTGTGAACAATCGACAGACGTGTTTCAAATGCGGTATAAGTACCTCATGCCACTTGCCGCACAATTTCTCTGTCCAGTGATTAGATTCTCTAGTATTTTCGGGCATTTTGGATACCTAAATGGGACTCCGAACCTATGTACGGGCATGGTGCTGTGAGAAAAAACAGGATTGACATTATTCACTTTATTTCGATTGCTCTCTTGACTGCTCATTCTATTATGTTTAGAATTTCTACAAGTTGATTGGAGGATATCTGTACATGTTGGATTACGCTGCGAAGGGTACAGTTGATTGGGACGGGAAGAAAGTTACGCTGGAGGGTTCGGAGGAGTTTGTCTCGACCGAGCTGGAGCGGTTCCGTAATGCGGCAATAGGCACCACCGCCGCAGCACCAGAAGCAGAGTCCAGCAAACCAACCGAGGATGGGCGCCCATTGACCGACGCGGCCTTCGTGGAACTGAAGAAGCCGGCCGATCATTTCGAAAAGATAGCTGTATTGGCAGTGAAGCTGGCGCAAGCCGGCACCACCGAGTTCACGGGTGACGATATGCGTCGCGCTTACCTCCGGGCGGGGATTAAGCCGCCGAAGGTCATGACGCAGGCATTGGTCGACACGAAGCGCCACAAGGACTACATCGAACCCACCCAAACACGGGGTGCTTACCGTTTGACCACCTTTGGATCGGATTTTGTTGAATTCGACCTTCCGCGTGACGGAAAACAAAAATGAGTGAACTTTCTACTTACATAAAACGCATTCCGAATTTCACTGAGCTAACTCGTCAGCCTTCGAAGCTCGTTCCATATTTTGCTCATTACTTGGAGTTTCAAGACGCAAATACGGTGATCAAGCCGAGCGGCGTGGATGCACTTTTTGACGAGGTGCGTGTCCGCCGTCCGGGAAACACCTCGGATACGATCCGCAAGTCCCAGATGTTTGTGAGAGTTCGCGGCGGTGGGTATCGATTGAGCCACGAGGGACGCAGCAAGATCAGCTCTTCATTGGAGCCTAGCGAACCGCCAGACCTTGCAAAGCCTACAGCGCCCAATAACCGACTCCCTGCACCAACCAACTCGCCCCAGTCTCATGCGGAGCTTCTTCCGTCTTCAGAAACTAAGCGCAATGTGATGGTCGTCTATGGGCAGGATGAGCGGTTGAGAAGCGACTTGTTTTCTCTTCTACGAGCGTTCGGTCTCAATCCGCTTCAGTTCACTGAAATGGCCCACCTAACTGGAAGTGCCTCGCCGTACCTATGGGAGATAGTAGAGGCAGGCTTCCGTCACGCTCAAGTCTGCGTTGTTATGTTTTCGCCCGACGAACTTGTAGAGCTTCGCCCGGACCTGTGCATTCCCGGGTCGGCACGTGTAGTGGAGTCGCAGCCCCGCCCAAATGTCCTGCTCGAAGCTGGGATGGCTTTAGCGCTTCATCCGACGCGAACCATCCTTCTGCGGATTGGTGCGATTCGCCCTATCTCAGATCTCATCGGGAAGCATTATGTAAATCTTGATGGAACAGCGGAAAGTCGACACAAGCTGCTCAATAAGTTGAAACTTGCCCAATGCGACGTCAACACTCAGGGCGAGGATTGGCTAAGTGTGGGAAGTTTCAAATTAGGTTCTATTTAGGAGTAATAATGGCCACACTCGAAGAACTCAAAGCGCAATTTCTCGTCAGCAGCAATCTCTCAGAGGCGAAGATGCTTTCGCTGCTTCAACTCGCTATCGCACATTGCGCGGTCGATTCCAAGGGAAACGTCGACATCAAATCGCCCAAACTAGCCGCTCGCGACAAGATAATGCTTGTTCTGTCCGCAAGGTATATAGCGCATCACCTCGATGAATCAATCTCCATGGATGTCACCGGCGATGAACTTGTCCGTAATGCGGGAGTGGCGCTAGACCAGATCCGCGCAAGGACCAGCGACTTAGTCCGAGATAAGCAAATCGAGACTCCTGCTCGGGGCACTTATCGTGTCTTAGTGCACAGGATTGATCCGTTCCTTCAGGGATTGAAGGCGAGCTGACCTCTCGACTAACGTCCTACGGGCACGGCCTAGCATTGCCGCCGTCGTCTAGAGCAGGGTTCAGCTATTCGACGGTCACACTCTTGGCGAGGTTTCTGGGTTGGTCTACGTCGCAGCCTCGTCTTACGGCTATGTGGTAGGCGAGGAGTTGGAGGGGGACTACTTCGAGGATGGGGAGTAGGAGCTCGTGGGTTTGGGGGATGTGGATTACGTGCTCTACTAGCTGGCTGATGTGGGTGTCGCCTTCGATCGCGATCGCGATGACGCGGCCGCTGCGGGCCGTGACTTCCTGGATGTTGCTGAGGGTCTTTTCGTACTTGAGGACCGAGCTGGGGTCGTTGGGGTCTTGCGTGGCGATGCAGACTACGGGGAGGGTTTCGTCTATTAGCGCGTTAGGACCGTGCTTCATCTCGCCGGCGGGGTAGCCTTCGGCGTGGATGTAGGAGATTTCTTTGAGCTTGAGCGCGCCTTCGAGGGCGATGGGGTAGTGGATGCCGCGGCCGAGGAAGAGGAAGTCGCTGCAGGTGGAGAAGGACTTGGCTAGCTCGTGGCACTGGTCGTCTACGGTGCGGAGAACTTCTTCGAGCTTTGCTGGGATCTTGGAGAGCTCGCCGACTAGGTAGAGAGAGTGCTCGAAGGTGACGGTGCCGCGGACTTGCGCGAGGTAGAGGGCGAGGGTGAAGAGGGCGGTGAGCTGGGCGGTGAAGGCCTTGGTGCTCGCTACTCCAATTTCTGGGCCGGCGTTGGTGGTGATGGTGCCGGCGGCCAGGCGCGTGACTGCAGAGCCGACTACGTTGCAGATGGCGAGGGTCTTGGAGCCTTTGGCGATGAGCTCGTGTTGCGCGGCTATGGTGTCGGCGGTTTCACCGGATTGGGTGATGAGGAGGCCTAGCTCGGAGGGGTTCGGGATGGGGTCGCGGTAGCGGTACTCTGACGCATAATCCACATCTACCGGGAGTCTCGCCAGGCGCTCGATCATGAATTTGCCGGCTAGGCCTGCATGCCAGCTGGTGCCGCAGGCGGCGATGGTGATGCCGGTGGTCTTCTTGAATTCCTCTGGGGTGATTTGCATGTCGGGGAGGAAGACTTTGCCGGTGTCGAGCGAGACGCGGCCGAGGGTGGTGTCGCGGACGGCGCGGGGCTGCTCGTTGATTTCCTTGAGCATGAAGTGCTTGTAGCCGGCCTTTTCGGCTTGGATGGGGTCCCAGGTGATGCGCTGTGGGTTCAGTTGCAGGACGTTTGCCTGGAAGTCGGTTAGCTTGATGCCGGAGGTGGTGAGGGTGGCGACTTCGCCGTCCTGGAGGAAGTGGATGAGGCGGGTGTGGTGGAGGATTCCTGGGACGTCGGAGGCCAGGAAGTATTCGCCTTCGCCGATGCCGAGGACGGCGGGTGGGCCCATGCGGGCGGCTACTAGCTTGTCGGGTTCGGCGGCGGAGAGGACGCCTATGGCGAAGGCGCCGGTTAGACGCGCTACTGCGCGGCGGACTGCTTCTTCGAGAGGGAGAGAGGCGGGGGCGGTGACTACGGCTTGGGACTCGTTGGCTTCTACGGTGCGGGTGCCGGGCGCAGGACTTTGGGAGGCGGCTAGCTCTAGCTCGTCCTGGATTACGTGGGCGATGATTTCGGTGTCGGTTTCGCTGGTGAACTTGTGGCCCTTGGCGATTAGGGCGGACTTTAGCTGGAGGTAGTTTTCTACGATGCCGTTGTGGACTACTACTAGCGTGCCGGTGCCGTCGCGGTGGGGATGGGCGTTTTCTTCGGTGGGGCGACCGTGGGTGGCCCAGCGGGTGTGGCCTATGCCGTAGGTGCCTTGGACGGGATCCTTGGCCAGGATTTCGGCGAGGTTGCGGAGCTTGCCGGGGGCTCGGCGAAGTTGGAGAGGGTGGCCGCCGCCAGCGACGGCGATGCCGGCGGAGTCATAGCCGCGGTATTCGAGGCGGGCGAGGCCCTCCATGATGACAGGGACGCAGGCTTTGGGGCCGATGTAACCGACGATTCCACACATAAGAAAGAGTGTAGCTCCTACGCGGAGGCGAGGGTTTGGAGATCGTGGTGAGAAAGGTTCGGGCAATGTTGCGCCGTGCAGAGGGTGGCGGGTCCTTCGGCTGCGCTGCGCTTCGCTCAGGATGACAGATCTGGGCGGGCGGGGAGAGTTAAGAGCTTAGGCTCGGTTAGGGGCGGGAGTCGTAGAGTAGGACCGCGGTGGCTGGGGGGAGGGTGGAGAGTTCGTGGTTGCCGGAGGGTTCGGCGAGGGTTACATGGGTGGAGTCTAGCGAGGGGGCGGCTAGGGTGGGACCCTGGCGGTAGTTGGGGAGGTCGAGGGTGAGGCTTTGGTGCGCGTCCTTGTTGATGAGGGCTACTACGCGCTGGCCGGTGGGGAGGGTGGCGGCGTAGGCGGTCGCATTGACCGAGCCGGGGTTGAAGTCGATGGGGAAAGAGGTGGCGCCGGCGAAGTTGTTGGCGAAGAGCATGCCGTAGGCTACGGGCTCGATGATGTAGTTGTCGCCTATGTGGGCGATGGGGGTGTAGTAGGGATGCGGGTGGGTGGAGGGGTCGCCGTGGGCGGCGGTGACGATTTCATCGCCGGGGAGGTGGCCGCCTAGAGAGTTGCCGACGTATTCGCCGGTGCCGCCGTGGAGGTTGACGCCGGCATAGCCGTTGCAGGCGAGATTGAGGAGGTAGTCGGCGGCCCAGAGCGAGGCGGCGAAGACGTCGGATACGCCGGGCTTGCCGCCGCGATAGCAGGTGTTGCCTTCGGTCATGCGGTAGGGGACGGTTTTGTGCTCGCCGGCGCTGAGGCGGGCGGCGGCCTCGCGGATGTCGTGAGCTAGCAGAGCGACGCGGGGACTGGGAGCGAGGATGTGGTCGATGGTCATGTCGGGGTTGGAGGGAGGGCCGCCGATGTAGTAGTGGTGCGTGAGTGCGGCGATGGTGGGCGGGTCCGTGAGGGTGAGGAGACGGGTGACGATGGCGGCGTACCATTCGGGGCTGCCAGAGGTGTCGGGAAGACCGAAGCGGGCGGCGGGGACGATGGCGCGGATGGCGTTGGCTTCCTCGAGCCACTCGTCCATGTAGAGCTCGGGCGACCAGGTTTTGGGGTCGCGGAGATGAGTCTTGAAGAGGTCAGGCTCGTTGCCTAGCTGGAAGTATTCGAGCTTGCCTTTCTCGTGGGTGTGGCCGAGGGTTTTGGCTACGTAGTCGGCTTCCTGGGCGGCGCGGCCGGGGGTGTTGGTGCCGAGGTTGATGCCGTAGATGCAGGTCCAGCCGGTGCGATTGAGGAAGCCGCGAAGATTGTGGATGGCTTCGGGTGTGATGGAATACGCCAGCGCGGAGGTGGGTTCGCCTACTCCTGTGCCGCCTACATGGATCTCGGGCGCCGGGCTGGTGGGTGTGGGTTTCCAATAGCCGATGTCGGAGGTGTTGCCGCCGATGCGGAGAACGCCGTTGGTGGAGAGGGTTCGGAATTTTTCGATGAGGGCGGTGTTTTCCATGGAGAAGAACGAGGGGTTGGTGAGCTCGTTGGTCTCATAGGAGAGGCCGATGAAGTTGTCGGGGATGCGCGGGCCGGTTGCGTCGGAGTGGAGCTTGAGAGTCGCTGCCGGGGTGGTGGTGGCCTGAGCGAAAGATCTTAAGGTGGGGAGAGCGGCGGTGGCGGCAGAGGCGAGCAGGAAGCGGCGACGGTCCATTGACTTCATGGATGGAAGCATACCCCAGGGCTAAAGCCCCTTTCTATAGAGGGGGTATGAGACCCAAGGCTGAAGCCTTGGGGTACCTGGTTCTTATGGGGTCCGCAGTTCACAAACGCGCGTCACGCGGGTGGTGATGATCAGGGCTGGAAGCGGTGTTGGGCTGGGGGGGGAGTGGCGGCAGCTTGCTTGACCAGGGCAGGGCGTGGGGCTGGGTGGTGGGCGGGCGCGGTGGTTAGGATCGGAGCAGGAGAGGGGACAGTTGGCTGCGACGCGGTTAGGGGCTTGGCCTGGACGGGGGCTTGTGTAGTGGGGGGGACCTGGGCGGATTGCGGGGCGAGGTGCGCGGCCGGTGGAGGCGCGGGTTGGAGCTGTGACTGGGTGTTGGTAGCAGGCGCGGATTGAATTGGGGCTACTGGCGGGACGGTGGTGGCGGTGGGGGCAATGATCGTGGCGGCGGGGGCGACGGGGCCGAGGACGAAGTCGATGGGGCGCATGGCGGAGACGCCTACGAAGATCATGGAGGCGACAAGGATAACGCCGCCGGGGATGAGGCGTTTGGCGCTGGCGGCGTAGTCCCTGACCTGGCCGTTCGCGTCGAGGGTGCCCTGGATGCCGACGAGAAAGAGAGCGAGGCCGACGAAGGCGAAGAAGAGGCCAGCGACCATGCCGCAGGATTGCTGGAACATGCGATTCTGGGCCGTGTGGAAGCCGAGGACGGTGGGAAGATTGGCGGTGTTGCCTGAGGCGTAGGAGTCGAAGTGGCGCTCAAAGGAGAGGGTGGAGTCGAGGGAGTAGCTGAAGATGTAGAGGATGATGAAGACCATGCACAGGGCCGCGCAACCCAGGGCGGCGAAGACGCTATAGCGGATCAGCGTGTCGCGCGGTGGTGCCGAGGGAGTTTGCTGCGGCGGGTCGGGTGGTGCGAAGTCGTTCTCCATGAGGCTTGGCACGAATGAGGCTTCGGGTATTGATCCTTGAGGACAATCCTAAAGCATTGGGAGGACCTGGCCCCAAGTAAAAGGTAACTGTGCGTGGTGGCGAGATGGAGAAGGTACGAAGTTGTTACTAGTGAGGCATTACCTGTGCGGCGAAGCGGGCCATCTCGGTGTGCTGCGGGGAGGATTGGAGGAGGACGAGGGAGCAGCCGGCGGCTTCGAAGTCGGCTAAGCGCTGGGCTACGGTTTCGGGTGTGCCGATGAGGCCGGATTGGAGGCCTCGGTTGGAGACGGAGTAGTCGCGGAGGGAGATTTTCTTTTCGAGCTGGGAGCCGGAGATCCATTGCTGGAAGTTGGCGAAGCCTGCGGGGGACTTTGTGGGGTCGGGCGCGGAGGTGATGCGGTCTACTTCCCTGTTGGCTTCGGCTTCGGAGTCGCGGACAATGCAGTAGCCGGTTACGCCGAAGATCATTGGCGGGAGGTGGGGGTGGAGGGCGCGGCGTTGTTTCATGTCGGCGATTTTGGTGGCGATGGTGGTGGGGTCGTCGCCGTGCATTAGATAGGCGTCGCACTTGGCGGCGATTAGGTTCTTGGCGGTTTCGGATTCGCCTCCGGCGTAGAGGGTGGGGAAAGCAGGGGATAGGGGATGGGGGATAGAGGATAGGGTGTCGGCACCGGAGTAGGTGCGCGTGGAGTGAGGCTTGGGGCTGAGGATGTTGTCTTCGATGTTGTAGTAGCGGCCGGTGTGGGTGGTGTGTTGTTGGGACCAGGTGTTGGTGAGGACGTCTAGCCATTCGGAGGTGCGAGCGTAGCGGTCGTCGTGCTCGTCGAAGGGGATGCCGTACTTGAGGGCTTCGTCGCGCCACCAGCTGCTTACTACGTTGAGGGTTAGGCGACCGTTGGAGATGCGGTCGATATTGGCGGCTTGCTTGGCGAGCATCGCGGGATTGTGGAAGGTGGGACGGACGGCTACCATCAGCTCGAGTTTTTTCGTGATGGCGGCTAGCGCGGCGGCGGTCGACCAGGCGTCGAGGCTGTCGGCTTCTGTGCCCTTGATGTCGTTGAGGTTTAGCTCGGCGATGAGGGTCAGGTCGTAGCCCAGGTCTTCGGCTTTGAGGGTTAGGTCTTGAACGTAGTCCCAGGTGGCGGGCATTTGTTCGTCGTCGATGTTGCGAAGCCAGCCGCCGAAGACGGGTAGCCAGAAGCCGTAGCGCATAAGACAGAGTGTAGAGGATAGAGGGTAGAGTGTAGGGGCTTAGGAACGAAGTTTTAGGAAGACAAGCGATGCGGCCGGATTGAGCAGCATGAGGAGCCAGAGCTTTGAGTTTTTCCACGATGCGAAAGGCGGCAGGAGCAGGCTGAAGAAGAATAAGCTAACAATTCCTGCCCGAGCGCCGGGCGTGGCATCGAAAATGTTCCGGTTGAATTGCGCGGGACTTGTCGACAAAATGAACGCCCACAAAAACAACGCCACCACTATGGAGAGACAGCCGAGGGTGTTGCCGATCGTGCGGTCCAGGCTCATAGGGGAGAAAGGCTGGGGCTAGACGAGGGATTGAATGACTGTGTCCAGCTCGGTGGCGCCGGCGGTTGGTTCTGTTCCTGGGATGCCGAAGTCAATCCATCCGGAGTTGAATGCGTCCAGCATTTGGACGCGGAGGGGAGTGCGATCTTCAGGTGTTCCCTGAGCGACGAACGTCTTGACCCACTCGTCTCTCGGAACGGCTACAGGCTCTACGCTCTTGCCCAGTGCCTTCGAGAATGCAGCGGCGATGTCGCGGGGGGAGTAGCGGCGAGGGCCGCCGACTTCAAGATGACGATGACCTTGCCACGTCTGGAGAAGCGTGTCTGCTCCGATTTTTCCGATGTCGCGGGTGGCTACCAGCGGAAATTCATGATCTAGCGGCTGGAGATAAGAGAAGAGTTTTCCCTGGTCCCGCGCAGGAGCGACGTCCCATACGGAATTTTCCATGAACCAGCCGGCGCGAAGAGCAGCCGTCGGCACAGACAGCGCGTCGAGGCTTTCTTCGAGCAGGTGGAGGGCGGTGATGAGGCCTAAGCCGGTGCCCTGCTGGGCGCCAATGGAAGAGAGATATACGACCTTGGCGGGCCGGGCGCGATTGAGGGCGGTTGCGAGCGCTTCGATGGTCTTGCGTGACTCGCGCAGGTCGGGAGAGGGCGCGAAGTTGGGAGGGATCATGGCGAAGACGCCGGACGTACCGCGAAAGGCCTGCTCCAGTGCGGCGGCATCGTCGTAATCTGCTTCGGTGAGTTGCGCTCCGCGAGCTGCCCAGGTGGAGGCCTTCGCGGAGTTGCGAACTATGGCTCGAACTTTTTCGCCGCTCGCAATGAGTTGATCGGCGATGGCTCCGCCGACCTGACCGGTGATTCCCATGATGGCGTACATGTTTTCTCCGTTCTGGAGCTTAGAGAGTCATATCCGCAGTAGTGGTGATGTTGGCTTCGGATTCCAGCCAGTCGGCTAGCTTGGCGAAGGGGTCGAAGCCCAAGACGTTGGGGCCGTCGGCTACGAAGTTGCTCAAGGCGTTTACGTCGTAGTAGTAGCGTTGGCCGTCGCGGCTGTCGGTGATGTATTCGATGCCGCCGATGTTGATGCCAGAGTGGCGCATGAGGAGTTCTACGTCGGCGATGGCGTCGGCGGGGGGCGTGTAGGCTTCTACCGTGATGCCGGACTTGGGGGCGTCGATGGCGCAGGCTCCGCGGGCTAGATCTGTGCCGGTGGTGGTGCGGCAGATGTCGGCGGGGCAGAGGTCGAAGGTTTCGCCAGTGATGTGGACCTTGATGGCGTAGAGGTATTTGCCGTTGAGGACTTCCACTCGGACTATGTGGGAGCCTTCTGCGGGGATGAACTCCTGGACCAGGGCGGTGGAGTCGAGGCCGAACTGGAGGGCGTCGGGGGTGCCGGGGTCTCGCGCGATCGCGGCCTGGAGCTGGGAGAGGCCGTCGAAGCGCTTGACGCCTGCGCCAGAGCCGCCGATGTTCGGCTTGACTACTATTGGCCAGCGGAGACCTACTACTGCTTCTTCGGCTTGCGCTGCGCGGTGGATCACGCGGGCTTTCGGGTAGGGGATGTTTAGCTTGTCCATGAGGACTAGCTGGCCGGCTTTGCTTAGCTCGGAGGCGAAGGCTTTGAAGCCGTTGATGACTTTTACGCCTCGGGACTCGAGGTGCTCGAGGAAGCTGAGGGTGTAGAAGATCTGGTCGCCGTGGTCGCGGTTCCACGCAGAGGGGCTCATGCGGTTGAAGACCAGGGAATATTTTTCTTCGGGATGGTCTTCGGGCGCGAAGAAGTGGTCGGGGGCGTAGAGCTTTACGTAGGGGGTTCCGCGGCGGTCTAGCTCGGCGAAGAGGGGTTTGAACCAGTGGGGCTGCTCGTAGTAGATGGCGATGGGGAGGGCGTTAGTGTGGGTAGTCGACATGGAATTACAGGATAAGACGTTGGGAGGGGTTGTGGGGATGCGAATATGTGGCGCCGATTGCCTTTCAACGAGATCAATGGGCAGTAAGGAATGCTTGGGCCGCTGATTCGAAACCGCCGTTTTCTGACGATATCAGGGCGATAAACTTGTTATTGATTGTATTGAGAACCTTCGGGTCAACCAGTTTCAGCTTTCCCTGTCGTTGGCTTCGTTCGCGAGGATATGGTGTCCCAAGCAGTGTAGCGGCCTGTTGGAGGAGCGCGGCCGTCTGTGGCATGTTGACTGCTTCCATTCCGGAAATCGCTTCTGGACTGAGGACGCCGGTGCTATTAGAGAAGAACTGTTGGAAGCCACCATTGCAAATTTCCGACTGAGCAAAGTGAGCTGCATACAGCAACCCAACATTTCGATCGGCCCTTGCGAAAGTCCGAAGGAACACCTCGGGGCCCTGATAGATTTCGATCAGATCGCTCGCTCTAACGAAAGAAAGATCCTGTTCGTATGACATGTATTCCTTTTAGGGCGCTGCTGTGCGGGGGTTCATGCTGTAGCCCACCTTAGGCGCAAAGAACGCGCCGAAGATGGTGCACCCGAGGGTGCCGAGCTATTCCTGGCGAAGGTGTTTGATTAGCTGGGTGGGGTGGAGGGGTTTGGCCAGGAGCTCGAAGTGGTAGCCGCGGACGCGGGCACGGGCCAGGATTTCGACCGTCGCTGCCTGTCCGCTGAAGAGGACGATGCGGGCTTCGGGGAGGAACTTCTGGATGGTGATCGCGGCTTCGACGCCGTCGATGTGGGGCATGAGGACGTCGGAGAGGATGAGCTCGGGGTTGATGCGGCGGGCGGCGTCGATGGCTTCCCTGCCCCCGTAGGCGGCTTCGGCGATGAAGCCGTTGCGGTTGAGGATTTGAACGATGGTGTCGGCGATGAGAGGTTCGTCGTCTACGACGAGGATTCGAGTGGGAGATGTCGCGAGTACGCTGTCACCGTCCGCTTGTGAGGTTGCGGTGGACATAGTTTCGCGCGCGTCGCTGGAAAGAAAAGTGTTGTGCATGGGGGCCCTGTACTGTTTGCGGATTGCTGGCTTGAGTGTAGCGAACTCGGTGAGCCAACACAAAACAGGTCGGGTTTTTCCATCGATAGGCGATAGAAAGAAATGAGGGTAAACGAAAGGGGCTCTATGCGGTTAGGCGCGAAGCGGAGGAGTGGAGGCTGTGCGGGGCGGGGGAATGTGAACGGGGAGAACGACGCGGAAGATGGTTCCGGAGGGGTCGCCGGTGCGGGTGTGGAAGCAAATTGTGCCGCCTTGTTTTTCGACAAATCCACGGGTAACCCAGAGGCCGAGGCCGGTGCCGACTGAAAGCTTGGTGGTGAAGAACGGAGAGAAGATGCGGGCGCGCGCGGTGGGAGAGATGCCGGAGCCTTCGTCGCAGATCAGGATGGAGACGGCTTCCTGGCCGCCGCCGAATTTGGCGCCGTGGAGATGGCGGCCACGGATGTGGATGCGGCCGGGCTTCAGCATGGGGTAGGTGAAGGCGTCGATGGCGTTGACGATGAGGTTGGAGAAGACCTGGCGGATCTCGCCCTGGAGGCCGTGGATGCAGAGGTCGGGCTCGAGGTCGAGGGTGCAGCTGATTTTGCGGGTGACCATCTTGCGTTCGAAGAGGTCGACGACGCTGTGGAGGAGGTCATTGAGTTTGATTTCGATGGGGCGGGTGGTGTCGCGGTAGAAGCCGAGGGTCTGCTGGGCGATCTGGGCGACGCGCGCAAGCTCGGCGTCGGCGGTTTCGAGCAGCTGCTGGACAGGTTCGGGGACGTCGGGGTCGGTGCGGGAGAGGTAGATGAGGTTGGTGACGGCTTCGAGGGGGTTATTGATCTCGTGGGCGATGGTGGCGGCTAGGCGGCCGGTGGCGGCGAGCTTTTCGCTTTGGCGGAGGGCAGTCTCCTGAGTTTTGCGGGTGGTGATGTCCTGCACGGTGCCGACCATGCCGATGATGTCGGGGGAGTTGGGAGCGAAGGTGGCATTGCCGCTGGCGGAGAGCCAGGTCTGGATGCCGTCGGGCGACTCGACGCGATATTCAGCGGTGTAGATGCCGCCGGTTTCGAGGAACCTCTCCAGGTTTTCGGCGGTGTAGGCCTGGTCTTCGATGGCGACGACGCGTTTGCGCAGGGCGGTGCGGGTGATGGGGGCGTGGGGCTCGGCGTGGAAGAGGTAGGCGGCGCGCTCGTCGAGGTCGAGGAGGTCGGTGGCGCGATCCCAGGTCCAGGTGCCGAGCTGGGCGGCGTCGAGGGCCTGGCGGAGGCGTTCGGAGGTCTCGCGCTGGAGGGCGCGGGCGGCGTCGACCTGGGAGATCTCGTAGGTGAGGTTTTCGGAGAGGCGAAGGTTGTCGATGGCGACGGCGGCCTGGGAGGCGATGGTGGCGACGAGGTCTTCGCTGGCGGGGGTAAAGCTGTCGACGTCAGGATGGCCGTAGATGAGGCAGCCGAGGCTCTCGCCGGCGCGGCTGCGGACGGGGACGGAGAGATAGCTGCGAACGGGAGGGTGATTCGGGGAGAGAGCAGCGAAGGGAAGATTTTCGGTAAAGCGGGGGTCGCGGGTGATGTCGGGCGAGCGGACGATTAGCTGATTGAGGAAGCTGTCCTTGGGGATTTCGGTGCAGTGAGGCTCGGGAACGGTGGCGAAGATGTTGAGGTCGGGGCCGGCTTCTTTATAGAGGCTGTAGGACTTATCGTTGTCGCCGATGTTGTTGTAAAAGAAGGCGCCGTAGCGGGCGCTGCAAAGATGCAGCCCGGCGTCAAGAGCGGCCTGGACGATCACGTCGAGAGAGCGCTCCGAGGCGAGCAGAATGCCTGTCTCGACAAGGAGACGGAGGCGCTGTTCGTTCTGCGAACCGTCGGGCGAAAAAGCCTTTGTGGAGTCGGATCCCATCGATCTGTTTGGATGCAACGTGGAGAAGTTCAGCCGTATGTCTGCTACTAATCGTACGCCTGGGGCTTAGATGGCCGATGGCGACAGCAGCGCGCTTTGAGTCGGTCGAATAGGCCGAATTTGGCTGCTTATTGGGGAAACGCCAGGGCGGTCGGAGCTAGTTGCCGAAGTGCCAGTTGACGCCGGCGCTGACCTGGGTATCTTTCTGCTGATTAGTGCCGCCGTTGGGGAGCTCGGTAACGAAGTAGTGGGCCATGACGCGGAGCTCGAAGCGGTGATAGAGGTTGTAGTTGACGCCGCCGCCGAAGGCGTAAGTGAAGCCGGTTGCGGTGCTGGTGAGGGTGTTGGTCTTGGGGCCGAGGGGTCCGGTGGGATAAAGGCCGTCGCTGGCGTGGGTGATGCCGACGAGGCCTTCGCCGAAGATGCTTGCCCTGCGGCTCCAGACGGTGGGGGAGACGTGGCCAAAGCTGTAGGTGTAGCGGCCGCCGAAGAGGAAGCTGGCCTGGTGGATGTCGATTTCGGTGCGAAGGTTGGTGACGGCCATGCCGTTGAGGGAGACGACGGGCCCGATGCCGTGGAAGGGCGAGTACGCGACGTCGACCGTGGCGCCGCGCATATAGAAGTTGTCGGTGGAGGCGGCGCCGACGAACTTGGTGCGCATCTGGGTGTAGGTAAGGCCGAGATCGATGGGGGCCTGGGCATGGGCTGCGGGAAGGAAGGCAGCGAAGGACAGGAGGAGAAGAAGTGTAGTCGCAATCCGGCGGAGAGCGTTGGCCAGGAAAGGCGCTGACGCGTGGACCGCGTGCGTTGCTGGGCGGTGGGTTGCGGTCCGGATTGCTGAAGCTGTCTGACGCATGCCGAAAGTTGCTCCTGGTTACTGGACGGTGAGCGTGAGGTAGACGGACCGAGAGAGATTGCCGGACGTAGCGGTTACTGTCAGGTTATACGTATTCGGAGTTTCGCCGTAGTACCCGGTGTTGGCGGGGCCAGCGCAGCCGGAGACACCTGCCGTGATCGCGAAAAGAAGAAGGACCGAGGCGAGGAGTGAGGCGAAGCGCTTGCGGCGACGGAACCATGCGAGTGGAAGCGCCAGGAGTGCGAAGGTGATCGGCGCGTAACGCATGGGCGAGCGATGGACGGGCGGGCGGTGTAGTTGCGCCTGGGTAGCGAGGAGGTTCGCCGCGGTGGCCGCGAAGGCTACTGGCGTGGTGCCGGAGCCGGCGGAAATGGTTGTGGGGGTGATGGTTCCGGCAACCGTCGCGGGAAGGCCGGAGAAGGTGAGGGTGATGGGGCCGGGGAAGGTGCTGGTGATTAGCGGCGTGACGACGAGAGCATAGTTCGCGGTGCCGCCGGCTATGGTGGAGGCAGAGCTGGAGCCTCCGGTGGCGACGGTGAGCGAGAAGTCAGCGACGGTTTGGGTGAAGGCAGGCGAGGTCGCGGGGGCGTTTTGCGCGTCGCCGGCGAAGACTGCGGTGATGGAGTGAGGTCCGGCGTACACGAAGCTGGCGGTGATGCTGACCATGCCGTTGACGATGGTGCCAGAGCCGATGGGTGTGGCGCCGTCAAAGAAGTTGACGGTGCCGGTGGGAGCGGGGCCGGCGGAAGCGGTGGTGAGGGTCGCAGTGAGGACGGTGGGATTGTCGAGGAAGACTGGGTTGACCGAACTGGTGAGCGCGATGTTGACGACGTTGATCACGGTCTCGAGGACAGTGTTGGTGGTCGCGCCCTGATTGTTGGGGTCGCCGCCATAGACAGCGACGAGGGTGTAGGTCCCGGGGAGCTTGAAGCTGGTGACCAGGGTGGCGACGCCGCCGCTGAGGGTTCCTGTGCCGATGGCGACGCCGTTGCTCTTGAAGGTGACGGTGCCAGTGGGGGTGCCGCTACTGGACTTCACGGTCGCGGTGAGCGTGGTGTTGGCGTTGACGTCCACGGGGTTGACCGAGCTGGTGAGCGTGGCGGTGGTGGCGTAGAGAACGACCTGGGTCAGGGGTGGGGACGTGATGGTCTCGG
This sequence comes from Granulicella sp. L46, assembly GCF_009765785.1. Classification (GTDB taxonomy): domain Bacteria; phylum Acidobacteriota; class Terriglobia; order Terriglobales; family Acidobacteriaceae; genus Granulicella. Next base: position 661,069 of record NZ_LMUT01000012.1, read on the forward strand.
TGTTCGAGTCGCCGGAGTAGACGGCGGTGAGGATGTGGTTGCCCGGCGTCGTGAATGAGACGGAGATGGAGTTGGCGGGAAGGGTTACGGTGCCGATGAGGGTGGTGCCGTCGTAGAACTTGATGGTGCCGCCGGGGTTGGTGGTGAGGGTGGAGAGCGTGGCGGTGAGCGTGGTGGACTGGCCGGGCGTCGAGGGATTGACGGAGCTGGTGAGGAGGAGGGTCGCGATGTTGAGTACGTGCTGGATGTAGGGGCCGGAGGTGGCGTTGGTGAGGTCGGGGTTGGTGCTGGTGAAGACCGCCGTGAGCGTGTGGTTGCCGGCGGTGGAGAAGCTGACGGGCAGCGTGGCGGACGAGCCGCTGACGACGACCGTGCCGAGGGAGGTGGCGCCGTCAAAGAACTGGACACTGCCGGTGACCGCCCCGAATACGGGATTCGACATGATGGTCGCGGTGAGGTTGGTGGACTGGCCGACCAGCGACGGGTTGATGGAACTGGTCAGCGCGATAGAGGTGGCGTTGCCGACAACCTGGGTGAGGGTGGCGGTGCCAGGCTGCGTCAAGGTGCTGGGGGTGTAGACGGCCTTGATGGGATAGGAATCGGGGGTTGGGAAGCTGTCGTTGATGCTGGCAGTGCCGATTTTGCCTGTGCCGGTTACGGTCGCGGTGCCGATGAGGGTGGTGCCGTTGAAGAAGTCGACTGTGCCGCCGGGAGTGATGGTGCCCGTGGTGGTGATGGTAAGGGTAAAGACGGTGGTCTGGTTGACGAGCGAGGGGTTGACCGAACTGGTGAGCTTGAAGGTCGCGGGCTCGATGACAAAGATCTGATTGCTGATGGCGGTGCCATTGGCGCCTGCGGGGACGGTGGCGGGATCGGCTACTGCGGTGGCTGTCCAGATACCGTACTGATTGAGTTGCAGACCAGAGGCGACGGGGATGGTGAGCACGCCATTGTCGGCCAGGGTCATGGTGTAGACGCTGGTGTTGGTGCCGGCACCGGTGCCGCCCTGGTAGATGCCGTTGGCGTCGGTGGTGGTGAAGGTGATGGCGCCGCTGTAGTCCTTGGCGACGGTGTTGTCGGAGTTGAGGGCGGTGAGGACGAGTTCGACGGAGCCACCGAGGTTGACCGTGGTCGGCGTGGTGGGCGGGACGCTGATGGCAACGAGGGAGAAGTGGGTGAGGGTGGTGACGCCGATGCCCTTGAGCGAGGCGGTGTTGCTGGAGGTCAGGCCGCCGGCCGCGGTGGTGGTCAACACGAGGTTGGCGAGATTGGGGCCTACGACTGTGGGCTGGAAGTTGAGGTCGTAGGTGCAGACCTCACCGATGCTGAAGGTGCCGCCGGTAAGTGTGGGGCAGGTGCTGCCCGTCGGAGCGAGAAGGAAGGCGGTGGGGTTGGTGCCGGTGAAGCTCGGGTCGTTGGCGTTCAGGGAGCTGGCGATGTTGCCGGTTCCCTGCACGGTGAGGGTCTCGGGATCGTCGGTGGTATCGAGGCTGCCGACCAGGGTCGGGGTTGGCCAGTTGACGTTGGCGGTGGTACGGACGAAGGTGACCAGGCCGAGGGTGGTGTCGCTGACGAGCAGGTCGCCGTCGCCTTCGACGAGGATGCCGGCGGGGGTATCGAGGTTGAACGGCGGGACGTTGTTGGTCGTGAGAACAAACTGGTCGCCTGAGGCAGTGGCCTCGACGATCTGGTGGTCGCCGGTGTTCGCAATGTAGAGGGTGCCTGCAGCATCGACGCCGACGCCGGTAGGGTTGCTTAAGGTGATGCTGGTGGGGCTGACGTCGGTGGTAGCTGTGGAGCCGAGCGAGTTCGCGAGGATGCGCTTATTGCCGGAGTCGGCGATGTAGAGATTGGTACTCGGATAAATCGTGCTAATGGAGGCGACGGCGAGACCGGTGGGGCCCAAGAGCGATGCGCCCGGTCCGGTAAAGGTCAAGGTAGTGGCCGTGGTGGCACTCGGAGGTAGCTGGTAGATTTTGTTGTTGGTTGAGTCGGCGATGTAGAGATCACCGATGAGATCGACGGCGAGGCCGGTGGGCGTCGACAGCGTGACGTTGGAAATAACGAGAGCCGTGGGGGTGTAGGGAGGGGTGGAGCTAAGCGCGACGGTATAGACAGAATTACCGGAGGAAACAAAGAGGTTTCCGTCGCCGTCAATGGCAATCCCCGAGGTATTGGAGACGGGCAGGGAGAACAAGTCAGAATAGACGCCTGTAGCGGAGCGTTCCAGGATGCGGCCATGCAGTACGTCGGTGAAGAAGACATTGCCGAGGCCGTCCTGGGTGACAGCGCCTGCGGTAAAGGAGGCTGGGGTGAGCGTGGTGGCGCTGTTAACGGGGACCGCCGTAGCGGGCGAGAAAGTAAACTGCGGGCCAATTCCGACGCCCGAGAGATAGATCGTGTTGATGACGACGTTCGAGGTATTGGTAATCACGAGGGCGCCTAAGCGAAGGCCAATCTGCTTAGGTTTGAAGGCGAGGTTGACGGTGCAGGTGTTGGGGTAGGTGATGGTTCCGGTGCAGGTGGAAGAGATGACACTGAAGTCCTCGCCGGAAGCGCCGTAGGTGACCGCCGCGACGCCCTGAACGGAGACGCCCCCTGGGGGGCCGATGAACTGCTGGGTAAAGTCGCCGGTGCTACCGACATTGACATTGCCGAACTGGATGGCGTTGTTCGGCGAGAGGCCCTGGGCGAATGCGGACGAAGCGCCGAAGAGGGCGAACAGCATCAGCAGAAGAGTGGAGCGTACTGCCGCGAGCGAGAATCGGTGCTTGCTCGAGTGAGCTTCGCGCAGCGAGACAGTCATCATTCCTCCAACAAGGGCCGACAGAGCACAGAACAAGCGGGTTCCCCGGATCAGTAGAAGGTTGGGGTCGGGGGGAGTGGGCGCGTGCTCCCCAAACCGGACGATGGCCAATCTGCTACCCATAATAGATTCAACAACTCCGCACAATTTCCGCAGACGAAACAGTCGGGTAAAAATTGAGGTAACGCGCCAAGAATACCATCTCAAAACCTGCAATCCATAAATAACTCGGGAGGTTACAGCCCATTGAGCGTGGAAGGTAAACAGTCCCGAGCAGAAACGGGTGTTTCCACCATGCATGAGGAAGTGGTCTGCGGGAAAGAACCATAGTGGATACGTCTCAAGTGGAGCGCGTGTTGAATGATGACGCGCAGTGGAAAACAGGCGGCTCGATGAATTGCTCGAGGCGAAGGTTGTCTAGCTTCTCGGAGAAAGAGAGTTGTGGAGCGTTTCGTTCTTGAGCCGGATTATAGCTGCGCAATATTAACGATCGTGTGAAGCGCATCAGCGGCTGGCGCATGGGCGGCTTGCGGTTAGTGCTATTCTTCCCCAAATCGGTGCAGAGAGAAGTCTGGCGGCGTGGGCGGAGGATGGCCTGCGGGTGCAGAGGAGAATGGGAAGATGACGCCACAGAGTTGGGAGTCGCCAGAGACATTTCATGCGCCGGGGGGCGCGGCGGTGTATGGGGGTTCGGCGCAGGCAGCTGCCTATGCGCTTCGACCGCTCTCGCTGGGCGAGCTGCTGGATCGGACGTTTTCGGTGTACCGGTCGCGGTTCTGGTTGTTTGCGGGGATCGGGGCGATTTCGGCGCTGCTGCAGACGGTGATCAGCGCGGCGCAGCTTGCGCCTATGCACCTGGCGAAGATGGCGGGGGCGTTCGATGGCGCGAGAACGCGGACGGCAATTCCTGCGACTCCTTTCCCGCCGAATTACCTGACGGGGATCGGGATGGGCATGGCATTGGCGATCCTCGGAGTAAGCCTGCTGTACCTGCTGGTATTCGTGGTGACGCAGGCGGCGACGGTGTTTGCGCTGAGTGAGGTGTACCTGGGAAAGGCGACGACGATCGGGGAGTCCTTGCGGGCGACGATTGGGCGGTGGTACCGGTATCTCGGGATTGGGATATGGCAGGCAGGCAGCATGATGTGGATACCGGGGATTGCGTTAATCGCGGGCGCGATTTTGTTGGCAACGAAGATTCCTGGGCTGAAGATACTGGGAGGGGTGCTGATTTTTCTGGGGATTGCGGGCGGGGTTCCGGTGGGCGTAATTCTGTGGCTGAGGAATTCGCTGGGGGTCCAGGCGACCGTGATTGAAGGGCTGACGGTGCGGGCATCCATGGCGCGCAGCAAGGTGCTGACGGCTGGAGCGAAGGGGAGGGTGTTCGTGCTGCTGTTGCTGGCTGGCGCGTTGAATTATGCGGCGAGCCTGCTGCAGATGCCGCTGATGTTATTTGTGATGTTCACGATTGCGCGCGGTGGGAAGGCGGTTGCGACGGAGATTGTGATGCTGCTGGTGGGATTTGTCGGCCATGCGTTGGTACAGCCGGTGCTGATGATTGGCCTGTCGCTGTTGTACTTCGATCAGAGGGTGCGCAAGGAGGCGTTCGACCTTGTGATGCTGCTCGGGCCGGAGAGTTCGCCGGTGGCGGCTGCGGGGATGTGGGCGCCGGCGCAGACGATGCCGATGTCCATGCCGCCTGCTTCGATTGAGGCTATCGCTGCGGGACCGATCTCGGGTGCACCGATGGATGAGACGTCAAGTCCGCGGACGGGTGATGAGACGCTGCCCTAGTCTGCTAACGACGATCAGTGCGGTGATGCTGGTCGCTGCGGCGCTGCCGGCGTGGGGGGCGCTGAAGAGCGCGTCGCCAGCGGAGGTGCGCGGGGTGGTTGTGCGACTGCAGGGGGTGGTTGCGGGATGCGCGGCGAAGGGTGGGTCGGCTTGCGCGTCGACGGCAGTGGGGGATGATCTGCGGGTTGGCGATCCTAAGCAGGGCGGCTATGAGGTGCATTGGGACTGGCTGCGGGATGCGCTCGATAAAAGCAAGGATGTGGAGGCGGGCAAGCGTGGGGAGTTGCTGCGGGATTCGGCTGCACGGTTGACGCGGATGGAAGGTGAGTTGGGGTCTGCGGAGGACGCGCCGGTCGGCGGGCCAATGGGCCAGAAGGAGTTTGGGCGGGCGCGGGCGGCGGCGGATGCGGTGTTGGCGCAGCCGGAGTTTCAGCGGAAGACCACTGTGACGTGGTGGGACCGCGTGATGGGATTCTTCTATGCGTGGCTGGCGCGGATGCTGAGTGGGATTGCGCGGGCGGGGGCGGCGGCTCCGTGGCTGGGGCCGGTGGTGATCTGGACGCTGTGTCTTTCCGCGGCGGCGGGATTGGTGTTCCTGGTGCTGCGTAACTTGCAGCGGCAACGGCTGCGGATTTCGCTGGCCGGAGCAGCGATGGCGAAGACAGCTTGGGATCGCGAGGCTACTGACTGGGCGAAGCAGGCGGAGGAGTTCGCCAGCGGCGGCGAGTGGCGCGAGGCGGTGCATTGCTTGTATTGGGCAGCGATTGTTTCGCTGGAATCGCGGCGGGCGTGGCGGCATAATCCGACGCGGACGCCGAGGGAGTATGTGCGGCTGCTGAAGCCGGGGTCGGCACAGCAACGGAGTCTGCGCGAGCTGACTCGGATGTTTGAGCGCGTGTGGTACGGGCTGCGCGAAGGACGCGCGGAGGAGTATGCCGAGGCGCGGGGGATGTATGAGGCGCTGGCTTCCGGGACGATCGAGCGAGCGGGTGGTATGGATGAGGGGCGTTCAGGCGCGGCGGTTGGGGAAGGCGGTGTGGCTTGAGCATTGTCGCTGGCAAGCGCTCGGGGGTGAGCGACCGGAAATTGCTATGGGGCGTGTGCGGCGTGATGTTGGCGTTGATTGTGGTGATGGCGGTGGTGCGGCCGGCGCAGAGCCCGGAGGATCCTCGACCAACAACTACGAACACTGGACCCCAGGGAGCGAAGGCGGCGTTCGTGGTGCTGCAGCGGCTGGGGCGGACGACGTCGCAGGGTAACCAACCGCTGGCGGAGTTCAACGACGGGATGGACGATGCACAAGCGGCGCGCACCACGCTGGTGCTGGCGGCGCCGGAGTACGACCAGACGGAGCTGCCGCGGCTTCGGAAGGAGTTGGAGCGGTTTCTGAACCGCGGTGGACGTGTGCTGACGACTGGGCCGAGTGGGGCAGCGTTGTTGCCGGGTGGCGAGAGCAAGGCGCCGGGAATGGTGCAGCCTCCGCTATGCCACACGACGCCGGAGGGAGCTGGTGAGATGGCGCGGGTGGGGAGCGTGGAGATGGCGGAAAGGGCGCAGTGGTCTGACGACGCCGCTAAGTTTGAGGTGGAGCAGCGATGCGGGGATGAGGCTGCGGTGGTGCGGTATGCGGTGGGTAAGGGAGAGGCGATCTGGTGGGCGTCGGCGGGGCCGCTGGAGAATGACGAGTTGAAGAACGATGCGGATCTGCGACTGTTGCTGGCGACGGTTGGTGAGGGGAAGGACGTGGTGTTCGACGAGTCGCTGCATGGGGCGGTGAAGACGATTTGGGATGCGGCGAAGGGGCTGCCGCTGAAGTGGCTGATGCTGCAGGCTGCGCTGCTGTTTGTGCTGCTAGTGGTGAGCTTCAGTAGGAGGCGCGGGCCGTTGCGGTCGCCGTTGCGGTTGCCGCGGAGTTCGCCAGTGGAGTTTGCTACGTCGATGGGGGATTTGTACGAGAAGGCGGCGGCTAGTAGTGCGGCGACGGAAGCGGCGAGGCGCAGGCTGCTGCGCGTGTTGACGCGTGAGGCTGGCGTCGCGCAGGGGACGATTGAGGAAGGGCCTGACGCGATCGCTGAGGCGCTGCGAGTTCGACTGGGTGGGGATTGGTCGCTGGTGAGTGAGCATCTGCAGGAGGCGAAGCGAGCGGAGCATGAGGTGATCGCGATGCGGAGTGCGCTGGCGCTGGTGCGCGCGTTGAGCGAGGATGCGAAGAGGGTGCGGACGCGCCTGGCGGCGCGTCAGACAGTAGAGAGTAGAGCGTAGAGAGTAGAGAGAGCGTTAAGCGAGGAGAGTGTGTGAGCGAAGAGAGTTTGGGTGTGGCGGCGGCGAACGAGTTGTTTGCGCAAGGGCAGGAGCAGATTGGGCGCGTGATTGCCGGGCAGAAGGAGGTGATTGCGCAGGCGCTGCTGACGATGCTTTGTGGCGGACATGCGCTGATTGAGGGCGTGCCGGGCGTGGCGAAGACGCTCGCGGTGAAGACGCTGGCGAGGTTTCTGGGGCTGGAGTTTCGGCGCGTGTCGGGGACTCCGGACATGATGCCGGCGGATATTTTGGGGACGAGCGTGTTCTCGCCGAAGACGGGCGAGTTCAGCTTTCACAAGGGACCGGTGTTCACGCAGTTTCTGCTGACGGATGAGATTAATCGGATGCCGCCAAGGACGCAGGCTGCGCTGCTGGAGTCGATGGAAGAGCGGCAGGTGACGGCGGATGGCGAGCGGCATGTGTTGGATGATTTCTTTACGGTGTTCGCTACGCAGAATCCGGTGGAGTTTGAGGGGACGTATCCGCTGCCGGAGGCGCAGCTGGATCGGTTTCTGTTGAAGATCAAGATGGAGTATCCGGATGTGGCGGAGGAGCGGCTGGTGCTGGAGCGGCATCATGCGGTTGGGCTCGGTAACGGGTCTGGTGCGGGGTTGGCGGAGACGGCGATTGAGGCGGTTCCGTTTGAGTTGCTGGCGGCCGCGCGGAGAGAGGTGCGCGCTGTTCGCGTTGAGCCGGCGATTTTTGATTATTTGTTGGCGGTGGTTCGGAGGACGCGGGCTTGGCCGACGATTGCGCTGGGGGCTAGTCCTCGAGCGAGTACTGGGTTGTTGTTGGTGGCGAAGGCATTTGCAGCGCGCGAGCAGCGGGACTTTGTGATTCCTGATGATGTGAAGGAGGCGGCGCTGCCGGTGCTGCGGCATCGGTTGGTGTTGCGGCCGGAGGCGGAGTTGGAAGGGCTGGATACGGATCGCGTGGTGCGGGATGTGCTGGCGGCTACGCAGGTGCCGAAGTAAAGCAGGGGATAGGGGATAGAGGATAGAGCGTAGAGAAACGTGCTGATAGCTCTTACTCCAGGCACGAAATGTTCGATCTATGCAGACATTGATTCCACAATCCGCTAGTGCGAGGGCTAAGCCGGTGGGAAGGGCTGGGCGGGTGGTGGGGTTTGGGCTTACGCCGCTGGCGCTGGGGCTGTTTGCTGCGGGATTGATGATGGCGGTGCCGGCGTTCTTTCATGCGCGACAGATTTATTTCATGCTGGGGTGGGATGGGTTGGTAGCGCTGCTGGTGGTGGTGGATGCGGTGCTGCTTCCCCGCCCTGAACAGTTTTTGGTGACGCGGGCTTTTTTGGATTCGCCGCAGTTGGGGTTGGCTACTCGGGTCGAGCTGGCGGTGCGGGTTGATGCGGATGCGGTGCTGGATGTGCGGATGGTGGATGATCTGCATTCGGCGCTGGTGGCGATGCCGGGGGTGCAGCGGGTTGAGGCGTTTCCTCGTGAGGATGCGGTGAGTTTGTCGACGATTTATCCGCGGGAGCGTGGGGACTTTGGGTTGGGGCGGGTGTATTTGCGGTATCGCGGCGCGTTCAGATTAGTGGATCGGTGGGCTGCTGCGGAGCCGGTGGTTGCGGCGACGAATTCCGAAGATGCGGCGCGGCGGCAGCGGGTGCGGGTGTTTCCGGCTCATGAGGATAGTCGGGAGAAGACGCAGTTTTATTTGCTGCGGGCGCGGCAGATCGAGTTGGAGAAACGCAAATTGCGTTTGCGCGGGGTAGGTCGGGAGTTTGAGAGTCTGCGGGATTATCAGCCGGGGGATGAGCTGCGGAAGATTTCGTGGACGGCTACGGCACGGCGCGGGAGGTTGGTGACGCGGCAGTTTACGGTGGAGCGGTCGCAGCAGGTTTGGATGATGCTGGATGCGGGTCGGCTGTCGCGAACGGCGTTTGAATTGCGGCGGGGTGGGGTAGAAAGTTTTGCCGAGACCAGCGCTGAGCGTGAGGCCGCGCATGTGCTGACGGTGACGCAGTTGGACCAGGCGGCGACCGCGGCGACGATGTTGGCGCAGGTGATCCAGGGGTCGGGCGATAAGTTTGCGATGCTGACGTATGGGCGGGAGGTGCAGCAGTTGCTACCTCCTGGTAACGGCGCGGCGCATGTGCGGCTGCTGATTGATTTGTTGAGTCAGACGCGGTCAGAGGCTGCGGAGGCGGATCATCTGAATGCGGTGGCTCGGCTGAAGACGGCGCAGCGGCGACGCGGGTTGATTGTCTGGATTACGGAGTTGATGGATAGTGTGGGGAAGCCGGAGTTGGTAGTTGCGGCTAGTGAGCTCGTGCGGAGGCATCTGGTGGTGCTGGTGCTGTTGAAGCATCCGGAGCTGGAGGAGTTGGCGGCGCGGGAGCCTAAGACTAAGGATGAGATGTTTCAGACGGCAGCGGCGCAGGAGATGCTGGAGCGGCGGCGCGAGACGGTGGCGCAGCTGGAGAGGCAGGGGGTCTTGATTGTGGAGACAACTGCAGCGGAGGTGGGGATGCGGGCGGTGAGTAAGTATCTTGAGGTGAAGGCTGAGGGGCTGCTGTAGAGAGGTTCTTAGTTCTTAGTTCTTAGTTCTTAGTTCTTAGTTCTTAGTTCTTAGTTCTTAGTTCTTAGTTCTTAGTTCTTAGTTCTTAGTTCTTAGTTCTTAGTTCTTAGTTGCGATTGACTTGCGGCCGCCTTCGGTTAGCCAGAGGGTTAGGGCGGTTAGGAGGGCGGCGCCTACTGCGAACTTCAGGGCTATGGGGGCGTGGGTTGGGGAGAGGAAGGCTTCTAGTGTTCCGGCGACGATGAGCAGGGGGATGGTGGCGGAGACTAGCTGGACGGCTTCTAGGCCGGCTCGGGCCAGGGCGGCGCGGCGGTTGAGCATTCCGGGGAAGAGGATGCCGGCGGCGAGGCGGAGGCCGGCGGCTCCGGAGATCATGATGCTGGGGATCTCGAGGGCGCCGTGGGCCGCTACAAAGCTCCAGAGACTGAGGGCCATGTGGTGCTGGCGGCAGACTACTGCGATGGCGCCTAGCATTAGGCCGTTGTTGAAGAGGGAGTAGAGGGTGAAGAGGCCTGCAGTGATTCCGCCGGCGAAGGTTAGGAAGCAGACGGTGATGTTGTTGGTCATGATGCCGGAGGCGGCCTGTGGTTTGACGCTGAGGACGCTGTCGGTCCACATCTTCTGATGGTCGAGGTTGGCTACCTTGTCGGCGCCGAGGAACATGACGCCGAAGTCTGGACGGAGCATGACGATGAAGGCGCCGAGAAGGCCGGCGGCGACGCTGACTAAGATGGCGGCGAGAAGATAGCCGGAGAGGCGACGCAAGAGGCGTGGATAGCCGTGGGCGAAGAACTGCCAGAGGCTCGCGAAGGAGATGCGGCGGCCGGAGTAGACGTAGTTGTGGGCTCGGGAGACGAGGCGGTTGAGGTATTGGGCTAAGGCTTGCGAGGAACGGTCGGCGCGAACGGCGGAGAGATCGGCGGCGGCCTGGCGGTAGAGGAGGCCTAGATCGCGGAGGTCGGCGGGGGGAAGCGACTTGACGCCGTTGGATTCGACCTGGTGGACGAGCGCGTCGAGCCGGTTCCAGTTATTCTTGCGAGTATCGATCCAGAGATTCGTCAGCATAAGGGCAGAGTGTAGAGAGTAGAGAGAAAACTCAGAGGTTCGCGATCATGTCGAGTTTCGAGCAACGCAACTTCACGGATGAAACGTTTGCGGGGCGGGCTGAGACGCATTATATCGACACGCCGGAGCAGGTGGAGCTGGCGTACAGCGTTGCGGGGATCGGCAGCCGGTTTGTTGCGGTGCTGCTGGATTCGCTGATTCTCGGTGCATTTTTCCTTGCTGAGATCCTGTCGATGGTAGCGTTCGCGGGGGCAACAAGCGCTCTATCGTCGGGTGACGGTGGCGTGGTGGGGGCCGCGGTCAAATGGTTTATCGCGTTGATTGTCTTTATCAACTTCGCTGTTGCGTGGGGGTATTTTGCGCTGTTTGAGGCTTACTGGCATGGACAGACGCCGGGCAAGCGGGTGATGAAGATACGGGTGATCAAGGATTCGGGACGGCAGATTACGTTGTTTGAGGCGCTGGCGAGGAACCTGCTGCGGGTGGCGGATTATCTGCCGGGGTTCTACCTGGTGGGCTTGATTACGATGCTCTGCAACAAGCGCAGTCAGCGGCTGGGTGACTTGGTGGCGGGAACGATTGTGGTGCATGAGCGGTTGGATGAGGCGTCGCTGCTTTATCAGACGAGCACGACGCTAGTGGCCCCGGTGGGGTTTAGTGAACAGCCGTTTGGACAGGATACGGTGCTGCCGTGGGGGCAGGCCGTAACCGCGATGTTCCCTGCTGACGCGGTGGCGAGGTTGAGTGCGCAGGACCTGATGGTGATTGAGACGTTCTTCTCGAGAATGCTGGATTTGCCGCTGCAGACGCGGGCGACGGTGGCATACCAGATGGTGAGGCAGATGTCGGCGAAGATGGGCGTGGAGGTGCCGGAGGGCAATCCGGAGCGGGCGTTGGAGTCGATGGCGTACCAGATGCGGAGCGGTGGGCGGAGGGTTTAGCTACTCCAACTTGCACCCGCATCCCATGTCCCCAAGTGCGAGGGACATGGGGCACCCGGCGCATTGAACGCCGGAGGCACTGGATGCATCTGAGTGAGCGACGAAGGAAATGCTTCCATGCGTTCAACTGACCACAGGCTAACCGCGATTGACCCGCTGGCTCAGCAGATCTGGGACCTGGTGGCGCGATCCCCGCTGCATGATATGTGGGATTTTCAGGGGGCGAGCGCGGGGTTGGTGTGGAAGCGGACGTTCCGGGCGATCCTGAGCGATGACCTTCTTTCGCGGGCGGCGGAGATGGGGTATTACTTTCTGTTCGCGCTGTTTCCTACGCTGGTTTCCGCTAGCGCGATCCTGGGGTTGGCGGCGCGGCAGGCGGAACATATTTTTGACAAGCTGTTGCACTACCTTGCGCTGGTAGTGCCGGGTGGGGCGTACACGATGGTGATCGAGACATTCAATCAGACGACGGAACACGCGACGAAGGGAAAGATCACCATTGGTCTGGTGGCCGCGATCTGGTCGGCTTCGGTGGGGTTTGCGGCGATCCAGGACGGGATGAACACGGTGTACAAGGTCCGGGAGTCTCGACCGTATTGGAAGGCGCGGGGGCAGGCGATTTTGGTGACGATGTTGCTGTCGGTGATGGTGACGGCGAACCTGGCGGTGCTGCTCGGAGGAGACCTGTTTGCGCGGCTGATGTACGTGAAGATCTGGCATCACTGGCTGGCATTCAGTACGGCGATGGTGATTCACATTTTGCAGTGGGCGGTGGCGAGTACGTTGCTGATGCTGCAGTTCAGCATGATCTATTATTTCGCTCCGGATTTGAAGGTGAAGCGTTGGCACTGGATGACGCCGGGGGCGGTGATTGGTCTCGTTGGATGGGTGATTTGTTCGCTGGGGCTGCGGGTCTATCTGCACTTCTTTGACAATTTCTCGCTGACGTACGGGTCGTTGGGCGGCGTGATTATTCTGCTGACGTGGTTTTACATCACGGGATTGATGCTGCTGCTGGGCGCGGAGGTGAACAGTGAGATTCAGGCGGCGGTGGCAGAGAAGAAATTGAAGGATAGTGGCGCGATTCCGCAGGACGTGGATGCCGAGCCGAAGATTGCGACGGGATAAGGCTTTGCGTGAACGGTCGGGTCTCATGGTCGCACGGGCTTCCCGGTTGGAATGGGACGAGCCATCGTGGTGAACGGAAACCTTCGGGGTCCTTCGGCTACGCTCAGGATGACAGAGTTTGTGCGGTTCGGGAACCCCTGCCTTTGCAGTCGGTTCTGCAACCCAGGTCCGAGAATCCGGACCTGGGGCACCCGGATCACTTGCTGGTTATTTGGTTAGAGGGTCGAGGATGGTGTCGAGGCGGTCGGGCGTGTTCTCTATGCGTTCGAGCTGGGGATAGCGTTCGCCGCCGTGGTAGTCGAGGGAGATTGTCTTGAAGTAGCCGGTGTTCTCCACGATGAGGTTGATGGCGGGACCACTGCCCTTGGCTGCGTCGATGGCTGCGCGGAGCAGGCCTGGGGTGTAGGCGCGGCCGTTGACGGCGATGATCTGGAAGCCGGGGGCCAGGCCCGCCTTGTAGGCAACACTGTTGATGATGACGTCGCCGAGCATGCCCGTGGAGCCGGCGGTGAGGCCGAGAGAGTAGGTTGCGCTGATACCGTCGCCTTCATTGAGCGTGGACCAGTAGTTGGGCTTGTCGGTGTAGGTGAGGTGGTAGCCGGAGAGGGTGTTGATGCCGGCGATCTCGGGGGCGTGGAGTTCGTTGGAGTCGAGGCGGGTGCGGAGGAAGGTGGCCCAGTCGTTGGGGACGACGGCGTTGAGGCCGGAGACGATGTCCTCAAAGGTGTAGGGCGCGACGCGAGGTGGAGTGTTGCCGCCGAAGCCTTCGAAGGCGGCGAGGAAGTTGTTGAGGCTCTTCTTGCCCTGAGACTTTTCGCGGATGGTCTCGTCGATCTCGAGCCAGAGGAGGTCGCCTTCGCTGTAGTAGTCGGTGTCGCGACGCCAGTTATCGTAGGGGCCGCTGGCGTTGTAGAGGATCTGGGCGGCGGTGGCGGTGTCCTGCAGATCGCGCCAGGTGCGGCCGGGGCGCGCGTCGTTGAAGTCGGCGACGATGGTGGCCAGGCGGTCGCGGAAGGTGTCGGCGCTCCAGATGCCGGAGCGGGCGGCGAGGATGTCGCCGAGATAGTTGGTGAGGCCTTCATAGACCCAGAGGAGGTTGCCCTTCATGGGCTCCTGGTAGTTGGGGGTGGCGAGGCCTGCGGGGCGGCGATATTTTCCGTTCCAGGAGTGGGTGAACTCGTGGGGGAGGAGGTCGCCCTCTTCGGCGAAGGAGCCTTCGTCGATGAAAGTTTTTTCGGGAACGCGGTCGTCGGAGGACTGGTGGTGTTCAAGGCCGAAGTGGGCTACCTGGTCGGAGAGCGTGACGAGGAAGTGGTAGGAGCCGTAGTGGCGCGACTGGTAGAGCGCGCCGGTTTCGCGAACGAGTTTGGAGAACTGATCGATGTGCTGCTGCGAGAGGGCGAGGTCTTCAGGACCGTCGCCGGCGAGGTCGAGGTAGTGCTTGGGAGAGACTTCGGGGGCGAGAACGATCTCGCGGAACCAGCGGCCGGCGAGGACTGGCGAGTCGATGAGCTGCTCGAGGGAGACGGTCTGGAAGGAGGCGTGAACGGAGGCTTCGGTGGCGCCGTCTGTGGGCTGGAGCGCGGTGCCGAAGTGCCAGCCATCAGGGATGGTGATGCTGGGGGTGATCATGACGTCCGAGGCTTTTGTGTGCTCGATGTCGATGTTGAGGGGGTAGACGAGGAGGGTGTTCCAGCTGAGGAGCGCGAGGTTGGCGCTGGTGGAGCCGCCTTCAGTGAAGTTGGCGCCGCCGGTGGCGAGGAAGTCCATCTTAATGTTGAGTTGCGTGACGCCCTCGGGGACGTTGACGTGGTAGCTGTACATGTCGACGAGATCGCGCTCCCATTTGATCGGCTGGCCGGTGGGAGTAGAGATGATGAAGCCGGCCTGGTTGATGATGGGGCCGGTGGGTCCGTGCTCGCCGGGGATCCACTCGGGATAGACGAGGGTGAGGGGGCCGGGCTGAACGGGGATGATTTCGGTGGCGTGGAGGATCTTGCGTGGAGCGTCGGTGAGGTCGACGGAGAGCGTAATGGGTGCGGATTGGGCGCTGGCAGAGAGGGTGGCGGCGCAGAGGGCGGCCATGGGGATGAGGCGAAACAACGACATGTAGTGAGCTCCTGAGGCAGGTACTTCGTGGGATAAGTTTACGCGGGAGAACGGTAAAAGGGTGCGGGGACCTTGGCTTTCACCCCAGCGAGCGAAGATCGCTCGTCGGGGACCCCGGCTTTCACCCCAGCGAGCAAAGATCGCTCGTCGGGGGCCCCGGCTCCGATAGAATTGGGCACGCATGATCCTATACGCAATTGTTCTTGGCCTTATCGTTGTAACGCTGCTTGGTGTGTCGCTGGCCCGGTTGGGTAGTGTGAAGACCAAGGCAGACTACCTGGTTGCGGGGCGCTCGCTGCCGGCGTTTGTGTTGGTGTTTACGCTGCTTTCGAGCTGGATTGGATCGGGTTCGCTGCTGGGGGGAGCGGAGAATGCTTATAAGCATGGGTTCGCGGCACTGTGGCAGGCGGGCGGCGGATGGGCTGGGTTGCTGCTGATTTACTTTATTGCGCCGCGGGCGAGAAAGTTTGCGCAGTTCACGATTCCGGATTTGCTGGAGTCGCGCTATAACCAGACGGCGCGGGTGCTGGGTGTGATCGCTGTGCTGTTTACGTATACCGCGATTACGAGCTATCAGTTTATTGGCGGCGGCGACATTCTGCATTTGATCTTCCCGCAGATTTCCGCGGTGCATGGGCAGTGGATCCTGGCTGGGTTTGTGATTCTGTTCACGATGATCGCGGGGATGGGTTCGGTCGCGTATATGGACGTGGTGATCGGGCTGCTGGCGACGGGTACGCTGATTGCGTCGTTGCCGGTGCTGCTGCATATGGCTGGCGGCTGGACGGGCGTGCGGGCGGTATTGCCGGCTACGCATTTTCAGTGGTTCGGTGATCTATCGGGCGTGCAGGCTATGGAGTTGTTTCTGCCGACTTGCCTGCTGATGCTGGGTAACCAGTCGATGTATCAGAAGTTTTTTTCGGCGAAGTCGGAGAAGGACGCGACGCGCGCGGTGAGTGGATGGCTGGTGGGCACGGTAATTTTGGAGACAATTATTGTGGCGATCGCGGTGGTGGGGTCGGCACTGTATCGAACGGGCGAGGTGGCTGCGCGGCCGAGGGAGATCCTGGCGTATACGGCTACGCATGCGTTTGGCCAGTACATGGATAATGCGGGGATCGGCGCAAAGGCATTGAGCGTGCTGGGCGCGCTGCTGGTGGGGGCGATCTTTGCGAAGGTGGTGTCCACTGCGAATAATTATCTGTTTTCGCCAGCGACGAACCTGGTGAACGACGTGTTCCTGCGGTACATCAAACCGGACGCGAAGAATTGGGTGGTGCTGCTGGTGAGCCGGGGGACGGTGGTGGGGCTGGGGGCTTGGGCGCTGTACCAGTCGTTGGGGACGACGTCGGTGCTGAAGAAGTCGTTGTATGCGTATACGATTTATTCGGCAGCGCTGACGCCTGTGATCCTGGCAGCATTTTTCTGGCGGCGTGCGACGGCGAAGGGGGCGGTTGCGAGTATCGCCGCCGGGACCGTGATCACTGTGGGTTGGGACTTGCTGACGCCGCACCTGCCGGCTGTGCTGGCGGCTCGGGATGCGATTCTTCCGGCGCTGGTTGGATCGCTGCTGTGCCTGTTCATTGTGAGTTTGGCTACCGAACCACCTAGCGAGAGCCACTTGCGGCCTTTTGAAGAAGGGTGAGCCGCGCTTGGAGTGGGTCACCGGGCAAAAAATGAAATCGGCCAAAGACGCTTTGTTTTGAGTATGCGCGGTTGCATTTCCAGCATCTAACGGCGCAGGAAACGATCCGGGCGGATCAGGATCGACAAAGGAGATATCCCGTGGCTGAGAACAAGATTCCAATAGCAACCGATAGCGAGGCTGAGTTGCATGAGCTGATCGGCGATGATGCGACTGCGACGTTTGAGAGCGATCCGAACTTTGTCGAATCGAACCCGACTGCTGATGCCTCCAGCGACCATATTGAGCTGCGCGACACAGACGATATGGAAGACAGCGAAGAGGAAGACGAGGAAGCGGACGAGGAAGACATAGGCGAAGAAGATGAAGACGACGACGGGGAGGACGGCGAGGACGAGGAAGAGGAGGAAGACGACGACGATGATGATGACGACGTTGACTTCGACGATGAGGAGGACGATGACGAGGCTGAGGTGCTCAGGACAGCCGAGCCCGTCGATGTGCATGGTCCCGGGAAGCACTCGCGAATCGAAATAGAGGAGGAACTGGAAGAGATGGAGGAGGAGAGTGGGGAGGATGCGATTGAATCCCCCGAGGATGAGGAAGAGGAGGAGGGCGAGGAAAGACGGCATGCCGATCGCGCCATTGATGAGGCACTCCGTATGGATGCGGTGGTAAGACACGGCGGGATTGTAGGGGCGGCATTGCGGGTTTGAGTAGGTTGCGTTGAGGAGAGATAGCGGCGTGAGCGAGACGAAAGCAGGACGTTCCCTTGCAAAGGGTCTGGTAGCAGGATTGGTAGCTGGGCTGGTGGCCACAGCGGCGAAGTCGTGCGTTGAGGCTGTGTTTCCTCCGCGTGTGCAGGGAAAGCCGGAGCCGCCGGAGGCATTGGCGGAGAAGATTGCGGGACATCATCTGGACCGCAAGACGAGGACGGCCGCGGGCACAGCCATCCATTGGGGATTTGGCGCGGCGGTGGGAGCGGCGTATGGCGCCCTGGCAGAGTATTATCCCGCGGCGACCGATAAGCAGGGTGCAACGTTCGGGTTGACGTTGATGTCGCTCACGCATGAGACATCGTTGCCGGCGATGGAGTTGGCGGAGCCTGCGGAAGAGCAAAGCTTTCGGGAGCGGAGCAGCGAAGCCACAAGTCACCTGGTGTACGGCCTGGTGGCTGAGCGGGTGCGGAGTATCGTGCGAAGAATGCTTTAGCGTAGTTTGCGCGGTGGATTGCCGCAAAACCGGTTCGTGGACGTCGACGGCATATACTTGACAAGCGGCGGAACTCACCCGGGTTCGGACTTGCCGGTCATCTTTCAGTCGGCGCGGATTAGCTCCGAACTGCTGCTGGAAGACCTGGATATCGGGCCGCGGTGGTCGACGTCTTTGGAGCTTGCGATGGAAGATGGCATGATGCAGGTTGCGTCGTGAAGGCTGCGACGGAAGAGCTACAGAACGTACGCGTCGAGGGAGCCTCGTGCCCTTTGCTGTCGGGAGTTTGCGGGATAACGACGGGTGCAACGCCGGCAGCTGAGCAGGCTCGGTGGGCGAGCATGCCGTTGAGGGCGCGGCTGCGGGTATTGCGTGCTGCACGACACCTGATGGCAGCTCGCGCGGAAGAGTTTAGTGAAGCGATCTCTCCTCAGCTGGCGAGGACAAAAGCGGACACGCTGGCAACGGAGTTGTTGCCGCTGTTGGCGGGATGCAAGTTTCTGGAGCGCGAAGCTGGAAGAATCCTGGCGACGCAAAGGCTCGGTATGAGCGGACGACCGTTGTGGATGACGGGTGTTGCCGCCGAGATTCATCGCGTAGCGTTGGGGCATGTGCTGGTGATTGGGCCGTCAAATTTTCCTTTGTTTATTCCGGGTTCGCAGGTGTTGCAGGCGCTGGCTGCTGGAAACCGAGTGACGTGGAAGCCGGGCCTGGGCGGCGGCCCCGTTGCGCAGCTGATGGCGCGGATGCTGATCGAGGCTGGCCTGCCTCCGAGCGCGCTCACGGTTACGGATGAGAGTGTGGAAGCGGCGCGAGAGGCGTTGGCAGCGAGGCCGGATAAAGTTATCTTTACCGGTTCGACGAAAACGAGTCAGGGCGTGCTGGCGGAGCTGGCCGCGACCACAACGCCAGCGGTGCTCGAGCTTTCCGGCGCGGACGCGATCGTGGTTACACCGACAGCGGATCTTCAACAGGTTGCGAGAGCCGTGGCGTTCGGGCTGCGATTGAATGGCGGCTCGGTGTGTATGTCACCGCGGAGGTTGTTTGCGACGCCAACGACGATGTCCGCATTGCGGCCGCTGCTGCATGCGGAGCTTGCAAAGGTGCCAGGAGCTGCGCTGGATGCAGGCACGTCCACGCGTTTGCGGACGATGCTGGATGAGGCTGCCGGTGGAGGCGCAGAGGTGCAGGGAACGTTCGCGCCGGACGCGCAGAAGCCTTTGCTGGTCGATCACGCGACGGCGGATATGGCGATTGCGCGCAGCGATATTTTCGCGCCGGTGCTTTCGTTGATTGAGGCAGAGTCGATGCTGCACGTGCCTGCACTGTATGCGCAGTGCTCGTATGGGCTGACGGTGGCGATCTTTTGCGCGCGCGACAAAGAGAAGAAGGCACGCATGCTGGGAGAGATGCTGGATGCTGGGACGCTGTTGATTAACGACATCATCGCGCCGACGGCTGATCCGCGCGTGCCGTTTGGCGGACGCGGTGCGAGCGGCTATGGAGTAACGCGGGGCGTCGAGGGGTTGCTGGAGATGACAGCGGTGAGGACAGTGTTGATACGGCGCGGAGGCGTGATGCTTCATCTGGATGCGACCACCGATAAAGACGCGCCGAAGTTTGCCGGGATGATCCGGGCGATGCACGGCAAGGGTCTGGCAATGCGGTGGGCGGCGTTGAAGCAGATGGTCAAAGGATTGCGATCTTAAGGCTGACCGTTGCTGCGCTAGACGCCCTTTTTGCGGGGTTCCCAGATGTACTTGTGAATTTGGAGGCTGAGGCGGGCGGGTAGGCCGTCGGCCAGCATCCATTCGACCACGAGGCGAGGGTCGAGGGCGGCGTTATCGGTGGAGCGCTGGTCGGTGGGGCTCTTGAGGAAGGCTGGAGAGAGGAGGATTTGGCCGCAGCGGTCGGCTAGATTGTGGGTGTGGATGAAGTCGCGGGCGAACTCGTAGTCGGCGCGGTCGGTGAGGACGAATTTTACTTCGTCGTTGGGGGTGAGGGCGTCGAGGTTTTCGAGGCGGAAGGTGTTGGCGGCGGCTCCGGCGCCGGGACACTTTACGTCGACGATTTTGTGGACGGCGCGGGGCACGGCTGCGAGGGGCTGTTCGCCGCTGGTTTCGATCATGAGCGTGTAGTTGTTTGCTAGCAGGCGGTCCATGAGGGGGAGAAGTTCGCGGGCCTGGAGCATGGGTTCGCCGCCGGTGAATTCGATGAGGCGGCAGGGCTGGAGGGCTTCGATCTGCGCAATGATTTCGTCGGCGGTGAAGGGTTGGCCGCCGGTGAAGGTGTACTCGGAGTCGCACCAGGCGCAGCGAAGGTTGCAGCCGGCGAAGCGAACGAAGATGCAGGGGACGCCCGCGAAGGAGCTTTCGCCTTGTACTGATTTGTAGAGCTCGATGAGGTGCATGCTACTTCCCTGCTTCTGGCTCGTAGTAGCGCGCGAAGCTGGTGTCGGTTTCGTAGAGGGTGCAGTCTTTGACACGGACACGGCCGTTGGTCATGTCGTGGAGCTGTGTTGCTGTCTTCTGGAAGAAGTAGCGCGCTAGGTTTTCCGCCGATGGATTCAGGGTGGTAAAGGGTTCGAGGTCGTTGATCATCTGGTGGTCCAGATACTCGACTGTGGGGCGAAGGACTTGCTTGAGAAGCTTGAAGTCCAGGAGGAGGCCGGCTTCGTCGAGTGTTTCGCCGATGAGCGTGACGAGCACGCGGTAGTTATGGCCGTGCGGGTTTTCGCACTTGCCTTGGTAGTTGCGGAGGTAGTGGCCTGAAGAGAAACCGGCCTGTACCGTGACTTCGAACATGGTGGGGAAAGCTCCAATCGGCGGGTAATTCGCGCCATTTCCCATTCTACCGGGATTCGCATTGGAGAGTGCTATTTGGGGCGGCTGCTGCGCTTGTGTTGACGGTCGACGTCGTGGCGACGCTCGGCCTGCTCGAAGAGCGAACTGAGTACGCCGAGGAGGGTAATGACGAGGGCAACGCAGAGGAGGGCGATGCTGGTCATGCGCCAGAGAGAGGCGTCGCCGGGGGAGCCGGGCTGCTGGGCGATGTTGGTGAAGGACAGCGCGATGGATAGGAGCGAGAGGGCTCCTAGTGTGGCGGCGAGGATGTAGAGATTGCGTCCCATGCGGCTGAGTTGAGGATACTAGGGGCGCGGTGCGTGCGTCTTGATGGGCTCGAAGAAGCGCTCTACTTCGGTGATGTCGTCGGTGCGGGCGTAGGGGGGGAGGGAGTCGAGGAAGGTGGCGCCGTAGCGGGTGGTTCGGATGCGGGGGTCGAGGAGCATGAGGACGCCGCGGTCGGAGAGCGAGCGGATGAGGCGGCCGAAGCCTTGCTTGAGGGCGATGACGGCTTGCGGGACCTGGAGGTCGTTGAAGGCGTTGCCGCCGGCTGCGGTGATTGCGTCGGTGCGGGCCTTCATGATGGGGTCGGAGGGGACGGCGAAGGGGAGCTTGTCGATGATGACGCAGCTGAGTTGCTCGCCCTGGACGTCGATGCCCTGCCAGAAGGAGCTGGTGCCGAAGAGGACCGCGTTCGGGGTGTCGCGGAATTGTTGGAGGAGGATGTGGCGGGGGGCGGAGCCTTGCATGAGCAGCGGGTAGGGGAGTTGGGTGAGGAGGCGGTCGTGGAGCTCGCGCATTTGGGCATGGCTGGTGAAGAGGCAGAAGGCGCGGCCGCGGGTGATCTCGAGGACGCGGCGGATTTTTTCTGCGGCCTGCGGGAGGAAGTTGGGGTCGCGGGGCGGCGGCATGCCGGGGGGTAGGTAGAGGAGCGCTTGTTTGGCGTAGTCGAAGTGGCTGGGGACTACGAGCTCTTTGGGGAAGGGGATGCCCAAGCGGCGCTTGAGGTGTTCGAAGCTGGGCGTGCCGTCCTGCGCGGCTACGGCGAGCGTGGCGGAGGTGAGAATGACGCTGGGGTAGTGGGTGAAGAGGGTCTCGGCGAGGAGGGTGGAGACATCGATGGGAGTGGCGAGGAGATGGGTGCTGAAGGCGAATGGAGTTGAGGCTGCGGCGCCCGATCTTGCTGCGTTGCGGAGGCCGCTGGTGGCGCGGCGTTCGATCCAGAAGACGGTGTTGGGGTCGGTGGATTCGAGGAGGAATTTGAGGTGATTGCGAATGTCGGCGGCGCGCTTGCGGAGGCCAGCAGCTTCGTCGACTTCGCGGAGGCGCTCGAGCTCGCCTTCGAGGCGTTGGAGGGAGTTGAGGGCGCCGAGGTAGGCGTCGCCGCGGGCTTCAAGGAAGTCGGCGCGGTCGATGAATTCGAGACGGCCGAGGTCGCTGGAGCCGACGGGGAGCGAGGCGAAGAAGAGCTTGGAGCGCTCACGGATGGTTTGCGTGGCGCTCTCGATGGCAGAGGTGGTGACGCCCTTGGCGCGGAGCATGGTTTCGGTGTCGCGGGCTAGTTCGTCGAAGCGGGCGTTGGAGAGAGCGATGCCGAAGTACTGGCTGGCGATGTCTTCGAGCTCGTGGGCTTCGTCGAAGATGACGGCGGCGGCTTCGGGGAGGATGCCGGCGTCGGGTGCGCCGGCGGCCTGCTGCTTGATGGAGAGGTCGGCGAAGAAGAGGTGGTGGTTGACGATGACGATGTCGGATTCGAGGGCCTTGCGGCGCATCGAGGTGATGAAGCACGACTCCCAGTTGGGGCAGGTCTGGCCGAGGCAGACTTCGCTGCGGGCGTCGAGTTTGTGCCAGAGCGAGGAGTGCTCGGGGAGGTCTTCGACCTCGGCGCGGTCACCGGTTTCGGTGGTACGCTCCCACTGGATGATGGAGTGGAACTGCGAGATTTCTTCGAGGCCGGTGAGTAGCGGGTTGTCGCGCAGGGCGTAGAGCTTTTGTTTGCAGATGTAGTTGGCGCGGCCCTTCATGTAGCAGACGCGGAGGGGGCCGAGGAGGGTTTCGAGGAAGGGGATGTCCTTGAAGAAGAGCTGCTCCTGGAGATTTTTGGTGCCGGTGGAGATGATGATGCGCTGTTTGTGCTCACGGGCGCGGCGGAGAGCTGGAAGTAGGTAGGCGAGGGTTTTGCCGGTGCCGGTGCCCGCTTCGACGATGAGGTGGCGGTGGTCCGCGAAAGACTGCTCGATCTGCTTGGCCATGGTGTACTGGCCGGCGCGGTGCTCGAAAGCGAGGGACGAGTTCGCAAGGATGCCGCCGGGGTGGAAGAAGTCGTGGAGGGTGGGGAGCTTCTGGTCGGTGTCGATCTGGGTGAGGGCGGGCATGCTCTGTGTTGATGATAGCCGCCGTTTGTTCGCCGTGCGCCGGTGGATGCGTGCGACCATAAAGGAGACAGAGGTTTGAGAGCGATGGCGGCGAAGCGGACTGAGAAGAAACGGCTGGGTAAGAAGCATCGGCAGGCGAGTACGCGGCCGAAGCTGGGCAGGACGGCTCCGCGTGGGACGGCGACTACCGGAGCGGTGTCGCCGAAGAAGCGCCACGAGTTGGCGGCGAAGAAAGCTGCGGCGACAAAGCTGGCAAAGACGCCGACGAAGAGTCCGGACCGGGAGCATAAGGTGGTGCTGCGCAATCGGGATGAGGCGGGGACGCGCGGGTATGGCGGGGACTTCGACGATGAGCGCGAAGAGCGGGCAGCGCGTGACACGCGGACGCTGGGTAAGCGCAACAAGAGTTCGGTTGCGGGTGGGGCGGGGAGTGGGCATGAGGAGCGCGACTGGAAGGAAGCGGAGAAGATTGCTTCGGCGCTGACGCTGGCGACGGATGTGGGGCATCGTGAGGCGGCGCGGTTGCCGCTGGTGGCGATTTGCGGGCGGCCGAATGTTGGGAAGTCGACGCTGTTTAATCGGCTGACGCAGACGCGGCGCTCGATTGTGGGCGATGAGCCGGGGATTACGCGCGATCGCATCTATGGCGAGGTCGAGTGGGCGGGACGCGATGTGCGGCTGGTCGATACCGGCGGCGTGGTTCCGGATGATGAGGCGCTGATTCCGTCGGAGATTTTTCGCCAGGCGAAGGTTGGGCTGGAAGAGGCGGACGTGATCATCATGGTGGTCGACGGACGCACGGAATTGGCTTCGCCGGATGTCGAGTTGGCTCGATTGCTGCTGCGTGGCGGCAAGCCGATCTTTCTGGCGGTGAACAAGATGGATGCGCCGGATATGTATGCTGCGGCGGAGAATTTTCGCCGTTTGGGGTTCAAGAACGTCTGTCCGATATCGGCAGAACATGGCGCGGGCATTGGCGATTTGCTGGATGAAGTTTGGGCGGCGTTGCCTCCGGAGTTTGTTGCGGAAGAGCCGGAAGAACGGTTTGAAGGTGAGGAAGAGGAGTTCGAAGAAGACATGGACGGGGGCGGCGATCCGCTGCCCGGGGCACAGACGGGGCCGGATGAGGAAGTGCCTGCGGGGCCGGGGCGCCGGTTGCGGTCGCATGGCGAACACATTTCGCGGGAGACCAAGATTGCGATTATTGGGCGACCGAATGTTGGGAAGAGCACGCTGTTGAATGCGCTGACGAACAGCGATCGCGCGATTGTTTCGCCGATTGCGGGAACGACGCGCGATGCGGTAGACGAGGTGGTGGAGCGGGACGGGCATAGCTTCCGGTTCATCGATACGGCGGGCATCCGGCGCAAGGGAAAGACCAAGCTGATGGCGGAGAAGCTTTCGGTGATCATGAGCCGCAAGCATTTGGAGGCGGCGGATGTGTCGCTGCTGGTGATCGATGCGACGGAAGGTGTGGCGGCGGCGGACGCGAACATTGGCGGCTATGCGCATGAGAGTGGCCGCAGCGTGATTATCGTCGTGAACAAATGGGATTTGGTGACCAAGGTTGGGCCGGACGGAAAGACCTTGTTTGACGGCAGCGCGCCGGCGGACAAGAAGCTGTATGAGCAGCAGGTGCGGGACTCGCTGAAATATTTGGATTATGCGCCGTTGTTGTTTGTATCCGCTTCAGAGTCCAAAGGTATCGATGAGGTGTTTAAGAAAGTGGAGTTGGTTGCGCGGGAGCGGCGCAAGCGTGTGTCGACGGGCGCGATGAATCGCTTCCTGGACAAGATTGATTTTCAGCGGGCGAGCGTACCCATGAATCGGCGAGTGAAGATTTATTACATGACGCAGGCCGCGGTTGCCCCGCCTACGTTTGTGCTCTTCACGGATCGCGATGTGAAGCTGCACTTCAGCTATGAGCGGTTTTTGGCGAATGAGATTCGGGATACGTTCAAGTTTATTGGTAGCCCGATCTGGTTCAAGGTGAAGGCGCGGAATAAGAAGAAGGACAAGGATTAGAGGAAATGGTCGCTGCAATCGATAAAGTCTCGGGGTTCGACCAAATTGTTGCCCACTTCGGCCACTGGCCCAGCTTCCATGATGCGATTGTGGAAAGCTTTCGGCTTGAGCTCAAAGGTGAATCCGTCTTGCAGGTACGAACCTGGAATACTTTGACTGAAACAGATCAGCAAGGCTACTTTCGTACCGCGCAGCACGGGATCGTCGAGTTCACGATCTACGGCTTGAGTTCGTTCGAGCTAGGTGGATCGGATTTAGAAGCGGGATGCATTCTTTTCGGCTTGAGGATCGAGGCCGACGGTGACGCGTATCGCATTGAATTCGATCCATGTCTTGGCATAGGCGGATGGTTGCGTTGCCATTCGGTTTCACTCAGCCTTCGAATTCCTATTGAAGCTTAGGTCCGCTATCGAGCCACTGATCCCAGGCGGTGAGGGCGCGTTCGCACTGGATGCGGTGGCATTCTTTCTTGTCGCGGATTTTCTTGCGGAGGTCTTCTTCTAGCGGGAGCAGAAGATCAAAGGTGATGTTGGCTGGCTGGAATTTCTTTTGGTCGGCGTGGGTGATGTAATGCGTGAGCGAGCCGTTGGCCGTGATGCGTGGGGCGGGGGTTGGTTGGTGGCCACTGGCTAACGCGGCTGCGTAGCGTCCGGCGAGCAGGCCACTGGCGATGGACTCGGTGTAACCTTCGACTCCTGAAAGTTGGCCGGCGATCAGGATGCTTGGGTGGGCGCGCAGTTGCAGGGTTTCGGTGAGGAGCGAGGGTGCGTGGATGTAAGTGTTGCGGTGGATTTGGCCGTAACGGAGGAAGGTGGCGTGCTCGAGCCCGGGAATCAGACGGAGGACGCGGGCTTGCTCGCCGAACTTGAGGTGATTCTGGAAGCCGACGAGGTTGTAGCTGTCGGCACGGAGATTTTCCTGGCGGAGTTGAACGGCGGCGTAGGGCCAGCGGCCGGTCTTGGGGTTGGTGAGGCCGGCGGGCTTCATGGGGCCGAAGCGGAGGGTATCGCGGCCTCGGCGGGCGGTCTCTTCAATGGGCAGGCACCCTTCGAAGTAGTTCATGGTTTGAGGCGCCGGCGTAGCGACGCCGTTAGTGGGTAACGCTTCCCAACTTTTTGCTTCCACGATCTCGGCGGTGGTGAGCGCGTCGAGGAAGGCTTCGTACTCTTCTTTCGTGAAGGGGCAGTTGATGTAGTCGGCGGTGCCTTTGTCCCAGCGGGCGGCAAAGTAAACCTTGTCCATGTCGATCGTGCTGGCGTCGACGATGGGGGAGATGCTGTCGTAGAAGGCTAGCTGCTCGGCGCCGGTGAGGCGTTGGAGCTCTGCTGCGAGCGGAGAGCTGGTCAACGGGCCGCTGGCGAGGATGGTGATTGTGTCGGGATCGGTTTCGTCGAGGGCTGTGACTTCTTCGCGGCGGACTTCGATCTTTGGGTTCGCTGCGATGAGGTCGGCGACGCGGCGAGAGAATTCGATACGGTCGACAGCGAGGGCGTGTCCGGCGGGGACGGCGCTGGCGTCGGCGGCTTGCAGGAGGAAGGAGTTGGCGCGGCGCATCTCCTGTTTGAGCAGCCAGGGTGCGGTGTTTTCGCTTTCGCTCTTGAGGGAGTTTGAGCATACGAGTTCGGCGAAGTCGGAGGTTTGGTGAGCTTCGGTGGAACGGATGGGGCGCATCTCCGAGAGAATGACGTCGCAGCCGAGGCTCGCTGCCTGTAATGCTGCTTCGGGGCCGGCGAGGCCGCCGCCGATTACGTGGATCTTTTTCATCTGCTCTTAGGATACGTGCTCGGAAGGGTCAGAGCTGCTGTCGGTGGCGGCCAGGGCTGCGAGTGGCTCGTCGGCGATGCGCATGATGCGCCACTCGGTTAGCACGTGGGCGCCGACACGACGGTAGACGGCGATAGCTGACTCGTTCCACTCGAGGACATCCCACTCGAGGCGGGGACAGCCCTGGTCTACGGCGATGCGGGCGAGCCGCGCGAGGAGTGCCTTGCCGATGCCGTGGCCGCGCAGGGAGGGGGTGACGTAGAGATCCTCGAGTCGAATGCCATGATGGCCGCGCCAGGTGGAGTAGGTGGTGAAGTAGAGCGCGAAGCCGGCGGCGATCCCGTTGTATTCGGCGATGATGGCGGTGAAGCGTGCGGAGGTTCCCCAACCGTCGCGGAGGAGGTCGGCCTCGGTTGCTTTAACGGCGTGGGGTTCGCGTTCGAACTCGGCTAGCTCGCGAATGAAGGTGAGGATGGTGGGGACGTCGTCGGGCGTGGCAGGGCGTATGTTCAGGGTGAATTCGTTCATGGGTGAGTGATCTTCGTTCCCTTCGATTATCCTCTTCAGGATGCTGCGAAAACAAAATACGGCGATGGGTAAAGCGTGACGATGCTGGCTTACAGCGCGTTGCTGACGCTGGCGCTCGCGCTGAGTTCGCCCTGGTGGCTGCTGCGCATGGCCACGACTGAGCGATATCGCGAGGGTTTGTGGCAGCGTCTTGGTGCAGTTCCCTGGCAGTTGGTGCTGTCCGTTCAAAGCAAGCGAGCGGTGTGGGTTCATGCTGTGAGCGTGGGTGAGGTGCTGGCGGCGTCGCGGTTGGTGGGAGAGCTGGAGGCGGCGTTGGGGGATGGATATCGGGTGGTAATTTCGACGACCACGCGCACCGGGCAAGCGCTGGCGCGCGAACGGTTTGGTGTGCACCGCGTGTTCTATATGCCGCTGGACTTTGCTTTCTCTGTGCGGGCGTATCTGCGCGCGGTTCGGCCGACTGCGGTCGTCCTGATGGAGAGCGAGCTTTGGCCGCGGATGCTGCACGAGTGCGGGCGTCGAGGCGTGCCGGTTGTGGTTGCGAATGCGCGGATGAGCGACCGGTCGTTTGCGCGAGCCCAGCGGATGCAATGGATCTGGGGGCGGATACTGCGCAAGCCTGCGCTGTGGCTGGCGCAGAGTGAGCAAGACGCATTGCGGCTGGTGATCGCGGGGGTTCGCGCGGAGCGGGTGCAGGCTGCGGGGAATATGAAGTATGACATCCGTGCACCGAAGCAGAGCCGGGTTCCGGAGTGGATTCGATCCATGGCGGGAGGGCGCTCCATCTTCGTCGCGGGAAGCACGGTGGACGGGGTGCCTGCGGAAGAGGAACTGGTGGTAGCAGCATGGAAAGAATCTTTGCGTGGAAAGACGAATGCACTGTTGGTATTAGCGCCGCGCCATCCGGAGAGGTTTTCGGGTGTGGAGGTTCTGCTGCGATCGATTCGCTATGTGAAGGCTAGTGAGCCTCTCGGGACAGGTGATGGAGCAGAGATTTCATCGCTGGGAATCGAGGTTGTGCTGCTCGACACGATTGGGGATCTTGCGGCTGTGTATGGGGTTGCAGATGTCGCGTTCCTCGGCGGCAGCCTGGTTCGGAAGGGTGGCCATAATCCGTTGGAGCCTGCGCAGTTTGGTGTGCCGGTGGTGATGGGTCCGTCGTACGAAAACTTCCGTGACGTGGTCACGAAGTTGAAGGAGGTAGGCGGGATTCGTATTGTGCACGATGAGATTGAGCTGGGTAACGTGGTCGCCGATTTGCTGGCGGATCGCGAAGAGGCGAAGGCGGTTGGGGAGGCGGGACGGCGGGTTTTTGAAGAGCAGCAGGGGGCAACGGCGCGATCGGTGAAGGCGATTGTGAGCTTGATTTCCGGGGAGGCGGCATGAGCGCGAGACGGGCGTGGGCGAAGCCGCTGGTGCCTTTGTATGCGGCTGCGATCCGGCTGAAGGAGGGGTTGCGTCGTGCGGGGCTCGGACGGACGCGCACGCTGAAGTGGCCTGTGGTGAGTGTTGGCAGTTTGTCGGCGGGCGGCGCGGGCAAGACTCCGGTGGTGATTGCGCTGGCGAAGCTTTTGCGCGACGGGGGATGGACAGTCGATGTTCTTTCGCGGGGGTACGGCCGCGAGGGGTGGGGCATGGAGCAGGTGGAGCCGGAGTTGGATTACGCGGCGCGTCGATTTGGAGATGAACCCGTCTTGATTGCCGAGCAGACGGGCGCGCCGGTGTGGGTGGGCGCCGATCGATATGTTGCGGGAAAGCGTGCGGAGGAACAGACTGAATGCATAGTGCGCGGCGTGCATCTGCTGGATGACGGATTTCAACATCGGCAACTTGGGCGAAGCGTTGATATCGTCCTGGTGACGTCGGAGGACCTTGAGGATACGTTGTTGCCGGCGGGCAATCTACGCGAGAGTTTGTCTGCGCTGCAGCGCGCAGACGTTCTGGTGGTTCGCCAGAACGAAGTGGATGCGGATATCGATGCGGGAGTTACGGCCGTAAATAAGCGCGCGTGGGAGATGCTTCGCGAGAGTGGACAGATGTGGATCGTGCGCAGGAAGCTGGTCTTCCCTGCTCCGCTGCGGGTGTTTGGAGCTGGACTTCGACCGGTGGCATTTTGCGCTATCGCGCGGCCGGAGGATTTTGCCACCATGTTGCAGAGCTCGGGATGTGGAGTGGTGGAGACGGTCGCGTTTCCGGATCATCATCGTTATACTGCGGCCGATATGAAGCGGGTGATTGAGGTGGCGAAGAGCCTGAATGGATCAGGATTCGTTACGACGGAGAAGGATGCGGTGAAGCTGACAGAAGCGATGCGGCGGCGGCTGGAAGAGCATGGACCGGTAATGGTGGTCGCGCTGGCGGCAGAGTTTGCGGATCCCGCAGCGGTGTTGCGCGCACTAGAAGCGAAGCTGCTGCGTCGGGGGGCAAAGGCCTGATGAAGATCCTTGTCATCCGCGTAGGTGCGATGGGCGACGTGCTGCATGCGTTGCCGGCAGTCGCTGCATTGCGGAGAATGCGGCCGGATTGGAAGATCGATTGGGTGGTGGATCCGCGGTGGGCGCCGCTGTTGGTCGATGGCGAGGGGGAAGGTCCGATTGTAGGCCGCGTGCATTTGGCGGAGACGAAGAAGTGGTCGAAGGCTCCGGCGTCGCCTGCAACGTTACGCTCGATTTTTGAGTTGCGCCGTGCGTTGCGGGGCGAGAGCTATGATCTGGCGGTCGATATGCAGGGGACGTTGCGGTCTGCGGTGATTGGGCGGATGTCGGGCTCGGAAAAGTTTGCAGGGTATAGCGATCCGCGCGAGGCTATGGCTGCGAAGTTTTACCGGACGAAACTCGAACGCAAGGGCAGGCATGTGATTGAGCAAGGCGCGGCGTTGCTGGGGGAGGCTTGTGGGGTGGCGCTGGAGCCGGGTGGCGTGGAATTGCCGCATGAGGAGTGGGCGGATCATTGGGCCGCGGAGGTGGTGGATGATCGGCGGACGTGCTTACTGGCTGCGAGTGCAGGATGGCCGGCCAAGTGCTGGGCGGTGAAAAACTATGGGGCGCTCGCTGTCGAACTGAAGGCTATGGGGATGGATGTCGTGGTGAATGCTCCGCGCAAGGATGATGCGTTGGCGGCGGCGGTGGTGGAGGCTAGTGGAGGCGTGGCGCGGGTTGTCGTGTGCAATGTTACTGGGTTGATTGCATTGATGCGACGAATGACGCTGCTGGTGGGTGGTGATTCTGGGCCGACGCATTTGGCGGCAGCGCTGGGTGTTCCGCTGGTGGCGCTGTTCGGGCCGACCGATCCGGAGAGGAATGGGCCTCGGGGGCCGGGCGCAAAGGTGGTGCTGCGTGATCCTGCTTCGGTGACGAGTTATAAGCGCGCGAATTCGGAAGACGCAGGATTGGCGAGGATCTCGGTGGACGCCGTAGTGGACGCCGTCCGCAGTCTGCTGTGAGGCGCAGGGATGCGATTTGAGAGAATGGTGGGATGGGTTCGGCGACGATGACGAAAGCTGGTGGCAAGACGGGTTGGCAAAAGATCGCACGCAGGGTGCGTGTCCCGCTTGGATTTGTTGTGGCGGCGGTTTTCCTCGTGTTTGCCCGGCCGAGCTGGCATACTCTGGCGTTGAGCCTGTTGCTGGTACTGCCGGGATTATGGCTGCGTGGGTATGCGGCCGGGTATGTGAAGAAAAATGCGGAGCTTACGCGGACTGGGCCGTATGCGCACACGCGCAACCCGCTTTATTTGGGATCGGTATGGATTGCGGCTGGGTTTGCCGTGGCTGCGGGACGCTGGTGGCTGGTCGTCTTGCTGATAGGAATGTTTCTGGCGATTTATGTGCCGACGATTTTGTCCGAGGAGAACTTTCTACGCGGCGAGTTTGCGGGCTTTGAGGAGTATTGCCGCAAGGTTCCGCGGCTTTGGTGGCGGTGGTCTGCGGCGCGCTTTGACGGCGTGGACGCGAGCGGCGGGCGGTTCTCAGCGGAGCGCTACCGGTATCATCGCGAGTACAATGCCAGTATGGGCGCAGTCGCGATTTATGCGGCCTTGACGCTGCGGATGATACTGTGGCACTGACACTTCGCAGGTGCGTCTAACCCACGGGAGATGCTGATTTGAAGGTTGTTTGGATGGCCCGTTTGCGGGTCTGGAGAGACTCGTCGGCGGTGGTCGTGGGGAGAACAGCCTTTGCGCTGGCCGTTGTGATGAGCTTTGGACAGCCGCTGAAGATGAAGGCGCAGCTGTTTTCGAAGCCGGTAACGCCGGCCGTGCAGCGACCGATTCCGGTACTGCAGCCGCCCGCTCCAGGGTTTGATTATCCTCAGCACCAAACCCTTACCTACAGCGTGGATTGGCGGGTTTTTACGGCGGGAACTGCGGTATTTCACCTGGACCAGGTGGGGAATCTGCTGAAGATCTCGGCTACGGCAAATACGGTAGGCGCGGTGAATATGCTGTTCCCGGTGGTGGATGGCTTCCAGTCGGGCTTCGATTTGAAGACTGGGTGCTCGACAGGGTTCGATAAGCAGACGCAGGAGGGCCGGCGCAAGATCGCAAGCGATCTCACCTTCGATTATGTACATGGAAAGCAGACGCGGAACGAACGGAACCTGGTTAAGGGCACGGCTACGCATAACGTGACCAATATTCCGGCTTGCGTGACGGACTTGCTGTCGGCCATGTTTTACACGCAATCGCAACCGATGGCGCCCGGACAGACAGTGGAATTCCCGTTAGCGGATGCGATGCGGACGGTAAGCGTGGGCATGAAAGTAGAGGGTCGCGAGGAAATCAAGACACCCGCAGGGACGTTTCAGACCATCAAAGTTCAAGCGACCGCAGAAGAGGGGGTCGTGAAAAACCGCGGCAGCATCTGGATCTGGTACACAGATGATGCTCGGCATCTACCCGTGCAGATGCAGGCCCGGCTGTTCTGGGGCACGATTACTTTCCACCTGCAATCGGTTGATTTCAAGTAGCCGAGCCGCGGAGAATAAGGACAACCGCGCAAGCGGAGACAGCGAGACGAAGATCATGAGCAACGAAGCGAACGTGGATCAGAGGAACACGGATCAGCAGGACGAGTTAGTCACGATAGCCACCTTTCCAGAGCCAATGGAGGCCAACATGGCGAGGTCTGCGCTGGAAGCTTCCGGCATTCCCGTATTTGTTGTGGGGGAGACGGCAAACAGCATGATTCCGGTTGCATTTGAATCGCAGCTGCAGGTGCAGGCAAAAGACGAAGCGGCGGCGCGTGGCCTGCTGGAGGCGATGAATGATGCGCCTGAATCCTTGGAGTCGGTAACCGCGGCAGAGATTGCAGCGGAGGATTCGTCAAAATGAGTCGGGCGAGGGCCGTGGTCTGCCTCTCAGGGGGGATGGATTCCACTGTCTGCGCGACACTGGCAGCTCGAGATTACGACAGCTTTGGTCTGCACTTCAGTTACGGTCAGCGCACGCAGAAGCGTGAATTGCAGGCAGCGCGCGAGGTAGCGAACGCGGTTGGGTTGCGGGAGTTGATGGAGCTGGATACAGATCTTTTCCGGCGCATCGGCGGATCGGCCCTGACGGACTCGAGGATTGCGGTACCGGAAGCGGCTATCGACGGGATAGACGGTGCCTCGGCGAGAGCAGGAGAGGATGTGCCGGTGACCTATGTTCCCTTCCGCAATGCGCATTTTCTGAGCGCGGCGGTGAGTTGGGCGGAGGTTCTGGGAGCGACGACCGTGTTCATGGGCGCGGTCGAACAGGACAGTTCGGGTTATCCGGACTGCAGGCCAGCGTATTACGAAGCCTTCAACGAGCTGATCCGTCGAGGGACCAAAGAGGGCGAGATCAAGGTGGTAACGCCACTGATCAAGCTAAGAAAGCACGAGATTGTGACGCTGGGAGTTGAATTGGGCGCTCCGTTACATGTAAGTTGGTCGTGCTACTCAGGTGAAACTGAGGCCTGCGGAGTGTGCGAAAGTTGCGATTTGCGGCTGCGAGCTTTTTCCGCAGCCGGCTTAGCCGACCCAATCCGCTATGCACAGAGCGGAACGGCACGAGATTATACGAACGTCCGTTAGCAGATCGAGGCTTCGGGCTGAATCGAAAGAAGGCGACGAAATGATGAAGACTTATAGAGGTTCTCTTTTTGCCAAACTTGCAAGCATCGTGGGTGTGGCAATTTTCGCGATTACTCCCGCGCTTGCTCAGAAACCTGGAGCGACGGTGCATGGTCACGTCACAAACCCCGCGGGGATGAGCTTTACCACCGGTGAGGTGAAGTTCACGACCGATCAGTCAGTGGCCTACAAGGACGCCAAGTTCGCGACGGTTGTCCCAATCGATGGCGAGGGAAACTATAAAGCTACCGGCGTGGCACCGGGCAATTACTACGTCTACTTCGTGCAGGGCACCACTGTCGCCGATCGGCTTGAGCTGAAGGTGAAGGGTGAGGACACGGACCTGACACTGGATGATGACATGTCGCGCGCCGAGTACATCAAGCAGATGACTCCGGAGCAGCAGAAGGCGCTCGAAGAGTACAAGAAGAAGAATGCTGCGGTTAGCTCGGCTAACGAGGTCATCGCAAAGTTGAATGGGACGTTGAAGACGGTGCGCGCAGATCTGGCGGCTGCGGCTCCGAACAAGGACGACGTGAGCAAGGACGTCGCGATGATGAAGGAGGCCGTTGGCGCAAAGCCCGATGAAGGCTTGCTCTGGCTGACTTACGGCGACACGCTGCTGGCTCAAGGGCGGCACCTGGCCGATGCAGATAAGAAAGCCAGCAAATCTCCCAGCTCTGATGACGCGGTAAGTCAGACGTACGGCGAGGCGGTGGATGCTTACAAGAAGGCTGTGGCACTCGATTCAGCGGCCGCGAAGCCCAATGTTGCAGGTCTGGCGGCTGACTATAACCAGCTTGGCAATGCACTAACCGCGCAGGGCAAGACCGATGAGGCGATCCCCGCATTCGACAATGCGGCGAAGGCAGATCCTACCAAGGCGGGCATCTATTACAAGAATGCCGCCGCTGTCCTATACAACGCTGGACAGATGGATGCGGCGCTGGACGCAGCGAACAAAGCGATTGTCGCTGATCCGAACCAGGCCGATGCTTATTTCATCAAGGGTCAGGCTTTGGTGACGAAGTCGGCTGTCGACCCGAAGACGAATAAGTTGACGGCGCCTCCAGGATGCGTTGAGGCGTACGACAAGTTCCTCGCGCTGGCACCCAACGATCCGAAGGTTCCGCAGGTGAAGGCAGTGCTGGCGAGCCTTGGCGAAACGATCGACACGAATTACAAGGCACCGAAGAAGCACTAAAGAGCGTGCAGTGAGGAGAGCCCCGGTCAGGAGCAGTTGACCGGGGCTTTCGCGTCTCTGAACCGAGGTCGCGGGCGGGAGATTTGGACGATGAGCGAGAGGGTGTTGCCGTTCGAGCAGGCATTGGAGGAGGTGCTGACGCAGGCGCGTTCGGGTGGGAGTGTGCGCGGGGTGGAGGTTGTGGAGCTGCTCGCTGGTGCGGGCAGGGTGCTGGCTGCGGTGGTTGTGGCGGACCGGGATCAGCCGGCGTTCGATCGGGCTACGCGGGATGGGTATGCGGTTCGCTCGGGGGATGTGGGTAAGGCGTTGCGGGTTGCCGGTTCGGTGCGGGCGGGCGAGAGTTGGTCAGGTAAGGCGCTGGGTGAGGGTGAGGCGATCGAGATCATGACGGGAGCTCCTTTGCCTGTTGGGGCGGATGCTGTGGTGATGGTCGAGCATACGGCGTTGGCTGAGGAAACGCTGCGCGTGGAGGCTGGGCGTTCGTTGAGGGTTGGGGAGAATGTGGTGCCGCGCGGGGCGGAGACGCTTGCCGGCAATGTAGTGCTGCCTGTTGGGCGTTCGCTGGGCGCGGCGGAGATCAGTGTCGCGGCTAGTTGTGGACTGGCGAAGGTGCAGGTGTTCGCTCGGCCGAAGGTGGCGATTATTGCGACGGGCGATGAGTTGGTGGAGTTGGATGAACCGATGGAGGCTTGGCAGATTCGGAACTCCAATAGTTATGCGCTGGCCGCGCTGGTGGAGGCTGCTGGCGGCGTTGGCTTGCGGCTGGCGATTGCGCGGGACACGCTTGGGGAGCTGCGGGCGCAGGTCGCTGAAGGCCGCGAGGCGGATCTGCTGCTGCTGTCGGGCGGCGTTTCGATGGGCAAGTATGACCTCGTCGAGCAGGTGCTGCGGGAGTTTCGCGCGGAATTCTTCTTTACGGGTGCGCTGATTCAGCCGGGAAAGCCGATTGTGTTTGGGCGGTTGCCTTCGGAGAAGGGTTGGACTTACTTCTTTGGGTTGCCGGGAAATCCTGTGTCGGCGCAGGTTTGCTTTGCTTTGTTTGTTGCGCCGATGCTGCGGGCGCTGGCTGGTCGGACGGAGATTGCGCCGGTGTTTGTGGAGGCTCGGCTGAGTGAGGGGGTGAAGGGTGGGGCACGGGTTACTCGGTTTCTGCCGGCTGAGTTGAGCGGCGGTTGGGATGGGGTTGGGGTTCGGGTTGTTGGTTGGCAGGGTTCAGGGGATGTGGTGGCGAATGCTCGCGGGAATGGGTATGTGGTGCTTCCAGCGGGCGTCGAACACTTCCCTGCTGGGCTGACGGTGCGCGTGTTGCTGCGGTAGGATCACTGCATGAGCGACCGAAGCGAGAATCTCCTTTTCGTTAGCGGCATTTTGATCGGGCTGGGTGTTGGCCTGTTCGTGGGCGTTGGGATGGCTGTGGTGGGTGTGTTCTTTGTGCTGCACCACATGTTCGTCCCGGGAACTCACTGGTTCTTGAAGCTGCTGCTGTCCTCGCTGGTGCCGGTAATCATGATCGTGGCCGGCTGGTTGACGCGTACGTTCGCGCGGAGGCGACCGTGAGCGACAAGCTGTCGCACTTTGATGAGGGTGGGCAGGCTCGGATGGTGGATGTTGGGGCTAAGGCTGAGACGCGGCGGGAGGCTGTGGCTTCCGCGTTCGTTGAGTTGAATGAGGCTGTGTTGGCTGCCTTGCCGCAGAATCCCAAGGGTGATCCGTTGGAGGTGGCTCGGTTTGCCGGAATCCAGGCGGCGAAGCGGACTAGTGAGTTGATCCCGATGTGTCATCCGCTCGCGCTGACGTTTGTGGATGTGCAGGCTACCGTGGTGGCCGGTGGGGTGGAGATTCGGGCTACTGCGGCTACTGTGGCTGGGACGGGCGTCGAGATGGAGGCTATGACTGCGGCGGCGGTTGCGGCGCTTACTGTCTATGACATGACCAAGGCGCTGGATAAGGGGATTCGGATTCGGGAGATTGTGTTGCTGTCCAAGACCGGCGGGAAGAGTGGGACGTATACGCGGGTTGTGTAGGGGTGCCCCCCTCCCCCCTCGGGGTATGACTTCATGTGTAAACGATTCTATTCAAACGGGTTAGGGACGAAAGTACCCCCTGGCTGGTTGATGTAACTGTTGCATCTAAGGACGTTAAGGGTCGAGGTACTACCATCGAAAGACTTTACGCGTGGATGGGGCGTGGGGTCTTTCATTCCTTGGGTATGGGTTGAGTCGTTGGCCCCTTGTTTTGGGCGGCGTGGGTTTCTGATTTGTCGTGGGAGAGGGTCTAGTTCAATTGTAGTGGGTTGGTGGGGGTAAGTATGCCAAGTTGGTTGGCGCGAAATCGGCAATGGGGGCGCGGGGTTTGTGGGTTTGGTGAGGTGGTGGGGGGTTGACATGCTGATTTTGGGCTGTTTTTAGGGTGATTGGGGGGGATTTATTTTTTGGGGGTGAGTGCAACGGTTCGTCCGCAGGCCGGGTGGGTTGGCTACGTAGCGAGCTATTGCCTAAAGGGGTTAGCGATCGAGGTGAGTCGAAAGCGTCGGGGTCCTTCGGCTGCGCTCAGGATGACAGAGCTTGGGTGAGGAGACGTTCGGACGAACGCAGATTGCCGGAGGGAGTGACAGACAGAAAGAAAGGCAAGGGCAAGAACGGGAGAAAGCAGGTTCCTCGCTACGCTCGGAATGACAATTTCTCTTAGAAATTGTCAAAGAAAAGCAAAAGCAAAGGCAAAGGCAAAGGCAAAGGCAGAGGCAGAGGCGGAGGCAGAGGCAGAGGCAGAGGCAGAGGCAGAGGCGGGGGCAGGGGCAGGGGCAGGGGCAGGGGCAATCGTAACGGCAACGACCGGGGCAGCGTGGGCAAAACGATCCGGGCTAGAGGGTGTGGGCCAGGGTTAGGGCGAAGCTGCGGGTGGGGTCGTGGAAGGTGCGGGTGGGGGTGAAGCCAGAGCGGGTTAGGAGGTCGTTGAGGGCTTCGTCGGTGAACTTGTGGCTGTTTTCGGTGTGGATGGTTTCGAACTGGGCGAAGGGGATGCGCTGGCCGGCTATGTGGACCGTTTGGGGTATGAGGCTTTCGAGGTGCATCTCGATGCGGCTTTCGTTGGCGTTCCAGCGGGCGCGGTGGGAGAAGGCATCGAGGTTGAAGTCGGCGTCTAGATCGCGGTTGAGGCGGGTGAGAATGTTGAGGTTGAAGGCGGCGGTAACTCCGGCTGCGTCGTCGTAGGCGGAGAGGATGGTGGAGATCGGCTTGTGGGCGCTGGGGGCGAGGTCGGCGCCGAGGAGGAGGGCGTCGCCGGGCTGGAGGTGGGAGCGGAGGCGATGCAGGATGGCTTGAGCTTCCTCTGGTGAAAAGTTGCCGATGCTGGAGCCGATGTATAAGGCGAGGACTCGGCTGCGGGGGCCGTGCTGGTGGCCGTTGCCGTTGCCATTGCCCGAGGTGCAGGGATGTTGGAGGGTGTAGGGTTCGGTGACGTAGTTGGCTACCTGGGCATGTACGTTGAGGCCGGGGATGGTGAGGGCGAGGTTTTCAGCGGCTTCGAGGGCGGAGGCGCTGACGTCGATGGGCTGGTAGAGGAGGTTGGGCTGGAGGCGGGTGGCGGCCTGGAGGAGGAGGCCGGTCTTGGTGGCGGAGCCGGCGCCCAGCTCGGCGATGGTGAAGGTGTCGTGAGAGTGGAAGGACTGGCTTGCGGGGGCGCCGGGGGTGAGGAATTCGCGGAGGATGTCGTCGGCGTGGGTGGCGAAGAGGGCGCGCTCGGTGCGGGTGAGGTAGTACTCGGGGAGGTCGGTGATGGCTTCAAAGAGCTCGGAGCCGCGCTCGTCGTAGAAGAGCCAGGGGGAGAGGACCTTGGGGGAGGCGGTTAGGCCGGAGAGGGCTTC
Organism: Granulicella sp. L46; assembly: GCF_009765785.1. Classification (GTDB taxonomy): domain Bacteria; phylum Acidobacteriota; class Terriglobia; order Terriglobales; family Acidobacteriaceae; genus Granulicella. The sequence goes on from NZ_LMUT01000012.1 coordinate 699,307, forward strand.
GTTCAGGACGGCCTCGTTGAGGGAGACAGGGGTCGCGGTGGTCAAAGGGGGCCTCGTGGGAGAGCAAGGTACGAACGAAAGAGCTTCGGGCTTGGATGCGAGGTAGAGGCTTTGCGGTTCAGGATTGCTCGGAAATCGGGTTCGGCTTTGGTGCGGCTAATCCTTTAGCGAACGGATGTTCGTGGCATCGCGTGATTATCGCCATCACGTAGAAATACGGGGGTCCTTCGCTCCGCTCAGGATGACAGCGAAAAACTGACAACGACAATCAACTACAGGTACAAAGGCGACGGCGGGAACTACGCTCCGTCGCGGGCCAGGCGGAGGCCGCTGAACTGCCAGCGGGTGGCGGGGGAGAAGAAGTTGCGATACGTGGCGCGGATGTGGGTCTCGGGGGTTACGCAGGAGCCGCCGCGGAGGACGATTTGGGAGCTCATGAATTTGCCGTTGTATTCGCCGAGGGCGCCGGGGAGAGGCTTGTAGCCGGGGTAGCCGGTGTAGGGCGACTGAGTCCACTCCCAGACGTCGCCGTAGAGCTGCTGGGGGGTGGGGGCCGTGGCGCTGCCTACCTGGGGGTGGAGGGCGCCGGATTCCATGAAGTTGCCGTGGATGGACGGAGAAGCAGATCCTCCGCCTTCAGTGAAGGATGACAATTCTTTGGATTGCTGGGCGGCGACAAACTCCCATTCGAACTCGGTGGGGAGGCGGTTGCCGGACCAGCGGGCGAAGGCGTCGGCCTCGAAGAAGCTGACGTGGCAGACGGGGGTTTCGGAGAGCTCGCCGAGGGGGCGGAAGCCGTTGAGGGTGAAGATGCTCCAGCCGGAGGGATTGTGGGAGTCGCGCGTCCAGTAGAGAGGGGCTTGCCAGCCCTGGGCCTGGAGGGTGTCCCAGCCTTCGGAGAGCCAGAGCTCGGGGCGGGCGTAGCCGTCGTCTTCGATGAAGGCGAGGTACTCGGCGCAAGTTACGGCGCGGGAGGCTAGCTGGAAGGGCGGGAGATAGATGGGGTGGCGCGGGGTTTCGTTGTCGAAGGCGAAGGCGTAGATATCGTTTGGGTCGGGGGAGATGCCGATGCCGACGATGCCGGGACGGGCGGAGGTGCCGGGGGTGAAGCTGATCCAGTTGAGCGGCGGGGAGATGCTGTCGGCACCGGCAGCAATCTGGTTGAGTTGGGGCGGAGACAGGCGGTAGGCGGGGTGCAGGGGGTTGGTGAAGAAGGCGTGCTTGATGTCGGTGGCGGCGAGTTCGAGATGCTGCTGCTCGTGCTCGAGGCCGAGGACGATGCGGCGCTGAGATTCGTCCTCGGGATGACTGCAGAGGAGGCGCTCGATGGCTGCGTCTACATGGCGACGGTAGGCGAGGATCTGGTCGAGGGGAGGGCGGGAGAACGAGGCGCGGAGCTTCTTTTCCGGCATCTCACCGAGGGCGCGGTAATAGCTATTGAAAAGCCATTTGAAGTTGGGGTCGAAGGGCTGGTACCCGGCAACGAACTCGGAGAGAACGAAGGTTTCGAAGAACCAGGAGGTGTGGGCGAGATGCCATTTGACGGGCGAGGCTTCGGCGCAGGATTGGACCATCATGTCTTCCGGGGATAAGGGACTACAGAAGGCCATGGTCGCGGCACGCACGGTGCGGAAGCGATCGAGGAGATCCGCGCTGCGCGATTGTTTGGGGGCGAGATTTGTCGACTGCGTCAGCATGGTTTGCTCCAGGGTACATTCGATGCTTCTGGCGCTTGGATGCTTCACAAAGCGGGGTTGTTGCTCTGAATTTGCTTTGGGGGATGCTTTGGTATTGGTCGTGAGACGGCGAGCGAGGGGCCGTTGTTTGACGGTAAACCCAAGCGCGGAGAAAGACAATGGCCACGCGGCAGAATCGGAGGGCCGCGCGAGTGGTGAGACACGGCGAATAATTCGCTTGGTGAGCGCGTCTTCCGGGTGGGGATGCCGTCTTTGTTTGTAGAGAGTATGGGGTGGGCGAAGGAGCACGGTATGGGTCGTAAGGCGAGGTTGGCGGCGCTGTGGGCAGTGGTGGTGGGTGCGGGTGTGATTCGTGCGCAGGTGCAGATTCAGGCGCCGCCGCCGGGAGCGCAGCGGGGCGGCGGAGAATTCTTCGCGAATATGCAGCGGGTGGCGGGGGAAGTGACGGCGATTTCGGGATCCACGCTGACCGTGAAGACGGAGGATGGCGGGTCGATGCAAGTTGTGACGACCGACAATACGCGGGTGATGATGGGTGGAGGTCGAGCTACGGTAGCTGCTTCGTCGGGTGGCACGCCCGGTGCGGTGACGCCGCCTCCCGCTCCAGGTCGCGCTCGCGAGACTGTGGTGAAGATTTCGGATTTGAAGGTGGGGGACGGGGTGATGGCGGCCGGGATTCTGGATGCGCCGAATAAGACGCTGCATGCTGCGGTCGTGTTTGCGACCGACGCGGCGCAACTTAAGGCGATGAAGGAGAATTTGGGGAAGACGTACATCGTAGGGCGGGTGACGGCGATTGATCTCGATAACGCGAAGATGACGGTGGAGCGGCCGGACCACGTGGCGCAGACGATCGGGCTGGATGAGACGACTTCGTTTCGGAAGGGCGGACGAGGTGCGCGGATGAGCGGAATGGCTGGCAGCGGAGTTGCTGGCGGCGGAACGGGTGCGGCGGCAGAGCAGGGTGGGGAGAGCATTACGCTGGCCGATATCAAGGTGGGGGAGAACGTGCGGGGGACTGGGTCGGTGAAGGGTGGGATCTTTGTGCCGACGGAACTGGTGGTGATCGAGCGGGGTCCGCGCGCGGCGGGAGATGCGGCGTCGGGTGGTAAGGCGAGGCCTAGTCCGAATCCGAACCCGCAGTAGGAAGAACAAGAACAGAAGCAGATTCCCAAAGGGAATGACAGAAAGAAAAGCAAGGGCGAGAACGGTGTGCGGCTGAGTTGGTTGCGGTTTGGGATTGAGGGAGAGGTGTACGTGGAGGGTCGGACGATAAGACGGCGAGTGTGGATGGCGGCGGCGATGCTGTGCGGGGGTGCGTTGATGGCGCAGAGCCCTACGGCTGTACAGCCTGAGCCAGCCATACAGCCAGGATCCGCAGTACCCGCTGTTGTAGCGATACAGGCTCCGGCGGCGCAGGGGGCGGCAGTTGCTGGGCAGGGCGGAACGATCGAGGGTCGGGTGGTTGCTGGCGCGGGGGGTAAGGGCGGGGGAGTTCCGCTGCCGGGGGTTGCGATTACGGCGATGAATTCGTTGACTGGGAGAAAGTACGCGACGACAACTGACATTGATGGAAAGTATGCGATGGCGATTTCTCGCAATGGGCGGTACGTGGTGCGGGCGCAGCTGACGGGGTTTGCGGATGTTACGCAGGAGGTCGTGCTGAATGGGGTGCAGGCCGAGGCGGCGAACCAGGGGATTACGATTGTGCCGAAGGCTACGGATTTTGGATTGCAGTTGGCGAGCCGGGTTGCCGCGGAGGAGGCGAAGCAGGCGCAGGGTTCGGGGCTGGGAGCGCAGGGGGGGATGCAGGGGTTGAGTTTGAATGCGGGTGGGGATGTGGCGGATGCGACGACGGGGACGCGCAATGCGGGGGCGGCAATGCCAACGCTGTCGGGGATGGGGGATGAGTCGGCTGACTCGGTAACAGTGCAGGGGCAGACGGGTGGGACCAATGGGCTGGCGAACTTGAGCGAGGAAGAGATTCGGCAGCGGGTGCAGGATGCGGTGGCGCAGGCGCGGGCGAGCGGGATGATTCCGCAGGGCGGCGATCCTACCAATGCGATCGTGGGTGCGCTTGGCGGGATGATGGGCGGTGGTGGATTTGGTGGAGGTGGGGGTGGGCGCGGTGGACGCGGCGGTGGTGGTGGCTTTGGGAGTGGGGCGTTTCGGAACTTCAATCCATCGCAGCCGCACGGAAGTATTTATTACCGGGTGAGCAATGGGGCGCTGGATTCGGCGCAGTGGTCGCCGACGTTGCAGCCGCAGATGAAGCCGTCGTCGTACGCGAATAATTATGGCGTGACGTTTGCGGAGTCGCCGTACATTCCAGGACTGACGAAGCCGAATCCGAAGCAGTTCGTGTTCATCAATTTGACGGGGCAGAAGAATCTGAATGCGTTTCTGGGTGGGCCGGAGCGGGTGCCGACGACGCTGGAGCGCGAGGGGGATTTTTCGGAGTCGACGCAGGTTGTGAATGGAGTGATCACGCCTGTGACGATTTATGATCCCGCCACGGGGCTGCCGGTGAATGGAAATAATCTGGCGAATGCGACGACGCCGATCTCGCCGCAGGCGCTGGCGCTGCTGCAGTATTACCCGGCGCCGAATATTCCGGTCAACGCGCAAGGGTATAACTACGAGACGATTTCGAATGCAGGCAATAACGTGGTGGCGTTGAACACGCGGTATGTGCGCACGCTGGGTGGAAGTGCGGGATCGCCGTTTGCGATGCTTGGCGGCGGCGGTGGAGGCGGGCGACGCGGTGGAGCAAGCATTGGGCCGGCTACGCTGCAGCAGAATATCAACATTGGATACAACTACTCGCACCAGGCACAAGATCAGCGGAATATTTTTTTGGCGCTGGGCGGAGCGAGTGAGAGCGATGGCAACCAGCTGAGCACAGGGTACACGGTTTCGTACGGACGACTGTCGAATCATGCGACGTTGACGTGGAACAGGCTGAATACGGAGGCGCGGAATTATTTTACGAACACTGCGAATGATCCGACGACGGCGGCTGGGATCACGATTCCGAATGAGAGTGGCGGGTTTGCCGATCCGAACTTTTATAACGGCCTGCCCTCGCTCAATATCAGCAACTTTGCGGGGCTTACGAATGCAACGCCGAGCCAGTTGATTAACCAAACAATCAGCTTCTCTGATTTTGTTGCGTATCGGCATGCGAAACACAACTTTCGTTTAGGGCTGGATATTCGGCGAGTGCATGCCGATTCGATTGGCGGAAATGATCCGCTGGGGCAGTTCACGTTTACGGGCTATGCGACGGAGAGCCCGGAGGACAAGGCTGTTGGGAGCGCGGCGTTGACGGGATCGGGGTTTGCAGATTTTCTGCTGGGGCTGCCGCAGAGTACGGCAATCCAGGCGGGGCTGTACAAAATTTATCTGCGCGAGAATGTGTACGACTGGTACGCGAACGATGACTTCCGGCTGGCTGCAAATTGGACACTGAATTTTGGTCTGCGGTATGAGTATTTCGCGCCGTATACGGAGAAGAACAACCGGTTGGTGAACCTGGATCACAACGCGGATTTTAGCGAGGTGGATCCGGTGCAGCCGGGACAGATAGGAGAGTTTCAGGGCAAATTTCCGAGCGGGTTGGTGAATCCCGATCGTGCGATGTACGCGCCGCGATTTGGATTGGCGTGGAGGCCGAAGTCGACATCGAAGTGGACCAAGCAGACGGTGGTGCGTGCGGGGTATGGGATCAACTACAACACGGGACAGTTTGCGGCGATGGCGAAGTCGCTCTCGTTTCAGCCGCCGTTTGCGGAGACGCAGACGAATGTTCTTCCGGTGGCGAGCGCGGCGAATCCAGATCCGGCGTCGACGGGCTGCGTGACGACTACGCCGGACTCGACTGCGAACATGACACTGGCGAATGGCTTTGGGTGCTCGACGGAAGAGACGATTCAGAATAACTATTCGGTGAACAAGTATTACCGGCTGGGGATGGTGCAGGCGTACAACGTGAATATCCAGCGGACGTTTCCAATGGGGATCGTATTCAACATTGGATATAACGGGGCGAAGGGTAGCGGGTTGGATGTGCTCGGGTCTCCGAACAGCACGCCCGCGGGAGTTACGACGCCGGGTGTGGCGCCATTTTTGTATGAGACATCGGTGGCGGGATCGCATGCTAATTCGCTGGTGGTGAGCTTGCAGAAGCGGCAACAGAAGGGCATCGCGCTGGGGATTACGTATACGTATGGGCATGCGATTGATAATGCGTCGTCGGTTGGGGGGTCGAGTGCAACGAGCGTGCAGAATTTCCAGCGACTGGATTTGGAAGAGGGCAATTCTTCCTTTGATGTGCGGCAGAGCGCGACGGGCAACTGGCTGCTGTCGCTTCCGTTTGGGCCCAACCGCGCGTACTTCAACAAGGGTGGATTCTGGTCGCATGCGCTGGACGATTTCTCGCTGAGCGGGACGTTTACGTTCTCGACGGGGAGCTACTTTACGCCGTCGTACTCGGGAAGCCAGGAGGAGGCGTCTTCGGGCAACGCGTTTACGCTGCGACCGGACCGCGTATTTACGCAGCCTATCAAGGGTGCGGGGACGATCAATGACTTCTTCAACAAGGCGGCGTTTGCGGTGCCGGCTGGCGAGTATGGGACGGCGTCTCGAAATTCGATTGAAGGGCCGGGGACGGCGGCGGTGAATGCGTCGCTGTCGCGGACGATTGAGTTTGGCGGGACGCGGTCGTTTGAGGCGCGCGTGACAGCGAGCAACGTGTTCAACACGGTGCAGTATAGCGGGATCAATACGACGGAAAACTCGGCGAACTTTGGTGTGGTGACGAGTGCGGCGCAGATGCGGACGTTGCTGATGCAGGCGCGGTACAGGTTCTAAGGGCAGAGTGTAGAGCGTAGACAGTAAAGCGTAGAGGATGGCGATGCGGCGATTGGTGGCGGCGGTGATGGCTGGGGTGGTCGGGCTGGGCGGGCCGGTCGGGGCTGCACAGACGGCTGCGCCCGTGTCGCAAGACGTTCAACAGGCCGCGGGCCAGGGGACGTATCGGCTGAATTTGAATGCGAATATTGTGTTGACGAACGTGGTGGTGCGGGACAAGAAAACGGGCGCGGTGGTGAAGGGGTTGAAGGCGTCCGACTTTACGATCTATGAGGACAAGAAGCCGCAGAAGATTATCAGCTTCGACTATCAGAATGTGGATGAGGCGGCGGTGCTGGCGGAGAAGTCGACGGCTTCGGGAAAGGCCACGGTCGCCGATCTGTTGGAGAGGAATTTTGCGGCGAGTCCGAAGGAGTTGAAGGACCATCGGCTGATTGTGATCTTCTTCGATTTGAGTTCGATGCAGGATGAGGATATTGATCGCGCGGTCGAGGCTGCGGAGAAATATGTGAAGACACAGATGCAGCCGGCGGATTTGGTGGCGCTGGTGAGCATGTCGACGGGTCTGACGATGGACCAGGATTTCACGTCGAACAAAGACGCGCTGCTGCGGGGGCTGGGGAAGTATAACGGCACGGATGCGACGGGATTTGCGAATGGGGGGACGGGGTCGACTAGTGGGACGGCGGATGATACGAGCGCGTTTGCGGCCGATGATACGGAGTACAACAGCTTGAATACGGACCGCGAGCTGCTGGCGATTCGGACGATTGCGAAGAGTTTGGAGCGGGTGGATCAGCGGAAGTCTATGCTGTATTTTTCTGGTGGGCTGACGCGGAATGGGATTGAGAACCAGGCTAGTTTGCGGGCCGCAACGAACGAGGCCGCGAAGGCGAATATGGCGATCTACTCGGTGGACTCGCGGGGGCTGCAGGCGTTGCCGCCGGTGGGGGATGCGAGCACGGGAAGTTTGCGCGGGAATTCAGCGTATAGCGGAGGTGCGGCGACGGCGCAGATCAGCTCGAATGCCCAATCACAGGAGACGCTGGATACGCTGAGCATGGATACGGGCGGGAAGGCGTTCTTCGACTCGAATGATTTTGCGCCGGTGTTTCAGCAGATACAGCATGATACGGAAGCGTATTACATCCTGGGATTTCGATCGACGAATCAGCGGCAGGATGGGTCGTATCGGCACCTGACGGTGAAGGTGAATCGCGACGATGTGAAGATCGAGTATCGGCCGGGCTACTACGCGGGGGCGGACTTCCAGCATCAGAAGAGCGAGGACCGCGAAGAGGCGCTGACGGAGCAGATGCGTAGTGATTTGCCGGCTACGGATGTCGCGGTGTATCTGCAGGCACTTTATTTTATGAGCAGCAAGAATTTGTACTTTATTCCGGTGAATTTGATCGTGCCGGGATCGCAAATTCCGTTTGTGAAGGGTGGGGATCGGGACAAGGCTACGCTGGATATTGTGGGGCAGGTTAAGGACGCCCAGGGCATCTCGGTGGGGAATGTTCGGCAGACAGTGAAGCTGGCGGTGGATGCGGCGGCGGAGGTGCAGCGAAAGAATATTCAGTACTCGACTGGCTTTACGCTGGCGCCGGGGAGGTATCACTTGAAATTCGTGGTGCGTGAGAATCAGACCGGCAACATGGGGAGCTTTGAGACGGACATCCAGGTGCCGGATTTGAAGAAGGCTCCGCTAAAGATGAGTTCGGTGGTGGTAGCGAGCCAGCGAACGCCGAATACGGAGAAGCATGCGGCGAGTCCGCTGGTGCGCGATGGGCTGGAGTGGGTGCCGAATGTGGCTCACGTGTTCCGGCAGAACCAGCACCTTTATTTTCTGTACGAGGTGTATGACCCGGGGAAGTCGAAGGACGTGAAGGGCGAGGCCGTGACCACCCCAGCGAGCAAAGACCGCTCGCCGGGGACCCCGATTAAGCTGCTGACCAGCATCCAGTTCATGAGCAACGGAACGAAGGTGTATGAGACTCCGCTGGTGACGGCGGTTGCTGTCAATGATCCGGAGCATGGTGCGGTGGTGTTCCAGTTCGATGTGCCGCTGGCGCAGCTGAAGCCGGGAACGTATATCTGCCAGGTGAATGTGATTGATGATGCGGGCGGGAGCTTTATGTTTCCGCGATTGGCGCTAAAGGTGGTGGTGCCTGAGGCTGTCACGCCAGCGGTTGCTGCTGCGCCGGTAACGAAGTGAGGTCCGCTATTTGCTACTTGTAGGGGCAGTGACGGCAGTCAGAGTTGCAGCAGGAGCCGCGGCGGAGGTGGTAGGCGGCGGTGAAGACCAGGTAGGGGCCTTCCATGTAGAAGTCTTCGGGGCGGAGGGACTCTCCCTCAGGGGCTAAAGCCTTCGGATTTTCAGCAGGTTCTATGGATGGGCTGAAGCCCATCCCCTTCGAAGGATCGTTGCCGTCGGTCATGAGAAGAGGCTGGGAGAGGCTGCGGGTTGGGGGGTGCGCGTGGTGAGGGCTTCGGCTCGGAGCATGTCGGGGATGCTGCGGGTGCGGGTGGCGCGCGGTGGTTTGGTGGTGGAAGATGGGGAGGGATTTTCTTCGACGGTGACGCCGTTGAGCAAGCTTACGGTGCGGCCGGGAATGGCGGGGATGCGGTCGCCGGGGACGAGGATGCCGGCGAGGTTGAGGGGATCGGCGGCGGCGACGGTGATGGCGGGTTCGTCGGCGCGGGAGGCGTGTTGGGTGCGGGCCTTGCGGAGGCTGTCGGCGGCTTCGGAGAGGGCGTATTGCTCGCCGAAGGGGCCGCTGACGAAGCGGCCGCCACGGATTTCGCCGCGGGCTTCGAGACGGCGGAGGATGGGGAGGAGGTCGCGCCACTTGGGGGCGTTGGCTTCGCGGGTGAGGAGCTCGCGGAATAGGACGCCGTAGCGGCAGAGAAGGATGCGGGCGTGGGCGTCGAGGGCGGCGTCGGTTTGTTTGGCCTGGGCGATAGCGGTTGATGTAGTGGCGCGAGGATCGTGCGAATCCCAGGTCCGAGAATCCGGACCTGGGATACCCGGGGTGGTGGCTGACAAGAGGGACCAGCGGCCGGCGGTGGTGCGGGCGGCGGCTCGTTTGCGGAGGCTGGTAGGGGCGGGCGCGGTAGTTGCGGATTTGCGGCGCGGGTCCATCATGGAGCGGAGCTGGTCGAAGCCGTCGGCGGAGGCCAGGCCGGCGGTGGCGAGCTCCCAGAGGGCCGTCGTGGTTTGGAGCTTGGTTAGGCCGGAGACGCGCTGGAGGTCGGTGGTGAAGGCGGCGCCTTGCGTGGCTAGGAGAGCGCGGATGGTTTGGGCTTCGGGGGAGAGGGATTGGGTGAGGGTCGTCTCGTCGATGGACTTGGAGGCGAGGGCGTGGTGTAGCCAGTCGGAGGAGTCGCGGAGGTAGAAGGTTATCGGGGCGGCGGTGGTGGGAATGACACGACGGGGTGCCGTTCTTGCTGGTGCGAGAGAAAGGCATACCTCGGGGGCTAAAGCCCCTTCCCCTCCTGAAGGATATGAGACCCGAGCCTGAAGGCTCGGGGTACCTGGAAGCGGCGTTGCGGTAGACGCGGATGTGGGGATTTCGGCAGACGTGGAAGCCGCGGAAGTCCAGGCGGGGTGGGGGGAGATGCGGCCCCAGGCCAGGACGCCGGCGAGGCAGAGGTTGTCGAGCCATTGGGGCTGGTAGTTGGCGATGCGGTTGGGTAGGAGGGTGCGTTCCCACTCGATGGCGGGGGCTTCGAAGCCTTCTAACTGCTCGATGGCGGCGAGGACGGCTTCTTCGCCCGTGAGCTGGGTTTGGGGGGCGAGGTGGTGCCAGTCGAGGAGCCAGCGCATGAAGATCGCCGGGGTAACGGGCTCGACTTGCTTGCGGAGGGTGCCGAGAGTGAGGCGGTGGATGCGTTGCAGGATGCGGCGCTCACACCACTCTTCGGCGTGGGGGTCGGTGGTGGGTGGGTGCTCGAAGACGCCGCGCATGGAGAGGCCTTGCATCTCCATGGTGAGTAGAGACTGGTGGATGTCCGCGGGCTTGAGGTGGGTTAGGGTGGCGAGGTGAATGGAGGTGGTGGGGCCTAGGAGTTGGAGGTAGCCTTGTGTGAGGGTAAGGGTGGCGGTGTCGCGCGGGCTTGCGGTGGCTGATGGCGCGGGCGCTGTGGTGGGTGTGAGCGGTGTGGCAGGTCCTTCGGCTGCGCGCTGCGCGCTGCGCTCAGGATGACAGGGTTTGGGTAGTTCGATCGAAGGCCAGAGAGCGGCGGCTTCGGGGAGGCGCTCGGTGGCGATCCAGGTGGGAGAACCTTCGATGTCGATGCAGTGGGCTCTTCCCTTCTCTGCGAGGCGGTTGAAGAACACGGGCCAATGTTGGGTAGAGCGAGAGGTTGTGGGCATCGTGGAAACCAAGGTCCCAGAATCGAGACCTGGGGCACCCGGTTCTGTGGTCCGAGAAACTGAGCTTGTGGCACCCGATGCGCCGAGCCATTGGATCGGGAGGGCGATGAGTTGGAGGAGGAGGTCGTGGAGTTCGTGCTCGTCGCGGACGTCGGGCCAGAGTTGGGTGCGGACGGTGGCGATGGCTGCGGGGTCGATGCGGCCGGGGGATTCGGGGAGACGCGAGGGGACGTTGCCTCGGGTGCTGACGGCGCGGGTGCGGCGGGCGGCCGCGTCCTCTGGGTCGAGGAAGGCGTAGGGCATCGCGTTGATTAGCTCGTGCGCGAAGACGCTCGGGATTGGGGTGTCGACGGCGATGCAGGTGATGGTGCCGTCGGCGATGCCTGCGAGGACTTCGAGGAGGCCTTCGAGGTCCATCGCTTCGGTGAGGGTGTCCTTCATGACTTCGCGGACTAGTGGGTGGTCGGGGATCTCGATGTCGCCGGTCATCGTCTCGGGGCAGGCCGAGGCGTGGGGGAATACGCTGGCCAGGAGGTCGTCGGAGCGGGTGCGCTGGATTTGCGGGGCGACGCGCTTTCCCTTCTGCATGCGGAGGAGTTGGAGGCTGCGGCCCGCGGCCCAACGCCAGCGGTTCTTGAAGAGCGGCGAAGGGATGCTGGCTTGCTCGAGGAGCTCGCGGGCGGTGAGGGTGGTGAGGAAGTGGAAGACGTCCGCGAGGGGGAAGCTGTGCTGCTCGGCTAGGGAGATGTTGATGCCGTTGTCGGTAGCGGCGGCTTGGAGTTCGAAGTTGAAGCCTCGGCAAAAGCGCTTGCGGAGGGCTAGTCCCCAGGCTTTGTTGAGGCGGCCGCCGAAGGGTGCGTGGAGGATGAGTTGCTGGCCGCCGCCTTCGTCGAAGAAGCGCTCGGCGATGAGGGTGGTTTTGGTGGGGACGGCGCCGAGGACCGCGCGGCCGTGGACGATGTAGGTGATGAGTTGGAGGGCGGCGGAGTGGGAGAGGAAGCAGGTGTCGCGGAGGAAGGCGAGGGTGTCTTGGAGTTGGGATTGGGGATCGTCGGCGAGAGGAGGAGAGCATACCCCAGGGGCTGAAGCCCCTTCCTCAACCGGGGCATGTGAGACCCAAGCCTGAAGGCTTGGGGTACCTAGAAGCTCTGGTCCACTTACGAGGTGTTGCGGAGTGAGGCTGGTGGTGCGTTGGTCGATCTCGTGGCGGAGGGCGCTGACGCCGTCGCTGAGCACGGAGGTGCGTTGGGGGGCTTCGCCTTCCCAGAAGGGGATGCTGGGTGGGGCGCCGTGGGCGTCTTCTACGAGGACCTTGCCGTTGGGGTCTACGCGCTGGATGCGCCAGCTGGTGTTGCCGAGGAGGATGACGTCGCCGGGAGAGCTGTCGACGGCGAAGTGCTCGTCGAGGGTGGCGATCTGGACGTTCTCGGGCTGGAGCATGACGGCGAAGATCGAGGTGTCGGGGATGGCTCCGCCGTTGGAGATGGCGATGCTGCGCGAGCCGCGGCGGGCGTGGAGATGGCCTTGGACCTGGTCGCGCAGGATGTAGGCGCCGTAGCGGCCGCGGGAGTTCTCGATGCCGTTGTGGAGGAGAGCGAGGACTTCTTCGTACTGCTCGCGGGTTAGGTTGCGGTAAGGGTAGGCGCGGCGGAGGACGTTGTAGAGGGCGTCTTCGTGCCAGGACTCGGCGCCTATGGTGGCGACGATCTGCTGCATGAGGACGTCGATGGGTTGGTCCGGGATCTCTAGGAGGTCGAGTTCGCCGGCTACCATCTTGCGGAGGAGGGCGGCTTGCTCGAAGAGGTCGTCGCGGGTGGTGGCGAAGAAGCGGCCTTTGGGGATGGCGCCGCGCCAGTGGCCGGCTCGGCCTACGCGCTGCATCGCTACGGCGACCGCGCGGGTGGTGGCGATCTGGCAGACGAGGTCTACTGTGCCGATGTCGATGCCTAGCTCGAGGGAGGCGGTGGCGATGAGGATCTTGCACTCGCCGGCTTTGAGGCGCTGCTCGGCGTCCAGGCGCAAGGTGCGGGAGAGGCTGCCGTGATGCGCGGCTACTGCGTCTTCGCCGAGACGGTTGCTTAGCTCGAAGCTGATCTTCTCTACTAGCTTGCGGGTGTTGACGAAGACTAGCGTGCTGCGGTGTTGCTGGGCTAGCGCGGCTAGCTTGTCGTAGATCTCGTCCCACATAGCGATGGAGGTGATGGAGGTGAGTTCGGTGCTGGGGACTTCGATGGCTAGGTCGAGGGTGCGGCGTTGGCCGACTTGGATGATGGTCGCGGGTTTGCGCGCGGGCGCGTTGCCGATTAGGAAGTTGGCTACTAGCTCGATGGGGTTTTGGGTGGCGGAGAGGCCTATGCGCTGTGGGCGCGTGGTTAGGCCGGTTAGCATTGCTCCGGGCGCTAGATGGTTCTCTCCGCAGACTAAGGCGTCGAGGCGTTCGAGGGTTAGGGCTAGGTGGGCGCCGCGCTTGTCGTCGGCGATGGCGTGGATCTCGTCGACGATTACGGTCTGGACGCGGGTTAGGTTCTGGCGGGACTTCCCTGCTGTTAGCAGGATGTAGAGCGACTCGGGCGTGGTGACGAGGATGTGCGGTGGATGCTTGAGCATCGCGAGGCGGTGTTTGGTGAGCGTGTCGCCGGTGCGAACGCTGGTGCGGATTTCGGGGCATAGATAGCCGCGCGCGATGGCTAGTTGCTGGATCTCGGCTAGCGGTGCGTCGAGGTTCTTCTGGATGTCATTGGAGAGGGCCTTGAGGGGCGAGATGTAGACGACGTGCGTGTGCGCGGCGAGGCGGCCTTCGATGGCGGCGCGAAGGAGTTTGTCGATGCAGACTAAGAAGGCTGAGAGGGTTTTGCCGGAGCCTGTGGGCGCCGAGATCAGGGTTGATTCGTTGCGGAGGATCGCGGGCCAGCCGGCGATTTGGGGCTCGGTGGGAGAGCCGAATTTGGTGAGGAACCACTCTCGCACGATGGGATGAGCCCAGGCTAGGGCTGGGTCGATGGGAGTGTCGACGATGACGGGTGCGATCGCCATGAGACATTGTAGCTGTTCGCGGTTTCTTCGCTTATTGCACAGGTGAGATGAGGAAGTGCAGAAGCAGATTCCCAGAGGGAATGACAGAAAGAAAAGCAAAGGCAGCGGCAAGAGCAAGGGCAACGGCAACGACCAATGCGGGGGTCCTTCGCTCCGCTCAGGATGACGACGAAAAACGAACAACGACAAGAGCAACCGCAACTGCAACTGCAAGTGCAACTGCAAGTGCAAGTGCAAGTGCAAGTGCAAGTGCAAGTGCTTTGATGCGAAGGGCGCGAAGGGCGCGAAGGGCGCGAAGGGCGCGAAGGGCGCGAAGTTGCGCGAAAGACAACAGGCGGCGGTTGGTTCTAGGAAGAGGTTTTGGAGTATTGCTCGTCGGTTACTTGCTCTAGCCACGCGACTACTTTGTTGTCGAGGCGTTCCTGGATGGCTATGTGGGTTAGGGCGGTGATGGGGCTGGCGCCGTGCCAGTGTTTTTCGTTGGGGGCGAACCAGACTACGTCGCCGGGGTGGATGGCTTCGATGGGGCCGTCCCAGCGTTGGGCGTAGCCGGAGCCTGCGGTGACGATGAGGGTCTGGCCTAGCGGGTGGGTGTGCCAGGCGGTGCGGGCGCCGGGCTCGAAGGTTACGCTGGCGCCCTGGACTAGCGCGGGGTCGGGGGCTTGGAAGAGCGGGTCGATGCGGACGCTGCCGGTGAACCAGTCTGCGGGACCTTTGCCGGAGGGTTTGGTTCCGACGCGTTGGATGTCCATGATGTGCTCCTTACATGTTGCCGGCGCCGATGTCGGCGGATTTTGCTTCGGCGCTGGTGGGGTCGAGGTAGCGCTCGATGGTCTGGTCGAGGATGCCACGGGAGTTGAGGATGAAGTCGATGGCGTCGCGGCCGGCTCCCTGGCCGCCGGGGTTGGGCGTTACGTAATGCGCGGCGGCTTTGGCTTGAGGTCTCGCGTTCGCTGTTGCTATCGCGAAGCCTACTTTGCGCATCACGGGGAGGTCGATGATGTCGTCGCCTACGTAGGCGATTTCGTCGAGGGTGCAGTTTTCGGCAGCGATGATTTTGTTGAGTGCGTCGACTTTGTTGGATTGGCCTTGGTAGACGTGGTCGATCTTCAGGTCGCGGGCGCGGATGGCTACTACCTGCGAGTTGCGCTTGGTGACAAAGCCTATCTTGAGGCCTGCGAGGCGGGCGATGCTGATGCCCATGCCGTCGTGGGCTGAGAAGGCTTTGATCTCGGTGACATGGCCGTTGGGATTGCCGTCGAGGGGAGGGATGATGGTGATGTCGCCGTTGGTGAGGACGCCGTCTACGTCGTAGAGGAGAACTTTGACGCGGCGGGCGCGGTCTTCGGGGGTGAGGGCTTCGGACATGAGTTGATGATACTTGGCATCGCGAGTGAGTAACGGGTAGTGGGTAGTGAGCAGTAAGAGCGCGCGGAACGCACTCCTTCCTACCCACTACTCGCTGCTCTTCCACTACTCACTTGTCCTTAGTGGCGCCAGTGGCCAGCGACCCAGTAGTAGCCACCGGGGCCGCTACGCCACATGCCGGGGACCCAGACGGCTCCGCCATACGGAGGCCTGACCCACACGCCGCCGACCCAGACATAACGGCCTCCGTGCCAGCGATAGTAGCCGGACTGGTAGACATAGCCGCGATGGGGTGCGGGCCCGATGACTATGCCGCGCGGCGGTGGCGGAGGACCGACGCGGACATAGGCCTGGGCGCCAGCGGTGAGCGATGCCGAGAGGATGAGGCCTCCGGCGATTGCGAGCGTTGCTTGTTTCAGTTTTGTCATGTGAGCTCCTTGCAGGATCTTGTTCCCTTGGGTGTCAAACCAGACCTGGACCCGAAAAGTTGCGGTGAACGTAGAGGAGAATCCTATGGGGAGATTCGGTTCGGAGGGTTAGCAGTTGCCTCGGGTTTGATCAATATTGCGATCTGGTTGGGTGTTGGATTCCATGGAGGGAGGTAGTGGCGTGCCGAGGTTTGCGGTGGCGGCGTCGGCTTCGGCCTTGAGGCGTTCCTTCTCTCGGTCTTCGGCCTGTAGCATCTCCCAGTAACGGGTGGCGGTGCCCTTGCGCTCGTAGTCTTGTGTCTCATCGGGGTCTTCGGGGTCGCCCTCGGGAGCGATGAGGTTGCCGTCGGCCTCGTCGAGAACGGTGAGGCTGACCTTGCCGGGATTGCGCTCGGGGATTGGGTTGAGATTGTGGGCGTTGGTGCTGGCGACCTGGAGGCCGTAGAAGAGCAGGGCGGCGAGCTTGGGGTCGATGCGGGCTTCGGTCAAGGCGATGATGACCATGGAGAGCGCGACCTGGATGGAGTGACGGTCCTCCAGCTCGGGGAGGTTGAGCTGCGGGAGCTGCTCGGCGAGGATGGGTTCGCGCTGCGATCCGTCCTGCAGGGTCATGGGATGGAGGACGGTGAGGCCGGGGTCGCGACGAGAGTCGCAGCGGGGATGGTAGCGCTTGAACTCGACGTGGTAGTAGCAGAATAGCTCGTTGCGGAGTGCGGGCGAGCCGCAGCGTTCTCCGTTGATCTTGATGTGGCGACAATACTGAATAGACATGGGTTCCTTATGGGATGCCCGGTGGGCACCCCCCACCCCCCTCCCTAGGGTACTTTAGGTGCAAAGTCGTCCAGGGACAGGGGTTATGGGGCAAAGTATGGGTCAGGGTCTGGCACATTTCGCCGTAAAGTAGCCTATTCGGAGACTTTACGGGCAAAGTAGGGCAAACAGAGACGTTAGGTGCTTATTTGTGGTGGGTGATGCGGTCTACCCCGTGGTTGAAGACTTGGTCGTTGGGGGGGATCCCGGGTTCGTGGAAGGTGTCGCTGGCGATCGGCCGTTTGAAGATGGGCGGCGGCTGAGGGAGGACGTGCTTGCGGGCGCGACGGGCGTTTAGCTCGTGCGGCGGGAGGACTCGGCTGATTTTGAATGGTTCGAACATGATTTTTTCTCCTAGGTTGAGCCATTAAATGGACCAGGGGCTGCGAGTGGCTTTCGCCGACTCGCAGCCCCTGTGTTTCAAAAAGATGGCTTAGTTCAATTGTAGGCTTTTGGTGGGGGTAACTATGCCAACTCTATTTGGCTTGGTTTGTTGGGGTTAGGGCTTGAGGGGGCTTGACAAGATTTTGGCGGTGGGAGGGTTCGGTGGCGGGGCTTGGGAGCACGGGCTGGATCGGGGAGGGCAGATCAGTCGTTGCGCCTGCGGCTCCACTCCGGCCTGCGGCAGCGAGGAAGGGTCTTCGGCCCACGGTTATGAGACCCAAGGCTGAAGCCTTGGGGTACCTATAGGCCTAGAGTTGAACGGCTAACCGAGCGGATGTGGCGGG
>NZ_LMUT01000012.1:716799-839300 GCF_009765785.1 Granulicella sp. L46
GTCGCGCTCGTCGGGCGATATCCACTCATGACGATTAGACCGTCATGAAGGGGGGCACCCGATTCTGCGCGGAAGCGGAGGCTTCGCGTGGTTGGAAGGTGCAGGGGTTGTGGGGGGTCGGATGGGTGGCGGGTCCTTCGGCTACGCTGCGCTTCGCTCAGGATGACGGAGTTTAGGTGGGAATAGCGGCGCTACTTTAGCCGAGCCATTTGGGGTTGGCGGCGGTGCTGTCGAAGTGGGGGGTGGTTTTGAAGAGCTCGAATTTGCCGGTTAGGGCGGCTTGTTGGGTGCGGTCGAGGATGGATTTTGTTTGCGCTTCGGTGAGGGGTTTGAAGGTGCGCGCCGCTTGTAGGGCCTGGCCGAGGATGGGGAGCGAGTCGCAGCCGGTGATCACTACCGAGACGGGTTGGGAGAGGCCGTAGTGGAGGGCTTCGATGGGCTCGACTGTTTTGCTTTCGAGGATGAAGTGGTCGCCGAAGGTCTTCATCGCGAGGACGCCAATTCCCTGCTGTTTGGCTACGGGGATGACTTGATTCGTGAAGGAACGGAAGTGGGCGTCCATTACGTTGACGGGCATTTGGATGGTGTCGAAGTGGAAGTCGTGGGCCTTGGCGACTTCGAGCATGCGGAGGTGGACGGCGGGATCTTTGTGGCCGGTGAAACCGATGTAGCGGATCTTTCCGGCTTTGCGTGCGGCGATGGCGGCGTGGATGGCGCCGTCGTCTGCGAAGATGCGGTCGGGGTCTTCCATGCGGATGACTTCGTGGAACTGGACGAGGTCGATGACGTCGGTGTGGAGGCGGCCGAGGGATTGCTCGAGCTGCTTGTTGTATTCGGTGAGGGTGCGGCCGTCGAGCTTGGTCATGAGGAAGACTTTTTGGCGGTAGCCGTTGTCGAGAGCATGGCCCATGCGGACTTCGGAGATGCCGTCGTTGTAGTCCCAAGAGTTGTCCATGAACGTGATGCCGTGTTCGATGGCGGTGTGGATGATCTTGATGCTGTCGTTGGCGTCAGCTTGCTTGCCGAGGTGGAAGCCGCCGAGGCCGATGGCGGAGACGGTTTCGCCGGTGGTGCCGAGTTGCCGGTAGATCATGTCGGGGGATTGTGGGCGGGAGCCGGAGGCGGAGCTCGTGATGGCCGGAGTCTGGGCGATGGAGGTGGTGGTGGCGGCCATGCCGGCGGCGGCGGTCTTGAGGAAGTCTCTGCGCTCCATGATGCATCTCCTTAAAGGTGACCGTGCATACGCGGCTTGGGATCGGCGTATGCACGGTTGAGATGCGGAATCGCGGGGGTTGGTGGCAGGCCGATTATTTGCCGATGACGAGGATGCGGAAGGTGTTGGGGATCATGGGTGGGCGGACTCGCTGGCCGGGTTGGGCGGCAGGGGCGGGGCCGAAGTCGGCGGTGGCGGTGATGATGTGGCCGGTCTTGAGGTCGAGGGTTAAGGTGCGGGCGCGGGGTTGGGTTTTGAGGTTTTGTTCTACGTAGAAGTCGGTTGCGGTGGGCTCGCTGCGGTTGGTCACTCGACTCTTGATGACGGCGAGCGTGCCTTCACCCTGGGTGCTGAAGGCCTCCATGGTGTCGGGGTTGAAGGCGGCACCGTCGGAACCTTCGCCGGTGGGGAGGACGGTTATGATTTTGCCGTCGGTGGCGTTGAGGATGACCATGTTTTTCTTGTCGCTGCAGGAGGCGAAGAGGACGTCGTGGACGGCATCGATGGCGAGGCCGGCGCAACCGCCGCTGACGGAAGAGATGTCGTACTTGCCGGTGACGGTGAGGGTGGCGGTGTCGACTACGGCGATGGCGTCTTTGTCTTCGAGGTCGATGAAGAGGTGGCCGTGGTTGTCGACGACGGACTGCTCGACGGCGCCGCCTACGTCGAAGGCCTTGACGATGTCGCCGGTGGCGGCGTCGAGGACGGTGACGTTGGGAGTGACGTGGGAGAGGATGTAGACGTGGTGGGTGGCGGGGTCGTTGAGGAAGCCGTCGGGGCGGCCGCCGGTGTTGATGGTCTTGATGACCTTGAGGGTTTGCGTGTCGAACATGGTGACGGGATTGCTGGTGGCGAAGCCGTGGTGGGTGGCGGGATCGACGGCTGCGCCGTGGGCGGTGCCGGTGGGGACTTCGCCGATGGGGGCGAGGGTGTCGAGGTTATAGACGTGGAGGTTGCCAGTAGGGCCGGAGCGGGCGATGTAGAGCTGGCGGCTGGTGGCGTCGGCGGTGAGGTAGTCCCAGCCACCGTCGCCGCCGATTTTGGCGATGTTGAGGATCTTGTAGGGGCCGGTGGTCTGGGCGGAGGCGAGTGTAGTGGCGAGGGCGGCGGCGGAGAGGAGCAGGGAGAGGCGGCGGGCAGAGGTCATGATGCGATTGAGTATACGTGTGCTGTCTGAAGGGATTCTAAGCGGCAGTCGCAGCCCATCTTAGGCGTATAGTACGCGCCGAAGATGGGCATCCGCGCTTTCAGCTTCCAGCTAAAGCTGACAGCAAAAGCAAAGGCCAATACAGGGGTCTCTCCGCTACGGCCTGGGGCCTTCGGTCGAGATGACGGGATCTTGCGAAGGACGGAGCTACTCCGTCTGCAGCTGGCCGGGGTGGGTACGGGCGCGATTGAGGCGGCCCCAGAGCAGGCGGCGGATTAGGTTGGCGGGGGTTCGGCTGCGGCGCTCGATCTGGCGAGGCTTGATGTCGATGTCGAAGGCGCTGATGAGGCCGGTGATGCGCTCGTCGGTAAAGCCGCGATGGCGAAGGATCTCGATCTCACCTGAGAGGAGGGAGGCGACTTCGGCACTGGTGTAGCGCTCGGGATCGGCGCCGGCGGCTTCGCGGAGCTCGCGGGCAGCGAGGGCGATCTGGTCGATGGTGTACGTTTTGTTGTTGGCAGACATGGTGATCTCCTCCGGGTTTGTGAGCCACGGATGGTGACGGGGGAGAAGGAATCAGGCGCCGGCAACATCCGTGGAGGACTTATCGGCGGGATGAGGCGATTCCATTCGTTGTGCCGTGTTGGGACAGCCGGGGAGGGACGGGAGGCCTGCGAATCCGATTCAGGAATCAGCTTCGGAACGCGAGGAGAGTGTTTGTCCTCGCCACGGGAGAGCCGACCTGATACAAGGAGTGATACGATTCCGGGGCCAGAGTTCCACCGCGCACGCAGAGGAGGAGAGCGGCAATGATAGAGGATCGAAGCTCGAAGGAGCCCGTGAGTCTGAACCGGCTGAATGGGCCGCGGAAGCCGGCTAAGCCGAGTGGGCCGAACTCACGCTGGCCGCAATATGTGCAGTTCCTGGTGGTGGTCGGTATCACCGTGCTGTTTCTGGTGCTCGCGATAAGCATGCAGCAGCATCATTTTCTAAATGGCGAGTTCTATGACAGAAGCCATCCGGCGGATCGCTAAGCGCGTTGTTCCGGCGCGGTGAGGTTAGTCGAGGTGGATTGGGGTGGGAAGCGCTTTGCCCCAGATGAGACGAATCAACTGATCGTTGATGGGAAGCGCCCAGTGCTGACCGGAGGCTTCGGGGCGGGCATCGATATTGAAGCCGCTGAAGAGGCCGTGGATGCACTCGTCGGTGAGGCCGCGTTCGCGCAGGATACGAATCTCTTCTATAAGGAGGGAGTCTGGCTGGGCGGTGGACTGCGTGGCCGACTTCTTGAGTTCGGGGCCGCGGACGAGGTTCGGATCTGCGGGCTGGGGGTGAGGATTCGTCATCTGGACTTCGCATTCCTCCTGCGGCGCCACTTCCTGCCCAGCGATCGTGCGTTGGGAGTACAGGACCTTTATCGGCGCCACGACAACACCCATGAGTCGAACTCTGTGATGGGTAGAGCCTGATAGTAGTCAACGCAGGAGGAATCACGCGTGGTTCGGGGTGATTAATTTGGTGAGTCACCTAGAGAGTCAATAGTGGACTGAATACTTTAAGTGTTCTCTTATGTGTGGTTAACGACCGACGCGATGCTGGTTCTTAGTTCTTAGTTCTTAGTTCTCAGTTCTCAGTTCTCAGTTCTTCGTTCTTCGTTGCCAGGTTTCAGGGGGCTGACTGGATGGTGTTGGTGAGGGTGCCGATGCCTTCGATGGTGACGGTGACGGTGTCGCCGGAGCGCATGAAGAGGGGCGGTTCGCGGGTGAAGCCTACGCCGCCGGGAGTGCCGGTGGCGATGACGTCGCCGGGAGAGAGCGCGGTGAAGGCGGTGATGTAGGCGATGACTTTTGCGATGGAGAAGATCATGTCGCCGAGATGGGCGGACTGGACTTGCTGGCCGTTGAGGTGGGTCTGGATGGATTTTTCGGGGAGTGGGCCGGCTTCTTCTTTGGTCACGAGGGTGGGGCCGAAACCGGCGGTGGCGGGAAAGTTTTTGCCGGGGGTGAATTGGTTGGTGTGGCGCTGCCAGTCGCGGATGGAGCCGTCGTTGAAAAGGGAGTAGCCGGCTACGATGTCGAGGGATTTCTCTTCGGGGACGTGGAAGCCTTGCTTGCCTATGATGACGGCTAGCTCGCCTTCGTAGTCGAAGGCGGAGGAGACGGCGGGGAGGAGCATGGGGGCGTTGTGGGCGGTGAGGGTGTCGGCGAAACGGGTGAAGAGGGTGGGGTAGTCGGCTGGGCGGCGGCCGGTTTCGGCGAGGTGATCTTGATAGTTGAGGCCGACGCAGAGAATCTTCGCGGGGTTGGGGATGATGGGGAGGTATGTGAACTGGCCGGTGGCGTAGTCGGTGGTGAGGGGCTCGGGGAGAGAGGCGATGCGGCCGAGGGATTGGGCGGTGAGGAAGGAGCGGAGGTCGGGGAAGGCGGCGCCGATGTGGCGGCCGAGATCGAAGACGCCGTCAGGACGAGCGATACCGTAGGTGGCGCGGCCTTCTGCTTTGAAGCTTACAAATGCCATTTGCGATTCCCTGCTCTCTTGGCCCGAGGTCGGGCTGTTGTTTGATGGTAGAACAGTCGCGGAGGACGAGCGGTACGGTAGCGCGATGGGCTTGGATCGCGTCACTCGAACATGCCGAAGGAATTACCCCAGCGGCTAAAACCGTGACGCAAAGTCAGTATTTATGGCACGGCTGAAGCCGTGCCCTTCGGCAGAGTGCACCTTCAATTGGGTGTACCCGCGGCTAAGCCGGCAAACAGCAGATTCTCAGAGGGAAGACAGAAAGAAAAACAAGAACTCGGGCAAAGACGTGCCCGAAGATTCTTAGGGCACGAGGTCGAAGGTGGTGTGGGTGGTGGCGGTTTCGTCGGTGCCTGCCCAGAGGTCGAAGGTGCCGGGTTCCATGGACCAGTGGTGGGTTTGAGGGCTCCAGAAGCCTAGATCTTTCGTGTTGAGCGCGATCGTCACGGTGCGAGTCTCGTTGGGCTTGAGTGAGACGCGGACGAAGCCTTTGAGTTCGCGGACGGGGCGAGAGGCGCTGCCGGCGCGCTGGTGGGTGTAGAGCTCGACGACTTCATCGCCCGCGCGGTTGCTCGTGTTTTGCACGTCGACGGAGACTTGGAGCGTGGAGCCGGCGTGAACGGTGGGGGCGGCGATGCGGAGGTTGGTGGTCGTGAACGTGGAGTAGCTTAGTCCGTAGCCGAAGGGGTAGAGTGGCGCGCTGGAGCCGTCCCAATAGCGGGTGTTGGGGGCTTCGGGGATCTGGGTTAGGTTGCGCCCGTAGTTGATCGGGATCTGGCCGATGGTGAGCGGCCAGGCTACGGGAAGCTTGCCGCCGGGATTGGCGTCGCCGGAGAGGAGGTCGGCGATGGCGTTGCCACCTTCGGTGCCGGGATACCACGCTTCGAGGATGACGGGAACATTTTTGGAGGCCCAGGTGATGTTGAGGGGGCGTGCGTTGAGCAGGACGAGGACAATGGGTTTGCCGGTGGCTACTGCGGCTTCGAGTAGCTGCTCTTGCTTGCCTGGGAGGTCGAGGCTGGAGCGTGAGGCGCGTTCACCGCTCATGCTCTGGAGTTCGCCGAGGACGAGGATGGCTACGTCGGACTGGTTGATGAGGTCG
The DNA here is from genome assembly GCF_009765785.1 of Granulicella sp. L46. Lineage (GTDB taxonomy): Bacteria > Acidobacteriota > Terriglobia > Terriglobales > Acidobacteriaceae > Granulicella. Next base: position 722,779 of record NZ_LMUT01000012.1, read on the forward strand.
AGGGCGTGATGGAACTCGGTGTCGCGCTCGGCGTCGGTGGTCATCGTGGGCTTGGGGCTTGAGAATTGTTCGTCGAAGATGGAGGGCTGCTCGCGTTCGATTTCTACACCCTTGGTGTAGAGGATTTTCGCGGTTGCGTCGTAGCGCTTGTGCAGGCCTTCGAGTACGGTGACGGAGTCGGAGGGATGGCCGGCGAGGCACCAGGAGCCCATGATGTCGGGCTTGGAGTCTGCGAGCGGGCCGATGAGGGCGATGGTTTTGTACTTGCTACTAAGGGGAAGGAGGTTGTCCTGATCGCGGAGGAGGACGGCGGTTTGCGTGGCGATCTTGCGTGCGGTGGCGCGCTGCTCGGGGGTGACCATCAGCGAGGCGGTTTTGGATGGGTCGCTGTAGGGATTCTTGAAGAGGCCGAGCTTGTATTTGGCGATGAGGATGTTGCGAACAGCGTTGTTGATGGCGGCTTCGGTGACGAGGCCCTGGTGGAGAGCTGCGGGAAGCTTGTCCTGGAAGTTGGTGGTGGACATTTCCATGTCGACGCCGGCGTTGAGGGCGCGAACGGCCGCGTCAGTGTCATCTTTCGAGAAGCCGTGGGTGGTGAGGCTTTTGACGGCTGCCCAGTCGCTGACGACCATGCCGTGGAAGTTCCAATCGTCGCGGAGGACGTCGTGGAGCAGGAAGCGGTTGCCGGTGGCGGGCACGCCGTTGAGATCCATATACGCGCTCATGATGGAGCCGGCGCCGGCTTCGAGGGCGGCGTGGAAGGGCGGGAGGTAGACGTTCCAAAGCTGCTCATCGGAGATGTTGGACTCTTCGTAGTCCCGGCCACCGGAGGCAGCGCCGTAGCCTGCGAAGTGCTTGACGCACGCCATGATGTGATCAGGCTCGCCGAGGGTTGCGCCTTGAAAGCCTTTGACCTGGGCTTCGGCCATGCGGGAGCCAAGGAAGGGATCTTCGCCGGCGCCTTCCATGATGCGGCCCCAGCGCGGGTCGCGGGCGATGTCGACCATGGGAGCGAAGGCCCATTGGATGCCGGTGGCGCGGGCCTCGCGAGCCGCCATGGATTGAGCTTGTTCGGCTGCAGAAGGATCCCAACTGGCGGCGAGGGCGATGGGGACTGGGTAGATAGTGCGAAAGCCGTGGATGACGTCGTATCCGAAGAGGAGGGGAATGTGGAGGCGACTCTGTTCGACGGCTACGTGCTGGAGACGATTGATCTCGGCTGCATCGGTGATGAAGAGGAAGGAGCCAACGGATCCGGTGCGCGCGAGCTCATCGGCGGGGCGAGGGGGCGGGCTGTTGAGCGGGACCTGCGTCATCTGGCCGAGCTTTTCGGCGAGAGTCATCTTGGCGATGAGCTTGTCGGCGAATGCGCGAGCTTCTGCATCGGAGGGAGGGATTGGGAGGGGTTGGGTGACCTGATGCGCTGATACGGCGTTCCGTGGAACTGAGATATACGTAGCAGCCCCGATTGAGACGATTGCAACGGCGGAGAACATTAACAGGGATGGGATAGCGCGTGCTCGCATTACAGATCTCCAACCATCAGAAATTCCATCCGCCGGATCAAACCAAGAGACCGTTGCACAGAGAGAGTGCAACGTATCGACCAATAGAGTACCGACATCATAGACAAACGTTTGTTCTTGTGTCTACAGTGAAGGGCCAAGGGTTTGCGATAAGCGTCAAGGATAGTACGGGCGGGTGCGGTTAGCGTATTCATCCGGGTACTGAGGGCGGAAGAATGGCGTGTTTCTGTTGCTATTCTGATGGGAGTGCAATTTGACGCCTATGCGAGATGGTCAAGCGAACGATCCGAGAGCCAAAGCAAAGAGCAGTCACCTGCACAGGGTGAGCCTGAAGGATCTGGCGGCGCACCTGAATTTAAGTCCGTCGACTATATCGTTTGTGCTGAACGACACGCCCGGGCGCTCGATTCCTGAGGCGACTCGCGAGCGGATTCGAGCAGCGGCGATCGAGTTCAACTACAAGCCGAATATGATTGCGCGATCGCTGCTGGGAAAGCCGATGCGCAGTATTGGCATCCTGCTCCCGGTGCTGGGTGAGGGATATCACTCGCAGGTGTTGTCGGGGATCGGCGACTTGTTGATGGAGGAAGGATATTTTTATTTCACCGTTCATCATCGGCATCTGGAAAGCTTGATCACTGAGTATCCGGCGCTGCTGCAGGCGCGGGGAGTGGATGGGATTCTGGCGATTGATACGAAGCTCACCAATCCCCTGCCCTTGCCGGCGGTGTTGATCGCGGGGCATTCGACGTTGCCGGATGTGACGAATGTGGTGCTGGATCATGCGCACGCTGCGCGGCTGGCGCTGCGGCATTTATACGACCTGGGGCATCGGAAGATTGTGTTCATGAAGGGCCAGACGGTCAGTACCGATACGGAGCTTCGCTGGTCGGCGACGATGAAGGTGGCGCGGGAGTTGGGGCTGGCGATCGATGAACACCTGACGATTCAACTGGCGATGGACTCGACGTCTCCGGAGATTAGCTATCCGGGGATTCATGATCTGCTGGAGAGTAAGCAGAAGTTCACGGCGATTCTTTGCTTCAACGATATTTCGGCGATGGGGAGTATTCGCGCGCTGCACGACTATGGGTATCACGTGCCGGATGATGTTTCGATTGTGGGGTTCGATGATATTCAGTCCGCTTCGTATCACGTGCCTAGCCTGACGACGATTCGGCAGCCGCTGAAGCTGATGGGCAGCACGGCGGCGGCGGCGTTGCTGCGACGGCTGGCACATGAAACGCTGCCGGCGACGATTGAGGTGGAACCGGAGCTGGTGGTGAGGGAGTCGAGTGGAGCGCCGCGGGGTGGGGAAAAGAGCGCGAAGAAGGACTAAGCGAAGTCTGACATTATCTTTGCGTTCGGAATGGGAGGGCCTGGGATAAGAAGGCATACCCCAAGGGCTAAAGCCCGGATCTTTGCACGGGCTATGAGACCCGAGCCTGAAGGCTCGGGGTATCCAGAAGGAAAGAAATATCTAGAAGCAAGAAGTGCCTGGAAGCAAAAAGTTGGATTGGTTTGACACTGCCTAGTGCGGTGGTCGGTCGGGTGTGGGTGGGTCTAACAGGACGAGATTGCCGTTCTGTTTGAGTGAGTAAAAATGGTTGGGCTGGAGGTTGGTGAAGGTCTGCGTGTTGCCGTTCGGCCAGATTACCTCGACCTTGTCGATGGTGCGCGCGTTGCCGAGGCCGAAGTGCAGGTGCAGGTCGCTCTGTGAAAGATAACTGCCGCCGCTGCGAATCTCCTGGAGCTGTTGCTGCGTGCCGGTGGTGATGCGGATGCGCGCGTTGAGTGCTAGGCGATTGGTGGGGCTGCCTTCGAGAGCGAAACTTACCCAGTGATTGGATGGGTTGGGCTTTGGTTCGAGAATCATGGGGCCGCCGACGAGATTTTCGATGACGAGATCGAGGACGCCTCGGTGGAAGAGATCGCCTACAGCTAGGCCTCGGCTCACCTGCGGGATGAGTACGGCTTTGCCGGTGGCGGCGCTCATCTCGCGGAAGGTTCCGTTGTGCTGGTTGATGTAGACGAGTTTGGGTTCGCGGTAGGCGATGCCGGCCTTGGCGTCTTCGACTTGCGGGTAGACGTGGCCGTTGACCAGTACGAGGTCCTGCCAGCCGGAGTTGTTGAGATCGACGAAGGCGTCGCCCCAGCCAACGTAGGGGACGCTGGGATGGGCGATGCCGGCTTGGTGAGAGACGTCGGTGAAGCTTAGATTGCCATCGTTGCGGTAGAGCACGGCGTACTCTTCGCTGAAGTGAGAGATCGCGATGCTCAGCTTGCCGTCGTTGAGGTAGTCTCCGAGGGCGATACCCATGTTTGCCTGCTCTACTCCTTCGTCGCTTACGGCTACACCGCTGTTGAGGGCGATGTCCTTGAAATGGCCGCTGCCATCGTTGCGGTAGAGGTAGTTGGGTTCGCCATCGTTGGCTACGAAGAGATCCAGCTTGCCGTCGTTGGCGAAATCGGACCACACGGCGCCGAGGCCGAAGAAGTTGTTGGGGTCGTCTACGCCGGAGGATTTGGAGACGTCGCTGAAGGTGCCGTCGCCGTTGTTGCGGTAGAGGGAGTCGGGCGAACCTTTGAGGCCGCGCGGACCGCACTGAACGGAGACATGATGATACTGGCAGGTGACCTGCGAACCGAATTGTGGGAGGTCATTCATGTTGAAGTCGACGTAGTGGGGGACGAAGAGGTCGGTGTTGCCGTCGGCGTCGTAATCGCCGAAGACGGCGCCGGTGGCCCAGCCGTTGTCGATCGAGAGGCCGGAGGATTTGGTGACGTCGGTGAAAGAGCCGTCTCCGTTGTTGCGATAGAGGACTACGCCGCCGAAACAACTGACGATGAGGTCGGGGCGGCCGTCGTTGTTGAAGTCGCCGACGGCTGCGCCCATAGCCCAGCAGGGATAGCCGACGCCGGCGTGGTCGGTGACGTCGGTGAAGGTGCCGTCGTGGTTGTTGTGATAGAGGGCGCTGCGGGCTTTTTTGTTGGCGAGAGCCATGGCGACGCTGGGCGCATTGGTGAAGTAGATGTCGGGGTAGCCGTCGCTGTCGTAGTCGATGAGGGCCACTCCTCCACTCATGGATTCGACGATGTATTTCTGGTCAGAGCTGGAGAGGTGCTCGAACTGGATGTGGGTGGATGCGGTGATGTCGACGAGTTGCGGGACGCCGATGGACTGGGTAGCGGGCGTGGGCGCGTGCGGGGTGGTGTGGGTTTGCGCTATCGCAGAGGCGCAGGTGAGGATGCTGAGGAACAAGCCTCCGATGATGACGAATGCTGAGTGACGCAACGGCCGCACGTTATTTCCCCGGAGTCTTGTCGGGAGAATCGAGGGTCTTGTAGATGCTTGTCAACTTTTCGTGCATGTCTTTGTACTTAGTGTAGGCGTCGAGCTCGCGCTTGACGTCTTCTGGACGATGTAGTTTGCGATAGACCGTGCTCAGGCGAAAGTGCGCGAGGTAGTTGGAAGGATCGGCGGCAATTACTTGTTCGAGCAGTGGGGCCGCGGCTGCTGGGTTTCCGCGCTCGGTGAGGACGTTGGCCATACCAATTTTAGCGTCCGGAGAGTTCGGTTGCAGTTTGAGCGCTTGCTGGTAGTCTTTTTCGCCGGCGTCCAGGTTGCCCATTTCCACTTCGATATCGCCGAGACGAGTTGCCGCTTTGGCGTCGGTGGGATTGGTTTGGACGGCGAGCTTGTATTGCTCGACCGCCTCGGTGTGGAGGCGCTGATCATCGGATGCGTGGAGGGCTTCGGCTAATTCAAAGTGGATGCCGGGAAGATTGGGATCGAGCGCGAGGGCCTGGCGGAGATTTCTGATCGTGCCCTCGAGGTCGTGGGTGCGCTGGAGCTCGTGCGCGATGGCCTGATGAAGCTGCGCGGAGTTTGGAGCTGCGAGCGAAAGACTGAGCAGGTCCTCTGCCATCATGTTGGAATGAATTTGATACGACGCGTAAAGAAGCTCTGGATCGGTTGGCTTGAGGGCGAGGAGCTGGGCGATGAGAGTCGATGCTTTATCGAGCTCTCCGGTGGCGGTGTAGCTCTCGATTAGCTGCAGGCCGACATCGATCTTGAGCTTGGTCTCGTCGATGTGGGGCAAGGCGGTCTCGAGATCGATGCGCCCCTGGTGGTCGTCGCCGGTCTTACGCTCAGCGATGCCTAGTAGCGACTGAATCTTCCAGAGATTGGGATTGGCTGCGACGACTGCCTTCAGGAGTGGGAGCGCCTGATCATACTTGCCCTGGAAGAAGAGAAGGACTCCGAGGTTGGCGCGGACTTCGAGATTGGAAGGGTCGATGGCCAGCGCGGCCTGCAGTTCCGGGATGGCAAGGTCCGGGCGATTCTGATGCAGATAGGTCTGCACCTTTTGGAGGTGGGATGAAAGCTCCTGCTGGTTGGGCGTCGCTTGCGAGAAGCAAACCGCCGCGAACATGAGCAGAACCAATCCCGCGGAGAGACTTCTTAACTTTGGGTACATACTGTCCAGATGATATCGAGAGTCAAGCGAATCAGCTCGGCTGAGAAAAAGAAAGAGACGGCGAAGGTACTCGCCGTCTCCGGAGGTAGTGATGATTAGTTCACGCTAGAACGAGAGGCGAGCCCCTAGCTGCAGCGCTCTTCCACCAATCTGGATTCCGGTGATCTGGTTTCCGCCATTGCTGGTGGTGGTGTACTCGGTGCCCGGACCGCTGTCTCCAGCTAGCTGACCCTGTGGGGGGCTAAAGCTGGGATGGTTGAATACGTTTTGTGCATCGCAGCGAATCGAGAAAGCCATCCGATCCCAGGGCAGGTGGAACTGCTTGAGGGCCGAGATATTCTCGGTGTTGAATCCGGGGCCGACCAACTGGTTTCTACCCGAGTTGCCGAAGTTTCCGTTTCCGGGGTTGATGAAGGCGGCTGGGTTGTACCACTCCGCAATACCTCTATGGGCGGGCCGTGGGCTGACGCCGGACCAGCTGGGATATTGTGAGCCCGCATTCTGGTAGGTGTTGTCTGTGGCGTAGACCTGGAACGGATTTCCTGACGCTACGATGACCGTGCCGGAAACCTGCCAACCGCCAACGAGGATATCTTCGAACCAGTTCTTATTCAGGAATGGCTTGCCCTTGCCGAAAGGAAGTTGATAGACCACAAATCCCTTGAAGGAGTTGCGGACATCGAAGTTGGAATTTCCATAATTCTTACTGGCATTATTAGCCGTCAGAGTGCTTGCGTATTGATAGGGCGTGGGGCCGGCATGCGTTCCCCAACCAGAGGAATCCTGATCATCAAGGAAGTGGGACCAGGTGTAGTTGGCGCTGAAGCTGAACCCGTGTTGCAGGCGCTTGGTGATGGTGGTCTGCAGCGAATTGTAGTTGGAGATCGCCTGATAGAGGTTTCCGTTGATCTGCTGATAAATCGGATAGGGCACGGCGCAGTTGACGGTCGATCCGGTACCGCAGCCCGAGGTGTCGCTGGATGACAGCTGGTTTAGAGGTACTGCGTTGATGTTGGTGGGGAAGGTAAGGTTGAGGCCGTGGCTGCCCACATAGCTCATGGTCGCTACAGTGTTGGTACTCAACTGCCATTCCATGCCGAAGTTCCACTGATAGATCTTCGGGATGGGAGTGTGGTAGTCGTTGAAGCTTACGGTTTGCCCATTGAACCTGGTTGGGTCCTGGGAAGCCGCTGAGTACGGGAGCGGGCCTGGTGTTCCGCCGCCTAGCGGGAAGAGGGTTCCGGGCCCATCGAACTTGGTGGTTGGATAGATTCCGTTCGACTGGTCGTTGTAGCTACCAGAGGACGAGACAGAAGCTCCCAAGCCGCTGCCGTAGTTATCCGTACTCCAGTTATAGGAGTAGATTCCGAAACCGCCGCGGACGGTGGTGTTGGGATGGACAAGCCAGGAGAAGCCGACTCTCGGCATGACCGTGCTAAATACGTTGGCCTGCAGAGAGCTTCGGCCGTTGGCTTTGGTTTCTCCATACCAATAGGCGCCCAGGGTGCCGGTTGCCGGGTTGGTAACGGTTGGGTCGAATGTGGCGATATTGCCCTTGACCTCGTTGAAACCATGACTAATTTCGTAACGGAGGCCGAGATTGATGGTCAGGTTCTGCTTGATCTTCCAATCATCCTGAACAAACATCTGGGGCTTCTTCAAACGCACGCCGTATTCAGGAGAGACACTGGCACTCCAGTTCCGAGCGTAGCCGAGGAGGAAGTCAGCATACTCTTCGCCCGACTTGCTGTTGGAGGAGGCGACGCCTGAATCGTTGAGTGTCCAATTCTCGGTATAAGAACCGTCGAACACCAAGGTTCCAGCGTTGATGTTTCCCCAGGTAGTCGTGTCGTCGCGGTAGAAGGCAAACTCACCACCGAAGTGGAGGACGTGCTTGCCGCGAATCATGGTCACGACGTCGGAAGGATCGAAGACCATTTCCTTGTATTCAGCGTTGGTGGCTGGCTCAATCCAGGCATAGGGATAATTGCGTTGGAATTGGACCGTGGGAAGAATGTCGGCTTTGGCGAACTGCCAGCCAAGCTTGGCGGGATAGCCCAAGCCAGTACCAGCGTCCTGGAAGAAGTTGAGCTGAGATGTAAAACCCATTCTGGCTTCGTTGACGGTGCGCGAGCTGATATTCCAAACATCGGTAACCTGTGCATTGTTGTTATCTACGTCACCGATCTGGCAACCGACCGGGCAGAAGGCTACAGGAGAAGCGCCATTTTCAAGTTCGTCGCCTTGCGTATCAGATAACGTCAGGCGGTTGTTTTGAGTGATCGCATAATCCAACCGTCCGAAATACCTCTTCCATGGCCGGGGCACTGGATATTGCGAGTAGAAGTTGTTGGTGAGAACGCCGGCGCTATTGACGGTTGCGTTCGATACGAAGTTACCGTAGGGGATGTGGTTTTCAGGTGTTGGATAAAACTGCTGAAAGTTATTCGAGACCGTATCGATCATGCCCGCGGGAATGGCGTTGGTTCCATACTCACTGAGGAAGCTCTGACGAACGGGGTATGGATGGCCTGCCGAATCCGTCATAATGACTTGCGTCGTGGGATCGTAAATCAGGTACGGAGCTGTTGGGTTGGCTGCGATGTTACCGCTGAAATCGCCAGCCATAATTGGAGCAGTTGGCACGGTCTGGTAGCCGGCACTGACGGCGTTATTGTGAATCTGGTCGTAGCCGAAGAAGAAGAACGCCTTGTGCTTCAGCCCAAAGAATGGGATAGGACCGCTGAACGTTCCGCCGAAGTCGTCGTAGTTGAGGTAGGGCACGGACTCTTTGTTACCAAAACCGTAGTTGGCCGCGTTCAGCGATGTGTTCTGGAAGTACTCGTACAGAACGCCGTGGAACTTGTCGGTGCCGCTCTTGTGATCTGGTTCATGATGAGTCCGCCTACGCCATACTGCGCGGAGAAGGAAGAGAGACTGACCTGAACTTCCGATACGTCTTCAAAGGCGGCGGGGTTGGCGTTCTGGCTGCTCGGGAGCGTGGTAGAGGCACCATCCGCGAGCACGTTGGTGAAGGGCAGGTTGCCGTTGGTGGACACTTCCTGTCCAGGGTTAAAGGCGTTGGACTGGTTGGTGTTTGTTCCGGTGTAGGTGCCGGTGGCGCCGGGAAGGAGGATCATGAAGTTCTGCCAGTCGGGACCGTTGGATCCGCCGACGTTGGGCATTTGCTCCATGTCATGCGCTTCGAGAGTTGCGGAATGTGAACCATCCTCGGTGTTGAGGAGAGGTACGTCAGTGTTGACGGTTACCTCGACGCTCGATGCGCCGATTTTCAGTTGGGCGTTGACATCGGTGGTGCCAACCAGGACGGTGATGGGTCCACGCACGTAGGTCTCAAACCCGGTCTTCGTGAAGGTGAGCTTGTAGCTTCCGGCGACGACCGAGTTGGTGTCGTACAAGCCGTCGTTGTTGGTGGGGTAGTCCTTGGCGACGCCTGTGTCGAGGTTCAACACGGTGACTGTGGCTCCGGGAATCAGGGCGCCGGATGGATCGGTGACGAGGCCGCGGATGTCGCCGGCGTTCGTACTTTGTGCGTAGGCGCTGCCTAATCCCAGAATTCCGGCCATGGCAATAGCCACAACCCTGAATATTGACCAACTTGACTTCATAGTGCCTCCAAAGTTCATAAGTGATACATGTTCCAACATTGAATCGGATCGAGACAAACGTTTGTCTTTCAGCTGATTGGAATCGCGGATCATAATGAGCCACCGCTCCGTAGGTTGTCAAGTACTTTATGCACTTAAGGTCTGAATAGTGGGGTTAATGCCCATTCTCGAGGTTGATAAACGGCTCCATCGTTCGGACTATGGCGGGTGGTGATTCTGGCGTTGGCGACCGGGATGCAAACGTGACAACCAAGCGGACGGCAGGACGCGTATTGCTCAAGCAAGTCATGATGCGAGTGGCCGGGTACCAAGCGATAGGAGTTTGGGCGTCCGGGAGGCCGATTTGTAAGGATCAGGGCTGGCATCTAGTTGAATTGGAACCAGTTAATGTTGGAGATTCCCGCGGTGGTGCCTTGGAAGGTGATGTAGAGATCGTGCAATCCGGAGGCGCCGGTTACGGGTGCAGTCACCGTCTGCCAGGTTTGCCAGCCGCCCGTGATGGGGAGAGTTGCCGTGGCGATCTGAGGGCCGGTTACGGAGTCCAGATGAAATTGCAGGGTGCCACCCTGGCCGGCGCTCGCGGTGCGAATGCTGACCGTGCTGACAGAGGTGCCGAAGTTGATGCTCTTGTAGAGGGCATAGGCGTTCGGGCTGACGTAACCGAGATCGTAGCCGCCGGTCGTGTCTCCGGTTGTCTCGGTTTCTAGACCGGATTCCTGCGAGTAGCTGGAGGCTTGAATCTGCCAGGTGGCTGGAGTGGTTGGCGCGCCAGTCTGGGTACCGCTCCACGTGAAAGTCGCCGCTGCGAGCGATGGAAGCGTGTAGGAGAACGATTGGGTTCCCCACTGGATGGTGAGTGTCTGACTGGTGGTCGAGTTGTTGAAGGCTATGAGCGCTTTGGAGCTATCGGGGTTGAGAAAGGCTACGGTGACGATGGAGGGAGTGTTACTGGAATAGATTCGCGTGGCGCCTTGCTGAACGTATTTGCTGTAGTGGCCGAGGGTGTAGAACTCGACGTCCTTGGTGACCGCGCCGGTGGTGCTGTTGACCGTCACGATGGGAGTGCAGGTTGCGCAGCCGCCTAGGCCGTTGTTCAGTTCGGTAAGGTTCGGGCCGAGGGTTTGGTCGAGAGCGAGGCTCCACTTCACGAAAGATTTTGCGGCGTTGCGCATGACCTGGGTGATCTCGAGGAAGTCGGTGGTGAACTGGTCTGTCTGCCACGTGCCGCCGGAGTGTTCCGTCTCCCAGGTGCCGAGAGTTGGGAACGTGTTCTGAACTGTCTGCTGCGCTCCAGGTGTGCCTGCGTATCCATGCCATGCGGTTCCGGCTATTAGCGGAGAGGCCATGATGGTTGGATCGGTGAGGACTGTCTCGGGATAGGAAGGCGTGTCCCAGTTGTGGTCGTAGACGAAGAGCTTGGTGGTTAGGTTGGCGCTCGTCAATGCGGGGAGGACGTAATCTCTCATGACGGTGAGCTGAGTGGGAGCGTCCATGTACATGCTTGGGTAGGCGGTGGTTTGATTCAGGGGTTCGTTCTGGATGGAGAGGTAGTCGTAGGTGATGCCTGCTGCTTTGTAGGCTTGCAGATACTTCACGAGATAGTTCGCGAAGGGTGTGTAGTCGGCGGGAAGGAGGGTGCCGGAGTTCATGGAGTTGGTGGACTTCATCCAGCCGGGAAGGCTCCAGGGGCTGGCTAACAGCTTCATCTGCGGGTTGAGGATCTTCGCCTGCTGGATCAAGGGAAGGATGTAGGTTTGATCGTGGGCGATGGAGAAGTTTGCCAGGGTCGGGTCCACGGTGCCGTTATTGTCGTCGAAGGAATATAGCGAGCGGGCGATGTCGGTTGCGCCGATGGGGACGCGCATGAAGCTTAGGCCGATGCCGTTGCCGTTGCGGGTGAAGAGGTCGCTTAGCGTGCTGGCCTGGGAGGACGAAGGCTCGACTTGCTCTAAGAGGTAGGCGGCAGAATCGGTGAAGGCGGCGCCGAAGCCTTCGATGGTTTGGTAGGTTTGCGACTCATCGACGATGACGTTGTTGGTGCCAGCGGTGGTGTCGGTGAAGAGCGTCGCGGTTTGAGCGGCCATGAGTTGGGTGAGGTCATGGGTGCTCTGCACGATGGATACGGCGGGGCCGGCTATCTTGTAGATGCCTTGGGTGGAGGGGCTGTTGGAATAGCCGGTTGCCGCTGCGATTGCGGTGATGGTCATGTCGGCTGTGAATGGAATTGGGGCGGTGTAAGCCGTCGATGAGGAGGTTGGTGTCGATCCGTCGGTGGTGTAGTGGATGGTGGCGCCGGTGGTGGCGTCCGCGAGCGTGACGGATTGGCCGGTGGTGAAGATGCCGGGGGTGGGGGAGAAGGATGGAGAGGCGGCGACCGGTGGGGGAGGAGGAGGCGTCGTGCCACCGCCGGAGCCGCTGCCTGCGCTGCATCCAGCCAGCGTGAGAAGAGCGACGCTGAAGCTGAGAGCTAGCGTACGCATGCAGATCTTGTCCTTCGATGCGGCAAATTTTGACCGGAGGTTTCCGGCGCGCTCAAGGTTGAGGCACGGTGAGGTTTAGAGCCGACAGGTATCCAGCGTTTACGTGGGAGTGCTGAAAATTGATCTGTTGCAGCAGGTCTTGAAACGCTGCGCGCGAGTGTTCGACTGAGGGGCGCACGGGCAGAAGTTTTTCCGTGTTGCCGGTGGAGCGGTTGAGCTTTGCGTACGCGATGATTTCGTCCCAATAGATGGGCTTGGGAAAGGAGACGAAGCTGGCGGTGGCATCCATGCGCTTGTAGGTCCAGAAGGCCCAGCCGATATCGTTCGTATTAAGGACTGTCACGAAATCATGGATCCATGCGTCCGTGTTTTCACCGGACTCGCCGAGCCAGATGGGGACGTTGTATTTTTCGCGGAAGTCGAGGTATGGCTGGATGGCGGCCTGGTTGGGAGGCATCCAGTATTTGTGGAAGGTGTACATCACGTTCTTGTCGAAGGGAGGGCCGAAGACAGCGAAGTTGGTATCCCACTGGGCGCCGCCGAGGATGATGACGTGGTGGGGGTCGACTTGGCGGATGCCCGCGGTGATTCGTTTGTAGACCGGCTCCAACGCCTTGTTGTACTGCTGCAGCTGCGGGAAGTGCGGGATGGGTTCGTTGAGAAGATCGTAGCCGAGAACGGTTGGGTTGTTGCGATAGTGCTGGGCGATGCGCTTCCAGATGTCGATGGTCAATTGCTGGTCGGCGGCTGACTCGTAGAGCCAGGGATAGCCCCAGCTGTCGTCGATATTGGCGCCGGTCTGGCCACCGGGCGCGCAGTGCATGTCGAGGATGACGACCATGTGGTATTTCGCGGCCCAGGCGATGACGCGGTCCATGAGGCGAAAGCCTTCGTCGTTGCCGGGGATGAAGAACTTGTAGTGGAAGGGGATGCGGATGGAGTTGAGGCCGGTGTCGTGGAGAAACTTAATGTCGGCTTCGGTGATGTAGGTATCGCGGTACTGATTCCAGAATTGGACGGCCTCTTCGGGACCAATGAGCTGGTTGACGAGGTCTTCAATCTCGCGGGGAGACTGGGGGCCGTCGTCGAGATGGAACATGTAGCCTTCCTGCTCCAACCAATTGCCGAGGCTCGTGCCTTTGAGGTGAAGGGTGGTGCCATCAGGGGCGACGAGGTTGCGGCCGTCGGTGTGAATGAACTTGGATTGGGCGACCAGCGCGGAGGGGAGCGTGGAGGAGATTCCTAGCAGGAGTATCGCGAACCATTTCGTCATAGTCGACCTAGGCCGGAAGTATTCCACTGCATTTGCGCTTTAGTCAAACGATTGTCTTGATGGGTGGCGGGCGGCTTTCAAAATTGCCCCGGGGTGCGAGCAGTGTCTCCGTGGAGGTTGTCTTGCCGATCCACACTGGAGGGTGATGTGGGAGGTGCGGGAGAGCGCTGAACGTGAGAGGATTTCAGGATGAGTGATTTTCTTCCCAAGGCAGGCGGTGTGAAGGTAGGCGGACTGAGCCGGAAGGCGCAGAAGCTGCAGGCGATGCGCGAGAAGGCGGCGGCGGTGAAGACGGATGCTAAGGTGACGTCGGGCGCGTCGACGGCCGCGGTGAAGGCGAAGAGTTCGTTCGCGAACACGAAGAAGACGACCTTCCAGCGTAAGGCTGTTTAGGGACGCTCCGGATACGTCCAAAGCCTTCCCTCAGGGGCTAAAGCCCTTATGGATCCTGCGGCTTTTTTAGCACGACTGAAGTCATGCCCCTTCGAAACAAGAATGGATCCTGTGGCTTTTTCGGCACGACTGAAGTCGTGCCCCTTCAAGCCAGACTTGTGCACGGTTGCGCTGGCGCGAGGCAAACTCATGCTGCGTGATGCGGGCTGCGCGGGGATCAGTGTGGGGTCGTGGGTAGGTACTGGGCTGGGATTGGGTGGTCTGGCGTTTCTGCATCCCAGAAGATGTTGACGATCCAGTAGCGGTCGCCGTCCTTGAGGAGTTGGAAGCTGTTGATGCCGCGGACGAAGGGTGTGGCGTCGGTGGGGGCGTGGCGGGACTCGTAGGTGCTCCAGACCTGGACGATGTTGCCGTATTGCTCGGTCTCGTTGTGGACGGATTTTTCGTAGAAGCCCATGGTGGCCATGCGGGCGCTGGCGCGGGCGATGTAGCCGTCGATGGTGAGAACGACGGCGTCGGCGTGGCCGGCGGCGGGCACCGTGGGGATGAGGCGGGCGTCAGGTATGAAGAGCGAGCGCATGCGGTCCCAATCGCGGGGCTGGCCCTGGGGACCGGAGATCACGCTGTAGACGGCGTTGAGTATCGCCTCGGGGCTGCTGACGTCCGCGGGCTTGGCGACGGGCCAGCCGGGATGACCCGCGATGGAGCCGACGAGATGTGGAGGCGGTGGCGGCGCGGCTGGTGACGTGGCCGGCGTTTGCGCGAGGGCAGTGGCGCTGGAGAACAAGAGAACTAATGATGCGGTGACGCGCTGGAGCTGGGAGAGTTGGATCATGGGGTCCTCGGGGATAGGAATACTTTACTTGGCCGAGAGTGATCCGTGGGAGATTTGCTTAGGTTAATTCAGCCGCCCGCATGCGCTTGCACCAGAGAGGGATGCGACTACGAGGAGCGGCTTTAGCGATTCGCAGGCATTCAGCGTTTGGTGGTCACGGAGGCGGCCTGAAGTTCCAGGACGACGCGGGTGAAGTCCATGTGGTTCCAGGCCTCGGCGATCTTTCCGTTTGCGAGGTGCAGGAAGCTTGTGCCGGAGAAACTTGAGGTGCGGCCGGTGGGGGGAAATCCCAGCGCCTGACCGGTATGAGTGATGGTGGCGGTCCAGCGAGCGGCTACATGATCTCCGTCGGCGATGATCTCGTTGACTTCTACGGAGATGTTCGTGAAGGCTTCCTTGAAGAGGGAGTGAGCTTCTTTGAACTCGGATGGGCCTGTGAGGATGGCGGAGGGTTCGGGGAAGCCGTGAGCTTTGCCGTTGGGGAGCAGGAGTTCATCGATGGTGGCGGGGTTGCCCTGATTCCATACCTCGTCGAACCACCGGTGGACGAGTTGCTTGTTGGCTTCGCTCATGGATCCTCCAGAGGAGGAAAGAGTAGCACGGGTCTGTTCGACGAGTGTGAAAGGGCAGACGCCGGGATTGACCCTGTATAAAGGGAGCTGCCTGAGGGAGTTCGATGCTATGGAGTCGCCGCTTTACGAATCGATGGGGGAGCTGATATCGGAAGCTGTCGCCGTGTTCATCATTATTGCGTTTGGGGATTCGGTGGCTGCGATGTATGTGCTTTATGATCCGAGTCCCTATCAGAATGCGTATTGGGGACTTTGCGTGGTGTGGGGACTGGCTGTGACGATTGCGATCTACGCCACGGGCTCGGTGAGTGGCTGCCATGCGAATCCTGCGGTGACGCTGGCGCTGGCGTTGTACCGGAAGTTTTCGTGGAAGAAGGTTGTGCCCTATTGCCTGGCGCAGACGCTGGGAGGGTTTCTGGGCGCTGGGGTGGTCTACGTGTTGTTTGTGCCTGTCCTGAATCACTTCAATCTTGTCCACGGGCTGACTCGAGCGGGTGGTGGCGCGGCTGGAGTGTTCTTCACGCATCCTGGATTGGCCGTCACGGCGATGCACGCTCTGCTGGATGAGATTATTCTCACGGCGTTTTTAATCTTCGGCATCTTCGCGGTCACGGAGCAATATAACGAGCAAGCGCCGGGCGCGAATTTTGGCGCGGTAATTATTGGGCTAATCGTGGCGGTGATCGGCGCGTCGATGGGGTACCTGGAGGCCTGGGCGATTAATCCGGCACGGGACTTTGGGCCTCGGCTATTCTGCTACTTTGCGGGATGGGGGTCGTCGGCGCTGCCTTCCCCGGACAATTATTGGTGGATTCCAATCATTGGGCCGTTGCTTGGCGGTGTGGTGGGGGGCGCGGCCTATCAACTGCTGATTCATCCGTTTCTGCCAGCGAGACGGCGTGCGCTGCGTTCTGCATCACTCTGACACGCCGAAGCCTCGTCCGATCAATAAAACCCCCTCAAGCATAGTGAGATTGCGCGGCCTGCCGATAAAACCTGAACGGAAGAGAATTTCCAGCTTTCGTTGAGACGGTTTGCGATGAATCAGATGATGTCGGGCACATATAACTACTGGCTTGTTGCGCTGTCCTTTGGGGTCGCGATCCTCACGTCGTACACTGCGATCGCGTTGGTGGAACGAGTGACGGCCAGCAACGGCCCGGTGCGGCGGGGATGGCTGATTGGTGGCGCCATTGCGATGGGAAGCGGCATCTGGTGTATGCATTACACCGGGATGCTCGCCTTCCAGCTACCAATCCCTGTTCGCTATCACCTGCCAATCGTTGCACTTTCGCTGCTGGCAGCAGTGCTGGCGTCGTTGGTCGCGCTTTCCGTGGTGAGCAGGCGACGCATGGGCTGGCGGGACCTGCTCTTCGGCAGCGTGACGATGGGCGCGGGCATTGCGGCGATGCATTACATCGGCATGGCTGCGATGCGTATGGAAGCCATGCCGGTTTATCACTTTGAGATGCTGATCGCTTCCATCATTGTGGCGATGCTCATCGCTTCCGTTGGCTTGACACTGCTCTTCCGTATGCGCAGGTGGAACCATGGCAAGTGGCCCAAGTTGCTGGTGGCGTTGATTCTTGGACTTTCCATCCCGGTGATGCACTACATGGGAATGGCGGCGGTTAGTTTTCGAATGACGGCCGAACCGATCGACTACTCGTATTCCATCGATATTTCCAATCTAGCCAACTTCGGGATCTTTGGGATTACGGGATTGATCCTGGGATTCGCTATGATGACGTCCTTCGTTGATCGCCACATCTCTGCTCAAGACAAGGCACTTGAGGGCGAACGCAAGATGCTGCGGGCGCTCATCGACCACATTCCGGACTTAATGTATGTCAAGGATCTCGAAGGGCGGTTCGTTCTTAGCAATCTTGAACATGCCAGGCGGGTCGGGTTTCCGCACCCTCGATTCCTGATCGGAAAGAATGACTTTGACTTTTACCCCTTTGAGCTCGCTGCCAAATTTCGCGAATCTGAGCTTCGGGTGATGTCCTGCGGCGAGGCGCTGACTGAGCATGAAGAACTGCCCCCCGATGGGAACGGCTGTTCCGTTTTCCTGCTGACAACGAAGGTGCCGCTGCGAGACGGGAAGGGAAAGATTACCGGGATCGCGGGGGTGGGACGAGATATCAGCGAGCTAAAGAGGAGCGAGACCGCGCTCAGGGCAGCGGAGCAGAAGTACCGCAGCATATACGACGAAGCGCCGGTCGGAATCTTCAGTCTGCGTGCAGATGGTTTCCTGATCCAGGTGAACTCGACCATGGCCCAATTCCTGGGATATGCAAGTCCGGAGGAGATGTATTCCCTTGTGACCGGTTCGCTATGGGCTTCGGCAGTTTCGCAACAGATCCATGGCGAGTTTTTGAAGATGATCAACAGGGATGGCTACGTCAAGGCGTTTGAATTAGAGGTCCTTCGGAGAGACGGCGGGAGGATCTGGATCTCGTCCAGTGTGCGAGCCAAATATGACGGGCTGACGATTGTCGGCTATAGCGGAATGTTTGAGGACATTACCGAGCGCCGGAACCTGAGGGAGCAGCTGTTACAGGCTCAGAAGCTGGAGTCGGTGGGGCAGCTCGCCGCTGGAATCGCTCACGAGATCAACACCCCCGTCCAATACATTGGGGACAATGTCCGGTTTCTTCGGGACTCCTTTGATTCTCTGGTGGCGCTCAATGGAACCTACGCCGAGTTGCTGGCGCGGGCTTGCGACCAGACGCTGGAACCTGAACTGCTGCGGAAAGTCTCCGCTGCCGTACAGGAAGCTGACGTGGAATACATTCTCGAGGAGATACCGAAGGCGTTCACGCAGACGCTGGAAGGGGTATCGCGAGTGGCGGGTCTGGTCGGCGCCATGAAGGAGTTTTCGCATCCGGGCACGGGCGAAAAGGTTCCATTCGATCTCAACCGGGCGATTGAGAACACGGTCACTGTAACGCGCAATGAATGGAAGTACCTCGCAGAGATGCGGCTAAGCCTGGAAGCCGGTCTGCCCCTGGTGAGCTGCCTGCCAGGCGCGTTCAACCAGGTGATCGTAAACCTGATTGTCAACGCTGTCCACGCAATTGCCGATGCCATCGACGCGGGTGATGTCGCGAAGGGATTGATCTCCATCCAGACCCGTAGCCTTGGTGAAAGCGTAGAGATTCGAATTCAGGATAACGGCGGCGGTATCCCCGAGGCGATTCGCACACGCATCTTCGACCCCTTCTTTACCACCAAGGAGATTGGCAAGGGCACAGGTCAAGGCTTGGCCATTGCACGTTCGGTGGTAGTGGACAAGCACCAGGGCTCCATTGATATCGAAACGGAGATCGGCCTGGGCACGACCTTCATCATCCGGCTGCCTTGCGATGCAGTGCAGCCTGCGCTTCAGGCACAGGTTGCGGCATGAAAAGGATACTTTTTGTCGACGATGAAGAGAACGTGCTCAATGGAATTCGCCGCATGCTGCGATCGTCGCGGGACGAATGGGAGATGGAGTTTGTTGCCAGCGGGGAGGCGGCACTTCAAGCATGCAGCGAACGTGCATTCGACGTGGTCGTGTCGGATCTTCGGATGCCGGGCATGGATGGTGCTCAACTGTTGAGTGAGATTCGAGACCGCTATCCGGGGACTGCGCGAATTGTTCTCTCTGGTTACTCCGACGCTGCACTGGCCGCAAAGGCTGTGCCAGTCGCTTATCGGGTGCTGGGGAAGCCGTGCGAACCGGCAGAGCTCAAGGAGACGATCGACCGAGTATGTACGCTCCAAGAAGTGATCTCGCAACCTGCACTGAGACGAGTGATCGGAACGCTCGGCGAGCTGCCGACTCTCTCTGCAACCTATCTGGCGCTGAGCAATGCGATCAACGACGAGTGTTCTTCCATTTCAACGATTGCGAAGATCGTTGAGCAAGACGTGGGTATGTCGACGAAGATTCTTCAAGTCGCCAACTGCGGGTTCTTCGGGTTATCGTCCGGCGCCAGCAGCATTGCACAGGCTGTCGGGTACCTGGGCATGAACGTGATCAAGACGCTCGCCCTGCAAACGGAGACGTTTCGGACCTTTGTTCCAAGCGCAAGAATACCCACCTCGTATTGGGAGAAGATGCAGAGAAACTCCCAGCACACAGCTGTCATCGCCGGCACACTTCCGGTGACGCGGGAGATCCGCGAAGTAACCATGATCGCCGCATTGCTTCACGACGCAGGAATTCTTGCGCTGGCAAGTGCGATGCCGGACCAGTTCGCTCTGGCGCTGGATGAGATTGAGCAGAAAAATTGCTCACAGGTTGAAGCTGAGGAAGCGATTTTTGGAACTTCGCATGCTGAAATAGGCGCTTACCTTCTCGGCTTGTGGGGTATCCCTAGCATCGCCATCGAGGCAATCGCACATCACCATCACCCCAGCCGTATCCATCATATGGGGCTGGACTGTTCGCTAGCGGTGTACCTATCGGATCTGATTGCGCATGGAATGGAGAAACCTCCGGATGATTTCCATGATGAAGGCCTGACAGCTTCCGATCGGATCGAACTAGCGACACTGGGGCTTCTGGATCAGTACGCAGGGTTCCGAGGCACGGCGATGCAGGCCCTTGATGTAGGTACACCATGAGAATCGATCAGCCGGCTATTGAAAGAGTTGCACGCGTCGCATCCGGATTAGGAGAACGATGAAACCGAGGATACTTCTGGTCGATGACGAGCCTGCGGTGCTCGCAGGGTACGAACGGACGCTGCGCCAGGATTTCGAAGTTCAAACCGCGGTCAGCGGAGAGCTCGGGCTCAAAGCGCTGCGCGAGGATGCTCCTTACGCTGTTGTTGTTTCGGATATGCGAATGCCGGTGATGAGTGGTTCGCAGTTTCTGGCCCAGGCCAAGGTGCGTGCGCCCGACACCGTTCGGATGTTGCTTACGGGATACACCGATATCGACGCTGCGATGGCCGCCATCAACGAAGGCAACATCTTTCGATTCTTGACCAAGCCGTGTTCCAAGGACACGCTAACGGCCGCTCTGAATGCGGGGGTTGGTCAAAACAATCTCATTCGATCGGAGAAGGAGTTGTTGGAAAAGACCTTGCTTGGATGTATCAAGGCGCTTGCCGACCTGCTTAGCGCATCAAGCCCGGAGGCGTTCGGGAGATCGATGCGGATCGTTCACATTGTTCGTCACATTGCAGCGAGCTTCACATTTGCCCATGGGTGGCGTCTTGAAGCGGCAGCGATGCTTTCGCAGTTGGGGTGCGTGACGTTGGATACCGACGTTATTCAGCAGGCATTTGTTGGTATGAAATTGTCCCTGGAGGACCAGGTTCGTTTCGACGCCCATCCAATGGCCGCGATGAAACTACTTTCGGAGATTCCGAGGCTTGAACCGGTGGCCTGGATCATTGGAAATCAACTTTCACGGGATATCCCACGTGAGATCCCAGGCATGCAGGCCGAATCCGTTGCCGAGACGGTATTGGGAGCCAGAATTCTCAAGCTGGCGGTTGCATACAATGACCTGCGCATCAAGCGTCTTTCCGAGGAAAGCGCAATTGAAAGTCTGGGCTACAGGGATAAAGAATTCGATCGCGAACTCATCGATGCGCTGATTGGCATCAAGGCCGAGGGCGGTGAGATGATCTCGCGCCGGTTGGCAATTCCGATGCTTGCTACGGGCATGTTTCTCGATCAAGAGGTTCGAAACCGCGAGGGAATGCTGCTTGCCGGCAAGGGGCAGGAGATTTCCCGCGCGGTCCTGCTGAAGATTCAGAATTGGGCGCAGGCTGGTCTCATTGACCACGAGGTGACTGTCTTAGCGCCGCTTTAGCCTTTGAAGCCGAACGGAAGCCAAACAGGGAACGTGCCACTATTTCTGATGGCCAATCAAGATTGAGGGAAGCATGCTGGTCATCGACGACGATCCTATTATTGGGCAGTTTCTGTCACGTTTGGGCGCCAGCCTGGGCTTAAGTTGTGACGTTACGACAACAGCGGAACGGTTCCTTGAGCTTCTGCGGCCAGAGACTTCTTTGATCTTTCTTGATCTGATTATGCCCGGCATCGATGGAATCCAACTACTTCGTCTACTCAGTGAACGAAGGTGTACGACTCCGATCATCATTATGAGCGGCATCGACCGCCGAGTTTTGGAGACCGCTGAAAGGCTCGCAAAGGCTCTTGATCTGCGAGTGGTCGGCAGGCTCCGAAAGCCATTTCGCTTAGCCCAGGTGGAGACGATACTGCAGGAATTCCGACGGACCGCTCTACTAACTCCCGATTTTCACCCTGCAGGAGCGGCAATTGCCGACTGCGACTTAGTCCGGGCGATAGAAAACAATGAACTTGTGGTTCACTACCAGCCGCAAGTCGATCTTCGGTCGGATGAGGTGATTGGATTCGAAGCCCTGGTGCGGTGGCAGCGCACGCCGCAAACTCTTGTTTTCCCTGACGACTTCATCCCGCGTCTCGAGGCTTTGGGGCTTATCGATCGTTTGGGCTGGTTGGTGCAGAGGCGGGGGCTTTCGGAACTCGAGCATTTTGCACAGGCGGGGCTGGCTGGTCCGACGCTTTCTTTAAATGTCTGCGCTTCGTCGCTGCTCGATCTGAGGCTTCCCGACACGCTGGCGTCGCTGGCTGAGGAGCGTGGAATAGATCCGAGACGCATCATCGTGGAAGTGACTGAAAGTGGCTTATTCAAAGACCTTTCGAAGGTTCTCGACGTGCTTGCAAGGTTGCGGATGAAGGGTTTTCAGATCTCAATCGACGACTTTGGGACGGGTTATGCCATGATGCAGCACTTGCGGCATATCCCTGCTACTGAAATTAAGATTGATCAATCGTTCGTAAAAAATATGCAGGTTAGCAGCAGCGATCGGGTTGCGGTGGAAAAGACGGTTGAGATTGGACATGAGCTGGGAATGAAGGTGGTCGCTGAAGGGGTGGAAACGGTGGAACAACTTGAGTTTTTGCGGGGAATTGGCTGCGACATTGGTCAGGGCTATTACTTTTCGAAGCCGCTTGCACCAATACCGCTGCAGATGTGGCTGTCGAACTATCGGAGTGCTGCGGGTTGTGGATTGACGTTAGGAAAGGTTGTGGATCGCGCGTTCATCGAGAATGGACCTTGGGCTGCGAGGGAGGCTTTGGGTGTTTTGAAGTAGCGTTTTCTATGACATAACTCAATTTCATTGGGTAATTCTGCGGGTGGAAAGATGTGTGACTTAGCCCGGTTTCGGGTTACGCAGCGGCATGCTTAGCCCTGTTTCGGGACGCACGGATCCGCGGCATGGGGCGATTGGAGGGTTGATCGGGTGTTTGGGTGGGGAACGCAATTCTGTGGGACAGTCGAGGGGCGTTTCTGGGGTGGCGCGGTGTCAAGTTGGGGGTGGTGTCGTGGGAGGGAGGGTGCGGGCGGGGGAGGGTAAGGGTGGTCGTTTCGGCTTGCGGACTTCCTGCTGGCTGTCGTTTGCGCTGATTTTTGTTTAGCTGTTCATTTTGACAGTTCCCTGCCTCCGGTGATAACTAGTACGGTAAGTTCAGCGTCGTGAGCCTTCGGGTTCTCAGTCGACGCGACATTCTGGGAGGTTCTTGTGAAGAATTGTGTTCGCGTCATTTCCATGTTCGCCGTACTGGCCGTTCCCGTGTTCGCTCAGAGCAAGTTCGATGATCGCCTGAGTGAGTCAGCCGAAGTTTTGCGGCAGATGTCCAAACCCAGCGCTATTCCACCCTATGTTCTGAATCGTGCTGTCTGCGTGCTTGTTTTCCCGATGGTGAAGAAGGTCGGGATTGGGATTGGCGTGAGCTACGGAAGAGGCGTGTTGGTGTGCAGAAAGGGCGCCGACATGAACGGACGCTGGTCGGCTCCTGCAATGTACAGACTCAATACCGGCAGCCTTGGCGTGCAGCTAGGGAGTTCGGCGACGGATTACGTTCTGGTTGTTGACACCCAGCGCGGCGCGCTCAAGATTCTCTCAGGGAAGCTGAAGCTGGGAGCTGACGCGAGCGCGGTTGCGGGCCCGACGGGAGCTAAAGCCGTTGCGGCAAATGATCCTAACGTAGACATCCTGACGTATTCCCGTGCGAAGGGCGGCCTGTTCGCGGGCGCTTCGCTGGGCAGCGCGTCGATGGATTCTGACGACGACGCCAACAAGGCTATCTATGGCAAGGATATCGACGCGACGCAGATTATCCGGAGCGAGAGTGTGCCGTCGTCGGGTCAGGCCATCGTCGACGTGCTGACAAAGCTGTCGCCGACGCGGACTCAGTAATTTGCGGTGATTGCTGATGCTGGCGTGGCAGAGGCTGAACGCTTTTGCTGGCTGGCTGGCGAAGGATGGTTGTGAGAAGGTGCAGGAGTCGGATACCGACTCCTGCACCTTTTTGCTTGACCACAAAAGCGGCTACGCTCGGAAGGGACCTCGAGGGCGGGTGTTTCTGGGGGTGTGGAGTTTGGGTGGTGGAGAGTTGCAGGCGATAGGCACCCAGCTATGTTGGCTACCGTTTCCGTGAGCCATGGAGTGACAAGGTGTTAAACATTTATCTTTTGCCTTACGTCTTCTTTATGGGTTGGCTGTTGAAATAGTTCTTGTCGGTGTTAAGCGCTGACGGAGCTGATCCATGAATACTTTTCGCACACGTAGACCCCTGCTGGTGAAAGCGAGCCAATGCACCCATGATGACTCGATCGTTACTGATGTTGGGAAGCGTCCTGTTCACACCGGGGACTGGATCATCGAAGGTGAAAATCACGAACAGTATGTCGTGGACGATATCTTCTTCCAGCGTACGTTTGTAGCGACTCCCTGGGAACCTGCCGAACAGGAGAAAAAGCAGTACGGCTGCTAGCGCTCTGCGTGCGAAGACGCAGAGCGTGGGAGTGTGGGTGGGGTGGCATGGAGGAAGGCAATTCAGTCGTTTCGCCTGCGGCTTCACTCCGGCCTTCGGCAGAGTGGAACCCACTCATCCGCGAGAAGCCGCGTATGAATGGGGCACCCGGCATTCGGCTCCTCCTAAGCCTCATTTGTGGCCTTGGCTGGCTGTGCTGTAATGCCCTTTGACAATACCTGGCAGCAAGTTGATGGTTTCTATAATTGCCGATGCCGGTTCGAGGACCGCAAGGTGCATGTCGGCGAGGTTCGGTTCGTTGGAGTCGCCTGACCCGTGATTCACGGCGACCTGCGCGGTTGGGGAACCGTATTCCTTCTGTATCACCAACCCGATTAGGGAGAGATGGGATAGAGCTGAGCCAAGCATCCTTCCTCGGCCAGGCGATTCTGCTAAGTATGCTGGGCCGCCGCTATTGCCGCCGTAGACCGGAAAATCCAGATAGAGCGGGCGCGATGACGCTGTTGGGAGTATCGGGTAGGACGCTATGCGGGCCATCCTCAATATCGGAAACCCAAATTGGGAACTGAGATCGAGCGGAAATCCCAGACACATTACTTCGTCGCCTGGATGTATTTGGTAATCCTTCAGCAGACTATCTGGTGCGAGCCAGTCTGTCGGCACTAACGGAGATATCAAATGCGCTTCTACGCGTCGATCGATTAGATCGAGGATCGCCACGTCCGCAATCGGATGGTGAGCCCACAACGGTCTGCCTCTATCGCGGATTCTGATGGGGACTTGTGTTTCTGTCCAAACGCCGCCTTCATATGTCCTCATGTCAAGAAGAGCTGTGTCGCCCACGGTCTCTGCGAATACATGCTGCGCAGTAATGAGTACGGGTCTCGATTGAGTCGGCTCCTTCGAACCGTCGTCAATGGGGATTCCAAGCACGAAACCGGTGCCCACTGTTGTCTTACCCGGCGTGGTTGAAGGCGCCTGAATTCGATAGGTGGATTCAACCATTATGGTGTTCCACTCTATCGGATAGAACTTGCCGGTAACGTCGGCTCCGTTGGTAGTTTGGGGTGTTTGGGCCAACACGGCTGTCGAACACGCGACAATCGCGAAGGCTATTCTTGTGAGCATATTCGGGTGCTACTTCCCATCTTTGTCGACAGTGCCTGCAGCCAGTGGAACGTTATCTGGCATGTCTTTTTTTAATTCCAGTGTTCTAAGCTCCATCTCGATCCAGCTGACCGTGAGGGCGATCAGATTTTTGAGGTCCTTGATATCTTTGCCCTCCCAGAGGCGCACATAATGGGTCTCGTCGTTTCCGAGCCAAGCCGCGCGTTTGGCAACGAGCTTGACGTTTTCGTTCTTAACGTATTTCTCGATACAGCGCCCGAGGAAAAGCCCACGAATATCCGCTTTGGCTTTTTCGTCCTCGTATTGAGATATCAAATAATCCTTGACGAGGAACTCAAGAGCCCTGCGGTATCCGACTCCCGCTATCTCACTGAGCGGCTGCGCTTCCGCTGCTTCAGCTTGGCCGTAAATGTTTGCAAACGACGGCGAGATTTCGGCTACTAGCTTGGGTTGCGTTGTTACGAAGTGGGTCGCCGGAAGACAAAGTTGTAGATGCGCTACTCCGCTGGACACTGTATAGCGCGCAATGAAAAACCTTGAACAACTCGTTCGTGGACACCGATAGGTTATTTCTGCGTTGCCGTTTGTGCAATAGTCTGTGTTCGTTTCGATGGGTACTACTGACGAATGACAGACCGGGCAGATGTCAGGCGACCGGTCTATCTGAAGCTGTATTTTGTTGGTCGAGTTTGCTTGAGTGAAATTTCTCGGTGGCATCGTCTGTGGCCTAGCTGCAGCCGCTGGTGGAGCCGCATTCCATGCAGCGGTAGCAGGAGCCGTTGCGGGTCATTAGGCTGCCGCAGGTGCTGCAGCTGGGGGCGTCGCCCATGTTGTACATGGATTGCATCGCCGAGGCTGTGTGGAAGACGCTGCGGTCTACCGTGTCGAGGGGGTGGGTGGAAGCGGGGCCGCCGGTTTCAGCGAAGGAGGAGAGGCCGGCCGAGGCTTCGAGGTCCCTCGAGATCAATGCCTGCGGCTCGCTTGCGATTCCCTGCTGGGGTGGGGTGCGGTCGGAGTGCTGGAAGGCTTCGCCGTGGAGCTCGTGGGTGGCGGGGGTTGCTTGAGCGGTGGTGGCATCACCAAATGCAGGGGTCTCTCCACTGCGCGGCGCTTCGGTCGAGATGACGGCGGAAGGAAGGGTCGGCGCGAGGGTTGGCTGCTTCAGGTTGGCGAAGAGGTCCAGCTGCTGGCCGCTTAGGAAGCGGAGCTGCATCCAGCGGAAGAGGTAGTCCATGATGGACTTGGCGTAGCCTAGCTCTTCGGAGCCGGTCCAGCCGGAGGGCTCAAAGCGGGTGTGGGCGAACTTCTCGACTAGCACCTTGAGAGGCACGCCGTGTTGGAGGGCCATGGAGATGGCCGTTGCAAACGAATCCATTAAGCCGGATATCGTAGAGCCTTCCTTGGCCATGCGGATGAAGATTTCTCCCGGGGCGCCGTTGGGGTAGAGGCCGACGGTGATGTAGCCTTCGTGGCCGCCGATGCCGAACTTGTGGGTGATGCTCATGCGCTCGGCGGGGAGGCGGTGGCGGACGGCGCGGGGTGGGGCCTGGGCGTCGAGCGCGTCGGCGTTCTGGGTGGTGGAGAGGATGTGGGCGGCGAGCGCGGCCTGGACTTCGGCTAGCTGCGATTTGGCAGAGGCGATCTCGAGCTGCGAGGCGGTGAGCGCGGCGGTGACGGCGTCGAGTTGCGCGATGGCTGCGGCGTCGGCGGCTTTCGACTCGGCGTTGACGCTGGTTCCCTTCTTGTCGGCGTCGGTTTGGGCGGAGACGTTGAGGGGCTGGGTGCCCTTGCTGCCGTCGCGGTAGATGGCTACGGCCTTGAGGCCGAGGCGCCAGGATTCGGTGTAGGCGTCGGCGATGTCCTGGACGGAGCAGTCGTTGGGGAGGTTGACGGTCTTGCTGATGGCGCCGGAGAGGAAGGGCTGTGTTGCAGCCATCATGCGGACGTGGCCTGTCCAGGCGATGGTGCGGGTTCCCTTCGCGGGCTTGAAGGAGCAGTCGAATACGGCGAGGTGTTCGGGCTTGAGCGAGGGTGCGCCTTCGATGGTGCCGGTGGCGTCGATGTAGTTGACGATGCCTTCGACCTCGGACTCCTTGTAGCCGAGCTTGAAGAGGGCGCCGGGGACGGTGTTGTTGACGATCTTGATCATGCCGCCGCCGACTAGCTTCTTGTACTTGACGAGGGCGAGGTCGGGCTCGATGCCGGTGGTGTCGCAATCCATCATGAAGCCGATGGTGCCGGTGGGGGCGAGGACGGTGACTTGCGAGTTGCGATAGCCGTACTGCTCGCCGAGAGCGAGGGCGGAATCCCAGGCGTCCTGGCTGGCCTGCTTGAGCTCGGCGAGTTGGGGGGCTACGAAGCCGGCGGCGTCTTCGTAGTTGGACGAGCCGTTGGGCTTGAGGGAGCGGTCGATATTGTTGACCTCGGCGCGGTGCATGCGGATGACGTCGAGGAAGGGCTCGCGGTTGACGTAGAAGCCGGGGCAGGCGCCGCCGGTGATCTCCGTTTGCTGCGTGAGCGGCGTGGCCGCACCTAGCGCGGGAGCGGTGGCGGCGAGGCGCGCGGACTGGGCATAAGCATCACCACACAAGATTGCGGTGAGTGTTGCCGCGTAGGCGCGACCGGCGTCCGAGTCGTAGGGCAGGCCGCGATCCATGAGGAGCGCGCCGAGGTTTGCATAACCGAGGCCCAGCGGGCGGTAGTCGTGCGAGTTCTTGCTGATTTGCTCGGTGGGGTAACCGGCTGCGTCCACGATGATTTCCATTGCGGTCGTGACGACGGCGATGGCGTGACGGTAGGCGGGGATATCGAATTGGCCGCCGGGGGTTAGGAACTTCATTAGGTTGAAGGAGGCGAGGTTGCAGGCGGAGTCGTCGAGGAACATGTACTCGCTGCAGGGATTGCTGGCGTTGATGCGGGCGGTGTTCTTGCTGGTGTGCCAGCGGTTGATGGTGGTGTCGTACTGCATGCCGGGGTCGCCGCACTGCCAGGTCGCTTCCGCGATCTGGTGCATGAGGTCCTTGGCGCGGAACTCGCGGACGGGCTCCTTGCCTTTCACGGTGCGGGTGGTGAAGGTGCTATCGGTTTCTACTGCGTGCATGAACTCGTCGGTGACGCGGACGGAGTTGTTGGCGTTCTGGAAGAAGATGCTGGTGAAGGCTTCGGAGTCGGGGCCGGAGCCGTCGAAGCCGGCGGCCATGAGATGCCAGGCCTTCTTCTCTTCCTTCACTTTGCATTGGATGAAGTCTTCGATGTCGGGGTGGTCGATGTTGAGGACGACCATTTTTGCGGCACGGCGGGTCTTGCCACCGGACTTGATGACACCGGCGAAGGCGTCGAAGCCGCGCATGAAGCTGAGCGGGCCAGAGGCGGTTCCGCCGCCGGAGAGGGTTTCCATGCTGCCGCGGATGGAGGACAGGTTGGAGCCGGCGCCCGAGCCCCACTTGAAGAGCATGCCTTCGGTCTTGGCGAGGGTGAGGATGCTGTCGAGGGAATCTTGGACGGAGTTAATGAAGCAGGCGCTGCACTGCGGGCGCGAGTAGCCGGTCACGCTGAAGGCTACCTTGCCCTGCTCGGCGTCCCAATGCCAGTTCTGCGCGTCGGAGTTGGGCTCGAGGCGGTCGCAGCCTACGTTGAACCAGACGGGCGAGTTGAAGGCGGCCTTCTGGTTGACGAGGAGGTGGGTGAGCTCGGCGAAGAAAATGTCGGCATCTTCCTGGGAGGCGAAGTAGCCGTCGCGCATGCCCCAGTCGCGGATGGACTCGGCTACGCGGGAGATGAGGTCGCGGACACCCTTTTCACGCTCGGGGGTGCCTACCTCTCCGTGGAGGTATTTGCTGGCGACGATGTTGGTCGCGGTGACAGACCAGTCGGAGGGGACTTCGACGGCCTTCTGCTCGAAGACGAGGCGGCCTTTGAAGTCCTGGATGATGGCGTCGCGGAACTCCCAGGTGAGCTCGTCGAATGGGTTGACGCCGGGTTTGGTGAAGTAGCGCGAGAAGTGGAGGCCCGGGGCGGAGCTGTGTTGGCTGGGGGCAGCGGCGGGGGTGGTGGTTTGCTCGGCTGCGGCGCTGGATTGGATCATGTCGGCCATGGGGTGGTACCTCTCGAGAGAAAAACTAGAAGATCTGGAAAGCGAAAAACGAGAATATCTGCCGGATCGAGATCCGGGGGGTTACCGTTGACGGCGTGAGTCAGGTTCCGGGCCTGGTGAAGGACGTTCCTCCGAAAGAGCGGACGGGAGGGGTGCGTCGTGGATCCTTTAGTGGCGGTGTGAGCCAAGGAGTCAGGCGCTGCACCAGAGCTGCGGGTGAGGATGAAAGTAACGCCTCATCTGGTACTAGTCAAGTATAAAACAACTAGATGTTGTGGTGTAGAAGTAGATACTCCCTGACGCGGGGAAACGGGTCTTTGACTTCGGTTTTTCTAGGGTTTTGCTGTGGAAAGTTCGTGAATGCCGCGTGAATTGCGGGGTTTCGTCTTTAGTTAATAGGCGATGAATCAAGGGTACGGCGCGGAGGGTGGGAGCGCAAGGAGGAAGTGTAGGGAAAAGAGGCGGATTGGGTGGAAAAGTCCGACGGTCCTGTGCGGATGGCGAGGGTCAATTTGGAGTGCCTGTTTGGGATACGAGGAAGTCCCAGGGGCTAAAGCCCGGGAGTTGGGCGGGTAGGGGATGTCCGGGCTAAAGCCCAGACCTATCTCACGTGCAGGAGCAAGAAGCCCGGACCTGTCTCACCTGCAAGAGTAGAAGCCCGGACCTGTCTCACCTGCAAGAGTAAGAAGCCGGGACCTGTCTCACCTACAAAGCAAGAAACCCAGACCTATCTCACGTGCAATAACAAGAAACCGGGACCTCTCGGAAGGGCGAGAGCCGCCGGCCAATCCGGTTAGCTGACCGTCAGGACGATGGTGGTGGCGCTGGTGGTGGCACCGCTGGTGCCGGTGATGGTGAGGACGTAGGTGCCGGCAGGGGTGTCGTTTGTGGTGGTCGTGATGTTGTTGGTGGCGGTGCTGTTGCCGCCGCAGCCGGTAAGGGCCAGACCGCTAAGGGAGAGAGCGAAGACGAGGCCGAGGGTGAGGCCGGCCGTCAGGAGCTTTGAGCGCAGGCGGCGGGAGCGGCGGCGCAGGGTGAGCAGAAGGAAGGCGCCGGCGAGGGAAGCCGGGAGCGGGAGCTGCTTCCAGGGCGAACGGGGGCGACCCGGGGTGTCGGAGGAGGCTTTTTGAACGCCAGGCCGAGCGGCGGCGGTGCCACTGCAGGAGGCGGCGCTGGTGTAAATGGTGTAGCTGGCAGTGGCTGCGGCCGCGCCGGTGATGGAGGCCGTGGGGCTGACGACGATGCAGCCATCGGCTGGGGAACCGCTGGAGCTGAGCGTGACGGTGCCGGTGAAGCCGCCGGAGGGAGTGATGGTGAGGGTGCCTGTCGTCGAGGCTCCGGAGGGTACCGTCGGGCTGGGGGAGCTGGCGGTCACGTTGAAGTAGCCAGGGGTGGAGGAGCCGCCGACGTTGAGGGTGAGGGTGCCTGTGGAAGCGGCGAAGACGGTGTCGCCGGGAAAGGTTGCGGTCAGGACATGTGCGCCGGGGGCGGTGGAGCTGAAGCTGTAGGTGGCCACGCCATTGGTGAGAGGAATGGTGTTGGAAGCGCCTCCGTCGACTGCGAGGGAGATGCTGCCGCTGGGAACCAAGGTGGTGGCGGTGAGGGCGGCGACGGTGATGGTGATGGTGTCGGTTGCACCGGTGGCAGGTGTGCTGGTGGCCGCGGTAACGGTGACGCTGGAGGCGAGCAAGGAGCTGCCGGTGGAGTTAGGCCAGGCGTTGAGGAGGTTGAAGAAATCGATGGAGCCGAGGCCGGAGGCTTCGTCGTAGCCGGTGACGGCAGCGTAGTCTGTCGTCCCGGGAGAAGCACAGTAGGAGGCGCCGGAGAGGCACTGATTGCCGCCGGAGGTGATGTCGTGGAAGGCGGTGGCGTAGGCCGAGGTGGCGGCGATGGAGTAGAGGGTGGAGTTGAGGACGCCCTGGCCGGTGGAGTTCCTGGCCTGGTTGATGATGGCGACCAGGGCGGAGAAGGTGGGGGCTTCGAAGCTGGTGCCGCCGCCGGCGGTGAGGTCGCCGGTGGAGGAGTCACGGAGGCCATTGTTGCAGCTGGCCTTCTGGCTGCTTTGCCAGAAGGTCTTGTCGCTGGTGCAGAAGGCGAGGGGCGCGTTGAAGGGAGAGGCCGTCATGGCGATGTCCGGCACCATGCGTTGGCCGGGACTGGCGATCGCTACGCCACCAACGGTTCCCGCCTGCCAGGCGGGCTGGGCGGTATAGATGCTGACGCCCCCACCACCTGCCGAAGTAGGACTGCACTCACTGACGGGGTCGGAGGGAGCGCAGGAATCTGCCGTAGCTACTACGTCGTCGTTCCAGACCATCTCGGGGATGTAGGATTTCGCCGAGCTGACGATGTCGGTGGAGGATTGGGCGTCGAAGTAGGTGTTGTTGCCGATGCCAATGTCGGCCGTGGGAAACTCGGTGCCGCCTACGCCGGTGACGTACTGACTGCTGGCGGGAAAGTCGACGGCCAACTGCTCATTCTGGGCCGCGGTTTTGTACTCGCCGTAGCAGTCGGTGGAACCGCTATCGCCGGCGGCGGAGACGACGGTCTGGCCCTGGGCGGCGGCCTGCTCAAGGGCCGCGTTGAGTTCGGTGTAGTTGGACTGGCCGAGGTTGGGTTCGCAGTCTCCGTAGCTGGAGCTGATGATGGGCGCGATCTTCTCATCGATGGCGTACTCGATGGAGTTGAAGGCGCCGAAGTTGTTGTTGTTGCCGGTGTAGACGAAGTAGACTTGCGCGCCCTTGGCGATGGTGCTGGAGTACTCGAGATCGAGGTCGGACTCGGCTTCATCGCCGTCGTCGTAGACCTCGGAGGTACCGGAGTCGGGAACGAGGACGATGATGGGCGTCTTGCCGGGAATGTTTACAGCCGCCTGGAAGTTCGAGATGTCGCTGAGGTTGACGGCGGACTGTCCGATGACGGCGATGGACTGGTTGGAGCCGGAGAGACCGGAGTTGTAGGCGGGAGTGATGTCGTAGATGGTGGCGAGGTCGCCGGGTGTGAGGAAGTGGCCGCCGGTCTGGCTGGAGGTGAAGCGGGGCTGCGCGGCCTGGGGTGCGCTGCGGAGGATGTGGGGGATGAGGTGGAAGTCTGAGAGGTTGCCAATGGCGAGCACGGAGGAGGCGAGCGCCGCGGGGAGGGTGAGGTCGGCTGAGGGGGCGAAGTGTTTCTGGGCGGGCTGGAGGGCGGTGGCCGGAGTGAGATAGTAGTGCAGCGGAGCGCCGAAGGCAGAGGCTACCTGGGCGGCGGTTCCGGAGAACAGGATGCGGTTGCGGCTGCGCGAGACGGAGTCGATGGAGAAGCCCTGCTGCTCGAGCCAGGATTTTGCGGCGGCGATGTCGGAGTCGGCTACGCCGAACTGCGCGGCGTACTGGTCGGGGGTAATCCACTGGTGGTAGAGGGGGGAGGCGGGGTTTTGCTGGGCGGCGACGAGGGCGTCGAGGGCTGCCTGTTGGGCGGCGCTGCGGCTGAAGAGTAGGGAGATGCCGTGGAGCTGGAGGCTGCTGGGAACGGTGCCCAAGTCGTCGGCGGCAGCGGCGCGTGGGGGACGCGAGCCGGCGAGGCTGGCGCGACTGGAGGCATCGATGGGTGAGGTGATGCGCGGCTGCAGCCTGGCGGAGGTGTCTTGCGCGATGGCCGGGGTGGAGACGCAGAGAGCGAGTGCGGTGCAGAAGACAGTCAGCAGCGAGAGCGGCTGGAGGGAACGATGCATCGAGAGACGTTTCATGAAGGCCCTGACTCTTGGTTTAATGGCGGCAACTCTTGGTTTCAAAGCACTGCAGTGGAGAGGAAAACTAAGGGCCTAAGGGTAGACGGGTAGCCGTCGATTTTGTAGTCCTGCTGTTGGAGACGGCTCCGGCTATCAATAAGGTTACAGCCCGGAGGGGTTTGCGGACACTTTCGGCGAGCCGCAGGTGCGGGGCACGGGTTCCGGACGGCCCGAGGAGGGATTGCTCGGAGATAGTATTGGGAGCGCGAAGATGACAGATTTTTCAGGTTTTCTCTAAGGCTAAGTGTCCGGAAATCTGTGGATCGACGGGGATCAGTCAGCATCTATATGCTCTGATCGGCAGGAAAATTTCAAACATAAGACTTTATGGAGGAAACCTTGATGAAGCGCATTAGTGTGGCGGGATGGACGGCGGCGATGGCATTGGCGTTGGGCACGGGCGTGATGGGCGCGCAGGCGACGCAGTGGAAGATCGACCCGATGCACTCGGAGGCTGACTTTGCGATCAAGCATATGGCGATCAGCACGGTGCATGGGTCGTTCCATGGGGTTTCGGGCACGATCACATTTGATCCGGCCAATGTGGCGAAGTCTAGCGTGGAAGCGACGATTCCGGTGGACACCGTGGATACGGGCGTGGCGCCACGGGACACTGATCTGAAGAGTCCCAGGTTCTTCGACGCGACCAAGTTCCCTACCATGACCTTCAAGAGCACCAGTGTGCACAAGGCCGGCGACCACTATGACGTCGCGGGAGATCTGACGCTGCATGGCGTGACGAAGCCCGTTGTGCTGAAGCTCGAGGAGCCGGGCAAGGAAGAGATCGGCATGGACAAGAAGAGCGTGCATCGCGGGTTTACGGCGACAACGACGATTAATCGCCAGGACTTTGGATTGGCGTTCAACGGCACGCTGAGCAGCGGGGATGCGGTGCTGTCGGATGAGGTTAAGATCGAGATTGATATTGATGCAGCGAAGATCTAAGACGTAAACGCTTTCGGAAGTGAGATACGTTCGCGCCGTTTCCTTGTTGTGAGGGGCGGCGCGAGGCGTTTGCGGTGAATCAAGGCAATCGTAGATCAACTCTGCCGGATGAGTAACTCGTCACACGGACGCGTTGAAGTAGCGTTACCGATAGCCGATCGCGATCCGACGCCTTCGAGCGGACAACGATCGTAGTGGTCAATTCGGCACGGAGGGCCTATTGATGAGAGCTCACTCGGCAACGGGACTTCTTGCAATCGTGCTGATCGCGACTGGCTGTCAGACGCATACAGGGCGCACTGCGGAAGGGGCTCCTCAGGCAGTTGCAACTACAGCGCGAGTGATTCCAGACGAGTGGCTGGGCCGGTGGGATGGACCTGAAGGAACCTTTCTCCACCTATCCAGAACGGGAGCGAAGTACACGATTCTGATACAGGATCTCGACGGGCCAAGGACCTTCGATGGTGTTGATGATCATGGGCGCGTGCGATTCGTGCGCGATGGCAAGACGGAATACCTTGTCGCCGGCGACGGCCACGCGTCGGGGATGAAGTGGCTTGCTGATAAAAAGAACTGCCTACTGACGAGAGCCGGTGAAGGATGGTGCCGGGACTAGAACGCAAATCGGCACGCGGGCTCTAGCATCGGCTAGCTGGTGAAAGTAGACAGTGGGAAGCATGTGCTTTGTGATGCACTCGCTACGCCATACAATGCTGATTAGGCTCGGCGAGCGCGTACGTCATGGAAGGGCCTGTAGCTCAACGGTTAGAGCAGGGGACTCATAATCCCTTGGTTGGGGGTTCAAATCCCTCCGGGCCCACCAACCTTCCAATTCGAGACAGGGAGAATCCTTGCCCGTTACCCATCTGAATATTTTTAGAGGCTTTGATTGTTGCGCGTGCTTCAGGCACTCGCGGAGATGGCGCTTGCGGATTTTGATCGTGGCGACGGGCTTGATGTTGCTGCCGATGACGTATGCGGTGCCGCAGGAGCCTGCGCAGGGCGAGGCTGCTGAAGTTGCGGCGTTGATGGCTCGCGTGGGGGCACCGTCGCCGACGGCTGTCGACGAGTTTAAGAAGGCGGGGATGGATGAGGTTCGGCCGCATGTGTTGACGGCTACCGAACGAGCTAAGGTGGCGAGTGTGCTGGCTTCGCTGCCGAAGCTGAACAGGCGGGTGCTAGAGAAGAGGCTG
Source organism: Granulicella sp. L46 (assembly GCF_009765785.1). Taxonomy (GTDB): domain Bacteria; phylum Acidobacteriota; class Terriglobia; order Terriglobales; family Acidobacteriaceae; genus Granulicella. Next base: position 757,928 of record NZ_LMUT01000012.1, read on the forward strand.
CATTCGCTGGCGTTTGTCGATGGGATTCCAGGGGAAGGTACCGGGCTGACTTCTCCGATGGGAAAGACAGGGCTTTATGACATCACGCTGCGCGCCAGCATTTTGGACGAGCCACTCTCTACCTTTCTGACTACCAAGGAACAGAGGGTGTTTACGAAGGATGGATCCGGGGTCACGGTCACGGTGACTGGGACAGGCACCGATGCTGTGACGTACGTGCTGCTGCATGAGTCCACGCATGTAACGGATTTTGCTTGCGGCATTACCGCGCAGCCGCAGAGTTGGTTTGGAGTGGGCGTCTGGGCTAGCCAAACGGCGATGGTGGCTCCGTTGGCGGATTCGATTGCGGCGAAGACTTACTTTCGCGGAGGGCAGCGAGTCTCGATGGGACAGGCGGCAACGGTGTATGACGCGCTGGCTCAGACTCCCTTTGTGAGTCTGTATTCAACTGCGGAGCCGCAGGAGGATCTTGCGGAGTTGGTGGCGTGGCGCGAAATACAGAAGGAGCACCACGGGGACCTCGTGATCACTGTGGGGGATGCGCACGGAAAGACTTTGGGGCAATGGGCGCCGTTGAGCTTCCCTGCAGTGCAGAAGCGCTTTGCGGAGGTCGACAAGCTGCTTGAGCTGCAGGGGCCGTGCAAAGGTTTATGAACTCGAGGCGAAAGCTGGCCGCTAACTAAATCTATAGAAGCGCTGATCACACCGGTCGCAGCGATAAGGGTACAAGTGGAGCAAGCTGAGGAATCGATCGAACGGGTAACGATGCGCGCGGCGGACTTCGGCGGACGTCCTGCACGTGCTGCAGCTTGGCACCATAAGCATAGGATGTCACCTTTGGCAGGACGGCCACAAAAACTTGAAAGAATCCCGCGGTATGTGTCCTTCCTAACTCGAGAAAATGTCGCACGGCATCCCTTAGGAGGGGTCTCGATACTAACTTCTCGCTACTAACATAGACTGGCAGTGCGAGCGCCGGGCTCATGGCCCTCTGGGATGTCCATGTCTTTTCGGGCGCTTCACTCTGGTTTGGGAGCGTCGGTGAGCGGCATAGTGTGGAAGGATATTCGGCGCAAAGCTTTTCTGTATGTGGCATTCATCGCCACCGGTGTCGCGCTTACGATTCCAGGGGCGTTGCTGCCGCTGCTGCTGGTGCGCTGGTCGATGAACGATGCGCGCGGTGGCCTGCTGCTCTTTAGCTTTTACGCCGTGGGCTCGTTTGGTTCCTACTATGCGCGCGGACGAATGAACTGGTCGGTGGCGCGGGGGGCGGTGCTGACGGTGCTGGGGGCGATTTGCCTGGGATGGGCGGGGCGGTGGACGGCCTACGGCGCCATCGCGCTTTATGGGCTTGGCCTGTCGCTGACGATGACGTCGATCAGCTTGCTGCTCTCGCAGCGTTTTCCGGAGCAGCGGAGATTGGAGCTGACGCGGCTCAATCTGGTGTGGGCGATTGGCGCGGCGCTGGGGCCTTGGGTTGCGCTGCGCTCCACGCGGGGCGCGGCTACCACTCAGGCGGCCGCTGTTTTCCATGGACAACATGTTCTGCTCGGTGTCGCGATCTTCTTCGCGGTGGCTGCGGTGTGGTCTGTGGTGATGGAAGCGAGTCCGACTGTTTCGGTAAAGGCGGCGGCGGCGAGCAAGCGGGATGTTGGTAAAGGACCGGGTGTTCCTTGGCCGTTGCTGGTGCTGATCTTCGGGGCGACGGGCGTAGATGCGGCTGCGGGCGGCTGGTTGACGTCGTATGCGCAGCGCGCAGGTGATTCACTGGGCATCACGATTGGCGCGGCCACTTTTCTTTGGCTGGGCTCGCTGGTGAGTCGGATCGTACATTCCACCAAGTGGGCATCGCGACTGCCGGAGCGGGCGGTGCTGGGTTCGAGCATGGTGGCGATGACGGCGGCCCTGGCACTGCTGCTCGCATGGCCGGCTGGCATTGTGACGATGGTGGCGGCAGCGGTGCTTGGACTTGCGGCAGGGCCGGTGTATCCGCTGGTGATTGCTGCAGCCCTGCGACACCGGGAGAACTCTACGGTATTTGCGGTCGCTGGCGTGGGCGCATCGATACTGCCGCTGGCCACGGGGGGGCTGTCGAACTGGACGCACTCGTTGCGCGCGGGCTTAGGAATTCCGCTGCTGGCGGCAGCCGTGATGGCGGTGTTGGTCGCCGTTTCGGGCAAGGCGCTGCAGGGCAAGGGTGAGACGGTGACTGAGGCGCTGATTGGCTGACTTGCGCACGGATCAGGCGCGCGTCGTTTCAATTCTGTCGCTCAATATTTGAAGACGTACGGTGCAGGCCAGGTCATGGTCTTGTCGGCGCGGTTCACGTGCATGAAGATCTTGTGATCCCCGTTCACGGTGGTCGCGACGATGACGCCACTGCCGAAGGTACCTTTACCCGCAACTACAGATTTGTCGACGTGATGCGAGGTGATGGGGCCGTTAACGGGACTGTCGGTGGTCCAGTCGTCGGTGAAACGCGCGAGGGGATAGCCGCTGTATTTGGCAGGCTGCTGCTGCCAGTCGGGATCGTTGTAGTAGATACCGTAGGCCTTGGCGTAGTCCTTGGCTTCGAGGGCGTCGAAGAAATTGCTGACGCGATGCTCATACCCGAGGTTGGTGAAGAGCCAGCCGTGGCCGGAGACGTAGCCAACCAGTGCAACTGCGCCCAGTAAGACAATTGCGAGGATCGCGCCAATGATGATGTTGCGCCGACGGTCGTCGCGGGCGGGGTCGTATGCGGGTGCATCCATCAGATCGGTCAGGCTCATCGTGCGGCGCTCCTTTTGGTGATTCGCTATCATTTGCATTAGACACCGGAAACGGCAAAACTGCTTCCTCGCCGGTCGCCGGTTTCAGCAATTGACTCCCTGGAGTAGCGATGCAAGGTCGAGAGAAGATCGGTTGGGCCGACTTTGCCGGATTGATCGTCAGCGGCGTAGCTGCGGCTATAGCACCGCTCCAGGTGCTTCTGCTGGCGTTCGCGTTTCTTGGACCCTTCCACTACCTGACCGAGATTGCGTGGCTGCGGAAAAAGCAATTTTACTTCGCGGAAGGCATTGTCTCCTCGCGCATGTACGTGTTGCTGGCCATCGCCATGGCCGCGCTGACGGTGCTGGAGCGCCTGCTCAAGCAGGACTTCACCGCGTGGATGGTCGGTCTTCTGCTCCTCCTTTCGCTGAGCGTGTGGGTGCGGAATGTGTATGCGATTCTGGCCATCGCCGTGGCCGCGGTTGTGACTGCATTTTTCCTGCGAACGTGGGTGTACTTTGTCGCAGTGATGGTGCCCACACTGGTGCATGTCTTCTTCTTTACCTGGACGTTCATGGTAAGTGGAGCGCTGCGTGACAAGCGGGCGAGCCTCGCGAAGTGGGTGAACCCCACGCTGATGGTGGTGATTCCCCTGCTCCTGATTTTCCTGCCGATGCACTATGCCGCGCCCACCGGAATGTGGCTCCGCGGAGAGGCGGATTCGTTTGGGGCGATCCACTACAAGCTGGCGGGAGACCTGCACCATACGATGACGCTGAATGCGCAGCTATTGAACGATCGTGTGGTTGCCGGACTGCTGCGGCTGTTCGCGTTCGTGTACCTGTTCCATTACCTGAATTGGTTTGTGAAGACTGAGCTGCTGCAGTGGCACAAGGTTTCGCGCCGGGGATGGACCATCATCGCCTTGCTCTATATCTCGTCCATGGGAGTGTATGTGTGGAACTTCCGCATGGGCTTTGTGGTGTCGACTTTCCTGAGTATGCTGCATGTGCTGTTGGAGTTTCCTCTAAACTGGCATACGCTGCGGTTCGTTCTGGGGCGGATGCGCAGGGGCAGCCTGCACGAGAAGGCGGCCGCGCAGGCGGCGGCTTAGGCTCTCGCGCTTCTGAACGCAAAGGCCGAGCGAATCTGCTCGAACTCGACGCCGGTTGGAAGCTGGTAGACGGAGAGAATGTCGAAGCGGACGGCGATGCTGGTGCGCGTGGGGGCGGGAAACTGGCGGAGGTAGGCCGAGGCCATTTTGCGGAGGATTTGCTGCTTGTGGGGGTCGACGGCGGTCTCGGCTGGCGCGAAGGCTTGTTCTCGGGAGGGTGCGGTGCGGGTCTTGACCTCGAATATCACCAGGGTGGGGCCGTCCCAAGCGATGAGGTCGAGGTCGCCGGCGAGGCGTTCGGTGCGCCAGCGACGGCCGACGATGGTGTAGCCGAGGCGGCGGAGGTGGAAGTAGGCGGCATCTTCTCCGCGCTCGCCGGTGAGCAGGTGGGCCGGTTTCAGGCTCTTGCGGCCGGCAAAGGAGCGCAGTGCACCATAAGCGCGGCTTTCGAGCGCGAGGGTGAGCGAATTCAGCGTCATAGTTCTTCCCCTACCTGGAGGATAGACCTGGGCGGACGACATCTCCACAGCGCTCGCGATATACTTGATCGTGCACACCGAGCACAACCAAAACCACCCACCAAAAGAGGTAGCGGCTATGTCAGCAAAGTACATCTTTGTGACCGGCGGAGTTGTGTCGTCGTTAGGCAAAGGTTTGGCGGCAGCGTCGATTGGCTGCCTGCTTGAGGCGCGCGGCCTGCGCATCAACCTGATGAAGTTCGATCCGTACCTCAACGTCGATCCGGGAACGATGAGCCCGTTTCAGCATGGCGAGGTATTTGTCACCGACGACGGCGCCGAGACCGACCTCGACCTGGGGCACTATGAACGGTTCACTCACGCGAAGTTGTCGCGCGATAACAACCTGACTACTGGCCGGATCTACGAGCAAATCATCACTAAGGAACGGCGGGGTGATTATCTCGGCAAGACGGTGCAGGTGATTCCGCACGTCACGAATGAGATTAAGAACGCGATGCGCAAGGTGGCCGGCGACTGCGATGTGGTGATCGTCGAGATTGGCGGGACCGTCGGCGATATTGAGTCGCTTCCCTTCCTCGAGGCGATTCGGCAGATGCGCCAGGAGATGGGCCGGGAGAACACCTGCTTCGTGCACGTGACGCTAATTCCGTGGATCGCCGCTGCGCAGGAGTTGAAGACCAAGCCAACGCAGCATTCGGTGAAGGAGATGCTGAGCATCGGTATCCAGCCGGACATTTTGCTTTGCCGCGCGGATCGCGCCGTGCCGCGCGAGATGCGGCAGAAGATTGCTGCGTTCTGCAACGTGGAAGAGGCTGCGGCAGTGGTGGCGCGCGATGTGCCGTCGATTTACGAGGTGCCGCTGAACTTTTACAAAGAGGGTGTCGATGCGCTGGCGATGAAATATCTGCGGCTCGAGACCAAGGAGCCGGACATGTCCAAGTGGGAGGACATTGTGCGGCGCGCGTATAACCCGAAGGACGAGGTGGAGATCGGGATCGTCGGGAAGTATGTGGAGTATGAGGACAGCTACAAGTCGCTGAAGGAGGCGCTGGTGCATGGCGCGCTGGATGCGAATTTGAAATTGAAGGTGACGTGGGTTGAAGCGGAGGGCCTGGAGGTCGAGGGCTACGAGTCGCAACTGGCGGGCTTCGATGGCATTCTTGTGCCGGGTGGCTTTGGTAAACGCGGGATCGAAGGCATGCTGAATGCCATCAAGTATGCGCGCGAGAAGAAGGTGCCGTACTTCGGGATTTGTTTGGGAATGCAGACGGCGTGCATTGAATTCGCGCGCAATGTTTGCGGTTTGGCGAAGGCGAATTCGGGTGAGTTCGATCCCGCAACGCCGCATCGCATCATCTATAAACTGCGCGAGTTGATTGGCGTGGAAGAGATGGGCGGGACGATGCGACTGGGCGCGTGGGATTGCGTGATGGAGGCGGACTCGCTCGCCGCGAAGGCTTATGGCAAGACGAACATCAGCGAGCGGCATCGCCACCGTTATGAGTTTAATCGTGAGTATGAAGCTGTCCTTACGGGCGGCGGATTGCGTCTAACTGGAACGACGCCGGATGCTACGTACGTCGAGATTGTTGAGATTCCGGATCATCCTTTCTTCCTCGGCTGCCAGTTTCATCCGGAGTTCAAGTCGAAGCCTCTGGAGCCGCATCCGCTGTTCAGAGAATTTGTGAAGGCGAGCTATGCCAATCGCGGCCTGGTAAAGGCAGAGGCGATGGTGCGCTCGGAGGTTCAGGCGTAGATGCGAGCGATGACGCAGGTGATGAGACAGCGATGACGATGCAGTACAGCTACGGGCGGCAGCGCGGATCCGGCGCGTTCTTTGGCGTGTTGGTTGCGCTGATCCTGGGCGCGGTTGCGCTGGGAATGTTTGTGCATCATGCGCGGTCGGGTCTCGCGGGCAAGCTCGCGGGCATGATTACTGGACGGCCTTTGACGATCGTGTCTGCGCCGGATGTGGTGGAGAAGGTGCAGCAGCTGAATCGGCTGGAGACGGTCGTCTATTCGCTCGATACGGTGGTGGAGGGCAACGAGTCGAACCCCGTGTTGCCTGACGTGTTGACCGGGGACAAGCTGCTGATGATTGTCCACGGACAGACGATTGCGGGTATCGATATGAGCAAGCTGCAGGCCGATAGCGTGCAGATTACCGAAGGCTCGCAGGGACGGTCGATTCGTTTAACGTTGCCGCCGTCGCAGGTGTTTCTTACGTCGATCGATGTGAACAAGACGCGGGTGTATGCGCGCGATACGGGATTGCTGGTGAAGGCCGATCCGAACCTGGAGACGCAGGTGCTGAAGAATGCGCAGGCACAGTTGCAACAGGCCGCGCTGAGCGATGGAATTCTGGATGCGGCGAACAAAAATGCAAGAGCGACGGTGACGGCGATGCTCGGAGGATTGGGATTCGAGCATGTCGAAATTCGATAGATTTCGCAAAGTAAGAGGAACTTCCGTCGATTCGCCAGCGTCCTATGGTGAGAGATGCAAGCTGTGATCGCAGAAGCACCAACGGCGCCGACGTCTACGGGAGAGCAGGCAGGCGAGCTGCAGCCGCAGAAGTATGTGCGGAAGCCGGCGCTGCCCGCGATCACTGGTCTGCGCACGCTGCTGGCGATCACGATTATTCTGTTTCACTTCACGCCGTCGGGACTGACGTGGACTCAGCATCCTTCGATTACGCTGTACCCGCTGATTAATATCGGATATGTATTTGTCAGCTTCTTCTTTTTGATTTCGGGATTCATCCTTGCATATAACTATGCGGGCCGGCCGGAGCCGATGAACGCGGTGGACTTCTGGGTGGCGCGGTTTTCGCGGCTGTACCCGGTGTATGCACTGACAATGGTGATCTCGATTCCAATGCTGATGGCGGAGTGGGCCATCCGGTCGCGCACTGAGTTCTGGATGGGCGCTATTGCGACGCCACTGCTGGTGCAGGGATTTTTTCCGCATCTCGCAACCTTCTGGATGACCGTTACGTGGACGCTGTCGTGCGAGGTGATGCTGTACATCGCGTTTCCGTGGCTGCTGAAGCTGCCGTGGCCGCGCAGCACGGGCAAACTGCTGGCGCTGGGGATTTTCTTCTGGGTGGTGGGATTGATTCCGCACTCGATCTACGTGCTGCGCGATCCAGACCACTTTGGGCACGCCGCCGGTCGTTACAACGATGGGCTCTGGATTAACACGCTGAAGTACACGCCACTGCCGTACGTGTGTACGTTTCTGGCTGGACTCACACTGGGCCAGTTTCATGCCGCGGCGCGATTGACGGCGCGGGCTCGGGTCGTCGTTGGCACGGTGGGCTTCGTGGGCGTGTGGTTTGCCGCCTATCATCTGGCCGATACGATGCCCTACATCATGGTGCATGGCGGCCTGCTCACGCCTCTATTTGCGGCCATTATTCTGGGGCTCTCTGGGCCGAGCGCGTTGGCGAGTCTCTTCTCGTGGGAGCCGCTGGTGGCCGTCGGTGCCTCGACGTACGCGCTGTACTTGCTGCACTTCAACGTCTATCTGTTGCTGCACAACTATCACGTGCTGGACAAGCTGCATCTGACGCGGTTCGATCCGTGGATCTCGTATGTATTTGTGATTCTGTTGGCGGTCGCGGTGCGCAAATGGGTGGAGCATCCGGCGCAACAGGCGATTGGGCGGTGGTGGAAGCAGCGGCAGGCGGCGAAGGTGGGGAGCGCGGCGATCCCTGTCGGCTAGTTCTTTCGCTGGCCCAGGAAATGGGTTCGCGGTGGTTACGCCGTTACGAGCGAGCCGAGCTTTTGGCCTTCGATGACGCGGAGGATGTTGCCCTTCTCGCGCATGGAGAAGATGATCATCGGCAGGCTGTTGTCCTTGCAGAGCGAGACCGCGGTGGTATCCATGACCTGCAGACCTAGCTGAAGGATTTCCATGTAGGTGATCTGTTCGAACTTCACGGCGTCGGCTACCTTTTTGGGGTCGGCGTTGTAGATGCCGTCGACGCTGGTGGCCTTGAGGAGGACCTCGGCGCCAATCTCCATGGCGCGCAGGCTGGCGGCGGTGTCGGTGGAGAAGTAGGGGTTGCCGGTACCGGCGGCGAAGATGACGACGCGGCCTTTTTCGAGATGGCGAATGGCGCGGCGGCGGATGTAGGGTTCGGCGACCTGGTGCATCTGGATGGCACTCATCACGCGCACATGGATGCCGGTTTTTTCGATGGCATCCTGCAGGGCAATCGCATTGATCACTGTCGACAGCATGCCCATGTGGTCGGCTGCGACGCGATCCATGTGGATGGCCTGCTCGGCGACGCCGCGGAAGAAGTTGCCGCCGCCGACGACGATGCCGATCTGACAGCCGGAGCGGGCCGCTTCGGCGATTTCATTGGCGACTGCACTGACGAACAAAGCGTCGACACCGAAACCACGGCCAGCGGCCAGGGCTTCTCCGGAGAGCTTGAGGAGAACGCGTTTATACATGCTAATGACCAGTGTACAGGGTGGGGTCTGTGGTTTTGCCGCACGGCGAATGATCGTCAGAATTCGGAAGAATGCGTTGGTATGGGACAAAAAATCCTGGCGCTATTGTCCCTTCAGCATGCCGGTGACCGGGTCGGGGAGCTGCTCATTGGCATGCTTGAGCAGGAGCGCGACGTCCCACATCTGGTCTTCGCTCAGGACGCCCTTGAAGGAGGGCATGCCGGTGAGGCGGATGCCGTTCTTGATCTTCCAGTAGGTCTCGCCCGCCTCGTCGTCACTGACGCCGACAACGTCGCCGTGGCTGTGCTTCTTCCATAGCTGAGGAGCGTCCGGGTACATATTTTTGGAGAAGGCGACGTCCTTGCCGGGAACGCCGTGGCAGCTGGCGCATTGCAGCTTGTAGGCCATGGCGCCAGTCTCGTAGACATCTTCGCTGATGGCGAAGGGCGGCTGTTGCATCTCGTGGTCGATGCGCGCACCGAGCGGCACGTGAACAATGTCCGCCTCAAACGGAAGCGCCTTATCGGTGACCGCAACCGGCGGATTGCCGAACTTGAGATAAGCCCACCCGCCAACGAAGACAAGAACGAAGGCGAAGACGAAGCCGAGGAAAAACTTCAGAAACCCACCAGAACCACTTGCACTTGACCTGCTTCTCGACTTGCCTGTTGCCATGTTGCGTTCTCCCTCGCGCTGCCTCTCGTAGTGTACTTCGTGGATGTTGTAGCCTAGACGGCGTCGCAGTAAAGGGAGATCACAAATCCGCGATCGGGGAAGGCGGATCCAGACGTTATGCGATGGGCATAAACTTTCTTCCTGACCTTGGCTGGCGCGGAACTTTGCGGCCGCTGGGAGCGTAGGATATTTTGCAAAGCTGCGTGTTGGAGAGGCAAACCGCGCGCGCGAAAGGATTTCTGAATCATGCAGAGCCGAATTGTTGGAACCACGATGCCGGTGCTGGAAGCGCTGTTGCAGCCCGGTGAGAGTTTGATCTCAGAGGCTGGCGAGCTTAGCTGGATGACCCAGACCGTCGCCATGACGACACACACGCAGATGGCTGGCGGGGGCGGGATCTTTGGCGCGATCAAGCGCGTGGCCGGCGGCGGCACGCTGTTCATGACCGAGTACACGGCCCAGGGCTATCCGGGCGAGGTGGCGTTCGCGGCGAAGATTCCCGGACACATTTTGCCCATCGAGGTCGGGCCGGGGCACGAATTTTTGATCCATCGCCACGGCTTCCTGTGCGCGACGCCGCAGATTCAGCTTGGCGTCGGCTTTCAGCAGTCGCTGGGCGCGGGCATCTTCGGAGGGGATGGGTTCCTGCTGCAGAAGCTGACTGGCGTCGGTACCGCATGGCTCGAGTTGGGCGGCGAGGTGGTGGTGCGCGACCTGCAGCCGGGCGAGACGCTGCGCGTTCATCCCGGGCACGTGGGCGCTTTCCAGGCCAGCGTGAGCTTCCAGATCACGCGCATCCAGGGGATTCGGAACATGTTTTTTGGCGGGGACGGCATCTTCCTGGCGGCGCTGACCGGGCCGGGCCGCATCTGGCTGCAGACTCTGCCGCTGGCCAACCTGGCACACGCGCTGCAGCCCTATTTATCGACGGGGGGCAGTGAGGTGAGAAACGTCGGCACGGCGGCGGTGCTGGGCGGGATCGTTGGCAGCATGTTCGAGAACCGCTGAGGCAGATTTCAGCGCCCGTCACCGATTGTCATGGAAACCTCTCGATGGCTGTGCTAGCCTTTCGCTCAACGTAGAGCTAAATGATTCTCCCAACGGGAGCTACACGATGAGCGACGAGGATTTCACGACTCCACCTTCGGGCCACGAGAGCAACGAGCAACCAGCCGTCGAGCCAGCCTGGGGAGCACCGCAACCTAGCTCCGCGGACGCAGGCTATGTGCCTCCGCCTCCACCACCGCCCGGCTACACGCAGACCGCGTACCCGCCTCCTCCGCAGCCTGGCTATGTGCCTCCGCCAGCGGCAGGGGCAGGGCTCACCGACACGGCAGCCAGCGCCCTGGCTTACATCACGTTCATCCCAGCCATCATCTTCCTGGTGCTTGCGCCGTATAACGAGAAGCCGGTGATCAGGTTCCACGCATACCAGGAGCTCGGCCTGACCGTCGTCCTTATATGCCTGCACGTGATCGCGATCATCCCGGTGCTGGGCTTGTTTATTTACATCATTGGGAGCATCGCGCTGCTGGTGGTATGGATACTTTGCATCGTCAAAGCTTCGCAGGGCGGCGCGTTCAAGCTTCCGTTTATTGGAGACTTTGCGGCGCAGCAGTCCGGGTATCGCATCTAGCGACTTGCCGGCAGCAGTTGGGCGTTGCAGAGACGGACAAGGACGACGTAGACTCGCGGACATGATGCGAGTGATGAAGGTCTGTTCTATTGTCGTCGTGGCGGCCCTGATGGGGTCGTCTGCTGTCTCGTGCTCCGCGCAGGATTGGGCCAAAGCAACGTTGGCGAAGAGTCCTCGGCATGGCGAGTTTGTCACCGTCGCGGAAGCGAACGGGCGCAAGCTCCAGGTGTGGGTCGTCTATCCGCAGGTAAAGACCAAGGCGCCGGTCGTCGTGATGATCCACGAGATTTTTGGGTTGAGCGACTGGGCACAGGAGATGGCCGACGAGCTGGCAGGCGCCGGCTATATTGTGGTCGAACCAGATTTGCTGAGCGGGTTGGGACCGGCCGCTGCAGCCATGGCCGCGCCCGCATCTCCGGGTGCGCCGATGGATCACGATCATATGGGACAGGGTGGGGCTGGTGCGGCGTACGTGACCGCTGAGCCGGGCGGCACGAGCGCGTTTCCTGATCGCAATGCCGTGGTGCGGGCTGTCTCTTCCCTGCCCGATGCGCAGGTCATGGCCGACCTCGATGCCGTAGCCGATTACGGCAAGAAGCTTCCGTCGGCCGACGGCAAGCTTTATGTCGCGGGATTCTGCTGGGGCGGAGGCAAGTCGTTCCTGTTTGCCACGCATCGCGGCGATCTTAGCGGGGCGTTTGTCTTTTACGGACCACCACCGCCGGCCGATGCAATGAAGAATATTACTGCTCCGGTCTATGGGTTTTATGCTGGCAACGATGCGCGGATCAGTGCGACGATTCCACAGACCGTCGCCGATATGAAGGCCGCTGGCAAGGTCTATGAGCCGGTGACCTATGACGGCGCGGGGCACGGATTCATGCGGGGTGGCGAGGCTCCTGATGCGGATGCTGCGGATTCCGCGGCGCGCGCACAGGGATTTCGGCGGTTCGTAACGTTGCTCGGGGGCGTTCGCTAAGCGCGGCACGGGGCTAGGTAAGCGCTTGCGGTTCTGAGCGCTTGTCCTACCTGGTCCTTCATCTGTGGGACGACGGACCCGCAAGTTTAAAATTTGGCGCTTGTGCGTGCGAGGCTCCGAGGACAATAATATTCGGACGCGTACCCATGGACGGTAGGCGCTGGATCATGCTTCAATCTTGACCGGACCACAATTCGTATTCGAAAGGAACTTCTATGCACGGAATCATTTGGTGGATTCTAGTTGGCCTGATTGCGGGTTGGTTGACCGGCAAGGTGATGAGGGGCAGCGGTTTCGGTGTCATCGGCGACATCGTCATCGGCATCCTCGGGGCGCTTGCGGGAGGCTTCCTGTTCAGCCATCTCGGCTTCGCCGGCTCGGGTGGGCTCTTCTACAGCATCTTCGTGGCGTTCCTTGGCGCGGTTATCCTGACCTGGCTCTTCCGGCTGGTCACGGGCAATCGAGCCTGAGTCGAATACAGTTGCAACGACAAAGAGCCCGTGAAATCTCCCGGGCTCTTCGCTTATTGCGTGAGGTTGAAAGTGCTTAGGCTGCCGGCTCGTCGGAAACGACGACCTTCGCTGAGGCGACCGTGAAGCTGGGCTCGCCGATCTTGAAGCGCGCGAAGCGGCGGACGCTGATGTTCTCGCCGAGCTTGGCGACCTTCTGCGCGATGAGCTGCGCGATGGTGAGGGTCTGCTCCTTGATGAAGGGCTGTTCGAGCAAGCAGACTTCCTCGTAGAACTTGCCCATCTTGCCTTCGAGCATCTTCTCGATGATGTTGGCGGGCTTGCCGGTGGCGGCTGCCTGGGCGCGATAGATTTCCTTCTCGCGCTCGATGTCCTCGGGCGTGACCTCGTCCTTGCCAACGTAGCGGGGATCGACCGCGGCGATGTGCATGGCGATGTCCTTGAGCAGCTCCTGGAAATCTTCGGTGCGGGCTACGAAGTCGGACTCGCAGTTGAGCTCGAGCAGCACACCGATCTTGCCGCCGGCGTGGATGTAGGTGCCGACTGCGCCCTCGTTGGTGGAGCGGCTGGCCTTCTTGGCAGCCGATGCCATGCCGCGCTTACGCAGCACAACAAAGGCCTCTTCCATGTCGCCCTTGGCTTCCTGCAGGGCCTTGAGGCAGTCGCCCATGGGGGCGCCGGACTTTTCGCGGAGTTCCTTGACGAGCTTGGCGTCGATCTTCACAGCTTCAATTGTAGACATAATCTTCCTTCTCAATTCTGGAGCAGCGCACAGGGCGCATGCGTATTTTGCGAAAATGGCGCGGGCCTGGGCCCGCGCCATGATTCTAGGGCTCGGCCATTACGGCACGGCAAACGCCGTGACCGCGCGGCCAACGATCTAGGCGCTAACCTCTGCAGCCTCAACCTCAGGCTCAGCGTCCGCAGCGGCAGGAGCCTTACGGATGCCACCGCCGAGAGCGGCGTTGAGATCAATGGTCTCGTCCTCGATGTCCTCGACCGACGCCTCAGCCGTGCCGGCTGATTCGTGGACTTCGGTGATCGCGTCATCACCTTCCTCACCGAGGAAGTGCGACTCGGTCTCAAGTGGGCGAACCTCTTCGAGCTCGTTGGCGAAGGCCTTGTCGGAGATCATCTGCGTGCCTTCGTAGGCCGAGTCCGCGATCTTCGTGGTGAAGAGGCGAATGGCGCGGAGAGCATCGTCGTTGCCGGGGATCACGTAATCGACAACAGTCGGGTCGCAGTTGGTGTCGACGACCGCGACGACCGGGATGCCAAGCTTGCGAGCCTCGGCTACGGCGATTGCTTCGTTGTTGGAGTCGATGACGAACAGCGCGTCAGGGAGGCGCTTCATGTTCTTGATGCCCGAGAGATTGGTCGACAGGCTCTTGCGCTCGCGCTCAAGCTTGATGACTTCCTTCTTGGTGAGCAGCTCATAGCGACCGTCGGTGGACATGTCGTCCAGCTCCTGGAGACGCTTGACCGACTTCTGCACCGTGACCCAGTTGGTCAGCAGCCCGCCCAGCCAGCGGCTGTTGATGTAGGGCATGCCGGCGCGCTTGGCCTCTTCGGCCACCGCATCCTGCGCCTGGCGCTTGGTGCCGACGAACAAAACCAGCTTGCCGGACGAGGTGAGGTCGGTGACGAACTTGGACGCTTCCTTGAACATCTTCAGCGTCTTCTGCAGGTCGATGATGTAAATTCCGTTGCGCTCGCCGAAGATGTATTCCTTCATCTTGGGGTTCCAGCGCTTGGTCTGGTGGCCGAAGTGGACACCGGCTTCGAGCAGTTCCTTCATCGTAATGCTGGCCATAGAGGCTCCTTATAAACGCATCGCTTGCGCTGCGACGTGAAGCGATTGAGATCCCCGAGGGGAGATTGAAGTCCTTGCCATCGGCGCGATGCCGGTGGGTGAAGCGGATGAAGCTGGTTCTCAGTTGTCAGTTCTCAGTTGTCCGTAAGAGCGAAGCAAATCTGAGAACTAACAACTGAGAACTGAGAACCCAAGCGTTACCGCTTGCTGAATTGGAAGCGAGCGCGAGCGCCCTTCTGGCCGTACTTCTTGCGTTCCTTACCGCGCGAATCACGCGTGACCATACCGCCGGCCTTGAGCGTCTTGCGCAGCTCTACGTTGAACTCCATCAGTGCGCGGGCGATGCCGAGCTTGACTGCATCCGCCTGGCCGTTGACGCCGCCACCCTTTACGGTGGAGAGGACGTCGAAGGTCTCGTTGATGTCGGCAATGCCGAGGGGAAGCTTCGCCGCGACGCGCTGTGCCGGGGTCACGAAGTACTCCTCAAACTGCTTGCCGTTGACGGTAAACTTGCCCGAGCCGGGGCGCAGGAAGACGCGGGCGATTGCGCTCTTGCGACGTCCGGTGCCGTAGTACTGAATCAAATCTGCCATGTTGAATCCTCTGAGTGCCGGGGCCTGAGGCCCATGAAATTTTGTGCCGCGTAAGCTGCTGGCTTCTAGCTAGTGGCTAGAAGCTGAATCCTTAGGCCGACTGCTTGGCGTGCTCTTGCTTCTTGTGCAGTACCAGCGGCGTACCGGAGCGGTGCATCTCCATGGCGGTGGGCTGCTGGGCGTGGTGCGGATGCTCGGCACCCTTGTAGACCTTGAGCTTGGTGGCCATCTGGCGGCCGAGCTTGCTCTTGGGCAACATGCCCTTGATGGCCTCCTCGAGGATCTTCTCGGGACGGCGAACGAGCAGCTTGCTGTACTCTTCCTCGCGCAGACCGCCGGGGAAACCGGTGTAGCGGCGATAGAGCTTCTGGCCAGCCTTCATGCCGGTAACTTCGATCTTCTCGGCATTGATGACGATGACGTGATCACCCATATCGATATAGGGGGTGTAGAGCGGGTTCAACTTGCCCGCCAGAACGCTGGCGGCGTGCGAGGCGAGGCGGCCGAGCGTTTGGCCGGAGGCGTCGAGCACGAACCACTTGCGCTGAATGTCTTTGCCGCTGGGGATCGTTGTCGTCTGATTGAGGTTCATCTGGGTTACTCCCTGGTTCTGCCGTCTTCGTGAAGCAACTGCGCGGCTTGAAGCGCGAAGATTGTTTGCAGTCGTGCGTTAGGCGGCGAGACGAGCGCGGACACGATGTCCACGGAGGCCAAAGCCGGAGTTGCGGTTGAGCGCACAGAGCCCTTGTGGCCGGATCTTCTTGAGGACTGGATCTAGCTGCAAGCGACTGGGGAGTGGGTGCTTCGAAGGCCGGCTAGCTCCAGATGCTGAGGAACTTGCCCTGCCTCGAGTGGACTCACCTCGATGTCTGGCTCCCGCTCTCCTCGTTGCCGCCCGAAGTTCGGGCACACGGAGGTACAGGCGCGAGACTGCGCGAGTTATCAGGATAAGGCAGGCTGGGGGTGGGAGTCAAGGACAAGTTTACCCCGGAATTGGAGGCTCAACCCCCTTCCGGGCCAATGTTTCCAGCATAATTGGTCGTGCGAACCCGAGCGATTGTCCGCAAATTCAGCCTGTTAGCCCTGCCACTCGTCGTGAACTGCCTTCCAGCTCTCGGCCAGACCACCTTCGATGCCGTCAATGCCCGGCTGGTCGGCCAGCCACTTTACCTTCGCGGTTTCTGGATGGAGGACGATCTGCACTTCGATGCCTCCGGCCAGCCGGAGAAAAAATACCACGGGAGCACCTTTACCGAGGCAGGAATCGATGTCTCCCAAGTAAGTCTGGCTGGAGGCAAGCTCCACATCAAAGGCCAAAGGATGGGGTTGACCTTCGAGAATCTCGCCCCGAAACGAGTCAAGCTCAGCGCGAAGAAGTACAACGGTGAGATCAGCATCGAGATTCAGTCGCCGGTAGACGGAGACTTTGACAAGGCCCTCACGGAAATCTTTGCGCCAGACCTCACGAGCCTGGTGCCAGCCATGCCCTTCTACTGGCAGTACTACGCCCGAAATCATCTCCTTGCTTCAAAAGGGCAAACCAAACCCAGCCCGGAAACGACTGAAGCGGCCAAGCCCACTGCTCCCAGTGCAAGTGGCAACGCCATACTGTCGCATGGCGGCGGGATAAAGCATCCTACCGTCACCCATCTGGAGGAACCGCAATTCAGCGATGCCGCCCGCTTGTTGAAATACTCTGGAATTGTCGAGGTTTACCTGTGGGTTTTGCCAGACGGTACTCCATCTCAACTGAGCATCGTCAAACCGGCGGGTCTGGGACTGGATGAACAGGCGCTTTACGCCGTCTCGAAATATAGGTTCAAACCAGCAACCAAGGATGGCAAGTCGGTAACGACTGATCTCTACGTGGACGTGAACTTTCAGCTCCCCGATTAGAAGTTGAAATACGTCCTGAGCATGATGACCCGATTGGCGTTGCTGGACCCGCCATAGGGATTGTTCAGCGAGATCGACTGGCCGAATTGCGGCGATGAAAGAACTCCTACTGGCGGTCCGGCGTTGACGTCGTTGAAGACGTTCTGCGCGTCCAGACCGATGGTCCAGCTATAGCGCGGGTCGGGCTTCGGTGCTGGACCTTTCGGCGCTGGGGCTCCCGGAGGAGGCGGCGGGACGGGATCTCGCGGGCCAAACTTGAAGGTTCGGCCTAACCCGAAATCGAGCTCGAAAAATGCAGGTCCCTTGGCGTAGTCGAATGGGATCGTCTTCTCTCCCGGCTGCGGGTTGGCGTCGAAGCTTCCGTACTTCGTGTTGTAGATAATCGACTCGTTGGTGGGGTTGGTCGCGAATGCTGGACGGTCGTTGTAGATCGTATCGCCGTTGAGGTCTGTACCCGTGGTGATGTTGAACGGCGTCTTCGCCGTGGCGGAGAGAAACGCATTGACGCTTATACCAAACGGAAGCTGGTAGAAGGAGCCAACAAAGAGCCGCTGATTGGGATAGGGCGCGGTGCCGTAATCGTCGCGAACGTTGTAGCTGTTGGACGGGAAGTTAGTGGCGCCTGTGGTGTCTTCATACAACTTGCGGGTCGTATAGAACGCAAAGAGAAAGAGCTTCTTGGTGGGGTTTGCGTTGAGGCGCACGAAGAAGCGCTCACGCCGCATCGTGCCGCCAGACTGGAATTGGTACACCGCCTGCGTGGTGCCCAGGGGGTAGGTGCCGGAAGGCGGCGTAGTCGCATTGCCGGGGTTGTAGGTCCCGGGCAGAGGCGCGTTGGTATTGATCGAGGTCCACTGATGCTCGCCCTGGCCGAAAAGGAAGTTGAAGCTGACGCTCCCCTTGTTCCATAGGTTCCGTTCCAGCGACACGCCCTCATCGATCTCGTATTCGGAGCGAAGGTGCGGGCTAATCTGGTAGGTGGTCGGCGGTTGGGCGGTGAGAGTGTCGGTGGGTGGAATGGTTGGATAAAAGTCAGGGTTAGCGACGTAATACGACACCTGCGTGACGCCGTTCTGACGTATCGAGGTGAGGATATTGGTCGACACAAAGCGGTCATAGAAGATGCCGCCGCCGCCGCGCAGTGTGAAGACGGGCGGCTTCTTCGCTTTCTGCCCAATGGCCCAGGCGAAGCCGGCGCGCGGTGCTGGATCGAAGTGATCGGGAATCCCGGTTTGCGACTCGATGCGCAATCCATAATCGAGCGTGAAGTTGTTGGAGATCTTCCACTCGTCCTCTGCGAAGACGCCGAGATCGCCGGTCAGCACCACGGCACTGGGATCTCCGGCGGTGATATTGAACTGCGTCGGCCCACCGCAGACCGGGCCCTGTTCCGTGGTCACGCAGGTGGCGCGAATTTCGGCGTCGGTCTCGTTGTTGGCGAGCCCCTGCTCGGTGATCTGGTACGCCGTGATCGAGGGGAAGGTGAACTGGCCGTTGTAGTTCGCGGTTGCGAGGTTGGCATCTCTCAGCAGACGATAGCGACCGCCGAAGCGCATGAAATGTTTGGTGCCCTGCTGACGGGTGAAGATCTCCTGAAACTCGTAACGGTCCTGGTGATCGCTCGTCACCTGGCTGGGACTGCCGCCGCCGTTGAAGGCGCCTTGGACATTGAGTGCTGGAGCATCGCTCACCGGGGTCTGCGTGAGGCGCGTGCGCAGGTACTGGAAGTGCGCCTCCGAGACCATCTTCGCGCCGATTACCTGCGTGTCTTCGACCTGCAGGGTCTGCGTCGTGGTGGTGCTGTTGAAACCCTCCGACGGCAGTACCAGAAGCCCCACGCCTCCGTTGCTTACCTGCGCGTTGGTGTAGTCATACTTCATGATGAGCGTGTTGTTCGGCGTGACCTGGCGATCGATGCGGCCGGAGTAATCGGCCGTGACGGTGGGGTTCGGGAGGGCCTGCGTAAATGGGGTGGGCTGAAAGTTTGCGTCGAGCGTGGTGGCAACGACGATCGCGTTGGTCTGCTGATTGTTGTACTGAACGTTGAGGAAGATCGAGGTCTTCTTGTTGATGGGACCGCTCAGATCGCCGAAGACGAAAAAGGAGTGATACGGCGGCTGCACGCCAACGTACGGATTCGAGGTATTGAAGGAACTGTCGTTACCGGAAGCGAAGATCTGACCGTGAAATTTGTCGGTGCCCGGCTTAGTGAAGATCTCGATGCGTCCGTATCCCAGCTCCGAATATTCCGCCGAGTAGGGATTCTGGTTGATGCGAATCTCGCGAATCGTGTTCTTGGGTGGAAATTTGCCGCCGCTGAAGCCATCGACATACAACGTCGGCCCATTCTGTCCGTCGCCGTTGCCGGCAAGCGCCTGGATCTGCTTTTGGAAAGTGTCGTCGTCGTCGGAGAATGTTTTGAGCGCATCACCTTTGAGGACGAGCGCGCTCTTGTTGTCGGCTGCGGCATTGCTCTCGGCGCCGGAAGGAACGGTGACCTCTTCGGCCTGCGTGGCAATCACGAGCACGGCATGGATGCTCGCCGAAGCTCCGTCGCCCGTGAGTTTCACGGTCGTGGTGTAGGGCTCAAATCCCTGCGAAACAATGAGCACGTTATAGACGCCGGCCGGCAGCGGAAGGCTGAATCGGCCGCTGTCGTCGGTGAAGGCATCGCGCCGAAGGGTTGTGCTTTCAACATGCACCTGGGCGTGGGTCACGCTCGCGCCGGACGGGTCGACTACTGTACCGCTCAGAACACTATTGTTTGCTGCCGGCTGGGCATCGGTGAGAGGTTGAGAGAGCGCCGCATGCGGCGACGGCGCCTCGGTTTTCTGGGCCGCCTGAACTGGCGCGCGACCTTTCGCCGCAACAGGTTGGCAGAGCGACAGCGCCTCGACACAGCACAGCGCAAAGACACAACTGGCCTGTCGAAGGCTCAACATTCAAGGACCGCCCAGGGAGAAATCACGTTCGCAGATACGTGTTCGAGATAGGACTACCCGGCAATGAAAATGTCATCGCATTCCGACAATAATTTTGAATAAATGAGATGCGGCCGCCGCGCTAGAAACTGAAGTTGCAGTGCAACGTCACTGTGCGGTTCGACGACGTGCTGATGCCGCCCAACGAGAACGGCGAGTTGAGAGAGATCGACTGGCCGAATAATGGCGACGTCAGCACCCCAACCGGCTGGCCAGGATTGACGTGATTGAAGATGTTGTTTGCCTCTATCCCAAACGTGAGGGTGTAGGGGCGATCCGGTTTGGGCGTGGGACCATTGGCTGCAGGAGTGCCCGGCACCGGCGCTGTAGTCGCGGGGCGTGGACCGATCTGGAACGCCCGCTCGAGATGCACAAGCAGAAAATAGAAGTTGGGCGAGTCGCCGTAGTTGAAAGGGATGATCGGCTCTCCAGGCTGCGGATTCGCATCGAAAGTTCCGAAACGTGTCTTGTAAATCTGGGAGTTCTCCGTTGGGTTGGTGGCGAACGCCGGACGATCGTTATAGATAGTATCCCCGTTCAGATCCGTGCCCGTGGTGATGTTGAAGGGCGATCCGGTCTGTATGGATCCCCACAGGCTGCCAGTAAAACCATACGGCAGCTTCAGCGTGGTTCCGGCGAAGATCTGGACGTTGGGATTTGCCTCGCGCGCGTAGTCAACGTGCGGATCATACTGGTTGCTCGGGAAACAGGTGTCGCAGGGCGCGTCATTCTTTTGTGTCAGCGCGAAGTACCCCGTCGCAAACAACGACACACGCTTGCTCACCTGCAGGTTGGTGCTGGCATTGATGAAGTTGTCCAGGGCCATGCCGCCGGAACTGAACTGGTAGATATTCTGATCGCCCCCCATGGGTCGCACGCCGCTGCTTGGATCGGCAGGGTCATACGTGCCTGGCAGCGGCGCATTGATGTTGCGGGACAGGTATTGATGGTTCGTGCGCCAGAAGATGTAGTTCACGCTCGCGGTACCCATCTTGCCGATGCGACGCTCAATCGTGGCGCCACCGATGATGTCATATTGGGTTCGCAGGTTCGGATCGATGTTATAGAGCGTGGGAGGAACGGGGCCGAGCGCTGCCACGGGCGGCGGAGTGTTGAGGTATTGCTGGTAGAAGTCAGGATTGGTGATGAAGTAGGCTGCCTGCTGCGTGCCGCTCTGCCGGCGGACGGCGGTGAGGATGTTGGAAGAAGCAAAGCGGTCATAGAAGATGCCCCCTCCGCCGCGCAACACGAAGTATGCCCTGTGCTTGGCAGTCTTCCCCGGGGCCCAGGCAAACCCGACGCGGGGCGCGGGGTTTACATGATCCGCAATGCCTGACTGGCTCTCGTAGCGAAATCCATAATCAAGCGTAAGGTTCTTGGTTACCTTCCACTCGTCTTCAGCAAACACACCAACGTCGCTGGTGAAGACCACCGCATTGGCCTGCCCCGCCGTTAGGTTGTATTGAGTGGTCTGGCCGGTACTGGCGAAGATCTGCGCTGGTGTTTCCCCTTCCAGGGCCAGTTGGTAGGTCGCGAGGTCGGGAAAAGTGAACTGCCCGTTGTAGCCGGAAAGGGTCTCATTCGCCTCGCGCAACCCGCGGTAGCGGCCGCCGATACGCACAAAATGTGTTCTATGCTCGACTGTCAGAAGCTCCTGGAATTCGTAGTCGTCCTGATGGTCACTCTGGAATTGCGCCGGGCTGCCGCCTGCATTGAAGGCCCCCTGCACCACGATCGTCGCCGCAGTACTTACAGGTCTTTGATCCAGCCGCGTACGGATGTATTGGAAGTGTGTGTCCGAGATAATCTTTGCGCCGATCACCTGCGTATCCGATAACTGCAGGGTGTTGGTTGTAGTCGTGGTGTCCAGGCCTTCGCTTGGAAGCACCAGGAGCCCTACACCACTGTTGTTGAATGTAATTTCGTTGTACTCATACCTTCCCATGAAGGTATTGGTCGGCGTGATCTGGCGATCCAGACGTCCACTGTAGTTTTGCGTAACCTGCGGCGCCGGCACTGCTTCATTCACCGGCGTCAGCAGCGTGGGGTCGATCGTGACGACAATCGCGTTGTTCTGCAAATCGTTGAGTAACCCGCTCACGAAGAAAGACGTCTTCGAGTTGAACGACCCGCTTACATTTCCGTTGAGGTTGAGCGTGTAGTAGGGAGGCTCGACGGTCGCGTACGGGTTCCGCGCATTGAAGACATTGTCTGTGCCCGAACTGTCGAACTCGCCATGCAGCGTGCTTGTTCCCGGCTTCGTGGAGATCTCCACGCGGCCAAATCCCAGGCGGTCATACTGCGCCGAGTAAGGGTTTTGATTGATCCGAATCTGGGCGATCGTGTTCTTCGGTGGAAAGCGTCCGTTGGAGAAACCGTTGATCAGGATCTCCGGCGGCTTGGAGCTTTCCCCTCCCGCCATCGCGAGAATCTCCTGCTGGAACATGCTGTCGTCGTCAGAGAATTCTTTGAGTTGGTCAGTGTTCAAGACCAGAGCGCTCTTGTTCTCCGCCGCCGCGGTGCTGCCGGTATCCTGCGATGGGACGGTGATCGTCTCCGGTACCGCCGCTATCTGTAGCCTGATATTGAGGTTTGCCCGGGGAGTTCGTTCCGTCAGCGTGATGTTGGTGGTGTAGGTCCTGAAGCCGGTGGCCGTGACCGTGACCGCGTAGGATCCCAGCGGAAGCGGCATGTTGAAGGTTCCCGTCGAATCCGTCGTCGCGTCACGCCGCTGACTGCTGCTCTCCACGTGTACAGCAGCCCGATTGATCCTGGCGCCCGACGGATCCGCGACAGTGCCGCTCAGGATGCCCAAACCCGCTGGCGTCTCAGGATGGGCGGGTTGCATCATCGCAGCGCCGGCGTAGCTGGCTGATGTCGTCGCGAAACAGTGCCGCGGCCCAGCGGCCCCGCAAATTACCAGGGCGCAACCAGTCAACCAGGAACTCAATGTCCAGGACCACCCGCGAACAATCACGTCAACAAGTACCCGCTCGAGATAATTACTTGGGAGGTCAACAAAACTACAGAAGTTCCTGCGAGAGTTTATGTGGGAAATAAGCTCCCGTGATCTTATCCCATTAATCTGATATGTCCGCATCCGAATTCGCCCGTGTGAGCGGAGCTTGCGATCCTGTTTCCAACCCCGCTATGCGTGTTGCCGATAAGCAACATCCTTGTCAGTGTTCCAGTTGGTTATCGCTAGGCTGCTGGCCCATCTTCGTCAGCAGCGGTTTCGGGATGTGCCGCCGCGCCCGGTGCCGTGGCGGCGGTGTCTCGGTTCCCGGATCCAGTCGATAGAGGATCAGGAGGTTGCGATCAGGATCGTCGTAGGCGGGAAAGGCGGCGACCCGTTTCATCTGGTACATCGGCGTGATGGCATCGGCCTTGTCGTCCTCCACATCGTTCCAGGCCGCGTACCATCCTGGCTTGTACTGCTTCACGCGCACATCCATATCGGAGGTGCCGAAGTCGTCATCAATCGAGGGCAGCCCGGTCATCAGCGTCAGGTCCGAGCCCGAGATGGACAGGATCAGGTGCGAGTGCGTCGTATCTCCGAGCACAATCTTCTTGATGCCCTGAGCAGCCGCTTCGAATTCATACGTGGGGTGCCGCAGGTATCCAATCTGCTGCACCGCATCCGGAATCGCAATCGCCATCACCAACACCGCACAGCCGATCGAGGCTACCAACCCACCCGCTCGGCTTTGTGCCTGGCGAAAGCTATCGATGCCCATCGCGACAACCACGGTGATCGGCACCGCGACCACCAGGTAATACCGCGGTTGCAGGTTGTTGTGATACGCAAGGAACGCGAAGTACCCACCAATCCAGAGCAGCAGCGCCGGAAAAAGCGGGTTGGTCAGGATGCGCGGACGCCAAAAGAGCGCCAGGGCAATCACTGCGAAGAAGGTCACATAGATCAGCGTTCCCATCCATGCACCGTCGGTGATGGTGTTGAGAATGACCTTCGCTATCGGCTCAAGGCCGATTCCGGTGTAAGCATTTGCCGAGAAAAGATATTGATAATCCTCAAGATAATGCGGCCGAACGAAGAGGAAGAAATACGCGCACCATAGAACAGCGCCACCGATCACCGGTGGCAGGGCGAGTCGCAGCGCCGGCCGGATCCGGTATCCCGCGCGCGCCCATATCATGTAGAAGATTGCCGGCATTAAACAGATGCCCGTCGTCTTGGTGAGGATCAGTCCAGGCAGTAACAACGCCAGCAGGACCGCGGACCCGAGGCCGCGAAGACGTCTTCCGTGCAGGCGAATCGGTTGTATCTCCGAGGCAATCAGCAATCCCAGAGCGGTAAGCGCAATCAACAATGGCTCGAGAATTGCCATTCGCATGAAGACAAAGAGGAACGGGCTTGTACACAGAAAGAAGACCGCGATCGGCGCGGCCAGCGATTGCCCGGACTCACTGCTGCGCGGACGCGTATGACGCTGGATGAGCAGGTAAAGCGTGATCAATGTGAAGCCGAAGACGCAGAGCGTGAGCGCGCGCGCGGCTGTGACGGAGACCCCCGTGAACTTGAAGACCAGCAGCTCGATCGCGGGCCATACGGGCAGCGCAACGGCTGGATTGAAGTCACCCTTCCAATACCAGTGACCGCTTACGTAGTGGCGAATCGCGGCGTCACCATACCAGCCTTCGTCCGTGTACTTCGACCAATCCATCCATGGCGAGTGGTTCGGGAAGTCCGCGGTTAGGTGCACAAAGTGCAACGCGAAGAAGACAACCGAAGCCCCGAGCAGTAGCAGACGAATCACTCGCGACGCCGTGATCATCGTTATCGGCCGATGTACCGACACCGTTGCCTTCGCCTGTTTGGGCGTGATTACCGCAGCAGCTGACGAGTTGGAAGCGTTATACATTCCAGGAAGATCGAGCACAAAGGTTGAAGCAAATCAAACGATATCGAAGGTGTCCGAGGCAATCAGGAGCATGAATGCGCCGGGCTCGGATTCCTTCATGAACTGTTAGATGCGATTCCGAATTATAGACATGCCTCAATGCCAAAGCACAAGGCTGCAAGGCTACTGAGGCGCCGGATGCAGTATCGCCTCCAGCGGGCGCGGCGTTGCTCCCGCTGCTCGACAAACCTCGGCAGTTGCCTCGGGCGAGGCAATCAGGAAGTGCAGGTCAGGGGCTCGCAGGTTGGCGAAATCGTATTCCGAACAGATAGACCAGCCCTTGAGATCGAGGTCATTTCCCAGCTCCCACAGGCTGAAGCCGCTCACGAAGGCATAGTTTGGATGTTCGGCGGCGCACACCTTCACTCGATCTTCAAATGGAAGCGCAGCGCTCGCTCGACCATTAACCAGGCCGGCCATGTCGCACAGGGGCGATTGCGTAAAGTACCCGATATAGCCCACATCGAAGGCAACTAGTTTCAGGGAACTCAAGCGCTCTAGATGCTGCGTCCGGAACTCCGCGAAGCTTTGCTCTCGCGCGCGAAACTCGCGATGGAGCAGGATGGACTCGATCGGTGCGGCGATCAGCAGCAGGCAGACCACGCCATAGGCTGCGAACTTTAACATCTGCGCGGGTAACCGGCGCGGCTGCGCTTCACTCCAGCGCAGTTCCAGGATGTTCCAGAGGATTGGGAAAATGAGTGTCCACACGAAGTACCGAACACCCTGCACCTCCTGTCCACGATGGATCGCAAGCGCCAGTACAAGCGGGAACGGGCTGTTCGCTGCAAGCATGGACAAGGAGACGCGCCGCTTGTACACGACCACGGCTGCCGCTGTCAGAAGCCAAAACAACAGAAGGATCACGCCCATCGACATTGCGCTGACAAATACGGAGGTCGTTGCATGCAGGGTCGACATCCATGGAGCCTGGGCGTCGGCCTTGGCGATGGCCGTGTCGGGGATCAAGGCGTGCATGCTCAAATAAATCACTCCGGCCGCGACGATGCTTCCAAACAACGGCGCAGCGCAGGATATCGCTAAACGAAGCCGCGCCCGCAGGCCACCTGGTGATGCCGACTCGTAGCGCACAAAGAACAACGTGAGGCTCGCCACTGCCATCAGCAGCAAAAACTCGACTCGCGCAAGCGTGGCTACCAGTCCCAGGATAAATAGCCACGCAAACGATCGGTTCGAAATTTGCTGGGTATGGCCAAGACGCGAGATGGAAAAGACCAGAAGGGAGATAAGACAAAGCGTGAGCGACGTTTCCATTCCGTCGTCCAGCCAGCGCACCGCCATCGGCATTACCAGGATGGTCAACAATAGCAAAGCAAATGCCCATGCCAGCCGAGGTGCCGAGCGAAGCGCCCGTGGGAACGCCCACGCCAGACCCGCGAACAGCACCACGTGAAATACCGAGGACACCGCCCGCGGCAACACCGGGGATTGAAACAACCCACGCAAGCCGGCGAGTAGCCATACATACAGCAAGCTGGACGTTCCGTAATCCGGGTGAACTCCATCGTAGGAGATCATGTGATTTCGCAGGAGGTTTACCGCATACCGAAGATGAATAAATGCATCATCCTGTACGGCGGGCCAGGATAATCGCAGCCACACGAGGAGCCATACCGCAAGAAGAATCGTCAGGCTTCGATAGCTCTTCGGCATTCCACTCTTTCCTGGCTTACCTGCTCCAGAGATCCTTCAGTGTAGGAACGCTATTCATAGGACAATGCGTCAATAGGATCTTTCCGCGCAGCTTTCAATGCGGGATACAGTGCTCCCATGAGCGCGCCGCCCAGCGCAATGCCAACTGCAATGGCAACCCACTCGCCCGTGACCTGAAAACTCAGCGTCGGAAAGCGTACCCGCAGAACATTCTTGAGGACATACGTGGCAATCACGCCCAGGGTCGTACCCACGATCGCCAGCAGCATCGTCTCACGCAGCACCACGGACACGATCACCAGTCGTCCAGCACCCATCGACTTCAATATCCCAATCTCACGCGTGCGTTCAAGCACAGCCGTATACATCGACTGAAAGATCACCAGAAAGCCGATGATCGTCGCGATGCTAATCACTACGTTGAGCGCAATGTTGAATCCCGGGAGATGTTCGGGCGTAAGCATCGAGAGCAGCTCCTGGCTCGTTTGCACCGTCCAGTCCTGCAGACCATCGGTAGAGAGAATCTCTTTGCGAACATCCTCTTGATACTTGGGCGAATCCTGTGTCCTGAGGTAGAACGCAGACGCCTTGCCAGGATTGTTATCCAGCGCATCCATCGTCGTCAAAGGAATGTACTTGCGCGCACCTTTGCCATGCTCGACAATCCCGCAAACCGTGAAGGTATGGTTGAGCACCTTCACCGAGTCACCTATCTTCGTTCCCTTGCCGGACTTCGCCTGCAGGTCGTCAATGATGAGGTCAAAGTCGTTCTTGAACGGGCCGCCGCCGAGAAACACGAAGGGGCGCAAGGCGTTGTAGCTCTGAAAATCAATCCCGTAGATATTCTCAACGGAGCTGCCCGCCGTGAACTTGATATTGACCGGCGCAACCACCTGCACATGCGGAAGCTCGCCAAGCACCTTGGCAATGCGCACATCCGCGGACGCAGAACTGGTCATCATCAAGGCAGTCGCCGCCCCAGGGTGCACAACCATATCCATGCCAATCCCTGTGGTCTGCGTGCGGCTGCCGTTCAAAATACCGTAAAAGATAGCCACTACCGAGAGAATCATGATGACCTCGATGGCGACGGCGAAGGCGCTGATGACAGAGCGCAGCGGACGATGAATGAGATTGCCGAAGATCAGTTTATTCATGGGTGATGCTGAATGTACTCATGGTGATGGCAGTAGCTTTCATAGTAGCGCACCGCCCGTCGATTGCGCCCGGCGCAGCGCACAGCAAGAGCCGCCAATTTACCCGTGCGCCTGGGCAACGATGGGGCGCGCCCCAGCCAGCCTGCGGCCTGAAGGTGTAGGCGCCCTGCCCAGAAAAAGGGTTCCCAGAATCGGCGCAATGCGGGTGACCACGATGATCGCCAGCATCATTCCAAAGTTGCCATACCCCATAAAGTAGATCATGCCACCAACAAGCTGTTCCGGGGCCGCGTGCGCAAGCCACACGACGACCATCAGTCCCCAGGGATATTTCGTCATGTCGCCGACGACGAAATCGACGCTACTGAACAACAGGAGCCAGATCAGCGGAAGCAGCCACAAGATGCCACCCCACCCTTCGCAATGAAATGCCTCCGCTACAGGACTGAACGATATCCCGGTCGTGTAGTCTTCCGCTGCGAGGCCGGAACCCATCTCATGCGCATAAAAGTTGCCGCTAAAAGTTACCTGCTTGTCTTGATTGAGGAAGTGGGGCACAAGGTTCCCGAAATATTGATAAATGGGCGCCATCCCCTCGTAATGGTTCTGTGTTGAAAACGTGAAGAGTTGATCATCTGGAGGGATCATCGACATCCGTTCAATCAAGGATCCCTGTGGCTCGTTGTAATACTCCGCTACGCCCATCTCCCGCGTTACTCCGAGTTGCTTAACATGGTCGTTCAAGACCGACCGATGCGTAAGGAGATACCAGGCTAAGACTACGTGCTGGTCATTATCCATTCCTTCAGCCAGATCGCGCGATGCGGAGAGTGGCGAGATGAAGCCAAAGCTTAGGACGGCCATCGCAACGACAGCCACCACATGGATAAAGCGCACTCTCAGTCGAGCGTAAAAAGCGCCAACCGCCCAGCAGACCATGGGCGAGAGCATGATTTGTTTAGAGAAGGAAATTAAGCCTAGGTAGCCAAAATAGACGATCACGGCAGCGCTGATCATATTGACAGAACGCCGTCCCCCGCTGTCCTTGATGGCGCCGATGGTTGCCAGAATGATGGCGAGGGGGCCAAAGACATTCACCTGGTTGAGCGCGCTGACGACGCCTCCTTGCGCGTTCCCGAAGACTGGCACTGCAAAAAGAATTGCGAGCCACACAATGGCGCAACCCAGAGCAGCGGCGCTGTAGTTGAGTTCAGCCTTGCTGAAACCGCCTCCGACTCCCATCGCCCGGAAGTCTATCTTTCGATTGATCAGAGTGACTAGCAGCAACATCACCATGCTGCTGGTATAGAGAGCCATGTCGAGTAATGGGTCGAGAAGGTTGCTGTCTGCCGGTTCGCCCAGCACTGCCTTATAGGTAACCCCGACGATCACAATGAGCGTGGAATACCAGAAGATATACGCACCTGTGATCCTGCTGAACCCTTCCGCAAAGTTGAAGGCGAGTACGCTCAGAATAACGAAGGCGAAATACAGAATGCTGAAGAGCAGGCCGGTGTGTTGAATCTGCTGCACGCAGAAAAATACGGAGGCAAAAACAAATACCTTCGACAAGGGGATTCGCGTTGGGAGCGAAAGGCGCACTAAAACGAGTTTACAAGACACTTGCGGCAGAAATCCGCGAGATCCGCTGCCAACGGTCGCCCTCCTTGCAAAGATTGGTCAGCCCGGTGTCTTACTCCTCCTGCATGCGAGCGCGGGACTGTGCAGCCGGCCGTATCCACTCGCTCCATAAAATCAGGGCGATACAGGGCATCATGAATGCCGCGAGTTCGCTGAAGATTCGAATCTCAATCACCACACCCACCAGCAGCATGGCGACAGCCCATAAGGCCATGACGATTGCAGCGGAATGGGCTAGCGCTCGATCGCCTATCTTGTTGAACTTTGCGATAAACAGTGGAAGCGTAAATCCAAATAATGAGAGCAGCAGCGCCCACTGAGGAGGCTTCATCAGTGACCGTAGATTTCCGGCCAGGCGAATTCCAAACCATCGCGTTGGCATCGACCCCTCGAGGGGATTGTTGCGAAAGTGATGCTCAATCCACATTCGTAAGGCGATCCAGATTAACAATTGGACAGCCACGTACGGAAGAACCTTCGCCCATGGGCGTCCAATGGCGCCGGGCGCTTCCTTCGCATATCTGTTCTTGAACCAGGTATAGAGCGCAAGGAACAACGGAATGAAAATGATTGTCTCCCGGTTCAACGTTCCGATCGCAACAACCAGCGTCAGAGCCGCATACCGCTTCGCTATCACCAGCCACACCGAAACCACGAATGCAGTCAGCGAGAGAACATCGTACGGCAGCATGAAGATTCCATAGCCGACAACAAGATTGAAATACGCCATGTACAAGATGAGCAGTGAGGCCCACGCCGAAAACGTTCGATCTCCTGTCAGGAGTTGCAGCGTAGATCGACCCGCCAGGATGCAAACGACCATGGCAACAAAGTTGACGATCAATATCGCAACAGCATACGGGCTCTGCAAAGCGTCAGGCAGATGAGCACCAAGGTGGGTGAGAGCACCGCTCCAGTGCGGATTCGCGGCTGTCGCCTTCAAAACCCAGGCCATCAACACGCGGCCCTGGAAGGGCATCATGGCTGTTCCGTTAGCATAGGCGGCCAAGTCCAAATACGGTGCATTGCGCCACACATACCGAATCGTGAACTGGGCGCAGGCCAGAAGCACGAAGATCCACCAGCCAATTTGGGCAGATCGAGACATCGAGCCGGGCTGATCATCAGCATGCATCGCTTGCGTCTCCGCGAAGGAAATGGTTGTCCAGGAGCGTTTGGAAGGATTATTGAATTTGTACGAGACCGGCCTCGGCGCCGTGCCCCGCACCGCCCGGCGTGATGGTGGTCTTCTGCGGAGAGCGCCAGTGGTCGATATAGCTCACCTGGTGGACGCAGCTGATCGTGCAGTTCGGTGCACACGACTTCTCCGTGAGGAACTCACGCTTCACAATCTCCGTCGTATACTCGGCTACCGGAATCCCGGGATACCCACGCTGCTGCGAGCAGTAAGAAACGATCCCATTCTCGTCCACGTAGAGATAACGCGAACCCGCGCGGCAGCGCCAGTCATTCGGCAAACCATTCGCGATGGCTTCCTGAAATCCGTTGAAGCGGGAGTAGCTGCGCCGCGTCAGCCGCCGCACTTCGTCCCACACCTTGCGCTCACGATCGCCAAGCGGCTTTAGCTGCCCGCTGCCGTCATGAATAATCCCAATCGTCGAGCTGAAACCCAGTGCCAGTGCGCGTTTGGAGATCGTCAGCGCGTCTTCGGGATTTGCAATTCCGCCGCCCACAACCGAATTGATGTTCACATGAAAGTCGGCGTGCTCGGCCAGCATTGCCAGCTTGGCGTCCAGGACTTTCAGCGACTTCTTCGATACCTCATCCGGCATCACGTTGTCGATGGAAATCTGCATGTGATCGAGGCCGGCTTCGTTCAGCCGCTTAATCCGCTCGGGCATCAGCAAGTAGCCGTTGGTGATCATGCCGGCAATCGCGCCCGTCTTCCGAATCTGCCGGATCACGTCTTCGAGCTGCGGATGAAGCAGCGGTTCGCCGCCGGAGATGGTGATCACCGACGTCCCTAGCCGTCCCAGGTGGTCGATCCTGCGCTTCATCTCCTCGATATCCACGGGATCCGACACGTCGTCGAACTCATTGCAATAGGTGCAGGCCAGGTTGCAGCGACGCATCGGCACAATATGCGCCATGTACGGATGAGAGGTCCCAGCGACGGCCGAGGCAATCGACCCCAGTTCGCGGAGCTTGCGGGTTGCGGCGATCAACCGCCGACGGGTGGTCATGCGGCGCGTTCCCTGAGCCTTGGCGGGTGCTGTTTTCGGAGCTGGTGTCGTCGTTGTCATGCGGCTTGGTTATTCTATCGTGTCGGCCCTGCTGCGCGCCTGCACCACTCCCCGCCGCTCGCAGTAAACTAGCCTCGGAGGCGACACCCATGCCGCACGAACTCGACTGGTCCGACACCCTGGAGATTGGCATTCAACTGCAGGAGATGTTTCCCGACACCGATCCCTACTCGGTCCGCTTCACCGACCTCCACAAGTGGGTAACCCAGCTTCCCGGCTTCAAGGGCGACCCCACCAAATCCAACGAAGGCCTCCTCGAGGCCATCCAGACCGCCTGGCACGAAGAGTACGAAGACGCAAAAGACGCCTAGGCCAAACGTCGCCGGCCTTCTGGTTTCGTACATCGCACGCGTGCGAGAGAAAAAGTTTTCCCTTTATTTAATCCATAGTCACCAGTTCCTCTTAAGCTGCTTGCCGAACAGAATTCTGCTGCGCAAGCAACGTTCGGAGGCTACCATCGTTGCGTATGAGTCTTTCGGCACCTCCCACGCCCAACCTCCCTCCGCCAACCCTCGCCGCTAAGCCCCAAGCCGGACGCCCCCGCTCCTTCGATCGTGAGCAGGCCCTCGACGCCGCGATGCGGGTGTTTTGGAAGCAGGGTTACGAAGGCGCTTCTCTGACCGCGCTCACCGCCGCCATGAGGATTAACCGCCCCAGCCTTTACGCGGCGTTCGGCGACAAAGCCAATCTCTTCCGCGAGGCTGTCGCACGTTACGGCACTGGCCCGGGTCGCTACGTCCGCCGCGCGCTTGGTCAGCCTCGGGCGCGCCAGGTCGCCGAGATGCTGCTGCGCGGCACCGTTGCCATGGCCACCGATTCGGCCAACCCTGGCGGCTGCCTCTGGGTGCAGGGCGCCCTCGTCGCCAGCACTGAAGGCGAATCTATACGCCAGGAGATGGCGGCCGTCCGCGAGCGTGGTATCGCCCAGATGCGCGACCGCTTCGAGCGCGCCCGCCGCGAAAGCGACCTTCCCGCGTCCACCGACGTTCCGGCCCTCACGCTCTTCCTTGTCAGCATGATGAACGGACTGGCTGTGCAGGCCAGCGGCGGCCATAGTCGCGACGCTCTCAATCGCGCCGTCGACCTTGCCCTCTGCGTCTGGCCCGTTTCCGAAGTAGCTGAGCCCTCGAATACGCCCACCGCATAAGAAAAGCCGCCCGCACAGGCGGACGGCTCTTCCACATCAAAATCATTATTTCGTTGTCTTGTGATGCTCCGCCGGGGCGCCACCGACCGACGCCTGTGCCTGGTCAATCGCCTGGTACAGGTCGGACACATCCTTCACCTGGATCCACCCCTTGGCCGTAACGACCACCAGAGTCGGCGTCTCCGTAAGACCAAGCTTGTTGCCCAGCGCAACATCCTTCTCCACCTCACGCGCCAGTTGGCCCGTGGGATCAATTACGAACGGAAGCTGCTTGCCGTTCTTGGTGAAAAACTGCTGCGTAAAGCGGTTGAGATCGTCCTTGCTGGCAAACTTGAACTGCGACGCGAAGACCTCGCGGCGATACTGCGTGGCCAGCTCCGGTGAGACCTTATCCTGCAGATACCGCGCATAGATGGCCGCTTCGCGGCTCCAGATATGGCCCGGGATCAGGAAGTCATACCGCACATACGGAATCTTGTAATGGTCCACCGCCATATGCACGAACGGGAATGCATGCGCGCAGGCGGGGCATTCCAGGTCCTCCCACTCAACGATTGCGACCTTCGCGCCCGCTGGCGGCACCAGCATCGAGGTGTCCCGGAAGTGATCGGGCTGCTGGCTGGACGGAACAGCGACCTGCGCCTTCGCTGAAACTGTGGAAAGCGAGAACGCGAGGGCGGTCAAAACAATAACTCGAGACATAACAGATAGACGCAAGCGGCTGACCTTTGAGCAAGTGTGCTCCAGCCCTATTGAATCACCTAGCAGCTAAATCGCCAAACGCCCGTGGCTTGTCGGCAACCCGCCCGAAAACTTCCCCGTTACACACATCCGCACAGACCACCTCCGCACCGGAGGAATGCTATCCTCCAAGCGAAGGAAAGTCGAAATGATTCCAGCTCTCATCGTCCTCCAACTCCTCACGCTCGTGGCGCTAATCGTCCTGCTGGTGCGGCGAAATGCCACCACCGCGCCTCCAGCAGAAGACCCTCGCCTCTCGCAGCTGCTTGCCGCCGATTTGCCTGCGCAATTCACGCGCCTCGATGCACGCTCCCAGGGCCTCGATCAGCACCTCCGCGCCGAGCTGTCGCAGCTCCGCACCGATACTGCCTCCTCCAGCACCTCGTTGCGCACCGAAGTCCTGACCAGCATGGATACCCTCGGCAATACCCTGCACTCCAAGCTGGAAACCTCCCGAGTTGGCTTCGCAGCGCAGGCGAACGAAAGCCGCGAGGCGCTGCACTCCCGCCTCAATGAGCTCCGCACCGGCCAGAGCGAGCACCTGGAAACCCTGCGCAAGACTGTCGAAGACCGGCTCGACAAACTCAATGTCACCAACGCCGCCAAGCTCGAGGAAATGCGCATCACCGTCGACGAAAAACTCCACGCCACGCTCCAGACACGGCTCACCGAAAGCTTCGGCCAGGTGACCGACCAGCTCACCAAGGTTCACGCCGGGCTGGGCGAAATGACCAAGCTGTCCGCCGGCGTCGACGATCTCTCGCGGATCTTCACCAACGTAAAATCCCGAGGCACCATCGGCGAAGTCATGCTCGAGACCCTGCTCAAGCAGATGCTCGCGCCCAGCCAGTTCGAGAAGAACGCGAAGCCCAAGGTTGGCTCCAACGAGGTAGTCGAGTTCGTCGTCAAGCTGCCCACGCCCAACGGCGAAGCACTGCTTCCCATCGACTCCAAGTTCCCGCGCGAAGCCTGGGAGCGTCTCGAAACCGCCTACCAGACTGGCGCGGATCTCGTCAGTGCCGGCAAAGCCTTCGAGACGGCCATTCGCAACGAAGGCAAGAAGATTTGCGAGAAATACATTTCTCCGCCGCGCACCACCTCCTTCGCCATCATGTTTCTTCCCACGGAGGGACTCTACGCGGAGGTGATGCGCCGCGACGGACTGCAGACCGACATCCAGCAGAATTGCCATGTCACCATCGCCGGACCCAGCACCCTCTCCGCCATTCTCAACAGCTTCCAGATGGGCTTCCACATGCTGCAGCTTCAGCAGAAAGGCGACGAGGTATGGAAGGTGCTAGCCAACGCCCAAAAGCAATTCGGGAACTTGGGCGTACTCATGACGCGGATGGAAACCCAGGTCAATACCGTGCAGAACACGATCCAAGAGGTCGGCAAACGAACCCGTGTTATCAACAAAGCGCTCAGCGATGTAAGCGTCGACGACGCCCAATCCTCCCTACCCGTCGCCTCTAACTCCGGCTTCGATGGCCTTCTTCCGATGATCGCTGCCAGCGACGACGAATGATCCGCCGCGGCTAGTGCTAGCTTTCTTTACGCCTTAATGTCTTGCGGCGACAGATGGCGCACTCCCACGGATACCACCCAAATGAGGTCAGAATGTATCGCTGAAAGAATCCACGCCGATTTACCCTGCGGAACTTGATTGATCCGCACCAGAAACACACTCTTACTGACATCGTCGCGCCGATCCTTATACCGTCCCGGCCATATCTCTGACCCGGAGATTCACGCTAGAATATACAGGAGTTTGGTCCGCCGAGCATGTTTGGGGGATGCCTGTCGAGGGGTTCCACCGTTCACCCTGCGTCGGCTTTACACCGTCCAACCACGTCGGTATGCTTTCACACTGGGGCAGTCAATCGGGCAGCTCGCTCTAGAAGGTCAATGTCCGCGCCCAACCCAGGACTTCATAGGAGATCGTACGATGGCAGCAGTTGATGAGAAGGTTAAGCAGATTATTGTCGAGCAACTTCAGGTGGATGAAGCCGAAGTCACACCC
Source organism: Granulicella sp. L46 (assembly GCF_009765785.1). GTDB lineage: Bacteria > Acidobacteriota > Terriglobia > Terriglobales > Acidobacteriaceae > Granulicella. Next base: position 793,353 of record NZ_LMUT01000012.1, read on the forward strand.
GGCGCGAGCTTCCAGGAAGATCTCGGTGCCGACTCGCTCGACGTCGTCGAGCTCGTGATGCAGTTCGAAGAGGCCTTCGACATCCAGATCCCGGATGAGGACGCGGAGAAGATCAAAACCGTCAAGGACGCGACCGAGTATATCGAGAAGCACCAGAAAGTTAAGTAGTTAGCTCCACGGATCTGCAGCAGCGGGATAGCTGTTTCTGCAGTCTAAGGACAACAAGGAATGAGAGTAAGATGTCGCATCGTCGTGTCGTTGTAACGGGCATGGGCCTCCTTTGCGGGGTGGGGAATACCGCTCCGCAAATTTGGGAAGGCCTGCTCTCCGGTAAGAGTGGCATGGCTGAGATCACTGCGTTCGATCTCACCGGTCACTCCGTCCGCATTGCTGCCGAGGTCAAAGACTTCGATCCGCACGCCTTCGTGGAGAAGAAGGAGGCCCGCAAGATGGGCCGCTTTATCCACTTCGCCATGGCTGCCGCGCAGGAGGCCATGCAGCACTCCGGCCTAAAGGTCACCGATGAGACTGCCGAGAACGTCGGCGTGCACATCGGCTCCGGCATCGGCGGGTTCGATGTCATCGAGCGCGAACACTCGGCGATGCTCGCCGGCGGCCCGCGCAAGATCTCTCCCTTCTTCATTCCCGCCACGATCATCAACCTCGCCGCCGGGCATGTTTCCATCAAGTACGGCGCCAAGGGACCCAACGAGGCCACCGCGACCGCCTGCACCTCCTCGGCGCACAGCATTGGCGACGCCTTCCGCATCATCCAGCGCGGCGATGCCGATGCCATGATTGCCGGCGGCGCCGAAGCTGCCATTACCCCACTTTCGGTTGGCGGATTCGCCGCCATGAAGGCGCTCTCCACCCGTAACGACGACCCCACCCACGCCTGCCGCCCCTTCGACAAGGATCGCGACGGCTTTGTGTGCGGGGAAGGCGCCGGCATCCTGATCCTCGAGGAGCTGGAGTTCGCCAAGGCTCGCGGAGCCAACATCCTGGCCGAGGTTATCGGTTACGGCATGAGCGGCGACGCTTACCACATGACCGGCATGGCCCCCGAAGGCGATGGCTGCCGCCGCGCCATGCAGGCCGCCCTGCGCGTCGCCGGCATCTCGGCCGACAAGATCGACTACGTCAATGCCCACGCCACCTCCACCCCCGTCGGCGACTCTCTCGAATCCAAGGCCATTGAAAACGTCTTCGGCGAGAAGGCCCTGAGCCACGAGCTGCTGGTCAGCTCCACCAAGTCCATGACCGGCCACCTCCTCGGCGGCGCCGGCGGACTGGAAGCCGGCATCACCATTATGGCCATGGTGAACCAGATTGCCCCACCCACCATGAACCTGGACAACGTTGACCCGGCCTGCCGCCTGAACTACGTCCCCAACAAGCCGCAGTCGGCCAAGATCGACTATGCCCTCTCCAACAGCTTCGGCTTTGGCGGCACCAACGGCTCGCTGGTCTTCAAGCGCTGGGGCGCCGAGTAAGCTCAAACGCCCGTATCAATCGTTCGTGAATTGCAGAAAGGCCCGGCATCTCGCCGGGCCATTTCTCTGCCTGCCGCATCCAATCAAGGCGAACAGTACATCGCACCAGGAGAAGAACTATGGCATACATCAAGGTTGGCGAAGAAAATAGCGCAGACATCGAACTCTATTACGAAGATCTCGGGAGCGGCAAACCCGTCCTGCTCATCCATGGATGGCCACTCAGCAGCGCCTCGTGGGAGCGCCAGACTGCGGCTCTGCTCGCCTCCGGCCACCGCGTCATCGCCTACGACCGCCGTGGCTTTGGCCGCTCCACCAAACCCAGCATCGGCTACGACTACGACACCCTAGCCACCGATACCTACAAGCTGATTGAAGCCCTCGATCTGCACGACATCACCCTCGTCGGCTTCAGCATGGGAGGCGGTGAAGTCGCGCGCTACCTGGGCAAGTATGCCGAGCCCGGCCGCGTGAGCAAGGCCGTCTTCATGTCCTCCGTTGCGCCCGCTCTCCGTCACTCAGGCGACAACCCCGAAGGCGTCGATCCCAAGGTATTCGAAGGCATCAAGCAAGCCATCGAGGCTGATCGCTACGCCTTCCTCGATACCTTCCTCAAAAATTTCTACAATAAGAAACTTGTCGGCGGCACCAACATCTCCGACGAGGCAATCCATGCCAGCTTCAATGTCGGCACCACCTCCAGCTACCACGCCATGCTCAACTGCGTGGACGCCTGGCTCGAAGACTTCCGCGCTGACATCGCCCAGATCAAGATTCCCACCCTCGTCATCCACGGCGACGCTGATCAGATTCTCCCCATCGAGGCTACCGGCAAGCGCACCGCCGCGTTGATCCCCGGCGCTCAATTCCACGTCGTCGCAGGAGGTCCCCACGGCCTCAACTGGACGCACGCCACCGAAGTCAACAAGGTGCTGCTCGAGTTCATCGCGAAGTAGCATTGTGCGCAAGACAAAGAGGCCCGGCTATCAGCCGGGCCTCTTTGCCTGCAACCAGTCTTACCCGCGCGCCGCCGTAATGCCCGTAAGCACCAGCAGCCCGACCAGCCACCAACCTACAGCCACAATCGCCGCCTGTCCCTTGCTCTTCTTCGAAATAATTGCCAGCCCGATCACCGACAACGCGAGCGTCCATAGGCCGAAGATGTCAAAGAAGCTTCCCGCCGTCTGCACCCAGTGCGGCGAGCTCGTCATGTAATATCCGATGTTCGTGCCCACCGGATTATTCAGATCGAAGTTCTCCGTATTCACACCCGCGTAGATGAACACGATATTCAGCAAGCCAATAAAGATCTTTGGCAGCCCTGCGTACATACACACCGCAAAGTTCTGACCAAAGGTAGTCTTTGCTCCCATGCCGAAGTTCAAGCTCGCCCAGTTCAGCAGAGCAACAATTGCCACGAAGATCAAAATGATAAGGGCCGCACCATAGGATCCGTACTTCTGCCCAACCGCGATTCGATGAATCGCCACTGCCCGCTGGTCGGCTGGCAGCGACGCCATTTGTTCCTCGCTCGTTGCACTCTGCGTGACCGACTGTTCCGCCACCCGGTCGAATCCAATCTTCTGATCGATCGCATACGTCGACCCCATCGTCACGATCACCAGCAGCACAAACGGCAGCCACCAACTCGTGCTGCGCAGGATATCTGTGAACGTTTTGCTCGGCGCCACGAACGTGTCTACAACGCGCTCCACCTGCGAAAGCCCACCGCCTTCAGCTGTTCCAGCTACCACCATGTCGGCCATATCAAAGCTCCTTAGAGTTGAACTGCATCGGATTGACGGAAGTTTACCTTGTGCCGCGCGCCGCGGAAATAAATTTCTCCTGATCCGAACCTCCTACACCGGAAACATCTCGTTTACCAGCCGCAGCGCCTGCTTCTTCGTCTTCACCGACCCTTCCAGCTGCGCGTCCTCCGCGGCCTCCAGCATCGCCTTGAATCCTGGCCCAGGCTTGTACCCAGCCGCAATTAAGTCATTGCCCGTCAACAGCAGCGCGGGTCGAATCTGCTCCTCGCCCATCTCCTCCAGATGCTTCTTCGCGTAATCGTACATGTCGAGCTTGCCATGAGAGCTCAGGCAGTCCGCGCGGTGCAGCGCCAGGTGTTCGTCAAACTTCGGCAGCCGGAGAAACCTCTTCAGCGTCGACTGCTTCATCTGCATCACATCGCCAAACTGCATGTGATGTTTGATCAGCGCCAGGATCTGTTCGCACTCCTCGTTGCTGAAGCGCAGCCGCGTCAGGATGGTTCGAGCTACCGCAACGCCTACATCCACATGTCCGTTGAACCGGATCCGATCCCCCGCCCTCGCCGGATCCGGTGGTGTAAACGTAGCCGGCTTGCCGACGTCGTGCAGCAACATTCCCCACGCGAGCGTCGGGCTCGCCCCCGCCGGAAGCTCGTCGAGCAACATGAGTGTATGCACCCACACATCGCCCTCGGGGTGATACTCCGGCGGCTGCTCGACGCCCTGCATACGCTTCACCTCGGGCAGCACCTCCACCAGCAATCGCGTCTCGTCCAATAGCTCGAGCCCTCGCCGCGCGCCGCCCTCGGTAAGAATTCTCGTCAGCTCATCGCGCACGCGTTCGGCGGAAACGACGTGGATCGACGGAGCCTCCTGCCAGATCGCATCCATCGTCCGCCGCTCGATCGAGAAGCCGCGTGACGCATACCTTGCAACAAATCTCACAGCCCGCAGCATGCGCAGCTTGTCCTCGGCAAACCGCAGCTTGGGTTCACCGATCGCGCGCACCAGGCGGGCGTGCAGGTCGCCGCGTCCGCCCACGTAATCCAGGACGCAGTCCTCCAGCCGGTCGCCAGCCTCATAGGCGATCGCGTCCAGCAGCAGCCCGTTGATGGTGAAGTCGCGCCGCAGCACATCCTCGCGCGGATCCATCGAGAACTGCACGGCGTCCGGCCGGCGGCCATCCGTATAGGCACCGTCATGCCGAAACGTCGCGACCTCGGTCGTCACTCGCTCATGCGCCAGGTGGTCGATCACCAGCACCACCCCAAAGTGCGCGCCCACCGACTCGGTCCGAGGAAACGCAGCCAGCACGCTCTCCGGTGTCGCCGACGTTGCCACATCAAAGTCCTTCGGCACCACGTCCAGCAGCAGATCGCGTACGCAGCCGCCGGCAAAATACGCCATATGTCCCAGCGCACGCAGCCGCCGCACAATCCGAAACGCCGCAATGTAGTGCTCGCTCTCCAATCTCGACATGCCCGGTGCTTCCGCCCCCTCCCTAGTACGATAGACCTCGTGCCCGGCACACTCATCCTCGGTATCGAAAGCTCCTGCGACGAGACCTCCGCCGCCGTCGTCCGCGACGGCCACGAAGTCTTATCCAACGTGGTCGCCTCGCAGCTGATCCACAGCAACTACGGCGGCGTTGTCCCCGAGCTCGCCTCACGCGAGCACCTCCGCGCGATCGTCCCCATCGTCCGCGAAGCCATGCTGCGGGCAGGTGTTGTCTATTCCGATCTCGCCGCCGTAGCCGTCACCGAAGGCCCAGGCCTCGCCGGCGCTCTGCTCGTTGGCATCAGCTTCGCCAAGGCGCTCGCGTTCGGCGCCGATCTCCCACTGATCGCCGTCAACCACCTCGAAGGCCACATCCACGCCGTTCTTATGAACAATGAGTTCGACAAGGCATCGCCGCTCCTAGCGCTCGTCGTCAGCGGCGGCCACACGCACCTCTATCTCGCCACCCGCACGCACGAGCAAACATGGCAATACCGCAACGTCGGCAAAACGCTCGACGACGCGGCCGGCGAAGCCTACGACAAGGTAGCCAAGCTGCTCGGCCTACCCTACCCCGGCGGCCCCTGGATGGACGCCCTCGCCGCGCACGGAACGGCCGACACCACGCTCTTTCCTTTCGCGCAGATTAAGCAAAAGGTCACCGGCAACACCGCGCCCAAGCTTGCCCGCGAATCGGCTGAGGCCCTCGACGACATGCGCTTCGACATGTCATTCTCCGGCATCAAGACAGCGACCCGCCGCTACGTCGAACTGCACAAAATGCAGCCCGCCATCGCCGCCCGCGAGCGGGCTTTCCGCGACCTCGGTCTGCACAAGGCAAAGCCGGACGCGACCAACCTCGCCCGCGCGCTCCCGCAGCTTGACGCCGAAACCCTCAACCTCATCGCCAGTTTCCAGAACGCAGTCGTCAAGAATCTTGCCCGCTCGACCTTCAACGCCGCACAACATTACGGAGCGCGCGGCATCCTCGTCAGCGGCGGCGTCGCGGCCAACAGCCAATTGCGCCAGGTCTTCGCGAACATGGCCGCCACGGCGGGTCTGCCCATCGCCTTTCCCAGCATTGCGCTCTCCACCGACAACGCCGCCATGATCGCCGCAGCCGCGTGGCCTAAGTTTCTCGCCCGCCACTTCGCTCCCGACACGCTCGAGCCTACCCCACAATTACGCCTCGGCTGAGAGGTTGGCCCCTTGGGCATGCTCTACGCGGTTTGGTACTCTCAAGTGGATTCAAACCCTGTCACTGAAGGACGATAGCTTATGGATGTGCATCCCCCCCAGCACCCCCTGCTCAGATGGAGGGACTTCTGGGTCCACCTCGGCACCATCACGGCGGGGCTGCTGATCGCTCTCGGCCTTGAGCACACCGTGGGGGTAATGCACCGCCTGCATCAGCGCCACGTTCTTCAGCACGATCTCCACGCCGAAGCCGAACGCAACGAGCAGATCCTAGCCCACGATATAGACGTGCTTCAGCGTGAGAGCAACTATTTCGTCGCCCTGCGCAGCAATATCGACGCGCTGCACCGCGGGGCCGACCCTGCATCCCTCCCCCAACTGCCAGCGCGTGCCGGCGGAGATCCCTTTCTGCCCAGCGCCGGCGCCTGGGCCTCCGCCCGTGACAGCTCCCAGCTCGATCTCCTGCCGCGCGAACAAGCCTCCATCTACGAAGAGCTCTACGCCCAGCGCGACTTCCTGCAACAAGCCGTCTTCGACTGGTTTCACTCCAGCGATGAGGTCGAGAGCTTCCTCTCTAACACCGAGGCGGCCGACGGGACCACCCACCTCGATCCCGCGCAGCTGACCCCGGCTCAGCGGGACCAATATTCGGAGCTACTGAGCCAGCAGATTACTCGAATCGGCAGCATCCTCGGCGATCTCCACTTCTACGAGTCGGAGAACTCCGCCGTCATTCGCGGCGTCTCCGACATCGACGAACTGCATCAGCAGGTACTTTCGCGGACGATTTCCACGCCTCCATCTACAATCAAGAGTGACGACTCTCCACGAAAGAATCCGTAACCTTGCCCCTCGAACTCTTCAATACCCTCTCCGGAAAAAACGAGCCTCTCTTCGCCTCCGACGGCCACGCCCTGCGCTTCTATTGCTGCGGCCCAACCGTCTATGACTACGGCCACATAGGGAACTTCCGCACCTTCCTGCATGTCGACGTATTGCGCCGCGCGGCCCGCCTCAACGGACTCGCTCTGCACCACGTCATGAACATCACCGATGTCGACGACAAGATCATCCGCAACGCCTCCGCTGCCGGGAAGCCCATCGGTGAATACAGCGCCCGCTTCGAGCGCGCCTTTTTCGAGGACATGGACGCCCTCAATATCGAACAACCCGAAGACATCGCCCGCGCCACCGAGAACATCCCCGGCATGGTCTCGCTCATCGAGCGCCTTGCGTCTGAAGATATTGCGTACAAGGCCGAGGACGGCAGTTGGTACTTCCGCATCGCCCGCTTCCCCGGCTACGGCAAGCTCTCCGGCAAGGACCTCGAAGGCATCGAGGACGGCGCGCGCGTGGATCTCGACGAGTACGAAAAAGACTCGGCCCGCGATTTCGCTCTCTGGAAAGCCACCAAGCCCGGCGAGACTTCCTGGGAAACGCCCCTCGGCCCCGGCCGCCCCGGCTGGCACATCGAGTGCTCCGCCATGGCGATGAAATATCTCGGCAACTCCTTCGACCTCCACGCCGGCGGCGAAGACCTCATGTTCCCGCACCACGAAAATGAGATTGCTCAATCTGAGGCCGCCACCCACGAACCCTTCGCACGCCACTGGTTCCACGTTCGCTTCCTGCTCGTTGAAGGCAAGAAGATGTCCAAGTCCGAGGGCAACTTCTTCACCCTCCGCGACCTTCTGCTCAAGGGCTACCGCGCCTCGGCCATCCGCTTCCTGCTGCTCAGCGTGCCCTATCGCCACCAACTAAACTTCACCTTCGACGGCCTCATCGAATCCACCAATGCCGTCGATCGTCTGCGAACCTTTAACGACCGTATCCGCAAGAGCACTTGGCCGGACACGCCGCCCACCGACGACTCGTTGACCAGCCTAATCCGCAAAGGCGATCTCGACTTCACCGCCGCGCTCAACAACGATCTCAACACCGCCGAGGCCCGCGCCGCCATCTTCGACGTTCTTCGCGCCGTCAACACTGCCGCCGATCAGTCCCGCCTCACCCGCTTCGACGCCGAAGAGACTCTCGCCCTACTCAACAAGTTCGACTCCATCTTCGCCGTCCTCGAAGACCGCGATGCGGAGCTCACTCGCGCCGCCCTCACCTGGGCCGAAGCTGAAGGCCGCATGGCCGACGTCTCCCCCGAGGTGCTCGAAACCTTCGGCACCGGAAGCCTCACCGACGCCGGCATCGACGCCCTTGTCGCCGAGCGCACCCAGGCCAAGCAGCAGCGCAACTTCGCACGCGCCGACGCAATCCGCAACGAGCTGTTGGAAAAGGGTATCCTTCTCGAAGACTCCAAAGAAGGCGTCCGCTGGAAGCGTAAGTAAGCGCACACAGCAGAGCCTCTGAGCCCGGGCGGCTCAACGGCATCCGCTACTCGACCGCGTCGCCTGCCATGCCCACGATCTCACGCTTACCGCGATCCACGCGGCTATACACCACCATCGCTACCGCGCAGACAATCACGGCCATCCCCGCAATCTCCGTCTTCACCAGCCGCTCATGCAGCAGCAGCACCCCTAGCAGTACCGCAATCACCGGGTTCACAAACGCATACGTCGACACCTTCGTCACCGAGACATTCTGCAGTAGGTACGTAAATGCGACCAGCCCAAAGATCGATCCAAAGATTGCGAGATACAGAATCGCCCCAGACCCCGGCCACGTCCACACCGCACGATGCCATCCGCCGGTCACCGCCCCCAGCACCGCGTTAAAGACTCCAGCCACGCCAACCTGCCACCCAGTCGCAACAAACGTGTCTGCGGTAAAGTGGAATCGCCGCGAGAGGATGGAGCCAATCGCGAACGCCAGCGCCGCACCCAGCAGCACCCACACTCCCAGCAACGTCTGCGAGCCGCCATCCGCATGCGCCACGCGCGCGTGCAGCGACGGCCACATCAGCACTGCAATCCCCAGTGTGCCGAGCAGCGTCCCAGCCCACCCGCGTTTATTCAGAGCGTCCCCACCCGGCAGGACCATCTCGATCAGCGCAATCATGATCGGCATCGTCGACACAATCAGCGACGCAAACCCCGACGGCACCAGCTTCTCTCCCCACGTCAGCAGCATGTTATTGCACGACATGAACAGCAGCCCGACCACCACCAGCTTCCATCCCTCACCCTTCGGCACCCGCAAACTTTTGCCGCTCAACAAGCAGATCAGCAGAATCAGCGTCGCCGAGATCAGCGACCGTGTCGCCGAAACGACGGCCACCGGCAGATGCTCGCCCGCTATATGAATCGCTCCATAGGTCGATCCCCAAAACAGGTACACGCTTCCAAAGGCCAGCAGCACCAGCGTCGACTTCGATAGGCGTAGAGGCATGTACCTTCATGCTACGGGAGTCTCCCGCATAAACAACAACGCCCGCCTCATTTCAGGCGAGCGCTGTCGTCTAGTCTTTCACCTTCGTCTAGAAATGGAACGCCACCTCCGCCGTCAACGAACGCGGTGTCACATAGTGTGTTCCGCTGAAGGTCGAGAGGAAGTTATACAGCGCATACTTATTCGTGATGTTGACGGCTGTCAGCATCGCGCTCCACTTGTACCGCGTGCCCTTGAACAGGTTGTCCTGCCCAACCGACACATCGAAGAGATTGCGCGGCGCAATGCGCGGTGGGTTGTGGTCGTTGCTGCCTGTACCTGGTGCAGGAATACTGATCAGCGTTGAGGTAAGCTGCGAGGCCTCGCACGCATAGTAGTTCGTTCCCGGAACCAGCTCGCCGATCTGGTTGGTTCCGTTCGCCTTCACACCATCGCAGCTAAGTCCTGCCTGAAACTCCTGGTCGGGAGTGAACGGCAAATATACCGCCGCTCCCGTTACCGGATTCGGCGAACCCGATATGCCGTTGTCAACCAGCAGCACAGCCGGCTGACCATTCAGCGTAGCGGGCGTCCCATCAGGCGCAAACGAGCTGTTTGGGCACGCCCCGTTAGGATCGGTCACGTTGTAGCAGGGAGCCGAACCCGCCACCAGGCCGCTATCGTAACGCCAGTTGAAGCTGACCCACGGGCTGCGCGCCCCAGGAAGCTGATACTGGAAATGAGTCGTCTGGTTGAACTTCTCGTCGTGGTCAATCCGGAATGGATAATTCACGTCTCCCGGCGCAACCCCGCTCGTCGCTCCAGCGCCTGCAACCTGCGGCCCATAGAAGCGCGCGGCCACCGAAGATGCCACCCAAAATGCCGAGAAGCCGTGCGTAACCGGCACATCGGCATGCAGCATGTACCCCGGGATCTTGGAATTGTGCCAGTCGATCGGGAAGGTGATCGGTGTATTGCCGAGCACGCTGAAGTCGAAGGCGTTGTGCGTGTACTTCCAGATGTACTCGCCAGAGAACACGAGGTGCTTGCCGGCAGCCTGCTGAAAGCCCGCATGAAACTCGTTGCGGAAGCCGGGCTCCAGCGTGTTGCCCACCGTCGTCTGGCATGCCAGCAGCGGCGACAGCACAGCATTGGCGCAGCCTTGGCTCGACAGCACGAGGTTCTCGTTGAATGGCGACTCCAGCGTCCGCGCGTAGGAGAGGCGAAGAATCGTCGCCGTCTTTTTCACGTTATACGAGATGCCAACCCGCGGCTCCGCCTGCCGAGCAATCGCGAGCCCATTGTAAAGATCGCCACGGATGCCCAGATTGAGCAGCCAGTTCTTGACCGCAATCTGGTCCTCCAGATAAAGCCCGAGCTCCTTCACATCGGTGTGACCATCAAAGTTGTAAAGACTTCCACCGCGTGTCAGATCGTACGGCGCCAGCACAGACAGATAATTTCCATTGGGCAGGGACGTGCCGGAGGGACACTGATTCTGGCTCGCATACCCGGGCAATGGATTCCCTAACACATCCATACATGGAGAATTGAACGTGTTATTCACGATCCCCAGCGTGTCATTCTCACGCAGGAATGTCTGCGAATAAACACCTCCCAACTTGATATTGTTAATTCCTTTCACGTACGAGATATCCGCATGGACACCGGCATTCGTCAGCGATCGCGACTGCGAGATGCTCTGGTTTTGCAGCGTTACCGGACCCAGGTCCGCCAGCGGATTATCGCTCGCATAGTAGTTGTACGCATCGCGGCGCACGTAGCCGCCAATGTTGAACACCGAGTTCTGATTCAGCGTAAGCGTGTACGACGGTGCAATGTCGAACGTGACAATCTTGGAACGCTGATCGGTATTGCCCACATTGACGAACAGCGGATCTGCAGATGTCCCACCATTCACGGCGCCAGTGTTCGCCACATTCTGAACGTTCAGATTGTCCAGAGAGTTTGGTGTTTGAAACCACGAACGGCTTACATTCAAATTCAGATGAGCGGTGCTCCGTGCGGATAACTGCCGATCCGCGCGATCGAAGAAATTGAACTCGTTGCCCTTGTCATGGAACACCTTGAACTCCGGCGGATCGAGGAAGCGCCCTGTATCCAGTCCATCGATCTCGAAGAAGTTGCCCCAGCTTTTGCCGCCATAGCTGATATCAAACGAACCTGTCGACGACCCAAAGCTCCCGTACGATGTCGATACCGATCCGGTCGGCGTAGTCACCCCCATGCCCGAACGTGTTGTCACATCAATCACCAGGCTGGTCTTTCCGCCATACTCAGCCGGCGGCGCACCAGAGATGACCTCGAGCGATTGCACAGAGTTGGACGGAAGCTGATTCGAGAAAACTTTGCTCTGCTGATCCGTGATGGGTTGTCCATCGATCGAGAACGAGTTCGATGCATGATCGCCAAGCCCATGGAACAGCCCGTTCGAATCCGCCGCGACGCCCGGCGAAGCCAGCGTTACCAGCGAACTCAGTGACGACGAATTGCTCTCCAGCGGCAGCTTTTGGAATGCCGCCCGATCGATATCCGTGTGGAACGTCGGGTCATTCTCAACCATGTCATCGGACGCCTCGACCGTCACACTCTGCGACGAGGTTGCAACTTGCAACGCGAAAGCAACCGTCACCAGCACGTTCGAATTCACGGCGATCTGCTTGCTGGCAGGCTGGAAGCCAGCTTCACTCACCACTAAGTGATATGGATTGAAGGGGAGATTGAAGAACTGGAACGCTCCACTCGAATCAGCCGTCGCTGTGCGCGAAAGCCCGCTCACCGGATTCGAGATCACCACGGTTGCCCCGGGAATCACAGCCCCGGTGGAGTCGGTCACGGTACCACTTACGCTGCCCGACGTACTCTGCCCTACAGCGGCCCCTACACCGAACATCATCATCCAACTCAGCGCAAGCACGCCGATGAAGCGGTTCAAAAAAACTCTATACATTCCAAAACTCCTGTCTGTTAGCACCAAAGGCGCCGAAGCCTTTATGCGGCTACGGCCGGTCCAGCGTCAGCGGCCTCACGGCGCAACTGCTGAACTCCTAAAGAAGATTGCCCGGTCTATAACCCGGCACCGCGCGCATGTAGGCACGGCAATCTTCCGCATCTTTCAGTTACAGAGTTTCTACGGGCGGTGGCCTGCTGAACATCGCGTAGTGCCACTGCGTCTCAGGCGCGTGATTTAACGCCTGCACCACCTTGCACTCCACCAGCGTCATGAGCAGGGTGTTGGTATGGGCCGCGACCGGCAGCGCCGAGTGCATCGCTACGCAAAGCGGACAATGCTCCTCACCACCCGGCCCCTGCGATCCGTTCGGCAGCGATCCCGCGTGTATCGCGTTCTGCGGAAGCCACTGCCCATGGATATGAATCGCCTGGACCGAACTCGCGCCAACGACCAGCAGCAGGCACGCAAACGTCAGCACGCGCAGCCATAAAGGATGCGCCCGCTCACCAGCTCCGCGTTGTGCTTGTTTCGTCAAGGGTTCAGGTCAGGAGAAAGTCGGCCTGCGCCAACCTCTTCCAGTATGACGCAATTCGACCCGTTCCGGTCTCTTTTTATTCTTGCCCTGCCGGACCCTACCCGCGAATCGCCTTTGTAATCGCGGGAACTACCTCAAACAAATCACCCACCACGCCAATATCCGCGACCTCGAAGATGGGCGCGTCGGCATCCTTGTTGATCGCCACCACCGTCTTCGCACCCTTCATTCCCACCAGGTGTTGAATGGCGCCGGAGATCCCCACCGCCAGATAAAGTTTCGGCGCAACCGTCTGCCCCGAGCTTCCCACCTGCCGCTCCATGGGCAACCACCCCGCGTCGCAGATCGGGCGCGACGCCGCCAGCTCCGCCCCCAGAGCGCTCGCCAGATCTTCCACCAGCTTCAGATTGTCCTGCTCCCCAATCCCTCGGCCAACGCTGACAATGACCGCGGCTGTCGATAGATCGACCGTCTGCGCCGCCTCGCGAAACGGCTCGCCCGGCTTGGTCCGAATCTTCGCCGCATCCAGCTTCGGCGCAAACGTCTTCACCTCAGCCGAGCCCGGCGCAACCGCGTCCGCGCGAAAACTTCCCGCCTGCACCGATAGAAAGCACACCCCGCCCTCACTCCTGTGGCGATATTCCGCATTCAACTTTCCCTGCATCCACTGCCGCACGAAGAACGGCCCACTCTGCGCATCGGCAACCTCGATCGCCGTGACATCGCCGATCAACACCTCGCCCATCCGCGTTGCCAGCGCCGGCGCAAAATCTCTTACCTGGTAGGTATGCGGCAGCACCACAAACTTCGGCTTCGTCTCCACAATCAACTGTTGGAGCGCCGCAACCCAGCCGTCCGCCGTGTACTCGGCCAGCAGCGAATCACCCACAGCCCACACACCATTCAACTTCTTCGTCGCCAACTCCGCAGCCAGCGGCGCGATCGCCGCGCCCTCACCCAGCACCACAGCCGAGCATGACATACCAAGCTCATTGCTCAGCTTCTGCGCTGCGGCCAACGCCTCAAAACTCATCCGGTGCCAGCCCGCACCCTTGGTCTCCAACACCACCAACACATTGCTGCTCATAGCCATTTCTCCATGTCCAAAGTTAGTTCGCCGTGCGCGTAGCACCCGTACGCGCAGTACTCATAGCACCTTCACTTCGAACCTCAACTTCTCTACCAGCTTCGCCGCAATCTCATCGGCCGATCCTGTTAGCATCTCCGTCTGTTTCACCCGCGTAGGCGGCGACACCTTCAGCACCTCATCTACACGCTTCGCCGCAGCCGCAGCCGGAGCCTCGCGCATCTCCTTCTGCCGCGCCTTCTTGATCCCCATCAGCGTCGCGTAGCGCAGACGGTTGCCGCCTGACTGAATCGTCAGCAACGCCGGCAACGGCATCTCGACATGTTGCATCCACCCGTCTTCTAACTCACGCTTGACCTTAATTCCCGCGCCCGCAAGCTCCACATGCAACACCAGCGTCGCATGCGGAACTCCCAGCAGCTCCGCCATCACCACACCCGTCTGCCCTGCTCCCAAATCATCCGACTGCAAGCCCGTCAGCACGAGGTCCGGAGACTCACCCTTCACCGCATCCGCGAGCAGCCGCGCCACGTCCAGTGTGTCCCGGCACATCAGGGCGTTATCCCCATCCTCCGGCGTCACCACATGCACGGCGCGATCCGCACCCTTGGCCAGCGCCTCGCGCAGCGTACTCTGCACACGCTCCGGCCCCGCGCAGAGCACCACGACCTCGCCATCTCCCGCGCGCTCTTTCAACTGCAGCGCCTCTTCGAGCGCGTACGCGTCGGGCTCATTCATCGTCCACGCAAGATCGCTCTCATCCACGCTGCGACCATCCGCAGCCACGCGCACCACCGCATCGCGCTCCGGAACCTGCTTTACCGCCACCACAATTTTCATCTCGAACTCCACATGATTCAGACGCAAGCCATCATCGCCAGCCTACCGCACCCGGCACAACCTCGTCTTGACCCGCGTTCAATTCTCGCCAGGCTTCCCATCCCGATCGTTTGTTTGCATTGCCAGCCCCCGCGCCGCCAGTTGCGCAATATCCAGCAACTGCGGTGGCGCCTCTCCACCCACGGCTCCCAGCGCATCGCGGAACATCGAGTTGCAGAACGGGCAAGCCGTCCCAATCGTCTGCGCGCCCGTAGCGATCAGCTCCTTCGCTCGCACATGGCTCACGCGCTCACCGCTTTCTTCGCCCAGGAACGCCAGCCCACCCCCGGCCCCGCAACAGAACGACCGCTCGCGATGCCGCTCTGCTTCGACTAACTCGCCAGCGGTCGCGACCACCGCGCGCGGCTCGTCATACACGTCTTGATATCGTCCCAAATAGCATGGGTCGTGATAGACAATGCTCTCGCCCTTCTGCTGCGGCAGCAGGTGAGCATGCCGCGCCATGAACTCCGAGTGGTGCTCAATCTCGGGCGCGACGCCATACTCCAGCCAGTCTGTCGCCATCGTCCTCACGCAGTGCGGACAGATCGTCACAATCTTTTTTACGCCCGCCATTGCAAACGCCTTCAGCCCCTGCTCCGCGAGATCCCCGAACAACAGATCATTGCCCAGCCGCCGCGCCGGATCCCCCGTACACTTCTCCTTCTTCAGCACGCCAAACTGCGTCCCCAGCGCCCGCATCACGCGCGCAAAGTCCGACACGATCTCGCGCCCCTTCGGGTCATAACTCCCCATGCACCCCAGCCACAGGCAGTATTCCTGCGAGCCGTCAAAGATTGGAAACTCCTGTTTCGCAATAAACTTGTCGCGCTCGGTCGAACTCATACCCAGCGAGTTCCCCTGCTTCTCGAGCGCCAGAAAAAGCTTCGTCCCATACTTGTCTTCCCACGCCCCGGTATTCACCGCACCGCGCCGCAGGCCGATCAGCACCGGCAAATGCTGCACGCCCACCGGACACTGAAACTCACACGCCCCACACGTCGTGCACTCAAACGCGGCCTCCATGGACAGCGCTGGTTGCGCGCCGTCCAGCAACGCCACCTCGCTGCCCGGACCCTCCGTATTTAGATAGGACCTCACCCCCAGCACAATCTCTTTCGGGTTCAGCACCTTCCCTGTCGTCGACGCCGGGCAGTGTTCCGTGCACCGCCCGCACTCCACGCAGCTATACGCCTGCAGCGCAATCAACTGTGTCAGGTCCTTCCCCGCGACCAGCCCGAAGTCATCATCCCCCTCCAGCTTCGGAAGCTGCGAAAACTCCGGTCGCTTCAAGAACACAGTCAGCGGACTCAACACCAAATGCAAATGCTTGGTCCCCGGAATAATCGGCAGAAACACCAGCAGCACCAGTGTGTGCACCCACCACAACCCCAACGCGGCCCCACCGCCGTCGTCCACAAACAGCGCCGCCAGGTACGTCGCCATCAGCAGGAAGATTAGCCCCGCTATCACGCCCGACTCCACCGAAACCTCCGCCCCCAACCACCGCGGCCGTACTACAAATCGACGGATAAACAGTCCGGCAATACTCACTGCAACCAGCAACGCCCACACGGCCGCAAACATCACATAGAACGTCCCAAACCACCCCGCGTACTGTAGAAACCCATGCCCAAACCCCACCGCGATATGATTCAGCGTCACCAGCGCGAACGCCAGGAACCCCCAGAACACAAACGCATGCGCCAAGCCCGGCAGCGGCCGTTGCTCAATCACCTTGGCCTGGCAGAGCACCTCCCAAAAGAACTTCCAAACCCGAGCGCCCACTGGCCGCAGCGAAAAGTCCGTGTCCTTCTTCGAGCGCAAAACATTCCGCGCAATCGGCGACAGCCGCCACGCAAACACTCCCAGCGACGCGACGATCACAGCCGCCAGCAACACCTTCTCGGCTACAGGAAACGCGGCGGGCTCCGCCAAACTCATGCTTACTTTTAACTCATCGAACGCCACAGCAATCACGCCTGCCTCCATACCTCTCGGCGAGGCCACAATAGCAGACCCGCCGCACCGTTTGCCGTGACGCCCATCGCCGCAAATGAAAACGGCGAGCCGCAGCTCGCCGTTCACGTAATCCAGAAATCCTTAGTAGCTGAAGAACTCGTTCAGCCCGCGCCGCAGTTGAATCCCGCTCACAATGCAGGTGAAGGATACCAGGAAGAGAAATGCATCCCAATACCCCAACGGGTGAATCCAGCCCGGCGAATACGTAAAATCTTGGCCGCTCCACAGTGTGATAATCGTGCCGATAATCAGCGTTTGAAATCCAATCACCAACAACAGTTGCCCGCGACGCCGGCGGCGATCGATCACGTCCACCTGCTCCGGCGTAAGGTGCCGCTCTTCCACCGGGATCAACTTGTTGCTCATTGCGCTTCCTCCTGCGACTCTTCGCATTAAATCACAAACCGCTGCCCGGAGCGAAACAGCCGCGCCCCGCCAACCCAGCGTTCAACTGAACCCAGCCGTCAGCCCAGCGTCCGTCGCCCAAACGCAGCCCGAATCCGCTCTGCACGATTCTCCGCTGTTCCCACAGCCGCCTCCTGCAAATCAGCGACGGACTGGATCCCGACCACCTCAAACCGCTTGCGACAGCGAATGTTCTTACAGCCCACCAGGTCATCTCGCCGCACCATGTAACTGCGCGCCTTGGCGAACTTTGCCCGATCCAGCTCATCGGCCCCGCGCGGCACCTGTGCCCGCTTGCGCCGCACCAGCCAGCTCAGCTCATACTCACCCGGCTGCCCGCAATGCGGACAGACCATCGTGTGCCTCTTCTGTTCCGTTACTTCCTCGAAGAAGTCGCGCTCTTCCATCGTTACCCTCAAATTCCAGGTCTAGTCAGAGACCCGAGCGTTCAACCAGGTTCAAGAATACGCCTTTGCCTCCCTTCCGGAGCGACGCCAGAACGTATTGGCTCTCCGCGCCGCCTTCATTTTTTTTCGCCCCTGAATCTGTATATGCAACGTCCATCAGGAGTACGCTGTACATCACGAAGGAGGTCCAGCACGCATGCCCAAGTCCAAGGCAAAGAAAGAAGTGTTCTCCGCGACCAAAGCTGTGAAGGCCAACGCCCGCGAACGCCTGGGAACGCCCCCGCCCTCGCACCCCCTCCCCACCATCAAGGACAAGATCACCGCTCGTCCTAAACACAAGGAAACCCTCGCCGACCTGCTGGAAGCCAAGGAAGAATAGCCATGAGCCTCCCCCGCCTCTCCATCGTCGCCGCCCTCTGCCTCGCCGCCCTCCCCCTCGCCGCGCAGCAGATCCAGATCAGCAAGGACAATAAGACCATCTCCGTCACCGCAACCGCTGAGGCCTCTGCCGTTGCCGACACCGCTGTCGTCTCCATCGGCTTCAACTCCTTCGGCGGCGAGCAGGACGGGACCTACGCCAGCGCCACCGAAACCTCCAACGCCATCGTCTCCGCCATCACCGCCTCGGGCATCGCGAAGGACGCCATCCAGAGTCAGGAGCAAAGCCTGACGCCGCTCAATCCTGAAGATTTTCAGAACAAGACGCGCTACGTCGAAGGCATGCGCTTCCAGTTCTCGCAGCGCTGGCAAGTCACCGTTCCCGCCGACCAGGCAGCGAAGGTTCTGCAACTAGCCATCACCCACGGCGCGAACAATAGCGGCGGCATCGACTGGCAACTCAAGAGCGACGACGCTCTTCAAGCCGAAGCCGCTCAGAAGGCCCTCAATCGCGCCCGCGATATCGCCCAGCACATGGCCCAGGGCCTCGGCGCGAAGCTCGGCACCCTCCTCTACGCCAGCAACCAGACCCCGGTGGTCAGCGGCATTGGCCCGCGCATGTACGCAATGGCCGCAGCCCCAGAAGACAAGCGCTCCCGGCAACCCCTAGCCATCTCCCCCGATCACATCACCCGCTCCGCCACGGTCAACGCCGTCTTCGCGATCGAATAAACCCGCCTTCCACCGCGCGTCGAAGAGTTCGCCTCCATGGCCGCTGGCTACAACGGCTTCAGCGCAACACAGGCTAACCCCGCCATGAGCGGCAGCAATTACACCCAGGCAGACCTGATCCTCTACGCCAAAGTCGCCGCCTCCATCCTTGGCGTTGAGTCCGAGCACCGCGCCCTCATCCGCTCCCTCGGCACGGCCAACATTGCCAACCCCACCTTCGCCGGCACGAACCTCATCCCGGCAAACAACCTCAACTACGAAATCGACGCAAGCCTCACTGGCCTCATCGTCGGCGTCGGTGGAACCAGCACCACGGCGGCGACTGCGCTCGGTTCGTTCCTGTCCTCCAGCCCCGCGTTCAGCGCAGGCTTCAGCTTCGGCACCGCTAACTCCAACTACAACTCTGTCATCACCGCCGGCGTCACCACCAGCGGCACCATCCCCAACCCCGAATAGTCCACCTTCCCCACTACTCGCACACGATGCCCGCAAAACCAGGCCGGCAACAAAAAGCGGAGACAGCTTAGGCTGTCTCCGCTTTCGTTAGATCGCCGCAGTCGCCTGCATTGGGTGAACTTCCTGCATGCAGGGTCGACCCAGACTACTGCAGTGATCTTGATGCCACGAAGTCTATACCTACCCAACCGTCCAGGGAAGCACAAAATACTCCAGTAAACTATCTTCATGCCGTTGACGTACGCGTTGATCATCTTTGAATTGGTTGTGTTGGTACTCTCTATCTCTCTGCACGACTGCGCCCAGGCGTGGGCCTCCAATCGCCTCGGCGACCCCACCGCACGCATGATGGGCCGCCTCACCATGAACCCGGCCCGCCACTTCGACCTGCTCGGGATGCTCATCTGGCCCGTCCTCTTCATCTTCCGCAGCCCCCTCATCCTCGGCTGGGGCAAGCCCATCACCTTCACTCCACGGAACTTCCGCAATCCGTCGCGCGACGAGATGCTTGCTACCCTCGCCGGCCCAGCCGCCCAGCTTCTCGCCGCCGTCATCGCACTCATCGCCCTGATCATCGTCCGCCACACCGTGCCCGGCACCTTCGACTCGTTGGTCATCGCCTCCCAACTGGCTATGCGCAACTTGAGTATGGGCACCGAAGGCCTTCCCGGCATCTTCCCCCTTATCCTCTTCCTCTACTTCTGCATCCTGGTCAACATCCTCCTCTTCGTCTTCAATCTCGTCCCGCTCCCTTTCCTCGACGGCGGCAAGATCCTCATGCACTACCTTCCGTTCAACGCCGCCAAGACCTACCAGAGCATGAGCCTTTACTTCATGTTCGGCTTCTTTTTCTTCGGCTTTTACATCATCCAGATCGCCTTCATTCCCATCATGACCATCTTCAAGATCCTCCTCTTCAGCCTGTAAACCCCGAGACTCTCCCGCGATGCCGAACTCCAAACCTGAAGCCCTATGGGCCTCCGTCGACCGCTATCTCAACGACACCCTCATCCCGCCCGACCCGATCCTTGAGGCCGCGCTAGCCGCGAACGCCGCAGCCAATCTTCCGGCCATCGACGTCTCCCCCAGCCAGGGCAAGCTCCTGCAGCTCCTCGCCGAAACGCAGCGCGCCTACCGCATCCTCGAAATCGGAACCCTCGGCGGCTACTCCACCATCAACCTCGCCCGCGCGCTTCCGCCCGACGGCAAACTCATCACACTCGAGCTCGACCCCCATCACGCCAAAGTCGCCCTAGCCAACATCGCCCACGCCGGCCTCGCCCACGCCGTAGAGCTCCGCCTCGGCCCCGCACTCGACTCCCTCGCCCAGCTCCACGCCGAGCACGTCGAGCCGTTCGACCTCATCTTTCTCGACGCCAACAAAGACGGCTATCCGGACTACCTCACCGCGGCCCTCAAACTCGCCCGCCCCGGCACCCTGATCCTCGCCGACAACGTCATCCGCGACGGCGAAGTCATCGACCCCACCAGCACCGACCCCAACGTTCAGGGCGTCCGCCGCTTCTTCGAGATCCTAGCCGCCGACCCCCGAATCTCTTCCACCGCTGTTCAAACGGTAGGCAGCAAGGGCTACGACGGCTTCGCCATAGCCCGCGTCGTCAGCCTCTAGAAAATCTTCCTTCAGCACAAATCTGTCATCCTGAGCGAAGGCTGGCACATTCCTGTGCCAACCGCAGCCGAAGGCCCCGCCACCCTGCCCACCCCGGCTACGTTCTTTCGGGTTCCGAACCCAAACCCCACAGCCCTCTCCCCCTTAGCCATGTATCCTTAAGCTTCGACTCATGAGCCCCACTTCCCCACGTTCGACACCCCGCCCCCGCGTCCTCTCTGGCATGCGTCCCACCGGCCGCCTCCACCTCGGCAACTACATGGGAGCCCTCTACAACTGGGTTCACCTGCAGCAGGATTACGACTGCTACTTCTTCATCGCCGACCTCCACGCCCTCACCACCGACTACGCCGATCCGGGCGACGTGCAGGCCAACAACATCGAGATCACGCTCGACTTCCTCGCCGCCGGCCTCGACCCCGGCCGCTGCGTCATCTTCAAGCAATCCGACGTTCCCGCCCACTCCGAGCTCTTCCTGCTCTTCAGCATGTTCACCCCGCTCGGCTGGCTCGAACGCGTCCCCACCTACAAGGACCAGCAGGAGCAGCTCCGCGAAAAAGATCTAGCCACCTACGGCTTCCTCGGCTATCCGCTCCTGCAAGCCGCCGACATCCTGCTCTACAAGCCCGACTTCGTCCCTGTTGGCGCCGACCAGGTCGCCCACGTCGAGCTAACCCGCGAGGTCGCCCGCCGCTTCAACTCCCTCTACCCCGGCGACTTCTACACCTCGCCCGAGGCCGCGCCCTGGGAGATGCCCGCCATCCTCGAAAAGGCGCGCAAGCTGGCCGGCAAACCCCAGGGTTCCAACCGCACCGACTTCAGCCCTCGCCAGCTCTTCGAGGCTGCCTCGCAAACCAAGAAAATCTCGCCCTTCGGCCGCCTGGAGATCCTCCCCGAGCCGCAAGTCCTGCTCACTCCGTCGCCCAAACTCCCTGGCCTCGACGGCCGCAAGATGTCCAAGAGCTACAAGAATCACATCGAGCTATCCGAGTCCGACGAGAGCATCCGCGCCAAGCTAAAGGTCATGGTCACCGACCCCGCCCGCATTCGCCGCGACGACCCCGGCAACCCCGACATCTGCCCCGTCTTCGACCTGCACAAAGTTTTCAGCTCTGAAGAAACGCAGCTCAAGGCCGCCGAAGGTTGCCGCTCCGCCAGCATCGGCTGCATCGAATGCAAGAGCTGGGTAGCCGACGCCATCGTCGCGACCATCGCCCCCATCCGCGACCGCCGCGCCGACCTCGCCGGACGCCCCAGCGTCGTCCACGACGTACTCGCCAACGGCAAGGACCGCGCCGCCAAACGCGCCAACGAAACCCTCGCCGAAGCCAAACACGCCATGGGAATCGCCTGAACATGAGCGAAGAAAAAGATCTCGACCCCAAAGAGCATCTCGCGCAAGAAAATGCCGAGCACCAGGAAGACTCTGTCATCCTGAGCGAAGACGCGCGCAGCGATGAAGAAGGTGCTGTCATCCTGAGCGAAGCGCAAAGCGCGCAGTCGAAGGACCCCGATGCCTCTAGCCCCGACGACACTGCCGACGCCTTCTCAACCCCCGCTCCCCACACCCCCTTCGCGCTCGAGCACCCTCCCACGCCCCCACCAACCCCCGAGCCCAAACGCGAACGCGACAAGTCCCGCGACGAAGCCTCGCAGTCCCCCTTCAGCATCACCGTAGGCCAGGTCTACGACGGCCCACTAGACCTCCTGCTCGATCTCATCCGCAAGCAGAACATCGACATCTACGACATCCCCATCGCGCGCATCACCGCGCAGTTCCTCGAGTACACCCACCACCTCAAGGACGCGGACGTCGACGCAGCTGGCGAGTTCATCTACGTCGCCTCGCTACTCATCCACATCAAGTCCCGCATGCTCCTCCCGCGCGACCCCCTTGCTCCTGAATCGGAATCCGACGATCCGCGCCGCGAACTCGTTGACCGTCTCCTCGAGCACGAACGCTTCAAGGCGGCCGCGCAGATGCTGCTGCAAAAACAAATGCTCGAAGAGGCTACCTGGACCCAGTCCGGCCTTAAAAACTTCCTGCACGACGAGGGCGTCGACTCCACCGAATCCGACCGCGAGATCGACGCCGACACGGTCGACCTCGTCCGCGTCTTTCAGGACATCCTCACCCGCCTCCGCGATCGCCCCGTCCACAACATCGACGAGGAAACCGTTACCGTCGCGCAGATGATCGACTTCGTCAAACGCCGCCTGCTCATGGAAGACAGGCCCGTAAGCCTGCGCCGCATGCTGCAAAACACCAAGAGCGAGCGAGCGGTCATCTGCACCTTCCTCGCGATGCTCGAGCTAGTCCGGCTGCAAGCGATCGTCCTCCGCCAGGGCGACCACTTCGGCGACATCCTAGTCAAAAAGACCGACCGCTTCGACCAGGTCTTCGCCGAACAAGCCCAGGTTCGCGACGACTGGAGCTAAGCTCTAAGCCGCTTTTGTCTCGCGGTGTTTCTCAGCCCACTCTCGTTCCCATTGGTCGTTGCCGAATCGTCCCGAAAGCAGGCCCTCGAGTGTCACCCCATCATCAATGCGAGGGAAATCGAAGCTCCAACCCGCTGGGCTGATCTCCACCTCACTTAGCTGCTCATCGGTCGCACTGGCCAGCCCCTGCACCCTCTCCTTAGGAACGGAGATCGTCATGCCCGCCTTCAGTTGCGCATGTACCATCCCGGTCGCCGGATCATAGTGCGCAGCAACGATGTAGAGACCGCGCTGACGGCACTCGTCTCCATACACATCCAGCCACTCACGCTTTTCCGGCGTCGCCATGTAGAACCTCCCATGCCTTACACAGGATATCTCGATTTTCTTCAATAAATCGAGCCAACATCACCTCTTCATGCGGACTTGTCCCAAACCTGGCACGCACGATTGCTGCGCCGCCGGAGCAAGGAAGTAAAAAGACCGCTTCCACTCCGGGCCCACGCGCGTGAACATGGGCTGGCTCGTGGTCCCGTGTATAGATCACCAGATTGAAGCCGCGAAATCTCAGAATAGTCGGCACTCCACCACTCTATTCCCCCGCCACCATGCGATACCCTAAACACTCCACACCAACAGCCGCAGGAGTCCGCCATGCGCACCCACATCCGTGTCTTCGCACTCGCCCTCACCGCCGCGCTCCTGTGCTTCGCATCGCCCGCTCAATCCCCTGACAAACCCTGGCCCATCCGCGCCGTCATCGTCACCACCTTCGAGGTCGGCAACGACACCGGCGACATCCCCGGCGAATTCCAGTTCTGGGTCGAGCGCGAGCACCTCACCGAAACCCTCCCCTTCCCCGGCGGCCCCACCATCCCCGGCAAGCCTGGCCAAACCCACCCCATCCGCACCAACGCCGACCACACCATCCTCGGCATCGTCAGCGGCACAACACTCGTCAACGCAACCGCCTCTATGATGGCCCTGGGCCTCGATCCCCGCTTCGACCTCACCCACGCCTACATCCTGATCAACGGCATCGCTGGCGTCGACCCCAGGATCGCCTCCCTCGGCTCCGCGGCCTGGGCCGATTACGTCGTCAACGACGTAGCCCGCGAGATCGATCCCCGCGAGGCTCCCAAAGACTGGCCCTACGGCATCTACCCCTCCGGCGCCACGCGCCCCGATCCTGCAGCCGTCACCGAAACCACCTGGACCCGCTCCAACCTCTACACCCTCAACCCCACGCTCACCGCCTGGGCCTACGCCCAAACCAAGGACCTCAATCTCGGCGACGACCCCAAAGTAGCCGCGTTCCGCGCCGGCTTCACCAACGACCCGGCCGCTCGCCGTCCCCCCTTCGTCCTGATCGGCGCCACCTTCTCCAGCGACTACTACTGGCACGGCACCATCATGACCCAGTATGCCCGCGACTGGGTCCGCCTTTACACCCAAGGCAGGGGCACCTTCACTACCACCGAGATGGAAGACGCCGGCTTCATGAACGCCATTGAGCGCCTCGGCAACATGCAGCGCGTCGACCCCAACCGCGTCCTGATCCTTCGCACCGCCAGCAACTTCTCCGAGGAGCGCCCCGGCCACGCCGCCGCCGAATCCATCACGGCCCCCTACATCGGTGGCCGCCTCGCCCTCGAGTCCGCCTACCTCTGCGGCTCCACCGTCCTCCACAAGCTCCTCGCCGACTGGCCCACGACCTATTCCCACATCCCCGGCAATTAGCACCTGAATCAGTGGTAACTAGCTCCCGCCTTTCGTTGGTTACTTTTAGCCCAATTCCCTTAGTAGCCTCACAAGTTCACGCCCTGTTCATCTCCCCGCAATAATCTCGCTTCTAAGCTGGTCGAGTCCTCAACTCCCAGATTTTCGAAAGCGAACCCATCATGGCGGCTACCGCAGTCAAAGGCGAATCCACTTACACCAAGTCCATACTTGACGAAAAGATGAAGAAATCGCCCGTCGGCCGATGGGGCGTGATCGCCTTCGGTGGCTTGCTCGTCGTCGGCGTTACCTATATCGCCATGCATCTCGGAGCCGACCTTTCCGTCGTCCATTCTGCTTCCGTCTTCCCCTACATCCTGCTAGGCGTTGCGCTCTTCATCGCGCTGGGGTTCGAGTTCGTCAACGGCTTCCACGACACCGCAAACGCCGTTGCCACCTGCATCTACACGCACTCGCTTGAACCGCACGTCGCTGTCATTTATTCCGGCTGCCTGAACTTCATCGGCGTCATGCTGTCCTCGGGTGCGGTGGCCTATTCCATCGTCAGCCTGCTTCCCGTCGAGCTCATTCTCAAGGTCAGCTCCGGCTCCGGTTTCGCGATGGTATTCGCTCTACTCATCGCCGCAATCCTATGGAACCTTGCCACCTGGTGGCGCGGTCTGCCTGCCTCCAGCTCGCACACGATGATCGGTTCTATCATCGGCGTCGGCGTCGCCAACCAGCTCATGCACGGACACTCCGGCCTGAGCGGCGTCGATATGACGCAGGTGAAGAAAGTCTTCACCGCTCTGCTGGTTTCGCCGCTTGTCGGCTTCGGCATGGCCGCGCTCCTCTTCTTCCTCTTCAAGCTTCTCGCGCGCGATCCTCGCCTCTACAAGGCTCCTGAAGGCACCGCACCGCCACCGTTCTACATCCGCCTGCTGCTCATCGGCACCTGCGGCGGCGTGAGCTACTTCCACGGATCGAACGACGGCCAGAAGGGCATGGGCCTGATCATGCTCATCCTCGTCGGCACTGTCCCCACGGCCTACGCGCTCAACCACACCGTCAGCGCGTCTGAAGTCCAGACCTTCGCAGCAGTCTCCACCCAGGTCGCCGGCGCTCTGGGCAACTACGCTTTGCCCACCGCTTCCATCGGCGACAGCGGTGCGGTGCTGGAGAACTTCGTCAATACCAAGAAGTATGAGCCGGACGTAATGCTCGCTTTGCAGCAGGAGGTCACCGACATCCGCAATGAGGCCGTCGGCTATGGCTCGCTCGCAGGTGTCCCGCCTAACATGCAGGCCAACGTCCGTAACCAGATGTACCTCACCAGCGCCGCTCTGACGCTACTGCCCAAGGCTGCGGGAGCACCCACGATCAGCGCCTCGGACACCGCGGTTCTCGGCAACTACAAAAAGTTCCTGGACAAGTCGACCAAGTTCATCCCCACCTGGGTCAAGGTCGCCGTCGCCCTCGCGCTCGGCCTCGGAACGATGATCGGCTGGAAGCGCATCGTGGTCACTGTGGGCGAAAAGATCGGCAAGACCCACCTCACGTACGCCCAAGGTGCAGCGGCTGAGATCACCGCGATGATCACCATCGGCCTCGCCGACGGATATGGCCTGCCAGTCAGTACCACTCACGTCCTAAGCTCCGGCGTGGCGGGCACCATGGCGGCCAACAAGAGCGGCCTGCAGATGTCCACCATCCGCGATATTGCCCTCGCCTGGGTCTTCACCCTCCCGGCTGCGGCAGTGCTCTCCGGCTGTCTTTTCCTGCTCTTCAACAAGATCGCCGGCTAACGCCCCGATTTTGCACCACATCTACACCTCTTCCATGGGTGCAGGGTTGATACACTCAACCCTGCACCCATGAGTCTTAAAGCCAAGATCGAAGCTGTCATCTACGCGTCCGAAGAGCCTGTCACTCTCGCCCAACTCACCGGCCTGCTCGGTGAGGAGGGCCAGGCCGAACTCGACGTCCTCGCCGCCCAGCAACACTCCCTCGCCCTCGAAGACGAGCAGGCCGACGGCGACGCCGACATCGAGCCCGTCGAAGACGCGGACGCCCTCAACGCCGAGACCACCGGCTCCTCCGAAATCCCTGAACCCCTCTCTGACTCTGTCATCCTGAGCGAAGACTCGCAAAGCGAGTCGCAGCCGAAGGACCCCGACACTATCAACCTCGCCACAACCGCCGAACCTATTTCCGGCGACGACGCTCCAGCCACGGAAGAACCCGCAGCCAGCGGCGCCAAAACTCTCGCCGCCGAGCAAAAGCTTGCCGCCCGGAAGCTCCGCGACTACTTCCGCTCCCTCCTCGACGAGCTAATCGCCGACTACGCCAACGGCAACCGCGGCCTTGAGATCCGCGAAGTCGCCGGCGGCTTCCGCCTCGGCACCAAGGCCGAGTACCACGATGCCGTCCGAGGCTTCGTCAAGTCCCTCAAGCCGCCCCTCAAGCTCACCCTGCAGGCCCTCGAGACCCTCGCCGTGGTCGCGTACAAGCAGCCCGTCACCGCCCCCGAAGTCTCCGAGATCCGTGGCGTCGACTCCGCCGGCGTCCTCGGCTCGCTGCTCACCCGCAAGCTCGTCACCACCGCCGGCCGCAAGCAGGTCATCGGCCGCCCCATCCTCTACAAAACCACCAAGGACTTCCTCCTCCGCTTCGGCCTCAAGGACATCAACGAGCTCCCCAGCATCGAAGAGTTTGAAAAGATGGCCGGAGAACTCAACGACGCCGTCCAGGAAGAGATCCCCATGGAAACCCACGCCGCTCACCCCTCCGCCTCCAGCGACGAAGCCAGCGCCGACGCCATCGAGCTCGAAGGCCACAACCTCCAGCCCATCGAGCCCGACGCCCCCACGTCCGAGCCCGAATCCATCCCCGAAGCAGAGACTTCCTCCGAGCTCGAACCCTCCGCCGACGTCCATTCTTCCCAGGCGGACGGCGACCCCGAGGATGAAGCCCCGGAAGACTCCGAAGCCTAGACCCGCCGCGGTTCTAACTCCCGCCGGCGGGCAGCGCCCGTCCGCGCGGGACCCCGACTTTTCATGCTGTCGTGCGGCCAAAAAGCGTAGGATTTAACCGGAGGGCATTATGGACAACCGCGATAATCCCATCATCATCGACGGCCGCAATGGCACTCAAACCTTCGGCCAGACCCAGACCCGCACCGCCTCCTCGCTACTCGCGCAGGTTCTCGTCATTACCTCGGTCGGCTTTTTCACCTCCGCGGTCGGCGTGTACGTCGCGCCCGTCTCCGCGCCCGCCGGCATGTTCTGGCTCTACCTTATCGTCACCCTCGGCCTGATCTTCGCCATCCGCGCCGCGCGCAATATGCCCGCACTCGCCTTCGGCCTCTTCCTCGTGCTGGCCCTCGTGATGGGCTTCGAAATCAGCCCCTACATCAACATGCTGCTGCACACCGGCCACACCAATGCGGTCTTCAACGCCGCGGTGACGACTGCCGTCGGCATGGCGGTCCTCGGTATGGGAGCACAGATCTTCACCTTCGACTACCAGAAGGTCCGCAACTACGCCATGGCTGCCCTGCTCGGCCTGATCATCATCGGCGTCCTCGGCATGTTCTTCCACTTCATCAGCCCGAACGTCTACTCCTACCTCACGCTCGCAATCTTTGGCGTCCTCGTAGTCGTCGACTTCATGCGCATCCACAAAGGTGGCGACGGCGCCACCGCCATAGAACTCGCCCTCAGCATCTACCTCGACGGCCTCAACATCTTCCTCGCCCTCACCCGCATCTTCTCCGGCCGCCGCGACTAGTACCACCCCATTCGTCTCATCGAATAACACTTCAACACTCCCAAAGTGGGCATAAACCAGGTCCACTGACGCATGTCCGGGGACAACGGCGCTCACCGCCTCGGGCATCGAATTTAAGCAGACGAGCCGCGCCCGGCCCCCGCACGATCTTCGACAACCTGCCCGCATCCCTCCGGCATTCGGGCCACTCCAACATCTCCTAAGAGAACAGAAAGGTATGCGCATGAGCATTCAGAACCCCCGCACAAAATTCTCCTTTACCGCCGTGTTGTTACTTGCAAGCGCGACCGCTTTCGCCCAGTCAGCCATGCAGCAGCAGGCGCCGTCCACACCCACCCCGCAAACCCCCAGCCAAGCCAGCGCCCCAACTGCCAATGCAGATGCCGGCGGCCCACCCCCCATGCCCAACTACGCCGACCAGGCCTTCGTCGAAACCATGCTGAAGAACAACGACGCCCAGATTCAGATGAGCCAACTGGCCCAGCAGAAAGCCTCCAGCGGCGACGTCAAGGATTTCAGCCAGCGCATGATCGAGATTCACACTCAACTCAACCAGCAGCTAGCTCCCCTCGCCAAGCAGCTCGACGTCAGCCAGAATCAGAAGCCCTCCAAAGAGCAGAAGAAAGAGATCGCCCAGCTTGAGCAGCTCTCCGGTCCAGACTTCGACAGCGCCTATCTGCAGGCGATGGCCCGCGAGCAATCTCACAGCCTGAAGCAGTTCAAGAGCGGAGAATCCGCGCAAAATCCCAGCATCCAGAAGGCCGCCAAGATCGATGAGCCTGTGCTCGATCAGCACTACCAGATCCTGCAAAAGATCGCGCAAACCCACAACGTCACGCTCGACGCAAAGGAATAACGCCGCGCAGATCATCCTCTCGATCGTCTAAACGGCGATAATGAAGAGATGAAAGCCGAACCGAATCCCAGCGACGCACCCACCGGCGAGCGCCTGCAGAAAATCCTCGCCCGCGCCGGCATTGCCAGTCGCCGCGCCGCCGAGACCATCATCCTCGAAGGCCGCGTCCAGGTAAACGGCCAGACCGTCACCGAACTCGGTACCCGCGCCGACATCACGCGCGATCACATCCGCGTTGACGGCAAGCTCCTCCACGGCCCCGAGCCCACCAAGTACTTCATGGTCAACAAGCCGCGCGGCTACGTCACCACGCTCGATGACCCCGAGCATCGCCCCACCGTCATGCAGCTCCTCGGCCAGGACAAGCAGAAGAAGATCGTCGGCGAGCACTCCAAATTCCCACGCCTTTACCCCGTCGGCCGCCTCGACTACCTCTCCGAAGGCCTGCTCCTGATGACCAACGACGGCGAGCTCGCCAACAAGCTCTCCAAGGCCGCCACCGGCGTTCTCAAAACCTACCTCGTGAAAGTCTCCGGCGCTCCCACCGACGCAGCCATCGACCAGATCCGCCGCGGTATCATGATCGATCGCGGCCGCCTCGCCGACACCCGCTCCACCGGCCGCCGCGATCGCGTCTTAACCCAGCCTGCAAAAGTTGAGCAGGTGAGGGGCGGCGACAACCCCTGGTACGAAGTCACCCTCACCGAAGGCCGCAATCGCCAGCTCCGCAAGATGTTCGAAGAGATTGGTCACCACGTCGAAAAAATCCGCCGCATCGGCTACGGAGCCCTCACCCTCGACGTTCCTCCCGGCGGCTTCCGCGAGCTCACCACCGGCGAAGTACAAGCCCTCAACCGCGCCGCCGCAGGCAAGAAGGTCGAGCGCAAGAAAGTCCTTCCTGAAGCTGCCCAGCTCAAAAAGCCTGTCCCGCCCAAGCGCAAATTCCGCCCCCGGACCGGCGCACCCCCGCGCCGCCGGCCCTCATAAGCTTAGCTGCGGCGAGTGAGCTAAATTGCTCACTCTAAATAATTTATCCTCCTACCGCATGGCAACGAATCCTCCCTCCACCCACTCCTACGGTGTGAGGTATCACTTCATGCGCACCATCAAGTACGGCCTTTTCGCCGCAGCCACGGCAGGCTTCTTCCTGCTACTCCCGGCAACTCCCTCGCACGCCCAGGTCACCGTGACCTTCGGCGCAGAACCCAACTGTCCCTACGGCTATTACGATTACGCGCCCTACAACTGCTCTCCCGACGGCTACTACGGCGCTGAGTGGTTTAATAACGGTGCCTTCATCGGCGCAGGCCACTGGGCCCACGGTCACTCGGACTTTCATGGCGACGTCAACAACTCCTACGATCCTCAGCATGGCTACAAAGGAACCTACCCTGCACGCGGCGAAAAACCGTCGCACCCCGGCGCCTCTCAAAACTTCAAAGGAAATGAGACCCGAGACGGCCAAGGCCACAACACCCCGCACAACACTCCAGGCAAATAATTTTTCTCTCGATAGGCAACCCCCGCGTCCTCAACGGGCGCGGGGGCTTCTCATTTTGGGCAAATAAGCGGCAACTTCTCAGCGCAATTTGGTTTCTTACCAAAACTGGAGGTTCTTCCCATGAGCAGTATGAAAACCGTCATTGCAACATCTGCAGCAGCTCTGGCCATCGCCCTGATGCCAGCTCCCAAAGCCAATGCCCAGGTCTCGGTCAATATCGGTGTCGCGCCCGCTTGCCCGTACGGCTATTACGACTACGCGCCCTATAACTGCGCACCCTATGGCTTCTATGGCCCCGAATGGTTCAATGGCGGTGTCTTCATCGGAGCCGGCCCCTGGTTCCACGGTCCCCACGACTTCCGTGGCGGCGTCGATCGTTCGTACGACCCGCGCTACGGTTACAAGGGTGCCTACCCCGAGCACGGTGCCTATCATGCGCCCCCAGCTAACCACCAGGAGTTCCATGCCTCCCACATGAGCGACGGCCATGGTCACTACAGTGAAGCTGGTCATGGCGGTCACGGCGGCCACGGTCGCTAAATCTTAGCCACTACGCCCTAGCTCTCATCAACCCACGCCCTGCGCCCGATGCGCTCCATCGGCGCAGGGCCTTTCTTTACCGGCGCCTTCACGTTCGCCGCCACGCCCACCACTCCTCCGCGGTAATTTCCCAGACCTCCGTCTGCAGCCGTCCCGACACATATTCGCTCTCCTTCACCTCCACCACCCGCATCCCCGTCTTCTCCGAAATCCGCCGCGACCCAACATTCTCCACCGCCTTCGGCACCCGCATCACCGGAAACCCCAGCACCTCGAACCAGTAGTCGGTTACCGCAATCACCGCCTCAGTCATCAGCCCCTGTCCCTGCCACGGCAAACCCATCCAGAAGCCGCGATTGTTCTCTCCCAGATAAAGCCCGATCCTACCGATGATCGTCTCCGTTTCCGTCTTCAACCGCAGCGTCCAATCCCACTGCTCGCCGCGTTCAATCCCCGGCAACGCAGTATCGCGAATATTCTCGAGCGCCCCACCCTCAGGGAACGGCCACGGCACCCTCGCATTCAGCAGCCGCACAATTTCCCACTGCCCAAACAGCTCCTGAATCCGCTCAGCATCGCCCAGTTCCAGCGGCCGCAAAATCAACCGCTCGGTCTCGAGTGTCGGGTTCATTTCGGCAGCATAGCATCTACTCAGGAACCCCCCTGGCTACAAAGTAGGCATGAATCAAGGCTGTCGTGCTATACTGGTCTCGCGTTGATAATTTTCACGCAGGGCACCGCGGGCAGATGACTCCAAATGGATTCGAGTCTGGCCAGAGACCGCGAGCGCCATACATACCCCACCCACCGCCCGCCTCTTAAGCGTTGGTTGCTCTGGCTAGCAGGCCGATCACAGGATCACGCCTCGCCGTGCAGCAGCAATGCTTATTGCGCCCCGAAGGGCATCTGGGAGACCAGAACCGAGCAATGCTGAAACAGGATCCACGCAACCGTTTGCATGCCGCACCTCGTGCGCCTGCCAACCGTAAGCGTCACTGCATTCATTCTCCTTCTTCACCCACTGCAAAGGAAAACCTTGTCTACCCTTACTCTTGATTCCATTCTGAACCCTGAACCACTTCAGATCTCCCGCAACATCACCGCAACCGACGAGACCTCTTCGTCCATCACCTTCAACGACTTCCAGATCTCGGAGTCCCTCAAGGCGCGCCTCTTCGCCGCTGGCTTCATCACCCCCACGCCCGTTCAGGCTGGAGCGATACCGCCCGCGCTCGAAGGTGACGACATCCTCGCCACCGCCTCCACCGGCACCGGCAAGACCCTCAGTTTCCTGATCCCCATGATCGAGCGCCTAGAGGAGATTTCCGTTCCCTCCACGCGCGGCAAGAAGACGCCGGTCCTCTCGCTTATCCTTCTGCCCACCCGCGAGCTCGCGATGCAGGTACTCGAGTCCTTCCACAAGATCTGCCCGACGCTCAAGACTGACGCCGTGCTGGTCTGCGGTGGCCTCTCCGAGAACACCCAGATCGAGCAGATCGGCCGCGGCCCGCGCCTCATCGTCGCCACCCCTGGACGCCTCGAAGACTTCCTCCGTCGCAAGGCCATCAACCTCAAGGACGTCGACATGCTCGTCCTCGACGAAGTCGATCGCATGCTGGACATGGGCTTCCTGCCGGCCATCAAGCGCATCGTCGCAGCGCTCCCCAAAGACCGCCAGACCATGTGCTATTCCGCGACCCTCGATGCGAACATCCGTGAGATCGTCAAGGACTACGTGCAGAATCCAGTGCGCGTAGAAATCGGCATTACCTCGCACCCCGTTGACAGCGTAGAGCTCCGCGTCTACACCGTCATGCAGGACCAGAAGCTCTCGCAGCTCGACAAGATGCTCAATGAAGAAGAGGGTACCTACCTCGTCTTCTCGCGCACCAAGCACGGCGCAGACCGAATCGGTCGCAAGCTTGAGAAGCTCGGCCACGAAGTCGAGATCATCCACGGCGATCGCTCGCAATCGCAGCGTACCGCGGCTCTTAAGAGCTTCGCCACCGGTCGCAGCCGCGTCCTGGTTGCCACCGACGTCGCTGCCCGCGGCATCGACATCTCCAACATCGCGCACGTCGTCAACTACGACCTGCCCAATGGCTCGGACGATTTCGTTCACCGCATCGGCCGCACCGGCCGCGCCGGCAAGAAGGGTATCGCCAGCACCTTCATCACGCCGCTCGAAAAGGGTGATGCCCGCAAGCTCGAGCGCGAACTGAAGATCAAGTTCGCCTGGAACGAAGCCGACAAGAACCTTGCCAAGGAAGAGCGCAACAAGCCCATCGACTTCAGCAAGCCTGTCGGTGGCATCGACGCCCTCATGCAGATGGAAACCCGCAGCTGGAAGAACGCCGACGGCTCCGTCAACGAGAACGCCCCCAACGCCAACGCCGCACCCCAGCGTTCACGCGGTGGCTTCGGCGGATCTCGCAGCGGCTCCGGTGGTCGCCCCAGCGGCGGTCGCTCCAGCAGCAGCGGCAGCCGTCCCCACGGCGGCAACGCCGGCCGTCCCGCAGGTCGCCGCAGCAGCGGCGGCAGCAACCGCGGCCGCTAACCTAAAACCAAACCGCACCATCCGCAAGGGCGAGGAGCAACTCCTCGCCCTTACTTTTTTGCCCAAATCCCGAAAATGAACGCTCCGTCATTGACGCGACCCATCGAGTGACGATAGATTCATAGAACGATTTACCAAATATTGGTGAATCATTCATTCTCCCGTAACGAATACATGCGTCTCGGACCATCGAGGTACGCCACTCCTTTCGATGTTGGACTTGTCCTTCATCCCTGCCACTGGAGGTTCATGTGCGCCTTAAAATTGTCTATTCCTTTCTCACCGTTGCCATGTTTTTCAGCCTGAGCCTTGCCTTCGAGCACAAAGCCTACGCCTACGTCGATCCAGGTTCAGGTCTGCTCATGCTGCAAGCCGCGGGCACGATCCTCACCGGGGTGCTCTTCACCCTGCGCCGCCGCATCAAGGCGCTCTTCACCCGCAATAAGCCGACGGAAACCTCCGCCATCGAGGCTACAGCCCCGAATACGAAAGCTTGATCTCGTGCCACCACCGCAAGGCACTCTGGATTCCATTGCGAAGTCGCACGTCAAACCCTTGGTACGAACCATACTCGTCGCCATGGGCTTCACCACGCTCTACCTGCTTTGGGTCATCAAGCCTGCCGTCGAGCCCCAGGTGTACACTCGCTACCATTGGAGCGGCCCTGCCCACAACTTCTTCCTTCCCCTTGCGATCAACTTCCTTGCGTTCTGGTTTCTCCTGACCCTCCTCCTCTTCGCCACCCGCACTCCCGGGCGCCTGCGAGCCACGGTCTGGGTTGGCCTCCTCTCCTTCACTCCCTGGTTCGTCGGCCAAACCCTGAATGCTCTCGATCTCACTTCGAACCCACACCAACTGAACCGCCTCCTCTTCCTCCTCGGAATCCTTGCCACCCTCGTCATGGCACTTCTATGGCGGCCCTCCCTGGCGCCACGCGTCGAACGTGTCATCGACAAGACCAGCACCGTCCTTGTTTTCGCGGGCCTCTTTGGCTTCTTCATGCTCTGCCAGCTCGGCTTTCGCAGCTGGCAAGCCAGTCGACTGATGGACACATTCCCTCTCCATGCTGCGGCTACCGCGACCATCCCGCCCCACCGCATCATTTGGATCGTCCTCGACGAGCTCTCCTACGAGCAGACCTACGAGCACCGTCTTCCCGGCCTCAAACTCCCTGCATTCGATTCCCTGGCTACCACCGCAACCGTCTTCTCGCAGGCTCAGCCGTTTGACATCTTCACCCAGAACGTTCTCCCCGGCCTCTTCGCCGGCCAGCCGTTTGATCAGATACGCCCCACCCCCACAGAGGGGCTCTCAGTCCACAACGAGGCTACCGGCAAATGGCACACCTTCCAGCAGCACGACACCGTCTTTAACGACGCACTCAATGCCGGCTACAGAACAGCCGTCGTTGGTTGGTACAACCCCTACTGCCGCATCCTGGCCGCTGTCGTCGATAGCTGCTACTGGGCCTATCGGGTGCCCTCCAATCTCATGGAGCCCTCGAATACCCTCCTTTCCAATACGCTCGGGCCCATCAAGCTGCTCACCTGGAGGATCCTGGGCGTCGCTCCTGGCCCCGTGTTCTTCTACTTCATGAACCGGCTGAATATTCCCCTGCCGAAGGTCTTCCTCAGGCAATCACAGATCGACGATTACATGGACCTCGACGCTCGCTCGCAAGAGCTGCTCCGCGATCGCTCCTACGGCTTCGTCCTCCTGCATCTTCCAATCCCTCATCCCTGGGGCATCTACGACCGGCGCACCGGCAACTTCACCACCGCCAACTCCTCCTCCTACAGCGACAACCTCGCACTCGCCGACAAGTGTCTCGCCGGCATCCGGCAGACCCTTGAGCAGACCGGCCAGTGGGACTCCTCCACCGTCATCGTCATGGGAGATCATAGCTGGCGAACCAAACAAGAATGGAAGACCTCGGGCTTCTGGACGCACGAAGATGAGCTCGCGAGCCACGGCGGCCAGTACGACCCGCGCCCTGCCTACATCGTCAAGCTCCCTAACCAGACCACCGCCGCCCGCATCGACATCCCCTATCACACCGTCAACACCCGCAAGCTCTTCGACGCCATCATGACCCGTCAGATCAACACCCCCAACGACCTCGCCACCTGGGCGCAGACCGCCCACTAACCCGGCAGTCGCAGCGGATAAATCAAGCCTTCCAACTAGCCAAACGAAGGGCCGGAATCATATCCGGCCCTTCGCTCTCTACGCTCCTCGTGTTGTGTTTATGGCTGTCCCATACCACCGCCCGCCCCGTAGATGTTGCCCGTTGTATAGCTCGCATCCTCCGCCGCCAACTGCACATAAATCGACGCCAGCTCGGCAGGCTGTCCCGCACGCCCCAGCGGATAATTCCCGCCAAAGTTCGTGAACTTCTGCTCCGTCGCTCCGCCCGAGATTTGCAGCGGCGTATAGACCGGTCCAGGAGCTACGCCGTTCACACGAATCCCCTTCGGCCCCAGCGCCTTCGCCAGCGACTTCACAAAGTTCATCGTCGCTGCCTTCGTCTGCGCATACGCATACAGATCCGGCGAAGGGTCATAGGCCTGCTCGCTGGCCGTCGCAATGATCGTCGACCCGGGCTGCAGATGCGGTACCGCCGCCTTCAGAATGTAAAACGGAGCATAGATGTTCGTCTTGATGATCCAATCAAACTCCTCATCTGGCATATCCGTGATCTGCGCAAACTCCTGCTGCCGTCCCGCATTGCTCACCACGATGTCCAGCCCTCCCAGCCCTGCAATCGTCTTGCTCACGATGTCGCGACAGTACTTCGGATCGCGCAGATCGCCCGGCAGTGCAATCGCCTTCCGTCCCTCTGCGCGAATCAGCGCCATCACGTCCTTCGCGTCGGGCTCTTCCGTCGGATAGTAGCTGATTGCCACGTCCGCGCCCTCGCGTGCATACGCAATCGCCGCCGCGCGGCCCATGCCTGAGTCGCCGCCCGTGATCAGCGCCTTCCGTCCCATCAGCCTCCCCGACCCCTTGTAGCTCTTCTCGCCATGGTCCGGCGGAGGATCCATCTTGCTCGCCAATCCCGGCCACGGCTGGCGCTCAAACTTGTACGGCGGTTTCGGATATTTGCTGGTTGGATCTTCCACCGGCTGTGCCGTCGCGGAATACATCTTCCCCGACCCCTGTCCGCCCATCTCCTGCCCAAACGCCGGTGAAACCGCCGCCGCCGCAATCCCTGACCCCAGGCCACCCATCACCTGTCGCCGTGAAAGTATCTTCCCTTCGTCACTCATCGCGTAACCTCACTAAATTTTTTGGCTTAGTCGTTCTCGTACTAGAAGTCCGCGGGGCATCGCTCGCTGCGCCGACCTCACTGACGCTGTTCCGTCGTCCTGAGTAGGAAGGCACCGCCACCAAGCGAGTTGCACCCTGTTCCGCCTGCGATTCCATCCCATCAAAGTCGCGAAGAACTTGCGCTCGGTCCCTCTTCTGCCAGACAATCCACCCTATGCCTCTCGAACATCCCACCAAGTCCGCCATCGCCACGACCGCCGCGCCAGCCGCCATCGGCCCCTACTCCCAGGCCGTCCACATCGGCAACGTCCTCTACACCTCCGGCCAGGTCGCGCTCGACCCCGCCACCGGCGCACTCGTCCCGGGCGGCATTGAAGCCCAGACCACTCGCGTCCTCGAAAACCTCAAGGCTGTCCTAGCCGCCGCAGGCCTCGACTTCGCCCACGTCGTCAAAACCACCGTCTTCCTCAAAGACATGGCCGACTTCGCTGCGATGAACACCCTCTACGCCCAATACTTCTCCCCCGAAGGCATCACCGCGCCCGCCCGCTCCACCGTCCAGGTCGCCGGCCTCCCCAAGGACGCCCTCGTAGAAATCGAGTGCATCGCCATCACCTCCTAGCACCCACTGAGGTGCCATCTCTCGATTTTGAGATGTGGGCAGGCGATGACTCCCGCAAGGCCTCGCCCCACCACTCGCACCCCGGACCCCGTATAACGCGTCTAATCCTCAGCACCTCCAAGGAGCCTCCCATGCCCACCAAACTTCAAAAGTCCGACGCCGAATGGCGCGCCGAGCTCACCCCCGAGCAGTACCACATCCTTCGCGAGAAGGGCACCGAGCGCCCCTTCACCGGCGCCCTGGTCAATAACCACGCCGACGGCTTCTATCACTGCGCCGCCTGCGATGCCCCACTCTTCAAGTCCGGCACCAAGTACGAATCCGGTTCCGGCTGGCCCAGCTTCTTCGAGCCCATCACCCCCGAAGCCGTCGAGCTCCACGAAGACAAGACGTTAGGCATGCACCGCGTCGAAGTCACCTGCGCCACCTGCGGCGGCCACCTCGGCCACGTCTTCCCTGACGGCCCCAACCCCACCGGCCAGCG
Organism: Granulicella sp. L46; assembly: GCF_009765785.1. GTDB lineage: Bacteria > Acidobacteriota > Terriglobia > Terriglobales > Acidobacteriaceae > Granulicella. Next base: position 831,912 of record NZ_LMUT01000012.1, read on the forward strand.
CTTCTGCATCAACTCCGCCTCGCTAAAATTCGAGGACAAGTAGAGCGGAGTTCTCAGTTCTCAGTTCTCAGTTCTCAGTTCTCAGTTCTCAGTTCTCAGTTCTCAGTTTCTTTTGATCGGACTGCTGCTCTCGCATCTCGAAACAAGCACAAAAAGCCCCAGCGGCATCCACCGCCGGGGCTTCGTCATTCTTTAGAGAAAACTGAGAACTGAGAACGGACAACTAAGAACTGCTCTTAGCCCTTAACAACCTTGCCGCTCTTGATGCAGCTGGTGCAAACCTTCACGCGCTTGGTGCCGCCGCCCGAGGGCGCAGCAGCCTTCACCGACTGAAGATTCGGGTTCCAGCGCCGACGGGTTACGTTGTGCGCGTGCGAGATGTTGTTTCCGAACTGCGGACCTTTGCCGCAAAGCTCACATACCTGTGCCATGACATCACTCCAAACATCAAACTTGACGCAAACTCCCAGAGAACTCCACGCGCATCATGACCCGTGCTCGGTCTCGATTTCCCAAAATCCGTGGGGATGAGTGGTAGGCACGAGCGGATTCGAACCGCTGACCTCTACCGTGTCAAGGTAGCGCTCTAACCAACTGAGCTACGCGCCTCTGGTGCGTCTTATCAGTGTCCCCGACCCCCCCCCCCCACCGCAACCTTTACCGCCAGTGCCAAATGGGCGCCTGACAACGTCTGGAATTCGCCCTCGGGTAGAATCGTACCGAATTTCACAGCGAGGAGATCCGAGATGCGTATCGCACGGATAAGTACAGGGTTGGCTCTGGTGTTGTTGTGCATCTGCCTGCACGCGCAGACGCCCTCCCCAACGATGACCGTAACCGGCACGCTCAGCCGCGTCATGGCCATAGGAGGGGAATCGACCGGCTGGGCGATTCAACTCGATTCCGAAGTTGCCGTCGACGGGAAGCAGGTCCATTCGATAGAAGTTGATTCTCCCAAAACCAAGAAACTGCAAAAGCTGGACGGCAAGCATGTCGAGGCGAAAGGTTCACTCTCGCGTCGCCAGGGAGTGGAGACGGGCGAGCGTATCATTCTGGTCCTCTCCTCCATCAAGGAAGCCACAACTGGGGTTCCAGCGCCCGCCAGCACGGCATCCTTCAGCCTGGCCGGCAGCGAGTGGCTGTTGGAGGATCTGGGTGGCCTCGGAGTAGCCGACAACATCCAGGCGACGCTCACCTTTCCCGAAGCCGGCAAGGTAGCAGGTAATGGCTCATGCAATCGCTTCTTCGGTCCCGCAGAGGTGAGCGGGGATACCCTCAAGCTTGGGCCTCTCGCATCCACGCGCATGATGTGCCCGGAGCCGGTGATGAACCAGGAGACGAAATATATCAACGCGCTCCAGGCAGCCGACCACTTCGAGTGGAAAGCTCCTTATCTGTTGATCTATTCCAAAGGCTTCGAAAAACCGCTGCGCTTCACGCGGATGCCGCCCTCGAAACCTACCGGCTTTTAAACCTCAGTCCGCCAAGTTGAACCTTACGATGTCCGACTGGATGTAAGCCTACGTGCCAGACGATGATCCAACGCCACCAGCGTATAGCTGCAAATCAGGAAAGCAACGGCGATCGCAAGATTACTGAGCATCGTTTGTCGCCAGCCGACGAGGCCGGGATCGAGGAATGGGTAGGGATACTTGCCTGTTTGACCTCCCCGGATCAAGGAGTACGCAAGGTAGGCGAGCGGGTAGATCGCCCAGACCAGCGGATGCGACCACCGAAGCTGCCCTTTGGGCGTGAAAATAATCCAGAAAAGGGGAACCAGAACCGGCGTAGCCATGTGGTTGAGCACGTTCGCCACCGCGGAGCCGCCGCTGAGTTCCATCGTTCCGTGCAGCAGCAGGGCGTAGATGATGCCAACCAGCAAGATGGACAGCATGGTCCCGGCAACAATCCACGACGCTCTCATCCCGGTTCGCTCTACGGCGAGCGCCGTAAACACTACAGCGACGAGCAGGTTCGTCAGAATGGTGAAGTAGGCGAACACAATCCAAAGCGTGAGCGAAACGGAGTGATTACCCTGAAAGGTGCTCCCGCACTGGATGGTGAGTCCCAGCCATGCGACGGCGGCAATAAATCCGGCGGCACATCGAGCGACTGTCCCAGAACGCATTCGTGGCTCGCCTCGCCCGTAGTATAACGGCCCGCTACCGTCCCGTCGCGACTTCCACCGGCTCCGACACCCGCCGAATCACGATCCACGCATACTCCGCAGCCGATATCGGCGCCAGCGCAGCAATCGCCCAAAGCAGCACCGTCCGCAGCTCCTCCAGCCCCGACCGCGGAAGCACCTCGCACGTCATCACGGTCAACACACCCAGGATCTGCACCAGCGTATTCAGCTTGCCCAGCTTGCTCGGCTGAAAATTCCGCAACGTATTGGTCGCGAACAGCAGCGTCGCAATCAGCAGAATCCCAATGTCCCGGCTCAGCACCAACACCGTCACAAACCGCGGAATCGCCCCCACATGCGTCAGCACCAAAAACATCGTACTTAGCAGTAACTTGTCGGCGATTGGATCCAGGTACTCCCCGAGCTTTGTCCGCTGTTCGAGCACCCTCGCCAGCAGCCCGTCCAGGCCGTCGCTCACCCCCGCCACCCACAGCAGCGCAAACGCCACTCGCCAGTGCCCAGCCAGGATCGTAATCACAAGAAACGGCAGCACAAACAACCGCAGCATCGTCAGCAGGTTCGGTGCAGCACGAAATTGTCGAAAAGCAGTCACAAACGCTCGAAAACCGTGGGACTTAGCGTCCGGGGATATGCCATGGTAGCCGATTTTCCCGCGCGCATCCGCCCGCCCCTGTTGACCTCCGATGTACGACCGAAATGGTCTTGCTTCCCACCCCCCGAATCCGTACAATAAGGATGGCGAAAGTCCGCGCTTCTCCGTCCCCTCCTGCGTATCAGCGCCGCACTCTCCGCCCTTACCCCATGCTCAGGCTCACAAAAAAAGCGGACTACGGCCTCATGGCCCTCAAATATCTCGCCGAGCAGGCTGACCTCGCCGAGAAAGCCGGCGCCGACCTACATCTCACCGGCGCCCGTTCAGCAAAGGACATAGCCGAGGCCTACCACATCCCTCCGCAGCTCCTCGCCAAGATCCTTCAGACCCTCGCCCGCGCCGGCATTCTCGTCTCCCACGCCGGCACCAACGGCGGCTATGCCCTCGCCCGCCCCGCGGCCACCATCTCCACCTTCGAAGTCATTCGCGCCATCGACGGCCCGCTGTTCATCACCAGCTGCATAACAATTCACGGAGCTTGCGACCTCGCGGGTCATTGCACCATCAAAGAACCGCTGCGCAAAGTCAACGACAGCATTACCAGTCTTCTCTCCGGCATCAGCATCGCCGACCTCGCCGAGCCCGTCGACCACCTCCCCGCAGCAATGGCCGGCGGCCTCGTAAGCATCGAACGCTAGAGTTTTGTCTTGACTGACAACTGAGAACGAACAACTGACAACCGGCGTCTACCGCCACATTTTAGGAGCAACAACATCATGGCTGAAACACTAGGAATCAACGTAACCCAGTCTCACCACCCCCTCCCCGAGGGCGTGAAGCTTCCCATCTACATGGACAACCACGCGACCACGCCGCTCGATCCCCGCGTGCTCGAAGCCATGATGCCCTACCTCACCGGCATCTTCGGCAACGCCGCGTCACGTAATCACTCCTTCGGTTGGGAAGCCGAGCAGGGTGTCGAGAAAGCGCGCGAGCAGATCGCCCGCCTCATCGGTTCCACCGCCAAGGAAATCATCTTCACCTCCGGCGCCACCGAAGCCACCAACCTCGCCATCAAGGGCGCTGCCGAGATGTATCGCGAGCGCGGCAATCACATCATCACCCAGGTCACTGAGCACAAGGCCACTCTCGACACCTGCAAGCGTCTCGAGAAGTCCGGCTACCGCGTGACGTATCTCCCAGTCCTCGCCGACGGCCTCATCGACCTCGAAGACCTCGAGCGCGCCATCGTCACCGAAGGCCCCGATAAGACCATTCTGGTCTCGATCATGTACGCCAACAACGAAATCGGCGTCATCCAGCCCGTCCAGGCCATCGGCAAGCTCTGTCACGAGAAGGGCATTCTCTTCCACTGCGACGCCGTTCAGGCCGTAGGCAAGATCCCGGTCAACGTCCTCACCGACAACATCGACCTCATGAGCATCAGCGGTCACAAGATCTACGGCCCGAAAGGCGTCGGCGCACTCTACGTTCGCCGTCGTAATCCCCGCGTCCAGATCTCCGAGCAGATCAACGGTGGCGGCCACGAGCGCGGCATGCGCAGCGGCACCCTCAACGTCCCCGGCATCGTCGGCCTCGGCAAGGCCTGCGAAATCTGCCAGGAAGAAATGACCGCCGAAGCCAAGCGTGAAGTCGAACTCCGCGATTATCTCAAGAACAAACTTGAAACCGCGCTCGACTACACCCAGGTCAACGGCAACATGGAGCACCATCTCCCCGGCAACCTCAACATGAGCTTCATCTATGTCGAAGGCGAGTCGCTCCTGATGGGCATCAACGACATCGCGGTCAGCTCCGGCTCCGCCTGCACCTCGGCCACCCTCGAGCCCAGCTACGTCCTCAAGGCTCTCGGCCTAGGCGACGACGTTGCCCACAGCTCCATCCGCTTCGGCCTCGGCCGCTTCAACAACAAGGCAGAAGTCGACTATGTCGCCGACAAGATCATCGAAGTCGTCGTCAAACTCCGCGAGCTCAGCCCCCTCTACGAGATGGTCAAAGAAGGCATCGACCTCTCCAAGATCGAGTGGGCCGCCCACTAATCCCGCGATACGCAATCTCGCAAAGGGCATGGCTTCGGCTGTGCCCTTTGCTTTTGCTCCACCCTAACCCTGATCCACACGACGACGGTTTAATCGATCGAAGAGGCCCGATGAAAGACAAACCATCCTGGCGATTCTTCCTCACCTGGCTCGCCGTCTACACCATCCTCGACATTCTCCTCGAATTCCTCCTGCACGGCCACCTCGCGTGGAACCAGCTCCCCGGCGCCATCGAAGGAGCCATCCTCGGCGCGACCCTCACCTGGTTCTTCGCCCTCTTCCGCTGGTACAAAGCGCAAGACCGCTTCTAGACCGCAAATTCACGTCCCCACTTGCCCGCGTGCCCAGGTCGCCTGTTATTTTTGCCAGTTTGCGTTAGCCCCTGAACACAATACCGTTCAGAAATGGGGTGCGCTCATGTTTAAGAGATCTCGTCTTTTCGGTTTGAGCGCTTCATTGCTCGTTGCAATATCGACCGCCTCAGCCACCGCGCAGAGTGCTCCTGCCGCAAGTGACCCTTCAGCAGCAGCATCACCTGCGAATGACACCGCTGCGTTGGCCAAGGCCACTCAAAATCCAGTCGCCAGTTTGATTAGCGTTCCGCTGCAAAACAATGACAACTTTGGCATCGGCCCGTACAACCGTACCGGGAACATCTTCAACATTCAGCCGGTCATCCCGACGAAGCTCAGCGATAAGGTCATGTTGATCACCCGCGTGATCCAGCCGATCGTTTGGCAGCCCTATGCCGACCAGCCAACCGGGGGCCAGGCTGGGCTCGGCGACATGAATCCAACATTCTTCCTGTCTCCCGCGAACGCCGGGAAACTCATCTATGGAGTCGGACCGGCGTTTGTCATCCCGACAGCTACGAGCGCACAGACGGGTCAAGGAAAGTTCAGCCTCGGGCCTTCGGTAGTAGCACTGGTGCAGCCAGGGCATTGGACGGTCGGCGTCCTGATCAACAACGTGTTCTCCGTCGCCGGTTCCTCGAATCGCCCTGACGTCAACCAGATGCTCTTGCAGTACTTCATCAACTACAACATGAAGAAGGGCTACTACCTGACCAGTGGGCCGATCGTTACCGCGAACTGGAATGCCAAAGGCAATGGCGACGCCGCGAGCGGGGATGACATAACGGGCGGCAGCGTGTGGGTCGTGCCGTTCGGCGGCGGAATCGGCCAAATAAGGCGGCTCGGATTTCAGCCCATCAACTGGACAGTGCAGTTTTACGGCAACGCCGTACATCCGCCGGGTGCTTCCCCGTGGAGCTTCAAATTTCAGATTGCTCTGCTCTACCCAAAGATGCCCAAGAAAAAGTAGCCAATCAACGCCGCGGTTACAGAACTTCAGTATCTCTCCTGCGACTTGATTCTTGACGCGCGCTGGGCCACTTGAACAAGCAACCGTGTCCCGCCCCCTCATGTTCTTCATCGCCCCGGGCATCATCACGGCCTTTTCTCCCATCCCACTCCACAGGGATTTCCCGACCTTTCATGAACCTTGCACGCCGTCTATCCGCCCTCGCCGTCTTCCTCTGTTTCCTCGGCGTCGTCCGGCCCGCCCACGCCTACTCTCTGCTCACCCACGAGCAGCTCATCGATCTCACCTGGGACAGCTCCATCGTCCCTCTCCTCAAGAGCCGCTATCCTGACCTAACTCCAGCCGAGATCGAACACGCGCGCGCCTATGCCTACGGCGGATGCGTCATCCAGGACATCGGCTATTACCCCTTCGGCGACCAGTTCTTCTCGAACCTCACTCACTACGTCCGCTCCGGCGATTTCGTCGTCAACCTCTTCCGCAACGCCGGCAACGCCGACGAGCTCGCCTTCGCCGTCGGTGCTCTCTCCCACTACATCGGCGACAGCGTCGGCCACTCCATGGCCACCAACCGCGCCGTGCCCATCGAGTTCCCCAAGCTCGAGAAGAAGTACGGCCGCTCCATCAACTACGCCGAAGGAGAACACCAGCACGTCCAGACAGAATTCGCCTTCGATATCAATGAAATCGCGCATCAGCGCTTCGCTCCCGTCCACTACCTCCGCCACGTCGGTCTCGAAATCCCCACCAAGCAACTAGCCCTCGCGTTCTACCAGACATACGGCCTCCAGGAAGACTTCACCAGCACCCGCCACCAGCGAATCAACGTCTCCAACTACCGCTTCTCCGTCCACCGCTTCATCCCGCGCGTCGCCTACGCCGTCACCCTCCTGCACCGCAAGCATGAGCCCGCCGACGTCGATAACGCCGACCTGCAACAGCTCACTGCCGAGATCGCGGCCGTAGCCAAAGCCAATGACTGGGACGCCTATCGCAAAAAGGCCGGCATCGGCACCTACACCCTCGCCGGCTTCATCTACATTCTCCCCAAGTTTGGCGCACTCAAACTCACCGCCGTCAAAGGTCCCACCCAGCAAACTGAAGTCGATTACATCCACTCTGTCACCGTCTCCACCAAACTGCTCAATCAGGCCCTCCGCCGCTTCACCCCGCCTCCAGCCACCGAGCCGAGCGCCGCAGTAGCCGCTGCAGCCGACACCCACTCCGAACCTCCGCCGAACGAACCCCTATCGCCCAACCCAGGC
>NZ_LMUT01000012.1:839550-923287 GCF_009765785.1 Granulicella sp. L46
CATCCTCGCCTACTACACCAACCTGGATCTCCCCTTCGCCACCAAAAAGGATCCCGAAGCCTGGGCCGAGCTCCAGAAGAACCTGATCACCCTCAACTCCATGCCCACCAGCACCGACCCCATCCCCTACCCCACCTACGGCGACGGTGACGACGATTTGCCCAAAACCCCTCCCACCAGCCCAGAAACGCCCCCACCCCCGCCCCCGGCACCGCAGGGATCATCCCCCACCCCATAATTTCTTCCCGCACCAAAACAGTCCGAGTTATCATCTAAATAGAACAGATTTGAGCGAGCGCCCCTGCATAGCACCCGCGCCGCCTCATCTGAGAGGGACCAAACACCATGGCATATAGCGAAAAAGTAGTCGATCACTATGAAAATCCCCGCAACGTCGGCACGCTCGATAAGAGCTCGTCCGAAGTAGGCACCGGCCTCGTCGGCGCACCCGAGTGCGGCGACGTCATGCGCCTCCAGATCCGCGTTAACCCCGAGACCCAGGTCATCGAAGACGCCAAGTTCAAGACCTTTGGCTGCGGCTCGGCCATCGCCTCCAGCTCCCTCGCCACCGAGTGGGTCAAGGGCAAGACCGTCGCCGAAGCCCTGACGATCTCCAACACCGACATCGTCAAAGAGCTCGCCCTGCCGCCAGTAAAAATTCACTGCTCCGTACTCGCCGAAGATGCCATCCGCGCCGCCATCGGCGACTGGAAGACCAAGAACGGCGTAGCCGAAGAAGCGACCGCAACCGTAGCCGCGCACTAAGTTTGCGTTTCTCCCAGGGTACCCATCCATGACAATCCATCGTCATGGATGGGATTTAGCAGGTACCCCGAGGCTTTAGTAGTACCCCGCTTTATTGGTACCCCGAGGCTTTTGTAGTACCCCGCTCTATTGGTACCCCGAGGCTTTAGTAGTACCCCGCTTTATTGGTACCCCGAGGCTTTAGCCTCGGGTTTCATGCCTCTGAACAAAATGGGCTTTAGCCCTGAGGTATGCTTTTTCGATTCGACTATGTCCACCGTCTCCATCTCGACCTCCACCTCGCAGTCCATGAGCGTACCCACGCCGGACGTTGCGAAGGATCCGTTCGCGGGCATGACCCTATTAACCGCCGACGGCCAGCAGCCCCGCGCCAAGGCGGCCATCGAGATCACCAAGAACGCCCTCAAGCGCATCCGCGTTGCCATGGCCAAGGAAGGCATCTCTCCCGACGCCGGCGGCCTCCGCGTAGGCATCCAGGGCGGCGGCTGCAGCGGCCTAAGCTACAACATCCGCTTCGACACCCAGCCCCGCGAACGCGACCGCACCTTCACCTTCGGCGAAGGCATCGAAACCCCCAACGACCCCAGCGGCGCCAAACCAGTCCGCCTCTTCGTCGACCCGAAGTCGTTCCTCTATCTAGCCGGCATGGTCCTAGACTTCGAAGAGACCCTCATGCGCCAGGGCTTCAACTTCATCAACCCCAACTCCACCAAAAGCTGCGGCTGCGGATCTTCTTTCTCAGCTTAATCGTCGCTTCCCCACGCCGTCGTCTGCTCTGCTGCTTCTTCTTCGACACGCTGCGCTGGAAGAGCCGCCCCCGCTTTTGAGATAGGCCCGGACTTTAGTCCGGGCATTTTTGCGTGCCACCCGAACGGGCTTTAGCCCCTGGGACTTCCTTCTGCTACAGAGGCTCTATACTCGCCGAGTGAACCCTTCTGGGCTCGCTTACGCAGACCCTCACCATCCGACGAAGATGAGATGCCCTTCTCTATGGTCCTTCTTTTGCGTCGATCTGCGCTCTTCACTGAAGACGAGCTAAACGCCGCCGGCCAGCGAGCCTGGAACGTGCCATTCAGCCATGCCGATAAGTCTATGTACTGCGTTATGCCAGCGACCCCAAACATAACCCTCATCAAGTCCGGAAATTATCTGTTCAACCTCATACAGGAAGATAGCTTCTACTTAGGACCAATCGAAGAAATCGCGCCGCAGCTACCGCGACCTGAACAGCAACTCGCATGGCGGCAACACACGTCGTGGGCAGCATGGGATCTGATGAATAAGGACGTGCCGAAGAAAGAGGCCTATGCGGTAATTGCTCGCTGGGTCATTGAACTCGTCCATGGAAATTGCGCAGGAGTCTACCTGCCCAAAGAGAGCCTTTTCTTCCCGAATAATGGGCCTGCGGAAGACAAACTCCGCAAGTACATAAAGAAGGGGCCAGCGTAGCGCCGCCCAGCCAAGCACATCTCGGTAGCCGCCTAAGCTTTCTCGCCGCCCTACCCCGCAGTAGCCGGACTAATCACCGTCCGCACTTCCTGCACCGACTCCGCCGGAAATCCACCCAGCCGCGCATGCTCCCGAATCATCTCCGCATTCGGAGCCGAGTAAACGCAATAAATCTTGTCATCTGTCACATACGAATGTTCCCACTGGATCGTCGGTCCAAGCGTCTTCAACACGCCGCAAGACGTCTGCGACACCGCCTTCAACTGTTCCGCCATCAAACTGCCTGCACCTGGAATCGTGCGTTCAATTACGAACTGGGGCATGGTCATCCTCCTGAAGAATAGGCCCGCCTTCTTGGAGCCAACATCCTACCAAACGCAACCTACACCCGCAGCAAAAATCACTTCGGAGTCACCACCGTGTCGCTCACCTTCAAGTGATACATCTGCTCCAGCATCCCCTCATACGCCTTAATCGGCATCAGGAACACCATCGCCCTCCGCGCATCCAACCCTTCCGGATCCTCCACCGCATCCATCGCCATCTTCCCATCCACAAACTTGAACTGCGTCCCATAGCGCTGCAGCTTGTGCTCGCTCACCAGCTCCTTGTCCACCAAGATTGCCAGTTCCGACCCATCAATCTTCCCCTCCTTCGCGAGCCTCTCCAGCCGCGGCACCAGCGAACGTTGCCACGCGTGGTCCGGCGAATGCACCAGCAAGTTCATCGCGTCATTCGACGCATCGATCCCCACCATAGCAATCGTCGGCCACCCATGCCGCGCAACAATCTCCTTCAGCTCGCGCGTCAACTGCCCATCCACCTCCGCGGTCTTCGCCGTATACGCCTGCTGCCCCGTCCCCGCCCCGCGAGCCTCCTGGTCACTCGCATACATCGCCACTAACTTCTCGCGCAGCGCCGCATCCGTCCCCGCTCCATTGCGTTTGATCAACTCCGCATGCCGCGCCGCCATATCATTCATCCAAGCTGCGTCCCCACCAGCGTTACCCGCCGCAGCCGCGGTCTCCTGCGCCACAACCCCACCCGTCATCCCCAAACACAACACGAGCGGCGCCCACACTCTCAGCATCTTCATGCCCTCAAGTGTAGACCCCGCTCGCTCGATCAACGCCACAACTACTCCGCTTCCTTCTTCTCCTCCGCCTTCTTCTCCACTGGCTTCGGCGTAATCCCTCTCACATACTTGTCATACCAACCAAACCAGGACTCATACCGCTGCTTGATAAAGCTAGGCCGCGTGAAGCCGTGAAACTGTCCCGGATACACGATCAACTCCGCCGGCGTTCCCACCGCGCGCAGTGCCTGGTACATCTGCTCGCCGCCCTCCACCGGAACATTGAAGTCTTTATCCCCGCCCATAAACAGCGTAGGCGTCTTGATCCGATCGGCATGCAAAAACGGATACGACAGCTTCACATACAAATCCAGATTCTTCCAGGGCGCGCCCAGCTCATCCTGATACTGCAAAATGTATTGGTCGATCCCATAGAACCCAAGCAAATTCCCCATGCCCGCGCCCGAACTCGCTGCCTTGAACCGCGTCGTGCTCGCAATCGTGTAATCCGTCAGGATGCCGCCGTAGCTCCATCCCCCCACGCCCATCTTGTCCTCATCAATCTTCCCTGTAGCCACCGCCGCATCCGTCAGCGCCATCAGGTCGATCACCTCTTTATCGCCCCAGTCCGCACTGATCGCCATGCTGTAGGCCTGGCCGCGCCCCGTGCTCCCGCGATAGTTCACCTGCAACACCGCATATCCATGCCCCGCAAACATCTGCCGCGAGACATCAAACCCATGCTGATCCTGCGCCGTCGGCCCGCCATGAATAAACAAAATCATCGGAGCCTTCGTCCCGGCAACGTACCCCACAGGCATCGTCAACAGCCCATGCACCTCGCTGCCGTCCTTGGTCTTTGCTTCGATATTTTCAGTAGGCGCAACCTCCACCGTCGCCAGCCACGCATCGTTATGCCCCGTCAGCTTGCGCAGCTTGTCACCCTCCAAAGCATAGATCTCCGCAGGCGCCGCATCGGTCGACCACAGCAGCGCCACATGTCCGCCTGCCTGATTGATTCCGCTCGCCGATCCACTCCCCGGGGTTAACCGTGCCACATTCCCGCCACCGTTCAGCGAAATCTCACCCACCCATTCGTCGCGATCCTGCGGCACCGCCGTCAACACCGCACGTCCGCCCGGCGCCAACACCGGAGCCCCCACCCACGCATCCAATTTCGGTGCGAGCAGTTTTGGCTCGCCACCCGCCGCCGGCACCATCGCCATCTGCCGCAGATCATAGATCGAATAATGTGGCGCCGTTCCCTGCCGATAAACAATCACCGTCGAATCCCGCGACCACACCAGCGGCCCCGAATCCGTTCCCGCAAACGTCGTCAGCTGCTTCGGCGCAGCTCCCGCCCTCGCCTCCACCACAAACACATCCGGATTCGCCGACCGGTCCGGATCAGGCTTCGACTGGTTGCTCGTAAACGCCACCTTCGTCCCATCCGGGCTCCACTCCCCGCCCTCCTCACCAAACGATCCAGCCCCATCCACCGGCCCGTTCGTCAATTTGCTCAACTTCTTCGTCGCTATATCGAAGAGATAAAGATGCGGCTGTTTATCTGTCAGGAAGCCTACGCGATCTTCCTTATAGTGATAGCGATCAATCACGATCGGCTTCGGTGTCGCCGGCTTCCCCTTATCTTCCAGCGGCTCGTCGCGCTCCTGCAGCGTCAGCAGCAAAGTCCTGGAGTCCGGAGACCACTTGTATCCCTCCAACTCTTGCTTCACATTCGTCAACTGCTGCGCCTCGCCTCCGCGCCGATCCAGCACCCACACCTGTTCACCCTTGGCCGCATTCGGACCTTCCGCCTCGCGCCCCGTCGTAAACGCCAGCCACCGCCCATCCGGACTCCACTGCGGCTCGCCCACACCATCTTTGCCGAACGTCAGCTGCACATCCTGCTTGCCATCCCAGCTCACCATCCAAAGCTGACTGCCGTTCTTGTCTTCTTTCGCGTCGATGCGGCTCACCGTGTACGCCACCCACTCACCGTCCGGCGACACCACCGGCGCACCTACCCGCACCATCTTCACCAGGTCATCCGGCGTGATCCCATGCTTCGCCGGCATCGTCTGCGCAGATCCGCAGACACTAAAGGAAAGCGCGCAGCCCATCACAGCCGCAGAACAAAAGGAGACTCGTAATCGCATAGGCGGGAGTGTAGCATTCCCGCGCCCCACCTCAAACCCAAATCCTCACTCGCCGACTGAGAACTGACAACTGAGAACTGACAACTTTTTTCAGTGCCCCTCCGGCACCTTCCCGCCAACCTTGAAGTTCTTCGTCAGCCACACCAGCGGAGCCGCCATCAACGTCACCACCCCAATGATGTGGAAGCAATCCATAAACGCCAGCAAGTGCGTCTGCGCTCCTAACTCGTTGTAATACCGCAGCGTCGCCGCCTTCATCGCGTCCGCAGCCGAATACCCATGCGCCTGCAAAAACGCCGCCGTCTGCCGAACCCCCTCCTGCAGCGGCAGATTCGACGCGGTCAGATGGTTCCCCACGCGCGCCTGGTGAAAGTCCTGCCGCCGCTCCGCCATCGTCGTAATAAACGCAATCCCGAAACTCCCACCCCAGTTGCGAAAGAAGTTCGTCAGCGACGAAGCCTTGTTGTTCTGATTCGGTTTCAGCTGCGAGTACGTCAGCACCGACAGCGGCACGAAGAAGAACGCATACCCCAACCCCTGCAGCGCCCGCGCCCACGCATAGTGCGCATAGTCCGTCTGCAGATTCATGTGGCTGTAATGCAGCATCGACAAGCCCACCACAATCACCGCGCCAAACAACAGGATTCGCGGATGCACAATCCCACGCTGCACCAGCTGCGCTCCGACCGGTGCCAACAGCGTAATCACAAACGCCCCCGGCCCCAGCACCAACCCAGCATCAATCGCGCGATACCCATACAGCTGCTGCAGCATCTGCGGAATCATCGTCGTGCTCGCAAACAATCCGAACCCGAAGATGAAATAGAAGATATTCGCCACAGCAAAATTCCGCGTCTTCAGCATCCGGAAATCAATCACCGGATCCGGATGATGCAACTCCCAGAACACCGCCGCCGACAAGCATCCCAACCCAATCACAAACAGCCAGCAGATCAGCGTTGACCCAAACCAATCATCAATCTGCCCGCGATCCAGCAACACCTCCAGCGCCCCCGAACCCACCGCAATCAACGCAATCCCCACGCTATCCACATTCAACTTGCCCGCAGCGTTCCGCACCGTCTTCCGCTCCTCCGCAAACGCCGGCGGATCATGCACAAAGCGATTCGTCAAAAACAGCGACACAATCCCAATCGGAATATTGATCAGAAACACCCACCGCCAGTTGTAGTTATCCGTGATCCATCCACCGAGCACCGGCCCAATCGCCGGCGCCGTCACAATCGCGACGGTATACAGCGCAAACGCGGAAGCCCTCTTCGCCGGCGGAAACGTGTCCACCAAAATCGCCTGCTCCACCGGCGCAAGTCCGCCGCCACCAATCCCCTGCATCACCCGCGCAATCAACATGATCCCCAGCGTCGGAGCCACGCCGCACAGAAACGATGTAGCCGTAAACAGCGCGACGCACGCCATATAGTAGTTCTTCCGTCCAAACACCCGGCTCAGCCATGCCGACATAGGCAGCACCACCGCATTCGCCACCAGGTAGGTCGTAAGGATCCACGTCACCTCGTCATACGAACGCCCCAGCCCACCCGCAATATAAGGCAGCGACACATTCGCAATCGACGTATCCAGCAGCTCCATAAACGTAGCAATCGTAACCGTCAGCGCCACCACCCACGGATTGATCCCGCGCGTAACCGTCTGAATTTGTGTGGGCATAGGTGCTGTCGCAGTCGCCATCGTCGTCCTTTCAGAAGCAGCAGGGATAAATGAGACCAAACGGTCTCTTTCATCATCAGATTCCCCAGAGATGCGACCGATGCGTCTTTTTTTCGATATGCTAGGTTTGCGAGGCAAATGAAATGCGAAAAGGCGAAGCAACACGGCAGCGCATCATCGCGGAAGCCGCCCCCATCTTCAATCAGCGAGGCTTCGACGGCTGTTCCATGCAGGACCTCATGACGGCCACAGGTCTCGAGAAAGGCGGCCTCTACCGCCACTTCGCCAACAAGGAAGACCTGGCCGCCGAAGCCTTCCGCTTTGCCCTCGCCCAAAATGTAAAAGTCCGCACCGAGCACCTCGACGAAATCCCCAACTCCATCAACAAGTTGAAAAAAGTCGTACAGCTCTTCGTCGATCTCCCCTCCGCCATCCCCGGCGGCTGCCCCCTCATGAACACCGCCATCGATGCCGACGACGGCAACCCCGCCCTCCGCGACCTCGCCCGTAAAGGCATTCAGGACTGGCGCACCCGCCTCATCCGCATCATCGATACCGGCATCAAGGCCGGCGAAATCCGCCGCTCCACCGAACCCCGCCGCATCGCCAACACCATCATCGCCACCCTCGAAGGCGCCCTCATGATCAGCCGCCTCGAAAACTCCCGCACCGCCCTCCGCGACGCCCAATCCTCCCTCGACGCCCTCCTTACCAGCCTCGAACGCCACGCCTGAATCGCGTTCTCAGTTCTAAGTTGTTAGTTCTCAGTGAGAAGCTTAGGTGGATCCGCGCACCCAATCCCCGCCGCAGGTACTCTAACAACTGACATCTGAGAACTAAGAACTAAGAACTAAGAACTGACAACCCTATGCCCGACTACTTCACCCTCTTCTCCCTTCCGCAGCATCTTCACGTCGATCTCGCCGCCCTCGAGAAGACCTTCTACGCCCAATCGCGCAAGCTACACCCGGACCGCTTCGCCGCCAAACCTGCAGCCGAACAACAAGCCGCGCTAGCAGCCAGCTCGCAACTCAACGACGCCTACCGCACCCTCCGCGACCCCATCCTCCGCACCGAATACCTCCTCTCCCTCCAGGGCATCCAGCTAGAAGAACAATCCCGCGCCGCCACCGACCTGGCGAAAGCCACCGGCACCGCGAAGAAGCAAGTGGCCCCACCCGACCTCCTCGAAGAAGCCTTCGAACTCAACATGGCCCTCGAAGAAATGCGCGAAGCTGTCGAATCACAAGCCGATCCGGACCCAAACGTCCTGACCGATCTCGAGACCGCCCGCACCAAATTCACCGCGATGCTGGCCGAAACCCAGCAGCAACTAGAGTCCCTCTGGACCCAATGGGACACCGCAGTCGACGCCGACAACGACGCCGCAAAGGAATCCGCCAAGCAGGCCATGGTCGCCCTCCTCAACCGCCGCAGCTACATCCGCAACCTCGTCCGCGACGTCAACACCGCCCTCGACCTCTAGCCCTCCAGGAACTCACCCATGCCGCTAGTCCGCATCTCCGTCTACAACTCCATGACCGCCGCCACCAAACGCCTCGTGGCCGACGCCGTCTACGATTCCATGCGCACCACCCTCGGCATCCCCGAAGGCGATCGCTTCATCATCCTCTCCGCCCACGCACCCAACGAGCTCTTCGTCGACCTCAACTTCATGGGCATGAACCGTACCAACAACTTCGTTCTCGTCCACGCAACCATCCGTCGCGGCCGCTCCACCGAAATCAAGCAAGCCTTCTACAAAGAGACCGCGCGCCTACTCCAGGAACGCGCCGCTATCGAACCCGACAACGTCATGATCGTCGTCTCCGAAAACGATCTCGCCGATTGGTCCTTCGGTCGCGGAGAGGCGCAGTACG
This sequence comes from Granulicella sp. L46, assembly GCF_009765785.1. Taxonomy (GTDB): domain Bacteria; phylum Acidobacteriota; class Terriglobia; order Terriglobales; family Acidobacteriaceae; genus Granulicella. Next base: position 848,568 of record NZ_LMUT01000012.1, read on the forward strand.
TCCTCAATCCGCCACCAGCGAAGCCAGCATAGGCACCCCCATAACCTTTCGTATTCCCACCTGCGATCCACCGCCCTCCGCACCCCGGCAAATGCTATCTACTTCGAATATGCGTCCGCTCCGCCGAGCCCTCTTCGCCGTCGTCCTCGCGACCACCAGCCTCATCGCGACTGCCCAGTCCAATCCCAACTGGACCACGCCCCTTACCCCTTTCCGCATCGCGCCAAACCTCTACTACGTCGGCAGCCGCGACCTCGCCTCCTACCTAATCACCACGCCCGCCGGCGACATCCTCATCAACTCCAACCTAGTCTCTTCACCCCCACAAATCCGTCACAGCGTCGAGCAGCTAGGCTTCCACTTCTCCGACATCAAGATCCTTCTCATCAGCCACGCTCACTCCGACCACGCCGGCGGCAGCGCAGAAATCCTCAAGCAAACCCACGCAAAATACATGGTCATGGACGCCGATGTCTCCTCTATAGAAACCGGCGGCCGCACCGACTTCGCCCACTTCAAACCCTTCCCCGCAGCCCACGTCGACCGTACCCTCCACGACGGCAGTACCGTTCAACTCGGCGGTATAACCCTAACCGCGCACAAGACCGCCGGCCACACTCCCGGCTGCACCACCTGGACCACGCAAGTCGTCGAAGACCACAAGCCCCTCAACGTAGTCATAGTCTGCAGCGTCACCGCGCTCGACGAGTACCACTTAGTCTCCACACCCCACCACCCCGCGTCTTACCCCGGCATCTCGCAAGACTTTGCCCACACCTTCACCGAGCTCGAAGCCCTCCCCTGTGACATCTTCCTAAGCTCCCACGGCGAATACTTCGACCTACTCAACAAGGTAGCCCTCATGAAGACCGAAGGCCCCTCCGTCTGGATCGACCCCGACGGCTACAAGCGAGCCATCGCCCACAGCCGCGCAGCCTTCGAAGCCGACCTGGCCCGCCAGCAAGCCACCGCAACAAAACCTCCTCGGTAGAGCTCCAACCGCCCCGCATTTGCATTTGCTTTTCTGGCTGTCATCCCGCAGGGATCTGCTTCTTCTTTTGCTCTTGTTGTTGCTCCTTACATGCTCTTGCCTTTCTGGCTGTCATTCCGAGCGCAGCCGGGGTCCCCAACGGGCGTTCTTTGCCCGCTGGGGTGGGAGCGAGGAACCTGCTGTCTCCCATTCTTGCCATAGCTAGAAGCCGCTCTACTTCCTCTTCAACCCCGCCAAATGATGCAGATCATGCCCCGCCATAATCTCCACCAGCGTCCACAAAGTCTCATCGCCTCCACGCTCCGGATGCGTATACCCCTTCTTCTTATCAGCCTCAGTAATCGCTCCAACGAACGCAACATTCCAAGCTCGCAGCGCCTTGAACGTAGTCCACGCAAGCTCGAACGAATACGCGTCATACACCTTCGCCCACGCATCCTGCTCAAACGGCTGGATCGTCACATGATCTTCGCCGTACACCTGCCGCAGCCGCCACCCCCACGCAATCTCGCAGTCCGCCAGGTGCGCAACAATCTCCCGCACATTCCACTTTCCCGGAGCCGGCCGCGCCTCAATCTCTGCCGAACTTGACCCATCCAGAATCATCCCCAGCCGCACCGGCGTCTCTGCAATCACCTTCGCAGCATCGCGCCCTTCCAGCAACCCTACATACGGAACTCCACTCATCCTCACACCTCCGTCTTCCGCTATCATCATCTCCCGCGCCCCTGCTGTACAGCCCCATTCTGCTTCCTCTCTTCCACCGCGAGCATCCAATCCCACACCGCCGCACTCGGCATAAAGGATCCCACATGCAATACAAAACTCTCGGCGACACCGGCCTGCTCGTCTCCCAACTCTGCTTCGGCTGCATGACCTTCCACGGCGGCACGGGCATGTTCAAAGCCATCGGCACCGTCGACCAGCCCACCGCCGACTCCCTCGTCCAATCTTCCATCAACGCCGGCATCAACTTCTTCGATACCGCCGACGTCTACTCCGAAGGCGAGAGCGAAAAGACCCTCGGCCAGTCCCTCAAGAATCTCAACATCGCGCGCAAAGATGTCGTCATCGCCACCAAGGTCTACGGTCGCGTCGGCCCCGGCCGCAACGACATCGGCGCCTCCCGCGGCCACATCATGGACTCCATCGACGGCAGTCTCCGCCGCCTCCAGACCGACCACATCGACCTCTACCAGATCCACGGCAACGACTCGATCACACCCCTCGACGAAACCCTCCGAGCACTCGACGACCTCGTCACCTCCGGCAAAGTCCGCTACATCGGAATCTCCAACTGGCAGGCATGGAAGATCGCCAAGGCCCTCACCATCTCCCACTTCCGCAACCTCGCCCGCTTCGACACCCTGCAGGCCTACTACTCCATCGCCGGCCGCGATCTCGAACGGGAAATCGTCCCTCTCCTCGAAGCAGAAAAGACCGGCCTCCTCGTCTGGAGCCCGCTAGCCGGAGGCCTCCTCTCCGGAAAATTCTCCCGCGAAAATCAGAAGCCAGCCGACTCTCGCCGCTCCAACTTCGACTTCCCCCTCGTCGACAAGGAACGCACCTGGCGCATCCTCGACGTCATCGCCCCCATCGCCAAAGCCCACAACTGTTCCGCCGCGCGCATCTCGCTCGCGTGGCTTCTCGCCAAGCCCGTAGTCACCAGCATCATCATCGGAGCCAAGCGCCTCGACCAGCTCGAAGACAACATCGCCGCCACCGAACTCCAATTCACCCCCGACGAGCTCAAGCAGCTGGACGACGTCAGCGCCCTGCCCCCCGAGTACCCCGGCTGGATGCTTCAAACCCAGGGCTCCAACCGCCTCGACCCCAGCGTCCAACGCTTCGCCCCACCCACAGAAAAGAAGTAGCCCATCGCCGGCGGTCCCCTCCGACCGCCGGCGATCTACTCACTGCTCCAAGGGTTATAGCTGCCGACCCACCACACATGACCCTCGAGATCACGACACGCGAAGGCCTTCCCGCCATAGTCAGGCGCGGTCAGCTCCTGCACAATCTCCGCCCCTGCCTTCTTCGCCGCCGCATACACCGCATCGCAATCCTCTACGATCAGCGTCAGCCCCACCGTTTCGCGTCCGCCCGTCTCCGCAAGCGTCGTCATATGCTTCGCGAATTCGCCGGCATTCCCCTCCGACCCAAGCATCAGCATCCCCGCACCGTGCGTCAGTTGCGCATGGGCGACCGTGCCGTCGGGCCCCTCATATACCGCCTGCTTGTTGAAACCAAATACCCGCACCAGCCACTCAATGGCCGCATGAGCATCGCGATACCGCACACTCGGAATCATCGTCGAACCTGCAATCGTTGTTTTCATGAACCAACAATCCCACGAATCCATCCGCTCTGTCTTGGAAAAAACGGCGCCCGTCCTCACGCAACCGGAACATGATTGCTCCACGTCCTGTGCGCCGCAGAATAAGTAGTCGGGCTCACTCCCGAAAACGCATGAAAATCATTCGCGAAATGCGACTGATCATAATAGCCACAATCAATCGCCAACTCCGCCCACGGAATCTCGACACCATTGTGCAAACGCTGCACCACACGTTGAAACCGGCAAACCCGCGCATACAACTTCGGCGTCAGCCCCACCTGCCGGCTGAACACCTCCGTAAACCGTCGCGCGCTATACCCAATCTCGCGTGTCAACGACGCAATCCGTACCACCGAAGGGTCATGTTGAATCGTCGCCACCGCGAACCTCACGACAGCCTCTTGCGCCGTCTCCGTCCGGGTCCGAAGCCGCGCGCACAAAAATCGCTCCAGGCAATTGAACTTCGCCGCGACCTCCGGCTCCTCGAGCAACCTGTCGCGCAACCCACTGGCCTCTGTTCCGAATACATCCGCCAGCGGCGTCTCGCGGTCCCGAAACACATCCGCCGACTCGCCCATAAATTGCAGCAAGGCTCCCGGCCGAAACACCACCCCCATCACCTCATCCAGCTCTACCGTGTCGATCAGCACATACCGCGTCTGCATCCCCACCAGCACCGACGCGGCCAGTGGCGCACCCGCCTTCGGCAACACGTCACCCCGCTGCAGCGCCGCGGCCAGCGGACGCAAATCCGCAATCCGTTCATGCGCAAGGTTCACAATCATCTGCATCGACCCATTCGGCAGCACCCGCTCCATCCGGTGCGCCTGCACGCCCCCGCGCGCGTACCAGATCGAGCTCACATACTGTGCCAGCGCACCACCGGTTTTCCGCTGCAGATAAACCATAGCGTTACCCTGCAGCGATTCTAAGCACCTATTCGGTCGTCGTAAATCTACGCCCTCACGACACCCACGGATCGTACTCGCCCACCGACCACATATACCCTTCCGGATCCTTCACCGTGAACGCCTTCCCGCCGTACTCCATCTCCCTCAACTCCATCACCACCTCTGCCCCCTCAGCCTTCACCCGCTTCCACACCGGCTCGCAATCTTTCACCACCAAATACAGCGGCGACGTCACCTTTCCCCCAATCTCCTCCGGCATCGCATACGCGTGCGACAGCGGGCCCTTATTCGACGCTGATCCCAGCATTAACATCCCCGTCCCACCAAACGTCAGCTGCGCATGCGCCACCGTCTCGTCCGGGCCTTCATACACCGCCTGCCGTTTGCACCCCAGCACGCGCTCCAGCCACTCAATCGCCGCATGCGCATCCTTGTACCGCACGCTCGGAATCAGCATCGATCCACCTCCCCGACCATCATCGCGCCGCAGTTCAAGCCCTGTACAGTTAATTCCAATTGAATCCCCCAGTCCATTCAGTCGGACACGTCATGCTTGCCTGCTCCATGCTTGTCCTCTCTCCCGAAGACAGACCCGCAGCCTGACACCCTCTCGGCGTCCCGAAATTAAGTTCGCCGGTCATCGTCATCGGCGATTATCCTGTTCCCGGAGAAACATCATGGCCGACAACCAAACCAAGTCCGGAGCACTTCTGAGCTGGATCGGTGGAATCGCCGCAACCGTGATCGCCGGCGTCCTCGTCTACCACTTCACGATCCCGCCCACCCCAACGCCCCCGCCGCCTTCCACTCAAGTCGGCCTCAACGGATTCGTCGAAGACGATGTCACCCAGAAACCCGTCGTCGACGCCATCGTTACCGCCGACCTCGGCGCCCAACTAGCCTCCCAGCCCACCGACAGCCAGGGACGCTACGCCTTCATCATGAACAGCACGACACCGCCCGCACAAAGCATCAACATTGACGTCCTCGTCGCCGGCTACGAGCGCTACACCGCCACTGTCCCCATCGCCTCCGGTGACAACTTCGCCGGAATCCAGCTCCAACCCGTCCCCGCACCCGTCGCCCCAACCCCACCAGGGCAACCCGTCGCGCCCGTAAGACTCCCTCCCAAGCCGACACTCATCCTGCACATGCCCAGGAACTACAACATCCGCACCGATACCACCGCCCTCAGACCAAAGTAAAAATTCTCATGCAACCGCAAGGTTGCTCTTTTGCCCTGCTTGCACTAATATGCAACCAAGAGGTTTCCCATGGAATCCAACCGCGCCGAAAACGTTATCGAAAAATCCATCGAACTCAACGCCCCCGTCTCCCGCGTCTGGCAAGCCCTCACCGACCACCGCCAGTTTGGCGAATGGTTCCGCGTCCACCTCGACGCCCCCTTCCAGCCCGGCCAGCCCTCCACCGGCCACATCACCCATCCCGGCTATGAACACGTCCGCTGGGAAGCCGTCATCCAGAAGCTCGAGCCCGAGCACACCTTCTCCTTCACCTGGCATCCCTACGCCATTGACCCCGCCGTCGACTACTCCCACGAAACCCCCACCCTCGTCGAGTTCACCCTCTCCCCAACCAACACCGGCACCCTCCTCCGCGTCACCGAATCCGGCTTCGAAAACATCCCCGCCGCTCGCCGCCCCAAAGCCTTCCTCATGAACGATGGTGGCTGGGCCGCGCAGATGCACAACATCGAGGCCTATGTCGCCCAGCACCCTTAAGCCCCGCCCCCTCAACCACCGCACGCACAGCCACGCCCCGCTCTTCGCCGCCCTCGGCGATGAAACCCGTCTGTCCCTCCTCACCAAACTCAGCGCCGGCCAGCAACGCTCCATCACCGACCTCGCCCACAACTCCCCGCTCACCCGCCAGGCCATCACCAAGCACCTCCGCGTCCTCGAGCGCGCACACATCGTCCGCTGCACCCGCTCCGGCCGCGAGCGCCTCTACGAGCTCGACCCCCTCCCCGTCCAGTCCCTAAAAAACTACCTCGACGCCCTCTCCAACCAATGGGACGCCGCCCTCACCCGCCTCCGCACCTTCGTCGAATCCGAACACAGCTAACATCTTCTGACATCTTCAGCAGGCCGTGCTCTTATACTTGGTTTTGCACTGAGCGGCACCGATGAAGGGCAAACATGTTGTCAGCAGCGCCAGTAATGCGCCCATTGAAGGCCAGGAATACTTCGGCCAGAAACTCCCGGCTGGAATTCTATAGGCCAGAGTTGGACGCGATGCGGTTCTTTGCCTTCCTTCTCGTTTTTCTCCATCACACACTCAGCAGGCCGGCGACAAACCAAGTGGCTGAGCAAATCACACTCCGAAATACCTTCGCTACCAGTGCGAAATTTTCGGTATCTCTCTTCTTCTTGCTGAGCGGGTACCTGATTTCTACACTCCTTGCGATGGAGAAAGAGCTAACCGGAAAAGTCCATCTCTGGGATTTCTACAAACGCCGTATGGCGCGAATCTGGCCGCTTTACTATACGTTCATGGTGCTGGTGTTACTCATCGGTACCGCCGTGCATCGCATTCTGCCTTCTGCAGGCGCCGTCGTCGCCAGCACTTTCTTCAGCGGTAATTGGTTCCTTATCATTGCCGGAGCGAACCTCGTCGGCGGTCTCGGTATTCTCTGGAGCGTTAATGTTGAAGAACAGTTTTATCTGGTATGGCCACTCATTGCGAAGCAATGTGAGCGGCGCAGTCTAATTTGGGTCTCAACAGGTGTCATCCTCGCCGCGTATGTGATTCTGATCGTCCTTGGAGCGCTCGGCATTGTCTCTGATGTCGCATTGCGCTTCAACCCCTTCGTAGAAATGCAATTTTTTGCCGCCGGCGCTCTGCTGGCAATCTGGCTACCAAGAGACGGACTCAAAGTGCCAGCGAGCATCCGGATACTGCTTGGTTCCACCGGAATCTTGCTATGGATGGCGGGAACACATTTCTTCGGGAGTACGGCTCCCGCACCGCCGCCTCGCTGGTGGATGCCAGCGGCACTCTACAGCTGCGTTCTGGCCGGTTGTCTGGCAATATTTCTCAGCTTTTTTGGTATGCCTGGCCGCTTCATTCCAAAGCGTATTCTCTGGTTGGGCAAGATCTCCTACGGGCTCTATGTCTATCATGAGCTGGTGCTGACACTCATGCCGCGATGGCCAACTGCATGGGAGCATAGAGCGATCTTTGCAGGTGCGCGCCTGTGCCTCGAACTCTCGATCGTCATTCTTGTTGCTGGGCTCTCCTACGCTTGGCTTGAGATGCCCTTTCTCCGTTGGAAAGAACGAATTACCTTTGTTCGTAACCGAAGCGTGTAACAAGCGAAGCACACTGTAAGGCGCGGCCACACTCTGAGAAAACGGCATTTTCGGCAACTTCCCTTGTTCCGGACTCGAAGCTGAACCACTATTCAATTCCTCCCGAGGATCACAAATCGCGTCGAACTAAGCGACAATAGTTCTTGGCGCAATCTCCATGCCCCGCGCCCACGAAAGCAGAGGAAGCAGTGCCCGATCAGCCCCATCGCACCACAGCGCCCGTCGTCGGCATCGACCTCGGCACCACCAACTCCCTCATCGCCTTCATGCAGGGCGACACCCCCGCCGTCATCCCCGGCGAGGACGGCAGCGCCATCGTCCCCTCCGTCGTCGCGTTCGACCAGGACACCACGCAAGGCTTCGCAGTCGGCAACGCCGCGCGCAACGTACTCCTCACCAACTCCGCCAACGCCGTCTACTCGGTCAAGCGCCTCATGGGCCGCGACCTCGCCGACGTCGAGCCCGAGCTCAAGCTCTTCCCCTTCCATCTAGCCCCCGACCTCAAGCCCGGCGAAGTCCTCAAGCTCAACGTAGGCGGCCTCACCCTCACGCCCCCCGAGATCTCCGCCTACATCCTTCTGCAGCTAAAAAATAATGCGACCCGCTTCTTCGGCGCCGAAGTCACCAAGGCCGTCATCACCGTCCCTGCCTACTTCAACGACGCGCAGCGCCAGGCCACGAAAGACGCCGGCCGCATCGCCGGCCTCGACGTCCTCCGCCTCGTCAACGAACCCACCGCCGCCGCCCTAGCCTACGGCCTCGACAAGCAAAAGGACGGCATCATCGCCGTCTACGACTTCGGTGGCGGCACCTTCGACATCTCCATCCTCAAACTCCACGACGGCATCTTCGAAGTCATCGCCACCGGCGGCGACACGCATCTCGGCGGCGACGACATCGACCTCCTCCTCACCGCCGTAGCCCTCGACGACATCAAGGGCGACCTCGGCATCGACGTAACCCAAAATCCCGAAGTCATCCAACAACTCCGCAAAGCCGTCATCGACGCGAAGATCGCTCTCAGCGCAGCCGACTCCACCCGCCTCGCGCTAACCCTCCCCGATGGCAAGTTGTATGCGCGCGAAATCACCCGCGCCCAATACGAGCAACTCATCGCGCCCATCATCCAGCGCACCGCCGCCCCAGTCAAACAGGCGATGAAAGACGCCGGATTCACGGCGTCGGATATAGACGAAGTAGTGATGGTAGGCGGCAGCACGCGCATCCCCTCCGTCCGCGCCCTCGTCACGCAACTCTTCGACCTCGAAGCCCGCGGGCGCAAGCTCCACACCTCGCTTAACCCCGACGAAGTCGTAGCCCTCGGCGCCGCCGTTCAAGCGCAAATCCTCTCCGGCACAGAAAACGCCGCCACCAACGACCTACTCCTCCTCGACGTCACCCCGCTCTCCCTCGGCATCGAAGCCCTCGGCGGCGTCGTAGCCAAAATCATCCAGCGCAACTCCACAATCCCAGCCTCCGCCACCGAGCACTTCACCACCGGCGTCGACGGCCAAACCAACGTAGCCATCCACGTCCTGCAAGGCGAGCGTGAGCTAGCCAAGGACTGCCGCTCGTTGGCCCGCTTCGACCTCAAGGGAATTCCCCCAATGGTCGCGGGCCTTCCCCGCATCGAAGTCAAATTCCTCATCGACGCCAACGGCATCCTACATGTCAGCGCGCGCGAGCAGCGCAGCGGTCAGGAGGCGCAGGTTGAAGTCAAACCCACCTACGGCCTCACCGACGAGCAGGTAGAAACCATGATCCTCGAATCCTTCGACCACGCCGAATCCGACATCTCAGCGCGCCAGCTCATCGAAGCCCGCAACGAAGCCCAGACCATCCTTGACGCCCTCGCCAAAGGCGAAAAATCTGGCGCCTGGCAGCAGCTCTCCCTGGGCGAGCACGCCTCCATCGAATCCCACGCCACCGAGCTCCGCCGCATCATGCAAGGCGACGATTACAAAGCCATCCGCGAGGGCATCGAGTACCTCGACAAAGCCACCCGCCGCTTCGCCGAGCTAATGATGGACGCCGCCGTCACTGGTGCCCTGGGCGGCAAGACCATGGCAGCCGCCGGCGAATCCCTCGCAGCCAATCAGCAAGGCGCAACCCCAACCGCCCCCCACGCCTTCGCCAAAGCGCAAGTCGAACACTCCGCCCCCACCAACGATCTAGAGCGAGCCGAAGCCAACCCGGAAACCCCAGGCGAATCCACCGAGGATTAACCGCCGGGCGCAGCCCATCCTCCGGAGTAGCAGCGGGCTTTAGCCCGCGGTGATCGCCCAGCCACACATTTGCGCTTCACCCCCGCCCCAAACACCGTCATCCTGAGCGAAGGGCGAAGCCCGCAGTCGAAGGATCCCTGTATTGGCCGTTGCTGTTGCCTTTGCCTTTTGCTCTTGCTTTTGCACTTGCTGTTGCTCTTGCCTTTGCTTTTCTTTCTGTCATTCCCTCTGGGAATCTGCTTCTCTTGCTCTTGCCTTTCTGGCTGTCATTCCGACCCTGAGCGAAGCCGAAGGGGAGGAATCTGCTATCTCCCGTTCTTGCCATTAGCGAGAAGCCAGCATCTCCTAAAGCTCCACCGAAACCCCGCCCCATCTCTCCGGTTCCACGTCCGCAATCGTCTCCGTAAAATCCCAGACGTGCCCATAGAAATCCTCGGCGTTGTACTGCCGCTCGCCGTAGACATGCTCCACAGGTTCCGTCAGGATCTTCGCTCCCGCCCGTCGCGCACGCTCGCAATGCTCCCGCACATTCTCCACCCGCACCTGCACAACACACGACCGGTTAGGAGTCACATCCCCTTCCGCAATCGTGAAGCAGCCCTCGCCCGCCCACATCTGTACACGATGATTCGCGATCCGTAATCTCACCCTGAATCCAAATGCCGTTACCAGCCACTCCGCCGCAGCGCTCGGATCGGGATACATCAGAACGGGAATCACCGGACACGGAGGAACAGAGCGGTTAAATCGCATGCGCATCTCCCACAGAGGCCTCAGCCTACCAGCTCCGCCTTCATCTCTCAATCCAAAATTCCCGCAACGCCCTCACCCTAAGGCCCGACCGCCGTTCTTGCCGTCGCCGCTGCCTTTCTTTAACAATTTCTGGAAGAAATTGTCATTCCGAGCACAGCGAGGAACCTGCTGTCTCCCGTTCTTGTCGTTGCATTTCGCCAAAAAAGTTAGAAGCTGATTTAAGGCGCCACCGCCGCCTTCATCCCCAAGATCTCTCCCGCCGAACTCCCCGCCACCTCTTTCCAAGGCGTCCCCACAAACTCCCGATCCTTCCCCGACCCCACCTCCACAAACTCCACCGACACCACCGCCCCCGGAATCCGCGCACCAAACCAATGCGGATCCTCCCGCTGCCTCCACGTCACCAACCCCAACACCGCGCCCGCTGGATAAGCCGTCCCCGCCCTCGCCGCGCTCACCGCCGCATCATTCCCAAACAGCGTCCCGGTAGTCCCCGAACCGCGATCGACCACCGTAGTAATCGCCTTCCACTCCATCACCGGATAGGGCAGCCCCGCCCCAACGGCCGCCTCCACGTTATACAAATCCGCATCCGCAACCTTCTTCCCACTACACCCGCAAACTCCTAGCAGCATCAAGGCCACCAACAATCGCACTCTCATTTCGACCCCCGTGGCAGCGGCAGCGTGTACACATAATCGTTGTCCCTCACCGGCTCATGACACCCCAAACACTCATTATCAAAATGCGGCCCATTCCCGTAAGGCTTCAACTCCGCGCCCTTGAACCGCGCATACCCCCACCCCCCGGTACCCGCATACTGCACGCGATGTTTCTCCATAAACTCCACCTGCACAAACTTCCCTGCCACGATATGCCCATGCCCATCGTCCACCGACTGGAACGTAATCTTCGCAAACGCCGCACCCTCCGGCCATGAAGGCAATTGGTGCTTCTCAATCGCGCTCATCGCCAAATCATTCCCCGTAATAATTCGCAGCGTGTGATTATCTCCGCGATCGGTCGTGCTCATCACCTTCCAATCCGCATACCCCGGCAGAAACGGCACCCCATTCGGCGAAGGCGCAGCCGGAGCCGTCAGCGATTTTGGAGCCTCACCCGCAGCCATCCCGCTAGGCCCCGTCGCCGGCTTGAAGGGCGCCAGATAATTCTTCAGCGTAGCCAACTCCTCATCCGTCACACCCGACCCCGGATGCCCCAGCAGATAAAGCCTCAGCGGCATCGCCCCCAACTGCACCTGGTTCACCGCCTCATAGAGCTCGGCCTGTTGCGCCGCCACCGGCTTCGTTCCCAGCTCCGAAAAATTCAGCGCCGCCCGCGCCCGCTGCACATCCGACGACACCACCCAATACACCGGCACCACATGATCCCACCACGAAAGCCTCGGCTCATCCGAATGGCAGGCATAACACCGCCTCACCAAAATATCCTTCACCGGCGCAGGCACGGCCATCTCCACCTGCGGCCCTGCCGGCTTCTCCAGCGACGGCCGAATCGCCTGCACCGCGATCCCCACCGCGACCACCCCCAGCGCCATCCATCCGAAAGTGCGTCGCATAGCAGACAAGTTCACGCCCCCTACGTCCTAATCCTACCGCCGATGCCACGCTGATTGCGCACCCCAAAAAGGGGGTTTCTACGCCTTGCTCTTGACGCGCCCACCACCCCTCCCGACAATGCTCTGATGCACCAACGTTTCGTTTCTCATCGCCGTCTGCTGGCCTGCATGGTCGCCAGCCTCGCGTTGCTGCGTCCCCCACCGGCCACGGCGCAGACCTGGCGCGAGATTCAAAGCCCGCACTTCCGTGTAATTACCGACGGCTCGGAAAAAGATGGCCGCGATGTCGCCAAAGAATTCGAGCAGATGCGCTCAGTCTTTTCCGCTCTCTTCAAGAACCCCGTCCTCGACACAGGCGCACCCTTGCTCATCGTCGCCGTGCACGAACCAGGCCTGCAGGCCCTCGCGCCGATCTTCTGGAAGCAGCGCGACAAAATCGCAGGTCAATTCTTTCGCGGCTGGGAGCGGCAGTTTGCCCTTGTCCGCCTCGACAACTCCAGCGATCTCAACCGGGCCGTAGTCTTCCACGAGTACACCCACAGCATCCTGCACGCGAATCTGCATTGGATGCCCACATGGCTCGATGAGGGCCTCGCCGAGTTCTACGCCTACACACGCTTTGAGGGCAACCGCATCTACATCGGTGCGCCTTCCGTCCGGCTGCGTCACCTCAGGAGTGAATCGCTCATCCCCATACCGCAAATGATGACCGCTAACTCTGGCACCTTCTTCAAGGACAAGGACCAGGACGATCTCTTTTACGGCGAAGCCTGGGCGATGGTCCACTTCATCTCCTATGGGAAACACATGGGCAACGGAGCTAAGCTAACCAACTTCGTCCGGTTGATGGACCAGGGCACACCGCAACTGGAAGCATTTCAGCAAACATTCGGTAATCCCGAAGCATTTCAACAAGAACTTTCCAACTACATTTCGACATTCACCTTGGCCGCAGGCGTGATGCGAGAGATCAAAGGACCAGATCCTAATTCGTTCGCCGCCAGGATCCTGACCCGCGCGGAGGCCGACTACGATCTCGGCTCATTCGATATAGGTGCCCACGATTACCCTTCCGGCAAGACGCTGCTCCAGGCAGCGGAGTCCGCCGACCCCAACCTCGCCGGCCCCCACGAAGAGCTCGGCTTTCTCGCCTGGCGCGCCGGCAATGACGGCGAGGCAAGGCAGGAATGGCAGAAGGCAATCGCGGCCGACCCTTCTTCGTACCGCTCAACCTTCGCTCTCCTCATGTCCGGCCCTCCGCTGAACCAGCAAACTCCACAACAGCTCGAGCAGACCCAGCATGCTCTCGAAGCCATCATCGCCAAGGCGCCGAAATTCGCGCCCGCCTTAGTCGAATTAGCGTTGATCCTATGGCGTCAGGGGCAGATCAACTCCGCCTACAACATCTCGCTCGCCGCCGAAAAACTCGAGCCTTGGCGCGCCGAATACCATCTCCTGACCGCACACATTCTCCTCCAGAATCATCAACCGGCAATGGCCGCAGCCTACGCACGACAAGTAGCAGGCCGCTGGCCCGGCTCCGATCATGATGAAGCCGTAGACCTCTGGAATCAGGTACCCCCAGCGATGCGTGGAGACGGTCCTGCCCTCACTCTCACGCTGCCTCTCGATGCAACCGTCGCCCGCGGCACCATCCTCAGCACGTACTGCAGCAAAGCAACCGGCCTCACCGTCGTCCTGCAGCCGACCGACCCCAGCACCCGCCCCCTAAACCTCTTCGCCACAGGCCCCATCGAAAATGGATTCGCAGACACTCTCTGGGTCGGCGAGGACCACTACACTCCCTGCTACCACCTCGCCGGTCTCCCCGCTGTCGTCGCGTATAAGCCTTCAGCCGATGGAACCGCGAAGCTGCTCGTCTTCGAAGTCCGCGACGACCTTCCAGCACCGAGCCTTTCCGCACCTACACCCAAGGCAGGCGACGTCGCAACCCCGCCTACGCCGCATCCGTAAATCCCAAACACCCCAACTACCGCTTTGCCACTTCCGCATCGGCCGGAATAAAAATCGCGAACGCAGTCCCCGAGACGCGCCCCTCACTCAAACTCCGCACCCGAATCCAGCCCCCATGCTTGCGCACAATCTCATCCGAAACCCAAAGCCCCAACCCAATCCCGGTCGCCTCCTTGGTCGTGACAAACGGTTCGAAGATATGCTCCAGCACCGTCGTCGCGATTCCATACCCGGTATCTGCGACAGCAATCTTCACACCCTCCACCCAACCCTTCGCCCACCCTCGTGACCTCCGCACGCGCACCCGCAGTCTGCCTCCCTCCGGCATCGCGTCCATTGCGTTGCTCACAAGATTCGCCACCACCTGTCGAATCTCGTCCCCGAAACAAGTCGCGAACGCTCCCGGCTCGCACTCTGCATTTACCACAATATTCTTGCTCGCCAGCCGTCCCGCAAACAGCTCCAGGACAGAGCCAACCACATCGCTGACATCCACGCGCGCCGGCAGGTTTGTCTGCTTGTGAAACTGCAGCGTCTGCGTCGTCATGTGTGAGACTCTCCGCAACTCCTGCTCCGCCATCTTCAGATAGCCCTTCGTCTCCACCCCCAGCGACTCATCCTGCAGCGCAAGGTACAGCGCATTCGTCACCCCAGCCAGCGGATTGTTGATCTCATGCGCGATACTCGCAGCCAGCCGCCCCGCCGTCGCCAGCTTCTCTGACTTCCGCAGCGCTGCCTCCGCCAGCTTCTGATCGTGCACATCCGTCGCGCTCCCAATCCAGCGTTCACATTCGCCCGCTTCGTTTCTGATCGGCACAGCGCGCGCCAGGAAGTGCCGATACACCCCATCCTTCCGCCGCAACCGCAACTCATCCACGTAGGGCTCCGCAGTCTCAAAACACCGCGCCCAGATCGCATCCGTCTTCGCGGTGTCCTCTGGATGCAGAAACTTCCTCCAGCCGAATCCCATCATCGCCGCTTCGTCAACGCCGAAATAATCCCGAGCCCGCCGATTGCAGTAAATATTCTCGCCGTCGCCATTCGACATCCAGATCATTGGCGGCATGCTCTCGGCAAGCACCCGAAAACGCTCCTCCCGTTCCCGCAACTCGCGCTCCACTTCCTTCTGGCGACTCAAATCCAGCGCGAACCCAATGAACTCATCGCCAGACTCTTCCAGCAGCGCATACCCGCACAAAATCGGAACCCGCGTCCCGTCCTTGCGAATGAACTCCTTCTCATACGGTGTGCAACTCCCGCGTTCGAGAGCCTCCTTGATATGCGCCGCATCCACCTCCGCATATTCCGTCGGCGTCATCGTATCCCACCGCACCAGACCCGCGTCCTGGTCCGCGCGCGTATACCCCGTCAGCCGCAGCAGCCCCTCATTGCAATCGCGAAACCCTCCAAACCTGTCCGGTATCCCGATCCCCATCAAGTCTGATTCGAACAGCTTGCGAAAACGCGACTCGCTCAACCGCAGCGCCTTCTCCGTCACCTTCTGTTCCGTCACGTTCCGAAAGTAAACCGACAACCCGTGCTCCGTCGGATAGCAATGACACTCCAGCCACACATTCAGCGGCTCCGGATAATACGAATCGAAGTGTCGCGGCTTCCCCGTCTCAACTGCCAGCCGATACTCCCGCCCAAACTCATTCTCCTCCGCCTCCGGAAATAGCTCCCACAGCGAATTCCCAATCAGGTCTGCCGGCCGCAGCCCC
Source organism: Granulicella sp. L46 (assembly GCF_009765785.1). GTDB lineage: Bacteria > Acidobacteriota > Terriglobia > Terriglobales > Acidobacteriaceae > Granulicella. The sequence continues at coordinate 864,392 of NZ_LMUT01000012.1, forward strand.
ACCATCCGCGCCCCTTGCTCATTCATGTACGAATAGCGCCAGTCTTTATCCAGCGTCGCCAGTCCGTCCGTCGTACTCTCCAGCACGTTCTTAAGATTCGCCGCAAGCGCATCGCGCTCGCGTTCCGCCGCCAGCTTCTCCGTCACGTCATGACACACCACCAGCACGCCGCTCACCCTGCCCGCTGTATCACGAACAGGGCTGTAGCTATACGTCCAGTACACATCCTTCAGAACCCCTTGCCTCGTCACCGGCACCAGGTTGTTCTCGAAATAAAATCTCTCTCCGCGCCGCATGACCGCCGCAAACCGAGGCCCAATCAAATGCCACGCTTCCCTCCAGCAATCTGCTGCCGCTCGCCCCAGCCCCGCCGGATGCTTCTCCGCCATCAGCGGCTGATACGCGTCGTTGTACATCACGACCAGCTCCGGCCCCCACAACAACACCGTCGGAAACTGGCTCTCCAACATCAGGTTGACCGCGCAAAGAAAACTCTCCGGCCATCTCGCCATCGGCCCCACCGACGTCCGCTCCCACGCGAACTCCCGAATGCATTCCGCCATCTCCCCCTCTGCATGCACCCGCAGTGCGCTCGGCCGGAGCACACCGTCGTTCGCCGGAACCTCCGCAAATCGTTCTTCAATCATTGCGTTCGTCCTATCGAACCTGCATCGCAGGGGCGTTCCCCAACGCCTTCACTCAAAGCACCAGGAAGATTGGGGGTGCCGCTAAACTACCACTTTTATACGCCGCGCAGTGTCCGCCACCCGACATAGGCCCTCCCATCTTCCGGCCCATCCTCATCGGTCCGCACGGATGTCCATGAGATCAAAGGAAACCCCTAACACCGCTGATACTCCTCCAGGATCACGCTGTCCGACCGCAACGCAACGCCACTACTGAAAAGTCGCAGTGGGACATAAAGCCCCATCCATGGCAAACAATCTTGAGCAACAGAAGATACCTCTCCCGCGTCCAACATCCCTTAAGCGATATAACTCTCATAGACCAGCGAAATTACAGTTAGACAAGCTTCCTCGGGCCCAGGAAAAAGGTTTTTCCCAAACTGATTCGAAGGTTCTCGGCAATGGACGCTGTACCCCTCATGCCTCACGCAGTCTGTTGGGCTTCAGCCCCCAGGCTCATCTGGACCATGGTGATCACCAACATGATCACCTTCCTCAGCTACCTGAGCATCAGTGGCACCCTCGTCTATCTCGCCCGCCGCACCGGCCGCGTCATCGCACGCGACTGGGCCTGGTTCGTCATCGGTTTCGCGCTCTTCATCATCGCCTGCGGCTCCACCCACCTCCTCGAAGTCATCACCACCTGGATCCCCATCTTCTGGGTCGACGCCTCGGTCAACATCATCACCGCGACCCTCTCCGCCTACGTCGCCATCATGCTCATCCGCCGAGCCGCCACCATCGCCTTCAGCATTAACGACTACGCCGACCGCCTCAGCAACACCGAAACCCAGCGCCTCCAAATGCAGGACAGCCTCATCGCCGCCCAGAAAATCGAGGACTGGAGCCGCATGTCCGCCACCGTCAGCCACGAAATCCGCGGCCCCCTCGAGGCCATCCAGAACCTCCAGCACCTCATCCTCTCCACCGACGGCATCCCCAAAGAAGTAGCTCACTTCGCCCGCACCACCGCCGAAGAAGCCAGCCGCGTCCTCGACATCGCGCAGTCCAGCCTCTCCTTCATCCGCCAAACCGACAAGCTCGAGCTAGTAGACATCTGCGAAGCTCTCGACTCCGTCCGCTTCCTCATCAACCCCATCATCCTCGAGAAGCACATCGACTTCCACGTCGAAGTCAACGGCAATTGCATCGTCGAAGGCTTCGCAGGAGAAACTCGCCAGGTCCTCCTCAACGTCATCCGCAACGCCTGCGAATCGATCACCAAACCCGGCGCGAAGGTCACGGTCGCCCTGCACGGAGGCGCCGACATCGTCCAGGTCATCGTCACCGACGAAGGCACCGGCATCGCCCCCGAAGTCCTACCCAAAATCTTCGAGTTCGGCATCACCACCAAAGGCGCTCAAGGCAACGGCATGGGCCTCTGGACGGTCCGCCAGATCCTCGCCCGCCACGGTGGCGACGTCAAAATCGAATCCGCGTGGGGCCAGGGAACCCGCTTCGACATCCGCTGGCCAAGACGCCCCGCCCCCACCCAACGAAGAGCCTGACAACTCTCACGGTTGATGCAGAAGATCCATCATGGGCTGTTGGTTCGCCCGAATAAATCCGGAGCGTGGCCGATCCAGATCGACGATGACAGCAAGAACCATGCTGATGGCCAAAACCAAAACACAAGTGGAGAATAAGTTTCGTCGCCCGTCCAGACCGAAGGCATATCCAACCAGCATGGTTGCCAGCAGCGCCACAAGGCCATTTACGTAGATCACATTCGGTGGCACTTGATTGTGAATCGCAGTCCAGCGTGCAGTCTCCAAATCGAAGGCCTCATTCAACGATTGCAGCATGAAGCCGACCGTCACCTCGTTTGGATCCTTCTGCGCATACGCAGTGGCCCGCGTCCAGACTTCCATCTGCAAGTGTTCCGTCTGCGCGTGCAAATCACTGAGCGAACCAAAGTCGTCGCCCGACGTCCCATACCGCGCTCGAACCTCAATGTATCGACGCAGAAGGCCCGTGATCTCGGACCCTTCCGGAGCGGGCAGAAGTTGCGCACGCAGAAAAGCTGTCCGAATGGCGTTTGCCTCATCCAGCACAAGTTGCTTGCGGGTCTCGAACCGGGACGCTGCCATCGACATCGTGAATCCCAACAGCAGCGCGAGCACGCCAAGCAGCGCTCCTTCCACGATAGCGATCTGCGCCTTGGTCTCAGGGCGCGTGTTCGCTTCGGCCTTGCGTCCCAGACGAAAACCAATCTCGACAGCGATCAGCATCAACGCCAAAAGGACGCATTGAATGACGACCTCATTCGTCCCGTAAAGGAAGCCCTCGTTCAAAACCATCCTCCTGCGAGCACTATACCTTTCGAGCGCTCCCAGTCGCGAGACCCAACCTCTGGGAGAATTTCATTCAGTGGGAGTGCTGCTTCCAGCACCATAGCTGGCCATCCGGGAGTACACTAGGTCAGCAAACAAATTCAGAAAAACCCACGCTTCGTCGGGCATCGCCGCCCAAAACTTGCCGTGGGCAAAGTAAACAGCTCCGGCCTGGATACCCAGGTTAGCGCGTAGTTCTGCCAGCAGCCGTTACTCGCTTTATTCGCAGCATCGATTCTGCTCCACATGGGCCATTTCCAAAAATATGCATTGATTGGATATAAGTGAACTTCAATAGGCTGTATCTTTCCTCGCTCCTCGTTCTCTCTGCGCTTCTAACCACTCCGCTTCTCGCTCAGACCTCCGCTACAACGGACCTCGCAGAGCTCGTCAGCCCCGCCCGTGTTACGGACTCGTCTTCTTCCTCCGAAGCAACGCCGGACCCCTCCTCCACGACCAAGCCAATGGCCGATGCCCCTGGCGCCGCCGCCCCTGCTCGCGAAACCGCGACGAAGGCTTTTTCTGCAGTCGGTGTCGACGTAAAGATCGGCGCGGGTGGTATCGGATTTGATGTCGCCACGCCCCTCGCGCGTAAGTTCAATCTCCGCGGCACCGGATACTTCTTCCGGTACAACACCAGCATCACCGAGAACTACATCACGTACGGCGGGGATATCCAGCTCGCCTCGGGAGGGGCCAGCCTCGACTGGTTCCCGTTCGGCGGTACCTTCCGCCTCAGCGCGGGAGTCATTGCCTACAACGGTAATCAGCTCACCGGCAGCGCCACCATCAATCCCAATGAAAGCTTTACCCTCAACGGCACCACCTATTACAGCAGCGCAACGGATCCAGCTCACGCCTCCGCCACCCTGCATCTGGGCAGCAACGCCGCTCCTGAATTTAGCTTCGGCTGGGGAAACATTGTGCCCAGAAAAGCCAACAAACACTTTAGCGTTCCCGTTGAATTAGGCTTCGCCTACGTCGGTTATCCGAACGTTCACCTCGGCTTCACCGGTTCCACCTGCAATGAGTTTGGCACCGACTGCCAGGCCGTTGGCAGCAACCCTATCTTTCAGGAAGATCTCGCTGCCCAAAGGAACAAGTACCAGAGCGACCTCTCAGCGTTAAGGTTCTATCCCATCGTGTCGATTGGTTTTGGTTACAAGTTCTAAAATCGCGAATGTTAAAAGTAGAATAGCTAAGCCAGCTCGGACATCCGGAAGCGGTATCATTTCGCATTCTGGATTGGCGGGCAGTCGAAGCTTGCATTCGTACCCATTCTTGCTGCTCAGCCTTTGCGACCGCCGCAAATCCAATACATGAGGCTTCGATATGGGCTTGAGGAGCAGAGTGGTGCGGGTATGTGTCGTTCTCGCAGCCATCCTTGTCTACGCAACTGTTCTTTGGCTGGGTATGACCGAAGAGAATCGTCGCTCGCTCGCAATCGCCAACGCTTATAGTTCCAGCGGCGACTATGTCATTGCCAACGTCCGGGTAACATCGATCGAACCCGCGCAGGGCCTGCTTCATGAGCGCATCCGGTTGATTCCGATGGGCCGATTTGCAACCGACAGAGTGACACCTGCGGTTGACCTAAAGCTCCTGGTTAATTCGGTGTCAGGAAAACAGACGGTCGTCTTTCCAAAAGGGCAGCGAATCTTTCCAGTCGACGTCACTACCCTTCTCTCTGGAAATCAGAACCGGTATCCGTTTGATCGATACCTGTCAGACGTTGAACTTGTGGTTACCGCGCAGACTCAAAAAGCCAATTCCCTGCCGGAAATGACCGCCGAGGATGACGAGTCAGATGCGCTTGCAAGCACCCTCGTCATCGGTACGAGCGACCTGAACCAAAACGAAACAATACCAATCAAGGAGAATTTCGTCGCCTCCCTCCCAGGAATTAAATTCGGCGGGAATGTTACTCAGCAAGACCCTTACAAACTCATGCACGCCACAATTTCTATCCGAAGAGCAAACAATGTAATCAGCGTCTCAATCGTCGTGATGACCGTGATGTTCCTCTTGGCGATCAGCATTATGGTGATGGTGCTACGAGTGACGGCATCTCCGGGCGCGATCAACTTAATTCCACTCTCACTCTGCATCGCACTCATCTTCGGACTTCCTGCGCTGCGTAACGTCCAGCCCGGAGTACCAGCGATTGGCGCCCTGAGCGATTACATCTCATTTATTTGGGCAGAATTCATCGTGTCGACCTCCGCAGTTGTACTGGCTTGGACCTGGATTGTTCGGTCTACTCGAGAAGCAGTCGCGAAGCGCGGCCAGTAATCAACCTCCCAACCAAACCCGATTCTTCCGGCACCCACTGCACAACAACCGCGCACGCTCTAAACTAGAGAAGTCATGTCTGATCACGAAAGCACTCCTCTCCCCGAAATCGACCTCTCCAAGCCCCCCGCTGAAAATATGGTCCGCGTCTCCTTCGAACCTGAAAATAAGACCGTCGAATTCCCCTACGGCTCCATGCCCTACGACGGCCACGGCCAGCCCATGAGCTTCCTCGACATCGCCGAAAACTATGGCATCTTTATGGACCACGCCTGCGGTGGCGTCGCCGCCTGCACCACCTGCCACATGTTCCTCAAGAAGGGCGCCGAAGGCGTCTCCGAAGCCGAAGACCTCGAGCTCGATCGCCTCGACATGGCCCCCGGCCTCCAGCTCAACTCCCGCCTCGGCTGCCAGTGCGTCATCGAGAAGCCCGGCACCTACGTAGCCGAGATCCCCTCCTGGAACAAAAACTACGTCCAGGAAGGCAAGCCAGCCACCGTAAAAAAATAGCCCACCCAACCCCCGCCCGCCCAACCGCGCCGCGCCATCCTCGTCCTCTCGGCCGCCTGCCCCAACCGTTCGTCATCTCAACCGCGTCGCGCCCCGGTAACCGTCATCTCGACCACGTCGCGCCCCGGTAACCGTCATCTCGACCGCGTCGCGCCCCCGGTAACCGTCATCTCGACCGGAGCGCGCAGCGCGTAGCGGAGAGACCCCTGCATTGGCACCTGCCTTTGCCGTTGCACCTGAGATAGGTCCGGGCTTCAGCCCGGACAACAGAGCAGACCATCTCGCTGGGCTTTAGCCCCTGGGACTTTCTGATAACTGAGAACTGAAAACTGAGAACTGAGAACTGAGAACTGAGAACCCAACATCGTTCGTTTACCGCCAGCCCTGCGTCATTTGACGCACCCCCTCCAGCAACCCCACCCAAACACGCGATTTTGTGTCCCGAAACAAGGCTAAACACGTCGCTGCGTAACCCGAAACCGGGCTATGTCATACACGTATTCGCTATGCAAACACCGGCAGCGCCACGGCAAATATCGGCCAAATCAACCTCGAATGCTTCTTCAGGTCTGGAATCAACAAGATATGCACCTCCTGTTTGTCCCGAAGCACTACCAGCCCAATCCCCCGCCCCCGCGTCTCATGAAGCTCCCGTACCCAAGCCCCATTCGACTTAACCTCAACAGAATCAGCCTTTAGGATCACATCCCCAGCCCGCAAACCGGCCGCCGCCGCCGGGCTATTCGGCGCCACCGTCTCCACCAACAATCCCACCCCCACCGGAGCCCCAAAGAACCCCGCCAACTGCGGTTCCATAGCCTCCAGCACAAGCCCTGTAAACGGTGTAGTATGAAGCACTTGTGCGAGAAAACTCCGACTACGCGAAGCCGTTCCCGGAGGCGCCGGTGCAGCCGGATCCCCCTCCCCAAAATCGTTCGCCACGGGCGTACTATCGTTCGCCGGCGGATCTGCCTCCACCATCCGCGCCACGGCCTCCTTCTCCACCTCACCGCGGTACGCAAGCTGCGCGTTTACAGTAATTTGCCGCCCTCCCCGAAGCACCGTCAACGACACCGCCGCCCCCACCCCATCATCATGAATCATCTTCCGCAAACAATCCGCCCCCGTAACATTCTGCCCATTTAAACGAAGTATCACATCATGCGGCTGCAACCCCGCCTTCCCCGCAGGCCCGTCATGATCCACCATGACCACTTCCACCCCATCGCCGCCTTTGACATGCATCGACGTAACTTGTTCATCGGTAAGATTTTGGAACAGAATCCCTAAATAGCCGGGCGCATGCGACGGAGACCCCTTGGCAGCGCCTCCCCGAGCGCCCGCTCCCGACACGCTCCCGCTCTGTTTCGTCGGATAAATCCTTAATTCCTCAGAATGAATAACTTGGCACGCCACCGCCAGCAGAACCAACACGCCAGCCCCACAAAACCGCCACAAGCAAATCTCCTGAAGCCGCGCAAGCCCACCGGATTCAATACTTTGCCTCATGGCCACTCGAAGGTTCCGCATCTACTGGATATCAGCCGATCCCTGCAATACCTGGAAAGACGCATTGCGGATTGCCGGGTTAACATCCTGAGAAGAAACGGTCCGCAGCACCTGCCGCACACTCGAATCCGCCTGCACAGGCGTCAGCATCGAGATCGCCTGCGTCCGCACCTCCGCACTCTGGTCATACAACAACGCGTCGAGCACAGCATCCCTAACATGTTCATCCTGCGCGACATACGGCTCGAGCCCGTTCAGCGCCTTCAACCGCACGGATGCATTCTTGTCGGTCCGCAGCGAGGATACCAGGGTTGACCGAATCTGATTGGTGCCATCATCACCAACATCGCAGCTGTGACCCGCGCGGCATTCGCTCGCCAACAGCGCCACCGAATCAGCATGGACAGCATTATTCGTCGCCAGCTTGGTCCCTAACATCAACAATTGACGGATCTGCGGGTCATCGAGCGACCCCTGCACCGTCTCCGGCACAAGCCGGTTGTACTTCACCTGCACCAACTCAGAGTTCGGCGTCTGCACAATACCCGAAACGCTCGCAATCGCACCATTCGCGCTATTCGATAAAATTACCGGCCGGGGCAATTGGGGAGCATGCGCTGCTTGATATCTTGCAATGAAATTCCCGCCCAGAAACCCTACTCCCAGCAGCAATGTTGCCAATGCGGGTGCCCCCTGCAGAAATCCCAACCAGCGAAAGGCATTCCCGAAAAAACGTTGCGAGATCGATCGAGGCGGCAGACTATCCAGTGCCTCATCCAACCGCATGCGCGACGCAGCCAGCAAATTCGGCGACGGCTCCAGCATCGGCGTCGAAGCCAGCTCTTCATTCAGCGCCAGTAGTGCATTCCATTCGCGGCGGCAATCTTCGCAGATACCCAGATGCTGCTCCAACGGAAATTGGAGTTCATCGGGCAGTTCGCCGTACTGTGCCAGGATGATGTTCTGTTGTGCGTTCTCACACTTCATATTGCGTACCTCTACGGCCTCGAAGTCCTGCGATTGTCCATGCCTGGTGCGGGTCTATAGCTTGCTTGCCCACTAACGGCCCGAAAATCCTTCTATCCTTATCGTGCGTCTGCGAGTCTCGCTCGCAACTTTCTCGTGGCGCGAAACAGCGTGTTCTTGGCGGTCTCTTCGGTTGTGGAAAGCATCTCGCCAATCGTCCTCAACTTCAGCCCTTGATAATGCTTGAGCTCAAACACCGTGCGCTCTCGCGGCGTCAGCTCATCCAGGGCTCCCTGGATAGCGCTATTCATCGTCTTGCGCTCCAACTCGCGGGCGGGGTTTGCACTAGCGCGCCCGTCGGTCAAATTTGCCAGCAGATCAATCTCATCCCCGGTTCCATCCAATGCCGTTGACGGATCCTCTCGTCTGCTCTTTCGCCTGCGCAGCTGATCCAGGCAAAGATTCGTTACGATTCGATAGAGCCAGGTGTAGAACGAGCATTCGAATCGAAAATTTGCCAGGTGGCGATAAGCCTTAAGAAACGCCTCCTGATGCACATCCTGCGCGTCCTGCTCATTGCTCAGCATGTGCAGGGCTAGCCGAAGCACACTGCGGTCATACCGTCGTACAAGGGCGTCGAAGGCTTGCCGATCACCCTTTTGCGCTGCGCGAATCAGCTCGTCATCTTCAGCGCGTTGTTGCTGCCGTGCATCCATCTGCTCGGCAGTGAGCTTTGTGCGTGTTCCGGGTTGGGCGGCGACATTCGGTATCATCACGGTCGATTTTACCGCGCCGATAGCCGCTGTCTCCGTCAAGCCGAGACTAAATGGGCTGGGTCGCCGACGGCTTTCGCCGGCGAGAACAATCGCGTCGCTGCTGCTCATGTTGTTTCTGACTCCGGAGTCAGGGTAACTACACCTCGATAGACGAAACGCCTGCTGTAAACGTAAGCACCTCCGCCGGAAAGTTTCTCCGCTGGCAGTAAACTTGTCTCGATGGTCCGTTCCCCCGCAAGTCTATTTCCCGACGAAACAACTCCTGGCAGCCCGACTGGTTGGGTCATTGCTCACTGTGATGGCGGAGCCCGTGGCAATCCCGGGCCAGCCGGCTATGGCGCTCTGCTTCAAGATGAAGCCGGCGCCATACTGGCGGAGTTATCCGAGTTTCTCGGCAATCGCACCAACAACTACGCCGAATATTCCGGCCTACTCGGCTGCCTGCAATGGGCGCTCGACCATGGCCACAGCCGCCTGCGCGTGATCTCAGATTCCGAGCTCATGGTGAAGCAGATCCAGGGCAAATACAAGGTGAATTCGCCCGATTTGCGCCCTCTTTGGGAAGAGGCGCGGCGGCGCATCGCACAACTTGATCGCTTCGAAATCAGCCATGCCCTGCGCCACAAAAACAAGGCAGCCGATCAGCTTGCGAACGACGCCATGGACCGCGGTACCAAGCGCCAAAAACCCGTCGCCGAGAGTGTTCAAACCCCGCCTCCCAGGATCAATTCCGCCACCACGATCCCATCCGGCAGCAGCCGAAATGAAACTCCCAAAGGCGCCGTTCCAGATGTTTCCAGCCAATCCATGCTGCGCGGCTTTACCCGCGACGGAAGCATTCACCTGCTCGGGGGCGCTGTTCTGCCCGACGGCATCTTCGTCAAAATCATTCCGGAATGATTGCCAATCCACCGTTTCGCGGCATCCATTTCGGAAAGCAATACACTGATCGAAGATCCGGGGACCCGAACAACAAATTGAACGCAAACATGCCCCACTCCAATGCATCCAAAGCCCTTATGCGTAACGCATCACGATATTCCGTAATTCTTCTCTCTTTTCTGCTGCTGAACATTCATCCTTATCGTCTTCTCGCGCAGGGCTCCCAGCCCGAGGCCCTTCAGGCATTGCGCGCTGCCGTCCGTGCGGAGATGGAGGCAAATGACACGGACAAAACCATCTGGGCCTATCACGACCACGACAAGACACCGGATGCGGACGGGACCTATCTCACCATCGAGACTCGTCAGGGCACGCTGCGCCGCTTGATTGCGCTCAACGGTCAGCCGCTCTCTCCCGGCGCAGCCGCTGCTGAAAACCAGCGAATCGAAGACTATGTTCATGACCCTGCCGCACAGGCGAAGGCGCGCAAGAACAGCGCGCACGACGGCGCACAGGCTACCGAGTTGCTGAAGATGCTTCCCGACGCGTTCCTCTGGTCGACCGTAAGCGAAACTCCCGAACTCATTACGCTGAGTTTTCGGCCAAATCCTTCCTTTTCTCCACCGGACATGCAGTCTCGGGTCATGGGAGCCATGGTGGGAGAGATGGTCATCGCGCGCAATGGAAATCGAATTCGGACTCTGCGCGGCCAACTAAGTTACAACGTGCTCCTGGGCTTTGGCCTGCTCGCGAAAATGTTCAAGGGAGGGACCTTCGACGTCGAACGCCGGTTGGTGGGAGCGGATCACTGGCAAATCACCGAAACTCATGTGCACATCGGAGGCCATGCCCTCTTGTTCCACAGCATTGGCCAGCAAGAGGATGAGGTGAAAACAGACTGGAAACCATCGGTTGACGATACGCTGGACGAGGCGGCACGGACGCTAAACGCTCAGCACTAGATTCTGCAGCAAGGATTTCGCATCTCCACCCCGTACATGGCAATCTAAGAATGCAGTGACAACCATCTTTTCCAACCTAAAGTCTCTCGACCGTGCAGCATGCATCGTGCTTGCCGCGGCTGGCGCACTGACTACGTTATCTGCCTGCGCGCAGACACAGGAAGCCCTCCCCACCGATCCCGGCGCCATCGTTGCCGCTCAAAACGAAGCACTTAGCAGGCCGACCGGTTCGGGATTTGTCTTCAAGGCGCAGGGCAGCTTCACCGGGCCAGGTGGTCTGGCGGTCGATCGCGCCAACGATGCTGCCCTGCCCCTCTCGCTTGACGACGCCATGTCCATTGGCCTGGCTCGCAATGTACGGCTCAAGTACGATCGCGCCAATATGCGGGCCGTCAAAGGCGACACGCTCGGGGTGTTAAATGCGCTCATTCCAAATCTGAGCGTCAACGCCGAGAGCAGTGCTCAGCAGCTCAATCTCGCTGCCCTGGGCTTCAAGCCTTCGTTATTCGCCAGCTTGCCTCCGGGGCTTCTGCCGCCGGGGTATGTCTTCAATGAGATCGTGAAAGTTCAGACGACCCAGGCTTCGGTCAACGCCAGCCAGGTCCTCTTCAATTTGCCCGATTATGAGCTATATCGTGGAACGACTAATGAAACGCGAGTTGTTGATCTGCAAAGGCTTACGGATGACGGTGATCTCGTTCTAACCATCGGGACGAGCTATCTCCAAGTGCTCGCTGATCAGGCAAATGTGGCGAATACTGAGGCGCAGCAACGCTCCGCCAACACGCTGTTCGATCAGGCCACACAGAAACACCAGGCGGGCGTCGGCACAAACCTCGACGCGCTGCGCGGACAGGTGGAATATCAGCAGCGCGAGCAGGATGTCGTGGCAGCCCAGTCGCAGCTTGAGAAAGATACGATTCAGTTGACGCGGATTCTTGGATTGCCGGCGGGGCAAAAGCTGGAACTCACCGACGCTGCGCCGTTTGCGGAACTCGCTGCAATGGATCTGGATGCGGCGAAGATTACCGCTTACAAACACCGCAAGGATTACCTCAGCGTGCTGGAGCAAATCGCCCTTACGCAGCGCGAACTGAAGGCGGTTAAGTATCAACGTTTGCCTACACTTGCATTCAACGGATTCTATGGAGTCATTGGACTGACAACTTCCGATTCGTATCACGGAATCTTCACGGCAGAGGGGTCCTTGAGCGTGCCTATCTTCCGAGAGGCGGCGCAGCGGGGGGAGCAGGACGTGGTGGATGCGCAGTTGACTGCTTTGCATCAGCGGGAGGCGGATTTGCGGGTTACGATTGACGCGCAGATCCGTACGTCGATGCTGGATGTGAACGCAGCAAAGGAGTTAGTCCGGGTTGCGCAGAGCAATGTGGAGCTGGCGCAGCAGGAATTGGCGGATGAGCGGGATCGTTTTGCGGCGGGGGTGGATGACAACCTGCCGTTGGTGGATGCGCAGGGGTCGGTGGCTAGCGCACAGGCGCAGCTGGTTAACTCCTTGTATCAGTACAACGTAGCGAAGCTGCAGCTGGCTCGGAATACGGGTGTGGTGGAGACCCGGTACCGCGCATACCTCGGCAAACCGTGAATTTCGCGTAGGACTTAGCCCTGTTTCGGGTTACGCAGCGACTGCTTTAGCCCGGTTTCGGGACGCGCAGGTGCGGCTAGGATGGGGTGTGGAGAAGAAGCGCATTCTGCTGAGCTGGTCGGGAGGCAAGGACAGCGCCTGGGCGCTGCACCTGCTGCGGGATCATCCCGAGTATGAGGTGGTGGGTCTGCTGACGACCGTCAACCAGCACTTCGGTCGTGTGGCCATGCATGGGTTTCGGGAAGAGCTACTGGACCTGCAGGGGAAGGCGGCGGGGCTGCCTCTGTGGAAGGTGCCGCTACCGTGGCCGTGCTCCAACGAGATCTACGAGGGCCTCATGGCCGAGGTGTGCCAGCGGGCGGTGGCCGAGGGGCTGCATGGGATTGCGTTCGGTGATTTGTTTCTCGAGGACATACGAACGTACCGGGTGGAGAAGATGGCGGCTACAGGGCTGGAGCCAATCTTTCCCTGCTGGTTGATTCCGACTGACGAGCTGGCGCACTCGATGATTGCCGCGGGAATACGGGCGCACCTGGTGTGCGTTGATCCGCGCAAGATGGACAGGAAGTTTGCGGGTCGGGTGTTCGACGCCGAACTATTGGCTGAGCTGCCGGAGACGGTTGACCCTTGTGGGGAGCGTGGCGAGTTTCATACGTTCGTGAGCGGCGGGCCGATGTTCTCCGGTAGCATTGACGTGTCGCCCGGCGAGGTGGTCGAGCGCGACAGTTTTATCTATGCGGATCTCAACCCCATCACCAGCACGACACATTCTTAGGGCTGCTTTGATTTGCCTCGGCGTGGGCATTGGGTGCCTGCCTGCGGTCTCTCGCGCGCAGGTGCTGGCGCAGAAGAACTGGGCGGGGTCGGGTGTGTCGGTTGAGCTGTGGTGGAAGCGGGCGGTGTTCTACCGGATCGATCCAACGAAATTTCAGGACTCGACGGGTAGTGGCAAGGGCGACCTGGCGGGGATTGCTGAGCGACTGGACTACCTGCAAGCGCTGGGCGTGGATGCGGTGATCGTAGAGACAGCGCCTGCAGGCGGCAAGGCGACGCTGCTGCCGACGGCCGAGGTGAGCATGGCGTTCGATGCGCTGGTGCGCGAGGCCGTGGGGCGGCATGTGCGGGTGCTGGTGGACCTGGGAGCTCCAACGTCGCAGCAGGCGGACGCGCAGTATGTGCAGATGGCGCGGGCGTGGCTGAACCAGGGAGCCGCGGGAATTTTTGTTCCAACGCCGGTGCTGGAAAAGATCGATGGCGGAACGCACATTGCGCTGTTGCTGCAACAACTGCGCGCGCTGACCAACAGCTTTCCCGGAGAGCGAGTGTTGGTGGCCGACGGTGCGGCGCAACCGCAGGACGCGATGCTGCAGAATGGGCTGGCGAAGTATGCGCAACTGACGGCGAGTGCGCCGCTGGGGGCTGCGGGGACGGGCGGAGCTGTGCCGACGGTGGGGGTGCTGCGTCAAGAGTGGATGGCCGCTCTTGGCAATACTTCAGAGAACGCGGAGCCTGCGGCGGCAGCATCGGCTTCCGAATCTGCTGCGGCGGCGAACCCTGCGCGGGGACGGCATTCGCAACGGCACGAGACCATGTCGCGGTCGCAGATGGCGAACAATCCGATGCTGGTGGCAGTGCGGGCGCCGGCTATTGCGGACCCTGCGCGGCGGCAGGCGATGGAACGGGCGCTGGCGGTGATGCTGCTGGCGTCGCGGTCGGCAGTGCTGCTGGACTATGGGCAGGAGCTGGGGTTGGAGATGGCGGGGATAAACCGGCCGCTGATGCAGTGGACGCCTACGAATGTGACGCGAAAGCCTGCGTCGCCGACGGACGCGCAAGCTGCGGCGGCCGGTGCCGGATATAAGTCCTTCCAGCCATATATACGACCGCTGCCAAAGAACCTTTTTCCGGCACCTGTGATGCCGGTCGTCGAGGAGGCGGATCTGCCGACTCCGGAGAAAATCGCAGTCATGCCGGGATTTACAGCGGGGGAGGTTGATGCCGCGATGGTGGCTCCGAACGGTGCGTCCGCAAGTGTGGTGACGGAGACGTATGAGCCGCTGTCGCTACTGAATTTGTATAAGCAACTGATCCGCCTGCATCACGACAATGCGACCGTGCGGAGTGGAGCGCAGACGGTGTTGAATCGCGATGACGTGGGCGCACTCGTGTGGGTGCGGCACGCGCCGGCCAACTCGCGCACCTCGACGACGGTGGTGGCGGCCTGTAATTTGTCGGACAGGCCGGTGGTGTTGACGGATCTTGGGGGAGTGGCGCTGAACTCGATGCGGTCGCTGCTGCAGCCGGCGCCGGGGTATTTGATGAAGGTGGAGCCGGGGTCCGTGGTGGTGGGGGAGACGCGTTAAGTTGTCAGTTCTCAGTTGTCAGTTCTCAGTTTTAGGTTCTAGTTCTTGCTTCTGGAGGTGTGAATCGGAGCGGAAAGCTGCTCGAGAACCTGCCTTGGACGTCATAACGCACACGGGACGACTTCGCCGGAGGTCCTTCTGCTGCTACCCTGAAGTTACTGCGCAACCCGGCGTGGAGGGATGTGTGAGTGGTTGAAACAGGCGGTCTTGAAAACCGCTTAGCCCTAACGGGCTACGGGGGTTCGAATCCCTCTCCCTCCGCCATTCAGTTTTAAGATGTGGACTCAGTGCCGGCCATAGTGAGATAAAGTGCAGAATACGCGCGCATACGTGCAAATTCGAGCCAAGAATGTGTGGTAGAGAAGCATCAGGAGCTTCTGGGCTTCGGCATTGGGCCTGAATTCTCCAAATATCGGAGAATTCGGGCTTTAACAAATCGACCGGAGAAATTTGTTCCTCCACCTCACATCTCAGAGAGTCGAGCGACTCAACCCTTAGAAATTTGGCTAACGTGGTATTGACAGCTTGTCGGCGGAAGCGACCAGACTGTTTAGAAGCGGCGGTTCGATTCCGACTCTCGCCACCGCCAAACCTTTAGAAACAGTAACTTATGGCTCTATTTTACCGGCATTGCTACAGGAAATCTAAGTTCATAATCGTGACACTCCAGTTCGGACGGGTAATGGCTCCTCAAGAAGAGGCTAACGCGATCGCCCGTGCATCTTTATATTTGAATCCGTCTAGTGGACAGATCTTCCCCCACCTCAAAGCAGTTATCCAGCCGAACGGCCGTGAGCGCCCCGGTTGAGCAGTTGCTTTGGCTGATGTCTCCTGTCGACGCTGAACCACCTTAACTAGGATTCCCGCAAGCGAGATTGCCACCGGAAATGCTATTCCAAACCGACCAGCTTTGAAAGGTGCTTTTTGCCGTCTTGTTCCTCTTGAAATCAGTCGCGGTGGCGAAGATAGCTATTGCAGGAGGGTGCCGTCGTGGCCGTTGACTTTGGGGTCTTCGGGGGGATGACCGTCGGGCTGGCTACCTTGTCGTCGGTGTCGAGGTCGAGGAGCTTGACGCCGGAGGTGCTGCGGCCGGCGGCGCGGACGCGCTTGGTGTCGATGCGGATGATCTTGCCGAATTGGCTGATGACCATCATCTCGGTAGTGTCGTCGACGAGGTTGATGCTAGTGACCTTGCCGATTTTGGAAGGAGGTCTTCATGTCGATGACGCCCTTGCCTAAAGAGGCAATTGCAATTGGAACAATCCTCAAAGAGTAACCATTCACTGCGTTGTCTAAGCAAAGGCTCTCCATCTTGTCGGCACGCTCCACCTGCCAGAGCCGTCGCGGCGATGCGCGACGCCGTCCAGTTTATTCAAAGCTCCGATCCGAGCCAACAAATTATGTTTTCCTATCGAGCTACGGAATCCGAAGGGCTAGATCCTCTGTTGAGCAAAACGGCCCATTATGTGAGCGCGGGACCCGTTCGGGGGCAGCTAGAAAAAGAATAGGAACTTGATTTTCACAGGAAAATGCGCACGGAGTGATCCTCAACTCCAAATCTCGTGGCACAATTAATTTCACAATCTACGTGTCACCAGCATTGCCTCGCCCCCCTGAACTTGGCACTCAAGGGGGGCATGTCATTTCAGTTATGGGGCGTGTTTGTGGCAGCCAATGCTTCAACTCTTTCGATCAGTCAGGGACTGCTTACTTCACTTAAGCTGAACCCTAAGAACCCCCGCGTTCATAGCAACAAACAAATCCGTCAAATTGCGCAAAGCATTGAAGCTTTTGGGTTCAATGTGCCGATTTTAGTGGACAAGAATCTCAACGTAATCGCTGGCCATGGGCGTGTGCTGGCTGCACGCTCGCTTGAGTTGAATCACGTCCCGATAATTCACCTTGAGCATTTGAACGAACATCAACAACGAGCGTTCCTGCTTGCAGATAATAGGCTGTGCGAGAACGCCAGGTGGGACGACCGACTGCTAGGGGAACAGTTGCAGATTCTTGCCGAGGCAGAACTCGACTTCAGTCTGGATGTAATCGGATTCGAGACATCAGAAATCGATCTTCTGATCGACGGCCTATCGTCAGCGAGCGCGAACGATTCCGATCCAGCGGACGATATTCCCGAGCCCCAAGGGCCAACCGTCACTCACCCTGGAGACGTATGGCAACTCGGTCGGCACCGAATAGCTTGCGCGGATAGCCTCCGAATAGAAAGCTACCAGCTCATGGAAGGAAAACTGGCTCGGGCGGTCATCGCTGATCCTCCCTATAATGTCCAAATTGATGGTCATGCGAGTGGCCTGGGCAAGGTCCGCCATCGAGACTTTGCGATGGCTTCGGGAGAGATGTCATCCGCGGAGTTTACCGATTTCCTAAGCAAAGCGATGAAAGCGGCTGTGGCAAACAGTATCAGTGGCGCTATCAACTTCTACTTCATGGACTGGCGCCACATCAGCGAGATTCTTGCCGCGGGCAAAGAGGCGTACCCATGTCTATTGAATTTATGTGTCTGGACCAAAGACAACGCAGGTATGGGTAGCTTTTACAGGAGCGGACACGAATTGATCTTCGTGTTCAAAAACGGAAATGGAAAGCATCAAAATAACGTTCAACTGGGCCAGTTTGGAAGGAACCGCACGAACGTCTGGAGTTATGCAGGCGCGAATTCGTTCTCTCGATCGAATTCCGAAGGCAACCTTCTTGCCCTACATCCTACAGTGAAGCCCGTCGCGCTCGTGTCTGATGCCATTATGGACTGCACGTCTCGTGGAGACATTATTCTCGACCCATTCCTCGGTAGCGGGACGACCATTATTGCGGCAGAACGGACTCGACGAATTTGCTGCGGGATCGAACTCGATCCGCGATATGTCGATACTGCCATTCGACGGTGGCAAAGATTTACAGGCCAGTCTGCAGTCTGCGCGGGTAGTGGCGAGTTTTTCGATGCCCGGCAGGAGAACAGGATGGTTTGCAGCGGCAATGAACCGGACGATCTAAATGTCGAACAAGTGAGATCGACCAATAAAAGCCTGACTCCAGGAGGGCAACAATGAAATCCGGGGACACACGGAACTACAAAGTTGGCTATGGTAAGCCGCCAACGGCGTCTCAATTCCAAAAAGGTGTATCGGGCAATCCCAAGGGGAGGCCTAAGAACCAATCGACGTTTGACTCGATCCTAAAAAAAGAGGTTAATTCGCAGATCTTAGTTACCGAAAACGGCAAGCGCAAACGCATCTCGAAAATGCAGGCGGTTGCCAAGGTGCTAGTCAACAATGCCGTGAAGGGCGGTCGATCGGACCTAAAAATGCTCATCGCGAGACTCTCGCTATGGGAGAATGAAATCCCGACTGAAACTAGCGGTTCAACTTTTCGTGACGGATTGGAGGCGAATGTGAAGGAGTTCGAGATCCCTAAAACGCGAGAAGAGGTAGAGCGCCGGATCGCAGAGCTTCTCTCTAAACCGAGTTCGAAGATCGTAAAGATCGATTCAGAGGAAACGGAATAAAAGAATTGCTTGGCGAAATGTGACGAGTGCTTTTCCGTAGTCAGTAAAAGGGAGCGAGGAGCCTTCTCTTCAGGCGTTCGAGCGCTAGCACAAAGCTTAGAAGCTGACGCACGTCGCTTAATGGAGAAGGCGCTGCTTCTCCCATTCCATCGAGAGATTGGTCGTTAGCTGCGCGACCGTAAGCAACGGGGAATGGTCCCCTCTGAGGACTGCCTCCGCCCATTGAGGAGATAACGTCACAAGCCGCAGGAGCCGCGCAGTATAGTGTCGTTCCATGCCGGCACGCCGGGCCAGCTCGCGCATAGTCCTGATTTCACCATTGACGATCCACTTGTACCACGTTCTGGCCAGGGTTACGGCCTTGACCAGCGAAGGCAGTGCATCTTGATTAGGCTGCTCGTCGCTGGTAAGAATCAACCGAACCTCGCTGCCTCTCCGGGCGAATTGGAACGGTTCTCGAATCTCGACCAGCCCCGAGACCTCGGAGTTGGCCTCCCGACCAAGAAACTCTCGACCAATGGCGCCCCGGTCTATTTCGATGAGCAACTCGGAGGGCATCACCACAATCCGGGCTCGCGTCAACCCGACGACCTCGTCCTTCTGCCTTACCGTGCCATCAATCAACAAGGCCGCGCGGTGACGAGCCGCGGAGATCAACAGCTTCATATCTCGTACGTCGAGCCCAGGAAACTGATCTGCAACCCGTATGGGGTCGGCCAGGAAAGAGCTGATTGAAAACAACACTCGGGTCTCGATTTCGACCGCCGGGAGGCATCTGATGGGGGCCGAGTACCCTTTGTCCCTCAGCATGTAGTAAAAGTAGCGTCGCCCATTCTTATTTGCATGGGTCGGCGTGTAGATCTTTCCATCCGCCGTCGTAAGCCTGCCCTGCAGCATGCGACCCGATGCAAGATTATGTTTTGTTTTGCGAGACACCCGATTCTCTTTCAGGAGATTCGCAGATCGATCCCACGTCTTAACATCAACGATCGGTTCGTGCTTGCCCGGGTACAGCACCCCTTTATGGATTGTCTTGCCGATGTACACCGTATTGTTGAGCAGGTGATAGAGGGTTCCTCGAGAGAGTACGGAGCCACCAAACTGTCGTCCAGTCGAGCTGGTCCTCCGTTTGCTTCGGATCTCGGATCCCTTCAAGTTCTCCTGCAACGCAGTCACACTTCGCAGTTCGAGATACAAAGCGAAGATCTTTCGCACCACCTCCGCTTCTTTTGGATTGACGACCAACTGATGATTGGCCAAGTCATAGCCCAGCGGAACGAGCCCTCCCATCCACATGCCTTTCTTCTTGGAGGCAGCCACCTTATCCCGGATCCGCTCCCCAGTGACCTCCCTCTCGAACTGAGCAAACGAGAGCAGAACGTTGAGGGTGAGCCGCCCCATCGAGGAGGTGGTATTGAACTGCTGGGTAACGGAAACGAAGCTGACGCCCTTGCTGTCGAAGGACTCCACAATCCGAGCGAAGTCGGAGAGCGACCGCGTCAAGCGATCTACCTTATAGACAACAACTGTATCGACCTTTCCCGCAGAGATATCGGTCAAGAGTTTCTTTAGCCCGGGCCGTTCCATGTTCCCACCAGAAAAACCGCCATCATCATAGTGGGCGGAGATCATCTGCCAACCCTCATGCTTCTGGCTCAGGACAAAGGCCTCACAGGCCTCCCGCTGCGCATGCAAAGAGTTGAAGGACTGGTCAAGACCCTCTTCTGAAGACTTGCGGGTATAGATGGCGCAGCGGGTGGGCTTACCGGATGGGATCACTTCCTTCTCCGAGTTGATTTCGTTCCGAAAAAGGCTGGACCGGACCACTTTGTTCCCGTGATATGAGTTGCAATTGAGGAAAGGCTTTTGTAGGCCATTCTGTCGTACTCATAGCCATCCTTGGTTACCGCCACCTCGTGGAGCTTGCCCCTCCATTCCCGCACGATGCGGGTGCCTGCTTTCAGCCGTTTGGAATCATTGGCCCGGGCTTGAGGCAGGTTTCTGGAAGATAGGTCATGGGCCTTCTCTTGGATACGGAAGGCCAGCACCGGCCGCATCAGTTCCCTTCGAAGCCCAGGAATCGGAGAATTTCCGAATTGCTCCTCCCAAAGTTCCGCTAACTGTGAGCGCGTCATTCCGGATAGTTGTTCAATAAGATTGCTGATCGTGATTTGATCGCCCATGCTGCCGGACCTCTCTCCGACATAGATAGTGACGCTCTGCGCGCGCGCACAGTCAAGTCAAAACGTAGTTTCACCTGTCGGAGCAGGCCTCCGGGCGGAATACTGGATACATGCAATTTCTGGCTCACGTAGCGCTTGTAGCCCCACAAACGGCCGTCCGCAAACCCGAAGTTGCCGAAAACGCGGGCGGTCTCAACGGGTCGATGCAACACTATCTGATTTGGAGGTGGTGTTGTGAGACAAGGGAGACGGTATGGGCTTTCTGCGGAGCAGAAGGCTGAGATATGGCAGCGTTGGAAGGTGGGCGAGTCATTGCATGAGATTGGTCGCGCGTTCGGCAAGGAGCATGGCTCGATCCACTTTCTGTTATCGCAGCACGGCGGGATCGCTCCGGCAGTCCTCCGCGCCATCTAAGCTCGGACAACGTCAGGTCACTATCGGGCCGGCTGTTGAGTGCTGGCCTTGACCTTCGCACGGTACAGGCGAGGATGAGGCACAGTGACATAAACCTCACCTATGAGGTACCTGCGGTCGCAAGAGGAAGCAGATACACAGGCAAGATCGATGCTATCCAGTGGACAGCATTAATCTGACACTTGACACCTATCTAGAGTTCAAACGGTCACCTGCTACAGAGGGGGATTTCTGAAACGGTCGAGAAATGAATGAGGGGGAACGTCGCTGGTCCACGAATCGCACGGCTTTTTGGAAATCCAGTGATAGACGTTCTTGTGGGTTTTTGTTCTTGTCACATGCAAGATGACATATGGCGGCCCAATACCTAACGAGTCTTCATGGTGGCCAATGTTTAGAATTTCGAGTATCGCTTGTTGCGGATGGCCGATCACCCATGAGTTCTCTCTGTCGTATTGCACTGGATACGAAAAAATTTGGACCGAGTCCGGGAAGGTCTTCCACTTGCCATCCATCAGAACTTTATGTGGCAGAGTTTGGACAGGAACCCAATTCACCGGTGTGAAAGCCTCATATCGAAACTTGCCATAGTAGGGAGCTGGCAGCGGCTCACTGAAGGGGTCCACAGTCAGAGTGTCAGCGGGAATGGCAATATCATCGTTGGGAACTAAGAGTATCAGCCGATCCATCGCAGGAATAAGGTCGATTGGAACGGGCGTAGGAAATACTGTTCGCTCGACGGTCTGAGCCGTCACATTGGGATCGTTCAATATGTATGCTAGTTCCGTATCAATGTCTCTGACATATTGGGACCTTAGTTTCTGCTCCAAGTCCTCTATGCTGACAGAATCATCGATGAGTTGTTTTAGCTGCGCATCGGTTGAATAGCTCTCACCTGACGCACTTGTGCCAGCTGCCACACCAGCTTTCAATACAAGACCCCATTTGGTGCTATGGACTTTACAAACCGTAGCGACGCGCTTGCCATCAAAGGTTCTCGCGCTGTCTGCGCCGATCCAGTAACCATCTGGTGTGTAGATGATGATGAGCATCGTGGCTCTGGCAGGAACAATCGCGCCCGCGACAACCAGGAGAGTTCTATATACAAAGGCTTTTGAGAATCTCACCGTGCTGGATCTCCTTGCACAACCTTTTCGCCTATGGGTGGCGAGTGCCAATCTACGCCATCACGTGGACGCATCAGAACTCCTGCCGCCCTTCCGATTACTGGTTAGGCGGATGTACGCTCACTACTCCTACAACCTTCGGAACTTCAGAGTTGAAAGAAGTCACCAGTAGGACGAGTCCTTGTCTAGGAGAAAGCGGGTTAGATAAGAGAACTGTGTAATACCTCGAATCCTTTGATACCCAAGCGCCTGCTAGGTCTGCATTTTCGGTCGCGATGAATTGCCCTCTCGGAATCGAGATCCTTGCAGGACCCAATCGGCACGGTTCCGCGCACTCGAACGAGAATGCTGGTAGTTGAAAGACTTTATCGACGCCAATGACGAGTGTTATTGCAGCGATGTCGGGGCCACCTTGCGATAGATGGTACCCATAGGATGTCTCAAGTTCCTGCCTGGATAAGGTGTGCTCTATGTGGTTGGCGCTGGGAAGTGGGGGACCGATTTCTACGTGGGTGCTTTGGTCGCAGTTCACGACACCAGGCGCGCAGTTGTTTTGAATGCCTTGGTTCGGAGCATTGTTGATGATGCCCTGATTCGGTGGGCCAACGGGCATTGACGGAGCTGGTGCGGCTGGTTGAGAGGCGGACGGTGTGACGACACTTCCGTTCTGACGTGGAGTGCCAGTCATTGAGGACCGCAACACAATCTCTTCAGGACCAGTTCGGCGCGGGTTCGCTTCTATCGTGCTGCTTGCAAACCTTTGCCGCAGTTTCACCTCTAAGCAGCCCTCGCACGATCAGGACAAGGAAAGCCACCCCCTCCAACGATAAAAACGTATGGCTCGATTGCGCGCCAGAGCGCATGCCAAATGTTGAGCATGGCACCACGTTAGCAGATCGCTCTCGATGCCACGCATCGCGTTATGCGCTTTCTAAATTCTCGAAAACGGGTTTCGGGAAACTACGGCGAAGTTGCTCAAAATGCGACTTTCGAGGAGCTACTTGACCGCAGACGCGGCCGATTTTGTCGCATTCGACCTTGGACCGCGCTGTTCCTCAGACCTTATCGCCGCCAATCAAGGGTACCTGCTTCCATTCCTGTGTTCTGTGCGTCTTCCAGGAGAAGCAAAAATCCTGACCAAGAAGGTATCTAAATGACGATCACGCGCAAGTCGATGTTGCCCCTGCTAATCACGTGCACGTGCGTCGTCGCTCAAAACGTGGCTGCAAGGAGTCAGGCAAATAGTACCGCATCGACAGCTTCTGACGCTCACTTTGAAGTCGCAACAATAAAGCCAAGCAGCCCCAACAGTAGCAACAGCAGCCCGGGCGCAATGGGTCACCGTGTCACTATGTACGGCACGACGGTATTGTTTCTGATCGGCTTTGCTTACGATCTGCATGATGATCAAATTATCGGATCTCCTTCATGGTCCAGTTCCGAGAAGTTCGACATTGACGCAGTATCAGGCATCCCGGGTGATCCGAGCTTGGACCAAATCAAGATGATGCTTCGTGGCCTACTCGCAGAGCGATTTCAGCTCACGGCACAATCCGAAAATCGGCCTCACGCAGCGTATGCCCTCTCGCTTGCGAAAAATGGTCCGAAGCTAGCCGAGTCCTCGGAGCCCGTAGACTCAAAACCGGGATTGTTTATGCAACCAGGGTTTCCAAAAGTCGCGGCAATGAAAGGAGTAAATCTCTCGATGTCCGATTTTGCGCGGCTTTTACAATCAGGGATCCTGGACAGGCCGGTGGTTGACCATACCGGTTTAGCGGGCAAGTATGACTTTCTACTCAGGTGGACGCCCGATGATTCCCAATTCAGGCAAGTTGGTCTGAGACTTCCACCCCCAAGCGAAAGCTCTGATGCGCCTTCCCTATATACCGCCATACAAGATCAGCTCGGACTGAAGCTCACCGCAGAGAAAGACGCTCTAGTCCCAGTTCTTCTAATTCAGCATCTCTCCAGACCATCACCCAACTAGAGAGTGCTGCCTCTTCGTAGCGGTTCCACTGTACAGCTGGCTTGTTCCTTGAAAACGGTGTTTTCGGAAACTTGGTGATAGCCCGCACTAGCCGAGATAGCCGAACGTGCAGATAATCCGGCATGGTGGGCTCTCACGATCGGAAGGCGGTCATCAGCCATCAGGTATCCACTTTGCCTTCGACACGATAACCCGCAACCAGACGAGAGATCACGACGGCAATGTAAAAGATTCCGATGACGGCTTCAGAAGCGGCAATGTACCGAACGTAATGGTTGACGGGCTCGATGTCCCCATACCCGACGGTGGTAATGGTGGAGAGTGAAAAGTAGAGGTACTCGCTCTGCTGGTTTGCTGGAACGGGGGAGTTGAAGCAATGGGCGATGTGGCGATCGAGTATCCAATAGAGCTGCGAGAACGCCACGGCGATGATGAAGTAGCTGATGATGGCTTCGGAGATGGAGCCGGCAGAGATGCGGGCCTTGCTGTTAAAGCGTGACAAGATTCCCCATACGATCGAGCAGGAGAGCGCCAGACCGATGTAGGGCGAAATGTGCCAGCCTTCCCCCATTCGCATTTGTGCGACATGCGCGAGCACCCAAAGAACAGCAAGAGGATAGATTACCAAGCGAAGAATCCGTCCGCTCGCCATGTAGCTGCAACCTACAAGCAGTGCAGTTTCCAACAGGATGGTTAACGCAAATCCGATATAGGGATGCGAGTCAGCCACAGGTGAGGCGACCAAGAGCGCAAAGAAGAGACACATCAACATCTGTGAGCGGAATTTCAGAAGGAAAGCTCGTGTGCGATTCAAACCACTGCTCCACTGCCCGGCGAGGATTTCGACGGGCATTCCTTTCCTGCTAACCGATTCATCGTGATCGAATCTAAGTATGCCATTGTGCGCTTCGACCGTTCAAATGACATCACAGAGGGTAGATTATGGTCATGGTCTACCACTACGTAAAACCCCGAACGGCAAATCGGGGCGATTTCACAAAATTGCTGGGGAGGTTCCCGCAAAACGGGGTTTTGGGAAACTACGGATCGTTGTGACCTTGGCCGCAGTCAACTACCGATTAATCGCCAATGTTTCCCATAGCCACCAACCCACAGGTCAGAAGGTTGTCTTTCGATGGCCGTCTTCAAATAACTGAAGTTATGGCGTTATGGCTCCGGAGATACGACTCTAACCTACAACTCTGCGGTAAGAAGTTTGAAGTTCTTGGAGGATGCTTTGCGCTCACGCAGAGCGCGGTCCCCACAATGAATTCACGCCGCTCATTGCTAAGACAAAAGTGCCACCAAAGTGCCACCAGAACCAAAAGGGCAAACGAAGGACTCCGCGCGCTTCGAGTCAACTTATTGATTTATAAGAGGATTTTGGTAGCGTTACCGGGGCTCGAACCCGGACTCTTCGCCTTGAGAGGGCGACGTGTTAACCAGTTACACCATAACGCCATGAACGGATGGAGAATCCGCTGCGACTTCGTAAGTATAGCAAAGTTCGGACCCGCAAAGAAGCGGATTTCGGTGCGGTGGTGTGGCGTGACCGACGACAAAAACCGGCCTAGATGCCTAGCTTCTTGACTTCGTCGTTGTAGTACTTGCGGTAGAGGATGTCCCATTCCTGGGAGCCTTCGGGGATGATGCGGCGCTGGGAGGCAATCTTCTGGCGAGCGGCGGCGTCGATCTTCACCTCTTCGAGGAGAAGCTTGGTGAGGGCTTTA
Source organism: Granulicella sp. L46 (assembly GCF_009765785.1). Taxonomy (GTDB): domain Bacteria; phylum Acidobacteriota; class Terriglobia; order Terriglobales; family Acidobacteriaceae; genus Granulicella. The sequence goes on from NZ_LMUT01000012.1 coordinate 890,238, forward strand.
CGGGCTTCCTGACGGATGGTGTTGCGGTCTTCGAGGAAGTCGACTTCGTCAATCTCGGCGAGGGTGTCGGCGACGGTGTGGGCTAGCTTATTGAGCTTGTCGTCGGAGATGCGGGTGGTGTTGGAAGACTTGATGTCAGGTGCTCCGCGCATGGCACTCATAGGACCGCCTTGTATTTGCGAGCGAGCTCCTGCTTCACTTTTTTGAACATCTCGGGGTAGCTGGCTCCTGTTTTGAGCATGTCGTCCTGGAAGGCTTCGAGGATGACGCGGACTTCGTCGTTGATGCGATCTTCGAGGGCGAGTTCCTCTATGAGGGCGGCAGAGAGTCGTTGATCGACCACGGCCGGCTTATCGGTCTTGATCATCTTTGTCGCCACCAGGTGTTTGCTGGTCTGGCGGGCAAGGTAGCTAACGTAATCTTTCGAGAAAATCATGGGCAAAGATAGGGTAGCACGCAGGTTTCACTTCTTGCGGTGCGGGCAGTGGTCGGTGTTGATGCAGGCGTCGGGAAGGCGAAGGCGCTCGACGGGGCGGCCGTGGAGAAGGTGCTCCTGGACGATCTCTTCGGCGTCGTCAGGATCGGCGAAACCGTACCAGACGGCTTCGGGATAGACGACGAGGACGGGGCCGTGCTCGCACTGATCGAGGCAACCGGCTTCGTTGACGCGGACACGGTGCTTGAGGCCCGCGGCTTTGACGGCATCCTTGAGGGCGCCGCGGAGTCTCTTGCTGTGTTTGTTGCCGCAGCTGGGACGGGAGGCGGAATCGTCGCGCTCGTTGAGGCAGACAAAAACGTGATGTTCGAAGACTGGCATAGGGATTGGATGCACAGGATGGGGGGCTGAGATGCGGCAGGGGTGGGGCTAGCGTGCGAGAATATAGGGTATGGGATTTGATGATTTGACAGCAGTAAAAGATGACATGATTGCGTTCATCGCCGGGCACGGGATGCGGCGGATGAAGAGCTTTGTGCCGGAAGATGTGCCGACGGTTTTGTTCGAGGAAGACGACGTGGACGGGTGGAAGGACTTCGTGGAACATGCGAAGGCCGCCAATGCTCCGTTCATTACGATGAGCGATGTGATTTTGGAGCCGGAGGATGTGTCAACGCTGATCGCGCAGGTGCGGGACCAGGCGTATCCGGATGGGGATTCGGGCGAGCTGGAAGAGGCGCAGAGCCTGATGGGACATGTGGGCAAGACGGGATATCTGCAGCTGGGATTCGCGCAGGGTGGGGTGATCTTTCTGTATGAGACGGCTACGGAGTGGTATGACCTGTTCCAGGAGCTGATGGAGTCGGTGTCGGAGCTGGGACACATTATTGTGGATGACCGGGACGAAGAATAGAGCAGAGTGTAGGGGATAGAGGGTAGAGCGTAGAGAAGACAGAGCAGGCGGCGCTGCGGTGGACGTGAAGCAAGAACGGGTGGACGGTTGGTTGGTGGCGGCGCGGGAGAGTGAGGCGTCGGTGGGGCTGGCGCGGGCCTTGGGGGTTCCAGAGGCGATTGGGCGGCTGCTGATTTGCCGGGGGTTTGACACGGTGGAGGCGGCTGAGGGGTTTCTGCGGCCGGGGCTGGGGCAACTGCATGATCCTTACCTGATGCTGGGGATGACGGCGGCGGTGGCGCGACTACGAGGGGCGCTCGAGAAGCAGGAGCCGGTGCTGATCTATGGGGATTATGACGTGGATGGGACCGTTGCTACGGTTCTGCTGAAGACAGCGATAGAGCGGGCCGGGGTTGCGCTTGGAGTGGTGGCTGATGTGCGATACCACATTCCTCACCGGCTTCGCGAAGGGTACGGGATGCAGGATGCCCGGATTGAGGAGGCGGCGAAAGAGGGGGTGCGGCTGGTCGTGAGCGTCGACACGGGGATACGCGCATTTGCCGAGGCGGAGGCGGCCAAGCGGGTGGGACTGGACTTGATTGTGACTGACCATCATCTGCCGGATGGGGTGCAGGGAGTGCCTGAGGCGCTGGCCGTGCTGAATCCGAATCAGCCGGGAGATGAGTATCCGTATAAGGAGCTGTGCGGGGCGGGCGTGGCGTTCAAGCTGGCGCAGGCGTTGCTGGAGAGTACGGCAGCGGATGAAGAAGGGCGGGCTCGGTTGCGGGAGAAGACGCTTCCCTCTTTTCTGAAGCTGCTGGCGATTGCGACGATTGCGGATGCGGTGCCGCTGACGGGCGAGAATCGGGCGATTGCGTCGCTGGGGCTGGTGGAGTTGCGGAAGCCGTCGCAGGCGGGGCTACGGGCGTTGATGGAGCTGGCGCAGATTGATACGGCTCGGCCGATCTCGGCGACCGATGTGGGATTTCGGCTGGCGCCGCGGATTAATGCGGCGGGGCGGATGGATATTGCTTCGGATGTGGTGGAGATGTTTTTGACGCGGGATGGGGCGGAGGCGCGCGGGCTGGCGGAGAAGCTGCATCGGCTGAATGACGAGCGGAGGGCTAGCGAAGCAGAGGCGCTGAGGGCCATTGAGGCGCAGATTGAGGCTATGGCTGAGGGTGCGCCGGCTTGTTTTGTACTGGACGACGCAGAGATGGGGTCGGCTTGGCATCGCGGGGTGATCGGGATCCTAGCATCACGGGTGGTGGATAAGACGGGGAGACCGGCGCTGGTGATCACGCACGAGGATGGCCTGGCGTATGGGTCGGGACGGTCGGTGAGCGGGTTCCATCTGCTGGATGCGCTGACAGCGGTGGACCGAGAGGGTGAGGAGAGATTGTTTGCGCGGTTTGGGGGGCATGCGCATGCAGTGGGATTCTCGCTGGTTTCAGGACGGGTCGACGAGCTGCGAAAGCGGATTGTGCGGTACGCGACGGAGCGCCAGGATGCGGACGAGGTCGTGGAGGAGCTGGCTTGCGATGCGGCGGTGCGGCTGGGGGATTTGACGGAGGAGTTTCTGGCGGCGGTGGAACAGATGGGGCCATTTGGGATTGGAAATGCGGAGCCGGTGTTCGTTAGTCGCGGGGTAAGGCTTTCGGCAGCGCTGAAGGTGATTAAGGAGCGGCATCTGCGTGTTGCGGTGGAGGACGTCACGGATGGAAAGAGTTTTGGTGGGATGGCCTGGAGCCGGAGGACGGATTGGGCGGCGATGGCGCAGGACGGTGGATGGTCGCGCGGAGACCTAGTGGATCTTGCCTATCGACTGCGCAGGAACTGGCACCCGGCGTATGGGGGATGGGAGCTGGAGATTGTGGGAATCCGACCATCGGTGCCCGGCAGCGTATGACGTAGATGTCATTTGCGTCTGATATTCGAGGCGAGCAAAAGTTTTGATGCGTCGAGAGCATGTGGTGCGTCTTATATACTGACTTTTGCTTATGGCTCAACAAGTTTCGCAACGATCGCGCGGGTGGATATGGCTTCTTGTCGCGTGGGCGGCAGGGATGGCGTTGGTTTTTTATATACGCAGCCAGCATTCCCTGGTGGAGGTAACGGCTGCGCGGGCGGAACCGCAGACGCTTACCCAGACGAAGTCGACGAACGGTCGAGTGGAGCCCCTGGAGAACTTCGACGGTCATGCTCCCCTGCCGGGCGTGGTGGCTAAGGTATACGTCCACCTCGGTCAGGAAGTGCCGATCGGTGGGGCGCTGGTGCGGATGGATGACACGGACGCCCGCAAAGAGCTTGCGACGGCGGAGGCTAGCCTAGCTAGCAGTCGGCTGGCGTTGCAAACAGCAGAACAGGGCGGGACGGCAGCGGAGCGGGTGGCTTCGACGGCAGATATCGACGCGGCCAAGGCGCAGGTGCAGCAGGATACTCGGTCGTTTGCGGCGCTGGAGAAGCTGCAGGCGCAGGGAGCAGCTTCGGCGAACGAGGTGGCGCAGGCGCAGCACCAATTGACGGCTGCGCAGGCGAAGGTGAATGAGTTGCAGGCCGCGAAGGGTGCGCGGTACTCGGCCGACGACCTGCGCGCGCAGAAGGCGATGGTTGCACAGGCGCAAGCGGGAATGGACGCAGCGCAGTCGGCCTATGCGGGGGTAGATATTCATGCGCCATTTGCGGGAACAGTCTATGCCATACCGGTGACGCCGTATCAGTTTGTCCAAGGCGGTGAAACGCTGGTTCAGGTGGCAAACCTGAAGAAGTTGCAGATCAGGGCTTACTTCGACGAGCCGGAGATTGGTCAGTTGAAGGTTGGCCAGCCAGTGTCGATCGCGTGGCAGGCGAAGCCGACTGAGTTTTGGCACGGACATATTGTGGAGGTTCCGACCACGATCATCACTTACGGTGGAACGCGCAACGTGGGAGAGTGCCTGATCAGCGTGGATGATGCTGACGGGGTGTTGTTGCCGAACACGAACGTGACGGTGTCGGTGATGGAGGTGCAGCACGAAAACGTGCTTAGCCTGCCACGCGAGGCGTTGCAGACCAAGGGGTTGAGCAATTCGGTATTCCGCATCGTCGGCGACCGACTGGTCAAGACGCCGGTGACGGTGGGTCTATCGAACAATGAGCGTTTTGAGATCACAGGCGGACTGAACAAGGGCGACCTGGTGGCTCTTGGTGCAGTGACCGAAGAGGAATTGACCGATGGTCTTCGGGTGAAGGTGCATCGCTAAGTGAGATGTCCGTGACGAGATCCATCATCGAGCCTCCGGTCCGCGAGACGATACGGCCAGCCTTGGGTTTGAACCTACTGCTCATAACTTTGCTGCTTGGCGGCGGGGCGACAGATTTGCACGCAGGATCGCGGGTGATGACCGACCGATCGGCGAGTGAACGGGCGGCGGCTGAGCGGGCGTTGATGCAGGGCCAGATCGATGAAGCGGTGGCGAGAGCTCAGCGCCTTGCAGCGGCGGATCCAAAGGATGGACAGGCGTATCTACTGCTTTGCCGCAGCTTCTATGCCGAGGCGCATGCGGAGGAGGCTATCGACGCATGCACAAGAGCGACAGAAATACTTCCCCGCAGTAGCGATGCGCAGGACTGGCTGGGGAGAGCGTATGGGATGAAGGCGGAGCGTGCGGGGCCGATTGCCGGCCTTAGTCTTGCACTGAAGGTAAGGGCGGCGTTTGAGTCGGCGGTGGCGCTAGATCCAGGAAATGGTGATGCGATCAATGATCTGGGAGAGTTCTATATCGATGCGCCGATGATTATCGGTGGTGGCCTGGATAAGTCCGCTGCGTTGGCGAACCAGGCGATGGCGCTACGGCCGCAGCCAGCGCATCGAATTCTTGCCATGACGGCGGAGAAGAAGAAGGACTATGGCACGGCCGAGCGCGAGTTTCGGGCAGCCGTTGCGGTGGCCAACCGAGCGGACGCGTGGAATGATTTGGGTGCGTTCTATCGCCGTCGTGGGGAGTATGACAAGGCGGTGGAAGCGCTGAAGCAAGGGCTTGCAGTCGATCGAGCCAAGGATGCGAGCCTAGTGGATACGGCCAGCCTTCTGGATAGGATGCATCGCGAACCGGAGCTGGCGGAGAAGGCATTGCGGGACTACCTCGGAAGTGGTGTGAAGAGCGACGATGCTCCGGCGATCAAGGTGCATGTGATGCTTGGCAAGCTGCTGCAGAACGAGGGAGATAAGGCGGGCGCTAAGATCGAGTTTGAGACGGCGCTGCAGATGGCGTCGCGCTACGCGCCAGCGAAGCAGGCATTGCAACAACTTTGAGCTGCAGGATTGCGGTTGAGACGCAGGGTTGAGGACCGACGAAATGCGGGTGCGGATGAGATGGGCGATGGGGTGGCTGATACTGACGGCGTTTGCCGCAGGCGCCTCGGCGCAGATATCGCTGGGCACGGCGGTCGATCTCGCACTCAAGAACGATCCGAAGGTAAGGATGTCGGAAGCTGCGGTGGAGAAGGCGGAGGCGGCGCTGGAAGAGACGAAGGATGTTTATGTACCGACGCTGAGCGCGAATGCCGGATATGGACAGGGGTTTGGTGTTCCGACAAGCTTGCCTATAGTGTTCAGCTTGACAAGCCAATCGCTCGTTTTCAGCTTCTCGCAACACGACAACATTCGGGCGGCGGCGGCGGGGCTCGCTGCAGCAAGATTTGCCTTGAAAGACGTGCGGGAGCAGGTAGAAGAGGACGTCGCGGTCACGTATCTGAACCTGGACAGTGACCGGCGAGCACTGGCAGTGATGGCGCAGGAGCATGGCGACGCGTCACGTCTTGTTACGATTGTCGAGGACCGTTTGAATGCCGGCCACGATGACCGGATGGACCTGCTCCAGGCGCAACGCAAAGCGACGCAGATTGAGTTGAACGAACTGAATCTACAGGATGAGATTGCGCAGCTCAGTGATCATCTATCGCGGCTGATCGGTTTGCCAGACGATCGGCTGACGGCGATATCCACTTCAATTCCCGCACTACCGAACGTGCAAGAGGCGGCAGATAACGGGAACGAGACAGATAGCCCTGGGGTGAAGGCGGCTCTGGCCGGCGCGAAGAGCAAGCAAGAGCTGTCCTTCGGAGTGAACCGCTATCTTCTGCGGCCGCAGATGCTTTTCGGTGTGAACTACAGCCGCATCGATACGGGTCAGAACGATTACACCCATTACTATCCGTTCCCTCCGAATGCGAGTCAGAACGCCGTGAGTGTGTACGTTGAGTTCACGATACCGATCTACGACCGCAGGCACCAGGACGAGGCGAACGAGGCTAAGGCCGAAGCCAGTCGCGCGTACTTTGAATCAGAGGCGCAGCGCGATCAATTCCTGGAAGGTCGCAAGAAGCTTCGGCGAAGTGCTGCGGAACTGGAGAAACGTAGCAGGCTCGCAGAGATTGACCAGGATATCGCACAGGAGCAACTAAAGACGGTGCTGGCACAGCTCTCGGCGGACAGTGGGAGCTCGAGCGGGCCACAGCTGACGCCCGAGGACGAACAGAATGCGCGGCTGAAAGAGGGCCAGCAGACGATTGATCTGCTGACTGCGCAGTTTCAGCTAAGCCAGGCGAAGGTGAACCTGCTGCGGCAGACCGGGCAGTTGGAGGAATGGCTGAAGAGTGCGGCGGCAATGTCAGAGACCGCTCCGACAGGCTCTGTAACTCATTGATTGCAATGAAGCACGGCTGATGGATTCGGAACCTCGCGGAGTGCCGCAGACGGAACAACAGATGCTGTTGACTCAACCTTTTTCTGGTAACAAAGTGGTAAACTAAAGGAATTATTATGCCTCTTAAAACGCTTCTTCTGAACCCGCCTTCCTTTGAAAACTTTGACGGTGGCGCCAGCTCGCGCTGGCCCGCAACTCGTGAGATCGAGTCTTACTGGTATCCGGTGTGGCTGGCGTATCCGGCCGGGATGCTGGAGGGGTCCAAGCTACTCGACGCGCCGCCGCACCATGTGAGTGCGGAGGAGACGATCGAGATTGCCAAGGGATACGAGTTCCTGGTGCTGTTTACCTCGACGGTGGGCTGGTCGGGCGACCATGCATTGGCACGCGCGATCAAAAAGGCGAACCCTACGATAAAGATCTGCTTTGTCGGGCCGCCGGTGACGACAGACCCGGACCGCGCTCTGAATGAGTGCGAAGTGCTCGACTTTATCTGCCGCCGCGAGTTCGATTTTTCGGTGGTGGAGTATGCCAATGGCAAGCCTCTGAATGAGATTCTTGGCATCAGCTACAAGGATGCGAGCGGTGTGATTCAGCACAACCCGGATCGTCCGCAGGTGGAAGACCTGGACGCGATGCCGTGGGCGACAAAGATTTACAAGCGGGATATGGACGTAACGAAGTACAACGTGCCGTTCCTGCTGCATCCGTACATCAGCTTGTACTCGACGCGCGGATGCCCGGCGCAGTGCACCTTCTGCCTGTGGCCGCAGACGCTGAGCGGCCATGCGTGGCGCAAGCGCTCCACCGACGATGTCGCGGCGGAGATGGCTTGGGCGAAGGAGAACTTCCCCTTCGTGAAGGAATTCTTCTTTGACGACGATACATTCAATATTCAGCAGGGACGCACGATTGAGCTATGCGAGAAGCTCAAGCCGCTCGGCATCACGTGGTCTTGCACCAGCCGCGTGACAACGAGCCGCGACACGCTGAAGGCGATGAAGGAAGCTGGCTGCCGGCTGCTGATCGTTGGATTTGAGTCTGGCGATCCGCAGATTCTGAAGAACATCAAAAAGGGTGCGACGGTTGAGCGCGCGCGGGAGTTTGTGAAGGATTGCCACGACCTCGGGCTGATCATCCATGCGGACTTTATTCTGGGTCTGCCGGGTGAGACGAAGGAGTCGATCTGGAACACGATCAACTTCGCGAAGCAGTTGGATTGCGAGACGGTCCAGGTGTCGGTTGCACATGCGTATCCGGGCACGGAGTTCTATGACTACGCCAAGCGCAACGACTTCATCACAAACGAAAAGATGGAGGATGGCGGCGGTCATCAGATGGCGCACATCGAGTATCCGGGGCTGCCGACCGAGTACGTGATGGAGATGGTGCACAAGTTCTACGACGAGTATTACTTCCGTCCGAAGGCTGCGTTCCGCGTGGTGTGGAAGGCTGTTGTGAACCGTGATGTACCACGGCTTTATGTCGAGGCGAAGGCGTTCATGAAGCTGCGTTCGCAGCGGAACAAGGCGTCGCGGGCGAAGAAGGAAGCGAATGCGCTGAAAGCTCAGGAGAGCGTCAGCCTGAATGCATAAAGGCTTGAATTTGAGGGCGGCTGGCGAACTCTGCCAGCCGCCTTTCTCTTTGGGGCAAAGGAAGGGATCTGATTGAAACACGTTCTTAAGCCATCTCAGTACGCGATTTTGGTAGCGATTATGCTGTCGGCGTCGATTGGCGATTCGTTTTTGAAGCGCGGAATGGGGCAGGTGGGCGCGGTGAATCTGCATCATCTTGGGCTGCTGTGGCATGCGCTGTTCAATCCGTATGTCGATATCGGGATCGTGTTCCTGATCGGGTTCTTCGCCGCGTATACGACGGCGTTGAGCTGGGCAGACCTGACATTTGTGATGCCCGCAACGGCGTTTGGGCCAGTGGTGATTGCGCTGATCGGGCGGTACTGGCTCCATGAGCAGTTGTCCGTTTCGCGCTGGCTAGGGATTGGGTTGATTGTGTGTGCCGTGGGATTTGTGGCAGGTGGGCCGTCGCGGACCGAACATCCGGAGCTGGACCAGATGGATGCAGGGGCGAGCCGATGACGCTCTCGCCGTTCGTACATCAGTGGAGCGCGATCGCGTTCGTCGCAGCACTGGCAGTTGTGGGTGAGGTGATGATCGCCTCGGGTATGCGGCAGCTTGGAGACCTCGATGACATTCGCGCCACGCGCAATTTGTTGGGGACAATTGCAGCCGTTCTGACGAATGCTCGATTTGTGATTGGCGCACTGTGCATGGCGCTGAACTTCTTCTCGATGTTGTTCGCACTGAGCATCGCGGAGCTGTCCTTGGCAGCCCCGGCGATTGGAGCCCTGACGTATATAGGCAATGCGGTAGCAGCAAAGCTCTTCCTGCGCGAGAGGGTGGATCGGCGGCGGTGGCTGGCGACAATGTGCGTGGTGGTGGGTGTGATCTTGCTGGCGCGCTAACGACTGAAAAGCTTCATGAGGCCGGCGGGGGGTAGGGGCGGCGTGAGGAAGGTGGCGGTATTGCCGGTGGAGCGTGCGATCGCTTCAGCAGCGAGACGGCCACTGCGGACGGCGCCTTCCATGGTGGAGGGCCAACCGGAAAGTGTCCAATCGCCGGCGAGATAGAGGTTGTCCCCGGGCGCGTCGGGGGTGGGACGAAAGCGGTCGAGACCGGGAGTCACGGAGAAGGTGGCGCGGGCCTCCTTGAGGACGCCGGACTTGAGGAGCTTGGCCTCGCGGACGGTTGGGAAGAAGCGAGCGAGCTCGACGAGAGCGAAGGCGAGAATCTGTTCGGAGGTCTGGCGGAGTTCTGAGAACGAGGCGCTGATGACGAGCTCGAGATATTGGCCTTGGGGTGCATCGGCTGTTTCGAGGCGGCGGATGAGGGTTTTGTTGAACATCCACTGGATGCGGGTGTCGAGCAGGGCGGCGTGCTCGAGGTCGGTGACGGGGCGATCGAACCAGAGGTGAACGGTGGTGATCGGGGCGTGGGTGAAGTGGGAGAGCAAAGGCTCGATGCGCTGGCGCGGCGCAGAGGTTTCGGGGAGCGTGGCGAGGAGGCGGGCAGTCTGCTCAAAGGGGAGGGCGAGGAGGAGAGTGGGCGCGTGGTGGCGGTCGCCGTTGGAGGCAGTGACTTGCCAGAGGCCGCTGGGGAGATGGTCGATGCTGTCGATGCTGGTGCGCGCGTGGAGGTTAGTTCCCTGCTGAACGGCCAGGTGAGCGACGGAGGCATAGAAGTCAGAGAGTGGCTGCGAAGGGATGCCGAGGCGGCCACCGGCGGCGGATTTGAGGAAGGACTCGTGGAAGACCTGGCCGGCGTAGCGGGTGGAACAGCGATCGAATGTGTCGTTGAGCGTGCCGACGATGATGGGCTCCCAGAAGTGGCGGATGGCTCGTTCGGTTTGGCGCGTGCGCTGGAGCCAGGCGGAGAAGGGTTGGTCGTCGCCGGTGGGATAGGAGCGGAGGAAGTCGAGGAGGCCGAGGGCGATGCGGAATTTGTCGGCCAGCGAGAGCATGGGTGCGCGGAGGAAGCTAAACGCGGAGTGTCCGGGGGATGGAAGCCAGCCGGGGGCGATGTCGGAGCGGCGGGAGGGGGTGGAACGGGTTGAGGGTTCGAGGAAGGTGATGGTGTCGTACCAGCGGATGTGCTGGCTAGCGCCGGAGAGATTGCAGAGGTCGACTAGGTTTGTGCAGCAGCCGAGGAGAACGTGCTGGGAGTCGATGACTTCGTCGAGGGCGGGGTGCGGGTAGGAGTAGGCGCGGCCGCCGACGAAAGGCTTGCGCTCAAGGAGGGAGACTCTAGCGCCTGCGCCGGAAAGGGCTACCGCTGCAGCGAGGCCGGCAGCGCCTGCGCCGAGAATGAGGACGTCGGGGGTGGGATGTTCGCTCATCCGACGATCCTTGCTTTGAAGGATTGAAGGATGCCGAGGAAGAGGATGGCGAGCTTTTGGGAGGTGGGGACGGAGACGCGCTGCTTGAAGACGGCGGCGGGGTCCTGAGCGATGCGGTCGAGGAGTCGGTGATAGATGCGGACGAGGACGCGCATGGAGGGACGGGCGTCGGCGTCGAGAAGCGGGACGAGTTGGCCGGCGCTGCGATAGAGGGTCTGGGCATGGAGTTCGAGCGCGCGGAGGAGAGCGAGCTCGTGGGTGCCTGGTTGGCTGCCAGCAGCGAGGGCGAGGATACGCTCAGGGGTGACGGCGTATTCGCGGAGCATGTCGGCGGGAAGGTAGATGCGGCCGCGGTCGGCGTCTTCCTTGATGTCGCGAAGGATGTTGGTGAGCTGGAAGGCAATGCCGGTGTCAATGGCAAGTTGATCGGCTCGACGGTCGGTGTAGCCGAAGATGCGAATGCAGACTAGGCCCACGACGGACGCCACGAGATAGCAGTAGTGATTCAATGCGGCGATGCTGTCGTAAATCTGGACTGTGCGAGGGGGGCCGGCAGGACTGGGGATTTCGAGCGTGTGGACGCCTCCGGGCTGGGGCTGGAGGTCGAGGGTGGTGCCGGAGACTAGCTGCTCGAGGAGTTCGTTCGAGATGGCGAAGCGTTGCTGGGTGTCGTTTAGGGCGAGGAAGATGGGGTCGGTGGTGGGGGCGGTGCGGGAGGCGTGCCAGGTTGTGGTCCAGGTGGCCATGGCCTGGCGGCGAGCGTCGAGGGAAAGGGATTCGTCGTCGGCGAGGTCGTCGGCTTTGCGCATGAAAGCGTAGACGGCGCACATGGCGTCGGATTTGTGCTGCGGGAGGACACGGAAGGAGTAGTAGAAGTTTTTGGCTTCGCGCTTGGCGATGGCGCGGCAGGCAGTGTAGGCCGCGAGTAGTTCGGGGGATTGTGCAGCGCTCATGCGGGAGTGTCCTTGTGGGAGGGCTTGAGCGATGCGGAGAGCTTTCCGACGAGCGCGCCAGCGAGGAGACGAAGCTTGGCGGATTTGGTGACTACGGGGCGGGACTGCAGGGTGTTGTACTCCTGGGCAGCGATGGCGTCGAGGATGGCGTAGCCGCCGTTGATGAAGAGTTGCAGGGTGGAAGCGAGGTCGGGAGCGACGAGAGTGGTGATGCGCTGGCCGCGAGTGAGGCGGGCGCGGGCGTCGGCTACGAGGAACTGCATCATGGCGCGGACGTTGGCGTCGAAGTGTCGCGCGATGAGCTGGTCGTCGGTGACGTGGAAGCGCTGCATGGCGTCGGCGGGGATGTAGCGGCGGCCGCGAGCGCGGTCTTCGACGACATCCTGATAGAAATTGGCTAGCTGGAGGCCGGTGCAGATCTCGTCGGATAGCTGCATTAGTTCTTCGGAGTGATAGCCACTGACGAGGAGGACGAGGCGGCCGACGGGGTTGGCGGAGTAGCGCGAGTATTGCTCGAGGGTGGCGAGGGATTCGTGGTGGGTGTAGACCTGGTCCTGCTCGAAGGCGGAGATTAGGTCGTCGAAGGGTTGGATGGGGAGGTTGCGCTGCGCGATGGTGGGTTGCAGGGCGACGAAGACAGGATGACGCGAGAGTTCGGGTTTGGTAAAGCACTGGTGAAGCATGGCGCGCCAGGTGGCGAGGAGGCGCGTGGCAGTGGCCGTATCGGCTACCTCATCCCCTAGATCGTCGGAGGTGCGGCAGAAAGCGTAGACACTGTGGAAGTGAGGGCGGAGCTCGGTGGGAAGAAAGAATGTCGCGACGTGGAAGTTTTCGTAGTGTGTGGTGGTGAGGGTCTTGCACCAGGTTTGGGCTTCTGCGAGCGAGGGACGTGTGGCGGGGGTGAGATAGAGGGGCGGCGCACCAAGGAGGCGGTCGTCCAGGGCCAACGGAGATGCGAGGGTTGGCTCCGTGTTGGCGAAGGCGTTCATGCGTGCTCCTCCCTAGCGGCCTGTGCCATGGGTTCTGAGGCCGCGCTGGGGAAGACTACGGTCTTGATCTCGGGTGCGATGCCGTCGGCAGGGCGCGTGAGCATGCGGCGAAAGACGTTTGGGAGATCTTCGATGGTCGCGGTGCCGGTGAGAAAGTCCTCGGCATGGAAGCGGCCGGTGGCGATGAGATCGAAGGCGCGGCGCGCGGCAGCAGGGGTGTGGTGAAAGCTGGCCTTGAGGGTGAGGTCGGAGTAGTGGATGAGGTTGGTGTCGAGAGACACAGTAGTGCCGCGGGGAGGGCCGCCAAAGAGGTTAACGAGGCCGCCTTTGCGCGCCATCTGCACGGCCCACTGCCAGGCTTCGGGGGTGGCGACGGCTTCGAAAACGATCTCGGCGCCGCGGCCTTCGGGGGTAAGAGCGCGAGCAGCAGCAACGGGGTCGGGGACATCCGAGATGCGAAGGACTTGCTCGGCGCCGAAGTGGCGCGCGGTGGCGACCTGGTCTTTGCGCTTGACGACAGCGATGACGTGGAGGCCGAGGATTGAGGCGGCGTGGATGAAGAGGAGGCCGATGGGGCCGGCGCCGAGGACAATGGCGGTCTGGGTGTCAACGGCGTTGGAATCGGCCGAAAATGAAACGCCCGACTCTTCGAGGCCGCGGACGACGCAGGCGAGTGGTTCGGTAAGGGCGGCATGCTCGAAGGGGATGGCGTCGGGGATGTGAAGGGTGTTCTTCTGGACGATGCGCGCGGGGATACGGATGAACTCGGCGTAGGCGCCGTTGTTGAAGAGGAGGTCGTCGCAGAGGTTTTGCTGGTTGTTGCGACAGAAGAAGCAGGCGTCGCAGGGGGCGGAGTTGAGCGGGATGACGCGGTCGCCGAGGGAGAACGCGGTGACGCCTTCGCCGACCTGGACGACAGTTCCAGCGACCTCGTGACCGAATAGGCGATCGGGGGTCAGCATCCTGGCGTGATAACCACGGCGATAGACCTTGAGGTCTGTGCCGCAGGTAAGGGCGGCGCCAACGCGCAGAACCAGTTCACCGGGACCGGCGGTAGGGACGGGGACATCCTCGATACGGAGGTCTTCCTGGCCGCGAAGGACGGCGGCTCTCATGGTTCGGCATGGGGCCTTGCGGTCATCGATCTGATTTGGAGCTGAGGCCATCCCCCTATTTTCTCATCCCTTGGACTCTGGGACGAAGTGGCGGATCGTGCGACCGGAGGTGGGGGAACCCGCATCTGATACCCTGAGCGCAGCACATTCGCATGAGCTTTATCTCTCCAGAGGCCTACGCCAAGACGATCGTCGCTTCGGTGCAAGAGTATTCCCTGCTCTGCGGGCGCGCCGTTGCGAACATTTTCACGCGGCCGCGGTATACGGCGGATATTTTTACGCAGATGGATTCGATCGGCGTGGGTTCGTTGCCGATTGTGGTGCTGACGGGATTCTTTACTGGATGCGTGCTGGCACTGCAGGCGGCGGTTTCGCTGAAAGAGTTTGGCGCCGTGAACATGACCGGCGAGCTGGTGACTCTTTCGATGGTGAAGGAACTGGGGCCGGTATTGACTGGACTGATGGTTTCGGGGCGGAATGCCTCCGGAATGGCCAGCGAGCTGGGCTCAATGAAAGTGTCCGAGCAGATTGACGCGATGCGCGCGCTGGGAACTGATCCTTACCGCAAGCTGGTGACGCCGAGGCTGGTGGCCACGGTGTTCATGCTGTTCTTCCTGACCATTATTTCGGACGCTTGCGGCATCGCGGGTGGCGCGTTTGTTTCAGTTGCCTTGCTGAAGTTGAAGGCGGCAACATTTTTCCATACCGGATACATGTCCCTTGAGCATGGCGATGTGGTCGAGGGGTTGGTGAAGCCAATCTTCTCGGGCTTCATCATTGCGACGATTGGCTGCTACTACGGATTGAGGACGACGGGCGGAACGAGGGGTGTGGGACGGTCGACGACGCAGGCGGTGGTGGCGTCTTCTGTGATCATTATTCTGGTGGACTTCCTGGTGACGCAGTTGATGATCGGAATCTTCGGAAGGTAGGCAATGGCTGAGACGGTCGTGAGCCCCGAGATGAAGGAGTTAGTAGCCAGCGGCCAGCCCATTGTCGAGTTCGACGATGTGTCGATCGGGTTTGACGGCCATGAAGTTCTGAGCAATGTTAGCTTCACGGTAGCGCATGGAGAGACACGTATTCTGCTCGGGCCGGCGGGCGGCGGCAAGAGCGTTCTGATGAAGCTGGCTAACGGTCTGATCGAGCCGGACAGCGGCGAGATCCGGGTGTTTGGCCGCTCCTTGCAGGACATGACTGAGAACGAGCTATTCGAGATGCGCGCCCATGTAGGGATGGTCTTCCAGGAGAGTGCGCTGTTCGATTCGCTGGACGTGGAAGATAACGTCGCGTATCGGCTGGAAGAGGAACACGTCGATCCGAAAGAGATTCGCGAGCGCGTGCTGGAAGCGCTGCGATTCGTGGAGCTGGAACAGGTGATCGACAAGTTTCCGTCAGAGCTGAGCGGTGGCATGCGGCGGCGGGTCTCGATTGCGCGGGCCATCATCAGCAAGCCAGACCTGATCTTGTATGACTCGCCGACGGGTGGATTGGATCCGATTACCTCAACGACGATTATGGAACTGGTCATCAAGCAGCGCGACGTGTCGCAGACCACCTGCCTGCTGATCACGCACCGGCTGCAGGATGCTTTCACGTTGGCGACCCATCGGTTTAACCCGCAGGAAAAGCGCGTCGAGCGGATACCCGACAACGGGATTGACCCCAGGACTAAGTTCCTGGTGCTGAACGAGGGTCATATCGTCTTCGATGGAACGACGCTGGAGCTGACGCACACGAAGGATCCGTGGTTGCGGGAGTATATCGAGTAAGGCTGCGGTCAGGCACCTACTGCAATCGTGCGGTGGAAGAGGTCGAGCGCGAGACCGAACATGGAGCGGGCGAGGTCGGGATCGTAGCGGACGCCTTCGTCGCGGAGGAAGGCGTGGGCGCCATTCACTTCGTGCCAGTTTAGCCTGGTTCCAACTTCATTGAGACGTTCGAGGACCTTCATGCGGCCTTCGGTGGGAATATGCGGATCCTGCCGACCCCAAACCATCAGTAGCTCGCCTTTGATTTCTCCGGCACGGGCCATGGAGTTGTCCTTCATACCCTCGCCGAGACCGCCTTTGTGGATGTCGGTGGCGTAGAAACAGACGGCGCCGTGAACATTTGGGCTCATGGCGGCACGGAAGGCGAGATGGCCTCCCATACAGATGCCCATGACGCCGAGACGGCCAGTGCAGTCCGGGCGTTCTGCGAGGTGGGCGAGGGCGGCGCGGGCGTCGTCGTCGTAGGCTGGGACGGGCTTAGTGGTTTTGAGGACGTTGCCGCGATCGGAGCCCTCCTGATCGTATTTGAGGACGGTGCCGGCGGGTTCGTACTCGTGGTAGACCTCGGGAACGGCGACGATGTAGCCGTGGCCGGCCAACTGGACAGCGGTGCGATGGATGGGCGCTGTCACCTGGAATATCTCTGAGAAGAGCAGAATGCCCGGGTAACGACCGGGTGCAGCCGGGCGAACGATGTGGGTCCGCATCGGTCCGGTGGATGTCGCAAGGTCAACGTATTCGGTATCGACAACGATCATGGATTCCTCGGAGAAGCATTTCGATTTGACTGCATGAGTTTACTCCTGCGCGAAAAGCAGCAGAGGGCGACCAACCTTGCGCGGGGCTGAGTGCCTCTCAATGGTTGAGACTACCGGAGGCAACGCATGGCAGAAGAGCAAATGTATACAACGACGCAACTCGCGGTGGTATTTCCTGTTCTGCTATCGGCAAAATAGGGTGACGCCTTCAGGGGGGATGTATTATTTCGCGGAGGAATTGGGCGAACGCGAGGATTTGGATGGGTCAGTGCTTGCATTGGGGAGGGTGTAAATAACCTCTCCAGAACGCGTGTAGTGCAGTTCTTCACGAGCCTCGTGCTCGATCGCGTCGGGATCACTCTGAAGGTGGTTGATGTGCTCGTGGAGGCGGTCGTTTTCCTTTTGAAGCTGCTGCATTTGCTCCTGGAGCACCTTTGCCTCTTCGCGCTTGTGGGCAAAGGCAGTAAGACCGTTATGGCCGAAGATGACTCCATAGGCCATAACGAGCGCCAGAATGGCAGTCGCGAAGGTAGCAGCGCGGCGACGCCACAGATAGATGCGGTCTTTCGCAGCTCCGGCGAGCTCGGGCAATTTGACAGTGAGCTTCGTTTTGGGTGGCGCGGTTCGCAACTTCGGGCCTCATCAGGGCGTCTTCGGGCTGATCGTTCACTAGAAGTATCGCGCATTCGGAGTTGATTTTGGGAGGGTAAGCTGTGGAAGGAACCAGACTTGTCGACAGGGGAGTTCCAAAATGCACGTGGGGAGGGCGAAGTTCGTTTCGCACTGCCAGCTTTGTTATCCTTAGGGTGACCGATGCGCGTCCTCTTCTGCATTTCGATACTGGCCTTGGTAGCGCTGCTTTGGGCCTCGTTTGCGATGGCACGACATGTACGACAGGCCCGGCGCTCCCACCGCAGGTTGCAGCAGGACGCGACCACGGATACGAAGGGTAAACCGTAGTCGAAGAAGAGCAAAGAAAGATCGAAAAACGCGAGTCAACGCTGCACATCTTCAAACTTGAGAGAACCTATGCAAACCGTCACCCTACCTTCCTCCCGCGCGGCGAACCTTGCCCACTTTGCCACGACTCTTCCCGGCAGGATTCTGCTTGGACTCGGCGCGACGGTTGTCGTGGCTTTAGCCGCGCACGTGAGCTTTCCCCTCCCTTTCACTCCAGTGCCACTGACGCTGCAGCCACTCGCGGTGTTGGGAGTTGGATTGGCGTTTGGCCCGGTTGGAGGCTTTCTGACCATGCTGGCCTACCTGGCGGAGGGCGCGATGGGACTGCCGGTCTTCAGCCCAACAGGGCCAGGGGGGCTTGCGCAGCTGCTAGGCCCCACGGGTGGCTTTTTGATGGCCTATCCGCTGGTGGCCGCAATCGTGGGTGGGCTGACACGCGGATTGACGGGACGCACCGCGCGATTCGTGGCTGCGTTTCTGGCGGGTAACGTGGCGATGGCCATTCTGTTTTTGGCAGGCGCCGGCTGGTTCGTTCACTATACCCACCACACTCTTTATGCGGCGTGGGTAGGTGCCGTCGCTCCCTTTCTTCCGGGAGAGTTCATCAAGGTCCTGGTGGCGGCGGGCGTGTACAGCACCCTGTCCCGCGCTCCCCGCATCTAATTACCGTTAGTACAGACTCCACTACAGGAGCAAGCTTTGAGTACTCCTCCTAACAAGCAAAGCACCAAAGGAACACATGACTACTGCAGCAACAGATGTTCGCGAGATTAAGATTGCCCACAGCCCCGACTCCGATGACGCCTTTATGTTCTATGGGCTTGCAACGAACAAGGTGCGCGTACCGGGGTACAAATTCACCCATACTCTTACTGATATCGAGGCGCTGAATCAGCGCGCCATGACGGACCAGTACTACGATGTCACGGCGATAAGCTTCCATGCCTATCCATACATTCAGGAGAACTACACGCTGATGGCGTGCGGTGGCTCGGTGGGCGACAGCTATGGGCCGATGATTGTGGCTTCGAAGAGTTACACGCTCGACGAGGTGAAGAAGCTTCGCATCGCGGTACCGGGAACGTTGACGACAGCGTACCTGACACTGAAGCTGTTCGCACCAGAGATCGAAACGGTTACCGTGGAGTTCGACAAGATTATTCCGGCGGTTGTGGCCGGTGAGTTCGATGCTGGTTTGATCATTCACGAAGGGCAGCTTACCTATGCGCGAGACGGGCTGAAGAAGATTCTCGACCTGGGCGTCTGGTGGCATGAACAGACAGGTCTTCCCCTACCGCTCGGAGGCAACGCGATTCGGCGCTCGTTGGGTTCTGAGGTGCAGACGATCACAACCAACGCGCTGCGGGAGAGTATTCAGCATGCGCTGGATCACCGCGAAGCCGCATTGGAATATGCGATGCAGTTCGCGCGGGATTTAGACACGTCGTTAGCGAATCGTTTCGTCGGCATGTATGTGAATGAGCGCACGCTGAACTACGGCGATGATGGCCGTGAGGCGATTCGCAAGATTCTGGACATGGGCTACGAGCGCGGGATTATCCCCAATAAGGCCCATGTGGACTTCCTCGGCTAGCCTTGATTTGTCGGTATGAACGCCTGAATTTCCTCATGATCCGGCACTGTGCTGTGGCGCCGGATCGTGATATTCTTTTTATGTGCGGTGGGTTTCTCCCGCGCATTCCTTGGCGATCTCCTGTAGTTCGCTCTTTGCCTTGCGGCAAGGTTCAAGGTCTGGACGCGTAGCTCAGCTGGTAGAGCATTCGACTCTTAATCGACTGGTCGTAGGTTCGATCCCTACCGCGTCCACCATTTCCTCTTTAGAATGAATAGCTTACAGAAACCTGGCGAGATCAGCTTTTCGCGCCCATCTTCTAGTGGCTGTTTTGGTGGCTGTTGGGAGATATGTGAAGCTGGCAGTAATACGCTTAGTTCGCAGAGCGCAACGTAACGATCCAACACCTTAAATCTCAAGAGTTCTGATCCACCGTCAATTTTGCGAATCAGCTGGAATGCTAAATCCGATGTGCGGCTGTCAGTTTCCTACTGTGACGAGAAGAGTGTTTATCAGGAGTATGGATGCATTTCAAGTGAGCTATGGAAACCGGGTGCAGAATCCGCCTGAGTGGCCACCGTCCATCAGTTGAGTGAAGACAGACACCTGAGGTGTATCGGCTGTTTGCGGAGAAAGATTGATGAACCGCGGTAAGACCCTGCCGCCACTCGGAAAACCCAGAAACTCATCACCGTGCTGAACATAGATCACATCATGATGAGCTGGCAGTGGTAACAATATCTCGGTGCCGGGATCATGGTCCAAAATTATGCGCACATTCACTGTTTTGCCTTCCGGCCTCATCAACAAAACAGAGTCACCGCTTCCTGAGCCTCCGCCGTAGAGCAGGGCTCCTTTAATTCCGGCCTGACTAAGAGCTTCAATCTCTTCTGGGTTGAATGGATTCACTGGCGGCGCTCCAACGATAAGGCTGGGTAAACGGCCTAGCGTGATTCCGCTGCCGCCGGGAACAGACTTGTAACAGGTGACCGAAATAGATTCGACGTCGAAGCCTTGTGATCTTGCGAGCGCATGGAATCGAGCCGAATCCGCTGAGGTGTAAGGGGTACTGTGTCCATTGGCATGCATGCGCGTAATGAGTTGAGCTAAAACTTCACTTGCTTCGCCAGAACCCTGCGCGCTGGCCTTCTCCAGCCAATGACACGCTTCCTCATAGGAAGCATCGATGCCGAGGGGATTCGAACGAAAGATTACACGCGGGGTCTCATCGCCCTTCTTGCCACAATGAGGTGTGTCTTGATTCGGCTCGAAGGTGCATTGTTCAGGAATGTACTGCTCGGCAAGAATCAATTCTGCGGCGAGGTTTCCTCCTTCCGCAGCTTTGAACACGGTGGTCTTGTAAGCATTCCTGTTGCCGTTACTGGCGAACGTCATCAACGCCTCGCTCATCGAGTGATCGCGTTCCATTAGCTGCATTAGCGAGGTCGACGGAGCGTTATACCCCCCGGATGAGGGCATGCCACTGTACGTTCCTTTTTGCGTTGGGACTGGTAGTTGAGAGAAGGCCAGATGTGACAGAGCGAAAGCAATCGGCAAGAGAATTCTTTTTGGAAAAGACATACCCACAGCATAAAGCTGCGCTGTGCGTTCCGAAAGTCCTCATAAGTTGGCTTATTGCTACTGCTACGACGTCTGACGATAAGCGCGTTTATCGATATCTACTCGCGTGCTGAGCGCGGCAGAGTCATAGGGAATTTGGGGCATGGCCACTAAAGCCAGTGGATTGGTCGTTCCACAACAGGTTTTGTTCTGAAGCGTTAAGCTACCGTCATGAAGATCCTGTCAATCGTCAGTGTGGTGTTTGCCCTTGGTGCGGCTGGTTTCTGGGGCTGGTCCGCACTCATCAATGTTCCTGTAATCTATTCCGGCTTCGGGACCCTCGGAACCCAGATGCCCGATGGCTCGAACATAGCTGGAGTGCAACCCTTCTATGCCGCGCTGAAGCTGATCTCGAAATTGAATGCTTGGGCGGCGAGTTGCGCGTTCGTTTCAGCTCTCACTCAAGCCCTGACCTTGCTGCCGAGAAAATAACCCTGCGGCAGCAGGGCGACAGGCAGCGAAGCGAGCGTGATTCTGGCTACGCGTTCTTGACCTTGGAAACTTTCTCACCCATATGCCACCGGCCAAAAAGCCCGAGGATGACGCCGGTCGGCCCGCTCTCTGTAAAGGGCTCCGACGGCCAATCGAGTTGCTTGGGCCGTTGCGGATAGATCTCCATTAGCCTTTCATCGGCCGGGCCTGACGGAGGAGTTATCAGTGCCTCCTGTTCGCAAACGTAGGGCGGAGTGAGATGCTCCGTCGCCGTTTGAAAGACGAAATTGCCCGCGTAAATGGTGCTGACGCTCCCCGTTCCAATACGCGTCTTCCCTCCGTCGATCATTATTGTGTAGTCGGTGCCATGGCAACCGATGTGATACTCGTCTGGGTTGGAATTGATGAGGGCGCCAACCCAAACTCGCGTTCTCGCTGGAATCGTTAACGAATGTTTAAACGCAATACGTTCTTGGCGCGCATAAAAGTTCTCGTTGTTGTTTCGGGGTTTGATGGACTCCGCGACCATCGCCCGGAGGACCGCCCACTCTGTCAGGATTTTCATTCCGCCCGGGTCAAGCGTTATCGGAGTATTGAGCAACATAGGCTTGAGCCGTGAAACATTCTTCTGTTCAATTTGACTCATCCAGCCGTGGTTGCAGTCTCCACAAACTGTATCGATAGTCTGTTCGGGATCTTGCCCGAACAGGATCGGGCCATCCGCCTCCTGCATGTTGATTGGCGCGAACTTGACGAGGTTATGCATCCAGTCCGGCCAGAGGTGCTCCGGGCTTCCCGATTCATTGTCACAAAAAATGCAAGGCGGATGTTTCACTTCTTATCCTTCTTGTGCGCTTCCAAGTGTCTATCGGACCGTTATGGGAGAAATCGTAATCGGACTCCCTGTCGGCTGGACAGTGCTGCACCGGATTCGCGCTAATCACGTGTGATCTATGCCTTAGAAATCGAAGCAGACAATTAGTCTCGATATGTCGGCTTCACGGCAGCGATGAATCTACTGACGAGAAGAGCGTTTATCAGGACTAATGCAAGGGTTGATTCCACGGACGCGGTATAGTTTCTTAATGAACGCTACTCCCTACCGAGTGATTGTGGTTGTTGACCGTGCATTCGGTAAGCAATTGGAAAGCATTGCGCGAGGAGCTCCAGTCTGGATCGTCGATTCGCCGTCTAATAGAGCTTCTGTGGAGAAGTTGTGGCGAGAGTATCCGGAGCCTAGCCATCTGAAGGGCATCACGATCTTCACCTCTCCCGAAGGGGTCTCCCCCGAACATTCATTAATTGGCCAACTCGACACAATCGACCTGCACCACGGAGCTTATTCCGCTGACCCTCCCTACAGTGTGTTGGAGGTCATAGGAGTTGTGTTGACTGAAGCAATTCAGATTACGCTCGAACAAACCGGGTTCAAGGAAATACACCCTACAGATGCAGGATTCCGAGCCGTCCAGTCCCTATAGCCGGCTTCCAGAAGCAGTCGCTACACGAGTCGGGGCGTATCCTTGCAGGACTCAAACGTATACTGACAGCCATGCGATTAATCTGGATCACCGTGATTGGATTCATGATGGGTTTCTCGCCCGCTCGTAGTGAGGCTCAGACGCCAGAAGTTCCTATCCGTGTCTCGCTGTGCGAGATTAAAACGCATCCAGAAAAATATCTAGAGAAGTTAGTCGAGTTCACTGCTGTTGCTTCGCACGGTTTTGAAGATTCAATGGTGGAGGACTCTCAATGTCCTTGGCCAGATAGCGGTCCCGGAGTCTGGATGGAATACGGCGGCAGTCGGTCCACGGACACTATGTATTGCTGTGGGTTTTCACCTAAACCGACTCGCGACAAACCGCTCGTCGTTAACGGCATTCCATTGGGCCTAATTGAAGATGGGAAGTTCCAAGAGTTCGATGCTCGTCTACATCCGAAGCACCCGAAACCCCAACGAGCGTCAGACACGGTGAAGGCGACCTTGCGCGGTCGCGTTTTTGGCCGCTACGAAGGGATTGCTGGCACACAGCAGAGCCCCGCATGGAGAGGTTATGGCCATATGGGGTGCTGCATGCTGTTCGTTGTCACACAGGTGCTTTCAGTCGATAAGCCAAACTGATCATCAACAGTCATCCTTTAATGAACTCGCGACGAACGTACGAGCATGCCATTCAAGACCTCATCGAGTGGTGCTGCTCCGAACCAAGGCTTGCGTTGAACAAAACGGTAGTTACCCGTTGTTGTGAAAAGCATTTCACTGCCCGTTACTTTGGTCGGAGTCGCGGACCGAGTCATACAATATATCCATGCGCAGTTCGAAGACATCTGACCCTTTGCCAGCGCTCCTTTCTCAAGGAGCAATTTGTCGCGAAGGCGAATACGCCTGGGAGTTGAATGCGTTTCCCGCAGCGCTTCAGAATGGACCTAACTTGGGTTATGCGTGTTTAGGTGGCCAATTCTGGTTCCTTCTTGCGGACGGCTCGCTCTATGAGCCCTTCTGGCTCGAAGCCAACTCGGTAGAAAGAGGTGCAAACGAAACATGGCCTGACTACAAATTCAGGTCTTGCTTAGAAGTCGCAGACGGGTTCACCGCTCTTGTAAAAAAGACTGATTTTGAGCAAGAGGCGGCGCAATTCAAGTCGCTGCAGTCGCCCTTTGGAGTATTGTTCAACGCCTACTTCGTAACTGAAGCCGAACTGGCATCGCTCGGTTTGAAAAGTTAACGTTTATCAGTCCTGATAATTCAGCTTATCGCCACCATCCTTCTCGATAGCGCGCCATCTGCATTCAACTCACGATTCGTTCAGGATGGTCGCAGCGAGCATACTTCCTTAAGTCCGCCATCGGAATCAGGACTCGCCCCCCGATCCTCCTGGTAAGCAATCGCTTCGACGCCACGAGATAGTCGAGCGCACGTTGGCTAATGGAAAGAAGCTGCGCGGCCTCTTCGCGGCTCACCAGCAGCTTGTCTTCCGTCGCCACTGTAGCGCGTTGTGGAGGTTTCCGGCGATGAACTTCGAATTGCGCACCAGCGTCTTTCCCTAATAACGACTTACCTATCCCTCTGTCGAAATCAATGACGTGCTCTGCCGCCATAGCTCAATCTCCTATTCCAAATTTTTCAAACCCGTTCTCGACCGCACTCACAAACCTGATTGCTTATATTTCCAGACCTCACATCGCATCTAGCCTTCACAGGCTCAAACCGTATCCCATACTCACCTCGACATTCCGCTTCGGCGTCACAACCTTCGCCTCAGAAAGGGCAACAGCCTGTCCCGGCTTGTAGGCACTCTGGTGCGAAACATCATGCCCTAATGCCTTTGGCAGCTTCTCCAAACTGTCCGTAAATATCTGCGCGTCAAATTGACCGCGCGAAATCGAGACGTATGCCATGCGGCTATTGAGTAGATCCTTTGCCGCAAGCTCCGTGTCTACATTGACCAACACACGCTCCGCCGTCTGGCCCTGGCTTGAATAGCTGGTGACGGCATACCCATGATCGACATGCGGATGCTGCTGCGGATTGAAGTCGACTTTGCGCTCATCATCCAACCGCAACCGCATCGTTCCATCCCGCCCGATACTCTCGACGGTCGCCAAGTCACGATTGGCAATCTTCAGTTCCTGGCTGGGCGCGGTGAACTGCATGCGATCTCCTACGGCGAACCTCTTCTCGTCCTCACGGTAGACAGATACTCCAACCTGGCGGCGTGGGTCATAGGTGGTCTGCTCCCCGTTCCCTCGTACCACCGTCAAAGCGTTCGCCTGAGAGTTCACAGCAAGGACGCGGGAGTATTCACCTTTCTCGATGCCGGTCTCCTTCGATGTGCGCGAATACCGCAAGATGTCATTGACCTGGTACTGCTGTGCCCAACTGCGATCTGCACCGGTCATTTCCTGGCGCGGAACAAGCGTCCGCACGGCATGGTCGTGCATGCTCACAAGCCCGCGCGATTGCAACTCATCATGTATCCGCAAATTGATCTCACTACGGGAACGGTTGTCGGGCGAAACGACAAGTGTGCCGCTGGGAGACTTGGCGTACTCCCGGGCAATAGCCGCTACACGCTCATCGTGTCCCTTTATCTGATGTACACGGCCCTGCTGGTCAAGACTCTCGACGGCGGCTTCTACCTGCCCTCGCGCCAACTGCTCGACAACCTGTTTCAACTCTGGATCGCGCTGCCGAACGATGTCATTCAATGTCGCCGTTCGCATCCCTGCTTCCTGTAATTGCGCGAACGGACGCCCTGCTTCGACGGCCTCATGTTGACGGCTGTCTCCTACTAACAACACGCGATCATTCCGATGGAGACGTTCGATGAACTCGTGCATCTGGCGCGTGGAGGCAAGCGAGGATTCATCGAGCACGTACAAGCGTTTCTCTCCAGTGTCGGTCTGCGTCCCTTTCGCAAGTTGACGCTGGAGAGTCGAGGTCTCCATACCCGCCTCAGCCAACTTGTGCGCCGCGCGAGATGTCGGCGCGAATCCTTCCACCTTGTAGCCCTGGGCTTCAGCGCCTTCTCGGACAACGGATAGCGTCGTCGTTTTGCCTGCGCCTGCGACACCATCCAAGCCGACGATCTTCTCGCGGCTCAGGAATATCTCATCGACCGCTTGGCGTTGTGAACGGTTCAATTCAGGATGGCGATCTTCTGTCCAGATTCGCAACTGCGGCGATACCAGCATTGGATCGTCGTAGCCGCGCTGATTGCCGCGCTGCATGTGACCGACGGTCTCCCGCTCCATCCGCATCATCTCGGCAGTCGTATACAGCGGCGCTGCCCGGCCATCCGTCCGCTCAATCGCTCGGAACTCACCTTTGGTCACTCGCTGCTCGAACTCCTTTCGCACCTGGCTGTAGGAAGCGTGGCCCATGCTGCGGTCTATCGCCGCTTGCAGGATTGCACGCTCGTCCTGAACAGCAAAGCGTTCAAAGACGTGATTGCGTGAATACGTCACCGACTGTTGCGCCGTCTTTTCCGGTTGCACTTCATGGCGGGGCTCCAGTGCCATTGCAACGACACGATCTGCTTGATGGCCGAACCTCGCTGCAAGTTCACGGTGCTGCTTCAAGACTTCTTCGGGTGAATGAATCTCCTTGCTGTCGCGTGTGCGGTGAGCGGCTACTTGTGCCGCGCCTGCGCCCTCTCTTCCAATTTCCTGTAGGTGTTCTTTGATCTGCACACGACGTGGACTCGATGCTTCCAAATACTCTTGCGAATAGCCCTTGATCTCAGGCTGCCCATGCTTGCCGCGTTCAATCTCGTAGCCAAGGCCCTGCAACTTCATTGCAAGCTCGGATCGGTATACGGTTGTCGCATACTGTTGCGACTGGAAGAGACTGCGCTCTTGCAATGCGCGCGTCTGTCCATTGTCTCGCTCGGTCACATTGAAAACGACCGCGTGTGTGTGAAGCTGGGGCGCAGCATATCCGTCTACAGGACGAGCAGTGTCATGCTCGAAGGTAGCGGCGATGAACTTGCCCGTTGTCTCCGGCGCATGGACGTTTCCAATGCGAGCCTGCGTATACCGCTCCAACTCCTGTAACGCTACACGAACACTTTCGCGATGCGCTTCGCGCACGCGATCATCGCCGCCCACAAGGGCCGTAAGCGAAACAGACTTGGGTGCGGAGAACGTCGCATCCCATCCTGCACGGTGTTCTGAACTGGTGATCTGCTTGCCGTACTGATTCTCGTAGGTCCTGGCAGGCTGGTGCTTGACGAGCTGCGCATCGTTCGCTGGGTGCCGTCCTTCGCTCAAACGAGCAAACTCCTCAGCCCCTACTTGGCCGCGCAAGCCCCACTCCTTTGCGAGGCTTCCTTGCCACTCGCTATGCCCTTGCTGATCGCGGCTCCAGTAGTTCTGTCGTTCAGAGGTGAACTCACGCGCGTGATACGTCCGTGCTTGTCCAGCAGACAGCGATTTAGAGATAGTCAGCATACCTTGGCCCGCGAAACAGCAGATAGTTACTGTCTTGGTTCACATCGTAGCCGAGATTTGTGGATAAGTGGGCCGTTATTGTAGAAATATTTTTCGGCTCATGATCTACAAAACACCTATGGCTATTGGTTCTTTCTATCTTAAGCAAAGCTATTAGCGGAGTAATCGACCGGTAATTTGAGTGGCAATTAATCGACTAATTCCACACTTATAGCCGACTCAATGGAGGCTCGATACGTTGCTTGAGAACAGTCTCAAACAAGACCTTCCTCGCGAGTTCTAACTGGTATATTCCATGCTCAAGACGCGGACATTCAGCCTCTCAAATAGCTCTCGTCAAGCAGTCCTTTGAGATGAGTAGAAGGGAGATAAACGTGAGGGTCATCGATGCTGCTCGAAGTTGAGCAAAGAGATGCGAACTTGGTGGGAGATCTTAAATCGAATACACAGAGGCATCGGAAGTCTCTTCGTCAATCAATCCATCTCGATTCATCCCACGGTTCTGATTGCGAATGCGCAGCATCAGATGCAGACGATCCGGGGAAGATAGTACGTCGCTGAGACGGTGCTTTTGGGGAGTGCGAAGGGGGTGGAGTAGCCAGTTGCCGTGTAGTAGAAACCTCGCCGCGAGCTTGAGTCGATGCCTGTCGGTCACTCCCACGAAGCGTTTCTGGATTTGGCAACTTCTTGAGACCGAATCTGCGACTGATTGCAGGTCCAAAACTCGGCCACTCAAGCTCTGTCTTCTGCTCCCTAATCCAGTGGACAATTCGCAACCGGATTCGAGCGACAATCCCATCTCGACTCTCGGTCCAATCCCTTCCATAATTCGATAACCATTGGGGCTCCGTAACCGCGCGTCGAAGCTGTCTCCATTCGTACCCGATGTCCCCTCTCATCACGAATGTCAAATAGGCGACGATCAGCCAAGCCGCGACACCATAGAGTAGCGGTTCATTGACGAGTCGGCGGAAACTTTTGCCGTCATAAAAATCTTCACGCAGGAGCATTTCGACCTCGGTGGAATCCACGCTTTCGACTGCGGTTCTTTCTATGCCCGTCCATCCTTGTTCAAGAGCAAAAGACGAGAGTTCCAAAGGGAGTTCACTCTCGCTTCCCTCGGTGACATCGGGGGCGAACAGCCACTGTCTCTTACGCCCGGGAGCCGTTTCCATGAGCCAGCGGATTTGAGTCTTGGCATCAGGCTGATTTGCGTGTTCGGAACTGTGCCAATATGCGATCAGATAATACCGTTGTAGTGGCGGAACTTCCCACCGCAACCAAGCCCAGAAGCCAACTAGTGGGAGGCATGGAAGGAGTACCAGGATCAGCGCGATCCGCCAGGGAAAGGCAAACCGAATGCGGGAGAGTTTCATTACGGATTGTCCGTGGTGTTGAGACTGTTCCGGCGACGCCTCTGCGCCATGTAATCCTGCGCCCTCTGCTCCTTAATAGAGTCCGAATAGGCTGACATCTTGCGTAGATCGTCGGTCGTTAGTGGACCTTCCGACGCTCTGGCGAACAGATTCAGCATGAGCGACCGCATCCCCATAATCTCAGCCAGTAGGATCGGATCGGTTTGCTCCTCTGCACCAGCACCCGCGCGGGCGTGGGCAAGCGCCGCCTCGCGTAGCCATTCCGCCACCTTCTTACCGGCGTCAGCAGCTGCTGCCTCAACCTCACCGAACTCCGCGTCGGTAAGGCGCGTGGCAATGGATCTTGCACGGGAGGTCTCATTAGCCGAGACGGTAGATGCCGACGGCGCAGCAGTTTCTTGCGACTTGTCGTTACCGGAGGGCATTCGGTTTGCCACCTGGAACAGATAGTCCCTTGAAGCGCTTGGATGCTTCCACCGCACAACCGGTTTCTGCAAACACCGTCGCTGACGAGAAATGTTGTTCACTGCAACGGCGTTTACGGCCGGAAACGTAAAACTTCCAACTAATTGAAAGCAAAAACGTTATCAATCGTAAACTTTGGGGAGCTTCGCAGTTCCCTATTGGGGATGACGTGTCAGCATTACACCCGCTGCGAAGCAGCGTAGAAGTCTTGCTCTGAGACGGAAGCACACCGATCGCTCTGTATGGACGCTTAAACCATGCAAATCGAAAAGGAAGTTTTCATATTGCATGGATAATCGGGCCCGCTACAGCCGTTATCGGCCAGGAATCAAATCTCCAAGTCGACGATCTGCGGCTCATACACCAGCATGTAGTGTTCATTCAGCACAGAACCATTCACGAATTCGCATCCATTGCTACCACGCACACGCCCGTGTCCTCCATGGATATGCCCGAAGAGATGCAACCTGGGCGCGACCTTCTCCACGACTTCTGCCAACTCTTCGCAACCCAAATGGTCGGTCATTGGGCGGGATTGATCGAGAATTCCGAAGGGCGGGCCATGAGTCACCAGGACATCTGTCCCCATCGGGATTTTGTCCCAATGTCGTCGTATCGGCGCGCCACGCTGCACGTTGAAAGCCCAGTTGTTGAAGGGCGGCTGCACCGGTGATCCCCAGAACATAAGGCCTTCCACTTCGACCCCAGAGTCCTCCAGATAGACGCCATTTGTGATGAGGGCGCGAGCTGGCATCGAGTGTGACTCGAACAAGCGATCATGATTTCCTGCGATGACAATCTTGTGCGTATGAGGCTGCCGGCCGAGCCATGCGTTGAAGTCGATGATCTCGCGCGGCGCGTTCCCATAGGTCATGAAATCGCCCGCATGAATCAGGATGTCGCCATCGGGCACGCGGAGACCGGCGTGTTGTCCGTGCGTGTCGCTGATACAGATGATTCGCACTCTTGCCATCGTCGGAAGCCCCTACAATCTGGCCGTCTGCACCATCAACTGCTTCTTCTCGTGATGCTTTTTGACTTCGCATTCATGATTATTGAGACCAACCCCGGCAACTACTTGATCGTGTAGCGTGCCCCGCGTCCCTGCCCCACCTGACGCAAATATTGTTGCTCGACCAGCTTCTTAACATGCACTTTGATGGTGTTGCGGTTTGCGCCGCTCGAGTCCTCAATTTCTTTGACGGTGACTTCGCCGCGCGTCTTTGCCAGCTCCAGTACCTGGCGGGAAAGGGCGGGAAGGGATGAGCGGAGCGCCTGCTCCTCCTTCACCTTTGCGGCGAGGTTATCTTTCTGCTTCGCCATCGTCTTTAGGAAAAAGACCAACCATGCTTCCCAGTTCTGCTCTTCCTTGCGGATCGTTTGCTGAGTCCTCCGGAGGGCTAGGTAATAGCTGTCCTTGTTCTGCTCAACCACGCCTTCCATAGAGCTGTAGGGAACATAGCCGTAGCCGGCCCGCAGCAGCAGCAAGGTCGTAAGCACACGCGATAGCCTGCCATTGCCGTCTTTGAATGGATGGATCGCGAGGAACACCACAATGAAGATTCCAATCAGGATCAAAG
This sequence comes from Granulicella sp. L46, assembly GCF_009765785.1. Taxonomy (GTDB): domain Bacteria; phylum Acidobacteriota; class Terriglobia; order Terriglobales; family Acidobacteriaceae; genus Granulicella. The sequence goes on from NZ_LMUT01000012.1 coordinate 920,710, forward strand.
GGTGATGACTCTCCTCCTCCACTGCACGGTTAAACCAATCGACAAGGTCTTTCATCCATCCCGGCGTTTCAAACGGGGTCGCCGTCTCGAAGACAACGCCCAGACTCTTGCCGTCAGGTCCGAACGCCTCGACGTGGTTCGTGACGGTCTTGTACTGGCCGCGATGGTCCTGATCCTTGGAACTGTATTTGAGGAGGACGCCGTGGAGCTGCTTGATGTGATTCTCGGTCGAAGCGATAGCCTCGTATCCCTCGAAAATCATGTCCATCGCGTCGGCATAGCCCGCGACTTCCTCCTCGTCGCGGCTTGCAAATGATTTGGTATGCAGCCCGGAGAGCAGCTTCTCCACCTCTGCATCGCTGAGCTTCGATCCCTCAATACGGGTGGACGACCCCACGCTCTCAATGGTGGCGATACGCCGGAGCGTGGTGAGTTTTTCCGGGGCGAGCGTTTCAATGACCGTCCAGCGGCCCTTGAACTCGTCGATCTCGGCAATGAGTTTAAGGATTTCGGGGGTGATCGTGATGTTGGTGATGCGTTGCATGCTGATACCCATTTTCACCCATTTATAGCCGTTTTGCATCCGATCATAGCAAATATCCGTTTCTACCCATTTTCACCCATTCAGCGCGGGGCGTAAGGATTCGCCCGTTGGCCTTTGCTGACTTCACCAGCTCACTATAGCTCCCCGCCGTTGCCTATTTCATGTGTCTTTGGACACATGAGAAGAAGACATTCTTCTCATGACAGCGCCTCACCCGGAGCGGAGGCGTCGGTCAAGGCCGCGCGATTTTGCGCGCCGCGCAGCGGGCGAAGCGCCTTGACGGACGCTGTAGAGGAGGGTATTTCGCCACGGGTGTCGAGTGTCAGGCGAGATCATCTGATTCACTTACGGTGACGCCCTAAATTTGCAACCTTCAAAAGATTCAAGCCAGAAGTTGCCCGCTGAAAATGCGGACGCTTCACTGCGTACCTGTCTCGAATGTCATGCAAGGGGTAAGATTAGGCGCATGTCATGGCTACAGCGCATATTGACGACGAAGCCACAGCCGGAAGAACCGCCTTCCGATGCCCCGGCCAACAACCGGTCAATAATGCCTACCGTAAAGTTTGACGCATCACTGGTCACAAAGAAGGTAAAGGCCGACCTTCGCAAGAGTGTCGAGGAGCTTGGAGACGTTCCGAAGGAGCACGCTCGCGAAATACACGGCGCGGCACTAGCCATGATCGAGGCGGGCGGAAACATGCCGCAGCTGTACAACGTGCTCCTGAAGCTGAATGGAATGACCAAGGGCCGCGCCGGCGAGATCACCCGGCTATTGCTTAACAAAGCCCGTGCGCTCACAGAGCAGGAAAAACGGTCGAAGCTTGGCATCACTCACGCATCTTGGATGTACGCGAATGCCCCTTGCATGGTGAACCCGAGCCATCCCACGGACGCCGACCGAAAGCAAAACGCCGCGCACCAAGCCGCCAATGGAAAGCGATTTGAAATCGGAAAGGGTCTGCTGATCAATGGCAAATGGACCCTGCCCGGTAGAGGAGATGGCTGCAAATGCGTTTCGAGAAGTATTATCCCCGGTTTGGAGAACTTCAAGAGTTGAGCGCGGGAATGAAAACCCTCTTTGCCGTATTGTTCCTGATCGTTGCCGGAACCACCTGGGGCCAGAACGATCTCCCCTTACAGTTCAAGGGCACTTGCGACGGAACGCAGACCGACATCCGCGACCTATCAGCTGTCCAAAACACACCAGCGGTCAAATGTGATGCCCTGGTGATCGCTCAGATGAACGGACACACAGTTCTGTCTTTTTCAAATGGCGATCCTAGTAACCCCGTCCTGTTGTTTTCGGGCGATCTAATCACGGTGAATACGTCACTGCCCTTTGACCCCTACATCGGCCCCCTCAGCACAGCTTTTCCTATCGACCGTGTTCTGTGGGGAGACGGAACCCCGGCAGTGTCGGTTCATGCGGGAGAGCATTCGGACAAATTTGATGGGAGAGGGTGCTACTTCCATTTCATCGACAAGGGCTGGGGGCAGTTAGGCATGGTTGAATGTGAGCTGATTGTAGAAGGCCCAAACCACAGACCTCGACGTGTGACGGTGACGTTCACACCAGAACGCAAGTTCACTGTAGATGGACGCGAAATATCGGTGAAGTATGGCGTTCGAGGAGCAAACAGCTTTTATGCCCTGTTCAACGGCATGAAAATTGATGGAACTTGTAAGGTGTGGCTTTACCAGATTGACGGCGCACTGAAACATGTGCAGCCCGGTACACCTATCGCGGACTTGTTCAAGACGGTTTGCTATAAGGACGCCGCCGCGCTTCAGTAACCAGTTTGGCTAAGAGAGATTGGTCATCATCCGCCGGAGCCGCAAACCTAAATGAATCCAGTCCTCTCTTCTGCGCCCGAAGGTCTGTGGATGTGGAACGGAGGCGAATGTCGTCTTACCAAGTGAAATCGGGTCGTCTAAGGCTAGAGGTCGGTTAGCGATTTTCGCCCAACTGACTGTTTCACTGGCGCCGTACATCAGCACGAGCTTTGGTTCATGTCTACTGACCATGGAGCG
>NZ_LMUT01000012.1:923370-953262 GCF_009765785.1 Granulicella sp. L46
AAGACAGATGTCTAGCACGGTGTTCCGCTTCCCGGAGCTTCTGTGACGCGCTACCCGACAGTTCAATGATGCAGGTTTCTCCCTCCTCTCTTCCCCACCTGTCGCGTTGGTACCTCTTTCTGGCACTGTCATCCACAGCTTCACCTTGCAACGTCAAGAGCAGCAGGATAAGCGACTTCCATGTGCTTTGGAGCGGTACCTTTCCAGTGTGAAACGTCAAATCCGCGATTTGCCGCTGGAACTCGAAACAGTCACAAGTCTCTGGGCCTCCGAGACTCTTCCACGCCTCGGCACGTAACGCATTGCCAGTCACTTCGCGCGGACCTTTGCCCTGCTCCGGACCGATGAACCAATAAGGAGCACTCCAATGCCCAAAGCCGAAGAACTTCTCTTCCATCTCGTCTACGAGGGATAAGTGCTGCGCCAGTGAAACTTCGCTTTGAGGCATATGGTTAGAGCCAATATATATGCCTTGCCGTGATCGTCTCGCAAAGGGTATCCCAGCCATATCAGGCGTGAGATGTACGTGTGGCGGACGACATGCCAAGTCACGTCACCGAGTTGTTTGTTCTGCTTTATGGCATCTTCCATGAAACGAGCGATTCTGAGGCGCAACCATTGGCCGTGATACTCTTCCTCCTGCTCCCTAAAGGAGGAGCCTCTGATGATGAATCCAAACCCCGAGAAATCCAGAAAGATAGCCAAGGAAATAATGGATCTCATGGCAATGCAAAACCTCCCCGAAGAGATAAAGAAGCCAGGGAAGAATGGGCCTTCGCTAGACTCTCTAATTCCGGATAAGAGGCAGGAAGCTGAAGATCACGAATAGTCGCTTACAAAACAGCCGAATCGAAGTGAAAGGAAAACACTATGTCTGACGCAGATAGCGTTACACAGACTTTCAATAACATCCGGGAGTGGAACGAATTTGGGGAGCGATTGAATGCGATTCTCAATGAGGTTAAGGACAGGATCGGCGAAGCTCCGCTCCACATTACGGAAGATGGAGAGTTCTTCGTACATCCTGATGTCTCTCAGAAGTTGAACGAACCGGGCAACGAAGGGCCGTTGGAGTTCCTGAGATTTATGCAACGAAACGGCATCTCTGAATAATTAAATCCGTGTATCTAGCGTGAAGAGATGCAGCGGCGCCAAGTACGAAAACTCTCATAAAGCAATCTCGAATGCATACTTCGCAGCATACCCCGCCGGATAATTCCCGGAAGAGTTAAAGGGTCGATCCGGGAAAGGCTTAGACATGAGAAGTTCGTAAAGCATTCGACCGTTCTCATTTCCCCTTCTGAGCGCCTTGAGCGACCAGGCAATGGCCTCATCATCGTCCTGATTGACCCCAATGCCATACGCGTAGCAGTCTGCAAGCCGCCACTGAGCTCCGGCATGACCTTTTTCCGCCGCCATCCGATACCATTTCGCGGCCTGCTCATGATTGACCCCTAAGCATGTAATGTCGCGGCCATAGTATTGGTCGCCCAACTGAATGATCGATTCCAAGTGACCGAGCCCCGCTGCTCGCTGGTAAAGCGCCAGCGATCTTTCAAGATACGGTCGCCATTCCTCGTCGAGTTCCGGCGATGCTCCGTAGGCATGTTGGAGTGCATAGGCCAAGTGGAACATCAACTCCGGATCATTCGGATCGAGGTGGTGCCCCTCCACAAAGCACTGAAATGCTTCGTCGTATCGTCCCTCGTCTTCTGACTCCTCTCCGCGACTAAGTAATTTCTGTGCTTCTTCGAGCCTTCTCAGGTCGTCGCGGCTACGCACTGCGAGGGCCTTAGTCCCAACCCTTTTCAAGGTGGAGGACTGTGCCGGGACCAATGCTCCTTGTTCTTCCTCGCCGGTGCTCATAGCGGTCCCATCCTTGAAGCCCGATCTGCATATTCCTTGCGGGCCAAGTCGGTTCGGAGCTGAACGTCCTTCTTCATTTGAGCAAGCAGGTCACGGCCTTTCTCCGCTGCGGTGACTACTTTTGCCATCAGGAGGGCAATTTCGGAAGCCATCAATTCCGCGACTTCGACCTCAATCTCAGCGAGTCTCTTCGATATTTGCTGAATCTGGAGGAGGATGCGGTGCAAGTCCGCCGCTGCGCCGTCTCCTTCTACCGATTCAGGGCTGCTCTTGTACTCTTCTAGGATTTTCCTGAGAGCATCCGCATCCTGTCGCTTATAGGCAAGATTGGCCTCTGCCATCAGCCGGTTGCGCAGCGCGCGGTCGATTTCGTTCACCGCACGGTCGGGATGTATCTGGTTCACCACGTCTCTGAACAGCTTTCTCAACTCTGGCGACGGTGAAAAGTCCTTTGCCTTGGCAGCCTCGCCATGTGCGGCGGCGTAGGATTCGTCTGCCTGCGCCCGCGCCTCTGACGCAGCAGCGCGGGCCTGCTCGGTTCCCGCAGCCTCCGCCGCGAATTCGGCGATCTTCGCATTCCAGTCGTCGAGTTCGGCATAAAGTATGCCGACTTCCCGCAGGTAACGCCCCTCAAATGCGGCGAGTTCGGCGCGCAGGTTGGCAAGCGACAATTCGCGGTCGGTGAGTTCGGCTTCCAGGATGGCCAGTTCCTGCCGTTTCCTGGCAAGTTCCTGCTCCTCCGCCGATAGATGGTGGACAATTTCTGTGGGCATAGGCTCGCAGTAATTCTACCGCCGAGTTTCCGGATGGCTCCCATCTCAGCGCGGCTTCTTTGAACTGATTGTGTTGCGGTGACAGGTCTGAAGTTCTTGGATGGTACTTTAAGCGCCCACACGGAGCGCGGTCTGCACCAGGGGATTTCCTACACACTCTGAAGTGCTAACTCGCTCTGCTCACGGAACGAACTCAACTTGGCCACCGCGCTCAACTTGTGATCTGGTGACAGGTGGGCGTAACGAGTCGTCATGCTAATGTCCTTGTGACCGGCCAATTCCTGAACAGTTCTGAGGTCTACCCCAGCCATTACCAGGCGGGAGATGTACGTGTGACGGAACACATGCCAAGTCACGTCACCGAGTTGTTTGTTCTGCTTTATGGCATCTTCCATGACCAGGCGGAACCATGCCCTTGGGTTCTCCATTGGCTCGCCGTATCGAGTCAGAAAAACTCTTGGCGTGTGCGGCATTCGTCTGGCTTGGCATGCCTTCAACGCCTCGACCGCTTCTTTGCTCAAGATCACGACGCGGCTCGACCCGTTCTTTGTGGCGACGAGCTGAATCTGCTGACGGCTCAAATGCACATCGGGCCACTCTAAGGAGTGCTGCTCAGATAGTCGCATGCCCGTCTCTATAGCGACCGTGAAGTCGGGCTCGTGGACTGGGCAACGCCTCCGGATGATGCTTCGAATCTGAGCCTCCTCTTCAAACGTGATGAATCTGAGGCGGGCGTTGTTCTCTTTGCGAAGGCGAACCAGTCGAGCAGGATTCGCGGTGACTTTCCCATTCCGTATACCCTCCGCGAAGATCATCGACATGGTGGAGCGATATCTGTTGATGCTCGCTGGCTTGAGATCAGTTCGTGTGCTGAAGTATGCCGAGATGGTCTGAGGGGTGATTTCTTCGGCCTTCATCTTGCCAAATACGGGAAGCAAACTGCTCAGATTCGAGATGTCCCCACGGTGGCTCTTCTTGTGAGCCTTGCTGTACTCCATGGCGTCCTCGGCAAGCTCCTCAAATAAGAGAGCTCTCTTGGCCTTCAGCGAGTCCGGGAGCTTGACGCCCATTCGCGCGTCGTTCTTACGCTTGCTGTAGAGATCGGAAGCCGCTTTGCGGGTTCCTACTTTCTCGCGGTGACGTTTTCCATCAACATAGTAGTTGACCCACCAAATGCCGCTATCAGGCGGGTGCTCGAAAACGCCACGAACGGGCTTCGGAGCCTGTCTGCCACGTTTGGACGGCGATCCACCAGAAGTGTTTGGTGGCTGTTTTAGTGGCTGTTTGTCTTCGTATTTGCTGCGATTCACTGCAACTGTCTGCGCCATGGAATAAGTATACAACTCATTGACATAAATGGACTTACTTCATTCCTGTGCAGCGTGTTGCAACTCCCTGCAACACCCCCATTTTCCGACTCTTAATCGACTGGTCGTAGGTTCGATCCCTACCGCGTCCACCATTTCTATCCATAACCACCAAGGAGCGCAGGCAAGTTTGGACTGCGCTTTTTCTGTGTTTGATGGCCACGGCGTTTCCTCCCATCGGTTACAGGGTCGTTCTCCAGCTAGCGCTCGCATGTTGCGCGTTCTGCATGGTAGTACAATTTCCGGATGCCACTGAGCGCGAGCATTGAAAATCTGCCGCAGGGGATTGCCGTGGTCAGGCTATCCGGCGGCCTGACCCTGGGTACATCCCTGAAGATCGCCGATTCACAGATTCAGTCTGCAATCGAAGGCGGCGTTACCAGAATGGTGATCGACCTGACGGATGTAGAGTACGTGGATAGTGCAGGACTAGGGATGCTGATGTATGCCTACGGGATGTTGAACGAGAAACAGGGCAGTCTGAGGCTGTGTGGGGTCACAGGCCGCGTCATGTCTTTACTGCAGATGACGAAGACAGATATGTTTCTGCCAATCGATAAGAGCCTTGATGAGAGCCTTGCCGCGTTGAAGGGGTGAGTGCTGTCGCTGAGGTCATAGGCTGGTAAGCGTGGGGCACCGGCTTGGAATGAACAAACGATCGACGACTTAGCGGACCAAATTTCGTGTGTCGGGATTTAACACGACACAGCATAGAATCTACTATGTAAAACGCTTTAAGTCTTACTTGACAAACGTTCCTTCATTCAAATAGTTTCGACGCCACTTGGCGAATAGCCTTTCCACAACCCTGAAATTAAGGCAGCTTGATGACACGTTCCCCAATTTCTCTAGCGAAACGTCGACGGTCTCTCCAACAATTAGGAGTTGTCGGCTTATCTGTCGCTTGCGCTTTCTCTGCAGTGTCGCGATCCCAGGTTCCAACACATACGCCTACACCTGAGACGGAGAAACGGGTTGCTGCACTGGTGGGAAAGATGACGCTGGAAGAGAAGGTAGCGCAGATGCAGAACGACGCAAGCGCGATTCCTCGTTTGAACGTGCCCGCTTACAACTGGTGGAGCGAGGGGTTGCACGGAATTGCCCGTTCGGGCTACGCGACCGTGTTCCCGCAGGCAATCGGGCTGGCTGCAACGTGGGATGTACCGCTGATTCACCAGGTGGGAGACACGATCAGCACTGAAGCACGAGCCAAGAACGGCGAGGCGCTGCGGGAAGACAATCACAGCATTTACTACGGTCTCGACATCTGGTCGCCCAATATCAATATCTTCCGTGACCCGCGCTGGGGACGCGGCCAGGAGACGTACGGAGAAGATCCGTTTTTGACGGCACGACTTGGCGTCGCATTTGTCGAGGGGCTGCAAGGGAACGATCCGATGTATTACAAGACCATTGCAACGCCAAAGCACTTTGCGGTGCATTCCGGGCCTGAGACTACCCGGCACACGGCAAATATCGAACCCTCGGCTCACGACCTTGAAGACACGTACTTGCCCGCATTTCGCGCCACTGTAACGCAGGCCAAGGCTGGCAGCGTGATGTGCGCTTACAACGCAGTGGATGGCGAACCGGCTTGTGCGAATACCATGCTTTTGCAGGAGCGTTTGCGGAAAAACTGGGGGTTCGATGGGTATGTGACCTCAGACTGCGCGGCGATCACCGATATTGCCGTCGGTCATCATTATTCGCCCGATCTCGAACATGCAGCGGTTGCAGCTGTTCGTGCGGGAACCGATACGAGTTGCGGCAAGGAATATGCAGTACTAGTGAAGGCAGTTCAGGATGGGCTGATCTCCGAAAAGGAGATCGACCGTTCGGTTAACCGGTTGTTCACAGCACGGTTTGAACTTGGCTTGTTTGATGATCCAGCAAAGGTCAAGTATGCACAGATTCCCTTCTCTGAGGACGACTCGGCAGGCCATCGGGAGTTGGCCCTCCAGACCGCGGAAAAATCAATCGTGCTGCTCAAGAATGACGGCATTCTGCCGCTCAAGAAGTCTCTGAAGATTGCCGTGATCGGTCCGAACGCGGCCAGCCTGGCTGCGATCGAAGGCAACTATAACGCAGTGCCGTCGCAACCTATTTTGCCACTTGCTGGGCTGGAAAATGCGCTCGGAGTCGATCAGATACGATACGCTCAAGGTTCGCCGTATGTGAGCGAGTTGCCGGTTCCTGTCCCAAGAACATTACTGCATCCGGCAGAAGGAGATCCCCGCTTCGGACTCAAGGGTGAGTACTTCGACAATGTGAGCTTCGAGGGCGCACCTTCAATGACACGCCTCGATCAGCAAGTGGCGTTTGATTGGGATGCTGCGACTCCGTATAAGAGCATCAGCCCCTCGCATTTCGGCGTGCGGTGGACAGGGACAATTCAGGTACCGGTAGCAGGAGATTATGCTTTCAGCTTCACGCTGGCCCATTGCTATCCCTGTGGAGACGCAGAAAATCTGAAGGTTTACCTCGATGGCAAGCCGTTGTCGGATCAACCTGTGCAGGCTACTGAGTATCGATCGAGCGGGCTGCAGCCATTTACGTTGCACTTTGCAGATGCGAAACCTCACGCGTTTCGGATCGAGTACACCCACAAAGCGAAGTTGTTTGGCGCCGGCATTACGCTTAGCTGGATGCCGGCGATTGATGCCGAACGCGAGGCTGCTATCAAGGCGGCGAAACAGGCTGATGTTGTGGTGGCTTTCGTAGGGCTTTCCCCTGAGTTAGAAGGGGAAGAAATGCCGGTGCATGTCAATGGCTTCGACGGAGGAGACCGCACCAGCATTGAGTTGCCAGCAGTGCAGGAGAAGATGCTGGAGGCGGTTGCTGCTACGGGTAAACCCCTTGTGGTTGTTCTGATGAACGGTAGCGCGCTGGCTGTCGATTGGGCGAAGCAACATGCGAATGCGATTGTGGAAGCATGGTATCCGGGGGAGGAAGGCGGAACGGCGATCGCCGGCGTGTTGGTGGGAACGATCAATCCAGCAGGGCGCTTACCCATCACCTTCTATGCCAGCACAAAAGATCTTCCGCCTTTTGATGACTACTCAATGGCCGGCCGCACGTATCGCTATTATGCTGGAACGCCGCTCTGGGGCTTCGGGTATGGGCTGAGCTACTCGACGTTCCATTGGACAAATCTCAAGCTCTCCACCGCGTCACTTAAAGCAGGCGATTCAATGCTTGTTGATGCTGATTTGGAGAACACGAGCGATCGCGCCGGTGATGCGGTGAGCGAGTTGTACCTCACGCCTCCAGCGGAATCAACATCGCCGCGACTGGCGCTGGTCGGGTTCGACCGCCTAACTCTGGCCCCGCATGCGAAGCAGCACGTTCATTTCATGGTGGACGCGAGGGCTCTAAGTACTGTGAACGTGAAGGGAACGCGGGCGGTGCGGGCCGGCGATTATGTATTCCACCTGGGCGGAACTCAGCCGACCGATACGGCTGACGGCTCAGTGTCTGCAGCGTTCACGATTCATGGAAACGAGGAGCTTCCGCGGTGAGTTTGCCCGTTCTGCGTCTGGTGCAGCTCGCATTTCTCTCTGCGTCGATCCTGTTACCAACGATTGTGGCGCAGGAGGTGGGGCCGGCGGCAGTCCTAGGAGCGGGCGATCCCGCATGGCTGTCCTACAAGCCTGTGGAGTCGGCGATCGTTTTCCCTGGTGGGGTTCCGGATACGGTTGTTAAGCTTGGGAATAGCGTGCTCCAGGACTCGGCTGCCAACGAACTTGCGGCGGGATGGCGGAGTATGCTGCAGCACGAGCCGCGGATTGTGCGTGCGGACGGCGACGGCAGGCGAGCCGAGGTCGTACTGGGAACGCAGGCCGAGGTCAATGCGTGGCGACCACACGCTACATCGACACGATCGCTGAAACCAGATGGCTACAGACTTTATGTTGACAAGAATACGCTGGTGATCGAAGGCGGAGACGATCGCGGAGTCTTGTATGGGACGTTTGCCCTGCTGCGCGAGATCGCTGAGCAGCATTCACTGGCAAAGCTTGATGAAGAGTCAACGCCGTGGGCGGCGATTCGCTGGACGAATGAATGGGACAACCCCAATGGAACGATTGAACGTGGTTATGCAGGACCGTCCATCTTCTTCGAGAACGGGAAGGTGCGCGACGATCTTTCGCGGGCCGCAGCCTATGCACGGCTGCTTAGCTCTGTGGGCATCGATGGTTGCACAATAAATAATGTTAATGCCGACCTCAATCTTCTACGACCCGAGAACTTGCGCGATATCGCTCGGATAGCAGACGTGTTTCGCCCGTATGGTGTTCGACTTTCGCTTTCAGTTGATATGAGCAGTCCCCAAGCAATTGGCGGTCTGAAGACGTTTGACCCTCTCGATCCGGAGGTTGCCGCCTGGTGGAAGACGAAGATGGACGAAATCTACGCTGTCATTCCGGACTTCGGGGGGGTCGTGATCAAGGCAGATTCCGAAGGAAGGGTTGGGCCTTCGAAGTATGGACGCACGCAGTCTGACGCAGCGAACGTGGTGGCACGTGCACTGAAGCCCCACGGTGGAGTCGTTCTGTATCGCGGGTTTGTATACAACAATCATCTCGATTGGCAAGATAGAAAGGCAGATCGCGCCCGTGCCGGCTACGACAACTTCCACCACTTGGATGGAAAGTTTGACGACAACGTGATCGTGCAGATCAAGTATGGGCCGATCGACTTTCAGGTACGCGAACCGGTGAGTCCGCTGCTTGCGGGACTTCCTCATACGAATGAGGCTATTGAATTGCAGGTGACGCAGGAGTACTCGGGGCAGCAGCGCCACTTGGTTTACCTCGTTCCAATGTGGAAGAAGACCTTGGATACGGATATGCGCGCCTCCGCGAGTGCAGCTCCGCTGCCTGTAAAACTCATCGTGAGCGGACAAACGACTGCCACCGAGCACCACACGCAGGGTGGCTTTGTCGGTGTTTCGAACGTCGGCACGGAGGGATGGTTGGGCAACCCGCTGGCTCTAGCCAATTTGTATGGTTTTGGACGGCTTGCCTGGGATCCAAACATGAGTGCAGGAGCAATCATCGATGAGTGGACGCGGCTTACGTTTGGAAATGATGATCAGGTGCGGACGACGATCAACAAACTGCAGCTAGACTCCTGGCATATTTATGAAAGTTATACGGGACCACTTGGGATCGGGACGTTGACCGATATTGTGGGTGCGCATTTTGGGCCGGGCATAGAGTCTGCTGAGCGCAACGGATGGGGGCAGTGGATACGAGCGGACGAACACGGGGTCGGCATGGATCGCACAGTTGCGACGGGCACTGGCTACATCGGTCAATACCCTGCTCCGCTGGCTGCGACATATGAATCGCTTGCTACGTCCCCTGACGATCTTCTACTGTTCCTGCATCATGTGCCGTATACCTATCGACTGCACTCCGGCCTGACGGTAATGCAGTCGATTGACGACACGCACTACTGGGGAGCGCAAGCAGCTGCGGAGCAGGTATTGGCGTGGAAGGAATTGCGCGGCAAGATCCCTGACGCGACGTATGCAGAAGTTCTCAAACGTTTGAATTATCAGGCGGGATCAGCGGTCGTTTGGCGTGATGCCGTCACTCGCTGGTTTACAAAGGAGTCCGGCATTCCGGATGCGCTTGGCAGGGTAGATCATTATCCCGGCCGTATTGAGGCAGAATCGATGACACTCACCGGTTACACCGTCGTGCCGGTTACACCTTGGGAGACAGCGTCGGGAGGAAAAGCTGTGATCTGCGGCCTGCCACAGTGTGCTGCAGAAACGACGTGGACTGGGCCGGATGGTTGGTACGATATCAGCGTGCAGTACTTTGATCTGTTGCACGGACATTCGCGCTTTTCTCTTTCCGTCGCAGGTCATGAGGTTGATCATTGGACTGCGGATGACACGTTGCCTGGCGAGACCCTGAACGGCAGCACCTCAACCCGTAGGTCACTGGATCACGTGGCTATCCACCACGGAGACTCGATCCAGATGACTGGCTGGCCCGATGGTCCGGAGAAGGCGCCGTTGGACTATCTAAGCATTTTGCCCGATCGGGTTCGTACGGGCGCTGTTATGAACAAGGTTCACTGAGGATATTTGCTTTGGGCACAAAGATCATGGACGCGAGGGTCATTGTTACCTGTCCGGGGCGAAACTTCGTAACGCTCAAGATCACTACTACGGATGGCATCTATGGCATCGGTGACGGAACCCTCAACGGTCGCGAGCTGGCGGTAGTTGCGTATTTGCAGGAGCATGTGATTCCCTGCCTTATTGGTCGCGATGCGGATCGCATCGAAGATACCTGGCAGTATCTTTATCGCGGAGCCTATTGGCGTCGTGGACCGGTGACGATGAGCGCCATCGCCGCAGTAGACGTCGCTCTCTGGGACATCAAGGCCAAACGTGCGGGCATGCCGCTATACCAGTTGTTGGGGGGCCGCTGCCGAGAAGGCGTCACGGTTTACGCCCACGCGAATGGGCATGAAGTCAGTGAGCTACTGGAGTCGGTGGCTAAGCAACAAGAGTTGGGGTACCGGGCAATCCGCGTGCAGGCGGCCGTTCCGGGGGTTGCGGATGCATACGGCGTCCCCCACGGTGATAAGCCCTACGAGCCTGCAGATGGTGATCTGCCGCGAGAAGAGGTTTGGGATACTGCCAAGTACCTGCGCTTTATGCCCAAGCTGATGGACGCAGTTCGGTCGAAGTTTGGCTTTGACCTGGCGCTTCTGCATGATGGCCACCATCGAATGACTCCCATCGAAGCTGCGGCCTTGGGCAAGAGCCTTGAAGAGTTTCAGCCTTTCTGGCTCGAAGATCTGACGCCGGCGGAAAACCAAGAAGCATTTCGTCTAATTCGACAACACACCACGGCACCCCTTGCGGTAGGTGAGGTATTCAACTCCATTTTTGATTGCAAGCAACTGATCAGCGAGCAGCTGATTGATTACATTCGCGCCACAGTGGTGCACGCGGGCGGAATTACGCACTTGCGCCGTATCGCAAGTTTTGCGGATCTTTACGGTGTGAAGACAGGCTGCCATGGAGCGACCGATCTATCGCCGGTGTGCATGGGAGCGGCACTGCACTTCGATGTCAGTGTTCCGAATTTCGGCATCCAGGAGCACATGCCCCACTCGTCGTCTACCGATGAGGTGTTTCCCCATGCGTACACCTTCGCGGGTGGCATGATGGATTCGGGAGAGGTCGCCGGACACGGAGTCGATATTGACGAGAAGCTAGCTGCCAAGTTTCCGTATAAGCGCGCATATCTCCCGGTCTGCCGATTGGCCGATGGGACGCTTCACTCCTGGTAGATGCTCTTGAAGTGGACACCGCTGAGCTTTGAATGAGGCTTGAAGGTGGACATTTGGGCGACGCGTTGCATGTAGGACGCATCACACTTTAGCGACGAGGGCTGCGATGGCAAAAGCAGACGACGCGGAGTTGCTCGAGGTTGGTGGCCGGGAGGTGCGGATCAGCAGCCCGTCGAAGCCTTACTTTACTCGAGGCGTGCAACTCAGGAAGATTGACCTGGTTCACTACTTTCTGGCCGTGGCGCCCGGGGCGCTGCGCGGCATCGTGGATCGTCCGGTGGTTCTGAAACGATTTGTGAACGGCGCAGAAGCAGAGCCGTTCTACCAAAAGCGCGCGCCCAGCGATTTGCCAAACTGGATGCGGACGGTGACCCTGTCGTTCCCTTCCGGACGGACTGCTGAAGAAGTCGTCGTGGATGATGCCGCCGGTCTCGCGTGGATTATGAATTTGGGCTGCATGGAGTTGCACCCGCACCCGGTTCGCAGCGGTGATCTCGATCATCCAGATGAGCTGCGCGTGGATCTCGATCCTCAGCCCGGTGTGCCATGGACGGACGTGCGTGCAGTGGCTATGGAAGTGAAGGCGTTGCTCGACGAACTAGGCCTAGTAGCGTGGCCGAAGACTAGCGGCTCACGCGGGATCCATATCAATGTACGCATCGAGCCTCGTTGGAGCTTCACGGAGGTACGCAGGGCGGCGCTGGCGCTGGCGCGTGCGGTCGAGAAGCGCTGTCCGATGGCAAGCAGCAAATGGTGGAAGGAAGAGCGGCATGGGGTATTTCTGGACTACAACCAGAATGCGAAAGATCGAACTACCTGTTCTGCCTATTCGGTGAGACCTCTTCCAGACGCGCGTGTGAGTATGCCGCTGCGCTGGGATGAAGTGATGACGTGTGACCCTGCCGACTTTACGGTGCTGACGGTTCCTGATCGTTTTGCGAAGATCGGCGACCCGCATGCAACGATGGATGAGCACGCGGGAGTGCTGGATGTGTTGCTGGAGATAGCTGCGCGCGATGAGGCCGAAGGTATTGGCGATGCGCCGTGGCCCCCGCATTTTCGTAAGGGGGAAGGTGAGCCTGCACGCGTGCAACCGTCAAAGGCTCGCGTCTCGGCCGCGAAGAAAAAGATGGAGAAGGCTGAGGGGGAAGATGCTGATCCAGCGGCTAAGCCTGCTGCGAAGAAGGGTCGTCGACAACCGACGATGCCGTTGATCGTGATCGCTCAATCTCCCGATAAGAGCGCGGCGGAAGCCGGGTTGGAGCGTTGGAAACAGCAGAACCCAGAAGCGGCTGCGCTGTTGGCTGCGGATGATGTACTGGTGGATCGCATGCGCGGGTCGGCATATGTGTGGTATCGCATCCGAGTAAACCTGCGAAGCGTTCCGGAAGAGATTCGGCCCGCACAGGGCGTGCCTGATCCCGATGATGACCCAACCCGTACGCGGCGCGAAGAGAACGCCTAGTCATCGGTTGTCTGGAAAGATGCTCATGAGTTCCAGGGGCGGAACGACTTCGAGTTGCTCGTAGGTGCAGTCCTTTGACGGCTTGTCGGGGCGCCAACGGCGGAAGTGGGCGAGGTGTCGAAATCGGTCGCCCTGCATATGCTCGTAAGCGACCTCGACCACAAGCTCGATCCGCACCGGCTCCCAGCTCAGGTCTTTGCCGGCGCTCCATCGCGATTGGCCGCCGGGCATGCGGCTGCTGGCTTGCGTGTCCTCATCGGCCCACGCTGCCCAAGGGTGATCGCGCAAAGCGTCTTCGCGATAGGGCGCGAGGAACTCAACTAGCTCTTTGCGTTTGGCCGCGGTGAAACTGGCGCAGACCCCGACGTGCTGGAGCTTGCCAGCGCCGTTATAGAGGCCCAGGAGCAGCGAACCAACCGCAGTCCCTTCACCGTCTTTGTGCCAGCGGAAACCTCCGACGACACAGTCACAATCGCGTTCGTGCTTGATCTTGAGCATAGTGCGCTTGTCTGGCGTGTATGGCCCAGCGACGGGCTTCGCGATCACGCCATCAAGGCCCGCGCCTTCGAAGCGCGTGAACCAGTCCTGCGCCGTTGCACGATCCCGCGTCGCTGGCGTTAAGTGCAGCGGCGCTTGAATATTCGCAAGGACCCGTTCCAATTCGGTGCGTCTGACACTGAATGGTTCGTTGCGCAGATCGCGGCTTTCAATATGAAGCAAATCGAAGAAGACAACCGAAGCTGGCGATTGTGCAGCAAGTGTCTTGACACGCGACGCGGCGGGATGGATGCGTAGTGTCAAAGCATCGAATTCCAGCCGGCCTTCTCCTGCAATAACGATCTCGCCATCAACGACGCACTGCATTGGTAGTTGTCGCAGCAGTGGATCGCGGAGCTCGGGGAAATACCGATCAAGCGGCTTGCCATCGCGACTTTGCAGGAGTAGCTCGTCGTCGTTCCGAAAAATCACCACACGAAAGCCATCCCACTTCGGCTCGAAACTCCACCCCTCTGCATCCGATGGAATTTCGTCGACCCGCTTAGCGAGCATGGGTAGGATCGGCGATGGTAAGGGCAACGACACGATAGGTTGGATGCTTTCGGCTGGATGAATGGATGGACACTTCCATCCATAAGTCTTCGCGAACGACGGAGCGTGATCACGGCATCGTCAGTAAATTATTGCTGCGGTCGTCGTCCGGAAGGACATGATCCGGGTCGACCGTGATCGTGGCAACGGGTTTTCCTTCCCTGAAGACGAAGGTACCTGTTCCCTTGGAGAGCCACGCTTCGGCGGGAATTCGTATGCGCGCGGTGCTTCCATCCTTGTAGGCAACCTCGAGCGTGGCAGGAAGAACCAATGGGCGTAGGTTCGCTACTACGACGGAGACTCCGTCCTTCGGGTCGTTATTGACGTATTTTGCAGATTCGACGGCTAGATCGAGTGTCCAGTTATTCATGTACCAGCCGCGCCAAAAGTAGTCCAGGTCTTCGCCACCTTCGCTTGCCATTGTGCGGAAGAAGTCGGAGGGTGCAGGATGTTTATAGGCCCATTCGCGGATATAGCGGCGGAAGGCGTAATCGAAACGCTGAGGTCCTAGGATCTGCTCGCGAAGCAGCACGTTTCCATAGGCCCCTTTGAAGTATTGGACAGGGTGGCCCAGCGGGCCTGAGAACGCATCCGCCCTGGTGAGAATAATGGGCGCATCAGGGTTGTCGAGTACCTTCAGGATCGAGTCTGGAGGGTTACCGTCCGCCGAATACTCGCCATCCCGCTTTGGACCATAAACCCCATGGTCAAAATCGTCGGACTCAAAGATATCGATGAACGTGTTGAAGCCCTCATCCATGAAAGCCCAGCGGCGTTCGTTCGAGCCCACGATCATCGGAAACCAGTCATGCCCTATCTCGTGGGCGCTAATCCAGAAAAGCTCTTTGCTCTGATCGTGGATGCCGTCGAAGACGATGCCGGGATACTCCATTCCTGTCGAAAAACCGGCCACATTAATGGCTGCTGGCCAAGGATAGGGATACCAGCGGCGAGAGAAGTGTTCGACCGCATCTTTGACATATTCGGTAGAGCGGGACCAGCCTTCCTGGCCGACACTCTCTAACGGATACACAGACATCGCGAGGGGAATTTCTCCTACAGGCAGCGAATTTGGCGGGTCGTCACCATCACCGGATTTAGGCGGGAGGTTGATGCGAGCAGCGTCCCATACGAATGTGGGCGAAGCAGTGAACACAACATCGCGGGTATGGTCCATGCGGAAATGCCAGGTGAGTGAGCCGGTCTGTTTGGGACGACTGGCGGGATCCGACGTCTCTTCCGGCGTGCGTATGTACACGGTCTTGTCGGAATGACGGGCCTGCTCGAGGCGTTCGATCTGCGCGTGAGTCAAAACGTCCGCGGGGTTCATGAGTTCTCCCGACCCGGCGAGAATAAAGTTCCAGGGGACGCTCACAAAATAGTCGAAGTGACCGTATTCCAGGTAGAACTCAGCACCGATGTAGGGCAGCGTGTCCCAGCCGCGCAGGTCGTCATAAACACACATGCGCGGATACCACTGAGCGATGTCATAGATTTCACCATGCTCAGCCATGCCCCATGAAGTACGTCCACCCCAGACACCGGGAATTGCATAGTGGTACTTGATATGGATGCGGAGTTGCGCGCCGTGAGGCTTGAGTGGCGTTGCCAGACGAACCTGCATGCGAGTGTCGTCGACGATGTAATTGGCTTTGATAAATTTGGCTGCTGGGGCCACAGGGCTCACCTCGACCGATTCGAGGACGAAGCCTTCGGTATGATTGTCCGCGCGCGTGGTCACAGGAGCAGCGGTTTGTCCAGGACGCGGCGGACGACCGAAGCCGGTGTTCCCGAGATTCGCAGAACGAGCGTCTTTGCGATAGGTGTTCTGCTCCAGATGAATCCATAGGCAGTCGAGACTGTCAGGGGAGTTGTTGGTATAGGTGATGACCTCGTCGTTGGTCAGGACTTTCGCGACTGGGTCGAGCTTGGCATGCATCACATAATCGGCCTCGTTCTGCCAATACAATGGCCCCGGGGAGCCCGCCCCCGAGCGGTAGGAAGTAACTGGATCCGGCAGCGTGAGCGGAGCAAAGGTTATGCGCGGATCGTAGGTAGAGCGGGGCGACATTGGAGCCTGCGCGGCGGAGGGATTCGCAAGCGCGATTCCGAGCAGTGGAGTCAGCAGAAGCGGTACGAGGCGGTGCGATCTGTTCACGGGTGTGTCTTCTTTCCTGATAAATGCCGCAAAGCTAAATGAAGTGCCACTGTGAAGGACAGATACAGGAACGCACTCACGATAATGTCGATGATGATGCCACATAACGTAAGAGTGTATAAGGACAGTCTGGAAATTGCCGTTAAGACGATCCGCGGGCCCGATGATAGATGCGGTCTTATTGATGTCCAAAGCCAGGGACCTGCTTACTGGTAAACTGCCTTCATCGATTCGTCCGAGACGCGATCTCATGCTTTTGCGGCAAAGCATTAACGGTGTCACCTATCGTTTTGATGGGCTGAAAGAATTGCTCGCGAAGGCCACGGCTGCACGCTCAGGGGATGAGTTGGCGGGTGTCGCCGCTCAGAGCGCGGTGGAGCGTGTGGCCGCGCGGATGGCGTTGGCGGATTTGCCGTTGAAAGCATTCGTCGAGGAGCCGCTGATTCCGTATGCGGAGGATGAGGTCACGCGGCTGATCTTTGATCGTCACGATGCACCTGCGTTTGCCCTGGTGTCGCACTTGACTGTGGGTGGGTTTCGGGACTGGCTGCTCTCGGAGTACGCTACGGGGCACACGTTGTGCGCCCTTGCTCCGGGTCTAATGCCAGAGATGGTGGCTGCGGTCAGCAAGCTTATGAGGGTCCAGGATCTGGTGGCGGTCGCGCGGAAGATAGAGGTGGTAAGGCGGTTTCGCACGACGGTAGGGCTGCGCGGCCGGCTCTCGACGAGGTTGCAGCCGAATCATCCGACGGATGACCCATTAGGGATTGCTGCGGCAATGGTGGACGGGCTGCTGCTGGGCTCGGGCGATGCCGTGATTGGGATCAACCCGGTGGCCGACGATGTAGCAAGCACAGGACGGCTGCTGCGGCTGATCGACATGGTGCGCACGCGGTATGCGATCCCGACGCAGAGCTGCGTGCTGGCTCACATAACAACGCAGATGGCCGCGATGAAGCAAGGAGCTCCCGTGGACCTGGTTTTTCAATCGATTGCAGGAACGGAAAAGGCAAATACTTCGTTCGGCATCAACCTGGGAATTTTGAAGGAGGCGAACGAGGCGGCGCGCGCGTTGAGGCGCGGGACAGTGGGCGAGAACGTGATGTACTTCGAGACGGGACAAGGCAGCGCGCTCTCGGCGAATGCTCACCACGGCATCGATCAACAGACTTGCGAGGTGCGAGCGTATGCGGTGGCGCGCGCTTTCGATCCAATGTTGGTGAACACGGTGGTGGGGTTCATTGGGCCGGAGTATTTGTATGACGGTAAGCAGATTTTGCGGGCAGGGCTGGAAGACCACTTCTGCGGCAAGCTGATGGGACTGCCGATGGGATGCGATGTCTGCTATACGAATCATGCGGAAGCCGATCAGGATGACATGGATTCGCTGCTGACGCTGCTGGGTGCAGCCGGTGTGAACTACATCATGGGCGTTCCTGGAGCGGACGACATTATGCTGCAGTATCAGTCGACGTCATTTCAGGATGCGTTGTATCTGAGGGAGACGCTGGGGCTGCGTCCAGCACCTGAGTTTGAGGCCTGGCTGGCTGGCGACATGCCACGACAGCTGGGCACACCGATGCAAGTGCAAGGGATTGCCGCGTCATGACGGATACGGGTGTGAAGCGGGCGGCGCCGAACCTGCGTTCGTTGACGGCCGCGCGAGTTTCATTGCCAATGAGCGGGCACAGTATTGCGACGTCGGAAGTGCTGGAGTTTCAGCTGGCGCATGCGCAGGCCCGCGACGCGGTACACGCCGCGTTGGATACAGAGGCATTTGCAAGACGTTTACGCGACGAGCTTCCAATGCTGGCAGAACAAGGGGTTGAGGTGTTGACGCTACGGAGTTGTGCCGTCGATCGAGCACGCTATTTGCGCCATCCGCAGAGAGGACGGTCCCTCGATGCAGCGTCGGCGGCGGTCTTGAAGTCGATGCCATGTGATTTGGCAATCACCATCGCGGACGGCTTGTCGGCATTGGCAGTCGAGAGGAATGCCGTTCCGCTGTTGGCGGTGCTTTTACCGCGAATGGCGAAAGACGGCTGGACGATGGGACCTGTGACGGTGGTGCAGCAAGGGCGCGTAGGCGTTTGTGATGCGATTGGTGAGAGGTTGGGGGCGAGGTGCAGCCTCATTTTAATTGGAGAACGGCCGGGACTTTCTGCTGCGGACAGCATGGGGGCTTATTTGACATGGCAGCCGCGGGTCGGCCGGACGGACGCGGATCGGAATTGCCTCTCCAATATTCGGAGTGGTGGATTGAACGTGGAGGAGGCGGCGGAGCGATTGATGGGGTTGATGAAGACGGCGCGGACGATGAAATTGACGGGCGTGGCGTTGAAGGAAGGAGCAGGCGCTTCCCTGCTGGAGGGTTAGAGCCAGCCGCGGGTGCGGGCAATGCGGGCGGCGTCGGTGCGGTTGGTGGCGCCGAGTTTTGCGATGGCCTCGGATAGGTAGTTACGGACGGTGCCTTCGGAGAGGCGGAGATCGGCGGCGATTTCTGCGGAGGAGCGACCATCGCCAGCGCGCTGCAGGATCTGACGCTCGCGGTCGGAGAGCGGGTCGGGATCGGCGGTCCAGGCTTCGGCGGCCAGTGCGGGATCGATGGCGCGAAGGCCAGAGTGAACGCGGCGGATGGCTTCGGCGAGTTCTGAGGCGGGCCGCTCTTTCAACAGATAGCCACGAGCGCCGGCATCGAGTGCACGGCGGAGATAGCCCGGCCGGGCGAAGGTGGTAAGGATGATGACGCGGGCGCGGGACTCGGCGAGATTGAGGTCCGAGGCTAATTCGAGGCCGGTCTTTTGAGGCATTTCGATGTCCGTGACAATGACATCGGGCGAGAGATCGCGCGCTAACTTGAGGGCCTCGTGGCCGTTCGCGGCCTGCGCAACGACGGTGATGTCGGGCTCAAGATCGAGGAGGGCGGCGAGCGCTCCGCGGAGCATGGTTTGATCCTCGGCGAGAAGAACGCGGATAGAAGTGGTGGCGGTCATGAGGCGGCGGGCTCGCGTAGGGGAAGCTCGATGAGAAGACGAGTGCCGTGATCGCGTTCGAGGAAAAGATGACCGCCGAGCGACTCGATGCGTTCCCGCATGCCGCGGAGACCGTTCCCTTCTCGGCTGATGGCATGCAGGCCGTTGTCTTCAATGACTAGACGGCGATGATTGTCTTCGGTAATGAAGCGCAGGTTGCATGTGGTAGCACAGGAGTGCCGAACGATGTTGGTGACGGCTTCTCGGAGGGCGAGGGACAGGGCGATCTCTTCCGGGGCAGAGAGGTTGGCAGCACTCGTGACCGCGGAGTCGAAAATGAGGGTCACGCCAGCGGCATCGAGGGTCAGTCGCGCGGCTTCGATTTCGGCGCCAAGGCCGCGGGCGCGGTAGCCACCAATGGCTTCGCGGACTTCCGCTAGCGCGGTACGGCCGATGCGTTCAACATCGGCGATCTCGGCGGCCGCGCGAGCATGATCATTGGGATCCTGGCGGTGGATGAGTCGACTGGCGAGTTCGGCCTTAAGGACGATCACTGAGAGTGTGTGGCCAAGCACGTCGTGGAGATCGCGGGCAATGCGCTCGCGCTCTGCGACGGCGGCGAGGGCGAGATTCTCATCCAAGGCGGCGCGCAGCTGACGCTCGGCGCGGCGTTGCTGCGCGAAGAAGACATTGCCGCCACCGATTACGGTCATGAGAAAGATCGCGAAGAACGCCTGGGACCAAGGGATGCGGAGGAAATTGGGCGCAGAGTGGAAGATGGCGCCTTCGATCAGAACAAGGGTAACTTCGACAAAGAAGAGCGACAAGACCTTGCGCAGGGAGACGAAGGTGAAGGGCAAGAACGCGGCGGCATAGACGAAAAAGGTAGATCCGCCTTGGTTCCATGGAAAGCTGATGAGGCCAAGAGCGAAGGTGGCTGCGATCATCCAGAAGCGGGCCGGATGGCCTTCGTCCACAGCGCGGATGTAGCCCCACATGATGCCGACGAAGGCAAAGAATACGGCGAGGGTGCCGAGCCATAAATACCTCGACGGCTCGAGGATGGGGCCAATGAAGAGGAAGCCGGTGTAGGCAAACCACACCCATGCCCACCTATTTTCACGCTTCCTCGAAATGGGTTCGTTCGCTGTCATATGCCTTCCAGAAAAGTGTACGCCGAACGGTTAGGAGTTTTGCTCGAGGCGGCGGTACGCGAGCGCGGCAACACCCAGCATCACCAGCGTGAAACCGAGCAGACCGAACCAGTGGCTTATGGCGCTCCCCGCGCTGGCGTAACCGAAGGTTGCTAGTACGAGTTGCGAGAGATGATAGGTGGGCAGAAGAAGAGCGAACTTCTGAAGCACATGCGGCAGCATCATGATCGGAATCCATAGGCCTCCGCAGAAACTCATCGGGAGATAGATCATGTTGATGACTCCGGGCGCTGCGTTGAAAGGAACAAGGAGCGCAATGACCATCCCAAGGCAGGCGAATGGGATAGTGCCTACGAGGGTCAGGGCCATCATTCGGGCATACTCGGATGGTGTGATCGAGACGTGGGCAATGGTGATGCCCAGGAGCGTGAGCAAAGTGACGATGATCAGGCCGAAGACGACTGCGGAACAACATTTTGCGACAACGTAAGCGAACGGGGGCATGGGACTGGCGCGCTTGAGCTCAAGCCAACCGGTACTCAATTCGCTCGCAAGGCCTCCGCCGATGCCGAAGAGCGATGCGCCCACCATGCCGAATACGGCATAGCCGGCGAGCATGTATTTCGCCACCGATACGCCGCCGATATGCTCGCCACGGTTCATAATTAGGCCGAAAAAAAGATAGAAGATAACGGGAAAGCCGATGACGGCGAGCGAGAACGCGCGGGTGCGGAGGAGGCGTACAAACTCGAAGCGAGCTTCCGTGAGGAAGATGCGTAGGGTGCGCGCGAAGGAGTTCGAGCGAGCAGCGGGGAGGGTGAAGGCGGTGGCAGACATTGCGGGCTCCTTGTAGTTGTACCTTCTGGGTTCGGTTCGTTCTCCGCAACCGCTGAGAACGGCAACGGATCACTAGTTGCTGGTTAGGGCCAGGAAAGCGTCTTCGAGGGCTGGGCTTTGGACTTCGAGCGAGTGGAGGTTCTGGTCGAGAGCGAGCAGTTCTCGAAGAGTGCGCTCGGGTTCAGTGCTTGAGATGACTGTGACGCCCGCAGTGAGTTCAGCGGCCGTGACGCCGGGGATGGACAGAAGAGTTGAGTTGGAAACTTCCGTGACACAGCGGATGATCTTTAGCGTGCGGCTGGTGCTGGTGCCGGTGGTGGCAGCGCCAAGAGATTTCACTTCGGCGGGCGTGCCTTCGCAGATCACGCGGCCTTTGTTGATAACGACAATTCGGTGGGCAAGAGCATCGGCCTCTTCAAGGTAGTGGGTGGTGAGGAGCACGGTCTTGCCGCGGGCGGCCAGTGAGCGAATCTCAGCCCACATTCCCCGGCGCGCTTCGATATCCAGGCCGACCGTGGGCTCGTCGAGGAAGACGAGGTCGGGGTCACCGGCGAGGGCGAGGGCGAAGAGTGCGCGCTGCTTCTGACCGCCGCTGAGTTGGCCGAACATACGAGACTCGATGCCTTCGAGACCGGCGGCGCGAACCAGGTCAGCGTAGGGGACGGGATTGGGATAGTAGCCACGAAAGATGTTGATGTGCTCGCGAACCCGGAGCATCTCGGGAGCCTTGCCAACCTGCAACATAACTCCGGTACGGAGGCGCGTGGCGGCGTGACGCGGGTCAGCGTCGAAGATGCGGACAGCGCCGCTAGTGGGCGCACTGAGACCCATGAGGAGCTTAACTGCGGTCGATTTGCCGGCTCCGTTTGGGCCTAAGAGGGCCACTATCTCTCCGCGATGCAGTGTGAGCGAGAGGTCGTCCAGTGCGAGCACGCCATTGGCGTAACGCTTGGTGATATGAGAAAGCGTGGCAACAGCAGGAGAGCTAGTGGTGAAGGGGGTCGCTTGGATGGGATCGAGGACTGCGCTCATTGGGAGTCTCCTAAGTGGCTGACTGATTACAAGAGCGAGTATGGAAGAGGGCTGGGGCGAACGGCAGTGAGGCCCGTCAGCAAAGAGTGGTGACGTTTGTCATGAAAGATATCGACGCAGGCACGCAAGGATTTGTTGGTTTTTCCACGGAAAATTCACATGTCGTCTCAATTTGCTTTATGCGCGAGACGTTTTGGGCTATTCTCTCGATATCGGCTCAGAAAGTTAGACGGTTCTCCACACCGGTTTGCCGGAGTTAGTTTCTTTAACCTACCGAGACCGTCCCGCACGATTTGCAATAAGCAGTCCAGGCAGCGCTCTACCCCCGAACACCCTTTTGGAGGCAACGCAGTGGTCCATCAAAACTGAACGGCAAGTTTGCATCCAGCAATCGAAGCTAAACCGATTCTCGGTTTCTACAGAAGTTTCTTACAACTAGCGGGCCCTCCAGATAGCAACGTCCTAGCCATTGTCGACGGCGCGGCGGATGCAGTGTCGAAGTATATCGACAGGCAGGCAGCGCTAACGGTGATTCATCTTCAGGAGGTAGTGCATTGGTGTATTTGAACAGCAAACTCTCAGCCCTCGTTCTAATTTTTGCCGCGATGCTTTGTGTCACCTCTCCGGCGTTCGCGCAGCAGACGCTTGGAGGTATTACGGGAACAGTAGTTGATCCCGCTGGCAGCGCGATTCCAGGGGTGGAAGTAACGGCTACGTCGGATCAGACGAAGCTGGTGCGTACCACCAAGAGCAGTGGAACGGGCAGCTATGAACTGTTTGACTTGCCGATTGGCACCTACACAATCACGTTCGCGCTGAACGGCTTTACGACGGAGCGGATTCCTGGGATCGACGTGCAGGCGGATCGCACGATTACGCTGCCGGGCAAGCTGGCGGTGGGGTCGGTGTCGGAGTCGGTGACGGTGGAATCGACGCCGCTGCTGAACGCGACCGATACGACGAATGGCTATGTGATGGATAAGGCACAAATCGAGGCCATCCCGCTGCCAACCGGGTCAGTGCTTGGCGCGGCGATTCTTTCGCCGGGCGTGAGTGCAGAGCTTCCGTCTGGCACAGGGGCCAACTCTGGACTGGGCAACCCTCCCATTTGGGCGAACGGTCAGCGTGATACGAGCAACAGCTTCTCGCTCAATGGTGTTGACGCCAGCAACCTGTTCAATGGTAAGAGCACCAGCGATGTGGGCTCGGCACGCGTCATCAACAGCACCGGCGTTTCGACGAGTGACGGAGCGGGCGGCGTGATTCAGAGCGTTGCGTCGATCTATCTTTCCATCGGCAATTCACTTCCGTCGCCACCTCCACAGACGATTGACGAGTTGCGGGTGAATGCGTCAATGTATGACGCGCAACAGGGATCGACCTCAGGCGCGCACATCGACATGAGCACGGCTTCAGGAACGAATAATTTTCATGGATCTTTGTTTGGACGCAGAGGCACGAACTGGATTAACGCTGCACCCTTCTTTTTCAAGAACGACCCCGGCATTCCCGAGAACATGAAGAACCCGGAGCTGCACCGGTACTTGGTGGGTGGCACGTTCGGCGGCCCGATTATCAAGGACAAACTGTTTGGGTTTATCTCGTACCAACACTTGCAGGTGTCGGATCAGGAGATTGGTGATTCCTTCCTGGCCGTTCCCGTTGGACTTTCTGACAGCACGCGCACGGCCGCGGGATTTCAGACGATTGTGAGCGCTCAATATCCGGATTCGCCGCCGGCTTACATTGACAACACCGCGCTCGGATTGTTCAACTCGCCTGCCCTGCCGGGTGAGCCTGGCAAGTGGCTGATCCCGAATGATGGTCAAGGAAGTGGTTGCGGATCGAGCTGCATGACACCGACGCATCCTTTCAACGCGTTCCTTCCGGGAACAGGCCGGTTCAAGGCCGATATGGCAGTCGCGGACGTTGACTACAATGCGACCAAGAAGGATACGATCGCGCTCAAGTACTACTACCAGCATGATCCCACCCTGGCGCCGTACTCACTTTCCAGCGTGCCGGGCTTTACGGAGCACCTGGATTCGGGCGCGCAGGTGGCCTCGATCAATAACACGTACCTCGTGAAGCCGAACCTCAGCACGCAAGAGACATTCGGTTTCATTCGGGAGAAGATCTACGAGACCAACGAGCAGCCGTTCACGCCCGAGGCGATTCCGGCCGGCTCGCTGGGCAATGTATCGATCAACGAGTTTGGATCAACGTACTTCCCGGGCGTTTCGATTGTGAATGTGCTGGGCAATGAAGCCTACGACCTCGGTTTGCCGGGTACAGGCATTCTTAATATTGGACCGAACGCGGAAGGACAGTCGTCCAACACTGGCGTATTTCAGAACCGGTTCCAACCTTCGGGCAACGCCATCTGGTCGCTGGGCAAGCACACGCTTACGTTTGGCGCGAGCTACAGCTATACGCAGTTGAACACGATCGACAAGCGCCCCGGCACCGGCACAGTGGCAACGGACGACTTGAGTGCTTTCGCTCAGGGTTACGTTACGCCCGGTAGCTCGTCGACGGCATTTTATGTGAGCTCGTTCCTGCAGGGCGATGCGAACCGGTACTATCGGGCGAACCAGCTTGGAACATTTGCCCAGGACAAGTTCCAGATCACACCGAACCTGAGCCTGACGGCCGGCGTGCGATATGACTGGGATGGCGGCCTGACGGAGAAGTACGGACGCATCTTCAACTTCGACTTCCCGAACCCAAACAATTCAAGTGATCCGAACGCATACCAGTACGATGAGGGAACGGACACGATCACACAACCAGGCTTCATTATCGCTGGCAACAATACGAATGGAACGAAAGGCGTAAGCAAGACGACCTTGACGGGACGGCAATGGGGTATTGCGCCCCGGTTGGGGGCAGCATGGCAGCCGGCGATGTTCCACTCCAAGGTGGTCGTGCGGACCGGATTCGGTATGTACTACGATCGGGGTGAGCTATTCAGCTACTTCTCGCCGGGCTACGCGATCGGCACCGTGACAGGTGGACCCTTCGGCGTAAACCAGCAACTGCCGTTTGTGACGGCACAGACGTGCCCAGTGCAAAGCCTGTATTCCTATTACATTCCCACCTGCGGCGGTGGCGGCGGCACCACACCGCCCATCACACCGCCAACCGCGGCCACCGGCAACCTGGCCAATCCTTATACCAACGTTCAGTCGGCTCCGCCATCCAACCCGCAGTCATCGGATCTGAGCAAGTATCTGCCGAATATTGCCAGCATTAACGATGGCGGTCAACCGATCTCGCTAGGCGTCTACGATCGCGCCAACAAGCTGCCGTACACGTACAACTACACGCTAGATATTCAGTGGCAGCCACGCAATGACCTGTTGCTCGAGCTCGGATACGTGGGCAACGTCGGCCGACACCAGGTAATCCCGGTGCCCTTCAATCAGCCGGGCATCGCTTCGCCAAGTCACCAGATCCATGGCGAGAGTTATTCGTACGGATATAACGTGCAGGGGGCGAACCTGCCTGACGGCACGGGATACGACTACGACTATGAAGGCGGTAACATCGACCATCGCGTTCCGTACATCGGATACGCGGCGGAGTCCATTGACTACAGGGCGGCAGGCGTGGATGCTTACAACGCTCTCACGGCTCACCTTGAAAAGCGCATGAGCCACGGTTTCCAGATTGCAGCCTCTTACACGTACTCGCATGCACTCGACGAGCAGAGCGGATTGGGGCTGTTCTATAACGGCAACAACCCGCTGAACCTGCGCGATGGATATGCGTCAGCCGACTTTGATCGTACGCATGTGATCAACTTCAACTATGTGTACCGGCTTCCGGATTTTGTGCACCATCACAATGTGGCGAGCTACTTCACAAATGGCTGGTCGCTGGTCGGTTTGACGATCCTGCAAAGTGGCCAGCCCTACAGCGTGATCGACTTCAGCGGCGCGGTTGGCAGCATCTACTATGGCGTAAGCAACGGCATCACGAACCCAATTGTGCCGCTTGCAGCCGGATGTACGGCCAAGAGCGCGAAAACAGGGCTTTCCGGCGCCTTTGGCGACGAAGCCCTGAAGTCCTCCTGCTTCACGATTCCATTACTCCCGGCTGGAGGCCTGAACGGAGCAGTGCCGACGTCTGATCCTTATGAGAACACCTTCACGACCGGGCAGCGCAACATCTTCCGGCAGGCGTTCCAGAAGCGTTCGGATGCTTCGCTCGTGAAGATGACGCAGTTTACCGACCGCTATAGCCTGAAGTACACATTCGACGTATATAACCTGTCGAACACCAGCAGCTTCGACGTGCCGGGCAACGAGGTTTCGCAGAACGAGAACTACAACGGGTTCCCGGAGGCAGGAACGCCGGTGCTGCCAACCTCCTGCGACGCGAGCAACGAGGGTTTCTACAACTGCCCGGGAGGACTTGGCGTAGTTTCACATACCATCGGCAGTGCGAGACAGATCCAGATGTCGTTGCAGTTGACGTTCTGATCCTTTTTGAATATCCACCATGGGAGGCCGCGATAGCGGCCTCCCATTTGTTTTTACGTCCGCAGGACTTTGTGAAGCCGAGTGATCTTTATGTTTGTATACTTTCCGTGTTGCTCGCAGATTCCAGCGGGATGCATCCGAGATAGAGAGTGAAGTACACGTCATGCTGATCCATGAAGACCGTTTGTTTCCCGCAGAACCCGGCGTGCGAAAGATAGCCAGGGCGCTTTATGAGCAGGTACGCGCGTTGCCGATCATCAGTCCGCATGGACATACACAGGCGGGCTGGTTTGCGAAAAACGAGGCGTTTCCTGATCCGGCCAAGCTTTTTGTGCAGCCGGATCACTATGTGTACCGCATGTTGTATAGCCAGGGCGTTTCGCTGGAGGATCTGGAGATTGGGCAGGCGGAGATGAAGGATCCGCGGGGAGTTTGGCGCATTTTTGCCAAGCATTATTACCTTTTTCGGGGGACGCCTACTCGAATTTGGCTGAATTTCTGCTTTCAGGAGCTGTTTGGACTTGAGGAGCGGTTATCGGATAAGACGGCCGATCACTATTACGATGTGATCTCTGAGAAGCTGAAAACAAAGGAGTTCTTGCCGCGGGCATTGTATGAGCGGTTTCAGCTTGAGGTGTTGGCCACTACTGATTCTCCGCTCGATTCGCTGGCGGATCACGAGGCGATTCGGGAGTCGGGATGGAAGGCCAGGATTTTGCCGACGTTCCGGCCGGACTCGGTGGTGGACCCGGATTTTGATGGATTTGCTGGGAATATTGCGCGTTTGGGTGGGCTGACGGGGGAAGATACCGGTAGCTGGAGCGGGTATTTGGCGGCTTTACGGGCTACGCGGGTGCGGTTCAAGGGGTTGGGGTGTACGGCCACGGATCATGGGCATCCTACGGCTCGGACGGCGAATCTGGGGGCGGCGGAGGCGGCGGAGCTGTTCGGTAAAGTGTTGAATGGAAAGGGTGATGCGGAGCTGTTTCGGGCGCAGATGCTTACCGAGATGGCGCGCATGAGTTTGGAGGATGGGCTGGTGATGCAGATCCATCCGGGGAGTGTGCGGAACCATAACAGGATTATTTTTCAACGGTATGGACGGGATACGGGGGCGGATATTCCGGGGCCTACGGACTACGTGCAGACGCTTCGGCCGCTGCTGGATGCGTTTGGAAATGAGCCTGGTTTGTCTATTATTTTGTTCACTTTAGACGAGTCTACGTACAGCCGGGAGCTGGCTCCTTTGGCGGGGCACTACCCTTGTTTGAAGCTGGGGCCGGCCTGGTGGTTTCACGACAGTCCGGAGGGGATGATGCGGTTTCGGGAGAGTGTTACGGAGACGGCCGGGTTCTACAACACGGTGGGATTTAATGACGATACACGGGCATTTCTATCAATTCCGGCGCGGCATGACATGGCGCGGAGGGTGGATTGCGCGTATTTGGCGAGGCTGGTGAGCGAGCATCGGCTGGGGGAAGATGAGGCTGTAGAGCTGGCGCATGCGTTGTCTTATGGGTTGGCGAAGAAGGCTTACCGGCTGTAACTCTGTGCATTTTGTGTATGACATAGCCGCGTTTCGCGTTACGCAGAGGGGTGTTTAGCCTGGTTTCGGATCGTTGATCGGAGAGGTTTCTGGCCTTAATGTAAAGTTTCCTTGACAATTTCTGGCCTCGATGTCAAGTTCGCTTTACAGCGACTTGCCATTAAGTAAAGCTTCCTTTACATCGAGTCGAGGCGCAGCGTTGCCTTGCGGAGACCTCGGACGGAGTTGCAGAGCCAGAGGGTATTTGGGGGCTCGAGGTCGGCGAGGGTGAGGGCGCGCTCCTCGGCTTCGGGGAAGGTTTCGAGGAGGTGGCGGCGCATGACTCCGGGGAGGACTCCGGAGGAGAGCGGTGGGGTTAGGAGCTTCCCTGCTCCTGCCGGGTCGCCAAGTATTTCGACGAAGAGATTGCTGATGGCGCCTTCGGTTAGCTCGCCGCGTTCGTTTAGGAAGAGGACTTCGTCGAAGCCTTCGGCTCGGACTCGGGTTAGCTCTTCGTTGTAGAGGTTGCGGTTGGTGGTCTTGTGGCGGAGGAAGGGGTCGGCGGAGTTTGTGTGATGTGGGCTGAGGGTTACGGTGATGGCGGGAGGGTCCGGCGCTAGAGCGGTGGCCGAGTCGATGGATTCATGGCCGGGAGAGACAACAGCAGATTCCCGCAGGGAATGACAGAAAGAAAAGCAAGTGCCCTGAGGACTGTCGGCGAGGGGCTGCGCGGTGATGGAGGCGGTTCCGTCGGGGACCAGGAGGAGGCGGACGCGGTGGGGGTGGCGGGGGTCAAGGAAGTGGGCGAAGGCTCGGAGTTGGGCTTCTACAGAGGTGCGGTCGCAGAGGAAATCGAAGTAGTGCGCGGAAGACTCCAGGCGATCGAGATGGAGGGGGAGGCGCGCGTAGTGCTGATCAAAGAGGATGGTTTCGATTAGTTCGAAGGGCTGGTGGGTGCGGGTGAGGAAGGAGGCTTTGAGGAGGGCCTCTCGGTGCTCGTCGGCGGGGACGGAGTCGGCGACGATGCCGCCTCCTACGCCCATGTGGGCTTCGTTGTTGTGGAGGACTAGCGTGCGAATGGCTACGCTGAAAGTTGCGCTGCGGTCGGGGGCGATGAAGCCTATGGCGCCGGTGTAGACGCCGCGGGGGTGGGCTTCGAGCTCGCGGATGATTTGCATGGTGCGGATCTTGGGGGCGCCGGTGACGGAGCCGCAGGGGAACATGGCGGCGAAGATGTCGTAGAAGGTTGTGCGGGGGCGGAGAGTGGCGGAGATGGTGGAGGTCATCTGGAGAAGGGTCTGGTAGCGCTCGACTGCGAAGAGGTCGTCGACGTGCACGCTGCCGGGGAGGGAGATGCGGCCGAGGTCGTTGCGGAGTAGGTCTACGATCATGACATGCTCGGCGCGATTTTTTTCGTCGCGCTGGAGTGCGAGGGCGGCGGCGGTGTCTTCGGTGGTGTCTAGGCCGCGGGGCATCGTGCCCTTCATGGGGCGGGTGGTGATTTTGTTTGTGCTGCCGTCGGGGTCCGCTTCGATGCGGAAGAAGAGTTCGGGACTGAAGGAGAGGATGGATTGCGGGCCGAGGTTGAGATAGGCGGCGTAGGCTACGGATTGGTTTTGCGAGAGGGTCGTGAAGAGGGTCGCGGGGGAGAGGGTTGTGGGGAAGGTGATGGCGTCGGTGAAGTTGACCTGGTAGGTGTCGCCGGCGGCTATGTAGGCTTTGATCTTTTCGATGGCGGCTAGATAGTCGGCGTCGGGGATGCGGAGTGTTGGATGAAGGAGGATGGGAGCGCTGGGGGTGGGAGACGCGGGCTGAAAGAGGCGGGGGGGGGGGGCGGGATCGAG
>NZ_LMUT01000012.1:953424-1103318 GCF_009765785.1 Granulicella sp. L46
CTCAGGATGACAGAGTTTAGTCGAGGCGTGGGGTTGAGGAAGGTGCCGGTGGCGTGGTCGAAGATGATGGGTGCGGGGTAGGCAGCTAGATGGGCTAAGGGGAGGTCCTGCGCGGACGGCGAGGATTGATCCGGTTGGCGGGCGGTGGAGGGTTCGAAGTGGGCGTTGCACTCGTAGGAGAGGTAGCCAGCGATGTGGAGGCCTTCGGATAGGGCGGCTTCGATTTGCGCGAAGAGCGCGGGGATTTCTTCGAGGGTATTGGCGGTGAGGATGCGGGTGGGTTGAAGGAAGAGGTAGCTGTGGTGGTTGGTGGCGTCGAAGCGAGAGGTTTCTAGGAGGATGGCGTTGGGGGTGCGCTCGACGAGGGTGTGGATGGAGGTGGGGAGGGGTGTATAGCGGGGGTGCGGGGTGTTGGGCATGGGGGAGTGCTACAGCCGATGATCGCAGAGGCTGCAGAGGGTGGCAATCGAGGATGCGTCTTACCTCAGCGGCTAAAACCTTTTGGGGCATGTGGAGTTATGGCACAGCTGAAGCCGTGCCTCCTTCGAAGCCGTACTCCGTGGATGAGCGAGGGCATGCCTCAGGGCTAAAGCCCCCGTTCTTTGGCAGGATATGAGACCCGAGGCTGAAGCCTCGGGGTACCTAAAGCTTCAGATCCAAAGCTGAAGCTTCGGGGCACCTGAAGCTTCAGACCCAAAGCTGAAGCTTCGGGGCACCTTGGATATGAAACCCGAGGCTGAAGCTTCGGGGCACCTTGGATATGAAACCCGAGGCTGAAGCTTCGGGGCACCTTGGATATGAAACCCGAGGCTGAAGCCTCGGGGTACCTAAGGGTTCTCGTGGGCCTTTATACTTGATTGGAAGTTTGGACGTGGGTTTGCTGTGTGGTTGGCGGCCTGTCGTTGAAAGGGAATGAGGACGTTATGGCCGGAATGGTTGAAGCAATCCATGTGAAGCGTAAGACGATGTTTGAGTTTGAGGGTTCCCCGTATGCCTGTTTGGATTCGGACATTAGCACGCCGACAGCGCGGGGTGGGCAGACGCTGGTGCGGTTGAAGATGCGGAACCTGCTGACCGGCGCGGTGTTCGAGAAGACGTTCAAGGCGCAGGACAAGTTCAACGAGCCGGACCTGGAGCTGGTGCCCGCGACGTATCTGTATAGCGATCCCGTGGGTTCTTACTTTCTGAACCAGGAGAGCTTTGAGACGCTTACGTTGACTGGCAACATGCTGGCCGATGCGATGGATTATCTGATCGACGGGACCGCGTTGCAGGTGCGTTTGTATAACGGCGAGCCGATTGGGCTGCAGCTGCCGATTTTTGTTGAGCTGGATGTGGCGCATACGGAGCCAGCCGTGCGCGGGGATACGTCGAGCGGTGCGACCAAGATGGCTCGGCTGGAGACAGGGTTGGAGATTAAGGTGCCGCTGTTTATTAAAGAGGGGGAGAAGGTGAAGGTGTCGACGGAGTTGAAGGAGTTTGCGGGGCGAGCGTAGGGGCCTCTGGTCGCGACGAGGGGATCGTGCTAGAGAAGCAGATTCCTTCGCTGCGCTGCGGAATGACAGCCAGAAAGGCAAGTGCAACGACAAATGCAAGTACAGGTTCTCTCTACGACGCGCAGTTACATGAGTTCGTCGATGAAGGACTTGGCGACCGGCGCGGGGATGCGGTTGTTTTGGTGGACTAGGGGGCCGGGGTTCAGGACGGGTTCCAGCTCGGTGAGGGTGGGGACGTCGGTGCGCTCGTAGAATTTGCCGATGGGGATTTCGTCGCCCCAGAGCTGGGATTTTTCCATGGCGGCTTCGAAGTTGGTGGAGTCGTAGGCGGGGTTGTCTTCTAGCTTTTTGACGCGCGGCTTGAACCACTGGACTGTGTTGTCGTGGTTGTAGGTGACGCAGGGGCTGAAGATGTCGAGGAAGGAAAAGCCCTTGTGCTGGATGGCGTTTTTGATTAGCTCGGTTAGGTGCTTTTGTTCGGCTGAGAAGCCACGTGCAACATAGGTAGCGCCGGCGGCTAAGGCGAGGGCGATGGGGTTGACGGGGCGCTCGACGTTGCCGAAGGGGGTGGTCTTGGTCTTCATGGCGAGGCGGCTGGTGGGGCTGGTTTGGCCTGTGGTTAGGCCGTAGATCTGGTTATCCATGACCATGTAGGTGAGGTCGACGTTGCGGCGCATGGCGTGGACGAAGTGGCCGCAGCCGATGCCGAAGCCGTCGCCATCGCCGCCGGTGACGAGCACGGTTAGGGCGTGGTTCGCCATCTTTACGCCGGTGGCGACAGGGAGCGAACGGCCGTGCAGGGTGTGCATGCCGTAGGTTTCGATGAAGCCGGGAAAGTTGGAGGAGCAGCCGATGCCGCTGATGGTGGCGACTTCGTGCTGGGGGATTTGCAATTCGACGAGGGCTTTCTGGACCGCGGCGAGGACGCCGTAGTCGCCGCAGCCGGGGCACCAGTCGGGTTCGACGCGGCCTTTGAAGTTTGCCATGGTGATTTGGTTGGGGGGGATGATTTCTGTCGCCATTGTTTCTCCTGGGAGTGGGGGCTAGACCATGACTTCGTGTTCGGGGATGGAGAGGGTGGTCGTGCCGGCTAGTTGTTCCTTGACGGCGTCGACGATGTGTTGGGGGAAGAAGGGTTCGCCGTCGTATTTGCGGATGTGGCCGGTGGCTACGAAGCTGGTTTCGCTTCGGAGGTAGCGGGCGAACTGGCCGCTGAAATTGTTCTCGATGATGATGGTGTGGAGCGCGTTGTTGAGGATGTCGAGGATGGCGTCGGCGTGGAGGGGGACTAGCCAGCGGATGGGAAGATGGTTTACGGAGATGCCCTGCTCGCGGAGGAGTTCGCAGGCTTCGTCGATGACGCCGAAGGTGGAGCCCCAGCCGATGAGGGTGACGTCGGCGGTGGCGGGGCCGCGGAGTTGGGGCGGGGGAATGGAGGCGGCGATGCCGTCCATCTTGCGCATGCGCTTTTCCATCATGGCGCGGCGCTTGGCGTGGTTGGTGTAGGCGTCGGAGATGAGGATGCCGTCTTCGTCGTGCTCGTCGCTGGAGACGACGTGGGTGTAGCCGGGGATGCCGGGGATGACGCGCGGGGAGACGCCGCTGTCGGTGATTTTGTAGCGGAGGTATTTGTCGTGAGGCTCGCCGTTCGAGGTGATGATTTCGCCACGGTCGATGGCGGGGTTGAAGTCCAGGACGGCGGGATCTACGCTTAGGCGGCCTTCGGCTAGGAGGAGGTCGCAGAGGACGATGCCGGGGCACTGGAAGCGGTCGGTGATGTTGAAGATTTCGGGCATGAGGGTGAAACAGTCGGCGATGTCGAGGGGGGCGGCGATGACGCGGGGGTAGTCGCCGAAGGCTGCGCCTAGCATCTGCCAGAGATCGCCCTGCTCGGTTTTGGTGGGGACGCCGGTGGAGGGGCCGGCGCGCTGGCAGTCGATGACGACTACGGGGATTTCGGCTTGCGCGGAGAGGCCGAGGCCTTCACTCATCAATGCAAACCCTCCGCCTGACGTGGCGCACATGGCGCGGACTCCTGCGTGGGCGGCACCGATGGCCATGTTGATGACGCCGATTTCGTCTTCGACCTGGCGGACCATGATGTCGGCTTTGCGGGCGTGGGAGGCCATCCAGTGAAGCACGCCGGTGGCGGGGCTCATGGGATAGGCGCAGTAGAATTTGAGGCCGGCGGCAGCGGCTCCCATGGCCATGGCCTCGTTGCCGCTGAGGACTGCGTAGCGGGCGTCGGTGAGGGAGAGGGCGTGATCGAAGGGCTTGAGATTCTGGGTGGCGTAGTCGTAGCCGGCGCGGGCGAGGGCGATATTTTCGTCGATGACGGCGCGCTCTTTTTTGCGGAATTGTTCTTCGAGGACGCTCTCGAGGGAGTTGAAGCCGATGCCCATCATGCTGAGGGCGGCGCCGATGGCGAGGGTGTTTTGCGCGACCTTGTTGCGGCTGATGTCGGCGAGTTTGGAGACGGGGAGGGGGCAGAGTTGGACGCCATCGGCGGACTGGCCGGGCTTGATGAGGTCGGCGTTGAAGAGGCAGGCGCCGCCGGTGGTGAGGAGGCGGAGGTGGCGATCGGCGGTGTCCTGATTGAGGGGGATGAGGAGGTCGAGGTGGCCGTTGGTGGTGGGGATGTTGTCGGGGCCGGTGCGGATGGTGAGGAAGGTGTGGCCGCCGCGGATGATGGATTGGTAGGCGTTGTAGGCGTTGAGATGGAGGCCGCGGCGGCTGAAT
Source organism: Granulicella sp. L46 (assembly GCF_009765785.1). Taxonomy (GTDB): domain Bacteria; phylum Acidobacteriota; class Terriglobia; order Terriglobales; family Acidobacteriaceae; genus Granulicella. The sequence goes on from NZ_LMUT01000012.1 coordinate 957,660, forward strand.
ATCTTGGCGAAGATGTCTCCGGGAGTGGCGACGCCCTGGCCGGCGGCGCCTCCGATACCGATGCTGAAGGACTGTCTCATGGAAGCCTTCCTGAGCTGGTGAAAATTTGGGTGGCGCGTTTGGAGCGAAACATCGAACGCAGGGATCGTACTGTCAGGCGTGGACTGGTGGCAAGTGCGCGGGGACGCGTGGGTGCGGATAGTATGTTCGTACAACGGTGCGGCTTATTTCGTGAGAACGAGTTGGCGTAATCGCAACTACAGGTTACGGGAGGAATTGTTTTGTCTTTATCGCGACGCGCGTTTCTGAAGAGCTCGATGATTGCGGCGGGTGAGGTGGCGCTGCCGACGCTGGGGGCTGCGGCGACAGCGGGTGCGGAGATGCCGGTGGCGGCGGGTGCGCCGGTGGAGGGAGTGGAAGCGGAAGTGGTGGAAGGGGCGAAGGGTGAGTTTACGCGTGGGTTGGGGATTTATCCGGGGGCGGCGGGCGATGTGTTTTCGCCGACGATGCGGGTGGATGCGACGACGTATCGGAACCTGGCGCTGCGGCGGGCGGCGAAGCACTCGAGCAGCTACGACTACAACCTGACGGCGCAACTGGTGACGGACGGGATCAAGGAGACGCGGATTCCGCGGTGGGTGGCGGTTTCGACCAGTGTTGATGGGGTGTTGACGAAGCCGGACAGAGAGATTGTGCTGGACCACTTCCCTCCTGTTGGGCTGAAGCTGGAAGGGGAGAAGGTTTGGGCGCAGGTGGAGGTGGGCGGCGGCGAGGCGCCTGCGGTGGATCGGCTACGAGTGTTTGTGGCGCTGCCGGAGTGGGTCGCGGCGAAGGATTTGCGGTTTTCGGTGGCGGTGTCGGATGACGGGAGAGCGTGGGAGCAGGTTGGGTCGGCGAAGGCGGAGGAGGAGATGGCGGGGGAGAATTATCCGCCGGATTTGTTGCAGGGGACGAAACTTTATTATCCGTGGCTGACGCTGAGCCGGGTGTGTGCGAGCCGGTTTTATCGCGTGACGTGCGAGTGGTTGAACCATCCGGAGGCACGAGGGATTTCGTGGATGGTGGGGCAGGTGGAGTTTTACCGCGGGGGAGCGCGGGCGGAAATCGGCGGGCCTTATGACTTTACGAGCGCGTGGATGAGCGCAGGGTCGGGGGAGGAGTGGGTGTCGGTGGACCTTGGGGCGCGGTGCGCGTTTGATCGCGTGGCGTTGTATTGGATTGCGCGAGCGGCTGAGGGGGCGGTGCAGATTTCTGATGATGAGGTGAGGTGGACGGAGGTGCATCGGCTGGGTGGGGGAGGCGCCTCAACTGAGAATGTGGAGGAGATACGGTTGGCGGCTCCGGCGCATGCGCGATTTCTGCGGGTGTTGATGACGCGGCCTACTTCGCCGTTTGGATACATTCTGAGCGAGCTTGAGGTGTGGGGGCGGGGTGGGCCGGTGGCGGTCGCGGCGAGTGTGCCGGCCATGAGCGACGGACGAATGTTGTTGGCTGGCGGGGCGTGGCGGGTGGAGCGTCGCAGCGTGGTGACTGGGGACGGTGCGGCGGTTTCGCGGGTTGGGTTTGCTGATGCGGCTTGGATTGTGGCGACGGTGCCTGGGACCGTGCTGACTTCGTTCTATAACGCGGGGACGATTGCGGATCCGAATTTTGGCGAGAACCAGCTGTATGTTTCGGACTCTTATTTTTGCGCAGACTTCTGGTATCGAACGGAGTTTGAGGCGCCCGCGGTGGAGGCTGGAGAGATTGCGTGGCTGGATTTCGAGGGCGTGAATTGGAAGGCGCAAGTGTTCTTGAATGGAGAGGCGCTCGGGAGAATTGACGGCGGATTTCTTCGTGCGCAGTTTGATGTGACGGGGAAGCTGCTGGCGGGAAAGAAGAATGCGCTGGCAGTATTGATCGAGAAAAACGCGACGCCGGGGAGTACGAAGCAGAAGACGTTTGAGAATCCTAGCCGCAATGGTGGAGCGCTGGGTGCGGATAATCCTACGTATCACGCGTCGATTGGGTGGGATTGGATCCCTACGATTCGTGGGCGGAATACGGGAATATGGGGCGACGTGTCGCTGACGAAGACTGGCGCGGTGACGCTGGAGGCGCCGTGGGTGAGGGCGGAGTTGCGGCTGCCGGATACGTCGGCGGCGGAGCTGAGCGTTCAGGTGGGGGTGGTAAATCATCGCGCGAGTGCGGTGGAGGGGACGCTGCGGTTTCGGTTTGGGGCAGTGGAGGTTTCGCAAGCGGTGACGGTAGCCGGCGGGTCCACTGCCGTGGTGACGATGGATGCGTCGAAGCATGCGGAGCTGCGGTTGAAGGATCCGCAGCTTTGGTGGCCGGCGGGATATGGCGCGCCGTATTTGTATGACGTGGAGATTCGCTTTGAGGTGCCGGGACGAACGCTCGATTCGAAGAAGTTGAAGTTTGGGATTCGGCAGATGACTTCGAGCGAGGCAGGTGGGAAGTTGACGCTGTTTGTGAATGGGCGACGATTTATTTGTCGTGGGGGGAACTGGGGATTCAGTGAGTCGATGCTGCGGTATCGGGGGCGCGAATATGACGCGGCCGTGCGCTATCACCGCGAGATGAACTTCACGATGATTCGCAACTGGGTTGGGCAGATTGGCGATGAGACGTTTTATGAGGCGTGCGATCGGCATGGCGTGATGGTGTGGCAGGATTTCTGGTTGGCGAATCCGTGGGATGGGCCGGTGCCCGATGACGATGCGATGTTCATGGCGAATGCGCGGGATTTCATTAGCCGCATTCGGAATCATGCGTCGATTGGGTTGTATTGCGGGCGGAACGAGGGGTATCCGCCGAAGGTGTTGGAGGCGGGTTTGCGCGCGGCGCTTGCGGAGCTGCATCCGGGGATCCAGTACATTCCGAGCTCGGCTGATGATGTGGTGAGCGGGCATGGGCCATATCATGCGCTGCCGCCGGTGGAGTATTTCCGGATTGCTGATTCGAAACTGCACAGCGAGATTGGGATGCCGAATATTCCGCCGGTGGAAAGCGTGCGGCTGATGATGCCGGAGCGCGCGATGTGGCCGCAGGGATTGGACTGGGGGCTGCACGATTTCAGTTTGAATGGGGCGCAGGGGGCGAAGTCGTTTTACCGTCTTATCGATGAGAGTTATGGCGGCGCGGACAGTGCTGAGCAATGGATTTCGCTCGCGCAGTTTGTGAACTTCGAGGGCTATCGCGCGATGTTTGAGTCGCAGAGTAAGTATCGTGCGGGGCTGTTGTTGTGGATGAGCCATCCGTGCTGGCCGTCGTTTGTGTGGCAGACGTATGACTATTTCTTTGAGCCGACGGCGGCATACTTTGGGTGCAAGCTGGCGTCGGAGCCGCTGCATATCCAGTGGAATCGGGATGCGGAGACGATTGAGGTGGTGAACTATAGCGGCGGCGATCGGCGGGGGTTGAGTGCGCGGGTGGAGATCTTCAATATGGATGGCGCGCGCGTGGGGGATCGCGCGGTGACGATCGATAGCAAGGAAGACAGCGTCGTGGCGGCCGTTGCGATGCAGTATCCGAAGGGGTTGTCGGCGGTGCATTTTCTGCGGCTGACGCTTATGCAGGGGACGATGGTGATCTCGCGCAACGATTACGTGCGGAGTTTAGTGGAGGGAGATTATCGGGCGATTCGGTCGCTGGCGAAGGCGCGGGTGCAGGCGGCGACGACGGTGAAGCGCGAGGGTGAGATTTGGAGGCTGACGACGGAGTTGCAGAACGGCTCGGCGTGGCCGGCGTTGATGACGCGGGTGAAAGCGGTGCGGGCGGTGAGCGGCGATCGGATTCTGCCGGCGATCTATGATGATAATTACGTGCTGCTGATGCCAGGCGAGCATCGAACGATACAGACGGAGCTGCAGCATGCGGATACGCGCGGCGAGACTCCGAAGATTGTGGTGAGTGGATTCAATGTCGCTTAGGTGCGGCTGAAAGATTGAGGGTTTATGTCTTCTACATCGGTACCTGCACCACGGCAGCATGCATCCACGAGCCCTGCGGGGCCGCAGCTTCCGGAGCCTAGCCACGCGGAGCGCAGCCGGACGCTGCTGTCGCTGGTTGGCGTGGGGATGCTTTCGACGATGTCGCGTAAGCTGTCGGGATTTCCGTTTGGATCATTGATGCCGTTTGCGATGGATGCGGCGGGGCGGCCGATATTTTTGATCAGCAACATGGCGATGCATACGCAGAATCTGCGTGAAGACGGGCGCTGCAGCTTGTTTGTGATGCAGGCGGCAGCGGACGGTGATCCGCTGGGAGCTGCTCGAGCTACGCTGGTTGGAAATGCGGCTGTCGTGGCGGAAGAAGAGAAGGCGGCGGTGCGGGAGATCTATTTGGCGCGGCACGAGAACAGCCGCTACTGGGTGGACTTTGCGGACTTCCATTTCTTCCGGCTCGAGCCGGTGGACATGTATTACGTGGGCGGGTTCGGCGTGATGGGGTGGGTGGAAGCGGAGGAGTTTGCGCGAGCGAAGGCTGATCCGTTGGCTGAGGCGGCGGCGGGAATCGTGGCGCATATGAATGCGGACCATGTGGAGTCGATGGTGACGCTGGCGAAGGCATATGCGGGGATTGAGGGGAGCGAGGCGGCGATGACGTCGGTGGACCGGCTGGGATTTACGTTGCGGTTGAAGACGGCGGAGGGGATGAAGGGGCCGCGGATTAATTTCCTGAGCGAGGTGCACGATGCGGAGGAGACGCGCAAGATGCTGGTGGAGATGGTGCGGCAGGCGAAGGCGAAGGAGTCGGTTTGAGCTTCCGGATGAAAATGATGGGCGTGCTGGCTGGGTTTGCGATGGCTGCTGCGGCGAGTGCGCAGACTCCGTCTGCGGTGGCGCTGGCGGCTAAGGTGGATGCGCACTATAACCATCTGCACTCGCTGGCGGCGCACTTTACGGAGCGGTATCGCGGCATGGGGATCGATCGGACTGAGACGGGAACGCTGACGTTGAGCAAGCCGGGGCGGATGCGCTGGGAGTATGACGCGCCTTCGGGCAAGATTTTTGTGCTGGATGGGAAGAACGCGGTTAGCTACACGCCGGGGGATTCGCAGGCGCTGCGAACGCCGGCTAAACAGCTCGATGACTTGCGGTCGCCACTGCGATTTCTGCTGGGGCACACGGAGATTACGAAGGAGCTGGATGGGCTGACGATGACGCTGGTGAATGGGGGCTACACGCTTTCGGGGGTACCGAAGGGGATGCAGCAGACAGTGCAATCGATTGAGATTACTGTCGATGGGGCTGCGCAGATTTTGGGAATGAGGATTGTGCAGACGGATGGGGCGGAGACGGGTTTTGTTTTCGATGAGATTCGAGAGAACGTAGTAACGCCCGACAGCGAGTTCCAATTTGTCCCGCCGCCGGGCGTCACGATCATCGATGGGGTAGCGCCGATTTAGCTTGAATGCGAGACAAGAACGTGGCCTGCTTCGCCGATTGAGGTCTTGCCTCCGGTGACTGCAGCGGCGAGGTACTTGGCTCCGCGAACGAGGCTGCTGCTGGAGGCTTGCCAGTATTCGGCTTCTGTGACGTTGACGCGGAGAACGGCGATCTCGGGGTCGCTTTCGCCTTTGGGGAACCAGGCTTTGTACATGGAGTTCCAGAGCTCGCTGATCTTGGCGCGATCCTGGTTGACGGTTGCACGGCCTTTGAGGACCAGGTATTTCGCGTCGGACGTATCGGTGAGGGTGAGGGTGACGTGCTGATCTTGCTGGATCTCGTCGACCTTTTCGGAGGTGACGCGGGTGAGAAACCAGAGCTGACCGGCGAAGGTTTTGTCCTGCACGGCCATGGGGCGAGAGCTGATGGAGCCGTCGCTCGCTACCGTGTTGATCATGGCGATGTGAATGCCTTTTAGCAATTCGGCGATTTTCTTCAGGCCTTGTTCGCCGCTGAGTTCGTGAAAGTCGTTGTCGGTTGCTTTGTCGGTGCCGCTTTGAACGCTCATAGTTACTCCTCGAATGGTTGGATGCGAATGCGAGCGGGGGTGTTAGCTGCGATTCCCTTCCCTGTGGGCTTTCCCTTCCATGCCGCGGCGCTGGCGTGTACCGTAGCGTTATGCGACTTGCTTTGATCGTTGGGGGGATCGCCAGAGGTTTGACCTGCGCCACCCTGCTGTTTGCGCCCCTGGTCTATGCCCAGACGGCGTATCACCTGATTCCTATGCCGCGGGAGATTACGGGCGTGGAGCAGGTGCCGCTGAATTCGGTGACTGTTGAGTGCGCGGGCTGCGACGCCGAGGACTTGTTCGCGGCGAATGATCTGCGCGAGACGCTGGCGGATCGCGGCATTCCGACGGGAGTTGGGTTGCGGATTGTGCTGCGTCGGCTGGCGGAGCATCCGGACGCGAGCTTTACGGAAGAGATGCGGGCGGAGGGATATACGATCCGCTATGCAGCGAAGACGCTAACGCTGACCGGCGCAACTGCAGAGGGGCTGTTTTACGCGGCGCAGACGGCCAAGCAGATGATCGAGAGATGGCCGCTGCAGCCGGTGTGTGCGGGAGTGTGCCCTGGCTTCGTTCTGCATGCGGCGGAGATTCATGACTGGCCGGCGATGCGGTATCGCGGACTGCATGATGACCTTTCGCGCGGGCCGGTCGACACACTGGAGTTTCAGAAGAAATTGATACGGACGCTGGCGGCTTACAAGATTAACGTGTACTCGCCGTACTTTGAGAATACGCAGCAGTATGCGTCGAACCCACTGCCTGCGCCGCCTGAGGGGAGCATCTCGGCGGAGGATGCGCGCGCGCTGGTTGCGTATGCGACGCAGTATCACATCATTGTAATTCCCGAGCAGGAGGCGATTGGGCATCTGCGCAAGATGCTGCAATGGGAGACGTATGCGGATGTGGCGGAGACGCCGCACGGAGCAGTGCTGTCGCCGGGGCAGGCTGGATCGATACCGTTGATTGACGCGATGTTCAAGGAACTGGCGGCGATGTATCCCGGGCCGTTTCTGCATATCGGCGGTGATGAGACGATTGATCTGGGGATTGGCCGAACGCGCGTGGATGTGGATACGCGGGGGTTGCCCACGGTGTACATCGATTATCTAAAGCAGATCGTGACGAGCCTGGAGCCGCTGCATAAGAAGATTCTTTTTTGGGGCGATGTTGCGCAGAGCGATCCGGAGTTGCTGAAGGAGTTGCCTCCGGAGATCAAGCATCAGCTGATCGCGGTGGCGTGGGGATATACGCCGAAGCCGAAGGGATTTTTGCAGGAGTTGAAGCCATATACTGCGGCGGGAATTCCGGTGTGGGTATCCCCGTCGATCAACAACTATCGCCAGGTGTGGCCGAATCAGCAACTGGCTCTGGACGACATCCAGGAATTTACGCGCGACGGGCAGAAATATGGAGCGACGGGCCAGTTGAACACGCTGTGGAATGATGATGGCGAGTCGCTGGCGAACATGAACTGGTATGGGATTCTGTTTGGTGCAGCGGCGGCGTGGCAGCGTGGCGAGTCATCGATCCCGGCGTTTCAGCAGAGCTTTGCGCAGGTGTTTCATGGAGACTCACTGGGGTTGTTGAACCAGGCGCAGGGCGAGCTGACGGGGGCGATGACGTTGTTGCACGACAGCAAGGTAATCGGAGCAACGGAGGGTACGGACGGATTGTTCTGGGTGGATCCCTGGTCGAAGGACGGACAGGTGATGGCGGAGAAGATGCGTCCGATTAATTCCGAGGTGCGGCTGTATGCCGAGCGAGCGCTGAAGTACATTGCGCAGGCGAAGGCGCAGGAGCCGAATCTGCGCGAGCCGGATGCGATTGCGGCGATGGAGTTCGGGGCGCGACGGATTGATTTTCTGGGGCTGAAGTTTCAGCTCGCAGATGAGATGGTCGATGGGTATGCGCAGGCGCAGGGGACGGCGATGGGAACGGTGAGCGTTCACCCGGTGGGGCCGCGGCCTTCGGTGTCGGCGCTGTTGTCGGATATTAATGGCGTGAATGGGCGGCTGCAAGACATCATCGATGGCTACTCGCAGCTGCGCGAGATGTTTGAGCAACAGTGGGACAAGACGTATCGTCCATCGGGCTTGCGCCCTGTGCTGGAACACTATGACTACACGATTGCGCAGTGGTATGCGCGGGTGGACAAGGTGCGCAGTGCGCAGCGGCAGTGGAGCCAGTTGAGGACGCTGCCGCTGGCGGGCGATCTGGGGATGCCGGCCGTGGCGCAGATTGCACCGACTGTGCCGGGGGCAACTCCGACGACCACTCCTGCCGCGACGCCGACGACGACCACAGTTCCTGCGACACCGCCTCCGACTGCGGCGCCGGACGCGCCGCACAACCCGTAGCAGGAGATCGAATTGGTTAGTCATCCGTTGACGGTTCGGGTCTTGGCGGTTCTGCAACTTGCGGGAACGCATCATCTGCGTGCGTTTGACCTTGCGCTGGTTGCGGTGTACCTGGTGGGAATTACTTTGTTTGGATTGCGGTTTCGGAAGCGGTCTGGCGCGGGAGGGGCGGACCGATCGTTACGGAGCTATTTTTTGGCGAACAACACGATTCCGTGGTGGGCGATCTCGCTGTCGATTGTGTCGGCTGAGACTTCGACGCTGACGATCATTTCGATTCCCGGGGTGGCGTTTGCTGGAGACTTTGGATTTCTGCAGGTCGTGATTGGGTACATGATTGGGCGCATCGTGGTCGCGCTGCTGTTTCTGCCGCGGTACTTTGCGGGCGAGATGTTGACGGCGTACCAGTTGATTGATCGGCGCTTTGGGTCGTCGCTGCACAAGGTGACGGCGGGATTGTTTTTGTTGACGCGCGCGGCGGCCGAGGGTGTGCGCGTGTTTGCGGTGTCGATCGTCGTGGGGATTGCGATTGGGACGCGTGATGTGTTGTCAATTGGGATTATCTCCGCGCTCACACTGCTATACACATTTGAGGGTGGGATGGCCGCGGTGATCTGGACCGATGTGGTGCAGATGGCGATTTATATTGGCGGGACGGTGGTGGCGATTGCTACGCTGGGGACGCATGTGACAGGCGGTTGGAGCACGATCCATGCGGTCGCGGCGGGTGCGGGCAAGTTTCACATGTTGAACTTCGCGCTGAATTTGACGACGACGTACACCTTCTGGGCGGGGGTGCTGGGCGGAACGTTTTTGACGATGGCTTCGCATGGGACGGACCAGTTGATGGTGCAGCGGATGCTGGCGGCGAAGAATCTGCGCGAGTCGCAACTGGCGCTGCTGAGTTCGGGCGTGGTGATCTTCGTGCAGTTCGCGCTGTTCCTGTTAATCGGCGTGGGGCTGTTCGTGTTTTATGGACAGCACCCGGCTGCGTTCGCGAGCGCGGACCGGATTTTTCCGACGTTCATTGTTCGGGAGATGCCGGTGGGTGTTGCAGGGCTCTTGGTGGCGGCGATTTTGGCGGCGGCGATGTCGAATTTGTCGGCGGCGTTGAATAGTTTGTCGTCGACAACTGTGGTGGATTTTTATATGCACCTGCGGCCGGAGGCGGATGATCGGGAGCGCGCGATTATTAGCAAGTCGTCCACGGTGATGTGGGCGCTGGTGCTGTTTGCGATTGCGGCGTACGCGGTGTTTGTGGGCGGGAAGGGGCACGTGGTGGAGGTTGGTTTGTCGATTGCTTCGGTCGCGTATGGATGTTTGTTGGGTGTGTTTTTGTTGGGGACGTTGACGAAGTTTGCGACGCAGACGGGCGCGACGATTGGCATGGTGTTTGGATTTGTGCTCAACGTTTGGTTGTGGCAAGGAGTGTTTCCTGTGCACCTTGGAGGGATTACGATTCCGCATATTGCGTGGACCTGGTATGTGCTGATTGGTGCGGCGGCGACGTTCGGTGTGGGTTCGCTGGCTAGTCTGGTGTTTGGGAAACAGTCGGTGCGGCGGGGTGTGGTGGCGGTGATTGCGCTACTGTGTGTGACGCGGGTGGGCGTGTCGCAGAGTGCGCAGATGAAGGCTCCGGACTTTGGTGGGGTGTCTACGCTGTTGAATGATGCCGTGTCGGCGCATCGGCCACCGGGGGCTGTGGTGGTGATTGGGCATGGCGGGCAGGTGGCGTTTGAGCAGGCTTATGGGGATCGTAAGCTGGCGGGTGAGCCGGGATTGGATGGCGAGCCGTCGGCAGCGGAGCCGATGACGGAGGACACGATTTTTGATATGGCGTCGCTGAGCAAATGTTTGAGTACGGCGACCGCGGTGATGCAGTTGTATGAGCAGGGCAAGGTGGAGTTCGATGAGCCGGTGGAGAAGTATCTGCCGGGGTTTAATGCGGGGCATGATCCGGAGCGCGCGAAGGTGACGGTGCGGATGCTGTTGACGCATACGTCGGGCGAGGGGCCGGATGTGAATTTGAAGGATGCGTGGGGGCTGAGTGCGCCGGACTTTATGGAGGGTGTGCATCGGGCGTTGACGACGCCGCTGATGTCGGCGCCGGGTGAGGTGTTTCGCTACTCGGATATTAATTTTATTTTGTTGGGGTATATGGTGCAGGTGCTGAGCGGCGAGCCGCTGGAGGTGTATGCGCAGGAGCATATCTTCAAGCCGTTGGGAATGACAGAGACTCGATACCTGCCGCTGGCGAAGGCTTGCGGGCCGCATCGCGTGGTGGGTGCTGCGATCGCGTGGGCACCGCCGCCGAAGGGGCGCGAGTTGTTTGCTTGTCCGAAGGGCGACTGGAGCACTTCCCTGCTGGTTCGGATCGCTCCTGAGGCGCATGATGATGAGGCGAAAGCTGATCCTGCTACAAATCCTGATTACGATCGGTTGTTGCGCGGGACGGTGCATGATCCGACTACGCGACGCATGGGTGGCGTGGCTGGACATGCGGGCGTGTTTTCGACGGCGCATGATGTGTCGCTGTTTGCGCAGGGTTTGCTGGGTCGGCTGGCGGGGCGGCCGAGTAATTTTCCGCTGAAGCAATCTACGTTGGAGTTGATGGTTGCACCTCAGCAGCCGGGGCGTGCGGCGGGGCAGGTGGCTGCCGCGAATGCTGCGGAGCGTGCGGCGATTGTGGCGGGAGAGAAGCCGGCTGTGGCGGGGTTGGCGCCGCATTATCCGGCGGTGAGGGGGCAGGATCTGCGCGGGTTTGGATGGGATATTGATACGGCATTTTCGAAGCCGCGCGGCTCGTTGTTTCCGATTGGGAGCTTCGGGCATACCGGGTTTACGGGGACGTCGTTGTGGATGGATCCGGGGTCGGATACGTATGTGATTTTGCTGGCGAATGCGATTCATCCGCGGGGGAATCCGCCGATTTCGAATTTGCGGGGGGAGGTGGCGACGGCTGCGGCGCGGGCGCTGGGGCTGACTGAGGACTTACCACTTCCGGCTGGAACATCGGTGAGTTGTCTCATCAAACTGAATACGGATCTGATGCCAGCCACTTCATGCCCCGTTCTTACAGGTATAGACGTCCTGGTGCGTGACCATTTCAGTGCGATCGCGGTTGGTACTGCCGGCAATCGTGATCATCTTCAGGTAGGGGTGCTGACCAATCAAACGGGGCTGGATCGTGCAGGGCGTCGGACGGTCGATCTTCTTGCGACGGACTTGCCGAAGGCGGTGCCAGGGGCGAAGCTGACGGCTATCTTTTCGCCGGAGCATGGGATCTTTGGGAAGCACGATTCCATGCACATGGAGGCGGAGGTTGATCCGGCTACCGGGTTGCATGTGACGAGTCTTTATGGGCCTACGGAGGCGGACAAGCGGCCTTCGCATGAGATGTTGAAGGATTTGGATGCGGTGGTGATTGATCTGCAGGATGCGGGGGTTCGGTTCTTCACGTATGACACGGTGACCGGATATTTTCTGGAGGCTGCGGCAAAGGAGAAGGCGGAGTTTCATCATGATCTGAAGATCGTGGTGCTGGATCGGCCGGACTTGATTGGCGGCGAGCAGGTGCAGGGGCCGGTATCGGATGCGGAGCTGACGACGGGGGTGTCGGCTTATGTCGACTACATGCCGCTGCCGGTGCGGACGGGGATGACGATTGGAGAGCTGGCGCGGTACGTGGTCGGCGTGAAGCACCTGGATGTGGATTTGATGGTGGTGCCGATGGAGCACTGGTCGCGTGGTCAGTACTTCGATGAGACGGGATTGCCGTGGACGAATCCTAGCCCGAATCTGCGGACGATGACGGCGGCGGTTCCTTATCCGGGGCTTGGGTTCCTGGACTACAGTCCTGTGTCGGTGGGGCGTGGAACGGATACGCCGTTTGAGCTGTTTGGGGCGGCGTGGATGCATGCTGCGGATGTGGCGGCGGCGTTGAACGCGCGGCATATTCCTGGTGTAAGTTTTGCGGCCACGACCACGAGTGTGGCGGAGAACGCAAATCATTATCCTTTCCATGGGCAGACGATTGACGCGGTGCGGGTTGTGGTGACGGATCGGCGGGCGCTGGATTCTCCGGAGATGGGTGTGGAGATTTTGAGTGTGCTGCATCGAATGTATCCGGCGCAGTTTCAAGTGGAAAAGACGCTGCGATTGGTTGGTAGCCGGAGTACTGTGGATGCGATTGAGCGCGGCGATGATCCTCGTAGCATTGCTGAAGGGTGGGCACCAAAACTTGCCGAGTATATCGGGGCCCGGAAGGCGTTCCTGCTTTATCAGTAGGGCGGCGATTGTTGCAGTCGGAGTAGTCTAGTTGCTCAGTGATCCAGTTTGCCAGGAACGGACATCTAACTCGCTATGAAAACTTTTGACGCGATCATTATTGGGGCTGGACAGGCTGGTCCTGCGCTTGCGGCTCGGCTAACGAAGGCTGGGCAGACGGTTGCCTTTGTGGAACGCAAGTTGTTTGGCGGGACGTGCGTGAACACTGGGTGCACGCCAACGAAGGCGATGGTTGCGAGCGCGTATGCGGCACATGTGGCGCGGCGATCGGGTGACTACGGCGTGTCGATTGATACTGCGATCGAAGTCGATATGAAGGTAGTGAATGCGCGGCGCGACGGCATTGTCGCGAAGTCGCGCGATGGGGTGGAGAAGTCTTTGCGCGACAACCCAAAGGTTGCGGTTTTCAAAGGGACCGCGCGATTTGAGTCGGCTACGACGGTTCGGGTTGGGGACGAGGTGCTGGAGGCGAAACAGATCTTCCTCAATGTTGGTGGAAGGGCGGACGTGCCGAATCTGCCGGGGATCCATAATGTTCCGTTTCTTACGAACACCAGTTTGCTGGCTCTGAATGTGCTGCCAAAGCATTTGGTGGTGGTGGGTGGGAGCTATATCGGGATTGAGTTTGGGCAGATGTATCGAAGGTTTGGCAGCGAAGTGACGATTATTGAGAAGGGGCCACGGCTGGTGGGGCATGAGGACGAGGACGTATCGGCGTGCGTGCAGAGTATTTTGGAGGCCGAGGGGATCGAGATTCGGACAAGTGCAGAATGTATTGATCTGAAGCCTGATGGAACGGGCGTGGTGGTGGGAACGAACTGTACGGATGGCGAACCTGACATCAAGGGATCGCATGTACTGCTGGCGGTGGGGCGCGTGCCCAACACGGATGACCTGGGCCTGGACCTCGCGGGCGTCAAGACCGATGACCGAGGGTACATTGTGGTGGACGACCAGCTGCGGACAAATGTGCCGGGGATTTATGCGCTGGGCGATTGCAATCGGCGCGGAGCGTTTACGCATACGGCTTACAACGACTTTGAGATTGTTGCGGCGAATTTGCTGGACAATGATCCGCGGCGGGTGTCGGATCGGATTCTTTGCTATGCGATGTATCTCGATCCGCCCCTGGCGCGAATTGGGATGACGGAGGCGGACGTGCGGGCTACCGGTAGGCCGGCACTGATCGGAACACGGGCTATGACACGAGTGGGTCGCGCGGTGGAGAAGGGCGAGAGTTTGGGGTTCATGAAGGTGCTGGTGGATGCGGAGAGCAAGATGATCCTGGGAGCGTCATTGCTGGGGGTGGGGTGCGATGAGGCGATTCATTGCCTGCTGGATGTGATGTATGCGAAGGCACCGTACACGACGATTTCACGCGCGGTGCATATTCATCCAACGGTGGCGGAGTTGATTCCTACGCTGCTGCAATCTCTGCAACCGCTGGAGTAACGGCGCGGAAAGACAATGTATGGTGGATGCGTGGACTTGATTCAAGGAGATACGCATTGACCTCACCTACTGCTGCCGTGCTGGGCCAAGTTGGCCTTCCTGCTACGATCCGCGAGCTTGCGGCGCGGCGTTGGGACGTGATCGTGATCGGCGCCGGGCATAACGGGCTGGCATGCGCTGCGTATTTGGCGCGCGCGGGCAAGCAGGTGCTGGTACTCGAGGCGCGGGAGCGGGTGGGAGGCGCTTGCACGATTGAAGAGCCGTTCCCGGGGGTGCACATGTCGCCGTGCGCCTATCTTGCGGGGTTGTTGCATCCGCGCGTGGTGGCCGAGTTGAACCTGGTGGACCGGGGGTTCCAGTGGACGCCGGCAGTGAATGGATTGTTTGTGCCGTTCCTGGATGGCTCGAGTATTCACCTGTGGGATGAGGATGAGGCGTGCGAGGCCGAGGTGCGCCGGTTTGCGCCAGCGGATTTGGAAGGCTGGCGCGCGATGAATGACGTGATCCGGCGGCTGCGGGATGCGCTGCGGCCAGAGGATGACGCGGATGCATGGATTGGTGATGCGCCAACGGCGGAGGAGATCGATCGGCGGCTGGGTGATGATGCCGAGGCGAAGCATATGCTGTATGACTGGTCGATGGCGGAGTTCGTGGAGCGCTATCTGCGGGATGAACGGCTGCAGTCCGCGTATTTGGGCCAAGGGGTGATTGGGACGAATGCGAGTCCGTTTGACGCGGGCACGGCGTCGATTCGATTCCATCATGCGTCGGGGCGGTTGGGCGGAATGCCGGGGATGTGGGGTTATGTGCGGGGCGGGATGGGGATGGTGTCATTCTACTTTTGCGATGCTGCGCGCGAGGCGGGCGCGGTGGTGGCGAGCGGTGTGGCCGTGGCGCAGATTGTGCCGGGCGAAGGTGTGGTGTTGGAGGGTGGAGAGAGGATTCAGGCTGCGGTGGTGGTGTCGAATGCAGACCCGCGGCGAACGCTGAAGATGCTTGGGCAGGATGCTGATGGCGGATGGAAGGTGGCGGTCGAACACGTGCCGATTGAAGGCTGTACGGTGAAGCTGAATGTGCTGCTGCGCGAGCTGCCAAACTTCGTCGCGCGGCCGGGTGTGGATGCGCCGCATCATTATGGGCAGATCAATGCTCCGCTAACGCATGCGGAGTGGAAGGCTGGGTATGCGGCGGCGCGGCGGGGCGAGTTGCCGGAACATCTGTGGTGCGAGCTTTATTTTCAGAGTGTGCATGACGCGACAGTGGCGCCCGAGGGGCAGCATACGATGTCGGTGTTTGCGCAGTATGTTCCGTATCGTTTTGCGCAGGGGACGTGGGATGAGCGGCGTGAAGAGGTGAAGCGGTTGGCGATGAAGTCGCTGGGGAGATTTTGCTCCAACATTGAAACGGCGGTGATCGATGCGCAGGTGCTGGGGCCTCCTGACATTGAAGAACGCGTGGGGCTAACGGGGGGACACATCTTTCAGGGCGAGTGCCTGCCGCCGTTTATGTGGTCGAAGCGGCTGACGGCGCGTACACCCATGCAGGGGGTGTATCTGTGCGGGGCGTGCACGCATCCGGGGGGCAGCGTGATCGGAATCAATGGACGGAACGCGGCGATGGCGGTGCTGCAGGATTCAGCGAATGCTTGAGGCTGTCAGCGTGCGAGCCAGCCGCCGTCGACGTTGAGGATGGCGCCGGTGATGTAGTCGGCTGCGGGAGACGAAAGGAAGACGGCGGTTGCGGCGATGTCGTTGGGTTGCCCCCAGCGGCCGGCGGGAATGCGCTCGAGGATTTGGCGATTGCGGGTCTCGTCGTTGCGCAGAGCCGTGGTGTTGTCGGTGGCGATGTAGCCGGGCGCGATGGCGTTTACCTGGATGCTTTTGGATGCCCACTCGTTTGCGAGCGCTTTTGTGAGCTGGGCGACTCCTCCCTTGGAGGCGGCGTACGCGGGCACTCGAATGCCTCCCTGAAAGGATAGGAGGGAGGCGATGTTGACGATTTTTCCGGGAGAACTGCGAGCTATGAGGTCGCGGCCGACGAGCTGTGATAACTGGAAGACAGAGTTGAGATTGACTTGCATCACCTTCTGCCAATCTTCGAAGGGATAGTCGACGGCGTCGTGGCGAAGGATAATGCCGGCGTTGTTGATGAGGATGTCGACGTGACCGTAGGCTGCGATTACGGCATCGAAGAGCTGCGCGGCGCCGGTGGGGTCGGAGAGATCGGCGGAGAAGGCTGAGGCCGAGCCGCCGTCTTTCTGAATCGCTTCGGCGGCGGCTTCGGCGGGACGCGAGTTTCCGTGGCAGGCTACGGTTGCGCCTGCCTGAGCGAGCGCGATGGCGATGGAGAGACCGATGCCCGACGAAGATCCCGTCACTAGAGCGATCTTCCGGTCGAGGCGAAATGATTCAAGGATCGAGGGCGCGTTGGTCATCGCCTCCCACGATAGCTCTTGCAGACGTTGCAGGCAATGGGCGAAGGCAGATGGGGTGCCGATGGTTCCGCTATCAGGTGGTGTTCGGGTAGGCTCGCTTTACATCGGTGTCGCAGGTGTTTCAGAATACCCGGAGTGGATGAGGAGAGGTGCCGTTTGTGAGATGGCATCGTCAAGGGTGACAGAGAGAGGTTAGTTATTGAGCGTAGATCGCCGCAGCTTTCTGGTATCAGCCTTCGTTAGCCTTGGCGCCTTTGGTCGCAAGGTGAAACTGTTTGATTTCACGCAAACCAGCATGCCAAGGAAGGAAACGATGGCTGACAATCCGAACATCCCGCTGACTTCGCCTCATCATATTAAAGCTGGCGGTATTGAGGTGTTCTACCGCGAAGCGGGCCCTGCTGACGCACCTGTGATCCTATTGCTCCATGGATTCCCTACTTCTTCGTTTCAGTATCGAGAATTGATCCCGCGGCTTGCCGATCGCTATCGGGTGATCGCTCCGGATTTGCCTGGCTTTGGCTTCACGGAGGTTCCTGCGGAGCGCGGGTACATCTACACCTTCGACGCCTTGGCGAAGACGATCTTCGCATTCACGCAGGCGATGAAATTGACGCGCTATGCGATGTACGTGTTCGATTACGGTGCGCCGACTGGCTTCCGCCTGGCATTGATGGCTCCCGAACGTGTCACTGCCATCGTTTCTCAGAATGGTAATGCCTACGAAGAAGGCCTTGGCGATGCCTGGCAGCCCATTCAACGCTATTGGCGAGAGCCCACGCTGGAGCATCGCAATGCAATCCGTAGCGGGTTGACGCTTGAAGGAATGCGGCACGAATATTCTGTTGGGATCCCGGATCCGAGCGTCATCAAACCGGAGGGTTATACGCTTGATGCGGCACTGTTGGCGCGGCCTGGGAACGTCGATATACAACTCGATCTCTTCCTTGACTATGCCAATAATGTGAAGATGTACCCGAAGTTTCAAGAGTATTTTCGGGCCGCGCAGCCTCCGCTTCTCGCGGTGTGGGGCAAGCTTGATCCATACTTTATTCCGGCGGGAGCAGAAGCTTTCAAGAAGGATATTCCGAACGCCACCGTTCAATTTCTGCCGACAGGTCACTTTGCGCTCGAGACACATCTCGAGGAGATTTCCGTCGCAATGCGCGGGTTCTTAGGGGTACATCATCGTTAGGAGTTTTTCGAGCCAAGGACATCGCTGAAGTTACACAGGCTTGTTCGCCATTCTGGAGAGAAGCTTGGGGCGAGCTTCTGGTTTCGTCCAGGGACAGGTCGCTATGCAAATTCCGCAGGATGCGGCCTCGGCGAAATAAGGGATGCATTTATCGAAGTCTACGTACCAGCGCTCCACACCGCGGACTGTCTGCTTCTGTTCCTGGATAGCCGCTGGTGGACAGGCTTTGGTGCAGGCCTGGCAGTTTTGACAGAAGTCGTCGGCGCCAAAGCGGATCGGTGCCGTTTCAACCAGGGGCATGTCGGTGGTGACGCCAGCGAGACGGACGCCTGCACCGAACTGTGGACTGATCAGAGAGCCGTGCTTTCCGAGCTCGCCTAAGCCCGATGCGATTGCAGGCGGAATGAGGAGGAGGGCGTCTGCCATCGGCCCCGGGAATGCTTGCGCGTTGTATCCCTGTGAGCGTATCCAGTTCGCGAGTGCGTAGGAGGAACGCGTGCCTCGGGCATACTGATCGCCGATGTCGCAGACGCCAACGCCGTTTGTTTCATTGGAGGGAACCTGGCGAAGGCGCTCGTAGTTGTGTGCGAGGGCCAGCACAATTACCCACGGCTCTTCAATGGTGTAACCCTCGAAGACATAGAGCGGGTCCATCGCCGCGATACCCACCGCGTCGGCTTCGTGAGAAAGCGCGAACGCTTTCGTCTCTGCTACGAGTTGTTCAGCTGGAGCAATTTTGCGATCTTCGGCGACTGGACAGAGCGGAGGGTGGTTGTATGCCGCGGCAAAAGCCTCCGTCGATCCCGGACACTTGCGCGAGTTTTGCCGTGCCACGACCTGCAAATCGCCGTACGGATGCTGGTCAGGCGGATGCCAGAAGAATGGCGAAGCTCGGCGAACCTTCGTCTCTCCAAGCCCATTGATCGGGTTGCCGGAGACGCGCAGCAGCGAGAGTGTCTTTGGGTCGGGAGTGTAGGGCTCGCGCTTCATGCTCTTCGGGTTCGCCTGTTCCGGCATAGTTCACTCCGCTGTTCAGCTCTTCGCGTGCTCGGCCTGTCCCGGCAGATATTCGCGGCTCATCGAGACGTAGCCTTCTCGCGCCGTTTTCTTTCCTCGCTCGCGGTATAGCTCTTCATTGCGCGGTTGCCATGTATCCAGGCCATCGACGTAGCGGTTGTACATGCAGAAGGCGGCGGCGATGAGGACCGTGTCGTGGACCTCGATGTCGGTTGCACCCTCGGCGCGGGCAGCTTCGACGTCGGCCGTTGTTACCTGCTTGCCGCCCTTCTGCACCTTCGCCGCGATCACTAGCAGGGACTTCAGCTTCTCGGAGATGTCAGCAGCATGAAAGTCGGCTTTTACGCGCTTCACGAGTTCATAATCGTCGTTCAGGCAGGCGGCCGCGATAGAGCCGTGAACGGTCTGGCAGAAGTAGCAATCATTTAGATGGGACACGTAGGTCGCAATCAGTTCGCGGTCGCCCTGCGGAAGCGAGTTGGGCGCATGCAGCAGCGCCTCTGCAAGTTCGTTGAGGGGTTTGGCCGTCTCCGGACGGAAGGCCATGGCGCTGCGTATCCCTTGCAGGCCTTCGGGCAAATTTATGTGTGGCATCGACGCTCCTGATCGTTCTTGTCCGAGAAGGATACGCGATCAGGAAGGCCGGGGAATAGATGGAGGTTTTTCTCCATCTAAAGGTGGAAGACAGATGGCAACCCGGTTCGTAAGAATCGATTGCACATACGTCCTGCGCCTGCCGCCGTAACTCTTTGCTCGCGCCTCAGACTTTTTGATTTCGCTATCCGATAAGATCTGTAAATATGCCTCTCCCGGAATCCAAAAACCTGCCTGTAGTGGACGAAGCAAATGCGTCAGAAGAAGTAGCGAAACTGTACGCAAAATTTCGTACCACCTTCGGCCGACCGACTGTCCCCGGCATCCTGAAGTGTTTTGCGACCCACCCGCCACTGCTGGAACACATGATGGGACTCGCAGAGACCATGCTGTTTTCCGACGGGGCTCTCGGGCGCGCGAACAAGGAACTGATCGCAACGTTTGTCTCCTCGCAAAACAACTGCGATTACTGTGCTGACAGCCATGGGGCGTCTCTGCGCACCAGCGGCGGCTCAGCGGAGCAGCTTGCGGCAGCAACGAACTGTGATCTTCACTCGGTATCGCTGACTCCTGCACAGCGTGCCCTGCTGCTGTTTGCCCAGGAGATCACGGAGGACTCGAGCGTCATCTCCCCTCATGACGTGGAACACCTCCGTGGCGCGGGCTGGACGGACCTGCAGATCGCCGAGGCCATCCACTTTACTGCTTTATTTGCGTGCTTCAATCGAGTGGTGAATGCTTTTGGGCTGCCATCGCAGGGCCTGCTTGAGGCGTCGGGGGAGCATCTTGGGACGCAGCGCTCCGACTTGCAGTCGCCCGCCTCCTCCAGCCCTACGCTTGTCCTTGATCGCGACGGTCGTCGATGAGCAGCGGTGCGACCGTTTCCCTGGTGGATGAAGAATCCTCGATTCGGTACACGGGCTGGCACGTAGCCGCGGCCGCATTTGTCGGCGTGATGGTGAGCTTCGCTCCCATCGTGCCGTACACGTTTAGCCTGTTTCTGAATCCGCTGCATGCGGCCTTCGGCTGGCAGCGCGAGGCTATCTCCGGCACGTTTGCCCTGGCTGCCATCACCGTTGCGGTCGTCTCCCCCGGCATTGGCGTCCTGCTTGACCGCTTCCCTCCTCGCCGGATTATTCTTCCCTCGATCGTGATCTTCGCGCTCGCACTGGCGTCGCTGAGCCGACTCGGTCCGAGCATCCAACGCTTCTACCTGACCTACTTTATCCTTGGCCTGGTCGCGAATGGCACAGCGCAGTTCGCCTATGCGCGCACCATACTCACGTGGTTCAAAAGCAGGCGCGGGCTTGCGTTCGCTCTCATCCTTACGGGCAGTGGCGTCGGGTCCATTGTGATTCCTCCTCTGACGCAGTGGGTGATCGATCATCACGGCTGGCGCGACGCTTATCTTATGCTGGGCTGCATCGCACTGCTGGGCATGCCGCTCACCGCACTTCTTGTACGCAATCGGCCAATAACGCAGCGAGAAGACGAGAGCCAACTCTCCGGTGTGACCGTAGCGGCAGCACTCCGCACGGCGCCGTTCTGGATTCTGGCGTCCATTATCATGCTTTCGGCCTTCGGTGAAAATGGCCTGGTTACGAATCTTGCCGCCATGCTTACGGAGCACGGCGTTACAGTGCAGGCCGCAGCCCTGGCGCTGTCCGTACGTGGTGGCTCTGGCATCCTTGGCCGCCTGTGTACGGGTTTTCTCATTGACCGCTTCCCTGCGCAGAGAATCCAGACCGTAATCCTTTTGATCTCCACTGCCGGTACGTTGATCCTCGCCTTCTCAGGAACGTCGGCCATGGCCCTGGTTGGCGCAGCTCTGCTCGGTATCGGGCTCGGAAGTGAAGCCGACGTCGCACCTTATCTGCTGGCGCGCTACTTCGGGCGTAAACACTTTTCGGTCCTGTATGGTCTTACGTGGACCGCCTACGCCATCGGGGGCGCGACCGGCCCGATGGTGGTGGGGCACTTCTATGACCGCGCAGGTTCCTATCAACCACGGTGCATCGTAGGGCTTGCCTTCACCACGCTGCTCGCCGCAGTTATCAGCCTGTTCCTGCGCCGCGATCGCACTCCTTACCAAGCAAGTCATGACGCTCTGGCCGTAGCCAGCATCTCGTTGGAGGAATAACCATGCCCCACATCGCTCTACCCGAAGATATGCCGGGAATTACTGCCGGCTTCGCCTTTCGCCCCGACACCGCAAAGCCGATGCGGGAGTTGGCGCACATCCTTCTGCACACGTCCGGCAACGACGGCTTCAGCTCGAGGGACCGGGAGCTGGTTGCGGCCTTCGTGTCTTCGAGAAACACCTGCTACTTCTGCCAGACGAGCCACGGCGCCGCGGCAAGCCACCTCAACGGCGGCAGCGGAGATCTCGTGGAGTCCGTCTGCCAGGACTATCGAACCGCAGCGATCTCAGAGAAGCTGAAGGCGCTGCTTGCGATTGCGGAACAGGTCCAGATCGATGGCAAGAGAGTCACGAAAGAGCTTGTGGACGCAGCGCGCGAGCAAGGGGCTACGGATCTCGACATCCACGACACCATTCTGATCGCCGCGGCCTTTTCTATGTACAACCGCTATGTGGACGGCCTGGAAACCTGGCAGCCGCGCAATGGCGCTATGTATGTGGAGATGGGAAAACGGATGGCGGAGGATGGCTACTATTCGGGTTGAGGGGCCCGATCGAGGACACGACAGATTCCACACAATTTGATTGCGGGTCTGGAAGTAGAACCATACGTTGTTGAGGATGATGGTCGGGGCGGAGAGATTCGAACTCCCGACCCTCTGCTCCCAAAGCAGATGCGCTACCAGGCTGCGCTACGCCCCGACAATCCTATGATACCAAGTCAACGCCAACCCGGGGCATTCAAAGAATGCAATAACGATCCTCCAAGCCATAACAGCAGAAGGAACGGGAGCATGGCGAGGGCCAGCAATCCAAGGCCTAGCAGACCCATGAATAGCCAGTCGCGGGCGGTATCCCTGCGGGGAGCAGCCAAGGTTTGCTCCAGCAGATGATAGTTCCTGCGGTTGGCTCGCCAGCCGATATCGAAGAGGTTGCCGAGCACCGGTACCAGGCCCGCAACCACTTCAATGGCCAGGTTGGCTACCATGCGCGCGATCGTAATCAGGGGGACGCCGCGGAAGTAGGCAGCGAGGACGATGATGCAGCTGGCCATGCCTCCGAGGAGATCGCCAACCCCGGGGATGAAGCCGACGACGCCGTCGACGCCGAAACGGATATTGGTGCCCGGAACGCGAAACCAGGTGTCGAGCACGCGGGAGAGCATGTCGAGGTTTTCATCGCGAAAGGCGCCTCCGCCGCCGCCCAGGCGCTGGTGCATTCCGTCTGCAGTGCGGTTTGCCGAACCTGGCGGCAGAATCTCCGGTTGTGTTGTTCTTACCGTCATGGCTCACGTTCCCCCTTCGCTTCTGCTTGGTAGGATGCTACAATCAAGAACGATACGGCGGCTATAGTTCAGTGGCAGAACGCCGCTCTGTGGCAGCGGATGTCGTGGGTTCGACCCCCACTAGCCGCCCCAATCTACAATCAATCACTTACGGAGTCTCCGTTCCAGGCGTGCAATAGCGTGCGATGGAATGAGCGACTTCGTTTTAAGTGCATTTCTGCCGCTGTGACAGTGCATTCAACGGCAGGCGCTGCGGCTCCTAGAACGTTGTTACGAGGCGGAAGGTGTATTGACGTGCCGGCCCGATCGCGTTGCCGGAGAATAGTCCTCCGAAGTCGATAAGTTCGAGCGTGTTACTCACGTTCGCGATGTCGGCCTGAAATTGCACGGTACGATTTTCCCGCTTGTAGAGATCGGCCCCCACCGTGGCATTTTGCGTGAAGTAAGGATTGATGCGGTCACGAGTGAAATTGAGGTGATTGACTACCACCTGACCGTACGTGGTGGCATATTGCTCGGGAGTCAAATCGGGTTCAAATGGTAGACCGCTGTTGAAGTCGCATCCGAGGGCGAGCCAAACGCGGGGGGCGATTTGATAACGCCCTCGTGCGCGAATCGTTTGCCGCTGGTCTTGCGAATCTGGGAAATGTCCGGTGGTCGGATTGGCCGTATTGTCTCCCAGGAATAATCCGCCCGTCACAGGATAAAAAACATTCCCCACGATGTAGGAGTAACTGACGAAGCCCGAGAACGGTCCCCAGTGGGGAATTTCGATATTCCCTTCCGCTCCATAGATGATGGCTTTTTGAAACGAGATTGCGAAGCTTATCCCGGTACTCAGGATTTGATTGTCATCCGCGTAGTTGTTTACGTCGCGGCGGAACATATTCGCGTCTACCCGTACTTTATTCCACAGCGCTTGGGTTGCGCCCAATTCGTAATAGTTGCCGTGCGAGGGCGGGACCGGCAATTGCACTGCGGGAACGCTGGTGTCCAAAGCCTCCGCCTCCGGGGAGCTGGATAGGAGAATGTTTTGGTTGGATGGCGTCTGGAAGATGCGGTCGTAGGCTCCGTGAATATTCAGGTTAAGCGTGGGAAAGAAGCGCGATACGGCGAGGCGCGGACTCACCGCGTTTTGGTTCAACAGCAATTGATAGTGGTCCCACCGCAGGCCCGCGTCGATGGTCCAGTTGCCGAGGCGGATTAAATCCTGAACATAGGCGGCTTGTTCGAGATCCGAGCGGGCGCCATTGAAAGCGAAGGTTACGGCGGCTGAGTTTAGGATGCCTAAGCTTATCGGGCATTGAGGATCATCCAGATTGGCGCAGTAAGGAATGACGTAGTTGAAGTTTTCGTGCAGGAAGGTATTGTCGGATTCGACGCCGGCCTTCCATTCGTTCCTTCCATGATGGACGGCCACGCTGGCGTTGAAGTAGATGTCGTTGAAGTAGTTGTGCTGGGTCGCGATGAGGGGCCACGATGCCGGGTTCGATTGATAGTCGTTGGAGTTATCGCGCGCCATGAAGTGCAGCCATCCCATCGCGTCCGGCGAGAAGATGTGCTGGTAGGCGATGCTCCCCATGGTTTCGAAGTTGTCGCCGGTCTGCAGCTGCCCTCCGGGAATGTATACGCAATCAGCAGGCTCCTGGTCGGGCGGGACGGGTGGGCAACCGTTGTCGTTATTCGCGGTTGGTAAATATGCCCCGTTCTCCTGTACCAGCTCGTTGGGAATTTGATAGCGGTCGAGTTCGTGGATGACAAAGAACGTGAGACGGTCTTTCTCCGTGAGGTCCCGCTCATAACTCCCCGAGAAGCTGGCGATGGTGCCGTTGTTGGTGTAGTTTTCGGGGACCACGGGGTTGAGGTAGTGGCTCGTCATGCTGCCGGAAGCGCTCACGCCAATCGTATTTTTCCCCCATGTGTATTGGTCCTGAGTACTGGCCGCGGCGGTATCATAGCTGCCGCCAAAAAAAGTGAATTGTCCGTGAAGTCCCGGGGTTCCGTTTTGCAGAGTGTTGACCTCAACTACGCCTCCCATCTTCCTGCCGTATTCCGCGGGAATGCCGGCGGTATAAATCTTGAGGGACTGGACGTTTTGGGCTTCGGCAGGCTCCGGGCCGAAGCTGGGCGAACGGTTGTCGGTGAGCGGAATCCCGTTCACAACAAACTGGGTCTGATATTCCGATCCGCGCGGGTGCAACACGGCATTGCCTTCATAGAGCCAACCGGGCTGTGAGTTCACCAGATCCTGGATGGAGCGGCCGGGAATTGCCGTCAAACGGTTCTGAATTTGCTCCGAACCTATTTCATTAACTGAACCTGGACGGTACGGATCCATCAGCGTGTTTGTGTCGGTGACCTGCACGGATTGGGAGAGGGAAGCTAGTTGCAGCTGAATCTTGCGATCCATGGGCAGCGCGGACCTTATCTCAACCGACTCGGAAACTGCAGCAAACCCCTGGGCTTGAATCTGGAGATGATAGATCCCATAGGGCAGGCGCTTGGCGTCCACGTTGCCCTGCTGATTCGTCACGAATGTCTCGCTATATTGGGTGCCCTGGCTGGCGAGGTTTACCGTGGCCCTCACGCCCAATCCCGCAGGATCAGCGACGGTTAAACGCAATTCGCCAGTGGTGCTTTGCGCCAGCAAGGGGAGGGGCCACAAAAGTGCCGCAGTTATCAGCGCCTTTTTCATTATCTGAACTGATCTTCCGGCAAGCCTTCGGCTCCGAGCTTTCCACTGTGATCCATGCCCTTAGCTTCGCGCGAGAGCCTGGATTAGATGACTGCGCGAAGGGCAACCTTCATCCCGTTACGTGCTGTCTTGAGGGCACCAACGACCGTCTCACCTGCGGCGATCGTGTGCCCGAGTGCCGATCTCCTTCGTTTTCCTGAATGCTCGAAAGCGACCGTGTCAATCTCACCACCGAAAAGTGTATGGCTCTCTTCGAGCTGATCGAGCGCGGCGTTCAGTCCCGCGACAACGGCCTCGGCCTCCTCAGCAACAACGATCACTTCCACATTGATTTTCTTGTATTGCATCGGAATACCTCTGCTTCCGATCTTATGCCACCCGGGCGGGGGGAGTGCCGGGCAGTCGGCTTATCGAAAAATTCGAGGGCAGTTTGACAACCGGTTGAACTTTCCGAAACGCCGTCTTGCAGGCAGTTTCGCTCCTGGAGCGTCAGCTCTCAATAAATTTGAGCAACTAGTCATGCCTTTGCATCGTTACTGCATAAAATCCACTCGTGAAGACGCCGGGCTGTACTGTCTTGGAGTACCTGCATGCTTAATTTGGCTGGCAAAACATTCGTCATCGTACTTCTGGCTCCCATGCTTTGCATTGGGGTTCTGGTAATGTTTGTCCTCGCTTTGTGCGACTTCTCCGTGTCTCGACTCAAAGGCCGCTTTGTACTAACGCAACACCGGGAGACCATGAAAAGCTGATTCCCTGCGATGGGCAAAGCCGGTTTTCCCAGGTGCCGTTGATGACTGTGTTCGCGATCGCACGGGCTTCAGCAGAAGAAGGTCGGCGATCGATTTTCACGTCGTTGACCTCTTCGCTAATTTAGATTTTGATTGCTTCTGGTGGCACCTCGTTCATTTGAAGGCGCGCGATGCAACGGAACCCGATATGGCTCATGCTGGTGTCGACCATCTGGGGCTGTCGTGCGGCAGGGCGATAACGCAAGCAGTAGTTGGGCGCACAGAGGTGCGAACCGCCTTTGACTACCTTGCGCGGAATCCGGAACTGCGCCTGATTGGGATCGTAGCTCTTCTCGGGTGAGGCGATGCGCGGATTGAACGTCGGGCCGCAGCATTTCTTCATCTCGTCGCCGAGACGCGGGACAAACCAATCGCTGGTCCACTCCCACACATTTCCGGCCATGTCATACAAGCCGTAACCGTTCGGCGGGAAAGACCCTACCGGCGAAGTCCCTTCGTGGCCGTCCTGAAGCAGATTTTGCCAGGGAAACTCGCCTTGCCAGGTGTTGGCCATCGGCTTTCCATCCGTGGAATCCTCATCGCCCCAGGTGAACTTCTTTCCTTCGAGACGGCCGCGAGAGGCAAACTCCCATTCTGCTTCTGTGGGCAGTTCTTTCGCCGCCCACGTTGCGAAGGCTTCGGCGTCTTCGTACGAGACGTGGACTACGGGATGTTGCGAACGGCCTTCGAGCGAGGACTCCGGCCCTAGCGGATGGCGCCAACTCGTTCCCGGCGACCAGGCCCACCAGTTGACGTAATTCTTCAGATCGACCGGGCGGTCGGTCTTGCGAAACAACATGGAGCCGGGCACAAGATTCTCAGCAGGCGCGCCAGGAAAGTCCGCAGGATTCAGCGGGCGCTCGGCGAGTGTTACATAGCCGGTCGCTTCCACAAACGCTGAGAACTGCTCGTTGGTGACCTCGTAGGTGTCGATCCAGAAGCCATCTAAGCTGACCGGATGGACTGGCGCCTCTTCGCGGTAGAAAGCTTCGGACCCCATGGCGAATGTCCCGCCAGGTATCCACACCATGCCGGGATGCTTCAAACCATTTTGGGCCGTCGGAGCCTGATCGAATTTCTCTGGAGTCGATGCCATATGTCTTCCTCGCTCGGATACACACTAGGTTATGCTATCGATCTTGGCATAGCGTTCGAGCGTTGGCCGACATCCTGCTTCCTGGGAAGTGGCCTTGGCGGTTTCGGGTTGATGTCAGGATTTGTTTGGGCGCTTTGCTGCTACTCCAGCCCGCGCTTTGCGAACGCCTCGTCAATCTTCTTGTCCACATGTTTGCGAACCTGATCGACGCTGAAGCTCGCCGGCCGCTGGCTGGGCGGATACTCGATGAAGGTTTCGAGGAACACCGACGCCTTCATCGTTGCTTCGCCAACAAGGTACGCGTTTTTCACCTCCCAGTCCCAATACTGATCGGACGTGATATCGGCCCGCTCGTACGGATCCATGCGCAGGTTGTAGAGCTTCGGCAGGCGCAAGGGAGTGAATGGGTTGGCCCAAATCAATGCGTTGCCTTGGGCGCGCTGCTCTGAGAACACCGCTTTGAAATTACCCCAACGCATCGCGACGAGGTCTCCGTCGTCGTTGAAGTAGAAAAACTCGTTGCGGTTGCTCTTCGCTTGTTTGCCCGTCAGGTGGGGCAACTGGTTGTAGCCGTCGAGATGGACTTTGAATTTCTTTCCGGATGCCTCAGGCGCCCAGCCCTTCAGCAGTTTATCCGTCACTCCATCGTCCCCGGCGGCAGCGAGCAAGGTCGGAAACCAGTCGAGTCCGGAGAAGATCTCGTTCGATATGGTGCCTGGCTTGATTTTTCCCGGCCAGCGGACCATCGCCGGCACGCGGAACGCCCCCTCCCAATTCGAATCTTTCTCGCTTCGGAACGGAGTCATCGCGGCATCGGGCCAACTGAACATATTGGGGCCGTTGTCGGTTGTGTAGATCACGATGGTGTTGTCGGCGATCTTCAGGTCGTCCAGCAGGTCGAGCAGTTTACCTACATCCTCATCATGCTCGAGCATGCCATCGGCATATTCATTGCCCGGCATTCCGCTTCGACCCAACATGGACTCGCGTACGTGCGTGAAGACGTGCATGCGGGTGAAGTTCATCCAAACGAAGAATGGCGAGCCATCTTCGGCCTGTTTCTTGATGTAAGCCGCGCAAGCATCACTGGTCTCGTCATCGATTGTCTCCATCCGCTTCCTGGTCAGCGGGCCGGTGTCCTCGATCTTGCCATTGGCAAAGGTATGCAACACGCCGCGCGGCGACATCGCTTTCACGAACGCCTTATCATTCTTAGGCCAGTACGGGCGCTCGGGTTCTTCCTCTGCGTTCAAGTGGTAGAGGTTCCCGAAGAACTCGTCGAAACCATGCGCAGTCGGCAGATACTCATCCTTGTCCCCGAGATGATTCTTGCCAAACTGCGCGGTCGCATACCCCTGTGATTTCAGGGCCTGGGGAATTGTGATGTCTCCCGGCTGGAGGCCGACGGGAGCGCCCGGGGCACCGACCTTGGAAAGACCGGTGCGCAGCGGCGCTTGGCCAGTGATGAAGGAGGAGCGGCCCGCCGTGCAACTGTTCTCTGCGTAGTAATCCGTGAATAGCATGCCTTCCTTGGCGATGCGATCGATGTTGGGCGTTTGGTAGCCCACTAAGCCATGCGTGTAGGCGCTGATATTGGACTGCCCAATATCATCACCGAAGATGACAAGGATGTTCGGCTTTTGCGTTGTTGGTTTTTTCTTGTCCGCCATATTCTGTCCCTTCGCGTTGGTTGAATTTCGTTGACGTTCGACCCAGCGATTACGCCTTGCTCATCCCCCGCGAGCAATACTTGCTTCTGCCTTCACCTCGACGTACGCAGCGTGCGCAACATTTACCCGCCCTGTTGCCCAAGCATGGAGACTTGCACTCAAAAGGAATACACCGGCACTCCGTTGTCGTGAACTGTAACAACTGACAGGTTTATGGGGGGCGGCCGGGAGGTTGGGAAGGCGCAGGGCGGTAGACATCCGGAACGTCGAATGGGGGTCCAACGCCCGCGGAGACGCGCGGTCCACCCAACGTGTTGAAGCTCATAGTCTTGCGCCAGGTTGAGCGCTGACATGGCTGGTAGACCCCGAGAGTCCCGGGTTTAGCCTCACCCTATCGTGAGAGTCTAAGCTACGCCTCACGATTGTTGATGCGGTGAAAGCGCCGAAAGAGATTTCGGCGCTACTTGTTACCAAACGTCCAACTCAGACCCGATTGCGATCCGAAGTCACTGCCGGAAAGGTGATTGGGAGGCTGACTGTCAAAGCTGCTATAGAAGGAAACGTTCCAGGAAAGGTTACTCACAATCTTAATGTAATAGGTCGCGTTCATATTGAATTTCACTCGACCGCCTTGAGCGATGATTGGTAGAAGATAGGCTGTGACGTTCGCATTTGTTTTATTGAATCGGAAGAATTGAATATTCCCAGCGATCAGGCCTGATGCCAGGTTTTGCGAGGCTGTGTCCAGATAGGCGGTATTTTGTCCGGCAAACCCAGCAAATATTGAGATTTGCGTTTGATTTGTGTTCTTCACGTATCGACCGACGCCAGCGCCTTCCGTGACCTGACTGTTTATGCCTTGCTCGGAACTTTGCAGGAAGACACCCATACCGTTGTAGAACCAATTTTTCGAGCGCATGAGGTGGTAGGCGTCGAGGTTCAGTTGGTTGCGGGTGGACTTAGCGGCGCCGGTACTGTCGGCGAGGGTTGAGCTGATGCTGGCACCGGCGGCCCATCGTTCTCGCGGGTAATTAATTTGCGCACCCAGGCTGTACTGCGTCGATTGGTTGCCCTTGGAGTAAATGATTCCAGAATCGATGTTGCCGTTGAATCGTTGGAGGAACTTCGTCGAGGTCACGTCCATCGTGACGATCTTGGGGGACTCGATCTCCACTTTCGGTCCGGCTACCTCTACAACCTCAATCATAATGGGTCTGCCGGTCGGACCATCGGTAGTGTTGAGCTTCCCGGTGTATACCGAACCGTCCTCGGTCTTCACGAGGAACAGCTGCTTACTCTCCACATGAGCAACTTCCGACCATTGAACAGAGCTCGTTCCCAGTATGTATTTCATGCTTACGTAGAGCACGCCGGCCTTCAGCCCTTTGATCTCACCGGTAAGGCGGTCGCCGTTCTTCATGATGATCACATCTGTGCTTTCCCTTGCGAATAAAGGCGTGGTAGCAAAGAGAAGGAAACCCAGGGCGACGATAAGCTTGCTCACAACCGGTTTGGTTCTCATGGCCGATTCATCCTCCATCGAGCGAATGGTGCGTTGTCATTGCGATGCACGTTCCAGGGTCACACCTGGTGCAATTTGGCCGTCACACTCCCGGCGTCCGACCCAGCGGACCTTTACTTACGGCATGAGCTTGAGGTGGCTACGACATTTTGGAGCCGCTTCACCATGTCTGGCGGGGCTAATAGAAGTCAATGGGGTGGCGACGCTTCATGCTTCAATCCCCTGAGCACGGCGCTGGTTTTCGTCTCTTGATTGGCGCTTAGCGACAGACCTTTTAATTTCACTATGCGGTGCAAGTCCGTATACTTCGATTCCCACCCATTTGACGCGCTCTTAGCAGACAATTCGAGGAGACTGTCTCCGGGAAACTCCCAATATTCCAGTGTGAGTTTGCCAAATGGAGACTCTGAGGGAGTCGCCCACGTTGTTGAGTGGATGTCGGGAGTCCTTCTCACCCGGGACCAGTTAATCGAAACATGGGCCTCTCTTAAGAGTTCCCGTTGTTGAGAGCTGAGAGCGCTGAAGAGGTCGTCACCGCCTTCAGGTATCTCGCGATCCTTGTAGTTTTTCCCGACCGAATAAGAGGTGTTCGCTCCCGCTTCCGTTCGATCTATCTCGCACCCAAATTGCTCACGGAGCTTTGAGCTTACGATCTGATTGTTGCCTTCAGGCAAGCGGACCTTTACCGTGAGGTCATTTTTAGCGCCCTGCCTGACTCGCACGATCACGCCCTGGTTGAGGAGGCTGAGATTGCCGGTGTCAAAGAAATAGACTTGGCTGGTCGTTTGCTTTTCGAAGCTCAGGGAAGCCAGCACGGACTTGATGGTCGAAGGTACGAGCAGGAGCTTGATCTCGACGGGACACGTTTCTTGAGCGTGTATGGCGGAGCACAACAGCAACACGATTAGGGGTGAAAATGCCCGCTTCCAGCTACGCCTCATCGACCTTGCAGAATGATCTTGCATCGTTTGGATCCTAAGTTGGGAGATGCGCGAATAGACCTGTCAGAAATAACAGTTTCCAATCCGCGATGATCGTGGTGAACTGTTTCTCATGGCCAAGGGACCGATGCGGATCGTTATTGTCAGGCACGCGGAGAAACCTGCCTCTCGACTGCCTCATCTGGCGTTGCGCGGAAGAATGCGCGCCGTTGGGCTCTCGAAGTTGCTCCCGCAAATCGTGAAGCCCCATTTTGTGTTTGCCTCCACTTCGACAAGGCATTCCGCCCGACCTTACCAGACAATCCGGCCAACGGCGGATAAACTTGGAATTGATGTCAGAACAGACTATGCCGATCGAGACATCAAGAAGATGGTCAAAGACTTAAACAAAAAAGAGTTTGACGGCAAAATAGTTTTGATGTGTTGGCACCATGGCATGATACCCAAGCTGATCCGTGCACTGGGACACGAGTCGCCTTACGAGCCTTGGCCAGAGGAGCTTTACGACCGCATCATCAGTATCGATAAGGACGGAATTAAGAATATTCCTCAGCGCCTTTTATTCGGCGACACTATCGATTAACGCAAAAGCCTCGGTCAGCGACCGCGACTCGCCGCGCAACCCTATGCATTCCGAATACTTTCCTTGCCTAGTCCTTTGGAGGTTTCGTCGGGCATTGAGCATCGAAGGCGGCCTGCATCTTGCGCAGTTTCAGCACGCCATAGAACACGGTGATCACCATCGCCACAACCAGAACCCCATCAAGGTGTCTCTCCATGTCGAAGGAGCCTTGGCGATTGGCTATGTAGCCCGAGGCTACCAAGACGAGAATCCCAAGGTTGATGATCCAGTTCACTGGTTTCGACACAATGTAGTCCAAAGTCCCGAACCCACCCAGCTGGTAAAGCATGAATGGCAGGATTGCGACCATCGGCAGCAGTTCCGATGCGCCCAGGGTCGGGTCAACGGTACCTGGCGTTATGGCGTGGAGCAGCCGGCTATGAGCCAGTTGATGGAATAGCGCCGGGATTGCACAGAGTAGCGGCACCACGGCAAGCAGCTCTAGCACTAGCGACCCGCTCCATGTACCGATTTTTGATGTCGTATCGGCGCCCTCGCCCGACTGTTGGGTGCCGATGAAGAGGCCACCCACGATGGCCGCCGCGCTGGAAAGCATCAGCAATTCGATGGTGATGCCAAAGCTCTCCGGCTCCCCCGCCTTGAGTAGCAGCATCGCTAGAAAGCCAGGGGTGTAAAACATGACGCGGACGAGTTTCGCCCAAACGCGGGCGTCTCGCTCAGGGGGAAGAATTGGGAGCGGACGGCCGTCGGTTCCAACTGTTGGTCTTGCCTTCGACATGATCTTGTCCTCTGGGTGCGGCAAGTGCTGCGGTTAATAGCAGAGTAATACTGGAGCACACTCTACAGACTTCGAAATGTCTCCACACCTGTCAGAATTAACAGTCGAGTAGTGGTCTGCATGGCCGGCCCGCAGGGAGTTTGGCCTGTTGGATGGGCGATCTTGAAGTTGACCGCAAAACGTCTGCTACCGAATCGTAATCCGATTTTGCCCCGGTGCGATTTGACATGGAGTTTGGTGCGCGGTTGACAGAAATGCATTCAACTCGCGGCAAAATGCGTCAGCAGGCTTGCTGCTGGGAGGATTATTTACCACGCTGTCACATCTGACAGTTGCGCGGCAATTTAACAATCGAAGATACTGCGGGTGTCAGTTCGTTCCAACACATCTGATACGCGTGACTCGATGTGAGCGTGTCGGAGCCTTCGGATTTGACCGCATGCCGCCTTGCTGCTGTTTTCGGAGATGGCGACACATCGCTGTAGACAGCAACGATCGGACAGATCGATAGCAAAACATTTCAACCGGCCCAATTTATCAACTGTATCCGCTCAAATCGGAAATGCTACACAGAGCCACAGATTGGAGAAAAAAATGCACAGACAAGTAAAAATTGCAAAGGTCGTCATCGGTGCTGGGCTTCTGGTCGGATTGTTCATGGTTTCCTCCTTGCCTGTATCCGCGGGAACAAAGACCGAAACGATTGAAGCTCAAGCGATGGGAACGGGAACTCAGCTTGGTCAGAATATCGGAGTGACTCTGAACATCTATGAGTACTCAACCCAGGCGGACAGGCAGATCCTCGTTACCGCATTCAACAAGGGCCAGGGCCAGGGATTGTCGAACGCTCTTCAGAAGATGAAGGCGGTGGGCCATGTTGAGATTACCGGAACTCTGGGCTATGACTGTTCCTTTATCAAGATGACTCAGACGCCGACGGGCCGAAAGATTGTCTTCGTGACCAATCGCCAGATTCGGTTCGGCGAAGCTTTCTTTGACACGCAATCTCAGTCGTTCAATCTCACCGCGGGCGTTCTCGAAATCAACGACCAGGACAAGAGCAAGAGCACAGGCGTCCTATACCCTGCTGCCGAGCTAGTGCTCGATAGCCAGGGCCAACTGCAATGGGACCTCACACAAAACCCATGGAAACTGGTCGACGTGCTCGACTGGGCAGGGACTCCCGGCGTCAACTAGAACACCTTCGCGTTCAAGGAGCTGTCATCAATAGACCCGACTGACGCTATGGGACGATTCGTCTTGCTACCATCGCCCGTGAGCGTCGAATTGTGAGGCACTATGAAGATCCAACGAACTTCCGTACTTAGCTTCTCTGCGCCGCTACTTGCCTTCTCTTTGCTATCAGGCAGCGCGGCTGCTCACTCACAAAACAGTAAGGATGTTTGCGCAGACCCCAGTGCTGCTGCTCAGATGTGCACCGCCGTCAACACCTGCGGCTCCGGCTCTACTTCGTGCAGCGTGGATGTGAAACGGACCGCTGATTCTGCGTCGGCGACTCCCAGCATTCCGAAAGCAAAGGGCAATTCCCTATTCTGTGTAAATGTCGGGACCACAGTTACATGGAAGAGCACCGACAAAGGCGACGGCTTTATCGTCGATTTCGGCGCGTCATCGCCGTTCGATCCTAGCGGCGCTATCAGGGGCGGATCCGCCCACGCTGTTTCCGTCGTCGCAAAGGGAACGGGGTGCTTCAAGTACTCCGTGAGTGCCTGTCATTCGGGTGAGGTTTACGGAATGTGTGGAACCGCAAACCCTGTGATCATCGTCTTCGATAAGAAATGAGTGTACGAGTCAGGCGTTAGTCTGTCCTCGAGGATTCGGTAACGAGAAGGAAGGATTCATGCGCGGCCGCTAGACCCGGCAGGTTGAATCAGAGGGCTCTCCCGCTGCGCGACGGTGCCGTCATTTCTTTTTGGGTCTCTGGCAGAAGATCGCTAGGATCGTGGCGTTAGAATCTGCTCCTGAATTGCATATTGAACAAGATCAGCATTTGTTTGCAGGCAAAGGCGCTGCATCAGTTTGTACTTATGAAACGCTACGGTGCGGGGAGTCAGCGTGAGGATGTATGCAACTTCTTTCATGGTCCGCCCTTCCGCTAACAACTTAAGGACTTCGAGCTCTCGATCGGTGAGTCTCTTCCGGCTGAGATGCGGTTCGGTTTCGAGGGCTAAACCTTCGATGGCGTGCAGGGTTGATGCAGAGATGTAGCGCTTGCCTTTCAACACTTCGCGGACAGCACTCACGAGGTTCTCGTCGTCAAGGGATCTTCGCAAATACCCCGATACTCCGCCCCGCGCTGCGTCGGCGGCGATATCAGCGTCAATCGTGGATGTAATGTACACAATCCGGACCATGCGAGTCAGTTTTTTGAGGCGCGCACGAGTCTCGAGATGATTGGTCCAACTTTCGCCCAGATCAAGGATGATGACGTCGGGTTTAAGGTCTCGCACCGCTGCCATGAGGGCAGGTTCGTCCGCAACGATGCTTACGACCTGAAACTCCGGCTGCAGAAGCTTTGCGTATTCCTCAGAGAGGCGAATTTGATCGCTTGCGATAAGCACCCGCGGCCACGTTACGGGACTCATTCTGTGCTCCTTCGACCGGCTTTGCGAGATCAAGGCCTGCTTGACTCGACCTATCAGCCGATCCGTCTGTAGATCGGGATTCGGCAATGGCCGCTTCCCCATGTGCAATTCGTCGCGGAATGAAAGGTTCTTGCAGCTACTTGTTACACGAGGTCGATCAACTGAGGCAGAAGCTCGGCACTAAGTCCCACATCGACCGGAAAATTCAGACGACTCTCCAGATGACGGATTCTGAATCGTCATTTCGACTGTTGGCATTTCATCTAACTGGCAGAATAATTTGGCTGTTAATCGGCGACTACTGTCAAAAAGAACAGCAGGCGATCGTTCCAGGTACCTATGTCGCTTTCGGCAGCCGGGATGTATCAAAGAGAACCTGGTCCTGCCACCAAAGCTGCTCAAAGAAATCGCGAGCGAGGTCGGCAATCCCGGTTTCCTTCGGGGAGGGAGCGGCGACGCGAACGATTTCCGCGATGGAACGTTTTCCATCGATTGCATCAAAGAATCGCTTCTCGATAGCGTTAACTGGCAGGAATAGGTCCCGGAACGTGTGGCTACGATTGATTAGAACCGCGGCGGCTCCGGGGGGAAGCCTTTCGAGCACGCATACTGTATCAGCCATCCTTATCGGCACATAATCAAGCCAGCCGCCGTGCGCGAAATCAATCTGGTTTAGTTGGGCTGAACTCTCATTGTGATATACGACGGCGCTGTGGCGGACCATGGTACCCCGAAAGAGTTCGACCGCGGCAAACTGCTGCTCCAAAGAGATTTTCTCCAACCGCGGAGTCTGCGGAAGCCCGGCGATGACCCCACACCTTGCAGAGTAGGGCGCCTGACGCGTCCATCGGCCAAACGCAAGACCAGCCCTTTGGAGAAACTCAAACAATTGCGGTACCGAATAAGCTCGGTCCTGGGGATGCAGCAAGGCATCGGCGAGCTCTGCCTGGTCGCCGAAATCGGGTGCCGTGCGCAGGAGAGTTTCCATGGGATGACCGGGAGGCAGAGATTTGAGCGCAGTGACTAGATCCCGAATCGCATCATCCGATGCGGAGATATCGAGCCGCCTGCAGAAGTCCTGCAGCATGTATATGCCGGCTCGGCCATAAGGGGCGTACACCATGAGATGCATCGCTCCGTCTGGTTTGAGCACACTGCGCAATGCGCCGAGACCCGCGTCAGGTTCGACGAGATGGTGGAGAACCCCGGTGCAAATAATCTGATCGAAACTGTCGCCTAACTCCCCTGCCCTCTCGACCGGAAGTTGCTGCAAGCTAAGGTTTGTTAAATTGTGTTTTCGCTTGAGTTCTTCGGTCTTGCACAAACTTGTTGCGCTGAAGTCAATTCCGGTGATCTGGGCGCTAGGCCACCGGATCGCGTATTTGGCGGCCTGGGATGTACCGCAGCCGGCAACGAGAATCGAATAGTCTTCCCTATAAGTTTGAGCTGGCCAGAATAGATGAAAGTCGGCTACGCGTCTCTGGTAATCGTCCCAGAGGCGACCGTAGTTTTGGAGGTTATCGACAGGTCGAGGGTAGGGATAACGATCGTAGAAATCCTGGACCTCAGGGGAAGCCCCAAGGCCCGTCAATTGCGGATCGTAATGATTTTTAATCGTCATGATTGGTTTGGTTTCTGAACATAGGCTCCTGGGTGAACCATTCACGCGATTTCGGGCGCCACCTTGATTCAGCATAACGGGCAATGGACGTGCGAGAACGACGATGCCGGTAATCCGGACAAATATTTGGCTGCCGTTCCGAGTGAGGACGGTGACTGACAGCGGAGCGGCTACGGGCGGTGCCCTTGAGGAGAAATAAAGATCTGGCTTGAGAGCACAGACCTTAAAGCTAATCCGAGATCCGCATTCATTCGAGATTTGAAGACGTACCCTCGCCCGCCCGCGCCAATTGCCGCCCCAATGAAGTCAGGGTCTTCATGAATAGACAAGAATACGATTTGACCCGCGTAACCCTGTTGGCGCACCTGCCGGGCGATCTCGATGCCGCTGTGCTGTCCCATGGAGATATCCAGGACCATGAGATCCGGCCGAAGTCTCGACACTTCAGCGCATACAGAGCCGCCATCCACGACCGTGCCAATGACCTGATAATTGCTCTCAAGCATTTCCACGACGTGATGCAAGAAATCTCGATTATCGTCGGCAAGTAGAACCCGTGGTGATGACATTGTTCTACCCCACTTCGTCTGTTCGCCATGGAGCGTTCTGCTCTAAATCCATGATCGCGGCTCGCGATGAGAAGGCGACCCTTGATGACGAATCTATGACTTCCTAATCTTTCTGCCTACTGTCACTTTTAACGGTATGTTGAAGTTATCTTTCAACTTGAACTTTCGTGACCCGTAAGTTTTGACAGCTGGCTTGATGGCGATACCTCCGGACGAAAGTCCAGCCAGGATAGCCAGCCATAGAGCCGAGTGAGATGGATTGCGGTGTGACGTTGTGGATTCTGTAAGAAACGTGGCGCGGTATTGCGGAGGTAGTTTTTCTGTACGCGTCGCCGTCGAGCTTTAGTCGGCGCAGGGTCCGTCAATGGGCCACCACTCCATCAGCAGCCCACCGAGGTTGGCCGGGTGCGCTCGCATACCTCGAGGCCACGGATGGGCGTGCTAGATTCTTCCGGGCATCTCACACTGTCAGTTTTGACAGTTGGTTTACCCCTGCACTGCCAGTAAGATTTGCGATAAATTAGGGAGCATCACTGAGAAGGGGTTGTTCGCGCGCAAGCAGCAATATCGCCGCTGTTAGTCGGTTGATATCCCCTCCTCGCGTGTTCGCTCCAATTCCACTGAGACCGTTCCAGCTTAGCGGCGCTTTCGCGTGTGCAATGGAGTGGTGATGATGAGCAAGGACGGGCAGGACCCGGCCAGGATTTTTTCCGGGTAAGCTGCAAAGGTTGATAGGATGTTATGAACATTTCATCTTTGAGAAAATCGGTTCGACAGGTCAATGACTTAGGGGCGCAAGCGCCTGGAGTCATGTGCCAGTCCAGTCACGGGCCAGATTTCCCCAAACTTGAACGGTACAAGGGGGAGCTTTGAGCCAAACCAATCGTCCTCGAGTTCTGATCGCCGATGATCATTTCTTTGTAGCTGAAGCCTGTGCGCGAATTCTGGAGCCAGAGTTAGAAGTCGCTGGCATTTTTACGGATGGACAGTCTCTTTTGGATGCCGTTCCGGCGCTCAAACCGGATGTCGTCCTCCTTGATGTTGGAATGCCGCTGATGAATGGGCTGGAGGCAGGCAAGCGAATCAAACGGCTGCAACGCACAGTCAAGATTGTATACTTGACGATGAACCCCGATCTAGGCGTCGCAGCTGAGGCCTTCCGGTGCGGGGCATCCGGCTACCTGCTGAAAACCTCCGCCGGCACAGAGCTCATAACGGCAGTTCGCGAAGTTCTTAAAGGCGAATACTATGTCTCTCCTCTCGTCACGAGTGATACCGACGGCTTTTTTCTCGATATCCGGGTGTCGGACATGGGGCAGGAGATTCTCACGAGCCGACAACGAGAGGTCCTTCAGCTGC
This sequence comes from Granulicella sp. L46, assembly GCF_009765785.1. Lineage (GTDB taxonomy): Bacteria > Acidobacteriota > Terriglobia > Terriglobales > Acidobacteriaceae > Granulicella. The sequence continues at coordinate 996,613 of NZ_LMUT01000012.1, forward strand.
TGGCGGAGGGAAGATCGATGAAGGAAATCGCTTATATCCTCAAGCTGACTCCTCGCACCGTTGCGTTTCATAAATACAAGGTTATGGAACGGTTGCGCGTGAAAACCAACGCGGGATTGGTGCAGTATGCAATCCAACAACACGTCATCTCGCCAGGAATGTAAATAGCGCTTATGTGTCCGTGGAAAGCACGCTACGCCGCGGCATTTGTTGCGCGTAAGTCATGAGCGAAGTGAGAGGTCTAATCGAGGCGGCTTAGTCGGGCCTTGATGTGCTCCGGCTGGTATCAGTTGGTAGCTACGGGTTCGGCTTCGACCGGCGAGAGTTCCAGCTTGCTGAATGGCGACGCAGGATTTTGGTCTCCATGACATCTGCGAAACTTGTTGCCGCTGCCGCAAGGGCAGAGCGCATTGTGTGTCTGCTCCGCATCGCGATCGGCTATGATCCCCATGACTTCAGATGGGGCGCGACGCTTCTGAAGCAACTGGGCCATCAGCACCATGGTCGGGCCCGTATGCATGAAGAACAGTTCAAGCCCTTCGCAAAGATAGTTCTGTCCAGGCTCTCCGTCGCGCGAGACGCCAAACCGGTCCTTGGGGCAGCCACCGTTGCAAAGGTTCCTCACTTTACAGTCCTGGCATTGCTTAGTGAGCAGGTTGCGTTTGTCATCACCGAACTTACGCTGTTCAGGCGACGCCACCATTTCCAAAAGAGTCTTCTGATGGATGTTGCCGAGAAGGTATTTGGGCTCAACGAAATGGTCGCAGGAGTAAAGGTCCCCGTTGTACTCCAGCGCCGGCCCGTACCCGCAGGTTGGGGCGTGGATGCAAAGCAGATGACGGCCGAAAAATGCTTCGAGCGTCACATCGAATAACTGAACAAACACTTCGCCTACATCATGGCGAACCCATTCCTCGAAGATGTCAATGAGGAACTGGCCGTATTGCCTGCTGCCCACGGTTCGATTGGTGACCATGTTGCCGGACTGCGTGTAAAGCATGCGCTGGCCGCCAGCCTGCTCACTCCATCCCAGGTTTGCGATATTGATCGTGTCAGCGTTGGCTCGCTCGACAATGGGGATGAACTGGACCCACTTTGCACCCATTTCGTCGCGAAAAAAACGATAGACCGCACGACCGTGTTTTTCGTTGGCGGCATTCACCGTGCATAGGACGTTGAAGTCCACATCATGCTTGCGCAGGTAGCGCCAGCCCTTCATTACCTTGTCGAAGGTGCCCTGCTTGCCGCGGTCGAGGCGATAGGTGTTGTGGATCTCGCGGGGGCCGTCGCAACTGATACCGACAAGAAAATTGTGCTCCTTGAAAAAGGCACACCACTCGTCATCCAGGAGGATTCCGTTGGTCTGAAACGTGTGTTCAATGGTTTGCCCGGGCCGACGGTACTTCTGCACGATTTCGATGGACTTTCGAAAGAACTCGACCTTCATGAGCGTGGGCTCGCCGCCCTGCCAGGCAATCGTCACGGTCGGCGTGCGATGCGAATCCAGGAGTTGCTGGATGTAGAGTTCGAGTGTTTCGTCCGACATCCGATGCTTTTCGTTCGGATACAGGGCGTCTTTGGACAGGAAAAAACAATAGGTGCAATCAATGTTGCAGGTTGACCCGCTTGGCTTTGCCAGAAGGTGAAAACCCGGCGGCGCATCCTGGGGACGACTAGCATCAGCCATCAAATTCATGTGTGCATCTTTCTGCACCGCCAAACGAGATAGGCAGCCACTTTGGAATTTGGTTGATCAGAGTCGCTGTTCCCGACAGAGATTCGTCATCCTTCTCAGGAAACTAATCCGTTCGTTTCACGGTGGGAACTGTCAAATATGACAGTCCATCAGGTCGGTCGAGCGGGGCTTACTTATGCCGAAAGTGACTTGCCACCAGCAGACTGCCTGTGATTGCAAGGATGAGCCACAAGACTGCAATTGCGATGAAAACAAAGAATCTGGCCAGGGATCTAACCTCTGTTTTTCTCTGCACCTCGGCCGCTTCAGCGCGATCGCGGCACTCCTGAAGCACTTCTGGAGGCATGACCTTTTGAATCAGCTTGAACCCTACTACCAGAACGACCAGATCATCCATGAATCCGATTACGGGGATAAAACTCGGAATAATCTGAATAGGGCTAAGCAGATAGCCGGCCGCGCAGGCGGCAATCAGTCGTGCGTACCAGGGCGTCTTGGGATGTTTGAACGCAAAGTAGAAAACGTGAGCTTGCTTTTGGAGTTCTCGCGCCTTTTCAGCCCAAATCGCAATACGTGTGGGCAATCGTCGCACCCCGCGAACCCGTCGCACGGCAGGAATCGAATCCGGAAGAATCGAATTGTCGAATTCGCTTTCCAATGTTACCCCCACTCGTACTGATGTGTCCGAACATACGTATCAATGCTCCCGTGTGGTCAACAGATGGAGCGTAACCGCGATATGTCAGTTACCGGATCCTACCCTGCCCGGGGGTTCCGTGAAACTGTCAACATTTACAGGAATCGAAATGAGCGTTTGCTTTAACCGACAGAGGCTCAAGGCTGGAGCGAGAGTGCTGACCATCTTTGGCCGGACCCCTTCAGAACTTCCAGCCGATACTGCCGGCCGTTCCAAAGTCCGAATGATTTAGATTCTGCGGTGGTCGGCTATCGTAGTTCAAGTAGTAGCTGACACTCCAGTAAAGGCGTCTGGCGAGTCTAAGTTTCACTGCTGCATTCAGGTCCAGGCGCACTCGTCCCGGGTCGGTAATGCTCGGAAACACCTGAGTATTTACGAGGAAATTTGTAGTCCTGAAACGAAAGAAGTTGAATTGTGTGCCGACAACCGCTTCGGCGCTGTTTCCGGTTTTGCTCGATGTCGGGTCATCCTCATAATGCTCGTTGTTCCAGTCTGCGCCAACATATGCCGCAATCAGGCTGGTATTTGTCATGCGGAAATTATGTCCGACGGCCCCGCCCAAGATTGTGCGCAGATCCAGGTTCTGCTCGCCATTGTGTTGAAAGCCTACTAGTCCCATGTAAACGTTCCGGGGTGAACGGAGTTGTCTTGCAACGTTCGTTTGAAGATCAAGGCGAAAATTCTGATCAGATCCGCCACCGCTGAAACTGGAGCCCAAATCAACACCCGCTGACCATAGGGGTTTCGCATATACAACGCTTGAATCGAAGTTGTATTGGACGCGATTTTGCTGCTTTGTATAGTTGAGACCAGAGTCAATGGACCCGTGCAGGTTCGCCCAGAAACCAACGTCATTTTGTTGAAGGGCAACTATCTCGAGCGAAGGTATGAGATCGGTCTTAGGGCTCCCCGTGACCTCCACCACGAATTTGTCCGGCGAGGCTTCGTCTGCCACCTTCTTAAGGCTGCTGATAAATCGCTCTCCTTTTTCGTTGGTGACAATAAAATTGTATTGACTCTCGATGCGAACAACCTTGGTCCAGTCGACTGCGATTGTGCCTTCCCCATTTGCCAGCCGGACATACAAGTAGCCCTTTTGAAGCTGCATGATCTCGCATGTCATCCGATCGCCATTCGCGAAGACGATGACGTCCTTCTTGTCTCTTGCCCAGCACGTGGCGGATAAAACAAACAGGAAAACTATTGTCCAGACTGAGGAGGAGAGGAACGGAAGGCGATCATGAATATTCATGTTTGTCCTCCTCATTTCGTTGATTTGAGAGTACGGGCTCGGCTGGTCATCTCGTCGAATTCAGACGAATTCCCGCCAGTGTTTTATAACAATCTACGGTCTTCAAATGAACTGTCAGTTCTAACAGTAGACGCTTGGATGCTGTATCGCAGAGACTCCTGCATACAGAGAATTGCGTAATTGCGCCTCACACCTGCGACTAAGGTATTTGTCCAAGCGAGGGCATTGGGTGGCGATTTCATATCTTCGAGTGTTTGCTTTGCTTGATGGGTAGCGGCTTCGCAAATTCTCGAACGCTCTAGACCCTACGAGTGATTCGCAAATCGCGACATTCTTGTCTTCTGAAAACTATCGTACGGGTAATCTTACAAGCGACTGGCGGGCCTCGGATCACCCTTCAACGAGGAGAAGCCTTCGAGCTAAACTCGCTGGTCCTACTCTTTTCGCAATGGGAAAAAAACGTGCGCTGCCAGGCCGATATCATTGACCTGCTCATTCGGCTTCTTGCCGGTGTTGTTCTGATGCTCATAATAAGCATCAATCTGCACGTGGCTACCAATAGGGAAAATGCCGCCGGCCTCAAGCTGCGTTGTACTCCATTTTGAGTATTGGCTTTCGTAGTAGACCTCAGCGTTAAGATAAGGAGTCACGTGATACGAGTGGATTGCGAAAGTTCTTTGCACAGCCAATCTGTTCCTGTAGCGCCAGCTAAAGACTCCGGCTTTCCAGTCAAGATCTGCGCGATTTCTGTCATCTAGCAGAAACGAACCCTTCACTGGCAATGCAACCGTCGCGATCGGCATGAATCTATTTTCGACGGGCTCATTGGGAGCGGTTATGACACGATACCCAGCCTCTACAACGAGGGGCCTCTTCTTTGCGTCGTCCAGGTCAAAGGCGGTGATCTTTTTCAACCTGAGAAGAGGCTTGAAGTAATACTGTAGGCTTGGGCCCAAAGTTGCTTGAAGCGGAACACCCCCATCGCGATCCCCCTGTGCTTGAAGATACGCTCGCATCTCAGGATTGATCTTGAAGTAAGTATCGATCTCCGGCAACAATTGCGGCGATTGCGCTCTCGCAAGAGGGCCCGCGAATGCGAAGAACGCCAGTGCCTGGATTCCTCGCTTGAGGGTAAGCGACCTAAAGGATGAGAGGGGATCGTCTGACTTTTTTCCAATCGACTGAAGCCAGCGGAAAGCGCTGCCGATGCGGCTGCGGTCCGAAGAGGCCGAGTCGGGCGCGGAATTCGCGAGGTTCGAAATATTCGGAAGCGGCATTTTCACAGTTTCCTGGTGCTTTCGAGTCTAGGGAGTCCTCAAATGAAATCAAACTGACAGTATTAACAGGCCGGCCGTTCGCCTTGAATTGATTGTTATCAGAGCTTAGAAACTCTGATTCGCCCACGCTGAAGGTCAAAACACCGGTGCAGCTTGCCCACAGATAGAGATAGGAGGATGCCAGGTAAACTATTTTTCCTAGAGCACGTCTAAAGTTGTTGGGCCTAAAGTTTTGACCGTCCTAGAAGCTGTCATTCGCTCTGGGGCGTGACGATGAGAAATAGGACAGGTCGTTCATAAACGCGAAGGTCGGCCGGCCTTCTAACGGAAATTACCCCTCATGGCGGGAAGTTGGTAATAAGTTGTTGTCGTGTCGAATAATGTTAGCCGAGGATTTTTTGTGGTTTCGCGATTTCGTTCGTTCCAAATTGGAGGAGCGTCCGGAACTGCTTGTTATTTGCGAAGTGGCTGATGGTTTGAAGGCAGTTGAGCATGCTGAGGCATTGCAGCCCGACTTGATTCTGCTCGACATCGGCCTTCCCTCTTTGAATGGAATGGAAGTGGCTCGGCAACTGCGCGAGCTAGCTCCAAAATCGAAGATCATTTTCTTGAGCCAGGAGACGTCGGCGACCGTTCTCAAAGAAGCATTTGCACTTGGCGCATGGGGTTACGTCTATAAATCTCATGCTGAAGGCGACCTCCTGCCGGCTATCGACGCCGCCGTGTCTGGCAGGAGATACCTGAGCGGATCCTAAGTGCGACGACACCCCAAATGAAAATAATTGCGACAGGATTTGAGAGTCCGGCCGTTGCCAGCGAAAATATTCAAACGAAGAGATAAGAGATCTGCCCCTCCGCTTTGAGGTGGCGGCCGGTTATTTGAAAGCAATTTTGAGCACGAATTTAAGCAATTCCGCTGGCGAAAGGACTGTCAGCGACAGCGGTACGAGAGGAATGGCAACCGCAACTGCAAGGCGAATGATGTCATTCGTCCAAAATGGAACCAGCCGCATCTGGCGCACATCCTCGTAGACATTAGACATTTCAGCGAGCGACCGGACGTCTTCATTCCGCAGCAACTCCTCTGGCTCATAGTCACCGCGTCGCATCCATTTTTCTTCAAAGCACCATACAAATCTGCTAGCCATCAGCCCATACTCTGCTGAGCTCTTCCGCAACGTGGATGCAAGCTGAGGGGTAAACATCAACAATGGACCGAGAATGACCACAACGAGGAAGACTACGGTTCCGATTGCCTCCAACTTGAAGGACATCAACGGTTGTTTACCGATTAAAACCCGGTCGGCGATGAAGCCCGAAAGTAACGCGCCCTGGGCAAATAGTATTGGCGCGAATGCAAACGAACCTCCTCCTATAAAGCCGATTCCACCGGCTCGATCTGGATGGGCTGCGCTCAAGCGCAGGTGTAATTTTGAGATCTGCCACAGAAGCCTGAACCAGATTGCGAGGCGCAGGTACCAGCGCACTAAAAGGAACTGAAAAATCGGGATGCTGACGAAGGCGTACCAGTAGCCAGCCAGCGTCAGATGCAAATGCGTTTTATCCGGTAACGCGTACCAGGTACGATCTCCCCAGGCGATCTGGCTTCGCCAAACCCAAAGCCCGATGGTGTAAACCAAAATCAGCACTACCACTTCCACGGCGACAAGGTCGCGAACACGTTGCGCCGACGCGACTGCGGCGGCGAATGCCGGCAGGTCTCTGACTTCAATGATCCGTCGGTCTATGAACCGCCGGATTAGGGGGCTTACGCGTTTCTGAACTCCCAGTTCTGCAAGGATAAGTACGGGAAGGGCGACCAGAAATCTTACATTCGCCTCGATGTCGTGTAGAAACGGGACTTGAATCCCCGCGCTACGGATGACGTGGCGATCGAGGAAGGACAAGAACAGCAACGGTAACCAAGTGACAAGCGTAAACAATATGGCTTGACGATATAACCGCTCCAGAGCTGCACCCGATAGGTGGCTTCGCCGATACAACTGAAACAATGCGCCGCCCAAAACTAGTGAGAACTCAGGCGGATCCACTGGCAGTGTTTCGATTGGCTGCTCCAAGATGGTCTTCATTTTTCCCCAGCCATCCTGCGCGAGGATGTTCCTGACCTAAGACAAAGTTATGGGCTTTCACCGACTCAATTGGATGTCTGATTTGGAGGTGAAATATCAAACATCGAAGCGCTGCCTTTTCGAACCGCAGATATTTCTTGTTAGAACGGCCCGCTATGAAACAGAACTCCATAAAAAGTGACGACCCCGATCAGGATGACCCCCATGGCAACAACGAAAGAGACTGAAAGGGTTTGTTTTTTTCGAGAAGGTGTTATCTGCTTCAGAAAGCCTTTGTGCTGCCATGCTGCAGCAATGAGTGCCAGAGTCCCCACGGCAATCAGGCTCAAACCCAGATTGCGCGGAGCATTCGGGCGACGGACCGTACCGGCCGCAAGATCTTCGGCCTTGTATTGGAAAAACTTGTAAATGGTGAAGCCGAATCCAATCATTGAAAGTGCCGTTCGGATCCAGGCCATAAGAGTTCTTTCCGCAGCCATCACCGATCGCTCCACCGCTAGATTGGTTCGCTCTTCGGCTAGAATCGTTCCCCGGTCTTTTGTTGCTGTCTCAACATCCATAAACATTGCCCCCTCAGACTGGTTTCTTGGCAGGTACTTGCGCACTTATCCTACGTCGAGCGATGCGCGTAACCAGCCCACGAAAGATGAGGTAGGGCAAGATGGCGAGAATGAACGCGACAATGATTGCTTCTCCGACGTAGACAAAGCGCAATTCGATGATCTGATAAATGACGTCCAGCACGATGGCAAGGATGAATACTTTGCCCACGCTCTTCCAGCCATCCTTGAGTAATTCCGCCCGCTCATTTGGGTCGGAGACCATAGTCCAGAAATACGGCGACTTGCCTGTCTTGGCATCTGCCAGTCCCGAACGAATCGCGAAAAATGCAGCCATGCACGGCTGTAGCACCAGCCTGAACTTCATCGGTCCGCTGACGCGTGCAAGCAGTTGAGTTCCGAGCCGATCCCAAATGTGAACCATAACAACTCCTTTCTCGTTCGATACGCCTGATTGCGACAACATGGACAAAAGCCGTTTGGCCTTCAGAGGATGGTTATACCCCCACCTTCGGCCCCTGCGCAGGCGCTTCGTAAGGCACGATTTGTGCCCAGTGTTCCCGGACAGCAATCACTCGGAAGATGAATGCGACACCTACTGCAATGAGGGTGACCGGGAAGAATGTGGTCCTGCTCTGCATGTGGATAGCGATCAGCGTATAGACCGAACTCGCGAGGACGGCCGTCGTCACCAGATGTTCCGACGGGCGCGTAATCTCCGGCGTCACTCCAGAGAAGAGATCGATAAACACGCCTCCCGCAGTAGTGGCCGCAAGTCCCACGAGAATCGCGCCCCAGAACCCGAGGCCATGGTCGAGGGCTCTGTGCGCGCCTAAAACGGCAAACCACGGCAACGAGAAGGACTTGAAGAACGCCAGGATTCTAGTGCGAAACCGCTCCTCTAGCGAGTCAGCGTAGCGATAAATTGCAAGCCCAAGCAGTCCCGCCCCAAGGCATACGAAAAAGTAGGCTGGATTCTTCAGCGGCGCGGGGATCTCACCCAGCAGGACATCGCGTGTGACACCGCCGCCAATTCCACCAAAGAAGCCCATGATGATCAGGCCAACAACCGCATATCCGCGATTGTGAGAAGGATTGCGAGCGACAAGCACTCCGTTCAAGGCGTTGACGCCGGCGGAGAACAAGTCAACGTTCGGAAAGCTCGGCAAATTCATTTTGGTTGCTCCTTAAGAGATATCGCAACTCCCGGAAACAAGGCAGACCCTGACAGCCGAACTCCACATCCTTGCGAAGCCCCAACCATGGCGGTCCGGCTTCCAGGGCCCGATCCTTCCAAGGGGCTCCTAAATTGACTCATCGAGTTCCCCCACCGGACCGAGAACGGATTCCGCACCCTCCCCGTCCGATCTTTGAACTTTGAGTGCAGCCGATTGCCAAGGCCAGTGTCCCTCGGTTTCGACTACCAACGACCAACTGAGAAATGTTCTGACAACAACCAGCGCGCCAAGTATCTCCAGCCCTTTGGCGGTCAGGTCTAGCAACACTGTGCGGATCACATCTGCCGCGACAAGAATTTCAAGTGCCAACATCATCGACCGAGCGAGAAGGTGCTTGTATTCACGGTAGGAGTGTGGTGTCCGCTTCGCCAATTTCAGAACGTAGCGCACGAAGCCAAAGGCGATCGAGACGACGATAATCACAACTGCCAGCACCTGGATTCCGTCTGACGACATTTCGATCCATTCGCGCAGCATTCTCTTCCCTCGCCAAGTGGCCTGAATCTAACATTCCGGACAATAAGCACTTTTCCGATACTAGAGAGGCGTTAGATCATGTGAGGATAGGACCGCATCGCCAAGGCTACAACTGTCATATTTGACAGGGCGCTGAAAGGGGTTTGCCACTTGCAAATACACCTCCTACCCGCCGTAGAGGAAAGGTAACTTCAACTGGATACTTGATTAAAGCAACGTTGAGCTTCTGCATGACAACACTGTAACTAGTGACAGTTATCTGGACGTCTATGCGTGTGGTTAACTGACCCGCAGTCCTGCTGGAAACTGCCCGACACGTGCGGCTGCCATTGCCGCTCCAACCCTAGTGTCATGAGAGGTGCTTCAATGTCGGCTCAAAGCAATGTCTTCGACACTGGCCAATTAGAATCTCCCGGCGATAGGAAGCTGGGAACACACATGTTCATCGGTTGGTCTATCCATGAGTAGTCTTTTTTCCGTCCATTGGGGCCTGGATTGGCTGTGGAGTATTCCACTCATAGTTCTTACAGTTCTGTTCCATGCAATCGTGCTCACCATCCTCAACCGCGGAGTTCATTCCCTGATGACGATGAACGGCGGCAAAAGCTTCCGTCACATGGTGTCTCTCTTCGCCCTTGGCGGAGCCGCGCTATGTGCGACCGTGGCCCACGGCTTAGAAGCATGGTTCTGGGCCATCGCCTACTTTTTCTCTGGCGCAATTTCTAACCAGAAAGCTTCTATGGAGTTCTCCCTCGGTGCGATGACCACGTTTGGTGGCAATCCTATTGCCCTGGGAGCAGGATGGGAGCTGATGGGGTCGCTGGAAGCCTTAAGTGGTTGGATCGCGTTTGGACTTACCGCGGCTTTTCTATTCACAATTATGCGGAAAGTGTGGAGCACAGATCAGCTGTTGTGATTGGAGGCTTATCCGAAAGGCTCCAGACATTTCGCGGGGATGCTGGGGTTCAAAACAAGCATTCGACGAAGCGCACTCGTACTTACGGCTCGCTCTATTTCTGCTCTCTGGCACATCGGCCAAACGCAAGGCTTAAGTAGATGATGCGATGTGATGTCTCGACACCTCGCCCGATGCCGAGACGCCTCTGAGCCATTCAAACATCGAGCGGGCTGCTCAAATTAGTAATCGAGCCTTCAGCGAATTTCAATTCTTTGACTGCGGCGGAGGCCGCGATCCGGAATTCTTGTTCGGCGCCGGCCTATTGTTTGGCTGTGCTGGTTTCGTCTTGGGCGGTGCTGGCCTTGGATTCGGCTGTGCTGGCCTCGTGTTGGGCTGTGCCGGCCTCGTGTTGGGCTGTGCTGGCCTGGTGTTGGGCTGAGTCGGCCTCGTATTCGGTTGCGCTGGTCGAGTATTCGGCTGTGCGGGTCTAGTACTCGGCTGTGTTGGTCGAGTATTCGGCTGTGTTGGTCTAGTACTCGGCTGCGCCGGCCTGGTGTTTGGTTGTGTAGGCCTGGTTCCGGGCTGCCCCGGCTTCGGTTGAGGAGCGGGTTTGGTCACAGGCGGCCGATTCCCATTGGGCTGCGTCGGCCTGGTTTGTCCGGGCGGATTTCCGCCGGGTCTGGTTGTATTGGGAGGTCTTGTGTAGCCGGGCTTTGTGGTCGGTTGGCCGGGTCTTCCCCCAGGCTTAGGTTGCTGCACGGGTGGCCGGCCGTTTCCAGGTCGATTTCCGGGGCGATTATTTGGTCCCCAGGCTGGACGGTTTGCCGGGAGAGGACGAGGGGTGGGGGGACGATAGTTCGGTGGGCGATAGTTCCATTTGCCGCCATATCCCGGCCTCGCGTTATAGGGGATCGGGCGGGGACGGTACCAATAATTCGGCGGACGATAAGGAGCTCGCCATCCCGCCCAAACTGTGTGGTTGTAATAGGCCCGGTGCGACGACCAGTTCCATCCCCAACCACCCCATCCCCACGGCCGTGTGCTCACGACAAGGATGTTGATCGAGATTGGCGGTCCGTACGTGACGTAGACCGGGGTCGGCGAACGGTAATATACCGTCGATGGGTTGTAGATCGGCACGTAGACGATCTGCGGGTTTGCAGGTTGGATCACATAGACAGGTTGGGAAGCCACCTGTTGAACCTGTACGGTCTGCTGCTGATTGCTTTGCAACGTTCCTGCTGCGTACGCCTGGGCGCGTAATCTCTGGATCGATGCACTGACCGCTGCCTGGTCGGCGGTAAATGCCTCACCGATGGCGGCGAAATCGTCGACGTCTTCCGCCATCATGTTGATCACGTCGGGGAACATCACAAGGGCGATAAATGCCGAGTCAAATCCCTGCTTCTCTGCCGCGTCGGTAAGCGCTGCGCCCTGTAGACCAGGATTTTGCTGCAGCCAATTCGATACGTCCAGAATTTCTTGTGGATTGGTCGATGCCGTTGTGATCTGCGCCAGAAGAGAATCGGGGTAGAGCGCAACAGGAGCAAGCAGCTGGTCCAGTTCTTGTGGCGTGGGAATCGGAGCCTGCGCGCGTAGCAATGATCCGGTCCACGATAAGACTGAGAGGGTAAGCAATAAAACTAATGCGATAGAGCGTGATTTCCGTTGCATCAAACACCTCGTCAAGATGTCGCTTCTCTGCTTCGCCGAGAAAATGGTCGCCAAATCCTCTTCGCGCTTCTAACCCATCAAGCCAATGAACGCCCATTTCAATCATGGGGATACTGTCACCGATGACAAGCCGTTAAATCTTGCGCTGTCCGGGATCAGAAAGCAAACGCCTACAATCGATTCCTCCGCAAGAGGCATTGAAAATCTTCGCAAGCATACCTTTAACTGCTGTCCTTGCTAGGCTTTGGCGGTCTAACCCCTCCGACGCGAGCATGCAGACAACTGGTGAACGCAAAGAATTGTTCGCCGCCCCGTCTGGATGTCGACTGGCTATGGCAACTGTCATTTTTGCCAGTTGCGGGGTCTTAACGATCTCTCTAACCTGCCCTTCATGGTTGCAACCGTCCAGGAAGAATTCGTTGACGCACGATACTAGTCATCCGTGATCAGAAGGCAGCTCTTGAGAACTCTGAAGACAGCCTCGATTTTTTTCGAGCGATGCTTGCTGGTAGCCGGGGGGATACTTCTGGCGATCTGGTTTACAGCCTTTCTCGATGGAAAGATTTCCTCCCGGTTTGCATTGTTGAGCTTTGCGAATGCGCAAGCGGCGACAGTACCAAAAAACGATGCCTCGAAATCCAACGATTTAGTTGGAAACGTTGATTTCAGTCTATGGGCGGAGAAACGCATTCAGGCTTACAAGGACAGTTTGCTGATCGCATCAAGCTTGCCTGTGGCTGTGCTTGAGATCGACAAAGTTAAAATTCGTGTTCCTGTCTTTGAGGGGACCGACGATCTGACGCTGAACCGAGGGGCCGGACGGATTGCTGGCACAGCGATGCCAGGCGCTGAGGGCAACATTGGAATCGCCGGACACCGCGACGGATTCTTCAGAGGATTGAAGGACATTGCGGTAGGAGATCAGATTGATCTGGTGATGACAACCGAGCGAGCTACCTACAGGGTGGATCAAATCGAGATTGTCGATCCAACGGACGTTAGCGTGCTGCTACCGCGCGCCACTTCCTCCCTCACCCTTATCACTTGCTATCCATTTTATTTTGTAGGCGACGCACCGCAACGGTTTATTGTCCACGCATCCATCGTGTCTCATGGGCCGACCGCCGGCTCACGAAATCAACCCACAACCACTTCCGCAGGCCTGGGAAAAACCAACAAGGAGAATTGAACATGAAACGTTCACGAACGATTTTGAATATTCTGGCTGTGGCGGCAGGCACGCTCTTGTTGGCCTACCCAGTGACTATGAGCGCGCAGGTAGAGACAACTACCAAAGTCGCGACGAACGGTCCTATTGTCAAACACATAAGCGTGCAAACGGGAACAGTCGTTTTTGTGTCCGGCAATGACCTATGGGTACAAGATTCTGCTGGTCAGATTCGGCACTTTCCGAACGTTCCAGAGAGCGCCAGGGTCGCTGTCAATGGACAGCAACTCGGCATTCACGATCTGAAGCCCGGAATGACCATCCAGCGTACGATCATCACAACGACCACACCCAAAGTGACCACAACGGTACAGACCGTCACCGGAAAGGTGTTCTACGTCAATCCGCCTACTTCCGTAATCCTGACAATGGATGACAACACAAACCAGAGATTCACGATTCCTAAAGGTCAGAAATTCAACATCAACGGCCAGACAATGGACGCCTTTGGACTGAGGAAGGGGATGCAGGTTTCCGCAACCAAGGTCGTTGAGGTCCCGGAAACAGTGGTTACGCAAAAGAGAATTCTGGCTGGAACGATGCCTCCGCCGCCGCCCCTCCCACCGAATCAACCGATCCTGATCGCTGTACTGGTGCCCGTTCGGATGCCGGCTCCGGCGCCAGCACCTGTAGTAGAAGCAGCGCCCACGCCTGCGCCCGCTCCGCGGCTCCCAAAGACCGGCAGTTCACTGCCTTTGGTTGGATTGTTGGGCCTGTTGTTCATGGGCGCTTCACTCGGCCTGCGCTCGGTTCGCCGGTCCTAGTTACCGCTCTCTGATGGGCTCGCCTTCCCATGGGAGGCGAGTCCCTCTCGACAAGAGTTCTCAATCTTGGAGGGGAAGGTGAGTGTCGCGCCTGGTGGGGCAATAGGGGCAACCGACTCTCGGAAGAGACGGTAGCGTTGGCATTTACGGCAACGTGTATTCTTTAACTTACGAGGCAGTGCGGCTCTCCTACAGGTCTCCGCTGGCCGCCCGAGTCCTTAAGTTATTGCTTTCCCCAGTTCGGCGCGCTACTGTGTGCGTACTATCCTTCTGAAAGCAGATCGACAATACCGTGCCGCGCGTCCTGAAGACCATCGTCGCCGCTCCCTCGCCAACAGCCTCTCCGAGCAATCTATTCCTTGGGACCTCCGGCTGGGCCTACCCGTCGTGGAAGCCTGGATTTTATCCAAAGGATGTTCCCTCCCGCGCCTTTCTGCGTTTCTACGCCAGCCGCCTGACTTCGGTGGAGGTCAACTACACCTTTCGTACACTGCCGTCGGCGACCCAATTGAATGGATGGCTGGATGCGACGCCCGCTGGCTTCCGGTTCAGCTTCAAGGCGCCGCAGCGGATCACGCACTTCCAGCGTTTGAATGAAAGCCATGCGGCCGCCGCTGAGTTTGTCGCTTCAGTCGAACCTGCGCGTGCCGCCGGCAAACTGGGCCCGTTGCTCTTTCAGTTGCCGCCTAATTTTGCGGCGGACAACACGCGGCTGGAGACCTTTCTGCAGGCACCTGCCTTCGTAGAAAATGCGCAGCTTCAAGTGGCGTTCGAATTTCGCCATCCGAGCTGGTTTTCTGAAGCGACCTACAACATCCTTCACAGCAGCAATCGGGCTCTCTGCATCGCGGAGAGCGATGAATTGAAGACGCCAGACGTATCGACGGCGAACTTCCACTGCTACCGTCTGCGTCGCAGCGGGGGCTACCCCCCGGCTAAGCTGAAGGCGTTTGCCCTGCGGTTTGGGCACCTTGCGAAGAAGTCGGACGTGTACGCCTACTTCAAGCACGAAGACGAACCAACGGGAGCACTGAACGCTACCAAAGTACTGGCCGCGGCATCCAAGTTCGATGGCGGAGGCCGCGCATGAGTTCCAGCACGCTGCCCAATACGCAGGGCGGTAGCAGCATCGAATGGCCGGAGATGTATCCGCCGTTTCAACCGCGCCGGTGGGTGGTCAACGGCCATTTGCAGACAATCTTTGGCAACTTTCTGCCACGCCCAGATGCGCTTCCGCCACCGGAGATTCAGATGGTGGAGGTCTCCCCGGCTCACGGTTCGCAGATCTCCAGCCAGGTGCTCTGCGAGTGCCACTGGCAGCCGCTTCCCCAGCGCCGAACGAGCCTGACGGCCATCATTCTGCATGGCCTCGAAGGCTCGTCGCACTCTCAATATGTAACGGGCAATGCCAACAAGCTGTGGCGTTCCGGCTGCAACGTGATCCGCATGAATATGCGTAACTGCGGCCCCATAAAGTATGGCGATATGCTGCGCCTCTCGCCAACGCTTTACCACTCAGGGCTGTCGAGCGACGTGGAACGCGTGCTGCGATTCTTCCTCGAGACCCAGAGCCTGGAATCGGTTACGCTGATCGGCTATTCCATGGGCGGCAATCTGATGCTCAAGCTCGCAGGCGATCTAGGCGCCTCTGTCCCTGCGCAATTGCACTCTGTTGTGGGGGTATCGCCGGCCGTGGATCTTGCGGCTTCCGCAGATGCTCTGCATGAACCGCAGAATCGCATTTACGAGCGCAAGTTCGTTCGCGGCCTAGTCAAGCGTTTTCGGCGCAAGGCATCGTTCTTTCCACGTGCATTCGATCCTCACCGCGCGGAGAACATCACTTCCCTGCGCGAGTTCGATGAGCGCATTACTTCGCTCTACTGTGGATTCAGTTCGGCGGATGACTATTACGCGCGTGCCTGCGCTGCCCGCGTGCTGGACCGCATCACGGTTCCCACGCTGATTCTGCACGCGGAGGATGACCCTTTCGTCCGAATCACTTCCGAGACGCGCAGCACGATCGCCGCCAACCCGCACATTACTTTTCTCTCCACCCAGCATGGCGGCCACTGCGCCTTTCTCGCGCCAGCTGATACGGCCGCAGGAAATGACGGTTATTGGGCCGAGCATACCGCCCTGCGCTTCGTTCTTGCACACCGCTGACGTATCCTACAGATTGATGCTCTCTGAATGGACCGCCGAGTGTTCCCTCGATGCACCGACGCTGGTCGTCCCATGGTCCGCGGACGTGCAAGAGGATGGATCGCACGCCGGCGCGGGAGCCCACTTCATCGACCTGCGAGCGAATCCTTACGATATAGCAGAGATTGTAGAAGCCGAGCACAACACAACCCTGGCTCGCGCGCTTCGGTCGCTGAATGCGACGCGCTCTCCGTTTCTGACAGCGAAATGTGACACCTGGATCCTATCCTCGTCGGAACAGTCAGAGGCTCTCGAAGCGCTTCGAATGGAACTCCTTCTTCATGAGGAGGACGCTCAATGTGGGTACGCAAGCTATATTGACCTGCTCTGGCGCGAACGCTCCGTTTTTGCCTCCGCGCACCAGCAGCAGGATCGACTGGATCGCATCATGCGCAGAGCCCAACGGTTACCCCACGCGGAAGCCGCGATGGAATGCATTCTGCGGCCGGCGTTTCTCGATCTCAACGGGCCGCTGGAAGGCTTCGCTGTCACGTTTTATCTGACCGCGCTTGGTCCGGACGCCGAAATCGCACGGCGGCGTTGGGAGTTGGCGATGGATGACACCGTGGCCTTGTTGCGTAGCAAAGAGCTTGAAGCAGCTCGCGGCTCCGCTACAATCGATGCAGCGGATGGTTATCCCTTACGTGTCCGCCACCTGGGATCGTAGTGTGGGCCCAAGTGCCAGCATTTCGGGCGAGTAGCTCAATTGGATAGAGCACGGACCTTCTAAGTCCGGGGTTACAGGTTCGATCCCTGTCTCGCCCACCAACTTCACTTCCGTTACCGTTCGGCAGGGCCCGCCACTCGCCTCCAGCGCCGCGACTTTCAATAGCTTACAGTTCGCCGATGTTCGGAGCGGTTCGTTGACAGCCGGGGTAACTTGGGGGGCATCAAGGGGGCAACTAGTAACACATAACTCCCCTGCCGGATACCGAATGCCCCTTACGACACAGCTATACGTTCACTGAAGCCGACAGCCAAGGCTCGCAAAGTTGGGCGGCGGCCTTGCCTGCTCGGTGAAGTTGCGGGTGTGAGCCGGTGCTACTGTTTCGTCACGGTGAAGGTATAGGTGAAGTCGGGACGGGCTCGGCCGTTGAAGTCGAAAATGTGGATGTAGAAGGTCTGGTTGGCGCTCGAAGTCTGGAGCGTCAGATAAGGAGACGACGTTCCCAAACCCGCGGGTGAGTGGCTGATGCATGGGTCGGTGAAGTTCTTCGCGCCAGCGCTGTAGGGAGCACCCGAAGGCGGGCTGTCGACCACAGGATCATTGCAGGTGGCGAGGCGATTGCCATTCGCGTCGACGAGTTCGAGAGCGGGATCAATCGAGGAGTATGTCGGAGCACTGTAAGTGCCGTTCCAACTCTCGTAGCCGTTGGAGACGCCCACCTGGTAGGTTTCGCCGGGGTTGACGCCGGAGAGAACGTAATAATCCTGATCGGGCGCGGCATTGCCGGAGATGTCGGTGTAAGGGCTGAGCGAGGCGTAGTAGGTGCCGGGCACGATGGGCGTCGCTGTGCCGACGGTGTCGTTGCGCGAGGGCAGAGGCGCAGCGGTAACGAGAATCGTGTCCGGCTTGGCAAGAGTGAACTGGTCGAGGCCGGAGGAGTCCTTGAGGGTAACAGTGAACTGTGTCAGACCAGCGGATTGCGGGGTCCCATTAATCTGTCCGGTGGTCGTGTTGAGCTGAAGGCCGGGCGGCAGAGAACCGGAGGTCACGGTGAAGGTGTAGGGCGGCGCTCCGCCGGTAACAGCGACGGTGTGATCAAACGGTTGGCCGACGACGCCGATTTGCATGAGGCCGTCGGTGAGCTTCAACACGGCGGGAACGATGATGATAGAGGCGTTGGTCTGGAACTGGAAGTTCGGATCTTTGGCCTGGATGGCAAAATTATAGGTTCCGGATTGCGTCGGGTTTCCCTGGAAGTTTAGCTGGGAGTCGACGCCCGGAAATGGGAGCATTTGGAGGCCGGGAGGAAGCGAACCGGAGACAAGGGTCCAGCTGACGGGTTCCTGAGCGCACTGAAGGGCGATACCGTTGTTATAGTAGGCGCCGATCTGGCCTTGAAGGAGGTCGGTGTAAAAGCCTTCGGCGTTGAAGGCGAGAGTGGCGGAGGCGGTCCGCGCAGGTGAGGACGAGTCGGTGACCGTGACGTTGACGTTATCCGGGCAGCCCGGGCTGGTTGCGTTCCCGCTGAGGATGCCGGTGGAGCTGTCGAGGGTGACGCCCTGGGGTGCGGACGTGGCTTTCCATGTGAGCGGCGCTGTCCCATTTTGCGTCGTGAGCTGGACGGAGAAGGGGGTGCCGACTTGAACCGGTGGAAGGCTTTGAGTGGCGATGGCGAAGAGCGGCGGCGGGCTGGAGCCTCCACCGCCTGATCCCGAGCCACCACCTGATCCCGAACCACCGGAGGCTGCTCCGGTGGAGCTGCTGCAGCCGCTGAGAACAAGGGCGATGGCGAGGAGTGCTGCGGGTGCGAACGCGAGTCTCACGGATGGACCCCGGTGGCGTTGCCAGAGGATGTCGTGTCGGGCCCTTCGAAGATGTCGAAGGTGGGCGCGGTGTTGTCGAGGGTGATGTTGATGTTGGGCGTGACCTGACCGGCCTGCACGGTGACGTAGTCGATCTGGCGGGGGACGGTGCAGTCGATGGTGGAGAAGTTGGCGTCGGTTGCACTCTCGTGCGCGTTCCAATACTCGCCGGGGCCGGGGAGCGGGATGATGGGGTCGTTGGGGCCGATTACTCCGCCGTCGTTGATGGAACTGGCTTCGACTGCATAGGTGCCGGCGAGGATGGGGATCTCGAACCAGCCGAGCAGAGCGGCGTTGCGCGAGCCGAAGGAGTCGCCGTCGGCGTTGTTACCGTAGAAGCCGTGGGGGCAGGCTGAGGCTGGCGTACAGGCGAGGTAGTTAGAGGTGTAGGGCTGCCCAGGGTTGCCGGTAAAGCGGAAGCCGGAGATTGAGGACCAGGCTTGAGAGCGATCCTCACCTGCGGTCGTGCCGGACATTGCGGGGTGCGCGGCGACGAGAACGTCCTGGACGTGACTCTGGCCGTCGGAGAAGAGCACGAGACCGGTGATGGTGCCGTAGACGGAGTTGAAGGTGGCGGACGGATAGAGCCACGAGATCCAGGCCTTGTCGTCTGATGTGAGGCCGGCCTGGCTAGTGAGTTGGAAGTACATGATGGGCAAGGCGGCGATGTCAGCGGTGGATGTGCCGCAGGGGTCCACGCCTGGAAGCGAGTGATCGAGACCGAAGAAGTGGCCGAGTTCGTGCAGCATGACTTGGTCCTGCTGCTGCTCGGTGAGATTGGAGCCGCCGGTGAAGACGGACATTGCGCTGACGATGTGTCCGTCTTGACTCAGCTTGCAGGGAGAGGTAAAGCCGATGACGGAGGCGTCGCCGACGAGCTGCGAGAAGAGGCTGCCGTTGCTGTCGAAGATCATGGGCGACTGCTGGCCGCTGTCGCAGGAACCGGTGACGGCGTTGAAGTCGGCGACGGTGGCGACATGGCCGCTGGTGACGCCGAGGATAGGGCCGGTGTTCGTAGCCGAGAGAGCGACGGTGGGAAGTTGCGTCCAGGCGGCAAAGGCGTTGGCGAGGTCGGCGGTCGCAGTGGCGCTAGAGAGCATACCGAGTGTGCCGCTATCGACGCGGTACTGGACGGGCTGCGCGTTGTTCCAGACGAAGGGCTGACCGTCGACACCAAAAGACGGGCTGCCGACGAGCAAGGGGCCGCCCGCACCGGCAGCGAGGGAGCTCAGAAGGAGGACAGTGGCGCAGAGCAGAGTGCGCTTCATCGGACGGCTCCCGGACTCTGGACGAGGAGATGGACGGACTCCTTAAGGGCGGTGAGGGGGATGGGGCCTCGCTGGAACGACTGCACAGTGGCGCGGGATTTTGCCGAGAGTTTGCCCGCATTCAGTGCGCCCGAGCGAACGACATTGTCGAAGAGGCCGGAGTTCTGGTTGGCGTTGATGGCGTAGTCCTGGCCGTCGGCGCCCTTTACGACGCGAAACCGGCCCTGCTGAAGACCAACCGGAGTGATGAAGCCGAGAGGGGTGGGGCCGTTGAGGAAGAGCAGAACTTCATCGCCCAGGTGGTAGCCGGCGTGGTCGGAGATGTCGCGGACGTCCCAGAGGAATTCGCGGAAGGTGAAGGTGGTCGGCGCCTGACCTTTGAGGACGTCGTCGACTGCAAGAGTGAGGACGAGGGTCTGGAGATGGTTGTAGCGTGGGTCGGGCTCAACGGTCGCGGAGACGACGCGGCCTTGGATGATCTGGCCGGCGTTCGAGCTGAGATCGGCGAGATTGCGCGGCAACGTAATGGCTCCGCGCTGCGCATGAGCAGCCGAGGAAACACAAAAGATTGCGGCGAGAGAAACGATGACCGCGACTGTGAAATCGATGGACAGAGTCCGGCCGAGTGCTCGGGATTTTGTGACCCGCATACCTGATTCCTGCTATGGTTCGATTTCTTGATTGGGAGAATTTATAGCATAACAGCCTTGGCGGCGTCGAACAGCTTTGCTATGCATGCGGCGTATAACCTGGGCACGAGAGATATAATCCGCCTCACGATGTCTTTGTCCGCAGGCACACAGCTGGACGGATATGAAATACTCGGCCTCCTCGGTTCGGGAGGAATGGGCGAGGTATATCGCGCTCTAGACCCTGTTTTGAAACGAGAAGTGGCAATCAAGGTCCTGCCCGCCTCGGTTGCGCAAAATCTTGAACGCCTGCGGCGTTTCGAACTCGAGGCGCAGGCCACGGCAGCCCTGGATCACCCCAACATTCTCTCAATCTACCGTTTTGGCATATTCGAGGGCGCCCCCTATCTGGTCTCGGCGTTGTTGGAGGGGACTACCTTGCGCCAGCTAATTGAGCAAGGGCCGCTGTCGGTTCGCAGGACGATTGACATCAGTGTCCAAGTCGCACATGGATTAGCCGCCGCGCACGAGAAGGGTATTGTGCATCGCGACCTGAAGCCAGAAAATCTATTCGTAACCAAAAGCGGTGTAAGCAAAATTCTGGATTTCGGTCTAGCAAAATTGATGCAGGCTCCGGCCGAGTCTGGTGGTAACGCGCCGACTCTCGCTCAAGGAACTGATCCCGGCCTGACCATGGGCACCGCCGGGTACATGGCGCCCGAACAGGTGCGCGGGCATGCGGTTGACCATCGCACCGACGTGTTCGCATTCGGCCCTGTCCTGTATGAGATGCTTTCAGGCAGACGGGCCTTCCACCGTTCGACTGCAGCGGAGACAATGACCGCGGTCCTGCACGAAGATCCGCCGGCCCTCTCGCAGTTCGCACAGAATACGCCACCAGGGTTACAGCGAGTGCTGCAGCGCTGTCTCGAAAAAAATCCCGACCAACGCTTCCAGTCCGCGTCAGATCTAGCCTTCGCGCTCGAAGCTCTGTCGGACTCGAGTGGATCGTCATTCGTGCCCGTAGCAGCGCCGGCTCGACTTTGGTCGCGAAAATCTACCTTGTGGTCGACAGCAATAATCACCGTTCTTGCGGCGACGTTCATCGTTTACTCCGTGATTGCAAGCCGGAATAAATTCGCGTCCTTGCGCATTTCGGACTACTCCCAAATCACCCATGACGGCAATGTTGGCTCTCTTCGCGGAACCGACGGAACCCGGCTTTATCTGGATGGACTCCACGGCCTCGACGAAGTTGCGATATCGGGCGGAGATGTCGCGCCGGTCCATGTCTCCTTATCAGATCCCGTGCTGATGGACGTTTCGCCTGATGGTTCGAAGTTTCTCGTTGCGTCGTTGACCGGAGCCACGAGCATCTCGCGCCCAATATGGAGTGCCAGTATCCTAGGGGGCTCGCTCCAGTACCTCGTCGTGGGAACTGACGCATCCTGGTCGCAAGACGGAAGCTCCGTCGTCTACTCGACCCCCGACGGAGGCATCTTCGCAATTCGAAGCGATGGGACTGGCGCGCATAAACTGGCGTCCATCGGGGGCCTGGCGAGCTTTCTCGAATGGTCCCCCGATGGCAAGACCATTCGCTTCTCAAAAGACGACCAGCTTTGGGAGATGTCCTCCAACGGCTCCAATCTCCACCAGTTGCTTCCGAACTGGAAAGATTACTCATGCTGCGGACATTGGAGTCCGGACGGAAACCTCTACTTCTTTAATTCCGGGGGTCAGCTGTGGGCTCGAGATGAGCGCCATGAACTCTTTCAGCGTTCGCCTCGGCCGCCCGTGCAATTGACGTCGGGCCCCATTGCATGGGGTAATCCAATATCCAGCAAAGATGGTAGAAAGATCTTCGTAACGGGTTCAACCCTGCATGGCGAACTGGTCCGCTTCGACGCAAAGACCGGGCAGTTTCAGACCTATCTCTCCGGCCTTTCGGCGGACAACGTGTCCTTCTCCAAGGATGGGCAGTCCGTCGCATTCACTTCCTATCCGGAAGGTATCCTTTGGAGGTCCCAGCCTGACGGTAGCAAACGCATACAACTGAGTCATGCTCCAATGCAGCCAATATTGCCCAGCTGGTCGCCAGACGGCACGCAAATCCTATTTACGGATATCTCTTCTGACGGCAGTGAGAAGGCGTACATCGTGTCATCTCAGGGCGGCAGCCAGCGGCGTCTTCTGCCTGAAGACAGTGGGTCCGAAACGGATCCGAATTGGTCTCCGGATGGAAGCAAAGTCGTTTTTTCTACAAGCAGGGAGGGGGGCGCGGATCCGAAGAGCGTCATAAACATTCTCGACCTGGACAGCAAACGCGTTTCCACTGTTCCCGGATCGGTCGGTATGTTCTCGCCGCGCTGGTCTCCCGATGGCCGTTCGATCGCTGCCGTGCGCATGAATTCGACCACTTTGAACATTTTCAACATCAAGACCCAACAGTGGTCTACGCCATATAAGGGGGTGGTGGCCTACCTGTCGTGGTCCAAGGACGGCCAGCGGATTTACTTTATGAATTTCCAGGAGAGCCCAGCTGTGTTTCGAATCAGGGTGGCAGATGGTGTAGTCGACCGCATCGCCGACATCAAGAACCTCCACTACACGGGAAATACCGGGATGTGGATGGGACTGGATCCAACCGATGCGCCGCTATTTCTTCGTAATCTGGGCACGCGTGATGTTTACGCCCTGAGCCTGGAAGAAAAATAGCTTCGCATAAAAATTCGCGAGCGGACCGCCGAGATTGAAGACCGCGCCATCACCGGTCATTGGGAAGGTGATCTGCTCGCCGGCACCGGCAACAGTCGCAACCTTGGTGGAACGACATTCGCGATACAGAAATATTGAACCTGCTGTCGAGTAAAACATGCTGATCATGAAGGCCGCGGGGGCGGTTACTTGTAGAAGCGTGTCGCAATGATCTGGGCGCCGGGATCGGTTGCGCCGATGCTACTGGTTTGAATCAGTAGTTCGAAGGAGGGGAGCGAACCGTTCGGTAGGCGTGCGCGGTCCAGAATGGGACGCATGTCCGGGGAGTAGAACAGAACATCGGCCGCCGCCTGGGTTGCCGCCATATTCAGTCCCTGGATGATGAGTACATGGCCGCCGCCGTCTAGATTTGGCAAGTAATCGATTACCCCATAGGTGCGGTTCGCCATCTGGCCTGTACCGTTTAGATATTGCTTCTCCTCATTCCCGTTCGGACGTTCGTTCAGCACCAGCGATTGATCGACTGTCGAAGAATATTGCAGTCTGAAGTTCATACGCCCTTCAAAGAGTGAGGCCCAGGGATTCGTGTGGCTCGAGCCGAGAAGAATCACATTCGAGCTCTTGAGGTCCTCCGCGGTGATGCTACGCGCGTAGCGAATATCCACTCGCCCGGCAGAAAGCTCACGCAATTGCATGAGCTTCGCCGCGATGTTCAAATCGACCACGCTTGTGTACCGCTGCTGGCGCAGATCTGCCAGATTCCCCGCATCAATGCCAGGAAGCGATGTCTCGCCGGCGAAGTAGGACCCATTCGCGTAGGTCTCCAGCGAAATCTGCTTTCCGGTCAGATTCTGCAGAATGCCAAGGCCGCTATCTGCTGGAACGATCAGAGTGCTGCGATCCTTCTGAAACAGCTCGGCCCAAATCGGATGAGCGATCTCAGAGGCTTGACCGTCGTCTGGACGGTGGGTCGCCGACCAGGCAAATGCCCCCAGGACGCATCCCATCAGCAGACAGATCAGTCCTTTCAACCAAACTCCCCACTGCGACCCGGCGTGCTCCATTCGTTGCACTCCCAATTGCGTTAGGGGCCGCATCCCCGCCTCGACCGAACCGGCTCTTGGCGCGACCCTTTCCGCTGCGACACGATGCGATTCGCCCGGATCGTCATGACCGCTGTCCCCGTTGGTTACAAAGATGGGCACGTACCCTCCGCGCGGGATCACAATCCTCAGCCGCTCGTGGCTGCCCTCAGACTCAAAGTATTCGTCCATCCGCTTGCGTAGCGTGCGCGCATAGCTGCGGACGATATTGTCTTCACCCGGGTTATAGTCGGTCGGCCGATTGAAGATGTGGATTCCAATGCGCTGCTCGGAGATGTTGTGAGAGTTTCCCATCAGAGTCTGCTCGCAGATATGAAGCAGGAACCTGGGTAGCAGGTCCGACCTGCACAGCAGCTTGCTTGCTGCTATGCGACAGGCCAAGTGCCATTCTTCCATGTCTGAGAGGCGGTTCATATCCACCGACGGCACCGCCTCCACCATCCCGACAGCACCCCTTGACATCGTTTGATAACCCAAACTCGAGGTGCCCCCGGTGGCCTTCGAAGGCAACTCTTTCGTTACTGACATGGATACAGACTAGGCTCCGCAAATGAAAATTCGATAAACCGCGTTGAAGCGATAGAAGGATTTGGCCTTGATTTATAGAGGGGTGCGCAGGGGTATGACCACAGGGCGAGCCCATTTTTCACGCAATCGCACCCTTTCGGTGAACCTGCTTAATCCTGATGATCAAAGGGCTGCCACCAGTGGATGAAGTGGGTATACCGGCCTCTGGCTGGCTCCACGGAACCATTCGGCACGATTTGCATTATGGAGTGACATTAGTGAAACGTCTCAATTTGTTCGTGTCGATTGTCCTTCTTCTCCTTCTCTCTGCTCCAACTGGGTTCGCGCAGTTTGAGACTGCCTCCGTTCTCGGCTACGTTCGAGACGCGTCAGGCGCTGCCCTGGCCGGTGCATCCGTGACCCTGATCGACGTGGACACCAAGACCCAGGTAACGGTCGTGGCCAACAGACAGGGGGCTTACGAGTTTCCGGACGTAAAGCTTGGCCACTATCAGGTGACCGCCTCGATGAACGGCTTCGACGTTTCGAAGACCGAAGACTTTACCGTGCAGGTCAATGCCCACCAGCGTGTGGACGTGGTCCTCAAGGTAGGCTCTGCGGCCGAAACCGTCCAGGTGAACGCCGCGGCGGCGCTGCTTGAGACCGACTCCAGCGAGCGCGGCCAGGTCATCAACACCCGGGAGGTCGAGAACCTGCCGCTCAACGGCCGTGCCTATGCTGACCTGGCCGCACTGGTCCCGGGCGTACGCCGCAACATCCTTGAGAACTCCACCGACTCCAGCCGCGACGCCAGCTTCAACGTAAATGGCCAGCGCAGCGAATTCAATAACTTCCTTCTCGACGGTCTCGATAACAACGCCTACGGCACCTCGAATCAAGGCTTCTCGAATCAAGCAATCCCGCCATCCCCGGACGCCATCAACGAGTTTCGCGTCGAAACCGACAACTACAGCGCCGAGTATGGGCGCTCCGCCGGAGCCGTCATCAACGTCAGCATCCGCAGCGGCACCAATAACTTCCATGGCAAGGCCTACGATTATTTGCGCAACACCGTCTTCAACGCGATCGGCCCCTTCACTCCCCCTTCCAATCCGTTGACCCGCGCAGCACAGAAGCCTGTCCTCATTCGCAATCAGTTCGGCGGCACATTCGGCGGTCCGATTTTCAAAGGTAAGCTCTTCTTCTTCGCCGACTACGAGGGCACCCGTCAGGTTGTGCACGCCATCAACAGCGCAACGGTTCCCACCGCGGACCAGAACGGCACCAGCGCACTGGCGGTCGGCAACGGGGGCTATACCTTTCTTTCAGGCCTGGGCACCGAAAGCAATGGCACGCCTGTTCCGTTGGTCAATCCGCTGACCGGTCAAATCTACCCCAACGGAGTGATACCCTTTTCGGATCCTTCGGTCTCCTCCTTCGCGAAAGGTGTGCTCGGCGCGCTGCCCACGCCCAACGTTCCCGGCGATCCGTTCAGCAACAACTATGCCTCGCTGCCACCCGACACCATCAATGACGACAAGGGCGACATTCGCATGGACTACACGATGAGTCCGAAGACCACCGCATTCTTCCGTTACAGCGAACACCAGGGCATCATCAACTCGCCGCCAAACATCCAGGGGCCGGCAGGCGGCAACTCCAACGGTACGGTGACTATCTTCAACCAGCAGGCAGCCGGTGGCGTCACACACGCTTTCTCGCAGAATGCAATTCTCGACGCGCGGTTCGCCTTCACTCTTACGGATGGCGGAAAGACTCCCTACGGTGCAAACCTTCCCAGCCTGGAGACCGGCATCCCCGGACTCCCAACCGATCCCGCGGTCGTCCGCAGCCTGAATGTGCAGAGCGTGAATACATACTCGCAGTTCGGCAACCAGGGATCCAATCCCCAATTCCAAAACCCGACGGTGTACAACCCGAAGGTCAACTACACGCTGCTCCGTGGCCGCAACCAACTGAAGTTCGGCTATGAGTTCCAGGCGATCTACACGGCCATTGACGACTTCAACCCGGTCTATGGTCAGGACACCTATAACGGCGGCTACAGCTTTACCGGTGGGAGTGCCAGCACCCTCAGCGGCTCCGATACCGGCACGCGCGAAGCCGTCGCTCTCGCAGACTTCCTCTTCGGCGCACGCGACACCTACCAACTCAACAACTTCGTGGTCGTCCATCTGAATCAGCGCGACAACTTCATGTATGTGCAGGATGACATCCGCGTGAACTCGCGGCTCACCGTGAACGCCGGCCTCCGCTACGAGTTGGTGACGCCGCAGTGGGAGTCCCACAACCTGCTCGCCAACTATGATCCCACGACCCAATCGCTGATCCAGGCGACCAATGGCTCGCTCTACCAACGCGCGCTGGTCAACATGCCCAAGCTGGACTTCGCACCGCGGATCGGTCTCGCGTTCCAAGTGGATCCGAAGACGGTCGTTCGCGCCGGGTATGGCATCAACTATGCGCAGTTCAATCGCGAAGGCGGCGAGAATCTGCTCGTCTATAATCTTCCCGCCATCGTCAACACCTCGGTCACCCAGGTGCCGACCAACGCCTTCCCCGGCATTCGCGGTTCGAACCCCGGGCTCACAACTTGCACCGCCGCACAGGCGGCCGCACCCTTCAACCCCGCGAACCCGATGCCCTGCTTCTTCACCACTTCGCAGGGATACCCGCTGAATTTCGCGGACCCGGCCAACGTAACCGCTGCCAGCAATCTTTCGACCCAGGCGCGCTACATTCCAAAGAATCTGCCAACAGGATACGTGCAGAGCTGGCACCTGACCGTGCAGCGCTCGTTTGGAGCCAATACCACCTTTGAGGTATCGTACGTCGGCGAACATGGCGTGAAGCTGCAGACACTGGCCGACTTGAACCAGGCCGTGCCCAACGCCATCACCGCAACCTGCAACACCATCACCACCGCCGGCTGCCTTTCCCTGCAGGCTCGCCGTCCCATCCCCATTTTCACAACCATCGAAGAGACGCTGCCCGCCGGGCTGCTTTACTACAACTCCCTGCAGACAAAACTGGAACACCGAACCGCTCATGGACTTTACCTGCTGAACTCCTTTACGTACTCGCGCGCCGAAGACAACGCCGCCGGCCACCTCGATACACCAGACAACGACAACTCGCGTATTAACCTCGAGAACCCACTCGGCGAGATCGGCCCCTCAGCCTACAACCAGCCGCTCAACGAAGTCCTTACCGTCGTCTACGATCTGCCCTATGGCAAGGGCCGGAAGTTCGGCTCGAACGCTCCCTCTGTCCTGCAGCAGGTGCTGGGCGGTTGGCAGGTCACCGCGATCAACAGCGCCAGCAGCGGTATGCCGGTCAACCTCAGCTACTCGCCGAACGCCTTTCAGCAAGGCAGCCCGCTCCTCGTGCAGCGTCCCAACCAGCTTCCCGGCAACGTGGTGCTACCCAAGTCGCAACGCGTAAAGTTCAATGGCAATCAGGACATCGAGGTGCTCAAAGGCTCAGCCCTTACACCAAATATTCCCAGTCCCTTCAGCCTCCCCACCGTCAACCAGGAGTACGGCAACGCTGGTCGCAACTCCATCCGCTTCGACCCGTTCTACCAGCTTGACATGGGCCTGCATAAGAGCTTTGCGATCTATCACCACACCACATTCGACTTCCGCGTGGAGGCCTTCAACCTCCTGAACAATACAAACTATGCGTTCCCCTCCAGCGTCTACAGCCCGAACTCCACAAGCTTCGGTGTGGTGGCTGCTGCCTCAACTTTCCCGGCGCGCATTCTGCAATTCGCTGGCAAGATCATCTTCTAGCAGCGCTAGCGTATCCCATCATCCACCCACCAGGAGAACCATCGCATGCTCAACAGAAGACAGTTCAACTCACTTGCAGGAGCGTCCCTTGGTAGCCTGCTCACCCGTCAACTATGGGCTGAGCAGGCTCGCGCTACGGCCTCCCCTCACACCTTCTACTTCGCACTCGTTGCCGACACCCACATCATCGACGACTTCTACGTCAAAGGCAGTGAGAACGGTGTCGAAGACAACGAAAGCATCCTGCTCACTACGCCACGCCTGATCTCCGCACGCGACCTCATCAACAGCCTCAGCCCCGCCATCGAGCAGACATTCCTCATCGGCGATTACTTCCACAACTATCCCTCCCTCGACTACGACTTCTACTTCCAGAACAGGACTCGGCTCGATAACGCCAAGGCCATCACCGACGGCTTCAAGATGCCCGTCCATCTAGGCTTCGGTAACCATGATTATGACGTGCACCGCGTTTCCCGCGAGATGAGCCATTGCCTCTTTCAAGCCAAGTTCCAGGCCAAGCCTTATTCCGTGCTCGACTATAAGGGTTACAAATTCATCCACCTGAACAACTTCCTCGGCGGCACGCAGGACCGCAATGCCGCCAACTTCAATCCCGGTCGCGGCTCGCTCGGCGAAGAGCAGCTGCATTGGTTTGAAGCGCAGTTACAACAGCACAAACCAAGCTTCGTCTTCATCCACTATCCACTCGATCTCGACGAGCCCACGGAATTCGCCGACTACGGTCTCTATCCGCTGCTTGTGAAGTACGAGGAGACGATCCAGCTGGTTGTCTCCGGCCACAAACACAGGTGGATCGACAACGGCACCGCCTATGGCCCCAGGCACATCGTCATGGCTGCGACACGTTACGATCCCAACGCCTACATGCTGATGGAAATCGACACCAAACACGCGACCTGGCGGTTCATGAACGAAAGCCTTGTCGAATGGTCAACGCACTACAGCAAACCCTATACCTCCGCCTAATACCTTCAGGACTCCCTTATGAATCGCATCGCTGCAACGCTCCCTCTCGTCATCCTCTTAGCCCACGCGCATGCCCAGGCAAACGACCCCGCGCTGAAGCTGAATCAGATCCAGGTCATCGGCACGCACAACAGCTACCACGTAGGCATCGCTCCGAACGAGGTGAAACTCTGGCAAGCGGATCCGCAGTACGCCGAGGCCTACAAGGGGCTCGATTACCAGCACCAGCCGCTAACGCAACAGTTTGACAGCGGCGTCCGCCAGATCGAGCTCGACATCTACGCCGACACCAAGGGTGGCCGTTACGCCGATCCTGCCGGCCCCAAGCGTGTTGCCGCAGCCGGCCTGCCCGCTGACCCACCCTTCGATCCCAACGGCCTCATGCAGAAACCAGGATTCAAGGTCATGCACGTGCAGGACGTCGACTATCGCAGCTCCTGCCAGCCCTTTGTCGCCTGTCTGCAGGAGGTCCGTACCTGGTCGCATGCACATCCCAACCACGTTCCCATCTTCATCCTCGTAGAGACCAAGCAGGGTCCGGTCGGCAAGCTCAAACTAACCGAGACCGAGCCGTTCACCCCCGCGGTTTTCGATGCCCTCGACGCAGAGATCCGGTCTGTCTTTCCTCCCGATGAGCTCATCACACCCGACGACGTGCGTGGCCACTATAAAACGCTGAACCAAGCCGTGCTTGCAGACAATTGGCCAACGCTCTCCAGCTCTCGCGGCAAGATCGTCTTCTTGCTCGACCAGCGCCCGGTGACTCCTGTCTATCTTGAAGGACACCCTTCCCTGCGAGGCCGCGTGCTTTTCACCAACTCCACTCCGGGCGAGCCGGATGCAGCGTTCCTCGAGCGCAACAGCGGTCCCGCAGCGGACATTACCGCGCTCGTCAAGCAGGGCTACCTCATCCGCGCTCGCACGGATTCCGACACAAAGGAAGCTCGCGCGAACAACACCGCCGTACGCGATGCCATGATCTCCAGCGGCGCACAGATCCTCAGCACCGACTACCCCATCAACGAACCCGCACGCTGGGACGGCCACTTTGTCGTCAAGCTGCCCGACGATGTTCCCGCCCGCTGCAACCCAATCAACGAACCCGCTAGCTGCACCCTCAACTAATCGATGCAATAAGCCCGGCAGACATTTGCGTAGAAAGCATAATCTTCCGCTTGATTACACTGGCCAAGCGTTTCTCCGCTAGTTTAAACGGAATTCGCGCAAAATGGCGTTTTGAGAAACGTTCAGGTAGAAAATGCCGAAAGCCAACGTTTCCAGCAGCATGAATTACTTGAAGATCATTCGAGGGCCGTCGCAAAGTGCTCTTGACTTTGCCCTGAGGGGATTTCTGTGGATATACCCTGGACCGTTGACGTTTGCACATTGTCGAACACAATGTTGAAGGACGTTCCTCCTTTTGCGTCGCTGGTCACGGAAAGTTCTGCTTGATGTGTCTCTGCTATCCATTTCGCAATGGCTAATCCAAGTCCGTTGCCTTCTACGACGCTGCGGGAAGGATCAGCTCGGTAGAAGCGGTCGAAGACAAACGGCAGGTCGGCCGGTGAAATTCCAATGCCATTGTCATGCACCATGACCTTCGTTTGTCCAGCCAGCGTTTCCACTGATAGTGTGATTGTTCCGTTCGGGTTGGAGTATTTGACAGCGTTGTCCAGCAATATCCAGAGGAGGCGCTTCAGTGCAGACGCATCACCAAGAACCATGACGCCGGAAAGATGTCCGGGAACGAGGAGCTGAAGGCCATGCTGCTCTACGATCGGCTGTGCCATAGTGCACACGTCCTTGATCATCCATGCCAGGTCCACTTGCGTCCGAGGGAGAGCGACTGGGAGCGAATCAGCGCGTGCCAGCGTGAGCATCTCTTCGAGTAGAATCGCGGCTTTTGCCATCTCGTCGACAATGTCCTTCAACGCCACTCGGCTCTCTTCGTCGATTTGCGGGTTCTTGAGTGCAACCTCGGCTACCGTGCGTGTGAACGAGAGAGGACCTCGAAGTTCGTGCGAAGCGTCTGCTGTGAATCGTTTGATCTGATTTACCGATGACTCGAGGCGATCGAACATAGCGTTGCATGTCTCGGAGAGTCGTTGCAACTCGTCTCCTGTTGGCGACACAGGAATCCGTTCCGAGATGTTACGAATGCTGATCGAACGTGCCGTGGCTGAAATACGGTCGACAGGCTTAAGCGCGCGTCGGCTTACCCAGTAGCCGCTAGCCGAAGAGATCACGAGCAACAGTGGTGCAGAGGCCAGCAAACCCCAGAGGAAGTTCTCGATCACTAGCAGATTGCCAGCCTCTGGAGCCGCGGCAATCAGTACTACGGAATTGCCAGCAAGCGAAAAGGGCCGCGCCAGCACCCAGTAGGGTTGCCCATCCGAGGTGGCCCTCACAAACATGGTGGGATCGTCAACTTGCAGCTTCGGCCACGGGAAGGATGAAGCTGCGGCCGTGGGAGGGCCATAGGCCAGCGTGCCATCTGGATGCAAAACTTCGACGAGTCCGTTGCCCGTAGCGTGCGCAAACTCAGCAAGATCATGGTCCCGCTTCGGCGCCGTAGCGCCCTCATCCTTTATCAGCAATTGTTCGAGTCGATCCAGCCGCCGATCGAGCGTCTGGCGGCGTTCGCCCTTCAGCGTATGGCTCAGGTTGGCCCACATGCTCACTCCAAACAACACCCAGCCTGCAAAGAAAGCGCACCCAAACCACAGGGTCAGGCGGAGCGAGATCGAGATTCGCTCCCTCAGCATGCGGCCCCGCGACGCAACGAGTACCCCACTCCCCGAATGGTGTGCAACAACTCTGGTTCCCCGGGCTTCGTGAGCTTGGCGCGGAGTCCACGGATGAAGACGTAGAGGCTGTCGAAGCTCACGTCGGCATCCAGGCCCCATCCCTCCTCGATCAATATCCTGTGCGGTACGATGGTTCCAGCTCTTCGGATTAACGTTTCGAGCAAAGCGCATTCGGTACGCGTCAACGGCACAACCCGCGTTCCACGCTGTGCCTCGCAGAGGTATGGCCGAAGGATCAGGTCTTCGAACTGTGCCACCTGCGGGGGCGCCAACGGAATCCGGCGCTCGGTCGCACGCACCTTCGCTAACAGAACGTCCAACGCAAACGGCTTGGTGAGATAGTCATCCGCGCCCGAATCCAGGCCGCGAATCATGTCTTCCATCGAATCACGCGCCGACACCAGGATGGTCTGGGTAAGCAGTCTGTCCCCTCGCAATGTCTTGATGACGTCGAAGCCATCGATCCCCGGAAGCATCACGTCCAGCAGCATTAGATCGTAGGCTGCAGTCCTTCCCATGCGAAGCGCCTGGTGACCATCGTATGCAAGCGAAACAGTATGTCCTTCGCGTTCCAGAGCCCGCCCCATATGCGTGGCAAAGCTTCTCTTATCTTCGACAATCAAGATGTGCATGAGCCCTCAGGCTAACCTTGGTATGTAAATATCCGATAAAACGCTGGCTTTTACGTTCTCTTCCTTAGGTTGCGCTTAGACTCTGCTGCCACACTCCATCGTGTCCCGGCGCGTTGATCCGATCCGATGAATAGTTTTGATCGACCGCGCCTGCACATAAGGAGATTTCATGACGTCGTTGCTAAAGAGTTGGAGTCGCCGCCTGAACACCGTGTTAATGGCCGGATGCTTGTTTGCCGTGACTGCCACTGCTCGCGCTGCCACCTTGTCCAGCAAAGATACCGCGATCATCCAGGGGACGGTCCTGGATGCAGGCGGCGCATCGGTTTCTGGAGCCGAGATCTCTCTGACGCCGGTAAAAATCACCGTCGTCTCTGATGCCCAGGGCGCGTATCGCATTACCGACGTCCCCGCCGGCAAGTACACGCTCACCGTCTCGTACGTCGGCTTCGCTCCCCTGTCGACCGATGTTGAAGTGTTCGCAGGGCAGACGCTTCATCTCGATCTCACCATCAAGGTGGCCAATGCAAGCCAGGCGATCCTGGTCACGGCATCGCGCCCGCATGGCGAAGCCGAAGCGATTAATCAAACACGCAGCGCCGATAACCTGATGCAGGTCATGCCATCGGAGGTCATTACCAGCCTTCCGAACGCCAACGTTGCCGACGCCATCGGTCGTTTCCCCTCGGTAACCCTCTACCGTATCGAAGGCGAAGGCGTATACATCCAGGTGCGCGGCACGGAACCTCGTCTCACCAACGTGACGGTCGACGGCATCACCATCCCCGCTCCCGAGCCGACCGTCCGCCAGGTGCGTCTCGATGTCATTCCCTCCGGCATGGTCGATTCGATCCAGATGAACAAGACGCTGCTCGCCAACATGGACGGCGATGGCATCGGCGCTTCCGTGAACCTGGTCACCAAAGAAGCCGGCGAAAAGCCAACCCTCGATCTCTATGGCGATGGCGGATATACCCCCATCTTGAACGGCCGCGGCTCATATGATTTCGGAGGCACTGCCGGCAAGCGCTTTGGACCATCCAAGCGGTTTGGCATCCTCGGCGACGCAGTATTCGATTACAACGGCCGCGGCATCGACAACATCCAGCCCGGACTTGATCCTCTATCCACCTTCGCCACACCTTTCTACGACAACAACACCATTCGCGAATACCGCTACTACCGCACGCGTTACGGCTTCGACGGCAGCGCTGACTATCACCTCACGCCCAGCACCTCTCTCTACGCCCTCGGCTTCTACACGGACCTCAAGGACTGGGGCGACAAATGGTATTACGAGCCTGTCTCCGCAGCCATCGGCGGATCGGCCGATGATCCGGTGTATCCGAGCGCTGCCAAGAAGTCTTCGGCGCCGAAGTTCTATACATCCAGCAAACGCCCGAACGCCTCCGTCGGCACACTCATCCTCGGCGGCCGCACGGTGCACGAGGACTCACTCTTTACCTACCAGATCTCGGCGTCGCGATCCTATGAGATCGACTCTGCCGGCAATCCCAAGGCAGACTTTTCGTGGGTAGGACCCACGGTGTACTGCAACTACATTCCTTCGCAGCAGACTGACCTCTATCACCCGCACTTTGGCAACTGCGACAACACCAATACCTCTCCCCTGCTCAGCGCCGCCAACTGGCAATTCAAGGACATTACGATCTCCCGAGGCAAAAATACAAACCTCGGTTTAACCGCGCAGACCTCGTATGCCAAGAGTTACCGCTGGTGGGGCCACTTCGGCACCTTCGAAACAGGCTTCAAGTTCTCCAATACCCACCAGACCCAGGACTCCACCGAGACTGTCTATGACGGCTTCCCCAGCAATGCGCCGCTGATGACCTCACTGCTCGACAGTTTCAATAACACTGACTACTTCAATGGTACCTACTTCGGCGGCCAGTATGGCCAGGTCTCCAACTTCATCTCCGCGGAAAACTACACGCTGGCCAACTACCAGGGTTACGTTGACGAACAGAAGACCGCCGCTGCCATCTACCCCAACCTTTTCCATACCACCGAGCAGATCACTGCAGGCTATGTGATGAATTCCGTCGACTTCGGCAAGCTGCACGTCAACACCGGCCTGCGCATTGAGGCCACACGTGATCTCACGTTCGGCTACAACCTCACCTTCTACGGCACCTATAACCCCGAGACCGGCACCTACGCGGGCGGCTCCTCAGAAGTAGTCTGCCCGAATAACGTGGGCCCTGTTCCTCCGGCGCCCGGCAACTGCTACGCGTACATCGGCGTCAATAACAACCCGGCGTATATCGATTTCCTCCCCAGCGTCGAACTACGTTACAGTCTTACAGCGAACTCCGCGTTGCGCGCTGTCTACTCTCGCGGTGTAGCCCGGCCCGATCCTTACCAACTCGTTCCCTACGTTCAGGAAGATTCAACCGCCAGCCCCGTCTCCGTCACCATCGGCAACCCCAGTCTGCGCCCGGAGCACGCCAATAACTACGATCTGCTCTACGAGTATTACCTCCAGCCTCTTGGCCTCATTCAGGCTGGCTACTTCTTCAAACAACTTACCGCGCCGCAGGTGGAGATCACGCTGCCCGGCGGGCTCAGCCTCTCTGACTTCCCCCCAAACTATTTCCCAGCCTCAGTGCAAACCGTGCTTGCTCAGTATCCCGGCGACGCCATCACGCAATTCAGCAACGGGGAGAACGCCTGGATCTACGGGTTCGAACTGAGCTTCCAGCAGCACTTCAGCTATCTGCCTGGAGTCCTCAAGGGACTCGGCCTCAGCGCGAACTACAGCTACACCGCTTCGCGCGAGAAGGGCCTTCCCCTGCGCAACGACCACCCCACGACCATCGATCAGGCGCCCAATACCTGGAAGATCAGCCCCACCTTCGATACCAAGCGCTTCTCCGCACGCGTCGGTCTGGCATACGACCAAGCCAGCCTCTTCACCTACAACTATGTCTCGCCTCAGTACGTCACGGGGGCAGATCCCAGCGGCCTCGGCCCCAAGGGCCCCTCCGGCGACATCTTTACCTTGACCCACTTCCAGGTCGACGCTCAAGTGAGCTACCGCTTCTGGAAAGGCCTGAGTGCTGTCGTCTCCGGCCTCAACCTCAACAACGAAGTCTTCGGCTACTACCAGGGAAGCACGCCCTTCGTGAACCAGCGCGAGTACTACAAGCCCACGTACACCGGCGGACTTCGCTACACTCTCGGTTCCCGCTAGCTTCGGGGTATGATCCTCGAGACGTCGACCCGTGAGTCATCCTTCGCCGCGTCGAGACCGGAACCTGCGCCCCTGACGCAGGTTCCGTTTCGCACCACATTACTGAAATCGCCACACGTTGCCAGCTAGACAGCACGCAATGAGATACCAAGGGAAATGATGAGATTCAACATTCTGTCGATGACCTGTCTGTTGATGCTGATACCCCATCCGGTGCACGCTCAGGGGATCGCTGCAAACAGAAACATCCGCAGTACGGAAGACAATGACTCCGAGCTGCGCTATGTTGTCTACCTCAGCCGGCATGGAGTACGATCCCCCACCAGCAAAGCCGAACTATACAACCGTTATTCGACTTCTCCCTGGCCGAGCTGGCCCGTGCAACCTGGTTACCTCACGCCCCATGGTTTTCATCTCATGGAGCTCTTCGGCTCATTTGACCGTGCGCAGTTAGCCACGCAAGGTCTCCTGTCAGCCAACGGCTGCGCGGATGCGTCCCACGTCACCATCTATGCCGACTCCGACCAGCGCACCCAGCAGACCGGCAAGGCCATTGCCCAGGGACTCATGCCCGGCTGCGATCTTTCCGTGCTGTCTCTCCCCGAGGGCACCAACGATCCTCTCTTCCACGCCGCCGCTCATCGCGGCTTGAATGCTTCAGCCGTTCAGGATGCCGCGCTCGCAAAGGCCGCCATCGCCGGCCGCATCGGCGACGACCCCACGAATCTCACTCGCGCCTACTATCCGCAGATAGCAGCACTGGATCACATCCTCGCCACCTGCGGCAACACGCCCGCTTCAAACAACAAGCCCTCGCAACGAATATCGTTGATGGACATTCCAGCAACTCTCTCCGAAGGCACAGGAGATCACTTAGCCGAGCTCAGAGGTCCTCTCGCGACAGCCTCAACGCTCTCGGAAAATCTTCTGCTCGAATATGCCGAGGGGATGGATGAGGCGAACGTCGGCTGGAACTGCGTTCATCGCGCGGAACTCCAGGAACTCGTGGCGCTGCACACTGCCTCAGTTGATCTGAGCCAGCGAACGCCGCAGATCGCGCGCGCCCAGGTCTCGAACCTGGTCGACGGTATTCGCCTGTCTATCCAGCAGGCTGCTAGTCAAAAGGCCTTGCACGGAGCGATAGGCAAACCCTCCGATCGTGCCCTGTTCCTCATCGGTCACGACACAAATCAGGAAAACATCGCTGGGCTCCTCAATCTCAGTTGGATGATCGATGGACGACGAGATGACACCCCACCCGGGGGCGCCTTAATCTTTGAGCTCTGGCGTAGCCGATCCAATGGAGAGTATTCAGTCCGCACCTACTTCATGGCCCAAACCTTGGACCAGATGAGATCTTCCGCGCCGCTCACTGTCTCGAATCCGCCGCAGCGCGTACCCGTGTTCAGTCCGGCTTGCAGCCGCGCCGACATGTCCTGCCCTCTGGCCTCCTTCTTGCGCATCCTAGAGCAGGCTTCTGAGCCTACGGTTGTTCCGAAGCGCAAACTTCCCTGAAACGGCGTTATCGACAAGTTCGGGCCGGAGACTTAACCTATTTTTGAATGGCGAGGTTCTTTGCGAGTACCAACCAATGCCGGGGATGCGGCTCGGCATCACCTTCGAAACGTAGAATGTTTCCGATACCAGGTGGGCTGATCTGCAGGTGACGACTTCCGACGAGCTATGTGACTTGCATGATGCTTCTGGGATGGTTTTGCCTGAGCCTCCGGGGTATATTTTCGATCCCTGTCTCGCCCACCACTTCAACCTCAGCGCATACTCCACATCGAGCAAAAGCGCGAGATTGGCCCTTGGATTGACAAGCATCCATCGATCCCCTTAAAACCTAGGTAGAAAACGATTTCCCGATCTATCGAAAGCTGCATCGCGAGGAGTTCTCATGTTCGCCCATTGGAAAGCAAGTCTAGGATTCGCCGTTCTACTGATGATCGCCGGTGGCGCATCCGCCCAATCTCCGCATGTCTATACGCTGTCAGGCGACGTCGCCTTCACGCATGATCCGTCGATCGCAAAGGATGGGAAGACCTGGTATGTCTTTGCCACAGGCAAGACGCCCGAGGGCGGCCAATTCGCCATTCGCTGCTCCGATGACCTGGAGCACTGGAAGCGCTGTGGACAGGTCTTCAACGCAATCCCTGATTGGATCCAGAAGCGGAGTCCGGGAACCAAAGATCTTTGGGCTCCTGACGTCTCGTACGAGAACCATGAATATCGCATGTACTACGCATATTCGCTATTCGGCAAGAACACCTCGGGCATCGCACTGGCGGTGAATAAAACGCTTGATCCAACATCGCCGGATTTCAAGTGGGTGGACAAGGGATTGGTACTCGAATCGAAGGCCGAGGACAACTTCAACGCCATCGATCCCAACTTTATCCGGGATCACAAGGGACAGGACTGGCTGGCGTTCGGAAGCTTCTGGGACGGCATCAAGATGCGCCATCTGGATAAATCCACTGGACTACTGTCGACGACGGACACGACACTCTACTCGCTAGCGCGCCGCGCACAGCCTCCGGACGCCGCACCTGCACCTCCAGGCTTGCCGCCGAACTGGGAGGCCATCGAGGCGCCGTTCATCGTCTTTCACGGCGGCTACTACTACCTGTTTACGTCCTGGGATCTTTGCTGTCGTGGTCTGAAGAGCACCTACAAAACAGTCATCGGACGCGCGAAGGCCGTCACCGGACCCTATGTAGACGAGACAGGCAAGCCGCTGCTGGAGGGTGGAGGAACGCCGTTGCTGGTGGCGAACTCACGCTGGCTTGGACCGGGCGGCGAGAGCATTTGGATGGGGCCTAAGGACGAGGACCTGATCGTCTTCCACGCATACGATGCGAAGACCGGCAGGCCTTCGATGCAGCTTTCGACGATCGATTGGACGGGCGGCTGGCCTCATGCTGGACTGGAGCCATGAGGCCGGCGACCGCGTCGTTGTAGCTGCCGCGCGCTACTCCACGTAGGGCCAGCCGTCGCTCGTGAAGCCAAGGCGGTTGATGCCGAGCGTGGGAGTTCCGTTGTTATTGGCGTCGTAGTAGTGGTAGACGAGAGTCGGTGTTGCGACACCACTGACGGTGTCGGTGAAGACGCTCTGGCCGCCGGGCCCCACGATGTTGCTGTGCGTGCTGAGCAGTATTGTGCCTCCGCCGACGGTGAGGTCGAGGCCTCCGCGATCGACATACGGACCCTGCGGGCTGGTGGAGCGACCGACGATGATGCGGTACGGGCTGGTCGGGCTACAGCACACGTTAATCGGCGCGAAGTAATAGTAGTACTGCGTGCCATTGAAGATGTACGGGTAGATGAAGGAGCCTTCCTCACCCGCCCCGCGCGCCGCGATGATGGGATAGGTGAGCGAGCCGGGCGAGATTGGCAGGCCGGTCGACGGGTTCAACTGCATAAGATGGATTCCGTCCTGGAAGGAACCGAAGGACATCCACCAGTTGCCATTCGCATCGATGAACGGATTGGGATCGATTGCGTTCCAGGTGGTCGCGAAGTTGAAGTTCCAGGAGCTATTGGAGGGCGGAGGCGTGGTAGCAGCGGTCCAGGAGGAGACGACATAGCCTTTGTCTGTCCAGGGGCCGGAGGGTCTGGTGCCGGTCGCGAGACCGATCACTGCCTCGGCACCCGTTGAAGGTTCGTAGGGGATGGAATAGTAAAGGTAGTAGACGCCGTTATAGGTGAGCATACTGGGCGCCCAGACGTCGATGTTCGCGCCGTTATTTTCCGTGGGAGGCGTTTGCAGACCGGACCATGAGGCGAAGTCGGGACCGATGATGGGGCAGTGCTGATCGGCCGTAATCCAGGCGCCTCCCTGGGTAGCCGTGCAGGCACCATCCGGGGTGGTGAGGGTGGTGTAAGTAAACGTTGTCAGGTCCGTGGAATAGGCCAGGGTCTGGTGCGTCCCATAGAGCCAGTAGGTTCCACTGGCATCCCTCAGCATGTATGGATCATGCACGTAGATTCCAGTACCGGTGACTGTACGCGGCGCAGGATATGCCGGCGTCGTCGAGACCCCGAGCTTCCACTCCTGGCAGGTGCAGCCGGTGCCGGTCGTGGCGCGGGCGTCCTGATCGATCACAGCGGAGGAGGTAGTGCCGGATCCACTCACTTGCAGGTAATAGCCGCTGTTAACATTCTTGATCAGGTAGTTCCCGTCGGTCAGGAGAAAGAACTCCCATAGGTGATCGTTGGTGCCATTGTCGGCATACTGCAAGGCCGTGGCGCCAGTCGCTGTGGACGCATCCGCGATCCCCGCCACCTGGTGGGTAAGGAGGTTTTCTACGTTATATTCCATCTGATTCGTGCCCATAGGCATCGCATGCCACATGTCATCCGTGGTGGCTGACCCAGCGCTGGTCTCTTGCGCGAGAGCGGTCCCTGCAACTTGGCTCTGGTTCGCAATCCCAAGCACAAGACTGCTGCTGGCATTCGTGAGTGTGAATCCGTATGCGTCGCTGATGGACCCTTGCACCCCCATGTCCGGTGTGGTGATTGTGCCTCCGCCCCCACCGCCCGTCGATCCTCCCCCGCCACCACCACACCCGGTCAGGAGCGGGCCAGCAACGAACGCTAAAGCGATGGCTGGGAGCAGAGTTCGAGAACAGATTGACCGGGGTGACATGAGCATGGCTCTTCCTCCATAGGAAGCAACAAGGGATAGGGTTCGATCAGAACGCAGGTAGATCGGACAGGCAGGTTAATGCGGCATACACAATGGAAATCAGCAAACGTTTACCGACAAGAACCATACTTTTTGCGCAACTGAATTGTCAACGAAAAATGTTGAGTTTTAAATGATTCTGCTAGGGTTGCCCACCCGGAGCCGTTTGAGCTTTCAG
This sequence comes from Granulicella sp. L46, assembly GCF_009765785.1. Taxonomy (GTDB): domain Bacteria; phylum Acidobacteriota; class Terriglobia; order Terriglobales; family Acidobacteriaceae; genus Granulicella. Next base: position 1,037,743 of record NZ_LMUT01000012.1, read on the forward strand.
CCTCTTGAGTTCCTCGAGCGCGCGCTCCGAATCGTCCTTACGGCCAAGCTTCTGATACACCCGGACCAATTCGTAGTAAACGCTCTGCAGAATGGAATCCGAGGGCGAATTGGTGAGAGCGCGCTCGAGCCAGGTGGCAGCCTCTTCATTCTGTCCCAACTTGGATAGGCCAAGGCCGAGGTAGAAATCTGTGGGTGCCGGCGCCGCGTGAGCTTCGACGGCCTGGCGCAGGTAAGCCACCCCCTGGGTCGGATCGCCAGTCTCGACCTGGATCTTCCCCAGGTTGAAGAGAGCGATAGGGTCGTTGGGATGCAGCGTGAGCACAGTCTGATAGTCGTTCGTGGCGTCGAGAGACCGGCCAACTTTTTGTTCTTCATCGGCGAGAGCCTCATAGAGGTCAGGGACTCCAGGGCGCGCCTTGATCGCGGCCTTATATTCCTCGATGGCCTTATCAGGCTGATGGGCCTCTGAGTCAATCTCGGCCTGGGCGCGGTGAACATACCAGGAGTCAGGGTTGATCTTGTACAGAGCCCGAAAGGCCCGCTGTGCAGCAAGGGTGTGCGCGCGCACCTGGTAGAAGAGGACATTTTGATCCCCCGGACTAAGCTTGGCCGCCTGGTCCAGAGATCCGCATGCGTCCTCTGGCCTACCTGCTTGAATTTCAATGATGCCTAGCCAAGTGAGAGCCTCAGTATCTTTCGGCTGAAGTTTGATCTCTTCCTTGAGCTGGTCGACGGCTGCATCGATCGAGTTCATCTGAAAGAGCGCGATGCCACGAAACATGTGCGCACTGGGAATTGTCGGTTTCAGCTCACTCGCCCTGGTGAGAGATTGCACCGCCAAATCGAGCTTACCCTCGCGCAGTTGTGCCATTCCCAGGCCAAGATACGCGTCCGCATCATGGGGGGAAACCGTGAGGGCACGCTGAAAATCCTGTTCGGCTTCCGGAATGTTTCCTTGTCGCATCGCAGTTGCGCCCTGATTCATCCATCGATCGGCGGGATCGGCGACCTGCGCGGATACGGGCAGGCCGAATGCCAGCAGCAAAGCTCCTTTGGTGGTTCGGCCGCGGAACGCGTGCAGGTGTTGGCTGGAATTCAGCATCTTGATTGAGCCTCGTGCACTAAAAGAATCAGGGTTGAGCGTTGGGCCCGATGATTTGCAGGTGAGACGCGGATTGTTTGTTCTCTTTATCCGCCAAAGCCGCTGCGGTTTGGAGCTCGCGGCGCGAATCGTCCGCTTTGTTGAGGCGAGCTAGCGCAAGGCCAAGATAGTAATGAGCCGGTTGGTAGTCGGGCGTGGCCTGGATTGCTTTGGTTAACCATTGCGCGGCATCGTCATATTGTTTTTGTTTAAAGTAGGCTATACCAAGCCCGGTCAGAGCGCCTCCATGTTGAGGATCGCGTTCGAGCGTCTTGTGAAAAAGCTCGATGGCGTCTTTGTAATCATCCTGCTCAAGATCCGTCTGACCCAACTGGTAATAGGCCTCACTCTGACGCGGCTGAATGCTGATCGACTTCTGAAATTCTGCACGCGCTTGGTCGAATTGCAGCTGTAGAAGGTAGATTCTGCCTAAACCATAATGGGCCGAAGCATCCAGCGGCTTGACCTCGAGATAGGCCTGCATCGCCTTTAGCGCAGCATCAAGTTGACCGAGATCGAACTTAACCCGGGCGCGTGCGTAGAGGATGTTAGGTTCGTCCGGCGCGATGGAAACGAGTTGATCGAGAACTTTGTCCGCGTCCCTGTAGAGATGCATTTCATCTTCGAGGATGGCGAGGTCGTAGAGCACACGGGTGTCGTTCGGCTCGACCTTCTGAGCTCGCACGAGATCAGCGAGAGCATCATCCATCTGGCCCGCAGCGCGAGCACTCAGAGCGAGGCGTTCAGTAGAAGAAGACATCCCTTCCCTGGCCTCAGCATTGGAGGGATCGACTTGAAGAATCTGCTCGTACAGATCGCGGGCCTGATCATTGTTTCCGAGAGATTGGAGATGCTGAGCCTGCAAAACGCGATCCTGTTGCGGAGCCGCTGGAGCCGATTGGCCAGCCGCCACCACTGCGATTACAAAAAAGGCTGCTAGCAACATAGCTCCTAGGTGCCCGATTCTAACCACACGCGCATCTCAGGAGCAACTCAAGAATCCAGCTAGCGGCGAAAGGCCAAGCTCTCGCTTGGCCTCTCGCTCTCAGGAACAGCAGTTTGCCACGAAATTAGAAGGTGATCTTTCCGGTCACCTGCATATTTCTCGGACCGTAATCGGTGAAGGTAGGAATACCGAATCCAGTGGCCGACGTCGAATCGCCCGGCTGCTGGTCGGGTAACCCCATCCGATGCCGGTTGAACACATCGAATGCTTCGCCCTTCAGCTGGAACGCAACCCTTCCCTTGATTTGGAAGTTCTTGATCACACTGACATCTTCAGCCTTATAGATGGGACCTGTAATTGCTTCGGTCACGCGACGCAAGTTGCCAAGGGTGAACGGAAGCGATGAGCAGAAGTTGCCTGCCGCCTGGTTTCCGCAGTCGGGGGTGAAAGGACGTGGCCAGTTTTGACCCTCGCGGTTCTCATCCACGAATGCAGCCTGCGCCATCGGAACGCCCGGATCGGTTTCGCCGTTCGTACCCGGAGCGCGGTAGGCTGGCTTGAACCATGACTGGCCATTGAAGAAGCTGGGGCCGTTCTTGTTCTTCTTGTAGGCAGCACTCGCGAAGTCTGTACCGGCTAGTGATGCCGGCCCTGAGTCGTACGTGATGCAGTTTTGGTAAAACGGAATTCCGGTGGCGCAACCGAAGCTGATCGGCTGGCCACTCTGGTAGCGCTGGATCGCGCCTACCTGCCAGCCGCCAACCAGGAGGTTCACAAACGTATTATTGTTCAGCCACTTCTTTCCTTTTCCAAACGGCAGTTGATAGAGATAACTGAGTGAGAATTGCTGCGGCGTATTTTGAACGCTGACCGCCTTATTGAGCTTCAGGTTGCTGGAGCCTTCTGCCTGCTCCAACTGGTTTCCGTTCACATAGCTGAACGGAATCGTCGAATCCGCGTCGGTCAGGTTCTTCGACCAGGTATAGGACGCCTGCAGGTTGAACCCATTGCGGAAGCGCCGGGCCAAGGATACGATCATCGATTCGTACGATGAGTGACCGAGGTTTTCCAGGCAGCAGTCACCTTGGATGTAATCGTATTGCGGGAACGGACGAAGCGCCTGCCCTAGTGCGCCCTCGAAGCTCGAGTACGGGGCATTGACTCCCGAATTCGAACCACCCTGCGGAATAAAGTACTGAGAGTTATTGAGATGATCACCCAAACCGAAATAGCTCGTATTGATGTTGTTGATATTGGAGAGGTCACCAGACCGCAAGTTCTGCGAAACCTGGCCGAGATATCCGATGGTAAAGATCAAATCCTGTGCCAGCTGGTCTTGCAACTGCATGCTCCAGCTGGTGGTCATCGAGGGTCTTCCGTCCTTCGGCTGGATCACTTCGCCGCCCACGGCGTCAAAGCTTCCTGGCCCATTGGGAGCAGTTAGCTGCGTCGGGTCCAAGCTGGGAGCGTAGCTGACATTCGGATATCCGATGGTGGGATTGGTCGGATCTGCAGGTGAGGTCGCATCAAGCCGGAAGGCCGGGGTGAAGGCGCCGCCGGTTGTTGGTGTCTGTCCCTGGAAGAAGTCCCGGTTCTGGTTGTATCCGAAGGCCATGGCGCCGCCGAAGTCGTTGTACTGAAGCGGACCGTAAATAATTGCGCCGCCACCACGAAGAACCAGCTTGTTGTTGGTCCCGGGCAACACATAGGCAAAGCCCACGCGCGGGGCAATGTCCTTGTACCAGGTGTCTGCCCATGCTGAATTGCAGTGGCAGTTGGTACCGAACACCAGCGCGCCGGGAAGGCCGCCAGCCGCTGCATCGGGCGCTGTAAGGCTCAGCTCCGACGTGCGATTTTCAGCCTCGTGGCGGGGTACATCGACATCGTAGCGAATACCAAGGTTCAGCGTAAGATTGGGGCCAAGCTTCATGTCATCTTCGAAGAAACCAGCGATGTACCACGAGTTCCATCGCGGAGAATCGTTGAAGACAGCCTGGCTGCCGTTACCGACTTCACCCATGAGGAAGCTGGCGAATGGATTACCAGATCCGCAGCAGCTATTGCTGACGCCGGCACTTTGGTCACGATAGAAGTTCAGCGTGTCCTGGTTGTACTGGATAACCGAATATTGCTGATGGCGCCAATCGATGCCCATTGTGATGCTGTTCTTGCCCTTCTGCCAGCTGACGATATCGTTGACGCGAACGCCATTATCGATATTGTCTCCGTTCTGCTGTTGGCCCCAGGTAGTCGGTTGATCCGGGCTGGGAAACACGATTACCGGGTAAAAGGTTGAGTAATCATTCGCCAGACCCGCTGAGGATGCGGTCAGCTTGTTATCAAGGGTTGCACCGATATTGACGCTGTTCGTGCGGTTATACCCAAGGTTCACATGGTTCTGCAGTGTCGGGGTGAACAGGTAGTCCCAACCAGCACGGACGTAATGCGTGGTAAACGTCTGCGGGTACCCGCTGCTGTTGAATGGCTCAGGAAGGTTAGGAGCCGCTGTCAATTTGGAGTTCTGCCGAGTGTTATACGACGCAAAAATCCTGTTCTTATCCCCGATGTTCTGGTCGATACGGATGCTGTAGGTTGTATTCGTGTTCGGCGCAACACCTGCCTGAGAATAGTTGCCTGTATAACCGAACACGTCGGTAGACAACGGAGTCTGATTCGGGTTTGGGAACCCGGCCATCAGCTTCTGGGCCACAGAGCTCATGTATCCACTCGGCACCGTGTTATTCAGCAAAGGAGTACGGCAGAAGATGCCAGGGCTGTTTTGAACGCTCGTCGTGGGATCAAAAATCTGGTTGTACAAGACCGGCTGGCCGGTGCACGGATTGACAAGGACGTCATACGGAATTCCAGGTACCGCCGTTCCGCCCGGGACCGGGCCGCCTAGAACGTCGGTGAAGTTTCCTCCATGTTCTGCCGCCGTTGGAACAGTCGAGACGGCAACACTTCCCAAATGAAGTTGGTACTTCTCCCAGGCGAACAGGAAGAAGGTGCGATTCCTCCCGTTGTACAGGTGCGGAATGATCACCGGACCGTCCAACACCCCGCCGTAATCATACTTACTGTCCTGAGGCTTGCTGTAATTGCAATTCACCTCGGGAACGCCAATGCAATTAAGTGACTTGTAGGCGTTGTTGAACCAACTGTTGGCATCGAACACCCTGTTCTTCACAATCGCATAAGCCGATCCGTGATAGGTGTTGGTGCCCGATTTGACCGAAAAGCTTTCAATACCGGCCGTGGTGCGGCCAAACTCCGCGGAGGGCGTAGAGGTAGTCACCTTGAACTCTTGGAGAGCTTCAATCGAAGGCGAGGTCTCGTCGAAGGACGAACCGTTCTCACTACGCGTGATGCTGGCGCCGTCGAGCAGCACTTCAGCGCCGTACGCCTGTCCGCCGCTCAGGCGGGAGAAGAACACACCGTTGCCCGTGTTGCCGCTCGTACCCGTGCCTGGGCCAGTCGTGCCGGGCAACAGGAAGACGAACGTTTCTGGAGAGCGTAGACCGCCGACGCCGTTGGCCAGCGACAGCGGCAGATCTTCTACCTGCTTATTGGAGACGGTACCCCCGACCTCGGAGCTCTCCGTCTCAAGCCGCAAGCCGCTGGCATCTACCGTGATGTTTTCAGTCTGCGAGCCGACGGCCAGCTTCACATTGAGCGAGGAGATGCTGTTGACCGTTACCTGGACGCCGGTCGCTGTTGCAGTCGTGAAACCTGCAGCGGTCGCAGTGACTGTGTAGCTTCCTACCGGAAGCTCGTTGAATCTGTAGTCGCCGGAGGAGGTCGATACGGTTTCAGTCTTGGTTCCCGTGGCCTGCTCGGTGACAAGCACCTTAGCTCCGGGAATGACCGCGCCCGTCGGGTCGGTGACAGTGCCGGCCATGGAACCATGGCTGGATTGGCCATAGGCGGCGGATGTAGCGAAGACGACTGCGAGGACTAGACTGCAGATTCTTCTAAAACTCATCATTAAGCGCTCCTGAAAGGGTACGAACTGCAAATAGAACTTTCTCTGCGTCCTGATCGTGTGCCCACTCCTCATCGACATGAGGTTGAACAGCGGGTACCGACCCATCGAATCGTTTCTAACCGCGAAATCTGAGAAAATCTTAAGGAAGCGTTTTCTCAACTACGCGTAATTCACTACCTTGAAATCGTCGCGAAGAATATCCCACCGCGAAGAACACTGTCAAGAAGAAATCAACCGAAAGATCGAACCCGCTACCCATCCTTCGATAAATCACGATTTTACGGGCATATGTCCCTCTGTTTGCGTGAGATCCGGGACTAGTTACTTTCGGGAGTCGAGCGATATCCGCTCAGCGCCTCCGACCGCGCGAATTCAGCCTTCGCTTTTTCATCCTCGCCCTCAGCTCGGTAAACCCTTCCCAGAAGGAAGTGCAGAGCCGGGTTTTTCGGACTAAGCGCGATCGCCTGTTCGAACTGCGACTGTGCCTTCGGAAGTTCATTTGTCTGCAGATACAAATGACCTAGTTGCTCTCGAATATTGGAATCGCGGGGAGCGATCGACGCGGCCTGCGTCAAAAGCTGCTCCGCTTCCGGCAGTTTGCCCTGATGCAACAGCACAATGCCAAGGTTAAGCAGAGGCTGTTCACTGGGGTGCGGACTATCCTTCTGCCATTGAATTGCATTCCGATATGCGGAGATCGCGTCGTCGGTGCGGTTGAGTCCTTCATAGGACAAACCAAGGTTGTTTTCCGCTTTAGCGCTGCGTGGATCGAAGACCAGCGCACGCTCAAAGCAGTCGGCCGCATCCTGAAAGCGCTGCTGCGTGTACCGAATACGACCAAGCCCGTACCACGCCTCCGCGTTTTTCGGGTCCATCTTCACCGCAAGCATCATCCAGTGATCTGCATCAGGAATATCGTTGAGCAGCGCATAGTCCTTCGCAACATTCTGCAGGTCCGTTGAGTCTGGGCGCGCCAGTGCGGCGGATCGTGTGTACTCAGCCAGGGAGCCTTTTGGGTCGTCCATTCGCAACATGCAGTAGGCCAGCATGGTGTGCGCCCGCGCGGAGTTTTGATCATTCTTGAGAAAAGAACCGAGCTGGGACGCCGCATGATTGAATTCTCCTGCGTCAATTAGTTTCTGAATTCCCTGCAAGGTGCTTTCCCCCACTTCGGCTTGCGGCGCCGGCATATTGGGGATCTGCGAGTGAATCCGATTCGCGCAGCACACCACCAGGGTGAGAGCTATCCATGGACCAGGGGTCCGAAGCCGGCGATTCGTAGCAGCGGAGATGCTGAAATCCTTCAAGCGCCAATTCCCTTTTGTCATCTCACCTGGCCACGAATCTATCCGGATCGCGGAGATGACAGGAGGCAGTCAGACTGGATTATAGAGTCGTTCGCGCTGCGATAGGGAATCTGGTAGAAATTGTTTACTTAAGCGAATATCTTTGGAAACGCAAGAATAGGGATGGATGAGATCCGCTGTGTTTTTTTTCTCCTTCTGGAAACGTTTGATCTCGATTCTGACGAAGCGTGCCCCGCTTCAAACCCTCCGGCCGTGCATTGTCCTGCTTCTTCCCCTTCTCCTGTTTGCTGCGAACAATAGCCTGGCGCAGACCTCGGCACCAGCGGCGCAAACCCCAGATGCACAGTCCAAACCCTCCAACCAGCTTCCCCCGGTATCAGCGATGGGTGGATCCAATACAGGCGGAGCTCACGCGGCGGTCTTCGACGCGGAACATCGGCCTATCACCGCTGGCGGTTTCACCAAGACCGGCCCCGTCCTCTTTAAGGACATCGCGCGCCAGGCGGGCCTTACGACCTGGAAACACGTGATGGGTACTCCGGAAAAGCAATTCATCATTGAAACGAATGGATCGGGCATCGGTCTTTTCGATTACGACAACGACGGATGGCTGGACATCTACCTGGTCAATGGATCGACTTATGACGCGCTGTCGGGCAAGTCAACTGCACCCAAAGCGGCTCTCTTCCACAACAATCACGACGGCACCTTCACCAATGTTGCTGAAAAGGCCGGTGTCACCAACGACCGCTGGGGGACGGGCGTCGCCATCGCGGACTTCGATAATGATGGATGGCCAGACATCTACGTCTCCAACTTCGGTAAGAACCGCCTCTATCACAACAACCACGACGGCACCTTCACCGACGTTGCCGACAAGGCCGGCGTTACCCTCGGCAACTGGTCGAGTGGCGCAACCTGGGGCGACTACGACGGCGACGGCCGTCTGGACCTTTTTGTGCCCGGCTACCTGCACTATGACCTGGCCAACCCACCGGCCCCCGGTACCAAAGCAGTGAATTTCAGCCAATGCCAATTCCGCGGCGTCAACGTAATGTGTGGACCGCGGGGATTAAAGGGAGAGCCCGATCACCTGTTCCACAATAACGGCGATGGAACGTTTACCGATGTCAGCGAGAAGGCGGGCGTCTCTGACAAGAATGGCTACTACGGCATGTCGTCAGTTTTCATCGATGTGAATAACGACGGCAAACCGGACCTCCTGGTGACCAACGACTCGACGCCGAACTATCTCTACATCAATAAGGGCGACGGAACCTTCGACGATGACAGCTACGCTTCTGGGTATGCCTTGAATGAAAATGGTCGTGAGACCGCGTCCATGGGATTGGCCACCGGCGACTATCGCAACAACGGCCTCATCGACGTCTACAACACCGTCTTCTCCGATGATTACAACCCGCTGTACCGCAACGATGGTGGTGCAAACTTCACTGACATCAGTTACCAGATAGGAATTGCCGAACCTACGATTCCCTTCCTCGGCTGGGGCGCGGCCTTCTTTGATTACGACAATGACGGATGGAAAGACATCATCGTAGCCAATGGGCATGTTTATCCGGCCGTCGACCAAATGCCGTGGGGTACGAGTTGGGCGCAACGACCGCTGCTATTTCGCAATGTCAACGGAACCAAGTTCGACCTCATGCCTGCAGTAGAAGGCACCGCTCTAGCGAAGACCTATGTGGGTCGCGGCTTGGCCGTCGGAGACCTCTTCAATGACGGCAAGCTGGACGTGGTAATCAACGCCCTCGACGGCGTTCCGGCGCTGCTCCGCAACGTCTCTCCCGACAAGAATCATTGGATCGAGTTCAAACTGACCGGCGGTCCGAAGAGCCCTCGCGACGCCGTAGGAGCGACGGTCTATCTGACCGCGAATAAGATCAAACAGCGCGGAGATGTTGTCTCAGGCGGGAGCTACGAATCCACAAATGATCCGCGTGTGCACTTCGGTCTTGGCGACGCGACCGTGATCGATGCAGTCGAAGTCCACTGGCCCAGCGGCGCGCGCGAACGTTTCTCGGTCTCCCACCTCGACCAGATCGTAAACCTCGTCGAAGGAAAAGGAGTGCCCTTCTCGAAGTGAAGCTCCCATTGCCCAAGCCGTGCACGACCCTGCTCTTCGCTCCCTGCCTGTGTCTGCTGAGCATTGCGTTTGCTATCCGCGCGTGCGCGCAGGTTGCGGCGAACGGCTCTGAGGCTCCAACGGCCGCCGCGACAAAAGCGCCGAAGGTCGTTCCCGGCAACTTCATCGACATCACGCAGCAGAGTCATATCGACTTCCTGGCACAGGCTTCGCACACCGACAAAAAATATCTGATCGAAACGATGGGATCCGGTGTCGCTCTCTTCGACTACGATAACGACGGCCGACTCGACATTTTCTTCGCCAACGGAGCGCCGCTCAGCGATCCAACACCCAAGGGAACCATTCCGCAGAAGACCGGGCCGAAGTATTGGAACCGCCTCTACCATCAAAAGCCGGACGGAACCTTCGAGGACGTGACCGAGAAGTCAGGCCTCAAGGGAATCAACTACGACATGGGCGTAGCCGTCGGCGATTACGACAATGATGGATACGACGATCTGTATGTGACCGGCCTCGGCGGTAACCACCTGTATCACAACAACGGCAACGGCACCTTCACCGATGTCACTCAGGATTCGGGCACCGGTGGCAGTGGTTGGTCAACCTCAGCAACCTGGGTCGACCTGGATAACGATGGCCTGCTCGACCTCGTCGTGCTGCGTTACGTGAAGTGGGACTTCGACGATATCTGGTGCGGCGAGCACACTGAGGGTCGCCGCTCCTACTGTCATCCGGACACGTTCGAGCCCATCAACCCGCTGGTGTATCACAACGACGGTCACGGGCATTTCACCGAAGTCGCCGCAAAGATCGGCCTCGATCGACCTGGAAAGGGTCTAGGTGTTTCGATCGGCGACTTCGATGGAGATGGCAAGGTCGACGTTGCCGTTGCCAACGATTCCATGGTCGAGTATCTCTACCACGGCAAGGGTGACGGCACCTTCGAAGAACTCGGCATGCCCGCGGAGATCGCAGTGGACGGCGATGGTCGCACCTATGCCGGCATGGGCATCGATCTGCAAGACTTTGACAACGACGGCCTGCCCGACCTCATCATCACCAATCTCGCCAATCAGAAGTACGCTCTCTATCGCAACAATGGCGACGGTAGCTTCTCCTACGACAGCTACGTCACCGGCATCGGTGGCATGACGCTGCTGCACTCAGGCTGGGGAATTCGTTTTCTCGACTACGACAATGATGGCCGCAAGGATCTGCTCATCGCACAAGGCCATGACCTCGACACCGTTGAGCTGAACTATCCGCAGCTCCACTACAAGGAGCCACCGCTCCTTGCATACAACACCGGCAAGGGCTTCGTCGACGTTTCTTCGCAATCCGGAGACGTCTTCAAAGAGCGGTGGGTAGGGCGAGGCCTGGCGGTCGGAGACATCGACAATGATGGCCGCGTCGATGCAGTCTTCACCACCAACGGCGGCCCGGCATACGTTTTGCGTAACGAGACGAAGACCGACAATCACTGGCTTACGCTCTTGCTCATCGGCCACAAAAGCAATCGCGACGGCATCGGAGCCGTCATCAAACTGACCACGGCAGCCGGCTCTCAGTGGGTCACCGTCACCACGGGTGGCAGTTACCTTTCAGCCGGCGACAAGCGCGCACACTTCGGTTTGGGCGCAGCATCCGTCGCGCAATCCATACAGATCCGTTGGCCAAGCGGGATCCTGCAGACGCTTAACAATATTCACGCAGACCAGATCCTCACCGTCAACGAACCCGCGACGCAGGCTTCAAAGCCATGATCATCCACTCAGACCCGAAGGCGGCGCTCATGGGTGGAGCGCGCATACTTCCAAGACTGGCAAGCTTTGGCGCGGCATTTCTAATTACCGCCTTTCCCCTCACCCTGGCTGCGCAGAAGTCCGCAATCAAGGAACCCACCATCCCGCGCGAGGCGATGGCGCAGAAATATTTCGGAGCCGACGCGCCGTGGTTCCTTAACAACATTCCATTCCTCGAGATCGACGACCCTGAGATTCAACAGATCTACTTCTACCGCTGGAAGCTGCTGCGCTCGCACATCCGCGAGATCGGCCCACAGGGCACAACCATCCTCGAATTCCTCGACAACGTTCCGTGGGCCCGCCAGCCCTATACGGATTTGAACGACTCGGCTTCCTTTCACCTCATGGAAGCTCGCTGGATGCGAGACCCTACGGTCGTTGACGATCTCATCGATCATCTCTACACAGGCGCAGCCAACGACCGGCACTTTTCAGAGTCCATCGCTGCCGCAACCTATGCGACCACCCTCGTAACCGGCGACTCAGGCCCCGCGCTGCGGCATCTCGACACCATGCAATACATCTACAACGCTTGGGACGATCACTTCGATCGCGCCCGCAACCTCTACTGGATTGAGCCGCTCCCCGATGCAACCGAGTACACCATCTCCTCTATCGATGCGTCGGGCGCCGGCTTCACTGACCACCCAGGCAAGGACCAAAATCACAACGGCTTTACCGGCGGCTTCGCCTATCGTTCATCGATCAACAGCTATCAATATGCGAACGCGATGGCGATTGCTCGAATCGCCACCGAAGCCCACGTGCCGGACGTTGCCAGCGACTACCGCGAGCGCGCAGAACGCCTCCGTTCCGCGATGCTCGTGCAGCTGTGGAACCCCGAGCTCCAGCACTTCACCGATCGCTATCAGCGGTCAACGCCCTATGTAACCGCCGGCGATTTCATTCGCGGACGCGAGCTGGTCGGCTACGTTCCATGGGCCTTCGAGCTGCCTCCAGACGACGATTCAGTCTCGTCAAAAACCTATGCGGAGGCCTGGTCGCACCTCCTATCACCTGACCAACTCGCCGGCGCTCACGGCCTCCGCACCGCCGAGCCTTCGTATCCGCGCTACCTCACCCAATATCGATACGATCAGGCAACAGGCCAGCCAGAGTGCCAGTGGAATGGACCGTCATGGCCCTTTCAGACCTCCCAAGCGCTCACCGGTCTCGCCAATCTTCTGGACGACTATCCCTCCTCCGCCATCAGCAAAGCGGACTATCTTCGCCTGCTGCGCCAGTACACGAACCAGCACTTTCTAGCTCCGGGAAAGCCTGACATCGAAGAGGATTACAACCCGGACACCGGCGCGCCGATCGTGGGATTGCCTCGATCACACCATTACTTTCACTCGACCTATATCGATCTGATTCTCAGCGGCTTAATCGGCATTCGACCGCGCGCCGACAATGTCCTCGAACTTGATCCGCTGGTTCCGGTACAACCCGGAACGAATCAGCGCATCCGCTATTTCGCGCTGCAAGACCTCGCTTATCACCACCACGACATCAGCGTCTTCTACGACGAAGACGGCAGTCGCTATCACCTCGGCGCCGGCCTCTCGATCTTCGCCGACCATCGGCGCGTCTCCGGACCTGGCCCGCTTGCGCTCACACGGGTGACCCTGCCAAGACTCTCACGCGCCATCACTACAGCAGCTACGCAGACACCTCTACACAGGATCGATCTCGCCGTGAATCCTGGCTTCCCGGGCGGCCCGATCACCAGCGCATCCTCCGTGGATCCAGCCGCCCCGGCAGAGCAGGCGATCGATGGCCGGCTGTGGTTCTTCCCGGAGATTGCAAACGGATGGTCGCCTTCCGCCGCCGACTCAGCCGCAACGAGCTGGTATCAAATCGATCTCAGGACGCCGCAAACTATCGGCTCCATCGAGCTGTATTTCTTCGCGGATGGCGAACGTTTCGAGCCGCCCTCTTCCTTCCAATTGCAATACAAGGACGACGATGGCTGGAAGGAAATTCCGAAACGGACACGTGCTCCACAGACTCCCATCGCGAATGGAGAAAATCGGATTAGCTTTCCCTCGCTCCGCACCCAGCAACTCCGCATCGTCTTCAAGAACCCGCCAGCTCCAGCCAGGCTGCGGCTGATCGAAGCAAAAACATTCGCTCCCTGAAGCTCAATCACCCAGCGAATACGGAAGAACGAAACGGCCGATCTGAATCACGCTCCGCTCCGAAGGCGGCCAGATCTTAATCGACACAATCGGCAACGGCTGACCGAGCGGATGCGCCGTAATTGTTCCGCGTTCAACGCCCGTCTCCGCCTCATAGATGTGCACCAGCAGGCCATCGCTAGATCGTGTCCATCCAATCGCATACGATCCCGGCGCAAGATCGATGTTGCTGCCAATCCGTATCGGAGTTTGCGCGAGAAGATAGTAGTAGTACTTGCCATTCGCCGCATAGCCAGCGGTAATCAACACGACAGCCGCTATCACCCGGCTGCGGGAATCGATGACACCACTCGCCGAACGCATCTCCGTCTCGATATGCTCTTTCTCCACCGGAGCTCGCGCGGGCAAAACAGCTTCGAGCTCCGCGGGCGTCGCTGCTCGCCAGTCTCGCTTCGAGCCAGCTCCACTTCCCTGTGCAACCATCGACGCTGATACCGTGCAGAGGATCGCCGCCAGGAGTATATCCCTGCGAGTTAGCTTCATCGGTGGCTCACCAACCCACGTTGAATCGCTACCGTAGCAGCATGGGTTCGGTCCGCGACGCCCAGCTTGCCGAGCAGGCTGTTGATGTGAGTCTTCACTGTTGCCTCCGAGATCGAAAGGTCGGCGGAGATCTCCTTGTTCGCTCGTCCCGCAACGATTCGTTCCAGGACGCTGAGCTCTCTAGGCGTCAACTCCTGTCCACTCAGGCGCTCGGCCAGCTTCTCGGCAACCGAGGACGGAATATGCAACTTGCCGTTATGTACCGCATGAATCGTCGTCACCAATTCCTCAAGCGGCATGCCCTTGAGCAGATAAGCCCGCGCCCCGGCCTGTAGTGCCCGATAGATATCCTCATCGCCATCAAATGTCGTGAGCACGATGAATCGCGCCTGCGGAAACTCAGTCCTGATCTGGCGAATGGTATCGGCCCCACCCAGCTTCGGCAGCTGCAGATCGATCAACGTAACGTTCGGCTCGACCTTGCGAAACGTTTCGATCGCCTCCAGCCCATCGCCGACGGATCCAACGATCTCAAGATCATCCATCGTCGAAAGCAGCGCAACCAGTCCCTGCCGAACAACCTGGTGATCTTCCACCAGCATGATGCGAATTCTGTCTGCCATCTCTACCTCGCGCTTTGGGCTATCGGCACTCGCAACGTCACCTTGGTTCCCCGTCCAGGATCGCTTGTGACCTCAAGCGTGCCATCGATCGTGGCAGCCCGCTCCTTCATGCCCAACAGTCCATAATGCCCTGTCTTACCGGATGTTTCGTTCACTGTGAACCCCACACCCTTATCTTCAATCGTGAGCATCAGCATATCACTCGAGTAATGCAGCTCAACGGATGTCTCCGCCGAGCGCGCGTGATGCAGCACGTTCGAAAGCGCCTCCTGCGCAATACGGAGGAGCTCCCTCTCCACCTTTGGATCGACCACTCGATAGGCTCCGCCGACATGCAAGCGCGGATGGATCGCACTGAACGTATCGCGCTGGACAACCTTGCCGAGCCTCGTTGGCAAACTATCCTGCGAGTTGTTCACGCGCAGCTCCCAGATACTTCGCCGCGCCTCCTCCAGACCCTCCGTCACCAGCTGACGGGTACGCTTCACCTGCTCGAGCGCAAGCTCAAACTTGCCGCGATTTAAGTGCTGCGCAATCAGATCAAGCTGCAGTGACGCTCCCACAAAATCCTGTGTCAGCGTATCGTGAATCTCTCTCGCCATACGATTGCGCTCGGCCAACACGGCATCGAACTCTCGCTCCAGCCGTCGAAGTCGCAGTAGATACATCCCCGCAATTAGTGCCAGAATCACCAGCAGGCTCAGCAGGAGAAACCACCACCTGCGATAAATCGGCGGCACAATGCGGAACCGCAGTTGAGCGCCTGCATCGTTCCATGCCCCATCCTTACTCCTAGCCTGGACGTGAAACACGTAACGGCCGGGGGTGAGATTGGTATAAGTGGCGGAGCGGCGATTGCCGGCATCGGCCCAATTCTTATCGAAACCATCGAGCCGAAAGCGATAGCGCACCTCCGATGGCGCCGTAAAACTAAGCCCCGCATATTCCATCGTGAACCGCGCATGTCCGAACGGAATATCGATCGATCCCGCCTCAATCGGCTCGGAGAGATCGTCCACCAAAAACCGTTGCAGGACGATAGGCGGCGCAACTGTGTTTGCAGGGAGATGCTCTGAATCCACAATCGCCACGCCACCTCGCGTCGGAAACCATATCTCTCCATGACTCATCAGCCAGCCTGCCGAAGGCTCCCCCGCAACCACCTCGTCATTCGGCAGGCCATCGGCTAGCCCGTACTGGACCATCGCTCCGTCCTGTAAGGTGCAGCGATCCTTGCCAACACACCCCGTCAGCGCGTTCACGGCGATGCGACGTATGCCACGATCCATTCGAAACCAGAAGAATCCCAACCGATCAATTGTGATTCCTTCAATGTTGCCGTCGCGTGCCTGCTCGGTGAACCTGCCCACAGGAAGAAACCTCTCGCCGCTCATATAACTCAAGCTGCCATCATTGCCCGCGACCCACAGGTGCCCCGCAGGATCCTCAGCCATGGCGGTAGCGATCGTCGCGCCCAGTCCATCCTTGGCCGTAAAGTTCTTTATCGTCGCGTCGTTGTGAACAACCGACAGACCTCCCGATGTGGCTGTCCAGAGTTCACCCGACCTGAACATCAGGGCGCCGATCAGGTTTCCCCCCAATCCATCTTTTGTTGTCAGCGTTCGGATGCTGAGATGTTCTCCGAACCTCTCTACATGAGCTAATCCCTGGCGCGTCCCCACCCACACCGATCCGTCGCTGTCCCCAACCAGGGCGCGTATGTAATCGTCCGGAAGGCCATCGGCTGAGGTAATTCGTCGCACCGAATTGTCCGGCCCAATGAAATTCAAGCCATCGGGCGTCCCAACCCAAAGGCCCCCAGTCCATTCAGGCGCAAGACATAAAATCACGCCACTGGTCAGCTTGTTTTCAGGGATCTGCTCCTCCGTTCCATCCGCGCGCACGTGACGAAGGCCCGCATCCCGCGTTCCCACCCAGATAGATCCGTCCTTTGTCTGTGCGACACTCGTCACCGCCTGGTCCGCCAGCGCGGCCTCGCTTCGAAATGCCAGCCGTCGCAGTACATGTAAGCCAGACGTCTCCGTCCCAACCCAGTGATTCCCTTCCGCGTCCTCAAACAGCGAGAGCACCGAGTTACCGTTCAGCAGCGTCACCGGTGTCGCCGCCGACTTTTCCGCACCGAGAACGAATAGCCCACCATTCATTCCCACCCACGCCAATCCTTCTCGATCTACCAGCACCGTCTGGACGCGTCCCGTCGGCAACTCTTTCCCAACGTGCCATTCGCGACCTCCGCCGGAGACCACGGCAGAAGAAAATCTCCAGGACGAACTGCCCGGCACCGCGATCAATCCAGATCCATCTGCCTTCCCTTCAGCCGGCGTCTTCTGCAGCCGCTTGAAATTCGTCTGGCTCCATTGCGACCATCCATCTGCAGTCTCAACAAACAGCGCGCCCTCGCTCGTCACGTGGATCGATTCCACCGCAGCAGACGCAAGCCCCTCAACGGTGCCGTAGCGATGAAACTGTCCCTGCTGAAGCCGAAGCACTCCATCCGCGGTGCCAATCCAAAGCGCATGGCCATCCGCCGCCAGGCAACAAACATCATCGCTCGTGAACGCAGGCTGGTTACCCCGATCGAATGTCTGGAACGTAACTCCGTCGAAGCGCACCAGCCCACCCTCAGTCGCCATCCAAAGATAGCCATCGGCCGTCTGCACGATGCTGTGCACGCTACTCTGCGGAAGTCCCTCTTCGGTCGACCAGGCCTGCTGGCTCAGATACTTAAGATTCTGTCCTCTAGCCTGCGATAGCAAGCAAGCCAGCACCAGAACGCAGGACAGCGTCCGAAACGGCCATGCACGCAGAGAGAACTTGAATAGTTGCATCCTCCCTCCAGCATGCGGCTCCGCTCCCACGTTTGTCCATATGCATCACATTTTGAAGGCCTTCCTTCGCTCCGAAGCGGTCAGCTACCCTGGCCGGTATCGCAGATTGGGAGACACCTTAGATCGCCGCCGGCAGAAAAATCCTTCTTCAGACCCACTCCTCCATCGAATGGTTGATCCCGAACCTGATTTTTCACGCTATTTTGGGGAACGCTGATAATTCCCCTGATTCACGTAAGATAGCGGCGGCTCGCTATCCGGAAATCAGGGCCAGCGCGCAACACGGAAAGGACTTAACCGCTTCATCATGTCATTGACTCTTGCCGCTGCAAAGCGCGTCACGCACCCTGCTCTTATCCTCTCCGCCGCTTTCCTTCTCTGCTCCACACCTCTGCGCAGCCAGACAACGACGCCCCTCGAATCCCAGAAGGACAAAGCGCAGGAAGGCGCACAGCCCCCAGCCCATGGCGGCTCCAGCACCGCGGGCGTCTATCCGCCCGTCACCGACGCGCATCATCTCCCCATCACTCAAGGCGGCACCGTCAAGACCGGCCCCATCGTCTTCCAGGACATCGCAGAAGAGTCTGGCCTGACCAAGTGGCACCACGTAATGGGTACGCCCGACAAGAAATACATCCTCGAGAGCATCGGCTCCGGCGTCGCGTTGCTGGATTACGATAATGATGGCTGGCTCGATATCTACCTCGTCAACGGAAGCACACAGGCCGCATTCGACGGTAAAGCCCTTCCGCCGCACGCCGCGCTCTTCCATAACAATCACGATGGCACCTTCACCGACGTCACCGCCAAAGCCGGCGTAG
Source organism: Granulicella sp. L46 (assembly GCF_009765785.1). GTDB lineage: Bacteria > Acidobacteriota > Terriglobia > Terriglobales > Acidobacteriaceae > Granulicella. Next base: position 1,056,016 of record NZ_LMUT01000012.1, read on the forward strand.
CGAACGACCGCTGGGGCTTCGGCGCAACGGTCGCCGACTACGACAACGACGGCTGGCCTGACATCTACGTCTCAAACTTCGGTAAAAATCGGCTCTACCACAACAATCATGACGGCACCTTCACCGACGTAGCCGAGAAGGCCGGCGTCGCGCTTGGCAACTGGTCAACCGGCGCCACCTGGGGCGATTACGACGGCGATGGCAAGCTCGATCTCTTCGTCCCCGGGTATGTTCACTACGACATCAAGTCGCAGATGACCGACACCGACAATTTGCCCCTCACTTTCTGCAGCTACCGCGGCGTGCGCACCTACTGCGGACCGCGCGGCCTCCCTGGCGAAAGCGATCACCTCTTCCACAACAACGGCGACGGCACCTTTACCGACGTCAGCGAGAAGGCCGGCGTCGCCGACAAGCCCGGCTACTACGGGCTCTCCTCCGTCTTCATCGACGTGAACAATGACGGCAAAGTCGACCTCCTGGTTGCGAACGACTCCACCCCGAACTACCTCTACATCAACAAGGGTGACGGCACCTTTGAGGACCAAAGCTATCCCTCCGGCTACGCGCTTAACCGTGAAGGCCGCGAGACCGCCTCGATGGGCATCGCCGTCGGTGACTATCGCAACAACGGCGAAATTGACATCTTCAACACCACCTTCTCCGACGACTATAAAGTCCTCTACCGCAACGATGGCGACGCCAACTTCACCGACATCAGCGATGACGCCCACATCGCCGACATGACCATTCCCTTCCTCGGCTGGGGCACCGCCTTCCTCGACTACGACAACGACGGCTGGAAAGATCTGCTCGAAGTCAACGGCCACGTTTACAAGAACGCCGATACCAACAACTGGGGAACGAGTTGGGCCGAACGGCCGCTCCTCTTCCATAACGACGCAGGCAAACATCTCGAACCCGTCCCCGCCGTAGAGGGCACCGGCCTGGCAGAAGTCATGGCCTCTCGCGGCCTCGCCGTGGGCGATCTATTCAACGACGGCCGCTTGGATGCCGCCATCAACAACATGGATTCCGTCCCCGCGCTACTCAAGAATGTGGATCCAAACACCAACCACTGGGTCGCATTCAAGTTAGTCGGCGGACCCAAGAGTCCGAGGGATGCAATCGGTGCGACTCTCTATCTCAACGCCAACGGCACCCGCCAGCGGGCCGACATCTTCTCCGGCGGCAGCTATGCATCCACCTCCGACATGCGCCCCCACTTCGGCCTCGGCTCCGCCACCAAAGACGACTCGCTCGAAGTCCACTGGCCAAGCGGCGCAGTCGAACAGTTTGCCGTCCCCGACATCGATCGCATTGTCACCCTCACCGAAGGCCAGGGAAAACCCTTCACACCCACAAAACCTTAGACACGTTGTTCATGTACACCTTCACCCTGATATTTCAGTTTTCGAGGATTCGAAATGCAACGTCGCCTCATCTCACTCACACCGTCCGCGCGACTCCTCACCTCTGCGGCTGCATTCTCGATTGCGCTTTCATTAGCGGCAGTGGCGCAGACGCAGGACACACCCGAATCCCGCCTGGCCTATAACCAAAAGATCGCCAAGGACTACACCTACCGCTACGGTGTCGACCACCCATTTCTGCCATCAAACATGACCTCCGACACCGGCAAGTTCATCGACCCTAAGAGCTTCGCCACCGCTCAATATTGCGGCCACTGCCACCAGGAGGCGCACGCCGAGTGGCGTCAGTCCGCCCACTCAAACTCCAATCGCGCACCCTGGTATCTCCGCAACGTTAACCTACTCAACGCTGAAAAGGGCATCAGCTTCTCGCGTCATTGCGAGGGCTGCCACGATCCCATCGCCGTCGTAGCCGGCGCAATCACCGAAGGCGCCCCACGCAAACGCCCCTACGATCAAGACGGCGTAACCTGCATGGTCTGCCACTCCATCCAGTCGGTCACCACACGTGGCACGGGCAGCTACGTCCTCGGCGAACCCGCCGTCATGGTCGACGAAAGCGGTAAGCCCATTCACGGCCCCGTGTCCGATCAGGAAATCCTCGCCCACCTCGATCGTCACTCCGCGGCCGTCATGAAGCCCTTCTACAAGACGCCGGAGTTTTGCTCCTCCTGCCACAAAGCGGCTCTACCCAGAACGCTTAACGACTACAAGTGGCAGCGCGCGATCTCACTCTACGAGGAATACCAGGTCTCGTCTTTCGCCAAACAGTCCCCTCTTCCCTTCTACAAAAAGGATGTCGTCTCCACCTGCCAGACCTGTCACATGCAACGCGAAGCTCTAGTCTCCCTGCCCGACCCTGGCGCCAAGGATGGCAAGCTCGCCTCGCATCGCTGGCTCGGCGCCAACACGGTTGTCCCGCAGTACTATCACTTCGAAGAGCAGATGAAGCGCGTCACCGCGTTCCTGCAAAATAACGTCTTCAACGTCGACATCTTCGCAGTAGAACCGAGCGCGCCCGAAGGCACACAGGCAAGCCTGATCGCTCCACTCGGCAAAGATCCCTTCACCCTCAACGCCGGTCAGCGTGTCACCGTCTCCGTCGTCATCCAGAACAAGGGCATCGCTCATTCGCACGTCCCCGAGCAACGCGACATGTATGAGTCCTGGGTTGCTTTCACCGTCAAAAACGCACAGGGAAAGACCCTCGCGCAAAGCGGCTTCATCCAGCCCAACGGCAAACTCGATCCAGCGGCCCACAGCTTCACCAACCGCCTCATCAACAAGAGCGGCGGCATCAACGACCTGCATCAGGTCTGGGACAACCGCGTTGTTGCGTTCAACAACACCATCCAGTCCGGACGTTCGCAACTGATCCGCTACGAATTCACCATGCCTCACACCGATAGCCCGGTCACCGTAACCGCAACCGTCCGCTACCGGCGCTTCGACCAGACCTTCATGGACTTTGGCATGAGCATGCCTCAGGGTCAGCACTACCAGCAGCCCATCGTCGACATGGTCAGCACCTCGCGCACCCTCAACGTTGGCCAGAACGACGCCACCAAGCCGCTGCTCAACGAAAATCCCGAGTGGATGCGATGGAATAACTCCGGAATCGCCCTGCTCGATGCGCAGCAGTATGCCGCCAGCGTCGATGCCTTCGCGCACGTCGCAAAACTCCGTCCCGACTACGCCGACGCCCCCACCAACATCGCCATTACCTTGATCGCGTGGGAGAAGTACAACGACGCGCTTCCCTACCTCCAAAAGTCGTTGTCACTAGCCAAGGACAACGCGCGCGCCCTCTATTACCTCGCACTCGTGCAGCGCAACGAGGGTAAAGTCGACGACGCGATCGCCAATCTCCAGAAGGTCATCGCAGCGTTCCCGCAATCCCGCGACGCCCATCGCGAGCTCGGCTTCACGCTGTACCAGCAACACAAGTACGACCTCGCGCGTACGGAATACGAGTACGTGCAGTCCATCGATCCCGACGATCTGGCCGCCCACTACAACCTCTCCATCATCTACCGCCGCCTTGGCCTGAAGGATAAGGCAGCAGTCGAATCAGCGTACTTCGCCGATCAGAAGGACGACCCCACCGCGAGCACCTACGCCCTCGAGTACCTCCGCAAGCATCGTGAAGTCGCCCAGGAAAGCGTCCCATGGCACGTCCACGACCTCGACCAGCGCGGCGCAGATGAGACTCAGCCAGTTCCTGTGACGGCCGCAGCCCCTCAATCTGGACAAAGCTCGCCTAACTCTCCTACCCTGAAATAGGAGTTTCATGCGAGCGTTTCTACAATCAGCAATCATTTGCGCAGCGGTGGGCTGCGCCATCGTCGGACTAACCATTCTGCAGCCGCTGCCTTCGGTAGCTGCAGACTCAAACGCAAAACAACGCGGAGCAGAACTGTTCGCGCAACACGGCTGCGCCCATTGCCACGGCCCAGCAGGCGTAGGCGGCGGTCGAGGTCCTGACCTCCAACTCGTGCGCAAGCGCATGAACAAAGGACAGATCGCGCACCAGATTCATGACGGAGGCATGTCGATGCCCGCCTTCGCAAGCTCACTCACCGACCCAGAAATCGAAGACCTCGTCGCGTATCTCCGAGCCAAACGCAAGTTCGTCCGAGTCCCCGCAGCGCCTCACCCCGCGCCACCCCCTCCTACTTCGACCGACTCCGACCCCAACTAAAATCCCGCCTCTTCAACATCGCCCCGGCCAGAGGATAAACTCAACCCTGCGGCGGATCACTATCGTCTCGCCCGTCTCGCTGGAGGCAATTCGATGAACCCGTTTTCCGCAACCATCTCTCGCGCCTCGCATCGCTTTCCGTTCCTCGCAGCCGCAGCCCTCGCCCTTGCGTGCGCAACCCTCCCACTCCAACACTCCGCCGCGCAACTCAAAGAAAAATCCGTCTCCTCCTCTACCGATCCCTGGTGGAAGCACGCCGTCGTCTATGAGATCTACCCTCGCTCCTATCAGGACTCCACCGGCGACGGCATCGGCGACCTCAACGGCATCACCTCGCGCCTCGACTACCTCCAGAAGCTCGGCGTCGACGCCGTCTGGATCGCTCCCATGTATCCCTCGCCGCAAGTCGATTTCGGTTACGACATCTCCAACTACGAGTCCGTCGACCCGCAGTACGGCACCCTCGCCGACATGGACCGACTCATCGCCGAGGGCCAGAAACACCACGTCCGAGTCCTCCTCGACATGGTGCTCAACCACACCTCCGACAAGCACCAGTGGTTCATCGAAGCATCCAGCTCGCGCACCAATCCCAAACACGAATGGTACGTCTGGAACGACGGTATTCCCGCCGATTCCCCCGGTGTCACACCCTATCAAAAGCGCTTCGAGCACGACGGCCCCAATGGAAAAGTAGTCCCGCCCAATAATTGGATATCCGGCTTCGGCGGCTCAGCCTGGGAGTGGGTCCCCGCGGTCCGCCAGTTCTACTACCACGAGTTCTACAAGCAGCAGCCCGACCTCAACTGGCGTAATCCTGCAGTCGAGAAAGCGATGTTTGGCTCAATGCAGTTCTGGCTTGATCGCGGCATCGCAGGCTTCCGTCTCGACGCGATTCCAAGCCTCTTCGAAGACCTCCAGCTGCGCAATAATCCGGAACTCGGCGGCATCAACGCTCAGGGTGATCCCAATGTTGGCAACACCTACACCGACAATTTGCCCGAAGTCCACGACGTCATCCGCCGCATGCGCGCGATGATCGCAAAGTATCCCGGCGACCGCGTGCTCATTGGCGAAACGTATCTGCCTAATACCGCCGAACTCGACAAGTGGTACGGCGGCACAGCCCACAATGAACTGCAGCTTCCCATGGATATGCTCATCGGTTTCCACGGCCTTCACGCTAAGCTCAGCGCGGCCGACTTCCGTCAGCGCATCGAGGAAGTCGAGACACAAATTCATGGCGCGCAGCCGCTCATCGTCTTCGACAATCACGACAATGTACGCGCCATCGATCGCTACGGCGACGGCATCCATGACGACCAGATCAACAAGCTCCTCGCGACCATGCTCTTCACCACCAGGGCCACCTCGCTGATGTACTACGGCCAGGAGATCGGCATGCGCACCACCACGCCCACGCAGCGTGACGATGTACGCGATCCCATCGGCATCACCGGCTGGCCAAATGAGCGTGGCCGCGATGGAGAGCGCACCCCCATGCAATGGACACCCGGCCCGCAAGCCGGCTTCAGCACCAACCCGCACACCTGGCTGCCGATTCCACCGAGCTACAAGACCATCAACGTTGCCGTCGAGTCCAAGGACCCCAACTCACAGCTGAATTGGTTCAAGAAACTCATCGCCCTGCGCCGCGATATTCCTGCGCTCCACGGCGGCACCATGACGATGCTCGACACCAGCAACCCTGACATTCTCTCCTACGTGCGCTCCACCGGCTCAGGCCCAGCGGTTGTCATAGCAATGAACTTCACCGCCGCGCCGAAGACCATCACCCTCAACCTCGCGGGCTCAGGGGTGACAGGCACAACGGTGAAAACCTTTGCGGCCAGCGACGCGACACTTACGTCGATCTCGACACTGAACAACATCACGCTGCCGCCCTACGCAAGCTGGATAGCAGGCGTACAGTAATTTTGTTCGCAGCTGGTCCGGCGGAGCAGCCCGCGCTGGACCAACTCCATTGACATTTCTACGGATAACCGCCCACCATGAGCCGCACCCGCGCACTCTCCGCCCTTTTACTTCTTGCCTCGTTGCCTGCGCTGTCGCAGGCCACGACCGCAGCCGACCAGACCCAGATCCGCGACTACATCCACAACGGATGGGACACACTCTCGCGCTCAATGTACGACTGCAAATCCATCGTCGATCCCAAGGTCCACCAGGTCCCGGTCCTTTATCTTCCCGCCGACCTTCTCACACCGCCCGCAGTCGAAACCATGCGCAAGTCCTGCAACATCGATGTCCGTCATCTACCGCGCGTCATCCATCGCATCAACGAGGTGCCACCCTCCGAGCTACCCGTCGAAGGCCTTCTCTATCTCCCCAATCGCTACGTCGTTCCCGGCGGACGCTTCAATGAAATGTACGGATGGGACAGTTACTTCATCCTCCTCGGTCTCGAACACGACGGTCGCCGCGAACTCGCCAAGGGCATGGTCGAAAACTTCTTCTTCGAGATCGCCAACTACGGCGCCATTCTCAATGCCAACCGCACCTACTACTTCACGCGCTCGCAACCGCCGTTTCTCTCCTCCATGATCCGCGAGGTATACGAGCATCCTGCTCCCGGCGCTCAGCCTGACAAGCAATGGCTAGCCCGCGCCTACAGCTACGCACAGCGCGACTACGCTCTCTGGATCTCACCCGAGCATCGCGCCGGCACCACCGGCCTCGCCCGCTATTACGACCTCGGCGAAGGCCCCGTGCCCGAACAAGCGGACGACTCGAGCTACTACCCGGACGTCATCCGCTGGCTTCTCGCTCATCCCACCGACCATCCCGAGTACCTCGTAACCGGTCCCGCAAAGCCAACCCCCGCACAAGCCGAACAACTCGCCCACACCAGCTGCGACGTCACCGCCTCCCACGTCTGCGCGCTCGCTGTCGTCGATGGCCATCGCCTTTCTGCCGCGTTCTACCGCGGCGACCGTGCCATGCGCGAATCCGGTTTCGATCCCAGCTTCCGCTTCGGCCCTTTCTCCGGCTCAACCGTCGATTTCGCCGGCGTCGGCCTCAATAGCCTGCTCTACAAGTACGAGCGCGACATGGCAGACATCGCCACCATCCTCGGCCGCAAGAGTGAAGCATCCGCTTGGACCCACCGCGCCACAACCCGTCGCGCGGCCATCGACAAGTACCTCTGGAACCAGAATGCCGGCCTCTACACCGACTACAACTTCGTCACCGGCAAGCGCTCCAGCTATCACTTCCTCACCACCTTCTACCCGCTATGGGCCGGCGCCGCCACCTCCGCCCAGGCCACCGCTGTCCGCAGTCATCTCGACCTATTCGAGCAGAACGGCGGCCTCCAGACCAGCGACGTGATCTCCGGCGTGCAGTGGGACGCGCCCTACGGTTGGGCGCCCATCACCTGGCTCGCCGTCTCAGGCCTCGATCGCAACGGCTTCCACGACGACGCCGCACGAATCGCCAGCAAGTTCACCGCTACCATCCTCGACAACTTCCTCCGCGACGGCACCATTCGCGAGAAGTACAACGTCGCCAGCGGCTCCGCAAACGTCAAAGTCGCAACCGGCTACAAAAGCAACGTAGTTGGCTTCGGCTGGACCAACGCTGTCTATCTTCAGCTCGAAGACATCCTCACCGAGCCAGCCAGCACGCTCACCTTGCACTGATGATCGCCTCGCCCACCTTGCGAGCTCACCAGATCAATCCGTATGATGGAGCTCGCCATGACAATTAAAACCAAGTCGCTCAGCCGCCTTCTCGTCCTTTCGACTCTTTGCGCTGTCGGAATCTCTCCCCTTCCAGTCGCCTTCGCACAGACCGCAGCCTCTCCAACCTCCTCCGCGAAAACAGACGCAACCCCCGGGGTTCTCGATCGCACGCAGGCCGCCGCCATTCTCCCCAAATCCGTCTTCTACAAGGGCCTGAGTGCAACGGTCCAGGGACGCAACTCGGCCGGCATTCGCTTCGGCAATGGCGACCTCGTCCTCGTCTCGCTGGTGGACACATCCGGATACTCCTCCGCGGTCCAGCAAACCTACCAGGCCTACCTCCTCAACGAAGTGCATCTCAAAATCGGTGGCAAGGGTCTTCCCCCCGGCGCCTATGGCTTCGGATTCGTCGGCGATCACATCGTTGTGATGGATATCGCCGGCAACGAACTCCTCCGCGAAGCCACCGTCCGTGACCCACAAATGACCCGCCCCGATCCCCTCCACATTGTTGCCGAGGAAGGCAAGCCCGGACAGTACCGCCTCTATCTCGGGCGCAGCTACGTCATCCTGTCTGCAGAAAAGTAGTCGCAGCCGCCATACGGGTTTAACGCTCTCCATGCCGATCAGTTTCGCTGGCTCACGCAGCGATCCTGATCGGCATCACATTGTCCCTGCTCACGATGGTGAGAGTCCCGATCTCGCTTCGTCCGTCACGCAAGAAGTCGCGGGCAACCTCTTCTAATCTCCGCTGTTGAACCCACACTTTCCGCATTAACCTGCGTCGCAAACCAATGTCGTTCGATTCAAATGAGAGTCATTTTCGCCACGTGCCGTGCCAAAACTCTTGCCAACTGATCAAACCAACGTTACATTCCAACTATTACCCTGTTTACGTTGTTCACCGTACGTGAGCCCCACCCGCTGATCCGTTTCAGATGATCCGACTCTCAGAGCTACGCACGCCTGCAGCGTGTGAAGGTCTACTACCGATCGTTCCCCGGAACAATACAGGACGCGTGTATTCAGGAGCCGCCTTAGTGCAGCATTTTCACTTGAAGAACTTTTTGACTCTTGCTCTGCTTCTGTTGTCCATTCTCATCGCAGGAGGCGTCACCGCTACCGCGCAAAACTTCCGCGGCAGCCTCAATGGAACCGTTACCGACAAGACTGACGCTATCCTCTCGCACGCTTCCGTCACCATCCTCGAGGTCGATACAGGCGTCACCCACACTACCTTCAGCTCCTCAGCCGGTGGGTTCGCCTTTCAGGATCTGCCCGTCGGCACCTATAGCGTCACCATCGTCGCAGCCGGCTTCAGCACCGGCAAATACGACAAGATCCCTGTCTCCGCCGGTGTTCCCTACACCCTCCCCGTGAGTCTCGACGTCTCCACCTCCGCACAGACCGTAGAAGTCGTCGCCTCCAGCGTCTCGCTCGACACCACCACCTCCGCCCTCATCACCGACATCCCCAGCCAGGTCATCAGCGACGCGCCCAACAACGGCCGCGACTTCACCCAGTTCATCCAGTACACCCCGGGATTCGCCGGCTACTCCATCGGCGGCGGCCCCGGCGCCGCACAGGTCGACGGCGTTCGTTCGAACCAGGTCAACTGGCAGATCGACGGTACCGACAACAACGATCTCTGGTGGAACATTCCCGCCATCAACCAGGGCGGCGTCAACGGTATTGCCGGTGTCGTGGTTCCGCTTGACTCCATCGAGCAGTTTTCCTTCATCACCAGCGCTATGCCCGAGACCGGCCGCGACGCCGGCGGCACCGTCAACCTCTCCATCAAGTCCGGAACCAATGTCTTCCATGGCGACGCCTACTACTACAACCGCAACGAGTTCTTCGCCGCCAACACTCCCTTCGCGCCTTCAGGCTCTAAGAAGAGTGAGACCCGTGACATCGACTACGGTGGCAGCGTCGGCGGTCCCATCATGAAAAACAAGCTCTTCTTCTTTCTCGCGTACGAGCACCAGGGCTTCGTCATCGGCGTCGCATCCGCTAAGACCGAACCCTCAATCGACTACCAGAATGAAGCTACCGTCCTTATCAATTCTTATGGCATCCCCGTAAACCAAGTCTCCGCCGCACTCCTTGCAAACCTGTGGCCTGCCGATGCGCTCACCGGCCCCGCCCAGCCCAACAATTACTTCAACCCAGGCACCGAAAACGGACACAGCTTTAACCCGATCGTTCACCTGGATTACAACATCAACCAATCCAACCAACTCAGCATCCGCGGCTACTTCGCCGACGGCGACCAGACCGCCCCAACCAGCGGCGAGCTCAACCCCTACTTCGAGGTCGCCCCTACCCACGTAGAAAACTACGCGGTCATCTACAACCACATCTTCTCGCCCAAGCTCGCCAACCAGGCCTTCTTTGGTGTCAGTTATTTTGATCAGGTCTTCTCCGATGCGGATCACTCCTACGATCCCGTCGCCCTCGGCCTCAACACCGGCGTTACCTCTCCCGACCTTTCTGGCGCACCCAAGATCACCATCGGCGGCGCCGCTGCCGGTAGCGGTCTCACCAGTAGCGCCAGCGGTTTCGATCCCGTCGGTGTCACGCCTCCCGAGGGTCGTCAAGATATCACCGGCCACTTCGACGATGCAGTCGCCTACACCATCGGCAAGCATGAGTTCCGCTTCGGTGGTGAGTTCCGCAGATCCCAGGTCTATGACTTCTACCAGACCGGCGCTCGCGGCGTATTCCTCTTCGACGGCTCGCAGGGACCCTGGTCGCAGAATGGCGGTTCCGCTGCCTGCGATGCCCTATCCACGGCGGGCACTCCCCCCCCAGTTAGTACGGTTCGCCACGCTCCCATCACTGAAACAGACGGCAACATCCTTCTTCTCGCTGACTTCATGGCTGGCTGCGTCTCCACCAATAACGCCTACATCGCAGAAGGCAATCAGAAACGCACCGTCTACGAAAACACTTGGAATATCTTCGCGCAGGACGCATGGCAGGTTACGCCGAAGTTGAACATCAACTACGGCATCCGCTACGACTACGCGCAGAGCGTCCACGACTCCGGCAAGGATCTCACCAGCTTCGATCCCTCCCTCACCGGAGGCTTCGCGATCCAGGGCGGCAACGTCAGCATCCTCTACAACCCCTTCAAAGGATCTGTCAGCCCGCGCATCGGCGTCTCCTATGCGCTGGAGCCGAAGACGACCCTCCGTGCAGGCGCTGGCATCTACTACGACACCGTCTACATGCTCCCCATCCTCAACCTTCACGGCACCACCGATGGCGGCGCGCTCGGCATCGGCAACAACCTCGCCGGCTCTGAACCCGTCGTCACCGCGCAGGCCACCCCGACCAACCCAGACGGCGGCGTTGTCATCTCGAATGGCGTGCCAATCTTTCCAACCCTCGCACAAACTCAGGCCGGTGCCGGCGTCACCAACGCCTTCTCCATCAACCCCAACTATCGTCCGTCCTACACCTACAGCTACAACGTCAATATCCAGCATGAAATCGGACCCAGGATTATCGCCCAGCTCGGCTACCTCGGCACACTGTCACGTAAATTAACCAGCGTCCTCGACATCAACCCCTACGCCATCGGCAGCCAGCTGCTTACCGCTGACAACCTTCCGGCGAACTTCCCGGCCGCCTGCCTCCCGCCGAATCCCAACAACTACTCGTATCAGCAATGCACTCGTCCGTACTTTCTTCAGTATCCAAACATCGGCAACGTCAACCAGCTCAACAGCAATCTGAATGCCAACTACAACAGCCTCCAGGCAACGATGCGCAGCACCAACTATCACGGCCTCACCTCGCAGGTCGTCTATACCTGGAGCCATGCGCTCGACTACGAGACCGGCCTCATCCCCTATCTTCCCCAGGACAGCTTCCGCCAGAAACTGGAGTATGGCAACAGTGACTTCGACACGCGCAACACGTTCTCCGCATTGCTGAACTACAAGATCCCCGGAGGAAGCACCTATCCTCGCCTCACCGCGGGATGGGAACTCAACAGCGCTCTCAGCCTGCACGGTGGCCAGCCGTTCAGCGTCGTAGCTAACGCCGATGAGCTCGGGAATGGCGACAACGCTGACCGCGCCATGGTCACCGGTGTCTCGGCCTTCAACGGCGTCTCCCACAAGATCGTCGACGGCGCAGCCCGGTGGTTCAATCCGGCCGCCTTCTCCGAACCGAACCCCGGCCAGATCAGCAACCAGCGCCGCAACCAGTACTCCAACCCCGGCTTCTCCGACGTCGACTTCTCCGTCGTCAAGAATACGAAGATCGCCGGTAACGTCAACTTCCAATTCCGCGCCGAGATGTTCAACCTCTTCAACCGCATCAACCTGGCCCCCGTGGGCGCACCGCAGATCGCCGCTGGCGGCAACTCCATCGGCTCAACCATTGGCGCCTACTTCGGTGCCCCCGGAATCGGCCCCGGCGAACCCTTCAACGTTCAGTTCGCCGGCAAGATCATCTTCTGACCCAATCCTTCCCAACAAAAAACGCCCCAATCCTCATCAGGATTGGGGCGTTCTCTTAATTCCACCACGCAGCCGCTAAAAATCCAGCGCCACCTGCGAGTACACCGGATCACGAAACGTCGAATAAAACGCCTCCTTCAACGGCGTCGACCGCACCTGAAATATTCCCGGCCAATCGATCACCTCAAACACATCCGGCGTCACCAACGCCTCCAGTTGCTTGGTCGTAAACGGAGGGTTCTTGTCCCACAGCGCATTCGCCTTCAGCAGCGTCCAGAACACACGATACGGCAGCTTAACAATCCGCGCCTTCGCCCCCGTCGCCTGTTTCAGCAGCCGGATCAGGTCGATATAGTCAATCCGCTCCATGCCCGTAATGTTGTACGCGCCCGTAATCTCCGTCTCGATCGACGAAGCAATGATGTCCGCAAAATCTCCCGCATACAGTGGCTGCCGCAGAAACTTTCCATCGCCCGGCACCGGAAACACTGGCACCCGCTGCATGAACCGTCCCAGCCAACCCACATGCTTGCGATCGAACCATCCAAACATCAGCGTCGGCCGCAGCACCACCTGCTTGATCCCAGACTGCGCTCCCAACGCCTCCTGCGCCTTCTTCGTCTCGGTGTAATCATCCACCGCCATCGAGTTCACCACCGACGAAGAAATATTCACCGCATACGGAACCTTGTACCGCAGCGCGGTCTCCAGCAGCCGCTCCGTCGCCGTAACGTTGTTGCGCACATACTCTTCTGGAAACAGGCCGCCGATCTGCGCATGCCCAATCATCAGGTGCGTGCAGCCCTCAAGCTCCTGCTGCCACGGCCCAGCCTCGGCAAGGTCAGCCTCAATCACCCGCAACTCCGGATGCAGCTGCCTCAGAATCGCCGTGTTCTTCGGATGCTTATCGATGGCGACTAACTCGCCCAGGTTCTTACGCTTCAATCGCGGAAGCAGATTCTGCCCGACCAGGCCCGCAGCCCCGGTAATCACAATTTTTCTAGTCGTCATACTCTCCAGAAAAGATGCGCGTCATGCGCGATCTGTCATGCGTTCCAAAATCGGTTTGTCTTCCACTATAGCCCGCGCGCCCACCGCTCGCGCCATCGCCGATCCCAGCCTCACGCTCTCCGCAATGCCGCGATCCTCCGGGTAGTAATAGCAGGTATCGGCGATCTGCAGCCCCTCAATCGGCGTCTTCACCGGAGGAATCTTCGCCGCAAATCCCGGCTCGCAGATCGGCTGCCCATAACGCAGTCGTGCCACCTTCGTGTCCTTCACATCCACGTCGCCGACCATCGGATTAATCTGCTGCAGACACCCAAACGCCTCCGCCAGCAACCGCTCATCCGGCCACGAAAACTTCTCATGCGTCACCGGCATGTAATACGGCACATACACAATCGCGTCGCCGCCCATATCGCGTAAATTCGAGAACTCAATAATTCCCGGAATCTCAATCCCCGGAGCCGAAATATTTACCCAGAAGTGCGGCGTCACTCGGCGCGCCAACTTGAAGATCACGCAGATCACGCCAATGTTGTGGATCGCATCGTACTTCTGCTTCCACTCCTCTGGAAGGTCTGGCACCATCGCGCTGACAAACGGTGTCGGCGTCGTGCAGATCACCGCATCAGCAGCGAACGTCTGCTGCGGAGTCTGCACTCCCGTCACACGCCCATCCGCCGTCAGCACCCGCTGCGCCGGCGTTCCCAAATGCACCCGTCCACCGTGCGCCTTGATTCCCTCGATCAGCGCATTCACCAGCGTCAGCGTGCCGCCGTCGATATAACCCAGCCGCTCCTCCAACATGCTCTTGCGCGACCGCCCAATCCGTCGAATCCGCGTCCATATCCACGAGGCTGAAATGTTATCCGCATACTCGTAAAACTTAAACTCGAACAGCGGCTTCCAGAAACGATCATAGATCGACTGCCCACACCACCGCAGAATCCAGTCCTTCGCCGACTCATGCTCCAGCACCGGCCAGCTATTCCGTCGTACACACACAAACGCGAACAACCCATACCGCATCTTCTCGAATAAATTCAGCCCCGGATACTTGAACAGTGAAATCGGATCGCCCCACGCATGCAGCTTCCCGTCAAAGTACCCCATCGTCGTCTTCCGCCAAATCATCTTATCGCCAATGCCCAACTCGTTCATCAGCTCAAACGTCGGCAGATCCGACAGGCACGCGAAATGATAAAACCTCTCCAACGACAGCCCTCCAAAATCGAAGTGGCCAGCCATCCCGCCCGGCTCCGGCGCCGCCTCAATCACATCGACGGAATGCCCGTCTTTGGCAGCCCGATACCCAGCTGCCAGGCCCATCGCTCCTGCCCCAACTACAACTACACGAGCCATTCATTCCCCTCTTGCTTGCATTCATATCACCGGAATCCGAGACCGGCTCCAGGTTTCTAAACTGCGTGTCTGCTTGGCTTTGAGTCTACACGGCTACCCTGCGTTCTACCGCTTCCTACCGGGCATAGGAAACAGTCGTAAGCAGCGCGCGCTAAGCTATCCCCTCACGGTTTCGTGTAATACACAACATAGAGCGTCCCCGGCTCCGACCCAAGCCATCGCGAATAATGCACCGGCGCGAACGGCGCCTGCCCGTAGCACGCGCCCGGGTCAAACGAGATCCCATACCGCGGCACAATGTGCGGCGTCAGATCATGTCCGTTCACGTCGCACGTGCCCGCGGGCAGCGGCGGCGCTTCCTTATACATTCCCTTCGGATTGATCATCCTGTAATCGTTGATGAAACCCGCATGCTCGAGCTCAACCCCCTGGTTATACTCCCAGCCATTGTCCACCGCCGTATCAGGAACGCCCGCCGCCAGCAGTTCATTCGCCAGCACCACACGCCCGCGATCGACCGCAAACGTATTGTGCGTATTCACCACTCCATAGATCGCCATCACCCCCACCAGCGCGGCGCACACCCACGGCAGCTCGGGCCGGATCGCATCCTGGTAGTACCGCACCATGCAAACCAACGCGACCACCAGCAGCGCCAACAAGTAGCGCTCGGTCAAATGAAAGTCTCCCGCGCGCGGAATCAGCAACAGCACATACACCACCACGAACGGCCCCAACAGCAAACCCAGCTGCTTCCAGGAAACCCCCGCAGCATTCTCCGTCCTCCGCGAAGTCCGTCCATCGCCCAGCAGCGAGATCAAACCCAACACCCCGCCGACCGACACAACCGTCACCAACGCCTGCACCGCTCTATTCAGAAACAGAGGCGGATTGCCTTTGAGGATCATGAACTCGTACACCCCATGCACGCCCACCCAGTCACCACCCGTCGGGTCCAGTGGAAAGCTGCCACGCACATGGCTCGGATACGTCGCTAGGAATAAACAACCTGCAGCCAACACCGCGCCAACCACCAGCACCCACCGCCGATTCCTCCGTATTCCCGGCAGGAACAACGCCACAATCGGAAGCAGCAGAAACGGCGCATCCAGAAAGATATGCCCTAATTGGCCCGCCGCTTGGCTCGCATTAAAGCTGTCAGAAAACACATGCTCCGGCACGTTGTAGGGCTGGTGTTTGAACCACTGCAGGCATCCAAAAACCCAAAGCATCCCCGCCACATTCACCGCCGCCGCCCCAACAAATACATTCCTCCGCGACCGCAGCAGCCACACCGCCGACGGCACCATCACCAAAATCCCCAGCCAGGCAATCTGTCGCGACGTCCCACAGATTCCATCCGCTGCCACGGCAAAACACACCCACCCAACCGCCGCCCGAGGCGTCGCAGCCTGCAGCGCGCGCAAGCATCCATACAGGCACAGCACGATCGCAAACAATCCCTGGATGTCCGACATGAACGTAACCGAAAGCACCAGGTACAACGGGGAGAGCACAAGCGCCAGCGTACCCAGCATCGCATTCCGCTCGCTTATATTCGCCCGCACCAACACCCGCTGCAACACAAACGCCAGCACCATCGACACCAGCAGCGTGCTCATTCGCACCGTCGTCAGCGAGTAACCAAACAACTTAATAAACAACGCCCCCAGGTAAAGCTGCCACCCCAGCATCGGCGTCGTTGGCCCGTTATAAAAGATGTGCCCGGTCTCCGCCACCTTGCGCGCAATCAGGATGTACGACATGTCGTCGCATACGCCCATCGTCGTATACGGCCAACTCACCAGTTCGCACACCAGCACCGCGAACGCGCAGAACAACGCCGGCAGCCGAAATTTACGCGCGACTCGCAATCAGCACTCTTCCTTCATCGCTGCCGCTGCTCCGCCACAGGAAACTCCGGCAGCCGGCTGAACTGCACCTCATACACATCCGGCTCCTCAAACCCCGGCCCCAACAGTCGCAACGACGCGTTCCCCAACTGCGCCTGGTGCATCATGTACGGCGGCAGCCAGTACGTCCCCAACATCACGCCTACCGCCATCAGCGCATGACGGTGCTCCGGCAAAAACTCGCCCACATCCATCGTCTGATATCCCAGCAGCTTTCCAAACACCAGAAAGTTTCTCTGCGACGTCTCCGACATCGGATACGTACGGACCTCCGCAAAATCCGTCAGAAAATACAGCCGCCGTTTCAGTTCCGGTGAAGCATAACAATCCAACCGCGTATAAAGCAGGTGATCGCCCACCAGCACCGGCAGATCGCTTCTCTCCAGCACCTTCACCCACTGCTCGCTGTTGTATCGCGCCGCCAGCGCGGCATGCACGCTCTTTGGATGCACCAGCGCGCGAATACCCTGGGGCATCGTCTTCAAATCCACCTTCAGCGTCACCGCCGCAAACAGGATCAGCAACACCGTCCCCGCCGCTCCCGTTCGCCGCGACTGCTCAGCAAACGAGGCCACCAGCAGAATCCCCAGCCCGATCGCATACCCCATCACATAATCCGCGCGATACGCATGCAGCAGGTACGACGCCGGCAGCACGAACGCCGGCAGCGCTGTCAACAGCCCCACCAGCATCCACTCCGGCCCTGAAAATTCCTTCTTCCTCTCCGTCAATTCCTCTGCACTCTTCCCATCCGCAAGCATCAGCGACGCAATCAATCCCGCGATCAGCAGGATCACCAGGAACCGCCAGTTGGTTGCGAAATAGTCGATATACGTCTGCTTCATCAGCGCTGAACTCGGCTGCGACCAGAAGTTCGAGCCATACAGTTTCGCCGCCCTCAGATCACCCGCCAACACCGGCAGCAGCGCCGCCGGAAACAGCACCAGCGCTGCCCACATCGCCCAGTTAACCCGCCGCCGCCGTGCATCCGCCCGCCATTGCGCCGCCGCAAACGGCACCATCAGAAAAACCGCAAACGTATGCGAAGAGATCGCCACAGCCAGTCCGCACCACACCCCGAACGCGCCCCATCCGCTGCTTTGCTCCAGCCCCTTTTGCCAGCAGATCATTGCAAATCCCAGCCCCGCCAGCTCCAACGTGTAGCTCTTCGCAAATACCGCAAAGGCCAGCAGCGGAAACGTCGTCAGCAACAGCACCACAGCGAACGCATACACAGCCGCATAGCGCCGTCGCACAAACACAAACACGCACCACAACATCCCCAGGAAACTCACGATCGCCGGGAGCCGCGACCGAATCTCGTCATCCACCGGGAAGATTCTCAGCGCATGCAACACCAGCGCATACAACAGCCCAATCGTATCCAGCCCACTCGCATAAAAATTCCAGATATCGTGCCAGTGCGGCAGCGCAGCCACCCGCACAATAATCAGCTCGTCATACCAAAGGTAGTCGCTCGCAGCCAGCCCCACCAGCGCGACGAACAGCAGGCACAGCAGCACAACCATCCCGGCCCCGGCATGCTGTTCCACCTTCTCTTCGATTCGTTCGAGTGCAGAGCTTGCCTTCTGTTTCGCCGCGGATCCTAAAATCATCTATCTCTCGACTTTGATGGTTGTCAGTAACTTATAATCTAATCGTGCGCGAAACAGCGCAGCAAGCATCTATCGTTATGCACGTTGTCGACGCAGTCTGAACAACGCTCCTAACCTTCTTCGGTGACTCGCCAGAGGATCTCAATGCCGTCTTATGATCTTTGCATCGTGATTCCCACGCTGAACGAGCGCGAGAACATCGGCATCTTGCTGGAGAGGTTGCGCAACACCCTCCATGATATCCGCTACGAGGTCATCGTCGTCGACGATGACTCACCCGATGGCACCGCAGCCGTCGTCAAGCACCTCTCCCGCACCCAGGACAATCTCCACGTTCTCCATCGCATCGGCCGCCGCGGCCTCTCCTCCGCCTGCATCGAGGGCATGCTCGCCACCGCCGCACCGTACATCGCTGTAATGGATGCCGACCTCCAGCATGACGAGACCGTGCTCCCCGAGATGTACCGCAAGATATCTTCCGAAGACCTCGACCTCGTCGTCGGCTCCCGCAACATCGGCGGCGGCAGCATGGGCGACT
This sequence comes from Granulicella sp. L46, assembly GCF_009765785.1. GTDB lineage: Bacteria > Acidobacteriota > Terriglobia > Terriglobales > Acidobacteriaceae > Granulicella. The sequence continues at coordinate 1,074,763 of NZ_LMUT01000012.1, forward strand.
TCTCTGACTGGCGCATCAAACTCAGCCGTCTAGGCCGCCGTCTCAGCGGAGTCGAGCGTCACGCCCACCTCACCGATCCCATGAGCGGCTTCTTCATCGTTCGCCGCTCTTTCTTCGAGCGCATCGCCCATCGCCTCACCGCCATCGGCTTCAAGATCCTGCTCGACGTCGTCCTCTCCGCCGACGGCCAGGTCCGCGTCGGCGAAGTCCCCTACCACTTCCGCCTTCGCCAGCACGGCCAAAGCAAGCTCGACCTCATCGTTGGCCTCGAGTACCTCGAGCTCATCCTCGACAAATTCATCGGCAGCTACGTCTCCGTTCGCTTCGTCCTCTTCTGCCTCGTCGGTACCATCGGAGCCGTCATCCATCTGCTGCTTCTCGGCCTCCTCCTCAAGGTCGAACGCTTCACCTTCATCGAGTCGCAGGCCTGCGCCACGGGCATCGTCATGATCCTGAACTACGTCCTCAACAACTCCTTCACCTATCGCGATCGCCGCCGCCGCGGCTCCGCCTTCTGGTTCGGCATGTTGAGCTTCTGCATTGCGTGCTCACTCGGCGGCATCGCCAACGTCCTCATCAGCGCCGAAGCGTTTCGTCAGGGCATGCCCTGGCCCCTCGCCGGCATCACTGGCCTGCTCTTCAGCGCTGTCTGGAACTACGGCGTCACTGCCATGACCACCTGGCGTCAAGCCCGCCGCTCTGCCGCTCTCCGCGCCGAACGCCGTGCCCAGGCCTCAGCCCTCCCCGACGACACCCCCGTCACCGCGACCGAAATCCGCCACTAGCCATCTAGACCGGATCGCACTCCTTAGCCGGCACATGCACCCGCGCCTCTCCATGCGTGCGGCTGTATCCCGTAAAATGCCGAATCCCCGCCGCGGCAATCAATACCAGCGCCAGTCCGCACACCCCATTCCATCCCCAACGCCACCACGCCCAACCCGCCAGCGCCGACCCCATCGCACCGCCCGCAAAAAATATCGTCATATAGATCGTATTCAGCCGACTCCGCGCCCCCGCTCCCAACCCAAAAATCCGCGTTTGGTTGCCCACCTGCATCATCTGCTGGCCCACATCCAGCGCCACCACCCCCACCACCAACGCCACCATGTGCCATGCAGTCGACGCCCGCAAGCCCTCCGTCACCAGCAGCCAAATATACGAGCCCGTCATCACCGCGCCCGCCGCTGTCACCACGAACCGTGTCCCCCGCTTGTCCGCCAGCCATCCCGCAAACGGCGCAACCAGCGCACCCGCCGCGCCCACAATCCCAAACGTCCCCGCCACGCCCGGCCCCAGCCCATAATGCGAATTCAGCAGGTACGCCAACGTTGTCCAGAAGCAGCTGAATGACGCAAATGTCAACGCCCCCAGCACGCCCGCCTCGCGCAACAGCGGCTCAGTCCTGAACAGCGTCCACAACGACCGCATCGCCTGCCCATACGTCAGCGACTCTCGCGGCAGCATCCTCGGCATCACCTTCCACATCACTGGCACGAAAGACAAATTCAGCACCGCGGCCACCAAAAACACCGATCGCCATCCCGCCACGTTCGCCAGCCATCCCGCAAACGTCCGCGCCAGCAGAATCCCCAGCAACAGCCCCGTCATCACCGTCCCAATCGCTTTGCCCCGCTGATCATGGTTCACCAGGTCTGGAGCAATCGGCAACACCACGTGCGTCACCGCGGCCATCAACCCCACCAGCGCGCTCGCAACAATCATCCACGCCAAACCCTGTGCGAGCGCCGCCAACACCAGCGCCACGCTCACCGCCGCATACATCCGCATCATCAGCGAGCGCCGCTCCGCCACATCGCCCAGCGGCACAAAGAATAAAATCCCCGCCGCATAGCCCAGCTGCGTCGCCACCGCCACCCACTCCATCGCCCGCGCATCGCGCCCAAACGTCTTGCCCATCACCAGCAACAGCGGCTGGTTAAAGTAAATCGACGCCACGCCCACCGCGCACGCCACGCCTAGGAACGGCAGTGCCCATCGTCCCGCCATCGCACTCTGCTGCCTATCGTCCAAACAACAACCTCAACTCTCAGCCCAATCGGATTTCCCGCAAACTGCGCCGCAGACTATCATCTTACCTAAGGCCTTTATGTCTCAGCAGGACACCATTGCCGTAGCCATGTCCGGTGGCGTCGACTCCTCCGCCGTCGCCGCGCTCCTGCACGCCCAGGGACACCCTCTCGTCGGCCTCACCCTCCAGCTCTGGAACCAGCGCCGCCTCGCCGCCAACTACGCCGACCTCGGCCTCCCCGAAACCGTCCCCCAGGGCCGCTGCTGCTCCATCGACGACGTCTACGACGCTCGCCATGTAGCCGAGCACCTCGGCATCCCCTACTACCTCGTCAACGCCCAGGACCGCTTCGAAGCCGAGGTCGTCCGCCCCTTCGTCAGCGAGTACCTCGCCGGCCGTACCCCCATTCCCTGCACCCTCTGCAACAACCACCTCAAGTTCGATCAGCTCCTCCTGACCGCCCGCCAGATCGGCGCGGAGCGCATCGCCACCGGCCACTACGCCCGCAATCACTACGACGGAGCCCGCGGCCGTTGGATCCTCTCTCGCCCAGCCGACCGCAGCAAGGACCAGACCTACTTCCTCTTCGGCCTCACACAAGACCAGCTCTCCCGCACCCTCTTCCCCCTCGGCGAAATGCAGAAGCCAGCCGTCCGCTCCATGGCCGCCGACCACGGCCTCGATCTAGCCCAGAAGCCCGACTCGCAGGAAATCTGCTTCATCCCCGGCGGCAGCTACCAGAGCTTCCTCACCGCCTACCTCGCCGAGCAGGGTGAGCCCCTCCCCGATTCCTCCGGCGAACTTGTCTCCACATCCGGCGAAGTCGCAGGCCGCCACGAAGGCATCCACGCCTTCACCGTAGGCCAGCGCAAGGGCCTCGGCCTCAGCAGCCCCGACCCGCTGTACGTCCTAAAGATTCATCCCGATTCCCATCAGGTAGAAGTCGGCCCCGACGATCAGCTTCTCTCCACCCGCCTAACCGCCAACCGCCTCAACTGGGTCTCCATCCCCGAGCCCTCTGAGCCCATCCGCGTGGCCATCAAGATCCGCCACCGCCACGAGCCCGCTCCCGCAACCCTCCGCGTGACCGGCCCCGACACCATCGAAGCCGTCTTCGACGAACCCCAGCGCGCCATCACCCCCGGCCAGTCCGCAGTCTTCTACCAGGACGACGAAGTAGCCGGCGGCGGCTGGATCTTCTAACTCACCCTCTCGCCCACCAATCCGGGTCTCCATGCAATATCTCTAAGACAGACACGCCCGGCGTTTATCTCCGCCCAAACGGCGATCTTGCCGCCAGAGTCTCAACCGCAGCCCGCACGCCCGCGATCACTCCCGCAACCTGCTTCAGCGGCGCTTTGATCCCATGCTGCACGGTCTGCGAGATCTCCTCGGTAGCCTGCATCGCATCAGTCACGATGTTATCCGCGCGCTGCACCTGCACTCGCGTGCGCCCATTGATGTCGCGCATCGTCGCATTCAATTCGGTCATGGTCGCGCCCAGTTCGTCCACCTTCACCCGCACGGTCGACGAGATGTGCTCGGCACTCTCCCCAACGCTCTTCACCTTGGGCTCAAGCTCCTTCAGAATGTTTGCGGTCCGATCCATAATCGGCCCCGTCTTCGTCTCCACGATGTCCGCAATTACGCTGACCTTGTGCAGCAGCTTCGCCCCAAATGCGGCGCCCACAAGCACGCCAATCGCCTGCGCCACCAGCGCTAGCGCGATGACCGCGAGAAAGAGCATCGCCCAATGAATATCGCGTTGCGTCAACTCCGAAGTCGACTGGAAGATAACCACTGCTACGCTACTCAGTACCGGCATGACTCTGCTCCTGTTCGCCCTGCAAACTGTTGATCGTTACTATCTTGTGCGTTTCCTGCACATCCATGCAAGTGCCGCAGTCGCACATCCACTGCCCACCAGCAGCCAATCGCGACGAAGGGCCGGCAGTCACCGGCCCTTATCGCAACAAGTCGTCACCTATTTCAACCACGAACCAATCAGCCTAGACAACCGGCGTCGAATCGTTCGTCTTCGACACATACGCTTCCTTGCCAGCATCCATGGCAGCCTTCGCCGCGTCGGCCTGTGTCTGGATCAGGTCCTTGCCCTTGTCCACATACTGCGACCACTGGGTGCGTCCCTTGTCGTAAAACTCCTTGCCTTTGTCGACATAATCCGCCGCAACCTGCTTGCTCTTGTCCACATAATCGCTCGCAGCCTGCTTGCCCTGCTCGGCATAAGCTGCCGCCTGGGTCTTGCCCTGCTCATAGAGGTCGTTCGCGCGATCTTTCGCTTCAAGCGCGCCGGCCCTCAGGTCGTCGCGGGTCTCTTTGCCCGACTTCGGCGCGTACAACACACCAACCAGCGCCCCGATACCCAGCCCTGCCAGAAACCATCCGAATCCGCCTGCGCTGTCATTGTCTGCCATTACACTCTCCTATCGAGACTTAACCTTCTGCGACAGCATACTCTCTTCCGGCTTGTAAATAGTTCGAAATTCCGGTCGTAGAAACCCATCGCTTGCTGTAGTCTCTCTCTTACTGGATGCCTCAACAACACCCGCGGGTTGCGTCCCCCGCCGCTCCTGCACACGTCCCTGGCCCCCACGCTCAAACGTCCTTTGCACGCAGCCTCAAGTACAGACCTCCTTACAGCTAGGCAGCCGGTCCGCACTCCTCCTCCGAGCACCCCTACCCCTCCACTTTGCATCCAACGGACGTAATGCAGTCCAACAATTTGTCCCTCCTGCCGCCGCGTCACTGGCTTCATCGTAGCGCCATGCATCGCTCCTTTTGCAGCTTCACCCGTTTCCACGGCGTCTAACCACCTAACGATGGAGATCGGCCGAAACCCCCGCCTCTCCGCCCTGTCTCGCGCGGAGCTTTTCCGCCCACCAGCCTCTCAGAAGGAATCACGACCTTGAGCGCGCAAACATCCCAGGCCAACCGCTCCCATCCCGACCGAAAGCCCGCTGGCTTCCTCTCGTTTACCCTCCACGCCCATCTCCCCTGGGTCGTCAACCACGGCACCTGGCCTCATGGCATCGAGTGGCTTCACGAAGCCGCTGCCGAAACTTACCTTCCGCTCCTCCGCGTCCTCGGCAATCTCGAGCGCGACGGCATCGCCCTCAACTGCAGCCTCAATCTCTCGCCGATCCTCCTCGAGCAGCTCGCCCACCCCGTCTTCAAGACCGAATTCCCCCGCTATCTCGATCGCAAGATCCTCTCCGCCCGCGAAGACGAAGCCTACTTCCTCTCCGTCAGCGAATTTCACTACGCCGAGCTCGCCCGCTTCTGGCAGAAGTACTTCACCGACGCCCTCACCGACTTCCAGGCCCTCGACGGCGACATCATCAAAGGTTTTCGCCACTTCAACGACGCCGGCCTCATCGAGATCATCACCTGCTGCGCCACCCACGGCTACATGCCGCTGCTCGGCACCGACGAAAGCGTTCGCGCCCAGGTCCGCACCGCCGTCACCGCCCACCAGCGCCACATCGGCAAACACCCCCGCGGCATCTGGGCGCCCGAGTGCGGCTATCGCCCCGCCGGCCTCTGGAACTATCCCGTCACCCAGCAGGACGGCTCACCCATCGCTCCCGGCTTCAACCGCATCGGCATTGAACAGGCCATCAGCGAATCCGGCATCGACTTCTTTTTCGTCGACACGCACCTCGTCGAAGAGTCCGCCCGCACACCGTCCCCCTACGAGCTCCGCGATGGCGCCATCGTCCGCTCCACCGACGAGCCCATGACCCACAACGACTATCGCCGCCTCTACCAGCCCTACTACGTCCATGGATCCTCCGCACCCGCAGAGCAGCAGCACCCCGTCACCGTCTTCCCTCGCGACCCGACAACCGGCACCCAGGTCTGGTCCGGCAACTTCGGCTATCCCGGCGACAGTAACTATCTCGACTTCCACAAGAAACGCTGGCCCGGCGGTCATCGCTACTGGACCGTCACCGGCGCCAACGTCGACATGGCTGACAAGCAGCCCTACGATCCAGCCCGCGCCGCCGAGCGCACCCAGGCCCACGCGTCGCACTTTGTTCATCTAGTCTGGGAAGCCCTCAACGCCGCCATGAACGACGCAGTCCCTCCCATTCTCTCTTCGCCCTTCGACGCCGAGCTCTTCGGTCATTGGTGGTTCGAAGGCCCACAGTGGCTCGAGGCCGTCGCTCGCACGCTCCACGACTATCCCATCGGCATCCATCTCACCTCCGGCTCTCAATACCTCGATCAATTCCCCCGCGCCGGCTTCATCCAGATGCACGAGGGCTCCTGGGGCGCCGAAGGCACCAACCACGTCTGGATGAATCCCGAGACCTCCTGGACCTACGCCCAGATCTATCCCGCCGAGCTCTACCTCCGCGACGTCTGCACCGCCGGCACGTGGAAGCCCGACGGCCATGCCAACCAGCCCATCCTCGAACGCGTCGTCAAACAGCTCTGCCGTGAACTCCTCCTCCTCGAATCCTCTGACTGGCAGTTCCTCATCACCACCGGCGCCGCCAGAGACTACGCCGAGCTCCGCTTCGAGACCCACATGGATCAGTTCAATGAACTCAAATCCATCTGGCAGCACCTGGAATCCCACGGCGACATCACCTCCGAACAGGAAGAACGCCTCGCCGCCATCGAAGCGCGCGATAGCATCTTCCCCGACATCGACCCCGACTTGTGGGCCGTCGGCTCCCGCCAGCATCGCGCCCCGGACTCTCCCCACTCGCACGCCGCCGGCGACACGCCCAACCACCTCAAGCTCCCCACCGCCGATCCTCCATCCAACAATGGCTCGTCGGCCCGGCACGCATCACCCGATCACGACCCCTCCCCCATCCCAATTCCGAAGTACGATCCCACCCCTTCTGCCTGATCGCGCCCGCCTGCATCTAACTGCATCAGTTGTTCCATTCGCTACCAGATGAGCTCTTCTCCCTTCACCCACCCATCCCGGCCCCGCTCCCCACAACGCCCCCTACGCCCCCAGCTGGTCCCTCGCTCGCGCCCTCGCTACTCCGCCCTTTCCCTCTGGCATCTCCTCTCCCTCGACGCGCCCACCGTAGCCACCCTCTGGACCGTCTTCATCGCCCGCTGCTCCCACCTCCATCTCCCCTGGACCGAGCCAGCCGCCATGTTCCTCGCCGTCTGGATGATCTATGCCGCCGACCGCCTGCTAGACGCCCGCCTCGCCGACACCCCGCCTCTCGAATCTCGCCTCTCTCCCACCGACCTCGAAACCCGCCACCGCTTCCACCACGCTCACCGCACCGCCTTCCTCGCCTTCATCGTCTTCAGCTCCATCGCTCTAGCCGTTCTTCTCCACCGCATCGACTCAGGCGCCCTCCACCTCTACGCCCTTCTCGCCACGCTCCTCGCGGCGTGGATGCTCCTGATCCACATCCGCCCCGCACCCAACGGCCCTACCGGCCGCCTTCCCAAGGAGCTAGCTGTCGGCATCTTCTTCCCCGCGGCCGTATTCATCCCCACCCTCGTCCGCACCACCCCCACTGCCGCCGCCATCCACTTCATCGGCTCAGCCGCCAATTGGATCCGCCCCAGCCTTCTGCCTTCCGCCCTCCTTTTCGCCGCCGTCTGCACCCTCAACTGCCTCTGCCTCTACGCCTGGGAACACCCCACACCCCGCAACCAGGAACTGTCCACAGACGACCCACCACCTACAGCCGAAATACCACACCAGCAAGCCCATTGGACAACCCGCTGGGCCACCTCCCATCTCACCACCATCGCCCTCGTGATCCTCGCCGCCTCTACCATCGCGTCGGTCAGCCGCGCGCTCCCCATCGCCCTTCCGGCCCTCGCCTGCTCCCTCAGCACCGCGGCCCTCTTCGCCCTCAATCTCTACCGCCGCCGCCTCTCCCCCATCCACCTCCGCGCCACCGCTGACCTCGTACTCCTCACCCCGATCCTCTTCCTTCCCTTCGTTCGATGACGCCCCAGCAGCGCGCTGAACCAAACTTCGACCGCGTAGCCCGCATCTATCGCTTCGCCGAATACCTCTCCCTGGGCCCGCTGCTCCAGCGCACCCGCACCCACTTCCTCCACGATCTCCCACCTCGCCATCAAGCCCTCGTCCTCGGCGACGGCGACGGCCGCTTCCTAGCCCGCCTCCTCGCACACCGGCCCCACCTAAGCGCCCTCGCCGTCGACACCAGCGCAACCATGCTTCAACTTCTCCATCACCGCTGCCAACCCTACATCCATCGCGTCCGAACCCTCCAGGCCTCTGCCCTCACCGTCACTCCACCTCCCGATACCGACCTCATCGTCACCCACTTCTTCCTCGACTGCCTTACCCAGCCCGAGCTCACCACCCTCACCCACCAAATCGCTGCGAACACCGCCCCCGGAACCCTCTGGCTCCTCTCCGACTTCGCCATCCCCCAACGCGCACTCCTCCGCCCCCTCGCCGCCCTCTACATTCGCTTCCTCTACTTCGCCTTCCGCATCCTCACCGGCCTCCGCGTCACCCATCTCCCCGACCCGCAATCCACCCTCACCTCCGCAGGCTTCACCCGCGTCGCCCGCCACGAACTCCTTTGCGGCCTTCTTTACACAGAAATCTGGCAACTCCATTAGAATCGCTCTAGAGCCTCATGCAGACAGCTCTCCAATCCGTAAACGATCCACAATCAGACCCCGAGCCAGCCGCACCCTCGCTGCCCGCACCCGACCCCGGCATCTTCCAACCCCAAACCCCGCAACCCCAACCACCCACTACCGTTCCACCGCATCTCACCCCTAAGCAATGAACCTATTCATCCTTCGTCACGCCAGCGCCGGTAGTCCTCGCGCCAATCCGCTCCTCGACCTCAAGCGTCCCATCGATAAGGACGGCAAGACTCAGTGCCTCCAGCTGGCCCACGTCCTCAACGCCCTCAATCTCAACTTCGATCTCGTCGTCTCCAGCCCGCTCAAGCGCGCTCAGCAGACCGCCCAGCTCGTCGCCACCGAGACTGGCTACGAACAGAAGCTCCTCATCTCGAACGCCCTCGCCCCCGCCGCTACCTTCGCCCAGTTCCAGCGGCTTCTGCGCGACAGCTCCACCTCCGAGAACATTCTCGTCGTAGGCCACAACCCCAACCTCACCCAGTTCCTCGGTCAACTCCTTGGCGTCGGCGCAAACGCTGAAACATCCGGGACCCCACGCGTCCGCCTGCGCAAAGGATCGCTCGCACGCGTCAACTTGCAGCGCGGCAGCGCAGTCCTTCAGTCCCTGATTGATCCCCGCGTTGTCCGAGCGCTCTACACCACTTCAATCAAGAGCTCGCGCCGAAAGACCTCGCGGAAATAACCGGCCTCCTTCTTCAGCGACCACAGCTCCAACTCCGCCCCACCCCGCGCTGGAATCAGCTCCAGCACCACCCGCTTCGGATAGACTTTTGTCCTCACCCGGACGGCCACCGTCGCCCGATCCTGGTTCAGCGCCTCCGCCAGCCGAAGCAAAACCACAGCGCTCTGCACATGCGCATGCTCCTCTACCGGGACATACCGCATCGGCCGATCCATCGCCTCCGGCCGGCTCTTTCCCAGGTATCGCGCAATCGCCGCCACAATCGCTCGCTGCGCCGGCGAAAACCCAAAGATCTCCGAGTTCGCAATGATGTACTGCGTATGCCGATGATGCCCCTGGTGGTTCATATACTTCCCCACCTCCTGCATCATCGCCGCCGCCTGTATCCACAGCCGATACTCCGTCGGCAGCTGATGCACCGCCTCCAGCTGATCGAACAATTGCACCGCGTGCTGTCTCTCCGGTTCTACCTTGCGCGGATCAACCCCATACCGCCGGCAGACCTCGAGCACACCCTCCCACCGTTCAGCCTCCATCGTCCGGTGCGCGCTCGTGCGGACATCCGTATCCGCCAGCATCTGCGCCAGGATTCCATCCCGCAGCCCCAGCCTCGAAAATCGATACCCCTTCAAATGCATTCGTTCCAGCAGCGCCGCATACACCTGCGCGCCGCCGACAATAATCTCTGACCTCCTCGGCCCGATCCCTGCCACCGCCGCCCTCTGCGCATTGTTCAGCTTCGCCAGCCGATCCGCGATCTTGCGCACCGACGGCGTGTCCGCAGTCAGAATCTCCACCCGCTTCGCAGCAACCTTCTTCGCGGCCTTCTTCCCAATCCCCGCCCGCGTGCTCTTCTTCTCCAATCCCAATGCCAGCGCACTGCTCGCCTCCGCCAGCGCCGCCGCTGTGCCCGACGTAGCAATCACCAGACTCACCTTCGGCTGCCCCAGCTTCCGCTCCGCCCTCCCCAGCTCGCGATCGATAAACTTCCGCAGCCGCGCCACATCTTCCTTGCTCGGCGGATCGTTCCTCAGAAACTCAGCCTGCAATCGCACCGCGCCCAGCGGCAGACTCACCATCTCCTGAATCCGCCCATGATCGGAGATCGTTACCTCGCAGCTTCCGCCGCCCAGGTCGATCAGCAAACACCGCCCCTGCGCCCCCGGCTCATGCGTCACAATCCCCAGGTGAATCAGCCGCCCCTCTTCCAACCCCGAGATCACCTCAAGATTCCACCCCGTAGCCGACTTCACCCAAGCCTTGAACGCATCCGAGTTGCGCGCATCCCGCACCGCGCTCGTCGCCACCACCCGCACCTTGTCCACCACCTGCGCCTGCACCGACCGCTGAAACCGCTTCAGCGTCTTGATCGTATTCGCCATCGCCTCCGGCGAAATCACTCCCGTCTCAAAAACACTTTCCCCCAGCCGTGTCACCTCGCGGTCTTCAAACAGCGTCTTTAACCGGTGTTGCTGCACGGAGGCAATCGCCAGCCGGCATGAATTGGACCCGATATCGATTGCTGCAAAGGTAGGCATCGTCTTCTGCATCCTTACACGTCAAATGCGGTGGAAAAACAGCACAACCCACATGACATACCGCCACCCTACAGGGCGTGTACATTAACGGATCAACAATCCGCGCGTGTGAACCTTCGCAGCTTCGCTATGCTTAGGACATCGTTCGTCGCGGGCTTGCTCGCTTTCCCCCAACCCGCACCCTGAGTACGACCGCCTATGCCGCTCGACCCATTCTCTCCCCGACCATCGCTCGCCTCCACCCACGCCCCCGAAACTGTGGTCGTCACCGTCACTCCCAACCTCCCAGCCAGCCTCACAGACCACGCCGTCTCGAGGCTAACCCACACCCCACCCGCGTCCGGCCCCCGCTCCGCCCGCACCCCTCTCCTCACCCTCATCGGCCTCTGGCTGCTCCTCTACGTCTCCGCCGCCTTCACCCCGCCCCTACTCGACGACGCCGACGCCACCCACGCCCAGGCCGCCCAATCCATGCTCGCCACCGGTGACTGGGTCACCCTCCACGTCGACGGTATCCGCTACCTCGAAAAACCGCCCCTCCCCTATTGGATCACCGCCGCCAGCCTCAAACTCTTCGCCCCCGCCCTCGACCCGCTACGAACCGAACTCCCGCCGTCCGCGCACGACCCGGGAGCCCCATCCGTGCGCGCTTTTGCGAACGGGTGGGATACGGAAGCCTTCGCCGTCCACTTCCCCCTCGCCCTCACCATCCTCGGCCTCGTGCTGCTCGGCTACGCCTGGGCCCGCCGCGCCTTCAACGATACCGCCGCCCTAACCACCGGCCTCTTCCTCCTCACCTCCACCGGCGTCTTCCTCTTCACCCGCGTCTTCATCCCCGACGCCCTCCTCTCCCTCCTTCTAGCCTTCACCCTCTACGCCTTCCTCCGCTCCCTCAACCCACCAATCTCAAGCCGCTCTCCGAATCACCAAGACTCTGTCATCCCGAGCGAAGCACCTAGCATCAAGACACCTGTCACCCCAAGCGAAGCGCGCAGCAGCAAGACACCTGTCATCCTAGGCGAAGCGCGCAGCAGCAAGACATCTGCCATCCCGAGCGAAGCGCGCAGCGCGCAGCCGAAGGACCCCGAAGGTCTCCCTCTCCCCACAGTCGCCAATCTCTTTCCGTCCACAAATTCCTCCGCAAGCGTCTGGCCCTACGCGATGTGGCTCGCCCTCGCCCTCGCCGTCCTCACCAAGGGCCTAGTCGCGATCGTCTTCATCCTCGCCACAACTCTCCTCTTCCTCGTCTGGACCCGCCGACTCCACCAATGGCGCAACCTCCGTCCCTTCACCGGAACACTCCTCTTCCTAGCCATAGCGGCCCCCTGGCACATCCTCGCCGGCCTGCGCAACACCGGCGGAGCCAACGGCCACGGCTTCTTCTGGTTCTATTTCATCAACGAGCACGTACTCCGCTTTCTAGGCCGCCGCATCCCCCGCGACTACAACAAGCTCCCCACCACCCTCTACTGGCTCCTCCACCTCGTCTGGCTCTTCCCCTGGAGCCTCTTCGCCCCCGCCGCCCTAGTCACCGCCTACCGCAAACGCCGCACAATCCTCGCCCGCCCTTCATCCAGCCAAAACACTGTCATTCTGAGCGAAGGCACTTACGGCTCCATCGTGAATGCCGCAGCCGAAGAGCCTGTCCTGAGCGTGTCGAAGGAACCCCGAGGAACTCGATCCAGCCTCAACCGCTCGTCCCTTTCCGCACCCGCCAGCAACCAGGTACCCCAAGGCTTCAGCCTTGGGTCTCATAGCCCCGCGAAAGGAGCGGGCTTTAGCCCCGTGGGTATGCCTGCCTCAACGCCAGGCGACGCAGCCACAACCTTCCGCCACCAAACCATCCTCCTCCTCCTAATCTTCTCCACCCTCGTCCTGGCCTTCTTCTCCCTCTCCACCAATCAGGAGTACTACACCTTCCCCGTCTACCTCCCACTCCTGATGCTGCTAGCCGCAGCGCTCTCCTCCATCGAGCGCAACCCGCCAGACCCCACCCTCCGCCGAGCCCTCACCTTCACCTTCGCGACCTACACCGTCCTCGGCCTCGCCATCGCCGCAGCCCTCGCCTACGGTCTCTGGTCTTCCCGCCACCTCCCCTTCGTCCCCGACATCGGCGATCTCCTGGCCCACCGCAGCGTCGGCGACTACACCCTCTCCATGTCGCACTTCTTCGACCTCACCGGCCCCTCCTTCGCCGCCCTCCGCCTCCCCGCCTCGCTCGCACTCACGGCCTTCCTCATCGGCCCGGCGATCGCGTGGATGCTTTACGCACGCCGCCGCTTCCTTCCCGCGATCCTCTCCATCGCCGCCACCAGCAGCGTCTTCCTCATCGCTGCGCACATCGCCTTCGTCCGCTTCAACCCCATGCTCTCGTCTGTAAATTTCGCCGAGACCATCCAAACCCTCGAGCGCACGAACCAGATCGCCCCTAACAACGAAATCCTCATCTACGGCGATCAGGCCTTCGGCTCCTCCATCCCCTTCTACCTGGACCGTCAAGTAGAGTTAGTCGACGGTCGCACCACCTCCATGCTCTTCGGCAGCACCTTCCCCGACGCCCCGGCCATCTTCCTCACCTCCGCAGACCTCCTCGCCCAATGGGGCCACGGCCCGCGCAAACTCCTCTTCGTCCCGCTGGAACAGCGCGACGTCGTAGACCAACTCCTCGGCTCTCGCCAGATCATCCTCCAGCAAACCTCCGGCAAAGCCCTCATCACCGACCGCCCCCTTCAGTCACCTATAAACAACAGGAGACAATCGGGTACCCCAAGGCTTTAGCCTTGGGTCTCATAAACTCGCAAAAAAGAGTGGGGCTTTAGCCCCAGGAATTCCGCAAGCCATTCCGCTCGCACAACCATGAAAGCTCTTCGTCTCAATTGACCTCCGCATCCCCCATCCCGACCACCCCCACATCGCCCCTCCGCCGCTGGCGAACCTCATCGCTCGCCCTCATCGTCTCCTTCTGGGCGATCCTCCAGATCGGCGGCCTCTTCACCCCCGGCCTCCTCGACGACGTAGACAGCGTCTACATCCAAATCGCCCGCGAGATGCTCCAGCGCCACGACTTCGTCACCCCCACCATCGACGGCGTCCGCTTCTTCGACAAGCCCCCCCTCATGTACTGGATGGCGGCCGGCTCCATGCGCCTCTTCGGCATCCACGACTGGGCGGCCCGTCTCCCCCTGGCCCTCGGAGTCCTCGCCCTCCTGCTAGCCGTCTACGCGCTAGGCATCCGCTTCTACGGCCACACCCAACCCTCGCGGTCCGCGCAGGACCTCTCGCCGTCCGCGCAAGACTTGGGTGCCCCATTCATACGCGGCCCCATCGCGGATGGGTGGGATGCAAGGCTCCCTCAGTCCCACGTCCCGTCCGATCGCGCCGGTCTTTACGCCGCCCTCGCCATGGCCACCTGCATCGGCCCCTACATCTACACCCGCTTCTACATCCCCGACATCCTCATCGCCCTCTGGATGACCCTCGCCGTCCACCTCTTCCTCCTCGCGTTAGAACGAGTCAGCAACCAGCACCCCGGCCCGAACAAACTCTCACCGTCGGCCCAGGACCTCCCGTTATCCGCGCAAGATGCTGTCATCCTGAGCGCAGCGCGCAGCGCGCAGTCGAAGGACCCCGAAGCTGCCTATCGCACTACAGCAGCCAAGCCCTTTCCCCCCGCGCCCTCAGCCCTCCTGCCCTGCCTCGGCTTCGCCGCAGTCACCGCCCTCAACCTCCTCACCAAGGGCCTCATCGGCGTCGTGTTCCCGCTCGGCTTCGTCCTCCTCTACCTAGCCTTCACGCACCGCCTCAAACTCCTCGCGAAACTCCACCTCATCCCCTCGACACTTGTCTTCCTCGCGATCGCCGCACCCTGGCACATCCTCGCGGCCATTCGCAATCCACCCATCCCAATGCCCCCCGGCCTCGGGCTACCCGCGCACGCCGGCTGGGCCTGGTTCTATCTCTACAACGAGCACATCGCCCGCTTCCTCGGCCACCGCATCCCCCACGACTACGGCCAGGTCCCCATCCCCATCTTCTGGCTCCTCCTCCTCCTCTGGCTCTTCCCCTGGGTAGCCTTCCTCCCCGCCGCCCTCCGCAACGCAATCCGCGCCCTCCGCGCCCGGCCCGCCTCCGACCCCAACCTCCGCTTCGACTCCGACCCCAACTTCTCCTACTCAAGCTTGGGACAACCACAATCCCAACTCTCGCCGTCCGCGCAGGACCGCGAGGCCGCCCTAACCTGCCTCCTCTGGGCAGGCATCATCCTCGGCTTCTTCACCCTCTCTTCCCGCCAGGAGTACTACCACCTCCCCGCCCTCCCAGCCCTCGCCCTCCTCGTCGGCGCCTTCCTCGCCTCCGCCGACCGCAGCCCCCACAATCCAACTCCCGCCGTCCGCGCAGGACTCCGCGCAAGCCTTTACATGCTCGTCCCCATCGGCACGCTCCTCTTCCTCCTCTGCAGCTATCTCGCCCTCACCGCGCCCACCCACGCGCCCAACACCACTCTCAGCGACGTCCTCCGCTCCAACCCCAACCTCTACAACCTCTCCCTCGGCCACGTATTCGACCTCACCGGCCCCGCCATGGGCTTTTTCCGAGGACCACTCCTCACCGTCGCTCTCGGCATGCTAACCCTCGGCCCCATCGCCTACATCGTTCGCAAGCGAAACCCCTTCGCAGCCAACCTGCTCATCGCCGCCGCCATGACCGCCGTCCTGCTCGCCGCGCACCAGGGCCTGGTCCGCTTCTACCCGATCCTCGGCTCGAAAGACCTCGCCCTCGCCATCGACCGCGACCTCCGCCCCGGCGACATCATCCTCAACGACGGCGAGCTCACCTCCGGCTCCGCCCTGCTCTTCTACACCCCCCAATCCGCCGCGCCCATCCTGCTCGTCAACGGCCGCGTCAACGGCCCCTGGTTCGGCAGCTTCTATCCCGACGCTCCCCAAATTTTCCTCAACGACACCCAACTCACCCACCTCTGGTCCGGCCCCCAACGCCTCTTCCTCCTCACCGACCACCCCGAAGCCCGCACCCTCACCCTCTCCCCCTTCGCTCCCGTCCACATCTTCGCCACCGCCGGCGACAAAACCATTCTCACCAACAGATAGAGCGCCCAGTTGTCCATTCTGCCTTCCCGGTAAACGCAACGTCCCGCCGACGCACAACGGATACCGGACAACAGAGAATTAAAGCCAAGAACTTTCCCCCGCCCCGCCTCGTATAGTTCCTCAGCGCCTCCGGCGTCCCACACCCACCGCAGGCCTAAGGAGCCCCACATGAAACGTTGCCGCACCCTTTCCGTCGCCGCTCTTTCTCTGTCTGTCCTCGTCCCCACCTTCACACTTCCCGCCTGCGCCCAACCTCAACCAGCCCAGTCCCCGGCATCCTCGCAAGACAGCACCGCTCCGGCCATGCACATGGTCCCCGCCCGTGCCTCACTCAACGGAGCACTCGTCGCCAGCAAGGTAAAAGCCGGTGATGAATTCCACGCCACGCTAGCCGAAAAAGTTCAGCTCCAGAACGGCCCCAAACTCCCCGCCGGAACCATCCTCATCGGCCAGATCTCCACCGATGACACAAATCAATCCGGCACGTCCAAGCTCGCCCTCCGCTTCACCAGCGCCAAACTCAAAGACGGTCAAACCGTTCCCATCAAAGCCACCATCGTCGGCATCCTGGACACCGGACTCGCCAACCAGGATACCTACCGCCTCAATCCCAACGGTCAAACCCCTGCCAGTTGGAATGATGGCACCCTGACCGTCGATCAGCTCAATGCCATGAACGGCGTCGACCTCCACAGCAAAATCTCAAGCAGCAACTCCGGCGTCTTCGTCTCCGCCAAGGACAACATCAAGCTAGTCAACGGCGGCGAACTCGAACTGGCCATCGCCCAACAGCAGCACCCGATGAACAGCATGAGCGGTATGAGCGGCAACCAGTAAACCGAAAAACGTTGTCAGTTCTTCGTTCTCAGTTCTCAGGAAAGGCGCACGCCGTTCTCAGTTGTCGGTTATCAGTCGGCGAAGTTTTTGCCCTTACTGAGAACTGACAACTGAGAACTGAGAACAATAGTTGATAAGTCGCAACACCCTACTCCTCCACCCGCCCGCCATCCTTCAGCTTGTAAACCTTCCCGCGATAATAAAAGTTCTCCCCACCGTAACTCCCCACCCACAGCACCCACCCCAACAAATCCCTTAGCGGATAAATCATTGCGTTAAACAAAATATCCGGATCACCCAACACCCCAAGAATCGCCCCCGCCTGCAGCCACCGATTGACCACCATCGCCAACAACCACAACACTCCAATCACCGCATGCCCACTCAACAATCCCCAAACCAAACCCAGCAGCCCAAACGGCATGGCAAACGTAAGCCCGCTACCGAGATGTCCCCACGGCCGTGATCGCCGCGTGCTCTGCATCCATCGCAACTGGTTCCGAAAGCTAAGCCAGAACGGCGAATCCTGCACCATCAGCCGAATGATGTACGTCGCCATCTTCACGCCCGTACCCTGTGCCGCCAGCCGATTCCCAATCACAAAATCATCGGCATAAAACTGTCCCAGCTCATCGAACCCACCCACATCCTGGAAGCTCTTCTTGCGCACCGCCATCGTCGCGCCCAGCGCAAACTTCGTCCCCTCCAGCATGTCCGCCACCAGCACACCCGAGCTCATCTCCACACTCTTTCCCACCGCATCCAGCTGCGACGCAAACCCCGGGCCACCATTCCCTGTATCCGGCTGAGCCGTCCCCAAATAGATGCAGCTAGCCAGCCCCATGTGCGGATCCTTCAGCGTCTGCACCATGCGCAGCAGATAATCTTTCTCCACCCGCACATCTGCATCGCTGGTCACATACAAATCGTTCTTCGCCACCGAGTCCATCTTCGCCAGCGAATACACCTTCGCATTATGAAACTTCGGCGTCGGCTCCCCACACGTCACATACCGCGCGTCCACCTGCGGATACGCTTGCCCCACCGCACGCGCCAGCTTCAATCCCTCATCCGTGTCGAACCGCGCGCAAAACAGCAGCTCCCACTCCCCCGGATACTCCTGCTCAAAGAACGAAGCGATATTCCGCTCCATCCCCGGCTCGGTCCCATGCAGCGGCTTCAGCATACTCACGGCAGGCAAAAAATCCGCAGGCGCACTCTGCTCCCGCCGCTTGCGCAGACCAAACCGCGCCGCCGCCGCCAACACCATCCCGCAATAGATCGAAGAGGTGACCGACCCAACCATCGCCACCCAGAAAATAACGTGCAGCAAAACCTTCATCGCACCATACCGATAAAAAGATAACCAAGTACTAAAAATAAAAGTTAGCCAAATAAAATTGGCTTGCGCGCCAGCATCCCACCGCAGCCAGCACCACACCCAAGTCTACGCGACCCGCATCGCCACACAGCGGCAAGCCTAGCTGACCTTCTTCCGCCCCGTACCATGCGGCGCCGGCTCCCGGCTCGTCACCCCAAACGGCCTCCGCAGCGTCACCAGCCCTGGCTGCGGAGCCTGCTCGTGCATCCGCGTCAGCATCTCCGTCCGCACATAATCCACAAATCCCTGCATCTGCCGATTCATCTCTTCCATCCGCTCGCGCATCTGCAACACAATCGCAATGCCCGCCATATTCACGCCCATATCGCGCGCCAGGCTCAAAATAAACTCCAGCCGCTCCAGGTCCTCGTCCGTATACAGCCGAGTATTTCCCTCCGACCGCGACGGCCGCAGCAACCCCTCCCGCTCATAAAGCCTCAGCGTCTGCGGATGGATCTCGTACATCTCCGCCACCGCCGAGATCATGTACGCGCCCTTCGATTTGCGTTTGGTAGCCATCGCCTGAAGAATACCTCCTTTGCCGCCTTTGCATTTGTTTTTCTGGTTGTCATTCCGCACCCTGAGCTTGTCGAAGGGGTAGGAATCTGCTTCTCTGCCGACAATTTGCCACGAACCAGCCCTGCGCCCGACAGAACGCATCATAATCCACATATGAAGCGACTCAACCTAGCCACCCTCGCCGCTGCTGCCACCGCCACCGCCGCAGGAATCGCCGTAGCCTCCGTCGCCTCCGCAGTCGTCGCCACCGGAGCCGCCGTCCTAGTAGTCCGCGCCGTCCGCAACCGCAAGCTCGCGCCAGTCGACCCCAACGCCCCGCGCCCCGTCGTCCTCGTCACCGGAGGCTCCCGCGGCCTGGGCCTCGCCATCGCCACCCGCTTCGCCCGCAACCCTGTCCGCCTCGTCCTGGCCTCGCGCAATCTAGCCGAACTTCAACAGGCCCAGGAAACCCTCCTCGCCCAATACGCCCACCTCCGCCCCGAAGACTTCCACCTCGTCGCCGCCGACCTCTCCAAGCCCGAAGAAGCGCAACGCCTCATCGACGAAGCCATCGACCGTTACGGCCGCATCGACGTCCTCGTCAACAACGCCGGCATCATCGACGTAGGCCCCATCGAATCCCAGACCCTCGAAATCTTCGAGCGCACCATGCAGGTCAACTTCTTCGCCGCCCTCTACACCACCTGGGCCGCCCTCCCGCACCTGCGTAAGCAGTTCCCCCTCGCAGGAACCACCCGCGCGTCCATCGTCAACATCGCTTCCATCGGCGGCAAGATCGCCGTCCCCCACATGCTCCCCTACTCGGCCGCAAAATTCGCATTAGTCGGATTCTCCGAAGGCCTCCACGCCGAGCTCCGCCACAAAGGCATCCGCGTCACCACGGTCTGCCCCGGCCTCATGCGCACCGGCGGCGAAGACCACGTCAACATCGTAGGCGACGTAGAGTTCGAGCGCCGCTGGTTCACCTTCGCCGCCAAAACTCCCGGCCTCTCCGTCAGCACCAAGTACGCGGCCAACCGAATCTTCCACGCCGTAGCCTGTGGCCGCGCCGAGATCACCATCTCCCCCCAAGCGTGGCTAGCGGCCCGTTTCGCCGGCGCCTTCCCCGAAACCCTCCAATACCTAAACGCCCAAACCAACCAACACATCCTCCCCAAAGCCCCCAGCGAACTCCAGATCTCCACCACCAAATAACCCACCCAAGCTTCGTCATCTCGACCGAAGCAGGATGGCTCCATCATCCTGCGCAGTGGAGAGACCCCTGTATTTGCACTTGCTTTGGCCTTTCTTTCTGTCATTCCCTCTGGGAATCTGCTTTGCTTTTGCTTTTGCTTTTGCCTTTGCCTTTGCCTTTGCTTTTGCTTTTGCCTCTGCTTTTGCTTTTGCCTCTGCCTTTGCTTTTGCCTCTGCCTCTGCCTTCGCTTTTGCTTTTGCCTTCGCTTTTGCTTTTGCTTTTGCTTTTCTGGCTGTCATTCCGAGCACAGCGAGGAACCTGCTTCTCGCTCGCGCAGCGAGCGCCCGTTCTTACTTCTGAGATAGGTCCGGGCTTCAGCCCAGACAACAATATCGCTGGGAAACGCGGCCTCTAGCCCATGGGTATCTTGCACCCGTCCGACCGCCTACTTCTCCCCCGACGCCACAATCCGTTCCTTAGCCGACTGCATCCGTCCCACCGACGGCACCATCTCTCCCGCCAACGCCAACCCCATCCGCGGAGTATTCACATACACCGACTCATACTTCCCCGCCGACACCAAATACGTCTCGTGAAACACCCCGACCACCCCAGTGGCTGCCACCAGTCGATTGAACTCCGCCCAAGCGGGCAGATGTTCCTTATCCTTCGCATGCGCATAAGCATGCAAATGCTCAAACGACCGCCAATACTGCACGGTCATCGCAATCGGCGGACTCAAAAAGTAACTCGCCTCCAACAACCCAAGCTCCGGCTGTCTCTTCAACTCCGCCAGCATCTTCGGCATCGCCCGCGACACCGGCAGCCACTTGTGCACCGCCCAAAGCTGATTGATCCGCATCCCGATCAGGAACACCACAAAGTCCCCATCGATCTTCCCCGCAAACCGTCCGTTCTTCACTTCCGCCATCCTCGCCTCCGCACTCCGGACTCAGCCAACTTCTCCGGCACCACCGCCCCTGCAGCCTTGATCAACGTCCGCAGCGCAGCATTCACCGACTCCGAATCCGGAAACACAGCCTTCACATCCGCATCGAGCGACACCAGATTCAGCTCCTGAAAACGCTGTGCGTAAGGATTACGAATCCCCTTCGAGAAGTCGTACTCCGGCAACATCTCATCATTCTCTAAATCCTGATTGCTCATAGTCTCTCCTCTCTCGCCGATCGGCAAATACGGTAGCCGCTTCATAAAACGAAATTCCATGCTTCTCAATATTTAGAGCAGCCTTCGCATCATCCCACTCGAAGATCATTCCTGCAATTTCGAATGCTTGCATACGCTAAACCTCCGCCAGCATCTCCGCCCGCGGATCCTCCGGATTCAACTTCTGCAACTCCCGCAAAATCTCCTTCGACCGCTCATCCTGCACCTTCGGCACCACGATCTTCACTTCCACAATCTGATCTCCGCGATGCCCCTCGCGCGTGGCACTGGTCACGCCCTTCTCGCGCATCCGAAGCTTCTGCCCCGTCTGCGTCCCCGGCGGAATCTTCACCGTAGCGCGTCCCGACTCAGTCCCCACACCATCCACCGTCGGCACCTCAATCTTCGATCCCAGCGCCGCCTCCATCGCCGTCACCGGCACGGTGATATGAATGTCATCGCCCACCCGCCGAAACAGCTTGTGCGCCCCGACTTTAATAATCAAATACAGATCCCCATTCGGCGCGCCCTCGGTCCCGGCATTGCCCTTACCAGCCAGCCGAATCCTCTGCCCATCCCGCGTCCCCGCCTTGATGTTGAACGACAGCGGTTCGCGTTTCGTCACCACGCCCGCACCCTCGCACGTCGGACAAGCATTCTGCACCTTGCCCGTCCCACCGCACCGCGGACACTGAATATTGAACTTCATCCGCCCGCCCATCTGCGTAACCTGCCCCGACCCATGGCACTCCGGACACTCCATACTCCCGCCCAGCACCGCCTTGCCCTTGCACGTAGGACACTGCTCCTGCCGATGAATCTCCAGCCGCGTCACCCCTCCGCGAATCGAAGTCCAGAAATCAATCTCAACTTGATACTCCAAGTCCGTTCCAGGCTGCGGCCCGCGAGCCTGCCGCCCACCTCCACCGAACATCCCCGAAAACACATCCTTAAAACTCCCCCCAAATCCTTCGGCACTCTGCCCACGAGACGAAGCCTTCCCACCCCCCTGGAACCCCGAAAAATCAAACCCATCAAAATCAAACGGCACACCCTGCTGCCCGCGCCCACCGCCGCCGCCAGCGCCTCCACCAAATCCAGCACCACCTGGCGCACCACCACCGCGCGCATACGCCTCCGCGGTAGCCGCATCAATGTTGTCCGAGTAGAATCCCACCTGGTCATAAATCTTCCGCTTCTTCTCATCGCTCAACACGTCGTTAGCCTCGGAGAGTTCCTTGAACTTCTCCTCAGCCTTCTTATCGCCAGGATTCACGTCCGGGTGATACTTCCGCGCCAGCTTCCGAAACGCCTTGCGAATCTCTTCCGTCGTCGCCGTCTTCTTCACGCCCAGCGTGCCGTAATAATCTTTTGTCTTCGTCGTCGCCATCGTGCGATTCCCTTCTACGCTGCAGTTGCCTTGAGCGCCCCGGTTTTCTTATCACGAGCCGCCGGCCGTACTGCTTCTTTGATCTCTTTTCCCGAGCGGTAGCGCACAAGCTCCAGGTCATAGTCGCCCTGCAGACCCATCCAGAACTCCGCCGTCATATGGAAATACCGACCCAGCCGCAGCGCGGTATCTCCGGTAATCCCTCGCCGTTCATTCACGATTTCGTTCACTCGGGTCGCCGGCACGCCGATTGCAATTGCCAGCGCGTTTGCGCTTAAACCGAGTGGCACAAGAAACTCCTCACGCAGAATCTCGCCAGGATGGATCGGCGGAACTTCACGCTTATAGCGTTCGTAACGACTAATGGTAGTCGACGATTTCGACCTCGTAGGCATTGTCTTTCTCCCATCTGAAACAAATTCGAAATTGATCATTCACGCGAATACTGTACCGCCCAGCACGATCCCCCCTCAAGCGTTCCAGCCTGTTTCCCGGAGGCTGTGTCAAATCTTGAAGGATTCGCGCTCTATGAAGCATCCTCAACTTGCGCTCAAGAATACGTTGCAACCCCGCGTACTTGCGGCTCTTCGAGCCATCAAAGATTCGTAGAGTCTCTTCATTCTTGAAACTGATGATCACAATGCAAGCATATCACGCTCCGCGTTATACGCTCCGCGTTCAATCCTCCGCCTGACACACGAGGCACCAGAACAAATTCCGTCCCGCGAACCCTTCCATCTTCATCACCTTCGTCCCGCATACCCGGCAAGGCTGCCCATTTCGTCGATACACATAGTGCTCATCCCCCACCTGCACCGGCCCCGTCTTGCTGTCCCGATCCTTCGCCAGCGTAGTCACAATTCGCCGATCCACCATCCCCGCCCGCATCAACGGCCCAAGCTCCTTCCACATCGACTTCACCACCAGCGCCGGTACATCCCTTCCCGGAGTAAACGGGCTCAGCCTCGCGCGAAACAACACCTCCGCACGAAAGATATTCCCCACCCCCGCCATCACATCCTGCTCCATCATCAATATCCCAATCGGTTTCTTACTCTTCGCAATCCTCTCGATCGCCTTCTCCGGCCCATCTCCATCCAAAGGATCAGGCCCAAGCCTCTCCCGCAACGCATCCCACTGAGCATTGGTGTACACCGAGCAATCCATCGGCCCGCGCAGCTCCACCCACGCAATCTGTTCCGGCCGCAAATGCCCCGTCCCATCGTCGCTCGAGTACCAAGCATGCCGCTTACTGACACCTTCCACCGCCGGACGCTTCACCGCCGCGGCATTCCACATCCGCATCCGCAGCGCCCCCTTCACCGCCGGCAACGGCCCCGACCCCTCCGTGAAATCCCCCTGCAATCCCAAGTGCACATGCAGGATCCGATCCTTCCCAAAGTCATACCCCAAATGTTTCCCCACCGCCATCACCCGACGCAGCTTCCGCCCATCCAACAAATCCCAATCCGTGAACCGACCCTGCGGCCCATCCATCCGCACCGTCTTCCCAGCAAACGCCGCCGCATGCCGCTCCGCCCACCGATGAATCTCATTTCCCTCCGGCATACACCCTCTCCCAACTAAAGCTCGACAACCACTTTGCCAACAACGCCCGCTTCCATCGCCGCATGCGCCGCCCCAATCTCCTCCGCCGAAAACCGCTGCTCGCTCATCAACGGCCGCAGCTTCCCTGCCTCGACAAGCTTCGCCGCCTCCGCCAAAATCCTGCCATGATGCGCCCGGCTCTTTCCAGTTAGCAGCGGCATCAACGTAAACACACCCGAGTAACTCGCCCCGCGAAACGACAGCGGCGCCAACGAATGTGTCCCCCACCCCAGGCAGCTCACCACGTGGCCCGTATAGCGCTTCACCGACACGAACGACGCGTCCAGCGTAGCTCCCCCCACCGTGTCATACACCACATCAAACCCTTCGCCCGCCGTACTCGCGCCCACATACTCCTCCACCGAGCTCGCACGATAATCAATCGCCGTCGCCCCAAACCCCTCCACAATCTTTTTCTTCTCAGCCGACACCGTAGCAAACACCTCCGCCCCATACGCCACCGCAATCTGCACCGCCGCCGACCCCACGCCTCCCGCACCCGCATGCACCAGCACCGTCTGCCCCGCATGAACCGCCGCGCGATCCACCAACCCCTCCCATGCCGTGATCGTAATCAACGGCAGCGCCGCAGCCTCGCGCATAGAAATATTCCGCGGCTTGGGCGCAAGCAAATCCGCATCGACCGCAATCAACTCCGCCAGCGTCCCTTGCAGACCACCCACGCCGCCCACCATGCCATACACTTCATCGCCCGCGCGGAAATTCTTCACACCCGCGCCCACGCGTTCCACGACCCCGGCCATATCCAATCCCAACACCGCCGGCAACGGCTGCTTCGCATGAGCCGCCTGCCCCGCCCGAATCTTCAAATCCAACGGATTCACGCCACTCGCATGAACCCTCACCAGCACATCGCGCTCGCGCAATTCCGGCACCGGCAACTCCACCTGCCGAAACTCCCCGCCTGCCCCTTCGACAACATACGCTCGCATATCAAACCTCTCCCAGGCATCGACTCCGCCGATCCAACAGCAAGAGCTGTGGCCCGCGCACAAACCCTCGCGAAAGCCACAGCTCCTACCCGCATCAAACCGCTCGCGTCCTTAATTCCAAACAGTAGACGCCTTAATCGCCGCAACATTAAACATATGATCCGGCTCACTCTCCTGCATCTTCGCCACAAACGCCTCTGCCTCTTCGCGCGTCCCAAACACACTCCGCTGATACAGCCGTCCCGCCCGCAGCGCATCGCACTGCCACAGCGTCTCGCGCGCATGGACACTCGCATCGCCCAGCTCCCAGCGCACCGCTCCAGGCCACGCCTGGTCCTGCCGTCCTTCGCTATCGTTTGTCATCGCGCTACCTCCTGGTACTTCTTTCACCCTGATGATTGGATTCCCCAACCACCTCTTCCGACCTACTTCTCTTAACCCGACTTTCACAACATCCACGCGGTCGGTACCACCCTGCCGCGGCCATGCACTTCTAGACGAATAAGGAGGAGCCGAAGCCCCTCCTCATCCAATACGCACATCGCTTACAAGTAGTTCAACCTGACCTATGTTTCTTTGCCCAGCGCGACTTATTTTTCTGTGTCGACATACTCAGCATCGATCACGCCTTCGTCCTTCTTCGCCTCGTCAGCCGTTCCAGCCGCCGCCGCGTCGCCATCCGTAGGAGCCGTCGAACCCGCCGCATTAGCCTTATAAACCGCCTCTGCCAGCTTGTGGCTCGCCGCCGTCAGCTTGTCTTTCGACGCATTCAACTCGCTCGTGCTCGGATCACCGCCGCTAAGTGTCGACTTCGCCTCAGCAAGCGCGCTTTCAACCTCGCTCTTGTCCGACGCCTCAACCTTCTCGCCGCCGTCCTTCAGCATCTTCTCGACGTTGTACACCAAAGAATCAAGCTGGTTCTTCGCCTCGATCTTCTCCTTGGCTTCCTTGTCCTCGGCCGCGTGCGCCTCGGCATCCTTCGCCATGCGCTCAACCTCTTCCTTGCTCAGACCCGAAGAGCTCGTAATCGCAATCTTCGCGTCCTTGCCCGTCGCATTATCCTTCGCGCTCACATTCAGAATGCCGTTGGCATCGATATCAAACGTGACCTCGATCTGCGGCACGCCCCGCGGAGCCGGCATGATGCCGCCCAGCTTGAACTTGCCCAGCGTCCGGTTCTGCGCCGCCATCGGCCGCTCGCCCTGCATCACGTGAACCTCAACCTCGGTCTGGTTATCAGCCGCCGTCGAGAACGTCTCCGACTTCTTCGTCGGAATCGTCGTGTTGCGCGGAATCATGCTCGTCGCCACGCCACCCATCGTCTCAATCGACAACGTAAGCGGAGTAACATCCAGCAACAGCAGGTCCTTCACATCGCCGGCAAGTACGCCAGCCTGGACCGCCGCACCGATCGCGACAACCTCATCCGGGTTCACACCCTTATGCGGCTCCTTGCCGAACAGCTTCTTCACCAGCTCCTGGATCGCCGGCATACGCGTCTGTCCGCCAACCAGCACGACCTCATCGATCTTGCTAGCATCGATGCCCGCATCCTTCAGCGCCTGCTTGCTCGGCCCAACCGACTTCTCCAGCAGATCAGCCACAAGCTGTTCCAGCTTCGCGCGGCTCAGTGTGCGCACAAGATGCTTCGGTCCGCTAGCATCAGCCGTAATGAACGGCAGATTGATCTCTGTCTCCTGCGCCGTCGACAACTCGATCTTCGCGCGCTCCGCAGCATCCTTCAGCCGCTGCAGCGCCATCTCGTTGCCCTTCGACGTCAGATCCAAACCAGTTTCGGTCTTGAACTCTGAAATCAACCAATCCACAATCCGCTGGTCAAGGTTATCGCCACCAAGGTGTGTATCACCATTCGTCGACTTCACCTCAATCACGCCATCGCCAACCTCAAGAATCGAGATATCGAACGTACCGCCGCCAAAGTCATACACGGCAATCGTCTCGTCCTTCTTCTTATCCAGGCCATACGCGAGCGCAGCTGCAGTCGGCTCGTTCACAATGCGCTTCACATCCAGCCCAGCGATCTTGCCGGCATCTTTCGTAGCCTGCCGCTGCGCGTCATTGAAGTAAGCCGGAACCGTAATAACAGCCTCTGTAACGCTCTGCCCCAAATAATCTTCAGCAGCCTTCTTCAGCTTCTGCAAAATCATCGCCGAGATCTCAGGCGCGGTGTACTCTTTGCCCTGCGCGATCACCGCAATGTTGTCGCCCTTGGCCACAACCTTGTACGGCACCATCTTCAACTCATCGCCCACTTCATTCAGCCGACGGCCCATGAAGCGCTTGATCGAATAAATCGTGTTCTCCGGGTTGGTGATTGCCTGCCGCTTCGCCACCATGCCCACCAACCGCTCACCACTCTTGGTGAACGCAACGATAGACGGCGTAGTCCGACCACCCTCTTCGTTAGGAATGACCTTGGGCTCTCCACCCTCCATCACCGCAACGCAGCTATTGGTCGTTCCCAAATCAATACCAATAATTTTTCCCATAACTGACCTCATCCTTTAGCCGCAGCCCTAACCTCGGCTCCTGGCCCAAATTCGTTGACCTGACCCTCACAACTTCATTAGATTCGCATGTGAGTGACTTACTGTCAACTTATATGATGCGGTTTATAGTCGCTGGTTGCAAAATTCGACTCGGCGATCCCCCATTTATTTATGCCATACTGTCCATTTCATGCGGCTCCCTCGTTTTATGCGAATTTCCGCCGTTCTAGCGCTCCTTTTGAGCCCCCCCTTGGCATTTCACGCCCAGCAGACACCCACCCCGCAGCCGTCCCCCAACCCTAAAATCCTCGCCCAGGCCGCCCTGCAGAGCATGATTCAGGCCGACGACGCCAAAACTCACTTCACTCGCTTCGATCTCGAACACACCACCAACCGCAACCAAAAAGGCAAGCTAACCTCCCAGTACACAGCACTTTACGAAGACACCTGGATCAACGGCCTTCCCTACAAACGCCTTGTCGAATGGAACGGCAAACCCCTCACCGGCGCAGACCTCGCCGCCGAACAGGCCCGCTACGACAAAGCCGTCGCCGACCGCCAGAAGCTCGACATTGCCAGTCGTGCCGCCCTTAGGAATCAAAAGTTTATAAACACCAACATTGACCTCAACAGGATCATCACCGCCGACTATCGGCTATCCGAGCTTCGTCAGCAAACCCTCAACGGCCAACTCATCCACGTCCTCGAAGTCGACCCCCAGCCCTCCCTCGATCCCGCCCACCCCATCCCGCAGCGGCACTTTGAGATTTGGATTACCGACGTAGACCCCGTCATCGTGCGTCTCGTCTGGACTCTTCTTGACGACGAGCCTCCAACCCTCCGCGACACCACCTTTCAGACGGAGTTTCAGATGGTCGATGGCCTGCCTCTCCCATCCCACGAGCTCAACCACGCCAACGTGCCTGTAGGAAATAAGCTCGTCGCGGTCGATTCAGAGCACACCTACACGCGCTACCGCCGCTTCACCACCACCGTCACCCTCAAATCCACCCCC
>NZ_LMUT01000012.1:1103565-1131482 GCF_009765785.1 Granulicella sp. L46
CACAAAAAAGTATCGAAACGAGTTCACCGCGAACACCAGGTAGCCGACGGCAAACGTAGCCAGCACAGGCCTCAGTTCCTTCCCACGACTCGCCATCACCGGCGCCAGCAACCAAAGCACAACCGCTTCCATAGTGAGGAAGATCGTCACGCCCAATCCGAACCCCATATAGAAGTCCCAAAACGTTCGCGTGTTCCCGAACACCACAAACTGATTAGCCTTCATCGCAGCCACCGCCACGGCGGCAGGCCCATCCGGCACCTTGCCAAACACTCCGCCAACGGTATGCAGCACCGCATGCAGCAATACCAACCCTGCAGCAATGCGAACAAAGATCGCAGCCTTCATCACGCCTCCTTCCCGTTCGCGGCTTGCGCATAGAGCGTAAGAATCCCACTCCACGCATCCGGTGCATCAAACGCCGCGCGCAGCTGCTCGACCTCTGCGCCGTGACGCTCCAGCCCGCTATGCACTAACTCGACCAGCGTCGCCCCTTCACCCTCGGCCCGAAACCTCACATCCACTCGACTCGCCCGATCCGGATCCGCGTCATACCCCCACTCCGGGCTCTCCCGTCCCGGCCCCACATGCCACGAAAACGCCACGTGATGCGGAGCATCCCACGCCAGCACCGTCCCCCAGTTGCACTGCTGGCCTTCCACATTGCGTTCATACCAGCGCCCACCCACCCGCGGCTCCACAATGATCGTCTCAAACGCCGTGGCGCCGATATGGTGGCTAGCCGGCCACCAGCTTTCCATCTGTTCCACGAATACGGAAAACGCGCGCTCAATCGGCACCTCCACGCGCACACTCTTACGAACAACAGCTTCCTCGCTTGTAACCTGCATCGATCGTCTCCTTATCAGCGTTTTTCAGCCGCAACTTGAAATGCATGCAACGACCTGTCCCATAGCGCGTCGAAGTGCGCCCGCAGCCGCGCCACACCCTCCGGATCCAGCGCATAATACCGCCGCGTTCCCGACTTCCTGTCCGTCACCAGCCCCGCATCCTTCAAAACCTTCAAATGCTGCGACACCGCAGGACGACTCACCGGCAACATCCCCGCCAGCTCGTTCACGGCCAGCGGCCCCGCCGACAGCTTCTGAAAAATCGCCATCCGCGTCGAGTCGCCCAGCGCCTCCAACCCGGTCTGCAGCGCCGCATCCATCAATGGTAAGCCTCCACTAACGGTAAGCTACCACGCACGAATGTATCTCTGTCAAGCAAAAATCTCTTCCTACCCAATATCTTTGAGCAGCTAAAAGCTAGCAGCGACCTTCCTCACCCGCCCCTTGGTCAGAAACCAAGCCAACAACACCACCGCCGCCACCAGACCCAACACCGCGTCGGTCCCCACCAGCCCCCTCACTCCCCAAGTCTTATCGCCCCACCCAGCCAGCGCCGTCATGTACACCACCGGTACATTACCCATCGAGTTGATGATCGAATATCTCCCACTCCCACTCTTCCCCGATCTCCCAAGGAACTCGAGAATGACCGCAGTAAACATCGCATTGGCCGTCCCAATCGTAAACAGATACAGCGCAACCCCGACATAGTATGTGTTCGGACGCAGCGGCCCCAGCCAAAGGATCCCCAGCGTCCCGGCATTCACCACGCCCACCAGCAAATATCCCACCGAAGCCCGAATCCGCGCCGGGATCAGCGTCGCCGCCATCGCACCCAGCGCCATCAGCAGCGCCCCGGCCAGACCATTCATCCACGCCATCTGGTGGCCATTCACGCCATAATCCTGCGCCACCCCCGGCAACAATCCACTCGACGCCCCGCTAGCAATCGGAAACAGCAGCGTCAGCGTATACGGCACCGCACGCCAGCAGAAAAACGTCGCCTTGAACTCCCCCCACACCCGCCGCATCGTCTCGCCCAGCCCGTTGTCGACGATCAGCCCCTGCGCCGGCGCCGCCAACGCCGCCAGCGAAGGCAAAATAATCATCGCCGCCACCACCCACCCCAGCAGCCCTTGTCCCATGTGAGTCACAAGGATCGACAACCCAAAAACCGCCAGGCCGCCCAACCCCAGCGACGATCCCTGGTAGAAGCTGCTCGCCACCCGCCGCGATCGCTCCTGCCGCAGCGCGCCCATCATCCCCCCGCAGCTCGACACCACCAGTTGCCCGCAGCAAACACCAAGGAACATCACCGCCACCGCCCCCGGCGACCCCAGGTTCTTCGCATGAAACGCCACCGCCAGCAGCAGTCCGGCACACGTCGCACCCACCATCAGCCACGTACGCCGTCGCATCAGAAAATCAGTAACCGGGCTCCACAAAAAATACAGCGTCTGCGGCAAGATCAGCAGCGACACCACCGCACCGATCCGCTCAACACTCACACCCTGCCGCCGCATCAGGAACGACAGCGCGCCTTGCACCAGCCCAAATCCAATCACCGCAAACGGTGCAATCAGCAGCCCAAATATCCACGGCCGCTCGCTGGTCTCCACCTGCGCAACTCCGCCCGCGCCCATCCCCGCATCGACCTCGGCCCCCACCGCTTCGATCTCGTTCATTCCCCCAAAAAACTACCACATCACGCCGCATCATTGACTCGACGGCCCCAACTCTCTACGCTCAAGCCAAATGGCTTCCGACGCAACCCTCAGAGATTTACCGCTCGATTCGTCCGCCTCGTCCCCCGGACCTTCGACCGACGCCGGCACCCCCATCCCCAAAACCCGACGCGACGCCGCACTCGACGGCCTCCGCGGCCTCGCCATCCTCCTCGTCTTCATCTTCCACTACGGCGGAGGCCTCCAGTCCACCAAACCCGCCCAGCGCCTCGCCGGCTACTTCACCCAGTTCAGCTGGTGCGGCGTCGTCCTCTTCTTCGCCCTCTCCGGCTTCCTCATCACCGGCTCCCTGTGGGAGGGCAACCAAACCATCCCCCGCCTGTATAACTTTTACGTTCGCCGCGCTCTCCGCATCCTTCCCCTCTACACACTGGCCCTGCTCGCCGTCGCCATCGCCGCCATCCTCACCGGAGCCCACCTGGCCCAGCTTCGCCCGCTGCTGGTCTTCGTCTTCTTCCTTCAGAACTTTCCTCACCTCTCCAGCTACGCCCTCCAGACCCCCTCCCCCCTGCCGCTCTACCACTTCTGGACCCTCGCCGTCGAAGAGCAGTTCTATCTCATCTGGCCGATCATCCTGTTCTTCGCCCACAGCCGCCGCCACGCCCTTCGCCTCAGCCTCTGGTACTTTGGCATCTGCGAGCTTTTCCTCTACTGCATCTACACCCTCGCCGCCTTCAATGGCGCCCGCATCCACCATTTGTACGACTACTTCCTGCTCACCCAGGGTGGCGCCATCGCCCTCGGCTGCGCCCTCTCTCTCGCCATGGGCAACCGCACCAGCCCCACCGGCCGCAAGCCCGGAACCCACCGCGTCATCCGCAAGTACGCCCAGCCCACCTTCTTCATTGGCCTCGGTATTTATCTATGGGTCGGCATCGTCTGCGGAACGCTCTACATCACCTATCCGGTCCAGTTCTGGATCGGACTCCCCTGCCTCAGCATCGCCGCCGCCGCCAGCATCCCTCTGGTTCTCCGCACCGGCCTCCCCCGCAGAATCTTTTCCTCGACCCCACTCGGCCTGCTCGGCCGCATCAGCTACGGCTTCTACGTCTTCCACATCCTCCTCGAACCTCTCTACGACCGCCTCGGCGCCAATATCGCTCACACCAACACCGGTGACTACTACCACATCGTCCGCGCCGCCGTAGCCTTTGTCCTCACCTGCATCATCTCCTGGCTCTCCTTCTACCTCTTCGAGATGCCCATCCTCTCGCTCAAACGCTTCTTCCCCGTCAACACCTCTCTCCCCTGGGGCGAACCCATCAACGAAACCCCGCGCTCCCGCCGCCGAACCTCCCATTCCGTTCCCAAAGGAGCCTGAAACTTATAGGCATCCCTTCCTAAGACCGAACATCCAACCCTTGTTAGCAGTCCGAGATCCACAATCTCCGTTCCACACGCGCCTCAACCAACTCCCACCAGAGAGTCGAGATCGCAGAGCATGG
The DNA here is from genome assembly GCF_009765785.1 of Granulicella sp. L46. Taxonomy (GTDB): domain Bacteria; phylum Acidobacteriota; class Terriglobia; order Terriglobales; family Acidobacteriaceae; genus Granulicella. The sequence goes on from NZ_LMUT01000012.1 coordinate 1,107,607, forward strand.
CCGCTGCTGCAGCACCCGCGCCCACCGACGCCGCCCCCCAGGCCGCCCCAACCCAGGCGCCCGACACCACCCATGAACTCACCCATGGCGTGAACCCCTGGTGGATCGCCGCGGCCGTCATGCTCGCCACCTTCATGGAGGTACTCGACACCTCCATCGCCTCCGTAGCCCTCCCCTACATCGCAGGCTCCCTCTCCGCCACCAACGACGAAGCCACCTGGGTCCTCACCAGCTACCTAGTCTCGAACGCCATCATCCTTCCAGCCTCCAACTGGTTCTCTCTCCGCTTCGGCCGCAAGCGCTTCCTCATGATCTGCGTTGCCATCTTCACCGTGGCCAGCTTCGCCTGCGGTGCCGCTCCCTCGCTCGGCCTCCTTCTTCTCTTCCGAGTGATTCAAGGTGCCGGCGGCGGCGCCCTCCAACCCATCTCCCAGGCCGTCCTTCTAGAAAGCTTTCCCCCCGCCAAGCGCGGCGCCGCGATGGCCGTCTTCGCTCTCGGCGTAGTCGTCGCCCCCGTCCTAGGCCCCACCCTCGGCGGCTGGTTAACGGACACCTACTCCTGGCGCTACGCCTTCTACATCAACATCCCCATCGGCGTCATGGCCCTGTACATGATCAACAAGTACATCCACGATCCCAGCTACATCAAGAACGCCAAAGTCTCCCGCTTCGACAACATAGGCTTCGGCTCCCTCATCGTCTGGGTAGGCTGCCTCCAGATCATCCTCGACAAGGGTCAGGAAGTCGACTGGTTCGCCGCAACCTGGCTCCGCTGGGCCTTCGTCGCCATGATCGTCGCGCTCGCCATCTTCATCTACCAATCCTTCTGGGGCAAGCAGCCGCTGGTCAACCTCCGCGTCCTCAAGGACCGCAACTTCCTCGTCGGCTCGACCCTCATCTTCCTCTTCGGCATCGCCATCTACTCCACCGTCGTCGTCCTCCCACTCTTCTATCAGGAGCTCCTCGGCTACACCGCCTTCACCGCCGGCCTGGTCGTCGCGCCCCGCGGTCTAGGCGCCATCTGCGGCATGCCCGTCATCGGCTACCTCTCCAACAAGGTCGACCCCCGCTATCTCCTCACCTTCGGCTTCGGCATCTTCGGTCTCACCACGCTCTACTTCGGTTCCATCACCCTCGGCATCTCGCCGACAACGCTCTTCCTCCCGATCCTGATCACCGGCTTCGGCCTAAGCTTCGTCTTCGTCCCCATCTCGACGGCTGCGTACGGCACGCTCTCGAACGAACAAATGGGCAACGCCAGCGGCGTCTTCAACCTCCTCCGCAACGTAGGCGGCAGCATCGGCATCTCCATTGCGACCACCCTCCTTACCCGCCGCACCGACGTCCACCAGAACGAGCTCACCAACTTCATACCCCAGTCCGGTATCGGCTATCAAAACGCCCTCGCCGGAACCCAGCACGCCCTCACCAACCACGTCGGCAAAGCCAACGCTCTCTACGCCGCCAAAGCCAGCCTCTATCAACAACTCGGCATGCAATCCGCCTACTGGGCCTTCATCGACGTCTTCCGCTGGCTCTCCCTGCTCAGCGTAGCCTGCATCATCTTCGTCTGGTTCTTCAAGAAAGTAAAAGCCGGCAAGCCCCCCGCCGGCGTCCACTAACCCAAATCGCAGCGTCGATTCTTATCTCCCCAAAAATCCGTCATCCTCGGTTCTTACTTCCCCACGGATCCGTCATCCTCGAGCGAAGCGAAGGACCCCTGTATTGGCCTTTGTCTTTGTCTTTGTCGTTCTTTCTGTCATTCCCTCTGGGAATCTGCTTCTGCTTCTGCCCTTGCCGTTGCCCTTGCCGTTGCTCTCGCCTCCAAGACAAGATAGGTCCGGTCTTTAGCCCCTGGCATCCTCTCTCCCAAAATTCGATCCGCACTCCCACGTCCTTCTCCCCCAAGCCGGGTATACACAAACGTATGCCGTGCTGATCGAACCGCACGCGCGAAGGGAACTCCATGAACGTCGCTCGTCCCGCATGCTGCCTCGCCGTCTGCCTCATCCTCACCCTCACCGCCAATGCCCAGCAACCCGCATCCAATCCTCTAGCCGCCTGCGGTTCCACCAACGCCAACTTCACTGTAAAGAATCAGACTGTCTCCACGATCCCCAACCAGCCTCCGCCCGGTAAAGCGCTCGTCTACGTCATAGAGACCATGGACAACGAAGGTTTGTTCGCCACGACGAAGGTCAACCTTGGCCTCGACGGCAACTGGATCGGAGCCACGAACGCAAATACCCACATCAACTTCATCGTCGATCCCGGCGCCCACCACCTCTGCGCCGCCTACCAAGGCCACGCCGTCAGCATGGACGACGAAGGCCACACCCTCCTCCTCCACCTCGACGCCCAAGCCGGCCACACGTACTACCTCCGCTACCACGCCCTCTTCCTCAGGGATTCCCCAGGCATCGCCCTCTTCGATCTCGCAGACGAAGACGAAGGCCTCTTCTTAATCCAGCGCACACAACAAGCTATCTCAACCCTCAAGAAGTAACCGCGACCAACGACGTCTGCTGCCGATATCTAGCCTCTGAGACATCGTCAGCAGACGTCACCGTCCTTAAACTCCCGCCGTCCGCGCAGGACCAAACCGGCCACGATACGCCCACAACCCCAACCCCGGGTTCGACACATAAAAAATCTCTTCCCCGTCCACCACGTTCCACCCATCCTTCAATACCGCAGGATCATACTTCGCCGAATACTCCCCCAGGTCCCCATAAGCAAAGTGCACGCCCTCAATCTCCTCGCGCGTCAAATGCCCCGGGCAATACCGAATCGTAAACCGCCCCTCGCTCGACCCATGAATCAAATGCGCAGCCGCACTAAGATTCGCCGCCAACTCCGGATCATGCTTCACCGCTTCGAGCGTCGCAGGCGTCCCACAATACCCATACCGCCGAATCAGCATATCGATCGTCTTATCCTCACCAAACTCCCTCACCCCCGGCGCCAGCACAATCAACTCCGCTCCATCCGCCAGTGCCATCCGAGTCCGATACACGCTCTTATTCCCCAGCCACGTCGAATGAAACTCATCCGGATCAAGAAACACCACCGCCTTCTTGATCTCACGATCCATCATCAAAAAATTGCATTCCAAACTAAGCGCCGCCGCGAGCTCAAAACACTCGTTATCATCCCCAATAAAAAGACCCCGCATGACCAACTCACCCGCGGCATTCTTATTCACCACCGTCTGCACATAAACAATCTGCGGCAGCATCTTCCCAAAATGCTCACTCGCATAATTCAAAACTCTCCGCACGGGAGTATCCGCACGCCCCATCATGCGTTCCATCCCATACACCGCTCCCAGAAAATGCGAGCGATGAATCCCCATCACCCCACCGGTCCCAATAAATAGATTCTTAGAACCGTTCGCCATCCCCACCACCTCATGCGGCACCACCTGCCCAATGGACAAAATCAAATCGTGCCCACCATCCCGCAGCAGCTTATTCACCTGCGCCGGCCACGAGTACTCCACCTTCCCCTCGCTCACCTCGCGCACAAACTCCCCCGGCACCTCACCCAGCGTCACAATATCCCGCCGCCAGTCATGCACCCGAAACAGCTCGCGTGGCGTCTCCCCAAACATCGTCGCAATCTGCCCATCGCTCATCGGAGTATGCGTCCCCAGCGCCGGCAACACATCCACCAACGCATCGCCATAAAACTCCCAGGCCATCTCCGTAAGCTCCCCAGCCTTCGAATGAAACCGAGTAAAATCCGGCGGCACCACCACAACCCTTTTGCGCTCACCCAGTTTCCCTAGCGCAGCGCGCAAACCCTCCCGCACCTCCGCCCCCGACATCTCCGTATCCTTCGAACCCGCCGCAAAAAATAAGCTCATAGACCCCTTATTTTATGCTCGCCCCTGCGTCACGCTCCTATAATCCCAGCATGAGGCGAGACTCCCATCTCTCCGCCGCCCAGCTCGCCGCCCTCAGCATCGTCGGCGGCCTCATTGCCGCTGTCTCCTTCTTCGCGACCTTCAATTCCTCGACACTCCCACACCACCGTCCGCCCCATTTCACCGCCCTGTTGGCCCTCCAGCTAGTCCTGCTCCTCGCAGGCGGCTTCATCGCCTTCCGTTCCGCTAACAGTCTCGAGTCCGGCATCGCCAATGAGCGCTGGCCAGAAGCTGAAGTAGACGCTCTCCGCAAAATGTCCCGATCATCCATCGCAAACATCGTCTCCTTCGCCCTCATCATTGGATTCATCCTCCTGTCCATCGTCTTTCACCAATTCAGCCCCGCCGGTTGGGCCCTCTACGTTTTGGTGATAGCCCTCAACTTCCTGCGCGCTAAACTAGCTCGCAAGCCCGGCCCCGCCCGCGAGTCCAAATGGGCAAACCTCTCCCCCATCCGCTCCGAACACTGGGGCCGGCACTAACCTCCTCTCTTCTCCGCCGACACCTCCACCACCGCGGCTCGCATAAAATAACACCTGAAGCCAGCGCACCCAGAGGTACCCCCTTGTCCGAAAGCAGCACCGCCCTCCGCCTCACCACCCCCGACTTCCACGCCCGCGTCCTCGCCCTCTCCCCAAAGATCGCCGTATTCGACTGCGACGGCACCCTCTGGTCCGGCGACGCCGGCTCCGCCTTCATGCACTGGTCCATGGACACCAAGCTCATCTCCCTCGACCAGATCGCCTGGATCAAGGAGCGCTACGCCGGTTACAAAAACTCCACCGTCTCCGAATATGACATCTGCGGCGACATGGTCACCGTCTACCACGGCCTCACCGTCGACAGGCTCCGCACCGCTGCCGCCCAGTTCTTCCGCGACTACATCGAGCCCAACATCTTCCCCGAGCTCTCCACCCTCATCGCCGAGCTACAACAAAACGGCTGCGACATCTGGGCCGTCAGCTCCACCAACAACTGGGTCATCGAAGAAGGCGTCCGCCGCTTCAACATCCCCGCCGACCACGTCCTCGCCGCCCGTGTCGAAGTCACCGACGGCATCATCACCGACAAGCTCCTCCACGTCCCCACCGACGAAGACAAAGTAGAAGCCCTCCGCCGCATTGACGTCACCGCACCCGACGCCGTCTTCGGCAACTCCATCCACGACGCCGCCATGCTCTCCATCGCCCGCACCAACGGCGCCTTCCCCGTAAACCCCTCCACCGACCTCCTCACCCGCGCCGCCAAAGAAAACTGGCCCGTCTACTACCCAGCCTCCGTCACCCCCTAGTCAATGTCTGACAAATCGGAGTTTTGGCTTCTAGGTACCCCAAGGCTTCAGCCTTGGGTTTCATGGGCTCACAAACTATGCGGGCTTTAGCCCCTGCGTATGCCGTCTTATCCCCGGCAATATCATCCTCCAGAATTAACCGCACGAAACCTCGTCCCTCGCTCGGCGTAAACCATTGCCCCCCACTCACGTCTACACTGTTGTAGAGAAACGTGAAAGACTCCATCCGCAAGCTCGACGAACCCCGACCCTCCCCAGGCTCCAGGCCTCTGCGCCGCGTCGTAGCTGCGCTAATCCTCCGCGGCGAAGGCCCCACCCGCGAAATCTTCATCTGCCAGCGCCGCGCCGGCCAGCCCATGGGCCTCAAGTGGGAGTTCCCCGGCGGCAAGATCGAGCCCGGTGAAACCTCCGTCGAAGCCCTCACCCGCGAGCTCAACGAAGAGCTCGACATCCACGCCACCATCGGTGACCTCATCACCACCATCCGCCACACCTACCGCAACGGCGGCGCCATCGAAATCGAATTCTTTCTAGTCCGAAACTTCCAGGGCGAACCAGTCAACCGCATCTTCCAGCAGATGCTCTGGACCCCCTTCTCCCGCCTCCCCGACTACGACTTCCTCTCCGCCGACCTAACCCTAATCCGCGACCTAGCCGACGGCAAACTCCTGTAACGCAGTTGTCAGTTGTTAGTTCTCAGTTCTCAGTTGCTGTTGCCGTTGCCGTTGCTTTTCTGGCTGTCATTCCGCAGCGCAGCGGAGGAATCTGCTTCTCCACCACCACTCCCCACCTGACAACTGACAACTAACTCTTCCCCACCGCGTGCAGCTGCTGCCACAACATCACCACTGTCAACCCAATCACAATCACGGTCGTCGCCCAAGCCACGACGTTGAACCAGGTCGAGTTCGTATGCCGCCCCATCAGCGCCTTGTTATTCACCAGCTTCAGCATGAAATACAGCACGAACGGCAGCAGCACTCCATTCAACACCTGCGACAGAATCGTCATCGTCACCAGCGGAAAGTTCGGGATCAGCACGACCGCCGCGCCCGCCACAATCAGCAAGGTATATAGCCAATAGAAGAACGGCGCCTGGCTGAACTTCTTATCCACCCCACTCTCAAATCCCAGCCCCTCGCAAACGCTATACGCCGTTGAAATCGGCAGCACACTCGCCGCAAAGAACGACGCATTGAACAGCCCTGCCGCAAACAAAATGTACGCAAAGTCCCCAGCCAGCGGCCGCATCGCCTGCGCCGCATCCGACGGCACCTTGATATCCCGCATCCCATGCGTCCACAGCGTAGCAGCGCACGCCACAATAATGAACCACGCCACAATATCCGTGAAAAATGAACCCACAATCACATCCAGCCGCGACGCCTTGTACTGCTTAATCGATATCCCCTTCTCCACAATCGACGACTGCAAATAGAACTGCATCCACGGCGTAATCGTCGTCCCAATCACGCCAATCACCATGTACACATAGTTGTGATCGCTCCAAACCGCGCGCCCCGGAATCTTCACGGTCTCCACCAGCGCCGTATGCCAGTTCGGCTGCGCCAGCACACCCGCCACGATGTAGCAGATGTAAAACAAGCTCGCCACCAAAAAGATTTTTTCGACGCTCTTATAGTTTCCCTTCACCACCAGCGCCCACACCGCCAGCGCGCAGATCGGCACGCTAATGTACTTACTCACCCCAAACAACTGCACCGACCCCGCAATCCCCGAGAACTCCGCAATCACATTCCCAAAGTTCACCACCACCAGCAGCACCATCAGGAAGAACGTCATCCGCAGCCCAAACTCTTCGCGAATCAAATCGCTCAAGCCCTTGCCCGTCACCACGCCCATGCGCGCGCACATCTCCTGCACCACAATCAGCGCCAGCGTAATCGGCAGCATCGTCCACAGCAGGTGATACCCGTACTGCGCACCCGCCTGCGAGTACGTAAGAATCCCGCCCGCATCATTGTCCACGTTGGCCGTAATAAACCCCGGCCCCAGCACCGCAAAGAACATGATGATGCTGACCTTGTACCGCTTCCAGAAATTCAAGCCAGCACCGCCACACCCGAAGTCACACGCCGCCCATCACCGGTCATCGTCTGTGTCCGCATCCCAAACTCCCTGCTCTCGGTTGGATGGCCATTGGGCCTCCTCTAGACTAACCCGCCCACGTCCTCCCTTTGCGAAACTTAGCTAACTTCGCGAACGTTGCGTCCAAGCCTTTGCCTTTGCCCTTGCCTTTCTTCGACAATTTCTAAAAGAAATTGTCATTCCGAGCACAGCGAGCGAACCTGCTTTCTCCCGTTCTTGCCCTTGCCTTTCCTTCCGTCATTCCCTCCGGGAATCTGCCTCCACCTACAACCTCACCGCCTCCAGCCGCGCCACAATCTTCCCCACCTGCGCATCATTCGAGTACCCATCCCGCACCGCCCGCGCCCATCCCGCCTGCGCAATCCGATCCCGCGCCACCTCATCCGGCAGATACCTCCGAATCTTCTCCGCGCATTCGTCAAAGCCCGTAAAAAACACTGCCTCTTCCCCCTCGACAAACCGAGCCTCATGCCCCGCCGACCGCTCCGCCAACAGAAATCCACCACAAGCCGCAATCTCAAAGCTCTTATGCACAAACTCATCCTGATTCGAGTGCGTAATAAAACTCAAATTAATCTTTGACCGCCAAACCGCCTCGCGATAATCCTTCCCATACAACTCCGTCCCCGTATAAAGAGCCTTCGCAGCCTCCGCATCCAGCCGTACATTCCACATCCGGTCGCCCGAAATCACCACCGGAAACCCGCGCTCTCTCCACAGCCGCGTCAGAAACGCCGGCCGGTCGTCATACGAAGTCCCAATAAAACTCACTCCCCGATCCCGATCCTTATCACCCCACGCTCCCTCCACCGGAAAGTGAATCGTCGGCTCATACGCCGTCTGAATCTTGATCACATCCCGAGCCCCGCGCTCCATATAGTCGGCAATATTTTTATCCCGCTGCACCACGTGCAAATCAAAGTGCGGAATGTCCTTCATATACAGCCGCCACCCAGGATCCCTCCGCGGCCCAAACGCATTATCGATCATGTAGCTGACAGTCTTCACCCCCATCGCCCTCAACTGATCGAGCGTCCGCGGCGTAAGCCCCAGCAGCTTATCCGCCCAGAAAACATCGGGCTTCTCCCGCTTCGCCGCCGCCAAAATATCCCGATTCAGCCGAGCCACCCAAGGCCCCACCTGCGCCCGATACACCACCTTCCGCAGCAACTCCCCCTGTGGCTGATACGCCAAACAATCGATCGCAACTACCGTATGCCCCAATCGCTCCAGCGCCCACATCCGATACAGCGCCGAATCATTAGGCGACAGCTGCCCCACATACAAAATCTTCACCGCAGAAACTCCGTTCTCAGTTGTTAGTTGTTAGTTCTCAGTTATTAGTTCGAAGTTACTACCGCCCGCCGCGTCGACTCATCCGCGTTGACCACCGCTGTCCAACTGAGAACTGATAACTGAGAACTGACAACTCCTTAGCCTTCCCGCAGCTGCGCAATCACCTGCTCCGCATGGATCGCCCCAGCCACCCGTCCATGATGATCCACCACCGGCAGTGACCGAAGATTGTACTTATCGAACAACTCCGCCACTTCCTTATCGCTCGCATCCAGCCCACACCGCACGTTGTGCCCCTCGCTCAACACCGACAGCGTCGTCTCAGGAGTCGACAGCACCAGCCGCGGCAGCATCACTACCCCCGCCAGCCTCTCCTCCGCGTCCAGCAGATAAATCTCCGTAATCGTATCCGGATCTCCCTCAAACTCCCGCAACGCCTCAATCGCATCCGCCACCGTCGCATCCTTGGGCGCGCTCACGTAGTCGGTCGTCATTCTTCCCGCAGCCGAGTCAGCCGAGAACTCCAGCAGCTCCTCCACCTCGTGCCGCTCCTCCGGCTCCATCTCCTCCAGAATCGCCTCGGACTCCTCGTCGCTCAGCTCGGAAAGCGCATCGGCCGCCGCGCCCGGATCCATCTCTTCCAGAATGTCCGCCGCCCGCTCCGAATCCAGTCCCTGCAGCAGCGCCTTCTGCATCTTCGGATCGACTTCCTCCAGCGTCTCCGCTGCCGTCTCTTCCGGCAAGCTCGAAAACACCGCCTCGCGCTCACCCGGCGCGAGGTCCTCAAGAATGTCCGCAATATCCGACGGATGCAGCTTCGACAGCCGCTCCTGCCCAATCTTCAGCCGAACCCGCCGCGCCGGATCGCGCTCAATCAAATCCACGAAGTCCCACGGAATCACCCGCGGCTTCAACCGCCCCGTAAACTCATCCACCATCCCCACTGGCAGCCCCTTGAACAGCCGCCGCATCGCCCCGCGATTCCCTACCTCGACCTCAACAATCCGCAGTTCCGCCGTCTCGCCATCCGCACCACTCGACTCCCACGCCAGATTGACGTCGTTCACGCGCACGACCTTGCGCCCATCGACATCAATAATCTGCTGATCCAGCAAGTCATAATCCAGCAGCAGATAATCATGTTGCCGCTTATAAGCAGTAGGCTTCGCCTTCGCCCGAAGCTCCGCCTCATTCGACACCGGCAGCACCACATTCACCACCGGCAGCAGCGTCATCTTCGACTTCTTCCCCACCCCATTCCGCAACACCAGCGCCGCCACATGCGCCTGGTCAGTCGACACGTCCACCGCCAAATCCTTCACCCGCCCCAGCGAAGCCCCGTCCGGCCCCAGCACATTCCTCTGCAACAGCGCAGAAGCGCTAGTCGCCACCGTAGTCGGAATGATCTGCAACTCCGTCATCACTACCCCTAAACTAACCCATTGGATGCCAACAAGTCGTTGCCGCTATTTGTTCCCCGCGCTCCACCCGCCGGAATCGCAATCGGCCACTCACCAAAAACCCCCGCATGCGCAGTTGCCGTTGCTTCTCTTTCTGTCATTCCCTTTGGGAATCTGCTTCTATCCGGTTTCCTGCATCCGCCGCAGGTGCGCATTCCTGATTCTCAAAAACGGAACTGCCATGAACCCCAGGTTGAAAGGAGATACCCCGAAGAGACCTGACGCAACCGCCAAAGACTCACCTCTTGCGTCCCATATCCCCCATCCCAAACCCACTGCCAGCATACCCAGCGCTAGCATCGAATTGAAAAAACCAAACCTACCCCTATTCTCGAGTTCCGCCTTCGCAAGTATCTGTTCTCTTTCGGCGTGATCCGTAACAGACCCCCTCCGATACAAAACGAGTGCCGCAACCACTGTTCCCAGCCAAATCGTTCCGTAAATCAGCTTCTGCCATTCGAGACCCATCCCGGACATGAACAGAACTCGCGAAACGGCGAAGGCCACTGCCGTGAAGCCACCCCACAACTGCACAAATCGCTTCCTGAACACCCTCTCCGTCATCCGCGAATTATCCCACAAAAGCAAAACGGCGAAGCCTCGAAGCCCCGCCGTTCTCTCTATCCTCTACACTCTATCCCCTATCCCCTGCTCCTACGCGGTGACCGGCTCGAGCACCTGCGCGAACTTCTTCCCCGTCCGCGCCTTATACGCATCCTTATGGTACGCATACCCGGCAATCAGCGGCACCGCAATCGTAGCCTCGGCAAACACCATCTGCTCATACGTCAGATCCACCTTGCCCCAGCTAGACGCCTCCTTCAGCGTCGACCCGCTCAGCGCACCATCCCGCGCATCCGCAACCGTAATCTGAATCGCGTACTTGTGCATCGTAGCGTCCGCACCCAACACATCCGCCGCCACCACAATATCCTGCGCAAAGTTCTTCGGAACGCCGCCGCCAATCATCAGCAGCCCAGTCGTAGGATTCGCCATCTTCAACTGCGTCAGCTCATAGAAATCCTTAGCCGAATCAATCGACACGACAGCCTTCCCGCGCCGCTCATGCTGATGCGCCACCAACCCAAACCCAGCCGAACAATCCGAGAACGCCGGACAGAAAATCGGCACATCCAACTCGTAACAAGCCAGCACAATCGAATCATGCTCGCCATCCTTCGGCGTCCGCTTGTGGTCGACCAAATACTTGCCCATTGCCTGGATAAACTCCCGCGAAGAATAAGCCCGCGGCTCCAGCGAATCCGTAATCTGCTTCATCACGTCATCGCAAATCCGCAGCTCGTCCTCATCGATGAACGTGTCATAAATCCGATCGATCGCCAACTCACGCAGCGTGGCATCGCCCGCGCCATACTTATACTCATCGCCAGCGATATAGTGCCGGTAGCCCAGCGCCTCAAAGAAATCCTGGTCCACAATATTCGCGCCCGTCGACACAATCGCGTCCACCATATTGTTCCGCACCAGGTCCACAATCACCTTCTGCATCCCCGCCGAAATCATCGACCCCGCCAGGCACAGAATCACGCCGCACTCCGTATCGCGCAGCATCATCTCGTAAATCTTCGCCGCCCGCGCCAAATCGCGCGAGCTGTAAGCCATCGAGCTCATGGCATCCACGAGTGCCACCACGTTGTGCTGCTTAATGTCGATGTGCTGAATCTGGTCGTTGAGTAATTCTTTTTTGGTTGTCATATCTCTTCTAGAATATCGCGTTCCACCCAATCCCTACGCGCCGATCCTGTTAATTTCCATTCCCCGCCTTCCCGCCAGGAATCTCCGTCATCTCGACCGAAGGCGCCGCGCGCCGTAGCGGAGAGACCCCCGCATTCCCAACCTCCGTCCCGCCCAAACTCTGTCATCCTGAGCGTAGCCGAAGGACCCCGCTATCCTTAGCATGCCTCAACGGTTCGCTCCCTTCTCACCGGAAACTTTGCCGCGCAAGCTGCTATTCTCTCCACAATCCAACCCCGCAGGCGCCCCGATGCGAATCCCACAAGCTCTCGCAACTCTCCTCATCCTCACAACCGCCTCCGCCCACGCCGCCGAACCCTGCCAAACCATTCACGGCCGAGCGATCTACTACTCAGCCGACGGCCAGCTCCGCCTCTGGCACATCGGCACCCACCACGAATTCGAGCCCGACAACTCCCAGGCCAACACCGAAACGTCGTGGGACAAGATCATGCATCTACTCAAGGCAGGCGACGATTCACCGGCCGCCGGCAGCAACAACGCCCTCTACGGCGACTTCGTCGTCTGCCCCACGCAGCCTTACCGCCAGGGCGCGGTCCAGCCTGCCATCATCCGCAGCATGTCGCACCTGCGCGTAGTCCCTCGCTAAACCAGCAAACCCTGCCGTCGCGCCCCCTACCTCAGCACAAACCGCCCTCGCCGAATCGCCACCCAAGCCAGCACCACAAACAAAATCAGCGCCAACACCTTCGCCACGTTTGTAATCGGCTCAGTCCCCTTCGGCGCCAGCTCATGCAGCGGCGCAATCTTCTCGAACGACTGCACAATCAGCACCAGCACATTAAAAAACTCCGCAATCGTCGCCGTAACGATATACGTCTTCGACCAACCCTTCTGCCACGCCAGCACCGCCACCGCCAGCACCACCAGCGAAATCACCCCCACCACAATCCCCGGCGTAATCCCATGGAACGGAAAGAAGAATCCCGTCACGCTGGTCAAAATCGTAAATATCAGGAAGGTCCAGTTCCACGACGGAAGCCGCAGCCCGGCAAGAAATCCGTACACCACCACCAGCCCGGCCGCAATTCCAATCAGGCTGATAATCACATGAATCGTTGTAAAGGTAGACATGACGGCATCCTTTCGCAAAGAGAGAGTTTGCTGCAAAGCGCCTGACCCGACGTCATGTCCATCCTACATCGCCCTACTTCAAAAACCCCTCCAACGCCGCATCAAACTTCGCCGGCTGGTCATACATAATGAAGTGCCTTGACCCATCCACCCGCACCAGCGTCACATGCGGCATCGGCCCGTACCCTGCCTTCATCGCCGCCTCATACGCCGCCGGATCCGGCTGCTGCTGCATCGTCGAGTCATACTCATACAGCACCAGCGTCGGCGCCTGAATCTTCGCCACATCCCCGCGCAGATCTGTCAGCAAATCCTCCACCATCGCCTCCACCACCACCGCACGATCGCTTGCCCCCGAGCTCGCCGCCACCAGCTTCTGCCCCTCGGGATCCTTCACCATCTGCGCCGCAATCATCGTCTGCATCCCCGCATACTGGTCCGCTGGAATCGCCAGCATCTGCTGCCGCATCTGGTCGGCAAAAGGCTTCGTCGCCTCCACGGTCGCCGCTGGATTGAACAGCACAGCATAAAACGGCAGCGTATCCACAATCACCATCTTCCGCACATCCCCCGGATACTTATCCGCCAGCATCAACGCCAGCAGCCCGCCCAGCGAGTGCCCCACCACCACAGGATGAATCCCCGTCGCCGCAATATACCCATGCAGCTCTTCCACAATCCCCGGCAAGATCAATCCGGTAGCATTCACCCCAGCCGGCGCGCCAGCAAACCCATCCACCTGCACCAGGTGCAGCCGATAATTCGGCGTCAGCAGCTTCACCTCCGCATCCCACACCGCCCGCGAACTCGACAGCCCCGGAATCAACACCACATCCGGCTTCCCCACCGTCCCTGCATCGACCACCGTAAACCGAGTCGGCCCCGCAGCTTGGGAACCAGCCTTCGCCGCCACCTCCTGCGCATGCGCCGTCAACGGCTTCACCAGCAACATCACACCCGCCAACACCAGCACCACCGTGGCCAACCACTGCATAACCTTCATCACTCGTTCCATCACCGTCTCCTCTTAAACCTTCCGCGACCGAACACCAATCAACTGCGCCGAGATCATCGCAACCAACGCCACAATCCGAAACCCGCTATTCCACGGATGATCATTCACCACATACTGCGCGACGATGAAACAAAGACACGCAACATACAGCAACCGAACCTCAACGCTCATCTTCCGATATGCCCCGCCAAATCTCGGCTTCGTCACAACCAACGTCTCGTCCATCTCATCCTCCCTCGCGCAACCATCCATCCCAAGTGCCATGCATCAGCAATCCCGCATGACACTTGTCATCCCGCATCAAGCCCGGCAGCTCCCGCGCCCACTCAACACGAACCCCGCGGACACCATCAAGATCAACGCAACCCGCACCGCCAAACCAAGGCCAACCAGCCGCGAGTGACTCCCCCAGGGCATCGCCAGCAGCGCAAGAATCGAGTAGTAAAGAACATTCTGAACAAGCGTCTTCGGTCTAACGTTCATCTTCATTTCATTTCCTCTCACGTACGGGTTGTTGATGTTGCGTTAGAAAGACCGAAGAGTCGCTCTACAAGTACGTTCGACTCACCACGAATTACGCATTCTCTACGCTCTACGCTCTACGCTTTACGCTCTACTCTCTACGCTTTACGCTCTACTCTCTACGCTCTACTCTCTACTCTCTACGCTCTACACTCTGCCCTACTCCCCATCCTGAAACATGCTGTCGATCTTTCTTCCAAACAGCCGCGACAGCTTGAACGCCAGCGGCAGCGACGGATCAAACTTCCCCGTCTCAATCGCATTCACGCTCTGCCGCGACACCTCCAGCTTCTCCGCCAGGTCCGCCTGCGACCAACCTCTCTCCACCCTCAGCTCCCGTATCCGATTACGCATCGTCCCTCACCCGGTTACTCATCGTTTGCGCCGCCTGTGCCACGCCATACACCACGAAGAACAACACCCAACCGGTGAACGCCGGAAGCGCCGCCGCCCCACTGATCGATCGCAGAACATCATTCACCACCAGCACCGCCAACACCGCCGCCGTTCCTGCCAGCAGCGACCGCATCGTGATCAGTCGGATGTATTCGTCCTTCTCCTCCTGCAGATACATACCCAACGCCCCCATCATCGCCAGCAGCGGCAGCGCCGGCACCAACGCAATCGCATAGAGCAGCCAGCCATGCGGATGCGCATGCTTCACAATCGTTACCGCCCCCAGCGTCACCGCCAGGTACAACGGCATCGTCACCAACACCCGCCGCTGATAACGCGTGCTCGCAGGCGTAGTCGCTCCACACACACTCATCGCACTCCTCCGCTTCCCAACATCGCGTCCGCATCCGCCGGCACCCTGTTCTGTACCCGGTACGTCAGCTTCGCCACCAGCATCGCCGTCAGGAACACGCCCAGTTCAACCGCCGCCGGCCAGCTCCCTCTCCATCCAAACAACTGCAGGAACCCGTGGAAGCATACCGTCGCCATCACCGCCGCCGTCCCCCACAACAAGCACCGCACCACCAGCTGCCGATGGAACTCGTCCACCTCTTCGCCCAGGTAGCGCGCCAGCGTCGCAATGAACGCCAACACCGGAAGCGTCGTCAGCAACGCGAGCACAAACAGCATCGGCCCCGCCGGCTTCGTCCGGTCCACCCAGAACATGGCCGCCACGAACACCACCTCATATGCCACCAGCACCACAGCTCCGCGCCGAATCAAGCTCTTCTTCGCCGCACCCAGCTTCTTCCAGTTCCACGCCATCTCAACCTCCTCCTTCGAGCCGCCAGCACCCGAGGTCAAACCAGATCATGTCAAGTAGACTTGACATGCATGTCAAGCAAACTTTACATATGCCACCTCGGCGTGTCAAGTGTCCTTTACATTAATCCGAAAAATGTAAAGTAAGCTTGTCAAAAAGGTTCCCCTCACCCCCTGAATTGCGCCCCGAAACCAAGCTAAAACACACGATTTGGGTCTCGAAACCCACCTAAATCCGCACGAATTGATAGGCTATTACTCACCATGAACGTCAACTTCGCCGAACGCGCGCACAACCACAACTGGAAGCTGGATCCCATCGTGCGCTCGCTCCTCGACACCGACTTCTACAAGCTCCTCATGCTGCAGTTCATCTGGAAAAACTTCCCAAAAACCCAGGTAACCAGCGAAATCCACAACAGAACCGCCCACATTCGCCTCGCCGATCGCATTTCCGCCGCCGCCCTCCGCGACCAGATGGAGCACGTCCGCACCCTCCGGCTCCGTCGATCCGAGCTAGTATGGCTCGCAGGCAACACATTCTACGGGGTTAAGCAGATCTTCCACCCCGACTTCCTGGCCTGGCTCGACCGCGATTTCCGCCTCTCCGACTACGAGATCACCGAACACGACGGCCAGCTAAGTATCCGCTTTTCAGGCCTTTGGACAGAGGTAACCATGTGGGAGGTCTACTCCCTGGCCATCGTCAGCGAGATGAAAACCCGCGCGGCCCTAGCCACCCTAAACGAGCTGGAACTAGACGTCCTCTACGCCCGCGCCAAGACCCGCCTCTGGGACAAGATCGAACTCCTTCGCCCCATCCAAGGTCTTCGTTTATCAGACTTTGGCACCCGCCGCCGCCACAGTTTTCTCTGGCAGGAATACTGCGTCCAGGCCCTCGCAACCGCCTTAAACACCAACAAATCCGAGCGTTTCACCGGAACCTCCAACACCGCCCTAGCCTACAAACACGACCTCGAAGCCATCGGCACCAACGCCCACGAACTCCCCATGGCCATGGCCGCCCTGGCCTCCCAAGGCACCGACGACGACCTCCGCAACAGCCAATATCGCGTCCTCGAACTCTGGCGCCAGTCCTACAACAACGAGCTCCTCATCATGCTCCCCGACACCTTCGGCACCAGCCAATTCCTCGCCCACGCTCCCTCTTGGACCGCCAAGTGGACCGGTGAACGTATTGATTCCAAAGACCCCTTTGTGGCTGGCGACGAGTACATCACCTGGCTCGAATCCCACAACGAAGACCCGAAAACCAAGCGCCTAATAGCCTCCGATGGCCTAGACGCCTCCACCATCGCCCAGCTGCACGCCTATTTCGACAACCGCATCCGCTTCTCCGCCGGCTGGGGCACCTTATTAACCAACGACTTCCGAGGCTGCCACCCCCGCAACGAAGACACTTTCGAACCAATCTCGCTAGTCTGCAAACTAACCAGCGCCGACGGCATCCCAACCGTCAAACTAAGCGATAACCCCAGCAAATCCACGGGTCCCGCCGACCTGATCGCCCGCTACCGCCGAGTCTTCAACACACCAGTCCAAACCGAAATCCCCGTCCTCGTCTAGCCCTACCGCTCGCGTTTTTCCAGACGCACCGTCCAAGCAGCCAAAGGACTCTCCCATGCCAAAGTCTTTCCTGCTCATGTTTACCCTGAGCTCCTGCCTCTGCGCCGCAGCCCAATCCACGCCCCTGCCCGACCCGCAGATCTTCGCTCCAGGCATCGTCTCAGGCCCCGCCAACGACGGCGCCCCCACGTTTTCTCCTGACGGCAATACCCTCTTCTTCACCCGTAGCGCCGCCCACTGGTCCGTCATTCTGGAATCCCACAAGCTCAACGGCACGTGGTCGAAACCCACCCTAGCATCCTTTTCCGGTGAATGGCCCGATTCGTCCCCCGCCATGTCACCCGACGGCGCCTACATCGTCTTCCAGTCCACCCGCCCCCTCATCCCGCTCGTAACTCCGCCAAAGCCCGGCGTCCCCATCCCCGGCATCGTATCCAACCTCTGGCGAGTCGACCGGACCACCTCGGGCTGGACCCAACCCGTACGCCTGCCCGACACCGTCAACATCGGCCACTCGATCTGGAAGCCGACCATTGCCGCCAACGGGGACATCTACTTCACCTGGATTGACGACAAAGGCAGCAAGCGCCTTTTTGTCTCCGAACGCACCAGCGGCCAATACCAACCAGCCCACCCGCTTCCCTTCAGCGACGGCTCAACCCTCGACGTCGACCCGGAGATTGCCCCCGACGGATCCTTCATCGTCTTCTGCAGCGCAGGACGCCTGCCCGGCGACCCTCACGATCGCCTGTTCCTCGTCCACCGCGAAGGCGCCAACTGGGGCAAGGTGCAGCAGATTCGCTACGCCGGCGATGAAAAGCCCTACGGTCCCAGCACAGACGACGAACCCCGCCTCGGACCCGACCACCGCACCTTATATTTCAGCAGCGACCGCACCCTCTCTGTCCACTTCCCCAGAACCCACGAGCAAGCCCAGCACGACCTCGATCGCCTGGAGATCTGGGACAACAGCAACTCCAACGTCTGGTCCATCTCCCTATCCCCGTGGCTGTAACCAAAGCAGTCGAAGTCGCCGGCATAGTTCCTATACCTCAAATTCAAACGCACAACCCTCGCCTCCACGCGCGCGCAACGTCCCTGTCAAAGTAGCCCGATATACTGTCGCAATGCCGCGCCCTACGACACTCTCTCGCATCGCCCTCGCCGCCACGCTCCTACCCATCCTCACCACCCCCGTCGCACACGCCTGGGGCCGCGACGGCCACATGCTCATCAACAAGCTCGCCGCCCAAAACCTTCCTGCCGACGTACCGTACTTCCTCCGCAATCCCAACGGTGTCGACGTCATCGAGTGGATGGGGCCGGAGCCCGACCGCTGGAAGCAGCGCGACGCGGAGCCCGACCTCGTCGCCACGCAATCCCCTGATCACTTCTTCGACTACGAGTGGGGCATCTATGGCGCGACGCCCTGCGCCAGCGGAACTCCAGACTGCATCGACGGTTACAACTTCCCACGGAAGCGTTACGACTTCATACGAAACCTCTCCGCCGCCCTTCCGCAGCACCCCGAAATCAAGACCTTCGAGACCGTCGGCTTCCAACCCTGGCAGGTAGAAGAAGTCTGGGAGCGCCTTAAGTCTGACTTCCGCGAGTACCGCAAGCTCACTGCCGCCAACGGCAACACCGCCCCCGTCCAGCTAGCTATCCTCTTCGACGCCGGCTGGCTCGGCCATTACGTCGGCGACGGCTCCCAGCCCCTGCACAACACCATCCAGTACAACGGCTGGACCGGCCCCAATCCCCACCACTACACCACCGAACACAAAATCCACGCGCAGTTCGAGTCCATCTTCGTCTCCGCCGACATCAAGCCCGCGGACGTAGCACCGCTCGTAGCCGCCGCCCAACCCACCGTCATCGACGACGAATGGACCCAATACTGGAACTACCTCCACCACTCCAACAGCCTCGTCGAAAAGGTCTATCAGCTCGAGAAAGACGGCGGTTTCACCGACGCCGGCACCCCCGAAGCCAAGGCCTTCACCGAAGAGCGCCTCGCCGCCGGAGCCATCGAGCTCCGCGACCTCATCAACTCCGCCTGGGTCCACTCCGCAGATCCCGTTCAGGAATACCACGGCCCCCAGTAGCGGTTGTCAGTTCTTAGTTCGGTTGTCAGTTCTTAGTTCTCAGTTCTCAGCCAAGACTCTCCCTGGCTCTAACTGAGAACTGACAACTGACAACTGACAACTAAGAACTAAACCCCACCGGCGGTCCGCCCACCCGGTTCGCCATCTTTCGCAGCACCGGCTCACTCGCCATCGCGATCAGCGGCATCGCCACCGCAGCGAACACCGCCCACACCACCAGCGCATGCCACTCCCACCTCCACAGCAGCCGCGTCGTGTGCCATGGATGATGTTTCGCGGCATACCAAAGCTCATGTCCCTCGAGCGGCAGCTTGTCGGTGCCGAACACCACGTCTCCCACCTTGATAAACACCGGGAACAGCAGCCACTCCAGCGGATACACCGCGTGATTGCCCACCTGTGACGCCACAATATTCAGCCGGAACACCGACGCCAGTCCCAACGCCACCAGCGTCGTCGATCCCAGCAGCGGATTCACGCCCACCACCACACCCAGCGCCAGCGACCACGCGAGCTTATTCGGATCGGCCCCCATCCTCAACAGGCCCACCACCGGATTCACAATCCATCGCTGCCAAAGACTCGCCACACTCCCAGCATATCGGTACACTCACCGCAGCGCCTCTGTTGTTCTCTCTGACCCCCTTTGAAGGATCCCGGTTTGTCTCTTCTCAGCACGCCCCGCCGCATCTACCGTGTCCTCGCGCTCGCCGCCGTCTTTGCTTACTCCATCCTTGAAGTCCTTATTACCCGTCCACGCACGCGCGCACTTCGCGCCGCCTGGCTCAGCCGCATCGGCAACCGGCTGCTCCGCACGCAGAACATCACGTTCACTACCGTCGGCCCCGTCCCCATGCACGGCGCCGTCATCACCAACCACCTCACCTACGTCGACATCATCATTCACGGCTCCATCCGCCCCTGCGTCTTTGTCTCCAAGATCGAGATCCGCAAGACCCCGGTCTTCGGGTGGGTCAGCATGATGGCAGGCACCATCTACATCGATCGCGCGTCCAGCCGCGCCGGCAGCATCACCAAAGCGGCCGAAGGCATGGCCAAGGGCTTTCGCGATAATCTCCCAGTCGTCTTCTTTCCCGAAGGCACCACCGGTGTTGGGGATGTTCCGACGCTGCCCTTCCGCAGCGGCCTTCTCCACCTGGCGATCGCCGACAAACAGCCGGTCAGTGCCGGCTTCATCCACTACGACCTCACTCCCTACGACCTCGCCCGCGGCAAGTCCACCCGCAATGACGTCCACTGGGGCCACCAAACCCTCTGGCAGCATCTCTGGAACTTCGCCGATCTCCACGGCGTTCACGGCACCATCTACTTCGCCCCCGAACCCATCGGCTTCTCGGAAGCCGCCCTCAAGAACCGCAAGATCGCCGGCCGTGAAGCTCAGGCCGCCATCGACGCCATGGCCGTTCCTGTCCAGCAACCTAGCCTCAACCCTGAACCCTGAGCCCTGAGCCCTCGTCTCACTGGCACTGCAGCGAAGTCCATACCCCCGCCGTCGTCCCAGATGCCGAATTAACCCGAAGATCGATAAATTCTCCCGCCCCGATGACCGCGGATCCCACCGCCTTGCAACTGCCATTCGTTGCCGGCGAGCAGCTCAACGCCGTGTCCTGCAACGCGCCCGCAAACCCCGCCCGCAATGTCACAGTGATCGTCACCGGCTGCTGCGAGTAGACATCCAGCTCCGTCGCCGTACATCCTTGCGGCACCCAAGCCAGCACCGACCCCGACGTCTCCGCAATACTCGCATTCGGAGAGTTCACCGCGTAGTACAGCGTGTTGTAACTCGTTGCGTGATACATCGCAGTAAACGTTCCACTGCTCGTACCACTCCCTGAACCCGATCCAGCCGCCCCCTGGGGAATTCCAAAGTTCAACACCGCCGCCTGCTCCGTCCCGCTGTTGGCGACTGTAGCCTGCGACCCCGCCGCCAGCGTTGTCACGGTTCCCACACCCACCGTCGCCGCGATACCCTGCGCACCCGTAGTACCTGTACCTCCTGATTGGGCTAGTACAACCCAAGTGGATGGGTACAGGTCAGGCTCAGCATTACTCCCCGCCACCTGCGCCAGGTAGGTCGACCCCGCAAAGGTTACCGCGTCGTTCACCGCATACTCTACCGCCGCGCTCCACACGCCGCGAAAGTTCATCCCCACCGTACCCGCCGCGCCTGTCGCACCCGTAGCGCCGGCCGAACCGATAGCTCCCTGCGGCCCTGTAGCTCCCGCGGCCCCCGTGGCGCCGGTAGCTCCGGCCGTGCCTGCAACACCCGCCTGCGCCAGCACCGCCCATGCCGTCGGATACAGATCTGGCCGCTGCCCCGCATTCCCCGCGACCACGGACAGATAGCTCTCTCCCCCGTAGCTCACCGCGTCATTCACCGCATAGCTCGTCACCGAACTCCACGCCCCCAGCCACGCCAGCCCCGGCGTTCCATTCAGCCCATTTGTCCCATTCGTCCCTGTAGGACCCATCGAGCCCGCTGCCCCCGAGGCTCCTGTCGCGCCCTGCAAGCCCGTGGCTCCCGTCGATCCGGTTAGACCCAGCGCCCCCGCCGTGCCGGCAACTCCCTGCAAGCCTTGAGGTCCCGCAGATCCGACCGCACCGGTCGCTCCCGTCAATCCTTGCGCTCCGGCTGGCCCTTGGATCCCCATCGGCCCGGAGGCCCCTGGAGCTCCTGCCGGCCCGACCTCGCCCTGCAAGCCTTGCGTGCCGTTCGCACCGGTTGCACCGGTCGCTCCCGGGAATCCATTCGCGCCGGCAGGCCCCGAAGCCCCCATCGCACCCGTTGCGCCGGCCACTCCCATTGCTCCGGTGGCCGAAAACATGGCCCAGGCCGCCGGACTCACGCTCGGCGTGTTCCCATGATTATCCGCAGTCAATGAGACCCATCCCGCGCCCTGCCAAAGCACTCCATTTCCCGCTGCATAGTTCATCGTCGAGTCATATGCCCCGACAAAACTCATCCCCACTGGTCCCGCGGCCCCAATCGGGCCCATCGGACCCTGCAATCCCTCGCCGCCCGTTGTTCCCGTCAGACCCTGCGCGCCCGCCTCCCCCGCAACGCCCGGCATTCCTTGCGGCCCTGCCGATCCTGCTGCCCCCGTCGCCCCAATCAATCCCTGCGCCCCCGCCGGTCCTTGAATCCCCATCGGCCCGGCGACGCCGATAGGTCCCGGCGCTCCAACCATGCCCAGCGGCCCCGCTGGCCCCACCGGCCCTACTCCACCCACCGGCCCCGCCGCTCCCTGCGCCCCCACCGACGTCAGCACTCCCCAGTACGCCGACCCAACTCCCGGTGTCTCTCCTACGTTCCCCGCCACCAGCGACACCCAGCTCGCCCCGTCGAACACCGCCACGTCACCCAGCGCGTAGTTCCCCACCGAGCTATACGCCCCGCGATATACGAGCCCCGGCGTCCCCGGTTCCCCCGCCGGACCCTCGAGTCCGACTGGTCCTGCCGCGCCCGCGAGACCATTCAGCCCATTCAGACCCGCCACGCCCGCCGGCCCCTCCGCCCCCGTAGCGCCCGCCGCTCCACTGGCCGCAAACATTCCCCAATCGCCCGCGCTCAAACTCGGCGTATTCCCATGATTGTTCGCAATCAGCGATACCCAGTCAGCCCCCTGCCACAACACCCCATCCCCCAACGCATAATTCTTCGTCGAGTCATACGCTCCCTGGTAACTCATCCCCACCGGCCCCGCCGGACCCTGCGATCCCATCGGCCCCGACAGCCCCTGCGCCCCCGTCGTGCCCGGAATCCCCTGCCCGCCCGCCTCTCCCGCTATCCCCTGCGCGCCCTGTGCCCCCGTCGATCCAGGAGCGCCAACCGGGCCCAGCAATCCCTGCGCACCCATCGGGCCCCCCACTCCTTGCACGCCCGTGGCCCCTGCCGGTCCTTGTGCCGTCAGCACTCCCCAGTACGCAGGACTCACCCCTGGCGTCTGCCCCACATTGAACCCAGTCAACGACACGTAACTCGATCCCTGGAACACCACCACGTCCCCCAGCAAATAATTCCCCTCCGAGCTATATGCCCCCTGGTACACCAGCCCCGGACTTCCCGCTGGTCCCGCCACTCCCGTTGGTCCTTGCGCCCCTACCGGTCCCTGAACGCTCTCGCCCATCGCTCCTTGCGGCCCCACAGCACCGGTCGCACCCGCTGGCCCCGAGACCCCCTGTGGACCCTGCGAGCCCGTCGCTCCCTGCACGCTCAACCCCATCGGCCCTTGCGGCCCCAGCGCCCCTGCCGGCCCCTGCGATCCCGCTGTCGCCAGCATCCCCCAGGTCAGCCCGGAGGTTCCCGGCGCGCTTCCCACATTTCCCGCCAGCAGCGAAACCCAGCTCGATCCGCCCCACTGAACGACATCCCCCAGCCCATAACTCACTCCTGCGTCATAAACCCCGGCAAAGGAGATTCCCCCACCCGTCCCCGAAATCCCCGGCACGCCCTGGGGGCCGACCTCCCCCC
>NZ_LMUT01000012.1:1131593-1175234 GCF_009765785.1 Granulicella sp. L46
TGCGGCCCCGCCACTCCTGCGGTGCCCACTGTCCCCTGCGGTCCAGCAGGTCCAACTGTCCCCACCCCGCTTCCGACCAGCGCAATGTCCAACTCGGGAGCATGCGCAGTCTCATCATTCTCTTTGCTGTCAAACTGCACCACCGTCCCACTCCCCGCCACCAGCGCCAATCCAAAGTTCGTTCCCGGTGCCCCCACCCATCCCTGCACCGCCGACGTCACATCGAACGTCACAAACTCTCCCGCCCCCGTCACCTGCGCAGTCTGAAACGGCGCGCCCATAGCCGGCAGCGTCGCATAGGTCACACTCGACTCCGTCCACGCACCGCCCACCAACTCTGCCTGCACAACCCCCGGGACATCTGCCCGATTGCAGTACACACGCAGCGTCGCCTTCGCAATCTGCGCCGGTGTCGTCCCCGCAGGCAGCATTCTCAGGTCAATCTGAACCAGCGAGGTATACCCGCCACCCACATTTAGATTGCTAAGGCTTCCCGAGTTCACCGCAGGCTGCGCGCTCGAGACATGCGCATCGCCCGCCAGAGTCCCCTGTTGACCCCACATACTCCCCGGCACGCACACCGCCATCACCAGCAGCAACCTCACCGCAGTGCAAACCGTGCCCCTCATCCGGAGCGTGCGCTTCACTTCTTTCAGCCCTCAGCTGCATACAGCAACGATCACAACTCAACAACGCACATTGCCGACGGGCCTCCCGGATTTCCAGAGTGGTTACCAGGGGTAGGACCTTTTAGTTCGGCAGAGACCTAAGCCAATTCAAGCAACAATTAGAGAAACCTCATGTGATGAAAATCACATGACTTAGGACATGATCGCCCTACCCCGTCTGGCCCTGCAGCACGACACAAAATCCCCACCCTCACCTTCCTGCGTCAAGTTATGAGACGATGCACCCAATGCCCTCCTCGCCCGACCAGGGTCTCGCTCCCTCCGACAGCGCCAGCAATCACCATCTCTCGCGCCAGCTCACCCTTCGCGACCTTGTCCTCTCCCAGGTCCTCACCGTCGTCGGAAGCTCCTGGGTAGGCCTTGCCGCTGGCCTCGGCCACGCCCAAACGCTGGTCTGGCTCTTCGCTTTCGCCGTCTTCTACACCCCAATGGCTGTCGCCGTTTACTTCCTCAACCGCGAGATGCCTCTCGAAGGGGGCCTCTACGTCTGGGCCCGCCGGTCCTTCGGCGACACCATCGGCTTCCTCACCGCGTGGAACATCTGGGCCTACGGACTCTCCTCCATCGCCACCATCTTGTTCCAAATCCCCAGCGAGTTCGCCTTCATGATCGGCCCGCGCGCGGCCTGGGTCCCCGAAAGTCACACCATCGTCTTCATCGGCCTCGCCGTTCTTCTCGCTGCCCTCGCTCTCTCCGCCATCCGCGGCCTCGCCCTCGGCAAGTGGATCCATAACGTCTCGGGCGCCGCGATGATTGCTGCGTTTGCCCTGCTCATCTTCGCGCCGTTTTGGGCGATGGCCCATCATGTCCCCATACACTTCACCCCTTTCGAGCTGCATCTGCCCCACACCGATCCCAACTCCCTCGCTCTCATCGGCCAAACCCTCTTCGCTGCCGCTGGCCTTGAATACATCGCGATCATGGCGGGCGAAGCCAAGTCCCCCTCCCGCGACATCGGCCGCTCCATCATCATCGCCACGCCCATCATTGTCGTGATGTTCATCTTCGGAACCGCTTCGGTCCTCGCCTTCCACGAGTACACCGGCGTCCCCATCAACTACATCGCCCCGATCCCCCAGACCCTTCGCCTCGCCTTCGGCGCCAGTACCCTCGGCAACCTCGTCGCCCGCGTCATCATCCTGCTGCTCCAAATCCGCATCCTCGGCGCCGCCAGCTATCTCTTCACGGGAGTCTCCCGCCTACCTATGGCAGCGGGCTGGGATCACCTCATCCCCGAATGGTTTTCCCGTCTCCACCCGCGCTACCGCACCCCCACCAACTCAATCCTCGTCGCCACACTCATCGTCGCCGCACTCATCGTTCTAGGCAGCGCAGGAGTCCACGCCGCCGTCGCCTTCAACCTACTCAACAACGCCTCCAATGAGTTCTATGTCCTCGCCTACCTCGTGATGTTTGCGATCCCCGTCCTGATTCCGATAGCCGGCCTAAAATTGCTACGCGGTCGCATCCCCACCTGGGCCATCGTCATCTGCGCCGTCGGCTTCGTCACCTCCGTCGCAGTGTTCGCGCTCAGCGCCTACCCCTTCGACGGCTCCTCCAAACTCCTCACCTTCGCCACTGAGATCATCGGCACCACCCTCATCGTCAACCTCATCGGCTACGCCTTCTACCGCACCCGCTCCCTCCGCGCCACTGCGCGCTAACTACTTTTAACTCCCGCCGTCCGCGCAGGACCCAGCATCCAACCCGTATGCTTTCTTCCATGCCTTCGAACGCCACCGACCCGCTAGCAAACACTCCTGGCCATCGCTCCACCCCGGACCGCCTCGTCAACATCCCTCGCCTGGTCACGGCCTTCTATGCCAACCACCCCGACCCCGCCGTCCCCGAGCAGCGCGTCAGCTTCGGCACGTCAGGCCACAGAGGCTCGTCGCTGAACTCGAGCTTCAACTACGCGCACATCCTCGCCATCACGCAAGCCATCGTCGAGTACCGCGCCACCCAGAACACCACCGGCCCCCTCTTCCTCGCGCAGGACACCCACGCCCTCTCCGAGCCAGCCTTCTCCACCGCCCTCGAAGTCCTCGCGGCCAACGGCATCACGGTGATGATCGACCAGGACCTTGGCTACACGCCCACGCCTGTCCTCTCGCACGCCATCCTCGAATACAACTCCTCCGGCGCGAAGACCCCCGCCGACGGCATCGTCATCACGCCCTCGCACAACCCGCCCGACGACGGCGGCTTCAAGTACAACCCGCCCAACGGTGGCCCCGCCGACACGACCGCCACCAAATGGATCGAGAATCGTGCTAACGAGCTCATCACCAACAAACTTCAGGGCATCAAGCGCCTTGCCTTCGCCAAAGCTCTCGCCGCCGAAACCACCCGCCGCCACGACTACATCACCTCCTACGTCAACGACCTCGGCAACGTCATCAACTTCGATCCCCTCGCTGGCACCGCCTTAAAGCTGGCGGTCGATCCGTTAGGCGGCGCTGGCGTAGCCTACTGGCCTCGCATCGCCGAGCAATATAAACTCCCGCTCCAGATCCTCAACCCCTATGTCGATCCAACCTTCCGCTTCATGACCCTCGACTGGGACGGCCGCATCCGCATGGACTGTTCTTCTCCCCTCGCCATGGCGAGCATGATTGCGAATAAAGATCTCTACGACGTAGCCTGGGCCTGCGACACCGACCACGATCGCCACGGAATCGTCACGCGCAGTTCCGGCCTGCTCAATCCCAACCACTACCTCGCCGTGTGCATTCAGTACCTCTTCACGCACCGGCCTGATTGGTCCGAAAATGTAGGCATTGGCAAAACTCTCGTTAGCTCCAGCATCATCGACCGCGTAGCCAAAGGCCTCGGCCGCCCCATGCTCGAAGTTCCTGTGGGGTTCAAGTGGTTCGTCGACGGATTGATCGACGGGACGCTAGGATTCGTAGGCGAAGAGTCAGCTGGCGCCACCTTCCTCCGCCGCAACGGCAGCGTTTGGACCACCGACAAAGACGGCCTCATCCTGGGTCTACTTGCTGCAGAAATAACTGCCACTACCGGGAAAGACCCCGGCGTTCTCTACAACGAACTCACCGCCAGATACGGTGCCCCCGTCTACCAACGCATCGACGCAGCCGCGACCAAGGAAGAAAAATCCAAGCTCGCCAAACTCTCGCCGAGCCAAGTCACCGCCAAAGAACTAGCCGGTGAACCCATCACGTCCATCCTCACCGAAGCCCCCGGCAACCACGCGCCCATCGGAGGCCTCAAAGTCACGACCGAAAACGGCTGGTTCGCCGCTCGCCCCAGCGGCACCGAAGATGTCTACAAGATCTACGCAGAGTCCTTCAACGGCCAGGACCACCTAACCCAAATCCAAACCGAAGCCAAAGCCCTGGTCGCCAAGGCCATCGCTTAACTCTCGCCGCCGGCGGAGGACGAGCCAACCCTCCCTTACAGCTGCCATCTAAATAATGAAAGCGGCCGGACGCAGACCGCTGCAAATCTGTTGCCCGGAGCGAAAGTATGCCAACCAAATCCCACACCCTCTCTGCCGACGATCGCAAGCAAATCGACGACTCCAAGTTCGCCTTTCCCGAACAGCGCAAAGAGCCCCTCGAAAACG
Source organism: Granulicella sp. L46 (assembly GCF_009765785.1). Lineage (GTDB taxonomy): Bacteria > Acidobacteriota > Terriglobia > Terriglobales > Acidobacteriaceae > Granulicella. Next base: position 1,135,872 of record NZ_LMUT01000012.1, read on the forward strand.
CATCCCACGTTCGTAACGCCATCGCGCGCTTCGACCAGGTCAAGGACGTCTCCGATGCAGACCGCGAGAAAGCCTTTCACCGCATCAAGACCGCCGCGAAGAAATTCGGCGTCGAGATGAAAGAGACCCACTGGCACCAGCTAGGCAATCACGCCCACACCAAGAACTCCTCCAACTAACTCTCACACGGCAAACACGGGTGCCCATTTATGACTGTCTCATCGCCATGGGTGGGCATTGCGTAACGCGCGACCGCCCGCAGCTTGAACCAGAACCCAACCCTTTTCCTCCCGACCGGCCCTTGCCGTCCGCGGAGGACAAGGACTGCGCTATCCTTCTCATGTCCTCGGGCCTACTTCCTTCACAGGAGCCCCACATGCGAACCCTCCGCCGTATTCTTCTCGGCCTCGCCGTCCTAGTCGCGGCCGTCTTCGCGATCGCCTATCTCGACGGCCTTACCCTCCCCGTCAACCACGTCGCTACTGTCACCGGCACGGTCGCCGCGCCACCCGCCAAAGTCTTCGCGCTTATCACCAACATCTCTGGCGCTCCCAACTGGCGACATGCCGTCAAATCCGTCACTGTCCTTCCTTCGGACGCCGGTCGCGACCACTGGACAGAGAACCTCGCCCACGGCCAGACCATGACATTCCTTGCCACCCGCACCGAGGCCCCCACCCGCCGCGACGTCCTCCTCGACCTTGCCACCCCCTCCTACGGCGGCACCTGGACCTACCTGCTCGTCCCAGGCCCCACCCCCGACACCACCATCCTCACCATCACCGAAACCGGCTTCATCCGGCCCCCACTCTACCGTTTCATGATGCACCACGTCCTCGGCCTCACCTACAACCTGAACCAATATCTAACCGACGTCCGCGCCGCAGCCCCCACACTTTAAACCCGCGCCGGACCTTGACGCATCCGACTGACTCCTTTAGTCTCAAGTTCAAGATGAAGCAGATCCACACCGCCGCCTTCTGTTGCATGTGTTGTCGCATGCCGCGCTGTCGCGCCGGTGTCTGTCTGCTCTAAGCGAACCCACAAACTTCGCAGCAAGCTCAAACACCCACGCACAGCTCTTTAGCAGCGTGGGTTTCGTGCATCTGAGCCCAATTTTCTCCCCTCACAACCAAGCACAGGAGTTCCCCATGGAATCCCCCACCCGCAAGCTGGCCTTCAACGCCGACGCCGCCGCTATCCTCATCGCCCTCACCTTCGCGGCGCTCATCCGGCTCAACATCATCCATCGCATCTCCTGGTAACCACGGTTCTTTCTGAGAACTGACAACTGAGAACTGACAACCTGCCTTTGTCCGCCCAAACCATCCCGCTGCCCACACCCGCTCGCAAGCCTCCGCGATCGCAGCAACTGCTCGCGCTCCTGCCCGGCACGCTCCTGCTCTTCGCCATCGGCCTCGCCGGCAAAGCTCTCGAATCCCTCGGCATCTTCCTTCGCGCCCACCACCACTACTTCCCGCGCATTGAGTACGTCCTCTGGGCCATCATCCTCGGCCTCGTTATTTCGAACGTCTTCTCAGTCCCCGCGATCTTTCGACCCGGCATCGCAACGTACGAGCTCTGGCTCAAGCTCGGCATCGTTCTCGTAGCGGCCCGTTTCGTTCTTTCCGACGTCCTCCGCATCGGCGGCATGAGCCTCGTCCTCGTAGCCATCGAGCTCGTTCTCTCCCTCAGCGTGATGACGCTGCTAGGCAAGCTCTTCCGTCTTCCACCGAAGCTCACGAGCCTGCTCGCCATCGGCAGCTCTATCTGTGGCGTCACCGCGATCATGGCTGCGCAGGGCGCCATCGACTCCGACGAAGAGGACACCACGACCGCCATCGCCGCCATCCTAGCTCTCGGTGCCCTCGCCCTCTTCACCTTCCCCGCGATAGGTCATGTGCTCCACATGGGCCAGCAAGCGTACGGAATCTGGGCCGGCCTCGCGGTCGACAACACTGCCGAAGCCACCGTCACCGGCGCTCTCTACGGCGACATCGCCGGCCGCTTTGCAATTCTCGCGAAAACGGCCCGCTCTGCCTTCATCGGCTTCGTCGTCCTTGGCTACGCGGTCTACTGGGCATCGCAGGGCCAGGCCGCCCGCGTGGAGCGCAAAGCCCTCTTCCTCTGGCAGAAGTTCCCCAAGTTCATCCTCGGCTTCATGGCGCTCTCCATCCTCGCCAGCGTCGGTTTCTTCTCGGCGGGGCAGCTAAGCTCTCTTGGCAATCTCAGCAAGTGGGCTTTCCTCCCCGCCTTCGCCGGCGTAGGCCTCCGCACCCAGCTCCGCGACCTCGTCACCCAGGGCTGGCGCCCCATACTCGTAGGGGTCCTCGGTGAGATCTTCATCGCCCTCATCACACTTGGCATGGTCTTAGCGGTCTACCACCACGGAGCCGCCCAATGACGAATCTTCCCACCGCACCCCTCGCAACACCCCGCTGTCGTTGTCGCTGTTAGTCCCCAACTAACTCGCGCGAGAACCAGCTCTCCACCACAACACAAATCCAAAAGCCTGCCGCAAGCACGCGCAGGCGCACACCCACACTCAGGAGTCCCATGCAACGCCTTCGCCTCATCCTCCCTCTCTTCCTCCTAGCCTTTTCCCTCGCGGCCCGCGCCCAGGTCGTCGGCGGCACCATCGCCGGCCTCGTCACCGACTCCTCCGGCGCCGCCATCCCCGGCGCCCACGTCCTCATCCACAACGACGACACCGGCGCCCAGCGCTCTCTCAACACCAACGCCTCCGGCCAGTACATCGCCTCCTCTATTGCGGTCGGCCCCTATACCCTCAACGTCACCGCGCCCGGCTTCGCCCAAACTACCCGCACCATCACCCTTACCACCGGCCAATCGCTCAACCTTAACCTCGCCCTCTCCGTCGCCGGCCACGAGACCGTCACCGTCCACGACACCCAACCCATCGTGAACACCTCCACCGAACAAACCGCTGGTCTCGTCGACTCGCGCCAGGTCAAACAGCTTCCCCTCAACGGCCGCTCCTACGACCAGCTCATCCTGCTCAATCCTGGCACCGTGAACTACACCAACCAACGCAGCGGCGGCATCGGAACTTCAAATTCTTCGGTGGGCAGCATGTTCTCCGTATCCGGCCGCCGCCCGCAAGACAATCTCTTTCTCCTCAACGGCATCGAGTACACAGGCGCGTCGCTGATCAACACCACGCCCGGCGGCACCTCCGGCCAGCTTCTCGGCATTGACGGCATTCGCGAGTTCAACGTCGTCACCGACACTTACTCCGCGGCCTACGGCAAGCGCGACGGCGCGCAGATCTCCATCGTCACCACTGGCGGCACCAACCAGCTCCACGGCTCCGTATACGAGTTCGCCCGCAACAGCTTCTTCGACGCCCGCAACTACTTCGACGGCCCCCGCATACCGGAGTTCCAGCGCAACAACTTCGGCGCCTCGCTCGGCGGCCCCATCCGCAAGAACAAGCTCTTCCTCTTCGCCAACTACGAAGGCTACCGCCAGAACCTCGGCGAGTCGCTCGTCACCCTCGTCCCCGATGCAACCTCGCGTGCCAAAGCCGTCGCCAGCGTAGAGCCGCTGCTCAACCTCTGGCCCATCGCCAACGGCCCGGAGATCACGCAAAACGGCGCCGCGACCGGCATCGCTCAATGGATAGGCTCCGCTCCGCAACACATCCGCGAGGACTTCGGCACCACCCGCTTCGACGCCAACCTTTCCAACAACGACACCTTCAACTCCATCTACACCATCGACGACTCCGACGCTGTCTCTCCCTCTGCCAATCCCTACTCCTACGTCGACGAAACCCTTCGCGAACAAGTTCTCAGCGCCGAAGAGCACCATGTCTTCTCGCCTAACTTCATTAACGTCGCGCGCTTCGGCTTCTCGCGCGCCAGCTACTACTTCAACGGCTACGTCCCCGCCGAACAGCAAGCGCTCACGCCCTCCGTCCGTCCCGGCGTCCCCACCTACGCCGTCGTCATCTCCGGCTCCACTGCCTCCAACGGCGCATCCTCCATCACGGGCGCCGGGGCTAACGTCGGCGCCAACAACGCCATCACCCGCAACCTCTTCACCTTCGACGACCACGTGTTCTACACCGTCGGCAAGCACACCCTAGAAGGCGGCATCTGGATCCAACGCCTGCAGTCCAACGACAACCTTGCCCAGGATCAGTACGGGCAGGCCTCTTTCGCCTCGCTCGCTACCTTCCTCACTGGCGCCATCAAGACCTTCACCTACGCGCCGGACATCACCGAGCTAGGCTGGCGCACGCTCTTCGCCGACGCCTTCCTCGAAGACACCTGGCGCATCACCCCTCGCCTCCAAATCCGCGCCGGCTTCCGCAGCGAGTCCTCCACCGGCTGGAGTGAATCGCAAAACCGCGCCAGCGTTTACTCCTTCGGAGCCGTCAGCAGCGGAGCACCGCTGGGCGTCATCTCCACCAACCCCACCTCCGGCCTCTCCAACGCTCTCACCGACAACCGCGCTCTCTTCCTCCCCGAGCCGCGCATCGGCCTCGCGTGGGATGCCTTCGGCAACGGCCGCACCAGCGTCACTGCCTCTGCCGGTCTGCATCACTCCCTGCTCGATGCGCTCGACTACCGCCTCGACCAGGCCGCCCCCTACAACACCGTCAACTCCTACTCCAGCACCACCGTCACCAACCCCATAAGCGGCACGCCAAAGATTTCACCCTCCACCATCGCCACCAATATCTCCACGCCCACGCTGTTCTCCTACACGCTCAGAATCGAGCAGCAGCTCGCGCCCTCTACCTCCCTCACTCTCGGCTACAACGGCTCGCACAGCTACCACCAGATCCTCAACGGCGATCTCAACGAGCCAGACTTCGAAGTCCTCGCCAACAACCTCATCTACTACCCCACCACCACCAAGGCGAACAACGCCGTAGCGAACACTACCTCCTGGTGGTCCGGCGGCACGGGCAATTACAACGCCTTCATCGTTGACCTGCGCCACAACCTCTCCCGCGGTCTGCAATTCCGCATCAACTACACCTGGTCCAAAAATCTCGACGACGGCTCCGCCTGGAACACTTCCGTCTCTTCCAACACGCCAGCCTTCGTCTCAGTCCCGGCTCTCCCGCATCTTGACTACGGCCCCGCCGCCACCGACGTCCGCCACCTCTTCGCCGCCAACGCTACCTACGATCTCCCCATCGGCACCGGCCAGGCCCTCTTCGCCGACGCCAACAAGTTCACCGAGCACGTCATCTCCGGCTGGAGCCTCGCTTCCATCGTGAGCCTCTCCACGGGCTTCCCCTTCTCGCCGCAACTCGGCTACAACCCCACCGGCTCCGGCGACAGCCGCAACCCTGTCCGCCCCAACGTCAACCCCAACTTCACGGGCAAGCTCTACCCCGGCGGCAGCACCGCCCAAAAGGCCGCGCAGTTCTTCAACCCCAACGCCTTCTCCGCTCCCGCCTACGGCACCGTCGGCAACGCTGGCCGCGACAGCCTCGTAGGCCCCGGCTACGCCGACTGGGATTTCTCCCTCCTCAAGTCAACGCAAATCACCCAGCGTTTCCGCCTGCAATTCCGCGCCGAGTTCTTCAACATCCTCAACCACACCAACCTCTCTCTCCCCAACGAAGTCGTCTTCTCTAATGGCCCCACCCAAGGCACCACTGCCAACCAAACCACACCCGCGGCCTTGGGCACTCCAGGCGTCATCACGGCCACGGCCAACACCAGCCGCCAAATCCAACTAGGCCTCAAACTTCTGTTCTAAGCGACGCCTCCGGGGGCCCCATTCATAGACGGCATCATCGTCATGAGTGGGGTTCACAGATCTCTGCTGATATATGCTTCCTTGCAGAGTCCATCATGCCCAAGCCCCTCTCCCCAGGCCGCCTCGAAGCCTTCTCCGACGGAGTCATCGCCGTCATCATCACCATCATGGTGCTCGAGCTCCACGTCCCTGGCAAAGAAGTTTCGAACCTCAACGGCCTTATCGCCCTCGCCCCACTCCTCACCGTCTATCTCCTCAGCTTCGTCCAGACAGGCATCTACTGGGTCAACCACCATTACCTCGTCGACGATCTCGACCACGTCACCCACGGCATCCTTTGGGCCAATCTCGCCTTCCTCTTCACGCTCTCGCTCATTCCGTTCGCCACCACCTGGATCGGTAGCCGAGGCATCTCATCCTTCTCCGTTGCGCTCTACGCCTTTACGTGCGTTCTCCCCGCCATCACCTGGGTTGTTCTTTCCAACTGCATCTGTCACACGTCCGGCCAACCACCCGCGGGCAGCCGGATCAAGCAAGCCATCTCCACCGGCCTCTACTTCGGCTCGATCCCCGCCGCCTACTGGTCGCCCAAAGCCGCGCTCGGCATGATCTGCCTCGTGGCAATCCTCTGGCTCCTGCCTCCTCAAAAGGTTGTCGAACAGACCCGATCCTTCAAGTCCGATAAACAGTCCCACAGCGATCCGCGCTAAACTCGCAGCGGTATGAAACTCCAAGGCTGCGGCACCGCGCTCGTCACTCCTTTCCACCCCGACGGCTCACTCGACGAGCCCGCCCTCCGCGCCCTCGTCGAATCCCAGCTCGCCCAGGGCGTCTCCCTCCTCATCCCCTGCGGCACCACCGGCGAAGCTTCCACTCTCACCGAGGCTGAGACCCACCGCGTCATCGGGATCACCATCGAGGTCGCTGCCGGCCGCGCTCCCATCTTCGCTGGCTGCACCCACAACGCCACCGCCCAGGCCGTCCACAACGCCAAGCGCATCGCGAAGATTCCCAACCTCACCGGTATCCTCACCGCCAACCCCTACTACAACCGGCCCAACCAGGAAGGCCAGTACCAGCACTTCCGCGCCATCGCCGAAGCCGTGCATCTGCCCATCCTCCTCTACAACATTCCAGGCCGCACCGCGACCAACCTTCTCCCCGAAACCGTTCTCCGCCTTACCGAGATTCCCAACATCGTCGCCATCAAGGAATCGAGCGGCGTCATGGGCCAGATCACTGAGCTGCTCGCCAACGCCCCCTCCACCTTCTCGGTCCTCGCTGGCGACGACGCCTTGGCCCTGCCTGTCATCGCCCTCGGCGGAACAGGTCTTGTCTCCGTTGCGTCGAACGCAATCCCCGGGCCTATGTCCCTGATGATCGCCGCCGCGCTCTCGGGTGACTGGGTTACCGCGCGCGATCTCAACAAGCGCTACTTCGCCCTCATGCAGGCCCACTTCATCGAGCCTAGCCCCGCCCCTATCAAGGCCACCCTCGCCCTCCTCGGCCGCTGCTCGGAAACCCTTCGTCTTCCAATGGTCCCCGTAACCGAAGCCACCCGCACCAAACTAGAATCCATCCTCCAGGGCCTCAACCTCCTGCCGAGCAACTAGCCGTCTTGCGTCTCTCCACCGCCATCCCCGCTACAATCAACACATCCATGAACTCCGCAACTCCGCAAGACCTAGAACCCCTCATCGAGCACTGGTTCGCCCAGGGCCTCTTCGCCGTCGGCAACCCTGACGCTCTCGCCGTCTTCGTCCAGCTACGCGACGCCCTCGAAGCCGGCACCCTCCGCTCCGCCCAGCCTGACCCGACCGCCCCAACCGGCTGGCGCGTCAACGCCTGGGTTAAGCGCGGCGTACTCCTCGGCTTCCGCCTCGGCCGGCTTGAAGCCGTCGAGGATGGCGTGCTCCACTGCGTCGACAAGCACACCTACCCCACCCGCCGCTTCACGCCCGAGCAGAACATCCGCATCGTTACCGGCGGCTCGGCTGTCCGCGCCGGCGCTTATCTCGCTCCCGGCGTGATCGTCGTCCCGCCCGCCTACATCAACACTGGCGCCTTCGTCGACGAGGACTCACTGGTGGATTCCCACGCCCTGGTCGGCTCCTGCGCCCAGATCGGCAAGCGAGTCCACCTGTCAGCAGCCTGCCAGATCGGCGGAGTCCTTGAGCCCATCAATGCCTCCCCCGTCATCATCGAAGACGACGTTTTAGCCGGCGGCAACACCGGCGTCTACGAAGGCACCATCGTCCGCTCCCGCGCCGTCCTCGCCTCGGGAGTCATCCTCACCCGCGGCACCCCCGTCTACGACCTCCCCAACAAAACCATCTACAAAGCCACCCCCGAAACCCCCCTCATCATCCCCGCCGGCGCCGTAGTCGTAGCGGGCAGCCGAGCGATCCAGCACGGCTACGGTAAAGACTTAGGCCTCAGCGTCTATACCCCCATCATCGTCAAATACCGTGACGAGAAAACCGACCTCTCCACTAGCCTCGAAGACCTTCTCCGCTAGCCACGGAACCACCGACCCCGGCGCTGCGTACAATTCCATAGAAAGGCAGCCACGAACCATGAAGCTTCTCCTCTTCCTGATCCTCCTCATCCTCTGCTGGCCCGTAGCCCTGCTCGCGCTCGTCCTTTACCCTTTCATCTGGCTCATCCTCCTCCCCTTCCGCCTGCTCGGCATCGTAGTCGGTGGCGTGTTTGAGCTCATAGGCGCCCTCTTCACCCTCCCCGCCCGCATGATCCGCGCCATCTAGCCCCACCGCCCCGGCATCTAGCGCTACACTATCCGCACGATGCCCAATCATCATGACCTCGTAACCAAGGACGGTTTCCGTCTCCGCGGCACCCACATGTCCCGCATCGACGGCTTCTCCGACGTCGTCTTCGGATTCGCCCTCACCCTCCTCGTCGTCTCCCTCGAAGTTCCCCACACCTACGACCAATTCCATGCCGCCCTCCTCGGCTTCGTCCCCTTTGCCATCTGCTTCTTTTTCCTCATCCTCGTCTGGATGTCCCATTTTCGCTTCTTCCGCCGTTACGGCCTGCACGACATGGGCACCCTGTGGATCAACTCGGCTCTTCTCTTCTCCGTCCTTTTCTACGTCTATCCCGTCAAGTTCATGTTCGCGGTGGCCAGCGGCATCCACGTCGACTCCAACGTCTTCTCCAATCCCTCCCAGCCCCGCGAGATGATGGAGGTCTACTCCCTCGGCTTTGCGGCAATCTACTTCTGCCTCACCGCACTCTACTGGAACGCCTGGCGCCAACGTCGCCAGCTCAAGCTCAATCCCCTCGAGATCACCATCACCCTCGCCGACTTCTCGGAAAAATTAGGCGATGCATGCATAGGTCTCCTCTGCGCCTTGATCGCCCATCTTCTCCCACCGCATGAAACCGGCAACGCTGGCTGGTTCTTCTTCCTCATCGCCATCTGGAGCACCATCAATGGCAAAATCGCCGGCCGCAAGATTCGCCGTCTCCGCGCCCTCACCCCTCCCGAAGAACTCGAGCCACTACCCCACGCCTGAGTCGCGCACCTCGGCACCGCATCCCGCCAGCTGGCCGCCAATCGCGCTACACTTGCCCAACCATGCAGTTCTCCCACCAGCCAAAGTCCCACCAAGGCTTCCGCCTGCGCGGCCTGTCCACCTCGCGCATCGACAGCTTCTCCGACATCGTCTTCGGCTTCGCCCTCACCCTCATCGTCGTCTCCTCCGCCGTTCCCCACACCTTCGACCAGCTTCGCACCGTCCTTCTCGGCTTCTACGCCTTCGCCATCTGCTTTTGCCTGTTCATCTTCATCTGGCTCGCACACTTCAACTTCTTTCGCCGCTACGGTCTCCACGACGCGACCACCATGTGGATTAACTTCGCCCTGCTCTTTACCGTGCTGGCGTACATCTATCCACTCAAGTTCCTCTTCAGCTTCGCGGCCCACGATACCGGCCCGGGCGTTTTCTCCAGCTTTTACCAGCGGCGCGATCTCGTGGTCATCTACGGTGCGGGCTTTGCCGCCCTGCAGCTGTGCTATGCCGCTCTCTACGGCAACGCCTGGCTCAAGCGCACGCCTCTCCACCTCAGTCCACTGGAAATCGCTCTCACCCTCGCCGACTTCTGGAATTACATCGGCACCGCCTCGGTCGGCCTCCTTTGCTGTCTCCTTGCTTTCCTCCTTCCCCTTGCCCACGCCAGCAGAGCCTTCTACGGCTTCTTTCTCCTCATCATCTGGGGACGAACCCAGGCCATTGTCTCCGCTCGCCGCATCCGCGCCGCCCGCGCCCGCACCGCGCCCCAGGATCTCGAACCCTTTCCCTCCAAAGCGAATGCCGCGTAAATTGCAGCCATTCCTGCCCCCAATTGCTCACTCATCTGGCCGCAATCTTTCCCCAATCCGACTCGACTTTCCGTACTGCGATAGACTGAAGGTCCATGGCTAATGAAAAACTGCAAATAATCCCGCTTGGCGGACTCGGCGAGTTCGGCATGAACTGCCTCGCGCTCCACTATGGCGACGACATCATCGTTATTGACGCCGGCCTCATGTTCCCGGAAGAAGAGCTCCTCGGCGTCGACATCGTTGTCCCCGACATCTCCTACCTCATCGAGAACCGAGCGAAGGTCCGCGGGATCATTCTTACCCACGGACACGAGGACCACATCGGCGGCCTCCCGTGGATCCTCTCCGACCTCAACGTCCCCGTCTACGGCACCGAGTTCACCCTCGCCTACGTCGAAGGAAAGCTCGAAGAGCATCGACTCCTCGACGATGCCGAGCTCATCGAAATCCTCCCCGGCCGCCGCTTCAACCTCGGCGTCTTCTCGATCCTCCCCATCCGCGTCACCCATTCCCTAGTCGACTGCGTCTCCTTCGCGATCCACACCCCCGTCGGCATCGTCGTCCACACCGGCGACTTCAAGATCGATCTCTCCTCGCCCGACGGCCACCCCTTCGACCTCCAGGCCTTTGCCGACCTCGGCAAGCAGAATGTCCTCTGCCTCCTGCAGGACTCGACTAACGTCGATCGCCCCGGCTTCACGCCCGGCGAAAAGGCCGTCATCCCCCGCCTCGACGACATCTTCGGAGCCGCCAAGCGCCGCATCTTCTTCTCTTGCTTCTCTTCCTCCATCCATCGCATCCGCATCGCCATGGACCTCGCCCACAAGCACGGCCGCAAGGTTGCGTTGATCGGCCGCTCCATCGATAACTCCACAGAAATCGCACAGGACCTCGGCTACATCGACCCGCCCCAGGGCCTCATTATCCATCCCAACCAGATCAAGGACACCCCAGCCAACAAGCTCTGCATCCTGATCTCCGGCACGCAGGGTGAACCCATGTCGGCGCTCTCCCGTGCCGCCGTCGACAACCACCGCTTCGCCAAGATCGAGCCCGGCGACACCGTCCTTCTCAGTTCGCGCGTCATTCCCGGCAACGAAAAGGCCATATACCGCGTCATCGATCACCTCGAGCGCCGCGACGCCCGCGTGATCCACGACGACGGCACGCATGGATTGATTCACGTCTCCGGCCACGGCTCGCAGGAAGAGCTCCGCATGATGATCAACCTCGTGCGCCCCAAGTTCTTCATCCCCGTCCACGGCGACTACCGCCACCTCAAGCGCCACGCGGAACTCGCCGCCGCCACCGGCGTCCCCGAGAAGGTCATCCTCCTCGAAGACGGCGATGTCCTCACCCTCGACCGCGAACACGCCGAAAAAACCGGCAAGGTCACCACCGGCCGCGTCTGCATCGACAACAACTCCACCGCCGACGTAGTCGAAGACACCGTCATCCGCGACCGCAAACATCTAGGCGAAGACGGCGTCTTCCTTCCCATCATCGCCATCAACAAGCGCACCGGCCAGGTCGAAGGTGTCCCCGAAATCACTACCCGTGGCTTCGCCGCTGACGACCCCGAACTCCTCCGCAATGCCCGCGATATCGTAGCCCGCACCCTTGAGCAGTCGAGCGAAGAAGAGCGTCGCGACTACGGCGTCATGAAGGACAAGATCCGCGGCGATCTAAAGCGTTTCCTGCAAAAGAACGCGAACCGTCGCCCCCTCATCATGCCCATCATTCTGGAGCTGTAACCAGCCCTCTAATCCCAGCGATCAATGTGGCGCTGTCGTGCTGCTGACCGGCGCGCTCTGTTTCCCTATGCTCGCGGTCATCTTTGCGACAAAGTCCGCCTGTAGCGCCTTCAACTGTGGCTGCATCTCGACCATGCGGGCCTGCACCACCTTCATACTTGCCTGCATGAGCTCCGGCGTCTTGCTCAACATCGTCTGCCCAGCGGGCGACTTGTAGAACGCTGTGATCGCCTCGATCTCTTCCGTCGTATACTCCGCCCCATAAATCTTCACATACTCCGGCTCGAGTGACTTCCAACTCAATGCGTCATGAGAAAGCTTCATCGCCTTGTCCGTAAAGTCCTTGATCAGAGCTCTTTGCTGCTCCGTCATCTGGCTTGCGCCGGGCGTCGTCTGTATCGTCTGCTCAATCATCCCGTTGATGGTGGTCATCATTTGCTCCATCGTGCGATCCATATGCATCGCGTCGAAGAGCTCCTGCACCTTCGCTTGCTTAGCCGCATCCAGATCCGCCGATGCCACCGTCTGCGCCTTCACCACAGGCCCCACCGCCAACATCACCGCACACACTGCTATCCAACGCTTCATCCGAAACCCTCATGCCTTCCTGAATTTTGAGCCGCGTGCCTGAGCCTACGCCTTCCCCTCACAAAGACTCAACCACAGCAGCGGCTGCCCATCCGTCCGCGCAGGACCTACGGCGCATACTGCGTAAACACACCATCACGCGAAGCCTTCGCATGGCAAGGCGCGCAAGTCTTCATCTGCGCGTCCGTAAATGCTTTGCCCTCCGGCGTGAAACTCCCAAACCCCCACCCACCCGTAGCCGCATACTTCTTCGAATCCTTCACCATGAACTGATAATTCGAAGGCGGCCCCGGCGTGTACGACTGCACATCGCCAAACACCGTGTTGTTCTCCGCATTCGGCAAGTGGGTATAGTGCAACGCCGCAATGATCGTCCCGTCAGGATACGGAAGCGTCTTTTCGCGGTAAGCCTTCATCGCCACCTCGTTGCCCAGCATAGCGCCAAGACTATTCAGCTTCCCTGCCTCATGCGCCACGGAAATCAGCTGCCAGTCGCGAAATCCAGACGGCATTTTGGTCAGGTAAATTGGGGGCGCCGCCTTATCCGCCTGTCCGGACGCGGGCACCATCCAGGCGATACTGCCAGCCAGCATTGCAAGTGCCATCAGAAAAAAATGGATCCGTCTCATAGTTCCTCATTGAGTAAGTGCGTCCACAAGTTCTCCTGCCTGGCATCGAAGCGGGAAACGAGTGAATTGAGCCTCGTGAAACCAGATAGCCTGCGAAGCGGGATCTGCCACTCCCCTTCGGAAGCACGATCGGCCGGGGTTCCCCCGCCCATCCTGCCTCCTCATACGAGAGGCCAGAATTGTAGCAATCAAGCTTGAAGAGTCGCAACGTCTCGGAGAGAACGCCCGCACTTCGCATGGCTGGCTCGCCCGCATCGTTTCGTCCGCCCCGCCAATTCCTGTCAAGCCCTCCAACCCCACCGAATCCGCCAAAACCCCTGTCAACACTGGCGATTTAAATTCTCAAAAGTTGGCATACTTGCCCCTTCCACTCAACTAAAATAGAAGTAGGGACAAATTCAGCGTCGACAGGGCTATCACCCTAATTTGCAGGAGAGCCTTGACCTCGAAAGCCTGCACTCGACTCGCGGGATAAGTCCCTGCTCCGAAGAGGCATACTGTGCAGATGGTCAGACCCTGTTTTCTCGTGATCGACCGTGAACACGCTGGCGCGATTTCGACCCGAAAGTTAGTCATCGAGACCGCGAAATTCAACGTGCTCACGTCCTACTCTTCAGCCGAGGCCATTGCCACGCTCCAGAAGTTCCCGCAAGTCGACGGCGCTGTCGTCGATGCCGGAATGGACGACATGTCCTGCAGCGATCTCGTCCGCGGTTTACGCGAGGTTCGGCCCAACTTGCCGATCATTTCGATCTGCCCACCGGGCGCGTCCAACTGCGAAGGCGTGACCCAGCAGCTCGAGTCCTTCGATCCCAGGCGTCTCCTCGCCATCCTGGAGAAGCTCGTGCCAGAGGCATCCGACGCGATCGAAAAGCACGAAGAGGACCTCGCCCGCAGAGACGAGTAAGTCGCTCCTAACTCAGAGTCCAACCGTCCAACTTACCCAAAACACCGTTTTTCGGGACGTACCAAAAGAGTGGATCGCTGACGAGAAGCCGACTTATGAAGTCTGATCGCGGAGCAATCAGGCTTTGAATTGCTTCCATTCTCCTTCGGAGACAACTTCAACAGAGTCGCCGATCACCTTGATGGCGGTCTGATCATCGATGGCGTACACCGGCACCGGTAACTTTGCCGCCCACTTCGATGCGCCAGCGAACGAAGCGTCAGGGCGATCTTTGTGGTTCGCGTGTGGAATCAATGCAAAGTCAGTAAATCCCGCTCCTCTGGCCGTGATGAAATTCATCGTGACTTCGCCATCGCCGGTGGGGAATGTCATGTCTTCCCGCGTGAGTGGACTTCCAGTCCCCTGATACGGCTTGTGATAGGTTTCGCCGAAGATGGGAGCTACCACCATGCTACCGGCGCTTACCCCGACATACACCACAGGTCGTTGCATGGACGACAAGAGATCTGGCAATCCGGACTTGTTCATCCAGTAGCTCAGGAATAGCGGATCGCCGCCCCAGACGAGCAGTGCATCCGTTTCCTCTACCGATGGAACCCACACGTTTCGATCGATGCTGGGCAGCGCGGTGAGCTCGAGCAACCCTAACGACTTCCAGCCCAATTCGCACAAAGGAGTTGGGGCCTTTCCGCAAATCGCCCTATAGGCCATGGCAGCGCCTACGGAGAAAGGATAGATGCCGGTAGGAACGAAGAGGGCGTTGGCTTCGGCAATCGGCTTGCCCAGAAGATCGACCAGAGCGCGCTGAATGCTCGAGTTGCTGATGCCGGAAGAAGTGAGGAGAAGCTTCATCATGCGTGTCCTTCGTATGAGCGTGTTCGATGAGCGAAGCGTCCGAGAGCTGTTGAAGGGATACTTTTGCATCTAAGCCGTCTGAATGCAATACTTTACAAGAAGGGGTGGGGGTACTTTTGCCACCTAACTGCAATGGTATGAAATAGTTACAGGCAAGGTATGACCAGCAGGGGGGAGGGGGGGTACCCCATGCCTCATTGGGCCGCCGGAGGAGCCATCGCCTTCACATACAGCTCCTGGAGCCCCTGCATCTTCGGCTGAAAATCGCCCATGTGCCCGTGCACAATCTGCATCACGCCGGCCGACAACTCCGGCGTCTTGGTCAGCAGCGCCTGACCAGCCGGTGATTTGTAGAACGCCAGGATCCCGTCCAGCTCAGCTTCGGTGTACGTGTCCGCGTAAAGTTTCACGTACGCCGGCTCCAGCTCCGACCAACCAAAGTTTTCATCTACCACCTTCATCGAGTTGTCGACGAACTCCTGCTGCATCTTCTTCTTCTCAGGAGTCATCTGCTCGGTTCCCGGAGCGTTCTTGGCCGTTGCCTGCACCTGCTGCTCCATCGCGCTGCGCATCCGGTCCAGGCTGTGGTCCATATGCATGACCGCGAACAGCTCCTTCACCTTCGCCTGCTTCGACGCTTCATCCGCCCGCGCCCCCACCGGCGCCACAACCATCACCACAGCCAACATCAAAATCCGACGCTTCATCTAAAGTTCCTCGCTCTCAACCTGTTCCAGAATCTTCTCTGAATCCAACGGCTTCCTCGCAAAGTAATACAAGCTGAACGCGAGCGCTGCGAAGCTGATCACACTGATCCAATCTTTATGCAGCGGATTGGTGGATGAGAAACTCGGAATCACCTTGTCGGTCGCAGCCTCGTACAGCTTCACGCAAACGCCCAACAGCCCCATAATTCCGCCAGCAGCAATCAGCCCCGATGCATACAAACTGCCTGAAGAAATCTCGCTCTCTGCCTCCGTCTTCGGCCCATCACCGCTCTTCGCGAGCGCGCTGTCCACCATCCATCGCACCACGCCGCCGACGAAGATCGCGAGCGTCGTCCCGATCGAAAGGTAAGCTCCCACGGCAAACGTCAGCGACCGCACGCCCAGCAGCTCAATGCCAATGACCAGCGCGACGCCGAGCAGTACCAAACTCCACGGCAACTTACGACTCAGGATCCCGTTGATTACGGTAGCCATCAAACGTCCCTGCGGCGCAGCAGCCTTCTCGCTGCCGATCCCCTGAACCCATTGCACTTCGATCCTCCCAGTCGCCGGGTCATACAGATACTTGCCATCCTGCAACGTAGCCGACCCAATCGAGTTCAGCACCACATACTTCGTCGCATCCGACAGCTCCTCATGCGCAGCCGACCCCGAACTTCCGGCCACCGGCCGCTCCGTCACTGTCACATGATCACGCTTGAAGTTCCCCTGGTTCGACACGCCGTCCGGCAACGCGGCCAGCGAGATCGCCCGCGGCGTCGGCAGCTGCTGGAAGCTCTCCAGTCCCTTGTTCATCGCGTTCAGCGTAGCCCCAATCGAGAACACCGACACGATTACACCAACCATCACCGCGACCTGCTGCTTCCACGGCGTAGCGCCAATCAGGAACCCCGTCTTCAGATCCTGGCTCGTGTCGCCAGCATTCGACGCCGCAATACACACCATTCCGCCAATCGTGATCGCCAGCGCCCCAAACGCCGGAGCAGTCCATCCCTTCACCAGGAAGATCGCCGACACCGCCATCAGCGTAGCAATCGTCATCCCGCTCACGGGGCTAGCGCTAGAGCCCACAATGCCCACGATGCGCGCCGACACCGTCACAAACAGGAATCCGAACACCACCACCAGCAAGCTCGCCGCAAGGTTCGCCAACCAACCCACCTGCGCTCCCGGAACCGGCTTGAACTGCAGGAACAGGAACATCAGCAGGATCAGTACCAGGCTGCCCGCAATCACCACGCTCATCGGAATGTCGTTCTCGGTCCGCAGCGGCTTGTCCGTTGCCGCACCCTTGCTCAATCCCATCTTGGCAAACCCGGAGGTAAGCGCACTCACAATCGTCGGCGCCGTCCGCAGCAGAGTAATCAAGCCACTGGCCGCAACCGCGCCAGCTCCCATCGGCCGCACATATGTCGACCAAAGCTCGCTAGGACTCATCTGCGCAATCGGCACAACACCCGGATACAATGGCCCGGCCAGATGCTTCCCGAAGAACACGATCGCAGGCATCAACACCAGCCAACTGAACACACCGCCCGCCAGCATAATTGCCGAGACCCGCAACCCGATGATGTACCCCACGCCCAGGTACTCCGGTGTAACATCCGCCCGAATCGCAGCGCCTTTCAGAATCTGCTGTCCGTTCGGATCGAAGTTCGGCGACCAGTTCGGAGTAGCCGGAAACAAGCTCAACAGATTCTCATTCTGGAAGAGCGTATATAGGCCGCCGAGCCCGAGACCCAAAAACACGCGACTCGCAAACGAACCACCGCGTTCTCCAGCTTGCAATACATCGGCGCAGGCGGTTCCCTCAGGGTACGTGAGCGTTCCGTGCTCTTCTACGATCAACTGTCGCCGCAGCGGAATCATGAACAGCACGCCAAGCCAACCGCCGAACAACGCGAGCGCAAAGATTCGCGAGCTCTCAAGATCGAATCCTAAAAATATCAGCGCAGGCAGCGTGAAGATCACGCCAGAGGCAATGGACTGCCCCGCATTGCCAGTCGTCTGCACAATGTTGTTTTCCAGGATCGAAGCACGCCCGAATGCCCGAAGGATCGAGATCGACAGAACAGAAATTGGAATGCTTGCTGCGACCGTCAGGCCGGCGCGCAGGCCAACATAGACCGTCACCGCGCCGAAGATCACTCCAAAGATCGAGCCCAAAAGCAGCGCACGTATCGACAGTTCCTTTCGATCCTCACTTGCTGGAACAAAAGGGCGAAAGGTCGTATGTTCAGCCATCAGGCAAGGTCTCCTCAGCAACGCAAAAGGCTATTAGCTTCGCATCGGAGTTTACTCCATAGCTCTTCACCCGCGAAATCGAGGGATCTAGCATGAAGGCCGTAGAGGGCGAGACGAGAATGGGAGTTTAGCCAGCGATCCGCATCGTGCGACCATGCCTGGTAACGATAGCTAACCGCTCGCTGCCAAGGATCTTCCTTGCCTGACTGCGCGCATGGCTCGCCCATGGCCCAGTCGGATCCAACCTTGTATAGCTTGTCCAATGCCGCAGAGCTTTCCGAGGTTCCTGAATACGCTCGTACGCCAGCGCAAGATTATAGTGAGCATCCGCATACTGAGGCACCAGCGCAAGAGCTCGCTGATACGCTTCGATTGCCTCATCCATCCGCTGCTGCTCGTCCAGCACATTCCCCAAATCAAAAAATGCCAGGGCATATTCGGGGTCAGCGTCAACCGCTTGCCGATATCGTTGCTCTGCCTGCACGAAGTCTTTCTCGTTGTAAAAAATTGTCCCGAGATTGATAGCCGCAGCCGCATGTCCGGGCTGGATCTCAAGGATCGTTTGATACACGGTCTTGGCTTCCTCCAGGCGCCCGGGAATATCCTCGAGCCGCACCGCCCGCAGAAACATCTCGTGTAGGTCGGAGTAGTTCGGGGTCAATTCCTGGCCGTTCTTTCGAACGACAGCCATCCCATTCGAGGGCATTAATTCGAAGTCAAATGCCATCTGTCTCGTCATGGGATCCACCAGCGCGCCCCATTGCCGAAATGCGAGCCTTGAGCCTTGCAGCACCGCCACCGATTCCAGCAGCGGATTGGTCATGCCGGACACCCTCTGCATCGCATCAACAGACTGACGAATGCTTTTAACAGAGATCCTCGTTGCCGTCAGATCGCGCAGCTTGCGCAACTGCACTAATTCGTCGAATGAATAATTTTCGGAAGAAGCGATTAATCCAGCCTTTTCCCACGCAGTGAGCTGGCGGATAGGTAACCTGAGAATGCGCAGAACATCTTCACGGCAATATCGGCTCACGGCGCTCATCTCTTAGTACTAGACTTCCACAGCAGCCGCGTCATGCGGCATGCCCTAGGTGCGAGTATGCTTCGCAGCCCTTCATCTATCAAGGGCTTTGCGTGTGGATTTCATGAATTCAGTGGATAACCCGAACCAAATGTGGTTCCGTGGCACCAGCGAAGTAAATCCCAACGCCCCTGTCACTTAGCTCACAGACCGCGCAGTCGCCGAACCGAGTCCAACCGCAAGCAACCCGATAATAAGGCTCGCGCCAATGTAAAGTAGTCCGATCCAGTAGGCGCCATTCGTGAAATCTGACCATGCTTCCCATTCAAAACTGGAAAACGTCGAATACGCACCCAGAAATCCGATCGCAAACGCGTACCTCCATGCGGGATTCATATGCGTATGACGTGTGAGGTACTCGAGGATAAAGCCGATCATGAAGCATGCGCTGATATTGATGGAGAATGTGCCGATCGGAAATCTCGACCTGAAATGCTCGGCGGCAAAGACACCAACAAGATATCGGGCCAAAGCTCCCAGTGCTCCGCCCACTGCAATCAATAGATATCGTCTCAAGCTGGCGCTCCTTTGCGTGTCTCTAAAACAGTAACTGAACACAGTTGGTTACAACCGACATCTCATCGAGGGGTCGAGTCATCAGTTTCAGGGTGCTAGTTTGAATATTCATGCGGATCTGCGCCCCAGATCCGGGGTTCGCAGTGTGCCATCTCAACCGGCGCGAGAGCTTCATGACCGAACAACTCCTCCG
Organism: Granulicella sp. L46; assembly: GCF_009765785.1. Lineage (GTDB taxonomy): Bacteria > Acidobacteriota > Terriglobia > Terriglobales > Acidobacteriaceae > Granulicella. The sequence continues at coordinate 1,155,463 of NZ_LMUT01000012.1, forward strand.
CAGGTAGTCCTGCGAGGAGTCATCATCCATAATCTGAAAATTCCTCAGGCTATGGCGGTTCGGGTGAACTCCATCACCCTTGAACTTCTTGACTGAAAAGAAATCTGCGAAAAATCCTGACCAACGTCCCGCCAAATACTCCGGGATGACATTAGTAAGGATTGGTGGAGCTGAGCGGGATCGAACCGCTGACCTCCTCGTTGCGAAATCGCTTCGCAACGTACTTTCAATAGTTTAGCAAAGGAATTGCGGGCACAAAAGGGCGGATAAGCATCCGTCGCAATCCTTATTGTTCCCACATTGTTCCCTTATTGTTCCCACGCTTGGGCTGCAAATCAACGCGGCGCGGACGGTACCTCAGCGTGGAACACGAGGGATCTTGCAGGAAACCAATCGCCATGGTCTGTAGTTGCCGATAACCCGACATTGCAGGAGGCCGGTCTGACCGCTTTACCAATGTCGCTGAGTGCATTGGCGATTTAGCGCTCATTGAACTGGCAGAGAAGGATCCCGGGTCGTAGTTCTCTACCCCCCCTTTGCGGGATTCTACGGAGCAGAAGGGCGTGGAGGCCGAGGTAAGACCAAACTTTTAGTGCGCGGGTGTCGCCTCAGGAAACTTCCAGCTGCCATTCAGGATCTCGGTGCGGGGACGATAGAGTCGCACCATGTAGTTCCAGCCGGGCATGATGGGGAGGCAGTTGGGAATCTTGCCGTCGCACCCGCCGAATTGTATGGAGACGGAGCCGTCGGTGTCTTCTTTCGCGGTAAGGTTGTTCAGCGAATAGGCGTTGTATGGATTCTGTTCGAAGTACCCCTTCTCGTTGTACAGGCTGATGGACCAGAAGCCATCGACGGGGACATCTTTCACATGCAGCCGATAGATGGTCTTGCCATCGTTCTTTGCGGGGACGACATTGAGATAGAGGGCATCTTTTTCAGGGTTGCCGCCCACGCAGATGCCGAGCCGATGAGATGCCTGATGGGATCTACCTGGTTTTGGGGACCGAACATCCCCTTGGTATCGGGTAGTCCTTCGGCGAGGACGAGCAAGGCTCCGCGCACCTTCTTCTGACTGACGAGGTCCCACTGGGGAGGTTCGAACTTGCCCGCATCTTTTTGAGTCAGTGTGATGGCATCCTGCAGTGCTTGAACTTCCTTGAGGTCCTGCGGATTCTGCGGATCGATGAGGGTGCGGATGGCCAGGATAACGTATCTCGTGCCCATCTGATCCCACGGTGCGCGCGCTGCAGTGTTGAGGATCAAGCGCGACCGGGCGCCCATCGGAGCCTGGCTCGATGCACTTGACTCCCGCGCACCTAAGAACGTCGTCGTGGTTGCCATGGCCAACAAGCTTGCACGGATTGCGTGGGCTGTCCTGTCCAGCGGCAACGATTACAGGCCAGCAGCTGTTCCCGCGTAACGGTGCGGAAAAGACGCCTTCGGCTTGGAACCGCTGCGCGCTCCCACTTTCCCGCACCACCACGACGACTAAAGTTTTCCCCACCGAAGTCTGCACGGAGTAGCAACGACGAAAGAACAGTCCCAACGGCGTGGCCGCAGCCTGATCCTGAAAATGGTCTTCAACGACCGACCGACTTTGAAGGACGGACACGCGCGCAACTCATCCTGGCCAGGAGAACTAGTCTCCAACTAAAGGCCGTATACATTTGCGCAGACTTGTCTTCCCGTCCAAACTTCCCCTTGCAGTCCTGCGGCGGACCATACATTTTCGGGAGGCGGCTATCTCGGTCTATCCAGGAGCTTGCAAATCACTCGCTTCTCTGATCGTTCCTTGCGGATTAGCGCACTCTGGCAACAACGGGTAGAGTCCAGGCGCCACTTAGAGCATCCTCGCCGGGCCAATATGCACGAATACACAGAACAGGGTCTTCCTTCGGCGCGGGAAGCCAATTGGCGCGCTTATCACCAACGGATCGGCTTGTACATAGATGGTGAGAGAGCCCTCGCGCGCAGTAACGAGAGTCTTGTTTTTGGTACCGCCCGAGTAACGTCTATCTCGTTGGCCGAGAAGAAGTGGTACTGGTTATATGAAGTGAGTGTCCAAAACCCTTTGACCGGGGGAAGCTTGCCACCGGCGAACGTCACCGCATAGGCGTGGCCACCGTTGAGTTGCTGCCCGGTACCGTCTGCATTCTGATAAAGGTATTTGGTCTCGCGGACGGTGTTTACGAGGATGTGGGCCTTTGCCGCTGCGGTACGGCTGTAATAATCCGTGCCAAACGCCGCGCCATTGCTGATCGTGGTCCAGTTATAGGGCAATGAAAGGCGGCAATTATGAAACTGAAATAGGGGCGTCACGACGTTCTTATCGGCATCGAGAGCTGGCGCGACCAGAGCTGCACGGAGCTGCGGATCCTGGCCCAGCGCGGAGCTTTTCTATTAAAGGTGAAGCAGGCCTTCGGCATTCTTGTGTGCGATCTTTTCTTTATCTTCATGACTGATCGGCAGCGACTCAAGGAAGCGTCGCGCACCCGCCATGGTGAGGTAGGGATAGTCGACGGAGTACAGGATTCGTTCAGCACCAACTACCGAATGAATAAATTGAAAATGAGGCAGGTTCATCATGCCGCTCGGGGTAACGTACACATGCTCTTTGAACGTGCCTGTGATTGATTTCGACAATCCTGTCATTTCCTGGGGCATCGTGTCATCGAGGCGTTGCAAGTAGAACGGGACCATCTCTCCCCAATGGCCGCTGATCACCTGCAGGTTTGGGAACTGGTCAAACTTCTTCGATAGAAGCACTCGCAATAGGTGAACGCCTGCTTCGTTGTGCCAACCCCAACCGAATAAGGACAGTCGAGCCGTCACCTCCGTGTCCAGGCCCCCATAGTAAGGGATTTGCACTTGCGGCAGGGGGTACCCAGGGTGCATATAGATGGGGACGCGAAGTTCGTTCAATTTAGCCAGGACCGGCTCAAACTGCGGATCATCCAGAAACACCCCAGCCGGACGCCCGATCAGGAGGGTTCCGACAAAGCCGAGATCTTTCACCGCACGCTCAAGTTCAGCGGCAGCGGCCTCCGGGTGTTGCCAGGGAAGAGCGGCAAATCCTTGGAAGCGCGTGGGCGCCGCCTGAACCTTTTCAGCGAGTTTGTCATTTGCTCTCCGCGTCAGGTCGATTGCTTCGTCGGGGGGCGCGTCCTGCGCGGGATTGCTGTAGGAAAGAACCTGCATGTCGATTGCATGCTTGTCCATCTGCGCAATGCGTTCTTCGCCTGTTTCCAGCAGGAGCCCATTTGTGGTCCGAAAATCCAGGCCCATGGGAAGCTTGTCGTCCCCGTCGTCAAGACTTCCTCGGAAGCTTGTACCGACCTCGGTGAAGTAGGCGGCATTCGCTTGCTGCTTGGCTTGGCCTGCCTTGAACAATCCCTGATCGCCGATATGCTCTTCAACAGTGATAATTCTCATCGATTGCTCCTACTGAAACATGTTTGCTGCCTGGACGTTTTCACACAAACGTGTGATGCTTCTTCGAGGTTGCTCGGCATCTATTCCTCTCGAGGGCATGCAGAAAACGCTATATCGGCTAGTCCCTTTATGCCGTGCTAAGTTGCATCCTATACATCAGTACTGAGGAGGAGCTCGAAATGGGTAAAGAGGGCCAGGTCGAAACGCAGAGTTCGATGACGAAGTTTATTTTCTACGCAACCATCGTCTCGGGATGTGTTGCTGCTTACTTGATGTATCGCCGGGGAGAGTCGCTTGGTACGATTGCCCGCCGGACCATCACCAACCCGGTAGGTTCGTTGGTGACGGAAGTGAAAAGCGCTGTCTAAGCGCGGTGGAGGAGCCCCACTGAGCGAGACAAGAAGATCTATTTGCCCTCCCACCCGCTGTCGACCAACGAGGTGCCCGCTCGTAGTTTCGATCGCGTCGAGAAGCTGTCGCCGGGCGAAATCGCCGAAATTGAAATCGAGCTGATGCTGATCGGTCTCATGTTATACCCCGGCGAGCAATTGCACTTTGTGATCAGTTCAAGAAACCTTCTGGGAACGCTGATGCCTGCGATCGAAGAGTATGTCGGCGCGAACAGTGGCCAGCACGTAATCCATACGGGCGGCGAACGCCCGTGTCATTTGGGAACTGCCCATTCAAATGGCGGGATAAACTATTCGAACATGAATGGCGCGGACAACGAACTGATCCTTCCTGATGGCAGGAAACTCTGTTATGCCGAGTACGGAGACCCGAATGGCTTGCCTGTGTTTTACTTCCACGGCGCGCCGTCGTCACGCCTTGAACCTGAAATGTTCGGAGACGAGTTGTCGTCCTCAGGGCTTCGGATCATTGCGCCGGATCGACCGGGAATTGGCCGCTCCGATTGGCAGGAATCACGATCTTTCACTAACTGGGCAGAGGATATCGAGAATCTCGCCGATCATCTTGGTTGGGAAACTTTCGCGCTACTGGGGAACTCCGGAGGGGGACCTTATGTAGCGGCCTGCGCGGCTCTGCTACCAGAGAGGGTGACGGCCGCTGTCGTCGTCTCGGGTGGTTGGAGGATGGACGCGCCAGAGGTAAAGGCGAATCTGCCATTCGTCAACCGACTCTTCTGGATTCTGGCTCGCCGCTTTCCTCTGGGGTTGCGACTGCTGCTTACAACCATGAGGAAGTCCGGCTCTAGCGTTCAACCCGATTTACCTTCGGAAGCGGATCTCAAGAGACTCCAGGTCAGGTTGCCGGCACCCGATGTGGCGGCTCTCTCAGTCCCTGGCCGAATGAAGGCAACCTCCGCGAGCATCGCGGAAGCTTTGTCCCGTGGGACAAAAGGTGAAGCGTGGGAAGCGCGCATGTATGTTCATCCGTTCAGCTTTGATCACACGAGGATTCGTGTGCCATTTAGCGCTTTTCATGGTGGGTTAGATCGTAATGTTCCGCTGGCCTTGGTTGAGGCCTACGTCGCGCAGATCCCGAACGCCACGCTCAAAGTATGGCCTGAGGATGGGCATCTGTCTGCTCCATGTAATCACATTTCTGAGGTTTTCGAAGTCATCAGGAAATCATCCACCGAACATTCTGGAAGAGTCGAGCTCATCTCGCCACAGTTGGGTGAGTGATCCATCGCAGAGCTACTTTCCTCCAGCACCTTCCGTTGTGAAAGCGACGGTCCGGTGGGCTAGCGGCCAATTTAGCTGGCCGCTAGCTGATGCGCGAAACTGTGGGCACGCTGGTGCCCTACGTTTTCACCGTCGGAAAGATCGTCACGCGCAACTCCGTTGATCCGTAAGGGACTAAGGTAAGCTCCTCCACCTCTTGGCTGAGCTTGCTGACGCCCAACTCCGGCAAGGGCGGCGTAAATTTCTGCGCGGGATTGTCTGGATTGATTTGTAGCTGCCAGTTCTCGATCCTGCGGGCGCGAACGGTCAGCGTGGTCGGCGGATTTTCCCAAGGGCCGAGATTTTCACTCGCATCGTCTGGCCGCCGCTTGAAATCGATCCCTCTGGTTGGCTGAGTTGGATCCAAGGCAAGGCCGTAGTTCCAATCACTCATCGGCGTTGCTTCCCAACTGGGAAAATCCGCGGTCGTGTACTTCTCCTCGACGACGGCTTTCCAATTTGCCTTGATCGCCAGGGAGTAAACCAGTGGGCCATGTTCCAGGCCGACGCCTCCTTGCGGCCAACGGGTCAAGGCCGTCTGCATCGGGAGAGTCAGGGTTAGTGTGTCGCCGGGATTGAACGTACGCCGCACAACAAGAAATCCTTTCGTTGTTGGTTGCGCGCTCGTAGGAACACCAGTCACGGTCAACTTCGGGTTCTGGCACCAGGCTGGAATCCTTAGTGAAAGCGGGAAGTTTACTGCGCGGCTCACACGAAGGGTGAAGTGAATCTTGTCGTCGAAGGGATAACTCGTCGTTTGTTCAATCTCGACCGGTTCGTTCCCTGCCCCCACATTTGCCCTGACCGTTGAAGGCCCGTAGAGCACTGCCGCCAAGCCCCCGTCTGCGGTCTGCATCCACATGCGGGTCGTGTAGTTCGGGAAGATGCGATGTACATTGCCGCCGCAGCAGGCTACGCGCTTTCCCGGGTTCGGCTGATAGGCCATCTTGAAGCCGCCAAGGCCCTTCAAGTGATGATCGGAGTTAAGAGTCGCGAGGAATTGATTTGGGCAGGACATATATTGCAGCGCCTTCCAATCTTTCTTGATCGCCCCAGGCGCGGCGTTGAAGCAAGCCCGCTCGATGCGATCAGCCCATACCGCATCACCAGTCGCCATCAATTGGTAGCCCCATGACCAGGTGTGGTCGGCAATGTCGCAGGTCTCATGCATGTCGAGCGAGGTGACCGTGGCGTAGAACTCGGAGGTAGATGGAATGCCGTCGATCAACATGTGGTGATCGAAGATTCGTCGCTCGGCCGCCTCGGCAAACTTCAGATACTCTTCCTTGCCGGTGTAGAGACAGAGGACGGCCGGAAGCTTAATCGTCTCCGCATAGGTGACACCGTGCGCGTCAATCGGCGTGGCAGCATAGACGCGCAGCGGTGATAAATCGCCGTGAAGCTCGTCGCCGGCCACCTTCATGAAAGCTGCCCAGGAGTTTTCTGCTAGAGCAAGTAGGCGCGGGTCGCCGGTACGCGCATAACACCAGAGGATTGACTCGATATTGGTGATGTTGCGCTCTGGAGTGCCGTACGAGGCTTGATCGTTGAGGTAATGCTTGCGCATCGCATTGGCGATGTCTTTGCCAGATGCTCTCTTCAACGGCGATGAAGTGTCGGCGCAGGCTGTCAAGCTGCGAAAGAAGACGGCTTGCGGCCAGCGATGATTATCACCCTTCGGATCCTTGAAGAGCTGTGGTCCAAGATATCCGTCCGTGTCAGGGTGGGTCAGCGTGTAGTTGATCGTCGTCCAAACCTGCTCCATGAGCGCCTCGTCTTCCAACACCAATGCGAGCCGCGCCGCGCCGTCAACCCAATAGCCCCGCTGCTCCCAAGGGAACCACGATTGTCCTGGCTTTATCGATTCATCCTTCTCCTCGCCCGCCCAATAGGCTCCCGTAAACGGCCATGAGACCTGCGGAAGTTTCGAGCCGAGTTGAACTGCCTGCTTCTCAAGCATGCCGCGCAGCCAACCGTCCGGCCGCACAGCACCGGGAGCTAATTCGCGCAGTTGTGCGTGGGGAGTCTGCTGTTCTCCCTCCAGGATCGAACCCGTACCCATCAGCATTGCGGAACTGATGATCGCGAGTCTCAGAAACTCACGCCGACTCAGTTCATTCGGTTCCATAGGAGCTTTGCTCTCCACCACGATCTCCTTCTGTATCCGGTTCTCGGTCCGTTCATAAATTACTAATGCAGCGAATCACCCGGACGTTCGGGGTAGCCCGTGTCATCGAGTATCTGGACTGCGGTGGCGGGACCGTAATTGGCCCAGTCCTGCATGACCCAAACGACCTTTTTGTCGCGCGTTACTTCGACTAGCTGAGGACCCTGCTGGTGGCCGCCGCGCGAGCAGACGATAGTGTCGCCGTTATCGAGGCGGGTGACGGATTGTGCGTTGCCATACCAAAACTGCGGGGGAATGTCGTCCTTGGTGAGTTCCCAGACGGTTTCGCCTTTGGGGTTTACTTCGCGTTGGAGGACGGCCTGCTCCGAGGTGATGAGGGTGTTGCCGTTCTTGAGGCGAATAGCGGCCCAAGGGTGGGGGATGTCATAGCTCCAAATCTCTTTGAAGTCTTTGTCGTACTCGACTACACGGCCCATGGAGAGGAAGCTTGCGAGGTAAGTGCCCTGCGCAGTGATGCGGACACGGCGAAACTGAGGGTGGATGGACTTCACGTCAGTATAAGAGGGCGAAGGCAGTTGGCGATCCACCTCGACCCCCTTGGTGTGGATGTTGACGATCATCAGGCGGGGACCCGGCAGGCCGTTGAGAACGAACATCACCTTGTTAAAGCCGATGGGCTGGCAGGTGTGAATCTCAGTTCCACGGGGCGCATCGTAACGCCAGACGATCTGCTTGCGGGGCGTAATCTCCGCAATATAGTACATGCGCGTAAAGAGTATGTTTCCATTCGAGAGCATCCAAACGTCGTCGTACTCGTTGCCGCCGCCGGTGGAGTATGTCCACTGAGTCTTGCCGTGATTGATGAGGTACATCTTGTTGTACCCCTCACCGATGTAAAGCATAGGACGCTGCGAGGCACCCTTGTCAGGAAGGCCAGTCAGCGTGGGAGATTTGGCGACAAGCGGGTCAACCGGCTCTTCTTCAGGACCGAGCACAGGCACATTGGCTGCGCTGAAGCGGTGGAGCTGCTTGACGACAGGCTTGGCGCCCGAACCTGTGGCGCGCATCGCAGGCAGCGGCGAAGGGTAGGAATCAAGAATGGGCGCGGGAGGCGTTGGGTGGGTATTCGACCCGCTCTGTGCTTGCGCGGTCAGAGCAAGAAGAGGAAGCAGGATTGTGGCTGTTGCGATGAAGATACGGGCCGGCGATAGAGCGGATGTTTTTTGAAACACGGGATTCTCTTCTGTAAGGACGTAGTGGATATATCGGTCGAAGCGCTATTAGCCGTTGAGCCAGGCTTCAGCTAAAATAGTTGGCCTCTCAGCATCGGCCGCACCTCTCATCGCGATAGATACGCGGAAAGGTTCATCGGCTAATCATGTTGTACTCCGCGTGGACTGCATTCGTATCGCCTTCAGCTATGGAGGCAGAGCCGCGAAGATCGCATCCGGAAACGAGGATGTCCTTGGATGACTTCAGGTTCAGAAGTGCGCGCGCACCTTGGGAAGCCTTGGTTTCCGACAGCCAGGCACCCGTCACGTCTGTCATCTGTAGCATGGGTTCCCCGTTAAGTGCAGGCGTTGATTGCAGGCCATTGCACCGGAGGTCCTGAACGTCGTCGAACACCAGCGTGGGCCTCCACTCCTCCGCTGGCGCCGAGAAGGAGACGTCGCGCAGGGACAGGCCCTGCACATGCCGGACATACAAGCCGCTCGCGGGCAACCAACCGAACATGCGTGACTGCGGGTAATCAGCCGGCACCTCCGGCACCGGATGCGCCACCCACTCAGGCTTGCCCGGCATGACGGTGGCGATGCGAATATCCGACAGGCGAACATCCTCTACCTTCATACCGGGTAGTCCGGTAATTGAGCTGGTCAGGATCGCGTCGGAAGCGTGCAGGCCGTCGATGACGATACCGCGCATACCATTCTGCGCTGTGACGCTGACCGTATCCCGCGTTCCTCGGCGAAGACAAATGGGCGCACGCACGCGTCGCATCTGAATGCCGGTGATCACGACCCCGTCCACCCAGCCGCCATCCACCGCGCTTAGCTGGATTCCCGCAATGACGCGCGACGATAACGGCACGTCGTCGTTATAGATCACAGAATTGGAAAAGGTTATATTTTCGAATCCACCATAGGTAGGTGTTCCGAATTTGAATCCATTACAGCAGCCGGTGAGAATGCAGTTCGTGACAACAATGTTTTTCGACAAGCGAGCAGGTGCACCGTTAAGCGACTCGCTCTTGAGGCAGATCGCGTCGTCTCCGGTGTCAATGATGCAATCCGAGATCAGCAAGTCCTGGCAGCCAGTGGGGTCGATACCGTCTGAATTGGGACTGTAGACCGGGTTCTTGATTACTATTCCGCGGATCTGCACGCGATCGCAATTGAAGGGCCGGAGAGTCCAACCGGGTGCATTGCAGAGGAAGACATCCGAGATGCGGACGTCCGTACAACTTTCGAACTCAACCATGGGCGAAGGGTGATTCGGCTTGTGAGTCCAGTCAAGGTGGATGGCGTCACTCCAAACCTGACCCTCCGGCACGGGTGCTCGACCACTTCGGACCCAGAACGCCGAGCCCTGACCGTCGATCTTGCCGGGACCGGCCAACCCTACATTCTGCGCGCCGCTGGCGTAAATGAAATGACGCGGTTGGTAGTCGTTGGCGTCGCTGCTGCCGAGCAGGACAGCGCCAGCCTCAAGATAAAGTGTGACGTTGGACTTGAGGACGATGGTGCCGCAGAGATAGATTCCTGGGCCTAAATAAACAATGCCTCCGCCGTCCGCTGTGCACACGTCGATCGCCCGCTGGACCGATTTCGTATCTTTTGCACGTCCGTCGCCAACCGCGCCGAACGAGCGGGGATCGAAGATGGCCGGACGCGTCCCGTCACTGCTGGGCGCGGCGCCGGCTGCGGTACTAAATGTAGACAAGCCGAGGCCGGCAATAGCACCAAGCATTTCCCTGCGATCCATCAGCGTTTCTCCTGAAACATGGCCCATTGCTACACGGGATAAATCTTTAGGCGTTAGCCTTCACCAGATGCGGCCGCAGTTGTTTTGCGATCTGCCGGGTCTCATCGTGGGAAGGGCAACGGACTTTGGAGGATGATCGAGGTCCGGTCGGTTCATCCGAAGATGAAGGGACGTTCCGGACCTCGACTGTGACGTGAGGCTGGTAAAGCGTGGCTCAGAATACGATGCGAGCCGAAAGCTGCGCCTGGCGGGGATTGTTGGTTTGGGTCGACGGGATGCTGAAGCTCGCGTTACCCACCGTAGTGTTGACGTTCCCGAACTGCACAAAATTGGTCACGTTGTACAAGTCAGCCTGGAGCTGCAGGGCGGTCGATTGCGTGATGTGCAAAGGAAAACTACGTCGGAGGCTTATGTCCATGCCGAAGAATCCAGGTCCTGTAAGGCCGTACGGTGCCGTGCGCGGAGAATTGCCAAACGTGAATGCCGGCATGTACACCGAGTTCGCCAGAGCCGGCGTGATGAACGGCCCTTTAGGTGCAACCGTTGCACTGCCGGTACTTGCCACTATGTTCGGTCCGAAGCCGCTCCAATGCTTGGTACTACGTGCGCTGCCGGTAAATCCTGGGTTGAGCGTTGGCATACAGGTCGCCTGTGCAGGATTGGTCTGACAAGAGGTGGCCGTTATAGCGAGCGGTGAGCCAGAGTAAATCTGCACAATTTGCGAGAACTCGAAGCCGCCAAACACAGCTCGTGTCCAGGCATGTTGACCACCTAATCTGCCGCTGCCGAAGGGAAGATGTTCCACTCCCGTAAAGATGAAGTGATTCGGCTGATTTGTCGATGACACGGTACGCTCGATGGCATCTGCCGCATACGAACGGCCTGTATTGGAGTAAGCTGCGGGGATCGCATAGCCGGAACGGAACGTGCCACTATCGTCGATTGCGCGTCCCCATGTGTAACTCGACATGAGGGTCACGCCGCGCGTTACGCGAAGGTTGGCAACGACCTGAAGAGCGTTGTAATGTGCATTGGCAACTTGGTTATAGTTATCGTTGACGGCGTACTGCGGGAACGGCCTTAGAGCAACGCTAAGTTGTTGTCCCGTGTTGAACCAGGTGGGAACGGCAGTTCCGGATTGCTGCAGTGCAGCTTCGCAGTTGACGCCTGCGGCATTCTTCGTGGTGGCCAGTTTGGAGACGGCGGTGGTGAGACAGGACCCGAGGCCCAGATATTTCGGATCCAGTTGATCCGCCCAGTAACCACGCGGGTTGCTGCCGTCTGGCTGGAGAAAGTGTCCCTGGGAGCCGATATAGCTCATCGAAGTGGTGAAGCTATTCGTCCACTGGTGTTCGAAGCCGAACGTGTAGTTGATGAACTCTGGTGCGCGGCCACCATAGTAGGGATCGCCGTAGTAGGCGGTTGATGGCGAGCCCGTAAAGCCTTTGGTGGTGGTGTAGCCCGTGCCATATTGCGGGCCAGAAGCACGCCCCTCGGCGGGGGTGTAGGCTGGCAAACCCGAATCAAGCGGAGCCGAAGTGAGATAGGTGCTGGAATTCGACTGAAAGTTCGGCGAAGCTGAGAACCCGAGAGTCTTCGTGCCTTGACTCGATGCCGCCGAGCCCGCAACGCCGTTCCCATGCGAATAGATAACAGCAAAGCTTGAGCGAACGACAGTCTTCGGGTCAACCTGGTACGCCAGGCCAATGCGCGGACCAATGTTCTTGAAATAATTTTTTACAGGTGTGGCGCAGTTACAGGTACCCACTCCATGGCCCGCGAAGTTCAGCGCTCCGTTCACTCCGGTAACGGGATTCAGCAGATTGGGGTCGAAGTAACTCATCACATCATGAGCTTCTTTGTATGTCGGATAAAAGTCATAGCGCAAGCCTAGATCGAGCGTTAACTTGTCACTGACCTTCCAGGTGTCCTGCACATAAGGCGAGACCGGCCGGAATCGTGCATAGGTTGTAGCCACGGCATACTGCGTAAAACTCACGTTATCGGGTTGCCCAAGCAGAAAGCTCGCATAGGCTACGCCGGTCGAACTGATGAGAGAGCCGTTGCTTTGAATGCCTGCAGTCTCCGTCACGGCGTTGGTGAAGGTTACGGGCGAGGATCCCCCGGTAGCGGGAGTGTTGGCGTACTCCAGCCAACTGATCATTCCGCCAACTGTCACAGAGTGCTTGCCCAGCGTCCACTGCACATTGTCGAGCAACTCATATGAGTTCGCAATTCCCCAGACGGCGGTATAGCCCGCAAAATTAGTCGGTGCGTCGACACCAGCAAACGTCACACTCGGAAACGCTCCCGCAGCCTGACCCGCGGGGGCTCCGGTGTAGCCGTAATTCGTCAACGCATATTTTGGAGTCTCGTTCACGTTGTAGTCCAAGGAAGCGTAACGAGCGAATCCGTAGTTGAATTGATTGACCAGATTGGGTCTGAAGACATGCGTCTCTTCGATAAGCCCGACATAGGTTTTGGGCGCATAGGATTGACCATAGTTATAGGGCTGCGGACCCTGATTGTTCGTTGTACTGGTCGAACCGACCGGACTACTACTCACTTGACGGCCGTACGCTCCGATGACAGTCAGCACATCCTTTGGAGAGATGATGTAATCGATGCGGTTCGTAAGGGAATAGTTATTCAGGCCCTTCACGTTAGGAGCGATGAAGTTGTTCGTTGGATTGGTGTTGATCAACTCCGAATTAGGAAGGCTAGCCTGCAACCCCAAAGCAACCTGACTCATCTCGCTCATCGGAATCTGATCAATCGGTTGGCCGTCGGGTATTTGTGCGCTGGCCGGAGTTGCACCGTGCGTGTAGCCGAATCGATAGCGGCATTCATAGGAGTAGAACGCCGTGCAGGCCGACTGGGTGTTCGGGTCATAAATTTGCGCGATGCCTTGAAAGTTACCCTGCTGTTCGGCTACTGATGGGTAACTCTGGATGGTTGGGTGCGTGGAGTCACTCCGGAATCCTGTGTAATTGCCAAAGTAGAACAACTTTTTGCGCCAGGTTCCGAACGGAAGCAAGGGTCCGCCAATGGAGACACCGAATTCGTTTTGATGTTCAACTGGCTTTTCCGGAAGTCCAGTGTACGGATTCTTGCCTTTGATGAACCCCCACGAATCAAGTGCAGTGTTGCGAAAGAAATCGTACGCAGAGCCGTGGTATGTATCGCCACCTTGTTTCACGTTGTAGTTCTGCACGCCCTCGCCCTCATACATAGCGGAGTAGCCGGAAGTCTGCACCTGAAATTGACCGACGGCATCCACCGAAATCGCTGACCACACAAATCGCGGGTCGCCTTCGCCAGATACATTCGTGAACGGCACACCGTCGACATAGATCGCAATTGCGCCGCCACGCGATCCGACTCCGTTCACGATGCCCGAATTGGTTGTCGTTCCGCCGCTGGTCTGGTTGCCCTGCACGCCAGGCAGCAAATAGGCAAAGTCGGTCGCCCGGCGCTGGTCCTGCGAGCCGAACGCACCCATCTCAACCGGAAGGGCGGAGTACATCTCCGCCTCAAGTGTTCCCCCGAGAGTGGCGTTGGCCGTTTGGAGCTGAGGGGGCGCGGTGGACACGGTCACTGTCTGTGAGCTCGATCCGAGCGTCAACTTCGGGCTATACGTCGTGGATTCCAAGGCATTGACATTGACGTTTTGTTGCTGCTGCGTCTGAAATCCGGGAACCTCTACCTTGACGGTGTAGGCGCCGGGGTCAAGGGTAGAAAGCGTATAGTCACCCGCGCTGGTTGAGGTGGTCGTTACGCTGATACCTGTGGCGGTGTTGGTGACCGTCACCTTGGCATTTGGGATCGCGGCGCCGCTTGGATCCTCAACGATTCCGCTGATCGCGCCCTTTCCAGCCAACTGCGCCAGCATCGCCGCTCCAGGAAGCAGGCAGGCGATAAGGATGAGTCGAAGTAGGAAAGGAAGACCGAAAAGCCGGCGGATCTGACCGCTCTGTGTGAATGTGTGTTCCGCAATCTGCATGGTGGCGCTCCTGAGACTATGTGCGGCCGGTTGCCTTTGGCGAACGCGGCGAAGCAGTAGTTAGTGACGAGCCTTGATACGTTGTTTCAGAATCTTAGTAACGTGTGACACAGTGCTCTTACTGTAAGAAGAGCTCTAACTCCTTGTTTCAATTGATCCTTCAGAGCTTTTGCCCCGTACCGACTGCAGCGTATAATTTCCGCGTGTTCAAAGAAGCTCCATTCGATCATGGATATGACCCACCCTCTCCTGGCTCGGAGGACGACCCGATTGAGTCGAATCTCGTTCGACAGGAGCTTCACCGAATCATAACCAGCCGGCATTTTCGAACCAGCAAACGCGGCAAAGAGTTTCTCCAGTATGTTGTCGATCAGAAGATTAGCGGTAACGGCGACCTGCTGAAGGAGCGCCTCATTGGGGTGCACGTCTTCGGCCGAAACCCGGACTACGCCACCGGCGAGGATCCGGTAGTTCGCGTTCAGGCTGGCGACGTGCGGCGGCGTCTGGAGAGCTATCACTCGGATCCGGAGGTTCAATCCGACATCCTCATCCAGATTCCGCTCGGTTCGTATGCGCCTGTTTTTCTGCTAAAAAGGAGCGTCCAGCCAGACCAAGTGTGGCAAGGAAGCCTGGACACGGCAACCGATCCCAAAACCGAGACTACTGGACCCAGCTCCGCACGTCCGAGGGAAGTTAACGAGTCGAGCGCGCTGAGTCCGACCCAGGCCCTGGTGAACGGGTCAAATGGCTTGCAAACTTTAGAGTTCGACGACCATCCGCGGGAGGTTGCTCGCCCCTCCTCAAGAATGGGAGTTTGGCTGTTAGCAATACCAGCGCTTGCCTGCGTCACGCTTCTGGCTTATTTCGCCCTCTCGTATATCCACAGATCTCCTGCGTGGACGCTGAAGGCATTCTGGTTGCCCGCGTCGGTGGCGACGAAACCCATACTGATTTGTTTGCCGCGACCCATCGTCTACAGGCCTTCCGAGAAGCTTTATGACAAGTACCAGCAGATGCACCCAAATGCCTTCGCCACTCGCGAAGCACGTCGGGATCAGATTCTTCCGCTGTTACCCACTGACACGATTCAGTGGGGCGATATGGTGCCCGTTCGCAATTCCGGACCCGGAATCGGCGCCGTCGTTGCGGCAGTAAACATCAGCAAACTGCTCACCGAACAGGGCATAAGGTTTGAATTGCGATTTGGAGAAGAGGCCACTTACGCTGACATGCGGGACTCTCCCGTAGTGATTATTGGGGCCATCAACACTGATTGGGCAACGCAGCTGACGTCAGGCTCGGACTTTGTCTTCGACGAAACACGCGGTGCGCCGAACATTTATGAAACCGCGGGTGCGAAACGGGTTTGGAGGATGGAAAAAAACGACGGCATTATTACGCGCGATTACGGCTTGATCACGCGACAATTGTCAGGAAAAACAGGCCAGTTCCTGGTGCAGGTCGCAGGTATCTCTCATTTCGGAACCGAGGCCGCCAGTGAGTTCCTCGCAAACGAGAAGGATCTGACTAACGTGCTGCAGGCAAGATCGATCAATCTCCAAAAAAAGAATTTTCAGATCGTCGTCTCAACTGACATCACGGATGGAATGGCGGGGCCACCTCACGTTGTTGCCGTCGGTACCTGGTAATTCGGCGATTTCCTGGCCGGGCTTTGAGCGGCTTAACGTTCAGAGAATGGGTAGAGCATGTCTTCGCTATCTAACTCAAAACGGATCATTTAATGGTGGGCATACTGTAAGACACCGTTTGACACCTGTCTGAAAACCGCGCGATGCCGTATCAAGGTTGGGCGCCATCTGAATCGTCTGGTTGAACGGCAAAAACAGTCGGACCAATTCCTCGGTCCATACGAACAACGCCTGGGTGGCACGCCCCGCTCGAACAATTATGCATTCAATCGCGATCTTTCTACTACCCGAAGGAGCGTTGTGGACACACGCCGCAGGGATTTACTTAGGCTTTCGCCGCTTGCCATAGCGATGACCACGATCGGTCACACCGCAGGTGCTCAAGCTCCCGAAATTGCAACGGACGTGACATTCAACGTGCGTCGCTATGGAGCGACCGGCGATGGGAAGACGGTCGATACGCCAGCCATCAACAGGGCCATTGACGCCGTCGCTGCAGCCGGGGGCGGCCTGCTCTTTTTCCCGGCGGGAACCTACTTGAGTTTCACGATCCACCTGCGTAGCAACGTAGATCTGCACCTCTCACAGGGCTGTACCATCCTCGCGGCCGACTCACCGAAACCTGGCGAATCCACCGGCTACAACGGCGGAGCCTACGACGCGGCAGAAGCTAACGCGCCTTGGGATGCTTTTGAGGACTACGGCCATAGCCATTGGAACAATTCCCTCTTCGTCGGCGTGGACATCGCGAATTTTTCTATCCTCGGCCCAGGTCTCATTCACGGCAAAGGCCTCTCCCGCGGAAGTGCTCCCGGGCAGGTTGCGCCGGGCTATTCATCCTTCGTTGCCGAACAGGCAGGCGTCGGGAACAAAGCAATCGCGCTTAAGAACTGCCGCCACGTGACTCTCAGGGACGTCTCGATCTTGAAGGGGGGGCATTTCGCGGTTCTTGCTACTGGTGTTGACAACCTCACACTCGACAATCTGCGGATCGATACAGACCGGGACGGCCTGGACATCGATTGCTGCCGCAACGTGCGTATTTCGAACTGCACCGTAAACTCGCCATGGGACGATGGAATCTGTCCGAAGTCCAGCTATGCCCTGGGGTATGCGCGCGCCACCGAAAACGTGACCATCTCCAACTGTTTTGTCACCGGGGCGTACCAGCTCGGCAGCGTCATCGAGGGCAGGTGGAAGAAGTTTCCCGACGGCGCGGCTCCGCACAATGGACGCATCAAGTGCGGCACGGAATCCAATGGCGGCTTCCGCAACATCACCATCTCGAACTGCGTTATTGAAGGCTCGAAAGGTATCGCCCTGGAAACGGCTGACGGCGCCATTGTCGAAGACATTGCCATCTCAAATATCACCATGCGCGAGATCACGGATGCGCCTCTATTTCTGCGCCTGAACCGACGCAACCGTGGTCCAAAAGACTCGATGCGCGCCGGAAGCCTTCGTCGCGTCCTGATCTCGAACATCGTTTCGAGCGACTCCGCGGGATCGACGGCATCGGTGTTCTCCGGGATTCCCGGAAACGTGATCGAAGATGTCCAACTATCAGGTTGCTACTTCCAGCATCGTGGCCTTGGACACCCCAAGGATCCCTCGAAGCCGTTGCTCGATTGGCGAACACGGCAAGTGCCAGAACTAGAAGAGGAGTACCCTGACCCAAACCGATTCGGCCAGACACCATCTCACGGCTTCTTCCTTCGCCACCTCAAGCAAATTGCGATGTCTCACGTTGAGATCGCACCCCTCAACAACGATCCGCGCCCCGCGTTCTGGTTGGAGGACGTTCAACGCGCTGACTTCTTCGCGATCACTGCTCCACCTCAACCGAACTTCGCGCTTCGCAATGTCAGCGATTTCCGTATTCTGTGGTCGCGGGCCGCGAAAGACACCACTCTCCAACAAGTCCTCAACCAAACGTTATAGAGAAGTAGTGAATGTACGGATCGGCGCGGTACGAATTTAATGCGCTAGCCAGGAGAAGAATCCATGTTTCCAATACTCGTTGGGCGCTGTGCGATGCGGTTGAGCGGTGCTGCTATTTTCGTGGCCTCTGGATTGCTCGTTATTCCTGCCCTCGGTCAGACAGTCGCCGGTAAATGGATCGGAACTCAGCGCGTGCTGGACAATGGCGAGAACGATCGCGTCTTTCTGGATCTTCGTCAGACAGGATCGGAGCTGACCGGAACGGTGACGACGATTGGACACATTTACCAGGTCACGGGCGCGATCTCAGGAACTCACTTTGAGCTTTTTTCATCTCCTAAGGACACCAAGCCGCGAGTGGCCGGCGATCTGAAAGGCAATGAGTTACACCTGACTCGCGATGACGATCACTTCGTGGCAGTTCGTGCAAAGCCCGGGGATGAATATCCTCCGTTCGAGCACATCGATCCGCCCACCTTACATGATGTGCCGTATAACGGATTGGCGAAGCTGCCACCCATGGGCTGGAACAGCTGGAATCTATTTCAGAGCCGCATCGACGATAAGACCGTCCGTGAGATGGCGGATGCGATGGTTACGAGCGGCATGCGAGACGTCGGCTACGTCTACGTAAACATCGACGACACCTGGCAGGGCGTGAGGGATGCCCAAGGAAACCTGGCCCCGAACAAGAAGTTCCCGGACATGAAGGCTCTGGCGGACTACGTACACTCGAAGGGCCTGAAGCTTGGCATCTACTCCTCGCCTGGACCGCGCACCTGCGCCGAGTATCCCGGTAGTTATGGGCACGAGGACCAGGACGCCAAGACCTTCGCAGCATGGGGTGTCGACTACCTCAAATACGACTGGTGTGGCGCGCGCATGATCTACAGCCACGACGCTCTGCAACCCGTCTACCAGAAGATGGGCGATGCCCTACTTAACAGCGGGCAACCGATCGTCTATAGTCTTTGCGAATACGGCAGCGGCAACGTCGAGCTCTGGGGTGCGAAAGTAGGGGGCAATCTCTGGCGCACCACGGGGGACATCAGCGATACATGGACGAGCATGATCAGCAACATCGAGAAACAGGCTCCAACCGCCCCTTATGCAGGCCCAGGGCATTGGAACGATCCGGACATGCTGGAGATCGGCAATGGTCACATGACCGACGAGGAATACAGGACTCATATGAGCTTGTGGGCACTAGCGGCCGCCCCGTTACTCGCGGGCAATGACATTCGGAGCATGACGCCCGCCATTAGGGAGATCCTGATGAACCGCGAGGTGCTTGCGGTCGATCAGGATCCGTTGGGCAAGCAGGCTGCGCCGGTGAAAAGCGGGACCCTTGAGACGTGGGTGAAGCCACTTGCCGATTGCTCGGTTGCCGTGGGCGTCGTGAACATGGGCGACGCCGAGACGATCGCTACCGTTAGGGCGAGCGATCTGAGACCTGGCGCCGAAGCGAAGTTAGCGCGCGACCTTTGGCGGCATTCGAGCGTAGCGTTTCACGACGGCCTCTATACCGCGAGTATCCCAGCACATGGAGTGCTCATGCTTCGGGTGCTTTTTAAGGACTGAACTTCGAAGTCCACCAGGAACCGCCGAGACCTTCTGCCCTCACTTAAATTGGTGACAGATCGCCATAGCGATCATCGAGGTTCGGATTCGTACCGGAGTGTCGGATTGTAGGAAGTTCCCGACCTGCGGGCCCACATCGTTCCCCGGGAAAGACACTTCGACAACAAGAATTTTTGGGGGTTCAGATGCGGTTGACACCAGCAAGATCGAACCGCTGACTTCCTCGTTTGCGAGGTTCGATCCCGGTCCAAATCGTTCCCAGCTCTCGCCAACTCGTTGATTTGGTTAGGGAGTCGGGCGGGACCCAATTGCTGATTATTCGTCCCTGGGCCAGATTCCCGTCTGATTGTTCCCACGGGTCTTCT
>NZ_LMUT01000012.1:1175244-1181228 GCF_009765785.1 Granulicella sp. L46
TCGCTTCGCAACGCACTTTCAATAAGTTAGCACATCTTTTAAGTGCACAAAAGGGCGCAAAACAACCCTTAAAAATCGTTATTGTGTCTTTATTGTTCCCTTATTGCGTCCACGCTGGCACGCGAATTCAACGCGGCACGGACGGTACCTCAGCGTGGTTACGGAGGAATGATTGAGGTCAACCTATGGCAATGATCTTCATCGTTGGCGGGACGGACAACCCATAGAACTCGCATTCGCATTAAGAAAGGATGACTTTGATAGTCCTCGCCACGGAACAGTTCCCATTTGGTCAGGATGTCCGTAGAGCCGACGCCCGGTCAAGCGTTTGCGGAAGTTAGGTCTTCAAGTTGCGATAACCCGACTTTACGGGAACTGCGGCGATTGGTGAAGAGAAGCCGTTTTTCAAGACCAATCAGATATCGGTCGCTGAAACGGCACTGAATGAGTGCTTTGACCTGTTGTCGCCAGATGAGATATTGGGGCGCGGCAATCGCCCTTATGGGCTAAGACCGATTATCGGGCTGGCCGCCAGCACGAGATGAGGCGTGCACGAGCGGAACTCGTGTCACTGTGCCATAGCGTAACCGGAGCCATGTCTCTACGAGCGCGAGGTTGGTAAGCCAGCAAAGCCATGCAATCGCCCGGTAAGACGGCGCAGGAGAAAGACCCATTACCGCAGATATTGGCAACATGATGCGGAGCGAAATTGCTGCGGCTGCGAGGGCGTAGCTTCTCAACATCCAGCGACGATGCAGATCAAACCGGAGCTTGATTGCCCAACGGAGGGCGATGGCTGTGGTGAGAAGCCAAACGATGTCTAGCGTCAGGAAGCCCGCTCCCGAAATAGGACCGAAGCCTGCGTGGAGGGTCAAGGGTAACGCGAAGGCAGCTCCGAGTGCCACTGTGCCGATATACAACCAACCGAGGCGCCCATGCAACGTTGGCCAGCGGCGCCGGAAAGTATCGAGGAATTGAAACGGCCCCACCAAGAGTGCGATGCCCGCAAATGCGGCATGGCCCGTAAGCGCGATGCGATGCAGCTTGAAGTTCGGTAATTGCGCGGGGAACGGAACTCGGGGCAATAGATAGCGCATCGCGAGAATGCAATTGACGAGCGCGAGAAACAACAGCACGCCCCAACCGGTTTTCATCAGCAGTCTTCTCATGTCTAAAACTTATCCCCGTCTATGACCATGCGCGACTCAATCACGCGGCCAACGTATTGGGCCTTGACATGGTGACATTCCCCGCGCGGCCTATTCGTCCCCGGTCTGCGCGGCTCATGAGAAACTCGGCGAACATCAAGCATGCCCCTATCGCAGCCAGATTGTATACAGCAGCGCCCCATGTTGGCTGACTGTGCAGCCGGCTGAATATAGGGGGCACCTCGACGAGAAGTTCAAACAGGAACAGCATCAATGCAAGAAGTCTGGCGGCCAGCACATCCATCTTCCCGGAGCAGATCGCACATCCTGCCAGGATGAAGGCGATTCCCGTCAGCGCCGCCCAGAAATATCCGAACGGCATCCAGTGAGGGACGATGGTTGCGAAGACCCGAATGCCGATAAGGTGAAATATGCCGAAGATGACGGGAGGAAGTCCGAGCATCCAACGCGCGGCGATAACTGTTCTCCTTTGCAACTGGGAATCCGGTGGGGCGGTGAAGACGTAAATGATTGCGGCCGGAGCGACCAGCATCAATTGTTGCGCCAGCCCGAACGTGACGCCTAATAGGACGTCGATTCGCCAGCCAAGCGAATGAACCCCGGCGTAGTACCGAGCAAGCCAAAGTCCCGCAAAGATCAAATAAGCAATGCCGGATGCCGCCGCGCCAATCCTTACGCTGTACCGCCACAAAGTTGCAAGACCCGATGCAACCAGCCATGCGCCTGCAATGGAGGCCAGTACGTGTTCACCAGCCAGCGTTTTGCTCACGGCCTGAATGGGCTGGTGAGAGGCGTCAAATGAACCCCACGCGATGTTCAAAATGCCGGTAAGAACTGTACCTAAGCCGTAAAACCAAATTCCAACGTTCATCTCTCGATCTCCGATGCGTTCCTCGACCAGAAGCCAGAGCTCAATGGCCACACATGCGCTTCTCTATTTCAAACTGATAATATGGCACCATTGGTTCATCGAATAGAGCCATTTTATAGAATGTCATTGGACCATTGAAATGTCGAAAACCATCAGCTCGTTCGAACTCACTCTCAAGATTCGGTCGCGCCATCAGACCTTAACCAGCTGGCTGTACGGTGAACTATGCTCTGCCATTCTCGATGGCCGGCTCGCGCCAGGCGCCAGGCTGCCAGCGTCGAGAGATTTCGCCAGCCTGTACCAACTTTCCCGCGGGACAGTCGTCAGCGTTCTGGAGCGTCTACAAGACGAGGGGTACATCACCTCTCGCGTTGGTTTCGGTACATGGGTCAATCGTGTGGAATCACCCCGGCCAGCGCGCCATGCAACCACTACGCCCGCATACATTCGTCGCGTCATCGCCACAAACAAACCGCCGCAACCGTGGATTGATCAGGCTTTTGTTGAGAGCCCCCGCCCTTTTCGCATCGGGGTTCCTGCCATCAATGAATTTCCATCTGAAGTTTGGGGCCGTATTGCAGCGGGCCGGGCCCGGAATTTCAGGTCATGGCTCAAGAAAGAGGCTGATCGGCGCGGGTATCAGCCGTTGCGCAGCGCCATCGCCGAGTATCTGCGTACGTCGCGTGGGGTGCGATGCACTGCGGAACAAATCGTCGTAGTTTCCGGAATACAACAGGCACTCGATCTGTTGGCGCGGCTGCTCTTGAAAAAAGGCGACTCGATATGGATGGAAGATCCTGGATATTTTGGAGCCCGGATCGCGTTCGAGAATGTCGGAGCCAGGATGATTGCTGTACCGGTAAATGACGAAGGACTTTCTGTTCTTGCCGGAACGAAGCTCTGCCCGGACGGGAAGGGAGTCTACGTAACGCCGGCTCACCAATTTCCACTCGGAGTAACGATGTCGCTCGAGCGGCGGATGGCGCTTCTTAGCTGGGCCGCACGCGCTGGCGCGTTTGTTATCGAAGATGACTATGACAGTGAATATAGGTTCGAGGGACCGCCCGTGCCCGCTCTCCAAAGCCTCGATAATCACTCAAGCGTTATCTTCGTCGGATCGTTCAGCAAAACGCTTTTCCCGGCCTTGCGCGTGGGCTACGTGGTATTACCCTCGCCATTGGTAGACCCCTTCGTGGCCCTTCGTTACCGAACCGACTTCCGGAATTCATCCTTTGACCAGGCGGTGCTTTGCGACTTCATCGTGGACGGGCATTTGGCGCGACATCTTCGGAGGATGCGGATTCTGTATGCGGAGCGTCTCGAAATACTAAAGGAAGGGGCCAGGCAACACCTGGGTGGGCTGCTTGAGATCTCCAACGTCAGGGCCGGCCTCTACACGATCGGGTATCTCAAGAATGGTATGTCGTCACGACAGGCGGAGAAGTTGGCCGCGGCCCAGGGTCTTGAGGTAATCGCCGTCGATCGATGCACGCTCAGACGTCCTGATCCAAATGCCTTGCTCCTCGGCTTTGGCGGCTTCGACAAGGTTGCAATACAGCAAGGCCTCATTCGACTCGCAAAGGCATTGAGCTAGCCAGACCTCGGGACATGAGACCAGTTCTCTCAACGAATGCCAACTCGCGAATTCGAGGAGGTTGCCGGAAACGCGCACCGGCCAGTCGCAACAATTGAGGACAGGTTCTCAAGTCAACGGCTTATGGGTACTTGTGTTGGCGTCGGCGCGACCGCCGATTCGAGCCAAAAAAACTAAAAGCTGCGCAAGAGAAGCTTTTTCGCGCTCACTAGCACTCTCTCCCGCATCGCGGGCTCTGGCATCATCCGCGCGATTTCAATTGCCCCGACCATCGTTGAAAAGATAGAAAAGAAAGCGCTCTCTTTGTCGGCAGTTCGCCGGCCGGGCATAAACGGAATCATGCGACTCCTGTATATCTTCAGTTCCTCAAA
Organism: Granulicella sp. L46; assembly: GCF_009765785.1. GTDB lineage: Bacteria > Acidobacteriota > Terriglobia > Terriglobales > Acidobacteriaceae > Granulicella. The sequence continues at coordinate 1,179,250 of NZ_LMUT01000012.1, forward strand.
GATTCGCGACTTCATCGCCTTGTCCGTCCTTGCGAGTTCGGGCGCAAGGGCCGGCAATGGGCATCCGTACTCGATCTGGTCGCAATATTCCAGGCTCAGATAGGTTTTCACGATCACCTTCCACGCCGCCTCAGGTTCGGATTGTGCGCCAGCTTGTGCGAGGCGGTCGGCTATTTCCTTGAATGCCGCGCTCAGCGATTCCATGAGCAACTCTTCCTTGCTTCCGAAATGCTTGTAAAAACCTCCGTGGGTCAGGCCGCAATCCCGCATCATGGACGAAACCGCGGCGCCGGTCATGCCTTCGCGACGAATGCGGCGCGAGGCATCTTTCACAATCTGCTGATGGATGTCGGCTTTGTGTTCGGGCGGGTAACGCATGGCTCATTATAGGATGCCGGCAATCATCCCACGGAGGATTCGCCGCCTTGAGCTTGCGACAGAAATTCTGAATCCATAGGATGATTGATATAATCCTATGCGAGCAGGAGGCCAAATGTCCCCGCAAATTATCTTTCTAGTACATCTGGTTCTTGGTTATGTCGCCTGCCTGCTTTGTTTCAGCGTGTATGTTCTTCCCAGACTCAGGTCGATGAAACGGATGGCAGCGCAACGCGTCATCGCTACTGTGCATAGCTTTCGCTTCTTCGGGCTTGTTTTTCTTCTTCCAGGCGTCGTCGGCCGCCATCTGCCTGCCGGGTTTGCCACATTCGCCGCCTATGGTGACTTCGCAACCGGAGTTCTCGCCCTGTTGGCCCTTCTCACGGTCAGAATACGTCCGCTGTTTTGGCTCTTCGTCATCGCGTTCAATCTCGCGGGGACGACCGACATCCTCCTTGCCTACAACCACGCCATCAAGTTCGGCCTTCCAGCGGTCGCGGGACAACTGGGCGCGGCCTACCCGATCCCGATCCTCTACGTACCCATGTTGATGCTTACGCACTTCATCGCTCTCTATTGGCTGGTCCGCCCTCGGCCCAGCGCAGCTCCCGTTTTCACTGGCAGTACGGCCGACCAATGCCGCATTTCCTAAAGGAGAAGAACAATGTCTGAACCTATACTCATCACCGGCGCGGCTGGTGGATCACAAGGCTCCACGGGCCGGCGAATAACATCCCTCCTGCTGGAAAAAGGTATTCCTGTGCGTGCTTTCGTGCATACGCTGGATGCAAGGTCCGAGGCTCTCCGGGAACTCGGTGCGGAGGTCGTGCAAGGAGATCTCTTGGATCGGGATTCCGTCAGCATTTCTCTCGAAGGGATAAAGCGCGCTTACTTTACCTACTCTGTATCGGATGGTCTGCTGGAAGCTACAACCATCTTTGCTATGGAAGCACGCGAAGCAGGGACCGAACTCGTCGTCAACAATTCGCAGCTCCAGGGCGCGCGCAAAGCGCCGAGCTTTCGCAACATGCAGCATGGACTCGCGGATCGCATCTTCGATTGGGCGAAAGTCGGAGCGGTTCATATGCACGCCCCGCCATACTACGAAAACGTACGGGCACTGATAAGAAGGAGTGTCGCCGAACAGGACACAGTGTTCCTGCCCTGGGGCGACGGCAGCGCCACAATCTCGCTGGTAGGTGGAGAAGATGTGTCTCGTATGGCGGCCACCCTGCTGGCATCGCCAGAGATGCCTTCCGCAAGCGCGTACGATCTTGTCGCTGCAACACCCACGGTGAGAGAAATCGTCGACACACTGAGCTCCGTGCTTAAGCGTCCGATACGATATGTCAATATTACGGACGAGCAGTGGATTGAGGCCATGAGAAGTCACATCAATCCGCACGCGCTCGATCACCTGTCGCATCTCTGGCAATACTTTCGATCAACCGAAAGACGAAGCGAAGAGCCCCGCGCCGTTACAGATACGATTCGGGCCATAACCGGAAGCCGCGCGCAGACTCTGGAAGAGTTCTTTCGAGTCAATACAAAAGAATTTGGATGTGTGCCGGGTAATTCTTGATGACGATTGGGACGACGTC
>NZ_LMUT01000012.1:1181238-1460556 GCF_009765785.1 Granulicella sp. L46
ATGCTTCTACGTTCAGACCCAGGGCCAGAGGCTCGACATCCACGGTCCACCGTCTGATGACTCGATTCTGCTGCAGCCGCCTCAAGCGGTCATGCACCGATGACGGAGCGAGATGCACCATCTTGGCAAGCTCCTCCAGTCTCCTCGAAGCGTCTTCCTGTAAAGACTCCAGTAGCAAAATGTCCTTGCGATCCAGATCCACGGCGCCTCCATTCCGAAATATTTTCGGCTAACAAACATACAACCGAAAATAACATGGATCGAGGGTTCATACACCATATCCAATGCGAATGGAGGTGTTATGAACGCTCTTATCATCGTCGACGCACAGAACGAATTTTCGCCGGAAGGAATGCGTCCGGTTCCAAACCATCGAGAAGCGCTATCCGCGATATTGGCGCAGGTAGAATCCGCGCGCAAGCAGAACTGGCCCATTGCCTGGGTTCGCCATCACAACAAGCCGCATGAATCCAAAGCATTCATTCCAGGCGAGTGGGGTTCAGAATTGTCGCCAGGCTCCGGCCCGGACTTCAGCCTGGAAAGCGAACAGCTATTTGAGAAGGATGTCTATGGAGCCTTCACCACGACAGACCTGGAGGTATGGCTCCGTGAGAAGGGGGTGGACACAGTTTTGATCGCCGGTTTCTATACCCATATGTGCCTGTCGACATCCGTTAGGGAGGCCCTCGTCAGAGGGTTCAACGTTCTGGTCGACTCACGTGCGACTGGAGCATGCGACCTGGCTCACAATACGCTGGGAAGACAATCTGCAGATGAGGTCCGCCGCACCGCGCTTCTTCAACTTGCTGCTATGGGTGCCAAGATATTCGATGGGAGCTGACGGCATTGTTAAGTTTCGCTTAAACGAGCGTCACGAGTGGCTTAGTTCCTCACCATTGGAGTATCTACTCGATAGGTTTGGAGTGATTGGAGACCCGCCGGTAGCGGACCTTGCGAAGCCGAAAACGTGATCCAGGACATGGAACACATCTTCTTTCTGGATGAGATCAACCAGCGTGCAAGAGGAGAAACGACCGAATGCATATCCCATTTTATTTTGTCGATGTTTTCGCGGAACGGCCGCTGACCGGCAACCCACTCGCGGTAGTTCCTCACGCCGAAATACTCGACGATGTGATGATGCAAAGAATTGCCGGGGAACTCAATCAAGCGGAGACAACGTTTATCGTGACTCCGAGAGATAAAGCCGCCCATTGGCGTCTACGATCCTTCACGGCTCCCGGACATGAAATTTTCGGCGCAGGGCACAACTCGCTCGGAGCATGGTGGTGGATGGCTGAATCGCAGCAGCTGACACTCACCGATGGGGCCAATTTCTTCACTCAAGAAATTGGGGACAGTTTACTGCCCGTAGAGGTCCGCTGTGAAGGACAGCAGCTGGCGTCTGTTGTATTGACGCAGTCACCGCCTCAGTTTCGTAACGTCTGTGAGGATGTACCGGGGTTGGCAGATGCCTTAGGGCTGGAAATAGATGATCTTTCAAGTTCTTTACCCGCGCAAGTCGTTTCGACTGGCGCCGGACACCTCTTGGTGCCTGTCCGTAATCGGGCAGCCGTTGCCCGTGCTCACCCCGATGCTCGGCGGCTGGCGAAGATTCTCAATGCAGTAAATGGGGAAGGTTGTTACCTGTACTGCCTGGATACGGTATCGCCGGCATCGTCGGCTCATGCCAGGTTTTTCAATCCGACCAGGGGGATTGTGGAAGACTCAGCCACGGGACTGCTGCCGGCCCACTGGCTTGCCAGTTAGTCACTCACGGGATCGTCAAAGACGGGTCCACCATCAAAATTGAACAGGGATATGAGATGAAGCGCCCCAGCCTGCTAAGCGTGGAGGTTCACGGGAAGACGGTGCGGCTGGCTGGTCGCGGCGTCAAAGTAATTGAGGGAATGTTGCGGATCAAATGACAGGTCGCACGCACCGCCGCGTTGTCGCTTACCGATGAAGTAGCGGCGGCAAACGCGAACGGTGGGAGCCTTTTGAGCTCAAGGAAGTTTGACGGACGGGGTGTGAGTCAGTCAAAAGCAGCGCGTTTCACAGGATCAACGTTCCCGGGCCGGCTCCGACGCTTGGGTGATGAGCTCACATATGGGCGTCATCATCGGTCGTTAGCAAATCCCTCTTATTCCTGACAGTTGAACTGCTATCAAGAGATTTCAGGCATTAGGGGCTAACATGCTAGAGACGGAATTTGGAACATCAATGCTCTCTCGAGGCGGAACGAACATGATGTCGGCGATGCGAGGCCCCTCCGCATGATGTGCGAACCTACGATTCTGGCCCGGGATAGTCGCAACTGAGGAATTGGATCGATGAACGGAACTCCGGATGAAGGCATAGATTTACCTCCTACTCTGAATTCAGAGCGAATGCCGAGGAGCATGCGTGCTGTGTTGGGCTGCCTGACAGCATGTATCGCGGTCGGGATCACCCACACCGTTACCCCGTTGCGAGCATTTTCTCTTCTTCTTGCATTTCCTACCGTGATCCTGACCGCATGGTTTTTTGGCATGTGGGGCGGCGCTTTTTGCGCCATCACTGAGACCGTCTTGGTGAATTATTTTCTCACCAAGTCCCAATTGAGGTTTTCCCTGGGAAATGCCCCCCAGGCGGTACGACTCGGCGTCTTTCTACTTCTTTCCATTATGCTGTGCTGGATTATCCGCCAGTCAGCGCAGAAGAGAGCCAATCAGTACATCGAGACGTCACAACGGCGGCTAATCATCGCCAAGGCCGAACGGGAGCTGGCGGAAGCACGCGCAGCGATTAGCGAAGCATTACGCAATAACGCCAAGCATCTTGGGGAGCTTGCGGCGATCGTCGACTCCTCCGACGATGTGATTTTGAGCAAGGATCTGAACGGAACCATAACTAGTTGGAATGCTGCGGCCACTCGCGTCTTCGGTTATTCCGCGGAGGAAATGGTCGGCACGTCGATCCTCAGGATCATTCCTGAGCACCTTCATTCCGACGAGCAGGCAATCATTGAAAATATTCGGAACGGACGCCGGATGGACCATTTTGAGACCATGCGTCTTACAAAGGACGGCACGATTCTGGATGTATCGCTCACGATTTCGCCGATTAGGGACGATCAGGGAAAAATCATCGGAGCCTCCAAGATCCTCCGAGATATTTCCAATCGCAAGAGAATGGAACAATCTCTCTTGCAAGCTGAAAAAATCGCCGCGACGGGTCGAATGGCGGCCACGATTGCGCATGAAATCAACAACCCCCTGGAAGCAGTAATCAATCTCCTTTATCTTCTTCGGCCAATGATTACCGACCCGGACGGCATCAACTATCTTAGCTCCGCTGAAAACGAATTAGGTCGAGTCTCGCATATTGCGAAACAAACGCTTGGCTACTATCGCGAACACGCGGCCGCTGTCAGCGCGTCCCTCGCGGAGATTGTTTCGCAGGCGGTGACAATTTATGAACCGCGGTGTCGAGCGGTCGGGGTTGAGATCAAGATGTCTCTCAATTCAACACAGAAAGTTGTAATGCGTCGTGGGGAGATGATGCAAGTCATCTCTAACCTGATCACAAACTCGATTTATGCGATGCCCGTCGGAGGCGTTTTATCCATTTCTGTGGACCCTGAAACGAGCCCGGCAAATGGAGTTGTGTTTACGATCCGGGACACCGGTGTCGGGATCGGAGCCGATGATCTCCCTAAAGTCTTCGACGCATTTTTCACTACTCGCCGTTCTGTAGGTACAGGCATTGGTTTGTACATTGCGAAGCAGTTTATTGAAGGCCATGGCGGACAAATTGAACTTGAGAGCAATGATGCTGTAGACAATCATGGCACTACCGTCCGTGTTTTTCTCCCTATTACGACCGGGCACCAGGACTCTACTACGGCCACGAGGCTTTTTTGATCTCGCTCTGACAGGCATAGAATCTTTGAAGAGGTGTGGAAATGCTCTACAAAAAGATCACCGTTGAACTTGTCGTGCATGCTGATGAAGCTGAGGCAGTCGTGAAACGATTGAACGGTGCACTCGATCACGTCGAACAGAACCACACCATTTTCGGTGGTGATATCGAGGCAGTTTCCTTCACTTATAGGGGCAAACAGGGGAAATCGGCGCTCGCTCATACGCTGGCTGCAGGAGGGACCGTCGCTAATGCTTTCAGGAATACCCGCAAGCACTTAGGCAATGCTGTTCGCGCCGTCATTTGAGGCACCCGGTTTTAGCCAATTTGATGGCTGAGCAGCAATCAGTAGAGTCTCGTCGTCCGCCTGATCACGCTCCTCTGGTTAATTGAAACTAGACGGCATTTGCGCGCAACCCATGGGAGAGAGTTAGTTCATGAAAGTTCAAGAAAACCCGCAGGCTTTCCTCTGTCTGGTTTTATTGCAAATGTTGCCAATTGACGCCTGCGGAGTGCCGCGAAGCCCCGGTAGAAAACATTTCTATATATAAAGATGTCCGCTACGGAACGCGCAGGGCCGGGACCGCCTCGATGATTGTTGGCTAATCCTCGTCACCGACGGTTTATTGTCACCGCTTCTGGCGGCATTCATTGCCAGAGGTCGGACGGTAATGGACGCGTAGGCCAGGCGTGCACCACTCTCGAAAGTTCGCTCACTCCCAGCATGACCGGCCGGGCAATCTTGGGCCTCAGCATTCTGTAGGCGAGGGACCTGTGCTCAATCCACAGTCGAATGCCCGCCGCGCCGTTCTGGCCGCCCACTACCCAATTGCTCGCTTCGAGTACACCAAGCATGAGATCGCGCACTGATCAAACTCCTTGCGGAAAGAGTCTTATCTCTTCTACATAGCATGTGTATTTATAGGCTCATCCGAGCCTTCAGCCTCCCCGCACTTCTGATGGTTCGATTGCACGGAGCTACCTTTGAATCGAGAAGCAGTGAAGTCGCATAGGGCGGCAACGAACATGATCAGAACACCAATGCAAAGCACCGGAGCGAGCAGCGCGGTAATGCATGTTCTTCCTACGGAAGGGAACATTGCTGGGCTTGAAGACGTTGCAGAGGCGCCGTAAGTTGCAGCCAGTAGCTACTGCTTAGGAAGCGGCTTGATGATCTTCTGAGTAGTGGACATGAACCAAGCGCCAATTCCCCGACTCTTTGCGGTAAACCTGGGTTTCGACACCGTGAGTGGTAATGGCTGACCCATCTTTGCGCATTGTCGCATGAAAAACCCAGTGAAATTCGGACCATGCTGTATCACCGCTCGCATGGATTACCACTCTGTTTATTTCAAGATCACGGACCGAAAACATGCCGCCCATTACATTTTGGAAGACATTCTGCTCGATCGCTTCGTAGCCGTGCTCCTCGCCCAGCGGATAGATAAACGAAACCTCAGACGAATGAGACCAGATTTGCGAGATCAGTTTCGTGTCGACCGTATCGACAGCTTTTGTGTACAGGTTGATGAGCCTATGAACGGTCTCAACATCGGATACGGGGCCCGTGTCGGTCTGGGCAACGGCGCAAACGGAAGTGAAGCCAAGAATTGCGACGAACAGAATGCGGGACACGATCAGGTATTCCATGCCAGCCATGCTCTCAGCCTTTCCGCCGAGGTGCAAGACTTAATTGGCTTTGCAGTGAAAACTCAGCGAAAAGTCATTCGATGTTCCTCTGCTTCAGCCTTTCGCAGAGCCGTTAGGACTTTGTCCATCACCTTTTGATGTTCCGGAAGACTAGCTTTTGCGCTAGGGGACCAAGCCTTCTCAAGAACTCCCTTCTGATATTGAAGAGTCGCGCACCTCCGCTCGAGATGAGAGATGCGATTTCTAATAATTTGCAGGCGTGTCATGGAAGCGATGGTACACCGTCCCAAATGCGGAATTAAATAGGACCCGTTCGACCTTCCATGCCTCGGCATTCAGAAGGTTTTACCGATGAACGCGGCGGATTTTAGGCACTTCATGAAACGGCGGTTGGGTTCGCGGATGTGGCTTGGCTTCGATGTCATCTGCACCTCGATTGCGATGGTCAGTGTGTCAGATGACCGATCCCGAGAACCGGAATCGGCTGTGAAAACGGACTCTTCATGTGAAACCGCAGTCAGATCCCAATGGCCCGGGTAATACGGAATTCGACCGGTTGATACGCCGTCCGCCAGATTCTGGCTGTCTAAAAGGCGGACGTACTCAGGAGAGATTCGGAAGAGAAGAAAGTTCAAACGCGAAAAAACAAGGGTTGAGCCATTTTGTATCAGGACGGGTATCCCGCCCTTAGCCAACGCAATTCCTATAGCAGAACATCAAACTGGCCCTATGCACGATGTTGCCCTCACGGCGTTCTGCATCTCCATCACACTCCTGTTCCTTGGGGTCATATTGCGACGCAAACATGGCAAATGACAGACTTGGTTAGCCTTGCGACAACACACGGGTTCGACTAAACGCTTTTGCTGTTGCGCAACGTCTTTTCTACGAAAGGCATCTCAGCTTTTGATCGATTGAACGCTCTGCCGATTCTTGTTGGCAAGCGCCTTTCGGATCGCTGAATTAGACCAGGCGCGGGCTTTTCGCCGAACGGCAGCGTGGTTATTCAGTGCGTGCGAGGTGATTTATGTCCGTATTCTCCCCATCCTTACGAGTTGCAGTGGTGAGCTGCGCTTTCCTTGTGTTTGCTGGCGCCCCAGTCGCGCTACAAGCACAAGATCAGAGCGCGACGCCTGCCTCTACTGCTCCAGACAATTCGGCCCAGAACAAGGGGCAGCAGACGACCGCCGACCAGCAGAAATCAAACACTTCCGATATGGATATCACGAAGAAAATCCGCCAATCGATTATTGCGGACAAGTCCTTATCAGCGTACGGCCACAACGTGAAGATCATCACGCAGAGCGGCATGGTGACACTGAAGGGGCCAGTGCAATCTGACAGCGAGAAGCAGACAATTGCTTCCCTGGCAGTCGATGTGGTCGGGCAAGACAAAGTCAGCAATCAGCTCACTGTGAAGCAGTAAGCGTCACCCCGAACGAAACGTCACCAGGCTCGCTAACCCAGGCATTTCAGGAGAATTCCCATGGCAGGTAAAAACACAGCAGCATTCGCAATATTCGCAAACCGTGCAGCAGCGGAAAAAGCAGTCGACCAGTTGAACGCCGCTGGCTTTTCGCACCAGGATGTATCGGTACTGATGTCGGATAAGGAAGGTTCGAAGGATTTCGCAACAGAGAAGAACACCAAGGCACCCGAGGGAACGGCGATGGGGGTTGGTGTCGGTGGTGTTTTAGGCGGTACGCTTGGACTGCTGGCTGGGATTGGCGCATTGGCGATTCCGGGCGTTGGTCCGCTCATCGCGGCAGGTCCGATCATGGGCGCGCTGGCGGGTCTCGGCGTTGGCGGAGCCGTGGGCGGTCTGGTTGGAGCGCTGGTTGGGATGGGTATCCCGGAGTACGAGGCAAAGCGCTATGAGGGTCGCGTGAAGGATGGCGGCATCCTGGTGTCGGTGCACTGCGACTCGTCGGACGAAGTGTCGCGGGCGAAGGATGTGTTGAAGCAGGCGGGCGGCGAGGATATTGCGTCGTCTGGTGAAAAGAGCGTCAGCAGCCATCACGTGGATAACGATCGCACCGTCGACCGTGATCGCAACTTCGAGAACGAGCGTGTTGCGAACACTGACCGCGAATTTGTGAGCAGAGATCGCCCGCTCAGTGATGACGTTCGCACACGCGAGGTTGGAGACACTGCGTACGAGGATGATCTCGTGACACGTGGAAATACCACTGAGCGGTAGTAGTTTCGCTGAACTGCGACACTGATTCTCGGTTGGCAGGATAGGCCTGTGCGGGCGTTGCTTGCACAGGCCTTCCAAGCCGCATAGTCGTAGATACTCGTCGGCTTGATACCATACTGCGCAGCGAGCTTGATTGCCTTGTCGCATCGCCGCTAACCAAAGAAACCGGCTTCGCATACTTGGACTTACCAAACGCCGGAAGGATCTGGTCGATGGACAATCTGCCAAGCCCCACGATCGCGAACCCATTCCGCTCATCACCCGCAAGGAAAGGCCCCGGCGCTTTTTCATCCTGCTCCGACGGTCCATGGACCTGCGAGAGCTGCACTGCATCTTGCGCGTTCGGGAGGGCAGGGTTCGACTGAGCCAGACTCGTCGTGGCGAGCGTCGTGGCTGCGGCGGCGGAGCGAAGAAAGAAACAGCGGGAAATAGAGCTGTCAGTCATACACCCTCAGATGCGTCCGCACGAAATTCGTGTCGTCGCGATATCGGTCGATACCTTGGCAGTCCAAACGGACTCGCTACGATTGTTTGACCTTACGAAGCGCACGCCCCAGTGCTTCGAGATCGCGCTCTGCGTGCGACTGCCGCACGTACAAATCGAGTTCCTGATACCGCCTAGCAACCCCCTCGTCCATCGCCAGGGGATGTGGCCCATACGCCCTCGCGAGCCTGCGGATCACATCTGTGCAGCCCTCCTCGACGACATGACGCAGGTGCAGCGCCCGTATCTGCGCTGCTTCGCAATCGTCCCATGCAGCATCAATTTCGTCGCCCGCCGTGCGCAAGGCTGCCTGCATCGACCACACAGTCGCGCTCATCGCCCCAAGATGCGCCAGTGTATGAGGATCGTGGCGAGCTTGCTCCAACGCCCATTGCAAAAGCCCAGCCGCCCCGCCCGCCCAGCAGGCAGCCGGTCCGCAGGCGCCATGCCAGAACCCGCGCCGCCGAAGATAAAATCCAGTCTCGCCGATGACGTCTGAATCCTCCACCGCCGCCGCGTCGAAGGTTGCCAGCGAAGTCTTTGTCTCCGCGAAGGCAGTCGTCCTCCATGCACTATCGTCAAAACGTATCCCGCGATCGCGTCCCCGCAAATCGACATCTATCAGCCGCGGCTCGGGTTCCTTCACCGTGACCAGCGCACGATCCACAATCCCTGCGCCACTGCAAAACGGCTTCCTCCCGGAGAGGAACACCCCTCCCCTCCGCAACACTTTGTCAGGAGCCTCTGCAGCCCACACGCCGTAGAGCGCGCCCGGTTCGACTTCGCGTCCCGCCTCGGCAAGAATCGCGACTGCATCCCAATGCGCCTCGATCAGGCGAGCGAGCGAGAGGTCCTCGCACCCCACCTCAAATAGACGCCGATGTCTCTCCACGGTCTGCCCACTGCCCGGTAACGGCACAGGCTCCGCGATTGCCTCACGAACTCGAGAGATCAGCGCGTCACGCGTCAAGGGTCACCTCGTTATGCGCAGCCAGCGCGCCGGCAAAGCCCATCGGGGCGCGTCCAACGCGTCTTCCGCTGGTCACCACTCGCAGATGGCTCGGCGAAAGCGTGCGAGCACCACTCGCCCGCAGTCGCGCCCAAAGATCATGATCTTCCGCGGTGCGCAGGTCTGCCCATCCGCCGGCGCGCAGATACGCATCTGCGCGCACGCCCAAGTTCGCGCCGTGCACATGTGGATGGGTGCCGTCGGGATGAAGCAGATACGTCGACCGGAACCGCTGCGGAACGTGAGCCTCATGCTCCTCAAACGAGTCCACATCAATGGTGCCGGCGACAGCCTCCACCCCTGAATCCGCGATCTTCAATTGATCCGCTAACCAGGACCGCGGTACCCAACAGTCTGCATCCGTGTTCGCCAGCCACAACGTGGAAGCACCCAGTGTGCGTTGTCTCAGTGCCTCTTTAGCTGCCATCGCACGTGCAACCCCGACGATGCCTGCCTCGCTACGAATCACGGCACCGACACTGCCAAGCATCGTTCGCGCAATCTCAAAGCTGCCATCCATCGAGCGATCCACGGCAACGATGACATCACAAGTTGCTCTCCCCGCCAGCGCCGAACGGGCCTCCAACACCGATTGCAGGCATCGCGGCAGCAACTCTTCTTCGTCTCTTGCGGGAATCAAAACGCTAATGTGCCAAGAATTTTTCATAGCCGCTTCCACCGATCCAGCCGGAATCCCTCGTGACGCTCCGAGTAATCCAGCCGCAATCCTTCCAGACCACCAAGAACTTCGTGCACGCGATCTCCGCTCAGTACATGGTCTTTGGATGTGCCCAACCAATGTGCAGCCAACAGCGTTCCAAACGATGGAATACGATTCACCAGGGACCTGCCCAACTCCTGCAGGCGAGCTTCGTCGAAATAATACCCAATCTCGGAAAACACGATGAGGTCGAATGCACCGTCTGGCATCTGAAGCGGCAATCCGCCCACCTGCAGGTCTATGTTGGGAAGTCCGGAGCAACGACGTTTTGCGTGATCAATCGCGGTGGCTGAGATGTCCATGGCATCCACATGTCCACAAAGCGCTGCCAGACGCCACGTCAACTCACCAACCGAACATCCGGGCTCGAACGCCCGCTCGTACCGCCGTTCACCCAACGCCGCAATGATGGCGTCATAACGGGATCGCTCATAGTCGCTCCGTGCAAAATTCCACGGATCTGCCCGCATGCGATACTTCTGCTCGAAAAATTCCGCACTGCTAGTCGAAGCGCTCACAGGGCAAATAACTCGTAAGACATTCGCGCAGGCCACAGCAAATTTTCCGGGAGGATCTCTGGTTCCGGCTCGTGTCTGAGTTGCGATGCGTGATACGCCAGCGCCTCGCCCTTCGCTCGCAACGTCTCTTCGCTAAGCGGAAACCTGCACAGGTCTAATCCATCCACTGTCGCGACCGTCCCTCGGTGCCACGTCCAGAAGAAGTAGGAAATCAGTGTCGCTCCAACAGCGCGCGATACCAACACGGCCGCTCGCGCGCACGCCTCATGGTCGGGATGAAAGTCTCCCGCCCATGGCGCAAACACCTGCGTCTCTGCGCGAATCAGCGTACCTAGACGAGCGACCAACTCCTCCTCGTGAGCTGCCACATCGCTATCCGTCAGTCCCAACCGCACAATCTTTTGCTCAGCGACTCCCAGCCGCGCTAGCGCGCGCGTCTGCTCCTTCTTCCGAATCTCGGCCAGGCCTTCGTTCTCGATATAGGCATGCTCGCCATCCGTAACCGCGACAACGGTTACTTCCGCGTCCATCGCCCGCAACGTTGCGATCAACCCTCCGACGGCCAGCGTTTCATCATCCGGATGTGGCACAACCACAATCGTCGGCTTGCCTTCTGGCACCCATAAAGGTGTGCCGTCTAGCCGGTTTGCCCACTCTTTTTCGCTGACCAAGGGAACGACCATACCGAGATGTCAGATGCAGGATTTGTCATGAGAGCATGCCTTTCGCTCTGCCGTAAATTCGGTTCGTCCGATTCATGACATAAATGGCACTGGTCGCGCGAAGCAACTCTTTGATGACCGGTTGCTGTCCATATACCCAGAGATCAGGATTGCACGGTGTCCTGTTGCACGCTCCATCCCACTGCAAGAGAGATACCCATATGAATTCTAAAAAACGGATTTCGCGTCGCGAGCTCGTCTCCAATCTAGGTGCGGGCATGGCTGGCGCTGCCCTCACCGCCGCGGTTCCCGCCGCTTCGGCGCAATCGCCGCGCAACTCGACGGCCGCACCCTTCGTCGATCCCACCACGAAATATCCTAGGCCTCCCTATCCCGGCCAGTCCCAGCCATGGCCGGGCCTCGCCAGCAAGATGGATCCCCGTCCCGATCATGGCGAGACAAGCTATAAGGGCTCTGGTCGTTTAATGGGTCGAAAGGCGCTCATCACCGGTGGAGATTCCGGCATGGGCCGCGCGGCGGCCATCGCCTATGCGCGCGAAGGTGCGGATGTGGTCATCAGCTACTACCCCACCGAAGAGCCCGACGCTCGTGAGGTGATCCAACTTATCCAGGCCACCGGTCGGAAGGGCATCCCTATTCCAGGCGACCTCCGCGAAGAGCAATACTGCAAAAATCTGGTCGAGAAAGCGGCTGCAGCACTTGGCGGCCTCGACATCGTCGTTTCGAACGCCGGCCGCCAGCAGCAATGTGAGGACATCCTGCAACTTACAACCGAAGCCTTTGACGCGACGATGAAGACCAACATCTATGCGCCGTTCTGGATCATCAAAGCCGCGCTTCCACACCTGCAACCCGGATCGTGCATTATCGCAACCACTTCTGAGCAAGCGTACGATCCAGCAAAAAACTTATACGACTACGCTCAGACCAAGGCCGCAACCATGAACTATGTGAAGTCTCTTGGCAAGCAGTTCGGTCCCAAAGGGATCCGCGTTAACGGAGTCGCGCCAGGCCCTATCTGGACACCTCTTCAGGTCTCCGGAGGTGCCACCCAGAACCACCTGATTCACTTTGGCCAGGAGTATCCATTGGGTCGCGCCGGGCAACCTGCAGAACTCGCCAGCATCTACGTGCAACTTGCGGCGAACGATGCCAGCTACACCACAGGCAACATATACGGCGCTGGCGGGGGAATGGGCCAGCCGTAACTCCACCTGCTTGGGCGCGAATACAAACCGAGAGAAAGGACTGGGGATAAACAGAGAGGGCGGCTCATTGAGTCGCCCTTTTCGTTTCTCCGGGACAATCGGTCGGATTTAGGCCTTCGCCGTCTTCTTCGATTTGTGGCCGTTCCCGTTGGCGGCTTTTGAGTGGCCGTTAGAAGCGGTACCGTTGCCTTTGGCGCCAGGTTTGTTCGTGCTGGGGTGGGTCTGGCTAAGGGCTTCTGCGAAGGGTGAGGTGACCGCTTTCTTTCCTGCGTCCTGACGCCCGCGATCTTCCTGACCTTCGGTGCCCTCGATATCGTTGACGGAGAGGCCGGGGCCTTCATTCATCTGTGACTCAACTGGATGGAGGCCAAAGGAGGTCTGCCAGGGGCCGCGCGAGTCGGTGTCGCCCTCGTCGCCATCGCCGGTGGACGCGTTGAAGTATTCGTCGACAATGCCCGGAGTGGGCTTGAGGAAACCAATGGAGAAGGCGGGTTTTTCCATGCTTTCAAGGGCAGCGGTGAATGCCTTGAGATGGGTGATCTCGCGGGTCATGAGGAACTGGAGGGTGTCGATGGTGCCGGGATCGTCGGTGTGGTCGATGAGGCGTTCGTAGACTATTTTGGCGCGGGCTTCGGCGGCGATGTTGCTTCGTAAGTCAACGTCCAGCTCGCCAGTGATCTTGAGGTAGTCGGCGGTCCAGGCATCGCCCACGGAGTTGTAGAGGCTGACACCACCACCGCCGGCGATGGTGACGAGGGGATCGGCTTCGGCTGCCTCGCGGTTGGTCTTGAGGTCTTTAAGGTGCATGCGGATCAGTGCGCCGACGACCTCAAGATGGCTAAGCTCTTCGGTGCCGATGTCGAGGAGAAGATCACGGCGAGCTAGGTCGTCGACGCAGTTCCAACCCTGGATGGTGTATTGCATGGCGGCGGCAAGTTCGCCGTTGGCTCCGCCGAATTGTTCGAGAAGGAGGTTGCCGAATTTAACATCGGGGGTGCCGATGTTGACGGTATACATGAGTTTTTTGATGTGGTGATACATAGATGCCCTCCGTTAGTTTGAGCGTGCGCTGGCTAGGTACATCGCAATGAAGCAAGTCCCATGCCTGCTGCCCGCGTTGGATGCAGGTATTCCGGAAGAGGTATAGACGCATGCGAAATCTGCTAAACCAATTCAACAAAACGTAGATCTTCAGCCAACGAATGGCGCACTGCCGGCCTCTTATCGCAAGCCCATAGATTTCTCCGGAGGCGGCAGTGACCGCCGCTCGGTTACACCGAATTCCAGCACAGACTTTCGATCGCTTTATACACTGCAGCTGCGCTACCTGCTTTCAACAACAATCAGATCTTGAAGGGTCTAGATAGCATTACCCAGTACGATGAGGGGCGATAGACGTGATGCAGCGGAACATTTCGGATCGGAAGGAGACGCAGAACAACGAGCCACAGAATGGCCTTCAACAATTCTTGAAGGATCTCGGACCCGGGATCATCACGGGCGCTGCAGACGACGACCCATCCGGGATCTCCACCTACTCTGTTGCGGGCGCGTCGTTTGGATATGCAACGCTCTGGACCGCGCTTCTTTCGTTTCCACTAATGGCCGCTGTACAGTTCATGTGCGCCAAGCTCGGTATGGTCACCGGCTGCGGTTTGGCCAGCGTTATTCGGACGCGCTATCCACGCTGGGTTCTATGGTTAGCTTGTTCTCTCGTCATCGTTGCGAACATTTTTAATATCGGCGCAGATCTTGGCGGGATGGCAGATGCAACGCAGATGATTACGGGCATCTCCGCTTTCTACTGGACACCGTTGTTCGCGGCAGTGATTGTTGCGCTTCTTTTCTGGACTTCATATCGGCTCATGGCGCGCATCTTCAAATGGCTGACGCTCGTGCTATTCGCATACATCATCACCGCGTTTCTGGCGCATCCGGATTGGCGTGCCGTATTCCACTCGACGTTCGTCCCGCACATCGAATGGAGTAAAGCTTACATTTCCGTGCTGGTCGCCATCCTCGGCACCACCATCTCGCCTTACTTATTCTTTTGGCAGGCCGCCCAAGAGGTGGAAGAAGACCGCGATCACGGGAAGGCGACCGTTGCCCAACGCAAGGGCTCTACCAACGCAGAAATTCGCGCAGCGCAGCGAGACGTAGTCACCGGAATGTTGTTGTCGAACGTAGTCATGTACTTTTTGATTCTCACGACGGGGGCGACCCTGAACGCGCACGGCCATAAGGATATAGAAACGGCGAAGCAGGCGGCCGAAGCCCTTCGGCCTCTCGCAGGTGCGGGTGCTTATTGGCTTTTCACTCTGGGCATGATCGGCACTGGAATGCTTGCGGTGCCGGTCCTTGCCGGCTCCTGCGCATACGCGATCGCTGAAGGCGCGCGGTGGAAGGCAGCTTCGTTGAATCTGAAGCCGCGGCTTGCTGTCAAATTTTATGGAGTCATCGCCATCTCGATTGCAGTCGGCGTTGGGCTAGATTTCGGCCACCTAAACGCGGTGAAAATGCTATTTTGGTCGGCGATTCTGAATGGACTTTTGGCGCCTCCGCTCGTCGTCATCGTCGTAATGCTGACGAGTGATAGGAAAGTCATGGGTAACCGCACGAACTCACGCAGCATGAAATGGCTCGGCTGGATATGCGCCGTCATCATGAGCGCCGCGGCGATCGGACTTGTCGTTTCCTCCTTCTGACCGCTAGTTATGAGCCAGATGCATAACGTCTGCAATGTTCGGGATGAGCACGCGTTTTCGGGGCGGATGACGGCGGCGCTCAGCTCGCGGTCAGCTATCGGTGGGTCGTCTGATTGCGCTTGGTCTCGATGACACGAGAGGGGAAAGGAAGGGACCTGTTTTGCTGTTCTTTGCTTGTGCGATAAAAGCAGGCGGCCCTGCGGCGACAATCCGTCCTCCATCGTCCCCCGCGCCCGGTCCAATGTCTATGACCCAGTCACTCGAGGCGATGATCTGCATGTCATGCTCGACGACCACGACGGTGTTGCCCGCAGTGACCAGATTTTGAAGTTGGCGCTGCAGACGTTCAACATCCGAGGGGTGGAGGCCCGTGGTCGGCTCGTCCAACACATAGAGCGAATCGCCGTGCTGGACTCGTTGCAACTCGGTCGCAAGCTTCACGCGCTGGGCTTCCCCTCCCGAGAGCTCCGTCGCGGGTTGGCCCAGACGCAAATAGCCAAGGCCCACTTCTTGCAGCACGCCGAGAACGCGGGATAGTTGAGCGTCGCCAGCGAAGAAGTCAACAGCGCCATCGACCGTGAGATTGAGCACATCTGCAATCGTCTTCTCGCGATAGCGGATTTCCAGCGTTTTTGCATTGAACCGCGCGCCATGACAGGTAGGGCACGGGCTGTAGACACTGGGCAGGAACAGAAGTTCCACACATACGAAGCCCTCTCCCGCGCAGGTTTGACAGCGGCCTTTTGCGACGTTGAAGGAAAAGCGACCCGCATCATATCTCCGAGACTTTGCGAGCTTTGTGGCTGCGAATAGTTTACGGACATGGTCGAACAGGCCTGTGTAAGTGGCCATATTTGAACGTGGGGTTCGTCCGATCGGTTTCTGATCAACAATAACCAGACGCCGGATGTACTCTATTCCTCCCTCAATCCTTCCGGTGAGTGAAACAACTGTCCGTTCCAGATCGCCGATGT
This sequence comes from Granulicella sp. L46, assembly GCF_009765785.1. Lineage (GTDB taxonomy): Bacteria > Acidobacteriota > Terriglobia > Terriglobales > Acidobacteriaceae > Granulicella. The sequence goes on from NZ_LMUT01000012.1 coordinate 1,197,294, forward strand.
CTTCATCTTCCCTTTTGACGTCTTGTCCAAGGGCTTCCGCCACAAGCTCGACAAGCACCTGGCTAACGAGCGTTGATTTTCCCGAGCCAGAAACACCCGTTACAGAAGTGAAGACGCCGATTGGGAACTCAACAGTAAGCGACCTCAAATTGTTACGTGTGATGTGGCCCAGCTTGAGCCACGCCCTGGCGTGGCGGGGCATGGGAACTGACACCTTCTCAGTTGGGAACAAATAGCGGCGTGTTTGCGATGCCTCGACGGCTTTAAGACCCGCCGGCGGACCAGAGTAAAGAATGTCTCCTCCGTTTACGCCCGCTCCTGGACCAACATCGACGATCCAATCGGCGCGGCGTATGACATCAAGCTCATGCTCGACGACGAACAATGAGTTGCCTGAACGCTTGAGCGCCTCAAGTGCATGGAGCAAAGCTTCGGTATCAGCGGGATGAAGACCGGCGGACGGCTCGTCTAGAACATAGACCACGCCGAACAGATTGGAATGTAGTTGAGTTGCCAGGCGAAGACGCTGCAGTTCACCCGGCGAGAGCGTCGGAGTACTACGCTCAAGCGAGAGGTATCCGAGACCGAGGTTGAGCATGACAGCGAGCCGCGCAACGATGTCGCCGGCGATACGTTTCGTGACTTCTCTTTTCTCCGGATGTTGGTCATGGGCATTCCCTCCCGACGCGAGGAATGGAGCGAACAAGGCATTTAGCTGTTTCAGCGAAAGAGTGGAAATATCTGCGATATCGTAACCCGCAAACATAACAGAAAGTGATTCGGGGCGAAGACGTTTCCCATGGCAAACGACGCACTCCGTGGAAAGCATGTATTGCGCAACTCGCTTCTTCATTCGGGCACTATGGGTGTCGGCAAACGTACTAAGCACATGGCGTTTTGCGCTGGTGAAAGTGCCCATATAGCTGGGCTCCAGCTTGCGCTTCAGCGCGTCACGCGTCTCGGCAGGTGTGAAGCCGGCGTATACCGGGACTTGCGGTTGATCGTCACTGAACAAGATCCAATTCCGGTCTTTCCTTGATAGACTCCGCCATGGCAGGTCGACATTGAATCCGAGAGAAACGAGAATATCTCTTTGGTTTTGTCCGCCCCAGGCCATGGGCCACGCAGCAATTGCCCGCTCACGAATGGTGAGTGACGGGTTGGGCACCATGGATTTCTCAGTAACTTCGTAAATGCGACCAAGTCCGTGGCATTTCGTGCAGGCTCCCTCCACCGTGTTCGGCGAGAAGGACTCCGCATAAAGCAACGGCTGTTTTTGTGGGTAATCCCCTGCGCGGGAATAAAGCATGCGAATCAGGTTCGACAGGGTCGTGACAGAACCAACCGACGACCTCGTCGTCGGCGCACCTCGCTGTTGCTGCAGCGCTACTGCGGGTGGCAAGCCATCGATTGAATCCACGGCGGGCACAGAAAGTTGATGGAACAGCCGACGTGCGTAAGGAGAAACGGACTCAAGATATCGGCGCTGCGCCTCTGCATATAACGTGCCGAACGCTAATGAGGATTTCCCAGACCCCGATACCCCGGTAAATACAACAAGCGAATCTCGCGGAATATCCACGTCGATGTTGCGAAGGTTATGTTCCCGTGCCCCGCGCACGCGGACGATGCCATCGTTCTTTGGAGTAGGTTTCAAGCACCCGCCTTAAGCGGGTAGGATGCCCTTGCCGTTTCTGGGGTTTGTCGCGGAAAATGCAGCGACCTCCTTGCAACGCAACCTCGGCCCACTCCAATTCATGGCACCACCGGCATGACCCACGATTATCGGAGGCCTTCCCGCACCAACGCACTGTTCTCAAACCGCTCCAACAGCTCTGCCACACTGTCATAGACCTCGACACACCCTGCGTCGATCAGCTCCGTACGCGACCACCCGCCCGTAGACACCCCGATCGTGCGTAGTCCCGCCAAGCCCGCTGCCTCCGCGTCATAAGGCGTGTCCCCCAATGCCATGCACTTTTCCGCCGGAAGCTTCAGCCGCTCGAGCGCAGCTACAAAAATATCCGGGTGTGGCTTGGATCGGTCCGCATCATTCGCCGACGTCTCCTTCTCCACCAGCTCCTCCATCCCCACGATCCTCTTGTAAATCTGCAGCTCGTCTTTGTCCGCCGAGCTAGCTAGCGCCACCCGAATCCCCGCTTCCTTCGCCCGAACCAGCAATTCTCTCGCGGCCGGCAACGCCTTCACCTTCGACAAATAATCCTGCTGAAAAATGAACTTCCGATAGTTCTTCAGTGGTCCTTCCACCTGTCTCCGCTTCCACCACGATACATACACCGGAATTAGTTCATCACCACCCTTCCCGATCTGACGTCGGACGTCTTCCCTGTTTAACTCAATGCCTATGGCAGCAAATGCGCCTTGCCACGCCTCGGCATGTAGCCAATTACTCTCCACCAGCGTTCCGTCTATGTCGGACAAAAGAGCTTCGATCATCGGGTCTCCCGTTCGATTAGATGCCGACTTCAGCCCGCAACGCATCAGAGTGGCTGCGATGGATCTTCCAGCCTCTCCGATCAGTTCACTATCACGTGGGTCCATTGCTTTAGCCAGCCACCCCCCATCGGTTGGTCCATCCAGCAGAGCGATGCTCTGCTTTAAACCTCCAAGCGGTACCAATGGACCAGCCCCGAGCATTGCGGGTCTCCGACGCATGAGGCTGGCATCGAGCTTGTCCATAGCTCTCCAGACCGTTTCCCTCTTCGCGTCCAGTTTGCCAGACAGGGCCGGTTGCCTGATCGTCTTCGACATCAGGCCCGCATTCATAGGTTCCGGTCTCTAGCAGCTGAATTCGTCCCGCCAGCGCCATTCCTAACCGTCCGGTCGGGGCATCACTTCAACGGCGTTGTTCTTCTCTTCGACCGGGCGATCCTCCGTTGAGTGGAAGGAATCATTTCGAACACGAAGGACTGAGAGAATAGATGTGCATCATATGACAAGGAGGTCTCTTGGAAATCCGCACTGATCCCTATAATCTTCAACGTTTCATCGATGCCCAGGAATCGACCTTCGAGGCTGCGCGCGCTGAGCTCCTAGCTGGGCGGAAGCGTTCTCATTGGATGTGGTTCATCTTCCCCCAAATCAAAGGTCTTGGGTCAAGCCCGACAGCCCAGCGGTTTGCCATTTCCAATCTTCAAGAGGGAGCCGCCTACCTGGAACATCCCATACTCGGTCGTCGGCTTGAGGATTGCACGGCTCTCGTCAACGCCGTCCAGAGGCAGTCCGTTGAGGCGATCTTTGGGTATCCGGACGATCTGAAATTTCATTCCTCTGCCACTTTGTTCGCGGAGGTGGTCGAACGGTTTGGGTTTCAAACACCCGTCTTCAGGGAGGCGTTGGCGAAGCACTTCGGGGGCCGACCCGATGAGAACACGCTCAGGGAAATGAGTTCATCATAAAACTTCGGGAACGGCCAAATACTTATACTTCGCATAGCGGCCTTCGCGCTGCTAGAGAGCGAGCGACGAGAGCACTCGCGACAGCCGATACAAGCTACGAAGCGCCCGCCGCTCGCGGAGGGCGCTCGTCCGGCGGGACCTGCGTTAACTCTCTCACTCTTCGCTCCAATGCCTGCGCGTCCACTGGCGCTCTCACCTTCGCATCGTTATCGAAGTAAACATACACATCGCGTGGACGACCATCTCCAACCGGAACCCCGGCATACCGTCCCTCGGCCGCTTTTCCGTTCGCAAAAGCCACTACACGCTTCGCCCAAACCTCAATCGCATCCGGCTCATACCCACTGGAGTAGAGTTGTTCCGATCCATGCAGTCGCAGGTATACGAAGTCCGAGGTCACATCCATCAGCAACGGCCACTCCACCGTATCCGCGACGACCAACCCAATATCATGCTGCCGCAGCAGCTCGACAAACGACGGCTGCACAAACGAATGATGCCGAACCTCAATCGCATGCCGCAGCTGCGGATCTTCACCCTTCTTGAGCACCGGCTTCAGAAACGCCCGCGTCAGCATTCGCTCGTCGCATCGTTTCGCCAACTTCACCGCAGAGCACACCGTGCGCGGCAACAGCCTGAAGAAACTCTCATACCGTGCCACATCATATAGGCCCTCATTGAACTTCATCATTGGCGGTAGCTGCCAAAGAAATGGCCCCAGCTTCGCCCCCAGCGCCAGCAAACCCGATGCGAAGAAGTTTGCCAGTGCCGTCTCCACGTCGACCAGCTTTTTCATGTGCGTGATGAACCGTCCGCCCTTCAACGCGAAGACGAAGTCCTCCGGCGTCTCGCTCGACCACTGCTCAAACGACCTCGGCCGCTGCAGCGAGTAGAACGTTCCATTGATCTCCACCGACGAGAATACGTTCGCGGCGAACTCCAACTCACGCCTCTGCGCCAGGCCCTGGGGATAGAACCGTCCACGCCAAGCGGCATATCGCCACCCAGAAATGCCAACGCGAATTCTACCCGGCTGAGGTGCCTCATTCATACCCGCTTAGGATGCTTTATCCTGCCGAAGGGCCCTCCATCCTGGAAGTATTTACTCTCGCGACGTTTGCGCGGCCTGTTTGTACGGATCGTCACCATAAAAAGGCCCATTCGGCACAAACAAGGTTGCGAAGGTCGTCTTGGTAAATCGATGACTACATCGCCACTGCAACTTTTTGACTCAGTTCTGCGGAATTGAGATATCGCTGCACAAAGCTTCACCGATGTCCGCAAGGCTCTCACCGCGGCCTGTAACGGCGGCGGGAAGTGGCTCCCTCATTGGGCGAAGCAACCCATTATGCCGCATCTCTTGCAGCTGATGGGTTTCAGATGTGACAACAAGCCGGGCCACTCAATGGGCTGTAACAGAAGCCTTTGAGTTGCTGATCGATGACAACCCTTGGGCGGAGCAGCGTGCTGGAGAGCGGAATTCAAAACCCGTGTTGACACCCAAGAAAACAAAGTTCCTTCGCGCCCAAGCTAGTCATCCGGAGAAGCATTGGTGGCCAGCATTAACCATCAGCCAGAACAGCCACCGCAGCCAAGCGCATTGGCAGAGGTTCGATGTCTGCACTGCATCACGCCTGACGAATCCGTTTGGTTTGATTTCGCATCTCACGATGTAAATCCCATCTACATGACTGGCTCTCGCCGACACCAATCAGACGCGAACATCAAGATCACGATGACTTAGGGATGCGGATGGAAACCAACGTGCCAATACGACGTTCCGCAGAGGCCCGCTGACCTCCTGGTTCAACTGTTGGGCGGAGAAGAGAGAATTGAAATCGGGTCCTTGGTTTCCGGCTGATAGGAAGCTGGAAGCTAGAGCTGTTGACCTCCTCGTTTGCGAGGTTCGATCCCGGTCCAAATCGTTCCCAGCTCTTGCCAACTCGTTGATTTGGTTAGGGAGTCGGGCGGGACCCAATTGCTGATTATTCGTCCCTGGGCCAGATTCCCGTCTGATTGTTCCCACGGGTCTTCTTATTGTTCCCAGATTTTCTATCTAAGTTGTTGATTGGATTGGTGGAGCTGGGCGGGTTCGAACCGCCGGCCTCCTCGTTGCGAAACGGCTTCGCAACGTACTTTCAATAAGTTAGCACATCTTTCAAAGGCACAAAAGGGCGCAAAACAACCCATTGAAATTCTTATTGTTCCTTTATTGTTCCCTCATTGTTCCCACGCTGGCACGCGAACTCAACGCGGCACGGACGGTACCTCAGCGTGCACAACGAGGATCGACGGAAGTCAAAAGCATGCTAAGGGAACCGAACTATCATGCCCGCCTTCGTAGGCCTGCGCCTCCACTTCCTTCCCCTTTCATCGGTCCAAATCGTTCTCGATCTGAGAAATGTGAGGGGTGACGGCCTGAGGGGCGACATCGTCGAAGTTGCCGAAAACGCGGGCGGTCTCGGCCGGTCGACTTCAGCGGCACCTGCTGCAACTCAGCGGCCCCCTTCGCATAGGGAGTCGCGTTCGGCAGGTCAAGCAGGTGCTTCACGACAAAGTTGCATTGAGCATCGCCGTGACAGCCTTACTGAAAGCCTTATTGCCGTTAAGCTGGATGTAATTTCGTTGGGCAAGCTCTATGGGATAGGGGTTTCTCACACCAAACGACACTGCGCCACGTGTGACGGACGAACGGGGTGACCCCGATACCAAGACCAATTCGCCTTCCACCAGAACGATACCAAACTGGCTCCTTCAAAACGGTGTTATCGGAAACCCTCCGGCCCGGATACATGGAAACCCGTAGTTTTCCGAAAACGCGACGTTGCAAGAACTACTAGTCATTGGTAAACCGGACAGCGTTAACGGGACAATCCGACACTTGAGAATTGACGAGTTAGCAGGTTTGCAGGATCGATGATTCAGCTTCGGGAAGGTCGACTAGCGGTCGCAACCGTCACATGAATACGTAGTCGCTTACCTGGTGTATGTGTTAACCCAGTTCGTCTCCCAAGTGTTGCCACCGTCAGCGGAGAACGCCTGCGCCGAGCGGACTTCCGTCGCGGAGACCGGCCAGATCATGAAGCGGACGAGAATGTTGCGCCCGTGAAAGAGCTCGCTGTCGTAGAATTCGCCGCGACCGTCGCTGAATCCGCCCACAGCAGGAACGCTGAGCACAGCCGAGTCACTGGTTGCGAAACTGATGTTCCACTGTTGTGCGCGCGGATCGTAGAGGCGTAGGGCGAGAAGTTCGAGGTGCCCAGAAGGACCATCTGCTTCGACAGTGGCAAGGTTGGCGCGACCATCCCAGATTTTATTGGTGACCGTGGTCCCCTTCATCTCTATCCATTCCGAGGAGCCGGATAGCGGATGCACGAGTCGCTGAATCTGCATCTTCCAAGTGCCAAAGTCGAAATCGAAGTCGTGCTGGCCATCTCTTTCATTGGCTCGCTGAGGGGCCTCCACTCCAGGAGGCTGCGTGCTGGCGCGGCCAGGTTGGGGTTCGCCCCAGGCTGCATCTCCGGTTCGAGTCTGATCACTAATCCAATTCACTTCCCAACTCTTGCCGCCATCCGGCGAGAAAGCCTGCTCGAAGTGCGGCGTGCCGGAGTTCATGCGCGACCAGTCAAAGCGGATTAGAGTCGTCTTTCCGTTGATCGTATCCGCGGTGTAGAAGTCTCCGTGCCCATCGCGGAAGTTTCCGATCTGAGGCGGATCGAGTCGGCCGACACGGCTGTTTGCCCAGTAAAGACGCCATTGGCGCGAGTCACGATCGTAGAGGCGTAAGGTGAGACCCTCGATGTGGCCCCCGCTCACGCTATCCAGCTCGATCGTGTCCAGCTGTGCTCGACCGTCCCACACTCGATAGCAAGCGCCGGGGCCATCCATGTCCGTCCAGCTCGGATTGCTGGTCAAGGGATGAAGCATGAAATGAAGGTGAAAGTTGAATTTCCCAAGAAGAGGTTCGAAGTCATGTGCACCGTCGTGGGGCACGGTCGGAGCGGGGACCACGCTCGGCGTCGTTTGTTGGGCCTGAGCGCCGCAGCACTCAGAAAGGAGAACCGAAAGCAAGAGAATGAAGCGCATCGTGTTCCTCAGGAACCGGTAAAGTTGCGCGTCGCAGGGTTTGGCGCGTCGCAGGTAATTGTGAGCCTTCCGCTGGTAGTCTAAAAGAGCCAGTTTTTATGCAACTTGCGATACCAATCTCGCGCAAAGGTGATCCGCTTTTTCGGCAGGTATACGGTGGTGTACGCCAGGCGATCCTCAGCGGAGCGCTCCGTCCCGGCGAACGTCTTCCCTCGACAAGAGATCTCGCTGAGCAGCTCGGCCTCTCGCGAACAGTGATCCTGCTCGCCTACGACCATCTACTCGCGGAGGGATTCGTTACCGGCCAAGCGGGTGCAGGCACCTTCGTCTCCGCCGGGATGTCACGCAACCTGGCTTCAGGCACCCGCGGCCTCGCGCGCATGCAGCTATCGCGCTTCGGAAAAGTTGTGAGCGAATCGATCGCGACGGTGAACACACCACTGCCCCGTCCCAAAACTCCGCGCTACAACTTCATCTACGGCCGTAGCGACCTGACCACGTTTCCCTTCGCTTTCTGGCGCCGGCTGCTTGCGCGGCAAGCGCGCGAGGGATCGACAAAGCAGTTCGACTACGGATCGGCCTTAGGCAATGCAGATCTGCGTGCGGCCATCTGCGCGCACCTGCGCCGTTCGCGTGCCGTGGTGTGCGGACCGGAACAGGTTCTCATCGTCAACGGATCGCAGCAGGCACTCGATCTGGTGATCCGCGTTCTGGTCGATCCAGGCGACCCGGTTGCGCTCGAAAACCCACACTACGACGGGATCCGTGGGGCATTGCGGGCAGCAGGAGCCCGCCTGCGAGGAGTTCCTGTAGATCGCGAAGGCCTCGATCCGGCGCGGCTGCCCGACGATGCTCGCCTCGTCTTCGTTACCCCCTCCCACCAGTTTCCAACCGGCGCCATCCTTTCGCTGGAGCGAAGACTGGCGCTGCTCGATTGGGCGCGACGCAAGAACGCCGTAATCGTCGAAGACGACTACGATGGCGAGTTCCACTATGAAGGCCGTCCTCTCGAATCGCTCCAGGGCCTGGACGGCGAAGGGCGGATCGTATACATCGGTACGTTCTCGCGCACGGTTTTCCCCTCCATGCGCATCGGCTACCTTATCGCGCCAAAGTCGCTGGTGCAGGCACTCACCGCGGCAAAATGGATGAGCGATCTGCACTCGGCATCGCTTGAGCAGCAAACCCTGGCGAACTTCATCGCGGGCGGCGTGTATGAGCGTCATCTACGGCGATTGAGGAAGAAGAACGCAGCGCGTCGATCAGCGCTGCTGGAATCTATCGCCAAATACCTCGGGGATCGAGTCGAGGTAACGGGCGATGGTGCAGGAGCGCAAGTGGTTCTGTGGCCGCGCAAAAAGGTGGTCGAGCAAGAAATCGTCGAAGCGGCGGCACTCAGAGGCGTCGGGATCTACGGGATGGCACACTGTTGGCTTGGCCGGCCGGCGCGTCCTGCCTTCATCCTCGGCTATGCACGGCTCAATGAGCAAGAGATTCGAGAAGGAATTCGGTTGTTAGCGTCGATCCTCTAGCCTATGCGATTTGTGAGCTCCCTGATAACGCGACAATTTCCGGGAATTCACATAGTGAACCACAGCATGTGTCGTTATCACTCTTCATTCGCCCACCGATTCTACAGACGTGCGGCGTTGACGGAGCCGTGAGCCCGAAGAGGCGCGAGCCGCAAATTTGGCTGGTCATCTCCCCGCAGGCCAAAGGGGGGCTTACGTATCTTCACCTCAGGATTTATGGTTACGTCAACGAAATCTTCGCCGCACTTTAAGAAACCGCGGCGATGATGCGCGTTCCTGATTCTAGGTTCCGGCTACTTGCCCCGCGCACTCGGTGTGTTCGATCTGTGCGCAGGGTCCTCAAAGGAAATGCCGAGATACTTCGTCACGATTGGATCTATCGGCTGATGAAGATCCATAGGATTGTAATGTTCTATTAAATCCAAGGGCATGACATAGGCCAAAGCCGACCAGCCCCAAAATGGATTCATTCCGTTTCCCTTGCCAGTATCCGAATCGTAGTATTCACGCGTAACAGGATTCTCGTCCAATGCCATACGGAACGTCTTTAACGCCAACTCCTTAGCCGCGTCGTTGAAGCCATATTGCACCAAGCCGTGAAAGATCATATAGTTCGTCGGAATCCAGGCCGGTCCGCGCCAGTCACATGCGCCGTTGGCCTCATTTCCTCCGTCACGGAAGTCAGGCTCGGTCCGTGCATAGGTTGCGATGGGAAATGCAAGCCAAAATTCGTTCTTGTTCAAAAGATGATCCTGGACCAGGCGACGTGCCTGTGCAGGGCTAGCGACGCCGGCCCATAGTGGGAAGAAACCAGCGATCGTCTTAATATGTATTTGCTTACCGGTCTTCTCGTTACGATCGTAGTAGAAGCCGTCGTTCTCATCCCAAAAAACACGATTAATGCTCTTTGCCAGAGCCGTGGCTTGCTTCTTATAGTTCGCCGCATCGGCGGTTTTGCCCAGCTTACCGGCAATGACCTGCATCGCCTCCAGTTCGCGGTACAGTTCGCAAGCAAGGTCCACGCCTTCGTCAGAATAAGATTCCACCTGTCCCGAGCGACTGAACTGGTTGTCCATACCGCTGGCATCCGAACTGTTCCACACCGGCAGGCCATTGCCGTCTGTATCGTATGCAAACCACCGTTGCAGGTATCTCTGAAGCTTGTCGTAATAGACGGCCCGAAGCCACTCATAGTCATCGCCATTCTGCTTTGATCCTAGGACGGCGATCTGTGCCAGGAAGGGCTTAAACATCTGCGTGGGACGAGGATTCACAATGCCGAGCGTTCGCGATACAAAGCCGTCTGGCCGTTGTCTATCCAAAAATATCTTGAAGTTCGTGAAGTCGTATCGGCTCACCCCGTAGTAAGAAAGATAGATATTTTCAAAATAGAGGTCCCAGTCGTAGTATTCGCCATACGCGTAACCGGTCAACAATTGATCGGACGATCCGGGAAAACTGTGGAGCCCCTTTGTTCTTATAGCCAGGTTCACGGCCTCCAGCCGAGGGGCGAGCTGATCAAAGTCCGACGATCCAACTAACGATCTTAAATTACCTGGAGCCTTAAGCTCGGCAGGGGCGGTTGGTGTCGTTGTGGTCTGTCCCGGAATAACCAAAGCGACAATCAAGATTGCTGTCAATCGCATGAAAAACTCTCATTTCGTAGCAGTCAAGTTCGGATGGCTTCAAAAAGCACGGTCTACGGTGGGCAACGCGGAAGGCTGCAGCAAGGCTAGAGCCGATCGATCACCCAGCATCTCGAAAGAGTACGTGCGTGTAGATATGCTCAGCGAATCCCAAGACGACCAAAAAATCATTTCACCTACAGAATATACTCTCTATTGGATTAAAACGTTCGGTACCAGAAAGTGATGAAACGTTGTTCCGTATGGTCTACCACTGGAATCGTCTCAGCTATTGAGGGGAATACAACGTCATTATCCGATAGCTCTAGAGCCCAGAGGCATCATTGTTTGGCCTAGGGTGTTGCGCTGGGCGATGTAGAAGCGTGGCCGATCTGAGTTTTGGTTGCCAGTTAGCTTGGCTTTACCGCTTGCTTCCTCCATACTTGAACTGCAATATTTTACAGGAGTTTACGCCCTTGCGACGCACAGCCAAACCGACCTACCTTATACCGGTTCTTTCCAAAGCATTTGACGTATTGGAGTTGCTGCAGGCGGACAATCAGCCGACGACGATGGAAAGTCTTTACAAGCGAACTCGGATCTCGAAGACGACCGTTTACCGCATCTTGAAAACGCTGGTGCATCGCGGATACGCAATGCAGATGCCGGATGGCAATTATCGCCATATTACTAAGCCGAAAAAGCTGCGATTTGGGTTCGGAAGCCAAAGCGCAGACGAACCATTTTCAAACGCTGTAACCCGAAGCATGCAAGATGCTGCTTCCGCAGCCGGCGTAGAACTCATCATTCTCGACAACCAATATGATGCGGCAACTGCTGTCCGAAACGCTGAAGAGTTTGTGCGGCTCCGGGTTGATCTAGTTATAGAATTTCAGGTCGAGCAGGCTGTCGCTCCCGTTGTGGGCGATTGCATTGCTGCAGCGAACATTCCTTTGATCGCGATTGACATTCCACACCCGCATGGAACTTTCTTTGGAGTCGACAACTATCGCGTTGGCTTGGAAGCTGGCGAACTGCTGGCGGCGCACGCGATCGCTCATTGGGGAGGTAAGGTGGATTGGGTCATCGGTCTCGACTTGCCGGAAGCGGGTCCGCTTGTGCAGAGCCGAATAACTGGAGCATTTGCGAGCGTTCGGAAGAGCATCGCAAATCTACCCGAGGAAAGCTTTGTCCATATTGATGGAAGAGGCAAACGTGAACGCAGCCGAAAAGCTGTTTCCGATTTCCTGCAGAGACACGTCAAGGATAAGCGCATTTTAATTGCTGCTGCAACCGACAGCAGCGCGCTCGGAGCGCTGGATGCAGCGCGTGAGCTGAAGAGAGAATCGCATGTTGCCATTGTCGGCCAAGACTACATTGAAGAGGCAGCCGAAGAAATCGCTAAGCGAAACTCGAGCATGATCGGGTCGGTGTCGCATGAGGCACATCTGTACGGCGCACATCTGATCCAACTGGGGCTCGCAGTGATTCAGGGCCAGACCATACCGCCGTACAATTATGCTTTGCACCGAATGGTGACCAGAGACTCTCCAAAGCCTTAACCGCCACTAGCGGACATGATTGATCTCACGGCTTGCGACCAGGTCTCAGGGGCCTCATGTCGATCTATAGTCGGCTCGAAATTCGACCATTTAGCTGTTCCATCGCTTCTTCGCATGGTGCAGTCGGTCTGGGGTCGATGTCCAAATCGCTCTAGTAGCTCGTGCACGAACTCATCCCACAGCTGCACTCTGCCGCATGATGTTGCCTCCGCTCGGGAGCGTGGCCACACTCCTGGCTTGCGAGGCATCGCAGCAGACGAACGCAATGCCCCAGGGTCGACACGCCTCTCACCAGAGATGAGCCCGAAACGCATCACTTGTTCGGATTGATTACTCGTTTCATCCGACATAATATCTTTGCGTTTGCAGCCGAGACGTACAAGTAGGCCCGAGCGCATGCGCACGGCAAGCTGAAATTGATTGGATGTTGGGTTATCGCCAATTCGTGTAAGTGCAAAGCATATACTACATATTCATTAGGTATATAATTTCCTATTTCGCTAAAGAGGTTTTCGCCGTTGTCTTTCTGGCATAAAAGCTCGGACCTGAAGCTGCGTAGGCCACCATTCGGTGAGAAATCTGTAAGAGCTGTATCCTCCGGCGTCTTCTTCACTGCCCTCGCGTCTTGCTGTTTCTCGGTCGTACATGCTGAAAGACCTTCAGCCATCCATCTGCGCACCGAATTCGTTGTGGATCCGCTAGCGGTCGGCACTAACAAGCCAAGACTTTCGTGGTGGGGGGAAGAAGTTCGCAGAGGCGCGCGTCAGACCTCGTATCAGATTGAGCTTTGGGACCTAGACCATTTGGACAAGTCTCGAACGGACCCGCTCTGGAGGAGTGGGCGTGTACGGTCGCCGATGCAGATTGCAAGCCCCCCCACCGAACTTTTACACGGTCGGACGCAGTACGCATGGCGTATTCGCTTATGGGATGAGCTCGGAACACCAGGCCCTTGGAGCGCCAAAGCGCAGTTTGGTACAGGCATGCTAGATCGTAAGGATTGGCGAGATGCACGCTGGATCGCGTTTCATGATGACAACCGGTGGAGGAGCGAGTGGAACGAACGCAAATCGCAGGAGTTCACTCGATACAAGGCAAACGGGCTCACCCCCGTCCTCACTTCCGATCATATGACGAGTTGGCAACTTCTTGATTCGGTGACGCCGCGCTATGATCCATCGCCGCTGCTAAGGAAGCAATTTACCGTCTCCGCACCAATTAGATCCGCGCGATTATATGTATCTGGAGTCGGTTACGCCGTCGAGTGGTTTAACGGCCGTCGGCTCGGCACTGCTGTCCTTGATCCCGGTTGGACCAACTACCAGCACGACGTTCTCTACCGAACTTTCGATGTCACTCATGCAATCCAAGAGGGCCGTAACGTGATCGGAGTCATGCTTGGTCGCGGGTTCTACGGCATGCTATCAAATGACCGCTGGGGTTTTGCGGCGAATGCACCATGGATCAACCAGCCTGCTGTAAAAGCTTTGCTCGAAGTGAAATATCAGGACGGTCGCATTGCCGAAGTAACGACAGACGACAGCTGGAAGGTTGCTCGGGGACCCATTCTCTACGATGATCCCTGGCTCGGCGAAGTGTATGACGCTCGGGAAGAGCATTTGGGCTGGGCAGATACCAATTACGATGACGACGCTTGGGGGTCCGCACAGATAGTGCAGGGGCCGAGTGGCAGCTTACGTCCTCAGCTTATGCCTCCCGTGCGTCCCGTAGGCATTGTGAACGCGGTCTCCATGAAGAAGATATCTCCTGCCGTTTGGATGATTGATCTTGGGGTCGACATCGCAGGGTGGATGCGGCTGACGGTTCGAGGAAATGCAGGCGATAAGGTGTTGGTACAAATGGCTGAGAAGCCGGATCCGCAGACCTTCATCGATACGACTACGGGTAATTTCCAACAATTTGGTTATGTGTTGAAAGGAGGTGGGGATGAAACGGCAGAGAGTCACTTCTCCTATATGGGCTTTCGCTACGCTAGGATAACTTTGACTCCGGCATCCGGTGCGATCCCACGCATAAAGACCGCAGTTGGAGTGTACGTACATACAGACGTTACTCGTACAGGAATATGGAACTCGAGCAATCCTCTTCTCAACCATATCGACACCATCTGGCGCCGGACACAACTCAATAATATGAACAGCATACCGACCGATTGTCCGCATAGAGAGAAACTCGGATGGATGGCAGACGCCTTCATAGCGCAGCCTGCTGTTCTATACAGCTTTGACGCAGCAGCTTTCTACGAGAACTATTCTGAAGACGTATCTGCCACACAGAATGAAAAGGGATTGCTCTCGACCATTGCTCCATCGTTCGGATATACGGCGGGAGAATCACCGTTGTGGGCTTCCGCGGATGTATGGATCCCGTGGCGACTCTATCTCTATAACGGTGATCGAGAGGCACTCCGTAGGCAATTTCCAGGCATCAAGCGCTTTCTCGACGCAACTCTTGTCAACAACGCAATCGCCGGACAGCCATACATCATGAGGGATGTGCTTGGTGACTGGGATAGCCCTGGACATGAGAACCCCCCGGAAGGGAACGAGCCATACAGCACCGCATATTACTTTCTGGATTGTCAGCTTGGTGCCCGCATGGCCCGTCTCTTAGGAGACGATTCCTCGGCATCTGAGCTCGAGCAGCGAGCGAACCACGTGGAGGCTGCCTTCAATCAACAATTCTATTCCCCCGACTTTCACATCTATCATGGGTCAAAAGCCACGGAGTATCGCCAATCCCTCAATGCACTAGCCCTATGGGCTGGCCTTGTTCCCGAAGTGAATCGAGTCGCGGTTTATCGGAATCTGCGCGAGGATGTGCTCGCACGTGACAGCCATCTAAATACAGGGATCATTGGGACCAAGCCTTTAATGGAAGTTCTCGCTGACCAGGGCGATGTCGACCTTGCTTATCGTGTCGTTACACAGAGAACTTATCCGAGTTGGGGATATATGCTCTCAAAGGGCGCAACCACCATGTGGGAGTCGTGGAACGGACGCGACTCCCATGATCATCCCATGCAAGGTACGGTCGTCGAGTTCTTTTACCGCTATCTCGCCGGAATTCGCGTGGACGAGACACATCCCGGATTCGATCAATTCTTCATTGAACCCATTTTCCCGGAGGGATTAAACCAGGCAGGAGCTCACTATCAATCTGAGAGAGGCCTTATTATCTCTGAGTGGACGAGGAACAGAGACAAAATATGGCTGCACCTTCGCGTTCCATTCAATACAACGGCGAAAGTTGTTCTTCCTTCCATTGCGATTGGGACTTGTTCTGTAGTGGAGCGAAGCAATACTTTACGGACATCGTCCTTATGGAGGCAGGACCGAGAACCTGACCACAATGCTGAGATCCATTTCGATCTTGATCCCGGGGATCACCAACTTCAATTTTTCTGTCGCTGATACCGGTCACACAACCCATAGCCCCTCGGCAATCGGCAACTGCATAAGCAACTTGTGCCCTCCTTGATTGAACCTCCGTTTTATTTGCCGATAGACAATATTTGCACCGGCCCTAACAGGCCCGATGGGAGCAGTGGCGAATTCGCAGTGTACGGTTTGAATGTAGTGAAGGTGTACTTTCTGATCACATCCGGTTGTTGATCCCCGATCAGGCGATTCACCCAAAGATTGGTCACATTTATTGCCAGCTTGTTAGGTCCGGTTCTAAGAGCGCTTGTCGCATCGACGCGGTACGGAACCTTCCAGGCCACCCCAAGAGGTAGGCCATTCAGCGTAACGTCAGCTAAATCCCTTACATCACCTAGATCCAGCCAAAGGCGTCTTCCGGGCTTGAACCATCCTGCCTTGGCTTGAATGACCGTGGTGTACGTTGCAGTTCCGGAAAAATACTTTACTCCGAGGTCGGAGTTGTTACTCCAGGACACGAGCTTTTCAAGCGTAATTGATTTTGAAACGCCTCTGTCGCGTTGAAAGCTAACTGTCCAGACCGGGTCTAGCGTCATCACGGAAGTCTCGATAGCCTCCGGAACAGAATGGCTGGCTTGGCTCAATGGTTTACGGAAGACCACAAAGACGGTTCCGTTTGGATCAAGGCTCAGCGGAATCTTGGTACGCCCATCAACGACACGATAGGAGACTGGGGAGATCTTCCCTGTATCAGGATGCCATAGCTCGGGTATTCGATCGCTTACACGGAAGGTTGCGTTCAACATCTCCACTCGGTTCTTGCGATTATCCACAAAATAGATCTGACCATTGGAGAGCTTGCGGTGGACGAACATTAGTTCTGTGTCAGGCTCCGGTCGACTATATTCAAAGTCGCGTCCCAACTTCAGATCCGTCAATGCTTGGTTTGCTGTGTAGGCGGAATAGACCTTACCCCTGCCAAGGAGATGGATCGATTGGGAAGGATTGATTGCTTCTCCCCAAAGCTCATCCGCGATGGATTTGAAGACATTTGGATCATCGGCTAGGCTCGGGGAGCCGATCGGCCTTTGGCCCACGACAACGGCACCATCCGTGACCAAATCACGGATTTTGCGAAGCACTGGAAGGGTCACACGCGAACTGGTGCCACCGAGAAACAGTATGCGGTAATTGGTGCCACCGGTGCTATGCAATCTCCCATCCTGAAACGAAAGGTGATTGAGAATGACATCTGAGTTTACAAAATCAAAACCGTATCCTTGCGGCGCATCCTCTTGCGTATGCAGCCCAAATACTGCGGTCAGTGGGCCTTCTTCCCCATAGAAGTATGCGACGTCCCCATAGAAATGCCCTTGCTGCAGCATATAGGAGCTGCGCGCAAGGTATGTGACCCACGATCCCGCCTGTTCTGCCCACGTTTGATTTCGGTTAAACCAGAGACCATAATGACCAAGTGTTAGGCCGGGCGCTTCGTTGACCAACGGCTGGTGAGCGGATTCGTGAATCATGAATCGGTTCACTCCCAGCGCAAGTTCCAGATCAGCAATCGGTTTGAGAGTATTTGGGCTCCATCCCCAGGCTGGGCCATTGCTGGTCATAGACTCCGCACCAACGAGATTTCGCCCATAGATATGGGCGACCGAGGCCGCTCCACGCAAATCTGCAATGTAAGTGGGCGTGGGCGATTCATCTGGCATAAATGTCCACATGGCGCCCATGGGTATGTCTGCAGATCGCCGCATCTCCATATCATCGCCAAGCGAAGGTCGATGGTATTCCAAGGCTTCCGAGTAATATCCCATATGGTTGCGATGCAACTCTGACGCGATCTCTCCGTAATGGTTCTGCGCAAAGAGTTCTGCTATGGTGCGTCGAAAATCCCAAAGAAACTTAACACTCGCTTGCGGGCTTTCAACGATTACACCTGTGAGTGCAGGCAGCCACGGATGAGCATCGTATCCCCTACGCTGTCTGAACTCGTCGAGCATATTGTCGGTCCAGTTTTGCGCCCCTGTCTCCGCACTGTCGGTCAGCATGAAGGTGATACCGGTCTTGCCAGTCATCGAGGGTCCGACCGTGTCAGAGTACGTTTTCAGATACTCGTCAACATAGTTCTTGACATACTGTCGATTGAGCTTATCTACCTCGAGACCTGTAGCTTCGGCCGGTGCTGGACCATTTTCATGCCCCGTTAGCGAATAGCCAATCCGGAGGATAGCCCATTTACCTGGTGGAACATCCCACTGTAGGGATCCATCCGGCTTCATCAATCTTGTGAGATCAAGAACATCCCCGCTGTGGACGATTGACCCTGCGGTAACAGGAGGTATGGGAATCGAATAGTAATTCATCACAGTCGCGAACCCCGCTCGTTTTTCGAATTCATCGACCCGAGCGGCTGGGCTAAGTATGAGTTCTGTAATGGCGTGATACTCGCTCGCATCCGCACCGCTCGAAGCGGCAGGAGCAGGAAACACGATGCGAAAAAAACGAGCGGTCACTGCATCGAATGCCTCAGTTCTCTGCGGCACACTACTCATCGAAATATCGATCACATGCCGAAAATTGAAGCCATCGTCGCTAGCTTCCAGCCGCGGGTACACAGCATGCGGATCGACAAACCCAAAGATGCTTGCCATGTCATCCAGCGTCGCAAGCGTAACGGCTTGAATGGTCTGCGGTTGTGGGTATTCGAACTGGACCCATGCATTCTTCCCCGGCGCGGCGTAAGGAAGAGCCAGCGCTACCGTTTCAATATTGCCATCAGACAGGGCGGCCGAATTTGCCTGGCCGCCACTGGATGTGATGCTCGGCCTTAATTCAGCTTGCGTCTTGGCGTCTGGTGGTAGCCGATAGGCGACAACTGCGCTATCCGCATAGAATCGTGGGAGCGCATTAATGCCTTCGCTTCCCTCACGGTGAATGCTATAGTCCTGAAATGTTCCGCTTGTATCCGGCGGCTGGGGTAGAGACCCGTCGAAACGCTTACCCCCGTCGATGATGGTCTCGTTCCAGACCATTTTTTTCATTCCTTGCGAAGGTGGAACCCACGGGCCTCCCGTTTCGCTCCACCCCGGGGAACTGGCGATGGACATTTCCAATCTGAGTTTGTTTGCGGTTACGGTGGCATAACGGAATGCCACTTTCCAGTCCGGAGTCATATACACCAGGCGCTTTTGAACTACCTGTGGTGTATCGATCGAGCCTTCAAATACCGTAAAGCCTCCAATGCCGACACGGCGCATCCAGTCAAGATCGAGCTTGATTCCCTCCTGTGTAATGTTCCCGTTCATCCAGTGCCACCAAACATGCGGCTTTGCGGAGGTGGGCGGATCACGAAATGCTAGCTCCATTCTGTCTCGCGGTTGTTGCGCACGAATGCAATTAGTAAGACAAAGCAATAAGGTAAGGATCCCGACACCGAATTTAGCTTTTGTCATCATTTGAACCTCTCGACGTATGCTTGATACGCGTCCCCTAGTTGAGGCTGCATTTCCAGTTCCGGATATACAGTCAAGGAGCAATACCGCAAACCTACCTTTCATGACGTCGAACGCCAAGTGACAGTTGTGATGGAATTTCTAGATAGTGGTACTTCAAGAATGCGATCTCCGCTTTGTATCTGCACACTGCGCGGAAAGCCCTGGTTGGACAGGACCAGGACTTGCTCTCCATCCGGATTTTGAAAAGCAATATGTGTGAAATTGGTATCGCCACCTTCACTATGAATACGCCTTGCGCCCCGGTTCACATGAGCGGAAAAATGATAGAGGGCCCAATATTGCCCATTACGGACAAGCTCCCCTGTCTTGGAGTTGAGGGTGACGACGCCCACGCAATCAAATGGCCCAACCTCCGGTTTCCCATTTTCATCGAGCAACAAGTTCCAGAGCGTGATATTTCTTGCACCGCTCTGCAGAATCTTCGTCAGATCGTGGGCCCATTGAGCCCAATCACCTGCAGGATTCGATTTGAGTTCGCTCGACCATTCCGTAAAGTAAATCGGCATCCCAGGATGAAGTCTTTCGATTTCATCCATTTGCTCCGGCTGGCCTTCATACCCGTGAAATGCCACGCCGTCCACATAGGAAGCGAGCCGGACGTCCTTTAGCTGCCAGTCGACCCGTTTCCAATAGATGTAGTTGTAATCAAGGAGCCATAGTTGCGTTTTGGAGAGTTGGGCGTCGGACCGGAGCTTTGGGCCAAGATGGTCACGGATGAACTCTGCCTCCATCTGTGGAGTCCAAAAACATGCCGGCATCATACCGTGCTGGTCAGTCTCCACTTCATTTTGAGTGCATATGGCCTGAATTGGTACGCCCGCTTCTTTGTATGCAGAAAGGAACCGCAACATATAGGTTGCGAACGGCGCAAGATAATCTCGGTCCATCCATCCGCCGAGCATCGAACCGTATACCTTCATCCAACCGGGCGGGCTCCACGGGGATGCATGCAGAAAGAGATCGGGCCGGATTGCACGTGCCTGGCGCAAAATTGGAAGGATGTATACCTCATCGTGCGCAATCGAGAAATGCTCGAGCTTGGTATCTCCCGGTGCATCGTCGTAGTTGTAGATTTGTGTCGAATAATCGCTCGAGCCTATGCAACAGCGTCCTACGGAGAGATTCATGCCCTGGGGTGAATATAGTTCTGTTAGAAATGAGTTCCTTCGATCTGCGGGCATGCGCGAAAGCAAATAGCATGAGGAATCGGTGAGCGCGGCGCCGAAGCCGAGAATCGGCTGAAATGTTTGGCTTTGGTCCACGATGACGTCTGGGACGCAATTTCGAGAAGCGGATTTCCATGCCTCCAACACAACGGGGCTGTGGTGACCCTGGTCATCGGTACGCCACGCGTAACTAGAAACGGGCAATCGTTGCTGACTAAAGGCTGATTTGCCGGTCAGCAGTGCTGCTGCGCTCGAGGCTACCAATGCTCCGAAGGAGCGGCGGTCAATCGAATGAAACACAGGCCCTCTATTTCAATGGACAACTTATTTCTAAGATCCACCATGATCAGAGATTTTCTGGCGACTTGTCAAGGTACGCTGTTTTTTTTTGACTCCATAAACCACGAAGTCCTAGCGTTTCGATTCTGTATTGACATTGTTTCGTTGTGTGAGTAGTGTTTCACTTGCTGGCTGGAGGCTGTATGAACGACGCGCTCTCTCGGCAGATTTCTTCGAGTTGGCTGCATGCGGCTATCTGTTTTGCAGCGCTATTGCCGACCCTACAACCGTGCCGTGGTGCTGCGCAGATAAGAAGCCGTTCAGTCGGCCACCTCGATCAGGACAAGTTGGTCGCGAAACAAGCACGAGCCTCTTTGATTGGAATCCAGTATGAGCAGTGGTTCGACGGACCAGATTCATGGAAGACTGCGGAGGCAGTCCCGCTGCTCGGAAAATACAAAACGGATGAGACGATAATTTCTAAGCACTTTGATGGGTTTCATCAATTGGGGATTGATTGGCTGCTCATCGACTGGAGCAATATGCTCTGGATAAAGCCCGCATGGGAACAACATACAGGCACAACGAAGTCTCTGGAAGATAAAACATCTTTGCTCTTTCAGGTGGCGTTACGTCGTCGACAGCAGCGCAAGTACGCACCCAAGCTAGTTTTGATGCTCGGCTTGCAAAACGGACCTCCAATACCGAATGGGATCCAGCGGTTAAATGCAGAATTGACATGGCTGAAGGAACACTACCTGGATCGTCCTGAATATCAAGGTCTTTGGCTGTATGACAACGGCAAGCCACTTATTACTATCCTCTACTGGCCACCTGATCCGTGCACGCAGCTGCCCAAAGACCTTGCTCACACAAAATTGGAATCGAGTGATTGGACCGTTCGTTGGATGGCGTCTCAACTGCAGGACAATCACGCGGAGCGATGTGGCATGTGGTCCTGGATGGATGGCGTGATCCCACAGATTGTCACGCGCCATGGCGGCGCACCAGAGGACCTGGTCGTAACACCTTCCTCATTTGAACTTCCGGGAAGGGGATGGGCCTCACCAACTGCGATTGCCCGCGACCACGGCGTTCCGTACCTGCAAAGCTGGAGGGCGGCTTTTGAAAGCAGGCCCAAGTTTATCCAGATCCACCAATGGAACGAGTTCGCGGGCCAGGAGAACGGTCACGGCTTACCGGAAAATTATTGGGGCGAAGGAGGTCCTACTTCTACTTCACTGCTCAAGCCTCGACCTTCCAATGTCTACGCCGATGAGTTCAATGTTCAACTGAGCGATGACATTGAACCCACAGAGCTGCACTCCTGCGGATATCGAGATTGCGGTGGATGGGGGTACTACTACTTCAATTTGACCCGTGCCATCATTTCGCTCTACCGCGGAGAGACTTCGGACATCACAGTACTCGCACTCTCCGGGCCCACCAAGCCTCTGCCCGCCGGCACAAGCTTAATTCCGCTCCACTGGGCTTATCTTGGTGTCGCGCCAACGGGATACTCTTTGTCTGTCGATGGCAAGGGCGTCAGCCAGTCCATTCAAGGAACGTCATACGAGCTCAGCACCGCCCATATGCTTCCAGGAAAACATGAGATAAAGCTGACTGCGGACGGGGTACACACCTACTTCTCTTTAGACCCCGAACGTTCGGCAGCCCTTTCTCCTCGAAGACTTCCAGTTGAGTCGACAATTGTGGTCAACCTTGCGCGCACCCAACAGAAGTAGGGCTCGTGAAGCTGCCAGCTCGCAAGACGCTAACAGACTATCGCTGCGCGGCGACCATATTATGCACATTCAGGAGCGCTCCAATGAAAATGTTAGCAGCATGTGCGTCAGCTATTCTCACGCTACCAATTGCCGCGCAATCGATCCCGAACGTAACGTGCCTTGTTGAAGACTTCCCTGTGAAAGCGGTCGTCGCATGGCAATTTCCGCAGACACTCGGCCAGGTTCAGGTAGTTGTGCTGCGCGATCCCTCCGGCGAGCAGGAGGCCCGCTTCGATCTCACTCATGGGGCTAGTCTAATTTCCTTGCGTTACCTCGGTCATGAAATGCTCTTTGGCCAAACGGCTGGAGCGAGTGTGTCGCTCTTCTCGTCTAGGCGAAACTCAGACCCTGAGCTAAGGCACACGAGCAAGTACTGGGCAGCATACAGCCCTGATCAAGGCGGGTCCAGCATGGGTATACCTGCAGTTACAACAGGGGTATCTTGTGACGGTCCACATTCTATGCGTGCCTTTGCGGTATTGCAGGACCGGGGTTCTGACAACTCTTTCCAAGGGAGGCCATTGTTAGGAGTTCAGAATGGAGAGATCAGTTCTAACTTTCCGGCCGGCTACTCGACGCCGTACTCGATCGAAACAAGGGCTAGTTGGATACCAAATCCTGGACAAGGACCGAAGTTCTATCTCAAGCTCGCGCAGGACGTCGTGAATGCCTCTGACGTAGCATCGGGCCCGCTGGAGTGGTATCTGAACGTAGCGGCACCGTGGAATTTTGAACACGCAACCAGCTTTCCCGAAGACTGCACAGAACAGGCGCCATGTTCCGGCGCTGCCACCAATGCGATGGCGATCGGTCGTTACACGGACGTGGAACATACGAATGGTGTCGGACTCGTTGTTCCTACAGCAGGCTGGCACACGAGTCGGGCTTATCTGCGCCCGAATGCGGAGTACGTAGTTCTTCTGTATAACGCGGTTTGGGCCGCTCCACGAAGGACCTTTGCTGCCGTGCTTGAACACTCATTAGATCGGGTTAGCGCACACCGGTTCTCCTGGTATGTATGCGTTGGACCATGGCAGCAGACGAAGAAGTTCGCACAACAGCAAACCCCGGCAGACAAGACCATCGCCCCGGTCGAGGCAGAACTTCCTGCATTTCCAGTACAGAAGAGGCCCATAACAATCTCCTGTCAAACGACCGACTTCAAGCCACAGCCTAACCAGACCGATCATGCCGTGATCTTGCGTGATCCCGCCGACGAACAGACGGCGCTCTTCGATACCACACAGGGGGGTGCGCTCGTCTCTCTCCGGTACCGTGGCATAGAGCATATATGGGGGTACAACGGAGGTGGCCTGCTGCAGATGGCTTTCCACAACCGCATGGAGAACGGTGCTTGGGATGGCGATTACAACCCTACACAGGCAGGCGATGGAAGTGCCAACTCGACGGTGACAGGAATTGCATGCAAGGGTGACGCATCAGTAGATATATTCACTACCCTGCTCGATTTCAATCACAACAATGGCTTTTATTCAAAGGCGCTGATAGCTGTCTGGGGCGGCCGCGTGAACGATATGGTTCCGCTCAGTTATTCATCTCCTTACATGCTGGAGACGCGCGCCGAATGGGTAGCAAATCCCACGGGCGCACCCAAATATTATTTGAAACTGAATCAGCGCCTGGTACATATTGCTGACGAGAAAATCGGCTCCTTTACCTTTGATTTTGCTGCGTACACTCCGTGGCAGTTTACCGTACGAGCTGTAAGCCCCTCCAATTGCCCATGTTCGCAAACACAGACCTCGTATATGGCAGGCGGGTGGTATCTCGATGACCTGCGCAAAGAGGGCCTTGCAGTTGCGATGCCCACAAGCAACTTTCCCGAGGCAAACGTAAGTGGAGGATTCAATAGTGACTTTATGTGGAGAAATCGAAGCTTTCATCTGAGTTCTCAAGCGGCGCTGGACGGAGTTACCGCAAACAGTTTCACGTGGTACGTGATGGTCGGGGGCTGGAAATCTGTAGAACGCTTTTCCGCTCGATTGAAGTAAGCTATTTCCGAACCAGAATGCTCGGCTCACTTCCTAAAGCTAGCCCGTCAGTCTCCCGAAGCCGCTCAGTTGCTTAGGCCGCCAACGGACCAGCTAAATGACTTCGACTTTCACTAGTCTTGTATTCAGCAAGTTCGGGTGGAGATGGATCTGCTGCCACTTCTCTGTCGGCAGAATGAGGCTTCGTCAGCTCAGAATGACTACAAAACAATTGTTTATGGTGTTGTTAGAAAAGACCTTCAATCTAGATGGAAAATCTCTTGGAGGGGGCGCATGACGTCGTCGGCATTCTCACCAGAAGATTCGAAGAAAGGAACCATCTCGGCTTGCCACCGCTCATTGACCTCGAGGGCCTTCATTTTTTGGAGTGCTTTATCGAAATCGACTGTTTCTAAATAGCCGACGACAAGGCCACCTGGCGCAAGAAAGAGTGAATAATTCCCCCAGCCGGTGTCACGCAGCGCATTCTGCATCTCCGGCCAAACATCGCGATGTCGCTCGACATACTCTTCGACGCGTTCTGGACGGAGCTTAAGGATGAAGCAAATTCTTTCCAACGTTCCTCCTAGTGCGGGCGCCCCGTGCTGACTTCCGAGGAACCGGCCGGAATCGTAAAGCGGTAGGTTCCCGGCCCAGCTTCAAATACCTGCGTGTCCTTGTCCGCCGAGGTCAAGGCAAGTTCCGTTGCGCGGTCGATAGTGCTTCCATTGAGCAAAAGGCGAATACCCGACGGCACTGGAATGGTAATGGTTGCGGTTGTGTTGGCCGGAATTGTAGCCGTCCACTCGATTTCGCCATTTGCAAAGCTCCACTTCGACACGATAGTTCCATACATCGATTCGTAGGTGGCTCTGGCGTGACCAAGGGTTGCATCGAACTGCGGGTGGAGATAGAAGTGAT
Organism: Granulicella sp. L46; assembly: GCF_009765785.1. Taxonomy (GTDB): domain Bacteria; phylum Acidobacteriota; class Terriglobia; order Terriglobales; family Acidobacteriaceae; genus Granulicella. The sequence continues at coordinate 1,222,587 of NZ_LMUT01000012.1, forward strand.
GGAAGGCTTTGTCTTCTGGGCCCAGATCGATGCCGGCCACGTAACGGTAAAGCCATTCTGCGACTGATCCGTAGGCGTAGTGATTGAAGGAGTTCATGCCCGGATCGTCGAGCATCTGGTTGCCGTTCCAGCGCTCCCACATGGTCGTGGCACCGTGATCGACCATATAGCCCCAAGAGGGAAAGGTGTTAGTTAGCAAGAGCTTATAGGCGATATCGCTGTGGCCTGTGTTGCTGAGTACATTCATGATGTAGGGCGTCCCGAGGAAGCCGGTGGTGAGATGCCCGTGCGTATGAATATCAGCAACGAGTTTCGCGGCGGCCGCCTGTTGCAGGTCTTTTGGAACAAGATCCATGTAGAGTGCAAGGACAAAGCTGGTCTGGCTATCGCTTCCAACGGAACCGTCGGCATGGACGAATTGCTGTTGGAATGCGGCCTTTATGGACTCGAAGAGTTTGTCATAACGGGCAGCATCGTTGGGACGATTGAGCACTCTCGCCATGCGCGCCATAAGTTGAACATCAAAAGCCCAGTAGGCCGTGCCAATAAGATCCTGAGGTGTTTTGCTCCCAATCGCGAGCCAGTCACCGTACGCGACACGATGATTAATGAAATCCGGGTTCTGTTTGAGGAGAGCATTGAGATATCGATCCATAGAATCCCAGGACTGCTCAATGATGCGTGTATCTCCGAACTGGTGCGAGGCGACATACGGGATGATGACACCGGCATCGGCCCAGCCAGGCGAACCGTCACCGACTACGACGCCTACGCGCGGTGTGATGTCGGAATAGTTTCCGGAGGGCGATTGGGCGATGCGCATATCATAGGCAAACTTCTCGGAGAATGCGGCAAGGTTCATATCGTAAGAGGCCGTTCTCCAGAAGACCTGGGCATCCCCCATCCAGCCCAGCCGCTCGTCGCGTTGCGGACAGTCGGTTGGGATGCTCATGAAGTTACCCCGCTGTCCCCATAGAATGTTGTTCCAAAGCTTGTTGACCATAGAGCTGCCGGAATCGAACTCGATGGTGAACGGAGCGTCGGTGTGGAACACCAAGCCTGAGACCGTGTTCTGCGAGGGCTTGCCGGGATAGCCGGTCACTTCAACATAGCGATAGCCATGGTAGGTGAAGTGCGGGACGAAGATCTCTTCTCCTCCGCCGCGCAGGGTGTAGGTATCTTCCTCCGCAGCAGTCCGCATGTTCTCCCGATAAAGAAGACCATCCGGTTGCAAGACCTCACCGAACCGCATGCGAACGCGAGTCCCTTTCGCGCCATGAACGCGAAGACGTTCTGTGCCAACCATATTCTGGCCCATATCAAAGATGTAGACGCCGGGAGACGGATTGGTGATGGCCTTCGCGTAAAGCTGCTCTTCGATCTCAATAGGCTGGAAGTTCTGCGCAGCAATGCGAGCGCGCGGAGCATCGCTGACTATCGCCTCGCGCCAGGTACTGACAGGATGGAATCCGGGCTTGTCCCAGCCGAGCTGCTCGTCCCGAGCGTCGAAATTTTCACCGTTATAGATTTCGGACGATAGGATTGCGGATGGAGCCGTCCGCCAGCTCGAATCGCTGACGAGCGTCTGGTGCGTCCCGTCCATGAAGCTAATTTCGATTTGCGCCAGGAAGCGGAGAGGTGGAGACCCGAAGTTGTACCGCTGCTGAAAGGAGACAAGTCCGCTGCCATACCAGCCGTCTGCCAGGAGAGCGCCGATTACGTTTTCCCCAAAGTGAAGCATAGAAGTTACATCATAAGTTTGGTAATAGACTACTGACTTGTAGTCTGTCCAACCCGGTGCGAGTATGTGTTTACCAACGCGGTTTCCATTGATCCGCATTTGATAGGAGCCCAGGGAAGTGACATACAAACGTGCTGATTTCACGACTTTATCTATCCGGACACTGCGGCGAAAAAGGTTTGCTGGTTCCGGACCCCAAGGCGTTCCGAAGGGATCATCGCCGACCTTCCCTACTACTGTGGCGGATTTCCAGTTCGAGTCGCTGTAATCAATTGCCTGCCAGTTCCCTTCTGCCGACTCTTCGGATTTCCACGATGAATCGCTGACATACCGCACAACTTGGCCGTCCGGCATCCTCAGGCGCAACAGAGCGATCAGCCCTGCGGGGCTCGGGCTGAATAGATCCGCTTCTGCGGTGACAACGTTCTTTCCTTCGCGCAGATCGGACGTGACGTTCACCTTTTGAAACGTTCCCCATGGATAGTCCGGACCCCACGATGGAGGGGGGGGCGCCTCGATAACCTGCCTGGCATTAATGGCTGCAGAGACATTATCCTTGGCGGTGATCAGAAGTGTGGCCTCAACGGGACGCTGAGGCAGATCGAATTCCAGGCGGAACCGATGTTTCGAGGGCTTCGAATTCGTTTCTATACCGGGGTCCGCGGTCCATATCCATTTGGGAGCGGACTCTCGGTCATCTCGGGCCTCCGCTGTGTCGCTCGAGATCCACTGAGCCTTCCAATTTGAGGGTTGAAGTAGCCCAGTCTCCCACCAACTGGGTTGGCTTGGCGCAACTCGTTTGCCGTTCTCGTCCCATACTCTCACCTGCCAAAAATAGCGAGTGCGGGGCAATAGCGGAACACCCGCATAGGGCAGATCAACAGAGATACTCGAGGTGACACGACCGCTGTCCCACATATCAGGATGATTTTGCCGCAGCAATTCGGGAGTGCTGGCGACCATAATCTGATAGGCGGTTTGTTTTGCACCCGGCCGTGCCGACTCCATCTGCCAAGATAGCCGGGGATGGAGATCATCTAATCCTAACGGCTCAGGCAAATAATCACAGAGCAGATGAGTTGTGTGTATGTCGAATGTGTTGGGTGCGGCCGCCCTGACGAAACCGGGTGTCACCCCGCTCAGAATAAAGACGAAGGCGATAGTAGGGTGTCGGGCGAACCGACTATGGTCCCGGACGTACTTCGTCATGTTGTAAGGAACCATGTTATTGACTCGTCCCGATCAGCACCGCTCGCACGTGGTGACGTATCGATTGAAACATCTTTCATATTGAAATAGAGCCTAAAAGAAGGTTTTGGGGCTGTCAATGTGTCCTGAGCCAGATCGGGTACGTCTGTCTTATGGCTGGCGCGTCTACCATCATCATGGCTGCCGCTTCTCTACCAGTCCGACATCCAAATAGCGATGAGCGGAGAATTCCTCTCTATAAAAGCGGGCTTTCTCCTCTGGATTGGCGTATACCGGTGTCGGCAAAGGAGTCGGCGACGCTTCGTGAACAGCGAGAGTGTTCGGTCCTGAATCGAGTAGTGAAGTGTCGATTGATTGAACGATATAATCGGCAGCTCGACCTGTAAGCTTTGCAGCGAGCTTGCCATTCACGAAAACCTCGATATCGCCGCTATACCTTAGGTAGAGTGCTGCGCTATGAGGCAGAGGTGTTTTCAAATAAAACTTACGGCGGAGCCATATGTCACCGGAGGTCCAGTCCGTGTTCACGTGGGAGACCGGGCCTGCGTTCATGATTGCCCGTTCTCCAAAACCTGCCGGCCCCACCTGCCAAGTTTGGTCATCGAATCGTCTAGCGCTCCAATCATGCGCAGGACTCTGGAAGGTATAGTGCCAGTCAGCCAATGCTGTCGTTCTCTGGGCTGATATTTTTCCGGACCGGGTAATATCTACTGGGATTATCCCAGGGCGCCCTATCCATGGTGCGTAATAGTCTCCGGAACCGAAATAGCTCGACCACCACTGGCCGGTCTGATCCTTGAAGTAGTTGTTGTGACCGGCATGCGGTAAAGCGCGATACCGCCCTGTATACGGCCCATAAATCGACTTGGAAGACGTGACCGCGTAGGAATCGTAAGTAGTCACAGCCTGCTCGCCGGCTAACGAGACGGAAATACCTGAATTGGTGAGAATGTATTTGTCGCCGACCTTTAACAAGAAGACGCCTTCGCCCCATTCCTTTTTCGGCTGCACGTCTACTTCGCGAGGAATCTCAGCAAAGCCGCTCATGTCATCCTTCATCCTGGCGATGTTGTATCCCGCGTAGAGGTAATAGACAACGCCGTCATCGTCTTGAAAGAGCGTGGCGTCAAGACCCAAGCCTAGAGGTGCATCCGTCTTGACGTCCCGGTAAGGACCTTCTGGATTTCCGGAGATGCTCTTGAGCAGGCCCAGGCCCTTAGGTAGCAGGTCATTCAAGTGGCCTTCCGGCGTTGCACAGTACGGAATCCACCACGTACCCTTCAGATAGTGAATCTCAGGTGCCCACACAGTTACGCCTGGATTGGCCCCGCTATACCAGTGCGCCCAGGTTGCGTCCTTATCCAAAGACCACACAAGACCGAGCGCGCTCCAATGGACAAGGTCCGCCGAGCGCCACATTCGGATGCCGTCCGTGATGCGCCACATAGCCGCATCCTGTCTCTGCAAGTCGGGAAAGAGATGCGTGTAACCAAGTGCTGGGTTGGTGGTAGCCACCATATAGAACATCCCGTCAGGGCCCTGCGTTATGTTCGGATCACGTACGACATCGTCAAATAACTTCCGCACGGGAATGCCACTCGGCGCATTAGCGTCGCGAGCTGCCGAAAGCACAATATCGTATGGAGCGGGCGGCTGAGAGACTGGCTTGAGAGCCTGCGGTGCCGCGCCGACAAACAGGCTCAATGCGGTCATTGCGAAAAATCGGATCATACTGTCCCCCTCCCAAGGCAGGTCGCATCATAAGCGACAGTGATTTAGCTGCTCCCGTTGAAGCTCGGCGTCTGTCACCTGAAGTTTGGTTCATCCGTCACTTCGTACCGATATCGTGCTCGGCGATCAGGAGCATTATCGCCATGCATCAGGAATTCTGTGATATCGCCATATTGAGCGATATTGTCGGCCCAATGGAAGTCGAGAGAGATACGACCAGCGGGCTGCTTAAGCACTGCCCGCGGAATGGCGATCATGAGTTGGTTGCCATCCACTCGCATAGGCACCGTTACCGGCACCGAAAGATCGTGCCCCGAAACCTGCATGACCGTCGTCTTTCCGTGGTTAATCACCTTGGCATTCACAACCAGGTCATAGCCCTGCCAATTTCCGACGCCGGCTTGGTGTGTATTTATAAACAGCAGCATCCAATGTGAGCCCCTAGAGTTCGTGATTGGCTCATGAGTTTTTGCGTAAAAGTAAACGAACCGCTGATCACGAGCGACCTTCATCGAAAGAAAGTCATTGCGCCCGCTGTTGTCCTTGTAGGGCCCCGCCGCGTAGTTCCCTTCACTGGCCCTTGGCAAGGTATCAAATCCGTGGTCCTCAAATTCAGGCGTCACCGTATCCCACTGCTCGAAACCATTGTTCAAGTCAATCGTCTGCGCGACGCTAGCCGGTTCCGGATGATGAATTCCCTTATACCGTCGAATATTCGCGACGAGTTGGTAATAGTAATCATCGGAGTGGCCGCCCTTCATCGGCTCAATATCGCGACTGAACTCCTGATTGTATTGGTCGATGAAGTAAACATCGCCTGGAAGGATCGGATGACCGGCCCTGCCCAGCTTAGCGCCGGGGTAAAAGTCCCAGGCCGCAAGACTCTTGTCCACATCGATGCCCATCGTCATACTGCCGGCGGTCCACTCGTTCCACCCTGTTACGAAGACAAACTCCGGATCCACCGCAATCGCATGGTCCCACTGCTCCTGGAAGTAAAGACCTTGATTTGTAGAAGCTGTTAAATCGTGGCTATCGAGTGGAGGCTCGGTGCCGTTATGAAAGCTACGTCCAATGGCGGAAAGCGGATGCTCGGCGACGGCTACGGGCATCTCCTCTGGCCGATCCGGACCTTCGTGCCATCCATATGCCTGCGGTGTGTGGGCGATCCATGGCCACTGGTCATGCCCATCGCGATACCAGGGCAGAGAGTCCCATGCCCAGCTCTCCCGAAGCGTAAAGAAATTCCTAAACTCTGCGGACATCTGGGATACAGGTACCATGCCACGTTGTTGACCGGTCAACAGTAGAGGCTTACCCTTCCAATTAAACCAGAGGTTCCGATACAAACCCTTTGAGTAGAAGTCTGTCCAAAGCTCGCGAACGGAGCGCTGGCTGGCAAGGAACGCGATTTGAGGCGTCTTCTCACCCTCGGCTCGCATGCGTTCGTAGACCCCAAGGATCTTCATGTATGTCTTGGGATAGGTAACATCGTTCGTTGCATCGAAGATGATTACGTCGACGCCAGCATCTGCGAGCAATTGGGCATTCCGCCGGATCACCCACTCGTCTGTCGCGAGATAATAGCCAGCTTCCGGCTCGCCCCAATAGTAGGTTCCGTTCGTCCATTTCGAGGTGTCTTGCCCCTCCTGCAAACTTTTGGTGACGTCGCGGGGCCCGCGCACACCGGACTGATCGGCAGTCAAAAAATAGAAGATTCCTACGAAACGTCCTGGTCGAGGGCCTCCTGTTTCGCCGTTGCTGGGAAGCTCGCGGCCCAATGCGTCGGTTGCAGCCCATTGATCGCTCTTCATATTTCGAAGTGTACTTTCAGGCGGAGCGCCGACGATCTGTCCCTTGAAGCGAACCGCATCCCAGTCCGGGACATTGATAACTTTGAGGTAGGGCTCACAGGCCGCGTCCTCTTGAGGCGTTCCAACTCCCTGATAGAGATACCAGATCGGCTTCTTGCCCAATGGATCCTCAGATTCGTCCCGAAACTTGCGCAGTCCGATGCGCAGGCCACCCTCGCCACGGTTATCTATCCAGTTGTGGTATTGCATCGCCTCGATCGAATCCATCGTCTCGATTTTCTTCCATGCGTACGCCAAGCCCGCGGCCTGGTCCGTCAAAGACTTCTGGCTGTAGTCCTCTGAGTTAAACCCCTGCTCACTCAAAAAGATTGAACGCGGCTTCTGGCCTCGGTAGAAAGTCCGCGGCTGCATGGTCCAGGCGTCCAGTACTTCAATATTTTTGAACGTAATCAAGGGAGTGTTCATGTCGAAGGTAGCGCGCGTATCTTCCCATGTACGCGGCTTGAATAATGATTCTGGATAGGGATGATAGGCGATCGACCAATCGAAGTCGCCCTCTGCGTGGGAAAAATCTACGAGCTCATCCAACATTCGATGTGGCAAATAGAAGTGCTTGTCCTCCGTCTGATTCCAATAGTGTGTAAGTGAAATATAGACGCGCGCGTGCGGATTATATTGGCGTGCGATCAGAAATACGGTTCGCATGGATTTGATGTACATATCCATAAAAGTCAGTTCCGACTTATTTCCAGCGTTGGTCCATACCCAACCGGCGTCCACTTCGTTGTGGACAATCCAGTGATGGATACGTCCAAACTTTTCGTCCGGCCGGCTGTAGCGCTCTGCGAGAAAGTTCAACATCGCGGCATAAACCTGTAGACCCTCCGCGGACCCCACGTTGGGCATCGCATAAATACCTGCCGGATCGGCATAAGGAAAGGCGAGTTGTGCAGCGGGCGTTCCGTTGGCTGCAGCTGAATGCTTGGGCACAAGTAGAATCGCCGAAACAATCAACTTATGTGTGGCAGCGTATTCGAGCGTACGATCGTAGTTCGCGATGGACGCAGAATCGGCGTAGTACACACGCCCGCCATAACTAAACTCCGTACGATCAGCCCCTGGACCAGGGCGCAGGAAATCCAAGAATAGATTTACCGTAACACTCGTTATTCCGAGCTTCTCGATGTCGTCAAGTGGTCCAGACGCAGTAAAACCACCCAGGCCCTTCTTGGAGCGGGGGACTTCGTCCGGGAAGCTCCACTTCGATGCAACCTCATCAGCGAAATGCGCATGCGAGAGCAAAGTGATTGTGTCACCCTGCCTCCGAATCACTACCCACTTCGAAAGAATGCGGTCATAGGTATGATCCGGAAGGGTGCGCACGCGCGTCAGAGAGATGTCGAAATGGTTGTTCACCGCATGCAACGGTGTTGTGTAATCGAAACTCTTTAGCTGCGTCAGATTTTCGTACATTGGCACCTCGGCGAGGTACACATCGCGATCGTCGGCGAGCTCTCCACTGATATGCAGCGTATTCGCTGTGCAATAGACGTCTTCGACCTTGTCAGGGAAGGTTTTGGTGAGATAGAGGTCTAGGTCAGTTCGGAGCTGCTCGTCGCGATGCGCGAGTTCGACTCGTTCCTTCGCCGCCCGAAGTTCCGCTTCCGTGCTTGGACGAATTTCAACATTTCGAATACGGATGACATTCCCGGCGACGGTCTCGAATCCGAGGGCAGTAATACTCCGCGCCGAACTCCAAGCGTCCAGATCGGATAGATCCTCCGCATAGTCCGTGAACCCTTCGCTGTGACTGAGTCCCGGCAAAAGGAGTGCTGTACGTATCTTTCCATCCGCTGTCTTGTATTCGAGCCGGACGTGATCGGTAGAATGAGCGGAAAAATAGGAAAAAGATAGTACGCGATCAGTTCGCGGATTGATTTGTCCCTGCATTGCGATGGGGGCCATCAGAATGTTGGCATTGGCATCAATCTCGGTTGTGTCCTCCGACACTTGAGAGGTCGACCCACCTCCGATGGTGCCGGGCGAGACCACGAGCTTTACCTGAGCTGGAGCGAATCCCGGTTTGATTCCGAAGATCGCAATCGCAAAAAGCAGGCGTCCCCAACATTGCGTGGAGACACGTAAAGGCTTCATAGATCTCCTACAGCGTGGAGGGCATAGTTTCTATTCCACGGAGCACAGCGGATCTTCGATCGCAATTTATGTTTCTTAGTGGAATTATCATCGCCCCGTGGGCCCGATAGTGCTGTTATACGTCTTGGGTGTCAATGAGACAGAGCGTCACTGCAGAGCGAATTCAGACTCGTTTTCTCTCTCGACATCGACATCGACTTTGAGATAGCTACAGAATTAGCACTGGCGCCATATAGCTCGCATAGTTCGAACCAGACGCCATTGAAGTTTTGGGGGGGAGCTGGTCGACAATCTAACCAGCTCCTCGATACTTATAGCTAGAATCTAATGTACCCCTCGAGTTGTAGTTGACGTGGCGCATTCGACTGTCCGTTGACGGTTCCAAAGGCGCTACTGGTTATGCTCGTATTCATCCCGCCCAATTGGACCCGGTTGAACAGATTGAATGCATCCGCCTTGAATTGGAAACTGACTGTCGATGTAATAGGAATTGTCTTTGATAGAGACAGATTCTCATTTTTATATCCTTCATTCCGAAATGAGGCATAAGGTAACGTACGCGGAACATTTCCGAAGGTATAGTTTGGTGCGTTTACGAACGCCGCGACGTTGAGGTACGGGGTACTGAGATCCAGATGACTACCAATCTTGCCATTGATGCGGGGATTGCCTTGGAATGAGGGGTTGTAGTCAGGATAGCAACCACCGGTGAAAGGAACTAAGCAGTTTCCTGAGAGGGTGTTCATCGGAGTGCCGGAAGTATAGGTCTCATTTGCCGATATTTGCCAGTTTCCAACGATTGCGTTGACAATTGCGCTTGAGGACGCAAATTTGGTTCCTTTACCAAAGGGTAAGCTGTACACCTCGGCCAAGGAGATAGCTTGTGGTACATCGATCGTAGAGACAGCCCGTTCCTGGCGTAGATTGTAGGCCGTTCGCGGCGTGGAGGGGGAGGCGAAGTTGACTGTACTGCCGCCTTCGTCCATAGTCTTGCTCCATGTATAGGAGATAAGGAGGTAAAGCCCATTCTTCATGTTTCGAGCAAGAGTCGCCTGAAGTGCGTTGTAACTTGATGTACCGAAGTCCGCCCAAGGATCTGGACCCTGGAAGGTGCCACCGGTACTGGTGTACTGAGCAAAGGGCCGAAGCATCTGTCCGATCTGTCCCGAGAAGTTGCCAAAAGGCAACTTAATCTCGGGAAATTGCGCTTGCGCCTCTGCAATCGTCGTCGGAGTTGCCTGTTGATTCAATAATGGCCCGAGCGCTTCATACTTGGGGTCAATCTGATTGGAGTAGATCCCTACCCCTCCGTTCACACCATTGAAGTGGCTTGCGGTGCCGGCGTATGTCAGGTTCATGATGAGAGAGAAGGGGAACTCTTGTTCAACCGTAAAATTCCACTCCTCAGTGTATGGAGAACGTCCGGCAGTAGCGGGCCGATCATACGAAATGCCACCGCCCTGGGGGACCGTGGTGGTGAAGCCAGTAGCGAGCGTTGGACTAAAAAACGGTGGCTGCTGATACGGAGGAATGCCGTTATCCCAGTTGAATGCGGGACTAACCCCGCTATTGAGGCTTGTGAAATCCGGAGCCGTCGAGTATCCCTGGTTTCCGATTCCTTGCTGCTCCCCGTTTCCACCCAGGGCTCCGCCGTTATAGTGAACGATGGAAAAGGCAGAACGAATAACGGTCTTCGGGGCCGCGCTATAGGCGAAACCGATGCGCGGTCCAAACGTCAGATAATGCGTCTTGACATTGGTCCGGCAGTTGCAACTATCGGTCCCAGATCCGGCGAACTGCAACACACCCGGAGCGCCATCAGCCGCTGGATTAGCGATATTGGGATTGAGCCAAGAGGTGCGATTGTGCACTTCAACAAACGGCTTTGGAATCGAGTAGCGGAGCCCAAGGTTGACGACCAGTTTCGGGGTTACTTTCCAGTCATCTTGCACATATGTAGCATAGTTTCTCCAGCGGCCCCCGGTTTCTGCCACGGCATAATCGTTGAAACTCAAGCTATCAACTAGACCCATGAGGTAACTGGCGTACCCACTACCGGTATTTGGTTCCGGAGTTCCCGTCGCATCGAGCGCAGCTGTTTCGCTATTACTGAAAGAGAATCCTCCGTTATATTGGTCCGGTATATTGAGGGCTTCTTGCTCCAATGTAACCTGAACGCCGAAGGTAAAGCTGTGCTTGCCATGAACCCATTCGACATTATCCTGAAATGTCTCTGACGTTGGAATTTCGTTGAATCCGGTGTTGCCTTGATCCCAGGCTGAGGGAGAATCAACTCCTCCAAACCCAATCTGAGGAAACATAACCGCAAGTTGACCGACCGGGAAACCCGTTAATCCCGCCTTGCTGGGCCAATCTCCGCCGACACTCGGGTTTATATAATTAGATTCATTTCTGACGAGATTAGCACCGAAGAGATTCAGCAGGTTCGGGGTGAATGTGTGGGTCTCGTTGACCTGACCCAGATACCACGTCGAATTGCCGGTGCGCGCGCTGGAATAAGGCACGGGAAGGACAGACGCTGCAGCCAATTGACTCTGTCTGCCGGTTTGGAACACACCTGTGATTCGGTCCTTGCTCCAAAGCCTCGCATCAATCTTCGCTAAAAAGACGTTTTGTTGATTTCCGTTTACATACGTATTGAAATAATTGTTTTGAAGATTCGCGTTCGTCGGCTGGGGTAGTTCGGACTGCAAGACTTCTGCGACGTTTGAAGTGACTGGCACCTGATTGTTCAAGAACGGTTGCCTGGTCAGAACTCCGTCGGGACCGATGACCGTCGTAGATGGATCATAAATTTGAACCGGAAATGCGCTAAAGTCCCCTTTACGTTCCGCGAGAGTCGGGATACTCACGAAGGCGGGAGTCGACCCCTGGGTGATCTTAAATCTATCGTAACTACCAAAGAAGAAGACCCGATCGTGCCGGATCGGACCACCCACGATAACTCCAAATTCATTCTGATGTTCTACGGGTGTCTTTGTATTACCGAAACCTGGCGCATCAAGGGCTGTATTTCTAAAATTTTCATATAAGGTGCCGTGAAATTTGTTTGTTCCAGACTTGTAAGACAGGTTGACAATTCCCTGCCCGTCATAGTTGGCGGGCACACCGCTGGATATGACCTGAAATTGGTCGATGACTTCAGTGGTGATCGTGTTGAGGTTTTCCCCACCCCCCTGCAATTCCGAAGAGGCCAAGGGCATTCCGTTGACGTAGATCAAGGACGATGCAATGAACCCGCCGTTAATAACTGGAATTCCAAAATTGTTGTTGCTCGTGACTCCTGGCACCAAGCTCAAGAACCCAGTGGCACTCTTGGCCGCGCCATTCATCGGTATCGGGAGGGCCTCATAGGTGGAATTAGGAATGGTGATCGATACCTGGCCATTTTCCGTCTCGAGCTCGGGAGCCTGCGCTGTCACCTCGATCTGTTGCGAACTTCCAGCCCTCAGGTTGACATTGACTCCGAGTTGAGTGAAAGCGTTCAGGGTGACATGCTGGCGCGAGGTTTCAAAACCTTTCGCCTGGACCTCTACGTCGTAATCGCCTGGGGGCAGCGCACTGAGTGTATAAGAACCCGAGGAAGACGCCGCTTGCGACGATTTGAGTCCGGTGGCCAAACTGGTAGCCGTGACCATCGCTCCCGGAACAACCGCACCGGATGTATCCGCAACGGTTCCCTCGATCGTGCCTGTACCCGCGACCTGGGCATTCGCGAGCCCAGACAGATGAAAGGACATGACGAGTGCCACAACGATGACGAAAAGTCTATGTCCTCGACTTAGCCCTCGAGCCCTAAACCTGGCAAACGTACTTTTCTTCTTCTTACTCGAGAGGTCCACTAAACCCGCTAACGTCATAATGCCTCCAATTTGGACTGAGAGTTTTGACTAATCATTCATACTTTCGGAACAATGTATGTATTGCAACTGAGAACGCTGAGTTTATACTTTTTTGACCGTGACAATGTCAAGGCATATCTTCAGATGTGTCAAAATACCTAAATGGAATGCACAATACTCCATATTGGAGCGGCCGCCAGAGGCCCACAGCAACTCTCCGATAAGGGATTTGTGGCAGATGGCCCAACTACCTTTTGCGTGTAGATCGTGTCCGATTCCGTGAGCTCCGGAACTGCCTGAAGCCATACAGAAACTATTCCTTTTCAGAATGCCCACCCAACGAAGGTCGTGACAGTGACCAAAACCGAAACTTCACAATCAGCTTGGGTCCCGCAGTTGGGGCGATTCGCTTCAGTTGGCGCGCCTCGATCTGTGGAAAATCCAATGTGATGGCTGTTGGTTCCCATGATCCTCACAGTCGTTCTTACGACGGCGGTGTCTTTAGGCGGCCGTGACCGGCTCCGGGATGCGGGACTCGTGCCTGTATCGCATAGCAAAACTTGATCTTGGGAGCAAGCGGGGAGATTGTAGGCCAAAACTCGCATCCCTGAAGGCTAAGTTCTCAAGACATTCGCCTCGGAACCTAGTTCCGTGCAATCGTCTAAACGTTACCGCTGATTGCAACGCTGAGGATCGCGCGAGGGAAACACTTATCGCCTTTAATGGAGGACATGCGCAGAATTCGACGCAGCGCGATTGGGAGACTGATCAATGACCTTGTTCCACGCAATGGCTTGAGCGGGGGTTACTGTTACTTCGGATCTGAGGCGGATATCACGGGACGAGGCACCCAAACCGATGTCGTACTTCCCAGGAACTATATTCCAGTCATGTATCGCCTCATCCCAGTAGGCGAAGGCATTGGGATCCAGAGTTAGTTGGACTGTTGAAGCCTGCGATGGTTCCAAGTAGGTCCGGGTAAAGCCCTTCAGCTCGTGGACGGGCCGAGCTACAGGGCTGGGTGGAGGGCTCACGTATAGCTCCACAATCTCTGTCCCACTTCGTCTCGATGTGTTCGTAATCGTAGCGGATATCGAAACACTTCCAGCTCTCGTCGCGCTGTGGAGATTGGTATAACGGAATTTTGCGTAGCTCAGCCCATAACCAAAGGGGAATTGTGGCTCAATCCCTTTGGTGTCGAAATAGCGGTATCCAACGAACACACCCTCGTTGTAATTTACGTTGTCGTGATCCTGAGTTCCTATCGCGTGGGAGGGCGAATCCTCTAGCCGCTTGGGCCAGGTAAAGGTTAGTTTGCCTGATGGATCAGTGTCACCGAAGAGTGCTTTCGCAATCGCAGTGCCACCCTCCACGCCGGGATAGAACCCGTCCAGGACGGCCGGAACCGCGTCGATCCATCCTCCGACTTTGAATGGCGAACCGTGCAGCAGAACTACAACGGTGCGTGGATTCAACGGTGCAACTTGCATGATCAGATGTTCTTGGCCCGGAGGAAAATCCATACTCTCTCTGTCCGCACCCTCGGTATCCATACCGCTTCCCCACCCGCCTACAAAGATCACTGCGTCCGCCTGCTGTAGACGCGGTATGATTGCTCGAAATGCTTCAGCCTCTTGTTCCTTCGTGCGAGGAAGCGACCATTCTAGGTGAAGAGAAGCGTCCCCTTTGAGGGCGTGGTAATCAAGCTGTATGTCGTACGCTTTACCTGCTTCAAGGCGAAATATAGCTGTTCCGGTCTGCAACTGCCCGATACCGGTATTTACGATGATCGGATTGCGGTCTATCGATAAAGTGCTGGTATCCTCGCCGGACAGACGGAATGTGTAGAAGCCGCTGACCTTGGGGACAAGCTTCCCGTTAAACTGACCGTGAAAGTTGTCGGAGTGGACCTTTGCGGGATCAGGCGAGCGCATCTCCCAGGTGAAATTAATCTGTGGCTCAATCCGCTCCAGGGCAGGCTTGGCTTCGCCATCGTTGAAGTATTCGGCCCTCATACCGGGTTTTCCATCAATGGGCTGCCAATACTCGGGGCCGATCGCCTCAAATTGCCCAGCTTCTTCGAAGTCGATATAGTCCACCTTCGCCTTACCGTCGAGTTCCGTTCTTAGGCCATCTAGGACTGTAACTTCGGATGGGGAATTCACTGCAGAACTTCCGCCATACCCTGGTTTGGCGAATCGGCGGTCGGCGTTAGGCCCAAGCACAACGATGGTCTTAGTCCTGCCTTTGTCGATTGGAAGAACGTCTCTGTCGTTCTTCAACAGAACCAGGCTTTCTTCCGCAGCGTTTAAGGCAACCGCTTGATGTTCAGGCGTATTGATAGATCCTGGGTTCTTGTCGGCGGACCCGTCGATCAGTCCAACATGTGCCATTACACGTAGGACGCGTCTCGCCTTATCGTCCACGACGGATTCCGGGACTTGCCCGGCGAGCACCGCATCCATCAAGGGTTTGCCAAAAGGAGTGGTGTCCCAGCTTCCCCAGGGCATGCCTACGTCAAGGCCAGCCCGAGCTGCTTCCAGTGTAGAACGCGCTTGATTGAAATCCGTCAACACCAGCCCCTGAAAGCCCCATCCTTGCTTTAGTACCGTAGTGAGAAGCCATTTGTTTGTTGCTGCCAAATGGCCGTTCACACCGTTAGCAGCGGTCATTACTGCCCACGCGTCACCCTGCTGGACGGCCGCCTTGAAGCCAGGCAGATAGATCTCCCGCAGAGTTCGTTCGTCTACGTTGGACATGTACCAATCTCGGTTCCATTCGCGGTTATTGCAGGCGAAGTGCTTGACGCAAGCGGCAACCTTTTGACTTTGGATGCCCTTGACGATAGCGGGAGCAAGGCTTGCATCCAGAAACGGGTCTTCCGTGTAGTACTCAAAAAAACGGCCGCCAAGCGGGTCGCGCTCAATGTTAATAGCGGGAGAGAAAATGATGGATTTACCGGCAGCGCGCGTCTCCTGCCCCACAGCGACACCAACCCTCTGCAGAAGTGCGGGGTCCCAACTGGACGCCAATCCAATCCCCGCAGGAAAGGCTGTCGCACCGACTGCCGATGCCACGCCACGCGGGCCGTCTGTGCCCATCATCGGAGGTATCCCCAGACGCGGTACTCCCGTAATTTGAACTACTCCAGGCTGCTCGCCCCCAAAGCACATACGAACTTTCTCCTGCAGAGTCATGCGCTTCAGGATGTCCGAGATGCGTTGTTCCGTCTTCGATTCAACGCTAACTGTCACTTGCGATGCTCTTGCCGAAATGAGGAAGCAAAAAAACAATCCAACGCAAATGCTAGCGGCAGCAATAATGGAAAGCCGCAGTATGTTGAAAGATGTACATCTCATCTTGGCCACGCTTGACTCCTCGAATATGCAATTCAATTTACATGGAAACCATAAAGGAAACAATTCCCAATAAAACTTCTGAAGAGTGAAGCGAATCTGTATGGAGCATGGTCTAATACAACCACTCTGATGCAATGAGCACCGTATCGCGATCTCGTCAGTTGGAAAATCTAAACCAGTCAAGGTTCAGGAGACCACTTTGCCCCTCACCACGGAAAACAAGGTAAAGATCGTGCACGCCTCCCGGTAGGTGAGTCGCACAACTCTGGGTAGTCCAGCGATCCCAACCTCCCGTGTAACGCACCGTGCAAGAAGCAGCTACCGGCCCGCCAATGCGATCCAAATAGAGGTCCACTACTCCTCCTCCGGTCGCGGAGGCAAGATGCATGTAGAAGGTGTTCGCGCCGCTATGAAGGTCCACGCCTGAGTATTCAACCCAGGCGCCCGGCAGCGCTGGTCCAAGATACACCACACCCGAGCTATCACCGCTTGTTGTGATCGCGTGATCTCCCTCCGGAACGTCCGTCCGGTTCATCGTCTCAGCCTCAATTCGCGAATAAGCATCAATAGGATGGAGCATTACGGGCCCGGACGTCGTCCATTGAAGTGGCCGGATCAGACCATCGGGGCTGAAGTCCATCAAATCCATTTTCACCGCTCGTTTATAGCCCTGATTTTCGTGACCAACAGATGTGGAGAAGTCGTGATAAAAGCAGTACCACTTTCCTTTCCACTCCACCTGAGAGCCATGAATGTTATCTCCGCCTGGGCCACTCTGTGTAAATGGTCCCTCATAGACATAGGGCCCTTCGGGGTGTTCTGAGATTGCATAATCGTAATTCTGGCCGTGTCCCCCACGACCGACACCGCCAGCCTTGAACGCAGGATATGTGAGATAGTAATGACCATTGCGGTGAAAGATCCACGGCCCCTCGAAAAAGTCCGTCGCACCGTCGATCATATGAGGACTTTCGGCGAGCTCTTTCATGGAAGGTTTCAGCCTAGCAATTTTTGCACCACCGTCCGCCCAGATGAGATACGGCGTACCGTCGTCGTCAACGAACAGAGCAGGATCAATGCCGTGTACCCGTGCTATCGGGCCCTTCGTATCGACGAACGGTCCTGAAGGTGAATGACTTATGGCCACACCGATGAGAGGCCTACCACTGGCGTCCTGGGCAGGATAGTACAGATAGTAGTTGCCATTCTTGTAAGCACAGTCAGGAGCCCATAGATGGGACTTTGCCCAGGTGCTGTCAGCAAGCCGGAATGCAATACCGTGATCTCGCCAGTTCCGCAAGTCGCTACTGGAGTAGACGTGATAATCAATCATGTCGAACTCCTGTGCATCGTTGCGGTCATGTGACGCATAGACGTACATGCGGTCATTGAAGACGTGCGCTGAAGGATCTGCGGAATATGCCGTATTGATGATCGGATTGGAAGCGAATGCACTGGACAGAAAGCACAGCATGCTTCCAAACATCGCGGCGACATTCCGGTCGATACCATTCCTTCTAATCACACGAAGCCCTGCAATTCATAGGTTTAAAGTCGATTCTAGGAACCCGGATAGGAACATCCCCCTCATAAACGACAGCTATCGAACCAACTCTCCATTCATCGAACGACCTTTTCATCTGCCTTACGAACCACAGATTGACATATGCCCGACGGCCCGACTAGCAATCGATAAATCATTAGATAACTTATTTCCATTTCATACTACTTTTGGACAAACGCAAAGCAGCTTCTGGAGACCAATGAAACGCCGAGACTTCCTCAAAGCGGCAGCCACTACGGGAGCAGCCGCTGCGCTTCGTCCACCCAAACAAATCAAGTACGTCGAGGATTTCTTTGCTGTTTTGTGTGTCATGGCGATTTGCCTCAGGATCTCCTGTCTCGCCGCACAAACCCCGCAGCAAGCCTCGCTAATGACAAAGTGGGCAAAGGATGTAGTTCCGGCGCACCCGCTTCCGGAATATCCTCGGCCGCAGATGGTGCGGCGAGACTGGCTCAATCTGAATGGCATATGGGAGCTACAAAGTGGCCTACAGGGGGATACGGTTCCACTAGGAAAGAAGCTGGGCGGTGAAATTATTGTTCCCTACCCCGTGGAATCGGCGTTGTCCGGTGTGATGCTACACTTCGACCGGCTGTGGTATCACCGCACTTTCACAGTGCCTAATGATTGGACGGGCAGTCAAATCATTCTGCACTTCGGTGCGGTCGACTACGAGTCTGAGGTATATATCAACGGCGTGAGTCTCGGTATACATCGGGGCGGATACGATCCTTTTGATTACAACATCACTCCGTACCTACGCAAAAACGGGCCACAGGATATTATTGTTCGCGTCTACGATCCTACCGAGTTAGGCGGTCAGCCACGCGGTAAGCAGACGGACGATGTTGGCGGAATCATGTATACCCCAACAACAGGAATATGGCAGACCGTATGGCTTGAACCAGTTGCAAGTCACTCGATTCATGATCTGAAAATAGTGCCCGATATCGACCGTAGCGAGCTACATTTGACCGTCGAGACAACAGATTTGGCTAAGCCAGCAACAGTTAGTATCCAGGTGAAAGACGGTGAAAGGGTTGTCACGAAGTTCGATGGGAAGGCCGACACCGAACTGAAGATTCCTATCTCTGACCTCAAACTGTGGTCCCCCGACGATCCATTTCTTTACAATTTGGAGATTTCCCTCAAGGAAAGCGGTGCAATAACCGACAGAGTCTTCAGCTACTTTGGAATGCGCAAGATCCAGATTGGCAAGATCGGCAACTTCAATAGGATACTGCTGAATAACAAGTTTGTCTTTGAGAGGGGAATCTTAGATCAGGGCTTCTGGCCCGATGGTATTTACACTGCGCCTACCGACGACGCCCTGAAAAGCGATATCCAAGCCATGAAGGCCATGGGGTTTAATATGGTGCGGAAACACATCAAGGTAGAACCGGCCCGTTGGTATTATTGGACAGACAAACTTGGAATGCTGGTCTGGCAAGATATGCCTTCTGCCGACTCCTACCCTTGGCCCATGGAAGCAGTTCCACCCGTCGACAAAGCCGAGTTCGAATCCGAATTGCAGCGCATGGTGGAAACGCATTGGAACTCGCCATCCATTATCTCTTGGACTCTATTCAATGAAGCCCAGGGGCAGCACGACACAGCACAGCTCGCAGTCATTGTCAAAACGCTCGATGCTTCACGTCTTGTGAACGAAGCTAGCGGTGGTAACTACACTGGATCCGGCGACCTCAACGATCTCCATCAATATCCCGAACCCGGGATTCGCTCTCCGACCCCGAATCAGGCATCAGTCAATGGTGAATATGGAGGTATCGGCTATCAGGTGCCGGGGCATGCGTGGCACAACAGCGGTGATACATATACCAATGTAGCTACAGGAAACGACCTGCTCTATCTGTATGCGGAATATATCAACAAGACCAACAAGCTTAACGTAGAAAAGGGGCTCTCCGCCACAGTCTATACCCAGTTGACCGATGTTATGACGGAGATCAACGGACTTTTGACATATGATCGAAACCCCAAAGTTCCTGTCGAAAAGGTCTATGAAGCGAACTATTCGACTCTCCTAATGCCCCGCTACCGGGTCGCCGTACCCACCTCAGAAAAGAAACGTCAACGATGGAAGTTCACGAGCACTCACCCTCCAGAAAACTGGGCAAGTCTCCAATTTGATGACCTCGAATGGAACGAAGGCAGGGGAGGTTTTGGCAACATTCAGGACGTCCATCGCTCGTATTGGACAACTCACGATCTCTGGATGCGCCGCCACTTTAATCCCGGATCACTCTCGTCAGATCAGCTGACCAATCTCGTTGCAAAAGACTTTCACGACGGCGATATACAGATATATATCAATGGGGTACTGGCCTATGCACAGGGGGGAGACAGCGACTCATGGGAGCATCGAGGCCTTTCAACGGCAGCACGGGAGAGCGTCCATGTGAACGGAGATAACGTATTGGCAATTCATTGCGTGCGAGGAGAACATGATCAATTCGTTGATGCTGGACTAGACCTTCGCATTCTCCCCTAAGCCGCAGTGTATTCGCGAAACCCAATCAGAATTCAGAACGCCGTTGAAGAATCGATTGCAGCAAACCGCTCCGAGGCGATAACGATTGCTCTAATTTCCGCAGTAAGTTCTCTTGGATGCACATGTGACGCTATCGAGAGAACATACGGCCGACGTTAATCTTTGGCAATGGTCTCCGCTTTTAGAAGGCTGACAGCACCAAGTGATACTGGCGGCACAAATTGGTCTTGGGGTTGATGTGAATTTCTGGTCGTCCACGTTAGCCGTTGATCTTGCGGCAAGCCGCCGTCGGAAATCAGACGATTGATGCGCAGGCTAGCTACCTTTACCTGCAAGGAATTGCTTCATGCCTTCAGCAATATCGTGATCTTGTCAATTCCGCAAATTATTGCTGGACTAGACGTGGTAATCGATCATGTCGAACCTCAATGCATCGCTGCGGTCGTGTGACGCATAGACATACATGTGGTCGTTGAAGACGTGCACTGAAGGATCGGCGCAATATATTGTATTCATGATCAGATTGGAAGCGAATGCAGTGGACAGAAAGCGCAGCATGCTCCATACATCGAGGCGACTTCCGATAGACATCAGTTTTTCTGATCAGAAGAAGTGCTGCAATTCATAGGTGTAAAGTCAAGTCTGGAAGCCCGATACCAATCAATGCCCTCGTAAGCGACAAGCCATCGAACCAAATATTCCACTTGCGATCGGCCTTTCGTCTGCTTTACGAACCACAGATTGACGCCTGCTACGGCACCCATCGAGTCACGTCAAAGATTCATTAGACAACTTATTTCCAAGTTATAATTCATTTACGTAAGCGCGAAGCAGCTTCTGGAGACCCATGAAACGCCGAGACTTCCTCAAAGCGGCAGCCGCTACCGGAGCTGCCGCTGCACTTGGTCCAACTGCCGAATCACATGCGTTGAATATTCTGCACTTAGAATCCCGTGATGCAACCGATCGCAATAAAGGCGCCTTACAGCCTTCGACAAAGTTCAGTGTACAAACTGCCAGCGGGCACTGGAGCGTCTCTTCTCGCTCGCACAGTTTGACAAATGTTATATCCCGGTTAAATGGCCAATCGATTTTGCTAAATTCTGAAAGGAAAAACTCGACATTCCATAAGACCATCGATCTGCTAGAAGTCACCGCCGAATTCGCAATTGTGAATGACAAATGGGTGCTGGTGTCTTTCCGAGCCCTAAATCCTACGTCGTCTGAAGTGCACATAAATTCCTTTGAACCTCTGGTGACCCAATGTGACGGAATCCTCCGTGGCTCTGCCGCGGAAGATCTACGCATCATGTGGGAGAGCGCCACATACGAGGTCGGCAGGGCAAGAGATCATGAAAGTCACTACTACGCCGTGGTCTATTCTGATAAAGAGAGATCCGGCTCTGCGTGGACGTTTACGTACCGTCCCCCGCAATTATGGACGTCCATGATTAGCAAGCGTGGCCAGGAGCTCACTGCATTCGTAAACTTACGGGGGAGATCTCTTCCCGTCGATCCCGGCGAGACCATTACTTTCGATCCGATCCTGTTGAGTGCGGAATTTGGCGCCATGGAAGGGTGGCAGGCAATCGGTCGAATGTACAGGCCGACCGTACCTTCTTCCGAGGCGGTTATGAATTCTGGATTCAATAGTTGGGACTACTTTCGAGGGGAAATCTCTTCGAAGGATCTGGCACCGGTATTGAGTTCTCTGCACACTTTTAACAAAGAATATCCGAGGAAGCTTCGATACTTTACGCTAGACGATGGATGGTTTCCGCAACGCGGCAGCTGGGAGTTTGATCGAAAGAAATTTCCGGAGGGCGAGAACGGATGGGCCGCGGTTGTAAACCGTGCCGGGATGGAGCCCGGGGTGTGGATATCGCCATTCTGGTCCAACAAAGACATCATAGATACCTACGAGATGACCGTGCAGGAGGAGGTACCCGATAACGTCATTCGTTACCGCGTAGATCCGAGCGATCCGAACGTAAGCCGATACGTTATTCAGCGCTTCCATGAATTGCGTCAGTCAGGGTACAAATTTTTCAAGATTGATTTTCTGGCGCTCGCTTACACGGACCGGCCCTATGCATACTCAAAGTTTGCTCCCGAGCGCGTGATTCGAGAATTTTTGCAACAGATCCGGCAGGCAATTGGAACGGATGCATTCTTGCTGGGGTGCAGTACAGTCATCGCTCCGTGTTCCGGAATATGTGACGGCGCCAGGATCATGGCCGACATCACGGAAAACTGGAGTGTCGCAAAAGATATCTATGTGAGAGTCGCCTACAGGTACTGGATGAATGGCAATTTATTCATTACAGACCCTGACTTCTTCGTTGGAAGAGGGCCCGACACGCTCAGAGAAGGCGCGTCGCCAGGGTACGCATTGGAGACGGGCGACAGAAAATATGAAGGGTTCAGCTTCACAAAAGCGAAGACGTGGGCAACGATGTCATTCGCTTTGGGTGGCCTTGTCAACTGGGCAGACCGGCCTGACGGGGTGAAGGCAGAAATATGGAATTTAGTTGCGACACTTGCTGACTTGGGACCAGGCAAGCCAGGCGTGCCATTGGATCTTATGGACACAGAGCAGCCGACCAAATGGCTGAGGAACTCTAACGGCAACACATATATCATCCTCATCAATACGGCTGATTCGCCAATCTCAATCACTCTGACCACGACAGAAGCCACTCAACTAGAGGACCCGGTGTCATTGGAAGATATTTTCACAAAGGAACTCATTGAGCATCCCGGCGGAGATTTCAGAACCAAACTGAATGCTTTTGATTCGAGGTGTTTCCGAGTTCAGAAGTTCCGCCATACGAAAGGGGAGGGTAGACAGAGCAGCGCTCCCGCAAGAACGACGCCGTAGATCTGGTCTCGTCTCCTACGTTCTACTGCTCTACAAATCATTGATACGGACCTCCGAGCCCGTGTAAGTAATTCGCTGGGGAGATGGACTTGCACCCGCCCCGATTCCACGACCAAGCCGAACGCGCACGACATGAAAAGACCGGCTTGCCAGCATACCCTTGAATATCCCCTGACGTTGTCCGATGCGCAATGTCCCGCTAGCATCATGCCAGTCCAGCCGAATAGAGCTACAGTGGCCGCGCTGATAGTCGTATGTACTGCCATCATCTTCATAAAAAGTAAAAGTTCCGTCGGCACCAGGGTACACGCGTATTTCAATGGGATCATTTGGCTTTTCGCCCGTGTACTGTAAAGAAGGCCCGATCGGGAGAATGGCGCCGGCTCGAATAAAGATGGGTATTCTGGAGAGAGGCGCTTCCGCAATCACGGTACGGCTGCCTATCTGGCTGTCCCCCGTCCAGAAATCGTACCATTTGCCCGCGGGCAAATAGACCTTTCGCCGCATAGCCTTGAGTTCGGTGATGGGATTGATAAGCATGCTAGGTCCGAACATAAACTGATCAGTAATCTTGCGAACGGCCTTATCCTGCATGAAATCCATAGGAAGAGCTCGCATCATCGTATAGCCCTCGTTCGTTACCCGCCACGCCACCGAATAGATGTAAGGCATCAGTCGGTAGCGAAGCTTGATGAAATCCGTAACGATTCCTTCCGCCTCCGTTCCAAAGTACCAAGGCGCATCGGTAGAACCGGCGCTGTGAACCCTAAACAAAGGGCAGAAGCACCCGAACTGAAACCATCGGACGTAGGTTTCAACGTAACGCGGATCTTTTGGATTGTTATTCGTAGAGAACTCGGGATTCTCCGCAAAGCCGCCACCAAACCCTCCGATGTCAGTAGTCCAATAGGGCAGGCCTGCCATGCATACACCCAATCCATTGGGAATTTGTCGCGACAACGTCCACATATCTGTGCCGATATCACCTGACCACAGCGCCACTCCGTAGCGTTGTATACCGGGAAAGATGGAGCGTCCGAGGATAATTACTCGTCCGTCCGGCTCAGCCTCTAGCCATCCTTCAAAGACTGCCTGAGCGGCCTTCAGAGGAAACTCGTTCGCCCGCCATATGTCGCCTCCGCCCTCAATGCTGTCCATCCAAAATCCGTCAGCTTGCACTGCTTCGGGGTTGAATAGAGCTGCTCGAACCTGGCGCCAGTACGTCGCGCGTGCACTCCTCTCCCAAGGGTTATACCAGGAGGGTGCGGGACTGGGTCCTCCATCCCAGTCAGCTCCGCTAAGCGGATACAGCAGGTAGTTTTTGTCCCGCATCTCCGCCTCATTCGGAGAGCCGACATCGAAGATGCACCAGATCGAAATGATTAACTTCAGATTCAGTGCATGAAGCCGCCGCACCATGCCGACTGGGTCCGGGTGGGTATCGGACTTGAAGTCATGAGCACCCCACCTAGTCCAGTACTTGAAATCCTGAACGATATTGTCCAGAGGAATTCCACGGCGACGGTATTCTTCGGCCACCGCGATCATGTTGGCCTGAGTATTGGGAATCGTATCTATATGGGTCCCGTTTGGCCCCGGCTTCCCCCATGACGCCTGCGAGTGCCAGAGCCCGTACGATGACAGAGGAAATAGCGGTGCAGTACCCGTGATTCGGCGGTAGTCGGCGATCGCTGCATCTGGTGTTTCAGCGCGTAAAACATAGTAGTCGATTCCCTGCGCGGCTTCCGCGGCCCATGTATAACGATCAGTGGCCGGCCCCGGAGGGACCCACTTCAATTGCAGTTCGGAGTTTCGCTCCGGGTTACCGTAAAACTCTACATCCACTTCATGCTCGCCAACGGTCAACGAGACATGACCTGTATCAAAATTATCGTCATGGGCAATCCAATTTTCTATGACCAGCTTTCGATCAATGGCGAAGCGCGCTCCCAAATTAGCAGACCGAAGCAAAAAAAGGTAATCGCCTGCAACCGTGATCTTCAGCCTTCCAGTCCACGTTGCATAGAATCGCTGGCCGATGTTGCCCGCGATGGCGGGGTTCGTCGGACCCCAAGAAACGTTGATCTGCGATTGCGTATGCTTCAGCGGATGACCTTCGCCACCTTCCTCGTGAAGACTGCAGGCGAGACCCGGTCCGGAACCATCAGGCAGCCCGAACACGGAGGATGGGACCAGCACCGGTTCGCGACACGCACGGAATTCGCCCCGCGAAGCGTTGTCCCACAACATCGCATATCCTTCGCTACTCAGTAGAAAGGGGCTGACATCACATGGATTTGTCTGCACAAGCTGAATCATGTCTCCTTTGTGATCCAAGAAGCCATGCCACAGCCCTCCCAATCCATAGAGCGATTCGTCGACAGGGCTAAGAAACGTCTGCTCTGCCTGATAGAAGGGCTTCCCGTTTACTTGGACAGGGTCCATGCGTTTTCCACCAGCACTCGGCTCTTGGAGCAGAACCTTGCCCGACTCATCTTCAAAGGAGAGTGTCCCGGAGCTGCGATCTACCCGAGCTGTGAGCCTCGGCGTTGATAGGACGATCGGCCCTAAGCCCTCTAGTTCGGCGCTCCATGCCATCACCTCTTGCTTCCCCGGCAATACGGAGTCGGTAGACGGTGGAAGCAGTACCTCACCTGGGCAATACTGAACTCGAATAACACCGTCGTCCCATGGCTCCAAACGCAGGATGCCAGTTTGCATCTGCATCTGCACACCGCCCGCGTCCTTACGGGCGGAAAGAACTGCCAATTCACCATCGATCTGTTTTCTAGTGCCATCCGAAATGATCTTGGAACGTTCCTGCTCCGCTTCGAACGGATGGGGCGGAAGCTGTATTTGCGGCCTTCCGAAAAGAGCAAGGGACGCGCTGGCAGTCTTTAGCATTTCGCGTCGTGTGAATTGAGTCGTCTTCATCATTGCTACCCTTCCAAACGCTTTTCATTTAATTCCGAAACTACTGATCGCAATATTCGATAAACTAACGCAGCCGCCTACCGGCACTGCTCCTGTGTCTTTGGCCCGCTTCCTTGAGTTCCGCCCTGAACATTTCCGAGTCCATGGAAATGATTCCAATAGGCCTCAAGTGGCACGCGGGCCCTAAACGCTGATGCTCGTGGGTAACATTTACTCGCGGCTCCTCCACATTGGGCCAACAATTACGTGTGGTGACTACAGACTGGGGTGGTGCGTTGGAGACTCAGGGATTTATAGGACCCATAGAAGTCCGATTCACCAATAAGCGCGCCCATCGCGAGACTTGTTCCGCGGAAACACCTGTGACAGGATCAACAGGACTCTCGAGCGATGCCATTTGCGTAGCGAAATTCCCCACCGTTGAACTCTCAACAGAACCGCGGAAGACCTTCAGCCCGGTAACCTCCTCCGTCAAGCGATTGAGGAACTCATTCTGGCTTGCTCCGCCCACGACGAAGAGTCGCTTTAGGTCTTTCCCGCTATGAAACGCCACTCGTTGTAAGACCTGTGCATAGCGTGCCGCCATACTGTGAAAGATAAGATTGGCAACCACTGGAGCGTTCTCTGGGTCGGTATTCAGCGCATAGTGGTCATTGTTATGAAGGTGCTTCTTGATTCTTTCAGTTATTCGGCCAGCGAGCAGAAAATCTGGATGGTCAATCTCCAGCAATCGCCGCGGCGGAGATAGTTTCTCTGCGGCCTTGACCAAATCTTGTACCGCCCAGGTTACGCCGTCCTCAGACCAATTCTTAATACATTGGCCAAGCATCCACATCCCGTTCACATTTTTATGAAAGCAAATGCGGTTTCCGATGGCTCCAAGGTTTGTGAAGTTTTCAACGCGCGCTTCCGGCCCGTTCCTAGGGTGCTCCAGTAGTGTTCCGACTAATGACCATGTCCCGGCGCTGATATAAGCCCAATCATCACCCTCTGCGGGAATTCCTGCGATCGCGGATGCAGTGTCGTGACATGCCGGCACCATTAGTATTGTGTCGCGGAATGCCGATAGTTCTGCAAGTGGCCCGCTCAACCTTCCAAGGACCGTTCCCGGAGGGACAATTTGTGGAGCACAAGCCGGATCGAGCGTTGCCGCATCGAAGATCTCTTTGCACCATTTGCGGTCGCGGAGCCCAACCATCTGGGTATGCGTCGCATTCGTCAGTTCGGCAACTTGAGTACCGCCCAATCGAGAAAGAATGTATTCCGGTACATTAAGCCATTGTTGCCCTGATGGTGAGCCTTCCGCTATATCGGCAAACAGTTGATACAACGTATTGATCCTGAGCAATTGAACGCCCGTTAGTTCGCGCAATCGCTCTGGGCTAATTCTTCGATGAAGCAAGCGTTCTGATTGAATTGTCCGTTCATCGCGATAGCAGTATGGATCATGGAGTGCCCTGCCATTTGCTCCAATGCGAACATAATCCACGGCCCAGCCATCCACTGCGATCGAGCGCACTCCCTCTATAGCCGTGCTTGCGCATCGGCGTAGGCCGTAGTCGAGACCGGCTTCAATCAGACCGAGATCCCAACGAAGACCATCCCCCGTTTCACGTGGTGCGTTAGCGAAGCGGTGGATCAGCGTGATCACCGCGTCGTCTTCTTTCCAACGCAGAAGCGAAACCCGGCAGCTCTCCGCTCCCAGATCGATCGCGATCAGCGCTCTCTTATCCTTTGGGATCTGCGCCATGGCCGGCGTCCCCTCCATCGTCGCATCTCTTGTCTTTGCCGCTAGCGTAGGTATGCTTCAGTCAACCCACCGTCAACAGGGATCAGATGTCCGGTCGTGCATCGAGTGAGAGGACTTGCGAGGAATAAGATCGCTTGCGCGCAGTCCCTAGGATCTATGGGCTGATGCGTGAGAGTCCGCGAAGCATAAAATCGCGCCAGTACATCCCGCAAGCCGTCATCCGTAGCCGCCTCGTCAAAGGGTAGTTTGTACTTTTTCAGGGAAGCGATCACGCGATCTCGCGGGAACATCGTCGACCCTTTCACGACTGTAGCCGGGCTAATTCCATTGACTCGCACCTTCGGCGCAAGCGTTACAGCCAGCTCGCGCACGAGGTGACTCAAGGCTGCTTTGCTAACGTCGTAGGCCTCGCTTCCACGTTTCGCAACAACAGCATTCGCGGAGCTAGTGAGGACTACGCTGGCATCGATGCCTTGTTCGGCAAAGATCTTCGATGTCTCGTCGGCCAACAGATAGTTTGCCGTGACGTTAACCTCCAGCGTTAATCCCCATTGGGCATCGCTGATGATTCCGTCTGCTGAAGACGGGAAAAGAGCCGCTGTGTTGACGAGAATATCGAGTCCGCCGAACTCCCTGACCGTTGCTTCCAACGCTGCCTTGATGGTCTTCCGATCACGGATATCGATTGCGGTCCAGCTCGCAGCTTCCTTCCCTACGATGGCTTTCACTTCTTCCGCGACGGCCTCAGCACCCTTCACGTCGCGATCGGCGATCAGGATATGCGCTCCACGCTCGGCTGCAAGCAGCGCGACTTCACGCCCAATTCCACTACCTCCACCGACGATCAGTGCGATCCTGCGGCTGAGCTCCTTCTCGGCGGGTTGGCGGCGTATTTTCGCCTCTTCTAGCTTCCAATACTCGATCCGAAAGGCTTCGCTTGGCGGGAGCGCAACGTAGTTATCATGTACCGTAAACTCGCTTGCGGAAGCAGCTGGCCCGGCTTGCGGAATATCCTTGCATTGGCTTCCGGCACCGAGTGATCCCGCCCCTTGCATGACATGAATCGCATTTATGTAGAATTCACCGGTAATCCGCGACTCGATTTTGCTCTTGCCAAAGCTGAACAATCCTATGCCAGGAATCAAAACGACCGTTGGGCTTGCATCGCGTATGGCCGGCGAATCACTGACAGCATGCTTCTTGTAATATTCGGCATATTCGACTCGATAGGTTTCGAGAGCCGTCTCGATCAACTCTTTCAACTCAGCAGGATCACCCGCTGGATTCCACTTGATGAACATCGGACGAATTTTCGTGCGGATGAAGTGGTCGGGACAGCTTGTCCCGAGATGCGCAAGCTTTTCTGCGCTCTCCGAGTTCACGAAATCAAGAACCTGCGGCAAGCTCGAGTAAGTCCCTATCCAACGTTGCTTGCGCGACATTGCTCCACGCAAATACGGCATGATTGCTGTGGCAATCGTTTCCCGATCTTCGCGTGTCTCAACCTTCGCTCCGCCGAAGTGCTTGTGCCCCGCAACTGAAGCATGGCGTTCGATAAATTGACCAAGCTGATCGATGATCGTCAGCGTGTTCAAGTAGCTCTCGTGTTGTGTGTTTCCCCAGGTAAAGAGCCCATGGCCGCCAAGGACAACGCCGTCACAATCGGGCGTGTCTTCGACAATCTTCTTGAGCATCATGCCAAGTTCAAATCCGGGCCGCTGCCAGGGTAGCCACGCTAGCTTATGTCCGAACTCAGTATTGAATTCTTCCATCTTGATCTTCCCGTTGGCCGAAGCAGCCAGCGCGATCCCCCAGTCCGGGTGAAGATGGTCTACGTGAGGAAACGGCAGAAATCCGTGCAACGGGGTATCGATAGAGGCTGCAACAGGATTGTTACCGAAGGCGCATAGTGGGTACATCTCCACCATGTCGTCTTCTAGATGGACACCGCGATAAGCGGTCGCTAAGGCCTTCAATTTATCCAAATAGAGTGTCGCAAACCCAGCGCGCTTGATACTTCCGAGATCGCCCCCACTTCCCTTTACCCACAAAATTTCCTTGGGTCTTCCGTCCAGCGGATCAATCTGCTGCAGCTTAGAGCTTGTATTCCCACCGCCAAAGTTCGTGATGCGCAAGTCAGAGCCGAGCAAATTCGATCGATATCTTAGCAGCTCGGGCCCATCCAATTTCGCCGCAAGCGATTCATCCCAACGATCCTCCAAAAACCGAAGGTCATTATGCGCTGTCATCTAAAGTCGAGTTCCTTTCGGCCATGTTTGGCCCCAAACATCATTCCACACCTTGAACCAATACCGCAACTATTCTTCCACAGAAATATAATCAGTCCCGACATGCCCCAATTCTGTTGCGAATCGCATGTGCTTGCGACCAAAGCAACCAAGGGGCTTATTCATGCATAAGTAGGTACATTACTGGCGCTTCTTCCTTTGCGGTCGCGGGTGATCGCTTCAACGTAACCATTCTCCGATAAGGCCTTCAGCGCATCCGCAGGCAATCCCCGTGCTATGCGCCATTCGCGAATAATCGGCCGCACATCTTGCCAGAACGCATCGCGAAAACACTGCTCCGCCTCTACCAGGTTGCAGGATTGTTGCAACTCGGCCAATCGCTCAGCATCAATCAGGGATGCTTTCGCATATAGTTCCTGAGCCGACACCACAGTCTGAACCATCGCTTCCACCTTTCCCTTCAAGTTGTGGCTCTGGTCGATCATGAAGGCGATGCTTTCGCGGTCTTCTGGTTTTGCATTGAGAATCTCGTGGAAGATCCGGAAGACCTGATAGGGATCAATCGAACCCAACGTTAGATCGTCGTCTGCGTACTTGCGGTCATTGAAATGGAATCCGCCTAGAGCTCCGAGATGCAGGAGCCATGCCACAATCTGCTCAATATTCGTCCCTTGGTAATGATGCCCCGTGTCCACGAGGACCTTCGCGTTCGGCCCGGCGCGTCGGGCCAACTCGAGGGCCATGCCCCAGTCAGCCACATCGGTATGGTAGAAGTATGGTTCGAAAGGCTTGTATTCCACGAGAAGTCTTTGATCATCGCTGAGGGCCGCGTGCGTTGAAGCCAATGCCTCCTCTACCCAACCGATACGCTTCCGAATGTTCTGAGTGCCAGGGTAGTTTGAGCCGTCCGCGATCCAGAGCGAAATATCTCTTGATTGCAACTCCTGTCCTATTTCCACCGATATCAAAAGATGGTCTAACGCACGCTGGCGGATTTCGGCGCTCGGGTTCGCTATCGATCCGAACTTGTACTCCTGGTCCTGAAAAAGATTCGGATTAATCGATCCCGCTTTTATCCCATACTTCTTCTCGAGTGCCTGAATGGCAGGCACATCTGCCGTGCCATTTGGCAAGTCCCACAGAACGTGGAGGGCCACTCTTGGGCTGGCTCCAGTCAGTGCGTTCACCTGGGCCGCATCGGAGAACTTCTCTTCGATCGTAGATGCTGCCCCATCTTGTAAGAACTTCCCAAATCGTGTCCCTGTGTTGGAAAAACCCCAGGACGGCACTTCAATGCGGAACCCATCCAATGCAGCCCAAACTCTCTGCGACGCACCTTCGTCCTTGCTCGACATGACTCTACCTCCCCTTTGAAGCGCTATCCTATGGAAATATACTACCTATTGAAACTTTACAAATCTGGGCAGGTAGTTTTTTATTCCGAAGATGACTCACGCGAACAGAATGACATCCAAAGTACGCGGTCCGTGAACTCCTTTAATGCGTGTCATCTCGATATCCGCGGTGGCGGAAGGCCCAGAGATGAACGTGGTGGCGAGTGTCGCCGTGTTTTGTAGACGCCTCATTGCTTCCGGCACTGTCTCCACAACATCCTCCGTGCACACTAAGCACAAATGATAATCAGGTATCAACGAGATGGCTCGACGCCCCTGACCGGGCAGGTTCTGAAGGACAATCGTTCCAGTTTCAGCAATAGCTAAGGTGGAACCAGTTAGCACCCCACCCAACATGTCTAACTCTTTGAATGTCAGGCCGTCATCGCGGACGAACTCGAACCCAACCGATAGCCAGCTGGCGGGGATACCGGCGGGAATCACCAGGCCGTTCTTCCCACGTTCTTCTAACCTGAGTGCGACATGGTGGGCAATACGATCGTGGTCGCTTCGAATAACCGTGGCATCGTACTCTCGCAGTCGATCGACCAGAAGGTCCAACATCACCTCCTGCGGGTGTACCCTCGCGCGTTTGTAATTTCTAGGCACTCCCCTCCAGCCGTTTCGCGCCGCCTCTTCCCCCGACGATGTGTGATTTGCTTCTCGAATCCGGCGCAGAATCTCTAGTTTCGAACTCGTTTCAACGGTCATCTTTTTCTCTTTTCTGCCACCAGTCGCGAAACGTCTCTTGCGGCATCTCCTCTAGATCTCTCATCTGCGTCCAGCCTCCTAACATCCCGGGGAGCCACGTTATCCAACCATCTTTGCGCGGAAGTAGTTTTGCAGCTGCCCGGCCCATACGCTGCGCCGCGCGGAATCTGCGCTCGTTTCGGAAGGTCACGGCCATCGCCTTCATCCCAAGAGCCTCGATATCAAACGAGCTGCTAACTTGAGCGGCATTCTGCTCAACCACCTTTTGACGCAAGTGGATTAGTACTTCAGGAATGTTAATCTTGACCGGACAAACTTCGTAGCAAGCTCCGCATAACGATGAAGCATAAGGTAAACTTTGCGCGTAATGCATTTCTTGTAGCTGCGGGGTGAGAATGGCCCCAATGGGGCCGGCATACACGCTGCCGTATGCATGGCCACCGGTCTGGCGGTAGACGGGGCAAGCGTTCTGACACGCCGCGCAGCGAATGCAATGCAGCGTCTGCCGGGACTCCCAATCTGCCAGAATGCCGGTGCGGCCATTATCCAGCAACACGACATGAAAGGTTTGCGGTCCGTCTCCCGCGTGCACTCCGGTCCACACCGAGTTGTATGGGTTCATTCGTTCCCCTGTGGCTGATCGCGGCAGCAACTGCAACATTACCTCCAAGTCTTCGAATCGTGGCAAGATCTTATCTATTCCTGCGATCGTGATCAGGGTCTCCGGAAGCGTCAGGCACATCCGCCCATTGCCTTCACTTTCCACGACACAAACCCCGCCCGTCTCAGCGATCAGGAAGTTCGCCCCGCTGACGCCGGTTCTCACGTGCAGAAATTTCTCGCGCAGAAACGAACGGGCCGCATCTGCAAGGTCTTCGGGACGGTCTCCGAGGTCAGCAAGATGCATCTCACGCTGAAAGATTTCCTTAATTTGCTTTCGGTTTTTGTGCAGCGCTGGCACTACGATGTGCGACGGCTGATCACGGCCCAATTGGATAATGAGCTCGGCCAGATCCGTTTCGAAAGGGTGTATATCCTCGCTCTCTAGCGCCTGATTCAGAGCAATCTCTTCGGTTGTCATCGACTTGATCTTGATGACTTCGTCCGACCCGGATGCCTTCACAAGTCCAACGACGATCTGCCGCGCTTCCTCTGCATCGGTTGCCCAATGAACAATCCCACCTGCACGCGCGCAGTTGACCTCAAACTCCTGCAAGTAGAAGTCCAGGTGCTCCATTGTGTGTCGGCGGATATGCTCCCCTGCTTCGCGGAGTTCCTGCCAGTCGGCCATCTCAGCGACCACTCGCGCACGTTTTGTTTGGATCACCTGTGTCGCATGATGGACATTGCGTTGAAGCTGGGAATCCTTCATCGCAGCTCTGGCTGCAATCGGGAACGCGGGTGCGGTCTTCGGGTCCAGCGCCGTTCCACTCATGACCCGGCCCCTTCTTCCCCGGCCAAGATCTCCGCTAGATGAAGAGTTTTCACGCCGGTTTTCTGCCGATGCAGGGCTCCTTGAATATGCATCAAACAGCTGTTGTCGCAAGCCGTACACACTTCGGCCTTCGTATCTAAAACGGCTGCCGTCTTTTCCGCCAACATAGCGCCGGAGACGTCCGCATTCTTGACAGCGAACGTCCCTCCGAAGCCGCAGCACTCCGCAAGTCCTGCAAGTTCTACGAGTTCAATTCCGCGGACTGCTTTGAGCAAGCGCATCGGCCCGTCCCCCAGGCTGAGATTCCGTAATCCGTGACAGCTGGCATGATATGTCACTCGCCGAGGGTAATACGCGCCGACATCCTCGAGCCCAAGCCGCTTCGTCAAGAATTCGGAAAATTCAAATACTCTTGGCAACAGTCTCTCTACCCCTGTCACCAGATCGGGCTTACCCATCCGAGCGGCCATTTTGGGGTAGTGGTCGCGCATCATGGCAACGCAGGAGGAGGACGGTATCACGACAGCCTCAGCGTCCTGGAATTGCGTAACAAACCGCTCCAGTAACGGGGCAGCTTCCGCTTGATAGCCGGTGTTGTAATGCATCTGTCCGCAGCAGGTCTGCCCTCTTGGGAATTCCACCGTGTGCCCAAGCCGCTCAAGCACGCGTACGACTGCCTTACCCGTGCCTGGAAACAACGTGTCGTTATAACAGGTAATAAAAAGTGAAGTGCGCAGAAGGATGCCTCGATCCATTGTCTCAGAACTTCAATAGAGATTATATTTCTTTAAATCGCATGGAGTCGGATACGATAGTAGGCGGCGTGAAGAGTCATCTTGGACTAGATTGAGGACATGTGGGACCGAATCCGTTCATCGGCGTTATCTATCACTGGATCGGTGGCTTCGCATCCGCCACAAATTTTATTCCGTTTCGCGGTATCAAACGCTGGTCATGGGAGGTCTATTGGCTGATTCAAGGCTTTGCCGCGTGGATTATAGCGCCGATCGTTTTTGCCGCCCTCTTCGTGCCGAACCTTTCGGTAATCCTTACGAGCGCACCACGTTCCAGCATTTGTTATGCGCTCTTGTGGGGAGCTCTTTGGGGAGTTGGTGGTCTAACCTTCGGTCTTGCCATTCGCTATCTTGGTATCGCATTGGGATACGCGATCGCGCTCGGCCTTTGCACCGCTTTCGGGACCTTAATTCCACCCATCTATGATGGGTCCATACACACGATTCTGCATGAAACTTCCGGACAAATTATCCTCGCAGGCGTGCTCCTCTGCGTGATCGCCGTCGCCGTCAACGGCCTTGCCGGTCTTTCAAAAGAAAGCGAAGTCACCCCTGAGGAGAAGGCAGAAGCCGGTGAAGCCGACTTCTCATTCGGCAAAGGAATTGCGGTCGCCATCTTCGCCGGAATCATGAGTTCCTTTTTCGCCTTTGGCCTGAAGGCGGGGGCGCCTATCGGAGCAATCGCGAGATCCGTACTGATAGCCCATCGCCGCCTCGATCTCTGGCAGAATCTCCCTGTCCTCGTGGTAGTTCTATGGGGGGGATTCATCACGAACTTCATCTGGTCCGTGATCTTGATTGTCAAAAATCGCTCGGAACGCCAGTTTCTGGGAGCGCCTGGAAACAATCCAATGCGAGCCGGTGCAGTCTCTGGAAAGACCTTAGCCGAATTCGATCCTCTAGATCGAGCTCAGCACCGGATAACAACGAAGACGCTTCTGGCGAACTATCTCTTTGCAGCTCTTGCCGGCGTCATTTGGTACTTTCAGTTCTTCTTTTACTCCATGGGCCAAACGAAGATGGGAAAGTATGACTTCTCCAGCTGGACGCTCCATATGGCATCCATCATCATCTTTGCCACTCTCTGGGGCCTTGCTCTCAAGGAGTGGCGCGGTACTAGTCGCCGAACCAAACTGCTAGTTGCGACCGGCCTCTTCCTGCTCGTGAGCTCTACGGTTATAGTTGGTTACGGTAATTACCTCAAGGCAACTGAACCAATGACCCACGCAAGCTGGCAACACAGGCCGGCGCGCTGATAGTCCATTCTTCTGAATAGACTCATTGCCCCCGACCTACCGACCTTGATCGATAGAACGGGCCGCGCAGATCCGCGTTGGTTATCGACGATCGTGCCTCGCGGTATTCAGCAACCCAAACGAATTGGCACATGAGTTGCACTGACTAGATCCGGCAGACGTGCATAGTAAGGCGATACGTTTTCGCGTCGGGGATTCCTTCTTTAGGTTAGGCATCGGAACATGCGTCTCGGCGCTCCCCTAAATCCCCCAGAACAATCTTCGCGATCGATGTGCCCATACTCGGGCGACCCCGCATGCGCCCAAGAGATTGACACTGCGCCTGTTCCACCGCCGATTTGGAAGCCGTACTCAATGCGTCTAACGATAGCAATTCTGACTAGGCAACAGTGGCTCGAACCTATCGAGGTGTATTTCGAATGGAGCGCATAGGTCACGCGTTCCATCAACTCTTGAAATATGTTTTCTATTGACAGTTATATGTTTGCGATGGTACACCGTCTACCTCATATGAACTAGTTACATATGAGAAATGAACAAATGGGAATATGGAGGAAATCATGGACCAGAAATCTCTCGTCCGGCAGTCAATTCTGTTTTTGTCTGCCGCGTCTTTGCTAGTCCTGTTCAGTGGTATCGCGCACGCCTCAACGGCGTCTGGCCCCAGAGTGGTGGGCAACGCGGGAGTCTACAACTATTCTCCGTCCGTTATCCAGAACGGAAATGTGCAGCAGTTCTGGTGGTGTGGCGAGGGGCAGAATCCCCAAAATCCAACGCAAACCTCGGACACCATCCAATACGAATCGATCAATTTGAGCACCGGGGCCACGGTCGGCCCGGAGTCCGTATTGGGAGAAACTCCCGGCGGGTGGGATTCTGTTTATACCTGCAATGCGCAGGTGGTGGAAGGTGTGTTCACCAATCCCCTGGGCAACGGCACCAATTACACGTATGCGATGTATTACACGGGAACGGCCCAGGCAAACGGCACCCTCAATTCGATTGGGGTTGCGTTCTCCAATGACGGTATCAACTGGGCCAAGTATCCGAACCCAGTGATCTCGTATAACCCAAACGACACCGCATACGGCGTTGGCCAACCCGCTGCTTATAACGCAAACGGCGCCGCTGCCATCACGGTGTTGTACGAGGACACCTATCCGACCGAGAGCCATGTTGAGGCAACCTCTACCGATGGCATTCACTTTACGACGCAGGGAACGATTACCACCAACGGTTTGAGCCAGGTGCAAATCGCCGGACAAAGCTCGGCCGGCGCTGTTACCTGGGGCAACGCAGCGTACGACGACGTGTCGGGAGACTGGTATGCCGTCTACAACATGGCAGGCACCCGCCCTCCTTCGACTGTCGGCGGAGTGACGGAACGTGGCGGAGCGGGTGTGATCGTGTACCGGATTCCGGCGACATCGTTGCTGACCGGTTCGACGCCTTGGCAGCAGATATTTACCGTCGACACCAACCTCACCGGATACGAGGCGAATTTCATATCCGGATTTCTCCGGGATATCTACGGAAACGTAAATGTCAAAAACGCATACCCCGATATCGAGATCTATACGTCTGCGTCGATCCCTCAACCGGCCTGGGATGCAACTCCGGCGGATCGAGGGAACTCGGGCAACACGAACCAGTGGAACATTGCTTGGGAGCTCTGGACGCCTAATCAGCTGCTCGTTCCGTTCAAGCGCTTTTACAACAACACAGTGCACGAAGTGACGACGGGATGGATCGATCCGAACGGAGGATTTTCTCTGCAATCGACGCTGGCATATTTGTATGAAAGCCCGCAAGGCTCGTCAACGCTCCCCCTCTATGGTTGCGTCGCCGGCAATGACGACTATTTTGTGTCTCCATCCTCTAACTGCGAAGGTCAGATTTTTCTTGGGATCGAGGGCTATGTTTCGTCCAGTTCAGGCTCGGGTCTAGTCCCACTCTACCGCTGCTTTACAGGGACGGATCATTTTGTGAGCCTCGAAGCAAATTGTGAAGGCTATACAACTGAATCTCTACTCGGCTACGCAAATTCGCAACAATAAACTGAACCGTCGAAAGGTCCGGCAGACCACGTTGGGCCTTTCAATTGTTGTTTTTTTGGCATTGGAGAGCAAAGAGGGGAGTTGTCGCGTCCGCCTCCCGATCTATCTCCGTTGTAAAGTTGCGTCGCTCGGCCTTGTCCCGGATCTCGTGTGCCGTGCAGTTTCGCCCCAATTCTGCAAAACATGCACAGAGATGATCGCCGTATAAATGCCTTTCGTCCAATTTTTCTTCTTTTTCGTGTTGATGAGAGGCAGTCACACGGGAACAGCGAACGTCTTGACTGCATCAAGAAGAGACCAAGTTGGCTTCAGTAGCTCCGCTCGAAGCTTCGCCATGTTCCATGGGGAAATCACCCAAGAAGAAGAGAAACTCAGTGCCACCATTAAAAATGCGGGTCAAACGGACGTTCGGGCTTGCGTCTTCCAGTGCCTCGGGGCGGCGCTCATCTACGAACTCGCGGATATACCTAAATCATTCTGGATTCGTTCCCCAACATTCATATGGTCTTTGAGCCCAGCCGCGTGGACTATTGCTGCCAACGCCGTAAAGCTTAGCGCAAGGGAAAATACCCCGCTACACTGCCAGTGCGTCCAAGCCTTCGTGGCGAGCCAAGATCCGATTGCTCCCCCTAAGAAGTAGACCGTCATATAGACAGTATTGATACGACTCTTGGCCGAAGGCATCAGCCCGAAGATACGGGTCTGATTTGCAACCTGTGTGATTTGAGCTCCGACGTCAAGGATCA
The DNA here is from genome assembly GCF_009765785.1 of Granulicella sp. L46. Taxonomy (GTDB): domain Bacteria; phylum Acidobacteriota; class Terriglobia; order Terriglobales; family Acidobacteriaceae; genus Granulicella. The sequence continues at coordinate 1,260,741 of NZ_LMUT01000012.1, forward strand.
CGACGCCTACGATGAGAACCGCAATATGCGCGATTCGCGGTATCACGACTTCTTCTCCGCCCCAGAGAATCATATAAGAGGCTGCTAGAATCGCAATCCCTCTCGTCAAACCATATCGCGATCCAAAGTCATCGCACTTTCGTCCTGCAAACGGCGCAATGAACGCGCCGGCGGCGCCGACCAGCCCAAACGTACCGGCGGTTCCGGAACCAAGCTTATAGTGGCTCTGCAATAAAAAGATAAACGTTGTCCAAAAGCAGCTGAACGAAGCAAATACTAACGCCCCGATCACGCAACTCTCGCGCAGCAGCACTTGCTTGCGAAACAAAGTCCACAGCGACACCATGACTCTGCCGTAATTCAGACGTTCCCTGGGGGGCAGCACTGGCATGAAAGCGCGCAATATGGGGACAAACGCTAGATTGATAACGGCAGCGAGTAGAAAAACGGACCGCCACCCATAGATCTTGCTTACCCAACCAGCGAAAGTACGCGCAAGCAAAATGCCGAGGAGCAAACCGGTCATTACGGTACCTATTGCCTTGCCCCGGTCGCCTTGGGAAGCGACCTCCGATGCCAGTGGAAGGACAACGTGGGTCACCGAGGCCATAGCCCCAACCAGCGCACTGGCAATAATCAAAAGCTGAAATGTAGGGGCGAGAGCCGCTAGGAGCAGTGCGAGGGCTACGCCGCCGAAGAGTCGCGTTACCAGCTTTCGGCGTTCGCGGACATCTCCGAGCGGAACGAAGAAAAGTAATCCTCCTGAATATCCGATTTGGGTTGCCATCGCAACCAAGCCGATATGTGCAGGAGTAGTGAGAAAGGTTTCTCGCATCTCCAGAAGGAGCGGCTGATTGTAATAAATAGAAGAGACGCCGATGGCGCAAGCCACTCCTAAGAAAGGAATGAGGCGTGTCTCAGAAGCAACGGATTGACGTGCCGTACATGTTCCCACGAAAACCTCGCTGTTAAGTCTGAAAAGGCAGGCTGCTGCATTGTCGGGGCGCATATCTGCTAAAAAAATGCTCCGCAAGCTTGCGCCAACGGAGCAGATCAGGAGGCAACTTGCTGGTACGGCGATCGTCCAACTAGAAGGTCAGTTTGACAACGCCCTGGAAGATTCGAGCTGCCGAACTGCCGGAGATCTGGCCGAACGTTGAGGAAGTTAATGATGTTTGCGGGGTGTTGAAGTTTGGGTGATTCAGAACATTGAACGCTTCCAGACGCAAGGTTAGATTTAGGCGGTCATGGATGGGAAAGATTCGGGAAACCTGAGCATCGAACTGATACGACGGGATACCGCGAAGGGAGTTTCTAGACTCGGTGCCGTAGCCTCCTTGCGGAACCGGATTTGTACAGGGATTGCTTTTGGTGGGCTGCGAACAGAAAGCGAGGGGATTGAGATAGGCGTGTGTGCTTGGATTAACCAGGATCTGTTGTTTGATATAGATGGGGACGCCCGGGACCACATTCGGCCTATCCTGGCCGATATCCGTAAGGGAATTGTCCACGCCTGCCCCAACGCTGAAGGGTGCCCCACTTAGGATATGGGTCAGAGGTGCGACCTCCCATCCATTAACAACGGCTTTGGTGAAGCGGTTGGTTATAGCAAAGTTGCTCTTGACGACCAGAACGATGTTTACGATGTGGCGATAGTCGGACCCGCAGGGGCCGTAGTCCAGGTGGGGGTTGAGTGGATCCGACACGGACGTCGTCGACACATCGCCTGACGCATCATTCTCATTGAGACACTTCGACCAAGTGTAGTTGGCAAGAAGGCTGAAGGTTGAGGAGAGGCGATGCTGCACCGTGGCAATCATGCCATTGTAGTTAGCAATACCCCCATCGCCCACCAGGGTTGCACCGCTTCCCCCACCAGCATATTTGGGACCCGATACGGGATTCTGTTGGGTGAGAAAAAAGCGTGCCGCTTGATTAGCAACGGTGGAACATGGTGTTCCCGCGGCTCCAGGGGCCACGCCCGCCGGACCTGTCCGAACTACTCCGGCGCAACCCGCCCCACCCGATCCCCAGATGCCAGGAACATAGGTGGCGGGGCTAAGCGCGATACCTTGTGCAATGTGATTGGTCTTGTTTCCGATGTAATCAAGTTGAAATTCCCATCCCCGGCCAAGTTTCTGCTGGAGGCTAAGCGTCCACTGCATCGTTCTTGCAACCTTGAAGTGGCTGGGTAAAACCTCATAGTCCGACTGCAGTGGGAATACAGCATCCGCAGGGCTCGCGTTATCGGGCAACGGGAAGGGGTCTCCGACAATGGTGCCCACCGCCCACGGGTTGGCAAACGTAAGGGGACCGGACGATGAGGTAGGAGCCTGGGCGATTGACGTAGCAAAGGGCGGATTCTGGGTGGTGCGCTCGTTAGTGAACCAGTTTGCCTCGTCATAGATATACTCGGCCCCAGCGCGGACTACGGTATCGCCCTTGCCTGTCACGTCATAGGCAATTCCCACGTTGGGAGAAAACTGGAAAGGCGCGTTTTGGGTGAATTGCCGGGTCACTCCAGGGTCACCGTAGAAGAAGGTACCCGCCGGGGCGGTGGGATACACCACGCTTACCTGGTTTGCTTGAAGAGCGGCCAGGCTGAAAGTTGTGCCCCGGTTGAAGACGTCGACGGGAAAGTAGTCCGGCGACCATCGGATGCCAGCGATCGCAGTGAGTTGTGGCGTCGCGTGAAACGTATCCTGCACGTAAAGGCTTGGGATGTTCCCGCGCAACGCGTTGCCTTGGGTCTTGCTCTGAGCGAAGGCGCTCATTGCCCCCATAAGGAAGTCCAGATTGTTGTCTCCGGTCTTCTGTGGGCCGCTGGGGTGTGGCCCATTAATGCTGTAGTTGCCGCTGAAGGTGAATTGGCCGTTACCGCTGGCAATATTCGTAACGTTGAGCTGATTGTGGACGATCTCTCCGCCGAAGACGATCTGGTGCTTACCTCGCACCATTGTGACTTCGTCCTCCACTGCAAGGAAGTTGTCGTTGAACTGCGCGACCGCGCAGGTGCCGCAGCCCAAAGTAAATTTGCTGCCTACTGAGAGATAGAGGCCCGCATCCGCGGCTTGGTAAGCGGTCACGCCTAGATCGGTGGCGTTGATGTCGTTTTGGTTATAGCCGCGGTCATTGCGTCTGCGCGCAAGGGTAATGTGAGCTGAATTGACGGTGCTGGAGCTGAAGGTATAGTTCTCGCCGAGGACGAAGCTCTGCACCCGTTCTGAGTTGCCGGATTGCGTAGTGATAAGGATATTAGTGGGAGAATAGAACGCTGGCGATTGGTACCCATCGATAAAGTAGCGCCCGTAGAGGTTATTTTTGGCGTTGATCGTGTAGTCGACGCGGGTGACGAACTGGTTATCGGAGGTTTGCGAGGGAATGGCATAGAGGACGAGACCGTTAGCGGCAGTAGAGGTCGGAAGCATCTTGACTAGCGCAAGCGCCTGGGGACTAAACAACGTGGGACTGATCTGATTGCCGGGTAAGGGAGCTCCGGTCAGAGGATTTACTAGTTGGACGGTGGGATCGCTTTGGGAAAAGTTCCCCAAGAGATTCGCCTGGCTTGGAACATAGGCGGTCGTGCTCGCCTGACTCTGATCGGCCTTGGTACGCTGATATCCCGCGAAAGCGAAGAGTTTATCGCGTAGGATCTTTCCGCCGAATGTACCGCCGTATTGATTCTGGTGCAAAGAATCTTTGGGGCTACAGGTCGTCTGGGGAGCGACCGGAGTACAACTGGAGAAAAAATTCGTGGCGTCGAGATAGTTGTTGCGAATGAACTCGAACGCCGATCCGTGGTAGGTGTTGGAACCGGAGTGCGTGACGACATTGACCAGACCGCCCGAGTGCTCACCGTTCTGCGCGCCAAGAGCGGTAGATTCGACTGAGAACTGGCTGACAGCATCCGGAAAGGGGAAGGGCAGGTTGCCATTCGACATGTAATCGTTATTGTCGCCGCCGTCGAGTTTCCACTGGGTTGTGTTTCCTTGGCCGCCGGCGATTGAGATAGCGATCGCAGCGTAGCTGGCTTTGCTCCCGGTGATAGAGTCCCCTCCGGAAGCCGGCGTGGCACCACCCGAGAGCACGATGAGCCCGGTCATCTGGCGACCGTTGAGAGGCATCTCGGTAATCGCGGTTGAATCGATGGTCTGCTTGAACGAAACGTCCTCGGTCTGGAGCGCCAGACCATCGGCAGCCACCTGCACCGTCTGTTCCTGGCTGCCAACGGTCAGTGTGGCGTTGATGGCGATATTGCTACCCACTTCGAGCACGTTGCCGCTCTTGACATACGTCTGGAATCCCTTTGCTGATATCGAGGCGTCATAGGTGCCGATGCTGATGTTGGGGAAGGTGTAGGTGCCGCTGCTATCACTTTGGGCTACGCGTTTCACGTGGGTGGCGACGTCCGTCAAGGTGACGATAGCGTTGGGAATCAAGGCTCCTGTCGGGTCCTGCACAGTGCCCTGGATGGTTCCGGTTCCGGCAACCTGGGCTTGTCCGGAGATGGTCAGCAAGAAAAAAAGCACGCCCGAGAGCGCTTGCAGCATATAACCGAGCCGCGGTACGCGCGCTGTTTTCATGTACCCACGTATCTTCACGAACTTGATAAGCTGTTTGCCTCGGCCAAGCCGTTGCCGATAGAGCTCTGACTCCGGTCCGAGGGACAGTGGTGCACTCTTGGATCCATAGGCAATTGGTGTTACGAGTTGCATTGTGAAACCTCCTGAAGAAGGCTGGGTCCGCCAAATGGATCCGTTACCTTCCAGTGCGGCAGCTTTTTTTTGGCAATGACAACGATGTCATCATGCTTGATGGCAACCTGTATACAAAGAACGATCAACCATTGTCAAGCAACGCGAAGTCTCGACCGAAATACGGTGAAGAGTCTTGGCCGGTTAGGTCATTGGAGGGTGTCTTTCGGCACACGCTTTCTTCGATCCACCACCGGCAGATTTATCCCCACGAGAGATGTCGGCCTCTCGCAGCGTGAGCTTTAGCGCTCTATGGGTGCTCACGCATTCACATGACTGATATACCTTCCTCGAATGAGAACGCGCCAGTGTGGCACCGTGCAGTGCAGCAGTCGTACGAGGGGTTTAACCATTCCGCGCACTCCTATAGGAACGAGAGAATGTCCGAACCACAAGATAACGGAACACCTATCATTTTGACTGATTGACTCTTTCCATGAATTCACTGTAGATTTTGACGTATTGCTTGACAGCGTTGTCACAGCCGCGAGGCAACTGACAAGACCTTCTGCTCCGTCTACCTTTACAAAAACCGAACAGGGCTCGCTTTTATGGTTCATTGTATAAACCGAGGTACTTGATGTTCCGACGTGATCTTCTCAAACTCTCGCCACTTGCCATAGTATCTGCCGCAGTTGGTCATATAGCCCTCGCCCAGACACCAGAGACATCTGCGACCGACGCTCTTTACGATGTGCGGCGCTACGGCGCCACAGGCGACGGCAAGACGGTGGACACGCCCGCAATCAACAGAGCTATCGAAGCTGTGGCTTCCGCCGGCGGGGGCACCCTCCTCTTCCCTGCTGGGACGTACGTCTGCTTCACCATCCAGCTCAAATCGAAGGTCGATCTCTATCTCTCTCCTGGATGTACGATCCTCGCCGCCGACTCACCCAAACCCGGCGAAGCTACTGGCTACAACGGGGGGGTCTACGATCCCGGCGGCCCAGCCCAACCCTGGGAGGGCTACCAGGACTACGGCCACAATCACTGGGCCAACTCCCTCTTCTACGGCGAGGGAATTAACAACTTCTCCATCACCGGCCCGGGGCTCATCCACGGCAAGGGCCTCTCGCGCGGAGGATACGGCAGCGCTACGGGCCCTGTCTTCATGGCTGAGCAGCCCGGCGCCGGCAACAAGACCATCGCACTGAAAAATTGTCGCAACGTCCTGCTACGTGACTTCTCCGTCCTCAAAGGCGGCCACTTCGCTTTGCTAGCCACCGGCGTCGACACGCTCACCATCGATAATGTCCTCGTCGACACCGACCGCGACGGCTTCGACATCGACTGCTGCCACAACGTTCGCGTCTCCAACTGCACCGTCAACTCGCCGTACGACGACGGCATCTGCCCGAAATCCAGCTACGCCCTCGGCTACGTCCGCACCACCGAAAACGTCACGATCGCCAACTGCTTCGTCACTGGCGCGTACGTCATGGGTAGCGTCGTCGACGGGACGTGGAAGAAGTCCGTCCGCGGCCACGGCAACGGCCGGATCAAGTGCGGCACCGAATCGAACGGCGGCTTCCGCAATATCTCCATCTCCAACTGCGTACTCGAAGGCTCGAAAGGCATCGCCATCGAGACCGCCGATGGAGCGTTCGCCGAGGATATCGCCATCTCGAACATCACCCTCCGCGACACCGACGATGCCCCTATTTTCCTTCGCCTCAACCGCCGCAACCGCGGCCCCGCCGAGACCATGCGCCCCGGCACCCTGCGACGCGTCCTCATCTCGAATATCGTCAGCTACAACTCCGCTTCAATCGCCGCCCCCATCCTCTCCGGAATCGCGTCCAACTTCATCGAAGACGTCAAGATCAACAACTGCTACTTCGCTAACGCCGGCCTGCCCACGACCGTGGGCTCAGGTGACCGCGCCAAGCCCTTCCCCGACTGGCACACCCTTCAGGTTCCCGAGATCGAAGATGCCTATCCCGACCCCAATCGTTTCGGCCCCACACCCTCCAAGGGATTCTTCATCCGTCATCTCAAGAACCTCGAAATGTCGCACGTAGAGATCGCGTCGTCCGCTCCCGATCCCCGGCCTGCGTTCTGGCTCGAGGATGTGCATCGCGCTGACTTCTTCGCAATCACCGCCCCCGCGCAGCCCAACTTCGTCCTCCGCAACGTCAGCGATTTACGCATCTTTTGGTCGCGGGCCGCCAAGGATACGACCTTCGACCAGGTAGCCAGTCAAACCATTTAGACAGAATTGGGACTCCTAATGAATCGTCGCGCAGTCCTACAGCTTCTGAGCGCAGCCGGGATCGCTCAGGCCGGTGTGGTATTTGGGGCCGCCCCCCCGGTAGAGCCCAATATTTTATTGCTTCGGCCGCAGAACTTCGGCGCAAAGGTTGACGGCACGTCACTTGATTCTCCGGCCATCAACGCAGCGATCGATCGCGCATACGGCCAGGGCGGAGGTCTGGTCTACCTCAGTCCCGGCGTCTACCTATGCGGCACGGTAGTCCTCAAGAGTAACGTCACACTGTACCTCGAAGCCGGAGCTACCATCCTCGGCAGCAAGGATGTCAAGCAATACAGTGCGCAGGCGGGGCCCCCGGAAAACGCCGATGCAAGCACTCGCCACCTGATCTTTGCGAAAGATGCCGACAATATTACCGTTTGCGGTACCGGTCTGATCGACGGGCAAGGTCCTTCGTTTTGGATTCCATCGGGCCGTCACAAGTACAGTCCCGATGAGCAGTGGGCCGATGTCGCGTCACTCTACTTCAAGCCGAAGCCACGCGTTTCGCCCATGCTCGAGTTCGTAAACTGCCGTCATCTTCACGTAGAGCAGGTGCGGATCGAGAACGCTTCCGGCTGGACGATGCGCCTAATGTCCTGCGTCGGTGTCGTGGTCGACGGCGTCTCCATCAAGAACCCAGTTTTCGGACCCAACACCGACGGCATTGATATCTCAAACTCGAGCGATGTGCGCATCGCGAACTGCTCTATAGACACCGGTGACGACGCCATCTGCCTCAAGAGCGAGAATCCTTATGGCGATAGTGTCCCCGTGATGCGCAACGTGACAGTGACCAACTGCACGCTTTCCTCGTGCTGCAACGGTTTCAAATTCGGTACGCGCACCTACTCGGGCTGCGAAAATATCGTCTTCTCGAACTCCACGATCCACAATGCGGCAGAAAGCCCGCTCAACTCGAGGGTCATCGCTGGTATCTGTCTTGAGATGGTTGACGGGGGATGGCTCGAAAATGTTGTGATCACCGGTATCTCAATGCAACGCACACGCACACCAATTTTTCTGCGGCTTGGCGCGCGGACAGCCCCACGCGTAGGAGGCCGTACGTATATGCGGGGACTGATGATCAGCGACATTTATGCGACCGGGGCGGTACTTACTAGCTCAATCACCGGCCTACCCGGCATGCACGTTGAGGATGTGACCCTATCGAACATCCATATTGAGACCCAAGAGCCAGGGAAACGCGAGTGGACCGAGCGCGCCATCCCGGAGGTTCCGCGCGACTATCCGGAATCACGCATGTTCGGCAGGCTGCCGGCGTACGGCATGTACGTGCGACACGCTACCGGGATTCGCATGCAGAACCTCAAGTTTATGTCACTTGCGACCGAGCAGCGGCCAGCGGTGGTCTGCGATGACGTTATCTCTTTGGAGATCGCCGGGCTGCGTGTTGCCTTGCAGGGAAACGAATCTCCCGTGATCGATTTGCGGCAGACAACGGACGCATGGATTCGCGATGGTCGCGCCCCTATTGATTCGCCTAGTTTGGTTCACGTGACTGGTAAAGATTCAGCACAAATCCTAGTAACGGGCTGTGACCTAATAAGAGCAAATCAACCTGTAACGATAGGTGCGGATGCCACCTCGGCCAGCGTGACGCTGGCCAACAACATCCTGCGCACGCAGAAGACCCAAAATGTCAATGGATGATGGTTGGAATCTGTAGGCTCGAAGATCCTTTTAGCTACCGCGGCATTGTCTAGCCGCTCAACACAACGCCTGCAACTGGCAGTGAAAGGCACCGATGAATCGCAGAGAAGCGCTCGCCCTAATTGCCACGTCAGCCGCTTTCTCAACTGGCGTTGCGTACGGAGGCGACCAGAGAAATGGCCAAGTAGACGCTTCCCCCGGCAACGTCTTTACTCCGCGCCAGTTCGGAGCTATCGGCGACGGTAAGGTGCTTGATTCGGTTGCGATCAATTCGGCGATTAACGCTTGCAACAAGGCAGGCGGGGGGGTTGTTTATTGTTCTCCGGGTAAATACCTCTGCGGTACGGTGGAGCTAAAGAGCAATGTAACCCTGTACCTGGAGGCGGGAGCGGTCATTCTGGGCAGTACGGATGTCAAGCAATACACGCCGAAATCTGGACCGGATCCGAACTCGGACGCCGGGCAGGGTCACCTCATCTATGCTCGGGACGTTGAGAACGTAAGCATAGTCGGCCCCGGCAAGATCGATGGCCAGGGACACAGCTTTTGGACTCCGTCGAATCGAACGCCCGTACCGGACAATGAGAGGTGGTCGGACGCGAGGCATCTGGATTGGAAGCCCAACGCCAGAATCTCTCCAATGGTTGAGCTAGTGAACTGCACCAACCTGCGGCTAGAATCCATTGAACTCACCGGTGCATCGGGTTGGACGCTCCGTCCGATCAACTGCACTAGGGTGTTCATCCAAGGGATAATCATCACGAACCCGGCCATTGGTCCCAATACTGATGGCATCGACTTGACGGGGTGCCAACATGTCCTCATCTCGGACTGTTTTATTGACACAGGCGATGATGCGATCTGTCTCAAGAGTGAGAACCCGTACGGCAACACGCCGCGACTCTCCAAAAATATCTCGGTGACCAACTGCATTATTACCAGCAGTACAAACGGCTTCAAAATCGGCACCGCAACTCAGGGCGGGTTCGAGAACATCACCTTCTCCAATTCGACAATCGTGAGCAGCGCCCCAGACATTGCTTCTCGCATGATTGCCGGAATCGCGATCGAGGTGGTCGATGGAGGATGGATCGACGGTGTCGTAATTAGCGGCATTCAGATCCAGGACGCGCGAGCTCCTCTTCTGATCCGACGAGGAGATCGCGCCAATCCCTTCCCTGCCGCCAAGGCTGGACTTCGAGGGGTCTTGATCGATGGAATCCACGCAACCGGCGCCATTTTGACTAGTTCCATCACAGGAATTCCAGGAATGGACGTCGAGGATGTACGACTCTCTGACATTCACATCGACACCGTCATGCCAGGCAGCAAGGAATGGCTTCATTCGACTATACCCGACGTACCTGGGGACTACCCGCAGTCGCGCATGTTTGGCTGGTTGCCCGCATCCGGCCTTTACTGCCGGCACGTGCGAGGCTTGAGCTTGCGAGACGTCAGCTTCACTGCGCCCGCGGAGGAGTGGAGGAACACCATGATTTTCGATGACGTTAGTAAGCTCAACATCAATGGCTTTATGACCACGCCGGCAAGCGGGGGTGTGCCGCCGCTTGCATTGACCGACGTACAGGACGCATGGATCACCGGTGCATCCGCACCTACAAATTCCAGTTCTTTGGCGAGAATCGATGGACGCGACACGAGGAGCATCTTGTTCACAGGTTGCGACGCTCGAGCAGCGGAACAACTGGCAGTCATTTCAAGCGTTGTAAGAGCTGCTGCCGTTCGTGGCGAGTTCAACGTCGCGCGTGAGTGAGGCTAGCTACCGCAGTAACTGGACTCTCCGCCCCTCTACGCTGAAGGCCGCAACATTCATCGCTCTTCCCGCGGCTTTGAGGATTGGAACTCCAAACATCCACGCTCGCGCGGCACTCGCAACCAAGTCCCCTACACTGCAAGACGAGGATGACAGCCGGATGTATGGGTTTGGTCGGTCGGGAATAGTCTCTAGCTAAACGGACACGACGCGGACCTGAACTACGGCGCGCGAGCTGCCGTGTTGAGGATTATGATGACCGAACCGCATCCAGACCGTCGTGAGCAAGCCGAACAAGCCCACCGGGATGTTCGCCGACTACCGTCCTAACTCCAAAGATCTGATTCATTTTTCGCCAATGAATACCGGAACGATATGGCGGTCATACAGATTGCTGGTGACATTCCTTGAAATCACAGGTTCGTTTTGTTTGATTAGATCTATATATTGCGCTTTTAGGTCTGCGGCAACCTTGAACCCGACATGCAGAAGTTGGCGCAGGTTGACGTCGTACGAAGCGGAGTCCTCGTCGTGACGAAGCGCGGATGCGAACTGCTCGGAACTCCATCCGGCTACCGTTGACGGCTTCGGCAACTTCGACTCATCGATGTCGATAACAGTGGCATACGGTAGACATAGCTTAGCGCGAAGCGACCAGGCACTCGAGTAGATCTCCTTCGCGAGATCAAGCCCCTGGCCGCCAGACTCAGCCAGACCGATCAGCTCTTCAAGCCACGTCGTTCCAGCAGTTTTCAGATGTATCCCTGAGTCGAACTTCTGCATAGCTGTGTGAATCATGGGGTAGATCGAGAATTTGTCGCTGCCAGAGTGCACGCTCAGCTTCAAATTACTGGGAAGACCGAACTGGTCAATTGCAAACGCGATCGCGGCGAAATCAAGGTCTAACTCGCGTTTGAAGACTGCGGCATCGCCTATGTAATCCACACCTTTATGAAATTGCCCGCTGAACTTCGGAGCAATTGTCTGAACGGGTATATTCTCATCCTTGATCGCAGCCAGGATCAGGAGTAACTCGACTGGTGATTGCGACGAATCCGTTTCGTCCATGGAGATCTCGGAGATGAAATTGCCAGGACCTTTCGCTGATTCGATCTTGCGGTAGACAAGCCCCGCTTGTTGCACGGCAGCGAGAAACTTTTCAGCCACTTGTCGCAAAAGTAGCTCCGTGATTTCGAAGGTTTCGTTCACGCCGGGCAACGAGATGTTGCCAACAAGGCGTTTGTGGCGCTGAACGAACGCATCAATTTCACCCTCTTCGCTTTTTTTGCCGATGAAATCGGCCACATCGATAGTATAAAAATCGCAAGCTGCGAGAAATCCGCCTACTGTCTCGAGGTTGATGTGGTCGGCGTCACAAAAGTATGACTTGGTCCATTTCAATTCGCGAACCGCTTCATCTGCTGACTTGCGAGTTTCAGCCGGCTGCGATCCAATAATCACGTGTTCGCGATTCGACTTATTCCACACCGGAACGACTTCGATACCTGCATCCGCTGCCAACACGCATGCTTGAAGCTGAGCCTTGGCTTGATGGGCGAAGCGATCGCCCATCCCAATAGAGAATTTGCCTAGTATTCGCGCGGTTCTATTCATTTACTTCCCTTCTGCGGCTTTTGGATACTGAAACCATAAGCACTCCGCGGCACGTGGGCGCGCAGCTTCGTCAGAGCGAAAAACCCGGAATCTTGCTCTAATCGCCGAACGATCCCTTCCGCCGTCACTGCTCCTGCCATGAAGCCTCCGCCACCATTGCTCGCTGGAAATAGCCCGAGATGTATTTGTCCCGACACTTAAACGTTAGTTTCCAACCGATGTTGACGAACGGACTGGTAGCCGCGTAACCTTCTGCCTGAACCTTTTGACATCGTTGTCAACAGAACGAAGTGTAACAAAGAACGGTATTGCTGACTCCGAAAATCGTCTGATACGAGCCGTTACAGGTGGCTAATAAACGCACATGCTCGGATTGGCGGCCGAAGAAAGCGATGTTTCGGCGACAACACCGAACGATCCGAAAGTCTCCCCAAGCTGTTTCGGAGGCGACAAGAATCCAATACTTCTGGAGATATATGCAACACCTGTACCGAATTAAGCAGACTGGGACCGTCCTCGTGTTTGGACTCGCTCTTATTACTTCACTTGCTCTGGGGCAAACTCTCCGAAGCGACAACGACACAAACAATGGTCCACTGATAAAGGTTCTTCCTCGTTTCGAGTCGCCCTCTGTACCAGGGATGAGCCCGGAAGAGGTAGAACCACCGAATTTTCATCCTGGGACGCCCCAAACTGACGATCTTCCGGGAAAAGGAATGGCTCAACATCCGATGCTTTACATCGGTGAGGGCTATAACAAGATGTTCCTGGTGAACCATGGCAAGGTCGTGTGGACCTATTCCACTGGCCCCGGGAATGAGTACGACGATGTTTGGATGCTATCGAACGGAAACATCTTATTCACACGGATGCAATACATCGCCGAGATTACTCCAGAAAAGAAAGTGGTCTGGCGTTACGATGCGGTGCCCGGCACCGAGATTCACGCCTGTCAACCGATCGGCAAGGACAAGGTTCTCTTTATCGTGAACGGTCTCCCTCCCCGGCTCATGGTAGTGAATATCAAGACGCATGCGGTGGAGGTCGACCATGTGCTACCTGCAATGAGTGCGACCGACCCGAAAAGTGTGCATGCACAGTTCCGTCGTGTACGCTACACGGCCCAAGGCACATACCTGCTGCCATTCTTGGAAATGAACCGAGTCGTCGAGTACGACAAGAATTTCAAAGAGATATGGTCCTACGACATCGCGAAACCATGGGCGGCCATTCGCCTGAAGAACGGCAATACACTGATCACAGATGAAAGTGACGTGACGACACAGGAAGTGAATCCAAAGAAGGAGACTGTCTGGGAGGTTTCGAAGGCTGATATTCCAGCTCAATATTGGTATGGCAATTCCCAATCCGTCACGCGACTTGCGAATGGAAACACCATCATCTGCTCGCGCGGTGGAGACCACCACGGTCCGCAGCTGGTGGAAATAACTCCAGACAAAAAGGTGGTGTGGGTTCTGCAGGATTGGCAAGACTTCGGACCTGCAACCGCGGTTCAGGTGCTTGATGAACCTGGCATTCCCGAACAGCCAGGGGACTCGTTGCACTAGAGGCAACGATCGGATTGGGAGGACCGGTACGCACCGCAATAACACTGATCAGCTGGTATCTGAGACAGACCATTCTGGAGAGACAATTGCTAAGACGGGACTTCATCAAGACCACCGCCTGTATTCTTGCTGCATCCAAGTTGTCGGCCAACGACGCCCTTCCACATACTCACGACCCAGAGTCTCGGGCCGTGTTCCCTATCAATCGCAACTGGCGCTTTCATCCTTCAAGGGTCGAAGGAGCGCACTTGCCCGACTTCAACGATTCTGCGTTCGAAAAAGTCGTAATTCCTCACACGAATGTGAAGCTGCCTTGGCATAACTTTGATGACAAAGAGTATCAATTCATCTCCACCTACCGTCGTCGCTTTCAGTATCCAGCGGCTGCGAGGGGTATGCGCGTGTTTGTCGACTTTGAGGGCGCAATGACGGCCTCTACAGTCTGGATCAATGGTGTACCGCTGGGAGAATACAAAGGAGGTTTTACTCCCTTCTCCTTTGAACTGACACCTCATTTGCGCGTAAATGGGGAAAACGTCCTTGTCGTTCAGGTCGACTCCACGGAACGTGCAGACATTCCGCCATTCGGCCACGACATCGACTACATGACGTTCGGTGGCATTTATCGCGAGGTCTCGTTGCGCATTGTTCCGCATACTTATATCGACAACATTTTCGCGCGCCCGACCGATGTTCTCAGCGATGAACCGTCGCTCAAAGTGGACTGCATGCTCGCGGGTGCGCCTGGGAGTGAAGCGCTTACACTCGAGGTTGAATTACGCGATGGAACTATGCTCATCGCGAAGAGGTCACAATCTGCGAAGATATCAGACGCCGCAGATCCAAACGCTTCGCTGAATCCAATAACCAGCGCACCAGTCCATGCTGGCGCAGAGACCGTGACAGACCCCGGACGAAACGTCGTTTCCCTCGACCGGCTAGAAACGATTAGACTTTGGAATTTGCAGCAGCCGACGCTGTACACGGTCCATGTGCGTTTATTGCAGGATGGTAAGGAAATCGATAGCGACGTGCGGCGGATCGGTTTCCGGGAAGCCAGATTCACGGATGGCGGTTTCTCACTTAACGGGAAGATCGTAAAGCTGCGGGGTCTAAACCGGCATCAAACTTTCCCTTTTGCGGGACAGGCGATGCCGGCGCGCGTACAGCGCAAGGACGCCGATATTTTGCGCAAGGACCTGCATTGCAATATCGTCCGGACATCACACTATCCCCAATCCCGTCATTTCCTTGATCGATGCGATGAGATCGGTTTGCTGGTTTTTGAAGAGATTCCCGGCTGGCAACACGTCGGTCCGGAAGCATGGAAATCGGCGTCCATTGACAACGTCGGCCGCATGATTCGCAGGGACTGGAACCATCCCTCAATTATTCTCTGGGGGGTTCGAATCAATGAGTCTTCCGATGACCACGACTTTTATACTCAAACGAACGCGCTTGCGCACGCGCTCGACCCGACGCGCCAGACCGGCGGTGTTCGTAACCACGGCGATTCGGAGTTACTCGAAGATGTCTTTACGATAAACGATTTCGGGTTTCCACTTCGGAAGCCAAATCATCCTCTGTACCTCAACACAGAGTTCATCGGCCACACATACCCCACGAAGACCACTGATGATGACGAGCGTCAACGCGAACACACGTTACGCCACGCGCGCGTACATGATCAGCTGGCCTCCGACCCGCGGTACGCCGGCGGCATCGGCTGGTGCGCCTTCGACTACAATACGCACGCGAATTTTGGGGCCGGCGACAGAATTTGTTACCACGGCGTCACGGATATCTTCCGCGAGCCGAAAGCCGCTGCCGGGTTCTACAAATCACAGTGCGATCCGTCGGAAGAGATCGTCCTCGAGCCTGCATTTCACTGGGCCAGCAGTGACGAGTCCGTGGGCCTCACAAAGGCTGTTATTTGTTCGAACTGCGATCATCTTAAGATCTATATGCGGGAGATCGGTCTTGAACCAAATCCCTGGAAACTGGTCGCCGAGCTCGACCCCGAACGAACGGAGTTTAATCATTTGGCCTATGCTCCCTTTGTCTGGAGCTACGACAAGACCGACTTCGAGCAACTCGGGTTCCGCTGGGGTGATCTTCGCATCGACGGCTTTATCAGGGGCCGCCAGATGATCTCGAAGTCTCTCTCGGGCCGGGAGGTCGACCTCAAATTCTCGTTTCGCCCCGACGATACTGTGCTTCTTGCCGACGGTGCAGACTCAACCCGCGTGGTTCTGCGAGTAACGGACGAGTTTGACGCCATCCGCACTTACGCCAACGATCCTGTTGTCTTTACTCTCGAAGGACCAGCGGAGATCATTGGGGACAATCCTTTTGCTTTGATCGGCGGGACGGGTGCTATCTGGATCCGCGCAAGAGAACAGGCGGGATCGATTCACCTAACGGCCAAGCACCCACGGCTTGGATCGCAATCGATTGCTTTCGCTTTGCATGCGGTGCCAAGCGAGGTCGTATAGCGCTGTCAGGTTAGTTTCGCTGATGCGGTTATGTTGGACTTGTTTCGTGCCGCATTTGAATTCCCTCATTGGACATGTGGCCAGTCCGCCCGTTCCCAAAGCTGTTCGAGAATAGCTTTGGGGAGTACCGGACCTCTTTGGCAAACACGCATGTGGCTGGGAAATGTACCGGAGGACAATGGCAAACCGCAGGGATTTCTTGAAAACGGCTGTAGCAGCGACAGTATCGGCGATACCAACGACCGCATCTGGACTCCATGCCATCTCCGGAGCCGGTACGAAGAGCCGAGGAATTGATCTCTTGCGTGCCCCGAATCATGTGAGCGCCAGATTCGGGACGATGGACGTGGTGCGAATGCAATATGCTGCCCGTGCTTGGACCTGTCTTGGGGTTCGAGTCTCGGCGGAGCCGATACAGGCAGGCCAAGGTATCGAGCTGCCCGTCCGTGTGATCAATGAGGGGAAAAATCTTACTTATCTTCATCTCCGCTGGGAAGGTACTGAGGGCGACGCACCGCTCTTGCTCGGCGACGCCTGGGAGAGAAGCTACGGCGATCTCGAGTGGCGAGGGATCGTCCCGGAGCGGGTCATGCCGTGGTACTTCCTTACCTTTGATGGAGCACATGTCAATGGGTACGGGGTGAAGACGCAACCCTCGGCATTTTGCTTTTGGCAGAGTGATCCCGAAGGAATAACCTTGTCCATCGACCTGCGTAACGGGGGAGAAGCTACCGAATTGGGTGACAGAGAGCTCAATGCGTGCACTGTGGTCACGCGCATGGGGACGAAGGGTGAGACTATTTGGCGTGCCGGGAAAGAATTCTGCGGACTCATGTGCCGAACACCCCGCTTACCCGAGCGGCCTCTATTCGGGGTCAACGACTGGAATTACGCCTATGGTAAAAACACCGCTTCGGGCATCCTCAGGGACGCGGATTTGATCGCTTCGCTCGCGCCATCAGGCAAAGCGCGTCCCTATGTAGTTATTGATGACGGGTGGCAGGATACGGCCCGCTTTCCAAGCATGCCCGATCTTGCGGCTCAGATTCGCAGCCGTGATCTGCTCGCAGGCCTTTGGATTCGACCGCTGAGACCAGGCAGCGAAGTAGATTCCTTATGGCTGCTTCCCGACAATCGCTTTGGGAAAGCTTCGCCCCATAATAATTTGGCGCTCGATCCGACCATTCCTGAGGCTCTTGGTGAGGCTATGAAGAGTGTCCTTCAGGCCACCGAGTGGGGATATAGCTTCATCAAACACGACTTTTCGACCTACGAATTGTTCGGACGCTGGGGATCGGTGATGCAGGCCCAGGTGACCACCCCGGGTTGGCATTTTCACGACAGGTCGCGCACGAATGCAGAAATCGTGCGGGACCTTTATCAGGCTATCCGCGCCGCAGGCGGGGAACAGGCAACGATCCTAGGGTGCAACACGATCGGTCACATCGCCGCCGGAATCTTCGAGTCACAACGCATAGGCGATGATACGAGCGGACGGGATTGGGAGAGGACCCGACGCTTCGGTGTCAACACTCTGGCACATAGAATGGTCCAGCATCGCACCTTCTCACATATCGATCCGGACATTGTTGCAATGACTTTGGCCGTAGATTGGAGGGAGACCAGCCAGTGGATGGATGTGGTAGCAAGGAGTGGCACTTCCCTCTTCCTCTCGCCCGATCCGTCCGCGATCACATCAGAGATCAAATCAGCGATGAAAGACGCGATGGCGCTTTCGGCCCAAGCGGGACAAGGATTTCCACTTTATCCAACGACCGGCACAACTCCGACTCAATGGCAGTTTCCGAATCCGAGTCGTGTCGATAAGACATATGACTGGTGTGGTCGGCAGGGTGCAACCCCGTTTGACGTCTAGGCTCGCGCCGAGCGATCTAGACAATATGCTCTACCGTCGCGAAAAGTATCAGAGACGTCGGTTTATCCGCCTGTAGATGGGGATCATATACAGGAAATCAGCAAGATAACGTTGTCTATTCCGGTTGAAACTTATACGATCCAATTCGAGCGAGTGAAGGCGAGAAGTGTCGGTCGCAGGCATCGCCATTTCTGTGAAGCCCGGACGTACATAAAATGGGGCAACTGGGGCATTTCTGCTAGATAAACGCCTGATCGCTGCAGCATTCGTTGGCTCGCTCGGCGGGCTCGTCTTTGGATGCGATCTCGGAGCCCTTTCTGCCGCGACCGCGGGTCTTCGGGCCTTCTTCAATCTTTCCCCGTGGGCCTTCGGTTTTACGGTTTCAGCGTCTGTCTGGGGTACTGTAGGCGGTTCCGCGTTTGCAGGGAGATTCGCAGATAAGATCGATCGGCGAAGTCTTATTGCGTCGTGTTCTGTTCTCTACGCGCTCGCCGCAATCGCCATTATGTCGTCGGCGTCGTTGGGATGGTTATTTGTCGTTGGCATGCGGATCGTGTGCGGGATTGCGGTCGGCGGATTCACCGTCGGATGTCCACTTTACCTTTCTGAAATCGCTCCAGCCAAAATGAGGGGGCGAGTAGTAGGGTTCTTTCAGGTTCAGGTTGGCGCGGGCGTGATCGCGGCGTTCTCGGGAGGCGCATTGATTGCGCACACGGCAGCTGCGAGTGCGGCGTGGAGGTGGATTCTCGGATTGGGGGCTTTGCCGGCCGTGGCGTTGCTCGTTCTGGTTCGCTTTATGCCGCAGATTGAACACAACTTTTCCAGCAATATAATAGGCCTGAAACCATTATTAGCTGAGCCTCCTTTCCATTGCCGCCCACCTGCTATCGATCAAAAGCTCTTTCGAAGGAGGAACACGCGTCTCATCTTGGTGGCGACGAGCATCGCGGTATTCAATCAGCTGTCTGGCGTTAACATCCTTCTTGTTTATATCCTGGAAATTCTAGCTAGTGCGGGCATGAGCCTTTCTTTAGGTCACACGTATACTGTCCTGATTTCGTTTCTCAGTCTGTTTACAACCTTGGCCGGCATGGCTTTTGTTGACCGCTTGGGACGTAAGCCTCTTTTGTATATCGGTTCCGCCGGAATGGCCGGTTGCCTACTCATGCTGGCTGTAGCAATACCACATCACTTAGTTTCTTTGGTGTATGTATCTATCCTTGTTGCCTACAATGCCTTTTTCGCGTTTTCTCAAGGAACCGTCGTATGGGTCTACCTCAGTGAATTGTTTCCACCGGGCCTCAGAGGCGTGGGTCAAGGGTACGGATCTTCGGTTCACTGGGTCGCTAATGCTGTGCTGATCTCCATATTCCCGAGCGTGCAGCATGCTTCGAATGTCCGAATCTTCTACATCTTCGCTCTCATGATGGCCTTTCAGATCGTTGTCATTTGGCTTTGGTATCCCGAAACAAAGGGAACCGCTCTGGGATCGGTCCTAGCAGCAGGCGGCGAGGGAGACCATAGACTTCGTTAGAGTTTGCGAATAGATTGGCTGAGAGATGGCTATCAAGAAGACCCAGGTTCCCACGCTTGTGGACGTTGCTCGAGAGGCGGCCGTCTCCTTGAAGACGGCTTCGCGCGTGCTCAATAACTCTAAGAACGTCAGCGAGGAAAAGGCTAACGCGGTACGGGCTGTTATAGAGCGGCTCGGCTATCGTCCGAACGAACTGGCCCGTGGGCTAAAAGCGCAAAGATCTGCAGCCATTGGAATGATCGTACCGAATCTCTCTGATCCATTCACTGCCAACGCGGTGCATGCTGTTCAGGAAGTGGCCCGGGCGAACGGATATGTCGTGATTTTAGCCAGCTCAGGTGGCGACCCGGAATTGGAACGATCTGAGATTGTGAGTCTGGTGGGTCGGCAGATAGATGGTCTGGTAGTTGCTCCAGCGGACAGCCGGAAAGACTCATTCGGCGATATCATCCCCAACGGTGTTCATGTTGTCACATTCGACCAGTTGCTCCGGCGTGCTGATTTCGATTCTGTGACCGTGACGAATCGTCGCAGTGCGCGGGAGGCGACTGAGCATTTGGCACTCCACGGCTACCGTAGGATCGTCGCGATCGGTGCTCGACCCCACCTTTATACCTGTCAGGAGCGAGTGGCTGGCTACCGCGCGGGAATGAAGGCCGCGTCTCTTGAGGCCAGAGTCTGTCTGGTCGAGCACGAAAGCATACTAACTCCTGCATGGCTGCGCGGGCAGGTTCTTGGGGCTCAACGGGCTGATGCCATCTTTACCTTGAACTGGGTCTGCACTATGCTGACCCTGCGAGGCCTGCGCAAATTGGGGATAACGGCAGGGCGAGACATCCCCATGCTTTCCTTTGACGACTTCGATCTTGCGGACATGTTGACCCCCGGGCTCTCGGCTGTTCTTCAACCTGCTGAGATGCTCGGACGAGAAGCTGCAATGTTACTCTTTGAGCGTTTGAAGGGCCGGCCAGGACCATCCCGATCGGTGGTATTGCCGACGACATTGAATCTTCGCGAGTCCTGCGGGTGTGACCAACAACACTAGCGCTCGGCGTCTATGCCGGTCCTGGATGGCGAAGTATCCCTCACATAACTCGATGCTTGACCTCTCGCGCTTGACCGACGTAAAGATTGCGTCCCGGCAAAATGCGAGTCGGCAAGAGGTCACGACTCACCTATTACACTGAGGCCGTCCTTTGCCCGACCGGGCGGAAGTCGCATGCTCGGGCGCTAACAGCGATGGCTGGATTGTGCTGGGTACAACCGATTTCGCCACCCGAAACACTGTTATGCCGCCACCTGCTACAACGTTATGCCGTCGGTGCGAACGCACCATCCGCGCTGAAGACGAGCACACGAAATCGCAATTGGTCGAAACCCCGTTCATAGGACAAAGTCTACGGCCAGCGTTGTAGCGGCAGATTGAGGCTTATCTCTGGAGGGCCTCGAGAATGTCACGGATGTGATTGCAGGGAGCAGACAAATGCCCTTCATCCGGCCATATCTCCAGTGTGGCGTCGGGGATTTGAGCGATGTACCGTTTGACGAGAGCGAGGGGAACGTTACGATCCAGCCCGCCATGGAACGCTCTAAAAGGCACGCGGATCTGAGTGTGATCAAAGCCGAATGGACGCACATACATGCGTGCATCCCATGCTGCGCCCCTAGTCCCGGAGCTCAAGGCCTCGGCGATCCCCGCTGATGTTGCCTTCATTCGCCCTGGGGCTGAAAGGGCTGCAACATCCGGCAGCGGCAGCATGGCATGAAGCCTCTTGAGGTCACTTTCGGATGGCGATTCTGATTGAGCGGCAGCGCCTGATGTCCGCATGGTCGTGAGCAGCAGCCGTAGTCCCAAAGGAAAGAATCGAGCCAGAATCCAGAAGAGCCGGTTGACGAACGGCAGGTTCGCTTTCACCTCTGGTGCGTCCATTCGCCATGCCCCCGAAACAACTGCGGCGACGGTGACTCTCTGCGGCAGCAATGCTGCGCAAGCCGCTACATACGGTCCTCCGCCGGAGTTACCTAGGAGCGCGAAGTTCGGCCAGCCCAGATGATCGGCGAGATGCGCAATGTCTTCCGCCCAGTCTGTGAAGCTGCGCTCGTTCTGCCATGCAGAACCACCTATTCCGGGCCGATCCGGCGCGATGATACGAAAGCCCGTAGATGCTAGCTCATCGCCGAACATCCCAGGTTCGAGGCGGGACGATGGCGAGCCATGGAAGTAGAACATCGGCAAGCCATCCGGAATTCCGTACTCTGCGTAGCAGAGCTTCCGGCCAACGGGAAGGGTTAGTTCTGCATTTGTACCGCTCATGTTCTGGTAGTTTACCCTCCGGTTGGAGCCAATTGAGGTTCCTCGACCCTCTACGAGTGCGCCCGATCAATGATCGTGTTCAGCTACCCATGAACCGAACAGCCCGAAGAGCAAAGTCCCGCGAAAGTCGGCTTTTGATCAACTTCGAATTGCGCTAGTCGATGGCTAGCGGGATTTGGGCGAAACGGCCGGCGCGATAACTGTGCAGTGTCCGGCCGCGGGTGGCGGCATAACAGTGCGGCCAGCAGATTGAACATTCCTACAGCCTCCCTCCGGAGAACGATACGAGATCAAATTCTTGGATGCGTTCACCCACGCGAGACAGCGTTGTCATTTTAGGTTACCCTATCCACGGAGAGAAGCTGCCCTAAACGGTCAAACAGGAACATCGACGTGAAAGAGAAGATCGAACCAGTTCGCAGTCAAACGTTGCATGAAGGCAAGAGATCTAAGCGATGGAAGAGCCTGTGAAATCAACTTTACGTGTTTTATTTCTTTGCGCCTGTCAAATTACAGTGCCTTGCATCTCCTCCCTCGCGCAAGTCGATGTTTTGACGCAGCACAATGACAATTTCAGGACGGGCGTGAACTCCCTGGAGACAACGCTGACTCCTGCCGACGTAAATAGAACCCAGTTTGGGATGCTGTTCAAGCGCGTTGTAGACGATCAGCTATACACTCAACCGCTGGTGGTAACTGGGGTTGTCGTGGGTGGCGGAACTCGCGATCTCGTGTATGTGACAACGGTCAACAATAGCGTCTACGCTTTCGATGCGAACGACGCCGAAGCCTCGCTGCCCGTATGGCATGTGAACTTTGGGATGCCGGCCGATTTGCACAGCACGGATTTCGGGTGCCTAGACATCAACGGGAAGATGGGGATCATCGGTACGCCGGTGATCGACAAAGCTCACGGAGTCCTTTATGTAGTGGCGTTGACTCGGGCGGGCGCCCCGGCCGGGCCGCTGACCGGTTTCACGCAACGGTTACACGCGTTGGACCTGGCTACAGGTGCAGATCTTCCCGAGAGCCCAGTGATGATCAAGGCCGCAGGCTTCAATGCGTTGATGCAGAACCAGCGGCCGGCGCTCATGTTAGCCAATGGCATGGTGTACGTCGGATATGCGTCTCATTGCGACAAGGACCCATATCACGGATTTTTAATCGCATATGATGCAACGACGTTGGCTCGAGTGAGCGTGTTGAATACTTCACCGACGGGCTCCGAGGCCAGCATATGGCAATCCGGTCAAGGTCCAGCCGCAGATACTGACGGGAACGTATATGTGGTGACCGGCAATGGAAGCTGGGATGGTGTGAGAAACTTCAGCGAAAGTTTCATGAAACTTACGCCGCATTTGAAACTGCTCGACTGGTTTACACCGACAAACCATTTCGCCTTGGACAAGCGAGACGATGACCTCGATTCATCTGGGGCGACATTGATCCCCGGAACGCACCTGGTCGTGGGCGGAGGCAAACAAGGAGTACTTTATACGCTGGATACGCGCAATTTAGGACACTTGGGCGACGAGCATGCCGTCCAGCACTTCCAGGCGACAGCTTCTCATTTACACAGCCTCGTTTTTTGGCACAGTGCAAAAAACGGTGACCTTCTGTACGTGTGGGGACAAAAGGACAAGGCGAAGGTATACAAATTCCAAGAAAACAGATTCGGCGAGACACCGCTCATGATGAGGGACATACCAAACGAAGGACATCCAGGCGCGATGTTGTCGCTTTCTGCGAATGGTGACAAGGATGGCATCCTGTGGGCAGCGATTCACGCAACCGGTGACTCGTGGCATGAATCGCGCCCAGGAGTGCTGCACGCCTATGATGCAGACGATATTCGCCACGAGCTCTGGAACTCGCTGCAAAATCCATCGAGGGATGATTGCGGCGAATACTCGAAGATGGCACCACCTACGATCGTGAATGGAAGAGTTTATCTAGCGAGTTTTGGTTCGGAGAATGTGGGGTCAGGTCAGTTCTGCGTCTATGGATTGTTGCCAAGCAAGAGTGGAGTCAAACTGCCGCCGGCCACCGGTGTAAAAGCATCCGTTCTAAATGATCAACTCACGCTCATCTGGAATCCCGTTCCGGGGGCACGCATATATCGTGTAGTGCGAACAAGTACTCTGGAGCCCGAAAGCGTGGCGGCGATGGGACTAACTAGCCCTCAGTTCGCGGAGCCAGCGCCTGAACGGGGAGAGACTACCTCCTACAGGGTCATTGCGGTCGGGTCAGATGGGAGCCTCTCTGTTTCCGAGTCTGTAACTGTAACCTCTCCGAAGCGGAAATCGATGGAGCATTAAGGCGTCGCTTCTACGGATTATTCAAATCGTAGTTGCAGTGCGAACAGTATTAACTTAGAAGAGCAGGATCATGCTTGGCGGTTCTTGCGATCAGCTCTCCGAACAAAGTATTTGCCCAGGCGAACCACGCTCTCGTAAAGAGTGCTGAATTATTCTTATTGTATGACTCATGCACGAACCCGGTGGCGACGGCGCAGTTCGTCAACAGCTGAATCATATTCTTGATCTCAACGTCGGTTTCGCTCGTGAGTGCATAGATGATTTGCGACATTGGCCAGATACTGTCACGGCCGACGTGCGGCCCACCGACACCTTCTCCCGCGCTACCGCTGAAGAACCACGGGTTTTGCTTGCTCCAGACGAAGGCCCGGGTGCGACCATAAAGCGCAGCGTCCGGTGAACTGTTGAGATAAGGCAGGCTCAGCAGACTGGGCGCGTTGGCATCGTCCATGAGGATCGTTCCGCCGTACCCATCGATCTCGTAGGCCCATATCGTACCTGCTGACGCCGGCACGATCGCGTGTTGCCGTAGTGCGACCTCCACTTCATTCGCGAGATCAAACGCCTCGGTTGCCATCTTCGTATCTTGGAGAATAGCGTTTGACATGGTTGCGAGCTGCCGTAGAGACGTAACCGCAAAGAGATTGGCTGGTACCAGAAATGGCAAAATGCAAGCATCGTCGGAGGGTCGAAAAGCTGAAGCGATCAGTCCGATTGGCCTCAGTGGATTTCCTATCCCGTTAACGAGTGAGTCTGTGGGGTTCAGCGCCGGCCGTTGAAAGCGGTAAGGGCTCTTACCATCCTTGCGTTGCTCTACCCGCATCGTCTTGAGAATGGTCTGCATGGCGAGCTTCCATGATGAGTCGAAAGGCGCTGTGTCGCCTGTCACTTTCCAATAGCCATGAGCGAGCCGTATGGGATAGCACAAAGAGTCCAACTCGTACTTTCGTTCTCCAACACCCTGTTTCATCACTGTCTCATCCTCGCGGCTTCCGATCAGGGGTGGTGCATTCAAATCCGCCATGAAGCAATTTGCATAAGAATCAATCAGCAAACACCGGACCTGGCGACGGATGACGCCTTCAAGAAGCTCACGTAGAGATCGATCTTTCAAAGCGAAAGGGAGATACGGCCAAACTTGGGCGGAGGAGTCGCGAAGCCACATCGCGGCAATGTCGCCCGTCACCACCGCGGTGTCCGGTTTCCCTTCGAAAGTACCGGGCTGCACGGTGGTGTCGAGAGTATTGGGGAAGCAATTTGCAAACAGCTCGGACACCGTCGAATTGGGGATGAGTCGACAGATAGATTGGATATAGACTTCAATCACTTCACTATGGAACTTGCGATCGCCCGGAAGCGGTCGCTTCGAGCCCATCGTGACCTTCTCCTGCGAATACAGCGGAATAGGCAAGAGCGACAACGCACCAGCGCTCGTTATGAATTTGCCAAGTTGCGATACAAAAACCCTTCTCGTCAAATCCATTGTTTTAAACTTACCTGTCTTTCCATTGAACAATGCTGCAAAATCCTTGCCATGAGCACGATCACTCACCTGGGGCGTGTTCGGTTGGCGCGGCGGGGTCGCCGTGCAGTTTATGCAAGAGGAAGCAGGCAGATGACTTCATGGCCGAAAACATTTCATGGAAATATTCAACTTGAGGAATCCTCTGAGGCTGATGTTTGACTTTTTGCAACGAGATAATATACGTTTCGAGGCAGCAGAGACAACGTTGTCAATAAGATCAGAAAACATGCCGCCTCGTCAAAGTTGAAGAAGCCAGCGAATCCTAGGTCGTAAGGAGTCTCCGTTGACCAATAAGTACTCCATAGGAGTTGATCTCGGTGGAACTAACCTACGTGTTGCTGCCTACGTCGGCGGAGATGGCTTCCTCGAAACCATTAGCCTGCCAACCAGACTCTCGGCCGGCCGCGATCAAGTTGTCCGCGATATGTGTGAGGCGGTGACCGCACTCATGCGGCGCGACTACGGCGATCGGAAACTCGCGGGAGTTACTGTTGGATCTCCAGGCCCGTTGGAGTTGCCCTTGGGTATTCTACGAAACCCGCCCAATCTTCCGGGATGGGACGGGTTCAACCTGAAGGAAGCGATCACAAGTACCCTTGGCCGCGAGATCATACTGGAGAACGATGCTAATCTGGCGGCACTTGCTGAACAACAACTCGGGGCCGGAAACAGCCACCGCATCTCTGATCTTTGTGTAATCACTCTCGGTACAGGTGTGGGAAATGGGCTGATTCTGGGTGGAAAGATATGGGACGGCACCAACGGCATGGCAGGGGAAGCGGGTCACATGGTCGTTCGGGATACCGAGGATTTGCTTTGTGCATGTGGCGGAAGCGGATGCCTGGAGCAGTATGCATCGGCAACTGGCGTAATGCGGATGGCGCATGAGCGTCTCGGAGAAGCCGCTCCCTCAAGTGCTCACGATCTGGCTCTATTGGCTCGTTCAGGGAATGAACAAGCACGCGGCATTTTCGATACCGTTGGTGAAGCCTTGGCGATCGCTCTCACAGCTCTGGTCAATACGTTAAACCTTCCCCTCTATTTGCTAGGAGGAGGTGTATGCGAGGCTTGGGATCTGTTTTCGCCCGAAATGTTCCAGCAGCTCAGAAGAAGAAGCTACGTGTACCGATTGACACGGCCGCTGGTGCTCGATCCAGTGCGCCTTGAAGCCCAGAAGACTTACATTCTCAAGGCTCAGCTGGGTTCGGCAGCGGGACTTCTGGGGGCCTGTGCTCTCGGCTTGAAGTATCAGCTCTCCAGCGCTAACCCAGTGGAGGAGAAGTTTGGCGATTAATAGGTATGTTCTTCGTGGAACATTCGTCGGGGCGCTGGGAGGTCTCCTATTTGGTTTCGATACGGCGGTCATTTCCGGTACCACCGGACAGATTTCGAACGCTTACAGCCTTCACACCATCCATTTGTCGTTTCCTCTACTCCACCAATCCGTCCGTCTCTCGCAACTCGGCATCACCGTCTCGATTGCCCTCGTCGGCACAGTAATCGGAGCCCTTACCGCAGGCACGCTCGGCCAACGCTGTGGCTCACGGGAGATGCTTCGACTGACAGCGGTCCTCTATTTCCTTTCGTCTATCGCCTGCGCCTTCGCACCTAGCTGGATATTTCTTCTCGCGGCACGCTTTATCGGGGGCCTCGGAATCGGAGGGTCGTCCGTTCTCGCTCCTGTCTACATTGCCGAACTCGCTCCGCCTCGTCTGCGCGGCCGTCTTGTCGGGACTTTCCAGATCAACATTGTCGTTGGCATCCTGCTTGCCTATCTATCCAATTACCTCATCAGCCTGATGAACCTCGGCGTCGGAGAGTGGCGCTTCGAGCTTGGCGTCGCAGCCATTCCCGCCATCATCTTCTTCGCCTTGCTCTTCACCATTCCCCGCAGTGCCCGTTGGCTCACTACACAAGAGCGCTTCGATGAAGCGCTCAAAGTCCTAATTCTCCTGGGTACGCCCAACTCCGCAGCCGAACTCGCCGACATCCGCGAGTCCCTCCATGTGGAGCTCGACCAGAAGAAAGCCTCCCTTTTCGAGCGCATGAACGGACGATTTCGCTACGGCAAACCTATCTTCCTCGCAATTGCAATCGGAGCGTTCAACCAACTGAGCGGCATTAACGCTATCCTCTATTACCTCGGCGACATCTTCACCGCCGCCGGCTTTAGCCGAGTTTCGGGTAACGTGCAGTCGGTAGCAATCGGCGCCATGAACCTCGCGGCTACGCTCGTCGGCATGGCGCTCATCGACCGGTTCGGGCGTAAGACGCTTTTACTCATAGGCTCAATCGGAACCGCGGTCTGCCTCGCTTCTGTCGCTGTTATTTTTGCCACCAACCGGCACAAAGATCTGCTCGTCTGGGCTCTGATTATTTACATCGCGTTCTTCGCCGTCTCTCAGGGCACAGTCGTCTGGGTGTACCTCAGCGAGATCTTTCCTACCCGTGTTCGGGGTAAAGGCCAAAGCCTGGGTTCCGGGACACATTGGATCATGAACGCGATCCTCTCGCTGATTTTCCCCATCATCGCAGCGCGTTCCGGCGCATACCCGTTTTGGCTATTTGCTTCCATGATGCTGCTGCAATTTGTCATTGTGCTCCTGTTCTTTCCTGAGACGAAGCGGGTTTCGTTGGAAGAACTCCAGCACATGCTCAAGATCGAGTGAGATGAATGCAATCAAATTGCGTGGCTTTCCGATAAGCAAGCGCCAAGTGATGCAAACCAGTCTGTAACAAAGGAAACGAGCTTATGTTCCCACCAACCAGAATTCTTTCTCTCTTGTTCGTCCTGGGACTTTTGCAAGGGTGCGCTACTTCCCGTACCAGGAATCGCCAAAGTGCGCCTGACCTCAGTGCGCCCGCCGCTGCGTACCTGCAGGAATCAACAGATGCCGTTCGAACCCTGCAGACGTGGTACACACCGGAGACTGGTTTGTATCGGACCACGGGATGGTGGAATTCGGCGAACGCGATTACCGCATTGGTGGATTACGCGCAGTTGAGCAAGTCGAAGCAATACAATCCAACCTTCGCGAACACTTTTACTGCCGCGCAAAAGACCAACCCGGGCTTTCTGAACAAGTTCTACGACGATGAAGGCTGGTGGGCTTTGACTTGGATCGATGCTTATGATCTCACTCGAGACAGAGAGTATCTTTCTATGGCTGAATCGATCTTTGCCGATATGTCCGCGAGTTGGGATGATACGTGCGGCGGTGGAATCTGGTGGAGCAAGGACAAGAATTACAAGAACGCCATTGCCAATGAACTGTTCCTTTCCGTGGCGGCGCACTTGGCAAACCGCACTTCGGGATCTGTGCGGCGACGTTACATAGATTGGGGAAATAAGGAATGGAAATGGTTCCATGCCTCAGGCATGATCAACGGCAGGGGCCTGATCAACGATGGGTTGGATAGAGGGCCGGCACAAGGCACAGTTCATGCCTGCACGAACAATGGCCGTACCACCTGGACGTACAACCAAGGCGTTGTGTTGGGCGGCCTTGCTGAGTTGTCCGCGGCAAATCACGATCCCGCGCTACCCGCGGCCGCTGAGCAAATCGCTACGGCCGCGATTACTCAGCTCGTCGATAAGAATGGCATCCTGCACGATCCCTGTGAGCCGAAATGCGGTGACGACGGGGTACAGTTCAAAGGGATCTTCGTCCGTAACTTGGCCCTTCTGGATAGAAGACAGCCTGATAGGACCTATGAGATCTTCATCAAAAAGAATGCGGATACGCTGTGGAGAGATGCTCAAGGGCCTGACTTTCAACTGGCTGAACGCTGGTCGGGACCCTTCGAATCCGGCAATGCAGCAAGCCAGACCTCCGGGATCGATGCGCTGGTGGGTGCAGCTTCGCTTCCGACCAGAGACAAGACTAAGGGCTTATAGCGAGTCTCAAGGACACTTGCGTAAACTACTGCTTCCAACAGCTCGAGTTCTAACGGTGTCTATAGTAGACAGTTTGACAACGATGTCAGGAATAAACAAGAATCTCTTCGAACCTTCACGAAAGGACGCATTGGTACCTTGCTCAGACTCCTCGCCGCAAAAGCTTCGTCCGCTGCAGCCAGTTCACGGATCGTCCCGTTGCCTCATTATCTTGGGGCGACCGTTCTCTTTTCGATAGATGCACTTTGGGAGAATCCGATGAGAACACTGCAATCGGCATCAATTACGCTCTTGATCCTTGCCTTCGCATCTACCGGAGTGGTACAGGCGCAGACTAACGAAAAGCCGGACCTGAGCAAGCAGCCCACTCTGTACGTCGTCGGCTACGCCCATCTGGATACGGAGTGGCGGTGGGAGTATCCACAGGTCATTGATGAATATCTGCGGAAGACCATGCAGGACAACTTCAGCCTCTTCGAGAAGTACCCACACTACATCTTCAATTTCAGTGGGGCTAACCGCTATCGCCTGATGAAGGAATATTTCCCGGCCGACTTTGCAAGACTGCGAAAGTATGTAGCCGAGGGACGGTGGTTTCCGGCTGGCTCTTCCATGGAAGAGGGCGATGTGAATACGCCCAGCGGCGAAGCGATCATTCGGCAGATACTTTACGGAAATGACTGGTTCCGCAGCCAGTTCGGCAAGGCCAGTGCTGAGTACATGTTGCCAGACTGTTTTGGTTTTCCGTCTTCATTACCCAGCATTCTGGCGCACTCTGGCGTGAAGGGGTTTTCCACGCAAAAGCTCGTGTGGGGTTCGTCCGCGGACGGGGGAGGTTTGGAGTCGCTGGAGCAAACTCCTGAAGGCACACCGTTCAACGTGGGCGTGTGGGTTGGCCCCGACGGAGCGAGTGTGCTGGCAGCACTTAACCCCGGGAGCTATAACGGAAATATCGACACCGATCTGAGCACACCCCTGCCGGCTGTCCCCGCCAATCCATTGCTTGTGGAACTGGATAAAAAAATCGCTGACCTACGCGCGAAACTACAGCGGACGAAGCTGCAAGAGCAGCCGGTCGGTAGAAACGACGCACAGGAACTTAACAGCCTGCGCAGGGAGCGAGATGGGCTTGCAAAGGCGCAGGCGGAAAGTGACCTCCAGGCATATCAAGGCGATTGGGCCGCGCGCGTTGAACGCAACGGCAAGATCAGCGGGCTTTTTACTGACTACCATTATTACGGCATAGGCGATACGGGCGGCGCTCCCAGGGAAGACTCGGTGAAGAGGCTCGAGGCTATCATCACGAAAAGTAACGTAGAGCTACCGATTCGGAACGGCCCAACTGGACTGACCACGCCCGAATTACACGAGGTCAAAGTTGGCGATGGACCGGTGCATGTCATTTCAGCGACCGCCGATCAGATGTTTCTCAATATCACTCCGTCGGAAGCATCGAACCTTCCGCGCTACACGGGCGAAATGGAGTTGACGAATCACTCGGCGGGCTCTCTAACCTCTCAGGCTTACCAGAAGAGGTGGATTCGCCACCAGGAGCTGCTGGCCGATGACGCCGAGAAGTCATCGATTGCTGCGGAATGGCTAGGTGCTCGTACCTATCCGCTGCAGAGGCTGAATGGTGCGTGGACGCTCGCGATGGGCGCGCATTTTCACGACCTTGCCGCTGGGACTGCGACCCCAAGGTCGTATGAGTTTGCATGGAATGATGATGTGATCGCGCTCAATCAGTTTGCGGACGTGCTCAACAATGCTGTTGAAGGCGTTGCCGCGGCACTCGACACAGAAACTAAAGGAATCCCGCTGATCATCTTCAACCCGCTAAATATCCCTCGCGAAGATGTCGTGGAAGCCACCGTCGACTTCCCGAATGGGATTCCCAAACTGGTGCGCGTGACTGGCCCCGATGGGAAGGAGGTTCCAGCGCAGATTTCCGGTGGCAAGGTCATTTTCGTGGCCAGTGTGTCCTCGGTCGGATATGCCGTTTACGATGTTCAACCCGAATACAGCGGGGCTGTTCCTTCATCCTCTCTGAGGGTATCGAAGGAGGGATTGGAGAACGCGTACTATCGTGTTCGACTTAATCAAGATGGAGATGTTGCAAGCATCTTCGACAAGCAGAGCTCCAGAGAACTGTTGTCGGCGCCCGCCCGCCTAGCGATCTCCTATGACAATCCCGCGCAGTGGCCGGCGTGGAATATGGACTGGGAACAGGAGCAAGCAGCACCCAGGGAATACGTCTCGGGGCCGTCGCAGATTCGGATCATCGAAGATGGGCCGGCGCGCGTGGCTCTGCAAGTGACACGGAACACCGCGGGCTCCCGCTTTGTGCAGACAATTAGCCTATCCGCGGGCGATGGAGGAAAGCGCGTAGAGTTCGGAAACGTAATCGATTGGAAGACGCGAGAGTCAAATCTCAAGGCGACGTTCCCTTTGACTGCAAATAATGTGATGGCAACGTACAACTGGGATATCGGCACCATCGAGCGCCCGACAGCCGAGCCCAAAAAGTTCGAAGTGCCGTCCCATCAATGGATCGACCTCACCGATATGAGCGGCGCGTATGGGGCGACTGTGCTGACAGACAGCAAGAACGGATCCGACAAACCAAACGATCACACACTTCGCCTGACGCTGCTTCGTACGCCCGGAGTTACGGGCGGCTATCCGGATCAGGCAACCCAGGATATCGGACATCACGAGTTTGTCTATGGATTTGCGGGGCACCCCGCTGACTGGAGGACCTCGCAGACTGACTGGCAGGGGCAGCGGCTCAACGCCCCGCTCATTGCATTCGCTACGTCGAAACATGAAGGCTTTCTGGGTCGCGGCTTTTCTCTCTTGAAAGTCAACAATCCGAGAATCCGGGTTCTGGCTGTGAAGAAGGCCGAACTCAGCGACGAAGTCATTGTGCGCATGGTTGAACTTGATGGAAAGCCACAGTCTGATGTGAAGCTTTCATTTGCCTCGCCTATTGCAAGCGCGCGTGAAGTGAATGGACAGGAACAGCCCTTAGGACCAGCGACTGTGGTTGATGGCGCACTTGTCACCTCCTTTGGGGGGTACCAACCCCGTAGTTTCGCGTTACATTTGATTGGCCCACCCGCCGGCGTCGACCGAGTGAAGTCCGCCCCTGTGGCGCTCACCTATACGCTTGCAACTTCGAGCAATGACGGAGACCGCACAAGCGTTGGTTTCGATGGAATGGGCGACGCCCTGCCCGCAGAAATGCTGCCTTCGGAAATCATCTTCAACGATGTCCGTTTCCAATTGGCTTCGGCGCAGGCAGGCGTTCCCGATGCGGTTGTGGCGAAGGGCCAGACGATCCATCTTCCATCCGGTCGCTACAATCGCGTGTATCTGCTCGCAGCGTCGGCCAACGGCGACCAGAAGGCAACATTTGAGACGGGTGGCAACAAGGTCGAGCTGAACATTCAGGATTGGGGTGGCTTTATTGGTCAGTGGGATAACCGGCAGTGGAGTTCCGGCGATCCTGCGCATGGCAAGTATGGCGAGATGACCGGGTTGACGCCGGGCTTCATCAAGCGCGCGAACCTGGCCTGGTATGCCAGTCACCACCATGATGCTGCTGGAAAGAACGTTGACTATGCCTATTCCTACCTGTTCGGATACGTGATCGATCTTCCACCTGACGCAAAGACCATCACACTCCCGACCAACAAGAACATCCGCATATTAGCTATTTCGGTGGCTGATGAGAATCCGGAAGTGAAACCAGCGCAACCGCTTTACGACGAGCTTCCAAGCGAAGCGTCACGGCGTGTGCCGAATTGATTAGCCAGCTAGATAGCGTCTCGTCAGGCTTCGGCTTTGCCCTTTTGAGA
This sequence comes from Granulicella sp. L46, assembly GCF_009765785.1. Taxonomy (GTDB): domain Bacteria; phylum Acidobacteriota; class Terriglobia; order Terriglobales; family Acidobacteriaceae; genus Granulicella. Next base: position 1,294,196 of record NZ_LMUT01000012.1, read on the forward strand.
AGATTCTCCATGCTAGCCCTCAAACTCTTTGTGTAAAAAATTCGGATGTCGTAATTATTTCTTACCAAGGACTATGGTTGTTCGGAGGTTTCTGATGCGCCAGACGGCTCGCTTTGCAGGCTTGTTTTTACTTCTTCTAACTTCAGTTGCAAGAGCTGCGAAGACTGAAATTCAGTATCTATCTGGTCAAGGAAAGGATGACCCGGTCAAGTGGGAGTTCAAGACCGACAATGGCCAGAACGCCAACAAGTGGTCCACCATCGGTGTGCCATCCAACTGGGAACTACAAGGCTTTGGCATCTACACCTACGGCCGAGTGACTCCGCCAGGCGGCTTCCCCCGCGTTCACGGCGTCTACCGGCGAACCTTTACTACACCCGCGAGCTGGCATGACAAGGCTGTCTTCCTTCACTTTGAGGGCGTCATGACCGATACCCAGATCACAATAAATGGTCAATCCGCTGGTCCCATGCACCAAGGCGGCTACTACGCCTTCAAGTACGACGTTACGGCACTCCTCAAACCCTCCGGTCAGAAAAACGAGATTCAAGTGGACGTTGATGATGAATCCGCGAACGCTTCAGTCAACCATGCAGAGCGCCGCGGCGATTTCTGGAACTATGGGGGGATCTTCCGGCCAGTTTATCTCGAAGCTGTCCCTAAAACATTTATTGATCGCCTGGCTATTAACGCAACCGCGGCCGGCTCCCTCGGTGTCGATGTCGCACTCTCTGATACCCGAACAGCAGCCCGCGGCCGCACTACTGGGTCTGTGGAGATGCAAGTGCTCGATCGAAACGGGAGGCCCGTTGGCGCTCCGATTGCCGCGAAGGACGTCGCGCTTAATGCCACGGTTCATCTCTCCGAAACGCTCCCCAATCCGCGTCTATGGACCGCCGAAACACCGAACCTCTACGAACTCGAAGTGCGACTGAAGGTCGGCAATACCCTCGTGCACACCGTGCGTCAGAACTTCGGATTCCGCACCATTGAACTACGGCCGGGACAAGGCTTGTTCGTCAATGGGAGTCGTGTATTCCTCAAGGGCTTCGCCCGTCACTCATTCTGGCCTGACTCCGGACGAACTCTGTCGGAACAGATCTCTAGAGATGATGTCAATCTGATCAAGGAAATGAATGGCAACGCCGTTCGTTCCAGCCACTACCCACCGGACCGCCACTTCCTCGACGCCTGCGATGAGCTTGGCCTCTACGTGCTTGATGAGCTCACCGGCTGGCAGGCGCATTATGATACCGACATCGGCGAGAAGCTTGTGAAGGAGCTGGTGGAGCATGATGTGAACCATCCTTCGATTCTTTTCTGGGACAACGGCAACGAAGGCGGGTTCAACTTTGATCTGGACGGCGACTTCGCGAAGTACGATCCACAGAAACGTGTTGTCCTGCATCCGTGGGCGGCATATCCGCCAGGGGTCGCCGATACCAAGCACTATCCGAGTTATGAGCTGTTACAGCAGAAACTGGCTGCCGATCCTGTCTTCTTCCCTACCGAGATGTTGCATGGCCTCTATGACGGTGGCGCCGGTGCGGGAATGGAAGACTACTGGGCCGCCATTCTAAAGAGCAAAGCCGGTGCGGGCGGATTCATCTGGGCGTTTTTGGACGAAGATGTAAAACGGACCGACAAGGGCGGCATTCTAGACTCTCAAGGCAACATGGCCCCCGATGGCATTGTCGGCCCATACCGCGAGCGGGAAGCAAGCTTCTACACCGTCAAGCAGCTTTGGTCTCCGATCATTGTCACGCCGGTCGACGCCACAACGCATTCCTTCACCGTTACAAATCGCTATTCCTTCCTCGACGCCGACCAATGCACCTACGAGTGGCAGACGATCGCATTTCCCCAACCCGGAGAAAGCGCATCGGGGTCAGTCGTGCTGGCGTCTCGGATCGACCATGGCCGATCCCTCGCGCCGGGGGCTTCGGCGACCTGGGACGCCTGGGGACCACCGGCTGCTACCGATCACGACGCGAATAAGACGGCCGACGCCACACGACTCATCATCAAGGACGCCTGGGGCCGCGTCATCCAGACTTATGTATGGCCAACTCACGATCTTGGGCAACAATTGACCCGGTTACAACAGGCTGGCGGAAGCGCAATGCCCGACGGCAGCGATGCGGGCGACATACTTACCGAGACTGTCGGTGATCTGTCGCTGCAAATCAGCAAGACCACCGGCCTTCTGATTTCAGCCTCTCGTCAAGGCAAGACCTTCTCGCTCGCCAATGGTCCTCGTGTTGTGGCGATGGGTCCCAGGCCGGCTGCTCCGCGCAAGCAAAAACCCTCTGACCCGCCGCTGCCTCCACCGCCGCCCCCTTCTATTGCAGGGAGTTCCAAACTTACCTCTTTAACGCATGAAATCGATGGTCACGATTTGGTCTTCAACGCTACTTTCGAAGGTCCGATGAAATCGGTCACCTACCGTCTCAAGCCCAGTGGCTGGCTCTCGATCGATTATGTCTACTCCATCACCGGTCCCCAGGAATATTTCGGCATCGGGTTCGACTATCCCGAAGCTGACGTCAAAGGCATGCGATTCCTCGGCCAGGGGCCAGCGCCCGTCTATCAGAATCGCGTAGCAGGCGGGACTCTCGACGTCTGGAACAGGTCTTATAACAATACCGTTGACGGAGATCCGGACGACCTCAAGCCCGGAGAGCACTTCGATTACCCGCTGTTCAAGGGCTTCTATTCCGATGTTCGCTGGTTGCAACTCGATACCTCTGAAGGCCCGATCACAGCGATGGTGAGCCAAATTCAAGAATCTCCAATCTACGTACAGCTCTTCACTCCGAAGACGCCTCCCGCGAACCTGGCAGGGCAAACCGTTGTGCCGTTCCCGAATGCTGGGATCTCATTTCTCAATGCCATTCCGGCCGTCGGCAGCAAGTTTGGGAGCCCTATATCCACCGGTCCGATGGGGCAGCCTGCGATTGCTAAAGGGGAGTACCGAGGCCGAATCAGCCTGTATTTCGGGAAATTGCCAGCGCGGTAAGGCCGCATCTTGGCTATCGCCCAACGAGGACCGGCCTGCTCGGGCGGAAGGAGCGTAGTTGCCCATTGAGCCCAAGCCGTACGATCCACGAGAAAATGACAACGATGTCTTGAAGCCTACAGGAGATGTTAACTGATGACGAAGGGACTTGCCGCTTTACTCGTTCTGCTGACTCCGACTTCCCTGTGCCTACAAGCCCAGAAGCGGCCGGTGGACTATGTGAACACATTTCTGGGTACCGCGCCTCTAACCAACCCTGCAGACATCGGATTCACACCGCCGTGGCGGGTATGGGCCGGACTCGTCTTCCCCGGTGCATCGGTGCCCAACGCCATGGTGCAGCTGAGCCCCGTCACGAGGTTCGGTAGCGGAGCCGGATACGAGTACGAGAATCGCCAAATATATGCCTTTGCCCACACCAATAAAGGTCATTGGAATCTTTGCAATATTCCCTTGCTTCCCGTGAGCGGCGATGTAAATCCTGACGACTTCGCTTCAAACTTCAGTCACAAGCAGGAATCGGCGCATCCGGGCTATTACCAGGTCTATCTGGAGCGCTACGGTATCAACGCAGAGTTGACCTCAACTTTAAGAACTGGATACCACCGTTATACGTATACCGACAACAGCCGGCCAAAGAAGCTGATCGTGAACCTCGCCGTCTCCAACGAGCGTATCCGTGACTGGAAGTTTGAGCAGGACGGAGATAACGCCTTCAAGGGATACCAGATAGCGAGCGAGAAGGTGTTTTTCTATGCGCTGTCCAACTACAAGATTGCCGGCATTGAGAGGTTGAAGGGCGCGAAGGCGGAGCTGCCGGTCGTCGACTTTGCCGACGGTGTGAGGCCGGTTGAGATCAAAATCGGTCTGTCCTTTGTTAGTACAGCGAACGCGAAAGAGAATCTTGAGAGGGAGCTTGGGAACAAGAGCTTCGAGACGGTAAAGGCGAATGCCTCCGCGGCGTGGGAGGCTCTGTTGTCGAAGATTCAGGTATCGGGCGGTACACAACGACAGAAGGAACTCTTCTACTCCTGCCTGTATCGGTCGTTCCTTTGGCCGGCGCTGCGAAGCGATGTGAATGGCGACTACACCGACGTGAAAGGAGGAGTGGTTAAGGGAGCCTTTGAGTACTACACTCTACCCTCTCTCTGGGATGACTATCGAAACAAGCTGGTTCTGCTGGGCATGATCTCTCCCGACGTTACCGTGGATGTGATTCGGTCGCTGATTGACCGAGGTGAAAAGACTGGCTTCATCCCGACGTTCTTCCATGGGGACCACGCCTCGGCGTTCATCGCGGGCTCATATTTGCGCGGGCTGAGAGGGTACGACATCAAGAGCGCATATAACCTGTTGCTGCGCAATGCCACTCTGGAAGGCGGCACACGGCCGTATATAAGCGAGTATATGGATAAGGGGTACATCTCCGATCCGGATATTCCAGACCCTGTGGTTGAGACGAAGGGAAAGGCCGGTGTTACGAAGACGCTGGAGTACGCCTATGACGACTATTCCGTGGCACTGTTGGCGAAGGAGTTGGGAGATCAAACCAACTATGACATGTTCATGAAGCGGTCAAAGAACTATAAAAACATGTTCGATCCATCGACAGAACTGATGCGCGGCCGTTTAGACAACGGTGACTGGGTAAAGAACTTCAATCCGGAGTACCCCTACTACGAGTACATGTACCGTGAGGCCAATGCTTGGCAATCGTCCTTCTTTGCGCCCCATGACACCGAAGGGCTCATTGGCCTCTACAAGAGTAAGGCCGACTTCGAGCAGCACCTAGACTCGCTCTTCACGATTTCGTGGAACCCCAACTATATTGCCGAGAACATCAACTCTTTCATCGGGCAATACTGCCAGGGAAACCAGCCTGATCACGGCTTTGCCTATCTGTACTACTTCGTCGGGAAGCAGGCAAAGTCTCAGGCGATCTTGAACAAGATCATGAGCCGCTTCTATGGAATGGGCGACGATGGGTTGGCTCTGTCTGGAATGGACGACGCGGGGGAGATGTCGTCTTGGTACGTGTTCAATGCAATCGGCCTTTACCCATACTCTCCTGCGGATCCGAAGTACATCGTCTCGGTGCCACTGTTTCAGAGGACAACGTTCAGGTTGAATGAAGGCAAAACACTGACCATCCTGAAGAAGAACTCAGGCGAACGGATCACCAACATCACGTATGGTGGCCAAGAGATCGAGGGCTACTTCGTCAATCACAGTGACATAGAAGCAGGTAAGGAATTGGTGATCACGACGAACTAGTGGGGAATCACGTTAAGCCCCCGTTTCCAGGAGAGAGCATGAACCAGCGTCTGATAGCGGCATTTTGCATTTCAATCCTTGTTACAGGCAGCGCATTTGCGAGCGGCAACAACTACAAAAACTTCGATGTGGCGAGCTACGCGACGGTTCGCGATGTTGTGCTGATGAATGATCCTGGATATCTGGAGAGCCGTTGGGCTGCAATGTCGAAGTATGTGAAGTACGACAAGATCTATCTTGAGACAAGCAGAGATATGATCATCGCCGATCAGAAGAGCCTGGACGCAGGCAAGAAGTTTTTTCTTAGCAAAGGGCTAAAGGTATCGGGCGGCATCACTTGGACGGTAGACGAACGCAGTGGTGTGACGTTCTGCTATTCCGATCCCAGGCAATTGCAAAAGGCGATCGAAATCATTCAGTTCACGGCGAAGAACTTTGACGAGATTCTTTTTGATGATTGGGGATTTACCAACTGCAAGACCGATGACGCCATCGCCGCAAAGGGCAATCAAAGCTGGAGCCAATATCGGCTGGCACTTATGGACAAGGTTGGGCGAGAATTAGTTGCCGCAGCGAAGGCGGTCAATCCACGGGTCAAAGTCATCATCAAGTATCCGCAGTGGTACGACCATTACCAAGAGACAGGCTTCAATCTGGAGACGCAACCGAAGTACTTCGATGGAATTTATACGGGCACGGAGACGCGCGATCCAGTCAATAATCCAATGCAGATTCAGCAATACCATGGATATTCGATCGCGCGGTACCTAAGCAACCTGAACCATAACGACCGTGGCGGGTGGGTCGATGCCGGTGACAGCGAAATCCCCAATCGTTATGCCGAGCAGCTCTGGATTACACTCTTCGCCAAGCTACCCGAGATTACGCTTTGGCCCATCGGTACGCAGTACGAGCCTTCCATGCAGTCCGATGGGACGATGGCCCCAGACTCAAAGCTAGGTCGCATCGCAGGTCCGATCTTTGAGCAGGTAGACCAGTTTATCGGCAAACTGGGTAACCCTGTGGGGGTGAAGAGTTATAAGCCATTTCATTCTTCGGGGGAAGATTATCTACAGAGCTATCTCGGCATGATCGGCATTCCTATGGACATCGTCCCTGAATTCCCGACTGACGCGCAGACCGTACTGCTGACTGAACAGGCGAGCTTCGACCCCGCGATCATCTCCAAAATCAAGCATCAGCTAAGCGATGGGAAGACGGTGGTCATCACCTCGGGTTTGCTCAAAGCGTTACAGGGCAAGGGCATTGAGGACATTGCAGATCTGAAGTACACAGGCAGCACAGTGTCAACTCATGAGTTCATGTCAGAGCGCAGGTTTGTTGGGGTGAAGTCAGACTCTGAGATTTTGCTTCCGCAAATTACATTCTTCACCAACGATGCGAGCGCGGATATCATAGCGTACACGTCAGCATCGAAGACCTCAGGTGATCCCCTGTTGCTGAAGACGCGGTACTCGAAGGGAGTGCTGTATGTCCTGACGATCCCTAACGCGCAGGGCGACCTGCTGTGCTATCCACAACCCGTGTTGAGCGAAATCCGCGAAGTTCTCGCAAAGGATATGTTCGTGCGGCTCGATACTTCAAGCCAGGTTGGGCTGTACGTTTACGACAACGATACGTTCATCGTGGAATCATTCCGGCAGGAGTCAACGCGGGCGGTCGTGGTTAGCGATAAACATTTCACCAAGTTGCATGACCTGCAGAGCGGACAATATTTGACGGGAACTGAGCGAAACGCAGCGATGGCATTCGAAATTCCACTGAGTCCTGGCTCTTACAGGGTCTTCGCAGCGGAGTGATAGGATGCGTAATCAATCCAGAGGATTGGGAGTTGAGAGATACATGGAAGTGAATCGGCCCCAGCCGGCGGATCTCTGTTTTAACGAGAACCGTTGTTTGCGCGCATGCTATTTCGTAATCTCCACCTCGGAGCCTCGGAATCGAGGTGCCAGTTGAGAAGAGCAGGATGACAAATCCGTCCTTGGATCAACGCGTGCAAGCCTTAGATTATCTGATCAGTCGCGGTGGCGAGCGTCGTGTCTTTTGTTGCACGCGACCAGAAGATGCGCAGATCGGTAACGTTGTGAAGCGCGAAGTTCGGCTGCGACGGTGCGGTGATGGCGAAGAAATCCGCGCGTTGGACGTCTTCAAGCCAGAATGCTGGGCGAGGATCGGCAACGGCGGGTGCAATTTCAATATGCGACATTTCGAGGTTTTTCAAATGTCGAATAAAGAACCCTTGGCAGGGCGTAGGGCCGAAGCTCGACAACTCCGGGTAACCTTGCTCCTGCTCGGGTACCTGGATCGCGCGCCAGTCAGGCATAGGTCTCGGTCGTTGAGGATTACTCACTGTGGGTAAGCCACGATGGCCGAAGAAGCAATTGGTCAGCTTTACATCTTCAATCAGGTTGGACGGCACACCCGAGAATATTGAAGATGTGCCAGAGTTTGAGTTCGAGCTGACTATGTCTGAAATCACTACTCGACGCAACGTCCCGGGACGCATAGTGTCGCTCGGGCCCCGGTTGCGGCGATTGAGACGCAGAAACAGCGGTGCATCAAAAATGTCGCGCATGGTGTTGCCGGTGATGGCGATATCTTCGAGAAAAGCGCCGTCAGAAGTCTCAAGGGCGATGCCCTTGGAACCTTCAATCACATTGCCGCTGATGGTGATATTGCGAAAGCCGCCGTTCGATTCTGTTCCGCATTTGATGCGCCCCTGGCGAGGGTGGCCCTCCTCCGCGAACTTCTTCCAGGTACCATTGATTACCGACCCAAGTTCATAGGTGCCGGTCACGAAGTTATTGGATATGGTGACATTATCCGTCGACCGAACGAAGCCCAACGCATAGCTTGACTTGGGGCAGATACCATCGTCCCATGGCGAGTTCACCGTGCAGTTAGAAACGCGTACGTTGCGGCAGCAGTCGATATCCATCCCATCACGATCTGTGTCGATGACGAGATTATCGATGGTAATGTTGTCGACGCCGGTGGCAAGAATCCCAAAGTGGCCCCCCTTCAAAATGGAGAAGTCGCGCAATAGGGCATTCCTGCAGTTCTTGAGGGCGATGGCTTTGTTGCCGACGCCGGGCTGCTCCGCAGTGAAGTTGGTGTAGTCGCCACGGTGTCCACCTTGCCCATAAGAAAGTCCTTTGCCGTGAATCAATCCCGGGCCGGTGATGGCGAAGTCTCTGATGCCCTCACCGTAGAAGAGGGAGTTGGGCCAGTGATTGTGGCCGTAATCCTGATATTCCTCCCATGGCTGCGCTGGCCCGGCGGGGTCGTAGACCCCGCCGTTGTAGCCGGTAGCTTCGCCGGGTCTAGGCGAGTCGGCGGCCAGGATCGTGCAGCCGGGGGATAGAAAGAGGTCGACGTTCGAGCGCAGACGAATAGTGAAACAGAGGTAGGTTCCGGCCGGAAATAGCAATGTGCCGCCGCCGGCGGCAGCCACGGCCTCGATCGCTCTGTTGATTGCGGGCGTGTCTACCGTCTTCCCGTCGCCCGTCGCGCCGTAGCGCCGCACATTGTAGAGAGCCTCGGTCGCAGATGGCTCCGGCGTCTGCGCCAGGGCTATATGACCCGCTGCGGCAGATGCTAGGGCGAGAGGCGAGAGTTTGAGAAGATCACGTCGGAACATCAAGTTACCTCGATTTATAAAATGAACTACAAATGCAAGTCCTGTCCGGTTTCGTAAGGTAGACGAGAATCAGGGGTGCGGTCAGTTTCTTCGCAATAATGACAACGATGTCAATTCGCACGTCAAAATCTACAGTGAATTGGTGGAGACAGTCAATTCAGGGAGGATCTCGGTGGAGAGTCCGCCTTGTCACCCAAATTAGCCGCGATCAAATAAATCTTGACAATGGTCGTTTGTACTCTGTATACAGTTGCCCGTAAATCTTAATGACATCGTTGTCATTCCAAAAAACCAAAAGGGTTGTTCTACCGGGGAAGCAACGGACACCTATAGCGGACTCAGTTTTCTTACAGGAGGTTTCACAATGCAAGTCGTAACACCAATCGCTTCCGATCGTAAGCGAGTTCTAAAACTCCTCTGTATCGGTTTTGGAGCTTTGTTGGCAATGGCGTCTCCCAAGAAATCTGGCACGGCCGGCTTGCGGACCTTGCTTGTGTGCTTGTTGGTCGTCTTGTCTTTCCCAGTGACGAGAGCACAGACAACCGGTTCTGGCAGCATTCAGGGCACCGTCACCGACCCTTCGGGAGCCGTGATCCGCAATGCGTCGGTCACGCTGGTAGAGACATCGACCCAGGTTACGCGCACTGCCAAGACCAGTTCAGGCGGGGATTATGCATTCCCGAATATCAATGTCGGAACCTACTCGGTCACCATAACTGCGCCTGGCTTTGAAACGTATCTCTCGACGGGGAATGTTTTGGAGGTTGGCAGTAGTATCGCCGTCGATGCAAAGATGACCCTTGGCAGCGCCGATATCAAAGTCGAAGTTCGAAGCCAGGGCATGGCACTACAAACGGAAGACGCTTCGTTCAAGCAGACAGTGGACGCCACCGAGATCACGGAGATTCCGATCAACGGCCGCACCATGACTAGTCTGGTTTCACTGGTCGGGGGCACGCAGAGTGCCGTTCCCGGGGATGCCAACGGAAGTAAATACCCCACCCAGACGACCGGCTTCTCGATCGCAGGCGCGCAGGGAAATGCGATTACCTATCGACTCGATGGTGGTGACAACAACGACTACATGGGCGGCGGCAACGGCCCATTACCTTTCCCCGATGCGATTGGTCAGTTCAGCGTACAGACAGCGGCGATGGGCGCGCAAGATGGCAGCCAAGCTGGCGGCCTAATAAACATGGTTACCAAGTCGGGTACGAATACATACCATGGCTCAGCGTTTGAGTTCATGCGCAACAACTTTATTGACGCCACCAATTTCTTCTCCACATCCAAGGATACCCTGCACCAGAATCAGTACGGAGGAACCTTCGGCGGACCTGTGCGCATACCTAAGCTCTTCGACGGTCGCAACAAACTCTTTGTGTTCGCCGGTTTCCAACACACATATTCCCGTTCCTCCAGTGCGACGCAAAATGCCTATGAGCCCACAGCGGCTAACCTGGCCGGTGATTGGTCCACCACGGACCCAGCTCCCGTATCGTCGGGTGGAACTGGCGTCAAAAACGCCTGCGGACCAGTCGTGCAACTGTACGACCCGATCACTGGTCAGCTCCTGCCCGGCAACAAATACAATCAACCAGGTGGTCCCGCGCTTCCAGCGTGGAACGCATCGGCACTGGCGCTGCTCAAACAACTTCCTCCCATCAATCCGGCACTCGATCCGAACAATTGCGGTCACGTCTCCTACGCGATTCCAAGCATCAGTTCCGACAACGACTTCGATACTCGGGTCGATTACACCATCAGCAGCAAGAACAACATGTATGCCCGCTACTTCCTCGACAGCAATCAGGTTCCAACCTTCTACTCCCCCACTAATATTTACCTCACGACTCAATCTGGCAATCCCGAGATCCGGTGGCAGTCGATCACCATTGGTGAAACTTACATCTTCAGTTCCAGCCTTGTGAATACGGTTCACGTGACGGCGGTACGACGCCAACTCAGCCGAGGTTTCAATCCCGCAACCCCCAACGCGACCGCCTTCGGGATCAAAGACTTTCAGACTGTACCGAGCGGTATTTGGATCAATTGCGGAACATCGGGGGCAAATCACTGCAACACTATCGGCTCGGGTAGCAACCTGCTCGCCGTAATCAACGACAATATCCCGGTTGATATTGCGGACGATGTGACTTTGGTGCGTGGCAAGCACCAAATCGGATTCGGCGGTTCATACGTCCGGAACCAGCTCAATGTCAATAACGGATATGAGGCCAACGGTGACTTCACCTTCAATGGTAACTGGAGCGGACAGACCAAGCCCGGTGACGCCAACCTAGATTTTCTTCAAGGCGCTTTGAGTGGCTTCTCGCAAAGCAAGGCGCAGCAGAATGCGCTGCGGGGATCAATGCCTACGCTGTACGTGCAGGATACGTATCATCCAGTACCACGACTAACCCTGACGGGCGGCATTCGCTGGCTGCCGCTGTACTTTCCGCACGACTACTTCCATCGTGGAACGGTCTTCAACATGGCGGCGTTTCTGGCCGACCAGCACAGCACCGTGTATCCGAATGCTCCCGCCGGGACGTTTTACTATGGCGATCCAGGTGTTAAGCCTGCCTTCACGGGAAATACGCCCTTGGAATTCAATCCGAACTTCGCTCTTGCATACGATGTTTTTGGAGACGGCAAGACTATATTCCGCGCTGGCACAGCGTATGCCTATAATATGCCGAACTTCTTTGTCCAGCAGCGTGTGCAGCAAGATCCGCCTTTTTCGGCGCTCGTTTCGCCAAATACTGCTGCGGAGTTGTGCTTCAGTGATCCATGGTTGGTTGGGGGCACGGGGAATGCGGGATGTGGTCAAACGGGGGGCAACGACACATTCCCAGCATCCATTCTGCCAGGGACTCCGACTCCTGCAAACGCGGTCTTCTCCCAGCAGAGCCAATATATCGTGTTGCAACCTACCTACAAGATGCCCAATACCATGCAATGGACCGCCAGCATTCAACAGGCTTTTGCGCGGGGCTGGACAGTTCAGTTTTTCTACACCGGCAACCGTACACAGGATCAACTCGTCGGTATCCCACTTAACCCGGCAGTGTACACGCCCGGCGTATGGGGACCAGGTGGTACCGGTTGCGGACCTGTAGTTACAACCGGCCCCGCTGCAGTCGCGTCCCACACCGTCGGCGGCGGCGTAGTCGGTGCTCCTTGCTCGGTCAACGGTACCAACCAAAATACCAGCAAAGGCATTTACAACAACACTCAAGCACGTTACGCGCTCACTGAGGCCAACCCGACGCAGGGGAACTATTACAGTGGGGGCAGCGGTGGCTCACTCATTGAGTCCAACTCCGCGTATGGTAACTACAATGGCCTGACTGTGACCGTGCAGCATCGCTTCTCTTCAACGTTCAACTTCCAAACCAACTACACTTGGTCCAAGTGCCTTAACAACGCCGATCCTCAAGGTGACCTCAGCGGAACTCAATTCTCGAATCCCAATAATCCAGCGCTCGACTATGGTCGCTGTGGGTCAGATATTCGCCATAACTTCAACACCACCATTGTGGTTAAGAGCAATTTTCCGCTGAAAGGCATTAGTCGTTATATCCTAAATAACTGGGAACTGGGCGGCTTATTCCGCCTCGTTAGCGGCACGCCGTTCACGGTCACAGAAAACCAGGACGAATCGTTCACGGCCAATGGCGGTGACCGCCCCAATCTGGTTCCGGGGGTCCCGATCTACAACTACACGAAGATACTCTCCGATCCTGGGGGAGCTACCTATGCTACCCGCTCTTATTTGAATCAGGCTGCCTTCGTCTTAAACACCGTACCGGGAACCCAAGGAAACATCAGTAGAAACTCTTTCTCCAACCCAATCTATTTTCAGAACGACGCCCAGATTACGCGGATATTTCCACTTCACAGCAGACTCGATCTGTATCTTCGACTGGAAGCGTTCAACGTGCTTAACCACCCATCTTTTAGCAGTGGTAATAACAGTGGTCCTTCCTTTACGGGAAACTTCGGCGAGATCACAAGTACATCAGTTGGCGGCAGAGTCTTTCAAGGCGTTATCAAAGTACTCTTCTAGCTGGATCATCGCTGGATCAACAATTCACTTCAAAACAAATGCTCCGCCTGCGATAAGCTTGCGGAGCATTTCCTTCATCGAAGTTGATATCGACAATGAGGCAGCGTAGTTTTCGCTTCTATATTTACTTGTGGAGATGTTTTTGTGAACAGAACGGCATAGTAGCCGGTTGTTCACAAAAACGTCGACCTTTCCATTGATGCCTACGGATGTTTGCAGCAGAGCCTCAACTTGCGCGCGATTTATTCTCTCGCCGGACAAGGTGGTGAACGGATTTTGCTCAGGCTTGTCGGCGTTGTAATAAGACTTGTTGGGCGCGATCCAGTTCGAAGCGATGGCTTCCTACGCTATTGCTAGTTGGAGATTGCCTCGGCAGACTAATTCCTGGAGTTGGTTTTCGAGCTGGTCTTTCACTCGGGTATTCCAGGTAGACGAGTACGGGTGCCGTCCGGTGTCGCCCGGCAATGAGAGGCAATCTCTTCGCCAAGATTCTTGAAGGCAAGCAAGAGTGAGCGCCGGACGGGCCCTCCGACATCGGAGTGGTTGCATAGGCTCTGGGTGACATCGTTGCCATTTTCTAGGATCATATCTTCAGCGGGGCCGAGTTTGAGTGCGGCTGTCGCTCGGTGTCGCGCTTTCACCAGCCGACCCCGTCCTTACTGTCTCTCTGCGATTTTGCAACTCCCCGTTGAGTCGTCCTAGGAGAAGCCCTCGCTATGTATAGCCCTGTCGGCTCTGCAGACATCATTGCTCGGATTGAACATATCCGTGAGCTCCATCGGCAGATAGAGAGATCGAGGGATGGGAACCGACTCGCGCACGACCGACGCGAGCAGAAGATACGAGATTTCATCTCGAACCTAAGACGTGCGGGAAGTCGCCCGACGGCCAATATGGTACGAGGCCTCGAGGAAACCTGTTCTCTGACAACAGACGGTGCATATCGGCTTTTCGGCTACGAACTTGACGGCGTTCGAGAATTTGACCTTCTTCTCAACGGCGGCCGTACCCACGTCGTCGAATACTATGTATTCGATCGAGACCTGATGGTGGAGCTACCATTAGAACTTGCTCCCGCAGAAGCATTCCGGCGCAGCGCCATGCTCGACTCCTTGGTTCTGCGGTGGCAAGGCAATTTCCCTCTACGAGTGTTAAATGGGCCCATATGGCGTCGGTCCGGAACGTTTTACGTGCATGTGGGAACAGAGGACAGTTTGGGTTCCAGCATTCCGCCCGGAGCCACTGCACTTGTCGAGCCCATCGATCAAGAAGAGACACTCCGGCCGAATCCCCGCAACATCTATCTTCTCCAGTTTCCGAATGGGTATATTTGCAGCCGCTGCGTCGTGGCCGGAGGGAAGCTGCAGCTCTTGACGTCGGACCGATCCTATCTCGGTCGGCAGATCTTTTCCTATCCCATGTCCCTGCGCATTGTGGGACGCATCGGCGTGTTCGCGCTCGGACTACCAGCACCCGATTTTCCGTTCCAACGTCCAATTTCACACTTTGGCGGAAGCGCGAACCTGGTACTTCCGTGGGAAAACAGAACGCGTCACAACCTGTTCGCGACGAAGCACAGACGGTTTATCCGGCCACAGGAAGAGAAAGCGCACGTGGAAGAGCTCCTGCGGTTGATGTTGCATTCGAAAGTGAGTGATCGATCAAGACGGCGATATCGCCGCGAAACAGACTCGGAACCTCATATTGCGTCATTGATTCAGATGTCCATCGAGCACAACTCTCGATACAGTGACGCACTGACAGTAGGCGGATATCGGCTACGCGATTCGGGTCGATATTCTCTCGAAACGCTTCTCCGAGCCACGCATTACGAAGATCTGCCTTGGGTTCGTTCCGAACCGGCGCACCCCATTCCTCCAGAGGTATGGGAGGCAAGGCGGAAAGAGATCGTTGAGTGGCCGGCGCTGTTCTCACTGAAGTTCCCCCGACCGAGCTCGTGGAGCCATCGAGTCATTCGCATTGGAGAGGGAGACGACATTCGCGGCGTTAGCCCACCCATCCGTTCCGGGTCTTGGGTGCTGACGGAAGAACTCTCAACTGTGCCCGACACCCGAAGTGACGCCAGTAAACACGGTTGGTCCCGTCCGCTCTATGTTTTCTCGAAAGGACTGAATATGGTCTTTGGGCACCTGGAACGTGATGGAAGCAATTTCGCATTGCTGAACGACCCTGGTTCGCAATCCACAAAGTTCGTGTTTTCTCAGAGCGAGCTTCCCAACCTCCGTCGCATCTGCGGAGTTATTGCTCCCGTTTGACAACCCCGTCGTCGAATCAGGCCTCAAGATAGTTTGGCCAAACGAACGCTTCGTCTGCACAGCATAGAGAGCAATTCAGATTGCTAAGCCTCGCAGATGCAGGAGCGAAGTAAGTTTGGCCAGCAGCCCTGTTTCCGCTTGCATCCGAACGGCGACAAGACCATGCTCACTTCCACCGACCTTCGAGCCCGAATGGTTCGGTACCCGGGAGTACATGTATGGCCGATGGCAACGCTCAGCTGAAGACCATCGTCAATCAGGACGGAGCAGCAATCCTCGACGCGATGAGGGGCACGATCTCCACGCTGAATTCAACTGGGGCATACATCTGGCGCGCACTGGAGGTTGGCGAGGCGGTGGAAGACATCGTCGCCACGCTTGGACGAGAGACGGGGGAACGCCCAGACACCATCCGGCTTGATGTAGACAATTTCATCGCGGCGTTGCGAGAACACAACTTATTGCCGCAGTTGAAAGAGGGGAAACGCGCATGACTCACGTCTTGACTCCTGATGCAGTCACCTTTCGCGTTCTTGTGGTCGTCCCTTCATCACACAAGGTCTTGGTGCAAGAGGATGGTGGTCCACTTTGTGTCTTGCGGGTTTCCATAGCGCCGAGAGGCCGTCTTGCGCAAGAGCTGCGGCGCGAACTGGGTCGATTGTGGGACGCAGACGTTTTCATCCTGGACTTCCTACAGAGTGGTGAAGATCGCAGCCCGCTTGTCGTCGCGGAACTTCTGCCAAGAACGATTCCAGCCGAGCTCCCGACCGCGTATCTGGATCAGATCCCCGAGGATGAAGTCTCCGAGCTTGAACGCGCACTATTTTTTCGCATGCTCGGCCGTGACGCAAACTGCCCTGTCTCCCGTATCGGATGGAGAAACGAAGCCGTCGCCTGGGCGGAGGACGTAACAGGCGGTCGACTTCATGCCGAAGCAGCAGTCGAGCAACACAATGCTGGCGGTCTGTTCACGTTGCTTCATCTTCGTATGGAAGATGGACAAAGTTACTGGCTGAAGGCGACGGGTGAGCCAAACATTCACGAACGGGAGATCACACGGCTATTGTCCACGTTGTGCCCTCGCTCTCTTCCCCACATCGTCGCAGAAATGCCCGCATGGAACGCATGGTTGATGAAGGGAGACGGCTGTTCCCTTCCCGCGTTGCCGACGGAACCGAAGCGTTTGGTGCAACTACTACGGCGGGCCGTCGAATCGCTGGCAGAACTTCAACTCGCGTCCATCGGCGCGGAGTCTGAGTTGTTCGCTGCGGGTGCTTTCGATCAACGGCCGCATGTCCTCCGAGCGAATCTGGATGGGCTTTTTGCTTATCTTGGCGAGGCCATGTTGCTTCAGAGCTCGACCAAAGTGCCGCGTATTGGCGCGGGCAGGCTGCAAGAGATTCGAGAGTTTCTGAGCAGAGCGCTTGATCACGCGGAGCGCCTTGGCATTCCGTCGACGATCGTGCACGGCGATATGAATCTGGGCAATCTTGTATTTACAGAGGATAGTTGTCACCTCATCGACTGGTCCGAAGGTTACATTGGGCATCCACTCGTGACATTTCAACACCTTCTCCTTCTCAACCCGGTAGAGAACCCGCAAGACAAAGCTTCTGTCGAGAACGCCTTGAAGGAGATTTACCAGACCGCCTTGTACTCGGTGTGTGATTTCCGCCAGATAGAAGAAGGTTTCTCTTGCATGGCGCTCCTAGCTGCCTTCTCAACGCTCTACGGACGAGGTGACTGGCAGCACAGAGATCCCGGAAATGATCCGCAGTGGCAACGATATGCGCGCTCTATCACTCGGTATATGGACCGGTACGCTCGCGATCCGTGCCTGCTGGAATCGCTTGGCGTTCGATCTAACGGCTAATCAGACGGCCTTCTGTTCGAGGACCGGGAGAGTACGCGGCGATGAGACAAGTAACGGTTCGATATATTCTCGCAGGCTGGTTGTTGCTGCTATACCTTGACTGGCTCATGCGCTTCGCTGGCTTCACAAGCGTCTATGAAGCTGTTCGTCGGCAAACCCTCAGGAGAGAATCGGAGACCTACGCAGGTGACGGTGTCCTGTCTCATGCAGTGGATCTCGCCTGCGTCTTCTACCCCAAACGCGTGCTATGTCTCCAGCGTTCTGCCGCGCTGGCGGTTCTCTTACGACGTAACGGCAGGGCTGCGGAGATGATCATCGGAGCGCAGCTGCTTCCCTTCCTCTCTCCTCGCTTGGCCATGTCGATGCACCTCTTACATCGACTGCCCGGTTAGGCTGCCTATCCATCCGGCTCCCCAACCGAGAACTCCGGCACCGAAAAGAGCGCCGAAAAGTCCTGGTATAGCATCCTGGAAACGACCGCTCATCATGCGAATTCCAGCGAAGATTAACCCGCCAAAACAGATAATCGCACCGGCGTATATGGCGAAAGTTTTGAAGGTTGACATCAGCGTTTGCGCTCCGGAGAAGTCCATCGTTCCCTGCGCGTTTGCAACCGCGGAGAGAGAAATGGCCAGGAGAACGGGCGCGATGGCGCGCGCATGATGAAGGATTGGATTGCGTTGTATCCAACGACGAAGCTTGAAACGGGGTCTACGAGACATTGGCACCTCCATCGGCTGGGGTCAGCCGAGATATGCCGTGATCATGGGGCCGCTCGGGGCCGCTGTCTAATACTTCTTATTTATCGGGTGATAGTTGGCAATTATCGGCGTCGCATAAGACTTGGCCGTTCAAAGACTTCTAGCCAAGGAGGCGCAATTGAATCGGTCCTTCTTCAGTCGTTGAAACGCTGGCGTTCGGTCGTTTCATCGCGGTTCTGCCCGCGGTCAAAGCAATCTCACTGTCATTTTGCGAAATTTCCCTGCCGAACTGTTTCTTGAATTGGCGGACAAGGATTGGGATCGTCTTTGGATGTCGTTGCTTGTGATAAATCAGGGCAGTGTCGATAGTCCAATCAATGCCGACAACCGGACGCGTCGTCAACTGATCATCCAACGTCATGCCTTCGCGGATCAGAGCCACACCAAACCCGTCTCGGACGAGAGCCTGCATTTCGGACGGATGCGAAGCCCTTGAGTAATCCCGAATGTGGACGCCGACGGAGCTCAGCCGCTCCACCAAACGGTCATGCGCATCCGGATGTTTCTGCGGGTGATAGAAGATCCTCAGGTGCTCCTCCAGATCTCCGACGACGAGGGCGGCTTTGTTTGCGAGCGGACTATCTTTGCGCATGCAAACAACAAGTCGATCGCGCCGAAGTTCTTCTACATGGATGTCGGGATGCTCCAAGGGTAGGGTTACGAGAGCAATATCCACGACTCCCGCTTGAACCTCCTCGATGAGCTGGTGCACGTCGCCATGCGTGGGACGGACACCAGCTGACGGCACAAGTCTCTTGTGCATGGAGCAGAGTTCGCGAAAGAGCTCTTGATCGACAAGCGAACTCGAACCGGAACAGATCGACACAATCTCTCCACGTTCGATCGCCACGATCGCGTCAATGACCTCGTTTCTTACCTCCAGCACATAGCGCGCAAGGCCTATGAATGCGTCACCAGATTCGGTTGGACGAATGTGCCCTCTCTTCGTCTTGCGAAACAAACGCACGCCGGCGTTGTCCTGGAACTGCCGTGCCTGCACCGAGAGGTTGGGTTGGGAAGTGTGAAGTTCTTCTGCGGCCGCGCGAAGTCCGCGCTTTTCGAGAATAGCCAGGAGATAGCGAAAGTGACGAAACTCTGCCCAGTCGTACATGCCACGTCCTTTCGAAACGGAACTGTACGTCAATCACAACAAATGACTTCCTTTTTAGATCGTCACAAGAAGGGATGGGAACTGCAACTGGAATGGAACGCCTCGGCCAAGAATACTTCGCGCTGTCCACAGTGGTACTGAGGGGATCATCTTCACAGTGGTGGATAAAGGAGTTCGTCGACCCCGATAACTGGCAGCTATCACCCGATAGATAGGAAGTATTGGACATGCTGCGTAGAACGGAACAGGCTCGAGCATGAGTCTCTCGATGCACGGAGCGCGCCAAGAGGCATCAAGAATTGCACTGCACGCCATCGGCATTGATGCGATCTTTCTGCGTTCTGATCGAACAGATTAAAGCGAAGGAGCTGCGATGTCTTCAACATGGACCAACCCAACACCCGTTGAGCCAGTTCTTACCGAAACCTTCCTCACGGCGAAGGAGGCGGCACATATCGCGAGGTTGCACCCTGTAACTCTGTTGCGATGGGCGAGAGAAGGAAGGGTTCCACATCGTCGTCTGAGTTCCCGCAAGATCGTTTTTCCACGGGCCCAACTCGTAGCGTGGCTGGAATCCGGCTACACTGGCAGCACCGTTCGTGCCGCCTAACCCGAAAAGGATAGGTGCATGAAAATGATCCATAAGCGAAGCCGATATCAGGCTGGATGTTTGACAATTGAAAAGAGACGGACAGGAGCCGAGGTATACACCTTTCGCTGGCGAGAGCCAGCAGCAAACGGCGGAACAACGCAACGTAGAGTCGTACTCGGCTCGGTTAAAGAGCTGAGCAAGGCACAGGCGAGAAAGAAGGCCGATGAGTACCGGCAGCATGCAAACGCTGCGCCGCCGGTCGAATCTAAACCCTCCATCACCGTCGCGGAACTTGTGGAGCATTACAAGGAGCGAGAACTCGGCGAAAGCGCAGATAAAGCTGTCAAGGTTATCAAAGCCTACAAATATATCTTCGCGAATTACGTCATCCCCAAATGGGGCGCAGTTCCGCTGGTAGAGGTAAAGCCAGTCGCGGTCGAAGATTGGCTGAAGTCGCTCAAAAAAGCGAACGGGACGCGGGCCAAGATTCGGGAAGTGTTCGGCGCAGCTTTTCGCCACGGCATGCGCTACGAACTTTACGCAACCAACCCTATCGCCCATGTACGCCAGGCACGCAAGAGAGGTGCAGAACCAACAATCCTAGAACCCGAGGAGTTGGCAGCCATTCTGCACGAACTTGAGGGTGTCGAGCCGGTTCGGACAGCATTTCTGATCGGAGCGATCATGGGGATGAGACGAGGCGAGATTTTCGGCCTCAAATGGGCCGACATCGATTCCGGACGTGCGATTCTGCATGTCCGGCGATCCTTCGTCGACGGCGTGGAGGGTCAGCCCAAAACGGACTCGTCCCGCCGCCCGCTTCCGCTTCCACCACAAGCCTTGGAAGCTCTTATGGCCTGGAAGACGCAGTCGTCCTACGCTACCCCAGGTGATTGGGTGTTTGCGTCTGACCTGTCCTTCGGCAAACAGCCCCTGTGGCCAGGCACTCTATGGCGCAGAAACGTCGCTCCAGCCGTCCTTCGAGCTGAGATCAACAAACCGAAGCTGGGATGGCATACGCTGAGGCGCACGTATGCGTCCCTGCTCCTGGCGACAGGGGCAAGCCTCAGAGTGAGCATGGAGCTCATGCGGCACTCCACAGCGGAGATGACGCTGGCTACGTACGCTCAGGCTGTAGGGGATGAAAAGAGGGGCGCTGGAGAAAGAGTCGCTTCTGTGGTGCTTCCCAAGGGAAAAGTCGCTTAGTGTTCCTTTATTGTTCCTTCGTTGCTTTGGGCTTGCTTATTGTTCCCTTGGATTCAGTCTAACTATTTGATTTGATTGGTGGAGCTGAGCGGGATCGAACCGCTGACCTCCTCGTTGCGAACGAGGCGCTCTCCCAGCTGAGCTACAGCCCCACACCAGAGATCGTGACAACAGATCCATTTGGATTTTGCCACCCGGTTAGTTTAGCAGGGCATGACCCTGATAACCAAGTCGGAACTTCAATTCGAGCGCGCAGTCAGCACTCCGTTCATAACGGCGATCACGGCCGTTTCGGAGCTACCAGGTGCATCTCTGCCATCACCCGCTGCAGATCCTTCCAGGCCTCAGCTTTCTGCCGAGGATCCCGAAGTAAGAAAGCAGGATGATAGGTGACGGCAACCTTGGCACCACGGACCGAATGCCACTGCCCCCGCAACGAAGCCAGCGATTGCTTCACCCCAAGCAGATAGGTCGCAGCCGTAGCCCCGAGCGCAACAATCACCTCAGGATGCACGATATCGATCTGCCGGACTAAGAATTGCGAGCACGTGGTTGCTTCTATAAACTCCGGCGTTCTATTTCCCGGAGGACGGCATTTAACAATATTTGCGATGTAGACCTCTTCTCGCTTCAGGCCCATCGCCGCAATCATATTGTTCAATAGCTGGCCAGCCTTTCCCACGAACGGAAGGCCGCTGGCATCTTCGTCTGCACCTGGGCCTTCGCCAACGAACATAAGCCGAGCGTTGGAATCTCCATCTCCGAAGACGATCGTCTTGCGCCCGGCATAAGCAAGAGGGCAGCGCGTGCAATCGCCGATCTCCGCCCGAAGCGATTCCAGCGCCGCTAACCGATCAGCAGCAGGAACAGTACGCGTGGGCAGAGGCGCGAAAGCATCCAATGAGGGTGGTTTAGCCATCGGTGAGGGAAATTCTGATGATATATCGGGAGGGTCCAGAGGGGACGCAGCAGCAAAATGCGGCGCTGGCTCTGCAACATGTGAAGGTACATACCGCGGTTCGGCTATCTCTGATTGCGCAGTTGCGGAAGGCTTCTCTCGCAATCCCTCCGGAAACGAAACCGTCGGATGATCCCGGTAGAAAAGATCATAGACACCCATATCACGCAGGTACTCGACATACGCGCCGAGTTGTCGTTCGAGGTCTACCTCAATCATCTCCGCAATCACGCCGGTGACTGAAGTTTGGCTGACACGGTATACGTGACTTTGCCTACCCGGATCTCATCCTGTGCAACGCGGCAAGCCTTGATTGAGTTCGAAACTCCAAGGGGCGGTGCACCGGATTGCAGCTGGCGAGCACGGCGAGCTGCACCCTTCACAAGACTGTATTTATTTTGGAGCGGTTCCTTGTCTGCCATCGACGAACCTCCGGGGAGATGATTTATCTTAGCGCCGAATAAAGGAACGGAACGACACACCAGGTGGAAATCTCGACACTTTCTATTTCTGTCCAAATTAAACCTCAGCGGCGGAGATACCAAAGCTTGCAAGTGCCGCCTCCAGTCGCGCGGACCGAGCCCCCGTGATGCACCGGGCAGCGAGATCTCCTTCTGCCGGCGTCGCATCGCCGCGCGATGTAAGTACGATGGCCCGCATCTCTGATGCGGCTTGGTCCAGTGCATCATTAACCAGAGCATACCGATAGTCATCGATCATCCGTAACTCAGTTCGCGCTTCAGCAAGTCGCCCCTCAATGATCGACTCGTTGGCAACTCCCTCTGCCTGACTCCGGTTGCGCAGACGTCGCTCCAGCACCTCTGGGCTTGGTGGCAGGATGAAGATCGAGACCGCCGCTGGCAGCTCCGCCATTACCTGAAGTGCGCCTTGAACATCGATGTCAAGAAGCAGGTCGGTGCCATGGTCACGCGCAAGATCGAGCGCAACCATCGCTGTTCCGTAGTAATTTCCAAAAACCTCGGCCCACTCGAGAAATTCACCCGCAGCGATCATTTGCTCGAAGCGACTTCGATCGATGAAGTGATATTCTCGACCGTCCTCTTCAGAGCCACGCGGTTTACGAGTAGTGTAAGAGACCGAAAAATCTAAACCGGAAACAAGGCGTCGCACCTCATTAACGAGAGTCGATTTGCCCGATCCGCTCGGTGCCGAAATGATGAACAGAATACCAGCCATATACCTTGTTGTTTTCTGTAGTGTAACCCGTGCATGGCCCCCTTGCGCTAAGCGGTTCCTTCACCGGCCTCACTGAGCACCAAGTCTCCCTCTCCGAATTGCAAATGGTACAACCGACTGTACGTGCGGCCTTGCGCGAGCAGTTCGTCATGTGAGCCAAGCTCAGTGATGCTGCCATCTTCGATCACAGCGATACGGTCCGCGCTGCGAACCGTTGAAAGCCGGTGAGCAATCACCAGCACAGTGCGACCCTGCATGAGATTTCCGAGCGCAGCCTGCACAGCTGCTTCGCTTTCCGCATCGAGCGACGACGTTGCTTCATCGAGAATCAGGATCGGGGCGTCCTTCAGCAACGCTCGGGCGATTGCAAGCCGCTGGCGCTCCCCACCGGAAAGGCGTGCGCCCCGCTCACCGATGACCGTGTCATACCCATGCGGCAGACGCTCAATGAAATCATGCGCCAGCGCGGCCTGCGCAGCCGAAATGATGCGCGCCATGGGGACGTCGGGCTGGCCGTAAGCGATATTGTTACGCACAGTGTCGTTGAACAGGACTGTCTCCTGCGTAACCTTACCTATCTGCTTCCGAAGCGAGACCAGCGTGAGATCGCGAACATCGTGATCGTCCAGGTAAATAGCGCCACCCGTAACGTCGAAAAACCGTGGAAGCAAATTCACGAGCGTGGATTTTCCTGCGCCGCTTGGGCCAACGAGAGCAACCACCTCGCCGCGGCGGACGGTAAGAGAGACGCCATGCAGAATTTCTTTGGATTCTCCGTCGCGCTCGTAACCGAATCGGACGTTGCGAAATTCAATGAGGCCCCCGAAGCCCTTCAGCGTGATTGCCTTTTTTCGTTCCAACACTTCGTCCTGCGCATCGATGAATTTGAAAATATCGACACTTGCACCGACGGCCTGTTGAAAGGCGTTGTAGTATGTAGGCATCTTGCGAACCGGATCATAAAGGGCGATCACCGCAATTAGAAACGTAATGAAATTCTCCTCTTTGCCACCATGCAAGACGAATTGCCGCCCATAGAAGAGCAGCAAAGCGATAGCGACAGCTCCCAGTGCATCCATGAGAGGAGATGAGACCGATTGCACTGCTACAGATCGCATGTTAGCGGTGAGCAGTCGGTCCGCCGCCCGGCGAAACCGGTTCATCTCCCAGTTTTCCATGCCAAACGCCTTGACGATGCCATTGCCCGTGATCGTCTCCTGCACAATGTTCTGGATTTCGGCAAGCTTGTCTTGTCCGCGGCGGGTAGTTTTCCGGACGCTGCGTCCAACACGGCGTGTCGACAGGACAACGATCGGAACAAAAATCAACAGTACCCAGGACAGGCTGCCCCCCACAACAATGACTGCACCGATCATGAAGATGAGCGTGAAAACCTGCTGAAGAAAATCGCTCATCACCGTAGCCATTGCGGACTGAACACGCTCTACGTCGTTGATGAGAGTAGAGATTAATGTGCCGGATGTGTGACGTTGGAAGAAAGCGGTCGAGCGCTTCAGAAGAGAGTCATAAAGGTCATTCCGCAGATCGGTGATCATGCCAAAGCCGGCTTTATTGGCCAGCAGGGTGCCAACGTAGTCGCTCAAGTTTTTGATGATGGCCGAAGCCACAAGAGCGATCGCAACAACCGTCCAGGCGTTGTGAAAGTGACGTGGTATGAGGACCTGTAAATCGAGGTGAAGATGCGTGCCAGGAATGTTGAAGTTTAGGACCCGGTCGGGTGATGCAGCGGCGCTCAAAACATTGCCGATGATTGGCTTGATCAGCAGAATGCGAAAGGCCGCTAACGCCCCGACCACGCCCATCAGAAGTACCGAGACGCCCCAGAGAAGGACATACGGCCGCATGTACCCGAGGAGGCGCAGGACGAGCTTCATACTTGACCCCGAATCCTGCTTGTCAGATACATGCTGGCGAAGATTTTCATCAATCGTTAGTGTACTGCCCACGCGAACAGCGTCACCCCAGTTTATGGGGCATATCCCGATGGGACGACTTAGCACGATACCCTGCTGCCCCGAGTCGCTTCTTCAATTCTTCTGCAATCATCACGGATCGATGCTGCCCACCCGTGCAACCGATTCCTATCGTGAGATAGCTCTTGCCCTCGTGAATGTAGTGAGGCAGCAGAAACGTCAGCATGTCGGTAACTTTGTCCAGAAATTCCCTGGTTTGCGGAAACCGACGGACGTACTTCGCCACCTTGGGATGCTTTCCAGTCAGTGCGCGAAATTCCGGAACGAAGTGGGGGTTCGGAAGAAACCGAACGTCAAAGACCAGGTCTGCATCACTTGGGACCCCGTTTTTGAAGCCGAAACTGGTGACCGAAATGGTGAGATTGCGGTCGTTCTTCCCGACGCCGCGCGTGAACTGAGCATTGATGTGCGCTCGGAGTTCATGCACATTGAAACGCGAAGTATCAAGCAGTATATCTGCGACGTTGCGAATCGGGTCGAGCCTTCGACGTTCAGCACGTATTGACGCAGGCACCGTCTCCCCGCGACCAAGAGGGTGAGGACGGCGCGTCTCAGAAAACCGCCGGACCAGGGCGTCATCAGACGCTTCAAGAAAGACGACTCGGGTAGGTAGAACTTTTCTTACCTTCGCCAGGATCGACGGAAAGCGCTCAAGACGACTACCTTCGCGTACATCCACCACCATCGCAGCGTGCGTGATCTCAGCCGACTTCGCGACGAGGTCGGCAAAGCGTGGGATCAACTCAAGCGGGAGGTTATCGACCGAATAGAATCCGAGGTCTTCAAACGTCTTGAGCGCCGAAGCTTTGCCGGAACCAGAAAGGCCGGTAAGGATGACAAGTTCGCGCGGCTCAACGTCACCCGATCGCCTGCGCTCCCTGGAAGACGTTTTACTTCGTGCCTGCTTGGGCAGCTTCTTTGCCTTGGCGGAGACCTTCGGAGCAAGGGTCGTCATGTGGAAATCGTAGCATCATCAAAGGTCTGGCATCCTCCGAAACCAGGCCCGAAGGATGCCAGAAGGATTTAGTTGTAGGCGGGAACGGCTCTGGGGCGATCGCGCACCGTCGCGTAGCGTTCTTTATGACGAATTGCCTGCAGCTCCACCTTCTGCAAAGCATCCCGGAGGGCCGTCTCCATCTCGGCAGACTCACATGTCGCAACCAGGCTTTCATTGCGGCATTGAACTCTGACCTCAGCGATCTTCCGATATTTATCTTCCGTGAGAATGAAATGCGCGCTGCTGCAGCGATTAGCGACGAGAGCAACTCGGCCCATTCCTGCTTCAGCGATCGTTCTAAGCTTTGGTGTGACGGCGGTGTGACGTCCCGTGTATTCCATGATCATGAAAGATTCTCCTTGCAGCCGGAACGCTGCGGTTGAGACTCATGAGATGCAGCCATGCGCTACTGGATTACAGAGAACTAGCGCTGGCGCCTTTGGTGTGTGCTTGGGATTTGCATGTCTTCGCGATACTTGGCAACCGTGCGTCGAGTGACTTGGATTCCCTGACGCTGCAGCTCTGCTGCGAGATAGTCGTCGGTCCACGGTTTGCGAGGATCCTCCTCTTCAATAAGCTTCTTCACCCTTCTTTTCAGAAGAAGCAAAGGCAAATCTCCCCCCTCCGGTCCGCCAACGCCTTCGGAGAAGAAGAATCTTAGCTCATAAACACCCTGTGCGGTATGTACATATTTATTTGCGACGGCCCGGCTGACCGTGGAGGGATGGACCCCGATCTCTTCTGCAACCTCCTTAATCATCATTGGATGCAGGCTCTCCACCCCCCGCTCAAGAAACTCGTGCTGACGCCGGACGATAATTTCACAGGTGCGAACGATCGTATTCTTGCGCTGCTCGATGTTTCGAAGTAGCTGAATCGCGGACTTATAACGCTCTTTGACGTACTCTCGAACGTCCCGGTCGACTGTCTTTTCACGAAGCATGCGCCGATAGCTCTTATTGAGCCGCAAGGCGGGCAGGTCCTCTTCATTCATCACTACGACGTACTCATCGTCGCGTTTTACGAATGCCACATCTGGCTCGATCAGACGAGTCTCAACCTCGCTATAACGTTGACCTGGCCGAGGATCCAGCGTTCGGATCAAGTCAATCGCCTCATTGACCCTCTCAACTGGTCGTCGGCAGAGTCGAACAAGCTCGCGCATATCCTTCTTTTGCAATAGCGCAAGATGCTGGCTAACGATGAGACAGGCGGTATCGATGATCAATATTCGCTGGTCGTCGAATTGGCCCTCAACCAGCGTCTTTGCGCGCCGTGCTTCAGCAATTTCCAGCTCATGACGAAGCGCATCAAGTTGGCACAACAGACACTCGCGCAGGTCGCGGGTACCGACCCCCGGTGGGTCAAGGTGGATAACCACAGAGCGTGCTTGTTCAATCAATGCCAGATACTCTGCCGAAGTCTTCTGCGAGCCCGGCAAAGCGGCGCGTAATGAGGCACCAAGTTCCTCAGAACTCGCAGTCAGATAGCCGTTCTCATCCAGATTTCCAATGATCAGTTCTGCAGCAGTCTTCAGGTCGTCGCTTAGCGTCAAAGAACCAAGCTGCCACGCTAGGTGATCGGTCAACGTACTTGGTTGCGACAGAAACTGTTCGAAAGATGGTTTATCCAGCTCTTCGAAGTTCGAGGCCGTGCGATAACCAGGGTCCAAATAGTCCTGAAAATAACTTCCAAAATCAATCTCGTCGAACGGATCCTTCTCTTTGTGATCCGCCTCGCCGGCTACGTCTTCGGCACTTCGTTCGCGAGTTCCCTCTTTGCCCGACCGTTCATCGAGGGTCTCGGTCGACTCGTCGATTTCCTCAAGCACCGGATTTGCCACCAGCTCGCCATTGATCATGTCCTTTAGCTCAAGTTTATTGAGCGCCAGAACGCTGACCATCTGAACCAGCCCAGGGGTCAAAACCTGGCGTTGGGAGAGCTTGACATTTAGATGGGGCTGCAACAACGGTTCTACCTCGCGAGTAGCCTGGGAAGGTTCTACCGTGCCGCCGGCAACGTACCAGCACGCTAAGGGCCAGTTTATCGCGCAATCGTAGAAAAAGATTAAACTTCGGAACCTATTTAGCTACCCCAATGCATTCGTGGGTATTTTCGCTAAACGAGGGAGAATCCCTCTCCGAGGTACACACGCTTTACGTCAAGATCTCGTCCAAGCTCGCCTGGAGTTCCGGTCCGGAAGATGCGACCCTCGTTGATGATGTAAGCGCGGTCCGTAACGGACAGCGTCTCACGAACATTGTGGTCAGTGATAAGGACGCCGATGCCGGAGGCTTTGAGATCAAAGATGATCTGCTGAAGTTCCAGAACCGCGATCGGGTCAATTCCGGAAAACGGCTCATCGAGCAGGATGAAGGCCGGCTCAATCGCCAGGCAGCGAGCAATTTCCACTCGACGGCGCTCTCCCCCGGACAACGCGTACCCGCGGGTCTTGCGCACATGTCCCAAATTCAATTGAGAAATAAGACTTTCAGTTCGCTTGCGCCGCACCTCCCAGGTTAAGTGCTGTGTTTCAAGCACGGCCAGGATGTTTTCCTCGACGGACAAGTTTCGGAAGACCGATGGTTCTTGCGGAAGATAACTGATGCGATGCTCGCGGGCACGCAGATACATGGGGGTACGGGTGATGTCGGCTCCGTCGGTGAGAATGCGGCCCGAGTCTGGCCGCACCAGGCCGACAATCATATAGAACGAGGTCGTCTTGCCCGCTCCGTTCGGCCCGAGTAAGCCTACAACCTCGCCCTGACGGATTTGCAGGCTGACGCCGCGCACTACCTGGCGACCGCCATAGGCCTTCGTCAACTCCTCAGTCTCGAGGGTCTTCATCTGGCTATTGCCTCTCTTCTTTTTTGCCTGGATGAACGTATGTTTCTGTGTGCACACGTCCCCCTTTACCCTTTGGCGCGCCCTGTTCCCCGGCTACCACAATCGTACTACCTGCGTTGCCAAAGATGAGTGTGGCGCCGGTCACGCTCCCTTGCAGTGTGTCCGTGATGTGCGCCGGATTGGAAGGCGTGCCCGTCAAGACGTAATTTGCCTTGGCGGCCGTATAGAGCAATTGCTCGCCTGTACCGTGACGGCCAGGCTGGTCGATCTGGACGGTGCCGTAGATGACCACCCGATCGATTGACCCGTTGAACGGATTCGGTTGGCTGGGCAAATTTGATACGGGATGCATTGCGGGTGGAGCATGAGTAGGGGTGAGGAAGGCAACAGCATGTTGTCCACGCACTTCACCCATCGTGCCATCGATCGTGACGCCGTCGGAGAATGTCGCCTCCCGCTGTAGATCGTTGTAGTCCATCTTCGGACTGGCGACCCGGATCACGCTAGGCAGGTGAGGAGGCGCTCCTGACTTCGATGGAAAGGCATTCGAGGCCAGAATGGCGTGGACGAGGCCATCTGGCTTGCCGGGCCGCGCGCTGAAGGTTCGCTTGATGCCATCGAATAGGAGTGTGGCGGCCTGGACCTGCGACGCGTCCTGCCACATGCGCGCGGGCGCTGCATCTGTGCCATAGAAGGTGGCAAACCGCGTCGCATGGTCGAAGTGCGCGCTAGCGGCCAAGATGTGCGTCACCGGCTCGGGCTTGGAGCTCGAAGAGGAATTCGGTGTCTTCGGCGAGGAGTTCTGGAACGTGGCCTGCACACCGCCGCTCGCTTCCGCGTCCTGCGTGCTTTGGTTCAACGAAACGGTCGGCGCAACGACTGAGCCGTTTTCACTATCCAGGTGAACACCGCCCGTGAGCGTGAGGATCTGGGATTGGCCGTCATAGGTTGCACGCTCCGCTGTGCCATTGGTTGCAGAGCCTACCGTGGTTGACCCAGGCTTTGCAGCAGCTCGGTCATGGATGACGACATTGCCGGTCTGAACCGCTGACACGATGCTCATCGTGCCACTTTCAGATGACGCAACATCCGTATGGGGAGCTGCGAAGAGAATCACGAGAGTGTCGCCGGTACTGATCTCCTGCTCTCCGAGGGGCGCGTCCTGTTGCAGTTGCGTGTGGCCGGTTCCGTAGAGCCTCTCCGGATGCACTTTGCGGTCGGCCGTCTGCGTAAAGGTCGTACGAAGGTCATCTGCGCTTACCTGCACGTTCTTAAGCGCAGGAGGCTTGGAGCTATCTGCGGGGGCTCCCTTGGTCTGCGCGGCGAGCGACTGGCCGCTCGCATGCGCTGAGCCAATCGCATGAATCTCGGTGAGATGGGATGGCGACTTACCCTGGCCTGGAGCAAAGATGGCGATGATCTTTGCTCCGTCCATTGAGCGTGTTAAGCCGCTTGGAGTCGACTTGCGATCGACCATAGAGAGCTTGGCTGTGCCAGTGGCCATGAGCTTCGTCGGCTGACCTTGCGCATTCATAACCACATCCACAACGGCTGCCGAACCGTGTGCTGGCCTGACTGGATTGCTATCTACCATCACCACATCGCCGGTCAATTTTGCAGTCTGAGGGATCGACTGGGCGTTTAGCGTGGCATCAAGATGATTTGCCGTGATCTGCTGGGTCTTATCCGTCAGAACCACGTGATTGTTGCCCTGCACGCTTTCGATCGAACCATCGTGGCGGAGATAAATCACTGCAGCGTCCGCCGTCATCTTGCGCCCGTCGGAGGTAACGACAGGCGTTGTGAGGTTCGCGATGCTCTCATCGCGACTCATGTCGGCATGCGCAGCCGTCACATGAAGAGGCTTTCCGTGCGCCAACCCGTCCATATGAACGTTGGCCAAAAGTTTGAGCGTGTTCTCATTGGTGTTGAACTCGGCGCCAAGTGCGGTGCAGGTCATGTCGCCGTAGTTGAACTCCACTTGCTCATCGGTTGCTGCTACTCCAAGCTTGCGCATGTAAACCAATCCACTGGTGCGAACGTGGATAACGGGAGCCGAAGCTGGGCGTGGTCTGGAGGTCTGGATCTCGGTCTGGGTCTGGGTGCGGCCGCCGTTCGCCAGGCCCTGGGGCGGCTGGATGTCCATGAAGACTTCGCCTTTGGCCCGCGCCACCTGCGCATTCTCGTCGTACTCCATCTCGGACCCGTAGATGTGGTCCGCGGCATCGCCGTTGCGGTTGTAGAGCAGCAGTTCGGCGTCGTGCAAGGCGTACTTGCCACCACCCAGCGTGCTCTCGGTCTTGGCGCGGATGGTGAAAATCTTCTTGCCCTTGAGTGACTGAGAATAGGTAACGCCGTTCGAGTCGTGAGTGATAGAGACGCCGGAGCGGGCGATGATCTGTCGATACTCCTTGAGTGCTCGGTAGCGGCCGTAACCGATGAACACGGCCAGAACGAAGACCAGAAGCAAGGCTCCTGCAATCAGTACCCACCGAAGTCTTTGTATCGACAGTCGCATCGTTCTTCTGTGTTCCCTGTCTCTATCTTCTCATTGTGGCGGAGTGGTCTGGCACAACGTGGGACGCTTGTCGCAGACGGTAAGACGAACGAATCGATAGAAAAGATAGGTGTCCGATCGATAGAATAGGGATATGGCCGATCAGTTATATCTCAGTTTGTGGTATCCGAACTTCCGGTTGGAGTCGCTTCCGGCGGCTTTGGTGGGCGTGCTGCGGCAGTTTGCCGTGATTGCCAAGGATGGGCAGGCGAACAGCGCGCTTGGTCGCGTGGCAGCGGCGAGTGTGTATCCGATCGACTGGACGGAGTCGCCGACCTATCAGCGTATCTATGTGAACGACGAGCGGGCGCAGACTTCGGAGGATACCGAGGGATCGATCATCGAGAACGCCGTTGCCGAGGCCACCGAACAATTGCACGATGACATGGCCTACGAGTTCGAGATGCGCTGGATGCTGTGGCTGCCGGATCCGGCAGGAGCAGGATTGGATACGGCTTGGCGGCTCGAGCCTTGGCGAGTCAAGATTACAGGGTTTGGGCCGCAGTTCGACGCCGGAAGCTTTGAGCAGAATGGCCAGATTCGGGTGGACTTTGGGCTGGATACGCCCTGGGTGCTCGAGGACGAGTCGCTGGACGAGGACGCCGCGGAACGGATCAAGCACAATGTGGAGAAGCTGCTCGCGTTCACGCTGAGCGTGGAGAAGCACTGTGGGATCTCCAGCCGATTGCTGTGGACCGAGAGCGGCGAGCCACTGGCGGAAAAGCTGATTGCCCGCTTGCAGCGGCTAAATTGAGGCTTACCCCCCGGGGTGCTTTTTGACCCAAAGTCTTGAGAGAAGTACCGATGGGCTTGGACTTTATGGCAGCCTGACCGGTGGTGGGCACTCTTGTTCGAGGGGGTTAGCCGGCGGTGACGATCTCGGAGAAGTCGGCGATACGGGAGAGGTCCTCGAGGGTGCGATTGAGGAGCGCGAGCCGGTTGGCGCGGATGTCGTCCTCGGGAGACATGACCATGACCTTGTCAAAAAAGTCATCGATGGAGGGGCGGAGGGCGGCGATCACGCGAAGAGCCTCGCCATAGTTGCGTTCACGCTGAAGCTCCTGGATCGCGGAAGCCGCTGCACTGGCTGTGACGGCGAGAAGCTTCTCCGCGGGGTCTAGAAGAAGATCGTGGTCGACGATCGACGGGGGGACGTCCCCCTTCGCATGGGCCTGGGTGAGGATGTTCTTCATGCGTTTGAAGGCGGCGGAGACGGCGAGGAAATCTTCGCTGCCGCGGACGGCGGTGACGGCTTCGGCGCGGGCTACGAGGTCGCGGAGGTCGTCGGTGCCAGCGGCCATCGCGGCTTTGACGACGTCATAGGCTTGATCACAGCCCTCTCGTAGATAGAAATCGATGCGTTCGGCGAAGAAGGCCAGAAGCCTGACCTCTGTGTCCTGTGCTGGCGTTGTGGAGTCTATGACGTCACTCAGCAAGATGGGCAGAGACGACTCGGCCAAGATGCGCACGATGGAGTTCGCGGCCCTACGGAGGGCGAAGGGGTCCTTGGATCCAGTGGGTTCCATACCGAGCCGAAACATTCCGGCAATCGTATCGATGCGGTCGGCGGTGCCAAGAATCGCGCCTTCTGGCGAGCGTGGAATCGTATCCTTCGCGGAGGCAGGCAGATACTGGTCGTAGATCGCGTCAGCGACGGTGGCGGGAAGGCCTTGCGAGCGGGCGTACAGGCCGCCGATGATGCCCTGCAGCTCGGTAAATTCCTTAACGAGGTCGGTGGTGAGATCGGTCTTGGCGAGAAGCGCTGCCTCGGAAATTGCCTTCTCGTCCAACGCGCAACCTCGTTCAATCGCAAACGTCGCGAGACGCTGCGCAATCACAGCAACACGCTCGGATTTTTGTGCATAGCTGCCGAGGTCCTTTTGGAAGGTGACGTTTCCGAGCAGCTTCACGCGATTGGTGAGCGGGGTTCGCTGGTCGAACTCCCAGAAGAAGCGGGCATCGTTGAAGCGGGCGCGGAGGACCCGCTCGTTGCCCTGCTTGATGATCGGCGTGCTGATTTCGTCAAGAGCGATGTTGGTGACGGTGAGGAAGTGGGGGGCTAGCTTGCCGTTGCTGTCTTCTACCGCGAAGTACTTCTGGTGGTCGCGCATCACCGTGACCAGTACTTCCTCAGGAAGCTCGAGATAGGAGGCCTCGAAGTTGCCGAGGAGGACATCGGGCCATTCCGTGAGGTGGGTGACGGCGTCGACAAGTGCGTGGTCTTCGCGCCAGCGAGCGTTGGGGATCGCACGAGTTACATGGTCAAGGGCCTTGCGGATCTTTTGGCGGCGCACTTCTACGTCGGCCAGGACGTATTCGCCTTCAAGCTGAGCCAGGTAGCTGTGGGGGGTGACGATCTCAAACGGCTCGCCGGTGGAGAGGACGCGGTGGCCGTAGGTTGCGCGGCCGGCGGTCTTGCCAGCGAAAGTGAGCGGCACGATTTCATCGCCGAGCAGGCAGGCGAGCCAGAGGACGGGGCGGACGAAGCGCTCGGGTTTGCCAGCACGCCAGTACATGTTCTTGGCCCAGTAAATTGCTGCGATTTCCTTGGGAAGCTCCAAGGCGAGGACTTCGGCGGCGGTGCGGCCGCGCTTGAGGGTGGCTGCGGCCAGATAGTCGCCCTTCGACGTGGAGATGGTCTTGAGGCCGGAGACGGCAACGCCGGACTTGCGAGCAAAGGCTTCGGCGGCGGGGGTTGGGACACCGTCCTTGAAGGCGATCTTGACGGCGGGACCGGTGGTCTCTTCGGTGATGTCGGGTTGCTGGGTGAGAACGCCGCGGACAAGGACGGCGAGGCGGCGGGGGGTGGAGTAAGAATGCGCGATGGGGTCACCGACAACGAGCTGCTCGCGCGCGAGGAGGCCGAGGGTACGCTTGAGGAGCTCGGCCTGGGCGGAGGCGAGCATGCGCGCTGGGACTTCTTCTAAACCGATCTCGAGTAAAAAATCTGGCATTTGGTTCCTAATTCGTTCTGGTTACGCGGCAGCGGTGAGTCTTCCCTGCTCGGCGTAGATCTTCGCGACGCCTACGATAAGGTTGCGGATGCGGGCCATGACGCCGACGCGCTCGGTGACGGAGATAGCGCCGCGGGCGTCGAGGAGATTGAAGGTGTGCGAGCACTTGAGCGCGAGCTCGTAGGCGCCCAAGGTTGGAAAGCGAAGAACCTGTAATGGGTCGGGGCTCTCTTCGACGAGCACTTCCTTGGCGCGGGCTAGCAGGGCGAGGCACTCGGCTTCGTAGAGCTCGAGGTGTTTCCAGAGGCTGGGAACGTCCGCGTAGTCGAAGGAATAGGCGCTGAATTGCTGCTCTTCATGCAAGCGAACCTGGCCGTAAGTCAGCTCGGCACCGGTTGCGGGATCACGGGACCAGACGATGTCGTAGATGCTGTCGAGGTCCTGGAGAAACTGTGCGATGCGCTCGAGGCCGTAGGTGATCTCGCCGGAGATGGGGTCGAGGTCCATCCCTCCGCACTGCTGGAAGTAGGTGAACTGCGTAATCTCCTGGCCGTCGAGCATGACCTGCCAGCCAACGCCCCATGCGCCTCCAACGGGCCACTCCCAGTTGTCTTCTTCGAACTTGATGTCGTGCTGCGCAAGGTCAATGCCTATGGCTACCAGCGATTCCAGATATAGCTCCTGCACGCGCTCCGGCGGTGGCTTCAGGATCACTTGCAATTGCGTATGGCGAAACAGCCGGTTGGGATTTTCGCCGTAGCGACCGTCAGCGGGGCGCCGCGAGGGTTGCGCGTAGGCGATGCTGATGGGCTTAGGGCCAAGGACGCGCAGGAAGGTGTCGGGCGACATGGTGCCGGCGCCAACTTCGAGGTCGTAGGGCTGCTGGAGGACGCAGCCGTGCTCGGCCCAGAAGCGCTGCAGAGTGAAGAGCAGCTCCTGGAAGGTTAAGGCTTTCTTCTTTTCAACTACCGAAGGCATCCCATGATTCTAAATGCCGCGTGCGAATTCTTCTTCGGTGAAGCGCGGTGTGATGTGCTGGGAGCAGTTCCAGTCGTAGGCGACGATGGAGATGACGACGATGCGCTCGATCTTTGCAGGATAGGCGGTCTGGTGGAATCTAGCTTCGAGCGCAGGGTCCTGGCCGAGTTCGACGATGCGGGCGTGGCCGATAATCTTGAGCCGCGCCTGATGGGGATAGTCCATCAGGAACAGAGCGACGCGGTCGTTAGTGGCGAGGTTGCCGGCGGTGATGTACTGCTTGTTACCGGCGAAGTCGGCGAAGGCGAGGGTCCGGCCGTTGAGGACCTGCAGAACGCCGGCGGGGCCGCCGCGATGCTGGATATAGGGCCAGCCGTCCTCGGTGACGGAGCCGAGGTAGAAGCTGTCGCGAGCGGCGATGAACTGCTCCTCGAAGTCACCGAGGGATTCGTCGCGGGGGCCGAGGGCGGCGAGGCGCTCGTACTGCGCGCGGGAGTTATGTAGTTCCTGCAAACGCTTGGCGGCGGGAGAGAACATCGTTTTCGCGAACTTACTGCCCATGGGGTCCTCGTACAGTTAGAGTGCGCCCGCGCTGACGGGTTGCGGGAATTTACGGGTTCAGGGCAGCAGCGCTACGGAGGCGCCGTTCGAGGTGTCGCTCCAGCGTCGCAATGGCGAAGGCGCGGAGGTCGGCGGAGCGCGTTGAGGGCCAGGGTTCGGCGAGGAGATCGGCCAGGGGGGTCCGAAAGATGCGGTTGGTCTCCGAGACAGAAGCTGCGGTGAGGGCGCGGCTCCCGGGGCGGCGGTCGTCGTAGCAGGTGACGCCGTCCGCGGTTGGCGACCAGTAGACGGTTTGGTTGCGGAGGTCGAGACCGCAGGCAGCGCAATGGCCTAGCTCTGGCATCCAGCCCATCAAGCGGTTCATCCAGAGACAGAAGTAGAGCGTGGGGAGGTAGACATTCTCGGATCGAAGGCTGGTCAGGACGGTAACAGCCAAGCGGTAGATGTTGTCCTCGGGGGCCTGGTCGGGCATGGCTTCTTCTAGGACTTCGGTGACGAGTTGGAGGCCGGCGAGGCGCAGAGTTTCGATGGGCGCCATGAGCGGGGACCAGAGGATTTCGAACTGGTCGAGGCGGACGAGGTCCTGTTTGGGTCGCTCAGTGTAGTGGGCGCGGACCTGCGTGGCGGGCTCGAGCGCTCCGCCGAAACGCTTGCGCGACTTCATCGCGTGGCGGGCGACACCTTTGACCTTGCCTTGGTCCCGGGTGAAGAGCGAGACGAGCAGGTCGGCCTCGTGGAAGGGCCAGGTGCGGAGGACGATGGCCTCGCCGTGATGTT
The DNA here is from genome assembly GCF_009765785.1 of Granulicella sp. L46. Taxonomy (GTDB): domain Bacteria; phylum Acidobacteriota; class Terriglobia; order Terriglobales; family Acidobacteriaceae; genus Granulicella. Next base: position 1,330,861 of record NZ_LMUT01000012.1, read on the forward strand.
GGATTTGGCGGCCTTCAGGCATAGGGACAGAGTGTAGAGGAAAGAGAGTAGGGGATAGAGAAAATAGGTTAGCGGTTGAACTGGCGGAGGTGGTGGTCGGCGTGGAGATAGCCCCAGCGCATCCAGTCGGTGTGTTGCATGGAGCCGAAGAACGGGTGGTCGCGGGTGTGTTTGGTGAGGGCGCAGAAGTTGTCGAGCGCCGTGAGCAGGGTTTCGTGATCGTGCTCGAAGGTGCTGCAGGACATGCCGGGAGCGTCGAGTTTGAGCTGCGGGATGGTGGTTGTGGAGTGCGGCCAGGGCGTGGGGAGTTTGGGCGCGAATTGCTTAACCACGCCTGGAGGATAAGGGAGAGAGATGAATTCGACCGGAGTATCGGCGAGGGCATAGAGGTAGGCTTCGCGAACGTGGCAGATCATTTGATCGACGGTCATGATGCCCCACTGGGGCACGTCGGAGGGTGTGAGGCTCCGGATGCGTGTACTGATCTCGGCGGCGTCCTCGGGGTGGGCTAGCGTCTTCATAGACTCAGGAGATCAGGGTACGCGAAAGGGGAAGGCCGGGCCTTAAATGCGAAGCGCGCAACTTAAATACAAAGCGCGCAGCCATGGCTGCGCGCTCGTGTGAAGAATCAGTAGCGGGAGAGATTGGTCTAGCGGCCGAAGTGGGATGCGTTCTTTTCGCGAAACTCTTCCCACTTTTCGGGCAGGTCGTCGCTGCCGAAGATCGCGGAGACCGGGCAGACGGGAACACACGCGCCACAGTCAATGCACTCGACAGGATCGATGAAGAGCTGATCGTCGGTTTCGGCACCGTCCTCGTCAGCCTTGGGGTGAATACAATCTACCGGACAAGCGTCCACACACGCCCGATCCTTGGTGCCAATGCAGGGTTCCGCGATTACATACGCCATCTCAATTTCTCCTTGATACTGCTTTAACTCAAAACTTCACGAGTAGTGTACTCATTTTAGCAATAAAGCCGGAATGGTCTGAAGAGAGGCCATAAATTTACGGTAATCGGTTTGAGGCCTGGTTTGCTTTGGAATTGGCTAACGGCCTTCGGCGGCGCGGCGGGCGGCAAACTCGGCAGGCGTGAGGATGGGGTCTAGGTTGCGGCCGGCGAACATGTCGGCGAAGAGGTGCTCCATCGCCGGGTGGATGACGCCGTTGGAGGCCAGGATTTCGCGGCTATCGAGGGTGAACTTGCTGCCGTCAAAGTGGGTGATGCGGCCCCCGGCTTCCTCGATGAGGAGATAGCCGGCAGAGGTATCCCACGGATTGAGCTGAAACTCCCAGTAGCCGTCGAGCCGTCCGCAGGCGACGTACGCGAGGTCGAGGGCGGCCGAGCCGGCGCGACGAACGCCGTGCGAGCGCAGCGTGAACTCCTGATAGAAGTGAACGTTGGGGCTCTTGTGGCGCTTGTTGCTAGGAAAGCCTGTGGCGATCAGCGACTCGTCGAGCGAGCGCGCGCAGGAGACGTGAATGGGTTCGCCATTGAGCGTGGCGCCTTCGCCCAGGGCCGCGGAAAACATCTCGTCGCGGAGCGGATCGTAGATGACGCCGGCAATCATCTGGCCGTCTTCGTTAGCGGCGAGGCCAGGATGGCGCTGCTCGCATCCGAGAACGACGCAAAAAGCAGGAAAGCCGTGGGCGAAGTTGGTGGTGCCGTCGAGTGGATCGACATACCAGCGGAATTCGCCGTCGAGACCTTCGCGAGTTCCCTCTTCGCCGTAGATTCCGTGTTCTGGAAACGCTGCGCGTAGACGGCCGCCGATCAGGGCTTCGCTGGCGCGGTCGGCTTCGGTGACGAGGTCGACGTCGCCTTTGTACTCGGTACGCACGCCGCGGTGATAGAAGTCGCGCAGAAGGGCGCCGGCCTCGCGCGCGATGGATTCGGCGGTGGGAAGAAGCTCGGCCATGCTAGAGGCCCGCGCCGTCGTCGCGCGGCGCAGCGCGGCGCAGACCTGGGCCGCCACCTTCGGTGATGGTACGAATCTGCGCCTTGTAGATGAAGAGATTTGGCTTGCCTTCGCGGGTGAGGCGCAGCATCATGTCGTCGAAGTATTCGACCCAGCCGCTGACTGTCTCGCCGTCGCGCAGCTTGATGGTGACAGGAACCTGGCGGTCGCTGAGAGATTTGAGGTAGAGCGCTTCCTGCCCGGTTTCGCCGGCAGGCGGTCCTTTGTGACGCTTCTTTGTCGCCATGGTTAGATTGTACGGTGAGCGCTTGCAGGAAGTCTCAGGGCTGCGGCGACGCGTAGTACGACGTGCGATAGCGCAGGGTATAACGCGCTCCGAGTGCAGGGTTGGTGAGTTGAAGATGGATGTGTCGGATGGGTGATAGTGTGGTCATCGCTGTCGGGTAATAGCCAAGAGCGTACTGGGTGCGGAGATCGTCGGACACGTGTTCGAGCGCAGGTGCGAGATCGGTCTGCTGCGCAATGGTGTAGGACTTTCCACCGGTGTCCGTTGCGAGCTGCATCAGGGCATGTTCGCCGCCGGTATCGCGTCCGGCGTCGGCTGCGACCGGAACAATGACGAGCGAGTAGACTGGCGCGCCGGCGCGCCGAGCGGCTTCGAGCGCGGATTCATAGGAGCCGTGATGCGTGGTATTTTCGCCGTCGGTAATGAGGACAATCACGCGCCGGATGTTGGGTTCCAATCCCCTGTCAATGAAGCGCTGGCTAGCGAAGGAGACGGCGTCGTAGAGCGCGGTGGCGTGACCGTGATGTACGTGACCGAGCGCAACGTCGATGCGGCGGGGATTGCTGGTGAATGGGGCGAGCTCGACGATGGTGTCGGAGAAGGCAATGACGGCTATTCGATCGTGCTGATCCTGGAGCGAGTGGAGGACGGTGCGGGCGGCGCCACGCTCGAGGTGCTGGTAGGGGGCGACGCTCTCGCTGGCATCGATGGCGAGGATGATGTCGAGCGGAGTAGTGGAGGCCTGATCGAAGAAGGCGATGCGCTGAGGGTGGTTGTCTTCAGTGAGCTCGAAGTCGGCGGCCGTGAGGTTGGGGACCGGTGCTCCGTGGTCGTCGATGACGTTGACGGCCAAGGTGAGCAGGCGGGAGTTGAGTTGAAGGGTCGCAAGCTGCTGAGCTGTGACGATTGGAACGAGAGTGAGGAGTGCGAGGGCGGAGAGTCGAACAGCGGGCGACCGGGGAGCGACCTTCATGGCGCGGAGCCTGCGAGGTCCTCGGGGAAGGGTTCGCCATCGGCCCACGCAGCGCCATCGACAAATTGTTCTTTCTTCCAGATGGGGACGGTTTTCTTGAGGGTGTCGATAACCCATCGGCAGGCGTCGAAGGCGGCGTCGCGATGGGCGGAGGCGACGGCGATGAAGACGCTGGTCTCACCCACCGTTAGCCGGCCGAGGCGATGCACGATCGCGACGTCGCGGACGGCGAAGTGCTCGATCGCCTCAGTTCGAAGAAGCTGCATCCGCTGCAAGGCCATCTCGTCGTAGGCCTCGTAGTCGAGGTGCAGGGTTTGGCGGCCGCGGCTGTTGTCTCGGACGATGCCGTCAAAGACGCAGACGGCACCGTCCGCGCCGGACTTGATCGCGCGTTCGATGGCTACAGCGTCGATCGGCTCACGCACGAGCGCGATGAGCGGGATGGACGGCTTGGCCGCGTCGAGCCCTCCGCTGACCGGCGGCAGGATCGCGACCTCGTCGCCGTCGTGAAGAATGCAGGTGCGCGGACTGTACTGCTGGTTGACGGCAACGGCGGCAGAGTGAAGCGCGGCTGCGTCGGTGAGGCCCTCGCGGCACAACATCTCGAGAAGATCGCCCACCGAAACGCCGGGAGCGAGATCGCGCCAACCCCCGCCTGCAGGGATGATCGTTTTGAGGGCGCCAAAGGCAACCAAACGCACGCGGATCTCGGTCGAACTCATGTCTCTAGAATACTTCGTGTACCGATTTGGAGACGTAGAGGGTTTACCATGCGGTGCATGGGCTGGATATACTCAGCGGGCAAGTCAAGTCGATAGTGATCAATACACTGGAGGGTCCATGCTAAAGGGATTTCGCGATTTCGTCCTGCGCGGTAACGTGATGGATTTGGCCATCGCCGTAATTATCGGCGCTGCGTTCACTGCGATCATCACCGCACTGACTGCCAATATCATCAATCCGCTGTTGGGAGCGATCATCAGCAAACCAAACTTCGATTACCTCGTGGCGAATGTGCACGGTGGCGAGATCAAGTATGGGACGTTTCTCACCGCAATCATCAACTTCCTCCTGATTGCCGCCGTGGTGTACTTCTTCCTGGTGCTGCCTACGCAGTATCTGCTGAAGAAATTCAACCCTCCTGCGCCTCCACCGCCGCCGACGAAGGCCTGCCCGCAGTGCCTTGGCGACATACCCGCGGCCGCCACTCGCTGCAAGTTCTGCACACAGCCCGTCTAAGTTCTTTCGGCCGCGATTGGAATCATCGCGTACACTCCTAACAATTCCATAGGAGTTTGCTTTCATGCGTCGATCGACAGCCTGGGCCGTCATATTTTTCGCCTCAACGTTTGCATTTCAAGGTTTTGCGGGCGCACAGGCGCCAGCCACCCATGTGTTCGGCTATAAAGATTTCTCGCAGCAAGCCAAGTGGGACCATGCGTTCATGGAGGTTCCAAGTGCAAAGCTGGCGGGTGAAGAGCTGAAGACCCTGACGGCAGCGCCGCATTGGGCAAGCTCGCCCGAAGACCATGCGACAGCACTATATGTCGCCGAGAAGTTCCGCGCCGCGGGACTGCACACGGAGATCCAACCGTTCCGGGTGTGGATGAACAGGCCTGTGACGATCGAGATCGAGGCGTTTGACGCCACCGGCAAAAGGCTGATGTCGGGGCCAACACCCGAGCACGTCGATCCAAAGGCCTACGGCGGCGATCCGTTTCAGGATGATCCGCGCATTTTGCCCGCCTTCAACGGCTCGTCGCCTTCCGGTGATGTAACGGCCGATGTGGTATACGCCAACTTCGGGACGCTTGAGGATTTCAAGAAGCTGGCGTCGTTGGGCGTTAACATCAAGGGAAAGATTGTGCTGGTACGCTACGGCGGAAACTTCCGAGGCGTCAAGGTGTATATCGCGCAACAGTATGGCGCGGCCGGCGTGCTCATCTACTCGGATCCCGGGGATGATGGTTATGTGAAGGGCGATATGTACCCGCGGGGACCGTACCGTCCAGAAACGGGTGTACAGCGCGGAAGTGTACAGTTCCTTCCCCTGTATCCGGGCGATCCGGAGACGCCGGGTGTGGCGTCGACGCCGGAGCTGCCGGATTCAGCACGCATCACTGATCCGGCGAAGATGAACCAGCCGTCAATCCCGTCGAACCCCATTTCTTATCACGACGCCTCGCCTATCCTCGAGGCGCTCGATGGGCCGGTGTCGCCGCGCGACTGGCAAGGCGGTTTGCCCTTCACGTATCACCTGGGTGGAACGGGCGCGGTCAAGGCGCACATGCACCTCGTGCAGGATTACAAACTGCGTACCATCTGGGACGTGGTGGGAACCATCGATGGCACCGATGCGGACCAGAAGGAAGACTGGGTAGTCGCAGGTAATCATCGCGACGCGTGGGTCTATGGCGCGGTAGATCCAAACAGTGGGACTGCGGCAATGCTGGAGGCGGTGCACGGGCTCGGCGATCTTCTGAAGCAGGGTTGGAAGCCGAAACGGCGGATCGTGATCGGTTCGTGGGACGCCGAGGAGGAGGGCCTGATGGGCTCGACCGAGTGGGCTGAAATGCATGCTAAGGAACTCGCGCATGCGGTCGCCTACTTCAATACGGACGTAGGCGTGGCGGGGCCGGACTTCGATGCGGCGGCGGTGCCGTCGCTGAAGGAGTTTGTGCGCGACGTAACGCGACAAGTGCCGAGCCCGAAGGGCGGAACGGTATACGAGCAGTGGCAGGCAACACAACAGGCGAGCCCGCGGCGCAGGGGCCGCACGATGAGCGCCGGTGCGCCGGCGAGCGGTGAGGTGACCATCGAGAACCTGGGATCGGGTTCGGATTACACACCGTTTATTCAACATTTGGGCGTGCCCTCAACCGACATTGGTTCAGGGGGGCCGTACGGGGTGTACCACTCGGTCTTTGATAACTACAACTGGTTCATAAAATTTGCAGATCCTACGTTCGTCTATGAGCAGCAACAGGCACGCGTATTCGGCCTGGAGATTCTGCATATGGCCGATGCGGATGTCCTGCCGTATGACTATCGGCTGTACGGCAAAGACGTGGTGGGGTACGTGGCGGATGCACAGAAACAGGCATCCGACGCGAAATTGAAGGTCGACTTCACCGCGGCGAGCGCTGCTGCTCAGCGCTTTGAGGCTGCCGGACAGAAGGTCTACGCGTTGCAGGCTGCGGCGATTGCCGGCGCGAACGAGACAAAGCTGAATGCCGCGCTGCGGGACGCGGAGAGCGCGCTGCTCAACGATGCAGGGCTGCCCCGGCGTTCGTGGTACAAGCACACGATCTACGCTCCGGGCGAATACACGGGCTATGCTGCGGTAGTAATTCCGGGAGTGAGCGAAGGCATTGAGGCGAACGACGGTGCGCGCGCACAGGGCCAGCTGGATGCCCTGGCGGCGGCGCTGAATCGCTCCGCGACGATCCTGGAGGGTGCAGCGAAGTAACGCAAAAACTCGGCGAAATAGGTTACAAAGTTGCTGCACGGTGAGTCCTAATGGAAGTATGCTGAGGGACAGAGGTGCGGATGAGCGGGAACGAGGAAAAATCGACCCGGCCAGCAGGCGGTCCGCTGGTAAGCGGATCTCCGACATTGCGGCGCTGGACATCGGCGTCAATAGCGGTGCATGCGTGCGTGCTTGCGGCGCTGCTCTATGTGCGGTCGCCGCAGCTCGCGCCGGTGGAGCGGCCGGGGGATGCCAGCGGGCATCTGTTATCGCTGACCTATGCCCCGGGTATGAGCGCGCCGGCGGCGACGTTGCAGTCGGAGAAGGCGCCGCCGCGGAAGCGGGTTCCTGCTCCTAGCGTTCCCGCTCCTACGCCAGCGCAGCCTGAGGTTGCTGCGGCGCCCACGGCAGCCACTTCGAGCCCGAATGCATCGTCGGGCGTGGACGCGTTAGGCGATGGCGATACGACGGTGGCGCTGGTGGTGGCTCATCCTTCGCCGAAGCCAGACTTGTCGCAGCTTCCGTCGGGCACCAGTGGCGATGTGATCGTGGATGTGGTGATCGACAAGGATGGCAGGATCGCGAAATACACGATGATGCGCGGCCTTGGACATGGCGTCGACCAAACCGTGCTGGCTACGATTCAGCAGTGGACGTTTCAGCCGGCAACGCGCAATGGAGTTCCAGTTGCGAGCGAGCAGGAGCTGCTGTTCCATTATGTGCGCGGCTAAGGTTCCCAACAAGCAAAGAGGGTGAGGCTGAAGCCTCACCCTCTTTGCTTGCTTGCGACGATTAGCTGCGGAGCGCCATCTGCTCCGTGACGATCTGCGTGAGGTCTGGCTTCTTGAGGCCGTGGACTTCTTCATTGAACTTATCGACCTTGCTGGACCAGTTCATGGAGCAGAACTTCGGGCCGCACATGGAGCAGAAGGCCGACTCTTTGTAGTAGTCGTCAGGCAGCGTCTCGTCGTGCATGCTGCGCGCAGTGTCGGGGTCCAGCGAGAGTGCAAACTGCTTATCCCAATCGAAGGTATAGCGCGCGTGCGAGATAGCGTCGTCGCGGTCACGGGCTCCCGGCCGATGCCGGGCAATATCAGCAGCGTGCGCGGCGATCTTGTACGCGATGATGCCGTCCTTAACGTCCTTCTCGTTGGGAAGGCCAAGATGTTCTTTCGGTGTGACGTAGCAGAGCATCGCCGCACCGTGCCAGCCGATCATGGCCGCACCAATAGCAGAAGTAATGTGGTCGTAGCCCGGAGCGATATCCGTGACGAGCGGGCCGAGCACGTAGAACGGAGCGCCATCGCACAGCTCGACTTCCTTATCGACCTGCTCCTTGATCTTGTCCATCGGTACGTGGCCGGGGCCTTCGATCATAACCTGCACGTCGTCCTTCCAGGCCTGGCGGGTAAGCTCGCCGAGGGTCTTGAGCTCGGCAAACTGCGCTTCGTCGCTGGCGTCCGCAACCGAGCCGGGACGAAGGCCATCGCCAAGCGAATAGCTGACGTCGTATTTGGCCATCAGCTTGGTGATCCGATCAAAGTTTTCGTACAGAAAGTTCTGTTTGTGGTTCGCCGTCATCCACTGGGCAAGGATGGCGCCCCCGCGCGAGACGATACCGGTGATGCGTTTGGAGACGAGCGGCACATACTGGATGAGCACGCCGGCGTGGATCGTGAAGTAATCGACGCCCTGCTCCGCCTGCTCTTCGATGACCTCGAGATACACGTCGATGTTCAGATCCTCAACACGCTTCACCCGTGCCAGCGCCTCGTACAGCGGCACCGTGCCAATCGGCACAGGCGAATGGCGAAGAATGGCCTCCCTAATCGTCGGAATATCTCCGCCGGTCGACAGGTCCATGACCGTGTCCGCGCCAAAATGTACGGCGGTGTGGAGCTTGCGCAGCTCCTCGTCGATGTTCGAGGAGAGTGCGGAATTCCCAATGTTCGCGTTGATCTTGCACAACGATTCCACGCCAATCGCCATCGGCTCGAGCTCAGGATGATTGATGTTGGCCGGGATGATCATCGTCCCCTTGGCAATCTCCGAGCGCACCAGCTCAGCCGAAATCTTTTCCTTGTGCGCGACGAAGGCCATCTCTTCGGTAATCTTGCCAAGGCGCGCGAAGTGCATCTGGCTCATGTTCCAGTCGCCGGTACGCGCAGCCTCTTCCTTCCGCTTGACGATCCACTCCGCGCGAGGCGTAGGAACCGCATAGTGACCGTTGCCGTTGGAGTGTCCGTTACCGTTGGTGCTCATGATGTGTCTCTCCCGCTGGGGGGCGCGAATCGAATCACACCGCGCACGCATCCCACTCTTATCGGTCGAGTATACGCCGGGCTTGGTAAAGTGATCAGTGTGAACGACTCCGTCCCCTCCTCCATTTCGCTGCCACTTCCCCTCGGATTTCGCTGGTCCGCCGTGCGCGCAGGCATCAAAGCCAGCGGCAAGCCAGACCTCGCGTTGGCGGCCTGCGACACACCTGCCGAGGCCGGCGTGATGTACACCAGCAACCAGGTCGTAGCGGCTCCCATCACCGTGGGCCGCAAGCATCTGGCGGCTACCGGCGGCAAGGTTTCGGCCGTGATTGTGAATGCCGGCAACGCCAACTGCGCCACAGGCGAGCCAGGAATCGAGGCCTGCCACCAAAGCTGCGTGGCAGTGGCCGACGCATTCGGGTGTGTGTTCGACGAAATCTTTCCCTCGTCCACGGGAATTATTGGCGTACCGCTGCCGGTGGAAAAACTGATGGCCGCTGTGCCCATCGCGAAGGCCGCGCTGGGCAGCGGGGCGGAGAGCGCGGAGGCGTTCGCCACGGCGATCTTGACCACCGACACAAAGCTCAAGGTCGCGCAGGAAAACTTCACCATCGACGGCAAGACAGTGAACCTGTTTGGTTGCGCGAAGGGTGCCGGCATGATTGGGCCGCAACTGGTACCGCACGCCACCATGCTGGTCTATTTGTTTACCGACCTCGGAGCTTGCTCAGCGCACCTGACGGCAATGCTGTCGGCGGCAGCGAAGACGAGCTTCGATTGCATCTCGATTGACGGCGATATGTCCACCAATGACACGGTCCTGCTGCTGGCCAGCGGGAAGAGTGGCGCAGTAGCCCAGGGCGAGACGGTCCCGCTGTTTGAGGCCGCGCTGCAGCGCGTTTGCGACACGCTGGCGTACAAGATCATCGACGACGGCGAGGGCGTCACCCACGTGGTGACCCTCGAGATTTCGGGCGCCGCGAACAACGAGGATGCGACGGCAATTGCCAAGACCATCGCAACTTCCCCGCTGTGCAAGACAGCGTGGTCGAGCGCCGATCCCAACTGGGGACGGCTGCTGGCGGCCGCCGGACGCGCAGGCGTTGCATTTGACCCCGGCCAGGTGCAGATAGCGATTGGCGCCCTGCCGGTGTTTGAGTATGGTGTGCGCGCCGAGAGTTTCGACGAAGCCGCCACGCATGCGGCCATGAGCGAGCGGGAGTACACGATCGCAATCCAGATGGGGCACGGGCCGGGCCGGGCGCGCTTCGTTACCTGCGACCTGACGCACGAGTACGTAAGCATTAATGCGGATTATTCGACGTAAACACAGGCATGACGCTGGGCACAGAAGGGTCCGGCAAATTATTGTAGAAGTGGAGACCTTTGGGCGACGCCGGGTTTCCAAGGGAGCGTAGCGATGGCAACTCAGGTGGATGAAGCGACCAAGCACGATTTGTCGGCCGAGGTGGCCGAGTGGATTGAGGCGTTTGACGACGTTGTTGCGCACGACTGGGAACAGGGCGCGGCGGTGCTATCGGCGCTGCGGACACGTGCGCGCGAGGCTGGCGTGCCGGCGACAGGCACGATTACCACGCCGTTCTGCAATACGATTCCGAAGTTCGACGAGGTTCCCTACCCCGGCGACCGCAAACTGGAGCGTCGCGTGGAAGCGCTCATCCGCTGGAATGCGATGGCGATGGTACATCGACAGAATAAGAAGGACGCGGGCATCGGCGGCCACATCTCGACGTACTCGTCGCTCGCGACCCTGCTGGAAGTCGGATTCAATCATTTCTTCCACGCCAAGTATCCGAGCGCAAAGGGCGATCAGCCGGGCGACTTCATCTACTTCCAGGGACACGCTTCGCCGGGGGTGTATGCGCGCGCCTATCTTGAAGGCCGCTTTGATGACGCACGGCTGAAAAATTTCCGTCATGAGTTGCGCGGCGAGCCGGGATTGTCGAGCTACCCGCACCCTTGGCTGATGAAAGACTTCTGGCAGTTTCCGACGGTGTCCATGGGCATTGGCCCGCTAAATGCCATCTATCAGGCACGGTTCATGAGGTACCTCGAGAACCGTGGGCTGATCGAAAAGACCGATCGCAAGGTCTGGGCGTTTGTGGGCGACGGCGAGACCGACGAAGTCGACACCTTGGGCGCAATCGGCCTGGGTTCGCGTGAACATCTCGACAACTTGATCTTCGTCGTCAACTGCAATCTGCAGCGGCTCGATGGCCCGGTGCGCGGCAACAAACGCATCATCGACGAGCTGGAGAGCACGTTTCTCGGCGCTGGATGGAATGTGATCAAGGTGATCTGGGGTGCGGACTGGGACGAGCTCTTCGCGCGCGATCACCAGGGACTCCTCTTGAAGCGCATGGAAGAGTGCGTCGATGGCGACTTCCAGGCGTACAAGGCCAAGGGTGGCGCGTATCTGCGCGAGCATTTCTTCGGCAAGTATCCTGAGCTGCTGGAGTTGGTGAAAGACTATACCGACGATCAGCTGATCCGGCTCCATCGCGGCGGCCACGATCCCGCGAAGATATACAACGCCTACAAGCGGGCGCTCGAGCATAAGGGCGGACCGACAGTCATCCTCGCCATGACCGTCAAGGGGTATGGCCTGGGCTCGGCGCAGGCGCGTAACGCTACGCACTCTGAGAAGAAGCTGAGCGACGAGTCCTTGAAGTTGTTTGTCGAGACCTTCGACATCCCGCTACCGGAAAGTTCCGTGAAGGATGCAGCCTTCTATCGACCCGAGCCAGACGACCCTGCCATCCAGTACATGCAAGCGCGGCGTCAGGAACTGGGCGGCTATCTGCCCGTGCGCGAAGTGCCGGAACCGACCTTCGTCGCCCCCAAGATCGAGTTCTTCAAAGAGTGGCTGGACGGCTCGCGCGGGCGGTCGGTCTCGACGACGCTGGGCTTCGTTGGCATGCTGCGTGGCCTGCTCAAGGAGCCAAAGATCGGCAAGCTGATTGTCCCCATCGTGCCAGATGAGGGGCGTACGTTTGGGCTTGAGTCGGTGATCAAACAGGTTGGCATCTACGCGCACGAGGGACAAAAGTACACGCCGCACGACTCCGACATGCTGCTGAGCTACCGCGAAGAAAAGGGTGGCCAAATTCTCGAAGAGGGCATCACCGAAGCCGGAGCCATGGCTAGTTTCACTGCGGCCGGAACGTCGTATGCGAACTACCACATCCCCATGGTGCCGTTCTATATGTACTACTCGATGTTCGGCTTCCAACGCATCGGGGATATGGCGTGGGCGTTCGCGGACTCGCGCGGCAAGGGTTTCCTGATGGGCGGCACGGCCGGGCGCACAACAATGCTCGGCGAAGGATTACAGCATCAGGACGGGCACTCCCCGATTCTCTCAGGAACCATTCCGACCTGCATCACCTACGACCCCGCGTACGTGTTTGAGATGGCCGTGATCATCCAGGATGGTCTGCGCCGGATGTATGAAGACGGCGAAGATGCCTTCTACTACATCACCATGTACAACGAGGATTACGCGATGCCGGCGATCCCGGAGGTAGAAGGCATCCGCGAAGGCATTCTGCGCGGAATCTATAAATTCAAGGCCGCGGAGAATGGGCCGGCAAACGCGCAGTTATTTGGTAGCGGACCGATTCTGAACGAGGTGCTGCGGGCGCAGCAAATCCTTGCGGAGAAGTACAACGTGGCCGCTGATGTGTGGAGCGTTACCAGCTACAACGAGCTGCGCCGCGACTGCCTCAGTGCGGAGCGGTGGAATCGCCTGCATCCTGCAGAAACAGAGCGTACGCCGTTCCTTGTGGACGCGTTGGCCGGCGCCGCCGGGCCAATCATTGCGGCGAGTGATTACATGAAGTCGCTCCCCGATTCCCTCGCCCCGTGGCTGGGAGCGCGGCTGGTTTCCCTGGGCACGGATGGCTTTGGGCGCTCGGATAATCGTGAACACCTGCGCCGGCACTTCGAGGTCGATGCCGAGTCGATCGTCGCGGCTACACTTTCGAAGCTGGCACGCGAGGGAGTGGTCAAGCCCAGGGTTGCGGAAAAGGCGTTTGAGGAGCTTGGGCTGCCGATCGAAGGGCCTGGCGCATTCAGGGCATAGGCCGGTGCCACCAGCGCGTGAGGTCTGCGCTTTGGGGGACCGTTTTCGCGTCGTCGGCATCCACTGTCGCCACCACATCTACAAAATCCCAGTACCCTGCATGAGGTCTCCAGGTTTGTCTGAAAATCCGCTTCTTCCCCATAGCAAGCTCCGCGAACTGCATGCCTTGATGGTGCGTTGCCGCAGCTTGGAACAGAAACACACCTCCCGCGGACCCGTACGTGAGGCGCTGCTCGCGGCGACGTTGATCCATCTGCTTCCGGGCGACCTGCTGAGTGCAAGTGTCGGCGACCGAGTAGTTGAAAGGCTGGCTCCTGAAGGCAAGCAGAAGCGCCCGGCGGGCAGCCTGCTGGGCGGAGCCTCTCTCGGCGCGCGGCTACCGATTTGCGCAGCGGCTGCGCGGGGACTGCAGGCGGCCGGCGCCGACGGCGTGGTACTGGCGTTCGCCGGTGCAGGCGGGCCGGAGCGGAGTTGGATGGAAGCGCTGAAGTGGGCGCAGACGTCTCAATTGCCGCTGGTGCTGGCATGTTCGGACGCGACCAATGGCGCTCCGTCGGGCTCGCGAAAGAGCACGGAACCCGCGATCGACTTCTCCAGCATGAGCCGTTTCGCCAGGCGGCATCAACTGCCCGTCCTGACCGTGGATGGCGAGGATGCCGTGGCCGTCTACCGGGTGATGCAGGAGTCGGTTTTGCGAGCGCGACAGGGCGGTGGCCCATCGGTGTTGTGGGCGGTGATGACTCCCGTTCGAGCCATCGCGACGATGCCTCGATCCAGTCAGCCAATCGCACGTCTGCGCAGCTACCTCGCGGCTCGAAAGATCTCCGTGAGGCCTTAGAATTGCGGTGGACGTTGCTCGTCGGGTTGAATGGAGTTGTCCGTCAAGGGAATTCGAGGCCATCGCAGCCTTTTGAGCTGATGAACTTTCTAGAGCCTGGGATTGTTCCCTAGGGCCAAATCAGCCTGCTACCCAGTACACTCAAAGCATGTTCTTTCCCAGACCCCATGGGCACGCGGCCAGCTTGCTCCGGCTAAGCGCAACGGCGTTTCTTCTATTGCTGATCTTTCAGGCTACGGATGCAAAGGCACAGGAGCTACCGACTCCCTCCAATGTGCCTCCTTCGGCTCAGTCCACAGTACCCGCAGCGGTGCCGACTCAGAACAGCACACCGGCCTCGTTGCCGGCCGCTGTGCAGGTTCCTCAGGCCGGGCGACCTGCCCTGCCGCCCTACGCTCCTGAGGGGTTAGGACCGCACCACGATATTCTCGGTTCTGTCTATATTCCGGTGGACAGCATCGTGTATCCGTTGGCTCTGCGACTGTATTCCATGGGCTTTCTGGATACAGCGTTCATCAATATGCGTCCCTGGACGCGCCGCAGTCTTCTGCACATGCTGGAGCAAACCTCGCCTGCCGTCATTGCCAGTGGGAATGACCAGGCAATCGACATCCTCGCGAAGCTGGACTACTATCTCGCCGCCGAGGGCGCCGAGGATGCAACCACCGAGATCCATTTCGATCGCGGCAACGTCTACGGCGTTCAATCGGCCTACACGCGCATGATGGGCATCAGCGGGCAGACGCTGCGGGACAGCTACCACCTGGGCCAGACCATCGCACAGGACTACGGCCGCCCCTACGAGCCAGGGTTCAACAACATTACAGGCTTCGCGGTGCTCGATGAGTGGTGGCGGCTTTCCCTCTACGTGCGCGGTGAGTATCAATATGCGCCATCTTCCTACGGCTACTCCATCAACCCCGGAACCTGCAACCCGAATTCTCCAACTGGTCTCGTAGAGCGGTTATCCGCCATCGACGAGATATATTATTGCGTTCCGTATAACGCAAACCAGGCGACCATTCCTTCCGGCCCCATCCCTGCCGTAAGTACGTTCCGCCTGCAGGAGGCAACGCTCTCCTTCCACCTACTGGGTATGGAGTTCTCGGGAGGCAAGTCCGACTCGTGGGATGGCCCGGGCCTGGGCAGCGCCATGAATTGGAGTAACAACGCGGAGGATATTTATTCTTTCCGCATTAATCGCGTGGAGCCGCTCTATATTCCTTGGGTGTCGAAGGTGATGGGGCCGCTTCGCTACGACTTCTTCGTGGGATCGCTGCAGGGCCATACGTCTCCCAACGCACCATGGGTGCATTCGGAGATGTTCAGCTTTGCACCCACGTCGAACTTCCAGTTTGCCTTTTCGCGCTCCATCATCTGGGGTGGGCATGGCCATGGATGCGAGCCGATACTACCGGACGGCCAACCCACACCCTGCAACCAGCCGATTACGCTCCACACCTTCTTCCACAGTTTCTTCTCTTTCAACGACACCAACGGCGCGGAGAAGTATTCGGTTAACGATCCGGGCGCGCGCTATAGCGATTTCAGCTTCTCCTACCGGCTGCCATTTGTCCGCCACCACCTGCTGCTGTATCTCGATTCCATCTCTCACGATGACGTATCGCCAATCAGCGCGCCGCGCCGCGCATCCTACCGGCCAGGCATCTATCTCACCCAGTTCCCCGGCCTGCCGAAGCTCGATCTCAGGGTTGAAGCCGCAAACACCGACTGTTCGACTACAGCCTGCACCAATGGCAGCCTTGCCTACTGGGAGACAATCCAGAGGCAGGGATATACCAACAAGGGCTTCATCATGGGCGATTGGATCGGCCGCGAAGCCTTGGGCGGTCAAGCTTGGCTTACCTACCATCTCTCAGCAAATGAGTGGGTGCAGTTTGAGTACCTGACCAAGAGGACCCACAATGACTTCATTCCGGGGGGAGTAACGCAACGTCAGTACAAAGTTGATGTCGTAAAGCGGCTGGCGAAGGATGTCGAGCTGGATGCGTGGGCGCAGGTGGAACGCTGGAAGGCGCCAATCTACATTCAGAAAGAGAACAACGGTGCAAACTACGACAACGTAATCGCCGTTCAATTGACTTGGTATCCGAAGCTTCATAATGACGTCAGGAATCGAGCTCCGGGCACAGAGCCGTGACGCGCGGCTCCGTTGAATGGTCCAAAAAACGCCCGCTATACGCGGGCGTTTTCATTTTCGATGCATGCGGTGAAGTACTCCATAGAACGCTCTAGCCCTTCGCGCAGCCCCACCTTTGGCGACCATCCAAGCAGATCGCGCGCGCGTGTGATGTCCGGCCGACGACGCATGGGATCGTCCTGCGGCAGTGGTTTATAGACTATCTCGCTCCGTGATCCAGCCACGGCCTGCACCTCTTGAGCGCACTCGAGGATGGTAAATTCCTCGGGGTTCCCAATATTCACAGGATTGTGTTCATCGCTCTTCGCCAGCAAGAGAATCCCGTCGATGAGGTCTGAGCAGTAGCAGAAGCTGCGCGTCTGCGAGCCATCTCCGTAAATTGTCAATGGCTCTCTGCGCAGGGCCTGCATCATGAGATTTGAAATCAGGCGACCATCCCGGGGCTGCAAGCGAGGCCCATAGGTATTGAATATCCGCACAAGGTGCGTATTCACGCCGTGATAGCGCTGATAGGCCGCTACTGCCGCTTCGGAGAAACGCTTGGCTTCGTCATAGACCGATCGCGGTCCAATGGGATTTACATTGCCCCAGTAGCTCTCCACCTGTGGATGCACTAACGGATCTCCGTAGCATTCAGAAGTGGAGGCGTGCAGGTATCCGGCGCTGTGTTTCTTGGCGATCTCCAGGGTGTTGAGCGTCCCCGCAGAGCCGACCAGGAGCGTTTCGATACCCAGGCGTATGTAATCGACCGGACTCGCCGGGGAGGCGAAGTTGAACACGTAGTCGACCTTGCCGATATCGAAAGGTTGGGTAATGTCCCGCTGTTCAAAGATGAAGCGCGACTCGTTCTTTAGGTGGGCAAGGTTTTCAAGATTGCCGGTTGACAGATTATCCACTCCGACAACCTGATGCCCTTTTGCCAGGAGAGCATCGCACAAGTGTGATCCCAGAAATCCCGCGGCTCCGGTAACAAGAACCAGACTTTCAGCCATCTACCATCCACCTTTCTTCATGCAGCCTACGACAGAAAACAACCATCCGGAGGATCAGACAGCCAGCCGCGCGGCTTCGCGCAAAGGGGTTGCAGAGGGTCTTCCGATGCTCAGGTACGTAAAACCATTTTCGATCATGTGTTGTGGATCGTACAAATTTCTGCCATCGACAATAATTGGGTAGCGCATGAGCGAATGAAGTTGCACAAGATCCAGGCTTGCAAACTCCTGCCAGTCCGTGAGGATCAACAGGGCGTCAGCGTCAGCCGCTGCCTCGTCAACACCACTCGCATACTGCATCTGGCTGGAGCGCGGTATCTTCGATTCAGCCCGCCCCATTGCCGCTGGATCGTAGGCCACGACCGTACAACCCTCGGCCAGGAACATCTCTACAAGATCAATCGCGGGCGATTCACGGATGTCATCCGTGTCGCCTTTGAAGGCTAATCCGAGCACTGCGAGCCTCTTGCCGCGTAGCGTCCACAAGGCTGAGCGAACTTTGCTCAAGAACCTCTTCTTCTGGTTGCTATTGATCTTCTCGACTTCGCTCAGGAGGTTGAAATCGACACCCATCTGCTCCGCCACCGAGCGAAAGGCAGCAATATCCTTAGGGAAACAGGACCCACCATAGCCAATGCCGGGGCGCAGGAACTTCGGGCCAATCCGCGAGTCCAGCCCCATTCCACGGGCTACCTGCTCCACATTGGCGTCCGCGGCTTCGCAAAGATTCGAGACCGCATTGATAAACGAAATCTTCAGCGCAAGAAAGGCATTCGACGCGTGCTTGATGATCTCCGCACTCTTGGTCGAAGTCTGCAGGAGGATGGGGAGATTCTCAGGAGAGCAGCCCCCAGGAATCGCATTCGGCCGGCGATAGTATTCCCCTTGAGTCAAGGGCAAATAGATCTCGCTTAGAAGTTCGGAGGCTCGTTCGCTATCGGCGCCAACGACGATCCGATCCGGATGCAGAAAGTCCTCCACTGCGGTGCCCTCTCGCAAAAACTCCGGATTGGAGACGATATCGAATGCATCCCGTGGAACTCCATTGCGCTCGATCACTCGACGAATCCATTCGTTGGTGTAGACCGGGACGGTGCTCTTTTCGATGATGACCTTGTACCCATTGATGGAGCGGGCGATTTCGCTGGCGACTGCCTCTACATAGGACAGATCAGCATCTCCGGTCTCCGACTGGGGCGTTCCAACCGCGACAAATATGGCCTGACAGGTGCGCGTCGCCTCACCCAAATCGGTCATAAACCGTACACGGGTGTTGCGATATCGCTCCAGAAGTTCAGGCAGGTGGTTCTCATGAATGAGCGTGTCACCGCCTTGGAGCGCGGCTACCTTGCTTTCGTCGTTATCCACGCAGATGACGGAATGACCCATCTCCGCAAAACACACCGCGGCGACCAACCCGACATATCCTGAGCCCACGACCGCAATTTGAACCGCTTCAGCCATCAATAAATCTCTCTTATAGAAAAATGCAGGAACGTACGTGTCTGTACTAACTATTATCGCAGAGCGGCGCTGCCCGGTCCGATACCGTAACCGATATCTGGTTTGGGCCCTCGCGGAGGGCAAAAGCGCAGGTTTGCCGAAGGGCCTTGTTCGCGTAGACTAGAAATTGAATGAGCCCTGTACCATTTGAGAATTCGCCGGCAGACGCTGAGGTTCCCGCTGCCTCTTCAGGAACCCAGCAAAACGCCACCGACGCAACCTTATCGGAAGCTTGGGTCACAATCCGTTCCCGCAAGAAACTGATTATTGCGGTGGCCGCTCTTGGCGCGATTTATGGCTTCTATCAGGGCACGACGCAGCCGCGTCTCTATACCGCTGGCGGCACGATTGAAATTCGCAGCGGTTCGTCGAATGAGTATCGTATTGGCGGTGGTGGTTCGGGAGGAGACTCACGGCTTCCCACAGAAGTTGCGATCCTGAAGAGTAACTCGCTGCTGCTGTCGGTCGCGCGGGACCGCAACCTAGCCAATGATCCGGCATTTCTGGGGCCGAGCCCACGCTATCAGAACGTTGACGATCCGGTGGTCCGGCAACGTGTCGTCGGCGCACTCCAAAGAGATATCAACGTTGCCGTCATTCCGAAGACCGATCTTGTCAGCATCACCTGCACGACGGGTAAGGCCCAGCTCTCCGCCGACATTGTTAATCAGCTGGTGCAGGACTACATCGCGCACAGCTTTCAATCCCGGGCAGACGCGACCAAACGAGTGGCAACCTTCTTCTCATCCCAGCTCGATGATTTGAAGCAGCAGGTGGAGACGTCTCAGGGAGAGATGCTGGAGCTCCAAAAGAAGCTCGGCGTGCTTGGGTTCGATCCTAAAGATAACCAGATCACCGCCACGTTGGATGAATTGAACCGCGCAGCCGGGGCTGCGGAGCTTGCGCGCATCAATGCGGAGACGCGTTACCAGGTACTCTCCACCATGGATCCCAGCATTCTGGACCAAGCCGGGAATGCCTACACTCCGAGCAATGTATCCTCTCTGCGCGGTCAACTGTATGCCCAGCGCACACGTCTGGCTGACCTCGAGACAACTCAAGGACCCAATCATCCCGACATTAAGGCTATCCAGAATCAGATTGCGGAGCTGAATCGAGAGATTGGCGTTGAAGAAACCCGCATCCTCAGCGAGGCACAACAGAGCTACCTCGCGTCCAAAGCCCAGGAAACGCAGACCAACGCTGCACTGGATGCTGAAAAGGCCACTGCGTATAAGCTCCGCGATGACCTACTCCAATACACCCTGCGTGAACGAGAGTTCGAAGCGAATCGAACTCTCTACGATGGCCTGGAACAGAGACTTCGCACAGCCGGTGTGGAAGCGGGCCTTGAATCCACGGAAATCGAGCCGATTGATCCCGCGTATGCTCCCTTGGGTCCGACGCTCAGGCCACGCACCGGCATCGTGGTCATCGACACCTTTGTGATGCTGATCTTCGGCCTCATTCTGGCCTTCCTGCTCGAGAGCCTGGATACCGGCCTGCGCAGCGTCGCGGAGATTGAATCCGTGTCCGGGCTGCCTTCCCTGGCCCTCATTCCTCGCGCGCGCCGAAGTGTGTCCGACGAAACATCCTTGTCGACCGCGATGCGCAACCTGGGAACGCTCTCGAGTCCGAAGTCCCAGTTCTCCGAAGCGTTCCGCGCTCTGCGCACTTCGCTGTTGTTATCGGTTGCGGGCGGTGAGCCACAAGTTATTTTGCTCACCAGCGCCACGCCGTCCGAAGGTAAGACGACCGTATCCATCAATCTGGCGTGCGTGTTGGCGCAACGCAATGTGCGCGTGTTGATCATCGATGCGGATCTTCGCCGGCCAACAGTACATCATCGTTTCGGGCTCAACGGAAAGGTCGGCCTTACGTCGGTGTTAACTGGCAGCGTCAGCCTTGAAGAAGCGATCCAGACCATACCAGAGATCCCCCAACTGGATGTTCTGGTGAGTGGCCCGGTTCCACCATTCCCCACCGAAATGCTAAGCTCCGAGACCATGCAGCAGCTGATCCAGCGGTGCAGGGGAATGTATACGCACATCGTGATGGATTCTCCACCACTCCTGTCGGTGACAGACAGTGTGGTGCTCGCACGCGACGCGGACGCAGTCGTGATGATTGTGCGGCACGGTAAATCCAGCAAACATGCCATGCGCCGCGCCCGCGATCTTCTGGTCCGCTCCGGTGCACCAGTCACAGGTATTGTGCTCAACGCAGTCGACTTGAACAGCCCTGAGTATTACGCCTACTACGGATACTACGGCTATACCGGCTATGCAGCTGCTGGTGTTGACAGCGCCGGCTGGGAGTCGAAGAACGATAACAAGGATTCTGGCTCGAAACGAGGCCACAAGGGCGATTCCAAGAAGGGAGATAGCGAATGATACGTTTGAGCCGTCATCATCCTGCCGTTCGCTTGGCCCACGGATACTGCTTGGCTGGTCTGTGGGCTGCGGCCTACATCCTTTTCTTAATGGGCGCCTCTGAAGCCCGAGCACAATTCAGCGGTCCAGCCACTTCGAGTACCGCAACCTATAACCAGGAGCTTACTGCGACGACGGATCGAGCAATCCTCTATCCAGGAGAGCGAGATATCGTCTTGACGATTGGCGACAATATCGCCATTCACCTATTTTCCGATGGAAAGTACGCGCCGCAAGTCCGCATCAATAATGACGGCACGGTACTCCTCCCCTTGATCGGAATTGTTCATCTGGAGGGGCTATCCGTGACACAGGCGGAGGACCTGATCGCGGAAAAACTAGAGAGCGATGGGATGTATCGCAATCCTCAGGTAACACTTCAGATAGTAGAAGGCCCCAACGCGGTCGTCACGATAGTTGGTGAGGTTCATGCGGTCGTTCCGGTAGTCGGTACACGTCATCTGCTCGATGTCCTTTCCACCGCGGGCGGCCTGCCCCCAACCGCAAGTCACGTCATTACGATTAATCGCCCAGGCGTTCCAAAACCTCTTGTGGTCGATCTGGGAACTGATCCCATGCTTAGTTCCCTGGGCAACATTCCAGTCTTTCCCGGTGACACGATTGTTGTCTCGAGAATTGGAATTGTCTACATCCTCGGGTCCTTCAGCAGCCAGCTTGGAACCATTCCCCTGAATGCCTACACCCCGCTAACTCTCACCGAGGCCACTGCCCTCGCAGGTGGTTACAAATGGGAAGGAAGATTCAATGATCTCCGCATCATTCGCACGGTTGGCGATCATCGCACGGTAGCGGTGTACGACATCAAGAAAGTTCTGAATGGAAAGGTCCCGGACCCAATTCTGCAGCCAAACGACATTGTGTACCTCCCGCCCGTTCCGCTCAAGCAGTTCATCACGTCTGGTGGCTTAGGAACCACGCTGGGACTCATCAGCCTGGCGATCGCATTGCGCTAACAGGGAGCACCCACCTCATGACGGATTCTTTCGATCCATCAAGCAGTGGGACGGTGTGCCGCAAGGCGCGCCTCGCTTACCTCGTTAGCCATCCTATTCAGTACCAGGCCCCCTTGTTGCGGCGCATTGCCCTTGAGCCCGATATCGACCTTACCGTCCTGTTTGGCTCAGACTTCTCCGTACGCGGGTATAAAGATCGCGGCTTTGGCGTCGAAGTCGCTTGGGACACGCCTCTGCTCGAAGGCTATCGCTCTGAGTTCCTGCGGCCTTTCCGCGATACAGGAGAGGTTTCGCCGACCACCCCCATCAGCCGCGGCATCTTCCGCCGCCTGCAACAGAGTGATGGCAGCCCTGCGTTCGACGCCCTATGGGTGCACGGATACGCGAGCATCAACTCATTGCAGGCCATCCTTGCCGCCAACGCGCTTGGTATCCCAGTCCTCCTACGCGCAGAATCGTGGCTCGCTGACCGTGTGCGCACCCCGTGGAAGCTGGTACTCAAGAAAAAATTCTTTCGGATGCTTGGTAAAGGAATTGCCGCGGTACTGCCCATCGGAACGGTAAACGCCGAGTATTGGACCCATTACTTTGGCACCAGTGTTCCGAAGTTCATGATGCCTTACGCAGTCAATAACGAATATTTCGCGGGGCTGGCAGCGGCCGCTGTCCCTCGCGAGCAGGAACTTCGCGCCGAACTTGGGCTCTCCGCTGAACGACCGGTGATTTTGTTTGCCTCAAAGCTCCAACAGCGCAAACACGCTGATCACCTGATCGAGGCCTACAGCCGCTTTATCGCAGACAGGACGCCGGATACGAGGCCCTACCTCGTTGTCGTTGGCGACGGAGAGCAGCGTACTCAACTGGAAGCGCAGGCACAGCAGCTAAGGCTCGAGGATGTGCGCTTTGCGGGGTTTCGCAATCAATCGGAGCTTCCCCGCTTCTTTCAGCTTGCCGACGTCTTCGTTCTGCCATCGCGGCACGAGCCGTGGGGGCTGATCGTCAATGAGGCCATGGCATCGGGATGCCCCGTCATCGTGTCCACAGACGTAGGCTGCCATGCAGATCTGATCACCGACGGAGTAGAGGGCTGCGTCTTCCCTGTCGGCGATATTGGCGCACTTACCCAGGCATTGCACCGGGTCTTTTCCTCTCCTCAGACTGCTGCGAAGATGGGGGAGGCCGCCAGGAGGCGCATCAGCACCTGGACTTATGAAGAAGATGTACATGGTCTGAGACGGGCCCTCGCTGCGGTAACACGAATGACAAAGGACTGGTAATCTTAGGCTTGTGCGCTTGCTTCTCTAGAAGCGACTTGAATCTCTTTCACGCTATCCATGAGAATTCTGCACATCGTCGGTTCCATCAATCCCGCGGCCGGTGGTCCGACCGAAGCGATTCGAATGATCATTCGTTATCGCCCGCCCGGCTACGAGGCAGAGGTGGCCACCCTGGACAGCCCGGACGCTCCATTTCTTGGCGAGTTTCCCTTCCAGGTGCATGCCCTCGGCAACAGGAAAAAATCTTGGTACTCCCCCCGGTTGATTCCGTGGCTGATTAAGAATCGTGATCGATTTGATGGCATCATCGTGCATGGACTTTGGGAGTTCACGGGACTGGCGGCTCTGCTTGCGGTTGCCGGACACAAGCCTTTCCTGGTCTTCACCCACGGCATGCTCGATCCATACTTCAAGCGTCGGTACCCACTCAAGCATGTAAAGAAGTGGATTTACTGGATACTGGCGCAATATTGGATTCTTCGCGCTGCTTCGCGAGTGATGTTCACCACCGAGCTTGAACGCGATCTCGCCACCAAGACCTTCTGGCTATGGCATTGGAATCCGATGGTCGTCTCCTACGGGGCCGACCCGCAGATGCCTGACATTGATGAGCTCGTGCCGGCATTTTATGAGCGCTGTCCAGAGCTGAATGTTGAGGATGCCGACCGCAGTTACTTGCTGTTCCTTTCGCGCATCCACCCCAAAAAGGGATGCGACCTGCTCCTCCAGGCATTTGCAGCCGTTGCCCCGGCTCATCCAGAGCTGCATCTGATCATGGCCGGCCCGGATGCGACGGGGATGCGGAAGGATCTACAGCACATCGTCGATGACGCTGGTCTTGCTCATCGCGTCCATTGGCCCGGCATGCTCAAGGGCGACGCGAAGTGGGGCGCTTTCGCCGTCAGCGACGCCTTCGTTCTTCCCTCACACCAGGAGAACTTCGGAATCGCGGTCGCCGAGGCACTGGCCTGCGGTCGACCTGTTTTGATCTCCGATCAGGTCAACATTGCGCCGGAGATCGAAGCCGATGGCTGCGGCATCGTTGAGCACGATACCCTGAAAGGCACCATCCATCTTCTGGAGCGTTGGCTGGCTCTGGATCCCGAACAGCGTCAGGCGATGCAGCAGCAGGCCAAGATCACCTTTGCCCGGCGTTACGATATGCGGAGGAACAGCGCCCTCATTCTTCGCATCTTCGAACGCCTCCGGACACAAACGCCCGCCTCTGTCGTTCACGAGGCTAACTGAACTATGGGCCGCCAGGCGCATTACCGTGCCACTGACCACATCCCGCCCGAGAGCCATGCGGACGCTTACACGCGACCAGCCTTCAGCGTGGGCAACCGATTTCGGCGTCTGGTCTGGAACATCTGCTGGATACTGCTCTATCGCATCTCTCCGCGGCCGTTCCACGCATGGCGTGCCACGCTGTTACGACTCTTCGGCGCCACTCTCGGCAGCGACTGCCATTTCTATCCTGCATCCAGGGTATGGGCTCCGTGGAACCTTGTTTGTGAGGACCACGTAGCCGCCGCCGATGGCGTAGAAATCTACAATCCTTCGCCCATCCACATTGATACTCACGTGATCCTCTCGCAGGACTGCTACATCTGTGGCGCAACCCACGACTATAACCACCCTGACTTCCCATTGATCGCCTATCGCATGCACATCGAAGGCTACGCCTGGATCTGCGCGCGCGCCTCAGTCGCGCCGGGCATTCATGTCGGCGAAGGTGCTGTACTCGGCATGGCTGCCGTTGCAACACGCAATCTAAAGCCGTGGACGGTCTACAGTGGCAATCCTGCAGTCGCCATCCGTGAGAGAACCCGCACCATCCCGCTAGAAGACACGCAAACCGTCCCGGCCGGAGGCGACGCGTGATCTCGGTGCTCATCCTCACGCGCGATGAGGAGCAGGATTTGCCCGGTTGCCTCGATTCCGTCGCCTGGTGTGATGACATTCACATATTGGACTCTGAAAGCACCGACGGGACCGTCGAAATTGCGCGCCAGCGAGGCGCTACCGTCACGACCCGGCGCTTTGACACCTATGCGGCTCAACGCAATGCTGGTATGCAGCTACCCTTTCGCCACGACTGGGTGCTGGTGCTGGATGCCGACGAGCGGCCGACTCCGGAACTGAGCGCTGAAATGCCGCCCGCAGTCGCCACTGCTCCGGCGAGCGTCTGCGGCTTCCGCATCCGTCGCCGCGACTTCCTGTGGGGCACTTGGCTAAAGCATGCGCAGTTGACCCCCTATTATGTTCGCCTGTTGCGCGTTGGACACGCGCACTACACCCGTGATGTCAACGAGGTGGTCGAGATCGATGGCGAGATTCTGGAGTTGCATTCGCCTTTCGATCATCTTGCCTTTTCAAAGGGCATCACGCACTGGATGGCAAAACACAATAGCTACTCGAGCAAGGAAGCCGAGCTGTTGGCCAGTGGCAAGGCGACGCGCGGAGCGTCCTTGTCACAGGCTATTTTTGCCAGCAACTTCCATGAGCGCAGGGTCGCACAGAAAGCCATCTTCTACGAGCTTCCTGCAAGGCCAGTGATTAAGTGGTTTTATATGATGTTTGTTCGCGGCGCGCTGCTCGACGGCTCTGCTGGCGTAATGTACGCAACCCTGCACAGCTTCTACGAGTTTCTGATAGAGGTGAAGCACAAGGAACTGATCCGCCGGCGCGAAGGCAAGCCACTGTAAGGCGGCAAGCCTCCGTGAGCCGACGGGAAGTCGCTTAGCCTCTGAGCTTGGCCAGCAGGTCGGTTGGGTGGACGGGCTTGGCCAGGATCTCGAACTCATGGCCCTGCGTGCGAGCGCGCTCGAGAAGATCCGCCGTCGCAGCCTGACCGGAGAACAACAGGATCTTGCAGTTCGGTAGACGAGCTCGCGTCTGGATAGCTGCCTCGATTCCCGTCATCCCTGTCATGATCACGTCGGAGATCAGCATGTCAGGATGGAACGTATCGAGCGCGTCGATCGCCTTCTCCCCGCTGTAGACGGCGCGAGCCTCGAAGCCCGCCTGGTTCAGGATAATCGCCAGCGTGTTAGCGATCACTTGTTCGTCGTCCGCGACCAATACCCGGGGCTTCGATTGAGTCGTTGTCTTGTCTGCCATGAATAATATTCCCTTGAAACTCTTTCTTTAGCTTCGTTACCTAACATTTCCAGCCAGCGAATGGTCATCTTCCTGGACGCCACCCGCCGCGTATCATCATACGTGTATCCAGGAGCGAGAGGATGCGCACAGCTGTTCTATCGAGCCTGTTCCTTCGATGCAACCCGCCTGGTCCGCGCTGCCTGCCGGCGGCAATCTATTCCGATCAAACTTCTCGCACGGTGATACTCTTGCCGTAGCTCGCATGGTCGACCTTCACCATCATCTGCTACCAGGCCTCGACGACGGGTCTCCCAACCTTGAGACTTCGGTGGCCATGGCGCGCATTGCCGTCGACGATGGCATAACCCACGTAGTCGCCACTCCCCACGCCAACAACGTATACGCGTTTGACCCCTCCGAGATCGCCAGACGTGTCGACGCCCTGCGCTCTGCCCTCGCCGCCGAGGCGATTCCGCTCAAGATTTCCTCGGGCTGCGACTTCCACCTCAGCTACGACAACATGCAGGACGCCGTCGCCAACCCCAAGAAATACACGCTAAACGGTGGCGACTACCTTCTTGTCGAGCTTCCCGACTACGGACTGTCCCCGCACCTTGACGAGGCCTTCTATGAGCTCGGACTGGCCGGCATGCGCCCCATCCTTACGCACCCCGAGCGAAACCCGACGCTGCAACGAGATCCCAAGCGCCTCGCAGACTGGATGCGTATCGGCTTACTCACCCAGATTACGACCAGCTCGGTGGTCGGCCAGATGGGAAAGCAGGCCGAGCGAATGGCTCATCGCATGCTCGCCGACCGATGGGTCCACTTCCTCGCCACCGACGCGCACAATACACAGTCGCGCCCACCCCGCATGCGCGCCGCTCATGACCTGGTCGCAAAAAAATATGGCGCTGCCTACGCCGACCGGCTCTGCACCAGCAACCCCATGGCGGTCTATGAAGGAAAACCCCTTCCCCAGCAGGACGAACCGCTTCACCTGTATGAGGAGGATGCCAAGCTCACGCGCCGCTGGTGGCAGATTTTCTGGAAGCAGAGAAAAGAAGAGCGCGATTGAAATCGGCTCCTACAGCCCTAGTCCACCGTCCACTGCCACCAGTTGTCCGGTGATGAAGTGGGGTCCCGTCGCGAAGAAAAGCACCGCGGCCGCAACGTCTTCTGCACGCCCGTTTCGCTGCATCGGTGTCTTGAGCGCGAACTCCTCGTAAGCGGGGTTGACCTCTCCCATCACGATCATGCCCGGCGCCACGCAGTTCACACTGATCTCCGGCGCCCAGGCCTTGGCCATGGTCTGCGAGAGCATATGCAGCGCCGCCTTCGACGTGCAGTAGTGCGCATGCGTCGGCCACGGATGAAGACCGCCCAGCGAGCCGATATTTACGATCCTGCCACGGGCCGCCTTCAAATGCGTATGAGCTGCCTTCGCCACCAGAAAGGGCCCGCGCGTATTGACCTCAAACATGGCGTCCCACTCCGCCACGCTGATCTTCTCCAGCGCAACAGTCTCGAAGGCGCCCGCATTGTTTACGAGCACGTCCAGGCCACCCAGGCCTTCGACAGCCGCAGCTACGGCTTCCGTTACGCTCGATTCCTCACGCAAGTCACAGCGGACGGCCAGCGCTCGGCCACCGGAGGCCTGCAGGTCCGCTACCGTTGAAAGGGCTTCAGTTTCCGATCCCAGGTAGCTGATCGCGACGTCCGCGCCAGCCTGTGCCAGCGTTAATGCCAGGGCACGGCCGATGCGCTTCGCACCGCCTGTCACGAACGCACACTTCCCTGCCAGCGGGCGCGCCGTCTGACGCGTCTCCTGCCGGCTCTCTTCGCTCACTGCGGAGAGCTCGTCTGGGGAGTCTGGGGAGTCTGAGGAGCAGGCGTGCTTGGCGGCGGAGTCAGCGGCTGATCACCAGCAGGCTTCGCCGGTGGAAGCACGTGATTTGGTGGTTCCTGGACGCCCGGCTTCAAATCAGCGGCCTTATCAATATTGTCCTGATACTGAGAAATCTGCTCGCGCGGCCGCATCATCCGTACTTCAAGAATTTTTTCCGGACCCACAACGTGAATGTTCTGAGCATAGGTCGCGAATCCATTCGCAATCACTTGCACGGATACGTCGCTCCCTACCTCGATGACATCGATGGTCGCCTTACCCTCAGGGTCGGTCTTGACCTCAAGGTTGCCGTCGTCCCGGCCGTTCATCGTGGCGTGAAAGACCACCGCTGCGTGCGGCATGGGCTTGCCGTCATAACCCTTCACCACGGTTACGACAATGTGCGAAAGATCGGGAAGGGGCTTATATTTGCGCCCATGCTCCGGCTGTTGCGCGCCCGTAACCGATACGATCCCTGCAACCATCGCCAGGCCCGCGGCCCAGCCCAACATTCTGCTTCGGTACAACTGCATCATGGCCTGATTCTATCGCGTGGAGGGGGCTTTTGGCTGCTCAATGAGCTAAACAGACCACCACCTGGAAACCTTAGCGGCTTTCACTAAGATTTCACCTTAGCCCATTGACTCTCGCCCCTGAAAAGCATAGATTAGCAGTCGGCAGTAGAGAGTGCCAACAGGTTCATTTGAGCCGCATTCCGCTCATCCGTGCCTCTCCCCGGCCTCTCATAGGCACCACACAGCAATCTGATCAACAGAAATCAAGGAGAAGCATCAACATGGCAGCCACTTCATTTACGCCGTTGCACGATCGCATTCTGGTTCGCCGCCTCGAAGAGGGCGAAAGCATCCGTGGCGGCATCATCATCCCCGATTCGGCCAAGGAAAAGCCGCAGCAGGGCGAAGTCATCTCGGTCGGCAAGGGCAAATCCAACGATGAGGGCAAGGTCTTCCCGCTCGACGTCAAGGCTGGCGACACCATCCTCTTCGGCAAGTATTCCGGCAGCGAGATCAAGCTCGACGGCGAAGAGTTCCTCATCATGCGTGAGGAAGAAGTCCTCGGCATCCTCAAGAAGTAACGCGCTGCTTATACGCGCTTTTACTGAGAACTAACAACTAAGAACGAACAACCAGGAGCTTTTAAATGGCAAAGCAAATTCTGCATGGAGAAGATTCGCGTCAGGCGATCCTGCGTGGCGTCAACACGCTCGCCAACGCGGTAAAGGTGACACTCGGTCCCAAGGGCCGCAATGTCGTCATCGAGAAGAAGTTCGGTTCCCCCACCATCACCAAGGACGGCGTCACCGTAGCCAAGGAGATCGAGCTTTCGGACTCGATCGAGAACGTCGGCGCACAGCTCGTAAAGGAAGTCGCTTCGAAGACCTCGGACATCGCTGGCGACGGTACCACCACAGCCACCGTGCTCGCCCAGGCGATCTTCCGCGAGGGCGTGAAGACCGTTGCAGCCGGCGCGAACCCTGCTGCCCTGAAGCGCGGCATCGACAAGGCTGTTGAGGCCATCATCGGCAAGCGCGATGAGCAAGGCGTAGTGACTGGCGGAGCGCTCTCGAAGTTCTCCAAGCCCGTTACCGGCGACATGATTGCCCAGGTTGGCACCATCTCCGCCAACTCGGATGAGCAGATCGGCTCGATCATCGCTGCGGCGATGAAGAAGGTCGGCAAGGACGGCGTCATCACCGTCGAAGAGTCGCGCACGATGGAGACGCAGCTCGACGTCGTCGAGGGCATGCAGTTCGATCGCGGCTACCTCTCGCCCTACTTCGTCACCGACGCAGAGCGTATGGAAGTCGCGCTAGAGAACCCCTACGTCCTCATCTATGAGAAGAAGATCTCCTCGATGAAGGACCTGCTCCCCTTGCTCGAGCAGATCGCCCGCACCGCTAAGCCCCTGCTCATCATCGCCGAGGACGTGGACGGTGAGGCGCTCGCAACCCTCGTGGTCAACAAGCTGCGTGGCACGTTGAACGTCGCTGCCGTAAAGGCGCCTGGCTTCGGTGATCGCCGCAAGGCAATGCTCGAAGACATCGCGATTCTCACCGGCGGCAAGGCCATCACTGAGGACCTCGGCATCAAGCTCGAGGGCGTCAAGATCGAAGACCTCGGCACCGCCAAGCGCATCACCATCGACAAGGACAACACGACCATCATCGACGGTGGTGGTGAGGACGCCAAGATTGAAGGCCGCGTCAAGGAAATTCGCGCTCAGGTCGAGAAAACAACCTCCGACTATGACCGC
The DNA here is from genome assembly GCF_009765785.1 of Granulicella sp. L46. GTDB lineage: Bacteria > Acidobacteriota > Terriglobia > Terriglobales > Acidobacteriaceae > Granulicella. The sequence continues at coordinate 1,361,317 of NZ_LMUT01000012.1, forward strand.
GAGAAGCTCCAGGAGCGCCTTGCGAAGCTGGTCGGCGGTGTCGCCGTCATCAAGGTCGGTGCAGCTACCGAGACCGAGATGAAGGAGAAGAAGGCGCGCGTTGAGGATGCGATGCATGCAACCCGCGCGGCTGTCGAAGAAGGCATCGTCCCGGGCGGCGGCGTGGCGTTGATTCGCTGCGTACCGGCTGTCGACGCGCTCATCAAGACGCTCGAGGGCGACGAGAAGATCGGTGCGAACATTATCCGTCGCGCGATCGAAGAGCCGCTCCGCACCATCGTTGGCAATGCCGGCGAAGAGGGCTCGGTCGTCATCGGCAAGATCCACGACTCGAAGGACGCCAACTACGGCTACAACGCTGGAACCGGCGTCTACGAGGATCTGGTCAAGGCCGGCGTCATCGATCCGACCAAGGTCACGCGCACTGCCCTGCAGAACGCCGCGTCGATCTCTGGCCTGCTGCTCACCACCGAAGCCATCATCGCCGACATTCCGGAGAAGAAGGAAGCTCCGGCAGGCGGCGGCCACGGCGGCGGCATGGACGGCATGTACTAAACAAACAGCAGCGAGATTCTCGCTTCTGCGATCTGGTCATGCAAAAGGCTCCCGGCTGCCGCTGGGGGCCTTTTGCTTTCTAGATTTGGGAGCTATCCTCTTGCTGACTCATGAAGCGGCGGTACGAAGCGATCACATCCACCTCTTCCCGCGTAAGGGGAACGTTTCGCAGATCATCCCCCGCCTGGCACGCTCGAACATAGTCCTCGAAAATTTTTACTTCCCTCATCAACTCCTGCATTCCCATTATCATCATTGTCCTCCTGATTAGGAGCCTTCTTTTGGAGAGCCGAGCAAAAGGCGAACCGCGTCCTAATAGCGATTCGACGCTTCAAGAATCGCTCAGGATGTCGCCAGAAAATCATCGAAATGTAAAGAAAAGAGCATCCGCGGAGATACGCATCGAAAGCTCCAGCACTCAAGAGTACAGAAGTGCAGCGCAACAACAGGAAGGGCCCCGGATAGATCCGGAGTCTTCGTTTTGTTGCATGCCCTTACCGTTCCGGCGAGATCCTTACCGGTGTCCCCGGCAATGGAGGCCCATCGTCTCCGGGCAGGTTTTTCTTGCGACGCTTCACTGGCGGCGCGGAGCTCGGCCCCTTCTGTTTGCGGCCGTTCTTCTTGCCGTTCGCCGTTTCGATCACTGCACGCATCCAGTAGTTGCCATTCTCATCCACTTCAACGCCGTGCGTCTCGCGCTCGAAGCCCGGAAACCGCTTGCCAAACTCTTCCATGGCGATGATCAGCTTGATCACCGGACTCTCCAGCCCGCCCAGCCGCTCACCCGGCATCGACATCGGAATTCCCGGCGGATACGGCACCAGCATCACTGCCGCGATGCGTCCGGCCATCTCGGCAAAGCGCACCTTCTCCGTCTCGCCGCGCAACAGCTTCTGATACGTCTGTCCCGGCGTCAAGACCGGATCAAAGTCCTCATCCGCGGCTGCATTTACGAGCCCTGAAAGATTTAATTCCTGCATCACGCTGTGCATCTGGTCGCTCAGCTCCTTGAGCGTCACATTGCGATACCGCGCCGGATATTTCATCACCAACTCCGGCAGCGCCTCTTCAAGCGGAGCCTCGCTGTCGTACAGCCGCTTGAACTCGAACAGGTTTTCGAGCAGTGCACCCCACTTGCCCTTACTGGTGCCGACGGAGAACAATACCAGTACGGTGTAATCGCCAGTACGCGCAATCTCAACGCGGCGTCCATCGAGAAATTCCGTCAGGATCGCCGCCGGAATGCCCCAGTCGCCAAACACACCCTGCGCGTTCACACCCGGTGAAAGAATCGTTACCTTGGCTGGGTCGAGCATGCAGTAGTCATCGGCAATATCTTCGTCCTGGTAGCCGTGCCACTCCTCGCCCGTCTTCAGCGTCCATGCGCTTGATTGGTTGGTCAGCAGGCCGTCAGCGGCCTCTTCGAACAAGTAGGTCTTCCCATCCAGCGGGTCGAACACATACTCCGGCTGATAAAGCCGGAAGAACCAGCCCTGCTCCGCCTTGCGCAACCGGTGCGCAATCGAGGACATGGCCTTGCGGAAGCTGATCGCATCCTGCAGCGTCTCGCTCATCAGCGTCGGTCCCGCAGGGTCATCCATCATTGCGGCTGCGACGTCAATGGAGGCAATCAGCGGATAGAACGGCGACGTGCTGCCGTGCATCATGAACGCCTCGTTGAACTGGTCGTAGTCCAACTGTGCCCGCGGGCTCAGCTTCACATGCACCATCGACGCCATCGAGAAAGCCGCCAGCATTTTGTGCGTCGACTGCGTTGAGAAGATTACCGGCCGGTCCGCCATTTCATCTGGCACGCCCATCGCGTAACGTCCGCGATAGATCTCGTGGAACTTCGCATACGCGTACCAGGCCTCATCGAAATGCACGCGTGGAACGCTCTTTGCCAGCTCTTCCACCACGCGATCCACGTTGTAGCAAAGCCCATCGTACGTCGAGTTCGTCACCACCGCATACGTCGGCACCTTCGACCGCGCGCCGGCACTAAACGGGCTCCGCTCAATCAGCGCCTGCACATTCTCCGGGCTGAAGCGCTTAATCGGTACCAGGCCAATCATGCCATAGCCGTTGCGCGTCGGCTTGAAGTACACCGGCCTCGCTCCCGTCACCGTCAAGGAATGACAAATCGATTTGTGGCAGTTTGCGTCGGCCAGCACAATGTCATCCTGAGCAATCACGCCATGCCCGACGATCTGGTTTGAAGCCGACGAACCGCCCAGCACATAGAACGTCCAGTCGGCTCCAAAGATGCGCGCCGCATTCCGCTCGCTCTCTCCGGGAGGCCCCAGATGATCCAGCCACGATCCCAGCGGCGATGTCGAGATGCCGAGGTCCGAGCGCATAATGTTCTCGCCGAAAAATTTGTGAAACTCCATCCCCACCGGATGCTTCAGGTACGCCACGCCGCCCATGTGTCCCGGCGCGTCCCACGAATACGCACCCTGCTCGGTATACTTCTTCAACTCGCGGAAGTACGGCGGTAGCAGCTGCTCGTGGTATCGTTCCACGGCAAAGTCCACGCGGTTGGCGATGAACGCCGGCGTATCGCCGAACAGGTGAATGTACTCATGCACCTGCTTCACGACCTCGAGCGGCAACTCACTCACCAGCGTCCGGTCAGCGATTAAAAATATAGGAATTTTCTTGTTACGTCGTCGGACCGCACGCAGAATCTTCAACGCCGCGCGCTCGTCAAACTGGTTTTCGCCTTCCAGATCCCAGTCCAGCAGAATCGCGCTGTGCGATGGATCGGAAGTCACCAGCGATAACCCATCCTCAGGAGTCGAGGTCCTTACAACTTCGTACCCCTCTGCGGCGATAGCTTCGACCAGACGCTCCATGGCGCGGTCCGAAACTGAATCCGTTCCACCTACTTCACTCGCAATCAACAGAACCCAACGACCTTCGTTCATACACCTCTCGTTCCTGCTCCATGGTACAGGCTTCGCATGAAGGAATCACGACTCCGGACGACGGAATCACGACTCCCGCTGGAATGCCCGAAAAAAGGGCACGGCCATAAGCCGTGCCCCTTTCATTGCCCAGCTTCCACTGTTGTTACCACATCAAGTCGACACCTGGATGAACGTTATTTGGCGTCTGTATCTTTACTCCCGGTTGGGTAGTTTTCAGCTTGATACGGATCAGGGTGTCGCGCTTTACGCGGGCAGAACTCACATTAAACCTCACCAGATAACTACCGGCGATGGCTTTGCTGAACTCATTGAGATAGGGCGACAGCGAAGGCGGCGTGATCGTCCCCATGTTGAAGGAAGTACCGCCCGAAGCCTCACCTACCTGCGCCAGATAGCTTTGACCGCTGAAGCTACCCCGCCCGCCCCGCATACCCGACTGGGGATAATAAATCGAATACACCGCGACCCCGGCCCGCTGCGCATCTTCCTGCGCTGTCTGGACGTACGGGCTGTTCTGGTTCATCACCGAAGGCCGACCGTTGTATGGGTCGACTCCGTTGGTCACCAGCAGCACGAACCGCGCGCCCGGCTGGTTGGACGGCCAGTGCTTCGCAAACTCTGAGAGCGTGAAGTACGGGCTGCCATTAACTCCGGCCACCGACATTGGAATCCGTAACTGCGCCGCCGCAGCCTGGTGGTTCGCCGTAAACGTGTTCATACCGCGAACGGTGCCGTTCTGCATGTAACCCACCAGCACCTTCGCGCCCGGCGGCAGCGAGTTAATGAAGGTTGCAAAGTCATCTAACTGGTTGCCGAACCCAGACCTCAAACCGTCATCAATCAAAATGGCAATCTGCGCGCCAGGCGGCGGAATTGGCTTCACCGACAGAATCGGCGTGTCCTGACCATTTACCTGGAGTTTCAGTAACGCCGGATCCAAGGGAGCGCCGCTCTTGGACTGCACCGAGATCGTCGCCGTGGTGGGCAACGGTCCTTCCACCGGAACGCCTTGCCCAAAGACGGGCAATGCTGTCATCACGAAGCCGGCAGCGAGGGCCGATATCATCTTGCTGCGAAAACTCTGGGACATAGTCTTCCTCCTTGAACTTCAATCGCTTAGACGGGGTTTGCAAGCCACAGGTGACACCAAACCTCCGGGTAATCTTACGCTAGCTTCCCGGAAACCTGCGCTCATTTCCGGGAAGCTTCCAAAAATCCTACCTGCCGCCCAGCTGAAGCTTCAACCCCGTCTGAAACGTCAAAGGAAGCCCCGGGTACCCAATCGGCCCAATGTGCTGGTTGTTCAGGAGATTGTCGAACTGCGCAAAGTAAGTGAACCCATGCTTGAGTGCGTAAGTGAAGCTCAAATCGAGCTTTGTGTAACCAAAATCGAGATTCCGATTTGGCAGCAGTAGCGTATTGCCGCCGTTGAGGTCCTCATACTCCAGGTACGTGGAGTCGTCACTTCGGCTGGCGATCGCTCCAGTCATAGAAAACGTCAGCCGCGGGCGCGTGTACTGGGCGTTGAAGTATCCCGTATTCGGAGCTCGCCGAAAGGGACGCGCGCCAACCAGCGGTCCGAGCGCGCCAATGGGTACTCCGGGAATATTCGGGTTCTCTGTTGGTTCACCCTGATTCGCCGCAACGGCATCCGAGGCGAACGATTGCAACACTTTCGCATCCAGGTAGGTATAGCCTCCGCGGAACAGGAAGTGCGGCCGTGGCTGCCACGCCAGCTCCACCTCCGCGCCCTGCGCGCTAAAGGCGAGCGAATTCACGTAGGCCTCATACAGACTTACGCTTGGATTCAAATCCAGACCAAAGTACTGGTTCAGCGCCTCGGCGTCCACGCCCTCCAGTTGATGGTTGAACATGTTGTGGAAGTAGCCCACCTTCAGCGTCAGCTTTTCCCCCAGGATGTTCTGATCTATGCCGACATCGTACGTGCGCGAACGCTGCGGACCCTGCGGCGTGATGTTGTACTTCTCAATATCCTCAGTATCGCCGGCCTGCAACAGCTGCGTGTACAGGCTCTGGAACTCAATCGCCAGCGTAGGTTCCTGGACACCTGTCGCGGCATTGGCGCGGAGCCGCGTCCCATGGAATATCTTGGCCGACGGGCGCACCGGCACGTAGCTCAACCCCAGCCGCGGCGTTCCTGCAATCCCGTACAGGTGATTCTTCTCCAATGCGCCACCCGCCGAATAAAACAGCCGGTGCCAGAACTCGCCCTGGAACTGCAGGTTGTATTCAAAGTTCGTGCGCTGCGTCGACTCATGCTCCGTGAAGTCAAAATCCGGGTCGTAGGCGTCGGTGTAGTAGTCGTTATACGAGCCGCGCTCGTTGTCATACCGAAATCCGAACAGCGCAATAAAGTGCGGCGAAAAGCTGTAATCCGTCTGGTAGTACAGCTGGTCGAGATTGTTGGCCTGGTCGTAATTGTTGCCGGTATACAGCTGCACCTGGCCGGTCGCCGTATATCCATTCGCGCCGCGGATAGTCACCACGTTCCCCACGTTGCCCGGCCCACCTGCGCCCGGATCGTCCTCCAGGAATGTCCCTCCGGCGGCAAACTCCTGCTCCTGCTCGCGCTTCCGCGCAATTCCGTACCGCACCAGGTTGTGCCACTTCCCTTTGAACCAGTTCTCCAGCGTCGCGCCGGAATATAGATCCTGATCGGCCTGCCGGTTATCCTGCGATACTCCCTGAAAATCCCAGGCTCCCGGAACGCCCTGAACGGAATCCGCATTGCGGATTGTGAAGCGGATCAGCGTATTGCCGTTGAAGTTAAACCCGACGTTGATCGCCGAGGTGGTTAAGTGATACCTGTCCAGCGGCAGCGCATTCGACGTATCGATTCGCGAGAACGCCCCAAAGTAATCCAGCCTGCTCCACGTACCACCAATCGATGCCCGGTTCTGATACGTGTACAGATTGCCCGCACTGCCCTCATAGTTCAACTGTGGCACAGGCGTGGTTCCGCGCGTGGTGTCAATCGTAACCACGCCGGCGCCGGCATCCGTACCGTACATCGCGGAATCCGGCCCGCGCACCATGTCGATCTTGCCCACGGCCGTTGAGCTCACCGTGCCGAAATCAAAGACGCCGCCAATGTCATCGGCCGGCACGCCATCGATCAGCACAAGATTTGCCGTCGAGTTCCCACCGCGCATGAACAGGCTTGTAACGCTTCCAAGTTGTCCGGTTTGCACCATGAAGGCGCCCGGTGTCAGCCGCATCACATCCACAACCCCGGTCCGCAAGTCCATCGCCTCCTGTGGAATCACGGTCACCGGAGACGTAAGCTGCGGCAGCGGCGTAGGAATGCCCGTTTCACTGACCGTAATCTCCTGGCGCACGGTGTTGGCTGCAAGCACGACGTCCTGCTGCAGCACATCGTTCACCCCGCCATAAAAATCCGTGCCGATGGCGGGCAGAAATCCCGCGGCAGAGCCAAGCAGTGTAAACCTTCCCGAGTCCGAGGACCGAATCTCAAACGACCCGTCCGTTTCCGCATAGGCAAAGGCGACAGTCTTCCCATCCTTCACCAGGCGCACCATGCCGCGCGGCACCGGCTTGCCCAGTGCATCGGTCATGCGGCCACGGATCACTACCGCCTGCGCGCAGGTTGAAATCAGAAATCCTAAAAATGTAAGGGCAACGCAGCGAGCGATTCTCGCGCGTATCGATCGACTGGCCGCATAACGGCCCAGAGACGATTGCATAGTATTCTCCTCCGCTTCCCCGACGGAAGCGTGGCAGGCACAACAGCAATGGAACCGGTCTCCTGACTGGCGCGATTTCAAAGTCGACCCTTGTCTTGCAGAGAGCGTCCCTTCCCGATGTCCATTGGACGATCAGTGGGCGCCTCCGGGTCAGCTTCACCTATAAATCCTGAAACCAAAAGTCTTGGCTTTTAGATAAATCCCTAAAAGCTTTGGTTTCTAGACTTGCAGGTGCGCGCATCACAGTTGCGGGGCAGTGGCGGAGTTTCACCGCGCTTCCCGAACATTCCTTTGCGGTAGCGTGAACAGATGGGACGTCGCCTTCGACAGCAGCAACGCAGAGACTTCAGCTGAAGTCTCTATCTTATGCGATTAGCTGTAGGAAGACCGCAGGATCAGCGATTGCCTTAAGCCGCGACCACACTTCTTCCGACATGTGAGCCTTGTAAGAGCTACGGATGACTCCAACGAAGGTCGGGTCGCGCTTCACTTCCGCCTCCACTCGGTCGATCAGCGTTGCGCCATAGACCGACATCAGATCCTCGAACACAGCGGCCGCGAGCATCTGTTCAATCACGGTTGTCCGGTTGAGTCGACGAACCGTAAGAATCAGCTGCCAGCTTTCTTCCGGTCGATCGATCACCATGTCGTCCACTAAGTTATAAGCCCACTGCAGCTCGGTACATTCGCGGCAGGGACCACCTACCCGCTCCCAGGCTTCTTGGTAACGGATCCAATTGCGAGCTAAGTCTTGTATCTCGAGGGCCGTCATGCCATCAAGATATACCTCTGTAACCACGCCGCATAGGGTCTATAAGACTTTAGTAATATGCCAAAAGGCGTAGATTTACTGCCTGATACATCACTCAGCGGGTTCCTGGACCTTCCTGCCCGCTCAGTTTCAGACACTCTTCGTCATTCGGATCACCGGGAGCGCCTCTCCATTCGGCAGAGGAATCGCAATCCGCTCCTGCTCGACATACCCACGCAGGTGGTAAAGCGGTGCCCCGGTCAGGGTCGATCCCATTTCCAACCGAGTGAATCCCGTCTCCCGCGCCTGCCGTTCACAGTGCGCAAGCATCAGGCTTCCTAACCCCCGACGCGCCCACCCTGGATGCACAAAGATCGCGCGAATCTTCGCCGCGTCCGTTGCTGGATTGAGACTGGCTGGCTCTCGACCCGTCATCCCGTCGCTTCCGCACAGCGTCGCTCGATAGCTCCAACCACCGCTGGCGACCATCTCTCCCCCAACCTCGGCCACAAAGTACGTCCCATCCGTCACCAGTTGCGAATCGAGTCCGAGCGCATGCCCCAGCGCGCCTCAATCTCCGCCGGACTATAGTCATCGGCCTGCAGCCCTCGCACCGACGCCTCAATCAGCACATGCAACGAGGGTACATCGGCCTCAGTCGCCCGGCGAATCACCACCCCATCCATGCCCACACCCCTAAAGCGTCAGCAAAACTTTGCCCGTAGTCTTCCGTCCGGCGAGGTCGCGATGCGCCTGCGCGGCGTCCTCCAGACGATACGTAGCGCCAATCCTCACATGCAGTTCCCCGCCTACCACCCAACCAAACACATCCGCCGCTCGCCGCTCCAGGTCACTCCGCCTGCGCACATAATCCTTTAGCGTCGGCCGGGTCAGATAGAGCGAACCCGCCATCAAGCGGATTGGATCCATCGCAGGAACCGCCCCACTCGACGCACCATACAGCGCCAACAGTCCGCGCGGCCGCAGACACTTCAGCGAATCCTCAAACGTCGTCTTACCCACCGAGTCGTACACCACCGGCAATCCGTCTCCATCCGTCTGCCGTTTTACCTCATCCACGAAACTCTCCGTCGTATACAGCACTACCTTATCTGCCCCCGCCGCGCGCGACAACTCCGCCTTCTGCTCGGTCGAAACAGTCGTCAGTACCCGCGCGCCCAGACGTTTCGCCATCTGCGTCAGCAGCAGCCCCACACCGCCTGCCCCCGCATGAATCAATACCGTGTCGTCTGCCCTGATCGCATAGGTATCGTGCGAAAGATAATGCGCCGTAAGCCCCTGCAGAAGCACGGCCGCGGCCTGCAGGAAACTGATCCCGTCGGGAATCTTCAGCAAATCGTCAGCGGGTGCGCAGGCAAACTCAGCATAGGTGCCGCGCGTACCATTCCATGCGACTCGATCGCCTACGGCGAAACCGCTCACACCGCCGCCCAGCTCCACCACGATTCCAGCCGCCTCCTGGCCGGGAATAAATGGCAACTCTGCCGGATACCGTCCCTCGCGCAGATACGTGTCGATGAAGTTCACGCCTGATGCTTCAATCTTTACCAGCACCTGTCCCGCGCCGGGTTTGGGAGTTGGAAGCTCGACGACCTCCATCACCTCGGGGCCACCGGTTGTCTTTATCTGTATGGCTCGCATCGTTATTCCTGTAACCGCCCTAGCGGCTCATGCTCTCTTCCGACGGCCGAATCCGCACAATCCGGTCCACCGCATACGGCGTATTCTGCGACTGCGTGAAGAAATGCCGCACCTGCAGCTCACCCAGCAGACCCACGCCAACCAACTGGATTCCCGCCAGGATCATCACCGCCGCAATCGTAAACAGCGGCGCATGCTCATCCATTACGTCATGGCCTGAGAGGAGTTTGTGCAACAGCAGCCACGTCGCGATGCCGCCGCCGCCAAACACGCCGAGCGCGCCAAAGGTACCAAAGAAGTGCAGCGGCCGCGTCATGTACTTCAGCAAAAATCGAATCGTCAGCAGATCAAAGAGGACTCGAAACGTCCTCGAGAGTCCATAATGACTGCGCCCGGACTCACGCGCCGGGTTTGTGATAACCACCTCGCAGATGCTCGCGCCATACCAGCTCGCCAACGCCGGAATGAACCGGTGCATCTCGCCATACAACGGAATGTTCTGGATCACATCGCGCCGGTACGCCTTGAAGGTAGTTCCGAAATCGTGAATATCCACGCCTGAAAGCCGCGCCATCATCCAGTTCGCCACCGCGGACGGCGCGCGTCGCAGCACCATGTTGTCGACCCGCTGGGCGCGCCACCCGCTCACCACGTCGTAGCCTTCCTCCAGCTTGGCAAGGAACATCGGGATCTCCGCCGGATCGTGCTGCAGATCGCCATCCATCGCCAGGATGTACTCGCCGGACGAATGATCGAAACCCGCGGCCAGCGCCGACGTCTGCCCAAAGTTCCGCCGCAGCTTTACCAGCAGCACCCGTGAATCCACCGCCGCAATCTCTTCCAGCAGCCGATACGTGCGATCCCGCGAACCATCATCCACGAACACCAGCTCGAAGCTCGAACCCACCTGCTCCATCACGCCCTTCACGCGGTCATAGAGCTTGGTGACGTTCTCTTCCTCGTTATGAAACGGCACGACGATGGAGTACTTCGGCACGGTTTTGATTTTACGCTGCCCCGTCCCCATCATCAGCTATTCTCTCCCTGGTTGCCGTCCGCGATACACTAGGCTAGGGTCTCACGGCCGATTCGTCGTATCCCCTGACATTGCCAAGTGGCCCGGTAGCTCAGTTGCATAGAGCAGCGCACTCCTAACGCGAAGGTCGCAGGTTGGACTCCTGCCCGGGCCACCAAGAAACCAGAAATGTCTGCTATTGGCTCTGCATCAGGACTCCTGCCCGGGCCACCAAGAAACCAGAAATGTCTGCTATTGGCTCTGCATCAGGACTCCTGCCCGGGCCACCAAGAAACCCAACAAACGCCAACAAGCGTAGGTTGCGGCGGCGAATCTGTGAGGCTCTTCAGTAAAAGCGCGTCGGCGAACCGTCACGGTTCTCAGGTTTTCCGCAATGTGATCCGGGACACACATGTCTGGAGCCCAGGGTGGGATACTTATAATCGAAATTGGGACACTTCTACGATGCATTGGGGCAGAAAAGTCGCGTTGCTCATACTGGCTGCAGCAGTCTTATGGACTGCGATGCCGGCGTCCGCTTGTGTGCTTATGATGCAGTCCAACGCGCGGCCCGTCTGCTGCGGTGAGATGGCACAAGGCGGCGCGATGCGCGGTATGAGGATGCATCCTACCTGCTGCCGAATCCGCGGAACTGAGCCCGCTGTCACCCCGGTTCCTCCGTTTTCTCCTGAGCACTCGCTGAAGCCGCTGTTGGTGGCATATCCAATCCGTTTGGAACGGCCCGCCGCTACTGATGCCGGATGGCACAGCGCTCTCGAAGCGCCACCGCCCAGGTCATCGCCAGGCGCCATCTCAATACTCCGAATCTAGAACTCCTCCCTTCGCAGGCTAAACCTTGGCCTTCGTGTATCCCCGTGCGCCTATGCGCGGAGAAAACGCGCGATGGTCCCGCGAGCCGTGTCTCCGTTGGAGGGAGCGATGAAAGTCTTTGTCTGTACAGTATGTATTTTTGCGTCCGCGATAGCCGGCGGTATTTGCCGTGCGCAGGCGGCCGCCGGGAGCAATGACCTCGCGCCCTATGCCGCACTTTTTCAGGACTCAACTCCGGCGCAGGCTACTGCCCCGCCTCTCACGCTGAACGATGTGGAACAGGTCGCCCTTGCCCGCAGCCCGGAGATCGCGGTGGCGTCGCGACGCGTGGCCGTTGCTGAGGCGCATGTCCCGGTTGCCGGTGCGCTCGACGATCCAATGGCCATGTATCGCGGGTGGGGAGTTCCGCTGCGGCAGCCGTGGAATTTCAATGACGCACAGAACATGTTCAGCATCAGCCAGACATTTTCTGGAGCTGGGAAACGGGCGCTGCGAACCAGCGTGGCCGGTTCGGATGTGGACGTGGCCAAGGCGCAGCTCGACGAGGTGCGACTGGATGTTCGAGTACGGGTGCACAAAGCCTTCGACGACCTATTGCTCGCCCAAAACGAGATGGCGATCCACCATCAGCACGTAGCGATCGCGCGGCAGGCAATCGAGGCGGCGCGCATTCAGTACACCGTCGGCAAGGGGCCGCAGCAGGACATGTTGAAGGCGCAGGTGGCCCTCACCTTGCTGGCGGAGCACATGATCCGCTTCGACCACGACGCCGCTCTGGCGCAGGCACGGCTCAACACGCTGCTGGGCCGTGATCCCGACACGCCGGTCAGCGTTGCCGGACAATTTGCGGTAGTGGACGCGCTGCCGGAGGCGCGGACACTCGATACCGTGGCCCTCCGGTCGCGGCCAGACCTGATGGCGGCCGAGCAAGCCGCCGCGCGAAGTCACACCGAGCAGGCCCTCGCTAAGAAGGCTTATCTGCCGGACTTCACCGTCTCCGGCGGATATATGTTGATGCCTGCCGGCACTCCAACGCGCAACGACTACATGGTGGAAGCTTCGATCAATCTGCCGTGGCTGAACCGCCGTAAGCACGATGCGGAGATTGCGGAAGCGACGGCGCGCACCACCGAGCAGGACGCTGAACTGTCGTCACTGCGCAACGTCGCCTTCGGGCAGATTCAGGATGCGCTGGTCGAGGCACAAGCCGCTCAGAAGCTGGCGCATGTGTATCACGATCAGTTGCGACCTCAGGCCGAAGCCACGTTGGAATCGAGCGTCATAGCTTACGAGAACGACAAGACGAGCTTTCTGAATCTCCTCGACAGCCAGATGACGGTCATCAATGTTGACCTCGCATGGCTCGATGCGGTCGCGGATTTTGATACCCGCTTGGCGGATCTTGAACTGGCGACAGGCGCGCCTCTTGAACAATCCACGACGCCCGCGACTGAGGTGAAACCATGAAGACCCGCATGTATCAAATCTCCCTGGCGGCTGCTGTGGCCGCAAGTCTAGTTCTCGCGGCAGTGCTTGCGTTTACGCTTCTGCACCGAGCGCCTGCAGCTCCCGCAGCGTCATCCTCGCAGGATCCCGTCGTGGCGCGTGGGCCCGATGTGGGTTCGAATCCCATGCCGCAAGCCGGCGGCGCCGCGACCGGAGTCGAGGCCGCGCTCGCAACCGTGCAGTTGTCGCCACAACGTCTACAGGAAATTGGCGTAACCACTGCGACGGTGCAGCGCAAGGATGTCAACGACACGCTGACCGTTCCCGGGAACGTCAACATGGACGAAGAGCGGTTGTCGTATGTGCAGGTACGCTTCCCAGGCTGGATTCAACAGGTATTTGCGAATGCAACCTACCAGTACGTGCGCAAAGGGGAGCGGCTCTTCACCATCTACAGCCCCGACCTTGTGAGCAGCCAGCAGGAGTATCTGCTGGCCCGTCAGAATCAGGACACCTTCGCACCGAATGCGCAGGATATGGCCGCGCAGGAGAGTGGCTGGATGATGCGTGCCGCCCAGGAGCGCTTGCGGCAATTCGATGTTCCCCAGCAGGCAATCGCGGACCTGGAACACAGCGGCAAGGTGCAACACGATATCGCAATCACTTCGCCGGCCTCCGGCTACATCATCGACCGCACCGCTCTGCCCAACGCCTACGTGCAGCCCGACACGAAGCTGTACACCATTGCGGACCTCTCAACGGTATGGGTTTACGCCAACGTATTTCAGAACGATGTGGGACGCCTCAAGCCCGGCGACTCAGCACAGGTCACGGTGGACGCCTATCCCGGTCGCAAGTTCAATGGCTGCATCGACCAGATCCTGCCCGAAGTTGATCCGACGACCCGCACCGCGCGCGTGCGTCTGGTATTTCGCAACCCCCGCGTCGAGCTCAAGCCGGGCATGTATGTCAACGTCGCCATCTCGGTTCCGCTCGGCCAGCAATTGGTGATTCCCGCCTCCGCGGTCCTGCAGTCAGGCTCACAGGCAATCGCGTTTCTCGACCACGGGAACGGTGTCCTGGAGCCGCGCGTGATCGAACTCGGACTGCAGCTGGATGACTCAGTGATGGTCCTCGGCGGACTCAAGGCGGGAGATCGGGTGGTGAGCTCCGCCAACTTCCTTGTGGACTCTGAAGCGCAGCTTCAAACCGCCATGGGAGCGTTTTCACCACTGCCGCAATCGGCCGCCGGATCCAGTAACGCCGTAGTCACGCAGATGCAGATCGACCTGAGCACGCAGCCGTCTCCGCCGCGCAAGGGCGCAAATACGGTGCAAGTAAAATTGGCCGCCATCGATGGCAAGCCGGTGACAGGCGCGCAGGTGGGCGTGACCTTCACCATACCGGCAATGCCCGCAATGGGGATGGCCGCACAGCACGCCGCTGCCACGCTCACCGACAAGGGTAATGGCGATTATGAAGGATCGGTGCAGCTTCCATCCGGCGGCACCTGGACAACGACCGTCACGGTTCAGCGTGGCGGCAAGGCCATCGCTACCAGGCAACTGAGCGTCGACGCCACGGGAGGAATGTGATGATTTCGAAGATCATTGCCTGGTGCGCGCGCAATCCGTTCCTCGTCCTTGCCGGAGCGCTTCTCCTCGTCTTCGCGGGAGTTTGGTGCATGCGCCGTGTGCCACTCGACGCACTGCCCGACATCAGCGACGTGCAGGTCATCATTCACACACCATGGGCGGGGGAGCCGCCGAATGTAATCGAGGACCAGGTCACATATCCGATTGTGACCTCGCTGCTCTCCGCCCCCAACGTCAAAAGCGTGCGCGCCCAGACCATGTTTGGCGACTCCTATGTCTTCGTCGTCTTTCAGGATGGCACGGACCTCTACTGGGCCCGCTCACGCGTGACCGAGTACCTTCAGCAGATCGCCGGGCGTTTGCCCGCGAACGTGCATCCCGCCATCGGCCCGGATGCCACGGGTGCGGGCTGGGTCTACGAGTACGCCATCGTCGACCGCACGCATACGAGAAGCCTCGCGGACCTGCGCGCGCTGCAGGACTGGTACCTGCGCTATCAACTCGAAACCGTGCCCGGCGTGGCGGAGGTCGCAAGCATTGGCGGCTTTGTGCGCCAGTATCAAGTCAATCTCGATCCCAAAAAACTCTTCTCCTACGGCATCTCCGCTGCCACCGTCATCGACCGCGTCCGGCAGAGCACCAACGAGGTGGGTGGCGACGTGCTCGACATGAATGGCGCCGAGTATATGATCCGCGGCCTCGGCTATTTGCACAACCTCTCCGACCTCGAAAATGTTCCTGTCGCCACAAAGAACGGCACACCAATTTTGATCCGCAATCTCGGCACAGTCTCCTTCGGTCCCGACGTTCGACGCGGCGCGGCGGACTGGCAAGGAGAGGGCGAAACCGTCGGTGGCATCGTCGTCATGCGCTACGGTATGAATGCGCTCAACGTCATTGACGGCATCAAAGCGAAGTTCAAAGAGATCGCACCCTCTCTTCCTCCCGGCGTCGAGATCGTGACTTCCTACGACCGCTCCTGGCTGATCGATCAGTCAATTCACACGCTCAAACGCGATCTTTTCGCCGAGGCGCTCATCGTCTGTTTCGTCAGCATCGCCTTCCTCTTCCACTTCCGCTCAGCACTGGTGCCTATCCTGACGCTGCCCATCGCGGTACTGGCCGCGTTCATCCCCATGTACTTCCTGCACGTCAGTTCCAACATCATGTCGCTCGGCGGTCTGGCGCTGGCCGTCGGCGTGCTCATCGATGCCGCAATTGTCATGGTGGAGAACGGCTACCGTAATCTCGCCGAGCGTAACGATGTGCCCAACAATGCAGAGCGACGCAACATCCTCATTCGTTCCGCGCAGCAAGTTGGCCCTGCGCTCTTCTATTCGCTCATCATCATTGTCGTTTCGTTTCTTCCGGTGTTTCTTCTGGAAGCGCAGGAGGGCCGCATGTTCCGGCCACTGGCCTGGACCAAGACGCTGGCGCTGATCTTCGCGTCGCTGCTCTCTATCACCCTGGTGCCAGCGCTGATGCCGTTTTGTCTGCGGGGAAAGCTGCGCCCGGAATCGGCCAACCCCGCCGCCCGCATCACCCAGGCCATCTATCTTCCCGTCCTACGATGGTGCCTGGGACACTGGAAGATTGTGATCGCCCTAAACGTGATCTTCCTTGCCGTCACCATCCCTTTGTACTTCCGCCTCGGCAGCCAGTTCATGCCCGCGCTATATGAAGGCTCAGCTCTCTACATGCCGAACGCCTTGCCGGGCATCTCGATCACGCAGGCAGTCTCGCTCATGCAGGAACAGGACCGCGTCATCCGTTCCTTTCCCGAAGTCGACACCGTCTTCGGCACGGTAGGCCGTTCCGACAGCGCCACCGACAATGCTCCGCTCGACATGTACGACACCACCATCATGCTCAAGCCACGCGATCAATGGCGCGCCGGCATGACCTACGAAAAGCTAATTGCCGCAATGGACCAGAAGCTCCAGTTTCCGGGCCTTACCAACTCCTGGACGATGCCTGTCCAGAACCGGCTGGACATGGAACTCACTGGAATCAAGACCGCGGTCGGTATCAAAATTCAAGGCCCGGACCTCGCCCACATCGAGCAGATCGGAGCGCAGATGCAACAGATCCTCTCCGCTATGCCCCAGGCCGATTCCGTCTATGCCGAGCGTGTCGCCCAGGGCTTCTATCTCAACGTCGAGGTGAACCGACTGGAGGCCGCCCGTTATGGTCTTACCGTCGCCGACGTGCAGCGCGTCGTCACTTCTGAGATCGGTGGAGCGGACATCGCCGAGAATGTAGAAGGCCGCGAACGCTTTCCCATCGCAGTACGCTATCAGCGTGACTTTCGCGATCACCCCGAGGCACTTTCGCAGGCACTCATTCCTACCTCGTCCGGGGAAGAGATTCCTGTCAGCGAGGTCGCCCGCGTCTACTTCTCGCGCGGCCCCTCCATGATCCGCGATGAAGACGGCGCGCTGACAGGCTATGTCTATCTCAATCTCAAGACCAACAACTACGGCGGATTCGTTAAGAGTGCGCAAGAGTTGTTGCAACAGAAACTGGTACTCCCCGCAGGCTATAGCTGGCGTTGGGCAGGAGAGTATGAGTTCGAGATGCATGCTAAGCAACGCCTGGAGATGATCCTGCCCGTCGTGTTCGTCGTCATCTTCCTTTTGCTTTACCTGGTTTTCAAGTCGGTCATCGAAGCGGCCGTGCTCATCTTTCCGACGCTGTACGCCATGTCCGGCGGCCTGTTACTGCAGTGGGTCCTCGGATACAACTTCAGCGTCGCCGTGTGGGTTGGATACATCGCTTTGTTTGGGATTGCGGTCGAGACCGGCGTGGTGATGGTGGTCTATCTTCATGAGGCCTATCAGGAGCGCCTCGCAGAGGCCGCGCCCATGACGGAAGCCGCGCTCGTTGAGGCCGTCATCAAGGGAGCAGTTCAACGTCTGCGGCCCAAACTCATGACCGTGACTGCCGTCGTCCTGAGCCTGGCGCCGATCCTGTGGGAGACCGGCATCGGTTCCGATGTGATGAAGCCGATCGCAGCCCCGATCGTGGGAGGGATGGTCACATCAACCATTCACGTTCTGATTCTCGTCCCGGCATTTTTCCTGCTCATCAAACGCCGGGCCCTACGTCGGGTCGCGCTTCCTACCGAACAAAACGAGAACGCTGCGGCCTAAGGCTTGTATATCGGAAATTTATCACCGAACATCGGCGCCTCGCTCTTAGACTGCTCCTCAGTGGCCTCATCCTGTATGACCTCCAATGCTCGACTAGAATGCCGTCTCTACAGAGTACGCAAGATGTCAGGAGAGGACTTCAACGGCGTCGACACGCGAAGGATAGAACGCCAAATAATCTTTAATCCTTGAGACCGCCTCATAGGGTTCTTCATACGTCCAAACAGCGAATTCCGACTTTGTACCGCCAATCGGAATGCTGTAGTAGGTGCAGTCGCCTTTATACGGACAGTAGGTGTAATGGGTGGTTCGAACAAGCAGGGACATGTCTGCGTCGCGACGCGGCAAATAGAAAACCGGGGAATATCCCTTCTCTTCGAGCAGCAGCGTATCGGACGATTCGGCGATGACGCGGTCGGCGACCATTACGCGTACTCGGCCTTCGACCTGGGAGATCGTGATGGGGTGATCTGGGCCAGGAATTTTGATTTCCTTGCCCGCTCGTGGATTGATTTGCATGTGATCCTCGATTCCCAGTTGCGATCTTCAGGGTTACAACTTCGAACTACCATCTACTGGCCTGAATAACCTAGGCATTCGTTCCGCCATCCACCGTCAGGTTTGCTCCGGTGATGTAGGAAGACTCTGGACCCGCGACGAACGCAACCAGTGCTGCGACCTCGTCTACATGGCCGTAGCGGTTGAGCGCGGTAGCAGCTTTCTGTGGCGAAGCCCAATCGCCCGCTGCAGGATTCAGATCAGTGTCGATTGGGCCCGGCTGAATATTGTTGACCGTGATACCGCGGCTGCCGACCTCTCTGGAGAGTCCCTGGGCGAACATCTTCACAGCGCCCTTGGTGGCTGAGTACGGAACTAAGCCGGGCGTCATCATGCGCTCGCCAACGCACGAACCGATGATGATGATGCGGCCACCGTCGTTCATGTGCTTCAGCGCGGCCTGGGTCGTGACGAAGACGCCGCGGATGTTGATGTCGATCACGCGATCCAATTCTTCCAGCGTGGTGTCCTCAAACTTCTTCGGAATCGCCGTGCCGGCGTTATTCACGAGAATATCCAGCGGTCCCAAGGTTGCGACGGCTTTCTCTACAGCGTTCTTGACAGCTGCCGCATCGGCTGCGTCCGCCTGGATGGCAACAGCCTTGCCGCCATTGGCTTCGATGGCTTTGACCACGGCTGACGCGGCGGTTGCATCCTTCGCGTAGGTGATCGCCACATTGGCTCCATCCGCGGACAGACGCTTTGCGATTGCTGCGCCGATACCACGCGACGCACCAGTAACGAGTGCCACTTTTCCCTTCAATTTGGACATAAGGACTCCCTCACCTCCTGTGAATGATTCGCGAGACTGCTTTCTTGTTCGAGTAACGCGACGCCAATGCGAAGTGTATGCGAAGTTCGCCGGACGTCCTCCCATCCTTCGGTTAAAAGTAAGATAACTTATTGCCCGTGGATAGGACTATTCGCTGCTTTAGGCCTGATTACATGCCACAAACGAAGGCATTTTGTATGCCAGCGTCGGGGGTGCGAAAAATAATACTATTTGGGGGTCCCAACAGATGCCGGGCTCGACGGCTACAGCGGTCGTCGGTCTTTCGGGATCACGATCTCGCGCCGGCCAAAGAGTCTTGCGTCGCATGCATAGGCGCCTGGGCCGAGCAGAGACAGCGCAATGCAGAATAACGCCGTCTCGCCGGACTGCCTGAGGTGTGTTGCGTGTGCATCGGCTGCGAGGAAGTACGTGACGTAGCCGGCCAGTTGCATAATCGCCGCGGCCATACTGGCTACCGGCGTCAGCAGGCCAATAAGAATCGCAACGCACAATACGATGAGGATCAGCGCCACAACAGGATGGCTCCAGGCATCGAGGATGAGCTGGCCATCGAGGAGGCAAAGTGCCACGGCAACCCGAAGAACAAGCAGCCCAAGGCCAGGCCAACCTTCGGGAAAGCTTGAAAAGAACCGCTGCAGCCGAGGCCTCCGAGATCGCGTAGTGCGAAGTGGGCTTAGCCTAAACGTTCTGGTGCCTCATTGAATCCCCCGATAGAGGTGTTCTCACGCAATCCCGAATAGGAACAGTTAGAGCTGGATGATGCCTCGCCGCAGGCCTATAGCTACGGCCTCGGTCCGATCGCGTGCATCGAGTTTCTCCATGATGTGCTTTACGTGACCCTTAACCGTCTCTTCCGTGATGAAGAGCAGAGCTGCGATGTCGCTGTTGCGGTTTCCACCAGCGATCTTTTGCAGCACCTCCAGCTCGCGTTTGCTCAGAGCTTCGTGGCCGAGGTGCTCGGCTAGCTGTGCAGCAACTTCAGGTGGAACGTGCCGCTTTCCGGCATGGACTTTGCGAATCATCTCCACGAGTTGCTTGCGGGGCATGCTCTTCAACATGAACCCCTTCGCGCCGGCTTCGAGAGCGCGCTGAATCTCCGCATCGCCGTCGAAGGTCGTCAACATGATCACTCGCACGTCCTTGAACTCGGTGCGAATGGCGATCAGGGCGTCGATGCCGCTGATGTCCGGCAACCGAAGATCCATCAGAGTGATATCGGGGCGATGTTTGCGATACTCGGCGATGGCGTCGCGTCCACATTGCGCTTCCCCCACCAGGAGCATGTCCGGTTCATTGCGAATAACCGCGCCAATGCCTTCGCGCATCAGCGGATGATCGTCCACGCAGAACACTCGGATCGGTGAGGTTGGGGTCACGTGAGGCCTGAGCTCCTTTCGTCTTTGCGCGGGCCCGTGAAACGCTCTCGATTGAGCCATGATAATGGGCGAGATGTCGAACGCTGGCTTGCCTTCTGAAATTTAATCTTACCCGACATCACCAGTTCCATTTCCGGTCCGGCGCCAAGGCTGCTTCGGTTCTATCATCATTTGATCACTTCCGGCGACGGGCAATTTACTAGATAGCTCCTGCTTGTTGGAGATCTTTTTTCATCCCTTCCCAACTCCTGACGGACGAAGCCTCCGGTGTCCCACCACCTTTCCAATGCGTCTCCAGATTGACCCCATTGGCGTAGCCGATCCCTTTGAGCGCCTTGAACTGCGCGACCCAATCGATATACCCAATGTCTACCGGCGACCAAACGATCTTGCCCGTCGCATCCTTAACCGCATTCTTCACGTGGCAGTGATGGATGCGATCCTTGGGCAGGGCGTCCCATCCTCCGGGGTAGGCGTCAAGCTCACCGCGCATGACGGCATTGCCCGGGTCCCAATTGAGCGCAAGATTTCTCGAAGGAACGCCAGCAAGCGTAGCTGCAGCCTCGCGGCCCGTCGCCGTGTTGCATTCAAATTCATTCTCCAACACCAGCATTACATCTTGCTTCGCAGCAAACTCCGCTGCTTCCTGCAGCTTGGCATTGATGGCCTTCCGATACGGCTTGACATCGTCGATGCGCCAGAAATCGAAGCAGCGAACCTTATTCGTCTTGAACTGCTTTGCCAGGGAGATAGACCGTTCCAGCACCTCCTGTTGCTGGTTGAACTTGGTTTCATCTGCTCCATGAAGGTCTTCTTTGGAGCCGTATTGCGAGTGCGGAGCCTCAGGCCAGTCGACCTTATAGAGCGGACTGCTGATGTCCGTCACCTCGAGATCGTACTTCGCGAGGATCTTCTGCGCCCTCGCGATTTCGTCGTCCGAAACCGTCTGTAGATTCTTTCCCCAGATCTCGCGCAGCTCCACCCAGTGAAGTCCAAACTGCTTGCTGATTACATAACACGCATGGTCGAAATCTTCTGACACTTCATCGGAGATCACACCGATCTTAAACTTCGATCCGGCAGCCCAGGCACGCAGCGGTAATAGGGAGGAAGCAACAGTTGCGACTGAAAGCTCGGCAAATTGGCGTCTGGAAAGCGTTTGCATCGATCGAACCCCTCAATGGTTATCAGTGTGACGAAGGTTGGAGCCGTAAAGATGCGAATAATCGCTAGGCGATCGCCCTCTGCAGTCCCACCGCAACAACGAAGTAACTCGCAGGACCCGCGCCCACGTTCTTCAGGCTATGCAGTACCGCCGAGGCGGTAAAGACGACGTCGCCCGCATGCACGATGCCGCGTTGGCCATCACTATCGACCTGCAACTCCCCTTGGCGGATCAACAGCAGCTCCGAGTGGGCATGGCGGTGCGGCGGATGCGGCATCTCGCCGGCAGGCAACATCGTTTCGTGCACCTCGATGAACTCGCCTGTGGCAAGCGTCCCCTGCACGACCGCACGCGACGTCATGCCATTCGGTGCTGTCTTGACCGGTAACTTGTCATACGAAAACAACTCCGAGTGGGCCAGTTTTGGAACATCTCCCGCCGACGCACCGATCTGCGCCTCTCCGGAGAGACTGCCCAGCATCGCAAATGCCGACAACGTCAAACCTAACTCACGACGATTCATCTGACTCACAGTTCACTCCTTCGCGACTAGCTGTGCCGAGTTACATCTGCTTCTGATAACCCATGCCCGCCAGCACGCCGCGCATGTAGGCGAAGCTGTAGCTCACGCCAGGCATAGGGTCGTCGGCATGGATCTCGTACTCCAGGTCAACGAAGCCCTTGTATTTTATTGCGACCAGCGCCTCGAAGATGCCGCGTACGGGCATCAATCCTTCGCCCACGGCAACCTGGCTATCCTTCGCTGTCGCGTTAGCGAGATCCTTCATGTGCATATTAAAGAGCCGCGGCCCCACCGCATGAATAGCGTCAACAGGATTCACGCCCGCACGCATGCAGTGTCCCACGTCGATGCAACAACCCATGCGCGGATCCATAGTGCCTACGGCCTTCAAGACATCCAACGGCGAATGCCAAATCTTGTCTTCCGGTCCGTGGTTGTGAATCGCGAAGCGAATGTCATACTCCTTCACAAATTTCTCGATACGCGGAAGCGTCTCGGGCGCAGGGTCTCCGGCAACGATCACCGAAACGCTAGCCCGCTTGCAGTAGTCGAACTTACTGCGAATGTCATCATCCTCGTCCTTGGGAAAGTAGATGGCTCCCAAGGCATGTAGTTGGATGCCCGCGGCAGTATAGTCGGCCACCGCTGTCGCTTCCTGGGTCGGATCCATCGGCAGGTGATCTTTCACGTCCTTTGCATTCAAGGCAGTGAGATTCAGTTGCTTCATGTACGTGATCAGCTGTGCTCTCGTAAAGTTGCGAAAGGTATAGCTCGCTAGACCCAGCTTGATGCCGGTAGCCTGTCCCTCCAGCGCGTAGTTCTGGGCGGCAGCAGAGATCGCACCGCCGCAGGAAATAGCCGTCGCAGCCAGCGCCCCACTGCGGAGAAAGTTTCGACGTGACCTATCGTGGTTCATGGAACTCCTCTCACTGATTACAGTTGCGGTGCCCAGCCCTTCTCATACTCGCGTCCCCACATCTTCATCGCAGTTGGATCGCCGAGCACCTTGCCGTTCACCGCGTCCAAATGCAACTCGCGGTTGACCTCCCACGCAATATTCGAGAGCTGCAGCATCGTAACCGCGACGTTCCCCTGCGCAATCGGCTGATGCAGCTTTTCTCCCTTTTGAATTCCGGCGATGAAATTCGCAAAGTGCGCATCGGTCATTGAATCGCGGCCAACAAGATCCGACGAGCTGGTTGCCGTCTTGTCCGCCTTGTACTCGCTAAGCTTTTTGCCGTTCAGGTCGTAAATTTCATAGCCGTCCCGGTCCACGATCACCGAGCCCGTCGTCCCCATCACCTCGATGCCGCGGTCGCGATTGAAGTACTTCATGCCGTTGCAGCACTTGCCTTCCCAGGAAAGCATCGCGTCATCATAAGCAAAGCTCGTCACCATCGTGTCGTAGAACTGCCAGTCGTCCTTGAACTGATACCGCCCCGCCGTCGAGGTCACGCTGTTCGGGTACTCCACACCAAGCGCCCAGCGCGCCACATCCACCTCGTGCGTTCCATTATTCAACGACTCACCCGTGCCCCAGGTCTTGAACCAATGCCAGTTGTAGGGCTGCACGTTGTCCTTGTACTCCTGACGCGGAGCGGGTCCCTGGAACAGGTCCCAATCCAGCGTAGCCGGAACCGGAACAACCTTTCCGTAGCCGATAGACTTGCGCACGTTGGAATACCAGGTCTTGGCGAAATAGGCGCGCCCGATCAGTCCATCGTGAATCTTGTTCACGATCTCGATGGTGTGCGGTGACGAGCGTTGTTGCGATCCCATCTGCACCAACTTGCCGTACTTCTTCTGTGCCTCGATCAGGAGCGCACCTTCGGCAGGATTGTGGGAGCAGGGTTTCTCAACATACACATTCTTTCCCGCCTGTAGTGCCAGGATCGCTATCGGAGTGTGCCAATGGTCAGGTGTCGCGATCGTAATCGCGTCAATTTCTTTCATTGCAAGGATGTTCCGAAAGTCCTTCTCGCCGACAGGCTCTTCGCCCATCATTTGTGAAGCGCTGCTCACATACTTCTTCAGAATATTGCTCTCGACATCGCACACATGCGAGATACGCGCATTGGCCTTGTTTGCCCTCAGCGCGGATAAGTGTGCATACGCGCGGCTGTTCAGCCCAATCACGGCGAAATTCAGGCGGCTATTCGACCCGAGAATCCGTGCATAGCTTTTCGCCGTACTGCTGATTGCCAGACCTGCGGCCCCAAGGGTATGGATGAAGTGACGACGTGTGATCATTGACCCTCCCAAAGGTCTCGAGCTGATTCTCGCTTAGTTCGGCCAGCACCACAGCTGAAGATATCTATCTCTATATGAGACGGACAAGTCCACTGACTTGTTGCTGGTGTCGTCAAGGCTTCTCTCCGCGAACTTTCTCGCCTGGATTTCCCGCAGGACGCACTTCAGAGCCAGAGGCATCGGGAGCCGCCGGAGCCGTTTGCAACGAGAGGGAAGGACCGCCCCCATGGCCAGCCCAATCCCTGTAGGTCTTCTGCAGAACGAAGAATGCTTCCTTTTTCCCGCCCGTGTTGGAGATCAGACCCTTCCGGTTGAACCCATCCTGAAGACCCGGCAGTTGTCGCATGGGCGACCTGAAGTCCACGAGAATCCATGGACTCAACCCGCGAAACTGGGGAATCTTCGCCAACATCGGCAACTGATGCTCGAAGATACTTGCCTGGTATTCTTCAGTCCATCGTTGAGTGGCAGCGCCATGCAATCCCGCCTTTGCGTCGCCTCCGAACTCACTGACAATTAATGGTTTGTTATAGCCAATGTGCCAGTGGGTGAGGTCGGCGTCCGCGGGTGATTGCTCGTACCAGCCAATATATTCATTCATGCCAATCACATCGAGCGCCTCGCCCAGCGGGTCGTCGACATACTTGTCGTGTCCCTCGGATCGGACCAGAAGTGCTGCCGTCACCAGCCTCGTGGAATCGAGCGCACGCACATCTCCTGCAAGTGTCTTAAGGAAAGCTGTTCGCTCTGGAGTGAGAGGTGTTTCATTCGCGATCGACCACAGCACCACCGACGCCTTGTTTCGATCTCGGCGAATCTCCTCTTCGAGCTGTCCTTGCGCCTTCGCGAGCACAGTAGGGCTGCCGAAGTCCTCAGCCCAGTAAACCGGAATTTCAGACCACACCATCAGCCCAAGACGGTCAGCCGCACGAGTCATGCGTTGGTCATGCGGATAATGCGCAAGCCGGACAAAGTTGCAACCAAGCTCCTTGGCCCAGCCCAGCAGCGTGGCTGCATCCTGGTCGTTATTGGCCCTGCCCCCACGCAGCGGCGCTTCGCCATGAATAGAGATGCCGCGAAGAAACACAGGCTTGCCGTTCAGCAGGATGTCGGTTCCGCGAACTTCAATCGTTCGAAATCCCATTTCGTCATCGAGACTATCTTCACCAGACACCAGATGAACCTTGTAAAGCTTAGGATGTTCGGGGCTCCACAAGGCAACATCCTTCGCCGCGAGCGAAATGGTCCCACGTTGATCGTTGCCAAGTTTGGCGGACACGCTGCGGCCCAGTTCCGGAAGCGAAATCGTGACCTCGTCTCCTGCAATCGCGCCTTGCACGTGCACGCTTCCCACAATCGCAGTGCGTTCGCGATTCAAATGCAGGTCGTAATCGTCGATATATTTGGCCGGAACATCGACCAGCGAGATGTCGCGGGTGAGTCCGCCGTAGTTCCACCAATCCGTGTTTAACGTTGGTATACCATCCGCCAGGCGCGTGTTGTCGACTGCAATGACAATGAAGTTCTTACCCGCGCGAATGCTGCTCGAAACATCACAGTCAAAATCGGTGAAGCCTCCCTCGTGGCTACATACTTTCTGCCCGTTCACCCATGCGATGGACTTGTAGTTGGCTGCCCCAATGTGCAGAAATGTCTTGTGGCCGGCCGGCTGGGTATAAGTAAAGTTTCGCTGATACCACAACAAACCTTCGTAATAGAAGAGTGAGTCATGCTGTGTGTTCCAATCCCCTGGAACCTTCAACGTGGGCGATTTACCGAAGTCGTACTCGACCAACCCCTGGCTATCGGTTTCCGGAGCCCCGTTGAGAAAGAATCCATCCTTTCGTATCTCTCGGTGAAAGTTGTACAGTCCGCCGTCATATGGGTCGACGATGTAGTGCCAGTCACCATTCAGCGTGACCATCTTTCGATGGTCGGCATTAACCAGAACGGTAGTGGACTGGGTTTGCCCGTGCGCGCCGACGGTAAGGACGGCGGCAAACGCCGCTGCCAGAAGTACGCGAAGCTGAGGTTGCATCAGAACTCCGTTGCCCTAAAGTTTGGCGATCGGCCGACCACGCCGATCGCCCTTGAGAACGTCCAGCCATTGTATTTCGAGCAAGATCAGGCCTGACGAAAAGTCAGAGTGAGGGCAGGTGCGAGCGCTCTACTGGCGCCAGCACCTGCCCCGCGTCCGCCTAGAACGTCAACCTGCCACCCAGTTGGATGACCCGCTGGGTGCCGGCGGCCGAAGTGATGGTTGCTTGAGAGGCCGACGTGATGTTTCCAGAGGATGGGTTGTTAAGACTCACCCAGTTCATGACGTTCGTGATTTCGGCGCGGAACTGGAACACGATTCCCCGCGGGAAGGAAATGTCCTTGAACAGGCCCGCATCCATGTCCTTCAGCCCAGGCCCGACCAGGGAGTCGCGTCCCACGTTACCATCCGCGCCGCCAGGACCGATGCCACCGGGCAAGCCGGGGCCATTGGCCGTGAACGCTGCATTGTTGAACCACGCCTTTGTGACACTGTTGGTGGCGCAAACCCGGCAACGATTCGGATTGAGCTTGGGGCTGACTCCAGGAACCGCGTTCGGACGGCTCTGGCCCAAACTGTCTAAGTTCTTATTGGATCCCGTCGACACTGTAAAGGGGCCGCCGCTCATGAAATAGGCGACCGACGAGACCTGCCAGCCGTTAACCAATTCCTTTACGACTTTGTTCGATCCGGTGTAGTAGCTGAGCTTCCAGATACCGGAGATCGCAGCATTGCTGTTGTGGTTCTGATCCATCAGTCCATACTCTTCCCGAAGGCCGCCGCCGACCGCGCCCAGGGAGTTGTTGGACGGGGTGAAGGGGCCGCCAAGTACACCGAAGTCCTGCGCGTTCATCAATCCATTCTCCACCGGGTTGGAGCTTTCCAGCGCGCGACTCCAGACATAGAAACCGCTGAGACTGAAGCCGTGTGCCATCGTTTTGGTCGCCGAGATTTGCAACCCGTTATAGTTTGAGCTTTGGTTTGAGATCAGCTCGGTAATCCCGGTCAGCGTGCCAGGTGCTCCTGGAGCGCCCGCATCGTACTGGCGACGGATGTCGGTGCTGGACGCCGCCGTGCTGGGCTTGCCGAAGACGGTTGAATACGGCGCGTAGTTAGCGTCAACGAAGGTTTGCAGGTGACGACCAAGGGTGCCTACATACGCTACCGTCGTGCTTATTTTGTAAGGTAATTGCCGCTGCACGCTCACGTTGTACTGGTACACCGACGAATATTTAACATTCGGATCGATAGCTTCGATGCTGGTGTTCGGGTAGAACTTCGGAGCGGCCGGCGTAAAGGTGTACGGGAAGATTCCTCCGCCGGGAGCGGTGCTGGGAAAGTTGTAAGCGGGACCTCCATAAACATTTGTCAGCGATGGAGTAGGACCAAACCCGTTGCGAATGGAGAATGGGGCGGCGTTGCCGGGCTGGTTCCATTCGTTACCGCTCGGAGTTCCGAAGAAGATGCCCGCTGCAGCGCGAATCGAGGTCTTGCCGTCCCCAAATGGATCAAATGCAAAACCAACGCGAGGCGAAATGTGATTGAACTGCGTGCTGATGATGCCGCGCCCGATTCCCTTGTCCCCAGGGAACACTTGGCCCTCCGGCGCATTCGGAGTAACGGTGGATTGCTGGTAGGGAACAAAGGAAGCCGTTCTGTCATGCGCATCGACAGGAGGCGTATCGATGTCCCAACGGATTCCGAGGTTGGCGGTGAAACGGGGCGTAATGCGGTAATTGTCCTGCACAAAGCCGGCAAAGTGCCAAGTGCTCAGATGCGTCACGTACGTCGAGTCCTGCTCAAATGCGCTGGTTTGGCCGGCGACAAAATCCGCAATCGCATTCCCCGTAGTGGTGGGCGCAGAGGTCGAGAAGGTCACATCGCCATAATTATTCAAATTCGCAAGGAACATCGTCTTGTCGAGAGCGAACTCAGCGCCAACGGAAAGATTGTGTCTGCCTCTGGTGATGCTGACCACGTCGCGTAACTCATAGTTGTCGGAACCCGTGACCGGGCCGGCATTCGGGTTGCCCGTGTTGAAGGCGCCGCTGATATTCAGATAGGGCAGTCCCGCCGGTCCCTGGATGGTGAAGTTCGAGCCGAAACTCCCGAGTGTCTGATTGCCTGGGCCGGTCACGGGAAGGAGAGTGCGTCCGCCCATCGCCCGTGTGAAAGTGAGCCAAACCTGGTTCGTCGTGCTGGGGCTGAAGGTGTGAGCATCGGCCACAACGGCATTCGTCTGGCCGGCATGCGACTGAACCCCAGTCCAATTGATGTTGCCGCCTCCGCTGGGAGTTGACGTGGTATTGACGTAAAAGTAGGTGACGGTCACATGGTCCGCGTTGGCGATGTTCTGGTCGTACTTGGCCAGGTACTCGTCCGAGTCTGTCGGCGTGTCATATACGCCGATGTACGCCCCACCGCCGCTCGACGGCGCGGCTGCGCCCGTCGGCAGCGGAACGGATACGCCAATCTTGTTGTTTACGTTCAGGAAATTTGCAGCCGTCGGGTCCAGGAGGGATGTGGGCATGCAGTTCAGCGTGGGAATCGCGCAGTTGGGACTACTATTTGTTCCATCTACCTGGGTATGGGTACCCGGCATGTAGACCTTGAAGGTGTCCCCAGTAAAATCGCCCATGCGCTCGGCGGCCGTGGGTGTCAGAGCGCCTGAGACCGTTGCCCCCTGTATCTGGCGCAAACCGGCATAGCTAAAGAAGAAGAAGGACCGATCGCGCTTGATGGGCCCCCCGAAGGCTGCGCCAAAATTGTTGCGGTGATACGGGTTCTTCACCAAGGTATGGGTAAAGGCGTTGGGCGCCGGATTCCAGCTAAACGCGTTGAAATCGGTGTTGCGGTTGAACTCAAACACCTCACCGTGGAACTTGTTGGTTCCTGACTTGGTCACCACGGTCACCACGGCGCCGGAGAATTGCCCATACTGCGCTCCGAACGCGTTGGTCTCTACGCGGAACTATTCAAGTGCGGAAGGGTTGGGAGCCGAGTTGCCGTAGTTGCGCATACCGGTAATGTTGTTGCCGCCATCCAGGTAAAATGCGACATTTCCGTTGCCCGAATCGAGCGAGCCGTTGACCTGAACGTCCGCCGACGGCAGTCCAACGGTAAAATTTGGGGTGCCGCCGGGATTCGTGGTGGGACTGCTGCTGTTGGCCATCACGCCCGGTGTCAGCGATAGTTCAGCGTAAGCGTTGCGATTGACCAGGGGCAGGCCCTGGATCTCCTGCGAGGTCACAACTCTCCCCAGTTCGGAGGTTGAGGTGTTGATCAAAGGTGGCGCACTCGTGACTGTGACGGTCTCCGTCGCAGCACCGGCAACTAACGGGACTTCAAGCGTCAATGTTTGATCGACGGTGAGGTCGATATTTTGTTGCGTGAAGTGTTTGAAAGATTTAGCTACCACTTCGACGGTGTAGCTGCCGACCGGAAGAAAATCGATGCGGTACTCTCCGAGACCATTTGTCTGCACCGCTCGCGAGAACCCGGTTGCCACGTTCGTGGCCGTCACTGTCGCCGTGCTCACCACGGCCCCGGTTTGATCCTGGACGGTACCAACAATGGTGCCGGTAGTCTGTTGCGCGTGAACTCGGGCAAAGCTGGCAGATAAGAGTAGAACGCCGATCAGGCACAAAAGGTATCTTGCGTGGCGGAGAGTATGGTTCGTAATTGCGGTCTTCATCTAGCCTCCAAAAGTGTTGATTCCTCTACATCGCTTTCCCGCCAGCACGTGGGTTGGTGTCTGTATCTGGCAATCGAGGTGATGTGAGTACGGCAGCCACACTATGGCCAGGAAGATTGCTTTGTCTTGTGAATTGCGAGTGAATGCAGGTTAGCTGCAACCCATGCAACTTGACCGCCAAGCCGCGGCTGGAAAGACCTTTAGGCTCAGCACTTTCCAAGAGCGCCGCTAACATTTGTTAGTGGTTGTTAGCGATCAGTGTCGGCGGCTTTGGCGCAGACAGCAATGCAATGGAAGGAAGCCGCCAACACCCTTCACTCGCGCGCAAGCGATCTGTTATCTTTAGGATCACCGAATGGGAACGTCTGCGGCATCTGCCGGATTGGATTTCACGGAACGTGCAGAGCTCGACTGGCTGCTGGAGTCCGGAGCTCTCGGTCGCTCTGCGAACCTGATTAAAGTATTGCGTTACGTTTGCGACGAGACTGCCGCCGGCCGAGGCGACCACATCAAGGAGTACTCGATCGCCGTCGAAGCCCTTGGACGCAAGGCAAACTTCGACCCCCAGACCGACACCATTGTTCGCGTGACGTTTCACACTCTGCGCAAGCGTCTGCAGGATATCTACGAGACCGGCGAAGGCATGTCCCACACGGTCCGGATTGTCATTCCCACTGGGGGGTATGCGGCACAGTTCGTGCATCTGCAGGAAGCTGGTCGTGCCTCCCACGTCCCGGGCGCGGAACCCGGGGGAAGCTTGCCCATTGGGTCGCCGCTCGCGTCCTCGGCGCCCGAGCCTCCGTTTCCGTTGTCTCCCGCGCCGACGCGGCATTTCCCCTGGTTGTGGCTGGGCGCTCTCGTGGCGGTCGCCTTGGTAGCCGTCGCTCTCTGGCGCCAATCGCACTCATCTCACTCCAGCCTGATGGAAGCCTTCTCACCCGCAGCCCCAGTCACCATTAGCGGACCTACCCACATTCTCTTCGGGAAGGGGAGGCACCCCTACACCGATCGCTCCGGAATCCGCTGGGAACCAAAGCCTGCATGCGAGGGTGGAGAGTCCGTTCCGCCCACCGGCGTAGCGTTTTCGGGGACCGAAGACTCGTACATCTACGATGGCGGTATTCGTGGAATTGTCCGGTGCATCTTTCACGCGCCGCCCGGGCTTTACGAACTGCGGCTCCATTTCGCTGAGCCTGGCAATCTCG
Source organism: Granulicella sp. L46 (assembly GCF_009765785.1). Lineage (GTDB taxonomy): Bacteria > Acidobacteriota > Terriglobia > Terriglobales > Acidobacteriaceae > Granulicella. Next base: position 1,392,584 of record NZ_LMUT01000012.1, read on the forward strand.
AGCCCGCCCACCGGGTCGTATCTCTTGCCGTAAACGCCGGCCCCACTCAGTCTGTCGATGTAGTTGACCGCGCAGGCGGAGATCACGCCGCCACTACCTTCACCATTCCGGGTATCCGCCCGGAGAACGATGGCACCATCCACTTGGATTTCACAAGTGAGGTATCGCCCGTCAATGCAATCGAGATCCTGCCCGCACCCACGGTTCAAGCGCTTCCGCTTCGAATCGTTGCGGCATCGACTCCATTCAAAGACGACGCTGGAAACGTCTGGCTCTCTGACCGATACTTCCGCGGAGGCCGCCACGGACAGCCCCCCGATCAGGAACATCGTCCGAGTCTCGGTCTCTACTCCTCCGGCCGCATCGGCACATTTCAATACTCACTGCCCGCTCCCAAAGGCAGTAAGTACCGCGTGACCTTATATTTTCGCGAGCAATGGTTCGGACAGGAGAATGGAGCGCCCGGCGGCGTAGGAAGCCGCGTCTTCAATGTCTACTGTAACGGGCAGAGTGTTCTGCAGGACTTTGACATCCTCGCAGATGGACACGGGCAGTCGGTCACCAAAACGATCGACGGCGTCTCTCCCACAGCCCAGGGCGAGATCAATATTGCATTTGTCCCTGTCACGAACTATCCGCTCGTCAACGCCATCGAGGTCACGCCGGAGAATCCGTAATTTCCTTCCGTGCCATCAATTCAGGGAGCAACCATGGTCGCTATCCAAGTTGAATATCAGGGAGACCTGCACTGCAAAGCCGTGCATGGTCCCTCCGGAACCGAACTCAACACCGACGCCCCCAAGGACAATCAGGGTCGCGGCGAGAGCTTCTCACCTACAGACATGGTAGCCACTGCGCTCGGCACCTGCATGCTCACCGTGATGGGCATCATGGCTCGCACGCTGGAGATCGATATCGCCGGAACCACGGCGACAGTGGAAAAGGAGATGACCGCCACCGCCCCGCGCATGATCAAGAGCCTGGCCGTCAAGATCCACGTACCGCATTCTCTAAGCCCCGAGAACCAGCAGAAACTCGAACGCGCCGCACACACCTGCCCAGTTCACAAGAGCCTGCATCCCGACGTCCAGACCCCCATCGAATTCACCTGGGGTTGATCCCGACTCACAGCGTGACGACGATCTTCCCGACCTGCGCGTTGGATTCCATATAACGATGCGCTGCCACAATCTCAGCAAACGGAAATGTCTTATCGATCAACGGCCGGAACGCACCTGGAGCCAGGTGGTCGAAGACGTATTGTTTGGCCTTAGTGAAAACCGGATCAGCAGTCAGCTCAAACAGCGTGTAGGCCCGTATCGTGAGACCCTTTGCCAGTGCCGTGAACAGCGGGTACGGCGTCGGTTCAGCCGCCAGCGCTCCATATTCCAGAATGATGCCGCGGTAGGCCATCGCCGCGGCGAGCGACTCGAGGATCGGTCCCCCAATCGGATCGAAGACCACGCGCGCTCCCTTGCCTGAGGTGATCTCGTTAATCCGTGCAACCAGATCTTCCTCGTCGGTGACGATCACATGATCCGCTCCCAGCTTGAGAAGCTGTGCTTTTTTTGCTGCCGTACGAGTGACGGCGATGCTGATCGCGCCCTCCACCTTCGCCATCTCAATCGCGGCGAGGCCTACGCTGCTGCTGGCCGCGGTGATGACAACAAAATCCCCCTTCGCCACTTTAGCCAGCCAGATCAGCGCACCATACGCAGTCAGATACTGCATCCATATCGACGCCCCCTGCTCAAACGAGAGGCTCGGCGGATATTCGGCGATTCCCTTCAGCGGGACGACCGCCACTTCGCCATAAACCCCGTGGCTGTTCAACTTGAAAGTCCCCGGAACCGTGCTCACGGTCTTCCCAATCCAACTGGAATCGACATCCGGGCCAACGGCGTCGATCACCCCAGCAGCCTCGTAACCGTTCTTCGACGGAGAGACCGGTGTCTCCAAATATTGGCCGTTCCGAAACATCACCTCGGCGCGGTTCAGTCCGAGAGTTCTAACACTCAGCCGAACCTCGCCCGGGCCGGGATCAGGAAGTGGCAGTTCATCAAACTGAAGAACTTCAGCAGGTCCGGTCTTGTGGAAGCGAACAATCTTTACCGTCTTGGGCATGGGGCTGACTCCTGAACTACAAACTCCCAGTTGGATGACCGTGAAAGTGTAGAGGGCGCAGAATTCCGAAATGTATAGCTTTTCCCATTAGTTTCACCATGAACCCCCTGTCACAACTCGTCAGAAAAAAACATTTGCCTTCCCGGCAAGTAACCCACATACTGGCCGCCATGAACCCCTTACCCCAGGCTAGGAGATCTCCCATGAACCCCCGCAAAGCGACCGCCGTAGTCGCCCTTTTACTAATCCACCAGCTAGCCTTCGCCGACGCCAGCTATCAATCGACGACCCAGATCACCGGTGGCTCCCTCGTGGAGACCATGCAGAAAGTCAGCTTCCTCAGCCATTCCATCAAGGACATGCTCGCCCCCATCAGCACCACCACCATGGTCCACGGCAATCAAAAAGCCGTCGTCAGCAAGGACAGCACCGAGATCACCGACCTCGACCGCGAGTGCATCATCCGTATCGATAACGTAAAGAAGACCTACACCGTCATCACCTTCGCCGAGATGCGCCAAGCCTTCATGAACATGCCCAAGCAGATGGACAAGATGCAGGCCCAAATGAAGCAAGCCCAAGCCAACCAACCCCAGCAGCCCAGCGACATCAAGACCACCTTCGACGTAAAGGTCAACAACACCGGCATAACGAAGGTAGTCAACGGCCTAGAGGCGCAGGAGCAGGTCATCACAATGACCATGAAGGTCACCATGACCACCCCCCCGCCACCCCCTCAGGGCCAACCCGCAGACCCCAATGCGCCCAACTCCATGGACTACACCGTCACCACCGACACCTGGGTCGCGCCCGACCCGCCCGAGATCAAGGAGATCGCCGACTTCGACATCCGCTTCGGCCAGAAGCTCATGCAAGGCGTCGACATGAAAGAGTTCGCCGAACAGATGAAGCAGATGCAGGCGGCCGGCAACGCAGCGACGGCTCAACTCCTCGGCGGCCAGCCCGGCGCAGGCGACGCCATGGCACAGATGGCCAAAGAAATGGCCAAGCTCAAAGGCACCCGCGTTCTCGAGGTCACCAGCATGGGCGGTCTCGCTCCGGCAGGCACCGCCACCGCATCGGAATCGACGACGCCACCGCCCAGCGGCCAATCCGTCGCCGGCGACGTCGCCACCAACACCGCCACGCAGACTGCCAGCGGCGAAGCCAGCACCGTTAGCGGCAAGACAGGCATCTTCACCAACGCTCTAACCAGCTCCGTCCTGGGCGGCTTTCATCACAAGAAGGCAGCGCCCACCCCCTCTCCCGCCCCAGCCGCTCCTCCCCCGACCACTGCGAACGGCACTCCCGCCATGCAGACCGTCGTCCTCATGTCCACCACGACGCAGAAGTCCAACTTCTCTCAGTCATCTGTCCCACTCTCCGCCTTCCAGATCCCACCCGGCTTCCGGAAGGTTCCCTCCCCCATGGCGAACATGGGCCAGTAGCGCCCACCGGCGCGCGGACCAACGTCCGCGCGCCACGCATCCTCTCCGCGTGCTACCCTTCCTGCCAACAAAAATCTTGTCTCGGCCGCCGTCGCGAACGGCGGCCGGCATCTCAATTCTGTAGAGGTTCCCGCGCATGATCGATACCGATCTCATCGTTAAGCTTCTTCGCGAGCACGGCCACAAGGTCGAGTCCGTCTTCCATGTCCCTGAAAATGCCGGCGAGTACGAATTTTCAGTGGATGGAACTCTCCTCACCCTCTCTGAAACCCGTCAACTGCTTGAGCGCGAAGATGATCACGAGGAAGTCTCCGCGCAATCCATCGCCGACGCCGACCGCCTTCCTCCCTGGGACCGCCCCGGAACACCCCTCGACAGCTAATAACATCGCCCTAAACTGCTAAAATCTAAGGTGTATGCCAGCCATCCACCGCAGAAAATCCGTTCCAGTCACCATCGGCAACATCCGCGTCGGCTCCGACGCTCCCGTCGTCGTCCAGTCGATGACCAACACGGATACCGCTGACGTCGAGTCCACCGTCCAGCAGGTCGCCGCCCTCGCGCGCGCCGGCTCCGAGATGGTCCGCATCACTGTCAACAACGATGCCGCCGCCAAGGCCGTTCCCTACATCGTCGAAGGAATCCGCGCCAAGGGCTGGAACACCCCCATCATCGGCGACTTCCACTACAACGGCCACCTCCTCCTCGCCAAGTACCCCGACACCGCGGAAGCCCTGGCCAAGTACCGCATCAACCCCGGCAACTGCTCGATAGGCCGCAAGGACGACGACAACTTCCGCACCATGGTCGAAGTAGCCGTCAAGCATCAGAAGCCCGTCCGCATCGGCGTCAACTGGGGTTCGCTCGATCAAGCTCTCCTCACGAAGATGATGGACGAGAACTCAAAACTCCCGCACCCCCTCGAAGCCCGCGACGTCATGATGGAAGCCATGGTCGTCTCCGCCCTCGACAACGCTGCAGCCGCCGAACGCTATGGCCTCCGCCGCGATCAGATCATCCTCTCCGCAAAGGTCTCCGGCGTCCGCGACCTCATCGACGTCTACACCGAACTAGCCAGCCGTTGCGACTACGCCCTGCACCTCGGCCTCACCGAAGCCGGCATGGGAATGAAAGGTGTAGTAGCCTCCACCGCCGGCCTCGCTCCCCTCCTCCTCGCAGGCATCGGCGACACGATCCGCGTTTCCCTCACCCCCACTCCCGGCGGCGATCGCAGCGAAGAAGTCCGCTGCGGCCAGCAGATCCTCCAGTCGCTCTCCATCCGCAGCTTCATGCCCCAGGTCACGAGTTGCCCGGGCTGCGGCCGCACCACCTCCACCTACTTCCAGGAGCTAGCCGAGCGCATCCAGAACTACCTCGTAGAATCCATGCCTGAGTGGAAGAAGCACTACCCCGGCGTCGAAGAGCTCAAGCTCGCCGTTATGGGCTGCATCGTCAACGGCCCCGGCGAGAGCAAGCACGCCAACATTGGCATCTCGCTTCCCGGCACTTTCGAGGAACCCAAGGCTCCCGTCTACGTCGACGGCCACCTCTTCACCACGCTAAAGGGCGACCACATCGTAGAAGAGTTCCAGGTCATCCTCGACGAGTACGTACAAAAGCGCTACGGCAAGCAACTAGTAGAAGTCTAGCGTCGGTCTTTTTCCCGACCAACGGAAGGACCCCGCGAAGCAGTAAAAAGGCGTGCGAACGCCCGCCCCACGCGCAGTGGGCCTTTGCCTTAGCTTTTCTTCTTCTTCTCCGCCCGCTCCGCCAGTTTCCTCACCACCCGTGCGGTCCGTATCTCCTCATCCCGTTTCTTCCGCGCCTCGCGTTCCCAAACAAACGGGCTGTTATGTTTGCGCAGATCGCGCAACGGATACAGCGTTCCCCGCCACATCACGCCGCGCCGTGCCAGCACCACCACCATCGACCGCAGCATGGCAAAGATCATCGCCACGGCACCCAGCGGATACAGCCAGGCATAGCGCGCATCAATCAGGCTGGCCCTCCCCATCACCCGATACAACGCGCCGATGCAGCACACGATTAACAGCGCCTGCACCACCGTTCCCCACCACACCAGCCCAGCCAGCGGCAGCAGGAAAAATACAAAGATCCAAAGACACATCAGCAACACCAACAACGGCTGAAATCCAAACGCCGAAAACAGATTTTTCGTCATATTGACCAGCAGTCCATGCCCACCCTTTGCCCAGTGCACCAGCACCATGCCCGGAGCAAACGCCATTCGCTGCCGCATCCCCGCAGCGCGCATCCGCCGCCCTAGCGTAATGTCCTCCAGCACCGCCAGCCGCTGCGGAATCCATCCGCCAATCTCATTCAGCGCATCCCGACGCACCAGGTTGAACGACCCAATCCCCGCCACATCCCGCCGCGCCTTTGGCTCCTCCACCATCCACGGACGTGTCGCCCAAAGGCTCATCACCTGCATAAACCCCAGCACAATCCCCTCTCCGCGCGACTTCACCTCCACCGTCGGCAGCACCACCAGGTGATCGGCCTGCGTCTCCTGCGCACACACCAGCGCACGCCGCAATACCGACGGCGAAAACAAAATATCCGCATCCGTGAACAGCAAATAGTCCGATTCACTATTCTCCGTCGCAACCATCAGCGCGAACGTCTTGCCCAGCCAGCCCTCCGGCAACTCCGTTACGTGGATCGCGCTCAGCGCACCAGGCCTTCGCACGGCATACTCCTCCACATACGCGTCCACAATCGCGCCAGTCCCATCGGTGGACCGGTCGTCAACCACCAGCACGCGCACGCCCACATAATCCGCCACCATCAACGCATCGATGGTCGCCGCAATTTTCTCCGCTTCATCGCGAGCCGGCACCACCACTGTCAGCGTCGGCGTCCCCACCGGCAGCGCATCCCAATCCGGCATCGTAAGGTCGGGCAACGTTGGAAGAAGGTGCACCGCGTCGTACGTCCGCAGCACCCAGGCCAGCGTCAGCAGCCACCATACTGTCCTGATAATTTCGCGCCAGGACTCCGTCACATGGAAATGCAAGCCGTGCCAGTTCAAACCGCCGCACCCTCCAGCGAATGCGTCAACGGCGGCGCAAACTTCGACCCCACAAAGAAAATGACCGCCGCCACCACAAACGTGATCAACGTAATCGCTAGTCCCATCCTCAAGTTCGAATGATCACTGACGATCCCGATAATCTTGGGCGAAAACGCATCGCCAAACACATGCAGCGCGAACAACTGTCCCGCCATCGCAGTCGCTCGCAGATGTGCCGGCACTGCATTCAGCGTCGCCGCATTCACGGGCCCCGTTCCTAGGAACACCAGGAACACGGCAACCCCCAGAGCCGGCAACGTCACACTCTTCGGCCCGAAGAACGCCAGCACCGCCGGTGGCACCGCCAAAATCGCACTCAGCGCCGGCACCAAATACAGCGCCTTCGAAGTCTTCTTCGACCACCAATGCGCCAGCAATCCGCCCGTCACTGTTCCACCCAACCCACACACCACCGTGATGCCGCCCATGATCGTCCCCGCCGCCTCCATCGACCGCCCATCCACGCGATTCAAAAATGACGGCATCCACCACGAAATCCCACCCAGCGAAAACGTCACCGCCGCATACCCCATGATCGAGCACAGATAAGCCTTGTTCGATAGCAGGGACATCACCGAAGCCTTATCTACCTTCTTCCGATCCTTCGCCTCCGCCCGTTGCGGCTCGCGCATGAAAAACAAAATTAGCAGCGCAATCAACGCCCCAGGAATCGCCGACACAACAAACGCCATCCGCCATCCATGATGCGCAGCCACCACTCCGCCCGACAAATATCCCAGAGCCGCCCCCACCGGTATCGCCACATTAAAAATCGTCAGCACCGCATTGCGCTTATCATCGGCAAAGTAATCCGCCAGCAGCGCCGGCGCAAAGATCCCGAAGCTAGCCTCGCCAATCCCCAGCGCCGCATGCCTCAAATTCAGCGACAGATAGCTATGCACGCCCGCCGTCCAAAAATTCATCGCCGCAATCATCAGCGCCGCCACCACAATCATCGGCTTACGCGGAAACCGATCCCCCAGCCATCCCGTCAACGGAGACGACAGCACATACGCCACAAAAAACCACAGCGTCAGCGACCCAATCTGGCTATCCGAAAGATGAAACTCGCGCTTGATCTGCTCCTGCACCGCCGGCAGAATATACCGATCCAGGTAGTTGACGAAGTTCATCGCAGTCAACAGGCATAGCGCCACCACGGCTCCCTTGACCGATCGCGTTTTAGGCTTCGTTGCCGTCTTCGGGGCCATCGACATACTGAGCCGAGAATATCAGGCCCAACCAATCACCGTCGCTTCTCACCCCGCCAGCACATCCCGCGCCTTCAACAAAATCCCAAGCTGCCCGCTACTTCTCCTCCGACAGCCGATACATCAGCAACGCCATCCGCTTCGCCTGCTTTGGAATCGAGTCCAGGTACACCACCTCGCCCACCGCATGCGCCCCTGTCCCCATCGCGCCCACACCCACCAGCCCCGGCACATACGGAGCCACAAACGAAATATCCCCCGCACCACCCCCAGCCGGATCCGTCACCTCTTCCACCCCAAACCCCAGCGTCGCATTCACATCCTGCAGCTGAGCCAGCAGCGCCTCCGAAGCCGGAGTCACGGCCATCGACGGATACGCCTCATCAAACGAAATCTTCGCATCCGTCAGCGCCAGGTGCTGCGCAACAATCGCCTCCATCTTCGCCTTCACCCGTGCCGTCTGTTCCTCACTCACCGTCCGCAGATCCCCATTCGCCAACGCCGTAGCCGCAACAATATTCGACTTCCCCGTAGCCGTCCCGCCCGTCTTGTCTTTATCCATCACCGCCTTCCCGCCACCCAACACCAGCCCCACGCTGTACGTCAGCCCCGGCTCCCGCAGCTGCGTACGAAACGCCTCCACAATCCTCGCCAGCTCATAGATCGCCCCATACCCCAGCCTGTCCCCAAACACCAGCGACGAGTGCCCACTCTTCCCACTCGTCTCCAGGTGCCACGTATTTGAACTCCTCCGCCCAATCCTCACTGCATCGACGCCATCCACGCCGCCATCGCGAAACGCATTCTCAAACTCCAACGCCACATCGCTATGCTTGGCCGCATCAATCATGTCTTTTCTACTGATCGCGATCGGCCGTGCCGCATCCTCTTCATCGCCGCTCAGCACGATCGTGATTTCGGTGTCCTTCAACACCCCCGCTGCCTGCATCGCGCGGAGCGAATCCAGCATCACCACCAGCCCGCCCTTCATGTCGCACGTCCCAGGCCCGGTCGCCACGCGCCCATTCGTCCCCGGCACAATCTCGTACTTCTGAAACGGCGAGCCAGCATCGAACACCGTATCCATATGCCCAATCAGCAGCAGCCGCTTGCCGCACTTCCCCGCTCTCAACGGACAAGGATGCTCCGCCACCAGATCCCCCGCGCGCCCAACCTTGTCCATCGGATTCCACCGCACCGTAAACCCCAGCGCTTCAATCTGCGGCGCGATCACATCCTTCACCCGCACCACGCCCGCAAGATTCATCGTCCCGCTATTGATGTCCACCAACTTCTCAAGCAGCTCCACTGCCCCCGGCGTAGCTGCATCAACGGTCTTCACCATCGCCGCTTCAGTCGGCGATGGAGCACTCTGCCCACCGGCCATACCGCCCAGCGCCAAAACAAAACCCACCATCCACAAACGCGCTACACAAGTTTTCATGATGGCCGGAGAATAGCATTTACCGGCCGCCCGCCCCAAGCCGCTCTACCGAAATTCTTCACTCCGCGGATACCGCGCCGTCACCACAGTCGAGATCCCGCCCCGTGGCCGAAAATCTCCCTTGATCTCCGCCCACACCGGATCGGTCGCCTTCACCACATCGTCCAACACCTGGTTCACAATATTCTCCTGAAAGATTCCCAGGTTGCGATACGTGAACAAATATTCCTTCAAGCTCTTCAGCTCGAGACACTTCTCCCGCGGCATATACCGAATCGTCAGCACACCAAAATCCGGCAACCCGGTCTTCGGACAAACGCTCGTAAACTCCGGATCATCAATCAAAATCTCATACGCTTTGAACTGATTCGCCCAAGTCTCAATCGCCGGAAACTTTGTCTCCAGCCCCGCCGCAGCGTGGTCATCGGTATAGCCTGTCGTGTGTTCTGCCATCCCTCTAGTTTATCTCCGCAGCCCCCATCCTCCAACAATCAACCCCAAACGAAAAACTGTTCTCTGCGTCCATCAGCCTATGCGAACATTTCGCCGAGGGTCTCTCATGCCAAACCGTCGTGCCAGCTTCTTCCTCTTTTGCATGGTGTTTGGAATCCAGATGTTCGAATTGCAGGCAGCAACCCACGCTCAGGTCCTCACCGCCCAATACAACAACGCTCGCACCGGCGCAGACCTCCACGAGAAAATCCTCAAGCCCTCGAACGTAAACACCCGCACCTTCGGAAAGCTGTACACGCGCACGGTCGACGGCGATGTTTTCGCCCAACCTCTCTACGTTCCCTCGCTCACAATCCCCGGCCTCGGCAAGCGCAACGTAGTCTTCGCCGCCACCGAGCACGACAGCGTCTACGCCTTCGACGCAAACAGCACGCGCGACACCCCACTCTGGAAGACATCCTTCATCGACCCCGAGCACGGCACAACACCCTTGTCCGACCGCGACGTACAGTGCCCCTTCATCACCCCCGAAGTAGGCATCACCCCAACACCCGTCATCGACCCAACCACCCGCACCATGTACGTGCTAGCCCGCACCAAAGAGCACGGCGTCTTCGTACAAAAGCTGCATGCCCTCGACATCACCACCGGCAAGGAACGCCCCAACAGTCCCGTCATCATCACAGCAACGATCCCCGGCAAAGGCGACGGCTCCATCGACGGCAAGGTCACCTTCGACGCACAGAAAGAAAATCCCCGCGCCGCGCTCCTGCTTCTCAACGGCGAAATCTACCTCACTTGGGCCTCGTCCTGTGACGTCGCTCCCTATCATGGCTGGGTGATGGCCTACGATGCCCACACCCTCCACCAACACGCCGTCCTCAATACCTCACCCGACGGCGACGACGCTGGCATCTGGCAGTCCGACGCAGGCCCCGCCGCTGATGACGCAGGTAACATCTACGTCGCCACAGGCAATGGAAACTTCAACGCAAACAAACAGGGCGGCCGCAACTTCGGCGACACCCTCCTGAAGCTGCACCTCGACGGATCCAACCTCGTCATCCGCGACTATTTCACTCCGTCCAACCAGAAAGTCATGGACGCCCACGATTGGGACCTCGGCAGCCAGGGCCCCGTTCTCCTTGCGCCCCAGCCCGGCCCGCATCCGAATCTACTGGTCCTCGCAGGCAAAGAAGGCAAGCTCTACCTCCTCGATCGCGACCACCTGGGCAAGTTCCACGAAGGCTCCGACCCCCAGGTCCTGCAATCCATCAAAACCAAGGACGCCTACGGAGCAGCGGCCTATTGGAACGGCAACGTCTACTTCACCGATCGAAGCGACATCACCCGCCAGTTCGCGCTGCTGAACGGTCTCCTCACAGAGAAAGCCGCAACAACGCTCATGCCCTCTCCCGCAGCCACGCCCATCGTCTCAGCCGACGGCAACGCAGACGCGATCCTGTGGGTAGCCTCCACCAAAGAGTGGGACGAGACGCAGATCGACCGGGCCGCCATCCTCCACGCCTACGACGCCACCGGCATCACCCACGAGCTCTACAACAGCGAACAGAACAGCGCCCGAGACCGAGGCGACAACACCGTTCGTTTCGCCATCCCCACCATCGCCGACGGCCGCGTTTACCTCGGTACCCGTGGCCACGTCGACGTCTACGGCCTCTTGCCCCAGAAATAAAGCATCCCACGCAACACGTTAATTCGTGCTCCCCGGCACCGCCGCCGGCGCATTATTCGACTGCCCCACGCGCCGCAGCACTGGCCCTTTCGCCGACTTCTTCGTTCCCACCCCACGCTTATTCTGGATGCGCTCCAGCCGCGCCTTCACGTCATTAAACTCCGACGTCGTCACCAAATACTCCGGCCGCGCCGGCAGAATCGTCGCAATCTCACGCTCCACCGCCGCAATGCGCTCGGGCGTCGCCGGATGATCGCTGAACGCCTTCGAGATCGCCCCCGGCTTATGCTTCTCCAGCGCCGACAGCTTCTCAAAAATCGTCACCATCCCCTGCGGATCGTATCCCGCCCGATACATGTACTGAATCCCCAGGTAATCCGCCTCGGTTTCATATTCGCGCGAGAACTCCAGGAACGACAACGGCATCGCCAGCTGCGCCGCCTCGTACACCCCATACCCCGTCCAAGACCCTTGAGCAAACACGATCAGCGGGATCGACCCAACCTCCATATACCCCAGCTTGGTCATCGCGCGCGCCGCGTGATGCGCCGCCACATGCGCAATCTCATGCGCCATCACCCCCGCCAATTCATCCTCTGAATCGCACGCCAATATCAACCCCGAATCCACATAGAAATACCCACCCGGCAACGCCATCGCATTGATCTCATCCGTGTCCAGCACCTTGATCGTGAACGGAATCTTCGCGTCCGAATTCCTCACCAGGTTCTGCCCAATCCGATTCACATACTCCACCACCACCGGGTCGGTGACAAGGTGCGACGTCTTCTCCACCTCCATCGAATACTGCCGCCCCACGCTCAGCTCCCAGTTCGTCGAGTACCAGTTGCGCACCCCACGTCCTCCAATCTTCCGCGTCCCCACCGCGTCTACATCCTGCTCTGACCCCTTCTTAACCTGCGTATCCAGATGCTCTCCCGGAGTTGCCACAGACGCACCCTTCACCGGCGCGGCCACTTGGGCATCCGCAGCCGCAGTTGCACCCGATGCCTGATCTGGTTTCGCCGAGTCCGCTGGCGGCGCTCCCTGCTGCCCCACCGCCATCGCTCCCGAGAGCATTACCGTCGCCGCAAATGTCAGTACACGCATGGGAACTCCACCAAAAGGCTTCGCATTCAACCAGCACGCCTGCTCTGCATTGTAGTAGTCCCGGCCGCGCGAAGCTAAACCCAATCGCCCGCCGGCATCACCAGGTGTTATACGTCGTCCCATCACTCGCCAACGCCTGCGATCCCGAGTGCACATCGTCCATCCCACCCTGCGTCTCATTAATATCCGTCATGGTGTCCGACATCCCCGTGATCCATGTTTCATTACTGCTCGTAATCGGATCCACCGGGATCGACTTCAGATACCCCGCCTGCACCAGATCGTCCAGCGTCTCCGGAGCCTTTTCTTTGTCCACCGTATAGCTGTCGATCGCCGTCCGCATCGTATGCAGATCTTCCCGGAGCGTAGCTTCCTTCGCTCTCTGCAGCGTCCGCACATAAATTGGAATCGCAATCGTCGCCAGGATCATAATGATCGCCATAACGATCATCAGCTCGACGAGCGTAAACCCGCCCTCGCCCGACTTCCTAACCCGCATTGTTCCAATCCCAGCCATTCGACTCCGCCAACAAATCCCTGCGACTTGATTCCTATTTCCGAGACTTCATCACCAGGTGTTGTACTTCGTTCCGTCCAGCGCCGTTCCTTGGCTCTTGCTATAGACGTCGTACACATCCTGCCCGCCAAAACTATCCGAATCAGGCGGATCCTGATTCGATCGCAATCCCCAATCCGTAGTGCCCGACATCGGGTCCACGGGAATCGCCCGCAAAAACCGCATCTTCTTGTCCTTCACATCCACGCCGTTTACCAGCGTCTGCAAATCCGGTGGATAGTTGTTCGAGTCCGCCTTAGTCTGAATTCCACCCAGATCCGCAACGTCCTTGTACATATCGATCGCCCGGCGCATCTCCCAAAGATCAGCCCGCAACTGCCGCTCCTTGGTTCGCTTCACCTCAAACTTCACCGCCGGAATTGCCGCCGTCGCGAGTACCGAAAGAATGGCGAGAACGATGATCAACTCCATCAGAGAGACGCCACGTTCTCCGCTGCGCACCCGCGACCGCAGTCGCTCCGTGCCGCATTCCCTGGCGTCGGACTCTCTCTGGTCGACCATCTTCCCTCCTTCCTTCGACGCCCCCGATCTTTATTTGACGTGCACGACACCCTGGTTGCCAACCGACACAATCCGGTTCTGCTGGCTGTCCCTGGTTCCAATCCGCGTTAGCGCCAGCGTCGAATCACCCGTGCCAATCGCCTTGAACGTCAACGTGCAGATCGATCCCTGCCCATCGACACCCTTCGTCCCCGGCGGCCGCGTCGCCGAGATCGTTACGGCTCCGTTGCCCTCATCGCGATGTACCAGCGCCACGGACTGTCCGTCCTTGCCCAGCAGATCGCCAGCATCCACATTCACGAGCGACAGCACCTTGGGATCGAACTGTATCTGCAGCGGCACAGCAAACAGATCATGTGCATTCTGCGCAACAATCGACACCTGGAACGTCGCACCAACCGTCTGATTCGTGCTGCCCGGCGTTACCGCCAGCGTCAGCGGCGTTGCAGACATCGTCCCGTCCGGCGACATATGCATGTTGGCCATCGTCGCCGGCGTCACCGGCTTGCTATCCGCCGCCATCTTCGCAATCATCGACGAGGCCGCATTCGCCGCCGAGGTCTTCGGCAACGAGTTTGCCGCTGGCGCTCCCTCCGAGCTCTCCACCGTCACTGGTGTGCCCGGTGCCTTGCGCAGCAACTCCACCGATTGGCTTGTGCCCGTGTAAATCGCCCGCGTATTCTCGTCCGTCAAAATCGACTCGCGCACAATATGCGGAATAATCAGGAACACGATATCGTCGCTCGACTGCGTCTTGTCCGTGCTCGCGAAGAAGTACTTCAGAATTGGCAACTCTCCCAATCCCGGCGTTCCGTTCACGTTCTTCGAGTCCTGCACCTGCATCAGCCCTGCCAGCAACGCCGGCTCGCCGTCCTTCAGCTGAATCACCTGGTCCGCAACCCGCTGCGAGATGATCGGCTCCTGCACACCCGAAATCGTCACCGTGTTGCTTTGCGCCGACACCTCGACCTTCAGCTTCAGCGAGATCTCGCCGTCATAATGCACCGTCGGCGTCATATCGATGTTCACGCCCACATCGAGGTACGTGAACTGCGTCTGTACTCCCAGCGACGCAGTCGTAATCGCCGTACCCGCCGAGTACGATCCCGTAGCAATCGGGATCTTCGATCCAATCTTCAGGGTCGAATGCTGGCCATCGGTCGCACGTATGCGCGGGTTTTGCAGAATGCGCGTGTCCGAGTCAGCCAGCAGCGCATTCACCGTTCCGCCGCCCACAGTCACCGCGAAGTTCGTCGCATTCAAATTGCCCAGCGTGTTCAGCGTCAGGCCGGAAGTCGTCGTCGACGAGCCGCCGGCCGCCGTCGTCGTCGAGGTCGTCGTAATATTCGCATTGCTGTACTGCGGCGTCAGGCCAAAACTCGTGGGCAGCGTGATACCGATGTCCCTCTCCAGCGACCGGCTCACTTCCAGCTCCGCCACATCCACCACAACCTCTGGCTTGGTGCGATCGAGGTCATTAATAATCTTTTCCGCCAGGATCAGCTCGTCCGGCGTTCCACGAATAATCAGTGCGTTCTGACTCGCCACCAAATAAATCTTCAGCCCCGGATCCAGCAAATTGCGGATCGCCACCATAATCTCGTTCGCGTCATTCTGCTGCGACACGTTGGTCAAATAAAACGTCTGCACCGCCAGGTCATCGACCTCTGTCCGTTTCGCCCGCGTATTCTGCGCCACAAAAATCGTGTTGCTCGTCACCGGTTTCCAGAACGTCCCACTCAGCACACCAACAATGTGCAGCGCCTGCTCCAGCGATACATCATTCAAATCCACCGGGATCCGCTTCGGCACATACTCCGGATCGAAGATCACGTTCAGACCCGCCGCCCTGCAGATCGCCTGGTACACCACCTCGGTATCTTGCTGCGCCATGTGCAGCGTCAGCGGGTCGTCCGACACCGGCTGTAGCGTCACTGGCCCACCCAGTGTCGAGATCTCGCTCTGCATCTGTCGTTGATACGGCGTCTCTTCCCCCATCCCCGGCACCAACGGTTTTCCCGGTGAACCCCCTGCCGCCCCTCCGGCTTGCCCCGGCGCACCGGCCGGCCCGCTGTTTGACCCCGATCGCTTCTCCATGACCTGCAGCTCTTGCGCCGCCGCCTGGTTGCCCGGATCGATCTGCAACGCCCGCGCAAATTCGTTGATCGCGCCGTCCACGTCGCCCGACTGCCGCAATACCCGGCCCCGATCCACATGCATGTTCGCTGCCTTGAAGCGCATGGTCTCGAAGCTCGTCCGGTACTGCAAATCATTCGGTTTCTTCAGATGTGCCTGGCGATAATCCTCGAACGCCGCATCGTAGTCATCGCGCGCCTCGGCCTGCTGCCCCTTCTTATTCCACGCGCTCGCCGACTGCGCATGCGCACTGCTCACCGCCATGCCGGAAAACAGCATCACGCCCAGCATCCACGCCATCGGTACCGCTTCCAGCCGTCGCCGGCGAGCCCGCAACGCTTCCCCGCAAAAAGCGACCCAGAGCCCCATCATGCTTCGCCGTACGCTTCGATAGATTCCGTCCACTGGCCGTTCCTGCATGCGTGCAACCCGCTCCCCTGCAATCCGATACAAGATGCCTCGGACACCGGTCTCCCACCCCCGTCCGGCCATCACCCGCGTCCCGTTTTCTGGGCAAATCGGATCGGCCATTGCTGAGGTTTCGAGCGGTTGATCGGGCTCGTTTGATGATACAGCCATTATCCGTCGCTTCACTAGTCTCTCCACTCCAAACCTGCTGCCGTTACCCGTCCGCGGAGAGCTTCCTTCGTCCCTCGCAGCGATCCTGCTCCCTCACGCCATGCACGCCTGCATCAGCGCCCAAAGCCACGAAGTTGAGTCCCAGCACCTTCGCCCGCATCTATCCTCTTGATACCATCACCTACGGGCCTATCTGCTAGCATCACACTCTTGGACGTATCACCGTCCATTTCGTAGCCAGCAGTAACCGAATCCTAATCATTAGGCCTAATTCTGTCCCCTAATCCTTAGCCCCTGTCCTTTATGCCCCGCTCGCTCTCCAATCCGACCGTTCCCGCCCCACCCAAGCCCTCCGCCAAGGAGAAGGATCGCGATCCCGTGGCCGCCGGCAAGCGCGATGCTGCCTTCAACCGCTCGGCCAGCTTCAACTACTTCCTTTCCGACCGCTTCGAGTGCGGCGTAGCCCTCCGCGGTACAGAGGTCAAGTCCATCCGCGAAGGCAAAGCCAATCTCAAAGACGCCTACGGCCTCCTCAAGGACGGCGAGGCCTTCCTCCTCAACGCCCACATCGGCCCGTTCTCGCACGGCAACGCCATGAACCACGAAGCGTTACGTACCCGGAAACTCCTGCTCCACAAAAAAGAGATTGAAAAACTCGAAGGTTTGACGAAGCAAAAAGGCTACACCCTCATCCCCGTCAAACTTTATTTCAAGAACGGCCGCGTCAAGTGCGAAATCGCTCTAGCCAAAGGCAAGCAGGACTGGGACAAGCGCGCCACCGAACGTGCCCGCGAAGGCGACAAAGAAGCCAAAGCCGCCATAGCCCGCTCCCAGCGCACCTAGCCACCACCAGCCTGCTTTTCGTCGTCATCCTGGCCCTGAGCTTGCCGAAGGGGAAGGATCCCTGCCTTCGCCTCCGCTTTTGCCGTTGTTCTTGCCCTTGCCTTTCTGTCTGTCATTCCGAGCGCAGCGAGGAACCTGCTTCCCGAGCGCAGCGCGCCCGTTCTTGCCTTTCGCTAAAAGCTAGAAGCTGCCATCAACCTCCCCGTGCTAGGATTCCCCCAATCCCATGAGCCCCCTCACAACCACCCTCGCCCTGCTCCTCGCCGCGGCCCTACCCCAATCCACCGCCACACCGAGCAACCCCACCGCCACCTTCCATAGCGACGCCCTGCACCTCGATTACACCTACAGCAGCTTATTCAAAGCCCTGCCCGCCGTCGCCGACCAGACCCTTCAGTCCGAGAAAGATAAGGCCACCGGCGCGGTAGCCAAAGCCGCGGTAACCTGCATCTCGCTGCCACTCACCGCCACCGACTCCACCAACGGATTCCGCATGATCAGCATCATGCGCCTCGACGGCACCTGCCTCGGCCGCCCCACCACCTCCGGCGAACTCGCCGCGCTCGCCACCACTTCCCTCACAGACTCTCTCAAGCGTTTTGGCGATCCGCAGATCGGCAGCACTGCCTACTTTCAGATCGCCGATCATTCCGCTGCCGTCCTCTCCGGTTCAGTAAGGTCTGAAAAGTATGGCACCGCCTTCTACGGGACGGTAAGTTGTCTCATCCAGGGCACCGACGCCGTCTGCTGGGAGTTCATGGCCAGCAAGTGCTCCGCACTCCCTGAACTCCTGGCCTACCCCATCCAGTTCGAAGGCCAACCCGCCCAACCCCTCATCCCAGCCAAGTTCGCCCAGGCCTGCAATCCCTGACGCCGCCGCTGGCCTACTCGGTCGCCCCTGGCCTTACTGGTCGTAGTTCGCCCACACCCCGCGGATCTTTCCCGCCTCGCTTATCAACATCACCTCCGCGGTCTTGCTGCCGCGAACATTATTCACATACGAGATCACGATCGTCTCTATCCCCCAAAGCGTCTCCACCAGCTCAAATCGCAGATGCGGATACGCCTTCAGGCCCAGCTCGAAGTACTCCCGCAGCGCAGCCTTGCCGCGCACCCTTCCATCTCCCTGCAGCAGCTTCACCGCGACCGGCGAGCGCAGTTCCACATCCTCTTCGTAGTGCGTCAGGATGAGTTCCAGATCGTGGCTGTTCCACGCCGCAATCCATTCCTCGGCAAACGCACGCGCAAAGCCAGCTTGTAACGGAAAGATCGAGTCATTCAGATCCATAGTCGCTCCCTAGCGCCGCCGCGCCACAACTTCTAGATACTCATTCTTCACCAGCGTCCGCTCTTCCGGATTCTCCGCCACATTCGCTCCCGTCCACAATTCCAGCGCCTCAGCGAACTTCGCCTGCCCCGCCTCATCCAGCCGCCCAAACGCCATCTGCGTCGGCCCAAAATACTTGCGGAAGAATGCCACCGCCCCCGCAGCATTCACCGGCATATCAAAATCAACCGGAATCAGCTCCGTCCGAATCGCATCGAACTTCTCCCCGAGCCGCTCACGCACGGTCACCTCATCACCCCACAACACGGGCGCCACCAGCCCCGGCGGCGGAGGCGCGTGCATGCTTCCCACCTTGAACATCTTGCCCGTAAAACTCGCCGGATTCCAATTCGCCATCGCCAGCAATCCACCCGGCTTCAATACCCTTGCCAACTCCGAAGCCACCACCTCCGGCCGCGGCGCAAACATCGCCCCGAACATCGTCACCACCGCGTCAAACGAACCATCGGCATACGGCAACTGCTCTGCATCCCCCTCATCGAACTTCACGGCCAATCCCTCCGCAGCCGCACGCTCGCGCCCCTGCACAAGGAGATTGGTCGCAATGTCCACGCCCGTCACCACCGCCCCCATTCGCGACAGCGGCAACGCCGCATTCCCCGTTCCACACGCGACATCCAGCACCCGCATCCCTGGCACAATCGGCAACCGCTCCACAAACGTTTCGGCTGCCCCTGAAACGGTCTTTGCGACCACCCCGAAATCTCCCGCCATCCAGGTCGCGCGCATCGACGCCTTGATCTGTTCCATCGGTAGTCCGGAACTCGCCATAACCAGCTCTCCCTAAATGACTTTCCACCACAATCCTTCACAGCCTCAATGAAGTCAAGCCAAAACTTCCTCGCCCGCATGCCACCGCCAGGACCCACGGCTCGACCTAAGCCGGCACAGGCCATCGCCCTGGATCAAACCGCCCACGTGCGCCCTGCCCTCACCGCTCAGATCATCCCCTCCAGCCGCACGTAGCTCGCTTCCATTCCCCGCTCCATCCCGGAAGCCAACATCATCGCACGCGTCTGCACATCGGGCAGCGTCATCCGCATCGTCATCAACGTTCCCGCACCGTCTTTATCGAACCGCGTCTCAACCTGATTGTCAGGAGTCGGATCCGGTATGTGCATTCGCTCCACGTGAACAATCCGGTGTTCCGGCCCCATCTCCAGGATCTCGCCCGTAATGAAAAACCCCTTACTCCCATCAACCTTCGTCCACTCGTAGCGAATCTTCCCACCGGGCCTCCCCTCGTAGATGCAGACCGGCATCACCCATCCCTCCGGCCCCAGCAGCCATTGCTGGATCAACTTCGGATCCGTGTGCGCCCGATACACCGCTTCAGGAGAAGCGGCGAACCGCCTCGTTACGATTACGTGAGTCTCACCTTCCGTCTCCAGCGTCATTTTGTTCAGCGTCGATTTGCTCATCGTCTCTTCTCCTTTTTAGGTTTCTCCATCGCGGCAAGAACGTCATCCAGCCGCTCATAGCTCTTCTCCAGACCCTTCCGCAGCATTGCAAGCCACTCGTCCATCGCCTCAATCCCCGCCCTCTCCAGCCGGCGCGGCCGCTTCGTACCCTCCGCCCGCTGCGAAATCAGCCCCGCCTCTTCCAACACCTTCAGGTGCTGAGAGATCGCCGGCTGCGTCATGTCGAACGGATCCGCCAGCTCCGACACCGTTGCTTCCCCTTTCGCAAGCCGTGCAAGAATCGCTCGCCGGGTCGGATCAGCAAGCGCGGAAAAAGCACCGTCAAGATTGAGAGCAAAATTCATAAGCATCAACTTATATAAGTAATAACTTATTGTCAAGTCAGAATTATTTGGCTCCGCCCTGCCCACCCGACCCACCAGCCATGTGAGCAATACGGCACATCCACTTTCTTCACCAAAGCAGACAATCACTTAGGTGTGTTCGAGGAACCGCACGTGCCGGAACTACAGATCCAACCGCAGACGCGAGACTCCGAGCAAAATTTGTCAGTAGAAATCAACGAGCGCATTCGGACGGACAAAATCCTCCTGAAAGCCGGCGCCCTGCAGCGCGCCATCCTCAACAGCGCCAACTTTTCTAGCATCGCCACCGACGCCCACGGCGTCATCCAGATCTTCAACGTCGGCGCCGAACGCATGCTCGGCTACACCGCCGCCGAAGTCATCAACAGAGTCACACCCGCCGACCTCTCCGACAGGTTCGAGCTCATCGCCCGTGCCGCCGCCCTCAGCATCGAATTCGGAACCAACATCACCCCCGGCTTCGAAGCCCTCGTCTTCAAAGCCTCCCGCGGCATCGAGGACATCTACGAGCTCACCTATTGCCGCAAGGATGCCAGCCGCTTCCCCGCCGTCGTCTCCGTAACCGCACTCCGCGACGCCCAGGACATCATCATCGGCTACCTCCTCATCGGCACCGACAACTCTGCCCGCAAGCAAGCCGAAGAAGCCCTCCTGCGCAGCGAGATGTTAGCCAGCGCCGGCCGCATGGCCGCCAGCATCGCCCACGAGATCAACAACCCGCTCGAGGCCATGATGAACACCCTCTACCTCGTCCGCTCAACACCCGACCTCCCCGACCAGGCGCGCCTCTACCTCGACATCGCCGACGGCGAACTCATGCGCATCGCCCACATCACCCGCCAGACCCTCGGCTTCTATCGCGAGTTCTCCGCCGCCACCAGCAACTCCGCCTGCGATCTTGTCGAGTCAGTCGTCGACCTCCTCAAATCCAAAATCCAGGCCAACGGCGCCACCGTCGAACAGCAATGCGACAACCCGCTCAACATCCTCGGCATCGCCGGCGAGCTTCGCCAGATCCTCGCCAACCTCCTCGCCAACTCGCTCGACGCCGTCGGTCACGACTGCCGCATCATCATCCGCACCTCCGCATCCCTCGACCCTGCCAGCGGCAAAAGCCGCATCCGCGTCTCCGTCTCCGACTGCGGTCATGGCATCACCACCGCCACCGCCAAGCAAATGTTCGACCCCTTCTTCACCACCAAGGGCACGGTCGGCACCGGCCTCGGCCTCTGGGTCTGCAAGCAGCTCGTCGACAAAAACGGTGGCACCATCCGCGTCCGCTCTAGAACCCACGGCCCCAAACACGGCACCACCTTCTCCATCACCCTCCCCCACGCCCCCGCTCTCGCCACGGCGTAAAGTTGGGTGCCCAATTCATGACGCCACCATAGTCATGAGTGGGGTAGCCAACCCGGTTGACCGCCTACTCCCTATACAAGTCCTAGCAAGCTCTACGGTCTATTTGCGCCTTGGCCTCCCGCCTCATCACAGATTGCAGTAAGTCCCGGGTCTGGGCTATGTTCAAACAACTTGCACGCTGCAAGTAGAAATCAGGAGGCAGTATGGCCAGGCTCATCTTCGGCATGATGCAATCTCTCGATGGCTATGTCGCCGGACCTTCCGGCGGCCCCAGTTCGGAAGGAGTCTTATCCGCGCAGGCAGCCGCCGAAATGCCGCCACCGGGCCCAACCAGCTTCCGCCATTTCGTCGACAACGTCCGCAGCCTGGACGGCATGCTCTACGGCAGACGCATCTATGAGGTCATGCGTTACTGGGATGAAGACAAGCCGGATTGGGACGACCATGAGCATGAATTCGCCGCCGCTTGGCGTCCCAAGCCAAAGTGGGTCGCCTCCCGTTCCCTGAAGTTCGTTGGCCCGAACGCCACCCTTATCCAAGGTGATGTAATCGACTTTGCCCGAAGCCTCAAGGCCGAACGAAAGGGAGACATCGACGTCGCCGGCCCCGAGATTGCCAACGTCCTCTCCGCCGCAGGTCTCATCGACGAGTACCGCCTGTACTTCCGCCCCTACATCCTTGGCGGCGGCAAACCCTACTTCGCCGGCCCTCGCCCTCCGCTCCGCCTTGTCAACCACGAGCCCATCGGAGAAGACGCAGTCCGCCTAACCTACGTCCCCGCCTGATCACGCCGACTCAACCAGGCCTGACGCACATTCATCGTTAGCAAGGAGCATCCATGTCAAAGGTTCGTGTCGCGGGGTTTGGTATTTCACTGGACGGTTTTGGAGCAGGCATCGAGCAGAGCCTGGAGTATCCGCTGGGTAAGCGAGGTCCGGAAATCTTCCAGTGGTTCTTCCCTACCAAAACATTCTGCACCATGGTCGGGAAGGAAGGCGGATCGACCGGCCTGGACGATACGTATGGACGGCGGTCGATGGAAAACTTTGGCGCGTTCATCCTTGGTCGCAACATGTTCGGTCCGGTGCGTGGCCCATGGCCGGACGACTCGTGGAAAGGATGGTGGGGGCCCAATCCGCCATACCATGCGCCCACCTTCGTTCTGACCCACTACCCGCGCGAGCCCCTCGTGATGGAAGGTGGAACGACCTTTTACTTCGTCACCAGCGGGATCGAAGAGGCACTGAGGCTCGCGAAACAAACAGCGGGCGACAAGGACGTCAAGATCGGAGGCGGTGTCTCCACTGTGCGGCAGTATCTGCAGGCAGGGTTCGTTGATTCCGTCCACCTGGCAGTTGCACCGGTTCTGCTCGGTCAAGGGGAGGCACTCCTCACCGGTCTTGATCTGCCGGCTATGGGATTCTCCGTAACAGAGCACGAGGCGACGGAACACGCGACCCACGTGGTACTCACGAGAAGCTAAATGAAGAACCCTCGCTTTTTGTTAGCTGCCCGGCCGGGTGCCCATTCATGACAGCCCCATCGTCATGATTAGGGTCTGCAGCGGCCTCTAGGTACCCCAAGGCTTTAGCCTTGGGTCTCATAACGCCAGACCGAAGCTCCTTTCCTCGTTGCCGCAGGCCGGAGTGAAGCCGCAGGCGAAACGACCAAATTGCTTTCCTCCTGCTGCCCACACGAAGTGCCGCCACGCGAAGCCACGCGGTCCGTGCAGGACCCGCTGTCCGCATCGGACAGCGTTACCATAGACAGTGTGACCACCACTCTGCTTCACCAGTCCCCCGCCGACGTCGCCACCCCACTCCTCGTAGTCTTCGTCACCGACACCGCAAGCCCCGCACCCGGAATCAAAGACTCCCCCGCCGCCCCCACCCTCCTCACCACCAACGCCGCAATCCAAACCGCCGCGACCCCCTGGCTAACCTCCGGCGACTTCAAAGCCACCCTCGGCGAGACCTTCCTCCTCCCAGCCCCCACCGGCCTCAAGGCCCAGCGCCTCCTCCTCATCGGCCTCGGTAAGGCCGACAAACTCACCCCCCACGAGCTCCGCAAGGCCGCCGGCGTAGCCATCCGCTTCGCTCGCCCCCGCACTCTCCGAACCCTCGCCCTCACCCTCCCCGAACACCCACTCCTCCCACCCGGTCCGTGCATCCGCGCCATAGCCGAAGGCGCCATCCTCGCCGATTTCGACATCGACTTCTACCGCGCCGACCGCAAAGACCTAAGCATCGAAAGCCTTACCGTCCTAACCCCCACCCCCATCACCGACGCCCTCCAAACCGCCTTCAACGAAGGCGTCATCGTAGCCGAATCCCAGAACTTCGCCCGCACCCTCATCAACGAGCCCGGCAACATCCTCACCCCCACCGAGCTAGGCAAGCGCACCGCCGCCATGGCCGCCGAATTCAACCTCGCCTGCGAAGTCCACTCCATCGAGAAAATCCTCGAGCTAAAAATGGGAGCCTTCGCGTCCGTAACCCAAGGCTCCCCGCAACCCCCCGCCCTCATAGTCCTTCGCTACGAACCCCCAACCCCACCACCCGCCAACGCGCCCGTCATCGGCCTAGTCGGCAAGGGCATCACCTTCGACACCGGCGGCATCTCCATCAAGCCCGCCGCCGACATGGACAAGATGAAATACGACATGGCCGGCGCCGCCTCGATGATCGCCTCCATGCGAGCCATCGCCCAGCTCAAGCCCAACGTCCGTGTCCTCTGCGTAATCTGCTCCTGCGAGAACATGCCCGACGGCCACGCCTTCAAACCCGGCGACGTCGTCACCGCTATGTCCGGCAAGACCATCGAAATCATGAACACCGACGCCGAAGGCCGCCTCGTCCTCGCCGACGGCCTCCACTACGCCCAAACCCTCGGCGCCACCCACCTCATCAACGCCGCCACCCTCACCGGCGCCATCGGTACCGCGCTAGGCCAAATCAACGCCGGACTCTTCAGCAACAACGACGAGACCACGGGTAAGTTTTTCTCCGCTGCCTGGAACGCAGGCGAAAAGTTCTGGCAGATGCCTTGCACCGACGACTACCGCGACCAAATCAAATCCCAAATCGCCGACATCCTCAACAGCACCGGCAGCCGCTACGGCGGAGCGACCACCGCCGCCATGTTCCTAAAAGAATTCGTAGGCGACACTCCCTGGATCCATCTCGACATAGCCGCCGTAACCTGGCTAGACGACGCCAAGCCCTGGCAATCCAAAGGCCCCAGCGGCGTAGCCATCCGCACCATCACCGAATGGATCCGCTCCTACGCCAGCTAACCCACCATGCGCCGAGTCCTCCTGCTCTTCAATCCCGCATCAGGACGCCGCCGCACCAAACGCCTGCGCACCATCGAACAAATCGCCCAAGCTCTTCGCACCCGCGGCATCGACGTCTCGACCCAACCCACCGAAGCCCCCGGCACCGCTGCCCGCCAGGCCTCCGAAGCATGCCTTCAGGGAATCGATACGATCTTCGCCTGTGGTGGCGACGGCACCATCCACGAAGTTCTTCAGGGGCTGATCTTTCATCCCGACGCCACGCTAGGCATCATCCCTCTAGGCAGCGCAAACGCACTTGCAAGACATCTGCGCCTTCCACTCGACCCAATCCGAGCAGCCCTGCAGCAGCTCGACTATCAGCCCCAAACAATCCCGCTCGGCAAAGTTACTTTCGAAACGCCGACCAGCGAAGCTTCGCGATACTTCATCGTCATGGCAGGCGCAGGCCCCGACGGCACTCTCGTATACAAGATGCTGGCAAGCGGCAAACACAGCCTCGGCCGATTGATGTACTACCTGCGCGCAGCACTCCTCTTCTCCACGCATCACTTCTCGTCTTTCACCATTACCCACACGCTTGCCGGCGCCCCAACCACACAGCAAGCCGTCAGCGCCATGTCGGTCCGCGTAGGAGATCTCGGCGGCCTTTTCAGCCCACTAATTCGCGGCGCCTCCATCGAGCATCCACACTTCACCCTGTCCATCGCTGCGGACCCAGCTCGCATCTCGCTACCCGCATGGTTCGCCCTGAGCTGGGCACATCTGCACCGCTGGAACCGCTTTGTTCAAACAGTCCACGTAGACACCTATCATTGCGGCGCTGGCAAGACCGCACGCGTGCAAGTGCAGGCGGACGGAGAATGGCTCGGCACCACCCCAATGACCGTCACACTGGTACCGGACGCGGTGCGGATTCTCATGCCGATTGGAATCCGCCTAAACTAGCTCATGCCCTTCTCAGCCACTGACCGCCTCTTCGTCCTCACCGGCGCGGGCATCTCCGCCGAAAGCGGCCTCGCCACCTTCCGCGGATCCGGAGGCCTCTGGAACGGCCATCGCGTAGAAGACGTCGCCACGCCCGAAGCCTGGCACGCCGACCCAACCCTCGTGTGGCGCTTCTACTCCATGCGCCGCCGCGACGCCCTCGCCGCCCAGCCCAACGCCGGCCACCTCGCCCTCGCCGAACTCGAACGCCAGATGCCCGGCCGCTTCTACCTCTGCACCCAGAACGTCGACGACCTCCACGAGCGCGCCGGCTCGCACCACATCCACCACATGCACGGCAGCCTTTTCCAATCCCGCTGCACCCGCTGCAACGCCCCCTTCCCCGACGCAGCCACCTACGAAACCACCCTCCCCACCTGCAAAGTCTGCGGCCACCCCGTCCGCCCGCACATCGTCTGGTTCGGCGAAATCCCCCTCGCCTTGGAAGAAATTTATGCCGAACTAGCTCGCGCCACCGCCCTCCTCGTCGTCGGAACCTCCGGCTCTGTCTACCCCGCCGCGGGCCTCGTCCACATCGCCAACCAGCGCGGCATCCGCACAATCTACGCCGGCCCTGAAGCCCCGCTAAACGCCGAAGCCTTCGACGAAATCCTCCTCGGCCCCGCCACCGAAGTCCTTCCCACCCTCGCCGCTTCCCTAAAATAATCTGATCCGTCTTCCTTCGCCGAGCACTCAAAGAGTCATTGAGCTCACCATGAATATTCAAATCAAACGCGTTTACGAAGAGCCCACCCCCAACGACGGAACGCGCATCCTCGTCGACCGCCTTTGGCCGCGAGGCCTTACGAAGGAGAAAGCCAAGGTCGATCTCTGGCTAAAGGATGTCGCCCCCAGCACCGACCTGCGCAAGTGGTTTGCCCACGATCCCGCTCGATGGACAGAATTCCAGACGCGCTATCGCGAGGAACTCAAGCACAACCCTGAGCCCCTCTCGCTCCTGAAAGAAGCAGCCGCCAAGGGACCGGCAACATTAATCTACGGCGCCCGCGACCAGCAGCACAACGAAGCCGTAGTCTTGCAAAAACTCCTGAAGTCGAAATGAATTCGCCCTTATTCCCTGCCTATGCCCACCCTCCTTCCGCGTAGCTTCTATCTCGATTCACCCGACATCGTCGCACGCAACCTGCTAGGCAAGCTCATCACCCGCAATCTCAACGGCGAGCGCCTCACCGGACGCATCACGGAAATCGAAGCCTACCTCGGCCTCTCCGATCCCGCCTCCCACTCCTTCATCGGCAAGACAGCGCGCAACGCAGTCCTCTTCGGGCCGCCCGGTTTCTCCTACGTCTATTTCATCTACGGAATGCACTACTGTCTGAACTTCTCATGCCAACCGGAAGGCGAACCCGGCGGCGTGCTCATCCGCGCCCTTCAACCCGTCGCAGGCCTCGACACGATGGCCCGCCTTCGCGGACTCGCCTCTCCCGTAAAACCAAAGCTCCTCTGCTCCGGCCCCGGCCGTCTCTGCGAGGCATTAGGAATCACCCTCGCCGAAAATGGCCTCGACGTCACCCGCGCCAAATCGCCCCTGCGCGTCCTCGACGACGGCTTTCGCCCCACCTCCATCACCGCCACCCCCCGCATAGGCATTAGCAAGGCAGTCGACATGCCCCTCCGCTTTCTCATGACCGCGCCGGACCCGGGTGCCCTATCTTCGCGACGGTCCCATCGTCACTAAAGTGGGCATCGCGCGCCAGCGCGACCGCTCCCGCCCCTGTCCAAACTCATCTTCACGACGGCCTCAAGGCTCGCATGGGAGGGCAGCCCCGCAGTGAGCTTCTAGGTACCCCAAGGCTTCAGCCTTGGGTCTCATAACGCTGGGCCGAAGGCCCTTCCTCGCTGCCGCAGGCCGGAGTGAAGCCGCAGGCGTAGCGACTAAATTGCATTCCTCCACCTCGCCACAAATCAACTCGCCGCCAAAACGTGTCAAGCCCCCTCCGACCCCTAAAACCGCCAAACCCCGCATAAACACTGGCGATTAAATCTTCAAAAACTTGGCATAGTTACCCTATCCAACTCGCTACAATAGAAGTAGACCCAAATCCACTCACAGCCCAGCACCCTCGCAAGGACAGCCACGCGAAGCCCTTCGCCGTCCGCGCAGGACCCGGGCTTTCGCATTTAACGCGGAAACGGCCAAATCCGACCGATTCCCCTCAACACCGTGCGCCCAAAAAGTATCCGGGGGGAGCCCCCACCCATGACAACCATCCCAGCACCCACCTGCCACCATCTCTTCCCCGACCACCACCGCTGCGGCTCTCCCGCCCTCCGCAACGAACCCTTCTGTTACTTCCACCACCCCGAGCGCAAACCAACGCGCGCACCCCGGCGCATCTACCGTGGTCTACCCTCGCCCTCAAGCTCCCTGAATGCACCACTTACAGCCTCTCTCTAGCCCATTCAGATACTTTGGCAACTAACCCCAACCCCCTGAGTACTTTGCGCGAAAAGTCCCGCAGGCCGAGACCTTGGCCCTTTATCCCCAAGCCTCTCAACACTTTGCGGGCAGAAGCGTGGCGCAGACTTTACTCCCTAACATCAAGCCGCTGAAGCCTTTAGCCAAAAAGTAGTACAGGAGGGTCTGGGGGGAGGGGGGCCCCCACCCTACATCGCGCTGGGCACCACAATCCCCAACCACCCCAGCACCCGAACCAACTCCCGCCGAGCCACCGCCGCGGTCGCCAGTAGCAGCATCTTCCGAGCCTCATCGGTCTCAGTCAAAATGTGATGCCGGTGATAAAAGTTATTGAACTGCTGTGCCAGCGCAAACGCATACCGCGCCAGCATAGCCGGCTCCGCCGCCGCGATCGCCTGCTCCAGCACCAGCGACAGCCGCGACGCCGTCAGCCAAACCTCCCACACACTCGTCCCCTCATCACCGACGAGCATCTCTGCCAAATCCAAATCAGCGACAGCCGCCATCGCGGCTTCTTCGCTCACACCAGCCTTACGAAAAATATTCGCCGCCCGCACAGCAGCATACTGCGCATACGGCCCCGTCTCTCCATCGAACGCCAGCGCATCCTGGTAGTCGAACGCGATCACCGTATTGCGCGTAAACCGCAGCAGGAAAAACCGCAGCGCGCCCACACCAATCGCCTCAGCAATCTGCGCACGCTCGGCTTCCTCCAACTCCGGATGCCGCGCTTCCACTTCCTTTCGCGCAGCCGCAATCATGCGATCGATCAAATCATCGGCCTTCACGCCGAAGCCCTTGCGTCCGCTCACCTCAATAAAATTCTTAGCCTTATCTTCATCGCTCAGCACATAGCCAAGATCTTCCGCAGTCCGCGCAGTCAGCCCCACAAACGCATAGTTCAAATGCGTGTACCGATCGCTCTCATCGACATAACTCAGCGCCCGCAACGACTCCTTCACCTGCGTCTGAGGATCATCCTGTCGCGAATCGATCACGTTATAAATCGCGTCCGCATGCCCGAAGCTCGGATGAGGATCTTCACCATGCGTAGTCGAAATCCAGCAAGTATGTGTCGCATACTCGCGAAATTTCGCATACCCAAAATCTTTCCCCAGCAGCCCATACTTCCAAAGGTGATACGCAATGTCCTTCCCCACATACGTCACGGTCCCATTCGACCGCACAATAATCTTCGCGTCCTCGTCTGGTCCACTCTCCGACAACTCAACACCAGCAGCCGCCGAGATCGCCCGCCGCATCACCCAGCAACCCTTGTTCTTCCCTTCCGTCTCGAGATACAGCACACCGCGCTCCACCATCAGCGCGCGCGCAGTCTCCCAGAAGTGTAAGTGCAGAATCTCGCTCTCGCGCGGCAGAAAGTCATACTCAATCCCCAACCGCTCCATCGTCTCCAAATGCCGCCGCAGCACACCAGTAGCGATCAGCTCCGCGATCTCTGCCTTCTCATTTCCACCAGCCTCAATCGCATGCAGTGTATCCAACCGCAGCTGCCGACGCTCCCCCACGCGCGGCGCATCCGCCTCATACCACTGCGAAACCTCCGCATACAGATCCCAGCATGCATAATCCAACCGCTTGCCCGCGGCCTGCAACTCCGCCATCCACGCGCGCACATCCGCCAACGACATACCCTGCAACTCCGTCATCGCCACCACAATATCGGCCACCTGCACGCCAGTGTTGTCGATGTAGTTCTGCACGCCGGTATCCCAACCAGCCTTGTACTCATCCTTCTTCAGCATCCGCGCAAAGCTGTCGCCCAGGATCGCGTTCCGCAGATGCCCTACATGCGCAGCCTTGTTGGGATTGATACTCGTATGCTCGACCAGCCGAAACCCACCGCCGCCCACCGCCGCATGTTCATCCGCCGCCATGCGCTTCACCATCGCCGCGCGATCCAGCTTCACATTCAAATAACCCGCGCCGGCAATCTCCACCGCAGCCACACCGGGAGTTGCGGCCAACTCCGCCTGCAACTCCTGTGCAATCGCACGCGGAGCCTTCTTCAGCCGCTTCGCCAACTCGAAAGCAACCGGAAGCGCCATCTCTCCAAACTCAATCTTCGGCGGCAACTCGACCGCAAGATTCGCCAGCGAAATCTCGTAGCGCTCCATCAACAGCGCCTCGATCCGTGCCTGCAACTGCAATTGCAATGTTCTATACATGATTGTCTTTCTGAACCTTTAGCTAAACGTCCAAGCATCGCAACGCAGAAACTGCACACCCAAAGCGCTAGCGCTTGAACGAGAACTTCTTATGCGCAAAGTAGCTGTAGCACGCAATGATTACCGAGTTCACAATCCCCGCCAGAAACGGAGCGTAGGGATGCGTCAACGCAGGCACCAGAAACGCCTTGGTCGCCAACGGCAGAATGATCAACTCCGCTGGCGTACTGATTCCATACACGGCGAAACACTTCAACCATTCTTTTAAATAGTTGCCTTTTGTGCGAAACACAAAATGCTTGTAGCAGAGAAACGCGACCGTGATCGCCAGGGGCTTCGACACGATTTGCGCAATATCCGCGATCAGCGGTTTCCCGTGGTGCGGGAGCAGATACCCGAACAGGATCACAAATCCCGAATAAAGCCCCAGTGAGATCAGCGTATTGGATCCGCCGACGAGCAGGAATCGAATGACCTCGCCCGACGGCAAAACCCGCCGAAGCGCAGCAAAAGGGCCATGTGCGCTGGGATCGGGCGGCGTCTCGGCTTCGAGTAGGGAGGGTTTGTGGCTGGACAACACACCTCTTATTCTAGCCGCAACTCGCGAGGCGCGAACACAAACTCGCTCCCTCGATCGTCGCTTCGCATTTGGTTGTATCGTCAACCTCAGAACAAAATGATTTCCTCGACGCGGCCAGACCCCAACTTGTCCCCCAGGCTTCTTCCGCCCTGGTCCATTCACCTTGCCGTGGTCGCATTAGCCGTCCTCACACTTCTCCTCAACGGCTATCACCCGTTGGCCGAAGACGGTGGCCTCTACGTAGCAGGCGTACAACTAACTCTCAACCCAACCCTGTTCCCTCACTACACCGTCTTCGTCAGTGAGCACCTACACTTCTCCGTCTTCGCCCCCGTCCTCGCCTTCCTAGTCCACCTGACCCACTTCTCACTAGCCTGGGTTTTGCTGCTCACCGATCTCTTCAGCCTTTGGCTTACCTTCTACGCTGCTCATCGCATCTTGCGACACGCCATCTCCAGCGAACCCGCGCGCTTCGCCGGCCTCTGCCTTCTCGCTGCCTTCTGGACCCTCCCCATCGCAGGCACCTCGTTACTACTGATGGACCCATACGTCACCGCGCGCAGCCTCTCCACACCGCTCTCCCTGCTGGCCGTTGCCTTCGCCCTTGAGGACCGTCCCAGCTTCCACCCACTCGTCTGGTCTACCCTCTGCCTCATCCTCGCAGCAGCCTTCCACCCTCTGATGGCCGCGTACGCCTTCGCCTTCGTCCTCGTCCTGCGCCTCTCCCACCTGCGCCGGCGTTACATCGCCTACGCAATCCTCGCGCTCTCCGCACTCACGCTCGCGACGATTCTTCAAACCATCGCCCCCACCGAAACCCCCACCATCATCGCCGCGGAGAAATCCCGTTATTACTGGTTCCTCTCCCAATGGCAATGGTTTGAGCTCCTCGGACTCGTCGGTCCGCTAGCCGTTCTCGCCGCGCTGCTCACCCGCTATCGCAAGCAATCCGACCCACTCAACGCCGCCGCTGCCGCTCTCTGCCGCGCCTGCATCGCCATCGGATGCATCGCAACCCTCGTCGCCCTTCTCTTCGCGCACGAAGGCAGTCGTTCCCACCTCGTGGCCCGCATGCAGCCTCTGCGCGTCTTCCTTCTCATCTACGCGATCATGACCCTACTCCTCGGCGCAACCCTCACCGAGATCGCGCTCGAAACCCGCCGCCGCCTGCAATCGCAAGTCGGCCGCACTGCACTCGCAGTCCTACCCGCGATCCTCATCCTGGCCCTCGCCGGCACCATGTTCTACGTGCAGCGCCAGACCTTCCCCACGTCCGAGCACCTCGAGTTCCCCTGGCTCGCGCAGCAGAATCCCAACCCCTGGGTTCAGGCCTTTCTCTGGGCTCGCGACAATACCCCACCCGACGCACTCTTCGCCCTCGACACCAAGTACGTCAACGAGGACGGCGAAGACGCGCAAACCTTCCGCCCCATCGCTCTCCGCAGCGCCGTCCCTGACTTCTCCAAGGACGGCGGCGAAGCGGCCATCACACCCTCCCTCGCCACGCAATGGCTACAGGGAGCGGACGCCCAAACCAACCTCTCCACCGAAACCGACGCCGTCCGCGATGCGCGTCTACTCCCCCTCGGCGTTACCTGGATGGTTCTTCACGCCGCAGCTCCAACCGCGCACGAATGCCCTTATAACAATGGCGTCATCAAGGTGTGCAGCCTCGTAGCTGCGCGCCCGTGACCCTCCTGCCCGCGGTCAGTTTCCGCCCGACGCAGCAACCGCCGGCGCGGTCTTAAGCACCACGCTCTCCTGGTCTTTACTCTCGAACTGGGTATAAAACTTGCGCAGGCTGTCATAGTCCTTCGGCATGACCAGCAACTCACCCTGAATGTAGTTCCGTCGCGTAGTAAAACCTTTTGCATCGCCGGTAATCGCAAGGGTGTAAGCCTCCTGCTTCGGAAGATCGAACCTCGCCGTGTCGGGCAGCGCTTCCACACTCATCGTCGCCGGCAAATTAATTCGCTGTGCATCCTGCACATACCGGGGATAGTGGAAATAGACAGACTGCTGCCGCTTTACATCGGCGAAGGGCGCCGACTCGCCACTCAGGAAGATATCCGAGGGCACAAGGACGCGTTTTCCCGTACGCGTTCCCAGCGTTCCAGTCACATCGTAGCTCACCTTCAACGGCTGCTCATAATCCGCAACATTTTCTATCTTGTCGACCTTTACCTGCAGCGACCTCGGCACCATGTCTTCCAGATGCGTCCGCAGCGCGTGGTTCAGACTCTCCTCGTCCCCGCTCAATGCCCTATGCCGCCACTCCACTGCGTTCGCTCCCATAAAGGCCAGATCGATCGTGCCCGTAATCTGGCCGGCCTCATCCATCTTCAAGTTCGCCACCCGTGTCAGTTCGTTGAATTTGTAGTCGTCGCTGGAAGTTCCGCCAAATTCAGTGCCCTTATCGAACTGTCGCAAACCCTGCACCAAGGTATGCTCCCACGCAAGGTGACCATAGGCACAGTATCTGCATCCCGGATCGAAGTACTTCTCTGTGCCGTCCACATTGACAATCGCAATCACGTCGTCGAACTGTCGAAAGCTCAGCCAGCCCTGAAGAAAGAGCTCCTCGCTTCTATCCGGCACCAGCATTAGGTAAGCCTTCATACCCGCCGCCCTCGCCATTCCCACAAACAGCTGGGTGATCTGTGTCTCGCTGCCTCGTTTGTGGTTCAGCACGTCGGCTGCGTTCTTTATCTGATGGCCGCCCTCGGCTTTATCTTCTTGCTTATCGTGAGCTCGGGTGTAACGCGTATTTTCCAGCTGCATCACCGCCGCATAAATCTTTTGCAGCTTCTGATCATCGCTCGTAGCTCCAACGGTAATGTCCGCCGTCTTCTTCTTCAGATCCGAGTTCGGATCTGCGAAGGAGTCCATTCCCTTCGACCAGTCCTTGCCTTCATCCTTCCACCACTCTGCTGCCGTATGTTCCGCCGTGAAGTTGAACAGAACCCGGTAGCTGAAACTCGCGATAGGAGGCATATAGGCCTCTTTCACCTCCGGCGGAACATCCTTAATCGTCAACTCGAAGACCTGAATTGGTTCATGCGTAAATTCGGAATGCGGGACATCGCGACGCTCGATTTTGGCATCCGCCGGAAGTATCGGAAGCCAGGTAATCGTCGTAATACTGCCGTGACTATCTTCAAGTTCCCTGGATGTCGGGTACCAAATGTAATGCGCCTGCTTCACATACAAGTCTCCCTGGATGATCCATTGGGGTGCCTCATAAATGTTATCGGCGATCCGCGTTGCATAGCGGTACTCAATAATGCTTCCCACCTCAACATCCGGCAGCGTGAACACTCTCTCCTGCACCTTCACGTCCTGGGCCTTCTCCAGTACTTTCAGATAGGGCTTGCCCGTGAAAGGAATGATCGTGCCATCCGCGTGGATCGTCCGTCCTGTAATGTCTTCCAGCGTCTTGTCATCGCCAGTGAGGGACGATTCGTTCTGTGCGACGGTGACAAAGGGTAGCGTCACATTCGCATACTTCTCCCCATCTTTGGTCAGAATCTTGATGCGTTCGTAATGGAACACTCCGTGAAGATCGTCCTTGGTACTCTCTTCACGATTCAGCACCACCGCTGCCGCTCCTGGGTATCCCGGCAACGAGGTCATCGATAGCTCTTCCGGCGTCGGTGGCATGAAACTCGCCTGTTGCGCACACGCCACGCCGCTCACTGCCACGGCCGTCAATATCCATGCACCGATCGTTCTCGTCGTCATCGCCAGCCGTTCACTCCCTCTTAGTCTGTGTCCTTTAGTTTCCGCGCTTCAAAATTGCCTGACTGTCTTCATCCGCAGCAATAGCTGCCGCCAGTTGCTGTACCGCTTCATACTTTGTCGCCGGCACCGTCACCTGTCTCACGGTGTAGGTCCGGCTATAGTGCAATACGCGCCCATGCAACTCAGTTGAGCTCACATAGCTCGCAAATCCAACGTCGATCTTGACCGGATCCGGCAGTTCATCCACCACGTACCCCTGTGGCAGCTCGATGTCATACTCATCGGTGCCCTGCATCGTCTGCTCCAGATCGATCTCCACATGGCGGGGCTTACGATCCACGTCCAGCCCATAACTTCCCAGCACTCGCGGCCGAACCATCAGCAGTGGCCCCGTAAAACTCGCGAAGTGGCTCGCCTGCAAATCGAACGTGGTCGTCAAATCCTTGTTGAGGGCATCCACATTCTCCACCTTCAAACCAGTCATCGACGCCCCCGTAAAATCCTGCGCGATTACCCGGTTCATATACTCTGTCTGCTTCTTTTCGCCCTCGCTTGAGAACACCTGCCGCCTCGTCTCCGCCAGATCCCCGAACCGCAGGTCCGTAACCGATCCCTTCAGCGTCCCATCCGCACTCAGCTCAAACTTCCCTGAGCGCCGGATCGTGTTCAGCTTCGGATCCATCACCGGCAGCTCGATGATCTGGCTATCCTTGCCTTCCATCAGCACGCCATAGCTGCCCTGCAGGTTGTCCTCCAGCTGCCCGAACGGTGTCATATCCCACGTCGGATCAAAAATCAGATACCGCCTGCCCGTCTTCGCCGTCACCACACTGTGCAGCTTCGCCGATTCATACCCATTCGGAATTTCGATCGCCGCAATCATGTGGTCGCCCCAGATCGAAGGCGCATCCGGATCGATCACGCCCCGCTCTACATCCACCATCAGCAACGCGCTATGAATCCCTACGCTCGAGAGCATCGCCGACAGCAATGTCGCCTTGTCCTTGCAGTCACCATACCGTCCACGATAGATATCCTCCGCCGCATGAGGCTGATAGCCGCCAACTCCCATCTTGATCGCGACGTATCGGATCTTTTGCTGCACGAACTCTCCGATAGCCTCTGCCTTGTCGAAGAAATCCGTCTTACCCGCCGTCAACTCTGCAGCCTTCGCCGCGATGTCTGGCGCAGACTCCACTCGGCCGCGCTCCAATCCCTCATACCACTCGCCAATGCCCTGCCACGTGCCATCCTGCGGCTCCATCAATCCGGGCCCTGCATAGTGCACCGTCATGCGCGCCGCCTGGGATCCCTCACCCGGCGCCATCGGTACGTGATCCAGGTCAATCGCCGACTCGTTATTCATCTCCCAGCGATAGGAATGATTTTCCAGATCGATCCCATCCACCTTCGCATGCCGAGCCCACGTCGTTGTGTACGTGTAGCCCGGAGGTAGCGCCAGTGTGAAGCTTTGTTGGATTCGCGGGAGATCGTCCTGAAAGCCCCAATTCGTCTCTGCCAGGTACGGCCGCTCGCGCTTCTCGTACTCATATGCGATGATGCCGCCCGGATCCCGTCCCGGCGGATCCGCGGCCTTCGCCCTGTCATCCGAGTACAACTCCCCACTCCCCCCGGGCGCTCCTAGATCCACAATCTCGTTGTCCTTCATCGTGTACTCGTGACCTGCCGCGTCAATGCTCCACACATGCAGCGAAAGTACCTTCGAGTCCTTGTCGTACGACACCCACGGGTACCCATAATCCCGTCCCTGCGGCCGCAGAATCTTCACCACCCTGCGCACATGCTCAACCGCCTGCCCCTTCTGGTCGACCGTATACGTCGTCTCCTCGAGCAGCACCACCGCCTTGGGATTTCCGTGGAACTCCGGTAGCTTCTGTTGCGCCGCCGTCTTCACCCAATCCGGCACCGGCTGCGACCCAAAAAGGTTTCCAGCCCGCGCTCGAACACCACTCCCGAGCGCCACCGCGCCCACCAACAGAATCGCCAGTCGACCGCCCGCGCGACCGCGATCTACTGCAACTCTCGACTGCATGGCGGCAGCTCTGTGTGTCCCGCCTCCCACTTTCATGGAGACCCGCTAGGTAAGAGATTTAGTGGTTGATTTATACGTGTCTTCTCGGCGCCATGCAAGTCCGAATCGAATTCCACCGCCACCGCAACGAATACTGCCCTTCGTGCTACCTTAATCAAGGAGCGAGCGGGTAGCTCAGTTGGTAGAGCATCGCCCTTTTAAGGCGTTGGTCCTGGGTTCGAGCCCCAGCCCGCTCACCACCTCACCATCCCACCTACAAATGAGCGCAATAGTCTCTGCAGCAGGCAGGAGTAGCCCTCGTCCTCACCGACGAGCCCGAACACTGACTTCGCGCTCTTATTCGCTCGCCTTCAGCTTACGCACGATGTTCGACGTAGAAAATCCCTCGACCGTCGGCACAATCTCCACGCGTCCTCCGGCGGCAATCACCTCTTCATGCCCCACGACCGTCTCGATGGAATAATCCCCACCCTTCACCAGCACGTCTGGCCTCACCGCCCGAATCAGCTCCAGCGGCGTGTCTTCCTCGAACACCACCACCGCATCCACCGCCGCCAGCGCTGCCATCACTCGTGCGCGTTCGTTTTCTCCCACCACCGGTCGCGTCGGCCCCTTCAGCCGGCACACACTCGCATCGGCATTCAATCCCAGCACCAGCTTCGTCCCAAATCGGTGGCACTCTTCCAGCAGCGTCACATGCCCCACGTGCAGCAGATCGAAACACCCGTTCGTGAACACGATCGTCTCGCCCGCAGCTCTCCACTCCGCCACGCGCTTGGCCAGCCGCTCGCCATTCAACACCTTCTCGTCGCCGCGAATTCCGCTCGACGGCGTCATCGCCGCCACCAGCTCATGCCCCGCGATCGGTACCGTGCCCATCTTGCCCACAACGATCCCCGCTGCCAAATTCGCCAGCTCCACCGCTGTCTCAATCTTCAACCCACCAGCCAGTGCCGCGGCCAGCGTAGCAATCACCGTATCGCCCGCGCCCGACACGTCAAACACCTCGCGAGCCCGAGCCGGCGAATGATACGACCCGCCATCCCACAGCACGCGAATCCCCTTCTCGCTCATCGTCACCGTCAGATACTTCAGCCCACACTTCTCGCGCTGCGCTTCGCCAGCCTCCAGCAACGCTGCGAGCAGATGCGAACTCACGCCGGTCGCCAGCGCCAACTCCTGCAGGTTCGGACACACCATCGTCGCCCCCGCATACTTACCAAAGTCTGGAGTCTTCGGATCAGCCAGCACGGGAATCCCCGCCACCTTCGCCGCCGCAATCACTGCCGCGCACAACTCCGCCGACACCGCACCCTTCGCATAATCCGACAACACCACCGCGTGCACCTTGCTGACCAGCTGCTCCGCAAGCTCCCGCAGCCGCTGCTGATCCTCCGCACCCGGCGCGTCTTTGCTTTCGATGTCCAGCCGCAGCAACTGCTGCTGCCGCCCCACAATCCGCGTCTTCGAGATCGTCGGCAGCTTCGTCGTCACCACCCCCACCGTATCGATTCCCGCAGCCTCCACCAGCGCGGCCAGCTCGTCCTTATCCTTGTCCTCACCCCAGAATCCCGCGAGCACCGCCTGGCACCCGAGCCCCGCCAGGTTCATCGCCACATTCGCCGCACCGCCCGCACGCTCATAGTGCTGCGCATGCCGCAGCACCGGCACCGGAGCCTCCGGAGAAATCCGATCCACCTCACCCAGGATGTAGCGGTCGAGCATTAAATCCCCAACCACCAACACCTTCAGGTGTCCAAACCCGCCCTCCAACAATCCCAGAACCGCATGTGTCTCCGGCAGCATCGTCGTCTCAACTTTCCCCAACCATCATCGCACCACAAGTTCTCAGTTCTCAGATGTCAGTTCTCAGTTGTGAGCGATCGCTTTGCCTTCACTAAGAACTGAGAACTGTGAGCGCACCACCCCCATCACCTCATCCACCCCGATCGACATCAAGCACTTCTTCTGCTGCTCAATGCACGTCTCCAGCCCACACCCCCAGCACTCCACCCGGTGATACACCACCTGGTGCTGCTTCCCAAACGGAAACCACTGCCGCGGAATATTCCGTGCCGCAAAGATCGCCACCACCGGCGTCCCCACCGCCGCCGCCAGGTGCATCGGCCCGCTGTCATGCCCGACAAACAGCCGCGCCCGCGCAATCGCCGCTGCACTCTCCCGAGGCGTCAGCGCCCCACAAAGATTTACCACCATCCCACCACCATTCGCCCGCCAACCCTCCGCCGCAAACTCACTCGCCTCACTCTCCTCCTCCGCTCCCAACAGCAGCAGCGCCCTCCCGGGAAACTCCACCGCCATCTTTCCCAGCAGCGCCCGCCAGTTGTCCGAGCCCCAATCCTTCGCCTGCACCTTCGTCCCAACACTCACCGCAATGGACTCCACCGCCAGCGCCTCACCACCAATCGCCTGCGCCGCACGCTCCCGCTCCTCCGCGCTCAAATGCAGATCCCAGCTAGCCGGATCATTCAGCCTTCCGGGATCGGCAATATCCCCCACCGCGGCCAGTTGCCCGATACACCGCGCCAGTCGCCCCGCCTCCGGCTCCAAATGACCATCGCCCATCGCATGATCTTTCCCGCCCGTCGCCGCGCCATAATAGTTCCGCTGCATCCCCTCCGTCAGTGGAACCCCAACGATCCGCCTCACACCACAAAGCCGAAAGAACGCCTCATCCCTCTGCGCCGCCTTCACCCCGCGCGGCGCTGCCAAATACACCAGCACTTGCGGCCTCCAGCGAACGATCGACCACCAAACCCCCAGCAGCTCCCCCACACTCCGCGTCCCCACCTCGTAGCGCATATACCCTTGCACCAGCCCCGACCCCTCCAAAATCGCCGCAGCCGCCGGCGCCTTCGAGCTCACCGGCACATTCGTCAGCATCCGCCGCTCCGCCTCCGGAAACGCTCTCGCCACCAGGTGCAGCGCCGGCAGCGCCACCAGCATATCGCCCAGGCTTCCCAGCCGATACACCAGCACCCTCCGCGTAGTCCTCTTTCCCATGCCTCCAGTGTCGCATTTCACACTGTATCCACACCACACACGTGCGCCGCCCCCGCCCCTACCATCTTCGCCGCGCCTCCGTTATCCTTGCTATCACGCCTCATGCTTGTCGCCTCCCACATCGTCTCTCTTCAAGACCAGTTCACCGCGCACGGCCACAACCCCTCGTCCCCGGCCCCGGCACCTTCCTCGCCCTTCGAACAAGTCGTCCTCGACCAGCATCGCGCCAACTACGATCTCTGGCACCGCGAAGACGAAGCTCGCGACCCCGACGCCTCCGACGCCACCATCGTCCAGGTCAAGCACGATATCGATCGCCTCAACCAACTCCGCAACGATCTAGCCGAGCAGATCGACATTGCCCTCCTTGAGCTCTCACCCGACAGTTCGGCCGCTCCCCTCCACTCCGAGTCCCCCGGCCTCATCATCGACCGCCTGTCCATCCTCGCGCTCAAAATCTTTCACACCGAAGAGCAGCTTCACCGCTCCACCCCCGATCACCAGCACCGCAACCAATCCCGGCTCGCCGTCTTGAACGAACAGCGTACAGACCTCGCAACCTGCCTCGACATCCTCTGGTCGGATGTGCTCGCCGGCCGCCGCCGTTTCAAGCTCTACCGCCAACTTAAGATGTATAACGACCCCACACTTAACCCCGTTCTCTACAACCGTTCCCCACTCGACGATCCAGCCTGACGATCTATCGGGTACACTCGTGTTTGACCTAAACCCCCTCAGCCTCGTATAACCCCAGTTACCATCGCCGTAGTTTGATCCTTATAACTCCATCCGTCCAACCCGAGAACATCATGGCCACGAAGCCGGCAACATCGACCTCAGAGAACAAAGCAACCAGGACGCCCGCAGCGTCCAAGGCCCCGCGCACCCTCGCCGGTAACGCACAACACGCCACAGACGCCGCCCGCAAATCCACGCTCGCCCTCTATGAGAGCGCGCTCAAGCTCATGCAGGCCGGCAAGTATGAGAAGGCCCACGAGGCCTTCGCCAAAATGCTCGAGTCCGCACCGCAAGACCTCGCCGACCGCATTCGCATGTACATCTCCGCTTGCGTCGCCCAGATCCACAAGGGCACCACGGACTTCCAGACTCACGAAGAGCGCTACGATTACGCCATCTCCCTGCTCAATCAGGGCAACTACGAAGACGCCCGCCAGCACCTCAAGGAAATCCTCCTCAAAGAGAAGTCTGCCGACTACGCCTTCTACGGCCTAGCCCTGCTCGCCTCGCTCACCGGCGACCACGACACCTGCATCGAGCACCTCACCGAAGCCATCCGCCTCAACGGCCAGAACCGCCTCCAGGCCCGCCTTGACTCGGACTTCGATGGCGTCGCCGAAGACCCCCGCTTCACCGAGCTCCTCTACCCCGAAGTCTGACCCTGCGTTGACTCCTTCCTCCAAAACACCACTAACTCGCCGGCCTTCTTCCCGTCCGACTAAACTAGTGAGCGGACGATGAGTACATCACGCCAGCTTCGAGTCGTAGCCATCGGTGGCGGAACAGGCCTCTCCACGCTCCTTCGCGGACTCAAGGCCTTTGTCGCCACACCCGCCGGCGCGTCCCCACTCGCCGACCCTGCGCTCCAAAACCTCCCCGCCCTCATCCGCGAGCTCTCCGCCATCGTCACCGTCACCGACGACGGTGGCTCCTCGGGCCGCCTCCGCGAAGACCTCCACATGCTTCCCCCCGGCGACATCCGCAACTGCCTCGTCGCCCTCTCCCAGGACGAGCACCTCCTCTCGCAGCTCTTCCAGTACCGCTTCGCCAACGGAGACCTCGAAGGCCACAGCTTCGGCAACCTCTTCCTCGCCGCCCTCACAGGCATCACGGGAGACTTCGCCCAGGCCGTCCAGGTCAGCTCGCAAATCCTCGCCACCCGCGGCCGCATCTACCCCTGCACCACCGCCAACGCCACCATCTCCGCGCGCATGGACGACGGAACCACGGTCCACGGCGAAACCAGCATCACCGCCTCCGAGCGCTCCATCACCGAGCTCATGCTCTCCCCCGCCGACGCCTCCCCGCTCCCCGAGGCCCTCGAAGCCATCGCCGCCGCCGACCTCATCACCCTCGGTCCCGGCTCTCTCTACACCTCGCTCATCACCAACCTCCTCGTCCGCGAGATCCCCGAAGCCATCGGCCGCTCCAGCGCCACCCGCGTCTACATCTGCAACCTAATGACGCAGGCCAACGAGTCGCTCGGCCTCTCCGCCTCACAGCACATCGAAAAAATCCTCGACCACGCCGGCACGCAGATCTTCGACTACGCCCTCATCAACACAGCCCCCATCGGCACCCAGACTCTGGCCCGCTACGCCAGCGAAGGCCAGACCCCCATCCTCGCCGACCTCGAACGCATCCGCTCCCTCGGCGTCGAGCCCATCACCGGCAACTTCGTCCACGAAGGCGAAGTCCTACGCCACAGCTACGACGTCCTGGCAGAAACAATCCTCCAGCTAGCCCTCACCAACGCCCCCGCCGCCCTCTCCTCATAGCTTGCCGTTGGCTTTGTCTTTCTTTGACAATTTCTAAAAGAAATTGCCTTTCCGAGCGCAGCAAGGAACCTGCTTCTCGCGCAAAGCGCGCCCGTTCTTCGTACCACCCAAAATCTGTCATCCTGAGCGAAGCAGCTCGCACAAGCGAGCTACGCAGCCGAAGGACCCCGAAACCCCTCGCATCACCCAGAGCGCCGGCACCTTTTCAACCACTGCCCCCCACTCCACACGCAACGTAAAATCGACCCAAATGCCCAAGTCCGCCGCCTCACCCCTCACCACCGCCGGCCGCATCTTCTACGCCCTCGCCATCCTCGGCTTCGGCGTCCAGTACGCCCTCTACGGACATCTCCGCCGCGGCCTCCCCCTCTGCCCCATCTGGCTGCACCCCGACACCATCCTCGCCTACGCGCTCGCCGCCCTCTGCATCGCCGCCGGCCTCGCTCTCCTCACCACCTGGAGAACCACAACCGTCAGCCTCATCCTCGGCCTCCTGTTCCTCGGCACCGCCGCCCTCTACCTCATGCACTTCAACTACGTCGCCTACGACGGCGACGGCCGCACCCTCTTCCTCGAGTGCCTCTGCCTCGCCTCCACCGCGCTCATCCTCCACGGCCTCTCCTCTGGAAGTAAGTACTCGCTCATGCCTGGCCGCCTCTTCTTCGCCATTGCCATGATCATCTTCGGCATCCAGCACTTCCTCTACGTCCGTTATCTCTCCACCCTCGTCCCGCGCTACCTACCCGGCCATCACCTCTGGGTACTCGGAACCGGCCTTGCCCTCATCGCCGCCGGCCTCTCCATCGCCACCACCATCGAAGACAAGTACGCCTCCTACGGCCTCTTCATCCTCTTCTTCGGATGGTTAGTCATTCTCCACCTCCCCCGCATCCTCCACGCCCTCCACAACGGCGACGAGTGGTCCAGCGGCTTCGTAGTCCTCGCCTTCAGCGGAACCTCCCTCGTCCTCGCCGCCTCCTCTGGGGGCATCACCGCCGCCAAGCCGTCGAAATCAGCGCCGAGAAAAGAGCGCCCTTGGCGGCCATAACCCGGCACCCATAACCCGGCGACAATCGGGTACCCCAAGGCTTCAGCCTTGGGTCTCATAGTTGCTGCGTGAAAGAAGGGGCTTTAGCCCCGCAGGTATGCATTACGCTTACCTCATGCGAACCCGCACTCTCGAAGGCGCCCACGTCCGCGTCCAACCTCTCACCCTAGCCCTCATCCTCTTCGCCACCACCCTCGCTCACGCGCAGCAATCCCCCTGGCAAGGCGAATGGGGCGCCTTCACCGACACCTCCGCCGCCAACGGCCAGCGCCTCACCATCTCCGATTGCACCGCCACCACCTGCACCTTCTCCGTCTCCGCCCGCGTACCCGGTGGCAACTGCGGCACCGCCAGCAAAGCAACCTTCACCATCGCCTCCCCTACCGAAGCCACCGCCAACCTCCCCGGCGAATCCGCGACGCAGACCTGCAAGCTCCAACTTCACCGCGATCCCAAAAGCATCACCGTCACCGCCGTCGGCAAAACCTGCACCTCCTACTACTGCACCAGCCCCGCCATCACCCTCTCGCACACCTACCCGCAGCGCTCCACCACGCTCTACACCGGCCCACACGCCGACG
The DNA here is from genome assembly GCF_009765785.1 of Granulicella sp. L46. Classification (GTDB taxonomy): domain Bacteria; phylum Acidobacteriota; class Terriglobia; order Terriglobales; family Acidobacteriaceae; genus Granulicella. Next base: position 1,436,747 of record NZ_LMUT01000012.1, read on the forward strand.
CATGCCTAAGCAACGCCTCGCCCGCCACCGTCGCCACCTGCACCGACGCCGCGCTAGCCAAGCTCGAACAGCAGTGGCAAGACCTCTACGCCGACTTCCCCCTAACCCCCAACCCCAATCCCAACGAGAACGGTTACAGCCACGCCGTCGCCGTCGACGCCGCCATCCTGAAGCACTGCGACACCGCATCCAATCCCTCCACCTGCCTCCACGATCGCTTCACTGCCGACATCGCCCTCATGAACACCAGGCAGACCGACCACATCGCCGCCTACACCGAGCGCGGCGATCCCGCCACCGCCGCTACGCTCGCACAAAAGATCGCCGGCAAGTACCGCCACACCTTCGCCAACGGCGACGTTCAGGGCGACCACTACCGCTCCACCGACACCCTCACCCTAACCCCCGTCGGCAGCGCCTCCATCCACTTCGATGCTCACCTCGAGTTCTACAACGGCCACACCTGCGACCTCTCCGGCGGCGCCCTCTATCGCAAAAACGGCAGCTTCGTTTACGACGACAAGCCCACCACCTCGGACTCCACCGATCCGGTCTGCCACCTCGGCATCAAGCCCACCTCCACCGGCATCACCTTCGAGGACTACACCGGCGGCTGCAAGATGACCTCCTGCGGCGAACGCGGCGGCTGGAACGGCGCCTCCTTCACCTTCGCCCAACGCATCCCCGCCAAGCCCCCCACCAAGTAATCTCCGAAGCAAACACTGGATATCGGTGGTTGGCGACGAACAGGTACCCCAAGCCTTTAGGCTTGGGCATGCGTCCTAAGGAAGCAGGGGCTTTAGCCCCGGACGTATGCAGTACGCTAACCTCATGCAAGTCCCCACGCTCGAAGGCGCCCACGTCCGCCTCGAACCCCTCACCCTTGCGCACCTCCCCGCTCTCGAAGCTGTAGCCTTCGACCCTTCCATCTGGCGCTACATGCTCAGCATCCTCCGCACTCCCGAGGACCTCCGCGCCTGGGCCACCTTCGCCCTCTCCACTCCCAACATGTTCACCTGGGTCACCATAAAAAAATCCCACGACCACACCCCCGACCAGCTAGTCGGTTCCACGCGCTTCATCGATCTCGACCTCACCCATCGCAGCACCGAAATAGGCCACACCTGGCTAGCCGCGCCCGCGCGCGGAACCCTCATCAACGCCGAAGCCAAGCTCCTCCAACTCACCTACGCCTTCGAAACCCTCAACCTCAACCGCGTAGCTCTCAAGACCCACCACGAAAACCTGCAATCCCAAAACGCCATGAAGTCCATCGGCGCCATCTACGAAGGCACCTTCCGCAACCACTACCTCATGCCCGACGGCACCCTCCGCCACAGCATCTGGTTCAGCATCACCCGCGAAGACTGGCCCACCACCAAAGCCCACCTCCAATCCCGCCTCGCCGCCCGTTCGAATGTTTGATTTCATCGCAGTTGCATTTGCCTGTTTTCGCCGTCATCCTGAGCCAAGTGAAGGATCCCCGCATTTTGTTCGGAGACCCCATAACGCTACGCGCCGAGCGATACCGCACCACGCTAAACCCCAATCGCCACCAGCCCCGACTCCTCCGCCACGGTCCGCTTCAACTGCCCGCAAGCCGCATAAATATCCCTCCCCCGCGGCCGCCGAATATACGTAGCGATCCCACCCTCAATCAGCATCCCCTGAAACACCGCGACATCCTCCGGCGTCGGCTGGTGATACGCGATCCCCGGCCCCGGATTCCACACAATCAGATTCACCTTCGCCCGCATCCCCCCAAGCAGCGCCAGCACCTCGCGCGCATGCACCGGCTGATCATTCACCCCACCCAGCAGCACATACTCAATCGTCACCCACTCCCGCGTTCGCAGAGGGATCTTCTGCACCGCTTCCAACAGCGCCGCAATATTCCACTTGCGCGTAATCGGCATAATCTCTTCCCGCACCCCATCGTTGCTCGCGTTCAACGACAGCGCTAGCTTCGGCCGCACCGTCTCCTTCGCAAACGCCTCAATCCCCGGCAAAATCCCGCTCGTCGAAACCGTCATCCGCGACTCCGGAATCCCAATCCCTTCGACCAACAGCCGCACGCTCTTCATAAACTCGTCATAGTTCAGAAACGGCTCCCCCATCCCCATAAACACCAGGTTGATCCGATCCTTCCCAATCTGAATCCCATGCCGATTCAGCACGGCCGCTACCTGCCCCGCAATCTCTCCCGCCGTAAGATTCCGCCGAATACCTAACTTCGCCGTCAAACAAAACTGGCAATTCACCGCACAACCAACCTGACTCGAAATACAAATCGTAGCCCGCCGAAACCCCTTCTCCGCCAGCGTCCCAAAGTTCGCCCGATCTCGCCCATTCCCCCGCCGCGACCAGTACCCACCATCTCCAACAATGACGTCGTTGCCGTTGCTTTTCTTGCTGTCATTCCCCTCGGGAATCTGCTGCTCTCCCGCAACCGCCTCCTCCGCCGTCTCCACCTCCCCAGCCTCTTCCGCCGCAGCCTCGCTCCCATCCCCGCGTTCCCCACCATCCCCATCCGGCATCCAAACCGTCTCCACGGTCTCGCCATCCACCATCCGCATCAAGTACCGTTCCGTCCCATCCACCGACACCGCCGTCTGCGCCATCACCGGCAACCCGACTCGCCATCCCGCCGCAGCCAGTTCTTCCCGTAGCACAGTCGGAAGCGTAGTCACCTCATCCAGCGACACCACGCGCTGCTTATACAACGCATCCCAAACCTGCCGCGCGCGATAAGGCTTCTGCCCGAGCCCCGCCATCAGCTCCGTCAGCTCCCCCAACCCCATCCCAAAAAGCGTTCTCACACTTCCAGTCTATGCGATCGCCAGTGTCGCGACATGCCGGTCGGCCTCAGCCACCCCGTCCGCCACGCCCGCATCCACATACAGCGCCCGAGCCTCGCTCCAGTGTTGCTTAGCGACCATCGTCGCGCCCGTCGCCGCCTCAGCCATCGCGGCTACACGCAACGCGTTGGCCATCTCCAGCGCCGTTGGTGGAGAGCTCCTGTAGTACTCCACCACCGCTTCAGCATTCCGCAACCCCGCCGCCGCATCACCGGCCCGCATGGCCAGCTCAGCCGCGTGTCGCAGAGCGTGCGCCCAGCGTCCCGACTCATGTTCTGCCCGGAAGGATTCAGCCGCTTCCACATACAGCGCCGTCGCATCTACCAGCCGACCTTGGCGCCGCGCCGCCTTTGCTTCGATCACGCAGTCATCACCGCTCATGCGCAACAATCTACGCCCATCTCCCGCCGTTGAAAACCCCCGCACCCAAATCGTCCTCCGAACATCGTTTGCAGCGCCGTCATCTCCTCGCCAACGCACCACCCGCATCTCCACCCTCACGCCCACCGCTCCTACAATGGACCCATGGCTTCGCGCAAAACCTTCTTCACCACCGACCCCGCTCTCGCGCCCATCCTCGACGAGCTCCGTCCCCTCGAACCCATCTTCCACACCCCCGACTTCGGCCTAGAGCCCGCCGACTTCGAGCGCCGCACCGCACCCGACTACTGGGAAGTAGGAGCCTCCGGCCGCCGCTACGGCCGCGATTTCATCCTCCAGGCCCTCGCCGATTCCCCACCCGTCAACGCCACCACCGCCCGCTGGCGCGCCTCCGGCCACGCCCTCCGCCAACTCTCCCCCGACACCTACCTCCTCACCTACTCCCTCCGCCAATCCGACCGCCTAACCCGCCGCTCCACCCTCTGGCAACGCACCCTCGCAGGCTGGCAAATCCTCTACCACCAAGGCACCATCGTCTCCGCCAACGAAGACGACCTCGCCCCCTCCTGAATCCCCAATCTCCATCCCGCGGGTGACACCAGACGCTCCCCTCCGTCTGACTCTCAGCACCTCACCCAGGCATGACACCTCTCCGATCCACCCTCGCCGCGCTCTCCCTGATCCTCTGCACCCTCCTGGCCGGCTGCGGCCCCAACTCATTCATCTCTTTAGGTGCCATTAGCGCCAACTGGTACTTCTACGGCGATTACACTCCCAGCCCCGGCTCTCCCTTCAACAGCGGCAATCTCCCCTTCGGAGGTTCCCTCGTTAGAACGGGCAATCAAGTCTCGGGCGTCCTCCACATCAACCACCCCTGCTTCGGCAACAACGCCACCGACATCCCCTATACCGGCACGCTCATCAACAACCACCTCAGCTTCACCTCCTCTTCCGTCGCCGGACAAACTCTCACCCTCCAGGGCACCCTCTCGCAGAACGATACCGTCCTCAGCACGGCTTCCTTCCAGATCAACGGCGGCTGCGCTGTCTCCGTCTATAGCCCCGAGCTCACCTACACCGTCAACTCCTGGCTCAACCAGAAAGGCGAGAGCATCCCAAGTCTCACCGGCCCCTGGACCACCTACCTCAACACCGCTGGCCCATCCCTCACTGAACACCTCACGCAATCCCCCACCGCCGACCAGCACGGCGACTTCGCCCTCACCGGCAACGTCACCGTCGCTGGCTCCCCGTGCTTTACTTCCGGCACACTCCAGCCCGCCAGCTTCATTAGCGGCTATCTGGGCCAACAGGTCATCCTCATGAACGACGGTTCAACTCTTACAGCCACCGTGGAGGCGGGCCCCAACTCCAACCTCGGGCCAGCCCTTTCCCTCGATCCCGGCACCATCACCGGCGGCAACTGCAATGGCCCGATCGACCTCAGCCTCCAATCTGCCAGCAACCCATGAAACAATAGCCTTAATGCCAGTCTCCGTACCCCTCACCGAAAACTCCACCCTCTCCGCCTCAGCCCCGCACCTCCGCGACATCCGCACGACCACGCTCCCCAACGGCCTCCTAGTCCTCACCGAGCGCATGCCCCACCTCCGCTCCGTCGCGATGGGAGTATGGATCGACTGCGGCTCCCGCGACGAAACCCTCGCCGTCAACGGCATCTCCCACTTCATCGAGCACATGGTCTTCAAGGGCACCACCACCCGCTCCGCCCAGCAGTTCGCCCGCGAAGTCGACGCCATCGGCGGCAACCTCGACGCCTTCACCGGCAAAGAAACCGTCTGCTTCAACATCAAGGTCCTCGACGAAAATATCCCCGCCGCCCTCGACCTCCTCACCGACCTCGTCCTCCACCCCACCTTCTCCCCCGAAGACATCGCCAAGGAACAAGGCGTCATCCTCGAAGAAATAAAAATGGACGAAGACAATCCCGACTACCTCGTCCACGAGCTCTTCACCCAAAATTTCTGGCCCAACGATGCCCTCGGCCGCCCCATCCTCGGCACCGCCAAATCCGTCTCCTCCTTCAATCAGCAAATCGTCCTCGACGAATACGCCCACCGCTTCACCCCCGCCAACATGGTCTTCTCCGCCGCCGGCAATCTCGACCACGACGATTTCGTAGAACAAGTAGCCGCCGCCTTCACCTCGCTCTCTGCGACCTCCAGCGAGAAAATCGCCCGCCCCAACCCACCGCAGACCAAGCCCCACATCACGCTCAAGAAGAAAAAGTCCCTCGAGCAAGTCCAGTTCTGCCTCGCAGTCCCCGCACCGCCCGTAGCCTCACCCGACCGCTACACCGCCTACCTACTCAACAGCATCCTCGGCGGCGGCATGTCCTCGCGCCTCTTCCAATCCATCCGCGAAGAGCGCGGCCTCGCCTACAGCATCTACGCCGAGCTAAATCCCTTCCGCGACACCGGCTCACTAGCCATCTACGCCGGCTGCTCTGCCGACAACACGCGCGAAGTCCTCACCCTCACCCTCGCCGAACTAACCCGCCTCAAGCACGAGCCCGTCACCGACGAAGAACTACACCGCGCCAAGTCCCAGATCAAGGGCAACATGGTCCTCGGCCTCGAAACCTCCGGCTCCCGCATGTCGTCGCTAGCCCGCCAGCAAATGTATTGGGGCCGCTTCTTCTCGCTCGACGAAATCACCACCGAGATCGACCGCGTCACCGTCGCCGACATCCAGCGCCTGGCCAACGACCTCTTCCACCCCGAGTCCCTCGCCCTCACCCTCCTGGGCAACCTCGGCCCCCTCAAACTAACCCGCGCGGACCTCGCCTGCTAACTGCATCGAGCAGGCCTTCAGCGACCTCGGAAACCTACGATTTTCTTATTGCAAGCACCGCCCGAAAAGCGGTAGCGTTGCTCTACCCGAAAATCCGTTGGAATGCTGAACGCTGAGGTGTTTGCATGCCCGAACAGGACTTCAAAGCCACTCCACGCCAGGCCAAATTCCACTACGGAAATGTAGCCGCCCCAACCACACCGGAATCTCCTCAGGACCCGCTTGAGAAAAAGGCTTTTGGGTACGTCCATCTCGCGCCTTCGGCCTCTCCATCCGATCCGGAGTCATCGCCTCTTCCGGTCGCGTTGCTGGTCTGTCACGGCATGGGCCAGCAAGTTCGCTTCGAAACCATCGGCCAGGTCGCAGCCAGTCTGCTCAAACATGCTAAAGCCCAGGGTTGCAAGGAAGTCGATACGGGCGTGCAGTTATCGCTCGAGAACGATAGCTTTCTTGCCCGCGCTGAATTGAGCTGGACGGACCCTGAAGACAAGCAACATTGCATCCATATTTATGAGGCCTACTGGGCTCCCATCACAGAGGGACAGGTCACCTACTGGGAGACCGTCAAGTTCCTCTTCTCCGCCGCCTGGATGGGCATCAAGTCTTCGCGGTTTTTCAAACCCTGCAACTTTCAACGGTTTCTCTTTGGCGATCTTCACAAACTCACTATCTTTGCTGGCACCCGCGCCGCGCTCCTGTTGGTTGCAACCGTGCTCGCCGCGCAGGCACTTGCCATCGCGCTCGTTCTCGCCAAACTCGCAGACCAGCTCAAGCAGTTGGAAACCTCGCACTTCGCCATCAAGCAGATCCTGGAGATCCTGCTCCCCGGCATCCATGTACTGCGCTCTACCTCTTCCACGCCCGAGCAGAAAGCGTTGGTCGTACTCGCGCTCATCGGCTGGTACCTGCTGGTCGCGGAGATACTCTTCGTCCGATCGTTCCTCATCGAATATGCGGGCGACGTGGCAGCCTATATCTCGCCCTACAAGGACTCCAAGTTCGAGGACATCCGCACCAAAATTCAGGCCGTCGGCTTGAACGTGGCCAGGGTCATTTACGGCTTCGACAACATCACCCCGGTGCCGGACTACGAGCGCGTCATCATCGCGGGCCACTCGCTCGGCTCGGTGCTCGCGTATGACACACTGAACGCGATTATCAACCTAGACCTCACCTCGGCTAACCCCGGATCAAGAAACGTTGTTGCCCGCACCACCAAGCTGATTACCTTCGGATCCCCCCTCGACAAGACCGCCTTCCTCTTCCGCAACCAGTCCAACCACGTCAAGGATCCACTCCGCGAACAGATGGCAAGCTCCATTCAGCCCCTGATTCTCGACTACCCATCCTTTCGTAGACCGAATCTCTGGACCAACCTGTGGTCGCCGCTCGACATCATCTCGGGCAGCCTCGAGTATTACGACCTGCCAGCCATGCAGCAAACCCAAAGCCCGTTGGCCGTGCAGAATCTAAAAGACCCTGCCTGCACCATCCCTTTTGCGGCGCACGTTCAGTATTGGACCGGCGACTTGTTAGCCAGCACGCTTTACAAAGCGGTCAAATAAAGGCGCTCTCTCCACAACTTCCCGGAAAACTCCATCCCAGCCACGCTCCCCCTCCATCCCCGCAAACGTCTATACTCTGAAACTGGAAATCTGAGCGCACCTTTCGCTCTTCCGAGGAGTCCATGAACACCCAAACCCGCACGCGCGAATCCGGCTTCACTCTCGTCGAACTGCTCATCGTCATGTCCGTCATCCTGATCCTCATGACCCTCGCCATCCCGGCCATGCAGTCCGTCATCCGCCGTGGCAACGAGACCTCCGCCATCGCCTCCCTGCGCGATCTCAACACCCAGGAAGGCCAGTATGCCTCCACCTACCCGCAGCACGGCTTCGCCTGCTCGCTCACCGCGCTCGGCGGCAAACAGGGCTCCGCGCCACCGGGCGCTGAAGCCGCTCAGCTCATCCCCGACGACCTCGCCAGCGGCACCAAGGCCGGCTACACCTTCACCATCAGCGGCTGCAGCAAGTCCACCATCAATAACGTCGACCAGTACAACAGCTACCTGATCACCGCAGTTCCCAACTCCGTCGGACACTCCGGCAATCGCGGCTTCTGCACCGACGAGAACGCACAGATCCGCTACGACCCCAAGGGCGGCACCAACTGCACCGAGCTCCTGCAGTAGCTCGTCTCTCCTGACACACCGAAGGCCGCCTGCCAAGGCGGCCTTCGCGCTTTAGAGCCTCTCCACTCCCTACCCCTCATTCGTCATCTCGACCGAAGCATCACGTATTTGTTTTTGTGATGCGAAGTGGAGAGATCCCTGCATTGGTCGTTGCTCTTGCTTTTCTTTGTGTCGTTATCTCCGGGAATCTGTTCACCTACCCAACCTTTTTCGCAGCCTTAGCCTTAGCCTTCGCAGGCTTAGCCCCATTCACCGCCGCCGCCTCGCGCACCAGCGCCTTGAACGCCGCCGCATCCACCGTCTCCCCTTCACCAATATCCAGCGCCCGCCGCACCTTTCCCTCCAAACTGGAGTTGAACAACCCCTTCGGATCCTTCAACGAAGCACCCTTCGCAAACGTAAGCTTCACCGCCTTCTTATACGTCTCGCCTGTACAAAGAATCCCATCGTGCGACCACACCGGAATCCCCCACTTCCACTCCTCAACAACATCCTTATCCGCTTCCTTGATCAGCGTGCGCATGCGCGCGAGCGTCTTCCCCCGCCAGTCCCCAAGCTCCTCAATCCGATTCGAAATCAGCTCCGCCGCCGTCTGCCCCTCACCCAGAACCGTCCTCTTCATAGTCTCCTCCAGACCCAGAGCCCGCGCTACTCCTTTCGCTTCGGCTCCGCCTCTTTCGCCATCAGCACCACCAGCTCCTGGTTGCTCGCCGCACCGCCCGGATTGTGCGTGATCATCTTCACGCGATAGCCCTTCGCGGCAGCATCCGTAAGCCGCGTCTCATGCTCAAAATCACCATTTCCAGAAACAAACTTGTACTGTGGATCGGGCAAAAACTCAGAACTCATCGTCGATTGTTCCTTTCCAGAACATCTTCATGAGACGGTCCATCGCCCCCCCGGGTTGGCACCCTCAGCCTCCAAGCTCCGTCACAAATCCCGTAATCGCCTCGGCAGCGACCTTCGCCTCGCACTGCAAGAGCAAATGCGGAGACTCAATCATCTCCGTCCGTCCCGGCTTCACTGCCCGCATCTCTCCCAGGCACCCCGGATCCACCAGCTTGTCCTTAGTCGGCTGCAGATACAGCACCGGCACCTTCACCTGCGCCAGCTCCGCCCGCACATCCACGTTCAGAACCTCGCGCACCCGCGCTCCCAGCACCTTCGGCGTCACCCACGAAACCGCACCCGTCACCAGCTCCACCAGCGCCTGCGGCGCCTCCTGGCCAACCAGCAGATACCGCGCCAAAAACCCAGGCATCGACACACGAGCCAGCAGCGGAGCCAGGTCCCACAGCAGCGTTCTCCGCCAGCCCCGCAGCGGGCTCGTCACGTACCCCGCACTCAGCACAATCCCCTTCAGATTCGGCGGCTCCAGCGACGCAATCAACACCGCCAGCGGCGCCCCATACGACTCCGCCACCAGCACAAACGGCTCATCCACAGGAATCGCTCCCCGCAACGTTCCCGCCAGTTCCCCATAGTTCATGTAGCGGTCAGCCGGATACCACAACGTCTCCGTCTCCAGCTCCTCCGGCAAGACTGTCACCAGTCCCCGAAACAGCTCACCGCTTCCGTCCATACCTGGCAGTAATACAAGTTTCTTCAAGGTCTTATTCATACATTTTTCTAATTACTTATTCGTACCCAGACATGTCATCCTACGACACCAGCCCCCCACCAAGACAGCCCCAACCGAACCATTCCCGAGAATCCCAATAAACATCCCATAGCGATCCCACATCGAACGTGCGAACACCCAAGTTGCCGATAACACCTTATTGCGCACCAGGACTCAACGGTCGGCCTAGCCGGAACCAGATAGCTTCTGGATCGCCGACGACTCGCCCGCAATCGCACTACTCCGAGTCTTTACGGCGTGGCCTCTGTTTTTTCGAGATGGATCGAATGACCAGTTTGCCTCTGCCGCTCTCAGGCAACGGCGCTTCAGCCTGTTGGATGGCGGCGGCGATCAGTTCCTCAACCTCAGGACGACTCAGCGTCGCCGCCGATTCGATCCTGATAAAGCGGTTTTGGCTGCCGCTGCCAAGAAGCAATTTATGCGGATCCGGTAGCGTGGCTCCGTGATAGAACGACAGCCCAACTCCGTTCGCGCCTGCGGCAATCGAGAGGATGCAATCGGACGGCCGCTCGGTCGAGCAGTATCCAATTACGAAGAAGTTGTAATTGTCGTAAACCAGCTCATTGGCTGTGGACAGGCGCTTGCGCAATACTTTTCGCACCGAGCGAATCAACGCTGCGTTCTTCGAGTCAAACTTCTCAATAAAGCCCGCAAGTTGCCGCTCGCCTGTCGCATCGGCTTGCAAAGCTATTCGTTTGCTGGTCTTCATGGCTAGTGCGTCCGCCTCTAGCGCCATGTTCAACGGTGAGTATAACGCCTTGTGATCGCCTTTTCTCGATGTCCAGCTCAGGCGCATCACGGCCAATCCGTAACCGCCCGTGAAGGTGCCCGGGAAGTCGCGTTTTCGGCAACTCCAGTTCCTCCTGCAACCAACCCTTCCCAACGTCTCCCTTGCTCCCATCCACCCACTCTTTACATCTTCCTCACCTCCACAATGCTCTAATATCTCCAGCGAGTCCCGCGCCCCACACCGCCGCTCGCTCACAGGAGAGCAAGTTCAAAATCCCATGACCGACCGCATCGTTCCGCTCAGCTCCCGCCCCGCCTGGAAAGCCCTTCAGCAGCGCGCCGAATCCATCCGCCCCCAACAGCTCCGCGAGCTCTTCAAGTCGGATCCCACCCGCGGCACCCGCTTCAACGCTGAAGCCTGCGGCCTCTTCCTCGACTACTCCAAGAACCGCATCACCGACGAAACCCTCAAGCTCCTCATCGACCTCGCCAAGCAATCCGGCCTCCGCGAACACACCGAAGCCATGTTCACAGGCCAGAAAATCAACACCACCGAAAACCGCGCCGTCCTCCACGTCGCCCTCCGCGCTCCCAAATCCGAATCCATCAAAGTCGATGGCGAAGACGTAGTCCCCGAAGTCCACAAAGTCCTCGACAAGATGTCTGCCTTCGCCGACAAGATCCGCTCCGGCGCCTGGCTCGGCTACACCGACAAGCCCATCAAGAACATCATCAACATCGGCATTGGCGGCTCCGACCTCGGCCCCGTCATGGCCTACGAGGCCCTCCGCCACTACTCCCAACGCGACCTCACCTTCCGCTTCGTCTCCAACGTCGACGGCACCGACTTCGCGGAAGCCACCCGCGATCTCGACCCCGAAGAGACCCTCTTCCTCGTCGCCTCCAAAACCTTCACCACGCTCGAGACCATGACCAACGCCCACTCCGCCCGCACGTGGACGCTCGCCAAGCTCAAGCAAACCGAGGCCATCGCGAAACACTTCGTCGCCCTTTCCACCAACACCGAACTCGTCTCCAAATTCGGAATCGACACCGACAACATGTTCGGCTTCTGGGACTGGGTCGGCGGCCGCTACTCAATGGACTCCGCCATCGGCCTCAGCACCATGATCGCCATCGGCCCCAACAACTTCCGCGCCATGCTCGAAGGCTTCCACGCGATGGACGTCCACTTCCGCACAACTCCCCTCGAGCAAAATCTCCCCGCCCTCCTAGGCCTCCTCACAGTCTGGTACACCGACTTCTTCGACGCCCAGACTGTCGCCATTCTCCCCTACGAGCAATACCTCAAGCGCTTCCCCGCCTACCTCCAGCAGCTAACCATGGAGTCCAACGGCAAGCACGTCACCCTCGACGGCACTCCCGTAGAAACCCAGACCGGCCCCATCTACTGGGGCGAGCCCGGCACCAACGGCCAACACAGCTTCTATCAACTCATACACCAGGGCACCCGACTCATCCCCGCCGACTTTATCGGCTTCTACAAGGCCCTCAACCCGCTCGGCCGCCATCACGACATGCTCATGGCCAACGTCTTCGCCCAGGCTGAAGCCCTCGCCTTCGGCAAAACCGCCGAAGAAGTCCGCGCCGAAGGCGTTCCCGAACCCCTCGTCCCCCACAAAGTCTTCGAAGGCAATCGCCCCTCCAACACCCTCCTCGCCGAGAAGCTAACCCCCCACACCCTCGGATCCCTCATCGCCCTCTACGAGCACTCCGTCTTCACGCAGGGCGTCATCTGGTCCATCGACTCCTTCGACCAATGGGGCGTCGAGCTAGGCAAAGTCCTCGCCACCAAGATCCTCGGCGAACTCGAATCCCCCACCGAACCCAAGCTCGACCACGACACCTCCACCACCAACCTCATCAACCTCTACCGCAGTCATAAATAGCCAAGCTCCGCCAATATCCACGCGCCATAACTCAACCCAGGTCCCGCTTCTGGGACCTGGGAGGTCCAGCCACGACCGCGAGCCAAATTCCGCATCGGCGATAACCGCACGGAAAATGAAGATATTCGCGCGGAATCTGCACCACGTGCGCCAAGTCCTTGCGCTTGCTTCAAATGTGCGTTTACCGTAAATCGAGCGCGGCAATCGCCCGACGCTCTTGCTCAACTGTACCGACCTGAGGAGGCCACCTTGTCACCATCTGCCACACTTTCCGCCCCTGCCCCACCTAAAGCCAAAGCCCTCCCAGGTGTTGCCCTCGACGCCTACACCGGCGATCCCAACTTCATGGCCTCCCTCGCCCGCGGTCTCGTCGTCATCGAAGCCTTCACCCCCCAGACCCCGCAGATGACCATCTCGCAACTCTCTCTGCGCACGGGCCTCTCCCGCGCCGCCGTCCGCCGCTGCCTCTACACCCTCAGCAAGCTAGGCTTTGCCGGTGCAGACGAATCGCAGCGCTACTCCCTCCGCCCCAAAATGCTCTCGCTGGCCAACACCTACACCGCCTCCAGCACCCTAGCCAACGCTGCCCAACCCATCCTCGAGCGCATGTCGAACACCTACCACGAGAGCTTTTCCGTGGCCACACTCGACGGCGAGCAGATCGTCTACATTGCGCGCACCAGCGTCACGCGCGTCATGTCGGTCGACCTTCACATCGGCTCCCGCCTACCCGCCTTCTGCACCAGCATGGGCCGCGTCCTCCTGGCCTACTTACCGCAAGACCAGCTAGAGTCCTTCCTCTCCCGCGTGATCCTGACCCAGTACACGCCTCGCACCATCAACTCCATCGACAAGCTCCGGCTCGCCCTCCGCAACGTCCGCCGCAACGGCTACGCCCTCGTCGATCAGGAGTACGAAATCGGCCTCCGCTCCATCGCCGTCCCGGTCTATGCCGGCAACGGACGAGTAGTCGCGGTCGTCAACCTAAGCGGCCACGCCCCCCGCATCCCCATGCTAGAAATGCAAACCCGTTTCCTCCCACCCCTCCGAGCCGCCGCCGCCGAACTAAGCGTCTTCCTCCGCTAACCCCACCGCGTCGCTGGCCTTTGCCGTTGTCGTTGTTTGTTTCCCGCGGTCATCCTGACCCTCGAGCGTAGCGAGCGGGAAGGACCCCCGTATTGGCTCTTGCTCCTGGCTTTGCCTTTCCCTTTTGCTTTTGCCTTTGCCTTTGCTTTTGCTTTTCTGGCTGTCATTCCGAGCGAAGCGAGCGAACCTGCTGTCTCCCGTTCTTTTGTCCCCGTACATCACTCGCGCCGTCCGCGCAAAACCTGTCAAGCCCCTGCAACCCTGGAATATCGCCAAAACACCTATGAACACTGGCGAATAATCTTTCCAAAACCTGGCATAGTTACCCCCACCCACTTGCTACACTAGTAGTAGAGATCAAACACGGAACACATCCGCTGCAACGGCCACAGCCGGTGCAGCTTTCACATTTAAGCCCTAACCCTAACAAAAAGAATATGATACGCGTAACCCGTTTAGAATCAACTGCTTGAAAGCACCCGTCCTGCGTCAACCCGATGATTCCAAACGAGTTCGCTAGCGAAAAGTGAAAGCAGGGGGAGGGGGGGTGGCAGGACTTAATCGTCGTCGTCATCCTTCTTCTTCGCGTGCTTCACCAACAGCGCAGCTGGTGGAGGCGCAGTCCCCATCGCATCCTGCCAAAGAATCAAATTCAGCTTGTACGTATCTGCCCGATCCGCATGGCTGAAGTCCATCTTCATCGACGCAGCCGCACCCGGAGCGCTCGGCTTGTTCGCGGTATAAATCAGCCCATTCTCCCGGTTGGTCTGGTCAGCCGTAAACGCAGCCTGATCTCCCGGCCCCGTAAATAGCGTCGAGATCAGCGACGCAAACGCATCGTTGTTATTCATAGGGGGCACACCCAGCAGCGTCTCCATCGTCCGCAACACGCTCACCGTCGAGTAGAACCGGCTGTCCACAACCGCCGCCTTCCCCGCCGCGGCGTGCGGAGCATACTTGCTCACCACGATCGCCAGCGACCGGTGCGCATCCACATGGTCCGCACCATTCTGCGCGTCGTCTTCCAGGATGAAAAACGCGGTGTCATTCCAATAAGGTGAGCGAGAGATAGCCTCGACCGCTCGACCAATCGCCAAATCGTTATCGGCCACGGAAGCCTTCGGCGAAGGCGACCCTGGCCGTGTCCCGGCCGTGTGATCATTCGGCAGCCGCAGTTGAATGAAGTTCGGCATTGTGTCATGCCCCGCCGCGCGATCCTTCTCCCAAACCGCCAGATGCCGCAGGAAAATATTCACGCGAATCTGGTCCGGCACCATCAACTCAAAGTCCGGCGACTCCGGCGCAAAGTGCCCCACCAGCTCCGGCTTCGTCGCCACGTTATAAGCTAGCTTTGGAATCGCCCAAGGCCAAAGATTTTTCCCACCGCCCCACTCCGCCGGAATCTCCTCGCCGGGCAGAATCGACGGTCTAGCGCAACTCACTTCGCTCCCCGACATCGCTCCTTCTTGCGGATTCGGCTGCGGATTCAGCGGCGTTTTCTTCTGTGCCTTGTCCCCGCAGAACACCGACGAGATGTATTCCGCAAAGTGATAGATCGTCTTGCCATGCGCCACCATGTCCGTCCAGATATACCCACTCTGTGGCTCGTTGACATCGGGAATATGCTGCAGCAGCGGATACCCATCCGCGACCATTCCCTCGTAGTCATATGTCCGCTGCCCACTACGATAGTTCTGCTGCCACGTGTCTTCGAGATAGTCCGTCCCAATGGCAGCATTCGACCAAACGTGCCCATCGCCCGAAACTTCGGCCGAGTCATAG
Organism: Granulicella sp. L46; assembly: GCF_009765785.1. Taxonomy (GTDB): domain Bacteria; phylum Acidobacteriota; class Terriglobia; order Terriglobales; family Acidobacteriaceae; genus Granulicella. Next base: position 1,452,140 of record NZ_LMUT01000012.1, read on the forward strand.
AAGTTATCCAGCACCCCAAACTGCAACGCCAGCGCATGCTGATTCGGCGTAACGGCCGCTCCATACATCGTTAGCGACGGATCGCCATTGCCAACCTGCTTGCCATCCTTGCTCAGATCGCCAAGCACCTGGTCGTACGTCCGGTTCTCCTTGATGATGTAGATCACGTGCTTGATCGGGCTCGTCCCACCGCTCGCAAACGCAATCGTCTCCGTCGCCGCCTTCATCCGGTTCGACTCCAGCACCGTCTCAGTCGAAGCCTTCAGCCCCGCCTCCATCGCGCTCTCATCCACCGCGGCGAGCGACCCATACAGCAGCGTCGCAATATACGTAGACGATCCGCCTTTGCGCCCAGCACCATCCGCGGTCATGCGCTGAGCAAAATTATTCGGCCCCGCTCCCTTGCCCTTATCTGCAGTCACATACAGCTTGCCGTCAGTAGAAGTCAGCGCCAGCGGCATATATTCCGTCGGAACAAACCCCAGCGGTTCCACAAACCCCTTAGCCTTCGCCACACCGCGCAGCCGCCGAGGATCAAGCACCGCCACCGCATCCGATCCAAGGTTCGCAACGTACAACCGCGTCCGCTCCGCATTCATCGCCAGCGAGACCGGCTCCGCGCCAAAGTAGCTCTGCCCCGGTAACCTCGTATCGAAGTACCCGCGCACAGCAAGCTCCGGCGCTTCTGCCCTCCCAATCGACACGGCCGCAACCGCATCGCGATTCGATAGCGTCACATACATCATTCCCGCGCGCTCATCCAGCAGCAGCGCGCAAGGATGCGTTCCCGGCGCAATCGCCGACTTCGGCTTCAGCAGCGCCACCTTGCGCACCACCTTGCCGCTTCCAAGGTCCAACTCCACGACCTCACTCGCATTCCACAGCGCCACAAACGCGCGTCTCCCATCCTTCGTCACGGCCAGCGCAATCGGATACGTCGACGGCACATCCTCACTCTCGCTCAAGTCAAACGTCCGCTCAATCTCTCCCGTATCCACATCCATCAGCGCCACCGAATCGGACAGGTTCTCCGCCACCAGCAACCTCTGCTTCTCTCCAGGCACCACCGCAATCGCGGCCGGATACGGAATCCCCATCGTCCCGCCATCGGTACCCGCATAGTCGGTATGGTGTCCATCCGCCAGCTTCACCATCGGCAGCTTCAGGAACCCTCGCGGCGTCAGCACTCCATCCGCGAATCCATACACCACCACTCCATTCCCCATCTCCTTCGCACCATCCCCAACCGGCGCGCTCGACGAAGCCATGCTCGCATACACCTTCATCCCATCCGCACTGAACGCCAGCCCTGAGAAGAACGTCTGCGCCGCATTCTGCCCCACACGCGCATCCGGAAAGTCCTTCACCGCTCCGGTATGCGTATTCATCACCGCCAGCGACTGCGCATACCCCGATTCAAACGTCCCATACCCAGCGTTCAGACTCACCACCCATCGCCCATCCGGCGACACCGCCAGCGACATCGGCAAGCTGTTCAACCGTTGTGCGCCTCCCGGAACCGGCAGCAGCAATTGCTTACTCGACGGCAAATCCACCGCCGACTGCGCCCCCGCCGCGACGCCCAACCCCAGCAGCATCAGCGCCCCGAAGCACGTAACCCGCCATCCTGCCGAGCATCTGTGTGCGCGTGCTTCACCCGCCATTAACCTCGCAATTACCCGTGAAACCCCATCAGTCGCGCCCGCCTTCGCCATTACAAATGTGTTACACACGCCGATTCGCCCTCCTAGTATCGTCAGCAATAGGACTTGTATTACACCGTACTCCCAAGGATCGAGCCCCGACATGAATACAACATTGCCCGAAGTCGAACAGAGCACCGCGCCTGCCAACCCTCTCCTCGCCGTCCAGCAGGTCACGCAGAAGATCAAGCAGGATCTCCGCATGGGCCGCGAGCATCAGCAGGGCCGCATCAACTGGATCACCACCATCGCCATGGGACTCTTCCACGTCGGTGCCATTGCCGCGCTCTTCTTCTTCTCGTGGACCAACCTTGCCGTCTTCTTCGTCATGTACTTCTTCGCCATCAACGTCGGCATCGGCATGGCCTACCATCGCCTGCTCACGCACCGCGGCTACAAGACCCCACGTTGGCTGGAGTACTTCGTCACCGCCTGCGGCTGCCTCGCCCTCGAAGGCGGACCCATCTTCTGGGTAGCCACCCATCGCGTCCACCATCAGAACTCCGACCAGGAAGGTGACCCGCACACCCCGCACGACGGAACCTGGTGGGCCCACGCCGGCTGGATCCTCTCCGGTCGCGCTCTCCACTCCGAGACCGCACTCCTCGGCCGTTACGCTCCCGACCTCACCCGCGATCGCGTTCACGTCTGGCTCTCCAAGTACCACTACATGCCGCTCGTCGTCACCGGCCTCCTGCAGCTAGCCCTCGGCGCTGCTCTTGCTCCCGGCCACCGCTTCGTCGGCGCCATCGGCATGTTGCTCTGGGGAACCTTCCTCCGCGTCACCCTCGGCCTCCACGCCACCTGGCTAGTCAACTCCGCCACCCACCTCTGGGGCAAGCGCCGCTTCGAGACCAAGGACGACTCCCGCAACAACTGGTGGGTCGCCATTCTCACCGGCGGCGAAGGCTGGCACAACAATCACCACGCCCACCCCGTCAGCGCCCGTCACGGCCTCACCTGGTACGAGTTCGACATCAACTACTACGGCATCTGGCTTATGGAAAAGCTCGGCCTCGCCAAGAAAGTTCAGATCGCCAAGTTCGATTCAGCCGCCCCCAAACCGGCCGGCGCCTACATGGACTGATTCAGTCCGCTCATCATCGCAATACACCGCAGGCGCAGAGTTCACTCTGCGCCTGTTTTCTTTATCCCCGCCTTATCTCCGATACAAACTGCAGCGGTCCTCCGGCGAGGACACATGATCCGCCGCGGCATCCACTTCCGACATCCCGATCCGTTCACTCCAAAGCAGCTCGAACCCCGGAAACTCCGCGAACACCGCCTCCTGCTGCGGAACCACATACAGCAAATCAATCTCGCCCCGACGATCACCGGCAACCGCGTCCACACGCTCCAGCAGCCGCCGCATCATCGGCGCAAGAAATGGGTTGTACATAAAGATCAGCAACCGCCCCGACGGAAGGCTCAACCCGAGTGCATCCCCCTGCACCAGTCTCATCGGACTCAACGCTCGTCCTGACTCGTGCCACATCTCCAGATTCTTCTCCGCCACCTGGTGAAGGCTCGCGTTCAACTCCACCCCCACCACCTCCCGGAACGGAAGCTCCGACGCCAGCATCATCGCTCGCCCCTTCCCGCTTCCAATATCTATGAACGAGTACCCCTCCACCCCCACTGTCCCCGCTGTCTCCCTCCATCGCGCGAAAGCCCGCCGCATTCGCGACGGCGACATTCCGTAATACGCCACGGAAAATCGGTCGTGCTCATGGCCGCTGAACAATCCTCCCCCGCTAACCAGGCCGCTGGTCTCCGTCCCGTGTTCCTCATCGAAAGGGTGTAGCTCAGGCTTCATCGCACCCCGCGACCCCATCGCGCGCTGCATCGCCTGCCGAACGGTGCCCCACACCCCGCGCTGCCCCAGCGACCATTGGATTTTTCGCCAGGCCTTTTGAAGACGCCCCATGCAACGTATTCTATTCGTGCCGCGCCGCGGAGCCCTTTCATGTCACCTCTGCCGGCGGTTGTTTTTTCTACACTCTATCCTCTACCCTCTACACTCTTATTCATGAACCTCACACGCCGCCGCGGAACCAGAGCGTTTTTCATCACGCTCGGCGTGTGTCTCACCGCCCTTGCCATCGTCCTCAACATCACCTGGATCCACAACAACGGCCGTCGCCTGGCAATCGACTTCCTCGGTGTTGTCCTCTTCTCCATCCTCATCGCCGGCGTCGTTCTCAACACCGTCTTCCTGGTTCGCGAAGTCCGCCGCAACGAGCGGCAGGACTCCTTCCTCAAAGCCGTCACTCACGAACTCAAAACCCCCATCGCCAGCATCCGTCTCTACCTCGAAACCCTGCAGCGTCATCCCGGCGACGAGCAGCAACGCCAGCGCTTCTACGCCATCATGCGCGAAGACAGCGACCGCCTCCTCGCCACCGTCGAAACCGTGCTCAAGGCCGGCGAACTCGGCCAGCGCCAGCGCGTCCAGCAGCGTACCCGCGTCGAACTCCATCCCCTCGTCGCCGACTGCATCACCACCGTCATCCTCCGCCATCACCTCCAACCCGAAGACATCACCCTCGAAGACATATCCGGCAGCGTTCGCCTCTTCGTCCTCGCCAACATCGACGACCTCCGCACCGCCATCCTCAATCTCCTCGACAACGCCGTGAAGTACTCACCGGACGGCGTTCACGTCACCTGCCGCATCGGCATCCAGCGCTACACATGGGCCGTCCTTTCCATCATGGACACCGGCCTCGGTCTCCCTCCCCGCGAGCTCAAGCGCATCTTCAAGCGCTTCTACCGCGCCCCTTCCAACGACCAGGTCAAGATCAAGGGCACCGGCCTCGGCCTCTTCCTCGTCCGCACCATCGCCGTCCAGCACGGCGGCAGCGTAGGCGCCATTAGCGAAGGCCTCGGCCACGGCACAACCTTTGAGCTCAAACTCCCCCTGCTCGTCGGCGATCCCAAACCGAAATCGTCTCTCGCTTGAACCTTCGTCACCGCCCGGCTATCTCCGCCAACGTACAATCTCCTCAAGCAGGCTCACCACTCGAACACCCTCTCCCCGAGGAACCATGTATCTCGTCTGGAAATTCTTCGCCCTCGGCTTCAGCGCGCTCCTCCCCCTGGTCAATCCCTTGGGCTCTGCCTTTGTCTTCCTCGGTCTCGTAGGTCTCGCCCCCATTGAGGTCTACCGTTCCCTCGCCCGCAAGATCGCCTTCAACACCATCATCTTCCTGATCGTCGTCGCCCTCATCGGCTCTTCACTCCTCAGCTTCTTTGGAATCTCTCTGCCCATCATGCAGGTCTCCGGAGGCATCATCATCGCCATGATCGGCTGGTCCCTCCTCAACCAGCAGGACAGCCATCCCAGCCCCGAGAAGACCGTAGCAGCCCAACCCGCCGTCACCGATTCCGAGATCGCCAGCCTCAAGAGCAAGGCCTTCTATCCCTTCACCTTTCCCATCACCGCCGGCCCCGGCTGCATCGTTGTCATGCTCACCCTCAGCGTGCACGCCAGGCAGCCCGTCATCACCCAGACCCTTCTCGCCTACGCCGGCCTGCTCGCCGCCGTCATCCTGCTCAGCGCCAGCGTCTATCTCTGCTACGCCTACGCCCCCAAGATCGTCCGCTCCATCTCGCCCGGCACCGTTCACGGAATCCTGCGCGTCGTCGCCTTCATTCTCTTCTCCATCGGGATCCAGATTGCCTGGAACGGCCTCAGCGTCCTCGTCCCGCAGCTCCTCCGAAAATAGAAGCCGCGGGCATACAATCTGCAAGTACAAATCCCCCCATCCCGGTCATGACCAAGCCCAAGCCCGCACTCATCGCCATCGTCGAAGACGAGGAACATCTCGCCCAGGGCCTCATCTTCAATCTCGAAGCCGAAGGCTATCGCGCCCATCACGAGGCAGATGGTGACGCCGCTCTCGCGTGGCTCCTGGACGCCACTGCGCCGGACGCTCCCGATCCTCCCGCCGCCATCCTCCTCGACGTCATGCTCCCCGGCCGCGACGGCTTCTCCATCGTCAGTGAGCTTCGCAAAGCCGGCCGCTACACCCCCGTCCTCTTACTCACCGCCCGCGGCCGCGCCGAAGACATCGTCGAAGGCTTCACCGCCGGCGCCGACGACTACCTCCCCAAACCCTTCGACCTCGGGGTCCTCTTCGCTCGCCTCACCGCCCTCCTCCGCCGCATGCAATGGCAGAGACCCAGCCAATCTCCCACCACGCAACAAACCGAGCGGGCTCCCACGCCCACCTACACGCTCGCCGGCCACATCATCGATCTCGACAACCTCGAGATCCGCTCCCAAAACCCTCAGGATCAACCCGACAAGATCATCCATCTCACCCTCATGGAAGCCGACCTCCTGCGCTACCTCCTCGATCACCCCGGCAAGATCGTCCCCCGATCCGAGCTCCTCGAAAACGTCTGGCACGTCAAAGAAGACACCGACACCCGCGCCATCGACAACTTCGTCGTCCGCCTCCGCCGCTACCTCGAACCCGATCCCGCCAAGCCCATCCACCTGCTCACCATTCGCGGCGTAGGCTACCGCTTCGTCCCCGACCCCTCCTAGTCCACGTCCATCGAGCGGTGGGTGTGGCCAACGTCACCGCGACCGAACTCTCGCGGGCGCATCATATTAACTATGTCGACTCTAGTTCTGCGCATTGACAACATGCACTGCGGCTCCTGCATCCGCCGCGTCACGCAAACGCTCAACGCGTTACCCGGCACCCACGCACAAGAGGTCCGCGTAGGCAGCGCGCGCATTCAGACCAACACCGCACCCGAGCAGATTCAGCAGGCCCTCACCGCCGCCGGCTATCCCGCCTTCGTTGAATCGGCAGCGGCATGACGCAGCAGACGCTGCTCATTCAGGGCATGACCTGCGCATCCTGCCAGATCCATGTCCAGAAGGCGCTAGAGGCCGTCCCCGGCGTCGACTCCGCCAGTGTCAACCTTATGGCGCACACTGCCCAGATCACCACCGCCTCTCCCCTCGACACCACCACCCTCATCACAGCCGTCCGCAACTCCGGCTACGACGCCTCACTCCCGACCCCCGCAGGCGAATCCCACACCACCCACGACCACGACAGCATGGAGACCCCCCACCTCGGCCTCCGCACCCTCCTCGCGCTCCTCGCCGGCGCCATCGCCATGCTGCTCTCCATGCCGCTGATGATGTCCTCGGCCAACAGCACCGACCCGCTCCTCCGAACACTCGCCAACGCCCTCGCACCACTAATGCCGTCCATCCTCATGGACCTCCCGACGCAACCGATCCGCTGGATCCTCTGCGGGCTCGCCCTCGCCACCATGCTCTTCGCCGCGCCCGAGATCTACACAGCCGCCTGGCGAGCCGCGCGCCACCGCGCCACCAACATGAACACCACGGTCGCGCTCGGCACCCTCGCCGCCTTCGCGTCCTCCTTCGTCGCCACCATCGCGTCAACCTACTTCACGCGCCACGGCCTCGCCTCCGACGTCTACTTCGAAGCCGTCATCTTCATCCTCGCCTTCCTCCTCGCCGGCCGCTGGCTCGAAGCCCGCGCCCGCGCCCGCGCCACCAGCGCCCTCCGCGGCTTCACCCAACTCGAATCCTCCGACGCTCGCTTACTCACCCTCCCCACAAACTCAACCGACTACGCCAGCGCCCCCGAAACCCTTCTCCCCCTCTCCGCCATCGAACCCAACGACCTCATCCGTGTTCTCCCCGGCGACCGCATTCCCCTCGACGGCCTCATCCTCGACGGCCGCAGCTCCATTGACGAATCCATGCTCACCGGCGAACCCCTCCCCGTCACCCGCACCCTCGGCGACAACGTCTCCGGTGGCACGCTCAACCTCGACGGCCCGCTAGTCCTCCGCGCAACCGCCGTAGGCGCAACCTCAACCCTCGCCCAGATGCAGCGCCTCCTCGAGCAAGCCCAGTCCAGCCGAGCCCCCATGCAGCGCCTCGCCGACCGCGCCTCTGCCATCTTCGTCCCCGTCGTCCTCGCCCTCGCCGCCTTTACCTTCGCCGCCTGGTCCATCGCCGAAAACACTAACGGCCATCACGAAGGCTTTGCTCGCGCCCTCTCCATCGCCATCGCCGTCCTCATCATTGCCTGCCCCTGCGCGATGGGTCTCGCCGTCCCCGCCGCCATCACCGTCTCTCTAGGCCGCGCCGCCCAGTCCGGACTGCTAATCAAAGGCGGTGAAGCCCTCGAGCGACTAGCCACCGTAGACACCGTCGCCCTCGACAAAACCGGCACTCTCACCGAAGGCCGCCCCCACATCGCCGCCTTCGTCCTCGCGCAGACCGCAACCCTCCCCGCCGAAACCCTCCTCGCCTACGCAGCCGCCGCCGAGTGCCTCTCCACCCACCCCTTGGCCCATGCCGTCGTCTCCTACGCCGAATCGCAACAAGCTCCTGTCATCCTGAGCGAAGGGCGCAGCCCGCAGTCGAAGGACCCCAAGAGTTCTGATTCGTCCAGACTCCTTGCCCCTTTCCCACTCACGATCACCGACCTCATCACCCTCCCCGGCACCGGCCTCACCGCCACGATCGTCGGCCATAAACTATCCCTCGGCAACGCCGCCCTTCTCACCACGCCTCCCCCCCCCCCCCCCCCCCCCCCCCCCCCCCCCCACCACCCCCCCCCCCCCCCCCCCCCCCCCCCCCCCCCCCCCCCCCCCCCCCCCCCCCCCCCCCCCCCCCCCCCCCCCCCCCCCCCCCCCCCCCCCCCC
>NZ_LMUT01000012.1:1460653-1654270 GCF_009765785.1 Granulicella sp. L46
ACGCCACGCCCCTCTACCTTCTCATCGACAACATCCCCCAGGCCGTCTTCTTCGCCACCGACGAACTCCGCCCCAGCGCCCCCTCTGCCATCACCCAACTCAACGCCCTCAACATCCACCCCGTCCTCCTCACCGGAGACATCGCCGCCTCCGCCTCTCCCATCGCCCAGGCCGCCGGCATCACCGACATCCAATCCCATCTCCTCCCCGCCGAAAAACTAGCCGCCATCCGCACTCTCCAATCCTCCGGCCACAGCGTAGCCATGGTCGGCGACGGCATCAACGACGCAGCCGCCCTCGCGCAAGCCAACGCGGGCCTCGCGATGGCCTCCGGCTCCGACCTCGCCCGCGAAGCCGGCGACATCCTCCTCCTCCACCACGACCTCCGCCTCATCCCGCTCTCCATCCAGATCGCCCGCCGCACCACGCACATCATGCGCCAGAATCTAGGCTGGGCCGTCATCTACAACCTCATCGGCATCCCGCTCGCCGCCGGCGTCCTCTACCCCCACTTCCACATCCTCCTAAGCCCTATCCTCGCGAGCGCCGCCATGGCCCTAAGCTCCGTAAGCGTCCTCGCCAACTCCCTCCGCCTCCGCCGCCTCAAACCAATTTCTACGCCGCGATAGATTCCTCAGGCTGAGGAAACAGCACTCCAGTGCGTTGACCGATTTGACAATTTGACAAACGAATGACAAATAGATGACACCGCGGTTACGGTGATTTTGCTCTCATCAGGCAAGTCATGAACTGCTCGCGAGCCGACGAACGACCTTTCTGGGAGTATTTCCCGGACCCTCGCCTTATCCTCTTCTCCTGGTCACCCAATACCCAAGAACAGAACCGTGAAACAGCCACCTTAAACCCCTACAGACGAAGCGGCAGGTGCCGTTGCGCAGCGGTGCGCGTATAAACCGATCCCGCTGGCACTGCGAACACATGTGCAGGAATCCATCTGCACATCGAAGCCTCCTGCCGATCACCTACAACTACACAACCTGATATCAGAGAGGAACATCATCGTGAAAAAGATCGGCATGTTATTCGCCGCAGTTTTCGTCCTCGGAACCATGGCTCAATCGGCCCTGGCCCAGAACTTGGTCGCGTTCAGCGGAGGGATTGGCGACATTACCACTGGTTCAGCAGATACAGCCGTGTTTGGCGTCCCAGCTGCCGGCCAGATCTGGGTGATCCGGGACCTTCAAGCCGAAGTGAGGGTGGGCGGGCTCATCCAGGTCGACGGCCAGGGTCTCCTTCTGGGCGCAGGCAATGGCGTCGGGACCAACGCCGGCGCGAGCGTATTTGCGACGCTGTTCTGCGCAAATGACGGCGATGTCCAGCACAGCACCAATGCCGTAGGCGTACCGCTTCGGGCAAACGGCGATTTTCGCATTCAGGACTCGCTTTCGCCTGCCCCGCCGGATACCTGCACTAGCCCGGTGCTCCTCATCCGGGTCACAGCAAACGGGTCTTGGTTTGCCGCCGGGATTCCCTTCCTCACTCCCCCTTCCCCTCCCCTCCCCCATCTCCCCTTTCCCCCCAAATAGCTTCAGGTCGTCCAGAATGCAGCCGGTGCCATCCTCTCTCCGTTTGATTCCGGGCTTGGGATGCGCGGAATCAAGACACCGTCGGATGGCCCACACCTAACCCTTTCCACAAAATCGAGTGGCTGGTGGCTCATACACAATGACCACCCATACCTCGGGTGCCCCATTCATGCGGCCTCATCGCATGAGTGGGGCATCGCACGGCAGCGCGACCCGTCTTCTCTCCCTCAACGACCAACCCCGCCGCCACCTTCCCTCATCCCTGTTCTTCGATACACTAAAATCACCGCCTCCCGCGGATCAAACGTGCGCATCTTCACTCGCTACATCCTCCGCGAAGTCACCGGCTACGCCCTGCTCGGCGGCGTGCTCTTCACCTTCATTCTGTTCATGCGCTACCTGCTCCCGCTCATGGAGCTCACTGTCCGCGGCGTCGCTTCCCCTTTCGACATCGTTCGCCTTATCGGCTATCTCCTTCCCGGGTTCTTCTCCTTCACCATCCCCATGGCCGTGCTCATCGGCATCCTGCTTGGACTCAGCCGCCTCGCAGCCGACAGCGAAATCACCGCGATGCGCGCCTCCGGCCTCGGCATCCTCTCCTTCGTCCGCATCGTCAGCGTCTTCGCCATCTCCTTCTGGATCCTCGGCCTCGCCAACTCCCTCTTCGTCGCCCCCCACGCCGCCCAGGCCCTTCTCAATTATGAAGACGCCTCCAAGACCAGCCAGGCCACCGTCGAGATCCAGCCGCGCGTCTTCTACGAAGACTTCAAAAACTACGTCCTCTACGCACAGGACGTTATCCCCGGCGCCAACGGCACCGCCATCTGGCGCCACGTCTTCATCGCCGACCTCACCAAGCCCGAATCCCCCCACATCATCACCGCGAACGAGGCCACCGTCCTCGCCGGCGGCGCTCAAACCCTCCGCCTCGAACTCGCGGACGCCAGCCGCCACGACATCTCCGTCACCGACCCCAACCAGTACGACCTCGTCAGATTCAAGACCACCGAGCTCCCCATGGAGACCGGTCAGCAGGAAGGAGGCTCTCACCTCACTCGCCTCAACACCCGTAACGAGGCCATCGCCCTCCCTCAACTCTGGCATCTCGCCCACACTCCCGGCCCAGCCGCTCGCCCCTACCTCATCGAGCTGCACAATCGCTTCGCCTTCCCCACCGCCTGCCTCGTCCTCATGCTGGTCGGTGTTCCCCTTGGCCTCTCCTCCAAGCGCGGCGGCAAGGGAGCAGGCTTCGTCGCAACCCTTGGCCTGGTCTTCGTCTACTACTTCCTGTCCTCTGTAGGCATAGCCTTTGCGCGCCAGGGCAAGCTCCCGCCCGCACTCGGCGTCTGGGGAGCCAACATCCTCTTCGCTCTCGCCGGCCTTCTCCTCCTGCAGCAGATGTCCCGCGGCGGTGCCGTCCTCGAACTCTTCGCCAACGTCGGCCACGCGTTCACCAAACTCTTTGACCGCATGCGCCGCAACACCGCCGCCGGCGATCAGCTCCGCGCCCAGCACATCGGCGATGGCGCCATCATGCAGCGCATCCGTCGCGCCCTCCGCATCCGCTTTCCCCTCATCCTCGACGAGTACGTCATGGGCAGCTTCCTCCGCAACTTCGCCCTCGTCCTCTTCTCGCTCACCATCCTCTTCATCATCTTCACCTTCTTCGAGCTCATCGGAGACATCCTTCGCTATCGCACTCCCCTCGTCGTCGTCGGCGACTATCTGCTCAACCTCGTCCCCTTCATCCTCAACACCATCCTTCCCCTCTGCTCGCTCGTCGCCGTCCTCATCACCTTCGGCGCGCTCAATCGCAACAGCGAGCTCACCGCCATGAAGGCCACCGGCATCAGCCTCTACCGCATCGTCGCTCCCATGCTCGTAGTCGCCACCCTGCTCTCCGGCCTGCTCTTCATCTTCGACGAGACCTACCTCCCCGCAGCCAACCGCCGCCAGGAAGCCCTCCTCTCCGAAATCAAAGGCAAGCCCGCCCAGACCTTCCTCCGCCCCGATCGAAAATGGATGTCCGGTCAAACGAGTAGCTCCGGCTCCGGCCCAACCACCGCCACCAGCCAACCAACCCGCATCTTCTACTACCAGTTCTTCGATCCCGACCGGAACGTCTTCGCCAATCTCACCGTCTTCGAGTTCCAGCCTGGCACCTTCAATCTCACCCGCCGCATCTTCGCCCAGAGCGCGCGCTGGGACGACAATCTCAACGGATGGATCTTCGAAGACGGCTGGCAGCGTACCTTCCAGGGCGAATCCGTCGCCAGCTACCAGCCCTTCTCCATCTCCGCCTTCCCCGAGATCCACGAACAACCTTCTTACTTCAAGAAAGAAGATCGCCAGTCCGAACAGATGTCCTACACCGAGCTGGCCACCTACATCAACGACTTGAAGCAAAGTGGTTTTGACACCATGCGTCTCCGCGTCCAGCTAAATCGCAAGCTCGCGTACCCGCTCATGACGCTGGTCCTCGCCATCCTCGCCATCCCCTTCTCGCTCTTCGCCGGCAAGCGAGGCGGCATCGCCGGCGTCGGCACCGCCATCGGCGTAGCCATCTCTTATTGGGTCATCGCAGGCATCTTCGAAAACCTAGGCGACGTAAACTCCCTCCCCGCTATCCTCGCGGCCTGGTCCCCCGACCTACTCTTCGCCATAGCCGGCACCTATCTCCTCCTCCGCACCCCCACCTAGCTCATCTACCCTGTCATCTCGACCGGAGCGAAGTGCAGTGGAAAGACCCCTGTATTTGCCTTTGCTCTTGCCTTTGCTCTTGCCTTTGCCTTTGCTCTTGCCTTTGCTCTTGCCTTTGCCTTTGCCCTTGTCTTTGTCTTTGTCTTTGCTTTTGCCTTTCTGTCTGTCATTCCGAGCGCAGCGAGGAACCTGCTTCTCGCTCGCGCAGCGAGCGCCCGTTCTAGCCTTACTCAAACCTAAAAACTAGAACCCCTCCCCCAACCGAGCTAAACTAAACTCGACATGAAAACACAGACCCTCCCCCTTGCATCCCTCATCCTTGCTTTAGCTGCGCTTCCTCTGGGAGCCCAAACCACCGCAACGCCGACCGCCCATCACACCACCACAGCCGTACACCACGCCGCCACCCCCGGCTGCGTCAAGCTACCTGAGCTCTCCCCCAAGATCCCAGCCCTTCCCGCCAGCGCGCCCTGCGCCAAGATTCTCTACACCCTCACCCACACCCCCGACACCCATCTCGATTACGTATCCCCGCTCGTCTCCCCTGAGGTCCGCGCCGACCTCGCCGGCCAGAAGACCACCTACTCCCTCACCTACGTCGACACCGTCCTCGGCACAGGCGCGCTAGCCCAGCCCGGCAAGTTCTATACCGTCCACTACACCGGCTACCTCCCCGACGGCAGCAAGTTTGACTCCTCCGTCGACCGCGGCGAACCCATCAGCTTCCCCTACGGCAAGCACCGCGTCATCCAGGGGTGGGACACCGCCTTCGAAGGCATGCGCATTGGCGGCAAGCGCCGCCTCTTCATCCCCTACCAGCTCGCCTACGGCGAAGCCGGTCGCCCTCCCGTCATCCCCGCCAAGGCTGAACTCATCTTCGACGTAGAGTTCATCGCCCAGGGCGACGAAATGCCCAAGCCCAAGACCCCGCCCGCACCCATGGCCCGCCCCCTCAACCAGAAGCCAATAACACCTCCTCCCGCACCGCCCGCGGCCAAGCCAGCAACCCCACCGCCGACGTCCAGCACAACGCCCCCAGCCACCCAGCCCCAGAAGTAACTCAATCCCAACGGCGGCCGCAAGCATCCAACACGCGGCCGCCTCTTCGTTTCTCTACTCTCTACCCTCTACGCTCTACACTCTGCCCTTATGCTCTCCCGCCTCAGACCGCTCTTTCCCTACCTCCGCCGCTACTGGAGGAGCTTCGCCCTCGGCGGTCTAGCCCTCATCGTCTACAACGCCGCCAAGGCCATGATCCCCTTGCTCATCGGGGGCGCCACCCGTGACATCCAGAACGGCCTATCCGCCGCCAAGGTCGAGCACCACGCCATCCGGATCCTCGCCGTTGCCGTCGTTGCTGCCATCACCCTCTATCTCACCCGCCAGATCATCATCGGCGCCTCTCGCGAAATCGAGTTCGACCTCCGCAACGACCTCTTCTCTCACCTGGAATCTCAGCCACCCGAGTTCTTCCAGCGCCATCGCACGGGCGACATCATGGCGCACTCCACCAATGATTTAAACGCAGTCCGCCAACTCCTCGGCCCGGCCATCATGTACTCGGCCAACACCATCGTCTTCACCGCCTTCGCGCTTCCGTTCATGCTGCGCATCAGTCCGCGCCTGACGATGTTCGCGTTCCTGCCGCTGCCCTTCGCTTCCGTCTTAGTGCAGTACTTCGGCGCTCGCATCCACATCCGTTTCGAGCGCATCCAGGCCATGTTCTCCGACATCTCCGCACAGGCCGAAGAGAACTTCTCCGCCGCCCGCCTCATCCGCGCCTTCACCCAGGAAGAAGCCCAGATCGCCGCCTTCGAAACCTCCAACCAGGAGTACATCCGCCGCAGCCTGCTCCTCGCCCGCCTCATGGCCATGCTCTGGCCCACGCTCGAGTTCGTCCTCGGCGTCTCGCTCGTCGTCACCCTCCTGGTCGGCGGCCACGAAGTCGTAGCCCACCGCATCACCGTCGACCAGTTCTTCACCTACAACATCTTCATGGTCCAGCTCACCTGGCCGATGATCGCCATCGGCTGGGTCGTCAACCTGGTCCAGCGCGGCACGGCCTCAGTCACCCGCATCCACAACCTGATGACCGAAATGCCCACCATCACCGACGCCCAAGCCGACCCAGCCCTCGTCGCAGCCACCAACAATTTGTCATCCTTCGCCCCCAACAATTTGTCATCCGCCCCCAACAATCTATCGCCCCTCGGCCCCGATAAGTTGTCATCCTTCGCCGAGGGCGGAGGATCTGCTTCTCCAACTGGCGACACTCATCGCCTCGGCGGCAACCAGGTACCCCAAGGCTTCAGCCTTGGGTTTCATACGCCCGTAGAAAGGGGAGGGGCTTTAGCCCCGGCCCTCATCACCGGCCACATCACCTTCGACCACCTAAGCTTCACTTACCCCACCGGCCCGGAAGTCCTCCACGACATCACCCTCGACATCCCCGCCGGCTCCTCCCTCGCCATCGTAGGCCCCACCGGCAGCGGCAAGTCCACGCTAGTCTCCCTCATCCCCCGCCTCTACGACGCACCGCACAACAGCGTCCTCCTCGACGATCGCCCTCTCCGCGACTACCCCCTCCAAACCCTGCGCGCGTCCATCGGCTTCGTCCCCCAGGAGACCTTCCTCTTCTCCACCACCATCGCCAACAACATCGCCTTTGGAGTCCCCGCAGCCACCACCGACGCAGCCAAACAAATCCTCAACGAGCAGATCGAAGCCGCCGCCCGCACCGCCCACATCGCCGACGAAATCCTCGAGTTCCCCAGCGGTTTCCGCACCATCGTCGGCGAGCGCGGCGTCACACTCTCCGGCGGCCAGAAGCAGCGCACGGCCATCGCCCGCGCCATCCTCCGCAATCCCCCCATCCTCATCCTCGACGACGCCCTCGCCAGCGTAGACACCTACACCGAAGAACAAATCCTCGCCGGCCTCCACGAAGCCATGCAAGGCCGCACCACCATCCTCATCGCCCACCGCGTCTCCACCGCCCGCAACGCGGACCGCATCGCCGTCCTCATCGACGGCCGCATCGCCGAGCTAGGCACCCACGACGAACTCATCGCCCGCAACGGCTACTACACCGACCTCTTCGAAAAACAATCCCTAGAAGAAGAAATCCTCACCGCCTAGCTCTCGTCTCTCCACGTCTTTGCTTCTGAGATAGGCCCGGGCTTTAGCCCGGGCAATACGCGCCTCCCCCGAATGGGGCTTTAGCCCCTGGGACTCTCCTGCGCGCGGGCCTCAGCTCTTTCCCACGCCCATCACCTTCACAATCACCCGCTTCGCCCGCTGCCCATCGAACTCCGCATAAAAAACCCTCTGCCAAGTCCCCAAATCCAGCCGCCCATGCGTCACCGGCAGCGTCGTCTCATGATGCAGCAGCAGCGCTTTCAAATGCGCATCGCCATTATCCTCACCCGTCCGATGATGCTTATACCCCGGCCACCGCGGCGCCAGCTTCTCCAGCCACACGCCAATATCCTCAATCAACCCATCTTCGTTATCGTTGACATAGATCGCAGCCGTAATATGCATGGGCGAAACAAAGCAAAGCCCGTCATCGACGCCACTGCGCCGCACAATCGCCTCCACCTCCGGCGTAATGTGCACCATCTCATACTGCTCATCAGTTTTAAACGTCAGGTATTCGGTATGAACCTTCATGCGCCGATCTTAAACCAACCTACCGTTGCGGCGCAGGCGCACCCACTGGTGGCGGAGGCGGCGGTGCAGGCTCTCCCGGACCCTCCTGCGGCGGCATCGGCGACGGCTCACCACCCTTGCCTCTCACCGGCACATCCTTCCCATGCTCAGGATCGTAGTCATGCCGCTGCATCCACAGCTTGTACTCCGCCACCGGCTCCGAGCGCATACCGTCCCTGCCCTCCGCATACGCAAAGTCCTTCATGTCCGCATTGAAGTCACAGGTAAAGAACTTCCCTGCTTGCCCAAACACCGGCAACAGCACCACCAGCTGCTTGCCTTGTTTCTTCCACCGAGCCGGGTACGTCTCATACCCAAACGACGCCCGCACCTTGTAGTCACATTGGTAGTTGAAGTCCAGCCCACGCGCTTCGCCATTCTCATACAAATTGGCGCGACCATCTCCCTGCGTCTCATCCAGCGAACGCGTGCGATGGTAATAAAACGACGTCTGGCTGCGCCCAAAGATATGCAGCCGCAGCGGGTAATCCGCCGGATTTTTGCTATCCGCCAAAGCTCTCGGCGACATCGCCGCCATCATCATCGCCGCCACCATCACCAACCCAGCCACACCCTTCGAAACGCGCATCTGGAAGACTCCTTAGGTTCTCAATGTAAGACGAAAGTCACCCCGTTTGACGTTTCCTCCCCGCATCCAGTCTCGCCCTCCGAAAATAAATTTCGCCCCACCCCAACAACCCAATCCGCCAACCCCATCCAACCCTTTAGCTCGATGCTGAACATTGAAAGCTTAGATCTAGAAGCTAAGCGCTGGAATTAGCCGCTGGAAGAATCGAAGGGGCACGGCTGGTAGCCCAAGGCTTCCGCCTTGGGTCTCCGTGCCATAAACCTCAATCCCGGCAAAGGGCTTTAGCCCCTGAGGTAAGCTTTCGTCATGCGCGTCGCCGCCCTCCTCCTCGCTCTCGCCGCAACCGCGCCCCTCACCCTCCAAGCCCAGTGGACCATCCAGACCCCCACCACCGCAGACCTCCGCGGCATCGACAACGTAGGCAAGGGCATCGCCTGGGCCTCGGGCACCAACGGCACCGTCCTCCGCACCGAAGACGCCGGCTACCTCTGGCAGCGCTGCACCATCCCACCCAACGCCGAGCACCTCGACTTCCGCGGCATCCAGGCCTTCGACGCCAACACCGCCATCGTCATGTCCAGCGGCCCCGGCGACCAGTCCCGCCTCTACAAAACCACCAACGGCTGCCAAACCTGGAAGCTCCTCTTCACCAACCCCGACAAAACCGGCTTCTGGGACGCGATCAAATTTCGAGATCAAACTCACGGATATTTGCTGGGCGATCCAGTCGCGGGGAAATTTGAAATTCTCGAAACGAGCAACGGTGGTTCTTACTGGCAGACGTATTGGGGCGGAGTCGAGGCATCTCCCAACGAAGGCGCATTCGCTGCCAGCAATTCGTCATTGGCCTTAGGAGTAACGGAAGGTCATTCAGGCATAGGACTTATTTTTGGCACCGGCGCACCTCAACACGCCAGAGCGATTTGGATGGAAATTACGGGTGGGGGCGACGTGTTCTCATCGAATTGGAACGGGGCTGTTCTGCCAGTCGCTGCAGGTACATCGTCTGCTGGTGTTTTCGCGCTTGCGTTCGGCGATTCAACTCACCTCGTCGCCGTAGGCGGCGACTACCTCAAACCCAATGACTCCACTCGCATTACAGCCTTCACAACCAACGGCGGCAAAACTTGGCAAGCCGCCACAACCTCGCCCCACGGCTTCCGCAGCGCAGTAGCCTACGACTCAAAGGCCAAAATCTGGATCACGGTAGGCCCCAACGGGACCGACATCTCCACCGACGACGGCCGCAACTGGCGCCCCCTCCACCCCACCAACAACGACGCCCCCGACGCCGACCAGCACTGGAACGCCCTCTCCCTCCCCTACGCCGTAGGCCCCCACGGCCGCATCGGCATCCTCAACCCCTCCGCCCTCAAACCCATCTCAACCAAACCCTAGCTCTCAAATTCCGACGACAATCGGGTACCCCGAGGCTTTAGCCTCCGGTCTCATAGCCCCAAACCGAAGATGGGCTTTAGCCCTGAGGTATGCTCTTCCACATGGTGCCCCAGCAGAGCAACACCTACGCCATCTCCATCTCGACATTCCTCCAACATCGTCATTTCCAACACGAAGCCAACGCAGAACTATTCCTCAAAACTCTGCTCCGTTATCGTCACCAAGGAAAGTTCGAACTTCACGGCTTCGCGATCATGCCCGATCATGTCCATCTCCTCATAACGCCAGCGCTAGATCAATCCCTCCCAAAATGTATTCAGCTCATAAAGGGCGGATATTCCTTCGCCGCGCGAAGTCTCACCCAAAGGAAATCTGGCACACCAGCTATCACGAACATCGCATTCGCGATCTGGAAGACTACGACAACCAACTCCGCTACATCGCCAACAACCCATCAGCCGCAAAACTCGTCTCTGACTATCGGTACGTCCACACTCATCCCCAACATGCGTCATCCGTTGACGCATGCCCACAGCATCTGCTGAGATGAGCCAACCGCGCGTCAGACTCCTATCTAATTGCGGCGACACGCAGGTACCCCAAGGCTTTAGCCTTGGGTCTCATAACCGCAAAAACAAAAGGGGCTTTAGCCCTGGGGTATGCCGTCTTCGATGCTCGGCATCACCGGCTAGCAATCTCGGTCCGTCTCCGCGGCACACTCCGCACCCGCAGCCCACAAGCCGCCGGCACATTCGTCATCTGCTTCGCAAACACCCGAAACCCTGCAGTCCCCGGCTGCAGCGTAGCCCAATAACTCGTGCGCGACACCAGCGGCTTCCCCTGCGTGACAATCTGGTTCTCCATAATCTTCACGCCGCACCCAAGGTTGTTCTCCGGCGACAAAATCGTTCGCCCCGGATCCTTCACCGGCAGCGTACGATCCTTCTCCCAGTCGAAGTCGCATCCATACCTCTGCGCATCTTCATACTTCACCTGCATCAAGCCTTCCTGCCTCGCCGGCCTCTTAGTCACCGGATCAACAACGTTCACCGGAGCCTGCAAATGATGCACATCGGCCGTAGGATTCAGCCCAGCCTCCGCCGCCGCGATCGCCTGAAACATATAAGCCCAGAACTCCCGCTTCTGCGCCTCCGTCTCCTGGGTAAATCGCGGACAGTACACCCTTACCGCGCGGGCCGTCTTGTCGTCTAACATATCCGCCGGCAGAGCTTTCTCCACCACCGCATCCCACTGCGGATCCCACGTCGTTCCGCCAAGCTCCGCCTTCTTCACATCCAGCGGCGTCGGCGGAGCCGGCACCACCGCCGGTTGCGCGGGCTTCTGCACCACCTGCGTCGCAGGCCGCTCACATCCCGCAAACGCAACCATCAAGCACACGCAAACCACAGACGATCGAAGAGCCATCTACCGCACCATCCGTTCACCGAGCGCGCAAAGCTCTGCAAGCTCTCCAATTCTCTGATGCCGCAACCGCCGCTGAGGGAATGAGCTCGTTAGATAGAACGCCTCTCGCTCTTCTCTACGCTCTACACTCTATCCTCTACACTCTGTCTCATGACCCTCTACGCCGCCACCTCCAACCCCGGCAAGCTGGCCGAGTTTGCCACCAGCGCCAGCACGTCCGGTATTGAGGTCCTCGCCCTCCCCAACCTCCATCAAATCCCCGAGCCCATAGAAGACGCCACCACCTTCCAGGGCAACGCCGACCTCAAAGCCATCGCCTACTCCCTAGCTGCCCCAAACCTCCTCGTCTTCGCCGACGACTCCGGCCTCGAAGTCCCAGCCCTCAACAGCCAGCCCGGCGTCCGCTCCGCCCGCTTCGCCGACGACTACACAACCGAGCATCCAGAGGAGCCCGTTATCGACACCCCTGTATCACTCGGCTCTAAAGACGACCGCAACAATGCCCTCCTCCTCCAGCTCATGCAGAACGAACCCTCCCGCACCGCCCGCTTCGTCTGCAACCTCGCCCTCGCACGCAACGGCCAGGTCCTCTTCCGCGCCGAAGGCTCAGTCGAAGGCCAACTCCTCCACACCCCCAGGGGCGCCGACGGCTTCGGCTACGATCCCCTCTTCCTTGTCCCCTCCCTCAACCTCACCTTTGCCGAGATCCCCCGCGAACAAAAGTGGCAGCTCTCCCACCGTGGCAACGCCTTCCGCGCACTCCTCGCTCAACTCGCTTCCAGCCACCCCTAGCTATATACCGCACAGAACGAACGGTATTCGCACGAGCAACTTGACTGCGATATTTTGTCGTAGCAATAATCAGTTCCGCCGGTTCCTTCGCGACGCGACACCCGAAACTAGGCTAAAGACGTCGCTGAGTAACCCGAAACAGGGCTAAGTATGTCGAATTCACCCCCGAAACCCAAGGCTGGGACAAATTGATGAGCACCACAGAAGTTACCCCGCATCTCACTGAGCCCATTACCTTTTGGCAGTCCACCAACGGCAAGAAAGTGGTCATGGCCGTCACCGGCGTCATGATGTTCGGCTTCGTAGTGGGCCACATGCTCGGCAACCTCCAGATGTTCGAGGCCCCCGAGCACATCAACGCCTACGGCCACTTTCTCCACAACTTAGGCGAACTTTTGTGGATCGAACGCGGAGTACTGTTACTCGCTATCGCCCTGCATATCATTGCAACCATTCAACTTGCGCTCCGCAGCAAGGCGGCCAGACCGGTCGGATACTCACGTAGACAGGCGATCAATTCCTCCTACGCCTCCCGCACCATGTACTGGAGCGGTCCCATCGTCCTGGCCTTCATCATCTTTCATCTCCTTCAATTCACAGCCGGTTACATCCACCCACAAGCGACATTCGTACAAGGCGACGTCTATCAAAACGTGGTTTCCGGATTCCAGGTCTGGTGGGTTTCAGTCTGGTACATCTTTGCTATGTGCCTTTTAGGTCTTCATCTTAGCCACGGTCTGTGGAGCATGTTTCAATCCGTTGGACTAGCCCATCCACGCCTCTCCCCCTACCTGCTAAATGCTGCTCGTGCCGTCGCCCTTGTCATCGTTTTGGGGTATATCTCCATTCCTATCAGTGTTTTGCTGGGGTTCATAAAATAGATGAAACTTGACGCAAGAATTCCCTCTGGACCGATTCAAGAAGCCTGGGCGAAAGCCTGCTTCGACATGAAACTCGTAAATCCGGCAAATAAACGCAAGCATTCTGTGATCGTCGTAGGCTCCGGCCTGGCCGGAGGAGCTGCAGCAGCCTCTCTCGGCGAGCTAGGCTACAACGTCAAATGCTTTTGTTTTCAAGACTCTCCAAGGCGCGCACATTCCATTGCCGCCCAAGGTGGAATCAACGCAGCCAAGAACTATCCCAATGATGGCGAAAGTGTCTTCCGCCTCTTCTATGACACAGTCAAGGGTGGCGATTTCCGTGCGCGGGAAGCCAACGTCTATCGCTTGGCCCAGATCAGCGGAAAGATCATCGATCAATGTGTTGCTCAAGGCGTGCCATTCGCACGCGAGTATGGTGGTTCGCTGGCAAATCGCTCCTTCGGTGGCGCCCAGGTCTCGCGCACTTTCTACGCTCGCGGCCAAACCGGTCAGCAGCTTCTTTTGGGTGCCTATCAAGCTCTTGAGCGCCAGGTACATGCGGGCTCCGTCACCATGATCCCGCGCACCGAGATGCTGGACCTCATAGTCGTCGATGGGCAGGCGCGAGGCATCGTCACACGCAGCCTTATCACCGGTGAGTTCAACGTACACATCGCAGACGCCGTCATCCTCGCCAGCGGGGGTTATAGCAACGTCTACTATCTCTCCACGAACGCGAAGGGCTCGAACGTCACGGCCAGTTGGCGCGCCTACAAACGCGGTGCACTCTTCGCCAATCCTTGCTTTACGCAGATCCATCCCACCTGCATTCCGGTCTCGGGTGACTATCAGTCGAAACTCACGCTGATGAGCGAATCCCTGCGCAACGACGGTCGCATCTGGGTTCCGAAGAAGAAGGGCGACCCGCGTCCTCCCAATGAAATTCCAGAAGAAGAACGCGACTACTATCTCGAGCGTCGATATCCCAGCTTCGGCAATCTCGTTCCACGTGACGTAGCTTCGCGAAACGCCAAGGCTATGTGTGATGAAGGATACGGCGTCGGCAAGTCGGGCCTCGGCGTCTATCTCGACTTTTCCGAGTCGATCGCGCGTCTGGGGGAGAAGACAGTCCGCGAACGCTACGGAAATCTCTTCGACATGTATCAGCGAATCACCGACGAGAATCCCTACAAGACCCCCATGCGGATCTACCCGGCCATCCACTACACCATGGGCGGCCTGTGGGTGGACTATCAGCTGCAGAGCAACATCCCTGGCCTGTTCGTGCTCGGTGAGGCCAACTTCTCCGATCACGGAGCCAATCGACTTGGCGCCAGCGCGTTAATGCAGGGGCTCTCGGATGGCTACTTCATCATTCCATACACCGTTGGAAACTATCTGGCCAGCAACAAGTTCGCAAAGGTTGATGAGTCGAATCCCGCGGTGCAGGAAGCTGTCACGGCGGTCAAGACAAAGATCGACAAACTGCTCTCGATCAAAGGCAATCGTACGGTCGATTCCTTCCATCGTGAACTCGGAAAGATTGTCTGGGACTATTGCGGCATGGCTCGTACCGCGGAGGGCTTGGAAGTCGCGATTCAAAAAATCCGCGCACTGCGCGACGAATACTGGCAAAACGTTACCGTGCCTGGCAGTGGCGACGATCTGAATGAAAGCCTGGAGAAGGCTGGCCGAGTTGCCGACTTCTTCGAACTAGCCGAATTGATGTGTATCGACGCCCTCGATCGAAACGAATCCTGCGGCGGTCACTTCCGCGAGGAGTATCAGACACCGGATGGCGAAGCTCAACGTGATGATGAGCGCTATTCCTACGTCGCCGCATGGGGTTATAACGGCCCAGACGCTCCTCCCGAACTTATCAAGGAGCCCCTCACGTTCGAATACGTTCACCCCAGCCAGAGGAGTTACAAGTAAATGAAACTGACACTGAAGATCTGGCGGCAAAAGAACCGTAATGAAAAGGGCGTGTTCGTGAAGTACCCCATGAACGACGTCGATCCCGAGATGTCCATGCTGGAATGCCTGGATGTATTGAACGAGTCGCTGATCCTGCGCGGCGAAGTTCCCGTGGCCTTCGAGCACGACTGTCGGGAAGGCATCTGCGGCTCCTGCGGTTTCGTGATCAATGGCGTCGCGCATGGCCCGGAACGTGGAACCACCGCATGTCAGTTGTCGATGCGTCATTTCAAAGATGGCGACGAACTGACACTTGAACCATGGCGTGCGAAGGCGTTTCCGCTGGTCAAGGACCTCGTTGTGAATCGGCGCGCCCTGGACCACATCATCGAGGCCGGTGGATACGTTTCAGTCTCAACAGGACAGGCCCCCGAAGGAAACACGCTCCCTGTGGGGAAAGAAATTGCCGACCAGTCAATGGATGCTGCCGCCTGCATCGGGTGTGGAGCGTGCGTTGCGGCCTGCCCCAACGCATCAGCTGCGCTCTTCACAGGAGCCAAGATTACACACCTCGGGGTTCTTCCCCAGGGCGAACCCGAGCGCGAGCGCCGAGCTTTGAGCATGGTCGCGCAGATGAATGCCGAAGCCTTCGGAAATTGCACCAGCATTGGAGAATGCACAGGCGTGTGCCCAAAGGAAATTCCATTGGAAGTCATCGCCAACATGAATCGGGACTATGTTTGCGCGAGCTTCAAACGGCGTGAAGACCTTCCTACACCAGTCGCACCCGTGCTTCAGCACACTTAGGCGACAGCAATCCTTAAACAAAAAAGCCTCGCGCCAAGCGAGGCTCTTTTGTTATGAACTGGAATGTAATCCCCAATTCACGAACTTGTAAAGTGGATTACTTTGTGAAAATCGAAGTTCCTGGATTCTTGGCCTCATCGTCGTGAATCCGGTTCTGAGCCCGTTTGGCGCTTTCCATTGCTTCATGATCGAGGCGCTGCTCAGGAGTTTGGTTTTCTGCTTCTCCCCCAGTGCTCTCAATTGCCTCGTGAGAAGGACGATCTGCTGTTTTAGTCGAATCAAGTCCCGCTGCCATATGTCACCTCTGGTCATGTTTGAGGCACTTTGAAGCAGCAGAGTTGTATGCAACCCTTGCTTGATCGGAAGTTCGAACAACATGGAAATTTCATGCATCCCACATTGGGGATAAGTAGTTTGCGTGCAGCGCTTTGAGGTCGCACATGAGCGTTGGACGAATGAGTAAAAACGCGTTGTTACAATCAAGGCTCCGTAAATCAAAGGGATAAGGCTTCTTGTCATGACGAATGATCCAGCGAATATTCACGCAGATGCTCTCGTAATCGACGGGCATGCAGACACCCCGCAAAGATTTTTGGATGAGGCCTGGAACTTCAGCGATCCGTTGGGAGCGGGCATGCTCAACCTCGAATCGGCGCGAGTTGGCAATCTCGCCGCGGAGTTCTTCGCTATATGGGTTGAGCCGAAAGAGTGGCGAGGCCGCTTTGCGCACCGAACATTGCAATTGCTGGACGGCGTCTACCAACAATTGCGAATACATCCTGGCTTGATGCGGTTAGGCCTGACCTCGGAAGACGTCGTTCAGGCCCACCGCGATAAGGTGTTCTGCGTATTGCTGGGCATCGAGGGTGGCCATTCTATCGAAGCGGATCTGGGAATGTTGAGAATGTACTACCAGCTAGGCGTGAGATATATGACGCTTACATGGTCCAACTCGAATGAATGGGCTGATAGTTCCGGAGATATTGACGACCCAACTGTCGTGCACCACGGGGGTCTTACAGAATTCGGACGCGACGTTGTGCGTGAGATGAACAGATTGGGAATGATGATCGATGTGTCTCACGCTGCGGACACTACGTTCTGGCAAGTGCTGAAGACGACACATGCACCCGTGATTGCGTCGCATTCGAGCGCTCGTGCGCTCACGGATTCGCCACGAAACCTCACCGACGAGCAGTTACGAGCAATCGCGACGAACGACGGTATCGTGATGGTGAACTTCTATCCAGCGTTCATCGATGCTGCCTGGCGCGACGGTTGGTCCGCGACGAAAGCTCACCGTGATTCACTCTACGAATCAATGACAAAGGCGTACAGAGACCGCGGAGAGCCGGTTCCCTACTATGCGTCTATGTCCGCCGACCGCCAATACTATGCGGAATTCCTCCAGGACAAATTGCCGCTGGCGCCCCTGAGTGCGCTGATAGACCACATCGACCATGTAGCGCAGGTTGCGGGAATCGATCACGTAGGGTTGGGTTCGGACTTTGATGGATTCCCGATCCTGCCCGAGGGCCTGAATAGCGCAGCCAATCTGCCGAAGATAACAGCGGCGCTCGCAGAACGTGGCTATCGTCCCGAGCAGCTGCACAAACTTCTCGGAGGAAATTTGCTGCGTGTTTTTGCGGCTGTCCAGGCCGAGGCCACCATTGCGTAACGGTTACTTGTGCAATCACTCACTTTGCGTTGGGTATTAACACCTTTGGACCACTGCTTGGCCATCAAACCACCCCGCCTAATGAGATACTGCGAGAGAAAGATTGATTGCAAGTCTCAATTTGAGCTCACGCTGAGCTTCCTGTGGGCTCAGATGCACCCAATCAATCTTTGCTCGAGGACATCAATCGAAAACCCCAGGATCGTTATGCGCATATTGGATGTTCTTGTGCTCGCCTCCGCGCTGCTCGCAGGCAATACCCTGTCCGCGCAATCGTGGGTGATTGGACCATTTGTGCGTCCCTCTGAAGCACCTGTGATCCAACCGAACACGTTTTATTACTTCACCGACCCGATTACGCAGGAGAAAACGTTCTGGGACGCGGGACACGCATTCAACCCGGCTGCAACCATTGCGCCAAATGGTGACGTAGCAGTCGTTTTTCGCGCCGAGGGCACCTCTGGAAAAGACGAAATCGGAGGCCATACCTCGCGACTAGGACTTGCGACCAGCAAAGATGGTCTCTTTTTCACCATCGGAGGAGCCCCTGTCCTCTATCCGCAAAATGATGATCAGAAATCGAAGGAGTTCCCGGGGGGCGTTGAGGATCCGCGCATCGTGGTCGGGCCTGACGGTACGTACGTGATGGCCTATACACAATGGGCGAGAGACCGAGGGGAATACACCGTAGGAATCGCGACGTCGAAGAATCTTGAGGACTGGACCAAATGGGGTCCGGCCTTCGGGAACGCTAAGAATGCCAAGTATGACAACCTGCATTACAAATCGGCCGGAATCCTTACAGAGCTTCACAATGGACGGCTGCAAGCTGTGCGCCTGCACGGCAAATACTGGATGTATTGGGGAGAAGGCCATATTCATCTGGCCACGTCGACGGATTTGATCCATTGGACACCCGTACTGGATACGAAGACGGGTCTGCCGCAAGTGGTGATGAGCGCGCGAGCTGGACATTTTGATAGTGGATTTCCAGAGGTCGGCCCGCCTCCCGTTCTGACGAAAAAGGGCATTGTCCTGATCTACAACGGAAAGAATTCGGCAGCCGGTAAACCTGGCACACAACAAGGTTCGCTCGCCACAGATGCAGCCGCCCCCAAAGACGTCAGTACCGAGAAGACCGCAGGCGCAGACGAATTTGCCGGAGATGCCAACATCCGTCCCGGGGCCTACTCAGTTGGGGAAGCACTGTTCTCAGCTTCAGACCCTGGCAAGCTGCTCGACCGCACAGAACACCCTGTTCTGACCCCGGTATGGCCTTACGAGCGAAATGGTCAATACGCGTCGGGGGCGACGTTCGCAGAGGGTCTGGTGCCTTACAAGGGCCAGTGGCTCCTGTACTATGGCGCGGCAGATTCGGTGATTGGGGTCGCAAGCACGGAGTTGCGGTGAGTGGTAACCGGCATACGGGACTGGGTGGCTTGGACGTTGGCGCTGCATGGAGTAGCCTTAAGTCTGAATGAAGACTCAGAATCTCTCGCCTCGATATTTCTTCTGCGCGCTTGCTCTGCTTATCTGCCCTGCGATCGCTATCGCACAGTCCGCTCCACCAGAGTCGCCGCAACCAGCGCCTCCCGCAACGTCCGCTCCTCCGGCGAATGTTCCGTCTTCAGATGCCCTTCCGGATGCGCCTTCAACGATCGCACATGAACTCCCTCCTGCTGTCCCTACCGGACCGACGGTCCTCTTCGACACGACGATGGGAAGGCTGACGTGCAAGCTGTTTGATAAGGAAGCACCGCTGACCGTGGCGAATTTCATCGGTCTTGCAACCGGCACCAAGACATGGACCGATCCGGCGACCCTGAAAGAAGTAAGTAGCAAGCCGTTCTACGATGGAACCACGTTCCACCGCGTGATCCCCGGCTTTATGATCCAGGGCGGCGACCGTCTGGGAACTGGCGCGGGCGACGCAGGGTACTACGTTCCGGACGAGATCTCGACCTCTCTTCGCTTCGATGTGCCGGGACGACTCGCAATGGCCAATTCAGGACCAGGAACTGACGGGAGCCAGTTCTTCATAACTGAGAATGCGAATGCTGCTCTCGATGGCAACTATACGATCTTCGGTCAGTGCGATCCGCACACGGTGCTCATGGTGAAAGGCATCGCGCTGGTAGACCGCAATGCACAAGACAAGCCGCTAACGCCGGTAGTGATCAACAAAGTTACGATTGTTGCTGTGGGGCAGCCGATACCCCCGTTGCCGCCAAACCCAACGACAACCTCCACGACCGCTCCGACAGGCGAACAGAGTGAGACGCTGAAAGAGCGGCCTCATTAGAGCATTTGGCGTTCAACTGCCGGCGCAACGATGAACGTTTCCATGCACCGTTTCTGTTTGACATCGATATCGGATTTGGTATCCGGTTTTATCTGTAAGATAATAAGCAGGATAGGAACGATCTACTGAGAATTGAATCCAAAGATCATCAACTTGCTTCTAAGAGCACTAGCTCGTAAGATTTGGCCTGATTTTTGGGATGGTGAGGTCTCGAGTTCGGAAAGCGGCCATAGAAAATAATCGATCCAAAAGACGAACAGAAGTGCAGATGGCTTACGTTCTATCGACCGATGAAATTCGTGAAACACTTCGCTCGCCTCTTCCTAAAGAAGATGTCCTATCGATGCTGTCCAGCATCAAACTGCAATAGATGTCGCAATGAGAAAAAGGAGATTCAATGCCGACTACCGCAACCTTCAAGACCTCTGAAGGTACGATTGTTTGTAAGCTTTATGACGTGGAGGCGCCGCAGACCGTCGCCAACTTTATCGGCCTGGCCGAGGGTACCAAGGAATGGAACTCACGGTCCAAGAAAGGGCCGAAACTCTACGATGGCACGATCTTTCATCGCGTCATTCCTGACTTCATGATCCAGGGCGGCGATCCGGAAGGATCAGGCATGGGCGGTCCCGGATACAAGTTTGCGGACGAGACCAAGGGCAGTCCTCATGACTTCAAAAAGCCCGGCAAACTGGCCATGGCAAATGCCGGCCCCAACACCAATGGTAGCCAGTTCTTCATCACGGTGACCGATACAAGCTGGCTCACCGGAAAGCACACGATCTTCGGCGAAGTGATCGAAGGTTATGACGTCGTGGAGAAGATCAGCCGCATTGCCCGTGGTGCGATGGATCAGCCAAAGACTCCCGTCGTTCTCGAGAGTGTGACCATCAACCGCAGCTAGAGCATTCATAGACTTCATGCAAGCGTTGAGCATGCAATAAGAGAGGCAGGTCCATTGAAGGAGCCTGCCTCTTTTTGCTGTTCTCGGTCGTGATTAGGCCACGCCGATGACTGTACAGAGTTCCTTCACAGCGCCTGCACTCTTATTCAGAGCCTCCTGCTCCTCAGGTGTGAGCTTGATCTCGATGATCTGCTCTATTCCTTTGGCTCCAAGTTTGCATGGAACCCCAACATAGAGGCCGGTGATTCCATACTCTCCCTGGAGATAGGCCGCGCACGGAAGGATCTTCTTCTTATCTTTGAGGATGGCTTCCACCATCTCAGTGGCTGCGGCCGACGGTGCGTAAAACGCTGAACCGGTCTTGAGATGCTTTACGATCTCGGCTCCCCCATTGGCGGTGCGCTCCTCCAAAGCTTTGAGCTTCGCTGGCTCGATCAGCTCAGTGATCGGGATACCTGCAACCGTGGAATAGCGCGACAGCGGGACCATCGTATCGCCGTGCCCTCCAAGCACAAAGGCAGTGACGTTCTCGACCGAGACTTTGAGCTCCTCCGCGATGAATGTACGGAAACGCGCGGAGTCCAGAACCCCCGCCATACCGATGACACGCTCCCTGGGCAGACCGGCTTTCTTGAACGCTGTCTGCGCCATCGCGTCCAGTGGATTCGAAACGATAATGAAAATAGCGTTTGGACTGGCTGCCACGGCTTTACCAACAACGTCGCTCATAATGCCAAAGTTAGTATTCAGAAGATCATCACGGCTCATTCCGGGCTTGCGGGCAATTCCTGCGGTAATCACCACGATGTCGGAGTTGGCTGTATCGGCGTAGTCATTTGTCCCCAGAATGGATACATCCCGCTTTTCGATAGGCATTGCCTCGAGTAGATCCAGACCTTTGCCCTGCGGAACACCTTCAACAACATCAATCAGGACGACATCCGCGAGTTCCTTGGCGGCGATCCAATGGGCTGCCGTAGCACCAACGTTGCCGGCTCCCACAATAGTTACTTTCTTACGCATAATACTGCTCTCCTTGATTCCTTTGTTCTAGATGCGTGGCAAAATACCAATTCGCAAAACGATCATATTCCGGGCTACTAACAGTCCGCCAGACGATGCGTGCGCTATTCGCCCATCGAGGGCGGTTTTCGTCAAGGTCGGGCGTCTACACGCAACGATCTGCCACTCAAGCCTTTTGATGGGCCGAAAATGGAAAAGGCGCACCGGAAATTTCCGGTGCGCCCTTGAATGACGGATCGCTAAAACTGACCCCACAGCAACTGGTTATAAACATCGTGATGGAACTGCACTTCGCTGGCCTTCACGATCGTGCCGAGAAGGCGTGGGCAGCGATCGGCGGATGCCTGCTTGAGTTCGGCATACCGTTCCTTCACATCCGCTCCAAGCAGTTCGTCGATCCAGTTGGCCCCACGGAAGTTCTCTAGCGCGGTGTAAATATTATCGGGAAGATAGCGCTCAGCCTGGCGCAGGTTCTTGATCTTGGACGTCTGGCCATGCAAACCGGTCTTGAAGACCGAGTACAGCACTAGGTAAGGATTAGCGTCCGGGCCGACAGAACGAACTTCCACGCGCGCCGACTTCGAGTTGCCGATAGGAATTCTAATCATCGAGCCGCGATCCACGGCGGAAGCTTTGATTTGGTTAGGCGCTTCAAAATGCGGGTCGAGGCGGCGATAAGCATTCACACTCGCGTTGAGCAGGAGACAAATGTCATTGCCGTGCGTGAGGATCTTGTCCACGAAACTCCAACCAAGCTTGGAAGTCTTCTCCTCGCCCTTCGGATCCCAGAAAAGATTTTTGCCTCCCTTGGAGATAGAAACGTTTGTGTGCATACCCGAACCGTTAACGCCCGTGACCGGCTTTGGAAGGAAACTGGCCGTCATGCCCATCTGCGTGGCCACCTGGCGACAAATCAGCTTGTACAGCTGAATCTGATCGGCGGCCGCAACGACATCGCCATACGAGTAGTTGATCTCGAACTGCGACGGAGCGACTTCCGGATGGTCTTTCTCGTTCTCGAAACCCATGGCACGCTGCACTTCGGCAGTGGTGTCGATGAACTCACGGAGCGGGTCACCCGGGAGCGAATGATAGTATCCGCCCTGGTTGACGTACTCGAATTTGCCAGTCTGATGGTAGGTGCGCTCGGCGTCGATACCATCAAAGAGGAAGCCCTCGATCTCATTCGCAGCGTTCAGAGAATAGCCATTCCTGGCAAATTGCTGATTGGCGAAATCCTTCAGGACTCCACGGATGTCGCCAGAGTAGTGGGTGCCATTTTTGTCAATTACTTCGCCAAATACGAGAACCTTGCCCGAACCAAAAACGTCGGCTGGGGTCCAATAAAAAGCGCTCCAATCAAGAGCCAGGCGAAGATCGCTCTCCCGCTGCGCCGTGAAGCCGCGAATGGAAGACCCGTCGAATGTGAGATTATCGTAACTCTTGACCAGAAACTTCTTGTCGTAGTCGAGCATATGAAGGCGACCTTCGAGGTCGGAGAAGAGGACGGTCACGGCCTTGATGCCGGGCGTGTCGGCGAGATACTTTAGTCGCTCTTCCTGGATGACATCGGCAGCGACTCGATTTCTGCGCTGCTCCTTTGCCCTAAGGTTCAGCTCTTCCAACTCCTCGTATGACAATTCCAGAAAGTTACGAAATTCGGTCGACATGGCACTCCTTCATTGGCAGTCAACTGCCGCGGTTAATTTAGTGGTGCTTTGAAACGAAAATGCTGTTTCCTGGGGCAATTCGGGGGCATCACTCAAAAAGTTTCTGTCTTTACTTTAAGGTAGCAGAAGCCGCCATTAAGAAATCATAAAGCCTGCAAAGGTTTGGGCAACCGGGAGCCGCAGCCGCGCTATCTACAAGGCGTCAGCGGAACACCGTTCCACACGCTCGACCCTTGACATGGGATAATTCCACTGAGTCACCGCGGCCAAATAGAGAATCACTCGATCACCACCCGCCTAAGGGAGGAGCCCGAAATTGGGAAAAAACATGGTCCCTACACGCCTGTTCTTCACCAAGGGCGTAGGCAAGCATAAGGAGCGACTGACCTCGTTCGAGCTCGCGTTGCGCGATGCAGGCATCGCGGCACAAAATCTGGTGCGAGTCTCTTCGATTTTCCCGCCAAACTGCAAGATGATCACGCGCAAAGAGGGGCTCAAATATCTGAACCCCGGCGAGGTGGTGTTTGCAGTTGTGGCAGAAAATTCCACCCGCGAACCTCACAGGCTCCTGGTGAGTTCAATCGGCGTCGCAATTCCGGCCGACAAGAATACCTATGGCTATCTTTCGGAACATCATAGCTTCGGCGAGACGGAGGACCAGGCGGGAGACTACGCGGAGGAATTGGCGGCAGAGATGCTTGCGACGACCCTCGATGTCGACTTTGATCCGGATAAAAGCTGGGACGAGAAGAAAGAGATCTACCGCATCTCCAACAAGATCGTTCGGACCGCCAATGTGACCCAGTCGGCCGTGGGGGCGAAGAATGGAAATTGGACAACCACGATTGCCGCAGCGATTTTGCTCTTCGACGATAAGTGAATCGCAGATAAAATGATAGGTGTGATGTGGCGCTGGCTCATTCCAGCGCCTTTTGCTTGGGCAGAATCGTCTGCCCACAGAATTGGGGGAAGTTATGGCTACCAAGCGCGTTGCGCTCATTCAGATGTCCTGCGAAGCCTCGACCGACGCAAATCTAGCGAAGGCCGTAGCGCGAGTGCAAGAAGCCGCCCAGGGCGGCGCAAAAGTGGTCTGCCTCCCAGAATTGTTTCGTGCACAATACTTCTGCCAACGTGAAGATCACGCACTATTCTCGACGGCAGAGCCGATTCCGGGACCCTCCACTGCTGCGCTAAGCAAGGTAGTGCGCGAATATGACTTGGTGTTGATCGCGAGCTTATTTGAACGCCGCGCGCCCGGGCTCTACCACAACACTGCCGCGATTCTCGACCACGCTTCCACCGCGCCGGATAACATCGCGTCTATCTACCGCAAGATGCATATCCCCGACGACCCTCTCTACTACGAGAAGTTTTACTTCACCCCGGGAGACCTCGGATTCCTCGCCCAGCACACCTCGGCGGGACCCATCGGAACACTGGTTTGCTGGGACCAATGGTATCCAGAGGGTGCTCGGGTCACCGCACTCAAGGGTGCCGAAACTCTCTTCTTTCCTACAGCGATTGGCTGGCATCCAAGCGAGAAGGTCGAGTTCGGCGAGCGGCAGTATGACGCCTGGCAGACGATCCAGCGCTCACACGCCATCGCCAACGGAGTCTTCGTCTGCGCAGTGAATCGCGTGGGACACGAGCATGGAGATGTGGAACACAACGGCAAAATGATGCGTGGGCCAGGCGACCACACCGCGGCAGACGGGATCGAGTTCTGGGGTGGAAGCTTCATCGCGGATCCGTTCGGTCGAGTCCTTGCGAAGGCATCTCATGACCAGGAAGAGATCCTGTATGCCGACCTCGATGCGAATGAAGTTGAGGTTACCCGACAGCATTGGCCGTTCCTGCGGGATCGTCGAATCGACGCCTACAGCGGTATTACCAGCCGGTTCTTGGACTAAAACAGAAAGGTGGATTCAACATGTTTCGATCGCTTGTCCTCTTCGCGCTGATCTCGCTGCAACAGACGCCCGATCCCACCCTTCCACCGCCCAATGCTCATGTGAAAGCTACTGCCGTTGGGCTCGGCGTACAGGTATACAAGTGTGCGCCGCAAGATGGAGGCTTCCAGTGGGCGCTCGAGATGCCAGTGGCGAAGCTCTTCGACCCGACAACCCGTCAAGAGGTAGGAACACACAGCGTCGGGCCAACCTGGACGTGGACTGACGGCAGCTCGATTACGGGGAAGGTCCTCCAAAAGCGGGCAGCCTCTGACCCCGTCAACATTCCCTGGCTACTAGTCGAGACGCACTCCACCGGAACAGCCACAGGCATTCTGGCAGATGTAACCCTGGTGCGCCGGTCCGATACCCAGGCGGGCGTCCCCCCCATGGCATGCGATGCAGAGCACCAAAATAACGAAGTGCGAGTTCCCTATCAGGCAACGTACACTTTTTATACGACGAGCAAATGAGTGGGAATCGAATGAGTGCAGAGGATCAGTATCGAATGCCCGCAGAGTGGTCTCCGCATGCGGCTACATGGATCGCATGGCCACATAACCCCGAGGATTGGCCGAACAAGTTCCAGCCGATTCCGTGGGTATATTGCGAGATCGTTCGGCACCTTTCGCAAGTAGAGGATGTCCACATCCTCGTGAACGATGAGAGCGACCAACGTCGCGCCCTCAACATGCTGCGCCGGCAGGGCGGGAATGCAGCTCGGCTTCACTTCCACTGCTGGCGGACAGACCGTGTCTGGTTGCGCGACTCTGGACCAATCTTCGTCAAGAATCCCGAAGGTGAAGTTGCCCTCACAAACTGGAAGTTCAACGCCTGGGCTAAGTACGATAACTGGCGCAACGATGATCTCATTCCCAAGCATGTGGCCAAACTCTACGGTATGAAAAGCTTCGAGCCCACCGTGCCACTCTCTGACGGTAAGACCAAACGCCTGGTGCTGGAAGGTGGCTCGATCGATACGAACGGCGAGGGCGTCTTACTTACCACCGAAGAGTGCCTGCTGAGCGATGTTCAACAGCGCAATCCAGGCGTGAGCCGCGAACAGTTGGAGTGCGCCTTCGCCGAATATCTCGGCATTGAGAAGGTCATCTGGCTGAATCGCGGATGCGCTGGAGATGATACCCACGGCCATGTCGATGACATCTCAAGATTTGTTGGCGTGAATACGATCCTCACCGCAGTAGAACCCAATACCAAGGATGAAAATCACTTGCCTCTAGCCGAAAATCTTGAACGCTTGCATGCTGCGCGCAATCTGAAGGGCCGTCCGTTCAACATCAAGACACTACCAATGCCCGCGCCTGTGATGTTTGAAGGTCAGCGGTTGCCGGCGAGCTATGCGAATTTTTATATTGCGAACGACTTAGTCCTGGCGCCAACGTTCAATGATCCAAACGACCGCATCGCACTAAATACTTTGGCGGAATGTTTTCCCGAGCGCGCGGTGACAGGTATCCACTGCACGGACTTTATCTGGGGTCTCGGTGCATTGCATTGCATGACCCAGCAGGAGCCGAGTTGATGCCAAGAGCAATTGTGGAACTTGTTCGGACCAACGTGCGTATGGAACTCTAGAGAGCCAACCATGACGAAGCAACTTGTTTCTGCCGCCGGCCTCCTGCTGCTAACCTTGGTGCCCGGAACACAAAGTACGCAGGTTCCAGCGGATGATGCGCCTGCCTACACAAGTGGGGGCGATCTCGTCGCGCCGATACATTATCGCGACTGGATTTATCTGACCACCGGAATCGACATGTCCTACGACGCCCCCACTGGGCCGCCCGACCATCACATCTTCTATAACGTCTTCGTAAATCCGACTGCGTATCACAGCTTTTTGGCGACAGGGACATGGCCGGATAAGACCGTCATGGTGCTCGAGGTTCGCGGCGCGGACAGCCCAATTTCAATCAACAAACAGGGGCATACTCAGAGTGCAGAGCTCATGGGGCTTGAGACCCACGTGAAAGACCACGGGAAGTGGGGCTTCTACGATGACAACGGGAAGCTGATTCCGCGGTCTGCGAGTTGCTATACATGCCATGAGGCGCATGCAGCGGTTGACACCACCTTCGTGCAGTTCTACCCTACGCTGCTCCCGCTGGCAACGCAGAAGAAGACCCTATCCGCTGCCTACCTAACGGATCAAGGGGTAACTCCGGTCGCGCAGCCACCCGCAAAGTAGTACAACTGTTGTCGATGCCCACCGATTTTCTTCTAAGAGATCAGGAACTGATGCAAGCAGCCATCGCGGAAGCACGCGCTTCCGAGGCTGCTGGTGAAGTGCCCGTAGGCGCGATCATCGTGTCCCCTACAGGCGAAGTGATTGCTCGCGGGTCCAATCACGTTTTGCGCGATTCAGATCCAACAGCTCATGCGGAGATCGTTGCATTACGTTCGGCAGGAACAGCTCTCGGAAACTATCGCTTGTTGGGATGCACGTTGTATTCCACACTGGAACCCTGTTCCATGTGCGCAGGAGCGATTCTCCATGCGCGGATTGCTCGGCTCGTCTATGCAGCAGCCGACCCCAAGGCAGGCGCCTGCGGATCAGTGATCGCGGTCATGAATCATCCAGCGCTGAACCACCGCGTAGAGTTGGTAGAAGGAGTGTTGGCCGAAGAGTGCGGAAAAATGCTGACGGACTTCTTCCGTTCAAAACGAACGTAGAGGACAGAGTATGCATCAGAAAATAGCGAGGAGCGAAGTTCTCTGTGCCAACTCAGAAAATGGCAGCCGAGAAGTCGACCAAGCGAACCGCAAAGAAACATGAGACTTTCGCGGCGCTGCGCTGGTCAGCGAAAGTGACCACAGACTCTACACACCCACAAAAAGGATTATTCTTAGAAAGTGCCACCATCATAGCTCACGAACTGGCGACAAAAAAGGTTTCACCAAAGGGACCAAGCTCAGGCATGCAAATGTTGACGTTCTATATCAACCGCGCTGGCAAGAACTTGGGCAACGGTCGGCTTGCTGACTTGCAGAGAGCCAAAACAATTCTCTCGGAAATTATTGCGAGCCACAAGACAGATACAGGCTCCAAAGATTATCAAAGAAGAAGGCGTCAACAAAGAAGTTGACCAAGAAAAAGGCAGCATAGCGAAAGGAATCCCAATGGCAGGACGATTGGATGGAAGAACTGCAGTCATCACTGGTTCCGGATCAGGAATTGGACAAGCCATCGCGGAGCGACTCGCGTCAGAGGGCGCCGATTGCGTGATCGACTATGTCGACCATGTCGAAGAGGCAGACCAGACACTCGACAAGATCAAAGCAGCTGGCGGCAAAGCTGTACTGGTGCAGGCCGACGTCTCTGTGGTCGCAGACTGCAATCGGCTAATCGAGGCCGCCTGGACCGAGCTTGGATCGTGCGACATCCTCGTCAACAACGCAGGAATTGAAAAATCTGCGAACTTCACAGACGTCACCGAGGCAGAGTACGACGCGGTACTCGGTGTGAATCTGAAGGGCGCGTTTTTCCTCTCGCAAGCATTTGTCCGTAAGCTCATCGCCGCTAAAAAGCCGGGCCGCATCATCAATATCTCCTCTGTGCATGAGGACATGGTTTTTCCACATTTCTCGACCTACTGCGCGAGCAAGGGTGCCATGCGTATGCTTATGCGCGACCTCGCAGTAGAGCTTGGTCCGGCGGGAATTACAGTGAACAATATCGCGCCTGGAGCCATCAATACGCCGATCAACAAGTCGCTGTTAGCGGACAAACCGAAGCTCAATGCTCTGCTCACGAATATTCCGTTGGGCCGCCTGGGCGAGCCAGGCGAGGTTGCCGGGGTCGTAGCCTTCCTAGCGTCCGACGATGGTGCTTATGTGACCGGAAGCACTTACTTCATTGATGGCGGCCTCATTCGCAATTATCACGAGCAGTGAAATTTCATCAGCGCTTCCCAAGCCATCCACGGCCACGTCTTCACTGATCTGCTACGGCGCAGACGGGGGAGACTCAACGAAGCTGGTCTCACCTGGCCCACGCCAGGTTCTCTGAGTCGTCTTCTGGTAATCCGTTGGCTTGGAGTCGAAGATGTTCGGCACACAGGTTTGTGGATTCCGATCACATAGCGGGACCAATGTCCACTGAACCTGCGCCATCACGCGATGGCCAGGTAGGACACATGATTCGCCGTGGGCAAAGCAACCAATAGGTGAGTGGTTGTACCGGGACAATTGGTTCAGGATGTTCGAAGCTCGTGCAGTAGCGTCCGCGGAAGATACGAGCGAGATTGGTAATTCGTATCCTCCAATATCAGGGTCGCTCGGTATGGCTGGGGGAATAAACGTCGATAAGCGATCCGGGAGACCTCGGAAGGACAAGCTGCGCGTCTAACAGGTTTCCTGCATAAGTAAACGGCGGGAACGCAGCGAAGAAATCTGATCGAGAATTTGGGAAGCGATCTCACTCTTGGAGGCTTCCGCTAAATGCACCTCCGACTCAGGGGTGAGAAAAATGGCGACGTTCCGATCAGAATCGAAACCGATACCAGTCCCGCTGATGTCATTGAGGACTATGGCGTCTGCCCCTTTACGAAGAAGCTTCGCGCGGGCGCGAGAAACATCTAATCCCATCTCTGCCGCGAACGCGACGACGAGCGTGCCCGGGGTCTTATTCTCTACGACGCTGCGAGTAATGTCCTCGGTCGCCTCTAGCTCGAGGATCGGCGGAGCATCGCGATGCAGTTTATCCCCGGCGACATGACGCACACGAAAATCCGCCACTGCG
The DNA here is from genome assembly GCF_009765785.1 of Granulicella sp. L46. Classification (GTDB taxonomy): domain Bacteria; phylum Acidobacteriota; class Terriglobia; order Terriglobales; family Acidobacteriaceae; genus Granulicella. The sequence continues at coordinate 1,490,685 of NZ_LMUT01000012.1, forward strand.
GCGGCCTTGATGACAATCGTTGCCTCCGGCAAACGATACAGCACGGCAGCGTGCATGTCTTCTGCCGTCTCCACAGGCAGAAATTCGCAGCGCGGTGGTGGCGCCAGCGCTGTCGGTGCTGAAACGAGAATGACCCGCGCACCCCGCTGTTCGGCTGCCGCAGCCAGAGCATATCCCATTCGCCCACTCGAGCGATTCCCAAGAAACCGTACTGGATCAATCGGCTCGCGAGTTCCTCCCGCTGTAACTAGAACCGTTTCGCCGAGGAGATCTTGCCGGTGATTCATCTGCTCAAATACCTCGCGAACAATAATCTCAATATCCGCAAGCCGGCCGTCACCCGTCATCCCGCAAGCGAGAAAACCACTTTCGGGTTGAACGATTCGATGTCCTCTTTTCTCCAGCGCCGAAATGTTTGCGCGCGTGGCCGGGTGATTCCACATGTTCACATTCATGGCAGGCGCCAAAACAACCTTCGCTTCGGTTGCAAGATAAGTCGCTGAAAGAAAATCATCGGCGATCCCATGGGATAGCTTCGCAAGCGTGTTCGCCGTCGCCGGAGCAATCACCAGGACGTCTGCCCACTGTGCCTGCGCAATATGTTCAATAACCGAAGCCTCAGAGGGTGAGTCCCATAGACCCGTGAAGACTCTGTGACCTGTCAGCGAAGCAAAGGTCAACGGTTGTATAAACTCCTCCGCAGATCGCGTCATCATGACACGCACCTCCGCGCCCCGGTGCTGTAGCTCGCGAACCAGTTCAGCGGACTTGTAGGCCGCGATGCCACCACACACACCGAGCAAGACTTTGCGCGCTTCAGGCATGTGTCTCCTCCATCCAGCCCTGTTGAAGATTGAGATTCTCGATCGGTAAGTTCTCCGTGAGTATGTTGTCGATCAGCCGCGTCGACCCTACCCATGCGGCCACGGCTATCAACGCTCCCCGCGCGGTGTCGGCAACCGGAAGCAGCGTATACGGATCCACGATCGCAGCATAGTCCAGGCGAATATCCTCCTGTCCCGCAAACACGCTCAACAATGCTCTCTGCAAAACATTGGAGCGAGTCTCTCCAGACTCAAGAAGTTGGCAGACCGTCTGCAGCGCTTGATGCAAGATCAGCGCACGACCACGATTTTGTGGAGACAGGTAACGATTGCGGGAACTCATCGCAAGTCCGTCTGGCTCGCGAACAATTGGGCACGCCACCAACTCTATGGGAAAGTCGAGATCACGAATCATTGCGCGTAACACCGCAATCTGCGCCGCATCTTTCTGACCAAAATACGCACGTTGCGGGCTGACGATATTGAAGAGCTTGGCAACCACCGTAGCAACGCCGCAGAAGTGACCCGGGCGAGAAGCTCCGTCCAGCCGGTCTCCAATACCCGGCACCTCAACGAACGTAGTCGAGCCCGGCGAGTACATCTCGTCTGGACCTGGCGCAAACAGCAGGTCTACTCCGGCAGCCTCCAATTTGGCACAGTCATCATCAAACGTACGGGGGTAGGTCTCGTAATCCTCGCCCGCGGCAAACTGCGTAGGATTAACAAAGATCGACACGACGACGGCATCACACTCTCCTTGCGCACGTCGTACCAGCGAAAGATGACCTTCGTGCAAAGCGCCCATGGTCGGCACCATGCCCAGCGTGCCTTTGCGCTTGAGGTTACGACAGGCGAGTTGCATTTCGCGGACAGTAGTAAGGATTCGCATGGCTCAGTCCCTGCCTGCAGGTACAAGCTTGGTGAATTCAGCGAACGGGTCTCGGTCGTCATCCTTAAGTTCGTTCTGCACAAAATCATCGGCACGCACGAGCACATCCGGTTGGTCACCGAGAGACTTTAGCTGAGTGCGAACCTCCCGCGACAAATGGTAGCTCTCCGCGTCTGCCGGGAAATTATGGGTTTTCACGTCCGTGCGATAACGTTCGAGCGCGCCGCCAAAAAAGGCTGCGGCATCTGCATACCGACGCACAAATTTCGCCGGCGGCGAAAATGTCAGGTTGAACAGATCATGAAACACCAAAATCTGGCCGTCGCAGTCCGGCCCAGCGCCGATCCCGATCGTCGGTACGGAAGATCGAGCAGTCACCTCGGCAGCAACTTCGCGTGGAATTCCCTCGAGCACAATTGCAACCGCACCGGCATCCTGTAGCGCAAGCGCGTCCGCATAGAGGCTCTCAATCGCCTCAAGCGATCGGCCCTGCACATGGTAACCCGACATGCGATGGATCGACTGCGGGGTCAGTCCAATATGAGCCACGACAGAGATCTCCGCATCCGTCATCCGTCGGACGAGAGCCGCGCGGCGTTCCCCACCCTCGATCTTCACAGCATGTGCGCCCGATTCCTTGATGAATCGCGTGGCATTGCGAAGAGCTTCATCCGGCGACGTGTGATATGACCCGAATGGCATGTCGGCGACCAGGAAGGCTCGCTTGACCCCACGCGCCACGGCACGGGTATGATGCAGCATCTCCTCCATCGTGACCGGCAAGGTGCTGTCGTAGCCGAGCACCGTCATACCCACGGAATCCCCGACTAGAATGAGATCGATGCCGGCCTGGTCGACCAGACGCGCTGTAGGGTAGTCATAGGCTGTCAATGCAGTGATTGCAAGGCCAGCGAGTTTCATCTCAAGGAGGGTTTGTGCCGTCACAGGATGGACAGGCATGCTTGCTCCGTTCTCACGGAGTTGCGTAACGCTCATGGTTCTCTCCAGTGCCGCTCCGCTCTGTTAACGCAGATGAGGCCCGAACATCCCCAAGTATACTCTTCCCGCAAGCCCTTCCCCGTCAGGCCATGGATCGGCGACAATATTGGTATGGAGCTTCTTGTCTACTCTGCCGACTGGTGCCGCGACTGCCGCGAGGCGAAGCGTTTTCTCACCCAACACGCGATCCCCTATACCGAAATCAACATCGAAAAGACTCCTGGCGCCGCAGAGCAGGTCATTGCCAACACGGGTAAACGCGCAATCCCGCAGTTTGTCCTCGATGGAAAGTGGATTCAGCCATACAGGCCAGGACAAGGCTTTCTGCACGACGAGATGGCTGACCTGTTCGGCGTATCTCAACCCTGACCAAACACTGCCGGTGACCGGACACCACCTAATCAGACTCGTCCAACTCCTGCGGCGAAGGAACATGCGTAATCGGTTCCGTGTGAATGACCGAGCCCTTCGCTCGATTAGCGGGACCAAACGGCCATCGCAATCGGAGAACTCGTTCGCGATCGCTTTCGCGATGCGCTTCCTGGCTGCGCCCCTTCAGTAGATCGGTGATCGTCAGAATGCCGAGTAACTTTCCGTCCGCGCTGACGACCGGGTACGATGTCAGTTTCGACTCCGCCATCGACATGGCGCATGCCCGAAGCGTTGAGACCGGCGACACCGTCTTGGGATGGCGATTCGCATCCACTGCCAGCGGCGTCGACAGATCTTCCTTGCGCGCGGCCGCGATCAACTGCGCGCGGGTCAGCGTACCCGTCATCCGACCTTCGCTATCCACCAGGGGGAAGAGGCGCTGCCAGTGAGACCACGCCTCGCTTCCGCGTTCTTCCATCTTGCGCAACCAGTCAGCCGCATCCTTCCGCGTCGCGTCTTCAGGAAGCGCAAAGACGCTGGTATGCATCGCCTGAGACACCAGGATTGCCTCGAGAGGATCTGCGCCAAACTCGCGACTAAGATGAAGGCCCCTGCGACTGAGATTCTCTGTCAGCATCGAACGAGGCATCACAAGCACACTCACTGCGTAAGCTGCCACACACGACAGCAGCACCGGCAGCATCAAGCCGCCATTATGCGTCAGTTCCAAGGCGAGCATTGCCGAGGTCAGTGGCGCGCCAATCGCTGCAGACAGCACCGCACACATTCCCACTAATACCCAGGCTCCACTACTCATCACCGGCATCAGGTGGCCGAATGCGGCGCCCAGTGCACCGCCAATCATCAGCAACGGGGAAAGAATTCCGCCCGCAGTATTCGAGCCTAACGAGAACGACCAGCTCAAACTTTTCAGGACCAGAATTCCTGCAAGCAGCTTCCATCCCGCATCACCCGAGACAAGCTGTTGAAGGACGCTGTGACCCACGCCCAGCGACTCCGGAAAGATGTAACCGCACAGTCCCACCACCACACCACCAATTGCAGGCCACCACATCCAGTGGATAGATGAGTGCTCGAACATCTTTTCAAAAAAGTGCATCGACTTGCTCAAGCCCGCGGCCACAAGCGCCGCGGCGATTCCCAGCACTAGCGCCCCCAACATCGCCGAGTGATATACCGGCGCGCCCGTCGGAACCATCTGCAGCACGCTGTCAGGTCCCAGCAGCAACCGGCGAACCGCTCCAGCCGTAACGCACGCAATAGCAACCGGGACCAGCGAGCGGGGCTTCCACTCGAAAAGGAAGATCTCCACCGCTAGCAGCGTGGCAGACATAGGACAGTTGAACGTAGCAGCCATGCCCGCCGACGCGCCCGCAACCATGAGCACAGTTCGTTCGGACCCCGTCATCGGTAACAGCTGGCCAAGCACACTGCCGACCGCGCCACCTGTAATGATCACGGGACCTTCGGCCCCGAATGGCCCGCCGGAACCAATCGATATTGCAGTGGCGATCGGCTTCAGAATGGCAACGCGAGGCTGAACGCGGCCGCCATTGAACACGATCGTTTCAACCGCTTCTGGCATGCCATGCCCACGAACTCGCGGAGAAAGATACCGCGCGATCAAGCCGACAATCAGGCCGCCCAAAACCGGCATCAGGATCAGCCACCAGTGCCTTCCTGCCTGCCAGGGATCCCTGTCAACAAAGCTCCACTTCTGGAAGTAGAAGAGATTTGTACATAGAGAAATCATCTCCAACAACATCCAAGCGAGCACTGCACTTATTGCTCCCAGCCCTGCCGCCAGCGAACTGGTGTATAAAATCCGACTGTTCGCGGAGTAGTCTCGCAGCGCCGCAGGCGGGTTCGAGGTATTCAACGTCCGCTGCTCCTAAGGGGTCGAATGTTGCACCGCACCCTGCAGATCCTGCAACGCGTGAATGAGATGCTCGCAAAGCGGTGATAGCTCGCTGAGATGCTCCGCAACAAGGCGATCCAGAATGTCATGCCCGTGAGAAGTTAGCAGCACCAACGAACGCCGCATATCCTTCGGGTCGCTTTCTCTTCGAACCAGCCCGGCGCGCTCTGCTCGATCCACCAATTCCACCGTGCTGTTATGCCGCAGGATCATTCGTTCCGCAAGGTACGTGATCGATGCCTGCTGCCCTTCTGGAATCGCCGCGATCACTTGCATGAGCTGATACTGCTGCGCGGGAATTCCATACCTCTCCGATGCGCTCTCGCTGAAACTAAGAAACTTCCGCATCTGAAATCGGAACTCTGCCAGGCTCTTTAGCTTGGACTGCGCTTCCCGAACTTCAATTGAATCTGGCATAAGGACTCTCCCCATTCTATCGCAAAACGATAGTTCTAAACAGGCTGAAGCTGGAAAACAACTCGTTACACTAACCCTAGTCACTAGATACGTCTTCTTCTCTACCGATTGATCCTCAACGTTTCCAACAGCCTTTCCGGAGCTCGCATATGATTGCCCGTTATACCCGGCCAGCAATGGCTGCCATCTGGTCCGAACAACGTAAGTATGAAAACTGGCTCCGGGTGGAGATAGCGGCAACTACAGCTCTGGCCCGCGCGGGGATCGTACCCCTCTCCGCTGTTGAATCGCTGCAACAACGCGCCTCCTTCACCATCGAACGCATCCACGAAATCGAAGCAGAGACGCGCCATGACGTCCTCGCGTTCACGACGGCCGTCGCCGAGTCGGTTGGCGAAGACTCCCGCTGGTTGCACTATGGCCTAACCTCCACCGATGTCGTCGACACGGCGCAGGGATTAGCCCTGGTTCAAGCTTCTGCATTGATTCGTGAGGGTATTGTCCGTTTTCGCGACGTTCTGCGCAAGAGGGCTGTGGAATTTCAGCACACTCCGACAATCGGCCGCACCCACGGTGTCCATGCCGAACCCACTACCTTCGGGATGAAGTTGCTCCTCTGGTATGCCGAAATGGGCCGCAATCTCAAGCGCTTCGACGCAGCAGCCGAAGATCTGCGGGTGGGTAAAATATCGGGCGCAGTGGGCGCCTTCGGTAAACTGAAGCCCTCGCACGAGGCGGCAATCCTAGCCGAACTCGGGTTGCAGCCTGCCCTGATCTCCACTCAGGTTCTCCAGCGAGACCGCCATGCCGCCTACATCGCAACCCTGGCTGTGCTTGCCTCGACGCTGGACAAAATCGCCCTCGAAATCCGCCATCTGCAGCGGACCGAAGTCCGCGAAGCCGAGGAATTTTTCTCTGTCGGCCAAAAAGGCTCAAGCGCCATGCCGCATAAGCGAAATCCCATCACCTCCGAAAACATCTGCGGGCTCGCCCGTGTGGTGCGGGGTAACGCGCAGGTGGCCCTCGAAAATGTAGCGCTTTGGCACGAGCGCGATATCTCCCACTCCTCCGCCGAACGCGTCATCCTTCCCGACACAACGATCCTTGCGGACTATCTCCTCGACCGTGCAGCCACGTTGATTGAACGCCTGCTCGTGTATCCCGCTCGAATGCTGAAGAACCTCGAATCAACCAACGGTCTCGTATTCAGCGGGCAGTTGCTTATCGATCTCGCAGCCGCCGGCATGAGTCGCGAGGACGCATACCGCCTCGTGCAAGGACATGCAATGAACGCCTGGACCAACGACCTCAACTTCCGGGCACTTATAGAGTCTGACCCCGAGATCAACCAGCGCATGTCGCTTGAGAACATTGCGGCGGCCTTCGACGTCAGGCGACAACTGACGAACATCGACGAGGTCTTTGCCCGGGTCTTGGCGGAGGGTTGACCTCTCCACAATCACTCCTACACCGCTCAATCCACCATGGCACCTTTATTCTCCATCCTCGATGACGCACTCGCTTCGACCACCGAGCGCTCCGGCGACTGGCTGGCCTGCCGCCCCGGCTGTCACCAATGCTGCGTAGGCGTTTTCGCGATCTCGCAATTCGACGCAAATCAATTGCGCGAAGGCCTCGCAAAGGCCCCTGCAGACGTTGCAGAACGAATCCGCTCCCGTGCAGCTCAATCACGGATGCGTCTGATCGAAGAATTCCCCGGTGATCCTGTGACCGGCCTTCTCTTCACCGATCCGCAACATGAAGAGGCCTTCGTCGAATTCGCCAACGACGAGCCCTGCCCCGTACTTGATCCCGATACCGGCACTTGTGATCTATACGCATTCCGGCCCATCCAATGCAGAACGTTCGGCCCGCCCGTTCGAGACGCGGACGACCAACTGACCGTATGCGAACTTTGCTTCGTGAATGCGCCCGCCGAAGAAGTCGCGCGCTGCGAGATGGATCAGGACTGGCGTTTGCAGGAGGAGGCGCTCATTGAGGATGCCCAGAAGCAGTCTGGCCTCTTTGGGCCGACACTCGTGGCATTCGCGTTGGCTCCGGTGAAATAAAGACTGCAATATTCTTATCCAGCAGTTTCCATTGGCAAATGCTTGTGAAGACTCCACCAATGCGTCCGCAATTTGCGAGATAATCGTTCTCTATGGCCTTCGCGACCATCTCGCACAGAGCGCCGGATTGGGCGGAATCTTCCGCGGTCCCAGCAAGCAAGACCCTCGTTCTCGCCATCACCGGCGCCAGCGGTTCTATCTTTGCTGTCGAAACGCTGCGAGCCCTCGAACGTGACCCGCGCGTCAACCGCGTTCATCTAATCGTCTCGCCAAGTGCCCTTCGAGTTCTGGCCGAAGAGAGTGGCATAAGTGCGCGGAACTCGGTCCTGGAGAAGCTCCTGGGTCGGCCATCCGAAAAAACCACGCTGCTGGCTCATGAGGATATTGGAGCTCCTATCGCTTCAGGCTCCTATCCCGTCGACGCCATGCTCGTTCTGCCCTGCTCGATGGGAACGCTTGCCGGAATCGCACACGGAATGGCCGGAAACCTGATCGAACGTGCTGCGGACGTTTGCCTGAAGGAACGACGCCGCCTCGTGCTATGCGTCCGCGAAACCCCGCTGAACCTAATTCAGATCCGCAACATGGCCGCCGCCACAGAAGCGGGCGCAACCATCTTCCCCGTTATCCCGACATTTTACAACCACCCGCAGACCGTCGACGACATCGCACGAAACTATGCTCACCGCGTTTTACAGCATATCGGTTTACCCCAGCCAGACGCGTACGTCTGGGGAGCAGACCAGGCTTCAGAGGATTTGATCTAACGCGATCTGCTGAGTGTGAATGTGCCCCCCGAAGGCGGCGGATTCTCCTTAAGAAAATCTACGGTCACGGCGGCCGCCCGGTCGGGACAAGTCTTCGGCGCCAGGTGCCCACACCCTTGCAGAATATCCAGTTCGGATTGCGGATCAAGTCCGTGCATCTCCTCACCAATCGCAAGGGGCAGGAGTTGGTCGTCACTTCCCCACACGATCAACAATGGTTTGGTCAGACCTCCGAGTCGCGCATCCAGAAGATCCTTGCCTCCCTCCATCGAATCCATACTGCGGTCAACCACCCACTGACCTTCGGAGAGATGTCGCAGCGCATCTTTGAGAACAAAGTGGGGCAAGGGCTTTTGATTCGGCTCCAGCAGATCAGCCAGATGCTGCAGCTCCGCCTCGTTGGTAGGGTGAAAGATCTGCCTCCCTCCGCCCACCTGGTGATGAACCCCGGCGCTGTCGTAGATCACGACTCGATTGACCAAATCGGGGCGGTCGAGCGCAAGCTTCAAAACGATCCAGCCGCCCATTGACCATCCCGCCACATTGGGCTTCTGGAGTCCAAGTGCCTGAATGAAGTCTGCGACGAATTGTGTCTGCGTTGAAATCGAATAATCACTGTCGGCGGGCTTGGGAGATCGGCCATATCCGAGCAAATCGGGCGCATACACATGAAATCCCGAGCGTTTCAGCCGCTCCAGCATCGGGGCCCAGCTCTCATCGCGGTCGGCTAGACCATGCACCAGCACCACAGGGATACCGCCGCCAGGAATACGAGATTCGGCCTCGTAGTAGTGCACCCGTCCCTCTGGCATCATCACGTAGTTGCTCTGCACATGATGCAGAAAAAGGCCGAAGTGTGTTTCCTGCTGCGCAACCCAGAGCGGACGCTCGTAAAACACCACACCGAACGCCACCCCAACGATGACAATCAGCAGCAACAACCGCCCCAGCGTCTTCATTTCAAGTCCTCATTCATGATCAAAGCCTTACGTATCACTGTACAGGCGCGTGGTGTCAAAGCGAAGTCCCCAAGCTCCGACACCTGCCTCACGTCGGCCCACGCCACATCACTCGCATCCGTACCCGAAAGTAATTGTCCTCCCACCACGCGACATAAGATGTCGACGACTACGTAGTGATACTGGACGCGGCCCATCGCGTCACGGTAGATGATGTCGATAATTTCCACCTCGGCTAAAGGCTGGACCATAAGTCCGGTTTCTTCCAGCGTCTCGCGAACACAAGCCTCGCTAACGGTCTCTCCAAGCTCAATCGCGCCACCAGGCAAGCTCCAGCCTCCTGCCATGGGCTCCGATCCGCGGCGAATCAACAGAACCTCCGTCCGCCCCTCGACCTCACGCAGAACCACGGCTCCCACGCCTGGAATAGGAAAATTTGGATATTCGCGGGACGATTCCATCGGCCTATTTTAACGGTTTTCCGTACTCGTCGCCGAAGACCGTATGCGATGGATCGAAGCGGCCACTGTCGAACTTGTCCGTACCTTTTAGCCGCCCAACGGCAAGCATCGAAACGACCCAGTAGCTCATGGGAAGGCGCAGCGTCTCGCAAACACCGCGCTGCTCAAATCCTTCCAGCATGGCAGTGTCATACCCCAGCACTTCGGCCATCCACATCATCGTCGTCAACGCGACGGTCACCTGTTTATTGAGCCAGCTCGCCATCTCTTCCCGGGAAAACTCTGAAAGATACTCAGGGACATTGGCCGCTGCCTGCGCGGCGTAACTTTCGGGCATACCACCCGCACGGCCCATGCGCAACATCTCCTCCAGGTCCCGTCGCCATCCGTCGCGGTCTCCGCATGCAACGATGATCGCCGGCGCTTCCTCCACCTTTGCCTGGTTATAACTGACTGCGCGCAGCCGTCTTCGGTGTTCGGGGTCTTGCACGACAATAAAGCGCCACGGCTGCATGTTGTAGCCACTAGGGGCATGCAAACCGGCATCGAGAATCTGCCACAGATCTCTTGGCGGGATCGGCTCTCCGTCAAAACTGGGCGTCGAGCGGCGGTCACGGATGGCCTGCGCCAGGGACTTCTGAAAGCTTGCCATGAACTCTTCTCCGAAAGTCTCTTTTCTCGATCAATCACATACTCGCTGAAGCATTTGCAGCACGAGATGCCCTGCTCTTGCCAAATCGACGCCGGGAAATTCCATCCTCACATCAGAGCTCTATCGCTTCACAGTGAGAATCACCAACCATACTAGGGGATATTGGAGATTGTTTGCTCAGTCACCAACGGCTCATGTCCTTCCGACTCCGCGAAAATCCAGACTCCACTAAAGGCCTGCCGCAATTCGATGTGCGCATCCAGCAGTGCCTGCGCCGCAGCTTTACTACGGGCGATCACCTCAGCCGGATCGCTCACGCCATCCGCTGGAATATGAAGAATCAGGTTTAATTCCTTGCCATCATCGGATCCCTGGGCAGAAATACCAGTGAACCGATATTCGACCGCCCCCCCCTTACCATCGCTGGCTCTCAGCACGAGCGGATGATTCGAACCGATACCGCCAATCAACTCGGGCGGCGCTGCTGCTCGCCGCTCGGAAAACAACCGGTCCAAATTCGTACTTGTAACAAAGTTGGCAGGACGCAATAGCTCAGCCGCTTGTCCGTAGAAGATCCACGCCAGCCAAAGCTCATCGGCTTTGGCATACGTCCTCGCGCTTTTCCAATACCACTCTCCATCGTGACCAGCCGCGGTGTTTGCGCGTGGATAGAAGCCAGCCAGCTTCCACACTCCACCGTCCTGGCGCAGCAAGAAGGAAAGCAGCCACGGATGATCTCCCGCCACTTCCACCATGGCGAACCCGTAGAGCCCTCGAGGAAGACCCGAGATGGCGAAGTCGGTCTCGGATGTGGTGCCGGTAAGCGCACAACTGAAGTCAGTATCGGAGGTCTCGCTAGTCACTCGCGAGCTCGCGTCGAGCTCGTAAATCTGCACCACCCGAAGTTCGCCATTGCCCATACGCGAAGCAGTTGACCGCATCAGGCTCTCGATAGGCCCGAAAGCTGAAGGGTTCGAAAACTCCGGGATGGTCATTCCCTGCACCTTCGTGACATCAACTGCCTGCACGGCCTGCGCCAGTGTCAGGGCGGCCGCACTCAGTCCGTCGCGGACGCCGGAGGTCATCTTGGCTTGGGTAACGCACGTCTGAGCAAATAAGAAAGAAGGCGAAAGCGCCAGAAGCCCCCCAAGAATGACCCCCGCTCGAATCCCTTGGCGACTGAGTCCGTTCCTCTCGTCTCTCACTCCAGGCTCCTCAACACGTGCATCTTGCCTTGCCCAGCATACGGAGGCCGGGGTTGAGAGTCCAGTGAACGGCTCGTTCTACCGCTTGCCATTCCCAAAAAGGATTACGTCTCGGAACTTTGACGGTATTCTGAAGCTGTGAAGCTACCCTCTTGCCGGCACGCACGTCCGAAGCAGAAGATGCACCCAACTCACCATCTGCGAAGAATTTCCTGCGTTGTTGGAGGGCTCCTCGTTCTATTCGCCGCGGCCACTGACATGCGCGGCCAGAACCTGCCTGCCACGGCCCCGACCGCTCTACCTGGCCAAGTGGCTCCGGGCGCTCCGCAGGCCGCGACTCCTGCACCCGACCCGCCACGGCACGCCGAGGTCATCCTAACTCATGGCCTCCTGCAGATCCGTGCCGATAACTCCAGTCTGAATCAGATTCTGCGGTCGATTTCACACATTACTGGCATGAAAATCACCGGCGGCGTCGAGGAGCAGCGCGTCTTTGGAAACTACGGTCCCGCCCCTTTATCGACCATTTTGGCAACGCTTCTGGGTGGAACCGGGGCAAACATACTCTTGCTTGGTGGCAGTGCGGGCACTCCGCCGGAGCTCGTCCTTACCTCTCGTGTCGGTGGCGCCGAGCCGCCGGGACCGAATTCGCCGGCTTACGCGATGTATGACGACAGCAGCGATCGTGCAATCCGTGTTGCCCCAGCCGCAGCGCCGCCTCCGGTCACGGCCTCGCCGGCCCCAACGCCAGCCGTTCCAACCAGCGCGCCGACGGCTTCCGTGCCTCCTCCAGCGAATGGTCCCGCGAAGGTTTTGACGCCTGAGATGGTGTTGCAGGAGCTACAGCAGATGCAGGCGCAGCAGGATCAGAAAAATAAGAACACGAACGCGACAAAGCCGCAGACCCCGCCCCCCACAGGCTCAAATCCCCAGTAATCGAGAGATATTTAGGTTATTGGCTACCGGCGCTTACGCTCGCACTGGCCGTCTGGCCGCGCCGCGCTGTCGATTCGGCATGGACGCGGAAGACGCGAAACATGGCGTGACAGATGGCATACGCGAGTAGCACTCCGAAGGCCAACGACGCAAATACAGCTCCCACCAGCAATACCGACGAATTCATGCGACAACGTCTCCTTGGGTTCCATCTGCTGCACTATTGGGATGCGAGCAGAGGGAATCACGTTCGATTCCCGGGCCAAGGTTATTTTGGACTTTTCCGTCGAAACTTCCACTAGAAATCTGAGCCACGTTATTACCTAAGGATATTCCTCCTGTCCCGACACGGTGGTGGATTTCTGGACTTTCCCAGCATTTCCGCGAATTCTTGCGCGACTTAGCCCCGTTTCGGGTCCCAAATCGACTGCTTTAGCCTGGTTTCGGGTAGCACTTCGGGATGTATACCACCCAATTTTCGGCGAACAGGTCAAGTGTCCTTGACACTGGGTCAAATGACCCAACTGGCGTTCCGCGTGGAGGCTGGCGGGAGGATCCCGAGGTCGGCGGAGCGGCCCAGGTCGGGGCATGTCCGGAACCTAGTAGACTAGAGACTTGGCCTCTTCGACCCAATCTCCGTCCAAGAACCTCACCCACATCGACGTTCGCGGGGCGCGGCAGCACAACCTGCAGAACGTTTCTGTGTCGATTCCGCGCAATACCCTCACCGTCGTTACCGGACTTTCCGGGTCAGGCAAGAGCTCGCTCGCGTTCGACACGATTTACGCCGAAGGGCAGCGACGCTATGTCGAAACCCTGTCGGCTTACGCGCGGCAGTTTCTCGACCAGATGGAGCGGCCGGACGTCGACTCCATCGATGGGCTGTCGCCTGCCATCTCGATTGAGCAGAAGACGACCTCCCGCTCCCCTCGTTCCACCGTCGGCACCATTACGGAGATTTACGACTACCTGCGGCTGCTGTATGCGTCGGTTGGCCAGCCGCACTGCCCTAACTGCCATCGGCCTATCTCGCGGCAGACCGCCGAGCAGATCGTCGCGCAGATTGTGGAACGCAGCCGCGCCGACTCGCCGGGCGAGCGCATCACGGTGATGGCGCCTATCGTTCGCGGCCGGAAGGGTGAGTTTCGCGAGGAGATCGAGGCGCTCGACAAGAAGGGCTATCGCATCCGCATCGACGGCGAAGTCACCGAGGTGGAAGAGGGGATGCGGCTGGAGAAGCGCAAGAACCACACCCTCGAAGCCATCGTCGATCGAATCATCCTGAAGCCGTATCCGACAGAGCCGATCGCGGAGGGAGCTCCGGCCCCCGCCGGGTTCGACACGCGCAGACTCTCGGCAGCGGTTGCGAGCGCGTTACAACTGGCGAACGGACTTGTACTCATCGGCCTGCAGGCACCCAACGGCAAAATGAGTGAGACCCTGTTCAGCTCCTCGATGGCGTGCCCGGAGTGCGGCATCAACGTGGCCAAGCTTGAGCCTCGCAGCTTCAGCTTCAACTCCACGTACGGGGCTTGCCCCGAGTGCCATGGGCTCGGATCGATTTATGATTTCGATCCGGCAAAGACCATCTCCGATTGGTCGAAGCCGCTACTGGACGGAGCGATGGGGCCGGGATCGTCGTCACAATATCTGCTGCGATTGATCAAGCTCGCGGCGGAAAAATACAAGATCAACCTCAAGCAGCCGTTCTCTTCGCTCACCAAGGATCAGCAGCAGTTGCTACTCTACGGTCCTCCGCGCAACGAAGTTGGCCGCACCGGATTCCACGGTATCCTCAACTGGCTTCGCGACACGCTGGAGGACACCAAGTCCGAAGGGTATCGCGAGTACATGATGCAATTCATGTCCGCGACCGAATGTCCGCGATGCCACGGACGCAGGCTGCGGCCAGAGTCGCTCGCCGTCACGCTTCCGTTAGCGGACGCTGCGATGCATCCGCCCAGCACGCGCGACGAGACTGAGCCTATCGAAGCGGCGGACGCGAAACGCGACGCCTCCATTGCAGACTTCACCGCGCTCTCGCTGGAACGCGCTCTGCAGGCGGCACGATCCATGGCCTTCAGCGGGCGCGAAAAGTTGATCGCCGACCGCCTGCAGCGCGAGATCATCGAACGCCTGGAATTCCTCAACGCCGTGGGCCTCGGCTACATCTCGCTGGATCGCAGCGCAGCCACACTATCCGGCGGCGAAGGCCAGCGCATCCGGCTAGCCACTCAAATCGGAAGCAAGTTACGCGGCGTGCTCTATGTTCTCGACGAGCCCAGCATCGGCCTGCATCAGCGCGACAACCAGCGGCTGATCGCGGCGCTTGAAGATCTGCGCGACCTGGGCAACACGGTGCTTGTGGTCGAGCACGACGAGGACACCATCCGTAAGGCCGATTACGTGCTCGATCTCGGCCCCGGCGCCGGCAAGAATGGCGGCCACATCATGGCCTCCGGCACACCCGCCGAGATCATGGCGAATCCGAACTCGGTGACGGGACAATATCTCGCCGGACATATCGACATTGTCACGCGACCCACACCGGACAAGGCTGCGCGACCCCTCTCCGACCGCTGGCTCTCGGTGCAGGACGCGACCTCGCACAATCTGCAAAATGTAACGGCGCACTTCCCGCTCGGCGTCATGACCGTCGTCTCGGGCGTGAGCGGCTCGGGCAAAAGCACGCTGGTCAACGACATCCTGTACCGCTCGCTGGCCAAGGAACTGTATGGTTCGCGCGAGGAGCCGGGACGGCATAAGGCCATTCACGGGGCTGATCAATTAGACAAGGTGATCCAGATTGATCAGTCGCCGATCGGCCGCACGCCACGCTCGAACCCCGCAACCTACACCGGCGTGTTCACTGCGATTCGCGATCTGTTTGCGATGCTGCCAGAGTCGCGCGAGCGCGGCTACAAGCCCGGGCGTTTCAGTTTCAATGTGCAGGGAGGACGATGCGAAGCCTGCCAGGGCGAAGGTCAGCGGCGCATCGAGATGAACTTCCTGCCCGACGTGTACGTGCTTTGCGAGATCTGCAACGGGCGACGCTACAACCAGGAGACGCTCAGCGTAAAGTTCAACGGCTACTCGATCGCCGACATCCTTGAGCTCGCGATTGAAGACGCGCTGCCGGTACTCAAAGAAATTCCCGCCGTGAACCAGAAGCTGCAAACGCTGGTCGATGTTGGCCTGGGCTATATCCATCTCGGTCAATCCGCAACGACGCTGTCGGGCGGCGAAGCGCAGCGGATGAAGCTGGCGCGCGAGCTGTCCAAGCGACAGACAGGGCGGACGCTTTACCTGCTCGACGAACCTACGACCGGACTGCACTTCGACGATGTGCGCAAGCTCCTGGAAGTGCTGCACCGCCTGACCGATCTGGGGAATACGGTGATCATCATCGAGCACAACCTCGACATCATTCGCAACGCCGACTATGTGATCGACATGGGTCCTGAGGGTGGCGAGGGAGGCGGCCGCATCGTCGCGCAGGGGCCACCTGAGCTCGTCGCGCACACTCCCGGCTCGCATACCGGACACTTCCTCGAGCGCTACTACGCCAACGCAGGTACGTTGAATTCAAACGGGCATCTACCGCCAGTCGTTCTGCCGGACCTGGAGAAGAAGGCGCCCAAACCAAAGTTCATCGCGCCGGAGAAAAAGACGGGCGTTCCGACGGCATCCAAGCTGAAGCCGGAACCGGCTGTGCGCAAAACTGGTGCGAAGAAGGGTGCGAAAACCAAGTCGGCCAAGACGTCAGTGGGCAAGGCGAAGTAATCTGAACTCTGTCCTATGAGCAATCTTCCCGTTCCCGAGGCAGTCGAGCCCAAAGTACTCGACATCCAGCACGATACCGATCCAGCGCAGGACCACGGGCCTGCCCGGCGCATTCCCCATGCTGGTCATGCGATGTTGTTCTTTTCGCTGGCCTTCCTGATGGTCGTGCTGTGTCAACTGGCGATCTTCACGCTGGCCCACATTCGTTTGGAGTCGGCGCTGCAGCATCCCGGGCTGGGACTAGCGTCGCAAGCGCTGGCCTATGTCCTTACGCTGGCGGCGTCGGCATGGCTGTTTCCTCATCTGTGGGACGTGTCGTTTTTGCAGGGCATCCATTGGAACTTTCTTGCCGCGCGGCGCTACTGGTACTGGATCGTCGGCGGAGGGGTGCTGCTGAGTGCGGCCGCGCAGGCATTGATGCAGCTGCTTCCGGCTCCGAAGACGACCGCGTTTGACAGCATTCTCACGACGCCGCATGCAGCGTGGCTGTTGATGGCGTTTGCCGTTTTGCTGGCGCCGCTGACGGAGGAGATCGCGTTTCGCGGCTTCCTTCTGCCGGCACTCGCTACGGCGTACGACTGGCTGGCGCTGGAGCGCACACCCGCCGGCCTGGATCGCTGGCAGCGGAGTTCGCTTCATTCCACCTCGGCGCTGATCTTCTCGGCGATTTTTTCGAGCATCCCTTTCGCGCTGCTGCATGCCGATCAGCTGGCTCACGCATGGGGAGTGCTTGGAGTGCTGTATGGCGTCAGCCTCATGCTCAGTTTTGTGCGCATTCGGACGCACTCGGTCGCCTGCTCAACGCTGATGCATGCCACGTACAACTTGACGATTTTTGTGGGCATCTTAGTTGCTACGGGTGGATTTCGGCACATGGATAAGCTAAGCCATTGATACCGTTCAACCAAATTCCTAACCCCATAGAGAAGGCGGGCCCGCCAGTGGCGAGAGTGCATAGTTGTCCGAATTGCAGTTGCAGCGATACGTTCCGCGTGCATCGCAAACCTAAGGAGTACCTGATGTTGGGGTATCGGGCGTATTTATGTGCCGATTGCAAGAGCCGTTATCTGGTCTTCGAGCTCGGCAAAATGCTGCAGTGGCGGTCTACGCCCTAGGCTGGGCTGTAGCTTGGTGGGCAACAATCTCTGACAATGCGCAGGCAAGTTCCTCTAAACTAGTAGGGACATGATTCCTACGCTCGAATGGACGCCCGCCGGCGTCAACTTCCTTGATCAGACTAAGCTTCCTCTCGAAGAGACCTACGTTCTCGCCACCGACTACCAGCAGGTAGCCACCGTCATTCGCGACATGATCGTGCGCGGAGCTCCGGCCATCGGTGTGTCCGGCGCGATGGGCGTGGCGATTGGTATTGAGCGCAGCAACGCGTCGACGTTGCCGGAGCTTACTGCCGAGGTTGAGGTGATCTGTTCTACGCTTGCGGAGACTCGTCCCACTGCTGTCAACCTCTTCTGGGGCATCGGCCAGGTGCGGGATATCTTCAACGGACTCGCCGCAAAGAATACGCCGATCCCCGAGATAAAGACCGCTGTCGTCGAACTCGCGAAGCGGCTCTATGACGAAGACATTGCCCAGTGCAAAGCGCTCGGCGCCAATGGTGCTGACTTGCTGCCGAAGCAGGGGACTGTACTCACCCACTGCAATGCGGGAGCGCTTGCCACCTGCGGCTACGGAACTGCGCTTGGCGTCATTCGTGCGGCCGTGGAGCGCGGCCATCACATTGACGTGCTCGCGGACGAGACACGCCCCTATCTTCAGGGTGCGCGACTCACCGCCTGGGAGCTGATGAAGGATTCCATTCCTACCACCGTGCTGTGCGACAACATGGCCGGGCATCTGATGAGCAAGGGCCGCATCCAGGCGGTCATCGTCGGAGCCGATCGCATCGCCGCGAATGGGGATACGGCGAATAAGATCGGCACCTACAGCGTTTCTATCCTGGCGAAAGAGCACGGGATTCCCTTTTACGTCGCTGCGCCCTTCAATACGATTGATCTGGCCACGGCCACGGGCGCGGGCATTCCGATCGAGCAACGCAATCCGCGCGAGGTCACGCACTCCAACGGTAAGCAGATGACGCCCGACGGCGTCGGCATTGAGAACCCGGCGTTTGACGTCACGCCCGCGAAGTACATTACCGCGATTATCACTGAGCGTGGCGTGCTGCGCGCGCCGTATAACGAGTCCATCCGAGCCATGGCCCTGGAGTCGGAGCTAACGCTCGCGGCCGTTTAGCCCCACTGCGTGGAGCTGATTCACCTAGCGTTGGCTCACTCGATGTATCCTCGCGACGTCCAGGTTTGGAGACGAATCATGTGCAGACGTTTCGTCCTTGTGCTGGCTTTCGCGACGCTCGGCTCCGCAAGCGGCGCGCAGTCTGCGTCGAGCTCGCCTCAGCCGGCGAACCCTCCTGCACTTCACGAGAGTCCCGGATCGGTCGCGCTGAGTGTCGCTGTGCAGGGTCAGGATGGCCACCCGATTCGCGGACTGAAACCGCAAGATTTTCGTGTCACCGTGAGCGGCGTCCCGCAAACCATCGCGCACCTGGAAGAGCATTCGTCCCAGGCTTCACCGCTGGCGGCGCCATCCTTCCCTGCTCTACCGCCCGGCACGTTCACCAACTACACGCCCATCGCGCCCGGCGAAACGCTCAATATCCTGCTCATCGATGCTCTCAATACGCCGTTGAAGGATGAGGGCTTGATTCGCTCGCAGCTGCTGCAATACGTTCGCCACGCCAATCCAAACACGCGCATCGCGATTTTCGGCCTGGCGAATCGCATCATCCTTCTGCAAGGCTTCACCTCGGATCCCTCCGCGCTGCGCGACGTGGTTGAGCGCAAATTAATTGCGCGTGTGCCCGCCAGTCCGGACCAACCGGACGCCGACCAGCAGAACGGCTCCAATCTCTCCACTCGTGGCTCATCGGTGGCATCGCCGACGATCAAAGGAAGTCCGTCGGCCGTGAGCCTGGCGGCAAATTTGCGAGCGTTTGAGGAACAGCTCGGCGGAATGGAAACCGGCTTCCGCGTGCAATACACCCTCGATGCCTTCAATACGCTGGCCCACTACCTTGGAGCATTTCCGGGGCGCAAAAACCTGATCTGGTTCTCTGGATCTTTTCCATTCAACATTGTTCCCGACCCTTCGCGGCCGCACCCTTTTAGTGTTACGGATGCGGATGCGGACGAGCTCCGCGAAACGGTCAAACTACTTTCCAAGGCGCAAGTTGCCGTGTATCCCGTCGACGCTCGGAGTCTGATCGCAGCATCGACAACCAAGGCGACGGCCGCCAACCATGTCCACGGCGTCAGCATGGACCTGAGCAAGGCAAACCAATCGCAGGCAGCCGAACATGCCATGATGGAGGCAATCGCCGCAGGCACGGGAGGCCGCGCCTTCTACAATCCTGAGAGCCTGGCCGATGCGGTCAACAGTGCCATCGCCGCCGGAAGCAACTACTACACCCTGACCTATAGCCCAACCAACCTGGCCAACGACGGTTCCTATCGTCCGGTTCACGTTGACGTAACTGGAGTGGGTGTCGACCAACACCCGAACGTCTCCTATCTGCGCGGCGACTTCGGCAGCGACGCAACAACAACCGGGCAAGGCAGGGCTGCGGCCTACGGGCATGCCGCTATGACCCGGGGGGCGCCGGCGCCAGAGGACCTGATCTTCCGAGTCCGCGTTCGGCCCGCCTCTGACACAACCGAGACGACGCTAGCCCCTGACAATGAACTTGCTCCCGTTATGCCTTCGAAGGGGCCGTTCCGCCGCTACGATCTCGATTTTCTGTCGCTGCCCGGCGAACTCACCTTTACACAGCAGCCCGACGGCCGCCGCATCGCAAAGGTGGAGTTCCTCGCGTATGTCTTCGATACGGAAGGCAACCTGCTCGCCACCGCTGGCCAAGGGCTCACCCTTGAGCCCAAGACAAACGACGAGTCAAAGCTCGCGCATAGCGTCATCCGATACCACCTCGAAGTCAGCGTGCCGGATCGCGCCGAGACCTTCCTTCGCATCGGCATGCGGGACGTCACCAGCAACAGGTTTGGCGTGGTGGAGATACCGACCTCAGCCGTAACTTTCCTGCCTCCAGCGACCTACGCACCCGTGGCGCCGCCCAGTTCCCAAGCCCCGCCCGCTCCTTCCAGTCCGGGTGGACGATCCATCCCTCCGCAGGTCTAAAATGTTGCCAGCGAGGACGTTCTCTCCGTCCATGACCCCGGCCATCTTCAATCCGCGTACGCGCTCCCTGGTACGCGGGAATGTTCTGGTCTTTACCAGCGTGGCCGTGGCGACTTTGCTCTCGAAGTTCCCTCACATCCGCGCAACACCGTGGCTGGTGCTGCCTTTTCTTGGCTGCCTGGCGGGCATGGCCGACACGCTGCGGTGCATCCAAAAGCGCTGGAATCTTTACCACGGCGGCGTCATGTTCTGCCTGTACATGGACCTCATGGCCATTATGCTGGTGCTGTTCTTCCTGGTGTATCCGTACCTGGTGTGGCTGGGCGAGGCCTGAGGGGCTGGCACGCGCTGCCGCCCTCGAGCATCCACCCTGTAAACTGACACTTGGCAATGTCAGATAAAACGTTCTACGTCACCACACCGATCTATTACGTCAACGCGCGCCCGCATATCGGCCACGCGTACACCACCATCGTCGCGGACGTGCTCGCGCGGCGTCACCGCCTGCTCGGCGACGATACTTTTTTTCTCACCGGCACCGACGAGCACGGCCAGAAGATTGAGCGGTCTGCGGCCGCGGCCGGGATTCCGCCACAGCAGTTTGCGGACCAGGTTTCGAAGTCGTTTGAGGATCTCTGGAAGCGTATGGGGATCACCAACAACGACTACATCCGCACCACCAGCGAGAAGCACAAGCGCGGCGTGCAGAAGCTGTTTTCGACGCTTTATGAGCGCGGATTTATTTATCTCGCGAGTTACACCGGCAGCTACTGCGTGTCTGATGAGGCCTTTGTTGATGCACCTGTCGGCACACCTTGCCCGGACTGTGGCCGCATCCTCGAAGAGGTCACGGAAGAGAACTTTTTCTTCAAGCTGTCGGAGTTTCAACAGCCCATCATTGAGCTGATCGAGTCGGGCAAGCTTTCGATCACGCCTGAGTCGCGGAGGAACGAAGTGCTGAGTTTCGTGCGCGGTGGGCTCAAGGACCTCAGCATCTCGCGCTCGAGTTTTACGTGGGGGATTCCTGTGCCGGAACCCGCTGCTAACCTCGCTGCGCAGAAGCACGTGATCTACGTTTGGCTGGACGCGCTGGCGAATTACATGACCGCGCTCGGGTATGGCTCGGATGATGAGGCGCTGTTCCAGAAATTCTGGCCGGCTGATTTGCATCTGGTGGGCAAGGAGATCATTCGCTTCCACTGTGTCTACTGGCCAGCGTTTCTGCTAGCTGCCGGTTTGCCGCTGCCGAAGGCCGTCACCGCGCATGGCTGGCTGCTCTTTGAAGACTCGAAGATGTCGAAATCCAAGGGCAACATCGTCCGGACTGAAACCATTCTCGATGCGTTCGGCGATGAGGTGTATGGAAAGCAGTTTCCGGAGAGCGCTAAGCACGAGCGCGATCTGTTTGCTTCGGACGTGCTGCGTTACTTTCTGCTGCGCGAGATTCCGTTTGGGCAGGATGGCAGCTTCAGCTTCGACGCGCTGATTACACGGTATAACGCGGATCTGGCGAATGGGTATGGGAATTTGGTTAGCCGCACGCTCAAACTCGTTGAAACGGGTCTCGACGGCACCTTTAGCGATGTCCATAACATGGGCTTCGTTGTCGGAATCGGTGCCACGGTAGACGAGTCGGTCACAGCGGGCAGGTACTCGTGGACACTAGGCGTTGATCCCGGCACTGGTGGACCAGATCCGCTTTGGGACGCGTCCCCTTCTCTGGAGCAAGCTGTCGATTTCTATCTGGAGTCGCGAAGCTTCTCTCAAGCGATCGAGCTAATTGCACAAGCCATCAAACAAGTAGATGGATTCCTGAGCGAATCCGAGCCTTGGAAGATTGCGAAAGATCGGGAAGCCATCGCTCGAGGTAGGCTCAATGCTGTCCTCTACACCGCCGCCGAATCCATCCGCATCATTACGGCCCTGCTTTATCCGATCCTGCCCTTCGCTACCGCCAAGGTCTGGGCGCAGCTTGGACTGGGCGACATCGAAGTTGCCGCACGTGGCGGCGAACTTAAAAACCTTGAATGGGGCGGGCTTAAGCCTGGCACCCAACTTGGGCCGCTTGGGCCTATCTTCCCTCGCGCCGACAAAGGACTCGCACAAATTATGAGTGACATGGAAAACCCCACCCCCGTAGACACCAATCCCACCGACCCCGCCGCCGCACCGCCCACCACGGCGCCCGACGCTGCGCCGCGCACCACTACGCTTGATCCGGTGCCCGTGCTCCCCGTCGGCGGCAGCACCGCGCTCACCACCGGGCCCAGCGACATCGTCTCTCACACGCATGCCAAGGCCAGCGGCATCTTCGCCAACGAGTCCCCAGCGCCTGTGACAACGGAGAACGGAGAACTCACATCGCCGCAGATCACCATCGACGACTTTGCCAAGGTTGAGCTGCGGGTTGCGCAGATCCTCGTCGCCGAGCGCATTCCGAAGGCCGACAAGCTGCTGCGGCTCGAGGTCGACCTTGGGCCGGACTTCCCGAAGCGGCAGATTCTTTCGGGCATTGCCGAGTGGTACGAGCCCGATGAGCTTATCGGCCGCCGCATCGTCGTAATCACGAACCTCGCACCACGCAAGATGCGGGGGCTTGAGTCGCACGGCATGCTGCTGGCCGCCTCGCACGGCGAAAATGGCAAGCCCGTCCTCGCTACATTTGGCGAAGACATTGCCCTCGGCTCGCGGCTCAAGTAACTATGCTCATCGACTCGCATTGCCATCTTGACGACTACGAGGATCTTCGGGCGATCCTCGCGCATGCGCGTGAAGCGGGCGTGGGCAAGTTGCTCGCGATCGGCATCGGCGAGGGGCCGGACACGATGCACCGCGCGCTTGAGCTCGCGCACGCGCACCCCGAGATTTGGGCTACTGCGGGCATCCATCCGCAGGAGGCGCATCGGGCTACGGCTGAGAATCTTGCTAAGTTGGAGGCCCTGGCTGCTGACCCGCGCTGCCTGGCCGTGGGGGAGATCGGGCTCGACTACTATCATCTCGACAACCCGGACATTGCTACGCAGCAGGCTGCGTTCGTCGCGCAGATGAAGATCGCGGCTGCAGCGGGCAAGCCCATCACGATCCATTGCCGGACCTCGGAACTGGCGATTCCTGCTGCGAAGGCAAAGTACGAGCCGGCGGACGCTTGGGAAGATCTGCTCGCGCTCATCGCGGAGCATTGGACGCCGACGGGGCTTCCTGGCATCATGCATTGCTTCTCGGGGAATGAGGAGCAGGCCGCTCGCTCGCTGGCCGCGGGTTTCTATCTTTCGTTCGCCGGAAACGTCACCTACCCGAAGTCGACAATCATCCAGGCTGTCGCTGCGAGCGTCCCCGCCGACCGCATCCTGGTTGAGACCGACGCGCCGTTTCTTGCGCCTATCCCGCTGCGCGGGCAGACCAACGAGCCCGCCTTCGTTGCTCACACGGCGCGCTACGTAGCCGAACTTCGCGGGATCACAATGGACCAGCTGGCGGAGCTAACCACAGCCAATTTTGGTGCGCTGTTCCCGACGTCACTGTCAGTTTCGCCGGACTTCTGACACAATGAAGAGCAATCACCCGCCACACGGCATCTAAATCTGTAAGAGGACGAAAAACATGGCAGCGGATAACAGCTTCGATATCGTGAGCAAGGTAGAGATTCAGGAAGTAAAGAACGCGATCGACCAGGCGAGCAAGGAGGTCCACGCGCGATTCGACCTCAAGAACTCCAAGTCGACGATTGTGCTTGAGGGCGACGACGTGGTGCAGCTGGCCTCGCAGGACGAGTACACGCTCAAGGCCGTGATCGAGATTCTCGCGCAGAAGTTCGTCAAGCGCAGTGTCTCGCTCAAGAATCTTGAGTACGAGAAGATTGAGCCGGCGTCCAACTCTTCCGTCCGGCAGAAGATCAAGCTCAAGCAGGGCATCTCGTCTGAGCCCGCGAAGAAGATCGTCGCGCTCATCAAGGATTCCAAGTTGAAAGCACAGGCCAGCATCCAGGGCGACACCGTGCGGGTGACCAGCAAGGACCGCGATACGCTGCAGCAGATCATTGCGCTGCTGCGCGGCAAAGACATCGGCATCGACCTCCAGTTCACGAACTTCCGCTCGAACTAGCGTTGATTGGGCGCAATCCGGCCGGCAAACGTCTTCAAATCACACCCTGTAGATTCGTTCACCTGCTACTCTTAATCCAATATGAGCACGATCTCCATCGCGACGGCTGCCGAAGTATTCGACCTCCTGAAGGATGATCTTGCTGCGATTGAGGTGGAGTTTTCCCGGCAGGCCGACTCACCGGTCGCCGTCGTCACCGACATCGCTAACTATTTGATTGCAGGCGGCGGAAAGCGTATTCGCCCGCTGCTGCTGCTGCTCTCGGCAAAGTCGCTGCATTGCGAGAGCGACGCACGCATCCGCCTGGGCGCGGTCGTGGAGATGCTGCATACGGCGACTCTGGTGCACGACGACATCATCGACGAGGCGAATACCCGCCGCGGCCGGCCGTCCTCGAACACTACCTGGGGCAACGCCAAATGCGTCCTTGCCGGCGACTGGCTTTACATGCAGGCTTTCCAGACCGCGTTGGCCGAACGCAACTTCCGCATTCTCGATTTGCTGATTTCGCTCACCCAGGAGATGGTCGAGGGCGAGCTGCTGCAGATGGAAAAGCTCGGGCACCTGATCAACGAGGAAGAGTACTTCGACCTGATTTACCGCAAGACCGCTTGCCTCTTCAAGGTGTCCATGCAGCTTGGCGCTGTAGTTGCGAATCCCACGCTTGGTGACGGCGAGCGGCCGTTTGAGGACACGCTCGGAGAGTACGGCCGCAACCTTGGCCTCGCGTTCCAGATTGTGGATGACGTTCTAGACCTCACCGCTAACGACGAGATTCTCGGCAAGCCCGCCGCCTCGGACCTGCGCGAAGGCAAAGCGACCCTGGCTGTGATTCATGCGCTGGAGCGCGGAACGGGAGCCGACCGCGAGGCCATCCGCACCGTGCTGGCCGACCGCAGCTTTGCGCGCGTTGCGCACGCCGACATCCTTGAGATTCTGCACCGGCACGGCTCGCTGTCTTATGCCATGGACACTGCCTGCGCCTATGCTGAGGCTGCTCGGCAATCCATCGCCGACCTGCCCGTAAGTGATTACAAACGCGCCCTGCTTTGGGTACCCGGCTTCGTTACCAGCCGCGATCGCTAGCCGCTGGCTTCCAACTACAGACGACCGTCGTCGTACTCGTTCTCTAACTCGTCTGCGTCTTCTTCATCCTGTTCATCCGCAACGGTCACAGCCAGATCCTCCACACGCGGGGCGCCACCCGCTTCGGGGTCCAATAACACCTGGATGCGGCTTTCGGCGCTGGCCAACTGCGCCTTGCACGCATCGGAGAGCTTCACCCCGCGCTCAAACAGGGTGACATTCTCCTCCAGGGTCAGATCGCCCTTTTCCAGCTGATCGACGACCTTCTCCAACTCAGACATCTGATCCTCAAAGCTGGCCATTACTTCACCTCCTGATGCAAGCCCAGAACCTCTGTGGTCAGGGCGTATTTCCCGAAGGGCGCACTCACCTGCACGCCCTGTACGGAGCCGCGAACGCTTTCCAACATCTCGCGGGCGATCGCCACACCCTCGGCCAGGGCGGCGTCCTTGTCGGGCGCCGCGGCCATGCGCGCCATGATCTCGTCGGGCATGGAGACCCGCAGATCATTTTTCATGAACTCCGCATTGCGCACGCTGGTCAGCGGCCAGATGCCGGCAATCACCGGAATCCGGAAGCCCTCGATGCGGCGCAGAAAGTCTTCCAGGAGCTTCAGATCGAAGACAGGTTGGGTGATGCAGAACTCTGCGCCCGCCTCTACCTTGTAGGCGAAGCGACGGACCTCGTGTTCGATGTCGGCGACCCCGGGATTTGCCGCCGCGGAGATGGTAAATCCCGTCGAGCCACCGATGGGATTGCGCCCGATATCGAGGCCCTGGTTCAAGCCGTGCACAATGTTCACGAGGCCAATCGCATCTACGTCGAAGACCGCGGTCGCATCCGGATAGTTGCCCATCTTGGGCGGATCGCCCGTGAGGCAAAGGATATTTTTCAGGCCGATGGAAGCCGCGCCCAGCAGATCGCTTTGAATGCTCAGCACGTTCCGATCGCGGCAGGTGTAGTGCAGAATCGTCTCGATGCCGACCTTCTGCTGAATCTGCACACAGAGGCTTTGCGCGCTCATCCGTGCACTGGCGCGCGGCGAGTCGGGCACGTTGATCGCATCCACGCCGTACCGGGCCAGCAAGGCTGCCCCGGCGAGTTCCTTCTCGCAGTCGAAGCCCTTGGGCGGAACAATCTCCACCATCGTCACGAACTTGCCGTCGGCAATGCATTGGCCAATGTGGGAGCGATCACGCAACGGCGGAGGCTCAATGCCGGCCTCGCGCGCCGCACCGGTGGTCACGGTTACGGCCGTAGGGTTCACGGCGGCGACTGCCGTTTCGCCCGCTTGCTGTGCCTCCATAGCGCGCAGGGCACTGCGCATCGCACGAATGTGTGCGGGCGTGGTGCCGCAACAGCCGCCCACCCAATTCGCTCCGGCGCGCACAAACTTACGTGCAAAGCTGCCCATGTACTCGGGCGAGGTGAGATAGATATTCCGCCCCTCGACATTGCGCGGCATGCCCGCATTGGGCATTGCGACGATGGGCAGCATGGTCACTGCGCGCATACGCTCCACCGCGCTGAGGACAGCGGCCGGCCCGGTGCTGCAGTTGCATCCAACCGCGTCGGCGCCTACTGCGACCATTCGCTGCGCGGCAACCTCGGGGCTCGTGCCATCAAGGCAATTCGATTCCTCGTCCACCGTAAACAGCACGACCACCTTCAACTGCGGGGCTACCTTGCGCGCGGCCAGCACGGCCTGCTCTGCCTCGTCCACCGACATCATGGTCTCGAGCATGAGCAGGTCGACGCCGCCTTCCGCCAGCGCTGCAATCTGTTCGGCGAAGGCCGCGCGGGCCTCCTCCAGGCTGGTTTTGCCCAGAGGTTCCAGCCGCAAGCCCAGCGGTCCCATCGCGCCTGCCACAAACGCCTGGGTTCCCTGCTTCTCGCGGATGGCGTCCACACACTGCCGGGCTATGGCCGCTCCGGCGCGGTTGAACTCGCTCACCTTGTCGCGGAGACCAAACCGCTCCAGCCGGAAACTATTGGCTCCAAAGGTGTTGGTCTCGATAATCTCCGCACCGGCCTGGAGATACTGCTGGTGCACGGAGCGCACCGTCTCGGCCTGGGTTACGTTCAGTTCGTCGTAACAGCGATTGATGAACACCCCGCAGCTGTAAAGCATTGTGCCCATGGCGCCGTCGCAAAGGACGGTATCACCCTCGAAAAGTCTGTCCACCGCAGATGCCATTGATCTCCTCTACCGCCCGGCGAATTGAATCGTCTAATCCTCAATCGTATAACGCTGGGGGCTTCTCCGCCCGGCCTGGGAACAGGCCGAATCCCGGACAGATTTAGCAGTTTGCCCTGTTATACTTGGCTTACAAATTGCAAACCCCGCGTAGTTGGCGGCCGAAGTTTGGAGCGGTTCACGTTGAAGATAAGAAGTTTCTCTGCCCTGATTGCGTCGGGCATCCTGCTGGCCACGGCCACGCTAGCACTCTCTGGTTGCGGTGTCGTAGTGCTGTACAAGACTCCTGAGTTCGGCTATGCCGGTCGTCCTGTACCGCCCAGCAAGCTGCTTGAGCGTGTTCTTGTGGCCTTTTCTGCGACCGGAACTTCGGGAGGGCTTCAGATCCTCGATGGCCTTCGTAACCTGCGCGGAAATGTGCAGAACACCACCAAGAGCTTCGGCGTCTCGGGCTACTCTGAGGCTCTACCTATCAGCATCATCAACTTGCCGGAACAGACGACCGGATACGTGCTCTCCTACAACGACGGCAACCTGGTCGACATCAACTACAGCAAGGAAACTGCAAGCGGAACGGTCACCAACTTCGGGGCCGAACCGGCGTCCGCAGCCGCCTCGCCCCTTGGCCTGGCCTTTGCGGGAGCCGCGCAGCAGGCCGGCCAACTGATTTTTAACACCAATGGAGCGACCTACGCCCTGAATCTTCCCGGCGTCAACAAGGTTGTCATCAATCCGGGATTCAGTGTCGTGTTGGCGATGGTGCAGAATTCGAACACGCTGTATCGCATCGTGAAACTGCCGGCGACGCCCAATCCCGTCCTTCCTCCCGGCTACGTGGACTGTGAACCGCTGCTTCTGCCTGCTTATTGTGTGGTTCCCGTTGCCGGAACCTACGATCGCCCGGTGAACGTCGATTTCTCCATCGATGGCAATACCGCGTACGTTCTCAACTCGGGCCCGGAAAACGGCGGCACTACCGCGAGCGTCGCCCTGCTCGATACGTCGAAGCTGAACATCGACACGGTGCCGACGGTTGATCCACTGAGCATCCCTCCCACCGACCCAAGCTACCCGCTGTCCACGCTGACTAGCCCAAGCGGCGGCCCCGTCGCCAATCCCATCGCGATTCCTGGCGGCGTTACGGCCTCCGTCTCTGATGGAACCTACCTCTACCTGGCGGGTCAGCAACTGCAGGCCAGCGGCCCGTACAAAGGGCTCTTCGGCGGCAACCTGACCACGATGAACCTCAGCACGTACGCTGTGAGCGCGCCCGTCTCCATATCCGACGGCACGCACACCAAGCTGCTGTTCGCCGACAGCAACACCCTCTGGATTGCCTCCTCGAACTGCGCCAATGGCGTGCGAGCAGCAACGGCGGCCGCAGAACTGGCGTCCCAGGGCTTTACCGATCAGGCCGGCAACTATAACTGCCTGACCATGACGACGACCGGCACCTCCACGCCGCCGGCCACGATCATTCCCGTGGTTGTTCAGTCGAACGTCTCGAGCGTAGCCGCGGTGGTTGTCCCCTACGCGAACACCAACCAGAATCAGTACTACTACGGGAGCGCGACCGGCCTGTGCTGGGTCCAGAACTACTACAAGGTGTTCACCGGGTACGGCGGCCAGGTCCACGCGTTCTATACCGGGCCCAATCCTTCGCCGATTGTTGAAACCCAGCAGATCGACGCGAATGGCGGAACTCCTGGTACGGAGATCGACAACATCAACTTTACTGTGCAAGGTACCGTCTTCGACGTAGCCTACATGGACGCCGAGACCAACGCCGCAGACTAAGCTTATGGCCACGCCGCAGGCCTCATCTTCCAGACAGGCAACGTCGCTCTCCGCTGATGCAGGTTCGCGCGATGGCCTCGATGGCCTCGACATCCTTGCCATCGCTGCGCATCGCGATGACGTGGAGCAGACCTGCGGCGGGACGCTTCTCGTCCAGCAATCGCTGGGCTGGCGCACAGGCATCCTCGATCTCACACGCGGCGAGGCTGGCACTCGGGGTACGGCCGAGGAGCGAGCCGCCGAGGCGGAAGCCGCCGCAAAAATCCTCCGCGTCTCCCATCGCGAAGCCCTCGACCTGCCTGACGGCAACGTGCAGAATACCCAGGAAAATCGCCTCAAGATCGCCGCCGTGCTGCGTCGGCTTCGTCCCCGCGTCGTGATTCTTCCTTACTGGGAGGGCCGCCATCCCGATCACTACACCGCCTCTACGCTTGGGTATGAAGCTTGCTTCGCGGCTGGCCTGTCGCGGCTGGATCTACCTGCAGAGCACGGCGCACCGCACCGGCCGTACAAGATTCTGTACGCGTCGCTGTACGCCGATGTTCGGCCAACATTTGTCGTCGACATCACCCCGCACATTGAGACGCGCCTGCAGTCTCTGCTCGCCTATCGCTCGCAGTACGGAACGCAGCCTACGGGCGCTGGCCTGTTCGTGCCGCAAGACGATATCCGCGAGCGCACCTTCGCCACCGCCCGCCACTACGGCCTGCTTGCCGGTGTCCGCTACGCCGAGCCCTTCGTCCAGCGCGAAGTCGCCTGCGTCCACGACCTGATGACGCTGCCCGTCCAAAGCATCTAGTCGCGCGCGTTGACCCGCGCCTGGACCTGCTCCACCAGTACTCCCAACCGCTCCTCCACGAACCCCGCCAGCTCTGTCGTGCAATACTCCGGCGCAACGAAACAAAACTGCCGCTTGCGTTCAATCGTCCGCAGCGACACGCCGCCCCATCCCTCCGCAAACACTGCGCCCGCCGGCACGACCAGTGCGTCTACACGGTCAAGATAGCGCAGCGCCGACGGCTTGAAATCCTCAATCGCCGGATCCAGCACGCTCAGAGACACATCAGGCTGCAGAAACCGCAGCACGCTGTTCGATTCCACAATGGCGTTCTCGGACTCCGCCAGCAGCGCACGCACCCGCGGCATCGCCTCGCTCAACTGGCCCTGCCGGGTGCGCACCCAGAAGGACCGCTCCGCCCCCGCGGCGAGATACCGCGATGAGTCTGTGCCACTCGAGCGGTCGCGCTCCTGGCTGATCGCAATCGTATGGTCCGCCGTCTCGCAATCGCACGGCTCCCCATTGGCCGAGCACACTCCATGCCCAAACTGCGTGATCTTGATTGCTGTCCAGTGCCTCTGCGGCAGGGCGGCGATCAGGCCAGCCACAATACTGGTCTTGCCGATATTCCGCGTGTGTCCGCCGACCACGACGACCGCCATACTCACCTCTTTACTTCAGACCCCGCCCGTCCCTATTTCAGACGCCGCACGCGCGCGATCGTCTTCAGATAATCCTTTAGCGGCTCGGCGGGGACGCCCATGAACATCTGTCCCGGCCCCTCCAGGTGCTTGCCCGGAAACACGCCCGCAGCCCCTCCGAGAATCACTCCCGGCCCGATGTGCACGTGATCGCCCAGCCCTACCTGCCCCGCCAGGACGGCGCCATCCTCCACCACGCATGATCCCGAAATTCCAACCTGTGACGCCATCAGGACATTTTTCCCGATCCTGCAGTTATGCCCGATGTGCACCTGGTCGTCGATCTTGGTCCCGCGCCCAATGCGGGTCTCTCCCAGCGCGCCGCGATCGATTGTGGTGTTCGCGCCAATCTCTACGTCGTCCTCAATCACCAGGCGTCCCTGCTGCGGAAACAGCAGATGCTCGCCCGTCTGCGCATTGCGTGCATAGCCAAAGCCTGTTGCACCCAACACCGCGCCAGCCTGCACCACTACTCGATTCCCAATCTCCACGCCGTGCAGAATCACCGCTCCGGCGGCGATCTCCACGTCATCGCCGAGAACGACGCCTGCTTCCACCACGGCGCGCGCTCCAATCTTCACCCGCTCGCCCAGCTTCGCCGACACATCCACCACCGCGGACGGATGCACCTCACTACCCGTCCTCGCCTCGACAAGCGCCTTCGCACAGAGCGCGAAGGCATAGCGGGGATCCTTCACCACGAGCACGCGCGCATCGGGTTGCGCGCCAACGTGCCGTGCCAGAATCAACCCCGCACTCGTCGCCATCGCCGCCAGCAAGGAGCGCACATCCTCCGCAAACACCACCGCGTCCGGCCCTGCGCTCTCAAGAGCCGACACGCGCGAAATTATCGCCGTCGAGGCCGTGGACGCTCCAAGCAGCTCTGCAATCTCCGTCGCACTCAGTGTCTTCGCGCTCATCCGTACAGCCGCTCCTCGCCTTCGGGCCTGGTCTTCCAGCGGCGATGCACCCACAGCCACTGCTCGGGATAGCGTCGCACATACGCCTCGATCGTTGCCGTAAAGAGAGCGGTGTTGGCCAAAATATCGCTGGCCATGTCGCCGGTGCGAATCAGCTCCAGCTCATCACCAAAGCGGAGCACGTACTTTTTCTCCGCTGCCTCCCACACCAGGAAGCCCGGCAGCACGGCCGCGCCTGAATGCAGCGCCACCCGCGCGAGGCCCGACGCGGTGCAGGCGTCCACTCCAAAGTAGGGCACAAACACCCCCTGCGGCGGCGTCATGTTCGTGTCCATCAGGATCCCCACCGTCTCTCCCCTACGCATCGAGCTCAGCAGCCCCCGTGCAAAGTCGTCCTTATGAATCACCCGGTTTCCATGCAGGCACCGGATCCTGTTCACAAACTCATCCACCAGAGGATTATCCAGCCGCCGGATCACCAGCGACATGGGATACCCCATCAGCGAGTGGTAAAAGCTCGAGAGCTCCCATGCTCCCAAATGGCCGGTCAACACCAGCACGCCTTTGCCCTTCTCCCGCGCGGCAAGGTAATTCTCCAGCCCGTCGTACCGGATGAATTTTGACGCCTGCTCCGCGGTGTATCCGCTCATCTTGCAGAATTCGCCGATCTGCCATCCCAGCGAGCGAAAGACGCCGCGCAGGATTGCCTCGCGCTCCGGCGCGGTCTTCTCCGGCATGGCAAGCTCGAGATTCTGCAGGCCCACGCGACGCAGCCGGCCCAGCAATACCCATGCCGCTGCCCCAAGGCCAGCGCCAGCCCCCCTTGCCATGCCACGTGGCAGGATTCCCACCGCTCCGGCCACGAGCTGCAGCGCCAGGTTTTCCAGCCGCTCACGCAGACTGATCCTTCGCACCGCCACGTTCTGAATCGCAGTCGCCAACATCACCCAGTGTACGCAAATTAGAGGCGAATCCGTGTTCTACGGGGCCAGTCGGAAACAAACAGGGACGGCCGGAGCCGTCCCTTTGCTTCGTACCGGAGTTTGTCCTGCAAGATGCTGGTTTAGTGGTTGTCCTTCGACACTACGAAGTAGCGAGCCACGGTGCCGACAAAGCCACGCGCATTTTCAGGGGTCGGGACATCGCCGCGCAGAATTTCACTGAACGGGATATCGTGGCCGAATTCCTGGGTCGTAAACTCCTGATTCTGTGAAAGTACAGTGCCATCCAGATCGATACCCGCAAACAATCCCTTGCTCCGCGAGTAGGTGAGGAACTCAGCATTGAGCTTCCAATCCGTCCCCGCCTGCGCGTTGCGGCCAACCGGACCAGCCGAAGCTGCGGCGTCCGCGCCGAGCTTGACCTTGTTCCTCAACATGGCTTCGAGGCCGTCGTGATTCATCGCAACCAGGATCAAATCAGTCGCCTGACCGCCAATCTGAAATCCGAAGCTGCCACCCGCCAACTGCACGAACACCGGAGCGCTCCAGCCACGAGGCGTGCGGCAGGTCGCCACACCCTGGCCATATTGCGCTCCAACCGCGAACGCTGCCTTCTTGTAGGACGGAATCACGACTACGCAGTGCGCGCCCGCCAAAATCGACTGCGGAATCGCCTTATCCGGAGTAGACATCACTTGGTCTATCACCGCGGTTGCCGCTTCAATACGGTCAGTCAGCTTGCTATCATCCTGCGCCCGAGCAGAAACGACACTCGCGCACATCGCGAGGCCACACAGAACTCCAATAACCTTTTTCATTTAAACCTTTCGTACGAGAACCGATTTGCGGTCAAGGACATATCGTCCCGCGACCACAATCAATCTGATGGACGCCAGCCACATCGGGTTGTACCCCAGCCAGATTGGCTCAGAGAGCAAAAAAAGTGGGTTGCGAAAGTGCGCTATTAGCAGCAACTTTCGCAACCCTATTCTCCCAGGTTTGTACTGCATTCACTATGCCTCTTACGCCCGTAGGTTACAAGAGTACCTAGTAATGTAGACCTTTGATTGTTACTAAAGAATTACAACCAGATTTTCTTCGAAAAGCCGGGGTATCTCGGCCTGCGACGGTAACTTACTCGTCGTCCTGTTCCTTCTGTTCCATTGCTCTCAGCGTCAGCTCTACCCGATTTTTCGCCCGCGTCTTGCGCAGCATCCTTCCGAGGTGTGCTTTCACCGTGGCCTGCTCAATTCCCATCGCCGCGGCAATCTCTCGATTGGAGCGCCCATTCATCAGCAGATGCAGCACTTCACGCTCACGCCCGGTGATCATCTCTTCAATGGACTCATGCTGCACGGGTGGCGCCAGGCTTTCGGCTCCCGCGGTTCCCGCCTCCACGAGCCTGGCCAGAACTTTGCGCGGTGCCCAGATGGATCCATCCAGGATGATCTCGATGGCCATACTGATCTCGCTCACACCGGCGCTGCGCAGAAGAAAACCCTTTGCGCCCACTCCGATGACGGACTGTATCTGGTCCGGGGTCAACGGGTCGCCCATCACCACCGGCTTCAACGACGGTCGCTCTCTGCGAATGTGCGTAATCGTGTGCAGGATGCCGTCCAGCGGCTCCTGGAGGTCCAGCAGAACGAGGTCGAGATCCGGCGCGCTACACACGTCGTCCAGCTTCAACGGATATGCCACGACGCCGGCGGTTTCTTCGAGGATAGCCACCAATCCCATCGAACGCAGGGAGTCCGCCGCTACGACACCGATATTCGCTTTCATTTCATTCGTCACGAGCTGCGATTCTCATTACGCCGGTGATCGGTCTTTCTGACGCCGTCCGGCGGTGTTTGGATGTTCGCCCAGCAGTCTTCTTCACTCGTCCAGCAGTCCCGACTACCTTCTCCAGCAGAAAAAAACTCAATCGTCCAGCAGCACTAATTCCATCATTAGTTCCATCGTTCAGCTATTTTGTTATAGCTTCGGCAACACAATTCCCTGCTGCCTCTGATACTTGCCGTTCCGATCTCCATAGCTTACCTCGCATACCTCATCGCTCTGGAAGAAAAGTATCTGGCACAGGCCTTCGTTGGCATAGATGCGCGCCGGCAGCGGCGTTGTATTCGAAATCTCGAGCGTCACAAATCCTTCCCACTCAGGCTCAAACGGCGTCACATTCACAATAATCCCGCAGCGTGCATACGTGCTTTTGCCCACGCAGATCGTCAGCACATCGCGGGGAATGCGGAAGTATTCCACCGAGCGCGCCAGGGCAAAACTGTTCGGCGGAACAATGATGCTGTCTGCCTCGACCGACACGAACGAACGCTCATCGAAATTCTTGGGATCGATGATTGCGCTATTCACGTTCGTGAAAATCTTGAACTCATTCGAAACCCGCAGGTCATATCCATACGACGAAAGCCCGTACGAGATCACACCCTCGCGCACCTGCTTCTCACTGAACGGTTCGATCATCTTGTTCTCAACAGCCTGCGTCCGAATCCATCTATCGCTCTTAATCGACATCTCGTTCCCACGGCTGCGGCAACTTTGCCGCGCACAAACCTTTCCATCGGATAGTACGTCCCTTTGAGCCTATCGCAAACTTTAGTCCATACCGCGCCTCCCCGTCAGATTTTGCCGATCTCGTCTGAGGAAAAATTGACAACCAAATCCTGTCTTTCTACCATCGCAGTGTAGGCTGTAAGTCAGTCAGAACCTCCCCACGTTGTGGGACTTGAGCACAGGAAGGCGACATCCATTGATCAAGCAGGACCTAATCCAGCGGGTAGTTGAGCGCACCGGCCTTCCACGGACTAAGGCAGAATCCGCCGTGGACGCCATCTTTGAAGCGATGAAGAAGGCCCTCGGCGGTAGCGACCGTATCGAACTCCGAGGCTTTGGCGTCTTCACCGTCAAGCCCAGGAAAACCGGCGTCGGACGAAATCCGCGCACCGGCACCGAGGTAACCATTACGCCCGGTAAGGCCGTCCGATTCAAGCCGGGCAAGGATCTCCAGGCGCTCGGCTAGACCCAAGAGTCATGAACGACGCACGAGGCCTCGCCTCCGTGCGTCGTTTTTTTGCCTTCAATGCACCGTCGAACCTCCTGTGAGCCACGGCAATCGGTCGGAAGACCTACATCAGGTGCATCGGGTCGACGTCCACCAAAATAGCCCGTCGCGGAATTTCCTCGCGATCCACCACCACCAACATCTCCCGGATCGCCGCTCCCAGCACATCGCGGCGATCCGCTTTCAGCACCAGGTGATAGCGGTAGATGCGCTTTAGCCGCGAGTTCGGCGCCGCGGCCGGTCCCAACACCCGCACGCCCTCCAGCTTGCGCTGCTGCAACCAGCGTCCAAGCTTCGTCGACCACTCCAGGACTTCTTCCAATCGCTCGCTCTGAATGATCACGTTGGCCAGCACGCTGAATGGCGGATACCGCATCGCTCGGCGGAAATAGAGTTCCCGCGCGGCGAACCCGGTGTAGTCGTGCTCCCGCGCAAACTGGTTCACGTAGTGGTCCGGCTGGTAGGTCTGCACCAGGACTTTTCCCGGCAGCTCGCCGCGCCCTGCCCGCCCACTCACCTGCGTCAGTAGCTGAAACACCCGCTCCGCCGCGCGAAAGTCCGGCAGCCCCAGGGCAAAATCCGCGCCCACCACGCCCACCAGCGTCACGCCATGAATGTCGTGCCCCTTGGCGATCATCTGGGTGCCCACCAGCAAGTTGATCTCGCCCGATTGGAGCTTGCCCAGCAGCCGCTCCATATCGCCGCGGCTGCGCACGGTGTCGCGGTCCATGCGCCCGATCCGTGCGCCGGGGAACAGCTCCTGCAGCCGCTCCTCGCCCTGCTGCGACCCCGCGCCGAGGTAGTACAAGTGCTCGCTCTGGCACTTCGGGCAAGCCTTCGGAACGGTCCTCCGATAGCCGCAATAGTGGCACTCCAGCCGCTGTCCCACGCGCGCTTCGCCATTCAGGCTGTGCTCCTCGCCGCCCTTGTGATACGTCAGAGAGATCGCGCAGTTCTCGCACTCCAGCTTCTCGCCGCAGCTCCTGCACATCACCACAAAGCTGTAGCCGCGCCGGTTAATCAGGATCACCACCTGCTCGCCGCGATCGATCGTGGCCTGCGTCTCCTCGATCAGCCGCCGCGAGAATAGCTGCTCCTGCCCGGTCTCGCGGAACTCCTCGCGCATGTCGATCATCTCGACCTTGGGCAGCGGGCGGGCTTCCACGCGCGCCAGGATTTCCACCCGCGCATAGCGCCCCCGCTCCGCATTCTGCCAGCTCTCGAGAGACGGCGTCGCCGAGCCAAGCACCACCGTGCAGCCCAACAATTTTGCGCGCATCACCGCAACATCGCGCCCGTGATAGCGTGGCGTCTCCTCCTGCTTGTAACTCCCGTCGTGCTCCTCGTCGACAAGAATCAGCCCGAGGTCCGGCATCGGCGCAAACACCGCCGAGCGCGTCCCAATCACCACACGCGCCTCGCCCCTGCGAATCCTGTGCCACTGCTCGGCGCGCTCGTCGGGTGTGAGTTGCGAGTGCAGCAGCGCGACCTCACCGCCGAACGCAGCCACCATCTGCGCCGCCGTTCCCGGCGTCAACCCAATCTCCGGAACCAGCAGCAGCGCACTCTTCCCTGCGACCAGCGCCCGCTGCATCGCCGCCACATACACCGCCGTCTTGCCACTCCCCGTAATTCCATACAGCAGGTGTGGACGAAACCCACCCTTTTCCATCGCCGCGACAATCGTGCCGAGCGCCTCCGTCTGCGCCTCGTTCAGCACATGCTCATGCGCAAACTTCTTGCCTTCCTGCTGCAATCCGGTCACATGGAACGCCTGCGCGGTCTCTTCCAGCCGCACAAGTCCACGCTTCACCAATGTCCCCAGCGTCGAGTCCGGAATACCGCGCGCACTCATTCGCCCGCGTAACTCCCGCACCAGCTCCCGTCCGCCACAACCGGCCAGCTCCGCCATTACAGCAAGCTGATTCTCATTCAACTTCGGCAGCCGCTTCCCACCAACCTCCGCAGCCGGGTGCCCCATTTTTACGGCGGCCTCATCGTCTCTAAGGTGGGATGATTCCGCCTCTGTAGCCCCCACTAACACCGCCAGCATCTCCACGCGCCGAGCATCACGCACCTCGGCCAGCGGCTCTCGTACCAGCCACCGCTTCTTCGCCATCGCATCGAGCAACGCCTTGTTCGCGCCCGTTGCGCTGCGAATCGTAGCTGTCTTCCCGGCCTCTCCGCTCTCAAGATAATTCAACACGGAATATTCGCGATTCTGATCCTCGACACTGAGTTTCGACCGCCGCGACGACCCCTTCGCCGCGCCCTCGTACAGCACCTTCCGCCCCTGCTCACCAATCTTGTAGACCCACTGCCGCCGCACTTCCGCGGTCAGCGGCATCATGCCGCGCAGCACCTCGCCCAGCGGAGCACAGTAGTACGCCGCCACCCATTTACCGAGCTCCATCAACTCGCCCGGAAGCAGCGCCGCTTCATCCATCACCTGCTGAACGCGCTTGACCTCGACGTCATCGCCCGGCGCAACATCATGCAGCCCGACCACCACCCCCACCAGCCGCTGCCCGCCGAACGGCACCATCACGCGCGCGCCGACCTCCGCCTCAAGCCCACCCAGCTCGTACGTAAAAGCCCGGTCCAGCGGCACCGGCAACGCGACATCGCAATACACACTCACTCTTACAGCTTAGCTGGCAGACGCCTGTGGCAATTCCCCACCATCTGGACCCCAGAACACCGCCCACGTAACAAAGTCATCGGAGAACTCAACAAATCGGTGCAGTGCATTCGCCGGCACAAACAGAACATCTCCTGCGACAAACGGAAACCGCTCCTCTTCGACCATCAGCACGCCATGGCCGCGATGCACGATACAGTTCGTCTTGTTTGTGCGATGTCTGGTAGTCCTTGCCAACGGGCGCAAATGCGATCAGCGACATCGAACCACGCGCCAACGCTTCCGCATCCCACACGCCTTGCGGCCACTTCGCAGTCGCCGGCAGAGGCAGCTTCGCAAGCATATCCTGCAACGAAATTCGCATACGCACAGAATACTCGCGGCACCAACCGACGCTTTAGGATGAGACCCCAGTTCCCTTTTGTGCGAGCTCTTTCTCCAGCGACTTGATGCGCTTCGCGTTGGCTTTCTTATCTTCAATCAACCCCGCCACGCGACCGGCCAAATCCCCCGCCCCCACACTCAGCAGCGCACCCAGCTCCCGCAACCGCGCGTAATCCCGACCCGCCGCCCGCACCGCACGCAGCCCGCAGCAGAACTCCACGCGCTGCCCCTGCTTCACCTTCTCCACCCGCCGCACCAGTAGCCCGCCAATCGCGCCTGTCGACTCCACATGCGTCCCACCGCAAGCGTTGAACTCCACGCCCTCCATCTCCACAATCCGCATCCGCCCGGCACGCTCAGGAAGCTTCCGCAACTCGCCGCGAGACAGCATCGCCTCAGCCTCTTCACGCTCCACCCACCGCGGCCGCATCGCCCGGTCCTCGTAGATCACGTGATTCGCCGCAGCCTCCACTCGCCGCAACTCCTCCTCGCTCACCTTCTCCACCGCCAGATCGATCGTCACCGAATCAGCACCCAGGTGAAACGAAACCGTCGCCGCTCCCAGCTCCCTTAGAAACATCGCCGACAGCAAATGCTGGCCCGTATGCTGCTGCGCGAGATCCATCCGCCGATCCGCATCCACGCGCCCAACAATCTCCGTGCCCTCTGGCAGTGGCTTGCGAACGTAATGCCAAACCTCGCCCGCCTCATCTTCTTCCACGCGCTCGACGACCACCTCCAGCACCGTGCCACTCTTCGCCGTCGCGACCAGCAGCCCCGTATCCCAGGGCTGGCCGCCGCCCGCCGGATAAAACGCCGTCCGATCGAGCGCCACCTGCCACAACTGTTCCTTCTGCCCGCTCTCGCCCGCCGCGTGCGAGTCCAGCCGAACGTCCGTTATCACCGCTCGAAACTCCAGCGCCGCGACATCACCCGCCGCTGCGTCATAGTACAGCCTGTCTGCAACCGATCCCATTACTCCACCTCTTCCGCCGTCTTCGACACGGCCTTTCGCAATGCCTCCACCTCGCGCCGGCTGCCAATCACCAGCGGTGTCCGGTCATGAATCCCGCGAGCCTGCACCTCTAGAATCCGCATCTCCCCGTCCACCGCGGCGCCTCCCGCCTGCTCCGCCACCATTGCCAGCGGATACGCCTCATACAGCAGCCGCAGTTTGCCGCGCGGCGCCTTCTTCGTCGGAGGATACAAAAACACGCCACCCTTCAGCAGCGTGCGATGAAAGTCCGCCACCAGGCTACCGATATACCGCGCCCCATACTCCTGCGCGCCCAACTCCCCGCGCACCAGGCTCTCCACATACTCCCGATAGACCTCCGGCCAGCCCGCCGCATTGGCCTGGTTGGCGGAGTAATACGGCCCCTGTTCGGGCATCGTCATCCCTTCGGCCGTCAGCACAAACCTGTCCTGCTCATCGAGCGTAAACGCCGCCACGCCCTGCCCAATCGTCATCACCATCACGGCCGACGGCCCATACAGCACATACCCGGCCGCCACCTGCTCGGTTCCCAACTTCAACACCGACGACACTACATCGCCCACCCTCCGCACGATGCTGAAGATCGTCCCCACATTCACATTCACGTCAATGTTCGACGACCCATCCAGCGGATCGAACACCACCACAAATTCCGCGTCCGAATACGGCACGCCATCGCCGCGCTCAAAGACCACCGGCCCTTCATCTTCTTCGCTCACAATCGCAGCGACACGCGGAACCCCGCGCAGCAACTCGGTCAGCAAATCATTCGCGAACACATCCAGTTTCTGCTGCTGCTCGCCCTGCACATTGACCGCGCCGACCGCCCCGTAGATATCTCCCAACCCAGCCCGCCGAATCTTTCGCTCAACCTGTCGTGCCGCCGCAGCGATCGCTCCAAACACCTCGGCCAGTCCCAGGCTCGCACGCGCTGCCACATACTCTTCCACGGTTACCAGATTGGTCCCGGGCTCCTCGGTAATCGTCGGTTGGTTGGTCATCTGCTGAGCCCCCGTCTCCCGCTACAAACTCCTCCTACAGCCTACAATCTCCTCATGCTCTCGCGCCGCAGATTCCTTGCCACCGCCGCCGCCACCGCGCCCGCCCTCGCCCTCAACCCGCCGCACCTGAACTCCCAAACCCCAACCGATACGCAGGTTCCGGCTCCCATCCTCGCCCTCAAAGACCGTTCTCACGAGGCCGTCCCCATCTCCGCCGCGGAGCGCCAGCGGCGCATCGACCGTGCCCGTGAGCTCCTCGCGCAGAACAAGCTCGCCGCCCTCACCGTCACCGGCGGCACCACGCTGCAGTACTTCCTCGGCGTGCCCGCCGGCCAGTCCGAGCGCCTCTTTGCATGGACCCTCCCCGCCACCGGCGACCCGTTCATCGTCTGCCCCACCTTCGAAGCTGGCCGCATGCACGAGGCTCTCAGCAGCTCCCCCAACGGCGCCACGACGCGCGTCTACACCTGGAACGAAGACGACGATCCCTACGCCCTTCTCGCCAGCTCCCTCAAGGCAGTGACGACCTCGTCTCTCCCGCTAGCTCTCGACGAACGCGTCCAATTCGTCTTCGCCGACCGCATCGCCCAGGCGGTCGCGCCGCGCGCCGTCACCTCTGGCATCCCCGTCGTCGCCGGCTGCCGCAGCATCAAATCCCCCGCCGAGCTAGCCCTCATGCAGCTCGCCAACGACATCACCCTTTCCGTCTACAAGGCCGTGTACGAGTCCTGCTCGCCCGGCATGACCAACCGCCAGTTCACCTCGCTCGTCGACGACGCCTACACCCGCTGTGGCGTCCGCGGCGAGGCCTCCTGCCAGGTCGCCGCCTTCTCCGCCCAGCCCCACGGCTCGCCCACCCCGCAAGTCATCCGCGAAAATCAAGTTGTCCTCATCGACGACGGCTGCTATGTCCAAGGCTATCAATCGGACGTGTCCCGGAGCTTCGTCTACGGCAAACCCACCGACCGCCAGAAGCGCGTCTTCGACATCGTGCATCAAGCCCAGGCCGCCGCGCTAGCTGCCGCTCGCCCCGGCGTCGAAATGCAAACCGTAGACGCCGCCGCCCGCGCAGTCATCACCAACGCCGGCTTCGGTCCTGACTACAAGCACTTCACCCACCGCGTCGGCCACGGCATCGGCATGGACATGCACGAGTGGTACTACCTCGTCCGCGGCAACACCCGACGCCTCGAAGCGAACATGTGCTTCTCCGACGAACCCGGCATCTATCTCCCCGACGATCCCGAACCCTTCGGCATCCGCCTCGAAGACGACATGCACATCACCGAAGACGGCGCCAAACTCTTCACCCCCCAAAGCCCCAGCCTCGAGCACCCCTTCGCGTCCAGCTAATGCGCGATTTCGATCGGCTCTTTGGATCCAGTCAGAGCTTTAATTCTCTTGTACAACGCCACAGCCACGACGAGGGAACCAACCACCACGCCAATCACTATCCCGTCGATGGTACTCGGCGCAACATCGTCAAGCTGGAATGCTTCATACACAATGACCAGCGTGACGAAGACAAGATGGAATTCCGCGGCTCCGATGAATAGCCAGGTATTTACCTTGGGGAAACTTCGCCTGCTTTCATAAATCAGAAAACCTGACACGAACGAAGGAAAAATAAGCAGAAATAGCAATTCAAGAAGATGAGGAATGGACCACTTCACGAAGATGTCAGCGATCCAAACCAGCGAAACAATCACGATCGAGTAGTAAACGACAAACGTTCCTACCGTGATAATCCGTCTGCGTCGACTATCTCTTGTCTTGCTTAGCTCCATACAAGTTCCATAGCGATCCTCTGTTCGCACGATCTACTTCGGCATCACCATCAACTCAATCCCGCTTGCCGCACCAGTCTCGTGAAACACCGTCTCGGTAGCCTTCTTAAAATCCTCGGGCTTGGCCTTCGCGATATCCATAAGCACCTGCGGATTGCGATCGGTCAGCGGGAACCACGAACTCTGCACCTGCACCATGATCCGGTGGCCCTTCAGGAACGTGTGGTTCACGTCCTGCATGCTGAAATCGACCTCCGTCTCCTTGCCCGGCACCAGCGCCTCCGGCTTCGCTAACGAGTTCCGGAACTTTGCGCGGAACGGCTCGCCGCGCACCAACATTTGGTACCCGCCCATCATTACCGGCGGAGCAGCCAGCACATGCTTGCCCTGGTTCTCCTCATCCGGATCAGGAAAGTTTTCCGGATAGACATCGATCAGCTTCACATCAAAATCCGAATCGGTTCCGGTCGACGCAATCTTCAACCGCGGCCGCACCGGTCCCACGACCGTCACATCCTCGGTCAGCGGCTCCGTCTCGTACACCAACACATCCGGCCGCGTCGTAGCGAACCGCTGATCATCATCCATGTAGCGCTGCGGAGGATCAGCCTCCGTCACATAGCCCACGTACGGCACCGGATGCGCCGGGTCACTCACATACTCGTCCTTACTCTCTTTCAGCGCGGGCGCAGTCCAAGCCAACCCACCCTGCGGCTGGAAGTAAATCATCTTCGTCTCCGCCTGCTTTGGAGGCCAGGCATCATACTTCTTCCACACATTGCTGCCAGTCTCAAACGTGTACGCCTTGGGCAGCGGAGTCCACGGCGCATCCTTCAAATAATGCGCGAAGAACGGCGCCTCGATCGTCTTCCGAAAAAAATCCGAAGTGTCCGACCCAAACTGGATGTCGCCCAGCGAAGCGCCCGCTCCCCGCGCCCATCCACCATGTACCCACGGCCCTTCCACGAGCGTATTCGCCGCAGCCTCGGGGCTCAGCTTGTCAATCGCGTGGAACAACTTCACCGGGCCGGCCAGATCTTCCGCGTCGAACCATCCACCCACCGTCATCACGGCAGCCTTCACGCCGAACATATGCTGCTCCATGTTGCGAGCCGCCCAGTAGCTGTCATACGTGTCATGGATCGTCTGATCGTGGTACAGCGGATTCGTATTCGCCGCCGCCGAATCCAGGTTCGCGAGCGTCCCCATCTTCAGGTAGTACGCATACGCATCCTTGGTAAAGAACTCAAAGTTGCTCTCCGGCTCAACCTTCAATGGATTCTTCTGCGGCCGATAAAACGCCGCATAAAACGAGTGGTTCGCCCCGACCATGAAGGTTCCACCGTGATACGCGTCATCGCCGTCAAACAGATTCATCATCGGCGCCTGCGGACTCGCCGCCTTGATCGCCGGATGCCCGTTAATGATGCTCGCCACCGTATAGAACCCCGGATAGCTGATGCCCTGTATCCCGACCTTGCCGTTATTGCCCTTCACATTCTTCAGCAGCCAGTCCACCGTGTCATACATATCGGTCGACTCATCAATCCCCTTGCCATCCCTGGGCGGAGTCATCTCCACCCAGCTCCCCTCGCTCTCCCAGCGGCCGCGTACATCCTGGCACACCAGGATGTACCCGCTCTCGAGCATGTCCATATTGGCCGTCACACGCGGCATCACCTCAGCGTTGTCGTAGCTCCCGCAGCTATAGGGCGTGCGCGTCATTAGAAACGGATACGGTCCCTTATCTGCAAACTGCCCCGCAATCGGCGTATAGA
This sequence comes from Granulicella sp. L46, assembly GCF_009765785.1. GTDB lineage: Bacteria > Acidobacteriota > Terriglobia > Terriglobales > Acidobacteriaceae > Granulicella. The sequence goes on from NZ_LMUT01000012.1 coordinate 1,535,354, forward strand.
CCTGCGTATAAAGCTTCACGCCATCGCGCATGGCAACCCGGTACTCATGCTTCTCATAGTGCGTCTTTGCGAACTCCAGCATCTGCTGCATTCGCTGCTGCATGGTGGCTGGAGTTGCCGGCGGAGTTGCTGGCGGCGCAGCCGGCGCCGTCGTCTGCGCGCCAACCGACGCAACCATTCCCAAGACCAATCCCCACCCAAACAACGCTCTCGCAACTACACACATGCACGATCTCTCCTGTTTTCAACTACGCTTCAAGCTTCCAAGGACTTTTCGGATTGTACTCGCTCTCCGCGCTGGCGACTCCTGTCATACCGTAAGTTCCACCGAGCAACAGACCACCACGCCTCAGCCACCTGCCCCAAATGATTGGCCTAAGCTCCCACGCCTTCCATTTCGCTCTCCTGACCCTTGCCCGCCAGCCGCATCACCAATCTCTCCAGCACCAGCTTCTTATCCGCCGGACTCGACCGCAGCTCCAGGTCCGCCTTCGCAATTAGCCGCAGCCCGCGCGTCAGCTCGCCACGGTCCCGATAGCGCCGCGCCTGCGCAATCAGCGCATCGGCCGCAAACGGCGCCACGCGAAAACCCGGCCACAAGACCTGCCACATCGCGCGCTGATCTTTCACTTGTTTTTCGTTCAGCACCAGCATCTGCCGATAGGTCTTCGCTAGCGAAAACACGTGCCCGATCGCCGCATCCTCACCACCCTCCGACGCGTTCAGCAACCCGGCCAGCAATCCCAGCGCTCGCGGCGCATCCTTCAAACTAATGGCATCTGTAAGCTCATACAGGCTCCGCTGCTTGGCAGCCGACACCATCGTCTCCACATCCCCCACCTCCACCGTAGCTTTCCCCACGCCGCCCGCATACAGCAGCAGCTTCTCGACCTCGCTCGCGACCAGCATCATCTCCGCGCCGCCCGCCGACCCTAGCGCATCCACCAACTCCCGCGCCGCATCCTCGCTGAACTCCACACCCTTGGCTTTCGCCTCGCGCACGACCCAGCGCATCGCGTCCTCTTCGCTCACCCGCTGTAGCTCCACCACGCCACATACATCGCCGAGCGTCTCGCGAATCTTCTCGGCGCGATCCTTGTCCGTCATGTCCATTCTGCGGATATCCTGCGGCAGAGCCAGGTAGTCCGCCACGAAGATCACCAGGGCCTGCGGATTCGGTCGCCGGAAATATTCGTCGATAGCCTTGAACTCTTCCTTCTTCTGCCCGCGTCCATAGAGCGTCTTGACGTTGCGCAGAAACAGCACCTGGAACGGAGCCATCAGCGACGGCGTTTGCGCCAAATCGAGCGCCTCGAAGATCGACGTCTGCCCCAGGTCCAGATCATGCAGACAGAAATCCTTCATCTCCTCCGGCACCAGCGCCCGCATCACTCCCTTGCGGCACATCTCCATCAGAAACGCATCATCTCCCAGCAGCACGTATCCGGCGCGGCGCGCATCGCCACTCACCTCTGTCAGAAACCGCTCGACTCCCGCGAAGCTCTTCAGGCCCGCGTGCGTAGCGCCCGCTTGAGAAATTTTAGCTTCGCTCATCCAAAGCTCACCAGCATGTCACTCACCAGCGCCGCCGCAAAATCTTTCGCCATCCTGCGAACAGCGTCTCCGTCCTCCTGCACAAACCCGCTCAAGTCCTCAGTCGACTGATACTGTTCCCTCCACGCAAACGCATCGTTTTTGTATAGAACAGCCCCATCATGCGCCACCAGCTGCACACTCGCCGTAATATTCACCAGGTAGCTCGACGTCTGCCCGCTGGTCGAGTCATACGTCAGCGGCACGACCGTCTCGCTCACAATCGTGCCCTTGAGCACCGCGTCGGTATGGTCCGCACCCGCGCCCGTCACCACCCTGTAATTCGTCCGCGTATTCAACTCACGCACCATCGCCTGCGTGAATGCCGTCTCCGTGTTGAATGCCTGCACCTTCGTTGCGAAGATCGGCACCCCCAGCGTCCGCACGTTCGCCGGAATATGCGACGCCGCACCTACCTGGTGGTATCCACACCCCGCCAGCAACACGACCAATCCCAAAGCGAGAACACGCATAGTTACGATGATAAATGGTTTAGAAAATCAATCGTTCCCGATCGAATTCACCGTCTTCTCGCCGACGTAATAAGAATCATGCGGCACCTCCAGCGTATCCGGATCTGCCGTCCACGGCATCGTCTTCCATTCCGTCGTCACCGGAGTCACCAGCGTCAAATGCTCGCGTTCGCCAATCTTGATCGGCATCGCAAATCCTGCCTCGTCCGCGCTCCACCGATACGCCACCGTCCCCTTCGCTCGATCAAATCTCAGCTCGAGCACCGGTAGCGCGGCGTGCCGCAGATACTCATTGAAGAACGGTGTCAGGTTCATCCCCGTCCGCTGATTCCACCACGCCACGACATCTTCCGTCATGATGTTCTGATACTTGAAGTGCTGATAGAAGTCGTGAATATCCGCAAACCACTTTGCATCGTCATCGATCACGCTGCGCAGCGTATTCAACATCAGCGCGCCCTTGAAATACTGATCCTCCGTAGGCTCCGCATTCGTCCCGCGCTCCGGAATGATCGCCTGCCGGTTTCGTATCTTCGGCTGTAGCCCATTCAGATACTTGATCGCATCCACCTTCCCCCAGCGGTATTCCACATACAGCTCTTCCAAATACGTCGTCCACCCTTCGTGAATCCACATGTCCGACCGATCCGCCGCCGTAATCGAATTCCCAAACCACTCATGCCCGCTCTCGTGAATGATGATGAAGTCGAACTTGGGCGAGATCCCCACGCCTGTCCAATCGTGCCCGTAGTACCCATTCTCAAAGTGGTTGCCATACGCCACCGCCGTCTGGTGTTCCATGCCGGCATACGGCACCTCGATCAGCTTGTACCCGTCCTTATCAAACGGATACTCGCCCAGATAATGCTCGTACGCATCGAGCATTCCCGGCACCTGCGCGAACTGCACCTTCGCCTTCTCGAGGTCCTCCGGCAGCGCATAGAAATCCAGCGTCGTCTGCTCGCCCGTCTCCTTATTCGCATGCGCGCCCGACCAGTGCTGGTACTCCCCAATGTTCAGCGCGACATCATAGTTGTTGATCGGATAATGCACACGCCACTTCCACTCCGTGTACCCATCGCCTAAATCCTTACTCGCCACGAACCGCCCGTTGGATACATCCATCAGCCCGTTCGGCACGGCAATATCCAACTCCATCCCATCCTGCGCCTCATCCTTCCACTGATCTTTATTCGGCCACCAGACGCTCGCGCCTTCACCCTCGCAAGCCGTGGTAATCCAGGGCTTGCCTTCCTTGTCCTTATCGAACGAGAAGCACCCAAACCTCCCCTGAGTAACCGGCTGCCCGTGGTACGCCACGGTAACTTCCGCGACTTCACCCACTTTCAGCTCGCGAGGAAATTCCACATACAGACTTCGCGAGTCCGCCGCAGCCCGCGTATACGCCACGGCCTTGCCCTCAAACGTAATCCCATCCAACGTCAACTCCGGCGTCAGCTCCAGCTGAATCTTTCGCCCATCCTTCAACATCCGGAACCGCACCACGTTCGTCCCCGCGATCGTCTTCGCCACCGGGTCCACGCGCAGTGTCAGGTGATAAAACAACAAATCATTATTCGCGCGATACGGCCCATAGCCACCGCGCAGCAGGTCCTCCTTGGTAGGCATCAAGCCCGACACCGGAGGCTGCGCGCCCTGCCCCACCTTCGCGCCCGGCGTAGTCGTTGCTGTCTGCGCCGACGCCATCCCCTTCGTCTGCGCCCCAGCCACACCCACCAGCAACCCCACGACGAACAACCACCCGCCCAAACGCATCTTCATCCGGTTAGCCTATCGCAACCCTGCACCCATCTGCGATACCATCCCCGCAGTGGCACCACCACACCGGAGTCGCCCGTGAACTTCACGCCCTCCTCCATCGCCGCACTCATCGTCGCCGCCAGCTTCGCCGCCGGGCTCAACGTCTACGCCACGGTCGCGACCCTCGGCATCCTCGCGCGTTTCGACTGGGTCACCCTCCCGCCCGGCCTGCACGCGCTCTCCAACCCCTGGATCATCGTCGTTTCCAGCGTCCTCTTCGCGGTTGAAGTCTTCGCCGACAAGATTCCCGCCTTCGATCTCGTCTGGAACGCCGCGCACACCTTCATCCGCGTTCCCGTCGCCGCGCTGCTCGCCTACCAGGCCGCCTCGCAGCTCTCGCCGGAGATGAAACTCCTCGCCGCCGTCGGCGGAGCCGCCATTGCGGCCATAGCCCACACCTCCAAGACCGCCGCCCGCGCCCTCGTCACCCCCAGTCCCGAGCCCATCTCCAACATCGCGCTCTCCGCCAGCGAAGACGTCGCTGCCATCTCCCTCACATGGTTCGCGACCCACCATCCGTACTTCGCTGCCGGAATCGCCACCGCTGCCATTGTGTTCCTGATTCTCAGCATGCGCTGGATCGCCACCCGCCTCAAACGCCTCTTCCGCCCTCCGCCTGCTCCGTCCTCCCCATCTGTTCGCTAGCCGACCGACAGACCCCTCCCGCGAATCCTGCATCCAAACGCCCAGAGCACGCCTTTGCCTTGGCCTCACGGCGCACGTCCCCTCTAGCGCACGCTGAAAACTCCACATTGAAACTCACGAGGTCAACCCATGTACCACCACATCAAGAAACTCATGTACACCGTCAACATCGGCACTCCCGACGTCAAATTTGGCAACCTTCTTCTCGAGCAATTCGGAGGCGCCAACGGCGAACTTGCTGCCGCCATGCAATACACGATCCAAGGCTGGAACTGCGTCGACGACCTCGCTCGCCGCGATCTTCTCCTCGACATCGGCACCGAAGAGCTCAGCCATCTCGAAGTCGTAGGCGCCCTGATTCGCATGCATCTCAAGGACCTCAAGACCAACCGCGAAGCTGCCGAAGCCGATCCCCTCGTCACGATCGCCGGCGGTGGCGGCGTCAGCCTGTACAACTCGGTGGGCGATGCCTGGACCGCCGACTACCTGAAAATTACCGGCGAGCTCGACGTCGACCTGCGCAGCAATATCGCCGCTGAAGCCCGCGCCAAGATCGTCTACGAACGCCTCATCGACCACACCGACGATCCTGGCACCATCGATACCCTGCAGTTCCTCATGACGCGCGAGATCACCCACCTCAAGGCCTTCACCGCCGCTCTCGAGAGCATGGAAAAGCCAGCCTTCTCCATCGGCTTCCTCAAGCCTACCCCCGGCATCGTGGATGAATACTTCAACGCCTCCACGGGCGACGGCGACGAGGGAGACGCGGACATGCGCGGTCCGTGGCAGACTTCCTTCGGCCTGCATCCAGTCGAGTCCCAGATGAATGAAGGCCCCGGCCTCTCCGTCGACGACATCGATGGCACGGAAGGTCAGGAAGATCGCGGACAGCAGGACGCGGGAAAGAAAGCATCCACCTCGCCCTTTGCAGAAGCCCTCAGCCAGACCCAACCGAGCACGAACAAGCCCGGGGCCAAAGGCAATCATGCTTCCGCAAACGGTCGCTCCAAAGTTGCGAACGGCAACGGACACAAATCGAAGAAGACAGCCAAGGCCTAACCATGGCGCTGGCTTCTTCCCAAATCAAAAGGGCGACTCCATAGCGGAGCCGCCCTTTAGGTTTCTATCCGTCGTTTACGCCGGTGTCGTATGCCCTTCGCCGAACCCAGGCTTGCGCCCGGCCTCCGGCTTCAGCACGTGCTGCTTATCATCACCGTCATCATCGCCAGCCGACGCCAGCGAAGACTTCACTGGTCCCAGCAGCTTGCCCTGGATAATCAACTCGATCTCCGCAGCATCCAGCGTCTCACGCTCCAGCAGCGCAGCCGCCATCGCATGCATTACTTCGCGGTTCTCATCCAGAATCTTGTACGCCGAGTTGTACGCCTCATCGACCAGCCGCCGCACAGCCTTATCAATCTGTTGCGCCGTGTCATCCGAGTAGTCTCTCGCCTGCCCAATGTCCCGGCCGAGGAACACTTCCTGCTCCTTCTTGCCGTAGGTCAGCGGTCCAAGCTCGCTCATGCCGTACTCGCAAACCATCTTCCGAGCCAGTTCCGTCGCGCGCACAATGTCGTTGCCCGCTCCGGTCGTCATGCGGTTCATGAAGATCTCTTCCGCGCAGCGCCCACCCATCAAGATGGCCAGCTGCGTGTTCAGATAATCCCGCGTCACCGTGTGCTTGTCCTCTTCGGGAAGGTGCATGGTCACACCCAGCGCCATACCGCGCGGGATGATCGTGACTTTATGCAAGGGATCAGAATGATCCCTCTTCGCCGCCACAAGAACGTGCCCGGCTTCGTGATAAGCGGTGTCGCGCTTGTCGTCCTCGCTCAGCAGCATGGACTTCCGTTCGGCGCCCATCAGCACCTTGTCCTTGGCCACTTCGAAGTCGAACATGTGCACAGCCTTGCGGTTGAACCGCGCCGCCGTCAGCGCCGCTTCGTTCACCATGTTGGCCAGATCAGCGCCGGTGAAGCCCGGTGTTCCGCGAGCCAGAACCGGCAGGTTCACATCCTCGGCCAGGGGCACCTTCTTCGAGTGCACCTTCAGAATCTCTTCGCGCCCACGAATGTCAGGACGATCCACAATCACGCGGCGATCGAAACGACCTGGACGCAGCAGCGCCGGATCCAGAACATCGGGCCGGTTGGTCGCGGCAATCAGGATCACGCCGTCGTTGGACTCGAATCCATCCATCTCGACCAGCAATTGATTCAACGTCTGCTCGCGCTCATCGTGTCCGCCGCCGAGGCCAGCACCGCGGTGCCGCCCAACAGCGTCAATCTCGTCAATGAAGATGATGCAAGGGGCATTCTTCTTGCCCTGCTCAAACAAATCGCGAACGCGGCTTGCGCCCACGCCGACGAACATCTCCACAAAGTCCGAACCGGAGATCGAGAAGAACGGAACGTTCGCTTCGCCCGCAACAGCGCGAGCCAGCAAAGTCTTGCCCGTTCCTGGAGGTCCGACCATCAGCACGCCCTTGGGAATGCGTCCGCCCAGGCGCTGGAACTTCTGCGCCTCGCGCAGAAACTCGATGATCTCGCGAAGCTCTTCCTTCGCTTCATTGACGCCCGCGACGTCCTTGAACGTAATCTTCTTCTGCTGCATCGAGAGCAGACGCGCGCGGTTCTTGCCAAAGCTCAGGGCCTTGTTGCCGCCACTCTGCATCTGCCGCATCATGAACATGAACAACGCCACCAGTACCAGGATCGGCGCGAAGCTCAGCAGCGCGTTCCAGTACATATTGCCCTGCTGGCTCTTGAACGTGACATCCACGCCGTGGGCCTTCAAATCGGCTTCCTCGTTGTGGTCCACATAGTTCGCCGGAATCGTGGTGTGGAAGGTCTCTTTACCGTCCTTGTACTTGCCCGTGACGTCAGCGCCGTCCACCAGCACATCCGAGATCTTGTTGTTGTCCGCGTCATCCTGGAACTGTGTCAGGCTCACTGCCTTGTCGTGGCCCGCAGCCATGTTGGTCGCGACGAAACGCCAGCCCACCAGCAGGCAGCCCAGCGTCAGCACCCAGATCAACAACTGTTTGACTGTTGAATTCAATCCGATTCCTCGTTTCGTCTTCTACTGCTCCGTCCGTGTATGGACGGCTACCACCCCAAACATTCGTCTGAACTTCCGACGATTCGCCCGTCCCTCGGAGCCACGCAACCACCCCGAAAGCTTCGCCTGATGCTTTAGACGCCAGCCGCAGAATTACGGTGCAGTGTTTTGCAGCCGTCTTCACTCCTGCGCCGGGTTTGTTCTAGATTCTACTCTGGCGACGCCCCGATCCGGCAGAAATATCGTCCACAGACCCTGATCTTTCCCCCTGACGGAATCATTAAGCCTGTCGCCACAGCCGGATCTCCCGCGCCGAGCGTTCCACCCGTAAACCTCCATGCAGCTCCAGCCGGCTCCCGATCTTTCCTGTCACCGCGCCGCCGACTCCCCCGAAACCCGCCAGCGCCAACACCTTGGCCGTCTCCTCGCCGCCGAGCACGTATCTCACTTCCGCATCCGCAAACACCATCCGCGCGACCGCCCGCACGAGCCTCCGCCGCAACGCCGCCGACATAGCGCGAAGCCGCTCAATCTCCAGCGCATATCCAACCTCACCCACCGCCGTGCTCACGGCCCGCCCCCCGCCGCGCACCGGCTTGCCCGGTAACAGTACCTGCGGCAACACCCGAGCCACCTCCGCCTGCCAGAATGCTTCTTCCTCCCGCGCGATTTCCGCAGTCCGTGCCAGCAACGCGTCTACTCCCGGATTGAACTCCCGCAGCATCGGCATCAACACATGCCGCACCCGGTTCCGCGTCAAGGACACATCCCGATTCGTCGCATCGTCTCTCCAGCCCTGGCTACGCTCCCGCAGAAACGCCTCAACCTCCACCCGCCGAACCCCCAGCAGAGGCCGCACAATCCTCCCCTTGGTGGTCGTTGCTTGTTTTTCGTCGTCATCCTGAGCGAAGCGAAGGACCCCTGTATTTGCCTTTGTGCCGCCACCGCACTGGATCTCCGGCGAAATCCCTCCCAACCCTTCCGTCCAGGCCCCCCGCAACATCTTCATCACCACCGTCTCGGCCTGGTCATCGAGCGTATGGGCCGTTGCCACTACATCGACCACCCCACTCGCCATCAACCCACGCAACGCCTCATACCGCAACTCCCGCGCAGCCTCCTCGACACCTTCCCCCTCCGCCGCCTGCCGAGCCGCCGTGTCCACCCGAAACACCGTTAGAGGAACTCCCAGCCGCTCGCAGAGCTCCCGCACAAACGCCTCATCTCCATCAGCATCCGCGCCGCGCAGCCCATGATGGACATGAGCCGCACGCAACACAACGCCGAGCGGGATCTTGTTCTGCGCACTTTCCGTATTCGCCTCCACCAACGCCAGCAGTAGCGCCACCGAATCCGCCCCGCCACTCACCGCCACGCACACCCGCTCTCCCGCCTTGAGCAGCCCACGATCCATTGCCAAACTCGCCTTCAACGCCATCGTTCCACTCTATCCTTTACGCTCTATCCACTACACTCTGCTTTACTGCATCCAAACGTTGGGCGAGCACGTCCTTCGCACAAGGAGATTTTTCAATGAGCACTTCGCATAACACCGTTACCCTCGAGGACGCGCGACGCATCATCGCCGCAGCTACCAAAAAGGCCGAAGAGATTAAGCAACCCATGAACATCGCAGTGGTCTGCGCCGGTGGACACCTGCTGGCGTTCGAGCGCATGCACGGCGCATGGATCGGCTCGGTCGACATCGCCCAGAAGAAGGCCTGGACCTCGCGAGCCTTCGACATCGAGACGGGAACGCTCGGCACGCTCTCGCAGTCCGGCGATCAGTTCTTCGGAATCCACGCATCGAACGACGGCAAAGTAATGATCTTCGCCGGCGGCGTGCCGATCAAGCAGGATGGCAAAGTCATCGGAGCCATCGGCGTAAGCGGCGGCCTCGGTGCGCAGGACCAGGCAGTAGCCGAGGCCGGCGCCGCAGCCCTCTAAACCTGTGGTGCGCAAACGAGCCTCGCCACCAGAGGCTCGTTTGCACACCACCTCCCAAACCGCTCACTTTCTCTATCCTCTATCCCCTATCCTCTACACTCGGTACCTATGCCCACCCTCCGCCGCGCCACGCCCGCCGACGCTCCCCTCATCACCGCTCAGCGCCACCAGATGTTCGCCGACAACGAACTCGCCACCGAGACCGCCTACAACACCATGGACCTCGCCTTCGAACCCTGGGTCCGCGAGCGCTTAGCCGATGGCCGCTACGTAGGTCTCTTCTTGGAGGGAGCCGCAGGCGCTGAAGAAGAAGAAACCCTCCTCGCCGCCTGCGGCATCTTCTTCGGCGACTTTCCCCCGCACTTCCTCGACCCCAACCCCATCCGAGCCTACCTCCTCAACTTCTACACAGCTCCCGAAGCCCGCGGCCGCGGCTTGGCCACCCAACTCCTCCAACACGCCGTCGACGAATGCAAGAAAGCCAACGTCCGCGTCATCACTCTCCACGCCTCAAAATTCGGCAAGCCCATCTACGAAAAATTCGGCTTCGCCCAAAACAACGAAATGATCCTCAAGCCGAGTTCTTAGTTGTTAGTTCTCCGTTGTCAGTAAAGACTTCCGCGCCGCGCATCAACATCGGCAAGCAACTGACAGCTGAGAACTAACAACTGAGAACCCCGAAGCGTTATACTTCGATTCCCATGTCTGTCTTCGTCATCATCCCCGCCGCCGGAATCGGCACTCGCATGGCCCACGCCAATGCGGGCGTTTCCAAACAGTTTATCGAGCTCAAAGGTCTTCCCATCCTGGTCCACTCCGTCCGTGCCTTCCTCGACGTACCCGCCGTCACTGCCATCTACGTAGCCGTCCGCGACACCGAGCAGGCCCGCGTCTCCGCCATGCTCGACGAGCATCACCTCTCCGCCAAGGTCCACGTCGTCACCGGCGGCGACAACCGCCAGGAGTCCGTCGCCAACGCCCTCGCCGCGCTCCCGAGCACCTCCGCCGCCGACATCGTCCTCGTCCACGATGCCGTCCGCCCGCTCATCGATCCCACCACCATCTCCCGCACCATCGCCGCCATCGAAAAGCACGGCGCAGCCATCGTCGCCACGCCCGCCATCGACACCATTAAGCAAGTCGAGCGCACCGCCGACGGCGCCCTCATCACGGCCACCATCCCCCGCGAGCTCATCGTCCACGCGCAAACCCCGCAAGGCGCAACGGTCCCCCTCCTCCGCCGAGCCTTCGCCGAAGCCGCAGCCGACGAGTTCACCGGCACCGACGAATCCAGCCTCCTCGAGCGCGCCAACATCCCCGTCTTCGTCGTCCAGGGCACCTCCCGCAACTTCAAAGTCACCCAGCCCGGCGACCTCGAAGTAGCCGAGTTCTACCTCGCCGGCTGACCTCTGGCCGCTTCCATAAGGTTCAGCATGCAATTTCAACTCGACCAGTCCATCGAGGTTCTAGCCAGCACTCCCTCCGTCCTCGACGCCCTGCTTCGCGGAAAATCATCGGCGTGGCTCAACTGCAGAAAATCTCCAGACGCCTTCAGTCCTATCGACGTCCTCGGCCACCTGATGCTCGCCGACGAAACCGACTGGCTTCCCCGCGTGCGCATGATCCTCGCAGGCCACACCCACACCCCGTTCGAGCCCTTCGACCGTTTCGACTTCCAGCGCCTCATCGCCGGCAAGTCCATCGATTCCCTCCTCAACGACTTCGCCACTCTACGAAGCCAAAGTCTTCAGACCCTCACATCGCTCCACATCACGGAAGAGCAACTCGACCTACCGGGCACTCATCCTGAATTCGGCCCGGTAACCCTGCGCAACCTGCTCGCCACATGGGTGGTTCACGACCTCGGCCATATCCAGCAGATCGTCAAGACCATGTCCAACGAATACCGCGAAGCCGTAGGCCCGTGGCGCGCCTATCTGAGCATCCTTCACTAGTCAGGCACCCCTCAGCCTGCCTCGCACCAAAACCCTTCCGCGTATCATCTAATCAACCGCCATGGCCACCGCCACCCAATCCATCGAGCTAACCGAAGACCAGCTAGCCCTTATCGCCCGCGCCCTAGCCGACCCGCGCCGCTACGAGATCCTCAAAACAATCAGCACAAAGCGCTCCTGCACTCCTTGTAGCAAAATGCGCGATTGCATCGACATCTCCCCCGCCACCCTCTCGCACCACATGAAAGAGCTCGAAACCGCCGGCCTGGTCCGCTCCGAAAAAGAAGGTAAGTTCGTCAACTACTTTCCCCAGACGCACATCCTGCGCGCCTACCTCGACCGCCTAAAGTCCGACCTCGCCTAACCCTTCTCCCTTCAACATTGTCATCTCGACCGGAGGCGCGCTTTTTGCGCCGTAGTGGAGAGATCCCTGCATTCTGCGACTTACATCGATCCGCAGCATTCCACAAAAATTCACAAGCATCCTGAATCTTCCTACATCCCTGGCACATCAATTCGATGGTTGTCGAAATGTTAAAACGTTATTTTCGACGGAAGAGGATTGAAATGAGCAAACTCAAAGGAAAAGTCGCCATCGTTACAGGAGCCTCCAAAGGCATTGGCGCAGGCATCGCCAAGCAACTCGCATCTGATGGCGCCTCCGTCATCGTTAATTACGCGTCCGACAAAACCGGCGCAGAGAAAACCGTTGCAGAAATCGTCAAGGCCGGCGGCAAGGCCACCGCGGTCGGAGCCAGCGTCTCCGAAGCCTCAGGCATCGAGTCCCTCTTCACCCAGGCAAAGAAGGCCTACGGCACCGTCGACATCCTCGTAAACAACGCGGGCGTCTACAAGTTCGCGCCGCTTGAAGCCGTCACGGCGGACGACATCGACTACATGTACAACACCAACGTAAAGGGACTTCTTCTCACCTCGAAGGCAGCAGCCGCGCAATTCTCCGCCACCGGTGGAAGCATCATCAACATCGGCTCCGTCGCCAGCGAGCAGACGCCGCCCGCCTCCTCGATCTACTCCTCCACCAAGGGCGCGGTCGACACCATCACCCGCGTTCTTGCGAAAGAGCTTGGCCCCAAAAAGATTCGCGTCAACTCCGTGAACCCCGGGCCCGTCGTCACCGAAGGCTTCAAATCCGCTGGTATCGAAGGTTCCGACTTCGAAAAGCAGATGGTCACTGGCACGCCCCTCGGTCGCATCGGCCAGCCAGAAGACATCGGCACGGTCGTCTCCTTCCTCGCCTCAGATGACGCGCAGTGGATCACCGGCTCGCTGCTCCAGGCAGCCGGCGGCCTCCGCTAAACCTCAGCACACCCGCAACCAATCTCAATACGCTTCAACAACATGCAGTTCCTAATTCGAAAGGACACACCATGAGCACCCTCACAGGAAAAGTCGCCGTCGTAACAGGAGCCTCCAAAGGCATCGGCGCAGCCATCGCGAAATCACTTGGAGCCGCTGGCGCCTCCGTCGTCGTCAACTACGCCTCCAGCAAAGCCGGTGCCGACACCGTCGTCGACGCGATCACCAAGGCCGGCGGCAAAGCCGTTGCCGTCAAAGGTGACGTCTCCAAGGCCGCCGACGCTCAAGCCATCATCGACGCCGCCATCAAGGCCTACGGCAAGCTCGACATCCTGGTCAACAACTCCGGCGTCTACGAGTTTGGCCCCCTCGAAGCCGTCACCCCCGAGCACTTCCACAAGCAGTTTGACGTCAACGTTCTCGGTCTCCTGCTCGTCACGCAAGCCGCCGTCAAGCACCTCCCCAAGGGCGGCAGCATCATCAACATTGGTTCGCTCGTCAGCCGCATCACGCCTCCGGGCAGCTCGGTCTACAGCGCTACCAAGGGTGCGGTCGACGTCATCACCGGAGTCCTTTCGCTCGAGCTCGGATCAAAGGGCATCCGCGTCAACGCCCTCAACCCCGGCCTCACCGTGACCGAAGGCACCGCCACCGCCGGCTTCGTCGGCCCCGAAGCCGACTTCGAAAAGGACGTCGTTTCCAAGACACCTCTCGGCCGCATCGGGCAAGCCCACGATATCGCCACCGCAGCTGTCTTCCTCGCCTCCGACGACGCCGGCTGGATCAACGGCCAGCTCATCAACGCCGCTGGCGGAGCCCGCTAACTTAACAAACTTAATTCGAGTCGACCTGCACTCCTCGCTCGTCTAACCACCAGATGCGTTCCCGGTTCATCGCGCGGCCTCACCGCTCGATGAACCGGGTTCCCACCAGGCCTCCTTTACCCTTTCACCGCATCGGCTCAGCGTACGAGCCGCAGGAGATTCCTATGGTTAACGCCGCCCTCACCATGCTTCCCGTCATCGTCACCTTCGCCGTAGCTGCATGGCACTCCCCCTCCAAGAATGTTCAGCCTCGCTCAGGCGAGCCCGGCGATTGTCGCTGCAACTAACCCCATTGCAACTCCACCGGAGGACTTCCTCATGAGTGCCGAGCAGAATCACGCCATCGCCCAACAGTTCCTCACCCGTCTCGGCCAGGGGGATTCTCCCGAGTCCATCGCCGAGCTCTTCAGCCACGGCCTCGATTTCGAGATTCCCGGCGACATAGGCTCGCTACCCTGGGTCGGCTACCGCAAAGGCCGTATCGCTGCCGCCGACTTCGTCCGCAACGTGCGCTCGCTCACCGAACGCCTCCGCTTCGACGTCGACGACATCTTCGCCAACGAACAACGCGCCATCATCCTCGGCACGCTCGCTACCCGCATCAAATCCACCGGCAGGCTCATCGAAACCAGCTTCGCCATCATCCTCACTGTCGGCTCCGGCCTCATCGCCCGCTTCCAGATGCTCGAGGACAGCTTCGCCGTCTCGCTCGCTGCACGACCCACCGCCCGCCGCCGCTAATCTTCCCCCCAATCCCTTCCACGAATCCCGGCTGCAATCCCCGCCCGCTGCTTTATCATCATCTGCAATGAGCATGCGCATCGGTCTCGGCTTTGACTCTCACGCCTTCAAGAAGGACGTCCCGCTGGTCATCGGCGGCCTCAAGATCAATCACCCCGAAGGCCTCGCCGGCCACTCCGACGGCGACCTCCTCCTCCACGCCATCACCGACGCCCTGCTCGGCGCGGTCTCCGCCGGCGACATCGGAACTTTTTTCCCGCCGACAGACCCCAAGTGGAAAGGTGCCGATTCCACCCTCTTCCTCAAGACCGCGCTCGAAGAGATTGCCCTGGTCGGCTTCAAGATCGTCAACATCGACTGCGTCCTGATCATGCATCGCCCCAAGATCGTGCCGCTTGCCGGAGAGATGCGCGAGCGCGTAGCCGACCTCCTCAGCATCGACGTCAACAACGTCAGCATCAAGGGCAAGACCCCCGAAGGCCTCACCCAGGACGGAACTGCGGTAGCCCACGTGGTCGTCCTGCTCGAATCCATCGACCTCCCCAACGAGCACAAAAAGCTGACCCTCCACGCCGACCTCCCCGACGAAGCCGACATCGACGCCGCCCTCGCCGCCGTCGCCAAACCCCGCGACATCAGCGCCCTCGGCCGCAAACTCCCCACCTTCGACACCGACGACCTAACCTAACCCCAGCCCTCGTCGTCCGACCGTCTTTGCCCTTGCCTTTCTTTCTGTCATTCCCTCCGGGAATCTGCTTCTCCCTTTTTCCCCGCCCCACAACCCTGTCATCCTGAGCGAAGCCGAAGGACCGCGAAGAAGCCGCACCCGCCCATACCTTCCATCCCTTTCCGCCAACCAACCCCGCTTTTCACTTGGCCCCCACCCCACTTCTCGCGTACATTGGCAGCAACAAACGGAGGCAACCATGGACCCTGATCAGATCAACCACATGAGCGGCGCCATCGCTGGCATGATGGGCTTTTTCATGCTCTTCGGCCTCGTCATCGTGGCATTCGCCATCTTCCTCTTCTGGCGCATCCTCACCAAGGCAGGCCTCTCCGGCCCCCTCGCCCTGCTCGTCCTTGTTCCCGGCATCGGCTGGATCATCGTCGTCTGCATCCTGGCCTTCTCCGAGTGGCGCGTCGTCCCCGTAGCCAACCCCTACGGAAGCGGCCTGCAACCCTACCCACCGCCGCCCACCAGCTATCCGCCCGCACCCACCAACTACAACCCCCCGCCTCCCCCACCGCAACCTTAGGCTCGGACTTCGTCGCCATCGGGTTCGATCGCACAGCGGTCGAACCCGATGGCTGTTAACATAAGTCTCGAAGCCTTATGACATTCGAGCCCACCGTCGCACCCGACTCCCGCCCCATCCGCGTCCGCATCGCCCCCTCGCCCACCGGCGACCCTCACGTAGGCACCGCCTACATCGGCCTCCTGAACTACCTCTTCGCCAAGCAGCGCGGCGGCAAGTTCGTCCTGCGCATCGAGGACACCGACCGCACCCGCTTCGTCGCCACCTCCGAGCACATGATCTTCGAAGCCCTCAAGTGGGTCGGCCTCACCTGGGACGAAGGCCCCGACGTAGGCGGCCCCTTCGGCCCCTACCGCCAGTCCGAGCGCACCGAAATCTACCGCGAGCACGCCGAAATCCTGCTAGCCAACGGCACCGCCTACCGCTCCTTCGAAACCGCAGAAGAGCTGGAAGCCATGCGCCAGCAACAAATCGCCGCCAAGACTCCACCCCGCTACAACGGCGCGCACCGCCACTTAACCCCCGCGCAAATCGACGCCTACTTAGCCGAAGGCCGCCCGTACACCATCCGCCTAAAAGTCCCCGAAAACACCAGCACCACCTTCACCGACGAACTCCGAACCGCCATCACCTTCGACCACAACAACGTCGACGACCAGGTCCTCCTAAAATCCGACGGTTACCCCACCTACCACCTGGCCAACGTGGTCGATGATCACCTCATGCAGATCACCGACGTCATTCGCGCCGAAGAGTGGATCTCGTCCACACCGAAACACGTGCTCCTCTACAACGCCTTCGGCTGGGACCTCCCGCGCTTCTGGCATATGCCCCTCCTGCGCAACGTCGACAAATCAAAAATCTCCAAGCGCAAAAATCCCGTCTCGCTAGTCTTCTACCAGCAGTCCGGCTACCTCCCGCAAGCGATGCTCAACTTCCTCGGCCTGCTAGGCGGAGGCATGGCCCAACCCACCGAAGCCGAAATCGTCAGCAAGGGTCTCAACACCAAAGAAGGCGACATTTTTTCCCTCCCCGAGATGCTCGAAAAATTCGACTTCAAGCGCATCTCGCTAGGCGGCCCCGTCTTCGACCTCGTCAAGCTCAAGTGGCTCAACGGCGAATACCTCCGCAAGCTCACCCCCGACGAATTCTTCGCCGCCCTCCGCACCACCATCCTCTCCGACGACTACGTCCGCGCCATCGCCCCCCTGGTCCAGGCCCGCATGGAAACCCTCGGCCAGTTCGGCGACATGACCAGCTTCTTCTTCTCCGACAACATCTCCCCGCCCGAATCCGTCTGGCTCCCAAAGAAGCGCACCTTCGAAGAGACCGTAGCTTTCGCGGCCGAACAACTCACCGCCCTCGAAGCCGCCACCTGGGACGCGACCTCCATCGAGTCCGCCCTCAAGACCCTCGGCGAAGCCAAGCAGTGGAGCGTCAAAGAAAACTTCATGCTCCTGCGCGCGATCCTAACCGGCAGCCTCACCAGCCCGCCCCTCACCGAGAGCCTGGTAGTCTTCGGCAAATCCCGCTCCCTCGACCGCCTCCGCCGTTTCCTCGAAACGCAAAAGAAGCTAGCCAACCAACGCAAATAGTTCCGACGCGATGGAGGAGAAATGAATCCTTCCGATCTCTACACCTTCATCGCCTCCAAGCCCTACGCCGTGATCTCGACCATCGCGGCGAACGGCACGCCGCAATCCGCACTCATCGGCATCGCGGTCACCCCCAATCTCGAAATCATCTTCGACACCCTCAGCACCACCCGCAAGTATGCCAACCTCCTCGCCAGCCCCTCCTGTTCGCTAGTCATCGGCTGGGACAACGAACAGACCCTGCAGTACGAAGGTACCGCCTTCCTGCCCTCCGACTCCGTACTCCCCCGCTACCAAGAGCTCTACTTCGCCCGCTGGCCTGAATGCCTTGCTCACAAAACATGGTCTGACATCGCCTACGTCGTCGTGCGCCCCACATGGATGCGCTACAGCGACTTCAACCACCAACCGCCCACCATCGAGACGCTTCAATTCCCTACGGCTTCATCTTGAGTCGCGCCCATCCTGCCCAACATCTAAACTCTTCCTCATGAGCTCAACCGACCGGAGCGTCATCAAATACTTCTCCATCTGCGGCATTTTCGCGAGCCTGATCCTGTTTGCGCTAAGCTTCTTCGGCAGAACACTGTCCAACACTGCCCCGATCATCGCGGGGTTGGTTGTCACCATGGTCGGCCTCGGCCTTTCGCTGACGTTGGATCCTCTGATTCCCTTCTTTTGCCGCAAGTTCTTCCTGACGAGATTCTGGGACGGTAAGCCCTCCTGGGGCCAACCTTTCTACGTTCTATGCTTCGCGTTCTTGTTCGCTCAATTTGCCCTTTTCGCCCTCAATGGAACTCCCACAACTCCAGTTATCGTCGACGGCCAGCCTCTCATCGGATCAAATGGACAGGTCGTCAAAGTTTTCACTCAAGCCCAACAACTGCGTCAGGACGAGTCTTTCCTTCGCTTCTTCTGCACAATCGCGTTGGCAAATTTCTATCAGCTTCTGATGTACTCTCTCTTTCCACTCCACAGCGAATAGAATCGAGGTCTCTCTCATGTACCTAACCACCAGCGAACCCATCGCCTTCATCCCCACCACCGACGCAGCCGCCGCGCGCAACTTCTACGAAACCGCCCTCGGCCTCAACTTCGTCTCCGACGACAACTTCGCGCTGGTCTTCCGCATCGGCTCCTCCCAAACCATGCTCCGGGTCGCCCGCGTCCAGAGCAATTTCACGCCCATGCCCTTCACCATCTTCGGCTGGGAGGTAGACGACATCCACGCCACCATCGCCGACCTCAAAACCCGTGGCGTCGAGTTCCTCCAATACGACTACTTCAAACAGGACGAAGCCGGAGTCTGGACCGCCCCCGGCGGCGCCCAGGTAGCCTGGTTCCAGGACCCCGACGGCAACACCCTCTCCCTCTCCAACCACCCCGCCTAGCTCTCGCCGTCCGCGCAGGACCCTGTCAAGCCCCCAAACACTCTCAAAATCCCCAAACCCCCTATAAACATTGGCGATATATATTTCCAAAAGTTGGCATAGTTACCCCAGCCAACTTGCTACACTTGAAGTAGAGCCCAAATTCAAAAAAGCTGCACCGGCGATAACCGGCTGCAGCTTTCACATTTAAGACCCTAACTCCAATAGAAGCAAATAGATACCCGTAACCCATTTAGAATCATCCATTTGAAAGCAGCTTTCACTATTCAAATCGCACATTCTAAACGACTTCGCTAACGAAAAGTGAAAGTAGGGAGGAGGGGGGTACCGGGCGCGCGTTCTTGGAATCGCTGGGTTAGGAGAGCTACTTCAGTCCCCAGTAACCGCGACCGTCACCGGAAGCGTCTTCGGGGGGTAGCAAACCGCATTGTCACAGGCTTGGTACTTCAGCAAGCCGGTCAGCGTCGACGAACCCTTCGGCACCACCAGCCGAACGCTCACCCGAAACTCGCCCTGGTACACATCCAGCGTCTCGCCCGAGTCTAACGGCAGCCGAAATGTCGACCCGTTCGGATACTGCTCACCCACAACCTTGATCCCACTCGCTGCATTCAGCTGCAGCGCTGTCGGGATCAGCAACTCATCCTTCGGCGTATGCGAATTGATATGGAATCCGTCGTCCACACGAAACCGCAACACCACCACCTGCGGCTCGCCAGCCTTCACCTCAACCGCATCCGAGAGCAGCTCCACATGCCCTTTATGCGGCGCGCTTGCCGGCCCCAACTGAATCTCTTGCGCGACCAACGGCGCACAGCTCATCGCCAGGCACAATCCGATCAGCGCAGTCTTCACATACCACCCGAAGCGATCGCCTTCTGCACATCGGCCTCGAGCTCATCCTTGGAGTGCGCGCCGATGGTCTGTTCCACAATCTTGCCCGTCTTATCGACGTAGAAGGTCTCGGGAATGTAATCGCCCAACTGGTAGCTCTTCGAGATCTTGTCGTCAGGCATCAGGATTGGATACGTCACACCCACGCGCTTCGACGCAGCCGCAACCTCCTTCACCGCCATGCCATCGTCCTGATCCAGCCCCAGCACAACGAGTCCCTTGTCCTTGTACTTGTTCTGCAGATCCTGGAACCAAGGCATCTCCAACTTGCAGGGCCCGCAATATGTGGCCCAGAAATTCAGCACGACGGCATGCCCCTTGTAGTCCGCTAGCGAGACCTTCTTGCCGTTCAGGTCGACCAGCGTGAACGACGGAGCCGCATTGCCCAGCAGCAGCTTCGCCGCCGGATCTTCACTCGGATCCGTTCCCGCGCTCGCAGGCGTGAGCTGTACGTCACTCTGCTGCGCCTTCTGCATTACTACCTGCCGATGCCGCAGATTGTGCGTACCCGCCATCACCACCAACGTCACACCCGCAATCAGCAACACCACAATCACTAACCGACGAACCAAGAGATCACCTTCGGCGCAGGCGAATCGTCAACCCGCGCGCCTTCTCTAGTCTATCGCTGTTGGCCCCGCTCGTGGAACGCCTTCGGAGCCCGTCTGCTAGCATTCTCCCTAGCCAATATCTGCGACCTCCGCAATGACCCAGCTTCCCCAGAAACCAATCCAGACGCCAGCCGTGAAACGACCCTCAGACCTCGTCCGCATTGAGGCCGAGGCGCTCGAGCAGCTCGCCCAGCGCCTCGAAGGCTCGCAGGCTCAGGCGTTTGAGCAGGTAGCAGCCTTACTCGCCACAACTGCCCAGAGCGGCCATCGCGCCGTCCTCACTGGCGTAGGCAAGAGCGGCCTGATCGCCCGCAAGATCGCCGCAACCCTGCTCTCGACGGGAACCTCCGCGCAGTTCCTGCACCCCACCGAAGCGCTCCACGGCGACCTTGGCCTGCTCAGCCGCGGAGACGTCCTGCTCGCGCTCTCCTACTCCGGCGAAAGTGAAGAGTTGCTCAGGCTGCTGCCCGTGCTGCCGCGCCTCGGCATCACCCTCGTAACCCTCACCGGTTGCGCGAACTCAACCCTGGCCAAAGCCAGCGCGCGCGTACTCGACGTCAGCGTGGACCGCGAAGCCTGCAACCACCAGCTCGCGCCAACAACGTCGACCACGGTCATGCTAGCCCTCGGCGACGCGTTGGCCATAGACGTCAGCCGCCGCCTAGACTTCCAGCCCCAGGACTTCGCCGAGCTACATCCCGGCGGTCAGCTAGGCAAGCGCCTCATCCCAGTTAGCCAGCTCATGCACACTGGCGACGAGATCCCGACGGTCGCTCCCACCGCAACCCTCCCCGAGATCATCCACGAGATGTCCGCCAAGCGCCTCGGCCTCACCACCGTCCAGGCGGACGGCAAGCTGCTAGGCGTTCTCTCCGACGGCGACCTCCGACGCCTCTTCGCCAGCAGCGGTCCGGATGCCTTCCACCAAACCGCCGCCCAGATCCTCAACCCGACCCCGCGCACGATCGCGTCAACCCCGTTCGCCGCCGACGCCCTAACCCTCATGGAGCGTCACAAGATCACCGCACTGATCGTGACCGAAGACGGCTCCGAAACATCGTCCGTTATCGGTGTTCTGCACCTGCACGATTTACTTGCTTGAGTACGATTGTTGCGTGTTCTGAGGCCTTCACAACCTTCGAGAACGCGCTCCGATACAATCGTACGAATATGCATCGTTGGTCCAAGCTCTTTATTCCCACTCTTCGCGAAGCCCCCACGGACGCGGAGGTCGCCAGCCACAAACTCCTGTTGCGTGCTGGATATATCCGCCAGCTTGGCGCTGGCATCTACAGCTACCTGCCGCTCGGGCAGCGCTCGCTGAACAAGATCATCGCCATCATTCGCGACGAGATGGACAAGATCGGCCAGGAATTTCTCCTGCCCACGCTGAACCCTGTCGAGCTTTGGCAGGAGTCCGGACGTGAAGCCGTGATGGGCCAGAACCTTTTCCACCTTAAGGACCGCAAAGGCGCAGAGCTCGTCCTCGCCATGACGCATGAAGAGGTCATCACCTCGATCGCACGCAACGAGCTGCGAAGCTACAAACAACTCCCGCAGGTTTGGTACCAAATCCAGACCAAGTTCCGCGACGAGCCGCGCCCGAAGTCCGGCCTGATGCGCGTCCGCCAGTTCACCATGAAGGATTCCTACTCCTTCGACATCGACGCAGCCGGCCTCGACAAGAGCTACAACAAGCACGACGCGGCCTACCGAGCCATCTTCACCCGCTGCGGCCTGGAGTTCGTCGCCGTTGAAGCCGACTCTGGAGCGATGGGCGGCTCCGGCTCACAGGAGTTTATGGTCTACACCGAAGCTGGAGAAGACCTCATCGCCAGCTCCGCATCAGGCTATGCAGCAAACCTGGAGAAGGCGACAAGCAAGCTCACGCCGCTCGAGGACCTTGCACCAACCGGTGATGGCATGCCGGAGCTTGTCCACACTCCGGGCAAAGCTTCCATCGCTGACGTCACCGAGTTCTTCGGCATCCACGCGTCCCAAGACATCAAGTGCGTCGCTTTCGTGGGACTCACTGCCAAGGCCGAATCTGTACCTCGGCCGGTTGTCGCGTTTCTTCGCGGCGATCACCAGGTGAATGAAACCAAGCTCGCCGCGGTCACAGGCGTCACCGAGCTCCGTCCCATGGTGCCGCTTGAACTCGAGGTTCACATAGGAGGTCCGGCTGGATTCCTTGGGCCTGTGGGCATTCGCGAGGTGATGACGCAAGGTTCTCTGAACGGCTTGAACTCCGGCAAGGAACTTGCGAAACTCAAGGGTGTTTTGCGCGAAAATCCGAGCGAAGGTTTGAAGTCCATCGTCGTGATGGACCTTGGCCTCCAAGGCCGCGCGAATCTTGTCGCCGGCGCGAACCAGCAGGACTATCACTACCGCAACGTCACACCCGGCCGCGACTTTACGCCGACCGTCATCGCCGACATTCGCAATATCAACGAAGGGGAGCCTGATCCCATTAGCGGCGAGCCACTGCGTCTCGGCAAGGCTATGGAGATTGGTCACATCTTCAAGCTCGGCTACAAGTACAGCGAGAGCATGAATGCGCGCGTACTGGATGCGAATGGCAAAGAGGTGATGCCGATCATGGGCTGTTACGGAATCGGCGTTGAGCGCATCCTGACGGCTGCGATTGAATCCAGTGCAGCGAGGTTTGCCGCCGAGTCGTCGACCGAGCAATACGCTCTGCCAGCCTCGATTGCACCGTACGAAGTCATCGTGACCATCACCAACGTCCGCGAGCCAGAGCTTCTTCAGGCCGGCGAGGACATCGCCGAAAAGCTGGAGAAGGCTGGGGTTGATGTGTTGCTGGACGATCGTGACGAGCGCGCTGGGGTAAAGTTCAAGGACGCAGAACTGATTGGTGTTCCCTATCGGATCAATATCGGCAAAAAGCTTGCAGACGGACAGGTGGAACTCGTAGATCGTCTCACCCAGAAGACCGAAGATCTAGCCGTTGATTCCGTCACGCAGCACCTCGTAGCACTCCTTGCTGCGTCCAAACAATAGGATCTTCGATTCGATAGCATGCCAGTAAAAGTCAAACTCGATAACAATACTCATCCCGTTCTCTGGAGGCTGGCGCGTCTAGCTCTAGTGCTGGCGGTTGTCTTCTTCGTCATTGGCGCCTCTGTTTTCGGTTACTACTATCTGCGCTACCGTGGCCTGGTTGCTGAGCGCCTGGCGAAGGGACCATTATTTGCTCCGGTCGCCCAGGTCTATGCAGCTCCTCAAGAGGTGCGCCCAGGTCAACAACTCTCTGCTACCTCTATCGGCGCAGCTCTGCGGCGCGCGGGATACAACACGAATCCGGAGTTAGGCAGCTATGAGCTACGCGGCAATTCGATTCTGATAAAGCCAGGTCCGCAAAGTTATCTCGCCATGGATGGCGCCACCATCACTTCGGAAGATGACCAGGTTCAGAGCATTACAGCGGAAAATGGCGCGGCTTTGTCCGCCTATAAGCTTGAGCCTCAACTTATAACGGCCCTATCAGAGGATAAGAATCGAACCAAGCGCCGACTCGTCACCTACAGTCAGATTCCTCCGAACATGGTTCAGGCCGTACTGGCGATCGAGGACCGCCGCTTCTTTGCGCACTCAGGGATCAATTACGTACGTACGGCAAAGTGCGCGGTTCAGGATATCCTCGCTCACCGTATGAATTGCGGAGGGTCTACTCTCACGCAGCAACTGGCTCGCGGGTTCTTCCTTTCGTCGGAAAAGACGTACTCTCGGAAAATTGCTGAAGTTGTGATCACGTACCAACTCGAGGCTCGCTTCTCCAAGCAGCAGATCTTCGAGATGTATGCGAATGAAATTAATCTGGGGCAACGAGGATCGTTCGGAATTAACGGCTTTGGCGAAGCCGCGCAAGCATATTTTGGAAAAGATCTGCGCCAACTGGACCTTGCGGAATGTGCCTTGCTGGCGGGGATGATCCAACGGCCGAATTATTTCGCTCCCTATCGGCATCCTGACCGGGCGATGGAGCGACGCAATGTTGTCCTCGATTCAATGGTTGAAACGGGGGCTATCACGCAAGAGCAGGCTGACCAGGCAAAGGCCGAGCCAATTCGTTTGGCCCCTCCCGATGCCGATGCAAGCGAAGCACCGTATTTCGTCGACCTTGTTCACGACCAGATCGTACAGCGGCTCGGCGACTCGGATGTCACGCGCTCAGCTCTGCGGATCTACACATCGCTCGATCCCGAACTCCAGCGCGCTGCCGCCGCTGCCATCGAGGCCGGCATGAAGAATGTCGACGAACTTGTGCGCCGTCGCTACTTTTCGCTCAACCACAAGAAGGGCGAGAAATTCAGCAAGGACTATATACCTGACGGGCACATCACCTATCCGCAGGTCGCCCTGGTGGCACTCAATCCACACACAGGGCAGATCCTCGCCCTCATTGGTGGCCGCAACTACGGCGACTCGCAGCTGGACCACGCCGTGGCCGAACGTCCGACTGGATCCATCTTCAAACCATTCGTATTCGCCGCCGCCTACAATACTTCTCTTGACGGCACCTATCTCGGGTCTGGCGGGGTGTTCACTGCTCTGACCAAGATCAACGACGACCCCCAGGATTTCGGCACAAACGGCCAGATTTACATGCCGGGTAATTTTGTGAGAGGCGAGTATCCCGGAATGGTTACCGCCTCCGACGCCCTTGCGCACTCCCTCAACATCGCAACCATATCGCTTGCCCATATGGTTGGCTATGACAACGTGGCGGCGCTTGCTCGCTCCGCCGGTATCGTCAACGCGCGCGGTACGCCGTCGGTCGCTATCGGCACCTATAACGCAACACCGCTGGAGATGGCTGGCGCGTACACGATATTCGCAAACAATGGCGTACATCTCAAACCTTGGGTACTAGCCAGCGTTCGCAATCCCCAGGGTGACATCGTCGCCGACTTCGCGCCGGAAGCGAAACAGATCCTCGACCCACGCGCTGCATTCTTAACTCAGTCTCTACTGGAAAACGTGATGGCCTACGGTACAGGGTCGACCGTCCGAGCGCACGGTTTTACCGCTCCAGCAGCGGGCAAGACGGGCACTGAGCACGATTCCTGGTTCGCAGGTTATTCTTCCAATCTTCTTTGCGTGATCTGGGTCGGCAACGATGATTACACCGATATCAAGCTGCAAGGAGCAGATGCCGCCGCGCCCATCTGGGCCGAGTTCATGAATCGGGCCATCCGTATTCCCCAGTACTCCGATATGAAAACGCTGGGCCCTGTTCCCAATGGCGTCGAGGTGCTACGTATCGATCGAGCTACGAGCCTGATTGCGGACGATTCCTGCCCGAACAACGCTTTCTCAGCGGCCTTCCTCGTCGGAGCCGCACCTCAAGGCACTTGTTCCCACATGGGAGAAGATTCGCAATCACTCGGCAGCCGCATCTTCGGTTTCTTCACCGGGAAAACAGCGACGCCGGCTGCTCCTCCGAGCGATACGGAGCCGGCTGATCCCACGAAGCATCGAAATCTATTGCAAAAGATCTTTGGCACCGGCAAGGACAAGCCAAAGGACGAAACGCCACAGTAAGTTTCATGAGCTGTTTTGCGAAATCCAGTTGTCAGATTATTGGTCGCTCTCAGGCCAGTTGGATAGGTTGACCCTGCTGTACGGGCGATCGGTCAGATGGACTGTCATCTTTGCCAAGCCAATATCGGAGCAGAAAATAACCAATCGTCCAGATGACCAGGTTCATTTCTAACTGCGTTATCCAAAACCAGCTATATGCCACAGAAAACAGCAGCATGTGCGCTCCGAAGAATGCCAGGCCTGCGCACTCACGGCCCAGCGTCGTTGGTTTGTACGGAAGTCTGTCGAAGAGCAACGGCACAGCCACGAAAAAAATAGGCCATGCATATCCGATAAGGCGGGCAAACCAGGTTCCCAGTGCTGGCGCTAATAATAGGGATGCAACCCCGTAAACCAGAGTGAACCGCAAGAGGACGCTCGGTGTGTTGAGCTTTCTGCCGCGCCACCAAAGGAACCCCAGCAGTAGCGGCAAGAGGCCGAATTCACTCAGCACGGCTTCAGATATAAGCACCCAACCGGTGACCGAAAATCCGCAGATGCCAATCGCTTGGACTGGTCCAAGGTGAACATGGAAAGCCCATCGAGGAACCGCACAGAATTGGGTATTCACATTGCTCCACGGAACGAGCCCGAAGACGTTGTTCATGAAATTCCAAGGCACTTTCGCGAGCATATAGATTGACTCGGGAAGATTCTCCGAGTTGGGCTGTGCGCGCGCTGCCAGATGCTTGACCACAATGCTTCCAGCGAGAGCCGAGACTACCGCGACAATCCTATCCATCCATCGCAATCGCTTCCAGCATGCGATCAGGAAGCAGACCAGCGTCAGCGACGTTGACTCTCGAGAAAGCATAAGAGGAAACATCATCACGGCTGCTGCCAGCATTTGTTCCTCCTGCAAGAGCAGAAGCAGCAGGGCCAATAGCGCGGAGTACCAAAGGTCGGGCAAGACGAGGTCCTGCAGGAGAAAGGGCCAGAACGGCACGAATGCCATCGCAAACAACAGCCATCGAGGAGCTGTGGTTTTGAGCGCAAGATAGTAAATAGCGACCAGCATGAAAACAATCGATGCCGTGCCTTCGAGCAGAAATCCAGTCTCGACGGTGCAGTGCAGCACATGCATCAATCCGGAAACAACGAGGGCGCCAAGTTGGCGTGACGCGAAGGGTTGCATCACGCGGCCGTAGTCGCCGGTGGCCATTGCAATATAGAATCGCGCGTCACCCGCGATAAAAACCGACTCTGAACGCCAAATGCAATACATGGCATAAAGCAAGCAGCAAGCAATCGCCGCGAACCCTGCAGCTATGCGGACAGCCGGAGACAAACGTCGTATGGGCGCATTGAACGCGCGAACCATTGCAAGAGTTCTAGCAGACAAAAGCAATTTTCTCCTCGTGGTCACGATGGATCAGGGACAGGCTGTGTGGTTTTGGTTGGAATGTGATGCATGGCACGCTCGGCGAGGGCGGTGATGGTGAGCGCGGGGTTGACGCCGAGGTTCGCGCTGATGACTGAGCCGTCGCAGATGTAAAGGTTGGTGTAGCCAAAAATGCGGTTGTAGCGGTCAATGACTCCCCGGTCGGGAGTGTCCGCCATGCCTGCTCCGCCGATGCAGTGAGCGGTCATGGGTATGTTGAAGAGGACCTCCGTGATAGTGGTGCATGGGACGCCACCGGTGACAGAGGCGCCGAGCTCGGCGAAGCGATTGGCGGCGGGAATGTACGTGGGGATGGGATCGCCTGCGGTCGTGAGTACCTTGATAAAGGGCCAGTACCAGGGTCGTTTGAGGCGCATGGTGAGATGGCCGTCGATGGCCTGCATGCAGAGCAGGATGAGTGTCTCGTGGGAGGCTCCGAAGGGTTGGAGGGCGCGCAGGGTTCGCCACGGGGACTTTAAGAACTGGAGGCCGAGGGTTCTGAGCCAGGTGAGGATGCGGGTGGGTCCCGGGCGGCCGTTGACGAGCAGGGTCGAGAGCGGACTGAGGGCGTCGGAACCGCGTGGGTAGCGGACGGCTTCAATATGTGTGTTCGCGTCGATGTAGATGCCGGAGCCGATGGCAATGCCGTGGGACATGTCTTCTGACCCGCCGGGATAGCGAACGGCGATCAGGGACTCTGCGTTGGTGAGGACGCGCTGGCCTAGCTGGTCGGAGATGTTAGGCAGGGAGCCTTTCTGCTTGAGGCGGAAGAGCAACTCCTGGGTGCCGAGCGAGGAGCCCGCAAAGACGACGCCGCGCGTGGTGAAGCGCTGCACGGGGCCGTTGAACCAGCCGAGGGACGATTGAGTGAAAACCTCGTAGCCTGTGGTTCCGTCAGGCTTGCCGTTGAGGGGGAGAACGTCGACCACTTTGGTTTCGGCGAGAATACGTGCACCCTTTTTCTCGGCGAGGTAGAGATAGTTTTTGTCGAGGGTGTTCTTGGCGTTGTGGCGGCAGCCCACCATGCAGCCTCCGCAGGCGATGCAACTGTGGCGCTCGGGACCTTCTCCGTTGAAATAGGGATCGGGAGAGGCGGTGCCGGGTTGCTGGCCGTCGGTGCCAAAGAAGACAGCGACGTCGGTGGGGTAGAAGGTGTGGGCTACTCCCGCGGCGTCGGCCATCTCTTTCAACTTGATATCGGCAGGGCCGAGGATGGGATTAGTGACAACGCCCATCATGCGTTTGGCGGTCTCGTAATGCGCGGGCATGACGTGCTTCCAATCGTCGAGGCCCGCCCAGGTCCCGTGGTCCCAGATGGTGTCGCGCGGCACGAGCATGGTGTTGGCATAGGTGATGGAACCGCCGCCTACGGCATTGCCGTGCAGGACGATGACGTGGCGGAAGAAACGGATGTTGAAGAAGCCGCGCAGGCCGAGTTTGGGCTTCCAGAAATAGCGGTTGAGAGTCCAGTTTGTTTTGGGCAGATTTTCCGGTGTCCAGCGCCGCCCCATCTCGACGACGAGGACCTTGTAGCCCTTTTCTGTGAGCCGCAGAGCCGAGACGCTGCCGCCAAAGCCCGATCCGACGATGAGGAAGTCATAGTCGAATGGCGGCATGGATGGGACCTCGGGGAAGAGCTGCTGGGGCGGTTCAAGTATACCGAGCTACCGAGGATAGCCCTGCCAGACGTACTCAAGGGCTTCGGGGAGGGTTTGGGCTTTGACTGCGTGGTCTACGTGGCCGGCGTTGCGGGCAAAGAGGAATTGATAGGGGTAGCCCTTCGCGGCGAGGACACGGGCCATGTTTTCGTTGGCTACGACCCAGTCGTGCATGCCGTCGCGCATGGTGTTGGGATTATAGAGGTCGCGGTCGCCGACTTCGAGCCAGATGCGGAGAGGCTTGCGGCGGGATTTGGGGATGAGAGTCGTATGGAAACCCCAGGCGCCCTGCGGGGTTGCGGGATTCCAGGGCCACTGCTGGTTGATGTACGTGCCGGAGTAGGTGAGGACCCGGTGGTAGAGGTCGGGGTGATACCAGGCCATGATAAGGGCGCAGGAGCCTCCGGAACTGCCACCCATTGTGGCGCGAGCGTCGGGATCGTGACTGAGCTTGACGTGTGCCTGGGCTTCGACGAGGGGGAGGACTTCGTGCTCGACGAACTCGGCATAGTGGGGTGACATGGTGTCGTATTCGAGGCCGCGCTCGGAGCCTTGCGCGTCGCCGCCGCCGTTCTGGATGGAGATGGCGATCATGGGTGGGAGTTTGTGCTCGGCGATGAGGTTGTCGAGGACGGTGAAGAGGAGGTGATCGGGGCCATCGGCTCCCACGATAAAGGGCGCGACGCTACCGGGGACATACTGCGTGGGGACGTAGACGGTGACGTGGCGAGTGTAGGGCGCGGGGCGGCTGGTGGTGACGATGAGGCTGGCGGGGTTGGCCGGGTCGGGCGTGCCGAAGGTGCCGGCGTCGCGGGCGATGCCGGGGTAATACTTGCTGTCGGCAGAGGACATCGTAATGTCAGTAAGGGTGCCTTGGGGGACGCCGGGGTGGACCATTGATTCGGGCGCGGGCGTGTGGGTGGGGCCGACGATGAAATTGCCGTCCACGGTGGGTGCGGGGAGAGTGTCGTCGGGGAGCTCGGTGGCGGAGACATAGCCTGGGGTGTGGGGGTCGCGGGTAGGTGGTGGTGTGTGCGCCGCTGAAGTGGGGGGCGGTGGCGGTGCAGAAGTCTGGGCGGCGGCGAGAGTGGCGGCGAAGAGGAGCGAGGCGGCGCGGAGGAGGTGGGACACGGGAAACTCCGGTGGTGAGGCTAGGTTGCTATGGCGTGGACGACGGGCTACCCTAAACGGCTTACGATGAGGATATAGAAGTGCTTCCGATCGAGGGCAGAAAAGGATATCGATGGTGAGTGAAGCGGAGAAGGCGAAGCTTAGAGAGTTGGCGACGAAGGCTGCGGAGCATGCCTATGCGCCCTACAGCCGGTATCGCGTGGGGGCGGCGCTGCTGCTGGAAGATGGGGTGGTGGTGACAGGATGCAATGTCGAGAACTGCTCGTATCGGCTGACCAATTGCGCGGAGCAGGGGGCGATTGCGCGGGCCGTGGTGGAGCGGGGTCCGGGGATTCGCGTAAGGGCGGTAGCGGTGGCGAATTTGAATGACGCCGCGAGTATGCCGTGTGGGGCGTGTCGCCAGACGCTGAGCGAGTTTGGCGGGGATGCGATGCTGGTGCTATATCCGGGGGAGGGCGGGGCGGCCATGGAGACTACGCTGGGAGAGTTGCTTCCGCATGCGTTTCGCGGAGAGTTCCTTGCGTAGGACGAAGTACCTTGACGCAAAGGTCGCGAAGAGGCGCTACGTTTCGCTAAGTAAACAGAAGGACTGAATGATGAGGGATGTGGTGATTCATCCGATTGATGTGTTGCTAAAGAAGCGGGATGGTGAGGAGCTGTCGACGGCGGAGATCGAGTTTGTGGTGGGCGCGGTGGTGCGAGGTAATGCGCGCGAAGACTCTGGGGAGACAGCTGGAGCCGTCGGCGAGACGATTTCCGACGCACAGATTGGGGCGTTCCTGATGGCGGTGTTTGAGCGTGGGCTGTCGCTGCGGGAGCTAGGGGATTTGACGCGGGCGATGCGCTTCTCGGGGGAGACATTCGATGCGTCGGTGCTGGAGACGTTTACGCTGGATAAGCACTCGACCGGCGGTGTGGGGGATAAGAGCTCGCTGCTGATTGCGCCGGTGTGGGCGGCGGCGGGGATGGATGGCGGGTCGAGTGTCTCAGTGCCGATGATTTCGGGGCGGTCGCTGGGACACACGGGCGGGACGTTGGACAAGTTGGAGACGATCCCCGGGTTCGATTCTCAGCTTTCCTTGGCCCGGATGGGAGAGGTGCTGCGGGAGTGTCATGCGGCGCTGGTGGGGCAGACGCCGCGGCTGGTGCCGGCGGATCGGATTCTGTATGGGATGCGCGACCATACCGGGACTGTGGAGTCGCCGTTTCTGATCTGCGCGAGCATCATGAGCAAGAAGCTGGCGGAGGATCTCCGCGGGCTGGTGCTGGATGTGAAGGTGGGATCGGGCGCGTTTATGCCGACATTGGAGCGATCGAAGTTCCTGGCGGAGCTGATGGTGTCTACCGGTGAATCGGCCGGCACAAAAACAGTCGCGCTGCTGACCGCGATGGACGAGCCGCTGGGCAGGTTTTCGGGGAACTGGGTCGAGGTTTGGGAGTGCGTGGATATCATGCAGGGCCGGCGGCATTCGATGTCGGCGGACTTGATTGAGCTGTCGAATGCACTGAGCGGGTGGGGACTGTTTTTGGCGGGACGAGCGGAATCGCCTGAAGATGGCACGGCGCTGGCGGATGAGATTTTGCGGTCTGGGGCGGCGTATGCGGCATGGCTGAGGATTGTGGCCGCGCAGGGTGGGGATACGAGTGTGTTTGAGGATCCGGCGGCGTTCCACAAGCCGAAGGCGATGCGGGTGCTACGGGCTTCGCGCGACGGGTTTCTGGCTGGGATGGACTGCAAAGAGATCGGATGGGCTGTGCAACGTTTGGGCGCGGGACGCGCCAGGCCGGGGGATCCGGTTAGCGCGCATGCGGGAATTGAATCGCACGCGAAGATTGGCGATAGGGTGGAGGCCGGGCAGGCGCTTTTCACGTTATTCAGCGAGGATGAGGCGCTGCTCGAGGAGCCGTATCGGATGCTCGGGGGTACGGTGAGGATTGCGGATCACCGACCGGAGCGGCAGTCGCTGCTGCGCGAGGTGGTAAAGGCGGGGTGACGGCACGGTGGGCGCCGCGATTCAACAGTGCTGTAACCCGCATTCAAACAAGACGCTGCGCTAGGCCTTGGCAGCCTTGTTCTGCATGTAGTGCTGGACGGACTTTTCCCAGTCGAGCGAGGTGCCGGCGTAGGGCGAGCCCTGGCGGCGGGTGGAGCGGTTCTCGAGGGGGTTGTGAGGCGCTGCGGCGGGCTCGGGCTCAGGAAGCTTGACTTCGACGGGAGCGGGAACACCTTCGGGACGGAAGGAGCGCGGAAGTTCGCTCTCCTTGTACTCGACACCTTCGGCAGCAAGACGCTTGGCAGTGATGACGAGGGCGTCGCGCTTGAGGGTGATCTTGCGAGCGGCGGCGGCGCGGGCGGCTTCGGTGGCGAACACTTCATACTTGAGCAGGTGCGCGAGGCGGCGATCGAAGAGGTCGATGTCAGCGTGCAGTGTCTTGAGTTGATACTTGCTTTCGATCGCGGAAGGGGGGGTGGGGCTGGTCATACACGCTCCAGAGTCGGTGAGGACTCAAAACGTTAGCTGCCTGCGGGATCGGACCGTGCAGGACAGGTGTGGGGTGCTACAGTTACACAGGAAAACCGATGACTCCGCGTTGCGCGGAGCGCGAGCCAGAAGGCAATGAGAGGCAAAAAGCGAAAGGGGCAGTTCTTAACGAACTGCCCCTTCGGATTACTGCAAAATCAATTACAGAGCCTGAACGTTCTCGGCCTGCCAGCCCTTGGGTCCCTTGACCACGTTGAACTGAACGCGCTGACCTTCCTGAAGCGAACGGAAGCCGTTGCTCTGGATGGCGGAGTGATGCACGAAGACGTCGTCGCCATTCTCACGGCTGACAAATCCGAAGCCCTTGGCATCGTTAAACCATTTTACTGTTCCCTGTTCCATTATTCTTGTTCCTCTTAAAGCAATGTACCGCTGAACGCAATGTTGGTGTTGTTTGCGTGTAGAGCGATACTGCCGGAACAAGCAAATTGACCAATCGTATTCGACGACCAGAAGTAGTATACCATGCACCGCTTGTGACGTGGATACTGGCCTGCTTGGGGCCATTGGAATCAATTAGATGGAGGGGTTGCTCCCGCCCCAATGGTGATCACCGAGGCGAGTGAGCCGTCTGTATCTTCGCAGCCCCGAGAAGACAGATCGCTCCTACCGGAAGCATCACAAGCTTCGACGCGACTAACGCCGTCTGCCACGGCTCTCCGAGCGAGACAAACGCCAGCACCGGAAACACCGCAAAGAACAACAGCGCACAGCCCGTTACCAGAAGCAGCACCCGAATGCACCGACGGCACATGGCAGCACCTCCTCGCTCTGCCCTACGGTCCGCCTGACCAGCGGACGTCAGGGCTTCAAGCCTATGTTTTGATACGAAGCCCTGCTATTCATGAGAGGGACAGCAACCCCCGCGAGTTGCCACTCTACCACCCACAGGATTGAGGTGTCACGGAATAAAGCAAGCATCCAAGCTGAGTGTGGCAGCTTCGCTAAAAACCGTACGTGACTTGCGCGCCGAACTGGTGTCGAGCCTGCAGATTGACGGTTGGCTCCACCTGGCCGGCGATCTGCGCGATCCCGAAGTCGATATTCAATTTGTATTTTGGGGTGGGCACAATGCGCACGCAATAGGTCAGGGTTGTAGGAATATTCAGGGTCGGAAAGTCCATGGGATGGTGGGGCTGCTTGGCCGCCTCAGAGCCGACGATGATGGAGCTTTTCTTAGGTCCGGTGAACACGAAGGCTACCGCGACGAAGCCCTGCGCGGACCAGTTAGGAGCATTGCCGCTCATACCCCAAAGCTCGGCATTGGTTCCACGCACGCCACCGCTCAGAATCACTGGAACTTTCTTGAATATCTGGGGCACTATTTTGGTTGCGACGAGATATATATCGCCATCGGTCTTACCGCTCCCCAACGCAGGGTTTGACTCCTCCATATAGTTGCCGCCATTGCGAACGTTCCCGCGGACCATGGTTCCAATGGAGATTGCCGGAACCCAGAGCTTCCCGTGGCTGTTTTCGGGGACGAGGTTGACCTTCGCGTTGAATATCTCAAAACCGTTCTGCCAGAGAAAGCTCAAGGCTGGGTCGTCTCCGAACGAATGAAATTCGTGCGTATAACCAAGCTCAAAGCGCTTGCCGATCCCAACCTCGGTGGATATCTCCTGGAATTGACCGATGATGGGGCCGCCGTTGAAGTAGTGGTAGGCGATCACCGGGTGCAGCTTTTGGCCTGGAGCGGAAGCGGTATACGCGAAGGGTGTTACAAAGACGCCGGTCTCGCCCTCCCATCCCAACTGGGCGTGAAGTGCCGGCGTGAAGCTGATTAGGACGGCGCCAACGAAGGACAAGCTGGCTATACGGTGGAACCAAGAATCTCTGTTTACATGCATGGGCACCTACTCCCGACTGATACTGGCCTCCTCAACACACACTTGGCGGTGATAGAGCGCACAGAAGTGAAGGTGGCTTGCGCCGAGAGGTTGAGGTACCCGAAGTGCACGATCACGGCTAGCGCGGCGGAGTAGGGACGGGGTGACCCGGGGCAGGTTGGCCTGTAGCGACATGAATCGATACACTGCCCTTACTGCCCTCACTGTTGGCTTATTGTTAAGCCTTGTACTACCCAGCCTGTACCACCGGAGCCTGCCCTTGGGACGATTTACCGGACTGCTCGGACTTGTTGTGTTTCTTTCGCTCGCCTATATCTTCTCGACGAACCGGCGGGCGATCCGGTGGAAGACGGTGGCGTGGGGGCTGGGACTGCAGATTGTGTTCGCCTTCGCGGTGATCAAGTGGACGTATGGGCAGACGATCCTGAGCAGCGTTTCGGGGGTGATTACGGGGCTGCTGGGACATGCGACGGACGGGTCAGGGCTGGTGTTTGGGTACCTGGGAATTCCGAGCAATCCGCTGAGCGTGTTCGCGTTTGCGGTGCTGCCGACGATTATCTTTGTGAGCGCGTTCTTCGCGATCCTCTATCACATTGGGTTGATGCAGCAGATCATCAAGGTGGTGGCGTGGGTGATGCAGTGGACGATGGGGACGTCGGGCGCGGAGTCCACGAACGTAGCGGCATCAATTTTCATGGGGCAGACGGAGGCGCCGCTGACGATTCGGCCGTTTCTATCCGGAGCGACGCGCAGTGAGCTCATGACGATCATGACATCGGGGATGGCGCATGTGTCAGGCGGGATTATGGCGGCTTACATTCTGTTCGGGATCAATGCGAAGGATTTGTTATCGGCGGTGATCATGACGGCGCCGGGAACGATTCTTGTAGCGAAGATGCTGGTGCCGGAGACCGAGGTGCCGGCTACGGCGGGCACGGTGAAGATGCCGCCGAACGAAGAGCACAAGGATGAGAATTTTGTGGGGGCGATTGCGCGCGGCACGATCGACGGCGGACAGCTGGCGTTCAACGTGGCCATCATGCTGATCGCGTTTGTGGCGCTGGTGGGATTGTTCAACGCAATCATGCTCGCGATCTCGAACTTTGCGTGGGGGCATGGACATATTCCCTTCCCTCATTCGCTGAACAACGTGCTGGGTGTGGTGGGAGCGCCGGTGGCGTGGCTGATTGGCATCCCGTGGCGTGAGTGCAAGGTGATTGGAAACCTGCTGGGAACGCGGACGATCATCAACGAGTTCCTGGCATTCAACCAGCTGGGCAAGCTGAAGGGTGTGCTGACACCGCGGACTTTTTCGATTGCGACGTTTGCGCTCTGCGGCTTTGCGAATGTGGGATCGATTGGGATGCAAATTGGCGGGATTGGGGCGCTGGTTCCGAATCGACGCAATGATCTGGCGCAGCTGGGCGTGCGGGCGATGCTGGCGGGAACGATGGCGAACTTGATGTCGGCCAGCATTGTGAGCATGCTGATTAAGTAAGGAAGATCGAGAGATCCGAAAGAACGAGGCAAGTTATGGCTGACCATTACACACGCGCGTTTGCGGCTGCAGACTATGTTCGCTCGATGCATAAGACGGAGCCGAGGCTGGCGGTCATTCTCGGATCGGGGTTGGGGAACTTTGCGACGCAGGTAGAAGGTGCCACGACGATCGACTATTCAGACATCCCGGGCTGGCCCGTGTCGACGGTGGAGGGGCACGACGGCAAACTGGTGCTGGGGACGATTGGCGGCGTGACGGTGGCGGTGATGCAGGGACGCGTCCATGCGTATGAGGGGTACTCGATGAATGAGGTGACCTTTCCGATGCGGGTGCTGGGGCTGCTGGGATGCACGGCGCTGATTGTGACGAACGCGGCAGGGGGAATTAATAAAAGCTATGGCGAGGGAACGCTGGTGGCGATCAGTGATCACATCAACCTGACCGGAACGAATGCCGCGCTGGGACGTAATGAGGCACGGTTTGGAATCAAAGAGGGCGCGGGGCAGAGGTTCTTCGATATGACGGCGGCGTACTCGCCGAAGCTGCGAGGGCTAGCGCATGCAGAGGCCGAGCGGCAAAAGATTCCGCTGCCCGAGGGCGTCTATCTCGCGGTGCTTGGGCCGAGCTATGAGACGCCGGCGGAGATACGCGCGTTCCGGGTACTAGGTGCGGACCTGGTGGGAATGAGTACGGTGCACGAAGTGATCGTGGCACGGCATATGGGAATTGAGGTGCTGGGGATTTCACTGGTCACAAATATGGCGGCGGGCGTACTGGACCAGCCGATTAATCATCTCGAAGTCATGGAGACTGGGCGGCGCGTGGAGGCGCAGTTTACGTCGCTGGTGAAAGCGCTTGTGCCACAGGTGGCCGCGGCAACGGCGTAGGGAGCAATGGTTTGGAGCGAGTGAGCCGAGATCCGAAACACGAATCGAAACAGTTGAGTTTGCCGCGGCCCCCAACCGTAGTAGGAATTGCCGGGTGTTCAGGCTCCGGCAAGACGACGCTCGCGCGGGAGTTGGCGCGGGAGCTCGAGGCAACGTTGTTTCCGCTGGATCTGTACTATCGCGACCTGTCTCAGTTCCCTCTGGATTCGCGGGACAAGCAGAACTTCGATCATCCAGATTCTCTGGAGAGCGAGTTATTTATCGAGCACATTCGAGAACTCGGGGAAGGTCGCGCGATCCAGCGGCCGGTGTATGACTTCTCGCGGCATACAAGGGTTGCGGGGAAGTTTGAAACAGTGGAACCGGCACCGTTCCTTATTGTGGAAGGGATTCTCGCCCTGCATTATGACGAGCTCCGGCCGCTGTATGACTTCAGCGTCTACGTGGACGCGCCGAATGAGATTTGTCTGAATCGGCGGATCTATCGGGACATGCGGGAGCGGGGGCGAACCGAGGAGAGCGTGCGGGCGCAGTTTGAAGCGACGGCCCGGCCGATGGCGGAGAAGTATGTGCTGCCCTCGCAGACACGGGCTGCGATCACAGTCTCGGGCACGGAGGCACTGGACTGGTCAATCGAGCGGGTGCTGCGAGGGCTGCGGGATAGCGGTCTTCTGCGCTAGGTTTCTGCTGCGTAAGAATTACTTACTGAAGTCAACCGTCGGAGCGGTGGCGTTGGCTGGATTGCCCTTGAAGTACTCGTCACGGTAG
This sequence comes from Granulicella sp. L46, assembly GCF_009765785.1. Classification (GTDB taxonomy): domain Bacteria; phylum Acidobacteriota; class Terriglobia; order Terriglobales; family Acidobacteriaceae; genus Granulicella. Next base: position 1,572,806 of record NZ_LMUT01000012.1, read on the forward strand.
TGGAAGCCTGCCATGTTGGCCCAGATGCTGTTGGGAAACTGGCGGATAAAGACGTTGTACCCTTCAAGAGCCTTGTTGTAGCGCATGCGGGCGACGGAGATACGGTTTTCCGTGCCGGAAAGTTCATCTTCGAGACGCATGAACTGCTGGTTGCCCTTGAGGTCAGGGTACTGTTCCTGAAGACGAAGGAGAGGGCTGATGGCGACATCCAGCTGACTATTGGCGTTGATGCTGCTGGCATGATTGGAGCCGGCAGCGATGACTCCAGCACGCGCGTTGGCGATGTTGGTTAGGACGGTCGACTCTTCGCTGACGTAACCCTTGACGCTGGCAACGAGGTTAGGAATAAGGTCGAGGCGGCGCTGCTGCTGGATGTCTACCTGGGAGTAGTTCTGGTTGACATCCTCGTTGAGCTGCACCATCTGGTTTTTGGCCGAGACATAACTTCCGAAACTCAGGATGACGACCAGGACGAGAAGTCCCACGACTCCGAGTACAACCCAAAGAGCTTTCATCGATGTATTCCCTTTCCCGTCAATCGTAGTCATTTGTTGCAAACCTTTGTGACTGCTGAGATGAATTTATTTCAATTGCCGCCGGCGCGCTATTACCAACTACCGCTGGAGCCTCCGCCGCCGGAGCCACCGCCAAAGCCGCCGCCACCGCCGAAGTTTCCACCACCACCACCTCCAAAGCCGCCGCCACCGCCAAAGCCACCGCCGCGGCCGCCACCGAAGCCCCCGCCCATCATATTGCCAAGCAGGAACCAAAGCCAGCCACGGCCACCGCCGCGAAACATGAGCAGGATGAAGATGAGGAAGAAGATGATGCCGAACCAGTTGGTGTGGTGTTTCTGGGGCTGATAGTTTTCGACGGGCGCGGATTGCTGAGGCGGGGTGAGGGTGACGTTGGCATCTGCTGCGATGACGTCGGCGATCTGCTGGACACCCGATTGAATAGCCGGGCCGTACTGGCCCTGGGCGAGCTGCGCATTCATGCTACGGCGGATGTCGCCGACCTTGCCGTCCGGAAGGATGCCTTCGAGACCATAGCCGACTTCTATGCGTGCTTTACGGTCCTGGATGGCGAAGACGAGGAGGACGCCCTTGTCGGTGGATTTGGGTCCGACCTTCCAATTGTCTTCGAGAGCAGTCGTCCAAGGATCGATATCCTCGCCGTCTAGGGATTTGACGGTGACTACCTGGATCGTGGCGTGCGCCTTTGAGTAAACCTGCCAGGCGATATCTTCGATATTTTCCTTTGAGGCAGGGTCAATGACGTTGGCGAAGTCGCTGACGTAACTAGTAGGCTTGGGCAGTTTGTCGGGCGCCTCGGCGTGGGCCAAGCCGACAAGCGGGCAAGCGAATAAAGCGAGCCGGAGAAGTATGCCTTTGAAAGTCACAACGATATGGTACGCCTAGAAGGGTTGGCGGTTCCAAGATGGAAGTATTCCAGCAAAGGCCTCCCGTGGCGGAGGCCTTTCGCTGGAGTGGCTTCAGGTACGGGGTTAGCTGAGTTTGGCGCCGAGGTCGTCAGCCATGTGGGTGTGGGCAGCAACGACGCTCTGACCATGCATGACGGCGACTTTGAACTTGGCGTCTGTGGTGGTCTTCGCCTCTTCGTTGAAGAGGTTAAGGGCGTCATGGTGGTCCTTCTCCATGATATTCATGTATTCCTTGTCGAAATCCATGCCAGAGAGGCCGCTGAGCTTGTCATATTCGGCTTGGTGGTCGGCGTCGAGACTGGTTGGCGGCGTGATGCCCCAGGCGTCTGCGAAGGGCTTCATTTGCGCCGCGAGGGCGTTATGTTCGACGACCATCTTGTGGGCGAAGGCCTTGACCTGTGGATTTGTAGTCTTGGTCTCGGCCAGCTCGCTGAGTTTGATCTCGTCGAAACCGCCTTGCGAGATCTTTGTGAGGAATTGCTTGTCCTGGTCGGTGACCGCTGCACGTGCGGATAGGCAGAACAGGCTTCCGGCGCAACCGAGCGTTGCAATACAAACCAATTTCGTGATTCTATTCATCGGGGTCCCTCTTCAAATGCGGCAATGCCGCGAGTTACGAACTGTACGTAGTGTGAGAGGGCGATTCGCCGTTTGACGTTGCACAATGGGACGACATTTATGCTGGGGTTGGAGTCCTGATGAAAATAACCTTGCCTGTTCCACCCGTCGCTGAACGCGAACCCAAGAAGACACCGATCCACGGAACCGAATTACAGGATGATTACGCCTGGTTGCGCGAGAAGGGGGCGCCGCGTGTGACCGCTTACCTGGAAGCGGAGAACGCGTACACGGCCGCGACAATGAGCGGGACTGAAGAGTTGCAGAAGAAGCTCTATGACGAGATTCTGTCGCACATCAAAGAAGATGATGTGTCGCTTCCATATCGTGAAGGGCAGTGGGAATACCTGACGCGCACGGAGAAGGGCAAGCAGTATGCGCGGTTCTGTCGCCGACCGGCGGGGAAGCCTGAAGAAGAGGCGGTGATTCTGGACGTGAATGTGCTGGCGGAGGGACAGCCGTTTATGGATGTAGGGACGATGAGCGTCAGCCTGGACGGAAAGCTGCTGGCGTACACCACCGATAACACGGGGTTTCGGCAGTACACGCTGGCGGTGAAGAACCTGGAGACTGCGGAGCTGCTGGTGGATACGGCGGAGCGGGTTGGATCGATTGTGTGGGCCCCGGATTCGGCTACGCTATTTTATTCGACCGAGGACGAACAGACCAAGCGGAGTGATCGGGTGTTTCGGAAGTCGTTGGGGGCCGTACCCGTGGAGGTGTTCCACGAGGAGGACGAGCGGTTTAATTTGGGCGTAGGGCGGACTCGGGATCGGAAATATCTGCTGCTGGAGGCGGGAAGTCATACGACCAGCGAGACTTGGGTGATGGAGGCGACGGATCCAACCGGGGCGTTCCGCGTGGTGGCAGAGCGTGTGGACGATGAGGAGTATGACGTCGATCATCGCGAAGGTTTTTTTTACATCCGAACGAACCATGACGCGGAGCAGTTTCGGCTGGTGCGGACGCCGGTGACGGCTACCGGTCGCGCGCATTGGGTAGAGGTGCTGGCGGAGCAGAAGGAGGCGCCGCTGGAGGACGTGGACCTGTTTCGCGGATTTTTTGTGGCGAGCTATCGGGAACGCGGGCTGCCGGTGATGCGCGTGTTTTCGCTGGACGATCAGGGGCTGCCGGGAGAGCGAAAAGACATACGCTTCCCTGACCCGGCGTATGAGGCGGATGGAGATGTGAATAAGGACTTTGAGGCGACTACGTATCGGTATGCGTACCAGTCGTTAGTGCGGCCGCCCTCGGTGTTTGAGTATGACGTGCAGACGGGCACGTCCACGCTGCTCAAGGAGCATGAGGTGCCGGGTGGGTTCGATGCGGCGCTGTACGCGTCGGAGCGGTTGTGGTTTGCTGCGAAGGATGGGACCGAGGTCCCAGTTTCTCTGGTGTATCGGCGAGACAGGTTCAAGAAGAATGGAAGCGCGCCGCTGTACGTGTATGGATACGGATCATATGGGTATGCGCTTCCGCTGGGGTTCGGGCCGTCACGGCTTGCGCTGCTGGACCGCGGAGTGGTGATGGCGTATGCGCACATCCGCGGCGGTGGAGAGCTGGGCGATCCGTGGCACGATGCCGGCAAGATGATGGAGAAGCGCAATACGTTTACAGACTTCATCGAAGCTACAGAGTTTCTGCTGCGCGAGGGTTATGGGGATCCAAAGCGGGTCGCGATTGAGGGTGGAAGTGCGGGCGGGTTGCTGATGGGCGCTGTCGTGAATATGCAGCCGGACTTATTCCGCGTGGTGGTGAGCCACGTGCCGTTTGTGGACGTGATGAACACTATGCTGGACGCGACGCTGCCGCTGACTGTGGCGGAGTATGAGGAGTGGGGCAACCCGAATGAGCAGGCGGCCTTCGACTACATGCGCAGCTATTCGCCGTATGACAACCTCCATGCGGGCGCGTGTCCGGCGATGTTGGTGAAGACGAGCCTGAATGACTCGCAGGTGATGTATTGGGAGCCGGCGAAGTATGTGGCGAAGCTACGCACGTTGAAGACTGGCGATGCTCCCCTCCTGCTGCACGTGAACATGGACGCGGGACATGGCGGGGCCAGCGGCCGGTATGACTATCTGAAGGAGATCGCGTTTGACGACGCGTTTGTGCTGCGCGAGCTGGGGGTAGAGAGCACTCGCGAGGCGGTGTCGGGCTAAGTAGTTTCTGGGACGATGTCGCCTTCACCGGGGGCGAGGAAGAGGTTGGCTTCGAGGCCATGCTGACGGTCGTACAGGTCGCGGTAGCGGCCGTTGAGGTCGTAGAGGGTTTGGTGGGTTCCGCGCTCGATAATGTGGCCTTGCTCGACGACCAGGATCTGGTCGGCCCGGCGGATGGTGGAGAGGCGGTGGGCAATCACGAAGGTGGTGCGGCCCTGCATGAGGAAGTTGAGGCCGGCCTGGATGAGTGCTTCGGACTCAGAGTCAAGGGAGCTGGTGGCTTCGTCGAGGATGAGGATGCGGGGGTCGGCAAGGATGGCGCGAGCGATGGAGAGGCGCTGGCGCTGGCCGCCGGAGAGCTTAACGCCGCGCTCGCCGACGATGGTGTCATAGCCTTCCGGAAAGCGCTCGGCGAACTCGTCAACGCGGGCGATGGCGCAGGCTTTGAGGAAGTCTTCTTCGGTGGCGGAGGGGCGGGAGAATTTCACGTTCTCGCGAATCGTTCCATCGAAGAGAAACGTTTCCTGCAGCACGACGCCGAGCTGCTGGCGGTAGCTGGCCAGCCGGGCGGCGGCGAGGTCGTGGCCGTCGATGAGCACTGCGCCAGATTGCGCCGTGTGGAAGCCACAAATCAGCGAGATGATGGTGGACTTTCCGGAGCCGCTAGAGCCGACCAGAGCGGTGACGGTGCCGGGGCGGGACTCGAAGCTGATGTTGTGCAGGACGGGTTTGTCGGGAACGTACGAGAAGCCAACGTCGACGAAGCGAACATCGCCAGAGAGGGGGCCAAGCTCGATGGAGCGGGCGGGGTCAGCGTCCTCTTCGCGCTCGCCCATGATCTCGCGAGTCCGGTCAAGGCCGGCGAGGGCTTCAGTGAGTTGCGTGCCAATGGCGACGAGCTGCACGATGGGCGCGGTCATGAAGGCGAGGAACATCACATAGGAGAAGTAGCCGCCGGTGGTAAGCTTGCCGACGCCGTTGAGGTGCGCGCCCATGTACATGACGAGCGCGCCGACAATGCCGAGGATGACTGTGGAGGAGAGCGTCATGAGGGACTGCGCGGTCAGGGAGCTGATGACGTTCTGGAGGAGGCGGTCGACACCGCCGGCGAAGACTTTGGACTCACTCTCTTCTGCGTGGTAGCCCTTGACGACACGGACGCCGCCTAGTGATTCGGTGAGGCGGCCGGTAACTTCGGCGTTGATCTTGGCGCGCTCGCGGAAGATGGGGCGGATGACTTTGAAGGCACGCTGGAGGACGAGCGCGAAGGCGGTCATGATGACGAAGGCGAGCAGCGTCATGCTGACGGAAACATGCATAAGGTAGGTGAAGGCGAGGACGGCGGTGAGGACGCCGCCGACGAAGTCGACGATGCCGGTGCCGATAAGGTTGCGAACGCCTTCGACATCGTTCATGATCCGGGCGACGAGGGTGCCGGTCCGATTCTCGTCATAGAACGAGACAGAGAGTTTGCCGACATGCTGCTGCACCTCCATACGGAGCTCGGCGATGAGGCGCTGCCCGGCCTTGGAGAGTAGCTGCGTCAGGGCGTACGAGGTGATGCCCTGGATGAGAGTTGCGAGCAGGACGCCGCCGACGATCCCAGGGAGGAGGTCGTGGCGATGCTGGGTGAAGACTTTATCAATGAGCGGACGGAACGAGTATGGCAGCACCAGGGCGCTCGTTCGGTTGACGATCATCAATAGGAAGCACCCGGCGAGCAGCCAGCGGCGTGGCCGGATGAGCGCCCAGATCTCGGGCCAGATGTCTTTGAACTTCGGCTTCGGGCGCTTGGTGGTGAGGTCGGCGGCGGCGGCGCGGCCAGCTCCGCGCGAGGGGGCATCGGCTGCGCGCATGCGGGGTGTGCCACCCATATTGGACATTCCGTGGTTTGCCATTTGGCCTTATTTTACGATGCGATGGAGCTTAGACGATGCCTGTACGGCGGGCGCTGATGAAGCTACGCACACAGAGCAGAACGAAGATGAAAGAGAGGGTCGCCATCAGCAACTGCTCGTGAACTGCAGCGGGATGAGCGAGTGGCAGGTTGTCAGAGTGAGCCTTGATGAGGTCTTTGGTGGCCATGATCGCGGGAAAGATGAAGCCGAGCAGACCGACGGTGACCGCGATGTGCATGTAAAGCTTGCGCTTGCCGGCATCTTTCGAGTTTGCCAGGATGCCGAAGAGTGCGAGCGCGAGACCGAACCAGACCGGGATGAGCGAGGTGGGGTGTGTGGATCCGGTGGAGACAAAAAAGTAAATGCCGATGCCGATGAGAATGGCGCCAAAGTAGAGAGTGATCCGCGACATGATTTTCCTTTCATGGAGAAGATAGCGACTATAAGCTTCGCGGATGCGCGAAGATACGATGCGCCGGGGAGTCGAATCGATGCGGCTGGGCCGGTATTACGATGCAGATATAAGTTTAGGATGCCGCGCTGTGAACGTCCGCGAGAACTTGAGCGGGGGTCCAATCGTTGGTGGGATAAAAGGCGATGATCTTGCCATCCTTTCCGATGACGACGGTGGAGAGTGAATGCTGCAGGGTTCCATTCTCTCCAGGAGTTACGCCGACATCGAAGAACTGCTCCATGGAAGGGAGGTCGGCGACGGAGGGCGCGGCAAAATCCCAGTGCTGAAATGTTTCGTTGGTGAAGTTGCCGGTGTAGGCTCCGCCATAGCTGCGCAAAACCTTGGGCGTGTCATAGGTGGGATCAAAGCTGACGCTGAGCAGGTGCGTGTTTTTGTAGAGCGCAGGATTCGACTGCAGTGCCTTGTCAATCTCGGCAAAGTTACGACTCATGCGGGGGCAGAAATCCGCGAGGGGGCACCGAGTGTAGATGAACGTCATCACGACTACCTTGCCGCGAAACTGCTTGAGATCGATGGCGTGGTTGGACTGGTTGAGCAGCTTGAAGTTGGGAACCTCGTCGCCCTTTGCCGGGACGTGGTAGCTCACGGCTGGCTTGTAGTCGGGGCGCGCCTGGGCGATGACGACGATGTTCTTGAGGCGCAAATTGATGGGTCCAGCTGCATCGTGATCGGCAAGCAAGGTGGCGGTGATGAGGTCGCCGGGATGCAGCTCGGAGAGGGCCGATGGATCTTCGAGGTGGTAGGGCATGGTCATTGCGGGCATCAGCCCGGAGATAGCGTCGTGCTTGAGAATAACCTCGCCATTAGCCGGGTCAGTGCCGACCACGACTCCGCGCATCGGGTAGGACTGCGAGGCGGCTTTATTGATTGCGGGTGCGTTCCCTGTGCCATGACAGCCACTGATGCCAAAGGTAACGGCGGCGATCCCAACCAGCAACAGAACACGGACACGCATGATGAATCTCCTCGAGGCCAGCGTGGCTGACCCCCTCTTGATGATAACCGTGCGTCGTTACAGGTTTGGCAGACGGATGCGTGGCCGCGTGGTAGCATCTGGTTCGAAACACAGCTCTTCAAAGGGAGTCGACCGGGTGCGGCGGCTACCACGGGCGAAGGGACTGTGCGCTTGCTGCGAGTGATCTCAAAGCCCCGCGTGATGTCCGCACTCGAGCGCTGCCAGGCAAGTCTGGCGATGTTGTCGAGCGGAGATCACCGACATGACGCAGCCGACCAATTCCCTTCCCACACACCGTGATGGCGTAGCCGGGCCGTCGGTCGTTTGGTTGGCGATTGGCTTTCTGCTCGCAGGCCTGGGAACAGTGATGCTTGGGCCGCTGATGCCCACGCTGCTGCACGACTGGCGTCTTACGGATCAGCAGGGCGGCTTGCTGCTGGCGGCAAAGTTTGTCGGCTCGTTTCTGGGGGGCGTGTCGGTGCCGCGGCGTTTGCGGCTGGGCGTGCTGGGCGGGATGGTGTTTGCGTGCGCGGGGTTTGGGGCCTTTGCGCTGAGCGTCGGTTTAATGAGCGGCGCTGCGTGCCTGTTCGTCGGCGGCTTTGGCCTGGGCCAGATCATTGCGTCCACCAACATTCTGATTGGCAGGCGATACCGCGAGCATACGGGCTCGGCGCTGGCGTCGGTCAACTTCTTCTGGAGCCTGGGCGCGGTGCTGTGTGGCGTCATCGCCGCGGCTGCGCTGCCGCGCTTCCATCTGCGTGGGCCGCTGCTAACGTTTGCCGGACTATTCCTGATGACAGGGCTGGGAGGGCTTCTGAATCCCTCGCAGAAAGCGGCGGCAACGGCGGAGTCCTCAGCAGTGGCCGCTCCTCCATTGCCAATGCCGATACTCACGCGCTTCGCCCTACTGCTGTTTCTGTATGGCGGCCTTGAGACCTGCATGACAGGTTGGCTGACAACGTATACGTTGCGCTTTTCCGATGTGCGGCTGCTGGGCGGCCAGTCGGCGATTGTGCTGTTGTGGTCGGCGCTGACAGCGGGACGGGCGCTGTCGTCAGCAGCACTACGAGTAGTGCGTGAGGCGACATTGCAGAGGATTGGGTTAGCGCTTTCGGCGCTGCTGATTGCGGCACTGGTCACGACGCGGCATGGACCTCTGCTGTCGCTCTATTGCGTGCTATTGGGGCTAAGCCTGGCTCCATTTTTCCCGACAACGTTTGCTCTACTGATGAAGCGACGCCCGACCGCGCGCGAGGCGGGATTCATCCTTGCGGTGTCGGGACTGGGCGCTGCGCTGTTTCCTTGGCTGATGGGATTCGTTTCCACCGAAAGCGGCTCGCTACGGGTCGCGATGGCCGTTCCGCTCGGGCTGGCGTTGATTTTATTGATACTTAGCTTCAGGCATGACGGCTCAGATGCTGAATTGCCTAACGGATAGCATTTCCAGAAGGCGAAGTTTTGGAGAAGATTGGGTATAACGGTAGACGATGTCTTCTGCGACCCTTTCCGAGCTTCTCGACGCATTGAATCAAGGCGCGCTTCTGTTGCTGCCGAATGCGCGCGCGGCCCGTGACATGCGAGCTGCTTTCGATTCTCGACAGCGATCGCGTGGGCTACCCGCGTGGGAGCCCGCCAAGGCGCTGAGCTGGTCGCAGTGGACGAACTCGCTGTGGAGTGAGCTGATCGTCGGAGGCAAGGAAGGACGCCTCCTGCTGAATGCCGCGCAGGAGCATACCCTGTGGCGCAAGATCATTGCGGACGATGCAAGCCAACGTTCCATTGGCTCCGTGGATTCACTGGCGGACCTTGCGCAATCGGCATGGCAACTTGCAAGTGATTACGACGCTACCAGCAAGTTGCGAGAGTTCGCATCATCGCATGATAGCCGTATCTTTGCCGCATGGTCCGAGAGTTTCGCCCGACAATGTGCGGAGCGCAACTACGTTTCTGCGAGCCAACTGAATGCCGCGCTGCTGGAGCATGTGCGAGGTGGCGGGCTAGCTGCGCCGGCGTCGTTTGATCTTGTGGGCTTTGGGCAGATTATGCCGAGCCAGCAGGCATTGCTAACAGAGCTTCGGGGACGCGGAACTGCAGTTCAGCACCGAACGCTCGAGTCGACGGGGAATGAGAATCGACTGGTCGCGTCGGTGCTTGTGCCGACCGAGGCCGAGGAACGCCTGCTTGCGGCACAATGGGTTCGAGAGTTCCTTGACACGCGCCGAACGGGAGAGCCACCTGCCCGCGTTGCGGTGTTGGTTCCGAATCTTGCGGAGGAGCGAGAGCAGCTTGAGGGAGTGCTCCGCGAAGTGCTGGCCCCAGAGTTGCAATCGATCGACGCGGATCTGTCGTCCACGCCGTGGGAGTTCTCCGGTGGCGCTCCACTATCGTCACTCGCCATTGTTGTGGATGCCCTGGAGCTGGTGCGATGGACGCAGGGCCCGCTGCCGCTCGAGAGTGTGAGTTCGCTGCTGCTCTCCCCATATCTCGGACAGATTGCGACGGATCCGGGCGCTCGGGACGTGGCAGCGAGATTCGATGTGAACCGGCTGCGGCGAATGCTCCTGTTGCGGTCCGAGATGGATATCGCCGGCCTGATGGCGTTGGTTCACACCTATGAACGAGATCGCAACGGCCCAGCGATTGTTTTGTCTTGGCTGAATCGGGTTCATGAGTTCGTGAAGAAGAGCGGCGATCTCAAACGGCCGCGCGGCTTCGCTGAGTGGATGGAGTTTGTGCGCGGCGTTCTGCTGGCTGCAAACTGGCCTGGAAGTCGTGGACTCACCGCATCGGAGTTTGAGGCGACGCGCGCGTGGGAGAGTCTATTAGACCTCGTTTCGACGCTGGACTTTAGCGGACGCCGCGTTGCGTTTGCAAGCGCGTTGCAGGCACTTGAGTTGCAGGCGCAGAAGAGCGTGTTCACAGCGCCGTCGCTCGATGCGACTGTGCAGGTAATGAGCGTTGCAGAGGCGGAGGGGTCGATCTTCGATGCTGTTCTGTTCTTGCATGTCACAGACCAGAATTGGCCGGCACCGGAGAAAGTGCATCCCCTGCTTCCGTGGACGCTGCAACGAGCTTTGAAAATGCCAGGCAGTGATCCTGCTCTCGCTGTATCAAGCAGTCGCATGCTTACGGAGAACCTGTTGCGTTCGTCGAGTGAGGTGCTGTTCTGTCATGCGGCGGAGGATGACAATGGAAAATTACGGCCGTCACCGATCCTGGGCGAACTTCGTATCGAATCCATTAACTCAGCGGAGTTGAACCTCTACGCGCAACCTTTCCACCAAGTCGACAGCGAGATCGTGGCAGATGATGGCGTGCTTCCTCCGCTGCCATCATACGAGGTAGGGGGCGGAGCCTCCGTGCTCAAGCTGCAGGCGGCATGCGGGTTCCTGGCCTTTGCCGAGCTGCGCCTGCGGGCCACCGAACCCAAAATCGGCACGATGGGCCTGGACGCAGGAGAGAGCGGAAGCCTGCTGCATCGCGTTCTTCAATATTTCTGGCGCGAAACGAAGACACAAGACAGGCTCCGCTTGATGAGCTCGACGGACCGCGACGAAATCCTGATGCGCGCAATCGACTTCGCACTGCCCAGCCGGCTGCAGCTGCACGACGGATGGGACCGCGCGTATCTATGGCTGCAGAAGCATCGACTGCGCACGGTGTTGCAACAGTGGCTGGAGCAGGAGTTGCGCAGAGGGCCGTTCGCCGTTTCCGATGTTGAGCGCAAAGAGCTCGTGACGGTAGGACCACTCACACTGGAGGTGCGCGTGGACCGTGTCGACACTGTAGCGGATGGCCTCTTTTTCGTCGACTACAAGACGGGCGCAGATGTCGATCCGAAGCAGTGGTCGGGGCCGCGGCCCGATGATCCCCAGCTTCCGCTTTATACGCTGCTTGCCGAAGGCGACGAACTGAAAGGCGTGGCCTTTGCAAAGGTGCGCGCTGGACGCGATATGAAATGGCACGGGTATCAGGCGGAGGAAGGCATTCTGCCGCCCTCGCGGTCGAAGACAAATATCCGGGACCTTGCTTCGCTGGCAGAGGAGTGGCGACAAGTGCTAACGCAGCTCGCCGGAGACTTCGCAGCAGGAAAGGCGGAGGTGCATCCGAAGAGTTTCGAAATCAACTGCACTCGATGTGCGCAGCGGCTCCTCTGCCGTATTGATCCTTCATCTCTTGGAGAATTCGCCGAAGAGAACAGTGAAGAGGCGGAGGACGCTGTTGAGTAATCTACTACGCTTCCCTTCCACAACCAATGATGCGGAGGCGCGAGCGGCAGCGCTTGATACGAGGGCTTCGTGCATCGTCGAAGCGCCTGCCGGATCAGGGAAGACCGGACTTCTGGTGCAGCGCTATCTGAAGCTGCTTGGAACCGACACGGTCGAGCAGCCGGAAGAAGTGCTCGCCATCACATTTACCAACAAGGCGACCTCCGAGCTGCGCGAGCGTGTGCTGGAGCAATTGCAGCAGGCAAAGCAAGGGGCGCTCAAGCAAGACTCTTCGAGCTTTGAGCAAGAGACCTGGGGGCTGGCGAAGGCTGCCATTGAGCGCAGCGCAAAACTTGGCTGGGGATTGCTGGAGAGGCCGAGTCGATTGAACATTCGCTCGATCGACTCGGTGTGCGCTGAGATTGCGAACTCGCTGCCACTGCTATCAGGAGCAGGTGGGCCGCGACAGCCAATCGAAGACGCCGAGCCGCTGTATCGGCTGGCGGCGCGACGAACACTTCTACAGCTTGGTGGTGAAGATGCCGCCTTGCATGCGGCGCTTTGTACCGTGCTGCTGCATCGCGATGGCAACCTCGCTGACTGCGAAACGCTGCTGGCAGACATGCTGAGAACTCGTGAGCAATGGGGCGAGCTGGTGCCCCTAGCGCCCAGTGCAACCGATGATGCAGAGCTTGATCGCGAGGTGCGCGTGAAGCTCGAGCGATCGCTGGAAAGCATTGTGTGTGCTGGCCTTTCACGCGCGCTACGGGCATTGCCTGCAGATGTTCTGCAGGAACTGACGTCCCTAGCTTCGCAGCTTGGTATCGAGCCTGGAATCGATGAGAATCCCTCGCCAATTGCTCTGTGCGCAGGCAGGCACGATCCTCCAGAGGCGGTTGCTGAGCATCTGGATCATTGGGTCGCCCTGATCTGGCTGGTGTTGAAGACCGATGGAGATTGGCGCAAACGGCATTGGCGGACAGACATGAAGTTTGAGATTCCGAAGCCTGATACAGCTCGGCTTAAGGATCTGGTCCAGAGAATTCAAAGTGACGAGCTTCGCGAAGCGTTGGCCGGTGTGCTCGCACTGCCGCCGGCGAAATACCCGAACGACCAGTGGGAGGTTGCCAAGGCGCTCTTTCGGGTGTTACGGCATACGCTCGCGGAACTGCGACTGCTCTTCGCTGAGCGCGGTGAATGTGACTTCACCGAGGTTGCGCTTTCCGCGCGCGAGGCGCTTCATTCGGACGAAGGTTCCAGCGATTTCGCGCTTTCAGCCGGCGGAACGCTGCGCCACTTGCTGGTGGACGAAATGCAGGATACTTCGTCTGGTCAGTATGAGCTTCTCGATCTCCTCACGCGTTCCTGGGACGGACGCACACAGACGTTATTCCTTGTCGGCGATCCCAAGCAATCGATTTACTTGTTCCGCCAGGCGCGCGTTGAGCGCTTCCTACGCACCATGAAAGATCAGCTGCTGGGCGAGATCGAATTGGAGTCTCTGCAATTGACGTCGAACTTTCGTTCCCAGCCGGTGCTGGTTGCAAACTTCAATGCGATCTTCGATGTGCTTTTTCCCCGACCCGATGATCAGCGGCTGTTGGGAAGCGAAGGCATCGACGTCCCGTTTGTGGAAGCCGCTGCGGTGCGCGACCACACCAGCGATACTGGCGTACGCTGGCATCCGGCGGTACTCGCAAAAGGAGGTTCGCGCAGTGATCATGTAGCGCGGGAGGCTCGCAGCATTCGCCGCATCATAGAAGAGCGGCTGGCCATCCCGCTGCCATTCGGACGAAATGCACCTTCGCAACTCAAGCCGTGGCGCATCGCGGTTCTTGGGCGGGCGAAGAGCCATCTCTCGGCAGTGATTGAAGAGTTTAAGAAGGATTATGGAGATGGGCCGATCCCCTATCGCGCCATCGATCTGGATCCGTTGGATCAGCTGCCGGAAGTGCTCGACGCGTTCGCGCTCACTCGGGCATTGCTGCATCCGTCAGATCGCATAGCGTGGCTCGCGGTGCTGCATGCGCCCTGGTGCGGGCTCGGGCTGGCGGATCTTCTAGCGCTTACCGGTGAAGGCGAAGATGCCGATCAGGGCGCGACCATTGCACATCTTGTCCAAGAGCGACGGCGGTTTGTCAGCGAACAGGGGCAGCGGCTTCTTGATCGTGCGTGGCCATTGCTCGAGACAGCCGTTGAAACTCTCGGCCGCACCTCGCTTGCTACTCATGTCGAACGCACATGGCGTTCGCTGGGTGGCGACGTGGCATTATCCGCCGATCGCCGGAACAATGTGCAGCGCTACTTGCAGGTGCTGCGCGAGGTGGAGACAGGAGCGGATCGCGTCGACCTGGCCGTGCTCAAGCGCCGCCTGAACAAGCTGTATGCAGAGCCGGCGTCGGGCTCTATCGTTGACGGAAGATTGCCGGTCGAGTTGCTGACCATTCATAAGGCCAAGGGCCTCGAGTGGGACCTTGTGCTGGTGCCGGGACTGGAGCGCGGCGGAGGACAATCGCACAGTGTACTGCTCAACTGGCTGGAGTTCGATGGCACATCGGGCAGGGACGTGTCTGCGAGCGTCGTGCTGGCGCCCATCGGGCAGAAGGGCACACAGAAGGATCGGCTGAGCAGTTGGCTTACCGGCATCCGTGCGAAACGTGATGCTGCGGAGAATAAGCGCGTTTTTTACGTCGCGGCCACACGCGCGCGTGAAGAGCTACATCTCTTTGGCGCCGCAAGTCTCAGCACCAGGGGAGAACTTGTGCAGCCCCGGTACGACAGCCTGTTGCGTGCGTGCTGGCCGGCTGCGGCATCGCATTTTGAGGAGTTCCTCACCGCGGTAACCTCGCCGATCGAGCAACAATTGACCGCTTCCCTGAGCGAGGATGTTGACGAAGATTTCGCTCTGGCAGCCGCGGCGGACCTCGTCGAAGGTGAACTCGCCAAGGCGACGGTCCCGACGGTTGAAAGGCTTCCTCTCAGCTTCGATCCAACTGCACGCTTTCGCGAGGCGAAGGATCGACGGCTACCGTATCCAGCTGCATCGGCGGTGCGCCAGACAATTGCGTTTGATCGGCCGGAGGGTTCGTTTGCAGTCCGTGCATTTGGCAACGTGGTGCATCGCTATCTGCAGTCGCTGGCTGCGCGATTAGAGCGTAACGCGACGTGCGACGAGTTGCTTGAGGAACTCCCGTCGTGGGAGTCCAGGCTCGCGGCAAGCCTGCGCGGTGAGGGGCTGCCCCCGCCGCTCGTCGCGCGTGAAGCTGTCCGAGCACAACGGGCACTGGCATTGACGCTGGGCGACCCGGTGGGCCGATGGATTTTGTCGCCAGGAACCTTTGCCGCCAGCGAACAGGCGCTGAACGTGGCATCGCCTGGCGCCAGCGGGCTGCGCGTCGATCGCACGTTTCTCGCGGGTGCTCAGCCTTTGCTGCCAGGAGAAAGCCACATATGGATCGTCGACTTCAAGACGACACTTCAAGGTCCGCGCTCTGACGAAGAATTTGAAGCGATCGAAATTGCCAAGTACAAAGCACAGCTTGAGGCTTACGCTGCGCTGCGCCGTTCGCTGCCGGATGGCAACCTGCCGATCCAACTCGGACTGTTCTATCCGCTATTGCCGCGACTGCTTTACTGGCCCAGCAACGGCTCGCTTGATATCGCGGACAAGTAACAAATTACTTCTTGAGCAAATGAACAAGTGTAGCGGCGCAGCGTTCACATTGCTCTCGGCTAACGTCGGAGTGAGTGACCAGGCGAACTGCGTGCGGGCCAATCGCACTGCACAGAATGCCTTCGCTCTTCAGCGCCGCGACCAGGGCAGGCGCATCTCCGCCATTCTTCAACGTGAAGAAGACGATGTTGGTCTGCACCGACGGGAGATCAATGTCGGCGCCCTCGCAGGTCGCAATAGCATCCGCAAGCAGGCGTGCATTGGCATGATCTTCGTGCAGACGCAATGGGCCCTCCTCAAGTGCGATCAAGCCGGCCGCGGCGAGAATGCCGGCCTGGCGCATGCCGCCACCGAGCGCCTTGCGATAAATGCGCGCGCGATCGATCGATGCGCGTGAGGCGACCAGGATGGAGCCTACGGGTGCGCCGAGACCTTTGGAGAGGCAAAAGTTGACGGTGTCAAAACCGCGCGTCAGATCGGCGACGCTGATTCCGAGGGCCACGGCGGCGTTGAAGACGCGGGCTCCGTCGAGATGGGTGGGCAGACCAGCCTCTACAGCCCCCTGCCAGATCTCTTCGTAGATTGGGAGCGGCGTCACGGTGCCGCCGGCCATGTTGTGCGTGTTCTCAAGGCTGATAAGACCAGTGGCTGCGCGGTAGTATATTTTCGGCGAGATGGCTGCGCGGATCTGCGCCCAGGGGAGAACACCGCGCTCGCCGGCAATTGTGCGCGGCAAGCAGCCAGAGAACGCCGACATCATCGCCATCTCCCAGTCGAGAATATGCGAGCGAGCTTCGCAGATGACCTCTTGGCCGTGTTGCGTATGGAGGCGTATGGCGATCTGGTTGCCCATGGTTCCGGTGGGAACGAAGATGGCGGCCTCGCGACCGAAGATCTCGGCGGCGCGTGTTTCCAGGCGGTTGACGGTGGGGTCTTCGCCATACACATCATCGCCAACTTCGGCAGCAGCCATGGCCGCACGCATCGCGGGGGTGGGACGGGTAACGGTGTCGCTGCGAAGATCAATCACGTTCGATGAGACTGCCAACATTTCCTCCTGGGCGTTTAGACCGCGACACCCATCAATAGATTTGTGAATACATCATTCGAGAGCAGGCGGCCGCGAAGTGTTAGCTGCCAGCGGTCCTCCTGTTCGATCATAAGACCTTCGCGAATCAGCTCGCGTGCAGCCTCTTCGGTAGACGCAAACAGCTCGCGGGGAGACTGCTCGCGTAATCGCGATACGCTAAGGCCTTCGTTCATTCGGAGACCAAGAAAGATCGTCTCCTCAAAGGTCTCGCGTTGGAAGATGTCGATCGGAGCAGAGGGGATGGCTTCAGCGCCGTAGTACGCGAGCTCTTCGGGATTGGCGAAGCGGACAGCGCCGTGGGGACGCAGGAGCATCGAATGGGCGTCGAGACCGAACCCGATGTAAGGATCGCGTTGCCAGTATTTACGATTGTGGCGGGACCGGTGAGAAGGGGGTGCGAAGTTCGAGATCTCATACTGCGGAAAAGCGTGTTGCGGGAGCCACGCGCAGGCCATCTCATAAAACTCGGCAGAGGCTTCATCTGCGGGAACGCCATGGGCGTGAAAGCGTTGACCGCCGGCCATGACCTCGCGTCCGAGACGTGAATCCTCGTCGATCTCAAGCATGTAGACGCTGAGGTGAGTCAGGCCAATGCTGGTTGCAACATCGAGCGAGTGCTGCCAACTAGCAGATGTTTGGTAGGGGAGTCCGGCGATCAGGTCGGCGCCCACATCGGCTACACCCGCTGCCTGCAGCCGAAAGATTTCGCGGGTGCAGTCGCGCTCGGTGTGGCTTCGGCCGACTGCGGCACTCTCGCGATCGACAAACGACTGCACGCCAAGGCTGATGCGGTTCACTCCCTGATCTTGAGCTTCGGTGAGGAGGACGTCGGCGATTTGACCTGGTGCGGCTTCGAGAGTGATTTCGGCACCCGGCGTGATCTGAAAGGTTTGGCGTAGCGCGGTGAAGATGCGGCGAAGCTGCGCTGGCTCGAGCAGGCTAGGAGTTCCGCCGCCGAGGTAGAGGGTATCTACCGTAAGAGGAAGATCCGCCTGCAGATGCGCGGCGGTGATGGGGACGGCCGCAATCTCATGGCACAACTTTGTGACATAGGCTTCGATGGTACCCGGCGAGGAAACGCCAGACGCAAAGTTGCAGAAGCTGCACTTGGCGCGGCAGAAGGGTACGGAGACGTAGACGCCTAGTGCGGATGCCGGAGACGGTCGTTTCGATTCATCCAAACCCATATCTTCATTGTTTCATGCGGCGACGCTGATTCGACCGGCTGCGCGGAGGGCAATGCTTCTAAAATAGAGGGGATGGCAGACGAACAAAAGAGGACCGCTGCAGCCCAGCCCCAACCGATCAAGTCGGACGACTCTCGCAAGACCGCGGACGACGACGTTGTCGGCAAGGCGTACGACGGGCGGCTTATGCGGCGGCTGGTGCGTTATCTCGCCCCTTACAAGCTGCAAGTTGCTGTCTCGGCAGTCGCAATTGTGCTGAAGGCCGCTAGTGACGTCCTGGGGCCGTACTTCTTATTCGTTGCAGTGGACACGTACTTTGCGCCCACGCATGGGAAGCATTATTGGCTGGCGTCGAAGCTTAGCTCCAGCCCGGTTCGTGGCGTCACAGAGATTGCCATCCTGTACCTTGCCTCACTAGGACTAATCTTCGGTCTGGAATTTGTTCAGACTTACATGATGCAATGGACAGGACAGAAGATCATGTTCGATCTGCGCCGGCAGATCTTTCGGCACATTCAGCAAATGCACGTCGGGTTCTTCGATCGGAATCCGGTAGGCCGCCTGGTGACTCGCCTGACCTCGGACGTCGACGCCCTCAATGACATGTTTACGTCGGGCGTGCTGGCGATCTTTGAGGATGTCTTTGTACTGGCCTTCATCGTCGCCGTCATGGTGAAGATGAGTTGGCTGCTGGCCCTGCTCACGCTCTCGGTGATCCCACTCATCCTTTACGCGACGCATCTGTTTCGACGCCACGTGCGGGATAGCTATCGGCGACAGCGTGCTGCGACGGCGAAAATCAACTCGTTCACGCAGGAGTATGTGTCCGGCATGAGCGTGGTGCAATTGTTCAATCGCGAGCACCGGGCGTTCAATGATTTCTCGGCCGTCAACGATGAAAATAAGAGGGCGTGGTCTGACGCGATCTTCGCTTACGCGCTGTACTATCCCGTCGTCGAATTCCTAAGCTCGATTGCCATAGCGCTGGTGATCTGGCGTGGCGGCATTGCCGTGCTCCATGCAAACCCTGCGTTGGCTGCGCATGCCGGCTTCCTGCATCCGGTGGTAACGCTAGGCATTCTGATTGCGTTCATTCAATATGCGCAGCGGTTCTTTCGGCCGATCCAGGACCTCAGCGACAAGTACAACATTTTGCAGGCGGCAATGGCCGCGTCGGAGAGAATTTTCAAGCTTCTCGACATAGACACAGAGATCAAGAGCAGCGCTCATCCGGTCCAGGGTGATGGCAGTGGGCGCATCGAGTTTCGCAATGTCTGGTTCACCTATCAAATCCTTACGCCGGAACAACGCGAACGTGTGCAGACGATCAACGATGATGAGCTCGGCCGATGTAGCGATATTGAATGGATCCTGCGCGGCGTGAGTTTTACGGTTGAGCCCGACGCAACCGCTGCCATCGTCGGCCACACAGGCGCGGGCAAGACCACGATTACGGCGCTGATGATGCGGTTCTACGACGTGCAGCGCGGGGCTGTGCTGGTCGACGGCGTGGATGTTCGCGAGCAGGATCTGCGTAATCTTCGGCGGCGGTTCGGCGTGGTGTTGCAGGACCCGTTCCTGTTCTCGGGAACGATTTCACAGAATATTCGGCTGGGATCCAACTGGATTACGGAAGACGAGGTCGCGCATGCCGCCGAAGAAGTCAATGTCGCGGACTTCATTCGGACGCTGCCACAGGGTTTTGCGGAGCCGGTCCTGGAGCGGGGATCTACGCTTTCGACAGGGCAGAAGCAACTCATCAGCTTTGCGCGCGCACTGGCGCATCGGCCAGGGATCTTGATTCTTGATGAAGCGACCAGTTCGGTGGACACGGAAACGGAGTTCCGCGTGCGGCTGGCGCTGGAGCGAATGATCACGGGACGAACGTCTGTGCTGATCGCGCATCGGCTGTCCACAATTCAGCGCGCGGACACGATCCTGGTGATGCACAAGGGCAAGCTGCGCGAGCAGGGGACCCACCAGGAACTGCTGGCCATGCATGGACTCTACTTCAAGCTCTACCAGCTGCAGTATAAGGACCAGGAGTTGGACGCGGATACTGCGACGGCGATATCCGCTTAGGAGCGGCGCTTGTTTTGGTTCTCGAGCAGCGTGGTAATGACCTTTTCGACACGTCGTTCACGGGCCTCGGGTGTTTGATAGTAGAAGACGGCCATCAGTTGATGGCGGCGCTGCAACGGCGTTTGCTTCTCCCAGGCAGCGCGAGCCTTTGGGTTGCGCCGGAACGCGGAGGCGATGAGGGGTGGCAACTCGACTTCAGCTTCCATGGTGGCGAGCAGACGTTCGGCCATCTGTTCGGCGCGCTTCATGCGCGATGCATCGGTTTTGACGCTGGTGATCCACTTACCGATCTCGCGACGGGTGTACTCGGTGAGCGAGTCGTACCAAGGGCGAAGGCCAGGTTCGTCGTCAAGCAGGACAGCGAGCTCATCGGGAAGCTCGGCAGCGCGGGCGTCGAGATCGGGTTCGAGCCGGAAGTCGGCGGTATCGCCCAGGTGGGCGGCGGCGGCCTTCTGCATCGTGCGATTGACTAGCAGATAAAAGCCGCTGCGAGGGTCCGGAAATAGCGAGGTACGGAAGGCGAAGCCATTGATTTCGCCGCGAACTCGCAGGCGAATCATCTTCGGCCAGACCTCGGCGGGATCAAACGGGACGCGCGCAATGATCCAGCCGAGAGCGAGGCTTCCCTGCTCGAGGGGTGCGCGAAAGGTTCGGACCCGATTTGCCATGATGCGACCTCCGATGACCACATCCTAAATGCGGAGATAGACTTGGTACATCGGTACGAAGCCCAACCCGCGAATTTTCATCTCCGCCGGCGAGGCGTCGGGTGACGCGTACGGCGCGGTGCTGATCGCCGCCATGCGCGAACGACTGCCTCAGGCCAGCTTCACAGGTCTCGGCGGCAGCCAGATGGAGGCGGCAGGGCAGCTGCGCGTCGTCAAGGCCGAGGACGTTGCCGTCATGGGACTGACCGAAATCCTGCGCCATATCCCTCACATATACGCGAGCTATCGCAGGTTGGTTGGCAGCATTCGGCGCGATCGCCCAGACATTGCCGTGCTGATTGATTTTCCGGATGTAAATTTTCGACTGGCCAAACATCTGCGGCGAGCAGGCGTTCCGGTGGTTTGGTTTGTGAGCCCGCAACTATGGGCATGGAAACGCCGCCGCCTGCGCTGGGTACAGCAGCGCGTCGACAAGATGCTGGTGATCTTTCCATTCGAAGAAATTTTCTATCGGCAACGCGGCGTGGATGCGGAGTTCGTTGGGCATCCGCTGTCGGGGAGCGCGGTCATGACCATGTCGCGCATGGATTATGCTGAGCAGTTTCGCCTCGATCCGGAGAAGACGTGGATTGCGCTGCTGCCGGGGAGTCGATGGAAGGAGATCCGCGCTAATTTACCAGCGCTGCATGAGCTCGCGATGAGTGATCTAATCAGCAGTTCCGCGGCATATACCACGTTTGATGGCGACACGACGCGGCAGCCGAGCAATCCGGCGGCGCATACGCGATACGAGTTTCTCCTGCCGGTGGCGTCGACGATCAATACCGTGGCGCTGCAAAAATATATTGGGGAGTTGAATGCGGAGCACCTGAAGTATTTTGGACCGGAGGCATCCACGCTGCGGCTGACGCTAGTACCTAATGCAGCCGAGGCTTTGTTTCATGCACGCGCGTCGGTGGTTGCGAGCGGCACGGCAACGGTGTTGGCAGCGATTGTGGGCAATCCCTTCGTAGTGGTGTATCGCGTTTCGGCGTTAACGTTTGCGCTGGCCAAGAAATTGGTGGAGTATCCGGAAGAGCTCAACGCAAAACCGGACCTCCACGGAAATTTACCGGTGTCGATGGTAAATTTGATTGCCCAACAACGATTGATCCCCGAACTGCTGCAGGGAGACTTTACGGCTGCGAACGTTGCATCGGCGCTTACGCCCCTGTTGATTGATGGGCCAGAGCGGGAGCGTCAGATTTGCGGGCTGAGCGAGGTGCGGCGGAGGTTGGTTCCCGAGGAGGGAGCAGAAGAAACTGCGAATGCGTCGCCGATTGCACGGGTGGCGGACGCGGTGGTTCGTTTGCTATCGACGGTGCACCATGCGTAGCTTGAAGTCTGCCAGGACGATGACGTGCCTGTTGGCTGTGGCTTTGGCGTTTGCGCCCGGAACCGTGACGAACGCGCGGGCGATAGTTCCGCTGCGACCGCAGATTGATGTGACGGGATACGTGATCCACGTTGATCTTAGTCCCGCGACGGGAAGATTGAGTGCAACGGCTGCGGTTACGTTTACCGCGCTAGAGGATCTGGATGCCGCCGTATTTGGGTTGAACAACGCGTTGCAGGTGGAAAGCGTACGCGATGGTGTGGGTACGAATCTGACATGCGTGCGCGATGCTTCGGACTCGACGGTGAGCGTGACGCCCGCGATCGTCGTGAGCAAGGGCAGCAGCGCGACCTGGATCTTCACCTATGCCGGCGTGCCAACGCTCGCAACAAGTCCTGCACATGGGATTAATTTTGCGCAAGTGCACGGCCCAGTGAGTGCGCTGCTGTACCCGGGGCGATGGTTCCCTATCGCGATGCCAGGGCAGTTCACAGATCGTTTCACGGCGGAGATTCATGTAACGGTCCCGTCGGACGAGATCGTAGTAGGCAGCGGCGGGGTTCCCAGCGGCGGCCACGACCTTGGCGGGGGACGAACCCAGTTCGACTTCAACTGGAACAAGCCGGGATTGCCAGGAAGTTTAATTGTGGGAAAGTTTCTGCCGGCCATCAGTGCACCGGGAGCGGCGAATGTTCGTGTGTATTTGACACAGGAGAACCAGACCCGGGGCGAAGGGTTTGCGACGACAGTTGCGCAGGCGTTCGCGTCGATGAGCGGTGAGTTTGGTGACGCGGAGACAGATCGGCTGGACGTGGTGGAGCTGCCAGAGGATTCCGTCTCAGCCGCCTGGGCGCCAGGAGTGATTGCGATCAAGCCGAGCCATAGCAGCGCGCGTTTGCTGGCAAACACCGTGGCGCATCAGTGGTGGGGATCGCAGGTGTCGCCCGCGACGCTGGGTGACGCGTGGATTACGAATGGCATGAGCCGCTACGCGGAGCTAATGTATGTGCAGGAAACCAGCGGCAATGCGGCATTCGAGAGTGCTATCGCGGACGTGGAGGCGGGTGCGCTGGCGTACGATACCGAACCGCTGACGTCGCTGGGACGCGTCGATCCTTTCTCGCCGCAGTTCCAGTCGATGACCTTAGAGAAGGGCGCAATGGTGTTTCACATGTTGCGCTGGGAGATGGGGGATGCGGTCTTCCAGCAGTTTTTGCAGGCACTGGTGAAGCAGTATGCGGATAAGGGCGTGAGTACAAGCGATTTGAAGATGCTGGCCGAGAATATTTCAAGGTTGCCGCTGACGGCATTCTTTTCGCAGTGGCTGGATGGTACGGGAGCGCCCGAATACACCGACAGCTACAGCGTCTTTCGGCTCGGAGGTGATAAAGGATTTCGCACGGTGGGGTCGGTGTCTCAGGATCTGGATCTGTTTTCAATGCCGGTGGGGCTACGCATCGAGACCGAGGGCAAGACGGTGGATCGGCGAGTGGATGTGGCAGGAAACGCGGCGCAATACTCGATTGAGACTTTTGGCCGGCCGACCAAGATCATCGTGGATCCGGACAACTGGCTGCTGAAGAGTACACCGGCGCTTACAGTACGGACCAACATTCTGCTTGGCCAGCAGGCGCTGGCGCAGGGCGATCAAAACGGCGCGATTGCCGCCTACCAGAAGGCATTGGCGGTGGATCGCGGAAGCTCGCTGGCAAACTACCGGCTGGCGGAAGTTTATATGACACAGCAAAACTATCAGGCGGCCGCCAATAGCTTTCGTGATTGCCTCCGCGGCAACAACGATCCGAAGTGGACGGAAGTCTGGAGCCACGTGAGCCTGGGAAAGATCTACGACATCGCTGGCCAGCGCGAGCGTGCCGTCAATGAATACCGTCTAGCGATTCAGACGAAGGACAACACGCAGGGCGCCGTCAATGAGGCACGCGCGCTGATTGAAAAGGCATACAAGCCTGAGCCACTCAGCGCCCACTAGGGTGTGTGCCTGAAGTGAAACAACTCAACCTACTTGGCGGAGACCGCCGTAATGACAGATTCGTAGCTGGGTTCGGCGTGGCGAATGTGATCGGCGATGCGTTCGCGTTCCTCAGGGGTCAGCGCGGGAAGCACTGACAGGATGCGGCGCAGGGTGACCGAGATGTCATCAACGTAATTCATGGTGCGAATAGCTTCACCGGAAAGTGGCACGGAAGTCTCCTCGTTTTTACTAGTTTACCCGGTTGCGGTTGAACAAGAAATTAGCTTGCAGAAAGATCGCTTTGGCTCAGGTTTGTGAACCCTCGCGAACCCGCAGCGAAGCTTCGTCGGTTGGTCCACCTGCAGCTAGCCCCTCTGTGGGCGCCTGGTAGCCGTCACGGTCTGTCATCTCCATGATCGCAGCCATCTGCGCGGCCAGATCGGGTTGCAGCGCATCCAGGCTGAATCGCCAGGTCCAATTCCCTACCGCGGCTGCCGGACGGTTCATGCGTGCTTCGCTGCCGAGATGCAGGAGATCCTGCAACGGGAAGATGCAGATGGTGGCGACCGAGCCTGCTGCTGCCTTGATCATCGCCCAGACGATGTCGTTGTCGTTCTCGATGCGATGGAGGTATGTTTGAACATTAGCGCGTTCGGACTTTGTGGCATCGTCGCGCCACCAGCCAAGGGTAGTGTTGTTGTCATGCGTGCCCGTGTAAACAACCGTGTTCGGAACGTAACGGTGGGGCAGATAGAGATGGCCCCCACGATCCGCGAATCCGAACTGCAGGATCCGCATGCCAGGCATGCCGAAATACTCGCGGAGCTCGTCGACCTCCTTGGTGATCAAGCCAAGATCCTCGGCGATAAATGGCAATTCCCCAAAGATCTCCTTGAGGCGGTTGAACAGCGCGTGGCCCGGCGCCTTGATCCACTGGCCATTCACTGCCGTCAGCTCTTCGGCAGGAATGGACCAGTAGGCCTCAAAACCGCGGAAGTGATCAAGTCGCACCTCGTCGTACAGCGTGAGCGCGCGCCGAATGCGGGCGACCCACCAGTCGAAGCCGTTTTCCTGCAACAGCGACCACTTATAAAGCGGATTGCCCCAGCGTTGCCCGCTTGCCGAGAAGTAATCGGGTGGCACGCCAGAGACACGGATGGGATGGCGGCTCTCGTCGAGCTCGAAGATCTCGGGATGTGTCCACACGTCCGCGCTGTCGTAGCTGACGAAGATCGCGACATCCCCAAGGATGAGGATATTACGCTCTGCGCAGTGTGCTCGCAGGGCAGCCCACTGCTCGTTGAAGAAGAACTGCACGACCTGCTCGATAGCGAGTTCGCGACCGCTATCGGTCATCAGGCGCGTCATCGCATCGGGTTGGCGGCCAGCATACTCCGGCGGCCACTCATTCCAGCTCAGGTAGTTGAAGCGCCGACGAAGGACGTTGTAGATCGCATAATCCGTAAGCCAGGAGAGGTTGTCCTGGGAGAAGCGTTGGAAGCGCAGACGGTCTTCTTGTGAAGCGCGATCGAGGAAGTTTGCCGCAGCCTCTTCGATCAGCGGAATCTTCTTTGCGAAGGCCGTGCCAAAGTCGCAGGGACCCTGATGTCCTGGCAATCCGCCCGCGACGCTTTCCAGACGGTCCGCTCCCAGCCACCCATCGCGCACCAGAAACTCCAGGCTGATGAGCAGCGGATTGCCAGCAAATGCTGACAGCGCCGAGTAGGGCGAGCTGCCATAGCCGGTTGGACTAAGCGGCAATACCTGCCAGAGACGCTGCTTGGCTGCGGCCAGGAAGTCAACGAAACCATAAGCCGCCGGCCCGAAGTCTCCCACTCCGCCAAACGACGGCAACGAGGTGACATGCAGCAGCACGCCGGAGATGCGCTCAGCGTTCATCTTCCACCCTTCCAGGTACCACAGCAATTCCCCGCGGCGATTGGCCCTGCTGCGTACGATGTCCAATCGCACGGCTCGGGATGCCGGCAAAAACAACAGTAACCGACTCTTGCGCAAGACTGCCGCGCAAGAGTCGGTTAGACGAGGGTGAACTGGGGTTCAAATTAGTTGCCGAGCGGAGATTGCGCCGGCTTTTTGCTGTAGATGATGGCTCCCGCCTTCTCGTACCGATTCATCAGCGAGTCAACGAAGATGCTGAAGGCTTCCTGGCGCTGTTGATTGAGCAGGGCCTGCTTGGTCTCATCGAAGTGCTGTGCGATGTCGGCTGCGCTGGGCTCCTGTTTATCAGTGAGTTGGAGGACTGCTCCGTTGACGCCTTCATTAATCGGCCCGGAGATTCCGCCAACCGGCATCGTAAACACCACGGAGGCTGCACCGGTGAGCGAGCCAATATCGGTGATCTGTGCATCGCGCCCAACCAGGTCGCTGGACTTGACGGTGAGATTCATCTGGGCCGCCGCCTTGTGCAGGTCGCCCAATTTCTTGGCCAAATCGGAGAGCTTGATGAGTTGCGCATTCAGCAGCTCAGGCGTTTTTTGCGAACGGTAATTATCGAGAATATGGGACTTGTAGCTCGCAAAATCCGGAGCGTGAGCGACCTTGATGTCCTGCACCTGGAAGATCGCATAACCCTCGCCGCTGGAGGCGCTCTGCGGAGCGGCACCCTTGGGAGCGTTGAATGCCGCGGCCAGTAGGCCACTGGAATCGGCCAGACTAGGGATGATCGCGTCTTTGGCGACGTAGTCAGTCGTGATGACGTGCAGATTGTGAGCGGCAGCCGTCTTGTCCAGACCGTTCTTCTGCGCCTCAGCAGTGAGCTGTGTCGCGTAGTTCTGTGCTGCGGCAGCCGACTTCTGACTCTGCAGCTGCTCAATGATCGAGGCCTTGACCTCTGCAAACGGCTTCACTTCCGCCACCTGCTTCGATTCCGTCTGGATGATGTGGTAGCCGAAGGAAGAGCGGACCAGTCCAGAGGTCTGGCCCGGATTGAGCGCCATCGCCGCCTGCGCGTAAGCGGGGTCGAGGGAGCTGGTCGCGATCATAGGCAACTCGCCACCCTGATCCTTGCTGCCCGGATCGTCGGAGTTCTTCTTTGCCAGGTCAGCGAAGTTTCCGCCTGCCTTTACCTGTTTCAGAATGTCTTCCGCCTTGGCCTTAGCTGCCGCGTCCGTTTTAGCATCGGCGCCCTTCGGGACGGTGATCAGAATGTGACGTGTCTTCACCTGTTCGGGCGTCTTGTATTGATCAAGATGCGATTGGTAGTAAGCCTGCGCATCCGCATCGCTGACCGCCGGAGCTCCGCCGGGAAGATTCGAGGTCTCAAAGCTGAAAAACTCGATCTTGCGGGTCTCGGGAATGGCGTTCGCATAGAGCCTGGCATTGCCCTTGAAGAAGGCCTGCAGATCGGCATCCGAGGGATTGATGCTGGCCTTGATATCCGACCCTGAGATGACAGCGTAGTCAAACTTCACCTTGGTTCCAGTCTGCAGATACTGGGCGCGAACAGCGCTGTCTGCTACGCTGACGCCGCCGGTGACCAGAGCCTGCAGCCGCTGCAGCTCGATGTCCGACTTTACCTCGGTCTCAAACTGCGCCACCGGCAGACGGAAGGCCGACTCAACAAAGTTGACGTACTGATCCTGGCCTATGAATGTGCCACCGGGAAACAGATATTGGGAGTAAGGACCGTGCTGGAGAAAGCTCCGCAGATCGTCGTCGGAGACCTGCAGTCCGAGACGGTCGGCTTCATGCTTCAGGACGGCGCGCTCCACCTGGACCTGTCCGGCGCGCTGCATGATGAATTGCAGATAAAACTCGGGCAGTTGCTGCTGCTGCATCTGTTGCTCGGCAGCACGCTGCACCTCGACGGTCTTGATGGAGGTCGTCTCCCCGGCGATGCGGCCGATCACCCCCGGGGTGTGCACGGTTGCGAAGACGCTGGCATCGTTGGCGGCGCCGTTATCGAAGATGCCGGGTACAAGGGTGATGACCATTGTGACGATGGCGGCGCCGATAATGACCGCAAAAATAATCTTGGTAATACGGCTGTCTTGCTGCAGAATGCGGATCATGCTTGGCTAACGACCTTCACTTCAGGCGGATCTCCGACGGAGACCTCGCTGCCCGGGATTTTTGCGCACGGCTGGGGCACCATCTCATGCGAGACGCACCACTCCTGCTCGCAGGGGCTCATGGCAAAGTATAAATCAGGCGCAGGTGCTCGGCAGGATTGGTTTAGCCCGAAGATCGGTCAGCGCTCAAAGCAAAGAGGCTGCGAAACCCCCCGCAGCCTCTTCGCTTAGTTCAAAAAACTGCTGACTTTAATGGGGTGGACCGTAATAATAGCCATAATACGGGCTGTAGTACCGAACTTGAGGCGGCCCATTGGCCTGCGGCGGGCCAGCCTGGTAGGAAAGCCGCTGCATCTCCCTCTCGGAGACTGTTCTTACCGTTGCCGGAGCCGCAGTCTGGAAGGTCAGAACCGACTCTGGCGGGATGATGATCTGGCCGCGGGGCGTCGCCGCCGAACCAGCCAGACCGACTCCTGCGCCGGCCCCTGCGCCAATCGCTGCGCCTGCTCCGCCGCCGACAATTCCGCCAAGAATGGCTCCAAAGGCACTTGTACCGACCGTCGCTCCTACGGTCGAGCCTGATTTGTCCTGGCCAGTTGCAGCCCAGACCTCCGTCTGCAGCGGATAAACCTGACCGCCCAGCGTGAGACTGTCGATTTGTAACGCGAGCTGTCCTTGCCCCTTGAACGTGCCAGCCTTCTTAGCTCCAACGACTTGGCCGCTTACCGTCGCGCCGCGCGGGATCGCAACCTGACCGCCGGCCACTATGTCTGTCAGGACCGTTCCATCAAAGACAGCGCCCGCCTGGATATGGTTGGAATCAAGGCCGCGGTTAATGCGGATGCGCAAGATCGATCCCGGGGGAACGGTGACTGGGATTCCCGCCTGCTGGCCGCCAGGAATGGGAGCACCGTTGGCCGGGGGACCATAGGTTTGACCCATCGGCTGCCTCCCATCCGGAGGCCCCTGCTGTCCTTCATTGCCCTCAGGAGGTGGTGCGCTCTGCCCCTGCATCTGCTGTTCATCAGGCGGCGGTGCGCCGTTCTGCATGTTCTGGCCCGGCGGAGGAGCGCCGGCCTGTCCCTGAGCCGGGGCGTACGTTCCATCCGACTGCAGCACCATGTTCTGCGATCCGTCCGGCTGACCATTGGCAGGAGCGCCATTCTGATCCCCCTGCATCGCCTGGCCGCCTGCTGAAGCCGGCGGCGTGTCCCCGAGCACCAACTCATCCACCACCTTCTGGACGCCCTGCGCCCGCGCCGCCAGATTTTCGGCCTTCGTACGCATAGCCTCATCATGGACGTTGCCCGTTAAGGTAACCGTCCCATACACCGTGGAGGTCTGGATATTTTGTGAAGACAGCTCCGGAGCGCTGGCTAACGCTCTAAGTACATTCGACTCAATCTGCGCATCCGGAAGCGTCGTCGAATTTCCCTGCCCCGGATTGCCTTGTGCCGAGATTGCCACCGCACCCGACATCAAACCGGCTGCCAGAAATGCCATCCCTACGCCATGAAACCTTCGAACGTTCATCGTCTACTCCTCATGCGCCTCGCGGAAGACACCGCGACGCGTTCTTGCTTGGCTTTCCTCCGCGATTTTAAGACAGTACCTCCGTGGGACACCGACAGTATCACAGACGTGGTTTCAAGAGAAAAGTTCCGGTCTGGCGGCTGTCCAATCTTCTATATAGATGCGCGCGGCCCCGAGAGGGCGGCACAACACTCAACAAACCCCGGGAAGTACGCTAGAGATCCTGGAAGATTGACCCTCACCACACCGCGACATATAATCAAAGAGCGGGGTGGAGCAGCCCGGTAGCTCGTTGGGCTCATAACCCAAAGGTCGTAGGTTCAAATCCTACCCCCGCAACCAAAAAACCTACGTATTTCCAATTACTTCCAAGCCCCGCAGCTTGGAAGTTTTCTCTTTGAGGGTGGATAAGAGGGCGGAATCGACGGAGCTGTGATGTTGTTTGCTCTGTACTTCTGCAACAGCCTTCTCAAGTTCATCACCCAGACCTCTAGCTGCGTCCTCGTTTCCTTTCCAGTCGAGCGTGTGACCGTACACGTCCAGGGTGAAGCTCCCAGTGAGTGCATGACCGATGCGTTCTTGGATCGTTTTGAGAGGGACGCGCAACGCATCCATCATCGATACGTTGAAGTGACGAAAGGCATGGTATCCGGCCTTTGGCAATTGCAACGTTTCGAGGATAGGTGCAAGGCGTCGGCTCCGTTCCACATCCATATCTAACGGGCTACCAGTGCTCACAGAGAACAACCGGGTTTGGTTGACTGCTTTCTGACGACCAATCTGCTTCCACAGCAATTCGGAAAGCTGTGGAGAGATGGCAATCGTTCGCACGGCATTCTGCGTCTTCGGGGCCTGGTCTTCCCCGCCCCACACGGACTGCTCGATGGTAATCCGGTCAAGCGCCACGTTCTGGATACGCATCCCTGAAAGCTCCCCTGCTCGGATGCCGGTCTCAGCAAACAGCCAATAAACGCACGCTTGCTGTTCCGTTGCCCCAGAGACGATGATGCGAGCCACATCCTCAAGAGTGAAGAAGCGTGGTTTTTTCTTCGTGTTCTTAGGGAGCTTTGGCTTCGGCAAGGTCGCGTCAACGTACTTCTGAGCAAGGGCCGCATCCCAGATGAGGCGGATGGTCCCCCACACATTCCGTATCGTCTTCGGTTCTTTACCTTCGCGGGTGAGCTTCGCAATGAGCCGCTGAACATCACCGGCGTCAATCGCTCGCATGTCCTTTATGCCGAACACAGCCTTCAGCAATCGAAGGTGTGTCCGCACGCTGGATTGTGTAGATGGCTTCGAGAGCACTAAATAATCTCGCTCCCAAATCTCTGCAAAGGCTTCAAAGGTTGCAGTCTTGCGCTCCCTCGATGGGAAGGTTGATTTTTCGTTGACGCGGTTCAGATAGGGTTGAAGCAAATTCTTTGCTTCGCTTTTCCGCACGGGCGTTCCATCCGGCTTGCGGGACGTTGATAGAACGATGCGAACCTTTCTGCGCCGCTCGACGCCATGAGCATCTAGCGCGTATTCGGAATATTCGCCAAGCCATCGCGTGTTAGTTGAGTTGAGATACACGGTTCCTCTTTGAAATCTTCGACGTGCCACGGTAGTACCGATGCCTTTCCGTGTTGTCGAATCAATCGCTGCTAGAGGAAGTTTAACTTGTTTGCGCTTCGCCTTCGCGAAGAAGTTGCGCTGCTTTGGTGCTTCAGTTTTTGGGGTATCCAACGTTGGACCTAGTACCCGCGCTCTACGGGCGTGTGCGCCATTCAGCTGTGTGAACGGAGAACAAGAGCAACGCCACAAAGTTCTTGCGATTTCCGCAAATGCGTGGCGGTCGGCTCTGTTCTGAGTCAATCCCACATCAGGATGATGGGTTTCAAGCGAAGCGTGGTAGGAATGACTGAAGCAATGTTACCACGATATGCAGGAAAAAGCAAACGTAACTGTAATGTGGACAGCGACTTACGCGCTGACATGTTTAAACTTTGGCCTTCTACAACGACATGCAACCCATCATCATGCTTTGCCCTCTGATCCGAACTTGCCGAAAACCCGACTTCACGGGCAGTTCGATCCACATGCTGACTCAGCGCAGTATAAAATTCCCCCTGTGAAACCCGCGGGCCCAATTCGGAGATCGATCTACAGCGCAACCCTGCTGGCCCTTTTCGCTGTGATGCCGTTCGTCTTCGCGCAGAGTGCTGCGCCATCGGCCGCGACGCTGCAACCCGAGTTCGAAGCCGTTTCCATCCACCTAGTCGATCCCCATGCCGCTGAAAACCCTTCGCGGTCTTCGTTGAGTTCCTTTCCTACCAATCTCTTCACGATGAGGGGCGTGCCGCTTACCTTCCTGATCCAGCTCGCGTATAACATCGAAAGCGCGGACTACATCTCCGCGATGCCTGGCTGGATGGAATCGCAGGAGTACCACGTCTCCGCCAAAGTCGAGGGCGACCAGCAGCTTACCCTCGAACAGATGCGGCCGATGCTGCAGCGCCTACTGGAACAGCGCTTCCATCTCGTGTTTCATCGCGAAACCAAAATGACAGCCGGCTTCGAGCTGATTGTCGCCAAAGGCGGCCCCAAGCTCCAGCCCAGCAAAAACAACAGCAAGCCCTCGGCACAGTTACTCTCAAATCGCCTCGACGTCGGACACATGAACGCCGAACACATCGCCGGCGTCCTCGCCCATCGCGCAGGCCAACCCGTGGTCGACAAGACCGGCCTGACCGGCAACTACGACTTCACACTCTCCTACGCCCCCGCCAACGATTCCAACTCCAGCCTCCCCGACTTCTTCACCGCGCTTCAAGAACAGCTCGGCCTCAAGCTGGAATCGCAGAAAGTCCCCGTGAACTTCCTGGTCATCGACCACGTCGACAAGATCCCCACTGAGAACTAAACCTCCACCATTCCCGATCACCCCCGGCCAACCAGCCACCGCCAAACCAATCAACCAGCGACCTGCGTTGCGACTTCGGACAGCAAACGGCAGCACGATCCCTGAAAACGGCGTTTTCGGAAACTACGGCCCTGAAGTTGCCGAAAACGAGACTTTCCAGGGAGCTAGACGCGCAGGCGCGAGCAAATCTCCGAATCGGACGGTAGACAGTCAGCTATCATGGCCCTGTATCCATGAGAAGGTGCTTTTGAATGACCAGACTTGCAAAGGTTCTAGGTCTTTTAGCTTGCGCGGCCGCGATCTCGCTACCGGTGTATGGGCTATTTCACGGATACTTCGACCACGGGCTGTTTGAGGTCAAACAGACGCAATGGTCGCCGTCACACCAGGTTGCTATCGTGGCCGAACGCTCGGACCATGACGCTCTAGGGGGCTTGACATATTTCGTGCTGATCAGCGACCACGTATTGTCTCCCAACGAGCTCAGGCGTGAGTATTACAGCGACGCTGTTGTGTTTGCTGCTACCGCTACTTGTCTACAAGTCGAATGGGAGAGTTCTACGACATTGTCCATAAAATGTGACGGTTCGGTCGTAGACGGAGACCACATAGACGTTCAGAAGAGGCTGAGCGATGAAGTCAACGTCTCGTACGCCAACATCGCTATCAAATAACTCAAAACGACACATTCACGTTTCCCATTCCCACAAAACGGTGTTTCATCCAAGTTCAAAGAGCGGCAAAGTCGAACTTGCTCAAAACCCGACTTTTGAGGAAAGACCGACTGGAGCCACAAGCGGACTAGTCGGTGCCCACTGCGCTAGTTTTCGGAAGGCATCTCGACGTTATCAACTACGAGCACTTCAACAGGCCCTTTGGAAGGCTCAAGCTTCAACCCGAGCTGTTCCTGGATGGCGGTGAATAAAGAAGGGCCGGCGTCAATCGCCGAGGAGTCTGTAGTTGGGTTGCTATCGGTGTCTGGCGTCCACTTGAGCGTAATGTCGTAACGTCCGGCAATTCGCGTTTTATCCAGGACAACGCGGCCCAGATCCGCCGATGCCTCCTGGGTTAACGCCTGGGCGACTTCCGGCAGGGTCAGGTTGTTGCCCTCAATCAGGCCGTTGCCTGACGACGTACCTGAGCCCCGTTCCGGTTTCTTTGGCAATTGCAGCTTCGACCCATTCTTGGCGACAACCAAGGCATAGACGGGAAGTTCCTGCGTATCCCAGTGAACTTGTAAGTGAAAGCGGTCGGCCAGGAGTTGTTGAAACGCCGCCTGCATCCGGAGTTTCCGCTGGTCGCGGCTGAGCTTGCGTACCTGCTCCGCAACGCTAGGCTCAATCTCGGCCTGAATATCGAACCGCTCGGAAGCTAGCCACTTCGGGCCACCTAAAATGCGTGCATCGGGAACCCCGTAGGCGGAATATTGCATTAGGTTCTCGAGCGTGATGTTCGTAGCGGTAAAGCGCCCGTTGGAATACTCGGAATGCGACCCGGAGCTCCCGGAGTGGTTGATTTTGACGGTGCTGACTTCAAAAACTGCGGAGGAACTAACATCGCCGTTGGGTGGCGCAGTCGTCGTTTGCGATAGGGATGGGAGCGTAAGCAAGAAGACCAAAGTCGGAAGCAGCGTCTTGGCGTGAGGCCGCCTTAGGCCAATACTTTGGAACATGAGTAAACCATCCCGTTCTGCAAAGTCAGACGACGGATTGCCACCAGGGTGACAGTTTACCTCGCGTCCTGCAACGGCGTTATCGGAAAGTAAAGGACGAAGTTGCCGAACCCGACTTTCAAGGAGATTGAGTTCGAGCACCGGATAACGCCCAAATCTTTTCCTCACGAAGCAGTTAGCCAGTTTCTTGTTCGGATTACTCTTGGGCGGAGGGACTCTCATTACGCGTCGCCGTTCGTTTGTAAATCACGAGTGAGTAGGTAGCCGAAAGGAGCATTGCGAGCGCGAACGGGAGCAGAAACCACCGGGACGTCCCGCTAAGGCCAAGGCTAACCCACAGTCCCGCTAAACACGGTGATCCATGATGCGAATCGGTGGGTTGCGATCCAAACTCGTTCGCTGGCGAGCGTCCAGGGCGTTCGGACGCCCAGGAAGAAGTTAGGACGCACCTTGCTCAACAGATTGCCAACGCGAACTCCCAGTCGTTTGGCTCCCTTGACCCTGCGAATGCCTGCGGCAAGGTCGGGGCTGAGCAGCCCGCAATCCGAAGCCTCATATGCGAGCCTGCGAACCGCAGCTAGTCGGAGGTTGATTGTTGAAGGAGCGTATCTCCGCTGCTCCAGCGCGATGCGGTAGCGGGTCACTACGGTTTTGTTGAACGCGAGTCGCGGTTCGGAGCAGTACCACTCAATGAAGTCGCGGATGGCGTGGTCATACGACCGTCGCGAGTTCAAGGAAGGAAGGCTGTTGAGGACTGCTGATTTGGAATAATCGAGGTCAGGAAGTTTGAGAATGCTCTTTGGTTTCTTTGCTCTTTTCGCCATTGTTTTCGGCCTCCTAGCCGTGGCGAAAGGATGCAGAATATGGAAATCGAGAGTGGTAGGCTCACATCATGCAAACCGAAACAATCTACATGCCGCTTGCAAATGAAGGCACATCGGTGTGGCGCCCAGTATCTGCCAAAGTACTTAGTCCAGCCTTGTTTGAACTGGAGGTGCCGGAGCCAGAAGATGAAGAGTGGCTTTACAGGGCGGCAAAGAATGTTCTGGTTGAACATCGCGTATTCGCCGACGGCAAGTGCGGATTCGCGGTTGCTGGCGAAGCATCGTCTTTGCCTGTATGGCTTACGAGCACAGAACTGGACATCGTGCAGAATGCGCTCAACGAGATTTGTCATGGCATTGCGATGGGCGATGACTTCGAAACCCGCATAGGCAGCAAACTGGCCGATGCGCGTGCCTTACTTACCAAAATCGCTACCGTCCGACGCACCTAGCCAACAATTAGTACCGACAAGTCGGCTTCCCGTCAGCAATCAGTCTTGTTTCCTGAAAATGGTGTTTCGGCATCAACAACAGCAGGGTTCCAAAACAAACAGTAGGGTTCCAAAACGCAGAAAAGGCCCCTCGCCGAATTGGCGAGGGGCATTCGTGCAGCCGTTTGGGAGGGTATAGCTGCAACTTGATCATGAGTGAGCGAGTGAGCACGATAACGACTACATCGCGCGTGCCGTACGAAAAATGGTGCGGCCCCGGAGGGGTCGCGAGAGCTTGTTTCCGTACCTCTAACGTTGAGGTTTGGGGCCAGGGCCGACGTTCGGCAAAGTAAGCTTGTCGGGGGTGAGCCTAAATACTCGTCGATACTGCTCAGACGACATCCGCGCAACTTGACGCTCGGAATAAACCTCTTTCACGCCTGTCTCCTGGTTCCAGCCCTCATAGGTGAGAGGACCCGCCGGTGGCGCGATACGTAGGGACACCTTTCGCTTTTGCTCTGGCTTCGGTTCCGGCTCAGGCTCCGGTTCGAGCTGCTCGAATGGCACGCCGGCTTCAATCATCCTCTTGTATAACCGTTCGAGCATCGTCGTCGAAACGATCCGAACCCCATGCCTCTCGAAATAGTCGCCCAACATATCCAAGTTTCGTGGACTCGGAAGAAAGCTTGGGGTGCTATCGATGAACGAATCGAACGCTTGAACATTGAACTTTACAGCTTCGGGAGTTGGCATTGATGCGTTCACGAGTTCCGGGTTCACGTAGAGATCCACATCATAGAACTTGGGGTCGGTGAGTACCTGGCGCTGCAACGCAGCGATCTTGCGGTGTGTTTCGACCAACTCGGCTTCAGCCTTACGAACAGCCTCTAAGCGCTCCGCTTCTTTGGCCGCTTCTTGGTCGCGGCGCTCCTTGATTGCAAGACGCTGGCGTTCTGACATCGGCTGAGGTTCCGTGTCGCGATACTGGCTAAGAGGCCTACCAATTTTATGGTCAGCGGTCTCGGTTTCCATCCTCAATGCTGCCTCGCGCTCCCTGGCTCGTTGTGCTTCGGCTTCGATCGCTGCGGCTGTTGTAGCTGCATCGCGCTTTCCAGCACGACGTTCCGCGGCAAGCTGGCGCATGGTCGTTTCAGTTCCGCACGCACTGTTTCGGCACCGGGCCGCCCCGTTGCGTACTTGCGAATGACTAATCGTGCTTCTAGATCCGCAGGTTGTGCAGGTGCAGTTATAGCGCGGTTCTGGTGACCGGCTGGTCATCTCCCCGATTTTCAATCCGTTGACTGTTTGTCCTGCCACGGATGCCAGACCAACCATTTCTCGTGTGGTGCTCATTTTGACTCTCCCATTGCCATCGTTCGGCCTTGATTGCCACAGTCTTCGATTCAGACTTGGTCGGTATCGCGGATTGCGCGCCGTTCAAGCCGAGTTGATTGGGCATGTTTTAGTTCCTTGTTACAAAAGCAACGGCTTCACCACCTTGGCTAGAAGTAACCAGGTGGTGAAGCCGTTGCTTGTCGTGCTTTTATCTCTACTGCGAACGTAGTGCTAGCAGGATGCTGTTAGAACCGTTTGGACTACTCGGGGACACCGTGCCACTCATCGTGTAGCTCCCCGGAGCTGGAGCGAATAGGTAGGCCGCCGTTGTACCATAAGGGCACCATGGGCAATTGGCAGTAAGCATGGTGAAGATGGGCGGGTTGAAGGTGAGGACCGAGCCAAAATTGCCCACCTCTTCCCAGCCAATCAACATATCGTGGTTGAGGGTAGTGGTGATGGGGCCTACAGAGAATGAGGTCGTGGTACCGCTCGCGCTGTTGAAGAGCACAGTCCCGTCTAGAGGGGTAGTGGCATTGATGAAGGAGACCGCCACGACGCCCACCGCCGGGAAAGATACCGGAGATGTGGGCGTGACCGTTATGGTATGCGATCCGGCAGAGGCCGAAGAAAATACCCATGCGCAAGAGACAACACCGTTATCACCTATCAGCGTTGCGGTCGATCCTCCCGAGTCCACAACGCTGGCGATGCCCGTAGTGCAACTGGTA
This sequence comes from Granulicella sp. L46, assembly GCF_009765785.1. Taxonomy (GTDB): domain Bacteria; phylum Acidobacteriota; class Terriglobia; order Terriglobales; family Acidobacteriaceae; genus Granulicella. The sequence goes on from NZ_LMUT01000012.1 coordinate 1,610,072, forward strand.
GCAGGCACTCCGAGGAGCACAATCACATCCCCCGCGTTGGCGGTCACAGTGCAGCCAAAGGAAGACACTGGACCGGCAACGGGGTTGGTGCAGCTACTAGTAATCGAGGGGAGTACCCCGCCGTTGACCGACGTGGTAAAGGGTGAGCTAGGATTTTGACCTAGCAACAATCCCAGGGCTAGAACAACACCACATGCGATAGATCGAATCATCGCGCCCCCACGGTAAAGGTAATAGCGGAATACGACACGGGGGAGCCGGACTGATTACATATCTCTCCCCCAACGGTGTTTAGAGCAATGGGATACAGTCGGATTGTTACGCCTCCATTGGCTCCCCAACCTACTAAGGAAGCGGTCGGCCCTGTGAAACCTGCTGTGACTAAACTCATGGGAGTAGTAGTCACTCCGGCTAACGTGAAGTTGGATATTGCCGTGCAGGTATTCGCGGCTTGAGAACCCGCTCCAATAACCAAGGGGATAGGCTCGTAGTTAGTGATGTTGTAATACTTATGAGTCGTCGGATCACATCCATCAATCTCCGGAGTGCCGTTGACAATGACGTAGTTTCCTACGATGCAGGTATAACCCACAAAGGAAACGACTCCGTTGAATACTTGCGATCCGAAGAAGACACCACCACCACCTAACGGGTTGGTAGCGAGGTCGAACCCAAGTACCGGGACATAGACCGGATCCGCAGTATCAAAGTTGAGAAGAGTCCGGTGGTTGAGCGGGTCGGTTATGTAACTTTCGACCGATACATCGTCTACAAACAGGTAATAAGGCTTGGCATTCCCGGCTTGCGGCTCAGCGCCATGTTCATGTATCAGAGCGCCATTGTTATTCGGCCTCATGCTCACATCAATCATATTGCTGAATCGCCCCGCGGCTTGATATGCAGATCCATCCACCGTAAAACCACTGTTCTCGGCTTGGAATAAGAACGGGAGACCGGTCGGTCCATCATCTATTTCCGAGATACCACCCGAAAACTGGCTGGGCGTGGATTGGCCGTGAACTATTTGTATATCCGTCAGCCCTATTTGGGTGGTCGGAGCGTCGAGTATTGAATCACCGGGATTCCAGGTCGTGTTATTAGGCGTTACCTCAACCCCAAACAAGCTAGGCGAGTACACCGCAAAGGCGCCGGGATAGAAGTTGACGACATGCTGTGGCTGCCCAATGTTGCATGTATGATCCGGCCCCTCGTCTGCTCCAGTTTGTGCCCATGTGATTGCGGAATTGAAGTTGTCCAAGCTATTGGTCGCAACGGTAAAAGTCCCGTTGAGATCAGTGTGTACCGTGCACCCGAAAACAACAATCGTGGACCCCACTGGGTAATTCCAAGGGAAGACATTGAGTTGCCCAGGAGTCAACCCGGCAACACTGGTCGTACGGCTGATAGACGCAGGGCCGAAGGCAACCGGCTGGGGAATCGTGTTGCTGCTAACCGGGCCGATGCAATCGCCCGACCAGCAGTTAGCAGTTGCCAACTGAGTAGTGCTGAATGCTCCGAGTACCTGATACGCCATAGGCCAATAAGCGTTGCCTGTTCCTATGGTGGCATTTGCTTGGTCGACGATGAACTGACCGCACGGGCCACCCTGCATGATGAGCACGCCGCCTTGCCAATTATGATAGGTGGTGAAGGTGATCGTTTGAACGCCCGCTACCGGAGCAGGAGCAGCCGTAATCATTACGTTGTCCTGGTACCCTTGAGCCATGCACGCAAGCCCCGTAGTGAACGATCCGGGGGAAGCAGGGGATGTACCCAACGTCACGCTAGCCGTCACTGATACCGCAACGGTTGAATTGGTCGTCGACCCATTAGGCGTACCCGTTGCCATAGTGCCCCATGCAGTCGACTGGGTATAGCTCCCGCCGGTTGTTGTATATGTGTAGTAGTCTCCACCCACTTGGCTCATACTCGTGATCGTTGCCGTTGACAACACGGTCTGGAAGTCGAGAATGATGCTCTGGGGAACGAAAGCAAAACCTGCCGACGCTTGTCCTTCACATCCTTGACCATGTGAGAAGCAACCAACGCCAGTCGCCCCTAGCACCGTCGATCCTGTACCGATTGGAGCTAACGATGCAGTGAGAAGCACGCCGCGATCATTCCCGCAAGCCGCGGTGACGGTTATATCTCCTGTTACGGGTATACCTCCGCCTGTGGGTCCGCAAAGTTTGCCTACGTTACCCGCACCGATGCCATTGCCACTGCTCAAATAGAATCCAATCCCCTGGCCCGCTAAAATGTTCACAGTGCCGAAGGTGGAGCTGGTCCAGGTCTGAGTACCGGTTGAGGCTGCTACCGGAACGGGGATAACCTGATTGATACTTACAACCCCTGAAGTGTTGGTCGGGGTATAGATCACAGCGTAGCCCGTCTGAGCGGTGAGTGTCTCGGTGGAAATGATCGAGAAGGAATTGAGAGCGCCGTTACCGGCAAATAAATTGCTTATCCCTCCCGCCTCATTCGTGTAGTCCCATAGATACAGTTGCCCGGTGGTGGTGTTGTAAAAGTCTCCGGTCAGCGTTCCGATCACAGGGTTGTTCAAAGCGCCTTGGAAATAACCAACCTGCTCATCGTGGTAATCGATACCCTGCTGCTCTTCGTCCGAGCCAAAGTACGCTCCTCCGTAGAAGAGGTTATAGGCGTAGTCCCAGGCGCAATCTCCAACCTTGATGCAGGTGAAGTTGCTCGAAAACCCCTGAGCGATGGAGGGCGTATTCACCATGAAGTCGAGATGAAGCCCTTGGATGCCGGCCCACGGGCCGTTGTTGTTGTAGAACCCAGCCACGATGCTGGTAGTGCTGAGGTTCATGTTCGTGGTGCTAACAGGCGTCGTTCCGGTATTTTTTACCGTGACACCGAAACCACTGTTGGTCTGAAAGATCGTTTGATTTGAGGTGGACGCAACGAGGATGGTACCGGTGGCCGCGCAGTTTGCCGTGTTGACGGTCCACACTCCATCTGTCTCAAGGGCGCAGCCGTTTAGACCGCCGGTGCTGATTCCGAAACCTCCATTGGTAGTGCCTAGAACTCCCTGAACCTGAGTAGCGAGATTGAGCTTTCCAGACGGTCCCTGGGCCTGGCTGGGGATCGCGCAGGCGAACGCCAACGCGAGAGTGAGCCACAGGGCTCGAAGTAGTGATAATGACTGGCGCAAAAAGACGTTCTCCGTTAATTGGCAGTGGTCGGGGTATCGTGAAAAGCCCCATCGACGACTGCGGTTGTGTACCCCACCCCTGGGACAAGCAACCCTTTATTTCCGTGTTACAAAAAGCACAGGCTTCACCACCACGGAGAGTGTCCGGGGCAGTGAAGCCTGTGCTTGCGGTTCTATTTGTTTGTGATCCTGCTAAGAGTGGCAATTGGAAAGCAGGGAATAATACCCACACGTCCCATCTTCTATTACTTCTCCGATTGCCATATTCCCGTCTTGATCGCCGCCGTCATCGTCAATCTGATGTCGCGGCTGGCTTCAAGTAGGGCACGCGCGTCCGTGACCGGTGCGCCCTGAGGCGAGAAAAAGGCTTTAGCCCAACGAGGACATTGATCTTTGGGGTCATGAAAGATGAACGAGACATTTCGTCCGTCATCTACTTTCGTCGTGGAAAGGTGCGCGTCAGCGCCGAGGGTGTGGCGTAGGTAGGACGCCAGACCCAAGCTCCGCGTGTGGTAGTGCGTCATACGTTCCTCCGTTTCGGGGAGCCGCGCCGGACGATGCGGAAATACTGACCGGGATGCAGACCGCGGGCCTCGAAGACTCTGGCCAATCGTCGAATCAGTTTTGCCTCTTTGTTGCTAACAACTGTGTCATCTTCCACCAAGCGTTCCCACGATGCGAGCATCTCGGCATCACCGTTGCATGCAAAAGTTACGGCGTGCAAAACATCAATTTCATAGTGCACGCTGTCCGGAGAAACTCGCCTGGAACGCGTTGGGGGACTGGGGTTGTAATCTGTCGCGCACAGGACCGGCAACTGCCGGACCTGCTTGTAAGCGTCGCTCACGCTCTGGACGAGCCGCAGTTCCCATTCCCACCGTGATTCCTTTGCGAGTCCCGTAACCGCGGACTCAATAGCTTCATTCTTCATCGGCTCCTTTATGAGATTTTGTTCGACAGCCCCAAAGCAGACATGCACGGCGAGACAGTGGGAGTCAGTGCTCCCACCTCTTAGCTCACGCGCGACGTTTGAAAGGATGCTGTTTTGTCCAGGTCCGAATGATGCGTATCTGATACGCAAAGCCGATGTGTCGGCTCTCTGGTTCGGATGGACTTGAGTGCTCTACGGATACATAGAGCAAAGACCGTTTATGCGATAAAGTCCAAGGGGTTCTCGGACTCTTTGAGGGTTCCTACTCCAACCATTATCGTTTGATACGCGTCTTCGTCTCCCGGACCTAGTTTGACCGGGCGTTGTGGGAGCTTACCGCTTCCAGCGTAGAACCAGATCTTTCTCTCTTCTTCCTCCACGTCGTCTACATACGTGAGATCGGGGTTGTTCGCGCGATCTCTTAGCTGGTCTGTCTTCCACTGGCGAGCGAGCCATCGCGCTTTCGCCCGAAAGCGCTCATTCAGCGGGACAAGGGAGTCAAGAAACTCCGTTGGGTTATCTCCGATATATTCCCACGTTCGGGAAGAGATTTCGTCTGCGGCGTCACTGATATTCAGGTCAAGGGAAGTTCGTAATACATCCCATGCACCTGCGTAGACTGCCTTCTTATATTTGGTGATCCATTCACCCAACTCCGCGAGACCTCTTGCCTCACGCACAGTCGTTTCAATCGCCCATGTCGTGAGGGCTGGTAAGTCGTTCATGTCACCCGAATATTCCGGCAGGCGGCGTGACACTCGCGAGAGGACAGACCACCCGCAATAATAATTCGGCACCTTTTTGGCTTCTCTCAGAATCATCGCCGACAGGGCTTCAAAACTTACGTTCAGCTGTGCGATACGCGACGCCCATGCTACCGCTTGCTCACGAAATGTACACCTGTCGTCCAGTCCTATGAACTCGTCGAGGTGATCCCCTAGCTGTTGTGCGATGCGCTCTGCATCCAGGATTGTGGTGCCTTCGACTTCTAGGACCGCTTGTCGAACCGCTCCTTGCGTGCGCTTCTGCCGGTAGTATCGCAAAACTCGACGCCTTTGTTGCGCATGCGTTGGTGTCGACACCCTTTCTAATTCATCTGCTGCTCCTGCGGCGAGATTCGCCGCACTGATTCTCTCACTGCTCATTTGCCCCTTTTATGTGGATTTCTACTGCTGTGCTGCGTGTACTGCTGATTGCCCGGGCCGTTGCCGCTTCGTTCGCTATTACGCCGGATACATACCGCCAAACTACCTCGGGATTCGGAACCGGGGTGACACCGAACTTCTTGGAAGCCCGGATGATGCCGTGTTCCACGAACCGGTCAGATTCGGCGCACCACCTTCCCATCCAGGCCGGATCCGGCGCTGGAATCTGCGGTAGCATCAAGGCCCAGAGTTTGGCAGTCTCGCCAATACGGTTCACTAATGTCATCATGCGGCCTCCTTCCTTTTCTGTTCCAGGGTTGCATTCATCTCGTTCATTAGTCGCGGGAACGCATCCTCGAAGCCCTTACCCCGCTCTCTGCGCACAATGTCATCACCACAGGTCTCGTGGTAAAACTTGGCGACCGCTTCGATGGTCTGTCCACTGTAACCCTTGTTTAGAAGTCGGAGTACGTGTAATTCCCAGTTAGCTTCGTAGGTTGCGAAGCCCAGATTTGCCATCGTCGCTTTAGCAACCAATGATGCGGCTTTTGGCTCCCGTACTTTCGGTGCTGGCGTATTCGATACGACCGTCCCAGTTTGAGGGAATGGCCGCGTCTCTGTATGCGTAGCTTCAGCTTTTCCGGTCTTCCGCTTTTTGCGTTTGCTAAAGCGTTCAATGAAAGCCATTCCCTCTAGCTGGGATGGCGTCAGAGAGCTAATATCAGTAATTTTATTTGTTGTTTGTATAAGTTGTTTATATAGGTTACTTCCCTTTCCATGGGATGGTGACCCGCTAGGAGGGAACGGCGCTCCACCACTAGGGAACGGTGACGCATTAGGAGGGAACGGTGAACGTTCCATTCCCTCTAGTTGGGATTGGGCCATTACCTCTACGCGTGACGGGTCGAAGCAGCATCTCGGGTGTTCGGACGCCCACTCTTCGTGAGACAGCACCTTGTAATGCGTGGGCGAGAGCGTACCGTTGGAGCGGCGTGTCGGCTTCTTGAGCAGTTTGAACCAACCGGCCTCAAGGAGCGACTTGGCTACACCATACGGGGTATTTTTGCTCATGGACCTAAACCGCTCGGCTATTTTCGGCCCGGAGAAGTAGAGGGTTCCATTACCCCTGTCGTTGCCCAGTGCGAGCGCGCGGCATACATCATAGATTGCGTACTCGGTGGCGCTCATGTGATGGTGTGGGAAGCACCGCGATTGAGATGCAAGAGTATTTGAAGCTGGTGAAACTGTATCTTCTGACATGTCAGTCATTGGTTTCTTCTTTGTCCTTGTCGTGTACTTCCATGCCGCGTCGAAGAACGCAGTTATTGCGCCGAGCTGTCTCGCAATGGTTATGTGCTGTGCGGTCGACGGGCTAAGCCCTTGAGACCGTCATGTACATAAAATCCAGAAGCCAATCCCACCTGGCTCGCTGGGTGCTCTCCACATCCTAGTGGAAACATCTGTATTGATATTACCAAATGTTTGACAAATTGTCAAGCATAGAGTATAGGCCTCAGACTCACGCAAGATGTGGCGCGCGGTGCGTATCAGATACGGCGCGCCAGTCGTAGGTACCGACCGGCACCCTCGTTACATTCTCCAGACATCCTCGAGTGATTGTGGAGGACGCTCTACAGGAACCTTTGGCTCGGACAAGTAGCCGGAGGACTTCATCGTAGTATCGGGTAGCACCCGCTCCAGCATCATCTCAGGACTGAGCCGGTTGAAGCGAAATGTGTTCTGAGGATGCAGGTGATCTTCCAATATCACGCGGCAGGCCTCCAGGCGCTCGAGTCGGTGTATCGACTCATCGACCACAATGGCAAGAAATGCGCGGAACACCAACCTTTCTTTGACCTTGACTAACGCATCCTTCAGGCTCCAGCCATTCAGCGATCGACCGCCGGTAGCCCCTTCAAACATTTCAGCAAACTGTCGCTCCAATGCGGTTTCGCGAGGCCAGGGCTTTAGGAGTTCCTGAACTTCCGCGTGATCTTCTGTGGGCTCCGGTACTGCTGCTACTTGTAACCGGACCGCGTGCTCCGCTGCGACCATTCGACCCGCAAGGGTGATTGATTCATCTGAGATCAACGCCCTCAAGTCGTCCAACTTTTCACTACTGATCATTGCTTCCCTTTCTCATCAGCCCCAAGAACCGCTCCGCCGCCTCTTCTGCGCTCTCACGTGCTCGCGCTGGCTCGTGTGGGTGAGCACCTTGTCCGGGTTTTTCAATCGCTTCTGCTTTGCGTGCAGCGGCCCGTTCTCCTGCAATCGCGATGCGCTCCTGCGACTGCTCGAAGTGCAACAGGATCTCTGACATCCGAAGTGCGGCTTGTAATCTGATCCGTTCGTTTCGACTCGCAGCTAGCTCCCGCAAGGTCTTCATGGTCGCGTCGTAACGACGCGGTAGTCTTCTCATCATGAATAGAAAGAGCGCCGACCGCTTAGCGGGCCTGTAGGTGATGCTTGAGCAGGATGGTGATAGGCGCGTAGCGGGAGGTGGGACTCCTAGACACCCTTATGGGACCCTATGGGAACCTTGCTGAATCGGTGAGGACGGTATAGGTCCGACGCTGGCCGCGTCAGCAAAAGCGGAGCCGCCGGGTGCACGCGGACTCCCCCGGTCGGGGCTAAAGACAGGGTTGGTTAGGGACGTTACCGTCCCTATGGAATCAATGACATAGCGTCTCTCGCGTAGCGAATGAACAGCGAACAGAACAGCCCTTACCCTTATGAACATTGAGCTTTTGCATACCGATGTGTCGTAAGTTATTGATAAAAAGCCGGATGGTCACCACCCTTCCCGCTCTAAGTTGCTGAAAATACAGGCCAGATGTATCTATTACGACGTAAGCGATACATGCCATTTCTCCAATCCTTCTAACTCGGCGCGACCGATGCTTACGGCCTAGCCTCGTCTGAGCCGCGTAGACGTATCCCTGTGACACGTCGAACTGGTTAGCTACTTCCTTGCGCGAGTCGAGGGGTTTGAAACCGCCTTTGTCATTATTGACAGAAGCGGTTTTCGCCTTCCCCAAGGGGGTTACCCACGGCCTGTTGGTTCTTCTTCGCCTCGGCTGCCAGTAACGGTTTAGCCTCGACTGGGACCGCCGCACGTTGGCCCTTGGGTTCTAAGCCCTGCTATTGCGTATCGAATACGTATTGCTTTGACCCGTCGAGTGTAGGACGGCATCTTGCGGGAGCGGGCGCAGGATCAGTTCAAGCGTATTCGGATACGCATGGCGGATACATATCCCACACCTTCTCATCTCAATCGCTCCAGCTTCCGTATTGCGTCTGCATTTTCTGCAAACTATTTCGCATTAATTCTTGACACACTTCACTAGTGATGTGTATTGTTGATTTGTCGGCAGAATCTGAGGCCGAACATTTCAAACAGGAGACAGACAGATGCAGATGACACAGGAACGATTCAATGACGTGATGGCAGTCGCTACGAAGAATGTAGTGCAGGAAGAACGGGAGCTTTTTGGGAATCGTCGCCAGTTGCCGCTGGACGAGTCGGCGGTAGTTTTCAACCTTCGCCTCACTCATGAAGAAAAGTTGTTGCGTCTCGCCATCATCCGCGAAGCTAAGGCCGTCCGGCGGAATGCCCGCAAGCGCGCTGTTCAATCTCCAGTAGTCACCACGCCGATTACGTTCGGAGGACTCATCACAGATGCCGATACCATCCATGCTCGAGCCTTCGGAATCAGCTTGAGCTAAACGTGTAGGAGGCGGGCGGGGTTTGGTTTCCCCGTTCGTCTCAGTCGACACCGGCAATCGTCAGCGCTGAAGAAAGTCATGCCCGGGCTCGGGTATCGACTTCTCAGCGCATTGCCGTCAGCGGGTGACGAACCACAGTAAGCGGCAGAATACAGCGATCAAACGATAGAGGACATTACTATGCGGCATCACTTTACTCGCGACGAAATAAAGACCTTACTCGAAGGCGTACCGAATACGCGTAACCGGCTCATGCTCTTAGTTGGGTACAACCATGGGCTGCGTGTCAGTGAGCTGACGAACCTGAAGGGTGCGGATATTCGTGATGGGTATGTGATTGTAAAGCGGCTCAAGGGATCTTTAAAGACTGTTCAGCCCTATGTACAGCACGTCGATCCAACGTTCAATGAAGCCCCTGGCTTACAAGAGCTTGCGCGCACAGTTGGACCACAAGAGCGATTGTTTCCCATGACACCCAATGGCGTTGCCAAACTGATGCAGCGGACAGGTGCGCGGGTAGGACTACCACGCCATAAATTATTCCCACATAACCTAAAGCACAGCATCGCCCACGCCACCATTCAAGGTGCCGGTATCGAGAATGTCCGCCAATGGCTTGGGCACAAAAGTATTTCGTCGACTGGAGCCTACCTACGCGTCACCGACGAAGCCGCAGCGCAAGCCATCGCTAAAGCTCTGTAAAATGGGCTTGTTCTATCGGAGAAATTATGGAATGGCGACCTACATGGAATCTGCGGAGCATCCCAGACAATGAGTTCAACTCTGAGCGTGGGCGCAGACTCGCCGAGAAGCGATCCACTCCGGCTGTCCCTAAGAAGTTGCGGCCGTGCCCCTATTGTTCGCAACAATTTGGTGCGCGCGACATCCGGATTCACATGCCTAAATGCCCGAAGAGACCATGAGTCTCAGCGCAATGTTTGACAAATTTTATTGCTGCTAATTAGGCGCTATCTTACAGATTTTGCATAACTTCCAACAAAGATGTTTTGCCTGCATAGACGTGTGTTATTAGTATGCGCATGTCTGACTCGCCTAACCCCCATACCATCCGTGATCGTATCCTCTCGCACAAAGGCGCCTTGACCGCGCACGAGGTGGCAGACCTCTTCAACGTGAGTTGCAGGACTGTCCATAAGCACGCGAAAGATGGCGTCATGCCCAGCTTTCGCATCGGTGACTCCGTGCGCTTCGATCCGCTCGTGCTAGCCGACTGGTACGAGGGACAGCAGTTTGGATTGCCACCATCTCGCCGCGCGGTAAGGGGAAGACCATGACTGACGGTAACCCCAGCTCGAATCCCCAGCGCCCTGAACGGCTAGTCCTCCAGCGAATCGCCAGCGCGACAGCGGCACTTCGGTATGAATATCAGCGCAAATCACCGTCGCTATCAAATCCACTTTGGAGCGCTCAGCACCAATAATCCCAGCGCAGGTAGTTCGCACCTTGATTGGCTACATCCACAGCGCACCGGAAGCGCACTGGCATGAGGCTACAGCGCACGCAAGGGCAGGATCAGTGGCCTTACGGAATGTCAATAACTGAGGACATATTCAGTCGCAAGTTACACCCACAGGCGTCCGCCGCAATGTCAGCGCGTGCTCCAATGCTCGCATGGCGAAACCGTAATGTGATACGTGTGAGCGAGGCGGCAAAAGACCGTACACTGCGCTTTCTCAGCGGACTTTTCTATGCGCTAGAGGATCGCAATCACAGCATCGAGAAAGTCAACGGTCCACATGAAGTTAGGGTCGTAATAAATGGTGAACCAGTAGCTATCACCATTGTTGAGCCGAACTGGCGGGATGACAGAAAGAAAATAAGAAGACTCATTTTCTCAATAGATGGGCATGTCCCCAAGGGTGCTCAAAGGAACTGGCAGGACAGCGCATCTGGTGGCCTTGAGAAGAAAATACCCTCCATCGTCTTAGGACTGGAGCGCATGGCCCCCTTGTTACGGCAGTGGCGGGAGCAACTTGAAGCTAAGAGGGCGGTACGGGAGGCCGAACGAAGAGAACAGGAACTTCCCGCTTTTCGATTGAAGCAGCTTGAATCCGATTTGCAAGATTGGCAGAAGATGACCTTATTGATGGATCTCATCGCGTACCTCGACCGTAACACAGAGGAGACAGGAGAGGACCAAGAGCGCCTAAGAGCGTGGATTGAATGGGCGACAACTATTGCAAGGTGTTCGGACCCACTGAGCAAAGGCGTCAAATCATTTCTGGATCGGTACAGCCAAGCACCAGAAAGACCAGCCTGGTACTGACGCCGATTTATTCAGCGGATACAGCGCAATGAAGCGTCAGTTTTGACAGCGTACGGCGTAAAGGATTGGACTGCCCTTAGCATTAGTCTCATCAGCGCACGGTTTACACCGTTCATATTCTCAGCGCAACTGAGAAACAGAAAAGTCCTTCGCTATAGCCGGAGGAAGGTATAAGCTGGTCAGCAAAGCTCAACCTGACGACTAATGGAGATCCATGAGCAAGATCGTTAGCGTTCTGTTTCCTTGGAGAAAGACATTCAAGCGGCTCGAGCTTGAGAAGCGTTGGTGGCATCGTCTAGCCGTCGTTCTGTTCTCTCTCGTGCTTGTGGTCGTCCTCTTGTACTCATGGGTGATAGGCGACGGTGCAATCTCCCCGAAGAACCCCTTCGATGGAGACATTCATCATTGGGCCGCGGCCACCAACGGGAGCGGATTGCTATTTGATCTTGATTCCTTCCGGCCAATCGACGGTGACTCAAATCCAGCGCCGCAACCTGCTCCTTCAGTGGTTCAGAAGACCGTAGAGATGCCGGACGGGGCAACGGCAACCTATCCGAGGACTGCCTCCGATAAGAAAATCGAGGCAGACTGGCAACACAAAATGAACATCGCAACAACCAAGGCTTTGATGGTCGGCTTTTTCATCGCCGTTATCGTAACTCTGGCCTTCAGTTATCTACTTCAGGCGACCTATCGAGCCTTGTTGTACGTAATATACGGCGCACAGGCTGGGGCTATACCTGACGATCCAGCAGGATGAGGGTGTCAATAGTACAGCGCCTCTTTTGAGCGTACTCGATGCGTCAACAGCCATTCCAACCGACCGAAGGAGATGGAAGCGTTGTCCCTTATCCGGCAATGGGCCATCCAGCACGTCTATCATGAGCTGGTGCCGTTCGATATAGTTGGCGAGGACCACGCGAATAGATTGGGTATGTACGATTCGAAGCCTTACGGGTTAGGTTAGTGTCGATTACACTGCTTTCTTAGCAGCAGCCCACCGCTTCCTCTGTGCAGCAGCGATTTTAGCGCGACCCTCAGGAGACATCTTGCGGCGCTTCTTTGGAGCCGCAGCTTTCTTGGTGCCGGATCCCTTGGGCCTCCCCCGTTTACCCTTGGTCGGGCTGGAATCGAGGCCGAGAAGTACAGTTTTGGCCTCTTCAAGTTTCGCAATCTGAGCATCGATTTCTGATATGAGAGATTTGGTATTCATATCGGATAGATTATCACTGCAATGTGCAATATCTGCTGCTTCATAGAGTTCTCAGTGAGGGCATGTAGAGATTTGGAACAATCTATTTGGCTGGATGGCGCTGCTACACGTTGCATCTATCATCATCGCTGTTGGCCTAGCCCTTATCGCAATATCATCTCTACAGTATCGCCGCGGTCAGTGGCTCCCGTCCGCAGCGCAACCCTTCATAATCATTGGCTCATATTGGTTGTTCTCTGCTCTTGTGGGCGGGATGCCAGAGCCAGCCCCGACATCATCACTCGCCTACAGATGGGCTTTCAGTTCGCTTCATCTGCTAGCCGGGAACGTCACAACAGCCGTACAGAATCGATATCCGATCGCATCATCAGAACAGAAAACCTCAGCATAATCGCTGAGGTCTTCTGTTATGGGAGGTCTAATTGAGACTCCGTGACAGGGCAGCGTTATTTCTATTTGCTAGTTTTCCTCGCCTTGCGATTCGCTTCCACCTGGCCGTCGACAAGTTTTCCCAAATCCAGGTTTCCCATAGGCTGCTTCGTCCATTCCCAAGTATCTCTGTGCACGCCTTCAAACCTGAAAAACCATCGCGGCATTTTAAAAGTCATAAATCTATAGTCCACGGCGATAACGAGGTCAGCCTTATCGGGCTGCCCATTAGCAAAATTAAGGAATATCGTTTTGGTTCCCGAGCTTCGCTCCAAATCAAAATCATCCCAATCTGCACTCGATATTACGTCGTCGGTCCAAACCTCTCTCGCGAGTTCCATGCGGTGCATTACGACCGTCACGTTGTCGATGTGCACTGGGAAATACCCAGTGCTGGAGATTTCAAACGGGGCCGAGAATGGTTCTCCTGTTGCTAGTTGTCCTAGGGGCGAAACCGATATTTGCGGTCGCAATTCGATTACTGATAATGCTCCCACTACCGTGAGTATTAATCCTAGAACGGCTGGCGCTGTCCAGGTTTTCGCTTTCGGGAAAGGCTTTGGTGATCTTCCGTGCTGCATTTGTCGTGTCCGTTTATTGCGCTGCTTTTGCGACATGGATATTTGGCATCCTTAGTCTGTTGCATTATCGGGATTGTGAGGCTTATGGGGCTATCGAAACTCCATCCCAATCACACTCATCCTTCGGCTCTCGGAAGACTATGGGAAGAGGTGGCGCTTCTATCCATGTGCGGTTCAACTCTTCTTCATGCAAATACCCTATCCCTAAACGGAAAGCAAACACATCTTTGGTGCGATAGTGGGCCGCTGGTAGTCGCATGAGATAACGGACAACGCCTAACGGAAGGTACTCAACATCATCTTCTAGCTCATTCGTAAGCGGCACAGGAAAGTACCAAGCTCGATTTGTCTCAGGCTGCCGTGCCCAGACGAACCTTGAACCTGAACGTTCGCCACTCGATTCTATGGCGGTAAATATTAGACAGGTCAGAGGTTCCATCTATACCTCATTACACTTCGGGCAGCTTGAAACGTGTACCGCATACGCTCTCCACTTTGCCAGAGTGTTGAACATTGGATGCGTCATCTCCGTAAACCCTCTTTGCTCCGCGAGCCGATATGCATTCGGATTGGCATCTGCGAACGCCAACAAAAGCCTCATTCCCTCGTCGCAAGCTGGCAGTGTCTCCAGCGTCCATTGTGAGATGAACTCATTGAATCGTGCAGCCGTTTCAGCCTTGAGCCGGGTCGCTTCCTCATCCTGCACAGATATGATTTCTGCCATGTTCGCAACTCCACACCAAAAAGAGCTTCTTTTGTGTCAATCTGCCACTAAGGTCCAGTCCGGAAATTGTTGGCGAATGTGTCGGAGCAGATCAGCTGGATGAAGTGGCTTCGCTAGAAGATTGAAGTCATACCCCTTTTCGCGAGCTACAGAGAGAAGGTCCAGTGTTTGTGCATGCCCAGAGAAGAGCATTATCTTGCAGTCGGGACATTCGTTTTTAATCGTGATGGCGAGGTCCACACCGGAGAGTTTGGGCATCATCACATCCGACAAAATTAGGTCGGGTGCTTGTTTGCGGACTTCCACCAAGGCTTCGAGGGGATCAGTAAAGAATCGTGCCGCAAAACCGCTTTTTTGCAAAATCATGGTTAGCGTTTCACCAATGAGTTGTTCGTCATCGACGATGAAGATACTCGGTAAACTCTGCTGCATAACGGCCCCTTTCGCATCCCCCAAAATTTGCAGCGGACGCAATTGAACCTGGGTTGGAACGTCAAGAATATCGCAAACCGCCATATTTTAGAGAGCGCCCCCGAAACCATTTTTTATCTATCAGATACGCCGTGGTCGATCCTTGCATCCAATTGCGCATGTCCGCGCTGAGTCGCATAGCTGATTGCTAAAAAGACACGGAGCTTCTCCGCATTGCAGTCAATGTGTCGCGGAGGAATTAGGTCTAAGTCTGGAGGCGGTCTAACGCAGCTACCAGGCGGCTTGTATGGACATTACCTATTGGCTTCGTGCGGGAAAAGGGAAGTTGCAAGGCTCGTAGGAAGATGCGGATGGTCATGCGGCACGTTCCGATGTGGATCACGAACTAAGCCGCTATTGTCATCGGTGATCAATGAAAGTTTGAGCTTTTTAGGTCGAGGCGTTCCCGTTGAGGTCTAAGCTCGAGCAATTCTTCCGTCACATACCCTGTGATCGTGCCATCCGAGAACGTCACAATGAGGCCATCTTCGCCATCAGTCTCAACCGTCCGTATCAATATCTCCTTGCGCATGACAAACACAATACGCCCCGACCCACATTCAATATGCTCTATATTGCTCACTTCTTGAGCGCTTTGTATTGCTCCTCTGTCAGTTGCAGGTAGATTCCGCCTCTGCCCCGAGCGATTGCATGCTCAATAGCCTGGTTCGCAGCAAGGATCGCGTGGAGAGGATCTGGCGTCGCGAGGGGCTGAAGGTTCCCAGGAAGCAGAAGCCACGCGGCCGTCTGTGGCTCAACGATGGATCGTGCGTGCGGCTGCGGCCGGCGCACCGCAACCATGTGTGGAGCTACGACTTCGTGAGCGTGCGCACGCATGACGGCAGAACGGCGCGAGCCTTGAACCTGATCGACGAGCACACGCGCGAGGCGCTTGTGGTGCGTGTAGAACGTCGCTGGTCGAGCGCGAAGGTGATCGAAGCTCTGGCCGATGTGATGGTGATCAAGGGCGTACCCGAGCATCTTCGCTCGGACAACGGGCCCGAGTTCGTTGCGCATGACCTGCGCAAATGGCTTGCGGACACAGGAGCAAAGACGATGTATATCGAACCCGGTTCACCATGGGAGAACGGCTACTGCGAAAGCTTCAACTCGAAGATGCGCGACGAGTTCCTCAACGGAGAGATCTTCTACTCGATGAAGGAGCTGCGTGTGCTGGCCGAACGCTGGCGCAAGCACTACAACACCGCCAGACCGCACTCATCACTAGGTTATCGACCGCCGGCGCCAGAGGCCTGGCTGGCTTCCACTGTCCGGCGGCAAGAGGAGCCGGTCGCTTCGCTCCCAGCTCCTCTTGCCGCCATATCCTGCATCGATAGGAACTCAGAAATCGGTGATCGGCCTCGTTATTCCTGAACCAGTTGAAATGTTAGTCTTCGACCAAAACCTGACCTGAGAGGGTGGAGGATTTTGGATGAAGAAGAAGCGTTTTTCTGTGGAACAGATGGTCGGCGTATTGAAGCAGGCGCAGGTGGGCGTTCCGGTGGCTGAGGTGATCCGGAAGGCTGGGATCAGCGAGCAGACGTTTTACCGATGGAAGGCAAAGTACGCGGGCCTGGAAGTGGACGAGGTTCGGAAGATGGCGCAGTTGCAAGAAGAGAACATGCGCCTGAAGCAGTTGGTAGCGGAGCTGACCTTAGACAAGACGATGCTACAGGATGTGCTCTCAAAAAAATGGTGAAGCCTTCGCGGCGTGGACCGATGGTAGAGCGTCTGGTTGGAAGCTATCTGGTGAGCGAGCGGCGTGCCTGCCGTGTGCTTCGCCTGGCAAGAGCGACCTACCGGTATCGCAGCTGCCTCGATCCACGGACTGAGCTGCGGATGCGGATCCGCGAGATCGCTCAGGCAAGAGTGCGCTATGGATATCGCAAGATCCGCGTGCTGTTGAACCGTGAAGGCTGGGATGTAGGCAAGTATCTGGTGTACCGGCTATATAAGGAGGAAGGCCTGATGCTGAAGAGGATGAAGCCTGCCGGGAAGCGCAAATCATCACAGCAGCGTGAAGAGAAGTTGAAGGCGACCGCACCGGATCAGGCCTGGAGTATGGACTTCGTCTCTGACCAGCTTCAAGACGGAACGCGCTTCCGCTCGTTGACGATCGTCGATGTGTTTACCCGCGAAGCCGTGGCGATCGACGCTGGGCAGAGCTTAAAGGGAGAAGATGTTGTACGAACGCTGAACCGGCTGAAGTCCAGCCGTGGAGTCCCGAAGGTGCTGTTCTGCGACAACGGCAGCGAGTTCACCAGTCAGGCCATGGATCTGTGGGCGTATCGGAACGGCGTGAAGATCGACTTCTCCAGGCCTGGCAAGCCAACCGACAATGCGTTCGTGGAAAGCTTCAATGGTACGTTCCGATCGGAGTGCCTGAACATCCACTGGTTCATGGATCTGAAGGAGGCCAGGCAGCTGATCGAAGTATGGAGGCAGGAATACAATGAGAGTCGTCCTCACGCATCTCTCGATGACAGGACACCAAGCGAGTTCGCCAGCCAGATCGCGGCTAGCCGCGATCTGGCTGCAACCTAAACAGGTCGAGGACTAACGCTAAGCTTGGTACAAGAAAACTAGGCCCTTCATCGGTGCGCTACACTAACAATCCAACTGGTACAAAACATCGGTCAGGCCAGTATTGTCTTTAGCGAGGCGAGTTTCAATGAAACACTTTCGCGCATGAGGATGCGGAGATATCGCCGAGTTGTGTTTAGGTCTATGCGACGTGAGATAAAGACTTATTGGCCTTACTTCCTTTGCCAACTCTCAATCCTCGGCTCGATCTTGTGGTGGGTTCCTTACAAACGACTTCCATGGGCTGGTGTTGCTATCGCGGTCCTTGCGGTCTTAGCTGCGCTCATGAGCGTCCACCAAAACATCCGACCGCGCCACAAATTCATTTATTTCTGCCTGATGGCGGGATTACTTTTGACGGAATTCCGCGCAATGAGAAGGGATCGCGAGGAAGCTAGAACATCTCAGACGCAGCTAAACACTGAACAAAATCGTCGAGTCTCTCAACTGATCAAACAAGAGGAAGCAGATACAAAAGCCATGCTTGATCACGAAAACGTGAGCTTATCTAAGAATCTTGGGCAGGACCAAACCGAGTTTGAAAAGACGATCTCCGCACTACTTGTCACTCATAAGCAAGACGAAAAGGAGTTCTCGTCGATGCCGCCGGAAATGAAATCAGCGACGGTATCTCGCATACTTACACCTATGACGCTGAAGGAAATGTGCTCCAAGTGGATAGCGGGCACGCTGCATCTGGCGCTCCTCCGTGTCCAGAGTATGCAGCTTCGCCGATTTTTCCGCTTCATTCAGCGTTGCGGCGTTGTCGTTGATTTGCTTCTTGAGCGACTCGATTTGTGCATTCAACTGCTGCAGATGTGTCTGGCGCGGACCGAACTTTGCCTGAAGATCGCTGAACATGTGTTTGGCTTCGGCTGTCTGAAGAACGGCGGTGCTAAAGTCCACCGTAACGTAGGCCGGGGCGGGCAACGATGTGGAGGACTGTGCGATAGATACCGCAGCCTGCATGAACAGTACACATAGGCACCCGAGTACGCGTGATCGCTTCATGGCGATGCTCCTTGTCGAGGTGTGAGATTACTGAGCGGTCGGAAGTTGGAAGTGCAGTTGCCGGATATCGGCCGCGAAGTCGAAGGTATTTCCGGCCGATGCAATGTCGACGGGGCGACCGGGCGAAGCTATGCCTTCAGAGGTCCGGTCGTGCGCGTCATGGAGGTCGCGAAAGAGATTGAGATGGGATATTTGCGATCCACTTAGCGCGGGATAGCTGTTGCGTGGAGATTTCGTTGCGCTCTGCGGCCCGAAGAAAGGATAGTGGGGTGGTATCGTCCGGAGGAGCTTCCGCATCGAGGCTGCGCTTGTTCCGGCCTCCCTTCGGCGTCTCAGCCACGGTCTTGTGGAATCATTGAATGAACCGAATTGTGCCGCCTATCGGGATCGATTTTAGTTGGCGCCGAACGGCCAATGTGCTCGTTGCGCTCTGGAGAGCTATGTCTCCGGGTTCCCCAAAAGTCGGGTTATCGGCAACTTTGGGCCGAGTCGCCGAAAACCCCGTTTCAAGGAACTTCATGCATTGACCGCCCGCGTGGTAAACGTGGTCCGACGACTGCGATATGTCTGACGAGCGTGGATGACTCCTCTGCAAGCTAGCTCGCAATAGGTTTAGGGCAACCGGCGCCTGTCATCGCTATCGAAGAACACTTGGTGGTTAAGCGACTGAGATTCCTTCTCCAGGAGATAGCGGTCGTCTTCAGGATAGTATTTGGCCTTGGCCGGGTCGGCTCCGGCAAACGCCTTCACCGCTTCGAGGCCGTCCCAAAACGTCACCAAAAGAAAGTGAGCCCCATCGCTTTCGTCGCGTCGCGTGAAGACGGCCCTGAGAAGGCCCGGGATAGAGGCATAGTCTGGCGCGGCTCGCTCGCACAGGAACGCTTCATATGCCGCAGCGTCCTCGGCCCGAGTCCGGCCATGCCACGTTCGTATAATCACGTTGTTTTCCATTCTAGCTATTTCGGTTGGCTTTACGCGCGTTATTCGTTTCGCGCATATCTGCAGCCTACAAGGCGGCGCAGGGCGGGTTCGGCTAATTCGCAGTTTCTCAGAACACCGTTTTGCGGGAGTCAGGGTATTACTTTCAAGAATCCGACATATCGACACCATCCCGGGGTGGGTCGGTGCATTGGCGATTTGGAGCTCATCGAGAGTCAGACGGGTGCTAAGCCTTCGGATGCTGCTCAGTCGCGAGGCTCGGCCCAAACAAGCGTTTTACCGATTGTTTATTCAAGAGCGAAACATCGCACACCGGCCTCGCATTTTGTCATGCCACCAACTCAACCTCACCAACACGCCAGGACTTGTCGAACCAGGGTTCGAGAGGTCCATAGAGGCGGAAGAGCATATTCCAGCCTTTGCCGTGAACGGTCTGCACCCAGTTGGCTTCCGGAGTCCCTTGCGGCAACTTAGGGGCAAACCACACATCGGTCGAGCCGTCGGGATTTGTGACGACTCCCTTGTCGAAACTGTTGACGCTCGGAAAACGTTCGTCGGTCTGCAGGTTTGAGCGGGTCTGGTTGTCATACAAGGTGAACGACCAGTTGTCCTTAGCCGGGATGTTGGGGGGTAGATGCACCTTGTACGTCTTGCTGCCGTCAAGTCCGTGGTGGGAACTGTCGGTAAAGGCGCCGGCATATTGCGAGCCTCTACCGGCCATCTTGGCGAACATCGCGGGGGTAATTCCCGTGGCCCAGTAGAACATCGACGTACGGCGGTCCAAGTCAAACACGCCGGGTTCAAGCAGAAACTCATAGCCCGAGCCATAGCCAGATGGAATCCACCAGGAACTACCCGGATAAATGTAAGTTCCCTGGTCGCGGCTCCGGAAGGTAAGGGCACGTGCCGTCGCATTGCCGACCGCGACCGCTTCGATGAGGATCCTCTTCATCCGTTCGTCTGGTGCGAAGGGTTTGCCCTTTTGAAGTCCGATGGAAGCGAATAGTCCCAGAGTCTCGGGGTCCAACGCCTCGTTCGGTTCCATCTCAAGCACCTCGTGAATCTCCTCGTAGAAATGGA
Organism: Granulicella sp. L46; assembly: GCF_009765785.1. Classification (GTDB taxonomy): domain Bacteria; phylum Acidobacteriota; class Terriglobia; order Terriglobales; family Acidobacteriaceae; genus Granulicella. The sequence continues at coordinate 1,630,367 of NZ_LMUT01000012.1, forward strand.
AGCTATTCGAATGAATCGTACTGTGCGGAACGCCGCTCATGTTGGTGAACTTGGTAATCGGCGGGTTCGCGGCCTCCGCCAGTGGATAAATCTTCAAGAGCTTCTTGATGCTCTCGACGGCCGGTTTGGGGTCGCCATTCACGAGCATTCCACGTCCTGGCGTCCACACGCAGTAAGTTGCCGGGCGTACGACGAAGTACCCTTCGGGCACGTCGCCTTTGTAGTCGGGAGGCAGTATTAAGAACTTGCCACCCTGCCCTTTGTCAGGACCCGCATTGCCAAAGTCACCGACCCATCGAAACCAGTGGTCGTCGAAGATGCCCAGAACATTGGGCGGAGTCTCCAGCACGATTGGCCCCTTGGTGGTATCAATCCAGGTGAAGAAGTAAACACTTGAATTGTTCGGCGTCAGCCAGAGCGCCTTCGAGTCCATCAGATCCTCGAAGATCATCACGTTGCCGTCCACGCCGCCGAATTTCTTAGCGGCAGGAAGAAACGCATGAATCGAAGCACCGGGTATCCCGCGCAAAAACGCCTGAACACCGCGCTGGAAATCGAGATTGTCAAAGACCAACTGGGTCGTCTTCTCGTCAGGGAAACCGTCAAAGAAGTTGAGTGTTCCAATCCGTGTCTCTACGGCATCGGGCGTTGTAATTTCCGGCGGGATGTCCGTGGTCATCTTCATTTTCGAGGCGGCTTGAGGGCGGGAGTCTAGCGTTTGGGTTGTGCTCATTGTTCGATCCTTTGCCGGGCTATTTTGCCAATGGAGAGCGGAAACGGATCAAGACTACAAGCCCTGACCTTCCCGGCATACTGTTAAAAGGGACAGGTCCCCGCAGGTAGATTAGAAGGTCGGATAGGTCGAGCTTCAATCTTGAACATGTCTTATGGGAAGAGCGTTCAACGGGATTAAAGGATGTCGTGATGTCTTCTGAAATCAGCGTGGGCACACAAGAGCAGCGCTCTGTCGCGGCTTGTTCAACTCTGCAAATGCGTCTGCCTGCTACTCGCGCTTACGACGCAAGCTCCTCGCATGCCCAGGCTGCCGCTCCCCCCGCGGACCAGTTCGTCGGCTGCATCGGGCAGCTCGCGGTTTCCTGAAAGTCGGGCTTTCGGCAACTTCGCCCCCCGGGAACTGAACTTTCCGAAAACGCCGTTTCGTGGGAACCGCCAGATTTATCTAGAGCGCGCAGCCGTTTTCGGTTGCCATGCGCTGCTTTCTAAATTCGCTATGTAGAGTGACCGCGCCCATCGACGTGGGTATATTGTCGTAAGTAAAAGGGGTGACTTGTGACCGGCACGCGACCCGAACGCCCAATATTGGCAACCGTGATATGTGTGTACGAAGCCTTCATAGTCCTTGGAGCTATAGTTGCATTCTTTTCTCTCAAGTTTTTCGTACCACTCACAACGCACGCGGCCGTCCATCGCGGTCCCACTTTGGCAGCCAGCGCAATCAACTGGGTGTCCTGCCTACTCGCGATGGCCGCTGCCATCACACTGTGGCAAATGCGCCGCTCATCGGTACTCTTTCTCGGAGCGCGCTTCGGGATGGCTCTTGTTTTGTTCTTGGCTGGCTTATTTCACCCTATTCACGCAATAGCGACCCCGCATTCGACTCAAGGGCTCAGCCCGGCCAACATTGCACATGCATTCCGCATCCTCGGCGTGATCGCCCTTGCTTTGAGCGGGTTCATCGCCTGGTATGCCTATAAGATCACTGCGCCCCATCGTTTCTTACCGGAATCGGCAGAGCCCGAACTCACTAGCTAGTCCCGCAAAAAAGAACGGCCGCTCAAGCTTCTGATTGGGCCATGCGCCCTCCAGCCCCCATAACAGGCTGCGGACTCCGCCAACGGCCCGTGAAGTCGGGTTTTCGGCAAGTTCGAGCCGTAGTTGCCGAAAACGCCGTTTTTGCAATCTGTTCCGGCACGTACTCCTATCTGCGTTATCGTTATCTAGAGAAGTACCCATATGGCAAGTGGGAAGATCTGCTTACAGAATGACCGCAATCGTCTGTCGCCCGGAGGAGGTGCGCCCAATGAAACTGAATCGACGGTTCAGTCAGAAGGTCCTTCGAAACGGGGTTTTCGGCAACAACGGCTCGAAGTGGAGGGAAACCCGACTTTGGGTGCCTGGGTGAACAGAGACGGTAGGACATGTTGCCAGCCGGCGGCCCGTTCTTCCGCGCCTAGCGGCATGCGTTTAGTTCTTTGGTACCCCTAATCTGCTGTATCTTAGTGATCCCTCCCGCTCAGCAGTCAAGGGCACGGTAGCGACGATCCTTGTTCCCCGCCATGGTGTCGATTCGACGGAAAAGTTCCCCTGTACAAGATGGATCCGCTCCTCCATACTCACCAGTCCCAGCCCCCGATTCTTCTTCGCCTCCTCCACATCGAAGCCCACGCCAGCATCGGCCACCACCAGCTGCACTAGGTCTTCCTTGCGTGAAAGCCCCACCCAGAACTGGTTCACGCCACTGTATTTCACCGCGTTGTGCAGTGCTTCCTGCGCGACTCGGAAAAGGCAAAGTGATACTTCCTTTGGCAACTGAGCGGGTACCTCTGCTGCGGAAAACTCAATGGCCACTTCATGTTGCTTCGATAGCTCTTCGCAGAATCCGCGAATGGCGGCGACGATACCCAGGTATTCAAGCTTCGATGAGTGCAGCTGATGCGATAGCGATTGAACGTCCGCGGCTATCTCGGCACAGTCTTTGTGGATGTTCTCCAGATTTTGTTTGGTAATGTTGGGTTCGCCCTGTGAACGACTAGCCTGGTCAATGCTGATCGAGAGCAGCGCCAGCCTTTGGCAGATGTCGTCATGCAACTCCCTCGCGATACGGCTGCGCTCCGCCTCCTGCGCTTCAATGAGCTGGCCGCTAACCTTTTGCAGCGCCTGCTGCGCGATTTTCTGGTCAGTGGTATCAATCGCCGATCCAATGTAGCCGGCAAACGATCCGTCACCGTTCACTCGCGGAGATGCAACGTCGAACATCCATCGATACGCCCCATCGCTGCGCCGCAGGCGGTACTCGGTCGAATACGGCCGGTGCGTACTTAATGCCCCTGAGGCTGCATCCAAAACGTCCTGCAGGTCATCGGGATGAACGTAGGATGCCCATGTGTGGCCGTATCCCGCTCTTGCACTCGCTCCCGTAAACGCCAGACGCCGGTCGTTCAGATATGTCACCCTTCCTTGAGAGTCACTCATCCATATCAGCGACGGAGTAATATCGGCCATCACGCGAAAGCGCTTTTCGCTCTCCCGCAACGCCGCTTCCGCCTTTCGTTCTCGCGCTCGTTGCCACAACAACCCGATGATCAGGAGAAGCAGAATGATCACCACAGCGCCGGCAGCAATCACGTACGCTCGATGTTCTTCCCAAAGCGAGGGTGGCCGGTAAAGGATCATACTGCCCGGCGGCAGCTTTGATTCCGCTATATGCCAATGGCGCAGTGCGCGCGAGTCTACCTCCACCTGAAAGTCAGGACCCTTCGCAATGGGAATATCTTCCGGCCGTGTGCCTAGAACCACTCTTGCTGCCATATCCCCGGTCCGCTGCATGATGTCAGTGCCATCGGGAAATGCCCCGCCAATGCAACCATGATTCAGACACAGGTTCGTCCACGCAGAAAAGGTTGGGAGATGTTGTGCAGCCGCGGCGAGCACATCGGAGGACCGAATTGAAGGATCAGTCGAACTTTCTGGCGCAAGCTGAAAGAGAATGATGGTATGGGGAGGGAGTGCTGCAACTCGCTCAAGCATCCCGGAACTTGGCGGCCCAAGGATATCGATCTCTCTTACGGCACCCATATGGCGAAGAACCTCTGCATGCGCCACTCTCCACCAGAATTTCGGACCGACATCGATAACGGCAATCGCCTTTGAGTCCGGTCGCAGGCGAAGCGCGAGATCGATTGTCTCGCGCAATCCAATCGAACCTTCGATTCCGGTGACTCCCGGCGGTATCTGCTTTCCGTCCAATTCACTGGCGGTGACCTGGGTGAAGACGATGGGCACGCCGGGAAATATCCGGTCGCGGTATTCCCTCATGAACTCAAGCGCCTCAAAGTCAGCGGTAATTAAAACATCCGGCTTAGCTTCCCGGTACTCACGACGGAATGTCTCTGCCAGGCTCTCTTTATAGGATTCGTCCTGGTAACGCTGGTAATCGATGAATGACGTAAAGAAGTTGACTTCGCCCGGAACGCGTGCCCGGAAGCCCTGTTCAATTGCCTGCAGATTCTGCGAATCGATCTCACCAGCACTGAATACGACCAAGACGTTTCTCGCCTGCGAATCTGCCACGGCCGGGGCGACGATGAGAACACACCAAAGCATGGCCAGGATCGAAGGCCAAATGCGCAATAAGAACCTCCAGGATACAACTACGGGGCCCGTGATACCGTGTGCCGATTGGTATGTGCCGCATCTTGTCTCCCGTGGCACTTTGTCTACAACTGAGTTATCGCGATAGCTGCTGAGAGAGCCGCCTCGTCATGCCTGCCGCTTCAGCGGCATCTATGGTCGCACGGCACTACCTCGATTGGTGTGAACCCGCAATTAGAATGCGATCGGAAAGCTGACACCAATTGTAGCGTTCGAGGTTCGGAGCAAAAAATAAGCCCCGAAAAGGGGGCTTATCTTCCTTCTGGTGAGCATTGAAGAAGCCTACGTCTGGTTCTCGTGCGCTGCCTGCCGCGCCATGGCTCGCAAGGCCTGCATGGAAACGGTGGTGTAGTGCTGAGACATCTTGGCGGATATGTGCCCGGCGAAAGCCATAATCATTGCGATCGGCACGCCCTTTTCAGCCAGGCGCGTGATAGCCGTGTGCCGTAGGTCATAGATCCTCAACTTCGGCAATCCGGCCAATTTGCGGATGTAGTTCCAGTTGTTCTTCATCGCGAACTTCGTCATAGGGCGAGAAGAATCTGGGCGATGGTTACAACCAACGCCGAAAGGGAAGAGATAGTGCTCCGGTTCACTGGCTCCTAGGCGGCGAGCGCGTTCCACCAGCCACGCCAGTGATGAGAGCGCTTCCTCTGATTCGACTGGGATAGTCCGGTTGCGATGGCTCAGCATAGGTAGCCGGTTACTTGGATTCCCGATTGGGGACCTCAGGCGTCAGACTTCTAGATGTCCGCCGAAAGTCGCGAGGAGGCAGAGTTACACAGAATGTCTTCCCGGGAACTCTGAGCAACTCTTTGGAAGCGAGCCACTTCGGCAGCATGAAGCGGCCTAATGAGATTTAGGTCTGCGCACTCCTGACCGCACACCGAGTAAAGGCGAACGACCAATCGGCGTACGTGGTGTGTTGAGTGGTGGAGCATCCGAAAGACCCTCGAAAAGTTTCTGGGCGGGCCACTCACTGCTCGCGTAAACGCGCGGGTTTCGTAAGCTTTCCACACCTTCCTGCCAGGAGAGCAGCATTCTCTTTCCGATCCCTCGGAATAGCGGCAAATCGGTCCGCTTTTTTTCAACGAGTGGTACAGTATCCGCCACCGCGTCACTGATTGCTTCCAGAATTAGGTTTTGCTCTTTTAAAGGTATGCCGAAGGTTGTGGCGATGAACTTCTGTAAGTTCTTCCCCGGCGTCCAAGTCTTCTTTCCGAGAAAGCTTATTCCTGGAGGATTGTTTTGATACCCGGCGTAGACGGTCGTAGTGAGAAAGTCGTAGGCGGGAGCCAGATGGACATCTTCGCGTGACGTGTAGAGAAGCGCGATATTCTTGGCGTGGCAATCAGCATTTTTCAAGGCATACGTCAGCATAAGGATGGATGCCAAGGCTTTGAATGTTTCGTACTGACGAGCACCTGGAACCTGCTCACGCACCGCGCGAGCGATTCGCTCCCAAGTCGTCTCGTACTTCTGTGCGGGCCTTAGGCCCAGTAAAGCACAGAAATCTTCCATACCCCAGAAGGGTTGGCCATTCTGATCAACGTCAAATCGATGAACAACGAGAGCTTGGCCATCTTGCGAAACTTCAGTCTTCGCGCTGGGAAGAACTTTACTGACTACTTGCATACACAGATATTCGTTCAGAGCTGCAAATGGCACCCGTTCCGAAGACCCTTTGATGATGTGTCGGCGGGTCAATAGTGTTGCTTTCTGATGGCGTCCTAGTTCGTTTTTAGGGTGGCCTTCTTTCGTCGTTTCCTCTTCTTGATCGAGGAACTTCGGAAGTACACCTGAGACACCGCTGGTTGCGTGTTGACGGACCAGCGCTGCAAACGCTTCTTCTGAGTTGTCTCCCTGGAGGATGTTTTTTACCTCGATGGGCTGAGGCGGCTCACCTAATTCAACTCCCGGCGCAGCAATCTGAATCCTTCCGATCATGTTTCTGCCGATTACGGATAGCAAGGACAGAGGACTCGCGCCGATGAGGGGACCAAACTGTTCTTGCAAGACTTGCAGCAAATAGCCTTCCGGCAAGTTCATCTGGAGAACAGGAGGAAGCTGGTCGTCCCATGGGTAGGATTCAGGGCGTACAGGCATGGTCAGGGAAATGAAATCGTTCTCCTGTGTTTGCGGCAGATAGGTGGTTAGGCTTTTGAAGTCACCTACGGATTCCAGGACGGCGACCTCTCGACCAAGGACGTAAACGGAGAGCTTCATTGTCCTCCTCTTTCACGTCTCAACTCATCGAGAGAACCTGCCATCCCGGATTGAACTAAGTTCACCTCCAAGCCCAGGACAGCGAGCACCGCTAGAAGCTTTCGCGCTCCAAACTCAGGGGCTTGACCACGTTCAAATCTGAGGAGAGATTCTGGTGCAATGCCTGCTTGGGCGGCTACATCTTTTTGCTTCAGGCCGAGGGCTCGGCGCTTGTCCACCACGGCTTGTCCGAGGTCTTGAAGACTCTTCATAAATTGATTTATACATCAATTTATACTTAAAAAGCGCAGTTTATTGATGTATTTATCAATAAACTGCGTCCGCATCACGCTTGTTACATGCGCGCCAAGATTGAATACGTTATTTTCGTCGCTCATAACCTAAAGGTGGCGAGATAAATCCTGCCGTCAATCCCTATCGGTCACAAAGCTGGCCGATTGCAGGAGCCAGGCGAAGGAACAGGCGGCAATGAGATGATGTCGATATTTGGGTCCAAACCTAGGTCCAATCATCCCAAATACCAGCTAAAACGGTGTACTACGACGCAGCACCGGACTAGAAGAATCAATACGTTAGAACATCTGCTTCCGTTTCTGGCCAGGGCGTCCTGTATACCGCACGATAAGGATCACGCTTACGTATAACCATGCGAGTCTTCTATGTGCGGCCATAAGCATGAGGGCCTGTTCCCTCAGGTGAAAGAAACGGTAATGGTGCCGTACGATAAGGACGGGCCGAAGAAAAGAATTGAGCGATACTAATCGGAAGTGAGTGCCCATGCTCGAAGACAAGTCCTAACAGAAAGTCGAAAGACAAGTTGCCACCTCCACAGCACAATACCGGCACGCTAAAGGAATGGGTTATGACATCAAGACGATGGGTCTACCAACGTATGAAACACAGAAAGATTTTCATCAGTACCAGCCGCAGGCTGCCGGGAGCCACTATGAGCATGAAAAAGAGTTTGTCGTGGAGATAATAAAGGGCTTGTTGACAAACAACGTTCCGGCTAGGCCAGTGACGGTCCACTATGCCGATTACTTTCAATGGCTGGATGGCCGGAGAACTCATCGAGCAATCGCTCTTTCTACGTTGGCATCCTGGTTGACCGAGAAGGGCGGGGCATGTAAAGCGCAAAATTGCATGTCCGTGCGAGCTTTCAAAGAGGCAAGATGCTAAAGCGGGTACACCTATTCCCGCAATCCAGGTTCGGCCGGCTGCTCAGGACATAGCAGCATCTCCAGCCCGTTATTCCGCACCCCAGCCAACTCCCATGTACGCAAGGCGCAACATCATGAGCTTGTCGCATATCTTACAGTGGCAACCCACATCACCGTTGAGTCGCGTACACCCGTACTCCTCTCGGTATTTTCCTTCTAGCTCTAACGTCAGTTCTGAATAGGGCATCCTCAATCGGTCATTGCCCGGCCTCGCTACCCGGAATACATCACCCGATTCATGCATTATCAAGTGGGTCTCGAATTGATCGGGCCAACCGTGCACAAGCTCACCTTCTCTGCCGTAGTCTGACCCGTTGCTCCGGCGTGAGGTTGTACTTTGTTGGCGGCTTGCGTATCGCATACGCCGTGTTGTCAAACTTTTCAGGGGTAGTTGGAGGAAGTATGACACATGCTTGGCGAAAATGCTGCGGAAGGTCTCCAGGCGGGTGACGTGGCGATTGTCTCGGCCTTGGCGTTGATCGTGGATAGTCCCTTTATCTGGGCCATGTGCTTTGTGAAGAAAGGAATCAAACCCCACCGGGCCGATACTAGTTCGCGCTCCCCTGTTTCTTTGCTCTGACGAACTATGGGCTGGCAGGTCGTGGGCGCGATGTTGTAATCCGCGTCCGGCATCGCCAAGGTGGAGACTTCCTTAGCATGGAACGCCTCGGCGATGCATTGCTTATCACCCTTCCGAATGTATCGACCGCACACGGCTAAACCTCGTTACACTTCGGGCAAGTCGAGTCGTGTACCGCATACGCTCTCCACTTTGCTAGGGTGTTGAACATCGGATGGGTCATCTCCGTAAACCCTCTCTGCTCGGCGAGCCGGTACGCAGCAGGATTGGCGTCTGCGAATTGCAAGAGAAGTTTCATACCGTCATCACCTGCTGGCACCGTTTCCAGCGTCCACTGCGAAATGAACTCGTTGAATCGTGTAGACGCCTCAGCTTTGCGCCGGGCGGCTTCCTCATCTTGAATCGATAGCACCTGAGCCTCAGCCATGTTCGTATCTCCTCATCCTCTACGCGGTAGTCTAGCGCGTTGCTCCAGTGTGAGGCTGTACTTCGTTGGCGGTTTCCTCACCTCGTCTGCCGTATCGTCGAACTCTTCCACCGGGGGCGGCGGGCCGAACGGTACGCGGGTTGGCGTTTCACCGCGGACGTTGTGGATGCTGCCCAGATAGACGGTGTTGAGGCCGTACCGCGCATTCATCTCATCCACAGAAGACACAACGCGCTCGCGAGCATCCGGGGCCGGTACAGAGAACAGGTCCGCTTGCGGCTCGGTATCGCGGTGCGTCAAGCCAACGGCGATGTCTGCGGGCGTGTAGGGGCGGCAGCCGCTTCCATAGTTGGGCCATGTGCGCCTGTAGGGTGTGCGGATCACGGCAGGGCGGTATCCTCACTCCGGACTCAAATGCGGGCCGGTCAAAGAATCCCACACGAAGTAACACTCCACCGGCCCATAGCTCGTTACGGCGCATCCGTCGTGCTGTGGAGTGCAAGAGCTTCAAGACGGCTCCCCTGGCCCGTCCTGGCGTGCGGCATGTGGGAGCCAGCATGTGTTGACGGCTGAGCGTCTGTAAGGGCTTGGCGGGCGGTTCTAAGAAATCCTCACCCCGAAGCCAGAGCCAAAGACGATCACCCCACACGCTGCCCCACAACGCGCTCATCTTGTCTCGGGAAAGTTGGCATAGATCACGCATCGTCTCTATCCCGGCGTATCGAATACGTTTCTCTATCCGGGGACCGATGCCGGGCAGGTCGGAAAGGTCCAAGCTGTAGAGGGTTTGCGGCAGGTTCTGGCGTAGTAGCACCATCAAGCCGTCCGGCTTCTGCATCTCCCCGGCAACCTCCGCCAACAGTCGATTCGAAGCGAGGCCGATAGAACAACGGAGTGTACTTCCTACAGTGGCGCGAAATCTCTTGCTTGATCGCATAGGAAATTTCGAGCGCCCGCAGTAACCCCCTCTCCCGGCGCATGAGCTCACACGCGAACTCGTCGCATGACATCACCTGTTGAATCGGTGCGCAGCGCTCAATTGCCCCGATGATCTTGTGGTGGAACTCCACGTATAGCCGGGGCCGCGCCTGCACGATGATGACGTGCGGACAGAGTACCTTCGCCTCATGCACGCCGGTTCCCGCCTTGATACCGTAGGCCTTCGCCTGATACGAAGCTGCTATGCAACAGGTGCTATCTGCGTTTACCGGCGCGATGACGATAGGACGGCCACGCAGCTCCGGCGCAAGCTCTTGCTCTATCGAAGCAAAGTAGCTATTTAGGTCTACGAATAACCAGTTGATGTCCGCGCCGTCCATCGCCAGATTATAGGCGAATAAAAAGCGAATATGCTGTGAATCTTCTACGGGGCTAATTCCACAGATTTTGTAGTGTTTGGCCAGGTGCCCTGTGATAGCCTTTGGCGTGATTATTCCAGAGAAGTTCGATCTCACCTTCCGGCGCTTTCCTACAGAAGATAGGGACATTCATATCTTCGTGGTACACCAGCCGGACGGAGAGCTTTGGTATACGGGGACTGCCCCGCTCCCATCCCTTATGGACACGTTGAAGAGTGCTGCATGGCTAAAGCCTATCCATCTTAAACACGTTTCCGAAGCCGCCGCGCGTTATGACGAATACACATTTCAAGTCACGGCCACTGTAGACGAATTGCGAGATGTCGGCCTGCTTCCGACGGGGAGTTGATAAGCGGTGGGAAGTCCGAACGCTCCATGTCATTGCAGCGAGGGTAGATCGTTGGGCGGAATGAATAAAGAGGGGCGTTTTAGAGGATCGCAGCGATTGATTCTAAAACACTTAGTTAGTTGAGACCATTCTCATAACCCAAAGGTCGTAGGTTCAAATCCTACCCCCGCAACCATTTAGCAGAAACGCCAACCCAAGATAACCCACCCAGTCAGACGTCGCGAAACGCCAGGGTGGGTTTTGGTGTGTTTGCAGGGTCCTTTGCATGGCTATGCGCTCCTCAGTACCATCCGGACCACCTTGCTGTTCGCCTCACGCTTGGCGCCCATCAAAGCGTTCCCATACACATTCATCGTCGTCGAGACCTGGGCGTGACGCATCAGCTTCTGCTGCACCCCGACAGGCGCCCCGGTGTCGTCCAGCCATGAACGGTAGGTATGGCGAAAAGTGTGCCACCCCACGCCGTCGTACTTCCCGGCTGACTCCCACCGTTCCTCATGCAGCGGCAAACGGCCGCCGTTCGGAGTTTTGCCCTCCTGCTGGCACCAGACGCCGGCACCCGCCCCGCACTTGGGGCATGCCACCAGACAACATCCTGCCGGACGAATATAGTCCTGCTGAATGGGCGCGGTGTGGAAGTGCCTGCCGGTTGCGGTGCTGGGAAAGAGAAGGTCCGACCCGTTAACTGGGTTTTTCCCTCCTCCTTGGCCCTCTTCTCGGACTCCAGCTTCCAGTCCAGAAGAACCGCCGCGAAGTCCGGATCGAGTGGAAGCTCGTCCTCCGAATACTCGGTCTTCACGACCTTGACCCGGCCGTGAACAACCGCCCGGACCACCTTCATGCTTAGGTTCTCGAAGCCAATGTCCTGCCATTCGAGCGCCAGCACCTCTTCGGCCCGGAGGCCGGTGCACTGCGCACTATCACCATGATTCGGTAAGGCTGCGGAATCAGTGCGAGGAGCAGGTAATACTGCTCGACGGTCAGAACGATCGGCTTCTTGCGGCGTTTGCTGATCCCCTTAACCTCGGCCAGTTCCATCGGGTTCCGCTGCCACTCGACCATCTCCCACAGCATGGCCTTCTCATACAAACGGTGCATGATGGCCTTGACGTGACCTTTGGTCTTGGGCGCGGAATCCATATTCTTCAGCCACTCCTGAACCTTCACCGGCTTCATCCGCGTGATGTGGGTCGTTCCCCACTTCGCTCGAACGTGCTTGAGGATGCTCAGGTAAGAGACGACGGTCGAATAGCTCAGTTCGCCTTCACCCTCACACCGATCACCGGGGCGGCGCTGCTTGATCTCCAGCATCCTTTCCTCCTCGATGAAGCGGTCCAGAATCGCGGCGAACGTCGGCTCCAGAACGGCCAGAGTTGGGTTTTCCGAGTTGAGTTTGAGCACGAAAGCCTCCAGATGCCGCTCGACCGAGACCTGCGTGGGGAACTTTTCAATGCTCAGAAACATAGACTTTCTCGTATTGGTTGTGGGGTCCTGGTAACGGTATTCCCAGGCCCATTGCTTGTTGGCCCGCGCAACCTTGCGCAGGGTGCCTCGCTGAAATCTTTGCCGCGTGAATTTCAAGGGTGTTGCTCCTCTCCAGTCAACGCAGCACGGTTGGTTGTGGTCGAGTTTAACTCGTTTTCCAGCCATGTGTTCAACAAACTAAGCCGGAATTTCCACCGCTTACCGACCTTCAGCGCAGGGACTTTTCGGTTGCGCGCCATCCCCTCCAGCGTCTTCCAGTGCATCCCCAGAATGGCGGCGGTCTCTTCCAGATTCAGCAACGGCTCGAATCCGCGGGTCTGCAGATCGCGGATATTTTCTTCGTTTGGCATCAGGCTCCTCCCTGATCTCAAACTAGGGCTGACACTCTTTAGCGACCGTTGCTTTTTTGTATCGACCATTCCATCTGCGTCAATCGTCGGATCCACACAATACACCAGACGAGACACATCCGCCCAGAACCCAGAAATCTGAAAGTTTTGTGGCCCTGCTGCTCGGTGAGTGACTTAGCGACTTGGCATCATTCCAGAAGCGCTCCCGGACCCTGCGGCGTTTCTCGGGACGAATCTTCCCCTAGGCGGGAAGCAACCCTGCTTTGCGATAACTTTCGATCAAGCTGTCGTAGAGTGCGATGTCTGCCCGGCTCCTCGCCATCAGTTGAGCACCCACGATTCCCGAATAGATGGCACGCGCTCGCTTCTCGGCCTCCTTAGGGCTTGCAACCTTCGCGGCTACCAGCGTCTTCTTCAGCCACGCAATATTGACGTCGGCAAAAGCTTGAACCTCCGTTTTTACAACATCAGGCAGGTCGTCGAATTGCGCGGACATAAAGCTGCAAAAGCAGATACGGTTTTCGTTCTCCAGTGCCCAGCGAAAGGTCTCCGGATAGCGGCGTAGAGCGTCCAGCGGCTTCGCTGAGTTCTGTAGCAGAGACTCAAGATAAGCTGCATCATCCTCCCAATAGCGCTTGGCAACCGCCGTCGCCAGGTCGGCTTTGCTTGGGAAGTGGTAGTAAATACTCGCGGCTTTGATACCGACCTGTTCAGCCAAGTCACGGAAGTTCAATCCAGCATAACCGTGGGCTTGAGCCGCCAACTTTGCGGCCGCCAGGATCTCTTCGCGAGCGTTTGCACTCATCACAAAACCTCCTCACTTCAATCAAAAAAACTTCTTCTATTTCTGAATCTACCATGTGGCAGGTAGAATCTCAAGGACTGCACCTGGCAAGTGGCAGGTAGAGGAGAAAAACAATGGGCACTGAATTGATTTATTCCGATGCAACGAAGCTGGCTGAACTAATCCGCACACGCGAGGTCTCCCCAGTCGAAGTCATGAAGGCACACCTCGACCGTATCGAGGCCGTCAACCCGAGCGTGAACGCGATCGTTACGATCGTCGAGGATGCCTTGGAGTCCGCGAAGAAAGCGGAAGCGGCAGTACAGCGCGGCGATGAGCTGGGACCTTTGCACGGTGTGCCCTTCACGGCAAAAGATTCGATTGACACCGCGATGGTGCCGACCCAACGGGGAACGCCGATCTTCAAAGGACGAACGCCCGACACGGATGCGACCAGCGTTGCGCGCCTGAAGAAAGCGGGAGCCATTTTGCTTGCGAAGACCAATCTTCCTGAGTTCTCCTACGGGATCGAAAGCGACAATCTGCTTACCGGCCGAACGAACAACCCCTGGAACCTGGATCTGACGCCGGGGGGCTCAAGCGGTGGCGAGTCGGCCGCGATTGCGGCAGGCATGTCTCCGCTTGGCCTGGGGAGTGACCTTGCGATCTCTTTGCGGGGTCCGGCAGCGCACACCGGCATTGTCTCGCTCAAGGCCACCCACGGACGCGTCCCCATGACCGGTATCTGGCCGCGTGAGCCGCGCCGCTTCTGGCATGTAGGTCCGATGGCGCGTAGTATCCGCGATCTGTCGCTGGCGTTTTCCCAACTTGCCGGACCGGACGGACAGGACGGCTATTCCAGCAGCGCCACCTCGTTCGATAACGGGATCGGAAGTTCCGGCAAGCGTCCGCTTCGTGTGGGCTGGCTGGTGGAGCCCGGCTTTGGTCCGGTCGACCGCGAGACCGCAGCGACTGTGCAGGCTGCCGCAGCAGCGCTTAAGGATTTCGGGCACACGGTCGAGTCTGTACACATTCCGGCACTAGAGCGTGATTTTGCGCTTGATGTATTCACACGTCTGCATGTCCTCGAGATGAAGCCTGGATTCGTGAAGACTACGGCTGGGCGCAGCGAGGATGAAATTGGCGATATGGCCAGGTTCATGCTCTCGTTGCCCGACACTCCAGCGGCGGACTACATCGATGCTGCGCAGGCTGCGGAGCGGCTGAAGGATGGTTATGCCGAATACTTTCAGAAGTACGATGTCTTGCTCACACCAGTGATCCCTACTCCTTCCTTCAAGCACGGTCAGGCAGAGTTGCTGATCAACGGCCAGACAGTGAACATCATGGGCATCATGTCCGCGACAACGCCGTTGAGTGTAACTGGCTTGCCGGGCGTTTCCATGCGGTTCGGCACCAGCCATGATGGGATGCCCATCGGTGTCCAGATCGTCGGCAACTGGCAAGCCGAGTCCACGATTCTCCACGTTGCGTCACTTCTGGAGCAGGTAAGCCCCGTGCGGGATCTACACCCCAATCTGTAAATGCACCAATCACCAACGGCAGGAGCGGACGAGCCGCTCCTTCGTTCGCTCTACTTTTGGAGGATCAATACCGATAAGTCGGCTTGTCGTCAGTAATCCCGTTGTTCCACGAAACGGTGTTTTAGAAAACCATGACGCGAAGTTGCAGAAAACCCGACTTTGCGGGACTTTGGACTCAAAGGGTGTTGAGGCGTCGCCGAAACACTGTCGAAGATGTTCCGCCCCGCTATCGTTCAAAGTCTGGGGGCTGCGTTTCCATCCCCAAGAGTTTCAGTTCTCATCTTCGCGGTTACAAACTGTGCTGGGAACCGCTCGCTCTTGTCGCGATGTGTAACAGCACCAGTTCATGTATTTGCGAACGGTCATCAATGTAAGTACTTTTTGATCTGATCCGCAGTACGTTCGAGCATGCTTGTCGAGCAAACCTATAAACGGGAAACACTGCACCATTAACTTTTCGGCATTCACGCACGAGCCTGTAACCTTTCCTTACTTCGCCTCTCCAATAGCTGCGCGCAGAGCGACCATTCCATGAGCGTTGCCTTCATAGACAACACTTGGGTCTTCTTTGCGCGCAAATTCTCGCCCTTCCAAGGAGTAGAAAATGTTGAAAGCAATTCGTGGCCTATCGACGATCGCGATTGGGATTGGATGCTTATTCCCAGCCATGCTCGCCAGCGCGCAAACCAGAGGAACAGAAACGTTCTTTGTCATGTCGAATAACGCCGACAAGAACCAGGTAATTGAATTCGTTCAGAACTCCGATGGGACAGTTGTCGCAAAGGAAACCTTCGATACGCAAGGCAGGGGCACTGGAGGGGTGAACGATCCCCTTGAAGCGCAGGGCTCGCTGACCTTGAGTGCAGACCGCTCGCTCCTGTTTGCCGCGAACGCGGGGAGCGGCGATATCACTGTCTTTCAGGTCATCGGGGGACGCCTGATTTTCCTCAATAGACAAGCATCCGGCGGCAGCAATCCGGTGGCCATTGCTCAATCGCAGAATCGCGTTTATGTCCTCAACCAGGGTGGCGCGGGCAGCGTTGTTGGCTTTCAAATGGGCTTCCGTGGGCAACTGCTTCCCATTGCTAATTCCACCGCATTTCTCTCTGCCAATGCGGCCGGCGGATCATCGATTTCGATCAGCCCCGATGGCCAGACCCTCGCCGTGGTGGAGCGTCTCACCAACAATATCGATACGTTCCACATCAATGCGAACGGTACATTGGGCACTCTTGTTGCCAATCCCAGTGCTGGAGTTGGAGCCTTCTCAGGGCGGTTCGCTCCCAATGGAAAGCTGATTGTTTCTGAGACGGGTTCTACCATTTCTGCAATCTCTTCCTACGCGGTGAATTCTAATGGAACGCTCTCCGCAGTTACGCAGAGCTTGACGACCAACGGCTCCGCCAACTGCTGGAATGCCATCACTCCGAACGGCGCTTTTGTTTATGCATCGAATGCTGGTACTTCGAACATCTCCGGATTTTCGATCGGCAAGAACGGCGCCTTGACCGCGCTCAACTCGTCCTCTATTGTCGCAAGCAATCCGGAGAACGCCACCAACCTCGACATCACGATCAGCGGTGATGGCAAGTTCTTCTACTCGCTCAACGCGATGGTCGGAACCGTGGGTGTCTTTGCCATCCAGCCCAACGGAACACTATTGGAAGTGGATGAGATTCCAGGGTTCACCGCGGCGGAGGGCTTCAACGGTATCGCAGCACTGTAATTGCAATTGGGCTATGCCCGTTGCCGCCCACGCGGGTAACCCCTTTGCCTGCGTGGGCAGCATCTCCTCAACAAGTCTCTCCCTTGAGATTTCTGTGGCGCGCAGGTTCGACGGTACCAAGCAGCACTCAGGGGAGGCACAACGTCGGAAAGGTCACGCAGGATTACGACGATAGTGGGTAGGTGAGATGAATATTGTTCCGAAACGCTCGGTTCCGCATAAGGCACATGTCATTGTGCCTATGTAACAACATCCTCGACGTTTCATGACAAATTAATGCCAGCCGTGCCGCTCTTTTTCCGCATCAATTGAGTGGTTGTCGTATTGGTCGCTGTAACCTTTTACCGAATCTCACCTCTAACGGTTGAGGCCGGATTCGCGTCTGCCCGATTTCGGTCGCGCTCGATCGATTGCGATCTAACTAAAGACCCTGCGTGCCGAAACTGAAGCGCGCAGCTTAACCATCGCGAGGGAAAACTTAGATGAATAAATTTGGAATTTTGGCAACATTGCAGGCACGTCCAGGTAAAGAGGCAGCCGTCGAACAATTTCTTAGTTCGGCGACTCCGCTCGTAGCAGCTGAGGTTGGTACGACGGCTTGGTTCGCATTCAAGATTGGGTCGGCAACGTTTGGCATCTTTGACACCTTCAAGGATGACGAAGGACGTAATGCACATGTAACCGGTGAGGTGGCAAAAGCGCTCTTTGCTCGTGCCGAAGAGCTATTCGTCTCTCCGCCACAGATTCAGATGGTCGACATTCTCGCGGAAAAGCTCTGAATCAGGATTTACTTTTTTGGGTTAGAGTGGGCCTTCGATAAAGCAGCATTTGAAACTGGGCGGTTCGACGAAGGCGGAGCTCAAGCGGACCGCCCATTTGGCCCTTCGTCATCTGGGTTACTGAGCCTTATCATGGCTGCTCCGGCTGCTGAGTCCTGTGCTCAACAGACCTAGGTGAGCGCAAAAGCGCCGAGTCATCCATCAAACCTTGGACAAGCTCGACTCTTGTACCTCGTCTCCAAGTGACGAAACATTTGGAAGTTGTGACGTGCCTGAAATGTCACGTTTTCGGAAAGTATGCACTGGCGTGTCCAGCCCAGTGAACTCATCGCAATGTAGGTGGGCCGTCCGACTGCAAGGGAAAAGTTGAGGGTGAAGAAAGTCTGCGTCAATGTGCCCGGCCTGTTTGTGGAGATGTGTCTCCTGCCAAGATGAGATACGCCGCGCAGCGGTGTCGCTGAGGTCTCTTCGGTGAGACAATCGTTCGCGAAAACAGTGATACCCTTTCTGAGCAGCAGCCCTTTGTTTCAAACGATCAATGACACGAGACGTCGGAACCAGGTAGCGTTACCTATTGGAGAAAGAGCTTGCTTGAACAAAACACACCAGTAGCCGACAAGCATCATGACGCGATGAACCGCCGTTCATGGTTAATCAGCCTCACCAGCCTGTTTTTTAGCCTTCTTCAGAGCGCCTGCACCGCATTCATGGCACTCAGCGGCCTCCGTCTCTTAATCGGCGTCGGCTCTCTTGCCGCGGCGGCGGCAGGCGCACGGTTCCTTGATTCGATCCATGGTGCGGTGGTACGCATTCCTATGGAAATTGTTGCGGTGGCCGGCTCCGTCATCAATCTGTATGCAATATGGCGAGTTCGCTCGCTACGCGCCAGGCCTTCTTCTCAATGGCGGGTTGGGCCAGTGACTCCAGAGAAAAGGCGTGCCGAATCGATCCAGATAGCGCTTGCGATTCTCACCTTGCTGCTCGTGGGTGTGGAATGGGCCTTCCACATTTATCTCCACGGTTCGATCTAGTCCCCTGAATCCTTACGCGTCCGCGCCTCGTTGCTCTCAATCTCCTGAGCCAGTCTTGCATGGAGACGTTCGCTGTACCCAATGGGTAGTTCGAATACGCGATCGTCGGCGGTGAGCACCACGATGTTGCGTGTGGAGTCGAGAATCGCGGAACAGATCTCACAATGCTCCAGGTGTCGCTGCACCAGCTCCTTGATTTCAGGCGATAAAGAGTCGTCCAGATAATCAGAGAGGTAGTTCCAAACGTGTTTGCATTCTATGACCACTGAAACCACCTCCTCCGTGGATTTGCATTCTTGAGTTTCGGTGCAAGCTCCTTCTGCATCATCATGCGCGCGCGGTGCAACCGAACTTTCACTGTGCCCGGGGTGATCGTGAGTGCCGTGGCCGTCTCTTCAATGGAGAACTCTTCCACATCGCGCAAGAGCAGGACTTCGCGATACAAGGGGGAAAGATGGCCAATTGCCTCTATCAGTATGGCGCGAATCTCCTTTCGCTCCAATGCTTCAGACGGAACCTCACGCCAGTCGCGCAAGAGCGTCGGCGAAATGCGGCCACCTTCTCCCGTTACCTGGTCGAGCGATTCCATGGGCACCGTGCTCTGTCGCCGCAATCGGCTGCGCGCTTCATTCAAGGTGATGCTGATGAGCCAGGTACTGAACTTCGCCTGCCCCCGGAAGTCGGCAAGCTTTCGAAATGCCTTCAGGAATGCTTCCTGTGCTACATCTTCAGCATCCGGCTCATTCTTCATGAAGGAAAGCGCCATCTTGTAAACGCTACGCTCATAGGGTCGAATCAGTTCGTGGTATTGCCGCGTGTCGCCAGCAAGTATCGCCGCGATCATTTGCGCCTCGTCACGATCCGGATGTTCCACATTCATACCAGTCAGGCCTGCTCCTTCAGGCGTTTCAGGATGAGCGCGTCGAGTGATAGCCATCCTGCTCCAAAGATGAGTACCAGCAGCGATGCGAATAGAAACGTGTACGGGTCTGCGACGTAGAACTTGCCCGGATCGGAGAAGATAGAAACGAGCGCGTCATGGTCCCCTGTCCAATAAGCCACCATCATGTTAGCAGCGAGCAGGAGGCCTACCAGGCGCGTCCCCAAACCGACAATCAGCAGCAAGCCCCCGAAGAATTCGAGCCCTGCAATGAAATGGGCGTTCGCAGCCGGAAACGGAATGTTGAGACTGGTGAAGTAAGCGGTGATCTTCGCCAGGTTATGCAATTTGCCCCATCCAGCCTGCGCGAATTGCCAACCCCAATAAAGCCGGACCGCTAATAGAAACGGCGACTGCAGCAGGGAGACCTTCCCTGATATTCCAAAGTACCTCTTAATCCACTGCTTCATATTGGCCTCAGCTTCCCGGGATCAAAAAGAACGCAGCAAACTACGTGCGCCCATCGTCGTCCGGCAGAGTCATTCATGGCATTAGAGAGGCAAAGAGCGTAATGGTTACAGGCCGGACCCAATCGGCGGCGAATCGTTGATTCAGCGAACGTTTATCTTGCGATTTATTTTCTTCGCCGCGCAGAAAACCTGTAACCTTTGCAACCCGTGTCGCTCTCATGTGTGAAAGAGGCTTGGATTGGCATCCAAAAGGTCCTCTAATACGGAATTTTCGACCGATGCACAGTCGCAATCTTCCACAACCATCACGTCCAGCGCGGGGAATTGCGCGGCCCAACTACGAAAGGTGTTCCTCATGAAAAGCACTACCGTACACAACCTGGCCCTCGCGGCCGCATTCGCCGGGCTTCTTGGCGGAACATCCGCCCGCCTCAATGCCCAAACCACTGCTCAGAACAGCGCGCCATCCGCCAATGCCGGTCTTATCCTGGTCGCGCAAAACCAGGCGCCGGCACTTCCCAAACACTCCTGCAAAGGCAAGAATGACTGTAAGGGGCAGGGTGGCGGCGACGCGAAGCATGCCGGCAAGAACAGCTGCAAGGGCAAGGGAGCTTGCGCCACCGACGGTTCCAAGACCCCGAAGGTATAGCTTCTGGTGTTGGAGGCTTGCGAAGGTGCTCAAACCTCCAACACCGTCCTCCTCTCCGCCACGAACGGATCTCGCCATGCCAGCAAACAGATTCAACGCGTTTACTGATTACGGTGTCGGTATTGGACTGCGCGTGCCACACTACGACCACATCCTCTCCCAAAAGCCGGTGGTCGATTGGTTTGAAATTATCTCCGAAAACTACATGGTCGGTGGCGGCCATGCGCTCAAGGTCCTCGATCAGATACTGGATCAGTACAGGGTTGTGCAGCATGGTGTCTCGATGTACTTCGGTTCTGCGCAGCCGCTCAATCGGGAGCATCTCAGGCGACTCAAGGAGCTGACGAAACGCACCAATACCCCCTGGCTGTCTGACCATCTCTGCTGGGGCAGCGTCGACGGCCGCTACACCCACGATCTGCTGCCACTGCCCTACACATTCGAAGCGATCCGGGCGACGGCTGCGCGCATTCGTGAGGTCCAGGATTTTCTTGAGATCCCCATCGCCGTAGAAAACGTTAGCAGTTATGCCGAGTTTCACGAGTCGGAGATGACGGAGTGGGAGTTTCTCAACGAGGTCGTTCACGCCGCAGACTGCGGCATCCTCCTCGACGTGAATAACATTTATGTCTCCTCCCAAAATCACGGCTTCGATCCCATGGAGTATGTAAATGCGGTCGCCCCCGACCGGGTCGCTCAGATTCATATCGCGGGGCACTCAAAATTTGAGAGGTATACGCTCGATACGCACGATCATCCTGTACTCGATCCGGTGTGGAAGTTGTATGCTCGCGCCATCGAACGCGTCGGACCCACGGCTACCTTGCTCGAATGGGACGACAATATCCCGACCTTCGATGAAGTTCATGCGGAAGCTCTCAAGGCAAACCGATATCGCCCCGAAGGCAACGCCGACGCTCTGCCTTTGCCGATGGAAGAGCGCGAGGAGGTGGAGGCATGACGCTACTCGAGTTCCAGCGCCGCATGGCGGAAGATGTAAGCCGCCCCTTAACTGCCGGCTTCATGATGCAGGAGGTAGGCCCGGACGGCTCGTCTGTCGCGGAGTCCGTCGCCAACTACGTTAAACCCAACGGTAGGCTTTCATCCTTTGAACGACTTGAGATCTACAACCGGCAGTATTGGTTTCGCTTGATCGCCGCAGTATCGGAAGATTTTCCGGCTTTGAATGCGATGCTCGGCCCGAAGCGCTTCGACGAGCTTATCCTCAACTACCTCGAGGAGAACCCGTCGACCTCCTTCAACCTGCGCGACCTTGGTGCACAATTGCCATCGTGGCTTGAAGATCACCCAGAGTTCACGGGAGCACATCTTGATCTCGCCGTCGATGTGGCACGTTTGGAGTGGGCCTACATTGAAGCCTTCGACAGAGCCGCAATGCCTCCTCTCGACGAGACGGATCTTGCCGCGCTTCAACCCACGAGCGTGTTGGCACTGCAACCTCATCTTCAATTGCTCGCACTGCGCTATGCCGCGGAGAAGGTGGTTCTCGCAGTGCACAAGAACAAGCCAGATGTTGATATTGTCAGCAGTGCCGTCATAGAACGGAAGACATCCAGGCAAGTCCGGCTCCCGAAACCCAGGCGATCCCTGACGTATCTGGTAGTCCACCGCTACCAGAATTCGGTCTACTACCGGCGCATCGACCGTGGAGCATTCTTGTTGCTGTCAGCGATTCGAGAGGGCAAACCACTTGCGATCGTCGTGGATAAAGCTTTCTGTCAAAGCGGGTTGTTACCAAGTGCTCGGGCGAAGAAAATTCGTCAATACTTTGTGCACGCAGCGGAGCTGGGATGGCTGATAGCAAATCCTGCATAGTATCCTTGTGAAGCACAGGGGTTGTGTTAGCGCAAACTCGAACTTCATCCCCAATAGAGGGTTGAGTTTGTCTCCATAAAACTGTCATAGCGGGTCGATTTCAGGGTTTCGGAGAGCTTTTTGACTTGCATGCTGCTGCTTCTAAATGACTTCTAGGTGGGACTCTAACCTACAACCCTTCGGTTCAGCTGAAGTTGCCGAAAACCCGACTTTCGAGGAAGTCCGGCGGAACAGGCAACGATCAATCAACACGAGCGCAAGTCACAGGACTAACTCAGTCCCTTATTGTGTATTAGACCCTGCACCCGACTTTTCACTTCATCTCGAATTGCCCGGACCTCCACTAAAGGAAGTCCCTTTGGGTCGGGAATCGGCCAATCGTCTATACGTAGACCTGGAACATAGGGGCACTTGTCACCGCAGCCCATCGTGATGAGGAGTTGGGCATCCTTCGCCATCTCCTCCGTAAGCTTCTGGGGCTTTGCCCGGCTGAGGTCGATGCCGATCTCCTGCATGACGGCCTGCACTTCGGGGTGAAGGCGCTCGCCCGGCTCTGTACCGGCTGATACGGCCTCCGCTTTCCCAGGGGCTGCAAGCTGATTGAAGAACGCGGCGGCCATCTGGGATCGTCCTGCATTATGTACGCAGGCAAAGATTACCTTGAGCACGTGAGTTCCTCACTTATGAGCAGCAGCCGGGCGCGCGGCATGGGGTAGCGGCCGCAGTGGTTTGAGGTTTGATTGCATACACCTTCACACTTGCCGCCGCTGCGTTCACATCGTGCTTGCTCAGAAGGTCTGACAGCTCCTCGTGCAGCGTGGCCGATTGCGCATCAAGTGCAGGAGTGCAGCAAGAGCCTTTGTCCATAGCCGGAGAGCAGCAGCCGGATTGATTCTCTACCTTCGCGTATGCGTTCAGGTCTGCGCCGCTATCCACGATCTCCACATGTTCGAATCCAGCAGCCAGCAGCCCGGAGCGGTAGTCATCAAACTGATAGCGCCACCAATACAGCCCACATAGGCAGCCATGCTCTTGGCGATGGCTTCTGGCAGTTCACCCTTGAGCGCGATGTCACTGACCGCGAGGCGTCCGCCGGGCTTGAGGATGCGGGTAATCTCTCGAAAGACAGCAGACTTATCCGGGGCAAGGTTGAGAACGCAGTTGGAGATGACGCAATCGACCGAGGCATCAGGCAAAGGGACGTTGTCGATGGTGGACTGGTGGAACTCGACATTGGTGTATCCACCAGCCTCTGCATTCGCCCTCGCGCGTTCGATCATGGCCGGTGTCATGTCGATACCGATGGCCTTACCCTCCGGCCCTACCATCTTCGCAGCGAGGAAGACGTCGAGCCCGCCACCGGAGCCAAGGTCGACGACAACCTCACCGGGCCGAGGGTGCACCGTCGCTGTGGGATTGCCGCATGACAAACCCATGTTCGCTTCTGCGGGAATCGACGTTAGCTCCTCTGCCGAGTAGCCGAAAGCCTCAGCAACCGCCTTCACGCCTGCGTCATTGTTGGAAAGCGTACTCTCTGCGACCGCGCCATACTTCGACCGCACTGAATCGAGAATCTCTTCCGTCATGCCATCACCTCCGGGTAACACATTCGCCAAGGTGAATATATGTCGCCGATAACCCGACTTTTGGGGAACCCGGAGACATAGCTCTCCAGAGCGCAATGAGCACATTGGCCGTTCGGCGCCAACTAAAATCGATCCTGATAGGCGGCACAATTCGGTTCATTCAATGATTCCACAAGACCGTGGCTGAGACGCCGAAGGGAGGCCGGAACAAGCGCAGCCTCGATGCGGAAGC
>NZ_LMUT01000013.1 GCF_009765785.1 Granulicella sp. L46
GGTGCGTGAGTCATCGAGTCTTTGAACGCACATTGCGCCCCTTGGTATTCCAGGGGGCATGCCTGTTTGAGCGTCATTTCCTTCTCAAACAATTCTGTTTGGTTGTGAGTGATACTCATTTACTTGGGTTAACTTGAAATTGCTAGCCTCTTTGGCTGTGTGATTTTGCTGACTTAGGATAGAATCAACTTTGTCCAGTCTAGCTTGATACCATTATTGTCGTATTAGGTTTTACCAACTTCGGCAGCAACAGTATTAGTTAGGTGTTATAAAGACATGACTGTATTTTGCTCTAGATTTTCAAAGCTGCGCAGTCTGGCGAACAGTACTCTTAAAGTTTGACCTCAAATCAGGTAGGAATACCCGCTGAACTTAAGCATATCAATAAGCGGAGGAGTCTACTA
>NZ_LMUT01000014.1 GCF_009765785.1 Granulicella sp. L46
ATCTGTGTGAGTCATCGAATCTTTGAACGCACCTTGCGCCCCTTGGTATTCCGAGGGGCATGCCTGTTTGAGTGTCATTAAATTCTCAAACTCACTTTGGTTTTTTTCCAATTGTGATGTTTGGATTGTTGGGGGCTGCTGGCCTTGACAGGTCGGCTCCTCTTAAATGCATTAGCAGGACTTCTCATTGCCTCTGCGCATGATGTGATAATTATCACTCATCAATAGCACGCATGAATAGAGTCCAGCTCTCCAATCGTCCGCAAGGACAATTTGACAATTTGACCTCAAATCAGGTAGGACTACCCGCTGAACTTAAGCATATCAATAAGCGGAGGAGTGAGCTA
>NZ_LMUT01000015.1:0-479 GCF_009765785.1 Granulicella sp. L46
ACCTCTCCGTCGCCGCTGACGTCAAGCGCGTTGCAGACCGTCTCGCTACCGACACGGCCATCACCGCGTTCGTGAACAACGCAGGCATCGCCTCGGCCGGCAAGTTGCTGGCGTCCGACCCGGACTACCTCGACCAAATCATCCAGATCAACATCACTGCCTTCACCCGCCTCGCAATTGCTGCAGCAACCAGCTTCGCAAAGCGGTCCAGCGGTCTCATCATCAACATTGGTTCCATCGTGGCGCTGGCACCCGAGCTCCTGAATGGTTCTTACAGCGGTAGCACGGCGTACGTGCAGAACTTCAGCACCTCACTCAAGAACGAGCTGGCGGATAAAGGTGTCACCGTGCAGGTAGTGTTGCCCGGAGCAACCGCGACGCCGCTGTGGGAGAAGTCTGGCGTGAACGTTCATACTGACTTTCCTCCAGAGTGGGTGATGACCACCGACAACATGGTCGACGCGTCGCTCGCCGGTCTG
>NZ_LMUT01000015.1:719-25697 GCF_009765785.1 Granulicella sp. L46
ATGGGCGTGGGGGCTGCGTTCTTCGATCAGAAGGAATGGGCAATGATGGCTTCCAAAGAAAAAGTCGTGTTGAAGAACCCGTTCGGCACAAAGATGACTTCTTCGTCGACGCGCGATCGCCTGATCGAGGTTGGGCTCGAACTCATGCGCAAGCATGGCTATGGCGCTACCGGGCTTCAGGAAATTCTGCACGCCGCTGGTGTGCCCAAGGGCTCATTCTATCATCACTTCGGCAGCAAGGAAGAGTTCACCGCTGCAGTGATCGAGCGCTACTTCACGCTCGAAGCAAAGCACGTGGACACGGTTCTCAGCAATACGCGTCAGACGCCGCTCAAACGGCTGCGACGCTACTTCGAAGAACTGATCCAGATGGCTGGCCAGTCGGCTCCGATTGCCGGCTGCCTGCTCGGAAGCCTTAGCCTGGAGGTTGCTGACGCAAGCCCATTGCTGCAGAGTTGCCTCAGTTTCAGCTTTACGCAATGGCAGGCTGCGATTGCCTCGGTGGTTCGCGAGGCCGTGGAAAAAGGCGAGTTGCCACAATCGACGAAGCCTGAATCGCTTGCGGGCTTCCTGCTCAATAGCTGGGAGGGAGCCCTGCTCCGTTCTCAGGCCGACGAGAACGACGCCCCGCTGAAGGATTTTCTTCGCTTCGTATTTGACGACTTGCTCGCGAAGTGAACGAGTTGGGCAGATGCGTGAACTCCTGTCCTGGCCAGCCCTATAAGCAGCTTCCCGGAAGTTGCAGGCACACTTCAACGAGATATTCCGAGGGCAACTCGTTAGGCGCCCGGATTTCCCCGAACACCATCGAGGCCTTTTGGAACAATCTTGTGCGGGTCTAAGCCTCGACCCGAAAGCATCGTGTCATCTGACGAGAACAGGTCAGTGCACTCGTTCAGGGCTTTCGCGATCGAGGTTCCCGGGAAACGGCGTTTTAGGAAACTTCGCCGCTCAGACGGTTGGGAGAGCCGAACTTGCCGATAATGCGACTGGGGAACGTGTATACATGACGACGAGTCAATCGACGGGGATCGCAACATGCAGGCGTTGGCGTCAGGGTGTGATGATGGTGGACTCAACCTGAAACTTTTTAAACTTGGAAGAAACAGTAATTGTTGTACCGCGGCTTGTCTGCTCAATCGTGCCTGTAGGTCGCCCCGGTGTGGGGATGTCGAGATTCTTGGTGATGGTGTCAATGCCAATCCAGGATAGTTCCACCGAAGTTTCATGCCAGACGCCGTCCATCAAGCTCCAGGTGTCGGTCACGGTCGTGCCCGGTCCGTATTGGTCGACAGGACAATCGAGAACAACACGAATGCGGTGAAAGAACGGTTGTTCCTTGTCGATTCATAGAGTCACTCGGCCGTGGAGCTGGCGTGATGCAACGGACTTCGGACAGGCTCTGTCGGGCTTGCATTCAACGACTATTGCGGGACGCTTCTCCACCTTTTCATGGCCAGTGAGCCTACATGAATAGGAGTCTTTCAAGGACCGAGGATCGAAGGCGAAGGATGTGGCCGAGAGGTACTGCTGCCGTTGCTCGGCGGAGAGCGCGTGAAGGGTCGTGACGGCATGGTCGTACTTATCGCTTTCCAGGGCAGCAAGATCCGGAGGGAGCTTTTGTCCGTTGATCTGCATCACGCGGCGATACGGTACGCCTTCGATAAAGAGTACGTCCCGCTCGATGGACCAACGATATTGAGCGTTCACCATGTAGACAGGGATTGGCCACTGGGTGCCGGGAACGGTGGGCGTCGGCGTTGTCCCCATATCGGGGACGATGTTGGATTCTTCTTCGTTGAAGGTATAGCGCAGAGCCTCTTTCGAGTTGACGTCGGCGTTGCTAATTGCGGCGCCAATCAAAGACAACGCATCAGGCAGTTCCTGAGCGACGCAACCTGTGTGCGCGCTCAAGAAGACGACGGCCATAAAATACGCTAGACGCCTCATCACTTTTTCACCTAACCATGCGCCAAAGGAAAGCACTGCCGCCGTAGTCGCTGAAAACACGACTTTCGAGGAGCTTGGTCAAGCGAGCACCGATTTGGTAACACAACGGCGTTTGTCGGGAGTAATCTCACGGCTACCTTGCAAAAAGGCTTCCAATGCTGGTGCCGTCGGTTACATGACCGACTGGTCATAGAACTGGTGCAGGTGCCTCGCAATGTACTCCAGACAATCTTCGACGGCGAAGTGGCCCGACTCAAGCCGATGCATCTCGGCTTTCGGCAGAGCGTCCAAATAGGCTTCTCCGCCTTCCCGGGTGAAGAAGATGTCATCCTGGCCCCAAAAGATGATCGCCTTCGGTTGGTTCTGTTTGAGAAACAATTGCCACTTCGGATAGAGCGTAACATTCGTGCGGTAGTCGTAAAAGAGATCCAACTGAATCTGCCGGCCGTTCGGCTTCTGGATGGTTGTGAAGAAATCCGAATGCCAGTTGTCCGGGCTGATTAGTTCCGGCTTCTGTGCACCGTGCAGATAAATGGCCTTCACTGTGTCATAGGCAAGCAGACCCGCAACTGCTTCTTCGTTTTCGGGCGTTCGGTTGTGCCAAAGCGCATCGCGCAACCCGCCCCAGGCAGCCGTAAACCCAACTTCATACACATTGGTGTTCTGAATGATGAGCCACTCAAGCACGCCCGGACTCTTCGTTACGATTCGGAAACCAACTGGGCCGCCGTAGTCCTGTACAAAGAGGCCGAAGCGGTCGAAGCCCTTCTGCCGCAGAAATTTCCCGGTAATTTCGGCAAGCTGATCGAACGTATATGCGAACTCGCGCGGGTCCGGCGCATCGCTATTGCCGAAGCCCGGGTAGTCAGGCGAAATCACATGAAACCGGTCCGCGAGGGCAGGAATAAGATTCCGGTACTGGTGCGACGAGGATGGAAAGCCGTGGAGGAGAACCAGCTTCGGGTTTCCTGGCTTCCCGGCCTCACGGTAGGCAATCTTTAGGCCGTCGACTTCTTCGGTTGCGTACTTCACGCTGGTGGCGGCGACTTCTGGAGCGTAATTCGATTTCATGGTGTGTCCTTTCGAAGAACTGATTGACGATCACGCTCCATTGGATCGCGCCTTTAGCTAGAAGTCTCAACGTTTGTTCTGATGGTATCTATCAGGTATGGCGATACCAGACTGATACACTTTGGCTCTATGGAACTGCGCCATTTGCGCTACTTCTGTGCGGTCGCCGCAGAGTGTAGCTTCACCCTCGCCGCGCGCCGCCTCCACGTTTCTCAATCGGGCGTGAGCGGACAGGTGCGGGATCTTGAACAAGAATTGGGGGTCGCACTCTTTCATAGAAATCAACGGAGCGTTTCTCTGACGCCGGAAGGTTCTACGTTTCTCGGTGAGGCCCGGGACATTCTTGAAAGAGCCGATCGGGCCGTGGAGATGGTGGCCCAGGCTGCCAAAGGGCACCGTGGCAAACTCAAGATCGGGTTATGCGGCCCAGCCACGGCCCCCTTTCTCCCGAGGCTGATCCGAGAGTTTCGTAAGAGGCACCCTGACATTTCGCTCTCACTCAAAGATCTTGATCCCGCACATCAACCGGAAGCGCTGGTCAACGGACAAATTGACGTCGGCTTTACGAGGGGAATCCCTGCGTCACTGCGGGGGACTCTTGCCAGTGAGGTCTTTTTCCGCGAATCGCTGATTGTGGCTCTGCCACATGGCCACAAACTTGAAAATACCGAAGTCATTTCGCTCAAGGATTTGGCTGGTGATCCCTTCGTCCTGTATGCGAGGGAAAGTGCGCCGGAATTATTCGACTCGATTCTCAGCCTGTGCAGGCGATCCCGATTTTCTCCAAATATCGTTGATACACCGAATCTCTGGCAATCTGTCCTAACCATGATCGAGGCCGGAGAGGGAGTGTCGATCATGCCTGAATCCGTCAAGCACCTTCGATCACGAGACGTCGCTTTCAGGACATTGCGAGATCGTGGATCCACAATCGACGTCGTCCTTGCGTGGCGGGCGAGCGCTCCAGATGCCGTGCTGGAGAGCTTCCTTGCTCTCCTACGTGCGCGTCGAGCCGAAGTGAAACGGAACTTCAATCAATGGTAGGTCAGCGTCTAAGTTTGGAATCGGTATTTGGAAGTCGGCGTTTCGGTAGCAATCCTCAACTTCAGAGATGCGCGCTTACCGGGACTAATAGTGGTCCGCCATTCCGGCATGACCGTGGCCTTCAAAACCACGTTTGAGGTATTCACCAGGGTTGGCCCCGACAACTCGCTTGAACGCCTTACTGAACGCAGCGTCGGACTCGTAACCGACCGACCGAGCAACGTCTATGAGCTTCTTGTCACGCTGTTCGAGTAACTGCATCGCCTTCTGCATCCGCCACTCGGTTACATATTCCAGCGGTGTTTGTCCGAGTAGCTCTTTAAAACGCGCTGCGAATGCGGAGCGAGACATGCCCGCCGCTTCGGCGAGGGATTCCACTGTCCAAGGTGTCTTCACACTGTCGTGAATGGCACTCAGGGCATTGCCTATCTGGGGATCAAAAACTGCACGAAGCCATCCTTTGTTACGTTCCGGTCCCGACGCAATATGTGCCCGGAGTATCTGGATAAACAGAACCTCGGCCAGTCGAGTCGCGACGACTTCAGATCCCGGCGCCTGTTCTGCCATTTCCGAAGCAAGCGCCTGCACTGTGTTGTGAAGAGCAAGAGTGCGTGCCTCATCGGCCTTCATCAGAATGAAACTCGGCAATAACTGAGTGATCGGCTTCAAGCTGGCGCGATCGAAACTCAAGGACCCACAGACGATGGTCGTCGGTGCGCCACCACCTCCATAATGAGCGACATTGCCGTTCGCCTTGGCCCCAATCTCGCGGAAACTCCACTGCGGACGTGTTCGCGGGCCGTCGCGCAGAACAATCGAAGTTCCCTTAGCCACCAAAAAGCAATCACCACCGGTGAGCGGAATCGGCTCCGGAATCCCTTCTACACTCAGCCAGCAGTTGCCGCGCGAAAGCATGGCGAAGTGCGCCAGATCTGTGGGGGGTATCTTTTTGCCGGACGGCGTGGCTTTTTCTTCGGCCTGATTTTCCTGTTTCACGCCCCACGGGGCTGTGGCTTCGAGCCTGTGCAGACCGAAAGCGGTTACGTGCATCGTTCTGAAAATGTCTGTTATCGGGTCCAACTGAGCCTCCATCTGCTCTCGAAAGTCATAGTGTTCTGTGAGCCTCTACGAAATTGCGCAGCTTCGCTCGTCGGACAAGCGCAGCAACAGGTCGAAGAGCCTCTACCATGACGGACATTCTCTTTGCTTCCAGCATCACAACTCCGACACTCTTTTTCCCCGCGCGTCCCAGTTCTATCAATAATGAGCAAAACAGCTCAGATTGGCCATCTGTCTGGACGAATAGACAAAAATCTTGGACTCCCGAGCAGTTTTCGTCCGCCGCCAAGGAATCTACCTTAGTGTACGGAATGCTTCACACATTCCGAAGGGAGCAATTATGGGAAAGCTAGAAGGTAAGGTTGCAGTCATCACGGGTGGATCGAGCGGCTTGGCGCTGGAGAGCGCCAAGCGGTTCGTTGAAGAAGGCGCCTACGTCTTCATCACGGGCCGGAGACAGGAGGCGCTCGATGAAGCCGTCAACCAGATTGGCCGGAACGTGACCGGCGTGCGCGGCGACGCGTCCAATCTCGACGACCTCGACCGTCTGTTCGACACAGTCAAGCGGGAAAAGGGCAAGATCGACGTTCTGTTTGCAAGCGCAGGCAAGGGCGAAGCCGCCAAACTGGGCGAGATTACCGAGCAGCACTTCGATGCGGGCTTCGACCTGATTGTGCGCGGCACGCTGTTTACGGTTCAGAAGGCGTTGCCGCTACTCAACGATGGCGCATCGATCATCATGATCGGGTCCGTTGCTTCTGTGAAAGGTTTTCCTGGTTTCGGCGTGTATGCGGCGAGCAAGGCGGCGTTGCGCTCATTCGCACGCACGTGGCTCAACGAACTGAAGGGCAGGCATATCCGGGTGAACGTGCTGAGCCCGGGGCAGGTCGACACACCGGATTCCCAGCGACTCGACAAGGAGACGAGAGAGATGTTCGAATCCCTGATCCCGCGGGGAAAGATGGGTCGTCCTGAGGAAATTGCGGCGGTCGCGCTGTTTCTCGCTTCAGACGAGTCGAGCTACGTGAATGGGGTGGATTTGGCTGTCGACGGCGGCTTCTCAGCCATCTGAACTCACGCCGACGAATAGAAAAGAGATTAGGATTCGCGAGCAGTTCTCGTCTACCGCCAAAGAGATCCATCGTTAGCACTGAATTCTACAGATCTACCAAAGGGAGTCATTATGGGAAAGCTTGAAGGAAAAGTTGCAGTCATCACAGGGGGCGCTACCGGCATCGGCCTCGCCGCAGCAAAGCGCTTCATCGAGGAGGGCGCCTTCGTCTTCATCTTCGGCCGCCGGCAGGAAGCGCTCGACGCCGCTATAGCCGACCTCGGGCCCAATGCCCGCGCGGTAAAAGGCTCGGTCTCGGATGAGTCCGACCTCGACCGACTCTACTCGGCGGTAAAGGCCGAGCGCGGAACCCTCGACATCGTCGTCGCCAATGCCGGGGTGGGAAGCCAGCTTAAGCTTGGCGAGATAACCGCCAAGCACATTGACGAAATCTTCGACGTCAACGTGAAGGGTACGATCTTTACGGTCCAGAAGGCGCTGACACTGATGGGCAAGGGCGGTTCGATCATCCTGACCGGATCGAGCGCCGGCACCACGGGCGCTCCGGCGTTCACCGTCTATAGCGCTAGCAAGGCGGCAGTGCGCAACCTCGCGCGAACCTGGGTTGAGGACCTGAAGGGCACCGGCATCCGCGTAAACGTGCTCTCGCCCGGGGCGATAGCGACAGAACTCGCGACCGAAGCACTGGGCGAGGAGGGCCTGAAGGCCTACGGCTCGATGACTGGGTTCCAGCGCATGGGCGATCCGGCGGAGCTCGGGGCGGCGGCGGCCTTTCTCGCGTCGTCGGACAGCAGCTTCATGACCGGCAGCGAGCTCGCCGTCGACGGCGGCCTGGCGCAAATCTGACACGCTACGCCCGACGGCGCTCCATTCGATTATTCGGAGCGCCGCAGAGCCCGGCAAACCAAAGGAGAATACATGAGCTACGCAATTCTCGGATTCGGTAAGATAGGCCAGGCCCTCGCCCAAGCCTTTGCCCGTAAGAACATCGAAGTCACCGTCGCGAGTCGCCGGCCCCCCGAGGAGTTAGCGCCGCAGGCTCGGGCGATTGGACCCACTGTCGTCGCAAAGTCGCTGCGGGATGCACTCGAGGCTGACACAATCATCTTGGCGGTTCCGTTCGGGGAACATCGCGAGATTGCGAAAGCCCTGCCGAGTTGGAAAGGCAAGACACTGATCGACGCGACGAACTCGTTTCCAGTCGCACCTGAGGAGCTAGACGGTCTTCCGTCCTCCGCATTCGTTGCGAAGTCGTTCACCGGCGCCAAGTTGGTGAAGGGTTTTAATCACCTGGTTGCGGCAACACTGGCTGCCGACCCGATCGTCGAGGGCGGCCACCGGGTCGTCTTCCTGTCGAGCGACGACGAGGACGCTATCGCTCCCGTGGCGGATTTGGCCAAACAACTCGGGTTCGCGCCCGTCAAGCTGGGAAAGCTCAACGAGGGTGGCGCGCTGGTCCACGCACGCGGCAAGACTTGGGGTCTGCTCATCTTCCAGGATCTGTTCAAGAAGCAGCAGTAATCGACGATTCCGAAACGTCCGATTCGATCGGACACGCTTGCCGCAAGCGAACAGGAGAGATTCCGATGAGCATCGAAAAGAATGTCCAGATCGTGAAGGATTTTTTTGCAGCAATGGGCAACCGCGACAAGCAAGGTCTGCTGGCATTGGTTGCCGAAGATATTGAGTGGATTGTTCCAGGCGAGGACTGGCCGCTGGCCGGCACGCACCGCGGGCACGCGGGATTGGAGAGTTTACTTCAGAGGGCTAACGAAACGGTGGAAACTTCGTACCCAAAGCCCCCTGAATTCGTGGCGCAGGGAGACCGGGTTCTGGTCGTCGGCGTCGCTACGGGAAAAATTAAAGCCACGAATAGGGCTTTCAAGGACGACTGGGTCTTCGACATCACCGTTCGAAACGGCAAGGTGACGAAGATTCAGGAGTACATCGACACGCAAGCGCTGGCGCGGGCCTCCGAGACGGACGCGAGCCTCAGGCTTTAACCCATCTGAAATTGGCGGATATCGGTGAGTGCATTTTCGCCAATGCACTCACTGAGACACGATAAATACTGAGAAGTCCGCTTCTGGGAACGGGAACTCCACCGCAGAACTTTTAAGGACTATGTTCTAGCGCGTTCGGCGAGGGCCGAGTATTTGAAGAGAAAAGCCAAGGCGAGGGCCGAAATTGGTGTAATCCTTCGTTACGCCTGCGGTGTTGCTGATTCCATTTTGACCTGCGACGATCACTTTCGCGCTAGCGGCCCCTGATGGTCAGCTGATATGGCTTCGCGACAAAAATTAGATACGGAGGGAAAAGCTATGCGAACGAAAACTTCAAACTCTATTGCGATTGCGCTCCTCGTCGGAGCTTCGGTAGGTATTGCCTTCGCCACTACTACCCAATATCAATGGACCCTTTCCGGCGGCGGCATCACCGGATCAGGTCTGTTGATCGCCGGCGCCGCGGATAACGGCGGCTATGACATCCTGAGTTTCACCGGAACGATCGATGGTTCGACGATTGATTTGTATGGAGGACAGCCCGGTGCGACCCCCGGGTTCACGCCCGGCGCTGGCGTCCGTTTCCAGACCATCCTACCCGAGCCTTGATTCCGGGTCGTCCAATTGCGTTGGCGGAGCTACTCTTGTGGATAATTGCGGGATAGCTTTCAGCCTGGGCGATGGCTACGGAAATATCTACTATAACGACACCGGCAAAGGTACCGGAGCATACGAATACACTTTCGTCGATGACTTTCAGAACACTTCAGACCTTGACGCCACCTTCGCCATCACACCTTCTACGGCGGCGACGCCGGAACCCTGATCGATAGCGTTGCTTGCAACCGGCCTGGCTATTATCGGACTCGCGATGCGAAAGCGGTTCTGTACTTAAGCGGCAGTCGGCCATTTTCGGCCTGAGGATTCGCTGCTGCCCGAGGGTTCCTGGCTTCTGCAGAGTCATCTCTACCTCGAGCTGCTTCTTGTTCAGCAGCGGTGAACGCTGCTCTCTCCCACGCGTTCCATGCCGTTAACTTAGGTGCCATCCTCGTCCATGGGTAGCTTCGCGCTTAGCGGGTCAATCCACTCCCGCGCTGCTCGCTGACCGTTTGGCTTCTTCCAGGGAGCGGCAATGTCGCACATTTGGGACGCCTGGAAGGACGGAGAGGGCCGCTGGCTCCAGTCATACGCATCGTAACCACGGAGGCGAACGAACTGGTGTCGCGGATTCATCCGCGCATGCCCGTCGTTCTGGACCCAACTACCCTTTGCAGAGCGGCGAGTTCTTGCTTCGCCTGTTGCAAGAATCTCGCGTCCGGGTCGGCGTGAGACCAGCAAGTAAGGAAGTTCTGGTACGCGTGGATGGCCGCGGTACGATTACCTTCTGCCGCAAGAGCCCGGCCAAGTTGAAGCGAACTCAATGGATAAGAGCTCGAGGGCGGATCCAGGCGTCGATTTTCGATGATGTAGCGAAAGTTTTTTTCGGCCATGGCTGGCTGGTTGGCTGCGAGGTAGGCAAGGCCGCGGCGCATGGGCAGGTCGAAGCCCTTTGAGTCGAACGGGCGGGCGGGTTCGAGGAGCGCGACAGCATCATTAGGCTTGCTATTGCTGAGGGCTATCTGGGCGCGGATGAGCGGCCCCCAGTAGAGCTTCCAGAGCGTCCCTTGCGGATGCTGGTTCTGCATGGTCTGGAGACCAGCAGTGGCGGCCGCGGTGTCGTTGATCTCGGCCAGCCCAAGGAGGTCGGTGCCGGTTTCAGGGTCTGGAGGGCTGGCACGGAGGAGGCGCGCGCCTGCGTCGACGTCGCCGGCCTCGATGAGATCGATACCGAAGCTTCGGGTGTAGGAGTCGGCCTGCGAACGGAGACCTTGATCATTCATGATTTGGGTGGCGTTGGAGATGAGGTTGTGGGCGTCGGTGAAGCGGCCTTGACCAATGGCGATTCCAGCTTCCTCGAGTGCGAAGAGCGGCGACTTGGGGTGTGCGGCGGCCCAGTCACGCTGTGCTTTGATCATGTCTTCATCGTGCAGAAAGTAGGCGACGGAGAGGCAGGCGGCGCGCAGATGATCGCCATCGATGCCCTGCTGTATCGCGTGGTTGCAGGTTGCGCGCGCTGCCGTCCCATTGCCATTGGACATTTGAGCGAGGGCCAGATTCAGGTTTAGTCCTACGTGCCTGGGGCGAAGAGCGACGGCATGGGCTGCGGAGATTTCTGCGTCCGGCCATTGGCCAAGTTGTTGCTGGGTGAGTGAGAGGCCGTTCCATGCAGTGACCGAGCGAGGATACAGCTGCGCCCAAGTCTGATACGTTCTTTCGGATTCAAAGAGGTCTCCAACGACGACCATTTGGTAATGGGCGGTGATGGTGAGACGTTCGAGAGCGCCAGCGGAGTCGCGCAGACTGTAGGCCTTATCGATGGCGTCGCGGGCAGACATCGGGTCACCATTGAGGCTGGCGTTGTAGGCCCAGAGATCGTTCCAGGCAATGGCAAAGCCAGGATCGTCCGAGATAGATTTCTTGAGCAGGGTGATGGCGTCGGGAAGCTTGCCCTGCTCGGCCATGCGGGAGGCTTCGCTGTAGGCTTTGAGAGCCTCGAGTGAGGCAGTAGTTGCGGGCGCAAGGCGGGCGTTGAAGCGGGCGATGCTGCTTCGGGATTCACCGAGTTGATGGCGAACGCTTCCAGAGAGTTTGTCGATGCTGCGAGGCAGATATTCGGGTTTGTCTGCCTCCTGATGAGCGGCCGCGAGGGTTGTTCCATCGACGCAGCTGGTCGCTTCCTCAGTGAGCAGGAAGTGTTGGCCAGTGTGAACGATCATGCCGTGGAGATAGGCCTGGCTGTTTGTTCTCTCGCAAAGGTCACGAGCAATGACAGGTGTGATCGGCTCATCGGGCTTTTGCTTCATCTCGGCCAATGTTGAGCTCATGGTGTCTTTGGGGACGAGAGAGACGAAGGGACTCTGAGACAGATTCATTCGCAGCGCGGAGAGGAGAGCGCGGTCCAGCACCGGGTCGCCGGTCGTTCCTTCGATGCCGGTGACGACGACCTGAACCGGAGGGCCGCCGGTGCTTTGCTCCCACCGCTGCCAAGCGAGCCTACCTGCGAGGGCGAGCACCGCGAGGACAATGGCTGCGGCGGCTATCCAGTACCGAGAGCGCGTTCTTGGTCGGGGGCTGAGCTGCCCGGGCGATGGAGCGTCCACCTCTTCCTGTTCGAGGGTGATCCGAGTGATGGATTCGCTCGCGCTAATAATCATCCGATCGGAGAAGGCGGGCGGATCTGTCGGGACACGAGAAATGGGTATGGCAAATCGGTAGCCACGGCCGGGGACAGTTTCGACAATCCGGTTGCCAGAGTCGTGGCGAGAGAGGGCCTTACGCAGAAGGAAGATGTGCTGGGTGAGGTTGCTTTCTTCGACGAAGGACTCCGGCCATAACGTGCGCAGCAATTCTTCCTTACCAACGACCCGGTCCGAATGATCTACCAAGTAAAGGAGAAGGTCGAAGGTCTTTCTATTGAGCTGCAGGGGTTCGTCGCGCCATGTCAGGCGCCATTGGGCACGATTGATTTCATACTCATCAAATCTGATTAAACCATTCGAAATAAAAGACATGGGCCCATTGAGAGTCAATTGAGAGTCGATTGAGACGGACTTGAGGACGTGAATTTGGACGTCGTGGGAGAACTGTTGCAGCTCACGGAATCAGATTGGGACACTCTACGAAATCCAGAAGAGCTAAGTATAGCAATGCCCGCAACGACTCGCCGAGACTTTACCCCCGATCGGCGCTGACTCACTAAAGGCGACATGAAACGAACGCAGCGACTTTCGATTGAGATTCAACACCGGGAAGTAACCATCGCGGTCTCCGGCCTGACGGTCGAGCGACTGGGTGGAGTTCGAGAGGAAGTGGGGAGTACGGTGTCGACCTGTGACCTCTGCGGAAGTCCGTGGATTCCGGTCGATGTGCATTGGGGCGAGGAAGCCGTTACCAGCGCCGACATTATTCATCGCACGCTCGAGCAAGCCGGCATGCATGTGCAGGCGTCCGAAACCGGTGAGTTGAACATCTGCCGCAAGTCATTGGAAGCCCTTAAGGAGAAACACTGATGCAGACCACGATTCGGATATCACACACCGGGGCCGGGCGGTCCACTCTTTCTGTTGAAGTTCGCGCGAACGGACGTGGACGCTGGAGCCGCTGGTTTAGCTTCTTCTCACGTTTGATGGGAAGGAATGTGCCGGCGGCTCGCAACCGGGCCGTTATGTATCCGGTGCTTAGCTTGTGTTTCCTGGCATTGGTGGGACTGGTCGCTCCCGTGACGGTGGAGGCACAAACGACTTTGATCAACATACTCACCCTCACTCCGTGGGACTACCCGACCTACAATGAGGCAATCGGGGCGTCGGTCTTGGTTCGGGACGAGACCACCCTTACGCCGCTGACCGGTACAGTCAACTTCTCCGTAGACAACGGAACGGCCGTGCCGGGCACAGTGAACAGCCAGGGACTGGCCTACGCCAATCTCGGCCAGCTTTCAATCGGCAACCACACAGTCACCGCCACGTTCGTGGGCAACAGCACCTACGCCAGCGCCTCCACATCGGCGACAATCGCAATCTTGGATACTTCCGTAACGTTTGTGGGTACGCAGGGGACGACCCTCTTCACGGATGGCACGGTCAGTGACGTTGAAGGCGTAGCAGTCGACGCCCAGGACAATCTCTACATCTCTGACAAGGCAGCCAACGTCGTGAAGAAGGAAGATACGTCCGGCAATATTAAGACCGTCCCATTGACTGGACTCAAGAATCCCGTGGGTCTCGCGCTAGACAGCACCGGGAATCTCTATGTCGCGGATACCGGCAACAATCGCATCCTGAAGTACGACGCGAGTGGCACGCAAACGGTGGTGCCGATTACGGGCCTCTCCGGCCCAACCTACCTGGCGTACGACCGGGTCAACGACATTCTCTATATCGTCGACCCAGGTAATGACCGGATCGTCAGCTTCACTCCGAGTGGCGGAGCTGTAGCCACGATTGTGACGGGCATGACTGCCCTGCGCGGGGTTTCAGTCGATGCGAGCGGGGACATCTTCTTTTCGGATCGCAATGCCGGCTTTATGGAGATCACCCAGTCTGGCAATCAGATCCCAATCTACGCAGCCATCACGGAACCAGGCGGCATCACCGCGAGCGTCGGTACTTACGTCGTTCTAAGTGATGCCGCCTCTAATTCCATTATTCGCTACAACGCAGACGGCGATCCCGAATATCAGGGAGGTCAAGTCCAGATCAATACCGCCGCGAATCCTGTCATCGGCATGGCATCGGACAGTACCGGACGCGTGTATCTTGCCCTCGGCGCCCGCGTCGATGTTCTGGATCCAGGGTCGGGGCGCGCCCCAGACGTTCCGGTCGGTAGCGGATCTGGCGGCGCAAATTCCAGTTTTTATCTCATCTTTGAGGAGCCGAAGGCAGGGGCAAGTGTTACCGCACCTCCACTACCGGCGTCCACGTTCAGCGGAAGCGGAGCGCAAACCTGCGTAGGTACGAGCGGTACTTGCTACATAAAGACGACGTTTACACCCCAGACCGCCGGCGTGAACACTGGATCCGCTGATGCCGCTTTTTTGCTGTGGGGCAAGGGCATCGGGGGAGCCGCAGTTTTTTCGCCTGGTCTCTCGTCTCAGAGCAGTTCAGGCGCAGCATCTATAGGCGGCGTGGCGCTCGATGCCGCCGGTAACCGGTATGTAACCGACAAGCAGAGCAATACGGTGCTGAAAATTACTCCTTCGGGAACATCAACAACCCTTCCGTTCACCGGACTTTCCGCACCGACACAAATTGCCGTCGACGCGCTGGGCACAGTGTTCGTCCTGGATAGCGGCAATGATCAGATCGAAGGCATGTCAAGCGGCGGAACACAATTCACGGCATATTCTATTGACTGCGACGTCAATCTACCCTTACCCGCCAACATCACAGCCTTTGCTCTGGATGGCGACAGCAATCTCGTAATCGCCGGACAACCATGCTTCCTCAGTGCATCGGCCAAGCGTGGACCCATTGCTAAAACGAAGCCTCACGACCAGAGCAGCTCTTCCTATCTCATCGCTCTAGTCGCCGGAGGCTACTCTGCCGGCATTGGTTTCGAAAATACCCATTATTTGAACTCTTCCTCCCTCACCGCTCCGGCAACAGCGGTTGCGATCGACGCGGAAGAGAATGTGTATTCTGTCGACACGGCCGGCGCCTTGAATCGCTTCGGAGTCGATGGAACTTTCAAGCAGCTTGCTACAGGGTTGTCCAGCCCGATCGGCGTCGAGGTCGATCCATCCGGTACGCTGTACGTGCTGGGATCCACGAACACTATCACACTGATCTATCCAAACGGCACTGGCCTTATCCAGGTCAATGGCCTGTACACGCCGGCTGGGTTTGCATTCGATTCCTTTGGCGACATCCTGATTGGCGATGCGGGCGACAAGCAGTTGTTGTATCTCGATCGCACCCAGCAGAACTACGTCTTCGGCGACGTCAACGTTGGCCAGCACGAGACCCTCGACGGATCGATCTCGAACATTGGCAACCAGCCGTTTACGATCAACGGCCCGCTCCCGGCGAACGCTGAATTTGCGCAATCGACCAATGAGAGTGCGTGTGTCGCGCCTTCTGGTTCTACTCCGGGTTCGACGATTGCACCGGCAAGCAATTGTGATCTCGGCTATACGTTCACACCGCCATCGGATGGGCCGTTCACGGATTTCGGCACGCTGGTCACCTCTCCGGCGACACTGGTTGGTAGTTCTGGCGGTGGAGCGATCCAGCTCAGTGGCAATGGCGAGGGTGGGTCGTCAGCACCTCAACCTGTGCTGACGCCAGCGATGATCAATTTCGGTAGCGTGAACATTGGAAGCACCAGCACAGCACAAACGGCAACGTTG
This sequence comes from Granulicella sp. L46, assembly GCF_009765785.1. GTDB lineage: Bacteria > Acidobacteriota > Terriglobia > Terriglobales > Acidobacteriaceae > Granulicella. The sequence continues at coordinate 15,868 of NZ_LMUT01000015.1, forward strand.
CAAAATTCTGGAACGGCCGCGCTTACGATCAGCAGCTTCGGATTTTTTGGAAGCAACACGAGCTCGTTCAGCGAGACCAACACTTGTGGCGCGAGCCTGGCCGCGGGATCGATCTGCACGATCTCGATTACCTGCACGCCTGAGACGGCGGGAACCCAGACCGCCAACCTGGGAGCGAACTTCCCCTCACCAACACAGCAGCAATCCATCGCGTTGAGCTGTGCGGGAGCGACCGCTGCGGCACCGCAAGCGACTCTTACACCGTCTACGGCGAGCTTCGGCAACGTGACCAGCGGAACCACCAACGCGACACAAACATTCACGCTGAGCAACGGCGGCAACGCTTCGCTCATGATCTCCGGCATAACCCTGACCGGAATGAACCCAAGCGACTTCGCCGATACCACTGCGTGCGGTTCAACGCTTGCTCCCGGAACAAGCTGCACGATCGCCGTTACGTTCACACCTTCAGCCACAGGCAGCTTCAGCGGCTCGCTTTCAGTTGCCGACAATGCGTCGGGCTCGCCGCAGACAAGCTCTCTCACCGGAACGGGAACGATTCCACCCGACTTCACGATCACTGCAACTCCTTCTGCGCAGGCGGTCTCGCGTGGAGGTGTCGCCACCTACACCGTGAGCGTGACGTCGACCAACGGCAGCTTCACGGATGCAGTCGCTCTCGCGGCGGCTGGCCTGCCGGGCGGGACCATTACTTTCTCGCCAGTCTCGGTTACACCGGGAAGCTCAGCAGCTCAGTCGACTATGACCATACAGACAACGACGCAGCAGGCTGCAGGAAAGAGTGGCCGGCCGCAGTGGCCCTTTGTCGCACCTGTGTTCGCAGCCTTGTTGCTGCTGCTGCCAGGTCAGAGATGGCGGTCTCACAGAATTTTCATGAACCTTGCGTGCATCGTCGCACTGGTTGGCATTGCGGCATCTTCCGTCGGATGCGGAGGCGGCTTCGCTCTGCCCGCCAAGACCTACACCATCACCGTGACCGGTAGCAGCGGATCGGACACCCACTCTACCACCGTCACGCTGACTGTGCAGTAAACGAGGACCTATGACCTTACGATCCATTCTTGCCCTCTCGTTCCTGTCGCTTGCACCCGTCAAGCTGCTTGCGCAAGCCCAACCATCGCAGGAGATTGCGCTCGACTACACGTATGTGCACACCAACGCGCCTCCGGGCGGCTGCGGATGCTTTTCTATGAACGGCGGTGGCGGATCGTATGCCTACCATTTCGGTCCGCAGTTCGCCATGGTGGTTGACATCGGAGTAGAGCATGCCTCGAAGGTTGATAACGGTGGCGACGATCTGACGTTGACCTCGTTCCTCTCCGGGCCGCGGTTTTTCTATCGCCGGCCGAACACTCGCTTTGTTCCCTACGGCCAAGTGCTGCTGGGCGCGGTCCGTGCAACCGGTAGCCTGGGCGCAGCGAACTCCAACGGCGCGCTCTCTTCGGCAGTGTTTGGTTCAGCGCTGGGCGGAGGCGTGGAGTACAACCTCAGCCGCAGGTTTACGCTTCGTCTGGCGGAGGTTGACTACTTCATCACCACCTTCGACAACCTCGTCAATGGCCGCCAGAACAATATTCGGGTCACCGCCGGCGTGGCCTATCACTTCGGGAAGCGATGACGACCCATGATCATTGAATTCCGCAATCCTACTTCCGATCGAGCAGTCGACACGGCGACTCGAGAGCAACTAGGTTCCATATCCGAACAAGGCAATACAGGTCATTTCACCTTGGTCCTGGCATTGGCATTAGTCGTTCTGGCATTGGCCTGGGGTCTTTACGAATCCGTGATGCTCCTCACTGGGGTCATCCCCAAGTTCTAATGTTTCATTCTTAGCCGATGCCGGAACACGAGGCAGGTTGAACCATTTCGCATTTTAGAAAGCCATCCCTTCTGGAGCTCTTATGTCATGGAAGCCACGCTCAGACGACATCTTCTTTCCGGCAATGTCGGTGCTCATTCTCGCGGTCGTGGTCTTTGGATTCGCGCAGAGCTACTTCCTCCCCGGGCTGGTCTTCGCCAAGTTGCCTAACGCGCTTGTGCATATCCACGGTGCACTCTTCGTCTCCTGGATTTTTCTACTGGTCTTACAGAACTTTTTGGTTGCGGTGCGGAAAATCAAGTGGCACATCACGCTCGGTGTGCTTGGCCTGATCCTTCCGCCGCTGATGGCGGTCTTCGGCGTACTGACGGTGTTCGATTCGATTCGCCGCAATGGTACGCCATTCATTCCGCCTCAGCTCATCCTTGTTGGAGACTTCGGAGAACTCCTCGTCTTCCTGGTGCTGGTTGCGTGGGCGATGATTGTGCGCCGATCACCTGCGGCCCATAAGCGTTTTATGATTCTCGCGACCATGGCGCTACTCGGCCCTGCCATCAATCGCTGGCCGTTTCCTGCTCATATTCGGCTGCTGGGCACGTTCGTCGTATTTCTCCTCCTGCCTCTCCTCGTTGCTGCCTATGACCTGTGGTCGACTCACCGCATCGCCCGCGCCACGGCCATCGGCACAGGTTTGATTTACCTCCAGGCTCTGACCATGCTCCCCATCGCTAGCCTGCCTTTCTGGCCACGCCTCATCGCGGAGTACATAAAATGAAACGCCGTCTCAATCTCTCGGTTTTCTCCCTGGCACGCATTGCGATCGCATGGGTTCTGTCCTGTGCTCTGCTCAACAGCCGCCCGATCCATGCACAATCGCTCAAATTGGACGCAACCGCACCCTTGCATCAGGGCAATAACCAGGCGCTCATCGACAGCTTCGTCGGGGAACACTATTACTACTTCTCTGCGGAACCTGGAAAGTCTAAAGTCGCGTAGAGTTACAGCGGAGGGCAGGAGGGATTCAATGTCGGGGGCAAGCCGGCCTTCGCTGCCGCCTTCAATTCCCAGACCGCCGGAGCGGTGATGACTCACAGCGATGGCTCTTCCGGATTTGCGCAGAAGCTGCTTTTTTCTGGCGAGCCCGAGCTAGGAGCTGTCAAATTTCTGACTAATGGCGCGGTGGTCACCTCGAATGGGGAAAGCGGTACCTGGACCCTCTTTGATGCCGACAGCGGTATCTACACCGTCATCAATGGCGGACATCGCATAACCTTCGCCCCGCAGCGTGGACAGGCCTTGGTTGAGACCGCCAATAAGCAAACTGTCTTCGAATTCCAACACTGAGAGCGCTACAGGCCGTCATCAGGGTAGTGCATTTACAAACAGCACGTGGAAATCGAACTAGCACTTTGATAACTACCGAGTTGGCTTCTCGCTAGTCATCTGTCGGAGTTTTGGAGGCGGCGGGCAACGAGTTCCGTATCAGACTCGCTGCCCTTGCTGCGCTTTCACCTTGGCAACGGCTATGACTACCATTAGCCCCCTTGGTTCACCCCAGGAGGAGGTGCACCGACCGGGGAAACACTTACCAAGCGGCGATTGACGAATTCACCGAAACCAAGTTCCGAAAGCTCCCGCCCATAGCCTGAGTTCTTGATGCCGCCAAACGGCAAATTGGGAGCAGTCCAAGTCGGATGGTTTACGAACACAATCCCGCTCTCCACGCGCTCAGCGAGGCGCCGTCCATGGTCGAGATCCCCGGTGAAGACGGAGCCACCTAGACCAAATGGCGTTGCATTCGCAACTTCTATGGCTTCGTCTTCCGTATCGACCACATAGAAAGAAGCAACTGGCCCGAAGAGTTCCTGCAGATAGATTGGGTTCTCTTTGTCGATTTCTGCCAGAATAGTGGCCTCGACGTAAAAGCCTGGCCGATGAACGCGCTTGCCGCCAAGAACCACGCGGGCTCCGTTCTTCTCGGCAACCTCAATTTGATGCAGGAGGGTCTTCATTGCGTTCTCCGAAGAGACAGGTCCTAACGTAGTGCCTTGATTGGTTGGATCTCCGGCTACAAGGCCGCCCATACGCTTCACGATCCCGTCGAGAAACGCTTGTCCTCGTTCCTTGCCGACAACAATGAATCGCTTGGCGGCAACGCAGCTTTGGCCGGTGTTATTCATGCGACCCCAAAGTGCATTATCGAGGGTCGGTTCCAGAGGAGCGTCATCGAGAACGATGAAGAGGTCGCTTCCCCCGAGTCCCATAACGGATTTCTTCAGATTCTTTCCTGCGCGTTCTGCGACCGCAGTTCCAGCGCGCTCACTGCCCGTGACGGTAGCACCGCGTACTCGCTTGTCATCGATCTGAACTCGACAATCGAGATCGATAGTTTCCTCGATGGCAGCCCCTAACGATTCGCAGCCGTGTCGCATCGCACCCACAGCCTTTAATGCGCCGATCCGCCTTCCTCCGCTGAGCGAAGTTTTCCCAGGTCGCGCTGCCCATCGGGGTAAGCCAGTGCACCGCGGTGCATCAATTCGAGGTAGGCAAGAGTCTCTGTGCGACGGACGCGCTCCTCGAGAAGAAGGCCGAGGTACTCGTCAAGCTGTGCCGGCGTGATGTGAGAAAAGTCGAAGGGACCGGACGGAAAGGCGGTCTGGAAGCGCTGCTCGAACGCAACGCGTTCGGTGGTGGCCTCCTGGGCGCGGTCCTTGAGGGCTTCCGATTTGATGACAGCGACTTCGGCGTCGCCGGTACTGTTGATCTCATCTTCGCTAAGCAAATGAATGAGGTCGCTGGATTTGGCTGCGGCGAGGTTGCCTAGACGCCCGGCTAATTTTCGATATGCGTTTTGTTGAAATCTCACAATTCAGCCTCCGGCCCCTTGCAATTCTTTCAATTTTCAGCTAATTAACTAACTAGTTAGTCAATTAATGCCCAATTCAAACCCAATCCGCTCCAACTCCGATCGCGCCGACCAGACCCGCGCCCGCATCCTCGAGGCTGCCACCAACGAGTTCAGCGCTAACGGGCTTGCCGGAGCCCGCACGGAGCGCATCGCCGAAGCCGCCGGAGTAAACAAGGCGCTCCTCTATTACTACTTCCGCAGCAAGCAGGAGCTTTACAACGCGGCTCTTGAAGAGATTGCGGAGAAGGTTGTCTTGAGCGGCCTCTCTGCAATGAATCTGGAATGCTCGGCGGGCGAACGGCTTGTCCACTTTGCATTGAACCACTTTGACCGCATCCATACGCGGCGGACATTTCAATCTCTGCTGCAGCAGGAGATGATCCGCTTACACCGTGGCGAGGAGAATGCGGTTGCGCCGCTGGTGGAGAAAGTCTTCAGGCCCATGATGCTGCGCTTCCGCGCGGCGCTCGACGAGGGCCAGAGCACCGGAGAGCTGATTAGGGTGGACGACATGCAAATGATGTACGCCGCGCTGGGAGCCAATGCTTTTTACTACCTCTCTGGACCAGTGATGGGACTCCTGATGGAGTTTGACCCCTTTGAGCCCGGTGCACTGGAGTTCCGCCGCAAGGCCGCGGTCGAATATCTCGGCCAGACCATCTTCGTCGATCGTGAGCATGGTGCCCGCGTAGCCGCCCGCGTGCTGGCCGCGGTTCCAATGCCCGAGCCCAACGAGCCCACCATCGCAGGAATTAGAATCCCACCGGCTTCTGTCGTCCTAAACAAGACAGTTGAAGTGAGGCACAAGTGAACGCACGAAATCGAGTCTTTCTCATCCTCGGCATTTTGACCGCGGGTTCCCTTCTCTGGTATCTCCTCACCACCCATCGCTCCAGCGACCTGGAGCTGATTGGAACGGTGGACGCCAATGAGGTTCTGGTGAGCTCCAAAATTCCCGGTCGCATCCAGACGCTCACTGTTGATGAAGGCGACACGGTAAAGGCCGGACAGTTGATTGCGGTCATCGAAAATGAAGACCTTCAGGCCGCGCAGCAGGCCGCCGCTGCCGCCGCCAAGAGCCAGCAATTCAAAGTCGGTGAAACCGTCGAAACCGAGCATCAGACCCGAGGCGAAACAGGTAACGCAACTCTCAACGCAGAGGCCCAACTCAGCGCTGCAAAAGCTACGCTGGCACAGGCCGAGGCCAACTACGACCACCAGAAGGCTGATACCAGCCGCACCGTCGCGCTGACGCAGCAGCAAATCATGAGCGAGCAGGCAAAGGACGACGCCGTCACGACCCTGCAGGCCAGCAAGGCCGCCGTCGATGCCGCGCGCGACACCGTGACCGCAGCCGAAGCTTCGCTCCGTCAGGCTCGCTCCCACGAACTCCTCACCAACGTCGCTGCCCGCACCGTGGACGAAACGCGCGATCAGGCTGCCAACGCCCGCGCTCTCGCACAGGAGGCGGAAGTCCAGCTCGGTTACTCCAAGGTCGTCGCACCGGTTGACGGCAAAGTGAACGTGCGTGCCGCGCGTCAGGGAGAGGTTGTCGCCGCCGGCGCCCCGATCGTCACCGTCATGGACCTTTCTCAAACCTGGGTGTACGCACCGCTGCCGGAAACTCAGGCGGACTCCGTCAAGCTCGGTGATTCCCTCCGCGTCGTCATGCCCTCCGGCGCGACCGTCTGGGGCAAGGTCATCTCCAAGGCTTCCGAGGCCGATTTCGCAACCCAGCGCGACATCAACGGTGGCCTCAAGCGCGACATCAAGACCGTACAGATCAAGCTCATCATCGACAATCCCGGCGAGCGTTTCGTTCCCGGCATGACCGCCGACGTCTACATCCCCAAGAGCAAATTGGTGAAGCCGTGAACCCTCAGCCCACGACGCTGGACCAGAATCCGAAGCCGGCCGGGACCGTAGCAATTGCCGTTGAAAATATCGTCAAGCGCTATGGCACGTTCGAGGCAGTCAAAGGAGTCAACTTTGCCGTCAACGACGGCGAAATCTTCGGCCTGCTCGGACCCAACGGCGCCGGCAAGAGCACGCTCATTCGCATGATGACAACCCTCGTTCCCATCACCAGTGGCAGAGCGATAGTTGCCGGCTTCGATGTTGCGAAGGAGTCCGACTCCGTTCGCCGCGTCATCGGCGTCATCCCGCAGGCTCTTACCAGCGATCCGGATCTCACGCTCGAGGAAAATCTCAGCATCTACGCAAAGCTCTACGGCGTTCCGCGCGCTGAGCGTGCAAAGAACATCCAGGAGGTGTTGGAGGCGGTAGACCTGGTCAAATGGCGCGACGCGCAAACCAAGACGCTCTCCGGTGGAATGCGGCGGCGCCTCGAAATCGCTCGCGGTCTGGTGCACAACCCGCATATCTTCTTTTTGGACGAGCCCACCACCGGCCTCGATCCCGTCTCCCGCATCGCCGTTTGGGAGATGCTCGACAACCTCCGCAAAACCCGCAATCTCACCATGCTTCTGACCACGCATTACATGGAAGAGGCCGACAAGCTCTGCGACCGCATCGCCATTGTCGATCACGGCAACCTTGTAGCGCTCGGCACGCCCATCGAGCTTAAACAGAATGTTCCCGGCGCGAATGTAGTCGAGGTCCACTTCGATCGCGAGACCGAGCAGTGGAAGTCACGCCTTGAGGGCTTGGAAGGAGTCACCAGCGTGCAGGCAGAAAGCGCCGGATTCTATCGGGTCCTCACATCGTCAGGTTCCAGGACCACCATGCAGTTAGTCGAGTTAGCCGCGTCCCTGGGCGAAAACATAACCTCCCTTAGCGTTCAGAACACGTCACTCGACGACGTGTTTGTGCACTACACCGGCCGCCAGCTTCGCGACGAGCAAGTCAAAGCCATCTTCACCATGCCACCCAGGCCGGGAGCGCAACCATGAACAGGATGTTCGCAATCTTCGAGCGCGAGATGCGCAAGTTCTTCCGCTCGCCCGTCCTCATGATCATGTCCATGATGCTGCCCATCGTCCAGTTAGTCATCCTTGGCAACGCCTACGGCGGCAAAATCCGCAACGCCCGAGTAGCCATCGTCGACTACGACCACGGCCCACAGGCCGTCAGAATTCGCGAGGCCTGCGCAGCCATCGCGGTGAATATAGGAACCTTCAAAACGGTTGACTACAGTAACGAAGTTCAGGCGCGCGAAGATGTGCGCACCGGAAAAATCGACGCCGCCCTCATCATTCCAGTTCAGTATTCGCGCCGTGTTTATGCGCAGGACGCGCCGCGCATCGGGCTCGTCGTCGACAATTCCGACCAGTTCACCAGCTCTAGCATCCAGTCGGAACTGCAATCGCTGGTCGACTCCCTCAATGCTCCGGTAATTCAGCCGCGCATCGTCAAAAACATCGCCGTAGAATCCGTCGAGCTCTACCCCTATGTCTCGTACATGAAGTTCCTGCTCGCTGGCACAATCTCTCTGGCCATGTATATATCGGTCATGATCGGCGGCGGCATGTTGTACATCGACGACAAAGCCCGCGGCGTCCACGAGGGCTACTTGGTAACTCCCATCACCAAGCTTGAGTTGGTCATGGGCCTCAACCTCGCTGGTGCAGCCAAGGCCGTGCTTGCCGGAATAAGCCTCACCATCATCGGGTCTCTGATCGCAGGTCTGAATGCGATTTTCAACCCCATCGCCGATCTGGAATTACTCGCCATGATCGTCGCGACCTCACTTGCCTTCAACGGCATGATGTTCCTCATGATGGTCCGCGTTGACGATCCGCTAGTCCCTCGCGCCATGTTCGGAGTCCTGAACACCCTGCTGTTTTTCCCCTCCGGCGCAGTGTTTCCCATCATCGCGTTTCCAAAATGGCTGCAGGCCATCGCAATCATCGACCCCTTCACCTACTGCGTCCACGGCTTCAAAGCAATCCTGCTGAAAGACGGCGGCTTCGTGGCTATCCAATACGATCTGCTCTTCCTATTCACCTTTGGTATTGGAACGCTGCTCATCGCCACTCCGCTATTCAAACGCACCCTCTGACGCAATTCCTCGCAGTCATCCGAAAGGACTCGCGCACTCGTTGCTCGTCAACGAGATCCATTCAACCTGCACGGTGGGAAAGTGAGCGGTGAAAGCCGCGGAGAACGGCGAGCCGTGGAAGACCCCGGTAGCTTCGATGCCGCTGTGATCCGTCATGAAGGTGCCTCCTCGGAGTCTTGTTCTGTGCGGCTTTCAGGTATCCCACCTAACAACTTCAACTCTAAGGGGCAAATGATTTGCGACAAAGATCACATAGAGCCTTTGGGCGAAGGCCCTTTGGGGCTATCAGTGCGTGACTTATTCTTCAGACATGGCGCTGCCAGCCTAGTCAAAGCTTCAGATTATCCTGATCGCAATTTTGGTCTATCGCACCCTGCGGCGTTTAGCGGTAGTTACCGGCAACAACTATCTCTACGGCGCTTCGCCTTACTTCAACGCTAGGGGGTGTTCCGATTCGACTCCACTGAACGTACTAACCGGGAATCGGCAGCCGGGGTGTCTTTGAAGGTGTTCGATATGAGCTCGGGCTCCGTTACTGGATTCCTTGAGCGCTTGCACTGGGCCGTGGCAATATTTGCAGCGCATGATCTCATCGCGTTCTGTGAGCGCTTCGTAGAGAGTGCATGGGAGCCAACGCCCACGCACCTTAACCTCGCACTCCTTCATCACAGGCGGTTTCTTCTTAGTAGACATTGACGTGTTTAGATGCCTCCCAACGAGCTGTCGGCGTCCTCTTTTCCAGCTATTGAAACCAGAACTCGAAGTGAGTGCGCCTTACAGCAGCTGAGGGACACCGTGGGTAAGGTAAGCGTTGAGCTGATTGAGCTCGACCTCGCCAGCCTGAAGAGTGTGCGCGCCGCTGCGGACAAGCTGGTATCCGATGGCCTTATCGCCTAGAAATGAGCCGCTTCTGGGCCACCGCCGGAGACCCGCACATCACCTGCATCGCCTGTCACAACCTAAAGTGCCTGGCCTGCCATCGCGCCCTCAATGGCCGACGCGCGAACGAGCCAACCCAGCCCCACGTCACTGCACCGGCCTGCAAAGTCGGCGCGCAC
>NZ_LMUT01000015.1:25707-105831 GCF_009765785.1 Granulicella sp. L46
CCAAAAGGAGGTCTGGAAGTGATCGCAGAGCCGCATAACCATGGTCCTGACCAGCGGTATTTAAGATGTATCCGCAACGTCGGATCGGCTCTTCCGATCACCGGCATAGGGCCGCTGCGGACTTGGCAAAATTAACCGGCTTCCATGCAACCTGCTTAGACAGTTCATCAGCAATATCGCACCGTTACTACGCTGTTCATTACGGGAGTTTGACTACAATCACCGAAAGCCCATTAAAGTGAATTCGCGCGTCCAGCAATTTTGACTCGGCAATTAACTGGGGGGTGGCAGTGTCCACGTGAAATTCCGTCGCTCCAGAACATTCGTCGCAGCGTACGTCCACGGGTAGTAGGCTCTTGTTGATGAGTAATAGCTTGCGGTGGCCTCGAGGATCGATATAACCCGACGCAGCTACCTCGTGCGATGCGAGGTTGGTCTGGACGATCGAATCTCCCGGACCAAAGTTGTCGTGGAGTAATTGCAGCACTCGATAGCGTGCGTTCGGTTCCCCGTTCTGCCAGTCCAGCAAGCTGACCGAAGGAAATTGAGAGGGATACCCGAGAAGCTGCGAGGCTCCGAGTAATTCGATTCCCTGCGCGGCGAGGTCCTGATAGAGGTAAGCGAACATCGCGCCGCACAAATTCCAGTACTGCGCCGAGGGTGGAAAACCGGTTTGCGCGGCGCCCTGCGCGAGGTCGTCAGCAGCGATGCATCCGGCTTCGTTGATGTGGATTTGGGTGTCGGGCGACAGTCGTCGGCGGATCGCCGCTATGTACCGGACAGAGCTAAGGAATCCATCGGCCCGCGCGAAGAAGGTGTAGGGCTCGGTCTTATCGTCCTCGCCCGGCTCCGCGTCCGAGTAGAAATGGAACGAGATCGCATCCAGAGGCGTTCCAGGTGCGTGATTTTTCGCGTTCAGAAAATACTCGAACTTCTGCGGCGACTTCATCGGTTCAGCCAGAGACATCCCGACGAAGCGGGTCTTGGGACTAACCTTATGCACCGCGGCAACGATGCTGTCGTACAGCCGCGTGTAGGTCTGGATATCAAGGCCGTGCTCGTACTCCGGCTCGTTCAGCACTTCCCACCATGCGATGTCTTCATGATGTTGCGAATGGTGTTGCGCGCCGAGTTCATCGACGAATCCTCCCGCGGTATACCAGCCGGCAACCCGTGCGTAGTAGTCTGCTGCTCCCTTTCCAGTGGGATCGCGGAGTTCCGTTCCAGCCTCATAACCCCAATCGGCTTCGTCGGCCGATGCGGGGACAGGGCTGGGGTTCGCGTCGCGGAACATCCATGTGGGAAGGGTGCTCATCGTAAAGACGCTGCTATGATCCTTGGTTGCGCGAAAGAAATCGGTGACAATCGGATCGATCGCGTCGAAGTTCCACGACGTGCTGGTCGCGGTTGGAGGCTGCAGTTCTGCCACTGCGAGACGAGGGTACGGATACCAGAACGCAAGCCTGGTCATGTCCGTATGTAACGCTGCGAGGTTCGCCCAGACTTTGTCATGGATGGAGGAACCGGGGCGTAGCGGTGGGTTCTCAACCACCTGCAGCGTGATCGTCGTTCGCGTGGTGCCGGTGATTGTTTTCCAGTCGACGGAGAGCTCGGCGGGCTGATGGCTCTGTGCGAAAGCCGCTGTAGCCGTCAGCAGGACGATGACTGCGCCGAAAGCATGAATGCGATGGCGAACTGCAAGGAGACTCATGGATCGTACCTTAGCCGCGACTTTCGCGCACATACATTCTGTATCGCTGGCTGGTGAGTCGGTCAAGAATCATCGTCAGAATTGTTGCTGACATCCCAAGGCCCGCCACGCCGAGTGGAGCTCCGCTCGCTGAGTTGTAGTGCTCCGAGATGCCAACCTTCAAGGCATTGGCTACGGTTGCGTCCGCGATGCGTGCCGCCGTATCGCGATATCCATACAGCGCCAGGCCTGTCGCAACCTGATAGTTCGGTGCCGGCCACACGTCGCCGCGCCAGAATTCATCCGGCTTATATTCGCGGTTCATCGCCGAGACAGTGGGAATCGGAAGTGAAGTGTTCCATGCAGACGTATCCAACGCTGCGGCCATCGTCCGTGCTTGCGGCAGCGTCGGCACGCGCGCCATCAAAGGGATGAAGCCGCCGATCGTCGGCGAGCCGGTTTGTTTCCCGGTCAGTACGTCGACGGCCACAAAGCATCCTGACTCCTGATCCCACATCCGTTGCTGCATAGCTTGCACGCCCTTCTGATAGCGAGCGTGGCGTCGCATCGCCATACTGCGATCTCCCAACGAGTTGGCCATGCGTTCAAGCGCCTGCTCAGAGAGCAACAAGTACGCAGTGTTTGCCGGGATCGCGAGGTTGCCATACCACGCGCCATTGTCTACACCGGCGGCGCGGCCGGGATGTGGAATCATTCTGAGGCCATCGAGATCAACCTCTCGGTCGTAGGTCTCGTACCGCGCGTGCTGTAGATCGCCACTATAATCGCCGACGCCGATCAAGCCTACGTTCGTGATATCGCGTTCGCGCCAGTACCATTCGTGGAAGGCCTCAAGCGCCGGAAGGCCTACCCGCAGCAACTCCCTATCGCCATTGCGAAGATAGACCCGTTCCATTCCCCAGGCCAACAGCGGCGCCTGCGAGTACGCGGGAAAGTCGCGCCACTGCTTGCCGTCGCGCCAGCCGGGAGCATCAAACGGAGCCATGTAATTCGCGACCATGCCGTGCATGGGGAGGGGCTTCGCGGCGTCCCACCGTTGCTGGAAGTCCCAAAAATTCTGGAAGACTCCACGCAGCAATTGCACCTGTCCAGGCAGCAGCGAAAGCAGGTCCGCGACAAACATCGTGTCCCAAAGCCACTGCGCATAATAACCGCCGCCGGGAACCAGCCAGGCATGCGCCAGCGGCGGATCGGCGGCGCGAATCTTGCCCAGGACGCAGGTGGAATATACGTCGACGGCAAACTCATTGAGTCGTTGCGATTCCGAAACGAGCAGTGTTTTGAGGAGTGCGGTCAGGTCCTGTTTATTCGGCTGCTGGTCCGCCGCGGCTTGCTCTGTTTGGGCGAAGACGCTCTTGAGCAGGAGAGTAGACGCGGCGGCTCCGGCCAGGAAAGAACGGCGCTGCATCTTCCGATGCGTGATGCCAGAGATGCGTCCAACTCCGAATGTCACCGTTGCACCATGGTCGTGGTCACGTCAAACTGCGCATGCTCGACAGCCATCGAACTATCTCCGACCCAGACATCATACGTCGATGCTTCTGTTGCTCGCTGGCGCGTACCCGGAGACCAGAAACTGAGATCTTTGGCCGCGACGTGCAGGGTGATCGTCTTTGTTTCTCCGGGCTGAAGACTGATGCGGGTGAAGCCTTTGAGTTCGCGCGCCGGTCGTGAAGCGCTGCCGAAACGCTGGTGTGTATAGAGCTGGACTACTTCTTCCCCAGCGGTCCCACTGGTATTTTTGACGTCGATGGAAACAACGATGCCGTCCGAGGTAAGCGTCGGCGAAGACAGTTTGAGGTTGGAGAAGGTGAAGCTTGAATAACTCAGCCCGAAGCCGAAGCGGTAGAGAGGAAATTGTGGTTCGTCCCAATAATAGGAGGCGAATTTCGGCGAGTCCTCATGGACCTGCGAAAGGTTGCGGTTGTAATAAAGGGGCTCTTGCCCAACATTGCGCGGCCACGAGACGGGCAACTTGCCCCCCGGGTTCGCGTCGCCAAAAAGGAGGTCGGCAATCGCGTTACCACCCTGGGTTCCCGGAAACCACGCTTCCAGAATCGCGGGCACATGGGTTGACGCCCAGGTGATATCGAGCGGCCGTCCGTTGACCAATACCAGTGTCACAGGCTTGCCAATCGCAGCAATTGCTTCGAGCAGAAGCTGCTGCTTACCCGGCAAAGCAAGTGAAGCGCGCGAGGCATATTCGCCGCTCATGTCATCCTTCTCGCCGAGCACCAGGACCACCTGGTCGGACGCCTTCGCTACGGCAACTGCCTCGTTGATGGAAGCGTCCGGCTCCTGCCCCGCGAGAGACCCCACTCCGGGCGATAGCTTATCAGGATTAAGCGAAGGTTGATCTTCTCGCTGAAGAGTTGTGCCCGCCGCGTAGTGAACCTCGACCGTGGGTCCCAACTTCGTCCGGATGCCATCGAGCACGGACACGACCTCTTTGGGGTCGCCGCCAAAGGACCACGATCCTTGAATCTCTTTGTGCGCATCGGCGAGCGGCCCAATCACCGCGATCGAATGTATGTGTTTTGAGAGCGGCAACTGCCCGCCTTCGTTGCGCAGAAGAACGGCACTCCGAACCGCGGCCTCGCGGGCAAGCGCACTGTGCTCAGGATTGTGAAGAGCTGCATCCACTTTGCTCTCGTCAACGTAAGGGTGTTCGAACAGCCCAAGCTCAAACTTCGTCCGAAGTATCGGGCGCACAGCTGCATCGATTTCCTGTTCCGTCACCTTACCCTCTTCGAGCAACTTCGGAAGATTATGGAGATAGCTGTCTGACCCCATATCCATGTTCACCCCCGCGGTGATGCCTCGCAGGGCAGCGTCGGATGGATCACTCGCAAAACCGTGGGCGGTAAGGTTGTAGACAGCCCAGGCATCGGAGACAACGAAGCCGTTGAAATGCCAGTCTCCACGCAAAACGTCATGGAGCAAATAACGATTGCCGCTTGCGGGCACATCGTTGATGTCCATGTAGGCGCTCATGATGCAGCCAACGCCGGCTTCTACCGCGGCGTGGAATGGCGGCAGGTAGACGTTCTGCAGCTCGGTATCCGAAAGATACACCGCATCATAATCACGGCCGCCCACCGCGGCTCCGTAGCCGGCAAAATGTTTGGCGCATGCGAGAACATGGTGAGGGGCGCCAAGAGTGTTTCCCTGAAAACCCTGCACGCGTGCAGTCGCCATCTTGCTGCCGAGGAATGGGTCTTCACCGGCACCCTCGACCATGCGGCCCCAACGTGCGTCGCGTGCGATGTCGACCATTGGCGCGAAGGCCCACGTGATGCCAACAGCCGATGCCTCGTCGGCGGCCGCGGCCTGAATCTGGCGATTTAACTCGAGGTCCCAGGATGCCGCCTGCGCGATCGGCACAGGAAAGATTGTGTGGAAGCCATGAATCACGTCGAAGCCGATGAGCAGCGGAATGTGTAGCCGCGAATGCTCCACAGCTACGTGCTGCACGCGATTGATCTCTTGCGGATCGGTGAGGAAGAGGTAGGAACCAAGCTCCCCCTTCTCGATACGATCGTCCGGCGCACCTTTGTACCAAAAGATCTGTGAGAGCTGGCCAAGTTTCTCGTCGAGCGTCATCTGACGCAACAAGGCGTCCGTTCGAGCGTCCAGACCTGGGTTGTTGGAAGTTACGATGGTTGACTGCGCAAAAGCAGCGGACGATATCATCAGCGCAGTCACACCCGCGCGGAGTCTGATCAAAAAATGATTCATGCCAATCCTTCGTGGGCCGCGTTAGAAGACCAGGCGGCCGCCGAATTGCAGAACGCGCTGTTGACCCCCGCTGCTGGTGATTTGCCCGAACGTGCCCGGGTTTTGTGCCGTTCCGAGATGTGCCATATTTCCATCCGGCTGGCCATAACGAGAGGTGTTCAAGAGGTTGAAGGCTTCAATGCGAATCTGAAAGCTCATGCCGTGGGGCAATCCGAGCACCTTGAAAATGGAGAGATCTTCATTTGTGTAGCCGGGGCCATAGAGCAAGTTGCGGGCCAGGTTGCCGGTGATGAGGGTCCCGCCGGGAGCGGTGGATGCTGCCTGACCAGGAGGGATGGTAAATGCATTGCGGTTGAACCACATCTGGATCGTACGGTGACCTACGTAGGGATTGCCCGTGAGGTTCGGCCGCAACCCCGGATAGGTGGGATTGTTCAAATCCGAGACGATGTTGAAGGGACGACCACCACGCAACGTTGTAATGCTGTTGAGCTGCCAACCGCCGAGGAAGATGTCGGTGACGCGCCCGGAGTCATGGAGGAAGCGCTTGCCTTTGCCGAACGGCAGCTCGATTACCTGGCTCGCTACAAAATTGTTGCGCAGGTCGATATCAGAGTTCCCATATTCCGCGCCAATGTTGAATGGGTCCTGCGGGTAGTCGCCTCCCTTGCCCAGGTTCGGAGGTGCTGGACCGGTGTCCAGGTTATGTGACCACGTGTAGGAGATCAGGGCGCTGTAGCCGTGACTGAATTGGCGGTTGATCTTGGCTTGAAGCGAATTATAGTTGCTGAGGCCGACTGGCTCTAGCGCCTGCACCTGTCCAAGCGCGGCAGACAGATGGTCGTTGATGTTATAGTTCCCGACCTTCTGCGAGAGGTTACGGGTATTTGCGCCGACGTATCCCAACTCGAAGGAAGTCGAGCTTCCTAACTGCTGCTGAATCGTGACGTTGTAGTTCTTTGAATTAGCGGTTGGGAAGTGGATGGGCTGCGAGTTCACCACCTGCGTACTTGCTCCGGGCACCGTCGTCAGATCGACGTTCGCGACGGTGGGTGGAACAGGATTGGTGGTGGGGCGTGCGACACCCTCATCAAGGAAATAGCTCAAGTAATAAGGGTTATTTGAAAACTGCTGCTCGGTGTAAAAGGGATAATTTTCGGTCAGCAGGATATCGCGCGAATCATTTTCAGGTGAATAGAAGATGCCGAACCCGCCGCGAAGAACAGTTTTGGGTGCGAGCTGATACGCGAATCCGACGCGAGGCATGAAGTTTGTCTTGTTGGACTCGACGAGCGAACGAGAGTTTCCCCCACGGCCCGCGATGTTGATATTGAGGGTCGTGAGATTGAAGTTCGCCTGATCATCGTTGACTTCGACATAGGGCTGCACATACTCGTATCGCAATCCATAGGTGATATTAAGCTTCGGCGTAACTTGCCAGTAGTCCTGGAAGAAAAACGTCTGCTCATTTGCCGTTGTCTCGGGCGCCTTGAACTGGAGCCCCTGATACACCACCTCGGGCAGCCCCAGCAATATGTCCGCGATTTCCGAGCCGCCGTTGTAGTAATACGCATTTGAGTCGTAAAAACTGTAATCCGTTGCGCTCGAGAAATTCGATCCGGGGCCAGCGAAATATTCGTACGGTACGGGATACAGGGAGTAGTCCGAGTTCGAGTCAATATGCCGGTACTCGTAGCCGAATTTGAAGTCGTGTCTGCCCCGCGTGTAAGTCAGTGAATCCATCAAGCCATACACTTTTTCGCGCGACGTGAGCGGCTTATAGGTTGAGCCGCCGGTTACTGCGCCAGAGCCCACCTGAATCTGCGGAAACCCATCCGTCGTTGGGAACCCAGGGATGTTGGCATTCTGAATGCCAAACTTTGTGGCCAGATTTGTGCCGTCGACAAGACTCTTTTGCGTTGTAGGCGAGAGGAAATAGGTAGCGCGCGCTTCATTCAAAAGGGTCTGCGTAAACATATGGTCATAGGTCAAGGCGAGCGCTGTGTTTTCGTAGGCAGTCAGACCACCGGTGTCCGCTCCTCCTCCGCCCTTGACAGGAATGGCGCCGGCATAGGGATCAGTTGAGTTGTAGGTTCCCTGCTCCGCATCGTAGGTCAAGTACAGCCGATTACTTTGCGAGAAGGTGTAATCCGTCCGCAGATTCCCAACATTGCTGGTCTGGCTGTAATTCTCCGTGATCGCAAAATTCTGGTAGGGGTTGTTGCTCTGCGGCGCTGGGAAAAGACTTTGGACGATATTTCTTCCACCTGTGCTAACGTCCGCGGCGGGAATTATGTTTCCGGGAAACTGTTCACTGTAATAGTTGTTCTCAAAGAAGTAAGGATCGAAGATCGGAACCTGATTGCCGGTGTAGGGATCGGTGAGCTTCGAAAGATCCGCGTCTCCCGCGGAATCGAAGGTTACCTGGTTCTGTCCAACCAGGGTCTGACCAAGGTACGACGCTGAGGAAGTGTTCCGATAACCTTCATAGGCGAGAAACAGGAAGGCCTTATCTTTTTTGATCGGGCCGCCGATGGTTCCGCCGTAGTTTTTCTGAACGGTGGTTGGCGAGGAACCCGGGACCGCAAACTCGTTGTTCGCCGCAGTTGCCGTGGGCCGGTAAAAGAAGAATCCAGAACCATGAAGGTTGTTGGTGCCCGCCTTTGTCTGGATCAGAATGGAGCCGCCCGATGCACGTCCGAACTCTGGCGCGTACGTCGAGGTGACGACTTTGAACTCCTGGATCGCATCAGGGCTAGGACGCACGTTAGTGTCGTTGTTAAGGCCTGTCACTTCGACGCCATTGATCTGATAGGAATTGGAAAATTCGCGTTGACCATCCACAGAGATGCTGAGATTGTTTCCTCCGCCACCTGGCGCTACGCCGGGGACGAGGAGCAGCAGTGTAGTGAAGTCACGACCCAGGGTCGGAAGATCCGCAATCTCCTTCGCGCCAATCACCTGGCCTGTCTCCCCACCCTGCAGCTGCAGGATCGGAGTATTGCTCGTCACCGTAACGGTGGCCGAAGCAGACTCAAGTTTTAAGCCGATGCTGAAGCGCGCCCTTTGATCGATGTCGAGTTTGAAGGGTGGAGTGGTTTGGGTAGCGAAGCCCGATTTCTCGATGATGACTTTGTACGTACCGGGCGGAAGGGCGCTGGCAGTGACCTCGCCCGAATTGTCGGTTGCTTTGGTAGTGATGATTCCAGTGTCGATGCTCTGGATGGACACGCCGGCGTCGGCCACCGCGATGCCGGAGGGATCCATAACGCGGATCGAGATCGAGCCACTTGTTGCCTGGCCCCAGGCCACTCCAGGCGTCGAAACAGCTGCCAGAAAGGCGAGGATCAGCAATCCCACGCGTTTGGAAGAACCAGCAAACATTGCGATCATAGAAATCCTCTTGCGGTTTCAGACTCGTGTAGAAACGTTTTCTTATCGTGGGCGTATGCTATGCATTGCACTTTACCTCTGTCAACAAAAATTGTAAAAACACATAAGACGAAGGCTACATGTCAATTCAGGGAAATTTCAAAGAACCTGCCGCCTACCGAGAACGCCGCGAGACCATCCGCTCGCGCATTCCTATTTGGAAAAACCTTTTCTTGGCCTAAACTGATCCCTCAGTGGGCGACCCGGATCGCTGGGCATTCGTTTCGGCCGCAGTCAGTCACCGGATTTGAAGGAGATCGAGCTTGAAGAATGCCGCCATTGTTACAGCCGCCCTGTTGTTCCTGGCGCCCTTTGTGCACGCGCAAACCACCCCGCCAGCACCGCCTCCCTTACTTCTTGGGTCCGCGTGGTATCCGGAACAGTGGCCCGAGTCGCGTTGGGAATCGGACCTCACCCTAATGCAGCAGGCGCACCTGCATGTTGTTCGAGTTGGCGAGTTCGCATGGAGTTCCCTTGAACCGAGCGAAGGAAAGTTCGACCTCGACTGGCTGGAGCGCGCGATCAATCTGGCGGGAAAACACGGCATTTACACCGTCCTTGGAACGCCCACGGCAACCCCTCCCGCGTGGCTTACCACTCGCTATCCGGAAACTCTGCGCATCGACGAAAATGGCCATCGTGATGAGCACGGCAACCGCCTCCAGTACAACTGGTCGAATCCCAAATATCGTGAACTGTCGAGAATCATTGCGACCAAACTTGCAGAACGATTCGGGCACAATCCTTATGTGATCGGCTGGCAAATCGACAACGAGATTTCGCAAACCTCTACCGATGAGGGAACACAAAAGCAGTTTCAGAGCTGGCTGCAGAGCCGCTACGGTACGCTCGACAACCTGAACGCGCGTTGGACGACGGCTTACTGGAGCGAGTCATACAGCGATTGGTCGCAGATTCCGATTCCGAAACATGGCGGTGTCGACAGCGGCAACCCTGGCCTGCTGCTTTGTTGGCGCGAGTTCATCTCGGATACGTGGCGCAGCTATTTTCTGAACCAGATCGACGTGATTCGGCCTCTCTCCGATGGCCGACAATTCTTCACGACGAACACCATGGGATTTTTCCAGTATTACGACCATTACGTTACGGAGGCCATTCTCGACCTGGCTGCGTGGGACGACTACATGCCTGACGGCAAAGTCGATTTCATCGGCAATGGCATGGAGCACGACCTCGCTCGCGGGTTCAAGCGTAAGAATTTCTGGGTGATGGAGACGCAGCCCGGAAACGTCAATTGGTCCAGCGTGAATGTTGCGCTCGCGCCTGGCGATGAGCGCGCGCTGGCCTGGCATGACGTTGCGCACGGTGCCGATGCGGTTAATTTTTGGCAGTGGCGGAGCGCACGCAACGGTCAAGAGCAATATCACGGTACGATTCTTGGCGCTGACGGAACTCCCCTTCCCCTCTATCCTGAAATTCAACAGATTGGGGCAGAGTTCGAGAAACTCGGGCCGCTCCTCGCCGATACGCATGTCGTCTCCGAGGTGGCGCTACTGCATTCGTATGAGAGCCGTTGGGCGATTGAGTGGCAACCGCAGTCGAACAAATTCGACCCCCTGGAAGAGATGCGGCGCTACTATGCCCCCCTGCGACGTCGTGTTCAGTCGGTAGATATCGTGTCCCCGGACGTTGATCTTTCGGGTTACAAGCTGGTGGTCGCGCCCGCGCTGAACTTGATTACGGAGAGTCAAGCGCAAGCATTGATCGCATATGTAAAGGGCGGCGGAAACCTGGTGCTCACGCCGCGATCGGGGATGAAGGACGCCGATAACGCGCTGCAACCGGAACGTCAACCGGGCCCGCTGGCATCGCTGTTGGGTGGACGCGTTGAACAGTTCTACGCGCTTGCTGCACCGGTGGCAGTCAACGGCGAACTCCTTCAAACGCAGGCCACGACGTGGGGAGAGTTGCTCAGCACCTCCGCGCCCGATACGAAGGTCGTCCTGCGTTATGGCAAAGCGAACGGATGGCTGGATGGGAAGCCGGCGGTGATCACACGTCGCGTGGGCAAAGGGAGCATCACCTACATCGGAACCATCTTCGATGCAGCGGCGATGCAGGTCCTGGCGGATTGGCTTTTGAAGCAGGCGAATGTTGCTGCGGCCTCGCTGATCGTTCCCGACGGCGTAGAAGCCAGCGTTCGTTATGGCAAGGACAAAGCTGTCCACATCATCGTAAACTTCTCCGAAAGGGAGCAGACGGTGCACCTGCCAACAGCCATGATCGACGAGTTGAACCAAGGACGAAGCATCCGCGAAGTAACCCTTCCAGTCAGCGGCGTGGCGGTCCTTCGTGAATCGCGATAGTCATTCTCGCTGCGCCGGATGGGTCGTCGCCGCGATGTTTTTCTTGTTCGTTCCCTGCGGGCACTGCGCGACGTATCACGTGGACTGCGGGTCAGCTGCGACGAACAATCCGTCTGCCGAGAAGACCCTGCACACATTGGCCGAGGTAAATGAGCTCGAGCTCAGCCCGGGCGACACCCTACTCTTCAAGCGCGGCACCACATGCAGAGGCGCGCTTCAACCGCGTGGGTCCGGTACCGAAACTGCACCGATTCGTATTGCAGCATACGGCGAAGGAAGCCTGCCTCGAATCGTCGATGGCTTCACGGACGCCGCGGCCTTGCGTTTAAATAACCAGCAATTCTGGGAGATCGAGTCGCTCGATATAAGCGGCTCCACGACGTACGGCGTGCTGGTTGAATCGGCAACCGCCGCAATGCACCACATAGTCTTGCGAGACCTTCTCGTGCACAACGTTCGAGGCACGCTGAAGCATAAGGAGTCAGGCCTTGTAGTCCTTCACTCGACGGGGAAGGGTGGCAGCTTCGACGGCGTGCTCATCGATGGGGTACAGGCATTCGATACCACCCAGTGGTCGGGCATTTTTGTCTCCGATGCCGCGCACCTCCAAGTCCTTAACTCCATTGCGCACGATGTTCAGGGCGATGGCATTGTGGTGTTCAGCTCGCATGATGCTGTGATCGCTCACTCGCTCGCTTGGCATACGGGCATGCAGCACCAGGAGACCATCGGAACCCCCAACGCCATTTGGACATGGCGCTGCACGAACTGCATTGTGGAAGACAACGAGGCCTTCTTGGCCGATAGTCCGGACGTCGACGGGGGCGCATTTGATATTGACTTCGGGAATAGCCACAACACCGTGCGACGTAATTATGGCCACGACACCGATGGCTATTGCGTGTCCGTGTTTGGAGCGTTCGGCCCGACGACGGCCAGCGTGGTCGAGGACAATCTTTGTCGCGCGAACGGACTGGCTCCTCGTCTGGCGCAACGCCAGGGCGCGATCTTGCTGATGACGTGGCAGGGCGGTTCGATCGATGGCTTGATGGTGAAGAACAATCGTGTCGAGTGGAACCCTCCCGGCGATACACCTGCCGTTCGGGGTGGGGCCGATCTTCAAGCGACCGGTGTTGCGTTTTCCGGGAATCAGATCCGCTCTACAGGAATCAGCTTCATCGATCCGGAACTGAAGTACGCGGGCGACCACAACATCTACTCGGTCTCGAGCGTAGGTGCCTCCGAGCTTGCTGCCGCGAAGATGCGTTTTCTGAAGCTTCCGGAATCGAATTCAACGATTCAAGTTTGGAATGGGCCGCAGGTATCCCGAGCGGCTGGTACGTGGTCACTCGTCACGACCGATTCTAGCGATAGCGGGGGGCGCGATCGCATGCGCACAACGCTTGTTCAACTGATGAGCGCCTCTCTGCAGTTTGGGCACGCTGGTTTGCGAGTCACACTTGCAGGGGATGCGGATGTACTGGCATTGGCGACCGATTGGCAGCTTCCGGAAGCTGGTGTTGTGCTGCAAGCTCGAGCCCCCGGCACGCCGCCGTCGCTCAAGCTCATCTCGCCCGCCGACGAGATCATCAGAGAGTGGAACAATCCCGGCTGCGTGGAGTTGGGGTCGGCACTCAACGAGCATCTCGGAAGGCCGAACTTCGCGTTTCTCCCCTTCGAATACGTGCGCGCTACCGATTAACGCTGCTTATCTCCTGCGGAGTTCAAAGTTGTGAGATTTAGGGGCAGCTTGTTTGTAGATGGTCGTGGCAAGCTCGTTTTCAGCCGCTTGCAAACGCACTTCCGCCGCTGCCGGATCAGGCTGCTGGGCAGTTTCCGCACTCAGGATAAAACGTGACTCGTCCAGCGTCGCTCGGCGGTTTTCTTCCCAATCGATACCGCGCGCCTGATCAAGCATTGGCGTCTTGAGAAGAGCCAGATTCACGCCTTGCTCCAGCGTCTCGGCGGAAAAGCTCGCTATCATCTTTCGATCGATCCAAAGATCGTAGCTCCCTGCAGGCAGTCCACGGACACGTATCATTTGGCGATCGAGCTTCTCGATTTCGGACTCCTTGAGGAGCACGGCTGTCATTGCATCATTAAGATCGAGCGGAAGCGGCAACGCCTCGTCGAGCTGGGTCCAACGCAACCCAGTGGGCGTCTTTTGCAGATCAGATATTTTTGTCCGCGCCGCAGCGGATACCTTCGCGTCCTCTGCCGTAATGGTGACGTCGCTGACCACGGGATCGACCTGCCACGCCTCCATCACGGCGGCCGCCATGATCCATTGAGCGCCGGGGCCAGGATGGATTCGGTCTGGAATCAACAATGGAGCGAGAGTCGGGAAGTCGGTCGCTGCATGACTCAGAGCGCCTGCCAGCCGGTGATGAAAATCTACGATGAACACCGGTGCTTCGCTGTGCGCCTTCCTCTGCGCTGCGAGCTCTGCGACGTCGTCGGCAATCGCATCGATTGTTTTTGAGTACCCAGGGAACTCCGTTCCGTGCGTGATTTCATCGTACGGCGTCGGCAGAATTAACGTGAGGGCCGCTTTGGGGTTCTCTCGCGTCAGTGTATCCAGCAGATCGTTGTAGCCTTTCCGAAATGCCGAGTCGATTTGCGGTGTCATGGACACATACCCGCCGTCATTCATCCCGAGCATCACGGTAATCATTGCAGGATGAAACGCAGTTACGTCGCGCTGGACACGCTGCTGCATGGTCCCCGCATAGCCGCCCCAGGTGGCATCGCCAGGAACGCCGGCATTGACAAATCGAACGCGCATGGTGGGATAACGGGTGAGAGTAAACTCTTCCACAAACCTTGTATAAAGGTGCAGCGCGGTGATGCTGTCCCCATAGAACACGACGGTATCGCCGTCTTTGATTGCCAGACCTCGCACGGCGGGATCCTGTGCTTTTAGATGGGCGCTCGAGCCAACGATCAGGCACAGAACAATCGCGCTTAGGACGTACCAATACTTCATAGAAGTGAAGCCCTCCGCCAAACCACCTATCATCCTCATTTAGAGTAGTTCTGTAAAGATGGAGGCCGTACGCGCGTGGTTACGAAAGCAACAGCATCGCGGGACAAGGGCAAAGCGTCGAAGCCTTTGAAACGTAAACGCGGAATCCATGCGGTGGCTGAGCTCGCGGGCGTGTCCATCTCCACTGTCTCGCGGGTGATGAACGGTGCGACCAACGTTGACATCAAGATCAGCCGGAGGGTCTGGAAGGCGGTTTCCGAAACATCCTACGTTCCGAACCGACACGCTCAGGCGCTCATCTCGGGCCGCACTCGATTGATCGGGCTGCTGGTACCGGACATCATGAATCCGTTCTTCCCTGAGCTCATTCACGGCTTTGAACAAGCGGCAGCGGAGGAGGGATTCGGCATCCTGATCGGTTCCACGCATGACCACTCGAACGAGACGGCGGAGTGGGTGCGCCGGATGTTGCAGCACGGAATCGAAGGCCTCGCGCTGCTGACCTTCAAGGAGGAGAGCGCCGAAGTTTACGCGCTGCTCCGAAAGATTCCGTGGGTCCAGCTTGAAATCAGCGCGAAGGCAAAGGGCCCCGGGACAGTTTCAATCGACTATGAGACCGGGATTCGGCAGGCTGTCCAACACCTCGCCGCGTTGGGCCATCGCGATATCGTATTTGCTGCGGGCGCTGCTAACGATTTCACCGCCGAGCTTCGACGGAAAGCCTTCCGAAAGTCCATACGCGAGATCGGCATCGAACCGAACATATACAACGAAGATCACACGCTGGAAGGTGGCATCTCGGCGGCGCAGAAGATCCTCGAGCGCGAGGTTTTACCGACGGCCATTATTTGTTCGAACGACCTGATGGCGATTGGTGCGCTGAAAATCCTGCATTCGGCGGCCCTGCAGGTTCCCGGCGATGTATCGGTAATTGGACTTGATGATATTCATCTGGCCCAGTTCACTTCCCCGCCGCTGAGCACCATCCGACTGCCCCGAACGCAACTCGCCGAAACGTGCTTCGAGGCCCTCTTCCAGATGCTTCGGCCGAACGCTCGACCACCGCGTGGAGAGCGCGTCTCTACAGATTTAATCGTCCGCGAATCGACAGGCTTCCCTCCCCATGCTTTGCAATCGAAGGCAAGAGCGAGCAAAACGAAGCCCCGCTCCGCATAAGAACGGATTATCCCCTTGGCACCTCACCACCAAAGAACATTCACAACCACGCAGACAACGAGCAGCGTGCCCGCGAGACACCAGACTGTAACAGAAGCCTTCGGCGGGGAGGGTCTCATGGCCTCGATGTTCACCGGCTGGATCTGCGAACGTCTGAGTAGCGACAACAAGTGGGCCGCATTACATACCAGGGCGGCTGCGGCAAAGCTGACGATCGCCGAATAAAAATTTGCGCTAAGCCTGCTGCCACTGGGAAGCCATCTCTCCGCGAACGCTAGTTGGATGCCGGCACCTGCGAGGATTCCCGCGCCCGCGCCGGTGATCGCGCTGGCGGCGGCTGTTTGCCGCGAAATCATGCCAGTAAGCAAGACGGCGAAGAATGGAATGACGAACAGGGAGAAGATCAGCAATACGAACGCGGAGAGATTTTCGAAGCTCCGCGTCCACAGCGCGACAACAATACCGATGGCAACACAGCAAACACTGGCGGCTCGACCGACGTTCCGATAATGCGACTCCGTCCGGCGAGAACTCAAAAATGGACGATAGATTTCTCCTGTCCACAGCGAGGAGAAAGCGGAGATATTTGCAGCAAGGCTGTTGAGTAAGCCGGCAATCAACGCGGCAATGCCCACCCCGAGCAGACGCCGTCCATAGAGAGTGGCGATGAGCGCCGGTGAGGTTTCGTCCAGTGCGGTGCCGGGTTGGGCCTGAATGTGCCCACTCATGAGAATCACAGGGACGACCACAACGATCGCGAACAGTAACTTGCCAAACCCGGCAATCAGCGGCACTTTGCGTGCCGATTCAAGATCGCGTGCGGTGAGGGCTCGCTGCACCAAACCATAATCCGTACACCAGTAGGAGAAGCTGATCACCCCGCCAAGCCCTACCAGCACACCCACTAAATCCAGTTGCGATGTGCTCGAAACAATGGGTGTCTCTCGCCACATGTGCCAATACTGACCAGTGTGTATGAGTCCTCCGTAATGAGCCTTATGGCTGAAGTAGAGAAGCGGCAGCAGGCCTGCGAACATAAAAAGAAATTGCAGAACTTCGTTATATACAGTCGCGCGAAAGCCGCCAATTAAAACGTAAGCAAGAACAATTGATCCGAAGACAAGAATCGCCAAAAGAAATGGCCAGTCCATGGTGATGTGGGTTACTTCAGCCAGGCCGTACAGACTAATGCCCGTGTACAGCGTAGACGCAATCAGAATCGCGACCGCGTTCAATAGCCGCACGTTCGGTCCGAACCGCTGGCCGAAATACTCCGGCATGCTGCGCGCGCCACTTTGCACGTACGCTGGAATCATCACAAGGCTTAGGAAAATCAGCGCCGGAATCGCGCCGATCCAGTAAAAGTTAAACGCTTGCACACCATAGCGAAAAGCGATTCCACTCAACCCAAGAACCTCCAGCGCCCCACAGTTGCACGCCAAAAAGGAGATGGAAGCGACCCAGGTGGGCAGAGATCCAGTCGCATTTAAATAGTCATTGGAACTGCGATGAAAGCGGGCGGACGCGTACGCTATGCAGATCGAAACACAGCAATACAACGAAACAATTGTGAATGTCACCACTATCGAGAATGCCAATGAAACTCCGGCCTGCCAATCGAATCGGAACTCATCTGATCCTAACTGGGCCAAAGCTCAATCGTACCCTCCGAAAGAGCGTGGTCGCGGCAAGTTCAGGCTGTCTGGCATTTCCGCTTGTCGAATTGTCTGAAATGTTCGGCATGCGGCAACATCGAATTGCTTAAAAGTGGCAGTTCCCCGGCTCAGCCGCTTCGATCCGGCGCGAGGCATTCGCGGGAACAATCTGTACAGCAACCGTCCGTGCCTCCACACTCCCTTCGTTTCGAAGAACGTGGACGTGATCCCCGCCGGGATCAACAAACCCCATACCTGCTTTGTAAACATGGCCCTTGCAGCCAGGATCGTGCTCTTCATAATCGGTCACCGTTCCTGCCGTGACGATAATCAGGCTGTGCCCGGGATGCGAGTGCCAGCCGCTACTGCCGCCCGGTGCCCAAACATTTTCCTGCACATACATGTCGGACTTCCCCCAAGTCTCTTGCAGCGACAGCCAGAGTTGATCATTCCCCCGCGCTTTCAGTCCGTGCGGAGACGAACTAGAGACGTTGATTTCGCCAAACCGACCCACGGCGATCAATCGAGTCCCATACCCTTCCGGTGGTTTCCCCAACACTCTTCCGGGATAAGAGGAACCTGTCGCCGCAATCGAGATGCCCAACAAGATCAGGCACGTTTGGCTCGTTCGCATGTCAACCTGCTTTCCTCAAAATGCCCGGACACCTATGCATTGAGATGGCGACCACTTGCTGCAAGACGCCCCACACGGAAACGTGAACGGGGCGCCCCTTCGAGCACGGCATCGATCGTGTGGATCTATCGACCTCTATGGTCAAAGTCCCAATATTTGTCGTCCGGATCGCTTGCCGCCATCTTGACGACGCCGTGGATCGGCTGCGGCCCGAAGTGGGATGTCGCATCGCCGGTGAACACCAGCGTGATGTTTGCATTCGCGACCGAGTACGGTGCGTTGTCCACTCCGGTAACGCACACCTGCAGAACGGAGGACGGCGGCTTCGTCTCGAAGGGCGCGTTGTTTCCATTCCCCGTCAACAGGCTGACCGTGCCACTTATCTGAAAGCCGCTGGTGGGGACAGGGGTCGCGTACGTGGGGCAACCGATCATGTCCCAGCTGATCTTAATCTTGGTCAGCCGAATGTGGTGGGTGTGGGGGTTCACCAGGGGCTGTGTCGGATCAACCGCGCCCTCCGCCGTCCTTCCAAAGCCAGACATCGTCATGTCCGCCGAGAAGTCGGCCGTCTCCCGGTCCGGCCCGAGTTCCATGGACCATTGGCCATGCATCTCCCATGGGCTGCCTTTGACGTTCGCGCTCAATGGCGAATAGTCGTTGATCAGGCCGCTCAAGTGGACCGACTTACGCTCCTGGCCCAAAGCGAAGGTGACCGGAAGCAATAAAAGCAGGGCAAGTACGGGTACCGCGGAATTCAGGATATGGCGTTTCATGAAAAACCTCTGTCGTGGCGATTGACGTCCAAACTCACGGACACCATCCGCCATGCGGGCGTACACGTTCAAGAGGTAAAGCGCAGAAGTGGCGCCGTTTCCCCGCTTTGCTATGCAATGCCGTCCTTTGCCGCCCCGTAGTAAAGCAGCGGTACAATTTGGGTTCCCGCATTCGGCACGACAGCGGACCCAACCTGGAGCGCGCGATGGGCGAACAACCCCTTGGTTCACCGCCGGCCGACACACTGCCGAAAGACCGGTTGGACTCGTGGAAGGAAATCGCCGCCTACCTCGAGCGCGATGTGACCACGGTCCAGCGCTGGGAGAAGCGCGAGGGAATGCCGGTCCATCGCCACCTGCATGACAAGGCAGGTTCGGTCTACGCTTCCCGGGCCGAGCTGGACGCATGGGTGCGCAGCCGAAATCCCCTCGCCGAGGAGGAGAGTGGGAACGGTGTTGTACCACCCGCACCGATCGCCCCACCACAGCCGGCGGCATCGACCATTGGCGGCGCGTGGAAATTCATCATCCCGCTGGCAGTACTCGCCCTGCTGGCAATTTCCGCAACCATATGGCTGCGGAAGACGGAGCACTTCTGGCGAAATCCCATCGCCGACGCACGCTTTCAAACGGTGACGGACTTCGATGGATTGGAGCAGGCTGCAGCCATCTCGCGCGATGGCCACCTGGTCGCGTTTCTCTCCAACCGCGGCGGACCGATGGATGTCTGGATCACCCAGGTCGGTTCCGGCGAGTTCCACAACCTTACCCATGGAAGTGTCAGCGAACTCGTGAATCCATCGATTCGAACGCTGGGGTTCTCGCCCGACGGATCGCTGGTCACATTTTGGGTTCGCAGGCCTGGCGGTTCCAGCGGCGATGCGATCGACACCTGGGCCGTGCCTACGCTCGGCGGCGAGCCCAGACCCTATTTGGAAGGCGCAGCCGAGTACGACTGGTCGCATGATGCATCCCGTCTCGCCTACCATACCCCCGGTCCAGGAGACCCCCTGTTCGTGACCGATGGCAGCGTACGACCACGAGACCGGCCCATCTTCACTGCCTCTGCCGGACTCCACGGCCACTTTCCGCTCTGGGCACCCGACGCGGCCTTCCTCTACTTCGTCCTTGGCGAATTGCCGGACAAACTGGACATCTGGCGCATTCGTCCCACCGGCGGAACTCCGGAACGGATCACGTCACAGAATGGCCAGATCACGTACCCGGTCCTGCTGGATCGGCGCACCCTCTTGTATCTCGCCGCCGATCCAGACGGTTCAGGGCCGTCGCTCTACAGCATGGATGTCGAGCACCGGATTCCACACCGATTAACTTCGGGCCTCGACCGCTACACATCGGTGGCCGCCACCGCGGATGGACATCGTCTCGTGGCAACGCGAACCACTCCTCACGGAACGCTCTTTCGAATCCGCATTGGCGATTCCCCTGCACAAGTCTCCTCGGCTGATCAGATTCCGCTGACCACCAGCTCCGGTTTCTCCCCGCGGCTCGGCCCCGACTATCTTCTCTATGTCTCCGCGACCGGCGCAGGCGAGAGCATCTGGAAGCTAGCCAACGGCGAGAGCACGGAGTTGTGGCGCAGCGAGGGAGCGCGAGTCTTCGGCGGCCCCGCCATCTCACCCGACGGCCGATCCATCGCATTCTCTGCCCGGCAGAACGGTAAAGCGCTCCTGTACGTTATGCAAGTGGACGGCACCAGCGCGCATATCCTGGCTGACTCGCTCGATTTGCAGGGCTCTCCTGCTTGGTCGCCCGACGGTCGATCCATTGTCTCGGCGGCCGACGATCACGGCGTCCCACACCTCTTCCGTATTCCCACGGACGGCCACGCGCCTGCGTCCTTCGTCCGCGATTATTCCCTCGATCCCGCTTTGTCCCCCGACGGCAGCCTGGTTGTCTACTCCGGACCCGACATCGGCACCACCTTCTCACTCAAAGCGGTGACAGCCGAAGCAGCCCCACACCCGCTGCCGGCCCTCACCCTCACACGCGGTGCTCGTCACATCACCTTCCTGTCCGGAGGCCGATCCCTCGTCTTCCTCAGGGGAGAGATTCAACACAAGGATCTGTGGCTGGTCGATCTCGACACCGGAGCCGAGCGGCAGCTGACGAGCCTCCCTGCCGACTTCGACGTGCGCGACTTCGATCTCTCTCCCGACGGCCGCGAGGTTGTCCTCGAGCGAGTCCAGGAGCGCTCCGACCTGGTACTGCTCGATCTATCCCGACCGTAGTCTCGCGTGCTGCTAGGACGCAGAAAGTTCATCGATGTATACGGAAAACCATTGGTAGACCTTTTCAGCATCACACCTGATTCGTGCGACGCAATAAAGTTGGAGTAGCCTCTTTCTCAAACTCGGAGGATTCATGAAGAAGTCGGTCAAAATCGGTCTGGCTGCAGCCATAGCACTACCCATACTCGCCGTAGCCGCCATTCCCCTCTTCGTGGACGCCAACACCTTCCGTCCAATCATCGAGAGCCGTCTTACCGCAGCCCTTTCCCGCAAGGTCACCCTCGGCGACCTGAGCCTCTCCCTCAGGACAGGAGCACTGGTGGCCAACGATCTCTCCATAGCCGAAGACCCGAAGTTCGGCCAGACCCCATTCTTCACCGCGAAACAATTGCGCATTGGCGTTGAGATGAAGCCGCTCATCTTGCACAAGCAGCTGATCGTGCGGAGTTTTGAGGTCGATGCTCCCCAAATCCATCTCATCCGCGCCGAGGATGGCACCTGGAACTTCTCCACCCTGAGCCACGTCGCCGCTCCCCAGAACACCGCGAAACCGGCCGCCTTACCCGATCTCCCCGTCGGTCTCGTCACCATCCAGGACGGCAACGCCACGATCGAAACCCTGCCCTCGCAAAAAAATCCCCAGGTCTACGACCACCTCAACGTCAAGCTGGAGAACGTCTCCCTGGCGAAGGCCTTTCCCTTCACGGTCAGCGCCTCGCTACCCGGCGACGGCAAGGTAGCGGTCTCCGGAACCGTCGGCCCCATCAATCCGCAAGACGCGGCCTCCACGAGCTTCGACGCCCACGTCACCATTGAACACCTGGACCCCGTCGTCGCCGGGTACGTCGACCCCGCGGACGGAATCTCCATGATCGGCGGCCTCGACGCCCACATCGTCTCAGACGGCATCAATGTAACGAGCGATGGCAAAGTCCACGCCGAGCACCTCATCCTCCTCAAAGGCGGCAAGGCCGCGCCGTATCCTCTCGATGTCAGCTATCAGATTCGTCACTCCCTCCAAGGCAACAGTGGCGAAGTCTCCGATCTCGCCCTTCAGACTGGCAAGGTCGCTATCCACATCAAAGGCACCTATCAAATCGCCGCAAACGTACCCGTCTTTGACCTCAAGCTGCTCGCCCAAAGTGTCCCCATCGACGGTCTGCAGGCGCTTATGCCCGCCGTCGGCGTAAAGCTCCCCAACAACGCCACCCTCAAGGGCGGAACGTTGTCGGCCAACTTCGCCATCAAGGGCTCGCCAACCGACAACGTCATCGTCGGCTCCTACGAGATCAGGAATACGAAGCTGGTAGGGTACGACCTCGGGTCGAAGATCGTTGGCATTGCTGCGATGGGTGGCATCAAGACGGGGAACACGGTTGACATCACGATCTCGCGCGCGAATATGCGAGCGACCAAAGCCGGCAGCCAGACGACGAATATTTATTCGGTGCTGCCGGCGTTAGGGGAGTCTACGGGCAGCGGAACTGTTTCGCCTTCCGGCCAGCTCAACTTCCACTTGATTTCGAAGGTGACGAGCGCGAAGGGACTGAATAAGGTGGGCGTGAATATTCTGACAAGCCTGAACAACTCGTCGGCTTCGAAGAAGCCTTCGAATGCCCAGGGTATCCCGATTAACATTACAGGCACGGCGGAGAACCCGGTCATCACCGCGGATGTAGGGAGCGTGATGAAAGGCAATGCCACGGCGATAAAGAACAAAACCACCGGCGTCTTTAATAAGATTTTCGGCAAGAAAAAAAAGGATTCCAGCTCAACCACGCCGAAGAAGTAATTGCCGCCCACACCCACCGACGCCTTCGTCGTACCTGCTCAACCCTTAATCGTGCATCGAACCGGTGGAGTTATACAGATTGGGATAGGGTGCCGTCGCGGTGATGGCGTCGTCTGCCGTGGCCTGCGTGAGAGTCACATGATTGCGCGCGAGGCTGAAGTGAGGCGCAGGCCCGGGAGTTAGCGGGAGTTGGAGATCATTGGAGCCGGCGGGGAGAGTGACAGTCATCGTGGTCGCGCCGAGAATTACGGTAAGGTCAGCAGGAGCGGTGAGATTCGCCGTGATGTAGAGAGTGTCGGCGACGGGCCCGTAGAGCTTGATGGCCGGCTGGTGCTCGGTCGAAAGGACCGTGCGATAGGCCCAATAGATCGCGTCGTTGTGGATCTCAGGTTGATGTCCACTCTTGTACCACGCGATGAAGTAAGCGAGGAGATCGGTGACCCCGCGGTGTGAGTGGAAGAAGTGCAGGGTGTCGGCGGGAGCGATGCTAGGCCCGAGGTCATTGGCACCAGGATATTTCGCGGGATCATCAATGGGCGAGACGTAAGTGCCCTCGATAAAATCATTCCATGTGAGGATTTCTACCCACTCAGGATGGGTCGCCTGGATAGCCTGCATCCAAAGGCGCCGCATCCCCTCGTAACCGCTGTACTCGTAGTAGCGGCCAGCGTTGGCGCCCCAAAACTGGAAGCAGATGGGTGCGACATACAGCTTCTGCGCGCCGTGGAGAGTGGCAGCGTAAGCGGCGGAAGACGGAAGCTGATCAGGCGCGTGGCCGAGGCCCGGAGAGCCAGCGATCCCCCAGTAGAAGGCTCCGTCGATAACGTGCTGGTAGAGCGCGAGGCCGGAGGCAACGCCATCGGCGGTGGGAGTTTCGCCCCCCCAGAAGAAAGACGGCACTAAGAAAATGCGAATAGGTGCGCTGGACGGAACGCTGCGGACCCACGACAGGGCGTCGGGTGCGGCGAGAAGCGAAGGCGCTGTGCCATGCTCGAGATTCGAGCGAAGCTGTTGCCAAAACTCCGGCCCGTGGCTGGAGCCGGAGAAGGTGGTGAGGACAAACCGGCCGTCGTGCTGGAAGTAAACGCCGGCGTAGCGAGGATTATTGGCGAAGCGCCGGACCATGTCCATCACATCGGTTGCATCGTTGGAACAGCACATGTCGGCAGAGAACATGAGTTTGAAGCCGGAGTGCAGCCGGTAAGCAGCTTCAAACATTTCTGAGGCGCGGCGAATGTAGCGCGGCTCTTTGGACCAGCCACCGGCGTTAAGCGCAAAGCCGTCGATGCCGATGGCTTGGGCTTGCTGAATCTCGTGTTGGTAGGCGGCGATGTTGGGCTCGCCGGTAGCGTCGTCGGCCACCGTGCCCTGGTTGGCAAGCATGTAGTGCGCGAAGACGAGGCGCTGGGCGGGTGCCGAGATAGCGAACAGGAAACAGAAAAGAACCAGAAGATGCGGGAGTGCTCGACGGGTGCGCTGCTTGCTGCGTTGCATGCAAATCAACTTACCAGAAGTAGGTCGCGACCACCTTGGGCGGCGAGGAGATCCCGTCGATGATTTCGGTGCTAAGAACCATCTCCATATTCTTCTGGTCCCAGTCCTTGGGAAGATAGCCCTTGATAGCCTCCATCTCGCCGGGCTGTGTGAGGAATTCACCGGCGGCTACCGTGCCACCGCGAGCAATGCCGGCGGCGACGATGGCAAGCTTACCAGTGTTAGCGTCGCGGAACCGGGCGACGATCGCGTAGTCGCGGTAGTTGTGGGTAGCCTGCTGGACTTGGCGGTCGATGCTCCAGCGAAGCTGATTGTGCGACTGGGTGTCCTCAATCCAGAAATGAGACATATCGGGATCGTTGCCGAACCGGTAGCGAAGATCGCGCGTCATACGCAACGTCCAGGTGTTATCGAAGGCGCCAAGAAAAATGGTAGGGCCCTGGCGCAGATCGGTAAGCGTCGCAGTGTCTTCGCCGAGAAGAGTGTAGTGACGGTGCCGCATCTCGAGCAGGCCTGAGAAGCTCATCAGCGGCTGCAGGTCGTCGAGGACGACGCCGCGCATATGCTCGTCCAGATGACGAACCTGGCTGGGAGTGGACGCATCCAGGAGCGTTTGACCGGTGAACATGCTCTGCGGAAAGCAAAGCGAGATTGGCTCGCTGGATCCGAAGATAGGAGCCCAGAATTTATCGAGCGTGGAGGGACGCGAGCTAAGCCAGACCGAGCTCCCCGCTGCAGCCGCAATCAACAAGACCGATGCCAGAACCCCCCACCAGGCGCGGGATCGACCATGCGCATGGACAGCAAGAGTCTCTGGGATGGACTCGACCGGATGAGTCGTGGTGGAGAACTCGTTCAGCGAGACGGGGTTCGTGGGACTGAGCGGTGAGGAGGCTGGCTGGGGCCACTCAAAGTGTGGAATATAAGAGCCCGGGGGTAGCGAGATGCGCAGCTCGTCAGGGCTCTCGGAATCTTGGTAGTACTGGGCGATGCGCTTGCGAATCTCGGCGGCGGTGACACGAACAATCGGGTCCGTGGTAGTGTCGTAGCCGGCATCGCGACCGAAAACCTCGATGCCGAGGGTGCGTTCCTTAAGCTGGTCGCCACGCCCCTCAAGCTCTTCGTGGATGATGTAGCGGAGGAAGCTCGGAAATCGTTTGCTGTGGGAAAAGTGGGGGTTATCAAGCAGGCGATCCAGCTGTCGCAGGATGTCTGCCTTCTCCGCATCGCCGTAAACGGCTGCCGAAACGCCCCCATAGTCAGTCATAATTGTCCGTTAGACGCGGATTATACCGTCTGGACCAGGGCTTTGTCGCGGACGAAAATTGGCCGATTTTCCCAACAAATTGCCGATTCTTATCGGGATAAGAGCCTGTACTTTACCGCAAGGCCCTAGACAGTCTCGGAGGCGGACCCTATAACCGGGCGACACTCAAAGTCGACTTTAGTTCTTCATATGGGTAAACCCG
Source organism: Granulicella sp. L46 (assembly GCF_009765785.1). Taxonomy (GTDB): domain Bacteria; phylum Acidobacteriota; class Terriglobia; order Terriglobales; family Acidobacteriaceae; genus Granulicella. Next base: position 51,147 of record NZ_LMUT01000015.1, read on the forward strand.
TCCTCGCGAGAGGCCGGTTCAAATTTTGGAGGCAACATGAAGCGCAATCTTATAGAGGTGGAAACCGCTCGCCCGTGGTTCGTATGTAGAGGCCGGGGCTTCCTCAATCTTTCCGTCTGTTTAATACTGCTGGCGATGCTGAGCAGCCCGGCGCATGCACAGGTGGGCGCGGCATCTCTGAGCGGCACCGTCGAAGATACGACCGGCGCAAGCGTTCCGGGCGCAACGGTCACGATCCAGAACACAGCCAGTGGTTTGCAGCGGCATCTGCAGAGCAATAGCGCCGGTGAGTTCTCGTTCTCGGCAGTTCCCAGCGGCGACTACAAAGTGACCATCGAACACGCCGGATTCAAGCAGTTGGTGCGCCCCGCAATCCACCTGAACGCGGGCGACAGTATCGCGCTGACGGACCTGCAACTTACCGTCGGGGATGTGAGCCAGAGCGTCACGGTCAGCACGACAACCGCGGGTTTGCCGCTGGACAGCGGCCAGTTGAGCTCGACGATCACGGCCGGCGACCTGGATAGGTTGTCCATCGTTGGGCGCGATGCGACCGAGTTGGAAAGCATTCTGCCAGGGTTTGCAATCCGCAATCTGGGGTCGACCAACGCGGCACCGGACTTCAGCCAGGTACAAATAGGCCAGCCAACGCCCTATGCATCGAACGGCTCACCGGTAGCAGGCATCACCCTCAAGCTGGATGGCGCAAGTCTGACGGACGCTGGAAACTTTGGCGCGGCGCTGATGAATATAGACGATGCCTTTGTGAGCGAGGTGCAGGTGCAGACCTCGAACTTCGGCGCAGATCAGTCAAATGGTCCCGTGATCATTCAGGGTGTGACGAAGTCGGGCACGGACAAGTATCACGGAAGCGTCTATACGTATGCACGCACCTATCAGCTGGACGCGAACGACTGGCTGGCGAATTACAACGGTCTGGCGCGGCCGGAAGATCGCTACATCTATCCGGGCGGCACGATCAGCGGACCGATTCCCCACACCAAGAAGGTGACGTTCTTTGCAGGCGCCGAGTATGACGCGCAGCGCAATATCTACGCGTACGGCAGCTCCGGCAGCGCGATTATTCATGCGCTGGTTCCGACACAGGCGCTGCGCAATGGCGACTTCAGCCAGGCCGCACTGGACAATTTCCTTGGGCCGGAAGCAACGAACGGAAATTATGGCACGTTCAATGTGGCGCCTACCTATGGCGACGATCGCACGCCTTTGACCAACGGCAATATCGCGCCCTGGCTTGACCCCGGCGCCATGGCGCTCGTGAATGGCACACTCCCGTTGCCGACCCGGACGCAGACGGGTACGGATGGATTCAACTGGGACCAACAGAACCTGGTAAATAACAATGTCAGTCAATTTGTCGGGCGCGTGGATTACAACATCACCCCACGCAATATTTTCTTTGCGCGCTACAGCTTTGAAAAGCAAAAGCAGGGGCAGCCGGAGGTTCCGTATTACTCGCCCGCGTCGTCGAGCGTGATGGGCGGCGTCAACACACCCGGCTACGGCGTAAATAACGACGTGTGGGTACACAGCGGTTCGATCAACTATGTAACCCAATTCACGCCGACGCTGACCAATGAGATGTATGCAACCATCACGTCGTTCCTGCAGTCCTTTGACGCACGCGACATCTCTGCACTGCAGAAGGGCGCGATCGATTATCCATACAACGGTGCGTTCGCCAATAACGACACGCAGTATCCGCAGCTCGGCACGTATACGACCTACGGCGGCTTGCCGTTGGGCTTGTGGCCGGACTACTCAGAAAATCCGCTCGAGCTGAAGAAGCTGCAACCGAATATAGGCGATAACCTGACCAAGGTCTGGGGCAAGCATGTGGTGAAGATCGGCATCTTCAGCCAACGCACCAGCAACAACCAGACCGCGACCAATCCATCCACCAACGGCATCATCCAGAATTATTACTACGGACCTGCCGGAACCTACTTTGCGGATTACAACGGGACGTATCCGGATGGATCGCCGGCGTACGGCAATCCGCACTTCAACAGCGGCAATGCTTTGGCGAACTTCTTTGAAGGCCAGATCCAGGACTGGCATCAGCAGAACTTCAATCCATATACTGACCTGTATTTCTGGAACACTGACTTCTACGCCCAGGACACCTGGCGCGTAGCATCGAACTTTGTGCTGACGTATGGCGCGCGCATCAGCAAACTTGGTGCGTGGCAGGATGCACATGGGATTGGTGCATCGGTCTGGATCCCGTCGCTGTATACCTCGGAATACAACGCAACAACGAACCCGCTGCCAGGCCTCACGTGGCACGGAAATAATCCTTCCATCCCGAACTCCGGCGTAGGCACCCCCCCGGTTTATTTTGAGCCGCGGTTCGGGTTCTCATTCGATGTCTTCAAAACCGGCAAGACGGTGATACGTGGCGGTGCCGGCGTCTACCGCTTCCATGATTCGGTAACGGACGTGGCCAACGAGTTCGCTCTGGCAGAGAATGTTCGATACACCGATCTGCAAGGCTTTGGCGGCAACACGCTGAAAGGCGTCAGCTCGCTCCAACTGGATCCTTACACGTACGGCAACACCGGCCCGGGCAGCACGGAAACTTATATCTCGCCGTCGACAATCTATGGCCTCGACCCGAGCGACAACAACGAACCGGTAACGAATAACTACAGTCTGAGTGTGGCGCAACAGCTGCCCGGCCGCTGGATTCTGCAGATCTCCTACGCCGGCAATAACACCAACTCGATGATGAATAACGGCACGACGCAGGCGGTTGTACTCAACAATGTGAACGCTATTCCAGTGGGCACCCTGTTTACCCCAACCGCAGCAGCGGCCATCAATGCGGGCGCTGGCTATAACGCCTGCGATCCGACAGGCTGCACACCGCAACAGGCAGCAAGTCTGGATAACATCTATAACTACCCGGGCGATAAGGCGGTGCAGAAGGCGCGACCGTTCCCAAACTACAGCCAAATCCTGGTCCCGCGTCATAACACCTTCGCGAACTATAACGGCCTGCAGATCGTGGCAGTCAAGCAGATCGGGAGGCTGAACTTCAATGTGAACTATTCATACTCCAAAGCGCTCGGCATTCTCGGGTCGGCGGCCGACTTCAACTGGACTGCCGGTATGGATCCATTCAATTTACTGAATAACTACGGGCCGCTGAACTTCGACCGTTCGCAAATTCTCAACCTGAGCTATTCGTATCAAACTGGCAGGTTCACGGATAAGCGTGTGCTGGGCGCGCTCATTAACGGGTGGCTGATCTCAGGCATCACGAACCTCCAGAGTGGACCGAACATGCAGACGGGCGTCAGCGCCTCGCCGGGTTACTACCTCCAGGGAAACATCGGCCAGGGAGCGACTGCCTATCCAGTCGAGTCGCAGTCGATCCTTGGAACGCCCGACGTCAACCTGCAGCCGAGGCTAACCTGCAATCCGGCAAAGGGACTGGTGGCGCATCAGTATCTCAACCCGAACTGCTTTGCGCTGCCGTCGATTGGAACCAACGGCCAGTACATTGAGCCCTACGCTCACGGACCGGGATTCTTCAATACGGACCTGACTCTGGAGAAGACCTTCCATATCGGTGGAACCAGGACTCTGCGTCTGCGCTACGCGGCGTTCAACTTCATCAACCACCCGCTGAACAGCTTTGGCACCGGATACGCATCGCAGACCACACTGCAGTTGAGCGATACGTCTCCGAATGGAACGCCTGAAACGGCAACGTATGACCCGAGCGAAGGCTTCGGGTCGGCTCCGCTCAAGCTTGGACGGCGCATCTCTGAAGTGTCATTAGTGTTCAGCTTCTAACCTGGGCTCTGGCCGCGGCGGTGGAGACACCGTCGCGGCCCTTGCTTCCTTGATTGGCAACGCCGCAGCTCGGCGGCGCCTCGGTAGACCTGTTGGATTTTGTGGAGAAGCAAATGCCCGGACGAAGAGTCACCGGTTCGTTCAGTTCGCTCTTTCTCTGTGCTACGGTCGCAGGTTTTTGCGTGTCGGCGCAAACCCGTCCGGCAACCCCGTCGGGAATTGCTTCGTTTTCGTCGATCACCAGCGCATCACCACTTCCGAACGGAGTCGAGTTGCATCATGGCGATCTGGTGATGCAAATTACAGCGCTGCGAGAAGATGTGTTGCGTATTCGCGCCTCAAATACGGGCGCACTGCCTGAAGATGCGAGTTGGGCAGTTCTGGCTGAGGCCCGAGCCGCGTCGGTAAACGTGACCCAGGATAGCGACGAGAACACCGTGACATTTCACACTGCCGCGTTGCATGTCTCCATCAATCGCGCTACGGGACTTATGACGTTGACGGATTCGACGGGTACAGTTTTGCGGCAGGATGCAGAGCCGATGCAGTTCGATGGCAACGGCTTTCGTCTCGCGGATACGATGCCCGCAGACGAGCATTACTTCGGTCTCGGTGACAAGACGGGAGCCTTCGATCATCGCGAGGCGGCCTTTCGTTTATGGAATACCGATGCATATGGTTGGCAGGAGTCGACCGACCCGCTCTACAAAAGCATTCCGTTTTATCTGACGTATCGCGCGGGGGTATCGCTCGGCGTGCTGATCGATAACACCTGGCCGTCATCATTCGACTTTGGCAAGACGGTCGGTAATACGGTGCAGTATCGCGCAGAAGGCGGCCCGGCGAACATCTACATTCTGTACGGGCCTTCCGCAAAGGAAGTGCTAAAGAGCTATGCATGGCTGACTGGGCCGACTCCGCTTCCGCCCCTATGGACATTGGGTTTCCAGCAGTCGCGCTACAGCTACATGACGCAGGATCGCGTGCTGCAGGTCGCCGAGCAGCTGCGTAAAGACAAGATTCCTTCCGACGCCGTATACCTTGACATTGATTACCAGGAGAAGAACCGTCCCTTCACGATTAACAAGGACGCGTTTCCGGACATGGCAGCAATGGTGAAGACACTCCATGCGGAAAAGTTCCACGTGGTCGCAATCACGGATCTACATATCCCGTTCCTCCCCGGACAGGATTATCCGCCCTTCAATAGTGGCGTCGCCGGCGATGAGTTTGTAAAAAACTCGGACGGAACGACGTTCGTGGGCAAGGTTTGGCCCGGGCCCAGCGTGTTTCCGGATTTCACGAGGGCGCAGACGCGTGCATGGTGGGGAACGCTCTACAAGAACCTTGCACAGATTGGGATCGACGGATTCTGGAATGACATGAATGAGCCTTCAGTGTTCAACGATCTCAAAACTATGCCATGCTCGGCGGTGCATCGCATCGACGAACCAGGCTTTGCGATACGCACGGCGACGCATTGCGAGATCCATAACGTATACGGAATGGAAAACTCGCGTGCAACATTCGAAGGCCAACTTGCCCTGAAGCCAGACGTCCGGCCGTTCGTCCTGACACGAGCTTCGTATGCAGGAGGACAGCGGTATGCGGCGACATGGACCGGCGACAACTCCGCCACCTGGAATCATTTGCGTCTGACGACATCGATGCTAAAAAATCTGGGGCTCAGCGGATTTGCCCTTGCCGGAGCCGATGTAGGAGGCTACGCGGGAACGCCCACGCCCGAGCTGCTCACCAAGTGGCTTGAAATCGCAGCGTTTCAGCCGATCGATCGCGACCATGCGGAGAAGGGCACGGGAGATCACGAAGTGTGGGCCAACGGACCAGCGCAGGAAGACATCCGGCGCCGCTTCATCGAAACTCGCTACCGGCTCCTTCCCTACCTTTACACCGTGACGGAAGAAGATACGCATACGGGACTGCCGCTGTTGAGGCCGCTGTTTCTCGAGTTTCCAGATGCGGCTGCAGATCGGCATCCGCTGGACGTTGATCTCAATACGTCAGGGGAGTTCATGGTGGGACCGGATCTGTTGGTTGCTGCGCCAGCTTTTGAAGACCAGTCCGGTGATTACGAGGCAACACTTCCCTCCCGTGGCTGGTATGACTTTTGGACCGGCCGACAGGTGGCGGAGGGCCTGGAAAAGGTGCAGGCCGGTGGGCTCCAGCCCGAGTCCGCGCTGGGGCCGGTCCTGCTGGCAGTGCGCGTTCATCGCGACTTGTCCACGCTCCCGGTCTTCGTCAGGCCGGGAACAATCCTTCCGATCGAGCCGCTTGTGCAGAGCACCGAAGAGCAGCCCTCCGGTCCACTGACGTTGCGTGTATTTCCGGGCCCGAACTGCGGCGGACATCTCTATCAGGATGATGGAACGAGCTTCGCCTACAAACGGGGTGAATTTCTGCAGATGGCCTTTTCCTGTCAAACCTCGGAAAATCAAACCGGGATAACCATACACATCGGAAAACATGCTGGAAGCTATCCGGCGTGGTGGAACGAGATCGCGGTGCAGGTGAACGGGTTGTCAACCAGACCCTCATCCGTGACCGTGAATGGAAAACCTGCAAACTTCACCTATGCGGACACCTCGGCCACCATCGTAGCGAAGGACAGCGGGGATGGCATCGACGTTGTCGTGGAGTCCACTGCCCATTAGAGAAACGAAAGTCACGTCTCACGGCGCTTAGGTCTGCAAAACATGGCATGCCTGCAGGCAAAGCTTCCGCGGCCGGTGTGCGACGAATCTGCCAAACACCGAAAAAGAATTGGGCGCGTACACCGATATGCCTCTACAATTCGTATCTGCGTGTAATCGCCAAGACTGAGGGACCTGAAAATGGCCGAGAAAACGATCATCGAAAAAGCCGCTATGGCAGTTGGCTACGGAATTGCCATGGCAGAAGATGTGGCTGGCGCGGCCAAAACGGCGGTTGGCGCGGCGGTGACGACAGTGACAGAAGTCTTGCATAAAGCCCCTGCCGCGAAGGCTCCGGTTAAGCAGGCCGTCAAAAAAGCGCCCACAAAGAAGGTCGCAAAGAAGGCCGCAAAGAAAGCACCCGTCAAGAAAACCATCAAGAAACCCGTGGCCAAAACGGCGGGTAAGAAGTCAACCCCGAAGAATGCTGCCAAAAAGGTTGCCGCCAAGAAGACGCCGGCGAAGAAAGCCGTAAAGAAAGCCGTAAAGAAGACTGCCCAACGGCGGAAATAACTGTGAGGAACTATGGCGAACGATAAGGCAAAGAAGAAGGCTGTGAAGAAGGTTGAAAAGGCCGTCAGAAAAGCCGTTAAAAAGGGCGTAACCGAGAATGCAGTAGAGGAAGCGGTCGGCCTTGGCTTATCTAAACCCCCCATCAAGAAAAAGGCAGTCGGCAAAGCGGCAGTAGCTGAGGATACGCAGGCTGCAAAAAGAGCCTGACACTGTACCTGCTTCTTCCCTTCAGTTGCGCCAACTCAAGGAACTCCTCCCGCAATGCCGGATTCTCGAGCGCGCATTCGTCAGCGCGCGCCCCTACCCGTGTAACACCCAATCCCACTATCGCCGTCCGCGCAGGACCGTTATCATCTTCAAGGTCGACTTGGAGGTATGAAATGCGTATTGGAATGCTCACCGGTGGTGGAGATTGCCCCGGACTCAACGCCGTCATCCGCGCCGTAGTGCGCAAAGGCATCCTCCACTACAACGACGAATTCATCGGCTTCCTCGAAGGCTGGCGCGGCGTCATCGACGACCGAACCATGCCCCTCGACCTCGTCACCACCACCGGCATCCTGCAGCGCGGTGGCACCATCCTCCGCTCCTCCCGCACCAACGTCAAAAAAATCGAAGGCGGCTTCGAGCGCTGTCTCGAAGTCATCGCCCTCCACAAGCTCGACGCCCTCATCGCCATGGGCGGCGACGACACCCAGTCCATCTCGGTCGAACTCGCCAAGCGAAACATCAACGTAGTCGGCGTCCCCAAGACCATCGACAACGACCTCTCCGGCACCGACGCCTGCTTCGGATTCGACACCGCCGTCACCATTGCCACCGAAGCCATCGACCGCCTCCACTCCACCACCGAAGCCCACAGCCGCGTCCAGGTTGTCGAAGTCATGGGCCGCGACGCCGGCTGGATCGCCGTCACCTCCGGCATCGCCGGCGGCGCCGACGTCATCCTCGCCCCCGAAAATCCCATCGACATCGACGACGTAGTCCGCCTCCTCCGCGCCCGCTGGGAAAGCGGCAAGCGCTTCGCCATCGTCGTCGTCGCCGAAGGCGCGAAGCTCCCCGAACACACCGGCCAAACCTCCGTCGGCACCAAGCTCGACTCCTTCGGCCACGTCCGCCTCAGCGGCATCGGCCAGGTCCTCGCCGAAGAAATAGAAAAGCGCACCGGCTACGAAACCCGCAGCGTCAACCTCGGCCACACCCAGCGCGGCGGAACCCCCACGGCCTACGACCGCATGCTAGCCACCCGCTACGGCATCGCCGCCATCGACCTCGTCCACCAAGGCAAATTCGGCCAACTCGTCGTCCTAAAAGGCACGCAAATTTCCACCATCCCCATCGCCGACGCCATCGCCAAAACCCGCACCGTCACCCCCGACCTCTTCGAAGTAATCAAAAGCCTCCAGCCCCAACCCTGACCCGCAACATGTCAGCCGCCCCACCCGTACGCGCTTTTGCGGACGGGTGGAAAACGGTGCATGTCTTCTCCACCAATCACCACCAAATTAATTCTCGCCGTCCGCGCAGGACCTGTTAACCAAAGCCCTCCCCAGCCGTTGTACAGAGTGAACACCTACTCATCGGTTAAACAAGGAGCGCCATGAATAACGCCATCGACTCGATCGCTACCGGCTTTACGATCTGCTGGATCATCTGGGTCGTCTTCACCAACGTCCGTCGCTTCCTGATCGCCAAAACCAAGGCCAGCCTCCAGGAAAAAGTTCTCCAACGCATCGACTCCTCCGACGCCCTCACCTCCCTAGCCGCCAACGAATCCGGCCGCCGCTTCCTCGAGTCCATCACCGTCGAAGAAAACAAAGTCAGCTCCCCCTTCGGCCGCATCCTCTTCGGCGTCCAGGCCGGCCTCGTCCTGCTCTGCTTCGGCGTCGCCATTCTCACCCTCCACCGCCACATCTACGATCCCGCCGGAGGCTTTATCATCGTAGGCACTGGAGGCATCGGTCTTGGACTCGGCTTTCTCACTGCTTCGGCTGCCAGCCTCTTCGTATCCCGCAAGCTCGGGCTCATCAGCCGTGAATCGCGCGGTTGATCCCACCACCGCAGCCATGCCCAGCTCGCTAGAGCACGCTGCCGCCCCGGCCGCCGTTCTCAGCGAGCTGGCCTTTCAGCGTCTCTACGACACCAACGCCACCTCCATCCACAGCTACCTCCTCGCCGTCTCCGCCCGCCGCGATGTAGCCGACGACCTCCTGCAAGAAACCTTCTGCCGCCTCCTCCTCCACCCAAAATCCACCGCCCATCTCGACACCCTCGAGCTCCGCCGCTACCTCTTCCGCATCGCCACCAACCTCCTCCGCGACCGCCACCGCTCTGGCGATACCACCCCCTTCGCCGACCCGCCCGAGCCCACCACGCATCCCTCCCTCGACAACACAATCGACATCCGCACCATGCTCCAACACCTCAAGCCCCGCGACCGCGAGCTCCTCTGGCTCGCTTACGTCGAAGGCATGGACCACACAGAAATCTCCCAAGCCACCGGCCTCAACCGCCTCAGCGTGCGAACCCTCCTCTTCCGCGCCCGCAACAAAGCAAAACAATTCCTAACTCCCGCGAGAGCTTCCCTATGACCCCCCACGACCAGTCCCCCAACCCCACCAACCCAGCGCCCAACGACGACCAACTCCGTCGCGTCTTCCGCACCTACGCCGCCGCCCTCTCCGCCGAGCACACCCCGCCGCCCGCCACCGCCATCCTCTTCCGCGCCGAACGCCGCCGCCGCCGCGCCGCCATCCAGCGCGCCGAGCGCCCCCTCCTCATCATGCAGACCCTCGGTGTCCTCTCCGCAGTCTTCGCCGCCGCGTGGCTCCTCTACCGCTTCGCCCCACACACCTTTCCCACACTCAACTCCACAACCCTCGCCCTTTCCATCGCCTGCACCACCCTGGTCCTCGCCGGCTGCTGGACCATGCTCCGCGCCAGCCGTCCCTCCGCTTAGCTCACCTGGAACTTCGGGTGCCCATTCATGAAGGCCCCATCGTCATGAGTGGGATTGCACAACATCATCGTCATCACGCGAAGCCTCTCGCCGTCCGCGCAGGACCCGCGTCAGCGTGAGCACGGTAATATCGTCATCCTGCCCAAATCCCTCTGCAGCCTCTGCAACCACCTCAGCCGACTCCACACTCAGCGCCGTCGTCCGCTCAAACCCCAGCAGCGTACCCGACGCATCGCGTGCCTCCACCACCCCATCCGTCACCATCGTCAACTGCTCTCCGACCGCAATCTTAAACGTCGTCTCCGCATAAGCCGGTGACCAAACAATCCCCAGCGGCAGTCCCGTCTCGAGCACAAGTTCCCTACCCGCAAGATACGGCGAAATGTGTCCAGCATTCGCCATCGTCAAACTCCCATCCGGATCCGCGCGCAACACCAGGCACGTCGTAAATCCTCCGTTACTTCTCCCAATCAATCGCTGATTCATCGCCGCCATCATCGCGCCCGGACTCCGCGTGTAATGCGCCAGCGTACGCAGCGTCCCTACCAGTAGCGACACCAGCATCGCCGCCGGCATGCCCTTGCCGCTCACATCGCCAACCACCACCAGCACACTCCCATCCGCCAGCGGAATCACCTGAAAGAAATCTCCACCCACCTCCCCATACGGCTTGTACACCGACTGGATCGCATACCCCGGAATGTCCGGCGCATTCTCCGGAATCAACACCTGCTGCACCGCGCGCGCATTCCGATACTCCTGCAGCATCACGCCCTGCCGCTGCCCCTGCTCCACCATGTACTCATACAGCGCATACACAATCGCGCACACCAACAGCAGCGACAGCACCGCCGGCATCGACACCTCAACGCCCGCAATCGTGAACATCGGATTCATCATTCGGTCGCCAAACGTCAGCCGCGTAAACCGCTCGCCCTGCACCGCCGTGTGATGCACCACGAAATACATATCCGACAAAAACGCCGCGATCGCCACAAACTTCCGCGCCGGATTCATCTTCTTCCGGAATGCAAGTGCGATCAGCACAAAAGGAAACACCGCCGGCGCCGAGAATCCAAGCGTAGCCAACGCATCCAGCACCTCAAACAGCAGGATGTGCGCACCTCGATGCGGCATGTCGAACACCAGGCCATCGCCGATCACAGAGCACAACGTGATCCACGCAAGAACCTTCGTCCACTTCACCAGCGTGGGATATTGATCCAGGTCAAGCAGATACAGCAGCAGAAACCACAGCGCCACATCTTCCATCGAGTGAAACGTCGGCCCATAGAAACCAGCGATCAGCGGCCAATTCAGCAGCCACGGAAACAGCGTCTGGTCCAGCGCGATCCAAAGCGTCGACGACAACAGAAACGCGAACATCCAGAACAGCACCTTGCGGTCGCGAAACCGCAGCCACACCACCAAAGCCAGCAACGACAGCTGCCCGTACATCACAATCTGCGCAATGGTCAGCAGCCTGCTCCTCAACAGCACCGCCCGTTCCCTGGCAGCCAAATCGCCGATCGCCTCTGTGCTCCCAATCCGCGGCACCGCCACTAACCCAATTTGGTTTCCGGGCGACGTCGAATCCATCGGTTCCGTCGAAGCGCGAAACGCCAACACCCCACGCTCCGGCTTTCCCAATCGAAAAACCGCTGCCCCCGACGAGTTGATCATTGTCGGCGCGGGCATAGCATCCGTCCGCCCAATCAACCGCCCGTTCCAATACACCTCGTACGCGCACGACGTGTCCGGCACATACACGGCCACATCCTCAATCGCCCCACTCAAATCCTTAAAGTCGATCGTCCGCCGATACCATGCCCGCCCCGCATAGGCCCAGTGCCCCTGATCGCCCCACGCCCGGCTGACATCAATCGTCTCCCACCCCGAATCATCAAACCCCGGCGCCGCCCACGCCAAATCATCGCCCGCACGAAACTGCCAAGGCCCATCCACAGCAACCGTCCCGCGCCCCAGCCCCTCCGCCACGAACGCGCCATGCGCAGCGCCAGCACCAGCCTGCGCCCGCAACTCACCCACACCAAACAATAAAAGGGCAACCACGCAAAATGCGCGAAACACTCGACCACTGGGAGACATGCGGAAAGCATACCCCAGCCACCGTATCCAGGCAGTCGAAAATGTCTTCCCAGGAAACCCCTCGGTCATCGATCACCACAACACCCACGCAGCCAATCTGCGCCACTAAGCCCTAATCTCGGATGAGCGACAATCTCCACCAAACTGAAGCATAATCAGAAGAACAACATGGGAACCCTCTCCATCGACGTAAAAGAAACCGGCCTCGAGGTCATCGACCTCCTCGACGACCCCGCCTTCGTGGCCCGGCGCATCCACTCACGCGACGCCCTCGCCCAGATGGCTGGCATGCGTCGCCTCGCGCACGCCTTCGTCGAGCATCCCGACGACATCCTCCAGGAACTCGTCCGCGCCGCCATCGATCTCTGCGGTGCCGACAGCGCCGCCATCAGCGTAGTCAAAGAAAATGGCACCGACGCCGAGTTCTACCACTGGGTCGCCAGCGCCGGTGTCTACGCCGGCTTCCTCAACGCCATGCTCCCCCGCTACCCCAGCGCCTGCGGCATCTGCCTCGAGCGCGGCCGCCCCCAAGTCATTCGCGTCCTTCCAAAATTCTTCGAGCTCCTCGGCGTCGAGGCCCCGCCCGTCACCGACGGCCTCCTCCTTCCCTGGCACGTCGAAGGCGTTCAGGGCACCATCTTCGTCATGGCCCACCAACGCACCCAGGCCTTCGACATGGAAGATCTCCGCATGATGGAAACCCTCGCCGACTTCGCCGCCATGGCCATGCTGCAACTAAAGCAGCGCGCTCAACTCCTCGAAAAATCCTCTGCAGCCGCTGCCGCCACCATGGCCAACGATCTCGCTCACCAGATCAACAATCCCCTCCAGGCCCTCACCAACATCCTCTTCCTAGCGCAACAGCAGCCCGAAACAAGCGGCGAACGCACTCTCGCCACCGAGCTAGCCCCAGACTTCCAGCGCCTCTCCACCTTGGTCCAGAAACTTCTAGCTCTCCCCGTCACCAAGTCCTAGCCGTTCTCCACCCGCGCCTTAATATCCGCATACGCCGCCGCAATCAGCGTACGCAGCGCAACCTCGTGCGCATCCCCTCCCGGCCGCAGCTTCACATGCCGCATGAACTTACCCGTCCCCTGCAACAACCCACCCGGATCCTTCAACCCCGCGCCCTGAAAGAACCCCACATTCACATGCGCCGTAAACACGTTCACATACGCAAACGGCACATCCCCCAAACACGCCACCGGACATCCATCGTGCAGGACTTCCCGCACCTCATCCCCACATCGCCGCATCAGCTCAAACCACCGCCGCGCAATCTCCCCCAGCTCCCCCGCATGCGCTAGCAACCACGCATCAATCGCAGGATCGTGCTCCACCGTCCCATCCAATCGCAGCAGCTCCGTCTTCATCGCACGTCCATCACCTGCAGATCCACCGAGCTAATCCGCAGCCGCTCTAACTGAAATTGATGATGATACAAATGCCCCGAGAAATGATTCAGCACGTCTCCCACCGTCATCCACCCTGCAAACGGATGATGAAACACCCCGCAACGAACATCCTCAGGCCCCAACCCTTCTAACACCCCACGCAAATCCGCCCGCGCCGCTTCCCAACGTCCCGCGATCTCCGCCAGCGTAGTCTGTGTATCCGGAAGGATCATCTCCGCACCAGCCGGCACCTTGAAACTTTGATCCGAACGTAGTGCCCGGTCCAGCGCGGCAATCCCCGGCCGCCCCTCATCCCCCAGTGCATACGGATCCCGCAACCCAGCCCGCACATCCTCAATCGTCCCAGCCTCCGCTCGCACCACGTGATCCAGCACCTCCACCGCTGACCACGCACCCGCCACCGGCCGAAAGCCCAACCGCCCCGACGGCCACTCCCCAAGTTCCACGATCAACTCCGCGCGTTCCCTCTCCAACTCATAAAACATACGAGAACACTCCACGAGCTCGATAGCCATAACCCGCGTCCTCCCCCAATCCTCGTTACACCCGAAATTCTACGGTCACCAACCTGCCGCCGTATAGCCTCCATCACCCAAGGCTAAATCTGTGATTCTCAACATCCAATAAACCCCACTTGCAAACAATCGGGTATACGGTGTATACAGTGGTTAGTATACGGTGTAGACCTATGAGCCGATCAACCAAACCCGCTACCCCAAAGCCAACCACTTCCGACGCTATCCTCGCGGCCGCGCGAGACCTCCTCGATCGCAAAGGGGTTGCCGCCGTCGCCATGCGTCCCGTCGCCGAAAAAGTCGGCATTACCCCCATGGCCATCTATCGCCACTTTGCCGACCGCGCCAGCCTCCTCAACGCCGTCGCCGACGACGGCTTCCAGGCCCTCGCCGCCCAGCTCCAGTCCATCCACCTCAAGGGCGACGTCGAACATCGCCTCATGCAGGTGGGCGAAGTCTTCCTCGACGCCGCGCTGCAATCCCCCAACCTCTACGAGCTCATGTTCCTCGTCCCCCGCGAAGGCGCGCGCGTCTATCCCCGGGACTTCAAGGCCCGCCGCTCCCCGACCTTCAACCCCACTGTAACCATCCTCGAACAGGCCATGCGCGCCGGCGAGCTGCAAACCGACGACGCGGTAGAGATTGCCTTCGAGCTAAGCGCGCTCTCGCATGGCCTCATCGTGCTTTATCTAGGCGACCGTATTGCCCAGACCGAAAAGCAATTCCGCAAGCTTTACCAACGTTGTTTCAGGAGATACCTCAATGGTCTTCGTCCATAAACGTCCCATCCTCGCCGCGACTTTCACTGTCCTCACCACGACCGCTCTGCTTCTCGTCGGCAATGGTATGAACCCCGTATGGCCCGTGATGTGGATAGCCTTCATCCCCGTACTGGTGCTCGCCGCAGAGACAACCTCGTGGCGCATCGCCGCCGCCGCCGCCGCTCTCTCCATCTTTTTAAGCAGCTTCACCATGCTCTACTACCTCTATTTCGTGCTGGGCGCCCCGCTAAGGGCATGGCTCATACCGTTTTCGATCGCCTCGCTGCTCTTCGCCGCAGGCGTCCTTCTTTTCCGCGTACTGCTCCATCGCGGCGCCGTCTTCAGCGCAGTCATCGCCCTGCCAGCGTTCTGGTCCGTCGTCGAATATCTCGCCAGCTTCGCCCCCACCAACGGCACAGCCGGCAGCCTCGCCTACACGCAGGAACACTTTTTGCCCATCCTGCAAGTCGCGTCGCTCACTGGCCCGTGGGGCATCAGCTTTTTGCTGCTTCTGTTTCCGACCGCCATCGCCACCGCTCTGTATCTCCACCGCCGAAGCCTGCCGCACGCAACGCTCATCACAGGATCGACCTTCGCCATTCTTGCCGCGGCGATCATCTTCGGCGCCATCCGCCTCGCCACACCAACCTCGAAGCAGACCATCAAGGTAGGTCTCCTCGACACCGACACCGTAGTCTTCGCGCAACAGCCCACCGAAATGCAAGCCCTCGCCCAAAGCTACGCTGACCACGCCGAGAGCCTCGCCCGCCAGGGCGCAACCATCATCGTAATGCCTGAGAAGACCGGCCTTCTGCTCAGCAGCAACACGCAGACCATCGACCCAATCCTGCAGTCTGTAGCCAACCGCACCGGCGCAACGCTCATCCTCGGCGTCCTCCATGTAGTCGCTCCCGACTCTTTCAACGAGGCGCGCATATACACCCCGAACCAGCCCATCACCACCTACGACAAGCAGCACATGCTCCCGCCATTTGAATCGGACCTCAAGCCCGGCACCGCGCTCACCCTGCTCTCGAACTCACCAGCGCCCATCGGCGTCGCCATCTGCAAAGACATGGACTTCATCTACCCAGCGCTCGACTACGGACGCGCCGGCATCGACCTGCTACTCGATCCAGCCTGGGACTTCAACATCGACCGCGCCTGGCACGGCCACATCGCCATCATGCGTGGCGTAGAAGGCGGATACGCCATCGCGCACGCAGCCAAGAGTGGATTCCTCACCGTCACCGACGATCGCGGCCGCATCCTCGGCGAGACTCGAACCAACACCGCGCCCTTCGCCTCGCTACTCGTCGACGTCCCGCTGCATCATGACCGCACTCTGTTCGACCGCTACGGCGCATGGTTCCCCCGGCTCGCAGCTCTGCTCCTCCTCGCCGCCGTCATACGCTTATGGTCTACACCTCGTTCGGCATAAACACGCCCCATTGAAGCGACACCAAAACTTCCTGCTATCTATCCGCATGTGTCGCCTCATCACCCTCACCCGCCACTAGCATTTGCAGTTGCCGTTGCCGTGGTCTTGTCTTTTGCCTTGGCTTTGCTTTTGCCTTTGCTTTCTGGCTGTCATCCCGTAGGGATCTGCTTCTTCTTTTGTTGTTGCTGTTGCCGTTGCCGCTGCTTTTGCTTTTCTGGTTGTCATCCCGCAGGGATCTACTTCTTCTTTTGCGGCTGCCTTAGTCTTTGCTCGAAGCTCTATTCGCCGAGTCCAATCAATTCCCGCCGTCCGCGCAGGACCGAAGATACTCCTCCACCTCCGTCTTCCCCGCATGCGCCGCCCAGTCCGCCGGAGTTCCACCGAACATCGTGTCTTTCCAATCCAGCCGAGCGCCCCGTCCCACCAACAACCGCACCACCTCCTCATGCCCCGCCAGCGCCGCCTGGTGCAGAGGCGTCGCATGAACATGTCCGCCCGACGGATTGTAGCGATTCGGATCTTCCCCCGCCTCTAGCAGCGCGCGCACGATCTCGGTGTGACCAAACTGAGCAGCCACCGCAAGCGCCAGCCAACGATCGTCCGCGGTCGCTGTTTTAAGTTTTCGACCAAACTCATCCGCACGCCCAAGCGCAGCCGCGACCACCGCGTCCACCTTCGCCCCTTGGTCCATCAACGCCAGCACCGCATCATGTTCGTCGAGAATCGCAGCCGGCCGAATCGCCTCGTCCGGATCCGCTCCATACTCACAGAGCAACGCAATCAACTCGCGCGTCATCTTGCACTCCCGCGCAACGCTACCCGTAGCCACCAGCATCAGCGTCTCATCGCGCGCCGCCTTGTCTGCTCCCACCTCCAATAGCACCCGAGTCACCTCGACAATGTTCGGCGGCAGCTTGCCATGCCGCACGGGATTCTCCGCGACAAACTCAAGCAGCGTAGGCGACCGGAAATAATTCTTCCCTTCAAACAGCACATGTTGTTTCACCAGCTTCGGATGAGCTTGCAACAGTCTTCTCAAACCGACCGCATCGCCAGCATCCAGCAGATCCACCGCCCGACGAAACGTCGGATCCTCAATACGCTCGTGATGCGGCAAGTCGAGCCGATCAGCCAGGGTCGGCCTCTCCACATGCCGCTTCAGCCGTGCCCAAGTCGCGAACCCATGCGAACGCGCAACCGTAAGCTGTGCATCGCTCAGGCGGAAGCTAGCATTAAAAATCTCCGCATCCCCACAAGGTTCGAACCGCGGATGAAACTCGCGAATCCTATGCGCAGCTTCCGGCAGACGCGCCGCACGCTGCTTCAGCAGATCTTTAGCTTGATGTTTCAAATGTTCGAGGTTTGGCTTCGGAGGGAGAACGCGTACCGGCATAACGAACTTCCTTTCGCTCGCCCGGGTCCGCTTACGATGGGCAGAAAGTGAGTTCGTCGTCGACGCGCTGCAAAACAACCAGGTGGACTTCTGTCCTTCCCGCGGACCGGATGCGCCCTTAGCGCACCCTCAGACTAGCACGCAGCAAACCAGCCCGCACTCGCTCCATCTGTCCCGAAATGGGCGCGCAACTGCGCCAAATGACCCACGTAAAGGAAACTTGACTGCCAGTCTCCAAAACCATCGAAATCCGCTATCCGAAACCAGGCTAAAGCAGCCGCTGCGTAACCCGAAACCCACCTAAGCCGCGCAAAAAAGATCGCCCCAGCGGGGCGATCTTTGTACTGCCAGTCCAGAATAACTTTCGCTACCGGCCCGCAACTAACTGGGGATAATCTCAACTCCGCGCCAGAACGCCACATGATGCTTGACGGTCTTCGCCGCAGATTTTGGATTCGGGTAATACCATGCCGCATCCGGGTTTTCCTGTCCATCCACAAGCACCGTGTAATACCGTGCCATACCCTTCCATGGGCAGTTCGAACTAGTCGAACTGGGACGCAGAAATGCCCTGTTTACAGTCTCTTCCG
Source organism: Granulicella sp. L46 (assembly GCF_009765785.1). GTDB lineage: Bacteria > Acidobacteriota > Terriglobia > Terriglobales > Acidobacteriaceae > Granulicella. Next base: position 69,379 of record NZ_LMUT01000015.1, read on the forward strand.
GGAAATAAATGTTCCCTTCAACGGTCTCTACCTTGTCGCTTTCAGCAATCGTCTGTCCGTTCCAAATCGCCTTTGCCATATACGCCCTTCCAATAGTTTCAGTCAGTTGCAGCGACCAGACGTCCTCGCACATGCGAAGCAGTAGAAAGCGTCCAAGTCGCAGTTGGAGCCGCGTGCCTCTACCTTTATACCATAAACCTACTGGAAACGGGAAGTCCTCTGCGCGATTCCTCCAGAACCCCATATCCTTTCGTGCAAACTAGAGTTCTACGCTACCGCCTCCACCACCGCACGCGTCTTCTCCGGATCCGGACGATGCCGTTCCGGCGCCTCCTCCTTCACCTTTGGAGGTCCTATCTTCTTCTCATAGCCGCAGTTAGGAGCAGTCGCAACATCCTCTTCCTTCGCCCCCTTACGCGGCCGCCGCTTCGGCAACGCCTCACGATTATTCGGGCAAATCAGGAACGTCCCCTCAGCATTCGCATACTCCACCAAATAAGCCGAATCGCACTTCGGGCAAGTCTCATTCACCAGCTTCTGATTGCTGGTAAAGTCGCACTTCGGATACCGCGTGCACCCATAGAACGTGTCGCCACGCTTGTTCTTGCGCACCGCAACCTCGCCGCCGCACTTCGGACAAGGCACCTCTAACAGCTCTTGTTTCACATACTTGCACTTCGGATACCCCGAGCAAGCAATGAACTCCCCATACTGCCCATCGCGTTGGAGCAATGGCTTTCCGCATTTGGGGCAAGGCTCTTCCAAGACTACCGGCGGCTTCGACTGCACCTTCTGCGTCAGCTTCCGAATCGTCTTGCACGGCGGATCCTCGTTATACCCGGGGCAAGCCATAAACGGCCCCCACGGCCCATTCCGCAGCACCATCGTCCGTCCGCAGTTATCGCAAAACTCCTCTTCCTGCTCCGCATCCTGAGCCTCAGGCGAGTTCAAATCCGGCTTAGCCGCAAAATTCTCCTTGGTAAAGTCGCAGCTCTCCGGCTCCACGACCAGCTTATTCCCCTGCCCAGCAGCCGCCTGCAGCGCCGCAATCAGCTCCGCCTTGTCCCCAACCTTGGTGCTCGACTCAGTCGTATCCTCATTCATTGCCTTCACATACATCGGGAACTCGAATGTATCCAGCACCTTCTTCACCGCCGCCTTGGGGTCCTTCTTCAGCGGCCCCTGCGCCACGGTAATGGGCTTCACCTTGGTAAAGTTCGAGCACGAATAGAAGCTCCCAAACTTGCCCCACTTCAAAATCAACGGAGCTCCGCACTTCTCGCATATCTCATCGGTAGCCTGCTCCATCGCCTTGATGTCTTCCATCCCCGTCTCGGCGACCTTCAGCTCCTTCTCAAAGTGCGTATAGAACCCATTCAGCAGGTCCGTCCACTTCTCCGTCCCCTCTTCCACTGCATCCAGCTCGCTCTCCAGCTGAGCCGTATAGCCGGTCTCAAAGATGTACGGAAAGTTCTTCACCAGCAGCTCCGTTACGACCATCCCAATCTCGGTCGGAACCAGCTTCTGCGCGAGCTTCTTCACATAATCGCGCTCCTGGATAGTATTGATAATGGACGCATACGTCGACGGCCGCCCAATCCCCTTCTCCTCCAGCGTCTTCACCAAACTCGCCTCATTGAACCGCGGCGGAGGCTGCGTAAACTTCTGCTGCGGATCCAGCCGCACCCGCTCCAAACCCTGCCCATCCTTTAACTCCGGCAGCCGCCGATCCGCCGAGCTCTCCTCCGACGTCGAATCCTTCGCCCCCTCGGCATCCTCCGCATCCGCGCTCTGCGAGATCTGCTTCTTCTCCGCAGCCTCCGCCTTCGCCTCTGCAGCCGCTCGCAAGGCCTTCGCCTTCTTCGTCTCTTCCTCAAACCGCAGCCAGCCATCGAACTTCAGAATGCTGCCCGTCGTCCGGAAGTCATACGTCGCCTCGGCCTTAGCCTCAATCTCCACGGTCGTCTGGTCGAACACCGCAGCCGTCATCTGGCTCGTGACCGCGCGCTCCCAGATCAGCTTATACAGCCGATATTGTTCATCCGAAAGATACTTCCGCACCTCATCCGGAACGAAGCTAACGTTCGTCGGACGAATGGCCTCGTGGGCCTCCTGCGCATCCTTCTTGCTCTTATAAATATTCGCTTTTTCGGGTAAATATTTCCCGCCAAACTTCTTATTCACCCACTCGCGAATCTCCTTCACTGCATCCGCGCTCATGTTGGTAGAGTCGGTTCGCATGTAGGTAATAAGTCCAACCGTGCCTTCACTTCCCAGCTCGATGCCCTCATACAGCCGTTGCGCCACGCCCATCGTGCGCCGCACATTGAAGCCCAGCCGCCCCGCCGCCTGCTGCTGCAACTGGCTAGTCGTAAAAGGAGCACGCGGGTTCTGCCGCCGCTCCTTCTTCTCAATCGACTTCACCCGCCACGTCGCGCGCTCCAGCTGCTCCATCACCTCATCGACAGCGCCCTTATCCGGCAGCGCATTCGACAGGAAAACCTCTTTCCCATCCGCATCCGTGCCATTCGACACGCGAATCGGCAACCCCTGCACGCCCACCATGCGCGCTGTAAACTCCTGGCCGCCCTTCGACGGAGAAAGCACCGCATCTATATTCCAGTACTCCACCGCCTGGAACGCATTAATCTCCCGCTCGCGCTCCACGATCAGCCGCAGCGCCACAGTCTGCACACGCCCTGCGCTCAGCCCGCGTTTCACCTTGTCCCAGAGCAGCGGAGAGATCTGATAACCCACCAACCGATCTAGCACCCGCCGCGTCTGCTGCGCATCCACCAAATTCTCGTCCACATCCCGCGTATGCCCAAACGCAGCCGTAACCGCCTTCTTCGTAATCTCGTTGAACGTCACCCGCCGCATGTTGCTCTTATTTCGAATAGCCGGCAGCAGCTGGAACTTCAAGTGCGCAGCAATTGCCTCGCCCTCGCGATCAGGATCGGCCGCCAGAAACACAAAGTCACTCTTCGCCGCCAGCTTCTTCAGACGGTCCACCACCTTCTCTTTGCCTGGAGACACGATCAGCGTCGGCTCAAACGTCCGATGCTTCAGCTCCACGCCAATATCGTTCTTGGGCAGGTCCATGATGTGCCCAATCGAGGCCTCCACCACGTAGTCGCTGCCGAGATACTTCCCGATCGTCTTCGCCTTCGCCGGCGACTCAACGATCACCAGATTCTTTGCCATACCGCACACCCATTCATAGACGTACGGCAAAAGCCGCGTCTATGTTTCCAATTCCCTTGCAACCTATCACGTTTAGCCAAGTCGAAGTCAAACCGCACCCCGATATCCATCGGCCTGCGAGCTAACTTGCTTGTCCTGTTGGACGCAAAAACTTTCGAATCAGCGCCACCTCTCGCTCAATCTAGCGGAGGAACTTTTTAGAAGCACCGTACATATTGTTTGCCTGGCATCTGCTTCACTCTACCGCTAAGTTCCAATTCAAACAACGCGGTAAAGATTTCACCCGAGACCATCTTGAGCTCCAGCCGCTCAATCAACTCATCAAGTTGCAGCGTCTCATCCTGCCGCAACTCCTGCATCACCAGGCGCTCATGCTCGCTCATGGGAGGGCTCGTCTGGTGGTCGTTAAATAAAGATGCACTTCCCTCCACAGAAGATTCATTCCTCCCCGCCTGCGCCTCCGCTGCCGCCTCCAACTCCATTCGCACCTGCGACGGCAGATCCTCCCACACATCCTCCCAGGTCGCCGTCAACTTCGCGCCCTGCTTGATCAATGTATTCGGACCCCACGCATTCTTATTGGTCGCATTACCCGGCACCGCATACACATCGCGCCCCTGATCCAGCGCACATCGCGCCGTAATCCTCGTGCCCGAATATTCCCCACCCTCCACCACCAGCACGCCGACACTCATCCCGCTCAGCGTCCGATTCCGTATAGGAAAATTCTGCGGCGCCGGAAACGTCCCCAGCGGAAACTCACTCACAATCGCTCCACCCTGTGCGACAATCTGCTCTGCCAGCCGCTTGTTCTCCTTGGGATAAATCACGTCGATCCCCGTCCCCCAAACCGCAACCGTCGCACCTCCAGCCTCCAGCGCGCCCTTGTGCGCACACGAGTCCACACCCCGCGCCATGCCGCTCATGATCACCATCCCGCGCCGCGCCAAATCGCGACTCAACATCTCCGCCATGCCCGATCCATACGGCGTCGGCTGTCGGGTCCCCACCACCGCAATCCCCGCACGACTCAGCAGCGCTGCGTTACCCCGCACCCAAAGCACCGACGGCGGATCATATATCTCCAACAGCCTATCCGGATACGCCGCATCCTCAGGCGTCAGAAAGCTCGCCTGCTGCTCCTGGACACGCGCCGCTTCTTCAACCGCCGCAGCCCGCGCTCGTCCATCGAAACAGAACTGCGCTGACTCCGCCGGCATCCCTACACCTTCCAGCTCAGTCAGGCTCGCATGAAACAAACGCCCCGCAGCTCCCAGCCGACGCACCGCACGCCCACATCGAGTCGGCCCCATTCCGGGCGTCAAAGTCAACGCCAGCCACGCCAGCCTCGCTTCTTGAACCTCACTCGACAGCGTCTCTGGAGAAACTGCCGCGCCCGCCCGTTCCTCAATCCCATCCATCATCACGCGTACCTCTCAGCTGCGTCGTGCTCGCATCCTACATCAACCGCGCGCCAACCGCTGTGTCGCACGCTTCTTCTAAAATCAAACTGTGCCTCTACGCGTCTCCACCATCGCTTTCCTGAACCCAGCTCCACTGCTCTACAACTTCGAGCACGAACCCACCGCCACAACCCTCCGCGAGCACTACGACGTCCACTACACCTCGCCCGCCATCTGCGCCGAGGAACTCAACGCCGGTACCGCCGACCTCGGCCTCATCCCCATTGCTTCTCTCACGCCAGATCTCGCTATCGTCCCCGGCTGCGCCATCGCCAGCCGCGACGAAGTCCGCAGCATCCTTCTACTCGTCAAAAATCCCGACTGGCTCTCTCCCGCCGAAGCCCTCAAACAAGTCCGCACCGTCGCCACCGACACCGCCAGCCGCAGCTCCGTCACCTACACCCGCATCCTCTTCGAGCACTTCCACCACACCTACCCAACCTTCGTCGACTTCCCTGCCGACCTCGCCACCATGCTCCCCGGCTCCGACGCCGCGCTCCTCATCGGCGACCCTGCACTCCTCGCCCGGGAGCAGCGCACCGCCATCGACAACGCCACCAAAACCCCTCTCCTCTGGCTCGACCTCGCCCACCTCTGGCGCGAGCTCACCGGCCTCCCCTGGGTAGCCGCCGTCTGGGCCCTCCGCCCCGAATCCCTGGCCCCCGCAGGCCTCTCCCCCCAACAACTCATCGCCGACCTTACCGCCAGCCGCGACGCCGGCCTAGCCCACACCGAGCAGATCGTCGACGAGTGGACACCGAAACTAGCCCTCTCCCCCAACACCATCCGCACCTACCTCCGCCACAACATCCACTACACGCTAGACCCCGACTGCCTCCGCGCCATAGAACTCTTCCGCACCCTGGCCACTCAGATCAACGCCCTACCACCCCTACCCACCCTAAACCTCCTAACCCCCTAGCCGCCCCTGCCTTTGCCTTTGCCTTTGCGTTTGCGTTTGCGTTTGCCTTTCTTCGACAATTTCTGAAAGAAATTGTCATTCCGAGCGTAGCGAGTGAACCTGCTGTCTCCCGTTCTTGCCCTTGCCTTTCTTTCTGTCATTCCCTCTGGGAATCTGCTTCTTCTGTTCTCGCTTCTACGTACCCCAAGGCTTCAGCCTTGGGTCTCATGCATTACGAACAGCGGGGCTTTAGCCCCTGGGGCATGAGCTCCCACAATACCCTCAAACCTCCGGCGCCCAAGTCCATCCCTCAATCCCACACAGCGGATCCCGCGGCATCGGCAGCCGCGCAAACGTCTCCCTCCGTTCCGCCATCACCATCGTGCTAACCAGCGCATCAAACGCATCCTCCCCACCGCGCGCCTTCTGCATCACCCCACGAGACAACGCCGCATACCCCGCATCCTCCCGCCGCTTCTTCAACAAATAAGCCGCCCGCGCAGCCGCATTCGACTTCTTCACCGCCCCCGTATTCAACCGCGTATACATCTCCACCACCAACGGACGAGCATCCCGCCCAACCAGCGACGGCGCATCAAACGGCCACACCCGAAACCCCGCCTCCCTCAGCCTCAGCAACACCGCAAACCCGCGCAGCGACGCCGTACCCACGCTTCCCGACCCGCCAATCTGAAACACACTCTTCGGCGTAATCCCCTTCACCCGAGCCTGCCGTTCGGCCTCAGGAATCTCCGCCACAATCTTGCAATCAATATCGGTAGCCCGCAACATCCGATGCAGATGCTCCCCAGAAAACTCCGCCGGCCGCTCGCCCCGATGACCCACACCCGGCTTCCCCCAAAACCGCCGATCCTCTGCCCCCCGCATCAACCACCTCTCCGCATGTCCTTCGTCAACAACGCGCCTCCAAAACTCCGGCGCACTCCCGACTCCATGCTCATCCCTGACAAACCACGCCGGAAAGCTAAAGCAAAAATCAAACCCTACCACCATCCGCGGCGTCTCCTTCGCCATCTCGATCAGCCACTCCGCAATCTCCGCGCGCGTCCTCCCCGCCTCCAACCGCACGCTCACTTTTCCTCGCGGATCCTCCGTCCAAACTCCCGCCCAGATATGCCGCCGCTGCCCGGCCGCATCCACCCTCCCCGACCAATCAATCCCCACCACCCGCTGCACCATACGTTTTTCCCTACACTCTATCCTCTATCCCCTACTCACTGTCCTCGACATCCACCTCTTCCACCTCCGCACCCCAACTCCTCAGCACCTTCCAAATCGTCTTAGTAGAAAACCCCGCCCCCATCAGCCGCCGCATCGCGCGCGCGATCTCTTTATCTCCCTCCGGCTTCTTCATCCGCTTGCGCGCGACATACTCCTTCGCCAGCGCCACCTCATCCACCTCGTCATACGCAGTAGCCAGCGTAGACTGCGTCAGCTCCTGCGCAATCCCCTTCTGCATCAACCCCTGCTGCACTCTCCGCTTGCCGTATTTCTCATTCTCCTTACGCAGCCGCGTGTAGTCCGCCGCAAACCGCTCATCGCTCAGATACCCCAGCTCCTTCAACTTCAAAATCACCGCGTCCATCGCTGCTTCACCCTCCTCGCCAGGCTCCGCACGCGTACTCATCTTCCGCCGCAGATCGCGCACACTCTTCATCTGCGAGCTCAACGAGCGCACCGCAAACTCCAGCAACCCCGCCACATCCAGCGGAGGCTTCGGCTTCTTCACTTTGAAGCCCCCCGCCCCATAACTCTTTGCCTTCCCAAAACTCATTGTTGCTCCTCTAACTGCACAACTCTGTCATCTCGACCGAACCATCACGCTCTTGTCGTGATGCGTAGCGGAGAGACCTGCAGCCCTGCCTACCATTGCACTCCCATTCGCAGCTTCCAGCCACTACTTCTCTCGCGCCTCTAACGGATTCTTCTCCGGCCCCACCGCCGCATACTTACCCATCCCCGTCCACCGATCGCACCAGTCATCGACAGTCTCCCACCACAACTGCGCGTTCTGCGGCTTCAACACCCAGTGCCCCTCATCCGAAAAAATAAAGCATCTTCGACGGCACACCCAGCAACTGCAGCGCCGTAAACAACTGCAACCCCTGGCTAACATCCAGCCGATAATCCCTCTGCGAATGCACCACCAGCGTAGGCGTCCGCGCATCCTTAATAAACATCATCGGAGACCACTTCCGAAACGGATCCTCCCCCGCCGGCTTCCCATAAAAATCCCAAGGCCGCGCCGCCTTCCCCTGCTCTACAACATCGTCGTTGCCGTTACTTTTCTTCCTGTCATTCCCTCCGGGAATCTGCTTCTCTACCCCCGCCGCCAACGGCCGAAACTCCCACTCGTTAAACCACAACTCCTCAGTCGCACCAAACGCACTCACCGGGTCATACATCCCATCATGCGTCACGATGCACTTGAACCGATCTGTATGCGTGAGCACCCAATTCGCCATGAACCCGCCATAGCTAGCCCCCAGCGCACACTCCCGCGTCTTGTCGATGAACGAAAACTTAGCCTCCGCCGCATCCAGCCCCTTCATCAAATCCACATACGGCCGCCCACCCCAATCCCCCGACACCTCATCCACAAACTGCTGCCCATACCCCGTCGACCCCCGCGGATTCACCATCACCACCACATACCCACTAGCCGCAAACAGCTCCGGATTCCACCGATACGACCACGCATCTCCCCAACTCCCCTGCGGCCCCCCATGAATCAAAAACTTCACCGGATACTTCTTCCCCGCATCAAAATGAGGCGGCCGCACCACAAACCCCTCCACCTTCGTCCCATTCGCACCAGCAAACCAATACGACTCCATCTTCGGAAGATCAAGCTTCGATACCAGCACATCATTCAAGTGCGTGATCGCGACTTCACCACCCCACTCCGACGCACCTCTCGCGTGCTCCTTCGGCAAACGAACAATCTCCGCTGGATGTTCGACCGACACACGTACAGCAATCAGGACGCTCCCACCGCTGCTGCTCCCTGCGCGTGGCAGAACGAGGATATCGCTAAACTCACCCTCCCCCTCTAAAAACCCTAGTTTGTTACCAGCTATGCCGACGAAATCAATATTCTCGTTCCCGGCTAACGGCGTCGTGTAAAAGAGGCCCTCTGACTCGGGTGTCCAAGCAAACTCATCCACCCAATTTTCAAGCGTCCCAGTCAAATCCCGAATCGCCCCTGTCCCCCGATCCATCACCACTAAATCAAACTTGTCGCTCTCAAACCCATTCCTCTTCTGCGACCGCCAAGCCAGCCACTTCCCATCCGGCGAATACGCCGGCCCATCATCACTCCCCGCGCTCGTCGACACCTTCTTCGCCGACGAAGGCACCGCCCCCACCTGCAACACAAAAATATCGTTGTTGGTCGACTCCGCCGGCACCTTATCCAAATTCACGACATACGCAATCTCCTTCCCATCCGGAGAAATCGCATACCCCACCGGCGCACTCAACGAAAACGTAGGCGCCTCATGATCCCCCACCACACTAGCCGGCGTGACATCCTCAGGCGCCCCACCCTCTACGCTCCCCCAAAAAATATGCGACCGCTTCTCCCCCAAATAATGATCCCAATGCCGATACAGCAAGTCCGTAAAAATCATCGCCTTCACCGGACTCTTAGCCGCCGCCGCATCCTTCTCCGCATTACACTTCGCCTCAGCGTCAGCCCTCCCCGCCCCCACAGCCGCCTCGCACCCCGGATACACATCCGACACAAATAAAAAATGTTTCGAGTCCGGAGCCCAAACTCCACCATCGGCCCCCGTCTCCAACGACGTCACCGCCCGCCCCGTCCCGATCGTCCCAGCCGCATCATCCCAAGCCGCCACCACCAACTGCCCATCCGCCGCATACATCACAGCCTTCCCATCCCGCGAAAGCCGTCCCCCACTCTCCCCACTGCCCGTAGTCACCTGCCGCTCTTTCGCAGCGCCATCAACCGGCACCACCCAAAGATGATTCGTCTTCGTATTCTTCTCCAGCGAAACATCCGTAACCGAAAACAGCACCCACTTCCCACTCACCGAAACCTGCGGATCGCTAACCCGCTTCATCGCCATCAAATCCGCAAACGTCATCGGCCTCTTCGCCGAACCCACCTGCCCACCCGCAGCACAAACCATCCCCACCAATAAACTCGCAGCACAAATCGTCCGGATCTTCATCGCGCCAGTTTACGCCCAGACCTAATTCCTACCAGTGACCGCAGACATGAACCGACCACGCGAAGCCCCTCGCCGTCCGCGCAGGACTGCCCCATATCTCGATTCTGAGATGTGGGCATCGCGCGCCACGCGCGACCGCCCCCGCCCCTCTCCACCCTCCCTAAAATCTGTCATCCTGAGCGAAGGGCGCAGCCCGAAGCCGAAGGACCCCGAAGAACTCACCCTCACCCATACCCTCAACCCTTTCTCACCCAAAGCCCTAACCCCCGCCCCCACGCAGGACCCGTCTATCCTGTAGCAAGCACCATCATGACCCGAACCCTCCTCCTCTTCGCCACGATTCTCACCTCCACCCAAGCCCAACAAGGCTTCGGCCCTCTCGACCCCACGCCCCCCGCCGCCCCCATCCCACAAATCCTCACCCACATGGCCCAGCAAGAATCCGCCTTCGCGAACGCGCGCGACCACTACACCTTCCGCCAGGACGTCACCTTCGAAACCCTCGCCCCCGACACCAACCAACCCGACGGCGCCTACCACCAGCTCACCGACATCTCCTTCGACGACGCCGGCCGCCGCCAGGAGCACGTCGTCTTCGCCCCCGCCAACACCCTCCAGCGCGTCACCCTCACCGAAGCCGACCTCGACGACGTAGCCCACCGCCTACCCTTCATCCTCACCACCCCCGAGCTACCCGACTATACCCTCACCTACCTCGGCCGCCAACGTGTCGACCAGCTCGACACCTACGTCTTCGACTGCACCCCCCGCGAGATATTAAAAGATCACCGATCCTTGCAAGTAGAAGATCACCGTTACTTCCAAGGCCGCATCTGGCTCTCACAGCAGGACCACCAGATCGTCCTAATCCACGGCCAGGCCGTCCCGCAAGACACGCGCCCCGGCCACGAAAACCTCTCCCCGCCCTTCACCACGTACTACCAGCAGATCGACGGCAAGTACTGGTTCCCCATCTACACCCGCGCCGACGGCACCCTCCACTTCCCAGCCCACGCCGACGCCCTCTCCCAAACCGTCCATGTCCGCACCACGGTCCGCTACACCGACTACAAGCGCTTCCACGCCACCGTCACCCTCCACTATGGCACCGAAGTCCCCACCACCCCCAACCCACCCCAGCCATAACCCCCGAACCCATCAGCACGTTTGTCATCCTGCTACCCACCCGGATTTGTCATCCTTCGCCAAAGGTGGAGGATCTGTTTCTAGTCTTGCGGTTGCTCGTTTTTCGCCGTCATCCTGAGGCGCAGCCGAAGGACCCCCGCATTGGTTGTTGCCGTTGTCGTGGCTGTTGCTCTTGCCTTTCTGTCTGTCATTCCGAGCGCAGCGAGGAACCTGCTTCTCGCTTGCAGAGCAAGCGCCCGTTCTGGCGGATTAGCAGGGGGCTTCAGCCCCCTGAATCCCCCAGACCGGAAGCGGGCTTTAGCCCCGAGCCCTCCCAAACCTGTCAAGCCCCCAGACCGCCCAAAAATCGCCAAACCCCCTATAAACACTGGCGATATATATTTCCAAAACCTGGCATAATCACCCCCACCAACCCGCTACAATTTAACTAGACCCTTCCCACGCCTCAATCCCATCGCAACCCAAAAGCCTACAAATCAAACAGGGCCAACGGTCCGACATATACCTGGCGGGTCATGCGTTCCCACCCAACAAGCCGCGCAAGGGGTACCTTGCCACCTAACCCATCTGATTGAACCACTTTACAGCCAAAGTCATATCCAGAGGGGGGATACTTTGCCGTCTAACCCGCCTGAATGGACTACTTTACAGCCCAAGTCATACCCAAAGGGGGGGAGGGGGGTACCCCCCATGCCGACGCCCTGAATAGCAGCCACGCTAAGCCTCCCGCCGTCCGTACCGGACCTACGCCGCCGGCTCCGACTCAAAGTAAAGATACTTCCGCCAATTCGCATCCGCGCTGCCAATCATCCGCATAATATGTCGCGAAGTATGCAGCGAAAACGGCCGCGGCTCGCGCAGCAGCTTCATCTCCGTCAGCTCATGCAGCATCAGGCTCCCTTTGCGCCGATTGCAATCCCGGCAGCAAGCCACCAGATTCTCCCACGTCGACAAACCGCCGCGGCAACGCGGCACCACATGATCCAACGTCAGCTCGGAAGCAATCAAAACCTTCTGGCAATACTGGCAAGTGTTCCGGTCGCGCAGCAAAATATTTTTCCGGCTCAGCGCCCGCGTCTGGTGCGGAATCCGCCGATACTCCAGCAGCCGAATCACGCTAGGCATCTGCAGGTTCATCCGATGGGAATGCAACACGGCACCCTGCTCCTCCTCAGTTCGCGCCACGCCCTTCAGCACCAGCACCAGCGCCCGCCGCGCCCCGCAGATATTGATCGGCTCATAGCTCGCATTCAGCACAAGCACCGGCGTCTGCATGGCCGGCTGCCGAAACACACCCATGCGTATGTCAATCGCCTCAGCCCGCGCCGTCCCCGCCACAGGATGCGTCGTATGGTGTCGATTGCCCGACCGCTTGTTTCTCGCCCCACTAGATTTGCCAGCCTGCATCCCTGCCCTCCGGTTCTATTGGTCCTTCGAAATTCCGCTGCTAAAAACTAACCCGTCTTCCAACCTCCGGCTCAATCACCCGAGCCGGAACTGCATCCCAAATCGCAAAGCTCTCATCGTCATGCTGAGCCGTACTGAGAACGCTCTCCGGCTGCGCCCGCGCCGCCGTCACCACCCAGACCTTCGCCGCGCCTGCGCGCTTCAACACGCGAGCACACTCCCGCGCGGTAGCTCCGGTAGTCATAATGTCGTCGATCAGCAACACCTCGCGCCCGCGCACAGCCTCCGCATCGGCCACGCGAAACGCGCCCTTTAAACTTGCTCGCCGCTGCGTGGGATTGAGCGAATACAGCGCCCGCGTGTCCTTCACCCGGCTCAGCGCTTGTCCCTGCAGAGACAACGTCCACCGCGGATCGAGCTTACGTAGCCGCTTGATCATCACCTCAGCCAGCACCTTCGCCTGGTTGAACCCGCGCGCCTTCTCCCGAGCGGCAAACAAAGGAACCGGAACCACCACCAACTCATCGGCCGCATCGCCCCGCAGCTTCTGCGCCGCAGCAGCCATAGCGTCGCCGAGCACGTATTCCGCAACGCCGCGCATGCCCTCAAACTTCAGCAGGTGCAGCATCCTGCGCATCTCGTCTTCGTAATTTGCATGGGCCACAGCCCGATCGAACTGCGGGGGAGCCAGCCGGCACATCGTGCACTCGCCCACGCCCATCGCCGCCGCAAAGCGTGCCGACTCCATCCCCAAGGCGTCGCCGCAGCGCGTGCACAACACATCCTGTTCTGTCGCAGCCTGCGTTCCCACCCGCGCAACGCAAGCCTCACAAACCCTCACCGGCGCCAGCGCAGCCATAGCGGCCCCGCATACCCGGCAATCGGAAGGCATCAAAATGTTGGTGAAATCAGCGACCGTCCACTTCATCGCCGTGCTGCAACTTCGAAGCACGCGTGTCACCGCGCGCCATCCGGACTCGCCGGCATACCTACCAGGCGGCCCACCATTCCCGAGCTGGACATCCCTCACGCTTGGGCTGAAGACGAACCTCACTCGCGGCACAGCAAGAAAAACACCAGCTCTGCCAATAACCGCAGTATAACGTTGCCTCCGTTTCAGTGCAATGAATGCCGGCGAACCAATCAGGATGCTGCGCCTACCAGAAACCCATTACGTCCCGAAGGATCAATGCCCTGCATAGCCTGCCCAATCGCGATATCCTTTAAGTTCGACGTGTCCATCACAGCCACATCTACCGTAGAGACCTTGCGCACCCGCAGCCACTCGCTGCTCAGCGACTACGCTGTGCTCGTCAAACCGCGCGTCTCACTGATGGTCATCATCTATGCCGCGGCAAGCTTCTACCTAGGCTCGCTCGCCTCGGGCATCTCGCCCTTCCACCTCGGACTCGTCAAAGCCCTGTTCGGGATCAGTCTCGTCACAGCCGGCTCCAGCGTCCTCAACCAGGCTCTCGAGCGCACCACCGATCGCCGCATGCCTCGCACCGCGGATCGTCCCATGGCGCAGCACCGCATCGGTCTCGCCCACGGCCTCATCCTCGGCTTCCTCCTCGTCTTCGGAGGATCCATCTACCTCACGCTGGTGACCAATCCCATCACCGGCATGCTGACCCTGCTCACCGCGGTCAGCTATGTAGCGATATACACCCCGCTCAAGCGCATCACGTCGCTCAACACCTTCATCGGAGCCTTCCCCGGAGCAGTTCCGGGCCTCATCGGCTGGACCGCCGCCCGCGGCGTCATCGAGTGGCCCGCCGTCGCCCTCTTCGCCATCCTCTTCGTCTGGCAATTCCCCCACTTCATGGCCATCGGCTGGCTCTATCGTGCCGACTACGCCCACGCCGGCATCCGCCTCGCCGCCACCCAACAACCCTCAAGCGAAGCCGCCCGATCCTCCGCCCTCCAGGCCCTCTTCTACGCCGTCCTCATGATCCCCGCCAGCCTCTGGCCCACCTGGCTCCACGTCACCGGCATACCCTACGCCGTAGCTGCCATAGTTCTCGACGCCGGCTATCTCGCCGCCACCATCCGTTTCCTACGCATCACCCGCGCCCCCGACGACCCCGAGAACCGCATCCTCGCCCGTCAACTACTCAAAGTCTCGGTCATCTACTTGCCTCTGCTCCTGCTCGCCATGATCGTCGACGCCAAAGGCCGCCTCATCTTCTGACCTTGCCTCACTAGCAACCCAGAACCATCAGTCCATCAGGAACATTCATGCCCGCCATCGCCGCACCCAATCCGAACTACCGCACGCCCACCTCAATCATCGCCGCCATCATCGGAATCTCCGCCGTGGCCTCGATCTTCCTGGCCTGGCTGGTCTACTACCATCCCCCCGTCGACGCAGCCGGAACACACCTCACGTTTCTCCCAGCGCTAGACGCCATCCTCAATGCACTCTGCGCTATCTTCCTGATCCTCGGCTTCCGTTACATCAAGCTCCGCAAGATCACCGCGCATCGCAACAGCATGTTCGCGGCCTTCACCGTCTCGAGCGCCTTCCTCGTCGCCTACATCGCCAACCACGTTCTGCACGGCGACATGCTCTTCCCGACCGCGCATCCCACCGCGCGTTTCATCTATCTCTGGATTCTCCTCCTCCCCCACATCTTCCTTGCCGTCGTCGCTCTCCCAATGATCCTGATCACGTTCTTCCTCTCCCTCACAGGCCGCTTCCCAGCCCACCGCAAGCTTGCGCGCTGGACCTTCCCCATCTGGCTCTACGTCTCAGTCAGCGGAGTCGTGGTCTACGCCATGCTCGCAGCCTACCGCTAACCGTCATCCTTCGCCGCAACCGGAGGGTCTGCTGCTTTCTCTATCCTCTATCCCCTACTCTCTATCCCCTGTCCCTATGCAGTCAGACACCCGCAAGCTCCTCACCACCGGCACCACCATCCTCCTCGTCGGAGCGATCGCCACCCTGCTTATCTTCACCGTCTTCGGCGGAGTCACCCGTGAAGGCCCCCACACCAACGGCGGTTGGCTCGCCTTGGTCGTCGCCCTTGGCTGCTTGCCCACCAGCGCCTTCACCCTATTTCTCGGCCTCGCCAAACTCCTCGGCGACATGCGCCACCGCTCATGACGGATAGCTACTTCGGTGGCAGCGCAATCATCAAACCACCATGTTCGCGCAACTCGTTCTCCCCGCGTGGCAGCTTAAACGCCGACCCGCTCCCCAGATCGCGCTCATAGATCTCCCCATAATTTCCCGTCGCCTCGACCACCTTCACAACCCAATCGTTCGCAAGCCCCAACCCGCTCCCGATCTGCTGTGATCCTCCCAGCAGAAACCACAGCACCGGATCGCCCCCACCCGCCTTCCCAACCTCAGCCCCCCTCGACGCCGCATTCGCCTTCGCCACACCGCTCTCCTCAGCCTGCACCAACGCCTCCATCACCCAGCTCACAATCGCGGCCCACTGCGCATCGTCATCCCGTACAGCAGCAGCCAGTGGATCCTTCGAGATAGTCTCCGGAAGCAGTCGCGTGGGCTTTCCATGCTGCCCCAGCAACGCCCGCGTCCCCGCCAGGCGCGTCCGATCTCCAGCCAGCGCACCACAGTTCCCCGTAGCGAACGCCGCTTCCATCTCTCCCTCCTCCTGAAAAGGAAACGGAACATAATCCAGATGCTCGCGCGCAAACCACGACCGTACGCTCTCCTCCACCGCAGTCTCAGCGATGAAGCAGATCTTCTTGCCGCTCAACTGCCGTGCCCGCATGACCGGGCTCGAGCCGAGCACCAGAAACCCAACCCCATCCCACAGCACAGGCCGCATAAATTCCAAATGCGTTCCCACTGAGTGCGTAAAGTCGTCGCTAAGCGTAGGCACCATGTCCACAACTCCCGACTTCAGCGCCTCCATCGCCGCTCGATCATCCGGATAGTTCACCATCCGAACCAGCGCATGCTCCCCCAGCACTGCCACAGCTACGGCTCGACACAGATCCTCATCAAACGCCTGGCGCCCACCGTGATCATCCGCCGTCGAATACTCCGGCTCCTCCTGATCAATCCCACAGCCAAGCACGCCGGCAGCGCGCACCCGCTCCAACGTAGAGGCTCCCTGTGTAATCTGCGCGTGGCCAACCATGTATCCCATCGATAGCACGCCAGCCACCACCCACCCGCGCGCTATGGCGTCCACCCTCCAGCGGTGGGAATACCCGGCGTTGAATCCGGCCGCGGATTAAAGTCGCTCGGCACCGGATTAGGCAACCCGCTATCCGTCGGCGTAATCCCCAACACCCGGCACCCGCGGCCCTGATCATGCGGGAACGCATCAATCTCGGTCTTCGGAATGATCGCGTACGCCGCGTCCAACGGAGCCCTCTTGCCCTCAAGTCGCAAGACATCAAACGCCGAACTCATGTCCCCAACACCCGGAACCTTATCGTCCGCTGGCCCCAGGTGTTCTTGCCCAAACTTCTCTTTACCAATCTCTCGCCCGCGCTCTTCATCGGGAAGATCGGCCAGCGGGATCAGCGTAAATACCTCATCAACAAACTTGATCACCGAGCTATGCTCCGTCGGCACATGCGAAACGCCATGCGCCACCGCATAAGGCGAGATCACGAGCGCAGGAATTCGCGGCCCCTGCTCCAGCGGCAAGCCCGCCGCATCCTGCGAACGTATCTTCGGCCGCGCATGGTCATACTCGCCATCGGACTCGTCATACGTAATGATGATCGCGCTCTGGCTCCAGTAAGGGCTTGCGGCGATCGCATTAATCTCCTCCGCCAGCAAGGCCTCACTCACCTGAGAATCCGAGTATCCCGGATGATCGTCGTTACCATTAAACACAGTCGCCAGCCTCGGATTCGGATCCTGTGGCTTCCACCCTTCAATGTTCCCGTAACCCCCGCGAACATAAAACACTCCCGATGCCGGTAGCCGCTTTGCCGCCAAATCCCGAAAGAAATCGCTCAGCCCATGCAGATGCGTCGACGCGAGCGGGTTGTTCGCGACATACCCAAAATATTGCGGTGCGTTATGGTGCGCGACATATCCATCATGCGTCGCCTTTGCATCTGGATCGTTCTTCTCACGGTCATACCCCTGCTGGTACCAGCCCCAGTTCACGGCACTCACCCCGTGCCCCGCAATCTTTTCGATATCTTCCTGCACATCCGGCAGATCAAATGCCGGGTCATAATCCCGTGCCGTCGTCTTCTTGATCGCGCTGCCCATAAACGAGAGCGGCAGACTCGCAAACGTAAGGTTCTTCGAAACGCCTCCGAACGTATGCAGAGCTTGCGGCTGCTTTAACTGAGCCGCCGTGTCCAGCGCCGATCCCCAGTAAGGCTGAGGATCGGACAGCATCGGAACCGTAGCCCCCACCCCTATCCCACCCGTAGCCGCGGCATCCGGATGCAGCATCCACTGCGTCTCGCCGCCCTGCCCCGCAATCATCGCAATGGCATTCGGCGTCGACGGACCAACGATCGTATCCATGAAGTGATCGAACAGCGTAAACCGATCCGCATACCGCCACAAAAACGGCACCGTGTCGCAGTCCACATGGCTCATCACGAGCTCACCAAACTGCTTGCGCTCCAGCGTAGGAACGTTGGAAAGTTTTCCACCCACCAGCGTCACACCCTCTTCGGTCAGCGCATACTCCGAGTTCTGCGCCACCCCATTCGCATCCAGCGCAATCTTCCGCACCATCGCCACATGCGAGTGGTTCACCGAAGCAATATCCGCTGGATAAAGCGGCACCGTCTTCCCTGCCGCATCCGTCACCGTCGCTGGAATCCTGAAGGGCGTCACCTTCCCCAACGTTCCATCCGTATTCACAATCGTCTGCGTAAACCTCGCCACCTGTCCCTGCGCATAAGGGCCGTTCGGCCCGGCATAAAGTCCGTCCGCGCCCGGATAGCTCCCGAAATAAAAATCGAACGAGCGGTTCTCCTGAAACAAAACAAACACGTACTTGATGTGCTGCCGAATCAATTGCAGCTTCTCTTCAGCCGAAATCGCCGGCTCACTCGCCGCATCGATCACCCGCGCACTCACCGCCGCGCTCGACTTCGGTGCAATCGTCACCTCCGGTACCGCGCTCTCCGCCGTTCCCTGCGCCCGCCCCCTCCCAAACCCCAACCCGCAAGCAGCGATCAGCAACGCCCACCGACACACAGCACTCAATTTCGCCATATCGCTAACTTATGCCGTCCTGCAGCGCCGTGGCAACACAATGCCCAATCGCAGCAGCCGCCATCTGCCCAGGCTCACATCGCCGGATCGCAACGCTATAGTATGATTTTGGTTGCGTACCGGGCAGATGCAACCCATCCATCCACAATCGAAGGACAGCCCCGGCATCACATTTCATTTACCCGCCGCTGGCAAATGATCGCGATGGTATTCAACCAAAACGGTCGAGCTCACCCCCGACTGAGTCCAGTGATCGGCAAAAATTAGATCAAGAACAACGGAGTGCACCATGGCAAAAGGCGTCAACAAAGTTTTCCTTCTCGGTAACGTCGGCAAAGACCCCGAGATTCGCACTACAGCCGGCGGTATGACGGTAGCCTCTTTTTCTCTCGCGACCGCCGAGCGCGCCAAGGATGCTCAGGGAAACTGGGCCGACAAGACGGAGTGGCACAATTTGGTCGCATTTCAGCGCACCGCCGAAATCGTGCGCGATTACGTGAAAAAAGGCACGCAGGTTTTTATTGAAGGCAAGATCCAGACTCGCTCCTGGGACGACAAGGAATCCGGCCAGAAGAAATATCGCACCGAGATTCTCATCAACGAACTCTCTCTGCTGGGTGGTGGCGCTGGCCGTAGTGAGGGCGCAAGCAGCTCCTCCGGCGGATATTCCAGCTCACGCTCGTCATCCTCTGCCCCTGCCTCCACGCCCTCAAACGACTATGCCGACCAGGGAATTACGGACGAGGACATTCCCTTCTAGCGGAAGTTATCTTGTTGAAAAGTGGCACTTCTACAAAACCCATAGAATACTGAAATAAGCGCACCTCACTCTTCTTGCTATTTCTTAAAGTATTCTCTGGACCAATATCCATGCACCTTTTTCGATCATTTGCCGCTCTTCCCGTTGCGCTACTCTGCATCGTTTGCCCAGCCTCGGCTCAGAAGCACGATCTGGGATCCTCGCCGCCAACGGCTCCGCCCTCAAAGCAGATAGCAGCGCCCCAGGCCGCACCGCTCGCCACTCCAAGCCTCGGTACCCTGCAATTTTCCACCGTGAATCTAGCGGTCTCCGCGCCACAATCGCTTGCAACCCAACTCCAAACCTCTGACGACCGTACACGGGCAGCTGCCCTTGCTGCCATTGGCGCACCGGAGACGTACCTTG
The DNA here is from genome assembly GCF_009765785.1 of Granulicella sp. L46. Lineage (GTDB taxonomy): Bacteria > Acidobacteriota > Terriglobia > Terriglobales > Acidobacteriaceae > Granulicella. The sequence goes on from NZ_LMUT01000015.1 coordinate 89,060, forward strand.
ACCATGGCCATGCCCCGTTCCCGCACTCCGTGCGCCTCGATCTGCTGGCTCTCGGCACCTCCAACGAACTAGACGCAATCCTCACCGTAGAGCTTGACCAGCACCTGGTAAGTGCCATCTTCATGCCGGAAGACGAACAATGGCACCGCATCGCGACCGTCATTTACCCAACCAGCTTCACCAATACGTCCACCACCCCGTCCACCTTCCTCCGCGCCGACCGCGCGCTCCGCGAACCGCAGCATTACACTGCCGTCTTTCACTCCACCGCCCCAGGCGCTAACGGAGACTTCACGGAGACCGAAGTTCACCTCCAGATCCTCAACGGCCGTCCCACTATCACCACCGGCTTCGCCTCGAGCGAACGCACCTGCGACCCCACCCATCAGCATCCCTGTGACATTACGCAGCGCTGGCTCCAGCCAGATGGCACCGACCCTGAACATCGCTTCCTTCTCGTCACCGCTACGGGCCACGACAAGCCCAACGTAGCTGGCGACCCCATCGCTCACGCGGAGACCTTCGAGGAATCCCGCCTCCGCGACTTTTCCTGCCAGCCGTTCGCCTTCTCAGATACCACACTGCACTTCGAACCCAGTGGACCCCCAGCCCCCTGTGTCACCGCCCACGACCAGCAGCACGAGCAACCGTTACACTAGTGTTTGCATGATCGACGAAATCACATTCCGCCAAGAGTCTGACAAGGCCCTCGAGTCCCTCAAGCAGGCTCTCTTCCGTGCCGAGGAAGCCGGCGGCTTCGAGACCGACGAGAAGAATGGCGTCCTCAACGTTCTCTTCGAAGACGGCGCCGCCAAATTTGTCTTCACGCCCAACACCCCGGTTCGCCAGGTTTGGATCTCCGCGCTCTCCACCTCCTACAAACTTGAGTGGGACGAAACAGCGCGCGCCTTCACACTACCCAAGACAGGCGAAGACCTCCGCATCCTCACCGAGCGCCTACTCCGCGAGCAACTGGACGACCCCAGCATCACTCTTACCTAGTCCTTCAAAACTTCTCCGCAGAAACGAACGTCACTCTTCAAGATGCCTATCTTGTCCGTCGCCATCGTCACCTTCAACGAAGAAGAGAACCTCGCGCGCACCCTAGCCAGCGTCGCCTGGGCCGACCAGATCGTTATCGTAGACTCCGGTTCCACCGACCGCACCCTGGAAATCGCACGCAGCTTCAACGCCACCGTCCTCGAGCGCCCCTGGCCCGGCTTCGCCGCACAGAAAAACTTCGCCCTCTCTCAATGCACCAGCGACTGGCTCCTCTCGCTCGACGCCGACGAAGAACTCTCCCCCGAGCTACAACAACAGATTCGCCAAACCCTTTCTTCACAACCAACCGTCGACGCCTTTTACCTCAAGCGACGCAATCTTTTTCTTGGCCGTTGGATCAAACATGGCGGCTTCTACCCCGACCCCAAGCTCCGCCTCTTCCGCCGCAACCTTCCCGCCCCCACCCAATTCGAAGCCCGTCCTGTCCATGAGACCATCCGCTTCAGCGGCCCCACGGCCACTCTCGATGGTGACATTCTCCACCACGCCTATCCAACGCTCTCGTCCTACATTGAGCATATGGACCGCTACAGCTCACTCGGCGCCCAACTTCTCGTCGACAACGGCCGCACCAGCGCCAATATCTTCACCTTCTTCGCGCGCATCGTCATCTTCCCGCTCGTCGGCTTCAAGTGGAATTATTTCTTTCGCCTTGGCTTCCTCGACGGCCGCGAAGGCCTGCTTCTGAACCTCTACCACGCCTGCTACTCGAGTTGGAAGTACGCCAAGGCCTGGCAGCTCGCTCGCAAACCACGCGCCTAAGCCCACCGCCTCAATCCTTCTTCACCAGCCGATGCATCACTGCAGCGAACCGCTCCGCATACTTCGCCGGCATCTCACGTCGCTTCATATCCCGTCCCACCACAAAGTGCACGGTCTCGCCCTCGCACAACACTGTCTCGTCCCCACTCCCATTCACAGCCCGCACCACCACATACCGAAACCTCACAATCGGTCCTCTTACCCCCGACAGCGACGTCCGAATTATTAACTCATCGTCGTAGCGCGCCGGCGCCTTGTACCGTGCCGTCGCCTCGGCGACCGCGATCAACGCGTCATCCTCCTGCTCCATGGTCTTGTAGTCCAGCCCCAGTTGCCGAATAAACTCCACCCGCCCCACCTCGAACCACACCAGGTAGTTCGCGTGATACACGACGCCCATCTGGTCGGTCTCGGCATAACGCACTCGTACTCGAGCCTCGGCATAGCCCTGCTCGATCACCTTCTCCATATCGCTCATGCCTTTAGTCTAGAAGATGCGATCCGCAGACCTTCCGAATATCGTCGCTACGCTACTGCATCGCCACCCCGAACCGCTTCTCCATCTCCGCGCTCATCGCGACCAAATGGTCCAGCGGCTCAATCTCAGGAAGCTCCGCGCCCAGATCCTTCAGCGTAGCCAGCAGTGTCTCCGTCGCAAGATTCCCCACCATCACATCCTGCGCATAGGGATACGTTCCAAAGCCGCCGATGGTCGTATCGAACCGCCTGCACCCAGCCTCATACGCCGCCCGCACCTTCGCCGCAGCATCCTCCGGCCGCGCGCGTAAATGGACCCCCACTTCCAAACCATCATGAACATCCATCACCAGCCGCACCACGTCCCTCACCAGGTCGGCAGACGCAGCTCCGGAAGTATCCGACAGAGACACCTGCGCTACTCCCGAATCCACCAGCAAATCCACCGCACTCACCACCTCGTCGATATCCCACACATCCCCAAACGGATTCCCAAACGCCATCGCAACATACGCGACCATATCCTGGCCGCCCTTATACGCAATCTCCCCGATCTGTTCCAACTCATCGAGCGCCTCTTCCGGCGTCTGCCGCTGGTTGCGCTCGAGAAACTGTGGCGAGATCGAGTATGGAAACGCGAGCGTCGTCAGCCGACCGCTCTTCACCGCACGTTCCGCGCCCTTAACATTCGCCACCAACCCAATCATCTCGATCTCTTCGGCCGCGTCCAAATACTCCAACACCAGCTCTGAGTCCGCCATCTGCGGCACAAACTCCTTCGACACAAATCCCACCGCATCCAGATGCGTAAACCCCGCAGCAATCAACGCACGCAGATACTCCGCCTTCACCTCAGGCTTCATCACCTTCGGCAGCGCCTGCCATGCGTCTCGCGGAGATTCAATAATCTTTACCAAGTCCCTCACCAACTCCCAACCCTATCCTTCGTTCGATTCATCGCGCACATGTCCTCTTCGATGCACTCCCTCGGCCCTCGTCATAACCCTAGCGCGAGCCTTTGCACAAAATAGTACGCTTATTCCTATGCAACTCCGCCATACCGACGCTCTCCTCGTCATCGACATGCAACTGGACTTTCTTCCCGACGGCGCCCTGGCCGTCGCGGACGGCGACGCCATTCTGCCCGGCATCAACGCCCTCGCCGCCCGCTTCGACCACGTAATCCTCACGCAGGACTGGCACCCCCACAGCCACATCTCCTTCGCCAGCACCCACGGCCTTCAGCCCTTTCCAAATGGTATCCAAACCACCGTCGAAGCCCCCTACGGCACGCAGCATCTCTGGCCTGACCACTGCATTCAAGGTACTCGCGGCTCCGAACTCCATCCCGATCTCTCCATCCCCCACGCCGAGCTCATCCTCCGCAAAGGCTTCCGCAAAGGCATCGACAGCTACTCCGCCTTCACCGAAAACGATCAGAAAACCCCCACCGGCCTTGCCGGCTATCTTCGCGAACGCGGCCTCAACCGCCTCTTCTTCACCGGCGTAGCCTACGACTTCTGTGTAGGCTTCTCCGCCCTCGCCGCCGCCCGCCTCGGGTTTGAATCCTTTGTCATCGAAGACCTTACCCGCGCCGTCAACCTGCCCACCACCGTCTCCACCACAAACGCCGCCTTCGCCGCCGCCAGCGTTCAGCGCATCTCATCCTCAGCACTGCTGGCAGAATGACCTCCGAACCCATCACCGACCAAGCCGCATGGCCCGAAGCCCTCGCCACCGTCACCGCGTGCAAATATGACTTCGGTGCCGGCCGCGCTCTCGCCTTCGGCATCCCCACCACCAAACACTTCCGCATCTCCTACAACTACTTCGTCGACGATGAGATCCACACCGGCGAGTTCACCTCCGACAAGCCCCTCCCCCAAAACACCCTCTTTCCTATCCGCTACAACCCTGACGCCCCCCACCAGAACTCCCACGACGCCTTCAACCCGCCCCGAACATCCCGAGCCCCAATGCTCACCATCGGCATCATCGGTTCCCTGATCCTCTCGCTAGCATGGCTCGCCATCCTGCGCGGCTGCCACTAGCTACGTAGCGCGCGACCGCCGCACATTTTCCGTCGAAACGCCCGCGAATCCTTACAGCCCTAACTCCGCCGCATGCTCCTGCATCGCGCGCAGGCAGTTCTCGATGTGCTCGTCCAACGGAATCCCCAGCAGTTCCGCTCCCCGCGTAATATCCTCGCGCTTCACCGCCCGCGCGAACGCCTTGTCCTTCATCTTCTTCTTCACTCCCGCGATCTCGACCTCCGCAATGGCCTTGCTCGGCTTCACCAGCGCGCATGCGGTAAGAAATCCCGCCAGCTCATCGCTCGCAAACAGCGCCTTGTCCAGATGCGTCTCCGGCAGCACGCCCGAGTAATCCGCATGCGCCAGGATCGCGTGCAGCATCTCCTCAGGCCAGCCACGCTCCCGCAAAAACTTCACCCCCACAAACGGATGTTCCTCCGGCGTCGGGTGCCGATCGTAATCGAAATCATGCAGCAGCCCCGCGCACCGATACAGCTCCGCAAACTTCACACGCTCGTCGCCACCCAACCCCAGCCGCTCCGCCTCGCGCAGTCCATAGCTCTCCGTGCAGCGCGCCACCGCCAGTCCATGCTTCACCAACGACGGATTCGTCGTCCACTCTCTCAGCAACGACTCCGCCTGTTCTACTCCAAACGCCTCGCTCACCAGCAGCTCCAATCTTTCTCATCAGCCTAACGCCTTGAAATCTATGTACCACCTTGGTTCACTTCCCATTTTCTACCACTTTTTTGGTGGAATCACCGGCAATACCCCTTGACTCTTCCGACACCCAGTGTCAGTCTAAGCACATCGCTTGCCTTCGTTATCGGACGCAAGTGATCGGTGCCCGCTCTGGCAGCCGTCCGCATTACACAACTTATGGCAACCTTTATCGCGCAGGTCAGCGCAATGGATGTCCAGCCGCAGGCTGCTTCTGACAGCACAGCTGAAACGTCCGTATTTGAGGTCCCGCAACGCGAAGTCCTGCGCTGCGAAGCCTGCAAGCTGGTGCAATTCCGCACCACTTCAGACACCTGCCGTCGCTGCAAGAAGTCTTTGCTGCCCGAGCCTCCCAAAGTCCAGCCTGCCATCGCGCTGGTCCTTGAATCCACAACCGAAGCTCCCGAGTCCGGCCCACAGGTAGCTACTGCCGTGCGCGATCTTCGCCACGTCCGCAACCTATCGCAGCGTCAGCTCGCCGCGCGTATGGGCGTGCCACGCACCTACATCTCCAAGATCGAGAACGGCAAGGCGATGCCTACCCTGTCCTCGCTCGATCGCCTCGCTCGCGCTCTGCAGGTGGACATCTCCGCCCTGCTCCGCGACGCGCCCACTCGTCACCGCGACGAGACTGCCGTTCTGCTCAACGATCCCTTCCTGGCTGAGGTCGCCAAGTACACTTCGCACCTCACCTCGACCCAGAAGTCGATCTTCCTCAACCATGTCCGCGAGCTCTCCCAGAGTCGCAACCGCCGCATGGCCTGATCGGCCGTCCAGCGTTACCGTACCTCCCTGGCGTCGCATCCCTCGTTCTTCCCAGGACGAGTGCTGCGACGCCTCTCCGCATTTAGTGCATCCTATTCAAAATAGAGTGCCTGTTTTGGCCGGTTTTCGGCTTTCGGTTCCCTACTTCCCGCTTTTCAGCTATCGTCTTTCTTAAGAGTCATCGTGCGCGAACCTTCTTCCAGCCGCGTCTATCATCGCTCCAATCGGGCCCACGAACTTACGCCCGAAGAGCGAGCCGTCTACGACACGCTAGATCCCGCGCGCATGCCGCAACACGTCGCGATCATCATGGACGGCAATGGCCGCTGGGCAGGCAAACGTGCCCTCAAACGCTTCCTCGGCCACCAACAGGGCGCCGAGTGCGTTCAGTTTGTCGTCGAGACTGCCTCGCGCGTCGACCTTCCATGGATTACCCTCTACGCCTTCTCGCTCGAAAACAACCTCCGCCGCCCCAAAAACGAAGTCAACTTCCTCATGAAGTTGCTGCGCAACTACCTCATCTCCAACGTCAAGCGGATGAACGACAACAATATCCGCATGGCCTACATCGGCCGCACCCACGAACTTCCTCAGGAAGTCCAGGACACCATGCAGTGGGCCTCCGAACAGACCGCCAAGAACACCGGAACCACCCTCACCCTGGCGCTCAACTACGGCGCCCGATCCGAGATTGTCGACGCGGCTCGTACCCTCGTACACAAGCTCATCGCGGAAGCCCACCAGCGCGGCATCTCCCTCGAAGACATGCTCGCCGCGGAGGGTGTAGACGATGCCATCAAGTCTCGCATCGATGAGAAAGACATCTCCTCTGCGCTCTACACCGCCCACATGCCCGACCCCGACCTCGTCATTCGCACCTCCGGCGAGCAACGCATCTCAAACTTCCTCCTCTGGCAGATCGCGTACGCAGAGATCTTCGTCACCGACCGCCTCTGGCCCGACTTCCGCGGCATTCATCTCCTCGAAGCCATCGCCGACTATCAACAGCGCGAGCGTCGCTTCGGAGGCCTCGGTGAGACCTCCGACGAGTCCTTCTCCGATACCCTTCCCCCCCCCGCCGAAACCTCGGCCGAACTAGCCCGTCGATAGTCGTCACCAACTCATAAAGAATCTCATTAGAGTCCTCGATCCGAATCTCTCCTGCTACTCCTGTTACCTTTATCCGACCCCTCCCGATATATGCTTGAATCAGAAAACTCTTCAATCAGCCGGTTGAGATTCCCTCTCGCCCGGCACAGTGATTTAGCGTCGGCTTATGACACTCGGGACAGATTCCACGGAGGCGGCATGAAATTATCCGTATCGATCGCTACACGGACCCCAACACGGACCGCAACAGCGTTCGCATCCTTTGGCCTCACCGTGGTTCTCGCTCTCGCCGGCTGCAGCGGCGATGGCACTACCTTCGGCGATACCAACGGGGCTCCTTCCACCGGCGTCTATGTCATTCAGAACACCCCGCCCCCCGCGTCCGGTTCCGCCGCCAAGGCCTCCCCCACTACTACGGCCTCCACCGGCACCATTCTCCAGTTCTCCACTTCAGCCTCTGGCGTCGCAACCCCCGTCTCCACCATCGCCAACCTCAACGTCACCTCTCTCGCCTTCCTTGCCGTCGACGGCATGGGCGACATCTACACCACCGCCACCGAGGGCACCACGGGCACCTCCGTCCTCGAGTTCCCCGTCAACTCCTCCAACAACGCCCAGCCCACCCGCGGCATCCCCTTCAACACCACCACGCAAATCAGCGCGCCCAATGGTCTCGCCGTTGACCCCGCCGGCGACCTCGCACTTCCCGAAGCAAACAGTGGCGTAGCTATCTTCGCCTCGACCGCCAACGGCTCTGTCGCACCCTCCGACTTCATCACCGCCGGCGGCGCCTCAACACTCGTCAATCCCACTGCCGCCGCGGTCGATACCAACGACAATCTCTACATCGTCAATTCAGGCGAAGACGTCACCAATCCCATCGTCGTCTTCAATACAACGTCTACCGGTGCCCCCATCCGCTCCATCGGCGGCGCGCTCACCACGATGGCCGTCGGTTCCCCGCAGGCCATCGCCACAGACACTGCCGGAAATCTCTACGTCGCCAACGTCGTCTCCGGCGTCTCCAGCATCCTCATCTTCGAGCCGACCGCCACCGGCAACACGCCTCCCCTGCGCGACATCACCGGCAGCAACACCCTCCTCGGCTGCGTCGGTGGGATCGCCCTCGACAACGCAGGCTACCTTTACGTGGTCTCCGTACCTACCTGCGGAAGCACCGCCAGCCCCACGGTCCTTAAATTCTCCACGACCGGTGACGGCAACATCGCTCCCGTAGCAACCTTCACTTCGTCCACCTGGACCAACGCCGACCCAACCCTCTCCATCGCAGTCTATGGAGCAACGCAACCTTCCGCTCCGTAAATAATTCTCAAAACCACCGCAACTAAATATTTCTATTCTTGGCGGAGTCTTTTCTTCGTGCGTCGCGTTCTCTGAATCAGTTGGCATGCACATCTGTTAGCAGCCAACCCACAGAGGCTCGACCATGAAACCTGCAGCTAGTACCACGCTCCACCGTGCTCTGCGCACGATCGCAGCTTTTCTTTCCTTCGCTATCCTCTTCAACCAAAGCGTCCGCGCCGCCACCATTCATCAAGTAGCTGCAGCCGCCCAAACCCCGCAAGTCCCTCCCCCTCCTCAAGCGCCTGCCCCGTCACAGGCCCCCGTTCCCACCCAGATCGCCGCTGCCCGCACAATCTTCCTCGTCAACAACGGCGCCGACGCGAACTTCCCCATCACCGCTCAAGACGCCTATAGCCGGGTGTACGCCGCCCTACAAGCCTGGGGACACTTCCAGCTCGTCAGCTCCCCCGACCAGGCCGACCTCGTCTTCCAACTCCGCGACATCGCGCCTGTTACCGGTGTGTACGGCGACCGCGCCGGCACCTACGCCATCAACAGCCCCGCCTTCCAACTCGCCATCAAAGATCCAAAGTCCAACGTCACGCTCTGGACGGTCAACTCTCCTGTCCAAATCGCAGGCCGCAAGGCAGCTCGCGCCCGTTGGCTCGATATCGCCGTCACCAACCTTGTCAGCCGTGTTAAGGTCCTCGCCAACCAGCCACTCGACGAAACCGAAACCGCTAACCTCACCACCTATCCCCACTCCCACGGTACCGGCTTCACCATCGCGCTCATTGCCATCACCGTAGGCGCAGCCGTCGCTACCGGCCTCATCATGAAGCACGCGTTCGACGACAAGGTATCCAGTCAGAACGCTGCTCTCTGTGCCCAGAACCCCTTCTTCTGTAACCTTCCCACACCCTAACCTCGAAACGCCGCGTATCCCTCACGACGGCTTTTACTTGGGATCGCGGCGTCTAGAAGTCTCCCGGAACCAGGGCCAGACCGCTAAAGAGAATCAACTCGTCCACATCCGTTCTCACATTCACCTGTGCCTCTCAACCATGTATCCTCAACAAGGCACATGAAGCGCATCGTCACCGCAATCGTACTCATCGCACTCGTCGCAGCCTTAGTCTTCTTCGGCAAGCTCTGGATGGTCACAGTTTTCGCCGCCATCGTTGCCGGGCTCGCTGCACTGGAGTTCCGCACATTCGCGCGCCTTGTCGGTTGCTCGATTCCGCTCTGGTGGGCTCTCTCGGCGATCGCGCTCTTTTTCCTTGCTGCCTACTTCGGTCCAATGGAGACCATCACCGTCGTTGCCTTCTCGACCTTCGTACTTTTCGCGGTAGCTGTATTCAGTACCCCGCTCGAGAGCGTTCTTTGGCAGACCTCCGTGGGTCTGCTCATGCTGATCTATGTCGCCTATCCGCTCATGCTTCTTCCACAAATATTCAACCAGGAGAATGGTGTAGCCCTCCTTCTGTTTCTCTTCCTCTGTGTCTGGTCTGGCGACATCGCCGCCCTCTACATCGGGAAGCGCTTCGGCCGTCATAAATTTTCTCCACGCCTTTCACCCAACAAGACATGGGAAGGAGCAATCGCTTCCGTCCTTGCCTCCTGCATCTTCGGTATGGGCCTTATCCTGCTCGGCGACTGGTTTACCCAGCAGAATTCTTCCTTCACCAAGCTGCATACATCGGAACCCTGGTGGGTCTTTCTGATTCTCGCGGTCGTGCTCAATGCTGCCGCTCAGTTCGGCGATCTCCTCGAGTCCGCCCTCAAGCGCGGCGCCGGCGTCAAAGACTCCGGGACCATCCTTCCCGGCCACGGCGGCGTACTTGATCGCATCGACGCCCTTCTTCTCGCCGCACCAGTCCTCTGGTTCATCATCGCCGTGCGCGACTACTTCTCCCTCGGAAGCCTCTAGCCCTTAGGCGGTGCCACCGCTCGCCGGCTTCTGAGCCAGACTCTGCCCAGCCGCGTCCGTCACATCATGATCCAGAACCGGCTGCACCCATCCTCCCGGCGGCGTTATCGCGTCCGCTTCCTTCGGCCCCCAGGTATGCGGCTCGTAGCTGTAGACCGGCGTATCTTCCTTCAGCACCGGATCAACAATCCGCCAGGCTTCCTCCACATAATCCTGCCGCGCAAAGATGCTTGAGTCCCCGGTCATCGCATCGGTCAACACCCGCTCGTACGCCTCCATCTCCTCTTTCTGCGGCTGACGACTCACCTCGAGTTCTACGGCATCCCTCTTCGATTGATCCTCCACTGCCGCAACCGACACACCCATCGCGATCGTCATATCGGGACTGATCCGAAAGCGTATATAGTTCTGCGGAATTCGCGCATCCGTGAATTTCGTGATCGGCGGACACTTCAACCTCGTGACCACCTCGGTGCACGTTACCGGCAAATTCTTTCCCGCGCGAATGTAAAACGGAACGCCCGCCCACCTCCACGACTCAATCTCCAGACGCAGCACGGCGAACGTCTCCATCTTCGATCCGGGAGCCACCCCCTTTTCATCCAGATAGCCAACAAACTGTCCCCGCACCAGGTCTTTGGCTTTAATCGGAGAGATCGCTTTGAGTACCTTCACTTTTTCATCCCGCAGCGATTCGGCATCTTTGCGTGCCGGCGACTCCATCGCCAGGTTGCACATCAGCTGAAATAAATGGTTTTGAATCACATCCCGGACCGCACCTGTCTGATCGTAAAAAGCACCTCGCCCCTGTATCCCAAAATCTTCCGCCATCGTAATCTGCACACTTTGGATATGATCGCGATTCCAAAGCGGCTCCAGAAAAGAATTCGAGAACCGGAACGACACCATGTTGTGCACCGGATCCTTCGCCAAATAATGATCAATCCGAAAAATCGACGACTCCGGAAACGCCTTCAACAGAATCCGATCCAGCTCCTGCGCCGAAGCCAGATCATGACCAAATGGCTTCTCCACAATCATCCGCGCCCCGTCTGCCGACCCGGACTTCACAAGCTGATCCACCACCTCTTCAAACAGCGACGGCGGAATCGCCAAATAATGCGCCGGATGCTTCGCGCCCCCCAACGCCTCGCGCACCGCGGCAAATGTTGCCGCATCGTTGTAGTCCCCATCCACATACTTCAGCAGCGCGCTCAGCTTCTCCCACGCCGCCGGATCCAGACCGCCATGCTGCTCCAGGCTATCCTTCGCGCGCGCCTTGAGCTGGTCCAAATTCCACCCAGCCTTCGCCACGCCAATCACAGGCACCGTAAGCGCACCGCGCTTCACCATCGCCTGCAACGCAGGAAAGATCTTCTTATAAGCTAGGTCCCCTGTAGCGCCAAAAAACACCAATGCATCGGAATGAATGGGAGTCACAAAAAATTCCTTTCAATCTCAAACTAGGGGACCGCGATTCGGCCCACATCTCTGTAGATGCCTGCAGGCCCAGCAACGAACCCGACTAGTAGTGTATTTCCAACGCGCAGCCACACCCTAATTCCGGCGATCATCTCTTGCCATAACCTTAAGAAAAAATTCACTGCCCGTTCAAAGAAAAATTCACTGTGATCGTCGTATCAACTTCAGTAGGCTCTCCGTTCAACAGATACGGTAAATACTTCCAGCGCTTCACAGCATCTGTCGCCGCGTAGGTAAACATCGGATCGGTGCTCGCAATCGGCACCAGCCTGCGCACGTTCCCATCGACACCAATGACGGCACCCAACAAGACCGCGCCACTCAGGTGCCCAATCTTGGCTGCCTCCGGGTAGTTCGGCTCCGTGAATTTAATCCGCTGCCCCGCGATGACTGAACCAGACATCCGCGCAACCGGCGCTCCAGACGTCGTCACTGCAGGAGTCTCCGCTTCGAGCTTCGCCGCATTCTCGACTTGCAGAGTCGTCAACTTGCCCGCAATCGCATCCTTCCCGAGGTACGCTATTCGCAAATCAAGCGCTACACACGTGCCATGAAACTTTCCCGTCCCCGGCCGGATCAGGATCATCTTTCCGCCGAGTCCCTGCAGAATCAAAACATCCGTTGTGTGCGGCGTCACACAAGCCGTCCCAGGCCGCGCGTTCATTGCATCCAAGGGACCGGGCTTGGGCCCAATACAGTCCAATTCGATCTTTCCGAACTTCACCGTCCTCGTCAGCAGATCCGTAGGCGTTCGCACACTCGGCACAGGATGAATCGCCGCTTCCAACAACTCTCCCACCAGGTAGGAGTCCCGCACCAGCGCCACATTCGCTCCTTCCGGCGCGATTCCGTTCTCATTCAATCCATCCAGATGCACCACGCTCCGTTGCTTCCCCGGCGCCGTCCACCACACCTCGAAGCTCCCCGTCTTCTCCGGTTTGCCGTTCAGGTCGTACAGCTGAAACGTCATCCCCAAGTGAAACGGCGTGTTCCCCTTCAAATCCAGATTGTTCGCCGCAACCAGCTTGCCCCACTCATCTGTATCTGGCTTCTGAGCGTCGCCCTGCGCCCGCGCAGCCAACGCCCAGGCAGCAAGCATCATCCCCAGCGCCACTGCCAGCATCCGCCGCATCGTCCGACTCCCTTACTCGTCGTAATGCATCAAGCTAAACACATCAATCTCTGGAAACTTCTCCCGCCCCTTCAAAAAATCCAGTTCAATCGCCACGGTCAGCCCCACAATCTCGCCACCCATCCGCCGCACCAGCTCAATGGTCGCCTCCATCGTTCCGCCGGTAGCCAACAGGTCATCGACAATAATCACCCGCTGCCCCGGCAAAATAGCATCCGCATGGATCTCCAGCGAATCACTCCCATACTCCAGGTCATACTGCACCTTCTCGACAGGCGCCGGCAGCTTCTTCGGCTTCCTCACCGGCACAAACCCCGCATTCAACCGATACGCCAGCGCCGGCCCAAAGATAAACCCGCGCGCCTCAATCCCCAGCACCAGGTCTACTTTCTTGCCGATGTAGTACTGCGCAAACGCGTCGATCAACTGCGCAAAACCCGTCTTGTCTTTAAGCAACGTCGTAATGTCATAAAACAAAATCCCCGGCTTCGGAAAATCCGGTACAGCGCGGATCATCTCCTTCAACGGCTCGCAATCAATAGGCTTAATCATCTCTTCTACCATGCTCCTTCAATCTCAAACGCACCGAGCGACTCGCCCTCGGCGTCTGTCAATTCATGTTCAATCACAGCATCCACGCGGCTTCCGCGCGATCCCTTGCGCAACTCCACGCGCAGCTCGGCAATCATTGCGGCATCTCCAGCCGCAACAACCTCCACCTCGCCCGCATCCGTATTGCGCACCCATCCGCGCAGCCCAAGCTCCGCCGCCTCGCGATGCACGAACCAGCGAAACCCAACGCCCTGCACACGTCCGCGAATGAGAAAGTGCACCACCATCGAACGCTCTGCCTTTACGCCCGGCTCATGTACGCGCCTTCAGCCGTATCCACGCGAATCTTCTCGCCCTCGTTGATGAACGGCGGCACCTGCACAATCAGCCCCGTCTCCGTCTTCGCAGGCTTTGTCACCGAGCTCGCCGTTGCCGACTTGATCCCCGGCTCCGTCTCCACCACCGTCATCTCAACCGCCGTCGGCAACTCAATACCGACCGGCTTGCCGTCATGAAAGCTCACCTCGATCAGCAAATTCGGCGTCAGGTACTCAACCGAGTCGCCCAGCGTATCGTGCTTCAACGCCGTCTGCTCATACGTGTTCTGATCCATGAAGTAATAATCGTCGCCGTCGTTATACAGGTACTCCATCTTGATCGAGTCCACATGCACTCGCTCAATCGGGTCCGGCGACCGGAACCGTTCCGTAAACATCGCGCCCGTCCGCACGTTCTTCAACTTCGCCTGGATAAACGCCCGCAAATTGCCCGGCGTCCGGTGCTCTACGCTGAAGACGAGATGAAGATCGTCCTTGAACTTGATAATCATGCCGGGGCGCATCTGTGTCGCCGGAATCGCCATGGAAAACTCCTGATTCTGTGGGTAAAGTATGGGGCTCAAGGAACATCAGCCCAACCCTACAATTGTAGCCCAGCGCCTCACCCACGCGAACCCTACACCTTTACGCCTTCGAGAAACGTGGCTAACTTTGCGTCAAAGCTCTTGCAGTTGCTCTAGCCTACGACCCCGGATGAAACAGCTTGTACCAGAAGTGCTTGAACTTATACCCAAACGAGTGCTTCACCACCGGCGGTGGTGGTGGAGTCAAACCATCCGCCACAATCTGCTCTGGAGTCTCCACCGCACTCGGTGGTGTCCCCTGTCCTGGTGCATAGGCCAGCGTAGTCGCCACCTGCGTCTGTATTTCGCCCGCCGGAGAATTCGCCACAGGCTGCGTCGGCGCGAGCCCTTCACTCTCTGCCGCCGGGAACGGATGCTGCGCCGCCGCCTTCGTAGCCGCGCTCGCATCCTCCGCCACGTGCTCCGGCTTTTCCGACCCAGGACACCCGCACGGCGACCGCTCGTTGTCCACCACCTCGTGCAGATTCCCCCGCTCAAACAGCACATGCTGCCCTGCCATCAGCCGATAGCTCGCCCGCGAGAACGCATCGTTCAGCATCAGTACTGGAGCCTTCTTCCCCACATTCTCCACGCACGTATCGCCATCGCGCGTCACGCGCATCCGCAGATCATAGTTTCCCTTCGACTCCACCGAGAACCGTATATCCGGCGTCAAAATCACATCCTGCCCCTCAGTCGGCGTGTGCAACTCGATAGCCCCGCGATCCAGCCCAAACAACAACCCATTCCCCGTCCCCGAATGCAGCAGATGAAACTGGCTCGTCGCACACACCAGCACCTCGCCCCCGCGCTCCAGCTTCACCTGGGCCGTATGGTCATATGCCGTCACACTCGCATTCGACATCAGCCTTGCCCGATCCCCCTTCACCTCGAGCCCACCGGTCACCAGCGCATCCTTCGTCGCCACCGTCCCCATCACCTGCACCGCCTGCTGCTGCGCAAGTGCAACACCGCCCACAGCAGCAAGAAGTACGATCGTTACACTTCGCATCGTGATTGCCTGTGCTCCTCTGTCGTTTGACGGTCCGACCGTTGAAGGGTACGTGCTTCAGCCCATACGTAAATCCCGTTTTTCTGCCATGCGGCTTCAGCAGCTGAGGGAATGCTGCTTCTTTACTGCTTCAGAAAATTCGCAATCAACTGCTTCCCATGATCCGTTAGCACGCTCTCAGGATGAAACTGCACACCCTCAATCGGCAGCGTCCGATGCCGCAGCGCCATAATCAAACCCTTACCACCCTCACCAGCCACCCGCGCCGACACCTCCAGCTCCTCCGGCAGTGTCCCCTCCTCCACAATCAGCGAGTGATACCGCGTGCACGTCATCGGCTTCGGAATCCCCTTGAAGATCGTCCGTCCATCATGCTCCACCACGCTCGTCTTCCCATGCATCAGCTGCGGAGCCCGCACCACATCTCCGCCAAACGCTGCGCCAATCGCCTGGTGCCCCAAACAAACCCCAAGCACCGGAATCTGCTCCTTCTTCGGCAGCGCCGCCAGATGCTGAATCAACGGAATCAATATCCCAGCATCCTGCGGCGTACAAGGCCCTGGCGACAGCAAAATCCGCTCCGGCCGCATCGCCACAATCTCCTCCGGCGACACCTCATCATTTCGCCGCACCACCACCTCAGCCCCCAACTCCCCCATATATTGCACGAGGTTATAGGTAAACGAATCGTAGTTGTCGAGCACGAAGACCATCACACCTCCGATTTTACGCGCACCCATTTACGCGCACCCACCGTGCCTTTCCGCCGTCATCCTGACCCTCGAGCCCAGCGAAGGGGAAGGACCCCTGTATTGGCTGTTGCCATTGCCGTTGCCTGTTCTTCGCCGTCATCCTGAGGCGCAGCCGAAGGACCCCCGCATTTTGCCTGCGCCACCACAAACCCAACAGACAACACCGCGCCCTCTGTAACCCCTCCAACCACTATGCTCATCACGACACCAGCCCGCACAAAACACTTCGCCGCCATGGTCCTCATCGGCGACGGCGTCATGGCCCTCATCCACCCGGTAGCCGACGCCAACGCCTGGAAGCGAGGCCCCAAACCCTGGCGCAATCTAATGCACGGCCTCTCCAAACGCCCCAACCTAACCCGAGCCATCGGCGCCGCCCAAATCGCCGCCGGCATCTACTGGGCCCTCAAACAACAAGAGTCCGACTAAGCGAGCCCCATCGCCACTCGAATGCCCTCGCTACAGCCGCACGAATGCCCTCGCTTCATTCGACACCCACCACAAAACTGTCATCCTGAGCGAAGCAACTCGCGCACTTGCGAGTTACGCAGCCGAAGGACCCGCCACCCTGCCCGAACCAGCTATGCTCTAGGCGACTTTCAACCACGATCGCCGTTACCCCCCGCGCCCGTTCAATCGCCATTGTCGTACAGCCACAGAGTCCCAAATACTTCTTCTAACCCACCCGCGCCCGCTCAATCGCCATTGCCGTACAGCCACAGAGTCCCAAATACTTCCTCACCCACCCGCGCCCGCTCAATCGCCATTGCCGTACAG
>NZ_LMUT01000015.1:105958-111144 GCF_009765785.1 Granulicella sp. L46
AAGTCCCAAATACTTCCTCTACCCCACCCGCGCCCGCTCAATCGCCCGCACCACCGCCTTCGCCTTATTCCCACACTCCTCGTGCTCCTTCACCGGCACCGAGTCCGCCACAATCCCCGCCCCCGCCTGGATATACCCCTTCTCTCCCTCCATAAACAGCGTCCGAATCGCAATGCACGAATCCAGATTCCCGCTAAAGTCCGCATAAAAAATCGCGCCGCCATACACTCCTCGCCGAGCCGGCTCCAACTCCTCAATAATCTCCATCGCCCGAATCTTCGGAGCCCCACTCAACGTCCCCGCGGGAAAGCAAGCCCGGAAAGCATCAATCGGAGCCAGCCCTTTCCGCAGCTTCCCCTCCAGCGCGCTCACCAAATGCATGATGTGCGAGTACCTCTCCACGAACATCAAATCCTTCACCTTCACGCTGCCAAACTCACTCACTCGTCCCACATCATTACGCCCCAGGTCGACCAGCATCACATGCTCGGCAACCTCCTTCGCATCCGCGCGCAGATCAGCCTCCAGCGCCCGATCCGCAACCTCATCCTTCCCCCGCGGCCGCGACCCAGCAATCGGCCGATACTCCACCTTCCCCTCATGCACCCGCACCAGCAACTCCGGCGACGACCCCACAATATGCGCCTCCCGCGCCTTCGCCTTATCCCCCTCCAGCCCAAACTTTAGGAAGTACATATACGGAGAAGGATTCACAATCCGCAGCGACCGGTAAATCTCAAATGGATCCACCCCCGGCTCACAATCAAACCTCTGCGACAGCACACACTGAAACACATCCCCCGCCGCAATGTATTCCTTTACCCGCTCGACGCCCTTCAAATAGTCGCCCATCTTCGTCCGAGCCTTCAGCTTCAGTGTCCCCTTCACCGTCTTCCGCCGGCGCGGCAACACAATCGCCGCACTCAGCATCTTCTCCAGCCGATTCAGCCGCTTCTCTGCCCCCCGATACCCCGCAGCATCCACGTTTCCGCGCGCCCCCACCGTCACCATCAAATGAATCGCCTTCTTCACATGATCGAACGCCAGCACCTCGTCAAAGAACATCAAGTGCGCGTCCGGAACATGCAGTTCGTCCTTCGCAATCTCCGGCAGCTTCTCAATCACGCGCACCACGTCATACGAAAAGAACCCCACCGCGCCAGCAGTAAACGGAGGCAGCCCCGCCACCTTCGCCGGCCGCTCTCCCTCCAGCGCAGCCTTCAACTCCTCAAAAATATCCCCCTCATACGTCCGCCGCTTCCGCCCCTCAACAACGGTGATCCGCCCACCCTTCGCGGTCATCTTCTTATACGGACGAATCCCGATAAACGTGTACCGCCCCACCTGCTCGCCGCCCTCCACCGACTCGAGTAGAAACGCCTCAGGCTCCTCCGCCGCCACCCTCAGAAACGCAGACACCGGCGTCTCCAGATCTGCCGCCACGGTCCGAGTCACCGGCACCAGCGAATGCTCGCGGGCCAGCTTCTGAAATTCGCGCAAAGTTGGAGTCGTGAACGAGTGCGGGTGAGGCATCCACTCATCATACCGAGCCAGAGGCCTCACCCGCTTTCAACAACAACCTTCGTCTTCAACTCACAAGATTCGTCCTAATAGTGATCACCATGCGGTGGAGGCGGCGGTGGTGGGTAGTGATCGTGATGATGATGATGGTCGCAGCCGGCAAGCCCCAGCATCGCCACGCTCGCGAAAAGCAAAGCAGCAATTTGTCTCTTAAGTTTCATTCCTTATGAATTCTCCTGATTCGGATTCCCACATGAAGCTCCTCGTGAGATGCCGGTCATAAGCGAAACGTCCATGCCGCTTTGCGATCACACCCAGTCCCTACGTGAGAAGCGCCCGCACTGGAGCCCGTCCGCACCTCACTCTTATTCCGGCCGCCGCGGCGGAGGAGGCGGAGGATTCCTGTGATCCTGGTCTCGCTGAGCCTGGTCTCGCTGAGCCTGATCCCGCTGAGCCTGCTGTTGCTGAGCCTGTTGTTGCTGCTGCCGATCCCGGTCCCGGTCATGCCCATCATTCTGATGTTCCACCACCACGGTCGGCGCCGGCGCAGGAGCCTGTTGACACCCCATCGCGCTCATCAACATCACACCGCTAACCACCGCTCCAGCCATCATCTTCGTTCGAATCATCGTCTCTCCTCTTAACGCCTCTACAATACCTTCCACCTGAGATGCAGCTTCGCCCCTCACAGGCCCCTTAGATCCTCCAAATAACCCCCCGTCTTTGCGCACATTTCATGCACCTTGCGCAAGTCGTAATCGCCTGTTCTCAATGAACCGATAAAGTCACTCATGTACCTTGCCGACGGCTGAAAGACAGGCCTATACTCGCCAAGTTTGGTCACAGACCGGTCTGACCAAGCGAGGATTGATTTGACTCATAAATTGACTCCCCGACTCCCGCCCAAGCGTCTAACTGGGGCTGGGCCTGCACGAGGAGGCAAGACGATGGCCGGAGAACGATTAGTACCCACGGAAGCCTCATTAGCAGGCCTTCCAACGCTGGGCCGAACTGGGCCCACAGCAGAAAAGGAAACACCGATGCAAACCACCACGCCCGCCGCTCCTCTCTCCCTGGAGCAGGAGACCAATCCATGGCTCGCGCAAGCCGCGCGCTTTGATGAGGCCGCCAAACGACTCAACCTCGAACCCGGAATCTGGAAAGTCCTCCGTTACCCCTCCCGCGAAATCATCGTCCACATCCCCGTATCCATGGACGACGGCCACATAGAAGTCTTCACCGGCTATCGCGTCCAACACTCCATCTCCCGCGGCCCCTGCAAGGGCGGCATCCGCTACGGCCCCGACGTCTCACTCGACGAAGTCCGCGCCCTCGCCTCCTGGATGACCTGGAAGTGCGCCGTCGTCAACATCCCTTTTGGCGGCGCCAAAGGCGGCGTCATCTGTGAACCGAAGAACATGTCCGAAGGCGAACTCGAGCGCATGACCCGCCGCTACACCGCCGCGCTCATAGAATTCATCGGCCCCGAAAAAGACGTTCCCGCGCCCGACATGGGCACCAACGAGCAGACCATGGCATGGGTCATGGACACCTACTCCATGCACATGGGCCAGACGATGACCTCGGTCGTCACCGGCAAGCCTGTCTCGCTCGGCGGCTCCCGTGGCCGTCGCGAAGCCACCGGCCGCGGCATCTCCGTCGTCACCGATCAGGCCCTCAAGCACCTCAACATGATCCCCTCTGAAACCTCGGTCATCATCCAGGGCTTCGGCAACGTTGGATCCAACGCAGCAAAGCTACTCTGGGACAAGGGCTACAAGATCATCGGCATCGGCGAATACGATGGCGCTCTCTACAATCCCGCCGGCATCGATATCTCCGAGCTCTTAGAGCACAAAGCCCGCACCGGCACCATTCACAAGTTCAGCGGCGCCCAAGCCTTCGACAAGGACGCCATCCTCATAGAAAAGTGTGACGTCCTCATTCCTGCAGCTACTGAGAACGTCATCACCAGCCGCAACGCCGCCGATCTCAAGTGCCGCATCCTCTGTGAAGGCGCCAACGGCCCCACCACCCCCGTCGCTGACGAAATTCTTTCCGAAAAAGGAATCTTCGTCATCCCCGACATTCTCGCTAACGCCGGCGGCGTCACCACCAGCTACTTCGAGTGGGTGCAGGACCGCATGGGCTACTTCTGGACCGAGGACGAAGTCAACCAACGCCTCGATCGCATCATGATCGACAGCTTCAACGACGTCCTCCACTTTTCCATCGCCCACGGAGTCAACAACCGCATAGCAGCCTACATGCTGGCCATTGACCGCGTAGCCCACACCACCAAGCAGCGCGGAATCTACGCGTAACGGCAGGATCCGGTCCCAGACTCAGCCACCAGGAAAAGGCCTCGGTAATCGCCGGGGCCTTTCCTTGATACCTGCTCCCTAATCCTCGACCCCTGCTCTTATGGGAGAATGACAGTATTCGCGGCTTCGCATTCGCTGCCCGGCTCACTGTCACGTGAATCTGCCCAACTCCATAACGCTGACCCGCATCGCAAGCGTCCCTCTGCTGATCTGGGCACTCTCCCCGCGCTTTCCCTGGCACGGCGCCCACGGCGAGCAGGAACTCATCGCCTCCGCCATCTTCATCACCGCCTCAGTCACCGACGGCCTCGACGGCTTCCTCGCCCGCCGCCGCGGCCAGATCACCACCCTCGGCATGCTCCTCGACCCACTCGCCGACAAGCTAATGGTCACGGCGGCCTTCATCCTCCTGGTCGCTTACAACCCCCACGTCATGAAGCCCTGGATCGCGGTCCTGGTCATTGGCCGCGAGTTCCTCGTCAGCGGTCTCCGCTCCATCGCCTCCAGCGAAGGCTTCACCATCCAGGCCAGCGACCTCGGCAAGCTCAAAACGGTAGTCCAGATCGTCGCCGTGGTAGCCGCCATCCTCAACCACCGCTGGGACACCTGGTTACTAGGCTGGTTCCCCATCAGCATCAAGCTCATCGCCATAACGGCCACCTACTGGATGACCATTCTCTCCATCATCTCCGCCACGGACTACTTCGTAGGCTTCTGGAACAAAATCGACCACGTCTCCACCGGCACCCGCCGCCGAAGCTCTGTCCTGAGCCGCAAAAAGAAGCCCACCCCCGCAGTAGAAGCAGTGATCAGGGATTAAGAACCTCAGCGGTCCGCTGGGTTTGCAGTTGCTTTTTGCGGTTGAGGTTGCCGTCGCAGTTGCCCCTGTCCGTTGCAGTTGTCCCTGTCCCTGCCCGTCGCGGTTGCGGTTGTCGTTGTCGTTGTTTGTTTTTCGCCGTCATCCTGAGCGAAGCGAAGGACCCCCACATTCCGAGGGTGCCAAAGGAAACCACCCTTGCCGGAGTACGCCTACGTCTATATCCTCGCCAGCAGTTTCAAGCACCTCTACATCGGCTTCACAACCAACCTCGAACAGCGCATCTGGCAACACAAAAACCACACCTTCCCCGATGGCTTCACCGCACGCTATCGCATCGACCATCTCGTCTACTTCGAGCGCTTCGGCTTAATCACGCGTGGAATCGCCCGCGAGAAGGAACTCAAAGGCTGGCGACGCAGCAAGAAAATCGCCCTCATCATTGCAAACAATCCAGATTGGACCGATCTGAGCAACGACTGGGGCAAGCCCCTCGAGGCGCCGCCAGTAACTAGTTAGCCCCC
>NZ_LMUT01000015.1:111199-117104 GCF_009765785.1 Granulicella sp. L46
GGCCACGGCCCTGACAACTGCATCGCGCAGTCCTTCAGCTCCAGCGTCGCCGAGCTGTACTTGTTCTGATACCGCTCCACGGTCTTCTTCTCCACCAGGTGAGCGATATCGAGCAACATCTTGCCAGACTCCATCCGCTTGCAGGTCACTTCCTCGGCCACTGGCAGGAACATCCGATGCATCTGCAACGAAAGTGCCCGCGCCCGCGACTGCCGCTCCCGCTGCCGGCTGGCCGACTCCCGCAAGTGCGACAAATACTCCTGCCCCGCCGCCTGAAACGTGCGCCCCGCACCTTTGGTCTCCGGGCAGATATCATCCACCACGACCTTCAGGTGCATCTCCGCCATACCGCGCAGCCGCTCGACGTTGGCCATAAAGTGCCGCTGGTTCGACCGAACCGACCGCCGCAGCGCCTCATCGTCCTCAAACGTCGTGCCGAATCGGAACGGCAGCACCGTCGACTTCGCAAAGCAGCCCGAAATCACTCGAGCATGCTCCCGCGCCGCGGACTGACCCTCCACGGTGACTAACTTCGCTGCGTCTTCAGGTAGATGTTCTGACACCACCACAGCCAGATCGGCTGCGGGAAAGAGAAAGGCTTGATTTCCGAAAAGTCCGGTGACCCCTGTAAGTGGCATCGGCCTTCTATGTCGACCGAGTTCAGAAAATGCACTACGTTCGGTGATGCAGTATGCGTACCAAGCCATGACGTTTTGACGCTCCTGAGTCTTCGTGCATCCGCCGGTCAGCTTCTCTACAAATGTGCCGATTCCTGCGAATTTCTTGTCTGCTTCTTGATGAACAGTACAATTCTGGACGTGCGATCAAGCCCGCTGGCAGTGCTTCAAAATCAGTGCAGCTTGGATTGATCCGACGCAGATACTATGCCCATCCAAATACGATTGGCAAGCACTCTCTGCAAGAACTGTCCCCAATAATCGAACCTCCCCCAGTCAACCCACGCCCAGCCCCCAAATCCCTCGCCCAGCTGCCCCCGCGCGCCGTTCCCTGCTAAACTGAGACGATGCGCGGGCGGTGGGCCCGGCAATCTATTTGTAGTTCTGAAGGACGGATCGTTCGTGGATAACGCAACTAAGCGTCAGTTGAAAAAGCAGGACCAGTTTGTAGCCCTCACCGAAGCCGGCGTCCATTGGACAGAAGAGCATCGCCAGAAGGCGATCATCGGTGCCGTCATCGCCGTCGTAGCCATCATTGCCATCGTCGCGGGCTATTCGTTCTATCAAAGCCGATCCTCCGCCGCCTCGACCGCCTTCGGCCAGGCCATGGAGGTCTACCAGGCTCCTCTCTCCGCTTCCGGCGAACCGCCCGCCCCCGGCGTCAAGACCTACCCCGATGCCAAGTCCCGCGCCGCCGCTGCGAACGCCCTATTCCAGCAGGTAGCCAGCCAATACGGCCTCACCACCTCGGGCCGCCTCGCTCAGTACTTCGTCGGCCTCACCTACGTGGACCAGGGCCAGACCGGCCCAGCGCAGCAGGCACTTGAAAAGGTCGCCTCCAGCTGGGATAGCGGCCTCTCTGCCCTCGGCAAGGATGCCCTCGCCGACATCTATCAGCAGACCGGTCAGGACGCCAAGGCCATCGACATCTACAACGAACTCAGCAAAGGCAAGTCCAGCACCGTTCCTGCCGACCTCGCCCAGCTCCAGCTAGCAGAGCTCTACCAGGCCCAAGGCAAGACAGACCAGGCCCGCCAGATCCTCGCCCTGCTAAAAGATAAGAGTAAGGATTCCACCGGCAAGCCAGGCGCAGCCGCCGAGATCGCCACCCAGAAGCTAAACCCCACCCCCGCCGCCGGAGCTGGAATCCCTCGGTAACCAAACTTCACCTCTTCGCAAAACAAATGCCAGGCTCGCATCCTATGCGACCCTGGTATTTTCCTTTGCCTTCGCCGTTGCCCTTGCCTTTGCCTTTCTTTGACAATTTCCGAAGGAAACTGTCATTCCGAGCGCAGCGAGCGAACCTGCTTCCTCCCGTTCCTGCCCTTTCTGTCATTCCCCGAGGGAATCTCCTTCTGCCCTCGCGCCAGCCCTCGCCCTATCTCTGATCGTCAAAATGCGTCGCCGTAGACTGCCGACTCACATGCGCCGTCAACCGATCCGCAATCGCGCTCGGCGATCGCAACTCCGCCACCGTCGACCATTGATCCTTCCGCTTCGTCTCGTCCTTCACTGGTGGAGCCCACGTCGGCAGCTGCAACCTTAGAAAGCTCGCCAGCGCACTCGAGTGCGGCTCATACAACAAACGAATCGCGTTCAGCCGCTCTCTCGCTCCCCAGTCGCCGCATAGAGAAAACCCAGCCTGCGCCAGCAAGTCGCACAGCCTCGCAAACTCATCGTCCCCCAGCCGCTGCGGACCTTCCCCGCTCAATCGCTGCCCCTCTTTCTCCAGCCGAAACACGTGCCCCAAATCCACCAGCGTATGCCGCCCAATAGCAAACGTCAGCTGCGCCTGTCGCGTGCTCGGCCCCTCAATCGTCGTAATCAGCAGCGCGCACGTATCCAGCACCGCGGTCAGCGCCGCCAGCCAGCTCTGGTTGTCGTGCTGCGACCGGTAGTAGCAAAGAATCGGATACGAGATATGCGTCTCCAGCATCTGCGCACACCACTTCTCCCACTCCGCTAACAGCGCCGTCAGCGCGTGGTGCCCGCCATTGAAGTTGTGCCGAAACAACAACTCCCCCGCCGTCGGTGGAGACCCCGCCCGCGCATCCAGCAGCGCCACCTGGATCTCGCGCGCCGAGAACGCCGTATACAGCACCGGCACATACCCAATCACCAGCGCCACAAACCCCAGCCCCGTTCCCGCCTCTGCCACGATCAGCATCCGCGCCGCATGGGTCGCAGGGATTTCATCTCCCAGCCCCAGCGTAAATATCGTTGTCCCGCTTACATAGAAACAGCTCTCCAGCCGTTGCCATATCGTGAGCGGATGCATCGGATCGTTGAACGGCATATGCATGCCAAAGTAGATCAGCGCATACGCCGACATCAGCAGCGTCGCCCACAGGCCGAACAGCAACAACAGTGTCGAGGGCCCATAGAAGCTGTACATCTGTTCCCGGCTGCGCTTCGCCGGCCAGTGTCCTGCCAGCCACCGCCACGGTCCCCATGTCACCAGG
This sequence comes from Granulicella sp. L46, assembly GCF_009765785.1. Lineage (GTDB taxonomy): Bacteria > Acidobacteriota > Terriglobia > Terriglobales > Acidobacteriaceae > Granulicella. Next base: position 114,339 of record NZ_LMUT01000015.1, read on the forward strand.
AAGAATAACCGCGTGATCCGAAATCGTCCCACCGGCCGGCGCGGCAGAATAATCGTCTGAAACGCATCCAGCAACACCCCCGCCAGCAAAAAACAGCCGAAGATGACAGCTAAGACATGCATGTCAAAGACTCTACCGCGTCTCGAGCATAAAAGATGAATCCTCCGAAAAAATCGGCCTCTGCCTATAGCTTTTTCCATCGACGAAGGTCTAACATTTATAGAAATTGCTGACGCTGCGTCTCTCCCTCAGTGTCCTCTCCTTCACGCCACAACAACCAGATTCCCTCAACGCAGCAGGGCCCGAGGTGTCTCATGAAACAGCGTGTATTGGTCGTCGACGATGACCACCTGGTAGCCGACACTCTTAAGCTCGTCTTCAAAGCCAACGGCTATGAGTCAGAAGCCGTCTACTCTGCGGCCGATGGCCTGGCCCGGGCGCGAACCTTTGCTCCCAGCCTCCTCCTCTGCGACATCTCCATGCCCGAGCAAAGCGGCCTCCAGCTCGCCGAGGCGCTCCATCACGTGATGCCCGACTGCAAACTGCTCATGCTCACCGCGTACGCCAGCAACGCGATCAAGGTCGAGCAACACATCTCGCGCACCCGCCGCCCCCTCAAGCTCCTCACCAAGCCCTGCCGCCCCGAACTCCTCCTCCACGAAGCCCAGACCCTCCTCCAAACCGCCTAAGTACGGCGCTCAGGAAGTTGGATAGCAAAGTTGCTCTTGCCTTTCTGGCTGTCATTCCGACCCTGAGCGTAGCCGAAGGGGAGAAACCTCCTTCTCACTTGACCAGCAAGCGCCGTTCTCGCCGCTCCCTCCACACTCGCCGTTCATCCGGCACCGTCGTAAACTCGTTTTACGATGCCTGACGACATCCCCAGCCTCGCTGACCTCCGCCGCACCCGCTCCCGCAAACCTGCCACGCGCCCCGAGCCTCCGTCGTCGCCCTCCCTATTCGATACCGTCCCGGACGTCACCGCCGCCGACATCCTCGCGGAACAATCCCGCTCCCTCTCTACCCCGCCGCCATCCAAACTCTCGCGATCCGCGGAGGACACGCCCGCCCTCCGCGCAGAAGCCGCGCAGGACGTGTTCACCGTAGGCGAGCTCGTCCGCCACATCCGCAACCTCGTCGAGCGCACCCACGGCCACGTCACCGTCGAAGGCGAAATCTCCAACTGGCGTCCCGCAGCCAGCGGCCACTGCTACTTCACCCTCAAGGACGCGGAAGCGCAACTCTCCATCGTCCTCTTCCGCCGCCAGGCCACCCTCCTCCGCTTCCGCCCCAAGGATGGCGACGCCGTCCGCATCTCCGGCTCGCTCTCCATCTACGAATCCCGCGGCCAACTCCAGCTAGTCGCCGAAACCATGCAACAAACCGGCCTCGGCGCCCTTCTAGCCGCCACCCAGGCCCTCAAAGAGCGCCTCCGCCGCGAAGGCCTCTTCGACAACCAGCGCCCTCTCCCACCCTTCCCCCACTGCATAGGAGTCGTCACCAGCCTCCAAGGTGCCGCCCTCCGCGACATCGTCAAGGTCTGCCGACGTCGCCACGCCGCCGTCAATCTCCTCATCTATCCCGCCGCCGTGCAAGGCCCCAACTGCCCCGCCGAAATCGCCGCCGGCATCAACTGGTTTTCCGCCCGCCCCAACCACGCCGACGTAGTCCTCGTAGCCCGTGGTGGCGGCTCCTGGGAGGACCTCCACGGCTTCGACGCCGAGATCGTAGCCCGCGCCATCGCCGCCTGCTCCGTCCCAGTCATCACCGGCATCGGCCACGCCACCGACACCACCATCGCCGACGCAGCAGCCGACCTCCACGCCCCCACCCCTTCCGCAGCCGCCGAGCTCCTCACCGCCTCCCAGCATGGCATAGCGGATCGCCTCGCCCGCCTGCAGTCACGCCTCACCCGCGCAAACCGTTACAACCTTCTTCGCCTCCGTCAGCGTCTCTCAGCCCTTAACGCCGACGCGATCCTTCGCCGCGCCCGCACCACCTTCGAGCGCCGCGCCCAGCATCTAGACGACCTCACCGACCGCGCCGAAACCTCCCTCAACCGAACCCTCAACCGCCAACATCAGCGCCTCGCCCAACTCGAGACCCGCCTCCGCCGCCAGGACGCGACCCTCCGCCTAGCCAACGACCGTCATCGCTTCCAATCCCTCACCCAACGCCTCCGCGCGACCCGCACCATCCCCCTCCAGCAAGCCCACACCCGCCTCAACCGCGCCACCTCGCGCCTCGAAGCTCTCAGCCCCCTCCGCGTCCTCGAGCGCGGCTACGCCCTCGTCTACGCACCCGACGGCACCCTCCTCCGCAACGCCACCCAAGCCCCTGCCGGTACCGCCATCACCGCCCAGCTAGCCAAAGGCCGCCTCCGCGCCAAAGTAACCTCCACCGATTAGCTTCGCGACGCCCCGCAGCGATTGCTTCTAGGTACGCCAAGGCTTCAGCCTTGGCCTTCCGCGGCTAACAGAGGACGGGCTTTAGCCCCGAGGGTATGCTCTCTTCTCATGACAACCCCGCGCTTGAAACAATAGCGGCTTCAATAAATCCCGCCACCCACACGCGATGACCGCACCACCCCACCCACCACCGTGTACGCATACGGCGCCGAATCCCCCGTCCATCCCTTCACATCGAACCGCCCACCCGCCACAACTTTCACCGCATCCACCGGCCCAAACTCCAACGCCTCCCCCGTCTTCACCCGCGCCGGCTTCCCACCCGCCCGCAGGAAATAAGCCGCCCCCTTCCCAACCACCG
>NZ_LMUT01000015.1:117297-154436 GCF_009765785.1 Granulicella sp. L46
GCCCCATCCGGTCCCGCTTCACAAAGTGCGAGTCCGTAATCGTATCCGCCAGCAACGGATCATCCAGAAACCCACGCACCACCACCACCTGGTGCTGAAACGGATCCGCCAGCGCCGCCTTCGAGCTCAAATTCTCCTCATCCTTCCCATCATTCTGTGCCGAGTAAATGAACTCCCCCTGCACCGCCAGCCCCGCACTCGTCCCACCCACCGGAACCCCGCGCCGTATCGCCGCATTCACCGCATCTTCCACCGGCGTCCCCTTCCAGAAGTTGATGTACTCAGCCTGGTCCCCACCCGCAATAAAGACCGCCTCCGCCTTTCCAATAATCTCTGCAACCTTCGCATCCGCTGCCGCCGCCCGCGACGGAATCACCAGCGTCGCCACGGAATTCATCCGGCAAAGCCCCTGCACATAAGGGTTGTAATCGTCACCCCCATGGCTGCGCAAAATAAGAAAATCCCCACCCCCGGAGTGTGCGCACATCCACTTGAACGCCTCATCCAAATCTGTCCCGCCGCCCATCAGCGCAAACCCCGCCTGCGTCTTCGCCACCGCATCCGCCGGACTCCCTACGCGAACATACGTATACGGCTTCACGCTCTGCGCCTCAACCACCCGGGACCCGCAGGCCAGGGACCCGCAACCAAGCAGAACGAAACTAATTATCCTCAACAGTCGCGCCACAAAAGAAAACATCTTCATGTCCACCTCGCCAAAGCGCTCGCAGAAAGGAGCGCAGGGTCTTGTTCATCTCCTACGGGCTTCTAATAAAAAGATTCTAGGTTGCAAATCACCCGGGAGACTGCTCCTGCGCAGGATTTGCAGAGACACCCCCGCTCAACAAACCCCCATGCCAGGCCCGTTCACGATGGACATAGCACCGCTCGCGAAGCCAGCCCCTTGGTCGGCTATTAGGTATCCGGAGGTTTCAACCTCATGGAGCGAGCCTATAAGGTACCCACGGCCGCAGCTTCATTGAACGAGCCTCTAGGCACCACAGCTTCAGCCTCATTGAACGAGCCTCTAGGCACCCCAGCTGCAGCTTCATTGAACGAGCCTCTAGGCACCCCAGCTGCAGCTTCATTGAACGAGCCTCTAGGCACCACAGCTTCAGCCTCATTGAACGAGCCTATAAGGTACCCACGGCCGCAGCTTCATTGAACGAGCCTCTAGGCGCCACAGCTTCAGCCTCATTGAACGAGCCTCTAGGCACCCCAGCTGCAGCTTCATTGAACGAGCCTCTAGGCGCCACAGCTTCAGCCTCATTGAACGAGCCTCTAGTCACCCCAGCTGCAGCTTCCTTGAACGAGCCTCTAGGTACCCCAAGGCTTCAGCCTTGGGTCTCACAACATTCGGCCGAAGGCCCTTCCTCGCTGCCGCAGGCCGGAGTGAAGCCGCAGGCGAAACGACAAAATTGCCTTCCTTCGCACCCCCACAAGCCATTGCGCCACGCGAAGCCCCTCGCCGTCCGCGCAGGACCCTGTCAAGCCCCCGCGAACGCCCAAAACCACCAAAACCCCTGTCAACACTGGCGATAAATCTTTCAAAAACCTGGCATAGTTACCCTACCCAACTTGATACACTTGAAGTAGAGTCGAAATTCCAGAACGCTGCACCGGCAACCGCCGCTGCAGCTTTCACATTTAAGCCTCTAACTCCAATAGAAGCAAATAGATACCCGTAACCCTTTTAGAATGAACCGTTTGAAAGCAGTGCTCACTAGCCAACCTGCACATTCCAAACGACTTCACTACACGAAAAGTGAAAGCAGGGGGAGGGGGGTAGGTGGCACCCCCATCCGCCACAATCGCCACCGCCGGCACTAGCCCTTACCGCGCTCATCCACTAGCATCATGAGTTGGAGCATCAAGCGCCTCAAGGACCAGCATGCGGAAGTTGTTTGGAACGGACGGAATACGAGCGGTCGCGGGCGAAGCCCCCCTGGACAAGCGCACCATCTACGCAGTTGGCGTAGCCCTGGCCACCAAGCTCGCCGAAGCCCACCATCCCGTCCGCATCGTCATGGGCATGGACACCCGCGAGAGCTGCCCCTGGATCGCCGCCACCCTCACCGCCGGCCTCCGCGCCGCCGGTGCCGACCTCGCCTCCGCGGGCGTCCTCACCACGCCCGCCATCGCCTTCCTCGCCCGCAAGCATGGCTTCTCCGCGGGCGTCGTCATCTCCGCCAGCCACAATCCCTGGCAGGACAACGGCATCAAGATCTTCGCCCACGATGGCTACAAACTCCCCGACGAAGTCGAACTCGGCATTGAATCCGAAATCACGAAAGTCCTGGCCACCAACCCAACCGTCCCCGAAAACCCCGCCGTCCCCGAGGTCAACGAGTCCTACCGCGCCGACTACATCCGCTTCCTCCTCACCGCCGTCCCCGGCATCTCCCTCGACAATCGCCACATCGTCCTCGACTGCGCTAACGGCGCCGCCAGCTCCGTCGCACCCCAGCTATTCGAGTCACTCCACGGCACCGTCGACGTAACTCACGCCTCACCCGACGGCCGCAACATCAACGAACATTGCGGCGCCCTCCACCCCGAAATCGTCGCCGCTCAAGTCAAAGTCTCCAGCGCCTCCATGGGCATCACCTTCGACGGCGACGCCGACCGCGCCCTCTTCGCCGATGAGAACGGCAACGTCGTCAACGGCGACGCCATCATGCTAGCCTGCGCCCGCGACCTCCAGGCCCGCGGCGAGCTGGCCAACAACCTCGTCGTCGCCACCACCATGTCCAACATGGGCCTCGAAGCCGCCTTCGCCCGCTCCGGCATCCGCATGCTCCGCGCCCCCGTCGGCGACAAATACGTCCTCGAAGAGATGCGCAACTCCGGCGCCTCGCTAGGCGGCGAACAGTCCGGCCACATTCTCTTCCCCGCCCGCGCCACCACCGGTGACGGCCTCCTAACCGCGCTTCTAGTCCTGGATCTCGTCCACCGCAGCCACAAACCCCTCGGCCAACTCATCGCCGACCTAACCAACTACCCGCAGATCATCCTCAACGTAAAGGTCCGCGAAAAGCTCCCTCTCAACACCTTCCCAACCATCGTCGCCGCCATCGCCGCCGCCGAAGCCGACCTCTCCACCACCGGCCGCGTAGTCATCCGCTACTCCGGCACCGAAGCCCTCGCCCGCGTAATGATCGAAGCCGAAAGCGCCGAAGCCATGCACCACCACGCCACCACCATAGCCAACGCCATCCGCTCCGAACTAGGCGTCTAGCGACAATTCTCACGGCTACGGCATTCCCACCGCACCCGCGGGCCCGAGCACATGAATCGTCTTCAACCAAGCCTCCGCCAGCCCAGTCCACCCCGAGATCGGCAGCTCCTTCTGTCCCATCCCAAATCCATGGCCACCAAGCGTATACACGTGCAGCTCCGCAGGCACCTTCGCATTCTTCAGCGCCTCAAAATAAACCAGCACGTTCTCGACATGCGCTGTGTAATCATTCTCAGCCTGCACTAAAAATGTAGGCGGCACCGACAGCGTAGGCGCCAGCACCGGATCAACCCTCCCCGCACCCGTCGGATCCGTCAGCCACCCCGGATAAATCACCATCTGAAAATCAGGCTTGGCATCGGCCGTCGACCCCGCAACCTTTGCCCCCTGAAAATCCGGATGCGTACTAAGCGTCACCGCCAAATGCGCGCCCGCCGAGAATCCAATCACCCCAACCTTATGCGGATCAATCCCCCACTCCGCAGCATGAGCCCGCGTAATCCGCATCGCCTGCTGCGCATCCTCCAGGTCCTCCACATTCGCCGGATAGTGCCCATCCTCCGGCACCCGATACTTCACCAGCACACAAGTCATCCCAATCGAATTCAACCACTGACAAATATCCGTCCCTTCCGTCGTATAACTCAGCCGCAGATACGACCCACCCGGAAACACCACCGCCGCCGCCGCCGTATTCTTCCCCGCCGCCGGCGCATACACCGTCAAACTCGGCTGGCTCACATTCGTAACGTGAAGCACAGATTTTCCCGCAGCCGTCACAGTAGTCGTATCCGTCTCCGCCCCCACGACCTTAGCCGGCTCAGGATTCCCATTCGGCCACAACAGCAGCGTAGCCTTCTGCGCCACCCCCAACGACGACAACATCATCACCGCAACAACCCACACCATTCGCATAGCCACCATCTTAGCCGCGAATCACTTAATATCCCTCCAATTCGAACCCAACCCCACGTCCGCCACAATCGGCACACTAAACGTCGCAGCCGACTCCATCTCCCGCTTCACCAGCTCCTGCATCTCCTCGGCCTCTTCCGGCACCACGTCAAACAGCAACTCGTCGTGCACCTGCAGCGTCATCACCGACTTCAGCCCCCGCTTTCGCATCGCAGCATCAATCCGCAGCATCGCAATCTTGATCAAATCCGCAGCCGTTCCCTGCAGCGGAGTATTCACCGCCGTCCGCTCCGCAAACCCGCGCTGATTCGGATTGCGCGACTGAATATCCGGTATCGGCCGCACCCTTCCAAACGCCGTCCGCACCGCCCCGTCCCGCCGCACTGTCTCCAGAGTCTTCTCAATAAACGCAGCCACGCCCTTATACCGCTCAAAATACCGCGCAATATATTCCTTCGCCACCTTCTGCTCAATCCCCAACTGAGCCGCCAATCCAAACGGCGAGATCCCATACACAATCCCGAAGTTCACCGCCTTCGCCCGCGCGCGCGTCTCCTTATCCATCGTCTCCGCATCCACCTCGAAGACCTCCGCCGCAGTCAGCGTATGAATATCCTTGCCCGTCCTGTAAGCATCGAGCAGCAGCGGATCCTGCGAGAAGTGCGCCATTAGCCGCAACTCAATCTGCGAATAATCCGCCGACATCAGCAGGTTCCCCGCCCCCGCCACAAACGCCGCGCGAATCTCCCGTCCCACCGCCGTCCGCACCGGAATATTCTGCAGATTCGGATTCGTCGAGCTCAGCCTTCCCGTCGCCGTTCCCACCTGGTTGAACGTCGTATGGATCCGCCCCTGCGCATCGGCCAACACGGGTAGCGCGTCGAGATAAGTCCCCTTCAACTTCTGCAGCTGCCGATACTCCAACACCAGCGCCGGCACCTCGTGATGCGCCGCCAAATCCTCCAGCACATCCTGCGCCGTAGAAATCACCTTGCCCTTGCCATACTTCATCGGCTTCGGCAGATCCATCTTGTTGAACAGCACATCACCCAACTGCTTCGGCGAGTTGATATTAAATCGATGCCCCGTACTCGCGTAAATCCGCTCGGCTAAATCATCAATCGTCACCGCCAGCCGCGAGCTCATCTCCCGCAGCACGTCGCTATCCACCCGCACGCCCGCCTGCTCCATCCGCAACAACACCGACACCAACGGCAAATCCAGCTTTTGATAAACCTCGCTCAACGTAGAGTCTTCATCAAGCTCCCGATCGCTCCTTCTTCCTCCTTCCTGCTTCCTACTTCCTGCCTTCGTCACCGGCTCGGCGAACAACATCTCCTTCGTCATCGCGCCGCCAAGCCCCGGCTCGTCCGGCAAAATCTCACTTGGCCGCGCGGTCTCCGACTCCACCAGCTGTTCCGCCAGCGTCTTCGCCAACCGCACCACCGCAGCAGCAGCCTCTGCCAGCCTCTTCGGATCGTTAGGATTGTCTTTCGTCGGCTGATGCAGCAATGCCAGGCTAGTCGACCGCGCCGCAATATCAATCAGCGTGTGCGATGCATGCGTAGGATTCAGCAGATAGCTCTCCAGCATCACATCCGTAACCGCTCCACCAAGCTTCATACCATGCGGCTCCAACGCCCGCAGCACCGCCTTCAGATCATGCACCTGCTTCGGCAGCGAAGCATCCTCCAGCGCCTCCCGCAACCCCGGCGTATCCAATCCCGCTTCAATCGACAGCCCGGCAGTAACCGCCAGCCCCAGCCTGCAAGCCGGATCGCCACTCACCGGCACCAGCGGGGTCTTCGCCGCAACCTCCTCCTCTCCCCCGCCAAACAACGACATATTCTGCGCCGGCTCGGGCTCAACCTCTACCTCCGCTTCAGCCTCCGCACTAACCTCTTCGGCCACAGCCTGCGCATTCGCCGCCATCGCCACCGCCAAGTGTCCCGCCTCGCGCGCCTCCTTCAGGAGCTTCTTCAAATCGTCAGCCGACGCCTTCACGTTATACGTCGTCACCACCGCATCCACGTCCGGCGCCAAATCCTTCAACAGCGTCGTAAACTCCAACTCCGTAAACAGCGCCCGACAAGCCGCATTATCCACCGGCTGCGTCCGCATCGCCTCAATCGAAAACTCAATCGGCACGCTGGTATGAATCGTCACCAACTCCTTCGACAACAAAATATTCTCGCGATTATTCTGCAGCGACTCGCGATAGGTTTTCTTCTTCACCTCATCCGCCCGATCCAGCGCACCCTCCACCGTACCGAACTGCTGGATCAACTCCACCGAACCCTTATCCCCGATCCCCGGCGCACCCGGGATGTTATCAATAGCATCTCCGCGCAGCGCCATCACATCAATCACCCGACTTGGCGGAACCCCCAACACCTTCTCCACACCCGCCGGATCGAGAATCAAATTATCCTTCGTCGGATTCAGAATTGACACACTCTCATTCACCAACTGCATCATGTCCTTGTCGCTCGACACCACAAACACCTTGTGTCCCAACGCGGCCAGCTTGCAACTCAGCGTCCCAATTACGTCATCAGCCTCAAACCCCTCGTAGTACAAAATCGGAATCCGAAACGCCTCCAGCGCCCGCCGAATATACGGCTGCTGCTGAATCAAATCCGGCGGCGTCTCTACGCGGTTCGCCTTATACCCGCCATACTCAATCGTCTCGAACTGCTGCGTCTTGATGTTGAACTTCTGCACATCCTTCATCTGCGCAGCCATCTCATTGCGATGCACCGGCGCCCCCACGTCATACACCGCCGCCAGATATTCCGGCTTGAAATCCGCACGCAGCTTGTTGATCATGTTCACAAACACATACGTGGCCGCGGTGGGAATCCCCGTCCGCGTGGTCATCGGCCGCGACCGCTGCATCGCGTGATACGCCCGAAAAATAAAGGCCATGGAGTCGAGCAGATAAATCGGCGGTTTGTCGTTTTTAGTCGTCATCAGTCTCTTTCGATTGGATGCTGCACGCAGCGTCTAGAGAATCAGCATACAGTCGCCATAAGAAAAGAATCGGTACCGCTCCTCCACCGCGTGCGCATAAGCCGCCAGCACCTGCTCCCGCCCCGCAAACGCCGACACCAGCATTAACAGCGTCGACTCCGGCAGATGAAAGTTCGTCAGCAACCCACCCACCACCTTAAACTCCGCACCCGGTGATAGAAACAAACTCGTGCTCCCCGAATGCGCCTCGAATGCCTCATCAATCCCGGCCCCGCGCGACTCTGCCTCACGCGCCACGTGCTCCAGCGTTCGCGTCGTCGTCGTGCCCGCCGCAACAATCCGCCGCCCCTCTCTCCGCGCGCGATTCACCGACTCCGCCGCGTCCGCCGAGATCGTATAGCTCTCCGCATGCAGCCGAATCCCTTCAGTCCGCTCCGCCCGCACCGGCTGAAACGTCCCCAGCCCCACATGCAACGTCAACCGCGCAATCTCCACACCCTTCGCCCGCAGCTCTTCTAGTATCTTCGGCGTAAAGTGCAGTCCCGCCGTAGGCGCAGCCGAAGACCCTCGCTCCTCCACACCCCCCAGAGGCTGTGAATACACCGTCTGATACCGCTCCCGATCCTCCGCCCGATCCGGCGCATCTTTTGCCCGATGAATATAAGGAGGCAGCGGCAGATGCCCAATCCGCTCCAGCGCCGCATGAAAATCCTCCACAGCATCGAACCTCAAAGTTCGCTCCCCAAACTCCCCCACCCCCACCACCACAGCCCGCAGCACAATCTCATCCGAACCCGCCCCCGCAAACATCAGCGTCTCCCCCACCGACGCCTTCTTCGCCGGCTTCACCAGCGCGCTCCACTCGTTCTCGCCCCCGAGCTTCTCCGTCAGCAGCACCTCCACCAACCCACTTGGCGCCGGCGATTTCTCCTGCGTAGCCAGCCCCCCTCGCCGTGCATACAACCGCGCCGGAATCACCCGAGAATCATTCAGCACCAGCAAGTCCCCTGCCCGCAGCAACGACGGCAGCTCCGCAAATCTCCGATCCGCAAACGCCCCCGTCCGCCGATCGAGCGTCATCATCCGGCTCGTCCCCCGTACCTCCGGCGGCCGCTGCGCGATCAACTCTTCCGGCAACTCATAACCAAATTCCGAGACCAGCATCTACTCTCGCGCTCCCGACGCCATCGCCACCGCCTCATCCAGCGCCTTCTGCACCAGCTCCAACTCTGGCCGCACATGCTCCGGCCACCCAAACGTCACCGTAGCAAACGGCTTCGGAATCGCAAACCGGTCCCAGCTCTTCAAATACCACGCCCGCGAAGCCTCCGCATGATAGGCCCCAATCCAAGTCGCCCCCGTCAGTTCAGCAAGCTGCACCGGCCCCGCCTTCGACACTCGAGCCGGGCCCCTCGGCCCATCCGCCGTAAACGCGCACCGATGCCCAGCCGCATACGCGTCCGCCATTCCCTTCAATCCCGAAGCACCGCCCCGCGAACTCGATCCCCGCACCGCCAAAAATCCCAGCCGCTCCACCGTCCTTGCAATCAACTCCCCATCGAACGAGCGCGAGATCAAAATTGCAATTCCCAAATTCCGAAACCGATGCGCGCACGTAAGCATCGAGCAATGCCAGAACGCGAACACCACCGGCCCCGGCAGCGTATGTCCCACCGGCACCCCCGGCGTATTCACATCGCGATACCGCAGCGTCGCCCCCACAACACGGATCAGCAGCGCCATGATCGGAGGCACCACAGCCAGCAACAACTTCTCTTTACGCGTGAAGGAAGGCACAAGCTCCAGTCTATCGGCTAAGCCAATCCCGCCGCCAACCGCTCCGCAAGCCTTAACGCCAACGCCATCATCGTCAACGTCGGCAGCTGCGCACTTCCATCCGGAAACACCGCCGCACTTGCAATCGAAAGATTCTCCACCCCGTGCACCTTCATCTCCGCATCCACCACGCTCGTCCGCGGATCCGTCCCCATGCAAGCCCCGCCCATCGCATGCCGCGCATCTTCCAACCCCTCGAGCGCCCCATCGCCCAATATTCCCGGCGCCCACTCCACCCCGGTCAGTCCCATCGCCTCAAACTGCTCCTTCAAATGTGCCGCATACTTCCGCATCGTTCCAACCTCCTGCTCCGACACGCGCCAGTCCACCACCACCTCCGGCATCCCCGTGTCACCTCTCCCGTCGGCCAACATCACCCGAGAGCAAGACGGCCGATCCTGCGCCAAATTAAACTGCAGCTTCACCGCCGCCCCATCCGAAATAAATCGCCTCCCCCGCAGCTTCGCTCCCAGCACCAGCCGCGCTCCATCCAGCATCGCCCCAGGAATCTTCAGAGCATGCGTGGTCAGCGCCTTCGCCAACTCCCCGCGCTGCAACGACGTCAGCATCTCCCGCACCACCGCAATCCCCGACCCCTCCGGCTCCACAATGGCAAGATGCGCCAATATAGGATTCAGCCCCAGCCTCTCCCGCAACTCCTGCGAAGCCTCCAGCTTCACACTGTGCAACGTCCCTCCGCGCATATCTGTCGCCCCACCCGTAAAGAAAACCCATGGCCTCAACTCGCGCACTACACGCGCACGCGCCGCCCCCGTCAACGTCGCCGCCGGCAGCGTCACGTGGTCATGAAAGTTTCGCCCCACCTGATCATGCTCATTCCCCAAACCGGAAGCCAGCAGCAGCCGCGAAGCCTCCACAGTCCCCGCTGCCAGCACGACCTCGTCCGCCTCAAACCGCACCATCTTCCCCGCTGGAGTCCGTACCACCACCGTCTCTATCCGCCCGCCCTCCGCAGCCAGCAGCAACTCCACCACCTGCGCGTGCAGATACACGCGCGCCCGCTCCAACAAATCCTTCCCCAGCGACGGCGCCAAATTCCTCCGCGGAAACGCCATCCACTTCGACACCCGCGCCTCCACCCCGCTGAGCCCCTCAAGCATTGCCGGCAGCGGCTGACCAATCGCCTCAAAGAATTCACCCCCCTCGAACGGCAGCGTCCCCACCTCCAGCAACCCCTCAGCCTCCGCTACGAACGGCTTCAGCTCCTCAGCCCCCACCGGCCAAGCCTCCGCCCCATCCTCGGCCATAGCAAGCACCTGCCCACCCCACCTAAGCGACGTTCCCCCAAACACCCGAAAGCGTCCCTCCGTAGTCCCAACATGCGCCTGCCCCTTCAGCTCAGCTCGCGCAAACAGCCTCTGCCCACTGTCCTCAATCGAGTGCCCACCGGCCTCCAGCACCACCACGTCGGTCCCCGCCAGCGCCAGCCGCCGCGCCAGCACCAGCCCCGCAATCCCCGCACCCACTACGCACACCTGCGACCGAACAGCCTCTTTCGGGGCTTCTGCCGTTGCGAGATCGATCTCCATCCAGCCTCTCCAGTGGCTAGCGCAAGTGCTCTAGCTGTACTTCAACCAGCGAAGAATCTCAGGGAGATTGGGCTTCTTGCCGTACATCAAAATTCCCACGCGATAGATCCGCGACGACACCCACAGCACCGCATAAATCGTAATCAATATCAACCCGATCGACAGCGCAATCTCCCACGGCTGTGGCATCGAGATCGAGATGCGCAAGTCCATCAGCAGCGGCGCACAAAACGGAATCTGCGAAACGATCCGCGACATCAGCGAGTTCGGATTTGTCACAATCGGCATCAGCATCAGCATGCTGAAAAACAGCGGCATCATCAAAAACATATTCAGTTGCTGCAGCTCTTGCTCCGAGTTCGTCATCGCTCCCAGCGCCGCCGCTACCGCCGAGTACAGCGCATACCCCAGCGCAAAATACACGATGAAGTACACCACCTGCGGCGTGCTGATCTGCACCCCGCTCGTCGCCCCCAACCGCGCGGCAATCAACCCCGCGGCCCCCATCCAGATGGCAACTTGCGTCAGCCCTACCGCACCCACGCCAAGAATCTTTCCCGCCAGCAGCTCATCCGGCTTGATCGTCGCCAGCAGCACCTCGAACACCCGCGACGTCTTCTCCTCAATAATCGATCGCGCCACATTCATCCCATACAGCAACACCACCATGTACATCAGGAAGAACAGCACATACGCCACCAGGAACGACGACTTCGAGTTCCCATGCACCCCATTCTTCCCCAAAACATTCAGCGTCACCGGCGCCATCAACGCGGCCGTCTCCGAGTCCGAAACACCCTTCTGCGCCAGGTACTCCTTCGTCAGCACATGATGCAGCGCCTCTTCAATCGCCGAACTCGTCGCAATGTCCGCAGTCGACCGCGGCGTAAAATCGAACGTCGGCCGCCGCCCAGCGTCAGTCGCCGGCACAATCACCAGGTAGCCGTCCAACTCCTTGTTCGCCATCTCCTGGTCCAACACCGCATGCGAAGTCCTTGCCGGCAAAATGTCCACCGTCATCTGACTGTCTTTGCCATTCTGAAGCTCTTGCTTCAAATCATCGGCAAGCTGCAACTGGGACGTCAGCACAGCAATGTGCGACGTCGTCTTCGACTTCGCCGCCAGCGTCGCAACCCCAAACAGCCCGCCACCCATCAGCAGCGGAATCAAAATCGTCGCAATCAAAAACCCCTTGGTCTTGATCCGCTCCGTATACTCGCGCTTCGCAATCAGCCAGACATTATGCATCGACGATACCTCGAGCTTCCTCGTCACCAAAACTCGCGCGCACGCGTTCAATAAAGATCTCTTCTAGAGTCGGCTCCTTCACATCGAAGCGATGAATCACGGTGCCCCTCGCCATCGCCTCGGCCAGCACCTTCTGCGCGCCTGCCTCGCTGTGCAGCTTCAATTCCGCAACCCCCGCATAGTTCTTGGCTTCTTCCACTTCGGCATTCTGCAAGAATGTTTCATCGCCTGAGAACACCACATGCACCCGGTTCCGCGGATAGCTCGACTTCACCTCGCGCATCGATCCCGACAGCACCAGCTTCCCCCGCGAGATCAGCGCAATCGCATCGCACATCTTCTCCACCTGGTCCATCCGGTGCGTCGAAAACAACACCGCCTTCCCCTCTTTGCGCAGATCAATCAGCGTATCCTGCAGCAGCTCCGCATTCACCGGATCCAGCCCGCTAAACGGCTCGTCCATAATGATCAACTCCGGCTCATGCAGCAGCGCCGCAATGAACTGGATCTTCTGCTGCATGCCCTTGGAAAGCTCCTCGGTCTTCTTCTCGATCGCCTCTGTAATCTGCACCCGCTCGCACCAAGCCAGCGACCGCGACCGTGCCGTCGCCTCGCTCAACCCATGCAGCTGCCCGAGGAACACCAGCTGATCAATCACCTTCATCTTCTTGTACAGCCCGCGCTCTTCCGGCAGATATCCCACCCGATGCAGAGCCTTCCGATCAAACGGCTTCCCAAACAAACTCACCGACCCAGAGTCCGGCACCGTCATCCCGATCATCATCCGAATCGTGCTCGTCTTCCCCGACCCATTCGGTCCCAGCAGCCCAAACATCGTTCCCGGTTCAATGGTCAGCGACAGCCCTTCCACCGCAACCTTCGTGTCATACACCTTGCGAATCTTCTCGAGTTCAACAATCGGCATGCGTTTGAACGCCTTCTTCCGGAGACAACTCCGTTTTCTTGGGAGATACTCCGGCTAGTCTATCTCAACGCACATGCGGCGCTCGCCAAACGAAAGAGGCGCACCCCGAAGGATGCGCCTCTCTCAAACGAACTCAAATCAACCGAAGCCTACGCCGCAGTTCCAGGTTCAGCGGGCGGTTCCGCCTGGCCGCTCTCTTCCATCTGCTTCTGCAGCTCCTCACGACGTTTCGCACGAGCCTCAGCGCGCTTCCCTGCCTTCTCACTCAATTCCTGCTCAGCGCCCAGCAGCTCAATGTACGCCATCTCCGCTGCATCGCCCTGCCGCTGTCCCGTGCGCACAATGCGCGAGTAACCACCCGGACGCGATCCATAACGCGGCGCCACGGTGTTGAACAAACGATCCACCGACTCCGGTGTCATCATGTACGCCAACGCCTGCCGACGAGAGTGAACGCTGCCGTTCTTGCCCAGCGTAATCATCTTCTCGACGATCGGCTTCGAAGCCTTCGCCTTGGTAATGGTGGTGTGAACGCGATCGTTCAAAATAATCGAGGTAACGAGGTTGCGAAGCAAAGCGCGGCGATGGCTGGTATTACGTCCCAGCTTAAATCCGCCATTACGGTGGCGCATGATGATCTCCTTCGACCCGGACTTCTGCCCGGCTCGGGTGCTACAAGTTAGTGCGGCGCAGCAGAGTTAACCCTGCTGCGCCGCGGGTTTCATTAGAACGATTCCGGCTCGCTGGCGAGATCGAGGTCATCTTCTTCCTCGTCCTCGTCCTCATCGTCGAAGTTGCCATAGCTGGCCGCCAGAGTCGCTGCCGGCAGTACCGACGTCGGCCCCGGAACCGGGTTGCCCTGCTCATCAATCTTCATGCCCAGCGAAAGACCCATCTGCGCAAGAATTTCCTTGATCTCGTTCAGGCTCTTGCGTCCAAAGTTCTTGGTCTTCAGCATCTCTGCTTCGGTCTTCTGAATCAGCTCGCCGATCGTCGCGATGTTGGCATTCTTCAAGCAGTTGTAGCTGCGCACCGAAAGCTCAAGCTCTTCAACCGAGCGGTTGAGATTCTCGTTGCGAATCGTCAGCCCATCGTGCGAAGCTTCCGACCCCGCCTCCAACTCCTCTTCGAAGTTGATGAAGATCGTCATGTGGTCCTTGAGCAATTTCGCCGAAAGTCCCAAAGCGTCCGCAGGAAGAACCGTTCCGTTCGTCCAGATCTCGAGCGTCAGCTTCTCGTAATCGGTGATCTGGCCCAGACGTGCAGCCTCCACAAGGTAGTTCACCTTGCGCACCGGCGAGTGGACCGAGTCCACCGGAATAAATCCAATGCCCAGATCGCTATCGAAGTTCTTATCGGCCGAAACGTAGCCACGGCCGCGCTTCAAACGCATCTCCATGTCAATGCGTCCGCCCTCGGAGATCGTGCAGATGTAAACATTCGGATCCAGAATCTCAACGTCCGAATCAGCTTCGATCGAGCCCGAAAGAATTACGCCCGCAGCATCCGCACGCAGATACAGAGCCTTCGGCCCCTCGCCGTTCAGCTTGAACGGAATCTGCTTTAGGTTCAGGATGATGTCGGTCGCATCTTCCACCACGCCCGTGATGGATTGAAACTCGTGCAGCACGCCCTCGATGCGCACAGCCGTTACAGCCGCGCCTTCAATCGAAGACAGCAGCGTGCGACGCAACGCATTACCGATGGTCGTACCGAAGCCGCGCTCAAAAGGCTGCGCGGAAAACTTGCCATAGATGTTCGTGAGTGTCTCTTGGTCGACTGCGAGACGCTTGGGCTTTTGAAAACCTCTCCAAAGCATGGGGAATCCTTTCTTCATCGCACACGCGAAGCATTCTGCGTGGCTGATGGACCTGCGGTTATGAATAAAAAGCCATTAGCTGCCGATTGCCAGCCAAGGCCAAACGCTCGTCGCCGCTGGCTCCCGGCCGAAACCAGGAGCCAGCGGCTAAAAGCCATTACTTGCTGTAAAGTTCGACGATCAACTGCTCGTTCACAGGCAGGTTCACGTCCTCGCGCTTAGGCAGCGCAATGACCTTGCCCGACAAATTGTCCGAAGCCACTTCCAACCACTGCACGCGGCTCTGACCCGAAATGAAATCCTTGGCTGTCTCAAGCAGTACAAGCTGCTTGGAACCCTCGCGGATCGCGATCACGTCGCCAACCTTGCACTGGAAGCTCGGAATGTTCACCTTGCGGCCGTTCACCTGCACATGCCCGTGGCGAACTACCTGGCGCGACTGGCGACGGCTCATCGCAAATCCCAGCCGATAGCAGACGTTGTCCAACCGCGTCTCCAACTGCTGCAAGAGCAGTTCGCCGGTAACGCCGGTGCGGTTCGCAGCCTTCTCGTAATACGCGCGGAACTGCGTCTCGAGCGTGAAGTAAATGCGCTTGGCCTTCTGCTTCTCGCGCAGCTGCAGACCGTAGCCCACAACCTTCTTCACCTTCTTGGACTGGCCGTGTTGGCCTGGGGGAAAGTTGCGCTTCTCGACGGGGCATTTATCGGTAAAACACTTCGCGCCCTTGAGGAACAGCTTGGTTCCGTCCCTGCGGCAAAGCCGGCAGACGGGTCCTGTATAACGTGCCATTTCTATCTCTCCATACTTCGGTTGTCGATCGCTTTACACGCAGGCTGCGCTTCGTCGCGATCCAATTACAGGAACAAGTTGAGACAGAGCCAACGAACGAACCGCCGCCCTGCCTCAACCAGGGAAAATCAAACGCGACGGCGCTTCGGCGGACGGCAGCCGTTATGCGGCATCGGCGTAACGTCGCGGATCGAGCGAACCTCAATCCCCGCAGCAGCCAGTGCACGGATCGCGGACTCACGTCCCGAACCCGGCCCTGCAACCCGCACGTCGACCGAGCGCAGACCGTGGTCGCGTGCAGCCGTAGCCGCACCCACCGCTGCCTGCTGCGCCGCGAACGGCGTGCCCTTACGCGATCCGCGGAAGCCGAGCGAACCCGAGCTCTTCCAGCTCAGCGTGTTGCCCTGCTGGTCCGTAATCGTCACGATCGTGTTGTTGAACGAAGCCTGGATGAACACCAGACCAAACGGAACATTCTTGCGTTCGCGTTTCTTGAACTTCTTATTCTTTCCGACCTTCGCGCCGGTACCCTTATTCTGTGACTTTGCCATGGGTTACTTCGTCGCTTTCTTCTTACCGGCAACAGTTCCCTTGCGAGGACCTTTGCGGGTACGAGCATTGGTGTGCGTACGCTGTCCACGAACCGGCAGCGAGCGGCGATGCCGCAAACCACGGTACGACTGGATCTCGATCAGGCGCTTGATGTTCAGCGAAATCTCCTTGCGAAGATCTCCTTCAATGCCGCCCTCTGCTTCAATCACTTGACGAATCTTGTTGAGCTGGTCCTCATCGAGGGTAGCCATCTTGACAAAGGGATCGATCCCCGCCTTCTCAAGAATCTTGAGAGCGCGAGGGTCGCCAATGCCGTAAATGTAAGTGAGCGCGATTCGTACCTGCTTGTTTCCTGGCAGATCGACGCCGGCAATACGTGCCATGGTGTGCCTTTCGGTTGGGCTTCGAGCATTGCTCTAAAGCGGGGTTGATCGTTGTGCGGCTGACCTGACTGCTGTCTCCTCCGGGTTCATCGCACGCCTTGACTTCGGCGAACTCGCCCAGTGGGGCCGCATTGCTAAAACTGCAGAAAGACCAAAGCAAAAAGTTCTTGCTGTCTTTCTTTAGCCCTGGCGCTGCTTGTGCTTCGCGTTCTCACAGATCACGCGAACGATCCCCTTGCGGTGGATCACCTTACACTTGTCGCAAATTGGTTTTACTGACGCACGAACCTTCATGAAATTCCTCAGTTCTCTGTTGTTAGTTCTCAGTTCTCAGTTGACCATCTGCCGTTCCTGAGAACTGACATCTGAGAACCGACAACTTGCTACTACTTGTACCGATAAACGATCCGGCCGCGGTTTAGGTCATAAGGGCTGAGCTCGATAGCAACTCGATCGCCGGGGAGGATGCGGATGAAGTTCTTGCGCATTCTGCCCGAAACATGCGCCAGGACCTGGTGCTTGTTCTCGAGCTCTACCTTGAACAACGCATTTGGCAGCGTCTCAACGACCACCGCCATTACTTCAATTGCATCTTCCTTCGACAAACAGTCTCCTTCGATAGAGTCCACGCCTCGCGGCGCAGATCAGCTCCATCTGCTTTCCCTTGAACCTGTTTCGTGGGCTTCTGATAGTCCCCCCTGGCATCGCCCGGCAATCTTTCAGCCAGACACACTAGAGCAGACGGCGGAAGGTACACGCACCATCTGCAAGTCTACCCCAAATCAGTGCTTTTTGAAACCCCCCACCCCTAACCCGACACAGCTCTATCGGTCCGATAACTGGATGGGATTGCCATCCGGATCCTTCCCATCGCACAGACAGAACTGCTCCCCCACCCGCACCTTACCGAACTTCGCCCCCAACCCCACGAGCCTTTCCCGCACCGCAGCCACATCCTTCGCATAAAAGACGATCTTCGGACCCTTCTTCCCAGGCGACGCCGGTCCCGAATGTAACGCAATCCTTACCCCTCCCGCGGCAAACTCCTTCCACCCTTTCTCCCCCGTAACCTGTTTCAATACAAGCACTTCCCCATAAAACAGACTCATCGCCTCCATCTTCTTGGTAAACAAAATCACCCGCGCCATCTCCATGCCAACCCCTCCCCGTCAACCACACCAATCCTAACCAATGTACCGCCCATCACTGAACCTGCCTCACCCCTCTGCTAGCCTTCCACGCATGCAGACCCTCCGCCCGGCTCTAGTGCCCCTGCTCCTAATCCTCGCCTTCACGATCCCCGCCGCCGCCAAGCCCCCCAAGGTCCACACCGTGACCCTCGGGCCCGCGCGCCGCGTCCCCTACACCCCGCCCGAAGCTAACCCCGACAACAAATCCGAAGAAGCCACCAGCCTCCACATCCGTGGCCTCTACGTCGACGGCATTCAAAAGGAGTGGACCGTCGGCGAAGTCCACGACGTCACCGACCGCACCTTCGTCGTCCGCCGCGCCCTCCACATCAACGACTCGCTCCCCGCCGAGTCCCCCCGTTGGACCTGGCAGCCGGCCTCCTGGCTTATGGTCGACCGCATCAGCGGCCACATCACCGCGCTCCACCTCGCCGACTACGACGCCGACATCTCTGACGTCGTCTGGTTCCGCAACTACGCCGCCTACTGCGGCATCTCCACCACCGCCAAAGGTGGAGTCGTCGCCGTCATCGCCGAGCTCGGCGCCCGCAAAGCCGTCGTCCAGAAAATCATCGCGCCCTGGCCGCAACTCACACCCCCTTGGCCCGTCTGCGCCCGCGCCAAATGGCAGCGCACCCCCATGCGCGCCACCATCCAACCTACCAACGGCGCCCCTGTAACCTACGACGTAGTCGGCACCGTCTCCCTCATCGAAGAAAACGACAACTCCGAGCAGTAACGCCAACTTGCGCCCTACCACACAAACTGGCGTTTTGGGGGTAACTTCCAAGGCGCAGCATCAAAGAACTCCACAGAACAAGCCCATGCTCAAAGTAGTATCGTGATCTCAGCGCGGGAGCCAACGCTGTGCCACACGCCTGAATCTCAATCCACTGGCGCAACAACAGCTACCAGCCTCAAACCCCTCCCCCTGGGGAAGGAACAGCCGAAAGGAACATAAGATCCTCTATGTGGAAACCAAACCAACCTGGCAATACGCCCGCGGCTCCAGAGCCGGTGCGTCCTACTTCGCCCGCTGCAACACCTGCTTTCACTTCCGGCGCATCCGCCACCACCCCAGGTGCGATTCCTAACAGCGAGCAAGCCACCATCGGCAAGAGTCTCGTAGTCAAAGGCGAGGTCTCCGGTTCCGAGTCCCTCTACATCGACGGTAAAGTCGAAGGCGCCATCAACCTCCCCGGCAACCGCGTCACCATCGGCCGCAACGGCCAGGTAGCCGCCAACATCAGCGCTCGCGAAATCGTCGTTCTCGGCAAAGTCCGCGGCAACTGCCAGGCCTCCGATCGCGTAGACATCCGCAGCGAAGGTTCCCTCACCGGCGACGTCATCGCCGCCCGCATCTCCATCGAAGACGGCGCCTTCTTCAAGGGCGGCATCGACATCCGCAAGCCAGGCAACGAAGCCAAGCCCGGCACCCCGTCAACCACAACCACCACCCCCGAGCCAGAGCACAAAGAAGCCTAGCTCTAACCATCAAGCAAACTACAAAGCCCCGGCACCCGCCGGGGCTTCTGCTTGTGTAGTTGCATTTTCAGTTGTAGTTGCTATTGTTCCTGATCTTGCTCTTGCAAGGTTTTCGCCGTCATCCTGAGCGCAGCGAAGGATCCCTGCATTGGTCTTTGCAGTTGATCTTGCTCTTGTCGCTCTTGCAGTTGTTCTTGCTCTTGCGGTTGCCTTTCTTTCTGTCATTCCCTTCGGGAATACGCTTCCGTCTTTGCTCTTGCCGTTGTTTTTGCCCTTGCATTTCTGGCTGTCATTCCGAGCGCAGCGAGGAACCTGCTTGTCGCTCGCGCAGCGAGCGCCCGTTCTTGCCTTTGCTCTGCCGGATTAGCAGGGGCTTTAGCCCCCTGAAACATCTCCACCCACAGAAGGCGCTTTTGCCCGGGCCGTTCGCTTATTTTCCGCGGTACTCCCCCTAAACCGTCTCACTCTCCACCGCCGCCACACTCATATCCTTCCCCGCCCGCGACCACAAAATTCTCAAATCCTTAACCCCCCGCAGCGCAAAGTTCTTCTCCCCCGGCGCCGTCACCGCAAAGAAGTCCGCCCGCTCCACATCCTCCAACCAGAACGCCGGCCGCTCATCTTTTCTCTCCGGCGCAATCTCCACGTGCGACATCTCCAGCCGTTCCAAGTGCCGCACAAAAAATCCATTTGAAGGCGTAGCCCCAAACCTCCCCACCTCGGGATAACCATCCACCATCTCCGGCACCACTCTCCCCATCGCCTCCGCCGGATACTCCCCCGTATGCCCGAAATAGCAATTCGACAACTTCACATCCTCAATCGCATTCCCCGGAATCCCAGAAAAAATCGACGCCGTCTTCGCAGCCGAACCATGCGACACCAAATTCGAGATCATCACTCTCCGCAGCGTCCCCGCGCGCATCGTCTCCTTCGGCCCACGATTCCGCGCATTCAGCCGCAGAAATAAAGGCGCATCCAGCGTCCCCCGCATCGTGATATTCGAGATCGCCACATCTTCGAAGTACGCCCCATCGCTGGTCTCCAGCGAAATCCCCCGCGAGTCCTCACACACACAATTCGTAATCGCAATATTTCGGAACCCCCCATTCGACTCCGTCCCACACTTGATCCGCCCATTCCCCCAAACCTTGTTAGCCGGCCCATACTTCTTCCAAGTCCCATCGAGCACGGTCCCCAGCTTGTACATCCCCGCAACGAAACAATTCGCAATCGTGACATTCTCCGTCACGCGCCGCTCCCCCAGCGCGTAGCTAGACTTCGGACAGATCGCATCATCCCAAGGCGAGTTCACCGTACAGTTACTCACCCGCACATTCCTGCAGCCATCAATATCAAACCCATCCCGATCCGTATCCACCAACACGTTATCGATCGTCAGGTTCTCGACACCTGTAGCCAGCAGCGCAAAGTGCCCACCCTTCAACACCGAGAAATCTCGCAACAAAACATTCCGACAATTCTTCAGCGCGATAGTCTTATTCCCCACGCCCGCCTGCTCCGCAATAAATCCACCTGTCCCATCGCGCATTTCTTTCGCTCCACTACTCAACCCCTTCCCCCAAATCAATCCCCGCCCATAGATCGCAAAGTCATGCTGTCCGTCCGCATAGAACAGCGAATTCGCCCAATGGTTATGCCCATAATCCTGATAAGCCTCCCACTCCTGCGCCGGCCCCGCAGAATCATACGTTCCCCCGCGATACCCCGTCGTCTCACCGACCCGTGGCGAATCCGCCGCCAAAATTACGCACCCATTCGACAGCCAAAGATCCACCCCACTCTTCAACCGAATCGTAAAGCAAACATAAGTCCCCGCCGGAAACACCAGCGTCCCCCCACCCGCCGCAGCAACCGCCTCAATCGCCCGATTGACAGCCGGCGAATCCACAGTCTTGCCATCCCCCGCAGCCCCATAGCTGCGCACATCAAACAAGACCTTCGCATCTGCAACCCGCGTCACTTCGGCCCGCGCAACATACCCAACCGCAGACGCAACCGCCAACGGAGAAACCTTCAATAAATCTCGACGATCCATAGTGAAAGGAATCGTATCAGGCCAACTCAACATCCATCACTCCAAAGCAATCAACAATCCCTCCCCCGCCTCCACCGTAACCGTGCCCTCCACGCTCGACCCCGCACCATCCAGCAGCGTAGTCAATACCACCGTTCCCTTCGCACAACTCACCGTAGCCACCTCCGATCCCAAATTCAGCACCACCTGAAAATCCGTACTCTCGCCATCCTCCAACCCCACTCGCCGAAACCGCAGCACCGAACCCTCCGCCACCACCTCCGCAATTCCGCCCGCATGCAGCGTGTCATGCTGCCTTCGCAGCGCCAGCAGCTTCCGATAAAGCATCAGCATCGATTCCTTCCGCCCCCCCTGCTCCGCCGCATTCTCCGTCTCCCACCCCGCCTCGAGTGGCAGCCACGGCACCGCATCCGGCATCGTGAATCCGGCATTCGGCGCACTCACCCACACCATCGGCGACCGCTCCGGATCCCGCCCCCGTCCCTTGCCCGGTTCATTCTTCTCCGCCGGATCGCGCACCTGGTCCGGCGCAATCACCGCATCCACCATCCCCAACTCATCCCCGTAATACATCGTCGGAGTTCCCCGCAGCGTCAGGAGCAACAACGCCGCCGCCCGCGCCTGCTGCTTCCCAATCCGCGTCGCCAGCCGCGGCTGATCATGATTCCCCAACACATAATTCGGCCAGGCCCCCGCCGGCAACAACCCCTCATACTTCGTGATTACCTCAGCAATCGCATCTGCCGCCCACCGCGTCTGGATCAGCGCAAAATTAAACGGCAGATCCGCCCCACTCAACTGCGGCCCTGCTCCGTAATATCTCACCAGCCGATCCAGCGGAAGATAAATCTCCCCAATCAACACCCGGCTCGACCCCACTCCCTTGTCGCCGATCGTCGGCCTATACGCCGCCATCAACGCCCGCATCTCCGCCACAATCTCCAGCGTCTCCGGCTGATCCGCATTGAATACCGGCAGCACGCGCTTCACATCATGCTGCGCATCGTAGTACTCCGGATTCGGAGGATTGCTCTGAAAATAAATATCCTTAATCAGCAGCCACAACACATCCATCCGAAATCCATCCACCCCTTTATCCAGCCAGAACCGCATCGCCGCATACATCGCCGCGCGCACCTCCGGATTCCGCCAATTCAAATCCGGCTGCTCCTTCAAAAACGAGTGCAGATAAAACTGCTGCGTCCCCTCATCCCACGTCCACGCCGGCCCACCAAACTGCGACATCCAGTTATTCGGCAACCGCGTCGGCGCCGGTTGCCAGTTATCGCCCGCGCGCGCCGCATCGTGCCACAAATACCAATCCCTCTTCGCATTCGTCCTCGAAGAGCGCGACTCCACAAACCACGGATGCTGGTCCGACGTATGATTTGGCACGAAATCCAAAATCACCCGTAACCCCTTCGCATGCGCCGCAGCCAGCAGCACATCAAAGTCCTTCATCGTCCCAAACAGTGGATCGACGCCCGTGTAATCGCTAACGTCATACCCAAAGTCCGCCATCGGCGACGGAAAAATCGGCGAGATCCACACCGCATCCACGCCCAGCCCTTTCAAATAATCCAGCCGCGCCGTGATTCCCTTCAAGTCCCCAACGCCATCGCCATTCGTATCCTGAAAACTCCGCGGATACACCTGGTAAATCACACCCGTCTGCCACCACTGCGCCGCTTCGAACTCACTATCAGCCATGCTCATAAGATGCCACGCGCCTAACGGCCGATTCTGCTGCGCCTCTTGCCCCGGTCAAACTCAGACGCGCCAAGAATTAGGGACCCGAGGCTTCAGCCTCGGGTCCCATAGCTAACTCGGAAGTCAGGGGCTTTAGCCCCAAGGTATGCACTTGGATTCTCCAGCGCGTAGCATCCAATCATCATGCGCGCCACACTAGATTCTCTCCTTCACGAAGCCGAAATCACACACGGCCATCTCTGCGCCGGCCAGGTCCTCGGCGTCCGCATGGCCATGCTCGCCCTTGCGCGTCTAGGCATCGATGATCCCCGCCCCCGCACCCTCCCCGACGGCTCCCCCAACCCCGACCGCAAGCGCCTCGTCATCTTCATCGAAATCGACCGCTGCGCAACCGATGCAATTGCGGTCGTCACCGGCTGCCGCCTCGGCAAGCGAGCCCTCAAGCACCGCGACTTCGGCAAGATGGCCGCCACCTTCATCGACCTCAACGAAAAACTCGGCGACCCCGACAACACCGACCAGCACGATTACAAGGCCCTCCGCGTAGTAGCCCTCGAAACCTCCAAGTCCCGTGCCCGCGAACTCTACCCCGACCTCGAAAAGAACGCGCAACAAATGAAAGCCTACCGCGAGCTACCCGACGAAGAACTCTTCTCCACCGAATGGGTTCGCGTCCCCCTACCCCCCAGCGAATTTCCCGGCTACAAAGGCGAACGCGTAACCTGCGCCCGCTGCGGCGAAGGCGTCAACTTCGATCGCTTCGTAGAACAGAACGGCGAGCGCCTCTGCCTGGCCTGCGCCAACCCCACCACCCTCTACTACCAACCCCTCTAGTCCCCCGGTCTGCAGGTTTGCCGTTGCCCTTGCTTTTCTTTCTGTCATTCCCTCTGGGAATCTGCTGCTGTCTTTGCAGTTGCTGTTGTTTGTTTTCGCCGTCATCCTGAGCGCAGCGATGGACCCCCACATTGATCTTTGCCCTTGTCCGTTCTACCGGATTAGCAGGGGGCTTCAGCCCCCTCAATCCCCCCCTCCTGGAAAGCGGCTTTAGCCCCGGCTCACCAAACAGCAAGGCCGCCCCGGTTAGGGCGGCCCTGCGAACCTCGTTCTCAATCCTTACCGACGCCCACGACCCCATCCGCCACGGTCATGATCGAACCGACGGTCACGATCCCATCCGCCACGGCCATAGAACCCGACGCCAACCGTAGGGCCATACACCGGTCCCGCATAGTAAGGCGCGCCATACGCAACCACTGGAGGTGCGACCACCACTCTCGGTCCACCATAGAAAACCCGTGGTCCGCGGAAGCCAACCACAACCCGTTGCGCCTGTGCAGCAGGAGCCGCTG
The DNA here is from genome assembly GCF_009765785.1 of Granulicella sp. L46. Classification (GTDB taxonomy): domain Bacteria; phylum Acidobacteriota; class Terriglobia; order Terriglobales; family Acidobacteriaceae; genus Granulicella. Next base: position 141,320 of record NZ_LMUT01000015.1, read on the forward strand.
CCACCAGCAGACCACCAGCCAGCGTTGCCGCTGCCAGCACCTTGACTGCGTTGAACTTCATACCTCTTACCTTCGCTGTGATGTTTGCAAGTTTCATGACGTTCCTCCTGCACTGCCCTGAGATCCGCTGTGCAATTAGATAAACGCAATCCCAGCCACCGTGTTGCGCGCAACTTCTTCGCAACTCCGTGTTCAACGCCCCATGCTGCACCCACTGCTATTTCTTGGCTGTTTGGATATTGTTTTCCGCGCCACCACGCAAAGCCTCTCGCCGTCCGCGCAGGACCGTCACGCACGTAAAGCTCGCCGCACTCTTCACATTCCCCACCCCGTCATACTTCGGCCACGCTGGCCACTCGCACAACGGCCGCGTCCTCCCATTGTTGTTATCAGTCACCACCAGATTCACTGGCGCCACGCCGCCATCCACCCAGGCATCCAGCGTCCCCACCGTATCGAACCCCCCATCGAACCGCCCATCCCCATGCCCCATCCCCGGCACCAAATAGAGTCGCGCAAAGTTCTTCGTTTCCTCGATCCCCATCCGCGCCTCCACCCTCTCGTAATAATCCACAGTCGAGTTCGTAGGAATCACCACATCAGACGTCCCATGCACCAAAATCAACTTTCCCCCGTGCGCCACAAACGGTTCCAGCGCCACGCTCGTGCTATCAATCTCCACTGCCGCCTTCACCAGTTCGTCATGCCACGGGCCGTCGCTATTGATATCCAGCGTTCGCGAATTAAAATTCTGACCACCCATCAGGAAATTCCGAGTTACGTCATCGCCAATCACATACCCAAAACTATTCAGCACCACCACCGGATTCTTCAGCGGAAAGTGCAGCAGCCCCACCGAGGGTGTCAAACTAGCCCCCGCCAGCACGTTATATCCCGGCACGCTGTCCACTCCATTCGACAGAGGCACCGCCGTCCGCTCTTCCGTAGCAAACGTCTCCAGCGTGTGCAGCTGCGCATCCGACAGACAGCCGTGATGCGGCTTCCCGTCCGCACACCTCAAACTCTCCGCCGGCACATCGCATCCTGCCGGGTCAGAGATAATCCCATCCCGCAGCCCATCCTTCGCATCGCAGCGCTCTTCCACCTTGTGCGCAATCATCCGCGTCTTCGAATAGCCCAGGAACCCACCCGGCGCATACAGTGCCTGTGCCGTCCGCACAAATTGCAGATCCAGCTCCGCCTGGTCCCACGCCGCGTACGCCGCCATCACCCCGTCATAGTCCGCGGGATACCGTTGCACCATCCACAGCGCCTCGCGTCCCCCCGTCGACCCGCCAATAAAGTACATCCTCCGCGGCGCCGCCCCATACCGCGCCTTCATCAACACAACTGCTACATCATGTAGCTTCTTCACCGCTTCGCCCGCAAAGTTTCTCTGCATCTCCGCATTGCGCGCGAACGTCGCATTCAATGCATTGATCGCATCCGGCAGCGGAAAATAACTGCGGTGATGTCCCCCATCCGACCCCAACGTCGCATACCCCCGCATCAGCGGCGTAGCCTCTTTCTTCAGCCCCACAGCCGTCCGTCCCAACCCATCCGACTTCCCAATGTATCCATCGAACGTACCGCCGCCGTACTGCAGCGCCTTGCCATTCCACACCTCCGGCAGGTTCAACTCAAAATGAATATCATCGGCCTGCGGATCCACCGGATAGATCTTCCCCATCACCCGGCAGTACGCCACCCCACCCTCATGCCGCTCTCTAGCCGAACTCACCGCCGCGCCCGTAGTCGGCAAGCCAATCAAACTCGCCGGCAGCACTATCCCCTTAAGCCCCGCACACCCTGGACTCTCCGCCCGCGCCACGCACGCCGACGCCGCAACCACGATCATCAGCATCCAGCATCGAATCGGGGAACCATTCCGCAAATTAATTCTCCCGCGTTAGCCCTTTAGACTACGCCTCCATCCCCACGTCGCCCACTGTTAGATCACCCAGCCCCACCCCACGACTTTTCGCGGCCCTTGCACTTGCCGTTCTTTCTGTCATTCCCTCTGGGAATCTGCTTCTCAGCATTGCCCTTTTCCCTAATCCCTGCCCCACGCATACCGCACTCCACCCAGCACCAGTCGCGGAGCCGCCAGCGTCAACACCGGCGTAAGTCCCGCATCAATCGTCCGATTCAACAAGTTCTGTGCCCCCGCATACACGCTGAACCCTTTCCCCAACTCCCTCTCCGCCGACACATCCACCCGCGCATACGGCCGCAGCACATACTCATTCGCCGCATCATCAAAAGCCTTCCCCTCATAGCTCCCAAAGCCATGAAACGTCGCAACCTTCGGCCACACATAATTCACCACTCCTGTAACCGACTGCCGCGGCACCTCCGGAATCCAATTACCCGTAAGATTCGCCTGCGCCGGACTGCTCGAGTTGAACGCCGTCACCGTAGCCACCGCCAGCTGGTACCCAAAGCTCGCATCCAGTCCGCGCCATGTCGCCGTCTGCCCCTCCACCATCGCGCCCCGACTCTGAATCTGCCCCAAATTCTGCCGCTGCAACAACTGCGTCGTCGCCGTCTGGCTCAACTCCACCGCCGATATAGGACGATTCACCTCCGTCCAAAAATATGTAGCCCGCAACCTCCCCACGCGTCCCCCCACTTCACCGCCAAACTCAAACCCCGTAGCCCGCTCCGCCAGCAGAGCATCATTCGCCAGCGTAGTCTGCTGTCCCACCTGCCCCGTCCGATACAACTCATTCATCGTCGGCCCGCGAAACGCCCGAAACCCCGTCCCCGTCAGCAAGAATCCATGCCCCAACGTCTTCACCACACCCAGCCGCGGACTCACCATCAGCTCATCCAACTCGGGCAACACCGTCACCACCCCGCTAGTCGACACCACCCTTCGCGCATCGAACGTCCGAAACGAATCCACCCGCACCGACCCCGACACCGACCACCCCTTCGGCAACCAGATCGCATCCGCATATCCGCCCGTCTCCCTCTGCCGCGCGCTCGTACTAGCAGTCGACGCAACCTCCCCGCCCACCACAGCCGACTCATTATCCGTAGCCCGCACATCCCGCACATCCACCCCCAGCGCCCCCGTCACCGTCCCCACCGTCTTCGCCCCCTGCGCCACCAAACCCATCTCATCCACCGGCACATGCTGCAACTTCGTCAGCACCTCCGAATCCCGATCCGCCGCAATCGCCGAAAAGCTCTGCCGAAACGCCTCTCGCGACCCATACGCCCGCACCACCCCACTCCCCCACCCACCCTCCGCATCCACCCCACCCACATACCTCCATAGCCGAGTCCCATTTGTCTGCAGCGGCGTCCCATTCCCCCGCGCCTCATTCAAAACATTCCCCAACAAGAATCCCCGCACTTCCTTTGTCCCGGCCGTACTCAACACCAACCGCCCACTCTCCGCATCCACATTCGCCGGCACATCCACCGTCCCCCGAAACTCCGGCGCCGTCGGAATATACCCATCCGTCTTCAACCCCGAAGTTGCCGCCAACACAGCCAACCGCCGCATCGCCCCCGACACCAACGCATTCTCATACACCGTATTCTCCGTAGCCCCACCAACATCCGCCTTCACCATCATCCCCCGCTGCACCGGCATCACCGGCACCACATCCACCACGCCCCCAATCGCACTCGACCCATACAAATCCGCCGCCCCACCTCGCAGCAGATTCACCTGCTCAATCCCCAGCGACGGAATCTCATCCCAATGAACCCATCCTCCAAACGCATCGTTCAGCGGCACCTGGCCACTCACCAGCAGCGTTCGACTAGCCGCCGTGCTCCCCAACCCGCGCAGGCTCACCCCCTCCGTAGTAGGATTCGCCGTCCACGAACTCGTCCTCCGAAACAACTGAAACCCCGCCACCTCATGCAGCCGATCATCCAGCGTCAACCCGGGCTGCGCCTGCATCTGCTGCTGCGAGACGACCGCCACGCTGGTAGCTGAATCACTAACCCCCACCAACCCCCGATCCGCACTCACCGTAACCGAATCCGTGCTGCGCACCTGCGGCGATCCCGTAACCTGCACCGGCGGCGCCTGCCCCCAAGCCCCCGACACGCAGCCCACCACGCAGACTCCCAGCACCAACGATCGCAGCCCACGTCCCATCTCTTCAGCCTCTCACACCCCACTCATCCATCCCCACCCACGATCCCCTTTGCGAAACGTTGAAGCCTTCGCGACCTTTGCGTCAGAGCCCTTGCCGTTGCTCTGCCACAAAGTCGCGAGCAACCCCGCGCCTCGATTAACACTCTGTTCACACAGGAGCATCATGAGCAAAAAGAGCAAGTTCCCCCCACCCCCGAAGACCTCCCTCGCCGACCCCACCAAGCTCAAGCCCTTCACCGAGAAGTCCGCCGAGAGCACCACCGGCACCGCCAAGGCCGGCGACAAACTCCTCCAGGTCATCATCGAAACCCCCAAAGGCTGCCGCAACAAATACAGCTTCGACGACGAACAAAAAATCTTCGTCCTCAAAGCCGCCCTCCCCGCCGGCATGGTCTTCCCCTACGACTTCGGCTTCCTCCCCCGCACCCTCGCCGACGATGGCGACCCCATCGACGTCCTCGTTCTCATGGACGAACCCGCCTTCCCCGGCTGCGCCCTCATGGCCCGCCTCATCGGCGTCATCGAAGGCGAGCAGACCGCGAACAAGAAGATCACGCGCAACGATCGCCTCGTCGCCGTAGCCGAAACCGCTCACATGTGGGCCAACACCAAGTCCATCAAAGACCTCCCCAAGAAGGCCCTCAAAGAGATCGAAGAGTTCTTCGTCAACTACCACAAGCTCCAGGGCAAGAAGTACAAACTCCTCGCCGTCAAAGGAGAAAAGACCGCTCTCGACCTCATAGCAAAGGCCAGAAAGAAGGCGTGACCATGCACGGCAACGCCCCCGACCTCATCGCTCGTTTCCTCATCGGCGGCGCAGTGGTCATCGTCTTCTCCATCATCGGGGACATCTTCAAACCCAAGAGCCTCGGCGGCATCTTCGCCGCCGCTCCCACCATCGCCCTCGCCTCCATTTCGCTCACCGCGCACCAGCACGGCACCACCTACGTCTCTTTCGAAGCCCGCTCCATGATCGCCGGAGCCCTAGCCTTTTTCGTCTACGCCTGCGCGGTCAGCTTCATCCTCATGCGCTATCGCCCCCGCTCGCTTGTGGCCGCCGGAGCTCTCAGCCCCATCTGGTTCGCAGTCGCCTTCACCCTCTGGGCCGTCTGGCTACGAAAGTAAACCCGCTGCGAAGGGAGACCCTCATGCTCATCGGAATCAACGTCGCCAAACTCCGCGAAGGCACTCCCACCGAATACCTCACCCGCTTCCTCTTCGGCGGCATCGTCACCGTGCTCGCGACCCTCATCGCCGGACACTACGGCCCCATCATCGGAGGCCTCTTCCTCGCCTTCCCCGGCATCTTCGCCCCCGGCCTCAGCATGACCGAAACCCACGCCATCGAGCGCAAAGCCAAAGCCGGCGCCAACGGCATCCTCTTCGCCCGCGCCGAAGCCAGCGTAGAAGCAGCCGGAGCCTCCATCGGCGCGCTAGGCCTCGCCGCCTTCGCCCTGATCCTCTGGAAAGGCCTCCCCACCCACAGCCTCGCCCTCATCCTCCCGCTAGCGGGCGCAACCTGGCTGACCGTCTCTGTCCTACTCTGGTGGCTTCGCAAAAGAATCTAGCAACAGAGCCCTTCGCTTAGCCCTACCCCACGCACTGTCATCCTGAGCGAAGGGCGCAGCGCGCAGCCGAAGGACCCGCCACACAGCCCGCAGCGCGGCCCGTCGCATGGTTTTTCAACCACGACACGCCCTTGCCTTTGCTTTTCTTTCTGTCATTCCCTCTGGGAATCTGCTTCTTCTTTGTGTCTCTGGTCTTACTAATCCCTGTTCCCTAATCCCTCTACCGCTGCTCCCACCCGCAACATCGTCGCCTCATCAAAATGCTTCCCCAACACCTGCACCCCAATCGGCAACCCGTCCGCGGTCTTACCACAAGGCACGCTCATCCCGCAGATCCCGGCCAGCGAAGCCGCCACCGAATAAATATCCTCCAAATACATCTGCAGCGGATCGTCCGTCTTCTCGCCCAGCTTGAACGCCGCAGTCGGCGTCACGGGCGCAACAATCGCGTCCACCTTCTCAAACGCCTGCACAAAATCCCGAGTCAGCAGCGCCCGAACCTGCTGCGCCTTGCGATAGTACGCGTCATAATATCCAGCCGACAGCACATACGTCCCCAGCAGAATCCTCCGCTTCACCTCCGCGCCAAACCCCTCATCGCGCGTGTTCCGAAACATCGCTGCCAGCGTCCCAGCATCTTCCGACCGCAGCCCAAACCGCACCCCATCAAACCGCGAAAGATTCGAGCTAGCCTCCGCCGTAGCAATCACGTAATACGTCGGCACTGCATACTTCGTGTGCGGTAGCGACACCTTATGAATCGAGCAACCTGCCGCCCGCAACCCATCCAGCGCCTTCTCAATCGCCGCTCGAATCTCCGCATTCAACCCTTCGCCGAAGTACTCCTCCGGCACCCCAATCCTCAAACCCTCCACGCCCTTCTTCGTCTCCGCGGCATACCCACCCACAGCCGCATGCGAAGACGTAGCATCCATCTCATCGGGCCCCGCCAGCACTTCCAGCATCACCGCAGCATCTTCCACCGACCGCGCAAACGGCCCCACCCGATCCAGCGAAGAAGCAAACGCAATCAACCCATATCTCGACACGCGCCCATACGTAGGCAGCACGCCCACCACCCCACAAAACGCCGCCGGCTGCCGAATCGAGCCGCCCGTATCCGTCCCCAAGCTAGCCACGCACAACCCCGCCGCCACCGCCGCCGCCGACCCACCCGAGCTCCCTCCCGGCACCCGATCCAGCGCCCGCGGATTCTTCACCGGCCCATAAGCCGAGTTCTCATTCGACGACCCCATCGCAAACTCATCGCAATTCAACTTCCCTAGCACCACCGCCCCAGCAGCCTCCAACTTCCGCACAACCGTAGCGTCATAAGGCGGCCGATACCCCTCCAAAATCTTCGACCCCGCCGTGGTCACGACACCCTTCACGGTCAGCACATCCTTAATCCCCACCGGCACCCCAGCCAGCGCCCCCACTGCGTCACCAGCCTTCACCGCAGCGTCCACCTTCTCCGCCTGCGCCATCGCCCGCCCCCGCGTCAGCGCCAAAAAGCTATGAATCTCCGGATCAACCGCCGCAATCCGCTTATAGTGCTCCTCAGCCAGCGCCGCCGCCGACAAGCGACCCTCCACCACCCCCGCCCGCGCCTCCGCCAGCGAAATAGTCTCAATCGAAGAATGCACCACGTCTGCCATACCTACGCCCTACTCCTTACCCTGCCGCTGCAGTTGCTCTCGCCGTTGCCCGTTTCTCGCCGTCATCCTGAACGATGTGAAGGACCCCCGCATTGGCCTTTGTCCTTGCACTTGCTCTTGCATTTCTTTCTGTCATTCCCTCTGGGAATCTGCTTCCAAATCCCTATCGCTCAATCACCTTCGGCACCTTAAAAAATCTCCCATCCGTCTCAGGAGCCTCCGCCATCACCAGCGCCCGATCCACCGAATCCTTCACCACATCCGCCCGCAGCGTCTCGCCTCCCTGCGCAGCCTTCAACCCCAGCGCCTGCCCCACCTGCGCCATCGGCTCCACACTCGACGTATCCAGCTCATTCATCTGCGCGATATACCCCAGCACGGCATTCAAATCCTTCGCCATCCGCGGCAACTCCTCCGCCGTCAGCTCCAAATTCGCCAAATCAGCGACATGCCGAACATCCTCCACCGACACCGCCAAACGTTCCTCGCCCATAATCTCTACGCTCTACTCTCCACGCTCTAATCCCTGCCCTTAAAGTGTATCCCGCCAAGCTTCACCCCCGCGATCCGCCCCAAATCATTAGCCAGCGCCGTCCGCATCGACACAAACTGCTGCATCCACTGCGCCCCCTCCACCCTCACATGCAGCCAATTCTCGGCATCCAGATACATCACCTGCGCATGCCCCGCAAGCGCGCTCCCACACGCCACCGGCCACGCGGCCATCAACCGATCCTCATCCGGCAGCTCGCGCAAACTTCTCCCCAGCGACCCGCGCAGCAAATCTCGCATCCCCTGCATCATTCCAACTTACTCCCCAGCCGGGTCCAACGCTCCATCCACATCCGCATCCCCATGCGCGACCTCATCCGCACTAGCCGCCGCGGCCACCACCAGCCACTCCTGCACCTGGTGCAGCGTCTTCACCGTCTTGTACTCGCCCTTACACCCATCCATCTCCGTCCCCTCCAGCAAGAAGGCGGTTCGCAATCCCGCCGCATTCGCCGCAGCAATATCCGTACACCGATCCCCCACCATTACCGACGCCCCAAGCTCCACGCCCAACTCCTTCGCCGCCCGCCGTAGCATCCCCGTTCCCGGCTTCCGATCCTCATGCTCGCGCTTATACTTCCCCACCCCCTCAGGATGAAACGGGCAGAAGTAAACCGCATCCAGCGCCACACCCTGCTTCACAAACTCCTCCAGCATCCACTCCATCAGCGCCTCATACTGCGCCTCCGTATACAGTCCCCGCGCAATCCCCGCCTGGTTCGTCACCACCACCAACCTGTATCCGAGCCCCACTGCCACCCGACACAACTCAAAGATTCCCTCCACCCACCGCACCTCCTCCGCGGCATGCAGATACCCCACCTCATGATTGATCACCCCATCCCGATCCAGAAACAACGCTTTAGCCCGCACACCCATAGCACCAACCTCACACCGTCTATTCTCCACCCACTTAAAGTACGCGCCACCCATTACCCTCAGATTTCTTTTCGCCCCAGAACTGTCATCCTGAGCGCACCGCACAGCGCGAAGCCGAAGGACCCGCCACCCAGCCAGCAGCCGCAAGCCGCCCCATGGTTCCCAACCACAAGTGCCCTTTGCCTTTGCTGGCAGCTACCCGATGCCCTTCAGCCTCCGCCGCAAATCCGCCGTAACCTCCCGATGGCAGCACAAGCAAAGCGTCCGCAGATTATCCAAATCACACTCCCCACCCCCTTCCGCCACGGCCCGCACATGGTCCGCATCCCACAACGACCGCCTCGCCCCCACCGACCGCATCCCCCAAACCTCCAGTAACTCCCCCCTTACCTTCCCCCGACTCCGCTTCAACTCCGCATAAGCCGCCACCGTATCGGTCCCACACAACCCACACACGCCCTTATCCCGCAGAAACACCTGGTCCCGCAGATACCCAGGATCGGACCGCAGCCTCCACTGGTGCACGCAATACGCCGAGCAAAACGTCCGCCGCCGCTTAGCCAGAATCTCCATCCGACACCACCGGCAAAGCGGCCGCCCATGCGCCCCCACCTCGACCATCTCCCCGCCAGCCCACCCAGCCTCCGCCAACCGCCGCCCCGGCAATCCCCTCGCACTTTTCTGAGCCGCCATCCCCCTCATCTTAACCGCTGACACTTCCCGGCAAGTCAGCAATAAATTCTCGACGACACGCACCGAATCGATTAGCATCCGTGAAGAATTCAAATCAACCAAACCAACAAGCTTAGAATTCGGCCAACATGCCCAGTTCCACGCTGAGATCAAGTGGGAATATGACCGTCAGGTTCTCTCGCACGTCGCGCCTCCTTTTTGCTTTCGTCTGTGCCTTCTGCGTTTCGCTCGCTCATCCGGCGTGGGCAGTCTCAACCATCACCACCACGGCACTCACCCTCGCCTCCAGCAGCGGGTCAATCGCACAAAACGGCACGATCGCCTCCGGCTCAGTTCTTACCCTGACCGCGACGGTCACCGCCGGCACGACCCCCATCACCATAGGTTCTGTCTCCTTCTGCGACGCCAGCGCGACCCTGTGCTCCGATATCCACCTCATCGGCACCGCTCAGATCACACCTGGCGGCACCGCTGTCTACAAATTCATCCCAGGCATCGGCGCCCACAGTTACAAAGCCGTCTTTGCGGCAACACCCAACGGAGCAACCGCCTACGCCAGCAGCTTCTCCGCAACCTCGACCCTCACCGTTACAGGAACCTACACCACCACCTCCACGCTTACATCCAGTGGCGCTGCAGGAAATTACTCACTGACCTCAACCGTAGTCGGCGCCGGAACTCCAGCCCTAACTGGAACGGTCTCTTTCCTCGATATCACCAACTCCAACTTCGTCCTCGCAACCCAGTCCGTTGGCCCCCCCGTAAGCAGTCTTAGCTTTCTGGACGCTAGCAGCCCCAGCACCGGTGAAGATCCAAACGCAGACGTGATTGCTGATTTCAATGGAGACGGCATCCCTGATGTCGTCGTATCCAATTACGGAGATGACACACTTACCGTCATGCTTGGAAAAGGTGACGGCACGTTCACTGCTGCTCCAGGAAGTCCCGTCAGCGTAACCTTCGATCCTCATGACCTCGTCGTTGGAGATTTCAACCACGACGGCAAGCTGGATCTGGCCATGAACAATAGTTATTACGATGGGGTCGTGACCATCCTTCTCGGCAATGGCGATGGTTCCTTCACGCCCGCGCCCGGCAATCCCATTACCGTCGGCAACTCATTCCAAACGGTCAACTCCTTGGTGTCGGGAGACTTCAACGGCGATGGCATTCCGGATCTGGCGGCCGGGCCCTCCAACGGACCCTATCCCCCAGGTGGGGGAGTCCTTGTCGTACTTCTCGGCAACGGCGACGGCACCTTCCAGCAACTACCCGGGATAATCCTCGCCCAGGGTCCTTGGCTCGCCGCGGGAGACTTCAACGGCGATGGCGTAACGGATCTGGCCGCGGTCGACTACTATGGAAGCGACGCTGCAATCTACCTCGGTAACGGCGATGGTACCTTTCATCAGGCGCCTGGCAACACCTTGACCGTTGGACCTGAGGCCAATGCCGCCGTCGCCGCAGACCTCAATGGCGACGGGATCCTGGACCTCGCAGTCTCAAACCTCGTCGGTCCCATCAGCAATGGCACAATAAGCATCTTTATGGGCAAGGGTGACGGCACCTTCACTCCCGCCTCCGCAAGCCCAACCGTCGGCGTAAACCCCTACGCCATCGCCTACGGAGACTTCAACGGCGACGGAAAGCCTGACCTCGCAACCGCCAATAACGGCGACGACACCGTCAGCTATCTCCTCGGCAACGGAGACGGCACCTTCCAGCCAGTGATCGCCAGTGTCTATCTCGGTCAGTTCACTACCGACTTCGCTACCGGAGACATCAATGGAGACGGCGTGACCGATGCTGTCGCCGTAACGCAAAGTACGCCCCTAGGTTCCTATGATGGAATCGCTTCTGTCCTCCTTTCCCAGCCAACCGTCACCACTACCGCCGTAGTCAACGGCATCGACCCAATCGGCACCGGCACTCACCAAATCCAGGCCTTGTACCCCGGCAACTCCAGTTACTCCTCCAGCACCTCTAACCTCGTCGCGCTCACCGCTGAACAAGCCACCCCCTCCATCACCCTCAGCCTCTCTGCATCGACCATCACGACAGCCCAGCCTCTCACCGCAACCATCGCCATCAGCGGCCCCGCCAACGACCCCACCCCAACCGGCTCCATCACCCTCACCAGCGGCAGCTACACCTCAACCTCAACACCACTCTCTGGCGGCTCTGCCAGCATCACGATCGCTGCCGGCGCGCTCGCGGTAGGAAGCGAAACCATCACAGCAACCTACAGCGGTGACACAAACTACGCGAAGGCAACGACCTCCGCCCCGGTCACCGTCACCGCCATCCCTCCCAGCTTCGCTATCACCTCCACCAGCGTCACCATCCCCGGTCCCGGTAGCACCACCAGCAACACATCAACGATCACCGTCACTCCCGCGGGAGGATTTACGGGCAGCGTCAGCTTGGCCGCCGCCCTCACTTCAAGTCCCGCTGGCGCCGTCGATCCCCCAACCTTCAGCTTTGGCTCAACCCCCGGCGTCGCCATCACCGGCACCAACCCAGGCACGGCAACCCTCACCGTGCTCACGTCGGCCGCTTCCAGCGCATCGCTCAATTCACCAAAACTGTTTCCCTCGCTCACCGCAGACGCCACATTCGCTTGTCTGCTGATCTTTATCTCCTTCAAACGCAGGCGCAAATCAATCGGCGCGCTCGCCCTCTCGTTCTTCCTCCTGGCCTTCGTCGCTTCCCTGTCCGGATGCTCCAGTGGCCCAAGTACTCCCCCGAATCCCGGAACAACTCCAGGCACCTACACCGTCACCGTCACCGGTACATCGGGCACGCTAACGACGAACAGCGCCGTGACCGTTACAATCCAGTGATCTCGCTACCGAGGCCGATCAAGGGCCAACGGCCCGGTACATCACAGCCTAGGTCAACAAGACGTCGGAGCCACTACCTCGCTGCCGCAGGCCGGAGTGAAGCCGCAGGCGCAACGACAAAATTGCCTTCCTCGCTGCCACCCCACCCCCACAATCGCCAACCACGCGAAGCCCCCGCCGTCCGCGCAGGACCCGCGTAGGACAAATCTTGTCAAGCCCCCAAACCACCTAAACCAAACATTCCAAACCAAATAGAGTTGGCATAGTTACCCCACGCGAAAGCCTATAATAGAAACAGGCCCGAAAAGCACCCCACTCCACCGCGCCCAACCAGGCAAAACTCTCCCACCATCCGCGCAGGACAGGGGGTACTTTGCCTCCTAACCCGCCTGAATGCAAGACTTTACGGCAAGAGTACCCCGGACCATGTCATACTTTGCCGCCTAACCCGCCTGAGCAGACTACTTTACGGCCAAAGTACCCCCCGAGGGGGGTGGGGGGGTACCCTCACTCCAGCCTCAACAAGGCATCCGCATCGGAACACCCGCTGCCGACACCTCAATCTTCAGCGCCCGAGAATCCGTCACCCCAAAGTGAAAGATACTCGCCGCCAGCGCCGCATCCGCCTTACCCGCCAGGAACACCTCGGCAAAGTGCGCCGCCGACCCAGCACCACCCGACGCAATCACCGGGATCTGCACCGCCTCGGACACCCGCCGAGTCAGCTCGCAGTCAAACCCGCCCCGAGTCCCATCCGCATCCATACTGGTCAACAAAATCTCCCCCCCCCCCCCCGCCCCC
>NZ_LMUT01000015.1:154576-162747 GCF_009765785.1 Granulicella sp. L46
ACCGCCCACTCCACCACCCGAAGCCCTGTAGGCTTTCTCCCCCCCGAAACAAAAACATCAGCATCTCCAACAGAATCAGCACTTTGCGCCCGCCGCGCATCGATCGCAACGATCACGGCCTGAGCTCCAAAGCTCCCACCAATCTCCCCAATCAATTCCGGCCGAGCAATCGCACTCGAGTTGATACTCACCTTGTCCGCTCCAGCATCAAAAACCGCCGCAGCGTCCTCCGCAGACCGAATTCCGCCTCCAACCGTAAACGGCACAAACAGCCTCTCCGCTGTCCGTTTCACCGTCTCCAACAGCGTTCCGCGCCCTTCATGCGTCGCCGTAATATCCAGCAACACAATCTCATCCGCTCCTCCGCGAGCATGCCGATGCGCCAACTCCGCAGGATCGCCAGCATCGACAATGTCCACAAACTGCACGCCTTTCACCACGCGTCCACCGCGAACATCCAGGCAAGCAATAATCCTCTTCGTCAGCACGACAGCTCCAGGAAGTTCCTCAACACCAACAGTCCAGTCTCAGCCGACTTCTCCGGATGAAACTGCACTCCCATAACATTCCCCCGCTCAACAACCCCAGTAAACGCTCCTCCATACATCGTCGAAGCCGCAGTATCTGCAGAAACAGGCGCTCTCCACGAGTGCGTGTAATACACAAAGCTTCCCGCCTCAACGCCCTTCAACAACCGCGAATCCGGCCGAATCCTCTCCAGCGAATTCCACCCAACATGTGGAGCCTTCAGCTCCTCGCCCTCAAACGCCGCCGGAAACCGTTCGCACTGACCACCAAACCAACCAAGCCCTTGAGTCTCCGGAGACTCAGTCGATCCTTCATAAAGCCACTGCAACCCCACGCAAATCCCCAGAAACGGAACACCTTGACCCAGCGCCACGCGCAAAGCCTCATCCAACCCCAACTCATGCAGCAACTCAGTAGCCCGGAAATGCCCAACGCCAGGCAACACAACCTTGTCCGCCCGAAGCACATCCTCAGGAGACTGCGTCACGAGAACGTCATCCGCACCAAGAAACCGAAGCGCCTTGACCACGCTGGTGAGATTGCCCGCCTTATAGTCAATGACCGCGATCATTTGCTTCGCTTCGTCTTGGCTTTATGCCAATACTGAAAGGGATCTTCGTACAGCTCGCCTTCAAGATCCATCACCCGCCGCTGCATTCGAACCTGGGAATCAGAGATCGCCTGGTTATAGATCGCCGGACCGATCTCCTCCACGAAGTAATTCAGCAGCAGACCGGCCGCGAGCTCCCCAATCGGTTCCGGCATATTCCTTTCGAAGTATTGCTGGATGGAGGCAATTGCTTCATCGCGGACATGCTTGGAAAGCTCAATACTCATAGCAACCCCTTGGTACTTGGCAACAGCTCACGCATACGCTCGTCACGAGAACAAGCGCCTCGCAAAGCTCGTGCAAACGCCTTGAATATCGCTTCGATCTTGTGATGATTACTGCGGCCATACATGATCTTTACGTGAACGTTCGCTCGGGCTCCCCGGGCAAATCCCTCAAAGAAGTCAACGACCAGTTCGGATTGAAGATCGCCCACCACAGGAACATTCACCTGATCGTCGACCACGTAGGCGACACGACCTGACAGATCAACTGCCGCAATCGCAAGGGTCTCATCCATTGGCATCACGAAGTAACCCGCTCGCAAGATACCCTTCTTATCTCCGAGCGCCTCGGCAAAAGCCTCGCCAAGGGCAATGCCGACATCTTCAACCGTGTGATGCTGGTCGACATCCAGGTCGCCAACGCATTTGAGCTGCAGGTCGAAGCCTCCGTGACGCGTGAAGAGCTCGAGCATGTGATCAAAGAAACGTATCCCCGTCGATACGACGTAAGTCCCATTTCCATCGATATTGAGGCGCAGAGAAATCTTCGTCTCAGTCGTGTTGCGGTCGACGATTCCGATGCGTTCGGGTCCTATTGGCTGCGGCGCAACTCCCACTTCCTCTGCAATGTCGCTCATGCTCGCCCTCTACCTTCTGCCGGAGTCCAACCGATTGCAGCCAATGACTCGCGCAACGCCGCAATACCGCGGTTTACATGATCCTCCACACCGGCGGTGATGCGCACATAACCTTCACAACCTGGGTCGGCCGAGCGGTCGCGCAACAGAACGCCGCGCTTGTGCATCTCGGCACAAAGTTCCTTATGTCTCGGGCCGATGTCCATCAAAACGAAGTTGGCCGCGCTCGGCCATGTTCGTACTCCAAGCTCTTCCAAAGCTGCGAAGATTCTTTCGCGGCCACTTCGGACCTGCTCCACATACCACTGGAGGTACGCCTCGTCAGCCACCGCATCCGGAAGCACAGCGAGTGCCACGCCATTCACGTTATACGGTGAAGAGACCTTGCGAATATAGCTGATCAACCGTGCGTCCCCAGCCAGCATTCCTACACGCAAATTCGCAAGACCGTACGCTTTCGAAAATGTGCGCGCAACGATGAGGTTGGGGATTGTCCCAACGTCGCCGAGAGTGGTCTCACCGTGGAAGTGGAAGTACGCCTCGTCGACCATCAGCACGGCTTGCGGAGCTGCGGCTGCAATCGCGAGCAGATGCTCTCGGCTGACTGTAGCGCCGGTAGGATTGTTGGGGGACGCAACAATGATCAGCTTCGTCTTCGGTGTGATGGCGGCGAGGAAGCGTTCAAAGGGAAAGGAGAGAGAATCATCCGACTGCACTCGCTTGAGGCCCGCGGTCATCAGGGCGATCGACACGTCGTACATAAAGAATGTCGGGGTACAGATAAGCGCTTCGTCGCCTTCCTCGAGGAACGTGCAGGAGACCAGGTGAATAGCCTCGTCCACACCATTGGTTAGAAGCAATTGATCGCGCTCGAGCCCGAAGTGCTGTGCCACAATGCGCTCAACCGGCTCTCGCTCAGGATAGATCGTCAAACCTTCAGCCGTAAGTTGCTGTAATCGCCGCAGGACAGCGGGACTAGGGCTAAAGGTATTCTCATTGAAATCAAGACGCAGGGCGTCGCGACCTGCAAGCGGAGGATGATACTCGGGCATAGCGAGTACGGCCTTACGCGGTTGAACCAGCATTGTCTGCTCCAGAATTGTGCTCATCTCATCCTCACGCGCACGCTTTCGGCGTGGCCGACCAGACCCTCTGCTTCCGCAAGTGCGATCGTATGGGGACCGACCTCACGAAGCGCATCCAGAGTGTATTGCTGCACAGTAATTACTTTCACGAAGTCGAGCACGCTGAGGCCTCCGCGCACACGTCCGTTGCGTCCCGTTGGAAGGACATGGTTTGGCCCACTGATGTAGTCGCCCATCGACTGTGGCGTATGGTGGCCAATGAAAATGGATCCCGCGTTTTTCACCCAGCGCAGATCCGCTCCCGCATCCACTGTCAGGTGTTCAGGAGCAAGTCGATTCGTAAGCAGGTGCGCCTCTTCTACTGTTTTCGTCACAAATGCAATTCCTTGGGCGGCAAGCGATTGTTGTGCAACGGGATTACCCTGCGACTGGCGCTTCACTTCCAGAACAACCTCCAGGGCGAGTTCGGGCTTGCTGGTAATGAAAACAGCGAGCGCCTCTGGATCATGCTCCGCCTGTGCGACGAGATCGGCAGCGATGCCAGTCGAGTCCCCATCTTCGCTCGCTACGACAATCTCGGTGGGACCGGCAGGCATGTCGACACCAGTGTGCTGAGAGACAGCCATCTTTGCGGCGGTCACATAGAGATTGCCGGGGCCGACAATCTTGTCGACCGCAGACACTGTCTCCGTACCGTAGGCTAATGCTGCAATCGCCTGAGCTCCGCCAATGCGGTAAAACTCGGTGACGCCGCATAGATAAGCCGCAGCCATCGTTTCGCGTGCAGGCTTAGGCGAACAGACCACGATGCGTTCGACTCCTGCAACCTGCGCGGGCGTTACGGTCATCAACAGGGTGGATGGAAGCGGATAGCGCCCTCCCGGCACATAGCAGCCGACAGATCCGAGCGGCCGCACAATCTGGCCAACCTCCATTCCCTCGACCGGCCGAAAACTCCACGCCCGCGGCAGTTGCCTTTCAGCGAAGCTTCGTATATTCGCTTGGGCGAGCCGCATAGCAGCCTTGAGTTCCTCGCTGATGGCGTCCCAGGCCTGTTGCATCTCGGCGCGGCTGACGATGAATGGTTGATCGCCCGTAAGACCGTCGAAATTAGCGGCAAACTCGCGCACGGCCGCATCGCCCCGATTCTGCACGGCCGAGAGAATGTCGCGAACGACGGTGTCGACCTTCGCGGTGTTGATGGCGCCACGCCGCTCAAGCTGCTGGATTACCGCATCTGCAGCAGAAGCGTCCGCACCAAATGTCTTCAAAATCTTCATCGCATCCCTTTTACAAAACGACTTTGCTAAGCGGGTACTCGACGATTCCCGCTCCGCCAGCGGCCTTTAGCTTTGGAATTACGTCCCGGACAAGATGAGTTTCGAGGATGGTGTTGAGGGCAACCCAATCTTCATCGCGCAACTGGGAGATCGTCGGCGAATTCAGCGCAGGGAGAACAGCGAGAACCTTATCAAGATCAGTCTTCCGCACATTGAGCATCAGACCAACCTGATTCTGAGCGTCTATCGCGCCGTTCAGCATGAGCGACAACGTCTCGATCTTGGTGCGCTTCCAGTCGTTCGTCCAAGCACCTTTGTTGGCGATGAGCTGGGTCTCAGATTCCATCAATGTCTCGATAATGCGGAGCCGGTTCGCCCGCAAGGAGCTGCCCGTCTCGGTGACTTCCACGATGGCGTCGGCGAGCGTGGGAGGCTTCACCTCGGTGGCTCCCCAGCTGAATTCGACTTTGACGGGAATATTCTTCCCGGCGAAGTAGCGCTTCGTATACTCAACCAGTTCTGTGGCGATGGTCTTGCCGGCGAGGTCCTCGGGCTTCTGGAATGAGGAGTCTTCCGGTACGGCAAGCACCCACTTCACAGGCACCCGAGATTGCTTGGAATATGTAAGTGAGGTCACTCGTTCGACATCGGATTGATTCTCCAGTACCCAATCGTTGCCAGTGAGACCCGCATCCAGTGCGCCGTGCTCAACATAGCGAGCCATTTCCTGGGCGCGAACAAGCATGCACTCTATCTCAGAGTCGTCGATCGTTGGAAAGTAGCTTCGGCCGTTCGCGTAGATTCGCCAGCCTGCGCGCTCGAAGAGGGCAATTGTCGCGTCCTGCAGGCTTCCCTTCGGAATACCAAGCTTCAGCTTATTTCTCTCTGCCATTACTTGCTCCCTGTCTGAATCGGCTTGGTAAAGCAGCTTACTGTGCCCTCATGGCACACCAGACCGTCGCCTTCGACTTCCACGCGGAAAAGCAGCGCGTCATTGTCGCAATCAGTGGACGCAGAGATTATGCGCAAGCGGTTGCCACTCGTTTCGCCTTTCATCCACAGTTTGGAACGGGTGCGCGACCAAAACGTAACGAAACCAGTTTCGATTGTCCTGCGGTAGCTCTCTTCGTTCAGAAAGCCAAGCATCAGCACCTCGTTGCTCTTAGCGTCCTGCACAATACCGGCGACCATGCCTCCGGCTTTTGCGAAATCGATCGATATCATCTCTGCTGAGTTCATCTGGTTCCTCTTTGTCATGTCACGATGCGGCTGGTTGGGGGATCGGCGCAGCGACACAGCAAAAAAGCCCGCTCGCGATGTGCGCGTCGGCGGGCTTGTCTTAGATCCTGGAGTGCGTTTGTTACTTACTTTGCCGCCCCGGATACAGCCGCCAACATGCTGTGCGCATGATGATGGTGATGCCCGAGATGCTGCAAGTTAACGCTCATTGATATTTACGCTAACGGCATCCTGTCTCAATGTCAATCAGCTGTTCCACTGTCAATCAGCTGTTCCACTGTCAATCAGCTGTTCCACTGAAGTGGCAGCAACAAAATGCCAGCTGATCTTTCGCTCTGCGCAATTTCGTAAAGGCAGAGGATCTGTGGACTAAAGAAAGCGCATCTCTACAGGGACGGCAACCTGCCGAGGAGATTCAACTAATGACGGACCATCGCGTACATGCTGGGGATGCCCAGGAAGATCAAGTAACCGCTGCCATCGAGAAGTATACGGCGCCCATACCATCGAGCGCCTACCTTGGCTTAGCCCTCGCCTCAATAGCGGCGTCAGTGACGCTCCAGTTGGCACAAAAGGAGAAGGCAAATGCGGCGTTGTTTGTGGGACAGTGGGTTGCCCCGTTTCTGCTGCTCGGCATTTACAACAAATTAGTGAAGCAACACGGTTCGGACGCACAAACGCACTAGTGTCTAAATGGCAGCGGCCTTCAGACGCTAATTGGGGATTTTGTCCCGATCAGCGTGAAGGTCTGCTCGCCATCGGATGCGATTCGAACTTCGCCTGTTCCAATGCTGTAAATCCAGCCAGAGATTGTGAGGTGTCGTCGCGCTATGGCTCCGGCGACGGATGGATGAGTCTTCAGGTGTTGCATTTGCAGCAGAACGTTTTGCTCTGTAAGGATGTCGATTAATTGATGGCTCGTTTGTGCCTTGGGTGACTCTGCATGGAGAGTTTCCGCGACAATCAGCGCAGCATGAGCGTTATGCAGCCAGGACTCAACGGTCGGCATCGTTGCGACAGACGCCGGATCAAGCAGCCCCTGCATAGCGCCACAATGCGAGTGACCACAGACGACAATGTGCCGCACGCAGAGTGAACTTACTGCGAATTCGATGACCGCACTGACGCCACCGAGCATTTCGCCGTAGGCTGGCACCATGTTCCCTATATTGCGAGCAACAAATATTTCACCGGTCGAAGAGCTGGTGAGTGCGATAGGGTCGATGCGCGAGTCGGCGCAGGTGATGAATAGTGTGTGCGGCGATTGCTTTTCGCTGACCGCTTGAGCGAACATCTCTGCCTGCTGAGGAAAAACGTCGGCTTGAAAGCGTCTAACACCCTCTTCAAGTCGCTGTAGTATTTCGTCCATCTGGGCTCCTAGGCTTCCCGCCATTTAATGTTGCATCCAATGCTGCTGCGTTGTTCCTGGTCTGGTTGTCTTCCAGCAACGAGCGCATCCATTGCCGCCCGAAGGTCTTTGCCAGTCACCGGCTCATCATTACCAAAATCCTTACGGCGTGGCCGACTAGAATCGAGTTGACCGCGATAGACCAAATGCATCTCTGCATCGAATAAGAAAAAATCTGGAGTGCAGGCGGCTTCATAAGAACGGGCAACGTCCTGGGCAGCGTCAAGAAGGTAAGGAAATCGCCAACCGAGGCGATTTGCCTGTTCGCGCATAGGTTCGGGGCCGTCTTCAGGATATTGCTCCACATCATTCGATTGAATTGCAGCGATGGCAATCGGTCCTTCACCGGATTGTCCGAAATAATCCACGCCGATCCGGGCCAACTCTACCTCGACATGCTTGACGTATGGGCAATGGACGCAGACAAACATGATGAGTAGACCCGATTTCTTCCCGGGTCCGCGAACCTCATCGAGATTCATGGTGTTCCCGGTCATCACGTTTACTAGTTGGAAATCAGGAGCGGTGGTTCCCAACCCCACCATCGAGGATTCAGTTCTGGACATAATGGCCTCCAATAGACATCATAGCTAGAGCTCCCATTTTGAGTTTCAATGCTGAGGCTTCCCCAGCGGGTCCCGATACCGTAATCCGCTTGGAAGCAAATACAGCATTTTTTTTGATTAAATTCGAGGCCCGATGCACTCCCGCTTTGCGATTCGTCATCGCTGCACCCTTCTCTGCGCCTTGATCGCGTGGGTAGGCGGAGGCGTGATCACGTCCGGTTTGTCAGCTCAAGCACCCTCCGACGTAATTTCCAGGGTGCAACCAGTTAAGCAAGCTGATCGCATTTCAACGAGTGCGGACTATGGGCGGTTAGTGGCATTGCCGCAGAAGTTACCGGCCTGGGTGAAGGAACCTAACCCGACTGCGGAGCAGCCAGTTGACCTAGCGAAGCTGCTTCATGTCTCGGTTTTGCTGAGCCGTGAAGCTGCCGCCGAATCTGCTTTCAGCCAGTTAGTGGCAAACCAGCAGAATCCGATGTCACCGCTATACCACCACTGGCTCACACCACAACAAGTTGGGGAACTCTACGGGCCTACTGCAAATGATTTAGCGGCGGTCACTTCCTGGCTAGCGAGCCAAGGACTTACAGTGG
>NZ_LMUT01000015.1:162910-168840 GCF_009765785.1 Granulicella sp. L46
GCCTATCAAGGACGGCAGCGACTCTCCGCAATGTCCGAGCCTTCTATTCCTGCAGCATTGGGTCCAGTCATTCAATCTGTTCATGGACTTACGCAGACGCAATATGATCCGCAGTCAAGATTCTCCGTGCACACATGGCCGACCGCTGGAATTAGACCGCAGGTGGACTTGGGGGATGGTTCGTATGCGGTATTACCGAACGATTTTTCGGTCATCTATGACATTGCCGGCGTCTACGCTGCAGGTAATGAGGGTGCGGCGGTCGGATCCAAAGCGCAGCATATTGCGATCATTGGGAAGTCCCGGGTTGTAGCGAGTGACATAGCGAGTTACGAAACCCTGGCTGGACTTCCGAATGTTCAGCCGAATGTGGTACTTGCAGGGAAGGATCCGGGGGTGGCGACGGGTTCCAACGTCGGATATGCGAGTGAAGCAACGCTTGATGTGGACCGGGTGATCGGTACCGCGCCGCGCGCGCAGGCCGATTTGGTTATCAGCGCTGATACGAGTACGGACGATGGTGTCGATATCGGGATCGCTTACAACATCGAAACACTTCGCGATCCAATCATGACCATCTCGTTCGGAAGCTGCGAGGCGGAAAACGGTTCGGCCGAGACGGAATATCTAAATTCCGAGTTTGAAACAGCCGCAAGTGAGGGAATATCTACGTTTGTCTCTGCGGACGATTCAGGCGTCGCTGGCTGCGATACGCCGTTTACGCCTGTTACTTTGGCGGAGACACCTCAGATCGCAAGCATCAATGCACTTTGCTCCAGCGGTTACGTTACTTGTGTTGGCGGAACGGAGTTTAATGATGAGGTAAATCCCTCACTCTATTGGGCTTCGAGTAATGCTAACGCTGGTCTTGCATCAGCGCTTTCTTACATACCCGAGGGCGCTTGGAACGAGTCTTCCGAGGTCAATAGTAGTGGCGCGATGGTGTACCAAGTTGCAGCTGGCGGAGGCGGGGTTAGCGCTTATATTGCTAAGCCTAGCTGGCAGAGCGGGTTAGGGGTGCCGGCGGATGGGTTCCGCGACGTCCCGGATGTGTCGTTCGCGGCGGCGGATCATGATGGCTATCTTGGCTGCTTCGCTGCTGGGGGTGGAAGCTGCGTTTCCAGTTCCGGCGGGACGCAAATTACTGTATTTAGTGGGACTTCCGCGGCTGCGCCGGGGATGGCGGGGATTGCGGCTCTCTTGAATACGAAGATGGGAGCTGCCCAGGGCAATCTGAACCCGATGCTGTATAGGTTGGCGGCTTCGACGCCCGCGGCGTTTCATGATGTAACTGTGGCAAGTTCAGGGGTTACAGGATGCTTGGCAGCGACGCCATCTATGTGTGACAACAGCACGCCGGGCGAGTCTAGCCTGACGGGTGGGCTGGCTGGGTACGTGGTAGGGGTGGGATACGACCAGGCTACGGGGTTGGGATCGCTGGATGTTGCTGATTTCATTGCGGCTGCGTCGGCAGGTGTAGGGAGTGGGCCTGCGGGGAGTTTCACTCTTTCGGCTAGTCCATCGACGCTTTTGGTGACGCCGGTGGCGAATACTACGACGACTAGCACGTGGTTGCTGACAGGGGCTTCGGTGAATGAGTTTGCCGGAACGGTTGGGTTAAGTTGTGCTGTGTCACCAGTTACAGTACAGCCGCCGACATGTGTCGTGTCGCCGGGGAGCTTGAATCTTGCGGCTGGGGGGACGGGGACGGCTACCATCTCGCTGACGTCGGCGGGACCGTATAGCAATTGCCTGACGAACACTGCGACGAACCGGACTGGCTTGGCTTTGGCGGGTTTTTTGTTGTTGCTGGTGCCGGTACGGCGGCGGCGTGTGCTGCGGGGTGCAGTGCTTATCTTGCTGATGGGATTGGGTTTGGGGATGATCGGTGGGTGTAGTGGTTCGTCGAATTCGGTTCCCTGTTCGAACGTAGTGAGGGCGGGAACTACGGCTGGGACTTACACGGTGATCGTGATGGGAACCAGCGGAGGTGTTTCGGTGACGGCTCCGGCTGCGATTACGGTGACCGTGAATTAAGTCGGTTTTGCTGGGATTTCTGTGAATTTGGTGCTTCAAATCGACTGCTTTAGGTGGGTTTCGTGTCGCAAATCGGGGTCTACAGCACGGTTTATCGGACGGTAAAAAGACAAGCTCGCTTTACATTTGACAAGGAAACTTGACAGGGTGACAAGCGAGCTTTACATGAGGCCGAAAAATGGGAAAGGCCCGGAGGTTTGTCCGGGCCTTTCGGTTGGTTGAGCTTTGGGGTTGAGACCTAGGCGTGGACGAGTTCCCGTTCGTGGGCGACGGCCGGCGTGGAGTGGGTGCCGGTGATGTCGAGGACGATGCGGCCGTCGATTTTGCCGGCGTGCATGCGGGCGAAGATGTCGTTGATGTTTTCGATCTTCTCTGCTGCTACGTGGGCGTGGACCATGCCTTCTCCGGCGAAGGAGAGTGCCTCGGCCAGATCCAGACGCGTGCCCACAATGGAGCCGCGAATGGTGAGAGCCTTGAGCACTACCTCAAAGATAGGTAGCGGGAATGAGCCGGGAGGCAGACCGTTGAGCGCGATGGTGGCGCGCGGGCGGGCCATGCCGATGGCTTGGGTAAACGCGGGGATGGAGGGCGCTGTTACGAGCACGGCGTTGGCTCCACCGATTTCCTTCTGGAAGAAGGCTGCTGGATCCTGCTTCTTGGCGTTGACGGTGAGCTTGGCGCCGAGCGAACGAGCGAGCTCGAGCTTCTCATCGGAGACATCGACTGCGGCAACGTGGAAGCCCATGGCCTTGGCGTATTGGACGGCCAGGTGACCGAGGCCGCCGATGCCGGAGATGACGACCCAGTCGCCGGGCTTGGCATTGGTGGACTTGAGGCCCTTGTAGACGGTGACGCCGGCGCACACGATCGGTGCGACTTCTACGAAGCCAACGTTCTTGGGAAGGTGAGCTACGTAGTTCGGATCGGCCACGGCGTAATCCGCATAGCCACCGTTCTTGGTGTAGCCACCGAACTCAGCCTTGGAGCAGCAGGCCTCTTGACCGGCGAGGCAGTCGACGCACTGGCCGCACGCGGAGTAGAGCCAGACGATGCCTACGCGATCGCCTTCCTTGACGGTCTTGACGTTCTTGCCGACGCCGGAGACGAAACCTACGCCTTCGTGGCCGGGGATGAAGGGGGGTGTGGGCTTGATGGGCCAGTCACCTTCTGCAGCGTGCAGGTCGGTATGACAGACGCCGCAGGCTTCCATCTTGATCTGGATCTCTTCGGGGCCCGGCTCCGGGATGGGCATCTCCTGGATGACGAGGGGCTTGCCGAATTCTCGAACGACTGCGGCTTTCATTGTCTTTGCCATTTTGAATTCCTTTCGTGATGCGTTGTGTTCGTTATGGGTCGCGCTTACAGCGCTTATCCTGGGTGGCCGACTGTACCGTGGGGCTTCGCCCCACGCTGGTATGGAGCGGGCCTTTGGCCGTTGGTTACGGCACGGATCGTGCGAGGGTTTATGGGTACCTGCGGACGCCGTAATCGACGTCCGCAGGCCTCCCTGTTGGTGTTTCCAGGGGTAGCGATTTCTAGAACAGGCCGAGGGCCTTGGGGCTGTAGCTCACAAGGAGGTTCTTGGTCTGGCGATAGTGATCGAGGATCATCTTGTGGGTCTCGCGGCCGAAACCCGACTCCTTGTAACCACCGAAGGCAGCGCCCGCGGGATACAGGTGGTAGCAGTTGGTCCAGACGCGACCGGCCTTGATGCCGCGGCCGAGACGATAAGCGTCCGTGCCGTTGCGGGACCAGACGCCCGAGCCGAGGCCGTAGGGGGTGTCGTTGGCGATTTCGAGCGCTTCTTCGATGGTCTTGAACTTGGTGACCGAGAGGACTGGTCCGAAGATCTCTTCCTGGAAGATGCGCATCTTGTTATGGCCGGAGAAGACGGTGGGTTGGATGTAGTAGCCATTGGCGAGATCACCTTCGAGGTGAAGCTGCTCGCCGCCGGTGAGGCATTTTGCGCCTTCCGCTTTACCGATTGCGATGTACTCGAGGATCTTGTCCTGCTGATCCTTCGAGGCCTGTGGGCCCATCTGGGTGGTGGGGTCGAGCGGATTGCCAACCTTGATCTTGGCTACACGAGCAACGGCACGTTTGACGAACTCGTCGAAGATGGACTCGTGCACGAGGGCACGCGAGGGGCAGGTGCAGACCTCGCCCTTGTTGAAGGCGAAGAGGGCAAAGCCTTCGATGGCCTTGTCGAGGAAGTCATCATCCTTGTCCATGACGTCGGCCATGAAGATGTTGGGGGACTTGCCGCCAAGCTCCAGGGTCTGCGGAATGATGGGCTCGGACGCATACTGCATGATGAGGCGGCCGGTCGTGGTTTCTCCGGTGAAGGAGATTTTGGCGATGCGGGGGTTGCCGGCGAGGGCTTTGCCGATCTCGCCGCCGGGGCCGGTGACTACGTTGATGACGCCAGCGGGCACGATGTCGGCGATGAGGCTGACGAGGGTCAGGAGGCTGAGCGGGGTGTTGGAGGCCGGCTTGATGACGGTGCAATTGCCTGCGGCGATTGCCGGGGCGATCTTCCATGCTGCCATCAATAAGGGGAAGTTCCAGGGGATGATCTGGCCGACCACGCCCATGGGTTCTTTGAAGTGGTAGGCGACGGTGTCCTTATCGATCTCGCCGGCAGTTCCCTCTTCGGCGCGGATGCAGGCGGCGAAGTAGCGGAAGTGATCGATGGCTAGCGGGACGTCGGCGTTGAGGGTCTCGCGGATGGGCTTGCCGTTGTCGAGGGTTTCGGCCTTGGCGAGGAGCTCGAGGTTCTCCTGCATGCGGTCGGCGATGGCGATGAGGACCGCGGCGCGTTCGGTGGAGGAGATGGCGGCCCAGGCGTCCTTGGCAGCGTGTGCGGCGTCGAGGGCAAGCTCTACGTCTTCTGCGGTGGACTTGGCGAACTCGGCGAGGTGGGCGCCGTTGATGGGGCTTTTGTCGATGAAGTACTTGCCCTTGATCGGGGCTACGAACTTGCCGCCGATGAAGTTGTCGTAACGGGCGCGAACGCCATGTTTGCGGATGGAGGCGACGGCCTCCTCGAAGAGTACGTCTTGGATTTCTAAGGTTGCGGTGGACATATTGTTACCTTCTCCAGTGAAGATGTGGATCTATCAGCAGAGCGAGTCTCGGCGCTGGAGATAACGGTTGGCTGTGATGTGTGTCACTTCAATTGGGGGGCGTTGGTGGGTGGGGAGTTAGGGGCGTGTGAAGGACGCGTGGTGATTTGAGAAGATAGAGGGATGTTGATTCCTTCGATTGATTTGATGGGTGGGCGGATTGTGCAGCTGGTGCGGGGGGAGACGCTGAAGCTGTCGTTTGATGACTTTGATTATTGGATTGAGCGGTTCGGGCGGTATCCGCTGGTGCAGCTGATTGACCTGGATGCGGCGATGCGGGTGGGAGAGAACTCGGCGCTGATTGAGATGATTTGTAAGCGGCTGCCTTGCCAGGTGGGGGGCGGGCTAAGGACTGCCGAGGATGGGCGGAGGTTGCTGGATGCTGGGGCGCGGCGGGTGATCTATGGATCGTCGCTGTTTGGGGCGGAGGCGGAGGGGTCAGAAGCCAAGCGACGGCATAAGGTGATTCGGCTGGAGTTTGCTGAGGGGTTGAAGCGGGCGCTGGGGGAGGAGGCGCTTTGCTTTTCTGTCGACACTAAGGGGGGGAAGGTGGCGGTAAGAGGATGGAAGGAGAGCGTCGAGCTGGGACCGGAGGAGGCTGTGACCTGGCTGGAGGATTACTGCTCGGCGTTCTTGTATACGCATGTCGATACTGAGGGGACCATGGCGGGGTTTCCTATGGATGTGGCTGCCATTTTGAGGGCTACTACTGGGCGGCAGTTGATTGTGGCGGGGGGGGGTTAGGGGGGGGGGGGGGGGGGGGGGGGG
>NZ_LMUT01000016.1:0-34850 GCF_009765785.1 Granulicella sp. L46
AGGAGTATGCGAAGTCGCCAGAGAATACGCTGGCCGTTTCGCCGGACAACCGCTCACGCACTGAACTTAATCAGGCGATTCGCGCGGAATTGCGAGAAGGAGGAGTCGTCAGCAAAGAGGAGTATAGGGTTCGAGTGCTTGTGCCGCGTCAGGACCTGACGGGCGCGGACCGTATGTGGGCGGCACGCTACGAGGTCGGTGATGTCCTGCGTTATAGCCGGGCTTCGAAAGAGACGGGGATAGGTAAAGGCGAATACGCA
The DNA here is from genome assembly GCF_009765785.1 of Granulicella sp. L46. Lineage (GTDB taxonomy): Bacteria > Acidobacteriota > Terriglobia > Terriglobales > Acidobacteriaceae > Granulicella. The sequence goes on from NZ_LMUT01000016.1 coordinate 261, forward strand.
CGAGTATCTGCCGTCGATGCTTCGAGCAATCGGCTGACCGTTGAACGAACCGATGGCTCGGAGCGCATCTACGATCCGCGCCGCCAACAAGGAGTGTCTGTCTACCGTGAAGAAGAGCGAGCCTTCTCTGTCGGGGACCGGGTGCAGCTCACCGCACCTGCACATGAACTGCACGTCGCCAATCGCGAGTTAGGGACAGTCATGTCGGTTGGAGTCGAGAAGCAAATCGGCTTGAAGATGGATGACGGCCGTCAGATAAAAATTGATGCGAACAAGCATCCGCATCTCGATCATGGCTATGCGGTGACCAGCCATTCCATCCAGGGCCAAACTGCCGAGCGGGTTCTGGTGCATGTGGACACGGAGTTGGGAGCGAAAGACTTACTCAACAATCGCATGGCTTATGTCGCCCTCTCGCGCGGAGCTCACGACGCGCAGCTCTTCACCAATGACCGCGAGAAACTTCCTTCTGCTCTCGGCCACGATGTATCCCACCAGAGCGCCCATGCGCGGGAGATTGCCTCCTCAAAGGCGGCTCAGCAGGAGATCGCACCGAAGCAGGAGCATAGCTACGGGCATGGAATCGGTCTGTAACTACTGCGTACCTTGGGTGGATATGGCGTTCGCTCAAGGATTCGCCGCCCTAACGATAGATTGAGTCGAGCAATCCAGCACTTCGCTAAGAGTGCATATGCTGTGCGGAGGAGGTCTCCTTCGCGCTGCGACCGCATTCGCGTTCTGCGCTGCCACCTCTGCGGGAGTTTCCCTCCCGCAACGCCCTTCCTATCAATCCTATGCGCTGACGCGCACTCGATAAGGAAACCAAGCCTTCCTAGTGGGCGCTGCCCCCCGCGCTCTGCAAGGCCATTCGCCCTTCGGGTTTTGGCTCCCCCACGCTACTCGCGGTTCCCCCAAAAAGCTCCGCTCGAAGACCCTTCCGTTTGCTACCCCCGCCTTCGCCAGGTGGCGTTCGGCATGTACATGCCGCGTTTCAACGCGGACGTGCAAAAGCCAAACCCAAGGAGCCAACGCCATGAATACCATCGTCACCACCGACAGCAACAAGCCCAACACCAAACAGGAACTCATCACCGCCAACATCAAACTGCTGATTGAGCAGTTGGAAGCCGGACACTCCGAAGCCCTTACCAACTATCTCACCGCCATGAGCCGCTTTCACCAATACAGTTTTGGGAACGTGCTGGAGATTGCGCGGCAGATGCCGACGGCTACTCGCGTTGCTGGATTTTGGACTTGGAAGAACCTTGGACGCAGCGTCAATGCCGGAGCCAAGGGCATTCGCATCCTTGCTCCCATCGTTGGCGTTCGGCGTAAGAGAGATATTAAAGCGGAGAAAGACATCACTAAACAGAATGAGCTGATGCTGTTGGGCTTCCGCAGTGCCTACGTCTTCGATATCTCCCAGACCAACGGTGTCGAGTTGCCGGAGATGGAGCGCGTGGCAGGCGATCCCGGCGAGAACATCGAGCGCCTGACCGCGTTCCTCAACAGCAAAGGAATTGCAGTGAGCTACAGCGAGAAAATTGCGCCAGCACTTGGCATGAGCTACGGCGGCCGCATCGCGCTGCTACCCGGACAGTCAAGGGCTGAAACTTTCAGCACACTTGTCCATGAGGCAGGACACGAACTCCTGCATAAGGCCGAGCGTCGGACGGCAACGACGAAGACCGCGCGCGAGACCGAGGCCGAGGCTGTGGCGTTTGTTGTCGGGAAGGCTGTAGGGCTGGTGAATGGTTCGGCCTCCGCGGACTACATCCAGCTCTACAAAGGCAATGCTTCACTGTTGGCCGAGAGCTTGGAGGTCATTCAGCAGACGGCCAGTGTCATCTTGGCGGCACTGGAGCCGCCCATCGCCGACGAGGTGACCGACGAGGAACTTGCTGAGGTCGCAGCATGAACACCATGCCCGCGATCATGTAACAATTCCCTCGACACACAAAAGCCGGACAGACGGGACGAAGGTGCTCCCGTCTGCCTTTTCACCGGCGCGGGAGACACTCCGCGGGTTTCTCCCGGACCCTCTTCCGGCGGTTTTTACTGCAATTCTGCACAATCGCTCTCCACAGTTCCTACACCGCCAATTTCATGCTCTTTAATAGCAATCTAATCAGCAATCTAGAAAATCTCTCTCACTCGCTCAGTGGCGCAACTCGCGCGTGGCGAGGTACGCGCAGCCATCAATAATCTGAACCAGCAGGGCCGCGCGTTCTGGAGATCAAGGACCGTGAACGGCGCATCGATGAAATTGCTCACGAATACGTACGCTCTCCGCAGCGCACTTTAGTGGTCTCTCCTGATAATGAATCTCGCCGTGAGATGAACCAGCATATCCATCGTGTGATGCAGGCGGAGAACAAGGTTAGTGGCGACGAGCATCGCCTGCGCGTGCTATTTGCACGGCAAGAGTTTACAGGCGCAGATCGTCAGCATGCGCAGAACTATGAGAAAGGTGATGTCCTCCGATACTCGAAAGGAAGCAAGATTCTCGGAATACAGGCAGGCGAATATGCCCGCGTCACTGCTGCAGATCGAGGGACAAACACCGTGACCGTGAAACGTCGTGGGGATGAAGAAGTCAGTTACGATCCGCGGCGTCTGCAGGGTGTGACGGTGTATCGCGACCACGAACGCAGCTTCGCCCAGGGCGACCGTATTCAGATGACTGCGCCTTTCTGCGGACAGAAACTGGCAAACCGCGAATTGGGCACTGTGGAGCAGATTGACAAAGACGGCAATCTAAAACTGAAGATGGATTCTGGAAGGGAAGTCGCTTTCAATGCGAGGCAGCATCCGGATCTCGATTACGGCTATGCGGTGACGAGCCATAGCAGCCAGGGGCAGACCGCCGACCGCGTATTGATTCATGTCGATTCTTCACAGGCACATGGTGGGCTGCTAAACAGCCGCATGGCCTACGTCTCCGTCTCGCGTGCGCAGTTCGACGTTAGGATTTACACGAATGATGCGAAGACGCTGGGACAGGAGCTGAGCCGTAATGTGACGAAAACCACGGCGCTCCAAGAAGGCCCAGCGCCTCAAGACACTGGGCAACGCGTCGGACCGCAGTCTGTAGCTCTAGAAATATCTCACGGGCTGAGCATCAGCTAAAGCGAATCTGTGCCGCTACCGCTTCAAATCCCAAAGTCTGCATGCATTTGAAAGCGTGTTCCCGGCGAATGTCGGCTCACATCTGGCCGCTCCTTAGATTGACAAGGTGACTAACCCTGCATGAAGAGGCCTATGAAAGGGGATTGTTCGGCAACGATGCATGGAACAGCTTAGCAACGTCTCAACTATCGATACTGCCGCGTCAATCCAGTTTCTTCTTTGACGGAGAGGTCTTTTCAGAAGACTGTTGCCTTTTAGCACGGGCATTGTCCCATCTCTTATTCGCAGCTTTACGTGCTAGTTCTTTGCGCTCTTCCGGCGTAAGGGCGCTCATACGCGCTTTCCCACCTTTTGGGCCGCCTTTCTTTCCGCCCCGTTTCCCCATTTCGCGCATGATGCGAGATACGACATCTTCTTTCACATCAATAGTTTACAGAGATTTGTGCGCTGAGGGCTTCGCATCTCCTTGCATGCTAGAAGCGCTTGTAGTAAAAGAGGTTATGCTAGAAGCGCTTCTAGCAAAGCATTACGCCAATTCATTTGGATATGAACATTATGAGATGGGACTTTCGTCATCACCTACTTCTGCAAATTGAAATGCTGCGCGGCGACCTCTCGCATGAGGAGTTCAGCCATAGGCTCGGAGACGTGACCGAGCGTTGTCTGGCTCGTTACATTGGTGGCAAAACCCATCTACAAGAATGCGAATTTAGACTGATCGCGAAGGCCCTCAGCATCGACGCACAAACACTCGCGCAAGCCTGGGGGTCTTCTCTGGGTCTGCATCTGTCAGGTCCCGATGTCGTCGATCGGATGGTTAGTCGAGCCCGCCGTCGCTGGCGTCAACATTCGCGCATCTCTGGCGTCCCATCCAGCCCTTCTCCGATGGCCATCATTCGAGCTAAGTACGCCCACCGGCTTCCCATGAAGACGCCCCCTCTCTGGTTCGGTGCCCATTTTGATACCCGCAGGAGAAAGGACACCCCTGAAAATCGAGCCCGATTCGCCCGCGCCTACGAAATGCTGGTGGAATCCGTGCATGGTGGCAGATCTCATCGGGACATTGGAGCGACACGCGGCATCAGCGGCGAGCGGGCGAGACAACTCATGGTTTACGCCGCTTACACCTGGGCCGGGAAGGAACGGATTGATCTATCGGAAAGATCTGTCCCTTTCAAGAATGAGGCCAAATTGGTGAAAAATCTCTATGCCGGGCTGCGATTCTTTGCCCAACGGCAGTTCAATGACCTTGCCACTCAAGCTATGACGACGGTACGTACTGCCAGAGGAGACTAGTTTCCATGAAGAAGCCTATGGATAGAGTTTCGTTGGAACGCTACAGACAGGAACATGACCGCTGTCTCGCCATAGTTGTATGCGAGTTGCGTGCGGACAGGGGTTTGGCTCAAAGCGAGGTTGCAAAGCGGGCAAAGGTCTCGGTTCGGTGGCTCCAAAAACTTGAAACAAATCAACTCCACACAAATTACACGTTGCGCAGGCTTGACCAGCTCGCCGGCGCTCTAGATGTGGATCTATACCATCTGTATAAACGTGTGAGCGAGATGACGGGCCACCACTCTGGCAGGAAAGGGGAAGGAGCACGAAACGATGAATGAGACCGAACGCGCGGCACTGACTTTGGACGGTGCCACCGGGAAACGAATACGACGCCTGCGTCTGGCAGAGCCCTATGCGAAGTCCCAGGGAGTTTATCTGACGATCGAGTTTGATGATGCGACGGAAATCTTGATTGAGGTGAACTGTCGCCCGTGGTTTGCCATAAGGCATCTTGCTCTTGACGCAAACGGGGAACTGGAGCAAGTGAAAAAACCGACGCAGGGGACGATCCGTTCGCTCGCCGAAGGCAGGCGCTGAACCAGTCTGGTCCAATGGGTCGATTAGCTAGGCGTGTCCGCTCGGCCCGACCCGCCGTCGGCGCTTGTGCGGAATCAGTGCGCTTCGGATATCTGGTTAAATATCTTCTGCAGACTTCTTCGGAACTTGGGCACTCGACCGCGCCCAGGAAAGCGCCTCGTCGATATCCTGTTCATGTATTCCGAGTCGCGCTAGCCGCATCTGAATTTTGGCAGCGGGAACGTTGGGAATTGGTGTTAACACAATTGTTTCTCCTTCGGATCGGACGTCAAAATACGAAACTGCAGCAAATTGCGTGGCTACGGAATTCGGCAGCGTGATTTGGTTTTTGGTTGTTTTCTTTACCCGCATAGCTTCACCAAATATGAACTAAGGCGATGTTATCGCAAACGCGTTTCCCTTTAGGTCCAAGGAGTTTGAACGCTGCTGATGAGTTGCAAATCGTTTCACGCTTCCGGAAGGTGCGTATTTTCGTCGCCACCTTGCTCTACTGGCGCACCGGCAAAGCGATCATCCATGGGGTTCTCAGCAAGGAATGAGCGTCTACGGTTGCAGGGTTGTCGTATCGCTGATGCGACAATTGAGTAGACTCGGTGTCCAGTCTGCAGAAATTGTCTATTCCTGGTCCGTGTCAGCAATATCGTGGGCCCTTGGCAATACGTCTGGGACGCGTTGTTGGTGCTCATGGAATGTTTTGAGGCATGCGCCGCAATAGGCGAGGTGTACTTGTAGGAGCGCCCATTCTTCTTCTGATAACTCGTCCGTTGGAATCGCGCATAGCGCTGCGAATTCTTGGTGCCAGCGAGGATTTAGCATCCTGTCCCCCAATTGCATAGTAGTATTTTGGATTCCCTTTAGCGAAGAAATCTAAGCCGACGCTCTTTAGGATCGGATAATACCGCTTTGCGCATTCCCAAGGTCTAGCTGATTATATCGGCAGTCTCCTGCAGGCCGTAGCGCTTGCAGTGATTGACCCGCACCAAATGGCTTAGACGTTTCTTCTAACGGGTTTATCAACTTGAGAATGAAGACTGATCAGAGCTTGCCTTGGTACGTTGGAAATGCATTTTGACTGTCTCCAGACACGCTCGGTGGAACTGGTAAACAGGTTTAGCGGCGGGTTAGGCAGGTCTTTGCTCGAATGCCCCTGCGAACCGACCGAAGCTTCAGCCCAAGATCGCTTCGAGCCCCGGACTCAAGTACATTACTCCCTTTGTGAGACAGCGAACTTCAAAGCAACTTCTCATAGTCCATCCAAGAATTGCATCAACTTGCGATTTTTCTTCCAATTGGGACGTTTTCTGTCGTCCGATATCTGCGCCAGCTGCTTCCGAAACCTCTCTGGAGCCAATTTTAGGTAACGCTCAGTCGAGGAAAGTCCGACCTGTCCGATGTAAACCGATAGGGCCGGCATCAAGAGGTTAAGATCCTGGCCCTCGGTCAGCCACTCGATAACGCGGTGCACGGCAAACGTGTGCCTAAGGCAATGGAGCGTTGGTTGTATAAGTGCACCCCCCGGCTTAGTAACCATTGCTTTATCTCGCAAAATTTGGAAACGCCATTTAAGGGTGTTCCGAGATATGGCCAGCCCTTTTTTGTTCGAAAAGAAAGGAGAGGTCGAATTCCGGCGAAGGGTCTGCTGGAAATAGGCATGCAAGATCCTATTGAGGTCTTTACCAATTGGAATCGTGCGCAATCCATCAACTTGCGTAGAGAAAAGGGAAACCCGCATTTTCTGAAAATCGAAATCTCGGCGCCGCAAGCGCAACGCCTCGCTTACCTTCGCACCGGTGCAATAGAGAAATAATATTAGCGCGCTAAATGTTTCCGCTGCAATGTTGTGACCATCCTGGGTGATGGAGACGGCTTTCAGCAAGCGCCGCACTTCATCTCGAGAATAGATATGCGGAACAAACGTTCCGACCGAGGCTGGTCGATTTTCTGGCATTGGGATCAAAGCGATATAACGTCTCGCGTAGCAGTACTCAAAGAATCGATACAGAAGGAAATATCGATCGCGCCACGTGACAGATGAAATCTGTGGCCCATCCAAAAACGTTCTTATTTGTAATTTATTAATATCTTTGAGGTCTACATTGCCAATGTGCTTCTCGAATGAGCGCAATCTGCCTGCGCCGGACTCGAACAAACCTCCTAGTTCTCGCTTCCACGAGATGTACTCAGTCAGTACTTCGCGAAGAATCATAGGAGATCTGATATCCCGAATGCCGCGACGCGGCGCAGCATTCGTATGTCAAGCTTCGCGTAAACGTCAGCTGATCTAACATGACGATGTCCCAAAAAATCGGCAATGTGCTTTATGGACGCTCCCTTTTGGAGGAGCCTAGTCGCGCAGGCGTGTCGGAGGCTGTGCGCACCCACATAATCAGTCCGGCTTCCAATTTCTCTTAGTAGCGGCCCTATCGCTTGCCAGAGTGAGCTTTGAGAAGTTTCTCTATAAGGAGGACGTAGTGACAGGAAGACGCGGCGAGAGCCGCCGGGCGGCCGATCGTACTCCAGGTATCGAAGAATTGCCTCTCCCACCGCGTACAAGAGCGGGTATTGCTGAACGCCTCCGCCTTTGGCCCTTCGTACGACGAACGTCGCGTTCCGCCAATCGATGTCGCCCAGTTCTAAACGAATCACCTCAACACTTCTTAGACCGTAGATCCCACATAGCATAAGCATCGCTTTGGAGCGGCACTCTAAAACCGTCCTCCCTTTGAACGATTTGAGAAGTCGAAGCACCTCATTCCAACTAGGCGCCTTAGGTTCGAGTTGTCGATTTTTCCTTCGAATTCTCCTGATACCTAAGTGAAATCCTTCCTCACACCAACCTTGCGTCTCCGCGAACCTAAAGAATCTTCGCAGCCGCTGACAGATCGAACCCAGAAAATTCAGTTTCCAGCCCAGTTGGATTTTGGCAGTAATGAATGCATCTACATCTGAAAGGGTAATCCTCTTGACGTCGTAGCCATCCGGAAGGAATCTGAAGAAACAACCGATCTGCCACGAGTAACCGTCGATCGTTTTGGGAAGCAGATTTTCCGTGCTGAGTTTGCCGACGAAAATCTGAATCATATCTTCGAACCAGCGGCGCGGTGGTGACTCGAGGTTGCCAAGGAATGCAAACCATCCAGCAGCGACTCGAATGAAGGAGCGGGCCGCGCTTGGTGGCACCCTCTTTAGCCTGCGAGACTGTCCTAATTTTGACCAAGTTGCGGCTGCATCCTCGATTTCCGCAAAGGTGACAAGCCGAATCTCTTTTAGGGACATAAGCTGAACGACCCGAATCATGTACGCCGCCGTCGATCGGACATACGTTCTGCCTGTTCCCCTCCGTAGAAGATAATTGAGATAGCGCTCGCGCTCGGCCAGAAGAGGTACGCTGCGATGACGGCCCCTGCTGCGCGGTTGAGCGATGAGATCGTCGAGTACACTTCCGTGCGCTTTTGAAGTCAGTTTTGGCAGTCTCATTCCTCAGGTCGACCGTTGGATGCTGTGCCGAGAGCTAGGGTTGATTGCCTTCGACCAGCTAGGCGGCTGATTCGGCTTTCTGGTCTGATAATCGGATTGAACACTTACGCGGACCAAGGATAAAACTCTTAGACAGGGGCCCTGGACGGGTGGAGAATCTTTCCTGATAACTTCCGTTCGCGACGTCACGTTCAAAGAGGCACCTCGTTCTCGGGGTGAAGTAGAGACGAAGTTGTCTCTGCCACTTACTGTTGATTACCACCACTACGCCTCAGGCAGGCGTCCAAATCTCCGTTCTCATCAAAACGACACCAGGCCCGGCGTTCGAATGCCCAATGGAGATTGTGAGCGTGAGTTAAGGATTACGGAACCTTGTAGTAATGCTTGTCCACCGTGCGACCATCAAAAGATCGACCGACGACAAGTTGACCAGCCTGTAATGCATTCGGACGGATTCTCGAAAGGGGCTCATTGCACTCTACCCGTGGAAGCTGGCCGCCACCGTATACGAGTCCACATGACCAAGATTCGGGTGGGTTGTCCCAATGCATCACGTCATCAGGCTTCACAGCATCGCGATCTTTGATAGGAACCAAGATCGAGTCAATCAAGAGACTGCCGTGGTTGAAGCTAGAGCCGAATAGAATGTTCGATCGGCCCGTGCGCTGCTCGGCCAGGAGACAATTTCACGATGTGCGCACGACCGCCATTCGGACGCAGGTCAAACTCTCGGATGCAGTCGAGTTCGAAGCCGAAGAGGCGGTAGGCTCCGTCGGTTGTCAGGGAGCAGGCTTCCTCCATGTCGCGCACCATGTTGGCCATCGGACGAGCGTTGGTACGCCGTAGGTGTGAGATGAAGTCTTTATCTTCCGCTCCCGTCGCTGGTGCCCGATTCGTTCGCGATCGTTCGACAGACGAATCTGCCGATGCAGCTCCCGTATATGCTCAACGCGATCAATGATTTCACTGAACCCGACGGGTGTATACATGGCGAAGGCTTCTCCTCTAAGTACTCGACATTGGAGCTGCAAAATCGCAGAAGGTCAGAAGCGAAAAGTTTAACCGTGGAAAGCTCGATTGTAGGCGCCGCGATGGGGAACGAAGAGACCAATCGCCCTCATGCGCTGATAGTTGTAGGTGAGGTCGCCGGGGGTGCGGCCTTCTGATGATGGGCGGAGAACTGCCTTCAGCGGGCTTGCTTTGGGGGGCAGGCACGAAGGCGGCAAGGCGGCGATTGATCTGAACTTCAATTGATGAGATCTGCGAAGAGAGCTGAAAGATGGGACTTGTGGTAATGATCACTGATCACTACAGTCGTCAAGAGGCTTGACAAGATTTGAAGTTTAAGGGTATACACATGGCGCTCGCGAAAATGGTGGAAGCGCTTACATGAAGTTTAGGAGAACCTTCGTGATTCGAATTGATTCGATCTTATCTTCAATCTGCCAACTTGGTGTGGCCTGTCTTCTGTTCGCGGGTGGGATGAATCTTTCGGCGCAGACAGTTACCGTTGATTTCTCGCAAATGGCGCCCAGCCCCCTGATGAAGGACAGATTCGGGGTCTATCAGACTCCCTTGAAAACGCAGCAGACGATCGAACGAGCATCTCGATTGCTGAGTGAAGCAGAGGTGCAGGACATTCGATATGAGGTGGGAATCGGCAAGCCCGGGGCTCTAGCGTTTGATCAGGTGAGCGGAACGATCGGAGATCTGCATTATGATTATTCTTCGATCGATGGTCTGGTGAGAAGCTGGAAGCGCGCGGGATCTCGCCCGCTTTTTGCGTTCACTTATGATCCGGTTCCGCTGCAACCCGACCAAGTTGCGAACGCATGGGAGGATGTGCCGGATGATTTGCCTTCGTGGAGCGATGTGAATGCGGCGTATGCTTCTCATTTTCTCAAGTCTCAGCATCTGCCTGGATTCTCCTTCGAGCAGTGGAACGAGCCGGACCTTCCGGACGGAAATGGAGGCAAGGTTTTCTTCAATGGAGATCAGGCGGATTATGGAAACGTCTTTCAGTATGGCTTGGCCGGTGTGAGACAGGGTGATACAGATGCATTGGTCGGAGGTCCGGCCGCAGCTTACGATCTTTCCTATCTCGATGCGATCTGGCCGCAACATCCCGACTTCGCCTCTATCCACGCTTATGGAAATTACCTGGGCCAACTGGATAATTTGCGCGGGCACAACGGCGATGTGGTCTTTACACCGTCGGTGCCTATGTTTCTGACCGAATATAACTCGTATACGACATTTGGTCTGAACCAGCCGAATAGCCTACACCAGGCGTCTGCTGCCTTCTTCAACGACGTCAATGGAATTCTTAACATCTCGGACGCGGTGAAGGTTTATTGGGCGCAGTGGGTCGATGACTCGGTGGGTATGGTGACAGACGATCTGCACAAGAAGGCGCTTTATAACGCGTACAACATGTATCAGACGATGCTGCCAGTTGACCGTTCTCCGGTGACTCCGGCTTCGGTCGGCGACGTGGGGACGATGGCCGGATCAGATGCGCATAATGCGGCTATAGTGCTCTATAACAATGGAACAACTGATGCGACGATTACAGTTCAACTAAACAATCTTCCCTTTGCGGGGGGTGCCGGTGAGATCTATTTTATCGATCAGTACCATGCCAGTTATCTCGACGGCGCACCAGAAGATCTGACTGCGAGTAAGGTCTGGCACTTCAACGGCGACAGGACTTCTCAGTCGGTGGCGGTGAAGGCGCAGAGCGTCGCACTGGTGAAACTGCACGACCGAAGCGGACTGTCCCTTCTGGGCGAGGACAGGCTTGGACGGTATGTACGCGGAGAATATTATTTTTTCAATCGAATCTTTTCGTTTGAAGACGATTCTTTCGACGATCTTGATCCTCGCACATCAATCGTGCGGATTGGGATGGCGACAAAGACAAGCACAAGCCCTTTCGGAGTGGTCTTTGCCGGGAGTGTCTATGACAATCCGGTTCATCGGTTTACGGTGACAGTGGCGAAACAGGGACCTTTTTCGAAGAACGACAACAACAGCATCTTCGGGCTTCGCATCGATTATCAATCAACCGCCGGAAGCTATACCCGCAGCGTACTATTCCACAACGGACTCTACGATCCGACACGAACCTCAGGACTGCCGTGGGGAGAGGGAACCGCGGTGCCAGATCAGGCGGTGCTTGAAAATGGCATGAATACGGGGCAGCCCTTCTCCGTGGACCTTGCGCAGTATGCTCCGCAGGACTGGAATCATAGGCGCGTGATTATTTCGCCCATTATGCAGAACGCAGGATATGGGTCGTACGCTCGAATCATTCTACGGCCGGTCGCGCTGCGGTGTTTCGGTTTCGAGAATGGTCAGATGATCGAAAGGCATCTCGAAAATCGCGATGGATTTCAGCGAGGACAGAATGAGAATTCGCTGGATTTGTCGCGAGTGGGCGATCCGTTGCCGCAGTCGTTTTATCTCCATGGAAACGAAGGAGAGCTGGACCGCCTTATCTCGGGCCTTGTGCCGAATGAGACGTATAATCTGCGCCTACATTTTATAGAGCGCCAAATTGCGAATACCAGTGAGCGCCGCTTCAATGTGCTACTGAATGGGGAACAGGTGCTACAAGATCTGGACATCGCAGGAGAAACCGGCGCCGAAAATCGGGCCATGGTGAAACAGGTGACGGCTACAGCTGATGAGAGCGGCAACATACGAATACAGCTCCAACATGGTGGGGCTGGATCTCCGTCGATTAATGGTGTCGAGGTTTACTAAGCAAGGTCGCAGAAACAACACTTCCGCACAAGATCGAATAAAGGGCGGAGCATGCAGTCATAGGAAGTCTAAAGCATTGAAGGAGATTGAAATGGGCTCACTACCGATCCGAGACAACTCTGTTTTCAGTCTAAAAATTCCCTTTGCAGTCGTCGCACTCATTTTCGCGCTGTTTGGAGTAGTTTCAACGGCGCCCGCGCAAACGTTCAACGCGAGTTTCTCAACACCCGTTGATCCTGCGTTGGTAAAAGACAAGTTTGGCGTATACCAGACGCCGCTTGGTACCCAGACTAATATTCAGAATGCGTCGCCGCTCCTTTCGGAGGCAGGAGTACGGGATCTTCGTTATGAATTGGGGGTGGGGAAAAGTGGCGATTTAGCCTACGACCAAGTCGGGGGAAGTTCCACATCCCCTACTTATAATTTTGCGAGCATCGATGGCTTGCTTAATTCTTGGTCCGTGGCCAATGTCTTTCCACTTATCGCATTTACTTATGACCCTCTCCCTCTCCAGACAGATGGTAATTTTCAGGACGTGCCGTCAAACTTAGGTACATGGGGCAATGTCAATTCCGCATATGCTAGTCACTTTCGTAATTCTGACGGTCGCCCAGGCGTATGGTTTGAAGAGTGGAACGAGCCCGATTTGTCGAACGGAAGCGGCAAAGTCTTCTTTAATGGAAATCAAACAGATTACGGGCATGTGTATTCCAATGGAGCAAGTGGCGTCCGCAGCGGAGATTCAGACGCGCGGGTTGGAGGGCCAGCGGTTGCGTATGACACTACTTATCTAACTCAGTCGGGTATTTTGAATGATCCGATCGATTTTGTGTCAATCCATTCGTATGCAAACTATTCTTCTCAACTCTCGAACCTGCGTAGCACTGTGACGGGACATCCAAATTTGCCACTACTGATTACTGAGTACAACTCATATACATCGTTTGGCGATAACGCTGCCTGTAGTCTGCACCAAGCTGCCGCGGCTTTTTTCAATGATGTGAGCGGTCTAATTACGAATACAGACACACCGAAGGTATATTGGGCACAGTGGATCGACGATAGTGCGGGGGGAGGCCTTGGGATGCTTACGAGCACTCTTCATCGCAAAGCCATCTTTAACGCACTTAAGCTTTATCAGACACTCTTACCGGTGGACCAGGTGAGCGTGAGCCCTGCCACGTCAGGTGGCGTAGGCAGCATGGCGGGTGTAGATCCAGACAATGCGGGTATGGTGGTCTGGAACAACAACACCAGTCCGGTTACCGTTACGGCGAATTTAAATAGCTTGCCCTTCAATACCGGAACAGCGCAGCTTTACTATATCGACCAGAACAATGCCAGCTATGAAGATGGGGCTCCTGAAAATCTTGCCGTGAACCAGCAATGGTCGATTAGCGGGGGAAGCACAACCTGGACGGGGACCATTCAGCCGCAGAGCATAGCGTATATTCAGGTGTCGGATGGTACGGGAAAATCGCTGCTCCAGCCGACCAGCATCGGCAACTTCGTCCGCAGTTATTACTGGTACTACAATCGTCCTGGGAGCGGCACCAGCTATTCCGATTTCGATCCGTTGACTTCCATTGCTCGCGTGGGAATGGGCACAAACACCTACGACGTGGCGCAGATCGGGAATGTCTACAACAATCCCACGAATGATCTCACCATCACGGTGGCCAAGAGCGGTCCCTTCTCTTCGAATGATGCTAACTCTATGTTTGGGTTGCGCTTCGATTTCCAGAATACGAGTGGGGTCTACGATCACTCTGTGTTGTACACCAATGGCCTCTACAATGGCGCACGCAACTCTACGCTGCCCTGGGGGGAGGGTACTGCGGTACCGGATCAGGTCATTACGCAGAGTGCCATGAATACAGGGCAACCCTTCCAGATCACACTGTCTTCGATTGCACCATCGGATTGGAATGGAACGCGGGTGATTATCACACCGATCATCCAGAACGCCGGTGCCGGTTCAAGGGCACGCATCGTAATTGCACCGACGAGCAGCTCGTCGAGCGGGCTTCCGTACCATGATGCATTTGCCAGCGGCTCTGCGCCGGGATGGACCACTTATAACGGAACATGGTCGGTTTCGAACAGCTCGTATGGGAACAGTGCCATCGATACTACGGGCGATAAGGCCGTTACCGGCTCGACCTCGTGGTCGGATTATACAATGCAGGGCGATGTTGAGCTGACCTCTGGAAGCGGCGATGCCGGGCTCCTGATGAATGTCACCAATCCATCGGCAGGGACGGACTCACTCGACGGGTACTATATCGGTATCAATAGCACGGGAAGTCTGGTGCTGGGCCGCGAGAGTTACGGCTGGACGCAGCTGCAAACGGCGAATATTCCCGGTGGAGTTACGGCGAATACCTGGTATCACCTTACGGCGCAGACTGTGGGTTGTACGCTTACAGTTTCGGCGCAACCCGTAGGGTCTATCACGGTCACCGGCTTCAGTTATACGGACACGGGTTGCACCTACACTGCGGGACAGATCGGCATTCGCAGTTTCAATGCGGCGGCGAACTGGAGAGATATCAGTGTCTCCCTCGGGTCAACCACGTCCACGCTCCCTTACTATGCTCCTTTTGCGAGCAGCGCCTCCGGCTGGACGACGTACGCCGGAAGCTGGAGCCTGGCAAGCGAGGTTTACAGCAACTCTTCGACCGATACGCAAGGAGACAAGTCAATCGGAGGGCCGACGGGTGGGAACTTCACCATGACCGGAGATATGCAACTGACAACAAGCAGCGGCAATGCAGGATTTTTGTTGCGCGCGACCAATCCGGCGGTCGGGACCGATTCGGTGGAAGGGTATTATCTCGGCATC
Source organism: Granulicella sp. L46 (assembly GCF_009765785.1). Classification (GTDB taxonomy): domain Bacteria; phylum Acidobacteriota; class Terriglobia; order Terriglobales; family Acidobacteriaceae; genus Granulicella. Next base: position 15,355 of record NZ_LMUT01000016.1, read on the forward strand.
AACGCATCCGGGTCTATCGTCATCGGCAAGGAAAATTATGGATGGACACAATTGAGCACAGCACCCATTTCGTTTGCCGCTAATAGCTGGTATCACCTCACAGCAGAGGTTGTCGGTTGCCAGATCACGTTGACCGCGCAGCCTGCTGCTTCAACGACGACGACCAGTACTACCATCAACGACTGTAGCTTCTCCTCTGGACAGGTAGGTTTGCGAACCTTTGCGACTTCAGCTGCTTGGAGGTACATCAGCGTAACTCCTCGGTGAGGGATTTTTCAATCGGAAGAAACGCTTTTTCCCGTCTGTAGCTGAGTCGATAGAAGAGAAGGGGATCGGAGGCACATTATCTCTGTTCGATTGAAAAAGCGAACGTCATAAGCCAAGACGACTGGGCGATAGTATAGAATGAAAGCGCTTCCATTATAGGTGTGAGATCTGCGATTGGAAGCGCTTTCTTTATACAAATTTGTGCCGGAGTGCCATCGAATCATGGCGAAAGTAAGTAGAGCTTGTTCAATAAAGGTTTTCTGCTCATTCCTGTTATCGGCTTTGAGCATGGTGGCATTGACGTGCCAAGCGCAGGAGCAGCGGTGGTCGCAGAAGCAAGCCAATGCATGGTATGCACAGCAACCATGGCCGGTGGGTTCAAATTACGTTCCCAGCGATGCGATCAATCAGCTCGAAATGTGGCAGGCGGCGACTTTTGATCCGCAGCGGATCGATGTTGAATTAGGGTGGGCCCAGAATATCGGCATGAATACGATGCGCGTCTTTCTGCACGATCTCCTGTGGCAAGAAGATCCGCAGGGATTTCAACAGCGCATTGATATTTTTCTGACGATCGCGGCGCGGCATCACATTAAACCAATGTTTGTACTGTTTGATTCATGCTGGGACCCTTATCCGAAGCTTGGTCCGCAGCATCCCCCTGTTCCCGGCGTTCACAACTCCGGATGGGTCCAAAGCCCTGGTGCCGAAGCCCTTACCGATCCATCACAGTATCCGCGATTGAAGGCCTACGTGCAGGGAGTCGTGGGGGCTTTTGCCAATGATCCTCGCATTCTCGCCTGGGATGTGTGGAATGAACCGAATAACACGGATGCCAGTTCCTATGGCGGTAGGGAGCCGAAGGACAAAGTTGCGCGGGTGACGGAGCTTCTGCCGCAGGTATTTTCGTGGGCACGTGAAGAGCATCCCAGCCAGCCGCTCACTAGCGGCATCTGGGAAGGGAATTGGTCAGGGCCTGAGACACTGTCCCCGTTGATGCGTACTCAGGTCAACGATTCCGACATCATCACGTTTCACAATTATGGCTGGCCTGAGGATTTCGAGGCGCGAATTCAGCAGTTGAAGCAGTATCATCGCCCCATCATCTGCACGGAATACATGGCTCGCGGGGCGGGGAGTTTGTTCGATACCACACTGCCTATCGCGAAACGATATCGCGTCGGCGCGATTAACTGGGGCTTTGTGGCAGGCAAAACTCAAACCTGGCTTCCCTGGGATTCCTGGCAGCGACCCTATGTGCTGGAGACGCCTCCGGTCTGGTTTCATGATGTATTTAGGATGGATGGGACGCCTTACCGTGAGCGAGAGGTGGAGCTTATCAAGAGCCTGACCTCGTCAGCTGCTTCGACAGAGGCCGGTGTTTCATCCAGGTAGGAGTGGGGCACTGCCGTTCATCCCGAGCTCTTTGCCATCGCAGTCGCATGGATGGGCCTTTCGGTAACCTGCCGCGGGCTTATAGACTGACTTAAGTTAAGTGCGGGGTATTTATCTTGCAAATCCTGACGGCGAAGATTGCCGTTATCCGGTTGGTTGCATTTGTTTTTGTCGGGGTCGGTATCGCCACGCTTGCCCAGTCGCCCGTCGGCGAAACGAGCCCGACGCCGACGGCATCGACAAATATGGTGCAGCCCGGCAGCTTCATCGATGTGACGCAGGCGAGCAACGTTCATTTTGCAGGACAGGCTTACCATACCTCCAGAAAATATCTGATAGAAACCATGGGGTCCGGAGTGGCGCTGTTCGATGCAGATAACGACGGTCGTCTGGACATCTTTTTTGCCAACGGAGCGGCCCTGTCCGACGCCACGCCAATGGATGGGATCCCGAAAAAGTCCGGACCGAAAGACTGGAACCGCTTCTATCATCAGAAGCCCGACGGTACGTTCGAAGATGTGACGGAGAAAGCAGGTCTTGCCGGCAGCGGCTATGACATGGGCGTCGCCGTTGCAGATTACGACAATGACGGTTATGAAGACTTATATGTAACGGGCTATGGGGGTAACCACCTTTACCACAACAACGGGAATGGAACATTTACCGATGTGACTGCGGCCTCCGGTACTGGAGGAGATGGCTGGTCGACATCGGCTGCATGGATCGATCTGGATAATGACGGATTGCTCGATCTCGTGGTGCTGCGTTACATGGATTGGAAGTTCACGGAGATATGGTGCGGCGAGCATCGTGACGGCTATCGCGCGTACTGCCATCCCGATCTTTTCAAATCTGTATCTGCCCTGGTATTTCATAATGACGGGAACGGTCATTTTACTGAAGAGGCTGCCAAGGTGGGGTTGGCGAATCCGGGGAAAGGCCTGGGTATAGCGATCGCGGACTATGACCATGACGGCCACATGGATATCTTTGTAGCAAATGACTCGATGATGGAGTTTCTCTATCACAACAAGGGCAACGGAACTTTTGAGGAGGAAGGCCTGACTGCGGGCATCGCCGTTGATGGCGACGGACGAACCTATGCGGGGATGGGCGTGGTGTTCTCGGATTTCACCAATAACAGTCACCCGGGTCTGTTCGTAACGGACCTGGCAAATCAGAAGTACGCGTTTTACGAAAATAACAACGATGGCTCCTTTTCTTATTCGAGCGATCTGAGCGGGGTTAGTCGAGCGACACTGATGCATTCCGGTTGGGGTATTAGCGCGTTGGACTATGACAATGATGGGTGGAAAGACCTCATCATTGCACAAGGGCACGACATCGATAACATCGAGTTGACGTTCCCTACGCTTCACTACAAAGAACCCATGCTGCTACTGCGCAACGATGGCGGCAAGTCCTTTACGGACGTCTCTGCGCAGTCAGGCGGACCCTTTCATCAGGCATGGGTTGGCCGGGGCCTGGCGACGGGTGATATCTGGAACGATGGTCATGTGGATGTCGTGGTGACGACCAATGATGGACCAGCCTACATCCTGCGCAATGTGACCTCGACCCCGAACCACTGGCTCGGCGTCAAACTGGTGGGTCACAGAAGCGATCGTGACGGGATCGGAGCCGAGATAAAAATCAGCACTTCGGCGGGTATGCAGATGGAGACAGTTTCGACGGCAGGCGGCTATCTTTCGGCGAACGATCGGCGCGTTCATTTCGGGCTTGGTCTGGATAAAGAAGCAAAGACCGTGGAAGTGCGGTGGCCAAGCGGGACCTTACAAACGTTGAAGAACGTTGCCGGAGATCGATTCATCGAAATAGATGAGCCTACAGCCCGTGTGGCCACAAAATAACAACTTAGTGAGCGGAAACAGTATTCGATTGCCAGGCGAGTGCTTTGGCCTGCGCGAATTCCTCGTGAGCCTTGGTCGCATCGCCGAGCCTCTGACAGGCCCGCCCCAGCAGAAAATGCAGGGATGCATTCTCAGGATCGGCGGCTACCGCCTGCTCGAACTCGGTCTGCGACTGCTTCCAATCATTCTGGCGGGAATAGAGGATTCCCAGCTCTCGATGTGCACTGGAGTTTTTAGGAGCGATGATTAACGCCTGGTGAAGCAAACTTACCGCTTCGTCGAGTTGATCGCGATCGGCAAGTAGCGAAGCCAGATTGAGCAACGGCTGTTCGCTGGAATGTTCCGCACCCGCCTGCCAAGCGATGGCCTGCCGAAAAGCTGCAATGGCTTCGTCTGGTTGGTGAAGCTCTTGATAGGCGAGCCCGAGATTGTCCTCGGCCTTGACGCTTCGCGGCAAAAGACTGAGCGATCGCAGAAAGCTGTCGCGCGCACTCTCATACTGACCCTCGGTATAGCGCACGCGACCAAGGTCATACCATGCCTCTGCATTTGCATTGTTCGCGGTAAGGGAGTAGGTCAGCCAGTGGTCTGCGTCGGCATAATCGCCTAACAACACATAGTCGAGAGCGACGCAGCGCAGGTCTTCTGGAGAAGGTGCTCCAAGATGGGACGCGAGAGTGTACTCCGAAAGGGAATCCTCGGCTTTATGTTCCGCGAACAGAGCATATCCAAGAAGGAAATGCCACTCGGCGGAATATGCATTTTGAGCAAGACCGGCGCGAAGCAATGCTTCAGCTTGGGCATCGTTGTCATGTGCAAGCAACGCACGTATGGCCTCCGTAGATGGCTTTTCTGCTTGCGAGGTTTGCGCTGCGGCTCGCCCGATCAGCATAGAAGACAAGAGGTAGCAGGTGAAAGCTGCCGTCCGGGCGAGCGTATGGAGTCGCTTCGCGCACTGCAAAGATAGACGTGCCATGTTGAGTGAAGATAGTATATGGCATAATCGTGGAATCGCTTACAGTTGGTAAATTCGCAGGCTTATGCTCTAAAAAGAGATTTCCATCAGGCATGGGACCCACTCTCCGCAAGCTGCCCTGGCTCGTCGACGAGCACGGTAGTGATCGAATGGACGCGAGGTAGTCATTGAATCGAACTGTTACGCTGGCGGCGATATGAAACCTCAAAAAACGCTATCGAATCCGTCGAGTGGACTCTGTGCCAAGGCGTGTGTAGCGGTGCTCCTCGTGGTCAATATGTGTTGCCTCAGCCAGAATGCGGCTGTTCCCGCTGACCAGAAGGAAGCTGGGGGAGGGATGAGCACCGCAGGCGCCCATGCATCGGTGCTTGATGATGAACATCGGCCCATTACGGCGGGAGGTTTCGTCAAAAGCGGGCCTGTTGTTTTTGAAGATGTGACCAAACAAGCGGGACTAGCTTGGTGGAAGCACACTATGGGAACGCCGGAGAAGAAATTCATAATTGAGACGAACGGCTCCGGTGTCGCACTGCTCGATTACGACAATGACGGGTGGCTGGACATCTACCTTGTTAACGGATCGACCTATGATGCGATTGCGGGGAAGGCTACGCCGCCGCACGCCGCGCTTTTTCATAACAATCATGATGGGACCTTTACCGACGTTGCGGCGCAGGCGGGCGTGACCAACGATCGATGGGGCTTTGGTGCCGTCGTTGGCGACTTCGATAACGACGGCTGGCCGGATCTCTATGTTTCCAACTTTGGTAAGAACCGTCTATATCACAACAATCACAATGGCACCTTCACAGATGTAGCTGAGAAGGCAGGAGTTCAACTGGGTGGATGGTCAACCGGAGCGACTTTCGGCGATTACGATGGAGACGGTAAGCTTGATCTCTTTGTTCCCGGATATGCGCAGTACGATTTTGACCGTCCGCCTGCACCGGGCTCAAAGGAGGTCGCTTATCAATCCTGCCAGTTCCGCGGCCTGAATGTGATGTGCGGTCCTCGCGGTCTTAAGGGGGAACACGATCACCTTTTTCATAACAATGGAGATGGCACCTTTACTGATGTAAGCGAGAAGGCCGGAGTGAGCGACGCGAAGGGATATTATGGCCTGGCAAGCGTGTTTCTCGATGTGAATGGCGATGGCAAGGTGGACCTCGTGGTAGACAATGATTCGACTCCGAATTATCTCTACATCAACAAGGGCAATGGAACCTTTGAAGATGACAGCTATCTCTCGGGGTATGCGCTGAATGAGGATGGACGCGAAACCGCATCGATGGGCATTGGGGTGGGAGACTTTCGTAATAACGGACACGTAGACCTATCAGACAGCACTTTTTCTGACGACTACAAAGTGCTCTACGAAAATGATGGCACCGGCAATTTCACCGATGTCAGCCATCTTGTGGGAATCGCAGATGTCAGCATTCCATTTCTTAGCTGGGGAGACGCGATTTTCGATTATGACAATGACGGCTGGAAGGATCTTTTTTTCGCGAACGGGCACGTCTATCCGGCCGTAGACAAGAGCGATTGGGGAACTACTTTCGCCCAGCGCCCCTTGCTGTTCCGTAACATTCAAGGGCAAAAGTTCGAGGTCGTTCCAGCCGTGGTAGGTACAGGACTGGCCGTGGTGGTACCCGCGCGTGGAGCCGCGATTGGCGATCTGTTCAATGACGGCAAAATCGACGTAGTGATGAACGTTATTGACCACGCGCCGGTTTTGCTGCGGAATGTCGATTCGAATAAGCACCACTGGGTCGAGTTGAAGCTTGTTGGTGGCCCCAAAAGTCCTCGTGACGCCGTTGGTGCGACAGTCTATCTGACTGCCGGCGGTACGCGACAGCGTGAGGACGTGCTGAGCGGCGGCAGTTATGCCTCGTCCAACGATCAACGCGTTCATTTTGGGTTAGGAGACGCCACCGTAATCGATCAGGTCGAAATCCACTGGCCGAGTGGGGCGAAGGAAAAGGTCTCTGTACCTGCGGTTGATCGGATTTTTACTGTGTCCGAGGGGAAGGGGATTGTTCTTTGACTCATTTTGCTGGGTTTACTGGGTTTGGAAGGGTGTCCAGAATTCGCTTGACAAAGCAAATCGTAGCTCAGTATGCTGCGTTGTCAATGTCACTCGGGGTAAATGGAAGCGGTTACACGACATGGCTGATGGTTTGGATGGCGTTATTCTTAGTTCTCGCTATTCCCGGCTACAGTCAGGGATCGGTAGCGCTTCAGAATGAACAGTTTGAAACAAGATTTACGGATGGCGTTAATGCATTTCGCGCGGGTGCGCTGGACAAGGCTGAGCAGGATTTTATTGAAGCGCTAAAGCTTCATCCACGGTTTGCGGAAGGATATATGAATCTCGCGCTAGTGCAGGAGCGGATGGGAAGGAGTACCGATGAGATCGGTTCACTTCAGTCTGCTCTCAGGTTGAAGCCCACATTGAAGGGTGCGAATCTTTTTCTAGGCATTGCCTATTATCGCGAAGATAAATTCAGTGAAGCGAAGATCGCCTTGAATCGCGAAGTTGCTCTCTCTCCCTTAAACTCCAAAGCTCTCATGTGGCTGGGCATTGTGGATGAGGCTACGAACGACCCTCAAGCTGCGGTGGAGGTACTGGATAAGGCAGCAAAGATCGCACCGAAAGATTCCGATATTCTTTATAATCGCGGCCGAGCAGCGCTGCTTCTCTCGCAAAAGAGTTACGAAGAGATGTATCACCTCGATCCAAATTCCTGGCGGGTCCATCAGGTGCTGGCGCAGGCATTTGCGGAGTCAGATCGACACGTTCAAGCGATTGCGGAGTACCAGCTTGCTATCCAGCAAGCTCCCGATGAAGCGGAGTTATACGAGAATCTCGGCACAGAGTATTGGAAAGGTTCGCAACTAGATCTGGCTGAAGCGCAGTTCGCTAAGGAAGTGGAACTCAATCCGGATAATCCGATGGCCCTCTATTATTTGGGCAGTTTGTATGTAGATCGCGACAAACCCGGACAAGGAGTTCCACTTCTGCGAAAGGCACTCACGATAGATCCTGCGATTGCAGATGCAAATTATTATCTCGGTCGCGGTGAAATGGCTTTGGGTAATGCAGCCGATGCTGTACCGCGCTTTCAGCAGGCAATTCAGTTAGCGAATGAGGCTGGTGCGAGCGGAACGGATCTGGCGCAACGATCGTGGTACCAATTGGCGATCGGATATCGTCATCTGCAGAAGAATGACGAAGCACGAGCGGCGTTGGCAGAATTTCAGAAGCTGAAGCAGCAGTCGGATGCAGCTACTGCGCAGAACTTCGAAGAGTTGAAGAAGCAGCATGAGAAAGCGGAGCAAGATTCATCAGGAAAATCCGCTCCTCCGGGGGATGCGAACAGTACCCCCTGAAAGACCGGCAAGTTTGTTGAGTTCAGGTGACGCCAAAAGTGGCCTCAGGCTGAGTTTGTTCATGGGATTTCTATGGTAGCTTTTGTAAGCGCTTCCATCTTCGTTCAAGTAGCGCCGGAAAAACGTGGCTGAAGAATTTTTGGGAGAGGTCAAATATGAAATTAGAGCGATTCGTTAGAGTTGGGTTTACCGGTCTGTTCTTGTGTTTTGCTATTTTAGTACTCGGTAAAACAGTTTGGGCTCAAACGAATAGTGGCGTTCTAGCCGGCACCGTTTACGATCCTTCGGGCGCTGTTGTTCCGAACGCAAAGATCATCGCGATAGGTGATTCCACTGGAACAACCTATAGCACTTCATCGGACGGGGCCGGGCTTTATCGCTTTTCGGGGATGGCCGTTGGCAGCTATACCGTTCGAGCCTCAGGGCACGGATTTAAGGAGACGAGCTACCATCAGGTCGTGATCAACATCGCTAACCTGACTCCACTCGATGTGCATCTGACAGTTGGAGGGACCAACGAAACGGTGAGCGTCGATGCGAATGCTGTTGTCGTTCAGACCGACAGCTCGGTTATTTCAGGCGTCATCAACGCCACGCAGATTGAGAATTTGCCGCTTGTTCTGGGCGGCATGAAAGGTACTCGCGCGCCGGAAGCGTTTACCTATCTATTACCGGGAACGGTGGCGTTCGGTACGGGTGGCAATGGAGTCGGCGGCGGCACTGCAACTCCGGGATACAACTCAAAAATCTCCGGAAGTCAGGGCTTCGGCAGCGAAGTTCTGCTAGACGGAGCGGATACCTTTCGCTCAGAAAATGGGTCGACCTTCGATGAGACTTCTCCCTCCGTCGACGCCATTCAAGAGTTCAATGTCGTCCTTTCCAGCCCATCGGCGGAGTACGGCCGCACGACGGGCGGTATAGAGCTCTTTACTACCAAAAGTGGAACAAATAAATTTCACGGCGGCTTGTACGATTTCTTGCAGAACACTGATTTAAATGCGAATACCTGGTTTAACAATCTAAATTTGGCGACTCAGCCGGATACTCCAGCGAATCGCGCTTTGTTTGCTACACCGCTCGACAAGAAAAATGATTTCGGAGGTTATATCGGCGGGCCTGTTTGGATTCCAAAGTTATATAACGGTCATAATCGAACATTCTTTTTCGTGTCGTGGGAGCGGTTCGACCAGCATCAAAGTGCGACCAATCAATCCTTTGTTCCGGACCCTGCATGGCTCACTGGGGACTTCTCAGATCGTCTAGGATCTCCCACCGGCACTATCAATCCTTGTACGGGGCAGCCGATCGTTACTGGTCAAATATTCGATCCCTCTACACAACAAACGGTGTTGACGGGTAGTGGCCCTGTTACATGCCGTTCGCCATTTCTTAACAATAAGATTACTCAAGGGTTCAGCGCCGTAACGAATAATGTCATCGCCCTTCTGCCCGCACCCAATCTTACCCAGGCGACTCCTTCATCGCCGAACTATGCTCTCACTACAACCGGCCTGAATTTGAATAAACTTTTGACGGTTCGAATTGATCAGAACGTGGGAGCAGATCATAAATTGTTTTTCAGCTACAGCAGTCGAGAAAACGACCCTCCCGTCAATCTCGTCTTTCCTCTGCCTTTGGATACAAATAGTCCGCAGGTTTTCACCACCCATTTCATTCGCTTCGGGTGGACCTGGACCCTCAACTCTTCCTTGTTCAATAACTTGTCACTGGGATACAACCGCACCAACAGTCATAACGCGGCACAAGAAGCCCTGGTAGGGAATACGGACTGGAATGCAAAGCTTGGAATTAGCGGAACCCCAGCTGCGCCAACCTTCCCACAGCTTGCATTTAACGGCAATGACAACATTAGCAATTTCGGCCAGAACACCAATAATGATGTTATTGACAATGGATATCGCGTGAATGAGAGTTTCGATTGGCTCCATGGAAAGCACAGCTTCAAGTTTGGCGGCCAGTGGTATCTCCAACTTTTTGATCCTCTTACCAAGAGCGGAGAAAGCGGAACCTTCAATTTCTCAAGAAACGAGACGTCAGCTTTTCCGAATAATGGAACAGTTACCGGTAATTCATTCGCCAGTTTTCTTTTAGGACAGGTGGATAACGGCAGTCTTTCCGACCACAGAATCCAGTTCAAGGAAATTTCGCATTATTACAATATTTTTGTTGAGGACGATTGGAAAGCTACTCCACAATTAACTCTTAATCTTGGGTTGAGCTATAGCATCGATACACCGTATCGCTATGCAAATGGTAATACATCCAATATTGATCTGAATGCTCCCAACCCGGGTGCCAATGGGTTTCCTGGAGCTTTGGTGTTCGCCGGTAAGGGCACGGGTAGGAACGGAGACGTCAACGAAACCTGGGCGCAACGCTGGGACAAGGACATTGCTCCCCGCGTGGGCTTTTCGTATGCGCCCTACTCCGATGGGAAGACGGTTCTTCGCGGATATTACGGAATCTTCTACGCGCCAATGGAGCATGGAGATTTCAATGTTCAAAACGTAGATGGCTTTACTGCGAATCCATCCTTTTCCGGCAACGGTTTTGACCAAGCGTTTAATTGGGATCAAGGTTTTCCTTCTTATGTAGCGCCTCCTAACCTTGATGGAGGTCAGGACAATTTCACCTCTCCGGCCCTAATCCTTCCCTCCTTTGGACGACCTGGGATGGTACAGAATTGGAGTCTACAAGTACAGCAGCAATTTGGCCCGGCCCTGGTTTTTACAGTAGGATATGTTGGTTCTCGTTCCGAGCATTTGAAGTCGGGATTCAACTTTCTGAATTCAAATTCTCCATCTGTCTTCGGTCTCGGAGCGCAATTAGGACAACCAGTTTCAAGCATTCCTGGTTTCACGCCTCCTTATGCCGATTTTCCGACCAGCCAGAACCTCGGACAATCGCTTCGCCCTCACCCTCAGTTTTATAGTTTCAATTCAGGCGAGACGCTGGAAAACAAAGGTGCGGGCAGCTTCGATGCACTGGAAGCCACTCTGCAAGGAAGATTCCATCATGGCCTGACTCTTCTGGCGTCTTATACGTATTCGAAAACTTTGACCGATTCAGAGGCGGCTGTACCGTTCTTTGCATCGTTTGTTCAATCGGGATCGGGTGCGCAGGACCCAAATCACCTAAAATATGAGAAGAGTATTAGTAGCCAAAGCTTGCCCAACAACTTTGTCCTGAGTTATCTATACGACTTGCCGGTTGGTAGAGGCAAGAAGTTCCTATCCAACAGCAATCGAGTTGTAGATGCCGTACTAGGTGGTTGGCAGATCGGAGGAGTCCAGCGGTATGAGAGTGGACAGCCGATCAACTGGGGAGCCGCTACTGGCGTCCCTGGTTACGATGGCTCAATACATTTTCTCCACAATCTAACGGTTCCAATTTATAGCACGGCTTGGAAGAACGGCCATTTCAATCCGCTACTGGATCGTATGTTCAACAGCCATGCATTTCTGGACCCTAACGCGCAACACGATAACCTTCCCGATCCCGTTGCGGCTCGCGGCGGTGCCTATGCATTCGGTAACTTCGAGCGCGTCAGCGGCAACATTCGCATGCACTCTTATCTGTCGGAGGACTTCAGCGTCAATAAACGCTTCCCTCTGCCGAAACAATCCGATCTGCTATTTCAAGCCAGTTTCCTCGATGCATTCAACCGACACGATTGGGCGCCGCCAGATCCAAATCCCTATGGTGGTTCTGAGTGCCAGCCGGGGCAGGGTTGCAATACTCCATACACTTTTGGTCAGATCGGAGGCACTATCCTGGGCCCCCGACTCATCCAGCTCGAATTGCGTCTGGAGTTTTGAGGGCGCAGGGACGTGCCCCTTTTTCTGATCCATTCATAACTGGAGTTCCTGTTGTATTAACGGTTGAGATTGGCGCAGGGAGAGGGGCCATGGTCCCTCTTCCTGGGAGGAGTGTGCGGAAGCCGTTTGGGATGCGGTAATCCAGCGAGCTATGGGGGCGCTCGTGGTTGTACCCTTCACGCCAGGCAGATAGAGTAACCGTTCATCGTTCAGTGCTCTGAACTAGCTTGTGTTGAGGCACTCGTCTCGCAGTCGGCCGTGGAAGCTCTCGACATGTCCGTTCTGGATCGATTCGCCCGGTACGATGTTGACCAGGCCGACGTTCCAGTCCTGGGCAAAGTCGATCACGCGCCACGAAGTGAACTCCGGCCCATTGTCCGACCGCACCCTTCAGACGCCGCGCCTCGCTCACGTCCAGCCCGCCGAGCCTCTGCTTCCAGCCGTGGAACATCGCCGCGCTGATCCCGTGTTCACGGCACATCCGCCGTTTTCACCCGGCCTAGCCTTGCTTCAATATCCCGATGATCTGCTCTTCGCTGAAGTGGTATTGTTTTTCGGCGACGTCAATAGCTTTGCAGAGATGATCGAAAAAAGAGATATCGTTGGTAATGAAAAAAGTCGACGTCAATCCCGCGGTGTATTGCTTCGCATCAAGGCGAGCGATGCTGCCGTTCCGTTGAGTTGAAAGTCATACTCCTTCACAACTTTCATTACGGCACGCCTTGTCTCTTCGGTATGTTTGCCCGAGTTGTTGAGGACCCGTGACACGGTTGCCATGGAAACGCCGGCTTTACGCGCAACCTCTGCAATCGTAATTTGTTTGCGAGGCGTGGGTGCAGCGTCTTCCTCATCGAGCGAACCCAATACCCCGATAATTGCATTCAGTTCCGTCCAAAAAGTGCGGGCGGCGATGTGAAGTTGACTGGAAACCTGCTCATCAGTCATGCCGCGAGAGACCAGATCCAGAATCTCTACTTGACGAGCATGAAGCCTTGCACGTGGCATGCGCTCAGCGAAGCGAGATGCAATATCGGTGGGCAGGTAGCGCTCGCCCGCATGGACGGTGCGGATGGCTTCAATCATGTCTTCCTCGGGTGACGCCTTGAGAAGATATCCTTGAGCTCCGGCTCTGACCGACTGGTAGATGTCTTCATCGCTTTCATAGCTGGTCAACACGATGACTCGAACACCTATGCCAAGTTTTCGAAATTCCAGTAACGTTTCGATACCGTTCTTATGAGGCATGCGAAGATCAAGCAGAACGATATCAACCTCGAATTCGGAAACCATCGTAATTGCCTGGTTGCCATCGGCAGCACTACCTACTACGTGAAGATCAGGATAAGTAGAAAGCCACCTTGCAAGACCAGCACGCACCACTGGATGGTCGTCGACGACGAGGATTCTGATCGGAGTGGATGTCTTAAGCATTCCTGCTAAATTCCCGCTTTCCATATCTACTATAGGCCAGACGCCTAAGCAGTGAAATATGTGGCGTGGGCAGATGAACGATGATGCGACATCCATTGCCGGGCGAGCTGTGAATTTCAAGGATGGCGTCTATTGATTCTGCGCGTCTCTGCATGCCGGCAAGACCGAAGCCGCTTCGCTCCGGCTGGTGAATAAATCCTTTGCCATCATCTTCGATCATCAGGACTACAGAAGATCGTTCATATTCCATGCAAATTTTGATGCTTTTCGGATGCCCATGATGAATCGCGTTTGCAATGGCCTCCTGGGCGATCCGAAAGAGTGCATCCAGCACCCCGAGCGGAAGAGGTCTGGGTTCACCGAGGTTTAAGGCATGCACTGTAACCGAGCCGCGCGCCACAGCACGGCGAGCCGACTGTTCAAGCGCGGAGACGAGCCCATTCACCTCCAAAACTTCAGGCCGAAGGCAGGCGATGCTGCGCCTCGCTTCGTCATGGCTATGACGAACCAGTTCGGATGTTGTATTCAGTTCATCCAGCAGGTGAGGGTCTACTTGGGAGCTACTTTGCAAAAGACGGTTGCGAATGCCTCGAATTTGAAAACCGATTCCGGCAAAACTCTGAGAAAGGGTGTCGTGCATCTCGTGCGCCATTCGCTCACGTTCATTAAGCACAGCTCGCCAACGCCATTCCTCTGCTCTGCTGTAAAACAGGTGACCGAGAAATCCCATACCCAGCATCGCAAGAGCGAGGAAAATGAGGTGTTCGACGCTCCACCATGGAGGTCCTACCAAAAGTTTCACGTTTTCAGGCGAGTCGACGATCAGGACGAATGGGACCGTGTTACCCGTATATTCCGGTCTTACCAAGCAGGCTCCCCGCAGGCGCACAATACTTTCCGTTTCAAGTCTGTCGAATTCTGAGCGGGTGACTTCAGAATTAGTGAGCGCTCGATATGTCTGCGTCCCATTGCGAAATTCGAGGACACTGCGGCCCACTGAGTCCATTCGGCCGATGAGTCGTCCCTCGACTTCGACGAACATGGAGTCATAAGCGCCGCTTGCAGCCTGATCCGCTGTTACTGAAAGCGGAGGTATCGGCGCAAGGCCGCCCACGACCCTTGCGGTGGAGTTACGGATGGTTGCACTCAAGCCCTCCGGATATGCGTCCCCCTCTACCTCAACTTCATCACCCACTCGCAACTGGCCGGGATGAGTGGTTTCGACCTTTACGCCGCCGCTGGAATCCTGAACATATAGGGAAGGGTCCGTGAGGATCACGGCGCCTCGAACAACGACATGAGCTGGCTTGGAGATCGATAACAAGCGGAGTGAGCGAATGGTTTGAACGGATTCAGCAGAAGATCGGTACGATTTGTTCTGAACGGGACTCGTCGCAATAGTCAGCGGGGCGCTCCCCTGGCTGGTTGGATAGAGGGCGAGATGGCTCACCGGGGGCAAGATCGCCGTTGTATCTGCGATCGCCGGTAATGAACTGATTCGAACATTTCGCCATAGCCCGCCAGCGCCCATGGAACGCAATCCGGCACTTCCCGCCTTCAAACACTGAGGATCCAGGGTCTTGATTTGTGCCGTATTCTTCGTTCCAATCTCAGTGGCTGAAGCACTCAAAACACATCCTTGCGCAGCGAGTCGGAGGTGATACCACTTCCCGGGAATTACTCCCCCAGGCATACGACTGAAAGGGAATTCATACCATCCATGCTGCGCTCGTCCAAGAACGAGCGATTGATCGTTCGTGCGAAGACCTGCATAGTAGCCATCGTATGCATCGACGCCCTCTTCAACGTGGGTGGCCCGAATCAGAATGCCGGCGTCACCCCCTCCAAGCATCTGGAGATCCGCCTCCATTGCATACGATGTCCAGTGATCGGAACCGGTCATTAGCTTTGCACCGCGCTCGTCGGAGTCATTCCGAACGGCATTTCCAATGACCGTCCAGTTACCGGCGTATGCGGTCCATCCCGACGTCTGGCCGGAAGAGAAATCATCTCTAAAAGGAAGGCCGAACCACGGGCTACGTCTCCATGTAATTATGCAGCTGGAGACCAGCAAAGCGAGACAAAAAATAATCTTGAGCGAGCGGCCACTTATCCGGTTTCGCCACCGCTGCTTCATCGGCGGCTCCAATCAGTGCTAATCAACGGTCGCGTTTGGGGCGAGTCAATATTTTTTCGGGTAAGCAATGTAGGCTGGAGCCTTATATATTGCGGAGATGAAGTGGAGGGTTCAGTCAGCAATCGGATAGCGCGATAGCCCATCTCGTAGGTGTTTTCGGCGATTACGGAATCGATAAATCCAAGCCGAATCAGATTGGCCAGTTCGGCGCTTTGCTCGAAGCCGATAAGCTTTACACGTGATGTAAGACCGCGGGCCTTCAATGCAGCAAAGGCTCCGTCACACGAAGCACTCGACAGTGCAAATATTGCATTCAATGCGTGATCCGAAGCCAGCATTTCATCGGCAGACTGTTGTGCTTCGGTTCCATTGTGAGTCCCGAAGCGCCGCTCTGAAATGATGATGGATGGGTAATTATTTTCTAGTGTTGTCTCAAATGAATGCAGGATGGCGAGTGAACTGAGTGATTCCGGAGTAACTCCAAATACTGCAACACGACCGCTGCCATGCAAAATGTTGCCGATTCGCATAGCGGCCATGTAACCACTTGCTTGGTCATCATTGACAATGTAGGACAGATTTCTGCTAGCCGGCAAGGTCAACGGAGAAGCAATTACGACGACCCGAAGCCCATGTTTTAAAGCCTTCTGCACAGGCGCCATCAGCGGCAGCGTTTGATCCGGCGCCAGGATCAATGCAGAATAGTGCTCATCGATAACTTTTTCAATCAGAGTTGCCTGTTGTTGGACGTCGTCTTCACTTGTCGGAGCATTCCAATACAACTGAATATTAGGCTCCTTCGATTTTTCTATTGCGAAATGTGTCCCAGCATGCTCTGCTTCCCAAATAGTGACGGCCGTAGTCTGCGGAATAATTGCTATTTTCTTTGTTGGTTTGAAGCATCCACTTAAGGAAAATAGGTAAATACAAACAAGAGCTTTCGCAGCTCTGCGGGAGGCGCACGGAGCGATGGAACCCGTCTGAAACATCATTGAAATCCGCATCTCAATATTCACGCGTCAGAAGAGTTAAGGCACGTTCTGGCAGCTATTGTATTTACATCAACACTGTAAGCGTTTTCCATGAAAAAGAGGACTTCATATCCGAGGGATCCCCTGGCCTGCCCGAGCTCTTGAACCCAAGTTGCAAGTTAGTGTAGCGCAATATGCAGATGTCACCCGTGCTTGAGGCCGCTGGATGTTCGAACGGAATGGCATTCGGTCTGGGCGGCAGAATCTTCTATCATACGGATTCATTCGCCCAAACGATCACTCGGTACCTCTACGATGAAGCAACTGGCGAGTTCGATGGAGCAGCCCTCTTCGTCGGTACCACCGAGTCGATGCCCTTCCTGATGGCCTCACGATGGACAGCCAAGGGTGCCTATGGTCGGCGCATTGGGATGGAGGATTCATCGTTCGTTACGATCCTTCAGGACAAGCGGTCTCGCGCATCTCGATTCCGACACACCCTCCGGCGAGTCTCACCTTCGGAAGCCGATCTAAACGGACTCTTCGTAAAAAGCGCGGCGGACGAAGAAGATACGGGACCGGTATTCCGCCAGACCGTTGATGGGGAGGAAGCAACCGGTGAATATTCCTTCGCGAGCGCGCTATTCCGCCTGAACGTTCTCTAAACGAGGAATACGAAAATGCCCACCTGCCACCGCCCTCTTCGATGTCACGTCTCAGTTGCTGTTTGGTGACGCCGGGGTGCCGACCTAAATGTGTGTATCGCATCCGCCCTTTGGACGCGGTCAAAAAGAAATAGGCTTTCTCCTTACCACTCGTGTTCGGAGCGAGGTGCTGCGGGAACTTGCGCACGTCTTCATCACGAGCGTGGAAGTAGAACACAATTGGATCGCATGCATCGAACACCTCGCTCAACAGGTGGAAATGTGGCGCATTGCGAGTTGCAAGTTGTGAACTCAGAATGTGTTCGCCATGTAAGGAAAAGGCCTTTTTGAACAAGATCCTCGTCTTCGCAATATCAAGCAGACTCAACCCTTCTCTCAACTGGATCCATATTGCAAGCGGGACGATCGAGGCGATCCATCGCTCGGGCGTGCAGCTATAGATTCGGCGAGATGGACCAACACGTCTGCCGTTCCGGATCATGCAAGCGGCTCTATTCACATTGACTAATGGAAGCGTTTACAATTGAGCAATTGAGGAGAGAGGCTCACCATGCGCTCTGTGTACTTCCGGTTCAACTGGGTGTTCGCAATCAGCCTTGCAGCACTGATGCCAGCATCGCAGTATTGTTCGGCTCGTGGGCAGATGACAGATTCTGCTGATGGAGACGGTCACGTGATCCATCTGCGAATCGCCAGTCGCGAGTCGCCACAGGTGCTGCCGTCGACGCTTTTCGGCAGCTTCCTGGAGCCAATCGGACACTCGATTTATGGTGGCTTGTGGGCCAATGTCGCGGAGAATCCGTCGTTTGAAAATGGCCTGTGGTCCGCGTCCAATTTGGAGACAATGGTGCGTGATCGCCCCGGTTTGAAGCGGGCCTCGGATCTCGGGATTCCGGTTCCATGGGAGCCGTTGGACGCGCGTCAGGGGAACCGCTATCTGCCTGTGCGCGACGATGCGGGGAACTCCAACCAATCCCTGTTGATCATGGCATTGCCTGACGCCGAGGTTGGTGTACGTGAGCAGGTGTATCTTCCCGTGCATCGGGAGCTCAGGTATTCCGGCAGTATTATGATCAAGCATGTGCGCGGCTCTGGAGAGGTGCGCATGAGCCTGCGGCGGCGCGACCATCCGGAGGATGTCCTGGCGTCGGCTAACGTCATAGCGGATGCCGTGACATGGTCGAAGTATTCGTTCAGCTTCGTGCTATCCAAGGGTGCAGTCGCCCCGCTGACGCCTGTCGATCTTGTAGTTTCGGTTACGAATGATGCACGCGCACAGATCGATAATGTCTCGCTGGAGCCGGCCGACGCTGTGCACGGGATGGATCCGGATGAGCTGCAGATGGCACGCGATCTGCAATCACACTTGGTACGTTTCGGGGGAAACTTCACCTCTGCCTACAATTGGAAAGATGGAATCGGGCCCGAGGATCGTCGGATTTCTGTGCGCAATGTTTCCTGGGGTATTCCCGAGTACGACACCTTTGGGACGAACGAATTCCTGGAGTTCTGCCGCCTCATAGGGGCACAGCCGCAAGTAGCGCTCAATCTCGGAACCGGCACCCCGCAGGATTCGGCGGACTGGGTAAGCTATATCGATCAGCACTGGAACCATGGCAAAGGCGGATTGCTATGGGAGATGGGCAATGAACTTTGGGGCGATTTCCAGATTGGGTACCCGTCGCAGCAACGTGTAGCGGCTGTGACACTGGCGACTAGCAGGGCTGTCAAGGCAGTCGATCCTACTGCGCGACTGATCGCAACCGGAGGGGACGAAGACTTCTTCAAGGACTGGAATGCCCAGCAGCTTTCCAACCCTCGCGACACGTTCGATCTGATCTCTACCCACTTCGTCGTGAACGATAACGTGCAACTGAAAGGTGCTTCCTCTGAATTCCGGGATATGGCTGCACTGGCGTTGCCGTGGGGCCTCGGACCGCGGATGCAGGCCATTGTCCAGCAGGCAAAGGAGTCCGGCCACCCCAACGCTCGGGTCGCGTTTACGGAGTGGCTGATGGTTTCCGAACCTCGCACCGGACCTCGATTTACGAATCTTGGCGGGGCTCTGTTTGCTGCAGGCTTCTTGAACATGGTGATGCGCAATTCGAATGCGGTTTCGGTCTCGGACATGACCGGAATTATGGAATTTGGCGGCATCTGGAAGAAGCGCGGCCAGGTTTATGGAGCGCCTGCATACTGGGTTTTGCGCGAGTATGCCAGCCGCCATCCGTACTGGCTGCTGGATGTTACTTCCGATGGCCCTACGTACAGCATCTCGCACGGAGTCTCGCGGTTGCCGGAGATCAAGGATGTGCCTTACCTTGATTGTGTGGGGTCAGAGCCTGAAGACAGGCGCTCGCTGATCTTGACCTGTCTCAACCGAAGGATGGACCGGACGGAGTCTGCGGCAATTGACCTGAGCGCGCTTGGAGCGACGGCCGGGACGGCTTCAGTAACGACGATTACCGGGGATGATCTGCTGGTGGAAAATGACGAGACAGACCCGAGGCATGTGGCTCCCGTCACCTCCACGGAGGCGATCGAGGCGGGG
>NZ_LMUT01000016.1:35083-70055 GCF_009765785.1 Granulicella sp. L46
GGCGGTTCTGGCTACCTGCGTCTGGATGCTTCCGCTGTCAGGAAGCACGCAGGCTGCCAAACCCATGCAGCTCACGCGTACTTTTCAGATACGATCCGAAGACTATTCCGCTCTCCCGTCGCTTGCATCCGGCCACGCACTTGGTAGACCTAGATACGGCTCACCTCAAACCGCCGCACAATCTCGGTCGGACGATCTCCCCGGCCCCGCGTCCGCTGGTCTCGACGCGGAATTTGGCAGAACGCCGGATGGTCGCGTCGTTGAGGTCATCACTCTGACCAGCGGAGCGCTGGAAGCCAGGGTGATCACCTATGGCGCTAGACTCATCAGCGTCAGAGCGCGTACGCCGGGCAACAACAACATTCGTCTTCGGCATTGCGCCATGAATCCAATTTGGCGTTCTGCACCCCTGGTCCCTTTGAAACAGCGAGTCGTCCGAGAATTGGCTGCGCGCCTGGTTTACACCAACGAAGGAGAGCATACATGCTGACTCGCCGTCTTCTTCTTGGAAACGCGCTGAAACTTTCCGCCGGCCTGGCGCTGCAACCCGGAACCCTCGCCCTCCCTCAAGCAGATGCTGTTCTCACCCTAGAATTGGGCAATGCCACGCCTATCAACGTTCCAGCCAACTTCATGGGCCTCGGATATGAGATGTCCTCGGTCGCAACTGTCGGCTTGCTGAGCGCGCAGAACCATCGATACGTGGAGCTTATCAAAGGCCTCGGAGCGAGAGGCGTGCTTCGTGCCGGGGGCATCGTGTCGGACTATACCCGGTATGAGCCTAACGGAAAGATTCTGGCCGAGCGCCAGGACACGGTGATAACCCGCGAAAGCCTGGAACAGTTTGCTGCGTTTCTGAGAAAGATCGGCTGGACCGCGATCTGGAGCGTCAACTTCGCAAAAGGCAGCCTGCAGGATGCTGTTGCGGAGGCGAGCGCCGTGTCGGCCGTTCTCGGGTCGCAATTGCTGGCCTTGGAGATTGGCAATGAAGTCGAAAATTACGGTCGTGGCCAAACGCGATTTCGAAAGTCTCCCTACGATTATGAGACATATCGCAAAGAATACAGCGAATGGCATGCCGCAATCCTGAAGGCTGTACCCGGCATTCGTTTCGCCGCCCCCGATACAGCCAGCTCTGTGGAGTGGGTGGAGCGGATGGCTCAGGACGCAAAGGGCGATGTGCACCTTCTGACCACCCACTACTATCGCAACGGTCAGAAACGCGGATCGGCGGAGCAGTTGCTTGTCCCCGATCCGCGACTCAAGGATGTTCTCATGCGTCTTCGTATAGCCTCTCAGAAGAACGGCATTCCATGGCGTATGTGCGAGACCAATTCATTCTCCGGTGGCGGCCTTCCGGGCGTCAGCGGGACCTTCATCGGCGCTCTATGGACGCTGGATTTCATGCTGTTGCTGGCTCACTGCGGGTGTGCCGGCGTGAACATCGAGACGGGAGTCAATCAACTGGGCTTCATCAGTTCCTACTCCCCAATTCAGGACAACGGCAACGGTGTGAACAGTGCTGGCATTCCTTATTACGGAATGCTAGCGTTTGCTAATGCCATGTCTGGAGGTCAGGAAGCTCTGCCCATCGAAGTCGATACCAGCGGTGTCGATCTAACTGCCTACGCCCTGGGAACCGGTGGAAAGCCCCGCTCCGTCGTTGTGGTGAACAGGGAACGCAGGCGGGATGTACCTGTCGATCTCTCACAGCTCGGGCTTGCCAGCGTCTCGGCCCTGCGACTGACTGCCCCGTCAGCGGATAGCAAGACCGGAATCACCTTCGGAGGGGCCACAGTCGACATGAACGGCCATTGGAAGGCAAATGCTCACGAGCACATTAGTGGTAGTAAGGTAACTGTATCTCCCATGAGCGCGGTAGTTCTTCATTCCACAGATCGGCATAATCATTCTTAGTCGGATCGATCTCCCGCATGGCGAACTGGGCGCGAAGCTCTGGGTGGGAAATGACCAGGCGCATCTCACGGCGCGCCTTGCGTACCCGTCCCACGGGTGGAACCCCATCGTGGACGACATCTATAATCATGCGAGCCTTTTGCGACTGGTCCTCCAGCATTCCACAGATGTCTGGCAGCGTCTTTCAGCGAATTCGCCAGCAATCTCCTGCAGCAGGGCCCCGGCAAGAACGAGTGGACTCCTCAGCAGGTAGACGGACACCTCACGGCAGCGTACGGTGACCAGAAGTCCGCGTTTAAGGACCGCTTCCGCGCAATAAGGTTCAGGACGTTCTGTACTTCGCTCCCTTCCACACCAACGCACTTGCCGCGAAATCCCAGGGCGGGACGGATCCCGTGTATCACTATATCTTCGCGTATGAGTGCCCTATGAATGGCGGCATCACCTCGCACCATACCTCTGAGATCGCTTTTGTCTTTCACAACCTCACCGAGCCGCAACTACGCCTCGCGACCGGAGACGGTCCACAGGGCTACGTCTTGCAGGACAAGGTTTCGACAGCATGGCTCAACTTCGCCAAAACCCGCAACCCGTCGCAACCTGGCCTCGAGTGGAAAACCTTCATGCCCACCGATAGGCAGCACTCTGGCCGTCCGCCGATTTTGACGCCCTTGTCGGAGCGTTCCGCGTTACTGAATTCCGGCCCGGCAATTGCTGGCACCTAAACGACGACGCCAACATCGCCTACGCTCACGCAGCGGCGGATGGCGGACGGCTGCTTCGACTCGCGCGGGCGTGGCGTTGGGGTTGAGTGGGAAGATGCAAATGTTGTTTGCGTTGGGTGAAGGTGTGTCGGTGGAGGGTGCCAAGGAGTGAGTTGGGCTTGATCCCTGGAGGGTTCTGGTGCTGCCTGCTGAGGGTGTGGAGTATTCGCTTCGGGGTGCGGGCGAGGTCATTCGGATTGCGCAGCCGTAGGACGTGTTTAGATACAGGACATCTTGTCAAGTTCCTAAACACATTCTCGCGAGTTGCTAGCGGGTGTAGCGCTGTTGGTGCCACGTCCAGGCGCTGCTTAGGATGTCGTCTAGCTCGGGGTGTTTGGGTTGCCAGCCTAAGTTGGTCTTGGCTTGTTCGGAGCTGGCTACGAGGCGCGCGGGATCGCCGGTCGGCGGGGTTTGATTTCTGCGGGGATCGGATGGCCCGTTACGCGGCGAGCGGCCCCGATGACTTGCTTGACGGAGAAGCCGCTGCCGTTGCCGAGGTTTTAGATCATCTTGTCGCGGGTGGCGAGGGCGTTGAGGGCGAGGATGTGGGCGTCGGCGAGGTCGGCGACGTGAATGTAGTCGCGGATGCAGGTGCCGTCGGGGGTGTCGTAGTCTTCGCCGAAGATGGAAATACTCTGGCGACGTCCCAAAGCAACATCCAAGATGAGAGGGATGATGTGGGACTCGGGCTCGTGCGCTTCGCCGCGGTTGGGGAGGGCTCCGGCTACGTTGAAGTAGCGCAGTGAGGCGTAGCGAAAGCCGTGAATCTGGTTGAACCAGCGGAGCATGTGCTCGACGAGAAGTTTGGATTCGCCGTACGGGTTGGTGGGAGCGAGTTTCGCGGACTCCTCGATGGGGGTGACTTCGGGTTCGCCGTAAACGGCGGCGGTGGAGGAGAAGACGAGCCTGTTGACGCCGGTAGCGAGCATGGCCTCGAGGAGCGAGAGGGTCTAGGCGGTGTTATTGCGGAAGTAGAGCTCGGGCTTCTGCATGGACTCGCCGGATTCAATAAGAGCGGCGAAGTGGAGGACGCCGTCGGGCTCGAGCTCGCGGAGGAGCGACTCGACGCGGGGGCGGTCGGCAATGTCGGCTTCAACGAAGGTGGCGCCGGCGGGACCTCATGGCGCTTGCTGTGGCAGAGGTTGTCAAGGATGGTGACCTGGTGGCCCTGCTGCATGAGGATGGTCGCGACGGTTCCGCCGACGTAGCCGGCGCCGCCGGTGACTAGGACATTCATAAAAGCTCCAGAGATTAGAGAATCAGATTAGAGATTGGCGAAGTGTCGCTGCTGCGGATTCGGGAGTGATGTCGCGCTGGGGTGAGCCGAGGAGTTCGAAGCCTACCATGAATTTTCGCACGGTTGCAGAGCGGAGAAGCGGCGGGTAGAAGTGCAGATGGAGGAGCCACTCGGGGTGAGGATGGTTATCGGCGGGCGCGGGATGGAGGCCCATGGAGTAAGGGAAGGGAGTGTCGAAGACGCGGTTGTAAGCGCTGGTGACTTGCTTGAGCAGGTCGGCGAGGCCTTCGCGCTGGGAGGCGGTGAGGTCTTCGATGCGCGCTACGTTTTGTTTGGGGAGGAGGAGGAGTTCGAAGGGCCAGACAGCCCAGAAGGGTACTAGCGCGGCCCAGGTTTCGTTCTCCGCTACGATTCGGTCCTGCTGCGCCAGCTCGAGGGCTAGATAGGTGGAGAGGAGTTGCTTGTGGTGCTCGGTGAAGTAGGAGACCTGCGCGGCGAGTTCGAGTGCGGGCTCGTTGGGGATGTGCTCGGTGGCCCAGATCTGGCCGTGGGGATGGGGGTTGCTGGCTCCCATCATGGCGCCGCGATTTTCGAAGATCTGGACGTACTGGATTTCAGGGAGGGTGCCGAGTTCGGAGGCTTGCTCGGCCCACATCTCGACGACGCGACGGATGGCTTCGACGCTCATGGTGGCGAGCGTGAGATCGTGGCGGGGATCGAAGCAGAGGACGCGACAGATGCCGCGCTCGGTGGAGGCACGGAGGAGTCTGGCGTCGTCGACGTCGAGATTGGCTTGCGGAACGTTGGGTTTGAGTGCGGCAAAGTCATTTTCGAAGACGTAGGTGCCGGTGTAGGCGGGGGTGTGATGGCCGCCGGCGCGGGTGTTGCCGGGGCAAAGGTAGCAGGCGGGATCGTACGCGAGCGAGGGAGGCTGGGCGGTGTCTTCGGTCTGGCCCTGCCAGGGGCGCTGGGTGCGATGTGGAGAGACCACAACCCACTCGCGCTTGAGCGGATTCCAGCGACGATGGGGTGACTCGAGGAATACCTGCTCGATCATCTTTCGACCTGCAGGACATCCGCGTTGCGTAGCATGGCGCCGTCGACGGCGTCGCAGACGTAGGCTTCGGCCGCGATGTCGAAGCGCTTTTTGTACGCAGCCTTGAGGGCTGTTGCGAAGGCGTCGGCCTGGGTGCGTTCGACGAGGTTGACGGTGCTGCCGCCGAAGCCTCCGCCGGTGAGGCGCGCTCCGAAGCAGCCAGGTAAGGTGGTGGCAATTTCGACGAGGAAATCGATCTCTTCACAACTGCATTCGAAGTCGTCGCGTTCGCTGGCGTGTCCTTCCAACATGAGTTGGCCGAAGGCTACGGGATGGCCGGCGAACATGGCCTGCTTGGCCTGACGAACGCGGGCGTTGTCGGAGATGATGTGGCGGCAGCGACGGAAGGCTGCATCGGACATTTCAGACTTCGCGGATTCAAGTTGTTGCAAGGTTGAATCTCCGAGATCGCATACGCCAAATTTTTTGACGAGGATTGCTTGTCCTTCTTCGGACTCGATGCGGCGCATTCCATATTCGCCGGTGGCGACAGAGTGTTTCACCATGGAGTTGCAGACGACGATCTGGGTCTCGGCGAGACGGCCCTTGTTCATGGGCAGGTGGTCGTAGGTGAGAGAGCGTGTATCGAGAAGCAGGGCGTGGCCGGCTTTGGCGGCGACGATAACGAACTGGTCCATGATGCCGCAGGGGGATTCGACATACTCGTTTTCGGCGCGCTGGCAGAGGAGGGCGATGTCTTCGATGGTGAGCAGAACCGTGGCGAGCGCGAGCATGGCCATGGCGCTGGCGACTTCCATGGAGGCGGAGGAGCTGAGGCCGGCGGCGAAGGGGACGTTGCCGGTGATGTGCAGGTCGAACGATTGAGGCTCGATGCCGCGCTCCTGCAGTTTACGGAGTACGCCTACGGGATAGTCGCTCCACTCGCCACGCGCGGGAGAACGGTCGGTGTGGTCGAGAGTCAGGGTCTTGCTGAGAAGCTCGCTGGTAAAGGTGTAGAGGCCATCTTCGCGCGGGGAGATGGTGGCTTGTGTGACGAAGGGAATTGCCATCGGGAGAACGAGGCCGCCGGTGTAATCGGTGTGTTCGCCGAGTAGATTGACGCGGGCGGGCGCGACGCATTTGATTGCCCTGCGCGGGGTGGGGTCCGCGGTCGTCGTGAAGCCGTGGCTATCTGGGAGCAAGGAAGTTGGTCTCCGCGGTTTCGATCATAAATGTAAGCGCATACATCTGACAAAAATAGTAGCGGACGAGGGATCTGGACCCAACCAGATGCGAAAGGGGGTATACAAGCCAATCAATCGAAGGGTTTGGGTGGATATCACGGGACCAATTCGGTGGCGGAAGCGGCGCTGAGCGAGTGGATGGCGAGCCAGGTTTGCTGGTAGGCGTTGAGGGCGTCGAGGGTGGCGGAGCGGGCGTCGCTGAGGGTGTCGAGGTAGTCGATGAGCGCGCTGCCTCCGTGCAGAAAGGCGTATTGGGCGATGGAGAGGACGTCTTTGGATTCGTTGAGGTAGTGATTGTTGTAGTGAATCGGAGAGGCGCCTGACCTGGACGTAGCCGACCCAGGCCTGATCGACGTCGGAGATGACCTGGTAGCGGGCGGCGGTTTCCGTGAGGCGGGAGGCGTCGGCCTGGAAGCGGCCGGTGGCTTTGTTGCCCTGGTTGCGATCGAAGATGCGGATGGGAATGTTGAGGGAGAAGCCGGCGGAGCTGTAGGTTCCAAAGCGGTCGTATTCGGCTTCGAGGGTGGGATCGCCGGTGCCATTGACGATGGCAAGGCAGGAGCTGGCATCTGCTGCCGCGACGCCGAAGTGGGCCGCGGCGTAATAGGGGCGATCGGTGAGCGCGGCCTGGACGAGTTGATCCTTGGTCTGGGTGACGAGGGGCGGGATGATGTTGCCGGTGATGTCGAAGTCCTCGGTCGGGAATTCTATGCCGATGACGGCCTGGAGCTGGTCGCTGGCCTGGCGGAGCGTGATGATGTCGTTGGATTCGTCGGATTCGTAGTCGCCGAGCTGGAGGTCGAGGCGTTCGAAGTCCAACTTGCCGAGGTCGCCGGCTTTGAAGCGGTCGTTAGCGATGTCGACTTCGTGGCCGAAGTCCTTGAGGCTGCCGATGGCGAGTTCGAGAGACTCCTTGGCGATGAGCATGTGTGGGGTTTTCCCATTCGGTGGCGCCGTTGGGGAAGAGGAAGCTGGCAAGAACCGGAGCGAGCCCCGTGGAAAGGATCAGGGAACAGAGTGGGGCAAACGCGACGGTCCAGGCCACGGGCTTGAACAGACGGCCTTCTACCGACTGCAACGTGAAGATGGGGAGCTACGGCGTGATGATGATGGTGATGGCGTAGAAGACGGGGCGCTGGACTTCGTGAGTGGACCCGCGAATCTGCGACATGACGGACTTGTCGTCCTGGCGGGTGTGCGGAAAGTTGCGAGGGAACGCACGGAGATAAGGTTCACCGCTCCACCACGTTACGGTCGATCTGCTAAGGGACAGCTTCGGTTCTCTGAAGCGCAAGGCTGCTCCCGGCGTGGATGGGGTGACATGGCAGGAGTATGAAGCCGGGCTGGAGGGTTGGCTTGCCGATCTGCACAGCCGGGTTCATCGCGGCGCGTATCCTCCGGAGCGGGCTGATCGTCCTGCATGGCTAGGTTGAACCCCACTGGCATATCAGGCCTCACCGCCTTCATCGCTTCCATTCCTTTGGTATGCGAAGCCAACAAGCCATCATGGTTTCTTTCGGCATCGCCAGTGAAAAAAATTAGAAAACTCTGGCGCGTTCGCTGCCTTGCGTCCTCTTTCCAACGCGTCCTGCACCATGCCCGTAACGCTCATGCCCCCTGGACCCCCGGCATAGGCACCCAGTCCAGCAACTGTGGCAAGTCCGGCTCGTTCAACGTTGAAGCATACCCGACCATGTCCCCCAGGTGCCGCGTCGCTCGCTCGGAGTAGCGGGCGAACCGGTACGCCGCGTCCGCCCGCTCCCACCCAACCTTCAACGCAAACCATCGCGGTAGCGCAAAGTGCTAATAGGTCACCAGTGAAGTCAGACCTTGCTCATGAGAGGTCGCCAGCAGGTGCCGGTAATATTCCAGCTCGGCATTCGAAAACGCCCCCTCCTCCGGTTCAATGCGCGACCACTCGATCGAAAACCGATAGGTGGTGAACCCCAAGTCGGCCAGCATCGAAATATCCTTGGGATACAGATGGTAGTGATCGGATGCGTCGCCGGAAGTCTCCTTGAAAATCGATCCCGGCAGGTGCTCCATCAGCCAGAGGTCGGTGTTGATGCTATTGCCTTCCACCTGGTAACCGGCCGTCGCGGCTCCCCACAAAAAGTTCTTCGGAAATGCCTTCGACTTTACTGTTTCTCCAGCCCTATCTTATGCCTCAACCGCCAGCATGCCCAATCCCAATACTGCAGCTGTCGCCGAAGCACCTCTTAACAAATCCCGCCGCGTCATCGATGTGACTTCACCATTCGCCATCGCTCCCACTCTCCCGTAGTGCTCAGCTCCTGTTCAATTCGTCCAGCGCGATCAACTTTTCTACATACCACTCAAACTTGCAGGTACCCTAGATATTTGCGGCTGGGGGTTTACCTCGGCATCCCCTCATGGAGACGACCTCGACGTTTTCGGATGACCCATAAGGAAAATCGCTAGCGCGGCAGGATCTTATGACCTTGCACCTCGAATTTCATACTCTGGTTATTGTCCGCAGTTGGCTGTGCACCGCCTACACTGATGGTGTAACCGCCTTCCATGATCGAGCGGACACCTTCAGCATCGACCTCGCTCATGGTGCGGGGGTCCAAAGTAAACGAAAGGTGGGTAGAGTCGCCGGCCTTGAGATGAATCCTCCTAAAGCCGGCAAGTATCAGGTATGGTGAGATGCTGGTTTTGGGTTGTGAGAGATAAAGCTCGGCTACCTCATCGCCATCCAGCCGGCCAACATTCCTGACGTCAACCTCGACCTGCACCGGTTCACCGGCGTTTACATGCGCGGCATTTACCTTGATGCCGCTGTAGGCATAGCTGCTGTAGCTGAGCCCAAAGCCGAACGGGAACAGCGGTTTGGTCGACATGTAGCGGTAGGTCCGGCCCGACATGTTGTAGTCCTCAAACGCCGGCAACTGCGAAAGCGAGCGGTAAAACGTAATCGGGAGTCGTCCTGCTGGGTTATTGCTTCCTGCAAGAGTTTCAGCGATCGCATTGCCGCCTTCTTCGCCGGGGTACCAGGCCTCGAGGATGGCCGCGGCATGCCCAGCAGCAAAGTTCACGGCCAAGGCTGAACCGTTTTCAAGGACCACAACGACTGGCTTGCCAGTGCCGACAAGCGCCTTAAGCAGGTCCTCCTGTGCAACGGGCAGATCGATGGCGGTCCTGTCTCCACCGGCAAAGCCGTTTAGTTTCACTGGCATCTCTTCGCCTTCAAGTGACGGCGACAGTCCTAGGCAGGCCACGATGACGTCTGCTTGGCGAGCCTTCGCGACCGCTTCGTCGCGCAGAACCTGCTCAGGCGCCTGCCAAGTCAGGTCGATACCCGCGCTGCCGCTGCCATGGAGGTACTCGAGGCGGATGGCGTGAGGCTTCGTGCTGTCGAAGTGAATGGGCGCGTCGAGCGAACTCGTATTGCCTGGGCTGTTTTGCACTAGTAACTTGTCGTCGAGGTAAAGGCGGAAGCTTTCAGCGTTTTCGCAAGCGTAGCAATAATTAATCCGCACACCAAGCTTGTAATCGCCTGCGGCGGGTGGCACAAAGACACCGCTCCAACGTACCGAATAATCGTTACGCTGTAAGCCTGTGACGGGCACAACCTTATCCCAGTTGAAGTTGATGTTTCGGTCCGTACGCACGAGCACGGGGATTGCACTGAAGTCCTTGGATTTGAAGTACTCTCCCCGCAGCCCGAACTCCGCGCTGTCGGCTGCAGGGTGTAAAGCGCTGTGAGCGATCGGCATGGCAAAGCCTTGTGCCAGGCTCGATCCCATCGCATAGCTGACGTGAGCATCCGAAAAGTGGCTCACGATGCCGTCGAAGGGGTACACCGGATGAGGCGGTGGACCGTTGTAGTTACCTTGAAGCGACTGCACCAATTCGGCCGTCGGGCCTACAACGGCGATGTTCGCGATGTTGCGTTTCAACGGTAAAGTGCCGTCATTCTTAAGCAGTGTCATGGCTTCACGCGCGGCCTGAAGCGAGATCTGCCGATGCGCTTGCGAGTTGACCTCGCCAAAGGGGATACGCCCGTAGGCGTAGCTGTCCGGCGGGTCGAACATACCTAAACGAAAGCGTGCGCTGAACAGGCGCTTGAGCGACGTGTCCAGTTCAGCTTCGGTGATGAGGCCTTGATGAACGGCATCTACCAGAGCCGGGAATGCCTGGCCCTCCGCGAAGCCGCACTCGAGATCGGTTCCAGCTCTCACCGCAGCAGCCGCAGCGTGCGCCATGTCGGGCGCGTAGTGGTGGCCTGTGTTGACATCTGCAACAGCGGCGCAGTCGCTCACCACGTATCCGTCAAAGTGCCAGGCCCCGCGAAGGTGATCTTTCAGCAGCATAGTGTTGGCGCATGCCGGTGCGTCATCGATGGAGTTGTAGGCGCACATGACTGATTGCGCATGGCCCTCCAGCACAGCGGCGCGAAAGGCCGGTAGATAGGTGTCCTCGAGATCGTGACTAGAGACATCCACGTTCACTTGATGGCGCGTAGACTCGGGGCCGCTATGAACGGCATAGTGCTTGGGCGTGGAAACAAGCTTGAGATGGTTTGAATCGTCACCCTGCATGCCGGTCACAAAGGCGACACCCATGCGGGCAGTTAGGAATGGGTCTTCGCCGTAAGTCTCCTGGCCGCGACCCCAGCGCGGGTCGCGAAAGATGTTGATGTTAGGCGCCCAGAAGGTAAGTCCAAAGAATGCTTCGTGATCGTTGTCACGCATGGCCTGGTTGTACTTCGCTCGCGCTTCGGTAGATATCGTCTCACCCATGCGGTGGACAAGAGCCGCGTCCCACGTAGCCGCCATACCGATCACCTGCGGAAAGTTGGTTGCATAGCCGGCAAACGCCACGCCGTGGAGACTTTCGTTCCACCAGTCGTATTTGGGCACGCCAAGTCTAGGGATGGCGGGCGCATGATCGCGCATCTGCTCGACTTTCTCTTCGAGGGTCATCTGGCCAATCAACCCGTCTACGCGCCGCTCCAGGGGAAGACTTGTATCCATCCAGGGGCGTCCTGAACTTGGAATAGCGCCCGCTTGCGCTAAACAGGGAATGCTTAAAGGCGCAGTTACCAAAGAGCCAAGCAGTATGGACAGCGCAAAACCTGCACGCACAATTCGAAGCTGGGCAGGGAAGAGCAAGGCTCGAGTCTTTGGCGCAGGATCCAGTCCCACGACCGCTAGTGTGAGAGAAGCACTTCTCAGCAGCTCCTGCCGGACCTTTGAACACCATTCGCCACTCGTCATCGCATTGAATCTCCAGGTTTGCTCAGTTCTTGAAGACCGCTAGGATAGCATATGTCATCACTTGATGATATATGCTAGAGATATGAAGCTTGGTGTCAGTTTTACCTACACAGACGTGTTGAACGGGGTTGATCCATGTCGGAGCGGAGAAAGCAGTGGTTCGTGGTCGCCGCCCAAATTCGGAACCGTCAGGGCGTCGAGCCCTGCTGAAAGCTGCACTCTCTGTCTTTTCTAAGAAAGGGTATGAAGGGACATCGCTCCGTTTGCTTGCCTCAGAGGCGCAGGTCGATATGGCGCTGGTCGCGCGTCTATTCGGATCCAAGTCGATGCTATGGCTTGCGGTGATAGATGACCTCTCCGGGCGGCAGGCCGCTCACCTGGAAAAGATGAAGGCGCTGACTGAGCTTTCTGTTCATTCACCTGATCTGGCGTTCAAGGAGTTTGTAGAGTTGTTTGCGCAGATTAGTTTTGAAATCCCTGAGTTTCCCCTGTTCTTGCTCCAAGAAGCGGGTTTGAGCGGAGAGCGTTCGGGATTGCTTTCGAAAAAATTGGTCACGCCGTTCAGGCTTGCATGCTCGCCAATACTAGCGGCCGCCGTTTCGTCCGGAATAGTTCACACTAAAGATCGCGATCTACTATGGGCCATGTTGGTGTCTGCAATTGCTCTGCCGATGGTTTGCCCACACCTGTTTTTTCGTAAAAGGGCCGTTACACCGAAGTTGAGAGACGCCATCGCCGAACAGGCGGTCCTCATGTTCTGCAGTGCGAACGGTTCTAAAAATGACTACAAACCGTCCATGGCTGCCTCGTCAACGCGCTGGCCATCTGGTTTGAGCAAGCACGACCGTCAGTCCGGTGACGCTACAAAGTTGTCGGCGGCGAAATGATTTATTAGGCGGCAACCTAGACTACTCGCCTTGCAGCCTTAAACGAAGCTCTTCCACATTGAGTTCTTCGATCTCCATGTCTCGAAAGAAGACTCTGTAAAATCCTGGTGTTACTAAATCAAAAGTCAGCTCTTCGAAGCGGAATACCTCGCTGATGAATATTCTCGTCTTAATGCCAACTGATGTCTCCACTGTTGTTCACCCGTCGCAATAGAATGCCTTTCGGGTAATTGAATTCCGGCAACTTCCGCGGCAGTCTGATGGAGCTTGGGTGGTAGGGGCTTGCTGGGACCTGGTTGTTCATTGCCTCGGGGGGACGTTCAACGTTGAACACGTGACGAAAACGATCGAAGCGACTCTGTTGTGCTCGAAGGGATGCCGCAGGTGGGTTCGTCGTGTCTTCTTTCAGCGTGCGATGCATCCGCTCGTGGCGACCGTTTTGTTGCGGTCTGCCCGCTTGTATCGTCCCATGCACAATCCCAATTCATCCACCCGAGCGAGAGTTCCGACAGCCTCAGCAAGCCTGTTCCCGCGAACGGTGCACCGTTGTCAGTCCTGATCCGTGCTGGTACGCCGTACTCACGCATGGCTACTTCGCAGATCGCTCGAACTTGGCACAAGTCGATGCGTGAAACCGATGCAGAAAGGCTTTGGGGACTCTTGTTCCCTCTATGAGTGCGAGTTGTATTTGACCGGTCCGCCCTTAAGGAATCGTCCATTGTCTCCATCTACGCCTCTATCCCTGTACCAGACGTAGCAGAACGGATTAACGTGCTTTTCTTGGAGAGCCTGATACTCGACCTTCCCGTAGACGACTAGCTCGACCTCTCCACGATTGACGTTGAGCGCATCTTGCCGAGTCAGGAAATGTCCGCCGTTCTCAAATTCCACAACAAACCCGGTTGGGACCGTTGTTGCTGCCACGGGCATTTGCATGACGCCATCACCAGCTAGTACCTGTGCTTGGGGAGCACCCTTATAGGACGGCTCTGGCGGAAGAAGATTGAGACTCTTGACTGCATGGAGCCGAACAGCGACATTGAGAATTCTTGGCTGCTGACTTTACGGCGTTGCGGAGTTCAAAAATCCGCGGTTAGAGTTTTGGCATTTTGCGCCATGTCGTCCTCTACGAACGGCAACGGTCCGTGACGAAAGCTAAGTTCTTCAAAGATCCATGCGCGCTCAGTAATGGCCATCAGTACGGTGCTTTCTTGACAGAGTCCGCGTCTGCGGCGGCGGCGTTGTCCTTTCCGGCCTCCGCTAGTTGCTCCATATGCTTGGCGTGCTGCCACAGCCGCTTGGTTTGTATCGAAATTTCCCTAGCGTCTTCTTCGCATAAACCGTCACCGCAATTGAAGTGGAGGAGCGCCGAATTTTACACACAAACGTGCACATATAAACAGGGAAGGCTAGTAAAGTATTCAATCTATTGGTGAAATCGGCAGACACAGCGGACTTAAAATCCGCAGACCTTAACCGGTCGTGGGGGTTCAAGTCCCCCTCCGGGCACCATGGAATCAATGGATTATAGACTTAAAGGTTGCCGTTAGATCCTTGTAAATTAGGGCAGGTGATACTTCTGGTGACACTTTGTTTATACAAGTGTCACAGATGGATCACTGGAGAGCGTTATGGCGCAAAGAGAGCAGGACCCGCCTGCACGAGGGCTATAGGAGCGTTTACCGGGGAGCGGTATCTGGTGGATTCGTTATAGGGATCATGACGGCAAATTGCATAGGGAGAAGGTGGGACGCAAGAGTGATGCGGTCTCTCTTCTGAAAAGCGCCGCAACGAGCGTCGTGTTGGCTTCATCGTAATTCTTTCCGATATTCATGGAAATCTTACTGCCCTTGAGGTGGTCCTCGCTGATATTCGGCAGATCTCGCCAGATGCGGTTTTCCATGGAGGCCATCTGGCTGACTCAGGATCGAGCCCGGTAGAAGTCCTCGATACCATTCGGGACCTCGGGTGGCCCGGCGTAATGGGCAACACAGACGAGATGCTGGTCCGACCCTCATCTCTCGAACAGTTCGCCAATGCATCTTCTGCTCCTCCGGCGATCTGGGACACGGTTCGCGAGATCGCCATCTCGACGCGTCAAAGATTAGGCGACGATCGGCTGGCTTGGATCAGTAATCTGACTATGGTTCTTAGTCATGATGCCTTTGCACTTGTCCACGCTACTCCTCAGAGCTGCTGGCGAGCACCTTCGGAGAGTGCAAGCGAGACCGACCTTGAGCTTGTATATGGCTCACTTGCCAGACCGACCGATGTATTTGGCCATAGTCATTGCCTGTTCATACGCATGTTCGCAGCGGGCACGAAAACGCTGATAAACGCCGGAAGCGCGGGTCTGTCATACGACGGCGATCCTCGCGCGTCGTATTTTGTACTCGATGACGAGGTACCGACGGTGCGGCGCATTGCTTATGACGTGGATCGCGAACTGACAGCTTTGGCGGTATCCGAACTCCCGGGAGCCGCGTGGACGTCGAATATGCTTCGCCAGCACTCCCCAAATGCCGTGATCGATTGCCACGAACAATGCGACCTCGCCTTGACGATTGTCCTACGAGACGCAGTTCTGTTTGCAAACTAACGTCGGCTTAGAGGGCCGCTCGGAGGCGAGGCTCCCGCGAAGTCGCGTTATCGGCAACTTCGGTCCCGAGCAAGGTCATTCTTGACAGTTTTCAACCATTAAAATACCTTCGCTTCTATCCTGAAACGTTCTGATTCGTATCAGACCAGTAAGGATTGTTCGTTCAAGATCACCTCCGAACGCGCCGACGGACGCGGAAACGCTGTCAGGCTGGGAGCGCCACGGAACGACCTGTGGCAACAGAACGTAGTGCATAGGAATAACTTACGGAGGCAAGATCATGCTTACCTTGTTGCGCGCGTTCGCTTTCAAATTCACCGTGCCGGCGTTGCTCGTGATTTCCGGATGTGGTGTTGTCTTGGCGCAGACCGTGACAGGCTCTATCCGCGGCAGCGTGGTGGATCAGACCGGCGCCTCCGTACCCGGGGCCGAGGTGTCAGCCCGGAACGTTAATACGGGTGTCGTGACGAACACGGTGTCGGACCACAGCGGTGCTTATAACATCCAGACCCTTCCCATCGGAACCTATGTTGTTTCTGTGAAAAAGCCTGGCTTCAACACCACGGCCGAGCGTCCGTTTTCGCTGGAAATCGACCAGATCGCAAAGATCGACGTAAAACTCCAGGTGGGAGAAGTAACCACGACTATTGATGTTGCCGCGGACTCGGGGTCCATCCTTCAAACAGAAAACGCCTCGCTTGCAACCACGATCACCTCGAATACGCTCGAGAACATGCCCCTTCCTGGACAGAACTTCTCCGCGGCAACGGTGTTCGTCCCCGGTGCAGTCCTACCCACCTACGGTTCGCTGGGCAGTACGCAGGGTACCGAGCGCGATACGTCTTTCGCCAGCTCGACGCAGCCGTCTTTCAACGGCAACCGCATGCAGACCAACAACTATATCTTCGACGGTACGGACATCAATGAACCGCTACAGAACACCATCGCCTATAACCCTGCGCCTGCGGCCATTGGCGAAATGCGAGTGATCACAGGTAACGCCGACGCGGAATATGGCAACGTAAACGGTGGCGAGATCCTCACCGTGACCAAGGCGGGAACCAATAAGTTCCACGGTAGCCTCTACGCGTTCTACGAGAATCAGGACGGTACTGCGAACACCTGGGCCAACGACTACAACAAAATTGCCAAGGGCGTCTTCCACCAGAACCTGTTCGGCGGCACCTTTGGCGGTCCAGTGTTTAAGAACAAACTGTTCTTCTTCATGGATTATGAGGGATTTCGCCAGACGTCGGCCGGAACCCAGGTGATCTCGCTGCCTTCCCGCAGAATGCGCATGGGCGATTTCTCTGAACTCCTGGGCGCACCAAACGAATTTGGTCAGTCCATTCCTGCTGCACAATACATTCAGCTTTACAACACCACCAACGGTCTGGCAACGGCGACGCCGTACGTGAATAATCAGATCCCGGTCAACAACCCAGTCGCCCAGTATGTCTTCGCACATCCGGACTTCTATCCTTTGCCCAACCGTCCCAGCACGAATGTCAACTCGCCGGATACCAACAACTATGGTGGATACAACAAGTCGGCCGCCGTGAACAACCAGGGCGACATTCGTGTTGACTATGCTGTGTCATCACACGACAACGTTATGGCGCGCTTCACGCATGGCGGCTCGTACGATAAGCCCATTGTGTCCGTCCTTGCCTTCGAGTTTCCGGGTGGGAATGACTATCCGTTCTGGAACGGCGTTCTCAACGAAGTGCATACCTTCAGCCCGAGTCTGCAGAACGAGTTTCGCGCCGGATATTCGCGTATCCGTAATCTCAGCGGCATTCCTGTCGATCCCTTCGGTGACTTCCCGGCAGGCAGCGATACGAAGGTTGGCTATCCCTATGACAGCCCATACCCTGGATTCACGGAAACCAAATATGGGGCAGTTCGCGTACAACGGTATTTTCACCAAGGACCTAACGGTGAATCCTACCTTTGGCAAAGGCTATGGCTTTGCCGACTTTGTCATCGATGCATCCGAGCTCCAGGCCGTGTCCGGTACGGCAGGACGTGTTGGTCAACGCCAATATCGTACGGCGTACTTCGCGGAAGATCAGTGGAAGGTGACGCCGAAACTGACGCTCAACCTCGGCCTGCGCTATGGCTATGACCAGCCGATGTATGAAGTCAACAACAAAGAAGTCAACGTTGACGTCAAGCATCCGGAGACCTGCCCTGCCTGCCTGCTCGTTGCCGGCGAGAACGGTGCAAGCCGCGCCCTGTATAACGCCTTCTATACGCAATTCATGCCGCGTGTCTCGTTTGCCTATCAGATGAACCCGCAGATGGTCATCCGTGGCGGCTACGCCATCACGGACGACTTCGAAGGCATGGGCGCTGCGCAGCGTCTCACTCAGAACCCTCCCTTCATCCCGCAGTATTCGTACAGCAGCACGGCACCTTCGGCGGCGAGCGGTGGAACACCTATCCGTGTGAGCCAGGGTTTCAACGTTGGGGGGCTTACTCCTGGCGCCTCGAATAAGTACGAGGCCTGGGACCCCAACATCAAGCCCGAGTTAATTCAGCAGTACAATCTCACCCTCCAGACACTCGTGGGATCTCATTTCACCTTCCAGGTTGGATATGTCGGGAATGTCGCACAGCATCTCGTCGTTCCTGAACCGTACAACCAGCAAACGATTCCGGGCCCGACTAACACCGCAACTCAACCGTTCAAGGCTCTCGTCGGCGTCGGAGGTCAGGTCTACCTGACGTTGGCGGAAGGCTACTCTAACTACAACGCGCTGCAAGTCCAACTGCGCCAGCGCCAGTGGCACGGCCTGGAATACACGTTCAACTACACCTGGTCGAAGAATATGACCAATAACCCCGGCTACTTCGGTACCGGTGGAGTCGACGGTCCAGGCACCTACCCGCAGAACATCTACGATCCGCATGGCGATTACGGTGTGGCGGCCTTTGATACCCGTAACGCTGTCAACTTCGTGGGTGTGTATGCTCTCCCGTTCGGCCACGGACGGGATCACGGTGACCATGTCAACCGCTTCGTCGATTGGGCCATTGGCGGCTGGAAGGTGTCTGCGGAGGCGGTTCTGTATTCCGGTTTCCCAATCACCATCGGCAGCAGCAACGCCTCCGCCTCGAACAACGGGGGTGGAGCACGTGCTAACCAGTACAGGAAGCTGATCATCAAGAATCGCTCGCTGGCGCACTGGTTTGGTACCGACCCAAGTGCGACTCCGTGTGCTGCCGCCTCGAACGGTGTTTGTGCCTACGGTGCGGAGCTTCCGAACTCATTCGGGACAGCGCGTGTCGGTACCGAACGGGCACCCGGATATCGCGTCGTCGATGCCTCGTTATTCAAGCAGTTCCGCA
The DNA here is from genome assembly GCF_009765785.1 of Granulicella sp. L46. Taxonomy (GTDB): domain Bacteria; phylum Acidobacteriota; class Terriglobia; order Terriglobales; family Acidobacteriaceae; genus Granulicella. Next base: position 53,365 of record NZ_LMUT01000016.1, read on the forward strand.
CGTACAAAGAGCAGTTCATCCAATTCCGCATCGATGGCTTCAATGTGGGCAACATTGCGTCTTACTATTACCCGGGATCAACGGCTTCCACGCTGTCAACTTTCGGTCAAATAACCTCAACCCTATCTCCGGCTCGTCAGCTCCAGTACTCGCTGAAGTACGAATTCTAACCGACGACGATCACGTACGACGGCGTCAGCTCCGGTGGACGCCATCGTGCGTAGGGTGCGTAAGCGAGAGCAGTTTCGTAAGCCCAATTGATTCCCGAAAAGTCGGGTTTCCTGCAACTTCGGGATTTTCGGCAGCCGGATTGGCCAAGTTGCCCGAAACGCCGTTTTTCGTGCATTACGCAATGACCTTCTCTGACACCATCAGCGACTTGAACGCTTATGGCCGAGGTTAACTCGGGTAGAGGGTGATCGCGAGACCCCGGGTGCCCCACCCGTCACCTTCACCGGTACGTCGCAGTTGCTCCTCGCGACGCCTTTCGTCTTGTAGCCCCTGATGGACGGTCTAAGGCAGTAGTCACCATCGGGCACATTCCCAATCTGAAACGTCCCATCTCTGCTCAGCCCAACGGTTTGCGTATCCCAAAGATTATTCGCACCTAAAGTGACCCGCATTCCTTCCGCGATTGCGCGACCGTCGCTCAGTATTACTTTTCCTGCAACGATATGTGCGGGTTCGGCGGCCAGACGCACATGGTCGAGAAATTGCCCATTCTCAGATGTCTTGATCACAACAGGCTCTGTACCCTCCCCCTCAGGCATCGAGCTCATCTTCCCATAGAGCAGCCAAGTAACCGGTTGGGGTACGTTGCTTATCAAGAACGAGCCGTCTGCTGCGGTGCCAACTCGTTCTTCTTTGTAAGGATCCCCCCGGATGGTCAGGTCGCCGAAGTACATCCCGCGATTCTTTGGAAAAAGTCCTACCTCCGCATTGCCGACAGGCTTGCCGTTCGCCGTGAGGGTACCGCGAATCGTCGCTCCTTCCGAGACCACCACACCGGTGCGGCTCGGCCCCGTAGGAAGCTTCACAAATTGCGGAGCGTAGCCACGCCCCTCAATCTCCACCAGCATTGCGGAGCTGCTGCCGAGGTACGAAATTTGAAACTCCCCGTTCGCGTTTGTAACAGCCAGCGGATCCAGGCCCGGAACGGTTCCGTAGGTGCTCAGCTCCCCAACGTTGAGACCGATTGGCTCGACGACCACGTCAGGGACGGAGTTTCCGGCAGAATCGGTGACTCTTCCGCGCGCAACGCTGGTGTCGGCCGACGGCGCGGGCCGTCGTATCAATTTCATTTCCCATTCGCTTGTTTTGTCAGGATCGAGCTTTGCGGAGATAACCGGGGTATAACCCTCCTGTACGACCAGCAATGTAAACCATAGGTCAGGGGCAAGGCCTTTTAGATTGAAATCCCCATTCCGGTCGGTGGTCGCCCGTTTGCCACAATCGCGGTAGCAGCTTGGACAATAGGTGCTGTATCCCACCTTGACCCCCGCGTGATAAACCATGACTGTTGCGTGCGCAATTGGTTTGCCCTCAGCATCCAGAACTCTTCCGAACAGCGCAGACTTCATCTCGGCAACGGAACAAAAGCATGATGAAGCGAGTAACAAGCTTGCTACCAACCATCTCATCTCAAGTCTCCGATCTCATCGGTGCAATCATCGGCTGCCCGATAAAAACATAGACTATCCTCATGGGCTAAGGCGAATCATCTCAAGAGTCAGCTAGGGACTGCGCCTTTGGTGCGGTACCGTGCCGCAGCAATGATCAGCGGACATCCTTATGCAGCTGCGTCGCGATCCCATTCTGGCATGTAATTGAAGTGTCCAAGGCCTCGTCATTCCCCGAAGGTCCGGTTATCGGCAAGTTCGAACCGCCATTTGCGAAACGCCGTGCCTCGACGTACCGTCTGAACAATTTGCTCTAAGTCTTATCGTTCAGCCGGAACAAGCGCATCGAATATCCAAAGTGAAACGTTCCGTCGAAAGTGAGGGTTGAAGCATGCGAGCAGGTGAGGTCTATGTCAATCCATCCAGTGGGGAACGAGCGGTCGTTGTCTTGGGAACGGACGAAACTGGCGGGAAGCGTCTTGTGGTCGACGCGTACCTTCGTCCGGGAGGAGGCATGGTAGGACGTCATTACCATCCGTCCCTTCACGAACGGTTCAACGTAATCCACGGCGAAGTGACGTTTACACTCAATGACGAAAAGCATGTAGCACAACTTGGACAGACAGTTGACATTCCTCAAGGCACCCTGCACAGCTTCTGGAACTCGGGTTCAACCGATGCGCTCGTTCGGATGGATGTGCAGCCAGCGGGCCGGTTCGCCATGTTGATCAAGAACGGTTTCTCTCTTGCTCAGGATGGCAAGACCGACAAGACAGGCAAGCCAGGCATGCTTCAAATCGCACTCATGGCAAGGGAGTTTGACGATGTCGTCCGCTATGACATGGGACCGAGATTGGTTCAACAGATTCTCTTTCTAGTGCTGACACCCATTGCTAAGCTGCGAGGCTTGAAAGGTAGCTATTCGGAGTACCTCGCTCGCCCGGCATCAGATTCGGTTCCACTGGATACGTTGGACAGAACTGGCTTGTAGAGACGCTCCAGAAGAATCTTGCGACTTGGTAGCCTAAACTCCCGAAAAAGTCGCATTATGCAGGCCAACAAGCTGGTTGGATTGGCACATCACAAGGTGTCTCAGGCTTTTACGCCGCTAGTGCTGTCGGGGCAGACCCATCCGCGGTTGCTTCCCTGGCGGAATTGCCGACAATGACCGTGGCGGTAGGTGAGGGATCTCCCTTTCACGTTGCATATGGTACTGAAGGCGCTTGGCTGCACGCAACAGGCGAAGAATTAGGGAACCTCGCTGTGACATCAGATGGAAGCCACAGCATACGCACGGGCGTACAGCTGGTTCCGAGTATCGGTGCCTGTACTCAATCCGGAAGCCGTCTTGTCAACGGCGGGCACAGCGGCGCGGTCTTGTGTCACTGCCGCTTGTAGTGCGTTCATTGCTGGATGGTGAGCGATTTCGCACGAATGAAGGAGGTCCTATGCTTAGAACGGATCAGCGCGCAGTTTGCATCGCGATTGATCGCGTCGCAGACATTATCGCCCGAACAATGGAGGCTGACGCGTCCCCAATGGATCGAATGAGTTTTGCACTAATGGAGATTGGCCAAGTGCAAACACGCTTTGACATCGGCTCTTTGCCTTCAGGTTTGCAGGCGAAGATAAGCGAAATAGCCGCGCTGCCTCACGACCGAGGGTCTGTGGCTGGCAACGCGGAATGGAATCGCAAATTGTTGGATCTGTACTTTGATCTTATCCTGGCCACCCGAACTCACTTCACTCGCGTTTGCCGCCTCGCTGGCATGATCCAGGGTCAAGTCCTGCCTGTGACAACAGCCCACGCCCGACACTCGATGGCAAACGAGGGAGCAAACCCCATGATGTCTAGTCTGCAAGTCTTCACTGGATAACAGTCGACTTTGAAGCAATCCGCGAAGCGCCTGAAATGTCGCGTTTTCGGCAACCTCGGTATTTTAGTTGCCGGAAACGCCGGCGGGCTCAAATGTCCGGTGTTTTGGGAAAGCTCATTCCGTTCCAGAGCCGGATAATGACGATCTTGCTCAAAAGATGACATTGCAGGTAGTTCGACGGCCAGTATGATCACAAGCACACGGATGAGCGAGGTCGCTTCTATGACGGTGAGATTGTGGCTTTATTGTTGGCAGACTTCCAGAAGGAAGTTGACACGACTAGGTCGAGAGCCTCAAGGGCACCTTCCGGTAGAGTGCCTGGACACGAATGGGCTCCAAAACTTGACTGAAACAAAAACAAGCTGAACCCTAATCTTATAACCGGCACTAAAACAATCCGTCAAATCATGTACCCGTGGAATATAGGCTTGTTAAGATTGCGCTCATGCGGAGACAGGATCGAGGTTCGCCTTCCTGAGATTGCGCGGTGGCGAGCAAATGGCAAAGAAGAGATGACCAATGACGAAGAAAAGTAAACATCCGACTCTCAGCGAAGTGGCCAAGAAAGCTGGCGTCGGCACGACGACGGTTTCTCGTGTGATCAATGGCGTGGAGCGTGTCGAACCCAAGACCATGGCCAGGGTACAGCAAGCCATCCAGGCGCTTGGATATATGCCGAACCAGGCCGCACGCGTTCTGAAGGGGCATCGCACGCGCACCATCGGTTTTGTCATACCCAGCATCGCCGATCCTTTCTTCTCGAATTGCGCGGAAGTCTTACAGGCAATTGCGCGCAGCAATGACTTCCTGGTGATCGTGCTGACGACGCAGAATGATTCAGCTACTGAACGGGATGCTGTGAATATTCTTACGCAGCATCGCGTGGATGGGTTTGTGATTGCGCCTGCCGATTCAGAAAGTGAGGCTCTGCGCAGTCTTCTCCTCCGGCTTCCGGTTCCGATCGTAGCTTTGGATCGTCCTGTAGCGGGTGCACTCGTTCCCTCTGTCGTTGCGAATAACTTCGATGGCGCGCAGCATGCGACACGACACCTGATCAAACACGGATACAAGCGCATCGTGTGTTTGACCGGTGAGATAAATCTCTACACCATCCGAGAGCGGGTTCGCGGCTACTGCGACGCAATTGAATCGGCTGGGCTGGAGCCCGTTCTAGAGACATCAATCCATGACTATGAGTCGGCTGAGCACGTTATTAAAAAAATGTTCCATAGTCCGAATCCGCCGGACGCCATCTTTACGCTGAAGAATAGGACCACAATCGATACGTTCGAGGCACTGCAAAAATTAGGCATTTCCATCCCGAAGACCGTCGCGCTGGTGGGGTATGACGATTTTCAACTCGCGGGCACAGTACGTCCAGCCATCACGGTAGTACAGCAGCCAATTTATGAGCTTGGGCACGTTGCCGCCCAGCTTCTTTTTGAGAGACTACTCAGTTCACCTGCATCTGGCGGATCTGCTCTCACCAACTCACCGCAGCAGGTTCAACTCAAGACTCGCCTGATCCGGCGAAGCTCCTGCGGCTGCTCTTCGAAGGGGAACTGATCTTTGCAGCGTCGACGCTGTTTTTACTTCTGTTCGTGAGGTAGCTCCGGCCCTCCAGAATTGCCCGTTGTGTTCCTAGCGGACATAGGAAAATTTTCTCTCCAAAAAGTTCTTGACAGTGGTTGATCGTTGGGATAAAAATCTTCGTCATTCATGGAAACGCTACCATTGGCCATGGAAACGCTACCATGAGCATCGATGCGCGGAGAATGCACGTCATGCAGAAGGCCGTAGCTATGACCGAAAGACACTTTTGGAGGGCTAGAGCATGGGCTGCATCACTAAATATTGGGTAAAGGGATTCTTCGCACTCGCGATTATTTTCGGAGTGCTTCACGGCAACGCGCAGGAGTTCCGCGCTACCCTTACTGGCCAGGTGACGGACCCGTCCGGCGCGGTGATCAAGGGCGCGAAGGTCGCAGCTGTGAACACCGATACGAAGACGACTTACACCGCGACCACTACGCCCAGAGGCGATTACTACATCCCGTACGTGCTGCCGGGAACGTATACCGTTACGGTAACGTCTGGGAATTTCAAGACGGCTGTGCAGGAAAAGGTTCTAATGCTCGCCTCCCAGGTGTTCAATCAGAACTTCTCACTGCAGGTGGGCTCGGTCACCGATCAGGTGGTGGTGAGCTCAGCTCCGCCCCAACTTGAAACCGAGGACGCCTCGGGCAACAACACGATCGGATCGCGCGAGATTGAGAATGTTCCGTTGAACGGCGGCCAAATCTACTCGCTGATTGGCACGACGCCAGGCAGTCAACCGACATACGCCGCCAACACCCAGTTGAATGGTTACAACGCGCAGAACTCGTACACCATCGGTGGCGGGATTGTGGGCAATAACCAGTTCACACTGAATGGCTCGAACATCACGAGCCAGTACACGTACGACAACCAAGGTGCGGGGGAATGGACGATCTCTCCGAACATGGACAGCATCCAGGAGTTAAACGTTATGACGACCACCTACGATGCGCGCTACGGCCGCACCAGCGGTGGAACGGTGAATTCGGTGAGCAAGAGCGGCACCAACCAGTACCATGCAACGGCGCGGTATGCCTTTGAAGGCACGACCCTGAATGCGAATTCTTACCAGAACAACCTCAACGGGAGCCCACGAAATGGCCAGGTGCAGAATCAGTACTGGATAACGGCGGGCGGTCCGATCATCAAGAACAGGCTGTTCGTTTTCTTCGGATTTGAAGGATTTCATCAGTCGCTCGCATCCTCATTGTTCGAAAATGTCGCCCCTGCATTTTTGCGTCCGGGGTATAACGGCAATGCGGGCGTAGATTTTGGTCTGGCGCAGGCGATGGATCCCACTGACTTTCCCAACGGTCTTCCGGTCTACGAGCCGGGATCGGGTGTTTGCTTAGATGGCGGTCCCGTGGAGTCCTGCAACAGCAACCGTATCGCCCAGACACTTTTTCCGAATGACACGCTTCCGGCATCATTGATCAACCCGACGGCGTTGGCCGTGTTGAAGTTCCTCCCGTTGCCGAACGTGGCGAACGCACAGAACCTGGTCAGCGGAAATAACTATTTCGCTCAGAATCCGGGATTGCTGCACTACAACCAGCCACAGGTTCGGGTGGACTACAACTTTACTGATCGGACGAAGCTGTACAGCTACTTCATCTACTCCAACGGTGCCAACTTTCACAACAGTAACGGTCTGCCAGGGCTTGCCGAGAATGGCACCATTAACGCGATACACCAGACTTATGTGGCAACGCAGGATGTGACACACGTATTTTCACCGACGTTGACCGGTGACTTCAAGGTTTCCTTCACCCGCTTCTATGCGACTTCACCGGATGGCAACCTGGCACAGCAGACGGATCCTTCGACGATTGGTCTCGACATGCCTTTGCCCGGTTCTACCAGTGCAAAGTATCTTCCGGAGTTCAACGTGGTGGATGGATGGAGCACCGGATTTACAGGTCATAATCCAAATGGCACCAACAATTTCTTTGGCAACACCTTCAACCCGAGCGTCGTGAATAACTACACGCTCAACGTGGACTTCACGAAGACACATGGGTCTCATACGATGGAGTTCGGTGGAGAGATCGATGAGTTCCAATTTGGTGGTTTTCCTGACGGCGGCGGCAACGCGAATGGCCGCTTCGGCTTCAATTCCGGTTTCACACAATACGATCCGCAAAACGCAAACTGCTACAGCCCCACCGGCGCGCCCAATTCGAGTTGCAACACCTTGCCGAACAACCAGAATGGATCCGCGCTCGCTTCGTTCTACCTCGGCTACCCGGACAACGGCGGCATCGACTGGATCGGATCGATCATGGAAGGGTATCCGGTGTATGCAGGTTACTTCCAAGATAACTGGCGCGTTTCACGGCGCATGACGCTGAACCTGGGCATCCGCTATGACGTGCAGCGAGGGCTGCGGGAGCGGCACAACAACCTCAACCGCGGCATCTGCCTGACCTGTATCAATCCGATCGGAAACCAGGCGGCCTACCAGGCGAATGTGGCGAATGCAGCGAATAACGCTGCATGGGTCGCAGCCGGCATCGACACATCTTCGCTCTCGACGGTCATGGGCGGAATTCAATTCCCGGGTGTGGACGGGCAGTCGCGCGATGCCTATGACACCGATTGGTCCGATGTAGGTCCACGCTTCAGCTTCGCCTATCAGATCGACGCAAAGACCGTGATCCGTGGTGGTTATGGGATTATGTACTCCTACGGTCTGGAGGGCGGCTCCAGTGTAGGTGAGACCCAGACCACGAACTATACGGCATCGCTCAACGGGGGCAACACACCAACCAACAACTTCAATAGCGGGAGCCCTTTTGCCAGTGGCCTGCTTGCCCCCACTGGAAATAGCCTGGGGCTGGAGACTGATCTTGGTAACGGCGGCGTGCAGGTAGACTTCCCACAACGCAAGATTCCCATCGAGCAGATTCTGTCTCTGGGATTCCAGCGCGAGTTGGCGCCTGGCCTGGTTCTCGATGCCAGATATGCCGGAAATTTCACAAATCGTCTGCGCACCTTTTTGTGGACGAATGGAACGGCCAGCCTAGCGCAGCAGCAGGAGGCCGTCGCCAATCCGAACTACTTCAACCAGCAGGTACCAAACCCGTTTTATGGCGTTCCGGGCATCTCGGGGCCGGGACAGTGCGGCACATCCACAACGATTCCTGCAATTGACCTGCGCACGATCCTGCCGCAGTATTGCAGTCCGGGCGGAACGGGCCTGGTGGGAGAGTACAACGCCCCGATTGGAGGCAACTTCTACAACGCTCTGGAGGTGAAGCTCAGTAAACGCGTGAGCGGAGGAGGAGGGCGTGGCCTGAGCTTCCAAATTTCTTACACGTATTCGAAGACGATCAATGAAGACGGATATCTGAACGGCTGGCCTTATCAGGACTTAGTACGCATTCACCAACTTGCCGATAATGACCGGACGCATGTCCTGGCGATAACCTCTGTCTACAATTTGCCGTTCGGGCGAGGCGGCATGGTGTGGACACATCCCTCGCAGATTGTGGATGCGCTGATCGGCGGCTGGGTTCTTGGTGGTGTATTCACCGCCGAGAGTGGAACGCCGGTTGGTGTCAATACTGGCTGGTATTACACATGCAACCATAGCTATCGACCGACAGGAGGATCGACGCTGGGGCACTGGTTCTCAACCGCGAACGATCCGAGTTCGTGCTGGCAGGGCATCCCGCCCTACGGCCTGATGAACCTTACGGGCAGAACGGAGCAGGTACGCAACCCCACAATTCCTGACCTGGATCTTTCGCTGGAAAAGACTGTGCCGATCTGGAATCGTTTGAACTTTACGTTGCGGCTGGACGCATTCAATGTAACCAACTCGGTGTTGTTTGGCGGTCCTGACACGAACCCTGGAGATGGAGCTGCGTCGTACACTGCAGCCTCTCACTGGAGCGGCTTCGGAACAGTGGGCCCCAACCAGCAGAACACGCCAAGGGTGTTGCAGATCCAAGGCAAGATAACGTTCTAATAATTGTGTCTGGACAGGCCACGTGCGCCACTGGTGCCGCGTGGTCTGACTTAATTAAGTTTTGTACTTAGAAGATGAACCTGGAGATTGAATGCAACTCTTGCGCACGCGTTTCGTTTCGGGCCTGCTGGCTTCCGTAAGTTTGATCACGCTGTCTGCGGCACAGACGCCTCAGAAGCCGGACCTCACCAAAGAACCGACTCTCTACGTCGTGGGATACGCGCATCTTGATACGGAATGGAGGTGGGAGTATCCGCAGGTCATCGATGAATACCTCCGCAGAACGATGGAGGATAACTTCAAGCTGTTCGACAAGTATCCGCACTACATATTTAACTTCAGTGGAGCGAATCGCTATCGACTGATGAAGGAGTATTACCCGGCGGACTTCGCGAGAGTGCAGCGAGAGGTCGCGGCTGGGCGCTGGTTCCCGGCGGGTTCGTCGATGGAAGAGGGCGACGTGAATGCGCCGAGCGCGGAGGCGATCATCCGGCAAATCCTCTATGGCAACGAGTGGTTTCAGAAAGAATTCGGCAAAAGTAGTGCGGAGTTTATGCTGCCGGATTGTTTTGGATTTCCGGCTTCGCTGCCAACGATCCTGGCGCACTCCGGGGTGGAGGGGTTTTCGACGCAGAAGCTGACGTGGGGCTCGTCGGCGAACGCGGGTGGACCGGAGTCTCTGGAGAGGACTCCGGAGGGGACGCCGTTCAACGTGGGGGTGTGGGTTGGGCCGGATGGAGAGAGCGTTCTGGCGGGCCTGAATCCAGGGGCCTATAGCGGTGGAATCTCAACGGATCTGAGCACTCCATTGCCGGCGCTGCCGCCGAATCCTGCATTAGACGATGTGCAGAAGAAGCTGGCCGGGGTGCAGCAGAGACTGCAGGCTTCCGAGAAGAATCATGCGCCCGATCCGAAGGATCTTCAGGAGTTCTTTGCGCTGCGCACGGAACTGGCTGGAATTGAGGCAGGACAGCAGGAGAACGCGGAACGGCGGTTTCAGGGCGACTGGGCTGCGCGCGTGTTGAACAACGGCAAGGTCACCGGAGTGTTTACGGACTACCACTACTTCGGTACAGGCGATATCGGTGGAGCGCCGGATGAAGAGTCGGTGAAGCGTCTGGAGGCGATCGTGACCAAGGGCACGGTCGATCTACCGCCGCAGAATGGGTTTTTCATGCGGGGCCACGACCATCCAGCATGGCCTGCGACGCAGGTGGGCGAGGGGCCGGTGCATGTGATCTCCGCGACTGCTGACCAGATGTTTAAGGACATCACACCGGCGGAGGAGGCTGAGCTGCCTCGGTATACCGGTGAGATGGAGCTGACGAATCATTCGACGGGCTCGCTTACGTCGCAGGCGTATCAGAAGCGTTGGATTCGGAAGGAAGAGTTGCTTGGGGATGCGGCGGAGAAGTCGTCGGTTGCGGCGGCATGGCTGGGCGGGCGGAGCTATCCGATGCTGCGGCTCAATGACGCGTGGACGTTGGCAATGGGAGCCCACTTCCATGATCTCGCTGCAGGCACGGCGACTCCTCGAGCGTATGAGTTCGCCTGGAATGATGATGTCATCGCGATGAACCAGTTCGCCGATGTGCTCAAGAGCGGGACGGAGGCTGTCTCCGCGGGAATGGACACCGAGGGTGAGGGAGTGGCGGTGGTGATCTTCAACCCGCTCAACATCGCAAGGGAAGATGTGGTGGAGGCCAAAATTGATTTCCCGGGCGGAATGCCTAAGGCTGTTCACGTGGTTGTGCCAGATGGTCGTTCCGTGGCAGCGCAGATCTCCGATGGCAAAGTGGTGTTTGAGGCGAGCGTGCCTTCGGTTGGCTACGCGGTGTATCACGTGTTGCCAGGCGCCGCCGAGGCGAGCTCCTCGGATTTGCACGTCAGCAACAATGAGCTAGAGAATGCGTACTACAAGGTTACGTTGAACGCGGATGGTGACGTTGCGAGCATCTTCGACAAGCAGGCGAATCGTGAGCTGCTTGCGGCGCCAGCGCGTCTGGCCCTCTCGTATGACAATTCTGCACAATGGCCGGCGTGGAATATGGATTGGGTTCAAGAGCAGGCTAAGCCGAAGGAGTACGTGTCGGGGCCTGCGAAGGTTCGCGTAGTGGAAGACGGGCCGGTGCGCGTCGCCATCGAGGTGACTCGCGAGACAGCGGGGTCGCGGTTTGTGCAGACCGTTCGGCTGTCAGCGGGCGATGCAGGGAAGCGTGTTGAGTTTGGAAATGTCATTGATTGGAATACGCGTGAGACAAATCTGAAGGCTACTTTCCCACTTACCGCTTCGAACGAGATGGCGACATACAACTGGGACATTGGCACCATTCAGCGGCCTACAGCGCAGCCGAAGAAGTTTGAGGTGCCGTCGCATCAGTGGATCGATTTGACGGATATGAGCGGGAAGTTCGGAGCGACGGTCCTGACCGATAGCAAGAATGGTTCTGACAAGCCAAACGACCATACGATTCGGCTGACGTTGATCCGCACGCCCGGGACTGCAGGAGGTTATGCCGACCAAGGCACGCAGGACATTGGGCATCATGAATTCACGTATGGGATTACCGGACATGTTGACGGCTGGCGCAAGGCGGAGACGGACTGGCAGGCAGAACGGTTGAACGATCCTCTGATTGCCTTTGAGTCGTCCGCGCACGCAGGCCCATTTGGCAAGACGTTTTCGCTGGTGAAGGTAAGCAATCCACGTATCAGGATCATGGCGCTGAAGAAGGCGGAGGCTAGCGACGAGTATATGGTGCGACTGGTCGAGCTGGACGGCAAGCCGCAAGCTGATGTGCGCGTCTCTTTTGCTGCGCCGGTTACAAGTGCACGCGAGGTGAAGGGGCAGGAGCAGCCTCTGCGCGATGCGAATATCGTCGACGGCGCGCTGGTGACTTCGTTTGGGGCGTACCAGCCGAGGACGTTTGCGATTAAGCTGGCAGCTCCGAGTGCGACGGTTTCGGATGTACAGTCGGCGCCGGTGACGCTGCACTATGATTTGGCGACCGCGAGCAATGACGGAGATCCCTCGAAGGTTGGTTTTGACGGCAAAGGTGATGCGCTGCCGTCGGAGATGCTGCCTGAGCAGATTACGTTCAACGGGGTCGTGTTTCACCTGGCACCGGCGAAGACTGGATCGCTGAACGCAGTGGTTGCGAAGGGACAGAAGATCGAGCTGCCGTCGGGTCACTATGACCGGGTGTATGTGCTGGCGGCGGCTGCCAATGGAGATCAGAAGGCGGCGTTCGAAGCGGGCGGAAAGACGACGGAGCTAAACGTCCAGGACTGGGGCGGATTCATTGGCCAGTGGGACGATCGCCAGTGGAGCGCGAGCGGCGAGAATGATAACTACGGCGAGATGGTCGCGTTGAAGCCGGGCTTCATCAAGCGGGCGGACCTGGTCTGGTATGCGTCTCATCATCATGATGCGGCGGGTAAGAATGTTGCCTACAGCTATTCGTATCTGTTTGGGTATGGGATCGATCTGCCGGAAGGAGCGAAAACGCTGACGCTGCCGAAGAATGCGAACGTTCGTGTGTTGGCTATCTCGGTTGCTGATGAAAATCCGGAGACAAAGCCGGTGCAGCCGCTCTACGATGTGCTTCCATCTCCGCACGCGGGATCGTCTGACTTCTCGATTTCGGCAGCATCGACAGCTTCGATTTCGCAAGGGATGACGAGCACGAGTCGGGTCCTGGTGATGCCGAGAGGCAGCTTCGATGGCAAGGTGAAGCTGACCGTTTCGGGACTTCCCGAGGGTGTCAGCGCGAGCTTTAATCCGGCGGTCGCAGCGGGGACCAGCACCTTGACCCTGACTGCGGCGAAGTCGGCCCCTCCCGCGACCGCGACGCTTACGGTTTCCGGAGAGGCAGGTGAGATTTCGCACAGCGTCACGCAAGCTTTGTCCATCACTCCGGTACTGACGGGAACGGTGCCGGTGAATTTGTCGTCTGCGTACAACCTGTTTGGCATCTACAAGGACGGTTCCAAGTTTGAAACGTCGGCGGCTCTCGATGCCAGTGGTTTCGCTTTCTCCGAAGAGACGCTTGGACAGGAACAGGTGGGCGACGAGGTGGTGTTCAGGCTGGGGCCACCGAATGTGGCTGATGCAGTCACCAGTAAGGCGGTTGATCTTCCAGCGGGAAATTTCGCAGGCATCAGGATTCTTGCGACAGCGGTGGAAGGGAACCAGGACCACCAGATCTTTACGGTGAACTATAGCGACGGAACCTCAGCGTCCTTCACGCAGACGCTCAGCGACTGGTCGGGAGTGGGTCACGTCCGTGGAGAAACGTTGGCCGTACGTGTTCCGTATCGTCTGGCGGGGGATGGATTGCAGGACTCAAATCCGTTCCATCTTTTTGCCTATTCCTTTCCTCTCGATCCAACCAAACAGGTTCGCAATGTCACATTACCGGAGAACCGGAATGTGGCGGTCTTCGCCATTACGCTGGTGCCGCCGGCTAAGTAGACCGGATGCAGAAACGACGTTGAAGTTCGGCAGCCCTTGGAGTGTGTCCCTGGATGGATAGGGACGCGCTCTGAGAGAGGTTCGCACTTCCGTTGCAACCTGAACGATTGCTAGGTGAATTAGAAGTGCCAAGGGGACATGCATGATTGCTACTCGGAGTTCCATTCGATGCGTAGGTCTTCTCTTCGTCTGCGGAGGCTTCCTGCCTCCAGCCGTGCGAGCACAAAAGGCTATGTCTCACGGCGAACGGCCGGTTGATTATGCAAACGGGTTGGTTGGTACGGCGCCGCTTGATCAGCAGAAGCTGATCGGCAACGCACCACCGCCCGGGGAGCAGTTGTACTCGGGATTTACGTCTCCATCCGCGATGCTGCCGCACAGCTCCACGGAACTCGGGCCGATCAATGCCAATCTGGACGTGAACTATCCGGCGGGGGTGCGAGCGCCTTACTTCTATCCCAATCGCATGATCTACGGATTTACGAGTGGCGCGGATGGGAGTCCGACGGTGATGCCGGTGGTCGGCGACTGGACGGTTCCTCCTGAACGCAGCGCTTCGGTGTATGACAAGGCGCGCGAGAAGGCTTCTCCGGGATATTACAGCGTTTACCTGGATGACTATCAGACGCTTGCAGAGATGACCGCAACCACATGGGCGGGGATATTCAGGTTCACGTTTCCGCAGGCAGAGAAGGCGCACATTCTTGTGGATCTTGGCCGCGGCGGCGGAGATATCGAAGTTGTCGACGATCACACGGTTCGCGGGATATCGCGTGATGGCCGTAGCTATTTCGTGGCAGAGTTCTCTCGGCCGTTCACGGGCTTCGGAGCGTTCAAGCAGCATCCCGCGGAGCATCCAGGATATTCGCTACTGGGAGACGATGAGGTCGACCCGGATGCACGAACGATCTCAGGACATTTCGCAGGCGCGTATCTGCGGTTTACGACGACATCGAGAGAGCAGGTTCTGGTGAAGGTTGCTTCCGGGGCCAGCTACGCGATGGCCGAGGAGAGGCTGAAGGCTGAGGAACCTGGATGGAACTTCGATGCAGTCCGGCAACAGGCAGAACAGGCGTGGGCGAAAAAGCTGGACAAGATAGAGGTGCAGGGTGGCACGCGAGAGCAGAAGATGCTGTTCTATTCGTGTCTGTACCATTCCTTCTATAGTCCGCAGCTACGGGCAAGGAAGGGCGAGCAGTTCACCGATCGCAATGGGGTAGTTCAGCAGGCGGCTTATGACCGCTACGGTCCCGTTCCGCTATGGGATACGGGGCGAAACCAAATTGTGTTGCTGACGTTGCTCGAGCCGGATGTGAAGGTCAATATTCTGCAGTCGGAGCTGGATGCAGCTCGCGAGTCCGGGTACATGGAGACGTCGTTTCACGGCGATAATGCCTCGCTGATGTACCTGGGGGACTGGGAGCGCGGTCTGAAGTTCGATTGGGCTGGGGTATATGACTATCTGCGCAAGAATGCGACGGATCCCAATGGTCCCAGAGGACATCTCGCGGAGTATGTGCAGAGGGGTTGGATTCCGGATGTGATTCCGCAGGGTAATCCGAGCCCGCCGTATGCAGGCGGAAATGCCGGTGTTGCGACGACGCTCGAATATAGCTGGGACGATTACGCGCTCGCGCTCTATGCGAAGAAGCTGGGCAAAGAGGATGACTACAACCTATTCCTCAAGCGTGCTCATAACTACAGGAACGTCTTTGATCCGAGTACGCACTTCATGCGAGGGAAGACGGAGGATGGGCAATGGATCTCTCCATTCGATCCTCGAGAGCCTTACTACAATTTCATGATGAAAGAAGCGTCCGGGTGGTCGACGCTGTGGCTTGTGCCGCATGATGTGCAGGGATTGATCGATCTACTGGGCGGACGCGAGAAGTTTACGGCCAAGCTGGATGAGTTCTTCAGCACCCCGTACACCGCAAAAGGAATCTGCCGGGATTGCACGGGCGTGATCGGGCAGTATGTCCAGGGCAATCAGCCTGACCAGCAGGCTGCGTATTTCTATGACTGGGGCGGCCAGCCGTGGAAGACCGAGGAGTTGACGCGCAAGATTCTTGCGCTGATGTACGGGAGTGATCGGTATGGACTCGCATTCCCGGGCATGGACGACCAGGGGTCGACGTCGTCGTGGTATGTGATGAGTGCGTTGGGATTTTATCCAGTTGATCCGTCCAGTCCGGACTACATCCTTGGCAGCCCGATCTTTGATAAGGCGACAATCCACCTGGGCAACGGGCATGACTTCACGATCGTGGCGCACAACAACTCCGCGAAGAATATCTATATCCAGTCGGCAACGCTCAATGGCAAACCATGGAATAAGCCGTGGTTCAGTCACTCCGATATGGTCGACGGCGGAACGCTGTCACTGACGATGGGGCCTTTGCCGAACAAGCAGTGGGGAAGTGCGGTGGACGCAATTCCGCCTTCTATGACTCCAAGATGATCGAGGGTAACCTTTGACTGCATTGCCTGTTATTAACCGTAGTAGGCGGGTCTAATTTGTGAAGCGATGTTGTCTCATTTCAGGCGCAACGTCGAGCGAATCTAACGGAAAGGGCTATGACTCAGACATACTCGATAGGCGTCGATCTCGGAGCGACGAATCTCCGCATTGCCTCATACTCGGAAGCGCTTGGGTTGATGGACACGATCTCTCTTCCCACGCGGCTGGTGGAGGGACGAGAGCGTGTGGTTCGTGACCTCTGCGAGGCGGTGGTCAGCCTGAAAAAGAAAGGCTATGACGGCCGGGGACTGGCAGGCGTTGGCATCGGAACGCCGGGGCCGCTGGAGCTTCCAGAAGGGATCCTGCGTAATCCGCCGAATCTGCATGGCTGGGATGGTTTCGACCTTCGCAACGCGGTGGAGACATGCCTTGCACACTCGGTCAGCATCGAGAGCGACGGCAACGCCGCGGCTCTGGCAGAGGCTCGATTGGGTGCTGGGCGCGAGCGAAAGGTGGACTCCTTGGGCATCCTGACCTTAGGGACCGGGGTCGGCAATGGACTTATCCTGAATGGCCGAATCTGGCATGGCTCGACTGGTATGGGGGGAGAGGCCGGGCACTGCATTGTGAAGGATGAAGATGGAGCTCCCTGCGGCTGCGGCGGGTTTTGGTGGCCTTGAAAAAATTC
>NZ_LMUT01000016.1:70211-272577 GCF_009765785.1 Granulicella sp. L46
TGGCTAGAGAGCGCATGGGTTCGGAGGCGCCATCCAGCTCGCATGCGATCTTCCTCATGGCGAGCGAAGGAGAACCGCGAGCTCTCTCGATCTTCGAGACAGTCGGTCACTCGCTGGCAATCGCCCTTACCGGGCTTGTGAACACGCTGAATCTGCCTCTTTATCTTCTGGGTGGCGGCGTTTGCGAGGCATGGGAGATGTTTGCTCCGCGCATGTTTCGCGAGCTGCGTGTACGTAGCTACGTGTACCGGCTGACCGAACCGGGCGAGAGAGACCCTGCAGGTCTGGAACGGCATAAGACTTATATCTTGCGCGCACAGCTTGGCTCTGGAGCGGGTTTGTTGGGCGCTTGTCTCCTGCCGTACGAGCGTCAAGCTTCGACCTCCACCAGTCAGGAGAACCTGCTTGTCCATAAATAAATATGTGGTCCGCAGCACTCTAGTCGGTGCTCTGGGCGGTTTGCTCTTTGGCTTCAATACAGCGGTGATCTCCGGGACCACAGCAGGGTTAACACATGCCTTCGGGTTGTCAGTGCGGCAGCTTGGAATTACCGTCTCCATTGCCTTATGGGGAACAGTCGTTGGTGCGCTCGCAGCCGGTGTTCTCGGCCAAAGGTATGGCTCTCGGGAGATGCTTCGTCTTACGGCAGTTCTCTATCTGATTTCTTCGATCGGGTGCGCAATTGCGCCAATCCTCCCACTGCTGCTCGTTGCGCGGTTCCTGGGTGGCTTGGGTATTGGCGGTTCCTCCGTGCTCGGACCTGTGTACATCGCCGAACTGGCTCCGGCACACCTGCGAGGGCGCCTCGTCGGTACGTTTCAGGTCAACATTGTGATCGGTATTTTGCTGGCATACCTTTCGAATTACCTTATCAGCTTGCTCAGGCTTGGGGCGCACGAGTGGCGTTGGGAGTTCGGCGTGGCCAGTGTGCCGGCTTTTATCTTTTTCTGCCTGCTGTTTACGATTCCCCGAAGCGCACGCTGGCTTACCACCCAAAGCCGGTCTGAACTTGGCAACTTCATTCGCCGTGTGTTCCGTGAACGTCTTGATGGTCTGCACGTGACCATCTTCGCGGAGGGTGAAGTCGGCAGCTGTAAGGTTATGGGCGGGATTTTGATGGGCGTCTGTAACGACTATGTCGACGACGACGAGGTCGGTGTTGAGCTGAAAAGTTGTGTTGGGGACCGCTTGAGGGGATTGTTCGATCGCGACAATCGAAGTAAATGCAGGGAGGGTGAGGAAGCAATATAGTAAAGCCCGCGCCATAAGCCGGTCCCTCATGAACACCAACCACATATAACACGAAGTGGGTGCGGACAGGTTTGATTCGCCAGAGTCGATGTTCGGCAAAGTCTGGTTATCGGCAGGTTCGGATTCCAGGGCGAAGTTGCCGAAACACCGTTTTGCGGGAATGAGCGGCTGCTGACGGTAAGCCGACGTACCGTCGCGCGCAAGGATCTGATTTTACGGTAGACGAAACCAATCCAAGCCTTCTGTCACATAAGAAGCGAACAAGAAGTCCCGTATGACGGCGATTTTCTCGCCTTGCCAGCCGATCAGCACGAAGTGCGTTGGCCTTTCCATCTCTTCGTTGCAATCGAAACCAAGCAGGGCCGGCCGGCCTTCGACTGCGCCCAGTACGAATTGCCACCGCGCCTCCTCTGCGTAACGCGTGAAATAGGCGCCGACTTTTTCGCGGCCCTCCATTTGGACTCGGTTTACGAGATCGAGCTTGACCCCTTCGGCCAGCATTTCTCGAATCGCATCGAAGTCGCCTCCTTGAAACAGAGCCACATATCGAGAAAGCAGATTGCGTTCCAGATCTGTCATGACCGGCAAACGAATGTCTTCTGGCTCGGCGGCTAGCCGGCGTAGGTTCGCGCGGCCTCGCTGCAGGGCGGACTTGGCTGCTGCCGTCGTGCATCCCGCGACCGACGCGATCTCTTCTGCGGAATACCCAAGGACGTCTTTCATGACGACCGCACAGCGCTGCAGTTCCGGGAGCCGCAGGAAGGTCCGAAAGCTGATCGAAACCACCTGCGTCTCCTGCAAAGGGGGGGACGCGAGATCGTCGGGCAACGGGAGGATGTCTTGGCGCGCCCGGGAGCGCAGAACGTCGAGGCTGGCGTTGTGCGCGATGCGGAACAACCAGCCTTCCACATTGTCCTGAGGCATGTCAGGTGACCATGCCCGAATTGCTTTGAGCAGCGTCTCCTGTAACACATCTTCGCCATCCACCGTTGAGCCAACCATGCGAGCGCAGTAGCGATGCAGACGTGGACGGAGTTCCTCCAAGCGTTGATGAAATCCTGCGTTATCCATGGTTCCACCTTACCTAGCTGGCTTCACTCAGTACAACGTGCCCCTGCATCGACTCGAGCGTGGCAAGCTCCCGAATTTTCGGGAAATACGCTACCAATCGCGCATCGGAACGCATCATCGCAATATCTTCCTGTGATCTCCATTCCGAATAGATGACAACACTGGCACCGTCACTTGCAGCAATCAGCCGAGTAGACACCCAGCCTTGCAACCGGCTGATCACATCCCGGGTACTCGCCTCGAGCATTTCGATCACCGTGGCCTGTTTCGACGGCTCCATCTTCAGCAGATTTACCAAAACCACAAATTCGTTTTTCATCTCAGTTCTCCACTTCCGTGAATTCGCCGTTTTCCTTCTTGGAAACGGCTTACTTCAGGAACGAAGTTACTATCGAAAACGAATCGGCCTGCTCTACTTTTCTAAAACTGACAGTGGTACTGAGAAGCGGACATCGTCTGCCCTGTCGTCCGTGCCGTTCCCCGAAAGTCGCGTTTTTGGCAACTATGCCTCGACGTTCCGAAAGCGCGGTTTTTCGCGAGCTGTCGGCTAGGGTATTGGTTTGCTTGGCGGCGTCCGATACGTTCTCGGATCTTTGACCGAAGGAAGCTGCCGCGGAGTAGAGCAATACGATGCCGGATACGATGGCGATCTAGTGGGTTGAGACTTTAGCTGTGAGATACGCGCTGAGAAGAGCTCCGAGAGTCGTGGCTGTTTCGAGGAACATGCCGACTCTAATGTTGGATAGGCCTTCGGGAACATAGGCAACGGCCGCGCCTGAGGATGTCGCAATGACGGAGAGCAGCGAGGCACCGATGGCGTATCGGATGTCCACTTCGAATAGGAGCGCGAGCACGGGAACGATGGCGACACCACCGCCGAGACCAGTGAGAGACCCGAGGAGGCCGGCAACGACCGAGGTGGCGAAGAGCAAGCTCGCGAAGAGGATGAGGCTCTCGTGATCTTTCAGGGTGCCAGGTTGCCGCGCGCGAAGTCGAGGGAGCGGAGAGACAGAAGGTAATCGTAGCGCGCGTTGACTGCCGCGACGCTGGCCTGGGTCCCTTGCAGTTGCGCCTGGCTGAGTTCGACGATGGAGCTCAGGCCTAGTTTGTACCTGGTCTGTGCCAGAGCGAGCGCCTGGGCGGTTTGTTCCCGAAACTGATCAGCAACAGCGATGCGGCGAAAGGCTGTCTGCGCGTTGAGTAGGGCGATGCGGACATCCCGGGCGATGGAATTAGATAAGTCTTGTGCCTGCTTTTCGGCGGCTTTTTGCCGAAGGCGGGCCTCCTGCGTTTGGGCATCGATGCGGAAACCGGTGAAGAGCGGGAGAGTAAGGTTCACTCCTCCTGCGGCATACCAGTTGGGGACGAAGACTCCATCTGGAGCGACGGGCGTGTAGCCTCCCAGCGCCAAGGCGGAGATGGTCGGCAGATGCTGCAGGTGCTGCGCCGTAGCTAACTTCTGGTCGGCCGCGGCATCGAAGCGGAGGGCTTGGAGATCAGGGCGCTGGGCCTGTGCGGTGGAATTGATAGCCGCAGAGCTATCGGGCGCTGGCGGTGTTGGTGGCGCGGCCTCAGGGTCTTCGACAGCGCGATAGAGCGTGTCAGCGGGCATAGCAAGCACGGCGGCAAGGGTAGCACTGGCGGAGGCGACTGCGTCCTCGGTGTCGAGTTGGAGGAGTTGCGCCTGTGAGAGATCGGCTGAGGCGATGTTGAGGTCGAGATCGCTTTTGAGAGCGCTCTTGGTGAGGGCTGAGGTTAGGTTTTGGACATCGCCTCGGGCGGCGACGGTCGCCTTGGCTACATCGAGCAGAGCCTGAGCGTTGAGCAAACGATAGAAGGCCTCATCGGTCGCGAGCAGGACATCCTGTTCGGTGGCGAGTGCGGTCTGGTCCTGGGCTTTCTGTTGGAGTTTATTGGAGGCAACCAGGTCACGAGTGTGCCCAAAGTCTGTAATGAGCTGCGACAGCGAACCACCGGTGCCGGCGTGAGTGTAAAGACGCGAGTCTGTAAGAGCACCGGCGCCGATGCGGGTCGCATCCTCGGCTTTTTCCGCGGTGATGGCGCCGGAGATCTGAGGGAGCTCGGCCGATCGGGTTTCGCGCGTGACTTGTCCGGCTGCGAGGGCAAGGAGACGATTGGCGGTGATGCGTGGATTATTCCTGAGGGCCAGGCGCTCCGCCTCAGTGCGTGTGATGGCAGTGGCGGCCGTTGCGGGATTAATGAGGGGTAGCTGTCGGCTTGGAGGCTCGGCTTGAGATTGAGCTTGGACAGCCAGCGGATCAGTAGTTGCGTGCCTCAAGGAAGTTGACGGAGGCAGCGGGGCGGCGGGGAGATCGTTCGTGCTGGCCTGCGCGAGCATGGGAAGCGGTGCTGCGAAGATGAGAAAGAGGAGGCAAATTTTCATGCGGTCGCCCCGAGCGTCTGCGATGAATCTCCTGAGGGAGCTATGCCGGTGTTTGATCTGCGAGCTTCTATGTGGCGATGAATGATTAGGTAGGCGCTCGGCACGAGGAAGACCGTAACGACGCCGGAGACGGTGAGGCCGCCGAGGATGGCGCGGGCAAGCGGGGCGTATTGTTCGCTGCCTGCCTCGATAGCGAGCGCCATGGGGATGAGGCCGAGGACGGTAGCGAGGGTCGTCATAAGGATCGGGCGCAGACGGACCTTACAGGCAGTGATGATGGCGTCTTCGAGTTTGTATCCCTGCCCGCGGAGTTGGCCGGTGAACTCGACGATCAGAATGCTATCTGAGACGACGATGCCGGTCATCATGAGAACTCCCATGAGGCTCATGATGTTGATGGTGGTGCCGGTGAGGAGAAGGAATAGGATGACGCCCGAGATACCGGGAGGGATGGCGAGCAGAATGATGAAGGGATCAACAAACGAAGCGAACTGCGCCATCAGGATCAGGAAGACGAGCACGATCGACATGATGAGGCCGATCGCAAAGGAGCGGAAGGACCGGTTCATATTGTTGACGGTACCGCGCGCGGCGAGGATCGTTCCATGCGGCGGGTGCATCTCCGTGACGATCTTGTTAACGTCTTTGCTGACAGGGGCAAGGTTCTCCGCTTTGGGCATCACGTAGACGTCGAAAACGCGGCGGAGCTGGTAATGATCGACTTCGGTCGGCGTGTTGATGGATTGAATGGATGCGACGGTTTCGAGGGGAGTGGTGGTCTTGCCGTCGGCAGAGCGCAGGGGGATTTGCTTGAAGTCGTTGAGGGTTTGAACCTGTGTCTCTGGATACTGGACCGTGAGCATGTAGTTGTTGCCGGTCTTCTGGTCAATCCAGTAGCTGGGAGCCACCATTCCGTTGGAGGTCATCGCCGTGATGACACTGTCGACAATGGTTTTTGGGGTTAGACCTTCGAGGCTTGCCTGCTGACGGTCGATGTTGAGCGCGAGGCCCGGGTAGTCGATGTCCTGAGGGATGAGAACGTCGCTCACACCGGCGACTGCACGCATCTTTCTCGCAAGCTGTTGTGCAACGGCATAGCCACCGTCCATATCGTTGGTGCTGACCTGGATATCAAAGGGGGCGGGAAGGCCCTGGTTGACGATGGAATCTACGAGACCTCCGGACTGGAAGTAGGTCTGGACGGCGGGAAGGTCCGCTGCTAGTTTCGCTCGTACGCGCTGCATGCAGACAAAGCTGCTGAGGCTGTGGTCTTCCTTCAGGCTTACTTGGACGAAGGCGGTATGCATTCCGGAGTTTGGGGTGTAGATCGCTGAGAGGTCGGGCGTGACTCCGATGTTGGAGACGATCATGTTGAGATCTTTGGGCTCGATGACGTCGCGTACATCCTGCTCGACATGAGCGATGTACTGATCGGTGAGTTCAATACGTGTTCCGGTAGGAGTCTTGACGCTGATCACGAATTGACCGGGATCTGTGCGGGGGAAATAGGCTCGGCCAAGAAATGGAGCGAGCGCAAAACTGAGTGCGACGAAGATGGAGAACACAACGATCACCAGCGCGGGTCTGGCGAGGCAGTAGTGAATGGCTTTGTCGTAGTGTTCCTGCAGCCAACCGAAGCCCTGATTGAAACGGGAGACGGTGCGGGCAAATAGACTGGTTTGGGCGTGACCACCACGCATCCTCTCGGGTACGGGATCGTTACTTTGCGCGGACTCGTGCTCCTCACTATGGCCGGTGCGTTTAATGAAGCGGGAGCAGAAGAGTGGAACGACGGTCATCGCGACGACGTATGAACAGAAGAGTGCGATGACAACGGCGAGCGCCAGCGCCGTAAAGAGATACTTGCTTACGCCAGTGAGCAGGACGACGGGGAAGAAAACGATGGCGGTGCTGAAGGTCGCTGCCAACACAGCGAGTTGAACTTCTTTGCCGCCTTCCTGCGAAGCCTTAACCGGGTCTTCGCCCATCTCGAAGTGGCGAAAGATGTTTTCGAGCACTACGACGGAGTTGTCGATGAGGCGGGAGAGAACGAGGGCCATGCCGCCGAGAACCATAGTGTTGATGGAGTCGCCGAACGCCTTCAGGACGAGGAAAGTAGCTATGCAGGAGATTGGGATGGAGAGCAGAACGGCGACTGTGGCACGTATGTTGCCGAGGAAGAGCAGGATCATGATGCCGGTGAGGCAGAGGCCAATCGCGCCCTCACTGATGACATTCTTGATGGCAGTTTTTACGAAGACGGATTGATCAAAAACAACCCTGGTCTCAAGCTGTTGGGGAATATCCAGGAGATGGGCAGTGGCTTTACGGACACCGTTGACGATGGTGATGGTGTTGGAATCGCCGCCCTGCTTGAGGACGGGAATGTAGACGGAGTGCTGTCCATCGACGCGGACGATGTTGGTCTGGAGCTGGCCGCCGTCGACTGCATGACCTACGTCGCCTACGAGGATGGAGGCGTTGCCGACTGTTTTGAGCGGGATGCTGTTGACGTCGTCGGGCGTGGGCACCTGGCTGTTGGCGTAGATGTTGTAGTCCTTGGGGCCGATGCGGACGTCGCCGGCGGGAAGGATCAGGTTCGAGTCGTTGACTGCGTGGACAACGTCCATGATGCCGAGCTGCGATGCCTGTAGCTTAAGCGGATCGACATAAACCATGATCTGCCGGTAAGTTCCGCCATAGGGCTGGGGAACAGAGGCGCCGGGGACGTTGGCCACCTGATTTCGGACGCTGAACTGTGCGACGTCCTTGAGCTCGGTCTGATTCATGCCGGCGCCCTTGAGGGTGATGAGACAGACTGGAAGATTTGCTGCGTCGAAACTGAGCACGACGGGTGGGAGGGTTCCCGGCGGCAGACGGCGCAGGTTCGCCATCGCGAGGTTCGAGATGCTGCTCACCGCTGCTGTCGGGTCAGTGCCAGGCTGGAAGTAAATCTTGATCAGGCTGACGCCAGACATCGAGCGCGATTCAATATGGTCGATGTTGCTTCCGAGGGTAAAGAAGCGCTCATCGCTGTCGGTGATGTTGGATTCGATTTGTTGGGGCGGCATCCCCGCATAGAACGTCGCGACGACGACGATCGGGATATTGATAGGTGGGAAGAGGTCGACGGGCATGGAAGTGATTGCTGCGACGCCAACGACGACGACGATCATGCACGCCATCAGAATGAAGAAGGGATAACGAATCGCAAAGAAGGACATGGTTACCGGCCGCCCTTCGGATTCGCTTGATAGTTCGCGAGGTCGTTCCTGGCAGGCTGTGGAGTGACCTGCTGGCCGGGTTGCAGTTCTGACTGGCCACCAATGATGACCTCGTCGCCGGCTTTGAGACCTGAGGTAATCTCCTGCGAGTTCGAACCGCTTATACCCAGCACAATAGGCTGCTTCCGCGCTCGATTGTTGCTGTCGACCAGCATTACGGAAGGTTGATCGCCTTGGATGATGGCGCTCGCAGGAATGATGAGTGCGTCATTTTTCTGCTCCAGATTGAAGGTCACATCCGCGTACATCCCGGGTGTGAGCGTCAGATCTGGGTTGTTCACGTCAACTTCGGTCAACATTGTCCTGGTCGCGCTCGATACATCCCGCGTATAACGCACGACTGTACCGGGAAACTGCTGACCGGTCGCCTGCACGTGGACGGTGACTTGGGAGCCGATGTGCACGAGTGGCACATCCCGCTCAGGAACCGGCATACGGAGACGCAATACATCGCTCTGGGCGAGCCGGACCACACCCTGGTTCAACCCCTCAGTGGTTCCTGCCGGGATGAGCGCACCGGTGTCCGCATAGCGCATGGTGACCACGCCGTTGTAAGGAGCAGTGATGGTAGCGTATTGCTCCATGCTGCTGACTCTCAGATTCTCGGCTCGCGAGACACCCAGCTGTCCTTGCGCGGCGGCAACGGCCGATTTGGCAGCTTCGACTTGTGCGGCGGCTGATCTATCTTTCGCCAGAGCGTCGTCAAGCTCCTGTGCCGCAACCAATCCAGGCTGTTGGTCCGACGCCTGCTTCAGGCGGCCGTAGTTGGCATGGACGGCAGCATAATTGGCCTGCCCCATCGACACTTCATTCTGGAGTCGCCCGATGTTTTGCTGCGTCTGGGTTATACCAGCCTCAGCTCCAGCAACCTCAGCTTGCAGCTCAGGAACTTCCAACACGGCGAGCGTCTGTCCCTTGCGCACGCGGTCACCAATGTCCACGTAGATGTGGCGGATGTAGCCGGAAACCTTACCGTGAACGTCGATCTCCTGATACGCCTGAAATACTCCGGCGACGGTTAGCTGATTAGCGATGAAGCCGGCGTGGGCTGTTGCAACGGATACAGAGGGTAAAGCCGCCACAGGATCGACGGGAGCCCCTTGCTCATAGTGATGAGCATGCCAAAAATAGATAAGCAACAGCGCTGCAGCCAAAGAACAAGTAACAGTCACAAGAGGACGCTTGATTCGCATCGCAGACCTTCCTTCAAAGGGATTCCCAAATGATCCGCGGGAGGGTCTTATCTCCAGCGACTAGTCGAGAAAACGTCCTTCGTGCGGGGGTGGTCGAAGATAGAGAATCGGGGCTCGACGAAGCGGCGACAGGTTGATGGCCGTTTCGCGGCGATGAGGCCTCGTCCGGTACGTCCCAGCCGCCTCGTCAAGAGAGAAGAGCGCTCTCACTATGACGGGAATCTGAACCACGTTGTAGCCATCTGCGGCGTGGGCTATTGCGCTCTTTGCGGCATCGCTGCCACGAGTACACACTTTAGCTGGGGACGAACAAGCCAAACCTTCTGACCTGTAAAGTGACAGCTTATATCCCGTGCCCCAGGCAAAAATCATGAAGGCGAGGACAACGCAAAAACCACCGTACAGAGGAACATGCCCCTTCGATCGCAGAGTTCGAGATTGGTTTACGTATTCCAATTGAGCGATGTACGTTGGAATCCTTATGGACCCCCCCCGCACCATGTTTAGAGAAGCATTGGCCGAAATAGGTTGTTTTCCTAAGGTTGCGCATGGGATTCTGAAACAATTCAGGCACTTCCCGATAAGTCGACTTATCGGCAACTTCAACCTGGACGGGAGGTTCAGCGTTGCCGGCTAGAAGGCCGGTTTGCCTTGAAAGGTTTAGTAGCCACAGTGAAGACCCGCGTAGTTTGGTCAAATGTGGGTTGAACAGGCTCAATACTTTTTTACTTGTTCTCCGAATACCTTTTCTGGAATTGATTCACATTTCCCTACGAAGCTAAGCGGTCCACAGGGCAGCCGCCGACTTCGACGTGAGTTAAAAGGTCTTGGCGGCAAGTTTCGGTTGACAGCTTCTTGAAAGAAATCTCTAATTACGTGAGCAATAGTCATGTATGGCCTTTCTGCCCGGAGCGCACCATGAAAACTAATGTGACGGTAATTAGTGGTTTCTGTTTTCGACTTGCTGGACGGATGGCACCATGCTAAGAAAGCTAGTGCCGAACAAGAGGGACAGGCTCATTCTCCTGCCCGCGATCGGTTCGCAGTTCATTGTGTCGACCAGCCTGTTTCTGATGCCCGTCTTGATCGATAGCCTGCAGGTGAAAGCGGGACTTTCGGGGAGGGCCGCTGGATTCCTGCTCAGCATGGAACTGGTTGTATCGGCATGTACGACCCTGTTTCTTTCGGCTAAGCTGCACGTCCATTCAACACGACGATGGGCATTGTTTGGTGGGCTGCTGGCCATCTTGGGTACTGTCCTCACATTTGTATCTCCTCTTCTTCCAGCGCTGATTGGTGCCCGCTTGACCGCGGGAATCGGCGCGGGGATCGTAGGCGCGGAGGCGACGAGCGTTCTGTCCCGCGGAATCGAGCGTGAGAAGCTGATTGCTGCTGTGACTATTTCGTCGATCGCCAACGCTGCCATCTGGCTGGCGATCTTGCCTTACCTCGTTGACAGGCTTGGATACCGGGGGCCGTACGCGTGCCTATTGCTGATCAACCTCATCGGCACGGTTCTGTTGAGGCGCCTGCCCTCGCTATCCAAACAGAAGGGAATCAGCGAGAATCCAGCGCGATCGCCATTCAACCTGGCCGCCATGCTCGTCGTCGCAGCGATTTTTCTGACGCAGCTTGGCCAAGGCGCATTTTGGAGTTTGGAGGAGACGTTTGGCCGGCGAGCGGGATTCAGTAGCTACACAATCGGAATTTTGCTTGGCGCCGCTACGCTTCTCTTGCTGCTCGGCGCGGTAGGATCCGCGTGGGCCAGCGAGCGATTCGGACGCTTTTCGGGGATGTTGATTCTCATCGTCGTGAATGCGCTGTCTATTTTGTTCATCAGCACGATTACAGTTCACTGGGTCTTTGTCGCCGCAAACATTTTGCAGTCGATCACGAATCTCTCTTCCGTGATTTACCAACTCGGTCTCTCCGCGTCTATCGACCGGACAGGGCGAGTGATTGCAGCGAGCACTGGTTTGGTGACGCTTGGCAATGGGCTTGGCCCCAGCCTGTCTGCCAGCGTGAGTGGAGCTTTCGGTCCGTCAAGCGTGGGCGTCGTCGTCCTCGCATTCAACGTGATCGCGCTGATGTTGTATTGTGCGGTCAAATTGCGTGATACAGAGCGACAGCCCTTGTCTGCATCTGTAACGTGACCGGTTCTTCGCGTTTAGAGCTAGCTTGAGTTGCTGGTGTCAGCGTCGTCCCCAGATGAAACAGCAAAGGATGAAGAGGTGCAGCCTGTGAACACTTGTGCGATTGAAACGGCAGGCGCGGTCTTTCCAGCTGAGCGTATCGAACTGCTGCGGCAGCGTGTTGACGAGGGAATCTCGCGCTCGCTCTCTTGGCGTCTAGACCAACTCGAAGGACTACTGCGCTTTCTCGCGGACAACGAGGACGCAATCCTGGCAGCGTTGAAAGCGGATCTAGGGCGCTGTACGACCGAAGCACGGATGGCGGATATTTCCATGGTTCGGTCAGAGGTGCGGCTTATCCGGCGAAATCTAAAGAAGTGGCTACGGCCTCACCGCGTATCGACGCCCATTGCCGCCCAACCAGGGCGAAGCTGGATACAGCAGGAACCTTTTGGGTTGGCGCTGATTCTCGGGACCTGGAACTATCCGTTTCAGCAGGTTCTGATCCCGCTCGCAGGAGCGTTGGCGGCTGGAAATTCGGCAGTCGTGAAACTCTCGGAAGTCGCGCCGCACTCTGCTGCGCTGATGGCCGAACAGCTGGAGAAATACATCGATCGGACGGCGCTTGTCGTGGTGACCGGTGGGCCGGAAGCCGCAACACGGCTTCTCGAAAACCGGTTCGACAAGATTTTTTATACCGGCTCGAGTCATGTGGGACGGATCGTGATGAAGGCCGCGGCTGCCTATCTGACACCCGTTACGCTCGAACTCGGGGGGAAGAATCCCGTTATCGTGGCTGCGGATGCACCGCTAGCGGTGGCAGCCAGACGGGTCGCGTGGGGGCGGTTTATGAACGCAGGACAGATCTGCGTCGCGCCAGACTATGTACTCATAGACGAATCCAGGCGACTCCCTTTCATCGAGGCATTGCGAGATGCGATTGCACGTTTTTATGGACTTGATCCCAAGAACAGCGAATCCTACGGTCGGATCGTTGACCAGCACCATTTTGAGAGGTTATTGGGTTTGATGCAGAATGGCCGCATTGCAATTGGAGGAGAAACGGAGGCCGCGGAACGCTACATCGCGCCTACCGTACTTACTGATGTACCCGACGGTGCCGCTGCTCTGGAAGAGGAAATCTTCGGCCCGATACTGCCCGTTGTCGGCTATCGGACGCTCGATGAGGGCCTGGCGATTATCAGGACACGACCCAAGCCATTAGCCCTTTACCTTTTCACCGAGGATCGCTCTTTGCAGGAGCGTGTCATCCGCGATATCGGTTGCGGAAGTGTGGTGGTGAACGACGTGGTCGTCAATCAGATTGTGCCTGGCCTGCCGTTTGGCGGCGTGGGCAACAGCGGCATGGGTTCTTTCCATGGACGATTTACCTTCGAGGCCTTTTCCCACTCGAAGGCCGTCGTGAAAAGGGCCCTATGGGCCGATCTCGATGTGCGCTATCCACCCTTTAGCGACTGGAAGGATCGGATTTTGCAGTGGCTGATTTCCGTTTAGCTTGAGCCGTGGGCATCGCAGTTTTGCGATGCTTTTTCCCCTGGGGGAAGGAGTGCTCGGGTCTTTCCAGGGTTGCCGGATCAATCAGCAAGGACAGCGCCGTCTTGAGAGAAGACAGGATGCGGGAACGGTGAGGCTCGGGCAGCGCGAGGGCGAGACGCGTGGTCGCACTGGCCGCCTCGATCGCGATCAAAGCGCGATCAAAGACGGCAGCCGGATCGCCATGGGGATATTTCTGCTGGAGAGCGTCGGCAATGAGCCTGGCATTGGCAAGCGTGTCGTCGACGTTGAGTGCACGCAATTCCATAGACGCCGTGACGCAACTCCATATCTCGATGAAAGCCGGATTGGAGGCCTGAAGTTCAGCCATCTTATTGATGATGATCTCGTTCAGATGTCGGGGTTCAATTTTCCCTTCCTCAACCCAATTGCGAATTCCATTTGCAAGGGTTTCAGAGATAGCAGAGGTGTAGCGAGTCCACATCTCGCGCACGATGGCAAGTTTCATCGGGAAGTACTGATACACCGTTGCGATGGGCATCTTCGCTTCGCGAGCAATTTCGCGCATCGACGTACTTTCGTATCCACGTGCAGCGAACAGGTGCAAAGCTGCTTCCAACACTGCTTCAAAACGGGCCTGACTACGCTCCTGTCGGGGGATTCGTTTTATGAGTGTCCTGTCCTCCACCTCAAACATCTTCCCTCCACGATGGGTCGAACCCGTCTATTGCTCCGTTTAGACCATACACTATTTGGGTTCTCAAGCAGGCAGTCGTGGCCAATAGTCGAACAGGGATTCTCTGCATCATTTAGTGCATTTGAGCCACCACGATGGAGCTATTCTTCGCGATCCGCCTGACGTTGAATATCTCTATTTGACATAACATGACTGTTGCTCATATTATGAGACAACTGAGCAATGCCGTGTAATGGTTGTCTGCGTTCGCTTGGGATGATTGGTGAAGTGCAACTGGACGGAGATAGCCGCAAGTACTGGAGGGGCTGTGGTCGCAAAATCTCACAACCAATTCGTGCTTGCAGTCGACCTAGGAACTTCCGGCTGTAAATGCGCGCTGGCGCGGCTGGACGGTACCGTAGATCAGTGGGCGTTTCGCTCATTCCCTCTGCACATAGTCGACGAGATTGGCGCGGAGCAGGACCCTGAAGATTGGTGGAGCGCTTTTATTGGGGCAGCGCGCGAACTGATTGCGACACTCCCCGAGAGCCAGGGTGAGATCGTTGCGATCTGCTGTTCCAGCCAGGGCGAATGTACGGTCGCAGTGAACAAGGAAGGCCAGCCGCTGCAGCGTGCGATGTCGTGGGTGGACATGCGGGGAGGCGAAGCGATTCGTCGGCGGGCCGGGGCCGGCAGGTTCTCCGTGGCCGGCTACGATCCCATTAAATTGATGCGTTGGATCGGGCGCACTGGCGGAGCCCCAAGCCTTTCAGGAAAAGATACTGCGGGCCACATGGCGTATATCCAGGAGGCGTGGCCCGCGATTTACGACCAGACCTATAAGTTCCTCAACGCGCTCGACTATATGAACCTGCGGCTCACGGGTCGTTTCGCAGCGACAGTGGATTCGATCCTGACCTCATGGGTAACGGATAATCGTGACGCCAGTAACATTCGTTACGACGCGAAGCTGGTCGGGCAATCCGGCATCGCGATGGACAAGTTGCCCGAAATTGTGCTGTGTACCGATATACTCGGCCCACTTTGCGTCTCCGCTGCGGAAGCGTTAGGGCTGCCTCAGGAGACGCGCGTCGTTGCTGGAGCGGTGGACAACTCCGCCGCAGCGATCGGATCGGGGGCAGTTCGGGACGGAGAGGCGCACCTTTATATAGGCACCTCTTCGTGGATTGGAGCGCACGTCCCTTTCAAGAAGTCAGACTTGTCCTCACGAATCGCCTCCATACCTTGCGCGATACGCGGGCGCTACCTGGCAATCGCTCTGCAGTCCGCGGCGGGCTCGAATCTCTCGTTTCTGTGTGACAAGATTCTCTTCGATGAGGACGAACTCGGCACCGAGCGCCCAACCGACGTCTACGCCAAACTGGACCGCATGGCAGCGTCTGTGCCGCCGGGCGCTCGAGGCCTGCTATACGCTCCGTGGCTTTGCGGAGAGCGTAGTCCGGTCGACAACCCTAGCTTGCGCGCAGGTCTTCTGAATCTATCGTTACAGCATTCCCGAAGAGATATTGTTCGCGCCATCATGGAAGGCGTTGCCTTCAATACGCGCTGGATGACGACGCCAGTCAACCATTTTCTTGGAAAGCCAATGGAACAAATCACGATGGTTGGCGGAGGAGCCAGCTCCGATGTCTGGTGCCAGATCTTTGCCGATGTTCTGGGCGTTCGAATCCTTCAGCCCGAGGCTCCGATCCAGGCCAATGCGATCGGCGCAGCGTTCATCGCCGGCGTGGGGATCGGCGCGATCTCTTACGACGACGTTCCGAGCCTGACGCGCATTCGTCAGGCATACGAGCCGGACATGGAGAGAAAGGCGATGTACAACGTGGCCTTTGAGAATTACAAATTTGCATACAAACGGCTCCGTCCTCTGTATCGCCGCTTCAATCCGGGCAAGAGGACAAGTCTATGAGCTTCGATCAGGCGCGCCGTGCGGTCATTTCTACATGCCTGGAACTAGCCGACAAGGGATACCTGGCTGGAACCGGGGGAAATGTTGCATTCCGCATCGACGACGATCACTTCGCGATCACACCTTCGGCAACAGATTATTACGCGATGCATCCTGAGGACATTTGTGTTCTTCGCATGGGCGATCTTGTTTCCGTAGCAGGGGACCGTAAACCTTCCGTTGAGCTTCGACTACACGCCAACGTATTTAAGACGCGGCGAGACTGCAACGCCAGCATTCACACGCACCAGCCCATTGCGAGTTCTTACACCTTACTCGGGCGTGCGCTCGAGGTGCGTGATCCGGCCCTTCGGGCGATTCTTGGGCCAAGGGCTGAGATCGTAAGCTACGCCCCCTCGGGCACGAGCTGGCTCGCCGCGAAGCTGGGCAAGGCAGTAAAGCCGGATATCCATGCGTACCTGATGCGCAATCACGGTGTGGTGTGTTGTGGTCCGACGCTGGGGAAGACGGTGGCCCGACTCGAAGCGCTGGAGGCAGCCTGCACCGCTTTCTTCCGCACGGAAATCAAATGTCTAGAGTTCAATTTTCTCCGACCCTCCTCGGGAGAGGCTCTCACACTGCTGCACGACTTTGAGGAGATGGAGTTTGCTCAATGAATAGCACTGCCGTCAGTTTGCCAACCAATGACATCGATCTGGCTCCGGAGTACGGTATCTCGGAATGGCCCGATACGGTATCTCTGTACGAGCGCTTAGCGGCCTTGGTTCGTCAGCCGATCCGTCCGATCCGGCGTGAAAACATGACGACGGTCCTGGAATACTTTCAGGAAAAGTGCGTCGCTTCTTTGCGCGTCTCTGAAGAAGCCTCACGAGTGATCCCCGGCGGCG
Organism: Granulicella sp. L46; assembly: GCF_009765785.1. Taxonomy (GTDB): domain Bacteria; phylum Acidobacteriota; class Terriglobia; order Terriglobales; family Acidobacteriaceae; genus Granulicella. Next base: position 86,555 of record NZ_LMUT01000016.1, read on the forward strand.
TTCAACACAATCTTGCATTCAATTACCCATTTCCGTTGGCGTTTACAGAAGCCAAGGGTGCCTATCTCACGGACATCGACGGCAACCGGTATATTGACTTCCTCAAGGCCGGTGGCCCGATACTGCTTGGCTCCAATGATCCGACGGTGCGAAAGCATGTTGTCGAGTTGCTTGATTCCTGCGGCCCGGTTACTGGTCTCCTGCATGAATACGAGGTGAAACTGGCCGAGGTGGTGTGCGAGGCTATGCCGTCGATCGAGATGTTCCGCATGCTGGGGTCAGGAACAGAGGCGGTGATGGCGGCGCTTCGGCTCGCACGCGCATACACGGGTCGAAAGTGGATCATCAAGATCGGCGCGGGATATCACGGCTGGAGCGACCAGATGGTGTACGGGATGCGGCTGCCGGGGACGGGACGCAGAGAGGCGATCGGCATTCCGCGGTCTTCTACAGCGTACATCCAGGAGCGCTACCCCAATGATCTGGGCGCTCTGCGACGGACCTTGATGTTGAACAGGCTGCGCGGGGGGACTGCAGCGATCATCGTGGAGCCGTTGGGCCCCGAGAGTGGAACCCGACCTGTGGAGCGGGATTTCAATCGGCAGCTCCAGATTCTCTGCAAGGAGTTTGGAGCGCTCCTCATCTTCGACGAGGTAGTCACCGGATTCCGCGTTGGGATGGGCGGTGCGCAAGGATATTTCGGAGTAAAGCCAGACATCACGGTGCTGGGAAAATGCCTCACAGGGGGCTACCCGATGGCTGGCGGCATCGGCGGACGCAGCGATGTGATGATGTTGTTGGCAGGCGGTATCGGGACGACCTCGAAACGTGCCTTTGTCGGTGGAACCCTGTCGGCCAATCCTCTGTCCTGTGCTGCTGGTTACTTCGGCATTCAGGAGATGAGGCGCACGGGGGCTGCTGTGAAGGCGGGGCGCGCGGGCGATCGTTTGCGGAAGGGGCTGGACGGAATTATCGAGCGACTTGGCTTGCCGTTTGTCGCTTACAATATGGGCTCTATCGTCCATCTTCAGACTTCCGGTGTCATGCTCATGAGCATGCGCAATCCGCTCAAAGTGATGAAAGAAGCTGGACCCCGCAAACACATGATGGAAGAGATGGGAGCTGCGTTCAGCGCGCATGGGCTGGTGACGCTGGCGGGCAGCCGCATCTACACGGGACTCGCCGATACGGATGAGGTGATCGATGACGCACTGAATCGCTTTGAAGATGTCTTGAAACTTGTTTGAGGAGAGGTTTTAGTGCAGCTGACGCAGATGAAAAATGACTTAGTGGAAGGCTGCGACCGTCTTGCGAGCAAGGGTTTTCTGCACACCTCGTACGACAGTTTCTCCTTGAGAGTCCCCGGCAAAACGGCGATGGTCCTGGTGTCGGGGCAGAAAGACTGGCGCAATCTTAGCGTCGTCGATGTTCGTGTGGTTCCGTTTTCGGTGAAGGATGATTCAAGCGGCCTCCACGCATTTATCTATGAGCAGCGGGGCGACGTCGGTTGCGTCGCCATTTCGAGTCCGCGAGGAGTTGAGTTGCTTGCCAGCCTGGGCGTCCCGCTGCCGCCGATTTTCGACGAACAGGTACGGCATATTGGCACATCCGAGGGATCGCTCGCGAACGCGGAAGCCGTACGTTGTGGCAACCTCTGGAAAGCGTTCGAGAAGGGGGCGAACGCTGCGCTGCTCGGCGAGCAGCTCGTATGCCTCGGCATGACCCGCGAGCGGGCCCTCTTCAACACTGAACTCTACGAGAAATGCGCGAGGGCTTATGTGCTTGCGAAGGCGTGTGACAAACGGATCAATCACATTCCGTTTTGGGTTCGAATGATTGCGTATCGCCGTTTGTTGAAGGACGAAGCTGTCGCCTGCACCAGCTATCGCGAAGGCCGGATTCCGGAAGCCATCCAGGCCTATTGAATGTCACCCCCATACGGCGCAGAAAGACGGACGAACGCGTGATTGGACAGTTCAGAGAAAAGGTAAGCGATATTCGTATACGAACGGGGTTGGCGTCCCGGAATCTGTCGGGAGCGGGCCGCCTTCGGTCCTCCAAGGACTGGTGCGTAGTGTGCCCCGGCAACGTTCTGGCTCAATCCAGCAGCTGAAGTCAGAGCGTTCGGGGAGCAGGGCGGGCGAGCCGATGGCTCGCCTGGCGATCCAAAAATAGTTGAAGTTCTTTGGAATTTAACATTGCAAGACGAGCATTGCTCAGATATTGTGGTTTGGGGTCAGGGCATACGCCCAGAAACGCATATCGTTGTCAGTTTGAGGTGAGCCATTCGGTACCTAGTTCGGTTTTCTTTCCTATTCTCGTTAATGGTGTCTTTGAGCACTATGCCTCTACATGCGCAATCCACGCAGTCGACAATCCTTGGTACGGTCAAGGATCCAGCAGGTGCGGTCATTCCGTCCGCGCGAGTCGTTATCACCGATATCGACAAAGGAAGCTCGTCAACTTTCCTCACCGATAAGAGCGGCGACTTCCAGGCGCAAGACCTACCCCCCGGTCGATACGAAGTCCAGGTTACGAAGGCTGGCTTCCAGAGTAAGTTGGTCTCGGATGTGGGACTCGGCGCCCGTCAACATTTGCGTATCGACATCGATCTCGTTGTTGGCACAGCCAAACAGGAAATCACAGTAGCTGCCGGCAATGAGGGAGCGATCGAGACGGAGACCGCATCCATTGCTTCTACGCTGGACTCACAAAGCGTAATGAATCTGCCAGCGAACTTCCGCGCAAGCGGCAGTACCAGTCCGCTGAATTTGGTTCAGGCACTTCCGGGCGTGCAGCCCGACACGGCTGCAGGCACCAACAGCCCCACCGCAAATGGCACGCCCTCGGTTAATTTCTCCGTGCAGGGAGGCCAGCCGTTCCAGACCGAAACCTCTGTCGACGGTATTTCCACGCAAAACGTGTCGAATAATACGCCTTTGTCTGACGCGTTCCCTTCGGCTGAATCCATCGCAGAGATTCGTGTTGAGGGTGTGAACAATAACGCCGAATTCGGACAAGCTGGCGAGATCACCACGGTGACCAAGAGCGGAGCAAACCAGCTCCACGGGTCGCTTTTCTGGTACGCCCAGAATCGCGCTTTCGACGCGGTTGCCTTTGGAACACCAATCGATCCGGTAACAGGGCAGGCCGAAAAGCCCGAAAAGATCGGCAATGACTTTGGCGCGAGCGTAGGCGGCCCGGTAGTGATTCCTCATCTCTACAACGGACGCGACAAGACCTTCTTCTTCGGCACCTATGAAGGCTTCCGTTTCCCCAAGCAGACCACGATCAGAGACCTCGTGCCCACGCAGTTGATGCAGCAAGGAGATTTCAGCCAGGAAATACCTGTAGATAGTGGCGCACTTTTCGACCCGTTCACGGGCGGCCTTTATAACGGCAATGTAGTGAGTCCCATCAGCGCTCAGATCATACCGTTTCAGCAATTCTTCCCTCTGCCGAACGTTGGTATCTATCAAACGGTAGCAGAGGCAGAGGCTGGTGCCGGTTATAACTATGCTGCCAACCGGGATAGCACCTATAACTCAAATCAGTTTGATGCACGCGTTGACGAGCGGTTCAACCAAAAGCTGCAGGGTTTCGCGAGATTCACTTTCAAAGATCTGACACTCCTCGATCCCCAGGATCTAAATGTGCCGTCACTGATGGACTTCGATAATTACAGGATTCTGGCTAGCTCCCTGATCTACACGTTCACGCCAAACCTGCTCAACGAGTTCCGCTTTGGCTTTACCAACGAGACGAACGGCATCCGCAATGAGCTGAATGGAGCCCCATACACGGCGGCCGCAGGATTTCAGCCGGTAGGCCCAACCTATCCCGTGAGCGGCATTACTGTTATCTATTTCCCGGGCGGCCTTACAACGCTTGAGGCCGGCAACATCAATCAGACATCGCAGAGCCATCTCTTCCAATACACGGACAACCTGACCTGGAGCAAGGGAAAGCACACCATGAAGTATGGCGGTGACATCCGGACACTCCAGTCCATCACGACCCTGGGCGACTATGGAATTAATAATGTGACAGCGTTTGTCTTCACTGGAAACGTTACGGGGGCGCTCTTGCCCGATCCCTCTCCCGCGCAGTATGCCGACGTTCTAGCCGGAACTCCGGTAGAGACGCAGTACTTCACCCTTATTCCTAAGAACGACGGCAAGTCCATCTACTACGGCCTCTATGCCCAGGACGAATGGCAGGCGCTCTCCAATCTAACAATTTCCTACGGTCTGCGTTACGAATACCATCCCGCATATCACGATGTGAATGGTGCAATCGGGAACTTCGATCCAAGCACTCCAAACACAGGCAGCGTAATTTATCCGGCAGGCCACCAGAACTTGCTCGACTCGTCATTTCTCGCGAACTTCGACGCTTGCGGATATGGTCCCCCAAGTTCTGGCTATGCAAATTGCACCCCCGTACTTTCCAGCAGCCAGGCGCATCTCCCGAGCAGCCTGCGTAAGTCGCAACTCGATCGCTTCTTGCCGCGCTTCGGCCTCGCATGGCGCCCGTTCAACGATGACAAGACAGCTGTCCGTGCAGGTTTCGGCGTCTACAACACCACACTGCTTGGCAGCATCTTCTTCTCTCTGACCGATACCCTGCAGGCCGCTAGTCTCGTCTATCAAAACTCCTTCACCGAGAATGGCCTTGCCTATGCCTGGCCGCAGACAAGCCCGGGATCGACGTCAGCGAACTACGGCACCGCCAGCTTTAACACAGCCAACAAGATCGATTGGAAGGATCCATACTCTATGCAATGGAACCTGTCGGTTGATCACCAGTTTCCCGGAGATATTGGCACGCGTATCTCTTACATTGCGATGAAGACCGATCAGCTCGTCTGGGGTCCGAACCTCAATGACATGTCGTACTCGACTACGACACCGGCTCAGCAGCGTCCTCTCACGGATCGCCCATTTCCGAATTGGGGGGTCGTCAACACGCACACTCCAGGCGCGCAGGCGACCTACGAATCGCTTCAGATGGAGGCGAACCATCACTTCGAATACGGGTTCAGTTTCGAATCCTCGTACACGTGGGCAAAGAATCTCGCTGATAACCAGGGACCTCAGTCGACAAGCTTCGCGGCAGAAAACGGCGGCAACAATGGTCAGAACTCTACGTACCTGAATGACCGCAGCCTTGACTTCGGAAATGTATACGGAACCCGTCGCCAACGCTGGGTCAATACCGGTGTCTACAAACTTCCCTTTGGTCGCGGCGCTAAATACGGTACAAATATCGGCCACCTTGAGGATGCATTTATAGGCGGATGGCAACTGAGTAGCATCTTCCTCTGGCAGACTGGTCCTTATCTCACGGCGTACATCCCCGGCACCGATGCCGACCCTTCCGGCACTGGATCAGGTGTTCTGGCGGGCCGCGCTCAGCATCCCGATATCGTAGGCAACATCGTTCCAGCCCATCGCAGCAGGAATCAGTGGGTCAATCCGAACGCTTTCGCGTGTCCAAGTAATACTGGCTACACTTCCTCCTCGTATGCCGGCAACTATTGCGGTGTAGGTGTTACTTCCAACCCTATCGGCCGCTTCGGCAACGAAACCGTTGGCGATATCGAAGGACCGGGAACGGTAAACTGGTCCGCTGGTGTAAGCAAACAGATTGCGATTACACAGAGTGTCCATCTGCGTGCGGAGTGTTCCTTCACCAACGTGCTGAATCACACGAACCTGAACGACCCAGCATTGGATATCACCAATCCAAACTTCGGGAAGATTACCTCAGCACGTGGTTCAGACTTTGGGGGTAGCCGCACCGGCCAAGTTTCAATGCGCCTCGAATTTTGAGGTGGCGTTGGGCGCTCAGCCGTAGCACGAACGCGGCTGAGCGATTGACATCAAATAATTCGCTCTCATAAGGCAACGGGGGGTGATGAGACATCGTAATGTAGGCGCTTTCCGTCCGCACCATCCATAAGAACCTTCACAGGAAACTCTATGCAGAAATCCCAACTCACGAACCATGCATCACCGCTCTTTTGGAAAGCGTCGCGCGTTATCTGCGGCGTCCTGTCTTTCGTCGCAATGCCGATGGCGATCGCTGCAGCGGCCCAATCAAAACCGATACCCGCTCTTGAAAAAACGGCCGGCGCTACCCGGCTCGTGGTCGATGGCAGCCCCTATCTGATCCTTGGCGGGCAGGTCCACAACTCGGATACGGCGAATATGGAAGACCTCAATAAAGCCTTGGACGTGCTCGTCGGGTTGCATGGCAACACGGCAGAGGTTCCCATCTATTGGGAGGCCATTGAGCCGACCCCGGGTCAGTTTGATTTTCACTCGGTCGATGCCGCGATTCAAGCGGCCAGGAAGCGCGATTTGCGTCTCGTGTTCCTGTGGTTTGGCACCTGGAAAAACGGAGAGAGCCACTACGTTCCTGAGTGGGTCAAACAGGACAAGCAGAAGTATTCCCGCGTCCTGGGGCCGCGGGGCGAAGAGACAGAGATTGTCTCTCCCCTCTGCAAGGCGGCCGTGGAAGCTGACTCCCATGCTTTTTCTTCGCTGATGAAACATGTGAAGAGCATCGACGAAGCGGATCGCACCGTCCTCATGGTTCAAGTGGAAAACGAACCGGGATTAATGGGAACGGACCGGGATTATTCAGCAGCCGCCAATCGCGCGTTCGACCAGCCTGTGCCGAAAGAGCTGCTCAGTTATCTGGAGGCGCACAGTCAACAGTTGTCGTCACCAATGGCCAAGGCGTGGCAGAACTCGCCGAAATCAGGCAGTTGGAAACAGGTTTTCGGTGAGCTGGCGCCAGAGTCCTTCAGCGCGTGGCTCATTTCCAACTATGTAAATAGCGTTGCGACTGCCGGTAAGCAAGAGTACCCTTTGCCGATGTACGTCAACGTCTGGCTCATTGAAGGTGTGGAGCGCGCTGGGAGATGGCCGAGCGGCGGCGCCACGGTTAACGTATTCGACGTATGGAAAGCAGCAGCGCCCGCCATCGACATTCTGGCACCCGATATCTATTACCCGAAGTTTTATGATGTTGCCGCGCAATATAGCAAACCGAACAATCCGCTCCTCGTACCCGAGGTGAACTTCAATCCATACTTCGTCGGCTTTGCTTACACGACCTTCGGTTCCTTCAACGGAATAGGTTTCAGCCCGTTCGGTTTCGACGATATCGAGAAGGGCGGCGCATCAGCATTTATCGGAAGCGTCTTTGAAGACACGTACCGCGTACTGAGGCCAACGCTCCCGCTCATCGCGCATTACCAGAACACAGGAAAGCTTCATCCGATTCTGCAAGGCCTGGCAAACGGCGAAGACTGGAAGCAATCGATCCGCGTCGGGAAAAACCTGGCAGCAAATATAGACTTCACCGCCACCTTCGATCCAGTTAAGGGCAGAGCCTGTGGCATGATCATCGAGTTGGCACCCGACGATTTCGTCGTCATGGGTACTGGATTCGACGTAACCTTCCGCGAGACGGAAGGTCCGCTGCGTGACGCGCAACTGATCTCCATCGAAGAGGGTACCTTCGACAAGGAACAGTGGATTCCAGCGCGCAGATTGAATGGCGACGAGCGTCACGTGTCTCTGTCTGATAAGTCAACCATCTTGCGAGTGCGCGTCGCACGATAGCGAGCTCGGGCATATGCTAAGTCTTTCCACTGTCGCAACCGCGAACCATATGCGTACTGAAATTCGACGCTCCGTGAGTCGAGCAACGAAGGCTCTTCTGAACATCGCCGCATTGACCGTCGTGGTCGGCGCATCCAACTCTCCTCTGCCCGGCCAGCAGCCGAACGACAGCCGCACGATGCCGCACATCGAGCATCAGAACGGCCGCTTTGCCATGTTTGTAGAAGGCAAACCCTATCTGATCCTTGGGGCGCAGATAAATAATTCAAGCGCGTGGCCAAGCACGCTCCCGCAGGTCTGGCCTGCGCTGGCAGAAATGAATGTCAATACGGTAGAGGCCCCGGTCTATTGGGAGCAGATGGAGCCCGAGCCGGGACGCTTCGACTTTACAAACGTCGACGCTCTCGTGGCCGGTGCACGCGAACATCATCTACATCTCGTATTGTTGTGGTTTGGCACATGGAAGAACGGCCAGGCGCACTACGTTCCGGAATGGATCAAAACTGACCCTCAGAAGTATCCCAGACAGATCAGTTCGCGTGGCAAGATACTCGATGTTCTCTCGCCCCACTCTCAGGCCAATCTTGATGCAGACAAGCATGCATTTGCGGCACTGATGCGACATCTGCGCGAGACCGACAGCAACGAACACACCGTCATCATGATCCAGGTTGAAAATGAATCGGGCTCTATTGGTACTGTGCGCGACTACTCGCCCGAAGCCAACAGACAGTTTGCTCTTGGCGTTCCAAAGACCCTCAAAGCGGACGGTGGATCCTGGGCCGACGTCTACGGCGCCGATGCGGACGAGCGCTTCGCAGCGTATTCAACCGCACGCTATATCAACGCAGTAGCTCTCGCCGGAAAAGCAGAGTATCCCCTACCCATGTATTGCAATGTTTGGGTCACGTATCCGGTCCATGCTCTTGAAAATCGCAACCAGCCAAGTCCCGGGCAGGAGCTTCCCAGCGGCGGTCCGCAGCAACAGAATATTGAGATCTGGAAGGCAGCGGCGCCCGCCATCGATGTGCTCGGTCCTGACTTCTACTCAGACGACAGCGACCTCTTCCACAGAGTAGTCTCTACCTATCGTCGCGACGACAACCCTCTTTTCATTCCGGAGGCTTTGCTCAGCCGTGATTTCGGACACAATCTCTTTTACGCGCTGGGCCATGGCGCCATCGGGTTTTCACCGTTCGGTATTGACAACGTTGAAGGCACCTTTAGTGATCGAAAGCTTCCGACCTACCTCTCCGAAAGCTTCACGCTGCTGAAGCCGCTTGCCCCGGAGATCGCGCGGCTTAACTTTGAGGGGAAACTCCAAACGGCAGTCGAAGCCAAGGGCACCGCGCGCCAGCAATTGCACTTCGGCAATCTCGACGCAATCGTGTCGTACGGCTTCCCTCAAAAGGATGGCGAAACACCCCCAGGCACCAGCGACGCGAGTGGAAGAGTCTTAATCGCCCAGCTGGGTCCCTATGAATTCCTCGTCACAGGCTTCGACGCCAGCGTCAGTTTCGTCATGTCTGATCCCCCCGAGTTGAATGCGTCTAATCTGCAGCTTGAGATCCTGTCGGCCGAGGAGGGCGAATTTGTGGATGGACGTTGGCAGTCGGCTCGCAACCTGAATGGGGATCAAACCGATCGCGGCCTGAATTTCAAAGACGATAACAAGAAAGTCGTACGCATTCGCATGCACACCTTGCCTCTCTACGATCCTCAGGTCCGCGGCAATAGCCATCTGGTCCCCTGACGGACGGTTCGCCGACGCCTAAGACCCTCTCTCCCGGCTTGAGACACGATGCTTAACTCAAGGACACCCGAATAAATCATGCTGCCCACGCGTATCCGACTTTTATGCTGCAACGTGTTTCTCCTGGCCGCTGTCGTTCACGCGCAAACGCCAAACCACACCGAAGTCTATAACCCCGTCGCGGATCTAAAGGCGATCGTCACAGTAGGCCATGCGCGCTTCACAGTCCTCACGCCACAGATGATTCGCTTGGAGTGGGCCGCCGACGGAAAATTCGAAGATCACGCCAGCCTCGTTTTTCTGGATAGGCATCTGCCCGTGCCGCAATTCTCCACGACGAAACTTGGCGATGGAGTCGAGATACGCACCGAAGCCTTGGACCTGAAATACACTCCTGTTGGTCCAGGCAAGTTCGACGCGCAAAATCTCTCAGTTTCACTTACCCTCCCGAGCGGCTCCGTTACCTGGCATCCCGGTGACCGCGAGGACGGCAACCTCATGGGCACAACGCGCACACTCGACGGCGCGCTCGGCGGAAAGACTCGCGAGCCGATTGGGCCAGGTCTTATCTCGCGCGACGGCTGGGTAGTAGTCGACGATTCCACGCGACCGCTGTTTGACTCAACCGACTTTTCTTTTCAGAAAGGCGAAAACAGTGCCTGGCCGTGGGTCATGGAGCGTCCCGCCGGAGATCGTCAGGATTGGTATTTCTTCGGATACGGACACAACTACAAGACCGCACTGGCGGATTTCGTTCGAGTCGCAGGCCGCATTCCCTTGCCACCGCGCTTTGCGTTTGGCGCCTGGTGGTCGCGCTACTGGGCTTACAGCGATCAAGAGCTCAATGAACTCGTCAAGGGTTTTCGCGAAAACGACGTCCCGTTCGACGTGTTAGTTATCGATATGGACTGGCACAACACCTTCAGCGATAAGCGCTCAACGCATGCGGTGGATCAAGCAGGCCAAACCCTCGGGTGGACTGGCTATACCTGGAATCCGCTCCTCTTTCCCGACCCGGTAGCGTTTCTCAACGGCCTTCACGACAACGGTCTCAAGGTCACGCTCAACCTTCATCCTGCCAGTGGGGTGCAGCCGTTCGAGGATGCGTATCCCGCGATGGCAAAGGCCATGGGCCAGAACCCCGCCGACAAAAAGTACGTCCCCTTCGACATCACCAACCAAACCTTCGCTCGTAATTACTTCGACATCCTGCACCACCCGATGGAAAAGCAGGGCGTGGATTTCTGGTGGCTCGACTGGCAGCAGGATGAAACCACAGCCATCAAGGGTGTGAACCCGACCTGGTGGTTGAACTACACTCACTTCACCGATCAGGCGCGCGAGGGCAAGAGGCCGCTCCTGTTTCATCGCTGGGGCGGTCTTGGCAACCACCGCTACGAAATAGGATTCTCGGGCGACACGGTTTCAGTCTGGGAATCGCTCGCCTTCCAGCCGGGCTTTACCGCCCAGGCCGCGAACGTCGGTTACGCCTTTTGGAGCCACGACATCGGCGGCCACATGCCAGGTGTCGTGGAACCCGAACTGTATCTACGCTGGCTACAATTTGGTGCGCTCTCACCCATCCTTCGTACCCATACCACCAAGAATGCCGACTCCGAGCGTCGGGTGTGGGCCTATCCGGAACCCTACTCAGGTCTCATGCGCGAGGCTATTCAGCGCCGTTATGCGATGATTCCCTATATCTATACGGAAGCGCGGCGGACCTACGACACAGGTGTCGCGTTTCTCCATCCTCTCTATTTCGACTGGCCGGAATCGCCAGAAGCTTACCAACACAGCAACGAATATGTGTTTGGCGAGTCCATGCTGGTCGCGCCAATTACGGCGTCGGCCGAGCCAGTCACGCAACAGTCTGAGCAATCAGTGTGGCTGCCCGAAGGAGAATGGGTTGAGGCGGACACCGGGCGCATGCTGCATGGAGATCAGATCGTAACGGAAGCCTTCACCTTGTCGGAGATACCGATATATGAGCGCGCCGGAGCCATCGTTCCTATGCAGCCTCCGATGGAATACACCGGTCAAAAGCCTGTTGACCCACTGATCGTATCTGTCGCGCCTAGAGGGTCGGACGGGAGCAGCAGCTACACGCTCTATGAAGACGGTAGCGACGGCCGCGCTTATGAAGTGGGCGAGTTCGCGCGTACTCGCATCGATGCGACCCAACAAGCTTCGACCTCGCGCATTACGATCGCCGCGGCGCGCGGAACCTACCCAGGCAAGCCGGGAGAACGTGCCTATGAAGTTCACCTTCCTGGTGATTGGCCGCCCCTTCGCGTGAGCGTGAACGGCAAGCCACTCCCGCGGAACCTTGATGTGTCCAGGAAGGACGCATCAACGGGATGGACCTATGAAGGGAACACGCTCACCACAATCGTGCACACGCCACGGCTCCCGGCGGGTACTTCTGTCGAGATTGTTGTAGAGCGCGACCCGACGCTAGTGAAGCGCTGGCATGAGCTTTCGGGCTTCGCTGGCGCGATGACTCGCCTCCGCGACACGTACGACACGCTGAACCTGACCTGGCCGGCAGGAATGTCTCCTGACAGTCTGATCGACATCATGCAGGCCGGCACTCGCCTACAGTATCACCCTGAGCGCGCTGGCGAGGAACTACGTCATCTACGCGAGACTCTGCCCACAGCGCTGGCGGACGTAAAGGCAATGGCTGATTCGTTAGCCGCAAACGTTCAGGATCAAAAAGAGAATGGGCGAAACTCAGCCGCGCCTAACCATCCGGAGACCGATAAGCGCCAACATGACCTTGATGACGCTCGCTCTCGAGCTATGGCTCAGATGCAGAGTGCCGCGAACATACTCAACTCGCCGCCGAGCGCGGCACCGCAGTAGCGGTTAGCTACGAACAGAATGGAACCGCATTGCCTTCCGAGAAAGTCGAACGATGTTAATCCAGGTCACTTAATGAAAAAACTGATCCTAGCGCTCATCCTCGTGTGGATGACAGATCTTTCAGAAGCGCAAACCCCGTTGCCAGCAGGAAGCCCACAAGGCCACGCGCAGGCGGACAGCATTTTTCAGTCCATCGAAAATGGAGACATCCAATCTGTCGGCGACCACTATGTAGTTACAAGAAAAGACACCCACCTACCGATCAGCATGATCTTCAAGTCGTGTCAGGGTGTTGGCGTCAATCGCGACTTGAATCAATTATGGGTATTGCCGATTCACGCAGCCGGCAGCCAGATTGAAGTCAACACCAACCTCTGGGTGCTGCCTGAAGACCCATCGTCCCGGGAAAATTCCTGGTACATCAAACTTCAAAGTGGTGATTCGGTTGCCGCCTCGCTTGACGATGTTTTGAAAGTCCGTATAAGCGGCAACAAGTTTGAATTGTATAAATCAGAAGCCCGCCCACACAGCGACACCTTTAACAATCGTTACTCCTTCCATATCAAGGACGGCGAGGTGCTTGAAAACGCCCTAGCCGGTTTTTACTGGGGAACGATTTTGCCGTCGGTCGTCGAAAAGACGAAGGCGAAGAACTATCCCTATAGCGATGGTTATGTGATCAGCACCTTGAACCCCAAGTCCTATGGGGGCACGTATCCGGACGTCGATCACGAATTTCAGATCAAAGGCCGGCTAGCGATGGGATCTGCGCTCGATCTGGAGATTGTCAGGCGCATGATTGCGCTTCAGTTCAAAGTGATGAACGACGATCCAGAGAAGCTGTTTCGCATTCCATGCGCGGTTCAGCCTTCTGGATTGCGTGAATATCATGTCCGCAGAAATAGCCTGGACAATCATGAAAATGCTGAAATGTTTCTGTTGACGGGCAACATCGAGATACTGGACGAGTCTTGGCGCTATTACGGAGCCACGAAAGACGCTGCGTGGCTAGGGAGTAATATTGGCAACCTGGAAAATGCTGCGTCGTTGACCATCGCAAACACGGATCAGTATGGCCGTGTATGGTCCGACGTCTATTACGAAGATCAAGTGATTAAAGATGGGCGGGAAACCGAGGCGGGGGCGTTTGCAGCTTATTCCTTTGGCTTGCTGGCCAACATGGAAGACATCCTGGGCCGGAAAGACAAGGCCATCTACTACTCAGGCTATTCGAAAAGAATTGCCACCGCGCTGGTGCAGCCTCTTCCGTTGGGATTTTGGGATGAGAAGAGTCAGTGCTTTATCGATTGGGTCGATCGGAACGGACAAGCTCACGATCACATTCATCTCTTGTCCAATGAACTTCCTGTGCTGTTCGGATATGCCTCGGATGCGCAGGCCAATGCGGTCCGCCGACTGATCGATGAAAAGTTTGTCGCGTTTGAGAAATTTCCAAGTTTCGTGGCGGCCGATATTGCCGATTATACGAAATCGGAGATTGGGAACGGGGGACCGTACGATCTGAGTGCTGCCGGGAGGTATTGGTACTGGGACGCGGCGTTCTGGGAATCGCGAGATCGGAACGATGTGCTTCTGAAACAACTCAAGGCCGTTGCGAATGAAGCGGCGCAGAGCGGTTACTTCATGGGTGAACGATATGATATGGACTCTGTCTATTACGTCGATGGAAAAGATTGGCACGGAGCTGAGATGTATTACGAGTATCCATGTGTTTACACCTCGGTACTCATCTCAAACTATTTAGGGTTCACACCTTTCGTCGACGGCGATCTATCGATTCACCCGTATCTCCAAGGCTATGGCAACGTGCAGTTCGGTATCCCGCAATACAACGTGAACTATAGCTACGCTGAAACAGGATTTCTGCTGAAGAACCGCTCCGAGAAGGTGCGGCGCTTTATGGTCGATCTGTCGGCGCTTTATGTCGGCACGACTGAGTTTAAACTGCTGAAGAACTCGGGCCAAACGATTGTGGGAGCAAAATCTAGGATTGAGTTGTCTCCGCAGGAGGAAGCACGGTGGTCTCCCATCCCATCGAGGGATCAGCTCCAATAAGGAAAGCGATCGTTGTTGCAGCTTGGGCTGAATAAATGTTGAAGCGGCTGGAGCGGTCGCGGTTCCATAGCGTTTCCGTTCACCTTCATACCGCGTTCAGAAAGCTAATTATGATTAAAGGGAAGTGGCTTCTAAAAGATTTCTTCGGATCCATGTTGATAAAGATAGACTTAGATCGGGCCTGTTAGTACGACAGCTGGAAAGAACCGATGTTTTCAGCAAGTGGGGTTTTCCTAATAAAATGCCGTTTTGCGGCAAATGGGCAGCCGAGGGATACACCTGCGGAATGTGCTTGTCTCATCTATTCAGACTGCATTGTAGAAACACGCAGCGTCCGCTCGCTGACCAGCCAATAGAGGCAACCGAAAACTGCACCGGCAAGCAAGAAAACGAGGCCCTGCCGTTCTACCGCGATCCTAAAGCCTTCAAAGAACGTCTGGTCTTCAATGAATAGGGGCTTCGGAGCCAGGGAGGACATTGCACAGCCAACGAGGAAGATAAGGGCAGCACCCATCGTCGAGAAGTACAGCGCCCTAAGCGAGGCGACAAATTGGGCAATAACGTCACTAGACACCAAAGAGGCGCGATCAAATGCATGGCCAACCCGAAGCCCTCAAAATTGCGAAGAATATTACGAATCCGATTTCAAAGAAGATGGATGGTCGACCGCTAGGCGCGACGCTCAAATGCGTGACACAGGCATCCCAGATCACGTAAATGAGAGTGGCAGCAGCGGCATCAGTCAAGTATCCAACGATGCGTCTCGTAAACAAGTGATTGAAGGCTCCGATCTTATGCAATCCTACCTCGCTATCGTCTTCATCAAGCGAGAGGCCGAGCTTCCTAGAAAGTCGGGTTTCGGCAACTTCGCCGCTCAATGCACTTAGGAGGTTGGGCCGTCGTTGAGGTAGCGGTCGGAGATGGGGGTGCAGCGGATGGTTCGCGACCTTCCTTCAAAGTCGGATTTTCGGCAATTACGATATGTCCAGCCATCTTACATGCTCGAAGAATTGCTGTTGTGCTTCACGACTGGCGCTGCACGCTAGCAAACTGGTCGGTGGCTTTGGTTTTCTGGGTTTGGCCAAACGCACTCCTAACTGAGACGATGAACTATTGAAGGTGTTCCCGAATACGCTTCTCTATGACGACAGGGAGTATGTTGTACTGACGGAAACGTTCGATCAAGTGGGAGTGCGCTGAGAGTTTGAAATGGGAGCATCATGTCCTGCTCTTAGGAGGGCATTTAGACTTGATTTCTACTTCAGAGTGGTCCAAGTGTTATCGAGTGCGCGCCGGAGTGTTGTAGTCGCAGGATCCAAACTCAAACCTCAATTCAACGCGCCATCGTCCGGCGCTACAACACTCAACTCGTTCACCTTGTACTCACAAAGCCCGGAGAACGTGAACGCCTCATTGAAAAAACAAGGTAAGCGGGAGATCCAGTTAGAGAATTCTGACCAGAGGCTGATGGACGAAGATTTTTCTGGAGATGGTGAACGCGGGCCTCATTCCCGCGACCATCACGTGTCTAGGGAGCAATGATGAGGCCGCTTCGCGGAGTCAAGCGCCCGCAGAGTCGTCTTTTCGAGAACTTCGGCTAGTTGTTTCCGGTAACCGTTTTCATGTTTCAGGCGTCCCCTGGAGGCGACATTCTTTCTTAATCCTGCCTCGGACAGTGAATTTCGTGCCGTGCTAAAGTTGGCAACTAATTGCACTCGGCATGATTGAACCGTTGTCCCGGAAGAACTATGCTCAACGCATCCTCTCCTCGTAAGTTCGGACGTCGGTTCTATTCGTGGGTGGCCGTGGGAGCTTTTCTGGCGGTCCAGGCGGTCCTTTCGCTCACGCTTAGACAAGGTCCGGCCCTAGTCGCATACTGCGACATCAGCTATCTCGTCTTGCTGCTCCTGGCGAGCGGAGTTGCCATCCGCAATGCGGTGCAGAGCAGGCAGTCGACCCGATTATTCTGGTCCTTCCTTGCAGCGGCCTTCGGAGTGTGGGCTGTGGTTCCTGGCGGTTGGTTCAACCGTGTGGTGCTGCACGGCAGGATTTCGTCGTTCCTTTTCGCCAATCCACCACTATTTCTGCACATCGTCTTAATGATCGCAGCAATGGCTACCCGTCCTCACTTGAAGTTACCTAGCCGGAGACCGTATCGGTCGACGCTGAACTTTCTGATCATGCTGTTTGTGTGGGTTTTCGCATATACGTTCTACCTGTTCCCGTATCAATACGGAAACGAGCCAACGGTAATGATGTTACGTTTCGAGGCCATCTATTTTGTTGAAAATGCCGTTCTTCTTGCCATTCTCGGAAGGTTGATTTTCTGGTCGCAATTTCCCTGGAAGCGAATCTACCTACACATGTTGGGTGCCTCGGCCCTCTATACCTGTGCTTCCCTGGTCACTAATGTTCTTTCGGCGTTGAAAGATCCTTCCGGCGACCTGACCGGAGCGAATTATCCGTCTGTAAGCGGTTTCGTCGGGATGATGTTCACTGCCTCCATCTTTTGGTTTTTCTGGATCGGACTTGAAGGAAGCAAGCTAAAATCGGAACTAAATCACGCAGTGGTCTTGGACACGGCAAACCCCACATACAGTTCTGTTCTGGCAATGCTCGCGGTACTGAGTGTTCCGGCTGTTGGCGTGTGGGAGCTGTTCCGAACGGGTGAGCCGATTGGAACCCACGAGATTCGTCTCCTCATGGTCATGGTGGCAGGATTCATTCTCGCTGTCGGCGCCGCTGCCGAGAATCATCTTGCCAACCGCGAGTTCACTTCTGATGTTGCCGCAGCCCACGACAGGCTTCTTCTGGCGATGAGATCGGGTAAATCCATGGGATGGGACTGGGACCTTGCCAACGGACAGAGTACTTGGTTTGGCGACCTGGAGCCGACGTTTGGGATTCGCGGGGATCCTTACCTCGCCCGCGAGGGCGAATTCATGGAGCGCCTCCACCCGGACGACCGCGAGCGCGTATCGAAGATTATCGTAGAGGCGATAGAAGTCCGAAGTGAGTATAAAGCGGAATATCGCGTGGTGCGTACAGATGGCGCTATACGATGGCTTTCTGATAGCGGGAAATTCTATTTTCCGGCCAATGGCGATCGGCCGCGCGCACTCGGGATCGGCGTGGACATCACTGAGCGAAAACAAGCGGAATTTGCATTGCGAGAGAGCGAGGAGCGCTTCCGCTTAATGTCGAACACGACTCCGGTGCTGATCTGGATGGCCGACACCGACAAGCTCTACACCTATTTCAATAAGACCTGGCTCGATTTCACGGGACGGCCACTGTCGGCCGAACTGGGAAACGGGTGGGCGGACGGGATCCACGTGGACGACCTTCTGCAGTGTCTGGAAACCTATACGGAGGCGTTTGATCGGCGCGAGCCGTTCAGGATGGAGTATCGGCTCAGGGCAAGCGACGGGGAATATCATTGGCTTCTCGACATAGGAGTGCCCAGATTCAACTCCGACAACTCGTTCGCCGGATACATTGGGTCCTGCATCGATGTGACGGAGCGCAGACTCGCAGAAGAGGCGCTCTCCAGCATAAGCGGCAGGTTGATTGAGGCGCAGGAGCAGGAGCGCACCCGCATTGCCCGAGAGCTTCACGATGACTTCAGCCAACGAATGGCCTTACTCGCCATCGAACTCGACCTGCTCAAGAAGGACCTTCCTACCTTGAACGGCGATGCCCTCCACCGCGTGGACAGACTGCGGGAACAGGCCCGGGAGATGGGTTCCGATATTCAGGCTTTGTCTCACGAGCTGCATTCCGCGGCGTTGGATCACCTGGGCATTGTCGTGGCCATGAGAGGCTTCTGCCATGAGTTCGGAGAAAAGCAGAAATTCAAAATTGAGTTTCATTGCGGAGACTTGCCGAACCCCGTATCACCCGACGTTGCCCTCTGCCTGTACCGCGTTTTGCAGGAAGCACTGCACAATGCAGCGAAACATAGTCGAGCTTCGCAGGTCAACGTAGACCTCCTGGAAATGCCCGGGGAGATTCGACTCACCGTTAGCGATGACGGGGTCGGTTTCGATGTCGAATCGGTCAACAAGGGACGGGGGCTCGGTCTCATCAGCATTCGCGAGCGAGCCAAGCTCATGAACGGAACGTTCTCGATTGTTTCGAAGTTGAATTGTGGTACGGAGATCGACATTCACATTCCAGTGAGGGCTACGCCGCAGGTGGATTGAATCATCGACGGTAGACTCTATAGTTTCAATTAAGTTACCGATTAGGGTATCCCTTTTACGGCGGTAGTACGCGCGAACTGCGCAAATTGTCCGGAGTGATCTCCCAAGGTGAATTAATTGCCACGCTAGGAGGACTGGCCGGGGAACGTCAAATCTCTGAATAACTTATCGCGGAAGTCCCGCAAGCCGCCAAGCGCTTGAACTTCCCTAAAGACGCGAACCTAAGACGACAGCAAAGGTTATGCCGTTGCGCAGGCGTCGACTGCCTCTTGTTCCGTGGCAAAAACGCCGAAGAGGCTGAGAATTCCAACCATCTTGAAGGTTTTCGTGGCAAAAGAAGAGGGGTTGACGAGCTTGGTATCGCCCCCTATTTGTCGAGTGCGCCGAAGCGCATTGACGATTGCGCCGATGCCAGAGGAATCGATAAAAGGCATCTGCTCCAAATCAAGAATGAGATAGATGCAGCCACTAGAGATGGCGGATTCGAGGGCTGCGTCAAATTCCGGGACGTTGGAAGACTTGAGCTGGCCTTTGATGCGAAGGGAGCAGGTGTTTCCGCTTTGCTTTATGTCGAGATCCACGAAGTCTCCTGCAAGCTGGAAAGAATGATTTCACAACGGGGAGAGCGCTTGCTACACTCCGTCTACAGAGATTGACGCTTCAGGCTTGTTTCCGTCAAGCACCGGGTCCCGATGTTGCGTAGACGTTTGTTTGAAATTCTCCCATGTCAATGCCCAGCCGTCCCGCCCTGGAACTGACGAATGAGCTTCTCACCGCTACGGATTCCTCTGTCCGGGCGCGGTTGATTGCTCTTGCTGTCGTCGAATCCATCAAGGATAGCGCCTGCCTGGTGCATAGGTTGCTTGAGGGGGACGAGGGACCGATGCTTTTGCCAGTGGGAATGGCGGGGCCGGTGTCCATGGGGGAACAGATGCTGCCGGCGGACAGCGATCTGGTGCTTCCATTATTGGCCGGGCGCGAGGAATCTTTGGTGTACTCGGGAGCCCAGGTGCCACGGGAGGAGTATGCCCATGTGAACGTGTCGCGTTCGATCGCTTCGCTGGTGTATGTTCCATTTTCCCAGGCGGGAACTGTAGTGGGGCTAATTGAAGTGTTGACGTTTGCGGAACCAATCACTGCGGCGGAGCTGGAACGACTGGCCGACCTGGTGACGCTGGCAGGGCCGGCAATTCTTGCGGCGGAGGAGTTTGAGCGACAGCGGCAGGATCTGTTGGATTCGGTGCACCGAATGACCCAGCTATATGACCTGGAAAAGTCGTTGAATGCGACGCTGGAACTGGATGCGGTGATCGCGATGGCGCCGGCGAAGACGTCGGCGATGCTGGAGTGCCAGGCGATGCATCTCTGGCTTTTCGACGGCGATGAACTGCGCTTGATGGCGGCACATGGTGAAGATGCCACGGTAGAAATAGGGGCGATCCAGACCCCGGATGAAGGCTACGTAGCCACGATGGCGCACGAAGGCGAACCGCTGTTGATTGATGATGCCGAAGACCCACGATTGTTGCAACGGAATACTGCGCTGGAGTCGCTTTCCGAGGAGCAGCGGACCGAGCGCGTCACGAACGCGCTGGTCGTGCCGTTGATGCAGGATGAATCAGAGGTTGGCGTCCTGGAAGCGGTAAACCGGGGTGGTGGGAAAGTATTTGATGAGGACGATCAATTTTTTCTCTCCGCGATGGCGGAGACGGTGAGCAATGCCCTGAAGAACGCCAGCCTGATGCATGCCGAGCGAAAGCTGGAGATATTGGAGGCTCTGGTCCACGTCAGCTCGGAGATTACGTCGACACTGAGGTTGGACCGCCTGCTACAGATCATAGTGAATAGCCCACAGAGTGTGCTCCCGTATGAGCTGTCCGCGATCGCTTTGGACAACAGAGGTAACTTGCAGCTGAAGGCTGTTTCTGGGATGGCGAGCATCCCAATGGGCGACGTTCAGGTCGACAGGCTAAAGGATCTTGTGCGCTGGCTGAGTTCGGAGTCGTCAGTGCTGCATGCCCGCCAAACCGAGCAGGAAAATGCGGAGGAGATCGCGGAGGCGGTGGCACGATACTTCGAAGGCACGGGATATCGCGCTCTGTACGCTTTACCGTTGGTAGACGACCAGGGACGCGTAGGAATGCTCCTGTATGCGGCGAGCGACCCAGATTTTCTGGACGCCGCGCAGATGGAGATGGTCAAGATTCTGGCGGCCCAGGCGACTGTAGCTATTCGAAATGCGCTGCTGTATCGCGAGGTGCCGCTGATTGGATTGCTGGAGCCACTGATGCAGAAGAAGCGTGAGATTCTGCGGACCAGCGGAAGTCGGAGGTTGTTTTACGGCGGGTTGACGGCAGCGGTGCTGCTGTTCCTGCTGTTCTGCCCGCTGCCGATGAGGATATCGGGAGAGGCGACGGTGGAGCCACAGCACCTAGTGACGATTGCAGCGCCCACCGACGGCAATGTGGAGGCGGTCGCCGTGCGGGAGGGCCAGCGTGTAACGGCGGGACAACAACTGGGGACGATGAATGACTGGCAGTGGAAGGCGGATCTGGCCGCAACACAGGCAAAGTACGAGGCGGCTGAGTTGGGAATGGAGGCGAGTCTGGCTGGCGGTTCGGCGCAGGCGGGCGAGGATCGGGCCCAGGTGGAGTATTTGCGGACAGCGGTTGCGAGGGCTCAAAGTCGAGTCGATAGTGCGGAACTGCGCTCGCCAATTGATGGCCTGGTGGCGACGCCGGCGTTGCAAAGCGCGGCGGGGGAGCATTTAAATGCAGGGGATCCGTTTGCGAAGGTGCTGGATCTGTCGTCGGTGGTGATGGATATTTCGATCGCGCAAAGTGACGTTGCGCTGGTGCGGCCGGGGGACAGAGCCGTTATCAAGCTGGACAGCTATCCGCAGCAGACATGGCGCGGAGTGGTGAACATTGTTAGTCCTCTTGCGCAGACGGTGAATGATGAGCGCACGTTCGCGGCACGAGTCCCACTGGAGAACAGGAACGCAACCCTGCGTGCTGGGATGAGTGGACATGGAAAAATTTTCATTGGCTACCGTTCCGCAGGCTATGTTCTGCTGCGCAAGCCGGCGCTTTGGATATGGCAGACATTGTGGAACTGGATAGGTTGGTGATGCAATGAATAATTCTTCGTTGTTGCGATGGCCGGTGAGCATTGGGGCGGCGGCCATAGTGTCCCTGCTGACAGTTGCGACTGTTTGCGGCTGTGACTCGCGGCCGACAGCCCAGCCAGCAGTGGAGGCGGCCACGACGCCGGCGTCGGGGCGAGTGCCAATGCCTGGCGATTCAACTGCACCTAGATCGTTCAGCACGTCCGGTCCACTGGTTGCGGAGCAGCAGGCAGATGTCGCTGCTCAACGCGATGGGCGCGTAATAGAGGTTGTGGTAGACATTGGCGATCATGTGCGGAAGGGCCAACTCATGGCATTGCTGGACGATCGTGCGCTACTTGCGGCGTGCGACGAGGAGAAGGCAAAGGTAGCGTCGCTGCAGGCTCAGGTGAAGGAGTGGCAGTCGCAGCAGCAGGTGGATGAGGCTGATCTGCGGCGCGCGGATGCCCTGCGAGCGGACCGCATTCTCAGCGATGAGGACTGGGAGCATGTGAAGTACAAGCTGGCGGAAACCGTATCGGAAGTAGACCGCTACAAGGCGGATGAGGCGGGCGCTGAGGCCAGGTTGCAGGCGGCAAATCTTCAACTGGCACAGTCACGAATCATTGCGCCCTTCACTGGAGTAGTCGGGCGGCGATCCTTGCGAATGGCACAGGAGGTGAAGACAGGGGACGTGCTGTTCTGGGTTACCGCGGCCGCGCCGCTGCATGTCATGTTTACGGTGCCGGAGTCGGCGATGCGAGCGTTCGAGCGCGGAGCGAGCTTGGTGCTTACGACGGAGGATTATCCGAGGCTAAAACAGAAGGGTCGAGTGTATCGGGTAAGTCCAGTGGTAGATCCGGCGAGTGGAAGCGTGCAGGTCATTGGTGAGGTAATCGACCCGTCGCCACTGCTAAAGCCGGGAATGACGATGCAGGTGCGGGCAGCGGTTAGCGCGAAAGACACGGTGGCGCAAGAGCGATGAATCTCAGTGAGGCGCTGGACGCAGCATTACCGGAGATCCCTAAGGTGCGGCTCTCTCGTGCGCGTCCTCCTCGTCTTGATCCAGAGCTGGTGACACGTGAAGACGTGCTCGACGGAGAACCCATCGTTGGGATCCTGCAGCGTAGCAAGGGTAGCTTTTTTCGTTTTCAGCCGCCGCAGTGGCAGCTGGCACAGTTGTTTGATGGGATCCGCAGCTACGACGAAATAGCGCAGAAGTTTAACGAGGAACAGGGTGGCGCTATGACGGCGCGCGAAGCGGAGGAGTTTGCGACCATCCTGGACGAGGCCGGTTTCTGGTTCAAGACACCTCAGGAAAAGAATATTGCGTACAGCGCCCGGCTCAAGGCGGAAAGAGGACGAAAAGCGAATCGAACCTCGAAGATCAACTTGGCGCACATCAGCTTTACAGCCTGGGACCCGGATAAGTATCTAACGTGGCTGGACGGGATCGTGGGGAAATTCATCTATAGCCGCTGGTGTGTCCTTGTGGTGGTGTTGCTGTTCTGCTTTGAGGGTGCGGTCTTCGTGGCTAAGTGGAAGGATTTTGGTCCGGATATTCCGCTGTACTACAACTTCACGCACAAGACATTTGCGGACTTTGCTGAGTTCTGGGTATTGTTGTTCGGCCTTGGATTCATTCACGAGTCCGCTCATGGTTTGACTTGCAAGCATTATGGCGGCGAAGTCCACAATATGGGGCTAATGTTTCTGTACCTGACGCCTGCGTTTTTTGTGGACGTAACCGAGACGTGGGTGTCGGCGACCAAGATTCAGCGGCTGGCAACGATCATTGCGGGAATCTGGGTGGAGATGGTGGTGTGTGGGGTGGCGATGATCGTGTGGACGAGTACGCAACCTAGCGCGTTTGTGCACGATCTCGCATACAAGGTGATTTTGATTACCGGCTTGGCGGTCATCGTAATGAATCTGAATCCGTTGTTGAAGCTTGACGGATATTACTTTCTTACCGAGCTGATTGAGATCCCTGATCTGAAGGAACGGTCGACTAGTTTTGTTTCCGCGTGGTTTCAGAGCAGTATTCTGCGGCTTCCGGCTGAAGTGCCATCGGTGCCGCGGCGGCGTGCTCCGCTGTTTGTTGTCTATGCGTTGGTCTCCGGGGCATACAGCTACATGATGCTCTTCTTTGTGATCCGGTTTTCCTACAATGTAAGCTCCAAATTTGTGGAGGAGTTTGCTTTGATTCCCGCGGGCGCTATGGCAATTGCGATTTTTCGAGGCCGGTTGAAATCGCTGGCTGGCGTGGCGAAGGAATTTGGGAAAACCCACATGAACGGACGATTTTGGTGCCGACCACGGACGCTGGGAGCTGCGTTGGCATTGCTCGTAGTCCTGTTTGTACCAGTAATGCGGGATCGTGTGAATGCATACTTTGTCGTTGAAGCCGCGAATCCCGTGACGTTGCATGCGCCTGTCAACGGAAAAGTGGAAGCGGTGTACGTGCACGAGGGGGAGACGGTGCGGAGCGGGCAGCTACTGCTGCATATGTCGAGTCCGGACGTCGCGACGATGGCTTCGAACTCGCAGGCGGCGATAGGTTCGGCGCGCTACCACGCGGTCGAGGCGCAGCTCGGGGGACGGTCGATTGGCGCGTCAGCTGCGGAAGAGGCTGGCGCGCGACGGTCTGGGGATCTGGCGGAGGAAGCGCAAGCTCTGCTATCGGTGAGAGCGCCTGTGGACGGACGCGTGGTTACTCCACAGCCGGTTGGATTGATGTATCAACAAGTTGGTTCCGGCGAGCCGTTGCTTACGATTGCCGGTGGAGATTCGGGGCTAGCGATTGAGCGGATGCGGCTCTACATTCCTGCAGGCGAGATAAATCGGATTCGCCCCGGCGATGAAGTGTCGATAGCGCTACCAGGGGCTTTCTCATTTTTGCGCTTGCGCCTGACGTCAATCGAGGGAGAAGCTTCTACGCTGCCGAAGGGCCTTGTAGCGCATCAAGACTATAAAGGGATCGTGCTGCCGACGTTCTATTGTGCTCAACTTGAATTGCCGCCAGGAAGTCCACGTTTGGCACTGGGTACCGTCGGTCCAGCGAAAGTGTTTGGTGCGCGACGAAGTCTCGCCGGACGCGCTGAACAGATAGTGATGGACGTAGCCCGCACGCATGTTTGGTAGTACAAAAGGAATCGGTGACCTTTTGGTCACCGATCGTGGATTACGCCTCTACACGCCGTGACTTCCACGGCGCGAGCAATTAAAAGGCGGTGCTTTTCGCCAGGGTGACCTTTGCGAGCTTCCCGGACGACTTCGCGAGATTCGCAGTCGACTTTGCGAGGTTCACGTTCCTTGCCACTCGCAGCGCGGTGACCATCTTCCCAGCGGGGGCAGCGGGCGATGCGGTTGCGGACTTGGAAGCTTTGATGGCGCTGGGCTTGGCGGTGGAAGACTTGATGATCGACTTCTTGGAAACTGCCATGATCGTAACCTCGAATAGGAATTTGAACTGCTGTACGGCTAAATGAAGTGCAACCGATGTGCCAAACGGATAGCGGATTCCGAAAATTTCTATATAGCCCTCAAAAGAAAGGAGATGTAGGAAATGATCCGGATATTCCTCTTCAGGTCCATTATCCGAAAGAGGTGAAAAATAAACCATCCATAGGTGAAAAAGTGACTATTCTCAAAAGTCGTTACGCCAAGCCGTATTTGCGACACAGATACTTGATACGTTGACCGTCAAGATTCAACAGCCGGGCCGCGGCCGCCTTATTGCCCTGAGTGCGACGAAGGGCGGCGTTGAGGAGAGCGACTTCCATCTGCTGAATCTCATGGTCGAAGTCGGAACCTGACTCAGGAAGCAGAGCCGCCTCGCTGGCGGCGAGGTTGGTTGCGAGCAGCCGAGATGGCAAATGGGTGGCTTGAATCTCTTCTCCGCGTACCGTGATTACCAGGCGCTGAATGAGATTCTCTAACTCGCGAACATTACCAGGCCAGATGTGTTGTTCAAAAGCAGATAGGGCGGTATCGTCGATGTGTTTGATGGGAACGCCATTGGAGATGCAGTGGGTCTGGAGAAAATGTTCGCACAGGATCGGAATATCGCCGAGACGCTCGCGCAGCGGGGGGAGTTGTATCGGGACGACGTGAATGCGGTAGTAAAGATCTTCGCGAAAACGTCCGGTACGGGCCATCTCCTCGAGATCTTCATTAGTAGCGCAGATCAAACGAAAATCGATCTTGCGCAGCGTGCGGCCGCCGAGTCGTTGGACCATGTGGTCCTCGAGTACGCGGAGGAGTTTGGTTTGAAGGGACAGGGTCAGGGTCGCGATCTCATCGAGGAAGAGCGTGCCGCCGTCGGCCAATTCAATCTGGCCCGGGCGGGCCTCTGTGGCTCCGGTGAAAGCGCCGCGCTCGCTGCCGAAGAGCTCAGACTCGATGAGATCCTGGGGAAGGGCAGCGCAATTCAGGCGGATGTATGGCTTGTTCGCGCGGGGGCTAAGAGCCACGATGGCGCGAGCAACTAACTCTTTTCCCGTGCCGCTTTCGCCGCGAACTAATACGTTGACGTTGCTGCCGGCGACTTGTTGGATGGCATCGTAGACGGTACGCATCGATTCGCTTCCACCGATGAAATCCTGGAATCGGCTGTTCTCAAAGGCCTGCTGCCGCATATGCTGCCGGGCGGATTCCTCGCTTCGTGTGCGAAGGAGGTCAACCAGAGCCAGTCGAAGCTCCGAGATGTCGACTGGACTTCGAAAGTGCGCGTCGGCGCCTGCTTCGAGCGCCTGTTTCTCGACCGAACGAGTGCGAGAGCGGCTGAGTGAGATGAGTACGAACTCGCTGTTAAGCCTACGCAATTCGTTGAGGACAGAGAGGCCGCCGTAGGTGCGCTCGTCGTCGCTATCGCCAGTATCGATATCGAGTAGAACGGCCTGAACCTGGGATTCACGCGTCCATCGGGCAAGGTCCTCGTAGGTCTCTCGAAGTACGATCTGAAACCAGGGCATGAGTTCCGGACCCAGGTCTTCGACGAACTGATTATCTACGGTAACAACGCAGACGACGGGGAGGCGGGAATGCTGTGACAGAGGAGATGCCTTGTCAACTGCACGTCGTCGCGAGGCCATGCGCCATAGTAAACGAAAGATGGAAAATCTCGAACGATAAGGGGCTGCAAGAATGGCGGGGAGCCGAAGGGCGAGATAATCAACTCCCAGGAACCTTTCGGTACGTCTCGCATGCCTCGTATGCGCTGCAGTTGCGTCTAGGCCGATGGTTCTTCGTGTAAAATCGCCCCAAAAATCCAGTTTGCAGAGAATCCCGGCCAAGTTGGTGAACCGCTTTGACTCGGCTGTTTAGAGGATCGACCGCGCATAGAGATCCGCATCACAACCAGCTGGAAGCTGCTTACGGAGTGATGCGAATGCTACTAGAGGGGAGAAGACGGCTCATACCGCTGCGAGAAACCCGAAACGGCAAGCTGATGATGGAACTCGCCAGCGGCTTTTTCGTGACTGTCACTTCGGTCTATTGCCACAAACCCCTGACTTCCTTAGGTTTGATGGCGGGGACGACGGGGCTCGAACCCGCGACCTCTGCCGTGACAGGGCAGCGCTCTAACCAACTGAGCTACGTCCCCCCAGATGTTCTATCTTACATTATTTGCGAGCAGGAATGAAACCCTGCGCTCGAACTCAAACACTTCGTAATGCTCGGATCGCGAGGGATGAACTTCCTACCCTCAATTCGGCGGCCGATCCTGACCTCTCCGTACAGCAATCCAGGCAGTTTACCAAATCTTCGGGTTTGTTCATGTGATTAGACGCATAGTGGATGCTTGGCTGGACGTGAAATAGTATGACGAATTCAACACGCCGGTATTCAATTGTGCCCGTAGCAGTACATGTTCGAACGTGAGACCCCTATGTACGACGTTGCTGGATTTGTTCGTAATCCAGTTTCCGGCTTTGTGCCCAATGCAGAACCATAGGTGTATAAATTGAATTAGATACTTGTCTTACGCCATTGAAAGCCTCCGCAGGTTATGTACTCAGCGGTTTCATGGATTTACAGCACAAAAGACGTTAGCTCGCGAAAGTGCTAGCCGTCTTTCTGGAGACAAATGTTTGCGAGTCAAGGCTGGTCCGGTTTCGCGGCAATAATACTGTCGGCCTTTATTGCTGATCCAACCAATATCTTTGCCCCTGCGGGAACACCCGCACGCTCCATCTTCAGTCTGTCCATGCTGGTTCTCAGCATCACGGCGGCAATTTTTCTGATTGTGGCGGGAATTCTCGCATACGTGCTCGTGAGATATCGAGCGCGCGCGTCGGACGGACAAGGCGAGCAGGAGCCGCCTCAGATCTACGGAAGCAATCAAATTGAGCTTTCCTGGACAGTAATTCCAATCCTTATCGTAGTGATGTTGTTTCTCGCCACCACGCGGGTCATCTACACAACTGAGCACGCGCAACGACCAGCAAACGCCTTGGATGTCACCGTCGTGGGCCACCAGTTCTGGTGGGAATATCGCTATCCTCAACTGGGAGTTGTGACGGCTAACGAATTACACGTGCCGGTCAGCGACCATGCTCACCCGCTGCCAAGTTACTTGACCATGTCATCAGCAGATACAGATCACAGCTTCTGGGTGCCGAGACTTGCCGGCAAGATGGACCTCATCCCAAACAAAGTGAACACAATGTGGATCGATCCCGAGACGAAAGGTTTGTACCTTGGACAGTGTGCGCAATACTGTGGCGTGCAACACGCAAAGATGTTGATTCGCGTCTACGCCGACACTCCACAAGAGTTCACTGTCTGGGTGGAACACCAGCGGCAGCCCGCGGTAGATGATCCCACTGTCGCCGTGGGCCGGGATGTCTTCATGCACAACGCATGCATCAGCTGCCACACGATACGGGGCACCGTGGCTACAGGCAGATTTGGCCCCGATCTCACTCACGTGGGAGGTCGCGAGACGATAGCTTCGGGCTCAGTTCCAAACACTCCTGCGAATCTCCGAGAATTCATCGACGATCCTGCGAATTTTAAACCAGGCGCGCTCATGCCTCCTATGCATTTGGACAGTCACGATCTAGATGCTGTCACGGCTTACCTAACCACGCTCAAGTAGTGGGTTGAGGAAGGATCACAATGGCAACCCAGATTCCGGTAAATGAAGTGCATGACCAGATAGCGCAGGTTCCACGACGGCTATGGCTTGAGGTGCTGCACGGCTGTGTGACAACAGTTGATCACAAGAAGATCGGCCTGATGTACATCGGCTATGCTCTGATCTTCCTGGTGATTGCAGGGTTCGAAGCGCTACTGATGCGAATTCAATTGGCGATACCGAATAACCACTTTGTGTCGCCAGAAGTCTTCAATGGCCTCTTCACCATGCACGGAACGACCATGGTGTTCTTCGTCGGTATGCCTATTCTGTTTGGCTTTGGAAATTACTTGATCCCGCTGATGATTGGGGCCCGGGATATGGCGTTCCCTCGGTTGAACGCGTTTAGTTTCTGGATATCTGCCTTCGCCGGGTTTCTGCTCTATTTCAGCTATATCGGCGGAAGTGGGCTTTATGGAGCTGGCAGTGCACCCGATGTCGGCTGGTTCGCCTATGCCCCTCTAACGGCCCGCGTTTTCTCCCCGGGCCATAGCACAGACTATTGGACACTGGCCCTATTACTCACGGGGATTGGATCTATCGGCACGGCACTGAATATCGTTGCGACTATCATCTGCATGCGGTGCCCTGGTATGAAGATGAGCCGGCTGCCTCTTCTGCCATGGATCTACCTCGTGATGTCGGGTCTGACATTTGTTGCGATCGGTCCACTAACTGCTGCGCAGATCATGTTGATGCTCGACCGCTACGTCGGCTCTCACTTCTTTGATACGCAGGCTGGTGGTTCCGCGGTTTTATGGATGCACTTCTTCTGGATATTTGGACATCCGGAAGTTTATATCCTGGTGCTGCCTGCGTTTGCCTTCGCAAATGAGATTATTCCGGTGTTTTCGCGGAAGGCTATCTTCGGATATCCAGCGATGGTAGCTGCTTCCGTTGGAATTGGTTTTATCAGTCTTAGTGTCTGGGCTCACCATATGTTCACTGTCGGGCTCGGTCCGGGCGGAAACACCTTCTTCACGCTCGCCACGATGATCATCTCGGTGCCCACCGGTATCAAGATCTTCAATTGGTTAGCTACTTTGTGGGGCGGCAAAATACAATTTACCGCCTCCATGATGTTCGCCATTGGCTTTCTATTCCAATTTCTGATCGCTGGATTGACCGGCATCATGTTATCGGTAGCCCCCTTCGACTGGCAGCTTGGGAACTCATATTTTGTTGTAGCCCATTTCCACTACGTGCTGGTGGGCGCAATTCTCTTTATGATCTTCTCCGCTTTCTATTATTGGTTCCCAAAGATGACCGGGCGAATGCTGAGTGAGCGGCTAGGGAAGTGGCACTTCTGGCTCTTCGTGATTGGATTCCATTTGACGTTCGATCTCATGCATGTGCCAGGCCTGCTCGGTATGCCACGCCGGATCTATACCTATGAGGCCGATCGCGGTTGGATGATCTGGAACCTGCTTGTTTCCAGTGGGGCCATCATTCAAACAGTGGCAACGCTTCTCTTCGTCTACAACATGGTGTGGTCTTACTTCAAAGGGCCGATTGCTGGACCCGACCCTTGGGATGCGTGGACGTTGGAGTGGTCGACGCCATCACCACCTCCGTCCTATAACTTCGCGGAGATACCTACTGTCGCTAGCCGTCGGCCATTATGGGATCTGAAACACCCTGAAGACCCGGACTTTGATTACGAGATAGAACAGGGTTCTCCACAACAAACGAAGAAGGAGGGCGCATGAGCGAAGCTGCGTTGCAGTCGGGCAGCCCAAATCAGGTATGGACGCTTCCGTCCCGCGGAATCGTAGGGATGACGTGCCTGATCATTGCCGAGGTTGCCATCTTTGTGATCTTTGTCGTGGCATACATCTTTTATATCGGGAAGAGTTTGACTGGCCCGGCACCGAAAGACGTGCTGGAGCTGCCAATCTTCACAACGATCTGCCTTCTCTCCAGCAGTCTAACGGTTCATGCTGCTGTATCGGCTCTGCAGAAAAGCAAGCAAGGCCTATGTTCGCTCTGGCTGGCAGCGACGGTATTGCTTGGAGGGATCTTCATCGCAGGTACTGCTTACGAGTGGTACGACCTGATCTACAAACATGGCCTGACGATCAGGACAAATTTATTTGGAACCACCTTCTATTCATTGGTTGGATTGCACGCGACCCATGTAGTCGTCGGCCTGATCCTCCTCTCCCTGGCTTTGTTCTTCTCCGTGCGCGGAGAGATGAAAGAAGAACACAGCGAGAAGCTTGAAGTTCTGTCGCTGTATTGGCATTTCGTCGATGGCGTCTGGGTCATCGTATTTTTAGTTGTTTATGTGCTGGGCAGATAACCAGCGAGGAGGCGCATTGCCAGTCGATCATCCGCACCAGGAACACGGCATTCAGCTCCCATCGCCAACCGCGTGGCCAGTGGTGCTGGCTCTAGGTATTGCTCTCGTCATGTCGGGCATGGTAACGAGCGGTATTGTGAGTGTACTCGGAGGAGCGCTTGCACTCGCAGCAATGGTGGGCTGGTTTCGGCAGGTTCTTCCGCATGAAGCCCACGAGGCTGTCGAGGTGAGCACAGAAGAGACACTCATCTCGAGTGCCCGAACGGTCGCGGCGAGATTGCCTGCAGACGCGACCTCCCGAAAGATCATCCCGGAAGAAACCTTCCGAATCACCACCGGCATCAAGGGTGGGATTGCAGGTGGGATCGCGATGGCTGTGCCAGCGGCTATCTTCAGCATTATCAGATACCACAGCATCTGGTATGCCATGAACTTACTTGCTGCTGGAGGCTTTGTCAGCTGGGCTGGTGCAAGCGATGCCTTTCTGAGCGAATTCCACCTACGGGGATTGCTTGCCGCCTTCGTGATTCACGGTCTTACCTCGCTGCTTGTTGGTCTGCTCTATGGCGCAATGCTGCCCATGTTCCCAAAGTACCCGATCGTTACTGCGGGCATCATGGTTCCCTTATTGTTCACGGGTATTTTGCACTCAGCCATTGGGGTAGTCAGTCCAATTCTTAACCAGCGCATTGAATGGTTCTGGTTTGTGGTGTCTCAAATAGCCTTTGGTCTTGTCTGCGGGTTTGTCGTGAATCTACAGGCGAAGGTGCGCACTTCGCAATTCCGAGCACTCCCATTCTCCGTTCGTGCAGGGCTTCACAGTGATCTCAACGAACGGGACTATGAAGAGCCGATCGAATCCAAGGACGAGGACATTACGCGATGAATCTGCGCTCGTTGGCTTCTTCGTTCATGATCGCTGTCGTGGTGCTCTTCGATGCGGGCTGCAAGGTTGTCCCCGCAAGACCCGAGCCTGCGGCTCAACGTCCCGATCAGATCTCGAATTTTACGGCTCTATATCAACAGAACTGTACGGCTTGCCATGGTGAGCAGGGCAAGAACGGTGCTGCCATCTCCTTGGCGAATCCGGTTTATCTGGCTCTCGCTGGTACGGACATCATCCAGAAAGCGACAGCTAATGGCGTTCCTGGAACCCTGATGCCGGCGTTCGCTAAGAGCCAGGGCGGCATGCTGACGGATCAACAGATCGCGATCCTGGCGCAAGGAGTTGAGTCGGCATGGGGCAAGCCGGCGACTCTTCAAGGACAGTCTGCTCCTCCTTATGCTGGTAGTTCGGGAGATCCAACTAAGGGGCAGCAAGCCTTCACTACCTTCTGTGCGAGTTGCCACGGCAACGACAGCACCGGGCTCAAGCGAAAAGAGAATTCGACTGGCTCCCTCGTTGATCCTGCCTATCTTGCGCTTGCTAGCGACCAGGGCCTGCGCAGCTTGATCATTGCTGGGCAGCCCGATTATGGGATGCCCGATTGGCGGTCCGACATGACCGGTGCGAGCTCACGGCCCATGACTGACAAAGAGATTACCGATATTGTGGCGTGGCTCGCTTCCCATCGAGTCGCAGCTCCAGGCCGGCCTTATGCGCATCCATAGATCACTCACCAGTGTGCGGAGACAAGTATGAGCGAATTTCTAAAATATCCGGGAGAGTCCAGTAACGACGCCTTGTCGCCGGAGGGCAAGGCGCAGGCACACACGCGTCGAGTGTTTCTGTTCAAGCTTGCCGTTGGGTTGAATGCCGTTGTAGGCGCGGTGCTTGCGGTCCCTCTGATCGGATATCTGCTCGGACCAGCCTCCAGGAAGAAATCCAGTGTCGGTTCCTGGATCAGCATCGGGGAGGTGAATGATTTTCCCGTGGGCCAGACGCGGTTGGCTGAATTCCGTAGCCCGGTTGCGACGTTCGACGATGGGGAAACGGCGAAGGTCCCTTGCTGGGTTCGGCGTGTATCGGAGCAGACATTCCAGGTGTTTGCCATCAACTGTGCGCATCTGGGTTGTCCGGTGCGATGGTTCTCGGAGTCGAAGTTATTCCTCTGCCCGTGCCACGGTGGAGCGTATTACGAGGACGGTAGCAGAGCGTCTGGTCCTCCGGAGCGCGGCTTGTTTGAATACAAGTACAAGATCGCAGGGAACTCATTGGTGATCCATGCGGGCGACATGCCAACGCTCGCGACCCAGGCATCGTGCAAGGATAAGCCACTAATCCAGATCGAGCCTGTAGCAGCCGAGACGAGGTCAACAACATGGGAAGGCTGAAGGAGCAAGGCATCGCAGCCTATCAGTGGCTCGAACATCGGCTCGGTCTCATCAAGCCGATTAGTGAAGCAGCCGCGCATCCGACTCCGTCGAACAACGCGAGCTGGTGGTATGTGTTCGGCAGTGCGGCGACAGTGTTGCTGATCCTGCAGGTGATGACAGGGATTCTGCTGGCGCTGATTTATAGCCCTTCCGCGAATGAGGCTTGGACGAGCTTAAACTTCCTGAACCACAACATCGCTTTGGGATGGTATGTGCGCGCGTTGCACGGTTGGGGATCAGACTTCATGATCGCCATCGTGCTGATCCACATGGTGCAGGTATTTCTGTTTGGCGCGTATAAGTTTCCTCGAGAGCTTACGTGGATTGTCGGCGTTGTACT
Source organism: Granulicella sp. L46 (assembly GCF_009765785.1). Taxonomy (GTDB): domain Bacteria; phylum Acidobacteriota; class Terriglobia; order Terriglobales; family Acidobacteriaceae; genus Granulicella. Next base: position 120,302 of record NZ_LMUT01000016.1, read on the forward strand.
GCTACTGCTTACGTTGGGCATGGCGTTCACCGGGCAGGTGATGCGGTTTGACCAGGATGCGTATTGGGGCTTGGGGATTGGGGCTTCGATCGTTAGTCGCGTCCCGTTTGTTGGCGCGCAGCTGGTGCATCTTGTTCTTGGTGGGCCAATTATTGGCGGCGCTACGCTGTCTCGTTTCTTTACGTTGCATGTGTTTGTGATTCCCGGCCTGCTGCTTGCTGGGGTTGGGGTGCATGTATGGATGGTGCTTCGGCATGGGGTGAGCGACTGGCCGATGCCGGGGCGGTTGGTGCGTAAGTCGACGTATGAGCGCGAGTATCACGAACTGGTCGAGAAGACAGGCATGCCGTTTGTCCCCGACGCTGCATGGAAGGATGCGGTGTTTGCGGCTGCTATTCTGTTCGCGGTGATGGCTTGCGCGTTCTTCTTCGGGCCGTTTGGTCCAAGTGGACAGCCGGATCCAACGATTATCCAGACAGCGCCGAAGCCTGACTTCTTCTTCCTTTGGATCTATGCGGTGCTTGCGTTCCTTCCTCCGGCGCTGGAGACGCCGGTGCTGCTGATCGTCCCGGTGGTGGGGATTGCGGGAATGCTGATGCTGCCGCTGATTGCCAGTGAGGGGGAAAGACACTGGGCTCGACGGCCTGTTGCTGTGCTGTCCGTCTCTGTGATCGCAGTGTCGCTCGGGATCTTTACGCGGCTGGGAACGTATACGCCGTGGAGTCCGGTGATGGATGCGTGGTCGAGCGACGCTGTGCCGGTGAAATATATGCATGACCGAACACCGCTGGAGCGGCAGGGAGCGATGGTGCTGCAGGACAAGCAATGCCGCAACTGCCACGAGTTGGATAGAGTGGGCGGGCAGCGTGGTCCTGCATTGGACTCGGTGGCTACGCGGCTGACCGAGGATCAGATCGTGCGGCAGGTGTTGCAGGGTGGTGGCAACATGCCGGCTTATGGCAATGCGCTCAATCCATCCGAGACCAAGGCGCTGGTGAGCTTCCTGATGACGTTGCGCGGTAACGATCTGCAACCGGCAATCGATGCGTCGCGAGAGTTGACGCGGAATAAGCAGATGGAACAAGAGAAATCTCAGGGTGCAGCGTGGGGGCCGAAGGGTACTCCAAGCCCAGGGCAGAAGCAGTAGCGTATGTCCGATGCGGTGCGGGACATCTTCGCGGATTGGAAGCTGCCGATTGGGCTGACAGTCTCGATTATGCTTGCCGCGCTGGTGTATGTGCGCGGATGGATAGCGTTGCGGAGGACGCGGCGTGTGCAGTTTAGTGACGAGCGGTTGGCGTCCTTTCTGGGTGGGCTCGCGCTGTTATGGATGGTGGTTGCGTCGCCGTTGGATGGCTTTGCGGATGCGTTGCTGACGGCGCACATGATCGAGCATTTATTGTTGATGTCGGCGATTCCGATGCTGCTGTTGTATGGGCTTCCCGTCGTGCCGCTGCTGCGTGGATTACCCAGGCCGGTGTTGCGTTCGGTGGTTGGCCCGCTGGTGCGGCTTACGGCGTTGCGGCGTGTTGCCGAGTGGTTGGTTACGCCTGCTGTTGCGTGGCTGGGGATGAATGTGGCGTATCTAGCCTGGCATGTTCCGTCGGCTTATAACTATGCGCTGGAGAATGAGACCGTGCATGGCGTCGAGCACTTATGCTTCCTGTTCACGTCGCTGCTGTTCTGGTGGTACATCCTGCGTCCATGGCCGGCGAAGCAGCGTCCCGATGATTGGGGGATGCTGGTCTACCTGGCGTTGGGCGATGTGGTGATGACGATGCTGTCGGCGTTTTTGGCGTTCTGCGAGCGGCCGGTTTATAGCTACTATGTGCAGCATCCGAATCCGTTCGGGATTTCGGTGCTGGATGACCAGGTGCTGGGCGCGGTGGTGATGTGGGTGCTTGGGTCGTTTGCGTACCTGGTGCCGGCGATGGTGATCACGTTTCGGCTGGCGGGCGTTGGGCAGGGTCGGCGGGCCCCGGAGCTGCGGCGGGCTGGACGGTAGGGCACCCCCCTCCCCCCTTGGGTCGTACTTTTCCCGCAAAGTAGTGCTAGCGTATGGGTTACGTCGCAAAGTATCCCCCTGCGACCTTGGAACCTGGTCGCAAAGTAGTCTAACCATGCGGGTTGCGGCCAAAGTATATCTTCGAAAGGGGTTACGACGGCGAAGTGGAGTTGGCCGCGCTTTGTATGTGGGATCGGTGGCTTACGGAAGTTCTAGTTAAAGTTTAGTCCTTTGCGTGGGGTAACTATGCCAACTTTTGGAAAGATAAATCGCCAGTGTTGATAGGGGGTTTGGCGATTTTGCAGGAGTTTGGGGGCTTGACAGGATATTGGGTGCGTCGGGGTTCGAACCGTTCTGGCGATGCAACGGTCGGTTAGGGGCGCCAGTAGTTATTCGCTGCGGCGATTGTCTGGAACTCGATGGCCACGACCTGACTTGCTTTCATCAAGCTGTCGGGGTTGGTGGCGTAGATGGGTCGCCCCGCCTTCAACACATCGAGATCTGGCTGAATGTTGTGAATCATGTGCCGCGCGAGAGTGATTGCGAGGGCACGTCCCTCCTCCGGCGTTGCTGTGATGAGTGTGCCGCCGGGAATCAAAACCAATGCTTCATCAGGGACGCGATTCATAGAAGTTCTCCTTGGACTGCGTTGCATCGAAAGGTTTGGAGCCCTGTATCGATGCAGGTAGGGTCGCGAGTAGGTCGTTTGGTTCGACCTCATTGCTTGAGGTCGGCCACTCGTAACACGATTTTGCCGCGGCGATGCGGTGCGCCGCCCAACATTTCATGGGAAAGCCGTACAGCTTCCAAAGGAAGGTCGGTGCCGACATTCGCTCTGAGCCGGCCCGAATCAAAAAGCTCGGTCAATCTGCGCAGCCGCTGCGAGGTCACCTCTACGAGGAAGAAGATGCCTCGGATGTTTGGAGCGGGGGTTGGAGTTATGTCGGAGACGATGGAAACGAGGATCCCGCCCGGCTTAATTGTTGGGAGGGAAGCGTCGCGGGAGCTACCGCCCACCATATCGAACACGATATCTACGAGGGGCACGACGTCTGCAAGGCTCGCGGTTTTGTAATCGACGACAAGCGCAGCGCCGAGGCCGCGGACATAGTCGGCGTCTTCGGAGGACGCTGTTGCGAAGACGGTGAGACCGGCCTGCGCCGCCAGCTGAACGGCATATGAACCAACGCTGCCTGCGGCACCGAGGATGAGTACGCTTTGTCCCGGCTGCGCCTTGGAATACTCAAACAACATCTGCCATGCGGTGACCGCAACTACAGGCGCGGAAGCTGCGGCTAGCCAGTCGAGTGACTTGGGTTTGAGGCTCAGTGTGTTCTCTGAAGCGACGGCATATTCAGCGTAGCCGCCAGTGAAGTTCGCGTTTGACACTCCGTAGACCACGTCGCCCACGGCGAATTGGCTGACGGCCGGGCCAATCTGTTCCACGATGCCGGAGATGTCGGATCCCAACGTGACCGGTAAGGCGACAGTTACGACGCTCTTGCCCTCGCGGATCCAGGCATCCCATGGGCCAACGCCTGCGGCGGCAACGCGCACCAGGACCTCGTTACCGGTTGCGGTTGGCTGCGGCAATTCGTCGAGTGAAATTACCTCGGGTGGCCCGAATTGATGGATACGCGCAGCCTTCATCGCCAGGTCCGGGCTCTCTGGCTGCCGGCATAGTTTCTCCCGGTTCGCCGCCGTTGGCACAGTGTACGGTAACCGTCATACGAATGGCTCAGCGGCTCGGTGTCAAGCGGATTCGGCCCCGATGGTCGAAAACCCTTTCACTCTGGAGATACAGCTTGAACCTATATCGGCGTGTGGGCATGAAGGGGATTGGCGATTGGAGAGTTAGTGGGTGGACAAGTTGTCGAGGGCGAGGTTCAGGTCGAGGACATTGACGCGGGGTTCGCCGAGGAGGCCGAACTGGCGCTGGGTGGTGTGGTCGTCGATGAGGTGGGTGAGGGTGGATTCGGAGAGGTGGCGCGCGTGAGCGACACGCGGGACCTGGTAGTAGGCCGCGGCAGGGGAGATGTCGGGGTCGAGGCCGGAACCGGAGGCTGTGACGAGGTCTACGGGGACGGGGGCTGAACCATTCTGATCGGTGGTAACGCTGGCCTGGACACGGTCGATGAGGACTTTGCTGGTGGAGCCGTAGTTGGAGCCGCTGGAGGAGGAGGCGTCGTAGCCGGTGCCGGCGGCGGAGGGGCGGCTGTTGAAGTACGTGTCGCCGGTGAAGGTTTGGCCGATGAGGTGCGAGCCGATGACTTCGCCGTTATGCGTGATGAGCTCTCCGCTGGCTTGTTTGGGGAAGAGCACGTGATCGATGCCCGTGATGAGGAGCGGGTAGCCGATGCCGAGGATGACGGCCGTGATGAGGGTGTAGAGGGTGGCGGTGATGAGGGTCTTTTTCATGAGTGCACCTTAGGCGAGATGGAGCGCGGTGATGAGCATGTCGATTAGCTTGATGCCGATGAAGGGGGCTACGATTCCACCGATGCCGTAGACGACTAGGTTGCGCTGGAGCAGGGCGGCGGCGGACATGGGGCGGTAGCGGACTCCGCGTAGGGCTAGCGGGATCAGCGCGACGATGATGAGCGCGTTGAAGATGACTGCCGAAAGGATGGCCGACTCCGGGTTGTGGAGGTGCATGATGTTGAGTGCGTTGAGGACTGGGAAGGCTCCGGCGAACATGGCGGGGATGATGGCGAAGTACTTCGCGATGTCGTTGGAGATGGAGAAAGTGGTGAGGGCTCCGCGGGTCATGAGGAGTTGCTTGCCGATGGCTACGATCTCGATGAGCTTGGTGGGGTTGGAGTCGAGGTCGACCATGTTGCCGGCTTCTTTGGCGGCTTGCGTACCGCTGTTCATGGCAACGCCTACGTCGGCCTGGGCTAGGGCGGGGGCGTCGTTGGTGCCGTCGCCGGTCATGGCGACGAGCTTGCCTTCGGCTTGCTCGCGCTTGATGAGGTCCATCTTGTCCTTTGGCTTGGCTTCGGCGAGGAAGTCGTCGACGCCGGCTTCGCGGGCGATGGCTGCGGCGGTGAGAGGGTTGTCGCCGGTGATCATGATGGTGCGAATGCCCATGGCGCGGAGCTGGTCGAAGCGCTCCTTCATGCCGCCTTTGACTACATCTTTGAGATGGATGACGCCCAGGGCGCGGCCGTTTTCGGCGACGACCAAGGGCGTGCCACCGGAGCGGGAGATGGCGTCGACGGATTCGCGGACGAGGTCGGGGAGTTTGGAGCCGTGCTCGATGAGATAGTTGGAGATGGCGTCGACGGAGCCCTTGCGGATACTGCGGCCGTCGACTTCGATGCCGGACATGCGGGTGGTGGCGGAGAAGGGAATGAACTCGGCGTTGAGGTTGGCGAACTCGCGGCCGCGGAGATTGTACTGCTGCTTGGCGAGGACGACGATGGAGCGGCCTTCGGGGGTCTCGTCGGCGAGGGAGGAGAGTTGGGCGGCGTCGGCTAACTGCTCGCTGGTGACGCCGGGAGCGGTGACGAACTCGGAGGCCTCGCGGTTGCCGATGGTGATGGTGCCGGTCTTGTCGAGGAGGAGAGTGTTGACGTCGCCGGCGGCTTCTACTGCACGACCTGACGTGGCGAGGACGTTGTGCTGGACTAAGCGGTCCATGCCTGCAATGCCGATGGCTGAGAGCAGGCCGCCGATTGTTGTGGGGATGAGGCAGACGAGGAGCGAGATGAGAACGAAGACGGTTTGCGGGGCGCCGGAGTAGATGGCGTAGGGCTGCAGGGTGACGACGGCGAGCAGGAAGATGATGGTGAGGCCGGCGAGAAGGATGTTGAGGGCGATCTCGTTGGGAGTCTTCTGGCGTTCGGCACCTTCGACGAGAGCGATCATGCGGTCGAGGAAGGTCTCGCCGGGGTTGGAGGTGATGCGGACGGTGATCTCGTCGGAGAGGACGCGGGTGCCACCGGTGACGGCGGAACGATCGCCGCCGGCTTCGCGTATTACGGGGGCGGACTCGCCGGTGATGGCGGATTCGTCGACTGAGGCTACGCCTACGATGACTTCGCCGTCGCCGGGGATCATCTGGCCGGCTACGACTTTGACGACGTCGTCGGCGCGGAGCTGGGAACTGGGGATCTCTTCGATGGTTCCAGACTTTGAGACTTTGTAGGCGGTGGTCTCGGACTTGGCTAGACGGAGGGCGTCGGCCTGGGCTTTACCCCGGCCTTCGGCCATGGCCTCGGCGAAGTTGGCGAAGAGGACCGTAAACCACAGCCAAAGGGTGATCTGGAGATCGAAGCTGAAGTGGCCGTGGCCAGTGAAGCGGTCGTAGATGAGGAGGACGGTAGTGAGAACGCTGCCGACTTCGACCACAAACATGACGGGGTTCTTCATCATGGTCTTGGGGGCGAGCTTGACGAGAGCGTCTACGGCGGCGCGACGAACGATTGCTGAATCGAACAGCGAGCGGCGGCCTTTGGCTTGACTTGCGGTGGACATGGTTTCTCCGAATGCCTAGAAGGTGTGGCCAGCGTGGAGGAGCAGGTGCTCCAGGATGGGGCCGAGGGACAGCGCGGGGAAGAACGTGAGCGCGCCGACGATGACGATGACCGAGGTTAGCAGGACCGTGAAGAGTGGTGTGGTCACGGGGAAAGTGCCTGCGGTTTCGGGGACGATTTTCTTACCGGCTAGATTGCCGGCGATGGCGAGCATCGGGATGGCCATCATGAAGCGGCCGAAGAACATCGCAAAGCCGAGGGAATAGTTGTACCAGTGGGTGTTGGCGCTGAGGCCTGCGAAGGCGGAGCCGTTATTGCCCGTCGCCGACGCGTAGGCATACAAGACCTCGGAGAGGCCGTGGGGGCCGTGGTTGGTGAGCGCGCTGAGGCCGAGGTTGGGCATCAGGACGGCAATGGCGGCAAATCCCAAGATGATGAGCGGGAAGATGAGGAGATAGAGCATCGACATCTGGACGTCGTAGGCTTCGATTTTCTTGCCGAGGTACTCGGGGGTTCGACCAACCATGAGGCCGGCGATGAAGACTGAGATGACGACGAAGACGAGCATGCCGTAAAGGCCGGCTCCGACGCCACCGAAGACGATCTCGCCGAGCATGATGTTGGTGAGGGGAACGAGGCCGCCGAGGGGGGTAAAGGAGTCGTGCATGGCGTTGACGGCGCCGCAGCTTGCGTCGGTGGTGACGGTGGCGAAGAGGGCGGAGTTGGCGATGCCGAAGCGAACCTCTTTGCCTTCCATGTTGCCGCCGGACTGGGTGAGGGAGGCGTGTTGATCGACGTTGTGCATCAGCGGGTTGGGTTGAGCTTCGGCCCGGTAGCAGACGAAGACTCCGCAGAACCAGAGGATGGTCATGGCGGCGAGGACAGCCCAGCCGTGTTTGGGCGAGCCGACCATGGTGCCGAGCGTCACGGTGAGGCCGGCGGGGATGAGGAAGATGGCGAGCATCTGCAGGAAGTTCGAGAGGGGCGTGGGGTTCTCGAAGGGATGCGCGCTGTTGGTGTTGAAGAAGCCGCCACCGTTGGTGCCGAGCATCTTGATGGCTTCCTGCGAAGCGACCGGGCCTTGCGCGATGGTCTGCGTGGTAACGGTGGTGGTTGTTGTCTTGCCGTCGGCGCCGGTGGTGGTGATGGTCTGCGGCTGAACGAGCTTGGCGGTGGTGTAGGGATGGAAGTTTTGGATGACTCCCTGCGAGGTGAGGGTGACGGCGAAGACGATGCAGATGGGGAGAAGAACCCAGAGGGTGGCGCGTGTGAGGTCGACCCAGAAGTTGCCGAGGGTCTTCATCTCGCGGCGAGCGATGCCACGGATGAAGGCGATGGCGAGGGCGATGCCGACGGCAGCGGACCAGAAGTTATGCGTAGCAAGGCCGAGCATCTGAGTGAGATAGCTCATCGTGGTCTCGGGCGTGTAGGACTGCCAGTTGGTGTTGGTGGTGAAGGAGACAGCGGTGTTGAAGGCGAGGTCGGGCGCGACCGCGGCGAGATGCTGCGGATTGAGCGGGAGGACCTGCTGGATGCGCTCGATGACGTAGGTGAGGACGAGCGTGGCGGCGCTGAAGACCAGCATAGCCATGGCGTACTGGGTCCAGCGCATTTCCTGGTCCGGGTCGACGCCGGTGAGGCGATAGAGGAGGCGCTCGCAGGGTACGAGGATGGGGTCGAGCCAGGTGCGGCGACGATCGAAGACGCGCGTCATGTAGCTGCCCATGGGTTTGGCGAGGAGCAGGATGAGTGCGATGAAGAGGGCAATTTGGAGCCAGCCGTTGAGCGACATTAGAACTTCTCCGGACGTAGCAGAGCGTAGACGAGATAGATGAGGAGCAGGGTGCTGATTATGAGAAGGATCACGTTTTCGATCATCGACGGCTTCCTTTCAGGTGGTCGCATGCGGAGACGTAGAGCAGGGACAGGGGGAAGAGAACAGCGATGGTGATGAGTGCGAGGATGTCTGGCATAGGTGCTCCGAGCTAGATGGGAGTGGGTAAGTTGCCGGGGACGACGAAGCCGCGGCGTTTTCCAGCCGGCGCGGGGACGGTGACGTGTGCGGGAAGCCCGTCGCTACGATGGATGGTCGGTCGATGGAAAGTTAGATCTGCGGAAGTTCGCGAAGGGTCGGCTTGGGAGGCCGCGAACGGAGACGTGCGAAGGAGTGCAGAAGCAGGAACGCAAGCGCAGAACATCGGAAGATTTCACCTCCATTAGTAGAAGGCTGAAGGCCATGAGAAGTCCGTAGGGAATTCGTTAAGAAGTCGTAAGGGTGGAGCGGAGGCGATAGCCGACCCAGGGCTCGCTCTCGATGTAGCGGGAGCTGTCGGTGGGGTCGAGTTTTTTGCGGAGTTGGGCGATGAGGACGCGGAGGTACTCGGGCTGATCTTCGCCGGCGGAGCCCCAGATGTGGCGGAGAAGGAACTTGTGGGTGAGGACGCGGTTGGGGTTGTTGACGAAGAGCAGAAGGAGGTCGAACTCCTTGGGGGTGAGGTGGATTTCGTCGCCACGCACGCGGACGGTGCGCGAAGGGGTGTCGATGTAGAGGTCGCCGACCGTGAGCTCGGCGGATGCGGGTTCTTCGCGAGCGATCTTGCGGAGGTTGGCGCGGACGCGGGCGAGGAGCTCGGGCATGCTGAAGGGCTTGGTTACGTAGTCGTCGGCGCCTTCGTCGAGTGCGGCGACTTTCATGGTCTCCTGCTCGCGGACGGAGAGGACGATGATGGGGGTTTCGGAGAGGCGGCGGATGGCGCGCGTGAGCTCGATGCCATCCATTTCGGGCATGGCGAGGTCGGTGATGACGAGGTCGGGAGCAGCGGTGCGAAAGAGCTCGAAGGCTTCGAGGCCGTTGTTGGCGACGGTGACTTCGTAGCCGCTGCTTTGCAGCGAGGTGCGGAGGACGCGGGTGATTTGCCGTTCGTCGTCGACGATGAGGATGCGCATTAGCTATTGTCCCGAAAGGCATTCATGTTAGCGATCCTCCTGCGTGACGATGTGGAGGTCGACGTGCGGGGCTTCGGACATGAAGCGCTGGATGGCGAAGAAGTAGAGGTATTTTTTCAGGCCGTGGAGGGCAGAACGACCGAAGAGCGCCTGCGTGATGCGCTGCTCGGTGATGTAGGCGGCGGTGACCGAAGCGATGCGCTTGCCGGAGAGGTGGACAACGTGGGCTCCCAGGTTTTCGGCGAACTTGAGGCTAGCTTCGAGGGCGCGCTTGCACTCGGGGGATTCGTCCTTGTGATTCTGGACGTGGAGGACGTAGAGCTCGCCATTGAGGCCTTCGGCCAGGCGAGCTCCGCGGGCGATGAGGTCGCGGGCCTGCGGCCGGTTGCTGATGCAGACGGCTACTTTTTCGGTGACGGACCAGTGTGGCCCGAGCTGCTTGCGCTTGACGTAGTCGTCGAGGGTGCGATCGACGGCGCGGGTGACGCGGTGGAGAGCCATTTCGCGGAGAGCGATTAGGTTGCCGCGGCGGAAGAAGTTGGCGAGGGCGCGGTCGGCGCGGTCGACGGGGTAGATATCGCCGCGGCGCATGCGGGTGACGAGGGCTTCGGGGGTGAGATCGGAGATGACGATCTCGTCGGCACGATCGAGGACCCAGTCAGGAACGGTCTCGCGGACGGGGATGCCGGTGAGGCTCTGGATGCGCGGGGTGAGGCTTTCTACGTGCTGGACGTTGATGGTGCTCAGTACGTCGATGTTGGCTTCGAGGAGAAGGAAGACGTCCTCGTAGCGCTTGGTGTTGCGGCTGCCAACGATGTTGCTGTGGGCGAGCTCGTCGATGAGGACGACCTGGGGCTTGCGCTCGAGGATGGCGTCGACGTCCATCTCGTGAAAGAGGGTGCCCTTGTAATTGATCTCGCGGGTAGCAACGTGTTCGAGCTTGTTGGCGAGTTCGGCGGTGCCTTTGCGGCCGTGGGTTTCAACGATACCTATGACGACGTCTTCACCACGCTGGCGGCGGCGGATGCCTTCCGAGAGCATGCTGAAGGTCTTGCCGACGCCGGGAGCGTAGCCGAGGAAGATCTTGAAGCGGCCGCGCGTCTTCTCGGGATCGGCGGTGATCAGCCAGTCTTCGGGACTCTTCCTGGGTGTGGAATCGGTCGGCAAGTCGTACTAACTCCTTGTGAACTGACAGAGGGTGGTCGAAGTATTTCGGTAGTTGTCCGCGAAGGTGGTGCTGACCGGAATTGTAGCCGTATATTACCTATCGCTGCACGGCGCCGGTGTCGGAAGCGAGAGCGCTGCGCAAAAGCAACGGGCAGAGCGGAGGAGTCCGCTCTGCCCGTCAGGGTGGTTCAGCCAATGCGAAAGATGAACTTACGAACGACGAAGAGCCTTGCGGCGAATCATCTCGCCGAGGCCGGCCAGTCCCGTAAACAGCAGACCAAAGGAGCCGGGTTCAGGAGTAACGGAGGATGCCGCGGCGTAAGAGATGGGTCCGATACCGAGGTTGTTGCCATCGGCATCGCTCAGCACGATCGACGTGATGTCGAAGCCGGCTGTGGCCTGCACGCCTTCGAAGCTCAGGTTCGAATTGAATCCGCCGTCGGGATCGCTTCCGTTCGCAGTGTAGGTTCCGAGCCAGGTGGCACCATCATAGGCTGAGAAGGTCATGGTGTAGGGGCCGTTGGCAAATTCCTCCGCGTTGAATCCGACCTGGCTGACCGCGGTGCTGAAGTCGATGGTGGCCGTGCCTCCGGATCCCTCGAATCCAGTTCCGTAGAGAATCTCGGTACCGTTCGCGAATGCAGTGTTGAAGTAGTTGGAGCCCGCCTGGTCTACTTCAAAACCGTTCGTGTTGGAGAAGGTCAACGTATTTCCGCCAGCAGCGAAATTCACGGGATTGCCTAGATTGGTGCCGAGCGGACCCGAGAAGGTGAGCGTTGTGTCCGACCCGGAAAGGCCGGCGGGCGAGGTGATTTGCGTTGACTGCGCATGGGCTGAGAAAGACCCTGCGAGCAGTGCCAGGACGGGGAGGGAGGTCCAACTGAAGAACCGTATTTTCATAGCTGCTCCTTGTGGATGGGCGATCGGGGCGAATTGCCTCGTTAGAATTGCAGCACGTCGATATCCAATATAAGCGCATGTGTTTTCAGTTAGATAGATCTAGGAAGCTATAGAAATGGATAAGACTTTGCATATAAGGCGTGAAGGAATTTTCCCTTCGCGGGGATTGGGCGGCTCAACTGGTTGGGCTTGGGGTCGAATTGTGGACGGCTTGATCGCGTGGGTGTGGAATCGGCCGGCAAGACGTAGTATCTCTTTGTGAACTCACAGAGGGTGGTCGAAGTATTCCGGTGGTCGGCGGCGGCGGCGGTACTGATCGGGATCGTAGCGGTGTATCACCTGTGGCTGCATGTTAACCCTACGACGGTTGCGTTAACGCTGCTGTTGCTGGTGTTGTTTCTGGCGGCACGCTGGGGATTGCGGTACGCGGTGGCGACGTCGATTGTAGCGACGCTTGCATACAACTATTATTTTCTGCCGCCGATTGGGACACTGACGATCAGCGATCCGCAGAACTGGCTGGGGATCTTCGCGTTTCTGACGGTGGCGGTGGTGGGCAGCCGGTTATCGGAGCGCGCCCGCGAAGAGGCGGAGGACGCGCGGCGGCGGCAGAGAGAGCTGGAGGTGTTGTATGGGCTGAGTCGGCAACTGCTGCAGGCTGAGAATGTGGCGAGCCTGCTGAATGCGATCAGTCCAGCAATCATGCTGGTGACGCGGGCGGACACCATCGTGCTGTATCTGCTGGACGGCGACCGGCGGTACATGGCGGGAGAGTCCTCTGAGATCCAGATGGACGACATTGGGTTGCGACAACTGGCGCAGACGCTGCCGAGTGCGGAGATGGTGGGGCTGCAGGCGAGGATTCCGCTGCGCGTTGGGGTGAGGCCGCGCGGGCTGCTGCTGATCGATGGGTTGAGCCGGGGGGTGCGGCTGTCGACGGAGACGCTGGAGGCGATTGGGGGGTTGATTTCGGTGTCGATTGACCGGGCGCAGGCGCTGGAGGATGTGACTCGGGGCGAGGCGGCCAAGGAGAGTGAGCGGCTGCGGTCGCTGATGATTGACTCGATTACGCATGAGCTGCGAACGCCGCTGACGGCGATTAAGGCAGCCGCGTCGACGCTGCTGCTGCCGAAGACGCTGGACCATGAGGAGCAGCGCGAGTTGCTGACAGTAATCGATGAAGAGAGCGATCGGCTGAACCAGCTGGTGACCGAGGCGGTAGAGATGGCGCAGCTCGATACTCGTGAAGTCCACATGACGTTTGCGCCGACGGGCGTGGGAGCGATGGTGGAGCATGCTCTGGCGAACTGCTCGAGCCTGCTGGATAACCGCGAGGTGAAGGTGAATCTGCCGCCGCTACCGCTGGTGATGGCCGACGCGGACTTCATTACGAAGGTGCTGACAAACCTGGTTGAGAATGCGGCGAAGTACTCGCCGGCGGGAAGTCCTATCAGTATTTCGGCGGAGCGCAAGGAGGGAATGGTAAGCGTGAGCGTCGCGGACCGTGGGATCGGGATTGACTTGTCGGAGCAGAGTTTGATCTTTGAGCGATTTTATCGGGCGAGCGTTCCGAGCCAGCAGACCTGGGGCACGGGGATGGGATTGGCTATCAGCCGCGCGATCATCGATGCACACCACGGGACGCTCTCAGTGACGAGCCAGCTTGGGGAGGGGTCGGTGTTCAGCTTCACGCTGCCGGTGGTGGAGGGGTAGGCGGTGATGCGTTACGAATTGGTCGGGAAGCGCATGGGGTGGAAAGCGGCTTCGGGCATAGACTAGAGGGGTGAGTGCTACCGCATCGTTGTCCAATGAAATTCGAACGAAGGTTCAGAGCCGCGAACGCGTGACGGCTGATGAGGCCTTGTGGTTGTGGAAGAACGCAACCGATGAAGAGATGCGCGAGCTGGCGCAGATCGTGCGGGCGCGGTATGTCAAACCGAATGCCTGCACGTACATGCTGATGCGCATCATCAACTACACGAATGTGTGTGTGGCGCAGTGCGATTACTGCGCGTTTTATACGCTGCCGGGTGGCGAGGGCGGGTACGTTCTTACCCAGGAACAGGTCTTCGCGAAAATCGACGAGCTGATTGCGCTGGGCGGGGATCTGGTGGGGTTCAACGGCGGATTTAATCCGGCGCTGGCATTGGAGTATTACTGCGATTTGTTCGCTGCGGTGCGCGCGCGGTATGGCGACAAGATGGAGTTTTATGCGCTGACCATTGCGGAGTTTATGTACCTGGCGGATCACGCGAAGCTGGACTATGCGACGACGGCGCAGCGGTTCAAGGATGCGGGCGTGCGCTGGATTACGGGCGGTGGCTCGGAGATTCTTACCGAGGATTTCCGGCGGCGGCACAGCAAGTTCAAGTACACGGTGGCGCAGTATTTTGAAGCGCAGAGGGCGATTGTGGAGGCGGGGCTGAGCACGTCGGCGACGATGGTGATTGGCTTCGACGAGACGATTGAAGAGCGGATCGAACACTTGGAGCGCACGCGGCAGTTTCAGGATGAAGTCGGCGGGTTGGGAAGCTTTCTGTGCTGGACCTTCAAGCCGTACTTCACGCCGCTGGGGGACCAGTTGGGCGGGATCGAGATCAGCACGAGTGAGTATTTGCGGCACCTGGCGTTGAGCCGGATCTACCTGGACAACGTGCCGCGGATTCGGACGTCGGTGCTGACGCAGAATGAGCGCGCGCTCGAGGGGCTGCTGTATGGGGCCGACGATTTCGATCTGCCGATTGAGGACGAGGTGACGCAGAAGGCGGGGGCGACGATCAGTCTCCAGTTCGACAAAATCCTGGCGTTTGCGCGCAGCCTGGGATATGTGCCGACATATCGAAGTGTAGCGCTGGCGCGTACTGCACCAGTCCCGGCAAGTTAGCGCTTGCGTGGCGTGGTGGCCGGCATCTGGGGAAGATCCTGAAGCGTGTTTCGCGGCAGACCTGTGGTTTGTCGAACGATGAGACGCGTGGTGATCTTGGTGGCGGATTCAGCGGGGTTGTCGAGCGGCTTCAAGCGCGAGAGTAAATTGTCGATGGCCCTGGTGGCCAACTCTCTGCAGGACATACGGACGGTGGTGAGGGGCGGGATGGTGTACTCCGCGAGGTGAATGTCGTCGAAGCCGATGAGGGAGAAGTCGTCGGGAACGCGCAGGTTGGCTTCGAAGAGGGCGTGCTGGAGGCCGATGGCGGTCATGTCGTTGGAGCAGATGATGGCGGTCGGCCAGGTGGGCAGCGCGAGGATCTTCTGCATGGCGTCGCGACCGCCATCGAGGGCGTGATTGCCTTCGATGAGCCATTCGGGATTGGCCTTGAGGCCTGTGGACTGGAGGCAGCTGAGGAAGGCGGCCTTGCGACTCTGAGCGGAGCGGCGAGTGAGGGGACCGCTGATGAAGCCGATGTTACGGTGGCCGAGAACGGCGAGGTGCTGGACGCCCTCGTAGATGCCGGCGCGATAGTCGACTGCGAGAACGCTGTTGAGTGGGCGTGAGGGAGCGGGGTCGATGAAGACGTAGGGGATATTGTCGGCGGTGAAGCGATCGAGGAGAAAGTCTTCGATGCCAAAGGTCATGATGGCGACCCCGTCGACCTGGCGCTCCAGCATGCGGCGCGCACAGACTTCCATGGTCTTGGTCTCGTAGTTGGTCGAGCCAATGAGAATTTCGTAGCCGCGCGCGACGGCGATCTGTTCGAACTCCTGGATGAGCTCGGGGAAGAACGGATTCGTAATTTCAGAGACGACGAGGCCGAGCAGGCGGCTTTTGCCAGAGACGAGCGCGCGGGCCTGGGTGTTCGGAAAGTAGTTGAGTTCGGAAACTGCTTTCCAGACGCGGGAAGCGAGGACGGGGTCCACGGTGGGGACGTGATTGATGGTGCGGGAAACCGTGGCGATCGAAACACGGGCAAGGGAAGCTACGCCGCGGATATCGATCTTCGGGGGCGTGGTCACGTCATTGGGCTTGCGCGTTCTTTTCACGGGGAGGGCAACCTGGATTTGTGGATCAGCATACGCGTGAACGGGCCGGGAAGCGAATTGCAGAAACTGTATTGACTAGCAAGTATTCACACAGGTATCGTACCCCACGGAAAACGTTTACACTAGGCATTATTTCATTTGTGCCTGCCTCGTGAACCGGCGAAGGTACGCGAGGGTAAGAGAAGGGTTGAGAGGATCGCATGGCCATCGTTGCGGGTGTGGATTTTGGAACGCTCAGCGTTCGCGTCACATTGCTGGATAGTGAGCGGGGCAGGCTGGGTACAGCTTCGGCGGGGTATCCACTGCACCGGAAACAGGAAGATCCGGACTTCGCGACCCAATCGCATGAAGACCAGATGCGCGCCCTCGTGGAGGCGGTGCGGGCGGTGGTGCAGCAGAGTGGTGTGGATGCAAAAGAGATTGTGGCGCTGGCGCTGGATACGACGGGGTCGAGCGTGATCCCGGTGGACGCGACGCTGCAGCCGCTGGATGAGTACATGCTGTGGTGTGACCATCGGGCACATAAGGAAGCGCAGCAGATTACCGAGCTTGCTCATGCCAGCGGGCTCGAGGCGATTGAGTGGTGCGGTGGGGTGTACTCGCATGAGTGGGGATTTGCGAAGCTGCTGTATTGGCTAAGGAATAACCCTGAGAAGCGGGAGCGGTTTGCGACGGCGCTGGAACACTGCGATATGGTGGCGGCTACGCTGATCGGGATTACGGATGCAGCGAAGGCTCCGCGCAGTGTGTGCGCGATGGGGCATAAGTGGATGTGGAATCCGAAGTGGGGTGGGCTGCCATCGCAGGAGTTTTTGTCGAAGCTGGATCCGGTGTTTGATGGAGTGAGGGAGAAGCTTGGCGGAGAGTATCGGACGTCGGATGCTGTTGCTGGAGGGTTGAGCGAGAAGTGGGCGACGGAGATGGGTCTGCCTGCGGGGATTCCGATTCCGGTGGGAGCATTCGATGCGCATTGGGATGCGATCGGGGCGGGGTGTAAGGAAGGCGACGTGGTGAACGTGGTGGGAACGTCGACGTGCATTATCGCGATGAGCAGCGAGACGACGCTGGTGCCGGGAGTGTGCGGCGTGGTGCCGGGGAGTGTGCATCCGGCGTATGCGGGAATTGAGGCAGGGTTGTCGGCTACGGGCGATATCTTTGAGGCGATTGCGCGGCGTGCAGGGACGGATGTGAGGAAGCTGTCGGAGGGGTTGGCGGAGTATAAGCCTGGGCAGACCGGGTTGTTGCGGCTCAGTTGGGATAATGGCGATCGGACCGTGCTGGTGAATCCTGAACTAGGCGGCATGACGCTGGGATGGAACCTGATTCACACGGCGAAGGATGAGCTGTTTGCGGCGATTGAGGGGACGGCGTTCCATACGCGGATTATTCTGGAGCGGATGGCGGAACATGGAGTGCCGGTGCATCGCGTGATTAATGCGGGAGGGATTCCGCAGAATAATGTGGTGCTGAACCAGGTGTACGCGAACGTGCTCGGTAAACCGGTGCTTGTGCCCGATGGCGTGCCGACCAGCCTTGGGTCGGGAATTTTTGCGCTGGTGGCCGCGGGCGTTTTCAAGACGATCGAGGAGGCGCAGGCGAAGATGTGTCTGCCGTTCAAGACGTATGAGCCTGAGCCCGGAGCGGTGAAGTTGTATGACGAACTATTTGCGCTGTATCAGAAGGTTTATTTTGCCTTTGGATCGCGGAAGAGTGAGTCAGCGTCGATGGGAGATGTGTTGCCGGAGCTGCGCAGGATTGCGGCGAGCGTCTGGCGGGCATAGAAGTTGAAGAGAGAAGCAAAAAAGTTGATGAGGTGTTATCGATGCTGCTGAAGAAGCTGAGAGAAGAGGTCCTGGAGGCCAACCTGGAGTTGGTGCGCAAGGGGTTGGTGCTGTATACGTTCGGGAATGCTTCGGGCGTGGATCGCGAGCAGGGGCTGGTGGTGATCAAGCCGTCGGGCGTGGATTACGACGTGCTGAAGGCCGAAGACATGGTGGTGACCGACCTCGACGGAAAGATTGTGGAGGGTACGCTGAAGCCATCGTCGGACTTGGATACACATACGCTGCTGTATCGGGAGTTTACTGAGATTGGTGCCGTGGTGCATACGCACTCGGAGTTTGCGACGAGTTTTGCGCAGGCGGGACTGGCAATTCCTGCGTTCGGGACGACGCATGCGGATTACTTTCATGGGCCCGTGCCGGTGAGTTTGCCGTTGAGTGATGAGGCGATCCAAGGGAAGTATGTACACGAGACGGGGCTCGCGATCGTGGCGCGATTCAAGGGGATTCCGGCGATTGACCCGATGGCGGTGCCGGCTTGCCTGGTGGCGGGGCATGCGCCTTTTGTGTGGGGAAAGAATGCTGCGGACGCGGCGCACAATGCGGTGGTGCTTGAGGCAGTGGCGAAGATGGCGTATCGCACCCTTACGCTGAAGGCGAGTGCGGACGAGGTTTCGCAAGCGCTCCTGGACCGGCATTACCTGCGCAAGCATGGGGCGAATGCAACGTATGGACAAGGGTAGTGTGCTTGGTAAAGAATGATGCGGCGATAGTGAATTAAAGCGATTGAAGTTTGAAGGAGATGGAATGACGTTCAAGCAGGCTGTACTTGGAGTTGCGGTAGTGTTCATGAGTTCGCTGGCGCAGGCGGGTGTGACGAAAGCGGATTGGGGGAAGACCGCGGATGGAACTCCGGTGCAAATTTATACCCTCAGCAACGAGAACCTTACCGTGCTGATTACGACGTTTGGTGCGCGGGTCGTTAGCATCGAAGCTCCAGACCGCGCGGGGAAAAAGGCGGATGTGGTACTGGGCTATGACAGTTTGAAGGAGTATGAAGCGGACAAGAGCACGTACTTCGGTTCAATTGTGGGGCGCTATGGAAACCGCATTGCGAAGGGTGCGTTCACGATTGATGGCAAGACCTATCATGTGCCGCTGAACAACAATGGCAACGCGCTGCATGGCGGGCCAGCGGGCTTCAGCAGCAAGGTTTGGGTGGGCAAAGAGATTCCGGACGGCGTCGAGATGACGCTGGTGAGCCCGGATGGCGACATGGGTTTTCCGGGAACGCTGACGGCGCGCGTGCGTTATACCGTGGAGGGCAAGTCGCTCAAGATTAATTACATCGCGACGACGACTAAGGCGACGGTCGTGAACCTTACGAACCACAGCTATTTCAACCTGGCGGGCGATGGGAAGGGAACGATCCTCGATCACGTGTTGATGATGCCCGCGGACTTCTATACTCCTGTGGATGCTACGCAGATCCCCACAGGCGAGCTGGCGCCGGTCAAAGGAACGCCGTTTGATTTCCTGAAGCCTACGGCGATTGGCGCGCGTATCAACGATACCAACGAGCAGTTGAAGATTGGCGGTGGCTACGACCATAACTGGGCGCTCAATGGCGCGGGCGATGGGCTGCATGTGGCCGCGAAGGTTTATGAGGCTAGCAGCGGACGGACACTTACCGTGACGACGACGCAGCCGGGCGTGCAGTTTTATTCCGGCAACTTTCTGGATGGCAGCAAGACCGGGAAGTTTGGCGTGACGTATCAGAAGTATGCGGGCTTCTGCCTGGAGACGCAGCACTTTCCGGATGCGCCGAATCAGCCGAAGTTTGCGTCGACCCTATTGAAGCCGGGCGAGACGTTGCACTCGGAGACGGTGTTTACGTTTGGCGTGCAGAAATAGCTGGTAGAGGCGGATGGCTCAAGCGGTAGTGCTTCGGCGCTACCGCTTGCTTTCGTTTGGGAGTTTTTGTTCGACCTGGGACGTTACGGGTTCGGCGGGGCCTAGCAGGAGTTGAACGCCGACATACGCGATCCAGCTCGGCTGGCTGTTGTTGGCTGTGATGGTTTGGAAGCTGCGGCCCGCCATCAGCAATAAGTTGAATGTCTTGGAGTGATTGAGCGCCTGACGGCCCCCGAGGCCGAGCGTGGTTTCACGCTGTTTGGGGCCACCGGTGGCGAATTTCCCGACACCCTGGCCGGCAGGGAGCGTGTTGGCGTCCTGCTGGTCGTAGAGTTCAATGTAAGCTTCGGTGCGGTCCGTGAACTCGTGCCCTACGAGCAGACCGCGTCCCCAGCTTTGGGGTAACGCATGATTGCCGAAGTTGTAACCGACTTCGCCGTCGATACGGATGGGGCCGATGCGGCCATTAATTTCGATCGGAAGAAAAAAGTTTGGCCCGGGGGCGACGACACCGCGAGGGACAGAGCCGGTGGGATTGTCAAGAAAGAGCTGCGGGTACGTGGAGATGCTGAAGTTGACGATGGGCTCTGTGGAATCGTCGGCGCCGGGGGAATCGCCGGAGGCCGCGACGGGCTGGGGCTGATCGGATGGATGACGCCCGAAAGCTCCCAGCAGGCCGGTACCGAAGCGATTCTTGACCCAGGGATCGTTGGGATGATGTTCGTAGAAGCGCCACTTGATACCGAGCAGGCTTTGCCCGAGGCCGCCGATGACCTGTTCCTCAACGGCAGGCTGAGACGGTGAGGCTGGCTGGGCGCGCGTCTCTTCGATGGCGATGGGGATTTCGTACTTGAGTTGGATGCGGTCGCCGAGACCGTAGTTGATGTCGAAGTCGGGCACCTGGTAGGCGCCTGCCTGGGGATTGCGATCGCCAATCCAGCCGAAGTTAATCTCCCAATGCTTGTTGCCGGGTGTTTCCGGATCGTCGGTGCGAAAGGGCGGGCCTCCTTGCGCATGCGCGATGGTCGCGAGCACAGGAATGACGATGAGAAACAGAACCAATTGGCGAGGCCATTGACGTTGCTGTCTTTTTTGGAGAGGTAAGCTCAAGGCCTTGAGCCTATCGAGGTTCATGTATCTATAGTAAGCAATCCAGCTAAAGACAAGCTGAAGATCAGCGTCGGTGGGAGACAGTGCGCTGCTGGGCACATGAATTTTTGTTCAGACAGAATGGCTGGTGCGAGCGCGCCAGAGTGCGCCTGCGATGGGGTCGATGACGCCGTCGAGGGTGTGGAGCGTAGGAAACTCGGCGCGGACGGCGGCGATGAGGGCGTCGCGCACGGGCTGAACTTTTTCCATGATGGAGCCGGTAAAGGCGAGGCTTGGAAGCGGGGCATCGGCGGAGGACGCGGCGTGAATGCGGTGAAGAACGACGCGGACAAGCCATGCTAAATCTTCGCCCTCGCGACGGAGGACTTCGGCTGCAACGACGTCACCCAGGTTAGCGCAGCGAAGGACGACTTCGGTGAGGCGAGAGAAGTCAGGGGCGGGGCGGGAGTTGGCGTACTCGACGAGGAGATCGAGAGAGGCGAGTTTCCAGAAGTCGAGGACGGCGTCGAGGAGGATGGTGGGGAGTTGTTCATCGCGGGCGAGCAGCGCGGCGCGAAGGCCTTGGCGGCCGATCTTGTAACCGGAGCCCTGGTCGGCGAGCTCGGGCCCCCAGCCGCCGGCGGTGACGAGGGTTCCGTTGGGCATGCGGCCGGCTACGTTGGATCCCGTGCCGGCCATCGCGAGCACGCCGATGCCGCCTTGAAAGGCTGCGTCGAGCGCGATCTCGACATCGCCTAGAAGGATGAGGTCGCCGGAGACGCGGGCGGCGAAGGCTTCGCGCAGCCAGTCGGTGACGAGCGGAACGGTTTCGCCAGCGGTGCCGATGCAGGTGCGGGTGATGGCTTGCGGCGAGATGCCGGTGAGGGTAGTGAGTTCCGAGAGCGCTTGATCGAGGTTGGTGGCTGCAGTGGTGGCGTCGGTGCGCATGCGCTTGATGGTGCCGGTGCGCACGCGCGCGAGTTCGCGGGTGTCGTCGGCGAGGAGGTAGTCGGTTTTGGTACCGCCGATATCAAGGGCAAGGAAGTACGGCATGGGATGAGCTACTCCGCGAGCACGGCCTTGGTCAGATTCCTCGGATGGTCGACGTCGATGCCGTTGTTGATGGCCATCCAGTAGGAAAGAAGCTGCAATGGAATCGTCTCACAGATCGCCAGCAGCGGCTCGCGCATCTCGGCGACATAGACCGTGTGATCGGCGAGCTCGGCTACCGTTTCATCGCCGGTGTTGGCGATGGCGAGGATGCTCGCGTGCTGCTCGCGCATGTCGCGCATGAGCTGAACTACCTTCTCGTAACGCTGGATCGAGTCGGGATCGGAGTGGTCGACGGTGGCGATCATGACCAGCGGTGTGCCTTCGGCGACGAGCGCGTTGGGGCCGTGCTTGAGCTCACCGCTCGGATAGCCTTCGGCGTGAAGGTAGGCGGATTCTTTTAGCTTGAGGGCGCCTTCGCGGGCGATGGGATAGTGAATGCCGCGGCCGAGGAAGAGGAAGTTTTTGGCTTCGCGGTACTGGTAGGCGACGCCGTGCATGGCCTCCTCCCAGCCGCGGAGCTGGGCTTCGATCTGGTCGGGGAGTGCGGCCACTTCGGCAAGGCGCTGCTTGAGCTCGGCGGCGTCCATTAGGTCGCGCGAGATGGCGCTCATGAGGGCGAGGAGATAGAGATTGAGCAGTTGCGCGGTGAAGCTCTTGGTGGCAGGGATGGCGCGCTCGCGGCCGGCAACAGTGGGGAAGGAGACGGTGGCTTCGCGCTCCATGGTGGAGTCGTCGACGTTGGTGATAGCGAGGGTTTCGTTGCCGACGAGATTGGCCTTGCGCAGCGCGGCGAGGGTGTCGGCGGTTTCGCCGGATTGGGAGATCACCATGACGGCGGTGTTGGTGAGGGCCTTCTCCGAGCGGTAGGAATATTCGCTCGCGTACTCGACGTCGACGGGGATGCCGCTGAGGTCTTCGATGATGAGTTCGGCAAGCAGACCGGCGTGGCGGCTGGAGCCGCTGGCGGCGATCACGATCTTGTTCTGTACGCGCTTGAGCCATTCGAGGAGAGGGGCGCAGGTTTCGGAGCAGAGGCCGTCTTCATCGACGTAGCGGGCTACCGTCGCCTCAAGAGTGGAGGGCTGTTCGAAGATCTCGCGCAGCATCCAGTGAGCGAATGGGGAGGGTTTAGGCGATGTGGGCACGGAGTGGCTGTCCTTCGGCAAAATTGATCGTTTAAGCTCTATACGATCAGAATAGGGCACGTTTCAGGAAGCTGCAAGAAAAATATTTAGTTAACGGCAAGCATTGTGGCGCTACACTCATCTAGATTCAAATCGTATGTCAACCAAGACAGATGTTCGCGGCGATCGTATTATGAAGGCCCTGCTTCGGGCGGGGGATATCTCCGTTCAGGAGCTGGTGGACCAGGTGGGGACGTCGGCTCCGAGCATTCGGCGAGACCTGGCGCGACTGGAAAAACGTGGTCTCGTGTTGCGTACGCATGGTGGCGCGACGCTGGTGGAACCGCTGTTGTATGAGCCATTTCGGCACGATACTTCGTTCCAGGCCAGAGAGCTGCGGTCGGCGGATGCGAAGCGGCGGATCGGCGTGGCGGCTAGCGAATTAATTGGCGAGAGCGAGACGATTGGGCTGACGGCGGGAACGACGACGACGCAGATTGGTCGGTCGCTGCGGCATCGGCGCGGGATTTCGGTGATCACCAATGCGGTCAATATCGGGATGGAGCTTTGCAATCAACCGGCGATCAAGACCATGCTGACGGGCGGAACGCTGGCCTGGGCTTGGACCTTCGCGCTGGCAGGGCAGCCGGCCTTGAATTTTCTCCGCGATGTGTATCTGGATAAAGCGTTTATCAGTATCACGGGGTTCGATATGGAGCGCGGAATCACGACGCTGGAATCGGAAGAGGCGGCGGTATCGCTGGCGTTCATTCGGAATGCGAAGAAAGTGATCGTGGTGGCCGATAGCAAGAAGATGGGGCAGGTGAGTCCTGCACTCATCTGCCCCATATCGGCGATCCATTGTCTGGTTACAGATTCGGATCTGCCGAAGTCGATCCATGAAGAGCTCACGGCGCGGGGTATCGAGGTCATTCTCGCGTAGCCGCTGCGGTGGCCCTATTTGGGTGGTGAAACCGGTGCGGGAATGCCTATCTGGTTTGCGGGCGGAAGGGTTCGCGTCACGTAGAAGTTGTCGATGAGGGTGTCGATGTCCTGGCCGCGCTTCTGCCAGAGTTGCGTTTGCAGGTCGTAGCGGACGAGGACGTTGTCGATCCAGTAGGGACGATTCTCAGCCATCCAGCTTTCGCGATAGAGGTTCTTGAGGAGCGAGAACCCGTCGCGCAGATCCTGGCAGCGGCCGTTCATACTGCTGATGTTGTAGAGCAGGTTTTCGGTGGTGGAATCTTTCTTGCGATCATGCTGCAGGTCGTAGGCCTGAGCGTAGAGGTCGCGCATTTCGTCGGAGAGCTGGAATTTCAGGCCGATGAAATCAATGCGGCGGGCGCCTAGTTCCATGGCACGTAGCGAATCTTTTTCGCGGAGAGACGGATCGGTGGCGAGCGCGGTTTCGATCAGCTCGATGGCTCGCTCGGAATGGAGGCGCGCGGCGGAGAGGTTGGGTCGGAGCTTATCGGCCTTGGCGAGGCCGGCGGGGCTCCAGGGGTCGAGCCAGAAAGCTTCGTCGCTGACGTCGATGAGATCTTCGGCGGCGATGATCTCGGCCATGGCCTGGTTGATGCGGCCTGTTTTATCGCCATAGAAGCTCGGGCCGAATGATGCTTCGTAAGGCGCGGCCTCGGCTTTGACGGACTGCCACCCGGCGGCCGCGCCGAAGAGCGTGCCAAACCAATCCTGGTTATAGAGGCCTTCGCCGTCGTCGTTCCAAATGGTGGTGAGTTCGCCGGTGCTGCCGAGACGCTGGCCGGCAGCGATAAAGCCGGAGATGTTGTCGAGTGCGGTTTTTTCGACGGGGTAGACCTGGCGCCAGTTGGAATCGCCGGGGGCAACCCAGGTCTCGAGGCCTTGTTTCTTGAAGGGAAGAATGTCGTTGTCGTAGCTGTCTTTGTGGCCGTAAACCCAGGGGACGGCGATCATGTCCTTAGGGATTCCGAGGATGGCGGAGGGGTCGGAGTCGCCGATGTCGCCCCAGAAGATGAGGCGGCGGTGAAGCGGGGCGAGCACCGTATGGATAGAGCTGAGGAAGTCGGCGTACGCGGGGCCGAGACCGCGCTTGTCGACTTCGGGTTTGGTGCGACCGAGGCCGAGGTCGAAGGTTTCGTCTGCGCCGATGTGCAGGAACGGGCTGGGGAAGTCGGCGGCAATCTGGGTGAACCAGCTCACGATGAGCGGGAGCGAGTTGGGCTGGCCGGGGGCGATGACGTTGCCGTGCGGCGTCTCGGCTACGTCGGCATACTTTTCGTATTCGAGAACGTGGTGAACGTGGCCAAAGGCTTCCTGCTCAGGAACGATCATGATGTGGAGAGGCGTGGCGAAGGCTACGAGCTCTTTGGCCTCATCGCGGGTGAGGGCTCCGCCGGGGGGCGCGGCGAGAGGGTCGGCGGAATACTCGAGATTGCTCTCGAAGTAGGGCGAGTAGAGATTGACCTTGTGCGCGGCGAAGACTTCAAGCTGATGCTTCTGGAAGGCGAGCGTGGGGAAGGGGCCGCGGGAGAGGTCGTCGTGCTGCCCTCGATACTTCATTGCGGGCCAGTCGCGGATGGTGGCGGACCATATCTGTGGGCCGTTGGGGGAGGATTCCACGAGCTGCTTGATGGTCTGCGCGCCGTAGAAGATGCCGGCGGCGGTCTGGCCGATGATGTCGACGGTCTCGCCTGCCGTGGAGTTTTTTTGCGAGACGAGGACGTAGCCTTCGTCGTGCATGGGAGCGTCGAAGGCGAGATGGCTTGCGGATAGGAGCCGGCGGGCTTGCGAGGAGTCCGCGCGGAGGAGATTTACGGTGAGATCGGCGTTGCCCGCGGCTGAGGATAGGAGGATGCCGCTTTGGGTGAGGGATTGGGTGAGGTTTTGCGCGGCGAAGAGGTCGTCCGGATCGCTGCCGGGAACGAGTACAGAAACGGAATGCACAGAAACCAATGCGCCGGGCTGGATCTCCTTTGGCTGCGGAGACATGGCGGGAGCAGCAGGTGTGACGGATTGCGCCTGGATAACGGGAGTTGACACGAAAAGCAGGCAGAAGACACCGGCCAGAGACCAACTCGACCGGAAGCGGCAGAAGCGAAATGTCGGTTGGATGGAATCGATCATGTAAGTGGACATTCTCCTGCCAAAGTGATTGTTTTCTATTGAAGTGCGCAAACTTCTGAGCTATCGTGTACTACAAGAACACACTCTGTCTGGTGTGGGCAAGAACTTTTATTCGCAGCGTCCATGGCGGAAGCTGCGACGGCCCCTTCTGCGTGCTGTAACGAGGGTAGCTTTTGATGTGCCGTCGAAGGCACCTCGGCGGTGTGCATCACATGATTCGAGCATAGCTTCGTGATAGCACAGCTGATACGAAGAAGGCGATCGACCGGGCTTGAGCATTGCAAGTTGTTAGAAGAATGGAAATCGATGCTGACGACAATAACTGCACGTAGATTGATCACCGACACGGGAGAGATTGAATATCCGGTGGTATCGGTGGAGGATGGCCATATCGTTCGCATCGAGTCGGGAGATGCGAATGGCTCGAAGGAAACGCTTACCGCAGCCTTCTTCGATATTCATGTGCATGGAGCGCGATCGTTCGACTTCATGGCGTCGGACTCGTCGGGTATTGCGGAGGTAGGCCGGTTCCTGGTGACGCGTGGCGTAGCCCATTATTTACCGACGACGGTGACAGCGCCACTGGAGCTGACGCTCAAGGCGCTGGAACGGCTGGCCGATGTGATCGAACATCCGTCCCACGGCCGATCCGGCGCTCCTATCGCGGTTCCGGTTGGGATCCATCTGGAAGGACCGTTTGTGTCGCACGGAAAACGTGGCGTCCATCCCGAGGTCAGCATTCGTGAACCGAACATTGAGTTGTTCGATCGCTTCCAGGCGGCGGCGAGAGGGCACATTCGTTTGATGACGCTGGCGCCGGAACTTCCGCATGCGCTTGAACTGATTCAGCACGCGACCGCTGCCGGTGTGCGCGTAACGATGGGCCATAGCACGGCGACATCCGAGGAGACGCTGGCGTCAATCGCGGCGGGGGCAACGAGTTCCACACATTTGTTCAACGCGATGCGGCCCATTGATCATCGTGAGCCGGGAATTGTGGGAACCATCTTAGATCGCGATGATATTTATGCTGAGGCGATCTGCGACGGAGTGCATGTGGATCCAGCCATCATTCGGCTGTGGCTGAAGATCAAGGGGGAAGAGCGGGCGATCCTTGTGACCGATGGTATGTCGGCGACGGGCGTGCCGGATGGAACGTATACGCTTGGAGATTTTGAGGTCGTCGTGAAAGATGGTGTCTGCCTGTCGGGCGAGACTCTGGCTGGGAGCGTGTTGACGATGGACCAGGCCGTTGCGAACGTGCAGAAATTCACTGGAACGTCGCTGGGAGCAGCCGTTCGGCTCGCTTCGCGTAATCCTGCGCGCATGATGGGAATGTCGCAGCTGTCGACGATGGCGCCGGGCACGCCTGCGAACTTCAACGTGTTCGACGAGGCTGGCGATCACACGGGTACCATCTTCCGCGGACGGTTGGTGGAGTAGCGGTTGCGAATTGCTGGTGAAGAAAAGCCCTCTCGTTGGAGAGGGCTCTTTCGTGCGTTCGTCCCTATAGTTTGAGCTAGCGTTTGGCTGGGATCGCGTCCCATATCGCTGGGTCTTCTTCGCCGAGCACCCAGGCGCAGACGCCCTGCAGGTTTGACTTCTTCGCGAGGTCGAAGCGATCCATGAAGGCGCGCTTGTCGGTGTAGAAGAACCACTCGCGCATCTGATCGCGATTGATGAAGAACCAGGGAGTGTGCTCCTCCTCATCCCACTGGGTCTTCCCGCCGTAGGTGTCACGGAGATAGATTGTGTCGGCATAGGAGATATAGTCAGCGGTGGGATGCGGGATCCGGTCCTTACCCTCGAAGCCAGGCTCGCCGGTGTACCAGTGATAACCATAGAACGCGATGCCGAGCGAGAGCTTGCTCTTGGGCACGGCCTTGAGCGCGTAGTCGAGGTTCTGATTCGTCCAGACCCAGCCGTCGACGGGACCGGGTTCAGTCCAGCGAGTGTTCTGATCGTAGGTCATCAGGCAGATGAGGTCGACGGCATCCGCGAGAGCTTTCAGGTCGTAGCCTCCGCGCCACTCTTGAAACATCCATGTGCTGAAGGCAGTCTCGCCAGGATGTCCGGGCGCGTTGGGAACAACGTCGATCTGAACTTGCAGGTGTTGCTGGTGGAGGGCGTCAGCGATTTTCTTTACGAGCGCGGAGAGGCCATCGCGATCGGTCCACATGACATCTTCGATGTCGAGATTTGCGCCGTCGTAGCCGTTCTCTTTGCACTCGCGAAGGAGGGAAGCGATCAGCGCGTCCTGAGCTTTTGTGTCGTTGAAGAGTGCATGCGCCTTGTCGGGATTGAAAAGCGCGAAGAGCGGGATGATGGTGAGATGCGCGTCCTTGGCGGCCTTCAGGACAACCGGCTGCGGCTCGCCGCTAACGAAGCCGTTCTGGTCGATCTGATACCAGGTCGGAGAGATGATGTCGATCTTATCTTTGTGCGCCATAAAGGATGCGACGGAGGTGGTCCCGTTACTCATCCAGAACTCTGTTTTCTGAGCGTGTGCAGGTTGGATCACGCTCATGCAGATCACTACGAATAACGCGTAAACGGAATGTTTCATTGAAACCTCAATTATCCAAATGTACCCGAAGAGAAATCTCTGGTTGGCGTTAAGCACAAATGCCACCCCGAGCTGGGGTGGCATCAATGGTTAGGGTTGATGGTTAGAAGCTGAGTCTGAGTGCGAACTCAACTTGACGCCCAGGGTTCGATCCATCGACGAGGCCGAAGGTGCCAACCGTGCCCGCACCGCCGCCGAGTGGACCGGTTGTGCGAACAGCATTGCAAGCTCCGCAGGAGCTGTATGCTCCGCCGTAGGCTGCCGGTACGCTGAAGATCGGCGTGTTGGTCAGGTTGATGAACTGTGCAGAGAAGGCGAGGTTGAACGTATCGGTAAAGTACACCATCTTGGTGATATTCAGGTCTGCCGTCTTAAGGCCCGGTCCACGAAGGGCGCCATTCTGACAGTTTCCGAACGTTCCACCATCGGCTACATCAGCGACTTCAGTTACCGACTTAGGATTGAGATTGGTTCTGCCAATGCTTCCGCCGATCTGCACGGTCTGCATGGGTTGATTGTTTAACATGCCTTGCACGCAATCAGGACGTGCCATGTAAGAGCCGGTGAGTGTCGATGCAGAGTTGGGATTTTGGTCTGCGAAGTAGGCGCCGGCAAAAGGAGTGATACCGAAGCCGGAATGCATCTGGGTGTCGGCAGCAATCTTCCAGCCACCGATCACGGCATTGACGGGCCTGCTGACGTTGGTGCCAATCAGCTTTCCGCGACCGAAGGGCAAGTCATACACGCCGTAGGCTACGAAATACTGGGCGACGTCTATAGTGCAGCGGCCGTAGTCGGCCTTTGGGTCGTACTCGTTCTGGAAGAAGTTCTGCCCGGCCTCCGTCTGCGATTCGCCGGCACCTTCTTCATCACCATACGATCCGAAGTAACCGAGGGAGTTGGCCTGGCACTTCGACCAGGTATAGCTTACCGTGAGATCCAGGCCGTGGTAATTCTTCTGAGCAAACATGAGTTCCAATGCGTTATAGCGGGAGATGCCGTCGGACGCGTTGTAACGCGCCTGAGCTCCAGCGTTCACGATCGGCTGCATGTAAGGACCGGGAACGACCTCGCCCGCGGAGTTGATCTGCTTCTGGTTGTAGAGGTAGATGTCGGACATGTGGTCGTCTTTGTTACCGACCCAGCCGATGGTGATGGACGAATTCGCGGCGAACTGCTGCTGAACAGCGAGGCTGAACTGCTGATCGACAGCGGGTCGCAGATTCGGATTGGTAGCGTGCACCTGTCCACTGGCAAAGCACTCGGATGCAAACTCCTGCAAGAGTGCCGGAGTGCAGGCAGCCGATTCGAAGGGCAGGTAGCCTTCATCCAGTGTGGTGGTTGGATACAAGAGCGACGCGCCTGAAATGTTTTGCTCATTATGCAGTTCGACGTTGGGAGGATTGACGACCGCCATATTGTTGACGCCGTTGCCTTCCATGTAGGTGGAGATATCGTACGCGCCACGAACGACCATCTTCGGAATCCAGCTCGGCTGCCATGCAAAGCCGACGCGCGGCTGCCAGTTACCGATACCGGTATAGGTGTTGTAGTTGGTTCCGATCTGTGGAGTTCCGGTGAGGAGATCGAAGTTGACGTTGTTGTTGTGGTCCTTGTCGCCCCGGTCGGTGGTGAGCTCGTAGCGAAGACCGAGGTTGAGGGTCAGGTTGGGAGAAACCGTCCAATTGTCCTGCACGAAGCCTGCGAACAGACTGTTGCGAAGGTGGAAGTTGAAGGGTTCGCCCTGTTGAACGCCCTGGGGCAAGCCGAGCAGGAAGTCGGCGAACGCGCTACCGGAGATGGCCGTCTGGGTGCCCGGGACGAGCCCGTTGGCAGTGTATTGACCGTTGAAGCTGAACGCACCCGAAGCGCCCTGGTTGCCGGCGTAGACGTCGTTCATGATGTAGTGATAGTACTCAAACCCGCCGTGAATGGAATGCTTGCCATGTACCCAGGTAAGCGAATCCTCCGCTTCGATGGTGGTGTCGTGGAAGATCTCGACTCCGTTTTGGCTGCCCACGTTGCCGTAACCGAAACTCATCAAAGGCAAGATCGTTCCCTGAACGCCGGGGAGTCCAAACACCTCAGGTAAATTCTGGTCGGTTGCGTTGGTGTAGATCTGATCGTTGGCCGGGAAGATCTGCATACCTGCACGAACTTCGTTTACCAGCGATGGGGTGATCTGGCGATCCCAGTTGGCGACGAAGTTCTTGAGCGGATATTCGCGCGTAAGATTCGGCGTCAGGACGTTGGTTCCATTGCTGCTGGTGTTGATCGTGTACGCCTGGGTGTAACGGCCGTTGATGTGATCCTTCGGGCTGGCTTGCCAGTCGATCTTGAGATCACCCTGGTAGCTGTGCACGTAGCCGTTGGTGTAGTAGGTCGGCTGCTCGAATTGCTCCTTGAAGAGCGAGGACGAGACCATGTTTTGCGCTACGGTGCTGTTGATCGGCACCAGGTTGTTGAGGAAGGGCTGACGTCCACCGATAGGGGCGATCTGGCCGGCGTTGGGACCAGTGAGATAGACCGGGCTGTAGAGTTGCAGGGCCTGGTTGGAGCAGACGCCGTCGACAAAGGAAGCGCCCTGGCTAGTACAAAGGGTGCTCATATCGCCGGTAAGAAAGGCTGACGGAATGACCTGGTTATTTTGCGCTGTTTTGGGAGTGTTGTTAATCGCAGAGTTGAAGTCAGCGAAGAAGAACAATTTGTCCTTGACGATCGGTCCACCTACAGCGGCGCCAAAGTTGTTCCACTGCAGAACCGGGCGAGGATTTCCTGGTCCGGTAAAGTAGCCACCGTCACCGTTGGTGTCAGGGATGAGGAGGAAGGCCTGGGCCTTGTCCTGCCAGCTATTGGCATTGAGAACGGTGTTGCGGAAATACTCGTAGACGGTTCCATGAAAGTGGTTGGTGCCGGACTTTGTGGTCTCGACGAGTACACCGCCGATGTAGTTGCCGTAATCGGCCGGCGCATTGCTTGTGATGAGTTGGAAGTTTCCGATGGCATCCGGTGCGGCCACATAGGCTGCGTCGTTGTTGTCGGGCTGGTTGATGTCCATGCCGTCGAGGCTGGCGTTGTTGTCCTGCTCACGCGCGCCGTTCACATAGGGACGACCGGTACCAAAGGTGTTCTGCGAGGATGCGAAGGCGAAGATGTTGGGGCTGATCGCGCCCGGAACAAGGAGGGTCAGTTGGTTGATGTTACGCGAGGCCATCGGGAGATTTCCGACGGTGTTGGCGTCAAGGACGGTGCTCACTTCCGTTGAAACGGTCTGGAGGAGGGGAGGAGCTGCAGTCACATCAACCACTGCATTGACTCCGCCGACCTGCAACTTGAAGTTGATTTCAGCGACCTGATTGACGGACAGCGAGAAGGAGTTGCGAACCTCTTTGCTGAAGCCGGAAGCCTCGACGGTGATAACAACGTTTCCCTCGGGGATTTGGGGGAAGTTGTACAGACCCGCGCCGCTGGTCTTGGTGGTCCATACAGTGCCACGATCGGTATCGCGGACGGTGACGAGTGCATTCGGAATGGCGCCGCCGCTGGGGTCAGTTACGGTTCCAGTAATAGAGCCAGCGGCTTGCTGGGCCCACGCAGGCGTTGACGCTCCAAATACGAGCGTGCCCAAACAGATGGCTATCACCATCATTAACGTTGAGTAACATTTCAGCTTCACTGGGATCTCCTTATGCAATACAAATTCGCGTGTCATGTCTGCTCTCTCTTGAAGCCTTGTTTGCGAACCTTGTGCGATACGTCACACATGAGTTAATGGCCCGTGACTCAAACTGCTGCTCTAGGGTTCTTCGAACACTATTTTGTTCAAATGGGGCCGAGTTGCTCAAAAGTGTGACGATTTAGTGAAATCTACCTTGTCTCGATGTGGTTTGCAACAACGAAATTGCGGATAGGGCAAAAAAACTGCTAGTCAAGGGCGGAATAGCGATTTTTGGGCACAATTCGAGCAGATTTCTAGCCGGATCAGGGGGAAGCGACCGGCGAAATCGGCGTTTGGTGCCCAAGTGATCGCGGGGTCTCGGGCCTTTGGATCAGAACTGAGCAGCCGGATGTCAGGTATGATTGGCCGCGCACGCCTTCCGGTTCGCTTGGGCGAACTCATTGTCTTCTCGTCCAAGGGCGGAAACCAGGCCGAATTGCCCCCCAACAGAATCGCGGAGCAAACCACTCAATTGCAGAGGGCACAATTTCACTAGCATGGTTGAACGAAGCGATGGGCATCGCGGTCGGAGTATGCTTCGCGTTCGCCGGATGAATGGTGCGAACTCGGATGGGCGCAGCTATCAGCCAAACGTTTTGAGCTGCGACTACGATGCATCGATCGGGTCGATGGGCAGCCTGTTTCTGCCGGGCGCATGGTGTACTCCGGCAATAACGACGTTACGGTGATGGGTCTCGATGGTGGTCCGACTGCTTCGCTCGGAGCGGACGATCGCCCAACGCATCTCGATCCCAAGCGGAAGCCGGGACCGACGTCATAAGTTAACTAGATCTCAACCGGCGGCATGTAGTTGGGTAGGGAATCGAAGCGGGGCTGGCGAATCTTGTAACCGCTGGTGGCGAAGAAGACTAGGTAGGCGTAGCAGAGCAGCACCATCACGAAGCTGTGCTGGTAACCGAGCTTGTCGGCGAGGAAGCCTTGAAGGACAGGCACGATGGCGCCTCCGACCACCATGGTGATCAGGATGCCAGAACCCTGGCTTGTGAATTTGCCGAGGCCCTTGACCGCGAGCGGAAAGATGCAGGGCCACATGACAGAGTTGAAAAGGCCGCAGCTGACAATAGCCCACTTGGCGACAGAGCCATGGCCGAAGATGGTGATGACAACCATGAGGGCGGCTACGCTGGCTACGGCGAAGAGCGCGTGCTGGGCTTTGACCTTGAGCAGGGCTACGGAGCCGATGATTCGGCCGGCCATGGCACCTCCCCAATAGAAAGAGACGAAGGTGGCGGCCGCGGCGTGGGTGTAACCGCCCATGGAGGGTTGGCCGAGAAAGTTGATGAGGATGCTGCCGATGGCGACTTCGGAACCGACTGAGGAGAAGATGGCGAGTGCGCCGAAGCGCAAGTGTGTGAAGCTCCAGGCTCCGCCATCGGCTTTAGTGGTGACGGCTTTGGAGTTGGTTTCGATCAGCGAGGGTAGGGGAACAGCGGCGGTGATGAGGGCGACCAGCAGGGCGAAGCTTCCGAGGATGACATAGGGCATGCGCACGGAGTGGGCGAGCTGCGCGGTGGTGGCTCCGGCTGCGATGAAAATAAAGATGGCGCCGACGCGCGGAGCGATGGTCGTTGCGGAGGAGTTGAAGATGCCGCAGAGATTGATGCGCCAGGCGCCCTTATCGGGTGGACCGAGGACACTGACATAAGGATTGACCGCAACTTGCAGGAGAGCGAGTCCGCTGCCGACGACGAAGAGCGCGAAGAGGAATATAGGATAGGAGATCGCGATGGAGGCTGGAACGAACAGGAAGAGGCCCGCCGACATGACACAAAGGGCGGTGATGATGCTGGGCTTGTACCCGATGCGGCCGACGATCCAGCCGCAGGGCACCGACATGACGAAGTAGGCGCCGAAAAAGCAAAGGTCGACCAGCAGGGCGAGCACGTTCGTGAGGTGGAAGAGTTCTTTGAAGTGCGGGATGAGGATGTCGTTGAGCGCGGTGATGAAGCCGATGCTGAAGTAGAGAGCGAGCATGAGGACCATCGGCAGGATGTAACTTCCCGACGCTTCGTTGCGGATGGTTGTGCCTGCATCTCCGGTGGTTCCAACAGCCATGCGTGTCTCCCGTGTATCGTGCTTGAAGAGTTTAATGCTCTAAATCCTGATACATATTCGTCATTCGGTTATCTCTTGGTAATCATTCTCAAAGAGGTAACGCCATGACCCAATTTGATTGTTTGGCGCCTATACGCTCAGTTAGAGTGACGATATCACACAGAATATAGGTCAGGGGGATCTCTCCAATCCGGTTCGCCGAGCAGGTCTGCGGTCCCATGGGCTGATCGAAGAGTGCAATGCTCCCGTGCCTGGACCTCGTTATCACGACGTCGATCGTACGGCTTCCTCATTGGAGGCGCGGTGAGGTCGTGCGTCGTCAAACGACTTCCTATCGATGCTGACTAGGTACAATCGAGTCGTTGAAGTGACTCAACATGTAAGTTGTTTTCGTTGATGCCGGAAGCAGGTCAGGCCAAATGCAAGAGATGATCTTTGAACTCTGCGCCGAGACGATCGACGCGTGCCTCGCGGCAAGAGAGGGCGGAGCGCACCGAATCGAACTATGTTCTGGACTCAGCGAGGGTGGAATTACCCCGAGTCACGGACTGATTCTTGATGCGGTCGAGCGTAGCGGGCTTCCCGTGCATGTACTCGTGCGGCCGCGTGGTGGCAGCTTCGTGTACGCGGCGTCCGAAATCGATGTTATGCGGCGAGACATTCTGCACATCAAGGAACTTGGTGCCGCTGGTGCGGTCTTCGGAATTCTGTGGCCGGATGGGCGCGTCGACGTTGAGGCCACGCGTGCGCTGGTCCAGCTCGCACGACCGCTGAAGGTCACCTTTCATCGGGCCTTCGATGCGACGCCATCGCTGCCCCAAGCTCTCGAAGACGTGATCACCACTGGAGCCGATCGACTTTTAACTTCAGGGGGGCAGCCGAACGTCGTTGCCGGATCCGCAGCGCTCGCAGAGTTGGTTCGGCTGGCAGGCGATCGGATTGAAATTGCAATTGGAGGCGGTTTGCGGTTAGAGAATGCTGCCTCGTTGGCGCGGGCCACCCACGCCAAACACTTTCACGGATCGCTCCGTCGAAGGCTGAAGCAAACTGCTTCGCCAGCGGAAATGGCCGGCGAGTCGCTTTCGATGGGACCTCAATATGTCGTGGATGCGGATGACGTTCGAGCTCTTATCGAACGGCTCGCGAAGGATTGAAAGCCTTCGCGATATGTGGGCACACCTATGACAAGATAACGATCGTCTGATCGAAATCAGTTCGCAGCCGCTGGTAGATCAGAGTCCCGAGGCGTGAATCACTTTCAGAATCTGGTTCAGGATCAGGTCTGGGGCGCAGCCCAGGGCGACTACGCCAGCTGCAAGCAATCCCACGACTAACTGCAGCAGCATGGGCGACTGAATTGGTGTGGCATCGGCCGGGGGATCAGCGACGAATGCGCTCTTGAGCACCCTGAGGTAGTAGTAGAGGGAGACCGCGCTCATGCCAATGGCGAAGATGATTAGGCCGATCAGGAGCTTCGAACCCGGGCTTACCGCGAGCACCGCGGTGAAGAGAAGGAACTTCGCGAAGAATCCCGACAGCGGAGGAATCCCAGCAAGGGAGAGCACGAAGATGAAGAGGCAAGCAGAGAGGAAGGGCGCCCGTCGGCTCAGGCCAGCAAGGTCGGAGATTTTGTCGTTGCCAAGCTGCTTTTCCGTGACTGTCAAAATGCCGAAGATACCGAGCGTGGCGAGCGCGTACGTCGCGACGTAATATAAGAGCGCCGCCAGACTTTGCTCTGAATGGGCCACGTAGGCGAGCAGCATGTACCCAGCATGGGCAACAGCAGAATAAGCAAGCAACCGGCGGAGGCTGGTCTGCGTGATCGCGACTAGATTTCCCAGCAGCATCGAGGCGACTGCAACCGTGACAATCACCGGCACCCATCCGCTCTGGAAGTGATGCAACGTCGCGCTACCTTCCGCGCCGGCAAAGCCTATAACGAGAACCTGGAAGAAGATGAAGAAGCTCGCCACCTTTGAACCGGAAGCGATGAAGGCAGCACTCGGTGTGGGCGCGCCTTGATAGACGTCTGGTGCCCAGAAGTGGAACGGTGCGGCAGCGATCTTGAATCCGAAGCCGATCACCGTTGTGACGATCGCAAGGATCACGAGTGGATTGAGCGGCACCGCGTGAATGGCACTGGCGATCTGGACGAGGTTAGTCGAATTGGAGAACCCATACAGCAAGCTGAAGCCAAACAGCATGAAGGCCGCAGACATGCCACCGAAGAGGAAGTACTTCAAAGCAGCTTCAGCCGAACGAGAGCTCCGCTTGTCAAACCCTGCAAGAATGTAGACCGACAGGCTCAGCAACTCTAGCGAAATGAAGATAACGAGCAGATCCTGCGAGGCAACGAGAAACATCATTCCAGTTGTCGCGAGCAGAATTAGGAGAACGAACTCACCCACGTGATCAGTAAAGGTTGAGTCTACCGAGAGGAAGAGCGTCAGGATCGCGATCACCAGCAGCGCGATCTGAACCAGGTGCGTGGCCGGATTGGATAGAAAGACGCCGCCGAGAAGCATGCCCTCGCTCGAGCCGGGCAACAGCTTGAAGATCGCGGCTATGCAGCCAATCGACGCTATGCTTGCGGCGACCAAAAATCGGGTACGCAGTGCAGACTGTCGAAAGAATAGGAGGTCGGCAGCCAAAGCGATCAGCGCCGCTACGGTAAGGATGATCTCTGGCCAAGCGAGTTGCAGCAGTTGTCCGTAGTTGATGACGCTCATTACCAGCCTCCGTTTCGCAGGCCCTGGAAGAGCGGCGAGTTCAAGGCTGGATGAATGACGTTAAGAAAGACCTGGGGAAATGTTCCGACGATCACACTGGAGCAGATGAGAATTCCTGCACCCAATTTCTCCGGGAAGGTGATCGGGGGAAGCGGATGATCTGGCGGAGCGACGGCGGCAGCAGGCGTTGGCCCCGTAAAGAATGCTTGTTGCATCGCTCGCCAGATATAGGCGACTCCGGCAATAAGCCCTATGCCGACAAAGAGAATGAGTGTCGGATACGAATGCCAAACCCCAATCAAGATCATCAACTCCGCAGCGAATCCGCTGAAACCAGGTAGACCCATGCTCGCCATACCGGCAATGACGAAGGTGAAGGCAGCAAACGGTAGCGCCTTGTTCATGTGCATGGGTCCCAGAGCGGGAAGATCGCGGGTGTGGGTGCGGGAGTAGACCATGCGCCCGACAACAGCGAACAGCAAGCCGGCGAGAATTCCGTGCGACACCATCTGAACTACGGCACCGGAGAGGCCAATCTGGTTGAGGGTCATCAGGCCAAGCAAGATGAAACCCATGTGGCTGATGCTCGAGTAGCCGATGACGAACTTGAAGTCTTTCTGCACCAAGGCGACCAGCGCGCCGTACAGAATGCCGATGACGGCGAGTACCGCAAAGACGTCACGCCAGGAACCCAGGCCAAGGACATGAAAGCCCCAGGGAGCAAGGCCAAGAGGGAAGAGCGTCATGGCCACGCGCAGGCAGCCGTATGCTCCCAACTTCATCACGACGCCGGCGAGCAACATGGAAGCAGCCGTCGGCGCCGCAACGTGGCCCGTTGGTGCCCAGGTGTGGAAGGGCCAAAGACCGGCGAGAATGCCGAATCCCACGAAGACCAGCGGAAACGCCCACATCTGGAAGTGAGGCGAGTACTGATATCCAGCAAGATCGCCGAGGGACATGCTTCTGGAACCTGCGACTACGTACGCGGCGATGAGGCCGACCAGGACCATGGCGCTGCCAATGAAGGAATAGAGCACGAGCTTCATAGCCGCATATTCGCGACGTGTCGAACCCCAGATGGCGATGAGGAAGTACTTGGGGATCACCACGATCTCGTAGAACACAAAGAGGAGGAATAGGTCAAAGCTCAAAAACACGCCGTAGACTGCGCCGATCAAGACAAGGTAGAACGCGAAGAACTCCTTGATGCGATGGTCAACATCCCAGGAGAAGAGAACCCCGCAAACTCCGATGACGCCGGTGAGCAGGAGCAAGGTCAAGCTGATGCCATCGGCCTTGAGGCTGAAGTGAATGCCTAGCGATGAGATCCAGGGATAGTCGACGACCGTAAACATCTCGCCCGAACGGTGCTGGAGGAACGCCGTCAACGTGATGGCAAAGGTGACCAGAGTTGTCGCAAGCGCTAGGACGCGTACCAACGCCGCGTTACGGCTGGGCAGCAAGAGGAGCACCAGAGCTCCGAGAAACGAGATGTAGATCGTCCAAGCAAGCATAATCAGAAGTTCCGCAGATGGATCGCCATCTGTATGGCGGTATGGTTGACGACGCCGAGAATCAGCTGGGGATAAAGACCCAGAGCAAACATAAGTCCAATAACAGGCACGAGCGCCAGCCGCTCGCCGAGTGTGAGGTCAGGTAACTGCGCCCACTTCTCCTTGAGCGGCCCGGAGAAGACGCGCTGGATAACGCCGAGGATGAAGATGGCTGTGATCAGCAGGCCGATCACTGACAGGGAAGTGGCCCAGGTTACGAGCGGAAACGACCCCTTGAAGATCAGGAATTCGCCGATGAATCCGTTCAGTCCGGGGAGGCCGAGGGAAGAGAACAGCGCGATCCCCATCAGGCCGGTGAAGACTGGAATGACTTTGCGCAGTCCGCCGAAGTCATCGAGTCCGCGCACGCCGCCGGTCCGCTTCTCCAACATCGCGATGAACCAGAAGAGCGTCGCTGCTGTGAGGCCATGGTTGAACATCTGCAGGAAGACGCCATTCATCGCGGCAAACTTCTGAGTGGTGAGCGCTGCATCTCCGCCGGTGAATTTGGCCACCGCGAAGATCGCCAGCAGGCAGTAGCCCAAGTGGTTGATCGACGAATACGCAAAGATTCGCTTTAGGTCTTTCTGCGCCAATGCTGTGTAAGCGGACAGAACCACAGTTGCGACCGCGAGCCACAGAAGGAGGTTCAAAACCTTCTGCATCTCGGGGTTGAAGATTGGAAGGAGGATACGAAGAAAACCGTATACACCCATCTTGGACATCGCGCCCGTCAACAGGATGGTCGTTCCACTTGGGGCTTCCGAGTAGGTCGAGGGCAGCCACGTGTGAAAGGGGAACAGCGGGACCTTGACCGCGAAACCAAGAAACGCACCAAAGAAGATGACCAGCGCCACGTGTTCCGGAGTTAGCAGATGCCATCCGAGCTTCGCGACCACCGCCGGCATCAGGGTGCCGTTCTGCGCCATGGCCGCGAGTTCGGTGAAATCAAATGTCTTCGTTGCCAGGAAGATTGCCAGAAAGGAAAGCAGCATCGCCACGCTGCCCACCATGGTGTACACGAGGAATTGCATCGCGGCCTTGGCGCTGCCGGAGCCGCCCCAAAGTCTGACCAGGAAGAACGCGGGAATCAGCGCCAGCTCCCAGAAGATGAACCAGTGGAAAAAGTTCAGTGCCGTGAAGGTGCCGACGAGACACGTCTGAAGCATAAGAACCAGCGCAAAGTACAGCGGAACCCGTTGTTCAATCTGCCAGGACGCGAGCATGCCGATTGGAACGACAATCGCAGTGAGCAGTAGCATCAGCAGGCCTAGCCCATCGATGCCCACGCGATAGCTCACGTTGAGCGACGGTATCCACGCATGCAACTCCTGAAATTGGAAGCCGTCAGCGGTGCTGTTGAAGCTGTGCCAAAGAATCAGCGTAATGATCAGGGAGATTGCGCTGAAGGCCAGCGCTGTCCAGCGTACGAACGCCTTGTTCCTGACGCCCAGCGCCAATACAGCAAGCGCGCCCACGAGCGGGACTGCGGTCAGAATGGTGAGCCATGGGAAGGAGTTCATATTTTGGCCTTCCATAGCAGCACGATCGTGAACACGATGAGCGCTCCTGCGACAATCTTGAGGTATCCCTGCACGCGACCAGCTTGCAGCCTCGAGAGGATCTGGCCGCTGAGCGAGACGCCTTCGCATCCTTCATCAAAGCCCGAGTTCACTACGTTAGTGTCTAAGAAGTTATCCAAGTGAGCGAATCCAAATACGAGTGAAGTGATCGTCTTCACGGCACCACTCCAGACCCAGCGGTCGAGCCAATCGGAGATCTTCGAAAGCAACGTATTCAGTCGAATAAAGGTCGCACCGTAAAACGCGTCGAAGTAGAACGCGTGGCCCAGCACCGTGAAGATAGGAGGAGAAAGTTTTCCGACAGCGTCGGGGGCTACAGCACTCTCAATCGGCTTGCGGCCATAGAACCACCAGCCCAGGCCAAGGCCGAGAAACACGATGACCGAGGAAATCAGCATCACTGGCAGTATGCCGCCCTCTCCGAACGCGCCGAAATTAACGGCCAACGGCGAGTCATCGAGGAATGACTGGAACCACGGCCACGCTGGCGTTCCGAAGAAACCGAGCAGCAGGGCAAACACCGACAGGAGAGCGAGCGGCACCGTCATGACCGCAGGGCTTTCATGGATTGCGCTGGAGCCATGATGGTGGTCGGCGGCGTGCGCATCGGTGTGAGCCGCGGCGTGCGATGCATCCGTGACCTCTTCGGTGAGCCGCGAGCTTCCGGCAAAGACATAGAACACCTGCCGCGTCATGTAGAACGCCGTGAGCAGCGCGGCAAACGCACCCATGTAGTACGGCGCCTGCGAGATGTTCCAATGATGCGCGGCGTGAAGAATTTCGTCCTTACTCCAGAACCCGGAGAACAACGGAAATCCGCACAGCGCCAGCATCGCGATCCCGTAGGTGAGGAAGGTAATGGGCATCAGCTTTCGAATTCCGCCCATGCGGCGGATGTCCTGCTCGCCCGAGCAGCCGTGAATGATCGAGCCAGCGCCGAGGAACAGCAGCGCTTTGAAGAACGCGTGCGTGATGAGGTGGAACATGCCGACGGCAACGCCGCCCACGCCCAGTCCCATCATCATGTATCCCAGTTGGGAAACAGTCGAGTACGCCAGGATCCGCTTGATATCAAATTGCGCGACAGCAACTAGAGATCCGAACAGCGCCGTGATTGCCCCGATCCACGTCACAGCCTGCAGCGCAGTCGACGTTGTCAGCATGCCAGCGATGCCGTTGTGGGCGCTCATCAGCGGATAAACCCGGGCGACGAGAAATACGCCGGCAGCTACCATCGTCGCAGCATGGATCAACGCGCTTACCGGCGTCGGGCCTTCCATAGCGTCCGGAAGCCATACGTGCAGAGGGAACTGGCCAGATTTTCCAATCGCTCCACAGAAGATCAGCAGCGCAATTCCGGTTGCTACGCAGACGCCGATCGCGGTCGTCTGCGAGAGCAGGTGAGTGATGGCTGTGGGTTCGAGGCACCCGGCCCCGTTGTTGTAGAACAGCAGCGTCCCCGTCTGCGAGTACAGCCAGACGATCCCAAGGAAGAAGGGAAGATCTCCGATGCGGGTTGTAATGAATGCCTTTTTTGCTGCCGCCGCGGCGCTCGGTTTGAAGTACCAAAAGCCGATGAGCAGGTAGGAGGTAAGACCCACAATCTCCCAGCACATGAAGAGCAGCAGCAGGCTGTTCGAGATGATCACGCCCAGCATCGCGCTCGCGAACAGCGCCAGGAAGCAGAAGAAGCGCGTGAAGTTTTCGTCATGCTCCATGTAGCCGACGCTGAAGATGAAAATCAGCAGACCCACGAAGGTGACCATCACGAGCATCACGGCAGTCAGCGGATTTAGTACCCATCCCAGCGACAGCCAGTCATTGCCGAACTGAAACCAGGGAAAATTGAAGACCTGTTGCGTCGCCTGCCCGCTGCTTCGCAACACCAACACATGAGCAAACGCGCACAAGGCAAGGAGGAAGGAGATGCCCATCGAGCCGATGGCAAGGCCGGCCGCGAGAGCGCGATTCTTCTGCTTCGCGAGTGCGCTGATTCCGGCTGCAAAGAGAGGCAGCGCGGGAATCAGCCAGAGATTTCGTACGATCCAGTTCATGTGCTGCTTAGCCCTTCATCGAGTTCAGCTTGTCTAGGTCCGTTGTCCTGGAGTGCCGATAGACGGCAAGGATAATGCTGAGGCCCACAGCGGCCTCTGCTGCGGCGACACTGATGGAAAAGATCGCAAACATCACGCCGGTCAATGCTTCAGGGTGCGGACCGTAACGCCAAAAAGCAATAAAGTTCAGGTTGGCCGCGTTCAGCATCAACTCGATTCCAATCAGCACCAGAATCGCGTTGCGACGCGTGAGAGCGCCAGCCAGGCCAATGGAAAACAGAAAGGCAGAGAGCAGAAGGTAGTCGGAGAGCGGGTTCATCGAGTCCCCCGATGTTCATCCATCGCAAGGATGCCCGCACCGATGAGTGCGGCTGTGAGCAGCAGACCGATGACCTCGAGCGGCAGAACGAAGCGATGCATCAGCGCCGCGCCCACCTGGCCGACCGAGCCTTCCGGCGCTGCAGTGAAAATCGGCTGCGCCGAGGTTCCGGAGATTGTCGCCCAGGCCAGGACCGCAAAGACCAGAACGGCGATCAATGCGCCGGATGCTCGAAAGGAGGCGGCAGCGTTCGATGCCGTCGGGTCAGCGCTTCGCGTCATCATGATGGCAAATGCGGCGAGAATCGCGACAGCTCCGACATACACCAAAATCTGCGTGAACCCAACGAACTGTGCGCCAAGTTGCAGGTACAACGCCGCTAATCCGACCAGGCCAAGCGACAGCGCGAGAACACAGTGCACGAGATTTTTCAGAGTCATCGCCGCGGCGGTTCCGATGATGGTGATTGCGGCGAGCAGCAAAAAGGAAATTGTCATCTTGAAACGATTCCAACCCTGCAAAGGAAGTAGATACAGATGAACATACGGAACCCGACTACCCTGTGATGATCATCACAGGTCTAACTGGCGAAGCGATACGTGCGCACATGAAACCACTTGTTGCGCCGCAAGCCGCGGCTTAACAGCACACACGACAGAAGGATGAGCAAGCTTACTACGCCCCACCGCGTAAATCCGGCAGGCATAAAGTGCCAGATTCCGGCACCAACAATATTGATCAGCGACAGAGGCAGCATGAACTTCCATGCGAAGTTCATCAACTGATCCATGCGCAGACGCGGCAGAGTGCCGCGAACCCAGATGAACGCGCAGATGATCGTCAGCAGCTTCCCGAAGAACCAAACGTAGGAAGGAATCCAGGTGAGGAAAGAGAACGGAGCCGCCCAGCCGCCGAGGAAGAACGTGATCGCCATCGCGCTGGTCGCAAACATGCCGAGATACTCGGCGAGGAAGAACAGCGCAAACTTGAATCCGGAATATTCGATGAAATAGCCGGCGATAATCTCCGATTCGC
Source organism: Granulicella sp. L46 (assembly GCF_009765785.1). GTDB lineage: Bacteria > Acidobacteriota > Terriglobia > Terriglobales > Acidobacteriaceae > Granulicella. The sequence continues at coordinate 163,475 of NZ_LMUT01000016.1, forward strand.
CCTCGGGCATATCGAACGGGCAACGGTTCGACTCCGCTGTCGCCGCAATCATGAAGATAATAAATCCGGTGATGCCCCAGGGCGTAAACACGTACCAGTGTGGCCAGATCCCGGTATAGCCGGCCTGCATGTTCACAATCGTCACGGTCGAGAGGGACCCGGCTGCCATGATCACGACCACCGATGCAAGCACCAGCGGCATCTCGTAGCTGATCATCTGGGCGATGGCGCGCATCGCACCCAGCAGCGAATACTTGCTGTGGCTCGACCATCCCGCCATGAATACCGACAGCTCCACCATGGAGCCGATCGCAAAGAAGAACAGCACGCCGGCATTTAGATCGGCGATGACCATGTTCCTGCCGAGAGGCACTACGGCGTAGACCAGGAACGAAGCAATCACCATCACGACGGGTGCCAGGAAGTGCACCAGTTGATCTGCCGTCCGCGGAACGATGTCTTCCTTGGTCAGGGATTTAATGCCATCGGCCATCGGCTGCAGGATGCCGAACCAGCCGGTACGATTCGGGCCGTAGCGGTTCTGCATTCTTCCCAGACCTTTGCGCTCGAGGACGGTCGTAATCGCAAACAGCAGAGGGAACGCAATGACCACCGGAACAACCGAGAGGATCGCGGAGATGAGAGGCTGAGCCATACCGGGCACATAGCCAAGGAGCCAGTGCTTGATGAGGACAAAGATTTGATCGATCGTCTCAAACATATGTCCGCACCATCCAACACAGAATATTGATCCCGTTTCCTACCACTCGATCGTTCACTTGGTCTCTCCAGATGCCGTCGCGACGGCGGGTGCCGGCGTCTCAGCTGCAAGAGCCGGCGTCGCGTCTGGAGGAGGAGGAGCTGCTGCTGCGGCAGCCTTAGCGGCAGCGACTTCTGCGTCCTTCTTCGCCTTCGCCTCTGCTGCCAGCTTTGCCTTCGCGCGCTCCTCGGCCAGGGCTGCGTCGACAGCGCCAGCCTCGGTGGGATGAATCTTGTTGTAATACTCGTTCGATTTCGCGAGCTTGTACTTGTCCAGCAGCAAGCCACCAAAGCGATCCTCGGAGCTCATCTCGAACTCGACGTCCATCTTGATCGCGTCGAACGGGCAGACCTCGACGCAAATCTGACAGCTCATGCAGACCGAGATATCAATATCAAACTGTGCAGGATAGAACTGCGCTTTCCCTGTCGCGTCCGGCTTCTTGTCCGCGCTCTTGACGATGTAAATGCACTTGGGCGGACACTCCTTTTCGCAGATCTGGCAGGCCACACAACGCAGTCCGGGCTCGGGATCGGTGCCGTCATACACCAGGAAAGGGAAGTCGCGCGTCGCCTCGATCTGGGGTAGCCGCTCTTCTGGAAATTGAACCGTCGTGAGCCGTTCTTTGTTGACGTAGCTGCCGAAGAAATTGCGTGCCGTCTCGGCCAGGCCCTTAACAATACCTTCACCTAGCAAAGCGAACCCCCTGCGATGCGAAAGATGGCGAGCTGCCGTTTACAGGAACTCAACGGTCCACCTCGCCCAAAACGATGTCGATGCTGCCGAGAATGATCACGATGTCGGCGACGTTATGTCCCAGGCACATGTCTTCCAGCAGCGTGAGGTTGATCAGCGTCGGCGGACGGACACGATAACGGTAAGGATTCGGTGACCCATCGCTAATCAGATAGAAGCCAAGCTCCCCCTTCGGTCCCTCAATGCGTCCATAGGCCTCGCCAGCCTTGGGACGGAAGCCGCGAATCTTGGTGCCGGGGTCCATGATCGGGCCTTCCGGCAGATCGCGAATCGCCTGCTTTAGAATCTCGACCGACTCGCGCATCTCCAGCACGCGCAGCATGTAGCGGTCGTACACGTCGCCGACTTCGCCGAGCGGAACTCTAAAGTTGAAACGCTCGTAGATGCCGTACTTATCCACCTTGCGCAGGTCGTAATCGACGCCCGAGGCCCTCGCCATCGGTCCGCTCAACCCAGCGTTGATGGCCTGTGCCTTGGTGACGATGCCCACTCCCTGAGTCCGCGCCATCAGGATTTCGTTGGTCTTCAGTAGGCTTTCAAACTCGTCCAAAAACTTCGGGAAGCCTTCCACGACCTTCTTTGCGCCGTCCAGCCAGCCCGCCGGCAAGTCACAACGGCAGCCGCCAAACCGCATGTAATTACACATCATGCGCGCGCCGGTCAGCGCCTCAAACAGGTCCAGAATCTTCTCGCGCTCGCGGAAGGCATACATCAGCGGTGTGCCGCTGGCGCCCATGTCCTGCATCAGGAAGCCGATCAGGCCGGCATGATTCTGCAGCCGGGTCAGCTCGCCCGTGATGACACGCAAATACTCCGCGCGCTCCGGGACCTTGATGCCGGCCAGGGTCTCGACCGCCAACGCGTACGCCCAGTTGTTGGTGATCGAGCAGATGTAGTCCAGCCGGTCCGTGTAGGGCATGCAGCCGAGGTAGCTTTCGGTCTCGGCGATTTTTTCGTGATTGCGATGGAGGTAGCCGAAAACGGGCTTCAACTTCACCACCTGCTCGCCGTCCAGCGTCACGTTCATCCGAAACACGCCGTGCGTGGAAGGGTGCTGCGGCCCCATCGAAATCTCGAGCAGGTCTCCTGTGAGATGGTCGGTTTCATCAGTGGAAATCGAATCGACAGAAGTGTCGGTCAGGATGTTCATAGACCTCCCTCCTGCGCGGGACGATGCGCCTGGGCTCGCTTCAATACGTCGTCGTGCGCTGTCGGCTCGTACTCGTAGTCGTCCGGATCAACATAATCTCTGCGCATTGGATGATCTACAAAGCCTTCCCACATCAACAGCCTGCGAAGATCCGGATGTCCATCAAACAGAATCCCGAAAAGGTCATATGCCTCGCGCTCCTGAAACTCGGCGCTCCGCCAGATCGGCGTGAGTGAGGGAACATGTACCCGCTCGGCGCGGTCTTCGGTCCGCATGCGCAGAACCACCGGACCTTCCCGCTGCTCAATCGAATAGAGGTGATAGACCACCTCCAGATACCCACCCGTCTGGGACTTCACCACCTCATCCACTTCCTTCTCCACGCCATCGACGATCTTCTTCACCTTGGTCTTGGTGGAGACCTCTTTGACAGGCCAGTCAATGCCAGTGACGTTGGAGCAGAAGTCAAAACGCGGGGTGGCGCCATCGCGCAGAAAGCTCGCCACGGTAAATCCGTGCTCCACATCCACCAGCAGGGAATGCTGACCGGAAGGGCTGCCATTGGGAATGATCTCCAACCGGCAACCGGGAACGTTCGCTTCGATTTGGGACTTAATCTCTTCCAGGTTCATTCTTGCCTGCATTCGAAATGTTAACCAGCGGAACGCTCCAGACTTCGCTGTTGCTTGTCGGAACCAAATCGTGTGGGCCAAACTCCGGCACCACAAACTCACTTGGCGTTTCAGCGTCCAGGTGCCGCGGCCGACCGGGGCCGGTCAGATACTGCGCATCGATCTTCCGCTGCAACATCATGAAGGCGTCGATCAGCGCTTCGGGACGCGGCGGGCAGCCGGGAATATAGACGTCCACCGGAATGTAGCGGTCGATTCCCTTGAGCACGTTGTAGCCCTGCTTGAAGGGACCGCCGGATATCGCACAGGCTCCCATCGAGATCACGTACTTCGGTTCCGGCATCTGGTTATAGAGTCGCACCACTTGCGGCGCCATCTTTTTGGTCACGGTTCCGGCGACGATCATCAGGTCGGCCTGGCGCGGGGAGGGGCGAAAGACCTCGGCGCCAAATCGCGCAAGATCATAGCGGGCCATGGTGGCCGCGATCATCTCGATGGCACAGCAGGCGAGGCCAAAGTTCAACGGCCATACCGAACTCTTCCGGCCCCAGTTGTAGAGTTCCTGAAGAGAGGTTGCAACCACACCTTGCCGTCTCAACTCGCTCTTTAGCTGCTCATCCATTTCCACAAAACCTTCTAACGTCAGGGTTCAATCGGTTTTTTGGGGGCAAACCGACGCTTTTTCTAGTTTACTCCGCGTTCGGCTAGCTCCAGGAAAGCACATCTTTCCGGCAGGCCCAGACCAGGCCACCCACCAGCAAAATTACAAACACCAGCATCTCGATCGCTTCGCCTGCGGTAAAACCACCAAACGACACTGCGAAGGGCAGCAGAAAGATCGCTTCTACATCAAAGATAAGAAAGACGATCGCGTAAATGTAGTAGCCCGGCTTGAACTTGATCCAAGCGTCCCCGTCGGATTCCAGACCGCACTCGTAGATAGAGTTCTTGCTGGGGCCGGATTTCTGTGGCGAAAACTTCCTAGCCCACACCCACGCCAAGGCCAGCGGACCGACCGCAAACCCGGCGCCTCCAATCAACAGGACGATAACCGGCAGATAGATATGGCTTGTCATACGTTCTTTCTACAACATATCAGACCCCGAAAAACAGCTTTGTGATAATCATCACAACCGCTCATCGGCCACAAGCTCAGAATGGGATTGCAACGATTGGAGCCTCCCATTGGTCGATCAAAAGACAGCAGTTCCTGAAGGAACTGAGACAGCCATCCTTGATGGAAACGAAGCCGCCGCCCTGGTGGCTTACCGGTTAGCGCAGGTAATCGCCATCTATCCCATCACTCCCTCATCCACCATGGCCGAGTGGGCGGACCAGTGGAAAGAAGAAGGCCGCAAGAATATCTGGGGCACCATTCCCCTCATCGCAGAGATGGAGAGTGAAGGCGGAGCCGCCGGCGCCATGCACGGCGCCCTGCAGGCCGGAGCCTTCAGCACCACCTTCACCGCCTCGCAGGGCCTTCTATTAATGATCCCCAACCTGTTCAAGATTGCAGGCGAGCTCACCTCCAACGTCATCCATGTAACTGCGCGCTCGATCGCGACCCACGCTCTCTCCATCTTTGGCGACCACTCGGACGTCATGGCCTGCCGCTCCACCGGCTACGCGATGCTCGCGTCGAACTCCGTGCAGGAAGCCGGAGATATGGCCCTCATCTCGCACATCGCCACCCTCGAATCGCGAATCCCCTTCATGCATTTCTTCGACGGCTTCCGCACATCGCACGAGATCAATAAGGCCGCTGTCATCTCCGACGCGACCATCAACGCACTGCTAGACGAGAAGCTCGTTCGTGCCCATCGCGAGCGTGCCCTCAGCTCCGACAATCCGATCCTCCGCGGCACTGCCCAGAATCCCGACGTCTTTTTCCAGGCGCGCGAAGCCTCCAATCCCTTCTACCTCGCCTGCCCCACCATCGTGCAGAACACCATGGACAACTTCGCCCGCCTCACCGGCCGCGCCTACCAACTATTCGACTACGTTGGCGCTCCCGACGCCGAGCGCGTCATCATCATCATGGGATCGGGTGCCGGAGCCGTCGAAGAAACCATCAACCATCTCAACGCCCAGGGGGAAAAGCTCGGCCTGCTGAAGGTTCGGCTCTATCGCCCATTCGCTGCCGAAGCCTTCATGGCGGCATTGCCGCTGACAGTCAAATCCATCGCCGTCCTCGACCGCACCAAGGAGCCCGGCTCGCTCGGCGAACCGCTCTATCAGGACGTCGTCACGGCGCTCGCCGAATCCTTCGCGAGCCCCGCGCCGCGCTTTTTGCAAAGCCCGCGCGTGATTGGCGGCCGCTACGGTCTCTCCTCCAAGGAGTTCACTCCCGCCATGGTCAAAGGCATCTTCGACGAGCTAAAGAAGCCGCAGCCCAAGAACAAGTTCACCATCGGCATCCAGGACGACGTCACCCACACCAGCCTCGACTACGATTCAGCCTTCTCCACCGAAGATCCGCGCACCATCCGCGCTCTCTTCTACGGCCTCGGTTCAGACGGCACCGTCGGCGCCAACAAGAACTCCATCAAGATCATCGGGTCCGGCACCGACAACTACGTGCAGGGCTATTTCGTCTACGATTCCAAGAAGTCCGGCTCCGTCACGACGTCCCATCTGCGCTTTGGTCCCGAGCCCATTCTCTCGACGTATCTCATCACCGAAGCCAACTTCATCGCCTGCCACAACTTCTCGTTCCTCGAGCGCATGGACATCCTCGCCGCGGCCGCTCCTGGCGCAGTCTTCCTGCTCAATTCGCCCTACGGCGCCGACGAAGTCTGGCAGCATCTCCCCCGCAAGACGCAGGAGACCATCCTCGCCCGCAAGCTGCAGTTCTATGTGATCGACGGCTACAGCGTCGCGCATGATGCCGGCATGGGCAACCGCATCAACACCATTATGCAGACCTGCTTCTTCGCCATCAGCGGCGTTCTTCCGCGCGACGAAGCCATCATCCAGATCAAGCAGGCCATCAAGAAAACCTACGGCAAGCGCGGCGACGTTGTGCTACAAAACTACGCGGCCGTCGACGCCGCCCTGGCTCACCTGCATCGCGTCACCTTGCCCGAGCACGTCAGCGCCACCTTCGACCTTCTTCCGATGTTCCCGCGCGAAGCCCCCAGCTTCGTCTACAACGTGCTCGGCGAGATGGCTGCCGGCCGCGGCGACCTGCTCCCCGTCAGCGCGCTGCCGCCTGGCGGAACATTCCCCACCGGCACCGCGCACTGGGAAAAGCGCAACATCGCCCATGAGATTCCTGTGTGGGATACCGACCTCTGCATCCAGTGCGGCAAGTGCGTCCTGGTCTGCCCCCACGCCGTCATTCGCGCCAAGGTCTTCGACTCCACGCTCCTCGCCACCGCGCCGCAAACTTTCAAAACCGCGAAGCCGAAGTGGCGCGGCATGGAAGCCGAGCGCTACACTCTGCAGGTCGCGCCCGAAGATTGCACCGGCTGCCATCTCTGCGTAGAGATCTGCCCCGCCGTCAGCAAGACCGATCCAAAACACAAGGCCCTCCAGATGGTGCCGCAAGCCCCGCTGCGTGAAGAAGAAGTCAAGAACTGGACATTCTTCGAAGCCTTGCCTTCGGTCGACCGCAATCGCCTCTCGCACAACCAGGTGAAGGACATCCAACTCCTCGATCCGTTGTTCGAGTTCTCGGGCGCCTGCGCCGGTTGCGGCGAAACGCCGTACCTCAAGCTCCTCACCCAGCTCTTCGGCGACCGCCTGTTCATTGCGAACGCCACCGGCTGCTCGTCCATCTACGGCGGCAGCCTTCCCACCACGCCCTACACCGTCAACAAGAGCGGCCGCGGTCCCACCTGGTCCAACTCTCTCTTCGAAGACAACGCCGAGTTCGGTCTCGGCATTCGTCTCGCGCTCGACCAGCAGAAGGAGTACGCCGAAGTTTTGCTGCAGTCGTTCGCTGCGATCCTCGGCGACCAGCTTGTCACGGCCATTCTCTCTGCTGACCAGTCCGCTGAGGCTGGTATCGAAGCGCAGCGCGGGCGCATTGTGCTTCTCCGTGCGAAGCTGGCTGGCGTTGATTCCCCTGAAGCTCGCACCCTGCTCACCGTGGCCGACTCGCTCGCCCGCAAGAGCGTTTGGCTGGTCGGCGGCGATGGCTGGGCCTACGACATCGGCTTCGGAGGACTCGACCACGTGCTCGGCTCCGGCGAGAACGTCAAGGTCCTCGTCCTCGATACCGAAACCTACTCCAACACCGGCGGCCAGATGTCGAAGTCCACCCCACGCGGCGCGGTCGCCAAGTTCGCTGCCGGCGGCAAGCTTACCGCCAAGAAAGATCTAGCCATGGAGGCCGTCAGCTACGGTTCGGTCTACGTTGCCCGCGTAGCCATGGGCGGCAGCGACGCCCAGACCATCAAAGCCTTCCAGGAGGCCGAGGCCTACGACGGTCCCGCCCTCATCATCGCCTACAGCCATTGCATCGCCCACGGCTACGACCTCTCCCAGGGCATGGAGCAGCAGAAGAAGGCAGTGCTCTCGGGCTACTGGCCGCTGATGCGCTACAACCCATCTTTGCGGGCCGAGGGCAAGAACCCCTTCCAGCTCGACTCGCGCGCACCGTCGATCCCGCTGAAAGATTACAGCTACAACGAGGCGCGCTACACCATGCTCGCCCGCAGCCATCCGGACGTCGCCGCCAGGCTGTTGGAAGAAGCGCAGGAGGACGTGGATCGCGAGTGGCGCGTCTACTCCGCGCGCGCCGCAAATCCGGGTCATTCGGATCCGAAAGCAATCCTCGCAGCGGAACCACAAAAGGCACCTGTCCAAACGGGCGCAGAATGATAATCGCACCAAATGTCAGCTATCTCGATTCCTGTGGGAAGTACCCGCTGCCCGGTCTAGCGAACCACCACGAAACCCCCGCCACACAAGGGAGTTCGCTCGCCAATGCTCTTGGGAAATGCAACCTCGTTGTAAACCATGACCACTCAAAAAGGCTATCAATACAGGGTTTTCGTAACTATCCGCTTGCGCCATCCCATAGCGAGCAGTTATGCGAAAGGGCTACAATTCCGATGACATAAGCAAGTTGGCCGTTAAACGGCCACGAGTGATTTCGGCAGGTTCCACGCATGGATTCCCCAACACACATTGCAAAACGCACTCGACGCACCCAAGGATGGAAGGATTTTTAGATGGCTACCAGTAATCTCGACGTTCAGAGTCTCCCCGTTGCAGACTCGACCGTTCACCCTAAGAAAATCGTCAACGATTTCGCGATCAATGTCGCAACGGTCAATGGCTCTGGATCACAGTCGGCCAACAGCATTCTTCTTCGCAGCATCTTCAACATGGGAGTGCCGGTCTCGGGCAAGAATCTATTTCCGTCTAACATTGCTGGTCTGCCCACCTGGTATCTGATTCGCGCCAGTCAGGACGGCTGGGTCGCGCGCAAGAGCGAAAACGACCTCCTGATCGCCATGAACCCCGAGACGGTTCACGAAGACATTCGCAAGCTCGCACCCGGTCGCGCCGTTATCTTTGACGAGGCATTCAATCTCACCGAGCGCCGCGACGACATCGTCTATTACCCGGTTCCGTTCGACAGCCTGGTAGCTGCCACCGGCGCCGAGATGAAGGTCCGCAAGCTCATCAAGAACATGGTGTACGTCGGAGTTGCAGCCCAGCTCCTCTCAATCGACCTCAAGGGCATTGAGAGCATCGTGCGGAAGCAGTTTGCCAAGAAGGTCACGGTAGCCGACCTCAACTGGAACGCAGTCCAGCTCGGCTATGACTACGCCGCCAACTCCCTCACCAAGCAGGATGGCCTGGTCGTTGAGCCCATGAGCGCCACCCGGGGCAAGATCATCATCGACGGCAATGCCGCCGCCGCCATGGGCGCCATGTTCGCGGGCGTCACCGTCGTCGCCTGGTACCCGATCACGCCTTCGACCAGCATCGTCGAAGACCTCATCAAATACATGAAGACCTACCGCGTCGAGAAAGATGGCAAAGCAAGTTTCGCCATCGTCCAGGCAGAGGACGAACTCGCCGCCATCGGCATGGTGCTCGGCGCGGGCTGGGCGGGTGCCCGTTCCATGACCGCAACCTCAGGTCCCGGCATTTCGCTCATGGCAGAGTTCGCCGGCCTCGGCTACTTCGCCGAAATCCCGGGCGTCATCTTCGACGTGCAGCGCACCGGCCCCTCGACTGGTCTGCCCACCCGCACTGCCCAGGGCGACGTAGCGTTCATCGCGGGCCTCTCCCACGGCGACACCAAGCATGTCCTGTTGTTCCCGGGCACAGTCCGGGAGTGCTTCGAGTTTGCCACCCAGGCCTTCGATCTCGCCGAGTCGCTTCAGACTCCAGTCTTCGTCCTCTCCGACCTCGACCTCGGCATGAACAACTGGATGTCCGAGCCGTTCGATTATCCCGAGAAGCCGCTCGCGCGCGGCAAGATCCTCAACGCCCAGCAGCTTGAAGAAGCCGGCGGATTCGCCCGCTATAAGGATGTCGACGGCGATGCGATTACCTATCGCACCCTCCCCGGCACGCCTCACCCAAAGGCCGCATACTTCACCCGCGGCAGCGGTAAGAACGAGAAGGCTCAATACACCGAGCGTCCTGAGGATTACGAGTACAACATGCGTCGTCTCGCGCGTAAGTTCGAGACCGCCAAGACCTATGTTCCCAAACCTGTTCTCGAAGCCTCCGGCAACCACAAGATTGGCATCATCGCCTTCGGCAGCAGCCACGTAGCCGTGATTGAAAGCCGCAGCCAGCTCGAACGCGAGTCGAAGATCGAGACCGACTACCTCCGCGTCCGTGCCTATCCCTTCACCCAGGAAGTCGAAGACTTCGTCGCCAGTCACGAAATCATCTATGTCGTCGAGCAGAACCGCGACGGCCAACTCCTGAACCTCATGAAAGTTGACCTGGATCCAGCCCAGGCAACCAAGCTGCACTCCATCGTTTATTTCGGCGGCCTTCCGCTCGACGCCCGCACAGTTACCGAGGCCATCGCCTCACACCAAGGAGCAACCAAGTAATCATGGCGACCTCACCTGTTATCCCAACACCGAAAACCAACGTCATCGGTCTCGAGATCCTCGAATACCGCGGCGGCAAATCGACCCTCTGCGCCGGCTGCGGACACAATGCGATCTCTGAGCGCATCCTCGAAGCCTATTACGAGATGGGCATTCAGCCCGAGACGGTAATGAAGATGAGCGGCATCGGCTGCTCCTCCAAGTCGCCGGCCTACTTTATGTCACGCTCCTTCAGCTTCAATTCCGTGCACGGACGCATGCCGTCGGTGGCCACGGGCGCTATCCTCGCCAACAAGACCATGCGCAGCATCGGCATCAGCGGCGACGGCGACACGGCCTCCATCGGCGTTGGCCAGTTTATTCACCTGCTCCGCCGCAATCTCCCCATCATCTACATCATCGAGGACAACGGCGTCTACGGTCTCACCAAGGGCCAGTTTTCCGCGACCGCCGACATTGGCTCCAAGCTGAAGACTGGCGTGGTCAACGACATGCCACCCATCGATGTCTGCGCGCTTGCGATCCAGCTAGGCGCAACCTTCGTCGGCCGCTCGTTCTCGGGCGACAAGAAGCAGCTCTCCGCGATGCTCAAAGCCGCCATTGCCCACAAGGGCACGGTGCTGCTCGACATCATCTCGCCCTGCGTTACCTTCAACGATCACGAAGGCTCGACCAAGAGCTACAAGTACATGAAGGAGCATGACGAGCTGGTCAACGAAACCGGCTTCATCGCCCAGTTCGAGAACATCTCCGTCGAGTACGATCCCGACACCACCGTCGACGTCGAGCTGCATGATGGCTCTCACCTGCGTCTCCGCAAGCTGCATGAAGACTACACCCCCACCAGCAAAACAGGCGCCGTCAACATGCTCATGGAGGCCCACGAAAAAGGCGAAGTCCTCACCGGCGTCTTCTACATCAACACCGAAGAACTCGACTTCGCCAGCCGCCTCAACATGGTGGACGAGCCGCTCGCAACCCTGCCAGAAGATCGCGTTCGCCCCAGCCGCGAAGTCTTCGCAGAACTCATGCGCGCCCACGCATAAAACGATTGTTTCAGAAAAATGGCTCTGATCCGAAAGGGTCAGAGCCGTTCCTCTTTAACCTGCTAGCGAGGGCCAATGCGAAAAGCAATCCCAGTCGTCACGCGAAGATCATTCTGATGATCGTTCACAGCATTTGGCAGCCGCGAGTAGACGTAATTCACCTCAACGATGTTCCACGCAAAATGCCGGCTCAGCAAGCGACTGACGCCGCCGCCGCCACTCACTGCAAACGCCTGGCTGTTCCGCACAAACGCATAGTTTGAGAGCTCGTCGGACCCTCCTACCAGCACCTGCGCATACGGCGTAAACCTGCTCGCCGATCGATACGAATAGCGCGGCCCGAATAAATAGTCGAACACCGTAATCGTCTGCGGCGTGTCATTGATATTGTGCGCGTGGGTAGTCTGCAGGTCTGCAACCATGCTGAGACCATGCGGCATATTAACTACTAAATTTCCGCCGCCGCCGTTCATCGAAAAGCATCCGCACGCCGCCGGTGGCGCATTCGCCCGCACATACGCATAATCCAGGCCGACATCCACCGCACTTGTCTGCCCCGGCTCCAATCCAAACACCATCGTCGGCCGCGCCTGTGCTCGACCGTGAAAGGGAAGCGCGACGACTACCAGCGCGACGAATCCCTTGATCGCCGCCGCACCTACCGCTGAGAAGGTTCTATCCAATCGCATCGCGTCTCTCCTACTGAACCGTCAGCGTGACGGTGGTGGAATGTTGAGTGGAACCGCTCGTACCGGTCACGGTAACGGTGTATGTCCGGGCCGGAGCCTGCGAGTAATATCCGCCGCCGCAACCCGTCAGCATCGCCGCCCCCACGCTGAGCAGCAGGCACAGCAGCCCGGAACCCAGCCGCCAGATTCGCTCTCTGCGCCTCCACCAAAGTAGCGGTATGCAGAATGCCAAGGTAACGCCAGGCATCCAGCGCCAGCCGCTCGGCGCATGGGCCTGCGCAGTGAGCGAAGCCGTCTGGATCGTCAGCACGCTCCCCTCGCTCTCGCCGCCCGGTGTCACCGACGCCGGCGCAAACGTAGCCGTCGCGCCCGTAGGCAATCCCGTGGCGCTCAGCGCGACCGCATTGCTGAAGTCCCCGTTCACCGAGCCGACTGTGACCTGATACGTCGCCACGCCGCCGTAGTTCACAGTCTCTATAGCCGGCGTGACGCTCACCGTAAAGTCCGGTGCCGCAATCCCCGCGCCGCTCAAAGAAGCAGTCTGTGGCGAACCCGCCGCAGAGTCCGCCACAGAAACCGTTGCCGTGAAGCTCGCCACCGAGCTCGGCGTGAACGTCACCTCGATCGTGCACGAGGCCCCCGCCGCCAGCGACTCACCGCAAGTTGTCGTCTCGGCAAAGTCCGATGCATTCGTCCCGCCAATCGCGACGCCCGAGATCGTCATCGCTGCATTGCCCGTGTTCGAGAGCGTCACCGTCTGCGCACTCGCAGTCGCTCCCGTAACCACGTTCCCGAAGCTAACCGTACTCGGCGAAAGTGCAGCAATCGGAGCCGCCGGAGCCGTTCCCGATCCACTCAGCGTCGCCGTCTGCGGTGAGCCCGTCGCGTTATCCGCAACCGAAACCGTCGCCGCAAAGCTCGCCACCGAACCCGGCGTGAACGTCACCGAGATCGTGCACGTAGCTCCCGCAGCCAGCGAACCTCCGCACGTATTCGTCTCTGCAAAGTCACTAGGATTCGCGCCAACAATCGTGATCCCCGAGATTGTCAGCGCCGCGTTGCCTGTATTCGACAGCGTCAGCATCTGCGCACTCGACGTCACGCCCGACGCCACACTCCCGAAGCTCAGCGTCCCCGGAGAGAGCGTCGCAGTGGGTGCCGCTGCAGCCGTTCCCGTCCCTTGCAGCGTAATGCTCGAAGGGCTCGCCAGGGCATTGCTGGCTACGCTAATCGACCCCGTCTGCGCCCCGGTTGCTGTGGGAGTAAACGTCACCGTCAGGGTGCAGGTTTCGCTCGGACTATACCCGCCATCCGTCTCCTGTTCGCAGGTTCCTCCCGTGACGCTGAAGGGCCCCGTGGCAGTAAAGTTCAGGCTATTGAAGTTCAGGAAGTTGTTACCCGTATTCTCGACCGTAACGGTCAGCGGCGCGCTCGTCGTGCCCGTCGCCTGGTTGCCAAACTGCAGCAATCCCGTTGGTCCAGCCGACAGCACCTGCGGCGTCCCCGTTATCGGAATGAGCACGTTGCCGTTGTTGTCGATTCCTGGCTGTCCAACACCAGACAGTAATGCCGCCGTCGCTGGTCCTCCCAGCCCGCCGGTCCCGCCCCCCGCGAATGTGGAGATGTACCCCTGGTTGCTAGCCTTGCGTAGAGTCGTTCCATTCGAAATAAAGATGTCATCGGCTTCGTTGAGCGTAATCGACAGGGGAGTAATCTCCGCGCTGGTGGCTACGCCGCCATCTCCCGTATTGCCCGCGGTCCCGTTACCAGCCGCGGTCGAAATCAGCCCCGGCTCGAAGTTTTCGTTGATGTAGCGTATGCGGTAATTCAGCGAGTCCGCAATATAGATGTTCCCGTTGCGATCACTCGCCACACTGGTCGGCGCATTCAACTCCGCGGTGTTTGCTTGTATGTTGTCGCCGTTATATCCGGCCATGCCCGCGCCGCCCGGCGCCTGCACACCCGCGAACAGCGTCGCCACGCCTATAGACGTCACCTTCACCACAATCTGTTGCGTTGGTTCCGCAATGTACAGATTGCCGGAAGGATCAAAGGCAATCCCCGCAGGAGCGAGCACGACAGCCGCTCCCGTGCCTCCATTGAAGTAGGTGCCACTGCCTCCTCCGACAAAGGTCGTAATCGTGTGGGTCGTCGCATTCACCTCGCGAATGCGAAGATTGCCGGAGTCAGAAATGTAGACATTTCCCAGTCCATCAACCGCGAGGCCTGACGGTGCATTCAGATGGGCCGCGTTTGCCGGGCCGTTATCGCCGCTAAAGCTGCCAGCGCTGCCTTGAACACCCGCAAACGTTGTGATGTTTCCGGTGGTATCGAGCTTCAACACCACGTTTGCGGTCGGCTCCGCGATGTATACATTTCCACTAAAGTCCACCGCCACCGCGCTCGGTCCGCACAGCTGCGTTTCCAGGGCCGGGCCTGGCTCCGCCGGGCTCACACAGTTTATTGGCATCGTGCCGGTTCCTGCAATCGCGCTCAGGACGGTTGGCGTGAACTGCACCTGGGGCTCCGCCGCAGGCGTTCCTACACCGCTTAGTGTGATCGTTTGTGGCGAGCCGCTGGCGCTATCCGCTACCGAAAGTGTTGCCGAAGATCCGCCGACGACCGTTGGAAAGAAGTTGATCAGATAGGTGCAGCTGGCTCCCGCGGCAAGCGTGCTTGTGCAAGTAGAAGTTGGATAGATTACGAACTCACTCGCGTTTGTTCCCGTGATGCTCGCCACGATATTGGTGAGGGTCGCAGTGCCGGTATTGGTCAGCGTAGCTGTACCTTGCGTGTAATTGCTATTCACCGCGACGTTTGGGAACACCAGCGGATTCGGCGACAGGCCAGCAATCGGCGCCGACGCCGATGTTCCATTGCCGGACAAACTGAAGCTCACCGATGGCGCATTTCCCGGTCCCACATCCGTCACCGAGACGCTTCCCGTTGCGCTATAACTCTGTACTGCTGTCGGCGCAAACGTCACGTTCAAAGTGCACGTCGCATTGACGGCTACGCTGGCGCAGCCGCTGCCCAGGGTCGCGGTGAATGCTGGATCCGTCGTGCTGACGCTATACGCATCTGCGGCGAAACCGTATCCCTGGTTCGTCAACGTGATCGACTGTGTCGTGCTCGTCGTCCCGTCCGTCTGCGATCCAAAGTTGAGCGACGTCGGCGATCCGACCAGGTAGGCCCCGCTGATCGTCGCGGAGAGCGCCACCGTCTGAGTGACAGCCGTCTGGTTCAGCGAGTTGGTTGTGAACGTCAGCGTTCCCGTAAAGTCTCCCGGATTCGCCGACGTGAATCCGAGCTGGACCTGGCACAGGGCGCCGGGAGCGATGGTTGTCGATGACGTGCAGTTTCCCGAAGGCAGTGTTCCGATCGTGAACGTCGCAGATCCGCTTAGGGCCAGCCCTGAGATCGTGAGCGGCTCGTTGCCGCCGTTGTATAACGTAATCGTCTGTGCGGTTGCGGCTGTCCCAGGCTGTTGCGCTCCAAAGGCCACGGCGCCCGAAGAGCGGTTCACGACGTCCAGGTTGGTGTAGTTCTCGACGAAGACGGTGCCATCCGGCCCGATCGAAGCTCCCAGTGGGGAAGCGGCTGTATCGATGGATGCTTCCAACGTCCCATATCCCGTTGCCGGCAGCTCGGCCACGCCGCCAGCCGTGTACCGCATCGCGTAGAGCGTGTCAGCGGCATCCGTAAACAATCCCTCGCTGGCCCCCACCGTGTTGACTTCCGTCTGCGTCCCGCCAGGCGTTAACTCATTGATGGTGTACCCGCCGATGAATACGTTGCCCGCGTCGTCAACCGTCATAATGCTGGGCTGCGTGATCGCCGGGGCGATCGTCACATCGGTCGGACTTCCGGTCGGAGGAAAAATATAGATGTTCGCATAATCGGCCTCATAGACCGTGCCCGTATTGCCCACCGTAGCCGACTGAATATATCCCGGGCTGGGAGTAGGCCACGGAAAAGTGTCTTGGACCCCCCGCACAGTATCGTAGGTGGTGATCGCGGAGTTGGGCTTCTGGTCGGCAATGTACAGAACACCCGCACCGTCGATGGCGATCGTCCGCGGAGAGCTGAGACCTGTGATCGGCATCGCCGTAATCACTCCCGCCTTCGTCCGCTGCAAGACAGTGTTCTGTTCGGTTTCCAGGATGTAGAGCACCCCATTCTCATCCACTACCGAGTCGTAGAGATAACCCGCTTCAGAAACCGAGGTGCTGAACATTCCGGGTTGCAGCAATGCAAATGGGCTCTCACCGATTCCGTACACCAGCACCGTGGCCAGTCGTGTCGTGCCATTCATCAGGAACAGCGCGTCTCTCCGCCCGCCCGGATACGTAGGCGTAAACTTCACCGACACAGTGCAACTCTGGCTCCCCAACGATCCCGTGCAGCTCACCGCTCCTGCGGTGTAAGACAGTCCATAGTGCATGGTCGCCGTCGGCGTGATCAGGCTGCTGAACCCCGTGATCGTAAACGTCTCAGTAAGGCTCTCGGCCGTCCCGGCGGAGATTCCCACCTGGGCCGAGGTGAAGGTCAGGCTCGTGCTCGCCGGCGTTACCGTTTGCGCGAATCCCGGCACGACCATCCCGAAGAGAATGAGTGCAACCCCAAACCGAGCTAAACACGTCGATTTGAGACGCGAAACCGGGCTAAGTATGTCGTAAATTGAACCGCTCACCGGAGCCTCCTTATGTCCTCGCTCTGCCGCGAGCCCTTCATTCCGCCTCGTTGTTTGGGACCAGGACACGATCCCTGGCCGTCCCGATGTCCTAGCTTCAGTTCCTGCGCCTTCTCTTCGGATAAGGGTTCCGGTACCGGAAACATTGGGTTTCCGCACAAAGGACACGTCTTGGGCCCACCCCAGGACGTTCCTTCGAGCACCAGGGTTTGCTCTCTCTCGCTCACCGTCACCTCGGTGCGCACGCTATGGTGCGTTCCGTCGTCATGCGACTCGACGCGGAAGAGCATTGCTCGTTCCCTCAACCATTGGTAAAGTCGTGTCACCAAGCTCCTCGAAATTCAGCGTGCGCGAATTGTGCGCATCGCGCTGCAAGAACGCCAGTGACCCATTCTGACCGCGACTGACAAGTTGTGAATGGCGATAAACTCAAATAAATGAGTGAGATATTCCAGTTCGGTGAGTTCCGGATTGACCCCTTGGAACGCACATTGCGGCGCAATGACAGCGCCGTGACGTTGCAACGTCGCGCATTTGACGTGTTGCTTTATCTCGTCCAAAACCCCGGACGGGTCGTCACCAAGGATGAATTGTTGAAGAACGTCTGGCCAGATGCCTTCGTAGACGAGAACAATCTCACCCAAAGCATCTCTGTACTGCGAAAAGCTCTCGATCAACCCCCCGGAGGAAGCAACTACATTACGACTCTCCCCGGCCGTGGCTATCAATTTGTTGTTCCAGTACAGATTCTCGGGCAATCCGAAGGTGCTGGTCAGCGAAGAAGGCTCGGAGATACGCCGCAGGGTGGAAGCCTGTTGCTTCAGCAGCGCACCGTGACCACCAGCATCGTCACGGAGGAGAAGCACACGCGGCGAAGGACCTCTATCTGGGGTTGGGTCGTAATTGCGGCGCTCACCTCGGGGCTAATTGCGATCATCTTTGCAGGCAATGCCCTATGGAAACGTCTTCACCCAAAGCCATCTGTAGCGACCGTCGTGTTGGCGGATTTTGTCAATTCCACGGGAGATGTGACGTTTGATCGCACGCTCAAGCGGGCCCTCAACATCGATCTGGAGCAGTCTCCCTACATGAATGTCTTGAGCGAGCGTGCGGGAGTAAGCACGCTTCTCTTCATGGGACGGAAGAGTGATACGCCGATTACCGCAGATATCGGCCAGGAGATTTGTGAGCGTACCAACCGGCAAGCTCTGCTTACGGGCACGATATCGACCGTCGGGAACAAATACCTCGTAACATTGGAGGCTTCATCCTGCACTACGGGGAAGCAACTGGCCAGCGCAAAGGCAGAGGCGAAGAGCAAAGAACAGGTTCTCGAGGCACTCGACACCGTTGCTGAACGCGTCCGCAGAGGTTTGAATGAGTCCGCCGAGTCCGTTCAGAGTTACGAGGTGCCGCTGCGAGTCGCTACGACGCCATCATTAGAAGCGTTGAGAGCCTATTCCATAGGGAAATACCTGCAATCGCAGGGTAGCAGTCGAAGCGACATCATTGCTGCCTATCAGCGAGCCGTCGAGCTGGATCCTCAGTTTGCGATGGCTTACCGTGAACTCGCAGTTGAGAATGTAAACAGCGGCCAAAACACTGTTGGCGCCGAATATTACAAGAAGGCCCTGGATCTGAGCGACCATATCAGCGCATATGAGCAGCTTGTCATTCGGGCTGGATATTACGCCTATGGACAGCATGATCTGATTGCAGGGATCAAGGCAAACCAGGTATTGGCGTCGGCCTATCCTCAAGACGTCGTTGCAACAGTCAATATCACCGATGAATACCTGAAGTTGGGACAATATGGTCCCGCGATCGCGACCGGCGAGCGGGGCGTAAAGCAATTCCCAACGAATGCGCTAATGTATGAAAACCTCGCCGAGGCCTATAAAGGCGTAAACCGCTTCGAAGATTGTAAGAGAGCAACATTGATGGCTGCGCGAGTCGGCAGGGGAGATACGGGGCTGCACCTCAACCTATTTGAGATCGCATTGGCGGAAGATGACGAAGATTCGCTTACTCGGGAGACAAAGTGGTTTGAGACTCACGAGGATGGGACGAGCGTATGGTATTTCCCATCCTTTCGCGGCGGAGCGGCTGCGGTCCAGGGAAGATATCGACAAGCGCGGGATCTCTTTCAGGCGGCTTATCAAAATGCCGAACGAGTGAAGTTGCCGGAAACTGCAGACAAAATATTGACCGATGAGGCCCTGGTTGAGTTGAAGCTTGGTCTGCCTGAAGCGTCTCGAATGGCGCTGGATCGAATTCATCCTGCCGATTCTGGAACCGCAGATTATGCCCAACTCCGAGCAGAGTTGGGAGATCCGTCGGCGGCGCAAGCATTTCTTGCCGCACACAGCAGTCCGTCGCCGGACACGTTGCTGACGTACGTAGACTTGCCGCGGATCCGTGCGGTCTTGGCATTGGAACACGGAAAGCCGCTGGATGCGATCTCCGCGCTAGAGTTGGCGAGGCCGTATGAAATGCGCGATTACAACATTCTGTCGCTTCGCGGGCAGGCTTTTCTGCGAGCCGGCCAACCTGGCAG
Organism: Granulicella sp. L46; assembly: GCF_009765785.1. GTDB lineage: Bacteria > Acidobacteriota > Terriglobia > Terriglobales > Acidobacteriaceae > Granulicella. The sequence continues at coordinate 182,792 of NZ_LMUT01000016.1, forward strand.
GGCAATCGATGAATATAAGAAAATTTTGGGGAATCGGGGAATAGACCCGACATCCGTTCTCTATCCATTGGCATATTTAGGCATGGCTCGGTCCTATGCGGTACTTGGAAACATGAGTGCAAGTCGCGGTCAGTATGAGGCTTTTCTTACCGCATGGAAAAACGCGGATCGTGATCTTCCGGTTTTGAAAGATGTAAATACGGAGCTCGGCAAGCTGCGAATCTAGCGGATTCTCGATCATCGCTACTGGCCTTCCTCGACTTTCGTACGTAGGACCTTTGCGCAGAGCCGATTCATGTCCCGCGGTGTTGCATCTAATCTGCAGCACCATCGAAGGTGGCCCCGGAGCGGGATCAAGTGGCTGGACGCAAACTGACACCAGGGAAGACGAGAATATCGCCGGGTCGGCGGAGCGGTGCATCTGCCGCCAGCAGCAGCGATGTGCTCGATCTTTTCCATCCGATCACCGCCGAATGGTTTCGTGCGGTTTTTGATGACGCCACTGCGCCGCAGAGGGAAGGCTGGCCCGCGATCTCACGCGGGGAGTCCACGCTTATCCTCGCGCCCACCGGCACAGGCAAGACGCTGACGGCCTTCCTCTGGTGTCTCGACAAGCTTATGCTGCGCGAGCCCGCGACGGGGAAGGGATGCCGCATCCTCTATATTTCGCCGCTCAAGGCGCTGGCTGTTGATGTGGAGCGGAATCTTCGCTCGCCGCTTGCGGGCATCGCAAATATGGCGCAACGCAAAGGTGTCCCGGTGCACATGCCGGAGATCAGTGTCCGTACCGGCGACACGTCTCCGAAAGATCGCGCGCGCTTTAGGAATCACCCTGGCGAGATTTTGATCACCACGCCTGAGTCTCTTTACCTTCTGCTGACCTCGGACGCGGGAGAAGCGCTTCGCTCGGTCGAGACAGTTATTATCGACGAGATCCATGCGCTAGTGCCGACGAAGCGAGGTGCGCACATGGCGCTCTCGCTCGAACGGCTGGAGGCGCTCGCGGGTCGACCGATTCAGCGCATCGGGTTGAGCGCGACCCAGCGCCCTCTGGAAGAAGTCGCTCGTTTTCTCACGGGAGCGGTCGGAGTCGGCACTGAGCTGACGGGCGAGAGACTCGCGATCGAGAGCGAGAGCGAGATCACCGTGGATGGGGTTTTGAAGGAAGACGAGGGAGGCGATGGGCGGCTGGTAAAGGGAGAAGTTGCCGGGCCGCGCTATCGTCCCGTGACGATCGTGAATGCGGGCACGCGTAAGACGCTGGAGTTGAGGGTTGAAGTCCCAGTGGAAGATATGGCAAAGCTCGGGGAGATCGACGAGCTGCCCAGCGGGCCGGCTTCGCAAGGCCCCAAGCGCACCAGCATCTGGCAGAGCATCCATCCACGTCTACTCGAGATCGTTCGCGGGCGGACCTCGACATTGATCTTTGTGAATGCGCGTCGTGTGGCTGAGCGGCTTGCCGGCGCATTGAACGAGCTTGCCGGCGAGCCCATTGCACGGGCGCATCATGGATCGCTGGCAGCGGCGCAGCGCAGTGAAATCGAGGAGATGCTGAAGGCAGGCAAGATCAAGGCACTCGTTTGTACGTCGTCGCTCGAGCTTGGTATCGATATGGGCGCGGTAGATCTGGTTGTCCAGATTGAGGCGCCGCCGAGTGTCGCCAGCGGCATGCAGCGCATCGGACGCGCGGGTCACCAGGTGGGCGCGCCGTCAACAGGCATCATCTTTCCGAAGTATCGCGCGGACCTGGTGGCCTGCGCCGCAGTCACGCAGGCGATGCACGAAGGCCACGTGGAGTCGACGCGTTTTTTACGTAATCCGCTCGACGTACTGGCGCAGCAGATGGTTGCCGTCATCGCGCAGCCCCCGCTTCCCGCAGCTGAGGTCGAACGTCGCCGCAAACGCAAGGCAAGCGAGGAAGAAGAAGCGCCTGGAATTTCCTACGAGGCTCTCCTCGGACTCGTGCGCAGTGCCGCTCCCTTCGCGGGATTGAGCGTTGCGGTATTTGATGGCGTGTTGGACATGCTTGCTGGCCGCTATCCCTCTGACGAGTTCGCCGAACTACGTCCGCGTGTCACATGGGACCGCACGCGCAATTGGATTACGCCGCGCCAAGGTGTGAAGCGCATCGCTATCCTGAACGGCGGGACGATTCCGGATCGCGGCCTGTATGGCGTGTTTCTGAGCGGATCCAGCAAGCCACTGCGTGTAGGCGAGCTGGACGAAGAGATGGTCTTCGAAGCGCGCGCCGGCGAGACCTTCGTGCTCGGCGCATCAACCTGGCGGATCGACGAGATCACGCACGACCGCATGCTTGTAAGCCCCGCACCCGGCGAGCCCGGAAAGATGCCGTTCTGGCATGGAGACCGGCCAGGCAGGCCGATTGAGTTCGGCCGCCGCATCGGCGCGCTCATGCGCGAACTGCGCGGGATGCCTCGGAGCGCCGCGATCGCAAAACTCACTAGGGACCACGATCTCGATCCGCAGGCTGCAGAGAATGTGTTGCGCTTTCTTGTCGACCAGGAACTGGCGACTACCGAAGTGCCGGATGATCGCACGATCGTAATCGAACGCGTGCGCGACGAGCTTGGCGATTGGCGAGTGTGCGTTCTTACGCCGCTCGGCAGCCGCATCCACGCGCCCTGGGCGATGGCTGCAACTGCCAGGCTGAAGGTTGCCGGGTTCGACGTCGAAACGATGTGGAGCGAAGATGGATTCGTTCTTCGCTTTCCCGAAACCGACGCGCCACCGGAGATCGACTCCCTGCTGATGGGTTCGGAAGAGGCCGCACAGCTCGTCATGCAGCAACTGGGTTCTACGGCGCTATTTGCGGCGAAATTTCGCGAAGCCGCCTCCCGCGCGTTACTTCTGCCGCGCCGACGCGCCGACGGCCGCACGCCGCTGTGGCAGCAGCGCAAGCGTGCCTACGATCTGCTGAGCGTCGCTTCGCGCTATGCCAGCTTTCCCATATTGCTTGAGGCCTATCGCGAGTGTCTCCGCGATGTTTTCGACATGCCTGCTCTGATGGAAACACTTCGTGCCATCGCCAGCCGTTCCATCCGCGTTCATGTCACTGACTCCCGAACCCCGTCACCCTTCGCCGCGTCGCTGCTCTTTAGCTATGTGGCGAACTACATCTATGACGGCGATGCGCCCCTCGCCGAACGCCGCGCGCAAGCTCTGAGTATCGACCAAGAACAGCTGCGTGAGCTGCTCGGGGATGCCGACTTGCGTGAGCTACTCGACGTCGGCGCCATCGAGGAAGTTGAAGAGCAACTGCAGTGCGTCGTCGATGCCTACAAGGCGCGGTCGATGGATGGCGTACACGATCTCCTGCTGCGGCTTGGGAATATGACGCGCGCAGAAATCGCAATACGCAGCACAAGCAAGGACGTAGCCGCCAGCGTCGACCGACTTATCAAAGCCCGTCGAGCGCTGGAGTTGATGGTCGCGGGCGAAAAGCGGGTGATGGCCGTCGAAGACGCAGCACGCGTGCGAGATGCGCTTGGCGTTCCGCTCCCGCCTGGCCTTCCTACGGCATTTCTCGAACCCGCTCCCGATGCATTGCTCGATATAGTTCGTCGTTATGCCCGCACGCACGGTCCGTTCACCACGAATGATCTCGCTCAGCGATATTCGCTTCCAAAGGCTTCTGTGGAAGCCACGTTACAGCGTCTCGTCGGCATGGGCCGCGTTGCAGAAGGTGGATTTCGTCCTGGCGGCGTCAATCGCGAATGGATTGACGCCGAGGTGCTGCGCTCCGTCCGCCGCAAGTCCCTCGCGAAGCTGCGCAAAGAAGTCGAGCCGGTCGAGCAGCGCACCCTGGCGCGACTATTTACGCGCTGGCAGGGAGTCATGCAGCCTCGTCGCGGACTGGACGCGTTGCTGGACGTTATCGAAAACCTACAGGGCGCGCCGCTTCCTGCGAGCCTACTTGAGAGAGAGATCCTGCCCGCACGCATCGTGGAGTATAAATCTGCCGATCTTGATACATTGATTGCCGCTGGCGAAGTGGTCTGGGTTGGTTTGGATCCGCTGGGGGAGCGCGATGGGAGGGTAGGGCTCTACCTGGCCGAAAAGCTACCGTTGCTTTGGCCGATGAAACCAGGCGGGAGCGAAGAGCCTCTGAGCGAGCGGGAGCAGACGATCGTTGCGTATTTGCAACGCAACGGAGCCTCGTTCTTTCAACCGCTGCACGATGGTATCGGCGGCGGATATCCGGGCGAGACGCTGGAGGCTCTCTGGTCATTGGTGTGGCGGGGCTTGCTTACCAACGACGCGCTGCACGCGTTGCGCGCCTACTGCGAGAAGCCGGCGGGTACGGGGCACAATGCAAGGCCTGCGCGACGGGTACACAATCAGAGCAGCTTTCGCAGCCGCCGCACAACGCCACCGACAGGACAGGGCCGGTGGAGCTTGAATGTCGTGGCCTTCGATACCACGCGCGATACCCCAGCCGGGCAGACTGCGTGGAGTCATGCGATTGCGCAACAGTTGCTGACGCGGTACGGCGTTGTGTTTCGTGAGACGGCGCATGCGGAGAATCTTCCCGGCGGATTTTCTGCGGTGTACGACGTACTGAAGGCATTGGAAGAGAGTGGCCGGGTTCGTCGGGGGTACTTTGCGGCCGCTCTTGGGGCGACGCAGTTTGCGATGCCTGCGGCTGTCGATCTGCTGCGCTCGCTGCGGATCACGCAGCAGGAGCAGAGCGAAGTGGTGATGCTGGCCGCGACGGATCCGGCGAACCCGTATGGGTCGCTGCTGCGCTGGCCGACGGCGCCTGAAGAAGGTTCGTCGCTTACGCGCAGCGTCGGCGCGCGCGTCGCTCTCGTCGATGGTGCTCTCGCGGCATATATCCGGCGTGGGAATCCAAACCTACAAGTCTTGCTGCCCGAAGAAGAACCTCAGCGTTCGCAGACGGCGCGAGCACTCGCCGAGTTCCTTGTGCAGCATGTTCAACGTGGAGATAACCCCGAAGGCCGCGGACGCACCAGCATGTTGATTACCCAGGTAAACGGCGTTCCTGTCGCCGAGCATCCGCTTGCCCGCTTCCTGCTCGATGCAGGCTTCCAGGCAGCTCCACTCGGTTTTAACGTGCGGCGCAATCTGCCTTCGCTTCCAGGTCGCGCCGCAGAAGCGAGGCCGGATGCCTGAAGGCGACACGATTTACCGGGCGGCCCGCGCTCTTCAGAGAGCTCTTGGCAGCAAGGTCGTCACCGCGTTTGAAACGGGTTTGGCGAAACTTGCGCGCGTCAACGATGACTCGCCGTTGGTTGGCCGCACCGTCGAGAAGGTGGAAGCTCGTGGCAAATGGTGCCTCATCTTCTTGTCGGGCGACTTAATTCTCGTCACGCACATGCTCATGAACGGTACGTGGCACATCTATAGGACCGGCGAGAAGTGGTGGCAGCCAAAGAACCGGATGCGCGTGGCCATCAGCTGCGGCGACTATCAGGCCGTTGCGTTCAATGTCCCAATTGCCGAGTTTCATACGGCTCGCTCACTTGAACGCAACTCGCAGATCCCCAGACTCGGCCCGGATGTGTTGGCTGACGAGTTCTCCATCGAAGCGGGCGTTCAGGTACTGCTTCAACGCGCTGCTTCCCATCCCGCGGACGAGATCGCCGTGGTGCTGCTCAATCAAAGGGTACTCGCAGGTCTTGGCAATGTGTACAAGAGCGAAGCCGCCTTTGCTGCCGGTGTAAACCCTTTTCGTCCGATGAGCAGCATCACCGAACGCGAAATGCTGGCGATGATTGACGCCTCACACAAATTTATGAAAGCTAACGTGCTCGATGGTTCTGGCAACGAAATTGTCACCTATGCCGGGAACCGTCGGACGACACACTTCATGGATTCAAGTGACCGGTTGTGGGTTTACGGACGCCAGGGGAAGGAATGCCGCCGCTGCGGCGCCAGCATCCTGATGCGCAAACAGGGCGAACAGGCGCGCTCCACTTACTGGTGCCCGAATTGCCAACCCCGGCATGCGGCTGATGGACAGCAGGACAAAGCTACCGTTGCATTGCCGACAGTTGCGAAGAGATAAACTCTTGGGAATATAGAGTCGCGTAGAGCTGCGAGGGAGATTCTTTCAGCATTTGAAATATACGTATTTCTGGAATTAATAAACATGCGTTCCTGCGGTGATCGGTATCGTTATTCCTTGTATATAGTCCGACGCGGGAGAAAGAAGTAGTTCAATTGCTCCCAACAGATCAGAAGGCGCCGCGTTCCGTTTTTGAGGATTCGAAGCCGCTTGCATTTGGACAGCCACCTCCGGAAGGTCAGACAGGAACTGCGTTTCAACCATGCTTGGAGAAATAGCGTTGATCCGTACGTGCGTCGAGTCATACTCCGAAGCTAGCGATCGCATAAGCCCCAGTTGCGCATACTTGACCGTGGTGTACATCGTCATATATTTGGGCGCCACTCCATGCACGTAGCTCGACAGGATAAAAACTACTCTCGCGCCCGGCATCTTTGCCATCTTCGGAAGGAACCGTTGCAGCAGGATCACGGCCGACTGCAACTGCACTGCAAGATCGGCCTCGAAGCGCTCCCAGTTAAACTTGGTGAAGCGCTCTGGTGAAGGACGCAGGGCCGGCAAATGTACCATCGCTGACGGGGTTCCGACCTCGCTGACGATGAGGTCCGCCATCGCCGATACCGAGGTGCTTTGCGTGAAGTCCGCTTCATACAGTCTGAGGCTTTTACCGAACTCAGCCTTCAGCGAGCGCAGCTTCTCGCCGGAGCGGTGCGAGTGCGCCAGAACTACCGGGGGATTTGCGCGGCTGAGCAGACTGCGGATTAGCGCGCACCCGATGTCCGACGATGCGCCGGTGATGAGAATCGTTTGAGCTATATCAGTTGACATGAAAACCCACTCGTATGGTTGCTTTCGAGACTAGTTTGCGATCGCCTCGGCGGATCGTAGCCTTGATCTCGACGCGCTTCATGGCTTCGCTCACGAAGACCACCTCGCCCGCCACATGCAACGGGTCACCCGCATGGCACGGCGAATTGAAGTCAATGTCTATCCCATGCAGCAAAACGTACTTGCCTGGAAGATAGACACCCACCAACTGTGAATACAGGGAAGACGTCAGCATTCCAAAGAGCACGGGCGACGCAAATCCCGCGCCTTTGGCATACGTTTCATCTACATGCAAGGGGTTCACGTCGCCCGAGATCCTCGCAAACGCCGCCGCATCTTCCGCGGTGAGCGTAGCGTCGAACTCATGCTTCATGCCGACCGTGACGTCTCCCAGACGATACTCGTTCATTTCGCGGCCAATTTTCTCTGGATTAGCTCGATCATGTCGCCGACATCTTTCAGTTCCTGAATCTCATTGAGCGCGAATTTGATCTTGAACTGCTTCTCGATTGTCGTCAACAGATTGATGTGCGCGAGAGAGTCCCAATCCTCTACGTTACTGGCGTTGGAGGCGCGCGTCAGAATGAGATTAGGTTGATCGAGAATGTCGCGGAAGATTTCCTGCAACTCGGCAAGGATCTCATCGCCGTTCTTCGTAATATCAGCCATGTACAAGCTCCAGAATGTGGATGTGCCGGTTGTGTGCGGCGTAAGAGGAAACGTCGAGCGACCAGGCCGACGCGTTGGTTTCGGGGTCGAGCGAAACCGGCTCAAATCCTAGCTTCTCATAGTGGTCCGCGACCATTCCGTTCTTTTTGGTCGGGAGGTAGAATCCCCTCAGTGTACGAATGTTCGCGGCCCTGGCGCGGTCGACGAGGACGTCGAGCATCGCCTGCTCCATATCCCGCTTGAGAACGCGGCAGCTCATCAGCCAAAGGTCGAGCTCCAGTTCGTCGCCTTTCTTGCGACCGAGCACGATGGACACCAGGCCGTTGTCTCCGAAGCGATCGAGCAGCCGTCCATAGATCCCGATGTAGTTGGGGTCTGCCGAGATCGCATCTATTTCGGTCTGCGTGTAGCGGCGAGTTGTCAGGTTGAACTGGTTTGTCTTGTTGGTCAATTGCGCAATGCGTTCTAAATAAACCGGCTTGAACTCAGCAATCTCCGCCTGCATCTGCAGCGAATCCAGGTATTCGCCGTAGTTCGCAAACTGCGCCTCCGACAAGGCTCGCGCCGCATTCGCCTCATAGAGCGCCGAGCGCGACAAGTCTTCCTTTGACATCGAGATTGGCTCAAAGTACCTGCCTGCATCGATGATGGCAGCGTAGCGCGACACCTCCGCTCCCACGTCAGGCACGGCAATGCCCCCGATCTGTGCGGCGACGATGGCGCGCTCGGCCGGATTATCGTCTACGAAGACGAAGCTGTCTGTCCCGAGGCTGAGCTCCTTGGCAATCGCGAGAATGTTCTCGTGCTTCGGCTCCCAGTTCGCCTTGAAGCAGGAGATGTGTTCGAGCTTCAGCACCGAACTCGGGTGCTCGAATCCTGATTTGGCCACGTCCTCGTCGTTCTTCGAGCACACGGCAAGCAGCACGCCGCGCCGCTGCAGCGAGAGGCAGTACTCCTGGAACGCTGTGTAGGCCTCGGCCACCGGCGTCTCGCGCCCGATCTGAATTTTGTCAACGCCATCGTCTCCGATTACGCCACCCCACAACGTGTTGTCTAGGTCGAGCACCAGCACCTTGCGGCTCTTACCGTAAACCGCGCGCACCAGCGAGGTTAGCGAGCGAGCGATGGCGACACTAGCCTCGGTCGTGGTGAGAATCTTGTAGCTGAAATAGCGGTCCCAATCGAACCACTGTTCTGTCCCCATGCGTGCCGAGAGGCTATGGATGTCCTGCAGCAGAAGCCGCGAATCCGCCGCAGCGGACCGTGCAAACTCCACGTTGAGTGCCATGAAGTAGCGCACCGCGCCGCCACTCGACACGGCATCAAAGTTTCCCAGGATCGCGTAGGGAGGTGTCTCGAAGTTGTTCTGAATAATCTGTGCGGCAACGTTTTGCTCGATCGACTTCCATATTTGCTGATACCGTTTTGCCTCTGCCGCGACGTACCCATCAAACTCCTCTTCCGAACAGCTCACGGGAGGCACAGACTGCACATTCAGACAGGAGGTGTGGAGATAAACAATGTCTGGCTTGAACGCGATCAGATCGGCCGGATCCTGCACGGCATCCTCGTAAAAGCGCCCGTACTCCGATTGGTGGAATACAGGCTTGAAGCCGGATTCCAGTAGGAACAACTCGAGCAGGTCGACTACCTCATTCGTCGTCGTTCCGCCGAGCACGGCGATCCGGAGTGGCTGCAATCCTTCCACCGCGGATAGTTGACGACGCAGGCCCAGGCGCTTCCGGAACAGTTCGTCGACAGCGTATTGGTCGAGGTTCATGGTGGCGGCTCAAGATCATTTTATCGCACGCCGAAGGTCACCCCCTAGCCTACTAGACTTAGATCTCAGCTGATCGCAAGCGGTCTGTCGCCATCGCCTTGTGACGACGACAGACCGCGCTTATATAATTGGATTGCCAGCTAAAACGAAAGCCTTGATACCTTGCGCTGAAGAGGCGTTGACCATACAGCCTTCTCCCCCGGAGCTAGATGCCCACCCTGAGTGAGATTCCACACAGCATGGAGCCGGTCGAGCCCGAGCTGGTTGCCGGCAAACAGGCTCCGCTCTGGTATGCAGCTCTCTTTGTCTGTGTGCAGCTTGGCGCGTTGGCGGGTTTGCTCTCCGTTATGGCGCGGCCCTGGTTTCTCACCCACGACGGGTATCCCGGTATCTACCAGGCCGGCTATGGAATGCGGCTCATGCATGCGGACTGTGACGTCGTTGTATATGGAGATTCATCCGCTCTTACCGGGCTTGACCCTCAACTGATTGCAAAGATTACCGGGTTGAAGACCTGCAATATCGCCGAAGCGCGCGGGGTAGAGGATGTGGTGGGCTTTCGATTTCCATTGGACGCGTATTTGCAAAGAAACAAGCGGCCACGATTCATTTTGATGATGCTCGGCGCCCCCTCATTTCTACCCGACAAGAAACCATTCACCGCGTTCTCAACGGAGGGCATGATTTACGCGCTTCAGTATGACCACGGTCGAGAGATGCTCCATGGATTTCGACGGCGCCCCAGCTGGGTCGTGAACTTTGTGTTCTGGGCGGCCGAGAACATCTTGGAAAACCAATGGAAGCAACTCTTGCCCTGGACCCGTAGAGCTGACATCGACACCAGGAAGCAGCGCGCGGATCGAGACGGCATCTGGCCGTTTCCATTGCCGCCCGAGATCAACTGCGACTACAGTGCGCTAGCTCCCGGCGCAGTGGTCGAGCGAAATGCTGTAGACGTTGCCGAAACCCGAAAACAATATGCAGTCGAGGGAACTCAAGTGATTATCAATGTCTCCCCGATTTCAAATTGCAACCCGTACGAAGGTCTCTATCGAAAACAACTGGATGGATTGCATGACAATGCCCTGATTGCGCTTCCCATGCCCTATTTCAATATGACGGATGTGCACTTCAGCCCCGTGGGCTCGGCCTATATATCTACGGCGGCGGCCAACCAGATCCTCGAACTCATGCACCAGTACGATGCAAAAAGGCTGAATACCCCTTCGCCCGTTCTCCGAGGACCAATCGGCAAATGACTTTCAGCAGCCCCGTTTTCTATTTGTGCTTCCTACCCCTCAGTCTGCTGGGCTTCCAAATCTTTGGTCGGCTCGGCAGGCGCGGTGCAATCGGCTTTCTTGCTTTCATGTCGTTCGCCTTCTACGCCCACTGGAGCAGGGTTTACCTTTTGCTGCTGGTCGGTTCGATCTTTTTCAACTTCGCGATCACTCGCATGATTGTGCGTTTCAGGGCGAGCAATCGCGCGGCTACTGGCTGGCTCGTCTTCGGCATCGCGTCGAATCTTGCTGCGCTCTGCTACTTCAAATACCTCTTCCCGGTGTTGGGTTTTTTTAGCGGACACGGCCTGTTGAACCACGATTTTGGATCGGTCATTCTCCCACTGGGCATCTCCTTCTTCACCTTTACCCAGATTGCTTACCTAGTCGATCTCAAGCAGGGCGCCGCCGAACCAGAGCCGTTGCTCAGCTACTCGCTCTTCGTGACCTTCTTTCCTCACCTGATTGCCGGTCCCATCCTGAACCACAATGAGATGATGCCGCAATTCCGGCAGGAGCGGCGCTATCAGCTCGACCGTAACGACGTCGCCCTCGGCTTGACCTGGTTCACCATGGGGATGTTCAAAAAGGTGATGGTGGCCGATCGAATCTCGCCGATCGCAGACGCTGTCTTCGCGGACACGCACACAGGAATGGTCAACGCGTGGATTGGAGCGTTGACGTACTCGCTGCAGCTCTACTTCGATTTCTCCGGATACTCCGACATGGCGGTCGGCCTCGCGAGGATGTTCTCCATCCGCTTCCCGCTCAATTTCAACTCACCCTACAAGGCGTCGAATATCATCGACTTCTGGCAACGCTGGCACATGACGCTCACCCACTACATCATGGATTACATCTACGCTCCGATACAACTACGCGTCAGCCGAAGCCGATTGAACGCGGGCAAGAAGATATCAAAGAAGGCAACGGCGACGCCTGAAGGGTTTTTGCATATGGTGGCGTGGCCAATGATGCTTACGATGTTTCTTGCCGGAGTGTGGCACGGGGCGGGCAGGCAATTTCTGGTCTTTGGTCTGCTGCATGGGACGTACCTGGTGATCGCCCACGCCTGGCGTATCTTCGTGCCAAACGATAGTAAGCTGCAGAAGCCCCTAGTCCGGCCGGTAAGCATCGGCATCACCTACCTCGCAGTTGTTGTTGCAGAAGTCTTCTTTCGGGCTAACTCGGTGCACGCCGCACTGTCGGTACTCTCCAGCATGACAGGGCGAAGCGGATTCGATCACTTGACCGGCCATACAACCCAGATCCTCATCCTTGTGTGGTTGTACGCGGTTATCTGGCTGATGCCGAACACGCAGGAGCTGCTTGGCGAAGAGCAGAAGAACGACTCACCCAATTGGTCGATCCTGCCGCACATTCGCTGGCGTCCGAACCTCCCCTGGTGGGCGGCCATTAGTACGGCCTTCATGATCAGCATGTTTTACTCGACGGCTGGTTCGACGTTTCTGTATTTCCAGTTCTGATAGCGTCCCACGCAAAATGGGTATTTGTCGTCCTGGGCCTTCCTTCGCGTCTGGTGAAAGCTGATCGGGGACCGGGCCATTTCGAAGGATGAAACTCAAACTGATCCGATCGGTTGGCGTAACAACGCTTGTCAAATCTTTATTGCACCGACAACGTGACGTTCACGGTGTGTTGCAGGGAATACCCTCCGGATCCTAGAGCGGTGGCTGTGATCAGGACGGTGTAGTTGTGCTGACGCCTGGGGAAAATGGCGGTGCGGGTTCCGCATCCCGTGATACTGCCAAGGGTGGCCGCGCATGCCAGCAACGCAACTGTCAGCTTGATGGGGCGGGGCATCTTCCTCTGCCGCATACGCCACGGCAAGCGACGCTTGAAAGGCAGCAGTAATAGAGCGATCGCCACGGTCCCGCCGCCGAAGGTTCCTTTAAGATGGTTCAAACCTTGATTGACCGCGGTTTGCACGGTCATGGTGAGGAGCGTGGCAGCGGCACCAGGGGTGGCCGTCTGTGGCGAGAAGGTGACGGTTGCTCCCGGTGGCAATCCTGTAGCGCTCAGCGTGATAGGAAAATTGAAGGGGCCTACCAGCGGTGTCAGGATAGCGTCGAAGGTGGCGGCGTTGCCGGGAACGACGGTTTGGCCGGTAGAGCCTGCTGGGTTCGTCGGCTGCTGTGTAAGGTTGATGCTAAAGTCCTCAACGACCTGGGCCAGCATGGTCGAGGTGCTGCCGGTAAACTTCGGATCGCCGGAATAGACGGCGAGGATGATGGACATCCCTGTGGGTCGCACGTGGGCACCGGATAGAGTTGTTGCACTTCCAGGAGCGAGCGCCTGAGTGTTGAAGGCGATGGCCCCTGCATCGAAGGCGACTGTTCCCGTTGGCGTTCCAAGTCCGATTGGGTTTACTACGGCAGTGTAGGTGATAGGTTGGCCAGCGAGCGCCGGGTTTACGTTTGCGGTCAGTGCGACGGTGGTCGGTGCCTGGGTTGCGGTACCTGTGAGTAAGATGGTTTGCGGCACGACACCTGTGCCGTTGAAGATGATTGCCCCCCCTGCAGAACCCGCAGCTATGGGAAGAAATTCAATGTTTTCCGTGCAGCTTCCACCCGCGGAGAGCGTTATGGGCAGAGCGGAGCAACTGCCGCCGGTCGCCAGGGTGAAGTTGGTGACGAGGGTGATTGCCGAGACGGTGATGGATTTCGTGCCAGTGTTGGTCAAAGTTACTGACTGAGTTGGGCTGGGGAGGCCGACGTCCTCGCTCGGGAAAGTCAGGATTGGAAGCATGCCGGAGCGTATGCGCTGGTTGAGCCTGTCGGCGATGGAGAGGTTGCCGTAGGCGTCAGGGGCGACCGACCGCGGGGAGTTGAGGTTGGCTGCGGTTGAGAGGCCTGCGTCTCCGCCGTAGTCTTGCGAGCCGGAGCCTTCGATGGTGGCAATCACGCGGGTGGCAATCGCGCCGCCGCCCACTTCGCGGATACGCTGGTTGTCGGTGTCGGCGATGTAGACGTTGCTGGCTGCGTCAACGCTGACGCCACTCGGCTTGGCGAGGGTAGCGGCGGAGGCCGGCGCGCCGTCGCCGGAGAAGCTTCCCGAGAAGCCCGCCGTACTGGTGCCGGCGATGGTGGTGATGATGCCGTTGCTGACCTGGCGGATGCGCTGGTTGAGGCGATCGGCGATGTAGACATTGTCGCTCGAATCGACCGCAACGCTGGTGGGGGAGTCGAGCGCAGCTGCCTTGGCGGCTGCTTTGTCGCCTGCGTAGAGTTCCTCGCCATCGCCTGCGATGGTGGTGATGATGCCGTTGGTTATCTCGCGGATGCGGTGGTTGTTGGTGTCGGCGATATAGACGTTGCCGCTTTTGTCGACTGCTACGCCGCCGGGAAGCGAGAGTTGAGCGGCGGTCGCGGCCGCGTTGTCGCCGGAGAAGCCGGGAGTTCCGGTTCCGGCGATGGTGGTGATAATGCCGTTGCTTATCTCACGAATGCGGTGGTTGTGTGAGTCGGCGATGTAGACGTTGCCGCTAGAGTCGACGGCAACTCCGGTGGGCGTGTCGAGCTGCGCGGAGGTGGCTGCGGCTCCGTCGCCGGAATAGCCTTCGATACCGGTTCCGGCGAGGGTGATGATGATGCCGGTGGTTGAGATCTCTCGGATGACGTCGTTGTTGGCGTCGGCGAGATATAAATTTCCGGTTGCATCGTAGGCTACGGCTGCGGGGTTGGCCAAGGTGGCCGCGGTTGCCGGGTCAGTGTTGTCCGCATAGCCTACGGCGCCGGTTCCGGCAGTGGTCTTGGCCGTGCGAGTTGGATCAACCGTTAGAATTCCTTGCGCCTGCAACGAAATGGAGAGGGCAAAGAGAAGAGCCGTTGCTATGGCGAGGGAGAGGGCAGGGGGAAAACCCTCGCTTCTCCCTGGTTTTGCCGGATGGATGGATGCGACGGTTGCAGAAATGACTGATGCTCGCGCTGTGATCATCGTCTGCTTCCTTTCGGGGTAGCGTTCTGTATTGCCGGTTCTGCGCTTATGCATGGGGACTCGATAGCGTTACTGAATCTGGCAAGTCAGCGTCGTGCCTACTTGGGCGAACGTGCCGAGCGTTGGGGGAAAGAACTGAGTCAATGAATATTGAATCTCGTCCCCCGCGTTGACGCTGAACGTGTTTGTGGAAATGCAACTAGATGCGGGGAGGAATCCCGGCAGACTGGGCTCTAGTTGACAAGACATCGAGGTATTGGTCCCATTGTCTTGCGCCGTCACAATGATTTGGTCCGGAGGGAATGGAAGACCAACTTCGGCCGCATAGACCTGGAGGCTGGTGGCGGTACATGCCACTGGGGCGAATGCGAATTCGGGTAGCTGGGTCTCAGATGTGGGTACGATGCCGACGGCACCGGTGAGGGGATTGATGTTATCCGGTCCTCGATCGGTGGAAGCCTGGAACGAGGTCGTCCAGACGAAGCCGGCGCTGCTACCGCTGCTGGCTGGGAAGTTGATGTTGATCGTTGGGGTGGTTGCGGTGCCGCCGATGCCGACTGTGCCGGTAGATCCCGAGGTGGTAACCGTACCCACTGCAATCGAGCCGACTGTTCCAGTACCGATTGCGCCCGTGAGGCCATTGACTCCGGGAACGCCTTGCGGCCCCTGAGGTCCGGTTGCGCCCGAGGTTCCGGCGGTGTTGGCGACGAGGCTGAAGGCGGCAATGTTCTGGAAGGTGGCGATGGCATACAAGGTCAGGGCTGCGGCTGAGCCGTCGCTGATTAGCCCGACCACATCTCCGGCGTTCAGCGCAATCTGGCCGTGGCCAATGATCTGTGTTGTGCCGGTCGACCGACCGAAGCTCGTGCCGGGGATAAAAATGCCATTGTCCGTCAGGGCCAGAACTCCCGGTTCGTCGACCGAGACGTCGTAGTCGTAGGTGTAGGTTCCGGCAGCGGCCACGGTCACAGTTCCGGTGGTGCTGTTGAAGATAAAGCCGGAGTTCGAGGCGACAAGAGGAGAAGGAGCAGACGTAACGGCAAAGACCTCTGCTCCGATCGCGACGGTAGCGGAGGCGACCGTCTCGGACACATCGATATAGCTGGCCGGAGAGGTGCTTCCGGATGCGCTGCCCGTGGTTGCGACCCAGTAGGCGCTGTTGGATCCTGGGGTAATGGTGGTGGTGGAGGGACCGTTGGTCTGGACAGCGAGGTAGGTGGAGAGGCTATAGTCGACGACGGAACCGGCCGGATAGTTGATGGAGTTGGAGTAGATGCCGCCGACAAAGGGTCCGATGGCTCCTGCGACACCGGTAGTTCCGGTGGCTCCAACCGCACCTGCGACTCCCGGTATACCTCCCGTACCAGTGGCTCCGATAGCGCCTGTTGCCCCGGTAGCTCCAACTGCACCTGCGACTCCGGGTGTGCCCGCTACTCCAGTAGGTCCGATAGTGCCTATTGCCCCGGTCGCTCCGACCGGACCTGCGACTCCGGGTATACCTGCTGCTCCAGTGGCTCCAGCGGTACCTGCGACTCCGGGAATACCCGCTGTTCCAGTATCTCCGATGGTGCCTGCCGCACCGTTGGCTCCGATGGGGCCTGTTGCTCCGGTGGGTCCAATCGCACCCGCGACTCCGATAGCGCCTGCTGCACCCGTTGCTCCAATGGGACCCGTTACTCCGGTGGGCCCGACCACGCCTGCGACTCCTGGAGTACCTGCTGTTCCGGTGGCTCCAATGGGGCCTGTTGCTCCGGTGGCTCCGGCTGCACCTGCAGGGCCGGTTGCGCCTATCAGGCCAAGGGAGCCAGCGAGACCCTGCGGTCCCATGAGTCCCGCCGATCCCTGAATCCCTTGTGGACCTTGAACGCCCTGTGAACCTGCGGCGCCCTCGGAGGTGATGGTGATATCCAGCGAGGCCGCGTGTCCGGTCTCGTCGTTCTCCTTGCTATCGAGCAGAAGGTTGGCGCTGGTGGAGTTCAGGGCGAAGCCGAAGTCGGTGGCCGGGGTGGTGACCCAGCCCTGCACAATGGTGGTGACATCGAGTGTAACGAACTGCCCGGCCGTCGAAGCTGTGAAGGTGCCTGAAGGCGGGCCGATCGTGGGGATTGTCTCGTCGGTGATGGCGGATTCGGTCCAGGAGGCGGTGACGGGGGAGAGCGTCACCAATCCGGATGCGTTGACACGATTGACGAAGACAGTCAGGGTAGCGTGCGCGATCTGGCTGGCGGTGGTGCCCGTGGGCAACGTGCCGAGATCGAATCGCAGGAACGCCGTGCTGCCATTGCCAATGTAGAGATTGGATAGGCCACCGAAGTTAGTCGATGAGCGCGCGCTGCTCACGCTGGCGTCGGCGATCAAAGCTGCCTGCGTAGCGTGAAGGGTTGCAGTAGCCCCAAGAGCGATCAAGACGAGAGACAACAGACGAGTAGATAGACGTGAGTTCAAGGAACGCTCCTGTGAGGTGCGTACGCTCTACACCGTGCAGAAGTGTTCTTCTCTTCGCGAATTGAAACTCAAGGGTGTGGGAAAGGAAAACTTGGCATTAGCAATTGTCAAATTGCATAACCTTTACCCAGTTTTTGAATTTCAGTGAGTTGTCGCTTTCAAAAGATTTGCTCACATCTGGCGGTATGGGGCTTCACTATGTCTATCGACACCAAAGATGTAACCTTTAGCGTTATCTGAAATTTTTGATGATTGTGTTTCAGAGGATTGTGCTCTGCGCGATCTTTTGTGCCATCGATAACGGATAAGGCGCTGTCAGATGGAGGATCTAGCTTTCCCGTACTAAGTACAGGATGTTCGTCCGCAGACGGAAAGGTCTTCAGAAAGTTGGAACTGCTCGCAACCGTGCGGGGTGCAATTCAAGTGGCTTTCGGATGGTTGCGATCATTGAAGATGTCGCGTCGATTAGTCCGTTGCGCGATTGTGATTGTCGATCTGTAACCATTGAAAATGGTTGGTGGAGGCGGCGTCTATCGAATAATGGCCTCAACTGTTTGACAACAAAAGATATTACTGAGTCAAACAAAATAGGTTGCCCCCATAGTTGCCCCAAGATCGAGTGCGTTGGTCTGAGGCGGATTTGAGCTCACCAGCGTGAGGCGGGTCGAGGTTCACTGCTGATCGAGCACGTCATCATCGCCCGATCCGGCCGCGTGATCGCGATCGCCATCGAAGGCGACACCCAATTATCCCAGCTGGTCGAGCGCGTCATCGACATCCCCAAAACCCGCTTGCTCCTTCCCCCCATCCTCGAAGTAGTCCCCTCCTGCTCCCGCCTACCACATAGCCGTCCGCCGAGGCTGCGACGTAGACCAACCCAGAAACCTACCAAAGCGTCACGGTGGAATGAGACCTAGGTTAGCTCGGCCACCTTTCAGCAACCCATTCGCTGAGGTCTTTGGAGCGCCTCTCAATCTCATCCGGCCCCCAAACTGAGAACTCTTTTGCAAATTCGCGAGCCGCTTTATACATCGAGTCAAACTCGTATGTCTTACGTTTAGATTGGTAATCCGTGTTTCCCAATCCTTGATTCATTGGTTGACTCAGGGGGAGCAAATTCGCAAGTCTATCTTTGAGAGCGTCGTGCTGTTTTTCGGAAAATAGCAATTTCCAGCCGTCCGAAATCGTGTCGGGAAGCACATGTTCAATCCAGGGAATTGTGCCCGGAACGTCTCCACCAAGGCTTCTGTTCCATTCGACCAAGAGAAAGTTGGTTATGCCCGACCCGTAGAGCTGACGGGTCATTGCACATGCCTTGACCTCCTCAGTCGCAGGCCAGGCGACCGTTTTGTGAGCTCGAATGCCTGCTTCAGCTTTTTCCGCCGTGGGAGAGCCTCCGCAGTCATCCCACAAGCCTTTGAAAACGGCGTGCAGGCCGGTTGGTTCATGGCCGCAAATCGCTCTTCGAACAAGGAACGACTCCAAGAGGCCAAGTACATTAAGGCCGTCCACCTCCGCAATTTCCAGCGACGCGAGCCCTCTCAACAACCGCATGAGAAAAGGATAGGTAGACGTCGGAGCAATGATCGACATGCGCCCGACCGCTTGCGAGAGTGGCTTTGATAGATCTTCCAAATTGTTCCCGCGTTCGATATCAAGGAAGGCCTGCTGATAGGTGGCCAAATCCTGGATGATCGCAGCGGGACTTTTCTCGTCTTTCCATAGATTGCGAAGATGAGCGTAGACGTCCGACTTTTTCAGATTCGGGTCCTTTATCAACCCGAAAGGGAAGAAGTAATCATCAAATGAAGAATGTTCCGGAGTCGACTTGAACTTTTCGTAAAAGGGTTGCCAGTGCTGTTCATCCAGACTTTCGACCTCGGCAGAGGCATGAGACGCCACACGAGAGAATATCTCGTTCCTCACCAAATCGCCGGTAGTCATCGGTTCTTGTCGCGAATTCAAGCTGTCGAAAATTTTTGGCCCATTAATTGGGTCAAACACGTCGATTTGCACCACAGAAACTTGACCAAGAAGTGCGGTATAGATTGCCCGCAGACGGTCGAGCGACTCCAATTTCACCTGGCTGGCCAGAAACCGTAGTATTGCTCGATAATTATTTGAAAGACGACCTTTTTCACTTCCCGCCGCAGGGAGCGGCTTGAAAGCGAAGGGCGTTAGCTTTCCAGCAAACGTCACGTCCTTCGTAAGGTCCTGCATTACAAAATTGAGTTGCTTTCGATCGTCCTTGCCCGACTGAAGCTTTGCGTTGGTAATGAGGCTTGTTTGGCGGTTTATCACAAGATATTTGAGGAATAGGCTGACCGCTTCGTCATATTCACCGCACTTACAGAGCGTTCTCACGATCGCGCAGAGATATAGATAGACCGTTGTGATTCTCTGTTGGCCGTCAATTACCTCGTAGACCCTCGGGTCAGCGGGATTGCTCGATCTCCCATGAATGATGATTGCGCCGAGAAAGTGGTTGTCAGCTGCACCGTCAACCAACTGCAAGATGTCTCCTTCGAGCTGCTGCAGACGTTCCGGCTTCCACTTATAGGGGCGTTGGAAATATGGAATAGTAAACACCGAGTCGCCCGACAAAACAGAACCGAGGCTAGTTTCGTCCGATACTATTTGTAAGCTTCTGCCATTTCGCCATAATCGACCTCGGCAATGATTGTACGAGATGAAACTACGTGGTAGTCGCGCGACCGCCATCGTTTCGCCTCATTCCGTTTTCGTCGATTGCATCCTGTCTGCAAACTGCGACCACGTGAGCTGGGTCTCACCCTTCTTTCCAGCTCTTCTGTTTTTGGGTCGCCAATCGATGGTTCCTTTACTGATCGTGAGAGTGCCCAACAATGCTCCATCTTGTCTTGCAATAATCACCAAATCGCTGTGAAGGACTTCGATCCCCTTTGGAATCGTTAAGGATATTTCGTAGGCCATAGGTCTCCCTGTCGCCTTTCGGCGACCATAAATTTTGCTTCTGGGGAATAATACACATCTGAGCGGAACTTAAATATTGGGGGCAATATCGAAATCGCGAATGGGCTGAAGAGACGGTACAACGCGCAATCGATCACGCCTCCATATCATCCTTTGGCCGGTGGCGGAACAAGCGTCTTCCTCTTGCGCCTCCTGTCTTTTTTCATTTTGTCTTGGCATTGGCGGTTGCAGAACGTTTTCTCTTTATGCGCTTCTATCTCGAATAACTTATCGCAAGCGGGACACTTCCCAACCCGGACACCGGCCACACGCTCCGCATAGATGGCGGCAGCAATTGCTTCCAACGCGCAGCGAGCATAGATAACCAGAACGGGCAGTAATTCCTCTTGATCTATGAGGTAGTCGAGCAATGCACCTCCGCGTTGCATGTTGCGCTCAAGGTCTGGATTAGGCTTCTTGGGGACGAATTCGATGGAGTACGCCGAAGGCGGAGGAGCGTAAAACCAATGCTCTAACTCTTGCTGACGCTGATGCCTAATTGCAGCACCTTTCTTCATCTGGGCTAATGTTTCCTGGTACTTTTCGGCGGCCTGGCGGGGCGTCTCTGAAGTTATTCCTGTAACGCGGCGAAGCTGCTCTAGGTCGTGCTGAGATGGTGGCGGAGCGGAATCACCGAAGTAGGTATGCGGATAGATGCCGGTCAACATGAGGAGCAATTGCTTGAGCTCATCTGTGGGGTCGGTGTCGTTCTTAGGACGACCCGCAAATATGGCTTTGCTAGCCGAACTCAACGTGTCCCGCTCGATCACCATCTCTGCGCACCTTTGCCAGCGTTTGAAATCGGTCCATGAAATCTGCTGGTCGTAAGGCAGGAATTCGCCGTTTTCGCGCAGAAAATCCAGCGCTTGCCGCTCCGTCGTTACCTTTAGAAATTCGTCTCGTACGTTGTATGCATCGCAGGGGCGATGTGCCCAGCCCTCGATTCGACCCACATCGGTGTTGCCTTCCGTCGCGTCCCTGAATATTTCATCGACAAATCGTCCGCTGGTGCTCTGAAAGACAACTTCGCCCGATTGCTCAATTTGCCGGACACGGGGAATCTTGGCGTAATAGCTAACTGCTATGGGCATCGCTGAGATGTTCCGCTGCTTAGTGCCGTACAGCGCAGCTGTGGCTTGTTCCGGGCCTGTTGGCGGCTCTACCATTCTGTCGCAGTAGAACTTCAATTGCGCCTCTGACAGTGTCCCACTCCCGATCGAGACCCGGCGGTCCAGCTTTTCGAGTGTTATTGTTTTCGCCGTCATCTTTTTTTTCATGCATCCCCCTATGTGCCCCCTAGACGGGGGATAAGACCCCCGATTAGGATCGCCGCAGACGCAATGCTACATCATCCAGCGAAAGCAAACCTTAGGGATAACGATGGCAGAGAACCTGATACGGCTTTCGGAAGTAATGAAGCGAGTACCTTACTCTCGCAGCACCATATATCTAAAGGTTGCCCGGAACGAATTTCCGCAACCTGTCAGCCTGGGCGCACGCGCTGTGGCATGGGTGGAGTCTGAGGTCGACGGCTGGATAGCAAAGCGGATTCTCGGTGGGTGGCGTGGGGAGGAAGAGTAATGCGCGCTCACGGACCTCTTTTCGATTTGGCCGCTGACGAGTCCGCAAAGGAGGCTGGGCGGTCGAGGGCGGCGGCGAAGTGCCGTGACTATCTCTTAGCTTTTGTGCGTGACGCCGTGCGAAGGGCGGCGTTATCTAGGCTGGATCGGCTGGCGACCTCCGATGATGCTTACTCATTCATGGCGGATGTGGGGAAGGATGCGGCGGAACTGGGCAACGCGGAGGGGGCGATCTTCAGTGGGGATGAGTGGGAGGCGGCGGGTTGGAAACCCTCCAAACGCAAATCAAACCATGCCCGCGTGATCCGAGAGTGGAGGCTGCGCGGGTGAGTCGATATCGCAAAGTGGAGGTCCGGACCTGGGGAGATGAGAAGTTCCGCAAGCTGTCGCCTATGCCGTCTTGCGGTCAAGGGCTATGGCTGTACCTGATGACGGGGCCGCATACCACCTCTGTTCCTGGACTGTTTCGAGCGGGTAGAGCGGCGCTGGCGGAGGCGCTTGGCTGGTCGCAGGATGCCTTTGACAAAGCCTTTGAGGAAGTCTTTCGGGAAGGCATGGCGAAAGCCGACTGGCATCACCGTGTCGTATGGATTCCGAACGCGATAAAGCACAACCAACCGGCAAACCCAAACGTCGTCAAGTCCTGGTGGGCGGAGCTTGATCTGATACCAGAATGTGAGCTGAAAGTGGTGGGCGTTGCTGGGATCGCTGCGGGGCTGGCGGCGATGAATCCAGTATTTTCAGAGGCGTTTGCTTTGTTGAAGCAACCGTCGAAGACTTCCGGAAAGCCTTCCGCAAAGCATTTGGGTAAGGTTATGGCGAATCAGGAACAGCAACAGGAACAGGAACAGCAAGAGACTCTCGCGCTCACCGCTGTTGCTGTTGTCAACGGCCCCATGAGCGCCGACCAGGTGGAGCGAGTGTATGCGGCTTATCCACGACACGTAGGCAAGGCAAAGGCGATTGAGGCTATTCGCAAGGCAGTGGTCCGCCTTGGAACGGGCAAAGACTTTCCTGCGATGGATTGTGCAACGGCCCTGGTGTTTCTTCTTGAGGCGGTCGTGCGGTTTGCGGGGACTCCAGCGGGCAATGCTGGAAAATTCACGCCATACGGAGCAACGTGGTTCAACCAAGCAAGGTACTTTGACAATGAAAAAGAGTGGCTACATGGAACCAATACGGGATATTCGGCAGGAAATGGCGCTGGTGCCCTCGCCTCACGCGCTCTCGCAGCACGCGAACAGGCAAGAGCGGCAATCGAAAACGGTGGATCTGTTGACAGCGCTTGGAATGGCGAGGCGGCAGGTGCTCGAAGGTGTTGAGTTGCTGATGTACTCGAAGGCGCTCGAAGAATTTCCTGATGAGGCAATCGCGCTGGTGTTAACGCGGCTGGCGAAGTCAAAGCGCGGGGAATACGAGCCACGAATCCCTGAGCTAGGGGACCTGATTGATATGGTGCGGAAGGAAGCGCGGCGAATGGATCGACCACACGACTGCGTGATTTGTGGAAACTCGCGACAGGTGGTGGTTGAACTAGGTGGAGAGCGCTGGGTGAAGCCGTGCCAGTGCATCATCGAACGGAACGAGCGCCGGAAGGGGGTGGGGGGATCAAATCTCTAAGGCAATCGTCTCCCTAGACCGTACGTTAGGCACACTTACGTTTCCACAAAATGAATGTTTTTGGATTTCAACTAGGAATAATGGGACACCTTTTTCCGGTCAATCAGTCCTTCGGACACTGTGTGGACCCTGTGCAGGCGGGGAGAGACTATTCAGAAACGTGCCGCTTCTCGACTCAAGCGCATTTGTTATGCAAGGTCCCCAATCAGTTTGTCATTTGTAGCAAAGCGTGCGTCTTCAGAAAGTTGGGGCATGTTTGAGAAAGTTGGAAGTTGCCGAAACGCTGGTTCAGACAACAACACGATCTATAGCATATATTTACAGCCAATACGCCGCCCTTCGGGTAGTTGTGGGCCTCGCTGAGTGAATCGGCGATCTCGCACTCATCGAGAATCATTACTGACTACAAGAGCGTTTCCCATTACCTATGTTCTTCCGAGGTAAACAACTCTCATTTCGCGAGTTGACCATGGGCGTCAACTGAGTGGCGCCCACGATAATCAAATACTGTCGAGGTTCATTCAGGCAAATTCCCGGACTTGAACCATGATGGAAGCAAATTCGATGCAGACGAAGGCGCATCCGGAACGTTGAATGATCCAGAGGCAGACGTCCGAACCGCAGTGGTCGCCACTGAGGAAAAGTCTTGATCGATTATTCGGTATCTGACATCCATCCCGGACCACAACGTGGTCGCGGTTCTCCCCTGATACTCAGCATTGTGCAAGATTTCCACCGAGAGTTTCTCAATCTGCGCCCAAAAGTCCTGCAGCGAACTACACACTCGGAAGAAGTCATCTCGCAACTGAGCCTCGACAGGCACGAAGTCTGAGAGATCCCGATCGAACATCACTTTTGTCCAGGGGTTGTATTTATCTATTTTGTCTCTCGTGGGAATGAGGCGAATCTCGTTCGCATCCTTCAGAGTTGCCAAGACAGGATGGTGCAAACGATTCCTGTACACCTTTACGGTTGTCTCCGCGCTATCGAGCCGCTCGGTGTTGATTCTGGCTTCTTTTCGGGTGCAACCGCGGTAAAAGTTGGAAAAAGCTTTGGCGGCCTTGAGTGCCACCGCAACGGCCCGCTGGAGATTTGCCGAGATCTCTTCGGAAAACTTGAAATCGTCTGCCTTGCTCTCGATCTTCCTCCAAGCGCGTGCCATGTTTACATACGCTGTGTAGTTGTTCATCGCGAATGTTTCTATATTGGGGTCGATGCCACGCCGCAAATAGATAGACCCGGGAGCCCTGAGCGGAACAACATGCATCCGCCAAACCACCTCGTATTTCGACAAGTATTGCTGAAGTTGCGGCCATGTTTCCGTTTCCAACTCGTCGCCGTCGCGAAGCAGCGAAATTCCCTGATTTGGCTCCATATTCCCTCCAAAGAACAGCATGACGTTCTTTGACTGAAAGTCGATCATAGTTCAAGTTGATTTGCTGGCGGGTGGCATAGTTTATCGGTGCTTAATACGCCTGGTAAGGAACGCCGGCTTCCTGATTAGGACTTGGTTACGGGTTCACTGTTTCAGTGGTAGCCCAGTAGTTGAACGCGAATCCGAGCTCAAGTATGGGCGTGGCCGCGTCACCACAGAAAAAGCTGCATGGGCAAGTGAGGTAACTGTCGCCACAATTCGAACATGTTGTTGAAGCCACCTTGAACGCGCGCCGCGTCTCCAGACCGGTCTCGTTCCCGTCCGCGGTTGCAGTTGGTGAATCGGCCGAATCGGATAATGCGGCCTCACCACCTTCAGTCGAGGCTGCGCGTTGCGGCGCCACCTTCCGTCGCGGATATAGATTTAGATTCTCTGGATGGACATACTCCAAAGCAGTATCTACGCCCTCCTCGAATGACGCGATACTCTCCGCCGCTTCCCGGACCCAGTCCGCAACGGATTCTGCAGGCGGAAAAGGTTGATCCCGGTTTAGCCAATCCAACACCTCGGTGCATCTTCCAAAGACCGAAACCGAGATTGCGTATTCGGGGAGTGCAAGGGAGAGATTAATCAAAAGCGGAGAAGCAGGGTCTTCCTTCTTCACTTCGGACGCGAGCTCCCGGTAAGCCTGAATCGTTTGGTCGAGTGCTTCTCGAGTGCGATGCATCACGATGGGCATCTGCAAATAGTTGTCTTCGAAAACCATGAAGCGGGCGTTGGCTGGAAAGATCAGGCGACGGCCATCCCGCCCCAAAATCTTCATCAGTTCCAGGGTACGCAAATCGAAGAGAGAATATTCCGCTTTTTCGCCTCTCGCCCATACGTAAGGAAACGCGATGGGTTCTTCCGCAATATTTTCTAGGAGAGCAGGTAGATGCGTCACGGACATGCGGAACGATCTCGCGTCAACGCATGCCCAGGGAACTCGTCTGTCGGGATTGAGCTCCTTCGGAAACACATCCGTCTTTTCCAATTCCTCGCGGACATCGGCTTCGGACTTCTGGCTCCCGAAGTATTCGGAAACCAAAACGTTGTCACGGAAGTGATTATGGATTAGGCTCTTCCAACGTCCGATCTCGATGGCGCCATCGACACGCCAAAGCTTTGTGTATTCCGTCTGGCGGCCGGCGCGCTTGAGATCCACATCGAGCCGGGTGATCATCTCTTCCGGCGTATAGGCGCGTATCGAGCCGTCGAGATGTCCGATCCGGTTCGTGGTGGCGTCGATCACGCTGTGGACGTAACGGCAAAGTAGCTTCGTCCGATCGGCACCGCTTTCGCTGTCGCGCAACTCCTCGGCTTCAAGGATGAGCTCCGCGCTCGTTTCTTTCGTTCTTCGTTGCCACCAGAATTCGGTGCGGTAGATTCGATGGAAGAACTGCTGACGTTCGTCCGCCGTGTGCGCGGTTACTCCGGTCTGAAGCGATGAGAGGTCTTCATTGAACTTCGGCCCATACCAGTAATCCAGCTCCATCGTGTGAGTCGCCGTATCGGCCAATCCCACCATGTCCGGGTCGAGCCTCACTCTCACATTCACGGTTGCATCCTGCGCCATTCGGTGGAGTGTCCCCAGGAGCTCTTCGTTGAAGCGATTGAGGGGGCTTTCCGAGCGCCGCATGAATTGATGTGCAAACACACAAAGCTCCGATCTGGAATACGCCTGGTCGAACCATCGTGAGAGCCGTGAATGCGACGAGACCGTCCTTGTCCGCCTGCTCGAAGATTTCCGGGAATGCTCTTTGTGCGAGACCTGCTGCTCGCAGAGCATGAGCTCCCGAATCCCAGGGGATCTCAGAGCCTGTGAGCACGTCCGGACCTAGAAGATCTTTCAGACGGTCTGTGGACTGTTGAGGTACACCAAGAATTGTGGAGGCGATGAACTTCTTCCATCGCTGCTTTATCTGCCCAAAGTCCTCGTCTGTTTCGGGCTCCATGACATGCGCGAGAACACGGGTGAGACCAGGCTCGAGGTAGACCGCGGCGGGAACAACCCATCCCACCGGTCTGTGACGATCATGGCTGACGAGCTGGGGCATCCCGACGTCAGAGAGATTCTTCATAGAGTCGTAGAGGGCGCCGGTATCCATCCTCATGGACTTCCGATTGACTGAATCGCTCATGATCGCTGCAATCTTAGTTTTCACGGAGGTTCTCGACTTGCGTGCAATCACCCTGCATCAAGGGTTATAGTGATGATAAGTCGGCCTATCGAAAGAAATCCGCCCGGACGTTCTCAATTGTCGAGAACAGGACAATGCACGTTTCCAGACCCGTGAAGGCTCGAAACGCGCAGTGGCGATTTGGCACAAAGGCAAGCATGCAGCCGGCTTACCAAGCAAAAACGCCTATAGCAGGACCAATCTTGGTTCGAGTTCCGACATTGCCAAAGTATTTATGAGGTCCTGCATTTGCGAGATGCAAAGAAGAATAATGCGTACCCATCGAAAAGACTCTGATAGCTCGATCGTATCGGCCTTCAACGCGGCTGACAGATGTATTCAACAATCCTCGAAAAGAAGCTCGCGTATGGCCCAGATGCGTATCGCTTCTTGAGATCAAGCATGTAACCGTAGACATGATCTTCTGTGGAATTCGGGAACAGTCCGGCGAACGTCAATCCGCTGCTCCATTTTCCCGGCTTGAGGCGCAGGATGCATATCAGAGCTTCAGCCAGGCGGTTCGTGCCCGCGCCCTGCCCTCCGGTAAAAAAATGTGCCTTTTGGCGTGCGGCTCTCAGGGCATCCACTCCCAGTTGGCCGAGGGGATTGATGTGTCGGATCGACGATTCCAGGGTAGAGGTGAGAGGGCAGAACACATAAATCACTGGCCATGATTCCCTGGGGGTTTGCCGGTGCTGGTCCGATAGCTCTTCATACCAGGCCTTGGCACCGTCGGTCGCGCAATATTTGTTCGTCGCAAACCAGAGTGCGACCTTCCAGGATTCGGTTATGTCCAAGCCATGCGTCGGGATTCCATAGTGTTGTGCGATCGCCATAACTCCGATATCCCACGAACTCGCCGCACCCGTCGCCAGCCGCTTCCAAGCATAGTTAGTCGACAGCAGATTGTCCTCCCCGTTCACGGCATACATATGGTCCTGCAGCAGAAACTGGAGGACGGGATGGAAATCTTCGTAGTTCAATTTCGCCCGTGCATCCGCGGTCTGCAAAGATGGCTCGCGTGTCTCGTCCGCACCAAACAATAGCTGCCGAATGGCGGCTTCTCGTGCGACCCAGTAGGGCTTGGTCTGCCCGCGAAAGAACAAGGGCCGGTGGGTCGCCTCAGCAAGACTTTGGATCACATGATCGGCGGCAGCGACTTCGTCCACATCGATAATCGGTATCGAATAGTGCCGCACTCGTTCGCGTCCGGACATTTTTTGTTCCGCCAACCAGGTTTTCGTTTGATCGCGGAAGACCGGGTTCGGAGAAAAACCGTACCACCCGTGGGGGGCGATGGAGCAAGCTTCAAATGCTGCGAAGTAATTCTTGTCTAAGAGCAAGCCCGTGTGGCCATCACTGACTGGGGTGGGCGTTTCAGTAGTCAACCAGAGTTCCAATCCAGACAATGAACCAGGTTCGATAGGAGCGATCCACTGGGGAGGATTATAGGGATGATACTCATTTCGAGGCAGTTCGTTCAGATCGTAGTTCGATGCACCGGGATATTGTGGTTCCGACAGGAATTGCAGAATCCACGCTTTAATTCCCAGGATGTCGCTTTTCTGCAAAATCGTGGCGTCAGCCTCGGTGTACCCCATGGATATTAGACCTTCAATGTTTTTCGCAGAATCCGATTTCGAGGGATGGGCCGCCTGTTCGAGGACATAGAGAGGAGTTGTGTAGTAACCGGAAAAGAATGTCCCACGGTCTATGTAAAGGGCATGCCAGCGCGTTGGCCATGAACGGGAGCCGGTGCCAGCTGCCTTCACTCCCGCGGGCATATCAGTGTTTTTTTTCAAAGCTACGCGAAGAGAAGCTAAATAGAGCTCTGCGAAAATTTCAAGCGGAAACCAGAGGCCGCAAGGCCACGGGTGCGCTGACTGCCAATCCATGACGAATATGTCCTCATTTTCCAACTTGCTCGGCACGATTTCGAATGTGCTCGCGTGAGTCGGACTGCACTTTGGAAGTTGGAAGCCACATACGCCATAGATTCGAGATACGAACGTGTCTTCAAACAGCGACTCATCTATGTCTTCCTGTTTCATGTTGTAAAGCTGGAACTTCAACGCAGCGACCAAGGCCTCGGCGACCTGACGGTCTCTTCCGAGATAGACACCGCCACGGTAATCAAAAAGCATGGGTGGCACAGTCTTCGTCTCATCGTCGACAGCCAAATGGGAATAGCCGTTGTGGCGACCTGCGTTGTAGGTCAATCCGAGTAGATCAACCCAATATGGCGAGAGAGCATAATACGACGTAAAAACGTTGGACATGCTGACCTCAATCTTAAGTTGTTTGCCAATCGTCTGATTTCAGTTCAAGACTGCTGCGGTTCTGTAGGGGCTAATTTTATTGAAAGAAATCGCGAACAGGTGCCTAACGACTGTTTAGTCGAGCTGAAGATGGAAACAAACGCATGAGAATACACCCTTCGAAGCAGTTCATCGGCCCACCCTAAGGGTGCACTCAGATGTTGACGTAGTGCATGTAAGTTCTCCGTGAATTCGGACTGGCGCTTGGCTCTCGGAGAATGCCATCCGACTCACCGGGTAGCATCCATTCCGACTCTTCGATCAGGATGCGGAATTCATGCAGCAACATTGACCCTGGCAGCTCCAGGTCACGTGTGTAGGTGGAAAGCCCCTGATCGTCGGGTGTACCTGGCTTGAAAGCACTAAGTTTGGAAACAGGGCGCCATTGCATATCCCGTGTAAGTCCATGCCATCCCTGTTCCACCGAGCACGTCAGGCGCACAGGATTTGCGGCGTCGTTGGGGAAAACGCCTGTCACTGCAAGCGAAATATGGTGATGGTCTGTCCGCGAGACGGAAACCCACCTGTCGGAGCGAATCTGGATGAAGTCCGCCATGACGACTTGAGAAGCTAAGCAGTCAGGCAGCGAGTCGGGTTGCCAGCGCGCCAGAGCCAGACGCACGAAGGCCGAAGCCACCTTGCTGGTGGCCAGGGGAAGATCGCAGAACCAGAGCCCTCTTTGGTCATGAAAGTCCACGTTGAAGGGAAGGACCGTTGCCGTCCCGCCTTCGTCCATCGAAAAGTCTTGCGGAGTCCAGTGTTTGCGCTTCTTTGTAGTCGGATCAGCCGCTTCGGAGGGATTTTCTTGGGTGATGAAGTCCGTGGGCTTCATCTTATAATCGGCGATGCCACGCGGGCTATTGACGATGGGGTCTCCGCCCCAAGTAGAGACCAGTTTTTGAGCGGCGGAGGACGGGTTGGGAGAGTCTTTGTAGAAAACCACTCCAATTGTTTCGCGGTTGCCACTGACGCGGAACGGACGCGCAAGATAGACCCTGAGCGCCATGGTGCGCCCACGCTGCGACATGCCGTTCACCGTGCACTCTCTCCAAGAGAAGACAGGGATGACGTATAGGATAGCCGGAGCCGGTGGTCGTACCGAACTACAGACAGTGACCTGGCAGGGGTCTCCTAGCCGCGAGAATTTATCGATGTCGCTGTTGGGGTCACCGGGGAAAAATTCGCGAAAACGCGTGAATGCCGAAAGTGAATACGTCACAACATGGGCACGCGTATCTCGGAATTGGTGCATTCCTAGGTTGCTGTTGATGTTGCGCCATGGGGTAGCTGGCGAGCCATCATTTGTTAGCTCGCCGGCCACCTCGCTAGTTGTACGGTCCTTCGGTCCCGGCTGTGTCAGGTCGTCGACGCTGTCAACCCACGTAGCGTGGACCGTGATCTTGCTCGTGCTCTGCCAATGCGCGGAAATTTGTCCGGACATTGCAGCAGCAGATTGTCCCGGTTGCCGCGTTACTGGAAAATGAGCGGGCTTGAATTTCGGTGGGTGGGCCGGGTTGCTGTCGGCGGTGCCGGGTTCGAATTTTGGCGGGTCGACCGGCTTGCTGACAGCGTGAACAAGCGTAATCCGTACTGGAGGTGTCGTCTGGTGAGAGCTGCCGTCTACAAAGACAGCCGCGGGAATCATATCGATGATGGCCGTGAAGGTGTCCGTGGCGTGCTGGGACGGAGCTGCCGGAGGAGGTGGCGGTACAACACTGGGCGGCGGCGCTCCGACAGGGGGCGTCGTCGGGTTGGATGCCGCCGGGTGCTGTTGGTGCAAATCCAAGATCTCAGCAACGGCGTCTCCTAGGAGAAACTCTCCACCCAAAGGGGCTGGCGGCGTTGCTGTTGGATTTGCTGCGGGAGTCGGATTTGAGGCGGGCGCCGCAGGGGCAACCCTCTGCTTCAGCCTGGCGCTGAGCTGTTGAAGATTGTTGAACAGGCTAAGCGTTGCTCCGGCCGGTAAGACGTGGGGTGGTGCCGCTGTCGCTTGATCATCTTCAGGGGTGACTCTGTAGCGAAGGAGCGAAGGCAAGCCACAGCCTCCCGAGCCGCTCTCCCTATTGAACGGTGAGGTTGCCGTTGGCATGGAGGAACTTGTGATCTGTAGCAATACTGTTTGCCCCGGTGGAAGTTCGACAAGAATGGCCGGCACCTTGCTGGGCGTCATGTCTGCGAGCGGCACCGGATCTAGCTTGATGTCCAACGAATTGCCATGGCGAAGAACGATGCGCACCGGCGATGGCTGTGGCCACTCGGAGGAAGGAAAGAACGGCAAGTAGATAGCTGTACCAGGGTCTTTCGTGGTGACGGCAGGAGAGTAGGACTTTAACGATTCATCGAGCTCGTAGCTTTCAATGCGAACGAAACGCACGAGCGGGTCAGGCCAATACGGGTTGTTGGGTTGTACCGGCGCCCGCATCAGCAGATAAATCTGATCGTTTTGTGCAGAGCCTTCTTGGGGCAATCCATCACGAAGCCAATGGTTCGCAGACGCGGCAGCTAAGCTGGGAAAAGCGCCATTGTCCTGGAGTTGAGCATTTGCGAAGGCCCACCTGCCTGGGGGAAAGTTGCGGCCATCGAAGGCTCCGTGCAGTTCAACCAGAGAGAAAGGCTCACGAGGCGGCGCTAATAGCCGTGAAGCATCGCAGTTCTCGCGATCCCGAAGGACCATCACGGTGCCCTGTTCTCCGGGGCTGGTCGTACCGCTGTATGGCTTCTCAAGTAGGACCTGAGGTCCACGCAACGGCTCATGGCGGTCGAAGAGATTGTCAGGCAGCGCATATTGTTCATCGGCTGACCAGTTGGGCGGGAGACTGTTGCCGACCAGGTCAACGTGGCGCAAGCGAAGGTCGTAACGATGATCGAAACGCAGGCGAGGGGCGGCAATTTTGGCCGGTTGTGAGTAAGCGGGCTCGATGCGGACGATCGGCGCACCATCGCCCGGGCGCATCGACCTCTTTTCATTGAAATCAAACTTCGGGCGCGGGATAGAAAGCGGCCACCCATTCCATGTCACGAGGGTTTCGTGAGTCTTCAATTGCATGTCTTCGGGTAGCTGAGATACGCCAGATCCGAGAGTCGTGTAGCCTTCGTCGCTTGCACAGGTATAGGGTTCGGTAGGGTCGATCTTTTTGAGATCGATCGGTTCCGGCTTCCATCTAAGGAGGGTGCGTTTGCCCGTTGCGTCGAGAATTCTGTAGGACGACTCACGAAGGTGGAGAGAATTCCATTGGGCGGTCCCCGTTTCGCGCACGTCTAAGCGGTAGCCCAGCGTCAGGTCCTCCAAGGCGAGCGGTTTGGCTTGTGTTCCGAGGTCATCGTCGTTGCGCGCGATCTGGCGGGCGAGAAAGTCCTTCCGGCCTTCCCATAAAAGCGAAAGTCCCTTGGTGCGCGACGAAGGGAGAGTCTGAGATGGGCGATTGTCGTTGACTGTCAAATTGACCGAGGTCGTCTTATACTCCTGACCGCGCGCTGAGGACCTCTTCTGATGGATCAACTTCTGCGCCGATCCATCAGAGTCCTCGGTAATGACTCTGAATATGCTTCTATCGCTGATGTCCAGAAAGCGGTTCTTGTGTGTGTTGTCGGCACTGCTGGCGACAAACGAGGGGTTGATCACGCACGAGGTATAAAGCGAGACCAGATCAATGCCACTTATTTCTTTTTCTGGACCCTCGAGATGTGCTGTGAAGCCGGGTAACGTCTGCAGGGTCTGCAACGACTGATTGCCGAGATCGACGTCTTCAAAGTCCAGCGCGAGTCCAAGTGGACGCAGCAAGACTGGGTATTGGTGGAGCATGCCGAGCAATTGGTGGAAGTCAGGTCTGTCGGGTTTCGGCAGTGTCGTCGTCGATTTCACGTGCTGGCTGGCACTATGAAAGAGCTGGAAGTTGACGTACTCGCGGATGCGCTGGAACAGGTCGTCGCTAATGGCGGTGTTGGAGTGTGATGTGAGCGGACCTGTGGAAGCATGTATGGCGGTCACAACGCCTCGCGTCGTCTCGTCGTGAGAGGAGGGAGCTACAGACGTCACGCAGTTCGTGTAGACAGCCAGCAATGCTGCCGCGGTGAGATCGTCTCCTTCGCGCTCTTCCAGGACATGGATTGAATGGTTCACGCGGTCACTGATGAGCTTTGCTTGTGACAGCGCCCTCCAAGGAGTCTTGGCAGGATCCGGGTCTACAATCGCTTGCACCTTTTTCCGGTCCGCAAGCATCGCCTTGATCGGCACGGCCGTGCCGTCCTTCGGCGTCACCGTGGGGGAGAGATAGATATCTTGCGGCGCAACGGTCGCGGCGAAATCGGTCGCCGTATCTGCCGCAGTTTTGATGTCATTGGGTGGAGGTGCAGTGGCGTCCCTGGAATTTGCGATGATGTGGTTCTTTGCCGCCTCCGTCGAACGGTAATCTCTATGGTCGTCATGCAATTGGCCGGCTTTGACGGAGACGTGCCAGGCGTCATCGTAATCGTTGTTCAGCTTCCTTGGCTTGACGGCGAGCTTTCCGTCGATCAGTGCTGGCCATAACTTTGGATCTGGCTTTGACGTCTTTGACGTGCAGTCAACCGAAATTTGCATCGGCCCATGATCGCTTTGCCAGGAGAGCGTGAGCTTCCAAGGTCGCTCTTTACCGGTGAGGTCGGATCTGAACTTCTCCCAGGTGACCGGCCAGTCTTGGATGGCCGCCGGCAGGGAAGCCTCAACTAACGATGGGCTTAGCAAGGCCGTGAAGTTGACTTTGCTTCCATTGGAGCCATTGGGGAGTAAAGTGATGCGGATACTCGACGTTTGTTGAGGATTGTCCATGATCATGTGCAAACCGCAAACACCTGCTGGTATTCCTTCCACTCTCGATCGGTAAACCAGCGTTCGTCGGCGCTGGGTAAGAACTGTTCGTCTGCCAGCATCCATGGATCCTCGTGATGAAGCTCGGCGCTTTGATTGCTCTGATTGCTGCTGGCCCCAGCCGATCCAATGAAGTCATACTCCGCGTGCATATGGAAGTCTGCGCTGAAGAAGAGGATGTGCACCGAAACCGAGAAGTCGGCGAAACCATGCACACGATTCGGATTGCTCATGTAGCAGAGGGTGACATAGAGATCGATGTCGAGCGAGATGATCCCGAAGATATCCATGTGCCCGTGCGCATGGAGGAAACCGCACACGATCGCCTGGTCGCCGCCTACGTGGAAGTAGATGCCGGCCATCACGTAGCCGTATCCGCCCACCGGGCCGATGGAGATTGCGGCGCAGACGCCAAATTCGAGTGCGCCTTCCAGCACTTGCACGCCATCCAGCCCCAGCTGTAATTGCAGGAAGCCACCCCCGCCATAAATTCCCGAGCTGAGGAGGAATGGGTGGTTCTCGTCGGAAATGCCGATCTGACAGCGGAGTGGAGTGCCATCGAACGACAGCGAGACCGCAACCTCGATCGCCAGTTGAAAGATGTTGAAGGCGCCGACCGATTTGAACGGCATCGCGAAGCGGAAACCCGCACGCAGGCCGAGGCCCGTGAATTCG
The DNA here is from genome assembly GCF_009765785.1 of Granulicella sp. L46. Taxonomy (GTDB): domain Bacteria; phylum Acidobacteriota; class Terriglobia; order Terriglobales; family Acidobacteriaceae; genus Granulicella. The sequence goes on from NZ_LMUT01000016.1 coordinate 217,421, forward strand.
ACGAAGGGACCTGTCTTGGGATCAAGCAACGCTGCCAGTTCGGCCACAAAACCCATCGCCTGGCCGAATTCAACGTGATCCAGCGTGAGTCGGCAGTCAGGCTTGTTTCCGTTCGTCGAGGTGAACACCAGCGACTTGACATGCAGCAGCAGGAAGCTGGGAGAGCCGATCAAGTTGATTGTGAACTGTTTTAGCGTCGCGGTGATGCTGGTTTGCGGCGGTGTACGCGCTAGCAGGTCCGTCTGGAAGCTGGCTTTCACAACGAAGTCCGCGCCGGACTCCAGCACAAAGATCGGCTCTACACTCTTGATTTCCGGGTGCCAGTCGTAGGACAGCGAGACCTTGTCCGGGATGGGAAAGTTCGCGAGAAGCAAGGGAATCAGGTTTCTTGCCTGCAGCAGGCTCTCTGCATTGGCGCCGATATGTCGGGCGGAATCTCTAGCCTTTGCCATAAAAAGATCCAACTGCGCGAGCATGACGCGGCTGTCGTCGATCAACTCGGAAAGAGTGGCATTGGCAGGCGGCTTCTGCAGCTTGCCAAGAGGTGCGCTGATATCCGCAAACAGGATGTAGAGAATTCCGGCGGGCTTAGCGGCGCTTGCCTTCTGGCCCTGGATGAGCTGATAGATATTGTTGCCGCTGCCTGCCACGGTGGTCAGAAGGCCAGCATAGGCCATGAGCGCCTTGGCATCCGCCCCGGTGAGAGCGTCAAGTAGCGACTTGACCGAGGTAAGGTCGGGAGCATCGAGGACATAGCTTTGCCAGGAGACTACCGTTGTGAGCACCCCGATATAACGCACGGTTCCGTCAAACACGCGTAGCCGTGCGGCTGCTTGTGCGGGCAGCACAGCGTTGAAAGCATCGATTCTGTTCTGCATCGACGCGCCCTGCGTTTGCAACGTCTGGTCAGCATCAAAAATGGCTTTGGCCGTGTGCGCCGAGATAGTGTCCATGTCGCCGTTGATGCCCGCAACGAGCTCACTGAATTGTGCCTGTAGAATGATGTTCACCGAACTGGCAGAAGCCAGTGGTGTGGCCATAATCGTGAGGAGCGGCGACTGCTGTTGAGCAGCTGGTAGCGTCAGGCCGGTTCGCATAATTCCGAAGCAGCCGATGACTTCCGTGAAAGACTGATTCTGCGCCACAGCCGAACCGATGCCATACAACGCCTTGAGCAAGGCAATAGCCGCTGCCTGAATGGCCACAGACTCGTTCGCCATGGCCGTAAGCGCAGCCGTCTCCAGCGCGTGAATGCTAACGAGGACCTGGCGCTGCAAGCGAATGAATTGTTGCAGCAGCCGGTGAGTTTGCGCAGGAGAAGGCACGTTATTGAATTTTGCGAAGGTATCGAAATAGAGCTTCAACCTATCGAGACAGCGTTGCACCTGGCGGAAGTTCTGGAGTGTACTCACACCATCGCTGTTCCCGGGCAGCGATGCGAGGTGGTACACGGCCGTTTGCAATTCCTGGACAGCGGCCTCCAGCTGAGCCGCGTCCGTCTTCACGTCAAAGAACGTCGTCCGGAGGTCCTCCTCGGCCTTTTGTGCATTCTGAATAAATTGTTTGATGTCGCCAACCGCCGAGGTATCGAGGCCGAGAGGAGCGAGCGCCTGACAGATCGAGAGCAGGTTTTGTGAGATGGCAGGCAGCTGCTGCACGGCTCCAGCGGGATTACCGCTCTTGATATTGGCCTTCGCTGTGTCAATAGAGACCGCGAGATCTTTCGCCGGCTGCACGGCGTTGACTAGGGCAACGAGCTCTGGCGCCAATTCGCGCAGCGTCAAGGTTGCGCGCGAGATATCGTCGCCGGACGGGAGCTGTACTTGGAGAGGGTCTTTCGGTAACGCCGTATCCAGCAGGCTTACCAGCTTATTCAGCACACCGGTCACCGCACTGTCGATGGCTTGCCGTGCCGGCGCGAGTGCCGTGAGAATTTCGTTCATCGCGCCGTTGAGCTGGTTTTGAAGCGCGGTCAACTCAGGACTCTGAAGGAGGCTTTCGATGATTTCGTTGCAGGCCTCTTCCCCTAACGCGGCAGGATCGTTTAGCAGGGAGGAAAGCTGGTCGATGTACGCTGCAATGCTGCTGATGAGGGCCGAGTGGGCCAGCGCCGCAGTAAGGTCATCGTCAAGCGAGCGGCTCGCGTCGGCCGTTGCCTGCGCCGACAGCATCGCACTGTAATTGCTGTCGATGATCCTCGCCTCCGGGGCCATGTGCCGTGCGATGACGTTGACGTCAGGAAGCAGGTTTTGGAAGCCGTCAATGGCCCTAACGGCTGGTCCTTCGTAAGTCTTTAGCGTGTCCTCCACTGTGTGGAGGGCCTGCTCGATCATCTGCGGCGCCTTGCCGAGATTGCTCGAAACGCCGCCCAGCAGTGGAGCAATGATGTCACCCAGCTTGACCACTCCTAGAAGCTTGGACGAGGTCAGCGCTCCAAAGAAGTCTGTCGGATCGAATTTGCCGGTGGAGAAGGTCGAGAGCGAAGCATGTGGCGTATTAGTGCCAACATCCTTGCTGGCCAAGCCTGCATTTCCACCGACCGGTCCGGCTCTACGCGAAAAGCCGACGACCAGAGTGTCGGGACTGACAAACCCGCCAGCCTGGTCTGTTTTTCCAGAGGAACTGAAGCTAAGCGACGGCGCCTGCGACGTGTCCACTTGCAGCAGGACTTCGCCGGCATTGGCTTTCGCATCGAAGCCGCTTGTCAGGTATGGGCCGAACATGGTGACCCATGTCGGCGGGGCTTTGCCGGTAATGCGCTGGAGTGCAGCCGAGGTCACCTGGGCGCAATCCATGACGGGATAGAAAAACGGCAGGTCGTTCTGGAACAGTAGATTCGTCGTGTCAGTATCGGTGACAGGATTGATCTGCCACCGGATGTACTGGGTGGCAAACTTTGTATCGCCTGATTTCTGGGGGGGACCATAGGAAATGGGCTGATCGTTGAAGGGTGTGCAGAGATAGCTCTCTCTGCTGTTCACTGCAGTATCGCGGCTGTTGCGATTGGAGTCGTCGGTATTTCCAGTAGGAAGTGTCGGGTTTCCCATATTGTAGAGCTGGGCAACTTTGGGAATGAAAGTCGGATCCTGTGCCTTATCCGCGGTGATAAAGACAACTGGCAGCGATGCCTCCGCTTGGATATTGTTTTCCATGCTCCAGAAGTGAAAGCGGAACAGAAATGCCGCCCCATTGACCATCGGCCAGAAGTTGGAGGAGTCGTTGTGCGTCATTGGGTCGAGATCTGAAGTTTGTGTCGTCAGCACATCGACCCTCTTGAACGGGAAGCTTCGGCCCTGATTTGGCTGCTGTGGCAATGGAAAGGTACGCACAGGGTTGTGGACCGAGATGTACCAGCGTTGATGCAGCACGGCGAACCACGGACCATTCTTTGCCCGTTGCGAAAGGACACGCTCTGAGATTGTGACCAGCGAAGCCCTATGACCGAACGGGGCCAAATATCCCTTGTGAACAACCCGGACGTAATGATCGCGCCCAAGTGTCGTGATCTCGTTCAGCTGCTCCAGGAGCATTTGTGTGCTGTGGTTCGTATAGTCCAGTCCGGGTGGATCCCAGGCCCCGACGCCTTTTAGGTAGCCGCCTTGTGAGCTCAGCATGAGGTGCGTCAGCTGAAGTGGATCTGGCGTCCACGCCTCACCTTTAGGATTTTTGAGCGAGAAATCACTGGTGAGATGAACTAATTCCTGGCGATCGCGAACACCGACTGGGAATAACGGCGCCGGTTTGGATGGATCCTGCAAAGGAGCCAAATGCTCTGAATCCAGTTCCTTATCCGGCGTAAAGATAGCCCGCGCAGTGCGGTGCTTGTCGTCTGTCTCATCGATGTGCCAATTCGCCTCGTCCTTATCCTTCACCCGCGACGACAGTCGCGTATGCCAAAGCTCCAATCCTTCGCCGCGCTGCATTGGCGTCGCGCTCTCGTGGGCCCATCCACTGTTTTCATCTGGAGAAAGGTAGACCCGAAAAGGCAACTCAATGTGCGTCTTAGACGCGATCTCGTCGAGCGACTGCGGCAGCTTCGTGTGGAGCGTTGCGGTTGACTTCGCCACTTCCGCCACTCGTGCCGTCCACTTCGACCAGTCCAGCAGGTGATCCAAATGAAACGGGATCGGCTCGAAGGTCGCGCCCATGTCAAAGGCGAGAGTGGATTCCCCCGAAAACGCCCATACAGGAGGGTTCGGGTCCGGCGTATTGCTGATAATGGTGGGGCCGGGCTCATTGGGTTCGAGCGTGCCGTGATTCTCGGGCGTGTTGTCGTCTGAATGGAAAAACGCCTGCTCCTGTACATGTTGTGGGGGAAATACGACCCTGAACCAGGGGGCCGTCGCCGGGGGAGGTTGTGAGGGTCTGATCTCCGGTGCGGGACCGGAATGGAGGGTGACCCCGTCAAAGTGAAAGTCCAGCACCATCATGTCGGATGGGCGCAGGATCGTGAGGGTGTCCTTGCTGTTCAGCTCAAACTCAAGCGTGTGCTCCCAGGGCAGCAGATGCAGATAGCCGAGAAAACGCTCCACGGGACGCATGATTACGCCCCAGCTAAAGTAGAGCGGCTTCGCTGTGTCGAAGTTCACGCGCATGCAGGTCGATGCATAGCTCGGTATCTGGATGGCCGAGACCGCCGGTGTAGCGGAAGGCGTTCCGGCTTGGTCATGTGCGTCGGCTAGTTCAAAGGGCGGATCGTCCTCGTGTGGATCGAAGGAGAGACTGAGGTGCTCTGTATGGGCCCAGGTCGTTTGTGGTTCGAAGTCGGCGAGCAGTACGGAGTGCGGTTCTTCTCTCGATAACGTGAAGGCAAGTCGAGCGGAGCGCAATTTGAAGTGAAAGGGCTCGCGGCTGATGTCCATTAGGCCGCCACCCGGGAAGAAATGCAGGGGCGCCTCGTTGTCCGCCGCCTGCGTAAGCAGCGCGGCGTGGCGTGGTCTTCCCGTTGCGCTCGTGGCCTCTAGTCGCAGCTCATCGAAGACCTCTGCCTCAGACCCGTGCGCCAGCCTCCAACCATGTTCTGCTGCTGCGCGCTCCAGTCGCACATCCCACATCTTGTCTTCGCGCCCGAACAACAGGCTCGTCCTCGGCGCATCGCGATCGCCCTCAAGCAGAGGCTCAGAATGGTCGAGCCTCATTACCCAGCTATGCGCATCGAGAGTTCTTTGTAGCGGATCGAGGGAGATGGCCGTATCGCCGACAAAACTAAACACCCAATCTGGCGCAAACTGTAGGCGGGCTCCATGCGCGAGCGTCAGTAGGGTATCGGTCAGAGGGCGCAGGCGCGCCGCACGGAAAGTACCTTGTGCCTTGCACGTGCCTTCGAGCCAGTTGAGCCAAGTTGCCTGCACCTCTCCACCAAAGGAGAAGCTGAGCTTCATGCTCCATTCGCCGGCCGACCGCAACAGGTCGCAGACGAAATCCGCCGGGAGGGATGTGCCGGGGAATAGCGCATCTTCAAGTGCAATGCGGATGGCGCTTTGTTTACGGTCGACGACAAGGTTCGGAGAGCCGTCAAAGCGTGCGGCGTCGATTGTCCAGCGCACAGTGTCGCCGGTGAGCGCGCGCACCCGGTTTCCTTCGCGGAGCAGCGAAAAGCCATCACCTAGGAAAAGCGGATGAACTGCGGTGGCAGCCAGGCTTGCGCTCGACAAGCTCAGAAAGCTACGACGTGTAAGAACTGGGCCGCACACTGCCTCGGGCTTGGGAGGGAGCGCGCGGCGACGCAGAAAACGTAGGTCAAAGGGAGAACGATGTGACATTATCTGGCTTCCCGACGATCAGGCCTAAGACAAGTAGCACGAGGCACAGGGCCGTGCGTAAGCGGTCGGCCCAATCAATGTCGGTCAGGCCGGCTCTAAGGTGAGCCGCTATCTTTGAACCGAAGCAGAAGCGTAGTGAACATCACTGATCCTCCATTCGTTCTCAAGTAGGAAGTACGTGAGGAAAACTCTACAGCGGTACGAATTCCTTGAAGGGGATGAGCCATTTATACAAACATCTTGCAGGCCGTCAAGAGAGAATTTGTGTCTTTTTGCAAACCTAGTTGCGTTTTCGAAAAAGTTAGTAGAAACTGGGGCGCATTCTGGATTTCTACAGGTCACTGTTTGCGCCGCGGTGAGACGCGATCAAGAAAGAGCATCGTATGCCGAAGCATCGATTCGCTAACGAAGTTTCTCGTCGCGATTTTCTGGTGGCCGCCGGCGCCACGCTTGTCAGCTTAAGTTCGCTGGGCGCGATAGCTCCGGACGACCCTCCACTTTCGCCGAACGCCGGCGGGCAGACCATCCTCGAGTCCGTCTTGCAGAAGGGCGATATCCTCCTCACCACAACCACGTCAACGGATGGCTGGGCCAGCGCGGCCGTCTCGGCTCTCATCCGACAGGCTACGGGAGGCGGCCCTGTCAGCCACAGTGCCGTATTTATCGGCAATGACAGCGTGATCGACGCGACCATCACCGGCGGCGTGAATGTGAATTCCTATAACGATTTTGCGCAGAAGGCCAGCGTGATCGTCGCGTTTCGATATCCATCCATAACCGCTGCTCAGCAGCAAAACATCGTGGACTTCTGCCTGTCGCAACTGGGAAAGCCATATGCTCTCATCGGCGCCGTAGCTAGCGCTCACTTCTTTTTCGGCCCCTTACTGCACCAACTCGTCGACATGGGCGGCACGGATGGAAGCTTCTACTGCTCCAAGCTTGTGATCGACTCGTATGGCAATGCAGGCGCGAACCTGGTTACCGCTGACCCCCAGTGGCAAAGTCCCAACGACTTGATTTCACTCACCTGGTTCGGCGAACTTGGATACGTCGGGCACCTCAAATACCCCGTCGGCTCATAATTCTGCTGAATTCTTGGTGTGGCCGCAACAATGAAACTTGTTTCAATGTCGCAGTGTGTTTTGCGTGATTCGAGTCAGAAACCTGTTACTCTTCGGCGATCGCGCTCAGATAGCGGGCACATGGCTCGCGTTGAAAGAGCGCATCGCGCACCCAAGAGATGCCGGTTTGTGACAATCGATATCTTCTGAAGTGACTTTGAAGTCCCACCTATCATGTGGCACTCGTTGGGGACTCACCAATCCAACGGTCCTTGCCGATGTGCCCGTCTTCTGCAAGGACGGATTCGACGACGGACGGTTGCGCTATTTAAAACGGACATCGCCTTGCTTTATCTCCTTTTCTCCCGAGGACGCATTCCTGAATCCGATGCTGTAATCGCCATGCAATCCAAGCGAAGGGAAATCTACACTTGTCCACCCTCCGTGTTCGTTCTTGGACCGAAGCGTTCGGACTTCTTTCCCGTTTGCATCGTCGAACACCCAGTCGAACGCGCCGGCAGAGACAAACTCAACATCCACGCCGGCCGGTTTCTTGAACACTATTTTGTTGTTGATCCACATTTCGTTTGTAAATGACCCAAATTCAAAATGATAGTCACACTGTTCCCTGCAAGCTTTCACATAAACGACTGGACTCGCGTACCCTGATGCCTTTGGCGGGTGGACGCCCAGCTGCACGAGGACGTCATTAATGAAATTGATGCAATTCCTTTCCAGAAGTCGGTGATACTTAGTGTTCCACTGGTCGATAAGTTGGTAAATCTGACGCCGCTGTTCCTGAGTAATAGAAAAAGTCACTGATTCGGTCGTATGCGATAGTCGTTTCGGATTACTCACGAAGTCATGTGTTGTCACTTGTGTTCCGCCTGGACCAACAATTGTGAGTCCGGCTCTCCAGACCTCAATTGTCAGCTCGCCGCTATTGGCGTTATAGAAACCGACGGGATCATTCATCAGGATGTACAGAAGGCCATAGGATTCCGAAGTAATCACCGCATAAGAGCCAATCGGGAATACCGCGTTTCCGACTCGACCGATGAGCTTTCCAAAATACCGACCGGGTAAGGCTACGGGAAGTTCGGCTGAGGTCGGCCGCCCTGGCGTCCCATCTGCGTCGGAGCATTCTGTGGAGCCCCGGCCCCAGCACCATCTCCCTTCAGCACTGAACGCGATTTGATCTCCAGATGCGACCTCAAATACATGATGGCCGTTAGGATCTCCGGCCGGAACGGGACCAGCTTTGCCTCGCTTTATGGGATAAAACCCAAAACAATCTTCTTTCAGCGTGGAGCTCGTCTTATCTTGAATACAAGGAAAAGCGTGTCCGATTTCAGTTCTAAGTATGTTTTCAGGGCCATAATTCCAGGCACCTTCTTCTGGAAGGAGATCCGGAGACGCCATCAGCTGGAGCTGGAAATTGGAAGCAGGCGTCGAAGTTGGCTTGGGAGTGGGCGTTGGGTCGGACTGCGACCGCGCCAATAGGGCAGACAGGCCAAAGCATAAGGCGGCTATTGCATGCCGAACGGAAGACAATCCTTGCATGACCCGAAATTCTAGCGTGCAAACGACCTCGATCGCGTATTTATTTTCCCGAACTCACTCAGGTGTCCTTACGCCTACGGCTAGGAATTCAGCGAATTGCCTGATCTCGAAATCTCAACTGTTGCTATCAGGCCAATACACTCATCGAGAGTGCATCGACGCCTCAATTGAAAGGTGGATCTGCCAAAACTCTTAGACTCGCACGATCTGCTATCGGACCCCAGTTGCCGGAAGGCTGACGCAGCGCCGATTTAGTGCTACTGAACCCTGTCAGCCTCCCATTTGCTAAACAAGTAACAAAACCAACCCAAAGCAGCGGCCACGTGTGCCACACGTGTGCCGCTTTTTTCTTTTCGGAGGCATTCTATGGCCCGCAAGACCGGCCAGATTATCCGTCGTGGACCCAGCACTTGGCTGGTCCGCATTTACATTGGCCGCGATTCCGAAACCCGGAGACGCATATACCTCGGCAAATCGATTCAAGGAGGGCTGCGTACCGCGCAGGCTCACCTCAACCGCATGCTCGGCGAGCGGGACCTCGGACGCAACATTCGCTCGTCGAAGCAGAACCTAAATCAGTATCTCGATCATTGGCTGGATATCTGCGCGCGACCACGTTTGCGAGCCAAAAGCTTCCGTGATTACTCGAGCCTGCTTGCACGCTACGTCTGTCCCCATATGGGTGCGAGGCTGCTCGGGGAGCTTTCCTCGGCGGAGATTCAGACTCTATACAGTGAGCTGCTCAATCGGAAACTGTCGGCCCGCACTATTCGTTACACGCATGCCGTCCTTTTCTCTGCTCTGCGCCAGGCCGTTCGCTGGAAGCTCCTCCTCACTAACCCCGCGGAACAGATTGACTTGCCACGACAGACGCGCCGGCGCTTCACCGTCTTCGACGTTCAACAGGCAAAGCAGTTCATCGCAGCGATTTCCGGGCACGAGTATGAGGCTCTGTTCGCTCTCGCGATGACCACCGGGATGCGCCCGAGCGAGTATTTGGCGCTTACTTGGTGTGATTTCGATCTTAAGCGTGGCACCGTCAGTGTCTCTAAAACCCTCGAACGGCGAAAAGAAGGATGGAAGTTCGAAGATACAAAACGGGAGCGCAGCCGGCGCATGATCAAGCTGCAGAACTGGATCGTGGCTCTCCTTCGCCAATTTGAGGGGACGTCTGAGACGACCGGTGCCGCGCCAGGCCCCCTCATCTTCACGTCGAACCGCGGATGCCCGATCAACGAGAGTAAATTTGTCGGGCGCTACTTCAAGCCCTTGCTCCAGACGGCTGGTCTTCCAAACATTCGTCTATATGACCTTCGTCACACGGCGGCCACCCTTGCTCTGGTCGCTGGAGTTTCGCCAAAAGTCGTCAGCGAACAGTTGGGGCATGCCTCTGTGGCCTTCACGCTCGAGGTTTACTCGCACGTCTTGCCTCACATGCAGGACGAAGCGGCGATGAGGGTCGAAGCACTGCTAATTGCCGCGTATCGCTCTGAGCATCCGTTCAGTACTCGGGAACGGATGCTCCGGCCTCGCGCTGCCGCTAGGCCGCGGCATTCCCGCCGCATGCGGGTTTCGAAGTGGGCGGCCTCACACGTTGAAGGGTATATCAGAGGCGCCTCCGAGCTTACTACTTGCATTCAACGGAGGCTGTCGTCTCAATCCGCCCATCAGGTAGGCAACACAAAATCGATCATCCTTCGCTGACAAAAGAATCCTGGTCACACTGTGCGTAACGGGGACCGGGCTTTTGCAGTAACATTGATTCTTCGTGGAACCCATATGAACGTGCCGTCCTTTTTCGACGAGAAGAATTTGGTCTCCCGCTTAACCCGCGGCCTCGTAAAGCGGCCGCGAGAAGTTGTCTTGCTTGTCGGCTCTCCGCTCTCTGTGCCTGTCTCTCTCGATTCTCCTGGCGTGCCCGGTGTGCAGGGCATGATCGAAATGATCCAGAAGGAATTCGTCGATGATTCCAGCGAATATGAGCAGTTCAATCAGGCGTTGATAGACGGAAGGTCGAACTCGTATCAAGCGGCATTCAATTTCCTGTTGGGCACTAGGGGCCAGTCAGTTGCAAACGAGATTGTCCGAGAGGCTGTCATCAAAGGCTTGCTCAATCCAGCTCCGACTCCGTCTGCTGATGAAGAGTGTCGCAGGCTTGAAGGAGAGACGAGCCGATGGTGGCTTAGTCCCGGGACAACAGCCATAGGAGACCTTTGCACGGCATATCCTCAACTATTCGGCAAAGCAATCTTAACGACCAATTTCGATCCAATGCTCGAAGTAAGCATTAGACGAGCCGGAGGTACTTTTTATCGAACATCCCTGCACGCTGACGGATATCTCTCGCAAACAGAAGCTCCGGGCTGTCACGTTGTTCACCTCCATGGATACTGGTACGGAGCCGACACCCTGCACACGGCCCGGCAGCTAATTCAAGATAGACCCCGCCTCAAAGCCTCGTTACTCAGCCTGCTCCGCGACAGGTTGCTGCTCATCAGCGGCTATGGTGGATGGGACGATGTCTTTACATCGACGCTCCTTGAGCTCGTCAGAGATGATTCTGCAGGCTTCGAAGTTCTTTGGGCGTTCCACTCCAAACAGCCACAAATTCCAGCAAAACTCCTCGAACAACTCGAGCCCGGAATTACCCGTGGCCGCATCTCGCTCTACTCCGACATCGACTGTAACTTACTGTTTCAGAGAATTTTACTTGGTCTCGCCGAATCGTCCGTAAAAATTGCGACTGTCCTCCCGGAACCATTTCAACCTATAGTCGTGTCGGCTGAAATCGAGTTGCAGATTGATAAGACTAGGGATGCTGGTAGGGTTTTGGAAGGCGACGACGAAGACCGACCGCCCCTTATTGATGTATTTGTGGGCCGAGAAACAGAATTCTCTTCGATTCTAGAGTCATCCGCATCAGTAATTTTTATTACCGGTATGGGTGGCGAAGGGAAATCTGCCGTAGCCGCGAAGTATTTCGCCGTTGCGCAGGACGAGCAACTATATAGACTCTTTATCTGGCGCGATTGCAAGGAAGAAGGCGAACGCTTTGAAACGCAACTAGCGCAGGTGATCGAGGTTTTGTCACAAGGTGAGGTTAGCGGGCGTGATCTCGCTAATCAGGATAGTCAAGCTCTAATAGACCTTTTGCTCGCCCAATTAGCATCCGGGCCGCCCGCCCTGTTCGTTTTCGACAACGTTGACCATTATGTCAATCTTGAGGAAAGTAGACTCGCCGGAGGAGCGGATAAGTTCGTCAAGTCCTTTCTCAACGCCGAGATCAAGGCGCGGGTCATATTCACATGCCGCTCAAGGGTCGCTTACGCTGGTCCCATGGCCCTAAGTATCGAGCTGGGGGGAATTCCGCTTCCGGCAGCCTACGACCTCTTCGAAAAGAGGGGGAGCAACACCTCGCGATTAGAAGTGGAGCAAGCTCATGCCGCCACTGGAGGCCATGCTTTATGGTTAGATTTGATGGCACTACAGGTCGTCAAGAGGCAGCCGCCCATCCGCTTGCAGGACTTAGTAAATGAAATCAATGCCGGAAAGGCAGAACTTCCTGACGATCCCCTTAGGTGGACCCTTTCCTCTATCTGGAGAAGTCTCAACGATCCTCAACGACTGATCCTTCGAGCCATGGCTGAGACGGTGAGACCAGAGACTGATATCGAGTTATCGGAATACCTCCGCGAGCACATGACGTTTAATAGGTTTGGCCGTTCGCTACGTGCGCTAAGGTCGCAGAATCTGATAGTCGTCAAAGAGGGTCGAAACGGCCAAGAACTGATCGAATTGCATCCGGTGGTTAGAAAATTCGTCCGGATGAGTTTCTCTCGTATTGAACGGATCGCGATCATTTCAGCGATCGTGCGTGTTTACGAAAGGATTATGGGAATATCGCAGGAGCAACTGAGAAATCGTCCCGGCCTAGCGATTCTGCAACGATGGTCGCAAGCCGCTGAACTGGACATCGAGGCCAATAACTTTGGTGCGGCGATCAAAGTATTAGCCGAGATTTCCACTGCGTTTGCGGCTAGCGCGTATATGAGGGAATACGTGCGAGTAGTCCGGCTATTGCTCAACTCCTTCGATTGGGTAAACGAAAATCGTAAACACGATGGCTTCGTCACGGTATTCGATGCACATATCGATGCGCTCTCATATCTCGGAGCATTCTCCGAGGTGGATGGTCTGCTGGACCAATTTGAGCAAACGGTCCAGGAGAAAGATGCTAAGTTTGTTTCGTATTGCGCAATGCGTTGCCATACCGAATGGGTCAGAGGTGAATTTTCCCAAGCTGTCGAGTGGGGTCGTCGTGGCCGCGACCTAGAAAAAGCTTCAGGATCTGACGGAACTTCTGGTATAGCGCACAGGCTCGCGCTTGCCGAACGGGACGCTGGTGCACCAGAATTAGCATTGCCAGTTTTCTTAGGCGGCGTACGCCTCAGTCACGCAATCTCTCCAGGCAGTCTTGACGAAGAGCGTGATGGCGCGTTTTATGGCAACGTAGGACGCTGCCTCGATTTTATGGGACAGATCGACACTGCGTTGATCTGTTATCAAAAGTCTGCGATTCTCATCGAAAAGGACGCCCGGAACGAACACGTTATGAACCAAGGATATATCCGTCGCTGGATCGGCGAGCTATTGCTTTCAAAGGGGGACGAAGAGCTCGGCGCGATTTTTCTTGAGGCGGCAAGACGTAAGTGGGAATTCGCTTCACCTCAGCGCGCCAGCCAGATTGAGAAGCTTCAACTGGACGTGGCTCCCGCCGTACAACAGCGGCTTCATTCCTCAACTGCTAAGCCAGAAGAGGTTGTTCTGAACTGGATCAAGGGAAAGTCCAAAGACTGGCGATAGCGGTATCCAATAAGTAATGAGATGTCGGGAATTGTCCACGATTCTGACTGGGCCGCGATAGCGTAAACCTCCGGCGTTTATTAGGATCAATGATGAAGATGCCGGTCCGAAATCGGAGACTCGTGCTTGTTCCTTATGAGGGTGTGGTTGACTTCACGTCCTCTGGCGTTTCAGCTGCGCGAGGAGACATCGCTTTCGGTTTCTCCTGCACAATCATCCCGCTCGTTCCATCGCGATCAACTCTTCCTGCACATCATGCCGGGGCCTGAAGAGAGAGAGTGCCCCGCGTCCTGATATAGGCTCTGAGAACCGTCTGGGCTCATCCATGAGCCACGCAAGCAGCCCGCTCTGAAATGCGTTTTGTTCGAGATGCTTGCTTCGATACTGTGTCCATCGCTCGGGCGTGAGAGGAATCACTGCCGAGAGCCGTATCGAACCGATATAGCCTCCGCGATACAGGCCGTGATAACCAAATTGAAAATCGAGATCCGGTTTTGTCGCCAGCCCCGCGTGAAGCCAGATTCGTCCTCGATATTCGGGAGCCCACTTCCGAATTTCGATGGTTTTTTTTCCGCTGATGAGCAACTCGGCCCAAGGTTGGTGCACAGTCAGAGCCGGCCATTGGTAGATGTCTATTTCCATTTTGGCCTCAGAGGAATGTCTCATGAAACTCGTCGGAAAAAGTTCTCCAGAGTTGTTCGAGCGCAGAAAGTGTGGTCCAATCCCCATCGATCAAATCTAGACCTTCGGCCGGTAGAGCCCTGCGGAACTCAGCTGTATTTACGGAGGAACGAATGGCTGAGACAAGCTCTAGATATTCCAGGAAGAAAGCGCCCAATTGAGGGTGATTCCTGACCTTGTCTACTCGCAAATCGAACGCGTATTCTTCTCCGGGCAGTGCCGACCGTCGAATGATGCACGGGATGCAGACGCCGCATTGCAGATTCACCTTCTTCTCAAAACGTCCCAGCTTGCTCACGCCAAAAGCGTGAGGTGCCGCCAAATTCCAGCAACTTTCCGTAATCGGCGTGATCTCGTTTGCCCGTTCTTTACCCACGTTGCGTATCAAGGCATCGACCGCTTGACGTTTGGTCATCGTCCACAAAGGATTGGTGACGATCCAGTCGCTCATGAATACGCTCTTCAGAAGCTGAGCGAAAAGATCGTGCAGCTTTGGGTGTGCATGTTTCGTCATTGACACAGAAGGGACTGGAGGAATGGAGCCGGCAAGGATCCCGTTTTCAAATTGCAGGATCTCGCTGGCCTGCCAGGTGTGGGCCACCGCCGCCGCCAAGGAAAGAAAAAAGAAGGATCGATAGTAAAACGAACGGCCTCGCCCTGCTCTACCTTTATGCCTCCACTGCGTTGGCGGCCCGAACTCCAGGGTCTCAGCAAGTGTGCGTTGTAGCGTTTTTTGCTTTGTGTAGTAAGAACAGAGCTGTGTCTCATACGCCGCCGTGAAATTGGAACCGAGGCCGGAGGCGCTATCGAGCCCCCCGGACAAAAGAGCAATTCGTCGAATCGGGCGCGCCTGGTCTCCGGGCGCAGGAAGGACAATGTGTTTTCTGCTTCCCTGAACGAAACGAATATTCCACTCGGTGTTTCCCAGGAAGCCGAGGATGTCCTGTAGAAGCTCTCTTGGCTTCCCGTTCCATAGATCCGGCTCCCGTACAGGCATGGTCAGGTCCCAATGGATATTGGGATTGCTCGCGCTTCGCGGCGGCAGCTGTCTCTCGATTGCGTACACCGTCGTCGCAACATCCAGAAGGTCGAACGCCGTGTTTACCATTGGGTTCGGGCCAAGGGGTCCACTGGTCGTTAGCCAACCTTCTCCGTCGGTTTCGACGATGGTCTCTTGTACTCCGAAGCGAGCTACCCTGCCATGGGCTACGCACAACGCTGCATTAGATTTTCGTCTCATTTTCGAAGCTGGCTCAGGAACCAGTCCTCCTTAAGAGCAATGCCGTCGAACAGATTGTTATAGCTGGCCTGAGTCACCTCTGTACCGAGGGCTTGGCCGCCGAACTCATGCACGAAGTTGTCGGCAATCTTCCGGGCGCGATCCTGCGCGTCGTCTCGAAGATCGCCTTTTACCTCAGGCGGCAGCGCGCGCTCTTCCGTGCGGATAACTTCATAGAGGAGGTCGCCGAGGAATTCGTTGGCCAACTGATCAAAGACTTCTGGCTGGAGGTGGGTGAGTACGTCCGCCGCGCTGCCGGAAATGAAGACATCGGTATCATCTCCGACCATGCGAATCAGCAGATTTTCTAGAGCCATGCGCACAGAGGCTCGTGACTTTTCATTCTTGTTCTTAGCTTCATGACGGCGCATCAACTCCGCGGCCAAGCGACGAAGGCAGCCCGGACCATCGTTTACACCGAGCCGGGCGGCGATCTGGTCCCAGCGACGATTCGCCCTTAAGTCCACACTGACAAGAATCAATTCATGATGAATCTCGCGCGCCCCGCTAGTGACGAACTGCTCATGAATGTACTCTGGGCTCAGCTTCTTGAGCACCATGGAGAGCGCCTTGGCCCTGTTCTTCGGGCTCGCCCCGCTGGTCACGAGCGTGCCGGCATTAAATCGGTACCCTCCGTAGCCGCTACCGCCGCCCGAGGTGGAACCGCCGGTCCCTCCTCCTCCTCCGCCACCTGATGATCCGCTACCCATGAGGAACGCTCCTCCAAACCTCTTCCGGCGCCGGAAACTCCACGGACCATGGCCGTTTCAGAAAGTCGTTCCAGGCCTCTTCGCCACCGTCGCCTCTAGACAAAACGTACAACCCTGCAGCCGTGGCTGCAATACGATTTCGATCGCTTCCGGCATCGAAGCCCGGGTTTCTCCCAAGGTCCTCGAGGTTTGACCGGAGCGATCGCACAGCGACGGCCGGGTCGGCAACACGTTTTGCAATTCGAAGTCTACCGTCTACCACTGTCCGCACGGCCCATCCGTGGTTTGGAAACGCAGTCAGGTTCGCTTCAATCGGCCACCATGTCTCGAGATCAAATGCTCCGAACTTCCAAAACTTACGCGCCGCGCAAATTGGTACCAGCATGAGGTGGCCTGACGCCAGCGCGTCGGTCCTGGCTTGATCGAGGAGCGTCGAAGCCGCTACTTGATCGCCTTCGCGCAGCGCCATCCTCGATTTTTCATATTCAATCTCGGCATAAACAGGATGCCCAGTTTCGTCTTGCAGCAAAGCTAGCGCCTGCTCAAGCATCTCTTTGGCTTGTACCCACTCCGGGTCGCCAGGCTCGTGCCCGATTCGCACGCATTCCGAGTAATTCCGGAAAACGGTAGCCAGATCAATGGCGGCATCAGTGTCGTATCGCCATTCCTCCACCAGCTGCTCATAGACTTTCGCAGCCTCCGCGGGCTCATAGAACAGATATTGCAAAATACGGGCGCGGTCCTGCTGGTACGCCCGAAGGCGTCGCGCTTTCAGTGGAGCATCACCTGATGCAGTGTCATTCTTTAGAACCTGAACGGCGCAATCGATATCGTCGAGGGCCTCTTGACGCTCACCTCGCGCTTTGTGGATCTCCGCGTTCAAACCGTGTCGCCAAGCGTCCTCAAGCGAATCCGTCGCCGCGCTCCTCTCTAGCCACAGGTTCGCGGTTTGAATGTCCGACAACACGGTGTAAGCCCAGGCCGCGCGGATGAGGAGGTGGGAAGGAAGCTGTCGCCAGAGTTTATTGCCGGCGCGCTTCATCAAGGAAACGACTGCCTGGGGGCGGTTCGCCTCTCGGTAAGTCGAAAGCAGAATACTGACCTCGTCCCGGGCCGCTGCGATTTCTTGGGCCCCCATACAATGGCTCAATCGCCGTTCTCGAACCGCCGGCGTGTACCTGCCCGCAAAACTGATATGGCCGTAAATCTTCATGCAGCCTTTGTGCCCCTCGATCTTGGAAGGGTCATCCATCCATGCGAGGAACTGCTGCTGCGCAGAGGACGCTAGTAGGACCTCTCCCGCCTCCGTATGAACGAGAAAATTGCCAAGATGGGATGTCAACGCGGACTTATAGCCGAGGGCCTCCAAGGATGCCTTCGGGACAGGGGCATTGAGTAAAGCTAGAGCATTGCCGACGAGCGGCGCCTCTGCATAGGCCGCAGCCAAGGTCTGTTGATTGATCGCCATGTTCGATTGCTCGATGGACCAGCCGTCGGTCATCATCTGACCGGTAACCGTCTCTCCTAGAATAATTGCAGGCATATTCCCTTGAAGCACCGGGTCCCAAAACCAGCGGTCTTTCCGATACTCAGGCGGCCGCCACAGACTGAGGAGGATGTCGCTTGCGGCACAGAGCTGTTTCCAACCCAGCTGAGGCCTGCGCCGCATGAGTTCGAGCGCACTCCGAAAGGCTTCTCCATGGGCGTTCGAGATCTCAAGCGTCTCCTGCAGCTCTTCTGCCCAAACGCTTAGACTTTGCGCCAGATCAAGATGCGAATCCAGCTCGACAGCGACGACGTAATGATGCATAATCGTCTCGCTAGCCATCAACAAGCGGATCCAGCTTTCCCGGTCAGCAGCCATCCCGGAGGTCTTCACCCAGCAGAGTCGCGTCTTCGCGCACCGATCCGCGGAGGAAATCTCCGCGGCCGTGGAAGGGAAGTAGGGCCTGGCCTCTCGCGCCATTCGGGCGCGCCGATTTGCGATCTGGAGATGCGCGAGCTCTGACTCCGGCGTGTTCCATTGAAGATTTGCTCCGCTCAGACCCGAAGACCATACCACTGGGCAGGCCCAGTCGAGTCGGTCTCCCGAGCCCATATGCGATACGTCAAGCAAAACTGACCGCGCTCGCGCTGCAGCCATATCGAGCGAATCGCCCGACCCCAAGGCCTGAAAGACCTCTTGCGCTAAGAGGATGGCTCCTCGATCACTGATCGTGGACTGCATGGCCAGCACGCTTGCCACGCCAGCTTTCGAAAGCGAAAGATAGAATTGCGGGCCGGGGCCGCCGCGGCTTTTTTGTGGGACTCGCCCTGTATTGCACGCCCAGAAAGCCACAAAGACCGGACGAGCGACCGCTCGCGAAAGCAGCTCCTCGATGTCTTCCGGGGATACGAACGAGCCGTCCAATAGGTAGAAACGCGGTGGATTGGTCGATGCGTGACCACTAAAGAAGAGAACATCGGCCGATTGTTGCAGCGCTTGCGTCAGTTCGTCCTTCGTTCGCGGCTGGCAGGTCGTCGGGCGGAGAATAGCGGATCGATTTGCCGCTGGCAGCGCGTCGTACACCTCCAACAGCCGTTTTGTTTCACCTTGGAGATCCAGTAGATAACGCCGCGTATGCGAACCGTCATCGCCGAGGATGCAAACCACGGACATCGGACGAGCGAATTTGCTAGGCAGGGCATTGGGAGCTTCCGGTAGAGCTCTCACGATTGAGATATTCCTTCGCCGCGACGGGGCAACTTCTCCAATCAGGAGCTCCCATGCTCGTTCCCAAGCGCCTTCGGGAAATTTAAGCAAGAACCGCCGAAACTCACGCTCGTCGCCACCCGTTTCGGAGAGCCACGCATCCCGGAACGCCTTCGACTTTGCTAGCTTACCGAATTGCCACTGCGCGAGTCTGCCGCGGATGTCTGTCGGCATGAGCGCGTACACATACTTTGAGATTGGCAGATCTACGATCGCCGATCCGCGCTTGATCCGCCAAGAAACATAAAGAAGTTCGGATGCCCACTCGACGATCAGATCAGACATGAGGAGCTCTTACACGGAAACTTTAGCCCGCGCCATCGCGGAAACGTCGATTTGGGGCCACAGCATGGGTTCAGCGGAACCAGGATCGAAAGAACGGGGTCTTTCCATCGGCACCACCGCGATGGTCGCCGGCGGCTCCCTCAGTAATGCCTGCTGCTGAGATGTAGACCAGAAAGCTGTTGAAGAATCCGACAACATCTGCCTTCGGATCAGTGATTTTGTCGCAGAGGAAAAGGCCGGCCAGCATCACAAGGAGCGAAACCACAAGGCCGAGCCACTTTGCTTTCCAGCCGAACGCTTTGAACAGGCCGTTCGTTACAAACGTAGTAACAGTTACCGATCCAAGCAGGGTCCCAAAGGTTCCGACGGTAAAGAAATCAGACGGGATCGCTGAAGCCATATATTCCTCCTCGTTTTAGGGGCTTGAAGCGGTAAAGATGGGTTTTTGAACTCGAGCGGATCATAGCATAAATTCGATGCGTCACCGCGGCAACGCATCGCATCTGGATAGTTCCACGGAACTCTCGAAGGGACCGGTGAACTCGAATAGGCAACGACAAGTCGGTATCGCGACTGGAACCCGTTGCCCTACCTGCCAGCTGGGGCCCGAGGAGGCTCCGGGAGTGTAAGGCGTTTCCCGTTACTAACCTTCCATGAGCGGACGCTACCCCAGAATCCGGATTCCCTCGTCCCGCCGATTTGCGACCCTCATAGCTCGAGTTTCAGCTAATTCACGTTGAATGTACTCGGCGTCGAAGGGTGCGTAGACAAACCGGTCGGCCTGTCGAATGAGAAACCGATTAAGTTTCTCTACTTGATCGCTTGCCAGCTGCAACTCTGACGGTCCGGAAGAATACGTGCCGGCTAAACAATATTTCCGGCTAAGCGGGAAGCACATTTCAAACGATAGGAATCCCCGAGGCAATAGCGACGCCTTGGAAGGATCATGAACTGCCACAGGACAATCTGAAGTCACAAAAAAAGCATCATTCGCATGGATTATCATCAGGCGCATATCCATGAATTGCCGTTGAAACAGCATCAGGGATTCAGCCATCATTCGTAAGGACCAACCTCTGCTCGCTTGCACTGCCCGAACTTTTCCCCTGCTGAGTACACGCCTAGATTCTTCGGGATCCATTGGCTTTCCAGTCCTTTTCTCCATCTCAGCGCAATACTCGGCATGGCGCACGGGATCGTTCACCAGATCACGAATCTGCTGAACAGTGTGATCGATAGTCGCTTGGTCGACGTTCCTCTTTCCTGCAGGCGTTCGAACTAGCGACATCGCCACATAGCCGGTGAGCGTGAAGCGATCCCGTAGTGTTGCGGGCAACGCTCCAGCCTGTGCTGCCTTCACAACGTCGGCTGATGCTGATTCAAGATCAGCAAGGAACTTCTCTCCTATGAAGCTGCGTCCCCCGGTTTCATCCTGATGGCAATAAAAGTAATTTTCGACGGCGCATTCTTTCGGAATCTGGCGGCGCGGAGGCTGATTGGCAGAATGTACCCAAAGAACGGGCGAGCCAGTCCTTTCGTGCGGAATAGGATCGCAGAAGGCATCCAAATATGCTCGCTGAACGTAATGCTGCGCTTTTGGCTGGCCCGGCATAAGAACAGCTTAAGCCTAAATACCGCAACTCTGGTTCATGTAGTGCGGGGTGGGGTTCACTACTCATAAGTCTTAGTTCTGTATCTGGAGCGCACAACAAGACATGCGGAAGCCTCAATGCGGGCGCTTTGGATACAGCGACTTGAAGGAAGCCGCTGGCGTTTGCGGCGGACGCGGTTATGCTATGGGATTTGAATCGACTTTCGCCTGCAAACTGCTGACTGCTATTGGGTTAGCTGCAGAGGGCGAAAGTCGATTCAGGACGCCAGCGAAGCTCATGCTGCTCGGAGGATCGCACGCGTAGCGGCCGCCGCGCCAGCGGCTTAGTTCAAGTCGGTATTGCGGAAGTTACATGACGCTTAAGGGGACCCCAGGGCAATTCGCGAACTGCCTGACAAGCTTGGCTTTTGGGAATATTCATCAGACCACGCTTAATGGAAAATACCGTTAGCGCATTACATTCTGCGTTTACGGTAGACTGACTGGCCATCAGCAGAAGCAGCTGGCGCGATACGCATCAGTCTTCCGGACGGCCAAATGCCGGTGTGCGGTCAGTGTGCGGCGCTAGCAAATCGCTCTGCTGGACAGTCTGTGGCTGAAGTGATTCCCGACCGCGTTCTACCGGATGCACGGGAGCGGCTAAACACTGGTCGACTCTGCGGCAGTGATAGGACGCGCAGTCTCAAGTTGTTTTCTAGACAGCAAAGTTGACAGTAACCACCAAAGATTTCGGGCTGTCTCCTTGGAATCAGTGGACGCGGAATCTCCGTATCGTGCACTAACGACTACATCAGGTCACAGAATGGAATCGGTGTCTCACAACTCAAAATCCGCAGAGGGCACACACTAAGCCTTCGTGCTGCGCGCACTCCGTATCTGTTCGATCCCGCGCCAGGCGGACCCGGAAATCGCCACCTGATAAGCACTAAATAAATATGACTCAGACGATTTCGTACAACCTCGATAGTCTCGGTTGAATGCAATTCGAATCCCTTATCCGCATTCTGCTTAAGGAGGAATTTGGTATAGGAATTGAAGTGTGTGGGGAGGCAGCGCAAATCATGGTAGAGATGCGTATTGTCATATCGAACTCAACGTCCACCAGTTAGGCCCTCTGTCTTATCGGCATGACTTCAGGCATGGCCTTTAGAATGTCCAGATAGTCAGACCACAGTTGCATCATCTTGCGACGTTCGGGCAAGTGCGCCGTGCGGTTGTAGGCACGTCCGTTTGGATCGCGGACGGCATGGGCTAATTGGTGCTCAATGAAATCGGGCCTGATGCCGAGCACTTCGTCAAGGATGGTTCTCGCAACCGCTCGAAAGCCGTGTCCGCTCATCTCATCCTTGGGGATGCCCATGCGTCGCAAAGCTGCGAGGATAGCATTGTCGCTCATGGGCCGGTGATTGCTTCGCGCACTAGGGAAAACAAATTGACCTCTGCCCGTAAGCGGTTGGAGTTCGCGTAAGACTTCCAGAGCCTGTTTGGAGAGAGGGACAATATGATCCGTATGCGTTTTGGTCACTACGAAACGCCACTCCGCCCCGTCAAGGTCGATGTCTGCCCATTCAGCCTTGCGCAGTTCGCCTGGGCGAACGAATAGCATCGGCGCAAGACGCAAGGCTGAGCGCACGGTTAGCGTGCCTTCGTAGCCTTCCATTGCTCGCAAGATTTCTGCAACCCGCTTTGGATCTGTTGTCGCTGCTAAGTGTTCGCCCTTCACTGGGGGCAGCGCTCCGCGAAGATCGGCGGCTGGATTACGCGTGGCGCGTCCAGTGGCGATGGCATAGCGGCATACCTGCCCGCAATTGCTCAAAGTGCGGTGCGCGGTTTCCAGCGCTCCTCGGCCTTCAATCCTGCGCACAACGGCCAAAATATCTGGTGCTGTTATATCGGCTATCGGACGCGAACCTATCCAAGGGAATACATCGCGCTCCAATCGGCTTAGGATGCCCCTGCTGTGGTTGGCTACCCAGGTAGGGGAGTGTTTGGCGAACCACTCACGGGCTACCACTTCAAAACCGTTAGCCAAGCCATCTGTGCGGGCTGACTTCTGTGCTTTTCGATTTTCGCTGGGGTTGACTCCGTTGGCTAGTAGTTTTCGGGCTTGATCCCTACGGTCCCGGGCATCTTTCAGGCTGACATCTGGATAGACGCCAAGAGACAGCCGGTTTTCTTTCCCATCGAATCGGTATTTCAACCGAAACCACTTGCCCCCGGTTGGCGAGACTTCTAGATATAGTCCGTGGCTGTCGTATAGGCGGACAGATTTTTCGCGGGGCTTCGTGTTTCGGATCGAAGTATCAGTCAGAGGCAATTGGGGCAACTCTTTCCAGGTGCAATTCACTTGCCCCTAATGTTGCCCCTAGTTGCCCCCGGATGTCAACCCGTCGCATCGTTCACTATCGGACGCCAGAGACGACAAAACCCGCATATTTTGCGGGTTTTATGTTGTTATTGGATCTCATTGGATGTTTGATTGGTGGAGGCGGCGGGAGTCGAACCCGCGTCCGAAAAAACTGTCAACAGAGAGCGTTCATGCTTTTTCCGTTCGCATTTGTCTCGTAGTGAATGCTTGCAACGGACGAAGACGCATTCACCACCAGCCTGATTAATCTCGTCCTTGGCGTACAGGCGGAACCCCGCGGACCAGCCTACTGTGCGACGATCGGTACAAGCCCGTAGGCGAAGCCTGAGCGATCGGCTACTTAATTATTAAGCAGCAAGCGCGAATTGAGGTTCGGCACTTATAGTTTTGTGAGCGATTACGGGTGTCCACACCCCGGCATGCCTCTCTGCCGCAAGCAATCCCGTCGAAGCCGTGACGCCCCCATTATTGAGACTGGCACCAACATTGCATTGGGCATTCAAAGAACTAGATGTAGTATACGTTGATCCTTCGAAACGCATATCTCAGGCGAACGCAAGCAGCAAGGCGCCCGTGGTGACTAATGCCGCACCCGCGATCTTTACTGGGGACATACTTTCGCCAAAGCATAGCCAGCCTGCAACGATCACAATGGCGACGCTGAGCTTATCGATCGGTGCGACTCCGCTGACGGGCCCGATCTGCAAAGCGCGAAAATAGCAAAGCCACGAAAGTCCTGTGCATAGCCCGGAAAGAAGCAGGAACACCCAGCTTCTACGGCCAATCAGACCAATTCCACGATGGGCGTCAAGGCTTAGCGCGATTGTCCAGGTGAAGATCAGGACGACTGTTGTTCGGATGGCTGTGGCCAGGTTGCTGTCGATCCCTTCGACTCCAACCTTCGCAAGTAAAGCTGTTGCCGCAGCAAATACGGCTGAAAGTATCGCCCAAAAGATCCAAGTCATCTTATGCTCCCATGGATAGCCGGACGTCTATGTGATTACATAGACTCTTAGTCCATATACAGCCAGAATGAAACCTTTTGTTCTTCCGTTGGTAGCGATGGATTCTAACCACCATACGGCTCAATGGCTTGATCCAATTAGCCCTGCTGGAGATCGTTTTGTGAAATATCAATGTTTTGTGATGGATAGCGTGGTTGGCTCGGTCGAAAAAGCAAAAAAAAGGCGGCACGAACGGTGCTTTGTTCGTGCCGGGAGGCCAGTGACGCAACTTGCTCTCGAGTGTTTGGCAGCACTCGAGAAAACTTTCGCGAGATATGCTCTTTGGGAGAAATCTACGCTAAAAAGAATATAGCACATGCCGTCGGCGAAATGTCTAGTCTTCCGGAAGCATTTCGTAACTCTTTTTTGCGATCTCGTGCGCCATACTAATATCGTTTTGGGTAATGCCGCCGGCATCATGGGTTACCAGTGCAAGGCGAACCTTGTTATAACGGATGTCGATATCGGGATGGTGGCCGGCTTTTTCGGCGAGATCGGCGACATGGTTTACGAACTTCATCGCCTGCTGGAAGTCCTTGAACGTGATGATTCGAACCAGCTCGCCGCGTTCGAGTTTCCATTTGGCAAGGGTTGCGAGGGACGCCTGGATCTTATTTTCATCCAAAACCTTATTCATAATACCTGCTATCTGGCTGCTGTGATGTGGCTTACGGCTGCTAGTCGCATGATGGCCGTTGGGTGCGTTTGCGATTGGATACCCAGCCGGGCTTGGTGGTCTGACGGCTGCGCCCCAGACTCAGCGCATCAGCTGGTACATCCTCTGTGATGCAGGAGGCAGCAGCGATGTAGGCCTCATCGCCAATGTTTATAGGGGCTACGAGCGTGGAGTTGGAGCCTATGAAGGCGTTGTTGCCAATTACTGTTTGGTGTTTGTGGGTTCCGTCGTAGTTGCAGGTGATGGTGCCGGCGCCTATGTTTACGCCGGAGCCAATGGTGCTATCTCCCAGATAAGAAAGGTGGTTAGCCTTGGAGCCGCGGCCCATTTTTACTTTTTTTGTCTCGACGAAGTTGCCGATGTGGGCTTCTTCGCCGATTTCGCTTTCCGGGCGCAGATGGGCGTAAGGTCCTAACTTTGCACCACTTCCGATGGTGGATTGCAAAACGATGCAACCGTTGCGCAGGAGCACCTTGTCGCCAATCTGTGCGTCTTGAACCACGGTATAGGACGCAAATCGACAGTCTGAGCCTACTTTCGTGCTGCCCAAAATCTGGACGTAGGGTTCGATGACGGTGTCGGGACCGATCTCGACCTGGGCGTCGATGACACAGGTTTCGGGACGGAAGATGGTGACGCCCTGGGCCATGAGGCGGCGGGCGGTGGCGAGGCGCATAGCGGCGTCGAGGTGCATCATCTCCTCGATGGTGTTGGCGCCGAGCACCTCGTCGACGGAGCCGGAGGATTTGAGGGCGACGACGCGCTGGTTGTCGGCGACGAGGAGGGCGGCGACGTCCGTGAGGTAAAACTCGCCGTGGGCGTTGGTGGTGGAGAGGGAATCGAGGTGGGTAAAGAGTGCGGAGGTGCGGAAGCAGTAGATGCCGGAGTTGATCTCCGGGGCATTCAGTTGATCGGGCTTGAGGGATTTCTGCTCTACGATCGCGGTTACTTCGGGGGCGGCGTCGGAGCTGCGGAGGACGCGGCCATAGCCGGTGGGATTTGGGGGGGTGGCGGTGAGGATGGTCATGGCGGCGCGCTGGGCGAGGTGGAAGGCGCAGAGTTCTTCGAGAGTGGAAGGTTTGATGAGCGGTACGTCGCCGGAGAGGACTAGGAGGTTTTCGGGAGGGGTCTGGCCGGTGGCGATGAAGTGCGCCTTTAGTTGCTGAAGGGCGTGGCCGGTGCCGCGCTGGTCGGCCTGAAGAACGAAGGAGACGCCGGTGGAGGCGACGGCGGCGCGGACCTGGTCGGCTTCGTGGCCGATGATGCAGAAGATCTGGCTGGCGGGTGCAATGGTTTTGGCGGCGGCGATTACGTGGAGCAGGAGGGACTGGCCGCCGATTTCGTGAAGGACTTTGGGGCGGCGGGACTTAAGGCGCGTGCCTTTGCCGGCGGCCATGATGGCAATTCCGAAGGATGAGGTTTCCATACGGTGATTATCGTCTCATGGGTGCGGGAAGAAGGTGCGGAAGGTGGATGGTTTGTGGATCATCCGTGATTCTGAAGCGAAGCCCGCGCGCCCGACTTCCGACCCAAACTTTACAAATTCACAATATAGGACCAGATGAGTCTGGTATTCGTTTATAGTAATTACTGATCTCGGACTCATTTAGTCGGGAATAGAAGGCGTGTGCATGAGGGCCGCGCGAACCAAGGGCGACGGATGGCCGTGAGGGCGAGCCGTTCGCTTAGAAGCAAAGGAATGTGAACGTGCAGAAGTTGAAGCGTGGAAGCAGCTGTGGCAAGCGGGCAAAGCTCGTCGCTATGGCTACGATGACGGCATATGCCGCGATGAGCAGGTCAGACGCAAAGGCGCAACAAATGGTGGCAGCCGCGGCAGGGAAAGAGCCTATTCCGGCGCAGCTCCCCGTCCGGCGTTTCCGGATTGCGGAGGGGCCGCTCACTACCGCCCTTGATCAATACCGCCAGCAAAGCGGCGTAACCCTCAAGCTGGAAATCCCCCCTGAAATCCTCGCCACCTTCACCGCCCGCGCGGTGGTAGGGCTCTATCCCAACGACTCCGCTCTGCGGCAGCTGCTGGCCGGCACCGGCCTCAACTTCACTTTCGACGGCACCGACGCTGTGCGCATTGGCGTTCGCAACCAGGAGTCGGTCAACGTCAACGGCGGCCTTCCCGACGCCGTCAGCATGACCAAGTTCACGGAGCCCCTGCTCGACACTCCACAAACTGTCGTCGAGGTCCCCCAGTTTATTCTCCACGACGAACAGAATCGCTCTCTCCTCGACGCTGTCCGCAACGTTCCCGGCATCAGCATTGCGGCAGGCGAAAGCGGAGCCCAGGGCGACAACCTCACCATCCGCGGCTTCACCGCACGCAACGACATCTTCCTCGATGGCATTCGCGACTTTGGCAGCTATTACCGCGACAGCTTTAACTTCGAGCAGGTAGAGGTCCTCGAAGGCCCCGCGGGTGTTCAGTTCGGTCGCGGATCGACGGGCGGCGTCATCAACCAGGTGAGCAAAATGCCCACTGTTGATAAGTTCATTGACGTTCAAACACAGTTCGGCACCGACGGTACCCGCCGTGTCACTGCAGACGTCAACGAACCGCTCCCCAATTTCGCCCACGGCACTGCCGTCCGCGTCAACGCTGTAGGCTACGCAGGCGGGGTCGCCGGCCGTCCATTCGACGAGACTCGCCGTTTCGGCATTGCGCCATCGATCTCCTTCGGCTTGAACTCCCCCACCCACCTCACGGTTAGCTACTTCCATCTCAACGACGACGACACCCCCGACTACGGTCTGCCGTGGTTCGAAAACGGCCTTGCTCACGGCGTCAACCGGCACGCCTACTTCGGTTTTCCGGATGCGAATCATCTCCGGACCAACGACAACATCGTTACCCTCAAAGCCAACCACGCCTTCGAGGGTAGCGGCGACGTCGACCTCCACACCATCGCGCGTTGGGCAAATTATCCTCGCGACGTGCAGATCACGGAGCCACAGATCTGCTCGAACGTCAGCGTCAGCACTCCTGTCGGCGGCTACGTTGCCGCCCTTCCGACGAACGCTCTCAACACCCATCTGCCCTGTCTTTACACACAGTCCACACCTGCCGCGGACATCACCGTCAATCGCAATCAGATCCAGATCAAGAGCGTTGAAGGCGATCTCTGGGACCAGACCGAGGTCACGGCCCACTTCAAGACCTTCGGCATTCGCAATGACTTCGCTGGCGGCGTTGAAGGTGGCCGCGAGGTCTCCAATCCCATCAAAACCAGCTACACCGAGTTCGGCATCAACAGCGTTACGCCCACAAATCTCGCCAACCCGAATCCCTCCGACGTTTTCGCGGGCGTGGGCTACATCGCGTCCATCACGCATGTCACCTCGGAGAGCGTCGGCCTCTATTTCGTCGACACGCTCAAGCTCGGACGTCGGGTTGAGCTGAGCGGCGGCGTTCGCTGGGACTACTTCGACACCTCCTATAACCTCTACGCTCCGACCACCAGCATCCCAGGCGCCGCTCCCACCCCGAACATCGCGCCCCTTGAACAGAAGGTGGATCAGCCTACGTATCGAGCCGCCTTCGTGTTCAAACCGAACCAGCACAGCAGCGTCTACTTCGACTACGGCACCAGCTTCAATCCATCTGCCGAAACCCTTAGCCTCAGCGTTGCCACCAGCATTCTTCCACCTG
Organism: Granulicella sp. L46; assembly: GCF_009765785.1. Taxonomy (GTDB): domain Bacteria; phylum Acidobacteriota; class Terriglobia; order Terriglobales; family Acidobacteriaceae; genus Granulicella. The sequence goes on from NZ_LMUT01000016.1 coordinate 245,695, forward strand.
AAGAAAACGAGTCGTACGAAATCGGCGCGAAGTACAGCCTCTTCCATCAACGTCTGCAGCTTGAGGGTGCCCTCTTTCGCACGGAGCAAGACAACGCTCGCGAGACCAGCCCGACTAACTCGAACGTGATCGTGTTAGCGGGAAACCAGCTTGTGAAGGGCGTCCAGGCCAGCGCCGTCGGACAGCTCGGCGGCGGTACGGACTTGGTGCTGGGATACGCTTATCTCGATAGCTCGGTGATTTTCTCCCAGGAATTCCCAACCTCCATCGGCTTTCCCTTGGCCAACGTCCCCAAGCAGACCTTCAACGCCTTCATCACCCACAACCTTTTCTGGAAGATCAGCGGCGGCGTCGGCAGCAACTACGTTGGCAGCCGCACGGCCAGCTCGACTACACCGTACGTCGGCACCAACCACTCCGGGCCCATCACCTTTGCCCCCGGCACGGCGCCCTGCGGTGCCACCGCGACCACCTGCTATGAGGTCCTCTCAACCGCCATGAAACAAGTTCCTGGCTACTGGGTTTTCAATCTCATGGTGAAGCGGTCGATCACGCATCGCATCGAACTGCAGGCCAACATCTACAACCTCTTCAACCGCTTCTACATCGACCAGCCACACCCCAGCCACCTCATTCCCGGTGCCGGACTCAGCGCGCTGATCGGTGCGAACTTCAGATTCTAGGAGTCAACACGTGCAAAGGAAGACCCTATGCTAATTACCATCGAAAAGGTCCTCACGCCTGGGCAGGTCAACGAGGCGCGACAGAAACTCGCTTCAGCGGAATGGGTAGACGGTCGCGTGACCGCCGGCTACCAGGCCCAGGAAGTAAAACGCAACGCGCAGATTCCGGAGAGCTCGCCGGCGGCGAAGGAGCTCGGCGAGATGATCCTTGCTGGGCTGGCGCGCTCTCCGCGCTTTATGTCGGCTGCGCTGCCGCTGCGCGTGTTTCCACCTATGTTCAACAGCTACGCCGGCGGCCAAACATTCGGCACGCATGTCGACACGGCGATTCGCCAGCTCGCCACCACTGGCCAGCGAATCCGCACCGACCTCAGCGCCACGCTGTTTCTTACTCCACCCAACGAGTACGACGGCGGCGAGTTGATCGTCGAAGACAGCTACGGCGAAAAGAGCGTCAAGCTTGCTGCCGGTGACATGGTGCTCTACCCGGCCACCAGCCTTCATCGCGTCGAACCCGTCACCCGCGGCAATCGTGTTAGCTCCTTCTTCTGGATCCAAAGCATGATTCGCCAGGATGCTCACCGCGCTCTATTGTTCGAGCTCGACGCCTCCATTCAACGATTGGCCGGAAGTGACCTGGCCCAAAGTGCACCGGTGAAGCAAAGTTCGGTGCAACTGACCGGCGTGTATCACAACCTTCTTCGACAATGGGCAGAGATGTAAGCCCAACAATTCGGCGCGACTCGAGCGCACCGAAGGTGCCCACGTCACCCTCATGGCGTGGGCACTCATTAGGTAAAAGGGGTCTTGTTGCGAGGCTTGCGTTATGCCGATCAGGGTTTGGTGACGTCGATGGTGTTGTCGTCGGGGATGCGATCGATGAGCTTGTTGATCGGGTCGATGCCCGCGCGGGTTGGGAGTTCGTCGACGATGATCTCGAAGGTGTTCTTCTCCTGCGTGATCTTTTCCTTCTTCAGGTAGAGAGCCTTCTCATGGTCCTTCTTGCCGGAGAACACACCGATGTCGACGTAGTCGGCGAGAGGCATAGGGGTTTCATTACCAGAGCCGTCTGACTTGAACTTCTTTGCCTGGACGGTGAGGGTTACCTTGTACTTCTTGTCGGGCGTCTGGACGTAGGTGGCGGTGAGGGCCTTGTTGTCGTAGAGGACGATGTTTTCGAAGGCGTCGGTGATGTAGTACTGATATTCGGGTGGGGTTTGAGCGCGGAGGGCATCGACGAACTGACGAGTATCAGGGTAGGGCTGGTCCTGGTTGTCCGTGGCGTTAGCGTAGCGATACTGCATGAGGAAGTTATGCAGGGCGAGGTTTAGCTTGTCTTCGCCGATGAAATCCGAGAGACCATAGAGGACGAGCGAGCCCTTCTGATACCAGACGTAGGCTTCGCGCTGGACGAGGACGATGGGTGGCTCCTTGTGGGCTTCGCCAGCGCGGCCACGCAGATAGCCGTCGAGCTCGTGCTTGAGGAACTTATGCATCTGGTCGTCGCCGTACTTGTGTTGCGCGATACGGAGGGCAGAGTACTCGGCTAACGATTCGGACATCATGTTGGAGCCGGCGACGGCGCCGCCGATGAGTTGGTGGCCCCACCATTGATGGGCCAGTTCGTGCGCTGTGACGAAGTAGGTGCGGTCGATGTCCTTCTGGGGATCGAGGACGCGGCCGAGGAAGCCGGGCTCGGTGTAGGGAACTGTATTGGGGAAGGACTGGGCGAAGTTGCGATAGCGCGGGTACTCGAGGATGCGGAACTGTTTGAACTGGAAGGGACTGTAGTTCTTCTCGTAGTAGGCGAGTCCGGCTTTGGACGAAGCGATCATATCGTCGACGTCGTAGGGGTGGTGCGGATCGTAGTAAACCTCAATGTTGATGGGGCCGTTGACGCCCTGGTAGACGTCACGCTTGACGTCGTAGCGGGCCGAGACGTAAGCGAAGAAGTCGAGGATTTTGACGTCGCCCATGCTGTAGGCGAAGTAGTGGCGGCCGTCCTGATGCCAGTCGCGCTGGAGATAGCCGGGAGCGATGGCGACCTGGGGCTTGCCTTCGGAGTCGTGATCGGAGGTGCTGACGACGGTGCTGTAGGTGATCCAGTCAGAGTCCTTGGTGAAGAGGTTGGTGCGGCTGCCAAGGGGGTCGCCGCGCTGGGGGAGATCCTGAACCGGTGCGAGGTGTTGTTCGCGACGGCGGCGGGCGTCGGTGAGCTCGAAGCCGCTGTCGTAGCCGATGGTAGGGAAGTAGCCGCTGTCGAAGAAGGTGCCGGAGTAGGCGAGCTCGGGACGTTCTCCACCGTCGCGGAAGCCATGCGAAGTGTAGCCGACGTTGAAGTTCATGTTCATCTTCTCGCCGGGAGCGAGCGGCTGATCGAGCGCGTAGATGGTGTAGAGATCGCGCTTGATGGTGGAGACTTTGTGGAAGGGGCGATCGAACTGAATGTTGGAGACGGACTGCTGGGTGTCGACGACGTGGATTTGCGAGATGGGTGAAGGCGTTTTGTTCTGGAGGACGAAGTGGCCGGTGCTGGAGAAGGAGCGGCGCTCGGGGAAGATGTCGATGTTGGCGTCGACGGCGATGATCTTGGGTTGCGGGAGGTATTGATACTTCTTGAAGTCGCGCTCGTAGTTGGCCTGGATGTCGCGCTGTTGGGGAGCGCTGAGGAATTCGTTGAGGACGTGGGTGTTGTAGAAGTACCAGACGCCGCTGCCGATGGCGATGAGCAGAAAAAGGATGCCGGCAGGCGCGAGGCGTGGGGCGCGATGGCGGAGATGGCGCAGGCGCGAGGCGAGGCCGTCGTCGGTACCGCGGACCGCGAGACCGATGGAGATGACCGCGAGTATGGCCGCGATGGCGAGCCAGTAGGTGATGGACCAGAAGAGAGCAGGAGCGAAGTGGCCGTAGCCATTCATGTCCGAGTAGATGTAGTTGGGCGTGTTGCCGAAGAGGTAGAGCGTGTTTTCCCAGCCGTGGGCTTGTAGCACGCCGAGGAGGACGAAGCTGCCGATGACGATGGCGTGGCCGATGAACTTGTTTTTGAGAACGGTCTGCAGGAAGAGGGCGAGGAAGGTGTAGATGAGGATTTGGGGGAAGACGACGATGTAGAGCTCTTTGAAGTATTGGAGGAGCTCGAAGCGGAAGTAGCCGGCGAAGGTCTGCGAGAGGATGCCGCAGAACATCACGACGGTCAGCAGGGCGAGCTCGATGACAGCGAGGGCGGCGAGTTTGGAGAGCCAGTCGGTGGATTCGCGCATGGGGAGCGCGTCGTGGATGCCGTCGAAGTGGGTGTCGCGCTCGCGCCAGACGAGCTCGCCGGAGTAGAGCGTGGCGACGACGATGAGAAGGACGAAGGACTGGCCGCGAACGGCGTCGAGCATGAGGAAGGTAACAGGGTAGAGAGTGGCGTCGTCGACGTGGCCGGCAAAGTGGCCGCGGAGGAGGGCATACATCACGATCACAGCGAAGATGGCCCAAAACGGAAGCTCGGTGAAGATGTTCTTCACGCGGATGCGCGTGAGGGAGAGGAATTGCTCAAAGGTGGTGGTGACGTTGAACACCTGGTGAACTACGGGGAGACGCTTGGCCACGAGGGAGCGAACGGCTTTCGCTGTGGAGGCATCGTTCTCACGTTCGCGGGCGGCGCGGCGGCCCTGCGAGACGGAGGTGAGGGTTTCTACGGATAGGGGAAAGAGGGTGTAGACGACGAAGAGGCTAATGGCGCCGATCGCGGTCCAGACGAGGCGATTGTAGAGGACGACGCCGGACCAGGGGAGCTGCAGGGTGTTCTGCTCGACGGGGGTCCAGTAGCGGGTGACGGCGTCGAACATGCGGAGACCGACGGGATCGAAGATTGCGGACCAGAAGTGCTCGAGGCTACGTGTGGAGCTGAAGATGGCGTTGATGGTGAGGTAGACGACGAAGAAGACAACGCCCTGGAGATAAACGACGAAGAGCTTGCGGGTGAGAGCGGCGATGGTGAAGAAGAGAGAGCCGAGAAAGAAGATCTGGACAACGGTAATGAGGAAGAAGGCGTGCAGGTACCAGTGGAAGGCGCCGTGGCCAATGCGAGCGTGGTCGGCCCAGGGAGCAAAGGTGCCGGTAGCTTCGCCGAGGACGAGTCCGAAGAAGATGCAGACAGTAGTGATGAAAGAGCCAAGCCAGCGGCCGCCAAGGTAGGCGAACTTGGTGATGGGCTTGGTGAAGATGATCTGGTAGGTGTCGCGCTGGAAGTCGCGCAGGATGGAGGTGCCGAAGATGGCGGCGATGATGATGCAGCCGAAGAAGCTGAAGATGATGTAGAGAATGGAGGTCGACGAAGGACCGTTGAGGAAGACTTTGTCGTTGCCGGTGGTGAAGAAATCGTCGACGGCCATGGCCATGAAGGCGAGGGAAAAGAAGAGGGCGAAGTAGACGTAGGTAGAGAGGCTCTTCGCGCGGAGTTTGAGCTCGAATGTAAAGAATTCCCAAAACTGTGCCATGTAAACCCTTCCGTTTCGCTATACGCTGTGGGTGTGTTTGCCGGTAAGAAGCGGGGCTAATTCACTGGGGCAGCGTTGGCGGCGTGGTTGGTTAGGTTGAGGAAGTAGACGTCCTCGAGGCCGGAGTCTACGGGCTTGAAGTCGGGGCCGGGGTTGGAGTCGGCGTAGATGCGGACTTCGTGGAGGCCACCGACTAGGTGGGTGGAGATGACATTGAAAGAAGCTTCGAGCGCACGAAGCTCGTCGTCGGTGGAGACGACCTTGGAGAAAATCTTGCCGTTGAGAGCGTCAAGGGCGGAAGCTGGAGAGCCTTCGAGGAGGACTTCGCCGCTGGCGATGATGGCCATCCGTGGGCAGAGTTCGCGGACGTCGTCGACGATGTGGGTGGAGAGGATGACGGTGACGTTGGAGCCGATGGAGCTGAGGAGATTGAGGAAGCGGTTGCGCTCGGCGGGGTCGAGGCCGGCGGTGGGCTCGTCGACGATGATGAGCTTGGGATTGGCGAGCAGGGCCTGGGCGATGCCGAAGCGCTGCTTCATGCCGCCGGAGTAAGTGCTGAGGGACTTCTTGCGGGCGGCCCAGAGGTTGGTCTGGTTGAGCAGGGCATCAACCATCTGGCTGCGCTCCGTCTTGTTGGAGATGCCCTTCATGATGGCGAGATGGTGGAGCATGTCGAGCGCGGACATCTTGGGGTAGACACCGAATTCCTGGGGGAGATATCCGAGGACTTTGCGGACGGCGTTCTTGTCCTTGAGGACGTCGATGCCGTCGAGCGTGACGGTGCCGGAGTCGGGATCCTGGAGGGTGGCGACGGTGCGCATGAGCGAGGATTTTCCTGCGCCGTTGGGACCGAGGAGACCGAACATTTCATTGCCGATGGTGAGGGAGAGATTCTTGAGTGCCTTGACGCCGTTGGGATAGGTCTTGGATAGACCAGAGATAGTGAGTGCCACGCGCGGGTGCCCTCCGATGCGTATGAAAGCTGAATGATTGCAGTAGCCGGAATATATCACGGCGACCGTAATTTGGGATGCTGGTTGAGCGGTGCAATCGGGGATGTCTTTGAATTCAGGGGACGACAGTTTCTGTGGGTAACGCGGTTCAGGCCTGGCAGAGAGTGAGGATTGTTGGGCCGAAGGTGTCGAGCTTTTCGGGGGCGACGCCACGGACGTTGCGGAGTGTCTCGAGGCTGGTCGGGGCGGCTAGCGTGATGTTGCGCAGGACCGTGTCGGAGAAGATGAAGAAGCTGGGCAAGCCGGCGGCGCGAGCGGCCTCGCGGCGCCAGTCCTTCAGGCGGTCCTCGAGGGCTAGTTGCTCGGCGGTGAGCTCTGGAGCGGGCGGTGGCGGCGGAGCTGGGCGCTTGTTGGGGTGAACAGCGGAGGTTTGGGTGTTGGCAGCGATCGAGAGCAGCGGTTGGAAAGCTTCTGAGCGCCTTGTCGGGGCGAAGTTCTTCGGGGTCCTTCGACTCCGCTCCGCTTCGCTCAGGATGACGGGCTTCTGGGTGGTGGGCTGTGGTGCGTCGCCGCGGCAGATGGCGATTAGGTCTGCGCCGTAGCGGTCTACCTTGGTTGGGCCCATGCCGGAGATCGCGTGGAGGGCGCTTAGGTTCTGGGGCGCGCTGGTGGCGATGGCGCGGAGGACAGCGTCCCCGAGGATCATGAAGGCTGGCGTCTTGGTGGGACGGGCGATCTCGGTGCGCCAGGCGCGGAGTTGGGTGAAGAGGTGGTCGGCTGCGGGGTTGAGGGCGTCAGTTTGCTGCGAACCCACCTTAGCCGAGGATGAAGCTCTCGGCGAAGATGGGGCACCCGACTTGGTGCGGGAGCGCTTTCCGGGAACGGCGGAGAGGTTGGTGCGGAGCCAGACGGTGTCTAGTGTGGCGTCGTCTGGGGTTCGGCCTTCGTGGGTGATCGCGGCTTTGCGGTACGTGATGTCGCGGCCTTCGGGCGAGGTGAAGGTGTCGTTGGTTAGGGTGATGAGGGCGGCGCGGGCCAGGCCATCGAGTAGGATGTCGAAGTCCTTGCGGTCCTTCATTAGGTGGAGATCGGTGAAGAGCTTGCCCGTGGACGTGCTGCGGTGCTCGAGGGCGGAGAGGATCTCGCGGAGCCAGGTGCGTTCCTGCGCTGTAGGTTGATGCGCGGTCTGCGCGGAGCCTGTGTCGCCAGGGTTGCAGATGTCGCAGAGGCCGCAGGTGGTGGCCTTGTCGCTGGTGTCGCCGAAGTGCTGGACTAGCGCGTGCATGCGGCAGTCGGTGGATTCGGCGAAGGCGATCATGCCATCGATCTGGGCACGGCGGACGGCGACTTGCGTCTCGTAGGCGGATTGCCAACGCGGGGCAGCAGTGGAATCCCGGGTCCCAGAATCGGGACGCGGGGCACCCGAGTTTTCGTCGGCGAGGCGGACGTCGCCGTTCATGTCCATGAGGGCTACGCCGGCGACGAGGAGCTTCTCGATGGTGCGGTCGAGGGTGTCGCGATCGATTGGCGTGCGTTTCTTGAGGATTGCGTTGTGGAGCACGTCGACTTGCGTGAAGTCTGCGGGAAGGCAGATGGCTACGCGCTCCAGGTCGGAGGTTGGCGGGTAATTTTTTTCGAGGAAGAATTCTTGTAATCGGCGGTCGGCGAAGCCGTGGAGGAGGATGGTGCGCGAGGGGAGGCCATCGCGACCGGCGCGGCCGATCTCCTGGTAGTAGGCTTCGACGGAGCCGGGTAGCGCTACGTGGATTACTGTGCGGACGTCGGCCTTGTCTACTCCCATGCCGAAGGCTACTGTGGCGACGACTACGTCTAATTTGCCGGAGAGGAACGCTCGCTGGACTCGGTCGCGGGTTGTCGGGTCGAGGCCTGCGTGGTATGCGGCTGTTGGGAAATGCTTGTGGAGCGTGGTCGCGAACTCTTCGGCTTGCTTGCGCGAGCCGGCGTAGATGATCGCGGGGCGCGCGTTTGGTTGCTGCAAGATGTTCAGCGCGAAGTCTGCGCGTTGCGGCTTGGAGAGCTCGATGGCCTGAATGGCGAGGTTGTGACGTCGGAATCCCGTGATGAAGATGGCTGGATTTTGCAGGTCGAGTTGTAGGGCTATGTCGCGCTGGACTGTGGGTGTTGCTGTCGCGGTTAGAGCGATGATCGGTGCAGGCCGCAGGGCTGGGAGGTACTGGCCCAGCGTTCGGTAGTCGGGGCGGAAGTCGTGGCCCCAGGCCGAGATGCAGTGGGCTTCGTCGATGGCGACGAGGACCGGTTTGCGCTTGGCGAGCATCTCGGGGAAGCCGGGGACGCGCATGCGCTCGGGGGCGATGAAGAGGAAATCCAAGTTGCCGGCCAGGTAGTCGCGGCAGGCTTCGCGGGCGTCGTCGCGGGAGAGGCCGGAGTGGACCCGGGCGACGCGGAGGCCGAGGGCGGTTAGCTTGGCAGCCTGGTCGTCCATGAGGGCGATTAGCGGCGAGATGACCAGTGCTGTGCCGCCGCGAGCCAGGGCTGGGAGCTGGTAGCAAAGGCTCTTGCCCGCTCCTGTGGGCATGACGAGGAGGACGTCACGACCGGAGGCGGCGGCCTCGCAGACCACTTGCTGGTGGGCGCGGAAGTCGCCGTGACCGAAGACGCGGTGGAGGAGCTCGGATAGGGTCTCGGTTGGTTGCAGCGTGGGCATTGCTGGGTTTATCTTCGCATATTGTTTGCCTACAGTCGGTGGAAGGCCGCACCGGTGTTCGAGGGGGTACCCCCCTCCCCCCTGCCGGGTAGTACTTGCTGGGCAAGTAGTTGATATGAGATGGCTTAAGTGGCGAAGTATCCCCGGCAGGAGGGGATACTTCGCCTGTAAAGTAGGGCAAGCATTGGGGTTATGCGAAAAGTATCGCGGCCATTGGAGTTTTCGCTAAAAAGCACCCCAGGGCTCGCCTCAGGCTGATATGTGTCGGGCTGGCGGCTCTTAAGTACGTGTGGGGCGAGAGTGGAGGGGCTTATTTAATTGTACGTGGGTGGTGGGGTAAGTATGCCAAAGTCTGGAGAGAGAAATCGTCAATGGGGGCGGGGGTTTTGTGGGTTTAGAGGGTGCTTGGGGGGTTGACACGCGGATTTTGGGTTGTTTTTGAGGGTGGTTCTGGAGATTTATTTTGTGCTGCGTGGACGGCGAGAGTTTCCTGCGGGGCGGAATGGACGGGTCGGTCGCGCGCGTTAGGCAGAGTCCCACTCATGACGATGAGCCCGTTAAGCATGGGGCACCTGGCTAGTGTTTGGACGTGCGGTTTTTGAGGCGGTCCAGTTGGGAATTCATGAAATGGAGGCACTCTAATTCTCGTTCGCGGGTAGGGTGGTGGGTTGTTGCGTAGTCCGGAAGGGGTGGAAGGGCTGCGAACGAATTGACGAGTTCGACGAATAAAGGTGGAGGATGGTTTGAGATATTCGTGACTCGATTGGTTTTCCCGTGGAAGGTGAGTGTGAGCTGATCAAGATTTCCATCTGAAGTGGGGTGGGTTGGCTGGTAGAACTCACAGAGGCGACAGAATCCTCCGTCCCGTGCCTTGGAGATAAGCGCGATGGCTTGGTCGGGAGGGATCTTAAGGTGCTTGTCGACATCGTGAAGAGGACAGCCGGAAGTGAAGCCAGGGATTAACGTGGCTACCGCATCGCGCTCTACGCGACCGTCGCCGTAGATGCGCACCGTGTACGGAGTGCCTGGCATGCCGTCGAAGGTGGCGAATTCGAGGGAGTCGGTGGCTTGGACTGGAGCTTTGCTGAGCGGCTTGATCAAGGCGAGAAGTGGGCAGTTGAGTCTGGGGCGATTGGGCAGGTTGATGTGGGGACTGAAGTAGAAGTACGCAAGGACTAGAAGTCCGGAGAGGAACCAGATGCTGACCTTGCGCAAAAATCCGGCGCGGACGTTCATGCCTTGCGCTTGCCCTTCCAGGCGCCGACGATGGCGCCCATGAGGAGCAGGTCGCAGAGGCCGTAGCCTGCGTTGATGGCGTAGAGGGAGAGGGGGCGGATTTCGAAGATGTAGTCCTTGGCGAAGGTGGTGGCGATGAAGCCGAGCCAGAGGACGGCGCCTACCTTGATGCCGCGGAAGAGGGTTTGTTCGCCGGAGGCCTGGATGCAGACGGAGAGGACGGCTGCGGTGACGAAGGAGCAGAGGAGGGCGACGGCGTACTGGATGGGAGGCGTGATGTGGGGTTGGCTCATGAGCCATTCCATGGAGCGGTCGATGCCGGCTAGCCAGGGTTTGAGGAAGAAGCTGAACCAGCCGGCTTCGAAGAGGAAGGATGCAAGCATCGCGACGACGAGGGCTGGCCAGTAGAGACGGATGGGACGCATGGGGACCTCCGGTGGATTCAGCGACTTTGTATCATCCTGGTGGACCGGTGGGAAGGAAAATGATTGCGTCAGGCACGGTGGCGGAGATTTTTTGTTTGGTGGAGAGACTTGGGATGTGGGTGGTTCGTCTATGCTCGTACCACCGGTAATCAATACATAGAGGCAAAAACAGCTGGCAGTTGTTTTGCTTCGGAGGAAGAACTTGAACGCTACGGCAGGGAGTTTTCTTACAGCGAAGCAACTACGCATCGCGCGGCAATGGACGGCGGTTTCGGCGTTGGTCTTGACGGCAACGATGGCGTTTGGGCAGGAGACGCGGCCGCCTCGGCGTCCGGGAGAGCCTGCTAGCGAGAGCGCTGGGGCCGCGGAGCCGGATGCGAAGAAGGACGGCGCGCTGCCTATACCGGCGGAGACTAAGGTCGAAACGAAGCATGACTGGACGGCGGGCGCGCGGGCGGTGCATTACACGGCTACCGCTGGGACGCTGCAGATCAAGGATGACGAAGAGAAGGTCATCGGCGTGATGTTTTATGTGGCGTATACCGAGGATGGTGTGGCGCCGGGATCGCGGCCGGTGACGTTTTTGTATAACGGCGGGCCGGGGTCGGCTAGCTTGTGGCTGCACATGGGGTCGGTTGGGCCGGTGCGGGTGGTGACGGAGAGCCCGAAGGCTACGGGGCCGGCGCCGTTTGGGGTGGTGCCGAATCAGTACAGCTTGTTGGATAAGTCGGACCTGGTGTTTATTGATGCGCCGATGACGGGATTTTCGCGCGCGGCGGGTAAGGGGACGGCGAAGGATTTTGCTGGCGTCGATCAGGATGTGAAGGCGTTTGAGAAATTCATTACGCGGTACATCACGATTAATAACCGGTGGAACTCGCCGAAGTTTTTGTTTGGCGAGAGTTATGGGACGCCACGCTCTGCTGCGCTCGTGGCAGCGCTGAATAATGATGGGATTCAGTTCAATGGGGTGGTGCTGCTGTCGTCGATATTGAATTATGCGGTGCGCGATCCGGGATATGACACGGATGCGAAGACGTATCTTCCGAGCTATGCAGCGATTGCCTGGTACTACAACAAGGTGCCGCATACCGGGACGATGAAGGAGTTTGTGCAAAAGGCGCGAGAGTTTTCGCGGGGTCCGTATGCGGCGGCGCTGGAGCAAGGCGATCGCCTGCCGCCGGCGGAGTTCGATGCGATTGCGCAGCAGGTGGCGGCGTTCACAGGGCTGAGTGTGGAGTATGTGAAGGACTCGAAGCTGAGGATCTCGGCGACGCGGTATCGCAAAGAATTGTTCCGGGGAGACGATCAGATTTTGGGGCGGTACGATGCTCGGTTTCAGGCGTTTGATGTGGATGCGGCGGGGGAGAATCCCGGGTTCGATCCTTCGGATACAGGGATTTCAGGCGTGTTTGTTGGGGCGTTCCATAACTACCTGCAGAACGAGCTGAAGTATACGGAGTCGGAGACATATAACTTGCAGGGGCCGGGGATTAATGAGAACTGGGATTGGAAGCATCGGGCGTCGGGCGGTGGCGGGTTTGGGCGCGGGCAGCAGTTGCAGCCGGATACGGTGATCGATTTGGGCGATGCGATGCGGAAGAATCCCAAGCTGAAAGTGTTTTCGGCGAATGGATGGTTTGATCTGGCTACGCCGTTCTTTGGGACTGAGCACGATATTGCGCAGATGATGCTGCCGCCGGGGATCGCTTCAAATGTATCGTTTGGATATTATCCGGCGGGGCATATGGTGTATCTGAATGTGGACGCGCTGAAGGAGATGCATGCGGATTTGGAGGGGTGGTATCCGACGGCTGTGAAGTAAGGGCGTTGTCCGTTCTTAGTTGTTAGTTCTCAGTTGGAGGCGCTTCGCTGCGGCGGGGCGCTTCTTTTTTTTGGAGAGTGGGAACGATAGACTGGTTGGGATGAGCGATGAATCTGTGAAGCATGATGGGTCGTTGAATTCCTTGAGCCGGGCTGCCTCGGCGTATTTGCGCTCGGCGCAGCATCAGCCGATTGAGTGGAATGAGTGGGGGGCGGAGGCGTTCGAGAAAGCGCGGCGGGAGAATAAGCCGGTGCTGCTGGATATTGGCGCGGTGTGGTGCCACTGGTGTCATGTGATGGATCGCGAGAGCTATGAGAATCCTGCTACCGCCGAGATCATTAATGCGAAGTTTGTTGCGGTGAAGGTGGATCGGGATGAGCGGCCGGATGTGGATACACGGTATCAGTCGGCTGTGGCTGCGATTAGTGGGCAAGGGGGGTGGCCGCTGACGGCGTTTCTTACTCCGGATGGGAAGCCTTATTTTGGGGGGACTTATTTTCCGCCGGATGAGCGGTATGGGCGGCCTAGTTTTCAGCGCGTGCTGCTGACGATGGCGGATGCGTTTGCGAATAAGCGCGAGGAGGTGGAGGAGTCTGCCGGCAGCGTGATGATGGCGATTGAGCATAATGAGAGCTTTTCAGGCAGGGCTGGGAATCCGGGAGAACCGCTGCTTGAGAAGGTCATTGATTCGATTGTGAAGCAGTTCGATGAGAGGAATGGCGGGTTTGGATCGCAGCCGAAGTTTCCGCATCCGGGGGCGCTGGATTTGTTGGTCGATGCAGCGGGAAGGGGTGGGGAAGAAGCTGCGCGGGCGAAGCATGTGGTAGAGGTGACGCTGGAGAAGATGGCGGCGGGTGGGATTTATGACCAGCTGGCCGGCGGGTTTCATCGCTATTCGGTGGACGAGCGGTGGGTGGTGCCGCACTTCGAAAAGATGGCGTATGACAATAGCGAGCTGCTGAAGAATTATGCGCATGCGTTTCAAAGTTTTGTCGAGCCGGAGTTTGCTCGGGTGGCGAAGGACATTTTGCGGTGGATGGATGAGTGGCTCAGCGATCGCGAGCTGGGTGGGTTCTATGCTTCGCAGGATGCGGATGATTCGTTGGACGATGATGGCGATTACTTTACGTGGACGGTGGATGAGGCGAAGGCGGTGCTGTCGGCGGAGGAGTTTGCCGTTGCGGAGAAGTATTTTGAGCTGAGGGTGGTGGGGGATATGCACCATAATCCCCAGAAGAACGTGCTTCGCGTGGGTCCTGCGCGGACGGCGGGAGTTGACGAAGGCGCTGTGGAGACGGTGAAGCGGAAGATGTATGCGGCGCGGTTGCTGCGGAAGACTCCTTATGTGGATCGGACGGTTTATACGGGGTGGAATGGGATGTGCATTTCGGCGTACCTTGCGGCTGGGCGGGCGCTGGGGTTATCGGAGCCGGTGGAGTTTGCGTTGAAATCGTTGGAGCGGGTGGTGGCGTCGGTGTGGGATGCGCGTGCTGGGATGGCGCATGTGGTTGCGTATGGTGAGGGGGTTGCGGCGGCGAGGATTCCTGGGGTGCTGGAGGATTATGCGTTTGTCGCTGCGGCTGCGCTGGATGCGTGGGAGGTTACCGGGGAGTTCGCGTATTACGCTACCGCGAAAGAGATTGGGGATGCGATGCTGGCGCGGTTCTATGATGCCGTTGGCGGAGGGTTCTTCGATACAGAAAAGGATGCGGATGCGATCGGGGCGCTGAGTGCGCGGCGGAAGCCTTTGCAGGATTCTCCTACGCCGGCGGGGAATGCGGTGGCGGCTGCGGTGTTGCTGCGGCTTGCGGCGCTGACCGGTGATGCGGTGTATGAGACGCGCGCGCAGGAGACGCTGGAGACGTTTGCGGGTGTCGTCGAACACTTTGGGTTGTATGCGGCGAGTTATGGACTGGCGTTGCGGCGGGCGGTGGCCGGGTCGGTGCAGGTATGCGTGATTGGCGACGATGATGCGGCGGAAGTGTTGGCTGCGATTGCTATGGCGAAGTATGCGGTGAATAAGAGCGTGGTGCGGTTGCGGCGAGATCAGCTTGATCGTTTGCCGCCGGCGTTGGCCGAGACGTTGCCGTTCTTGCCTGTGAGCGAGGGGAGCGTGGCGGTGGTTTGTCGGGGGAATAGTTGTTTGCCGCCGGTGGAGAGTGCGAGGGAGTTGTTGGCGGCGTTGAATGGTTGAGCGGTTGGACCAAGCACGTTGATGGGTCTAAGGAGAAGGTCCCAAGGGCTAAAGCCCGCGTTGATTTGTGGGCGGTATTGCCGGGACTAAAGTCCCGGCCTATCTCAGAAGCAACGGCAGCGACTCAGAAGCAACGGCCGCGACTCAGAAGTGCGGCAGCGACTCGGACGTAAAGGCAGCGACAAGGACCAGGGCGTTGGCGCAAAGGGTGCGAAGGTTGCTACGTTTCGCCATGTAATAGGAGCAAATGTCTGGGGAGATGCAGAGAGAAGCAGATCCCAGAGGGAATGACAGAAAGAAAGGCAAGAACGGGAGACAGCGGGTTCTTCGCTGCGCTCAGAATGACAACTAGAAGAGCAAAGACGAAGCATTCCTCAGGGTGTGGCCGAAGGAAAGGCATGGCTGGATCTGTGGGAGAAGGCTAATCATCCGTGCGGGTGCGGGCTTGGTGGCAGGTCCTTCGGCTGCGCTCAGGATGACGGCACAGAACAAGCAAAGCCAACGGCCAATGCAGGGATCTCTCCACTACGCATCGCAAAGACATGATGCTTCGGTCGAGATGACGGATTTTTGAGGCGTCTCTGAGGGCTAGAAGGGGTGGATGCTTTGGGTGGTGCCTTCGAAGAGGTAGTCGCAGGGTTCGGTGCGGAGGGTGCCGTCGTGGACTACGAATTTTTTCTGTTCGCCGGTGCCGCGGGTGCTCCATAGGGAGACGCTGGCGTAGGCGCCGTCTTTGCGGAGGATGTAGTAGATCATGTCGAGGTAGCGGAGTCGCGTCATGTCGTTGTTGTAGTTGCGGGCGAGGCGGCGGAGGGTTTCGAGGCCGGCTTCTTTGGGAGTGGCGCCGCGACGCATTAAGTCGACGATGGTGTGGGCGCCGGCGATCTTGATGTTCTCTTCGCCGTTGCCGGTGGCGCCTGCGGAGCCGATGTCCTGATCGGTGTAACAGCCGGCTCCGATGATGGGGGAGTCGCCGACGCGGCCGGGGATCTTCCAGGCGAGGCCGGAGGTGCTGGTGGCTCCTGACATTTCACCTTTGGTGTTGAGCGCGGAGACGTGGATGGTGCCGGTTGTTGGCCAGAGGACTTGCAGTGCGGCTTCCGCGCGGAGGCGGGCGGGGATGCCCATGCGGCCGGCGCGGTCGGATAGAAAACGCATGCGGGCTTCGACGGCGGGAAGATGCTCGCGGGTGGGGTGGCGCGGGAGTTGCAGCATGCTGGGAAGGGCGGCCTGGGGGATTGCACCGGGGGGCGTTGCGACGGGAGGCTTCCAGTCAGGGCTGTCGATGCCGGGACCCCACCAGCCGATGCCGTGTTCTTTCCAGAGGAGCCAGATCTTGCGGGCGTCGTCGGTAAGGAGGTTTTCGGGCTCGAAGCCTTCCGCTACTGCGAATTTTTCTGCGCCGTTGCCTACGATCATTACGTGCGCGGTGCGGCGCATGACGGTATCGGCGAGTTTCGCCGCGTGGCGGATGTTGGTGAGGGCGGCGACAGAGCCGGCACGTCGGGTGGGGCCGTGCATGACTGAGGCGTCTAGCTCGACGATTCCGTCTTCGTTGGGTAGACCGCCGAGGCCGACGCTGTGGTCGGAGGGATCGTCCTCACGGGCCTGGCAGACGTGGATGGCGGCTTCGAGGGTGTCGGCGCCTTGTTCGAGCAGGGCGTAGGCCTCGGTTACGGAGTTGTCGAGGGTTTCGCGGGTGATGATGACCGGTCGCCTGGGCGGCTGGAAGGTGAGCGGCGCGTCAGGGTTCGGATGGGGGTTGGGAGTTTGTGCGGCTGCGCTTCCGGCTACGCTTGCTGCGAGGATGGCTGAGCGGGATAAGAAGGCGCGGCGAGTGGTGGACATGATCTCCTTGGGAGGACGTGCTGAATAGTAGAACATGCTGCCAGCCAGTGCAGCGTTGTTTCGTGGCTACTATGTGCCCAGGCCAGCGATCCCGCTACTCGCTTCGCTCCCATCTTGCCACGAAGACCGGTTTGATGTGGGCTGCTGGCCAGGTTGAATACTCGAAAGGCGATTTCGTTCTTGGGTGTCTGACGCAGGACTGACTTTGGGGGAGATGGCGCTGTCTTTAGAGGCTTCGGCGTCTAGAACCAGGGAGAGAAATTCGCGGATGGAAGCTGCCGAGTCATGGAGTAGATCCTGCTCCAGCGGAGTTAGTCCGTTCAAACTCTCTGCGTGCCAGCCCTCGCGGCTGAGTGTAACGGGAACTCCGCAGGTTCCGTGAAGGCCAGCGAATTCTCCCTCCAATTTCACCTGGCCATGGATGCGTCGACGATCTCCGGCGAGAGCTGCGGCGATGCATTGCAGGATAGCGTTGGAGGTCGCGTTGGGCGTGGAGTGCATGGTATGAGCTGTGATGAACGGTTCGACGAAGATACGTACGTCCGGCAGGGCGCGACGCGTGGCCTCGTACGCTTCAGCGACGCGTTCGTCGCGAAGGAACTGCGTAACCTCGTCCTGGACGATGCGTACGCGATTCTGCAGCGGAATCTCGAGACTTCTGGCGGCCAGCAGATCGAGAGAGCGAAGCAGCCCAGGAGTGTGCGCCATCAGTTCCACGCTGCTCCAGAGCGGGACCATCGCCTGGCCATGTTCTCCCAAAACGCTGGCTCGCAGATCTCTTCGCGAGATGCCGAGATCGTCAGCGACGGCGCGGGCAAAGCGCAGCGAGTCCTGCTGTGCGCCCATGCCGAAGACGCGTTTCCGATCCAGCTTCTCGCACAGGATATGAACTGCAAGCTCGACCGGATTGCTGACCACGATGAAGAGTGAATTCGGAACGTGGAGTGCACACTGTTCGGCAATTTCCTCGAACACGGCGCGGTTCGCAAAACCCATGTCCCGGCGGTTGGTGCATGCTGCCGACATACCTACGCCGGCTGCGACAATTACGATATCCGCGTTCAGATCAGCGAGTCGAGGGACGACTTCGACCTCGACCCGTCCCTCATCAAATGCATCCAGAAGGTCGATGCGCGTGCCGAGTAACTTCGCTTCGGTCTCTTGTGAGCCGTGGCCTGCTAGTTGAAGGCGGTCTCCAGGTTCGAGCAGTTGACTCCTGAGGAGTTGGGCTGCGAGCGAGCTTCCGACCATACCGGACGCACCGAGAATTGCGATAGAAGTTGGCATGATAATTCCTGATCGATAGGGGATTGGCGACGCAAACAACCTGCTGCAGGCGCTGTCCTTCGTATAGAGCGAGGGACTGACGCCGGTTGTGATTCCACAGTAGCGCGATGCTTCAGTGGAGAACATAGCGGAGGGTACACAGCGGGCCATGTGGCTCCGCACAGATGGCGGAAGATCTCCGGCGTAATTAGGTGGTGGCGTTGGGGGAAGCGGCGCTGGGGGAGGGTTGACTGGAGGCTGGCTGGGGGGGCTGGGGGAGGGTGCTCGGCGGGTCGGGGGCGGGGCTTTGGACGATCATGGTGCTGTTGGAGGAACCGAAGGCGATTTTTTCCTTGTTGAAGGCCATCAGAACGCGGCGGCGGAGTTCGCGCATGACGCCGTCGCGCTGGTTGACCATCACGCGGACGTTGATGGGGTAGACGACTTCGTAGCCGCTGATTTTGTCGACGCCAAGGATGTTGGGGTCGGCGATGACGATGTCTTTGAAGGCCTCGTCCTTGCGGACCTGAACGGCGAGGTTTTTGAGGACGGACATGACGCGGTCAGGATCTTCGCGGGCGTCGACGGAGATGTTGAGGGTGCCGACGGCGAAGTCGCGGGAGAGGTTGGAGACGGTGGTGATCTGGCTGTTAGGGACGATGTAGACGGTGCCGTCGCCGTCGCGGAGACGGGTGACGCGGAGGCTTAGGTCTTCGACTACACCGGTTAGGCCGGCGATCTTGATGGTGTCGCCGACGGAGTACTGGTTTTCGATGAGGATGAAGATGCCGGTGAGCATGTCCTTGAAGATGGACTGGGCGCCAAAGGAGATGCCGAGGCCGATGACGCCGGCTGAGGCAATGAAGGGTCCGAGGGAGACGCCGAGGGCGGCGAGCACCTGAGTGAGGAGATAAAAGCCGGTGATGCCGTAAGAGGTGGCTCGGAGGATGGCGGCCATGGTGCGGAGTTGTCCGGAACGCTGGGCGTTGCCTACGAGGCGGTCGGCTTTCTTGTAGAGGCGCTTGACGAAGAAGGTAATGATGGACTGGAAGAGGAAGGCGAGAAGGAAGGCGAAGACCAGCTTGGGAACGCCGTTCTGGACGAAGTTGGTGAGGTCGGTCTTCCAGGCCCGCTCGATGTGCTCGAGGAAACGCTCGTCGTGTGCGACGTTGGTGGTGAGGTGTGGATCGGGTGCAAAAAACGTCATTGAGTCGTGGTCCTTAGGAAACTGGGTGCAGTCCAATACAAAGGGTAAAGGAGTGCTTTGGAGGTGGGATGCAGGAGGAGGCGGATGCGGTGTCCGGTTTCCGGATTGGGGAGGGGTGGCTGTGGAAAGAGGGGTCTACTCTGGTAGAGGTGAAATGAGTAGAATTCTGGGGGTTGCGAAGGGAGACGAAACCGTGGCTCAACGACATGGTTCCAACGGGAAGAGTGCGGTGCGTGCTCCTGAGATGATGGGCGGGGGGCAGGTATCGGGGGCAGCGGAGAACGCTGGACTGAGCCGGGAGCAGCTGATTGAGTTCTATCGGCTGATGTATCTTTCGCGGCGTACGGATGACCGTGAGATTCAGCTTAAGAAGCAGCAGAAGATTTTCTTTCAGATTTCGTGCGCTGGGCATGAGGCGCTGCTGGTGGCGGCTGGCATGGCGTTGAAGCCGGGGTATGACTGGTTTTTCCCGTATTACCGCGATCGGGCGATCTGCCTGACGCTGGGGAATACGGTGGAGGAGCAGTTGCTGCAGGCTGTTGGGGCTGCGGATGACACGGCCAGCGGGGGGCGGCAGATGCCGTCGCATTGGACTAGCAAGCGGCTGAATATTGTGTCGCCGTCGTCGTCTACAGCTACACAGTGCCTGCATGCGGTGGGGTGCGCGGAGGCTGGGCGGTACTATTCGCGGCATCCGGAAGCGGCGAAGAAGCCGGCTGAGGGGGTGGTGGATTACCGCGAGTTCAAGGACGTGACGTTTCATGCCGATGAAGTCGCGTATGTGTCGATTGGGGAGGGGTCGACTAGCCAGGGAGAATTTTGGGAGTCGCTGAATACGGCTTCGAATGGGAAGCTACCTGTGCTGTATGTCATTGAAGATAATGGGTACGCGATCTCTACGCCGGTTGAGGTGAACACGCCGGGTGGGAATATCTCGCGGCTGATTGCGAACTTTCCGAACTTTCATTTTGCCGAGGTGGATGGGACCGATGCGGTCGCCAGCTATGCGGCGATGGTCGAGGCAGTAGCGTATTGCCGGGCTGGCAAGGGGCCGGCGGTGGTGCATGGGCATGTGGTGCGGCCGTACTCGCACTCGCAGTCGGATGACGAGACAAATTATCGGAGTGCGGAGGAGATCCAGGCGGATGCGCTGAGGGATCCGATTTCGCGGATGCAGATGTGGCTACTGCGCGAGGGGATTCTGGATGCTGAGGGGATCAACGAGCTGGAGCGCAAGGTGGACGAAGAGGTGCAGCGGGCGACAGATCGGGCGCTGGCGGCTGTGCTGGCACAGCCGGAGTCGATTCTGAAGCATGTTTATTCTGAGGAGCTTAGGCCAACCGACTCGGTGTTTGAGACGGCTGTGCGGCCTACGGCCGACACGGCGGAACACACCATGCTGGACCTGATCAACCACTGCCTGCGGGACGAGATGCGGCGGGATGAACGGATCGTGGTGTTTGGCGAGGATGTCGCCGATGTGACGCGGGATGCGGACCGAACAGACGCGAAGCTGAAGGGCAAGGGTGGGGTGTTCAAGGTCACGCATGGGCTGCAGAAGGAGTTCGGCAGCGACCGGGTGTGGAACTCCCCGCTGGCTGAGGCGAATATTACCGGGCGCGCAATTGGGATGGCTACGCGCGGAATGAAGCCCGTTGTAGAGATTCAATTCTTTGATTACATTTGGCCTGCTATGCACCAGATGCGTAACGAGTTAGCATTAATGCGGTGGCGGTCGAATGGGCAGTTCAGCTGCCCGCTTGTGATGCGGGTTCCGGCGGGAGGATACCTGACAGGTGGGTCGATTTATCACTCGCAGTCCGGGGAGAGCATCTTCACGCATACGCCGGGTGTGCGGATTGTGATGCCGTCGAATGCGCTGGATGCGATCGGGCTGTTGCGGACGGCGATTCGGTGCGATGATCCGGTTTTGTTCCTTGAACACAAGAATTTGTACCGGTCGGTCTTTGGGAGGGCGGCTTATCCTGGGCCGGAGTACATGATTCCGTTTGGGAAGGCTGCGGTGGTGAAGCCAGGGAAGGACCTTACGGTGATTACGTATGGGGCGGTGGTGCCGAGGGCGCTGGAGGCGGCGCGGCGGATGGAGCGGGAGCGCGGGGTGGATGTGGAGCTCCTTGATTTGAGGAGTTTGAGTCCTTATGACTGGGATGCGATTGCTACGTCGGTGAAGAAGACGAGCAAGGTGATCGTGGCTCATGAGGATATGAAGAGCTGGGGGTATGGGGCGGAGATCGCGGCTCGGATCGGGGACGAGCTGTTTGATGAGCTGGATGCGCCGGTGCGGAGAGTGGGGGCTATGGACACGTTTGTGGGGTATCAGCCGCTGCTGGAGAATGAGATTCTGCCGCAGGTGGAACACCTTTTCAAGGCCATGAGCGAGTTAGCGGCGTATTAGGTGCAGACTTAGCTCGGTTTCGCGCCCCAAATCGAGGTGTTTAGCCTAGTTTCGGGTAGCGCATTGATCCACAAGGAGTTGTTTGACGATTGGATGAATGTATCTACGAGATGCATATCTACTAGAGTGGTATAGGTATCGAAAGGATGGCTACCTTTGAGGAGGATTGATCGTCCATTATGTCGGCAGTGAGTGTTTTATGATCGGTGATTTAGATCGCAACTTCGCCTGGTGGGGGCGGGTTGAAGCTAGGGTCCGGCTAGGGTGAGAGTGTCTGAGCCGGCGTTCGCGGAGACCTTGGATGAGACGAGTTGAACGGTTGTGTCGGGTGGGGAGGGCCGGAGGTCAGGCGGCTGTTGTGGCGGTGCTTTGTGGGCTGATGGTGGTGCCGCCGGGGGTGGGGGCGCAGGAGATGGGCGGGGCCAGGATTCCGGTTGAGAGGCATGCGAAGCCGCTGACGGAACAGGAGAAGGTTCTGCAGGCGCTCAACCGGTTTACGTTTGGGCCTAGGCCGGGGGATGTCGCGGCGGTCGAGTCGGTGGGGTTGCAGCGGTGGTTTGAGATGGAGTTGCATCCGGAGCGGATAGACGACTCGGGGTTTGAGGTGGAGATGGGGCAGTTTCCGGCGATGGGGTTACCGCAGGAGGAGCGGAAGGAGCGGTTTCCGTCGGGTGCGGCGGTTCGGCAGATGAGTAAGTTGGGGGGATCTGTACCGAGTGATCCGGTGGAGAGGGCGATCTATGCAGACAGCGAGGCTGTCTATCAGGAGAAGATTGAGAATAAGAATTTGGTGGTTGGTGGAGCGCAGGGGTCGGTGGTTGGCCGCGCCGATGACGGTAAGGCTGTGATGAATGGGACAGCCGTGGGTCCAGGGAGAACCCATGTCTCAGAAGCGAGA
Organism: Granulicella sp. L46; assembly: GCF_009765785.1. Taxonomy (GTDB): domain Bacteria; phylum Acidobacteriota; class Terriglobia; order Terriglobales; family Acidobacteriaceae; genus Granulicella. The sequence goes on from NZ_LMUT01000016.1 coordinate 267,816, forward strand.
CATGGGGCACCCTTGATGTCGCCGGTGACGGGGAATGGTGCGGCGGAAGCTCCGGCTGCGGTGGCAGCCATGTCGACGACGGAGGTGGAGGGGGTGTTGCGGTTGGCGCCGGAGGAGAGGTTTGGGCGGTTGGTGGGGATGTCGCCGGAGGGGATGCTGGGGTTTCGGGAGATGGTGAAGGGGAGGGATCGGATGCGGTTGATGGCGGGGTTGGCGCCGGCGCAGAGGGAGGCGGTGGAGGCGATGGTGGAGTCGCCAGAGAGGGTGGTGGCTACTGAGGATATGGAGACGCGGCTGTTGCGGGATATCGATTCCAAGCGGCAGTTGCAGGCCGTGATGACTGAGTTCTGGCTGAACCACTTCAATGTGTATCTGCGGAAGAATGAGCAGGAGCCGTATATGCTGCCGGTGTATGTGCAGGACGCGATCCTGCCGCATGCGTTGGGGAAGTTTGAGGACCTGCTGGTAGCTACGGCGAAGAGTCCCGCGATGTTGATGTACCTGGATAACTGGGAGAGTATTGGGCCGAACTCACTGGCGGCGGGTCGGGTGACGGCGATTCAAAAGGCGAGACCTGATGGGAAGATTGCGCAGAAGTTGCCGAAAGGGATCAACGAGAATTATGGGCGCGAGTTGATGGAGTTGCACGCGCTGGGGGTGGGTGGAGGGTATACGCAGCAGGATGTGATTGAGGTCGCGAAGTGCTTCACGGGTTGGACGATTGATCGGCCGTATGCGGGTGGTGGAGTGCGGGCGAAGATGGGTGCGGATTTGGGGACGCCGGGGGAGTTTGTGTTTGATCCCAAGCGGCATGAGCCCGGGTCGAAGGTGGTGCTGGGGCATACGATTGCTGAGGGTGGGATGAATGAGGGGTTGGAGGTGCTGCATATCCTTGCGGCTAGTCCGGCTACCGCGCATTTTATCTCGCAGGAGTTGGCAGTGAGGTTTGTGAGTGATGTGCCTCCGGCTGCGCTGGTGAATCGGATGGCGGCTGCGTATTTGAAGTCGGGTGGGGATATTGGGGCGGTGTTGACTGCGATGTTCAAGTCGAAGGAGTTTTGGGCGCCGGGGGTTTATAGGGCCAAGGTGAAGACGCCGCTGGAATTTTTGGTTTCTGCGGTGCGGGCTAGCGATGCTACCGTGACGAATCCGCTGCCGCTCGTGCAGGCGATGGATCGGCTGGGGATGCCGGTGTGGGGGATGCAGACTCCTAATGGGTATGGATGGACGGCGGAGGATTGGGTTTCGAGTAATGGGTTGTTGAGCCGGATGAATTTTGCGCTGGTGCTTAGCGGGAACAAGGTCAACGGGACGGTGACGGATTGGGCTGGGGTGCTGGGGTCACAGAATGTGGAGGCTTCGGCGGCTACGGAGAGGGAGTTGGAGGGGAAGGTGTTGGGGCAGAGTGCGTCGGAACGGACGCGGGCGGCGGTGATGGCGGAGTTTATGAATCCTACGGCGCAGGCGCAGGCGGCGGTTGGGTTTGTGGGGTCGCAGGCGGCGGGTCAGGGGATGGGTGGTGGGTTGGTGCGGGCGGCGGTGGTGCAGCCGGCTCGGACGGGGAAACAGAATGAGGTGCCGTTGGATACGATGGCTGGACTGTTGATGGGCTCGCCGGAGTTTCAACGGAGGTAAGGTTTTCTAGCTTCTAACTTTAGCTAAGGCAAGAACGGGCGCGCTTCGCGCGAGAAGCAGGTTCCTCGCTGCGCTCGGAATGACAGCCAGAAAGGCAAGTGCAAGAGCAAAGACAAATGCGGGGGTCCTTCGCTTCGCTCAGGATGACGGCGAAGAACAAACAACGGCAAGAGCAAAGACAAAATCAACAGCAACAGCAACAGCAACAGCAACAGCAACAGCAACAGCAACAGCAACAGCAATGGCAATGGCAATGGCAACGGCAATGGCAATGCAATGGCAAAGGTAAAAGCAAAGGTAAGGCAGAGGCAGAGGCAACGGCAAAGGCAAAGGCAAGGGCACGTACCAATACAAGGGTCTCTCCACTTCGCTTCGCTTCGGTTGAGATGACGAGGAGGTAGGTGACGGTTGGGGGTGGGGTGGTCTAGAGTTACTGGCAACACCCTGTCGCGTTAGGAGATCTCATGCCTGTGAGGAAGTGTGGCGTTCTTGCGGTTGTTGTTTCTGTGGCGTTGGGCCTTGTGACTTCGGCGTTGCCGATGGCGGCGCAGGGAGCCGGGGCACGTTATCCGGTGGCGGCGCCATTGGACCAATATTTGATGGAGAAGAATGCTGAGGTGGCACTGGCTCGGAGTGCCGCGCCGGTTTCGATTTCTGGTGGGGCTGAGGTGTTGGTGCTGGGGCGGGATGGGTATACGACGGTCGCGCCGGGTGGGAACGGGTTTGTGTGCTTGGTGGAGCGGTCGTTTGCTGCGGCGGTTGATTTTCCGGAGTTCTGGAATCCGAAGATTCGCGGGCCGATTTGCGTGAATCCGGAGGCGGCGAAGACGTATTTGCAGGTGGTGCGGCTGGAGGCAAAGCTGGCGATGGCTGGTAAGTCGAGGGAGGAGATTGCTGCGGCGCTGAAGACGGCGTGGGAGAAGAAGGAGTTGACGGAGCCGGGGGTGGGGGCGATGTCGTACATGATGTCGAAGAAGCAGTATCTGGGGGATGAGGGGCATAGTTGGCATCCGCACCTGATGTGGTTTGCTGCGGGGGATGCGGCGAAGAGTTGGGGAGCGAATGTGGAGGGGTCTCCGGTGATGGCTGCGCCTGATCTGGGTGATCGGATGACGATTTTTCTGGTGGCGGTGGGGAAGTGGTCGGATGGGACGGCGGCGCCGGTGATGTAGGCGAGGGATTCTAGCTTTTAGCTTCTAGTGAAGGCAAAGGCAAGAGAAGAAGCAGATTCCCAGGGGAAATGACAGAAAGAAAAGCAAGGGCAAGGGTTTTGACGCTATGGACGCCAAGGTTGCGACGTTTCGCCACGTTGAGCTGCGAGGAATCAGGACAACTATTGTGGTGGGGTTGAGTTTGTATGAGTACGCGCTGATGGGTGCGGGCGTGTCTGTTGGAGGTGTTGGGCTGTGGCGAAGACTTTGTTTCTCGATGCTGGCCATTGGGGTTGTGATCTGCGGGGGCGGGATTTGGTGCGGCGGAATTCTGTTACGCGGAGGGGGTTTCTGCGGGGCGGGGCGCTGGCGCTGGTGGGGACTAGTGTGATTCCGGCGTTTCTTACGCGGTCGGTGTATGCCGAGGTGGCGCGGGCTGCGGCTGGGAAGAAGAAGCTGGTGGTGGTGTTTCAGCGTGGGGCTTGCGATGGGCTGAATGTGGTGGTGCCTTATAAGGAGCCGAACTATTATGCGATGCGGCCTACGATTGGGATTCAGCCGCAACAGCTATTGGATTTGGATGGGTTCTTTGGATTGCATCCGGCGATGGCTTCGATGAAGCCGCTGTTTGACCAGGGGCATTTGGCGATGGTGCAGGCTGCGGGGTCGCCGGATCCTTCGCGATCGCATTTCGATGCGCAGGACTATATGGAGTCGGGTACGCCGGGAGTGAAGTCGACGGTGGATGGGTGGTTGAATCGGGCGCTGCAAGTTGAGCCGGAGCGGGCGAAGCCTTCGGTGTTTCGGGCAGTGGCGCTGGGGCCGGAGGTTCCTCGGACGCTGGCGGGGAAGGTGCCGGCTATTGCTGTCGCGAATCTTGCGGACTTTTCGGTGGCGGGCAAGGGGGCGGTTGCGGAGGGCGAGTCGAGTGCGTTTCAGGCGATGTATGACCAGAGCTCGGATGCGCTGCTGCATGGGACGGGGGCGGATACGTTTGAGGCTGTGAAGATGTTGAAGGCTACGAATCCTGCGGCGTATGTGCCGGCGGCTGGGGTTGAGTATCCGAAGTCGGCGTTTGGGAATAGTTTGAAGCAGGTGGCGCAGTTGTTGAAGGCGAATCTTGGGGTGGAGGCGGCGTTCGCTGATGTGGGCGGGTGGGATACGCATCAGAACCAGGGGGGCGCGGAGGGACAGCTTGCGGGTCGGCTACGGGATTTTTCGGATACGATTGCGGCGTTCTGGAAGGATATGGGCGATGAGGCTGAGGATGTCACGCTGGTGACGATGAGCGAGTTTGGGCGGACGGCTCGGCAGAATGGGACGGGCGGGACGGATCATGGGCACGCGAATGTGATGTTCGTGCTGGGTGGGCAGGTGAAGGGCGGGAAGGTTTATGGGAAGTGGCCGGGGCTAGCGAATGAGCAACTGAACGAGGGTCGGGATTTGGTGGTGACTACGGACTTTCGGAATGTGTTGGGGGAAGCGGCTTATAAGACGCTTGGGGTGCGGAAACTGGATGCGGTGTTTCCGGGCGCGAAGGTTGAGCCAGGGGGATTTTTGAACCTTGTGTGACGTGGGTTTGTGGGATGCGGATTACGAACTTTGGGTGTCATTTTCTGGTGACATTTTCGTGACAAAACTTTTGCACAACTTGCTCAAGAAAAGGGTGGTTAGAGCAAAACTAATGCCGTGGATTTGCGTCAAAGAAGATGTAACACAAAGCAAGCCGGGCCAGCAGTCCCCACGGTAACCGGCATCCCCTATCTGCACGAACCCTCCCACCTATTAGTAGGCGCCCAGAGTATCGGGCGCCTCACGTCTTTAAGGGCAGGGTGCAGGGGATAGAGTGTAGAGCGTAAAGAAGACGCTAGGGTTTTAAGTGGGTGGTGAGAAAAAGCGAAAGGGCTGGGAGGTCGGGTGGGGTGGGGAGGATTAGTTTTGGGGTGGGGAGGGTTTGGAGGGGGACGGCGAGGGGG
>NZ_LMUT01000016.1:272671-284265 GCF_009765785.1 Granulicella sp. L46
TTGAAAAGGAATTTGAAGGGGATTATTTTCGAGCGGGGGTCGCGGGCTGCGCGGTCGGTGAGGTCGCCGTCGGGGGATTGGAGGATTAGGGCTGGGATGTTTGGGTTCTGGGCGCAGAGACGGACGGCTAGCGAGGCTCCGATGCCGGTGCCGTAGATGACGAGGGATGATGGTGAGATGGAGCGGGTGGTGGTGAGGTAGGTTAGGGCGTCGGCTGCGTCGGCTTGCATGGAGGATTGGGTGGGGTGTTGGCCGAGGGATTGGCCGTAGCCGCGGTAGTCGAATAAGAGGACGTTGAGGTGCTGGGCGTGGAGGAGTTGGGCGGAGGGGAGGGCGTCGGTGACGGAGCCGTCAGCGGCATGGAGGATTAGGGCGGTGTGTTGCGTGGTTGTGTCTTCATCTGAAGGGCCTGCGGGGATCCACCAGCCGGTGAGTTGGGGGAGGCCTGTTTCGTCTACGCCGAAGTGGACTTCGGTGTAGGGGAGATTGAGCGCGGCGGGGGTGGTGGCGACGGTGCGGGAGGGGTGGAGGACTAGCTGCCACTGACCCTTCGAGAAGAGGACGCAGATGGTGGCGTAGGCGCAGATGAGGGCGACGAGGACTACGGCGGCGAGGGCTTTGAGGATCCAGGTGACTTCAACGAGCGGGATCATCTCGGGTGGCGCTGAGCCACGCTGAGGGTCATAGCGGGGTGCCAGGCGAGGAGACTTAGCCGATGGGGTGGGGCGGGGGTTGGGATTCTTGGGCATGGTTCTGGCGCTGGGCTTAGGATCTCACGACCAGGAGTTGGCTGAAGAGACGGCGGAGGTGCCGGAGGCTCGCGAAGTGGTACGGGTGGGCGTGGTGGGCGTGGCTTTTGAGCTGGTGGGCTGGGCGGAAGAGGGGTTGGTGGCGGTGGAAGGCGCGCGGGTGGGTCGATGTGAAGGAGGTTTGGGGGGTGGCATGAGTCACCGAGGCGGCGATCTGCGGACGCGGGCTGCTATTGCCGTAGCGGAGGTAGGTGTGGGCGTAGGCGCAGAGGAACGCGAAGACGAAGAGTGAGGCGAGGCTTTTGATGATCCAGCCGGCGCGGTTGAGGCGCGGCATTTTACGGCGCGCGATGGGAGCGTCGGCCGATCCGGAGCGCGGGTTGGAGGATTCTGGCATGGGTCGTTTACGCTGGGTACAGCATCTCATGGGTGCGCTGGGGGTGTCGCGGGCGAGAAGCAGATTCCCAGAGGGAATGACAGAAAGAAAAGCAACGGCACTGGGTTGGAGTGAAGGAGAACGGCGTGGGTGAGTGGGTTCGGTTGTGTGGGGTGGCGGAGGCTCCGGGGACGGATGAGGTGATGGAGGCGGAGGCTGTGGGGCGGGACGGTAAGGGGGTGCCGATCTGTTTGGCGAATGTGGATGGGACGCTGTCGGCGATTGGGAATGTTTGTCCGCATCGGCAGGGGCCGCTGGGCGCGGGGTGGGTGGAGGATGGGAGGGTGCTGTGTCCTTGGCATGCGTGGGCGTTTGATGTGACGACGGGGGAGGCGGCGGCGCCGGATACGGGGAGGGTGGAGGTTTATTCGGTGAAGGTGGAGGGTGGGGATGTGCTGGTGCAGATTGAGGTGAGAGTCGTGGAAGATTGAAGTGTTTCTTTTCACCACCGAGGTAGGCCAGGGTGTTGGGAAGAAAGATGCGAAGGGTTTCGGTTGAGGTAATTCTTCGGGGTCCTTCGACTTCGCTCAGGATGACAGCTCCGCAAATAGGCTGAGAGCATTCGGTGGTGCCTAAGTGAAGGAGTTGGTTGCTATTCTCACAGAACCGGTAGCGAAGAAGCGCGGCTCGTATGCAGAGGGAAAATGACCAAGGCAGATGGAATTGCACTATTTACGATCACGTCGCTGGTGCTCTTGATAGCGTCTCTAAAATACAAACTCTTCAAATATCTCTCTCATCGGCCTTCCCTAAGAACGAGAATGTACCTTCAATCCCGAAAGAAACGAAGGGAAGATTCAAAGTAGAGGACTACCGAGCATTGCGAAATGAGGTTTTCGACAGGGGGATGCTGATAGAATCAAGTGATCCTCTCGCTGCAAAGCCGTATTCAGGCGAATGATCACATCTCACTTGCAAGGGAGAGGGTATGCAAGCTGTTCTCGCCCTCGAAGACGGGCGCCTGTTCTGGGGCAAGGCCTTTGGTGCTGGCAGCGATGCCAACGGACCGGCTGTGGAGCGCGTTGGCGAGGTGGTCTTCAATACTTCGTTGACTGGCTACCAGGAGATCTTTACTGACCCGTCGTATGCGGGGCAGATTGTGGTGCTGACTAATCCTCACATTGGAAACTATGGGACGTCGCCTAGCGATGCTGAGTCGGCGCGGCCTTATATTGAGGGGTTGGTGGTGCGGGAGTTTTCGCCGGTCAGTTCGAACTGGCGGAGCACTGAGGTTGCGGATGAATATTTGGAGCGCAGTGGCGTTCCGGTGATCTCGGAGATTGATACGCGGGCGGTGGTGCGGCACCTGCGGGCGAATGGATGTTTGCGGGGCGTGATCTCTACGGCTGTCGAAGATACGGATGCGCTGGTGGCGAAGGCTCGCGCGCATAAGAAGATGGATGGGACGGATTTGGCTAGCGTCGTGACCACGAAGTCTAGCTATGCGTGGGATGCTAGCGAGCCGAAGAATGAGACGGGGGATAAGCTGCTGCCGGTTGCGGACGCGGCGGCGAAGGATACGCTGCATGTGGTCGCTTATGACTTTGGGATTAAGCAGAATATTTTGCGGATGCTGACGCGGGAGAATTGCCGGGTGACGGTGGTTCCTGCGAAGACTTCTGCGGCGGATGTTTTGGCGATGGCGCCGGATGGAGTTTTCTTTTCGAATGGGCCGGGGGATCCTGAGCCGCTTGAGTATGCGGTGAAGAACGTTCAGGAGATGCAGGGTAAGGTGCCGATGTTTGGGATTTGTTTAGGGCACCAGATCTTTGGATTGGCGCTGGGCGGGAAGACGTACAAGCTGAAGTTTGGGCACCATGGCGGGAATCATCCAATCATGAATTTGGAGACGGGGAAGGTTGAGATCACCGCGCAGAACCATAACTTCAATGTGGATCCGGAGAGCTTGCCGGCTGATGTGGAGCGGACGCATACGAATTTGAACGATGACACGCTGGCGGGGCTGCGGCACAAGACGGATCCGATGTTTAGCGTGCAGTATCATCCGGAGGCTTCGCCGGGGCCGCATGATTCGCATTATTTGTTCAAGGACTTTCGGAAGATGATGGAGGACTGGAAGAAATGAATCGTGAATCGTCCGTGAGCCTCATGACCGGTGGGTGGAAGCGATCGATTCTGATGATCGCTGCGTGCTTTGCGCTGACGGTCTCGGCTGCGGATGCGGAGCGACCGCGCATCGCTGCCGCGGGACTGTGTGGGGTGGTGACCGACCTGACGGGCGAGCCGGTTGAAAAGGCGACGGTGACGGCGATGTTTGGGGATTCCAGTACGAGCCAGGAGACGGATAAAGCGGGGAACTGGTCATTCGGGCGCGGAGCCGGGCCGCACTGGGTGCAAGTCGAGGGCAGAGGCTTCCAGACGTTCGAGTTTGATTATGTAGATAAAGAAGGGCAGAAGATCGGCGGAGCGGACAATACTGCGTTCCTGTCGCGGCCCAAAGGCGAACCGTGCGCGAATCCGATTTATGTGCGCCTTGCGCCGCTGAATCACAAGAGAGGTCTTGTAACCCTGGATGCATCGAAGGGCATTCACAAGGAAAAGAAGAGTAAATAATGCCACGTAGGAATGACATTGCGAAGATATTGGTGATTGGCTCGGGGCCGATTGTGATTGGGCAGTCGGCGGAGTTCGATTACTCGGGGACGCAGGCTTGCAAGGCGCTGAAGGCCGAGGGGTATGAGGTGGTGCTGGTGAATTCGAACCCGGCGTCGATCATGACCGATCCGGAGGTGGCTGATCGGACGTATGTGGAGCCGCTGACGCTGAGTTATCTGGAAGAGATTTTGCGGGTGGAAGTGGAGATGTTGAAGGCTTCCGCCGAGAAGGGAATCTTTGCGGTGTTGCCTACGGTGGGTGGGCAGACGGCTTTGAATCTGGCGGTGGATCTCGCCGATGCGGGGATTCTGGATAAGTTTGGGATTGAGTTGATTGGTGCGAAGCTGGAGGCGATTAAGAAGGCTGAGGATCGGCTGCTGTTCAAGGACGCGATGACGAAGATCGGGCTGGATATGCCGCGGTCGATGCTGATTAATAATCTGCGCGATGGGTTGGAGTTTGCGGCGAAGCTGGGGTTCCCGGTGGTGATTCGGCCTAGCTTTACGCTGGGTGGTTCGGGCGGCGGCATTGCTTATAACCGCGAGGAGTTGATGGAGATTCTTTCGCGCGGGCTGGATCTTTCACCGGTGCATGAGTGCTTGCTCGAGGAGAGCGTGCTGGGGTGGAAGGAGTATGAGCTGGAGGTGGTGCGCGACTTGAAGGACAATGTCGTGATCATCTGCTCGATTGAGAATTTTGATGCGATGGGCGTGCATACCGGCGACTCGATTACGGTGGCGCCGGCGCAGACGTTGACCGACCGCGAGTATCAGCGGATGCGCGATGCGGCGATTGCGGTGATTCGCGAGATTGGCGTGGAGACGGGTGGGAGCAATGTGCAGTTCGCGGTGAATCCGCAGACTGGGCGCATGACTGTGATTGAGATGAATCCGCGGGTGTCGCGGTCTAGCGCGTTGGCTAGTAAGGCGACTGGGTTTCCGATTGCGAAGATTGCTGCGCGGCTGGCTGTGGGGTATACGCTCGACGAGTTGCAGAACGATATTACGAAGGCTACGCCGGCTTGCTTTGAGCCGACGATTGATTATGTTGTCGTGAAGATTCCGAAGTGGCAGTTTGAGAAGTTTCCGGGATCGGACGAGACGCTGGGGCCGCAGATGAAGTCCGTCGGCGAGGTGATGGCGATTGGGCGCACGTTCAAAGAGGCGCTGATGAAGGCTGTGCGTTCGCTCGAGACGGGGAAGAAGAGTACGGATGAGGGGATCGATCCGCGGAGGCTGCGGCAGCGGTTGGTGACGCCTTCGCCGGAGCGGCTGGCGTATCTGCGGTATGCGTTTGAGATTGGGATGAGCGTGAGGGATGCTGCTCGTTATACCGGGATGGACCCTTGGTTTCTGCACCAGATGAAACAGATTGCTGAGGAGTTGAAGGTGGTGGCGGCAGTGGGCCTGGAGAAGATGGATAAGGGCACGCTGCTGTCGGCTAAGCGGATGGGGCTTAGCGATTCGCGGGTGGCGGTGGCGTTGGGGATTGAGGATGGGGGCGCGGCGAAGGTGAGGGCGCTGCGGAAGAAGCTGGGTGTGAAACCGGTTTATAAGCTTGTCGATACGTGTGCGGCGGAGTTTGAGTCGCTGACGCCTTATATGTACTCGTGCTATGACGAGGAGGATGAGGCGCCGCCTACTGCTAAGAAGAAGGTGATCATTCTGGGGTCGGGGCCGAACCGGATTGGGCAGGGGATTGAGTTCGATTATTGCTGCTGCCATGCTGCGTTTGCTCTGCGGGATGATGGGTACGAGACGATCATGGTGAATTGCAATCCGGAGACGGTGTCGACTGACTATGACACCAGCGACCGGTTGTACTTTGAGCCGTTGACGCTGGAGGATGTGCTCGCGGTGTATGAGCACGAGGCGTCTGGCGGCGCGGAGATTGGGATGATCGTGCAGTTTGGCGGGCAGACTCCGCTGAATTTGTCGCTGCCGCTGAAGGCTGCGGGCGTGCCGATCATTGGGACGTCGCCGGAGTCGATTGATCTGGCGGAGGACCGGAAGAGATTTGGGAAGTTGATTACGGAGCTAGGGATTCCGCAGCCAGAGGGAGCGATGGCTACGTCGTTGGATGAGGCGTTGGCGGGGGCGAAGAAAGTTACGTATCCGGTGCTGGTGCGGCCTAGTTATGTGCTGGGCGGGCGCGCGATGGTGATCGCTTATGACGACGCCGATGTTGTTCGGTATATGTCGACGGCGATTGAGTATTCGCAGGAGCGGCCGGTGTTGATTGACCACTTCCTGGAGGACGCGCAGGAGGTTGATGTCGATGCGCTGTGCGATGGGACGGACGTGATCATCGCGGGGATCATGCAGCATATCGAGGAGGCGGGTGTGCACTCGGGGGATTCTAGCTGCGTACTGCCGGCGGTGGATTTGACGCCGGAGGTGCTCGAGACTATTCGCACGTATACGCGGAAGCTGGTGATGTCGCTCAACGTGATTGGGCTGGCGAATCTGCAGTTCGCCGTGCAGCGGGGCAAGGTATTTGTCATTGAGGTGAATCCGAGGGCGTCGAGGACAGTGCCTTATGTGTCGAAGGCAACGGGCGTGCAGTTGGCGAAGATTGCTTCGCGGCTGATGACCGGGCGGACGCTGAAGGAGTTGCTGCCGGAGCAGTTGGCTAGCGGTAAAGATTTGAGTACGGGCGAGCACTTCTTTGTGAAGTCGCCGGTGTTTCCGTGGGGCAAGTTCCAGGGCGTGGATCCGGTGTTGGGTCCGGAGATGCGGTCTACCGGTGAAGTGATGGGCGTGGCGCACACGTTTGGCGAGGCGTTTGCCAAGGCGCAGACTGCGGCGGGTCTACATCTCCCGACTGAGGGGACTGTGTTCTTCAGCGTGAATACGCATGACAAGGAGAGCGTTGCTCCGCTGGCGCGGCGGTTTGTAGATATGGGATTCAAGTTGGTGGCTACTCATGGCACTGCCGATGTGTTGGAAGAGGCTGGCATGCAGGTGGAGCGCGTGTTTGCTGTGAAGGAAGGTCGGCCGAACGTGGTGGACTTTATCAAGAGCGATCGGATTCAGTTGATTGTGAATACGCCTAGCGGGCAGTTGAGTGTGTTCGATGAGGCGGCGATTCGACGGGCCGCGGTGAGCGCTCGGGTGGCTACGATTACTACGCTGGCGGCGACGCGGGCGGCGGCGGATGGGATTGAGGCTTTGCAGAAGGGCGAGTATCACGTTGAGTCGTTGCAGGAGCTGCATGCGTCAAGGTTGGTGGCGGTGTGAGGTAGAGAGTCCCAGGGGCTAAAGCCCAGGGGTTTTCTGTTGCGTAATGTCCGGGCTAAAGCCCGGACCTATCTCAGGGGCGAGAGCATTGGCGGAAAGCAAGATCAGTGTTGGGTTAGGCCGGAGCGGTCTTAGACTCGAGCGTGCTCGCCAGGCCTCGGTCGGCGGACCCACCCGTCCGCAAGTGCGCGTACGGATGGGGGACCCGGATTAGTGGTGGCACTCGGGTGGGTGCGGGCGATAGGCGAGCGGTGGCCAGGTGTGTGGCGGTAGACTTGTACGTGATGCTGATTGATGGAATTCATATACCGCTGACGGTGCCGTTTACTCGTGACGGCGAGAGTTATTTGCGTAAGCTGGAGTACAACGTTGGGCGCTACTCGTTGACGCCGGCGGCGGGGTTTGTGGCGTTGACCGCGGGGAGCGAGGGGGCGGCGCTTTCGGATGAGGAGATTGCGGAGACGCTGCGGGTTATTGGGGCGGCGGCTGATCCGACCAAGGTGCTGGTGGCAGCGATTGCGAAGGACAGCGTGCATGGTGCGCTGGTAGTTGCGCGGCAGGCTGCGGAGGCAGGGTTTGATGCGGTGCTGCTCGGTGCGCCGTCGCAGTGGGAGCGGCTTACGGAGGACGAGGTGATGCTGTTCTTCCGCGCGGTGGCGGATGGGTCGCCGCTGCCGGTGGTGTTGGGGAGTGAATCGGGCTCGCAGGGGTATCGGCTGAGTGTGGATGAGATTGCGCAGTTGGCGCTGCATGGGAATGTGATTGGCGTGTATGACGAGGGGCTGACCGTGGAGCGGTATCGCGCAATTGCCGAGGCTACGCAGGGGATGAAGCGTGAGGTGTTGGTGACGACCGTGTTTGCGCCAGTCACTCGGAGGATGATGCGAGGACGGTGGGATGAGGGTGGGTTCGTATCGGCCGCGTCGCTGGCGGGAGGTACGGCTGTGGTCGAGGCTCCGACGGTGAAGGCGCTGAAGACTCGGACGAAGGTGGTGGGGTTCCAGGTGATGGCTGCGGGGAGTGCGGTGGGGATGGTGGAGTTGCTGCAGGCGGGCGCGGCGGGTGCGATGCTGGCACTGTCGGCTAGCGCTCCGCAGGGATGCTATGAGGCTTATGCGGCGTTCAAGGATGGCGATCCCGCGCTGGCTGCGGAGAAGGGTGCGCGGCTGGTGGAGGCCGATGCAGCAATTCGTGCGCTGGGGATTGCTGGGGTGAAGTATGGGTGCGATTGCAATGGGTATTTTGGTGGGGCGCCGCGGTTGCCTCGGCTGCCGCTGGATGCGGAGGGGCGGGCGATGGTGGAGAGGGTGTTGGCGGGGATTCGGAATTAGGTCCCAGGGCTGAAGCCCCTATCCGTGACATAGGTAAAGTGTCCGGGCTAAAGCCCGGACCTATCTCAGAAGCGAGTGCCGTGGCTGACCGGTGAGCGTGAGACGCGGTGATTTGGCGGAGCTCAACTGCTATTACTGGGCGCGGATGGCGTTTAGTTTGGCGCGGGCCTGGGAGGCTTCAGGGGAGACGGGGAAGCGCTGGATGAGGCTGTGGAGCTCGCGTTCGGCGGCTTCGTTCTGGTGGGTGTCGATGAGAGCCTGTGCTTTGTGGAGAAGGGCGGCCGGGACCTTGGCGTTATCTACGTAGCGAGTGAGGACCTGGTCGTAGTCCTTGATGGCGAGGGTGGGCTTGTGGGTACGCATCTGCATCTCGCCGAGATAGTACCAGCCGTTGCCGGAGAGGTTGTCGTCGGGGTAGGCCTTGATGAGGTCGGTGAACTCGGAGGAGGCGAGGGAGTAGCGGGCGGAGATGTAATCCGCGTAGGCGCCGCGGTACATGTCACCGGCTGACGGCTGGGTGTTTGTGGGGGGCGGGCCGCTTGGTGACGTGCTTGGGGGCTGGTTGTCCGTGCCGTTGTCCGGTGCTGTGCCCTGGTTCGGGGACGCGTTCGGAGCGGCTTGGGGAGGGCCCGAGGGCGCAGCTCCGGCGGGGATGCCGCCCTGGGGGAGATTGCTGAGCGCGGCGTTGGTGGTCTGCTGCTGGTTCTGGATGGCGTTGAGCGCCTTCTCCATGCGGGCCATGCGAGCCTTGAGTTCGTCGATGGAGTCGTTGAGGGATTGGACCTGGCCGGAGACTTGCTGGTTGCTGGCGCTGACGGCTTCCTGCTGGTTCTGCATGCTGAGCTTGAGGCCGTTGACGGTGGTGGACATGGTGTTGACCGAGTCGGCCGTCTGCTGGATGAGGGCCTTGAGCATGCCAAAGCTCTCGTCGTTGGTCTGCTGCAGTTTCGCGATGGCGTCCTGAAGCTGCTGGACCTGGGTCTGAAGCTGGATCATGTCCTTGTTCTCGGCGTGCGCAGGGAGGGAGGGGAGCGCAGCAAGGGCAACGAAGACGATGCATCGGCGAAGTGAGTGAAAGCGGGTCATACGGGTTGAGCTCCTCAACGTCCCTTGGATCGTGATGCTTCGATGGGAGTTGTGCAGTACAAGAATACTGGTCGCATGGGCAAGATGAAAGTATGGCGAGGGGAAAACGATGAGGCCGCGTCGCTATATCCGATCTGGTATAGCGACGCGGCCCTGGGTGTGAGGACTAGCGATCGATGGAGAACTGATCGCGGCGATTCTGCTGCCAGCAGCTCTCGGTTTCGTCGGTGCAGAATTGCTTTTCCTTGCCGTAGCTGACGACGCGGATGCGGTCGCCGGAGACGCCGGCGGCTACAAGTGCGGTCTTGGCGGCATTGGCGCGGTTCTCGCCGAGGGTGATGTTGTACTCAGCTGAGCCACGATCATCGCAGTATCCGCCGATGAGGATCTTGATGGACGGATGTGCGTTGAGATAGGCAGCAGCGCCGGAGATGGAGGTATCGGACTGCGGCGAGAGATCGTAGCTGTCGTAGCCGAAGAAGATGTCCTGGACGTGGGCGTGGAACTCGGCGTCGGAGCCGCCGGCGTTGCTGGTGTCAGCAGGGGCTGATGGCACTTCCGGCACGCGGACCGTGACACGAACGTTGGCTTCGGTAGTGCCGCCGTCGTTCTTGGCGACGAGGTGGAAGTTGGTGGAGCTGGAGGGCGAAACCGTCTGGGTGCCGTTGACGGGGACTTCGCCGATGCCGTCGATGCTGACGCTGGCGGCATTGGCGCTACGCCAGTTGAGAACCACGGACTGGCCGAGATCGATGGAGAGCGGATCGGCAGTGATCGACGCCGTGGGCGGCAGCATGGTGGGTGCAGAGGGAGCCATGGCCGCTGGCGGCGGGGGAGGCGTCTTCTTACCGCAGCCGGAGGCGGCGAATAGTGCGACGGTCGCGAGCAGTGCTGCTTTATTCCAAAGTGAGGTGCGATTAGCTTTCATGAGATCCTCTCGAGTTCGAATGGTACTGCAAGGGTTTTGGGGGAGGAAACTGTCTTATTTACCGGGAGTATATGTATCGTAACGCGACGGGGACTCGTCAGGTGTTGGTGCTTTTTGTAAAACGTTTCGAGATCATTTCCAACTCCAGTTTGGCATGTCTGCTCCTGAGCCGGTGAGGGCGCGTTTCTGAGTACCGTCGGCGAGCATGGTCATGATGCGTTGGTGGCTGTCAGCGCCGTCGGGTGAGTTAGCAAAGGCGATGTGGCGGCCGTCGGGAGACCAGGTGGGGAAGTCGCAACGCCCGATGTCGTGGGTGAGCTGAATCCAGCGCTTGGTGGCGACTTCCATGACGTAGATGTCCTGGCCACCGGGAGCGCCGGGGCCGTATTTACGATCCCAGGCGAAGGTGATGAATTGGCCGTTGGGGGACCAGGAGGCGGATGTCGCATAGCCGCCATCGGTCATGCGGGTAACGCCGGAGCCGTCCGAGTCCATGATGTAGAGCTGGGGAAGGCCGGTGCGGCCGCTGATCCACGCGATCTGGGCGCCGGTCTTGGGGTTGTAGGTGGGAGAGACGTCAGGCCCCTTGTAGCTGGTAACGCGGTGGGCGATGGATCCCTGGGGATCGGAGATCCAGATCTCGGGGTCGCCGGTGCGCGAGGAGGAGAACGCCAACTCCTTACCGTTGGGAGACCAGGCGGGCGAGAGGTTGGTGCCACCGACGTTGTTGAAGCGGACGAGGCGGCCGAGGATGAGCGAGAACATGCGAATCTGGAAGCCGTTTTTGCCGAGGGAGGCAAAGGCGACGAGCGAGTTATCGGGCGAGACGCGGGGGGAGATGGAGTCTTCTCCGAGATGCGTGATGGCGTGTTGGTTGGCGCCGTCGTAATCCATCATCCAAATCTCTTTTTCGCCGGGGCCTACGCGTTTGGAGTAGAAGAGCTTGGATTCGGCGATGCCGGGTGTGCCACCGCTGAGGCGGAAGATGATGTCGTCGGCGAACTGGTGGGCGAGTTGGCGTGCGGTGTCGTCGCTGGCTTCACCGGTGTACTGCTTGGCGAAGACTTGCGGGAACTGGGTGTTCTTGGCGTCGTCGAGAAAGCCGTTGGCGACGAGGTTGCCGCCCTGGATACCGATGTTGCCGAAGGCGACCATGGCGGCGCTGGCGGGGGCCTGCGCCCACTGGGAGAGATTCATCTCGGCGGGTAA
>NZ_LMUT01000016.1:284356-450598 GCF_009765785.1 Granulicella sp. L46
CTGCGGCGCGAGGCTCTTCGAGACCATGTCGAAGATGCCGGAGTTGGCGAGGTCGGAGTAGAGGACGGTGTCGAAGGTGTTCTTGTAGGCATCGCCGTTGGCGGACGAGGCTTTGAAGTTGGCTGCGGCGAGGCGGATGCTGGTGGCGCCGGAACTGGTCTCGAGGTGGAAGGTGTCTTGTGCGTTGAGGGCAGAGGCGGAGAGCAAGATGGGGAGAGTGGCGAGCAGTGATAGGGCGGCTCGTGCTGACCAGCGTCGTACGGAAAGATTCACTAGCGTTTCTCCAATAGGTGTGATGCCGGAAGTGAGGGTGCACGCATAGAAATCTGCGTGGAAAAATATTCGGGCGTAGGAGAAAAGTACTGCAAATTCAAGCAGGTGCGAAGGGGTGAGGTACCGTTACTGATGCTTGTAATCAAACTTGTCCTCGATGGTGATGTGATCGCCTTCGGGAAGTGGCCCGAAGGAGTCGATACGTTGCAGCGCGCGCATGGCCGCGGTGTCGAGCGTGGGTGAGCCGCTGCGGTTCTCGATGCGGACGTTGGCGATGGAACCGTCGCGCTCGATGTCGAAGGCGATGATGACACTTTTACCTTCGGAGCTGCGCGGGTCGACTTCCTGGGTGAAGTAGTTTTGCGCGATGACGCGACCGACGGCCTCCACGTAATAAGCATAGCGTGCGCCGAAGGTGCGGCTCTGCACTGTGAGCGTGGCGGAGCCGTTTTTCAGTTGCGTCATGGATTGCGGGAGCTGGGTTGCGCTCTCGCCGGTCTGGGCTTTGGCGCTGGGAGGCGTGGGTTGCGGATGCTTGGGCGGAGCGGGCGTGGGGACAGGGCCTAGCTTCTTGGGCTGGTCCTTGGCCTTGACCAGGATGTCAGTTTCGCGGGGCGGAGGTGCAGCGGCTTCCTTGGGTGGAGGAAGGGGCGCGGGGCTGACGGTTTCGGGCGTGAGAACGGATTTGTCTACGGGCTTGGCTTTCTCGGGTAGAGGGATGGCCGAGACCATGGAGGCCTGGATGGAGCCGGCCTCGGAGGCGTTTTCGCCCCAGTGGTTGCTGGTGTGGTTGAGATAGATGCCGACGCCGATGAAGACTAAGACGATGAGGATGTGGAGCGCGATCGCGCCGATGACGCCGCGGCGGAATTGATCGTCCGGAGAGAGTGGCGAGATGGCTTGGGTGGTCATGTTCGTTCAGTACAGAAAGAGCAAAAGCCTTGACGCAAAGGGCGCGAAGTTGGCCACGTTTCGCGAAGTAGAACAAGCAACAGAAGAAGCAGATTCCCAAAGGGAATGACAGAAAGAAAAACAAGTGCAACAGCAGATCCCTGCGGGATGACAGCCGGAAAAACAAAGGCAACGACAACAACTGAGAACGAAGAACTGATAACCGACAACTATCTTTGCAGCGGTTGGGTGACGATGCTGATGTTGCTGATGCCGGCTCGTTTGACGGCATCCATTACGGAAGCGAAGGCGCCGAAGGGGACTGCTTCGTCGGCGCGGACGTAGATTACTTTCTTTTCGTTTGCGGGATTCTGGGCTAGGACCGCGGAGAGGTTGTGGATGTTGACGGGCTTGTCCTGCAGGAAGACGTTCTGGTCCTTGTCGATGGTGACGACGAGGTGGACTTCGCTGAGTTGCGAGACGAGGCGGGTGTGGGGGACGGCGACCTGGATGCCGCTCTGCAGAACAGGGGCGGTGAGCATGAAGATGAGGAGCAGAACCAAGACCACGTCGACCAGCGGCGTGATGTTGATGTCGGACATGGCGGTGGTGGTTTTGCCGTTGGTGCTGAAGGCCATGGTTAGGAACTCCGGCGATCGTTGGGGAATGGCGGCAGCTGGGTGCCGGGCTGCGGGGGCCGGCGACGATCTTCACCGTAGGGCGGCGGGTTGCCGGGCTGTTGGGGCTGGAAGAGTGCGGCGTTCTGGATGGCGTTGAGGAGCTCGCGGCCGAAGTCGTCCATGCGCGCGGCGAACTCGCGGAGGCGGGCGGTGAGCTGGTTGTAGCCCATGACGGCGGGGACGGCGACGACGAGGCCGGCGGCTGTGGTGATGAGGGCTTCCGAGATACCGGGGGCGACGGCGCGGAGGGTGGCGGCGCCTTCGGCACCGAGGCCGTGGAAGGCGTCGATGATGCCCATGACGGTGCCGAAGAGGCCGACGAACGGGCCGACCTGGGCGATGGTGGCGAGCCAGGTCATGCGGCGTTCCATCGAGCTGAGGGCTTCGCTGGCGGCAGTCTGGGCGGCGCGCTCGAGGCCCTGGGGGTTGGGGGGTATGCCGCGGCCGCCGCTTTGGCGCTGGTACTCGTCGTTGATTTCGTTGAAGACAGCGACGAGCGGGCTGGGCTTGAACTGGTCGGCGATGGCGGCGATTTCCGAGAGGCGGCCGGACTTGCGGAAGGCTCGGATGAAGCGGCGGTTCTGGGTGTCGGCTGCCTTGAAGGAGCGCCACTTGGAGATCATGACGGACCAGGAGAGGACGCTCATGATGACGAGGAGGCCGAGCACGGCGAGCGCGGTGGGGCCGCTGTTGTGCAGCATCTCCACGAGAGCGCTGGAGGATTGTCCGGCAGGAGGGGGGCCGAGCGAGACGTCGGTTGGGGCTTGCGTGGCGGCGTCTTGCAGGAAAAGAGCGAAAGCTAACAGGGTCATAGGCGTCGGATTAAGTGTAACTGGGTATGAGGGTGGGAGTGAGAACCCAGGTAGATGCTCGGCGTGATGGTTTTTGGACAAAGTGCAGGAGTTTTGGGCTGTCGATGCGTTGAGATGCAAAAGTTGCGGGCAGGAGAGGCTGTGGATCGTGTGGCCTGCTATGCTCTTGCGTGAAAGAGACCAAGAGATGCTGCTGGAGCTGCGCGCAGAGAACTATGCCGTGATTGACCACGCGGTCGCCGAGTTTGGGCCGGGGTTGAACTTGTTGACCGGGGAGACGGGTGCGGGCAAGTCGATCTTGATTGACGCGCTGGCGCTGCTGCTGGGTGGGAAAGCGTCGAGTGACGTGGTGCGGTTTGGGGCGGAGAAGGCCGTGCTGGGGTGCGTGTTTGAGACCACGCCGGGGGCTGAAGAGATTCTGGAGGAGAATGGGATCGATCCGGAAGGGGATGAGATCCTGCTGCGGCGCGAGATTGCGGGGTCGGGTAAGGGACGGGTGTTCGTGAACAATCAGCCCGCTACCGTTGGGGTGCTTCGGCTGCTGGCGCCGGAGTTGGCGCTGGTGCATGCGCAGTCGGAGACGCTGGTGGCGTTTGACGCAGCGCAGCAGAGGATGCTGCTCGATCGGTTTGGCGATGTCAGCAGCGAAGAGGTTGGCGCGGCGTTTGGGCGGTGGAAGGAGCTCGAGGCGAAGATCCGGGAGCTGCAGAGCGTGGAGCAGGATCGGCTGCGGTTGATGGACTTGTGGAGCTTTCAGGCCAAAGAGATTGAATCGGCGGGGATTACTGACGCGGAAGAGGATGTGCGGCTGGAGACGGAGAAACGGGTCCTGGCGAACTCTGAGCGGCTGTTTGCCGGAGCTACCGCGGCGCAGGAGTTGCTGTATGAGGCGGAAGTTTCGGC
Organism: Granulicella sp. L46; assembly: GCF_009765785.1. Classification (GTDB taxonomy): domain Bacteria; phylum Acidobacteriota; class Terriglobia; order Terriglobales; family Acidobacteriaceae; genus Granulicella. Next base: position 287,916 of record NZ_LMUT01000016.1, read on the forward strand.
GGAGACGCTGCTGGGTGGGGCGCTTCGGCACGTCGAGGATTTGGCGAAGTTTGATGAGCAGTTCAAGGAGACTGCAGGGCAACTGGCGGCGGCGAAGGCTAGCGTCGAGGATGCGGCTGCTACGTTGAGGGATTTTGCGGGAAAGGTGACGGCGTCGCCTGAGAGGTTGGGGGAGATTGAGGACCGGTTGGCCGCGCTGGATCGGCTGAAGCGGAAGTATGGGAGCAGCCTGGGTGAGGTGATTGCGTTTGGGGCGGACGTGGCCTCGAAGCTGGCGGATTTGGAGAATCGGGATGCTCGGCTGGCGGAGTTGGAGAAGGACCTGACGATTGCCGCGGCGAAGTACATGGTGGTTGCGAGGAAGCTGTCGGCGGAGAGAATCGCGGCGGCGAAGAAGCTAGCCAAGACGGCGGAGCGGCAGATTAATGAGCTGGCGATGAACGCCAAGTTTGAGGTGGGGGTGACGCCGCGCGAGGATGTCGAGGCGTGGACGGCGCACGGATGGGATCGGGTGGAGTGCCGGATCGCGACTAATCCGGGAGAACCGCTGAAGTCGCTGACGGAGATCGCGTCGGGGGGTGAGATGAGCCGGGTGATGTTGGCGCTGAAGGTGAGTGTGGAAGAGGGTGCGAATGCTGCGGCGAAGCGGCGGAAGATGGCGTTGCCGCGGACGCTGGTTTTCGATGAGATCGATATTGGCATTGGGGGACGGGCGGCGGAGGCTGTGGGGCAGAAGCTGAAGACGCTGTCTGAGGCGCAACAGGTGATCTGCATTACGCATCTGCCGCAGATTGCGGCGTTTGCGGATCAGCATTTCCTGATTGAGAAGGGTGAGAGCGGGGGACGGACGCATACGGGGGTGCGTCGGATGAAGCGGGAGGAGCGCGTGGAGGAGATTGCGCGGATGCTGTCGGGCGCGAATTTGACGGAGAGCAGCCGGAGGCATGCTGAGCAGATGCTGTCGTCCGCAGGTCGTCCTGCGCGGACGGCGGGAGTTTAGAGCGGCGGGTCCTGCGCGGACGGCGAGCGAGGGAGCGGTGATGAGTCAGAGCGTGGGACAACCTGATTGGGTTGGGAGGCTTCTCAAGAGGCAACGCCCAAGGAGGGTTTAATTATGGCTGAACCGAAGAAATGCGCGCACACGGCTTGTACCTGTGTCTGTTCGGATGGCAAAAAGTATTGTTCGCAGATTTGCGAGGACAGCAAGAGCATGATGTCGATCAAGTGCGACTGCAAGCATGAGGGGTGTTCGGGCAGATGATTTGCCAAGAGCGGGTCTAGAGCGTGGGCCACTCGTGGGGGAAGAGTTTGCCGGCTGCCGTGGGGTCGAGCGTTCCGCCTGCCAGCTGAACTGCGCGGGCGAGGGCTGGATCTTTGCCGTCTGCCAAGTCCTGAGCTGTTGGAATCACCTGCTCGTCGGGGGTTACACCTGTGTTTTCGAGACTCTTGCCGTCTTTCATGATGAGATTGGCGGAGGTGATGGAGAAGCCGTAGTAGATTCTTGAGTCCGTGCCCAGAAACTCATCGGAGTCATGAGCTTCCATGACCGCGCCGGCAGACTGATCGCCGATGACCTGACCTCGCTTCTCAAGTTGGATGACGCGTGCGAAGAGCTCGGCGGCCGATGCTGACTGGCTGTTTACGAGGACGATCAGCTTACCCGCAAATGCGGCGTGGCCCCAGGTCTTCGAAACGATTGGTTTGGTGTCCTTTCGCGAAACGCGGTCTGCAATTGTCACATCGTGGTCGAAGACCTGGCCCACCATGTACTTGAGCGAGTCCTCGAAACCACCGGGATTGTCGCGGAGGTCGAGCACCAAGGTTTGGTGCTTTCGGACCTTCGAAGACATTTTTTCCAAGTCGGTGACATCGACCTCGAAGCTGGGCATCTTCCAAACGATCAGGTCGCCGCTTTCGTAATAGCGTTCGCGGTTGAGATGGTCCATCTCCTCATCGGCTCGCACTAGCTGCCAGAAATTTGCCGAGCCTTCTTCCGTTAAGTCGACGATCTTCGCGCCACGTTGAATGAGAGCCTGGATGGTCACCTGACGCCGTTCCCCGGTGGGACTTAGAAGATTCAGGTTTTCGTAGGGAGCGGGGGAGAGGGTTTGAAAGAAATAGCGCATGTTGATGAAGTCCGCGCGCTTCACGGCAAATCCGTTGAGGGCCAGGACCTGATCACCGACGTGCAGCTTGGTGGCCGCGTCGGTGCCCGGGCGAACGTGCGTGATAAAACATTTGTCGCCCACCATTTCCATCTCGTAGCCAAACGTGGAATGGTTGGTCCGGACGGGCGGCTGGAAAAAGGTGTGGGAGTCGTGGAGTTGGAGGAGGAAGGCGGCGATCACGCGGAAGGTGTCATTGATCGTCTGGGCGGAGTCCATGCGCGTGTCGAGCGATTTGTAGGAGGCATCGAGATCCACGCCATGGTAGGTGGGATCGTAATAATTCTTCTTCACCTCGGTGTAGGCCTGGCGGAGGATGGCGTGGGCGCGGCCAAGTTCGTTGCTGTCCATCGGGCGGGGAGGCGTGGTCTGCTGGGAGCGGAGAATTGTCGCGGAAAACAGAAGGGGGCAGAGGGTGAGGGGCAGAATGAGGCGAAGCTGCACTAAGTTTCTCTCCGAAGCAGATTTAGGGTTGCCGAAGTATAGCGGAATGGTTGCCAGCAGGGTGATTTTGAGGGGGGCGCGGTCCAGGAAGATTTGCACCGTTTGTGGTTCACACCAGGGGGTGTACTCCGGTGCTATCAAGGGCCGGAGAGGGTATACTTAACCTGTGAGTAACCTTACCGCCTCTCCCGCAAACGCCCATAAGAACCCCGGCGAAACCACCACCAAAAAAGTTCTCCTGCTAAAGCCGAGAGGCTTCTGTGCGGGGGTGGTGCGCGCGATCGATATCGTGCAGATTGCCCTGGACACGTTTGGGGCGCCGATTTACGTGCGTAAAGAGATTGTGCACAACAGCTACGTGGTGAATGATCTGGCGCAAAAGGGCGCGATCTTTGTCAACGAGCTGGACGAGGTGCCGGCGGGCGCGCGGGTGATTTACTCGGCCCATGGAGTGAGCCCGGCGGTGCGGCAGGGGGCGAAAGAGCGCGGCCTGAAGGTGATTGACGCGACATGCCCGCTGGTTACCAAAGTACATATTGAGGCTATCAAGTTTGCCAAGCAGGGATATTCGCTGGTGCTAGTGGGGCATCGGGACCATGAAGAGGTCCAGGGAACGCAGGGTGAGGCGCCGGATGTGACGCAGGTGGTGTCGACAGTGGAAGAGGTTGAGGCGCTGGTGGTGCCGGATCCCAATAAGGTGGCGTATCTGACGCAGACTACGCTCTCGCTGGATGAGGCGCGGTACATGATTGAGGCCTTGCGCAAGAAGTTTCCGAACATCGCCGGGCCGCATGCGCAGGATATTTGTTATGCGACGGAGAATCGCCAGACGGCGGTCAAGAATGTTGCGCACGGTGCCGATTTGGTGCTGGTAGTCGGGTCGCGCAATAGCTCGAATTCGAATCGGCTGGTCGAGGTGTCGCACAATATCGGGACACATTCGTATTTGATTGACAAGGCAGAAGATATCAAGCCGGAGTGGCTTGAGGGCGTGGCTACGGTGGCGATCACCGCGGGCGCGTCGGCACCGGAGATCCTGGTTCAGGAGGTAGTGGCATACCTGCAGGGCAAGGGATATGGATCGGTTGAAGAGGTTGAAGTGATGCCGGAGAATGTGCGTTTTGGATTGCCGCCGGAGATCGTTTCGGCGATCGCGGCAGCGCCAGCGCGGCCGGCAAGCTATTAGTTTCGAGAGCGGTTGGTGATTCATTGGGAAGCGGCTTTTGAAAGCGGCTGTTGATGGATAGAACCACTGGGACTTGAGGCCTGGCAGTGATGTGTTGCATCTGAAATTTATGAGTATAGAGACAGTTAACCCGCAGAGAAAAACGAAACAGACGACGCAGCCTCGGTTCGGGCGGCTCGACCTTGCGATGGAGCGGGTGAGCGAGGGTATCGGCAAAGCGGCGGCGTGGCTGATGGGTCAGCAGCATGAGGACGGGTATTGGTGTGGGGAGCTCGAGGCTGATTCGATGCTCGAGGCTGATTACATCTACATGCACACGCTGCTCGGAACGGGCGATAAGGGCAGGATGGAGCGCGCGGTTAACGAGATTCTGCGCCACCAGAATGATGATGGTGGATGGAGTCTTTATCCGGGTGGCCCGAGCAATGTGAACTACGGGGTGAAGTGCTACCTGGCGCTGAAGCTGATGGGCTGGACTGCGGAACATCCGGTGATGGTGAAGGCTCGGAACAAGGTGCTGGAGTTGGGTGGCGTGACCGAATGCAACACGTTCACGAAGATGTATCTGTGCTCACTGGGGCAGTACGACTACGATGCGGTGCCGGCAGTTCCGCCGGAGATGCTGCTGTTTCCGAACTGGTTCTACTTCAATATTTACGCGATCAGCGCGTGGTCGCGGGCGATCCTTGTGCCGCTGTCAATTATTTATGCGAAGAAGCCGTTCAAGAAGCTGGCTCCGGAGCAGACGATTGATGAGCTGTTCGTGGGTGGCCGCGAGAACGCGAATTTGTATTTGAGGCTGGACCGCAAGCACATCATCTCGTGGCGCAACTTCTTTTTGTTTACGGATCGGCTGGCGCACTGGTCGGAGCGGGTGCATATTCGGCCGCTGCGCACGATGGCACTGAAAAAGGCAGAGCAGTGGATGCTGGATCACTTTGAGCGTTCGGATGGTTTGGGCGCGATCTATCCGGCTATGCTGAATGCGATTGTGGCGCTGGTGTACCTGGGGTACTCGAAGGATGACCCGCAGGTGATTCGCGCGATGGACGAGTTTGAGAAACTGGGGATTGATTGCCCGGAGGGGACGCTGGAGTATCCGACGCCGACGTTCCGGATGCAGCCGTGCTTTTCGCCGGTGTGGGATACGGCGCAGGTGTTGTCTACCTTGGGGGAGACGGGGCTGGCTACGAACGATGCGCGGCTGGTAAAGGCGGCGGACTGGCTGCTGTCCAAGGAGATTCGATACAAGGGCGACTGGTCGCACAACGTGAAGAATGTTGAGGCGAGCTGCTGGTGCTTCTTCTTCAACAACGACCATCAGCCGGATGTGGATGATACGGGCGAGGTGCTGCTGGCGCTGAAGGCCGTGGATAATCCGCGCGAACGGTATCAGTATGAGGTGACGCAGAGGGCCGTGGAGTGGGTCTTCGCGATGCAGTGCAAGAACGGTGGATGGGCTTCGTTCGATAAAGACAACACGAAGAAGATGTTTGAGTCGATTCCGTTCGCTGACCATAACGCGATGATTGATCCGCCTTCGGTAGACATTACGGGACGCATCCTGGAGATGCTGGCGAGCTACGGCTACACGCGGCGGGATAAGCGCGTGGAAAAGGCTGTGCAGTTTATTCTGCGCGAGCAGCAGTCGGACGGTGCCTGGTTTGGGCGCTGGGGTGTGAATTATTTGTATGGGACATTCCTGGTGCTGCGTGGTCTGCAGGCGATGGAGTACTCGTACCTGGAGCCTGCGGTGCAGCAGGCGGCCGAGTGGATTCGCATGGTGCAGAATGCCGATGGCGGTTGGGGCGAGACGTGCGGAACATACGATGATCCGAACCAGCGCGGGGTTGGGCCGTCGACGCCTAGCCAGACGGCGTGGGCGTTGCTTGGGTTGTTGGCGGCGAATGATACGCGGTCGGACTCTGTAGCGAAGGGCATTCGGTGGCTGATCGAGAGACAGCACGAGGATGGTTCCTGGGCTGAGCTTATGCCAGGAAGAAACGGTGAAAGCTACTACACTGGAACAGGATTTCCGCGGGTGTTTTACCTGGGGTATCACCTGTATAAGCAGTACTTCCCGCTGCTGGCGCTGACGACGTATCGCAAGGCCATGGAGCGCGAGGAGCAGGACGCGTAAGGCGAAGCGTACGGGCTGGTTGGGACATCGAATCGTTAGATTGAATTGCTAGATCGCAGCGCGTAGGGCAAAGGTTTTTGGCAGCGCGTAGGGCAAAGGTTTTTGAAGGATAAGGAGTCGTTCAGCATGGGAATTCCCATCTCGCAGATGTTCACGGTGACCACGTACGTTCTGAAGCAGAAGCTTTCAGGGCGGAAGCGGTATCCACTGGTGCTGATGCTCGAGCCGCTGTTTCGTTGTAATTTGGCGTGCGCCGGGTGTGGCAAAATTCAGTACCCCGCACATATTTTGAAGGCGCAGTTGACGCCGGAACAGTGCTTCAAGGCAGTGGAAGAGTGCGGGACGCCGATGGTGTCGATCCCGGGCGGCGAGCCGTTGCTGCATCCGGATATGCCGGAGATTGTGGCGGGGTTGGTGGCGCGCAAGAAGTACGTGTACATGTGTACCAATGCGCTGCTGCTGAAGGAGAAGCTGCACCTGTTCACACCGTCGAAGTACTTGAGCTTCTCGGTGCATGTGGATGGGCAGAAGGAGCATCACGATATGTCGGTGTGCCGCGAGGGCGGGCATGACATCGCGATGGAGGGTGTTCGCGCGGCGGTGGCTGCGGGGTTCCGCGTGACGACGAATACTACGCTGTTCGATGGAGCGGATCCTAATTCTGTTCGCGCACACTTTGATGAGCTGATGGCTACGGGCGTTGAGAGCATGATGGTGTCGCCGGGGTATACGTACGATAAGGCTCCGGACCAGAATCATTTTCTTGGGAAGGCGCGGTCGCGGAAGATGTTTCGGGCAATCCTGTCGAATCGGAAGAAGAGCTGGCAGTTCAATACGCATCCGCTGTTTGCGGAATACCTGATGGGCAAGCAGGATTTTGAGTGCACGCCTTGGGGCATGCCGACGTACTCGATCTTTGGGTGGCAGAAGCCTTGCTACCTGCTGCAGGATGGATACGCGGACACGTTTCAGGAGTTGCTGGATACGGTGGATTGGGCGAACTACGGAGCCAAGAGCGGGAATCCGCAGTGCGCGAACTGCATGGTGCACTCGGGGCATGAGGCTTCGGCGGTGGACTACAACTTTGGCTCGCTGAAGGGATTTGTTGCTACGGCGAAGCGGTATATGTTCCCGTCGCTGTATGAGGATGCAGGCGCGCAAAAGCTGCTGAATGAGTGGCCGGTTGCGGGGCATGGGCCTCTGGTACAGATCGGTGATCAGCCTACCGCGGTTGTTGTTACGACTTCGGTGAACGAGACATCCAGCGTGGCGGGAGACTAAAGATGGCGACAGCACAGCAGGAGCATTTGAAGATCGAGCAGCTGCGGAATACGTCTGCCGATGATGTGGAAGTGATTGCGGGGCGCGAGCGGGAGAATCTGGAGGGATGGATTCCTGAGCTGGCGACTGAGGCCGAGGTGCGTGAGGCGCTGGAAAAGGCGTTTGATTTTCGCGGCGATGTGACGGTGACGCGCAAGGACGGGACGACTGTTGAAGGCTATCTTTATGACCGGCGCAGTGAGCCCACGCTCGAGGCTTCGCTGGTACGGATTATTCCTACGCCGAAGGCTGGCGTGCCGGTGGAACGCGTGATGATCAGTTATGCGGATATCGCGGCGCTGCAGTTTACGGGGCGCGATACGGCGGCGGGCAAAACCTTCGAGGCCTGGATCAAGAAGTACTGGGAGAAGAAGGCGGCGGGCGAGACGAACATTCAGATTGAGCCCGAGAAGCTCGACTAAGCGATGACGACCCGTGAGATTGTGATCCAGAGTTGCGGATGCATTGCGATTCCTGAGGACATTGCGGGCGCGTTGGGCATGACTCCGGGTGTGGCGTTGACGATGGTTGCGGATGAGTCGGCACGGAGTTTGACTCTGACTTCGACGGGCGGAGCGGTTGCTGGAGAGATTGGGGCGCGTGCGGCTTGCCCGATCAAAGCATGAAGCTTTTTATTACTGGAGCTACCGGATTTGTTGGGGCGCATGTTGCGCAGCTTGCGGAGGCGCAGGGGGCGGAGCTGCGACTGTTGGCTCGGGCTAGCTCGGACACTTCGCGGCTGCCGAAGGATGCGGATGTGGTGGTGGGGGATCTGCGTTCGCCGGAGGGGTTTGCTGCGGCGTTGGTGGGTTGTGATGCGCTGATTCATGTCGCGGCGGATTATCGGCTGTGGGTGCCTGATCCGGCGGAGATGTACAAGGCGAATGTTGAGGGGACGCGGTCGTTGTTGCGGCTGGCTCGCGAGGCGGGCGTGCGGCGGGTGGTGTATACGAGCAGCGTGGCGACGATGGGTTTCAAGATGGATGGGACGGTCGTCGACGAAGAGACCGCGGTGAGTGAGGCCGATATGATTGGCCACTACAAGCGGTCGAAGTGGATGGCGGAGCAGGTGGCGCTGGAGGCTGGGCGCGCAGGGCAGGAGGTGATCGTGCTGAATCCGACGACGCCGATTGGGGCACTGGATACGAAGCCGACGCCTACGGGGCGGATCGTGGTGGACTTTCTGAATCGGAATTTTCCGGCGTACGTGGATACAGGACTGAACCTGGTGGATGTGGATGAGATTGCGCGGATGCATCTGGTGGCGCTGGAACGTGGGCGGGTCGGGGAGCGGTACATTTTGGGCGGAGAGAATCTGACGTTGAAGCAGATTCTGGATCGGCTGGGAAAGATTTCGGGGCTGCCTTCGCCGACGATGAAGGTGCCACATGCGGTTGCGATGGCGTTTGCGTATTGCGATGAAACGGTGACGGGGAAGTGGCGAGGCAAGGAGCCGCGGGCTACGGTGGAGGCCGTGCAGATGGGGCGGAAGATGATGTTTGCGAGTTCGGCGAAAGCGGAGCGGGAGTTGGGGCTGAAGGTGGGGAGCGTGGAGGGCGCGCTGCGGGCGGCGTGCGCCTGGTTTTATAAGAATGGGTACGTGGATAAGACTGGGATTAGTTGCACGGGGTGCTGAGTGGAGCGCTATAGCAATTTCGAAATCGTGCACTGACCTGGCTGGGAAAGCTGCGGCCTAAGTTGTTTTCCGCAGCATCCCGACAGCCTCAGTCCAGGGCACGGGCGCCTGGTGCATCGCGTAGACCGTGTCCACCACAAGATGCTCCCGCTCTACCGCTTCCACCACTTCGTGGAACAGCTCTGGGTCATACAGTGTGTGGTCATCGTTCACCACGAGTGTGTCGCTGGCGTAGAGCAATCGGCGTTCCGGAAAATAAACCATGTACTGCCGCTCGGTCGATGCGCCGCGCAGGGGATAGAGCACCATGCGATTCGGTCCCGCGCCGATCTCTGTTCTACCCGCGACGATCTTCCAATGAGGCGGCTTGTTTGCGGTCTGCAATGCATCGGGATCGATGGTGTGGGGCGCGGATATCATGCGCTGCAATAACGGCTCGTTCAAATCCAGGATGTATACCGGCAGACCCTGAGCGACATCGAACCGTATTCCGCCTACATGCGGCCAGGAGTCTGATGTGGACAAGACCTTAATTGGCGCATCCGGATAGCGCTTCTTCGCTTCGGCAAGAATTCCCTGTGTGAACGAGCTGGAGATCGGCGTCTCGAGAATTACTACCCCATCTGTCTGCTTCACGATCGTCGTATTCCAGGATCCCAGGAATAGATCGACTCCTTCTGCCAGCACCTTGTTTTGTGCGGCGTGAAAGGTGGCGCCTTTCCAGCCCTTCTGCTGGGTGCTGACGGCAGCCGCTTTTGCATCGACCGCGAAATCTTTGTCATTGATTGGCTTGTTGAAGGCGATATCTAGTGCCTGGGTCGAACTCCACACCGCGCCGTTTCTTTCGGTCACCTGGTTGCTGGGATACTCCACGCCACCGATCCAGCGCCAGTTATCGAAATACACTCGCTGCTCGACATCGCCCCAGTAATACCAGAAGTCGTTGAATTCCTGCTTCGTCTCGACGGCGTCGGGCAGGTGGTTGAAGCGATTCAGCAGCACACGTACGGGAATCCCGTTCCAAGTAAAAGCAAGGACGGTGTGCGGCGTCTGACGGAGAGTCTCGGCAGGCGCATAGTGTAGGTCCGGTGCGGCCGCAGCGGTTAGCAGGATCTTTTCAGGTCCGAGAACCATCGCCTGACGCGCGGAACTGAGACTGGCCGCATCACTGGGGGAGTCCTGGCTGCTGCCGCGAAACACAGCGCCTGCCGGGGTTACAACTAATGTTGAATCCGAGTCGGCTTGTTTCAGATCCGACTCCGGCCACACGGCGTGCGTCTTCTGGACCATTCGCTGGCCGGTGAAGTCCACCGTAATTTGATCGCGTGTATAGGAAGTGATGAACGGCGCCTGTCGGTAGGACTGCTCCATTAACTCGGTGTGTCCTATTAGGTCCAGCTGCTCCGTCGTGATTGCAGCTAGCTTCTCGCGGCCGCCCATTGCCTCGATCGCGCGAAGTAAACACTCCCGCGCATTCAGCCCTTCGCATCCCGGCGTTTGTTCTTTGGTGGCCGCTTTGCTTGCCGCCTTCCCTTGGGCGACACACGATGCCGCCGTTAGGAGCACGCCGGTCAGAACGGCGGTGGTGATTGAACGCCGCTTCTTCATCTGCCATAAACACCGCTGCATTGTGGCGAGCATCTAGAGGCTCCTCTTCACATCTGTTTGCGTTGATTCTTAGACGTAACGCAACAGTCGAAGGTATCTTCTTCGTCCAGGCTGGATGTGCCGGCCAAAAGCCGTTGGGATTCAGGTGGTGTGGAAGCCGGCGCGGCGCATGGCCAGGGGGACTTCGGGGTTGCGGGCGAAGGTGTCCCAGACGAAGCTGGTGCGGAGGTTTTCGGCCATGACCAGGCTGATGCCTAGATCGATGCCGAGGACGTCGGGGTCGTAGTAGTTGGCTTGCGGGTGGAAGACGTCACAGAAGCCATAGCGGCCCCAAGCCTTGTCGCCGTAGTTGGCTTTGAGTGCGCGCTGGACGCGGAGGCAGGCTTCGGGGAGGAAGGGTAGCGAGCCGGCGGTGGCGTTGGGGACTACGGAACCGTCGATGGGGCCGAAGCCTTTGCCTTCGGCGTTGGGGCCACCCCAGGCGGTGTAGCCGTCGATGTAGTCGGAGGCGCTGATGCCCCAGTAGTCGGGCGAGTAGGGCTTGCCGAGAGAGAGGCAGAAGGCTTGGTGGGCTCGGGTCGCCGTTATGGAATTCGCAAAGTAGTCGGCGTAGCGATCGCGCTTGTTGCGGAAGTCGTAGAAGGCATGGCTGAATTGGTGGGTGAAGAGAGGATCGTTGCCGCTGATGTAGGTAAGGCCGTCGTAGGTGATGGTCTCGCGCTCCCAGGCGTTCCAGCTGGAGGCGGAGACGGGGTGGGTGGGTGAGCCGATGGCGAGGAGATAGATCATCATGAGCTCGCAATAGTGGCTCCAACGCGCGTCGAGGAAGCCCGACTCGGGATGCCAGCCCATGGAGAAGGTGTCGCCGCCGTTGAGCATCCAGGGCCAGTCGACGCGGTTGTAGATGAAGGAGGCTAGCTGGTTGATGTCGGGGTCGTCGTGGAAGTGGGCACGGGCGGTGAGGACGCCGCAAAGGAGCAGCGAGGTATCGATGGAGGAGACTTCGTTGCGGTCGATGCGCTCGCCGGTTTCTACGTCGTTGAAGTGGTAGAAGAAGCCGTGGTTGTTGTAGAGCTTGTGGGCGTGGAAGCGGAGGGTGCGGAGTACCTGGTCGCGGAGCTGGGCGTGGGGGAAATACTTGCGCTTGTCGGCGATGCAAAGGGCAGCGAGGCCATAGCCGGTGGCGGCGATGCTGGCCATACGGCGGTTCGGATCAAGTTTGCCGTCTGTGTTGTTGGCGGTGGCGCGGTCGAGGACCTGGCCGGTGGTGGGGCTGGCTTGCTCGACGAAGAAGTGGCAGGCGCGGCGTTGCATGTCGTCGAGGAAGGCTTCGTCGTCGTGGGTGAGAACGTAGTGCGGGGCGGGCTCGGGTGTGAGATGAAGATCGACTGGAGCCTGCGAGGGAGTTTGGGAGAAGGCGTGGAGGCGCGGGGCGAGCGCAGCGCCGGCGAGGAGCTTGAGACAATCGCGCCGTTGCATGATTTTATTTTCCGATCAGCACAACGGCCAGGCCGTGTGCGGGTACTGTTAGTTCGAGTTTACCGTCGTGCAAGCGGAAGTGCTCGGCAGGTGCCATGGCGCCGGCGGCTCGGAGCTGTTCGACTTGCGCGGGCATGAGATCGCCGGGTGGACGTCCCATGGCGTCAAAGGCTTTGAGGACGTTGCCGTGGTCGGGATCGACGCGCAGGACTTCAACTGATGCATTCGAGGCGACGTGTTTGAGGTTGAGGGTGAAGGTTTTGGGTGGGCCTGCCGGGCCTTTCGGCCACGTGTAGGTGGGACCGATGCCGGTGGGAGGAGCGTAGTTCCAGAGGGCGAGGACTAGCTTGCCGTCTGTGGTTTTGGTGGCGAGGGCAGAGTCGGAGTCGAGGGCGATGCGCTGGTCGCCGAGTTGGTGGAGGGAGCGGAAGACGTTGAGCGCGGGCTTGGGAATGCCCTCCGCTGCGATCAGGCCAAAGCCGCCGTAGAACGGGGTACGGACTACGCCTTGCTCATCGAAGACGTCGGAGAAGGACCAGTAGTCCATGCTGTCGGTGAGGCCGTCGCAGAGCCGGATGGTGTTGGCGAGCCAGGGACCGATGAAGGTGGAGTCGGTGACGTTGGGCTCGTTGGAATAGCTGGCGTTGTATTCGGAGAAGATGAGTGGAAGTTGCGGATAGGGCGATGCTAGGACCTGGTCATGCACCATCTTGACCGCGCGGTAGACCATGGTCTGGCGTGGAACGTCTTCGTCGGTGTGAAGCACGTTGGGTGCGGTGTCGTTGGCATAGACGTGGGTGGAGACGAAGTCGATGGGGGCGTTGACGGCGTGGACGTGGGCCAAGAACGGCGTGACCCAGGCGGCCTGCGCGGTGGCGGGGCCTCCAACCTGGAGACGGGGAGAGACGGACTTGAGGTCGCGTGCGGTGTGGTCGTAGAGCTTGAAGTAGGTCTCCTGCTTGGGCTCACCACCCCAGAAGTCGAGGTTGGGTTCGTTCCAGACTTCAAACTTCCAGGTGGAGACTTCGTCGATGCCGTAGCGATCGATGAGGTGGGTGGCGAGGGCCTTCATCATCGCGTCCCAAGCGGCGTAGTCCTTGGGGGGCGAGTTGTTGGGGTTGCCGGTGAAAGTGTGTAGGGAATTGGGTTTGGAGGCAAGCTTTTCGGGCATGAAGCTTAGCTCGACGTAGGGCTTGACGTGCTCGGCGAGGAGGCCGTCGTAGATCTCGTCGAGGTAGAAAAAGTTGTAGATGGAGGCATCGTTCGCGGCCTGCGCTTCGAGGCCGGGGTTCTTGGTCTGGCGGGCGGGATCGTAGACGCCGACTTCATCGTCGAGGATGCCGTGGAAGCGGATGGACTGGAAGTCGGTGGCCAGCTTGACGGTGTGGAGGTCCTGGCGATAGTCGGCGCGGAGGGCGAGGATGGCGCGGCCGGAGCCGAAGGTCTTCTCCCAGAAGTGGGGGAAGGGAGTGGTCGCACTGTGCGCGTCGATGACGAGGTCGGTAGATGTGACTGCGGGGTTCTGAGCTACGGCGGAGAGGGAAAGGGAGCCGGCGAGGAAAGTTCCAGCGAGGGCAGAGGCAAGCGAGCGAAGGGTTCCAGGGTGCATTGTGTTCCTCGAGGGTTTCATGGCCGGACCTTGATGAGTAGAAGTGCGTTGGGGCTCAACTCCAGGGTGAGCTTTCCGTCGTGCAACTGGGTTTGGACTGGAGGTCCCAGAGCTGTTTCCTGGTTGAGCTGAATGACTTGCGCGGGAGTGGGGTCGACGGGGCTGCCCATGGCGACGTATTTGGGTAAGACGTTGCCGTGGTCGTTATCGACGCGCTGGATGGAGACGCTGGCGTTGGCGGAAACACCTCGGAGCGCGAGGTCGAGGGCTTGCGGCCCGCCTTGGTCGCCGGGATCGACGAGGTTCCAGGCGGCGATGATGAGGGTGCCGTCTGAGGCCTTGGTGACGAGGAGATTTTTAGCGTCGTTGGCGATGCGACGGTCGCCGAGCTGGTGGAGGAGACCGAACTGATAGTAGCTGGGCTTGTAGATGCCGCCCTTGGCGATGAGGCCAAAGGCGCCGACGAAGGGCTGCGGGATGGGACCGCCTTCTTCGAAGACGTCATCGAAGGTCCAGAAAGACATCTCGGTTACGTTGCCATCGCAGGCGCGGATGGTGTCGGCGAGGGCGGGGCCGACATAGGTGGTGTCGCGGGCGTTGTTTGCGCCGATGACGTTCCACTCGGTCCAGAAAAGAGGGAGGTGGGGGGTGGGGGATGCGTCAATCTGCTGGCGAACTTTGGCTACGGCTCGGCAGACGCGGTCATCTTGCGGAACGTTTTCGGTGGTACCGAAGAGGTCCTGGACGGAGTCGTCCGCGTAGCCGTGGGTGGAGACGAAGTCTACGGGAACGTGGTTGGCAGAGGTGTGGGCGAGGAACTCGGGGATCCACGCGGCGGCGGCGGTTGCGGGGCCACCTACACGGATGCGGGGATTGATCTTCTTGAGGTCGCGGGCGGTGTGATCGTAAAGCTCGTAGTAGGAGAGGTCGCGGGGGATACCGCCCCAGAAATCGATGTTGGGTTCATTCCAGACTTCGAAGTACCAGGTGGAGACTTCGTCGATGCCGTAGCGGTCGACGAGGTGCTGGGCGAAGGCTGTCATGAGGTCGTCCCAGCGCTGCATGCTTTTGGGGGGCGAGACGTTCTGCTTGTACCAGAAGGGGTGGAGCGCGTCGGGATTGAAGGCGAGCTTCTTGGGCATGAAGCTGATCTCTACGAACGGGCGAACGCCGTTGGCGAGTAGGCCGTCGTAGATCTGGTCGACGTAGGCGAAGTTGTAGACGGGATTGCCGTGCTCGTCCTCGTTGTAGACGCCGACCTCGTCGTGGAGGATGGCGTGGAAGCGGACGTAGCGTAAGTCGGCGACCTTGTGGACGGAGCGGATGTCGTCGCGGTAGGACTCGCGGAGGGATAGGATGGCACGGCCGGAGCCGAAGATCTGTTCCCAGAAGTGGGGGAAGGGAGTGGTGTTGGCGTGGGCGTCGATCGTGACGCGTTCCGGGGTCTGGGCGTGGATGGTCGGGGAAAGTGGCCACGCACAGAGCAGAGCCGGAAGAGCGAGTCGAAGCCAAGGGTGCATACCGTACAGACTCCTGGAAATGTTGGGGAAAACCGGCAAGATCGCGTCCGGGAACAATCGTTTGAGTAGCAATGCGCAAACGATTGTGCAACGCCTAATATCCACTTCTGTAACGCGACTGTCAACCTGCGGAAATCGGGCTGGAGAGTGACTCGTATGATGGATCGATGCCGGTGACCGCGAAGATTGCCATTATTGCTGCGTTGCCGAGGGAGATTGCAAGGCTGGTGGGGGGAACCACGGCGGATGCGGCATTGGTGAAGGATGGGGTGTGGCTGTATCGGGTGGAGAGCGCGGTTGTGGTGGCGGCGGGGATGGGGGCGGAGCGGGCGGCGGTGGCGGTGGAGGCTGCGCTTTCGATAGGGGGTGTGGGGATGCTGATTTCGACGGGGCTGGCTGGAGGGTGTGTGGCGGGCGTGGAGGCTGGGTCGGTGAGGGAGGCTGGCGTGGTCGTGGATGCGGGAACGGGTGAAAGATTTGTTGCTAGCGTGGAGTCGGGGGTGACGCTGGTGACTGCAGGCGAGATTGCGAGTGTTGCGGAGAAGGCTCGGCTGGCGGAGAACTTTGGGGCGGCGATGGTGGATATGGAGGCGGCTACCGTGGCGCGGTTGGCGCGGACAAGGGGGGTGGGGTTTCGCGCGATCAAGGGAGTGTCGGATGGATATGGGTTTGAGTTGAGCTCGCTGGGGCAGTTTGAGGGAGAGCGGGGTAGCTTTCGGACGGGGGCGTTTGCGGTTTATACGGCGATGCGGCCTTGGACTTGGGGGAAGGCGATCGAGTTGGGGCGTGGGAGTGCGAAGGCGCTGGCTCAGTTGGAGACGGTGTTGAAAGGCGTGTTGGCCGAAGGTTAGATTCCCTCAGCTGTTAAAGCCGGCTTGTCAGGGTAGCTATTTATGGCACGGCTGAAGCCGTGCCCGTTCGAAGGATTCACTGATGGCTAGGCGAGTGAACAGCAGATTCCCAAAGGGAATGACAGAAAAAAAGCAAAAGCTCGAAGAGGGCGACTATGGGTTTGCTCTAGGTGAGGACTTCGGCTAGGAGGTGGTCGGCTACGCGGATAGCGTTGGCGATGATGGTGAGGGAGGGGTTGACGGCGCTGGCTGAGGCGAAGAAGCTGGCGTCGACTACGTAGAGGTTATCGAGCTGGTGGGCTTTGCAGTGGATGTCCAGGACGGAAGTAGCGGGGTCGTGGCCGAAGCGGAGGGTGCCGTTCTGGTGGCCTACGCCTTCGAGGGGAATGCGCTTTTTGAAGTAGGCGTGGAAGGGGATGGAGGTGTCGGCGTGGCCGGCTTGTTTGAGGATCCCGACCCAGCGATCTTTCAAACGCTCGAAGCTCTTCGTGTTATTGGGGGTGTAGGAGAGCTTGATGTGGCCAGGCTGCGCGAGGGTGACGGCGGCGGATTGGTTGGAGGGGCTGACGCCCGAATCAGGGTGGGGGCCGGCGGGGCCGGGCTGGGTGGCCGCGAGACTGCTGGGTGTGGCGTTGCGGAGGGTGACGCGGTTGTTGGGGTCGGGAAGGTCTTCGGTGGTGAGCCACCAGGGGACGGCGTGGCGCTTCATGCCTTCGAGGATGAAGCCGGGGGTGAGGGGTGGGGCATCGCCCTTCATCATCTCGTGATGGAAGCTGCCGACGGGCTGGACCTGGCCGAGGGGGAATGGGTACGAGGGATCGGTGTCGCGGAAGTAGAAGTCGTTGGTGCCCCAGGTCTTGGTGTAGCTGTCGTGGTTGTCGATGGTGGAGAGGGCGAGGAGCGCGTCGGCCTGGTGGTACATGAAGTTGCGGCCAACCTGGTCGGAGCCGTTGGCCAGGCCGGTGGGGTGCTTGTCGTTCGCCGATTGGAGGAGGACGACGGAGGAGTTGACGGCGCCGGCGCAGAGCGCGACGATGTGGGCTTCGTAGGTGGTGGGCGCGGAGGAGTCGGTGTGCTGCACTTCTACGGCGGTGATGGCGGTGCCGGCCGCGTTGGTGAGCAGGCGGAGGACGCGCGAGTTGGTGAGGAGCGTCACGTTGGGGAGATTCATGATCTCGCGAATGCAGTTGATGTCGGCGTCGGATTTGGCGTGGACGAGGCAGGGGTAGCCGTCGCAGGTGTCGCAGCGAACGCACTTGCTGGCCGCGGGGTTGGCTTCGTTGAGCTTGAGGCCTAGCGGGATCGGGAAGGTGTTGATGCCGAGCTTGCGGATGTCGGCTTCGATCGCGGCCATGCGGGGTTCGTTGGAGAAGGCGGGGTAGGGGTAGGGCTTGGAGTGGAAGGGCTCGGTGGGATCGTAGGAGCTTGCAAAGCCTCCGGGGACTGAGGGCGCGGTGCCGAGGTCGCCGTGAACGTGGAAGAGTTCTTCGGCGCGGGTGTAATAAGGCTCCATGTCGGCGTAGGTGATGGGCCAGGCGGGAGAGATGCCGCCTTGATGCTGGATTACACCAAAGTCTTCAGCGCGCATGCGGAAGAGGGCGGCGCCGTAGACTTTGGTCTGGCCGCCGACGTAATAAGCCTGCTGGGGGTGGAGGGGCTTGTCGTCCTGGTCGTGCCAGGTTTCGGTGGTGTGGTAGCGGTTCTCGAGGAAGACGGCGGAGGTGTCCCAGTTGAGCTTTTCCTGGGGAAGGAAGGGGCCGCGTTCGAGGATGAGGATGCGCTTGCCAGCGCGCGCTAGATGGAGGGCTAGAGTTCCGCCGCCTGCGCCGGAGCCAATGATGATTGCGTCGTATGGATTCGCCATGGTGTCTAGGATGCACGCTGGCGGTGGGGATTGGAACTGGGTGAAGATGAAAGTTCTGGCGGAAAAGGCCTGGGGTCGAATCGCGCGGTCGTGAGGGGATATTCTTAAGGTGATATGTCTTCTAACCTGCCTCGCACTATGCAAGCTGCTGTTTATCGTGCCGTTGATGATGTTCAAACTGAAGAGATTGCTGTGCCGAAGATTGGTGCAGGCGAAGTACTGGTGCGGATCGATACATGTGGGATCTGCGGGACGGATCTGAAGAAGATTCATACGGGATCGCACTCGGCGCCGCGGGTGTTTGGGCATGAGATGGCGGGGACGATTGCGCAGGTGGGCGAGGGTGTGCGGGGGTTTGCGGTGGGGGATCGGGTGATGGCCTTCCACCATATTCCTTGCGGGCATTGTTTCTATTGCCGGAAGAAGACGTTCGCGCAGTGCGAGACGTACAAGAAGGTTGGCACGACGGCGGGGTTGGGTGAGGCTGCGGGCGGTGGGTTTGCGCAGTACATTCGCGTGATGGATTGGATTGTTGGCGATGGGGTTACGCCGGCTGGGTTGATTCGCGTGCCGGACGATATCCCGTTTGAGCAGGCGGCGTTTATCGAGCCGGTGAATACTTGCTTCAAGGCGATTCGGCTGCTGGAGTTGGAGCCGGACGATACGGTGCTGGTGATTGGGCAGGGAAGTATTGGGGTTCTGCTGGCGGCGCTGGCGAGGCAGGCGGGGGCTACGGTGTTGACTTCGGATATGTATCCCGAGCGGCATGCGATTGCTGCGCAGTATGGGTTGGATCATCCGCTGGATGCACGCGGGGATGTGGTGGCAGCGTGCAAGGCTGTGACCGAGGGGCGCGGTGCGGATGTGGCGCTGGTGGCGGTGGGCGCGGATGCGTTGATTGCGACGGCGATGGCGGCGATTCGTCCAGGTGGACGCGTGATGTTGTTTGCGAGCACGCAGCATGGGACGGCGGCGTTCGATCCGGCGGCGGTGTGTATGGATGAGAAGACGCTGATGGGTTCGTACTCGGCGTCGGTGGCGATTCAGCAGGAGGGGATTGACCTGGTGTTTGAGGGGTACCGGTCGGGCAAGCTGGATCTGACGAAGCTGATCTCGCATCGGTTTTCGCTGGGAGATGCGGCTGAGGCGATTGATTTGGCGTCGCATCCGAAGGCGGACTCGATGAAGATTGTGCTGAAGCCTTAGGTGGTGTGCGCTGAGGTTGATGCGCGGTATACTCCGCTGCATGGGAACACAGGGGAGCGCGACGACTTCGGCGGTCAACGGGAGGCTGTGGGGATCGGCTGCTGCGGACTGGGCGGAGATTCAGGAGAAGACGTGTTTGCCGGTGTATCGGGCGACGTTTGATCGCGTTGGATTGATGGCTGGTGCGAAGTACCTGGATGTGGGATGTGGCGCGGGGTTGGCTGCGCATACGGCCGCGGAGCGTGGGGCGGTGGTGTCAGGGCTGGATGCGGCGGAGAAGCTGCTGGAGATTGCGCGGGCGCGGCTTCCGGAGGGGGATTTCCGCGTGGGCGAGTTGGAGAAACTGCCGTTTGAGGACGATACGTTTGAGGTTGTTACGGGGTTTAATTCATTTCAATATGCGGCGCATCCTGGGGCTGCTCTGATGGAAGCTAAGCGCGTTGCGAAGCCGGGTGGGCGAGTGGTGGTGATGACGTGGGGAGAGCCTGAGGGGATGGAGGCCGCGTCGCTTTTGGCGGCGCTTAGGCCGCTGTTGCCGCAGCCGCCGCCGGGAGCTCCAGGGCCGTTTGCGTTGTCGAATGAGGCGGCGCTGCGCTCGTTTGCCGAAGCGGCTGGATTGGAACCGCTGGAGATGTTCGATGTGGACTCGCCTTGGGTGTATGAGGGTTTTGCGACGGCAATGCGCGGGCTACGGTCGTCGGGGGTTGCGGCGCGGGCAATTGAGCACTCGAGTGTGGAGGCGGTGGATGCTGCGCAGGAAAAGGCGTTAGCGCCGTTTCGGCGCGAGGATGGCCGCTATGTTGTGGGGGCGTGGTTTCGGTGCCTGGTTACAAGAGCTTAGGGGCCGGAGTAAGGGATCCTTCGCGGAACGGTTCGAACCTTGTTACAGTAAGTGCAGTTTATTTCCCAATCAACCTTGTGATGAAACCTGCGGGCAGTTTGCCGAAGGCGGGCCCCATCTCTTTCTGAGGAGTGCTGATGCGGTTTTCGAAATCGTTGTGGTGTGGATTTCTTTTTGCTTGTGTGAGTGTGGCGTTTACGGGAGCAAGGGCGCAGGTGCCGACGCCGGTGTCGGTGCTGGGACATACGCCAGGCGATGATTTTTATCTCGCGGACTATGAAGATGCGGTTCGGTACTTTCATGCGGCGGCGGCGGCGACGGACCGGATGAAGATGTTTTCGATCGGGAAGACCACGGAAGGGCGCGAGATAGAAATTGGGGTGATCTCGTCGCCAGCGAATTTGGCGCGGCTGGATGAGTATAAGAAGAATGCGCGGCGGCTAGCTGTTGCCGACAACTTGACGGATGAGCAGGCGCGGCAGTTGGCGCATGATTCCAAGGTGATTGTGCACATTGATGGAGGCCTACATTCGGATGAAGTTGCGGGCGGCCAGCACTCGATCATGCTGGCTTACAAGCTGCTTTCGGCGAAGAACGATCCCGAGGTGGATGCGATTCTCGACAACGTGATTTTGGTGTTGTGGCCTACGTTGAATCCTGATGGGCAGGACATGGTGACGCACTGGTATCGGCAGAATGTGGGGACGAAATATGAGGTCGCACCGATGCCCTGGCTGTACCAGGATTATGTGGGGCACGATAACAATCGCGACGGCTACATGCTGAATATGAAGGAGTCGCAGGTGCTGGTGAAGGCCGAGCTGGATTGGAGCCCGGAGATTTTTTACTGCCAACACCAGACGGCACCGTTTCCTGCGCGGATATGGATTCCTCCGTTTGCGGATCCGATTTCCAGCAACATCAGTCCGTATGTGAGGAGCTGGCTGAATGTGGTGGGGACGAATATGACGGCGTACCTGGATGCTCACCAGATGCCGGGTGCGATCTCGGAGACGCGGTTTGATAACTGGTATGCGGGGTTCAATGACTGGGTGCATGTGTTTCGTAACGAGATTTCTTTCTTTACGGAGACGGGGTTGTACCGCTATGCGACCCCGCGGTTTTATACCGTGAATGAATTTCCGAAGGAGACGCAGGATCTGCGGGCGCTGTCGATGTACTCGGAGCCGTGGGAAGGCGGATGGTGGCGGATCGGGGACGCGGTGAACTACATGATCGGCGGATCGATGTCGGTGCTGGATTTGGCGGCGAAGAATCATGAAACGCTGCTGTTCAATCGCTACCAGGCGGCGCGGGACAACATTGCGCACTACAAGAAGGAAGGGCCGTTTGCTTATGTGATCAGCGACAAGCAGGCGGATACTCCTGAGGCTGGGCTGCTTGCGCAGAAGATGATTGAGAACGGGCTCAAGGTGTATGCGACGAAGACGGGATTTGCCGCCAATGGCGTGACGTATCCGGTGGGGTCGTGGGTGATTCCGATGGACCAGCCGTTTTCGGGATTGGTGAAGGAGTTGTTTGAGCGGCAGAGGTATCCGGATGAGATTGAGCTGGGGACGTCGAAGGCGGTTGACCTGCCGTATGACGTAACGGGATGGACGCTGCCGCTGCAGATGGGTGTGGCAGTGGATACGGTAAGTGATCCGCTGACGACTCAGCAGCTTGGGCTGATGGAGCCGGTTGAGGACGCCAAGGTTCCCGCGGCGGAGATTGCGGGCGGCGGGGATGTGTTTGTGATCAGCCGGCGGCCGAACGCGTCGTATGCGGTGGTGAATGAGGTGCTGAAGCAGGGCGGCTCGGTGGCGATGTCGAAGGATGCGATTGCTACGCCGGAGGGTAAGGAACGTGGCGCGTTTGTGATTCGCGGGCTGGGGCGCGGCGCGATGGACGGCGTGGCGAAGAAGTATGGCGTGAGCGTGGCGGCGTTGACAGCGGAACCGGGAAACGTGATCGCGATCAAGAAGGCGCGGGTAGGACTGTATCGGCCCTGGGCGCCTTCGATCGATGAGGGATGGACGCGTTGGATTTTGGAGAACTATGGGTTTGAGCCGAAGAGTATTTACAACGCGGACATGCGCTCGTCGGAATTGCATGCCCGGTATGACGTGATTGTGTTGCCGGATATGTCTCGGGACCAGTTGATGGAGGGGTTCCATGTGGGGATGGTGCCGGGTCAATATGCCGGCGGCATTGGTCCGGATGGGGTGGATAACCTGCGGGCGTTTGTGCGCGAGGGAGGGATGCTGGTAGCGTCGAACCGGACGGCGGCGAACTTGATCCCGCTGATGTCGTTGCCGCTGAAGGATGTGCTGGAGGGCGTGAAGAGTGACAAGTTCTTCTGCTCGGGAGCGCTGCTGAGGGTGGAGCAACAGAGCGCGGAGTTGCCGGTGAACTTTGGTGTGCCGGAGGCGCCGGTGGTGATGTTCCAACGGGGGCCGGCGTTTGTGCCGGAGGCGGGATTCCAGGGCGCGATACTGGCGAAGTATGCGAAGGGAACGAATCCGCTGGAGAGTGGGTTGCTGCTGCATCCTGAGGCGATTGAGGATAAAGCGGCGGCGGTTGAGTTGCAGTATGGGAAGGGGCGGATCGTGCTGTATGGATTCAAGCCAGAGTTTCGTGGGCAGGCTCATGGAACGTATCGGTATCTGTTCAATGCGTTGTATTTGTTTGATCAGCCGGAGTTGCCGGTGGTGAAGGTACCAGCTGCGCCGGCGCCGGAGCACGTGGCGGCGACGGCGAAGGCGACGGTGGAGGAACCTGACGAGTATTAGGGCCCTAACTCTAAAGTTCGTTGCCGTATAGGCCGGGCTTTCAGCCCTCTTACATTGGATTCACTTGATCCTGGGGCTGCGCCCCAGGCTGTGATGGAGCGGGCCTGTGGCCCTTAGCGATTGCGATGAACTTTAGACTTTCCACACTAGCTGACTGCTTATTGGTGGGGGATGAATGTGGGAGCGTGATGGCTAACGCTGACGGCGGAGGAGCAGCGTTCCGGCGATGAAGAGGGTCGCACCGGCGCTGGCGAGCAGGATGATGGCGTGCCGGTAGGCAGCTTGTACGGTGGGAGGAGTCGCGCGCGTGCTGTCGAGGCATTGAGCGCAGCCTTGCAGGATGGTCATTGCCCAAACTCTAGCAGGAGGAAGAGGAAGATCCAGAGGGCTCCCATGACATGCCAGTACCAGACGGTGGTGTCGACCCAGACCTGGCGGGTGGCGAGGGATCTGGAGAACTTTAGCGCGGCCAGAGCTACGATAAGGCCGACGATGCCGAGGAAAAGATGCACGGCATGGGTGATGGTGATGAGGTAGAAGAAGTGGCTGCTGGGATTGGAGCGAAAGAAGACGTGCTGGGCGGCGAGCTGATCCCATGCCACCCATTGGCCGGCGAGGAATAGCAGGCCGAGCGCGAGGGTGGCTGAGAGCCAGATGGCGGCGCGGTAGGAGACGGGGCGGCCGAGACCGAACCACTCGTCCATGGCGTCGACTTCACGGAACATGGCGCGGCGTGCGATCTCAGCGGTGACGGAGCTTAGCAGGAGGGCGATGGTGTTGAGCCAGAGGATGGAAGGGATGGCGGTAGGAAGCCAGGAGTTGATGAAGTGGTCGTAGGCGTCGAAGTGGCCGCTGGCCTTGGTGACGAAGAAGACGCTGATGAGGGCGACGAAGAACATGAGGTCGCCGCCGAGGGCGAAGAAGAGGCCGATGCGGGCCTGGGAGATGCGTTCGTGGGGGCCGCGATGGCCGCGCGGGCGGTTGTTCCAGTTGTCGCCATCGCCCTCACCGTTGCCGCCGGTGCGCTTGTCGGTAGGCGGGCGGTGTCCATTGTTGCCGTCGCTGATGCGATGGCGATCGATCTCCGGCGGTGTGATGGTGGACGGCATGGCCTGGATGCCCCTGTCGGACGACGTTGTCAGAATACTTTACTCTGCTTCGGTGTTAAATGTGTTGACGGGGCTCCATTGAGGTGAAAACTCCTTGCCGGAGTCGGTGTAGTGGCTGGGGCCGCGGTAGACGATGGACGGCTCGTCATTTGGATGCGGATTGAGGGCGTTGGGTGCCCACTCCATGGTGGTCGCGTGCCAGGGATTGGCGTCGGCGGGATCGTTGGCAGGTCGTCGCCATGCAAGGAGAAGATTTAGAAAGAAGGGTAACTGCGCGCAGAGTAAGAAGATGGCAGAGGCCGTGATGTGTCGCTGCAGAGGGAGCGTGGATTGAAGGAGGGTTGCGCTGGGGCCGGCGATGCCAGTGAGCTGAGAGTAATGGCGGGGTTCGGCGGCGAGGCCAGTGAAGTGCATCGGGAGGAAGGTGGAGTAGGCGCCGAGGAGGGTCGTCCAGAAGTGGAGTTTGCCTAGAGGTTCGGAGAGGGTGCGGTGGAAGAGTAGCGGCGCCCAGTAGTAGGTGGCGCAGAAGAGGCCGAAGACGCCGGCCATGGCCATGATGAGGTGGAAGTGGGCGACGACGAAGAAGGTGTTGTGGAGGTACTCGTCGAGGATGGGCTGAGCGAGGATGGGGCCGGTGAGGCCGCCGGTGATGAAGAGGGAAACGAAGCCGAGCGCGAAGAGCATGGGGGTGGTGAGGCGGGGGCGCGATCCCCAGGTGGTGGCCAGCCAGCTGAAGACTTTTGCGGCGGCGGGGATGGCGATCGCGATGGTGGAGATGCTAAAAGCAGTGCCGGCGAAGGGATTGAGGCCGGCTACGAACATGTGGTGTCCCCAGACGATGATTCCGAGGAAGCCGATGAGGAGGGTGGTCGCGATCATGAGGCGGTAGGCGAAGACTCGGCGGCGGCTGAAGTTGGCGATGACCATCGAGGTGAGGCCCATGCCGGGGAGGATGGCGATGTAGACCTCGGGATGGCCGAAGAACCAGAAGAGATGGAGCCAGAGGAGGGGACTGCCGTCGCCGCGATGCTGCAGGAGGACGC
This sequence comes from Granulicella sp. L46, assembly GCF_009765785.1. GTDB lineage: Bacteria > Acidobacteriota > Terriglobia > Terriglobales > Acidobacteriaceae > Granulicella. Next base: position 312,729 of record NZ_LMUT01000016.1, read on the forward strand.
CGCTGATGAGGTCTTGTGCGGGGAGGAAGAAGCCGCTGTGGAGGTGTCGATCGCAGAAGAGGAGAAGGATGGCGGCGAGCAGGACGGAGAAGGCGATGATGCTGAGGATGGCGGCGGTGAACCATCCCCAGACGGTGAGCGGGAGGCGTTCCCAGGTGAGGCCTTCGCAACGGAGCTTGGTGATGGTGGTGAGCATGTTGATGGAGCTGAGGGTGGTGGCGACGGCGAAGAGAGCGATGCTGGCTAGCCAGAGATCCATGCCTAGGCCTTCGCCGGGGCCGGCGAGTGGCGTGGAGGAGAGGGGCGGGTAGGCTGTCCAGCCGCCGATGGGGGCGCCTCCAGGAACGAAAAAGGCGGCGACGAGGATGATGAGGGCGAGTGCGGTTAGGTAGAGGCCGAGGGCGTTGAGGCGCGGGAAGGCCATGTGGCGGGTGCCGAGCTGCGCGGGGAGGATAAGGTTGCCGAAACCGGATTGCGGCGCAACGGTCAGGACGAAGAAGAGCATCAGGGTGCCGTGCATGGTGACGAGGGCTAGGTACTCTTCGGGGAGGATGGGGCCGTGGAGAGGCAGCTGCCAGCTGGGCCAGGCCAGGTGCATGCGCATGACGAGTGAGAGTAGGGAGCCGAGGATGACGGCGATGAGGGAGATGACGAGGTAGCCGAAGCCGATGATGCGGTGGTCGGTGGAGAAGATCGCGCGAGGGGCTCGTCTGGCCCACCTTAGCGCGATAAAGCCGCGCGAAGATGGGGCACCCTGATTCGGGGGAGTTCCCGGAGTGGTGGGGATACTCATGGCTGGGCCTTATCTTTAGCCTGGAGGGCCTCTTGGGTGTGCAGCCAAGTGTTGAAGACGGCGGGCGGGAGGACGCGGAGGGTGGCGAGCATGCGGTAGTGGCCCATGCCGCAGACCTGGGTGCATAAGATGGCGTAGTCGCCGGGGATTTCGGGTGTGAAGTGGATGTGGGTGGTCTGGCCGGGGATGGCGTTCTGCTTAATGCGCATCTCAGGGATGGCGAAGCCGTGGATGACATCCTGGGCGCGGAGGGTTAGGTCTACTTCGCGGTTGGCGGGGAGGACGAGTTGGCTGGTGACGATGTCGTCCCGGCCGTAGGTGTCGGTGGGGTCGATGCCGAGGGGATTGACTTCGGCTGGAGCGACGAGGGAGAGATTGGTGCGTCCGAAGGCGGCGTCCGGGCCAGGATAGCGGAAGTACCAGACGAACTGTTGGCCGGTGACTTCGACCTGCATGGCGGAGAGGTCGGCGCCGGTGTAGCGCTGGGCGGCCCAGAGTTGCTGGGCGCGGAGGGCGAGGAAGGCGAAGAGAAGCGTGAGGGCGGCTAGTGGGAGGTACTCGATGAAGAGCTGGTGGTAGGGGCGGGGCGTGCGCTTGCGGATCGCTATGCCGAGGAGAAGGATTAGGTGCGCGAGGGCCAGGAGGGCAAGCGCGATCCAGAGATTGAGGAGGAGATGGGTGTCGAGCGCGTGGCCGTGGGCGGCGGCGTCGACGGGCAGGTTCCAGAAGCCGTGGGTTGGCGGTGCCTCCATGGATTTGATTGTAGAGTGCGGCGTGCGGAGATTGTGGCGCACCGGGCAAACAGCGGATCCTCTGCCTGCGGCGAAGGATGACAATTCAAAAAAAGTAGATGATGAACGCACGAAACCGCTATTTCATTTCTTCGCGGACGAGGTCCAGGAAGAGCTGGTGGACGCGGGTGTCTTCGGTGAGTTCGGGGTGGAAGGTTGCGGCGAGCAGGCGGCCCTGGCGTATGAGGGTAGGAGAGCCGTCGCGCGTGGCGAGGCTCCGGACATTGGGGCCGGTGCGGGTGATGCGGGGGGCGCGGATGAAGACCATCTCGAGGGGGCCGCCGGCGAGGGTGGTTTCGGAGGTGAGGATGGCAGAGTCGTTCTGGCGGCCGTAGGCGTTGCGCTCGACTGCGATGTCGAGTACGCCGAAGGAGGGTTGATGCGGGTTGGACACTTCTTTGGCGAGGAGGATGCAGCCGGCGCAGGTGCCGAAGACGGGTTTGATGTGAACGAAGGCGTTGAGGGTGTCGTAGAAGCCGGCGCGCTCGAGATGTTTGAGGAAGGTGGTGGACTCGCCGCCGGGGATGACGAGGGCGTCGAGGGTGTCGAGCTGGCCTGGCTTGCGAACGAGGGTGGTGATAGCTCCGAGGGCTGCGAGACGGCGGGCGTGGACGTCGAATGCGCCCTGTAGAGCGAGGACGCCGATGGCTGGGGTTTTGGGATCCACAGTTTGATTTTAGTTCATTGCGCGGGGTGGGACGGGAGACGTGAATGCAGAGCGTAAGCGATAATGCTGCGATGAGTGCAATGAGCAAAGCAGCTGTGTATCCGAGCCTGGAAGGTCGAGTGGTGGTGGTGACAGGCGGAGCGAGTGGGATCGGAGCGGCGATCGTGGAGGCGTTTGCGCGGCAGCAGGCGCAGGTGGCGTTTTTTGATATTCAGGAGGAAGAGGCGAAGAGGCTGGTGGGGCGGCTGATCGATGCCGGGTTGCGCGCGCCGGTATATTTTCGTTGCGATGTGACGGACTTTGTTGCTTTGGAACGGACGGTGGATGAGGTGGTGGAGCGGTTGGGGCGGGTGGATGTATTGGTGAACAATGCGGGCAATGATGCTCGGCATCCGGTGGATTCGGTGACGCCGGAGTCGTGGGATGAGGGGATGGCGATTAATTTGAAGCAGCAGTTTTTTATGGCGCAGGCGGTGGCGCCATCGATGCGACAGGCGAGACGCGGATCGATCATCAACATGGGATCGATTGCGTGGGTGATCCCTTCCAAGAATGTTCCGGTTTATGTAACGGCGAAGTCGGCGATTGTGGGGATGACACGGGCGCTGGCGCACGAGTTTGGCGAGGACGAGGTGCGGGTGAATTGCGTGATGCCGGGGGCGATACTTACCGAGCGCCAGAAGCAATTGTGGCTGACCGAGGATTATGTGCGACAGGTGCTGGCGCACCAATCGTTGAAGCGGATGATTCTGCCGGAGGAAGTTGCGCGGCTGGTGTTGTTTCTTGCGGCCGATGATAGTTCCGCAATTACGAATCAAAGTTACGTGGTGGATGGTGGATGGGTCTGAGGCAAGGACGAGGCGTGAAAATGCCCGGCCATCTGAGGGTGGCCGGGCCTTCGTCTTGCAGATTCGATGGAGAGATTACTTGGTATTGCGTGCGTGTGCGTGGAAGAGCTGGTTGACGGTGCGAACGAAGTGTACGGCGCCCGGAGGTGTGGGAACGCCACCGGAGAGGATTTTCTCGTAGGAGATATCCCGGCCGTAATAGGTTTGGGTGTCGTTGAGGTTTTGGTTGACCACGTCGCCATTGAGGTCGACGCCGGCGAAGAGGCCCTTGTTACGGGAGTAGGTGAGGAAGCCCGCGTTGGCTAGTTCAGTGGTGGAGGCCTGAGAGTCCCGACCGACGGGGCCGGCGGCTACGGAGACATCTGCGCCCAGTTTGATCTTGTCATGCAGGAGACGCTGTGCACCCGCGTGGGTAACGGCCACGAGAACGAGGTCGGTAGCCTGGCCGCCGGCCTGGAAGCCGAAGCTGGCGCCGGTGAGTTGGACGAAGGCAGGAGCGCTCCAGCCGTGGCCAGTGCGGCAGGTGACGACACCCTGGCCGTATTCAGCGCCGACGACGAAGGCACCCTTCTTGAAGCTGGGAACGACTACGACGCAGGTAGCATGCGAGGCCACGCTATCGGGAAGGCCGTGATCGGGGGTGTCCATAAGTTCGTGCAGAACTGCATGGGCTGCGTCGATGCGCGCATCGAGTTTGGCTTGGTCAGCGGCATAGGCGTTGGAGCTGATGAAGGCGGAAAGCAGGACTAAAGGCAGCAGTTTTCTCATGTCGATCCTTTTGAGACAGAGTGTAGCGCATATAGCAACACATACTGCGATGCCTCTCAAGGGAGGTGAGTTGTTCCGCTATTCAGTTGCCTCGCTCAATTTGAAGAAGTTACCAGCCGCGGGTCTGCATGAGGTCCTTCTCTTCGATGGCAGCGGCGGCGAGGCCCTTCATGCTGCCGATAATGGCCTCGGAGGCTTCGGAGACGATCTTCGGGTCGTCATAGTGCAGGGTTGCGAGGACGATCGCGCGGGCTCGTGAGATGGCCTCGGCGCGCTCGTTGGCGTTGTCTTCGATGTCGAGCGGGATGGCGCCTTCCTTCATGAAGATGCCAGAGCCGACGAAGATGGTTTCGGCGCCGAGCTGCATCATGAGAGAGGCGTCGGCCGGCGTGGCAATGCCGCCGGCGGAGAAATTGGGGACGGGAAGCTTGCCGGCCTTGGCTACCATGCGGATGAGCTCGTAGGGCGCGCCGTGAATCTTGGCGGCGTTGTAGAGCTCTTCGTCACCGAGAACGGTGAGGGCCTTGATCTCGCGGGTAATCTGGCGCATGTGCTGAACGGCGTGGACTACGTCGCCGGTGCCGGGCTCGCCCTTGGTGCGAATCATGGCAGCGCCTTCAGCGATGCGGCGAAGAGCTTCGCCGAGGTTGCGCGCGCCGCAGACGAAGGGGGTGGTGAAGGCGTGCTTGTCGATGTGGTAGACCTCATCGGCGGGGGTTAGGACTTCGGACTCATCGATGAAGTCGACGCCGAGGGATTGGAGGACCTGGGCTTCGGCGAAGTGGCCGATGCGGGCCTTGGCCATGACCGGGATGGTCGCGACGGCCATGATTTCCTTGATGAGCTTGGGGGAGGCCATGCGGGCGACGCCGCCCTGGGCACGGATCATGGCGGGAACGCGCTCGAGGGCCATGACAGCGACGGCACCGGCTTCTTCGGCGATGCGAGCCTGCGCGACGCTCATGACGTCCATGATGACGCCACCTTTGAGCATCTCGGCAAGACCGGTCTTGAGACGGAGTCCTGCGCCGTTGCCGTTGTGTGTGCCGTTTCCCTGGTTTGCCATGATGTACTCCTTTGGCGTGGGAGTTTGGCCACGCCGCTACTGTTCAAGTTTAGCAGTTCGAGGAGCCGGCCACGTGGTTTGATCCCGGGTCAGAGGCCGGATTGTTCCTTGGACAGGACGCTTTCTGCTTCTTCCGCCGGGGTACTTTCGACGACCGCAGTTTTGTCGCGGGTGAGCCGCTTTTCGGGGGAGCGCGAAAGCTCCATGAGATATTGCTGGGCACTGAGGGCCGGGACGGACTTGGGCGCTCGTTCGTATGAGCCGTCGGGGGTCATGAGGCGGGCCTTGAGGTTGTCGCGGAGATAACAGTCGAGGATCTCTTCGCGCAGGCGACGTTTCAGGGCTGGATCAACCATTGGGAAGACGACCTCACAGCGCTCGTAGAGATTGCGCGTCATCCAGTCGGCGCTGCCGCAGAACATTTCGGATTGGCCGCCATCGTCGGGGCCGCCGTTGGCGAAGAAGAAGATGCGGCTGTGCTCGAGGAAACGACCGATGATGGAGCGCACGCGGATGTGGTCGCTGAGGCCAGGAATGCCAGGGCGGAGGGCGCACATGCCGCGGACGATGAGGTCGATTTCTACGCCGGCTTGGGAGGCGGAGTAAAGGGCGTCAATTGTAGGAACGTCGAGTAGCCCATTCATCTTGGCGATGATGCGCGCAGGTTTTCCGGTCAAGGCGTGTTCGGCCTCGCGAGCGATGAGGGCGAGCAGGTCGCTGTGGAGCGTGACGGGCGCGACAAGCAGAGGGCGGTAGGCATTGGGGCCTGCTTCCCAATCGGCGGTGAGATAGCGGAAGACGCGGAGGACGGCGTCGGTGAGTTCGGGGCGCGCGGTAAGAAGGCTGATGTCGGTGTAGAAGCGCGACGTGACCGGGTTGTAATTCCCGGTGCCGAGATGCGCGTAGCTGCGGACGATGCCGTCGGAGTCGCGGCGCACGATGAGCGCGAGCTTGCAGTGGGTCTTGAAGCCGAAGATGCCGTGGAAGACCTGCACTCCGGCGTCTTCGAGTTCGCGTGCCCAGCGGATGTTGGAGGCTTCGTCGAAGCGCGCCATGAGCTCGACTACGACGGTGACGTCCTTCGTTTCGGCGGCGGCTTTGAGGGCGCTGAAGATGGTGGAGTCGGCGCTGGTGCGGTAGAGGGTTTGCTTGATGGAGATGACATTGTCGTCCGCAGCGGCGGAGGCGATGAAGTCTTCAACCGTGCTGTAGCTGTCGAAGGGATGATGGAGGAGGATGTCTTCATTGCGGAGTGCAGCGAAGATGTTCGTTGGCGGCTTGGTGGATTGATCGAGGTGGAGGCGGCGGCCATGAAACTCGGTAAACTTGAGCGCGGGCAGCTTGGCTGCGCTATAGAGGCTCATGAGGCGGGAAAGGTTGATGGGCGCGGAGGTACGGAAGACCTGCCAGGGCTCGAGCTCGAAGTTGATGCGGAGGCGTTCGGCGATCTCTTCAGAGGCAAAGGCGTCGATTTCCATGCGGACGGCGTCGCCTTTGCGGCGATTGTGCAACTCCTCGGCAACGGTTTCGAGCAGGGAGCGCGCCTCTTCTTCCTGCATGTAGAGATTGCTGTTGCGAGTGACGCGGAAGGCTGTGCGGTTGAGGATGCTGTAGCCGCGGAACATGGTATCGATGTGGGCTTCGATGAGTTCTTCGAGGAGAAGGAAGTTTCGCTGACCTTTGTGCTCGGGAAGGGCGATGAGGGAAGGTAACGAGCGCGGGATCGTGATGACGCCGAGGATCTTTGGGCTAGTGCCGGACTTGAGTTTGCGTTTGTGGCGTAGCAGGACCGCGAGGCAGAGAGCCTTGTTCAGGACGCGGGGAAAGGGGTGAGAGGGGTCGAGGGTAACGGGGGTGAGGAGCGGGTCGACCTGCTCCTGGAAGAATTTGATGACAAACTCGCGATCGGGTTTGCGGAGCTGCTTCCAGGCGAGGACGGAGATGCCGGCGCGCTTGAGCTCGGGAACGAGGCGATCGTTCCAGCAGGAAGCCTGATCGTTGTTGAACTGGTGGAGGCGATCGCGGACGCGCTGCATGCGCTCATTCTGGGTCAGTCCGCCAGCATCAACGTGATGGGGAAGGTTGAGGCCTTCTTCCAGCCGCTGCAGGACACCGGCTACGCGGATCTCGACGAACTCATCGAGGTTGCTGGCAGTGATGGCGAGAAACTTGACGCGCTCGAGCAGTGGGTTGGAGGCGTCGTCTGCTTCCTCCAGGACGCGGCTGTTGAACTGGAGCCAGCTCTCGTCGCGATCGATGAGTCTGCCTCCGGGCGGTGCCGGGGGAGCTTTGACGGAGCGGCGGGGCGCGGTACGGGAAGGAGCCTTAGTCGGTGCGGTTTGTTTCCGGACGGCCATGCGTCTTACGAGACTAAATCAGGGCTGCTCGGGATAATGTAAATTTCCCGCACAGCCCTGATTTTGTAACGTTAGAAGCAGTGTTATGCGTGCTGATGCATCTTCCAGCCCAGGTAGTTGGAGGCAGCCTCGTAGACGGGACTGGCGACGGTTGCAAAGTTGGCGGCCACGTGGTGCTCGAAGCCGTTCTCGCAGATGTAGCGGAGGAGCTTTTGCATGTTGGGGATTTCGACGACGCCGGCACCGCCGAAGGTGTTGAGGGGGTCGTCGGTGAAGGCGCCTTGGCCGACGTAGCCGGTGATCTTGCCGGTGAAGTCGTCGGTGGAGAAGCGTGCGAAGCTCATCGCGCCGGCTTTTACAGTGCCGTCGAGGGTGCCGTGCGTGTTTTCCTTCCCGACGGTGCCAGCGATGATGAGTTGGTAGTCCATCTTCACGCCTTCGCGGAAGAAGTGCTTGGGCAGGTTTGAACAGTGGAAGCAGACGGCCTTGTCAGGGTTGTCGCCGTAGTTGTTGTTCCAGTCGAGGAGCGCGGAAGGTGTCTCGCTGGCGAGCGTGAGGGCGTACATGGATAGGGTTCCGAGTACGTCGACTTCGCAGGCCGAGGGGATGAGCTGCTCGCTCATCATCGACATGACGGTGCAGGGAACGATGCCGAGATACTCTTCGATTGAGGTCCAACACTGGACGGCGGAGACGGTGAGCTCAGAGGCTGCCATCCAGCCGTCGATCACGGCGCCTAGCTTGGCCATCTTCATGAGGGCAGCTTCTGGGGTGTCGCCGATGGGAATGTACTTCTTGATGGCGGCGAGCTTGGCCTGGACAGCGTCGTCGTTGTCTTTGGATTTTTCGATGCGGCCCATGACTTCGGAGAGGTCGAGGGTCTCGACGGTGATGCCGGAACGCTCGAGGAGCTTCTCAGAGTAGCGGACGGTGTTGAAGGCTGTGGGGCGCGCGCCGATGGCGCCGAAGCGAACGTTGCGCAGGCCGCGCACGATCCGGCAGACGGCCGCGAACCACTGGAGGTCTGCTTTGAATTCGTTGGAGTCGGGAGCTTCGGTATGCAGGGTGGTGAGGGAGTAGGGGATGCCGTACTGCTTGAGGTTGTTGCAGATGGACATCTTGCCGCAGAAGGAATCACGACGGAAAGCGATGCCCATTTTGCCGGGTGTGTCGGGGGTGGCCTGGATGAGGACGGGGACGTTGAGGTTGGCGAGTCGGAGAGCGTCGGCTAGGCCGCGTTCTTCGCCGAAGTTGGGGAGGGTGATGATGATGCCATCAATTTCCTTCGCGTGCCGCTTGAAGAGTTCGGCGCACTTCTTGGCATCTTCATAAGTTTCGACAGCCCCGTGCGCGGTCTGTTCCGGGGTGAGCACGATGGGTTTGATCCCCACTGCTTCAAGCGCTGCAATCATCTCCAAACGTCCGCTGGTGGCAAGGTGGCTGGGAAAAAATCCACGATTGCCTACGACGACGCCCATAGTCATTTGACGGCCCATCTCGTTCTCCTCTGTATGGCTGAGCTTTGCTCACGTTTTATGGCTTAAGCTTTGTTGATGTCATCCGGCCGCGACCGGTAACGGGTGGTGGTGGAATGTTGGCGATAGTACGAAAGCGAAACCTAAGCTGGAGCTACTTCAATATGGGAGCGCATTTCGTTCGGGGTTATTTTGTAGCCCTTCCATCCGTAATAGGCGATGAAGAAGTAGCACAAGAGCGGCATCAGGAGCGAATGGTGAATTCCGTAATGATCAGCGAGGTAGCCCATCAACATGGGAAACACAGCGCCGCCAACGATCGCCTGCACAAGCAAACCTGAGCCACGTCCTGTGAGCGGGCCCAACTCTGCGACAGCCAGCGTAAAGATTGTCGGGAACATGATGGAGTTGAAAAGTCCGACCGACAGAATGGTGATTGCGGCAAAGTGGCCGTGGCCAAATAACGACCCACCAACCAGGATGGCTGCACCGAAGCCAGCCCACATCAATATCTTGTTCGCAGCGATCCGGCGCATAGCTGCCGAGCCGATGAAGCGGCCAACCATCATCCCACCCCAGTAGAGGGTAACGAGCTTTGCACCGTTCTCCAACGAAATGCCAAGGATATTGGGGTCCGCGAAGTATTTTACGAGGAAGCTACCGATCGATACTTCGGCTCCGACGTAGATGAAGATCGCAATCGCGCCGAGGTAGAGATGACGGTGGTTCCAAATGCTGTCCTTCTCGAGGTCCAAGCCGCCCGGCCGGAAATCCTGTGTTACTTCAAGACGGGGAAACTTGTAGAACGCGATGGCTAGCGCCAGGATTAGCGTGGCGCTTGCAATTGCGATGAAGGGAAGCTTGATGCTGGATGCCTGGTGCGTGCGGTAGGCCTGCAGGGCTGCTCCCTGCAGTTTGCCCGCCTGAGGCAGGGTTGCGATCTTACCGAGGATGAGGGCACCGCCGACGTAGGGTGCTACCGTGTCTCCGAGCGTATTGAAGGCCTGGGTGAGGTTCAGGCGACTCGACGCTGTTTCGGGAGGACCGAGAATGGTGACGTAAGGATTTGCCGCGACCTGCAGGAGCGTGACGCCCGCTGCCAAAACCACTTCAGCTACGAGGAAGAAAGAATAGGTTGCGGCTGTGGCTGCCGGAACGAACAGAAGCGCACCGAGGCACATCAACCCGAGACCGATCACCATCGTCGCTTTGTATCCGACCTTCTCTACCAACTTGCCAGCAGGAAGCGCAAAGACAAAGTAAGAGCTGAAGAAGGCTAGCTGAATCAGCGAGGCCTGCAGATAGCTCAATTGGAAAATGGATTGCAGGTGAGGAATGACCGCATCGTTCAGCACAGTGCAGAAGCCCCAGGTGAAAAACAGAGTGGTGACCATTGCCATGGCGCTGTAGTTGGTGGAACCCGGAAGCGGCGTCGAGGGCCGTACGGTTGTAGTTGCCGGACTTATCGCCATTGCTCTTTCTTTTCTCCTGTTACAGCTGCCACGCGCCAGGGATTTGGGTCGCAGACGGTATTTCCCGATTGTTGCGAGCCAGAAATCGTTTACTGTAAGTCGGGGATCATCATACAGTAACGCCATAAGAATCTACCATCCGGCAATGACGATTGGGAAGAGCTTGAATTAAAGCGTATTAATAAGCTTTTGCGAGGCTTGGCTCTGTGGTGGCAGGGTTGTCTCCCGCGGGATTTACCCTCAGCCGGGGTAGAACGCATCCTATGCATAGATCGTCGCAACATATGGAGAAGTCGATGAAAAAGCTGATCGTTTCAGGAATGGCACTTGCGGGACTGCTCTCGCTCGGGGCTGCGCAGGCGCAAACCGTTGGTCAGGATATGAAGGATGCGGGTCACGACACGGCCCACGCCAGCAAGACAGTGGCTCATAAGACGGTTCATGGGACCAAGGTCGCAGCGCACGACACGGCCCACGGCACCAAGGTCGCGGCTCACGATACGGAACATGGGACCAAGGTGGCCGCGCACGATACGGCGCACGGTACCAAGGTGGCGGCGCACAAGACGGCCGACGTGAGCAAAGAGGGATATCACAAGACGGCCAATGGGACCAAGAAGGTCGTGCACAAGGTGGATGGAAACCCGGCTACGTAGTAGCGGGAGGCACCGTCTGTGCGGGTGCGAGGACGGTTGCGCATGCGACTACGAGAGCGATCCAGTACAGGTCTGCGCCCAGAAGGTGAAGCACCTGCAGCCAAGTGGGCGCGAGCAGAAGCACGTCGGCCGCGCCCAACAGGAGTTGCATGCCGACGAGGCCTACGACCAGCTGGCCGAGTTTGCTGCGAAGTTGCAGGGCGATCCAAATGGCGCAGCTTAGAGCAATGACCGCGCTTGCGGGGTGCAGCCAGCGCATGCGAACCATTAGAGGTGAGTGTGCGGCGAAGTCCTGCAGGAAGGCGGCTTGCAGGGAGGTGGGTGGAAAGAGTGTGTCGGCGAGCGCAGCTACGGAGCCGGTGGCGCCGACGAAGAGAGTCGCCATGACTGAGATCCAGGCGACCATGCGGGCGTGGGAGCCTAGGTTCGCGGATGGCTGGGGACGGTCCCGAAGCCACCACCAGGTGAGCGTGATGACGGCCAACAGGAGCATCGTGTTGGTGAAGTGGATGCATTGCATGACAACGCGCATGTTGGAGGCGTTGCTCTCGACATAGCCGCCTTTGACGAGGAGGGCTCCGAGGAGCGCTTCGGTGATCAGCAGGATGCCGGACCAGATGACGGCGCGGCGTGCGCGGTCGCCGCTGGGGCGTGCGAGAAAAGTCCAGCCGATGAGGATAGCTACGAGCGTTGTGCAGAGGCCGGTCATGGAGCGGTGGGTGTACTCGATAACCGTGGCGAGGCGGGGATGGTGGGGGAAGAAGTCGCCGTTGCAAAGGGGCCAGTGGTTTCCACAGCCGGCTCCTGATCCGGTGGCTCGTACCAGTGCACCCTCAAGGATGACAAGCACCATGAACCCGACGACCACTGCTGCATACTGCGGGAGCGCGCGGGAACGGCTGTTTTGGGTGCGGGTCGAGATCGGAACCACCGTGCTGCTCATGGGATCGATTGTACGAGTGAACGGGCACAGGCGTGTGCGGTATACGGGTGTGGCGACTAGCTTCTGGCGAGCTCTCTCGCGCGCGCTGTTGCTCGCTTAACGGCCTTGATGAGCGTGACGCGCAGGCCACCTTCTTCGAGTTCCAGAATGCCTTCGACGGTGCAGCCGGCAGGGGTGGTGACTTCGTCCTTGAGCAGCGCGGGGTGCGAGCCGGTTTCGAGCACCATCTTGGCGGCGCCGTAGGTGGTTTGGGCAGCGAGCAGGGTGGCGATGTCGCGGGGCAGACCCACGTTGACGCCGGCTTCGGCGAGGGCCTCGATGATGATGTAGAGGAATGCCGGGCCAGAGCCGGAGAGGCCGGTGACGGCGTCCATGTGTTTCTCATCGACGATAACGGTGCGGCCGACGGTGGCGAAGATCTGTTCGGCGAGTGCGAGCTGCTGATCGGTGACGAAGTTGCCGCGAGCGATTGCTGTGATGCCGGCGCCAACCATCGCGGGCGTATTCGGCATGGCGCGAATGACTGAGATCTTGCATTTGGCGGCTTCTTCGATAGCGCTGGTCTTGACCGAGGCGGCGAAGGAGATTAGCAGCTTGCCGGGGCGAAGTGCGGGAGCGATTCCGCTGACGACGTCCTCCATCTGCTGTGGCTTGACGCCGAGCAGGATGATATCCGCTTCTTTGGCGGCCTTGAGATTGTCGGTGGTGACCGTGATACCAAACTGTTTGCTGAGTGTAGTGGCGCGGGACTCGTGAGCGACGGTGGCGGCTACGTGCTCGCGGGGAAAGAGGCCAGAGCGCAGAAATGCCTGAACCAGGATGCCGCCCATCTTGCCGGCTCCGAGGACTGCGATGTGGAGGCGGGAAGCGGACTCCGATGATTGCTTGGAGGTCATGCAGCAAGGCTATCAAAGCCGGGATGCGGGCGGCTTGCCAAATGTGAGAGGACATCTGGTGGGACAACAGCGATTTGCGAGAGGTCAGCCCGCCATTTGCAGACTGGACGGGTCGACAGATTGGGAGCTGGAGGGCGGAGAGGAGTGTTGGGCAGGAATGTCGAGCATGCGGTAGAGGGTCGAGCGACTGATGCCGAGCACTTCAGCGGTGCGCAGCTTGTTTCCGTGACAGGCAAAAAGTACGGAGCGAATGTGCTCCTGGACGATGTCATCGAGGCGAATCATTCGGGTTTCGTGGTGATTAGGTGAAGCTGGCTGGGCGATTGAGCCAAGGACGGCGTCTAAATCCGGAGCATGCAGGATGTGCTGGTTCGCGCGCTCCAGCAGTCCCTTGGATGCTGAGTACAACTGGGGTAGGTTGCCGGGCCAGGGAAGCATGCGCGCTGCATCCATCAGGTCCGGGGCGAGTTGAGGGGACGATGCGCCCGACCTGGTGGCGATACGTTGCACAAAGCTGGAAAGAAGTTGAGGAATATCTTCGCGGCGGTCGCGCAAGCGGGGCATCACGATTCGCAGAGACCCAAGGAGGTCTGCGAGCTCTGCGGAGAAGCCGTTCGAGCTCACCAGCGGTCGCAGGCCGCGCTGTGCGAATGCGACGATGCGTGGAGCCAGTGGTCCGTATCGACGTGCGAGGCCCAGAAGTGCGGTCTGGGCGATGGGAGAAAGCTGGTCAGGGCGGGAGATATAGAACATACCGACGGACGCGAGGGCATCCTCTGAACGAGCGCCTCCGAAGAGCGAAAGGGTCTCGGCCGATTTAAGGTTGATGAACGGGCGCTGGCTGAGCGGTGACTGCTGGTGCAGGATCTGGGCGGCCGCTTCTTCGCCGCAGCCCGGTTCTCCAACGAACATGGCTGAGCGAAAATAGGGTGCTACCCGTTGAATCTGACCTCGCAGCTGGGTGATTGCCACACTGGAGCCAGCCAACCAGAGAGCGGGAGGGGGAACATTGGAAATCGTCTCGGGCGCTGGCGCAAAATCTGCCGAGGATTGGTTCCTAACCCGATTCAGTTCTGACATGGCTAAAGTATCGGCAGCCAGAGGTGATTTCTTTAGGGTAATCGCGGAGGCGAATTGCTGACTGTGAAGTGCGTTGCAAAGAAGAGAGGATGGCAAGTGCCATCCTCTCTGAAGTTCCCTTGGGAAATGAAGTCGGGTTGCGGAACTTTACGCTACCGACTTGGCACAGTAGGTGTCGAAGGCGCGTGTAAGTTCCTGGGCGATGGCGGGGGCCGTGGAGTTCTCGATCGCTGAGCGCTGCAGGAGATAGATCAGCTGACCGTCGCGAAGGATGGCGACGGCGGGGGAGGTGGGTGGATGGCCCTGGAAGTAGCTGCGGGCACGATCGGTGGCCTCGCGGTCCTGACCGGCGAAGACCGTAACGGTCTGGTCCGGCTTGGTGGTGTGCTGGAGGGCTAGACGGACGCCGGGGCGCATCTTGCCCGCAGCGCAACCGCAGACCGAGTTCACGATCAGCATGGTGGTTCCGGGCGTTGCCAGTGCGGCATCCACCTCAGCACTGGTGCGGGCCTCGAGAACACCGGCCTTGGTCAACTCTTCGCGCATCGGAATGAGCATCAACTCTGGGTACATCGTGTTGCCTCCTGATCGTGGTGAAACGAACTTTCGTTATTTGATTGTACGTGGCCGGGTTCGGTCGCGCCAAAAGGTGATTTTTGTTGTGGGCAGGCTGATGTAGTCTCGAAGCGTGCCGTCTGGCTTGCAGATTCGGAAAGAGATAGCGCTGGCGCCGTTTACGACGTTCGCAATTGGGGGAGCTGCGCGGTATTTTGCCGTGGCTACTACCGAGGAGGAGGTTGTGGAGGGGGTTTTCTGGGCAAGGGAGCATGGTGTACGGCTGTTTGTGCTGGGCGGGGGGAGCAACCTGCTGGTGCGGGATTCGGGGTTCGCGGGGTTGGTGTTGAAGATTGCCGTCATGGGTATGGAGGCGCGTGGTGGGAACCTGTTTGATGTGGGGGCGGGCGAGGTGTGGGATCGGTTTGTGGAGAGGATGACGTCGCTCGGGATGGCGGGGGTGGAGTGTTTAGCGGGCATTCCGGGTTCTGTGGGGGGAACGCCGGTGCAGAATGTGGGGGCCTATGGGCAGGAGGTCGCGGAGACTATCGAGTCGGTGCGGGCATTCGATCGCGAAAAGTTTGAGTGGGTTGAGCTGGAGAAGGCTGCCTGCAGATTTCGGTATCGGGAGAGCTTGTTCAATACGGATGAGCCGGGACGGTACATCGTGACACGGGTGAGGTTTCGGCTGCGGCCGCAGGGTGAGCCTAATCTGCGCTATGCGGACTTGCAGCGGCGGTTTGCGGGTAAGGAAGGCGTGACCCTTATGGAGGTGGCGACGGCGGTGCGGGAGATTCGGCGGCAGAAGGGAATGCTGCTGGTGGAAGGGGATCCGGACTGCCGCAGCGCGGGATCGTTCTTCAAGAATCCGATTGTGGCCGGTGAGAGGTTGGCGGAGATTGCGGCCGCCGCTGGTGTGGAGGAAAGCAAGGTGCCGCACTGGCCGGCGGGTGAGGGCAAGATCAAGGTTCCGGCGGCGTGGCTGTTGGAGCAGGCTGGATTTGTGAAGGGGTATGGGGTGGGGCCGGCGGGGATTTCGACGCGGCATACACTGGCGTTGACGAATCGGGGTGGGGCGACTTTTGCTGATGTTGAAAGATTGCAGGACGAGATTGTGCGCGGGGTGCTCGCGCGGTTTGGAATTGCGCTGGAGCGCGAGCCGGTACTGGTGGGTTAGCGCCGTAGTCTTAGCGTTGCAGGATTTGCAGCATGCGGGCCCGCTCGTCGGCGAGGACCTGCGATGCGGGCCCCTGGTCGACGATGACTCCCTGTTCGATGCGAATAACTTCGGCGTTGAGGATGAGGGCTTCTTCGATGTCGTGGGTGACGGAAAGGACGGGGATGCCTTGCTGCGCGGCGTGCTGTTGCATGCGGGGTAGAAGGATGTCGCGGAGGGAGCGATCGACGCCGGTAAAGGGCTCGTCGAGAAGGATGAGATGAGGGGTCTGGACGGCGAAGGCTCGGGCCAGATTGACGCGCTGGCGCTCTCCGCCGGAGAGATCGCGGGGAACGCGGTGGGCGAGTGGGGTGAGCTGGAAGAGATCGAGCGCTACGTCGGTGGCGGCAGAATGCGGTTGGTGACGGACGTCAGTTGCGAAGGAGACGTTCTGGGAGACGGTGAGGTGCGGGAAGAGGACGGCGCCCTGTGGAGCGTATGCGAGGTTGCGGCGGTGGGTCGGAATGCGGTCCAGCGATTGTTGATGGGGGAGGGCCTGGGTAAAGTGAACGTCTGCGGAAGGGATGAGACCGCAGGCGGCTCGCAGAATGGAGCTCTTGCCGCTGCCCGAGGGTCCAAACAGGATGGTCCACGGTGCGGACAAAGTCATGTTTGCGGAGACATGCAACGGTCCAAGGTTCGCGTTGACGCGCAGAAGATGGTGGGGGTCAGGCAAGCTCAGACCTCCGGTTGCCGCGGGCGTAGACCACCAGCAGGGCGAGAAATGATAGCGCGACGAGGGTGACGGCGGTGAGATTCGCGTCGGTGTAGCGGAGTTCCTGCACGTCGTCGAAGATGGAGATGGAGAGGGTGCGGGTGATGCCGGGGATATCGCCACCGACCATGAGCACGATGCCGAACTCGCCCACGGTGTGAGCGAAGGTGAGGACTGCTGCTGTGAGGAAGGACATGCGGGAGAGTGGGAGCGTGATGCGGCGGAAGACGGTCCAGGGCGAGGCGCCGAGGACGCTGGCGACTTCGAGGGTTGGGCGATCGACAGACGCAAAGGCTACGACCAGCGGTTGCACGGCAAATGGCAGACTGTAAATCATGGAGCCGATGAGGAGACCTGAGAAGGTGAAGGCGAGGGGATGTCCGATGAGGGTGATGAGGGTGCGGCCGAGCGCAGTGGTGGGTCCGAGACCAACGAGGAGATAGAAGCCGAGCACGGTAGGAGGGAGCACCAGTGGAAGTGCGACGGCTGCTTGCACGACGCGTCGGGCGATGCTGCTACCGCCCGCGATCCATGCCGCCAGAGGTGTCGCCACCAGGAGTAGGCAGAGGGTCGTCAAGCTGGCGAGGCGAAGCGTCAGGCCGAGAGCGGCGAAGTCCATGGTGGCCAGTCTAGCTTGTGCGTCGCGGCGCGGTGTAGCGGGAGTCGTTAGTTGGCGGGATCGAGGCCGAACTTTGTCAGGCTTTCCTGAACGGATTTGCTGGTGAGCCAGTCGAGGAACTTCTGGGCTTCCTCCTGGTTCTTTGAGGACTTCAGGACGACGGCGCACTGACGGATTTCGGGGTAGCTCTGGGGCTGGAAGCGGACGAAGGTGCCGAGGTCGCGGTAGTGTGGCGAGCTTGCGATGGTGAGGGAGATGATGCCGACCTGAGCATTGCCAGACTCGGCAAACTGTGCGGTCTGGCCGATGTTTTCGGCGACGACGAGTTTGCTGGCCACCTTGTCGGTGAGGCCGAGGCTAGCGAGGGCCTTGTCCGCTGCAAGACCATAAGGCGCGTGCAGGCCGTTGGCGATGGCGATCTTCTGAACCTTGGGGCTGGTGAGAGCGTCGAGACTGAGGGGCTGGGCGGGCGAATCCTTGCGCGCCCAGAGGACGAGGACTCCGCGAGCGTAGGGAACTGGTGCGTGGCTGGCGGTCAGGTTTGCGGCAACCAGTTGCTCGGGATGCACGTAGTCGGCGGAGAGAAAGAGGTCCTGCGGATCGCCGTTGGTGATCTGTTGCGTAAGAGTCGCCGATGAGCCAAAGGAGGGGATGATCTTGACGCCTGTGGCTTGCTCGTACTGTGCGGCAAGCGTGGGAAGGACTGGTTGAAGATCGGCGGCAGCGGCAATGTGGAGCTCTTTGGGGGATTGCGCATGCGCGGCTAGCGACCCTGCGAATATCACGATAAGAAATAAGGAGGAGAGGGCGGACACAGCGCAGGCCGAGAGCGCTTTACGGTACCCTAGAGAAAACCATGAATTCTTCATCACATGTCCTTCGATGCACTGGATGCGGCGAAAGGATCGCCGCACAGGATGCACAGAGCAATTTTAGATGCCGCTCGTGTGGCGATCTGTTTGAGGTCGAGTACCCGTGGAGTGAGAGTGCGCCGGAGTGTGGGGGTCCGGAAGCGATCTACTCGGCTAGCCGGCCGGTGCCTAAGAATCGTCCGAATCCCAGTGCGCTGCGGTATCTCTGGCAGGAGCGTCGGACCTCGACGATAGGGATTGACCAGAGCGGTGTGTGGAGATTCCGGGATCTGCTGCCGATTGTTCCGCACGACCGTGTCGTGACTCTTCGCGAGGGGAATACCCCGCTGTACGAGATGCCGAAGTCGGCTGCCGCGCTGGGGCTGAACTGGCTGCTGGCCAAGCACCAGGGAATGAATCCTACGGGGTCGTTCAAGGACACAGGGATGACGGCGGCGCTGTCGGTCGCGGTGGCGAGCGGGTTTGAATGGGTGGCATGTGCTTCGACAGGGAACACGTCAGCGGCGATGGCAGCCTATGCCGCGAGGGCTGGTCTGCGCAGCATGGTGCTGATCCCGGAGGGAAAGATTGCGTGGGGCAAGCTGTCGCAGGCGATGGATTATGGGTCGACGACGATTCAGCTGCGGACGGACTTCGATGGCTGCGTGCGGGTGCTGAGCGAGATTGTGCAGCGGGCTCCGGTTTACTTGTTGAACTCGGTGAATCCGTATCGGCTGGAAGGGCAGAAGACCCCGGCGTTCGAGATTCTGGAGCAGTGCGAGTGGCAGGTGCCGCACCACGTGATTGTGCCGGGTGGAAACCTAGCGAATTGTTCGGCGCTGGGTAAGGGCTTTGCGGAGATGATGCATCTCGGGTTTATTCACCGGGTGCCGAAGATCAGTGTGATCCAGGCAGAGGGCGCGAATCCTCTGTACCAGAGCATGCAGGCCAACGGCGGGGCATCGCTCGAGCCGGTTACGGCGAACACGCGGGCTTCGGCGATTCAGATCGGCAATCCGGCGTCGTGGAAGAAAGCCGTGAAGATCCTGGTTTCGACCGGCGGATGGTGCGAGCAGGTGAGTGAGCGAGAAATTGCGCTGGCCAAGGCCGAGATCGGTGCGGAGGGCATTGGATGCGAGCCGGCGTCGGCGGTGACGCTGGCGGGGCTGAAGAAGTTGGTCGCCGATGGGCGGGTTGGGAAGGAAGAGACGGCCGTCCTGCTGCTCACGGGCCACACACTGAAGGATTCCGAGTACACGATCAAATATCATCTGGGCGAGTTGCTGACGGAGGCCGAGATGGGAAGCGCGGAAGACCGTGCACAGCTCAACGGCTTACGTCATGCGCCGATCGTTCTTGATGCCGACGCCGATGCAGTGTTGCGAGCGATTGATTCGCAGGCTAGATCGGCGATGCCAGCGTGAGTGATGCAAGGGACATACGTGGGCTGCGGTTGAGCCTGCCGGCGACGTCGGCAAACCTAGGGCCGGGTTTCGACACGGTCGGCCTGGCGCTATCGATGCGATTGACGATCGATGCTCGTGCTGCGGCGGCCTTCCAGATTGAGGCTACGGGGCGGGATGCGGCGCTGTGTGGAGCGCTCGAGCACAATCTTATTCTGGATACCTACCGTGATGTCCTGCAGCGGGTGGGAGGCAGGGAACTGCCGTTGCACTTGAAGCTGCACAATGAGATTCCGCTCGGCATGGGGTGCGGATCGAGTGCGGCGGCTTTGCTGGCGGGAGTGGCATTGGCTGATCACTTTGGGGTGCTTCATCTGGGCGACGAGGAAATTGTCGCTGAGGCTAGTCGCCGGGAGGGACATCCAGACAATGTGGCGGCTTGCTGGTATGGAGGATTTACGGTTTCTGCGCAGGATGGCGAGTTGGTTAAGACTGCGAGCTTCGGGGTGGAAGTCGACAAGACTGGTGGGTGGGAGCTGCTATTGGCCATTCAGCCAACGAGTCTCGCGACGAAGCAGGCAAGGGCGTTGCTGCCGGAGAGCTATTCGAAGGCGGACGCGATCTTCAACGTGCAGCGAGCGGCATTGTTGGTGGCGGCGTTTGCGCAGGGGCGGCTGGAACTGCTAAAGACAGCCATGCAGGACAGGATGCACCAGCCTTATCGGGCAGAGGCGTGTCCGCTGCTGGAGAGGCTGCTTCCTCTGATGGAGGAGCCGGAGGTTGCGGGCGTTGCGCTGAGCGGGGCAGGACCGTCGGTTCTGGTGTTTCTGGCTGAGGGGACGACGGTGTTGGAGGCTGAAACCCGCATTCAGGGATTGGTCGGTCCCAATGTGGAACTATTGCCCTTGCGCATCGGCGTGGGCGTTGAGCGAACCCTACTGTAGGCCCTCGCATCGTTTTCCACGCTGCAGCATCTATGATGGAGTGGGTTTGACAGACGGCAAATAGTGTGGACAGCCGAAAGCGCAGGCAAACCCAAGGAGATGAGTGATATGGCAGGTCAGTTTGTGTCTGAGGTAACCGACGCAGAGTTTGAGCAGAAGGTTTTGCAGTCGGATACACCGGTTCTGGTTGATTTCTGGGCGGCGTGGTGCGGACCCTGTCGTGCGCTGGCGCCCGTGGTTGACGCGGTTGCCGAGCAGTATGACGGCAAGCTCAAGGTCATGAAGATGGACGTTGATAAGAACAATATGACACCTGGCCGTTATGGCATTCGTGGCATTCCGGCGTTGCTGGTCTTCAAGGGCGGCAAAGTCGCTGAGCAGATTGTTGGATTCGTCCCCAAGGACACGATCGACGAGACGCTAAAGCGCGTTCTTGTGTAATCGGTTTGAGAAGTTGCAGTATGTGCGGCCCGCTGAGCGAGTAGACTCCGCGGGCCGTTGCTGCGTCCGGTGTAGACTTTAGGCCAACGATGCTGGAATGGAGTCTTGTTCACGGAAGCCTGATCGCCTTCTTTATTCTGGCGAACAGCTTTTTTGTGGCTGCGGAGTTTGCGCTGGTCAGCGTGCGGGAGACGCGGATCGAGCAGCTGATTGCGCAAAACCGTCCCGGCGCGCGAACGGCGCTTCGACTCAAG
Organism: Granulicella sp. L46; assembly: GCF_009765785.1. Taxonomy (GTDB): domain Bacteria; phylum Acidobacteriota; class Terriglobia; order Terriglobales; family Acidobacteriaceae; genus Granulicella. The sequence goes on from NZ_LMUT01000016.1 coordinate 333,539, forward strand.
CACAATCTCAATGAGTTTTTGCCGGCGGTGCAGTTTGGCGTGACGCTGGCTAGCTTGGCGCTGGGCGGACTGGGTGAACCTGCGCTGGCCGATGCGATCCTCCACGGATTGACGCATGTAGGCTTTCTGAGCACGTTGCCGGGGGTGCAGGCGCATGCTTTGTTGTATGCGCATTCGCTCGCGGTGGTGCTGGCCTTCGCGATCATTACGTACTTTGAAGTGTTGCTGGGAGAGCTGGTGCCGAAATCGCTGGCGCTGCAACGAGCGGAGCGGATTGCGCTGGCGGTTGCGGGACCGATGGATGTGTTCATACGGATGACGCGGCCGGCGGTGGAGCTGATGAATGTGTCGGCGACCGTGGTGCTGCGAATGTTTCATGCACCGTTGAGTGGAGAGAGTTCGGTGCACTCGCCTGAAGAGCTGAAGATGCTGGCAACGGCGACCCGGCGGATGGGGTTGTTGCCACCGTTTCAGGAGCAGATGATTCATCGGGCGATCGAGCTCAACCAGGTGGTGGTGAGCGAGATCATGACGCCGCGCGGGAAGATCTTCTCGTTACCGGCGGACATGACGCTGGAGCAGGCTAGCGCGCGGATTGTGGATGAGCAGCACTCGCGCATTCCGGTGTATGACCCGGAGAAGGGGCGAGATCACATTATCGGTGTGGCCTACTCGAAGGATGTTGCGCGGCTGATTCACTTTCGCAGCATTGCGCAGGGACTGGGCAATCGCGGCGCTTCGGGGATCACGCTGCTGCAGGTGATGCGGGATGTGCTGGTGGTTCCGGAGACCAAGCTGGCTGTGGAGTTGCTGCAGGAGTTCAAGGACCGGCGGCGACAGATCGCGATCGTGGTTGATGAGTTCGGATCGACGCTTGGATTGATCACGGCTGAGGATGTGCTGGAACAGGTTGTGGGTGAGTTGGAGGACGAGTTTGATACGGGCAGAAATCTGCCGCTGCCGGCGGCTGGTGGTGGGCTGCTGCTGGATGGCAGTGCTAGTTTGAGAGACTTGGTGACGCAGCTGCATTGGAAGTTTCCGCGCGAGTATGGGGTTGAAACGCTGGCGGGATTTCTGCTGGTGCAACTCGGACACATTCCGGTGGAAGGCGAATCGGTGGAGTTCAACGCGCGTCGATTTGAAGTGGTGAAGATGGACGGTCAGCGGATTGCGCAAGTGCGCGTGGATCCGATTGTTGAGACCGAGGCGATGCGCAAGGCTGCTGCGGAACTTGATCAGACGTCTGCGGAGACGCGCCTATGAGTGCTGGGCCGGGACGCGGTGCGGTGGGCCGGATTTTGCGACGGGTGGTGACCACGCTGCCCGTGTTGTGGGTCGTGGTGACGGTTGTATTTTTGATGATTCACCTGGTGCCTGGCGATCCCATTGTGCAGATGCTCGGCGACGGCGCGACAGCTGGGGATATTGCCGGACTTCGCCATGCGTATGGTCTGGATGTACCGCTGGGAACGCAGTATGTGCGCTATTGGAGCGGGTTGCTGCATGGGAATCTTGGACAGTCGCTGCGGCTTCATGATTCGGTGCTGCACCTGATTCTGCAGCGGTATCCGTATACTTTGGCGTTGACGCTTGCGGCTACGCTGATCGGTGTGGGGCTGGCGATTCCGGCGGGTGTGGCGTCGGCCCGGCGGGTGAATCGGTGGCCGGATCGGGCGATTGGGTTTGCCAGTTTGGTGGGACTTTCCTTCCCTAACTTTGCGCTTGGGCCGATTTTGATTTTGGTATTCGCGATCGATCTGGCGTTGCTGCCTGTGTCGGGTGCGGGCGTCGGCGCTGGCGATTTTGTCCGGCATTTGGTGTTGCCGGCGATCACGCTGGGGTCGGGGTTGGCGGCGATCCTTACGCGTATGGTGCGGACGTCGATGCTAGAGGAACTGGGGCAGGATTACATTCGGACGGCTCGAGCGAAGGGGCTTTCGGAGAACGTGGTGGTGTATCGGCACGCGCTGCGCAATGCGCTAAACCCGGTGCTGACGGTGATTGGGTTGCAGTTTGGATCGCTGCTGGCGGGCGCGATTGTGACGGAGACAATCTTTGGCTGGCCGGGAATTGGGCGGCTGACACTGTCGGCTATTTCGAATCGCGATTATGCGCTCGTGCAGGGCTGCATTCTGGCGATTGGGCTGTCGTATGTGCTGGTGAATCTGCTCACGGATTCGGTGTATGCGTTGGCTGATCCACGGATGCGGCGATGAAGGTAATGCGAATGGATTCGGGCGAAAAAAGAGGTCCCACATTGGGACCTCTTTTTCTGAGACCGTAGTTTACGAGCGCTTGTAGCCGACGAAGGTAGCGAGGGAGAGAAGCGCGGTCCCGAGGAGGAGCAGGGAGCTGGGTTCCGGGGTAACGGTTGACGTGGGTTCGTAGAAGTTGACTGAGCCGGTGACGGGGCTGCCGTAGGTGGCTTCAGCGATCTGGCCGACATTGATCTGGCTGCAGGAGGCGTCTCCGAGGGAGGTTCCGCCACAGGTAGGGTCGGTGAAGTTGAAAAAGAGCTCCGCATCATAGGCGCCGTTGGCGAAGATTGGGATCTCGTAGCTTGGGCCACCATTTTCCGTCAGGTCCAAGTACATCGTGGTTCCGGGAGCCGGCGGGTTAGCGTTGAAAAAGTTCTCGTTGGGGTCGCCTAGTGGACCCGCGGAGATGGATGTGAGTGGTTCTCCGTTGGGGTAGGTGGTGATGAGGTCGTAGGTTCCGTCGGTGAAGCCTGGAGTCGCGCCGGTGAAGTCTCCGGAGAGCAGGCAACTGGTCGCGGTAGCTCCCGAAGAACACTCCCCCTGGAGGTTGATATAGGTTCCGAAAGGATTGTCAGTACCCTGACCGATAAGCGTGAAGTCCTGAGCGCTTACTCCAAGATCGACGGTGATTACGGGTGTAGCGTGCGCTGTTGGAAGTGCAATCATCAGAGCGGCAATTGCGACGACGCCCGACCCGAGGGCCCTGAAACTTTTCATGCGGTAACTCCTAATGGAATGCGTACGTAGTACTGAGCGCACGTAAAGGGCCGAAGTTCCATAGCCCTAAACCCCCTCGATTCATCGTCCACGTGTGACTGGAAAGAACAATGTGCGATCTTTTGCGCAATTTAGAGGCAATTATTTTCCAAGTGACCCGGCGACGGGGGCTCTCATATTCGGAGCTGAAGATTTTCGTGAGCTGAGGAAAAGTGATGTTTCAGGGGAGTAGGGGGAGGATCTCGGCTTGTGGTTGGGCGTTTTGGATGCGGAGGAGGGCGTAGGTGATGGGCAGGTCGAAGCGGCGCGGGCCGGCGCTGCCTGGGTTGAGGTAGAGGACGCCGCGGTGATGCTTGATGGACGGTTTGTGGGAGTGGCCATAGATGACGGTGGCGATGCCGGCGGCCTGGGGGATGAGGTCGAGGTCTTCGCGGGCATGGACCATGTAGATCAGGCAGCCGGCTAGCTCGATGAGTTCGGTGGCAGGAAGGAGGGAGTTGGGGCCGTGGGTGTCGACGTTGCCGCGGATGGCGGTGACGGGGGCGATGCGGGCCAGTTCGGTGAGGATGGCAGGGTCGCCGACGTCACCCGTGTGGAGGATGTGGTCGACGCCGGCGAGGGCGGGGAGGAGTTCTGGGCGTAGGAGGCCATGGGTGTCGGATAGGACGCCGATGAGCATACTCGAGGGCTTGGGCATGCTGCTAGAGGCCTTGGCGTAGGCGGGTGCGGGGGTCCAGGTAATCGCGGAGGCCGTCGCCGATTAGGTTGAAGGAGAAGACGCAGAGAGCTAGGGCGATGGCTGGAAAGAACATGAGGTATGGGGATTCGAACATGTGGGAGCGGGCGTCGTTGAGCATGGCTCCCCAGGTGGCCGTAGGGGGTTGGACGCCGAGGCCAAGAAAGCTGAGGGTGGCTTCGGAGAGGACGGCCGCGGCCATGCCGATGGCGGCCTGAACCAGCAAGGGCTGCAGGATGTTGGGGAGGATGTGGCGGACCATCAGGTGGAGGTCGCTGGCTCCCATGGAGCGAGCAGCCTGGATGTACTCTCGCTGCTTGACGGTGAGGACCTGGGCGCGGACCAGGCGAGCGTAGTTGACCCAGCCGGCGAGGGCGAGCGCGAGAATGAGGTTCGCAAGTGAGGGGCCGAGGAAGGCTACGATGGCTACGGCTAGAAGGATTCCGGGGAGAGAGAGGAAGGCATTGGTGAGGTAGATGTTGACGACCGTGTCGGTGAAGCCGCCGTAGAAGCCGGCTAGCATGCCGAGGATGGAGCCGAGGGTAAGCGAGATGCTGACGACAGCGACAGCGACTAGTAGCGAGATGCGGGCGCCATAGAGGGTGCGGGAGAGGACATCGCGGCCGAGCTCGTCGGTGCCAAACCAGTGAGCGGCGGAGGGAGGGAGGAGGCGGGCAGAGAGGTTAAGCTGTGCTGGGTCGTGGGGTGAGAGCCAGGGAGCGAATATCGCGCAAATGAGGAAAAGGGTGAGGACGAGGCAGCCGGCGACGGCGAGTCGTTGATGGGCTGCCTGACGCAGCAGGGAGGTGAGATTTGATGGAGGATTGCTAGGTTCTTCCATGCCGGTGAAGTGATGATAGCTCGGAAGAGAGGGCTGAGGCGGCTCTGTGGGAGCCAGTGTTGAGTCGCAGGCAACCTTGACATACCTGTGCCCTCACATAAACTTGACGCAGAGACCTTACAACGCAAGCAGCGTTAAATGGTTCCAAGAGATGAAACAAACGAGCGGTGCACCCAGGGCAACCGCCATGATTGTTAGCCAAGATTAGATCGGAGCTGTTTTGATGAACCTCAAAGGGGAAACCGCGGTCGTTTGCGGGGCGGGGGGCTTTATTGGCGGACATCTTGTCAAAGGCCTGATAGCGAATGGGATTAATGTAGTTCGGGCTGTGGATGTGAAGCCGCTGGATGAGTGGTACCAGGTGACGGAGGGCGTCGAAAGCCTGTCGCTGGATTTGAAGGACAAAGAGAACTGCATGATTGCCGCAGATGGCGTCTCGCTGGTGTACCAGCTGGCGGCCGATATGGGCGGCATGGGGTTCATCGAGAACAACAAGGCGCTTTGCATGCTGAGCGTGCTGACCAATACGCACATGCTGGTGGCGGCACAGGCGAAGGGTGTGAAACGCTTCTTTTATTCGTCGTCGGCGTGTGTTTATAACGGAGAGAAGCAGACCAGCCCGGACGTGGTCGCGTTGAAGGAATCCGATGCGTATCCAGCGCTGCCGGAAGATGGCTATGGCTGGGAGAAGTTGTTTTCGGAGCGGATGTGCCGGCACTTCGAGGAAGATTACGGGCTGGTGTGCCGTGTGGCTCGATACCACAATGTCTATGGGCCGGACGGGACGTGGAATGGTGGACGCGAGAAGGCTCCGGCGGCGATCTGCCGTAAGGTGATTGAGGCGAAGAACTCGGGCGTGCATGAGATCAATATCTGGGGCGATGGCAAGCAGACGCGCAGCTTTATGTATATCGACGACTGCGTTAAGGGCACAGAGATGATCATGGAGAGCGAGATTGATGAGCCAATCAATCTAGGCTCGAGTGAGTTGGTGACGATCAATCAGTTAGTGGATCTCGTTGAAGACATTGCCGGGATCAAGCTGAAGCGGACGTATGATTTGAACGCGCCAAAGGGTGTGAATGGCCGCAATAGCGACAACACGCTGATTCAGGAGAAGCTGGGCTGGGAGCCGTCGATCCGGTTGCGTGACGGGCTGGAGCGGACGTATCGCTGGATTGAACAGGAGATTGCAACCGGGGCGAAAGGGAAATAATCGATGCCGTCCGCTGAGGGCGAGGAACGAACGATTCTCGGCGTCCATTTCTTCATCGGAACGGCAGCGCAGGCTGTGGAACGGATGAAGGGTGGGGGATTGCTGGTGGTTCCGGCTGCGCCTGCGCTGAAGGATCTCGAGACGAAGGCGTCGTATCGCGAGGCGCTGCTGAACGCCGATATGGCGATCGCGGATTCTGCCTACATGGTGATGGTGTGGAATTGGCTGGAACACGACTCGATCCGGCGACTGTCGGGGCTGGAGTATCTGCGTGAGCTTTTGAAGCAGCCGGACGTTCGGCAATCGGGCAATGTACTTTGGATTATGGCGAGTCCGCTGAGCGCTGAGCGTAATCTTGCGTGGCTCGCTGAGCAGGGTATTTCGGTGCCTGAGGAGTATGTGTACCTGGCTCCCTTGTATTCCGAGCAGGAAATCTACGACACTGAACTGCTGGACCGAATCGAGCGGACCCGGCCGCAGCACATTCTATTGACGTTGGGTGGCGGAACGCAGGAGCGGGTGGGGCTATACCTCAAGCGTAACTTGAGCTATCTACCTTCAATACATTGTATTGGGGCGGCTATCGCGTTCCTGAGTGGAGACCAGGTGCGGATACCCATCTGGGCGGATCGGAACTATCTGGGGTGGCTTTATCGGTCAATCTCCGAGCCGCGGCGCTATATGCCGCGCTACTGGAACGCTCGGAAATTGTTGTATTTGTTGATTCGTTATAGAGAACGCTTGCCAGTGCCACCCGTTTAGGCCAATATAGTAACCACTAGTGGTAACTAATTTCTGGTTACTTTGATTGGTGTTGGCATGAACTTTCGTCTAATTCCGGTAGCATTGTTCTTGTACTGCGGTGTGGCTTCGGCGGCATCTGTGTCAAAGCTCGTGAGCGGCCCAACGGTTGCGGAGCAGTATCTTCTGTCCGCAGCGAATGTGGAGCGGGCACAGCGTGGATTGCAACCGTTGCATTGGGATCGCGCGCTCTACGAGGCGGCGAGCTATCATGCGGAACGGATGGCGGAACGCGAGTCGATTTCGCACCGGTATGTAGGTGAACCGGAGTTGATGGCGCGAGGACAACAAGCCGGCGCGCGGTTCAGCGTGATCTCGGAGAATGTGGCTGAGGCTCCCAGCGCGGTGATGATTCAAGACGCGTGGATGAACTCGGAAAAGCACAGGGAGAATTTGCTGGATCCGAGGGTGGATTCGATCGGGATTCGCGTGATTGGCAGAGGAGACCACTTGTACGCGGTTGAAGACTTTGACCGGTCGGTGACGAGTATGTCGCTGGAGGAGCAGGAAGTGGCAGTAGGGCAGCTCCTGCAGTTGAGATCGTCGGTGACAATTTTGCCGACGACTGCGGATGCTCGGCGCACGTGCTCGATGGAGACCGGTTATGCGGGTGAGCGCAGGCCATGGTTTGTGATGCGGTATACCGCCGATGATCTGACCAAGATTCCGACGATGCTGGAGGAACGGTTAGCGACGGGAAACTATAACGCAGCAGTGGTGGGAGCTTGCCCGGCAGAGGGCGAGCACAACTTTACCGCTTACAGTATCGCGGTGCTGTTGTACCGGTAGACAGCTATTCGGCAGCGCTGCGTGCCAGCGGTTCGATTACGGCAAGGTTCGGCAGCAGTTCGTTGGGGATAGCGTGGCGTTGCTGCAGGTAGGATGGCGCGTTGTAGGTGATCCACACCTTGCCTTCGTTGTCTTCATGGACGAGGATCTTCAGTGGTAGATTGAGGGCGGCGCTTGGTGCGACGAGCATGATGGGCGTGCCTGCGCGAGGACTTCCGAAGATTAAGAGCTTGGTGGGCGGCATGGTCATGCCAGCCTTTGCAGCTTCGCCACTATGATCCACGAGAGCGAAGAGGGTGATGCTCCTGGCGGCTAAAGTTTTGGTGAGCGAGTCTACTGTCTGATCGACCGAGTGATGGCTGGGGATAATGATGATGCCGTGGTAGTTGTCGCTTGTCATGATCACCCTTTGTGGTGTGAGTTGGAGAGACGCTCGAGACTGAATTGCGGCGGAGGCTGGCTATGTCGGCGTAGGAAATGGGTTGCGTGGGAGCAGCTCGCAGTTGATGACTAGGATAACGCCGCTTTGACCCACCCTCGCGCATTTGCTATAAAGGTTGAGGAGCAACCGCCCGGTTGCCTGCGTTCTCCACGCGATCCTGAGTAGCTCAATGGCAGAGCATTCGGCTGTTAACCGAAGGGTTGTAGGTTCGAGTCCTACCTCAGGAGCCATTCAATACAATCAGTTAGCGCGATTCCTTCGTGAAGTATCTTCCGATACCGGGGGAAATACCGGGGACTCTGTTTGAATTGGTGCGCTGCTGATACTATCGACCGCACCCCTCAGCTCGTTTAAAGTGAAGTGGCCATAGCGGGCCGCCATACGAACCATTGTCGCGGTGCTCCAGCCGGCGATCTTTGCAACTTTGGCGATGGGTATTCCCGCGTTCAGCATCCGCGAGACCGCTGTGTGTCGCAAATCATGGAAGCGGCATGGCAATGGATCAATCGCCCCTTTCGAGTCCACGTCACCTTTCAGGATCCGCGCTGCTCTAAGCTTCGCCGCCTCCCATGCTTCTTTGATACTGCCGATGGGCTTCGTGGGGTCACAGTTGTACACCTTTGCGGAGAACAGGTCACCAGCAGCGCCATAACGCTCCGTGGGAAAGACGTAGTGCTCAGGTTCCCGCGCAGGGAAGTGAGTTGCCCAGAAGCCCAGAGCGGCCATTGCTCGCTGGTTAAGAGGGACGATGCGGCCTGTACCGGACATCGTCTTATCTTTTCCCCAGCGTAGGCAGCGGTCCTCGAAGTCAACGCTCCCCCATTGCAGTGTCCGAATCACACCGAACCTTGCACCAGTCTCGATTGCTAGCGTCACAAAGGCAACGAGGGAGCGAGATCGTGACTTGCCGCACGCCTGCAGTAGGGCCGCTTCCTCGTCCGGTGTAATCGCTCTTCCCACGTCATCCCTGGTCGGAAGCATCTTCACGTCTGGCTGCAGCCTCGCCCATTGGCCGGAGCGCTTCAAGACAGCCCGGAGGGTGCCTAACTCGAGATTGACAGTTTTGGGTGAAGCTCCTCCATCCATGCGCTTAAGCTGATACTTAGCCACATCGCGCGGTTCAATGTCACATACGAGCTTTCGGCCAAACTCCGGGAGCAGATGCGCGAGGTTCGCCTTTTCGATCATCACCGATCTCGGTGCCAGTGTTGCCTTCTTCAGGTCCAGCCATGCCTCCGCTGCGACGGAAAACAAGCGGGGCTGTTGCTGCCTGCGAATGCCAGCCGTGCCCTCTTCCAAGTCGCGCCGCCGCTTGGCTTCGACCTTTTGTGCGAGCGTTTTGGAAGCGGTTCCCGTGCTCTCGCGAATTCGCTGTGCATGAAAAACGAAGTCCATCGTCCAAACTCTGCTGCCTTTGTAGCGAAATACTGCCATAACTATTTCCTTTCTGTGCTCTTTTTGCGCCTTTGAGCATTAATTCCGGATTTGCTTTTAGTCCAATACCGCTGATTCCTAAGTGCTCTCTGGCAAGACGGCTTGCAGCCACGCGTACCGCGCTTGAACACAGAAAAATGACCACCACAATTAAGGCAAGTGCCGATCGCTCTATGAGCGAGGTAATCCAAGCGAAGTTGAAAGTAGAGCGCATCCCGGATGCCTGTGAAATCCACGTGTGGCAATTCGACAGCCTCTCCGTTGAATGCGAAGAGTCGAGGCGCATGCTGATTGAATTTCAAGCAGAGGGTGAGATGCGCCATCGGAACTAGATCCGCAGCTTTGACTGACTTCGGGCTGATCCCCGCTATGGCCGACAACGCAAGGATCTCTTGGTCGAAAGTCTCAACGTCCGTTGTGTTCAGCAGATCGCGCAACACGTCGAGGTCGGCGAGTCCGTTTCGGTTCACCTGTTGAACGATCTGAACCATTGTTCGAAATATTCCTTGCTCACGCCGGAGACTGCCCAAATCTTCGCGCACCTTAACCTCCCAGGCTGAAGAAGCATCAATTCCCAACAACCTGCCAGATACCGGACCAAATTCCGTTACGAACGCAATGAGCTTCTCGTCATCCGTGGCGTCGGCAAATTCGTATATGCTCGCGATCTCATCAGGCCGTCCCAGATGTCTCAGGCGGTACCCGCGAAGTCCCTGCAGGATGTCTAACTTTGAACGAAGCTTCGGAGGAACCTGATCCGCTCGTAACGGGTCGGGAGTGTGCCCCCAACCAGTAATGAACAGAGCATCCTTTCTGCGCTCCACTTCTATGCGTTGTGCCCAAATCGGGACGATGGCTTTGTGCATTCCTGGTTTCACTATCCCCTCGATCGCAAGACGCTTACTGTTGCGCAAGACGCTTGTAGATTGATCTAACATCTTGCGATACAAAGGGAGTATGCCATGCGTGAACGCACTAGTCAACGCAAGTTCGCATTAGGAGAAAATCTCATGTCCGCACTCAAACCAAAAAGCAGACTGCTTTCCCTTCCTCAGGCCGCTGAGGAGCTGGGGATGAGCGTCAACACAATCCGTGCTTGGATCTATCAACGAAAAATTACGTTCGTTAAAGTTGGCCGTTCTGTGCGAGTCAGCGAAGAGACAGTGCAGATGATCATCAAGGGTGGCACGGTTCCGGCACTTGTGGAGGGGCGGTAATGACGGCCGAGTCATTCACCGCTCTGCTGGGATCCCGGCGCAGCGGAAGTGGGAAGTGGCTAACGCGTTGCCCAGGCCACGAGGACCGATCCCCAAGTCTCTCCATCTGCGAAGGGCAGCGTGGCCGCGTTCTCCTGCATTGTTTCGCGGGCTGCCGAGTGGTCGACATTCTGTCGTGTATGGGGCTGTCCCGGAGTGACCTATTCGCGGGTTCCCCACCGTCACCCGAGCAGCTTGCGAAACTGCAAGTGGAACAGGTGCAGCTGCAACTCCTGAGACGTAAGGAGCGGGAATGGCTCGCGGAGCCGGCAACAAAAGAGCGAAACTTTGCCGCCGCTTCGTTGGCCTTGGCCGCGAAATTGGCCCTGGCGACAGAGGACAACGCGCTGACAATGGCCTACCACGAAGCGCTCGACAAGGCACGACGCTGGGAACTGGAAGGACAGCAAAGATCCCTACTTCTCAGAACGATAAGAGAGCGTGTGACGGCATGAGCAACGCCACATTTGAAGGTCTGTTCGAGGATCGAGACCGCCTTGGCGACATCAGGGCAGAGGACGTGGGGGAGAGGATAGCCCGCGAGCTGGGTTTGCCAACTGGTACCGGATTTGCACCTCCGTCGAATGATGGGTGGGCCGAACCAGAACGTCTCTTAGAGTCACTGCCTGAGGTGATGCAATTCGATCTGGATTTGATGCCACAGTCGATTCGCCCGCTCGTGAAGGACGTGGCGGAACGCATGCAGGTTCCGCGGGACTTCCCGGCTGTGGCAGCCCTTGCCACACTTGCAGGGGTAACAAACCGTCGGGCCATGATTCAACCAAAAAAGAACGACCATACGTGGCAGGTCGTGCCGAACCTCTGGGGCGGCATCGTAGCCCCGCCGGGGATGCTCAAGTCCCCAGTAATTTCGTGCATGACGCAACCGGCGCGGGCAATCGAGAGCGAATGGCGCGAAGTCTACGAAAAAGGCGGGAAGGACTACCGATCCGCGGTCGAATTTCAAGAGCTTGAGAATGCGGCGTGGAAGGAGCAGTACAAGCGGGCTGCGAAGAGCCCGGGCAACAGCGACCGACCCGCAAAGCTTGAAGCCGGGCTCACGCAGCCAGTGCTTCGCCGACTCATTACCAGCGATGCGACTTTTGAAAGTCTCCATTCCGTTCTATCTGAAAATCCAGCCGGGCTGTTCGTCATTCGAGATGAGTTGACCGGTTGGCTCGCCGGACTGGAGAGACAGGGAAGGGAGCAGGAACGAGCTTTTTTTTTAGAAGGTTGGAATGGCGATGCTGCTTTCACGATTGACCGGATAGGGCGTGGGAGCGTCCATGTCCCCCATGTTTGCATGTCGATGTTTGGCGGCATTCAGCCGGCTCGCTTGCGGAGCTATCTTGCCGATGCCCTGCTGGATGGACCGTCCAACGACGGCCTGATCCAACGCTTTCAGCTCATAGTGTGGCCAGACAAACCATCAAAACTCGGATATATCGACCGGCTGCCGGATAACGACGCTATCGAGCGGGCTGCGCAGGTTTACCGCCGCATAGCGGCTATTGACCCAGCGAATCCGCTGCGGCTGCAATTTGACAACGAGGCTCAGACTCTATTTGAGCAATGGTTGACCGATCTGGAGATGCGCATCTCCGATGATGACGTCTCGCCGACCATGCAGGCACACCTTTCCAAGTATCGGAGCTTGATGCCGAGTGTCGCCTTATTGCTTGCGTTGGCGGATGGCGCAAGCGGAATCGTGGATCTTCATCACGCTCAGCAAGCCTGCGACTGGTGCGAGTATCTGGAAACTCACGCAAGGCGCATCTACTCATCGCAAGGAAGGCCGCAGCATCAAGCAGTGACTCTAAGTGTCAGACTGGCAAAGGGCTGGAAGCGCGACGAAGGATTGTTCACACTGCGGGAGGTATACCGGAATGGATGGACAGGGCTTGATTCACCGGACGCGGCTCGAAAAGCTTTAAGTCTGCTCGAGGAGTACGGCTGGGTCCGCGCCGCCAAATCATGCGGCGACCGTTCAGCGGGGCGGCCGGCGGAAGTGTACATTCGCAATCCGCGAATTGAGGTGCGTCATGCAGGCCAGTAGACGCTGGAGAGATTGGATAGCGCCCGAAAAGACGCAGGAGAATCTCATATCCGAGCTGCCAAAACTGTCAGAACCTAGTTCTGTCAGTTCTGTCAGTCCAGTACTTGGGTATTCTCAGACCGTGGCGCAGTTCGAACGGGCTTTGTCCCCATTGCATGAAATCTTCGATCCTTATGCTGCTCTTCCACCAAGCCCGGAGCAAGACCCCGCAGAGTGGCGCGAGCCGCTGGACAGATGGATAGCATCGCAATGCGTATGTCATTGGAGGCTGCACGGCAACGTCGGCGGTTTACACGTCGCTTTTTCCGAATGGGAGGTTGAGCAGCACGAGCCTCCGTGTTCGCGAACCGTATTCGAGCGCCTGTTGCTGGAAAATGGTTGGAAAATGAACCCTACGCTTGCGTTGGTGTACGGCCTGTCACTTCGCACGTATGTATGTGGGGATGAGAACCTCTCAAAGCTTTTGTCGCGTTGATCAGTTTAGATCACCGTTCTCTTTAGGTGATTGGCTTGAAAATCGAGGAAGAAGATGATGATTGAAGCAAAGCCTCAGGACAGGTCAGCCATCGCTGACCGTTTCATTTCCGTACGGCGGAGGATGAGATTGTCACAGGCTCGCTTAGCGAGCTACATGGGTGTGTGCCGTCAGACCGTCTCTAAGGTTGAAAATCGCCGAGTGTTGATCCACACCACGACATGGTATCGATTTTGCGACTATGAACTCAGGGCGCATGAATTCAGAATTAGGTAGTTATCGAGAGATTTCATGCAGTATCGGCCGCGTGAGATGACTGGGCAGAAAGGCGACATGCCCGCATTCTTACTTCGTGACACCATTTCGTCGCAATCGAAATAAGGAGAACCGCGTTTCGAACGTCGGAGTATTTCGGCATGTGGTTTTCGAGTACCAGAGGCGAATTATAGAAGTCGACTAGGGCGTGTTCACGCTATCTGAGGGCTTCGACGATGAAGGCGAAGTTGAGGAAGCCGATGAACAGTATGTCGAGCTTCTCGAAGCGGGAGAAGATTCTGCGGAAGCCCTTGAGTCTCCGGAACAGCCGTTCGATCTCGTTGCGCTTCTTGTAGAGGGCGCGGGCGCTCCAAGGGGGGATAGGAAACAGAGCGCTCGGAAACTGCCCCCTCGACCTCCTAAACTCACTTTTGTGCAATCTGTAGAGGAGCGGCGGCTTCACAGCGCACCCCTTGAGAGGAGTTCGGGGGGGCCACAAGGGTGTTCGCGAGCGAACGTTGAGGAATGTTTGGCGTCGATGAAGGCACATGTGCCGAGACGGTTATGCGCGGCGATCGTCCGCCAAACCTTGTCCTCCAATCGAACAGCATTTACTAGCCAAGCTGCTGTTATGGCGCCCGGCTTGAAGTTACCCAAGTTGCTCTGCGCATCCCGTTCTTTGCTAATAATGAATGCGTTTCCCGTTTGATCGATCCATTGGTCATTCCAATTCGAGACTTTCCGAAAGCACAGTCTTCATGATTTCTTCTGACTCGTTTACATCCGATGGCTCGCCAATGAATGTAAAGGACCACGCAACATCCCCAGATAAGCAATCCAAGACAATCGCGCCGCCCCCTTTGGGAAGCGCCATTCGAGCGCACATCACCCTGACTGGACTGCCATCTTTGAATTTGGTTTCAAAGTCACTCCTTTCCAAGAACCCATTATGAATGTTATGAACTGATGACCATTTGGCTATGACGTGGTTCCGATCTCCGATTGAAGTAGTTTTTCTGCGAATCCATAGATTACCTCGCATACCCTTTAGAAGGGACGATGGCTTCTCCACCGTCAGCGGCGGCCCTGAGTGGCTGTAAACCCATCCCATTGGCAATCGCAAACTTATCCCCTGATACGTGACGCTGGGCCGGATATACCAATATGCGAATCCTTGGAGAATGGGGTACGAGATAACAAGCGTCACCAGTACTACCATCATGATTGATGATGCAATCCAGAATCTTTTGCCAAGCGGTCTGTGCCAGAAGGAGCTCATCATTTACTCTCTTTGCCGTCTGATGGTAGTGATAAAAAACATAGGCGCGCTTATTGTTGGTCTGGTGCAGGTGGTGGCGGTGGCGGTGGCGGTGGTGGCGGTGGCGGTGGAGTTTGTGTCGAATCAGGCGGCGTAAGCGTTGGAGCAATTGGGGGGGACGTCAAGAGATCCTCGGCTTTCTTTGCTCCGTCCGTTATAGCTTTTTCGGTCGGAGTTGCCGTCTCTGGGACTAGTAAGCTTTGTAGATTATCGGCGATCGTCTCAGCAGCGATGGCCAACGCGCCTCCAAAACCCGGAATATTCTGTCTGGCCCGGTCATAATCTTCCTGAGCCCGTCCCCGCTGGTCGGCTGTCAATCTGTCATTCCCCATCGCATCAAATGAAGTTTGCATCAGGGTCTTATTTGTGTCGGCTTCTCGCAGTGTCATAACAATAACGGTCGCAGCGACCATGGTCTGCCCGACCGGATTATGCGCTGAGATTGTTATAGCCACTTTGTTGAATGCGTTTGCAAGCCACTGGCAGCAATGTCCGTCTGGGTCGGTCATGTAGACCGGATTGTTAAGCACGTAGCCATAAAGATTGAGACTCTGGGGATTTCTCAGATCAGCATACGGTATGCCGGTTGGAGTATTGCTCCAGTCAGGAGACATCCATCTCCCCATTGAGCTTGCGTAATAGCGAGCGCCGAAGTAGTCGAGCCCACTCTCTGCGTCTCTTTCTTTGCCGGTGAACAGATGTTCGGTGGGCGTGGGCGAGCATCCCGCACCATTGCCGTATGGAAGACTCGGGCAAGTCCGTTCGAGTACGCCAGCGGCGTCCGTTTGTGCGCGGCGGGTGCCAAGCGGGTCGTCGAAGTAGAAGTGAGTGCCATCCGCGTCGTAGGTTCCCAGCAACTTGCCGCCTGCCCAGATGTTGGTGTGGTGCCAAGCCATGACGCCGTTCGAATCCATCTCCAGTTCAGTGAGCTGTTCATTCGACGGACCGAGAATGTAATCGCTTATGGTCGCAAAGTGATTGGCCACCGGGTCGCAGCTCATCGACGAGATGGATCCCCTAGCAACCCGTGTTCCATCGGCGCCATATATATAGCCGGTCATCGCGCCGCCGACTTTGTAACTGTAGACGGCGCAGAGGCGTCCCTCAGCATCGTAGAGATATTGATTTGAACCGTCATCTCGCATATCGCCGGCCGCATCATAAAAGACCGCCGCAGCGTTGACGGTGTATCCAGCCGATGCACCAATGCCCGAGGGGATACTTGCAAGCTGGTTAGAGCTGTTGCTTTGGTAAACATATGTGGCTACAACACCCGTTTCCGAGGAAGGGCATGCAGCGGTTTGCAAGTTTTCAGCGAGACGATTACCAAACCCGTCATAAGCCCAGCAGAGATGCTGGTTACCATACGGGCCCGAAGACGAATTTCCGATTTGCAGGCGGTTCAAAGTGTCGTAGCTGAAGCCCCAACTACCCATGACGGGATTTCCCATGGAAAGGTCGGAATAGCTGGTCACGTTGCTTGCCCCGTCGTAGCCAACATCGAAGCTAAGAATCGGCTGCGGTGGCCCGGTGTCCGGGTTAGCTCCGCCGCTGAGGTTTCCGGTTATTGGAGGAGATGCGAAGGAAGGTTGGCTGAAGTCTGTGGAATCGTAGCCACCGGTTGGTGTCTGGATCAAATACGCGTAGTTTGTTCCGGCTCCTTGTACCTTTGCCACGAGATTCAATTGGTCCTTCACCGCAGTGAGGCTGACGAAAGATCCAGCCGTGACCCCGCTCGCGAGGCCCGACGCAATCGAGCTTGGCGATGCGTTGGCCCCATATGTAGTGGTTGCCGCCAATACCCCACCAACAGTCAACGTCACTGTTCCTGTATCGGAGATGCTTGAAAGCACGGTCAGGCTTACCGTTTTAGTGACAGTGGAATAAGCAGAACTGGTAGGGATAAAGGTCACTGAAAGCGTGCCAGTGCCCGTCGCCGGCACCGTACCGGCAAGTGGATTATAGATAAATGTCCCCGGCACCGAAGCTGTCGCGTTCAACTGGATTGCAGACAGAGCCGTACCGTATGCGATCGGAGTCGGCGTCGACCAGGTGACCGTGGGTGTCGTTTGGGTTACAACGAGATTCACACTCTTGGTCGCTGTCGTGTAATTCGCGGCGTTGGTTGGTGTGAATGTCACCGAGAGGGTATCGGTCCCGCCCCCAGGTACGGTGCCGGCGGGCGGAGTATAAGTGAACTGCCCAGCAGCGACATTGCAACTTACCGGGTAGCCGCCGCCATATGCGTTAAACGTTTGCGGGCCAGTTGGGGGCGTTGTCACATAAGCGTTCAAGTAGTAGCCGCCAACCGCTTGGCCGCCGTATCCGGGCTCGGTCCCGCTAGCCGCATAATAACCCACCACCTGACCCGTCGTTATCGCAATGGGTGGGGAGGCAAACGTCTGCAGCCCCGAGCTAGCGGCCGCTGTCACGGTGAAACTATTGGCGACCGTGTACGACCCGCCGCCATTTGGATTGAAGATCACAAAATTGAGCAACTGTCCGGCGACCGGCGCTGTGTTGTAATACGTCGTGCACGACTGCAACACCCCTGCTGAGAGTGGAGCAGTGCTCAATACAAGGCCCCCGATATTTTGTACACCCGTAGTGGGTGAAACGCTTGTGTTTGGTGCAGCGGATACCGAAGCGTTCAACTGCGCCGCCGACAGCGCAGTCCCATACGGAATTGGCGCTGGCGTTGCCCACGTGATCACAGGTGTTGCCTTATTCACCGTCAATGTCACAGTTGATGTCGAAGCAGTGTAATCCACCGTATCAGTAGGCGTGAAGGTCACCGAGAGCGGAACGGTACCGGCCGGCGGCACCGTTCCTGGTGGTGGACTATAAGTAAACTGACCACCTGAAACTACACAGGCTACTGGGAAAGTGCCGTGATAGTTGGTGTAGCTTGTCGGGCCACTTGGAAGCGTTTCCACGTTATTGAGGAAGTAGGAGCCAAACTCATCGGGCGCTTGATAAATCCCGGGCTCCGTCCCGCTCGCCGTCCAAAAACCTACCCTCTGACCCGCCGTTATTGCGATGGGAGGGGCGGTAAAGGTTTGCAAACCGGAGCTCGCAGCTGCCGTCACTGTGAAGCTATTTGCGACGGTGTAGGAGCTAGTGTTGTCAAACGTACCGAGGCTTGGTCCATTCGGAGTGAAGATCACAAAGGTGAGGGACTGGCCAGCGGCTGGTGCAGCGTAATAGTAGGTCGAGCATGACTTTAATACACCTGAAGCGAGAGGGGCGTTGCTCATTATGAGAGTCTGCGCGCTCTGTGTATTAGTAGGCGTGGGTACGCTCATGTCTGGGGTAGCCATGTCCGATGCAACCTTGCAGCTTACCGGGTTCCCGCCATAATTTAAGCTGTAGGTCGTGGAACCGGTTGGAAGAGTCGCCTGACCGCCGAGGGAGAAGCCCCAGGTCGCTTGGCCACCGGTCCCTGGCTCCGTTCCGCTTGCCGCCCAATATCCCACTAGCTGTCCCGCCGTAATTGCAATGGGAGGCGTAGTGAAGGTCTGCAAGCCCGCGACCGCGCTTGCGGTCACAGTGAAGCTATTGACGATCGTAAAATTCCAACCGCCGGAATTATTAAGGATCACAAAAGTGAGTGATTGCCCAGTAGGTGGTGCTTGTGGGTAATACGTGGTGCACGACTGCAGCACGCCGGCCGAAAGCGTAGCCGTGCTCAACGCGACAGTCTGCGTACTCTGTGCAGAGGTAGTAGGCAAGACCGTTGTGTCTGGAGCCAAAGCTGCCGACGCATTGAGCTGCGTCGACGATAGCGCGGTGCCATACGAAATCGGCGATGGTGTTCCCCATACGATTGCTGGCGTTGCCTTGTTTACAGTGAGCGACACAGTCTTAGTTGCAGTTGCATACAGGGTGGTGTTCGATGGCGTAAAGGTGACTGAGAGCGTTTGTGCGCCAGCCGGCGGCTGTGAGCCGGCGGCAGGTAAATAAGTGAATGTTCCCGCTACTGCTGTCCCGTTGTAGGTTGCTGTTGCGTTCAGTTGGGTCGCCGATAGAAGCGTGCCGTACGTGATTGCGGCTGGATTCGCCCAATTGACGACCGGAGTCGATGTCTGGGCAGAAAGTGACAGCGGGGTCAAAGCGAGGAGTAGAGCCCTGACCCCGCGCCTGACCCAATCACGTGTCTGACTCCCCTCATATTCGACGTCATAACGTCGAATATCTCGTCGGTCTCGTTCCAGCCTGATTGACCGACGGTTATCGTTCCTCATGATATGTCCCATCCGGCTACCTTCTCCGTATTCACTTGCCGTGTTTGAAACAACTGTCTAATTGCCACTCACTAGTTGTGGGCACGAAGGTGCCGAACTGAGCTGGCGAAGGTTCTCAACCTAATGAGGTCTTTGGATCAGGACTATTGCTTAGTCTGCTCGGCGCCAGTGATGGTGACGGTCGTCGTTCCACTCGTCGGTCCCGTGTTCGAGCCAACATCGTTCTCGCATGTGAGTCTTAACCTAGCGTCATAGGCGCGAGTCAAGGTCAACCCGGCACCGTATGTGGCGTTTGCCAAGGCTCCGAATGCAGTGTAGGGAGACGTGATCGAATTGACACATGGTGGACTATTCGTGGTGGCGGGTGCGGAAAAGAGTGGCGAAGGATGAGTGGCTCCATCAGCCCAATTGCTTGAAACATTCACCAGATGCTTCGCGCTGTCGTAATTGTTGGTGAAGGTGACCATCGCAGTTGGGACGGAGGTCGGTGAGGGCGTCGTTCCATCGCTCGATGTGAGCAAATCTCCTGCCAAGTCGTAGGTATAGGCAGGCGCATATACCTTCCCGCTCGCTTGACTAGCGAAGGTAGATTGTTGTTCGTTCAGCAGACGCCCCATAGAGTCATAGGCTGTAACTGAGCGCATTGTGTAAAAGCCCGAGCCTGGCGCGGAAGCAGGGCAAGCACCACTCAAAGCGCTCTGAGTCCACTGCTTCCATAGACGGCCGACTCCATTACTTGCGGCGGCTAAGTCGTACTGATAGCAGGATGATGGAGTAGCTGCTGCATCGCTGGAATAAGTCCTTCCTAACGGACGATTTAGTGCGTCATAAGAGTATGCGATCTTTACGCCTCTCGCATCTGTCTTCAGCGTTAGATTGCCGTTCGGGTCGTAGGTGTAGTTGACCGTTCCAGTTTCGGGGTTGCTCGACGCCAGTAGTCGCGACAAACTGTCATAACTAAAAGCGCGAGTCCTCACGCCGCTAGATCCGGTGATTCCTCCCCATTGCGTGACCGCCGTCAAATCATTGAGCGCGTTATACCCATAATCGGTCTCCATGGATGGCGCATGTGCAGACCCATTCGGCTCCAGAACCTTTGTTAGCCGGCCGAAAGAGTCGAAGGTCCGTTGCCACTGGTTTCCCAGTTCATCGGTGGATGTCGTCACATTGCTCGAATAGGAAGTTGTGAACGTTCCGGTACCCGGGTGCGCTAATGAGGTCTGACGCCCCAATGCGTCGTAAGTGAATGTCGTCAAACCGTAGGTAGGATCGCTTGTACTCCGATAAGGATTGGACACAGTATAAGGAAGACCCATTCCGTCGTATACGGTACTTATATAGTCCGGTTGATCAGGATCTGACGTGACTTCGGTCATAATAATGTGCCCTACTCCATCCATAACGGTGGTTCCGCCTTTGGTCACCGTCGAACTCAGCAATTGCGTCGTCTGAATTGTGGGTTTAGGACCTGCATCATTATAGGAATAGGTCATTTGTCCACCGTCCGGGAAACTTGCGAGCATGAGTCGGTTCCACGGATCATTGCCGTAGGAATAGCTGGACGACTGCCCGTTCTCATCGGTGGCTTTGCGGAGTTCGCCTTTATTGAAATCGTATTGATAAGAAGAAACGTGTTGAACATTGTTCGTAGTCGGGCGGGTAATCTTCGTCAAGTACGTGTTCGTGTTTCCCGAAGGTGACCCGTCGTCTCCCGTGTAATTATCGGCATACGAGAGCATTGTTTGATTGAGATTTGCGTCAGTGACCGTCACAGGCTGCCCTGTCGTGTCATAACTCACTTGCGTGACTGAATTTGCACACGTTTGACTACTGGTAAAGCACTTCTTCGTGATCGTGGTGGGATTGCCGCGAGATACGGTTGAACTAGAACCGTAACTTGCCTCGTCGTGGTTAAGAGGGGCAGGGGACACGGATGCCACTGCGAATTGATCGTACGCGTAGTCTGTCTCTGCAACTAGCGATCCGTGATCATAGGTCTTGACCGTTGCAGGCTTGCCCCACATGCTCGGTAGACTGTCGCTATAAGAGCCGCTCTGCGTGACCGAATAGACCGGAAGGGACGGAGTTGGACCGAAGGCCGCGTAGGTCATCACGGTCTCGCGGGAAGGAGTAGTGCTGGGACGGGTGCATGTTGAATTAACAACTCCATAGTCGAACTCCGCAATGTCATTCTTCACGTCGGTTTGAGAGAGGTAAGGGCTCGTGCCTGATTGTGCGTAATCACTGGGATATGTTTGATAGCTATAAAATGCTCCGCTAACAAGACCGTTGGGGAGGACTGTGCACTCACCTGCAAGATGAGCTTCGGCGTACGGGCCTGACCAGACCTTCACGATAGTCTTGAGCACGCTTCCAGAAGTATCGTAATAAATAATCGTACCTTCTTGTGGAACGCCCGAAGTAGTGATGTGCCCCAGGGTTACAGGGAAATTCACTCCAAAGTTGTAGTTATAGACAGTCTTAAAACTTGGGTGCCCCGGTCGGAGTAAATCAATTGTGGTCACCGTTGTCTGTTTGGTCGCCCACTGAAAATCGTTTTGATTCGTCCAGGTGGTGCTATATGAGAAGTCCTGCTCCGTTGCCGGATTGACTCCGTCGTAGCTCACGACGCGTTTGGTAATTGCTGGAAAATCATGGTGAAAATTGCAAAACGTCGAGTTGGCTGTGGGGGGGCCGTTGTTCCAAAACCATGGGCCCGTTCCTGCCACCGGCTCAACCGTCCCTGGCATAGCCCCGAAAGCGTTACCAAAGCCCATGGATTCAGCGTTGACGTTTGTACCCCATGTGTACGTTACCGACGCCCCCGTTGGATAAGTAATCTTGTCGATTAGACCGTATGCGGGATCGTAAGTGAAGGTGTAATACAATCCGTCTGGGAGTTCGATTCCGGTGTATTTTGCATACATCGTTGTAGAGCCGTTACTGGTGGTCCATGTTTGGACGTTGGCGGAGTTTGTGTTGTATTTACCTCCACAAAGGGTCTCCCCAACCGAGGTGATGTCGGTATACCCAATCCGGTAAGTCATGGACTGATTAGCTACTGTATATGTGTAAGGTATCGAGTAACCCGGAAACGTAATCTGGTGAGTTCCGACGCTCGGGGCGAAACCCGAGGAACCGGGCATTGCTGTTCCATCGCCAGGCGCGTAACCTGGCCGTCCAGTTCCCCTCGGTGAATTACCATTTGCATCGCCTCCAATACCATTTCCGTACACGTCTGCAACGAGGGCGCTAAATGGACCTGGATCGCCTGGCAGTGTCTCGGCGGGAACCACCCCGGCAGTGACGGCTTTGTACTGAGCGTCCCCCCCCGTTAGAAGGGGTTGAATGCCGTAATATGTAGCACAACTCGCTTGGCCATCCATTGCAAGGGCGTTGTTAAGGACACTCATTATGTTTAGTAGGAAGAGATTGTGCTTTCTTCCTTCATCATCCTCATACACAAACCCAGTGTTGACTTGACAAGCCGTGTCCTCAACGTCCGTTACTGGATAGGTAAAAGTCCGCTGACGTTGGTACGTGAGAGTGTTCGGACCCGTGTTTACGGAGTCCGTGCTGCCACCAGTTGCATAGTTGAGATTATTGGTGTCCCAAAGAATCGGTTGACCGACGTTGGCGACGCACATCGGAGGTCCATATTGGAATGTTTCTACAGAGTAGCCAGTCTCCGGCGGGCAAATCGTCATTTGCTGCCACATGTTGACGGTATGCTCTTCATCGGAGTCATACATAAAGGCATACATCGGATGATTGAAACCGCGCTCCTGAGGTGGGTGAACTGCGATGCGCACACTCAACGCGCCGTTGGCCGGATTAACCGTCTCGTCAAGATCATGTATGTAGTCATGCCCATCTCCTGGGCTCGGTGTCCGAGTGATATTTGTTGTCATCCCGTAAGTGTTCGCGGGGACTTGCTGTGCGCTCAATCGGCGAGGTGGCGCAAGCAATGCAAGGAACGGCAGGAGTAGGAGGATCCCTGGAGCATTAGCAATCCATAGTGGAATGGGCTGCCGAACGAGGCCACCAAGCTTCCCCTTCTGAGCAAAGGACCGCTCACACGACAAAGAAGAACCTGACGACCCAGGCCGATTATTCACGAAGACTGGGAGTGAGATCGATCGGGATGGCACAGCAATGAAGCGGTTGACAAGACGCTTGCAGGGGAAAAAGCTCGACTTACCCACGTGTTCTTAGTCCTCTCCGTACAAACCAAAGGAAGGGATGGTGCATTTGCAGCTCGTCGGCCGCTTTTGATATCGGATCGGCAAAACATACTGAATCAATAGCCGCATGTCAAGAAATTTAAATCGTTCTCCGAAAAGCATTAGGCAACGCGATTTTTCGAAGAGGTTGTCGTCAGTGATCGTGATAACAGTGACTCACACTACTTTTGGCCGTCCCGCTTTTCTGTCGTGATCTCGTCCACCCCAGTGGGAACTACCTTTGTACTA
The DNA here is from genome assembly GCF_009765785.1 of Granulicella sp. L46. Classification (GTDB taxonomy): domain Bacteria; phylum Acidobacteriota; class Terriglobia; order Terriglobales; family Acidobacteriaceae; genus Granulicella. Next base: position 356,849 of record NZ_LMUT01000016.1, read on the forward strand.
GTGACTGAAACGAACTGAAGTTCATCCGGCGAATGGAGTGCCCGATCTTTTGTGCCATTGGATGAGGATCGTTTGCTTAGCAAACGCATCAACCCGGGTTCTTCTCGCTTGGTGTCCGACCTCTATCGAGAAAATGCAGAAATCATTTCGGGTTACCCCTGGTTTGCTCTCAGATAAGCTGCGAACTCGCCCCAGGCTTTGGCTGCCTGGGAGTACCTCGCCTTTTCAGGGAAGCCCATTTCGGCGTAAGTCCGCGTATCGCCGTTTGGGATAAATATAGGATCCCATTGGAATGCATAGTCTCCCCGGGAGCATTCGGAAATGGTTCCCTTCGTTTCGCCCTTGAAAAGGTGTACGCGTTTCCCGTCGCAATATCCAATTACAGTTTGGGCACTTGCAGCGCGTGATTCGTTCGCGTCTAAGAAATTACAAACTTTGTCAGCTACAGAGTCCCACACGACTTTGGAGAGACCGCCCGGTAGACCTTGTAGTGCTTCAATCGAAAGCCCTCCATGCTCAACTGCACACGGTCGTCCGAGGCGAGCATAGGCCTTCAATGCCTTATCCCTCGCGATGACTTCCAGATTGAGGTTCAAAATCTCTTGAATCGGATATTTGAACACCTGAAGATCTACGGGCGCGTCTTGGAGGTATTGAGTTACTTCCTGCTCTTTGAACGGGTTCATCGTAACGAAATAAAGCTTCATGACAGATTTTCCATAAAATCATCGAGTCCTTTCGACTGATCCATCGGATTGAGCTCAACTACGACCACGTCCCATTTTTCCAACAGATTCCTCTGAATGGGAGTGAAACTTGAACCCGTCATTATTGCAGTCGGTAATTTTTCGGAAAGCTTATGAGCTTTTCGTAGTTTCATAAGTTTATAGAGCATTAGTCGGATGTTCATATCGCTGAAACTATAACCAAGGAACAATAGCGTTTTCCCAAGCATATCGCCGCGAAGCTTTATATCAAGAGGCGACTCGAACTCGAGGCGTTCAAAATAGTCCGACTCGGTTAAGACAAGACTCTCGTCATCCGTAAACGTTCCATGAAACTTGACAATTTGTGGAACACCCTGCCGCATCTCTTGTAGATGGTCGATATTGGCTATCACATGGCAATCTTTACCATGCAGTTTGAACGCTCGCTCGATCGTGTCTTCGTAGTTTGTTGTGTATATCAATGGGAAGTTGAGCGTGGAGAGTTTTTCATGGGCCTTGGACTTTATGATGTCTTCGTCCGAAGCGTTTAGCAACTTATCAAGCTTGCTCCTCAATTCACCGACCGAGCCTTTCTGTGCCACGTAGTACTCAGCCAACTGAAGATAGTCCCCGCTGAGCTTGAACACATCCGGGTCCCATGAAAGATCCTCAGCAATCAAATCCAGTAAACCGCTCCATGTTGGAAACCTGAAGCGCGCAGACAGGCCAGCTCCCACGAATGGTATGAGCTTGCCTGCGAGGAGAATATCCTTACACTTCTGGATTTGATCGTTCATGGGACTCGTCATGTACTTATTTAGGTTCGATGGTCTGCCTCATCCCGAGAATCCGTGTCATCGAATGCGTATGAGCGATTCCGTTATGCGGATGAGTTTCATGCAAATCGCGATCATGGGCTTCTAAGATCTGCAAGTTTTTGAAGATATCGACATAAACTTGGTGCCTAAGTGTGGTGGGATAGAACCCGGGATGTGCCGCCGCCAGATCTTGCAGTCTGCTATTGAACGCGCAAACCACAAGGTACCCACCTTTTCGCGTCATTCTAATCAGGTGTTTCGAAACCTCGCGTATGCTTTGCTCATCGGCCAGGCAATGCAACAGCCCATAGGCGATTACCACATCGAATGATTCGGACGGGAAATTTTCGGCCATAGCATCACCGACGTAAAAGTTGACGTCTTTGACCTGGAGGGCTTCTCTGGCCGCAAGCGCATGATCAATGGCAATGTCTGAAACGTCGTATGCGTTAACCAATGCGCCTTTGCGAGCGAGATAGAGAGCATTCTTTCCTTCGCCACACCCGACGTCCAGAATCCGGAGCCCCTCAAATGATGGTATTTGTGATTCTAGCGACAGCACCAGGCTGCTAGGCTGTGATCCCCAGAAGCTAGGGCATGCTCGATAACCCGCATCGTAGCCTCCATCAGTCATTCGTATATCCCCTGCATCAGCTTCCGAACAGCCTGTTCATATTTCAATTTGCCAGTCCAGTTGTATAGAATCGCATCAGCATCGGCAATGAGTTTCTTAATGTCGGCCTCAACGGGAGCGTCGCAAAGCTTCAGAAACTTCTCGATCTTGACAGTTAGTCCGCCTCGTCCTAGATAGAACTCATAAGCAATATGAGGAGGTGTGTAGACAAACAGGAGAGCGATCTTCGTGGGATAAGCGAGTTTTTTTAGAGCTTCGACGGTCGCTCTCTGGCGGATTCCATCGATTAAAACATGACCGTCAACTCTCTTAGCCTCTTTCAGCAGAGCAGCCGCCAAACGCTCCGGCCCCCGATTCCTCTGAATGAATGCCCATGCCTTATCTTGAAATACTTCTCTTGTGGTCGATGAAACGGGCGGCATTTTGATGAATTTGGCCATTACCCGCCCGGTGTTGATTTCACTATATCCGTATTCTGCCGTGAGAATCCGAGTTGCCGCCGACTTACCGCTTCCAATTCCACCAATCAAACACAGAATGTGTCTGCCTTGAAAGGGCGCCTTTCGTCTAATTATCGAGGATGGCTGTGTTCGAACCATGTGTGGATAAAATTCGGTGAGACAGAGTTGAGACCAGTATTCAAACTCTCGTAATTCTTCGCTGAAGTCTGCCAGATCGATCCATCGGAGCTGGTTAATCGATTTCTCCCCTTTGACCGGTCGCTCCCAAGAAGTTGAGTGTGAGAGCTCGTACCTGAGAACGACAGCGAGGTGCTTGCGCCCCGTCGCGGAAGAATCATCGTTGAGGAGACCAAGGATGCTCAACCCCTGCCCGGCGCGGAGGCGCGCGACATCTTGTTCTGGTAGCTTGAGCTCTTCTAGAAGTTCACGTGATGCGTTATCAAAGATTAGCTGCTTGTAATCCTGATAGTTATAGAGTGTTCGGTCCAGATCCGAAACATGTCCGCCAAAACCGATGCAAAGAGACCCCCTCAAGTAGTCCTCAACTCGATTAAACTTTCCGCGTCTGAAGCAAAGAAGTCGATTGTTATGCGTGACCAGTGTGTAGGTCAAGAGTTGCTTGATATCTTCGCGCTGTTCCGCTTCCATTCGGGCAATCGGCTTGCAAACTGCGTCGTTCAGAACAATCTGGAAGTAGGTCTTCCAACTTCGTTTGATGCCTTGAAATCGGCCCGCTTTATCCAGGATCTTGCTCGGACAAACCAACACGACCTCATTCGCACCAGAAGGTAGCTGGGGCGTAGCGCTATACGCGGTAAGGTGGCTGGCAAAAAGCTCCCGTAAAAAAAATGTGTTTGGCGCTGTCCTTACGAACCGAGAAGCGCTATTTCGGATGACATCGACAGTGAGCTTCGCCTTCATTGTTTGATGAGGAGTGTTTCCGCTGAGTTTGTCAGAGAATAAATCGTCGTCTTTTGCTGCATCAACGATTGCCTTAGGCTTCATCGGACGCAGGTGTTTGCGCAGGACCGTTTCGGCGATGTCTAAAAATTGTCCCATCAGTTCAACTCTCAAGCTTTCGGCGAAGCCTTGCGCGGCTCAAATCGATTGTTCGTGAGACCAAAAGCCATTCAATACAAGAGCCTCTGCCTGCAGAAGTCGCAGCCATGCACGTTGTCCTTTCAACTTCGATTGCATGGAAGAGCGCGTTGCTGTAGAGTTTGCGAACGTCTGCGTGGTGAGCATTGGATATGATAATCCGCGATCCGCGCATCGCTAATCGCTGCAGAATTCGCGCCAGATCCTCCTGGTCTTCCCAGCTGAAAATGCGATTATTGTATCTTCTGAATCCATTGTTATCGTGCTTGACCGTGTACGGAGGATCGACATAGACAATATCACCCCGAGGACTCACCTCATCCAGCGTCTCACGAAAATCCTGGCACTTAACCGCCGCGTTCCTTAGCGCCTCAGACGCACCGTTGATTCCACTCGGATCACAAAGCTTGGTCCCGGGCTTACAGCCGAAAGGAACGTTGAATTTGTTGTTCTGATTTACACGGTAGAGTCCGTTATAGGCCGTGCGGTTTAGGTAGATCAGTCTGACGGCTCGGTTCGCATCCGTACGTGGCCGGGAGTCCCGCATGAGGTCAAAAACATCCTTGTTAATCTGCATGCTGCCGAGACGCTGTAGGAGCAAAGCCGGGGTGTCTCGTACTGCCCGAAAGGCGGCTATCAATTCCTCGTTGCTATCAGCGAGAAGAGCTTGTTTCGGCCGAAGATGGAAAAACGCAGCGCCGCTGCCTACAAACGGCTCGACCAGACGCGAATGAAGCGTGTCACCGAAGATCGCGCGCAACCTCGGCGCGAGCCATCGTTTTCCGCCAGCCCACTTTAGGAAAGGAAGTTCGCTCATCACGTCGGATGTCTTGAGGATACGCTTCGGGTCATATCGCTACAACGCGCGCCTAATCGACTAGCCGCACTACCCGATGCTCGGGAAATGTCTGCTTACAAGCAGCTCACGCGGATTGCCGTGCGATCAAATTCGGAAGTATGTGCTTTACGCAAGGGGCGGAGGATTTTGAGCCAGCAAAGCGTTGATGGCTAGGATTTCCGCATCATCTGGCCTCGCGCATTCCTCCGCGTCCCCGTCATAGATAAACATCTCGACCTGTTCCGAAAAACGCGGATCGCTGCGAAACAGAAATTGCTGCTCGCCGCTATGGTTGATTTCATCGTGAATAGTGCCTCGTCCCGCCTGCGGCGAAAGAACTAATCGAACATAAGAACCATCTTTCAACATTTGACCTCTCATAAGTCTCGGTTAGCCCAGCCAAACGGCTAGAATTGGTGGATTCTAGTAGCGAAAGCCCGGCACGGTGGCCGGGGCATTCGACGTGAGGCTCGATACCCACATCGTAACGCCCCACGTCGCGCCGCAGCAAGGGTGCGATGCCAAAAGCTCCAGCAATACCTCCAATTCCTGCGCTTTCGGTAAAGCACGCGCATCAGCTCGAAGCTATAGAGCATGAGCTTTCCCGCGCTTTGGAAGGATGTGTGGATGGGTACGGTGAAATCCATAGTCTGCTTAAAGCTGAGACATACCTACAGGCGTACACCGTGCGGATTTTCGACTTCTACGTCGGTTCCTACAGTGGTTTCATGGACACACATCTAAAGGCGTGGTTACCCGATCTAAAGATGAAGTCCATTGAGTGGGTTATTCACGCTCTTGCAAACTTTAGCGGCGTTACCAGAGAGATGCTGAGAGAACAGTTTGTGAAGCTCAGCGCCACTGTTGATACACATCTCACATCCATTTATGGCACCTCACCCAACCCACTCTTAGCCGGACTCGCTGAGTCTCCGCCGGCACAGGCTTCGCCTAAGTTAGTTCCGCTGCCCCCATTGCCGCCTAATGTTCGGGAACACATGGACGCGGCACCTGCATACGAGGCGGTTTCACGCGCTACGAACGACGATTACGCAAAGGCGGGGGTTGATATGTCTTCCGCTTCACCACTGCTCATCATGGCTCACGCCGCTACGCACGGGGCTAAAACCACACCCGCCAAACGACCACGTCTCTCAGCGTCTATTCACTCACCGTCGGCCGCGTCAAAAATGGAAGCGTATATGAAAGCTAAAGGGCTGAATCAGACGGAGTTTGCGATTACGGCGGACACCACGGATAAGACAATTCGGAAGTTCCGGCAAACAGGGCAGGTCAAACGTAGCATTCTCGGCGGCATAGCCAAGGCAATGGGGACGACTAGGGAAGAATTGCTTTCATAGTAGATTCATGGGTTTACAAAGATATCTTCCGTTCAAGTTCCGTTTAGATTCCGATCCGCCGATTAGTTTCCCCTTGTCTTCCGCAACAATCCCGTTCACGAGCAGTTCGCGTTTTCGCGCATCCCGGCAAGATGGGAAGCATAGAAACGAAATACCCAATTCGCGGCCCTCCTGCCCAGTAACCCAAAAGCAAAGGGGAGCGCCACAAAGGTGCTCCCCTCCCTAATGCGGGCGTGGCGGAACAGCAGACGCACACGACTTGGGATCGTGCCTTGACCGGATTGCGGGTGCAACTCCCGCCGCCCGCACCACAGCTTCAAAGATACTGCTGCTGCACCACGGCAGCAACTGCAAAGTTGACGTCCATAAACTTTACACCTGACGCAACTAATGAGTGGAAACGTTTTAGTCAAACTCTGCGCCTCCCTCTCAGAATCGAAAGCGGACTGAGGAGCCAAATTCGGTCCACGTCGTACCGGCAGGGAGGAGGCAGGACAACTCAAACCTGCGCTCGATTTTCAAGTTCGTCTCAATTGGCGCAATCGGAATACCGAAGCCTTACTTGCTCCGGGTTCTCGAATAATGCAGCCGTGTGCAAATTGGTGTTGGAGAGGTTCCCACCGCGCTTATCAATGTTCCAATGGGCAAAACTCATACCGGGGAAAATACCGGGGACTCTGGACAGCGAACCACACTAAATGGGAACACCTTCAAACGCCACGAAACAATCCTAAACACGCATGGCCAGCACTCCAAATGCAACCACAGTAGCCAGCAGCGTCGGCTCCCGCGCAACTGTTAACCGAAGGGTTGTAGGTTCGAGTCCTACCTCAGGAGCCAAAACATTAATAGAATCAGTGAAATGTGAGGCAGCCAACGGCTGTCAATTTTATTTTGTCAGGTGGCTGTTTTGGTGGATGTTGCGATTGAGGGTGGCAAGAAATATTTCTTGCTGTGACTCTGTTCAGGATGCTTTCTGGCCCACTGGTGGCCGTTCGAGCCTGTTGAAACTCGCCGACCGCTGATTACTATCTTCGAGACGGTCATTGACGAGAGGCCGACTGCACATCACGAAGCCAGGCGTCTGCAACACAGTCCACTTCCCAACCTGTTGGATGAGGCATTCAATTTCGCAACTGCAGTAAAGCGCTCCCGCCCTCGCCTGGACGGCGTGCTGTTGCACGGTAAGCCGAACAGACGAGAATATTCATGGCGAAACAGAGACATGCCTCGAAGCCAGAGCATTCGCTTTCAGGTCATCATTGGCGTCCGGTGGCGACGGCTGCACCAGCCCCCGAGCTCTGGGACAACTTGCGGTGCATCAGGAAACCGGCGATGAGAAAGTAGGCTCCGCCGAAGATTGCGTAGCCTCCCAGGTCTTTGATATGGGTCTTATCGTGCAGCCCACCCAGAATGAAGGCCACACCAGCCGCCGCGGACTGCAGGCCGCTCAGGATCATTGCCCACTGCCCGCCCAGCTGTTTTCTGCGAGAGATGCCGACGGCAAGTTGCGCGAGTCCGGCAGCGAACGCCCAGACGCCAAAGGTGACGACGGCTTGTTGAGGAGACTTGAAGGCGGTGAAGGCTATTCCGATCGCTGCGAGAGATCCCAGAATCACGTTGACGTATTGTGCGGTGGGTGGGCCGGAGCGGGTGGAAGACCTCAGGTCGAACAGGGTGCAGGCGACGTCCCAGAGTGGGTAGAGGATCAGGAGACCAGCGGCCAATGCAGGATTGCTTGCTGCTGTCGCAAGGACGATGCCAGCCCAGAGTAATTGGACAACGGTGCGAGTGAAGTAAAGGTTGCGTAACGAATACGCTTGTTGCTGTTCGATGGGTGCCGTGCTAAACATGTAAACTCCTTGACTATCTTCTAGTTGGTAGGTTGAATGAGGGAACGAAGTCTGGGCAAGTTTGTGCGCTAGGACTCACGCGTGGAGATACGTTGTAATGCGCTGGTGGTCACGGTCTGGAACACATCGCAGTTTCCAAGGGCTCGGGCAGACAGCATGGCCCCATGGACCGTCGCAATGAACGATTGTGCCTCGTCTTCAGGGGTTCCCTGGAGTTTTAACTTCCGCTTCCTGATACCTTCTTCAAGCGTCTCTCGAACCCATACACTTAGCTCTAGAAAGTGTTGCCGGACCTCGAAGCGAACTTCCTCAGGAAGGCTTGGCAATTCGGCTGCCAGCAGGGCGGCGATGCAGAACGGCTGGCTCTTGTCTCGAATGCAGCCTTCCCAGTGCTGTACATAAGCACAGAGTCGCGCCAGAGGGTCGTCAATCTTTTGTGTTAACAACTGTGTCCCCTGTTGTAGCCTCTCTCGATGAATTTTGAGGACGGCAACAACCAAGCTTGCTTTCGTCGGAAAGTGATGATGGATACTGGCCTTCCGAATGTGGACTGCCTCAGCGATATCGGCGTAGCTGAATGCCGAGTAGCCTAGATCGGAGATCAGGGTCTTGGCGGTTTGGAGGATGCGATCTGCTGTTTCTCCCTGCATGTGTATATGACTACCTACTAGTAGGCAGCGATGCAAAGAATTTTGTTCGATAGGCTTGTCCTCGGAAGAGTCCTCAGAAACGCGCATGCCGGAAGTGCCCCGATAGCCTCCGATATGCCGACTTAGGGGTTACTGATCGTGCGATCTTCGGCTAGGTGAGGAGTCTTTAATCGCTAATAGGCAAATTCGGCTTTATGCCGCTGGATAAAGTCGGTCAGTTTCGCCGGCTGCTTTCCAGTAATTATGGGAAAGTTATCAAAGGTATCGTCAGCGCCGGGAATCGTGCCCGCTGCATAACGTTTCCAGTGGTCGTAGACGCAGTTCATGTAAGCCATCTCAGCGCCCGCACTCCTCATGGCTTCAAGAAATACCTCCGGCGGGAGCGGTTCGTAGCGGAAGGGCTGACCGACGATAGCGGTCAACTTTTCCGCCAATTCACCGAAGGTAGCGGCATCATACCCAAGCCGATATGTTTGCCCGCTGTGCCGGCCCGGATGAGCCAACGCGAGAGCAGCAACTTGTGACACGTCGTCAATGTCCACCCAACTCAGGCGAGCGCCTTCCACGAAGGCGTTGACGATCCCGTTCTTGATTGTCTTCTCGCCGCCGTAGCTGAGCAAATTCTGCATGAACGTTTCAGGACGCAGGTGCGTGAAGGAAAAGCCAGCCCACTCGATGTAACGCTCAACGAACTGGTGCCAGGCCCAGTGAGCGATCGTGGTGTCGTCTCGGCCACATGCGCCCAAGTGGACGACATGTTGCACGCCGGCCTTCTTCGCGTTATCCAATAACGCTTTACTTTGGCGGAGCATGTCGACGGTATAGCCGGTGAGCACGAACAATCCGTGGATACCCTGGAGGGCGGGCAGATGGGTGCTCTCATCGTCCAGATCGAGAATGACGGCGGCAATGCCTCTGTCCGTAAAGGCGCGTGCTTTCTCTGGGGAGCGCACTGCGGCCACGATCTCGACTTGTTTTTCGTCCATAAGGCGGTCGATTGTTCTGCTGCCGACTTGCCCAGTGGCTCCGGTAATCAGAATTTTCTGCTTCACGCCCACGCTCCGTCCTGACTAGTAGATGCGCAAGGCATAAGGAAGCTTCCTAACGGAATCCTAAGTACCGATAGACCCGCTTCGCCGAATGAAACTATCCCACCAGGCGTTCCGGTTTGTTCGGCTGAGAGAATTTTCGCAGCTCATGGACAGGAATGAGAAGCCTTGTGCCGACTCCTCGAACGAGGAGCTGTTTATTAGCAACGAAGTAATCGAGCGCGAAAACTGATAGAGAGCATCCGGCGGCACCGCCAATTGCGTTTACGTTTCGAGCTACGGCAATGACCTGGAAGGCAGGTATGAGCTTGCCTCACCTGACCGCGACAGCCCCAATTTGCGCATTTTCCCGATGAGGGTCATGCGTTTGAGTCCGAGTCTCGTTGCGGCACTCTCAGGTCCGCCGATTTTCCGATCTGTATACCTGACAGCTCTCAAAATATGATCGAACTCCGTCGGGGCGAGGGTCTCAATTGAGACGAAACGAACACTCCCGAACGGTCCAGGCTATCCAGAGGCGATCGAAACACCAAACCCGGCGAGAGAATGACAGCTCGTTCTATGAAATTTTGCAGTTTGCGCACATTGCCAGGCCAGTTGTGTTCCACCAAGGCTGACATCGTATGTTCCGGAATTGTCTCTATATATGACTGAGAACAAAGCTACGATAATCCAAAAACGTGGTGCGATAGCCGGTAGATTGTGTAAGCTTTTGCTTGCGGAGTTGTGATTTCCTGTCAATCCTCTTGCGCGCTGCATTTCTGCCCCTCGTTAAGACGAATCGGCTTCGCTCACTGTCAGATATTGCGACATTTGGAGGAATATGAAACCTTCCCGTTGCACGTCCTCCATCAAAAAGCATCGATCGAATAGACTTCTCATTTTCATGAGCGTCCTTCTCTCTGCCTGCAGTTCGAATAGGATGCCTCCTAAGCCAAGCGTTCAAATCACGCTAGTCCCATCCGCTAATCCTGGAGGTCCGGTACAACTGGATTTTATTGAAGGACGGGCAAGCGGTGTGAAACCCGGTCAACAGATCGTACTTTACGCACGCAGTGATATTTGGTGGATTCAGCCTTTTGCGAATCAGCCGTTTACGAAAATTCAACCCGATTCGACATGGAGAAACTCGACCCATCTCGGCACCGATTATGCAGCGATCTTAGTTGAGCCCGGCTTTCACCCTGCAACCAAGGTTGCGACTTTGCCCGCACAAGGCAACGGCGTGGTCGCAATCGCTACTTCAAAGGGCATGCCTGCGGCACCGATTGTTTCTAAGGTCATCCACTTTAGTGGATATGACTGGAGCGTGCGTAACACGGCGAGTGACCGAGGAGGGCAACCCAACTCTTACGATCCATCGAATGTGTGGACCGATAAGAACGGTTTCCTGCATCTTCGCATGGAGGAGCATGATGGCCTATGGACATGTGCCGAGGTGAGTCTGACTCGCAGTCTGGGTTATGGCTCATACATCTTTGTCGTTCAAGATACCGGTCATTTTGGGCCATCTGCGGCTCTGGGGTTGTACACAAATGATGACTTTCGAACGGATGACCTTCCTGGAGAACTTGACATCGAATTGAGCCGCTGGGGTATTGCAGACAGCAATAATGCGCAATATGTTGTCCAACCTTTTTATGTCCCTGAAAACGTCTCTCGATTCACGGCCCCGGCCGGAGTGCTGACGCACATATTACGTTGGGAGTCCGGACGTGCTTCCTTTAAGACTGTCCGTGGATCGGGGATAGGCTCCGGAGCCGCGACCATTAGTGAACATATCTTTACCTCGGGGGTTCCGACTCCTGCCAAGGAAACGGTTCACATGGGCTTGTACAGTTATCGACCTACGAAGAGCTCTTCTCAGCAACCGATCGAGGTTGTGATTGAAAAATTCGAATTCCTACCGTGAAACCGTGATGCAGAGGCATCGGCTACGCAAGGGACTCATACAGGGGATCGTGCTCTTATGTCTTGTGAATACTGCTTTTGGATTAGACCCTAGCCGGAGACTCTCACAATACGTACATGACAAGTGGGGTGAGGATAAAGGATTTATTGGAGGAAGGATTTACGCCATTCGCCAATCGGCCGATGGTTATTTGTGGATTGGAACCGAAAGAGGTCTGGTTCGATTCGACGGATCGAATTTCATTCTGATCCAGCGACCTCTTCCGGATTCGCCTCCGATTGGTCCCGTGCGCGGCCTCGTTACCGATGCCAGCGGGAATCTCTGGATTCGTCTCGAAGGTCCCCGCATGCTGCTTTATCATGATGGGAAATTTGAGGATCCATACAGTCGATTCGATCTTCAGGGCATCACGTTTACAGCGATCGCTTCCGACGACAGGGGTCGCGTCATTCTCTCCGGACTCGGGGACCGGACAGTCCGATTTGAGGGAGGACGCCTGGAGACCATAGTCGGTGCAGAGCAAAATCCCGGTACTGTCATCTCCCTGGCTGCGACGCGAGACCAGAGTATATGGCTCGGCACACAAGACAACGGTCTCTTTCGTCTGAGCCAGAATCGCATTTCCGCAGCTGCCGAGGAGCTCAAGGGTTCGAAGATCAATGCCCTTCTACCCGCAGACACCGGCGGCCTATGGATTGGAACCGACAACGGCATTCATTTGTGGGAGGGCGGCGTACTGGCCACCCTTAAATTAACTTCTTCGCTGAAGCAACTACAGATTCTGGCGATGGCCAGAGATCGTGACTTAAACATCTGGATTGGAACGAACCATGGCATCGTGCGCGTTACTCCATCCGGCGCTGTTTCGCTCAACCCTAAGCCTGGGTTCGAAGTAACAGCAATCTATGAAGATCTCGACGGAGATATTTGGTTTGGGGGTTCTCGAGGAGTCGAGCGACTGCGAAATGGAATGTTTACAACCTATTCGGCTTCTGACGGTCTTCCGACAACCGGCATTGGCTCAGTCTACCCCGACTCCACGGGTCGGATCTGGTTTGCGCCGCTCTCCGGTGGCCTCTATTGGATGAAGGAAGGGCAAGTCGGTCATATAGCTGTTGATGGACTGGAACATGATGTTGTGTATTCCATTAGCGGTGGTGACGGTGAAGTCTGCGTCGGTCGGCAACATGGCGGTCTCACCTTGCTGACCGACAAGGGGGATTCATTTGCGGCCCATACCTATACACAGGCGGATGGCCTGGCGCAGAACAGCGTTTATTCCGTGCACCGTGATCGCGATGGGACGATCTGGGCTGGGACTGTAAGCGCTGGCGTAAGCAGATTGAATGGCGGGAAATTTACCAATTATTCGGACTCCAGTGGACTCCCCTCAAATGCTGTCAATTCCATAGTCGAAGGCTTCGATGGGACAACATGGTTGGCTACCCCCAGCGGTTTAGCTTCGTACGCAAATCGGCATTGGACGATTTACACGGCTAACGACGGCCTACCATCGTCAGTAGTAAGAACAATCTTTGAAGACACAAAGCACGTGGTGTGGATCGTAACTCCCGGCGGTCTGGCGTACATATCCTCCGGAAAGATCAAAGTTCCAGCGAGGTTGCCTGAAGCGTTACGGGAGCAGATCTTCGGAGTTGCGGAAGACGGGATGGGTTCTCTATGGTTCACCACCTCGGATCACGTACTTCGCGTCAACAGGGACGGGCTTTTGAGCGGACTGCTCTCTGATACCGATGTGCAAAGCTATGGAATCGACGACGGCCTCCAAGGGGTGGAAGGCGTGAGTCGGGACCGCACCGTAGTTGCTGATCCTGAAGGACGCATCTGGATCTCACTTAAGTCGGGATTGTCCATGGCCGATCCCATCGTCATCTCCAGAAGTTCGATCCCGGTCGCAGTGCGAATCGAATCTATGTCCGTTGGAGGCAATCGGGTTAATGCGCAGAACCCCATCAAGATTCCCTCTGGAATTCAGAGCATTACCTTGAATTACAACAATATTAACTTGGCTGCACGAGAACGCATCCGTTTTCGCTACAAGCTCGATGGTTCCGATCAAGGCTGGAGCGATATCGTTGCGTCAAGGCAGGTTGTCTATAAAAACCTGGGCCCTGGAACCTATCTCTTTCGCATTGTTGCCTCCAACAGTGTCGGACTTTGGAATGGTCCGGAGGCTTCTGTCCCTTTCGTGATTGAACCTGCGTTCTGGCAAACGTGGTGGTTTCGAGTGGCTTGTCTTGCAGTGTGTTGCTTGACGATCCTCGCCATTTATCGCTTGCGCATTCACCAATTGACGAAACGATTGAATGTTGGCTTCCAAGAGCGGCTCGCCGAGCGTACACGCATTGCGCAGGAATTGCATGACACGCTGCTGCAAGGTGTTCTGAGCGCCTCTCTCCAGCTTGATGTAGCGGAAGACCAACTCCCGGAGGACTCTCCCACTAAACCTCTCTTGAGACGGGTCCTGCAATTGATGAGTACAGTCACTGAAGAAGGTAGAAATGCGCTGCGCGGGTTGCGCACCACGGATTCGGGCAACCAAAACCTTGAGACCGCCTTCTCGCGACTGCGACAGGAATTACCCCTCGATGACAAAACTGATTTCCGCGTTATCGCGGATAGTGTTACGCGTCCATTGCGGCCGCTGATCCGAGATGAAGTCTATCGCATTGGCCGCGAGGCTTTATTGAATGCATTTATGCATGCACAGGCGAACCGTATCGAAGTCGAAGTGGAATATGCGAGCAGACATCTTAAAGTGTTGGTGCGAGACGATGGCCGTGGAATCGACCCTCAAGTGCTGCATTCAGGCCGTGAGGGGCACTGGGGACTCGTCGGCATCCGAGAGCGCTCCGAAAGAATTGGCGCTAATCTAAGACTTCGAAGCCGCATTGGCGCGGGAACTGAAATAGAGTTAACGGTTCCCGGCACGATCGCATTCCAAAAAGGTTCGAATGGCCCGATAGTGCAGTGGTTTCGTTGGCTCAGCCGGGAGAGGCTAGAGACACCGGAGCATGACAAAGCGAAGCGAGTACATAAATGAGCACTACCCCAAGGATTCGAGTCTTCTGCGTTGACGACCATCCTCTAATGAGAGAAGGCATTGCGGCCGTCATCAGGAATGAATCCGACATGCAATTGGTTGGAGAGGCATCAACTGGATACGAAGCCATTCAAGGATTTCGTGAACATCAGCCCGACGTGATACTCATGGATGTCCGGATGCCGGATATGGGGGGCATCGACGCATTGCTTGCCATTCGCACAGAGTCTGCAGATGCCCGGGTGATCATGCTAACGACGTTTGAAGGAGACGCCGAGATTCAGCGCGCGCTAGCGGCGGGAGCGCAAGGTTACATGCTCAAAAGCATGCCCCGAAAGCAACTCGTTGATATGATCCGCAAAGTGCACGCCGGGAAGAAACAAATCCCCCCCGAGGTCGCAGTTCAGCTCATCGAGCATATTGGGGATGAAACGTTGAGCAAGCGAGAGGTTGAGATCCTTCAGAAGGTCGCAGGGGGAAATCGCAACAGCGACATCGCAGCGCTCCTTTTCATTTCTGAAGAAACGGTGAAGGGACATATCAAGCACATCATGGAAAAACTTGGCGCAAACGACCGCACCGAGGCCGTCGCTGTCGGAATTAGGCGCGGGATCATACATCTCTAGTTTTACCCACACTTCCGAGTGCCCTGGAATTTCCAAGTGGTACAGATAAAGCACTCCTTCTGGGGGTTCAATTCGCAGAGAAAGAAGCTAGCCTCCTATTGGCGCATCTTTGTGCCTGAGGAGGCACCGGATGCAAAGGCTCTTTTCCAGCTTCCCTGAGGGTTGGCCAGGCATCGGCCTCATCTTTCTGCGGCTTACCGTTGCCGTCAATGCAATCGTTTGCGCAATTGACGCGTTCGCTGGACCCAACAGTCATGCGATTTGCGCTTGGGTCATTGGATCGCTCGCAATGGCTGTTGGAGCGGCAATTTTCGTCGGCTTCCTCACACCCGCTGCAAGTGCAGTGGCAACGATTAGTTATCTCCTGATAGGCGTTTCGCCGTCTTTGATGACTGAAGCGAACAACCACATCAGTGCGCTAACTGCATTCAATCTGGCTGCGATATCTGGCGCGCTTGTCTTACTTGGCCCGGGAGCTTTTTCATTTGATGCGCATCTCTTCGGTCGTCGCGAAATCATCATCCCTGATCGCCGCGTTTGACTCGTCGATGATCCTCAGGAAATTTCCGAACTTCATCGAGATTGAACGCAACCAGTGGTCCCCATGCCTAGGAATCAAATCCCTAAATAGTGGTATCCGATACCCATCCGTCGCCAGCGTTGAAAATACCTTCCTTCGCGGGATGCAATCGTCCGAGTCTTCCTTCATAGTCACTTTAGCAGTATCGAGCACGGAAGACGAATCAGAGAATTGCGAATCGTCGGTTCTCTGAATCGGATGAAGCTTCAATTGGAGGTTCAGTTTTCGTGATGTTCCATTTGGATTATCTTTCTTGTCTCTTCACCATCCTAGCGACAATACTGCTCGCGCGAAAATCTTGGATCGGATTCCCCGTCGCAATAGCCAACAGCTTGATCGTCTGTGTAATTGCATTGCGAACATCACAGCTTGGCTTTAATTCCGCGAAGCTGTTTTGCATTGGCGTATTCGCGTTCAGCGTGCGGTCGTGGCTCAAGGAACGAACCAATCCAAGTCGAGATCAGGCGCAGCGACAGAGATCGCTAGTCGTACCTACACCTAAGGGTGCGCCTCAAAAACAGCTGCCATCGTCACACTGCAGATCATCAATCCTAAAGTTAACGTCTACAACTAAGATTGGGCTTCCGGAGGAACACAATGCGTGCTGACTTAACATTTATGGCTCTCGGCTATGAACCGAATCGCTATTTACTCGCTCGGCTGATAGCGAAGGCAACCCGCAAACTGCATCGCCCTAACACCCGGGTGCAGGATACGATGAACGACGTGTTCGAGCGGTTCGGCTGCTCAAAACCAAGAGCAGACCGCGGTGCTGCGGAGGCGGCCAGCAGTTCGGAAGGCCATGCTGCATGACGCCCCCGCAGTTAATTAGATTTCAGCCCTCCCCCTTACGAAGCTAGGAGTAACAACCATGGCAACTTCATTCACATCTGTATCATTTGCCCCATCACCGAAAAGCGCATCATGGTGCTTCTTACTGCTCGAGCATCTGGATGAGTTCGCGATGCTGGCATGGTATCTCGTAGCAGATGGCAAGCTCGTCGAAGATACATTCGCGCGCACGATAGTGAAGCTCGATATGACTGCATTTGAATCTTCCATGCCAACACTCACTTACAGTCAGGCTCGAGACGTTCTCATCACCCAATCGATTGCTGTACTGTCAGACGCGCGAAGAGAGGAAGATGAGAACCAGTTTTTTCAGCCGAGTTCGACTGGTAGCTTGCCCGATCTCCCCCGCCTGGCATTCATACTGAGATTGATCATCCGTTCGTCTGAAACAGAAGTTGCGAAGTTTCTCGGTGTATCTCCATCTGAGGTGCAAGGGCTTGTCATGGATGAGATTGACCGTCTTAGCTCAGTTCCGCCTCTCTCCGTATCGGCAGTTTGTTATGACGCATAGGTGGCCTTTAGTTTCGGACGCACCATGAATAGGTACAAAGATCTGCGAATTTCATGGCGGCCCAGCCATGGGTGCGATTGCAAGAGTGCTTGTAGCCGATCGTCCTGCTGAGCTGGCCACCGTATAGCACGATTGCAGGTATTCGACGCAGTCAACAATTTCAAAGAAGTGAAAGAAAAGACAGATAGAACCATCAACTCCTGGTCTCGAACGATGGTATGCCGCACGAGCCGGGAACCACACCCTCGAAGTCGCAGGCGCCAGTCATTCGATCTATGTCTCCAAATCACAAGGAGAAACGGTGAGTACACACCCTGGGAAAACAGAGAGTTCAGGCCGAGGCAATATCCTTATGTTTGATAAGTGCGTTGATCTGGATCTGCGAAAGGAGCCGCAGCGGCCTGCGTCACGTCAACTAATAGAGACAGAGAGGATGTCGACAATCGGCAGGATGGCATGCTCGATATCCCACGATATGCGCCACTCGCTCACGGCCATCTATGCGAACGCCGAGTTCCTCGAGCGCGACGATATATGTGCGTGCGTACGGGCTGAGCTGCTGCTCGAAATTCAAGAAGCGGTGCTCGCGATGACAGAGCGTATTGAATCATTGCTGCAATTCGGTAGTAGCGGACGGAAAAGCCCGCTTGTCCGTGTACGTGTTTCCCAGGTTGTTGAGAAAGCCGTTGCGGCAGTGAAGTTTCATCCAGACGGGCGGAACGTGTCCATCATAGTCGGCAAGTTCCCGCCGACGGAAGCAGACATCGATGCGAGGAACCTTGAAAGTGCCATATACAACTTGCTGCTCAATGCCTGCCAAGCTGCGGCATGCTCGACTCACGTGCCTGAGGTGAAGGTCCATTTTACGGAAGTCGATGAACGGATCTACCTCACAATTCTAGACAATGGCCCTGGCATACCTGTCTCGGTCCGAAGGACGTTGTTCGATCCGTTCGTGACGGCAGGAAAACCCAACGGAACAGGCTTGGGACTCACCTTTGCTCGTCGAATAGCTGAAGAACACGGCGGTAGCGTCTGCCTCGAAGAATCGAATCGAGAGAGAACGGTATTCACACTGAGTCTTACGAAGAATAGATTGTTACCTTTAAATGATCTGATTGCCGTAGCGCCTGCTCTCTCCGATGAGAGGATCGTCGGTTCCTTCCGGGGAATAGAGTCTGGCATCGACGAACTCGACGGGATGGTTACCTCGCCCTCAAGCGGTGAACACGGGTACAAATCGGAGGCTGTTATCTGCGGAGAGGAATAGCTCCCGGCTGATCCAAAGGAAGAACGTCTTGATCAACTCAATACCGGACTCTGATTACGGTTGAGAATGAATTGGCAGCGGCGGCCTCGGCATCACGGCCGAACCAAGGTCCTCGAGGTAGCGTGGCCGAGGACATTATTGTACCGAGTTTCGCGCCTACGAAGACGCGAAGAGAACAGTGCTTTAGGTGGCCCTTCCGTCTCATTGATGTCGGCATTGAGATCGAAACAGGCCTGTTGTTCGACAGTGTTTGAGGTCATCGCTCGTCACCTACATTGCGTTCACCATGTTATTTTCGGGCGATAACACAGTGTGTGTCCGGACCGCTCAACAAAGTCGCGGGCTAACTTCGAGGAGGACTTTCCCTCCACGGAGCGTGTGCGCTACAGCTTCCTTGATGGCCGACAGTGGATAGATTGCAGCGATCGGAGCGTGAAAGCGGCCCGCGGCTATTAGCGCTGACGTCTTGGTGGAACGACATTCGCGTTTTGTCATCCTGGTTAAAACGCAGAGCAAAGATACAGCAACCGTCGTCGCCGCGCTGAGCCGGCAGGTTCGTGAACTCCCCGCGTCTTTGCGGCGCTCGCTGACCTGGGACCGCGGACTGGAGATGGCCAAACACAAAAGCTTCACCATAGCTACGAAGGTGAACGTCTACTTTTGCGATCCGCAGAGCCCCTGGCAGCGCGGTACAAACGAAACATCAACGGGCTACTGCGACAGTACTTCCTCAAGAAAACCTACTTGTCCGGCTACTTCCAGGCCCACCTCGACAAAGTGGCACTGCAACTCAATCAACGCCCGAGGAAAACTTTGGGCTTTGAAGCTCCTGCTAGTAAACTCCAAGCCAGCGTTGCATCGACCCGTTGAGATCGCCAGACTTTGCGGGAACTTCGGGCAGGTAGCTTTGGAAGACGCCGTTTTTCAAGCACCAGGAAGGAACGTATGGACACGTTAAGAGCTCAACGTTGGCTGAACGCCGCCGCAGCGACAGCATCGTGTGGGCTTTCGGGGGGCCCAAAGTAGCTGGGTCTGAGTTGGCCGTGCGCGATGATTACGCTCTCCAGGACGACGGCAGGGTCTACCGCCCAAATATGCAGCGTATGCTCGCCGGGCTCCGAGATCGGGAGTGGGACCTCGACATTTCTGGCGTCGTCGCTGACAGCAATGTCCCAGTCAAGATTGGTGTTGTGCTCCAGGGTGTCGATCACTTGGCGCGGTCCATCGTCGAAGGAGATGGCCACGCGAAGCCCGCGACCCGGAACGAAGTTCAGGGTCGGGGCTAAACGCAAGTGCAGCGTGAGGTCTTTCGTGTCATATAGGTACACGCTGTAGCTCAGGCTCGCGGGTGAGTGGATATCACTCGACGCATCGACAGGAAATACAGTCATAGCGGACTTGCCCTCGCCGTAAGCTGGCAGATCTACCCAGTGCGCTTCCGCGGAGTTGAGAGCTCCGCCAGTGCGCGCGGATGTGTCGGCTGCTTCTATGGCCACGACGTTGTCCTGCTCGACGAAGCCTTTGAAGTCATCGGGCGGCGGCTGACCGGAAGCCTGGACCAGTTGAGCGTTGTGCAGGAATCCGAGTAAACGGCTGGAAGGTTCGTTCGGAGTGATGTGCAATTCGTGACCCCCCGGCTGAAGCTCAGTGACAGCGGGCATGGCGTTGGCGGGAGGCTCGTTCCAGTACGTGTAGCCGATGTGGGTTTGATCCATCATGTGGTCCCACTTTCCACCCAGGAGTTGATGGTTGTATTCGTCGGTTAGCTGCTTGTCCAAAGTGAAGCGACGCTCTACCTCGGACTTGTACTCGTTGGTCTTCATATCGCCCAGGCGTGAGCTGAAGGCATTGCGGCCGGCAGCGATGTACATGAGCGCGACATTGCCGCTGGCATCCACCGGGTATTTGACCAATTCGAAAAAGCTTGCCTGTTCGTCGGCGGGCAGTTCCTTCGCGAGAGCGTCGGTTCGCTGGATCAGACCATTCCACTCGGCCGCCACACGATCGGCCTCGTTGTAGTTCGTGATGGAGAATGTGTTCGGATCCAGTAGTTCGGGTTTACGGGCGCTGTTCAGGCGAGTGTATCCCTCGACGATGGAAGCAATATCCTCGGCATGATCTGAACCAAATTCGCGCTTAGCCCAATCCACGGTAAATTGATGCAGGTTGTCCTGATTCCAGCGTGCCGGTGTGCGGGCATAGTCGAGAAAGAACTCGATGGGGAATTCCATCGGTTTCAGATCCCCGACATTCACAATCCAGATGCGATCCGCACCGTAGGTTAGCGCGATGTGCATCTGCTCCCAGATCTTGGGAACATAGTTGGTGTTAAGCCATTTGTAGGAGCGAGGCCCTCCCACATAATCGAAGTGATAGTAGATACCGGTCCCACCCGAACGCTTTCTCTCCTCTGACGTTGGGACACGGCGCAGGTCGCCCCAGTTATCGTCCGACCAGAGCAGGGTTACATCGTCGGGCACCCGCATGCCTTTCTCGTAGTAATCCTGCACCTCCTTATACAGTGCCCAGAGCTGGGGGACCTTTGTGATATCCGAATTCACTGTCTCTTTCAGGATCTCGCGCTGTTTGGTGACGATGGTTTCGAGCTGCTGACTGCCCGCCGCGGCGGACATCGGAGTGTCGCCCAAACCACGCATCCCGACGGTCACGATCTGCTCATAGTTCTTATTGCGGATCATTCCCTCGCGCCAATATTCGTCAATCTGTTTTGAATTGGTTGAATAGTTCCAGGGACCATGATTCGGATTCTGAGTCCATTCTTTCTCGGCGCGCATCATCGGTTCTTCATGCGATGTACCCATCACGATGCCATATTCATCCGCGAGCCGAGTGTTCTCGGGATCATCCGTAGCGAAGGCGTTGTTCCACATCGCCGGCCAAAGGAAATTCGCCTTGAGCCTCAGTAGAAGCTCAAACACCTTCGTGTAAAACTTGGAATTCATCCCGCCGAACTTTTCACTTGTCCACCCGGACAGCGCAGGCGCCTCGTCATTGAGGAAGATGCCGCGGTATTTCACCGCAGGCTCAGGTTGCAGGTGTCTACCGGGATTGACGATCAAGGTGTCGTGGTGCGGAATGCGGACGTCTGCCCACCAATACCAGGGCGAAACCCCGATTTGTTCGGAGAGATCATACGTGGCGTAGATGGTGCCGCGCTTGTCTGCTCCAGCGAGAACGAGCGCGCGGCTTATACCGGGAAATGGATTCCCTACGATAGTGGTTACTGCAGATTCCCAGTGGCCCGCAACGCCGGAGGCGTCCAGCTTGTGGCGGCGAATGAGATCGTCGATCAACGGGCTATGGCCGATAGTGCCCAGGATGATCGGGGTGGTCTTACCCGCATCGCCCACCGCGTTGAGAACGACCGGAGTTTCTCCTGAAACGCGTTGAATATCGTCGCGAAGGTCCCCCGCAACCCGCACCACGCCAGGCCAGTCGTCCTTGCTGACTAGAATCGGTGTCGCTTTCCCATGGCTGACAATCGGAAAACCTGGAGAGTTGGCAGTGAATGCGACATACGGCTGCTCCCCGATGCTCTGGGTACGGCTCACACCCACAAAGAACATAAAGAAGATAAAAAGCGCTTCCAACCTAACAACTTGCTTCACTCCGAGTACACCCCTAATGTCCGGATGAGAAAGAACAAACACTCATCTCATATGCCCACTCCAAACCCATTAGAAATCTAGTCGCGAGCTATAACCAAGGCGTGTGTCATCGGACCATTTGTCCACGCCCACCAAGAATACGGCTATGGACGGAAAGTTTTGGAGCTGAGAATACGGCTGGTCGGACAAATACTAGAAATCCCCCCGATAACCAGGGAATCGGGGAGATTCGCACTCCAGGCTGCGCTGTTCCTGGTTGGTGCGTAGAACATGAGGTGAGGGCCATTGTGGCCGTCGTTATCGGTAAGATAGGACGGATTCGCCACCATGTAGGACACGGCACCCGGCTCAAGAGCGGGCAATTCTTTCCTCTCGAATGCCGCCTTGATTGTGGCGATGACTCGACCTTGGAATGGCCGGCCAGGATTCATTCGGTGCGTTTGTAGGCATACGGAGGGCGTCTGGAGCGGCGCGGCGGCCAAGGGCGGTTTCCGCGTTGCAATGCATGGTCACAGCGAGTGGTTCCTTAGCAAGTCGCTTATAATGAACGATATATGCGGCCTTGAGCTCTCGCGGTCCGTCATCTCGTTAGGTGCAACGTCGCCGTAAATATTCATCGTGGTTCTGATGTGGCACATCACCTTCTGTTGCACGGCTACGGTGGTGCCCAGGCGGCCAGCCACAAGCGGAAGGTGTGTGTCCCAAGGTGGCAGCAACCGTGGCCCGCTCAAGCTCACAGCAGCCCCCGTATATGAGCGGGGAAGCCTGCCTGGCCTGATGGGGATTGCGATTATCCAGTCATTGGCCCCAAGAACGTGGCGCGGTGCTTTGTCGATTTCGGGCTTTGGAGCAATTCCGGTGTGAGTCGAAAATCCGTGCGGAACCTTCGGTATTAACATCGACTACACGTTGATATACCACGCCACGTCGAATGCTCAACCGAGACCCCAATTGATCTATTCGTACCCTTTTTACGTGTCATGCCCTCTGGATCTCGTGTAGAAAGAGTGACAAAGTGTGGACAAGGCGGTGACAAGCGCGCGTTCAACCGTCCGTAGACTTTGATGGACAACGAAAATTTCCAATCAAAAGGTATACGTGAAGCATTCCAATCATCTCGCTAAGTTTTCAATATGTTTTCTACTGCTGATGGGAACTGTTCTTGGCCAGACACCCGGCACAGGCGCAATCTCAGGTCTTGTGTACGACCCGGCAGGCCGAGTCGTACAAAATGCTGAGATTCTGGTTTCGAATGAGGCAACGCACGCGGCTCGGAAGGTAACGACAACCGCCGAGGGGTTCTACCGCGTGCAGCTGCTACAGCCAGGCTACTACTCAGTCATGGTGACGTCTGTTGGGTTTGCACCTCATACTTCGCGAGCAATTGAGGTCACAGTGAGCGAGACGACGTCGCTGAACGTGTCCCTGACGATTGCTACGGCGAGTGCGAGCGTGCAGGTTGCGAACGATGCGGAGGTGGCTGAGCTGGAGAGCTCAACACTCGGCGGCCTGGTCAACGAAACCGCTATACAGGGACTGCCGCTTTCCAATCGCAATTTCACGCAGATTCTCGGGTTGTCGCCAGGCGTGGTTGTAGACCTGCCGAACGCGACACTGATGGGAACCGGATCGCAGAATGTTGCATCGGATGGCGCGACTCCGACGGCGAACAATTTTCAATTCAATGGTGTGGATGCCAACAACCTTGTGGAGAACTCGTTTGCCATTGCGAACACCTCAGAAGTTGGCGTGGCGATTCCTGCACCAGATGTGATCGAGGAGTTTCAAGTACAAACCGCAAACTTCGACGCTGCGTACGGGCGCGGCACCGGGGCGAATGTCGATATGGTGAGCAAGAGCGGCTCCGATCGATTCCACGGCAGCGCCTGGGAGTTTGTACGCAACAACATCTTCAATGCGAATGACTTCTTCCTGAAGCAGGCTGGACAGCCCAGATCGGAGCTGAAGCACAATCAGTTTGGAGGGACGGTTGGTGGCCCCATCGTACGAGACAAGACATTTTTCTTCGTTGGCTACGAAGGCTTGACCGAAGTCAATGGCCTGAGCCCAGGGTCGAAGGTAACGGCTATCTACCCGCTTCTCACCTCTGATAGGTCGGCGGCGGCACTGGGTGCTTTGTTCTGTCCCGCAGACCATTTGAATGACATGGGGCAACCCGCATCGGGTTATCTGACACTAGCCGGTGGTACGCAGGTTGCGTGCGATGGATCGAATATTAATCCGGTAGCGCTTGCGGTCCTGAACGCGAAGCTTCCCAGTGGGCAATTGGCTGTACCGAACCCCCAGATAGCATTGCCGAATACGGGCCCGGATGCTTCGGACCAACTGCCTATGGGGCAGTCGACGTTTTCTATTCCGGGGCGCTTCCGTGAGGATCAGTTTTCGATCAACGGCGATCAGATGCTGAGCCAGAAGAACACGCTGGCCGGACGCTTTTTCTATTCACGTGCGACCCAGTCACAGGCGTTTGAACCGAATTCTGCGGATGTTCCGGGTTGGGGTGGACAGCAACTGGCACGTAACACAATGTTTGTGCTGGCGGATACCCACGTCTTCAACTCGAATTTATTGAATATCGCGCGATTTGGTTACATGCGCTTCGATGGTACTTCGAGCATCGTGAACCCGCTTACTGCGGAAGCCATTGGAATTGATACGCCGACGGGTATGGTGGGGCCCGATTCCAACGCCCCAGGCATCTGGGCTGGCGGACTGATGATTGGCGACGCCGGCACGCCCTCGCAGTGGCAGGTTACAAATTCCTTCATCTACCAGGACACCTTTTCATGGACGCGTGGCCGGCATAACGCACGATTTGGTGTGGAAGTGAAGCGGCACGAAGTGGACGAAGACCAGCCGGTGGAGACGGATGGGTTACTGCAGATTGCGACCTTCAGCGATTTTCTGGTTGGACAGAGCGCAGAGCAGAATGGCAGCCCTTCAGGACTGAGCAATGTGACGAGCTCTACGGCCGGTGGAGGCATCTTCCGCAGAAACGAACGTTATACAGATTTTGGCGGCTTTGCGCAGGACGATATCAAGCTCACAAGGCGGCTGACGATTAATGCAGGCTTGCGTTACGAGATCTTCAGCGCTCCGATAGAAACAGACGGACGGCTAGCAAACTTCAATGCGAATATTGCCTCTACGGGGCTAGTCCCAGAAGCGGGCACTTTCAGCGGATTTACTATGCCGGCGAACTTTACAGGAGCGGTGCCTGCGGGTGTGGAGAAGACATCGTTCTCGGGACTTTATAAGACACCGCTTGGAGACGTCTCGCCTCGATTTGGATTTGTGTGGCAGATGACGGACAAGCCGGTGCTGGTAGTCCGTGGAGGAGTTGGCCTGTACTATGACGAGCACTCAGGCAATCTTGCGGAACAGACTCTGACGCAGCCGCCATTTGCGTCGTTACAGATTCTTTCAGGAAGCCAGAGTGCGGCGGCTACGTTGCAGAATCCATTTGTTCCTCACGTGCTGCCCAACTCCAGCTATCCCGTTTTCACGCCCCGCACACCAACGTCGACCCCGTTTATCGAGGGAACGAACCCGAACATGCTCGATGGCAGAACCACCGAGTACAACCTGAATGTGCAGTACGCGTTGGGACACAGTTACGTGCTTCAAGTGGGATATGTGGGGACGAATTCGAACCACCGATCGGGGCAGATTGAGTTCGATCAAGCTTCTCTGGCCAGTCCCGAGAACCCGGTGAACGGCCAGACGAACAACTCCATTGCGAATGCCGCACTGCGTATGCCGATTCAAGGCGTGAGTGAGGGCTCGTTGTTTACGGACTCGGTCTTCGTCGCGAACTATAACGCATTGCAGGTGAGCGTCACCCGACACATGCAACATGGATTCCAGTTCCAGGGTAGCTATACGTGGTCGAAAAACCTGGACCAGGTAGCCAATGAGACTGGAACTGATGTCTTCGAACTCCAGTTACCAACGGACAATCAACGCAATCTTCTGACATCGTACGGTTTGGCTGGGGACGACCGCGACCAGCGGGTCGTGTTCAACTTCACGTGGCAGACCCCTAAGCTCCATAAAGGACCGACAGCCACCCGCTATCTGCTCAACGACTGGGTTTTTTCGGGGATTGGCGTATTCCAGTCGGGTATTCCTCTAAGCGTTTTCGACGGCAACGCAGGTTCCGTCTATGCACTGTTGGGAGGAGAGGTAAGAGCCGAGCGGACGGGTAGTAATCCATCGACACACGGGTCGTTGTTCTCCCGTGTGCAGAATACGTATCTCGACGCGACTGCATTTACGCGAGCTCCCGAGGCACCGAACGGGACGAGTCTTGCCGATCAGGACTTCGGCAACAGCGGCGTAGGTATTGTGCGCGGCCCAGGACAACACAATATAGACATGGCAATTGAACGCCGATTCCCGATCAAAGGCGGGAGCGCCTTCGTATTCCGAGCAGAGGCCTTTAACCTGACGAACACGCCCCAGTTCGCCAATCCGAATACAAGCCTGGGTTATACGGACGCCACACAGGTGAACCCAGTTGCCAGTTCTACTTTCGGGAAGATTACCTCGACATTAACCAATCCGCGCATTATCCAATTCGCGGCAAAGTATCAGTTCTAACTAGAGAGGATTGAGCGGGACGGAGCAGGCTTCTGCACCGTCCCGGTCGTTTCAACTGCAAATGACGATGATGACGATTCGAGAAATTGAAGCGGCGTGCGAGGCAAAGCAATCCCTGGATTTTTCCAGGCACGAGGTTGACGCTCCCGCGCTTTCGCTGAAGAAGATGTTTTACCCCTTTGGTTTTCCTGCCGAGGTGAGTACGAACTGCGCCGAGGTGTTAGAGATCATGGACGACCTCTGGGGGAAGTTCGAGGAACAGTACGACACGGAGCCTATCCTTGTGGACGTTCATGTGGTTGAGTGCAGCTCGATGGAGTGCCCGCCGATGCCGACCTACCGATTCATGACGCCGCTGCATATCGTGGTTGCGGATGGAGACAATTACTGTGTCAACGATCTGCAACGAAGCAGGTCGCAAATCACGATCTCACGAGCGGCACTCCAAAACAGGCTTTACGCAGGCTATTTTCTTCTAGGCACCCCAGCTACACACGTAGCGACGCGGTTCACGACGCCGGTGCACGCGGGATGCGTCGCGCTGGATGGGAGTGGGGTGCTGCTGTGCGGTGATTCGGGTGCGGGCAAGTCGACTCTCTCTTACGCGTGCGCTCGAGCTGGATGGACGTATATTACGGATGATGGAGCTTTCGTGATCAACGATCGAGAAGACCGCATGGTGACAGGCGATTGCCATCGTGTACGTTTTCGTCCGCCAACTGCGGAGTTGTTTCCGGAATTGAGGGGACTCGAGATCACGCCGCGCGCTACGGGAAAGCCTTCTATCGAGCTCCAGACAGCACCGATGTCGCATCTGCAGTGCGTGCAGAACGCGCAGGTGGATTACATCGTGTTTGTAAACAGGCACTCAGGCGGTCCGCAGGAGCTTAGGCCCTACCGCTTGGACGTGGCCAGGTACGCCATACAGCAGGTGTTTTATGGGATGCCGGAGATGCGTGAGAAGCACAACGAGACAATCGAGCGCTTACTCGAAGCCGAGATCTTTGAGCTTCGTTATACCGAGCTGGACTGGGGCATCGAGCGTTTGCAACGGTTGGTCCGGGAGGGAAGATAGTGGAACCGCCGCTAGCTCAAGCAGGCGCCGGGAAGGGAACACCTATCTGGAAGAGCCCTGGAGCGTGGTTGCAGGAGAAGAATCTGAGCCGTGGTTTTTGGATATTTTTCACGGCCGCATTCTTTTTCGATTTTGGGTTTGCGATCTATGTCTTTCTCTTTAATCTTTACCTACTGGACCTTCACTTCAACGAACGGATGATGGGGTTGATCGGTGGGGCGATGACGCTGGGTTCCGTGGTGGGGACGCTTCCTGCGGGTCTGCTGGGACGGAAGTTCGGGATCCGCCCGCTCATGATCGTCTGTTTTATCGCTTCCACGGTGCTCTGTGCTTTGCGGGTGGTGATCGTGTGGGAGAACGCACAGCTTATTCTGGCATTTCTGAGCGGATTAGCCATGTGCCAATGGGGCGTATGTTTTCTTCCGGCGCTGGCGCGGCTTACGACCGAAGAAAATCGCGCCTCGGCCTTCAGCCTGATCTTCTCCGTGAGCATTGGTACTGCCACGCTTGGCGGTATTGTGTGCGGATACCTGCAGCAGTGGCTAAAGATGGCCGGATTCGTGCTGCAGCCAGTCGAGGTGAAGAAGATCATTCTGCTGAGTGCCTGCGGCATTGCAGCGATGGGGTTAGCGGCGGTGCTGCGTCTGAAGATGCCTGCGCCTCTGCAGGAGGAGCAAACGCCGCAGGAGAGTCAACGAAAAAACTGGATGCCACATCCCTTCCTCCTACGCTATCTGCCGGCAATGGCATTATGGGCAGCCGTGATAGCGGCGTTCACGCCGTTTGCCAATGTCTACCTGTCGAAGAACTTGCACGTTCCTATGTCGCACATCGGGCTTATTTTTTCCCTGGCCCAAGTTGTGCAATTTTGTGTTGGACTGCTGACGCCTGTGTTGTTTCGGCGTCTAGGCATGATTCCTGGGATCGTTGTGACCCAGGTCGCTACGGCTGTGAGCTTGGGATGCCTGGCCGCGACGCACAATCCGCAGGTGGCAGTAGGCCTTTACCTCGGCTTCTCTGGATTGCAGTGGATGAGCGCTCCAGGACTGTACAACCTTCTGATGAGCAGGGTGCCGGACGAAGAACGTAGCACTGCGGCTTCGGGTGCATTGTTCTGCAATGCGGTGGTTGCATCGGGAGCGACGGCGGGAGCGGGGATTTTGTTCGTTCGATTTGGATATCCGCATGTGTTGATGGGCATTGCGGCAATGGCCTTTGTGGTGGCGATGCTGTTCTGGTTGCTGGTGGGGTCTATGGACCGCGGCGTGCCGATGCAGCCAAAGACCAAAGTCGGCTCGCTTAGAGAGATCGAGGTCGAGGGATGAAACGAGTCTGCGTGGTGCTTCTTGTTATGACGTTTGCTAGTGTTTCAAAGGCCAGGGCATTGCAGCCGGGAGGGGTGCAGCTCCTGTGTCATCGGACTGCGAATCAGGATGTTCCGGAGAACACGCTGGAGTCGCTGGAACAGGCGGCTTTGCTGGGCTGCAACGTGGTGGAGCTCGACGTGCGGCGCACGCTGGATGGGGAGCTGGTACTAAACCATGACGGCGTTCTGGAACGGCTGACGGATGGCATCGGAGAAGCGGAGACGACTTATTCCGGCGATCTGGAGCTGCGCGATTTTGGCGGATGGATGGGCGACCGGTTTGCCAGGATGCGAGTCGCCAGATTTGAAGATGCTCTGAGGCTGGCCCGCAAGATGGATATCCGGCTGGTTGTAGATATGAAGACGAAGGGCATGGGCGCGGATGTACTGGAGCTACTGCAGCGCGAGGGTATGCTTGAGCGTGTTCAGTTCAATGGCGAGTGGTCGGATGTAAAGCAACTTTATCCAGCGGCAACCGACGCAGGCACCGGGACGGCGTGGGTCCAGCCTGGAGTGACGGCTGAACAGGTAAAGGCATATCACCACGAGGGCAAAGCTGTCGTAGCGAATTTTTCCGCCAATGAACATCAGTTGGATCTGGCCGCTATGAAGGCCGCCGTGGCTGCGGGTGTGGATGGAATCAACGTGGACTATCCGCGTCTGGGTGCCGATGCGGTGGGGCGTCCGGTCGAGCGGAAGATCCATGAATTAGGGGTCGATGCCAGCTCCGGACAAAATCCTTCGCGAGCGAAAGCCATTCTGGCGCTGTCGAGGTATCGTGGGTTTCCTCTGCAGGAGAAGTTTGCCGGCTGGATGCTGGATGCCGACGATAATGTTTCGCGTGCGGCGGCTCTAGCGCTCGTAACGGCGCGGCCACAGCCACCTCTGTCGGTGTTTGCCGAGGCACTGCAGTCGGAACATCAGGATGTGCGGGCCAATGCGGCATGGGCCCTGGGGATTCTCCACGCCCCTGCCAGTATGTTATTGGCGCTGTTGCAGGACAAGGATCCGCGCGTGCTGCAGGAGGCGTTGATGGCACTGTCGCGTGCTCCGGGCGATGTCCCTACTGCGGCGCTGTTGCCGTTGTTATCGAATGAGACTGCGGCGGTGCGCGGGGCGGCGGCACTGGCGTTGGCACGGCACCAGCCTGAAATTGCGGTCAAGGCGATTCCAGTGCAGATGCGGTTGGAGATGAAGGCCTCGTTGAAGCTGGGAGAGGACTATGCGCGGCGCGGCAAGCCAGAGCTGACGCAGCCAGAGATCGATGAGATTTCGGGCCGTTTCCGCAGCCAGATGAAGATGCTGCAAGCGCTCTCCATGTTGGAAGGGCCGGGAGCCACCCAAGCGCTGGAGGAATTAGCGTTCGAACCGGGTGAGGGATTCACACAGTTTGACAGCATGGTGGCGGGATTTAAGCTGTGGGACAGGATTGGAGCCGATGCGCAGCCGGCCGTCGAGGCGCTGGGATCGAGCGACAGCCAGATGGCGGATCGCACGGAGTGGATTCTCGTGCAGGCAGGTCCAGCCGTGCTGCCGGACGTGAGGAAGGCCCTCGGAAGCGAGAAGCCCTCAGTTCGAGAGCGAGCGATTCGGATTGTCGCCTGGCAGGGGGATACAGAATCGTTGGAGATATTGCGGACGATGCTGAAAACGGATGAGCCGGATGCTGACCTGGTGTCGTGGGCCATCGAAAAGATCGAGAGTCTTCGATCTAAGGAATAGACGCGCCCGACAACATCGTGGCAATCCGCTGACACCGTCTTGACAACTTCGTTCAAACGCTGCACAAAAATCGAGGTTGGGCCTATGCAGCGCTCTCATACAAACACGAAGAACTATTCTCTTAGCAGGGTGCAGCAACTTCGCGAGGCCATCTTGTTGACCTTTTGCGACCCTATGCCTGCGGAGTGTGAGAGGCTGCAGAAACTTCCCAGCAGGAGATGGCAACCGCTGCTAACGTGGCTGGATACTAGCGGATTGGCTCTGTATTTCCTTGACCGCGTCACGCAATTGGGACGGTGCGAGATGCTTCCACCAGCGGTGTTGGCGCGTTTGCAGCAGAATCTAGTGGACAGCACTGAGCGCACTAGCAGCATGATCGCGGAATCGACCGCAATTCATCTCAGTCTGCAAAAAGCCGGTCTCTCCTATGCAGTGCTAAAGGGATTCTCATTGTGGCCAGTCTCCGTGCCTAAACCTGAGCTGCGCTCGCAACTGGATCTGGACTTTCTGATCCCGGCGGGGAGCGCGCCTGAGGCGCGGAGGATTCTCGAGGCGAGAGGCTTTCGCCTAAAAGCCATCTGCGGCAGGAGCTGGGAGTTCAAGGCGGGTACACCCGGCAGGGCTTCGCTGAAAAACCTCTACAAGCCCACACTTCATCGCAGCGTGGAGCTGCATCTGGAGACGAATGATCGAGGGTCGGACTCACTGTTGGTCCGCACTGAGAAGCTCTGTTTTCATGGCGTCTACATGCCGGTTCTTCACCCGGTTGACCTGTTCCTGGGGCAGGGGCTGCATCTTTATAAGCACGTGTGCGGAGAGTTCTGGCGTGCGGCCCACCTGATCGAGTTTCGCCGACACGTTCTGACGCGATATCACGACACAGCTTTTTGGCAGGAGCTACGGACGCTTGCCGAAGGCAACTTGCGGGCAACCGTAGGACTGGGCGTGATTACACTCTTGATCTCGCGTACGATGGGCGATTTTGCCCCGGAGGAGCTTACCTGTTGGACAAGCGACCCGCTACCAATTCGGATCCGGTTATGGGTCGAAAGATATGGCCATCAGTCGGTCTTTGCCAGCCATCCCGGAAGCAAACTTTATCTCGTGCTTCAGCGGGAGTTAGAACGTGCAGGCCTGTCGGCAAAACGGTCACTAAGCCATGCGTTGTTGCCCACCCGCTTACCGCCGGCTATCGCTCAAGCCTCGGCGAATGAGAGTTTGTCGGCGCGTCTCGTCCGGTATCGCAGGCAAGCAGATTTCACGTTGTTTCGACTACGGTTTCATCTTGTGGAGGGATTGCGCTATCTATGGGAGTCTAACCGCTGGCGGCAATATGTAAACGCGCGTGATCGGTAGATGGAATGTAGGGGAGTGCACGGTCTGGGCCACCGCGGGATTTTAGCTCCCTATGGACAGACGCAGGCACCGTGCACGCTGGTTACAATTCGTTAACAATTCGGCGACAGCTACCTGACAACTTGACCGCGGAAGATTGGTAGATTCATCGTGATGGAAACCCAGCCGCGTGCACGTTCTAAGGATCCATTGGATGGAGAACGGTCCGTTGGCTGGCGCCCTACGATTGGTGAGCGTTTGAAGTTAGCGCTTTCTCTTGTGGGAAAGCAGGAACGTTTAACTTTTCCTTTGTTGATCGCAGAGAGAGTAATTGTAGGTTTTTGCGACCTGTTGCTCGCGGGTGCGATGTATCTTCTTTTCCTATTGTTGCAGGGCGCATCGCCTGTACACCATGGGTGGTGGACCCCGAAGTCCACTCTATCGGCAGCATTCCTCACGGCAACCCTCCTCCTCCTAAGAGTTTTGTTGGATCTCGCGTCGACACGCTCTGTTGTAGGCCATATTCAAAAGATCTATACCGATATTCTTCTGCGGCTGACACATGGCTATAACGATATGCAGTGGGTGCAGTTCGCCCAGCGAAATCGAAGCGAGCTTCTCAACCATGCAATGCATACGGCTCGTGAAGCTTCCAATTTCTACCATCTTGGTATCGAGATAGCAGCCAGCTCTATCGTCATCGCGTGCATGACGATGGCTCTCATATATCAAAGTCCTTCAGCCGCCTGTGGACTTGGTCTAACGACAGGAATGCTTTATGGTGTGCATCGATTTCTAATTCGTAGAAAGTTGCAACGGTCCGCAACTGAACGCGAAGAAGCGCTGCGCACCCTTCAACGGAGCCTGGCGGACATGTTTTCGTCGGCAAAGGAGCTGCGTAGCTATGGGGTGGAGGATTTCTTTTCCAAGCGCATCGCCTCGCAGGCGCGAACCGCAGCAATAAGCCATCAGAACGTAGCCTTTCTTCCCCAGGTCGCACGTATCATCACCGACCAGGGAGTGGTGCTGCTCTTTCTGTGTGTGGTGATCGCTGTAGAACTTCGTCACGGAGATGTGCGTCAACTACTGTCTCTTCTTATGTTTTATTTTGTACTCTCGAGGCGTCTGCTCCCCCTGATAAGCCAGATATCGTTCATGGCGGGTCAAATGGAGAGTTCATACAAGAACGTTCAGATTATCGCAGGGGAGCTGAACGAATGCTCTATACACCGCACAGCGCGACCCGATGCTCAAAGGACAAATGGCGACGTACTTGCCGAACTCGAGCAGGTGAGTTTTTCGTTTCACGAAGGAGTGCCACTCCTTCGGAGTGTGAGCCTATGCCTGCGGCGAGGCGAGACGGTGCTATTGCAGGGGACCTCGGGAAGCGGAAAGAGTTCGCTTTTGAGTATCCTTGCAGGCGTTTTACATCCTGATTCTGGCGCGATACGTATTGATCGCACGGCGGTCGCTTACGTGCCGCAAGATGTAATTTTGCTTGATGATTCGATACGCAATAATTTGATTTTTGGACGCGATGTCAGGAGCGATGCAGAACTCATGAATGCGTTAGCTACCGCCAACCTGGAAGAATTTGTGGCAGCGCAGCCATTTGGACTGGATACAGAAGTCGGGGACAATGGCATCCTTTTTTCAGGTGGCCAACGTCAGAGGTTGGGACTCGCACGGGCGATCGTGGGTGGCGCGAGCCTGCTCTTGTTGGATGAGGCGACATCGGCCTTGGATGAAAAGACTGAGTCAAAGGTGCTCGCGAATTTGCGCGCTTCAGGCGTAGCGATCCTGCTTGTGACGCATCGTGCACCAAGTTGTGATTTCGCTCAACGGGTGTTTCGACTTGAGCATGGCTGCCTAACCGAAGAGTCGATCCGGGCGCATTCATTGTTTGAGATCGAAACGGTCGCCCTGGCGCTGTGAATCGACTGAAGGCGCGCTGTTACTTGTGTCGGCGAATGCATAAATGGGTTGGCCGCCGTCCGCGATAATTACACCGAAGCCGTTGAAGGCCAAGAGTTTCCTGGACTGTGGACCCTGATGCCAGGCTCGACGCGAGGACTCTCCTTGAGCATGCAGGTGGGCGTTGCGAAGCACAAAGAAGCCCTGTTGATTGCAACTCAACAGGGCTTAGTGTCCGCCGAAGACAAGGCTTGGTTATGGGTTGAGGAAGCGCAGCAACTCGGCTTCGTCGCGCATGCTGAGGGAGGCCCTTACGCGCATGTGGCGAACGACGGTGCCAGAGATTCTGGGCGAAAATCCCTCTGGCGTGTTATGGCAACGCGAGCAGTTCTGCTGGAAGATGCGGGATCCTGCGTCCTCATGTTTTTGCTCGACATGAACGGCGGGATGGCCTTTGTCTGGTTGCGTGCTGGGTGGTCGAGCCTGCGTCGCCGTCTGCGCGAGAGCAACCGATGAGCTGAGCAGTACGAAGAAAAGGAGGTTACGTTGTGAATTCATGATCATTTTCCTTTCCAGGCCGGGGTGAGAAACCGGTAGACAATCCCCGTCTGCCAGATGTTGTAATTGCCGGTAGAGGCGAACTCTCGAGAGTAGCTGGTGAGAATTCGCGTGTTGTGGGGGAGGTTATAGTCCAGACCGAAGTCAGCGATCTGCGTATTCACCGGCGGGAGTCCATCGCTCACGACGTCGTCCCGGCGGAAGGTCTGCTGCATACGAAAGAGAGGTTCAATGCGCCCGATGAGGCTATCGAACCCACCGAACGCCTGGGTCCGGTACGCGGTTTCAACCCAATATCCTTGTGCGTGGTGTCCACGAGCGAACTCCGATCGAAGCTGGAATCCGGAGTTCACGGGTTCCCACCACACATGAGCTCCATAGAAATTCTCCTGAACTCCCTGCAGCAGTCGGTTATAAGATAGTCCAACCTCGAGGCCGTGGTTGGGGATGAAAAGGCTGACGCGGCCGCCCGTGGACCGCTTAGCCTGGAAGTATGAATTAGTTACGCGGCTTGAAAAATAGGCGTTGTAACTTAGAGAGTATTTGCTGCGTGAGATCGCGGAGCCGCTCAGCATTCCGCCGGTACCTGTGCCGGTACTCTCTGTGCCGAGGTTCGCAATCAGAGGCCCCTGTTGAAAATTCCCGATCCAGATTGGCGAGAGCCGATCGTTGTAGGTGTTGAACGGGATTAGGTAGCTACCGCCCACAACTGTGATGTGGGGTGAAAGGGTATAGTCGCCCTGGAGATAAGTAAGACCGATGAAATGGGAGTGGTTGTAGCCCGGAAGACCGTTGCCGTTTGGTGCGAAGGATTCAAGCAGGACCGCCCGGGACTCTATAAGCAGTCGCGGACCAATGGGCGCGGCGAGCAGGGGCTCGAATATAGGAAGGTATGTTGTTTGCCCTGCGGTCGTAGCCGAGAAGAATCCGATACCGCCGGAGAGCAGAGGAGTGTTCTGGGCGGCCATCGAACGAAAGGAACAGAACACTACCAAAGTTAGGATGAAAAGCGTTCTTGACCTTGAAAATAGTGAAAGGAGGAATTGGAGTCGTGATCCTGGCATATCCACGACAGTAACTATTCGCCTCGGTTAGGGTGTCTCCCGCTAGTCTGCGTTGTGTCAATTGATTGTCATTCAGTTAAAGTGGGTAACTTATGCTTGGTGCGGCCTCGAAAGAGGACAAATGATGGGCGGCTCATTCATAAATAAATCCGAGAGACCGCAGCAACAAGACAGTGACAATCGCTTTACGCTGACGTGACAACTCAGTGATTGAAGGCCGACTAAAGTTGCCACTATCGCTTTTCGTGTAGCAGCGACTTGGAATTCGAATCGCCACGTCGCCGGATTCTAGGGTGTGCGCTTCAGCGTAGTTCCGAATAGATGACAGTCTTTCAGGAACGATTTGAGACCGAGTGTGGACCGTGAGGGAAATGTTGAAGGACAATCGCCATGGGGATTAGTACTGATCTGAACGAGACCATGCGCGACTGGGATTCGCTTGCGGAAAGGGATGCCCTATGGGCCATTCTCACCGATGCCAGCAAGGTCAACGGTAGATGGGATATCGACGAGTTCATGGCGACGGGCGAGGCCGAGATTCAAACTGTCATGGATCACCTGGCGAGAATCGGCTGTCCTCCGATGACGAACGGCGTCGCTCTGGACTTCGGGTGTGGGGTCGGCCGTCTGACCCAGGCAATTGCCTGCCGGTTTGCTTCTTGTATCGGTGTTGATGTTTCCGGGGAGATGATTCAAAGGGCCGTGCTGCTCAATCAACACACACACTGCCGATACGTTACGAACTCGGATACGAAATTGCCCTTTGCCGATGGCAATTTTTCGTTCATATATAGCAACATTGTTCTCCAGCATTTGCCGCGCCGCCTCGCTGCAGAGTATTTAAGGGAATTTGTAAGAGTACTTGCTCCCGATGGCGTATTGGTATTCGGCGTGCAGGATTCTTTTGCCGTCAATGATACCAGGTCGCTATTATTCAGGGTTCGTCAACAGGTACGAATTCGCTCGAGGATCAAGAACTTGTTGAAGATTGGTTCTGCGGACATGAAGATGCATTGCATGTCCGAAGCCATCGTCCGCCAAGCCCTAGGCGCCGCCGCGGTGGTAGATATTCAGCTCACGAATACCGCGGCAAAGAACTTCAATGGAAGCCTGAGATATGTGCAGCACGCGCCGACGACGGGATACATCGGAAAGCAATATTCCGTTACAAAGACGCCTCGTCCTTTGCGTACTTATAGAGATGTCCGTTAGTTTGCTCAGTGCTGCCTGGGGTTTCCTTGTGTGTCGGGATCACCTGGACGCTACAAAGCCTTCCTCTCCGGCACTCTAACAAGACAATGACAATTCGTTGACCGACGCATGACACCCGGACTGTCTCGGTTATTTACGGTGAGAGTGAAGAGAGAAGCCCAATGCCTGACTCCTCCAACATCTCCCGTTATTTCCGTGCCGCGAAATGTCATCCTTCGCAGACGTTACCCATTTGCGATCGACTGCTCTGGGCGGTGTTGATTGCGGTGGTGCTGACAATATGTACGTGCCTTCCTGCAGCACGAGCGCATGGTCAGATCCCGACTGGCGCAGCTCCGTCGCAAGGTACAGCGCAGACTGGAACAGGGGATACCTCGTCGGATTCGACAGGAATTTTGTCAGGCTTGTCACCTTCAGATTCCGGAGCATCTTCGGATACCGACCAGGATCGCAATTCCTCGATGACTTCAGGTAACGGGGGAATTCCGCTCTCTCTTTCTTCCGACCAGATTATTCATATCCTCCAGCAGAATCCGGACCTCGTCGTTGAGTTGAAGTCTCAGGTCGCTGATCGTCTCCAACAACAGGGAACGGAAGTCGACGCAAATAACATTACGGACCAGATGCTCTATGACCAGATTGCGACGAATGCCGATTTGCGCACAAACATCACAACATTCTTGCGAGCGCGTGGGTATGTATCCTCCAACGATCTTCCTACGACGAGCGCAAACGTGAGCGATGGAAGCGTGGATGGCGAGCCATTCCCCGGGCAGCACTCGTCCGGGGGGACTGACGCGGCCAGACTTGCCGCGGCTTCTGGCCTTGATTCCGGGACATCACCGACGGATCAAACGGATAATGCCGTGACATCGATTCAATCCATGAACTCTGTGGGGAACACAACGGTTAGCGAGGAAAGGCGGGGACGTGTGGCGGGGAATGCGTCTACTGACGTGCCGAAGGTTCTTCGGCGGCCGACACCTTACAACCTTCAATCGATGCGGGATCTGTACACGCAGATTCCTGAACAGTCGGCTTCGTTGAAGCGGTTCGGTTCCGAGGTCTTCGTGAACCGGAATATGTCCGCGATGGCGCGTGGAGGTGCGGGTCGCGACACTCCACTCGATGTGCCGTTGGGCCCAGACTATGTTATCGGGTCAGGGGACACCCTCACGATCAACATGTGGGGTGGGATGACCCAGAGCATTAGCCGCGTCGTCGATCGGGATGGCCGCATTCTGTTGCCCGATGCCGGATCCCTTGATGTTGCCGGGCTCCCGTTGCAACGAGCAGAAAGCTTAATTGAGGAAGCGCTCAAACGGCAGTATCGAGATGTACAGGCGACCGTCACAGTCTCGCGTTTGCGGTCGGTGCGCGTCTATGTTGTCGGCGATGTGCAACGCCCCGGCGGCTATGACATCAGTTCACTCGCAACGCCATTGAGTGCGCTTTATGCGGCTGGCGGACCGACATCCGTGGGTTCTCTCCGCGTCGCACGCCATTATCGGGGGCAACAGCTGATCGAAGATGTCGATTTGTATGACTTTCTGCTGCACGGTGTCCGCAACGGAAGCGCTCACTTCGAAAGTGGGGATACTTTGCTCGTGCCGCCGGCCGGCCCGCAGGTGGCGATCTCCGGTGCGGTAAAGCGGCCTGCGATCTACGAGGTTAAGTCTGGTGACGCAACGCTTGGTTCCTTGATCAGCGATGCCGGCGGTGTCACTGCTTCGGCCTCGCTCGGCCATATCAGAATCGATCGCATAGACAGCAACCATCAACGCGAGACGATAACGTTGAAGGGCGCTGACGATGGAAGTTCTCCAACCGGAGGCGATGCCGTTGCAACCTACCAGCTGAAAGACGGTGATCGCATTCGCATCGGCCTCATCTTGCCGTACAGTCAGCGAGCGATTTATCTGGAGGGTCATGTGGCCCGTCCTGGCCGCTTACCTTACACCGACGGCATGCGCCTCAGCGATGTGCTTCACAGCTATCGCGACATGCTACCGGAGCCGGCCGCGCATGGTGAAGTCGTTCGGCTTGTTCCCCCAGATCTCCATGCCGAAACCATTGAATTCGATGTGCCCGACGTACTCATCGGTAATGCAAATCTAGATCTTCAACCGTACGATACCGTTCGCATTTTTGGTCGCTATCAGATTGACGCGCCGAAGGTCAGCATCCAGGGCGAGGTGCTCAGGCCGGGGACCTATCCGCTGTCGAAGGACATGACGGTCGCTCAGCTTGTCCGCATGGCTGGCGGTTTCAAGCGTGATGCGCTTCTGACTAGCGCCGATTTGACGAGCTACGGAATAGTCGACGGAAACCGAATCGACGGAAGACTCGCGACGGTTCCAATTGGAGCAGCAGTCAGTGGAAGCAGTCCAGGCGCGGATGTTTCGCTCAAGCCTGGAGACATATTAACGATTCATCAGATCACCGGTTGGAACGAGATTGGCGAATCGGTAACGATCGTCGGACAAGTGAGATTTCCAGGGACGTACGGGTTTCAAGAAGGAGAGCGGCTTAGTTCCGTTCTTCGGCGGGCTGGAGGGTTCCGCGATACGGCCTATCCCACTGGAGCGGTGCTGGTCCGGGAACAGGTGCGCCAACTGGAAGAGAAGAGCAAGCAAGAGCTCATTCGTCAGATAGAGACCAGTTCGGCCTCCGCGCGCCTTTCGCCAAACCTGGGATCGGGGGATTCCGGAACAACACTTAAGCTCATCCAGGCGCAGCAAGACCAGGTTTTATCGCAACTGAAGAGCCAGCCGTCGAGCGGCCGCCAGGTCGTCAACATAACCGCTGACATTGATAGCTGGGCCAATACAGCTGCAGACATCGAATTGCGTCGAGGAGATGAGTTGACTATTCCGAAGCGGCCGAGCTTTGTTCTCATAACCGGCCAGGTCTATAACGTCACCGCACTTACCTTCACCGAGGGCAAGACCGCAAAGTGGTATCTCCAGCACGCCGGCGGGACTAGTGATGCTGCGAACCGTAAAAGCATCTTTGTAATCCGCGCGAACGGATCGGTGGTTGGACGTCACTCAGGAGGTGAAAGCGTGCTTTCCACGAAGCTTGATCCCGGCGACGTTGTAGTCGTGCCTCAGAAGGTGATCGGCGCTTCGCTCTTTTGGCGAAATCTACTAACGGCCGCACAGCTGGCCTCATCGATTGCTATTACTGCAGCTGTGGCGAACCTCTAGTAAGCGATGGTCTCGCCACGTTCCATAACGTTTTTCCTCGTATGTCTGATGCCCACGACGATGACTCAAGCTAGCTACCCATTCAATACGCGCAACTCGGCGGACATGGCATCGACATACGTGCCAGTGGAGAGTTGGGTTTATCCCGCTCTCGATCGTCTCGCAGCCGAGGGCTTCGCTCCGAGCGCTATTTTCAGTCTTCGTCCGTGGACGCGCATCGCCTGCCTTCGCTTGGTCGAGGAAGCGGAGAGACGCCTCGCGCTTGATCAAAAGCCGCCAGCGGATGCTGCTACGCTCCTGCGCAGTCTTAGAGAAGAATTTGCCGTAGAACGGCTGCGGGTAGATGGAATGCGCAACAGTGACCTCCGTCTCGAGTCTGTTTATGCGCGGAGTACAACAATTGTGGGAAGCCCGCTCACGGATGGTTATCATTTTGCCGAAACCATCGTCGATGATTACGGGCGCCCGTTCGGCCAGGGAGAAAATAACTATACGGGAGTCTCCTTTCACGCTGCGGCTGGGTCCTTCGCCGCGTATGTCAGCGCGGAAGTTCAACGTGTCCCATTCGATGCCGCACCGGATGCGACGGTCCAGCAGGCGATCGCTGCAGCCGACTTCACCTCTGAAGGAGCTCTTGGTCCTCCTTCTGGCTTTACGCGTGGACGGTTGTTGGACGCGTATGTCTCCTATACCTTTTCGAATAACCAATTCACCTTCGGCAAGCAGACGCTGTGGTGGGGACCGGCACGGAGCGGAGCGACCCTCTTCAGCAATAATGCAGAACCGGTGACGATGCTCCGCTACGATAGGGTGAACCCTCTGATCCTCCCGGGTTTCCTGAAGCTCCTGGGTCCGATGCGCATGCAATTTCTTCTGGGGCGGCTATCGGGTGCGCAATTCGTGCAGGCGGACGACAGTATTATTGGGCGCCCCGGCTTTGCGTTAGGAGATCAACCTTTCATTCATGGGGAAAAGCTCGCCTTCCAGCCCACGGAGAACTTTGAGTTCAGTGTCTCGCGTACGGTGCTCTTTGCTGGCGAAGGCGCGCCGTTCACGACCCACACCTTTCTGCGCAGCATCTTTTCAGTGTCCGGGGGAAATGAACAAAACGATCCCGGGGACCGGCGCGTCGCCGTCGATGCGACGTATCGAATACCAGGATTGCGCAAGTGTCTGACCGGTTATGTCGATGGGTTTTCTGAAGACCAACCGTTCCCGCCTATCTATCCGACGGAAAGTGCGTGGATCTCCGGCTTTTTTCTTCGCTGCGTGCCAGGCCTGCCCCGTTTGACCGTCCGCGCCGAAGGTCTTCTATCGCCCCATCGAGACCTTGCCTTTCCCGGTTTCTTTTATTTCAACGTTCATTATTTGAGCGGATACACCAACAACCGACAACTCATAGGCAGTTGGATTGGGAGGGAGGGTGACGGTGAGCAAATATGGACGACGTGGAATCTTTCGCCGCGGTCGTCGATCGAAGCCAGCTACCGGGGCATGACCGTCAATCGCGAGTTCCTGCAAGGTGGTGCGTTACACGATTTCAGTGTGGCCGCCAATCTACAGGTTCATCACGAGTGGTACTTGAGGCTGGAAGATCAAGCAGAATGGTGGCGATTTCCTTTGCTCTCAACAACGCCCAAACGCAACGATGAATTCACCATTCAGCTCTCCTATATGCCCATTGGGAAGGTGAAATAATGACAAGCTCAGCCACAGTGCCCGCCGTTGATGAGACGGAGTTGCTCGCGGCCGAACACAACACGCACTGGGCGACGCGGGCAAGCCTTCTTTGGCAGCACCGGCGAATACTCGCACGTGTTGCGGCGATTTCTCTGGCCGTGGGCCTCTCTGTAGCGTTCGCCATTCCGAAACAGTACACGGCGGTGACCACCATCATGCCTCCTGACCAGCAGGGTTCCAGCGCGATGCTGCTGGCTGCACTGGCAGGACGGAGCGGTGGTTTAGGTGCGCTCGGCAGCCTTGCAGGTGGCATTCTAGGCGAGCACGCCACAACGGCGCTCTTCATCGATCTCTTACAGAGTGGAACAGTGAGCGGTCATCTTATCGAGCAATTTAACCTCAAGCACGTCTATCACAAACGCTACAACGTTGATACGGCCAAGCATCTCGCCCGCGTTACGAAGATTACCGACGACAAAAAGAGTGGGGTCATCACAATCAAGGTGGAGGATCATGATCCGGTGCGGGCTCGCGATCTCGCCCAGGGATATCTCGACGAGTTGAACCGGCTTGTTACGCGGACCAGCACCTCCGCAGCGCGCCAGGAACGTATCTTTATTGAACAACGGCTCCGCAAGGTTCAAACGGATCTTGAACGTACAGAGCTGGAGCTCAGCGAATTTTCAAGCAAGAACAGCACCATCGACATCAAGGAACAGACGCGAGCGATGGTGGATACGGGCGCACGTGTGCAAGGGGAACTTCTGGTTGAGCAATCCGGCCTTCAATCGCTCCGCCAGATCTATGGAGACGGCAATGTGCGTGTGCGCGAGACAGAGGCACGTATCGCCTCACTCCAACGCGATCTCGACAAGATGGCTGGCTCATCGGCTCCTCTCATTCCACAGGTCGCTGACGGCAGTGATGCAAAATCTACTCCCGAAGAAAAGGGGGAGCTCTACCCGCCCTTGCGGCAGCTTCCTCGTCTGGCTGTTCCCTACGCGGATCTCTACCGCCGTGTGAGAGTGCAGGAAGCGGTCTTTGAACTCCTCACGCAACAGTATGAAATCGCCAGCATCAACGAGGCGAAAGACACCCCTGTTATCAAGGTGATCGACCCTCCGGGGGTACCTGAGCGGAAATCCTTCCCGCCTCGTATTCTGCTCGCTCTTCTATTTACCTTCATTTCATTCGGTGGAGCATCGGCCCTGATTCTGGTACGGCACCACTGGTCGAGCGTCGATCCCCGCGATCCTCGGAAGCTGTTGATGTCAGAAGTCCTGTCGGTACTGCGTAGACGCTTCCCGACCGTCTTTGCGCGGAGGGGACGTGCGGTATGAAAAGACACCTCACCAATGCCGTGTACGGTGTCCTGGACTATACCTCGTATCCCTTCGGGATGTTGATGGCGGCGCCTGTTATTCTTCACAAACTCGGCGCAGCGGAGTATGGCCTTTGGATGATCGCTACGGCAGTCGTGAGCGCCGGCGGCATCATCGCCTCCGGCTTCTGCGATGTCAACATTCAGCGAGTGGCGCGCCTTCGCAGCAACGGAGAAATCCCTGCCGTGGTGCAGACGGTTCGCAGCATGATGGGTATTAACCTTGTGCTCGGCTTCACGATTGCATTAGCCGTATGGATTGCAGCGCCCTTTGCGGCACGCCACATTGCGGTCTCAAGTCTCACGCCAGTAAGGGAGTGTCTGATCTGCGTCCGGATGGCGGGTGGGATGATCCTGGTTCGCGCGGTTGAAAGCGTCGGTGTCAGCACGCATCGTGCCTTCGAGCGATATCGCGGCACGGTGCAGATCAGCGCAGCGCTCCGTCTGCTGACTCTCGCTTCTGCGGCGATACTCGCGCTCGTTGGATGCCGCACAGTGAGCATCCTCATGGCGACGGCGGTCTTTCTGGCTGTGGGTACCTACTTTCAGTTTCGAGGACTGCGCACCCTTCTCGGGCCTGTCGTCCTGTGGCCCACCTTTCACCTTCGTGAGGCGAAGGCATTGGTTGGGCTCGGCGTCTTCCCGTGGCTACAGACGCTCGGCGGCGTCGTCTTTGGGCAGTTCGACCGGATCCTCCTGGGTGTCTCCCTCGGAGCACTTGCAGTTGCCCCATACGCGTTATGCGTTCAGTTTGCGCAACCTGTCTTCGGCCTGACTGCCTCCGGCCTTCACTTCCTGTTTCCTTATCTTTCCGGACGTGTAGGTACGCTTCCAAACGCAGCGCTGAAACGAACGTTACTCAAGGCATTCGTTGTAAATGCGTTGTTGGTGGCTAGCGGTGCAGGCCTGCTGATTCTCTGTGGCAATCGCTTGATCCGACTGTGGGCAGGTTCGGCAGTGGCGAACAGCGCGAAGGAAATCTTTGTCCCAATTGTGCTTGGCTCGGCGCTGATGGGATTAAGTGTCACT
Source organism: Granulicella sp. L46 (assembly GCF_009765785.1). Taxonomy (GTDB): domain Bacteria; phylum Acidobacteriota; class Terriglobia; order Terriglobales; family Acidobacteriaceae; genus Granulicella. The sequence continues at coordinate 400,930 of NZ_LMUT01000016.1, forward strand.
GGGACGTATGCCATGCAGGCGCTTGGCCTCTTTCGGACAGTTGCCGTGGTCAGTCTGGGTGGAAGAGCGGCGATGTTGCCGGTCATGATCTATCTTTTGCACCACGCGGGCCTGCGTGGATTGGCTGCAGCGCGCGTGTGCTACGGATTGATCGCTTTGATTGTTTACCTGCCATTGGTTCGTGAACTGGGGAATACCAGAAAAGGTATGAGTTCTGCGTGGGCCATGGCCGCTCCTGGGGACCTTCAGGAGGGATCGCAACCGTGAAAATCATGGTCACTGCGGCTTCTTTCTCCTCGGAGATCTCCGGGATCCAGCGCCACGCCTTCAACCTGGTCCGGTGCCTCCTCCGCCGGCCAGAAATTTGCAGAGTGGACCTCGTGGTGGCTCCATGGCAAACGCAGCTCGTGCGAACCGCCGGCCTTCACCGTGACGTCCGCCTGACCACCCATGTCGCAGATATGAAGGAAGCTTCGCTGAGTCGAAATTTCTGGTACTACCGAAAGCTGCCATCGCTGGTCGCCCGGCTTCAACCCGATCTTGTTCACCTTTCGTACCCTGTGCCCATCGATGCCGGAACGTTCGGCTGTCCCACGGTGCTGACCCTGCATGATCTCTATCCTTATGAGATCCCTGAAAATTTCCGATTTCCTCAGGTCATCGTTAACCGCCTCATCCTGAAACAGTGCCTCAGAAGTGTAGATGCTATCGCCTGCGTCTCGGATACGACGATGTCATGCCTGCGACAGTACGTACCGGCTTCTACGTATGAAAAAGCTTTACGAATCTACAACTGTGTCGAGCCAGAACCGCAGAGGATTGTACGATCGCCGATCCCAGACTGGTCGGGTGAATCATTTCTGCTCTGCGTAGCGCAGCATCGCCGAAACAAGAATATTGTTCTACTCCTGGAAGCTTTCCAGCGTCTGACCCTTGCAAAGTCTATCCGTCCAAGCATGAAGCTGGTGGTGGTTGGTATTGAGGGTCCAGAGACGCCGGGCATTCAACAGCGGATATCGGATCTTGGATTAGCTGCCCGGGTTGTTCTGCTTCGAGGTTTGTCCGAACCGGAATTGCAGTGGTGTTACACGCGTTGCGAAGCGGTTGTCGTTCCATCAAAAGCCGAAGGTTTTGGTCTACCTGTTGCTGAAGCTCTCCTGGTGGGGTGTCGTGTTCTTTGCTCTGATATTGCATCCCTTCGTGAGATAGGCGGAACACATTGTGACTACGTTGCATTGGGGACCGATGAAGAAGACGCGCTTGCCAAAGCAATCGAAGCAACTATTCAAGAGCCGCGGAAGGAGCCCGTTTTGCTTCCTCATCTGTCGGCTGAGGTTCTTGCGCTTGAGTATTTGAAATTTTATCGCCAACTGCTGTCATCTCGAAGGTCTCTGCCGAACGTGAAACGCAATGTGCGGTTCAGCACGGCGGCGCCGGGAACACAGTCATCAGACTCGAACCTGTCCTCTGGAGCTGTGGAGCAAGGGGGGGTACATGGCTGCATCTGAGTCGCAGGTTCCAAGTCTTTATGCGGATGCTCTAGAAGACATCCAAGTGCGACGGCCAGCTCTTTCGCGGGAGTCATTCCGCAGAGCAATGATTCTGTCGGAGCTGTCTGCGGACTTTCTTACCTGCGCGATCGCTGCGATCGGGGCATACTTTCTCCAGTTATATTTCGGCGCACATGTTCAATGCCCGATCCGCCAGGTTGTCGCCGTCGGCATTCTTCAAGGGATCTTCGCCGTGCTTCTGCTGCAAAGGATGAGGGCATCGGAGGTTGACGCGAGCCTGCTGCGCATTCGGGAAACCGAACGCGCCTTCCGGACCTCCGTCCAGACACTTTTTCTTGTCTTGTTCATGACGTTTCTATTTAGGCTCGACTTCCCGCGGTCCGCAATTCTCATAGCGCTCGGACTGACTCCGATCCTGCTGATCGTGCAAAAGCAGACGTTTTCCTCGATCTTGCGAATCCTGCATGCAAGAGGATGCGGCATCGAACGCGTGGTTGTTTATGGTGCGGGAGAGACCGGGAAGCACGTTGTGTCGACGCTGTTTTATTCACCCCGACTAGGGTTCCGTCCGGTAGGCGTAATTGGGGACATGTCTGCGCGCGCCGGCAGTTCTATGTTCGAACTGGGTTATCGGCGCAGTCACTCGGTTCCAGTAGAACGCGGACCGGTCACTCCGGCTCTTCTGAAATCTCTCGGTTGCAGCTTACTGATCGTAGTGATGCCGCCAGCGTGCTCGGAAGACATCACTGAAGTGATGCATGCCGCGAATCAGGCGGAAACGCCAGTTGCCCTGATGTCCCGGATTTTGCCGCAGGACAGGAGCCGGGAGGCATCCATTGAAGTGGATGGGTGGCAAGTAGCTGCTCCCTCGGAGCCGAGTTCCCAGTGGCCCTACCTGTTCATCAAGCGTGCTATGGATATTGTTGTGTCGTCACTGCTGTTGATATTGCTTGGCCCTTTCCTTCTCTTGGTTGCGCTGATGATTCGACTAGGGTCGCCAGGCCCCGCACTCTTTGTACAGAAGAGAGCGGGGAAGAATGGTGAGCTTTTCAATATCTACAAGTTCCGCTCAATGTATACAGGAACCCCGAGATACGATGTCTCTCCGACTGAATCGAGCGATCCTCGGATCACCGGGCTGGGACGATTTCTCAGGCGGACTAGCCTGGACGAGCTGCCCCAGTTGCTCAACGTGTTTCTGGGGAACATGTCGCTGGTGGGGCCGCGGCCGGAGATGCCGTTCATCGTCGAGCGCTACAACGACCAGCATCGGCGAAGGCTTCAGGTGGCTCCGGGAATCACCGGCTTGTGGCAACTGAGCGTTGACAGAGCGTTGCCCATTCACGAAAACATTGAGTATGACCTCTACTACATTCGGAACCGCACGGTCTTTATGGACGTCGCTATCCTACTGCACACTCTACTTTTCGCGATGGGTGCCGGAGTATGACGAGGCCGGTTGAACTTCCAAAGCCTGGATCATCGCTTGGAGTAGCCCGCATACCCGTTCGCCAATACGATGAAATCCCGATTGTGCCTGTCTCGGACTTCTTTCAGGAGTACGCAAACGTCTTGGGAGTCAATGTTTCGGCTATCGATCTTGACCGGGCAGTCGAGATGGCTGATCGATGGATATCCGCGGAGAATCGAGGATACATCTGCGTCACTGGTGTGCATGGAGTCATGGAAGCCCAGTCGGATCCGGAATTCCAGCACATACTCAATCACGCATTCATCAACACGCCAGACGGGATGCCGATGTCGTGGGTCGGGCGACTGCAGGGATTCAGCAAGATGGATCGGGTGTTTGGTCCGGATCTTATGGCGTCCTTATGCCAGCTTTCGATTGAGCGAAACTATCGAAACTTTCTATATGGTGGCGAACCCGGGGTTGCGGAGCTCCTAAAAGAGAAGCTCGAAAACACATTTCCGGGTTTGCAAATCGTTGGCACGTATACGCCCCCGTTTAGAAACCTCACGAGTGAAGAGGAAGAAGATATCTTCGGTCAGTTGCAAACGTCGCGACCGCACATTCTCTGGGTCGGCCTCAGCACTCCAAAGCAGGAGCGATTCATGGCACGTTATATCGATCGCCTTCAGGTGCCGCTCCTGGTGGGCGTGGGTGCGGCATTCGACTACCACACCGGGCGTATCAACGATTGCTCTGACTGGATCAAAAGCGCAGGCTTGCAGTGGTTTCACCGCCTCCTCCAGGATCCAAGGCGCCTCTGGAAACGGTATTTGAAAAACAATCCCGCGTTCCTCTGGAAAATTGCATTGCAGCTATCCAAGCTCAAACGATACCCCACGTCAGGCAAACAGACGCAACGAATAGTAAGAACAAGATCGTGACAATCTGCTAACGCGGGTATGACAAGCCGCCACCGTTCGACTAGGTAGGGTAGATGTGACCGACCAATACGGTTGGTGCTGCGGGGTGAGTCGCCGGAATGCACCACTCGGATTGGGAGCGCAGACCTAAAGGAGATGTAATGAAAACAAGCTTTATGAGACGGGGAATTTTGGTTGGGATTTTGGCTGCGGGCCTCTTCCCGGCGTATCTGGCTGAGGCCCAGGATGCGCCTCGCAGAATCGAAGTAACAGCGAAACGCTTTGCATTTGAGCCCGGAGAGATCACTTTGAAAAAGGGTCAACCGGTCGTTCTGGTTTTGAAAAGCACGGACGCCGCGCACGGACTCCGCTTTCGCGAGTTAAATGTAGATATCAAGGTTGGTGCGAATGGCACAAAGGAAGTGCAGTTCACACCGGATAAGGTTGGAGACTTCGTCGGGCACTGCTCTGTCTTCTGCGGTTCCGGTCACGGCAGCATGATGCTCACACTGCACGTGGTGGAGTAGAGATGCACCGGCTCCTGACATTCACTTCGGCGATTCTTGTGCTGGGGATGGTCGGCTGTAAGGCAAATCCTCCGGGTAAGGTCGAGGCGAAGACCATGACCTTCGCTAAACATCACATCTTCGTAGGAAATAAAGGCCAAACGAACCCGTTGCCATCGGACGCCAACACCTGGGCCGATGGCAAGGAGGCTTTCTCCCATTATTGTGTTGCTTGTCACGGGATGGATGGTCAAAACACGGGTGTTCCCTTTGCCGATCACATCTCACCGCCGATTCCGCTGTTGAACTCTAAGGAAGTGCAGAGCTACACCGACGGCCAGCTCAAATGGATATTGGACAACGGAATCAGTCCGTCCGGTATGCCTGGGTCGAAGGGAACTTTGAGCGACGACGAACTCTGGTCCATTATTGTTTACCTGCGACGACTTCCACCTGCGGGCAGTCAAGGTGCGCCGGACATCTATAACCACTGAAACCACTGAGTGATTCGCTTACGCGAGGCGTAAATGAGCATGCGCGGCAGCCCAACAGAGAAGCAGCGAATCAGAATCCCAGCCGCGACCGGGCTGTCGGTTCTTGTGGGGTCCTTCTTCTCCTTCAGGGTTTTCATCATGCTACTTTCCGTGCGGCTTCTCGGAACTAGCGAGCAGGCCGGCGTTGAAATCAGTCTCGCACTGAATTTCCTTCTACTCGCGCTCGTCGCCTTTCAAACAATCGGAGCGGCTGACCCGGAGGGCGCAAGGGTGCTGCGGCTCACAAGTGCGCGTTGGGTATTCATTTTTTTGTGTATTTCCTGCATGAGCCTGTTTTGGAGTGCCACGGCGTCGATGCCAGCTGCCATCGTTTATTGGTGTGCAATGGCGGCGGACGTTGGGATGGTCGTCCTTTTACTTCGTATGGGTCCGGTGAAAGAGGTTGCCACCAGTCTCATGAAGGGCTACGTCGTCGGTGCGTGCGTGGTTGCAATCATTGCCTGGCTACTACCGGCCCAGTCGGACCTTCGCCTGGGTGATGAGGAACTACTTGGACCCAACCAGATCGGATATCTTTGCGCATTCGCTTTATTCTTTGTGCAGTACCTGATGCGCGAGAAACTTGGGAAGTGGGTTCCGGCGACGTTCATTCTTGCCGTAACACTGCTGCGAAGTCTCAGCAAAACATCCATCGTCGCGTTTCTTATCGCGGAGTCATTTCTGCTGATGAAAGACAGATCCATACGCCGCAGAACGAAGGTTATGCTTATCTTCGCCGGCATAGCGACAGTAGCCGCATTTTCAGGTCTTCTCACGTCTTACTTCGACATTTATACGAATGCCGGAAACAGTCCCGAGACCCTTACCGGCCGCATCGGCATTTGGACCGTCATTTTAAGTGAGGCGGTTCAACAGCCATGGATCGGCCATGGTTTCCACGCAGTGTGGAATGTGATTCCGCCCTTTGGAGATTTCGAAGCGAGGCATGCACACAACGAGCTCATCCAACAGTTCTACGCGTATGGCATAGTTGGGGTTTGTATGCTGGGCGGTCTCTACGGGAGCTTTTACGCACAGGTTCGACGGGTTTCCTCGCCTTCCATGAGAACTTTCTGGCTTTCTCTTCTGCTCTTTGTTCTGGTACGTGGGCTGACGGATACAGAACCGTTCGACCTCTCGTTTCCCTTATGGGCGATCGTCATGATCAGCATGCTGATTGAGAACAGTCAGGCTCTAAGGGACGCACAGCCGGCTGGGAATCCTCGAGGACAATTCACCAGAGCCACCACGCCCCAAGTTCTTGCCTCGAACTTATAGGGGGAATCTGGCGCCTCGTGCGAACGCAATTGTCATCCGAATGTCATTTCTAAGCTCTTCGATGGAAAATACCAAGTCACTTCCACGAGAATAGAATGGAGGTCTTGAACGATGATCGCGGATATGAATGTAATGGAAGAACGAATTGAGCTCGATACAACGCCGTCGGCAACTCTAGGCACGATCCTTATCATTGAGGACGACCCTCGCATGCAGAAGGTCTTGCGCAGGATTTTTATCGAGGAGCAGTACGCGGTTGTCGTTGCGGGTGATGGCCAAACCGGGCTTGATTTATTTCGTAGCGAACATCCTCTCGCCGTCGTTCTGGATCTTATTCTTCCGCGAATTTCCGGGCGCGACCTTTGCCAGGCCTTTAAGAATCTTTCCAGCGAGACGCCAATCATCGTGCTGAGTGCAATCAGCGAGGTTGTCGACAAAGTGCTGCTGCTTGAGTTGGGTGCTGACGATTATGTTACGAAGCCCTTCAGCCCACGAGAGCTCACAGCTCGCGTTCAGGCAGCAATTCGGAGACAACGTAGACCTGTGGGAGCCTCCATCTATCGTTTTGGGGACTGTGAGATCGATTTCAAGAGTATGAATGCGCGGCGTAAGGGAGTTCCCGTAGTCCTGACTGCGCACGAGTTCAAGCTACTGAAGTTCTTCACCGATAATCTTGAGCGGGTACTTACACGAGAGGTGCTCCTCAACGAAGTGTGGGGATATAGCTCGTATCCGACCACGCGCACCGTGGACAACCAGATCCTGAAGCTCCGCCAGAAGCTGGAACCGGATCCCGCCAACCCCAAACATCTGCTGACGATTTACGGCGCAGGCTACAAATTTGTCCCATAATCTTAACGTCGGTCGATGGCGGGATGATGAGGACAGTATGGAGATAACCAGCACTCGCGGGAAGCACGGGATACGAACGCATGTCCTGCTGGTTGTCGCTATGGCGCTTGTCATCGCAATCGTCACATGCGGGTGCCTGTTGCTCATCCGTCATCGCCTCCGTGCGCAGGTTACCGACGATCTGTCTCAGGATCTCGATCATTCTGTCATCACATTTCAAGACCTGCAGGCCGAGCGAGTAAGCGCATTGGATCGCGAGAGTTCACTTCTTGCGGAGCTGCCCACGTTGAAAGCGCTGATGACGAGTGGGGATGAGCTCACCATCCAGAACGGAGCCACGGAATTCTGGCAGCTTAGCGGAAACGATCTGTTTGCGCTCGCCTATCCGGACGGCCGGGTAGTGGCCGTCTATACCAAGGGCACGCCAGTGGATGCCACTATCCGCCAAGGATTGAAGACGCTACTGGCTTCTCCCCAAAAACGCTATCTCATCGATGGGCAGGGGCTGTACGTCTGTTCTGTGCGTCCGTTGTACTTTGGTAGTGATGAGGACGGCACCCTGCTCGGGTATGTCATCAGCGGTATATCGATTGAACGAACTGTGCGGCAGATCAGCCAGCCGACCGGCGTGGAAGCAACCTTTCTCAGTGAGGGGCAAGTCGTGGCAAGTACACTGAGCCAATCCGGCCAGACGAGCCTCAGGATGCAGCCAGGATTGTTTTCAGGCACACCCCAGGCGCCGTCTACCGTGAATTTCGGAAGCATTCGGTATCTCGCCGCAACGGAGGATCTCACCGCGGCTGCCACATCTCCGCTGAAGCTGGTGGTCCTGAAATCCTTCGAACCGGCAGAGCGTTCGATCAACCGAATCAACCGAATGGTGTTAAGTGCAGGCTTCCTCGCGCTTCTCTCAGGTACTGTTCTGATGATTGCTCTTTCGCACCTCCTGACTCGTCCACTCGAAGAGCTTTCGAGGAGCGTCATTGCATTTGGCAGCGGCAACGACCCATACCGAATACCGCGATATGGTACCCAGGAGGTAAGACAGCTAAGCACCGCATTCGCCGGAATGATTAACGAAATCAAGCAAAAAAATCGGGCATTGCTGGAATCCGAACGACTTGCGACCATCGGACGGATGGCAAGCTCGGTCTCTCATGACTTGCGTCACTATCTCGCTGCGATATACGCCAATTCGGAGTTTCTTGCATCCGGCCGGCTATCAGAAACTGAACGAGCAGAGATCTTTGCGGACGTTCGCGCGGCGGTGCATGGCACGACCGACATGATCGAATCACTGCTGATCTTCAGCCGTACAGGTGCAAGCGTGAGAAGGTCGCCCGAACTCATGGCAATATTGCTGGAACGAGCGGCCGCTGTGGTTCGAGCGCATCCCGATGCCGAAGGCGTTTCGCTGGTGACTCGTCTCGGCGAGCCTACGGAGACGGCCGTCGTCGTCGACGGAAAACAGATTGAACGCGCGGTCTGCAACCTTCTCCTCAACGCTTGCCAGGCTGTTCGCACGACTGGAAAGGAGGCCAGAATCGTGATGACGCTGGAAGTCCATCAGGAGCACATGACCGTCAGTGTCATAGACAACGGCGATGGCATCCCGGAAAGCATTCGCACCAGTCTTTTTGAACCATTTGTGAGCGAAGGGAAACAGAAGGGAACGGGCCTCGGGCTTACATTAGCTCATTGCATCGCCGTAGAACATGGAGGAGAGGTCGTTCTGCTGAGCAGTATTCCAGGCGAAACGATATTTCAAATGACAGTAGCGCGGGAGATTCAAACACCAAATGCACTGACCATGTCAGCAACGGGCCCTCACGACGAGGTTCACCAACATGAAAATTTACAAGCCTAAAGCAAAACAGCAACCCATGATGCCGCTTCGGAATTTATGGCCCATGTTGTCGGTGCTGATCTTCGTTTGCGGCTATTCCGGACCTTGGTTGCTCGCACAGTCGACCCAACCCGCGAATCAAGAGAGCGTTCCGGAGCAGATTCAAAAATTGACTGAGGCGATGGCAAAGGCACAAAGCCAACTCGAACAATCGCAGCATCAGCTGGACGAGCTGCGCCAACAACTGGCCGCACTGCAGAGCCAGATGGCACAGGCGGGATCTGCAGTGACCCTTCCGGCATCAACCGCTCCAGCTGCGACATCATCATCGGTTTCTTTGCCACAGGTCGTCTCCCCAGCTAAGCCGGCCGCGATAGCCGACCTTCGAGAGCGGCAGGACATGCAGGAATCTCAAATCGCGACCCTCGACCAGACCAAGGTCGAAAGTGAGTCAAAGTATCCGGTGAAGATCACCGGGTTATTGCTGTTCAACGGCTTCGTCAATACGCGGCAGGTGAATATAGCGGCGACGCCGACGTTGGCTCTCTATGGCACCGGAAGCACAGGGGCGTCGGTACAGCAGTCGATTCTCGGCTTTGATGCGCGCGGGCCGCACCTCTTCGGTGCACGCAGCTATGCCGACCTGAGAGTCGATTTCGACGGCAGCCCAACGAATAATGCTCCGACTACCATCTACGCCGGCTACTACAACACGAGTGTCGCGATTGTGCGTCTGAGAACCGCTCACGCGGGCCTGCAATGGCAAAATACAGACGCTTACTTTTCCCTCGATCGTCCCATCTTTAGTCCGGACGCACCGACGTCGTTGACGGCTGTCGCCGAGCCAGCGCTTGCCTGGTCTGGAAACTTATGGACGTGGAATCCTCAGGTCGGGGTTACTCAGGACATTCGGTTTGCGAGCACTCATGAGGTTCGCTTGCAGGGTGCCTTGATCGATGTCGGCGATGCGCCGGTGTCCACGGTATCCGCCTCTGCCGCGATGTCAACGGTTATCCCCACCGCCGCGGAACAGAGCCGCTGGCCTGGAGAGGAAGCTCGCATCGCTTTGCTTGGCTCGAATCTGGAAGAAGGGAGCCACGTCGGTGTGGGTGGGTATTTCGCGCCCCACCTAAGTCCGGCCGGCACCCGGTTCGACGCTTGGGCAACCACGGTCGATACCAAGCTCCTCTTGCCGGGTCGGCTGCAATTCACGGGAGCCTTTTATCGTGGGGCGGCGCTGGGCGGTCTCGGAGGAGGAGCCTACAAAGATTTCGGCTTTCAAGTCGACGCGGAGTCATCCAAGTACTATTTCCGCCCATACGACGATGTAGGGGGATGGGCGCAACTGAAGGAGAAGCTTACCGAACGATTGGAATTCAACGCAGCCTTCGGACTGGATAACGTGTTCGCAAGTCAACTGCGCCCCTACTATGTTCCGGGTGGAACCATGTATCAGAATTTGGCAAGAAGCCAAACCTACACGGGTAATGTGATCTATAGCCCAGTCGCGTATCTCCTCTTTTCTCTAGAGTACCGACACATCGAAAGCATACCGGTCATTGGTGCTCCGGCTGAGAGCAACATTATCGGCATCGCCGCTGGGTACAAGTTCTAATGAAAAACATGCGCATCGCCCTTGCGATCTTTGTCGCCCTCCTGGCGTCGGACACGCTACGGTCGCAAGATCGTCCACCGCCTGGCTCCGCGGCTCAATTACGCCTGCACATCGCCTTCGCACAACCTGGAAAATATCGCGCAGTACCCGCTGTTGCGTGGCTAGAACCGCTGGCGGGGACGATTGTCCCACCGTTCGTCCAGCACGAGACCTACACGTTGACGCAGAAGAATCGCATGTTCCTCCCGCATTTGCAGGTCATTCCGATCGGCGCAGTCGTTCAGTTTCCCAACGCCGACCCGTTCTTTCACAACGTCTTCTCGCTCTACGATGGCAAGCGATTTGACCTTGGACTTTATGAGGCGGGCTCGAGCAAATCAGTTACGTTCTCTCGAGCGGGCGTCTCCTACATTTTCTGCAACATTCATCCTGAGATGAGTGCGGTGGTGCTTGCCCTCCCCACGCCTCTATTTGCCATGGCGGATCCCCAAGATTCTTTCGAACTCCGTAATGTGCCCCCAGGCGATTACAAGTTGCATCTCTGGATTGAGGGCTTGCCTTCATCCGTTGTCGATGGCATGACTCGGTTTGTGCATCTGTCCACGGGAGTCGTCGATATGGGTACGCTGATTATTCCGACGAAACCGAACAGGCCCGCAGGCCACACGAATAAGTTCGGAAACGAATACGACTCGCATCCCAAGTCTCCCTATGATCACTAAGATTCCCGAATCTCCAGGGAGAGTCATCTCTTAATTTCCAGATGCATACAGCCGGAGCCCAGTGAATCGGCAAGTCCTAGCCGATTCACCGTGGCCCTGTTAGTTCTTACAGTTCACGGCAATGGCGCAGCAACGTATTGTTTGTGAGTGTAGGTTTCCATGCTGACGTGCGAATCGGTTGCGGGCATGAAAACCGAACAAATTCTATGACCTTTAGCGCGGCGCGTGTTGACACTGACGCCGCAAATGCATGCACAAGAACCAACATCCGAATAGGAGAACTGAAAATGCAGAACCAAAAGACCCTGATAGTTCTAGCGTTGCTTGGCGCAATGTCCGTCGTTAGCAAACCGATAGTTGCTCAAACGGCGACGCAGAACTCGTCCGGAGCGGGCGCGCCATCCACGGCAAGTCTTGACCAAGACGTCAAGATGCTGCGAGCTGACGTCCAATCATCAAAGAAAGCGATCACAGCGGAGAATATGAACTTGACCGCGGATGAAGCCACCAAGTTCTGGCCAATATATGACCAGTATGCAGCTGAAGTTGCCAAAATCGGCGATTCACGCGTGACGCTCATTAAAGATTATGCGGTGAACTACGACACGATGACCGATGCTCAGGCGAATCTCTTCATACAGAGATCGGCGGCTATTGACCAGCGCTTTACGGCCGCTCGCACGAAATATGTGCCGATTTTTGAGAAGGTCATCTCCGCAAAGAAGACCGCGCTGTGGTATCAGATCGACCGCCGCCTCGATCTTTTGATTAACTTGCAGTTGGCAGGAAATATTCCCGTGGTGGATACCGGCAACTAAGCTCGCAACAAATCGTTGAAGAAGAGCATTTCACAGAACCCCCTTGGAATTCTGGAGTGATGCCCTGCGTCCGGCCGCACTCTTCGAGTTCCGGTTGAGTCATCCCCGACCTTGAAGTGGCTGCCTCGTGAAGCTCGGTCGTCATTTGAGCGATTGAAGGTACTTTCGCCAGCCTCCGAAGTGGGTGATCTCGGTGGCGTTTTCGATTCCGGCTGGTTCGGCGAGGAAGCCTTTGACCTGGGAGCCGTCTTCGAGCCTGAGCGTGCCGATACAGAGCGGTGGGGGAACGCCTTCGACGAAGCTGCCGACGGTGTCTTCGGGGAGTGCCCAGATTTCGACTTCGATGCCTGGGCCTTCGTAGCCGGGGATGTGGACGAGGCCGGGCTTAGGGGGGATGGTGCCTTTGAGTGCGAAGAATTTGTAGTCGGGATGGGTTCGGCAGGTGCGGAGGAGGCGGCCGTTGCGCTGGGTGAGTTGCCAGTTTAGTGGCTGGCCGGAGAGATGGGCGCCTACGACGGCCATTAGGAGGGTGCCGGCGGGGGGGATGGTTGCGGGTAGGGGTTTGGTGTCGGCTAGCTTGCGGTTGGTGCCGCCGAGGGTCGTGGTGGCGTCCGCGGCGCGGTGGAGGCGGTCGGCGAGGGTGAGGAGGCCGGCGTCGTGGAAGGCGGGCGCGATGAGGCTGACGCCGAAGGGTAGGGCGTCGGGGCGGAAGGCGGTGGGAACCGCGATGGCGGAGAGGTCGAGGAGATTGACGAAGTTGGTGTAGGTGCCGAGGTTGCTGTTGAGCTGGATGGGGTCGGCAGTGACTTCGGCGATGGTGTAGCTGCGGGGCGTGGTGGGGAGGACGAGGACGTCGATGGTCTGCCAGACGGGCTTGGTTTTGGCGCGGAGGTCTTCCAGCTTGTAGGCGGCGTTGAAGGCGTCGACGGCAGAGTAGTTGGTGGCGCCAGAGATGATGGTGGCGACGGTGGGATCCATTTCGTTGGCGTGCTGCTGGAGGAAGGGGGCAATGGCGGCGTAGCGCTCGGCTACCCAGGGACCTTTGTAGAGGAGTTGAGCGGCGGCTAGAAATGGAGCTAGATCTATTTCTACGGGTTCGCCGCCTAGGGAGATTAGCTTGTCGACGGCGGATTGGAAGAGGGCGGGATTGTGGGTGTCGCCGAAGAAGTTGAGGGTGGAGGCGGCGGGGACGCCGAAGCGGAAGGAGGTGGCGGCGGACCAGGGTGTGGCTTGAGCGCCGATGGCCGGGATGCGGGAGTAGGGGTCGGCGGGGTCGAAGGCGCGGGCGGCGGTGAGGACTAGGGAGGCGTCGAGGGAGGTTTCAGCGAAGATAGAGACGCAGTCGAGGGTGCGGCAGGCGGGGAAGACGCCCTTGGTGCTGAGGACACCGCGGGTTGGCTTGAGGCCGATGAGGTTGTTGAACATTGCGGGGACTCGTCCGGAGCCGGCCGTGTCGGTGCCGAGTGCGAAGGTGACGAGGCCGCTGGCTACGGCTACGGCGGAGCCCGCGCTTGAGCCGCCGGAGATGTACTCGCGGTTGAAGACGCTGGAGCAGATGCCGTAGGGTGTGCGCGTTCCGACGAGGCCGGTGGCGAATTGATCCATGTTGGTCTTGCCGATGAGAATGGCGCCGGCGGCTTCGAGGCGAGTGACGACGGTGGCGGATTCGGTTGGCATGAAGGCGTAGGCGGGGCAGCCGACGGTGGTGGGGAGACCGGCTGCGTCGATGTTGTCCTTGACGGCGAAGGGGATGCCGAAGAGAGGGAGCTTAACGCGGTCTTCGGGCGAGAGGGCGTCTAGCTCGGCTGCGCGTTGGAAGGCACGATCTGTTGGGACGAGGGAGATCCAGACTGGGTGAAGGCCTTCGGCTTCGATGCGGGCGTAGATGTTCGAGATGACGGAGGAGAGGGTGGTGCCGGAGGCGTAGGCCTGTTGGAGGGTGGTGATGTCCATGGGTTCCTAGGTGGGGCGGATGGAGACTACTAGTTGGCCGGCGTTGACGATGGCGCCTAGTTCGCAGTGGATTTGTTCGACGATGCCGTTGGTGTGGGAGAGGACGGCGATCTCGGTTTTCATGGCGTCGAGGACGATGATTTTTTCGTCGGCGGTTACGGTTTGGCCGGGCTTGACGAGGATTTGGAAGATGCTGGCGGTGAGGGGGGAGGAGACGCCTTCGCAGCCTTCGGCTACTGTCGCGGCGGCGGTCTCCTGCGGCGGCTCGGGGGGCTCGGCTACGGTGAGGAGGCCGGCTTCGCGCCAGCGTTCGCGCTCGGCGTCGAAGGAGGCTTTCTGGTGCGACTTGAAGGCGGCGGCTTCGGGGGCGATGGAGTCTAGGAAGCGCTGGTACTCGGCTAGTGAGAAGGTGGTGTCTTCAACGCGGAGAGGGTAGCCGCCGTGGGGGAAGAGTTCGCGAGCCTGGAGGAGTTCGTCGGCGGAGACTGGGTAGAAGCGGATCTGGTCGAAGAAACGGAGGGACCAGGGGATGCCAGGAGCGAAGGCAGGCGTGGACTTCCAGGCGTTCCACACTTGAATGGTGCGGCCGACAAGCTGGTAGCCGCCGGGGCCTTCCATCCCGTAGACGCACATGTAGGCGCCGCCGATGCCGACGGCGTTTTCGGGTGTCCAGGTGCGGGCGGGGTTGTACTTAGTGGTGACGAGACGATGGCGCGGATCGACGGGTGTGGCTACCGGCGCGCCGAGGTAGACGTCGCCCAGGCCGAGGACGAGATAGCTGGCTTCGAAGACGATGCGGTGGACGTCTTCGATGGAGTCGAGGCCGTTGATGCGGCGAATGAACTCGATGTTGGAAGGACACCAGGGCGCGTCGGGGCGGACGGCTTGCATGTATTTCTGCTGGGCGAGTTTGGCTTGCGGGTCGTCCCAGGAGAGTGGGAGGTGCACGATGCGGGAGGGGACGGTGATGTCCGTGAGCGGCGGCATGGTGCGGTCGAGTTCGGAGAGCGTATCGATGAGTTGCTGGCGCGGAAGGATGCGGCTGTCGTAGTGGATGTGGAGGGAGCGAACGCCGGGCGTGATGTCGATGATGCCGGGGACGTTGGATTCGCGGAGGCGCTGCTCGAGGATGTGGACGCGGAAGCGGAGGTTGAGGTCGAGTTCGAGCTTGCCGTATTCGACGAGGAGATACTTGTCGCCGTCGGCGCGGAGGGTCATGGAGGGATCGCGGTCGGCGATACGTTTGAGGATGGCGGGCTCGGGTGTCGAGATTTCGGGGAGTGCTGGTGGAGCGGCGGTGAAGTCGCGGAGGAAGAGGTCTTGCTCGCGCTCCATGGCTTCGGCTTCGGCTAGCGTGATGCGTTTGAACTGGACGAGGTCGCCGGCTTTGAGTTGGCCTAGCTTCCAGAGTTCGGCCTGGACGATGGTGGCGGGGCAGACGAAGCCGCCTAGCGAGGGGCCGTCGGGGCCGAGGAGGATGGGCATGTCGCCGGTGAAGTCGATGGTGCCGATGGCGTAAGCGTTGTCGTGAATGTTAGAGGGGTGGAGGCCGGCTTCGCCGCCATCGGGGCGAGCCCATTTTGGCTTGGGACCGATGAGTCGGACGCCGGTGCGATCGCTCTGGTAATGGATCTTCCATTGCGTCGCGAAGAGCATGGCGATGTCTTCTTCGGTGAAGAACTCGGGTGCGGTGTGGGGGCCGAAGAGCACGCCAACGGTCCAGGTGTGGGTGAGCTCGGGAATGTGGTCGGCGGGCAGGGTTGCGAGGGTTTCGAGGGCGAGATCTTGCTGGCCGAAGTGGAGGACGTCGCCTGCACGCAGGGCTCGACCAGCATGTCCGCCAAACATTCCGAGGACGAAGGTGCTGCGGCTGCCGAGGAAGGGTTGCGTGTCGAAGCTGCCGCGCACGGCTAGGTAGGTGCGGATGCCTTCTTTGGCGGCTGCGCCGAGCGAGAGGATGCTGTTGGCTTTGACTTCGATGGCTTGCCAGCGCGGGACCAGCTTGCCGTCGAGCTTCGCGGTCATGTCCGCGCCGGTGAGAGCGATGAGGGCGTCGGCGTGGAATTTGAGGCGGCCGCCCATGGTGGCGAACTCGATGGCCGAGGCGTTTTCGGCGTTGCCGACGAGGCGGTTCGCGATGCGGAAGGAGAGGTGGTCCATCGGGCCGGAGGGTGGGACGCCGACGTTCCAGTAGCCGATGCGGCCGGGGTAGTCCTGCAGCGTGGTTTGCGTGCCGCCTTCGAGGAATTCGATGGCGTGGCGGGCGAAGGGGAAGGTGCCGAGGAAGGAGGTGGTGATTTTGCCGGAGACGAACTCGGGCGTGGTGATGATTTCGCGGAGGTAGCGGAGGTTGGTTTCGGTGCCGTCGATGGCGGCGGCATTGAGCGCGGTGGACAGTTTGGCGAGGGCTTCGGTGCGGTCTTTGCCGTGGACGATAATCTTCGCGATCATGGGATCGTAGAAGGAAGTGATGGTGGTGCCGGATTCGATCCAGGTTTCTACGCGCGCGATTTCTGGCGGGGGGAAGGTGACGAGCGTGAGCTTGCCGGGCGTCGGCTGGAAGTTGTTGGCGGGGTCTTCGGCGTAGACGCGGGCTTCGATGGACGCGCCGTGGGGTTGGATGTTGAAGCTGGAGAGCGGCGGCATTTCGCGGGCGGCTTGCAGGATCATCCACTCGACGAGATCGATGCCGGTGACTTCTTCTGTGACGCCGTGCTCAACCTGGAGGCGGGTGTTGACTTCGAGGAAGTAGAACTGCTGGGTGTCGTCGTCGTAGATGAATTCGACTGTGCCGGCGGAGGCGTAGTTGACGGATTTTGTTAGGAGGGTCGCGGCGGCTTTGAGGCGTTCGCGTGTTTCGGCGGTGAGGCCGGGGGCTGGCGTTTCTTCGAGGACTTTCTGATGGCGGCGCTGCGCGGAGCAGTCGCGTTCGCCGAGAGCGAGGACGTTGCCTTTGCCGTCGCCGAAGATCTGGACTTCGATGTGGCGGGCGCGAGCTACGTATTTTTCGAGGTAGACGCCGGAGTCGCCGAAGTTGGCGCGGGAAAGGCGAAGGACGGAGTCGTAGGCTTCGGCTAGCTGTTCGGCTGAGTGGCAGACACGCATGCCGATGCCGCCGCCGCCGCCGGAGCTCTTGAGCATGACCGGGTAGGTGAGGGCGTTGGCTTTGGTGAGAGCGTCGTCGAGGTCGGCGAGGAGACCGGTGCCGGGGAGGAGCGGGACGTTGCAGGCCTGGGCGGTGGCGCGGGCGGTGTGCTTGAGGGCGAAGGCTTCGATGTGCTCTGGCGCGGGGCCGATGAAGGCGATGCCTCGGGCGGCGCAGGCGCGAGCGAAGTCTACATTTTCGCTGAGGAATCCGTAGCCGGGATGGATGGCCTCGGCGCCGGTTTCGGCGGCTGCGGCGAAGATGGCGTCGAAGGAAAGATAGCTTTGCGCGGCGGGGGCTTCGCCGATGAGGATGGCTTCGTCGGCGTTGAGGACCTGGAGCGAATTTTTGTCGGCGGTGGAATAGACGGCGATGGACCCAACTCCCATGCGCTTGAGCGTGCGTTCGATGCGGCAGGCGATGGCGCCGCGATTGGCGATCAGGACTTTCTTAAACATGAATGCTCTTGTCGGATTTTTCGGCTTCCCAGATGAGGACCTGGATGGGTGTGGGGTTGTAGGCGTTGCAGGGGTTGTTGAGCTGCGGGCAGTTGGAGATGGCGATGAGGGTGTCCATCTCGGCGCGGAGCTCGACGTATTTGCCTGCGTCGGAGACGCCGTCGGCGAAGGTGAGCTGGCCGGCGGGGGTGACGGGGACGTTCATGAAGAAGTTGATGTTGGCGGTGAGGTCGCGCTTGTCGAGCGAGTGGCGGGTGTGTTGCGACCAGTCCATCGCGCCTTTGAGGAAGGTTTGTCGGCAGGCGTGCATGCTGCGCTTCTCGATGGCGTAGCGAACCATGTTGCTCTCGCAGGAGCAGGCGCCGCCTAGCGTGTCGTGGCGGCCGCAGGTGTCGGCGACGATGGTGAGGAGGACGTTGCGCTCGGTGGAGATGAGTTTTGTGCCGGTGGTGAGATAGATGTTCTGCTGCTCGCGGATGGTGTCTTGCGCGCTGTAGCGGTCGGCGTAGTTGCGGGCGTTGTAGAAGAGCGTGTCGACGGCCTGGTTGCCTTCGAGGTCGACGATGCGGACGTATTGGCCAGCGCGGATCTCGTGAACGAAGGGATCGCCGGCGTCGACTGTGACGGAGACGATGGCGTCTTCGGGTAGGCGCGGGCTGGTCTTGATGATTTTTTCTGGCATGGCGAAGAGGTTCTCGGAGTTTAGAGGAAGTAGCGTTCGGTCAGGGTGAAGCCGCGGGCGTTTTCGGGACGGAAGGTGCGGCAGGGGTCGTCGGGGCCGGGCGCTGCCACTGTCTTTAGCGTGAGTTTGACGGGGCGCTGGGCGTAGACGGGGTCGGGATCCATGGGGTGTTGGCAGGTGTTGAGGATGACGAGGGTGTTCATCTCGGCGCGGAGTTCGACGGCGCTGCCGGCCTTGGCGTGGTTGGGGATGAAGTGCATGCTGCCATCGTCGTGGACTTCTACCTTGGAAAAGAAGTTGATGTTCATCATGAGGTCGCGGCTGTTGAGGCCGTATTTTTCGAGCTCGATGAGAAAGCCGTCGAGGGCGTTCTGGTGCCAGTCGTTGCGCGCCTGCTGGTAGGTGGAGACGCCGTACCTTTTTTCGACGAGCGTGCGGTCGGAACAGCCACCTAGCGGGTCGTGCCAGCCGAGGGTGTCGTCCGTGATGGAGCAGAGGATGCGGGCCATGTCCGAGTAAAGGACGGCGCCGGTGGTGAGGCGGGCGATGTGTTGGGCCTTGAGAGTGTCGGGGAGGTTGAGGCGCTCGGAGAAGTTGTCGGCGTTGAGCAGGAGGGCGCCAACATTGCAGTTGTCCTCAACCGCTTCGAGACGCAGAGCTGTTCCGCGTTTGAGGATGTGCGACCAGGTAGACGATCCTGGGAGAGCTTCCTCCCATAAGACTGAAGAGTTCAAAAAAGGCCATCCGTTTCCGTGCTAGTGTTGCGGCGTGTTGATAGCTTATCGCGTGCGGCTTGGATTACTGTGTACTGCTTACGGCTGATCGGGCGAGAGGCGCCAGACGGTGCCCTGGCGACCGTTCGAGAGCCAGAGGGAGCCGAGGCCGAAACGGAGGCCGTCGCCGCCGGGGCCTCCCCATTGCTTGACGACCTTATTGGTAGCGGGATCGATTTCGGTGATGGGGAAGTCGAACATGGTGGCCCAGACGTGGCCTGCGCCGAAGGTGATCTCGCCGCCGAAACCAGGGATGCCGCAGGCGATATTGGCGATGAGCTTGCTGGTCTTCTCGTCGACGCGGGAGATCGTGCCGTCGCCTTGGTTGAGGGTCCAGATGGAGCCTGCGCCGGTGGTGAGGAAGCGTGGCTTGGGGCCGATGGGGATGGTGGCGACTACCGATGCGGAGTTGGGATCAACCTTGAGGAGCTGGTCGTGTTCGTAGGAGGAGATCCAGACGAAGCCGTCGCTGAAGAGAGGATTCTCTGAGCCTGACGGCAGGGGGATGGAGGCGATGACGGCGTTCTTGGTGGGATCGATGCGGACGAGCGTGGAGGGCTTGGTGACGAGCCAGATGGAGCCGGCACCGACGGTGATGCCGCCTTCGGAGTTGGCGGAGTCGGCGGGGATTTGGGCGATGATTTTGCCGTCGGCGGGATCGAAGCGGGTGAGGACATGGTCGCCGCAGCTGGGAGACCAGAGCGAGCCGAAGGCGCTGGCTAGGCCGGAGCACGGGTCTTTGACGGGAAGGACTTTGCCGATGGTATTGGTCGCGGCGAGGAGTTGGACGATGTGGCTGTCGCGGCCGGTGGTGACCCAGAGGGAGTCGGCTGTGACGACGGACCAGTCCGGACTGCCTGGGGGGGTGAAGACTGCGTCCTTTTTGATGTCCGCGATGGAGCGCGAGACGCCGGGTGTGTTTACGCCGGTGCGAACGATGTGGGATCTGTTAGCGGGGGGCGGCGCGGGGGCTGTGGCGGTCTCCTGGGCTGCGAGGGATGACGGAAGCAGGGTTGCGGAGAGCAGGAGCGCGAAGCACACGGCGACTCGGGGATGGTTCTGAACGGGCATGTCTTTTGAATCCTCGAACGGGAGGGTTGGATTAGGGAGTGGAGGTTGAGCTGTTGAGTCCGATGGTAGAGCAAACGGGTTCGCGGGGCAGCAAGATTGAAGAGTTGAATGTGGGCGATAGAAAGGATCTATCTATAGAAAGTTTCTATACAGTCCATTCTCGTTGGCGATAGGGATTGGAATTACGCGGGCGGGGGGCTTAGTATGACGGAAACCCACAGATTGATGAGACGGACCTTCACGCCGGGGGGATTGAACCTTCCGAAGCTCCGGCATCCATAACGAGCGCGGATGCACCGTTCTACAGGAGTTATCGAGTGTTTGAAGTGAAGTCGGCTGAGCCTGCCAGGTGTTCCTTCGTGACTTTCTCCGGGTACTTTCGTTGGGGCAGTCTGGCCTCCGCATTGTTCGCGAGCGCGTTGCTCGCGGTTCCGGGGCATGGACTGCAGCCAGCGGTGAACGCAACGGACAAAGGACAGGGCGCACACGCCGCGGGCAAGAAGGGGGCGGCTCCGCCGGACGCAGAAAAGGCGAAGGGCGACAGGGCGGACAAGAACGCCTACGACTTCACGCTGCCGGGCGCGGATGGGAAGGATGTGCCGGTTTCGAGCTTCAAGGGTAAATACATCCTGATCGTGAATCTGGGCCGGAAGTCGGCTTATGGTGAGCAGTTGGCGGCGCTGATCAAGCTGAACGATGAGTACAAGGATAAGGGCCTGGTGGTGATCGGCGTGCCCTCGAATCAGTTTGGGCTGGCGGAGCCGGGGACGTCGGCTGAGATTCAGAAGGCTTATGCGGAGGCCAAAGTCGACTTTCCGGTGATGGCTGTTTCGAAGATTACGGGGGACGAGGAACTGCCGCTGTATGGCTATCTTACTAAGAGCAAGAGTGCACCTCCCGGCGGTCCGGTGCACTGGAATTACACCAAGTTCATCATCGATACAAAGGGCAACGTGTTGGCACGACTTGACCCGGATGTGACGCCGGATTCGGCGGAGATGAAGTCGACGATCGACAAGGTGCTGGCAGGGACTTATAAGCCGAAGAAGGCAGAAGGAAAGCCTGGCGCGAAACCTGCGGATGACGATGACGATGATGACTGAGTCAGAGGCCGTTATGGCATCTTTCTATGCTGTCGATTGCAACTTCAAATGCAGGCCGGAATTGTAACTGTTCGAGTTAAACTTCAGTCGTAAGCCGATCTTGGATTTCACTCTAAACGGTTTTGCGAGCTCACCCAACAAGCAATGCCTGCAGCATGTAGAGAGCGGGCAAGCGCAAACGTAACCCTTAAAGACCCAGGTGTCTATGCAATCGAAGCGGCTCGGAACTTTCTCGTTATTGTGCAGCCTTGCGCTGCTGGTTGGTTTTTCAGATGCAGCGACAGCAAGCGCGCAGGCACCGACCTTTACGGTTGGGTGGTCGGTCTATGCGGGATGGAATCCTTACTTCTACATGCAGAAGTCGGGGATCTTGAAGAAGTGGGCGGATAAATACGGGATTGCGATCAAGGTCCAGCGGTTCGACTATGCAGCGTCGCTGGATTCGTTTGTGGCGAAGAATATTGATGCTTGCGCGATGACGAATATGGAGGCGCTGGATATGCCGGCGGCTGCGGGCGTGGATTCGACGGCCATCATCGTGGGCGACTATAGCAACGGTAACGATGCGGTGCTGGTGCGGGATAACCTGACGTTCCAAACACTGCCTAGCAAGCCGGTCATGCTGGTGCAGAAGACGGTTTCTGAGTATCTGCTGGAGCGCGGGATGGTGTTGAACGGACAGCAGGCACAGTTGGGCAAGCTGCACTTGATCAACACCTCGGACTCGGATATTGTGGCGGCATTTTTGAACAACAAGTCGAACGAGGCTGTGGTGACGTGGAAGCCGCTGGTGAGCCAGATCGTGGCGGATAAGAGCGTGCATTCGATCTTCGATTCGTCGAAGATTCCTGGCGAGATTATGGACCTGATGGTGGTTCGGAGCGAGGTTCTGAATACGCCGAACGGGCAGAAGTTTGCTAGGGCACTTACGGGCGCGTGGTACGAGACGATTCAGCAGGTAGCGGCGGGACAGGCGAATGCGCTGAAGTACTCGGCCGCGGCGTCGGGTGATTCGGTTGAGTCGTATAAGGAGCAGTTGAAGACGACGGCGCTGTTTGTTTCGCCGAAGTCGGCGGTTGATTTTACGGATGGGCCGGAGGTGCAGCAGAAGATGGACCTGGTTCGGCTGTTCTGCTTCAAGCATGGATTGCTGGGGCAGGGAATTCACTCCGTTGATGACGTTGCGATCGCTTATCCGAATGGTACGGTGCAGGGAAATAAGGCGCGTGTGCGGTTGCGTTTCAACTCCGCTTATATGCAGGCGGCAGAACAAGGAAAGCTGTAGCACTCTATGACGAATCTTTCGCCATTCGACATCCAGGCCCGACCCAACCGGCTGTTGGCGCAGGCGCTTTCCTGCGTATTGTTCGTGGTGTGCATTGGGCTGTACATGCATACGTCGGTTGAGCGGCACAAAGAGAATGCGGAGGATCGGGTGGTGCCGAGCGGGCACCAGTTGGTTGCGGGGATCCGGTCGGCGGTGCTGGAGCCGGCGGAGGAGGACGACTATATTCCGGCCGAGAGTGCGTCGACGTGGGAGCGGCTGCGGCACTCGATGATCTGGAAGGACACGGCTTCGAGCGGGGGGCGTTTCTTCATCAGCCTGGCGCTGCTGATTCCCTTTGTGGTGCTGGCGGTGCACATCGGATTGTTTCCGTGGTTTGGTGCGGGATTTCTGCGATTTTTTCTTTTCTTCGACAAGATTGTTGCGCTGTCGCTGCTGCCGATTTTGTTTATTGCGTTTGGGATCGATCAGTGGTCGAAGATTGCGCTGATTGTGATTGGCGTGGCGCCGACGATGATTCTGGATGTGACGCAGATGGTGAAGGCGGTGCCGCAGGAACAGATCGTGAAGGCGTTTACGCTGGATGCGAATAACTTCGATGTGGCGTACCGCGTGGTGTTTCGGCAGGTATTGCCGCAGGTGATCAATAGTCTGCGGCTGAATCTGAAACCGATGATGCTGTTTTTGTTTGCAGGCGAGATGATTGCCGCGTCGGATGGGCTGGCTTATCGGATCGCGATTATGCGGCGGCACATGGGGATGGATGTGATTTTGCCGTACGTGCTTTGGGTTGCGCTGCTGCTGTTTCTGATTGATTTTTCGCTGCGCGTCATCAACAGGAGGCTGCATCCATGGTTTCAGGCATGAGTACGCCCGAGATGACGGCTGGCCTGCACCTGATCGGTGAGCAGGCGACGCGGGCCGCGGCAAAGGCAAAGGTGCAAGCGGCGAAGTCGATTTCGATTGAGGATGTTTCGGTTTCCTATGCGCTTGAGCGTTCGGCGCGGCGGTGCGTGCTGGAGAATATTTCGCTCGAGATTGAAGAGGGAGAGTTTGTCGTTTTGCTGGGAGAGACGGGCTGCGGCAAGAGCACGCTGCTGCGAATGCTGCTGGGGCAGGAGCGGCCGACGGCGGGGCAGATTTCGGTGGCAGGATCGCGGGTGGAGCGGGTGGATGCGCGGTCGGGATATGTTCCGCAGCGCTACTCGCTGTTTCCGGATCGGTCGGTGCTCGACAACTTGATGATGGGGCCGCTGACCTCGAAGTTCCATATTCTTGGAAGGCTGCGGCCGAGCTATTGGGAGGCGCGGCGCGCGGTAAAGGCAGAGGCGTTCCGGCAGATTACGCACATGGGACTGCAGGCTTCGGATGCCGGGAAGTATCCTTATCAGCTTTCGGGCGGCATGCAGCAGCGGGTCGCGATTGCGCAGGCGCTGATGATGAAGAATCGGGTCCTGCTGATGGATGAGGCGTTCAGTGCGCTGGATCCGTCGACACGGTCCAGTTTGCAGCGGCTGTTGCGTTCGGTGTGGAGCGAGACGCGGCCGACGGTGGTGTTCGTTACGCATAACACGGCGGAGGCGCTGTTCCTAGGTACGCGCTTGATTGTGCTGGCGCGTGAAAGTAAAGACGACGCTTGCGGCTCGCGCGTGACGTTGGATATGAAGCTGGCTGAAGGCGGTATGACGTTGCGCACGCATGGGCAGGAGTTTCTGGACCTTGTGGAGCATGTCGAAGCCGTTTCATGTGGACAGAGGCTGACGGCTCCTGGCGAGCGGCGGACGGCATCAGATGCTTGGGGTGAAGAGTTGGGCCGAGTGGAGCCGGTACGTGTGTCTCCCGAAGATGGGGTGAGACAGTGACGAGGATCTGGAGATCTCACAAGGCGTTTGCGTTCGTGATGGGTGCATGTACGATTGCGACGATTGGGTATGCGGCGTCGACTGTGACGACTGTGCATGGACAGGAAAAGGCGGCTGCGCCTGCGCCTGCAGTTGCGCGCGCGCAGACTGCGGCGCCGACGGAATCGAACGAGGATAATACGCAGTTCTTTACGCAGAGGGTGCGTCCGGTGTTGGCGCAGAACTGCTACAAGTGCCACACGGACGAGGCGAAGGGTGGACTGCGGCTGGACTCGCATGAGGCAGTGTTGAAGGGCGGCGATTCAGGACCGGCCATCGTGCCGGGGGTGCCGGACAAGAGCCTGATGATCGATGCGGTGAGGCAGACGGGCGATTTGAAGATGCCTCCCAAGGGCGTGAAGCTGAGCGATAGCGATATTGCGAACCTGACGGAGTGGGTGAAGCGTGGCGGAACGTGGGATAGCGCGGAGGCGACCGTGCCGGGGGTGGCGCTGACCGCGGCCGAGGCGAAGGGTGCGCCGGGCGCGGATTATTTTGAGAACAAGGTACGGCCAATCCTGGTGAACTCCTGCGGGAGTTGTCACGAGGAACGGACATCGGGCGGGTTGAGTATTACGTCGCGGGCTGCGTTGCTGAAGGGCGGGGACAGTGGACCGGCGATTGCGCCGGGCGATCCGGAGAAGAGCCTGCTGCTGGTTGCGGTGCATCAGACGGGCGCACTGAAGATGCCCAAGGGCGGCAAGCTGAGTTCGGAGGATGTTGCGGTGCTGACCGAGTGGATTCGGATGGGCGCACCGTGGCCGCAGACGAAGGCACCGATGGTGTTGGCGGGCAAGCAGATCACGGAGCAGATGCGGCAGTTCTGGTCGTTCATGCCGCTGGTGGAGCCGCCGGTTCCGCCGATTAAGGATCCGGCGCTGAAGGGTTGGGCGAAGATGGACATCGACCATTTTGTGCTGGCGGAGTTGGAAGAGAAGGGCATGAAGCCGGCCCCGATGGCGGATAAGCGCACGCTGATTCGGCGGGCGACTCTGGATTTGACTGGGCTGCCGCCGACTCCGGAAGAGATTGAGGCGTTTGAGAAGGACAACACGCCGATTGCGTTTGCGAAGGTGGTGGACCGGCTGCTGGCGTCGAAGCAATATGGCGAGCGTTGGGGACGGCATTGGCTGGATGTGGCGCGGTATGGCGACGATGATATTCGGGGACTGGATCCGCGCGGACGCGGCTATATGCCGATGGATGGCGCGTGGGTGTATCGGGACTGGGTGATCAAGGAGATCAATGATGATCTTCCCTACGACCAGTTTGTGAAGCGGCAGCTGGCGGGGGATCTGATGTCAGTGCATCCGACGGCAGAGGATTTGAAGGGCACTGGCTTTTTGGGAGGAGCTCCTTGGATCTGGGATCAGGCGGAGCCTATACAAGGGCGCGCGGATGAGCGTAACGAGCGCATCGATGCGGTGACGCGTGGATTCCTGGGACTGACGGTTGCGTGTGCGCGCTGCCATGATCACAAGTACGATCCGATTCTGGCGAAGGACTACTATGCGCTCGGCGGCGTGTTTGCGAGTTCCAACTATAAGGAATACGCGTTCATGCCGGACTCTGAGGTTGAGTACTGGCGCCAGCAGTTTAAGGACGCCAACGAGAAGGACAAGGCAGCGCAGGATTACAGCCGGGACGAGGCGCAGATGTTGGCCAAGGCGTATGCCGCGCAGACCTCGAAGTACATGGTTGCGGCGTGGCAGGTGGCCGGCAAGCTGAAGATGAAGGTACAGGATGCGGCTGACGCAGCACAGCTCGATCCCGAGATGCTGGATCGGTGGGTGGCGTTTCTGGCTAAGAAGCCACTGTTCTATCCATACCTGAAGGAATGGCAGTTGATGATCGCCGAGGGAGGCACGGAAGACCAGGCGAAGTATCTTGCCGATTCGTTCCAGAGGCGAGTGTCGGATCTTGTGATTGAAGAGAAGGCCATCGAGGACGAGAACGACAAGATCAAGGCGAAGGCCGGGGTTCCGACTGAGCGCGAGAAGGATGTGAAGCCGAACGAGTTCGACACGTATGACCAGTTCTGTCCGGGTTGCACGCTGGAACTGAAGGTGATGAGCACGGAGAAGGCGAATCTGTACGAGGATCTTTTCCTGCGGCAACTAGGAACGGGAATTTTCGACGAGCGCGGGTTACCTGGGTTGTTTGTGTTCCGCGGATGGGATCTGGAGCGGCGGCTGGGACCGGCTGAGCAAGCTTACATGGCCGAGTTGCAGAAGGACGGAAGCCACTATAAAAAGCTTGGGCAGATTTATCCATTCGTTCATGGCATGTCCGATAAGCCGCAGGCGGTGAACATTGCGCTGGACCTGCGGGGAAATCCGCATGCGCATGGCGATCCGGTGCAGCGCGGATTCCTCACGGTGCTGAGCCCTCCGGGCGGAAAACCTTACACGCAGGGAAGCGGGCGGTTGCAGCTTGCTGAGGACATTATTGCGAGTCCGATTGCAACGCGCGTGTTTGTGAATCGCGTGTGGAAGTGGCACTTCGGGACGGGCATCGTGAACTCAGCGGATAATTTCGGTAAGGTTGGTGATCCGCCCTCGGATCCGGCGTTGCTGGAGTATTTGTCGGTGCAGTTCCGGAAGGATGGCATGTCGATGAAGAAGCTGCAGCGGATGATCATGCTTTCGGCGGTGTATCAGCAGAGCAGCAAGGAGACGCCGGACGAGCACATCAAGGATCCGCTGAACCGGTATTACTCGCATTTCTCGGTGCAGCGGTTGGACGCGGAACAGTTGCGTGATTCGATGCTGTTTGTCGCGGGCGACTTGGATACCAAGGAGCCTGGAGGACCGGCGACACCGCTGGGAATCGATAACGACAAGCGGACTGTGTATGCCAAGGTGAGCCGTTTCCGGATCGATCCTTTTCTGCAGGCGTTCGACTTCCCGAATCCGACGTTTACCGCGGAGCAGCGCTTCTCGACGAACGTACCGGTGCAGCGGCTTTATTTCATGAACGATCCGTTTGTGTACAAGCAGGCGGAGGTGCTTTCGAAGCGTGTTTACACGGCAGGCGACGATACGGCGCGCATTACCGAGGCGTATCGGCTGCTGTATGGGCGAGCGCCGACTCCATCGGAGTTGCAAGCAGGGCTCGACTTCCTGAAGACCACTCCAGAGAAACCTGGGTACATGGTCAACCAGGAACCGATCAGCGCGTGGAAGGAATATTGCCGCGTGCTGTTCAGCTCGAACGATTTTGAATTTTTGAATTGAGCGTTAATCGATACACTGGATCCAGTAAGACGGGTCCACGGCCATCCAGGAACGTACAAAGTAGTACGCGGGAGATCAGATCATGTCTTGTGAGAAACCGAAACCAGTTACACGCCGCGACGCCCTTCGCAAAATTGGCGGCGGATTTGCGATGATGAGCTTCGCCAGCATGATCGGCGAATCGTTGGCAAAGGCCGAAGTTCTGGATAAAGAGAATCCGGGATCGGTGGCGGCGGATGCGTCCACCGTGAAGCCGTGGATGCTGCACGATCCGAACTTCAAACCGAAAGCGAAGCACGTCATCTTCCTGTTTATGAATGGCGGCTTGTCGCACGTGGATAGCTTCGACAATAAGCCGATGCTCGCGAAGTATCACGGGCAGCCGATGCCGGGCGGAGACCTGGGCCACGAGCGCAAGACGGGCACGCTGATGAAGTCGCCGTTCGAGTTCTCGCGCTATGGCAAGAACGGACTCGAGGTGTCGGAGCTGTTTCCGAACGTGGGCGCGTGCGCGGACGACATCTGTGTGGTGCGGTCGGTGTATACCGAGATTCCGAATCACGAGCCGGCGCTGATCATGATGAATACGGGCGCGAACATTATTGGGCGACCCTCGATGGGTGCATGGTTGACCTATGGTCTGGGCACAGAGAACAAGAATCTGCCGGGATTTGTGGTGCTTTGTCCACAGGTTCCGTCAACGGTAGGACCGCCGCTTTGGAGCGCGGGCTTTCTTCCGGCGGTGAACCAGGCAACGTATGTTACGAGCGATACCAGGGATAAGAATTTCGATCCGTACAAACTGATTCCCGACATTCACAACGACAAGTACGACATTACGCAGCAGCGCAAAGAGATTGACCTGGTGAAGAAGCTGGACGCGATAAGCGAGCAGCAGACCTATGGGATGAGCGCCGATGCCGATGCTGATCCGCAGCTTGAGGCGACGATCGGCTCGATGGAAACAGCGTACCGGATGCAGACGGAGGCTCCCGATGTATTCGACGTGCGTAAGGAATCCGAAGCCACGATCAAGATGTACGGAGAGGGCTCTACGGCGCGTGGATGCTTGACGGCGGCGCGGTTGATTGAGCGCGGGGTGCGGGTGGTGCAGGTGTATTACTCGATGGGCGATCCGTGGGACGCGCACCAGGATATCCAGTCGCACCG
The DNA here is from genome assembly GCF_009765785.1 of Granulicella sp. L46. Taxonomy (GTDB): domain Bacteria; phylum Acidobacteriota; class Terriglobia; order Terriglobales; family Acidobacteriaceae; genus Granulicella. The sequence goes on from NZ_LMUT01000016.1 coordinate 429,719, forward strand.
TAAAAACGCGAAGGATTCGGATCAGCCGTTTGCGGCGCTGATCAAAGACCTGAAGGGACGCGGACTGCTGGACGAAACGATCATCGTGTGCGGTTCGGAGTTCGGACGCACGCCGGTCGTCGAGCTGGGCGGAGCAGGGACACATGCGGGGCGCGACCACAATCCGCATGGGTTTACGATGTGGCTGGCGGGCGGCGGTATCAAGGGCGGCATGACGTACGGTGCGACCGACGACTTCGGGTGGAAGGTGGTGGATAAGCCGGTGCATGTGCACGACATTCACGCTACGATTCTGTACCTGATGGGCATCGACCACACCAAGCTGACGTTCCGGTCCAGCGGGCGTGACTTCCGGTTGACCGATGTTTCGGGAAACGTGATTCACGACATCATTGCTTAGGGATTTAGCACTGGCCCCGTCCTTGCCTGTTAGCTAAAGGGTAAGGGTGGGGCTTTAACTTTGCAGGCCTCAGGATTTTCGATTTATGTCGCTCAGGAAGACAATCTCAGTCGCTGTTTTGGTTTGTATGCCCGTACTGGCGGGCTGCCGTGCGACTCCGCCTTCCAAGGCGGAAACCTCCGTCGCGAATTGGACGAAACATCACATCACCGTGCGCGGAAAGAAGGATGTGAATCCGTATAAGGCGACGGAAGACAATATCGCTGAAGGCAAGGATTCGTTCACCTCATACTGCGTGGTGTGTCACGGGTTGGACGGACAGAATACCGGGGTTCCGTTTGCTGAGACGATCTCACCACGGGTGCCGTCGCTGGCGTCGCAACAGGTGCAGCAATATGCCGACGGGCAGCTGAAATGGATCATCCAGAACGGGATCTGGCCATCTGGAATGCCACCGTCGAAAGGCGAGTTTTCCGATCGGGAGATGTGGGAGATGGTGCTGTATATCCGGCATCTGCCGCCGGCGGGGAGTCTTGGCAGTCCCGCAGTTTATAGTGGCGGGACCGGCAAGTAAGGCGCGACTACTGGGGCATGACGGCTCCGGCTTTAACCCACTGGGTGACGATGGCGATGTCGGTGTCCGAGATCTGAGGCTTGTTGGGCGGCATGGGGCCGGGGTCATCCACAGGTCCCTCGTGACGGATTAGCTTGATGAGAAGCGAATTGGCCGGGTCGCCGGGAACGACGACGGGGCCGTCGTGGCCGCCCTTGAGCAGGCCCGAGCGGGTGTCGATGTTGAGGCCGCCGCGGTGATTGGTGCCACCGTGGCAGCGAGCGCAGTTGGCGTCAAAGATGGGTTTAACTTTAGTGATGTAAAACTCGGGCTTGGAGGCATTCTCATGGGCTGCCACGGTGGTTGTGTTGATTAGTGCAAAGCTGACAAGGGCGGCAGCGCCGAGTCCTGGAATTATGGCGAAACGTAAGTTCATTTAAACCCCGGGTGATTGTTTTTGCGTTCGATTTAGTGTTGCTACGGTTGTGACTGCTCCCACATCTTTGATCTTTGTTCTTCTACATGCTTCTTGTAGGCTGCGCGGTCCGCGGCACTATTGGAGCCGGAAGGCCAGACGGTAAAGTCGCGCAGGGCGAGACGCTTCGGCGTGCCATGCATGGAGAGCAGCGCGTCTTCGAGCTCGAGCAGGGAACCGAGCGACATAGCGAGCTCGTGCTCGTTGGGTTGATACATGGTGCCGACGGGGTAATCGAGGAATGGCGTAGCGGACTCCTCGATGTGGTTGCCGAGAACATTTGCGATCGGTTTGCCTTCTGTGAACTTGATGAGCCGCTCAACGCTTGCCTGGAAGGCGGGGAAGTCCTGGACGTAGAGGCGGCCGGGATACATGGTATCTCCGGAGAGCAGGACACCGGTGTTGTGATCATAGAAAGCGACGCTGGCAGCGCTATGGCCGGGGATCGGGATGATATCGAGGACGCGACCGCCGAGGTCGACATGGCCAATGTCCTCCGGCCAATGCGCGATGCCGAAGAACTGGCTGTTGGCTTCGACCGAGGCAGCGACGAAAGTGACGGGTATGGAAGGGTCGTTCATCGACTGTAGGGCTTTGTCACCCCACGTGTGGTCTTCATGTTCGTGGGTGTGGGTAACGATGAGCGGGATGCTGGTGCGGCCATTGCGTTTGAGCCAGTTCTTGATGGTGAGCTGCAGCATCGGCGTGAGGTCGCCGTTGCGCGACCCGGTGTCGACGAGCATGGCTTTGTCTTTGCCGAAGAAGAGAAAGACGAAGGGTTTTTCGTAGTCGGTGCAGGGTGATTGGCGGAGGATGAAAAAGTTCGGGTTGTACTCATGCACCTGCCACTCGGGGATCTCCATGCACTTGGGTTGCTGGGAGAGCCAGTGGGCGGGAAGCGTGCCACGCTCAAGGTTGCCGCCGTCGGGTTGGGGAAACTGCGCGAATGCCGGCGTCATCGAGAGGCACAGAGCAGCCGCGAGAGCATGTGCGACTAAAGAGTTGCGGAACATTGGGACCTCGGTCTTGCTAAGAAATAGTACAGTGGGGCTCACCCCGGTTGGGATGAGCCTCAGTCTTCCTCGACCCATGGGCTAGAAGATGTACTTGCCAGAGAACTGCATCTGGCGGGGTTGAAGTAGCAGCGCACCAGGACCATTGAAACCAGCGGCCTGGTTTTGATATACGCCGAAGTTGGGGCTGTCCCCTGCGATTTGGGGTATACCGAAGCGATTTGTGTTGATCACGTTGAAGACCTCAACGGTGATCTTGAACTGTTGCTCACGCCAAGTGCGGATCGACTTCGAAAGACCATCGTCGACAGACAAGTAGCCGTCTGAACGAAAGTTGTTTCGTTGGCCGGATTCGCCTGGATAGGCGAAACGCAAGTTAGCGGCCGCCTGAGCCGACGAGATGCCGTTAAGTGCAGTCTCTTCCCTGAGGGAAGCGTCGTAGTGATGGCCGCCCGTCGGAATGGGGCCAGTTTGCACCATATTGCTGTTGAACGCGAAGTTTGTGCCCCAGACGTTTTGAGCGACTGCGCTGAAGGGAAAGCCGGTGCTGTAGTGCACGACGCCGTTCAACTCCCACCCGCCGACCAGGCGATCCGTCCATCCACCGCCGTTCAGGAATTTCTGGCCCTTGCCGAAGGGGAAAGGAATCGAATAATTGGCAGTGATATTGTGGCGCACGTCGAAGTCAGAGTTTGCGTACCACTGGTGCGGAGAGAATGCGTTAATGATAGGGCTGCCGTTCGTGTTGCGTTCTGGATCGGAGCCCTCGTCGAGTGAGTGCGACATCGTGTAGTTCACGTCGTACTCGAGTCCGGAGTGAAGCACCTGCCGTACGGAGAGTTGCAACGCGTTGTAGTTGCTCACACCCGTGGTGGACTGTACGTAGACCGAAGACGTCTGCGGGAAGAAGAAGCGGAAGCTCTGTCCGCTGGGTGATGCGGTAGGGTCGGTATCTGCCTGAAACAACGTATTGGTCTCATTGCCACTGTTGGCCATGAGCGACGCGTAGTAGCCCTGAGCGCCGGTGTAGTTAATGCCTGTTACGCTATCGGTTGCGCTGAAGTTTGGAAAGAGATTTTGAAAGTAACCGCTGTTTGGGATCACAGCTGCATCGACGCCTGCGTCGATCATCTTGCGATAAATAGTAGCGGCCTGGAAGTAGGTCATCCCGCTGCCGCTGTCGTAGAAGTTGGTTGGCATAGCGACGTCTAAGTTTTGCAGCAGATGACGTCCAAGACGGCCGACATAAGATGCCGTGACCGAGAGGCTCCTGGCAAATTCATGTTGGACCGTCAGGTTGAATGTCTCGGCGTATGGCGTCTTTTGATGGTCGTTGATGCTGTAGTCGAAGGTGAAGGGGCTCTCCGCGGGCGTGTAGGGAAGTGGGAGAGGCGTCGTGGCACCCGGTACTGCGGGGACATCGTGGTATCCGGTGAACCGTGGATTGGAGTTGATATCGGTGTAAGTCGCAAGATTAGTCTGCGAGAGCGAGAGCAGCGATTGGGGGTTGGACTGGTAGGAGTCGATCACGCCCGCGCCAAAGTGATCGTAGGCGATGGCGAAACCGCCCCGAACAGAGGTCTTATTGTCGTTGGTGGCCCAGGCGAACGCAATGCGCGGAGCGAAGTTCGCCTTCTGTGCGGTCCAGAAGTTGGGCTGTCCGTTATGCGAGCCGGCCGCCCGGAACGAGATATCCGTGTCGTACGGATTTGCGTTCACCGCACCGTTCACTCTGTTCGCGAAAAAAGTGTTGAGCGAGATCACGGGTGCAATCTCCTGACCGTTCTTCTCATCAGGAACACCGAGATAGACGTACCGGAGTCCCGCAGTGATCGTCAACTGGCTGGTCGCCTTCCATTGATCCTGGAAGTAGTACTCCTGCTCAAGATTTCTGAAGGTGTGGGTCGGAACGACGCCTGCGCCCTGAGGAACCAGTTGGTTGTTTTGAACCAAGAACTCTGTGCCGGAGGTGGCTGCTTCGATGACGCCCGCATTAGATATGATCGCGTCGTTGTAGTTCGATTCGAATGCCCCCGCCACTGGAGCGCAGTCGGCACCGCACTGGCCGGTACTTGGGTCGAAGCTGCCTCCCTGGTTTGCGATCGCGGCGGTGGCCAGCAAGTTTGGCGTCACCGAAGCTTCTCGCAGGAGTGGAGCGTCAAAGTACTGAGAGTTGGACAGGTAGATGAAATCCACGCCCGCCTGGAAAACGTGACGCCCCCTCACGTACGTAAAGTCGTCGTCGAAGTCGTTGGTGGTTACGTGGTACACGGTAGAGGTCGTGGCAGCGGTCAGCGTGTTGAACGCACCGAAGTTGACGAAAGGTTCGCTACCTGTTCCGCGCGAGGCGTTCCCAAGCCGGACGAGGCCGTAGCGGAAGTTGTTTGTCATGCGGTCATTGATCGACCAGGTATGTCCGGCAGCGATTCCCTTATTGTTGCCGAAGATGTTTGACGCGGCCGGCAGACCCGGAAACTGCAGGGATGTCGACTGATTGTCCGACTGCAGGTTTCCACGCACAAACAGCGTCTGGCGCGGGGTTACGTTCCAGTCGATGCGCGCGATGTTCGTAATTTGATGGATGGGTGCGGGCGATGTGAAGTTATATCCCCCTGTGTTCAGTAGATCCCCGGCCCCGTTCGCATTCGAGATAGGAAATTGCTGGAAGTAGGCCACCGATGCTGTGTTCGTAGCGGGAGCGTAGCAAGTCGCCGTTGCACAAGCGGGATCCTGCGAACGCTGATCGAGCGTAGCAATGTCCGCCGGCGTCAGCGTCAAATTCGTTGGGTTGGCGCAGTTGATCGAATTGCCTACTCCGCAGGTTTGATAGGTGACGTTCCCGGTGACGAGCCCGCCACCGCCAAGGGTGGAGGGGACAGTCTGGCCTACCACGATATTGCTGGCCTGCTTGAAGCCTTCATACGCTCCGAAGAAGAAGAGCTTGTTTTTCTTGATTGGAAGTCCGAGTGACGCGCCATACGTATTCTGAAGCACCTTCGCTTGAACATTGGCATCGCCGCTTTCAAGTTGGGACTGCTTGTTGAACCAATTGTTCGAAGCAGTTGCGGACCCGCGGTAGAACTCGTACGCGCTACCGTGGAATCCATTTGTTCCGCTCTTGGTGACGAGCGAAACTTGTCCGCCGGAGGAGCGGCCTGCGTCAGCATTGGCATTGGTCGTGGTTACGCGAAACTCTTCAACCGAGTCACGCGTCGACCGCAGAGCGCCGTTGAAAGCATAGCCGAAGATCTGGTCGTTGTTATCGACACCGTCCAGGGTGATGTTGGTTTGATCCTGGCGTGCACCATTGACGATGCCGGTGCGGGAATCGACGTTGAGGCCGCCGGTTTGAGCACCGCTATCGAGCCCTAGAACTCCCGGCTGCAGTGAAAGCAGGTAGGTTACGTTGTTCGCAAGGTACGGCAGGTTGGCGACCTGTTTGCTGTCGAAGGCTTTACCGAGGGTAGCGTCGGTGCTGTTGATCGTGGCAATGCTGCTCTCGACGTTGACGACTTCGCTGGAGCCGGCAGTCAACTTGAATGTTAGGTTGACGGGGGTGGAGACTAACAGTTCCACCTTTTCGTCCAGCTCGGAGAAGCCGGCGGTACTGACTTTTACCTCGTAGGTGCCGGGCGCAAGCTGCTCAAAGGAGAACTCCCCCTTAGACTTTGTCGTCGTGCTCTCGATCTTTCCTGAAGCTGCATTGGCGATATTGACGGTGGCGCCGGGGATTATGGCTCCACTGGTATCGACGACTGTTCCCGACAGCGAGGTCGTGTTGGTCTGCGCCGTCAGCCACGGCGCGGCCAGCAGAAGAAGGAACATACATGTCGTGCAACACCTGATGATGCGGTTCTTCATGAACATCCTCCTGGGCGGGGAAAGAGGTGAGTCAGCGAGGCAAACGATCCGCCGGAACGGATGATGCGCCGAGTGGTATCCCGACGAGACCTCTGCATGTGGTGGTTGTGGCAGTCCAATGACTGAGTGAGCTGCTCGGTCACAGCCTTGAGAATGCCTAATCCATAATTGGTGTGCGCTGATTATGCGGACACCAGTCCTAGAAAGCAATCAAGTCCGGACTGACTCGATGGGGGGAATAGAAATCTTCTATTTATGCTGAAGAATAGAAATCTTCTATTGTGCGCTAGAATCGCAGAAACGATCTGTTCGGGGCCCGGAATCGGCTACTTGTTATGAGACGCACGATCTGGTCGGCGTGCGGGCAGCTGAACCATCTATTGCTAGCTGAACAAACCCCCTTTGGGAGAGGACACGCGTGGACTTCGATTGGCTAACTACATTTCTTGAAGTCGCTCGACAGAAGAGTTTTTCGCGCGCTGGCGAGAAACTGCATTTGACACAACCGTCGATCTCGGCACAGATCCGTGCTCTTGAATCGCACCTGGGACACCGTCTGCTAAATCGCGGCGGCGGCAAAGTTACACTGACGGCCGCAGGGCGTGTCTTCCAGCCGTTTGCCGAGCAGTCGCTGTCCCAGCTTCGGCACATACACCTGACGCTGGCGGACATGGAGCGGATGCCGCGCGGCACGCTCACGGTGAGCGCGAACGACTCGACCGCGCTGTATGTTCTGCCACTGCTCATCAGCAAGTTCAAGAAGCAATATCCTCGGGTGGCTCTGAACATAGTGCGGGCAGAGCGAACGAAGACAATTGAACTGGTGCTGGAGCGCGAGGTTGAATTTGGCATCGTGTCGCTGCCGGTGAAGGATGCAAGGCTGCATGTCGACATGATTCACAGAGACAATCTGGTGCTTGTGGTGCCAGCGGGTCATCCGCTGACAGAGCTTGAGACGGTGACACTGCCGCAGGTATCGAAGTATGGCTTCCTGTTGCCAAACCGAGGCCGGCGCAGGGAATTGCTGGACTACATGTTCGAGCAGCACAAGCTAGCGCAGCGCATAACGATGGAACTCGATTCGAGCGAGTTACTGAAGCGGCTTATCCTTGCGGGTCTGGGTGTAGGCTTTCTGCCTCGGATCAATGTCGTCACCGAAGTGAGGCAGGGACTATTGCAAACAGTTGATATCGAGGGGGTCGATCTGCCAAGGCATCTCGCGCTTATCAACCGGCAGGATGCGACGCTCACACGCGCCGGCAATGCGTTCTTCACCTTTGCAACGGGACGGGCGCGCGGAGTGCTGATGAAGGAGACGGTCGCGGCGAGTTCCGCAGCGGATCTTGAAGAATTCTAGTAGGCTCCCCATCTTTCTGCTGGCGATGCCGCGAAGGCGGCTATCCAACGTGATGATCAGAAGATGGCCGCATTCCTGGAGAAGGCGAACGTTCTAGCGCCCAAGTACCGCACGGAACTCCTGCAGGAAGCGTAGCCCGAAGCAGCAATGGGATGGGGCTGGCCGCAACCTTACATCTTGGTGTATTGTTTAGTACAAAATATGCACGTAGACATAAGCAGAGGATTCTAAATTGGAAGCCGGCTGAGGCCCGATCGATGTTGATACACGACGGAATGTGTGCGGGCTCACCAGTTGTATGGTGTCTTCTGGACCCTTTTAGAAATTATCATGAGGAATCCGCGTGGACGGAATAGGAACGCAGTTGCGGGCAGCCCGACTTCGGCTGGGGCTCACTTTGCGCGAAGTGGAAGATCGTACGAGTCAACTTGCCCAGCAGTGGGGGAACAGCGCGTATCGTATCTCCGCCAGCTGGCTTGATCGGGTGGAACGCGAAAACCGAGGGCTTTCGGCGACGAAACTCATCGTTCTCGCATTTATCTACAACCTCACTATGGAACAGATGTTGGCATTGTGTCCGGGCGTGAGCGAAAGTCCAGGACAACTCGAATTGGTATCGAGCCCAAATTCCACGCTCCTGCTGAGTGAAGGGCCGCTTGCCGATCATGCCAGGCTTTGGCTACCGGATTCGCTGTTGACCGGACCCCCGCCCGAGGACACGACGCTGTTTCGGTCGGATCAGGGAGTTCTTCCGGTTCACTATCGGCGGGGGATCATCGGCCGGAGAGATCGGACCATGGAACCGATGATTCTGGCGGGGTCGATTGTCCTCATTGATACGCGTAAGCGCGCCATCGCAAAGAGAAAGGACTGGGTCAACGAGTTTGATCGTCCTATCTACTTTCTGCTGACGCGAAGCGCCTATTTCTGCGGATTTTGCGAGTTGGACAAAAACGGAGAGTACCTGAAGTTGGTGCCACACGCTCTCTCGCCTCAAACCGAAGACGACGAACAGAGGCGCTGGCAATACAGAAAACAGGTTGAGGTCGTTGGGACGGTTGATGCAGTATTTACGCGTCGTATCGCGTGATCCGAAAGCGCTGAGGCATCTGCGGAAGCGAGTGGGCTAGAGAGCTCGCTGCAGATCGGCTAGCCCAGGTAGATTGGCCTGTTCATATAAAGCTAAAACTTCACGGGTCATGTGATAGTAGATGGCCACCGCCTGCTGGAGGTATTGTGCCGCATCTGCCGGCGGACGACCCGACTTTGCGGTCGCTTTCAGGCGGCCGATGTGCCACTCCACCTCCCGCGCGTTCAATCGAAGTTGCTCGGCGATGAGTAGAGCCTCCGGATACCATTGCTGGACGTAAAAAACCAGGTCGACCAGTACCGAACAATTCTTTTCCATGACGTCGATGCCGCGCATTCCACCCAGCAATTGCCAGATATCTTCCGGGCTCATCGTGTCAACCCAATGGATGTCCTGATCAGGTTGAACTGCAGGATCCTCTGCGATTCGCTCGAGGTTCTGGTGATCCAGAGGGGCAAGCCGCTTGAGCAACTCCTCCCACTTGCCATAGGGATAGAGTTCGCGCCGGCGATTGCGCAGATAATAATACGTCCCAATTCCGAGGATCGAAGCAAGGAATACGAAAAGCAAACCGAAGAAATCAAGGTTGCGAATGGTCATTATCGTTTCAAGGCCCGGAGCTTGCGTAAATCGTATTCCACGCGTCTTTGCAAAGTAAAGAGTTGTCGCTGTGCCTCTTCGGGAAGCTCCTGCGGAGCGGGTGCGGGCAACCACAGCATGACGATCCAATAGGAAGCGCAGAGGAGATATGTCGACATACGAACATAGGTCAAACTCTCAAAGGCCGTAGTATTTCGGGTCAGAATGTTGTGTCCAGCTTCGGTTAGCAGGCCTATCAAGGAGTAGAAACCCAGACCCTGGGCGATCCGGGCAACATGAGTATTCCATGGGAGATTTGCGGTCGATGAAAAGGCGATCATCCCAACGAACAGCTCGCACTGTAACGCGGACGAGAACAGATTTCCCCGGTCGAGAAGCATGCCTAAGACGGTCTTCTCTGGAGGGGAGGGAAGGCAGGACAACCCAAATGCAATGGCGACCGAGGCGACCACCAAAATGAAAAAGCCCTTGCGAATGTCGGGCGCCCATGTGCCCGTCGGGCAGAAAACATGACGCGCAAGCTCGTAGGTTACGGACAATTGAAGGACAAGATCCAGGACGGCGAACGCAAAATATGCGACGAAATAGTCGTGCTTCGATCCATGCAGCGCGACCTCGTAAAGCACGATGGAATTCAGAACATTGGCTGCGATGAGGGTCGTGAAGACGGGGAAGCTCCCTGCGCGATGGCGACCCAGAAGTACTAACAGCAACAGGATTTGCGCGGTTAAGCCGGCCGCCCAGAACGCAAAAATAGTCCCGTTTAAATGCATCTCTTACGCTCCTGAGGGCGGCCGATCGTCGCTGCCGATTCCAACTATCTCATGCTGGTGGAAGGATGCCGAGAAGAATCGTGACGATTATCTGAGGTTCGGGCGCGGTTCCGGTTACTACCTGGGGTTCGGGATTGGATCCTGTCACAACGGTGGGTTTGGTTGGTGTGGTGGATTGTGCCGCTACCGTCCCGATGGACAGAGCGAGGCTTGTGAAAGTGACGGCAACGCTGGATATGCGGGAAATGTTCCTGACCATGATTCGCTCCTTAGCGCTGGATAGCGCTGCGGGGAAGGTAGGCGTCAGGAGGCTGGATCTTTACGAATGATTGCGCCAAGTTGCGTAAGAGAAACATCCATACCCTGTGAGAGCGGAGTGCTCAAAGTCACAGAACATTCAACATTTGCCATAAATAAGCGATTTAATCCATTTTCATCGCCGGCCTATTGTTGATAAGCAACAAGTTAGACATATAATGGACGCAATTTTGAAAGAGTATTAGTGGTCGTTCGAAGCGCCGCGCAGAGCCTTGCGGCCAAAGAAACCAGTTTCATATTTTGCGTAAGACACACCTGCCAGCACGACCTCAGATGCAGGTACATTCCTGGGAATCGGGAACACGATCGGGGTCCTCATCATGGAGCATTCAAAAGACATTGCTGACGCGATCACTACATTGATCAAACTGATGGTCGATCACCCGGAGGGCGTTAGAGTGGAATGCGTCCCGATCACCGACGGGAGCTCTCTTCGCATCTCGGTCGACGCTGCTGATATTGGCAAAGTCATCGGAAAGCAGGGGCGGACGGCGAGGTCCTTGCGGATACTGGTGACAGCGATGGGGATGGCCAGTAAGCAGCGAATCAGCCTCGATATCCAGGAGTGACCCGGCATCCAGGAGTGGCCGGCCTACAGGCTCTGGACGATATTTACCGCCTTTGCCAGAGAAACCTTACATATTTCGCGTGGATGTGGTTAGAATCACCGTGGGCCACAATGTCTCTGGTTTAGGATCCCGGCATGTATCACGTTTTGTTGCGAGCGATGTTTGGCGTGTTGCTGGCATCCCCTTTTATTGTTGCGATTGCCTACCTGATGGCAATCTTCGATCGTGCGTGCTGGAGGTTTCAGCGCAAGCATGCCTATCGTCCAGGACCGCGTTAGCCTGTCCGTGGCATGCCGCACACGAGAGCGTGGATCTAGCGGTATATCGTCTGATATTGCGGTTCTCTCTCTATCCAGTTCTTCCAGTCTTCTGAAGCGTCTGAGACCGGACTACCCTAATGTCTGGATCGCTTTTACCTGTCTGGAGGAAATTTTGTGACTGCAGTGGTTGTGCCCATCGATTCGATTCGGATGCCAGGCGCTTCTAAACGTGGGTCGGGCGCGGATAGCGTTGGGGCACAGCTCGGAAGCTTCATCGATGAATCGCGGGTCTTGACGCGGATGATCGACCGCATTGCGTTCGCCTCGGATGCAAGTCTGTATCGCCTAATTCCTCGCGCCGTGGTTCAACCCGTGAACTCGGAGGAAGTGCGCAAGCTCTTCCAATTCAGCCGCGAGCGGAAGATCCCTTTGACGTTTCGTGCAGGCGGCACGAGTCTTTGCGGGCAGGCGATCACGGATGGCATCCTTGTCGACATTGGCCGCTATTGGCGTATGGGCGCGGTCGAGGAGAACGGGCGATCGGTGCGCGTGCAGCCCGGATTGATCGGGCAACAGGCTAACCAGATGCTCAAGCAATATGCGACGAAGATCGGCCCGGATCCGGCGTCGATCAGCGCTGCGCGGATGGGTGGAATCCTCTCCAACAATGCCAGTGGCATGTGCTGTGGCGTGTCGCAGAATGCCTATCACACGCTGCGCTCGATGACCTTCGTTCTGCCGTCGGGAACGGAGATTGATACCGCCCTTCTAGATGCAGATATTCGTTTTCGCGAGAGCGAACCGCGCCTGGCCGCCGGCCTCTTGGAGTTGAAGCAGCAGGTGGAAGCGAATTCAGAGCTGTCCGGACGGATTCGCGCGAAGTATCGAATGAAGAACACGACGGGATATTCTCTGAACGCGTTTCTCGATTATTCCGATCCGGTGGAGATCTTCAGCCATCTGCTCATTGGGTCTGAGGGAACGCTGGCATTTATTGCCGAAGCGGTTCTGGAGACGGTGCCGGATCTGCCCGTCAAGTACACTGGCCTGCTTTTGTTTCCCGATCTGCATGCGGCATGTGAAGCCATTGCACCGTTGCGTGAGGCGGGAGCGGCTGCACTCGAGTTGATGGACTGCGCCTCTCTGCGCTCGGTTGAACATAAGCCGGGCATCCCGGCGGAGATTCGCGAACTGCCGAACAACGCCGCGGCTCTCCTGGTTGAGTTTCAGACGGCGGACAGAAATGCGGCTCAAGAGAACGCAGATCGCGCGCAGACTGCGGTGCAGGGACTGAAGCTACTGAGTGAGGCGCACTTCACTGACGATCCTGTGGCACAAGATCGCTTATGGAGTATCCGTAAAGGATTGTTTCCATCGGTAGGCGCGGTGCGAGCCGCCGGCACCACCGTCATCATTGAAGATGTTGCGTTTCCGGTCGATCGCCTGGCCGACGCTGCGGTGGATTTGATTCATCTGTTTGAGAAGCATCACTACGACAACGCGATTATCTTCGGTCATGCCAAAGACGGAAATCTTCACTTTGTCATAACGCAGGGCTTCAATACGGAAAGGGAAGTGGCGCAGTATCGTGATTTCATGGCGGACCTGGTGCGACTGGTCGTGCAGAAGTACGACGGCGCGTTGAAGGCCGAGCATGGAACCGGCCGCAACATGGCCCCGTTTGTCGAGACGGAGTGGGGTCCCGAAGCGTATGCGATGATGCGAAAACTCAAGGCGCTTGCCGATCCGGATGACTTGCTTAACCCCGGGGTCATTCTCAACTCGGATCCCGAGGCTCACCTTGCAGACCTTAAGAAGATGCCCGTGGTGGAGGCGGAAGTCGATAAGTGCATTGAATGTGGATACTGTGAGCCAAAGTGCCCGAGCCGCGATCTAACCCTGACCCCGCGACAACGGATTGTGGTGCGGCGTGAGATGCAGCGATTAAAGGATTCCGGGGCCAGCAGTGCCGCGCAAAACGACCTCGGTGCAGACTTTCAATACATGGCCCTGGATACCTGTGCCGTGGATGGATTGTGCGCCACCGCGTGCCCCGTGAATATCGATACGGGGACGCTGACCAAGCGCTTCCGCCGTTTGCGCCACACCGCATTTGCGAATCGCGTGGCAGCGGGTCTCGCGCAGAATTTCACGCTGGTAGAAGCCGGAGGCCGTCTCGCGTTGGCGGCAGGGCATCTTGTTCAGGAAGTATGCGGGCTTCCATCCATGCGCGGCATCACCCGACTCTTGGATAAGGCTACTCGCAGCATGATGGATGAACCCTTCTGGCAGTGGTCGGCGGAAATGCCAGGAGCGCGGCGCGGCTCACTGCCTATTCGCACCCCGACAGAACCCGATGCCGTTTACTTTCCTGCATGCATCTCGCGGATCATGGGTGCGCATCCGGGGGAGCAACCGGAGATAAGCGTCATGCAGGCAATGCTTAACGTTGCGGACCGCGCGGGAGTGAAAATGTATGTACCTGGAGATATCGCGGGAAATTGTTGTGGCGTGCCATTCTCCTCAAAGGGCTTTGAGACCGCCCACTCCGCCGCTGTCAATCACACGGTGGAGAACTTTTTTCGTTGGTCCAAAGAGGGAAGGTTGCCGATTGTGATCGACACCAGTCCATGCACCTATGGACTCAAGACCGCGCGTCCTTATCTGAACGCTGAAAACCAAGTCAGGTTCGATGCACTAACGATCCTCGACTCCGTGGAGTTCGCGCACGACCAGTTGTTACCCAAGCTTCCGATTTATCGCAAGGTTCACTCGGTCGCGGTGCACCCTGTATGTTCGGCAGTAAAGATGGCGATCACACCGAAGTTGGTGCGAATCTCAAACGCGTGCAGCGATTCCGTGTATGTGTCGCCGGACGCGGGGTGCTGCGCCTTCGCCGGCGATCGGGGATTCTTGTTTCCCGAACTGACTGCTTCTGCTACTGATGTGGAAGCAAGACAGGTTCGGGAGGAAGAACACGATGGATATTACTCGAGCAGCCGAACCTGTGAGATAGGATTGACCCGAGCGACGGGTAAGGTCTATCAGTCCTACTTGCAGTTACTTGAATACGCCTCGCGCAGCGGCCGCGACAGCGAAGCAGATTGAGAAGCTAGAGCCCGTGGTTCGAGAAGGGGGCAAGTTGGCATTAGGCTTTGCCCTAAGCCAAGCTGGGAAATTGCGTTCCTCCGATCAAAAGGCTGTTCTTCTCGAGCGATCGGAGGGTAAAGTATTAGTTCAATCCACCATTTGTCTCGAGGTTTCTCCTACATGACTTCATTGCAACTCGACTTGAAGCGTCTGTTTCTGACTGCCCTCATCGTTATGACAACAAGCATTAGTCTGTGCGGTGTCGCAACAGCCGCAGGTCCGCTCTTGCTGAGAAATCCTTCTCTGAGCAAAGACAAGATTGCCTTCCTGTACGCAGACGATATATGGACCGTGCCCCGCACTGGTGGAGAGGCCGAACGTTTGACCTCCGTGGGTGCAGTCACCGAAGGACCGTACTATTCCCCTGACGGCACACAAATCGCCTACTCCACGCACGAGCATGGGCAGGTCGATGTCTACGTTGTAAACGCCGAAGGAGGAGTGCCGAAGCGGCTTACGTGGGAGCCGACCGGTAACTATGCGGTGGGTTGGACCCCAGATGGAAAAGACGTCCTGTTCGCATCGATGCACGCGAGCTACTCAGACTATTTCCGGCTATTCGAGACGCACGCCGACGGGACAGGAACGCCTACGGTGCTTCCGCTGCCAAGTGCGGAGACGGGCAGTTTCTCGCCGGACGGAAGTACCCTGGCCTACGAGCCCATTCTCCAGTGGGAGGACGCCTGGAAGCATTATCGCGGTGGTCAGACGAAAAAAGTCTGGCTCGTCAATATGAAGAGCCTCGACCTGGTCAAGGTCCCGCGCGAGAATTCGAACGACTTCAATCCGGTGTGGGCAGGGAATTCGGTTTACTTTCTATCGGATCGAAACGGGCCCGTATCGCTCTTTCGCTATGACACGGAGAGCAAGGCCGTGACGCAGGTGGTCGACAATCACGGATACGATCTCAAGACAGTCGCGGCAGGCCCGGGCGCATTAGTGTATGAGCAGTTCGGCTCGCTGCATTTGTATGATCTCAATACAAAAACGGAGCAGCCAGTTCCGGTCACCATTCACGGAGATCTCGCCGAACTAACTCCTCACCTCGCGAATATTTCGGCGGACCAGGTGCAGAATATCGGGGTGTCTCCGACGGGTGTCCGTGTGCTCGCAGAGGCTCATGGAGACATCTTCACCCTTCCGGCAGAAAAGGGAGATACGCGGAACCTAACGAAGACACCGGGGGTTGCAGAACGCAATCCGTCCTGGTCTCCCGACGGAAAATCGATTGCGTATTTCAGCGATGCGTCCGGAGAATATCAACTCTATATTCGAGACCAGGATGGGCTCCACCCTCCAAAGGTGATCGACCTCGGGCCGAATCCCTCGTTCTTCTACGATCCGCGCTGGTCGCCGGATTCCAAGCATATTGCTTACTTGGATAAGCACCTGCACCTTTGGTATGTCGACGTCGACGGTGGCAAGCCGGTACTTGTCGCTACGGGCTTGCGGGGGAGTTTTGGTGCGTCAACGGAGCTAAGCTGGTCGCCCGACTCGCAGTGGATCGCATACACGCGCGATCTTGAGAACCAGTTGCACGCGGTGTTCTTCTACTCGCTGGCGACGCGCACGTCCACCCAGATTACAGATGGAATGAGCAACGCTGCGCACCCCGTTTTCGACGCCAGCGGGAAATTCCTGTACTTCGCCGCCTCAACCAACAATGGACCTTCGGATGCCGGAATTGATCTGTCCTCGTTGGATCGGGCGACCAGCAGCAACGCGTATGTGATCGTGCTGGCAAAGTACGGAATCTCGCCAGTGCCGCCTGAGAGCGATGAAGAAAAGACGGCAGAAGAGGCGGACAAGAAGACCGACGACACCAAGCCGGCGGCGAAGAAGGACGCAGACAAAACGCAGGATAAAGAAGTAGCGAAGGGCGATGAAAAGAAGGACGCCGCAAAGAAAGACGAAGTGAAGCCGACGGTCATCGACCTGCCAGGGATTGGCAACCGGATCCTCGCGCTTCCTATTCCTTCACGGAATTACGTTGACATGCAGGTAGGGAAAACCGGGGTGTTGTTTCTGGCGGAGGGAAGCCCTGTTGGGCGCGTTTCGAGTGGTGGTGGCGCGCCGATCCGCTCGCTTTGGCGATTCACAACCGAGAAGCGCAAGACCGAGGAGATATTCAATAATCTGACCGGCTTTGCAATTAGCGGAAATGGAGAACAGTTGTTGGCCATGCGCGAGGGGAGTTGGTTTATCACGCCGATCTCCGAGCTGAAGACGGGTTCACCCGAGGCTCCGCAAGGTAAGCCCATCAACAACGAGGGAATGTTCGCCACGATCGATCTGCGCCAGGAGTGGAAGCAGCAGTATCGCGAGACCTGGCGTATCCAGCGAGACTTTTTCTACGATCCACATCTGCATGGCCTTGATCTGGCGAAGATCTCCGCGAAGTATGAACCGTATCTGGAGGGACTGGCATCGCGGTCGGAGTTTACCTATCTGAACAATGAGATGCTGGGGGAAATTCAAATCGGGCACATGTTTATCCGTGGCCCGGAAGACCCAGATAAATCCCCAAAGCCTGGCCTGCTTGGTGCAGATTATGTCGTCGAGAACAACCGATACAAATTCTCAAAAATCTATAACGGCCAAAACTGGACGCCCGCGCTGACCGCGCCCCTTACGTTGCCCGGCATCAATATAACAGAAGGCAAGTACCTGTTGGCGGTGAATGGGCGCGAGCTATATGCCACCGACAACTTGAACAGCTTCTTTGACGGGACCGCCGGAAAACAAACGGTACTTCGAGTGGGAAACAAGGCTGACGGCACTGATGCCAGAGACGTAACGGTAGTTCCTACGGACTCGGAACACGGGCTTCGGAACCTGGATTGGATTGAATCCAACCGGCGCAAGGTTGATGAATTATCCGGTGGCAAAGTGGCTTATATTTATATGCCGAATACCGGGGGCGCGGGCTACGACAACTTCAACCGTTACTTCTACTCGCAGCTGGATAAGCAGGGAGTGGTCCTCGATGAACGCTATAACGAGGGCGGTTTCATCGCCGACTATGTCGTGAACGTGCTGGGACAAAAACCATTGAGTGCCGCGATCGAACGCGATGGCGAACCAGTCCATGATCCCGAGGGTGCCATCTTCGGACCGAAGGTGATGATCATTAATCAGTCCGCAGGTTCAGGTGGCGATGCCATGCCGTGGTACTTCCGCAAAGCCGGTCTCGGAACACTTGTAGGCGTTCGAACATGGGGAGGCCTGGTTGGCATTGGAGGCTACCCGACCCTGATGGATGGTGGTTCGGTGACATCCCCGCGGTATGCCATCTATGGACTACATGGTGACTGGGAAGTAGAAGGTCACGGCATCGCGCCGGATGTTGAAGTAGAGGAATATCCGAAGGATGTCGCGGCAGGACACGACGTGCAGCTCGAGCGCTCAGTTGAGATTGTCATGCAGCAGTTGAAGGAGCATCCTGTAACAACGCCCCCGATCCCCGCTTATCCGAACTACCATCAGAACGATGGTCTGGGCCATCCATAGCCAATGAGAGAGTACATACGCACTCTCTCACCGAGTAAGGCAGCTTAGAAAACCTCATCGTCGCCGATCGGCATGCCGGGCGGGGCCGCAATTGGTTTGGCCGGAATAAACTTTTCCGGATCCCGATTGAAGTCCTCGATGCGCTGAATGATGGCGGCGCGATGGATGGCCTCGGCGGTATCGCTTAGCGTCGCAGCAGAACTCCACTGCTTGAGAAGATCGTTAATGTGCGACCGAGCGATAGCGCGTGCCTGCGTGGACGCCTCTGGATTGATCGCAAGAGCAAGCATCGCTTCGAGGGAGCGAAACTCAACCGCACGTTCCACCTCGGACGACATAGAGTGCCCTGCCTCGGGCCGTTCCGCAACCGTAGTGGAGATTGCCTCGAGGATAGACCGCAACGAAGGGCTCCCCGGAACGCGCATATGGTATTGCACGAGACGGGATGCCCGCGATGGATCAAGAAGTACCTGGAGCGTAAGATCCGCGGCGCATTCCGCCGCGGCAATCGGATCGAAGGTGAGGCCAGTCTGCGAAGGGAATGACTCCTGCGTGCGAGGATAGCCAGGCGGAACGGGCGGAAGAATCTTGAGAAGCGACTCGGGCAGCGTCAGCGTTTCGGGACTCAGCGTCCGTAGAACGGCTTCGAGAGCTTTGCGCTGGTCTGCAGGCGCCACGATCTCTGGATCCGCTAATCCATCGCCTCGCCCGTTGTAACGATAGTCGAGGCCACCGATCTCTTTGATAGCGGCTTCGGTCTGGTAGCGGTGGAATAAATAGATAGGCACCAGCGCAAGCTCAAGCTGCGACATGGGTGTACCGGGCTGGATCACGTCAGGGCCGAAGTTCTTGAGCGCGGTCGCTCGCACCTGAAGGACCCGCGTAAGTTCTGCAGCAGGGTCAGCACCGTTGTCCCAAAGATGCGCACGAGGTTGAGCAGAACCAAAAGGACGCGCATCTTCATCAGTAATGAACAATTGGCCGCGATGATCGGCGTCGGTCAGAATCTTCCTAAGCGCGGCATCGACATCGGTATCCGACGCGAACTGCCGGTAACCGTAATCAATCGCAACCTTGTCCCAGTCGCCAATATGATCGGCATAGGCGTGTGACGTATCAATGGTTCCATTCTTGTCCAGCGTGACGTAGGGATGCGGATAGTCCATGACGCTGTCGGATTGAGAGACGCTGGAGGCTGCAAAGTTATGCGCAAGTCCGAGCGTGTGGCCCGTCTCATGGGCCGCAAGTTGGCGAATGCGCGCCAGGACCATCCGGAGCATCGGATTGTCGTCGGACTTTGGCAGATGACCATCTTTATATGGGGCGAGCAGACCTTCGGCGATGAGATAATCCTGGCGCCCGCGCAACGAACCTAATGTGACGTTGCCCTTGATGATCTCTCCAGTGCGCGGGTCCGCGAGCGCCTCGCCATAGCTCCAGCCACGTGTATACCGATGGACCCACTGGATGATGTTGTAGCGAATATCCATGGGGTCAGCGCCCTCGGGAAGCAGATCAACGCGGAAGGTTCCAGCTGCCCACCC
Organism: Granulicella sp. L46; assembly: GCF_009765785.1. Classification (GTDB taxonomy): domain Bacteria; phylum Acidobacteriota; class Terriglobia; order Terriglobales; family Acidobacteriaceae; genus Granulicella. The sequence goes on from NZ_LMUT01000016.1 coordinate 449,192, forward strand.
GGCCGCCTGGAACGCCTGGTCCCACCAACGCGCGCCCTCGACTAACGCAGTGCGAATCGGCTCAGGCGCGCCGCGATCGACATAGTACTGAATCGGTGTGACGGCCTCGCAGTTCGTCGTACAGTTTGGATCTTTCTTGACGAGGCGGTGACGAAGAATGAAGCGCTGCATAACGTCGTCACCAAGTGGCGCTGTCAGATCGCGGAATGAGGAAGGGAAGTAGCCTGCACGCGGATTGAACCGACGAGGGATGAATCCAGGCGGAGGCAGCTCAATGAAGGAGTGACGCTCACGCAGCGTCATGGCGTGCGGGTCCGGCGTGACGTCGGCGACATACGGAGCTTTCAGTGGGCCCTCGGCCGTGAAGGTGAGCACTGCTTCTATCTCGGTGTTCTTCGGAAACCCTTTCGTGTCCTCGAGCGCGACGGTGGATCGCGTTGCGTCGACATGATAAGCGCCCTGGTGGAGCGCAGCCAGCGTTTCAACAACCCGATGAGCATCGTGAAGAAAAAAATCGGTCGCGTCCACGAGCACAGCACCGGAAGGATCTTCGGCGGCGACAGTAAAGCCCCAAAGAATGGACTCTGGAAAAGATTGCGTGACGGCGAGAGTTTCGGCGGAGTCGGTAGAGGAACTGCGGAAGCTACTGTTCGGTTGCACCAGGAGAACCTTCGGCCCGGACCTCTCGAAGCGAACAATTCGACCTTCGGATAATTGACCGCGATCGAGGCCAAGATCGTTGGAACCAGTGCCATAGGGCAGCGAGTTGGTGTAGAGGAGATCGGTGTCAAGGTGCGGGATTTCAAGGTATAGCTTTCCCGCTGCCGGATCCCAGTCGAGTGGCAGAAAGCCATCGATGCGGTGCATGCCCGACGACTTCGCAGCGATCGATGGCAATTGGTTGGCGGGTGTCTCGGCGTTAGCGGGAACGAACGTCAGAAGCAGGGCGAGAAGAAGGCTCGTGCGCATGGGTATTTTTACCATGCCTCTTTGGTTATCAGACGCATTGAGATGCTTGACGGTCGGTGACGGCAGCGAATGCGCGTGAGTGGCGAATAGCTGCATGGAAAGGGAACATGATTCGCTTACCGGTCCGGCAAACCGAATAACGTCCAGCTCCAGTGGTCGCTGCTAAGCATGTATCTCTCTTCCAATCAGGCACATCAGGTGCCGTAATTCTTCGTTTGACAAGATGGTCAGTTTATAAGTCCCCGCCCTGTGACGAAGGTCACAGGTTGTTCGCTATGTGGAGACTATGGTTGCACTTGTTGGGATCCAGGCCAATCTCCAGCGGTTTTATCGCAGTTAGAACGCGCCAATAGAGGTGTTTTACATGGGACAGATGCCCCGCAAGACAACGAAGTATTTTCTTCTGATCGCAGTGGTTGGGGTGATGACGATGTGGGG
>NZ_LMUT01000017.1 GCF_009765785.1 Granulicella sp. L46
TCTAGCGTGAGTCATCGAGTCTTTGAACGCACCTTGCACTCCTTGGTATTCCGAGGAGTATGCCTGTTTGAGTGTCATTAAATTCTCAGATCTTAACTTGTTGTAATGACGAGTCAAGACTCTGGATGTGGAGGTTGCAGGCTTTGATTAGTTTGCTCCTCTTAAAAACATTAGTGGTTACTGTTCCCCACTTTGGTGTGATAATTATCTACGCCGTATAAGTAGGGATGTTAAGTGTAGCTGCTTTCGAACAGTCTAGGATTACTAGACAATTTGAACTGTTTGACCTCAAATCAGGTAGGATTACCCGCTGAACTTAAGCATATCAATAAGCGGAGGAGTAGCATA
>NZ_LMUT01000018.1:0-27571 GCF_009765785.1 Granulicella sp. L46
CTCGTCTGGTTGCGGGTTATCGTGTCGAAGGCAAAGTGGATACCTGATGGCTGATGACCGCCTTCCGATCGTGAGAGCCCACCATGCCGGATTATCTGTACGTTCGGCTATCTCGGCTAGTGCGGGCTATCACCAAGTTTCCGAAAACACCGTTTTTTGGGAGCATCGCCCAAGCAGTTTGGCCAAGTACAATCTTCCTTTCACCCAAAGGGAAAACGGATCGTGCTGAAAGACATAAAGACGACGGCACTGATGGTGGCACTTGCCCTAACGCTCGTGCGACTGCATTGGGTCGCTAGTCAAATCCGACTGGTTGCCGAGATTGACCATTCGCAATGGCTGGCGGCGACTGAAATCGCAGGTAATTCATTGTTCCTGATCCCATTTCCAGCCCTTCTCTGGGTCTTGGGCATTACAAATACCAAGCCACTCATTTCGGGATGGCTTCGATCATTGGCGCTCACGACAGCGTGCGTTGATGGCCTACTTCTTGCGGTCCCGCAGATATATCTACTTGTGCGTGCAGTTCAACGGTTACCCTTCCTTCGGCAGTTGAGTGGCGAGACTCTGGCGAGACAAACCTGGGGTTGGATTCAAAACCCTCGAGTTGCAGGCATCATGTGGGACGGTATAGCTCTAATGTCCCACGTGGCTCTGATCCTGTTCCTGGTGGCTCTTTGCCGTCCCGGACCGTCATCGGAGAACATGACCTATGGACCTTCGCGGCAGCTAGCAAAAAGAATTGCGGCACTTGCTACGTTTGCCGGGGCAATGTCAGTGCTTCTGAGCATCACGTATTGGGGCTATTCCATATTTATGACCTACGCGAGGCCGGACCAAGGTAGTTGGACCGGACCCGTGGCGCGGAACCAATTCATTCTGCGCAATTGGTCTTTCCTCCTTCCGATTTTGTGCTGGACGGTCGTTGCCTGGATTATCTTCCGTGGTCTCGTAAAACCTTTGAAAGAGCCTAATGGTTTGCGTTGATCCTCCTACATCCTCAAAAGTCGGGTTTTCGGCAACTTCGCCGCAGTTTGGGAAAACACCGTTTTGCAGGAGTACTCAGGCCACAACAGAAGCTGCTGACGGGTTCCGAGGCATGCCCCAGCGCAATGATCCATATTGAACAGACAACGATCACCGAGATGGTTAGGTTGCCGGTATGGCAGAACCTATCACCATTCTGACAGTGGCTAAAGACGGCGATGATGGCATCATCGTTGCATACTCGGATGGCACGATCGCTGGATATGTGGTCGAAGAGTTAATCGAACTCAGGCCGAACCGGGAAATACTAACTCCAACCCACCTAGTTCCCAGAAAGGAAACGGAGTAAATGATCAGCGAAGGAGCCTTCCCAATTTGGGAGCGTTCCGCACCCATACGAAAAGAAATGCTGTCCTAAATGGTGGCCCACTTTCAAACGAACTTCCTCGAAAGTCGGGCGGTCTCAACGGGTCGATGCAACACTATCTGATCTGGAGGTGGTGTTGATGAGACAAGGGAGACGGTATGGGCGGAGTTGCTTGACAGCAGATTGAACAATCGGGCTCGGTTATCCCGATACATGGCTCGATCCCGATACATGGCTCATCTATTGTGATGTTGTCGTCAAGAAGATACCTAAATCTCGCGGAAGATCAATTCGAATTTTGAAGCGATGAGTAATGGCGCACAGACCAGATGCTAGATCGGGCTTATCCTGTGCCCATGAAAACCAATATTTCGATAGTGACAGCGAAGATGGTCTCATTGTGACATTCTCGGATGGCACGATCACAGGATATGTGGCGGAAGAATTGCCTGAACTCAGACCTAAGCGCGAATACATCAACCTGGAACGACAAACTAGCAAGGCAATCGGACATGCCAGCGTGCGAGGTGAAAGTCAGAAGATCCGGCTGATTTGCTAAGGACGCGCAGGAATGGTTAGACTGGCGCATCAATGGAAATTGTGACACTCCGGCCCCTTTTCCTTGGGGCTTTTTGGTTTGCACGAGGGCAGATGCGTGAGATGTTGCAAACTTGTCGCGTCTGCAAGACGGACGGTTACGTCAGACGCGCACGTGCCAGTCGTCTTGATTACTTTCTGAGTCTCCTGCGTGTACTCCCATTCCGTTGCCGATACTGCGGTTGCCGGTTGTATCACTTTTATTGAACCCCGGGCAGAGTCCTCATGTTGACCACGCCAGAAAGAGATGCGACGGATCGATCGTCACGATGACTTAATTGGTGACGACTCCGGTGTGGACTAACATCTGCATGAGCAAGCGGTCCTTTTGGCATGCCGTACATTTTCCTCTCATGCGGACGAAATGACTGGGTAGGGTCCAGGCGAGCCGCCTGAGTCCTCCATACACGAAGTCCATAGTGAGATCTAATTCCGTTGCGGTACACGGAGCGCAGCGTGGAGATCGCTTATGTCTTACTATTCAATCTGCTACGCGGCTCAGGAGTGTGAGCACTGCCTCGGATGCAATTTGCTTGTGTCCGGTATCGGACTGAAAGCGAAATATATCGGTGCTACGCTGACTCGATCGAGGTCTACGTGCAAGATAATCTACCGAGCATTTTCATTGTCGATGACGAACACATTATCGCTGAGACGCTGGCTGCGATTTTGCGCAAGAATGGCTTAGCCGCAAAGCCTTTCACGAACCCGATTGAAGCGCTGGACGCCGCCCGCGTTGAAGCGCCAGACATGCTTTTGTCGGATGTGATGATGCCCAAACTCTCCGGTGTGGACCTCGCCATCACGCTTAAAAACGAATGTCCCGACTGCAAGATAATGCTCTTCTCTGGGCATGCACAAACACTGGACCTTCTTTGTGTAGCTCGCGAGAAGGGGTATGACTTCAGTCTCCTAGCGAAGCCGCTTCACCCGGCTGATTTGCTCCGACACATTCGCCAGCAACTTCCGGACTGGACGTTTTGAGTAGCAACGGCGACAACATGATCGATCATTCTATTCTTGGCACTGTTCGCTCTAAAACTTGTACCCGAAGCCGATCGAGACAATCGGATAAAACCTAAACGCCGAGAGGTCGTCCCGGTACTTGGTTCTTTGAGCCGCAAGGTCTTGCTGAAAGGTAGGGTTGTTCCCCACGGTCTGGCAGGCCTCACCCAAGGCATCGCAGGTGGAGCCGTTGAAACCGAGATCAACGTGAGGATACCCAACGTAAGCGAAACCTAGTTCGACCGGAACGCTGAAGTGTTTGTTTGCTTTTCTTGGAACAATGTTTCCCCAGCCGACGCTGAAGGAAGGAGCGGCTTTGCTGCCCAAAACCAGGCTGGCGGAGGCATGGACTGGATCTGTTGCGCTGCTGTAATAAGTCTTTCCATTGAGGGTGAAGCTCTCGTTGGGATTAATGCTGCCTCTACCGGTGAGTTCATTGCCGTTGTATGCGAGAAACCCACCGGTGACGTGGAATGACCCCGCAAATGGAAACCAGTCGAGGCTGAGGCCCCCCGAGGCGAGCTGGATATCCCCACCATAAGAAACGTAGTTCTCTGTAATGGTGGTGTTGTACCTGAAGAAGTAACCGGTTCCGCGCAGATTGAACTTGCGCGCAAGGGGAGTGGCTACATCAAACCCGATGCCGCCCGCACCGATCTTTACGTCGATACCGATCGCAGAAAAGGGCTTATTCGCAGTTTCGTGAGGTGGAACGGGACCGTCCGCGACATCGGCCGTCAGCTTTGGCGCGGGAAAATAGCCCGGTGAGGCTGGGGGAGTAGAAGACGAGAGCGCGACGGGTGTAGGGGCGACAAACTCCGCAACTTTGGGGGCTGCAAAGGTCTGTGCGAAGAGAGGACGGCCCAGCAAAACAGAAAAAACCACGAGCGATGAAACGTGTGACCTCTTGAAGTTCACATTTATCCAATCAGTACAGATTTTGCTAACGGACTCGTACGAACAGTGTCGCTCCTCTGAAATGAGCGGGCAGCCGCGGCTGAATAGTGGCGCGCCGACTCGGAGCTCGAAGCGCACCAGATTGTTCGCACGCAGGCTGGGACGGAGTTCTCGACGCGGAATGGCTTTATGAATTCATTCGCATTCCTACTGTACGCCTAGGTCGAGCCGTTCTGATACTAGTAAAACTACCAGTCCGTGTAGGGTTCACCATCCCCGGCGGACTGGCCTGCGGCCAGTTGGTTAATGCATCGCTAACCACAGCGGAAAAGATTCTCAGACGCGGGAAATTATTGAACCTTGATAGACCGATCCGTTTTTCTCCGGTTTGGGCAGTTCTAAGTCAGGGGACTGGAGTATAGACGAGCGAAAACGGAGTGATGAACCGCTGACCCGAAATGCGAATTGCGATTTTGTCGCGGGGCGAAAACTCATTCATTCGGCTGGAGTCGCTGGTGCGGGTATAGGATCACAATCGATGAGTACGAGGTGCTACATGCTTTCACGAACCGCCACTGGTCGTATGCAAGCGAGCATACCGTCGCTTCGGTTGCTGCTTCTATTTTTCTGCATGGGGCCAATATGGGTGCCAGCCTCTGCTCAGTCGGTACCTGACACCGCGCATCCTAAGGGGCCCTCACAAGCCGCATTGCCCCTGACCTTCGAGCGTCACACCGACGACCTCGACGCCATGGTCCAGCGCAAGACCATTCGCGCGCTCGTCCTCTACAGCCGCACGGGCTTCTTCTACGTCAACGGACGTCCCGAAGGCATCTACTATGAGGCGCTCAACACCTTTCAGCAATTCCTCAATGAAAAACTGCGCGCCAAGCGGCAACACGTCGACATCACCTTCATCCCCGTCCGCCCTGATCAAGTCGAGGCCGCCTTAAACGACGGCGTCGGCGACGTCATTGCCTTCGGACTAGTCGTCACGCCCGCGCGCCAGCAGCGCGTCGCCTTCACTCTTCCCATTGAGACCGACGTCAAACAAATCGTTGTCACCGGCAACCGCTTCGGACCTGTCACCTCTCTCAGTGATCTTGCCGGCAAGAAAATCTTCGTCAACCCGCTCACCACCTACTCCCAAAGCCTCAACACCGTGAACGCCTCACTGAAGCAGCAAGGCAAGCCCATGATCCAGATAGAGAACTCTGATAAGAGCCTGATGGACGAAGACTTGCTGGAAATGGTCAACGCGGGCCTAATTCCCGCGACCGTCACCACCACCCAGCGCGCCGATCTCTGGTCACAGGTCCTGCCCAACATCAAACCCTATCCGACCCTCGTCATCGGCGACGAAGGCCAGCTAGCGTGGGCGATCAGAAAGAACAATCCCCAACTAAAATCGCTCCTGGACGAATTCATCAAGACGCGCGCTGTCGGAACATCCTTCGGCAATACGGTCGTCCGGCGCTATCTCCAGAAGGATCAATTCGTGAAGAATGCGACCTCCGAAGCCGAACTCAAAAAATTCAACGAGACCGTCGCCTACTTCAAGAAGTACGCAGGCCGATACGGATTCGACTATCTGATGATTGTCGCGCAAGGCTATCAGGAGTCGATGCTGAACCAGGCCGCGCGAAGCCCCGGCGGCGCTGTCGGCATCATGCAGTTGAAACCGGCCCTCGCCGCCGCCGCCCCCATCAATATTCCCGACGTCACGACGGCCGATAGCAATATTCACGCAGCGGTCAAGGAGCTGCGTGATATCTCAGACAAATACTTCAATGACCCCAAAATAGATCCTGTTGACCGTCTACTGTTCACCTTCGCAGCCTACAACGCCGGCCCGAATCGCATCGCAGATCTCCGCAAGAAAGCGCCAGCGGCTGGCTTGGACCCGAACAAGTGGTTTGGTAACGTCGAGTTGCTGGTCGGCCAAAGCGTGGGCCCCATCACGGTCCAATACGTCAGCAACATCTACAAATATTACGTCGCCTACAAACTCGTCGTCGCCCAGGGACAATCGCTGCAGTGAGCTTCACGCCGCATTCTCGAGTTAGTGCGAGGCGGAGTTGATTTTCGCGCGATACCAATTGTTAGGGAACATGGGATTGCAGGTTTCGGATTTCGAGTAAGTCGCAGACTTTACCTTAAGGCCTGTCGCTGCGGACCCCTGCCTGATTTCGGTGGCCATGATGAGGTTGCCTATTTCTGTTCTCTCTTAATCCGTTCTTCTTGTAAGGTCAAAGCCCTTTCTGGGTCGTTCCTTGATCCCAGCTTTGTCGTGGACGATAGAGAAGTAGAAGTGTGCACCTAGACCAACGTTGTTTATCTGTTTTTTGGGGGGTCTTAGCGGTACTGTTCTGATGTTCCCAATCAGCGCTGGCTGAATGAATCTAGTTGGGGAAATTGCACTTGCCCTCAATACTGGTCGAACTGAACTTCGAGTATTGACTTTGGTAGTCCCAGATAATTAACGGAAAACTAGCATATCGATCGCCTATTACGAGTGATGATGAAACTGCATCACATGGAGAGCAGGAAAGACTGTGCGCCGACGGGAAATGTGAAAACCCCGGGACATTTCCGGTGCAGCGATGAAGCCCCTTAGTCAGTCGGTTTCAGTGTGGCCAGAGAATCATTACTGCACCCAGGCGGCTACGATACAGGCTTTGCGGCCGTTCGTAGCCAATGGTTACCAGGTATTAGGGTTTATAAGACCGGAAGGCTGACAGGGGGTCACTTCTTATCGAAGACGATGAGCACAGGGTTTGCGGTTCCACACATTCCGTACACTTCGCCCGGATGGCAGGCGCTCACAGAGTACTTAAAACACCCTGCTCTCTTGGCGACGACCGAAACTGGGTGAGCAGACCCGCCCCTGATGGCGCCGGTCGGGTCGAACGGTGATGACGATCCAGGATCGATGACAAACCCGTCTCCTTTATCGGTCGTTTTCCATGTCACGGAGGTTCCCACGCTCATACAGAATAGGGAATTACCCTTGGCGTGCGGAATGCTTGGGGTCGAGGACGCACCATCCGAGGTCCGCTTCACATTCACATTGCACGGATTAGAGGCGGAACCGCAGGTATTGGCAGGCGTACACATCTGAGCAGGAGACGGGTCTGAGCAGACGTCCTTGCTGCTTTGAGCCGCCATGGCAGCCGACAGCAAAGAGAAGGCAAGTAGCGGGGCAGAGAACTTGAGCGCGGAGCTTCGTTGGATCTTCATAGTACCTCGCATTCGACGCTCAAGGGTAATTGCCGCAAGATGAAAATGCCCGTGTCGTCAGTCAGGATTAATGGAAGAGAACAATGTCGAGCCCGGTAAATGATCCTAATTAACGCCAGGAGTTCCTGCCCAGTCGAGTACATCGACCAATTTCCAGGGGTTTTGTGTCAGATCCCATTGCAGTTGCCCCTGGCTATCGAGCACTAGTTCCGCGGCAGGGTATAAGACACCTGTGCTCTTGCTCTTGTCCTGATCGTTGATTTCAATGACGCCCGCGGTCAAATTGAACGACTGCGATTGCGTATCGAAGAAGGCTTCACCAAACCGGATTTGGCGATTGGTCACGAAGACTATCTTTCGTCCGGTCGGGGTTGGAGTCATCTTGATATAGGAGCAGTCGTAACCCAGAGTTCCGGTAATCTCTACATGGCCTACTGCCTTCATCTTTTGAAGCGCGTTCGACAACCCCTGGCCTTGGCCTTTATTAAAGGCCGTAATGAGAATCTGCCTGTCAGCGGGAGTTGAGTAATCATAGATGTTCAGAGTCACTCCAATGTTTGCTCCCAGTTGAGTTCCCGTTCCCATCGCTTGAGCTTCAATCGTTTCATTCTTCGTTCCCGCGAATGCCGGCAACGTAGAACCGATGCACAATCCGGCTAGAAGGCCAGCGCTGAGGAAAGCCTTTGAGAGTGTCGTTTGCCTGTACATTGTTTTCTCCAGTCTGTGGCTCTGTAGAGCATGGGCAATCTAATTCGGGTATGGCAGGTGAAGGCGGCTGAGCGTTGTTCCGGTCCATGCGTTCCCGTCATTGCTCTTTGAAGTGCTACGCGCATCCCGTTGAAGGAAATGGTCAGGAACCGACCTCTCTCTTCAAAGCTGTCGTCCTTTCGCTTCCCCGCCGGTTCTAGTTGGGTTTGGCGGATGTGCTGAAATGATTTCGTATCGGCATTATGGGCGCCCGTGAAATAGGTGTGAACTGTCAGATGTAACAGCTGGTCAACACCTCGTAGCGTTGAAATTCGTCACGCCTATTTCCCGGTTGGGCTCCCGTTCTTTCGTAGCGAATCGAACTTCGCATCCCAGACCGGGCAGTGGCCCGTTTTACTAATCAATCAAACTAGTTTGCAGTTGTTTCCAAATGGCCAGGGTGAGGCGAAAACCTCGATTTGATGTTTCAATGACGTATACATCTTCTGCATCCGATAGTTCCCAATCGAACCAAAACCGAAGTGAATAATTAAATAGGCGGTTCGCCGCGACCGTGAACGATTCTCTCGTCGCTATCAGCTGACCTTCATATTCACGCACATACGCTTGGGTTCTTCCGATGCCATCTCTCCCTTATCGAACTTCTAAAATTATTATTACTGCGGTTGGGAACAATTAAGGTTGGACCGTGTAAATGGAGATGTAATCATTTGCATTTTCTCTCTTCGAATTCGTGGGCCGTTTCCACTTTTCTATGGCGCCATGGGAGGAGGGAGATCGTCAGGCTGCACGCGTGTGCCGCAGTATTTCGGGCAAGCGGGCCAATCATTCGATACGTCGCAGCTACTTTCTCGATGTCAGTAGGGAGCGACTTGGATTGACTGAGCGTCAATTGAATCGTCCGGCTTCGGCCGGACTCAACGAATATGTGTCAGCAAATGCTGGTACATGTGGAGATAATTCCATGAAGGTCGCCATCAGGCATTCAAAGCGCGTCGTTTTTCAGGTTGCTTGCACGGTTCTGCTTGCAAGCCTATCTCAAGCATCCATGTCCGGACAGCAGTTCACAGCGGGTAAAAAGGCTAAGGTAACGGGCACGATTGTCTCCCGCAGTGGAGACCTGATTAAAATCACAGTGAAGAAGCAGGGCAACCCAGCTGTTGTCACTCTTACGGACGATACTAAGTTTGACCGTGAAAGAGCATTCAGACTGCGTCCCGCCAGCATGGACGCGTCCGCGATGCTTCCGGGATTGACCATCACGGTTGATGGGGTGGGAAACGCCCAAGGGTATCTCGACGCAAAAACGATCAAGTTTGATCCCAACGTATTTGATATTGAAATGGCTGAGGAACAACAGATTCGCGCCAACAAGTCTGCCGCGGGAGAGGCTCAGACTACCGCAGATCAGGGCGTGACTGCAGCTGGCGCCGCACAGTCTTCTGCCAATCAAGCACAATCCTCTGCGAACCAAGCGCAGGGTACGGCGGATGCTGCAGGCCAGGTTGCCACAGCCGCGGCCGCCGGCACCGTCATCAATGCCTCCGAAGTTGCTCAGGTCAATCAGCGTGTATCTGATCTTGGCGAATACACGACTGTGGGCGAGGCCGCGGTTTTCTTTGACACTGGCCAGTTTGTATTGTCCGCCGATGATAAAGCTGCCCTCAGCAAGCTGGCCAGCGATGCAATGGCCACTCAAAACTACATGATTGAGATCACCGGCTACGCCTCCAGCACCGGAACAAAATCAGTGAACCAGCAACTCAGCGACGCACGAGCGGCGGCGGTCGCGGACTACCTGCGCAACCAGGCGAATGTTCCTATGCGGCGCGTTCTTGCGCCGGCGGGTTATGGCGCCACGCACGCCGCCGCGACCAACACCGACGCCCAGGGGCGAGACATAAACCAGAGAGTGGACGTGAAGGTCATTGTCAATAAAGGCCTCAGTCAGAATATCTAACGCAGAAGCTTGCCACGTAACATAACCTGAAATGGAGGAAGACATGGCTACTGAAAAACCCAATATCTTAATTATCTGGGGCGATGATATCGGCTGGTGGAACATCAGCTTCAACAGCCGCGGCCAAATGGGCTACCGCACCCCTAACATCGACCGCGTGGGCAACGAAGGCGTCGTCTTCACCGACTACTATGGTCAGCAGAGCTGTACCGCCGGGCGCGCCGCCTTCATCACCGGCCAGAACCCGCTCCGCACAGGGCTCACCAAGGTTGGCATGCCTGGCGCCGCGCTGGGCCTTCAGCCAGAAGACCCGACCATCGCGGAGATGCTCAAGCCGCTCGGCTACGCCACCGGCCAATTCGGTAAAAACCACCTCGGCGACAAGAACGAGTTCCTGCCTACGGTTCACGGCTTCGACGAGTTCTTCGGCAACCTGTATCACCTCAACGCTGAAGAAGAGCCCGAGCTTCCGGATTATCCTAAGGACCCGAAGTTCCTCGCTGCCTTCGGTCCGCGTGGTGTCCTCCACTGCAAAGCCACGGACACCGTTAGCACCTTGCCCGACGACCCGCGGTTCGGACCCATTGGCAAGCAGACCATCGAAGACACAGGGCCGCTCACAAAAAAACGCATGGAGACCGTCGACGAGGAGATCACCGCAGCCGCGCTCGGGTGGATGGAAACCCAGGCCAAAGCGAATCAGCCCTTCTTCCTGTGGTACAACTCCACGGCTATGCACTTCCGGACGCACGTCGCTGAGAAGAACATCGGCAAGAGCGGCCAGGATCCTTACAGCGACCGGATGGTCGTCCACGACGAGCAGGTTGGTCAGTTACTCGATAAACTCGACGAGCTTGGAATCGCAGATAACACCATCGTCATGTACTCGACCGACAATGGGCCGGAGAACGACACATGGCCCGACGGCGGCAACACACCATTCCGTGGCCAGAAGGACACGAACTGGGAAGGTGCATGGCGTGTCCCGTGTTTTATGCGCTGGCCCGGTAAGATCAAGGCCGGCTCCACCCTCAACGGAGTCGTTTGCCACCAGGATATGCTGCCCACCCTTGTCGCCGCAGCGGGCGATCCGGACATAAACCAGAAGCTGATGGATGGCTTCAGCGCCGGTGACAAGAGCTTTAACGTCTGCATTGACGGAATTAATATGGTGCCCTATCTCACCGGTGAAGTGAAGGAGAGTCCCAGGACTCACTTCTTCTACGTCAGCGACGATGGTGGCATCATGGCTATTCGTATAGGCGACTACAAGTTGTCGTTTGAGATTCAGGAGATGCCCGGGACGATGAAGCTCTGGGCCAATCCGTTTACCAAACTGCGCCTTCCATATATCTTTCACCTGCGTCGCGATCCGTTTGAGCGCGCCGACTTCAACTCCAATACCTATATGGACTGGATGGTGGATCATGCTCCGTATCTCTATGCAGCCCAGGCAATCGTGGCTGGCCAGGTAGCGAATTTCGTTAAATTCCCGCCACGCCAGAAGGCAGCTTCCTTCAACCTGGATACGGTAATGGCGTCACTCGGCCCAGCACAGGCGGCAGCAGCCGCAGCAAAGGCAAAGAGTGCAGCAGCAGGGAAGGCCCAACCAGTAGCCAAGTAGGGTCGAGTACAAGCAGGGCACCCAGCAATGGGTGCCCATGTACCTGGTCTGAACTGGAGCTCACGAAACTCTCTCCGAATGCAAAAATGCAAGAAGATACTAAGGTCATCGGGGTCAGCATGCGCTGTCGATTTGTCACCCGCGCAACTGACTTCAACGCCAAACATTTCTGCGGAAGAAGCCTTCGATGAGTAGACGATCTGTGTAGTTGGTATTTCGATCGGAACGTACAGTTGGTCTTCTCGCTCGGCGGCCGTTTGGCAAATTTGGGTTCGGGAGCGCATGAGACATCCGAATTTCGGGAAACGCCGATTCATGCCGCTAAGCGATCTCATTTGATCCTCGATCGTACGGATAGCTCGGCCTGCAAAGAGTAGCCCGATCATTGCGGCGGGAGCCGGGGTTTATCACGCATCAACCCAAAAGAGGGCCCTATTTTTCGGCTTGATCGGTCGAATCAGGCTTCCAAGACATCACTTCCAAGGCAACGAGCCGCGCAATCAAAACGGTCAAGTATAGCTGCCCTGTCAGGGCCTCCCCAGTTGCAAGACTTCGAGACACCTGCTTGATCGGCACGATATCTCCGTATCCGAGGGTGGTCAGGGTCGAGTAGCTATAGTAGTACCACTCAGAGACGGAGGAAAAACTTCCGACGGAAGTATGGAACGAATCGGGAATCAGACGATTCACAATTTCATAACCGTGCGCCCAGGCCAAGCCGAGAAGCAAATAGACGGCAATTGCTCCCTGTACACGCGCAGCAGTCATATTTCCAGCGCGTAATATTTGCGAAAGAAGGATAACGCAAACGAGCATGATACTCGCAAGCGTAGATGCCTCTCGCCAAAGGCTAAACGTGTCAGTCGGGATATACCACGCCGACCATCGTATGATCAGGGCGACCGCTGCGATGAACGAACTGAAGACGAAGAGCGTGCGCTCGCCCCACCCGATCGCTACGCCTGAGATTAGAATCACTGAGAAAACTACGTCTCGTACAAACCGGGCAGACGGACGCTCGAGGCCCAGGACTGGCATTACAAATACAGTGAATACCACTAAACCAAGAAACAGCGATAGATTTAGCTGCGATTCCCATGTCTGCGCAATTAGAACGCGGCTCTCTTGGATGGCCCATCGTCTTCGGTCTTTGCGTGATAAATCTGGCAGAATCATGGTCCACTCACTTCTAATCACTACACACTATCGAAGACAGACTTGCAGTCTAGCAGGCGGCGACGATAGTTGGAGGAGGCCACGTGCGCTTACCCGTGGCCGAGATCGACGACATTGTCTGTTTTCAGTGAACACAGTCGAATCACCAGATAAACGTCCAATCTCCGGATGAAATCAGTTTGCTTCGTTTCTTACGCGGGGAGCAATTATGTCTCCGAAGTGAGCGAGCCGTCAGCGTCGGTCTACATCTTCGGCGACATTGGAGGATTCATGTCTCGGCCGGGATCTCAGCAAAGACACCGCTGAGCAAGCGAAAGGTGGCTTTCGACGCCCGTGTCGCCATATTTTGCTGGATTTGCAACGTAGCGAGTCCTCCGGTCATCTTCCCATCGACGAGATAGGGCTTAGCGTCAGCGTTTTTAGAAGAACCATGGCCATCAAGCGCGGAAATAATAGCCATAGACAGGCTGACTACTCCGGGCTTGATGTTGACTCCTCAGAAGCAAACGCTACGAGCGGCCCGATTCGGGCTGCGAAGCACACCTTTTGGTGATTCCTAGTACAAGCCATTTTGGTGGCCTGGGCCCTGATGAATTTGTGTGCGTACTGCCTAAATCCGCCTTGCTTGAGAGAAAAAGATTCGACCTGGGCCTGGCGAATACAGCGCTTGCATCGATCGCAGCCCGAATCGGGCCGCTCGACTGTTAGTTCTGACAGATGTGCAGGCATTTCGGGTTCTGTAGACTGTGCCGAATGACAGTCTAGGTGCTACTCGTGGTGATAACGCTAGCTTTTTGGATCAATAGAAACGCCCATTTAAAAGACGACGTAACCGCTTGGGGGCCATATCGCCTGCTCCGACTTTGATGAACAGTATGAAAGTTCGTATGCATAGAGAGGTAGCGCTGCCTGCCTGCTGGTTGAGTTTCGTATACGCCGCTTTCCTCAAAGCAATGCCGCTGAATCAAAGCTAGAAGTAAACTGCAAAGAACCCGGAACGCGAGACGGTCATCACTGTCAGTCGGTCGAGGCGCTGCCTAAAACATGTAATTGGACCCAAGTAGCTACGTTTGTCTTGAGGGTCTGCGTAGACCATTCATTGTCGTATACAGCGTGCGAACCTGATAGTTCCCAATAAAATGAAAAATTGGGCGCGTGTGGAGGGACCAGTAATCCAATGGAATATGGTGCGTTACAGAAGTCAACCGACGAAGAGTTGATGACGCATTTGCGGTCAGGCCACCATGACGCCCTTGCGATCATCGTGGACCGCTATCAACGGTTGGTTTGGAGCGTCGCTAAGAGGATAGTCCATGACGCAGGCGAGGCGGAAGATGTTGTCCAGATTGTGTTTCTGGATTTATTCCAAAAAGTGGAACTTTTTGACCCGCTACGGGGAACACTTAAAGTATGGGTTCTTCAATTAGCCTACACAAAGGCCATCAATCGTCGTTATCACCTGCAACGCCGACAGTTCTACGATCAGGTTGATGTCGAAGACGACGTCGTGGCCTTTTCTATGGCTCCGGGTGCGGCCCATCATAGGTTCAGCGCCGGAGAGTCGTCGAGGCTTGTGCAGGAAGTGATGGAGGCTCTAAATCCGAATCAAAGGGCAGCGGTCGAGCTGATCTCGTTCGAGGGACTCACCTTTGAGGAGTTGGCGGGTAGGACTGCACAAACGCTGTCCAACGCGAAACATCATTATTATCGAGGGATGATGCGACTCCGTGAAGCCCTGTCGGAGAAGGCAGGGCAACCCGAGCGATCGAAACGACAACAATCTAAAGGAGAGATTGGAGAAACGAATGCTTGAGCATGCCAAATACGAACAGTGGTGTGTTTTGGCGGCAGCCGGGCAGATTTCACCTGAAGACTTCGCTGAATTCAACGCCCATCTCCAGGAGTGCATCCACTGTCAAGGGCTGCGTCAGGAGATGCAGAATATCAATTCCGTTTGGTTGACCCAGGCGCTACAGCAGGATCAAGAAATGCATGGTCAGCACGCCGTTTTACGAACGAAGATTCTCGAAGCGTTGCAGGACGCCGGAGCACAGTTCTCTGCGGAGGTTCGTGCGAAAATTGCGCCACCGCGAACCGCGTTCGGAATATTCGAGATGCTCCGTAGGCCGACGCCAGCTTGGGCTATCGCAGCGATGGCTCTCATCGCTGCGTTCCTAGGCTTCAAGACTGGGGACTACCGCCATGGACGCGAAACGGACAGCCCGAAGACCGCCCTTCGATCAGAGCTAGCCCACTCTTCGCATTTGGATTCCAATGCCGCTGCAGCCGGACAGCCACGTGTTCCAGTCCCACAGAATTCGCAATCCGCTTTGGAACAAAAGCTGGCGACCTCTGAACTAGAGCGCACCAGAGCATTAGCTGATGCGCAGGTATTGAGGAAGATGATGTTTGATTTGCAAAGCGGCAGAGATCTGGATGCCAGTCAGATTGCTCAACTCAAAGCGCGCGCGGAGCAAGAACAGAATGCGACCACTTCGGCGGAGGCGGAGCTACGTTCTTCGAGGCAAGCAGAAAATGCAAAAACTGCCGATCTGGCTGCGACCGAGATTCAGATGCGTGAACTGGAGGGCAAGCTTGCAGATCAGCGAACAGCCGCGCAACGGGAACAGGCACTAACCGAAGTTTCATCCAGCAGCGAAATGCGGGATGTGATTGCTTCCCGGAATCTGCACATCATTGATGTGGCCGATGTCACCAACAACGGCGTTAAGAAGCCTTTCGGCCGAATCTTCTACACCGAACGAAAGTCCCTGATCTTTTATGCCTACGACCTGGCGGGTGCGAAGGGAACTAAGACCTTCTACGCCTGGGGACATCGGGAGGGCGATCCGAACACGACGTTCGCGTTGGGATCGCTTCATCTTGACGACCCAGAGCAGAGACGGTGGGTTTTCAAATCGAACGATGCGAAGGTTCTGGCGCAGATCGACTCAGTATATGTGACGCTGGAGCCAACGCCAACTGCCGGCGAGAAACCGAAAGGGCAGAAAATCCTGACGGCCTTTCTCGGGACGCCACCGAATCATCCTTGATCCATGGGAATGGAAGAGCGGCGATTCAGGATAGTGGCAGCCTAGTCCTATCTCCAGGAGCGACTTTTCACTGTTTCGCAGTTTTGGATAAGCGGTTAAGGGGATAAGATTACCCCGATGAGGGACCCAGCTGGCCTGCAGAAATCCCGTTGGCTCATACTCGTGATGATCGGGATATTGTGTTGCGTTGGTCGGGCCTTCAGCCAGACAGATACGGCGACGATCTCTGGCTACATTACCGATCAATCGGGCGCTCTCATTTCCGGCGCCGCGATCCGACTGACCAATGTCGAAACGAATACGGATGTAAGCCAATCGTCCAATGGATCGGGGCTATACGTTTTCACCAGCGTAAAGCCCGGACATTACCGTCTTGTAGTCCAGAAGCCACGGTTCAGAGAGATCGCGCTTACTAATATGACCGTAAACGTTCAGGATCTACTAAGCCGAAATTTTAGGATGCAGGTTGGAGCTGTTGGAGAGTCGATCACTGTTAAAGGCGACAACGCTTACGTCAACACGATTTCTGGGACAGTCAGCACGGTCGTCGATCAGCAGTTCGTCGATAATATGCCGTTGAATGGGCGTAGCTTTCAGTCCCTGATTGCGCTCACACCCGGTGTGATGTTTGTGGCCACGGGACTCGCGGACAATCAGTTTGCCGTCAACGGACAGCGCACCGACGCGAACTACTTTATGGTGGACGGCGTTAGCGCGAATTTTGGTGTAAGCCCAGACTTTAGCATCACGCAGACCTTGGGCGGAACAACACCTGCCTTCACCGCCGCCGGAGGCACCAATGGGCTGGTGTCGGTCGATGCGATGCAAGAGTTTCGGGTTCAGACGTCGACGTATGCTCCCGAGTTCGGGCGAAGCCCCGGCGGCCAGATTTCGATCGTTACAAAGTCGGGTACGAATCAATATCACGGCTCTGCATTCGACTATCTGCGGAATGAAGTCTTTGACGCCCGAAACTGGTTCGATAAGTCGCCACTTCCCAAGCCGCCTCTGCGCCAGAATGACTTTGGCGGGACGTTGGGCGGTGCATTCAGAAGGGATAAAGTCTTCTTCTTCTTTTCGTACGAAGGGCTCAGACTGTTGCTGCCTGAGACCGCATCGTCATTTTTCTACACGACGTCTGCCCGCGACGCGGTTTCCCTTGTTTATCAGCCATATATAAATGCGTTGCCGGTCCCAACCGGGCCGCTGGTCGATCCCACGTGCGACAACGTCACTAATCCATGCCTTGCCCCCCTCACCGTTGCGTATTCCGATCCGTCAGAACTCAACGCCACCAGCCTGCGTGTGGACTACAACCTTAATCAGAAGGTCACGCTGTTTGGCCGCTACGACCATGCTCCATCCAGCGCGTCGATCCGAAACTGGGAAGAAGAATTAGTCGATAACGTCGCGACCGACACCGCTACCGTGGGCGTCACGGTTAGGTTTGCGCCCACTAGGGTAAACGACTTTCGCGCGAACTGGAGCCGCGCAACAGGCACCGTCATTCATGATCTCACTGACTTCCATGGAGCAGTTGTTCCTTCCAACTCAGTAATCTTCCCCCCTCCCTACAGCCCGAATATGGGGCAGGCGCTGGTCTATTTTCCCAACGGCGGTGAAGTGCGAGTGGGAGCGTTAAGCCTCAATACTCAGCGGCAGCTGAATTTCGTCGATAATTTCTCGTGGACCCTTGGTGCGCACCAACTGAAAATTGGTATCGACTATCGGCACCTGCGCCCTACAAACGGGGATTCGACAGGCTGGTCGGTTTTCCCATCCACCTTTAGTTCGCTGATTGCT
The DNA here is from genome assembly GCF_009765785.1 of Granulicella sp. L46. Classification (GTDB taxonomy): domain Bacteria; phylum Acidobacteriota; class Terriglobia; order Terriglobales; family Acidobacteriaceae; genus Granulicella. Next base: position 17,418 of record NZ_LMUT01000018.1, read on the forward strand.
GGAACAGCCGACGATATCCAGCTCGACGCGAGCGATCACCTCACCGTCAACATTGACAACTACTCGCTCTACGCGCAAGACACGTGGAAGGCCTCGCGCCGACTGACTCTCACTTACGGGCTCAGGTGGGAGATCAACTCGCCGCCTTCGGGGGCATCACGGCAGCCTCTTTATGTGACACAGGGAATCTTCAATTCGCTCCTTCCCGCAGTCGTACCCGGGAGGCTCTGGAGCACAACGTACACCAACGTTGCGCCCAGAGTCGGCGCGGCCTACCAGGTCACGCCGACAACAGTGCTGCGAGGAGGATACGGCCTCTTCTACGACTTAGGCTACGGCGATGCGGGTGTTGCCGCTTCGAATTTTCCTTATGATCGCGACCGTGTTGCCGAGGGGCCCTTCGATCCGAGCAGCGTCCTTTTCCAACCGCCGCCGTTTTCGACAACGATTGATTCAAGTGTTTTGTATATCGCGGCGTTCGATCCCCACCTTCAGCTGCCGTTCACCATGGAGTGGAATGCTGCAATCGGAAGGGCATTGGGCTCCAAGCAAACCCTCACCGCAACCTATGTAGGGGCGGACGGCAGGCGGCTTCTTCGCCAGGACTACATTCTGCCGCCAGCCTTTCTAGATCTTGGCTTGGAGGGTGATATAATTGCGATCCATAACCTGGGGCATTCCCGCTACAATGCGCTCCAGGTCCAGTTCCAACGGGTACTGTCTCGTGGGCTCCAAGCACTCGTCTCGTATAACCTCTCCAGGACCAGCGACCTTGGGTCCAGTGATACCAGTGGATTGGTTGCACCAAACATCAGCCAGATTGTGCCGCCGCCGCTGTCGCCTGGCGACTTCGATCTACGGAACACCTTCTCAAGCGCGGTTTCTTACGAAATTCCGTCTCCGTCCTCGGGCGCCTTACGTAGTGCCATCCTCAAAGGTTGGGCTGTTGATGGCCTTCTGAGAATCACGTCGCAACCTCCAATCAACGTGACAGCTTCGGTTATAACCCCGGGCATGGGAGAATACACAACCCAAGCGGAAGTGGTCGCGGGACGACCTTCGTGGATTGCGGATCCAACCCAACCGAACGGCAAGGCGCTTAATCCAAATGCCTTTACCACGCCGGCAGTTGGAGCGACCGGGAACTTTCCGCGCAACGGTCTTCGCAGTGGATACTCCATCGACCAGACGGATCTCGCGCTGCGGCGGCGATTCAACCTGACCCGGCGCGTGAATCTCGATATCCGAGCCGAGTATTTCAATGTTTTCAACCACCCGATGTTCGGCGCACCCGGAAGTGAAAATGCGCCCTTCACCTCGTGGGGGACAGGACCAACGGGTTCAGCCGGCTTCGGCCAAGTGATGCCGGGGTATACCACCAACTACACAATGGGTGCTGGCGGGTCAGATGGTGGCCAGAACCCTTTGTATTCGGTCGGCGGCCCACGTTCGGGACAGTTGACTGTCAAGGTTAGTTTCTAGGGATGTTACTTGCTAGAACTTTGGTCGACGCGTCGCCACGCCCTTGTGAATTTCGATCACTCTATGGGAACAATCGAGGGCAGTCGGTGTACACACCGATGTAACCACTCCTGTTCCATCATCCTCTGCGCCATCGCGGCGTGACTTCCTCTCTGGATCTAGAATCACTAGATTCCTGATTAGCGCACACGACCTGAAGAGCAACGGAGAAACAATATGGCTTACAACGGCAATCTCGCCACCTGGGCAGTAGAGCGCCAATTGCCTCCTGGTCTCGTTTCGATCGACAAAAGTGTCGCAGGCTCAAAGTCCTTACGCCAGCAACTGAAAGACTCGGAAGCGGCACGTATAGAACTGAGCCGCCGCATGATTGACGCGCAGGAAGCTGACCGTACGCACTTATCGCGGGAGCTGCATGACGATATCGGGCAATCTCTCGCGGTGCTCAAAATCCAAATGCTTCGCAGTTGGCAGCCGGAATTTGGGGGTCCTGAGGGAGAGTCGCCGAACTTAAAAGAGTTGGTCGGCCGGTTGGACGCCATTATCAATAAGGTGGGGCGCCTTTCGCATGATCTGCACTCTTCAACTCTCGAATATCTGGGTTTGAGCGCCGCAGTGAGATCACACTGCCTTGAATGCTCTCGGCAGCTCGGATTTCCAATTCGATGCCACTGCGAGGGAGTTACAGAGGATCTCGATAAAACATTGGCACTCACCTTCTTTCGGATATTGCAAGAAGGTATTCACAACGCGCTGAAACATAGTCACGCTACGAGCATGCAGGTGATAGTCCGTTGCACGAGTCGAGAAGTTAGCCTTGAAGTCGCTGACGACGGCGTAGGCTTCGATGTCGAATCGGTCAAATTTGGGACGGGGCTTGGCCTGATAAGCATCCGCGAGCGCATACATCTTGCAGGGGGCCAGTGCACCATTTATTCTGGCCCCCGCAACGGCACCCGAATCAATGTCAGCGCGCCCTTCCAATCGAGGATGGTCTGATTCCGATCGGACAACCTGAGAGTTGAGCGGCTCAATGGGGGTCGAAAGTCGGGTTTCGGCAACTTCACCGTTATTGCCGATAACACCTCTTCAGGGAACATCGATCTTTACGGGGTCCGAGCGGCCTCAATGAGTACACTGGCCTGTTATCAGCAATTGACAACTCCAGGCCTAATCCGTCTTCAATTCCGAGCTAAACGAATTCTCATCGGCGCCTTTGACCTCCAGATACACAGCCTGGGAGGGAGGAGCCAGATGTCCGCCAGATCCAGATACAACCGCTAGGACGCCGAGCAGCAGTCGTTCCTGTACAACCAAGGATGTCTCGTAGGTGTGGGATTTCATATAGGCGAATATTTCCACTTGAAACGCCCCTTGCTTTAGGCCGATAAGATTCACGCGATCTGTCTGCATCTCAACATCGCTAGCCTCACCGAGCAGAACCGTAATGTTCCGAACGATTTGTTCTATCTGGGTACCGGTGGTGTCGTACCGAAGTGACAGGATGTGATGGAACCAGAACTTATCTCGGAGGGCGAAGTTCTCAGAACTTAGCTGCGCGATCTTTGCATTGGGAATAGAAACCACAGTGCGATCGCGGGTACGCAGGCGGGTCGCCGAAAGCCCTATATCCTCGATCGTTCCCAACTGATCAGCGACGCGGCAATAGTCGCCTACGCGAATGGACTCGCGAGTGATGATCGAAATGCCGCCAAACAAATCTTCTAAGGTTTTTTGAGCGGCCAGGGCGAGGGCGATTCCACCGATGCCAAGTCCCGCCACCATCTCAGTGACATTGACTCCAGCCCCGCTTAGCAAGAGCAGAACTACGGCAAAGAGAACCAATATTCTGAACAGTCTTCGAGCCAGGGTTATGACTGCAAGCTTCTCGGTTTTGCCGGCGGTAAGCGACTGGTTCGCCGCGCGGTTGGAAGCAATGTCGAAGACACGTGTGATGAACCACCCGCACCCGAGTGTACCTAGTATCCGCGCGCCCGCTGTCCAGTAGGTACGGCCGAGTGCAGACACTGAAACTGTCTCGACACCCCACGCAGCTAGCGACAACAACAAAAGTCTGACTGGCTGGTTCAGCAGTCGCAGGATATGGTTTTCGTTTTGAAAGTGACGCCTGCTCAAGAAGATCTTGAACACCAAAAGCAGCAAGCGAGTCACGAGCGTGGAGAGAATGAAGGCCAGGATAATAGCCGCAACGATGCTGATCCATCGCCATAACGGAAGGCCAAAGAGTTCTGTGCGGACGAGCGGCGCGGGAAACAGTCGAGAAAGGTCAGATTGTTGTAGATGAGAATAAGCGTCCGGCACCTTGCTCAAGGTGTCGGACGAGAATAGCCAGATGGAGGGCTCAGCCGGCCGCTTCACGCGATCCAGGAAAATTTCCAATGCGCCATCCTGCGTCTTTGCGGTTCCTACCCTTTCTCGCGTTTCACGCAGATCATCATGAACATCTCCCCGGGACTCCCGCGATAAGCTGCTGACACTGGAAGACAGCCCAGAATCAAGGACGGCCTTCAACTGTTGCGCCAGGACTTCCGCTTGTGGCTCGGGTAGTTTGGTGTCGAGGTATTGGGCGGCCACGGCCAATTTATTGCTACTCACCGCTTGCAAGAAGCCGATGACACAACCGTACGGAGTCGAACGTCCCAAGGGGTCGACTTCTGGGGCCTCGGTGACCGGGGAGACCTCCGCTGGCTTCACAGGTTCTACGGAAGCCGGCGGGGTGGTCGAGGGCTGCTTATGTTTTGCGGGGGATGAGCGGGTAAGGTGCGGTGTTTGCGCGGATATTCCTGCGGCCAGGAAGACGAGTAGAGGAAGATGAATAGCCAGACTGATGGTTCGTCTTGTCATGGATGTCCTCGCTCGAATGGCCGCCGTAGCGTGATCGATTGAGCGCCTCAGTCGAGGGCGTTCTCTGTGCTCCACCTTACATCACGAGTTTATACAACAGCTTCACAACCTCCTTGAATGGCATGACCGTGAGAAGAAGAGGGGCCATTGGGATAAGAAACGCCGGCGCCAAATGGATTAACGTGCGCCTCTTGATCGGTAGGGCGGTCATTTTCTCTATGAATCCAAAACTGTTTCCTAAATCAGCAAGCGATTGAATGTCACCGGCTCCCAGCAGGGAATCCTCTGCCGTTCCAGACGAGACAATCCATTTCTTGTGAAACGCAAAAGTATATTCCGTTCCCAACGTCCCGTACTGAAGCAGGCCTCGCTGTTTCGTTTTTATGAGCATCGGCGCGAACACCGCAAGCGGTGCCAAGACAACGAGGACCGCGAGAATAACGTACAAAGCTATGGGAAGAGCCAACTCCGATAGCGGTACTTTGTCATAAACCACTCGTTCCGCGGCCACGCCGGATAACGCGAATGAGTAAGCCAGCAGAACGATCCCAAAATAGCGTTGAGCGCTCCCGACGAAAGCAAGACCACCGGCCCCGTCCGGGTGTGTTGGGACCAGCACGAGATGCAACCTGCTCATTCGCCAAAGGAACTGTGCCCAAATTCACTGCCGCCAAAGCCAACGCAAAGTCAGAAACTGGAACACCGGTACGCAAAACAACGTAAACCACCAGCCAGACCACGTGAGCGTCACACCTGAATTCGTGCGCAACGCAAACCAAGTGGAAACATGAACTGCAGTAGAGATCAGAGCGACAGCAGTGATGACGCAGGCCAGTATCACCATTAATACCTCAGCTGTCGCGGAATCGCGGGATGCTAGTCCACGCTTTACCGCCTCGTCGAATCGCTGAAAATCCTCCTGAGTCACAAGTCCCGAAGTTATGAAATGGCGTGCCGCACGCGCCCAGTGACGCCCTACGATTGGTTCTGCGACGAGGAGCAGCGGAACGCTCAGAAGGAACCTCGCATGAACGGAAAAGTCGCGCAGGAAGGGGACCGCAACAGCGTGTCCAATAGCGTTACCCTGCATCGCGGAGAGTGCGAACAACGGAACCCATGTCACGCTGATCGCGATCATGGCTGTTCGCAGCACGTGAGCCGACTGCTCTCCAATCAGTCCGAGACGCTGCTCAATACGATACGTTGGCCCTCCCTCGGTGAGAGAAAAGCTGCGGCTTTGATCGTCCGTCGCGGTAGGCATTGGCCTCTCCATCGAGCGAATTTTAGGTCTATCTTATCCCCTACGCGGATTCATCGGGTGCATACACCCTAATGGGTGAGTTGCGAAATGTAATCAACTAGACTCTCTGCAATAGCAGTGCAGGCGCGCCCAGCATTCGCTGGATGGAGGATGAACCGGTGATGAAGATCAACCCAGTTGTGGCTAGGCTTGCCGTCGCCCTGTGGTGTGTTTTGTCTGTCACGCCTATCTTCGCGCGCGAAAAAGCGGACGTGATCATCATGAAGAACGGCGACCGCTTTACGGGTGAGATCAAGGGCTTAAAGGCTGGCGTGCTCTACGTCAGTATGAAATATATTCTTGGAACGAGTTCCATTGAATGGTCCGAAGTCGCTCACGTGGAGAGCAAGCAGCTCTTCCTTGTAAAGACAGAGGACGGCTCGGTGTACACGGGGACGCTTACTACCAACGGTAGCCCCAGTGGAAGCCCCGTAACGATTGAGGTTGCAGAGGTTGCCGGTAAGAAAGTCGAGATTGATCCACCACAAATTGTGACGATGGACGTGACCTCTACCAGGGTCATCGAACGTTTTAACGGCACCATCAATTCCGGAATTATCTATTCGAAAGGTAACCAGTCGACGCAGTACAACCTGGGTGCCCAGATTAATTACCCACGGGAACGGTGGGCCGCCGGCGCGAGCTTCAACTCCACGTTGGCCGACAGTACCGGTGCCGACAAGTCAACCCGCAATCAGTTGAATCTCGATGCCTACCACCTTATGCGTTCGAAGAACTGGTTCTATGACGGCATTGGCGTCTTTCTGCAAAGTTCCGAGCAAGGTATCAACCGGCAGGTCACGGGAGGCGGCGGCGTAGGGCGGTTCCTGAAGAACACAAATCAGACGCAGATCTCTGTTTTCGGGGGCCTTGCCGGTCAAAATACGGCGTACATCGACACGCCCTCGCAGAACCTGGCATTCGGTTTGATCGCTACGAACATTCAATTTTTCCGATTCAATAAGACGAATGCGACGGTCACAGCCTTCCTGCTGCCGGCCATCTCGCAGCCGGGCCGCGTCAAGTTCAATCTAAATGCGACGTATTACCTCAAGATCGTGGGTAACCTCGACTGGAACGTCTCGTTCTACAGCAACTTCGATAGTCAACCTCCTAATCACCTTTCTGGCAGCGACTTCGGATCGAGTTCGGGACTGAGTTGGAAGTTTGGCAATAAGTAAGACCGAAGCGTCCCAAGCGCTGGATCTCCTGCTGGCATCGCATCTCCGGTATTTCTTGAAGCTACGGCGAAAAATCCGGATGTCCGGGCAACCCGCGGCCGACCTGTCAATTTTTACAGTTCACGACTGCGGCCGAGCGGTGTATTCGTCTCAGATGCGGGCCTCCAGGCGTCGGCAACGGGTGGGACAAGTTGCGGACGCAGCGCAGGTCGATTTGCAAGCGAACGCAAGATTGCTCGCGAGGAATTGGCACGGCGTAATCGCGGGATCGAACGTCAACGAACTTAACCGAAGCGAGGGAAGAACACAATGGCGACCAAGAAAAAATCAACAGGGAAAAAACCGAACATCCTCGTCATCTGGGGCGATGATATTGGCATTTCAAATTTGAGTTGCTATAGCCGTGGCTTGATGGGCTACCAGACGCCCAACATTGATCGCTTGGCAAACGAAGGCATGATGTTCACCGATTCCTATGGAGAACAGTCATGCACCGCCGGGCGAGCCGCGTTCATCACAGGTCAGAGCGTCATGCGGACGGGCCTTTCAAAGGTGGGAATCCCGGGCGCACCCATCGGCATGAGCGATAAAATCGTGACGATTGCGGCGCTTTTGAAGAACGAGGGATATGCCACGGGACAGTTCGGCAAGAATCATCTGGGTGACCTGAACAGTATGTTGCCGACCAATCACGGTTTCGACGAGTTCTATGGCAACCTCTACCATCTCAACGCTGAGCAAGAACCGGAGATGTACGATTACTTCTCCGAAAAAGAATTCGGCAAGTTCATCGAGACGATTAAACCCCGCGGCGTCATCCACAGCTTCGCGACCAACGTCGACGACTCAACCGTGCAGCCGCGCTGGGGTAGGGTCGGCAAACAGAAGATTGAAGATACGGGTCCGCTGAACATTGAACGCATGCTGACGTGCGACGACGACTTCGCCGAGAAGGCCAAGGGGTTCATTAAGAAATCGTCGGACGCCGACACTCCATTTTTTGTCTGGGTGAACTTCACTCACATGCATCTCTATACGCACACCAAGAAGGAAAGCCTCGGACAGGCAGGCCGCTGGCAGTCGCCCTACCATGACACGATGATCGACCACGATAAAAATGTAGGCTCGCTGCTCGACTATCTCGATGAGATGGGTCTTGCAGAAGACACGCTTGTGGTCTATTCGACTGACAATGGCCCGCACCGCAATTCCTGGCCCGACGGCGGTATGACGCCATTCCGGAGCGAGAAGGATACGAACTGGGAAGGCGCGTTCCGCGTTCCGCTCGTAGTTCGTTATCCAGGCAAGATCAAAGCCGGCACAGTATCGAATGAAATCGTTCAGCATCATGACTGGCTGCCGACATTTCTTGAGTTGGCAGGGAATAAAACCGTCGTCGAGGATCTCAAAAAAGGCGTGAAAGCGCTCGGTCGCACGTATAAGAATCACATCGACGGCGTGAGTCTGCTGAGCTACCTTACCGGCAAGACGGACAAGTCGCCGCGCAAACTGTTCGTGTATATTTCGGACGACGGCGACCTACTAGGCATCCGATACGACAACTGGAAGATCGTCTTCATCGAGCAACGGTGCAAGGGCACGATGGCAATATGGGCAGAACCCTTCACCACGCTGCGCGTGCCTAAGCTGTTCAATCTTCGAACAGACCCTTACGAGTTTGCTGATGTCACTTCCAACACATACTACGAGTGGTTCATACGACACGTCTTCATCATTTATGGTGCAACCGCGCTATTAACCAAATTTAATGAAACGTTTATTGAGTTTCCAAAGATCCAGAAGCCAAATACCTTCACCGCAGATCAGGCAATCCAGAAGATGCATGAAGCGGTTGCGGGTGGTTGACGCCTAAAACGACAGCACCGGCCCGCTTGGCGGGCCGGTGCCTCGTCAGACAGCTAGCACATGCTGAAGTTCCGCGGGGCACAGATGATCATGCGGGCACATGCAACTGTCGCGCTTCCTCGCACCATCCGATGTTGTCATTTCGTCGGAACGCGGCATCGGTCGCCATTGACCAGAGCTGAATGGATGGCCTCTACAGGAAATCGAGTTCATCATCTTCCCGCCCGCATAATTAACGCTTAATCGCAGAGTCAGGGGCTTATCTTGACATTACGACACGCAACGAAAACAATAGAAAAATTTCTCGCGAGGGCAAAAAAATGAAACTCCTCGAAAAGCCTCCTACGGACCGCGATTTCACAACCCGTTCCGTCGCCCAAAGCGTTCCAACTGCAAAACACAGGCTCGCTGTAAACATCCTTCATCTTACGTGCATTGTTGTCCTTTTAGGGGCTGCTTTCCGCGCCCACGCGGCACCTCCGGTTGCGGCCAAGAGCGTCAGTCAAGCCGACTCCAAGGATGCTCCTGCAATTGATCCGGGTTCCATAGATGCACTCAACAAGATGGGTGTCTACCTTCGCACCCAGAAATCATTTCAGGTAGTTGCGAATATCACCACCGATGACGTTTTGGATGACGGTCAGACCATCCAGTTCAGCAGCAAAGCCGATCTCGTTGCTGCACGGCCCGACCGATTTAGAGTCGAGGTCACCGACGACGACGGGCATCGGTTCTTTTTCTATGACGGCAAGAACTTCACGATCTACGGGCAAGTTGTCAATTACTATGCCACCGTTCCCGCGCCACCTACCATTGCCAAACTTGCTGACGATCTGAGCGACAAGTATGGGATTGAACTGCCTCTCTCGGATCTCTTCCAATGGGGCACCGACCCGGATGCCCTCCACAGGATCAAAGGTGCCATCGATATCGGCCCCAGCTCCGTCAACGGAGTCACTTGCGAGCATTACGCCTTCCATGAAAAAGATATCGACTGGCAGATTTGGATCGAGCTCGGAGACTTTCCGCTCCCGCTCAAGTTGGCCATCCGCACCCTCACCGACGATGCAAAGCCGCAATATACGGAGACTCTGACGTGGAATCTCGCGCCCTCCTACAGCGACGATGCGTTTACCTTCGCTCCGCCGCCAGGTGTGGCGCGCATACCACTAGCCGAGTTGAAGGCCAAGGCCACGGAGAAAAAGTGAGGAGACCTATGAAAACGTCCAATTCAATCGTCGTCTTTGTTGTTATCGCTATCCTGTTCGGCGGGCAGTCCCTCCAGGCCCAACGCTATCGCGGCGGTGCTCGGACCAATGTCAACCGGAACGTCAACGTCAACAGGAATACGAATGTCAACGTAAACCATAACGTGAACGTCAACGTCCATGGCGGCTACGGTGGCTACTATGGTGGCGGGTGCTGTTACCATCCCGTTGCGGTCGCGGCCGCGGTCACAG
>NZ_LMUT01000018.1:27657-77237 GCF_009765785.1 Granulicella sp. L46
TCGTAACGGCTGCAGTCGTTGGTTCGATCGTTCATTCGGTGCCGCCGTCCTGCGCCTCGGTCATCGTCAACGGAATGGCCTACCAGCAGTGCGGAAGTACCTGGTACCAGCCTCAATTCGCAGGGACGTCGACGACCTACGTCGTGGTGAATCCTCCTCGATAACCGCATGCGGGAACCACTAAAACCCTTTCTGTTCCTCACTCCATGGAAAGCTCTGGAGGGTCGTTGGCAATCCGACACGAACGAACTTGTCGGTCGCCGCAAATTCGTTCGACCAAGGAGGCACAGTATGGTTCGACAAGCCCAATGCGCACGCACGCTTGTGACGGTGCTCGTTATGAGTGTTGCCGGTACCCTGATAGCCCAGCAGAAGCCGCAATGGTTGCCCGGTCAGGTCGGCTTGAATGCTGGCGCTCTCCCAGCACCCGGCATCAGCTACGTCAATATGGCCGTGCGCTATAACGCAGGAAGATTCAATGGGCCGTCTGGGAACCCTATCCTGACAAATGCGATCAGCGGCAACTTCACGGTCTGGGCTAACGAGAATATCGTGTACTACGTCTCCGACGTAAAAATTCTCGGTGGCCATCCCGCGATGGCTCTCGGCATCGTGCCCGTCAACGGATTTCTCACCGCCGACCTTCTTCCTAATTCGAACAACGTTTCGGTCTCGGCCGGAGGTAGCGGACTTTCCGATCTCTTCGTTGAACCGTTTGCGTTGAGCTGGCATTTGAAGCGAGCGGACGTGCAGGCCGTCGAAGCCATCATCCCGCCAACGGGGCGCTATACCCCGGGGGCATCCGATAACGTCGGGACAGGCTACTTCGGAAATCACGTGCAGACGGGCACCACATACTATGTCACTAAGAACCGAGGCACCAGCGCAAATTTATTTACCGATTGGGAAGTTCATGGAGCGAGGCCAGGCACAAACAACACCAATAAAACTCCGGGGCAGGCCTTCACCGTCGAATGGGGATTGGGCCAGGTTGTTCCAATTAAGAAAAACATGACCCAGCTGCTACAGATCGGCGCCGTCGGATACGACCAGTGGCAGGTGACTGCCAACTCTGGCACGGTACCGATCCCAGGAACTGACCAGATAACCTCGGCGAGTGGCATTCCTTTTTATTCCGTCCACGCTGCGGGCGCCGCGGTGAACTATATCCTGCCGGCGAAACAGATCACCTTGTTTTTCAAGTACTACGATGAGTACAAAGCATACTCCCATTACCAGGGAAGCACGCTGGTATTCGGCGGCACGTGGACCTTTCTAATTCCAAGGCCGCCGGCAGGTGAAAAGTAGATGTCGGCTAGTATTGAGATTCCGTTCGAGCATCGGATCTCGCAACCTCTGGCGTTGCGATAACGAGGGAGATGAAATGGCATCGCAAACTCTCAATGAGATTCGGGGGAGCGCCACTCATCCCGGCATGGTCTGGATACCGGGCGGAACGTTCGTTATGGGCTCCGAAGCGTTCTATCGTGAAGAAGCGCCAATTCATCCGGTGAGCGTGGATGGCTTCTGGATGGATTGCTACGAGGTCACGAATCAACAGTTCGCGGACTTCGTCGATGCGACCGGATACGTTACGCTTGCGGAACGCCCGCTCAGTCTTACGGACTTTCCAGACGCACCCGCTGAGAATCTTGTGCCGGGCTCCATGTTGTTTCACAAAGCTGATCGACCTGTTGATCTAAGAAATTATGGAAACTGGTGGGGCTGGTCGCCGGGCACAAGTTGGCGCCATCCGTTGGGTCCAGAGTCCTCGCTCGAAGGCCGGCTCGAACATCCCGTAGTCCACGTCTCGTACGAAGACGCCGAAGCCTTCGCCGCGTGGGCCCAGAAAGAACTCCCAACCGAAGCAGAATGGGAGTTCGCCTCTCGCGGCGGTCTCGATGGAAAGAAATTTACCTGGGGCGATGAGGACTCATCCGCCGGCATGCCGATGGCCAACACCTGGCAAGGCGAATTTCCGCGGGAAAACCTCCTACACGATGGGTACGAAGGGACTTCGCCCGTCGGATCCTTTCCACCCAACGGCTACGGCTTGTACGACATGGCCGGCAATGTTTGGGAATGGACCAGCGACTGGTTTGTACCGCGGCTCGGCGACGAGATGAAGAAATGCTGCGGACCCACTTCCAATCCGCGCATCGCCTCGCCTGACAAAAGTTACGACGCCAACCAGGCGCAGTTTCGGATTCCGAGGAAAGTAGTCAACGGCGGCTCGCACCTCTGTGCGCCGAATTACTGCTTACGTTACCGGCCCGCGGCACGACAGCCGCAGATGATCGATACCAGCATGAGCCACATTGGGTTCCGCTGCATCTCACGACCTTCAAGGGGCGAAGTCCCGCCAGGAACATCGACGCCTCCTGAAGATAACCGAGGCGTAACCTCTTAGATCTAACATATCTTGATACGCGCCCGACGCGTGCTGTTTGTCGAGCGCACACCGTGGAGGCAACCATGGCACAGGCGGAAGAACAAGCCAGACTCAAAGAAGCCAGAGGGCACATTGCCCCTTGGAAGAAGTGGGGACCGTACCTGAGCGAACGGCAGTGGGGAACCGTCCGCGAGGACTACAGCGCCAATGGCGATGCCTGGGACTATTTCACTCACGATCAGGCTAGGTCACGGGCTTACCGGTGGGGTGAGGATGGGCTGGCCGGGATCAGCGACGAGCACCAGATCTTGTGCTTCGCAATTGCCTTGTGGAACGGGAAGGACCCAATCCTGAAGGAACGACTCTTTGGTCTGACCAACAGCGAGGGTAATCACGGCGAGGATGTGAAGGAGTATTACTTCTACCTCGACAGCACCCCAACTCACTCCTACATGAAGTACCTGTACAAGTATCCGCAGGCTGCCTATCCCTACGACGACCTGGTAAAGACTAACCGGGAGCGCGGTCGAGGCGCGCCTGAATACGAACTATTAGACACCGGGATCTTTAACGACGATCGCTACTTTGATGTCTTCGTCGAGTACGCGAAAGCGGATGCGGAGAACATTGAGATCAAGATCAGCGTCTCCAACCGCGGTCCAGAGGCAGCGAACCTCCACGTGTTGCCGACGGTCTGGTTCCGCAACACCTGGATGTGGTCCGACGCAGGCAGCAAACCCAAGTTGAAGGGGACGACGCAGCCTGGAGTCGGAATGATCTCGGCCCACCATAGCGATCCGCTCTTTCAGGAATCGCTGGCAGACTACGCCTTGTACTGTGAAGGGAACGTACCGCTGCTCTTCACGGAGAACGAGAGTAATAACCAGAAGCTATTTGGAACCAACAACGCATCACCCTATGTCAAAGACGCGTTTCACACCTTCATAGTCAACGGAAATAAGGAAGCCGTCAATCCTGCCATGGAGGGCACCAAAGCAGCGGCCCATTACACTCTGAATGTTGCCGCAGGAAAAACGGAGGTTGTGCGCCTGCATCTCGGACGACTCGCCAGTCAAACGACAACTCCGTTTCAAACCTTCGACGATGTGTTCGCCACGCGACTGAAGGAGGCGGACGAGTTCTACGACAGCATCACGCCGGCGAAAGTCAGAGCCGATCCTGACCGCGCCATGGTGATGCGTCAGGCGATGGCCGGAATGTTGTGGAGCAAACAGTATTTCTACTACGACCTGAATGTGTGGCTGAGAGAGCACCAGGTGGGACCGACAACGCCTCCTGATCTGAGACAGAAGGTCCGCAATGGCGAATGGTTCCACATGTATAACAACGACATCATTTCGATGCCCGACAAGTGGGAGTATCCCTGGTACGCGGCGTGGGATCTAGCGTTTCACATGCTGGCATTCCAGGTCGTCGATCCGGACTTTGCCAAGGACCAACTGATGTTGATCCTCCGCAACGACTACCAGCACCCCAATGGGCAGGTGCCCGCGTACGAGTGGAACTTCGGGGACACCAATCCGCCCGTGCACGCCTACGCCACCATGCAGATATACATGAGCGACAAGGAGCGGAACGACGGCAAAGGCGACCTACAATTCCTCACCTATGCCTTCTCCAAACTTCTGGTTAACTTTACCTGGTGGCTGAACCGAAAGGATCGCTCAGGCAACAATCTTTTCGAAGGCGGATTCCTGGGACTCGACAATATTGGGGTATTCGATCGCAGCGCGCCACTGCCGGGGGGCGGGTATCTCGAGCAAGCCGATGGCACGGCGTGGATGGTCTTCTTCAGCCAGCAGATGCTGCGCATCGCCGTGGAACTGGCGCTGCATTATCCCGTCTTCGAAGAGTTTGTCAGCAAATTCTTCGAACACACCATGTGGATTGCCGGGGCCATGGATCGCATGGGCAAAGCCCAGGACACTATGTGGGATGAGGAAGACGGTTTCTTCTACGACGTGCTGCGGATGCCGAACGGCGATTCGTTTCGCCTCAAAGTGCGATCGATGGTCGGCCTGCTGCCTCTGACCGCTGTCGCCATCTTTGAAGACGACATTCTGGCGAAGCTGCCGAACTTTGCCAAGAGCGCCAAGCTCTTTATGGCGAGACATCCAGAGCTGGCGGCGAATCTTCATATGCCAGGCACACCGGGGCTGGCGGGCAGAAGGCTCCTCGCAACAGTCAACGAGGAGAAGTTGCGGAGAATTCTCACCAGCATGCTGGATGAGAACGAGTTCTTCGGGCCCCACGGCATTCGCGCACTCTCGCTCCGCCACCGCGAACATCCCCTCGAGTTTGATATGGGAGGGCAAAAGTATTCGGTCGGGTATCTCCCTGGCGACTCCGACAACGGAATGTTCGGAGGCAACTCGAATTGGAGAGGGCCGGTTTGGATGCCGGTAAACTTCCTTCTCTACACCGCGCTCATGCGACTGGGCGCTTACTACGGCGACGACTTCACGATTGAGTGCCCCACCGGATCCGGAAACCTGATGAACTTATTCCAGGTAGCCAAGGAATTAGGAGAGCGACTCATCGGAACATTCGTCAAAGACAGTGCCGGCAAGCGACCCGTCTACGGAAGCGAGGAGAAGTTCCAGATGGATCCATTCTGGCGCGACAACGTCCTCTTCTTCGAGTACTTCAACGGCGACACCGGCGCGGGTGTAGGAGCGAGCCATCAGACTGGATGGACTGGATGCATTGCCCGAATCATTCAGGCCAATGGAGCTTTCGATGAAGCAGGCATCGCCAAACCCGATGCTGAACGACGCGCCATCAGGCTGGGACAAGGCCAGACCGAAGAGCAGGAAGCTCGCGCTCTTCTTCTGCGTTGAGGTGATAGAGGTTGCCGAAGAACTCGTCGAAGCCGTGGACAGTGGGCAGAAACTCGTTTTTGTTAGGATCGGGAATGGAACTTCTGACTCTCCTAATCCTCCTCCAAGGTGGCCTGGCCTTATCTGACCAAGCAAGTTCACCACCTGCTCAGGACTTTGCTGTGTCTTCGTGCCACACCGCAGCTCCTTGAGACCGGTCCTCCTCATTGAAGTGGATTCAAAAACGGCGGGAACTCCAATTGAGTCGACCCGAAGGGTTAGCTTTGATCGTTTCCTGATGGGTTCGATCTGAATTCACTCTACTTTTTGCATTGGCAGCGCGACGCGAAATATCGTTCCGCTTTTTCCGTGAACGCTGCTCGTGCGGTATCGCACGTTGCCACCATGTCCATTGACTATTTCTCTCACAACCCATAGCCCCAAACCATTTCCGTCAGCCTTATTCGTCTTGAAAGAATCGAAGAGTGTTCTGCGCATGGATTCTGGTATTCCGTTTCCGTTATCGGCGATGGTCAGGATGACATTCGGCGCCCGCACCGCCACCCGTACATGCAGACTTCCAGAATGCGGCAAAGCGTCAATCGCGTTCAAAAGCAGATTGGTAACGACTTGGAAGATCTCTCCCCTGTTTACAAATGCCAAAGCTACTTCGGAACATCGAGTCTGGACATTGATTCGCTTCATTGAAATCCGATGTTGATGTAGGCGCAGGGCTGTCGTCGCCAAGGCGACTAGGTCAATCTCTTTCGTTCCATGATCCACGCGAACAAATGCCAAACTCCGACTTGTAATCTCACCCAGGCTGCGGAGTTGGCTGTCTGCTTCATCCAGGTATTCGATGCTTTGGCGAGGAGAGGCGGACAGCATTTTAGCTTGAAAGATCAGGTTTGTCAATGCTTCAAGCCGGTTATTCACTTCATGCATTGTCGCGCCAACGAGTCGACCGGCCAACGCGAGCTGATGATTCTGTCGGAGATTTTCTTCGCACGCCTTGAGCTTTCGACCTAAGTCCTCGAAGGAGTCGCAAGCAACAAAGGCCGAGTCCATGCCATGTGAGAGG
Source organism: Granulicella sp. L46 (assembly GCF_009765785.1). Classification (GTDB taxonomy): domain Bacteria; phylum Acidobacteriota; class Terriglobia; order Terriglobales; family Acidobacteriaceae; genus Granulicella. The sequence goes on from NZ_LMUT01000018.1 coordinate 33,971, forward strand.
CCCTAAGGGCTGCTATGGTTGGCCCCTCATCACAATAAGTGTGAATGACTGACGTAGCTAATGAACTGGCCTTTCCCAAAATTGGGGGCTATCCGACTTTTATAGACTGACCTCGCGCTATGCCTGATAATGATGGAGCAATGGAAACGAGTGTCGAAAACAGCGGCCTGGAGGTTCTCGACTTAAGAGTGGACGCTGCGTTCGCGTCACGCCGTTTTCACTCCCGCGACGTCGGGACGCAGATGGCCGCCCTTCAGCGGCTCTCCCGAGCCTTGCTGGACCGGCCTGACACCATTTTGCAAGAGTTGGTGATGGCGGCGGTTGACATGTGTGGTGCAGATAGCGCGGGAATCAGCATCGAGAAGGAAGACGGCAGCGATGAGCAGTGTTACCTCTGGATCGCCACAGCTGGTCAATACTCGGGCTTTCTAAATGCCTTTTTGCCGCGCAACCCTAGTGCTTGCGGGCTTTGCTTAGAACGCGGACATGCGCAGCACTTTACAGTGTCTAAGAAATTTTTCGACATTCTTGGCGTAGAAGCGCCGTTGGTTACGGATGGCATATTGCTCCCGTGGAAGACGGACGATACCCGAGGAACGGTTTTTGTCATGGCGCACGGCCGATCGGAAGCCTTTGATCAAAATGATGCAGATTTGATGACGATGCTCGCTGACTTCGCTGCAATGGGCTACAAACAACAAAAGCAACAGGCTCGTCTAATCTCTCAGGAACGTGCTGCCGCTGCAGCGCAAATGGCGAATCGACTAGCGCATGAGATCAACAATCCATTGCAAAGTATGACAAACGCTGCTTTTCTCGTTGAACAGGGTGATTCGGGTCTAGATCCGAAGGCGCTGGGGCGTGAACTTTCTAACGATATTCAACGCTTAGCGGGGCTTGTGCAGCAGTTGCTGCTGCTACCTGTCGAAAAGATCTAGTCAGCCGTGACCTGTCGGATGCATGGCGGCAGTTCGAGTATCACAGACCTCTCTCAAGGAGACTGAGTGACCGATACGAAGCGCATAATCTTTGTCGTCGATGACGAGACAGTGATCGCTCAGACACTTACCATCATCCTCAATCAAGCAGGATTCGAGGCACATGCTTTTGACCACGCCGAAAAGGCGCTAGCAGCTCGCACACAAATCGCTCCTGACCTGCTGATTAGTGATGTCATGATGCCAGAAATGACGGGCATTGAACTAGCCATTCGCTTCCGGAAAGCGCAACCTGATTGCAAGATTCTGCTCTTCTCAGGGCATGCGGCAACTACTGATTTGTTGCAAAAAGCCCACGAACAGGGACATGACTTCGATCTTCTCTCCAAGCCGGTTCATCCCGCAGATTTGTTAGCTAGGCTACGGAAGTAACCGGGACGAGTATTTGGAGCGTGGAAATGGCGAGTTGGAAGGTCCTTTCACTCAAAACCCTCCCAGATCAAGTCAAGAATTGGCTGGAAGCGAGTCTCGGATCCTTGCGCTTGGGTAGCCCCGCAAGCGTGATCAAGACTGAACATACGGAACCCCAGCGCTAGCCTAAACTTCGTTGTATGAAAAACCCGGTGTCAATAATTGCGGCAACGGCCGATGGCGAAGATGGACTTCTTGTCACATTCTCGGATGGAACCATCGCGGGATATGTCGCGGAGAAGTTGATGGAGTTGAGACCATATCGTGAGCCGACCTCTGTTCTGGCCTATATATCCGGAACTTCCCGCGAGACCAAGTAGTAAGCTTCATCAAGGGTTTACAAATCCGATCAGTCGACAGGGATACAATCTCGAAATGGCCATGTGTAATGCTCCCGATTGTAAGGTGATGGCAGTTGAAGGTTACAGAGAAAGTGCGACCGGGTGCATAACCTGTTGGTGCAGAGCTCACGAAGGCCTCAGCATCCGTTTCGTAGGACTCTCAGGCAAGTATCTTACGGATTCGGAGCTAAAAGCGCTGAGGTAGGTTGCGTTTTGGTTCTCCAATCCCCGTCTTCGAGTCATCATTCCTTCCAAGCCGGGCTTTCGCCACGTTCAGTTCTATAGCGATCGCCGTTCGGCCCATGGCTGCACTCGCTGGAACAACGAACACCTAAGAACGTTGTCATCACTGCCGCAACCAATAAGCTGGCTCGTGTCGCCTGGGCCGTGCTATCGAGCAGTGAACAGTGACGCCCGCCAACAACTACGATGGCGGCCTGAGCAGGCGCGGAAAAGACACCTTCGGATTGGAAGCGCAACGTCGCGCTCCCACTTTACCGCACCCACGTCCACGACGATTTGGAGTTTCTACCAAGGTCTGCACCGGATAGCTAAGACGAACGAACAGTTCCCAACGGCGTGCTTGCAACCTGCTCCCTGAAATGGTCTTCATGACCGTGACGTTTATAAAGAAGAGCACGCGGCGCAACTCATCATGGCCAGGAGATATTTCTACACTTACAGGCCGAATACATTTGCGCAGAGCTGTCATTCGCCTTTCATTTTTCCCTTGCAGTCGTGCGGCGGACCATACATTCCAAGGAGGTTCTCAAGAGCGCCAGTTCTACCGATGTGGTTGCAGACCTCGTCGGATTCAAACCAATGAACCTATTCAACTTTCCTTACAACTGGCAAGCGGTAGGAACCGTTGAGGATGGACGTTTCTGGACCATAAAGCCGCATGGTGAGATTGAAGTTTCCCGCAGGTGACGGAAGCCAGTTTGCGGTGTCGGCGGGTGGGTCCTTCTGAATGAGGATCGTCAGAGAGCCGTCGGTAGCTTTTTTCAGGCCGTCCGTAGTGCTGCCGATGCTGTAACGTCCGAAGTCGTTTTCAACGAAGAGCATATCGGAAGCGTACATGGCCATATTCCAGAAGACGGTTACGGGAGGAAGTTTGTCTGCGTCGAAGTGGAGGACGTATTGATTGCCGCCGGTCAGAGGCTCGCCCTTCTCGTCGACGCTGGTGTTCGGGTAGATAACCTGATCGGAGATTTGGGTCGCCGATTCGTATTTGGCCAGTGCTGCTCGAAGGCCAGAGTCGAAGCCCGCTCGGCCACCCGCGAAGGTGTACTTCCAACCGTTGGTGGTTTCGCCGGCTGCCTCCCATTTACTGTCGACGATCTGCTGGCCGGTGACGATGGCGCGGGCGAGGCCGCGTTTGGCAGCGTCGTCGAGGTTCTGCCATTGGAAGCCCTTGCTGACACTCAGGCCGATCTGACGGAACGAGGCGATCTCTGTGTCGTCGGAGTCGGATGCTACAGATAGTTGTCGCTGCATCCAGTAGCCAAGTTCATCGAAGTAACGAATATCTTCCGGCGCGGAGCTTTCGTAGGCGAGGACAGTAGGGCGTTCGGCTGGGCTCTTGTAGCCGAGACCGTAACGCAGATAGGCCGAGAGGGGTATGGCGAAGAACCCGTTCTGGACCTCCCGAGCTTGCGGTAAGTCAGTTGTGCCATTGACGAACACGCGCACCCCAAGTGCTCCTACGCGTGTGCGGCTTTTTACCTGGGTCATTTCTCCGGGGATGCTGCCGACGAAGTCAGGACCAGTAATGAGATAGACGCCCGGCTGTTCGCCCTTGATGCCCCCCACGTTACGGATGACTTCGTCGAACGAGTCGCCGATCTGGACGATATACCAGCGGGGCGCGGAGAGATTGGGGACGAAGAGGGCGAGGGGCTCATTGGTGACGTCGAAATTACAGTAGCTGTCGATCGTGACGTTATTGGGTGTGACGATGAAGCGGTCTTTGGCGGTCTTGAGGTCGGTGAATTTGTGGAAGTCGTTGAGGAAAGTTCCACCGGCCTTCAAAGAGCCGGGGATCAGTTCGCCGTAGACGTGGAGAGGGAATCCCCATAAGAAGGCTTGCACGCCGAGCGTGTAGGCATTTTCTTCAAGAGCTTGTTCGGATGACATTTTCACTGGAGTGGGCATAGTTCCTCTCAGAGCGAAACGGGTTCAAGATCGGTCATCGTCCAGGATTTGTCAAATAAAGGTTTGTCCGGGCCGTAGAAGCGGAAGAGGGTGAACCACGGTTTGCCGGAGGCGGTGGGAACCCAGTTTGCTTCCTGACCCGCCGGTGGCGTTGGACCGTAGTAGATGTCCACTGAGCCGTCCGGGTTGCGTTGCATCTTCTGGTTGTAGGAGTCGAGGCCGGGGTTGGGCATGTCGCGGATGAGACAAGCGGTATCGAGGTCGTACGCGGTGGTTGCCCAGTACTGTTTTGCGGGTGGGTTCGACGGAACATGGAGGCGGTACGTCTTTTCGCCTGTCAACGGTTGACCGTGCGAGTCGTTTGCTGCGACGACATAAAACGTTGCGGCGCCGAGTTGTTTGGGAAGCGCGAAGGCAACGAAATAGATCACGGCTCGCTCCTCAAGGTAGAGGGTGCTGTCATCCATGAAGCTGAAGCCAGTCTTGGCACCCTTATTTTCGATAAGTGTCCAATGGGTGCCCGGAAACCATGGCTCGCCGCCTCGTACGGCCAGCATGAACTGCTCGTGAGCCTCCTGCGCAGCTTGCTTCAGAATTGCCTTGGTCGCATCGTCGGGGTTGAAGGGTTTTCCCTTCTCGATGCCTAGGGATCGAAGCTGCCCCATGGCTACGAGGTCGCGAGTTTGGACCGGTTCTTCGTTCACCATCCTCGAAAGACTGGCGTAGAAGCTGTCGTCGAAACGGACTACGCCATCGATGAGTTTGCCGGAGGCATCGATGTAGTTCTGTTTAGGCGGGTCAGGCTCCTGCGCCAGGGGATAAAGTTTGATCTTCTTGACGAGGTCGATGGCTTTGACCTGATCCTCATTGGAGGAGGTGATGGGGATCGCGCGGAGCAGACCGTATCCGTTGTTGGTTTGAAATTGGAAAGGGAAGTACCCGGCGGGTATCTTTGCGTTGTAGGCGGGCGGGAGGAGAAGATATTTGCCGCCATTTCCTTTGTCCTGGCCTGCTGCGCCCACGTCGGTGACAGGGACTTCCCAGGCGTCATCCAGGGAGCCGAACAGGCCCGCGCCGACGGTTGGAGGGATTTCCAATACGACCGGACCGTCTTTCAGATTGAAGTTGAAATAGACATAATGTGTGGACGCGTTAGGAGTCGTGAACTGAAATCTCCAATCGGCGGGCTTACCGAAGTAGAGGATGTCGTTGTACTGCGCCCCAGCATCCCGAAAGTAGGCCGTTCGCATCGCGTCCACACTGACAAGCGGCATACCCCAAATAGCGGCCTCTACGGCGCGCCGGCGGACCGTTCTCCGAGTATCTTTCGGAAATTGACTTGAGTTACGCATGCGAGCCACTCCTTTGCCAACTGACCAGACGCAGACTCCGCATCCCATGGTACATCGCTGATTTTGCCCAAGGACAGCATCATCGGTGGCAGTTCGAAAAGTCGGGTTATCGGCAACTTCGCCGACTGTGGGTCAACACGAGATGGGCATCACGCACGGGGACAAGTTTCGACAGCGCCGCCTGACAAGTGGATGACCTCAACGGCATCCGGGCTCTTCGCATTTATGCCGAGTAAGACCTACGCTGCTTTGCAGCGGGTATAAGCTGACACGTCATCCCCAATAGGGAACTGTAGAGCTACCCAAAGTTCACGATTGATAACGTGTTTGCTTTCAAATGCTTGGATTATTACGTTTCCGGCTGTAAACGCCGCTGTAGCGAACAACATTTCTCCTCTGCGGCGCCGTTTGCAGAAACCGGTGGTGCGGTGGAAGCATCCAAGCGCTTCAAGGGACTATCTGTTCCAGGTGGCAAATCGAATGGCCTCCGGTAACGACAAGCCGCAAGAAACTGCTACGCCGTCGGCATCTACGGTCTCGATCAACGAGACGTCCCGTGCCAGATCCATTGCGACCCGCCTTACCGACGCGGAGTTCGGGGAGGTTGAAGCAGCAGCCGCCGACGCGGGTAAGAAGGTGGCTGAATGGCTACGCGAGGCCGCGCTTGCGCACGCCCGTGCGAGTGCTGGTGCAGCGGAGCAAACCGATCCGATCCTACTGGCTGAGATCATGGGGATGCGCTCGCTCATGCTGAATCTGTTCGCCAGAGCGCCAGAAGGTCCACTAACGACCGACGATCTACGCAAGATGTCAGCCTATTCGGACTCCATTAAGGAGCAGAAGGCGCAGGATTATATGGCGCAGAGGCATCGCCGGAACAGCCCCAAAACCACGGACAAGTCGTAATGAAACTCTCCCGCATTCGGTTTGCCTTTCCCTGGCGGATCGCGCTGATCCTGGCACTCCTTCCATGCCTCCCGTTACTCGGCTTCTGGGCTTGGTTGCGGTGGGAAGTTCCGCCACTGCAGCGGTATTATCTGGTGGCATATTGGCACAGTTCCGAACACGCAGATCAGCCTGATGCCAAGACTCAAATCCGATGGCTCATGGAGACGGCTCTCGGGCGTAAGAGGCAGTGGCTGTTCGCCCCCGATGTCACCGAGGGAAGCGAGAGCGAACTCCCTTTGCAACTCTCATCTTTTGCTCTTGAACAAGGATGGACGGGCATAGAAAGAACCGCAGTGGAAAGCGTGGATTCCACCGAGGTCGAAAAGCTCCTGCGTGAAGATTTTTATGACGGCGAAAGTTTCCGCCGACTCGTCAATGAACCGCTCCTCTATGCCGTCGCTGCCTGGCTGCTCGTCGCCTATTTGGGATTCGTGATGAGAGGAGACATCGGGTACGAATGGAGACAGCTTCGACGCGCGGTTACGAAGCCCCAATCGTCATCGAATTATGGAAGGGATTGGACCGAGAATCAAGACGGGATTGCTGCTCCAATCTGGTTGCGAATTGCCCACTGGATTAGTGAGCAGAAAACAGAGCTCGAGTGGCCGAGTTTTGGGCCCGCAATCAGTCGCAGATTCGGTCTCAAGAAGTTGCCAAATCCAGAAACGGTTCGTCGGAGTGACCGACCAGAATCGACTCAAGGTCGTGGCGAGCTTTCTACTGCCCGGCAACTCGCTACTCCACCCTCTTCGCACTCCTCAAAACCACCATCTCAGCGTCGTACTATCTTCCCCGGATCGTCTCCATCGGGTGCTGCGCATTCGCAAGCAGAACCGTGGGACGAATCGAAATGGATTGATTGACGAAGAGACTTCCGATTTCTCTGTGTATTCCAGACCGAATCGCGTATCAACTTGGCGTCTCTTCATGCAACTCTAGGCAGCCTAGATAGCCTTCACATTAACTCCCATCTACTCGTCTCGAAAGGCTGCTTGACGAGAGCTATTTGAGAGGCAAGATGTTCCTATCTTGAGCATGGAGTACGCCAGTTGGAACTCACGAAGAAGGTGTTGTTGGAAACCGTTCTCAAGCAGCGTATCGAGCCTCTATGTACTCAGCTATAACTCTTCCATTGATCGGGTAATTGTCAGTCGTATCACTGGTGCACTACTCCGCTAATTGCTTTGCTTAGGATAGAAATAACCAATAGCCATAAGGGTTTTGTCGATCATGAGTCGAAAAATATTTCGGCAATAACAACCCACTTATCCACAAATCTCGGCTACGATGTGAATCAAGATAGTAATTATTTGCTGTCTCACGGGCCAAGATATGTTGACTATCTCTAAATCGCTGTCTGCTGGACAAGCACGGACGTATCATGCGCGCGAGTTCACCTCCGAACGACAGAACTACTGGAGCCGCGATCAGCAAGGGTATAGCGAGTGGCAGGGGAGCCTCGCGAAGGAGTGGGGCTTAGGCGGCAATGTAGGGGCTGAGGAGTTTGCTTGTTTGAGCGAAGGTCGGCATCCAGCGAACGACGCGCAGCTCGTCAAGCATCAGCCTGCAAGGACCTACGATAATCAGTACGGCAAGCAGATCACCAGTTCAGAACACCGTGCAGGATGGGATGCGACGTTCTCCGCACCCAAGTCTGTTTCGCTAACAGCCCTTGTGGGTGGCGATGATCGCGTGCGTGAGGCGCATCGCGAAAGTGTTCGAGTCGCGTTGCAGGAGTTGGAGCGATACACACAGGCTCGCATTGGTAACGTCCATGCGCCCGAGACAACAGGCAAGTTCGTCGCTGCTACCTTCGAGCATGACACCGCTCGTCCAGTGGATGGCTATGCCGCGCCGCAGCTTCATACTCATGCAGTCGTCTTCAATGTGACTGAGCGAGAAAATGGACAGACGCGCGCATTGCAAGAGCGCAGTCTCTTCCAGTCACAACAATACGCGACCACGGTATACCGATCCGAGCTTGCGTTGAAGCTGCAAGCTCTCGGATATGAGATTGAACGCGGCAAGCATGGCCAGCCGGAGATCAAAGGATATTCGCAGGAGTATTTGGAAGCATCGAGCCCGCGTCGTGTGCAGATCAAAGAACACCTACAGGAGATTGGAAGAGAGGGCGCGGGCGCAGCACAAGTAGCTGCTCATCGCACACGCGACAGCAAGGAGATTCATTCGCCTGAAGAGGTGTTGCAGCAGCACCGCGACCTGGCTGCTCGATTCGGACATCAAGCAGATCGTGTCGTCGCAAAGGCACAGGGACAGCGCCATGAAGTGCAGCCGGAGAAGACGGTGCAACAGGCGGTGACATATTCACGTAACCACGTCTTCGAACGTTCTGCTGTTCAGGACGAACGTGCGATCCTTCAGGCAGCGATAGATCGCAGTATGGGGCAGGCTTCCTACAGTCAGGTGCGACAGGAGTTTGAACAGCGGATAGCGCGTGGGGAGTTTCGGGCGATTGAACGGTCGGATGGCCGAGCGGCTCCACTGTATACGACCTCTGAAATGATCCGCATGGAGCGGGAGATCGTCGGTCACATGCAGCGCGGCAATCAGCGCGGTTATGACGATCCAATGTTGGTATCGCCACAGCTTAGAATCTGGACAGAAGATCGCCATCCTGAGTTGAACCGCTCGCAACGCCAAGCGGTCGATGAGATATTCCTGAGTCGCGAGAAGATCGTCGGCCTGGATGGTGTGGCAGGCGCAGGCAAAACGACGACGCTATCCGTGGTCCGAGAAGGCGCTGAAGCCGAGGGCTACAAGGTGGAAGGATTCGCGCCGACATCTCGCGCGGCACACAAGTTGGCTGAGGCGGGTATGGAGACCTCGACTCTCCAGCGTCACCTTGCGAAAGGAACGCAGCCCGAGAGTGGAGAGAAGCGCTTGTATGTGCTCGATGAGTCCTCGCTTGCCTCCACGCGTCAGATGCACGAGTTCATCGAGCGTCTCCATCGGAATGATCGTGTGTTGTTAGTCGGAGACAGTCACCAACATGAGGCCGTCGAAGCAGGGCGTCCGTTCGCGCAATTACAGGAAGCAGGGATGCGGACAGCGACATTGAATGATATCGTCCGCCAGCGCGATCCCGAGTTGAAACAGGTTGTCGAGCAGTTGGCGCGAGGGCAGGTCGAAGCCGCCGTTGAGAGTCTTGACCAGCAGGGCCGTGTACATCAGGTAAAGGGGCACGATGAGCGTATAGCGGCTATTGCGCGGGAATACGCCAAGTCTCCCAGCGGCACACTTGTCGTTTCGCCCGACAACCGTTCCCGTAGTGAGATCAATCAGCGGATACATGATGAGATGCAATCGCGTGGACTTGTGAACGGGCAAGAGCATCCTGTGAGGACGCTTGTTCCGCGTCAAGAGATGACCGGTGCGGATCGCAGTTGGGCACAGCAGTACCAGGTCGATGACATCTTGCGGTACTCCCGCACATCCAAGGAGACCGGCATCGAGAAAGGCGAGTATTCTCGCGTCCTTGCTGTGAGCGCTCAAGCGAACACTTTGACGGTGGTCCGAAGGAACGGGGAACAGACCACCTATGATCCACGTCGCCAGGTTGGAGTCTCTGTCTACCGAGAGGACGAGAAGAAGTTCTCCGTAGGAGATCGCATCCAGTTCACCGCGCCTAGCCAGGAACTGAAAATTGCCAATCGGGATTTGGGGACTGTCGAGAGCATCGGGCAGGATGGCATGATGCGCTTGCGGTTGGATGATGAGCGGAAAGTCGATTTCAATCCACAACAGCATCCACATGTCGATCATGGGTACGCCGTAACCAGCTACTCAAGCCAAGGCCAGACGGCGGAGCGTGTGTTGGTCAACGTAGACACGGAGTTTGTGGCAAAGGATCTGCTCAACAGCCGCATGGCATATGTCTCGATCTCGCGCGGTCAATTTGACGCGCAGATATTTACCGACAGTCTGGAGAAGTTGCCAAAGGCATTAGGACATGATGTTTCTCACCAGAGTGCCTACAAGCCGGAACAGGTTATTGCTTTACCTCAGCCGAAGATTGTGACGCCGAAGCACGACTTGGAATTGAGTATGGGGTTCGGGTTAAGTCTTTGAAGGGATTAGCGCTGGAAAGTTGAAGGCGCTATTGCTTGCCGATCTTAGAGAGGGTAGGGCAGTTTGAATAGCACCACAATTTTTAGTAGAGGGGATGGGAAATATGCCGGCAGAGAGGGTTATTGATTTCGACCGAGGCGGATCGAAGCCGTCGCAGCAGGAAAACACTGAGCTGTCGTTCAAGCCTAACCGCAGAAAGCCTCCACAGAGGGTCACGGTGGCTCCAGAAGATAAGTTGCTTGTCGGGCGCGAACAGGCTGCTCAACTTCTGTCTATTAGTCAGCGTGCCCTGGATTACTTAATTGCCTCAAAGCGTCTGCCTACGCGACGGATTGGTGGTCGAGTCCTAATCCCTGTAATGGACCTGCGAAGGTATGCCGGTTGCGACCATCCGGAGAACATCGTGACTTATCCATCCGACCGCACAGGATGAAATCGTTCGCGCCGCGAGTTATTCTCTGCTACACCAGCGCTTCTAGTCCGTGCTTATCGACGACAAACAACAGCTTTAATGCCATTCCGCTCGGCTGCTTGGCCCCCGTCTCCCATTTTTCAACGGTGGACTCACTGGTGTTCAGATAACGGGCAAAAACAGGTTGGCTGACGCGATGCCGTAGTCGCAGCTTTTTGATTTGTGCGGGCTTCAGGGCCGGCGGCGTCGTCAAACAGGCTTCGTCAAATCCCTTCATCGTGGTCTTGTCGATCGCTCCAACCCTCTGCAGGGCCGCAGCGGAAGAATGGATTGCCTCAAAGGCATCGCTCTTGAACTTATGCTTAGTCGCCATTGCAAATCTCCATCCAGTCTTGATCTCGTATTAGCTGATTCACTTGCTTCGGTGTGAGCCTTCCGTAAGCCTTCGTCAGCTTGCGAAACTCGACCAACTCATCGTCGTCAATGTTCGCCCGATATTGCTTGGCGAATAAATACTCGTAAATCCAAAATGAGCCAGCCCTGGCGAGGATGATGGAGCGGTATTGATTCTTTCGCTTCTTATAGACCCCACCGCCCAGGTCGTCCGCCTGCCCATGCATAACCTGCGAAATCGCAGCGCAAAGCTCCTCGTCCCCGATGTGTGCTTTTCGAGCCGCTTTTGCAAACCATGAAGTCTTGAAAGTTCTCACGGAGTTATAGCCGGAGTTTTCATTCCAAACAGTGTAGCACTGGGTGCAACCGTATGCTCAGAAATAAATCATTTCGCGTTTGCAGAAGTACCCGTCGCTGTGACGTCCGTCAAGGCGCTGCGCCCGCCGTGCGGCGTGCTACGCACGGCCCTGACAACCGCCTTCTCGACGGGAGGAGGCCCGATATGAGGAGCATATCTGTTCCTCTCTTCTCGAAGAGAAGCTAGCCTTCATGATTACCTATACATTGCGAGATCGTGACAAAGCCGCGTTCATTTCACTCGATACATGCGCTTTGCTGAGGTGTGTGTACCGAGCGCTCATCGCAATTGTCTTGTGCCCCAACACCTCTTGGATCACCTTCTGATTCGCGTTGTTCGCAGCAAGGCGTGAACCGGCGGTGTGCCGGCTAAGCTGGTGCCATCCAAGATCGGTGACGCCTGCCTCGCGCTTGGCTTTCTCAAACCACTGGCGATTCTCCCGGATCGTGAACACCCTGCCGTCGAGCCTCATATGCCTCGTTTCTCGATCACCTCGGAGCTCGCGCATCCGATCTTGAATTTTCCGCTGATCTTTGAGGGCCGCGTTGACGTCATCGGTCATGGGAACGGTGTGCGGCACGCCCGTCTTGGTATCGGGCAAGGTGATGAGACCCAGTTTGAAGTTGATATCGTCCCAGGTGAGTGCGTACTGATTGCCTTTGCGCATTCCGGTTTGAGAGCCGACTGTAATCTCATTGGGATGCTCGCGCAGCTCCAGCCGAGTCATCTCGTACTCCTCGGGTGTCTCCGCAATCCATGTCTCTAAGACGGCGCGGAGCTGATCTTCTTCGGCATCGCTCATCCAACGGGGCAGGCCAAGCGTGACAGCGAAGTGAGAGACATCGCGGCATGGATTTGATTCCACCAGGTCTCGCTCCTTCGCGTACGTATACACAGCCGACAGGGTGGACTTGTAGCGGTTCAACGTGCCCGCGGCCCGTCCGAGGGAGATGAGCCAGTCCTTGATCTCGTGAGGCTGTACCGAAGCTGCTGAACGCTCGCCAAACGCTTCTTTAATGACTCTCAGCCTTTGCGGAGGATTCACCTGGTCTTTAGGGCGTTCAGGGTTGTTCGGATTCTGGATGTGGGCGAGGTACTGATCGCAAAGTTCACTGACCAGCAGGCTGTTGACTCGGTATTGCCGCAATTCTTTTTTTTCGGACAAGGTCAGAAGCGGTTCCGCGGCGCTGGAGGGAAGGGAAGCGACCCCTTCTTTGTGCTTCAGTCCTTTTGCGGTCTCAAGCCAGACCAAAGCAGCATCACGACTGAGGAAGTTCTTTCTGACGCGGCTTTGGCCGGCCTTGTATTGCGCCTCCCATGTACCTCGGTTAGGGCGGAATTTAATGCCTCGAATGTCCTTTGGCTTTCTTGCCATCGATACCTCCCAAAACCATTATAAAATCTTGGTGGCACTTTGGTGGCACTTTTGTACCGGTAATTCTGCGTCGATTTGCAAGCCTCTGCAAACGCGAAGTCATCGTAAGTATATGTATTGAATAAACTTATTAGCTTCAGTGCGTTTTGATGCAACCCACTGCAAACCCGAAAAAACGCACTCTCAAGGCGAAGAGTCCGGGTTCGAGCCCCGGTAACGCTACCAAATAATCCCCCAAAATGAATAGTTTGCATAGTTCCCAAAAAGCTTGCAAGATGCCTGGAGGCTAGATGGTCCCATCCCGTTTCGTCTCCCCATCGATTGCGTGCTAGTGTTTGTCATTGCAATTTATCTAGCTCTTACCGGCACGAGATGGAGCAAGCCACCGTGGAAAAGATCGACAGGTTTGTCGAAAATCAGATTTCGGGAATTCAGAAGGGCGTCATCATTGCACTGGCGGCCATGCTGGGTGTTGTCGTGATCCTTTCCACCCTCCATTTGGCCCTGCTGGTTTGGGAGCAGTTTTGGGCTCCCCCTCGCTTTCTTATCCCGGTCCAAGGCCTTCTCGAGATCTTCGGATACTTTCTGCTCGTTCTCATCGGAGTTGAGCTGCTGGAAACGCTCAAAGCCTACATGATCAAGGACGTCATTCACGTGCGAGTCGTGATCGAAGTAGCTCTCATCGCGATGGCCCGCAAGGTGATTGTTGAAGAGCCGAATAACGTATCAAGCCTGACCCTCTTCGGAATTGCGGCGCTCATTCTCTCTCTCGGCATTGCGTATTACTTTGAGAGGCAAGGCAAACGGGAAGTCACTCCCACCCCCTGAGCCCTCACTTTGTGCTGGCTGCTTATTCGCAACCAGCCATCAGTTGCACCCTATTGCACCGTATACGTGTGCGTTCCGCTCCCGATCGTCTCCGCCTTCTGCCCCGGTAGCTCAATGGTCGCCGTAGTATTTCCCGGAATCGTCACCGTAAAGCGATGCTCGCTCTGCTTCCAGTCCGACACAACCGTGCCATACGCCGAGTCATACTCGACATGCAGCGCAGGCAGCGCCGCATCGAAGTGCGGACGAATCGTCAGGTGATGGAATCCCGGCCCGCCCGCATCCGTATCAATCCCTGCCGCCCGCCGATACACCCACGCCATCACTGACCCGAACGCGTAGTGGTTATACGAGTTCATACTCGGATCCCCCGTGTCGCCGTTCCACCGCTCCCACCACGTCGTCGCGTCCTTTTTCACCATGTATCCCCACGAAGGATAGGTGTCCGACAGCAACAACTTAAACGCCAGGTCCGTCCGCTGATTCTCATCCAGCACAAATAGAAGAAACGGCGTTCCCAGAAATCCCGTCGTCAAATGATCGCCATGTGCGTGAATATTTTTCGTCAAGCGATCCACCATGCTCGCACGCAGGGAAGCCGGCGCAATGCCAGTAAACAGCGTCGCCAAATACCCGGTCTGCGTCTCACCGGCAACGCTGCCGTCCTCCTTCACAAACGCCGCGCGATACGCAGCAGCAATGTGTTCATACTGTTGCCGATACTTCTCCGCCTCCTCTGGACGATGCAGCGCCGTGGCCATCTCCGCCATCTCCCGAGTCACCAGCGCCCAGTACGCCGTATCAATCAGCGCACTCGGCGTGTGCTGGTCCGGCGCTAGCCAATCGCTGTAATCGTTCCCAACCGCCTTGTGCCGAATCCAGTCAGGATTGTTGCTCGCAATAAACTCCATCCACCGTTGCATCGCCGGCCATGCATGTTCCGCCACGCGGATGTCACCGTACTGCAGCCACGCGGCATAGGGAATGAAGATCCCCGCGTCGCCCCATCCAGGCGCGCCCGGCCCCGGACCCAGCACGTTCGGCGACACGTCCGTAAATGCTCCTTCGGCAGTCTGCGCGTCCACCACATCGTCCATGAACTTGTGCGTGAACGCGTCAATATCGAAGTTGTACGATCCCGTGCGCCAGAACACGCCAGCATCGCCCATCCATCCCAGCCGCTCATCACGCTGCGGACAGTCCGTAGGAATCGACACAAAGTTCCCGCGCTGCCCCCACGTCCCCAACTGGTTCATCTTGTTCAGCGTTGCGCTGGAGCTCATGAGCCGGACGGTCGGCGGCTCTTGCAGACTGTTGTACACCAGGCCGTCAACGGTCGAGACCGTCGGCGGCGCAGCAGGCTCGCCACCCAAATACGAAATCTCAACATACCGAAATCCATGAAACGTAAACGCAGGCGTCCAGGTCTCTTCACCATTCCCCGAAAGAACATACGTGTCGGTAGCATCGGCATTGCGAAGATTCGTCGTGTAAATGCTCCCGTCCGGATTGAGCCGTTCCGCATAACGCAGCTTCACCACCAACCCACGCGGCCCGCGGACATGCAGGCGCACGTTTCCCACCATGTTTTGCCCCATATCAAATACAGCAGGATGCGCGGCGTTTGCCGGATTGATCGCAATTGGATGAACAGTCAGCGTAGTGTGTATCGGAAGATCCGCCTGTGCTGTCACCATCATGGCGCTATCCGGCGGAGTCCCCACCACGGCAGGCGTCCATCGAGAAGCATCAAAGTGCGGCGCACTCCATCCAGCTTTCTCCAGCCGCGCATCGTACGACTCGCCCCCATAAATCTCCGCGAACGTAACCGGCGACGACGCAGTCAGCCACGACGGATCGGTCACAATCGTCTGATGGCTGCCATCATCCATCGTCACGTCCAACTGCGCCCTCAAAAGATTCGGCCCGGGATAGTCCCTATATCCAGCCCACGTCATTGGCGAGCTGTACCAGCCGCCACCCAGCACCACCCCAATCGTGTTCTCCCCGCGCCCCAGCAGCGAAGTCACATCATACGTCTGGTAGAGCACCCGCTTATGAAAGTCCGTCCACCCCGGGCTGAGCAAAGTTCCCGGCACCACGCGCTTGCCATCCAGAAACGCTTCATACGCCCCCAGCGCCGTAATACTAAGCCGAGCCGACCGCACGCTCGCCTCAATGCGAAAATCCTTACGCAGTAGCGAGGCGTCCGTAGAAACGCGATCCGGCCCCGCCACTTCACGCCGCCGATCCGTTCCCAACGCAAAGTCCGCAGAGATCGGCCCCGCAATCGCAGCAGCCTGCCAAGCCTCATCGGATCCAGCGCGCGCTTGCCACCGATCATCGCTCACAATACGCTCTTCCTCCCCGTTTGCCAGCCTCACATGAATAGACGCGGCCACAGCAGAAGGCGCAGTCTCCGTCGGCGATCCCGCCCTTTGCGACGTAACCTTCAGCTCAATCTCGTTGTCGCCGGCATGCAGCAGCCCCGCAAGCTCCTCGCGATCAAACGCGCCCCATTCATCGTGGTGCCCCGTGACAGTTCCATTCACACGAGCGGTGAAATGTCCCCGCACCAGCACGTGGAGGCTTGCCGCCTGCGGCTTTGAATCCAGATGCAATCGGTATCGAAACTCCGCCGGCGTCGCAGAGGGTACCCGCCTGGCATCAGCAACTGGAAGCCATATCCATCGAATCGCCTTCAATTCCTGCTCGTCCGCAGGATCATGACGCGTAATCCAATCGGCCTTCCAGTCGCCCGCGTTCATCAACCCAGTCTCAAACCACGCCGCAGGAGAAACCGTCTCCTTTCCATGACTATCCCACACCATCACCTTCCACACGTAACGTTGTTGAGATCGAAGCGGCGCCCCGCCATACAGAATGTCCACCGACTCCGACGATGTCACCCGCCCCGAATCCCATACCGCAGCCTTGCCCACGCGTAGGTGCTCCGCATCCGTCCCCACCAATATCTCGTACGCCGATTGCATCCAGTTCGGAGTCTTCGCATCACTCTGCCACGAGAACACGGGCCGCGCCGTATCGATGCCGAGCGGATTCTCGAGCGAATTCGTCCGGAGATGAACCGGCGCCGCACAGGCACACACCGAGAACGCCAAAACAAACACCGCAACCTTCGACATCTTGTAAAGGGATCCAATCATAAGTGGAGCCATCCTATCCATCAGTGCGTAGTTTCTGCAATCGAGCGACAAGCTGCAGGGATTCGCCCATCGCCGCAGACACCGGCTCCGTCGCCATCGGCGCCCTCCACGAATTGACGCGCTCCCAACCCCTCTGCGAAACTTCGCCTATGCGCTACAGCGGAAAAGTAGAGTTCGCCCACGCGCGAAAGCTTCGCAGCAGCAACACGCGCCTCTACCGCGCCGCCCACTGGCCCATCTGGATCTGGGTCTTCTTCCTCGCCCCCGGTCCTCTCACCTTCAGCCTCTTCGCCAGCGGCCTTCACCGCGGCAACCTCATCTGGCTCACACTCGTACTCATTGTCACCGGCATCGCCGCACTCCGCGGCAGCCTTCCCGGTGCCGAACCTCGCCCCTACATCCTCCGCTTCGACGAAGACAAGCCCAACCCTCTCTACCGCCGCGTCTGCTACACCTTCGCCTGGAACGCCGTCCTCAGCTTCGCCTTGCTCAACCTCGCGGGCCTCGCGGTCGCCGTCATCACCGGCACCTGGTACCTCAAGCAGATCTACCACTACGCCTACGCGCCGCTCTGCCTCCTGATCCTCCTACTCGGAGCCCTCGGCAAGCTCCCCCGCGTCGGCCGCTCCACCCTCGGCGAGGGCACCGAGCGCCGCTACTTCTACGGCTCGGTTTGGGCTGTCACTATCGGTCAAGCCGTCCTCATGCTCCTTTGGAAGCTCCTCCCCCACACCCGCGCTGCCGACCTCATCAAGCTAGGCGTCTTCGTCTCCATCCTGGCCCTCGTAGGACTCGCCGCGCACAGCGGCAAACTCCCCCGCACCCGCCCCATCCTGCCAGGCGAATCCATGGTTGCCGACTAGGCGCCAGGAAATCCCGAATCGCCCATTCCCAACCCTCGAACAACTGGCGAAGATTGCCAGCCATCTAAGCCGTCATGGCCTTCCAGAACCGCCTCCTGAACTCACCTCCCCCGGCAGCACCTCTTCTCAAGCTCACAATCGATGGTTCCGAGACGGAAGCACCCCAAGGCTCACTTCTGATCGATGCGATCAACCGCACAAACACCAAAGTCCCGCAAGTCTGTTATCACCCGCAGCTCGGTCCCATCGGCACCTGCGACACCTGTATGGTCGACGTCAACGGCAATCTGACGCGCGCCTGCACCCAGGAAATCGTTCCCGGCCTCACCGTCCAAACCCAAACTAAAGCAGCCGACGCCGCCCAGCGCGAGGCCTTCGATCGCATCCTCGGTAACCATCTCCTCTACTGCACCGTCTGCGATAACAACAATCAGAACTGCACCGTCCACAACACCACCGCAGACCTCGACGTAAAGCACCAGGCGGTCCCCTACAAGTCCAAACCCTACGAGCAGGACCGCACCAACCCTTTCTATCGCTATGATCCCGACCAATGCATCCTCTGCGGCCGCTGCGTCGAAGCTTGCCAGAACGTCCAGGTGAACGAGACCCTCACCATCGATTGGACCTCGCCGCATCCCCGGGTTCTCTGGGACGGCGGTCATGAAATCGCCGGCTCCAGCTGCGTCTCCTGCGGACACTGCATCACCGTCTGCCCGTGCAACGCGCTGATGGAAAAGTCCATGATCGGCCGCGCCGGCTACTTCACCAGCCTCTCCCCGGAAACCCTCGACGACATGATCGAGGTCGTCAAAGATATCGAGCCTCAGATCGGATACGGCCCCATCCTTTCGCTCTCGGAAATCGAGTCGGACATGCGCGAACTGCGCGTGAAGAAGACCAAGACAGTCTGCACCTATTGCGGCGTTGGCTGCAGCTTCGATGTCTGGACGCGCGACCGCCACATCCTCAAGATCGAACCCGGCCCCGGTCCCGCTAATGGTATCTCCACCTGCATCAAGGGGAAATTCGCCTGGGAATACATCAACTCAGAAGACCGGCTCACCAAGCCACTCATCCGCCACGGTGATCGCTTCGTCGAGTCCACATGGGAGGAAGCTCTCACCCTCATCGAGAAAAAGTTTACCGAAATTAAATCGAACTACGGCCCCGACGCTCTCGCCTTCATCTCCTCGTCCAAGTGCACCAATGAAGAAAGCTACCTCATGCAGAAGCTGGCTCGCGCCGTCGTCGGCACCAATAACATCGACAACTGTTCGCGCTATTGCCAAACCCCCGCAACCATGGGCCTTTCGCGAACGGTCAAGTATGGTGGCGACGCCGGCTCCATCGCAGATATCGAAAAGGCCGGCCTCGTCCTCATCATCGGCTCCAACACCGCCGAGAGCCATCCTGTTCTTGCCACCCGCGTGAAGCGCTCCCACAAATTACACGGCCAGCGCCTCATCGTTGCCGACCTCCGGAAACACGAGATGGCCGAGCGCGCCGACCTCTTCATCCGCCCCAACCCCTCCACCGATCCGGTCTGGATTAACGCGGTCGCAAAATATCTCCTCGACCACAACCTCGCCAAAATGGATTTCGTCCACCAGTGGGTCAACAACTTCGACGCATACAAAGAATCTCTCGAGTCGTTCACACTCGAGTACGCGGAGGGCATCACCAACATCGCAGCCAAGGACATCGAAACCATCGCACTAGAAATCGCAAAGGCCGACGGTACCTGCATCCTCTGGGCCATGGGCGTCACCCAGCACTGCGGCGGATCCGACACCTCAACCGCCATCTCGAATCTCCTCCTGCTCTCCGGCAACTACATGCGCGAAGGTGCCGGCGCCTACCCACTCCGTGGTCATAACAACGTTCAGGGCGCAAGCGACTTCGGCTCCATGCCCAACCTCCTTCCCGGCTACCAGTCAGTCAACGACGGGGCAGTCCGCGCCAAGTTCGAAGCAGCCTGGGAAGTGACCCTGCCCGCCAGCACGGGCCTCGACAACCGCATGATGATGGATGCGATCCACAAAGGAAAACTACACAGCCTCTACATCAAGGGCGAAGACACCATCACCTCCGACGCCAACTCGAACGACGTCGAAATCGCACTCCGTAAGCTTGACTTCCTTGTCATCCAGGACGTCAATCTCTCCGTCACCGCACAGTACGCCAACGTCATTCTGCCAGCCTCTCCCTCGCTCGAAAAAGAAGGCACCTTCACCAACACGGAGCGCAGAATTCAGCGCATCTACAAAGCGCTCGAACCATTGGGTGATTCCAAACCCGATTGGGAAATCATCCAGCTAATCGCCCAACGTCTCGGTGCCAATTGGAACTACCAACATCCCTCCGAAATCATGGACGAGGTCGCGAGCCTCACCCCGCTCTTCGCCGGCGTCAGCTACGAACGCCTCGAAGGCTACCGCTCCCTGCAATGGCCCGTCGCCAAAGATGGAAAAGATTCGCCCGTCCTCTTCCTGGAGAAGTTTCCCTTTGACGACGGCAAGGCAAAGTTCTATCCCATCGAGTGGATTGAACCCTCCGAAGGACGAACCGCCGAGTTCGACCTCCATCTCAACAACGGCCGCCTGCTCGAACACTTCGAGCAGGGAAGCATGACCTATCGCACCGCAGGGATCAAGCGCATGACGCCCCGCACCTTCGTGGAAGTCTCGCGCGAACTGGCCGAGGATCGCGGAGTCACCGACGGCAGCTACGTCCAACTCCGCTCACCGTACGGGCAGGTCAAGGTCCAGGTCTTGGTCACCGACCGCGTACACGGCAAAGAGCTCTACATGCCAATGAACTCCGTCCTGGAGCCCGTGAACAAGATGACCAGCAGTCACCTCGACCGCGCAACCCACACACCCGCCTTCAAAGAGCTATCCGTCCAGATGACTGTCTTGAACGAGCAAGGCCCCAATCCGCTACCCCGTGAAAACTTCCGCTGGGGACACCGCACTCCGCAGGAAGGTGTCGAAGTAGAAACGAAATGGCAGCGCGCGGACTATTACGTTCCCGGCACCAAACCTCGCGACGAGCTCGTCCAGATCAAAACAACCACAGTGTAGTCCCAGCGCGCCCCACAGCATGATTCATCGCAAGGAGACACCAGCATGGCAAATCCGATTCACTTCAAGCCCAAGGTCGACCCACAAACCGAACTGCGACGGCGCCTAGAGGCTGCTCCCGAACAACATGCAGAGGCGCTATTGGTGCTCTTCGACGTAATCGAAGAGGCCCACAACCAAGGCCTGCTCGACCTGCTGCACGGAGCCGTCGGCAGTAAGAACGCCATCGCCGGGAAGCTCGCCTACTATGCCAAGCAACCCATGACCACACAAGCGCTGCGGAATCTCCTGATCCTCGGCGAACTCTTGGGAAGCTTCGATCCGACCATCCTCGCCGACACAAAAAACGAAGTCCTCGATCGACATAAAGAACCTCCGTCGCTCTGGTGCCTCTTCCGTCAAGCCATCAGCGCAGACGGCCGCCGAGGCATGGGCATGTTCCTCGCCTTTGTATGCGGAGCAGGGAAGTCGGCTCAAACCTCCGACACCTAGCAAAGTGCGCGTCCCGAAACCGGGCTAAGCATGTCGCTGCGTAACCCGAAACCCACCTAAGTCGTACAAAAACGCCCTAACACCCCAGCAAAGGAAAAGCGCCCTAGCTGGGGGCTAACCAGCTTAGAATGTTGGAGGTGCGGGTCGGGATCGGTCCTGGTTTAAGACTCCGCAAGACCTCTGGTTTAAAAGCGCTCGCATCGATTCATTTTGTACGTATAGAAGAATGGGCGTCCGATTGTTTGATTGCCCGTTCAATGCCCCGTTCAGCTAGCGGTTCCATAACACCGTAGCCCGCATCGTTGGGGTGCACCCCATCTGCACTCAGGCTGTCTTTGAGGGAATCAGTCTTATCGGCCATCGCTGAATAATAGTCAACGTAGGACAGACCCTCTTGGACAGCGTACCGTCGTATCCATTCATTGATGGTATTGATCCTCTTGGAATAAGCGAATTGCTGCGACGGGGAAAAATGTGACACCGGCAAAATCGAGCACAACACAACAGGAATGTGAGCCCGGTGGGCCATCGTGACCATGCTTGTTATATTTTGTGTAGTCTGAGTAAATCCGATGTGCCGCTCTGGCAAAATGACATCGTTTGTTCCAGCCAAGATCACCACGGCAGACGGATGGAGATCTATCACATCCTGCTGAAATCTTGTCACCATTCCGTCCGTTGATTCCCCCGAAATTCCGCGGCCAACATACGGCTTGTCTGGAAAGAACTTCGAGGCTTCATCAGTTGCCCAAAAGTCGGTGATGGAGTCTCCAAAGAATATTACCCGACCCTCGACGTATGGCGGAATCAACCGGTTTATGGCTTGATAGCGCGTGAGATTGTCGTGGGCTTCGCTTCTCCGAAGTTCTCTTCGGATCAGCAATAAATTGTCACCAAAAATTGACAAGATTAGGCAGCCACTCACCAAGAACGTCGCCAGAGTTCTGATCGTTTTACGCAAATTGAGATGATGAAACATGCAGGATTCAATTCGATTGGATATCGGGCCAAAAGAAAGATCTATAGATAAAATGATAATGACACTGCGCAGGCATACGCCTATGAAGCTGTCACTTTACCCATTAGTTCGTGTCAACGAAGTCCGATGATTTCAATATAGTTTGCTGGCGGTGCTCTGCGCGATCGGATGACGATATACTCACAATCCCGTACCCTTTACCTCACCGGCCAACCGAAAGGCCCAAGGATGGATAGTTCCAGCCTTCCGATGCGATCTAGTGTCGGTCAGATAGACGGCTTACAGATGCTGCGCGCTGTAGCCGTCATCCTTGTGGTGTGGTGGCACACAGGCCAACACCTCGCGGCCTGCGGTGGTCAAGCGCTTCCCGCCCTCAATGTCTTCGGCATCGATATCTTCTTTGTCATCAGTGGGTTCATTCTCTCCCTTGTTGTTCTGCGAACTCCCAAGCAACCAGGCGTGGATACAACTTGGGACTTCCTCAAGAAGCGCTTCATCCGCGTTTATCCCATCTACTGGGTGTTCGCAATACTCATCCTGCTACGCATGTTTCGCGCGGGCGCCCTCAAAGGGCACAACTATTGGTCTGCATTCTTTTTGCTGCCCCCGATTCACTCTCTGGGAGGCGACCTGATCATTGGCTACTCATGGACCATGATGTTCGAGATATTCTTCTACACCGTATTCGGACTCATCCTGCTAAAGACTGTGCATTGGGCTGTTCCCATCTTTATTCTCCTGCTCACATCTTCGGTGGCCATTGGGGGGCTGTGTAACATTCGGCATCCATTCTGGATCGTAGCAGCGAATCCCATCCTGCTTGAGTTCGTATTTGGTGCACTGATGGCACTCCTGTATGCAAGAGTTGGAACGAGGCGCCACGTAGGTATATGCCTAACCGCGGTGGGGATCTGCGC
Source organism: Granulicella sp. L46 (assembly GCF_009765785.1). Lineage (GTDB taxonomy): Bacteria > Acidobacteriota > Terriglobia > Terriglobales > Acidobacteriaceae > Granulicella. The sequence goes on from NZ_LMUT01000018.1 coordinate 57,134, forward strand.
CTCGTTCTGGTTGGCGCGCCACAATCAATCCTGGATCGCTAACGGCGAGCAGATGATCTTAGTCAACCACGGAGCCTTTCAGAGATCCGTCACTTGGGGGATCTGCGCGCTAGTGCTGGTCGCAGGTGTAGTCTTCTGGTCTCCGTCCATGCACCGTGGTCCCGCACGTTGGTGGGTGATACTGGGGAATGCTTCCTACTCGACGTATATCATCTCCCAACTGGTTCTGGAGTTTGGATCACGTGCGTTCGTGCACTTCCATCCGGATGTAAGCTCTATGTTCGTCAGTGTTCTCTATACGGTCACAATGCTGGCAGCAAATTTGGTCGCTGGCTACTTCTGCTATAGGCTCATCGAGAAGCCACTCTTGAACGGCTTGCAGAACAGACTTCTAGTCAAGCAAAGCGTTCTAAGTTCACGGAACGCGCACCACACAGAACACAGTGCGGGCTTTGCTCCGCTGGCTCAACGTTCCGGTGATCTCCCCTTAACCAACACGGTATCCAAAGCGGTCTCTTCGGACGAGTCTGGGTAAATTCAATCACACGTCTGATTTTACGTAAGGCGGTACTGTCGGAAAGGCTCATCTTGTCGGTCTTCGAACAATAGCAATCAATCGCGCCTGGTTCTTCGGACGTGGCCTGCTTCTCCCGGCCCAAATATCTAGCAGAGCGCGGCATGACAGCCCGGTTACGCGAATCAAAACCGCCAGCGGCATTTGCCGCAACGCGGGCAGGTCTTCATTTGCCATTCATCGCGGCTCTTGTCGACATATTCGGTATAAATCGCCTCTTCAGAGTGGACTAGCCCACCATCGACCGCCTCCAACTGATTCGATTCTTGCCAATGTAGTGAACGTGATCGACGCATATATTCCCACGCTGAAGCAAGCCGACAGTCTGCTTGTCGCAGGACTCTCCCGCCGTGTCAGCGGATTTGGCCTTGGGATGGAATTCGTACTGGCGTAGGGCATCCCCATACGTCTTAACGCGCGTTGTTCGTCTTAGCCCGATCAAGCCGACCCGAATCGTCATGGAATGCCTTTCTGTAAGCTCTGAAGTTTAGTCGACATGCCTTGTGCTCCACGTGTTTCAGTATTCACGGATCGGTGCAGTGTTCATGCGTTACCGAAGTAGACACCGGTTGGTGTGAAATGAATCCGAAGTTCCCGCAGAACGGCGTTTTTTGAAACAGCGCAACGAAGTTGCCGAAAACGCGGCTTTGTAGGAACCGGCGGAATATTGCGCGTCTCCCGCTCCGACCAGCCAAAAGACTTGCTCGAAACCAGATTCTCCCGCGGACTTCAATCTTGCGGTTGTTTTGCAGGTCAAGTGAGAATCGACAAAACTAGGTGCATTGATCAGCCAAGGCCAGGATCACACTCCACCTAAAACTGTATTCGTGCGGCGAACTGAAAGGCTCTCGGGCCGCCGGAACCGAAGAATCCACCCGCAACGCTGACCGGCTGGAAGAAGTTGGTCTGAATGGCTGGGGCTCCCTCATTGGGTCCGATGGAGATATCGCGGCCGGAGTAGTCGGCGGTGGTTGAGCCGCGCACGTTGACCTGGTTGGCGAGGTTGAAGACTTCCGCCATGAGGGTGAGGGAGGGGCCGCGGTGAGAGGCAAAGATCTTGGCCAGGCGCATGTCGAAGGAGCTGAAGGGGCTGGAATAATTGACGCCCGAAGGAACGTTGTCGACCGGGCCTCCGGCCTGACAAGGATATGCGCCGGGGCAGGGTGCAAGTGCATTCCACTGATTGATCTTGGCATTCAACTGGTCACTGTTTTTTATCTCGCGGCCAATGGAGTTGCGTGAAAGCAGCGGCAGGCGGGCGCCACTTGCTCCATTGACGGCGGTGCTGGGCAGAAGGGTGTCCGCTGGAACGCCCGATCCATAGGTGTAGATCGGCGCGATCGAGAAGCCGAAGGGGAACTGGGCATCTCCGTAGATGCTGATGCGTTGCTTCTCGTCGGTGAGCGCGTAGCCTTTCTCTTTGCGCAGGCCGGATGTGCCTTCCGCAAGATTGACCTGCTCATCGGCGTTGTTGTTGGTGAGTTGATCGTCGTCGGAATAATCGAGGGTCTTGGAGAGTGTGTAGCTCACGTTGTATTCGTACGTGACCTTGCCGATGCGCGATGGCCGGTGGCCGAGACTTGCGAGCAGGCCGTCATACCAGGACTTGGCCTGCGACTGAATGAGGGTGATGTTGTCCGAGATGCCGGAGAGAGGATCGGTGATGGTGCATGGGATATTGTCGCCCGGGCAAGAGATGTCGGGGGAAGTGGAGGTGGTTGTGCGCAGGAGGCTGCCGATGAGCTGGCGCTGTCCGAAGACGTGCAGGCCGTCCGCTGTGACGAGCCAGTTCTTGCCGAACTGCTGCTGGAGGCCAATGGATGCCTGCTGAAACAGAGGATGGTGGGCGTCAGGCCCCATGGCGATGATACCGACGCCGCCGGTCTCATGCGGACCAGAAAACGCTGTGGCGATCGTCGGGCTTCCAGGAGCATATTGGCCCCCGGGCGCAAAGCAAAAGTTGAGACTTGGCGGCGCCGGAACTCCGGGCAGCACACATTCCGATCCGGCGTATTGCGTTACCGTGAGGGCGCGGTCATTTTGCACGAGCTCTTCCGCTCCCGCCTCAAGAATGATGCGGTCGTAGTAGATTCCATAGCCGCCACGGAAGACGGTCTTCCCGTTGCCGAAGGGATCGTAAGCGAAACCTACACGCGGACCGAAGTCCTTGGTATCGGGATACTTTTTCAGATTGATGACGTTGGCCATCCACACGCATTGAACTGTGGGGACACTGGTCAGATTTGGACAGGGATCGTGACTGGGGCTGTTTCCCGTGAGATTCGAGTCATACTCCCAACGCAATCCAAGGTTCAGGGTGAGCTTAGCGAGCACTCTCCAGTCATCCTGCGCATACAACGCGGTGTAGTTATCTCCAACGTTCGGGATGGGTACGGGAACTACCGGAGCGCTGCTGTGGATGCCAACAGCAACCGGGATATCGAGGTCGTTGACGACGCCATCTCCATTGAGATCCTGAAAGCCGAAGTCCGAGGTGAGAATGACGGTTCCAGTACCAAACACGTTGATGAGTCCGTGTGCGGAATAGTGTTGAAACTCACCACCGAATCGGAGCTCGTGCTTGCCGAGGGCCATCGTAAAGCCGTCACGCAACTGATACCGATTCAAGTGAGTTGCCTGCGGCAGATTAAAGTTGGCGCCGTCAGCCAGGTCAGGAAAGATCAACTCATTGGTAAGCCCGAGGCTCGAAGGATCGGTGAGCGGAGCATTTTGAGGAAAGGGTGGGATGTCGTTATAGAAGTTGTCGTAGTGGAACGACAGGTTGTTGGTTTTTGTGGACCCGATCACGGATGTCCAGCCTGCCGCAATCGAATTGAATCGGTTCAGCGAGTTTTGCCGCTCTGCGGCTGTGCTGAGTGGGGTGGTTGATGAAGGTGTCGCCTGTGCGGTGTCAGTGGAACGATTGAAGCTATAGCGCCCATACACATTGTTGTTCGCGTTGAAGTTGTAGTCGATGCGGTTGGAAAGTAGCAGGTCGCGAAGCGGCGCGGGCGCGGAGGTATTGTCGATCACGTCTTTCGTGAAGTCGCGCGTGCCGGTAAGGATGGAAGCGTTCTGATCGCGATATTCGACTGAAGAAAAAATGAATGCCTTATTGCGGCGCAGCGGAGCTCCGATCGATCCGCCGAACTGTTCGCGACTGAACGGAGGGGTGGGAAGCTGGTGATCGAAGGTCGCTGGCAGGGCCTGCAAGTCCTGGTTGCGTACAAAGACAAACGCTGAGCCGTGCACAGCATTGGTTCCTGATCGCGTAACGATGTTGATGATGCTGTTTCCAGAGCGGCCGACTTCCGAGGTAAATCGTGCAGTCGCAATTTGAAATTCCTGGATCGAGTCCTCGGGGAGATTCGATAGCGTTCCACCAACCACTTCGTCGTTGTTGTCCCCACCGTCTACCGTGATATTGCCGCCGCGTCCGAAGCCGCCGGCAGAGCTCACTTCCAGAGTGTTGGTCTTCGTCGGGTCGAAGGTGGGCGCAGGTCGATTGCCCGGCAGGAGAAAGGCGAGCTCGAGAAAATTGCGGCCGTTGAGCGGAATATTTTGAATGGTATTCGATGTGATTTGCCCCTGAACCATCGATTGGGACAGAGAGACTTCATTCTCGGTTGAGTTCACCTGCACAGTCGTTGCGTCAGCCGCTGGAGACAGCTTTGAGTCCAGAGTTGTTGTCTTGCCTGCCTCGAGGCGCACATCCTTGTATTGCACGGTTCCGAAGCCCGGCGCGCTAATGGCAATCAGATAGTCGTCGGGCTGAAGGTTGGACAAGGAGTACGAGCCGTCAGGATTGGACAGGCTGCTCCGCACAGTGCCCTGCTTCACGCTTGTTACCGAGACATGCGCCTGTGGGATGAGCGCGCCTTGCGAATCTCTAACTAGGCCGTTGACAGTTGCGGTCGGAACTTGAGCAAGGATGTACATGCCGGGGCATGATGCCAGCAGGGTAAGAGCCAGGGCAAACTTACGCATTTATGAATTTACTCCGTGCGAGATCAGTAGGTTGGGAGAACGAGCCCGTAGCAATGAACTGGGTTCACTTCGAAAGCATTGAGATTGATCTACTGAACTTTATGGATTGAAATGGAATTCGTCATCCATCTTTCGATTGAATTTTCATCAACCAAATCATGGCGGCATCTTGTTGTCGTCCAGTTTTTCGAAGACACCGTCCGTTCCGGCACGCGCATTTCAAGGTACGGGCCACCGGAAGGACCAGCCCTAGCGCACGAAAAACGGTGTCTTGAGCAACTTCAATGCGTCTGCGCGTCCGTGACCTCTAAAGTTTCCGAAAACGAGACGTTGGAGGAGGTACAATTCTCCCCACGTGAAGAATCGCACTATGAACGATCGCAAAGGTAGATGGTGTGGCCGCTGTTGCACGAAGGGAACCACTTCACTTCTTTGAAATTGTTCCCGGACGGGCGTGAAAGGAGCGGGTATGGGAGACTTTTTTCAACCGTTTCATTTGATCATTTTTCTAATTGTCTTGACTGTTGTCTTTCTGGTGTGTCGACTACTTTGGCGACTAGGATCGAAGACTAAATAACCGTACAGCAGCATTCATAAGGAATGGTGTCGAAATCTCCATTCGGTCGGGACGCGCGGCATTGCCGTGAACTTCCCGAGAAACGGCGTTTTGGGAAACTCTGTTCTGAGTCTTCCCTCTGTCTGTGATCTACCCCGGATAAATCGACATGATGATAGCGATGGCCACCACGGAAAAGTTAGTACAGGTATTGCCAGCCACCATTTGCTACGTCGCCTTGCCGCAAGCGCTCCCAACACGCCTACCGTGACTCCACAGACCCACCTATGGGAATGCTTGAGATTTCGAATGGCATGACGAGAAGAGCAATTGTCGCCAGGGGACTTGAAATCCCTAACTTTGTAGAGGGGTTCATGGGCGGCAGTGTATTACGCGACGAGTATCCTTAGTTGCTAACCGTACATCAGTTGCTAACCGTGAATCCCGGCAAACGGCGCCCCTCGTTTGGGGAAGCGAGTATCTCCTCCGCAACCTTAGGCGGTAGTGGAACAGCCACGTTGGTCCCAGTCTTTGCGGTTAGCACAAAGCCAGCACAAAGAAAAGCCCAGTTGCCTGGGCTCTGATTCTAAAGGAGAAAATGTTGGAGGCGCGGGTCGGGATCGAACCGACGCATAAAGGTTTTGCAGACCTCTCCCTTACCACTTGGGTACCGCGCCCTGGGCACAAAATTACATCCCCAAAACCACACTACCCGCGGCCAAAAACACACCGAACCGTTGTGTGCAGTCTAGAGCTTCCGAGCCGTAAGCGGTTGAGATTGAGGTTGTTGGAGCGGGAGACCGGGGTCGAACCGGCGACATCTTCCTTGGCAAGGAAGCACTCTACCACTGAGCTACTCCCGCCCTGCCAAGCATAAGTATAGCCACCCCTCACCCCTTTTGCAATGCAACTATTCCACCCCCACCGCGCCACTACCCCGCGCCGTATCGATGCGGCGGCTCGATACCTCTAGGCGACCGCTTCGCACGATATGTGGGGTGATCGTAATCAGGAGTGCGGTTGAACTCTTCTGGCGATCCTGGCTAGTGCCTTGAAATCCAGGGATGTCGTTGAGACCAGGCAAACCAGTAAGAGCTTTCATCTCAGACGAGCTAACAAGTGTGGACAACATCGCAGTTTGACCTGCCGGGACTGTGATCGTCGAAGTCAGCGCGCGATTGTCTAATATCGGAATGTTATTGATGCTGTTGCCGGCCAGCGCCTCTACATTCATCTTTAAGGCCAAGGAAACAGTATCGTTGCGAAGTATCTGGGGCGTTAAGTTCAAGGTAATGCCAAGGTCCTCATACTGAAATTGAGGAACAGACACTGAACTGGCACCAAGGAACTGTGAGAGCAGTGAGCTAACACTGGTTCCATTGATGTTCAGACCCGAGAGCGAAGACGCAAGCGTGCTGGTGCCGCCGGAACTATATGTCCCTGTGATTACTGGATATCGAGAGCCCACGCGAAAGGTAGCAGGCTGCTTATTGATCGCACGCATCTGGGCCGAGTCAAGTATGCTCACATCGGTTGAATTCAAAGCCATATTGAAACTGGCGCTAGATCCTAGATAAAGTCCAGCAAACGTAAGGCCGCCACCAAATACCCCAAGAAGGTTGGTGTACTGAACTGCGGTAACAGCTCCCGAAGCGACAAGAAAGCCTACCTCTGTGATGAGGTTTTGCAGTGGCGTTCCGTTCAATGTAAGAAGACCAGCCGCAACGGCTTGATTAATCAATGCCTGGTTTGCAGATACGAGGGATTGAGCTTGGGCTGCAATACTGAAAACACCCGCAGAATTCGGAAGGACGGCACCGATATTGTTGTCGAGGGTTTTGTCCAACTCGTAGAGCGAGACGTCGAAGAGAACTTCCGGATTGCCGTCCAGCATGTCGTCATAAACGGCGTTGACCTCGCGAAGGACTTGTTCATTTCCACGCAGAAGTAAGAATCCCCCGGTGGAACTCGCGGTCACTTCTTTGATGTCGAAGATATTACGCGCTACGTTGGCGAGCTCTTGCATCTCGTCGTTGGTTCGACCCGGAAGATAGACTGTCTCTTCTACCAGCGGCGTGAGCTCATCACGGTTCTCCTGCGTATCTCGTGCGACGAGCACGGAGGTCGGCTGGACAGGAACAGCGAAGATTTTTGCGGCGATTCCAAGAGCTCTCGTAGCACCGGCAAATGTCACGTTGTTCATATCCAGATTGATTGGCGCGCCACTCGTCACAGAGGCATCGAATGCGACCTTGATTCCGAAAAGGCTGTACAGATTGCGAACGACGCTCTGTACATCTCCATGAAGATGTACGTCTCTGTTTCCCGGAGTGGGGGTCAACTCAACCGGGCCCTGGAGTGTCGAGGCTATGTTTTGGGCAGGGAACTTGGAGGGGTCGATACTCGAATAAAACGGGCCCGGCTTCTTAGTGTCACTTTCAATCTTATTCCCTGCACCCGATGTAGCTTCGAAGTGCTGGAGGACAACGTGATTATTGGGATCCAGGGTGCGTGCCTGACTAAGCAAAGAGTCGGAAAGCGCTGTGTTGCCAACAGATCGCGCCTGAGCCGCACGCTGAACTAGTTCAGTAACATAGCCTTCGCGCGTGACGATCAAAGCTAGGGAGTAGTCGGAATTGTTCGGGTTAAGGCGGACCGCTTGTTGGAAGCTATGTAAGGCTGCAGCCATCTCCTTATGTTGGACTTGCTTTGCGCCTTCAAGATAGGCGTCGTCCGCTGCGCGAATTTGTTTGGGGGATAGTGCGGCCGAATTTGTGCTTGGCGGGTGCTTCGCGGGAAGCGATGGAACCGCGCCCGCTGGGACACTAGCAGGATTGTCCGCGGGGCTATTCGCCTGTGCGTTGGCAGTCAAAACGACAACGCCCGAAATCGCTAGCAGAGGAGACCCCCATAACGCAGCACGGGCGATACTCCTGCGTCTGCGCAACCAGCGGCCCTGGGGTGAAGAAAACATTATGTGCTGTTTAGACGCAGGAACGTGGCTAACGTCCGCCAGAGATAATTTGCAAGTTTGGATGAGTCGCTCTCGCGGGTCGCACCGATGTTGGCGGCCGCCGCATCCCCTGTCGTATCTGGGTCGAATCCATGCCCAACTCGGAGAGCGTACGGCTTAGCGTGTTGCGGTGCATGCCGAGCTCTTCTGCAGCTTTACATTGATTGCCGCGATGACGCGAAAGAACCTCGAGGATGTACTGTTTCTTAAACTCGCGTACCGCGTCGGTGTAACCGATACCAGCGGCATGCATTTGGAGGACGAGGTTGTCGAGTTCGCGTTTCAATCGCAGGTCTTCCTTTTGTGGAATGGACATGGGCCCTGGTTGGGATCCGACTACATGATGACACGTTTCAGTTTGAGGCTACAGACTGCCTTTGATCCAATCCGGTGTCGTGTGCTTGAGATGGTCGAGACCGTCAAGCAGACGTGATTTGAGATCGGAGGGCATGACGAAGGATACAGCATGAGCGGCCCGAAGAAAATACGGGGCTAGATGAGAATTTTCAATCCAGGGGGCGCTGGACAAAAAAGCGGTCAATGCGAGCAGAAGAACAACGCCTAAGAGCGCGCCACGAACGAGCCCAAAGGCGGCTCCCAGAACGCGGTCGACAAATCCTAGGCCAATGGCCGAGGCTGTGTGGCGGAGAAGCTTCCCCAGTAAGCTCGCCAGGATCATTGATCCTGCCAAAATAAGCAGAAATGCCGCAAGTTCTGCGATCGGTGTCGATGTAATCAGCCCTCTGAGGTCGAATGCGAGAGGTCGATAAAACCAACAAGCTAAGAGAAAACCCAAAATCAGGCCGCCCAGAGCGAAGGCCTCCTGAAAAAAGCCACGCAGGAATGCCCGGACGGCTGAATAGGCCACCAGGATTAAGAGCAGCCAATCAAGAGCGTTCATAGACTTGATTGGTTCATCCGTTATGCCGCATTCCGAGCTTCGCGGCCCCTGCTCCGACCGCTCAGAGACACGCTGACGATCTTCGATACGCCTGGTTCCTGCATCGTTACGCCATACATCACGTCGGCCTGCTCCATCGTCCGCTTCGTATGCGTGATGATAATCACCTGGGTATTCAATGCCACCTCTGAAAGCAAGTTGGCGAATCGCCCTACGTTGGTCTCGTCAAGCGGAGCATCGACCTCATCAAGCATGCAGAACGGCGCCGGCTGGAACTGGAAGATTCCCACGAGCAGAGAGAGAGCCGTTAGGGCCTTTTCCCCGCCCGAAAGCAAAAGAACGTTTTGCAATTTCTTTCCCGGGGGCGACGCGATGATATCAATGCCGCTGAGATCGGAACTTTTTCCGCCATTGGCTTCAGGGTCAGTCAAGCGCATGAACGCCTGGCCACCGCCGAAGAGTTTGGTAAACGTAGCGGAGAAGTTTTCATTGATGATTTTGTACGCCTCATCGAATTTGATACGGGAAACGTCATCAATCTCTTTGATCGAAGCCTGCGTATTCTCGATCGAATCGAGGAGATCTTTCCGCTGCGTCTCCAGAAAGGCATGGCGCTCGGAGGTCTCGTGAAACTCCTCCAAAGCCATCATGTTTACTGGGCCCATGGCTTCAAGACGCTGCTTCAGAGAGCGCGCCGCCTCATCTTCTGTTGTGAGAGCCTCGGCTTCAATTCGCTCGATCGAGGTATCTTCGCGAAGCGTAGTCGCCTCAACCGACAGATCATTGAGGCAGGTGGCCTCTATGTGCTCGAGATCCGATGTGAGTTTCGCAGCCCGAGCGCTGAAGGCGGCGCGTTGCTCGCGCAGGCCCTCTGTATCGTGGCGTAGAGCGCGAAGCCGGGCATCAAGCTCGGACATCGCGGCACGCAATGCAGAAGCTTCGGTGGAGAGCGTTTCCATGTGAGCCATGGATTGAGCCCTCGTTTCGGACAGTTCTGCATGCTTTAGAGAGAGCTCTGCCGTCTCCTCTTCGCGCCGTTGCCGCTCCGTCGCGGCGTTGGCAAGCTGCGACTCTAGTTGCTCAATTCTCTGAGATTGACTCCGATAGAGACGATCTGTCTGTTCGAAGTTTGCACTCGCGTTGCGCCGGCGCTCTTCGAGCCCAGCCAAAGCCGCAGCCGCGGCAGAAGCCGTTGCCTGGAGCTCTTCGCGGTTGATTCGGAGAGAGAGAATCTTTTCCGTCAGTTCAGCGACCTGCTGCTCGATATTTGCCCGTTCCGCCTCAAACGTCGAAGCTTCTTCACGCTTTCGCGTGATGAGATCCCGCCGCTGCTGACGTTGGTCCTTGTTTCTGTTTGCCGCAATCTGCCACTGCTGGAGTCGGTTTTCGAGGCGCGCTGCCTCCTGCTCCATCTGCCGCAAGGCGGCCCCGGAGTTGGCGCTCTCCCGTTCGGCCTCGCGACGTTCGTGGTTCTTGGCGTCGAGCGACGTAGTATGGTCCGAAATCTCTCGCCCAAGTGTTGCAGTGGCGAGCTCATTCTGAGCGAGTTCAGTCTCGACACCCGTCAGCTTACTCTGCAACTCTGCAAGCTCGCGCTTGAGCGCCAACGGCCCCTGCTCTCGCGGCTTTCCTCCCGTCACAGTGACGTTATGGAAAGTCTCGCCGGTGGGCGCGAGGAAGAATGCCTGGGGAAATTCGAGCGCTAGTCTGCGCGCAGTATCCGTATCAGGCGCTACAAAGCCGTCGCGGAGTTTGGGCAGGATAGCCTCGAGCGAATGCCCGAATCCGTTCAGAACATGTATGCAGTCTTTCAGCGCCACAACGCCATTGCCCGGATTTGCGATACCTTCGGTCGACAACGCGGTATCAAGACCATCGGGATGCACCAGGAAGGTGGCGCGACCTGCTACATCGGTCTGAAGCAAGCGCACGCCCGCATCAGCGGCTTCCCAATTGCGGACCACAATGAAATTGAGTTCGTCCCGCAGAAATTCATCAACTACATTCTCGTAGCGTCCATCTACTTCGAGGAAGTCAGCAAGCGTGCCCAGCGGTGCCGATCCGTCCTGGTGTTTCGCCTGCGCGCGGAAGATATTGCGGACCGTATCCGTGGAATAGCTGTGCTCGCGGATGAGCGCCTCAAGCGAACTGCGGCGTCCATTGAGGGTGGCAGCTTGGGCGCGCAATTCGTCTCCGCGGCGGCGTGATTGGGTCTCCTCCATCCGCCTCGTTTCGAGGGTGTGACGGAGTTCGAGAATTTCGGCCTCCAATCGCTTGAGACGATCGGTCACACTTTCGAAAGAGAGCCTGGCAGTCCCTCGTTGCAAGTCTAAAGATTCCAGTTCTCCGCGCGCGGTCTGAGACTCGGACTCAAAACGCTCATTCTCGCGGTCGAGTCCTTCGAGCGCGGCTTCCGCTTGTGCTATCTCGCTATTCGCCTGCGCAGCTCGTTGCATGGACTGCATGCCATTGCGACGTTGGCTCTCGGTCAGGGCCTCGGCCGCGAGTACGCTGCGTGTGGCCTCATGGGCCTGCGCTTGCCGCGATGCCGCCGCCTCACGCGAATCTGCCGCTTCGGCCGTCGCATTCTCGAGAAAACTGCGGTGTTGCTCGAGATCACCGGCGAGCGACTCGATCTGGGTGCGGGCTTGAGCAAGATCATCGTTTCCACTCAGGATGCGCTGGGCAAGATCGGAGATCCGGTCTGCATTCGACGCGGTGCGCGCGGTGATCCGCTCGAGTTCTACAGCGCTGGCGTTGGCCTGAGCGCCTGCTTCACGGATCTGGTCATCCAACGCGTAGCCATGATTGACGCCAACAGAGTGTTCAGCGTCCATACTTTCGAGCTGCGCTGCCTGACTATCGATCAGTTCACCAAGACGCGCAATCTCTTTCGAAGTTGCGGATTGTTCTGCGTCCATCTGTGAAAGGCGGCTGGCGAGCACCACGCGAAGTTTGCCGCGAAGTTCGTCACGGAGTGCGCCGTAACGTTCAGCCTTGGAAGCCTGGCGCTTGAGGACGCCCATCTGCCGAGTAACCTCCTCGAAGATGTCGTTCACTCGCGACAGATTTTGTTTCGCGGATTCAAGCCGCAACTCGGCAAGGCGCTTTTTCGTCTTGAATCGGGTAATGCCGGCTGCCTCTTCGATAATGGCGCGGCGGTCAAGAGGCTTGGCCGAAAGAATGCTTCCGATGCGTTCCTGGCTGATCATGGCATAACTTTCGCCGCCAAGACCTGTTCCCATAAAGATGTCCTGGATATCGCGCAGGCGGCAGATCTTGCCGTTCAATAGATACTCGGAGTCTCCGGAACGGAAGAGACGCCGCGTCACAGTGATTTCGCCGGCACGGATGGGTGCGCGTCCGAACTTGCGGCGGCGGATCTTGAGAACGACATTGTTTCCCGCTGTAAGTTCGGCTCCAGCTTCTGCCAAATCGCCAGCTGAATTTTCGGTGGCCTTCTTGGCGGGAAGTTCAGCTTCATACGTTGTACCTGGCTGAGCATCCGCGACAGCCTCTTCCGTCTCCATGGCCGCTTCGGCGCGAAGGGCAGACTCGTCCCAGTCACTCAGCGTATTAATCGCGGTGACATGCTGGTCGGCATCCAATGCGGCGGGTAGGTCGGCACCCAATACCTCCGCTTCGCCGTCGGCCAGCGTGTTGCCGTCGTATACCTCCGGATCAACCAGCGTTAGGGAAACCTCAGCCATGCCTGTAGGTTTGCGCTCACGAGTCCCCGCGAAGATGACGTCTTCCATCTTGATCCCGCGGAGGCTTTTCGCGGACTGCTCTCCGAGAACCCAGTTGATAGCGTCAGAAATGTTCGATTTGCCGCAGCCATTCGGGCCTACAATCGCAGCGATGCCATGGCCGGTCAACTGCACCTCGGTGCGGTCACAGAAGGACTTGAAGCCGAGAATCTGAACTTTCTTAAGCTTGAGCAAGGAGCAAAACCTCGTCTACGATTAGGTGTCTGTGCGTGAATTAGCGATCGGCTGGATCGTTCGACACGCCACTAGGTCGAATCGTAAGCGGCAGACGAGGTGGAATCAACGCGTAATCGAGCATCAGAAGAAGGATGTTGTGGATAAGAGCGAAGGAATCCGATTTATCGGTCTGTGTCGAGTTCTCGGTTGCACATGGGGCAACACGCTTTCTATAATGCGCATCATCCCTTTATCTCGCTGGTATGGGGAGGGTTTTGATCCGGACGGCGCAATTTGCGCTAATCTTGATTCATTGCTTTACAAAACTGACGCATCTCCCCGAGGAGTTCTCTTTATGAAGAAGGTCGTACTTGCTTCGCTGCTGGCTGTTGCCGGCGCGGTACCATTAGCGTCTCTCGCGTACTCCCAGCAGCCGGCATCTGGTGGTATCCAGATGTCGCAAGAAGAGTACGCGGCTTACAACAAAGCCAACACTGCGACGACCGCGGCAGATAAAGCTGCGGCGTTCGAGGCATATCTGAAGCAATATCCAAACTCTGCTGTGAAAGAGGATGTTCTAAATCAGATATTATTCGCGGACAGCCAGGTTGGTGATGAAACAGCGATTCTCAGCGCCGCTGATAGATTGTTAGCCATCGATCCGAATAACATTCGGGCCCTCGTCTTCGAGATCTATTACAAGCGTCCGGAAGCCGATAAATTGACTGATCCTGCAGCGAAGCAGGCGGCGCTCGATAAGGTTGCTGCTTACGCACAGCAGGGATTGAATGCAACCAAGCCGAAGGACGTGTCTGATGCCGATTTTGCGAAGGAAAAGGCCGGTGGTGATCCGATCTTTGAGAGCGCGATCGCGGATGACGATCTGGCGAAGAAGGATAATGCCGGTGCGATCACTGTGCTGAAAAAGGAGATCGACGCCAACGCCGATAGCACGACCAAGCCCAGCCAAACTCTTCAGGATGTATATGTTCTAGCGCAGGCGTACTACACCTCTACGCCTCCTGATTATTTGAATTGCGCCTGGTATGCGACGCGTGCAGCAGCGTTTGCTCCTGCGGCTTACAAGACCACCATCGAGCCGTTGGCGACGTATTGCTACAAGAAGTATCACGGCAGCGCGGATGGCTATGCGGCCATGCAGACTGCGGTGCAGACCAATTTGGATCCGCCCGCTGGATTCACGGTGACGCCGGCTCCTAAGCCGGAAGATCTTGTGGCTCAGTTAGTTGCGAGCACTCCAGATTTGGCTACTTTGGCGCTGGGCGACAAGGAGACGGCGCTGCAGTATGGCAAGCCGGCTGATGCTCAGAAGGTGTTCGATTCGGTGAAGGGCAAGTCAGTTGAATTCCCGAATGTGACGGTGGTTTCGGCGACGGACAGTCAGTTGGTTCTGCAGGTCTCGGATGATGCTGTTGCCAGCAAAACCCCTGATTTTACGGTGAATTTGAAGGAACCGCTGAAGACGATCCCGCAGCCGGGTGACAAGATTACCGTGGACGGAACGTACGATTCGTACACGGCGTCGCCTCTGATGATCACCATGACGGATGGATCGGTTGTGACGAAGAAGCCGGCTGCGAAGCCTGCTCCAGTACACCACCCGGTTCATCACTAGACAGAAATGCAGTTAAGACGAAACGGCCTCCTCGGAGGCCGTTTTTCTTGTTTTACGGGTGTTTTTCGACATACCTAGCCCCGTTTCGGGTCCCAAATCGACGTGTTTAGCCTAGTTTCGGGACGCGCAATTGGGTCAGGTTTGGGTGAAGTTGGGTCAAGTTGGGTCAAGGTGGGTCATATGACCCACCTTGACTCAATGGGTGGGCGTGATGAGGTTGACGAAGAGGCGGAAGGCTCCGGGGACGGCTTCGGGGAGCTGGCGGTAGAGGGCGAAGGCGCAGTAGGTCCAGCGGCCCTTGCCGACCTGGACTGTGATGAGGCCGCCGCGCTGGGGGACCTGGGCAGCGGTTTCGGGGCCGCCTGGGTCGTGCGTGTCGGTGAGGGCGATGTAGTGGGGGTCCCAGCTTTCGAGGAAGCCGTGGCCTCGTTCTTCGACCCAGTTGTTGAAGTCGGCTGAAGTGATCTTATTCGGAATGTTGAGGAGGGCATACCCGGGGGTTAAAACCCCCTTCTTCTCCGCGGCTATGAGACCCGAGCCTGAAGGCTCGGGGTACCCGTTGGTGCTGGGACCCAAGAGAGTTACGGGGGCGGTTTCGTCGACTACCTTTTCGCCGCCGCCGAGGGAGAGGGGATAGGGAGTGTCGGCCGAGGTTAGGCCGGAGGTCTCGTATTGGACGAGGACGTTGCCGCCGTTGCGAGCGAAGTCGAGGAGGGATTGCGAGGGGGCGCCGTGGAGGTTGGGGTTGGCGGTGTAGGCGCGGACGCCGAGGATGACGGTGTCGAAGTTCGAGAGGTTGGTGGACGTAAGCTCGGCTACGGTGAGCATCGTCGGGGCCAGGCCGATGGAGGCGAGGGCTTCGGGGACGGGGTCGCCGGTGCCGGGGAGGTAGGCGATGCGCAGGTGAGCGGGGAGCTTGAGGTCGATGGGGACTACGCGGGTGGTCGCGGGCGTGTAGTAGTTCGTGTAGATGAGGCCGGGGTAGCCTACGGAACGGAAGCCTTCCGTGTAGGTGTGGTGGTCGGGGGTTTGGGCGGTGACGTGGAAGAGTTGCGGGCTGGTGAGGGGCGCGGTGGGGTGGAGGAAGAAGTTTACGGAGTTGGGGCCGGCGGCCTTGGCTTCTATGGACCAGTTGTGGGGGGATTGGACGTTGATGTTGGCGGAGGTGGTGGCGTCGGTGCGGAGGGTGGCGGTTAGTTGGGCGGTGGTTTGGCCGTTGGGTAGGACGGTGGCCGTGGGGACGCTAGCGATGGAGACGGGCGGGATGATGGAGATGGGTTGCGGGCCGTCGTGGACGATGCGGGCGATTGTCAGCGGAAGTCCCATGTGCGGGCCGAGGCCTGTGTACGTGTAGTTGATGTATGTCACAGCGGTCAATGCGGGAGGCGAGCTTGGAGCATTGCGAAGGTTGGAGTCGATGAGCTTGTAGACGGGCTGCTCGATTGAGCCGCGAAGGAAGTAGGGTCGAGTGACGTCTTTCGTTCCGGTGGAGTTCAAGGAAACGTCTTTCAAGATTGGTTTGCCTGCGGGCAATGGCTCGGAACGATAGTCCACGATCATGTGCGAGGTATCGGGCCCGCTGGCGGACTTGAGTTGGTCATCGAGTATGGCCGTGTGCGAGTAACTGAGCTGCGCCGGCGCGTCCGCGGAAACTGTGACTTGAATCGAAGGGGTGGTCGCGGCGGTGACGTCGTTCTGCGCGGAGAGCATGGTGGCGTCCACGTGGATGCCGAGGGAGAGGACGAGGGCGTCGTTTAGCTGAATGCGCTTGATGCAGAGCTCGTGGAGAAGGCTAGCGCGCGCGATGGACGGGGGCTCGTTCTTCTGCACGAGATCGATTTCCAGGTTCACGTTGCCGAGAGCTTCGGCAAGGAGTGGAGCGATCGTTTCGGGATGCCGAGGGTCAAAGCTCTTTTGTGCCTCTGCAATGGACTGAGTGAAGTGCTCCCAAGCCGCGTTCGAAAGCGGAGCGTCCTTGTCGAGAGAGAGGATTCCGTTGATGGAGGTGTCGATGCCGGTGAAGAAATTGGGGTGGGTGGTTAGGGATTGCGGTGAGAAAGGTGCGGAAGATTGGGGGGATGCTGGATTGGTGGCGGGTCCTTCGGCTGCGCTGCTCGCAAAAGCGCGAGCAGCTTCGCTCAGGATGACAGGCTTATAGAGGACGGAAGAGGAAGGCATGCCCTCGGGGCTAAAGCCCGGTTCCGAGGAGGGGCCATGAGACCCGAGGCTGAAGCCTCGGGGTACCTGTTCGTTGCTGGGGAGATCGTGGCCTGGGAGCGCCGTTAGCGTTGCCGAGGAGACTGCGGAGGTTTGGGAGGGTACGGGCTTGGTGGCAGGTCCTTCGGCGCGCTGCGCTTGCTCAGGATGACAGGTTTTGGGGGTGAGGGATGAGGGACGGGCGGTGGCAGGGGCGTTGCAGAGGACGGAGCCGTAGAGGGTGTAGCCGGAGTTGAAGAAGCCAGCTACGGGGAGGGTCATGTTCTTGCTGATCTGGCTGCGCTGCAGGCTTAGGCCGATGCGGCCGAATTGGATGTAGCTTAGCGGTGTGGTGGGGTTTGCCGCGAGGGTGGAGGGGATGTCGGAAGGGTTGGCGGCGGCGACGGTGAGGAGCGGGTCGTTGCTGCCTTCGGGGACGGTGACGTCGGCGTTGGGCTTAGCGGTGGTGACCTTGCCGGTGACGTAGTTGGTGAAGCGGGCGGGGACGTACTGGCCGGTGGCGTAGTCGTAGACACCTTTGCTGTTGATGTCGGCGAAGGGAACGCGGGCGTAGATTTTTAGAGCCTGCCAGGGGAGGAGGCCTTCGGTGATCTGGTCGGGGAAGACGTTGGGATCGGCGGCGGCTTTGAAGGCTTCCTGCGCGATCTCGCCGGAGACCTGGTGCTGGCCGTGGCCGTCGGTGACGTTGCCGATGAAGGTGGCCGTGATGACTAGCGGGCGGTAGAGGCGGATGGCGCGGACGGCGTCGTAGAGGACACGCTCGTGGGTCCACTTCGCGAAGGCTTCTTCCTTGGTTTTGGAGAAGCCGAAGTCTACCTCGGTGCCGAAGAACTGGGTGACGCCGGTGTAGCGGTCGTTGGAGAGCAGTTCCTGGGTGCGGATGAGGCCGAGGGCGTCTTCGAAGTCGCCGGTGACGTAGTTCTGGCCGCCTTCGCCGCGGGTGAGGGAGAGGTCGGCGACGCGGGCACCGAGGCCGCGGGAGTAGAGGGTGAGCATGCCACCGTCTTCGTCGTCGGGGTGGGCGACGATGTTGAGGATGGAGGCGCGGGTGTTGAGACGGCGAAGGAGCTGGGCGAGGCCGAGGGCGTCGCGGTCGATGGGGAGCTCGTGGCCGTTGGTCGGGGAGACGCGCTCGCCGCGGAGGTTTGCGGGGTCGGTGAAGGGGGTCGTACCGGGCGTGGCGGGTTGCTGGGAGAAGGCGGAGAAGGGCAGCGTGAGGCAGAGCGCTAGGGCTAGCGGCGCGGTTGGCTTCATGGGATTAGGTTCTCATGGGTGGGGAGAAATGGGTGAAGCGGTCGCGCTCAACGCGCGATGCCCGCATCTCAGAATCGAGATACGGGGTGCCCGGGTCCTGCGCGGACGGCGAGAGTGTAGGCCAGAGGTAGTTGATTCTGCTTGCTATCTCGGAGATATGTGTTTCTTAGTTACATGGGGGGTGCTGGAGTGGTTAGTCGACGGCGTGGTGCAGGTTGGGGAGATTCGTGATGAGGACGCGGAGGTTTGGCGACTGAAAGACAGCTTAGACTGGCGGGATGGCAGATGAGAGCGGAGGGCTGGAGCGGTCGCTGACGTTGCGCGGGGCGGTGACGCTGAACCTGCTCGACATGATTGGGGTGGGGCCGTTTTTGACGCTGCCGTTGCTGCTGGCTGCGATGGGTGGACCGCAGGCGATGCTGGGGTGGGTGCTGGGGGCGCTGCTGGCCGCTTGCGATGGGTTGGTGTGGGCGGAGTTGGGCGCGGCTATGCCTGAGGCTGGCGGGACGTATGCGTATTTGGGGAAGATGTTTCCGGGGCAGTGGGGGCGGTGGTTGAGTTTTCTGTTTGTGTTTCAGCTTTGCGTGTCGGCGCCGTTGAGCGTGGCTAGCGGGTGTATTGGGCTGGCGCAGTATGCGGGGTTTCTTAAGGCTGGGGTGGTGACGCAGGGAACGGTGCATGCGCTGCGGGTGGGGGGTTATAGCTTTGGGGTTTCGGCGGGGCGGGCTACCTGGGTGGCGATTGCGGTGGTGGGGTTGGCGGTGGTGCTGCTTTATCGGAGACTGGCGGCGATGAGGGGGTTGTCGGCGGGGATGCTGGTGGTGGTGCTGGGGACGATTGCGTGGGCGATGGTGACAGGATTGCTGCACGGGCAGTGGGCTCGGGTGGTGGCGTTTCCTGCGGGGGCGTGGCATTTGGATCGGGGATTTTTTGTGGGGCTGGGGTCGGCGATGTTGATTGCTACGTATGACTACTGGGGGTACTACAACGTGACGTTTCTGGGGGGAGAGGCGCGGGATCCGGGGCGGACGATTCCTCGGGCGGTGTTGATTTCGATTGGGGTCGTCGCGGTTTTGTATTTGGGGTTGAATGCCAGCGTGCTGGCGGTGATGGGGGCTCCGGCGATTGTGGCGGCGCAGGATATTGGGGCGCGGCGGGCGCTGCTGTCGGAGATGATGCGGGTGGCGTATACGCCGGGGCTGGGCGTGGGCGCGGGGATGTGGCTGGGGCGGCTGGCGGCTGTGCTGGTGATGGTGACGGCGTTTGCGAGCGTGTTTTCGCTGCTGCTGGGGTACTCGCGGATACCGTATGCGGCGGCTCGGGATGGGAATTTTCCGGCGGTGTTTGGCAGGCTGCATCCTACGCGGGGGTTTCCGTATGTCTCGTTGCTGGCGCTGGCGGGGATGGCTTGTTTGTTTTGCTTTTTCTCGCTGGCGGATGTGATTGCGGCGCTGGTGGTGCTGCGGATTCTGCTGCAGTTTGGGTTGCAGCATGTGGGGGTGATGGTGCTGCGGGTGCGTCGGCCGGAGATGCCGCGGCCGTTTCGGATTTGGCTTTATCCGGTGCCGCCGTTGCTGGCGCTGGCGGGGTTTGGATATATCGTGGTGTCGCGGCCTAACTTTCGGCGGGAGTTGCTGTTGGCTGGATTTGTTGCAGTAACAGGTACGATTGTGTTTTTGTGTAGACGAATGGTTCGGCGCGGGAGGTTGGAACATCTGGCAGGGGAGTGAGAACGGTAAGGCAAGAGCCAATGCGGGTCTCTCGCTTCGGTCGAGATGACGGATTGCCGATGCGGTTGATGCGCTACTCGGTTACGCCTTCGAAGAGGTCGGTGGATTGGGTGGCGGGCTGGGGGACTGGGGAGGCGGCCAGGGCGTAGTGCTCGGTGTTGCCGTGCTTGGCGAAGATGAGGGGACCGGCGCGTTCCATGAGGGGGGCCTGGGTGGTGTGGGCCTTCATGGCTTCGAGGCGGAGGGGGAGGACCGAGGCTACGTCGAGGGTGTGGGTCCAGGGGGCGGGGATGTGGCGGTGGCGGCCTTC
>NZ_LMUT01000018.1:77388-194055 GCF_009765785.1 Granulicella sp. L46
GCTTGGGGGAGCCGGCCCAGTGGAAGGCTGCGGTGGCTACGGAGGAGGTGACGGTGTGGTCGGGGTGGGTGTTGATGGCGCCGTCGCCGCCGAAGGTGATGATGACGTGAGGGCGCAGGATGCGGATGCGCTGGACGAGGTCGCCGGCTAGGTTGGAGAAGCTGGCGAACTCGAGCTGGCCGTCCTGGTAGTCGAGGACCTCGTACTTTTGGAGGCCGAGGAGTTTGCAGGAGGCGGCGAGCTCGGCGCGGCGAAGCTGGCCGAGCTCGGTGGTGGTGGTGGCGGTGCCGTGATAGGAGCCGGCGCTACCGTCGGTGAGGCAGATGAGGCTGGTTTCGATGCCACGCTGGGCCGCTAGGGCGAGAGCTCCGCCGAAGGCAAAACATTCGTCGTCGGGATGCGCTGTGATGCAGAGAAGTCTGAGTGCCACCGAAGGTCCTCCGGAAGATTGGATGCAGTAGAACAGGGGATAGAGTGTAGGGGATAGAGTGTAGAGAAAACCAAGGCCACCTAGGGTTCGTGCCGTTCTCTCTATCCTCTATCCCCTACACTCTATCCCCTGCTCTTCGAGGTCTTCGACGAAGAGGTCGCCGGATTCGATGAGGGTGTCGAGGGCGGCGTTGGGGTCGGAGGCGGCTACGGGCGCGAAGGTTTTGCGATGCAACGGGCAGGGGCCGTGTTCGCGGAGGGCCTTGCGGTGTTCGGGGGTGGCGTAGCCTTTGTGCGAGGCCAGGCCGTATTGCGGGTGGATGAGGTCTAGCTCGCGCATGAGGGCGTCGCGATGGACTTTGGCGATGACAGAGGCCGCGGCGATGGAGAGCGAGAGGGCGTCGCCGTAGAAGAGTCGGGTCTGCGCGCAGGGGTGGGTGAGCTGGGCGAGGTCGAGCAGCATGGCGTCGATGAGCAGGTGGTCGGGGGAGGTGGAGAGTTGCTGGACGGCCTGCAGCATGGCGAGGCGGGAGGCCTGGTAGATGTTGACGCGGTCGATGGTCTCGGCATCGACTTCGGCGACGGCGAAGCAGAGGGCGACTTTGCGGATCTTGCGGTCGAGTTTTTCGCGCTGCTCGCGGGTTAACTGTTTTGAGTCCTTGAGGCCCATGCGGGAGAGGGTCGCGAGCTTGACGGGGAGGATGACGGCGGCGGCGACGACGGGGCCAAAGAGGGCGCCGCGGCCGACTTCGTCGACACCTGCGATGAGGGTGTAGCCGTGGTAGCGGAGGGCCTGCTCAGCGGCGTCGGAGCAGATGAGCTGCTTGAGCATCTGCTGTTTGGCAGTGGCTTTGGTGACGCCGGCGACCTTGGGGATGTGGAAGAGAGTGGCCATCGTGTGCGCCCGTGAGCGGAATTTAAGTGTAGCGGGATCGGATGTGGATGAATTTGTCGTGAACGGGCAAGGGCTGCGTGGCGGGGAGAGCTGGAACGGGAAGGGGTTGTGCCGAAACAGGACTGACGGGCAGAGGGAGTAAGCCTGTAGTTACTGGCGAAACGCAAACTTTTGTCCTATGCTTGCTCCACCTATACCTGAGCACGTGAACTACGGATTTAGCTGGAGATGGATGCATGCGAATTGATGGAAGCTTGAGACTGCTGCTGGTCGGCATTCCGATGTTGATGGTGGTACAGGTGTTAGCTGCGCAGGATGCGACTCCGGCAGCGGCTCCCGCTGCTGCGACGGTGCAGGATGCGACTCCAGCGGCGGCTCCCGCTGCTGCGACGGCGCAAGCGGTGCCAGCTCCGCAAGCGGCGACGACCGCAGCGCCACAGGTAGCGGCGCCCGTGAAGGCGGATCCTAAGGCGGCGAAGGCCCAGGCTGCGGAAGAAAAGAAGGAAAAGAAGGCCGAAGAGGCGAAGAAAAAGATCTATACCGGACCGAATACGGTGATCGTGCTGGCGCCGACGCCGATGCTGGATGAGATAGGAACGCAGCGGTTAGATCCCGATGGCCAGCCGATGTTCAACCCGGCAGTTCGACAGCAGCGGGATAAGAAGGGGCATCCGCTGTTCGACGACAAGGGCAAGCCGGTTTTCCAGACGGCGACCGAGCTGGGATACGACGAGAAGGGGAAGAAGATCCACTTGTCCAAGGTGAAGCCGCCGAAGATGACTCCGGTGACCATCGCGCGGGGGACGTTTACCGTGGACGGAATGATCGGCAAGGCGGAGCTGAACTACACGATTCCTGACTTCAAGTACATGTACCTGTATGCGCCGGGGATTGGGACGCTGGTGGTGTCGAATGAACCGTTCGCCGGGGCCACGCTACAGAAGAACGCGTTCAATGACAAGACGCTGACCATAACGACCGGAGACCATCACCTGCAGGTCGCGTCTGATAATAATCTTCTGGGCAAGAAGCCGTTGCCGGCGTATGTGCTGCTGGACCGCACCTTCGTTCTGCCGACACCGTACCCGGTGGTGGGCTATGGCGGGTTGACGAAGGCGCCGTATGTTTGGCCGGGAAGCCATGAGAATGCGGAGTTGAAGGGCGCGTTTGTGAAGCCGCCGCCAATTCCTGTGAACCTGCAGCCGGTGTTGCTGCTGACGCCGTGCCCGGCGGGACAGATGCGGCGCGCGGCTCCTCCGGTTTTGCCGGGAGAGAAGGCTCCGCCACAACCCTGCGTGGTGATTCCTAAGGGATCCGCGACGCTATCAGGGCCTGCGGCGAAGAAGCAGGTGGCTGCGCAGACTCCGGCGGCTGCGCCAGTACCGGCTACCGCAGAAGCTGTTCCTGCACCGAATGCGGTGACGCCTTCACCGGCTCCAGCGCCACAACAGTAGAGGTAAAGTTTGAGGCAAAGAAGAGGCGACCCATCGGGTCGCCTCTTTTGCTGCGAATAGGTTGCGGAGACTACGCGGTGCGCTCGACCTCGCGCAGACGGGCGGCCTTGCCGCGCAGACCACGGAGGTAGAAGAGCTTGGAGCGGCGAACCTGGTAGGAGCGGAGCTTCTCGACCTTGTCGACGACCTTGGAGTTGTAGGGGAAGATGCGCTCGACGCCCTGGCCGAAGCTCATTTTGCGGACGGTGAAGGAGCCCTGGGGGCCCTTCTTGATGGCGATGACCATGCCTTCGAAAGCCTGGAGACGCTCTTTATCGCCTTCCTTGATCTTTACCTGAACGCGGACGAGGTCGCCGGCGGCAAATTCGGGGAGGTCGGTGCGCTGGAGCTTGTCGGCCAGCTTCTGCATGATGGGATGGATAGACATGATGGATTCCTTACGTAAAGTCGCAGGATTCAGTTTACATCAGTTTGGGCAGATTTTGAAGGCTTTTCCACACGGATTCGTGGGGGTGGCTTGCGTTTCTTGACAACGCAGAGGAGGTCGACAAGAATCTGGATACTTTCAATCTCAATTCAAGACGGAAAACTCATGGCCACCCTGGTATCTCCTGCGAAACGGATCCGGAGCGACGACATCTTCTTTCCCGCCATGTCGCTGGTTATCTTCGGCGTGGTGTTCTATGGCTTCGCGCAGAGTTATTTCCTCGCCGGCATGATGCGGGCGAAACTGCCCAACGTGCTAGTGCACATCCACGGAGCGATCTTCGTGTCGTGGATTCTGCTGCTCATCGTGCAGAACTTTCTGGTGGCGGCGCGTAAGGTGAAGTGGCACATGACGCTGGGGGTGCTGGGCCTGGTTTTGCCGCCGCTGATGATCGTATTCGGCGTCTTGACGCTCTTTGATTCGATTCGGCGAAATGCTACTGGCCTGCCACCTCAACTACTGCTGGTTGGCGATCTTGAGGAACTGATTGTGTTCGCTGTGTTGATCACATGGGCCATGATCGTCCGCCGCTCACCGGCTGCCCACAAGCGGCTGATGATCCTGGGCACGATGGGCATTCTTGGACCAGCGATCAATCGTTGGCCCTTTCCCGAAGCGATTCGCCTGCCCGCGACGATCGTGATCACCCTGGGCCTGCCGTTTATTGTGGTTGCTTACGATCTTTGGTCTATGCGCCGAGTGCAGCGGGAGACGCTCATTGGAACATCGCTAATCCTTGTGGTTGCCCTCACTCTCATTCCAGTTGTGAACCTGCCGATCTGGCAACCCGTCATCAACTGGATTCTTCGCGCGTAGCGGTCATTTTTTCCAGACTTGTCGACAAATGAAGTTAGCTTTGCGGCACGGAAGTTTTCTCTGCCTTCGCGTCCTGCGCGGACGGCGAGGGCTTTCACGGCGGGGAAACGTCTTAGGGTGCGATGGCTGGACTGCGAAACTCTTTGGAGTTGTTGGGCGTCCATTACCTGTATGAAGCAGCTGTTTGCAGTTGCGCTGATGGTGGTGGTGGTGGCGGCTCCGGCTTGCGCACAGCACGGTGGTGGTGGACATGGTGGCAGTGGTGGAGGATTCCATGGTGGCGGGTTTTCTGGTCGCGGTGGGTTCGCTGCGCCGGGTGGTTTTTCGGGGGCGGTGAGTCGGGGTGCTAGCGGCGGGAGAGTGTATGCGCCGCGGTATGGCGAGCAGAGCGGGGCGTTCGGTGGCGGTCCAGTTGTGGCGAATGCGCGGCCGTCGTTTTATCACGGCGGCTGGGAGCGGCGGCATGTGTATGGAGTGCGGTATGGGTATGGAGTTGGGGTCGGAGGTGTGGGGTATGGCGGGGCGGGTTATGGATGGCTGGGTGCGAATGATCCGGGATATGACTCGGGGTACGACTCTGGGGATGACCCTGGAAACGCTTCGGGATACGGGTCGGGGTATGGAGACGGCGGGTCGTACGATGTTGGGCCGTATCAGGATGGGTCGGGTGTAGCGGCGGAGGGGTATGGAGCGCCGGGTGGGGAGCAGGTGTCGGGTGCGGAGGAACCGCCGGTGCCGTATGCGGCGGAGGCTGCGGAGCCGGGGAGCGGAGAGGGGGCCGGTGTTGCGCCAGGTTCCTTGGTTGCACGGACTTCGCCGGATGCGCGCGGTTCGTCGGTTGCGCAGCCTTCGTTGTATGACAATGACGCCGTGACGCTGATCTTCAAGGATGGGCGGGCGCCGGAGAAGATCTACAACTATGCGATGACGCGCACGACGCTCTATGTGACCGATGCCAAGCGGCAGGAGATTCCTATCGCGGCGCTGGACCTAGCGGCTACCGAGAAAGTGAATCACGCGGCGGGCGTGCGGTTTCAGCTGCCGGTAACGCAGTAAGGGCGCTCTGTCTTCAGGACAATTTGTGTTTGCCGGCTACTTCGTATCCACCGTTGCGGGGATGGTTTTGAGGTGCCCGCTGGACGCTGGGGTACAGTCGGTTTCGCTGGAGGCGTGGGGGTGGGCGGACTTGAGGTCCTTGCTGGTGAAGTTGTAGGAGCGTAGCTTGGCGCAGGGTTGACTGGTCTGCGGGAGGAGGGCTGCGTCCGGCTTGAGAAGCGCCAGTTCCTGGGGTTGAGGCTGTAGGCCTAGCGGCTGCGTGCTGGGGTGTAGTACCAGCACATTGATGTCATTTTGCGAAGCCTTGAGTTGAAGCGAGCCGAGCCCGGGGTTGGTGAGCTTGAGGGTCGAGGGCGTGGAGGGTGCGAGCGACGGCGATTGCGAGGTTACAAGGGGGCTTGCCGGGGAGGGTGTGTCTGGAGATAGGAGCGGGCTGCGCGATTGGGCGGCGGCTGGAAGGATGCAGGCTGAGGTGAGGAGGCTGGCGGCGAGAAGACGAAGTGGCTGCATGGGCGGTCCCTCTGGTTGGGAGTTTAACGCTGCGGAGGGTTCGTTGGTGAGCGGGTTTGCAGGAATTTTTAGGGCAGATCGGGGGGTGGGCAATACCCGAGGCTAGCAAGGTACTCGCGGTCGTCGTCGGAGAGGTCGGCGGTTAGGAGGAGGTCGGGACGGTTGGCGAGGGTTTTTGCTAGCGCGGCCTGGCGGCGCCAGCGGCGGATGGCTAGATGGTCGCCGTTGCCTAAGACGTCGGGGATGGAGAGGCCGAGGAAGTCGGCTGGGCGGGTGTAGTGGGGGTAGTCGAGGATGCCGTTGGAGGAGTTGGTGGAGCGGGGTGGGAGTTGCGCGGCGTTCGGTTCGGTGGCGGCCCGGGTCCGAGAGTCCGGACCCGGGGCACCCGCGTTGGGGGCGGATGGGTCGCCTTCGCCGAAGCTTTCGTAGCGGCTGGAGTCGGCGTGGCCGAGGACGCCAGGGAGTAGGCGGACGGTGGCGTCGAGGAGGATGGCAGCGGCTAGCTCGCCGCCGGAGAGGACGTAGTCGCCGATGGAGAGCTCTTCGTCGCAGAAGAGTTGGGAGACGCGCTCGTCGACGCCTTCGTAGCGGCCGCAGAGGAGGACGACGCGATCGAGAGTGGCGAGGCGGCGGGCGGTGGACTGCGTGAAGCGCTTGCCCTGGGCGGAGAGCAGGATCACCGTCTCGCGCGCGGTGTCGCGTGTGGGCTTGGGAGTGAGGGCGAGGAATTCGAGGGCTTCGTGGATGGGTTGGGGCTTGAGGACCATGCCTTCGCCGCCGCCGAAGGGACGGTCGTCTACGGTGCGGTGACGGTCGTGGGTGAAGGTGCGGAGGTCGTGGATGTGGGCGCTGGCGAGGCCGGTGCGGAGGGCTCGGGAGACTACGCCGTGGCCAAGGATGCCCTGGTCGGGAAGGGCGCCGAAGAACTCCGGAAAGATGGTGAGGATGTCGAAGCGCATAAGAGCAGAGTGTAGAGGATAGAGTGTAGAGCGTAGAGGGTGGGTAGTGCGAGGAAGGGCCTAAGCGTTAGGGTCTTCGGAGTCGGGGGCAAACTCTTCGGGGCCGGTGAGGAGGCCTTCGGGGAGGTGCATGGTGATGCGGCGGGCGGCGATGTCGATGGTGTCGATCCAGGCGAGGACGAAGGGGACGAGGATGGGTTCGGCGCCGGGGGGCTGGTCGGCTAGTTCGATGGAGAGGAGCGGGGCGGCGTCTTCGAGGCGGGTGCGGCCGTCGGGGGCGGTCGCGAATTCCACGTCGGTGACGGTGCCGGCGGGAGTGTTGGGGGAGGCAGCGTCGTAGAGGGTGCAGCCGAGCAGGTCGCCGACGAAGAAGGTGCCGGAGTCGAGGGGTGGGAGCTGGTCGGTGGGGATGAAGAGCTGCTGGCCTGCTAGGAGTTCAGCGGCGGAGATGCTGTCGCAACCGGAGAGCTTGAGGACGACACGGCCGGCGTTCTTGCCGGTGGGGAAGAAATGCTCTTCGATGTGCAAAGGGAGGGTGTTGGGTGCAGGGGCAGAGGCATTCGCGGGCGCGAGGAGGACTTCGCGGTTGGGTGCGAAGAGGTTGGGAAGATCGCTGAGGGGGTCGGCGAGGAGTTCGCCGCGACGCCCTTGCGGGCGTAGCAGGCGAGCGATGGGAAACCAACCTGAGGTGGAGATGCCGGTCAACGCTGTGGGCCTCTGGAATAGCGCAAAAAGACTCTGGGAGCGCGGACGGGAAGAGGCATGGTGCGAAGGAGGCTAGTCGCGCTCAGGGTAATTGTTGGAGTCGTGAGGGTGGTCGGTTCGGCCGGCCTCGACGATATCGAGCGAGAAGCGGCGCTGCAGTTTCATACTGGCCGCACCAAGGATGGTACGCAGAGAGCGCGCGGTGCGACCCTGCTTTCCGATGACCTTACCAATGTCGCTGGGAGCGACGTGGAGGCGAAGTACGGTTGCGTCCTGGTCGGTAAGGACTTCGACCCGAACTGCATCGGCATCATCGACGAGGGCCCGGGTAATCTCCGTCATTAGAGCTTGCATTTCCGAGACAGCGCGATTGCTGTCGGGGACTGCGTTGGGATCAGACACACATACACCTCAAGAGAGTAGTTAACGCCGGCACTACATTGGGGAGCCGCTCTCTTCGATGGAAGGGTCTCGTCCGTTACCGCTCTGAGGTGTTGCGCGCCCGGGCTGGAAATCTGATGTATTCCGCTGCAGAGGTCTACAACTACGTCAAAACGGCAGTGTTGGCTTAGTGTGAGTTTACTGCAACACGGAGGGTGGAGGCGGTACTCTTTAGATTCTCTTAAAAACCACGGAAGTTACTGCAAGATGGTTACTTATGCCGCGTTCGTTGCTTCGGGTTCGGGTGTGGAAACGGTGGGCTGGTGCTTGGCCAGAAGCTTGCCGACGGTCTCGGAGAGCTGTGCGCCTTTGCCGGTCCAGTAGTCGATGCGGTCGCGCTTGAAGTCAACGCTAGCTGGCTCGGTGCGGGGATTGTAGGTGCCGACCACTTCAACCGAGCGGCCATTGCGGGCGCGATCCTTTTCGATGACAACGACGCGATAGTGGGGCTGCTTACGGGCGCCAACGCGCGCCAAACGAATCATCAACACAGGGTAGATCCTCTCAAAACTCGAATGTATTCAGATAGCCGTCAACGGAGCTGGACGCACCTTGTATCCAAGGTACAAATCCAGGGGTCATGATCGGCACGACCGACGGACGCGAAAGTCCGAACACCTAAGTATCGCGGATTTCAGAAGGTTTAGCAATGCTGAAATCGAATTTTTGGCATGATTTCGGTGCAAAATCTCGGGAGGGTGGGCCGAGGCTGATGCGGGGGTGGGGGCTATACAGGAAGATTCCCGGGGGATTCCCGCAGGAATCCCTGCCCAAAGGTAGCTACCGTGCAGTAGAATTCTTTGGTAACACCACCATTGAACGATTTTGTTGTAAAGAACGATTTGTAGTAACTCCCGGAAGGAGGGTCGGTGGCGACCCTGTACCGATCCTACGAAGCCATACCAGTACGTGCCGCGGTGCGCTTTCCGCTGCGTCTGGAGATAGTGCTTCGCACTGCGGATAAAGACTACCCGGGCATTACCGAAGATGTGTCGGCAAATGGGCTGCTGTTTGCTGCAAACGAGCTGCCGCCGGTCGGGACCGAAATTCGATTTGAACTGACGATGCCGGCAGCGGTGATGGGCGGAGTGAACGATGTTCTGCTTCACTGCCTGGGACGGATCGTTCGACATCAGCGGATTGCCGACAAAGAAATGGCAGCCGCAGTCATCGATGAATATTCATTTAGGGGCTGAGTTGTTATGAGTGATGAGTTGGCGGATAGCGAGGCAATGGATCACCAGGACGGCCTGTCAGGCTCGGGCGATGGCGACGAGGTCGAATCGGGTGATCAGGACTCTGCGGGTGGTATACGAGTCATCCTTGCGGATTCTCAAGCGATCTATCGCGTGGGTATGCGGAAGGTGTTTGCGCTCGAAGACGATATTCGGGTGGTGGCACAGGCAGAGACGCTGGAGAATCTTTACGCGGCACTGCAGCACTTTCCTACAGATGTTGTGTTGCTGGAAGGCCACCTGATTGCGGGAACGGTGGATGCGATTCCGGAGTTCATGCGGCGGGCGCCTCATGCGAAGTTGATTGTGCAGATTTCGTCGACGGACGAGGGCAATACTGTTGAGCTGTTTCGACGCGGGGTGCGTGGCGTTGTGCCGCGATCGATCTCTCCTGAATTGCTGGTGAGGTGCGTGCGCAAGATTGCGGCGGGCGAAACGTGGATCGATAACCAGTCGATTAGCTGGGTGATTGATGCGTATCGCGAGCAGGCGTCGATGCTGACGAATCCGAGGTCGCAGCCGCGGCTGTCGGATAAAGAGCTGGCGATCATTGCGTGTATCACGCGGGGCATGCGGAACAAGGAGATTGCGTACCAGATCGGGACGACCGAACAGGTGGTCAAGAATTATCTGCGCAAGATTTACGACAAGCTGGGGGTGGCGGATCGGCTGGAGCTGGCACTGTATTGCCTGCACCACAAGATTCTGCAGACGCATCCACAAACGACGGAGGCAGCACCCTTTGTGGATCCGGGAATTCCGCTGCGGGCGAAGCTATAAATCACTGAGCAGGATCGGAATGTTGACGGGGGCTGCTGGAAGATGACAGTACTGCAGCCGTTACGCTCGTTGAACTCGGCGCAGCGGCGCGCGTATACGGCGTGCTTCCTGGGGTGGACGCTGGATGCGTTTGATTTTTTTCTTCTGACATTTTGCCTGGACGCGATTGCTGCGACGTTTCATGTGAGTTTGGCTACTGCGGCGAAAGCGATCTTCTGGACGCTGTTGATGCGGCCGGTGGGGGCGCTGGTGTTTGGCGCGCTGGCGGAGAAGTTTGGGCGGCGGCCTACGCTGATGTTGAACGTGGTGAGTTATTCGGTGTTCGTGATGGCGTCTGCATTTGCGCCTACGTTTGGATGGTTTCTGGCGATGCGGGCGCTGTTTGGCGTTGCGATGGGAGGGGAGTGGGGCGTGGGCGCGGCGCTGGCGCTCGAGAGTTTGCCGGCAGAGGGGCGCGGATTTTTTTCGGGATTGTTGCAGGAAGGATATGTGATGGGCAGTATGCTGGCGGCGCTGGTGTACTTGCTGTTTCCTTACTTGCATGGGACGGGAATGTTCACTGCATGGCGGGTGCTGTTTCTGATTGGGGCGGTGCCATCGCTGCTGTTGCTGCTGCTGTTGCGGAAGGTGGATGAGTCGCCGGCGTGGTTGGCGCAGCGGCAGGCGGCGAAGTTGAAGGCGAAGGAGGCGAAGCGGTCGAGGGTGGTGGAGGTGTTGAAGTATCTGCCGAGCCTGTTGGCGCTGACGGTGTTGATGACTGCGTTCATGGCGTTCAGTCATGGGACGCAGGATTTGTATCCGACATTTCTGAAAGTTGATCATGGGATACGGGGAGTGGCGCTGTCGACGATTGCGATTGTGGGCAATGTGGGTGCGGTGTTTGGGGGGATATGGTTTGGGAGCTACTCGGAGCGGGTGGGGAGACGGCGGGCGATTATTACGGCGGCGCTGCTGTCGATCCCGATGATTCCTTTGTGGGCGTGGAGTCATACGGCGGTGATGCTGGCGGTGGGCGGATTCCTGATGCAGTTCATGGTGCAGGGGGCGTGGGGAGTGATCCCGGTGCACTTGAACGAGATGTCTCCGCCGGCGGTGCGGGCGATCTTTCCGGGGCTGGCGTACCAGTTGGGGAATGTGCTGTCGTCGCGGAATAGTGTGTTGCAGGCAGCGGCGGCTACGAAGTATTTTGGCGGGCGGTTCGCGCCGGTGTTGGCGATTACGGTGGTGATCGTCGCGGTAATTGTGGTGGTGGTGACGGCGCTGGGGCGCGAGGCGAAGGGCGCGGATTTGTCGACGCTGTGAGGTGAGGTGTAGCGTCTAACATCGTTGAGGGAGAAATTGTATGGATACGTCGGTTGTAGATTCGCGGAAGGCAGAATCGCGGGAGCTGGTGGCGGCTGCGCCTTATTTGATTGAGCAGGACTGGGCAGCATATACGCCGGAGCAGCACGCGATCTGGACGGAGCTGGTGACGCGGCGCATGCCCCAGCTGCGGGAGCACGCGTGCAGTGCTTATCTTGAGGGCTTCGAGCAGATTGGGCTGCAGGAGGACCGTCTGCCGGTACTGAAGAAGGTTAGCGAGCGGTTGCAGCCGCGGACGGGTTGGAATTCGACGGCGGTGAGCGGGTTTCTGCCGGCGGATGCGTTCTTCGAGATGCTGGCGGCACGGAAGTTTCCGACGACTACCTGGATTCGGAGTCGAGACGCGATGGAGTACACGCCAGAGCCGGATATTTTTCACGATGTCTTTGGGCATGTGCCGATGCATGCGCATCCGGTGTTTGCTGATTTCCTGGAGCAGTATGGGAAGGTGTGCGCAGGACTGAAGAGTGCGGAGGCGCTGGAGCAGATGGGAAGGCTGTTCTGGTTCACGGTGGAGTTTGGCGTGATCCACGAGGCCGGGAAGATCAAGGTGTATGGGAGCGGGCTGATCTCGTCGCACGGCGAATGTACGCATGTGGTGGAGCGTGGTGCGGGGCTGGAGATTCGAGAGTTTGACGTGGACCAGGTGCTGAATACGGTGGTGGACGTGAGCAAGATGCAGCCGGTGCTGTATGCGATTGAGAGCTTCGAGCAGATTTATGAGGCGGCGAAAGAAGCGGAGTCTCGGGTGGGGTGAGGGAGAGCCGCAGAGATCGCAGGCATGAGAGCGTGATAGCATTTCCGCATCGTGATTCCTAACCGTCGAGATCAATATAAGCAGCAACTCTTTGCGTTAACGCCTGAGGATGGAAAGACTGTCAGCAATCCATCTCTGCGAGATGCGATGAGAGAAACCCTTACAGACGACGATCTGACAGATGAAGATTATTGGGATTTAAGAAATTCGCTCATCGATGAAGGAAAGCTCGAAAGAGCGCGCGGCCGAGGCGGTCTAGTCCGCCGTGTACTTTCTGTCGCTGAGGTGCCAGTCGTCCCTGATTCTCTTGTTTCCGCAGCATCGGACTTGAGCGGTGCTGTTACGGCTCTCGTTCCTGTATTACTGGAGAGTTCTTTATATGAACCGTTTCAGAAAATTATCCAGACGGGCTATGTTCTTGATAACGATTTAAAGCCTTGGATATGCGAGATTACGGCAGCGCAGGGGCGGCGCAATACTGGTGGATTGTGGACTAGACCAGACGTTACGCTAATTGCGGAACAGACGTTTGTCTATTTTCCGGGAAAGCTATTCGAAGTAATTACTTTCGAAATCAAACCAGATATTGGAACGGCGATGGAAGGCGTGTATGAAGCTGCTGCTCACTCTGCATTTGCCCATAGAAGCTACCTTGCTTTTCCCGATTCGGATGAATATGAAAAAAGCCCATTGTTCGACCGTATTCGCGACGAATGCGAGAGATTCGGGCTTGGTCTCATATTGTTTGAAGACGTCGCGAACTGGGATACATACAGCTTCGAAGTGTCCGCGGAACGCAAGGATCCTGACCCAGGTTCCGTGAATGACTTCATAAAGGTGCAGATCAGCGAAAAGGGCAGGGAAGAGATACAGCGGTGGTTCAGATAGCCAGATGTTCCTTCGGACTGGGGCTTACAGGTGATTTGTTGGGGGGAGCCTCAGTTGACACGGTGAAGGGTGCGAATGTTTGACGTTGCGCGGGTGCGCGACTAACCTCGAACCATGAGTGGTTTACGCAACGCAGCTTGTTGTAGATGTCCAAGGCGGGTACTCGGACGCAGCTGCTTGTTGAACGATCAATGAGCGAAGGCTGAGCGTTATCCCGAGTGCCCACGAATTGGATCGTGGGCCTTTGTGTTTGGACTGGAGAAGATCTTGAGTGACGTGGTGAAGGCTGGTGCAGGTGTGGCGGCGAAAGAGACGAAGGCGCAGCGGTCGGAGCGGCTGAAGCTGGAGAAGAATCCGTGGGCCGCGTGGGACGAGGTGCGGACGTTTGCGCGCGAAGGTCGCGGCAGTGTGCTGCCGGAGTGGGCGGAGTTCTACTTCAAGTGGTGGGGCGTGTATACGCAGGGCGACGGCGCGGGCGTGACTGGTGGCGTGGGTGGTGTGGGCAAGGCGACTGAGTATTTCATGATGCGTATTGGTCTGCCGAATGGTCTGCTGACCGCGAAGCAGTTGCACACGATCGCGGACATCACGGAGAAGTATGCGCGCGGGGTTGCGGACATTACGACGCGGCAGAATATCCAGCTGCACTGGCTGACGATTGAGGCGCTGCCGGAGATTGTGGATGCACTGACGGCGATCGGGTTGAGTCCGAAGGGGGCTTGCGGGGACGTGGTGCGGAATGTGACGGGGTGTCCCTTGGCAGGGTTGGATGGGCATGAGTTGCTGGATGCGTCGCCGCTGGCAGTGGAGGTGGCAGAGCTGCTGACGGCGAATCCGGAGTTTTATAACCTGCCGCGCAAGTTTAAGATCAGCGTGACGGGATGCCCGATCTGGTGCAGCTATCCGGAGATTAATGATGTGGGATTGACCGGGCTGAAGCGCGTGAAGGATGGGAAGGAAGAGGTTGGGTATAGTTTGCGCGTGGGTGGCGGGCTGTCGGCTGAACCGCATCTGGCGGTGCGGTTGAATGCGTTTGTTCCACAGGATAAGGCGCTGGCCGCGGTGAAGGCGGTATGCACGATCTTCCGCGAGCAGGATGTGTTGCGCGAGAGCCGGACGCATGCGCGGTTGAAGTATTTGTTCATGCGGCATGGGTGGACGGCGGAGACGATGCTCGCGGCGATTGAGGAGAAGATTGGGTTCACGTTTGATGCTTGCGACGAGGGATCGATTGCCGAGGATGTGTATCGCGACCATGTGGGCGTGCATGCGCAGCGGCAGGAGGGGTTGAGTTATGTCGGCGTGACGGTGCTGAATGGTCGATTGGATCCGGCGCAGCTGCATGCGCTGGCGACGCTGAGTGAAGAGTATGGCGATGGGCATTTGCGCGCGACGATTGGGCAGAATATTGTGCTGGTGAATATTCCTAGTGCGAAGACGGCGGAGGTTGTCGAGAAGATTGCTGCACTGGGGTTGGAGGTGCAGCCGAATGTGTTTTATCGCGGCGCGGTGGCGTGTACGGGGACGGAGTTCTGCAAGCTGGCGATTGCGGAGACAAAGGGTTTTGCGAAGTGGTTGGTGGGAGAGATGGAAGAGCGGCTGCCGGAGTTCGATCAGCAGCTGCGGCTGCATGTGACGGGCTGCACGAATAGTTGCGGGCAGAGCTGGATTGCGGATATCGGGCTCGAGGGAAAGAAGTTGAAGAAGGATGGGAAGATGGTCGACGCGTTTTACTTCTGCGTCGGCGGCGCGGTGGGAGAGTATGCGGGGATTGCTCGGCAGATTGGGTATAGGGCTGCGGCGGAAGATTGTCCGGAGGCGATTGAGCGGCTGCTGCGCGGGTATTTGAAGGGGCGCGGAGACGGGGAGAATCTGCGCGCGTATTTCCGGCGGACGAGTGATGAAGATTTGCGCACGTTGTTGGCGGGCGGAGTTGTGGAGGCGGTGGAGAGGGATCCGTCGCCGGGGCGTGTGCCTACGAACGTTGGCTAAAGCGAAGTTGTCAGTTGTTAGTTCTCAGTTCTCAGTTGTTGAAGGGGCGGGATGAGTTTGTTTCCGATTTTTCTGAAGCTGGCGGCTCGGCCCTGCGTGGTGGTGGGGGCGGGGAATATTGCTGAGTCGAAGATTGAGAGTTTGCTGGCGGCGGAGGCTAGCGTGACGGTGATTGCGCCGGAGGCTTTGCCGCGTGTGCAGGCATGGGCGGAGGCTGGTGAGCTGCGTTGGGAGCAGAGGGAATATTGTGCGGGGGATTTGTCAGCGGCATTCCTGGTGGTGGCGGCTACGGCGACGAATGCGGTGAATCGCGCGGTGTTTGCGGAGGCTAGTGCGGCTGGGATTCTTTGTAATGCCGTGGATGACCCTCCGTTCTGCGACTTTTATTTTCCTAGTGTAGTGCGGCGGGGTGAGTTGCAGATTGCGATTTCGACGGCGGGGGAGAGTCCGACGCTGGCACAGCGGTTGCGTAAGGAGATTAACGCGCAATTGCCGCTGGACACGGGTGAATGGCTGATGGAGCTGGGGCGGCTGCGGCGCGAGGTGACGGCTGTGGAGCCAGTGGGGGATGAGCGGAAGTTGCTGCTGCATGAGTTGGCGTCGAGAGAGGTGTGTGGGTTTGATGGTTGTCCGTCGAGGATGCGGGCTCGGCAGCATGCGCGGGAGCATGGATTCGCGGCGGTCCCACCCAGGTCTGAAAATCCAGACCTGGGGCACCCGGATCGTGCGGAGGTGAAGGCATGACCGTCGCGGAGAAAGGCGTGATGTACCTGGTGGGGGCGGGGCCGGGGGATCCGGAGCTGCTGACGGTGCGGGCGCTGCGGCTGCTGGAGTCGGCTGACGTGGTGCTGCATGATGATTTGGTGCCGGCGGAGGTGTTGGCGCTGGTGCATCGGCATGCGCTGGTGACGAGCGTGGGCAAGCGTTGCGGGCGGCCGCGGATTACGCAAGCTGGGATTCATGCGCTGATGATTGAGTCGGCGCGCGCGGGACAATCTGTGGTGCGGTTGAAGAGTGGAGACCCGCTAGTGTTCGGACGCGCGGGCGAGGAGATTGCGGCGCTGCGCGCGGCGGGCGTGCGGTTTGAGGTGGTGCCGGGCGTGACGGCGGCGTTTGCTGCGGGCGCGGCGCTGGGGTTGCCGCTTACGGATCGGAGGAGTGCGAGCAAGTTGATCTTCTGCACGGGACATCATGCGGACGGGAAAGACTCGGCGCCGATATGGAGTGGGAGGCTGCCGGACGATGCGACGCTGGTGGTGTATATGCCGGGGCGGGACCTTGGGAGGATTGCGCGGGAGTTGCGGGAGGCGGGGGTGGCGGAGGATGTGGCGTGCTGCGCGATCTCGCATGCGGCGACGGCGCGGCAGAGTTTTGTGGCTGCTCGGCTGGATGGATTGGACGAGATGGAGTGTGGGCCGGCGCCGGTGGTGTTGTTGGTGGGTCGTGCGATGGCCGGGTTGGTCGAAGGTAAGGCCTCGCTTGCGGAGAAATTGCGTGTGATCGAGGAGTTGGCTGTGCGGCTTGTTTCTTCCGATGCTGAGTAGGGTTGGCTAATCGAATCTAATGCGAGGCGCAATGGTATAACGGACGCTATGTTTGGCCGAGCAGCGAAGGCGCCTGTCAGTGAAGACGATCGGCTTTGGGTAGATGAAGGGTTCGAACGCTTGTCTCGAATATTGGGGCGGAGGTGGATGCTGGAGGCTCGCGTGATGCGACCGACGGCGGAGGACTTCCCGGATCGGTTTGATGGATCGGAAGCAGCGTTGCAACTCATGTTTTTGCGGGTGGCAGGGTGCATGGGTGTTGACCCGGACAGCGTCGAACTCCAGGTGTTTTCGGACTCTGCGGAGTCAACGCTGGAATCGATTCCCTTTGCTGCGCATAGGAGTTCGTCGCCGGGTGGCGTCTATGTCGAGCCACCTAATCAAAAGAAGTTGGTGGCGGTTCATCAGCGTCAGCTTCGCGACCCGGTAGCTTTGGTTGCGGTTCTTGCACATGAACTCGGCCACGTCATTTTGCTTGGAGGGGGACTGGTCGATCGGGAGGCTGAGGACATGGAGCCACTCAACGATTTATTGACCGTGTTTCTTGGCTTCGGAATCTTCAACGCGAACGCAGCCTTTCAGTTTTCGCAATATACAAGCACGGATTCGGAAGGATGGTCTGCGCAAAGGCTGGGGTATCTTCCAGAGCGCGTTTGGGGATACGCACTTGCCAGATTTGCGATAGAACGCGGCGAAGATGATCCTGAATGGTCGAGGTTTCTGGCAACGAGCGTCCGCTCGTATTTCAAGAGCTCGATCAAGTGGCTTCGCGCAAGTACGCGGACAGGTTGAGCGCTAGTGCTTCGGCGCGGACTCGTTGAGGAGTTGGACGAGGTAGTTCTGCCAGATGGCGGCCATGGTGTGGGTGCCGTGGCCGCGGGTTTTGTCGGAGATGGGGATGAGGACGAATTTGGCGTTCGGCATTTGGTGGACCATTTTTTCCGCGATGCCTAGCTCGGGAGGGTTGATGAAGTCGTCGGCGGAGTTGATGTACATGACGGGGACTTTGATGCGGTCGAGGTGGGGGCTGGGGTCGTAGTTACGGCTGGCGTTGACGTAGTAGATGAGGTTGTTGGCGTCGGTTGTGGCGACGGTGCGGGCGAGATAGTTGTCGACGTAGGCTTCGGCCTGCTGGCGGGTGGGGAAGTTGGTCTGCATGACGAGGGGCGCGGAGCCCATGATGAGCAGCATCTCGTTGGCGGTGCGCAGGCCTTCGGTGGGTTCGGTGGTGTAGTTGCCGTCTTTCCAGGCGGGGTCGCGCTCGATGTTTTCTATGGCCATGTAGCGCATCATGCGATTGCGGCCGGCGAGTGGAACGGGGAGGCAGGCGAGGGGCATGAGGGCGTCGGCGAATTCGGGATAGGCTTCACCCCAGACGAAGCTTTGCATACAGCCCATGGAGGTGCCGAGGATGAGGCGGAGGTGGTCGACGTGGAGGCCTTCGAGGAGCATCTGGTGTTGGGAGCGAACCATGTCGTCGTAGTCATATTGCGGGAACTTCATGCGCAGGCCGTCGGAGGGTTTGGAGGATTCGCCGTGGCCGATGTCGTCGGGAAAGATGAGGAAGTATTTTGTGATGTCGAGGGGTTGGCCGGGGCCGAAGAGGATCTTGGAGAAGTTGGGGTTGAAGAGCGAGTGGGCATCGCCGCCGGTGCCGTGGAGTAGGAGGACGGCGTTGTCGACGTGGCCGCTGGTATCGCGGTGGGGCGCGCCGAGAGTGAGGTAGTGGAGTTTGAGTTGGGGGAGGGTTTCGCCACTGCCGAAGTGGAAGTCGTGCGCGATGTAGTCGCCGGGCGTGCCGGTGTAGGCGGGCGCGGGTGCGGGCGTGCTTGCGGGCGCTGACATGGTCTGCGCAGTAGCGGCAGTGGCGGCGAGGAGGGCAGCTGCGATAAGCGGCTTGAACATGGGGGCTCCGGGGTGCGGCGATGCGGATGATTTTAGCTTACGGGGATTTGGGCGGTGGGTTGGGGTTCGGGGATTTGGGGCTCGGGGGTACGGGAGGGGACTAGGCGCTGGCGCAGGCGGAGGAAGGGGAACTCGATGAGCTTGGTGGCGAGGATGCCTAACGGGATGGCGAGGATGTAGGGAAGCAGCGTGGAGGTGGCGGCGGCGAGGGAGTGGGGGACGTGGTCGACGGCCCAGTTGACGGGGCGCTCGACGCTGACGTGCCAGAGGTAGATGCCGTAGGAGTAGATGCCGATGCGGGCGATGAGGCGGTAGGGGCTGGTGTGCGTGGGCCTGCGGCGGTAGAGAAGGAGGAGGAGGGCGGCGGCGGCGTAGTCGACGAAGGTGATGAGGAAGGGCGAGGTGAGGGCGTCGGGTTCGGGATAGGCGTCGCTGTCGACGTAGAGACGCCAGAGACCTATGGCGACGATGGTGAGGAGGAGGAGGCGCTGTTGCTGGAGCTTCTGGAACCACTCGGGCCAGAAGGTGTGGATGGCGGCGAGGGCTACGCCGAGGAGTAAGCCGTCTAGGCGGGTGTGGGTGTAGAAGTAGACCGGTTGTGCGTGCGCGGAGAGGATGGCGCGCAGGGCTTCGATGGAGAGAGCGAGCGTGATGCAGGTGGTGAGGAGGGTTGTGGGCTTCCAGTGGCGCGCGGTCCAGAGTGCGAGGAGGGCGGCGAGCGCGAGGTAGAACTGCTCTTCAACAGCGAGGCTCCAGGTGTGCGCGAGGCTGGAGGGAATGTAGTTCTGGATGTTGAGAAGGTTCTGCCAGAAGAAGCTGCTGAGGGGGCGGACGTGGAAGAGCGTGGCGACTAGAAGGAAGGCGTAATAGCCGGGCCAGATTTTGAAGGCACGGCGCTTGAGGAAGCGCGGCGAGTCTACGCTGCCGGTGCGCTGCCACTCCTTCATGAGGAGGCCGCCGACGAGGAAGCCGCTGAGGACGAAGAAGACGTCGACGCCAGTCCAGCCAAAGCCCTGGATGCGGTTGAGGATGGGCGAGGTGATGAGGAGATTGTGGGGGCGGTAGTGGAAGATGAGCACCATCAGGATGGCGATTCCGCGAATGAAATCGAGTTCGATTTCACGGCGGGTGGTTCCTGGTGGTGGGGCCATAGCGAAGGATAGCATCGCGCGGGCGTGGAGTTGTGGCTCGGTGGAGGGCTTTGAAATGCAGGGGTCTCTCCACTGGGCATGACGATGAGGCCGTCATGCTTCGGTCGAGATGACGGTCGTCGTGGGAGCACGAAGAAGGGCGCGAAGGGATTGCCTTCGCGCCCCGTTGTTGCGTGGCGAAGCTAGTTGGTTTTGTCTTCCTTGGTGTCGGTTGGCGGCGGTGCGGGATGCTTGGCGAGCGGGTTGGTGATCTCGTCGAGATAGTCCTTGGTGCCGTCTACGCGAACCATGGTGGGGTAGCGTTCGCCGTCGTGGTAGTCGACGTTGACAGGGTTGATGTACTGCTCAGACTGCACGAGGAAGTGGATGGGTTCCGAGCTTTGCGGGCCACCGGTCTTCGTGGCGACGAGGGCCTGGTGGACGGCTTCTGTAGAGAAGACGAGGCCGTTGACGGCAATCAGCTTCTGGCCGGGAGCGAGCTTGGCTTTGTCGGCGGGACTGCCCCAGCGAACGTCGTAGATGGTGCCGTCGGCGCCGAGTTGTAGGCCGAGCGAGTACCAGACGAAGGGACCGGCGCCGCCGCCGCGACGACTGCCGCTGTGCATGAGAGCGGAGAGGCTGTCGGAGGGGTGATCCTGGTAGACGATCTTGTAGCCGCCGCGGGTGATGCCGTCGAAGTCGGCGTGCGGATTCACAACGTCGACGTGGTCGTGGATGAAGGTGGCCCAGTCATACTTGACGACGGTGTTGAGGTCGGCGACTAGCTCGTCGCGGTTGTAAGTGACGATGAGCGGGCCGGTGTTGCCGCCTTTGCCGAGGAAGATGTGGAGGAAGTCGGTGAGGGACTTCTGGTCGTTGGTGAGCTCGCGGATCTTGGTGTCGGCGTCGAGCCAGAAGAGCTCGCCCTCCTGGTAGTAGTCCTGACCGCGACGCCAGTTGGACCAGGCGGGACCTTCGGAGCGGAGGATACTGGCGGCGATGGCGGTGTCTTCGGTGGGACGCCACTCGCGGCCGGACTTGTAGTCGAGCTGCGCGGCGGAGAAGGCGAGCATGTCGCGGTAGGCGGCCTGGGATTTGAGGCCGGAGCGCGCGGCGAGGACGTTGCCGAGGTACTGCGTCATGCCCTCATAGACCCAGAGCAGGGAGCCTTGCTGCATCTTGGAGAAGTCGTCCTGGTAGAGGTTGTAGGGGCGGCGGTATTTTCCGTTCCAGGAGTGAGTGAATTCGTGGGAGAGGAGGTCGGATTCGCCGAGCTGTCCCTTCTGCGACTCGAACCCTTTCTCTCCTACACCGTTGTCGGAAGACTGGCCGTGCTCTAGACCCTCACCGCCGGTGAGGTCGGAGAGGGTGAGGAGGAAGTGGTAGACGTGGTAGTGGCGCGAGTCGTAGGCAGCGCCGGTCTCGCGGACGAGGTTGGAGATTTCGTCGAGGAGTTGGGGGCGGAGGTTGGAATCGTCGGGCTCGTCGGAGACTACATCGATGTAGTGCTTGGGCGAGATCTCGGGAGCCAGGGCGAACTCGTGGAAGTTCTCGCCGGCGATGACGGGGGAGTCTTCAAGCTGCTCGACGGTGGTGGGCTGAAACTGGGTGGTGCCGCCTACCTTGGCGTTGGGGTCGTAGGCGCTTGCGGGGGTGAGCGCGGTGCCGATGCCCCAGCCGGCGGGGACGGTCACGCTGGGTTGGATGGCGATATCGCGGACGGGGATGTTGGCGGGATAGAGCATGAGCTTTTCCCACTCGAGGACGGCGATTTTGTCGTCGGCGCGTGAAGTGACGATGCAGTCGAGATGGGCGTGGAGGGTGGTGACGCCCTTGGGGACTTCGACGTGGTACTCGTAGAGATTCTGATCGTCGCGACGCCAGTAGATGGGCTTGCCGTCGACGCTGAAGGCGACGCCTGTGATGTCGGAGACGGGGCCGGTGGGGCGATGGTTGCCGGGTATCCACTCTGGTGTGATGAAGGTCGCGGGACCGGGTTTGACGGGGAGATCGATCTCCGCGTGGTAGAGCTTGCGGGGAGCTTCGGTGATGTCGGCGGTGATGCGGATGGGGGTCTGGCTGAAGGCTGGAACGGTGAGGGCGATTGCGGCGGTGAGGAGCAACGGCGTACGGAGCATCGTGTGGGAAGCCTCTCTAATTCAGGTATAGAAAGGATACGCGATGAGGGCACCAGAAGACGCGGGGTCCTGCGCGGACGGCGAGGGTTAAGATCGCCGCCGCCAGTCTGGGACCAGGCCCAGGCAGTCGTTCTGTGCGGACGGCGAAAGTTAAAGCTCACGGGAGGGCGAATGGGCGTCTAACTATGGAGTCACGATTTTCTTGTGGTCCAGTCAAGTGGGTGTTGGGTCAATCCGAAACGAACTTCGAGCCGATTCCTGAGGAAGTGAAGATGAAAGAGAATATTACCAACCGCCCTGATGCTGAAGAAGCCCTCGATGCTGAACTGATCGAGAAGCACGTTAATACTGCACCGCCTGATGAGTTGAAAGACGCAAAGATTGATACGAGCGCATTGCCCAAAGGGATGCGGGAGAAAGTCGAGACCGTGGAAGTCTCAACCTTGACCCCCAAGGGGTAATGTCGCCCCAATCGAATGAGGCAGCCCTCCTGGATTAGGGAGGGCTGTTTGCATGCTCATTCTTGCTAGAGGTGAGTGCTAGGCGAGGGCCTGCTCGATGGCAGTGGTGATCTTGGGGTCGTCGGGCGGGGTGTCGGGGGCGAAGCGGGCGAGGACGTTGCCGTCGCGGCCGACGAGGAATTTTTCGAAGTTCCAGAGGAGCTCGGGGAGTTCGTTGGGTGGGGGAAAGCCGTTCTTGGCCGAGTAGTTGGTGAGGTTTTCGCGCCACGGGCCATGGGGGATGTGTGTGGGTGCGGCGGCGATGAGCGCGGCGTAGAGCGGATGCTTGTCCGGGCCGGTGACGGGGATCTTGGAGAAGAGCGGGAAGGTGACGGGGTAGTCGATGGAGCAGAACTTAGCGATCTCCTGATCGGAGCCGGGTTCCTGTCCGGCGAAGTCGTTGGCGGGAAAGCCGAGGATGACGAGGCCGCGATCTTTGTACTTCTGGTAGAGGGCCTCGAGCGCGGTGTACTGCGGGGTGAGGCCGCACTTGCTGGCGACGTTCACGATGAGGAGAACTTTGCTGGAGTAGTCGGCGAGGGTGGCGGGGGAGCCGGCGATGGTGGTGACGGGGATGGTGGCGAGGGTCGACATGGAGATAGTTTAGCGCGTGGGGATGGGTCGGATGGCTATAGTGTTTAGGGGTTGACGGAGGCGCGAGGCGATGCGGGCGAAGAACTGGAGTCGACGAGAGGTGATGAGGACGGGGGCGAGGGTTGGGATGGGCGCTGTGGCGATGGGCGCGGTGGGGAAGTTTGCGGCGGCGCAGCAGATGCCGGCGCCTCAGCCGTTGGACGATGAGGGGATTCGGCTGGTGACGACGACTGCGGACAGTGCGTGGCAAAAGGGATTGCTGTTCAAGCCGGCGTTTGGATGGGACCTGCTGAATCTGAACGTGGGGGAGGCGGTGGGGCGGCCGATGCAGGGGTTTGGCGGATGCTTCAACGAGCTGGGATGGACGTCGCTGAGCGCGTTGAGCGCGGAGGATCGCGAAAGCGTGATGCATGAGCTGTTCGATCCGCAGGCGGGGGCTCGATTTACGTATTGCCGCATGCCGATTGGGGCGAATGACTACGCGACGGAGGCGTACTCGTATGCCGAGACGTCGGGGGATTTTGAGCTGAAGCACTTCAGCATCGAGCATGATCGCGGGACGCTGGTGCCGTTTATCCAGGCAGCGCTGAAGAAGCAGCCGAAGCTGCGGCTGTGGGCTTCGCCGTGGTCGCCACCTAGTTGGATGAAACGGAATAACTTTTATGCGGAGGCCAAGGCGCGGCCGGGGCTGAAGGAGAATGGGATTCGTCCGGACCAGGTGGGGCAGGAGGGCGAGGATATGTTTCGCCTGGAGCTGCAATACCTCGAGACGTATGCGCGGTACTTTGCGAAGTTTGTGGAGGCGTATGGGGCGGAAGGGATTCACGTCGGGATGGTGATGCCGCAGAATGAATTTAATTCGGCGCAGAATTTTCCGAGCTGCACGTGGACGCCGCAGGGGCTGGCTGCGTTTCTGCGGTATCTCGGGCCGGAGATGAAGAAGATCGATGTGGATGTGTTCTTCGGAACGCTGGAGCGTGGCAATCCGAAGCTGCTGGAAGCGGTGATGAATGACAAGCAAGCGGCGCAGTGGGTGAAGGGCGTGGGCGTGCAATGGGCGGGCAAGAATGCGCTGCCGGCGATCCATCGCGAGTATCCGGAGCTGCCAATCTTTCAGTCGGAGCAGGAGTGCGGCGATGGGTCGAATAGCTGGAGCTATACGGGATACTGCTGGCAACTGATGAAGGATTATTTCCGCAATGGTGCGTGCGGGTATATGTACTGGAATATCTCGACGCCCGCGGGAGGGATGAGCACCTGGGGTTGGAATCAGAACTCTTTGGTGAGCGTGGATGAGGCGGCGAAGACGTTTCGCTATAACCACGATTACTATCTGTTGAAGCACCTGACGCACTTTGTAGACGTGGGTGCGCGGCTGGTGGAGGTGTCGGGTACGTGCGATGACGCGCTGGGGTTTTTAAATCCGGATGGGACGAGTGTGCTGCTGGTGCGCAATGAGCTGCCGCATGCGCAGCGAGTCCAGGTGCAGGTAGGGGCGCGAGCGGTGATGGTCGAGCTTCCGCCGGACTCGGTTGCAACGCTGACGATAAAGGGATGAGAGGACGGACGGCACGTAAGACGGTTGGTTTGCGATGGCCTGTTGCCAACGCGAGGATTCGTTCGTCAAATCATGGAGTGGCGTGGAAA
Organism: Granulicella sp. L46; assembly: GCF_009765785.1. Taxonomy (GTDB): domain Bacteria; phylum Acidobacteriota; class Terriglobia; order Terriglobales; family Acidobacteriaceae; genus Granulicella. The sequence continues at coordinate 101,613 of NZ_LMUT01000018.1, forward strand.
CAGGTATTGTTGAGGCTGGATGGTTTCGAGTTGGTGATCGTGTCGAAGATGGATAGTGACCGTTGGGCCGGGTGCAGGGGTGTGGCGAGTTGCGCGGCGGTGGCGCTGGTGGCGAGCGTGTTTACAGGGAGCGCGGCGGCGCAGGTGACGGCGTCCGTGTCGGTAAACCCGGTGGCGTTGGTGCGGCGGGCGGTGCAGTTGCGGCTGGAGGAAGAGAAGAGCCATCGACCGGTGCGGTATGTGCTGCGCAAGACGGACGGAAATCATGAGACGACCAAGGAGATCATCGAGACCAAAGATGGCGACGTGGCTCGTCTGGTCGCGATCAATGGTCGGCCGTTGACCGCTGAGCAGGAGCAAACGGAGATGAACCGGCTGGATTCGCTGCTCGCGCATCCGGAGATGCAGGAGCGGCGGCGCAGGAGCGAGCAGAAAGATGCTGCGCGCATCGATCAGCTGGTGGGCATGCTACCGGACTCGGAGGTTTACAAGCTGGAAGGGATGGTGAGTTGTGGCGCGGTCCAGTGTTATCGGTTGAGCTTCACGCCGAATCCAAAATTTGAGACGCCGAACATTGAGGCGGAGGTGCTGCGGGGGTTTGCGGGCGAGGTGTGGATCGAAGAGTCGCAGCAGCGGCTGGTGCGGCTCGACGCTCACCTGGTGAGGGAGGTAAGCGTCGGGTTTGGAATATTGGGGCGGCTGAATGAGGGTGGAACGCTGGAGCTGCAGCAGGAGTTTGCGGCCGATGCGCAGGAGTGGCAGCCCACAGTGCTGAAGATGAATCTTAGTGGGAAGGCGTTGCTGGTGAAGACCGTGAACATCAGGATTAATGAATTGGCGAGCGACTTTTCGCCCGTGCCGCCGGATCTGGGGTATCGCGACGCGATTGCGATGCTGAAGAAGCCGAGCACGCTTGGGACGCAGCAGTAGAGCGGGTTGGGCGGCTGATGTCGAAGGTGAGGTGGAGAGCATGCGCGGAGTTAAGCGGTGGCTTCGGTATCTTTTCGATCGGCAAGAGGGTGCGACGGATCAGCTGATTGCGCGCTGGTTGTTCTTACGTGCGATGGGGGCGATCTATTTTTCGGCGTTCCTGGCGCTGGCGTTTCAGATTCGCGGAATGATTGGGGCGCAGGGGATTCTGCCGGCGGGAGAGTACCTGGAGAAGGTGCGGACGCTGGGCGGGTTGCGGCTTTGGTATGCGCCGACCGTGCTGTGGTGGGGCAGTGGGAATCATGCGCTGATGGCGCTGGTATGGGTGGGGCTGGTGGCGTCCGTGCTGGTGGTGGCGAATGTGGCGCCGCGGATTTCGCTGGCGGTTTGCTTCGTTTGCTTCCTTAGTTTCATTGCGGTGTCGCAGGACTTTGGGCAGTACCAGTCGGATGGAATGTTGTTGGAGGCGGGGTTTCTGTCGCTGTTTGTGGCGCCGGGAGGTTGGTGGCCGGGGTGGGGAAGAAAGAGCCTGGCGATTCGCGCGGCGTGGTTGCTGCTGCTGTGGGAGTGGTTTCGGATTTACTTTGAGTCGGGCGCGGTGAAGCTGTTGAGCGGCGATCCTACCTGGCGCAACCTGACCGCGATGTACGAGTACTACCAGAATGGGCCGCTGCCAACGTGGATTGGATGGTATCTGCAGCATCTGCCGCTGTGGTTTCAGAAGGCGACCGCAGGTGCGACGCTGGGCATGGAGCTTGTGTTGGTGTGGATGGCGTTTCTGCCGCGGCGGTGGAGGATTGCTTGCTTCTGCATCGTGACGGTGTGGCAGGCGGTGGTGATTGCTACCGCGAACTATGCGTTTCTGAATTACCTGGTGCTGGTGCTGGCCGTGTTGCTGCTGGATGATGGGACACTGCGGCGGTTTGTTCCGGCGCGGTGGCGGCCTGGCATGGAGATTAAGAGTGAGCGCGCGGTTGCGGATGCCAAGCCGCTGAAGGGATTGTCGGGGTTGGGTGTCGCTGTGGCGGCAGTGCTGCTGACGTGGATTGCGTATGCGACGACGGTCGAGCTGGTGTGGATGTTTTGGAGGGGGGCACCGCTGCCGAGCTCGCCGGTGGCTGCACTGGAGCCGCTGCGGATTGCGAATCAGTATGGATTGTTCGCCGTAATGACGCCGCATCGGTATGAGATTGAGTTTCAGGGGTCGAATGATGGGAAGACGTGGACGCCGTACACGTTTCGATTCAAGCCGCAGGATGTGTCGGAGCGACCGAGGATCTATGCGCCGTATCAGCCGCGCTTTGATTGGAACCTGTGGTTCGCGTCGCTGACGACGTGGCAGAGTGCGCTGATCGTGCCGTTGACGGAGGAGCGGCTGCTGGAGGGCGATAAAGATGTGCTGGGGTTGTTTCGTGGCGACCCGTTTGCTGCGCAGCCTCCGAAGTTCGTGAGGGCGGTGTTGTGGCAGTACTGGTTCAGCACGCCGGAAGAGAAGCGGACGCAGGGAGTCTGGTGGACGCGCAAGCTGCTGGGCACGTATGCGCCGACCGTTGTTCGGCTCCCCGATGGGCGATTTGTCGAGGTGCAGGCGCCGACACTCGATGGTCCGCCTTAGGATGGATAGGCAGACGAAAGTGATCGGAGAAGTGAATGAAGGTGGGGTGGTTCTTAGCGGCGATCTTAGGGGCGGCGACGTACGCGGGGGCACAGCACTTGCCGGATGCACCCGTACCGCCGGCCAAGCCTCAGGCAGCGAGCCCGGCTGAGGCGAAGGGTGTCTGGAAGCGGTGGGGAGATTTCTATCGGGATGACTGGAATGGATCGGCTGCGAAGGCTGCCGCTGCGGCGCCGGCGGCTCCGAGGCGCGGGTTGCCATCGCCACTGGATTCCCCGCCGTTTCCGAGCGCGGACTGGTCGTATGGAGGGTCGCCGACGATTGGGGAGTCGGACGGGAATGTGTATCCGCTGCAGACCGCGATCAATGGCGCGAAGGGGCGCACGAAGATTTATGGCTGGGTGTCGCCGGGCGTGAATCTGAGTACGTCGCGCGATCGAAACGCGCCGGAGACGAACGACATTTATTCGAATCGGCTGGAGCTGCAGCAGGTGGTGGTGTACGTGGGGCGGCTGCCGGACAGCGTGCAGCGGGACCATGTTGATTGGGGATTTCATCTGACGTCGTTTTTTGGGACGGATTATCGGTCGACGACGGACCTAGGATACTTGAGCTTTCAACTGCTCGATCATGATCATCAGTATGGGTTTGATCCGGTGCTCGAGTATGTGGATGTGTACTTTCCGCATGTGGCCCAGGGGATGAATCTACGCGTGGGGCGATTTATCTCGGTGCCGGGGATTGAAGCGCAGCTAACGCCGAATAACTACATGTTCAGCCACTCGCTGCTGTACTCGGTGGACCCGTTTACGGATACGGGGGCGATTGCTACGGTGCGGTTGAATGATCAGTGGACGGTGCAGGGCGAGATCTCGGCGAGCCATGATGTGGCGCCGTGGACGCCGGATGCGAAGCCGTCGTTTACGGGGTGCGTGGACTACACGACGAAGAGCGTGAACGACAACTTCTACTTGTGCGCGAATGGGATCAACAACGGGACGTATGCGTACAACAATCTGCAGATGTACGACGGCACCTGGTATCACAAGTTCAATAAGAGCTGGCACATGGCGACTGAGGCATACGCGATGTACCAGACGGACGTGCCGAGTGTGCATGGAGTGGGTGGGCTGCCGCCGATCGTTCCGGAGAAGGGAACGAATGGAGCGAACTGCGCGCTGGGCGAGGTGAGGTGCATTGCGCCGGAGTGGGCGGCAGTGAACTACATCAACAAGGAGCTTGGGACGCACGATTATCTGTCGCTTCGGACGGATTTTCTGGACGACAAGAAAGGGCAGCGAACAGGGTATGCAGGGAAATACAGCGAGGAGACGTTCTCGTGGAATCACTGGATAGGGACGACGGTGCAGATACGGCCGGAGATTCGGTTTGACCATGCGTGGGACAACACTGCGTATGACGTGGGGACGCGCAGGAACCAGTTCACGGTGGCGACGGATGTGGTGTACCACTTTTGAGCGGTGGGATGTATTGAGAAGGTCAATGCGTGGGTTTGACCTGCAGGGGAAAGCCGGACTAGAGTTTCGCGTTGGGTGATGACGGTCACGGTGCGTGCTGTGGCTTGAGGACTTGAATGCTCTCTAGGCCTCGGCACGCGAGTGGACGTCTTGAGCCCTGAATCATGCCAACAGAGAGAGAGAGGCAGACGTACGATGACGACGCGCCGTGATTTTCTACAGAGGACCGCGATGGCTGCGGGATGTGTAATCAGCCTTCCACGCAATGCATTCGCAGGGCAGGACCCGGGCAACCTGAACTATGGCGTGCAGATTTACATGGTTCGGCGACAGGCGCCGAAGGATCTTGCGGGGGTACTCAAGGCGATCCAGCAGATTGGCTTCACGCAGATCGAGTTGTATCCGGTGGTGTATGACCATCCGGCGACGGAGCTGAAAAAGATTGTGGACGATTCGGGGCTGGGGCTGGTGTCGGCACACTTCGACTATGCCGGGTTTGAAGACAAGATTGATTACGCGAAGCAGCTGGGGGTGAAATACATGGTTTGCCCGATGCTGCCGGAGGATCAAAAGACCTCGACTGCGGGGTTTGAGAAGGCTGCGGCGGACTTCAATGCGTGGGGTCTGAAGGTGAACCAGGCGGGGATGAAGTTCGCGTTTCACAACCATTGCTACGAGTTCAAGGTGCAGGAAAACGGAATCACCGGCTGGCAAACGCTGATGCAAGCCAGTGATCCAACGCTGGTGAACCTCGAGCTGGATATCTATTGGCTTGTGCAGGCAGGCCAGAATCCCGGCGTGGTGATGAAGACGTACAAGAATCGGATCAAGCTGATTCATCTGAAGGACCGGACGGCGGGAGCGCCGACTGGATTTACGACGGGACCGGAAGGGCAGCACTTCACGGAGTTAGGGAAAGGCTCGATCGACTGGCCAAAGCTGCTGATGCAGGCCAAGTGGCAGGGGATACGGTATGCGTATCTGGACCAGGATGAGACCTCCGGCCCGGTGATGGAGAGCATGGCGGCGAGCTTTGCCTACCTGAAAGGCGTCAATATCTAGCAGCTTGAATCGGAGGACCGGAAGCGGGTTAGTAGACGCTGCCGCATGGGAGAAAGGCCGTTAGCGGTCGGCAGGTCATGAACTGTTTGGATTTGTCTAAATTATCGACAGGTTTTATGGGATGAAGCTAACCAGCGGATAAGGGAACCATAGAAGAAAGATCGGGAAGTATCGAAAATCGCCTCGGGGGGATTGACAGAAGTGTCGTAGGATATCTAACGGTGCGCCGTGTTCGAACAGCGGCCAGCCGCGGCAGGTCCGCGCGATATTTTGCGAGGTTTATGAAGCTTTTTGATGTAATGTTTGGCAGGCCGTTGGCGTCCGATGAGGCGCATAGCGCTCAGATTAGTCCAGCGGTGGGAATTCCGATTTTCGGTCTGGATGGTCTGACGAGCGCAGCATACGGGCCTGAGGCAGCAATGACGCTGCTGATTCCACTGGGGATCTGGGGAGTTCAGCACTATCTGCTGCCGATCTTTGGACTGATTCTTACACTCCTGACCATCCTTTATTTCAGCTATCGGCAGACGATTGTGGCGTATCCGAACGGCGGTGGGTCGTTCACGGTGGCAAGCGAAAACCTGGGTGATCGGGCAGGGCTGTTTGCAGCGGCGGCGCTGATGATCGACTACGTGCTGACAGCAGCGGTAGGCATCTCAGCCGGCGTAACCGCGCTGGTGAGCGCGTTCCAGGAGACCAAGTACGGGCCGCAACTGCATCAGCACCAGATGGGGATGTGCCTGGTCATCCTGGCGGCCATCGCGCTGGTGAACATGCGCGGCGTGAAGGAGACCGGCTTCGTCTTTCTGGTGCCGACAATTCTGTTTGTGGGAACGCTGCTGACGACGATCGGGGTGGGCGTGTTCGAGGCGCTTAGCACGCACGGTCATCCGATAGCGCACTCGATGCCGCCACCGCCTGTCGACAACCCGACGACCAAGCTGGCGGGATGGTTGTTGTTGTACCTGCTGCTCAAGGCGTTCTCGAGTGGATGCGCTGCCATGACGGGTGTCGAGGCGGTATCGAATGGTGTGACGGCTTTCAAGGAACCGCGCAGCAAAAATGCCAACATCACCCTGACGGTGATTATCGGGATCCTGATCATCCTGCTCTTTGGCCTGAGCTACGTGGCGCGGGCGTATGGCGTGACGGCCATGGATCCGAACGCCACGACCTATCAGAGCGTTCTCTCGATTGAAGTGGCCGCAGTGTTTGGCCGGCAGTGGTTTTACTTCCTGACCATGGGTTCCGTGCTTGCAGCACTTTCGTTCAGCGCGAATACCGCGTTTGCGGATTTTCCACGCATGGCGCGCGCCATTGCCGGCAAGGATTATCTGCCGCACGTTTTCCTGCTGCGCGGTCGCCGGCTGCTGTTCTCGCATGGCATCTATGCGTTGACCGGGCTGACAGCGCTGATCCTGATCATCTTCAGGGGCGTAACCGACTCCCTGATTCCGCTCTATGCCATTGGCGCGTTCCTGGCCTTTACGTTGAGCCAGGCCGGAATGGTGATGCACTGGCATAAGACGATGGACGCTCCACATCGGCTGATCAAGATGTTTGTCAACGGGCTGGGAGCTACGGCCACGGGCGTGACGTTATGCGTCTTGCTGTTCTCGAAGTTCCTCGAGGGCGCGTGGGTGACGGCTCTCCTGGTGCCGATCCTGATCTGGCTGATGATGGCCGTGAAGCGGCATTACACGAGGGTGCGTGCGGAGACGATTGATCCGACGCCGCTGCGGCTGACCGGTCTCGAACCTCCGATCGTTGTGATCCCGATGGCAAATTGGGACAAGGTGACCGAGAAGGCGATGCGATTTGGGATGCTGATGAGTCCGATGGTGAAGGTGGTGCACGTGGACTCGGATGACTCGGACACGCTGGGCAAGGTATGGGAAGAGATGGTGCTGATCCCGGTGCGCGCGAGCCACATGGCCGAGCCGGAGCTGGTGACGGTGAAGAGCAGCTTCCGCACGATTCTGTCGCCGCTAATGGATTATGTGCTGAAGCTGGAGGAGGACTTTCCCGGGCGGAAGATCGCCGTGCTGCTGCCCGAGTTGGTGGTGCGGCATTGGTGGGAGAACCTGCTGCATGGACAACGTGTGCAGCTGCTGAAGCTGTTGCTGCTGCTGAAGGGAAACCAGCGGATCGTGGTCGTGAATATTCCCTGGTACCTGTAGGGCAGTAAGTATTGAAAGGCTGGCGCGCCGCTCCTTGATGGGGCGGCGTTACTTTTTATGCGAGGGAGCGCAGGCGGGCTACCGCGGCGGGGATGATCGCGAGGGCGCGGTCGATCTCTGCTGCGGTGGTGAGGCGGGAGAGGGAGAGGCGCAGGCTGGAGCGGGCTTCGGCGGGGCTGAGGCCCATGGCGAGCAGGACGTGTGAGGGCTCGGTGGCTCCGGATTGGCAGGCGGCGCCGAAGCTGGCGGCGATGCCTTGCATGTCGAGCGCGATGAGTAGGGCTTCGGCGTCGACGTTGTCGAAGCGGAGGTTGGTGGTGTTGGGGGAGCGGTGTTCGGTTGAGCCGTTGACGTGGGTGTTGGGGACGGCGGCGAGCAGGCCTGCCTCGAGCTTGTCGCGGAGGGCTGCTAGCTCGCCGGGCGCGTCGGAGGCTAGCCACGACTGGGCGAGTTCGGCGGCGCGGCCGAGGGCTACGATGCCTGGGACGTTTTCTGTGCCGGCGCGGCGCTGGCGCTCCTGTGGGCCTCCGTGGAGTAGCGGCGCGACGTGGACGCCACTGCGGACGAAGAGGATGCCCGTGCCTTGCGGGGCGTACATTTTGTGTCCGGAGATGCTGAGCAGGTCGACGTTCTTTAGCGCGCCGGTGAGGTCGATGGAGAGCTTGCCGGCGGCCTGTACCGCGTCGGTGTGGAAGAGGATCGCCGGGTTGTAGGCCTTGGCGATGCGGGCTAGCTTGCCGATGGGCTGGATGGCTCCGGTTTCGTTATTGGCGAACATGATGGAGACCAGCTCGGTGTCGGGGCGCAGAGCCGCTTCGAAGGCTTCGGGGTCGATGATGCCGTTGCTGGTGGGAGCGAGATAGGTGACCTCGGCGCCGCGGCGGCGGAGGGCCTGCGCGGTATAGAGGACGGCGTGGTGCTCGATTTCGGTGGTGAGGAGGTGGGCGGGCTGGCGCTTGTCGAGGTAGGGGGTCAGGACGCCGTCTAGTGCCAGGTTGTCGCTCTCGGTGCCGCCGGAGGTGAAGACGATTTCTTTCGCGGAACAGCCGAGGAGGCGGGCGATGGAGGTGCGGGCGTGGTCGACGGCGGAGCGGGCGCGCTGGCCGGCGTGGTGTGCGGAGCTGGGATTACCGAAGGTTTCGGACCAGAAGGGACGCATGGCCTCGACCACCTCGGGAAGGACGGAGGTGGTGGCGTTGGCGTCGAGGTAGATGCGGTCCATAGGTCGATTGTATGCGGATGGGGGTGCCCCCCCTCCCCCCACCCGGTCATACCTTCTCTGTAAGTCTCACAAAACACATTGGTTAGCCTGGCAAGTGCCCTTGGGAGCTACCTGTAAAGTAGTGCAATCACTTGGGTTAAGGGCAAAAGTACCCTCATCGAAAGAACTTAGCCCGCCTGATGGTGTGGGGGGACGGAGGATGTTGGGGGACTTATTCAATTGTAGGCCGTCGGTGGGGGTAACTATGCCAAGTTGCGGAAAGAGAAATCGGCTGTGGCAGCAAGGGTTTGGCGAGGTTTGGTGGGTGGTGGGGGGTTGACATGCGGATTTTGGGGTGTTTTCGAGGGTGATTCGGTGAATTTATTTTGGTGGGGTGGGGCGCACGCTTCGCGAGCGCTGGAAGCAGGTTCCTCGCTCCGCTCGGAATGACAGAAAGAAAGGCAAGGGCAGAAGCAGGTCCCGGAGGGAATTACAGAAAAAAGGCAAGGGCTTTGACGCGGAGGGCGCCAAGTTTGCCAAGTTTCGCGACGTAGAACCATGGACGGCGGCAGTAGATTTCCGAAGGGGATGACAGAACGAAAGGCAAGGGCAAGTGCCAATACAGGGGTCTCTCCACTTCGGTCGAGATGACGGGGTCTGGGTGGCTAATGGCAAGGGTAAAAAGGACCTCACGGCTGCGCGGTGGGGCTGCGCGACCGTGAGGCTTTGGAGAAGGGGGTTACTTGATTTGTTCGATGAGCACGGCGATGTCCATGTGGCGGGCGGTATTGGGGATGTCGATGGTGCCGAGCATGAAGGGTTTGTCCAGGGTGAGGACGGACGTGCCGTCGAGGACGGACTGGCGCACGACTGGCTCGGTGACGCCGGCGATGGTGACGGGCTGGTCCAGACTCGAATCCTCGACCTTCGACCGCAGGCGGACACCATTGCCTGACACTGCGATGGTGGCGTCGAAGCTCATGCCGATGTCGAGGTAGGTGAACTGGGTTTGCACCTCGGAGCTAGGAGATGTGGCGGCAGCGCCGTTCGAATAAGTGCCCGTGGCGATTGGAATCTTGTTTCCTTCCTTCATGCTGGTGTGCTCTCCGTCGCCGAGCAGCATGGAATAGTGTTCGGTGCTAAGAGTTTTGCCGGCTTCAAGTTCTGTGAGGGTGTAGGTAACGCGGTAGGTCCTGATTGCGCGGTCGAGGTCATGGATGATCTTGTCGGCGAGGTTAAGCTGAGCGAGCGGAGCTTCGATGATGATGGCTTTTTGTGAATCGACGTAATAGATCTTTACGGTTGGGCAGAGCAAATTGCGGATGGCAACCATAACCTCAGTGCCTTGAATCTGCTGGTTCACATTGGTGAGGTAGAAGGTGCGTGTCTCGGTGGGGGCGTTGATCATCGCGACGCAGGGATTCGGCTTTGCGGCCGCTGGCAACGGGCTTGAGGAGTTGTTGTCCTGCGCCCTGGCGGCGAGGGTGAGAGGAAGAAGGCAGGCGGCGAGGACCATGAGGGATCGTGCGCCTATGCGGCGGGATTGGGTGCGAGTCATTGGGTGAAGCTCCGTTCGTTGGGTTTTTAGTTGGAAGGGTTGGAGGTTGGCTCTGCAGGGGCTGACGTGGGGGCTTCCTGCGGTTGAGACGCGGTGGTGGGCTGAAGCGCGTCGGCTACGGCGAAGGGGGCGAGAAGGCTTTTGACATAGCTCTCGACGCTTGCGTGTTCGCGGGCTTCGGCGGCGGCGCGAAGGTTGGGGGCGCGGGCGAGGTCGAGCTCGGCTAGTTGGATGGGTTGGCCGGGGCGGGTGGCGGCTTGGATCAGCTTCTCCTGCGCGGTGAGAGGCATTGGCGGTGCGGGACGGCTGGGGGCGAGGGTTTCGGCGAGGGCGATGGCTTCGGGGTCCTGCGCGGACGGCGGGAGTAAAAACCGTGCTTCCTGGAGGGGGGCATGAGACCCGAGGCTGAAGCCTCGGGGGACCTGGTTGGTGGCGGCTACTGCAGAGAATCCCTCGGCGGCTAAAGCTGGATTGCTGGGGGGCGTGGTAGGGCGAGACTGTAGTGCCGCGCCATTAAGGCTGGCGCTTGATGAAGGATCGACGATGACTGGTGTGGTCCGCGCGGTGGTGGCGGGGGCGGTGTGATGGAAGAGGGTGATGGTTATGAGAGCCAACAGGATGGTTAGAGCAGCGGCGGCTACTGGGTAGCGTCGTGCCCGCGCGAACAAAATGCGGGGGTCCTTCACTGCGCTCAGGATGACGGGGAAAGGCGAGGTGGTGGTCGGTTGAGCTGTCGTGACACTGCGGGCTTCGGCGGCCTGGGCCAGGCGGGCGGCGATGCGCTGTTCGAGGCCGGTGGGGGGCTCGGTGATGCGCAGGGCGTCGAGGACCTGGTCGATGCGGGCGTCGGGATGCGCGTTCGGATAGGTGTGGGTGGTTTGGGAATTCATGCGGAGGTTCCTTTCTCGAGCCGTTCGCGGAGGCGGGTGCGGGCTCGGAAGAGCAGGGCGCGGACGGCGGATTCGGAGCGGTGGAGGATGGTGGAGATCTCGGTGATGCTGAGCTCGTCGATGGCGGAGAGTAGCAGGGCGTGGCGCTCGGGTTTGGGGAGGCGCTCGATTTCGCGGAGGGTCGCGGTGATCTGGCGGGCGTCGGAGAGGGCCTGGTCGGCGGGGATGGAGTGGGCGACGAGGGATTCGGCGAAGGGCTCGTCTAGCTGGTCGGGACGGATGCGGCGGCGGCGATCGATGGCCAGGTTCCAGGTGATGCGGACGAGCCAGACGCGGAGGTCGCGGATGTCGGGGAGCTTCTTCTCGTGTTCAAGAACGCGGAGGAATGCGTCCTGGACGACGTCTTCGGATTCGGCGCGGTTGCGGAGGATGGAGTGGGCGACGCGGAAGAGCAGCGCGGAGTATGTCTGGACGAGCGCGGTGATGTCGGTCTCCGATGGGGCTTCTGCGGAGACAAACGCCACGTCCCACTGCCTTTCCCAGTGGCTGGGTAAATCCAACCGACCGCTCGACGCCATGTTTAACCTCTATAGGCAAAGACGGGCGAGTGCGAATTTCGCTCGGGAATATTTTTATGCTGTGGGAAAGGGGTACTGCTAGGCTGGATGTGCTTTTGGAATGGAATTTGAACCGAGGTGATCGCAATGCGTTTAAAGATGATGACGATGGGTTTGGCGCTGAGTGCTTGTTGTTTGGCAAGCGTTGGTTCCGTGGCGGCGAGCGCACAGATGAAGATGGATGAGCCGATGAAGATGGGTGCGACGTCGCCGGCGAAGGCGCTGGATGATCTGCTGAATTTGTATGAGAACGATGCGATGGGTGTGGTGAAGGCGATGCCCGCGGACAAATATAACTTTGCGCCGTCGGTGGCGATCTTTGTTCCGGGGCAGGGCGTGAAGTTCGGGACCGTGCGGACGTTTGTGCAGCAGGTAACGCATGTGGCGGAGGCGAACTACTACTTCTATTCGGCCGTGGGCGGTATGAAGCCGGACGTGGATGTGAAGGCGATTGAGACGATCACGACGAAGGATCAGGCGGTTGCCGCCTTGGCTGCGTCGTTCGCGTTTGCGCATAAGGCGATCGCGACGATCACGCCGGAGAATGCATTTGAGCCGATCAAGCCTATCGACGGCCAGAGCACGCGCGCGACGCTGGCGGCCTTTGGCGTGGCTCATGGCTACGATCACTATGGGCAGCTTGTGGAGTACCTGCGGATGAATGGGATTGTGCCGCCGGGAAGCAAGTAAGGCAGGGGATAGAGGATAGGGGATAGAGTGTAGAGAAGACGGGCTGCCTCTGCGGAGGTGGCCCGCTTTGTTTGGTTGGTGCTAGGTTGATGGGGTGAGGTGTCGGGATGGTGGATGCGGGGCGGGTGATCGCGAATCTGGAGGAGCTGCGGGCGTTGACTGCGGATGAGTCTGGGGCGCAGCGGGTGGCTTGGTCGCCGACCTGGCTGAACGCTCGGGCTTGGTTTGAGGGGAAGCTGAAGGGCATTAGCGAAGCGACGGGCGCGGAGCTTGAGGCGCATTATGATGCGGCGGGAAATCACTGGGTGACGCTGGTGGGAGCGAGTGAGCGGGCGCTGGTGGTGGGGAGTCATTTGGATTCGGTGCCGAATGGGGGATGGTTGGATGGGTGCCTGGGGGTGATGGCCGGACTGGAAGTGTTGACGCATGCGGCCGAGATGTATGCGGGGCGGCCGCCGGTAACGGTGAAGCTGGTGGATTGGGCGGACGAAGAGGGTGCGCGGTTTGGGCGGAGCTTGTTTGGGTCGGCGGCGTTTGCGGGGAAGGCTACCGTGGAGGCGGATCGCGGGCGGACGGATAAGGATGGCGTGACGCTCGAGGCTGCGCTCGCAGGGTGTGGTGTGGATGTTGAGCGGGTGGGGGAGGCCGTTCGCGAGCAGAAGAACTTGGCTGCGTACCTTGAACTGCATATTGAGCAGGGGCCGATTCTCGAGCGGCTGGGAAAGTCGCTTGCAGTGGTGCAGGGGACGAAGGGCGTGGAGCGGTGGGCGATTACGTTTCGGGGGCAGGAGGCGCATTCGGGATCGACGCCGATGGAGGTGCGGCGAGATGCGCTGGCAGCCGCTGCGAAGTTGGCCTTGGAGATTCGGCCGATTGCAAAGAAACATTCGCAGGCCGTGGCGACGATGGGGAGCGTGAAGACGTTTCCGGGGATCGTGACGGCGGTGGTGGGTCGGTGCGAGACGACGCTGGATATGCGGGATCTCGACGCAGAGGTGTTGGCGCAGATGTTGCGTGAGGCGCGCGCGGCGAGTGAGCGGTTTGCGCAGGAAGAAGGTTGCACGGTGGAGTGGGCGAAGATCTGGTCGATTGAGCCGATACCGTTTTCGGAGCCGCTGATCGCGCTGGCGGAAGAGGCGATCGTGGAGACGGTGGGGACCTGCGAGCGGCTGCCGAGTGGGCCGCTACATGATGCGGCGGAGGTTGCGCGGCTGGGAATTCCTACGGTGATGATGTTTGTGCAGAGTCTGAATGGGCTCAGCCATAATGCGGCGGAGGATACGAAGCGCGAGCACCTGGAGCAGGCGGTGGAGGCGTTCGTGCGGCTGAGCGAGAAGACGATGGAGTGGATTGCGCGGTCGTGAGATGTAGGAGCCGGCAGCGGGACTCCCACTTTTGATGCGGATGGTGCATAATCTAACCTTCATCCGACAGCCCCGGCATCCTGCAAGCCCGGATCAGGGCTGGCAGCGGATTTGAGAAGGAGATGTGCGCGTTCCCATGAGTGAGGCGACCAACTTTTTTTCGAAGGCAGGGGTATCGGCGGAGGTTGCAGAGCGGTTTGCGGATCTGCATCCGCCGCTGGAGAAGACCGCTGCGGTGACCGAGGCGCTGCGCTGTTTGTACTGCTTCGATGCGCCGTGCATGGGGGCTTGTCCGACGCATATTGATGTGCCGAAGTTCATCAAGAAGATTGCGAGTGGCAACCTCGAGGGGTCGGCGCGGACGATTCTTGAGGCGAATATTCTGGGGGCGAGCTGTTCGCGGGCTTGCCCGGTGCAGGTGCTGTGCGAGGGCGCCTGCGTGATGCATCGTTACAACAAGCAGCCGATTGAGATTGGCAGGCTGCAGCGGTTTGCGATGGACGCGCTGCATGCGTCGGGCGATCCGCTGCCGTTCACGCCGGGTGCGGACACAGGCAAGCGTGTGGCGTTGATTGGTGGTGGGCCAGCATCGCTAGCTTGCGCGGCGGAGTTGCGCAGGCGTGGGGTGCGGGCGGAGATCTTCGATGCGCGGCCGCTGCCGGGTGGTTTGAACACCTATGGCATTGCGGAGTACAAGTTGCCGCTCGCCGAGAGCCTGCGCGAGATCGACATGCTGGCTGAGCTGGGCGTGGAGTTTCACTTCGAGACGATGGTGAATGCGGCGAAGCTTGCGGAGTTGGAAGCGAGCTATGATGCGGTGTTTCTTGGCATGGGATTGGGTGCCATCCACAAGCTTGGCGTGGCGGGCGAGGAGCTTGAGGGCGTGACCAATGCACTCGATTTTATTGCGGGATACAAGAGTGGGACGCTCAAGGATGTGCCGTCGCGAGTGGCTGTGATTGGTGCGGGGAATACGGCGATCGACGCGGCGAATGCGGCGGTGCGGCTGGGCGCGAACGAGGTGCATATGGTGTATCGGCGCGGCTCGGAGCAGATGTCGGCGTTCGGGTTTGAGTATGAGCACGCGAGGAAGGAGGGTGTGCGGTTTCTGTGGCATGTGACTCCGGTGAAGGTGGTGGGCGAGAAGAAGGTGGAGGCGCTGGAGCTGGCGCAGCTGGAATCTGCTGAAGATGGTTCACTGGTGCCGAGGGCCGGTCCACACATTCTGCTGGAGGTGGACCTGGTGGTACTGGCGATCGGTCAGGCGACGCATGCGGAGTTTGTGAGCACGGCGGCCGGCAAGGATGCGGGCAAGGTGCGGCTGGAGCGTGGGCGAATCGTGATCGATCGCGAGACGGGGCAAACGTCGAACCCGAAGTTTTTTGCGGGAGGCGATTGCACCAACGGAGGACGCGAGGTGGTGGACGCAGTTGCGGATGGAAAGCGGGCGGGGATTGGGATTGCGGTGTGGTTAGAGGGTCAACATGCCAACGCTTGAAACTACGTTTGCGGGAATTAAATGTTTGAATCCGTTCTGGCTGGCCAGCGCGCCGCCGACGAATTGCGGCGAACAGATTATGCGCGCGTTCGATGCGGGGTGGGGCGGCGCGGTGTGGAAGACAATTGGCGAGCAGGTAACGAATGTGAGCTCGCGCTACTCATCGATTGATTGGAACGGGCAGAGGATGATGGGGTTCAACAATATCGAGTTGATCAGCGATCGACCGCCGGACGTGAACCTGCGCGAGATGGCGGAGGTGAAGCGCCGGTATCCGAAGCACGTGGTGATTGCGAGCCTGATGGTGGAGAGTAAGCGCGAGGTTTGGCACGAGATGGTGCAGCGCGCGGAGGATGCCGGCGTCGATGGACTTGAGTTGAATTTTGGATGCCCGCATGGGATGAGTGAACGCGGCATGGGATCGGCTGTGGGGCAGGTGCCCGAGTATTGCGAAGAGATTACGGGTTGGGTGAAGGAGAAGGCGCGCACACCGGTGATCGTGAAGTTGACGCCGAATATTGCGGACATTCGGATGCCGGCTCGTGCGGCGAGACGTGCGGGAGCAGATGCGCTGAGTGCGATCAATACGATTAATTCGATTACGGGGATTGATCTGGAGACGCTGGAGCCGCGGCCGAATGTGGATGGAAAAAGTTCGCATGGCGGGTACTGTGGGCCGGCTGTGAAGCCGATCGCGCTGAACATGGTGCAGCAGGTGATGAGCGATCCGCTGGCGGCGCTGCCGATGAGTGGCATCGGTGGAATCGGAAGCTGGCAGGATGCTGCGGAGTTCGTACTGCTGGGCGCGGGAACGGTGCAGGTGTGCACGGCGGCGATGCACTATGGGTATCGCATTGTCGAGGACATGGGCGATGGATTGCTCTCGTGGATGCGGCGCAAGGGGTATGAGACGATCGATGATTTCCGCGGACGGTCGCTGCCGAATATGCGCGACTGGAAGCATTTGAATCTGAACTTTCGTGTGGTCGCCGAAATTCACGCGGATAAGTGCATCGGGTGCCAGCTTTGCTACACGGCCTGCTGGGATGGAGCGCATCAGTGCATTCATCTTGACCGCGTAGATGGCGGGATGGAGCAGCCTGTGATGGGGACTGATCCGAGGTATGCGCAGCACGAGGCGAATCCGCACGGTAAGCCGACTCCGGCGATGGTGTTCGCGCAGTCGGTGAAGACGATTGTGACTACGCCGATTCCGAAGCTGGACCTGGATGGTGAAGGGGCGAGCAGCGCGGTCACGCCGCTACAGAGAATTCCGCGTGTGGATGTGGATGAGTGCGTGGGCTGCAATCTGTGCTCGCTGGTTTGTCCTGTGCCGGAGTGCATCACGATGGAGCGCGTTGAGACTGGACTGTGTCCTGAGACGTGGGCGGAGCGCGTTGCGAATGCGGAGAGTGCGAAGGCGTAGGGAGGGGCTATGGGAATCCTGATCAAGAATGGAACGGTGGTGAGCGCAACGGAGTCCAGGAAGCTGGATGTGCTGGTGTCTGGCGAGATGATTGCGCGCGTGGGGGTGGGGATTAATGAGAGCGGCCACGACGTGGTGGACGCGACGGGGCTGCTGGTGATGCCCGGCGGGATCGATGCGCATACACATCTGGATATGCCGTTTGGTGGGACGACGTCGGCGGACGATTACACCACCGGCACGCAGGCGGCGGCGGTGGGTGGGACGACGATGTTGATTGACTTCGCGCTGCAGAGCCAGGGTCACACCATGCGCGAGGCGTTCGATGTGTGGCGGGCGAAGTCGCGCGGAAAGGCTTGCGTGGATTACTCGCTGCACATGGCCGTGACGGATTTGGGGCCGGGCGATGGGGCGCACGGATTGCGCGAGATGGAAGAGATGGTCGCCGAGGGCATTTCGAGTTTCAAGTTGTTCATGGCGTACCCGGGCGTGTTGATGATTGACGACGGGCTGATGTTCAAAGTGATGCAGAAGGCTGCAGCGCTGAACGCTCTGTGCTGCGTGCATGCGGAGAATGGCAGCGCGATCGATGTGGTGGTGGCGCAGATGATTGCGGAGGGAAAGACGGAGCCGCACTATCACGCGCTGTCGCGGAGCCCGAAGGCTGAGGCGGAGGCTACGCATCGCGCGATTGCGTTGGCGGATATGGCAGGGGCGTCGGTGTACATCGTGCACCTGTCGAATGAGGATTCGCTGGCGGCGTTGAAGTTCATGCAGGGGCGTGGCGCGAAGGCACTGGCCGAGACTTGCATTCAATATTTGGTGCTGTCGATTGAGGACCAGATGCCGGGCGAGAGCTGGGAGGAGGCGAAGTATGTGTTCACGCCACCGCTGCGCGAGAAGTGGAATCAGGAGCCGTTGTGGGAGGCGCTGGCGGACGGATCGCTTGCGGTGGTGTCGACCGATCATTGTCCGTTTCGGTTTGCGGATCAGAAGGAGTTGGGGCGTGGAGACTTTCGCAAGATTCCGAATGGCGGGCCGGGCGTCGAGAATCGGCTGCAAATTCTTTGGCACTTCGGCGTGAATGCGGGGAAGATTTCGCCGGAGAGATTTGTCGCGTTGATGGCGACGAATCCTGCGAAGATTTTTGGCATGGAGCGGCATAAGGGCCGGATTGCCGAGGGGTTGGACGCGGATATTCTGCTGTGGGATCCGACGGCGGAGTACACGATTTCGGCGGAGACGCAGTGCATGGCGACGGACTACTCGATGTTTGAGGGGTGGAGGGTGAAGGGGAATGCAGCGAAGGTGTGGTCGCGCGGCGAACTGGTGGTCGACAACGTTGCGCAGCCGGGCAAGTTTTTGGGAGCGACGGGACGCGGACGGTTCGTGAAGCGTGAAGCCAATGGTGGAGGGATGGGTTGAGGCCGTTGGCGAACGTCACGATGGACAGCGACGAGTTTGCGGAAGAGTATGCACCGGACGCGCGGCTGTACAACGATGATCTTGCGCCGACGATGCCGGCGCAGCGCACGTGGGGGACGTACAACTACGTTGCACTTTGGTTTTCGATGTCGATGGAAGTGACGACGTACATGCTGGCGGCGAGCTTGATTGCCGGCGGCATGAACTGGAAGCAGGCTGTGGGGACGATCCTGCTGGGAAATCTAATTGTGCTGGTGCCGATGCTGCTGAATGCGCATGCGGGCGCGAAGTATGGGATTCCGTTTCCGGTGTTTGTGCGGGCGAGCTTCGGGCCGGTGGGGGCGAATATTCCGGCGATGCTGAGGGCGATTGTGGCGTGCGGGTGGTTTGGGATTCAGACATGGATTGGCGGGCAGGCGATTGCCGCTATGGTCGCGGTGCTGTGGCCTGCGACTGCGCAGATGCCGAGCGTGACGTGGGTTTGCTTCCTGGGATTCTGGGCGCTGAACATGGTGGTGGTGTGGCGCGGTGTGGAGTCCATACGCTTCCTACAGAGCTTTTCGGCGCCGCTGATGCTGGTACTCGGATTGGCGCTGCTTGGCTTCATGCTGCACAAGGCCGGCGGCTTTGGGCCGATGCTTTCGACGCCGAGCAAGTTCACGACTATGCATGGATTTCTGAAGTTTTTCTTTCCTTCGCTAACGGCGATGGTGGGGTACTGGGCTACGCTTAGCTTGAACATTCCGGACTTCACGCGGTATGCGAAGAAGCAGGAATCGCAGATTGTGGGGCAGGCAATTGGGCTGCCGGTGGCCATGGCGCTGTACTCGTTTATTGGGATTGCTGTTACATCGGCATCGACGGTGGTGTTCGGTGAGCCGATATGGAATCCGGTCACACTGCTGGGACGATTTCATGAGCCCTGGATTGCGTTTCTCGGGCTGGTGGGGCTGCTGATCGCGACGATGAATGTGAACATCGCGGCGAACGTGGTTTCGCCTTCGAATGATTTTTCGAACCTCGCGCCGAAATTGATCAGCTTTCGTACGGGCGGGATGATCACCGGTTTCCTAGGGCTTGCGATGATGCCATGGAAGCTGATGGCGACGTTTGGGAGTTATGTGTTTGGGTGGTTGGTGGGGTACTCCGGACTGCTGGGGCCGGTGGCGGGAATTATGGTGACGGATTACTTTTTGATTCGCGGGACGCGGCTGGATACGTACTCGCTCTACCGGCGGGGCGGGATATACGAGTACAGGAATGGATTGAATCCAGCGGCGATTGTTGCGCTGGTGCTGGGCGTGCTCGCAGCGCTGGTGGGTAAGTTCGTGCCGCGCGTGGCGTTTCTTTATGACTACGCATGGTTTGTCGGATTCTTCCTTTCGGGAGCAATCTATTACTTGATGATGATTGGCCATCGCACGGCGTTGGCGGAAGCGGAAGGTTTGAGATATGAGTCCTAGCGATGTGTTGGAGAAGGGCGCGGCGCTAACCTCCGATGAGGTGGTGCAGATTACGCGGGAGACGAACTATGGCACGTGGAGGTTCCAGAAGGGTTGGAACCCTATGCACATCGTCGATGCGGAAGGTTGCTACATCACCGATGCGAATGGGAAAAAGTATTTGGATTTCTCGTCGCAGCTGATGTGCATGAACCTGGGGCATAAAAATGCGGCGGTGATTGAGTCAATCAAGAAGCAGGCGGAGAATCTGGCCTATGCGATGCCTGGCTATGCAACGACGGCGCGCGCGGAGTTGAGCAAGCTGCTGCTTGAAGTGCTGCCGAAGGGGTTGAACAAATTCTTCTTTACGACTTCGGGCACGGACGCGAATGAGGCGGCGTTCAAGATTGCGCGGATGTATACGGGCAAGACGAAGGTGATTGCGCGCTATCGGAGTTATCACGGGTCGACGGCAGGAGCGATTGCGGCGACGGGTGATCCGCGGCGTTGGGCGATGGAGCCGCGCGGCAAGGGGCCGGGAATTATTTTTGGACCGGAGGTGCACTGCTACAAGTGTCCGATCAAGCATACCTATCCAGAGTGCGGCGTTGCTTGCGTGGATTATCTCGAGCACATGATTCGCAATGAGAGCGATGTGGCGGCGGTGTTGGTGGAGCCGATCGTCGGGACCAACGGCGTGATTGTGCCGCCTGAAGAGTACATGCCGAAGCTGCGCAAAGTTTGCGACGAGACGGGTGTACTGCTGATTGCCGACGAGGTGATGAGCGGATGGGGACGCGCGGGTGAGTGGTTCGCGATGAACCTTTGGGGCGTGACACCGGATATTCTGACGACCGCGAAGGGGATTACGTCGGCGTATGTGCCTTTGGGATTGTGTGCGACCAGTGAGAAGATTGGCGACTTCTTTCAGGATCATTACTTTGCCCATGGGCACACATATGAGGCGCATCCGATGACGCTGGGGCCGGCCGTGGCGACGATCAACGAGATGAAGCGGCTGAAGCTCGTGGAGCGTGCGAAGGAGCTGGAGCCGTTTGTTGCGGAGAAACTGCAGGCGTTGAAAGCCAAGCATAAGAGCGTCGGCGATGTGCGCGGAAAAGGGCTGTTCTGGGCGGTCGACCTGGTGAAGAATCAGACGACCAAGGAGCCGTTCAACACGTATACGGATAAGGTCTCGGGCAAACCGCTGCTGGTCGATCAGATTGCGGCGAAGACGCTGGCCGATGGGGTGATCATTCAGGCGTGGGTGAGTCACTTTGTGATTGCGCCGCCGCTGATCGTGGAGAAGGAAGAGATCGAGCGCGGAATTGCGACGCTGGATAAGTGGCTGCACCTTGCGGATGAGCTGGCCGATTAGGAAGTGCGGGCCTGGGATGCGGATCGCGTCCCAGGCCGTGCCTATTTCTTGAGGTGCTTGCGCAGGGCGAGGAGCTCGGCGCGGTGTTTTGGTGTGGCCTTGGGGAATGAGAGCTTGAGGCTCTTGATGGTGTCGAGGACGATGCTGGAGATGATGAGCCGCGCATTGTTCTTGTCGTCGGCCGGGACTACGTACCACGGGGCGTGCTCGGTGCTGGTGGCGTTGAGGCAATCTTCGAAGGCATCCGTGTACTGATCCCAGTACTGGCGCTCTTTCATGTCGGAGATGCTGAACTTCCAGTTCTTTTTTGTGTCGTCGATGCGCGCGAGGAAGCGCTGGCGCTGCTCTTCCTTGGAGAGATGCAGGAAGAATTTAATCGTGCGCGTGCCGTTGTTGTAGAGGTGGCGCTCCATGTCGACGATGGAGCGATAGCGGTCTTTCCAGATGTTCTTGTCGTTGCTCAACTCTTCGGAAAGACCTTCGGATTTAAGGATCTCGGGGTGGACACGGACGACGAGCACCTCCTCGTAATAAGAACGGTTGAAGATGCCGATGCGGCCGCGTTCGGGAAGCCGGAGGTAGGTGCGCCATAGAAAATCGTGCTCGAGCTCGGCGGCGCTGGGCTGCTTGAAGCTTGAAACGTCGCAACCCTGCGGGTTGATACCGCTCATGACGTGGCGGATGGCGCCATCCTTGCCGGATGCATCCATGCCCTGAAAGATGAGTAGGAGCGCATAGCGGTCGGAGCCGTAGAGGAGTTCCTGTTGATCGCTGAGCGCAGCTGTCTGTTCGCCGAGAACGGCGTGGTACTTCTTTTTGGATTTGTAGAAGGGTTCGATCTTCGTTGGTGTCTTGGTGAGTTTGATGTTGGTATCGGGATGCACTCGGAATTTGTCGGAGTCGATCGTCATGGTTTCCTTGAGGTGATTAGGTGTTTTGACTATTGGAGAATTCGCCCGTCTGATCTGAGCGACCTTTGGTCTCTACGGATCAGGATTGCAATTCTTTTGATGTACTTTAGCGTCGCACGTTCTAGGGTTTGGTGCGGAGTTCGATGCGCTTGTCATTCGCGGATACATCCCAAGGTAATCGAATAAGTTGTTGACAGTCTTTAGTTAGCGGAACATGATTGACCGCAGTTCCAACCACAAAAGAATATGACTAATCCACGATAGGAGAAATCCACCATGCGTAGATCGGGAATTCTATTTCTCACGCTTGCTTTAGGCGTGTCGATACTTGCGGTCAGGGCACAGGCGCAGTCAGTGAGGACGCGGCATGTCCGGGAAGCGGTTTCGAGCGGGGAGGCGCAGCCTGTTGGACGGCTTGCCTCGGGCCAGATCATGAATCTGAACCTGGTATTGCCGTTGAGCGATCCAACGGGCCTGAAGAGCTTTTTGAGTGACGTGTACGACCCGAGCAGCTCGTTGTTTCACAAGTTTTTGACGCCGACCGAGTTTACTGCAAAGTTCGGCCCGAGCCAGGCGCAGTATGACGCCGTGGTGCAGTTTGCGGTTAGCAACGGATTCACGGTAACGGGTGGCTCTCGCGATGCGATGGATGTCCAGGTAAGGGGACCGGTTTCCGCGGTGGAGAGCGCGTTCCACGTGCACATGGCGACGTATCAGCATCCGGCGGAGAGCCGGGAATTTTATGCTCCGGACAACGAGCCTACGACCGATCTGCCGTTTGAGTTGTGGCATATTTCGGGACTGGATAACTACTCCATTCCACACCGGCTGCTGGAGAGCCGCAGCGATTATGCCGCGGCGCATGGGATGGATGTGAAGGATGTGGTGTCGCATGCGACGACCGGATCGGGGCCGTCGGCTTCGTTCCTCGGGAGCGATATGCGCGCTGCGTATTACGGCACAGGATCGCTCACTGGCGCGGGACAGAACCTTGGGTTGTTCGAGTTCGAGGGAACAGATCTTGCGGATCTTACGACCTACTACAAGAACGTGAAGCAGACGAACAACGTGCCGGTGTCGGTGATCTCGACTGACGGAACCAGCACGTCGTGCGTGTACACGAGGGCTGGCGGTGACTGCGACGATACGGAGCAGACGCTGGACATGACGCAGGCGCTGGGTATGGCACCGGGGCTGTCGAGCCTGGTGATGTATGTGGGGTCGACGGACACGGCCATCATTGGAGCGATGACGACGCATAGCCCACTGCCGACGACCATCGGCTGCTCGTGGGGATGGACGCCGGCTGACCCTTCGACGCTGGATCCTTACTTCGAAAAGATGGCGGCGCAGGGTCAGAACTTCTTTGCGGCATCGGGCGATAGTTCAACGTGGTCGAAGAGGAACGAGGCCTGGCCTGCGGACGATGACTATGTTGTTTCTGTCGGCGGAACGGACTTGATCACGGCTAGCGCGGCTGGCCCGTGGAAGTCGGAGACGGCCTGGGCGGACAGCGGTGGCGGCATCTCGCCGGATAAAATCGCGGTTCCGTCGTGGCAGAAGTTGTCGGGCGTGATCAATTCGAGCAACAAGGGATCGACGACGTATCGCAATGGGCCGGATGTGTCGGCGAACGCGAACTTCACGTTCTATACCTGCGCGGACCAGAAGGCTTGCCAGGCCAACGAATACGGCGGCACGAGCTTCGCGGCTCCGATGTGGGCGGCATATATCGCGCTGGTGAATCAGCAGCTGGCTAGCCAGGGCAAAGGGACGATCGGGTTTATCAATCCGACCATCTATGCGCAGAATGTGACGTCGGTGTATGACACGGACTTCCACGATATTTCTAGCGGGAAGTCTGGAAGCTACTCGGCTGTTACGGGGTACGACCTGGTAACTGGATGGGGAAGTCCGAACGCTGGACTGCTGGCGGCGCTGGCACCCTAGTAGACGGTACGATGTGAGCGGCGGCCCGGTTATTGTCCGGGCCGTTGCTTGTTTGGCGAGGGAGCAGGGTCGAACTTCGCGAGGCGCTTACGAATGACGGCGCAGGCTTCGGGATTTTGATCGATCAGGATGGCGTTGCGGCCGTTGCGTAGCGCAGCTTCGCCGGTGGTGCCGGAGCCGGCGAAGAAGTCGAGGACGGTGTCGCCGGGATTGCTGTGGACGCGGACGATGCGCTCTAAAATTCCCAGAGGTTTTTGCGTGGGGTAGCCCGTTTTTTCCTTGCCGTTGGTTGGAACGATGGTGTGCCACCAGACGTCGGTGGGGGTTTTGCCGCGGGCTGCTTTCTCAGCGCCGACCAGGCCGGGCGCCATGTAGGGGATACGGTCGGAGGCGTCGAGGTGGAAGGTGTAGTGCTTGGGATCCTTGGTGTACCAGAGGATGTTGTCGTGCTTGGCAGGCCAGCGCTTCGTGGCGCGCGCGCCGTAGTCGTAGGCCCATATGATTTCGTTCTGGAAGCAGGCGCGGCCTGCACCACCAGCTTGGGCGAAAACTTCGTCGAGCATGACTTTGCAGTAGTGGACCTCGCGCGGGTCGATGTGAAAGAAGAGAGAGCCGGTGGGGGCGAGGACGCGGTGGGCCTCGATCATGCGCGGGCGGAGGAAGGCGAGGTAGTCATCGAAGATGTCGGCGTAGATGGGCGCGGAGGCTAGCGTTTCGGTGCGGTAACGGTTGCCGCCGAAGCCGGTGCGGTCACCGTCGGCGTCGCGAACGGTGCGGATGCGGGTACGTTTTTGGGTGACGCCGGTATTGAAGGGCGGGTCGATATAGATGAGCTCGACGCTGGCGTTGGGGAGCGCGCGCAGGGCGGTGAGGTTGTCGTCTTGAAGGATGCGAAGGGACGTGCTGGGCAAGGCGTGGCTCCGGAGACAAGTCTAAACTCGTTTGCGTTTGAGCAGCGGACGAGTTGGACGCACATAGTGGGGACCTCAGGGGCTAAAGCCCAAGCGGGCGGTCTTGTTTTATGGCACGACTGAACTCATGCCCCTTCGATTCTTGCTGCGGTGAGTGGCGAGTCTTGAGTTGTGGTCCGCGGACGTATAGTGGAGGGTGCGTAAGTTTGGCGGTTGAGGGAGATGTTGTATGGGCGTGACGGAGCATCGGCTGGGAGTGGTGGGCGCGGGAACGATGGGGAACGGCATTGCGCATGTGTTCGCGCGTGCGGGGTTCGATGTATCGCTGTATGAGATGAGCGAGCGGGCGATGGAGAAAGGGCTGGCGACGATTCGCACGAATCTTGACCGCGAGGCCGCCAAAGGGAAGATCGATCCGGCTGAGGCGCCGAAGATCTTTGCGCGGATTCGCCCGGTGCATCGGCCGCAGGATTTGAGTGGTTGCACGCTGGTGATCGAGGCCGCGACGGAGCGGCTGGTGGTGAAGCAGGAGATCTTTCGCGAGCTCGACGAGCTGCTGGGGCCGGAGGCGATCCTGGCGACGAATACCTCGTCGATCTCGATCACCAAGCTGGCAGCGGGCACGGGAAGAGCTGCGCAGGTGATCGGGATGCACTTCTTCAACCCGGTGCCGGTGATGGCGCTGGTGGAGGTGATTCGGGGGCTGCAGACGTCGGACGCGACGTTTGCGACCGTTCGCGAGCTGGCGCTGTCGGCTGGAAAAACGCCGGTGGAGGTGAATGATGCTGCCGGGTTTGTGAGCAACCGCGTGCTGATGCCGATGATCAACGAGGCAATCTTTGCGGTGATGGAGGGCGTAGCGACCGCTGAGGCTATCGACGAGATCTTTCGCCTAGGGATGGCGCATCCCATGGGGCCGCTGACGCTGGCGGATTTTATTGGGCTGGATGTTTGCCTGGACATTATGCGGGTGCTGGAAGACGGGATCGGCGACCCGAAGTACCGGCCGTGCCCTCTGCTGGTGCGGATGGTGGACGCTGGCTGGCTGGGACGGAAGTCGGGGCGCGGCTTTTATCAGTACCAATAATTTTGGGGAGGAACGCTTGGCGGACGAGTTGTATTTTGAGGATTTGCAGCCGGGGATGAAGATTCGCTCCATTCGCAGCTACGAGGTGACGGCGGAGGAGATCAAGCAATTTGCGGCGAAGTACGATCCGCAGCCGTTTCACCTGGACGAAGCGGCTGCCGAGAAGACGTTCTTCAAGGGGCTGGCGGCGTCTGGCTGGATGACGGCGGCGATCACGATGAGGCTACGCGTGGAGTCGATGCACGTGGCGGGTGGGATGATTGGCGCTGGTGTGGATGAGATCAAGTTTACCCAGCCGGTGCGGCCGGGGGACTGGCTGCGGACGGAGACTGAGATCCTGTCGGCGCGGCGGTCGACTTCGCGGCCTGAGATTGGGGTGGTGAAGTCGGTGACGCTGGTGTTCAACCAGCGCGACGAACTGGTGATGCGGTCGGTGGTGAACTTCATTGCGCCCTTAAGGGCGTAGTGCTCAGTTCTTAGTCGTCAGTTCTCAGTTTCCCGGGGGCGGATCGTCGTTGCTTTTCCGGAGAACTGACAACTAAGAACTGAGAACCTTCTCGAGAACTCCCGCTGGTTCCCGGGCGATTTAGTCACAGGCTGGGGGCGTATTTTTAAGTAGTGCGGATGACGGTGCTGGCATCGGGGTCGAAGGGCAATGCGACGGTAATCGCCGCGGGCTCGACGCGGATCCTTGTGGATGCGGGGATGTCGTGCCGCGAGCTGATGAAGCGGATGGCGCAGGTAGGCGAGGATCCCGAGGATCTGGACGCGATTCTCATCACGCATGAGCATTTGGATCACGTGGCGGGGCTGTCGGTGCTGGCACGGCGACTGAAGATTCCAGTGTTCTTTACCGAAGGGACGCACAGGGCGTGGGTGCGGATGCTGACGCCGCGGACCACGATGACCTATGCGAAGTGGCTGGACACCGTGCAGCGGGAGAAAGAGGCGCGCGCCGACCATGCTCCCGCGCACACGGCGCTTATGACCGAGATCGACCCGGATGCCGCGGATGATCCTATGGAGGCCGAGGCTGCCGAGCCCTGTGCAGTCGCCGAAGCCGAGAGTCCGAAGGTGAAGGCCGATCCCGCGTTTCTGCCGGCCGTGGAGTACTTCCGCGCCGGGCACGGATTTTCGATTGGCGAGATTGACGTCAACCCCTTCACCATTCCGCATGATGCGGCCGATCCCTGCGGATTTGTCTTCCATGCGCGGTCAGAGTCGATTCGGATGGCTATTGCCACTGACCTCGGCTATGTGCCGCCAAACGTGAAGATGGCGCTGCGGGGGGTGGATGTGCTGCTCCTGGAGTCCAACCACGACCTCGAGATGCTGAAGGACGGCCCCTATCCGTGGAGTGTGAAACAGCGGGTGCTGAGTCGGGTCGGGCACTTATCCAACGCGGCCTGCGCGGAGTTTCTGCTGCGCGATTACGACGGCGGCGCGCACACGATCGTCCTTGGACACCTGTCGGAGCAGAACAACCTGCCGGAGCTGGCGAAGCTGGCCGCTGAGCAGGCAATTGGCGGACGGATGACTTTGCTGGGCAATCGGGTCGTTTTGGCGGTGCAGGACAGCCCGCTGGAGCCAATCTGCCTCTGACGGCGTAAGGTTCGGAGGCGTATAGTGTGCGATCGTTGGTACCGATTTTCGCACAGGCGCAGAATCGACTAGGATAGTTGGAGCATCCATAGATTCATGGCTACACAAAATTCCCACGCTCGCGAATCTGGTCAAGAAGCCTGCAACGATCCGGTTGTGGGGGCGATTTTGTCGGGATGGCGGTACGATATCTCCGGAATCTCGCCGGATCTGCGGGTGGACTATGAGGCGCATCTGTACAACTGCGCTCACTGCCGCAAGCGCCAGAGGGTCCATCGCACCTGGGACGTGATGCTGCTGGCGATCACAACGCTTTCGTTTGCCGCGTTTCTGCTGGCCGCGATGGTAATGCACCGGGTGGAGGCGATCAGCCACATCAACAACGTGCAGCACCTTCATCTCCATGACCAAGGCATCCCCTCGCTGTTGAGGATTCCCAGCAGCATATCGATCAGCCTGGAAGCGCTGGCCATCGTCGGCGTACTGATTTCCATGATGTTGTGGACGCTGGTTACGATTACGACACCGATTCCGAGCATGGTCGCAGCCCTGTTTCGCGAGCGCATCTCGCCGGAACTGCGTGAGCGCCTGCGCAAGCAGACGGTTTGAGCTAGAACGAAGCCCGACATTGTGACCAACTCTTCCCAGACGGATGCTCCCCCTTCATCGCTGACAGATGGTTCCCCGAGCGGTGCTTTGCGGATGGAAGCAGCTGAGCTCTCTGTGCGCCGCAGATCGAGAACGCGCGTGCCGCTGTGGAGATACCCCGCAACCTATCTGCTGATGGGCATCAACCTCGCGGTGTTTGCGATGATGTTCCCGTTCGGGCCGGTGATGGGGCTGATCCATCAGCACGCGTGGGGGAGCATCCTTACGGCGCCGTTCGATGTTGATACCATGATTCGGTTTGGAGCCAGTGCGTCGCCCCTGATCCAGGCAGGGCAGTGGTGGAGACTGGTTACGGGCGCGTTTGTACACGTAACGATTCTCCACATCGCGCTCAATATGTGGTGCCTTTGGAACCTTGGGCTCTTTGGGGAGCCACTGCTAGGCAAGCGCGGATTGATTGCGGTTTACCTTCTCACAGGAACAACCGGGATGATGTTCTCTTATGCATGGAGCATCGCGTCGGGACAGGTGGCTCTCGTGGCCGGCGCCTCGGGGGCAGTGTTCGGCATCGCGGGGATCTTGATTGTGCTGTTATCCAACCGCAAGCTCCAGGTGCCGTGGGAGGAGTTGAAAAGCCTGCGTCGCCAGGTGATCTTCTTTGCGGTCGCCAACCTGGTGATTGGCATGACACCGAACATGCTGGGGATGGCGTCGCCAGGTCAACTGAAGCTGGTGCACCTGGATCTGAACATGCTGCCGCGGATCGACAACACGGCGCACGTGGGTGGGTTTCTCAGCGGCCTGGCACTCGGGTTGCCACTGTTTCCGCGCATGAACTCGGGCAGGGCGAGCTATCGGGCACGACAGACCGTGACGTTTGTGTTCGCGACCCTGCTGCTTTGTCTCTTCGGCTATGCGCTTTCGAACTTCGCTCACGGCAGATCCTAGATCGCGATGAACGTCCCGCAAGCTGAAAAAAGCCAGGCGGGTTAGCCTGGCTTTTCGCGAACAGTGAAGTTTCTCTTTAGCTGATCGAAACAGTAGCGGTAGCAGCGAACTTACGCACCATGGCGAGGAGAAGCTTGCGATCGCTCTCGTTGAGATTCGCGGAGTAGCGCTGAATCTGGGTGAGGAAGCGGATCTCGTCTTCGCTCAGCGTGACGCCGTAGGTCTCTTTGACCGGGTCTTCAGAGAAGAACTGGCTGAGCGGCATATCGAGCGATCCTGCGATCTTCTGGAGCGTTTCGAGGGAGGGAACCGTGTGCCCGTTCTCCACCCTGGAGAGGTAACAACGCAACAGCCCTGTGCGCTTCTCAATGTCCCCTTGCGACATACCGCGCTGCAGGCGGAAGTCGCGGATGGTAGCCCCGATATTGATCGGAGTCGGCTCGGATGCAGCGAACTGCTCTTCCAACGTTACTGTTTGCATATTTGCCATTGACGGTAAAGTAACTATACCAAGTGAGCGTGGCAAGCGCTAAGTGCACAATATTGCCGCACTTGTACCAATCAAGATTCGTGCCCGACACGGAACTAACAACCAGTGGTAGCCCAATGGTCTCTATACCCTATCCCATGTACATGCCGCCATTTACATCCAGGGTGTGGCCGGTGATGTAGCCGGCAGCGTCGCTGGCCAGGAAAGCGACTGCGGCGGCGATGTCGGCATCGCTGCCATACCGCCCCAGGGGAATCTCGCTGAGGATGGTCGCTTTATGGGTTTCGGGCAGAACGTCGGTCATGGCGGTCTGGATGAAGCCCGGAGCGACGGCGTTGATGGTGATGTTGCGGCTGGCGAACTCGCGTGCCAGCGACTTGGTGAGGCCGATCATGCCGGCCTTCGATGCGGCATAGTTGGCCTGGCCAGGCGAGCCTATCTCTCCCACCACGGAGGTGATGTTGATGACTCGTCCCCAACGACCTTTCATCATCGACGAAATAACGGCCTGGGTGAGCAGGAAGGCGCCGGTAAGGTTGGTGCGCAGGACGTCGTCGAAGTCGGCGAGCTTCATGCGCAGGGCGAGGCCGTCCTTGGTGATGCCGGCGTTGTTGACCAGGATGTCGACCTTGCCGAGGTCGGCGAGAACGGACTTGGCGCAGGCCTTGATGGATTCCTCGCTGGAGACGTCGAGCGCGTAGGTGCGGGCGGCGCCGCCGGCAGCGGTGATCTCGGTAGCCACGGCTTCGAGCTTGTCGGCAGATCGTGCGGCGAGGGCGACGGTTGCGCCGGACTTGGCGAGTTCGAGGGCGCAGGCGCGGCCGATGCCCTGCGATGCTCCGGTAATCAAGGCAATTCTTCCAGATAAATGGTTCAAGATTTTCTCCGACCTCAGACTGCTTTAGCTTCGCCTCTAGTTTCCCACGGTCCGCCGATTTACGACAGGAAGATAAAGGCGAACCAGATCGTTCGCCGTCACACCGAATCACAGGCTCGCGCGATATTCTTGTGCGAGTTATGAGCGACAACCAGAAGCACGCAGCTGACCACAAGCCCTCTGAGAATACAACCGAAGTTTACGCTATCCACGGAGCCGAGCCCGAGGTCCTCGCCTATGCCATGGCCAAGTACTCGCGATCGGCGCTGACCATGCGCGAGTCGCTCACCGAGATCAGCTCGCAGAAGGCGGAGCAGTTTCTCAACACCTTCTACTTCCAGTATGGACATCGCTCGATCGCCGACCTGGCGCACATTCCCTTTGCCGTCGAGAAGCTGAGCCTTCTGGCGGCCATCGCGCTGGTGGACGAGGCCCGCTGGGACGGGCAGGAGCGCTCGACGCGCTACCAGGACTTCCGCCGCTCCGGCTGGTACACGCCGCACATCGACAGCCATCACCGGGCTGATTACACACGCGCGATCGAGGCACTGTTTGCTGCGTATAACGATCTCAGCGCCGGTATGTTCGAGGCGCTCAAGGGAGTGGTTCCTCGCCCCGGTGAGATGAAGGAAGATGCTTACGCGCGCACGCTGAAGGCTCGGGCCTTCGATGCGGCGCGCTACCTGCTGCCGCTCGCGACCAATACCTCGCTGGGCCAGATCGTGAATGCGCGTACGCTCGAAACGCAGGTGTCGCGGCTGCTCTCAAGTCCTTTCGCCGAGATTCGCGAGCTCGGCGAAAGGCTGCGCAACGCCGCCATCCAGCCCGCCTGGAACGTGCTGCGTGACAAGCTGGAGGAACTCGCGGGCGAGGGTGTAGTCAATGCTGAGGCAACGGCCCAGATTCTCAACGAACTGATGCCGCCGGTGCGCACGGCTCCCACGTTGCTGAAGCATGCCGAGCCCAACGAATATCAGATCGCCAGCCGCAAGGAGCTTGCGCAGGCTGCCGTGGAGCTGATGAAGGGCGCGGACATCTACCCAGCACCAATTGTGGATCTGCTCGACGACGAAGAGCATCTCGAGGTCGAGCTGGTAACTTCGCTGCTCTACCCGAACTGCCATTACTCGTATCGCCAGCTGCGCGGAGCGGTGGGCGCGCTGGGTGAGGTGCGGCGGAATGAGCTGCTCAAGATTGGCACCGCGCACCGCGGGAAGTTCGACGAGCTGCTGCGCGCCTTCCACTCCGGCCACGGATTTCGCTTCGACATCCTGATGGACATTGGTGGCTTCCGCGATATGCATCGGCATCGCCGCTGCGTGCAACTCATCCAGGATTTCTCGGACGTGCATGGCTACGACGAGCCGATATGCCCGGGCCAGCCGACGCTTGCCGAGGCAGGCCTCGAGGTCGCTTATAAAGCTGCCATGGAGTCCGCCTTCAGCGCCTACCGAGCGCTACGCGATAGCAGCGCGCATGAGGGCGCACAAGCCGCGCAGTATCTGCTGCCGTTGAGCACGCGCTGCCGCTCCATGTTCAAGATGGACTTCGCCGAGGCGCTCTATATTTCGGAGCTGCGCTCCACCGTTGCAGGGCACTTCAGCTACCGCCGCGTGGCCTGGGAGATGTATCGCGCCATCGCCGTGCGGCATCCCGCGCTGGCTGGCTTGTTCCGCATCGAAGACGTGAACGTGCCTGCGGATCTGCTGAAGAGGTGAGGCTCAGTCTGCGGAGGTTCCTGTCTGCCCAACGGCGAACGGATTGAAGTTGGTATGCGTGTCGAACGTGTCGACGTGCTCGGCGCGCTTTAGCCAATTGACTACGAGGTAGGTCAGCGGCGTTGCGAGCACTTCGTAGGCGACCTTCAGCAGGTAGCCCTGCCAGATAATTTGGAAGATCTTGCCCGGGGTGAAGGTGCCGGCGAAAGTGATGATGATGACCAGCGTGGTGTCCACTGCCTGGCCCACCACCGTTGAGCCGACCGTCCGCGTCCACAGCCAGCGGCCTTTCGTAATCAGCTTGAGCTTGGCCATGGTGTAGGAGTTGGCGAACTCTCCGGCCCAGAAGGCGGTCAGGCTCGCGATCAAGATGCGCGGCAGGATGCCGAAGACCGTGACGAATGCCTGCTGATGCTTGAACTCCGGATCGGAGGGCAGGGCGATCACGATTGCCGAGACGGCATAAAGCAGAGCTGTGCCGAAGAATCCCAGCCAGATGGCGCGGCGCGAGGCGGCGTAACCGTAGATCTCGGTGAAGATGTCACCGAAGATGTAGGTGATGGGGAAGAGCAGCATGGCGCCCGAGGTGGAGAAGGCGAGTTGGTAGCCATGAAGTGTGAAGAGCGGTATCCGCACGACCTTTTGCGCCACGAGGTTCGAGACCAGAAGAATGACCACGAAGGTGGTTGTTAAAGCATCTAGATAGCGAAATCGGCGCATGAAGAGAGCCTACCGTACCAAGATGGGAAAGTGCCCGAAATGTCCACAGAGATTTTCGCTTTTCTTTTGCTTTTTGGCGACTGGCGGTGCTAGGATCAGACATTAGATAAATCTAATGATTCGAATTCAGTAAGACCCACTTAGGAGACCGATATCGTGGCTGATGACCGCAGCAAGGCAATTGAAACCGCCCTTTCGCAACTGGAAAAGCAATTCGGCAAAGGGTCGGTGATGCGCCTTGGCGCGAAGGAAGCCATTGGTCCCATCGCGGTGATTTCGACGGGTTCGATCTCGTTTGACGCAGCGCTAGGGGTGGGTGGTGTACCGCGTGGGCGCGTGATCGAGATCTTCGGGCCGGAAAGCTCGGGCAAGACTACCATCACGTTGCAGATCATTGCCGAGGCGCAGAAGGCCGGCGGCCTCGCAGCGTTCGTGGATGCAGAGCATGCGCTCGACCCCGCCTATGCAAAGAAGCTGGGCGTGGATATCGACAACCTGCTGATCTCGCAGCCCGACTACGGCGAGCAGGCGCTTGAGATCGTTGAGGCGCTTGTTCGCTCTGGTGCGATCGACGTGCTGGTGGTCGACTCAGTTGCGGCGCTGGTACCGAAGGCCGAGCTCGACGGCGAAATGGGCGATTCGCACATGGGGCTGCAAGCTCGCCTGATGTCACAGGCGCTCCGCAAGCTCACCGGGACGGTGTCAAAGTCGCGCACGTGCCTGATCTTCATCAACCAGATTCGCGAGAAGATTGGCGTGATGTTCGGCAATCCGGAGACGACCACTGGGGGCAAGGCGCTGAAGTTCTATTCTTCGATGCGTATCGACATTCGCCGTATCGGCGCTGTGAAGGAAGGCGACGTTGTCGTCGGCTCGCGGACCAAGGTGAAGATCGTCAAGAACAAGGTGGCGGCGCCGTTCCGCGATGCAGAGTTCGACATTCTCTATGGCGAAGGCATCTCGCGTGAAGGTGACACGCTCGACCTCGCGGTGGCCAATAATATCGTCGATAAGTCTGGCGCGTGGTACAGCTACCAGGGTGAGCGCATCGGGCAGGGACGCGAAAACGTGCGCGGCTTCCTCAAGGAAAACAAGGACACCTTCGCGCGCATCGATACGGAGCTGCGTAAGAAGCTCGGCATCAAGGCGCTGACCGATGCGGATATCCCGGAGGTTCCAGAGGCTGGTCCAGAGCTCGCGGTCGCTGCGGTGAAGGGTAAGCGCGGCTAAGAGTCGACGCTGCATAGCGGAAGGCAGCCGGCGCGCGCAGGCGCAGGCTTGGTAAGATGTTGGGGTCCCGGAGACTTCCATGAACCGTACCCTGACTTGTTTTACCTTGTTGTGTCTTGTGCTCGGCGGCGGCTTGTTTGCCTCTGCTCCCGCGCGTGGCTTGGACAATGGCGTTGCCCGCACGCCGCCGATGGGTTGGAACAGCTGGAACAAGTTCGCCTGCAAGGATGTCAACGAGACGGTCGTGCGTGCCCAGGCTGATGCCATGGTTTCCAGCGGCATGAAGACCGCGGGTTATGAGTTCATCGTCATCGATGACTGCTGGCAGGTGGGGCGCGACGCTGCGGGCAACATCCTCGCCGACCCGCAGAAATATCCTTCCGGCATCAAGGCGCTCGCCGATTACGTTCACGGCAAAGGATTGAAGTTCGGTATCTACACGGATGCGGGAACGAAGACCTGCGCGGGTCGGCCGGGTAGCATGGGCCACGAGTATCAGGACGCGCGGCAGTATGCGAACTGGGGCGTCGACTACCTCAAAGAAGATTGGTGCAACACGCTGCCCGGGCAAAGCAGCGAGGCCTCCTACACCTTGATGCGCGATGCTCTTGCTGCGACTGGGAGGCCGATTGTCTTCAATATTTGTGAGTGGGGGTCGACCAAACCATGGCTGTGGGCTGGTCCGGTTGGAAATATGTGGCGCGCCACGGGCGACATCCAGGACTGCTGGGACTGCAAGAAGAAGTGGGGCGGCAACGGCGTTCTGCAGATCATCGACCTAATGGATCCGATCTATAGCTATGCAGGTCCCGGCCATTGGAATGACGCCGACATGCTCGAGGTGGGGAATGGCGGCATGACGACGGCAGAGTATCGCGCGCACTTCAGCATGTGGGCGCTGTTCGCCGCGCCGCTAATCGCGGGCAACGACATGGCGCACATGACGCCAGAGATCGGCGGAATTCTGCTGAACAAGGATGTGATCGCGATCGATCAGGATCCGATGGGCATCCAGGGGCATCGCGTGCATAAGGATGGGGGCCTCGAGGTCTGGTCCAAGCAGCTTGCGGATGGTGGTCGGGCGGTAGTGCTGCTCAATCGCGGGGACAAGTCTGCAATGATTGCCGCGGATTGGCGCGACATCGGGTATCCTGCGACGCTGCCTGCCAACGTGCACGATTTGTGGGCGCATAAGGACCTCGCGCGGCAGACGGGGAGCTTCTCGGCCGACGTGCCGGCCAACGCAGCGGTCATGGTGCGGATCACTCCATAGCACCAGGTTGCGCGAGAATAACGAGATGGGGACGGGGTTTCCACTGACGCTTGCGGATCGGGAGTGGATCGAGCAGCGGGCGCGCGCCGCCGGGTTTGATCTTGCCGGCGTGGCAACCGTGCCGGAGTTGTCAGGCGCTCCGGCCTCCGAGGACGATCAACGCTACACGCAATGGATCGACGCCGGGTACGCCGGCGAGATGGACTACCTGAAGCGGGCCGATGACGCGGGCGAATATCTTCGCGGAGATCTGCGCCGCTCGATGCCGTGGGCACGCTCGGTGATTGTCTGCGCGGTGAACTATAACGCCGCGGCTCCGAAATCGATCGACCCCGCAGACTCGAAGGCCGGATGGATCGCTCGCTATGCGTGGAGTGGGCAGGAACAATCCGGGGAGGGTAGCGATTACCACGACGTGCTCCTGCTCCAGCTCCGTGCGCTGGAGTCGGAGTTGAAAGAGCGTTTTGGCACGGATGCCTCGATGCGCTGCTACGTGGATACGGGGCCGCTGGCGGAGCGCGCCTATGCCGCGAGCGCTGGCGTCGGTTGGATTGGCAAAAATACCTGTGTGCTGAATCAGCAGCAGGGATCGTGGTTGCTGCTCGGCGTGATTGTGACATCGCTTGAGCTGGAGCCAGACGCGTGGAGCGTGCCCGCCGCTGATCGCTGCGGCAGTTGCACACGGTGCATCGATGCTTGTCCGACCGACGCGCTGCTTAACCCAGAGACCGCCGGCGTTCGGCAGATGGATGCCACGCGCTGCATCGCGTATCTCACGATCGAGAAGAAGGGAAGCATCGCCGAGGAGCTGCGGCCGCTCATGGGGCGGCAGGTATTTGGCTGCGACATTTGCCAGGATGTCTGTCCCTGGAATCGGCGCGCGCCCGTCGCCGCGTCAGGCCTGCTTCCAGCGCGTCAGGAGTTGGTTAATCCTGCGCTGCAGTGGCTTGCGGATATGGATGGGCCGACCTTCAATCGAAACTTCCGTGGGTCGCCGCTGGAGCGCACGCGGCGCAAACGAATCCTGCGCAACGTGGCGATCGCGATGGGAAACAGTGGCGAGCGAGAGTTTCTCCCACAACTGGACGCGTGGATCGCCGGTGACGATGCGGTTCTCGCCGAGGCCGCAGCGTGGGCGGCGGATTGTCTGCGCGAGAACTCTTCTGGTTCTCGCGGGTGATTTGTCGATGATTTGTAAGACCGCGCCGCGTGACAAAGTAAACTGGTGATATGCCCTTTGAGAAAATCAGCATTGTTCCTGACAATGCGAAGAACCTTGTGGATGGTTCGCACTCCAGCGCCGAGAGTCGCGTGTCGCAAACCTCTGCAGCAACGATCGCGGCGGGCGATGAGAGGGTCGAGCCCGACCTGGCCGCTGATCGGGCGGTGCCTGTCGCTGAAAGCGGGACCTTGCAGCAGATTGTCGCGCTCGCTCACTACATGACCAAGACCGAGGTGCATACCTACGCGTTCAGCGTGGCGGCACAGGTCATCCTCTCGCTGTTTCCGTTCATCGTGCTTCTGCTCACGCTCTGCCAGCGCGTCTTTCATTCGCCCAGGATGGTCGATGTTGTCGTCCAGATGATGAACAACTTTCT
This sequence comes from Granulicella sp. L46, assembly GCF_009765785.1. Classification (GTDB taxonomy): domain Bacteria; phylum Acidobacteriota; class Terriglobia; order Terriglobales; family Acidobacteriaceae; genus Granulicella. The sequence continues at coordinate 138,291 of NZ_LMUT01000018.1, forward strand.
GCCCAGCAATCAGGACTTCGTGATGCGCAACATGAAGATCCTTGCCGTCGCGCATACGCAGACAAGGATCTTCTCGGTCGTGATGTTGCTGATCACGACGACGGGCGTGTTCTTACCGCTGGAGGTTGCACTCAATAGCGTCTGGGGAGTGCGGACGAATCGCAATTACATTCATAATCAGATCGTTTCGCTGGCGCTGGCGACAGGGGTTGGCGTGCTTGCGATGGCCTCGATCGCACTGAGCACTGCCCAACAAGCGGTGATGAATTTCGTCTTCTTCGGTCACACGCACAACTTCTTCTTCACCTTTATTGGCGGCAGCTTTCTGCGGATATGCGCGGGGATCGCGAGCATCGGGCTCTTCTTCCTGATCTATTGGGGGCTGCCGAACCGTAAGATTCCCGCGCGCGCCGTTCTGCCAACGGCCATCATCATGGGCGTGCTGTGGGAGATTGCCAAGTATCTCTACATCCTCACGCTGCCGCACCTGGACCTTCGCTCGGTCTATGGGCCGTTCGAGGTTTCCGTGGGGTTGATGCTTTGGGCGTTTCTCAGTGGCCTGCTTCTGTTGGCGGGCGCCTATGTCTCTGCGACCCGCCAGGCTTTACGCGAAGCCTGCGTAGATGATCTGGAACGCGAGCGCCAAGAAACTGCCGGCTGATAGAGAAGTTAGAGCTTGGCGTGGAACGACTTCACGACGATGTCGTTAGCATGGCCGCCGGAGGGCAGCATCGTGAAGAGGGTCGGGCCATCCTTGCTCTGCATGCGGATGACGGCAACATCGGCAGAGCCGGAGTCGGCGGCGAGAAGCAGGTGCTCGTCAGCGGAGAAGGCTATGGTGTCCGGATGCACGCCGGTGTGCACGCTGGCCACCACGCGTCCGTCGTCGATGCTATACATCGCGGCGGAGTCGGCGCCGAAGTTGGTGACCCAGAGGCTGGAGTTGTCCTCGCTGATGACCCCGTTCGTGGGCTTGGTGCCGATGGGATAGGTGCCAAGCACTTCGTTGGTCCACGTCGAAATCTCAGAGATGCTGTCGGAGCCGAAGTTTATCGAAAAGACCTCGTTTCCATTGGGTTGGGCGGAGAGGTGTACGGGGGTCTCGCCGACATCCAGGAAGGTCAGCAGTTGATCGTGTTGCAGGGACGCATCCTGCTTGCCACGCCACGAGTCAGGCGACGCGGCCAGCCATACCACCATCACCTTGTGCGTGGATGAGCACGCCACGAAGGCCTTAGCTCCTGAAGTTGGCTCGCTCGCGGAATTGGCCACCACCGTAATATCCGTCGCGCCAGCGCATCCTGAATAGGCTTCCCGCAACTGCAGCGGATGTTCTTTCGAATCGGTGATGGAGTAGATCGAGAGGCTGCCGGCGATGCGATTGCTAACGACGAGCGTTCGATTGTCCGGCGATACCTTAGCCATGCCGGGACCTTCGCCCGTGGCGGCGACTCCGATCTGACGGCGCTTGTCCAGGTCGAGCACGCTCACCGTATTCGATGCCGAGTTCGCTACATAGCCGCGCTTGCCGTCGGGCGCGATGGCGACGAAGTATGGCGTGCGCTGTACGCCGATGGTTGCTGCAACACGGTTGGTCGTCGCGTCGATTACGGAGACGGAGTCGCTGCCGGTATTGACTGCATAGACTTCGTCGCGAACCGGATTTACTGCGAGGCCGGAAGGTTGCCGGCCCACCTGAATCACTCGATCCTGGCGCAGATATACCAAGTCAAGCACCGTCACGGTATTGCTTGTGCCGTTGGATACGTAGGCGAACTCGTGATAGTTCGCCGGATAACTCGGAAAGCGATCGCGTCCGCAGCCGAGCAATATCAAAGGCAGCAGGAGGGCAAGCGCGCGCGGAGACGCCGAGTTGAGATGAGCGACAGCGTGTCGTGCAGGCTTCATCCCCGGCTCTTGCGCCATTGCGCGACCAGCCATGCGATGTATCCAAATTGAAATAGCCATACAGCGCAATACGCGTAGACGAGATGGCGTTCCGACAGTGTGTGGAAGGGAATCATCGCACCTCCTGAAATGCTTGCGGGGTTTCATCGCCGAGGAAGCCGAGCGCGTGGGCATTGGACTGGCGCTGCCTCCGACGCTCGATGGCGTAACGCATGCCGATGAGGAAGGCTCCCCACATCGCCCAGGCCAGCATGTTCCAAAGGACGGCGGGCACCATGCTGGGATCGATGCCGGAGTTGTCTCCGCCACCGAAGACCGCGGAGGGATGCTGCGTGCGCCACCAGCGGATCGACATGAAGCAGATAGGAACGTCGATGGCGGCGAAGATCGCCAGCACCGCGGAGATGACGGCCGTCTGGCCGGTGGCAGAGAAACGCCGCACCAGCAGGTAGCTGACGTAGAGCAGCCACAGCAGGAGGTAGGTCGTCATGCGGGCGTCCCACGCCCACCAGATTCCCCAGGCGGCACGTCCCCAGAGCATGCCGGTGGCAAGGCCGATGCTCGCGTAGAGCACGGTGATTTCGGCTGAGGCGAGGGCGAAAGCGTCGGCCGCCGCAGCACGCTCCACGTTACGGTTGCGCCAATAGAGATAGAGGAACGATGCGCCGCAATTCAGATACGGAAACACAAAACTCAGGATCGTATGCGGCAGGTGATAGAAGAAGACGCGGTAGAGGTTGCCCATCGTCGCTTCCTTCGGTGCGACCATGGCGGCATAGAAGCCGTAGGCCAGGACGACGAGGGTAAGGCCGAAGTACGCCAGCGCCCACTTCGGCATCGTTCCGGGAGATTTTCGAATGTTAGTCACCATCGATGATTTTAGCTCTTTGTTGGTCTGGCGCGACGTTCAGCCACCTAATCCGCGCTAAGAATAGTCTGAAACAAGAGCACGCATGCCGTTGTGAAGACGATCACATAGGCGACTAAAACTTTGATCCATAATGTCGGCTCAAACTCACCGGTAAGCACGGCGGTGCTCGCCTGGATCATCGCCAGCAAGGCCGGCATGGAGATGGGCAGCAGCACTAGCGGGAGCAGCGTCTCGCGGTTGCGCGATCGCAGGCTGAGCGCGGCGAAGAACGTCCCGTTGACCACTAAAGCCCATGTGCCCAAAGGGAGAATGAAGAGCAGCTTCCACGTCTGGCCCAGCGGATGCAGGTTATAGAAGACCGTAAAGATGGGCGCCAGCACGATCTCCACCGCCATCACAAACAGAAAGTTCGCTAGCGCCTTGCCGACGAACAACGCCGACGCCGGCGCCGCCGAAAGCCGGTGAGCATCGAGTACGTTGTTGTGGGTCTCGCGCGCCCACGACTGGTTCAGCGCCGTCATCGCCGCAAATAACACCGCGACGCACAGCAGGCCGCCGCTGATCTGCCGGGTCATGGTTGGATAGGAGGCCGGATCAAACGCCATCGCCAACACCACGACGACCAGCAGCGCGAAGAATAGCATGCCGTTGATCGAGTCCTTGGTACGCCACTCCAGGCGGAGGTCTTTGCGCAGATGCGTGAGGACGTGTTGCGCGTAGTTCATGCGTGTCCTCCATTCGGAGCTTTGGTCAGGTCGGCGAGCGTCGCATGCGTTGCGCGCAGATAATCCGCAGGCGCGAGAAATATCTGCAGGCCGCGCTGCCCGGCCGAGATCGAGATCACGTCAAACAGCTCGATCGTCTCATCGGCAAAAGCAGGGAAGGGCTTCTTCGCAGCGAGTACGGTGACGCCACCGCGGATGTACCCGGTCAGCGGCTCAACATCTTTCAGCGAGGCAAGCTCCACCTTGCGCGTACCGGCTACCGCCGCCAGCTTCTTCAGGTCGAGTTCGGCGTCTCCCGGCACCACCGCGAACAAGTGCTCGCAATCATGGGTACGCGTCACCAGCGTTTTGAAGACCTGTTCTGGCGGGAGACCGATCTTGCGCGCCACTGAGATCGCCGTAAGATCGTCAGGATCGACTTCGTAGGTGCGAAGCTCGTAGGGAATCCCGAGCGCATCCAGCTGCCGCGCCGCGTTGGTTTTGCTCGGATGTGCGGCCTTGGTCGGACTCATCGCGGCGTCTCGATCAGCGACACGAGTCGCCCTGCGCTCAGGGTGAGCGTGCTTTGCGCGAGCGGCCGTGCCAACTCGGCCTGGTGGGTTGTCAGCAGCAGGGTCCGCGCCAGGCCGCTGCGCGAAGGCTGCGCGACATACGCTAGCAGACGCGTAATCATGCTCTGCGCCGAGCCAACGTCGAGGTTCGAAAATGGTTCATCCAGCAGCAGCAGATCCGGCTCCGACAACAGCACTCGTGCCAGCGACGCCCGCTGCCGCATACCCTGCGAGTACTCGCCGACCCGCCGCTCGTTCGCCGGGTCCAGCCCAACCTCGATCAGCGCCTGGGCAGCCTTCTCCTGCAGCACGCTCCGCCTCACAAGTTTTGTATGCAGGCTGCCAAAGTAGGTCAGGTTCTCAATCCCTGTCAGCTCGTCATACAGCATCGTCGAGTGGCTCATGTACGCCACCGCCCCGCGCTGATCTCGAGGCCGCTCGCCAAAGATAGACACCGTTCCATAACTCGGCGACTGGAGCCCGGCAATCACCTTCAGCAGGGTAGACTTGCCCGCGCCATTCTCCCCAAGCATTACAACGCTGGATCCCGCCGCCAGCGACACGGTGACCTCGCGCAGCGCCACGAAACTCCCATACAGCCGCGAAACCCGGTCCAGCGCAATCGCCGGCACTGCGGACGTCGCCGTGTTTTCAGTCGTTTCCGCTCGGAAGTCGTTCATCGTCGGCATAATCTGTCTGTGAGTATAGAACCCGCGGCGGACACCCCATGTGATCCGCGTCGCTGCGCAGACCCCGATCCTGTTGTGGAAACCAAGGTTGCAATCACTCAGAATTGGTGATAAACCTTAAACATTCCTCTCGCTTCGGCGGGTCGGATTTCATGCAGAGTGGTTGAGGGACGAGCCCTACGACGCCACGACAACCGGACAGAACACAGTACCGGTGTCAACTCTCTCCTGGATGGCGCAAGCCACGGGGTACATGAGATTCGGTGGACGCAGACCCGTATCTGAGCCTGATCTCCACGAACCTCCGTACCGAGAACCCCAGACAAGAGAGCGGCTTCCAGGACCATCACCCTTCGACCATCGGAGTCGATCAATGGTGTCTTCCTGTACGAAGTACGAGCTACGCTGCAACGAATGCGGCAAGAGCTTCGGCAATAGGCCTCTGTCTGGCTGCCCAGACTGCCTCGCGCCCCTTGAAGTCCAGTACGATCTGGAGTCGGTTCGCGGCCGCTTCACGCGCGAAACCATCGCCGCCGGTCCAGCCAACATCTGGCGTTACAAAGAGCTTCTCCCCATCCCCGAGGGCTTTCTGCCCGACCTCCCCGTCGGCTTCACGCCGCTGGTGCGTGCGAAGAATCTCGGCAAGCGCATCGGCGCCAACAACCTCTACATCAAGAACGATGCGGTGTGCTTCCCGACGCTCAGCTTCAAGGACCGCGTCGTCTCGGTCGCCCTCGCCAACGCGCAGGGCTTCGGCTTCATCACCGTCGGCTGCTCGTCTACTGGCAACCTGGCAAACTCTACCGCTGCGCAGGCCGCCCGGCTCGGCCTCAAGGCCTGCATCCTCGTGCCCGCCGATCTCGAGTACGCCAAGATCCTCAACACCCAGGTCTACGGCGCGCGCCTGGTGCGCATCGACGGCAACTACGACCACGTCAATCGCCTCTGCACCCAGATTGCGGACGAGTACAACTGGGGTTTCGTCAACGTGAACCTCCGGCCCTACTATGCCGAGGGCTCGAAGACCGTTGGCTACGAGATCGCCGAACAGCTTGGCTGGCGCCTGCCCGACAACATCGTCTGCCCAATGGCCGGCGGCTCGCTGATCCGCAAGATCCGTAAGGCCTTCAAGGAGCTCATCGCGCTTGGCCTCGTCGAGCCCAAAGACGTCCGCTTCTTCGGGGCGCAGGCTACCGGCTGCTCGCCCATCTCGCAGGCTGTCAAAAACGGTTGGGACTACATTGAGCCGCAGCGCCCCAACACCATCGCCCGCTCGCTCGCCATCGGCAATCCGGCCGACGGTCCTGCCGCCGCGAAGATGATCCAGGAGACCGGCGGCTGGGCCGAGGATGTCTCCGACGTCGAGCTCGTGTCCGGCATCCAGGAACTGGCCGAGGACGAAGGCATCTTCACCGAAACCGCCGGCGGCGTCACCACAGCGGTCACCGCGCGGCTCTACTCGCAGGGCCGCATCACCCGCGACCAGCTTACGGTTTCATGCATCACGGGCAACGGCCTCAAGACCACCGACGCGCTGGAAGGCTGCTTCGCTACCGAGCGCGCCGTGAAGCCCAAGCTGGCGGCCTTCGACGAGTACATACGCGCCGTCGATGGCCGGTTGATCAGCGACGTGGCGTTGGCAGGAGGTGCGCGTTGAGCGTAAAGATTGTTCTGCCCACCGCCCTAGCCCGCCACACCGACGGCCAGAAGTCCTTCGACTCCGAGGCCGAGAACCTGCCTGGTTTGCTCGCAGAATTCGACACGAAGTTTCCCGCGCTCGCCCAGAACGTCAAGGACGAAAACGGCAAGCTACGCCGCTTCGTCAACGTCTACGTCAACGACGAAGACATCCGCTTCCTCGGCGGCGACGCCCATCCCTTCGAAGACGGAGACGAGATCATGCTCATCCCCTCCATAGCCGGGGGGTCGTCCTCCGCGCACGGCGAGTAGCGCTCCGCGCAAGAACATGAAAGCCGCGGTGGCGCTTGCCACTGCGGCTTTTCCTTTAATACCGAATACTGGGTGCCCCATCTCCGGATTTTCGGACATGGGCTGACGGCTAGCCCCGATAGGCATCCAGCCGCCGACAGGCCTCCGCAAGCTCGTCATCCTTCTTCGCAAAGCAGAACCGCAGCAGGTTCTCGCCGGGATTCACCCCCGCAGCATCGCTCGCGAAGAACGCCGACCCCGCAACCGCCGCAATCCCCGCATCCGCCAGGAGCCGCCGCGCCTTCTGCTTCGCGTCTGCGCCGGGTATCCGCGTAGCATCTGCCAGCACGTAGTATGCGCCGGTAGGAATCGACGGCGTCAGCTCAGCCCGTTTCAGCGCTGCGCAAATCAAATCCCGCTTCGCCTGGTACTCGGCTGTCAGCCCGTTGTAGAAGCTCTGCGGCAACTGCAGCAGCCCGGCCGCAGCTCCATGTTGCAGCGGGGAAGGCGCGCAGACGTAGAGCAAATCGTGGAAGTATCCAATCGCCGGCAGCCAGCGCTCGCTCGCCGCAAGATACCCGAGCCGCCATCCCGTCACCGAGAACGTCTTCGAGAATCCCGAGATCGTAATCGTGCGTTCAGCCATTCGCGGCAGCGTGGCGATGCTGATGTGCTCAGCGCCGTCGTAGATAAAGTATTCGTACATCTCGTCGGTGAAGACGAAGAGGTCGAACTCGATCGCCACTTCGGCGATCGCCTCAAGCTCTGTCCTCGAAAAGACTTTTCCCGACGGATTCGATGGGCTATTGATGATGATCGCCCGTGTGCGCGGCGTGATGGCAGCGCGCAGCCTTTCGACGTCCAACCCGAAATCCGGCCCAGCCAAAGGTACGACGACCGGTAGGATCCGCATGCTCTTCAGCGTACTCACGTGGTAACCATAGAACGGCTCCAACACCACGCACTCATCGCCCGCATTCAGCAACGCGAGCAGGGAAGCGTACATCGCTCCCGTCGCGCCGCTGGTCACAAATACCTGTGAGTGAGGGTCTACTTTTAGATGATTGAAGCTCGAAAACTTCTGTGCAATCGCCTCACGCAGAGAAACAATGCCGTCCATGCGCGTGTAGATATTGTGACCGGAACGAATCGCAGAGATCGCGGCTTCGACCACCGGATGCGGTGGGTCGGTATCGCACACACCCTGTGCCATGTTGATGCCATCCACCTCTGTACAAGCAACGGTCATGGCGCGAATCTCTGACTGGACGAAATGCGGTGCCAGTTCACTGAGACGAAGATTGCCGGCGGGAGAGAGTGTGGGAGATCGCATAAGAGAGGCGCACATCGTGCGTGCGCCTCCTATCCTAACGAAGTTATCGGTGTCCGTGAAGCGTCAAAACTTTCCGCTAGATTACGTGGAGCAACCAGAGGATCACAACGATCAGAAGGATCGTGCCCAGGCCACCGGCCGGGTAATAACCCCAGTTGCGCGAGTAAGGGTAGCTCGGGAAGGAACCAAAGACGAGAAGCAGCAGAATGATGATGACGATGAGCACGACGTGCCTCCAGAGAGATTGACTTGCAACTTCTATGTAGATGCTCTTTCGTTTGTTTCTGTTATCCAGGCAGAAGACAGGAAAGAATTTAGCCATCCAAGCAACGCGAAGACAGTCAAACGGCTCTTACGTTTCGTTGTGGTTACAAATAATGTTCAATCCATCCTCTGGTAAGGCGGCCTTCTCATGTTCTTAATCCTGGCAGTTGTCCTCGTTCTCCTTTGGCTCGGCGGCTTTTTCATGTTTCACGTCAGCAGCTTCCTCATTCACATTCTCCTGATCTTTGCGGTGATCTCGCTGGTTATGCACTTCGTATCCGGCGGCCGGAGTGCGGCGTAGCGTAAACATGCGCCTGTATGTCATCCAATGAGAAAGGCCGAACCTGACTAGGTTCGACCTTTCTTTTCTGGATATTTTGAAGAGTTACTGGTGCGCGATGTTCTCTGACGGCTTCGGTGGAGGAATCGGCAACGCTGGGGTCTGATCCAGCGCGGCGGGCGTCTCTTCCGCAAGTTTCATCGGCCTGCTGACCAGCGCAATTTCCAGCACCTCATCCATCTGCTCAACCCAATTGAGCTTCATCTCTTTCTTGATGAGATCCGGAAGGTCCGCAAGGTCTCGCTTATTCTCAGCGGGAAGAATGGCCTCGCGAATTCCTGCCCGATGCGCTGCCAGCAGCTTCTCTTTCAGACCGCCTATCGGAAGCACCTTCCCGCGCAACGTGATTTCCCCGGTCATAGCGATGTCGCGCCGCACCTCGATCTTGGTCAGCGCGCTCGCCAGAGCGGTAGCCAGGGTGATGCCTGCGGAAGGACCATCCTTGGGAATCGCGCCCTCGGGAACATGCACGTGGATATCTACGTTGCGATAGAAGTCCCGAGGCAGCCCAAGGTGATGTGAGCGCGAGCGGATGTAAGTCAGGGCAGCCTGCGCTGACTCCTGCATCACATCGCCGAGCTGTCCGGTCGCCGTCATCTTGCCCTTGCCGTCCAGCACCTGCACTTCGGTCTGCAGAATACTTCCGCCCATCTCCGTCCATGCGAGCCCGGTGACGAGGCCGATTTCGGACTTCTCCTGCACGCCCGAATCGCGATACTTTGCCACGCCGAGCAACGTGCTCAGCGTTTCCGCCGTGACTGTCTCGACATGCTTGTCGTCGCCAACAACCTTGCGAGCAACCTTTCGGCAAATATTGCCAATCTCGCGCTCAAGGTTGCGTACGCCGGCTTCACGCGTGTAGGAACGAATGATATCGCGCAACGCATCGTCGCTAAAGCTAATCTGCGTCGCCGTTAAACCCGTCGCCTCAATCTGTTTTCTCACCAGGTATTGCTTGGCGATCTCGAGCTTCTCGAGTTCCGTGTAGCCAGTCAACCGCAAAATCTCCATGCGGTCCTGCAGCGGGCCGGGAATCGTGTGCAGCACATTTGCCGTTGCCACGAACAGCACCTGCGAAAGGTCATATTCCACGTCGAGATAGTGATCCTGGAACGTGTGATTCTGCTCGGGGTCCAAAACCTCCAGCAGCGCCGACGCAGGATCGCCGCGGAAGTCCGAAGCCATCTTGTCGATCTCATCCAGCATGATCACCGGGTTCTTCGTGCCGGCCTTCTTCATCGACTGAATGATCTGCCCCGGCAGCGCGCCAATGTATGTCCGCCGATGTCCGCGGATCTCCGCCTCATCGCGCACTCCGCCGAGCGACATCCGCACAAACTTGCGGCCAGTTGCTTTTGCAATCGACATGCCCAGCGAGGTCTTGCCCACGCCCGGAGGCCCGACGAAGCAGAGGATCGAACCCTTCGGATTTTTCACCAGCTGCCGCACCGCGAGGAACTCGAGGATGCGGTCCTTGATCTTCTCGAGGCCATAATGATCTTCGTTCAGCACGGTCTCGGCGTTCTCGATGGAGCGAATCTCCTTGGAACGCTTCTTCCACGGAACCGCCAGCAACCAGTCCAGATAATTTCTGGACACGGTTGACTCAGCCGACATCGGCGGCATCGCCTCGAGCTTCTTCAGCTCCTGCATGGCCTTTTCCTGCACCTCTTTGGTCATGCCGGCTTCTTCAATCTTCTTCTTCAGCTCGTCGAACTCGCTCTTCTCACCGCGGCCCAGCTCCTTCTGGATGGCCTTGATCTTCTCGTTGAGGTAATACTCCTTCTGCGCGCGCTCCATCTGCCGCTTCACCCGCGACTGAATGGTGCGGTCCATGTTCAGCTTCTCAATCGCGATGTCGAGGGTATCCGCGATGCGCGAGAGCCGCACCTCTGGATCGAACACCTCCAGCAACTGCTGCTTCTCTTCGATTCCCAGCGGAAGGTTCGCTGCAATCACGTCCGCGAGTTTCGCGGGCTCGTCCATGCGTAGCGCAGCGGTGGCTTCCTGATTGAGCGACTGCTGCAGCTTGCCATACTGCTCAAACAACTGGTGCACCCGCGCGACTAGTTGCTCGGTCGCCGGTGTCGCCTGTAGCTCCACGTTTGAGGTTTTCACCGTCGCAACGAAGAACCCGTCGTCGTCGTTGATCTCGCTTGCGCGGGCGCGCTCAACGCCTTCCACCAGCACCTTGATATTTCCGTCAGGCATGCGCACCGACTGCACGATGTTGCCGATCACGCCAACGGTGTAAATATCATCCGGCGTCGGCTCATCGACCGAAGCGTCGTGCTGTGTTGCGAGAAAGATGCGGCGGTCGCCGTTGAGAGCTTCCTCCAGCGCACGGACGCTCGATTCGCGCCCCACCACAAAAGGGGTCATCATGTGCGGAAAGATGACCATCTCGCGGATGGGCATCATCGGAAGCTTGCGCATAGCGCCGTTCAGGATGTCGCGTTCGTCGTTTGTCATAGGCCTCCTGATTAGACGTGCTTTGCGCGGGAACGATGCGCGGCATGCTTGTACGGAATTGTACGCGCTGGGCGGATGGCGGAGTGAAGCGAGTTTTGATCCTACTAAAGAGGGAAGTGCCTTAAGGGTAAAACGGACAGCCGAGGCTGTCCGTTGCCTGTGCAAAAACCGGTATTAACTCAGCCAGCCTTCTCCAGAACCACAGGTACCATGATCTCGCGCGTACGGACCATCTCGTCCGTGATCACGAGTTCCTTGACCTTCTTGTTGCCCGGTACGTGATACATCAGGTCGAGCATTAACTCTTCCAGAATCATGCGGAGACCGCGCGCACCCACCTTGCGATGCAGTGCCTCGCGGGCAATCTCGCTGGCAGCTTCGTCGGTCCAGGTGACCTTCACACCCTCAAAGTCAAACAGCCGCGCGTATTGCTTCAGGATCGCGTTGCGCGGACGGGTAAGAATGTCGATCAGTGCTGCCTCGTCCAGTTCATCGAGAATTCCCAGAACGGGAAGCCGTCCAACAAACTCTGGGATCAGACCGTACTTCAGCAAATCCTGCGGTTCGGCCTGGCGCAGCAACTCGGAATCACGCTGCGCCCGGATCGGCGTCACCACGTCATCTTCCTTGGCAGCTACTTCGCCGATGGCCTTGAAGCCAAGCGCCTTCTTGCCTACGCGCCGCCCAATAACCTTTTCCAATCCGACAAACGCGCCACCGCAGATAAACAGGATGTTCGTCGTATCGACGATGGTGAACTCCTGGTGCGGATGCTTGCGTCCACCCTGTGGCGGAACGTTGGCGATCGTGCCCTCGAGCAGCTTCAGCAGCGCCTGCTGCACGCCCTCGCCCGACACATCGCGGGTGATCGAAGGATTCTCATCCTTGCGCCCAATCTTATCGATCTCGTCGATGTAGATGATGCCCTGCTGTGCGCGCGCGACATCCCCATCCGCAGCCTGCAGCAGCTTCAGAATGATGTTCTCGACGTCTTCGCCGACATATCCAGCCTCGGTCAGCGTCGTCGCATCGACAATCGCAAACGGCACATCGAGCATCTTCGCCAGGGTCTGCGCGAGCAGCGTCTTACCTGACCCCGTGGGCCCCACCAGCAAGATATTCGACTTCTGCATCTCGACATCATTGCCGCGCGTCTTGTTCATCTGGATACGCTTGTAGTGGTTGTAGACTGCAACCGCCAGCTTTTTCTTGGTCTGATCCTGGCCGATTACATACTCGTCCAGAAACGCCTTGACCTCGGCTGGTTTCGGCAGGTGAGCAGGAGCCGCACCGGCCTGCGCCTCACCCTTGTCGTCTTCGAGAATGGAATTGCACACCGCGACGCATTCATCGCAGATGTACGCGCGAGGATAATCCGATGGCGAGGAGATGAGCTTGGCAACGGCGTCCTGTGATTTATGGCAAAAAGAACAGCGGAGGGACTCTTCCGCGCCACGTGAGGTCTTCATAGACAGGGTGCACTCCTTCGCGCCCGTAGAACCCAACAGGCGTCACCAACGAAATTTAGTTTACACCTGAGAACACGGCCTCAGCGAGTATTGCAGAACCACAGGATGTGCAACTCGATTCCCTGTACCAAATTGGATCACTGCTCGCGAATTTCCCTGTACCACAGGAACAAAACTGCCTCATCCCCCGCAAACTTCTGCGCGACATGAGGCTGTTTCGCTAAGTATTCGATGCTGCGATGTGACTTAAGTTTCTATGTCGTGCGGGGACGATCAATGATGTCATCGATGATCCCGTACTCCTTGGCCTGCGGTGCCGTCATGATGAAGTCGCGCTCCACATCCCGCTCAATGCGATCCAGTGGCTGACCTGTGCTAGCGCTCATCAACTTGTTGGTAAGCTCGCGAATACGAAGAATCTCGCGCGCATGGATGTCGATATCGGTAGCCTGTCCGCCCAGTCCGCCCATCGACGGCTGGTGGATCAGGATGCGCGAGTTGGGCAACGTGAACCGCTTGCCCTTCTTGCCCGCCATCAACAGGAATGCGCCCATCGACGCTGCCTGCCCTATGCAGAACGTCACCACGTCGTTCTTGATGTACTGCATCGTGTCGTAGATTGCCAGGCCGGCCGAGATCGACCCGCCGGGTGAGTTGATGTACAGCTGAATGTCCTTCTCCGGGTCCTCGCCCGAGAGAAAAAGCATTTGCGCGATGATCAGATTGGCGACGTTATCGTCAATCGGCGTGCCGAGAAAGATGATGTTGTCGCGCAGCAGACGGCTGTAAATGTCGTACGAGCGTTCGCCCCGGCTCGTCTGCTCGAGCACCATCGGTATAAGTCCCATAGCTCTTTTCCTTTGCGTCTAGTCGTGCGTGAGGTTAGGGGTTAACGTCGGGAGCGCAAGCGAAGCTACCAGTGATAGCTAGCGTTGTGTCCAGCTTAGCTCGCCAGCTTGTCGAAAAGCACGGTCCCCGTCTTTTCCCGGCGCATCTGTTCCCGAATCCGGTCAAGCGATCCATCCTCTGCCAACCGCTTGCGAAGCGCATCCACCGGCTCTCTCGACTGCAGCGAGAGCATCAGCAGCTCACGCTCCATGTCTTCGTCGGTCACGGTAATGTGCTCACGCTCGGCTACCTGATCCAGGATCAGCGACACCTTGACCTCGGTGACAGCCTGGTCGCGTTGAGCGCCGCGCAGCCGCTCGAAGTCCAGCTGCCGCATCTGCTCCGAGCTCATGCCCTGCTGCGCCAGTGCACGTAATCCGCGCTCCAGCCGCGCATCGATCTGCGCCTGCACAAACGTTTCGGGAACAGGGAACTGATACTTCGCCACCAGCTCATCGAGCATAATGTCGCGAGCCCGCGCTTCCAGCGCTTCCTTCTTGCGGCCTGCAAGGCGCTCGCGCAGCTTGGTCTCGAAGTCATTCCAATCCGAGTACGGTCCGAGCTGCTTGGCGAACTCTTCGTCGCGCTCCGGGAACGTCTTCTTCTTGATCGCCTTAACCGTCACGTCGTAGCTGACCGTCTTGCCCGCCAGCCGTGCATCGCCAAACTCCGCCGGGTAGGTCGCCTCAAACGAAAGCTCCTGCCCAACCTTGGCACCGCGCAACGCCTCGTTGAATGCTTGCAGCGTATTCTTGCCGCCGATCTCGATGAGAACGTCTTCGCCACTGATCTGCTGGCTAGGATCCTTGTCCTCAAGACCTTCCTCGCCAACCACTTGCGCGAGATCCTGGATCTTGCCCTTGAACTCAATCTCAGCCCAGTCGCCGTCCGTCAGCAGGCGATCCTCTTCCACCGGCTCAACCGTTGCGTGGTGGTCGAGTACGTTGGCCAGCTCAGCCTCGAACTCGCCCTCTTCCAGCGCTGCGTTCGGCCGCTCGACCTTGGTCGCGTCATAGCCGTCGATGTTGATCTCCGGCAGCACTTCGAACGTCGCCTTGAACTTCAGCGGCGCGCCGTCGGCGAGCAGCAGCTCGCTGATCTGCGGCTGCGAAACCGGCTGAATCTTTTGCTCCTCGAGAGCCTTGCGGAAGCGGTCGCTCACCAGCGACTCCAGGACCTCCTGGCGAACTTCCTTGGCGAACCGCGACTTGATCAGCGACGGAGGAACCTTGCCCGCGCGGAAGCCCGGAATGCGCGCCAGCTTGGTGTAGCGCTTGGTCACCTGCTGGAACGCCTTGCTGACGTCTTCGGCAGAAGCCTCAACCTCAATCGAGCGCGTCAGCTCAGGGTTCAGTGTGGGAGCGGGAGCGTGATGGTGCTCGTGACCTTCGTGGTCATGACCTGTGTGGTCGTGGTCAAGGTCATGGACTTCAACATCATGATCTTCCAGCGAGCTCGCGGTCGCGCTCGGCGTGAGGTTGTCGTCCTGAACATCAAGGGAACTGCCTGTGGGTGTATCTGTGGTGGGGGTCAAATGAGTGCCTTCCGAAGGTTTTGGCGAGGTGGCTGATTCTGATGTCGTGTGCGTTGTTGGCCGTCAGTAGAACCATCAACGCAGTTCGCCAATCCTAAGAATACGAGTGTGTAGCGCGAGGGTCAAACGTTGCGGTCAGAATCCAGCATGGATTTCCAACGCAGCCGGCGAATTGCAAGCCCAACCGCCCCATCATCGAAAAAAACGGCTACGGCGTGATTGTCGAGGCGCCCAGTTGGGAGATCTCGAGCCGCACTTTCCAACGTAGCGTCGCTCCCGGCGCCAGCGTGATCATACCTGCGTTCTCCGGGCTATCCCACTCCGGGCCAAATGGATCGTCCAGGTTGGTATTGGGCCCGATCGATACCCATGGCTTATCTGCCGGTGCGATCACGCGCATGCTCGTAATGTCGGGTGTTAGCGGAATCACGCTCAGCCGGTAATTGTAAGAAGGATCGCTGAGCTCGGCTACCGGTCCGCTCGCCACACCGGACAGAAGGTTGGTATACGTCGCACCGATCGCGGTCAGTCCCAGTTTCGTTCCCCCCTGCTTCGAGAGATCGTCGTCCTTGCCTGCGACGCTCACCATGCGTCCAGTGGGTTTACCCGACTGCTTGCTAACTTCCATGATCGTCTGCGAAGGCACACTGAGCAGGGCATTGGACCGGTCGCCGCTGGGAATCGCGAAGAAGGGATGCCAACCCACGCCGAACGGCGCCGGTTGCTGTCCGGTATTTTGCGCGGTGACGGTCAAATCGAGATCGTGAGCGGTTAGCTGAGCTTCAACCGTCACATCAACAGTAGATAGCCAATTGCCTGAAAAATCTCCCGCATGAAAGACCGCGACGACCGACTGGCCATCCGGGAGAACGTCGCTCTTCACCGTGTCGGCCGCACGCGCAAGTAACAGCCCTTCGACCGACATATTGCTCCCAGA
This sequence comes from Granulicella sp. L46, assembly GCF_009765785.1. Taxonomy (GTDB): domain Bacteria; phylum Acidobacteriota; class Terriglobia; order Terriglobales; family Acidobacteriaceae; genus Granulicella. The sequence goes on from NZ_LMUT01000018.1 coordinate 154,201, forward strand.
GTTTTCCGCCGGAAAGCTCAGGCGCTTACCATTCCAGTTGGTCGACAGCATCCCCTGAGTGCTCGTGGAGGTTCCCGAAAGCCTCTGTGCCCAGGGCAGAAGCACGGCACCACCAACGGTGGTGCTCGCCGAACCATTGGCATCATCATCCTGGCCGTTAAGAAGTCCAGAAGCGCTTGCCAGCAACGGTGAAACCAGCAGCGAAACCTCTCCATGCCCGGGAATCAGCGCCGTAACCTGAAATACATTCATGCCTCGACCGGGCAGAAACGTCGCAGAGATGAGCTCGACGCCCTTTCCGATCGATGTCGCGCTGCGACTGAGGCGAATAGGATCCTGCCCGCCCGGGCCAGTCGGCATAACCTCCGCAGGAGGTTGCGGATTCACCCTCGTCTTCAGCTTCTCGAGATTCCCGTGCCCACGCTCATAGGCCGCAGCCAGGAGCGCAGCGCAAAGCAATCCAACCAGGCTCGGCGTCAGCCAGCCCCGCGTTGAAAAATGCTGACCTTCCGATGAGGATGTCCGTTGTCCTGTCTGTGGTCGTCCCAGCTTCATCTTTCTTCAATCTCCAGGCCTTGTTCTCTACCGCAAGGCCCAATAGTGCTCCCGCCCTGGGAGCCCAGGCAACAACCTGGCCTATGACACACTAAACTCACTAAACTTCCGAGAGCGAAACCCATTAAACTTCTGAGAGCGGTGTCGCCGACTACCGGCGCAACTTCCCAGATTGGAGAGACGTCCCTTAACGCCAATAGGATGGCTCAACACTTATACGCCTGATCACTACCAACGTTATCATCGACCGACGATAGCAAAACGATTACCCGGTTCCAAGGAAGACTCTTCGTGTGCCCCCAGCGGCCTGTCCCAAAACATCCCCTCCCCATTCTCGATCAGCTGCAGCAGAATATCGCCCAGTGCACCCGCTGTCCTCGCCTCATCACCTACATTCGTGGCATCGGTGAGACTCGTCGCAAATCTTACCGCGACCAGGAATACTGGGCCAAACCTGTCCCTGGATTCGGCGATCCCAATGCTCGCATCCTGATCCTTGGCCTCGCTCCTGGCGCCCACGGAGCTAACCGGACGGGCCGTCCCTTCACCGGCGACGGTTCCGGCGACTTCATGTACCCGGTCCTCCACGAGCTCGGCCTGGCAAGCAAGCCAGCTGCCACCAGCCGTGACGACGGCCTCAAGCTGCGCAAGATCTGGATTGGTTCGGTCGTCCGCTGTGCCCCTCCCGGCGACAAGCCCACGCCGCAGGAGATTCGCAACTGCTCGGCTCACCTGACAGCAGAGGTCGCCGCGCTCCCGAAGGTCCGCGTCGTCGTCTGCCTCGGCAAGATCGCATGGGACGGCTACCTCGCGCATCTGCTCAATGAGGGCGTCATCGAACGCCGATCCGCCTACACCTTCCGCCATGGAGCCGAGTACCTCTTGCCCAACAAGATCACCCTACTCGGCAGCTACCATCCCTCCCTGCGCAATACCAACACCGGCCGTCTCAACCGACCCATGTTCGCCCGGGTATTCCTCCGTGCTCTCGAATTGAGTGGTCTTGCCTAAAGCATCACTGTATATTTCGACATGTAAAACATAGAATCTGCACAAGCGGCCCTGCGAGGTTCATCTCAACTACAACCTGCGGCGCAGTGCGCGAATCATATGCTGTGAACAGAAGATTACGAGCGGTTAAACAAATAGAACGGGAGGACGATATGCGTCATAAGGAATTCTGGATTGCCCTGGGAGTGGGTGCAGCCATCGGAGGCGTTGCGGCACTGCTCTACGCCCCGCAGACTGGCACAGCCACGCGCAAGAAGTTGAAGCGCGGTCTCGAAGATCTCGGTGACACCCTCGAAGACGCCGGCGAATACCTCAAGGATCAAGCAGAGCGTCTGGGCAAAGAAGCTCAGAAGCTCATCGATGCCAGCAAGGACCAGTTCGATGACGCTGTCGACGCAGCGACCGGGGTCGTGAAATCGGCCAACAAGGCCGCCCGCTCGGCGTCGAAGCTCATCTAAATCAACTCACCATCAGATCTTGCCGACAGGAACAGAAGGCTCGCAGCCATCCGCTGCGGGCCTTCTGTTTTGCGTCCACCAACGAGAATGCGCCCCGACCGAAGGTCGGAGCGCATTCTCTTGCTTCATGCTTTTCGCAACTAGACAGTGGTAAGTGCCAGTCCGGCAGCCTTCTCTTCACCCTCAGCCGCAACCGGCCGATAGTGCAGTTGGTTGTTCTCGAGGTAGACCTCCAGGAACGCAGGCCGCTCGGCGATGAGCCCAGCGATGAGCGCTTCGGAGAGCGGATCTTCGATGAACCGCTGCAGCGCGCGCCGCAACGGCCGTGCACCGTAGCTTCGGTCCACCAGCGTCTTGTCCAGGATCCAGCGTTGCGCATCGTCGCGCACCGTCAGCGTAATGGCCTTGTGCACCAGGTTCTTGTTCAGGCCCTGCACCAGCAGGTCCATGATCTGCATCAGGTCCGAATCGCTCAGCGACGTGAACACGATGACCTCGTCCAGGCGGTTGAGGAACTCGGGGTTGAAGGTTCTCTTCACCTCGCCCATCACCATCTCCTGCATCTTCTCGAGCACAATCTCATCCTTGCTCGATTGGAAGCCCAGGCCTTCGCGCTTCATCAAATGCTTCGCGCCAATGTTCGACGTCATGATGATGATCGTGTTCTTGAAGTCGACCGTGTTGCCCAATCCGTCGGTCAACTGGCCGTCTTCAAACACCTGTAGCAGCAGGTTGAACACATCAGGATGAGCCTTCTCGACTTCGTCAAGCAGCACGACCGAGTATGGCGAACGCTTCACGCGCTCCGTTAACTGGCCGCCCTCCTCGTAGCCCACGTAGCCCGGAGGCGAGCCAATCAGCTTGCTCACCGAATGCTTCTCCATGAACTCCGACATATCGAAGCGGATCAGCGACTTTTCGCTGCCGAACAAAAATTCGGCTAACGTCCGTGCCATCTCTGTTTTGCCCACGCCTGTAGGTCCAAGGAACAGGAAGCTGCCAATGGGCCGCGCCGGATTCTTCAACCCAGCACGAGACCGCCGAATCGCCCTTGCCAGCGCCGAGATCGCCTTGCCCTGCGCGATCACCCGCTTGTGAAGCTCCTCCTCAACGCGCAACAGCTTCTGCGTCTCTTCTTCCTTGATCGACGTAATCGGAACGCCCGTCCAGCGCGACACCACGTCCTCAATATCCTCGCGCGTCACAATGCCCGAGCTCGATTCATCGAGGTGATACTTGTCGCGCAGCGCCCGTAGGTTTTCCCGCTCCTTGCGCTCTTCGTCCGAGTAAAAGCGTGCTTTCTCAAACTCGTGATTCGCAATCGCGTTCTCCATGCGGTGCACGATGAACTTGATCCGCTTCTGCACCTCGGTCAACTCTTCGGGCAGCGTCGTCTGGCGCAGCTTCACCCGCGCGCCAGCCTCGTCGATCAAATCAATCGCCTTGTCCGGCAGGAACCGATCTGGGATATACCGGCTGGAGTGCGAGACGGAGAACGTAATCGCGTCGTCGGTATAGCTGACGGCGTGGAACTTCTCGTACTTCTCCCGAATGCCCATCAAAATCTTGATGGCATCTTCTTCGTTCGGCGGCGGCACCTTTACAGCCTGGAATCGCCGCTCAAGCGACCGGTCCTTCTCAATCGACTTGCGATACTCCGCCGGCGTCGTCGCTCCGATGCACTGGATTTCGCCGCGGCTTAGAGCCGGCTTTAGAATATTAGCTGCATCCAGCGAACCCTCAGCCGATCCAGCGCCAACCAGCGTATGCAGTTCATCGATAAACACGATGCAGTTCTGGTTTTCGATCAACTCTTTCATGATCGTCTTCAACCGCTCTTCAAACTGCCCGCGATACTTCGTTCCGGCAACGATCAGCGAAAGATCAAGCGACAGCACGCGCTTCTCCGCGAGGAAGCTAGGCACCTCGCCGTCAGCAATCTTCTGCGCCAGTCCTTCAACGATTGCCGTCTTACCCACGCCCGGCTCGCCAATCAGCACTGGATTATTTTTCGTGCGCCGGCACAGGATCTGGATCACGCGCTCGACTTCGAAGTCGCGTCCAACGAGCGGATCAAGCTGCTGGTCAGTTGCCGCTTGAGTGAGGTCGCGCGAGAATTCCGCCAGCATGGATTGCTCCTGCTGCGCGGCACCGCCGCGTTGCTTGCCGCTGCCGCTTGCCGCCGCCGGCTTCTCCTGCGTCGTGCGCTGCAGCTCTTCGCGAATCGCAGCCAGTCGCAGCCCGCGCTCGGTCAAAATCTCTGCGGCGAAACACTTCTCCTCGCGCAGCAGTCCCAGCAGCAGGTGCTCGGTCCCAATATGTTTGTGGCTCAGCCGCTCGGCCTCTTCCGCCGCATACGCGAGCACGCGCTTGCACTCGTTCGAGAGCGGAAGATCGACCGAGGTCGAAACCTTCTCGCGCACGATCGTGCGTTGTTCAATCTGTTTGCGAATGGATTCTACCGAAGCATGCGACCGCAGAAAGCGGTTCGTGAGTGCCTTGTCTTCCCGAAGCAGGCCCAGTAAGAGATGTTCGGTTTCAATGTACGGCGATCCGAACTGGCTCGCCTCGTAGCGCGCGAAGAAAATCACGCGCCGCGCCTTTTCTGTATAGCGTTCGAACATACTCCCCCTTCGAACCGTCGCTCCGCGCTTGAAACCAAATCTGAAACGAGGAGCGCGGTCTGCGAATGACGATTGCGTGGCCACCGTCGCGTTCGGTTGCGACGGAGAGGACTGATTGTTGAAAAGCTCTGGAAACAACCAGCTGAGTTGACCCTAGTGTATCCGTCTCAAGCGCCTATGGAAAACGCTCCGGAACTTTCAGGAATCAAAGATTAGACGTTTCTGTGGGAAATCGGTCGCAAATTGCCCTGAAACGGCCCAGAGGCACCCGCGTGTCCCATTTCCGAACAGCCGGTATGCGCCTATGTCGCGGCCAAGCGGCCATCTAAGCCACTGCGAGTCGGCCAGCTTTTAATCGCAGCACCCGGTCGCACCGCCCCGCAAACTCCAGGTTGTGCGTCACCAGCACGCTCGCCAGCGCATTCTCCCGATGCAGCTCCTGCAGCAGCTCGAACACCCGCTCCGCCGTCGCTCCATCGAGATCCCCCGTAGGCTCGTCCGCCAGCAGCAGTTTCGGCTTCGTAATCAGCGCCCGCGCAATCGACAGCCGCTGCTGCTCCCCCCCCGACAATTCGCCCGACCGATGCTCCCCGCGATCCCCCAGCCCCACCCGCTGCAACCATCGCGCGGCTTCCTCCAACGCCACCCCCCGCCGCGCCCCTCGCGAAAGTAATGGCATGGCCACATTCTCCAGCGCTGTAAACTCCGGCAGCAGGTAATGAAACTGCCACACATAGCCAATCTCCCGATTGCGATATTCCCCCGCCTGCCGCGCATTCAGCCGCGTCACATTGGTCTCGCCGCACCACACCTCGCCCGACGTCGGACGATCTAGCGCCGCCAGTAAATGCAGCAGGGAACTCTTGCCCGCGCCACTCTCCCCCACCACCGCGACCATCTCGCCCGCCGCGACTTCCAACGAAAGATCCTCGAACAGCCGCAGCCCCACGCCGCCCGCAGCCAGCGGCGCGTACGTCTTCTCCAGCGCTACAGCTCTAAGCACCGGCGTCATTCGCGCTCCGTCAATCGCGGGCAGGGGACTGCTCATTCGGCCGCAGTCTCCCCAGCCGCGACAGGCTCAGCATGCGGCGCGATCTCTGCGCTGCTCCGCGCCTTAGGCTTCCACTCCGCGCGAAACGCCACGCCCATCCGGTTCCAAGCATTGATGTTCGCAATCGCAAACGTCAGGTCCACGAGATCCTTTTCCTGGAAGAACGCACTCACCGCGGCATACTCCTCGTCGGACACATGCGACGCATTCACATCCGTCACCGCCTCCGTCCACGCCAGCGCCGCGCGCTCTCGCGGCGTAAACGCATCCGACCCCCGCCAGTCCGCCACGGCATCGATGCGGCTGTCTGGCTCATGATGCTTATGCAGCTCGTCGCTATGCATCCCAATGCAGTACCCGCAGCCATTGAGCTGCGACGCGCGCAGATACACCAGCTCCAGCAGCACCGGCTCCAGCACAGTCTCGGTGTTAATGTAGTGTCCCAGCGAAGCCAGCGCCTCATAACCGCCCGGCGCAAGTTTTGGATATTTCAGTCTCATACGTATCGTGCCTCCATCAAATATCTAACGCGACTATTCATACCGCAGCGCCTCGGCCGGCAGCACACTCGCAGCCGAGCTCGACGGATAAATCGTCGCCAGCAAACTCATTCCCAAACTCACCCCCGCCACCACCAGCGCGTCCACCAGCCGCGGCGCGAACGGCAGGTAGTCGATCGAGTACACGCTCGCATCCAGGGCAATGAACCGATAGTGCGACCCGACGATGCTCACCACATATCCCAGTACCAGGCCCAGCACCGTTCCCACAGCCGAGATCAGCAGCCCCTGCAGCAGGAAAATCTTTCGCACCTGCTCCGCCGTCACGCCAAAGCTCATCATCACGGCAATGTCGCGCGTCTTCTCCATCACCATCATGGTCAGCGCAATCAGAATATTCAGCGCCGCCACGACCACAATCAGCGCCAGCACAATGAACGTGACATCCTGCTCCAGCTTCATGGCGCGAAACAACTCGCGATTCTGCTCCATCCAGTTGGTCGTCTGGAAGCCGGGCCCGGCCGCAGCCTCAATGGCCTTGCCCACCTGCTCGGCTTTGTACAGGTCATCGATCTTGAAGCTGATCACACTCACCAAATCCGGCTCGGAGAACAGTCGCTGCGCATCGGTCAGCCGCATAAACGCATAGCCATCGTCATACTGGTAGAAGCCGGACGAGAAAATCCCCACCACGCGAAACCGCTGATAGCGAGGCACCAATCCCAGCGGCGTCAACTCACCCTGCGGCGAGGTCACCAGCAGGGAATCGCCAACCTCGGCTCCCAGCGTCAACGCGAGTTCATGCCCAATCACCAGGGGCGGCGCCAACTGACTTCCCGCTGCAACCGTCGACGTATTTGGAGCCAGTTCCGCAGCCGATCCCTCATTCACCGACTGCAACAAGTTCCCAACCGTCGCCTCATCCGCCGGCACAATCCCCTTGATCAGCGCGCCGCCACTCCGCGCGCCCCGTGAGATCAGCACCTGTCCATAAAGTCCCGGCGCCACCGCGGTCACATGCGGTACGGCCGCTAAGCGTGCCATCAGCGGTCGCCAGTGGCTTATCCCATCGCCCGCCGTCCGCATCAGCTGCACATGCGCAGTCGAACCCACCAGCCGCTGCTGCAAATCCCGCCGCATGCCATTCGTAATCGCCAGCGCAATAATTAGCGCCGCCACGCCCGCCGCCACGCCCACCACCGAGATCACGGTTATCAACCCAACAACGGCCTGCCGCCGTCGGGCGCGAAGATAACGTGCAGCGACAAAGAGTTCGAAACGCATCAACCGCTATCTTACCTGCGAGCGTCCACCGCCCCACTTACCCTAGTTCGCCAGCACTGCCCGGTACCGCACCTGGTTCTTCTTCACCTTGTCCACGGCCTTGTTCGCATCTTTCATCGCGAACTTCTCCGTGATGGCCTTCACCTTGTGCCGCGCCGCCACATCCAGCATCTCGTGCAGATCCCGCGGGCTGCCCGACGGGCTTCCCGCAAGCGCCTTCTGGCCGCCAATCAAGCTGAACGCCGAAATCTGCATCGGCGAAGGCGACGCTCCCAGGACCACCAGCGTTCCCTTGGGCCGCAGCATCGCAATGAAGCTCTGGAAGTCCTGGTCCGCCGACACGGTACACAGAATTAAGTCCAGACTTCCCGCCGCCTTCTTGATCTCGCCATTCTCCCGGGTATTCACAAAGTTGTGCGCGCCCAGCGTACGGGCCTCGGCCTCTTTATCCTTGGAGGTCGAAAACGCCGTCACCTCGCACCCAAACGCGCGGGCGAACTGTAGCCCCATATGTCCCAGGCCGCCAATCCCAACCACGCCGACGCGCGACGACGGCCGCGCCAGCCAATTCTTCAGCGGGCTATACACCGTAATCCCCCCACACAGCAGGGGAGCCACATTCTCGCTCTCCATCCCCTCCGGCACAGGGATCGCAAACTTCGCATTTACGCGGATCGCATCTGCATACCCGCCGTTGCGCCCAATGCAGGTCGGCTGCGCCTTCGCACACAGGTGCTCATCGCCCTGCCGGCACCACTCGCAGATCCCGCAGGAGTCCGCCTGCCAGCCAATTCCCACCCGCTCGCCCAGCTTCCGATCCGTCACCTCGGAGCCCACGCCCGTCACTGTCCCCACAATCTCGTGCCCCGGAATAAACGGGTACTTGCTCAATCCCCAATCGTTATCAATCAGGTGGATATCCGAATGGCACACCCCGCAATGGGTGATCTTGACTTCAACCTCGTGCGGCCCCAACTCCCCTACCGAATACTTGTACGGTAGAAGCTGAGCCCCCGCCGCATGGGTGGCAAGTCCGCGAATCTCTGGCATGGAAGAGCTCCTTCACACTTTCAGTGCATCAATATATCGATTGCCTTTGTCGTAACCACCATAAGATGCCATGGCTGGCAATGCGCGTTTTCTAAATCTTGGCTTTCCACAATTCTAGACCGAAAACCCTGCCAAAATTTGTCAATCCACAGCTTCCTGGTCGCAGGTTTATGTCATAATTATCTAGCGCCTCTGGTCGGGACGACCCCCCACCGGTCGCATCCCTTGATAGGAGGCGCGATTTGAAAGCAAAGGGTCCGCTGGCACCCCCCGGCGGCCCTTTGTGTTTAATCCCACATCTTCCAGGCCTGTTCCAACAAGTTAGATCCGCCGAGCAGTCACGAACCACGCCGCTAATCCTTTGTGGCCGAATCTTGTCTCAATCCAGTCTCGCTCGACGGCAACAATATCCCATCCGTTGCCAGCGTTTAACGCAGCTCGCACTTCTTCCTCGCGCACCGGATGCGGGCCAAGATCGGGTCCCTCATCGCTGAAGCTCAGCACGTAAAGCGTTCCGCCCGGCTTGGTCACCGACGCCAGGCTCGCCACATATCCCGGGCGCTCGTCTGCGTTGAAGGTGTGAAACAATCCGCAATCCAGCACGGTTTCAAAGCTGCGTCCCAATCGTCCCAGTTGGAATGCATCAGCCACGGCAAAGTCAGCCTTGAGGCCACGCTCAGCGGCTTTCCGGCGAGCCATCGCCAGCGCCGTTTCAGCCACGTCAACGCCCAGTACGGACAGGCCTAGCGACGCGGCAAGAAGAGCATGCTCCCCGGTCCCGCATCCCGCATCCAGCACGGGCCCCGTAAATCCGCCCATGGAGGCCACCCGCACAAACGCTGGCTGCGGCCGACCGATATCCCACGGCGCACCAGCGCCCTGATACGACGCGTCCCAGGGAACTCCCGTCATCCGCTCATGGCTCGTCGGTTGCCGCCCACCGAACGCATCATCTACTGGTCTTCCTGCTGGCTCCGCCATCTTTGTCCCTCCCCAAAATCGTCTCACCAAGCCTTACCAGAACACCAGAGATGGCATGTGAAATTAGATCTTTACATATTCCTTATAAGGAATATATTGATCTTCATGACACGACAGGCTCATCCCGCCGACGTCTTCACCGCCATCGCCGAGCCCCGTCGCCGCCAGGTCATCGCCGTGCTCTCCGATGGCGAGGAGCACGCCGTCAACGAAATTGTCGTTCGCATGAAGATGGACCAGTCTCCGGTCTCGAAGCATCTCAGTGCACTGCACAAGGTCGGCGTCGTGACGGTCGTCAAGCGTGGACAGCACCGCATGTACCGCCTCAATGCCGAGGGCCTCAAGCCGGTCCACGACTGGGTGAAAGTCTTCGAACGCTACTGGACCCACCAGGTCGACCAGATCAAGCAGCGCGCCGAACGCAAGGCCTTAGAACGATTAATTCGCCTCGACGACGGTCCCAATAAAAAGGAGGAATAATGGCAGCCACTGTAAAGGAAGGCGTAGTGCAAGCCTTCGAGATCATCAAGGAAGAAGAGATCGCCGCCCCGATCGAGATCGTCTTCGAGACCATCTTAGAGCAGATGGGACCGCTGAACTCCACGCCCGAAAAGCCCATGCCGATGGTGCTTGAAGCGTGGCCCGGCGGCCGCTGGTATCGCGACCTCGGCAACAACACCGGCCACTTCTGGGGTACGGTGCAGGCCATTAAGGCGCCCTCGCTGCTCGAGATTTGGGGTCCGCTCTTCATGTCGAACCCCGCGGTTTCGAACCTCCAATATCGCCTCACGGAGGAAAACGGCGTCACCCGCATGCGCTTCGTACATCGCGCGATGGGCTGGATCGGTGAAAACGAGCGCGGCGTCCACGAAGGTTGGACTCACATGATCGAACGCATCCGCACAGCAGTCGCGGAGCGGAAAGGAAGGTAGCCATGTGTCCCTTCTGCATCGGTACGGCAGTATGGATTGCGGCAGGTGCCGTCACCACGGGTGGTGTCTCCGCGATCGCCATCACCAAACTCTGGAACAAAAAATCTCGCGAGCCCCAACCTACAGCCTTGACCGGCGATAGTTCCGCGCCGCCGTCGCAACGCTCTTGAACCACAAATCACATTAGCGCGAACAAGGAGGAAACAATGTCGAACACCAATGACTCGACCGGCAAGACAACCAACGAGCAGATCGCAGCGATGAAGAAGCCTCCCGTCGTCTCGGCGGACGAATGGCAGAAGTCCTGGGAAGAGCTGCTGGTCAAAGAGAAGGAGCTCACCCGCACGCGTGATGCAATGGCCGCAGCGCGACGCCGCATGCCGTGGCTCGCGGTCGAAAAGGAGTACGTCTTCGAAGGCCCGCAAGGGAAGCGCTCGCTGCTCGAACTCTTCGAAGGCCGCCGCCAACTCGTGCTCTATCGCGCCTTCTATGATTCGAACGTCTACGGCTGGCCCGACCACGCCTGCGTCGGCTGCTCGCTCGGCGCCGACCAGGTCTCGCACCTCGCCCACCTGCACGCCCGCGATACCACGCTCGCCTACGCCTCGCGCGGTTCGCAGGAAAACATCGCGAAGCTGAAACACCGCATGGGCTGGGAAAAGATCCCTTGGTACACCATCACCGACGACTGGGACAAAGACTTCAGCGTCGACCAATGGCACGGCCACAACGTTTTCTTCCGCGACGAGAACGACAAAATCTTCCGCACCTACTACGTCAACAACCGCGGCGACGAAAACATGGGCACCCTCTGGAGCTTCCTCGACGTCACGCCGTTAGGCCGCCAGGAAGATTGGGAAGACTCGCCCGAGGGCTATCCCAAAGGACCGCGCTACAAGTGGTGGCGCTGGCACGATGTCTACGGTAAGGAAGACGCCGAATTGGGCAAGGTCTTGGACAGAGCCATGGTCACGCTGGATCTGTAGCCCCGCTGGCCGCGGTCATCTCGACGCGGCTGCGTTTCTCGAAAGCTGGTTAGCGGCTGTAATTCTGCGCGTACATGTCATGCGGAAGTCCCAGGGAACGAGAGCGATGGGCCAGGGCATAGGCCGCCTCCCGGTCCATGACTCCGCCGATCGAAACCAGGAACGGAGCGTGGCCGCTGGGGGTGAAGACCACCGGCTGCAGCTCCGGATGGGAGCGTGCCAGGTCAGAGACCTTCTTCTCCGCGTCCGTTCTGCGGTTGTAAGTGAAGGTGATCACTCGCCAACCGGCGCGTGATCCAACCGCTGCGGGAAGGCTCACGGGCGGCGTATTCGCGGCGACGGTCCCGGGAGCGGCGTCGGTCGCGATTGGATTGGCCGATTGCGCCGCTGGTTGGACGGCTGGTTGCGAAACGGCAGCAGCCTGCGCTTCGTGCTGATGCTCATTCCATGCGTGCGCAACGATCCATGAGCAAAGCAGCAGGAGAAGAGCAGCGACGCCGGCGCCGATCGCGCGGGAACGAAGCGAGAAATTCTGGTCGTCTTCCCAACTGTCTTTGCGGTTCCAGCGATCGTTGCGGGCAGTTGAGCCGGCAAATCTCGCGTTTCGCTCCTCCTTGCGCAGAGGCAGAGAGCCCTGCGCTTCTGGGCGCACAGGAGGCTTGGCAGCAACACTCGCAACTTTCTGCTCGCCTATGGTCGTCGCTGCCGGAGCCGCATTCACCGGTGCCGGCGCTGGTTGCTGATTCGCACCAAACTGGCGTCCGAGAGCCGCCCTGATGTCATCCAGTCCCCATGTGCCCTCGATTCCGTTGCGGATAATCTGGCCGAAGGGCGCAGGCATGGCGGAATCGGGAATGCCCTCGACCGATTCTCGTTGAGTCAGACCCTGCAGGAGCACGGTTGCGAGATCGTGCACGTCGCGCTGCTTCAGGGCGCGGCCTTCCTCTCCCTCCGGCGCTTCGCGGATGCAGTCGCCGCGCAGCTTGACTCCACCGTCAATGGCAAAGATATTGCGCGGTTCGACGTGCTCGTGAATGAAGCCGTGGGTATGCAGTACATCGAGCGCGGCCACCAGGCTGGATGCCAGCTGGGCCACATCCTTGACATCCAGATGGCCCTGGTCAAGGACTTCGGCAAGATTCGTGTCCACCGTCTCGAAGACTGCATAGACGACCGGGCGGCCATCGAGCTCGGTCTGGCCGAAGCGCTCAAACTTGAGGAAGTTCGGATGACTCAACGCGTCTATGCAACGCCAACGGGCAAGAATGTCCTCTTCATCGAAGTGACACTCAATGAGGCGCACTACCGTCGGTTCGCCGTTGGTGCCGGCGGTGGAGTAAAACGCACTGCGGCCCTCGGGCATCAGAAGCTTCTGCAAGCGGAAAGCGCCGTCGATGGTGACGCCTTCATAGTCGGTCCATAGCTGCATATATCAAGTCCTGCGTTGGGAGTGGGTCGAGCCAGGAATACAAAAGGGTGACGTGCACGATCAAACCAGCGAGCCGCGAGTGCGTACGCAACGGCTCTTATTGTCACAGTCATTATCGCAAATAATGGCCGTGGAATTTCGGAAAGGCTCCCTGCTTGATTCCGGGAAGGAAAACGCGCCGCCCGGGAAAGTACGTTCGGCGTATTACGGGTGAACAGGACAAAATAGTAAGGCGGGCGTTGGATCCTTCCGCCCGTTCCAGCGAAGCTTTCGAAGCCTCTCAGGAAAAACGGTCGAAGTCCTCGCGCCCATGCACCGGTGCCATTCCTAGCAGTAGCAGCCCAAGAATCAGCACCGTCCCCTCCACCCTCTCCGATACTTTATGCAAGTGGTTGAAGTTCAATACCGCAGGCGCATCCGCGGGCGCCTTGGTCACATCGCCGCCCAGCGAGATCCGGTCTTTCTCCATGCGCCGAATCACCGAAAACTGGGAGTAGCTGGTCAGCACCAGCATCGCGATCACCAGCACCAGTTCTGCTCCGCGCACCGGATGCGAATCACGCTGCGTAGCCAATAAAGCCAAAGTCACCAGCAGGTAAACAATCCCCGCCGTCAGCCCGATATGGTGCAGCGCCACCAGCGATCCCCGAACCACCGATCCGGCGCTATGAGCGTCCGGTAGCGTCGAAAAGGCTACCGCTGCCACAAACCCGAAGAAAACCAGACCACCCACCCAGATGGCCAGCGCGATCAGTCGAACGATACGAAAAACTAAGGTCATGAGTCCTCATCGAGTTCGACCGATTATACCGTTGAGGTTGCGGGTGGCACACTTCCAGTCACCGCACCACGCTGCAGCGCACGCCGCAGAATCAGCTCAATCGCCGCCTTGCTCTGCGCATACTCTGCCTCGCTCACATGCCCTTGCAACCGATCTGTCTCGAGCCCGAACAGCTCTTCCTTCAGTACCTGCATCAACTGCGCCTGGTGTCCTGCAGACGTAGGCACAACCGGCAGGGAACTGGCCACTGCACTCCCTAACGGCCGCACGACATCTTGCGAAGCCGCAGCGCCAACCACCGGCGCCACCGCCGGCTTCCTCAACAAAACTCCAGCGGCTGCCACCAGCAGCAAGCCAAGTCCGCCCAGGATCCACCACTTGTACTTGGTCGAAACCGGCTCGCGCGTTCCATTCGGATCCAGCGGATTCCCGAGCCCCTTGCCCGGAGCATTGTCCACCGGCGCGCCCGCGCTGCCATCGGCCGCACCCGGTTGCCCTTGCGCGCTCTGGTCCGAACCCTGCGTGTCCCGCGGCAACTGCCCCGATCCTTCAATGCCAAAGCTCACCGCATCCCCTGCCTTCAAATTGCGCCGCAAGAAGGTCGTCGCACTCAAGTCTCCATTCGCCGGAATAAACTTCCCATCCGTCGCATCGAACTTCATGCTCTTGGGCAGACTCACGGCAAACATGTCGACCTGCCCCGCCATCTTCAGATCCACCTTCAAATTTCCCGTGTACGGAATGTGATACGCGATCTCAATCTGCGTCTCGCCCGGCTTGATCGGAAACATCACGCTGTACAGCCCCTTCTCTCCTTGTGGCGTCAAATCTTCGGCTGTCGGCATCCCGTTCGGCCCCTTCGCCGCGGTCGCCTCCACCACCGCACCCGCCGGCAGATACAAATTGAACGGCGCCTTCGAGAACTGTGTCATCGGCGGCTTCGAGGCATTCTTCACCACAAAGTCCTCGGTCACATTCAGAACCGCGCCACTTGGATCGGTCTGCGCCCGCAGCATCAGCACCTCGGTCGTCACGCCCACCACGTGCGCACCCGCGCTATACACGTCCACATTCACCGGCTGCCCTTCCGTCGCCGACTCGTAGTAGGCTGCCATATCGTGCGTCACCCGCAACAGAAACGGTCCACTCGCCGGAGCATTGATCGAAAACTGTCCTTTGGCATCCGTCTTCCCGGTCGCGAGCTCCGTCATCCCCTGCTGCAGCAAGGTGACCGTATCTCCAGCGGCCGGCTTATCGGTTGTGCGATTCGTCACCGTGCCGGTGATCGTAGCCGCCATTGCGGCGACAGGAAGCAACATCAGGAGGGCGGAAAGGCTGCGGAAAATGCGTTTATATGCGTACACAGGTCAAGGATACTTCAGATGCCGAAGCTCAATTGTGATTGCCGCCACGTTCGGTCCGTTTCATGTCTGGCAAAATATGCCGGAAAAAGTAGACGATCTTCATCCACCCACTGGTCTCGATCAAGATCAGCGCCCCCCACAGATCGCTGTGTCTTCCCTGGTAGCGTTCCTTCCAGTGCCAGATAACGACTACATAGGTGTACACAAGGAATGGAAATAAAAACAGCACGCCGAAAACCACCGGCCAAACGCGATATTCTGCAGGGAAAAATAAGGCCACAAAAAAGAACGCAGCGGATATGGTAGTCAGCCAGCCGAAGCCTCGCACCAATTCGAATCGCCTGGGCCACTTGTCGGTCATTGCACCGAATCATACGCGAAGCGCTACCCGCCCAGCGTCTCCATCTCAGTGACCACCTTCGCGGCCTCGGCTTCCAAATCCCCCCGCTGCCGCGCGTAATCTTCCTCAGGAAACTTCCCCGCCCGAAACTCAAAGTTCAAATCGCGCAGGTTGTCATACACCACGCCTTTGCGCTCCCGCAGATAGTCCAGCCGCGTCTTCTCCACGGGCGCCACCACCCGCTCCTGCGGCCAGAAAACATACGCAATGCACCCAATCACCAACACCGCCAGCGGAAGTACAGTCTGCAGATCCATCATGCCTCCAGAAACTCTCTATCCGAATCCTACGCCCCGCCTGCAACCGCGTATGTGATCAGAAATACGTTCAAGGTATAGTCTATCTCCGTCGGCACCGCCGGCCCTCGTTCGGAGGAAGTTTGGGAGGAACCATCGTTTTGCCCCCGAAATCCCGCGCCTCGTTCTTGCCAGCCCTCATCCTCATCGCCACGCTCCTCCCGCTGCCCGCCTCCGCCCAGCCCGTCCTCCACACCGACCCCCTCAATCTCACGCCCCCGGTCCGCCAATCCCTGCAGCTTTTCTACAATCTCAACTTCGACGCCGCCCTCAAGATCCAGGAACAGGTTGCCCAGCAGCATCCCGACAACCCGATGGCCTCGAACTACGTCCTCACGACCATCATCTTTCGCGAGCTCTATAACCAGGATCTCCTCGACACCACCTACTACGCGCACAACAGCTTCCTCACCGTAAAGCGCGAAGTCAATGTCCCGCAGGCCGCCCGCACCCGCATCGAGGACCTCACCAACAAGGTCCAGCACCTCACCGACGCGGAGCTCGCCGCCAACCCCAACGACGCGAACGCGCTCTTCGCCCGCGGCTACGCCAAAGGCATGCACGCCGTCTTCATCACCCTCGTCGATCACTCCTTCGTCGCCGCCGCCCGCCAGGGCCTCTCCGCCCGCAACGACTCCGAAGCCGCCCTCAAGATCGATCCCGAGTACGCCGACGCCTGGATGGCCATCGGTATCCAGCGCTTCGCCGTCGCCAGCCTTCCCAAATTCCTCCGTTTCATGGTCGGCTTCATGGGCGTCGGCGGCAGCAAGAAAGACGGTCTCGCCGACCTCCGCAAGTCCGCCGAAAACGGCACCGTCACCCCCGTCGAATCCCGCACCGTCCTCTCCCTCTTCCTTCGCCACGACGGCCAGTATCCTGCAGCCCTCGAGGTCCAGCGTGGCCTCCAGAAGGAGTACCCCCACAACTACATCTTCTGCCTCGAAGTCGCCAACCTTACCAAGGACGAAGGCCACGGCCTCGACGCCATTGCCACCTACAAGCAAGTCATCGACGAGGCTGCGAAACCCGGCTACTTCGTCGAACCTCGTCTCGAGCTCGCCTGGTTCGGCATGGCCGACACCCAGCGTGGCTACAACATGATTAAGGAAGCAGCATTCGGATACACCCAGGCGGCCCAGCAGTCCGACTCCAGCGACTGGCTCCGCAAACGCGCCGAACTAAGCGCCGGCCAGATGTATGACCTCCTTCACCAACGCGCAGACGCCATCCACATGTACCAGCAGGTGCTCCAGCCCGGCGGCGACCAGACCCAGGCCGAAGCTGCCCACAAATACCTCCAAACCCCCTACCAGGGCAAGTAGGGCCGCCCGCTAAGAGCGCATCATCCTTCACCATCGGCGAGGATGATGCGCCCACGTATCATTGCCAGTTTTCGCCGTCATCCTGAGGCGCAGCCGAATGACCCCCGCATTGGCTCTTGCTCTCGCCCGTTCTACCTAGCGAAACGTGGCAACCGTAGCGTTCTTTGCGTCAAGGCAGTCGCCTCTTCCTATCGAATCCGCAAAATGCGCGCGTCATCTCCACGCTTCACCGCGATCCGCTCATCGAAAGAGGTATTCGTGTCGCTCACGATGTACAGTGTCTCGCCAACGCGCGACTCAACCGCCACCCAGACCCCGGCAGGCAGATCGACAACGCCAGTCTTGACACGAATCTGCCGCCGCTGTGCAGACATATTCACCAGGACGAGATACACGGGGCGGTCCATCGCAGTGACGTGGGAGGGTATGTCGGCATGTGCTGCGACCACGCCAGCGAAGGGAAGGAACGAAACGAGTAGAAGGGCAAGAGTACGCATGGCAGTTTCTCCGGAAGTGAATTTCGGAGAGACCCTCTGCCATGGTTCAGAGAACCTCAACGTGTGCCCCCTATGACCACGCTTGTGGGTGAAAGTTTCAAACAGTTGCGTGATTTGCGAATCACGAATTTGCGAAACCACGAAATCAGATTCCGCTCATCACCTCTCATGGAGGAACGCCCAAACTGCGTGCCCCATGTTCTGCATTTACGATATGGTCCTCACAAAACCGCCTGCTATTCGTGCTCTTTGCGATGAGTGAATGCCAGGATGCAGTGCGAACGCTGCCGCCAACTTGTCATCCCTAAAAATAAATTGCCCCAAACCACATCAAAAACAGCCCAAAATTCGCATGTCAACCCCCCTTCCTACCCAAAACCTCACAAACCCCGCGCCACCATTGCCGATTTCGCTTTGACTCGCTTGGCATAGTTACCCCACCCCGGGGACTAAACTTTAAGTAGGACGACCAGAGCCACGGAGCAACCAGTCTCAGCCCTCATAATCTCCGATCCGGGAGGGGGGTACTTTGATACTTAACCGGCTCAGAATCATAACGTTACGCACCACACGCGCGCCACGGTGGGGGGTACTTTGGCCTCTAACCCGCGTGGTTGGCATACTTTACAAGGCAAGTATGACTAAGAGGGGGTGGGGGGGGGTACCCCACGGAACCATGGCGCGAGGATCTGCGTAAGACACATCACGCACCAGCAGGAGGTACGAGATGAACTGCACCGCATGTGGCAAAGAGCTTAGCTTCGGATCAAGAATTTTGCAGCAACTGCGGCCACGCCGTTCCGCCTCCTCCCGCACCTCCAACTCAGCCGTACGCTCCTTACCGGAACATCGTGCGTCCGCAGTATGGACGCATGCTCGGAGGCGTCTGCGCCGGTCTCGCGCAACACTTTGGCTGGGATGTCGCGCTCGTACGCGTATTGCTGGTCGTGCTTGTCTTCTTCGGTTGCGGCACGCCGATTCTTGCCTACTTCATCGCCTGGATCGTCATTCCCAACGAGCCATACTCGTTCCCAAACGATCCCTACGCTCAAACTTATGCGCAGCCCTACGCACCGCCTGCTCCAACACCCGCCGCGCCGAGCAACGGCCCCACCGCCTGATGCAGGTACGATGGTCAGGTGAGCACGACCAACACCTCGCCCCGCCCGTTCATCTACGCCGACAACCGCCTGACCTGCTCGGGCGTTGACCTTACCGATCTAGCCGACACCTACGGCACGCCGCTCTACGTCTACTCCGCCGACGCTATCCGCGAGCGCCTCGGCATGCTCCAGACAGAGTTCGCGGCGATTCCAAACACCCTTTGCTATGCGGTCAAGGCGAACTCCTCGCTAGCCATCCTCAAGCTCCTCAGCGAGCAAGACTGTGGCTTCGACATCGTCTCCGGTGGCGAACTCGAGCGCGTCCGCCGCGCCGCGCCCTCAGCCCTCAGCCGCGTCGTCTTTTCCGGCGTCGGCAAACAGGTCTGGGAGATGGACGCAGCGCTCGCCGCCGACATCCTCCTCTTCAATGTAGAGAGTGAAGCGGAGCTGGAAATCCTAAGCCAGCGCGCCAGCGCCGCGGGCAAGATAGCCAGGATCGCCCTCCGCGTAAACCCCGACGTCTTCGCCGAAACGCATCCGTACATCTCGACCGGGCTCCGCGAGCACAAGTTCGGCATCGCCATCGAACGCGCTCGCGAAGTCTACCGTCGCGCTGCCCAGCTTCCCAACCTCGAGCCAGCAGGCGTCAGCGTCCACATCGGCTCCCAGATCCGCGACGTCGAGCCCTTCGCCCAGTCGCTCCAGCGCGTCCGAAGCCTGGTCGAGGAACTCCGCGCCGACGGCCACAACATCCGATACGTCGACGGCGGAGGAGGCTTCGGCATTGAGTACGGCAACGCCGCCTTCAACCCCGCAGCAAGCGTCGCAGCCTACGCAACCGCGATCCGCTCAGCGCTTGACGGCCTCAATGCTCACCTGCTCCTCGAGCCCGGACGCTTCCTCGTCGCCCAGGCCGGCGCGCTCCTCACCCGCGTCCTCTACACCAAGCAGAACGGCACGAAGCACTTCGTCATCGCCGATGCGGCCATGAACGACCTCATCCGCCCGGCTCTCTACCAGGCTCACCACGAGATCCTCCCGGTGATCGCGGCATCTCCGGAGCACGCCCGGCCCAATCAGACCGCCGACATCGTCGGCCCGGTCTGCGAGACCGGGGACTTCTTCGCCCGTGACCGAACGCTCCCCGAGCTCCGCGCCGGAGACCTCGCGGTGCTACTCGACGCTGGCGCCTACGGCATGTCGCTCGCCTCCCACTACAACACCCGCGTTCACCCCGCAGAGGTCCTCATCGACCACGGCCAGCCACGCCTCATCCGCCGCCGGGAGACACTTGACAGCATCCTCGCTCCAGAGCTCCTGTAACCGCGCGAGCACCCCACGGCCCTACCCCCTGCGTGCTACAATTTTCTTCGACGAAGATGCGCGACATGTGCCGTTTATGGCCTGTTTTCGCACATATACGCTAACTAAAGCAGCAGAGGTTCACACATGTCTGGCCACTCAAAATGGGCGACAATCAAGCATAAGAAGGGCGCGCTGGACGCCAAGCGCGGCAAGATCTTTACCCGCCTGATCAAGGAAATCACCATCGCGGCCAAGGGCGGCGGAGGAGATCCGGACGGCAACCCGCGCCTGCGTGGCGCGATCGCCGCAGCCAAGGCCGAGAACATGCCAGCAGACAACATCAAGCGAGCCATCCAGAAGGGAACTGGCGAGCTCGAAGGAGCAGCCTACGAGGAGATCCGCTTTGAGGGCTACGGTCCCGGAGGCGTTGCGGTCATCGTCGACACCCTTTCCGATAACCGCAATCGCGCAGTCTCCGAGATTCGCTTCGCCTTCTCGAAGAACGGCGGGAACCTTGGTGAAACCGGCTCCGTTGGGTACATGTTCTCGAAGAAGGGCGTTATCGTTGTAGCGAAATCTGCGGCAGACGAAGACAAGCTTACCGAAATCGTTCTTGAAGCCGGCGCTGACGACCTCACCGATGAAGGCGAGAACTGGGAGATTCTGACCAGCCCCAAGGACTACGAGGCAGTCATGAACGCCCTCACCGCGGCCAAGATCAAGCCCGAACACGCGGAAGTGACCATGATCTCTTCCACATACACCAAGCTTGAGGGAACGCAGGCTGCCCAGATGATGCGACTGCTGGACGCTATAGACGACTTGGACGACACGCAGGCGGTCTACTCCAACTTCGATATGGATGAAGAGTCAGTTCCGGCCTAACCGAAGAAACAGTAGCAAACCGAGAGATGCGAAAGCCGCCACTCGATGGCGGCTTTCGATTGTGAGGACGAAGAGGATGACGCGGATACGAATACTGTGGATCGTGGCTGGCTTGTCGATTGCGGCTAGCAGAGCATTGGCCGCGCAGACCCCTTCGGCCGCGATACAGGCCGAGTCGCCCATCGCAGCTGTCTCCAATTCGAAGCCGTGGGAATATGGCGCGCTCATCCAGGGAGGAGTTGGCCTGGAGCAACGCACAGACTTCAGCTTCTTCATGGTTGGAGGACATATGGGGAAGGTGCTTACACCGCAAATCGGCTCAGGAAGCCTCAGGGGAAATATTGAATACTCGGTCGAGGTGTTTCCGCTCTGGCAATCGTATACGCCCAAGTTCCAGCGCATCAGCTGCACTGGAACGTCTGAGCCTGTCTGTAGCGCACCCTATACCGTAGGTGGAACATATACCGGCGTGAGCGTCACGCCTATCCAGGTGCGGTGGAACTTTACCCACGGCAAGCGGTTCATGCCTTGGATCCAGGCCGCTGGCGGCGTCGTGTGGACCAACCATAAGTACCCTGCGGTCGGGGATCTCAATCCTGACGACCCAACTCAGACCGGTCCAGCAGCCAATACAAGCGTCTGGAACTTCACACCGCAGGGCGGAATCGGTGCCCATTACTTCTTGAAGCCGCGACGCTCAGTGGACTTCAGCGTTAACGCGATACATATTTCCAGTGCCAGCCTCGGAGACAAGAATCCCGGAGTCAACGTGAGCTTGCAGATGTCGGTCGGATACACATGGTGGAAGTAATACGATGAGCAGCGAAGCCATAAACGGAAGCCCGAACACCGAGGCGATTGTTGAGTGCGTTCCTAACTTCTCCGAAGGAGCAGATC
The DNA here is from genome assembly GCF_009765785.1 of Granulicella sp. L46. Classification (GTDB taxonomy): domain Bacteria; phylum Acidobacteriota; class Terriglobia; order Terriglobales; family Acidobacteriaceae; genus Granulicella. The sequence continues at coordinate 175,912 of NZ_LMUT01000018.1, forward strand.
GCGAGAAGGTCGAGGAGATCGTCCGTGCGATGCGCGTGGATGGAGTGCATCTGCTGGATTACTCCCTGGATGCGGACCACAATCGGTCCGTGGTGACCATTGCTGGTTCGCCGGAAGCGGTTGTCGAAGCGGCGGTGCGGGGTGCAGGGAAGGCCGCCGAGCTGATCGATCTGACCAAGCAAAGCGGCGCTCATCCTCGGATTGGCGCTGCGGACGTGATTCCGTTTGTTCCGGTTAGCGGCGTATCCCTGGTGCAGTGCGCCATGCTGGCGCGGCAGGCAGGATTGGCGATCTGGCGGCGGTTCGGCGTACCGATCTACTTTTATGAAGCCGCCGCGTCCAGGCCGGACAGGGTGAACCTGGAAGATGTGCGGCGCGGCCAGTTTGAGGGTCTACAGCGGGATTCGCTCAAGGATACCCGGCGTCAACCTGATGTAGGCGGCCCGGAGCTCCATGCGACCGCTGGAGCCAGCGCAGTGGGAGCCCGTAAGTTTCTGATTGCCTACAACATATACCTTCCTGCCAGCGGGTCGACCGAGGCCGTCAGCCTGGCGCGCTCGATCGCCAAGGAGATCCGCGCCTCGGGAGGAGGCTTATTTGGTGTTAAGGCAATGGGTGTGATGGCGAATGGCCGTGCCCAGGTGAGCATGAATATCACGGATTTCCAAAAAACGCCGATGACACGATTACACAGCGCCGTCACCGAAATAGCTGCTCGACACGGAGTAGCGATAGCCGAAGGTGAGGTAATTGGACTTATTCCAGAGCTCGCTTATGAGCCGAATGCAGAATGGGTGCGTCAAACACCCCAGTTCGATCCGGAGGACAAGGTTTTGGAGCGGCGATTACGGCGTCCGTTGGACTGGCCATAGCGCACCGGAGCGATTTGCTAGATGCAACGATTTCAGTGAAGAATATAGCTTGCGCGGTAATGCGCAACTTTCAGGGAGTTCCCAATTGAAGACCTTTAGAAAATGGCAGCACACGACAGCGATTGCGGCCTTAGCGACGATGGCAATGGCGCCAATCGCACTACATGCCGCACAATTGAGTGGCGACGCTCGGGCTTCCATTCCGCGGGATGTGCAACAGATCATCGTGGTGGATTATCGCCAGATGCAGAACTCGCCGGCTGCAATGCAGTTGAAGGACCGGGTTCTGCCGCCTGAGTTGAAGCATCTGGAAACGGCCCTCAAGAATTCCGGCTTGCAGGTGGATCAGGACGCCGACACGCTCGCGTTTGCAGCGTTTCGGACGTCGGGGGGAGGCACTTCCGGTGGCGACGGCACTGGAACCCGCATTCTGGGTGTGGCGCAGGGCCAGTTCAACACCCAGGCCATCCTGGCCAAGTTTGCCAAAGAGAAGACCAAAGCGACCATGCTGCGTAACAACTCCATCTATCCGATGGGTTCTGGTGGGATGAGCGTAGCCTTCCTCAACCAGACTACGATGGTCTTTGGCGATCGTGAGGCGGTGCGAGCCGCGCTAGACGCCCGTGATGGACTTCAGCCTAACTTCCTTCAAAACAATGAGATGATGGCCGAAATGCCGGGTGTCGATTCTCAGGCGGTCTGGAGCATACTTGACCAGAAGGGCACCCAAACCATGATGAAGAGCGTCCTTGGCGAGGCCGCCGGTCTGGCGGACTACGATACGGTCAAAAACCGTATGAAGGATGCCAGTTACACGATGGATTTCAGCAACGGCGTTCGTTTCAACATGTCCGTCGATATGTCGGACACGATTACCGCAGCTACGGCGGCGACGATCATGAAAGGGGTCGCGCTGATGAAGAAGTCTTCCGGATCCGCTCAGGAGAAAGCAGCCGTGGATGACACGACGATCGATTCCAATGCGGGTGTGTTGACGGTGGCCTATTCATCCTCGGATAGTCAGTTCGCAGGACTGCTATCGTCTCCGCTGTTTCAGCAGGTAGTGGTCAAGTAATTCTTAATCAATGGCTTGCAATAGAAAAGGTGGCCAGATGGCCACCCTTTCTTGCCTTTTAATTGGGTAGAGATTATTGGCCCGCTGGCTTGGCCGAAGCCTTGACCTCGATATTTGGCAACTTTCCTGAGGCCAGGCAGCGCTCCATCACTGCAGCGCGAAGCCGGTTGGAAAGCTCTTCCGGAAACTCATAGGTGACGGCGCCACGATAGACGTCGATGGTCTTTCGTGTGGTGTCAACCACCACTTCACAATGGTGACAGGTTCCCAGATGCGCTTTGACTTCGGTTAGCAAGGCAGGATCGATCTGTCCATCGAAGTAGTCGGTGAGTTTTGAGAGAAATTCCGTGCAGTTCACTTTGAGGCCTCGTTGTTTTGCCGAAAGTAACGGCTGAGACGCTCGCGTAACTGCAGGCGCGCGCGTAACAGTCGGGACTTGACTGCCGGCACGCTCAATCCGAGCGCGGCGGCTGTCTCTTCGGTCGACAAGTTTTCGATGTCGCGAAGAGTGAAAACGGTTCGAAAACCTGGGGGAAGACCTGCAATTGTCTTCCGGAGGATCTCTGCGAGCTCCGATTGGGAGTAATTCTGCTCAGGATTGGGGCGCCACTCGGCGAAATCGCGGGGAATGGAACCCTCGTCGGTTTCCACATCCTGATCCATGGAAACGGTCTTTGACGTCTTGCGCTTACGGAGCCGCATCAGGCTTTCATTGACGGCAATTCGCACCAGCCAGGTGGAGAATTTCGAATTGCCCTGAAACTGGTCAAGTTTTTGAAAGGCTTTGAAGAAAACATCCTGAGTAATGTCTTCGGCGTCTTCGCGGTTCTGAGTAATATGTTGCGCTGTGCGAAAGATCTGCCGTTCATATTGCCGCACCAGCTGCTCGAACGCTGCGGTGTCGCCCGCCTTTGCCCGCTCCACCAGTGCAACATCGGGATGAATCTCTGGCTGCGGGTCGGTCGCAATCACTTCCTCAAAGGGATTGTGAGGAGCGCCGGCGATGGTTGAGGTCTCAACTGCCATAAGTAGCACCAGTTTACAGGATCACGTTTCTGATTGCCTGACATGAGCCATAGTTATCTTCAGTGGTTCCCTTGATCAGGGGTATGTGGAAGCGTGATCGGCCTGATGGACATAGAGTTAACTTGGGTGGAACGTCGGATGAAGTGGCTGGGATCGATAGGTATCGTTGTGATGGCGTTGTGCAGCGCCTTGTCTCCTGCAGTGGCGAGCGCACAAAGTGCTGGCCACAAGCCTTCAACGACGACTGCCTCCAAGAGTAAAAAAAAGACGAAACCCGCTATCCAGTCACAGAGCAAAGCTTCCGGGAAGCAGACTTACGCCACAGGCCACGGGGCAACTGGGACGCATCGGCCCGCCAGCGGCCACTCTTCCTCTCATCACCAATCCGCGCAGGTATCGGAATCGGCAAGCACTCGATTTAGGCATGTTCACGGACATGTGGCCGCAAGGGTTAGTCATCTTCCGCAGCCAACAGCGGAGAGTCGGCGACTGAACGTTGCGTTCAGTGCGTCCGCACAATTGAGGCCTATGGCTCAGCAATTAGTGACTGATCGAAGTCCGGCTGCTTATGCTGGCGTTCTCGCGTACGCCGCGTCGCATCCGGGAGAGGCGGCCGCTTCAGCGGAACTCGCGATCGGCCACGCGTACATGCTGGATCGCCGCTATGCCGATGCGGAGAATGCATTCCGGCAGGCGAGTACCCGCGGTGTCGCGCTGGACGACTATGCCAACTATCTGGAGGCTCAGGCAGCGGTCGAAGGAAGCCGTCCGCAAAATGCCATCCCGCTATTAACTCACTTTTCCGATCACCATCCGAATAGCGTGTTCGATAGTTCTGCTCCTGTCCTGCTGGCGAATGCCTATCTAGCAGGTAACGACGCGAATGGTGCTCTTCGGGTTTTGCAGCCACTCGTCGGGAGCCCAGTGGCGAACCAGGTAGATTTCCGCCTGACACTTGCCAAGGCGTATCAGGCGAACGGTGATCCTCAGAAATCGTCCAGTCTTTATCGAGGCATCTATCTCGGCGATCCGCTGAGCCCCGAGGCTGCAGCAGCGAAGTCACAACTCCTGCTTATGAATGTGCCGCTGTCTGTCGCGGAACGCAAGCAGCATGCCGATGCGATGTTCAATGCCAAGCAATTTTCCATGGCAGGGGATGAGTATCGCGCATTGCAACGAAGCAGTAACGAGCTAAGTCAGTCTGATCGCGACGCTTTGGAGATCTATGTTGCGGTTTGCAATTTGCGCCTTAAGAATCTCAGTCGTCTAGAGGTAGAACATCTTCCAGTGACTGGAGATGACAGTGCTGCCTTGAAGATGTATCTCCAATCAGAGTTAGCTCGGAATACGGGAAATGCGGATGAGCATGATGCCTTTGTGCAGCAATTGATGGCACAGTATCCTCACAGCCGTTGGCTGGAAGAGGCTCTTTATTCTGGCGGAAACATGTATTTGATTCGCCAGGATGATGCTAAGGCTATCGATAACTATCTAGCACTCGTACAACATTTCCCGAACAGCACGTATGCACCTGGTTCGCATTGGCATGCGGCGTGGCTGTGTTATCGTCAGCGGCGATATCCGGATGCCGCTCGCCTGATGGACGAACAAATCACGCAGTATCCGGCCGGCAGTCAAATCCCGGGAGCTCTTTATTGGCGCGCCCGACTCTATGAAGATGTTGAGCATAACTATGGGCAGGCGCTGAATTACTATAACCAGCTCAATAAGAGTTATGTGAACACGTATTATGCGATCCTTGCGCGAGAGCGGATCGGGCAGCTCGGCCCCCGGCCCGATGTTCCTCCCGCACCTGCTCTGGCCTCAATACCTGTGGTCGATGACCCTGAGCTCACCGATGTGCTGCCAGAGAACGATCCTCACCTGATCAAGGCAAGACTGTTGGCGAATGCGGCGCTGAACGAATACATCAGACCAGAGATTCAGCTAAGCGAGACGTCAAACCAATGGGGAGCGTTTGCCGAGGCGCAGATCTACCAAAGCTTTGGCGAAAATGCTCGTGCACTACAAGCCATGAAACGCAGCAAAATTCCGTTCCTCTCACTCCAGGTCAAAGACGTGCCGATGGCGTATTGGGAACTGCTGCTCCCCCGACCCTACTGGGCAACACTTGAGAGTGATGCGCGAGCTAATGGCGTTGACCCGTACCTGGTGGCAGCACTTATTCGACAAGAATCGGAGTTCAACCCGGGCGCAGTGAGTCGAGCGAATGCGTATGGTTTGATGCAACTGCTGCCGTCGGTGGGTAAAGAGATTTCCAAGAAAGATGGTCAGCGCCATTTCAAAACAAATGACCTGCTTGATCCCACCATCAACCTGCAATTGGGAACACAGGATCTTCGCAAATCAATTGATCGTTACGGTGGCCAGGTTGACTATGCCCTGGCTGCTTATAACGCCGGAGATACTCCGGTGCATCAGTGGATGTCAGCGAACAACTACAAGGATATTGCGGAGTGGGTAGAGTCGATCCCGTACACCGAAACCCGGGAGTATGTGCAGGCGATCGTGCGGAATCGTGAGCTGTATCGTGCGGTATACGAGAAGCACTAATCGGCGGTCACGCGCTACACTCACTCGTGCCGGAGAGCTACTACGGGATCCATGTTCGCGGCACGAATCGCTGGCAGAAGGCCAGACACGACGCCGACCAGTCCAAGAATTATGAAGGACGCGAGCATGATTCCAAACGATGCGTGCAGGATGATGTCTCCGTCATGGTTCGCAGTCTGGTACATGGCAGAATAGAGCGGCATTGGCGGGACGAGATAGGTAGTTGCGATCGACACCACAATTCCCGCTACACCTGCGAGAAAGGTCAGAACGAAGCTTTCAAGCAGGAATTGCGCAAGAATATCGCGCGGGCGGGCGCCAAGTGCTTTCATCAGCCCGATTTCACGAGTGCGTTCCGTGACGGAGACGAGCATGATGTTCATTACTCCCACACCGCCGACGGCAAGTGTCATAGCGCCGATAATTCCGAGAAGTACCTGCAAGGCGAAGGAGAAGGCGACAAGCTGTTTACCATCCTCAATCGTGTCCCATGCACTCACCGCCTTTTCGTCCAAGGGATTGAAATGATGACGCTGGGCGAGTACAGTCCGGACGGCTTGCAAGGATCGCAGATGCAACTCGGCGGTTGAGGGCTGAAAGACAATGGAGTCGGGATCGCGCTGCTGGCGAAGGGTTCGCATCGTATCAAACGGCACGAAGATATTTTCGTTATCAGGTCCGTTGTTGGACGAGTCCTGAATCTTATTGCGAAGCACACCGATGACGGTGAAGGGTTGCCCCTCCACTTGTACTACCTGACCTACAGGTGGATACCCACTGAATAGCTTTTGCGCCGCGTGCGCTCCAAAGATGATGACCTGGCGATGCTGGCTGAAGTCGTCGGCTTCGAAGAACCTGCCTTGATCAATGTCCAGGCGACGCATCCGACCGTAGGGAAGATCCACGGCCTTGGAAGAAATCGCGACAACTTTGGGTCCGTATTTAACACTGAATGTATCGTCCGTTTCGCGGGAAATTGCACTGAGGAAGGGAAGTGAATCGCGTACCGCTTCCATATCCCCATCTTTGAAATGGACCTTCTGGCCGGAGCGCTGGCCGCCTGCCTGCATGGAGGTCTGCCCTCCCCAGACCATGATGACATCATTGCCAAAACCGAGGAACCCTTCCATTACCGCGTTACTTACGGCTCTGCCGTAGCTGAGCAGAAGGACTACAGTAACGAGCCCCCAAACAATGCCAAGCATAGTCAGTCCGGAGCGCAGACGATTGCGTCGCAGAGACTCGACGGACTCGGTAAGGGCTTCACTCAGATTCATTGAAAGGCTCCTTGGCTAGTCAGTGCGGAGGCACTCGATGGGCGTAAGGTTGGCGGCGCGCAGCGCAGGATAGGTGCCTGCGGTCACGGTGATGATTGCAAGCGTGACGAGCGAAGAGATGATCGCAGTGGCCGAAATAACCGGGTGAGGAAGGAATTCCGGAAGTGGAAGCAGGCGCAACCCAACGATAATGCCGACGCCGACAAGCAGACCAAGAGCCCCGCTCACGAGGGTTATGATGGCGGATTCGACGAGAAACTGACGTCGAATATCCACGGCTGTTGCTCCAAGAGCCTTACGCACGCCGATCTCGCGTGTTCGTTCGGAGACGGCAACCAGCATGATGTTCATGACGCCGATGCCGCCCAGTGCAAGAGTAAGCAGAGCGACGGCGGCAAAGAAGATCGTCATGGCACGAAATATATTGTCAGTGAATTGAGCCCCCTCGAGCGTGTCCCACACCCAGATCGCGTCGGTATCTTTGGGATCGAAATGATGTCGATCAGCAATGATCTGACGAACCTCATGAAGCGCTGCGACGTGTACATCAGCAGAAACCGGTTGCACTACGATGTTGCTGACAATGCCGGGGAAATCACCCTTATCGTCCGGTGGGAAGTCGCGCTCCATAGCGGAGTAGGGAACGAAGAGCTGCGAATTGTCTGGCCCTGACCCGTAGCTGCCATTCTGTTGCTTGCTGGCGAGCACGCCAATGACGATATAGGGATAGCCGTTAATTGATAGCGATTGGCCGATAGCAGGCTTACCCGGGAAGAGCTGGCGATTGGATTCTGCTCCGAGGATGACGACACGCATGCCTTTGTCTTCATCTTCAGCATCCATCAGCCGGCCCTGCTCTACATGCAGGGAACGAAAGTCCTGATAGTCTGGCCAAACGCCGCGAACTGCGCGGCTGGCAGCATTCCATGGACTGACTTCACTCACGGTCCTCCGGAGTTCCGGCGAGACGTGCTTGACCAGCGGCGCTCCGTCTCGAATGGCGATCGCGTCATCGATGGTCAGCGCGACGTCCCGGCCGGCCGCATACCCGCCGTATGGCAACGCTGTTTTTCCGCCGAAGCAAATAGCAATATCAGTACCGATTGTCTTCAGATGGTTGCGCTGGTCGATGCCGAAGCCGATTCCGAGCCCGACCAGTAAAATGACTGAACTGATACCCCAGATGATTCCAAACATTGTGAGGAAGCTGCGAAGCTTGGTGGCCCACAGAGCGGAGATAGTTTGCTTGAAGATCTCAAAGAAGGGCATAGTCGTAGGTCGCTCGAAGTGCCTTGGCTTTGAGCAGATACGTATGCAGGGGGATGATGGTTCCAGCTAAGTACATGTCGGCTTGGAACGAGATACGATAAGGGAAGTATTAATTGCCCGGATGGTGAAATCGGCAGACACAGCGGACTTAAAATTGTATAAGTCTATGGCTATATTGGCATTAACTATAAGATAAATAAATACTTATAGCGCTGATGCAGTGTCCCCGAGGCAGACACAACCCTTACACATTTTTTGTGATATTCAAGAAGTGTGCGGAGGTCATCGCTCATGTCCGAACGGTTCACGATCCTCGGTGGCAAGGTCCACATCTACAGGCGTCCCAATAGCTCAAGCTGGCAGTGTGCGAGCTTCCTGGCCGGGAAGAATCGACGCACAACCACCAAAGAAGACAGCCTCTCGAAGGCAAAGGAAGTCGCAGAAGACTGGTATTTGCAACTACGCGGCAAGCTCCGCGACGGCGAGCTGAAAAGCGGAAAACTGTTCCGCGAAGCCGCGAAGTTGTACCTGCGCGAATTCGACATCATGACGCAGGGACAGCGGAGCGCGACCTATGCGCGCGGACAGCACGCACGGACAAACGGACACTTGGTGCCGTTCTTCGGCGGCATGGTTCTTCCAGATATTACCGCTGGCAAGATCAATGAATACCGTATCCATCGCCTCGAAGAGTGCAAGGTGCAGCGTGGCAAGCCGCCCGCGCATAACACCATGCACCAGGAAATCGTGACGCTGCGCCAGATCTTCAAAACGGCTCTGCGCCACGGATGGATCGATCATCTACCGGATTTGTCCGCGCCGTATCGCGCATCGGCAAAAATCTCTCATCGAGCATGGTTCTCGCCTGAAGAGTACAAGCAGCTTTACGAGGCGACGCGAAAACGCGCACATGATCCCAAGCAGCCCCGGTTTCGTTGGGAAGCGGAGCAACTTCACGACTATGTTCTGTTCTCCGCCAATACTGGCCTCCGTCCCGACGAGGCAATGCGTCTTGAGTTTCGCGATGTCACGGTGGTCGAAGACGAGGGCAGCGGCCAAACCATCCTAGAGATCGAAGTACGTGGAAAGCGAGGCGTTGGCTATTGCAAGAGCACGGCGGGTGCCGTGCATCCGTTCGAGCGGTTGAAGACCCGGACACGACCTAATGGTGGACCGGGAAGATCAGGTAATCGTACTGCATCCATAGCCAAGGGTGAGTGGCACGAGCCCGACCCTACCGATCTTCTGTTTCCGAAATGGCCACGCGATTTATTCAATGCGATTCTTGATGAAGAAAAGCTTCGCACCGATCGCGACGGTAGGCCGCGAACGGCCTATAGCCTGCGCCACACGTACATTTGCCTGCGCCTCCTCGAAGGTGCCGACATCTATCAGATCGCCAAGAACTGTCGGACAAGCGTGGAGATGATTGAGAAATACTATGCAGCCCATTTAAAGACACGACTTGATGCTTCCGCTATCAACATCATGAGGCCGCGTCCGAAGAACACGGCGACTTCGAAGAAAGGCCCTGGCCGTGTGAAAGCCGTTCACTTGGCTGAAGAGGCGTAGACCGTCGTTGCTTGCTTTATGATGGATTGTGGCCAAGTTCCCGCGGGCGTGGTGAAATCGGCAGACACAGCGGACTTAAGGAATTGAGTGCCCGCCAGGGAAACCGGCGGAGTAGAACTGCTCAAAGTCGGGGAAACCTTAACTGGCAATCCCGAGCCAAGCCCGGATATTCTCCGGGAAGGTGTAGAGACTAGATGGGCAGCACCTAACCCTCTCGCGAGGAATGGTGAAGGGATAGTCCAGACCACGAACTCGCATAGCGGGGCGGCGAAAGCCGAAGTGGTATGAAAATCCGCAGACCCTAACAGGTCGTGGGGGTTCAAGTCCCCCCGCCCGCACCAGATTTCCTTGGCCGCCAGGATGGAACCATCCTGGCCCTCGTCCTAGGGCCGAACGGCCCTTTGGACGCTGCGCCTTGGGCGCGCACTTCTTGGTCAGCTTAGTCGGCTCAGATATCCTCGTCGAAGACCGAGACAGCGCATGGGATAATCAGATGTCCGGGTACGCAGATAGGCGCGGTAGTGTTCGCAGACGGCCGAGAATCCTGGCGTGCGACTCATCTAGAGAGTGAAATTGATGGCGCGAAGCGATCTTTTGGTTGCGTTAGTTAAGGCGGGCGCGAGTGGTGACAAGAATCTCTTGCGAACCTCGACCGAAGCTCTGATCGCCGACGAGCGATCAAAGCAACATCATATTTTTGCCGAAAGACTCGGAAAAGCCCTTGCATCAAATGGTAATGGAACCAATGGTTCGCACACGTCAACGGCGCTAATGGCAAGCCCATCGAGCACAGCAGTCAATGATCTATTTGTTACGCTCACACCACAGCGGCGAATAGAAGACTTGATTTTGCCCTCCTCAGTGCGTGGTGTCTGCGAATCATTCATAGAGGAACAACGCAGAGCTGATCTCCTGCGATCGCATGCGTTAGAGCCGCGCCACCGAGTGCTAATGAGCGGTCCTCCAGGTAATGGGAAGACCACTTTAGCGGAGGCCATCGCAGAATCTCTAAACCTTCCTCTACTGGCTGTTAGATACGAGGCCGTGATTGGAAGCTTTCTTGGTGAGACCGCGTCTCGACTTCGGCGTGTCTTCGATCTTGCACGTTCAATGCCATGTGTTTTGTTTTTCGACGAATTTGATGCGATCGGTAAGGAACGCGGTGATATCCATGAAACTGGCGAAATCAAGAGAGTTGTCAGTTCGCTGTTGCTGCAGATAGACGCGTTGCCGAGCTGGACAATCGTCGTTGCAGCGACAAACCACTCAGAATTGCTGGATCGAGCAGTTTGGCGGCGATTTCAACTCAGGCTTGAATTGCCGATGCCTTCGGAACGCCAGATTAATGAATTCATCGCTCAATTTTTTTCCTTGAGAGAATCATCCCGAGATTTGGGATATTCCAGCCTACAACTAGGTCGAGCACTACGGGGTAGCAGCTTTGCAGAGACTGAAGAGTTTTGTACAAGCGTTTTGCGCCGCATTGTTCTTTCTCTTGGTGCGGAACGTCCGAAAGACATTGTGGCATCGGAACTGATACAGTGGCGAGCACGCGTCAGCGCTCCAAATTCATTGAGAAAGAGCCCCAAACGTGGCAGAAAGACCACTTCTTCCGCTTCCAACCCCTAGTCGTCAAACTAGGACTAAGCAGTCTCAACAGTCTTTTGATCCTCACGGATCGTTAATCCGTCCTTCAACCGCGCGTCAAGGCCAGCGGCTCGCACCGAAGTTCGAAAGACTTAGAGAAGTCTCGGACCAGTCTTTAGCGCAAGCCACGTTGATCCTCCAGCAAGACCCAGAAGGCCTCGCGCCTGAACGCGCTCTCGTATTCGAGGTGGCCGGGGGTCTCGATGACTTCTACGCTCAGGTCCAGCGAGTTCCTGGACTCGAATTTCTCCTTCAGGAGAATGTTGAATTTCCGCCTTCGGACGACTTCTACCTCGTTCATAAAAGGCGGGGCGAAACTCTTAGAAGTGACGCAAGCATTGGGGGAAAGTTATATCTCGCAATGCCAGACCTTGAGGCTCTTCGACAGATTCTCTCGCTTTGGGATAGGCACCAGAGGGGTGAACGGATGCCGCGCGGATTCGCTCCGTGGGGAATGCTTTTTGAATTGCTCGTTGACCTTCGAACGTGGGGACCACAGGATCGGATCCTACCTGAAACCGTTGAATACTGGAGGCATCGTTTACAGAACGACCCGATCACGCCGATTCGCTTTGAAATAGAACTATGGTTTTTCGACCAGCCCGAGAGGAGACAACGGACTGTCGCGGAGGTTGCTAGGCTTGTCCAAGCAGCTGGTGGCGAAGTCATTTCTCAGTCCGAGATCGCTGTAATCCGCTATGCGGGTGTTCTGGTGGATCTTCCAGTAGCTAGCGTGGAACAAATCCTAGACAATCCTCGATCTGGGTTGGGTGACGCAAGCGGTATTATGTATATCCAGCCCCAATCTATCGCTTCGCTTCCAAACAACGAGGACTTGCAAACAGACGAGTTGGGAGGTGAAGATATTTCATCGAGCGCAAACGACCTAGATCCGATTGTTGGTCTCCTTGACGGTATGCCGGTGGAAAATCATGTTCTGCTTCGGGATCGAATATTGGTTGATGATCCCGAAGGCTTTGGATCAAGTTCTCCCGTGGCTTCCAGATTTCACGGTACGAGCATGGCGTCCTTGATTATTCACGGGGATTTGCAGGCGCTTGAACCGCCGCTCTTGCGTCGCTTATTCATCAGGCCGGTCTTGATTTACGACGCTCAGGCTCAAGCGGAACGCACTCCTGCCAATTCGCTTCCGCTAGATATCGTGTATCAGGCAGTACGAAGAATTCTTGAAGGAGATGCCCTTGCTCCTCCAACGGCACCGAGTGTATTCGTATTCAATCTCTCGATTGGAGACGTAAATCGTCCATTTTATGGTCGGATTAGTCCATGGGCGCGACTGATCGACTGGCTATCTTTTCGCTACAAAGTCCTCTTTCTCGTCAGCGCGGGCAATATCCTTGGATGGTTACCGGTCCGTAATTACCTCGATCGGCAGGCGTTCCAGCAGGCTGACGCCCTAGAGCGCGAAAAACACATCCTTGATGCTCTGAACATGGAGAAACGAAATCGTACCCTACTTTCTCCTGCGGAAGGGTTGAATGCACTAGCAGTGGGTGCTTGGCATCGTGATGCTTACGCAAATCCCCCCACGGACTTCCAAGCGACTGATCCATTTCCCAGTGGATCTCTGCCAAATGTGAGTTCCGCTGTTGGGCTAGGCCATCTGAGGATTATCAAACCCGATCTTCTTTTTGATGGAGGGCGCGAATTAGTGCGCGCAGCTGAGGACCAAGGTCACATATGGATTGCACCGATACCTGGTGGAAGATACGCTGGCCAACTGACAGCAGCACCTGATGATCAAGGTACGGGGCGCCTCGATAGGCGCGTCCGGACGATAGGGACGAGTAACGCAACCGCACTTCTAACGCGAGCAGCAGTTCTGATCTATGAAGGGCTTGTCGATTCCGGATATGTGATACCGCCTTCACATCGCGCGGTTGTGATCAAGTCGCTCCTAATTCATGGTGCCGAATGGGGTGACACCGGAAAACGTTTGGAGGATCAGTTTGGGCCGCCAGGACGTGCGCATCTACAAAGAAGGGAAAACGTGACTCGCTTCCTGGGTTATGGCCGACCCGACATTCAACGAGTGCTCGATTGCGTAGCGGAAAGAGCAACCTTATTCGGATTTGGAGAGTTACAAGTCGATACGGAAGATATCTTCGACATTCCCTTGCCGCCTTCAATTGAGAGCACCATGCATCCGCGGCGTCTGACTATAACACTGACATGGTTGACCCCCGTCAACGCCCGACATCAAAGTTATCGAGCGGCGGCGTTAGAGGTATTTCCCGCAGGGGATGCGGAATATTCTCTCGCAGTCGGGCGTAGGGCAAGCCAGCCAACTCACCATTCGGTTGACCGCGGAACGACGTTCCACTGTATTTACGAAGGCGAAGAAGCTGTAGCTTTCTTAGACAATGGTTTTTTGCGATTGAGAGTTAGTTGCCGTACACAACTCTCGTCGATGGATGATTCAATTCCATACTCGCTAGCCGTGAGCCTCGAAACTTCGATTGGCACTGGGGTGGATATTTACCAGGAAGTTCGCCAAGCCATTGGCCTTCCCCTTATTGCTGCCGCGGTCTCGCCGTAGAATTGCAATCTAATGTGTCCTGGCGTTACTTTGGCCACGCTATTGTCACTGGCCAACATCGTGGACACCGACTCTCTCCAATATTTGTTTTACTTCCTCGCAGTCCAAACGCTGTTTTCTCGTTTGCCAACGGCGATCTTACCAAGGATAGTCCCATCATGTAGGTCGTAAATTCCCCCCAAATAGGCTGAGCGCAAGCCAAATAGAGTCTTGGATTCGCAGCAGATAGCGAGGTAATTCCCGTCCACAGACACGACCGCAGACTCCATGCGAGTCTTTCCTCCATGATGCGATGCCAGTCTTAAAGACGCCTTGTCCCATACAGATCTCGCATCTTCCGTCCGGCGCATCCCGTCGAGGAGCTCACAGAGCGGGCGCAAACGCGTCTCGCCGCTGGTTGAAAATTGTTGAGAGATTAGGACGCCTGTGATCGCACAGGTCCGCATATCTTCGGGGTGATGCTTTTCGCCGCTCCAGATGCACAGTTGTGCTTCGACAGGAGCGCAGAACTTGCCTCCAATTGAACGAATAGCGACTTCTCTCAAAAGATGTCGGCCAGATACGCTGCTCGTTTCGCATTGTGATTTTAAGGCTCGTTTGCCAGTCACCGTGCAGCTGTAAACCTCCGAGGGCAATACGCGTTTCCCGGTTGCTTGGCAGACTTCCAGCACGCCGGGTCTGACCAGACGTCCTGTGTGCTCGCACTTCTCAGCCTCGGTCACCGCAAGAAGCACACGGGTTTCAGAGCATTCCACGAACTCACTTCGATGTCCCGTTTTACCAGAAACCGACGACCGCTTTTGCTCGTCTTTGCGAAATAATCTCTCGGACAACTCGCTCATTAAGAGTTCTTCTGCCAATACATCCGATTTCGTGAACGAGCAGCTGCGAAAGTATTTCGGCTCTCCGCGCTGCCCGCTCACAGCGGAGGTCTTTAGCAATGTGCTCCCGCATGGCTTTTGGGTCACAGATGATAGTTCAACTTCGTCACTCAGCACTCGTTTTCCGCTGATGCTACAGATCACCGTATGTTCGGGTAAGCCGCGCCGACCGCTGATGCCCGATTCGACGAGCAAATGCCTTAAAACGTTCACACCGCTGACTTGGCAACGATCAAGGCAATCCGTCGGCACCCTGTGATGGGTCAGTGAACAGAGTTGGCGTTGAGGCTCCGTTTCCACCCTTCCATTCGATGGGATCGTCGTGACAGTCGATTGATAGGAGGGTGAATCGCCGAAAGAATACTTTACCGTTGATCTAACCTCGCGACAGACTGCGCCCTGAAGACCAACCAATTCGAATTGAAAACGGGGAGTGAAGTCGTCGAAGAGTTTCTGTCTCTTGCGATCGTCGCTTGCTGCCCCTCGGACCTCTTGCTCACGCCTCTCCAGATAGAACCGAGAAAACTCCGCGATGCTTTCGTCGTTTTTCGCTGCCTCTATTAATTTATCCTTATCGATTCCAACCAAGAATGGGTCTTCGAGTGTCCTCGTCAACGGTGCCTGTTCCAGGGGTCCGGTTGACGCCCGGCCCGAGATGGGTAAACATGCAATCTCTATCAAACGCTCATAACTGTCGTGAGCGGTCGTTACTCGAACCCGAAGAAGTGCGTTGCCTTCGAAACGTCGCTTGGCGCCATCGATGACGAGCGACCTTTGGACGCCGCCAAAACTCTCAAGCCAGTGGTTTACTGCGGCCTCGTTGTCGCCCTTCAGTTCGACGTCTAAATCGTTCACGTCGTGGATACCCGTCGCTGTTACGCGGCGGACCAATCCTGAAAATCCATTGGAACCGGGTGCGTAAAGTGTGCTCTTGAAGACTGTGGGAGTACCTTGGTTGAAGCGTACGACTTCTCGCCCTCCGTTCTCTTCCGCAATAAAAACACCGGCCTCGGTATGAGGCGTTAGCCGAACTCCCAAATTCCTCAGAGCCGACAGCGCAAATTCTTCCCCTTCCATTGAATGAATTGATACAGGTAGTTTCGGTGCGCGGGGGCCCGAATATTCGGCGCCGTCAGAACTCCCAAGCATCTCGTTGATCGTGGCTTCCGACCGTTCGAGTTCTGCCTTCGCTTTTTCTATACTCTCTGCTTTGAGCAGTGCTTCTCGCTCAACGTTCTTACCTGCGAGTGCTGCCAAAACTAGCTCCAATATCTGTTCTTCAAAGCTGACCGCAACATCTTCGTCTCCATCGCCAACGTCGGAGCCTTGGAGAAGAGATTCGATATCTCCGATGGCGTGGGAAGCCATCTGCAGCTTTTCCATCAAACGACCGACGATGTACTCCTCGAACGTACCCTGAAGCATAATGTTGAAGATGCTGACATGCGCGTGCTCTGAAGCTAGCCGTTGAACGCGACCGATCCTCTGTTCCACAATCATCGGATTCCAGGGCAAGTCGTAGTTCACCAGCACGTTTGCAACTTGGAGATTGACGCCCTCCGATCCAGCTTCAGTCGAAACAATCACCCTGTAGACCGGAGGGTTCTGTCTAAACCGGCTGATTGTCTCCTGATTCCGAGCGCCAGACTCACCATTGATGATCCCTACCTTCAGATCGTGCGACTCCAAAAATGCCTGGATCGTCGTCTGCGTCTCACGCCGGGTCGTGAACACGACCAATCTCCATCGATCGGGATTTTCGTTCTTCAGCTTCTTGATCAGACTCTCTAGGCCGGTCAATTTTGCACTGATCGGCATGTGATCGACAATCTCTTTCACCGTCGAGGCGAGCGATGCGGGGACTGTTCCGTTTCGAGCCATGTTGGTTAGCTGAGCAGACAGAGCATCCGGGCTGCTCGTCAACGCTTGTAGTATCGAGATTTGAGCTAGGCGATTCAGAAGCTGGATCGGTTTCGCAATCGCCTTAATGAGTTCCAACTCGGACTTCGTCGGCTTGACCCGGTGCATTTGGACGACTCGGTCGGGGAAATAAAGCTTCGCGTCCCCCCTTCTCACGCGAGACATGTACTGATAGATAATTGAGCGGAATTCGTCTTTGGCCTGGGGGTTTAGTTGCCGGGCTTGATCTTTTTTATCCGCAATAAACTTCCGTGCAAAGAGGCCCGTCGCGCCGAACGGATTTTCATGCCCACGAGCCACCGTTAAGAGGTCAATGAGTGAGTACAGATCCCAGAGTCGGTTCTGAACTGGCGTTGCTGTCAACATCAAGACAAAGCGAAACCTCCGTTTTTCGAGCGCTTGCCGGAAGGTGGTTGCGACTTTCGGGGCATTGTCGGTGCCATATAAATTGCGAAGCTTGTGCGCCTCATCCAGGATCAGCATCTGAAACCGATCGTCAGGAATTGCGTCCAGATACATTCGTGCGGAGTTATAAGTCGTAATGACGGCCCCCGTTTCCTCCGGGTCAGCACTGAGCAGATTACGACCGATTGCGATCTCCGCCTCGATATCGAATTTGCTTTGAAGTTCGTCCTTCCACTGCGGACCGAGTAATTTTGGACAGACAATCAGGACTTTGGAAAGCCTACCGCGAGCTATCAGCTCGCTCATGATGAGACCTGCGCTAATTGTCTTGCCAAGACCCACATCATCCGCAAGAAGGGTGACAGGCAATCGGCGGCAGAACGTGATGAGATTTGTGACCTGATGGTGGAATGGAGTGACGCGATCGCGCCAGCGTTGTTTTGATTTTAAATCATCCGCATTTTGAATGACGATAGGCTCTGTCAGATCCCATTCCAATGCGGCTCGATACAGACGATACTGTTCGGGACTGATCCCGCGAGTGAGGATTTTTGCTTGGATCTCGCCGCCAGATGCCATGATCGACTTTGCGTCCTTCCAGTTACCGCTCGTCTATGATTTAGAGGAAGTGTCGGTCAACTATACCTTGACTGGACGCTTTAGCGCGGAATATCCCCAAACGCTGCTTTCGGCCCGCCCGCAGATACCATGCGAGCCACGGCCCGTACCGATAGCAGAAAGTTGGCAACAGCGTTCATGTGGTGCGTGTTTGCATCTGCCAGCGCTGCTGCGCAGCGGAATTAGGCTGACACGTCACCCCCAAATGGGATCTGTGGACCAAGCGTGCGGGAAGGTTTGTGTTTACACGAGTGAACGGCTTTAGATTCTGCAACATCCAGGCTAAGCGGATCTCTAGCTGATTCGTGCGGTTGTTCCATGTCGCTCGATGTAAACGCGGAGCGCACGTAGACGTAAACGGGTTGATTTTGCAGGGTCTTGTTCGTTTTGACGAAATTAGCTGATTGACGTGCCAAGGCGAACCGGGCATGCTGTTTCCAAGGCGAGG
>NZ_LMUT01000018.1:194065-245073 GCF_009765785.1 Granulicella sp. L46
GGTCCATCAGTCGCCATGCGAGGCAAAATAATTTTGAGGATCCCCAAAGTTTGAGATTATAGTTTTCTAATCTATACCTGCATTTAGCGGCCGCCCCTCCTGGTAATTGTAAAAGGCAGCCGAAGTACCCTGACCCTGCATCGCGTACATCGGAGATCCTCATGAAGCCCTCGGCCCTTTCCAGCTTGTCTGTTCTCTCTCTCTTGATCGGAACCCTCAGTCTGGTAGGTTGCGGCGGAGCCATGAATATGCCGGACTCCGTGGCTAGCTCCCAGGGAGCCGCCCCGCCTATCGTCGGCGGCGTCTTCGGTGGCCACGCGCCTATTGCAGGCTCGCACGTCTACCTCCTCCAGGCCAGCACTGCCAACTATGGAGGCGCCGGCTCCGGCGCCACCCTCGGCATCGCCACGTCCCTGCTCGGCACAGGAACCACCACCAACCCCGGCGGACTGTTCCCTCTCCAAACCAACACCAGCGATCACAACGTCCCCGCGGGATGGAAGTATGTCGTTACCGATGCCAACGGCAACTTCAATCTCACCAATGCCTACACCTGCACAGCCGGCGAACCCGTCTACGTTTACTCCTTCGGCGGCAACGCTACGGGCGGCTCGCCCATCACGGCCAATAACACCGCCATCGTCCTGCTTGCGGTCCTCGGCAACTGCCCGGCCAATCTCAGCTCCACCACCGGTAGCTTCCCCACCGGCAACTTCCTCTACGTGAACGAGGTCTCCACCGTCGCCGCGGCCTATGTGTTCCAGCCCTTTTCGACCGTAGCGACCTCCGCCGCCTTGAGCAGCGCCATCTACGTCGGCTCTTCGGGAACCACCCAGGGGATACTCGGTATTGAAAATGCCGCGCTCACCGCCGGCCAGCTCTACAGCATCACGGGCGGTGGCACCTTGTCCACCGTCCCAGTCGGTGAGGGCCACGTCGCCAACTTCCGCACCGGAGGCTTCACGGAAGAATTCATCGGAGGCATACCCACCTTCGTCCCTACGGTCAACTCCGGCAACGGCATCGTACCCCAGGCCGTCATCGACACCCTTGCCAACATCATCGCGGGTTGCGTCGACTCGACTGGCCCCACGTCCACCCAGTGCGCCAATCTGTTCGCCAACACTAGGGAGACCGGCGATAGCGCCGGCATAGCACCCACCGACACCGCCCGCGCGATCATGAACCTCGCACGCTATCCGGCCGGCAACAACAGCACAGCCAACACACCCAGCAACCTCACTACCATTTTTGCGCTGGGACAGGTAGGGCCCCCCTACACGCCCCACCTCACCGCGCAGCCGAATGACTTCACCCTCGGCATCCTCTACCCCAACGGCGAAGTGCATGGCTATGGAGCCACGAATGGCGACGTTGAACGCGCAGAAAGTGTCGCAGTCGACAACATAGGCCAGATCTGGATCACCGCGCAGGGCGCCGGCGGCGGTGCCGGCACCACGCCAAGCCCCAGCGCCGATCGCTGGACGCCCCTCGGTGTCCCCGATGCCGAAAATAACACCGGAGCTATCGGAAACTATATTTACGGCTACGTCTCCATCGACGGCTTTGAAAGCGCCTGGACAGGCAACGCTAATAGCACCACCAGCATATTCATTGCTGGATCGAATGGTTCCTTTACCAACTTCTTCGGCGCTGGCTATAACACCGCCTACACGATAATCGCCAATCAGGCCGGCGAGGCCTTCTTCTTCGCCTCCAACGCCGGTAACCCCAACAACACCTTCAATACCTTCGGCAACTCCCAGATGTGGGCGTACGACGAAAGCGGCTTGCTGCATACCAGCAGCGCCAATTGCGCCGGCCACACCGGCCCCTTTGTCTACAATTGCATCAGCCCCTCTATCTTCCCTGGTGGTGACAACGTTGCGCACGGTGCGATCGACGCTGCCGGACACCTCTGGCTCACTAGCGAAAACACGGGTGGTGGCGACAGGATCGCAAGAGTGAGCCCCACAGGCGTGGCCGATTTCGCCCCGATCACCGTAGGCACTCAGCCGGAGTTCCCCGCGATTGACGCCGGTGGCAACGCTTGGATCCCCGGCTACAACGCGGATGAAATCTACAAGATCACCCCCACCGGCACCAGGACAACGCTCACCAGCACAAGCACCGGAGCCGACCTGGTTGATCCCTTCGGCGCAGCAGTCGATGGGAATAACAATGTATGGATCACCATGCGTTGCGGTATCGGTAACGACTGCACAAATCCAACGGATTCCAGCACGCTCATCGAGATCAACGGCACCAATAACCAGGCCATCTCGCCTCGGCTAAACTACAGCCCCGTGGCATGGTCAACCACCGGCGCCGTGTTCAAGGTACTGACTGATCCGCTCAACATTGCCATCGATCCCTCCGGCAATCTTTGGATCACAAACTACAGCGGTACGGACACCACCAACAGTTCGGTTGTCGAGATTGTCGGTGCGGCCGCTCCGGTCGTCACCCCGCTCTCAGTCGCCGCAGGTACCAGCAAGTTCGGCGCAAAGCCGTAACCCTTACCGCAAAACCTCAGCCCTCGGCGCAGTCACTGCGCCGAGGGCTTTTTCGTTAAGCCGGCCTACTCGCGTAAACTAGCCCCGCATTGCCAATTACAAAAGAGGGCACCACGTTGAGCACCAGCCTCCGCCAGCATCCCCGCATGATCCCCGCCTCGATGAAGGCCTCTTCGGCCTTAGCAGTAACCATTCTGCCCGCTCTCCTGCTGGCGCTCGGCCTAAGCATCCTCACCGGCTGCAGCAGTCAGACCAGCTATCCGACGGCGATTACCGTCACGGGCCCGGCCAGCGATACCATCGACCCCGGCGCCTCAGCCAACTTCACCGCCGTCGTCACCGGCGGCCCCTTGAACTCCGGCGTCACCTGGAGCCTGACCGGCTGCACGGCAACCAACTGCGGCACACTCTCGAACCCCACCAGCTCCAGCGTCACCTACACTGCCCCAACCACGGTGACTACAGCGTTCACCGTCACGCTCACCGCCGCGGCGATCACCCGCCTCACTACCACCCAGACGGTAACGCTCAGCGTCCCGGTCAATCCTGCGATCACCACACCAGCCGGCGCATTACCCGGAGCCACCTCCGGCACGGCCTACACGGCTAGCCTCTCTGCAACCGGCGGCATCACGCCCTACACCTGGTCGATCTCGCAAGGAGCTCTCCCCGCCGGCCTCACGATCTCAAGCACCACCGGCGCCATCAGCGGAATACCCACGTCGGGGGGCACCGCCAGCTTCACCGTCACCCTCGCAGACTCCGCCGGCGAAAAGGCAACCGCCACGTTCACCCTGACCATCACCGTCGCAGCCGCCGCCTTCCAGGGCCAGGTCCTCAGCGGAACCACCCCGGTCAACGGAGCCACGATTCAGCTCTACGCAGCAGGCGCCACCGGCAACATGTCCGCAGCCATCCCGATGCTCACGCAAACCGTCCTCACCGACGCCCAGGGCAGGTTCCAGCTCACCGGCACCTACACCTGCGGCCAAAGCAGCACAGGCACAACCATCCCCGCCACCGCCCAGCTCTATCTCGTCGCCACCGGAGGTACCACCTCAACGACCTCGAGCACCAGCAACCCTGCCCTCAGCATGGCCACGGCAGTAGGCCCCTGCACGAACCTCACCGCCGCCTCCGCCGCCACACTCAACGAAATCACCACCGCCGCCGCGGCCTGGTCCCTCGCCCCCTTCGCCAGCAGCGCCACCACCATCGGCGCGAGCTCAACCAACACCCTCGGCATCACCAACGCCTTCCTCGACGCGGCCCTCTTAGCCAACCCCGCAACCGGCGCCCCGGCAACCCTCCCCACCGGCCTCACGGTAGAAGCCGCCAAGCTAGCAGCCCTCGCCGACGCGCTCAGCACCTGCGCGACCACCACGTGCTCAGCCCTCTTCACCGCAGCCACGCCGCCCTCTGGCACCGCACCCACCGACACCTTCACCGCAGCGCTCAACATCACGCATAACCCCGGCCAGAACGTAGCCGCAATCTTCGCGACCATCCCCGCGACGCCACCCTTCGCCACCACCCTGACCACCTCGCCCAACGACTGGACGATGTCGCTAACGGTCACCGGCGGCGGCCTCAACATGCCCACCGCCCTCGGCATCGACAGCCAAAACAACATCTGGGTAGCCAACCAGGACGGCCCACTCTCAGCCTTCAACCCGCAAGGCACGCCACTCTCTGCTACTGGCTACGGCGCCGGCAGCATCGCCCAGGTCTACGGCCTGGCTATCGACCCCTCCAACAATGTCTGGGTCACCAACTACAACGGCGGAGGCGGCACCGGCAGCGTCACCAAGTTCTTCGGCGTCAACAACCCCGCCACCCTCGGCACCTCCACCTCCACCGCCGACTCCATCTGCTATCCCACCGCGGCCGCCGCCGACACCAACGGCAACATCTTCATCGCCAATGAAGAGTGCTCCTCCGCCACCATCCTTGGCACCAACGGCACCGCCGTCACGCCCTACCTCGGCGAATCCTTCGGCCTCGCCGCCAAACCCCTCTTCCTCGCCGTCGACACCGCGCACGGCGTCTGGCTCTCCAACAACGACAACACCATCGCGCACCTCGCCGCACCCTCCGCCGCCAATCCCAGCGGCCAGCTCCTCAGCCACCCTGACTGCTGCTATGACTCCCACGGCCTCGCCCTCGACGCCCAGGGCAACGTCTGGGTCGCCAACTATCTCAACAGCAGCTTCAGCGAAGTCGGCCCCGACGGCACCGTGCTCCTCAACCAGCAAACCCTCGCCAGTGGCCTCGCCACTCCCTACGCCGCCGCCATCGACGCCGCCCAGAACGTCTGGTTCACCTCGCTTGACAGCTCCTCCATCCTCGAAGTCGCCGGTTCTTCCGCCACCAAACCCGGCACCGAGCTCAGCCCCTCCACCGGCGTCCACGGCCAGGGCGGCTTTGGCCTCGATTCCAGCCTCACCGAACCCTACAGTCTCGCCCCTGATCGCTCCGGAAATCTGTGGGTCTCGGACGACGGCCAGAATACCCTCGTCATGTTCTTCGGCCTCGCCACACCCACGGTCACTCCCCTCCAGCCAGTCCCCACCGCGCCCTGAGGCCATCGGTACTGCCTAAGCTTCACTCCGCCGGGGTCCTGCCCGCGAGCCGAAACGTCTCGGAAGGCTTGCGCATTGTGCAGGTAGAATCATTCCTGCATGAGGCACGATTTTCCATCGACGCTCCCCCGTCTTCATCCCGCCACATTTGACAGCATGCCCTCCTCGCTGTGGCTCAAAATCGCCAGAATCTCTCCTCCTCAAAATGGCTGGGTGCGTCATTTCACCCACCTCCGGTCGCAGCCTCCGCATTTCGCGATTTGTGCGTCCCCAAACCAGGCTAAAGCAGTCGATTTGGGACCCGAAACCCACCTAAGTCGCGCACAAAACGCTCGGATTTCGGCCGAAACCCCTCCAAATCCGAACTTCCCGCGACAGGCGGCAGCCTAATGTCCACCCGCGTCCGCTCCTTCTGCAAAATAAATCTGGGCCTCGCCGTAGGCCCCTCCCGCCCGGACGGATTCCACGCCCTGGCCACGGTCTACCAGACCCTACAACTGCATGATTTCGTGACAGTTACAGCCACCCGCGCCGCCGAAACAACTATCGAGATCACCTCCAATCACCGCGGCGTCCCCCGCTCCGACGCCAACAGCGCCGAGCGCAACACCGCCTGGCGCATGGTTCAAAAGACCCTCGATCGTCTCCAAATCACCGCCAAAGTCCACATTCACATCGAAAAGACCCTCCCCATCCAGGGCGGGATGGGCGCCGGCTCGGCCAACGCAATAGCCGCAACTCTAGGATTAGAAAGGGAGTTAGGCATCGCCCTACCGGGTCCGACACGCCTCGAACTGGCCGCGGAAGTAGGTTCGGACGTCCCCCTCTTCCTCCTAGGTGGCACGGTCCTGGGCCTCAACCGTGGCGAAGAAGTCTACCCCCTTCCCGACTCCCCACCCGTCCCTTGTGTAGTCGCCTTGCCCGACATCGGAGTCTCTACAGCCCTTGCCTTTCAACAACTTGACGCAGAACAATTGACTTCCTGCGCGGCTGTGGATAAACTAAAACAGTTGAGCCGCGCTCTAGCCTCTGTCTGGTCGACAACTGGCGTCGAGTCTGGCCCCTCCGGTATCGCTTTTATGGACCGTTCTGGACTGATTCCAGGCGACTTACCTTCGGGTAGGACCTCAGAAATGAGGGACGTATCAGGCGATCTGGCCGAGAATCCCCTTCTCGCGCTTGTCCGCACCGGGATTGAGAACGACTTTGAAGAAGTCGTCTTCTCGCAGCATCCCTCCTTGCGTTCAACCAAGCGTGATTTAGTGGGAAGTTCAAGCGAATCTGCGATTTACGCAGCTCTCTCGGGTTCTGGTTCGGCGTTGTTTGGACTCTATAAGTCACAAACAGACGCTCTCGCCGCTCAACATCGTGTCCAACAAAACGGCACGCGGGCAATCTTAACCGAAACCCTGCCTCGCCGAGATTATTGGAATACGATGTTCGCAGAGTAACTTTCCCGGCAACAAGCGCGCCGGCAGTACTGGGCGATCGACTAATGGTAGGTCAAGTGCCTTTGACGCACTTTGTCTAGGTTCGAATCCTAGTCGCCCAGCCATTCAGTCGTTCGCTGGATTTACGGAGTGAGTGATCTGTAAGTTCTGCGTACAGATGAAGTTAGGGAACTTTTGATTTTTTGCGATGGAACCGATATCGCCCAAGATTCGCAAGGCCCGCACATGTATCTCGGCACAAAGCCGATGCGCGGGAGTAGCAAGAAGTTTGCAGTTGGCCAAGGGATGAACCAATCCCAAGGCAATACAGAAGGAACCAAGCTCTCGCACCATGCACACGACCGGTGATGAAACAGTGCCGGCCGCATAGCAGTAAGGCAAGCAGTATGGAATAACCCAAAGGTCAACCAGCCTGGAGGATTTCAACGTGAGCGAACAAGACACGACTGTGGTTCCTTTCCCGAGTTCTATTAAAGAAGTCTCCACCGCAACGGCCACATCGGCCTCACCTGCAGTGGAGCAACCGAAGCAAGTCCCCGAGCCAGTTGTAACGCCGGCGACCTCTGCCACGGGCACAAAGGCGGTAGACCCGAAAGCAGGAGAGAAAAAACGCTCCTCACGCCTGAGTGAAGACAAGCGCTTCAAGATCTTCTCCGGCTCGGCGAACCGGCCGTTGGCGGAGGAGATTGGTAAGTTTCTGGGTGTACCTGTGGGAGAGACGCGGTTACAACGCTTCTCCGATGGCGAAACTCACTTTCAGCTCATTGAAAATGTGCGTGGCGCGGACGTATTCCTGATCCAGCCCACATGTCGTCCAGTGGACCAGCACCTGGTCGAACTGCTGATCATGATGGACGCGCTGAAGCGCGCCTCAGCAGGGCGAATCACGGTGGTGGTTCCGTACTACGGCTATGCACGGCAGGATCGTAAGGATCGTCCCCGCGTAGCAATTACCTCCAAGCTGGTAGCGGATCTTCTTACTACCGCCGGAGCGAATCGGGCATTGTTTGTAGATTTGCATGCGGCGCAGATCCAGGGCTTTTTCAATATCCCGGTGGATCATCTGTTCGCCAGCCCGGTGCTGGTTGGATACTTCCGAGACTTGAAGCTGCCGAATCTTACGGTGGTGAGTCCGGATGCAGGCGGTGTAGAGCGCGCGAGATTCTTTGCGCAGAGATTAGAAGTGCCTTTGGCGATCGTTGATAAACGCAGGACGGATATCAATGTGACCGAAGTGATGAACGTGATCGGCGATGTGCGTGGACGGACTTGCTTGATCCTCGACGACATCATCGACACCGCGGGAACGCTGGTGAAGACGGCGGAGGCGTTGTTGGAGCAGGGTGCCGAAAAGGTTTATGCGTGCGCCACGCACGCAGTCCTCTCAGGCCCGGCTGTGGAGAGAATCAGGGCGTCGAAATTGGAAGAGGTCGTTGTGACGAATACGGTCCCCCTCTCCGAGGAAGCGCAGCAGTTGAGCAAGATCAAGGTGCTATCGATCGCCGGATTGTTAGGTAGAGCGATTGAGAGCATTCACATGGAGACGTCGGTATCGACGCTCTTCAACTAGAGTTTTGCAGTTTGCAAGATGATTTGCGATGCAGGAAAGGGAGCGAGGCTCAACCTCGTGCCCGAAAGGACAAAGAAGATGGCAGAGAAAAAGATTGAAGCGGTGGTGGCAACTCCCCGCACAGGAACATTCAACAAGAACCACGCGCGCCGTGTGCGCGTACAGGGACTGATTCCGGCCGTTGTGTATGGCGCGGGCAAAGAGTCGGTTGCGGTGACGGTTGATCCCAAGGTGATCACCAAGATTTTGTACGGCGAGTCTGGCCACAACACAATCTTCGATCTCACGATTGAAGGCCACGCCGCGGCGAAGGCCATGATCGTCGATTGGCAGCACGAGCCCATCAAAGGCAAGCTGTTGCACATCGATCTGAAGCGCATCGCGATGGACAAGTCGATGACGGTGTCGGTTGAGGTCAAGCTGATCGGCATTCCTGTCGGCGTGAAGACGGGCGGTGGAATTCTGAGCCAGGTGCTGCACGAGGTTGAGATCGAGTGCCTGCCGGCCGATATTCCGGGCCACATCGATGTGGACGTTAGCGGCCTCGAAGTTAATGGAGCGGTCCATATCTCTGACCTGCCGCATTCGGACAAGATAACGTTCCTGGGCGACGAAGATGCGCTGGTTGCTCACGTGACCGTGATGAAGGAAGAGGTTGTGGCTGAGCCGGTTGCTGGCGCGGCCGAGCCCGAAGTAGCGAAGAAGGGCAAGCAGGATGCACCTGCTGCCGATGCTGCTGCACCTGCTGCGGACAAGGGCAAGAAGTAGTTTGAAAGGCGTTGTGCGAGCGTGAAGCTGATCGTCGGTCTTGGGAATCCTGGTCCGGAGTACGCGTTCACACCGCACAACGCCGGGTTTCTGGCGATCGATCGCATTGCAGTGATTTGCGATGTGCAGATTGCCAATCGTCGCGGACGAGCGCTGACGGCGCGGACGAAGCTGGCAGGACATGAAGTGCTGCTGGCCAAGCCGGAGACCTTTATGAATCTGAGCGGGCTTTCGGTAGCTGCTCTGCTGAACGAGTTGGAACTCGGCGTGGAGGACTTGATTGTCCTGTATGACGAGCTGGCAATCCCGCTGGGCACGATTCGCATTCGCGAGCGCGGTTCAGCGGCCGGGCACAACGGAGTGAAGTCAATCTCTGGTGTGCTTGGGACCGAGGAGTGGACGCGCATCCGTATCGGCATTGGCAAACCGCCGACTGAGACCGGAGGCATCGTCAAATCCGGCGGCAAGGATTTTCTTTTGACGCCCATGCGCAAGCAGGCGTTAGGGGAGTTGGATGAATCGCTTGACCAGGCAGTACGCGCGGTTGAGGCTGTGCTGACGAAGGGTGTCAGCGCGGCGATGAATGAGTTCAATCGCAAGATTGAACCTGGTAGTGAGAACGGTATTTGAATCGCAGTAACAATCTTCCACACCGGTTTCGGATGGAAGTTTTCACCGAAGCGGTGCGGGGCAGAACCCCGCAGAAAGAAGTAGAGATGAATCGCACTTACGAAATCATGTTTATCGTTCGGCCCGATGTTGAAGAGGTCGAGCTCGACAAGCTCATTGAGACGTTCTCCGGTTATGTGACCGGGGGCGGGGGCACCGTGAAGACGACCGAGAAGATGGGTCGCCGCCGGCTGGCTTACACCGTCAAGAAGTTCAACGACGGCTTCTATGTTCTGCTGGTCGTTGATGCCCCAGCTTCGCTGATCTCCGAGATTGAGCGTCGTCTGCGCGTCTCTGAACAGGTGATCAAGTTCATCACGGTTCGCATGGACGAGGAAGACAAGCGCGTGGCCAAGATCAAGGCGCATCGCGATGCGCACGTGAAGCGCAGCGCGCAGCCGCAAGTGAACGTCGAGGCTGCTGCTGCGACCGAGACGCATGAAGCTCCGGCCGTGGAGGCCTCTGCTGTTGCAGAGCCAGTCGCCGAGGCTGAGCCCGCAGTCGCTTCGTAGGACTGGCTCGTTCGCGAGCAAGACAAGCTTCGCAGGCTGGAGAATTCCGGTCTGCTGACAGGACAAACGCAACGCTGCAAGATGCTTCCACGATCTTCGAGTACATGACGAAGATCCAGTCCAGAGGCCCCCAAGCGGGTCTGGAGCAAGAGCAGCAGAACCGGCTGATGGCACAAGAGCCATCAGCAGACAAAGGACAAGCAACATGGCTGACGAGACAGTGAACCAGGCAGCACCCGCGGCACCGGCTGCGGCATCGACCGAGGGCAGCACCAGCGCCCCGGCGCCACGCACGGGTGGTTACCAAGGACAGGGCGGCCCACGTTCGGGCGGATCGCGCCCACCGCGCCCAGCAGGAGCTGGCGGCGGCGCAGGCGGAGCTGGCGGACGCAAGTTCTTCCGTCGCAAGAAGGTTTGCAAATTCACGGTGGAGAAGATCGACACGATCAGCTACCGCGACGTGCGCCTGCTTCAGCAGTTCGTGTCGGACCGCGGCAAGATCATTCCGCGCCGTTTGACGGGCACCAGCGCTCCGTTCCAGCGCAAGCTGACGCGCGCCATCAAGCAGGCTCGCGCGATTGCTCTGCTGCCGTTTGCAGCGAAGTTCTAGTTCACCGCGCCGACATGCGGCGCGAACCAAGTACGTTGGAGACGTGTCATGGAAGTCATTTTGAAAGAGGATGTAAACAAGCTGGGCCACCGAGGCGATGTGGTGAAGGTCGCTGACGGATATGGCCGCAACTACCTGTTGCCGGGCAAGCTGGCGATGGAAGCCACGCCGGCGAACAAGGCTGTCATTGAGCAGATGAAGGCTTCGGCGATCCGCAAGTCGGCGTCAGAGAAGGGCGGAGCGGAAGAGCTCGCCGGCAAGCTCAACGAGCTGGTGCTGACGTTCGAGCGCAAGACTGGCGAGAACGATCACCTGTTCGGGTCGGTAACTTCGCAGGATATCGCGCACGCGCTCGAGGCAGAGGGCTACAAGGTCGATCGTCGCAAGATCCACCTGGAAGAGCCGCTCAGGTCGATTGGCGAGTTCCATGTGCCGATCAAGCTGCACCGCGAGGTGTCGGCGCATCTGCAGGTGAACATCAAGAGCGATGCTCCGGAGCGCTCGGCTGAAGAGGCGTCGGTAGCGGATGATTCGGTGTTCAAGTCGACCTACACGGGTGAACTGGACGATAACCGCGACTAGTTGGTAAAGACAGAGAAACGCCCGCGCTTCCGAATGGTGGCGCGGGCGTTTCTGCGTCCGGTCGTCGTTCTCTCGAACGTTGTGGGGCGCGCCAGGCATTTGCGCGACGAGCAGGCAAAGGTGGTTAGGGGATGCTAGGCTAAGTCCATGTGTGGTCGGTATTTCCGTAGGTCGGACAAGCAACATATTGCTGAGCGATTTCATGCCAGCAAAGTCTTTGAGGATCCGCTGGCGGCGGACTACAACATCGCGCCGACAACGTATCAGCCGGTCATTCGGCTAAGTCGGGATTCCGGCGAGCGAGAGATGGCGCTGCTCCGGTGGGGGATGGTGCCGTTCTTTGCAACGAGCTTGAAAGAGTTCAAGGGCATGACCACGTTTAACGCGCGAGCTGAATCGGTGGCGAATTCCGCGACGTGGAGGGAGCCCTTCAAGCGGCGGCGATGTTTGATTCCGGCAGACGGATTTTATGAGTGGGCGGAAAAGAATGGAGAGGTGCGGGCGGGGGCGCGTCCGAAGACGCAATCCAAGAGTGGAAGACAGCCATACGCGATCACGTTGAACGCTGGTGGCGGAGGGCTTATGGCCTTTGCGGGATTGTGGGACGCGTGGAAGGAGCCTAAGAAGTCTCCTCAGGAGGTAGACCGCTGGCTGCAGAGCTTTGCCATTATTACAACCGAGGCAAATGAGTTGATGTCGACGATCTATACGCGGATGCCTGCGATTCTGCACGCGAGGGATTGGGAGGAGTGGCTGGACCGGGATGATTCGAGGCCAGCGCCCGCGCACTTACTGCGCCCCTACGAGTCTGAGGAGATGAAGGTAGAACTTTGCAATACGGCGGTGGGAAACGTGCGGAATAATGGGCCGGAAATGTTGAACAGCGCCTAGCGAGTCGCTTTCCGCAAGTCGGAAAACCAGCGTTCCATTGTGTGCAGAGCGAGTTACGAGTGGGCGTGATAAGCGTCACCGACCTTGGAGGTGAGGGCGGGGTAAAAATGGGTGGTGTCCGCTGCAAAAAACGGACGGCTCAATGGACCGAACACGAAATAGGGACCTATGTTGAATACCCAAGAGTTGAATATCGCCGAAGGTCATGGAACACGGCTGGTCTGCGCCGGGGACGTGATGGGATGGCTGGGAGGATTGCCGCTGACCCTGATCGAGGATGTCCGAATGGGCAGACCTGCGGCGAGCGTGAAAATGGCGCAGGCTGCCGGCAATGTGGGCGCGATGGATTGTGCGAGTGGGACAGGGGAGTGCGGAGTGGGCGCGGATTGCGCTGGCGGGTCCGGATGTTGCGGCATCGGCGGAGATTGCGCGGGGCACTAAGACAGTGCGGAAGCGCGTATTTCGACTGAAGCTGGCTGACGGGGTCGTGTACTCAGAACGCGCCGGGAAGCATCTCTTCCTGCAACCGAAGTCACCCGACTGGATGGTGGTGAACCAGAATGGGGCCATTCTGTTGTCGCGGTGTGATGGCGCGACGATGGAAGAGGTACTGGGACCAGCAGGCGAATCGGCTAGGGGACAGGCAAACGCACTGTTTGCCGAGGCACTGGCGCGGGGTGTTTTGGTGAATGTCTCAACCAACACCAAGGTAGAAACTCTAAAGATTGTGCGCCGCGAGCAGCGAGACATTCCCGAGAAGCTGAGCATCGTGCATTTGAAGCTCACTAACCAATGCAATCTGGGTTGCAGCTATTGTTATGCGCAGAGCGGCAAGCGGTCGGATGTATTGTCCTGGGGAGACCTGGAGACGATCGCGCGGGATGTGGCGGCGCTGTCGGATTCGGTGGCGTATGTGCTATCTGGTGGCGAGCCATTGTTGCATCCCAGCGCGCTGGACTTCGCCGAGAAGGTGAGAGCAGCTGGAAACAAAGTGCATCTGCTGACCAATGGCTCGCTGATCGACGGCGCGAATGCGAAACGTATTGCGGCCGCGGCGGACGTGGTGAAGATCAGCCTGGACGGCAGTAGCAATGCTGTGCACGCGACGACACGAGGCAAAGGCAACTTTGCGCGGGTCACGCGAGCGATTGAGATGCTGCTGGACTGTGGCGCGAACGTAGTCGTGGCCATGACGGTAACGCGGGCGAACTGCAATGACATAGCAGCGATGGTGGCGAGGTATGGCTCGCGTCTCGCGTTGCAGCCGTTATTCAAAGCGGGACGAAGGAGTGC
The DNA here is from genome assembly GCF_009765785.1 of Granulicella sp. L46. Taxonomy (GTDB): domain Bacteria; phylum Acidobacteriota; class Terriglobia; order Terriglobales; family Acidobacteriaceae; genus Granulicella. The sequence goes on from NZ_LMUT01000018.1 coordinate 207,510, forward strand.
GGTGAACGATTTGGCGCTGACCGGAGTGGAGTATTACCGAGCGCTGGTAGCGGCGGAGGGAGTGGCGCCGATGGGAGCGGTCGGCGCAAAGTTGAACGCGCTGCGCGGCCGCGGTGTGCGACGTTGCGCGATGGCAGAAAGAGAGATCAGCATCGCGGAGACGGGCGATGTATATCCGTGCCAGCTGCTGCATGAGAAGCGGTTTCGGGCGGGGAATGTGCGGGAGCGGTCGGTTGGCGAGATCTATGCGCAATCCCCGGTATTTGCGCTCCTGCGGGAAATAAGCGTGGATACGCTGGCGAAGTGCTCTGCATGCGCTGTGCGCTATCTATGTGGCGGAGCCTGCCGAGCGCGTGATTTGTTTGAGGTCGGGTCGGAGGAGTTGGTGGGGGAGTTCTGCGCGTATGAACGCGAGGCGCTGCTTAGCGGGATCTTTGAATCGGCTGAGATGCATCGAGTGTAGAAACTACTCGTACTTGAGGGTGGCGACAGGGTCAAGTACGGCGGCGCGGTTAGCGGGAAGCGTGCCGAAGATGACTCCAACTGCGACGGACGTAGCGAGAGAAATGACCGCGGCCCAATACGAGAGCGGGATGGCGAACGGGGTGAAGAGCCCAACGCTGAAGGGTATGGCGAGACCGATGATGGTGCCGACCAATCCTCCGGAGAGCGAGAGGAAGACGGCTTCGGTGAGGAACTGAAGGCGAATCTCGCGGCTGGTGGCGCCGAGAGCCTTTCGAATGCCGATCTCCTTGATGCGCGCCTGCACATTCGCGAGCATGGAGTTCATAATGCCCACGCCGGAGACAACGAGCGTGATGGCAGAGGCAAGCACCAGAACAATCGTGAGCATGTCGGCGATGCTGCGCATGGAGTTGAGGATGTCGGTGAGGGTGGCGGCATTGTATTCGCTGGTGGGGCGATGGCGGCTGGAGATGAGAGTGGTGATGCGCTTGGCTGCGGGCTCCACGTCCTCTCGTCTGTCCATGCTGAAGAATATCTCTTTGAGGTCATTGGTACCACTGAAGTAGCGCCCGACCTCGTAAGGGACCAGGATCGTGTGATTGCTAATCTCGGATGAGCCGAAGGTGTTGATGCTTTCGGTGAAGACGCCGATGACGGTGAATGGGATTCCGCGGATCGAGAGAGTTTGACCGATGGCCGCGCCGTAGCTACCGTAGAGTTCGATGGCCATAGGGCCAACGATATCGGCGACATAAGCGTGGGTGAGGGCGTCCTGGTCGTCGAAGAAGCGGCCAGCTTTAATCTTAAGGCCGCGAATGTCTCTGTACTCGGGGCTGACGCCGAGCAACATCGCGTCTCGATGAACGCCGTTGCCGACGGCGATACTGTCGTGATCTTCCAGCATGGGCGAGCTGTAACGAATGCCAGGAACCTGTTGGTCGACAGTCTCCATGTCCCGGATGGTCAAGTAGTCGGGGGTACTGACATTGTTGGGGCCCATGACGAGGCCTCCCGAGTATTGCATCTCGACTTTGTTGGGGCCGAGGGAGGAGATGGTGTCGAGAGCGAACTGCTTGCCTGTGAGGCCGACGGTGGCGACCAACACGATAGAGGCCGAGCCAATCACCATGCCGAGCATGGTGAGCAGAAATCGTGTCTTGCTGGCACGGAAACTGTCGAAGGCAAGATTGATCGTCTCGCGAAACGCTACGGTAGACCGCGCGCTGCGGAGCGTGTTTTCGAAGGTGTCGCGGACAGTCGTCATGGACGAGAAGAATCGAAGTTAAGTATCGCAGGCCCGGTGCAATGCGACCAGCATGCGAGGTAAAGCTCCTGTGTTTGTTGGATGCTACGGGAGCGCGGTCGATTCTGCGAACAAGAGAGTATGGCAGGTGCCGGACAGCCGCTCTAGCCCCGGCCTGAAGCGTGCAGAAAGAGGATTTTCGGCTAAGCGTTGAGATAAAGGGCGGCACCCCGGAGGAGGCAAAGGGGTGCCGCAAACTTTTGGAAGAGGTGGGCTCGCTTGCGTAGGAAACACAAAGCGCAGAAACCGGAGAGCTGCCAGCAGGATGCATCCGGCTGGCGTTACGAAAACCACTCTAGCGAATGCGCGTTATAGTGCGCATCGACCAATGGATTGAATTATTTTCAACCGGGATCAAGCAGGCTTGATGGCTGGGACGTCCGCTGGATTGATATCCAGGCCAAGGTCGAGGGCGCGAACGCTGTGGGTGAGGGCACCTACCGAGATGAGGTCGACACCTGTGGCGGCAATATCGCGAATTCGGTCGAGGGTAATGCCGCCGCTGGCTTCGGTGAGGGCGCGATGGTTGATCTGCTGGACTGCGATTCGAAGATCGTCGATGGAAAAATTGTCGAGCAGAATGGTGTCGACGTTGGCAGCGAGAACTGCGTCGATCTGGTCGAGGCGATCGACTTCGACCTCGAGGTGAGCGGTGTGCGGGACTACCTGGCGTAGGGCGAGTAGGGACTCGGTGAGACTTGCAGACGAGTGGGCGGCGAGGACGGCGAGGTGGTTGTCCTTGACCATGACGGCATCGGAGAGCGAGAAGCGGTGGTTGTGCCCGCCGCCGCAGCGGACGGCGTAGCGCTCGAAGAGGCGGAGGCCGGGTGTGGTCTTGCGAGTGTCAACGATGCGGGCTTTTGTGCCGGCGGTTTCGGCTACGTAGGTCGCTGTTAGCGTGGCGATGCCGGAAAGACGCTGCGCGAAGTTGAGGGCGACGCGCTCGGCTTGGAGGATGCCGCAGGCTGGGCCTTGGATGGTCGCGATGATCGCGCCGGAGTCAAAATCTTTGCCGTCAGTGATATGGACGTCGGTCGTGATGGCGGGGTCGGTGAGAGAAAAGGCGGCGGTTACGATGTCCTGGCCGCAGAAGACACCGAGTTCCCGCGCAACGAGCTGGGCGGTAACTATGGCGGTGGCGGGGATTAGGCTCTGCGAGGTTAGGTCGCCCCAGGGAGCGTCTTCCAGGAGTGCCATGCGAACGATGGCGTTGACGGCGTCGTGACTGGGTTTCATCAGCACGGGACGGCTACCTGCAAGGTATTGATTTTGCGGATTTTCGGTTCCTGAGCGTAAACGAGGGAGTGTTCGTAGGCAGCGGAAGGGTGGGGAAAGTCGGTGCGGAAGTGGGCGCCGCGGGACTCCTCGCGCGCAAGTGCGGCGGTTACGAGAACACGGGCGAGGGCTAGAAGGTTGGCGGTTTCGAGGTCATGGATGGTGGTGCCCTCGACGTGGGAATGGTCGAGGGTGTGGAGGGCGGAGCCGAGGTCAATGGCGTTGCGCTCAATGCCGGCGTGGGTCCAGAGGAGGGTTTGGAGCTCGAGACGGGTGATGGGAGCGGTGGGTATCTGAGCCTGGGGCTGTGCCTCGTGAAGGATCGTAGGTGTGCCACTGAAAGGAGTTATGTCGGCAGAGGGCGAGTCGGCTTCAAGCAACATGTGAGCGCAGCGCCACGCAAACGTGAGGCTTTCGAGGAGGGAGTTGGAGGCTAGGCGGTTGGCGCCGTGGACGCCGGTGCAGGCTACTTCGCCGACGGCGTAGAGGCCGGGGATGGAGGTGCGGCCGTAGGTGTCGGTACGGACTCCACCCATCCAGTAATGGGCTGCGGGGTTGATAGGAATGGGGTTACGGGACCAATCTAAGTTGCGAGCGCGGGTTTCGGCGTCGATGGAGGGGAATCGTTTGGCTAGGAATTCCGGGGACATGGCCGTGGCGTCCAGGAGGGCTGGAAGTCCTTGCTGGAGAGCCATTTGGCTTGCGATGCCACGAGCGACTACGTCACGGGGAGCCAGCTCGGCGGCTGGGTGGATTTGCGGCATAAAGCGGTGGCCGTCGGTGTCGAGGAGGACGGCGCCTTCGCCGCGGACGGCTTCCGAGATGAGGAATGGCGATGAATCTAAAGAGGTTGCGGTCGCTAGCGCGGTGGGATGGAACTGGTAGAACTCGAGGTCGGCTAGCTGGGCGCCGGCGCGGAGGGCTATGGCTGTGCCGTCGCCCGTGGCTACTGACGGGTTGGTGGTGTGGAGGTAGAGTTGGCCGGCACCGCCCGAGGCCAGAATGACCGCGTCGGCGTCGAGGGTGCGGGGAAGGCCTTCGGAATCAATGATTTCGAGGCCGGTGACAGCGCCGTTTTTAAGGACTAAATCGAGGGCAAAGGTATGTTCTAAGACGGTGATTTTGGGGGTGTTGCGTACAGCGCGGACTAAGGTTGTTTCTACGGAGAGGCCGGTGGCATCGCCTCCGGCATGGAGGATACGTGCTTTAGAATGAGCAGCTTCCAGGCCCCTGGCTAGGTCGCCGTTGGGGGTTTGGTCGAAGGGGACGCCGAGGCGGATGAGGTCGCGGATGCGGGCTGGGCCTTCTGTGCATAAGATGTTGACGGCGTTGGGGTTACAGAGGCCTGCGCCAGCGGCTAGCGTGTCGGCGGCATGGCTGGCGGCGGAATCGTCGTCAGCCATGGCTGCGGCGATGCCTCCCTGGGCCCAGCGGGTGTTGGATTCGGCCAAAGCTGCTTTGGTTACAACAGTTACGTCGTACTTGGCGCTCAGCTCGAGGGCAGCGATGAGGCCGGCGATACCGGAGCCTACGACCAAAATGTGTTTGTTTTTCGACATGTTTAGCCTTGTTTCGGGTTACGCAGCGACGTCTTTAGCCTAGTTTCGGGACACGCGGCGCCAAGCTCAGCATGGTTTTGAGCGCGAGGCGGGCAGGGACGGCGATGGGCTCGGGGACGGTGATCCGGTTGAGGACTTCTCCGCGCTCGAGCGCTTCAAGAACCCACGCAAGGTAGCCGGGGTGGATGCGGTACATCGTGGAGCAGGGGCAGACGATGGAGTCGAGGCAGAAGATGGTGTGTTCGGGGTGCTGAGAGGCGAGGCGCTGGACGAGGTTGATCTCGGTGCCGATGGCGAAGGTGCTGCCGGCGGGTGCGGCAGCGATGGCCTTGACGATGAAGTCGGTGGAGCCGGAAGAGTCGGCTGCGTCGACTACCTCCATGGGGCACTCGGGGTGGACGATGACGTGGACGCCAGGGTGGCGTTGGCGGGCCATGGCAATTTGGTCGACGGTGAAGCGTTTGTGGACCGAGCAGAAGCCGTGCCAGAGAAGGACGCGGGCGTCGCGGAGAGCTTCGGGGGTGTTGCCGCCGTTGGGGAGGTTTGGATCCCAGACGGGCATTTGCGAGAGGGGGATGCCCATGGCCTTGGCAGTGTTGCGGCCGAGGTGCTGATCGGGGAAGAAGAGGACGCGCTGGCCGCGCTCGAAGGCCCACTCGAGGACGCGGGCGGCGTTGGAGGAAGTGCAGACGACTCCGCCATGTTCGCCGCAGAAGCCTTTGAGGGCGGCCGAGGAGTTCATGTAGGTGACGGGGATGACTTGCTGGCGGCCGTCGGGGGTGAGGTTGTCGCCGAGGACTTCGGTTAGTTGCTCCCAGCAGTCGGTGACGGAGTCTAGGTCCGCCATGTCGGCCATGGAGCAGCCGGCGGCGAGGTTGGGGAGGATGACGGCCTGGTCGGGACGGGAGAGCATGTCGGCGGTTTCGGCCATGAAGTGGACGCCGCAGAAGACGATGGTTTCTGCGTTGGGCCGGGTGAGGGCGGCGTTGGCTAGCTGGAAGGAGTCGCCTACGAAGTCGGCGTACTGGACGATTTCGTCGCGCTGATAGAAGTGGCCGAGGATGACGAGCTTTTCGCCGAGAGAATGCTTGGCGGCGCGGATGCGGAGGTCGAGTTCGGCGGGGCTGGCGTTGCGGTACTCGGCGGGAAGGCCGGGTTGGCGCGGGGCCGTGGAGGGGAGGTGATCGGCCATGGAGGCGCCGGGGCCGTAGGTGGGCTCGGCGTCAAAGGTCCAGGGCGCATCGGCGAGGGCCGAGCTACAGGTGGAAGTCTGATTCTGAGTTCCTTGCTGTTCGTTGATCTGAATCAGCTGGATGGTGCTATCTACAGAAGGCACTGCGGACTCCTTGAGGCTGCGCTCCCTGGCCCCCGAAGGTGTGGTGGGCCGGGACGTATTGGATGCAGCCGTACCTTTATAGGGTACAAGAATCGCTGGGCGGCGAAGGTGGTTTGCGTCACCGAAGGTGGCCGAATTTACGGGTGGGTGGGAATTTGGTTGAGGGTTGCTTTGATTGGGCCATGCGCGTATCCGGGAACTCATGTAGCGCCTGGTCGAAGCTCAATGAGTGCTTTGGCCTGTTCTCAACAATTGAAACGAAGTTGCCGAAAACCCGACTTTAGAGGAAGCTCGTCACTTCACAGCAGCGAGAGCCTACTCTGCCTGCAGAAAATAGATCATCGTGTCCGCACCAAATGCGACGCCGATTGCAACGAGTGTCAACATCCTTCCTCTGCCTCTGCCAGCGATGGCTAAGCACACGTCGATCAGGAGTGCCGAGAGGAACAGTTTGTGCAAAGGAACCCATACACCCATGGGTGTCCCCATTCCGTGCGGGTCTCCGCCCGCTCGCAACCAAGCGACCTTCGCTGCATAGCCCAGTACGATCGCACACCACCCCACAACCACAGAGGCAAGCCCGACTTTGTTTCGCCAGTCATGCGTCCGCGCCGCATCCCAAGAACGCTTCATCCTCACGCTAGCGAAGGTGATGAGCGTAACGGGTACGAGGAAAAGGATAAATACGGCAACGCCCACATCTCCTCCAACCCAGCCAGTGTACAAGCTTGGGCTACTCGTTCTCTGAAAACGGGGTTTTGGGAAACTTCGGCGAACTTGCCGGAAACGCGACTTTGCGGGAAGCCTCGCTGAGCCGACCTCAATGATCCGTAGCGTTACCTTCGCCGAGAGGTACGCACCTCTTCCCGCGACGGTATGTTCTTGCCGATTTCTGCATGTTTTGAGAACATCATGGCAGGAGTGGATCATGTCGAGGTCTTTTTGGTTTGGGCAGGTTTTACTCTTAGCGGCGGCTGGCCCGTGCTTGGCCGCGATACCCTGTAGCGCCTCTTCCGATCCTGCGGCAGTCGTACAGGCGCAGGTTGATGCCTATAACAGGCATGATGTCGAAGCATTTCTGAACTGCTACTCCGACAACGCCACCGTTTACTGGCTTGATGGCCATAAGGAGCCCGCTAAGGGCGCGAAAGCGCTCCGCGACGAATTTGAGTTCCTGGCGAAGATTCCTCCTGCGGGATCTGGATTTGGGGTCGATGTTGTCACGAAGACGATCACCGGACCGACCGTCGCTAATGTTGAACACATGCGCGGTCTGCCTCCTGGAGCGCCACCCGTGCCCGACACCCTGGTCATATATGAAGTCAGAGATGGCAAGATCTTGAATTGCTGGTTTGCGCCCGCCAAATGAGCGTTGGAAGTGGGGCTCGAAGTTGCCGAAAATGCGACTTTGCGGGAACTAGCTGGCTACTTGCCGTGCATGAGATAGACAATCTTTCCGGACACTCTGTCGATCTCGACGAGCACTGTCCCTCCCTCCAACCCTTTCGCGAGTGTCCCTTCAACCCTCCACGTTTGCCCTTTCAGGGTGGCGTGCAGAGGAAGTTCCGAGTCAATTTGCTTCTTTCCGTAGATCGGTATAGCGACCGCATACGCTATGGACATAGCTGTGGCAGCATCCGGAACCATTCCGGACGGGGGTCGGTACGACTTCGCGCCAATCTCCTGCGCGGGCGAAAAGGACGCGAGGAGAAACAGAAGCCCTCGAAGCACACTTGCCCTACGAGTCATGCTATCGCAGCGACTCCGCATACAGACTATTTCCCGCAAAACGGGGTTTTCGGCAACTACGATTTGTTGTGCGCCATCTCCGCCTCTTTTCAATTGGTGCTAAATCGCCAGGTCACTCATCAGGAAAAACTCGTACCCATGAGCCGGCTTTGCGGGAGGTGTGGCGGGACTGGCGGCTGGGCGGTAAGATGGGACCGCAGCCGCTAGATCATCCCAAACCGTATGCCTGATGTGTACGGCATCAGCGGACGTCACGCCCTATGGAGGGTGGAGCGTTCCGCGCAATAGGGGCATTATGCTTAGCCTTTCTCAGACCGTTGCTTTGCTGGTTGTCACTTGTCTGCTGTCGTTGGGTTTCACGTTGTGGCTCAATCGCATATGGCCTTGCGAAAAGCGCCCTGTCCAGAATGACTTGGTTGGTTGGCAACTAAGCATTCTTGGGACGACGTACGCGGTCATTTTGGGATTCATGTTGTATGCCGTGTGGAGCGAGTTTGGTGCGGCAACTCTGAATGCGGATCTGGAGGCGAGCTCGCTTCGCAATGTTTATCGGTTGGCCGTCGGTCTGCCGGAACAGCAAAGGAACGAACTGCAAGCAGAGTCTAGGGCATATGCTGCTGCCGTCGTTAACGATGATTGGCCGGCTATGGCGCAGGGCCAACTACCGGACGCGAGTCACACAATCAACGAGAAGATGTGGGGCACTCTTATGTCGGTAAAAGGAAGCTCGACGTCGGAAAATACGGCGGAGGACCACGCAATCTCCGAGCTCAGCGCGATGACTACCTACAGACGAACTCGGTTGGTGCAAAGTACGCATCGGCTTCCCGCGATCCTGTGGTGTGTGTTGATGGTGGGAGGCTTGCTCACGTTGTTGTCGGTTAACATATTCAACTCCGTAAGCTTGAAGCTTCATGTGTTCCAGGTCTTCTCCTTCACCTTGCTGATTACCCTGGTGTTGCTTGCAATCGCGGACGTGAACAGGCCATTTAAAGGTTGGGTCCACGTGAGTAGCTATCCGTTTGTGCGGGCGCAGGAAACTATGAGTGGCGCGGAAGACTGATGCGGGCCGCGGGCTACCAGTTCATCTGGCTCATGCGTTCCTGGATGAGGGTGCTGTAGCGGGTCATGTGGTCGGGGCGGCGCTTGAGCGGGGCGGGGAGGATGGCGGCTAGCTCGGCGGCCTGGCGGCGGTTGAGGTTGCGGGCGGAGGTGTGGAAGTAGTAGCGGCTGGCGGCTTCGGCGCCGTAGATGCCTGGGCCCCACTCGACGACGTTGAGGTAGAGCTCGAGGATGCGCTGCTTGCCGAGGACGAGTTCGGCGATGGGGACGAGGGTGGTTTCGGCGCCTTTGCGGAGGAGGGTGCGGCCGGTGCCGAAGAAGAGGTTCTTGACTAGCTGCTGGTCGATGGTGGAGCCGCCGCGGAGACGGTGGTTGGGCTTGTGGTCGTCGAGGTCGCCTTCGGCGGCGATCTCCATTGCTTGCCAGTCGAAGCCGTGGTGCTGGTAGAAGCGGGCGTCTTCGGCGGCGATGACGGCGTGCTGGAAGTCGGGCGAGATGCGGTTGAGGGGGACGAAGTCGTAGGAGGCGGTGTAGGGCTTGCTGGAGAACCAGGACTGGATGCGGCGCTCGGCATGGACGGCGGTGGTGGGCGGGTCGAGGAAGCGGAGCGCGACGAGGGTGAGGGCGGCTAGCAGCCAGAGAGACGCGAGAGTGATGAGGAGCCAGCGAGCGAAGGAGCGGAGGGTGAGCTTTCGGCGCGGCGGGTCTAAGTGCGGCGGGTCTAAGTGCGGCGACTCTAAGTGCGGCGACTCTAAGGGCGTGCTGGGCATGGTGGCGATGCTTCAGCATATCGCGGGGTACTGGGACGCAAGACTTTAGTTTCGGCGAGGGCTTGTAGGCGCGTCGTATGATGGGCGGGTAAAGCTGCCTTGGTTTCACTTGTGGTGCTGCTGACTGTCTGCCGGGGGAAGTATGGATTGCGGGATGGGCGAATTGATTTCGCTGCATTCCACGTCTATGGCTGATGAATGGAACTTCACTTCAGAACGGGCAGGAGTCTCATGATTTTTTCCGCGCGAATTTTTGAGAAGAGATGTAACTCCCGTGGGGCTGGAGTGGGGCGCTGGTTGTTGACGCTTGGCTGCCTGATGTTGGGCTGCGTGGCGTTGACGGCGGGTGGGTGTGGTTCGACTGCGAGTGTGGTGCAGGACTTTACGCTTGCGGTGACGCCGGCGAGTGTGGCGCTGACGGCGGGCGGGGCGACGCAGCAGATCACGGTGACGTCGACTGCGGTGAATGGGTATAGTGCGCAGATTTCGATTGCGATTTCGGGATTGCCGGCGGGGGTTACGGCGAATCCGGCGTCGGCGATGATTGCGCCGGGGGCGACGGAGACGATTACGCTGACGGCGGCGGCTACGGCGGCGACTAGTTCGGGGACGGTGACGATCACGGGGACTTCGGGAACGCACGTGCATAGCGGAGCGGTGGCGCTGAGCGTGACGGCTGTGCCTCCGGCGGACTTTACGCTGGCGGTGAATCCGACGACGGTGAATGTGACGGCGGGCGGTGCGAGCGGGTCGACGGCGGTTTCGGTGAGTGGGATTAATGGGTTCAACTCGGGGGTGGGGATTACGGTGGGTGGGCTGCCGGCTGGGGTGACTGTGAATCCGGCTACGCCGACGGTGACGCCGGGAACGTCGCAGACGCTTACGCTGACTGCTGCTGCGAGTGCGGTTGCGGGTTCGAGCACGATTACGGTGACAGGGACTTCGGGTGCGCTGGCGCACACGACAACGTTCACGCTGAAGGTGGCGGCGGCGCCGGCGGACTTTACGCTGGCGTTGAATCCGACGACGGTGAGTGTGACGGCGGGTGGTGCGAGCGGGTCGACGGTGTTGTCGGTTAGCGGGATTAATGGGTTCAATTCGGGGGTGGGGATTGTGGTGAGTGGGCTGCCGGCTGGGGTGACGGTGAGTCCGGCTACGCCGACGGTTACGCCGGGAACGCCGCAGACGCTTACGCTGACTGCCGCTGCGAGTGCGGCTGCGAGTACGAGCACAATTACGGTGACGGGGACTTCGGGTGCGCTGGTGCACACGATAACGTTCACGCTGAAGGTGGCAGCTGCGGCGGTGGCGGACTTCACGCTGGCGATTAATCCGACGAGTTTGACGCTGACGTCGGGTGCGCTGGGGCAGGGTACTGCTGTGACGGCTACCGCGGTTAATGGGTTCAGTGGGACGGTAAGTGTTACGGTGTCGGGACTGCCTGCGGGGGTGACGGTTGCGCCTACGAAGCTGACGCTTGCGACGGGGACGCCGCAGACGCTGACGTTCACTGCGGCGGCGAATGCTGCGGCGGGGACGTCGAGCGTGAGCATTACCGGGATGTCGGGGGCGCTGACGCATTCGGCGACGCTAACGCTTACCGTGGCGGCGCCGGTGGGCGTGAATGTGACGACGTATCACAACGACAACTCGCGGGATGGGTTGAATGCGAGTGAGAAGATTCTGACGCCGACGAATGTGAGCTCGGCTACGTTTGGGAAGCTGAACCTGCTGGGCGTGGATGGGGTGGTGGATGCGGAGCCGCTGTACCTGTCGGCGGTGACGATCAGCGGGCAGACGCACAACGTGCTGTACGTGGTGACCGAGCACGGCAGCGTGTATGTGTTCGATGCGGATAGCGGGACGCAGTTGTGGAAGGTGTCGGCGCTGGGGAGTGGGGAGACGACGAGCGACAATCATGGGTGCTCGCAAATCACGCCGGAGATTGGGATTACGTCGACGCCGGTGATTGATCGGGCGAAGGGTGTGAATGGGACGATATTCGTGGTGGCGATGTCGAAGGACAGTAAGGGCGCGTATCACCAGCGGCTGCATGCGCTGGATTTGACTACCGGCGCGGAGACGACGGGAAGCCCGACGGAGATTGCGGGAACGTATCCGGGAACGGGAGATAACAGCAGCGGCGGGAACGTGGTGTTTGCGCCGGGACAATATGCGGAGCGGGCTGGGCTGTTGCTGATGAACTCGACGATTTATCTTGCGTGGACCTCACACTGCGATGCGCGACCGTATACGGGATGGGTGATGGCGTATAGCGAGAGCACGCTGCAGCAGACGGCGATTCTGAACCTGACACCAAATGGGAACGAGGGATCGATCTGGATGGCGGGCGATGGGCTGGCGGCGGACAGCTCCGGGAATATTTATTTCCTGGACGCGAATGGAACCCTGGATGCGAAGGATACGGTGACGGGATTCCCCGTCAATGGCGATTACGGGAACGCGATGATGAAGTTGTCGACGGCGGGGAACTCGCTGGCGGTGGATGATTTCTTCGAGACGTATAACTCGATTAATGAGTCGAACGGCGACGTCGATCTGGGGTCGGGGGGAAGCTTACTGTTGCCGGATATGGTGGATGCCAAGGGCGTGGTCCGGCATTTGATGGTGGGCGCGGGCAAGGATACGAATATCTATGTGGGTGATCGCGACAATCTTGGGAAGTACAACGCGGCGAACAATGACGCGCTGTACCAGGAGATTACGGATGCGCTGCCGGGTGGGGCCTGGTCGATGCCGGCGTATTTCAACTACGCGGTGTATTACGGCGGGGTTGGGGATTACTTGAAGGCGTTCACGATTACGAATGCGCTGCTGGGGGCGACGCCGTCGAGCAAGTCGGCGACGACATTTGGATATCCGGGAGCGACGCCGAGCGTGAGCGCGAATGGGACGTCGAATGGAATTGTGTGGGCGCTGGAGAGCAGCACGGGATCGACTGCGGTGTTGCATGCGTACGACGCGACGAATCTGGGCAAGGAACTTTACAACAGCACGCAGGCGGCTGGGGGGAGGGATAGTTTTGGGACGGGCAACAAGTTCATTACGCCGATGATTGTGAATGGGAAGGTGTATGTGGGAACGCCGAATGGGGTGGCGGTGTTTGGATTGCTGCCGTGAGGGGTGGTCGGGGTGCTGGATGGTTTCGATTGCTGTTCTTAAGGAAAGTCGACGGATAGGCCGAGCTGGCCGCCGACTCGCGGGCTTGCGACGTAGACGCCTCCTAGTAGACCGAAACACAGGGCGATGTTCTTGCGGACGTTGTATTGGCCGCCGAACATTCCCTGAAGCTGACTTCTGCCGAGATCGCCGCTATCGGTATAGGCGCCGTAAATTTCGCCGCCCAGGGTTACGCGGTCGTTGAGATCGTGCAGCAGAGAAAGACCGTAGGTGAAAACCTGGCCGCGCGTGTTTTCCGTACCGATGTCGCCGGTGCTGGTGTTGCCTGCGAACAGGATGCCGACGTTTCCATTGATCTTGGTCTTCTCTGACAAGGATTTTTGCAGCATCACGTTGAGAGCGTAGTCGTAGAGTCCAGAGCCAAGTTGCTGGCTGGCGTCTCCGGTTGGGAACTCTGTGTAGAAACTCGCGCCAAGAGCTGGATGCCGGCTGCCTTTGGATTCTTTCAGGAAATTCCACTTGATCCCCATGTTCGTGTCGCCGACACCGTTGGAGGGCTCCTTCCCGGCGGAACGCTGGATGTAGATGTACGGCGCGTCCACATCAAGCTCCAGGTTGTGAGGGAGGCCGTAGTTGATTTTTAGGTTGGAGGTGTTTTGGCGAAGGTTCGGGTATTGAAGCTGGAGGGAGTCGTATTCATTGAAGAACTCGAGATGCCACTTCCCGCGGTCCGTGACACTGGGGTCATCGGTGTAGAAAGGCAGTTGAGCATGCAGAGACCTTGATCCAGCGAGCACAGTAACGAGCAGTAAAAGGGTGCGGATGGCTGGAGGCATCGGAATGAGCCTTCAGAGTAGCAGCAACGGGAAAGGCATGAATGACGGGCAAGCCGCGGCCGCTAACTTAGGGTGCCGGCAACCCGAGTGTGCTCTTGTTCATCTCATTCACCGACTAAGGCGGCTCATCATGACTGACAAGAAGGCAAGCTACGCGCACGCGAAAGCTCTGGCCGAATCAAAGCAGTTCGCCACGAAGACGAATCATGATGCCTTCGGCACATTTGCCGCTACAGCTTCAGGATGGCTCGGCTCGAAGTGGGCGTTCCTCGGTGCGATTCTCATCATCGTTGCGTGGGCATGCTGCGGTCCGTTGTTCCACTACTCCGATACCTGGCAGCTCGTGATCAACACTGGCACGACGATCGTGACGTTTCTCATGGTGTTCCTGATACAAAACACACAGAACCGGGATGCAAAGGCGATCAACCTCAAGTTAAACGAGTTGATCTATGCAACGGCTGCGGCTGGCGATCAAATGCTCGACATCGAGAAGTTGAGTGACGAGGAACTGAATACGATGCAGGCACGGTATGAAGAAATTCGTGCCGAGTGTATTCGTCGCGAGGGGGCTACGCCCAAACACAATGCCGCCGATTAATCGGCGGATGGAAGAGCCTGGCGGTGACTGAGGGGCGGGGGATCACGCTTCGGTTTTTGGGGACTGGACGAGGATGGTTTGGAAGTCCGGGCGAACGGGAAGGGTGATGCTGAAGGACGTGCCGGAGAGGTCGGGGTCGGTGATGGAGCGGACTTCAACGGTGCCGCTGTGGCGCTCGATGATTTCCTTTGTGACCCAGAGGCCGAGGCCGGTGCCGACGTCTTTCTTGGTGGTGAAGAAGGGCTCGAAGATGTGATCGCGATGTTCGGGGGCGATGCCAGGGCCATCGTCTTCGACGATGATCTTGACGATGTGAGTGGTTGCATCTTCTTGGCAATCGATGCGGACGCAGATGGTTCCGCTATGGGGGACGGCGTCGGCGGCGTTGGAGACGAGGTTGGCGACGGCTTGCTTGAGTTCGCCGGCGAGGGCCTGGATGGGTGGGCAATCGTGGAAGTCGCGAAGGATGGTGATGTTCTTGGTGCGGAATTTATTGGAGTAGATATTGAGGACCGACTCTACGAGGACGGGTAGATCGACCTCGTTGGGCTGCTTGGATTCGCGATAGAAGCCGAGGGTTTGGCGGGTGATGTGCGAGACGCGGGAGAGTTCTTCTTCGGCGAGCGTGAGATTGGTGAAGGCGGATTCGGGGAGGCCTTCGGTGCCTTTGGAGATGTAGATGAGATTGCCGATGGCTTCGAGGGGATTGTTGATCTCGTGAGCTACGGTGGCAGCGAGGCGAGCGGCGGCGGCGAGCTTTTCGGTCTTGCGGAGGACTTCCTGCGACTTGCGCTCGGTGGTGGCATCGCGGAAGACCATGACGACGCCGACGACTTTGCCGCGGCCGTCGCGGATGGGGGCGGCGCTGTCTTCGATGGGAATGTAGGTGCCGTCGGTGTTCAGCAAAACGGTGTGGTTGGCGAGGCCGATGATGAAGCCGTGCTCCATGACTTTTGTGACGGGGTTGTCGACGGGCTTGAGGGTGGTCTCGTTGAAGATGGGGAAAACGTCTTCGATATATTTGCCGCGGGCGACGGAGAGGGTGCGGCCCATGAGCTTTTCGGCCATGGGATTGAGGAAGGTGACGCGGCCTTTGCCGTCGGTAGCTATGACGGCGTCGCCGAGACTGGTGAGGGTGGAGCGGAACCACTCTTCGCGCTCTTCGAGCTGGCGGGCGTAGATATCGCGCATGGCCATGGCCTTGGTGATGAAGTAGGCGAGGAAGAAGAGGCCGGCGGCGGCGACAAGCGAGGCGAGATAGATGGAGATGTAGGTGTCGCGGATACTGCGGCGCGTGGCTTCAGCGCGGGTGGACTCGAGGGAGGTCTCCTCGAGTTGAATTGTGCCGATGAGGTTATCGATCTGGACCATGATGAGGCGGCCACGATCGGAGAGGACTAACGCGCGGGCGGCATCAGGATCGCCGGAATTGTAGAGGCGGATGGTCTCGGCGAGCTCAGCCAACTTGGCTTGGGTGAGGGTGCGAAGCTGCGCTACTTCAGCCTGCTTGGCGGGATTTTTGAACATCTGCTGAAGGAGGCGAAGCTGGGGATCGAGTTGAGCCAGGGCCTGATGGTAGGGGTCGAGATATTGTGGATCGCCGCTATAGAGGTACCCGCGCTGGCCAGTCTCGGCGTCCTTGATGAGGGACTGGGTTTGATTGAGCGCGATGAGGATTTGCTGGATACGCTCGACGCGGGCCTGATTTTGAACCTGGACGTCCAGCTGACGCCGGGTAAGGACGGCGTTCGCGACCAGCAGGATCAGGAGGAGTACGAAGCCCGTGATGACGCCGAAGCGCTTGTAAATGAGTTGCATGGCGATTTAAAGGTCGGTCGACGTGCACCGCGCTGCGTGATTATAGCTGAGAGTGTGGCTGGATGCGAAGACACGGCTCGGCGGCCGCTGAAGGTTGGGCGCCGGCTCGTTGATTGTATGAAAGAGAGCGAGGGGTGCAGTGAAAGCTTGGCTTCTAGTAAGAACGGGCGCTCGCTGCGCGAGCGAGATGCAGGTTCCTCGCTGCGCTCGGAATGACAGCCAGAAAGGCAAAAGCAAAAGCAAAAGCAAAAGCAAAGGCAAAGGCAAAGGCAAAGGCAAGAGCAAAGGCAAAGGCAAAGGCAAGAGCAAGAGCAAGAGCAAAGGCAGATGCAGAGGCAGAGGCAAGAGGCAAGGTCAAGGGGTAATGCAGGGATCTCTCCACTTCGCTCTGCTCCGGTCGAGATGACGATTGGGAGGGATGGTTTGGTGGCGAGGGCTTCAGGTGAGGGGTTTTTGGCGGGTGCGAGAGTTTGGGGCGGTGGATGCGTTTGGGTTGGTGGTGGATTCGCGGATCATTAGTTCGGGTTCGAAGAGGATGACTTCGGGGTAGGGGTTGGCGGGGGCTTCGATGCGCTTTAGGAGGGTTTGAACGGCTGCCTCGCCCATGCGGCGGAGGGGTTGGCGGACTGTGGTGAGGCGGGGGGTTAGGTAGGCGGCAGAGGAGATGTCGTCGAAGCCGATGACGGAGATGTCTTCGGGGCAGCGGAGGTTGGCGTCGGCGATGGCGCGGATGGCGCCGATGGCGGCGATGTCGTTGGAGCAGAAGATGGCGGTGAAGTCGCGGGTGCGGGCGAGGAGGTCGCGGATGATGGGGTAGCCGAGTTCGGGGGACCAGGAGTTGGCTTCGAGATAGACGCAGAGGTCGGGGTAGATGGTGAGGCCGACGCGCTTGGCGATGGTCATGATGCTGTCCCAGCGGAAGTCGGAGTCGGAGACCTGGCGCTGGCCTTTCATGAAGGCGATGCGGCGATGTCCTAGATCGTAGAGATGCTGGAGGGCGAGGAGGGCGGCGCGATCATGGTCGAGCATGATGTTCGTGTTGCCCTTGAGTTTCTTGTGGCCGGAGATGGAGACGACGGGGACACGGACGGGTTCGTTGAGCGAGGTGTTGACGAGCAGGAAGCCGTCGACGGAGCGCTTGGTGAGGAGGCGCGGGTATTCGTCGATGAGGTCGGGTTTGCCTTGATGGGTGACGACGTAGTGAAGGTAGCCGGACTGGAGGAGACTGTCTTCGATGCCGTTCATGAGGGTGGTGAAGTAGCCTTCGGAGAACTCGGGCACGATGACACCGATGGTGAAGGTTTGGCGGGTGCGGAGAGAGCGAGCGATGGGGTTGGCGCGGTAGTCGAGACGCTTGGCGGCTTCGAGGACGCGCTGGCGCGTGGCGGCGGAGATGGCCGAGGCGCCGGGTGCGTTGTTCATGACGAGCGAGACCGTGGCGGGCGAGAGGCTGAGGTGCTCGGCGAGGGACTTTAGGTTTACGGGTTTGGGTAGTTCGGGCTCGGCGATGGGTTTGGGCTTGCGCGGCATTGGTTGACCCCGTTGTAGCTGTGGGAGGTAGTTGAGATTGGGTTGTGGCTTCTATCGTTAGTCAGGAACTAGTAAGAACGGGAGCGCGCTTCGCGCTTGAGAAGCGGGTTCCTCGCTGCGCTCGGAATGACAGACAGAAAGGCAAAAGCAAAAGAAGAAGCAGATTCCCAGAGGGAATGACAGAAAGAACAGCAAGAGCAAAGGCAAGAGCAAGAGCAAGAGCAAGAGCAACAGCAACAGCAAGAGCAACAGCAAGAGCAAGAGCAAGAGCAAGAGCAAGAGCAAGAGCAAGAGCAACAGCAAGAGCAACAGCAACAGCAACAGCAAGAACAAAAACAAATGCGGGGGTCCTTCGCTTCGCTCAGGATGACAAATATATCGTAAATAAATAAAAATAAACCACTTATTACTTTGGTATTCTCTATACGAGTCCTGCACAGATATGTAGACTCAGTTGCTTACAGAATCTATCTACACGGAATGTACACAGAACGAATCCAATAGAGCGAGGCGAATATGGCATTCGTCACTGAAAAATCGGAACTCAAGCCGGGCCTGGTTCTCTTCCGGCGTGGCGATGTAGATCATCGGATGTGGTATTGCCGCATGAAGATTCCTAGAGCCGACCGTTATAAGACGGTTTCGTTGAAGACGACCGACCTCGACGTCGCGCGGGAACGCGCCTTCGATCAAGACGCCGACATCCGATTCCGCCTAAAACATGACGTTCCTGTGTTCAACCATCCCTTCCGCGAAGTGGGGAGAGAGTATTTGCTGACGCAGGAGGCGCGGGCGAAGCGCGGAGAAGTCAGCGCAGCCCGGCCCAAGAAGGTCCGTGCCATTATCGAAGGCGCTTTGGACCGATATGTAGGTTCAACCCAGGTGCACCTTATCGGTGACGACCTTTGGGGCGGCTACCCGGCGTGGCGGCGGGAGAATGGCGCGGGCCGCCATAGGCGCAACGGCGTTCGGGAAGTCAGCGACAAGATGGCGCAAGTCTTCGCGGATGAGGAAGCCGAGCGCCGTACCAAAACTCAGCAGAGTCTCGGCATCAGGGTTTTGAGGGCGATTCAAGTTAAACTTTCCGAAGAACGAACAGTTCCTTTTATCAGCGACTCTACCATACGATTTGAGATGTCCATATTCGGTGCAGTGATGAACTACGCCATCAAGAAACGTTACGTTCCTGCCAGCCAGCGTTTTGATGATCGCCCCAAGCTCAAGTCCATGCGGCGCGATGAGTTCACCCTAGAGGAATACCGCAAGCTCCACACCGTAGGCCGCAAGTGGATTAGAAAGACAGACAAGCCTTCGAGCACTTGGCATCGCACAGTCACCTACAACATGATCCTGATTGCGTGCAATACGGGCATGAGGCCAGCGGAGATGAAGAATCTGCGCTGGCGCGACATCATGCCCGCAAAAGACCGCGACGGGCGCGAAATTGTCGTGCTGTTCGTGCAGGGTAAGGGCAAGTCGCGCAAGCTGGTCGCACCTAAAAGCGTCGGAGATTATCTGGAGCGCATTCGCGTGATCTCCAAAGCGACGCAACTGGAGGATAGAGTCTTTACCAACATCACGGGCAAGCCTGCAAGAACTCTCTACAATTACTTGATTGGGGATCTTCTAACCGAAGCGAATTTGCGCGAAGGTACGCAGGGCGTGCCGCGCTCGACCTATTGCTTCCGGCACACCTATGCCACGCTTCGCCTGCAGGAAGGCGTAGACGTGTATTTCCTCGCCGAACAGATGGGAACTTCCGTCCACATGATTGAGCAACACTACGGGCATGTGAATACCATCAAGCATGCTGACCGCGTATTGCAGGGGATGGCAGGATGGGAACTCCCGCAACCGGACGACTCCAAGGCCAGGTCGTCAAAAGCAGCGGCGGCTCACGATCAGTCCAAAAGAGGTAAGCGCGCCAACCTTCGCTTACTGTGAACCTCCCGAAGCCGTCTTAAGCCGGAGCCGCTGGCGGAGGCTGGCGCAGGGAGGAAATCGTCCCAATGGCCGGCCCGGAACTCCTCACCGAGATTGTTCTGATTTGCCGTTGCCCCGCTGGGGCGTTCTTAGCTGCAAATCTCGCTGCACGAGCCGCCGCTGGCGGCTGTCTTCGTGCAGTTTCCACCTCTGATGTCGAGAAGTCGAACTATGTGTAAGAGTCCTGCGCGATACGTGATCCGCGGGAATACCTTGACACTAAGTCCCGAAGAGCGGTGTCGGAATTTAACCATTTGTAGCCCACCACTCAATCTGGCCGTTTTTTCTTTGCAGCAGCTTTTTTCGCAACAGATTTCTTTCGCGGTATGCCCCCCGCAAGAGGAGCGAAAACCTCTACCTCTGAGCGGCCGACAAATTTCCTTCCGCCTATCTCGACGATATTCAATCTTCCTTGCTGCACTAGCTTGCGTATCCGTTCTTGCGAGATGCTGCGAACCCGGGCGGCCTCCGCTTGAGTTGGGACTTTCGTCACCACCTGCTCACACAAATCGAAATGCTGCGCGGAGATATCTCGCATGAAGAACTCAGCCAGAGACTCGGCGACGTAACTGAACGCTGTCTGCCTCCGTACATAGAGCCGGGAAGAGTCATCTGACGGAAAGCGAGTTCAGGGACGTTGCGAAAGCTCTCAGGATAGATGCGCAACTACTCGCACGAGCATTGGCCTCATCTCTTAGTCTTCGTGCAGCGAGTGAGCATGCTGTCATCCGGCTGGTGAATCGAGCCTACGAGCGGTGGCGGCAGCATTCGCGTATTGCCCATCGCGGAGTTCTGTCCCATCTCTCTCCCATGGCCGTCATTCGATCGAAATACGTCGACCGCCTTCCCATTCAGACTCCTCTTATATCGCTGGGTTCCTATAGTTCTTACGAAAAGGAAAGGGACACCCTGTAAACCGCGCGCGCTTTGAGCGTGCCTTCGAAAAGTTGATCGAGTCTGTGCACGGTGGCCTTATAGCCCGAAATATCGGAGCACTACGCTATATCAACGGGGAGCGAGACAACTCATGTGTGCGCAGCCTACGCGTGGGCTGGACGTGAGCCGATCGACCTGTCCGGCAAGTCGGTTCCCTTCAAGAGTGAGGCAAAGACCGGACCCCCGATTCGACCTAGCCTCGAACCCGATACCACAGCTCCGTCGGCGCGCACGGAAGGCTCGTACTGGGTGTAGATCGGCCACAGCGTGATCCAGATTTAGCCCAAGGAAATGGCTGGATTGACTCCGCGGCACATCATTATGCTGCGGGCGGTTCCAGCGTCTCATTCAACACTTCGACGAATCGCGTGCAGAGAGGTGGAAACGGACCTAGAGGGGCTTACGGGCAGGCATCTGAGTGGCCTGTTTGTGGGTCCTTCCACTGTGAAATGTTGGCCAAGGTTGCAAATCAGCGAGTCTTGACAAGTTCGTGGTCTCCGTGCAGACTGTCTTAACCGTTTGTCTTCATGTAGAGCGGGCAACCGTATGGGGACGGGCGCGCATCAATAGTGAGCATTAGATCTCATTTCTGAATATGCGTACGACCTAAGCAAGCTTCACCCCGCATCGCCATTGTGTCTATGCATCCTTTTCTCCCGAACATGCAGCTTTCGTTGCGCGATATGGTACCTACGCCAATAAAGTTCGTTAAGGAGAATTGTGAAAACAACTTCATTTAAGCTACTCGCTTACTTTACTAGCCTGTTCATGTACGCCTGTTGTCTCCAACAGGCTCCGGGCCAGATTGTCGCCTCATCAGATACTCCTTTGCGAGGCGGCACGGCCGTAGCCCATTCGTCTCCAGGGAATACTGTTACTTCGAGTGGAGATATGGATGAAGACAGTCTGTTTGGCAGCTCGTCTGTTTTGCTCAATCAACCACAAAAAGGGCTAACTAAACTGACTGTCAAGCCCCCGGTGCCATCCGCCTCTGCGCCTGACGATTCTCAGATCATTGTTCAAGGCGTGGTCTACAAAGAAGTCGCGCACCTGACATCTGGAAACCGAGCAGTTTATACACAACTTCACATTGATGTTACGAGTGTATACAAGACTGATGATCCCACAATTCGTCCTGGGGCGGCGCTGAGCTTCCTAAACGCGGGCGGCGTGGTCATTGATGATGGTGGAAATACCACCGTCGTGAGGAACTCGCGCACCGGTTTTCCGACTTTAGGTCGAAGCTATCTCTTTTTCGGAACTAAGGCGTCCCGTCCTGGCGTATATATTCTGACCAACGTCCTCCACATGACCAAAAATGGTCTGGGCACCGCAACCGGCGTCAGTCCGATCGAGGATCAATCTCTTATTTCTCGCTTTGCCACTGAATACCCTCAAGCAATGAAGGATCTTTCATTGCACGAAGACGACACGATGCCAATCGCGGACCTGTCAACGAAATCTTCGGCCGCCTTAAGTCCTCATCTCCAGTCGCTCAGTTCCCGCTTTGCCGGAACGTATTCCAGCGGCCTTAATTCAGCCGTACCACACCAGTCAAGCATAGTTGAGCTAGGTCTCCTCCCCGCGAACAAAGCGGAACTCGGTGTAGTCGCGCACATAGTTTCGTCTCAGACGGTAGTGACGGCCGACCATTCCGCGATCTTCACGGACTACACCGCCGTGGTCGATCAAAATATCTACCACCACGATAGCTACAGTGGTCCGCTGCCACAAATTGGATCTACTGTCAGCTTTCACATGTTTGGCGGTCGTTTCCGTGCCAAGAGCGGAGACATTATTACTGTTGACACTGCAGGACACCCATTTCCACCGGTAGGAACCAAGCAGATCCTCCTCTTGGATTCCGAAGATGAGGACAAAGCTTTTAGTCTCGTCCATTCCTATTTAGTTATGGGAAGCAATGTCGTGTCACCTGAACATCATCGCGGTAGATATCAAGAAATTGAAACTGTCCCACTAGAGGATTTTCTATCGCAGCTGCAGATAAAGGCAGTTACCGCCCCGAGCAACGGAGGGCAGCGATGACACGACTGAAATCGTTCAGCATTGCAATTACGTCTGTCGCGTTGCTGTGTCTTATCTCTACGTATTACACCAGCAGGCGCCACGTAGTAGCAGCTCAAGCTTCTACTACTTGCACCTTAACCTGCCCTACGGTGTATCTGACATCGCCTTCGCAAGCTTGGCCAAATAACACCGGAACTGGAAATTTTACCATTCTTGTCAACGTACTTACACCTATGTCCAACTCGATGGGATCGGTCGGAAGTCTAAGTGCCGCCCAAGAGTCTTGGATAGCATTCGCAGTTCAGCAATGGACAGGCACTAACAACGTGAGTTTCAAGGTGCAATATGGTACTTCTAAGATCTCCACACCAAATAGTATGAATATCATCGTGGGTACGCCACCTGCAGGCACGTCCGTCAGCGGGCAATTTGTCCCCACCTCTTATAACGCAGATGGACAAAGTCTCTCGACTGCTGACGTCTACCTTACGTATAACCAGGCTGTTATGTCGAACGAGTCGGCCATGATTAGCTTGACTGACCACGAGACCGGACACTCTTTTGGCTTGGGAGACAACTATGACTCTTGCGGTAGTAGTACTGGAACGAGCGCGATGTTCGAGGACTTAGGATGTCGATCCTCATCCCCAACATGCTGTGACAAAATCAATGCCGCAAAAGGTACAACAAAATACCCCACTCCGCCCAATCAAAACGCGAATTCGGGAGCGGGCGGCACCGGAGGCGGTTCCAGTGGCGGCGGCAGTGGAGGCGGCAGCGGTGGCACTACGGGCGGAGGTGACGATGGCGGCGGCGGCGGTTGCAGCTTTGACCCCGAGACGAATACAGAAACCTGTTGACGAGTAGCAATACTCGCTTCTTCCATAGACGCCGCTTGTAGCATGCTACGAGCGGCGTCTATTTAGGCGGCACTCGGGTGGACTATCGCGTAATGATTTTTTCCGCAGTAGGTCTCGGAGAATTGTGGCTACTTCTCGTCGCAGAACTGCATCCGGCTGATCTATCTCATTCATGCTTAGTGACTCTTGCTGCGGGTTATATTGTTTTCTTCTTACTTGGACTTCGGTTATACTGTCGCGCCTTATTATCAGTAGGCTTTGCCATAATAGCCGTGACATCCGCGGCCTCAATCGTTTGGTTCGCCCTTCATTACTCCACGTGGCTGCAGTATGGGTTCCACGATCCCTGGCGGTTTAGACGACAACTATCACTTTATTCATGGACGCCGCTTATAGGCACGCCTGACGCCCTAATCATCACACTGCTCCCTTTTGGTGTTTTGTTCGCGAGAAAGGAATCACGCCGATTCCTCGCTGCTTTCCTGGTCTACTTCACGCTCGGTTGTGCGCTCCTGCTTTGCCTCCTCAGTCTTTCCCGTACGACGTATCTGGCGTTACTGCTTGAAATTGTCTGTTTTCTCCTGCTAGCTCGTAGGGGAGGGCTGGCCGTAGACAGGTCTGTAAGGACCGCTCTGGCCGTCACAGGTGTCGCGGCAATAATTGCAGTCGCCTTTATCGGTTATCTACCTTCTGTGATAAGCGTGCTGGGACTATTTGTTCACCATGAACAAGTACTGAGCGCAGCAGGTCATTGGAGCCGCATTGTTGACTCGCTTGCGATTATCAAGCAACATCCGGTCCTGGGGGTCGGCTTAGGTGGATATGCACGAGCGCTGTTCGAAGCATCACACGGGCGGATACTGGCAAATCAAGCACTGAACTCCTATATCGAGCTGAGCTGTGAGGCGGGTATCATCTACGTCATGATGCAGGGGATTGCTGTTGCTGCAGTGGGGTACGCAGCATTCCGCGAATGGCGGTCCAAAGGATGCTCCAGAGATCCGGCGATGGATCGCTACAGAGCCGCATGTGTTAGTTCCCTAATAGGAACAGCTACGCTAAATTGCGCTTGGTCAGCGACCCTCCATAGCCCTCTTGATTACATTGCTTGCGCGGCGATTTTAGGACAGCTTAATGCCAGCTCTAACACAACCGAGCAACTTCACACTTCAAGCGGGCGCTCTCTCAATCGGTGCTGGGTTTCCTTTGCTACCGCGTTTGCCATCGTCTTGGCACTCTCGGGATGGGCACCTGATAGCTTTGCTACCTCGATCGGGGTTCTGTTCGCAAGAAATCATGCACCAGCGGTACCTTCAGTAGTGAGAAGTGCTATTGATCCATCCGGTAAGGATGGGGTGACCAGCGATGATACGTTAGCTACTTCTCTTAACCAACGGCAAACGCTTCCAGAATATTTTAGCAGGCGTATACAATCCTATCCAAAAGATGATGCCGCAGACTTCTTAGATGCCGAGTACAAACGCACTTCTGGGGATTTACGTGGCAGCCTATTTTTTTACGATAGAGCTATTGAATTGGCTCCTCAGGACTGGTTATACAGGCTTCGATATGCAGCCGCGCTGGCGACTTTACAAGAGACGGGGGCCGCGACACAACAGCTCGCTTCGGCCTTCTATCTGAAACCAGTGCTTGTTCGTCTATTTCATGTTGATGGCTCGTGGCTTACTTCAATTGAAGGCAGAAAGTCTCTGTCTCTGGCTTTACAGATTGCGAAATCCCAGCAGTCGCTCGACGCACCAGGACGAATTGCATCACTTTTGTACTGGAGTGGCAATTACTCTCTAGCGCAACCATACATCGGAGAGTGCCTTCGACGTCTACCTTCAGCATCCGTGTGCTGGTACCTAAAATCAGAATCCGCGGCGCGAGTAGGTCAATATGATGAGTCGAGTAAGGACTTGAAGAAGTCTTTATATCTTCAACCACCGTCGAACAGTTTCTTGTACGTTGGATCTATGAACGCGACAAGTCTGCGAAATGGAAAGACGAGTGGCACATGCTCCATCCCCGATCCCTGGTGGCAGCGGGAGCAATTTTTCAGCGGTAGGGAGGCGTCGCGGATGGATACTCCAAGCTTCGCTTGCGCGACAAATTCAGTGGAAAGCACAATTCGTGAACTATCTTCCGCGTCTCCAATGTGAAAATGAATAAAGTGAAATTCTCGTTGTAACGCTGGCAAGCTCGTGCATTTCCTATAGAAATAGCTGCCCTATATCGGAGCCACAGTGGTAAAGATGTGATGTAGACAAAACGGAAAGCGGTGCATTGAAACCACCTATCGCGGCTGAAATATCAGATTGCTCACCGGCGTCTCAATGGACATGAAGCAATGATGATCGCCTTGGATCTACCCGTTCGTAGATCTTGTTCAACTTCCAAATGTAGATACTCGCTATGGTAGGGTCAGCCGGGATCTCTTCATGCCAACAAAGCAATTATTTCGAATAGGGATCTTTGTAGTGCTGACCGCGATGTCAGTGGAGGCCGTGTTGTTTATTTTGAAGGATTGGCGGAACGTTAAAGTCTATGCCACGTTGCTTAGAAGGCAGAATGACTTTAGGGAAATCGGTCGGCAAGTCATCAAGCCATACCAATTTCCAGTAGCATTAACGACGGACAAACAGCTAGTGCTTTACAAAGAAAAAACCAGCTCCGCTTTTGCTTTACGTGTCTATCGGAGCAATGAGTTAGTAGCGAGAGTGGACCTCGAAAACGCTCCGTGGGGGATCTCTTGGAATCCTACCGGCACGACCGTCTCATTTCTGGCAGAAGTTGCAGGCCGGGCGGGAGTTTATGCTCCATACGTATGGTGGCTTACGCAAGATCATGCCACCGCTCTAAATGGGCCATCCATGATCAGCGCTTCTTTCGCAATACGATGGTCGCCCGATGGACGTCACATCTCCTATATTGCAAAGACCCTGGATGGTGCCAACCTCGTGCTTATGAGGGTACAGCGGAGCGGGTCAGCGGTCGAATCTGTAATCACTAAGGTGGACGCTGATGCTGGGTTTGCCTGGTCGCCGGGGAGCGACACGCTTGTGTTTTCGCAACGGACTGCTAGTGGATCCGTAATACGAAAGCTCACTTTGAGGGATTTGAAAGTATCAGACTTGGGTCAAATTGCGGACGGCGCAATAAAAGACCTGGCGTGGTCACCGTCAATTGGAACAATCGTAATGAGTTTTCGTGGGGAGCATGATAACTTTTATCGATTGGCTCTTTTGTCCATAAGTGGACATGTGCATTACTGTGAGGCCGAGCAAGGAGATGTACTTTCTCCCTTGGCGGCGGACAATGGGCGGGCCACGGAGTTCATACTTGAGAATAATTCGAACCAAACCGTTCACGTCGCACGCAATTGTAACAAGTCAGTGAAAATTTTCAGCTCGGAAGCGGGATCAATTCGGCTGCAGGACGACGGCTATAATCATCAGCCACTGCCGATCATAGTAGATAAATTGGATGGTCCAGCAGAACTTGTGCAACCAACCAGCACTACCGCAACGTCTTCGTCGACGCTTGACGATGAAGCCGTTCGGTCCAGCCTCAATCAATTGTGGATTACAGCGCCGAGCCATCCCGTCGCCGCGTGGATCTGGGAGCCACCCGCTGGCAGATCGCTAAACCGAGCGGTCGTGATCGTCCATGGTGGACCCCACCTTCATGAGAGGGACGATTGGCAGCCTTTTCGCGAAGCGTTTCGGAGCCATGGATATACTGTCGTGGCCTTAAACTACGGTGGGTCGTCTGGATACGGAAAGCAATACGAAAGATACGGGGATTTAGACTCTCAGTCCGATGATTTGATTGCAACGATTCAATATTTGTCTATCAATCGAAAGGTAATGTCGGACCACATTACGGTGCTTGCATCAAGCTACGGAAGTAGGGTGCTACTCAGAGCATTGAGACGCGAGCCCGATTTAGCAACAACGATCGTTTTCGCTCCTTTTCTGGCAGCCCCGTCCGACATAAAGGACTTGATCCGATTTCAGGGGACGGTGTTGGCTTTCCATGGACGGAGAGATTCCATATCCAATCCACGTTTCGCGTTTGAAGCGCTGCAGAAGGTATTTCCCACTGCAGTATTAAGAGGAAAGCTATACTGGCGAGAGTTTGACGATGAAGCTCACGGATCGAATAGAATTTCTTCCATCCAAGAGGAGTACGGTACGATCATCTGCGCCGTTGAACCTTCGTCATGCAACAAGGTCCGCTATGCAAAGCAGTAGCCCGCAAGAAATAAATATATGACTTATACGGCGAACCCGATCGTTACGAGGCGACACCTGCTCTTGGTGCTCGTCGGCACATTGAGCGGGATATCATTTCTAGATGGGATCATTTCGCTGCCGAAGACTATTCGCCCCCGCGGTATTGTCATCCACCATTCCGCATTGCCCTCGGACGAGAGCGTGGCGGACATAGAAAAACTCCACACCGCCCGGGGTTTTGGGGTCTTTTATTGGACTCGAATGTATTATATCGGCTATCACTACATCATCCGAGCTGATGGACAAGTAGTTTCCACTAGGCCTGAGTGCCTACGGGGAGCGCACGCCAAAGGGTCCAATGACATGCTTGGAATTTGTATCCTTGGTGACTTCGATTCCTCTGCTGGTGATGCAGTTCCCACCGCTCCCCAGATGAGAGCACTTCAGACACTCTGCAGATCGCTAATCGCTAAGTATAGGTTTCTTGATTCGGACGTTCACAGGCATAGTGATGTTGATAGCTATACCGTTTGCCCGGGAGATCATTTCCCGTTCGAGCAACTTCTTGCTTCGTTGCGTGGATAATGAGAAGTTTCGCGTGTTATCGGCAAGCTCGGCGGGAGCAAACGTTGTTCTGCGGGGAACCGGGATGCCCAGAGCGGGCCAGTGGTTTCTGAGGTGTTTCGTACATCGTCAATATTTTCGGATTTCCGAGTCGAAATACTGATCGTTCATCGTTAAATTAGAGCACGACTGGAAGCATGAAAGTTTTTGGTGTGCACCAGCGAATGCTTTTCCGGTCACCGCGTCCGTAAATGAGCGCCCACAGAAATTCATTTAGACACTTATTACGTACCCGCCAGTACCCACCATCCAACAAGGGTGCTCACCAGACGCTTACGTCCGTTCTGTAGTTTGCTTATGAGAGCGCGACTGCCCATCTGCTCAACGATGATCCGTAATTCTCTGCTTCTAGTTGTCCAATGGCATTAAGAACTTCGACAGTTTGCAGGAGTTCCTTCGTCAGATCACCTAAGGCTTTGGCTCGCACTGACTCAATTTCTCTTTGACGCGACTCCATAAAGTGATCGAGCGCTTCTTGAAGAGTCACGGCAGTCAAGGGTTTCTGAGCCAAAGCGTATTCAGTGAGCAGGTCGGAATCGGCGGTGAAATACTCTTGATTCCCGGAAACCAGAGACTGCGCATTCGCCGTGTCGAGAAACCGATGCAATTTTGGCATATAGAGTCGAATATCAGCTGTGCCTCCCCGGTGATATCCGCTATCGCGCCACTCGCCGTATCCTACGCCATTGCCAAAACCTGACAGCCCCTTTTTCTCCAACAGAATCGCAAAATAGCCCCCATGTAACGCAAGTGTCGAAAGGCCAGCAGTTGCAAGGGCTAGGGCGCTCTCGGTATAGTTCTTCAATTCTCCAGCGTCTGCCTCATGTTCTTTAAAGTTATTGGGATACGTGAAAAGAGTATTGATTCCAGCCGCCTTGAGACGAGCACCAACTGCAGCCCATTGATCTTTCGCAGGCCAATCTCCGAAATGGACGATTGGGCATATATCTTCTGCCTTTACCAAGGATGTAGCGGCTTCATTGCACCTCATGGATGTCTCGTACCAATCATCGCCTACGGCGCCAAACCGAAAATATGGTGGAATGAAGTGTTGGGGATTGGATATTTCCGGCACGGTATCGACACCAAGAAGCTTCCGGTATTTATCGAGCTTTCGTTGTTCATCCTTCAACACTCGAAAATCTAGTTGATACTGAATGCAAGTTTTCGTTATCCCGCTGATTGCTGCGTCTGGCAGGTCCTGAGTCGTTAGGGCTCTCTGCAGCCCGATTGACGAGAATGGCTCACCAAAGATCGCAGCCATCTTCCGGTGTGGCTCTCGGACATTTGCGCGGCTCCATCCCTGCTGAAAAAGCGCACTTCGAGGGTCGAGCGCAAAACGCTTGCTCTGATCTTTTCCGAGGAGAGCGCGAATAAATCCATAAGTGGCAGCTGGGAAAGAAGCTGCAATTGAAAAGGGAACGATGATTCCATCGAACTTCTCAAGATGCGAGATGAAGAACCGCTGAACGTTATGCTGGTAGAAGAGATAGTGTGTCAAGACGTTCGTCCTTTCCTTTCACACTCGCAAGCTCATCAAGAATTAGTTCTTGCTGCCGAATGCGTGTTGAGCTTGCAGAAATCCGGGGCTGCAATACAACTTCAGCACCACCATTAGATACCGAGATGATCCCGACTCCGTAGGACTCAAAGAGATATTGCTTGTGCAGTGCGGCTCGGACTGTAGTGTGCCATAGCGCAACGTAGGAACGGTCAGACAATTGAGTGTTGACTGCAGCTTGCCAGAGAGCTTTTTTCCAGTTCCTAACCTTAAGCTCCACGGAAATCCACGGACAATCGCCATTCGGAATCAACAGTAGGTCAATGCGCTTCCGGCTCAGTTTGGCCTCTAGAAGCGTCTGATAGCTGGTGCTTGCAAAGAGGGCAACCACAGGCTCTAGAAGCTCAGCCTCGGCTGGAAATTTTATCGGCATTAGGAAGCCTTCCTATTCATCGACAAACTACGATTCAGCTCATCTCTCTTTTGGTGGTAGCGAATAACACCCATGATCAGGAGGACGAGCGTTACTGAAACAACGAGAGCCAGCCCGCTGGCAACAATTCCTCGAACGATGGTCGAGTGGATCAGGAAGCTCGCAGGAAAAAAAACGACTGCGAGTGAATGGGCTAATCCGAGTTTCCACAGCGTTGCCGCCAACTGGTGCAACCTGTCCAATACGTCCTGCATGGACTTTTCCTCACGCAGTGCTGCTTCCGCCTCTGAGAAATGTGGCAGAAAATCGACTTCACTTAAAATGTCGTCAGTGGTCAGCAGCTTGAGGTCCTTTGGAGTTTTCAGGGCTTTTGCAGCTGCAACTGCATCGCACAATCTTGCCAGGGCAGGCACTAACTTTTGCGCTTCGACGCTGCTAATGGCAAGGTCCATCGCACCACTGCTGACTACATCCTTAAAGAGGGATTCATTTTTGTCGTAGAAACGCAAAGTGACGAATTGGGTCCATAACACGACCCAGGCGGACGCGGGTCCGTACCACAAGATGATGTCGTGCCAATTCATGCTTGCTGGACGAGTCCCTGCGCTTCAGGGTGAATGCTATTTTCTGCCATCTTGGGATAGCGGCGATAGACGTAGCGGATGATTTGGTTCAGCGGCAGCGAACCATAACGCCCCACTATCTGATCTATCTGATTCATGGCATCCGGATAGTCCTTTTCCCAGATTGAACGAAGCTTGCCGGCCAATGCCTTCCCATTCTTTGTGAGCGCAAATAGCTTTTCGTGACCTGTGGGCGTGGGCTGCTCGATTTCATCCTCAGTTTCAGTGTCTCGTTGCAGTTCCTTCTCTTCCTCCGCCAGATAGTAAGAGTAGTAGGGCTTCACCTCGACGTCCACGAGATTGGCGGACTGTAAAAAGGATGCGGCGTCATAGACCCCCTTCGAGTACGGTCCAAATTTGTATGCACGAAACGCAAACAACTGTCCTACATCCATAAGTCCGGCCTCTTCAGCCAATAAAAAAACAAGCTTCTCAAGACGAGTGACCCCATTGAACGCTGCCTTGTTAAACAGGCGTTCATACGCATCGAAGATCAGAAGTAGAACGTCTTCTCGGTCGATTTCGATACCCATAATTCCCTCCTAGGGGTGAACCAAGATTCTAAATGGCTAGTCGATCTTCTCGCTTCTCTCAATCCCTGGAGACCGGAGTTTGAGAAAGCCTTCCTTAATCAGTCGTTCGACTTCTCTTCGGAGGAGCGTGCGCGCGACATCCGAGCGACAGTCGCCATGCAAACCAAGATCTGACAGGTCTCCCAAATACGCATGAAGCACGGGAGACATTCGGATGTTCAGCCTCTCTAGTTTCTGCGCTTTTCTTCGCCATCATAGGCATTGTGCACCTTTGGTGCGCATGTGGTGCACAAATTCTCTCTTAATCGACGTAATACCCCTCTGCGAGACAGCCTCGCTCAAGGGATTCTTGGTTTACAGTTGTATTCCACGGAGTCGCTGCGGTGGACGATCATGGCGGCAATTCCCAGCAAAACTCATCTCTGAGTAGGATCCCAATCCGAATAATTCCCTTCTTCGACCTCAGAGGCTGTCAAGAAACTTCATCAATTTGGCGTCATCGCGCCACCTCCTCTTACCTCGTTTCGGGCTAAGCTTGTCCAGCTGTGCTCGAAACCGCCCTGGCGTAAGTCGCAGATAACGTTCCGCCGCTCCCAGGTCATGTTGTCCCATGTAGGCCGAGAGCGCCGGAATCATTCGACCCATGTCTACGCTGTGCTTGAACCACGCTGTCAATCGGTGGACAGCGAAGGTGTGTCGCAGGTCGTGCATGCGCGGCTGGTAGCGCGCTCCATCATTGCGAGCGACTCCTGCTTTCTTGCGCACCCTCCGGAAGGTCTTATTAGCTGTGCCCTCTTTGATCTGCGATCCATCCTTGGTTAGAAAAAACGGCGAATGGCGCATTGTCGCTTTTTGATGGTGTGTTCGGTCATACTTCAGCAAAATGTCGTAGAGATCGGGACCAATCGGAAGCTCGCGCGCCCGGCGGGTCTTGCAACCGGTGAGGGTGATTCGCCTCCTGCGAAAGTCTACGTCACAGCGCTCCAGTTGAACTGCTTCACCGAGCATCGCGCCGGTTCCATACAGAAATAGAAGCAGAGTCCGAAAGGTGTTAGCGTCGATGACGCAGTTGAGATCCCGTTGGGTAATTCCGGTTGCCACTAACAGCCGTCTGAGTTCAGTCCGCGAGTACACATAGGGGACAAATGTTTGCGCTGGCGCCCGACGCGGCGGAGGCAGAGGCAACCTGTAGATCTCATTGCGAACCTTCCAATAGCGAAAGAACTGACGCAGGGCACCATATTTGTTGTACCAAGTTGCAGCAGCGGTTAGGGGGCCGTCGAGAATGGGTACAACCTGGTCGACACGGATTCTATCGATGGGCAGATCGCCGACGTGCCGGTAAAGGGCACGCAGGTTTTGCGCCCCTTTCACCCAGGGCGTGCCTTCGGATTTTCTGGCTTCAATATAGAGTTCAATTGCTTCTCGCAGCTTCATCGTAGTCCGGTAAGCCGAAAGGCTGCTACCTTGCGAAGACCGGCGGTGTCGAATTTTGCATATATGCTAACGGACTTCGTGTCGCGGTGCCCCAGGAACTCGGCGATCTCTTTGAGAGATGACCCTTTCTGGAGCAGCCGAGTTGCACATGCGTGGCGTAAGGCATGGGGACCGAGATGCTCGATATCGATTCCAAGCGTCCGAAAACGCCTCGATGTAGTTCTCCACACACTGCCGTGCAGCAACGGCCCCCAGGGACGCCGCTCGCCAAGGAAGACGTGGCGGCAATTGACCCGAGGCCGGGCGTATTGAAGATATTTGAGGATCGCCTCTCCCACTTCATACTGGATCGGATATTGCTGCATACCGCCGTGCTTTGCGCGCCGAACGGTGAAGACTTCGCTCTGCCAATCGAAGTCCTCCAAACGTAGGTTTATGACCTCGCTGGAACGGAGACCATACACCGTAAACAGCAACAAGAGGGCTTTGGCGCGAATGTGCTCGGGCTCGCTTCCCTCGGCCAGCTTCAACAATTGGCGGACCTGCGGCCAGGTCGGCCCCATGGGACGCGGCTCACCTTTTGAGATGCGGGGGCTTTGGATGGCTAACGCGAGGTCCGGTGCGCACCAGCCGCGCATCTCAGCGAAGCGGAAGAAGCTTCTCATTGCCTCGCATTGGCTCGCAATGCTGCGGGGCTTGCACCCAGCGGCGCGCTTCGCTGAGATGAACTTGTTTATCTCGGCCACCGAGACCGTTTTAAGATCTCCGCCTTGCGCTGTAAGCCATTTAAGGAATATAAGAGTGCGCTTGGAATAGCTGCGAACTGTTGTTGCGGCGAGACCATCATTCAATCGCCGCGTGCTTGCGAATAACCGCGTCTGTTCGTGGAAAGGCGGATCCGGTGAAACTGCCAATTTGCCAAGGAACCGAAACCAAGGGCGAGCATACTTTATGAAGGATAGTGGGGAACCATATTGGCAGTGGCGAGCATCTCGAAACGGGCCGCGGTACTCCGCCCAAGAGTCTGCTCCCCTCCTAATCTCGTCCACATGAACCACGCGCAACTCATTGAGTTCGAGGATTCGGATGATATGGAGCATGTAAGTCGCCGCACTTACGACTTTGCTGTGGCAGTGTCCTTCTTCGAGCAAGTACTTCAAATACCGTTCGCGCTCGGCACGCAGCGGTGCCTGGCGATGTCGTTCAATCAGTCGGGGCTGTTGATAAATCTGTTCAAACATGGTCTATCCGCTCCATTTGACTGGCAATCAGCCTTACACGATCACGAGGCCGCGCTACTTCCACTACGTTTCCCGCTGTGGTCATCAGAGAGCTGGGATAAGAATTTCATCAGCTTGGGATCGTCTCTCCACCTTCTTCTGCAACGCTGGGGGCTCAACTTTACGAGCTGGGTCCGAAATCGCTCCGGCGTCAGGGAGAGATATGGTTCTGTCGATCTGAGACCAGTCAGCCCCATATAGACCGCTAACGCTGGCAACATACGATTTAGATCCGCACGGCGCTTGATCCACCCAGCGATCCTGTGCACCGCGAATGTGTGCCGAAGATCGAACATCCGAGGTTCAACACTGGCCTCATGGTGGATGATTCCAGATCTTCTGCGCAGTTTCTGGAATGTATGTATGAGGGTGGCGGCTTTAAGGCCGTCCCCTTCTTTCGTCACGAAAAAGTGCGGAGTCCGCGTTATTTGTCGTTGCCTCGAATCTAGGTATTCGTTGAGTACCTGCTTCAGATCTGGGCCGATCGGGATGGTGCGTGAGAGCCTGAAGCGTTTGACACGGATCGTAATTGCGCCCTTGCCAAGGTCCACATCATCAACTAGGAGCTGTAAGGCTTCACCGACCGCCGCGCCTGTCCCATAGAGGAAGATCAACAGTGTGCGAAGAGTGAGTGGGGCAATACAGCACGCACTCTCATCTTTGTTGCGATGCACTGCTTTCAACAGGGCGCGGATTTCGGTGTGCGTGTAGACGTGAGGGACGAATGACGGCGGGCCGGCCTTTCGCCTCGGCGGCATCGGCAGCACTGCGATCTCGCCGCGCGCCAGCCAGTAATCAAAGAAAGCGCGGAGGAGCAAATATCTCTGTTCCCAGGTTCGAGGAGAGAGCTTGGAGCCGTCAAGAAACGTCGAGACCTCCCGAGCGGTCAGACGTTCGAGGGCAAGATTTCCAACGGACTTGCCAAGGGCTAATAGATTTGCCCCGGTCGTGCTGTATTCAAACCCCTGGGAGCGCTTTCTCTCGATATAGGTTTCGATTGCCTCGACGAGCTTCAAAGTATCTCCTTCAAGCTGAAGGCTGCGACATCACGCAAAGATCGCCTGTCATACTTCGCGTAAATGGACACACATTCGGTAGATTTATGTCCAAGAAAGTCCGCAATTTCTTCAAAGAGCTACCCTTCTTGAGCAGTTGCGTTGCGCAGGCGTGACGGAGCGAGTGCGGTCCTTGACGTTCGGACTGAACCTCCATCTGTTTCAATCGTTTCCTGGCGATGAATCCCACTGTGACTGGATTGAGGGGACGGTATGGAAGCTTCAGCGTGAGAAAGATGTGGCGGCAGGCACAATGAGCGCGCCCGTTGCGAAGATAATTGAGAAGGGCTTCGCCCACCTCATACTGGACTGGGAATTGCTGGATGCCCCCGCGTTTGGAGCGTTGGACTCGGAACGTCTCGTTCCGCCAATCGAAGTCATCCAGACGAAGGCGCGTGACCTCACTGGCCCGTAGACCATAGACCGAAAGCAAGAGAAGGATTGCCCGTCCCCGTAGTGCTTCCGGGGTCTTGCCCCTTACGGACCGAATGACTTGGCGGACCTGCGCCCAGGTTGGTCCTGTTGGGGCCTCCGTATACTTTGGCGAACGTGGAATCACGATGCCGTGCCAGACACTCGGCAAACACCATCCCCGATATTCCGCGTAAGTAAAGAACGATCGCAAAGCCGTGCACTGGCCCGCGAGCGTCCTCAGCCTCCAACCAGCCTCGCGCTTGCTATCAAGAAAATCGTCGACATCGTTCACGGATACGTTCGAAATGTCGCTGTGGCGTTCTGATAGCCACTCTAAGAACACGTGTGATCGGTCAACATAGAGTCTAACGGTGCAGGAAGCCAACCCGCGTAGTTCCAAGGCGCTCTTGAACTGGGCAAGGTGCGTATCAAAGCGCCCGGTCGGTGCCCCCGGCAGGATCAGGAAACCGTGAAAGCGCAGCCACTGTCGTGCGCGCGTTACAAAGAGCAAGGGCGAGGCTCTTCCGTGAGCGCGCATCCCTCCGCGGTAGTTGTTCGTCCAGCGTTCCCCAGCCTGGTCGATCTCCGTGACATCGACCATCCGTAAACTGGTCAATCCCATGGCGTGGACGATATGAATGAGAAGACTTCCGACACCTAGAACCCTGCGTGCATCCCAGCCTATCTGCAATAAATGGCTCATGTACTGCTCCCGCTCCTTGAGGAGTGGTGCAGTACGGTGACGACGGTGAACAGTGGGCCAGCTAGAAAGGCTTTCTATCAAATCTCACCCTCAGCTATACCAATTTCATGCGGCTCTTAGGCTGGGACCACGGAGAGAACTTCAACCTATTTCGATTCGCTGTCGAGTTCAATGGTTCGCGAGAACAGAGTTCTTCGGGTCGCAGCAAGACGTGACCCCAAATCTCAAGGCTCCGGTGGGAGCATCACCGAGGCCAAAAGCGTTCGTCGGCGGACGCTTGCGCACTGACGCGGTGGGTGCTGAAGGCTGGCAGCCCAAACTCGGGCCGATTCGGATGCTGTTTTGTCGGTCCTCATCGGTCCCGAATGACTACTGTCTCCTGCACGCGACGAGAGTCGCGTTTGTCCGATACTGTGTAGATTGCCATCATACTGCGTCTTTCTTTCTCCCGGATACTCCAGCATCGGCTAAGCTTGCGCTGCTGCGCAGCGGGTTAGTAGTGACACGTCACCCCCAAATGGGAACTGTGAAGCGAGCGCGCGGCGGGGTTTGCGTTTACACATGTGAACGGTTTTAGATTCTGCAACATCCGGGCTACGCGGATCTCTAGCTGATTCGTGCGGTTGTTCCATGTCGCTCGATGTAAACGCGGAGCGCACGTGGACGTAAACGGGTTGATTTTGCAGGGTCTTGTTCGTTTTGACGAAATTAGCTGATTGACGTGCCAAGGCGAACCGGGCATGCTGTTTCCAAGGCGAGGTTCCCCATGAGCACTCTCGTCAAAGGCACTCCGACTACTTCTAGCGCTCCAGAGAGCGCCCGGGAGAAGCCCGGCTTCCGTACCAAGACCGTCGCGACAAGGATCACTCCGGAGGAGCTGCGGGAGGTCGAAGCGGCTGCCGAGAAGAGCGGTAAGACGCTCGCGGTATGGCTGCGCGAGCTTGCGCTCAAAGCTGCGCGGGAGGGTCCCGCCGATTCCACGGAGCTGCTGCTGGCCGAGGTCATGGCCCTCCGGTATATGCTCCTTAATTTCTTTCATGGGGCGGCCACGGCGCAGTCCGAGGGTAAGTATCTGCTCCCGGAATCCGTGGTCAAAATCCGCGACAAGGCAGAGGCCCGGAAGCTGGCCGACGCCCGCAAGTTGCTCACCGATTTCCTTACCGGAGAGGATGGAGCCGGGGGGCCAGGGTGAGCGCCGGGCCAATGCGCTTTCCGAGCCGGAGCCGGTGGCTCCTGTGGTTGGTTTTGCTCTTCGCGGTGGGGCCAATTCTGGTTGTTCTTTTGGCCTC
Source organism: Granulicella sp. L46 (assembly GCF_009765785.1). GTDB lineage: Bacteria > Acidobacteriota > Terriglobia > Terriglobales > Acidobacteriaceae > Granulicella. The sequence continues at coordinate 244,892 of NZ_LMUT01000018.1, forward strand.
GCTGTGGCTTAGCAGGACCATGAATCCCGTCCAGACCTACTATCTCGGAACCTATACCGCGTGCTCCCTATTGAGCGGCGATCTCGGAGCGATGACCACCGTTCGCTACGCCGAAAAGACGGCTCCGGGGCGGACGCCGGAGACGCTGCTTCCAGACGATGCAGTAAAGGGATCGGACCCGA
>NZ_LMUT01000018.1:245083-262184 GCF_009765785.1 Granulicella sp. L46
AGAGGAGCTGCGGGAAGTCGAAGCGGCTGCCGAGACGAGCGGCAAGACGCTCGCGGTATGGCTGCGCGAGCTTGCGCTCAAGGCCGCGCGGGAGCGTCCCGCCGACCCCACGGAGCTGTTGCTGGCTGAGGTCATGGCGCTCCGGTATATGCTCCTCAATCTCTTCCATGGGTCAGCCACTGCGCAGGCTGAAGGCAAGTATCTGCTCCCAGAATCGGTCGTCAAAATCCGTGATAAGGCGGAGGCTCGAAAGCTGGCCGACGCCCGCAAATTGCTCTCCGATTTCCTTACCGGGGAAGATGGAACCGGAGGGCTAGAGTGAGTGCGGGACCAATACGCTTTCCGAGCCGGGGCTGGCGCCTCCTGTGGCTGATTTTGCTCTTCGCTCTGGGGCCGCTCTTGCTGATTCTTCCGGCTTCGCTGTGGCTCAGCTGGACCATGAATCCCGTCCAGACCTACTATCTCGGAACCTATACCGCGTGCTCTCTATTGAGGGGCGACCCCGGAGCGATGACCACCGTTCGCTACGCCGAAAAGACGGCTCCGGGGCGGACGCCGGAGACGCTGCTTCCAGACGATGCAGTAAAGGGATCGGACCCGAAGCATCCTCTGGCGCTTGGCTCGAAGGCCCTCGCTGAGGGTTGGCGTGCGGTCGCGATCGCTTCACCAGGCAAGGTTCGAGCGAAGGAGTTGCAAGCCTACCTTCAAGCGGCCGTCTACGAAGGCGACAGCCCGTGGGCGATCTTCCTCCGGCCCATTTGCTATGTGCTGGCCGCAGTCGTTTTCTTGTACGCCCTATGGTTCCAGTTCGGGCGAAGAAACCGGTTGGGCCGGAAGCAGGAGCAGCGCCATGGACGCCGTACCAAAGGCCCCGAACTACTCTCCCGGCTACACGGCTCCAGTGACGGAGGTATTCGATTCCAGATGGAGCGGAAGGGAATCTTCGGGAAGTGGCTACCAGCGCCCGGCTTCCATATCCCGCGACGATTGGAGGCCAGCCACATCCTGCTCATGGGCGACACCGGCTCAGGCAAAAGTTCGGCGATCCGCCAGCTACTGCGCCAGATCGAAGACCGGGGTGAGAGCGCCATTGTCTATGACCCAGCAATGGACTTTTTGGGTGAGTTCTATAGCCCCAAAAGAGGCGACCTGATTCTGAATCCGCTTGATGAGCGCTGCCCATATTGGGGGTTGGGCGACGAGATCGACCGGCCTGAGACGGCCACTACGATTGCCGCCGCCATGTTGCCTGACAAAGAGTACGAGAAGGCGTTCTTCACCGATGCGCCGCGCCGGGTCCTGGCACATCTGCTCCTGCGTAAGCCCCAGCCGAGGGACATCCTGCGGATGATGGCCGATCCGGAACGCATAGAAGCTGCGGTCAAAGGGACGCCTCTGGCCGCGCTGCTCGATCCCGGCGCTCCCGCGCAGAGAGCTGGGGTCCTCTCCAGTTTGAATATGGTGGCGGACAGTCTGGAGCTATTGCCGGAGTGGGAGCACAAGCGCAAAACCTTCGCGACCGCTGAGTGGTACACCGAGCGGAAACGATGGGTCTTTCTGACCTCTGCTGCTGCCTACCGGAGCAAGGCGCTGCCATTGCACGCGGCATGGCTCGACCTGTTTATCCTGCGCATGATGGGATATTGCGAAGACCAAGCTGCTAAGCCGGTATGGTTTGTGATCGATGAGTTGGCCAGCCTGAACCGGCTACCGCAACTCCACACCGCTGTCACTGAGAACCGTAAGTATGGCAATCCTGTCGTCATCGGTCTACAGGGGCGCAGCCAGATGGAGAAGCGCTACGGCCAGGACGCTGAGGCTATGCTCTCCCAGCCGGCGACGAAGATCTTCCTCAAGACTTCGGAACCGCGGGCGGCGAAGTGGATCTCCGAGGCGATCGGCGAGATCGAGGTCGAGCGTTTGAAAGAATCACGCAGCATGGGGCTTATCGGGTCGAAGAAGAGTTTTGCGATGGAGATCGCCACTAAGCCGCTCATCATGCCTTCCGAAATTGCGGGCCTGCCGCCCCTCACAGGCTTTATCAAGATCGAGAATCATGTCGTCCCGGCAAAGTTCCGGTTGGCAAAGAAACAGAGCAAGCAGCCGGAGTTTGTGGAACGGATGAGAGGTCAGCCGCTGCCGCGCAAAGCAAATGTCGTGACTACTTCGGCTTCCACGCAATCACCGGAGATAAAGAAGCCTGTTCAAGCAGTGTTGCCGCTGGAGGAAACGTCTGTCGCGAAGCGGGAGGGATTCAGTTGGGATGAGAGCAAAGGGATTGAATGAGGCTACGGCGTTTATGAAGAATAATTGCTAGCTGCAATCAATTCCGCCGCCGAATTCACTGATATGCCGCCACCTAGTAACATTATGCCGCCACCCATCACCGCGCTATGCCGCCGTGCAAACCCATGATCCGCGCCGAGGGCGCGCTCTCGAAATCGTAGTTGCTCAAAACCCCGTTTTTGAGGATTGACGGAGGCATGACTCGCAATTACTGACGATAAGCCGACTTCCCGTTACTAATCCTGGATCGATGAGCGCAATGGCGATTTTGCACTAATCGACAAGAACCAACGAGTGGGCCGGATGGAATCGTAGTTTCCGATTGGCGGCGGGACGTTCCTTCTAGCATTCACTGACCTGCTCTACGTGGCGACCATGTGTGACTCGATTCAAGGGGGGGCGTAATGGCTGCGATAAAGCACTCCCGAATTCCCGTTCCGCAGCCACCGCGGGATCGTCGCCGGGCATGACATTACTGGTGCGCAGATGGCGAGGTTGCGACCACGTCAGAGGCGTCGCAAAGTCTGCGACCTCTACGTGACTGCGTTCGCTGCGATGACGGCTTTATAGAAATAAGATGAGAGTTTCGGGGTACGCTTTTGCGTTTCAAAATCGACATAGGTAATTCCGAAACGACTTTTGTACCCATCGGCCCATTCAAAATTGTCGAGCAGGCTCCAAAGAAAGTATCCCTTGACCGGTGCGCCAGCCTGGATGGCTCGATGCAGTTGTGAAAGGTAATTGCGAAGATACATGGTCCGGCCGGTGTCCCAAACATGACCGTCAGAGGTTAGGTAGTCTTCAGCCGCAGCGCCGTTCTCAGTGATGTAGAGCGCGTCCACGTGGTACACGCGGTGAGCGAGGGTCGGTACCCAAAACAGGGCTTCAGGGCCGACTGCAATCCACGGTGGATCCATGTGCGGGTAGTCGGAAGGGTTCGCCACGATGTTGTATCCCTGCTCCTTTGAGCTGTCCGCGCGCACCCAAACAGGGTTGTACACGTTCAGCCCCACGAAGTCTAACGGCGTGGATATCGTCTTCAGCTCATCCGCAGTGAACTCCGGTGCATCGGAACCGAGGTGTGCCAGGTAGTGCTGGGTATAGCGGCCCGTCATGATCACGTTGAGGAATTGTGCGTTCTCTTCCTGAAACGCGGTGTGGGCCGCGGCTATGTGCTCGGGCGTAGAGATAACCGGGCACACAGCGGTAGGATTGTCGGCAAATCCGACTTTTACGGGGCCATTGGCGTGCGCACGAATGGCCTGCACCGCTAATCCATGTCCCCAGACAGCGTAATGGGTGAGCTGTGCGAGACGCTTCCGGCCGACGTGCAGACCAGGCGCATGAAGATTGAAACCATAGCCAGCCTGGGTAAACGAGCGGATCTCGTTCATGGTCATCCAATGGTGAATCCTGTCGGAAAGCTTGTTCGCCACGTAGCCTGCGTAATCTGCGAACGAGCGGGCGGTGTCCGGATTTTCCCATCCACCTTTCACCTGGAGGGACTGCGGCAGATCCCAGTGGTAGAGCGTGCAGTACGGCTCGACGCCTTGTTCAAGCATGTCGTCGACCACCTTCCGATAGTGATCGAGGCCAGCCTGATTGATTTGGCCCGTCCCGTTTGGGAAGATGCGCGGCCACGCAATGGAAAAGCGGGCAGCCTTGAGGCCGATGTCCTTCATGATCGCGATGTCTTCCTTGTACCGGTAGTAATCGTCATCCGCGACGTCTCCGCTTGCGCCCCCATGAATTTTGCCCGGTGTGTGGGCGAACACGTCCCAAATAGAAATGCCCTTGCCGTCAGCCTTGGGAGCCCCCTCCACCTGGTAGCTAGCAGTAGCCGCGCCCCACGCGAATCCCTTTGGAAACTTGAGTTCGCCGGCATTGGCAGGCATCAACGCGTCGCTATCTCTTTGCATGGCCGCTGAACGCAGTCCGGAAGCCAGACTCGGTAAAGAGGTGGATGCGGCAGCCGCGCCTGCTCCTAGCAGGCGTGCAAACGTGCGGCGGGACAGGTTTTCGGTCATTGCAAGGAGCTCCCTTTTGCGGTTGGAGGTGCGACTTCAGTCGAACGGACAAACTCATTCCCGGTAAGAATCTACGCTATCGCTGGCTGCTTGCCCTTCTGTAAGACCCTTTCAGAAACCGTCTCAGGGTACTTCGACCTCGTGACGGGTACTTCATAATATGGAGCATACATCCAAATATAGACATGTTATCCAAATTTCCTTGACAACAGTGATTGCCGTGTTGGAATATGCGAGCAACTTTGATCGAGGACTCAACCGTGAAAATTGCCAGGCCGTATTCCCCTTCGGGAACCCATTTCATGTCTCGCCGCAGGACGCTTTGCTTGTATGCCTTCGTGATGCTGACGGTATTTCTGTTTCCGAGCGCAGTCTGTTTTGCGCAGAATATTACCGGCGACCTGCTCGGCACAGCGACGGATCCCTCAGGCGCAATTGTTCCGAATGCTACCGTCACCGCGACAGAGGTCCAGACGCAGCTGCAGAGAACCACGAGCACCAATGGGCAGGGTGAGTACACCCTGTCGCAGATGAAGCCCGGGACGTATCGGATCTCGGTTTCCGCGACAGGTTTCAAGGAAGTCGATCTCAACGGCATCACGCTCACGCCGGGCGATCGGAAACGCACCGATGTAGTGCTTGAAGTGGGTGCGGCCAGTGAATCGGTCTCTGTGACCGTACCCGTGAACGGTCTGCAGACGGATAACTCGAGCGTCAGCAATACCATCGGAGGGCGCTCCCTCCAGGAACTCCCGCTCAACGGTCGTAATTTCATCCAACTCGCACAAGATCAGCCAGGCACGAACGGCGGCACGCCGAACTCGGTTACAGGCGGTACGCGACCGGACGATCGTAGGCAAACGACATCCGTTTCAGCGAACGGCCAACCAGAGATCCTTAACAATTTCCTGATAGACGGACTCGACAACAACGAACGTCTGGTTGGCATCATGGAAGTCCGACCCTCGCTGGACGCGATGAGCGAGGTCAAGGTAGCAACCAACCTCTACACGGCCGAGGTGGGTCGTACGGCTGGCGCCGTCATCAGCATCTTTACGAAGGCCGGCACGGACCGTTTCCACGGCACGGCTTATGAATTCTTCCGGAACAACGCTACGGACGCGAAGAGCTACTTTGCTACTTCAAATCCGACCCTGCAGCAGAACCAGTTCGGGGGTAGCATCGGTGGCCCAATACGGCGAGGCAAGACATTCTTCTTCGGCGATTACGAGGGTTTCTATAAAAATGATGCCACACAGAATGTCACGATATTGACCGTGCCCACGCTGTTTCAAGAACAAAACCCTGGTAATTTCTCCGATGTTGGCGGTCCCGTCTTTACGCCAACCGACATCACAGGGCTGGGGTACTTCAAGCTGTATCCCGCTCCGAACCGTACACCCGTTTCGGTGGACGCCAGCGGTTTCCCCAGCGGCAACTTCATTTCGGATCCTGCAACCGTCCAACATCAAAATACATTCGATATTCGCATCGACCAAAACTTCAATGCAGCGAATCAACTCTTCGGTCGTTACTCCTACAACAATACAAACACCTTCGTCCCAGGAGAACTTCCGCCCATCGGCGGAGTTCAACCTGTGGGAGACACGTTTGGCGGACGGTTCCCCGGCACTGCAAGTGAACGCGCCCAGGATGGTCAGGTGAATTACCTTCACATCTTTACACCGAAGCTGCTCATGGAACTTCGTGGAGGGTATTCGCGATTCACGAACAGCGTGATTGGTCTGAATAGTGGAAAGAATCTTAACGATACGCCGGCGTTAGCGATACCAGGAGCGAACGATGCGTACCGCGCCACGGAACTTGCTTACGTCTTCTTTGGGAGCTATGCGCCGCTCGGAGGTCCGTGTTGCGAGCCGATTTATCAAACCGATAACACAGCTCAAGTCAACGGGGACATCACCTACAACGTAGGCGCTCATTCCATTAAAATTGGCGCCGGCCTCATCTTCCGAAACAGCAGCTACTTCCAAAGTACCTATGGGCAAGGTTTCATAATCGAAGCTCTGGGTGGAACACCTGTGCTCGATATGGCGGAGCTCCTGGGCTACGCAGGCGCTGGCTATTTTGGCTACCTGTACGAACGTTCCAATAGCTTCAGTAACATCGACAATCGATTCTGGGAGTCGAACATCTTCATCCAGGACGATTGGCGCGTCAACAGAAAGCTCACCCTCAATCTCGGCCTTCGGTACGACGTGTACACGGCTCCTCACAACACCAACAACACAATGGCGAACCTGGATCTGAATACGTTCAAGCTCATTCAAAATCCGACCGGAGGCGTGAGCACTCCTCATGGGGACGTTGGCCCTCGATTCGGTTTCGCCTATTCTGCGACAAACTCTACGGCGATCAGAGGTGGATTTGGTCTTACGTACTATCCCAGCGTCATCAATGGGACAGTCAACCTGCTGAATCCTCCTTACTCAGCCGCCACGGGGCTTGAATATGCAATCGATCAATACCTCAATGAAGGAATCGGCGTACCCACCCCTCCTTCGACGACAAACTTGTCAGGGCAAATTTCCACGAAGCCTTTCAACCTACCGGATGCGTATGCGGAACAGTTCAACCTGAATGTCCAACAGCAAATTGGAGCGAACATTCTGACCATCGCTTATGTCGGTCAATTGGGACGACATGAACCGATCGGGGGAGTCAATCTCGACCTTCCTGATCCGTCCGGATCGTCCATTGTCCCTGCGTTCCGCTACGCAACGCAGCTGCCAAACGTCGTCAATCTTCAGTGGTATCCATCGTTGGCGGGCAGCTCTTACAATTCGTTGCAGGCGACGTTTAGTCGCGAATTCAGTAATGGTCTTTCCTTCAACGCGAACTACACCTGGGCTCACGGCCTGAACGATACCTTCGATTCAGGAACTGGAATTTCAGGTGCTTTTGGCTTACAGCCGACCAAGATCGGTACCTACGATTACGGTAATTCCGATCTGGATATTCGGAATCGCGTTGCTTTTCTAGGAACCTACGTTTTGCCGTTCGCAAAAACGTCTTCTGGATTGAAGAAAGTTTTGGTCAAGGGTTGGCAGGCGAATGCAGTCGTCACCTGGCAGACCGGCTTACCCTTCACCGTCACGGACGCAGCGACCCAATCAGCTAATTCCTCCGGGACAGCCCTCGCCTATATCAACCTTCCCGGAGTTACAGTCGATCGGCCAAACGTTGTCGGACATGTCGGCGGCGGTGGCTCGCTGAGTCAGTTCTTCAATATTAAGGCATTTGCTCCCCAGGCTGTTGGAACGCCCGGAGATGAAACGAAGAATCAATACTACGGGCCACACCTTCGGCATGCCGACGTTTCGCTCGTCAAGAACTTTGACCTCCCGAAGAGTGCGAACCTGCAGTTCCGGGTGGAGTGCTTCAATATCTCGAACACCCCTAACTTCTCCAATCCGAGTGCGCAGATAAATTCGTTAGGGTCGGATGGTCTTCCGACCAATAGCGGTCTGTTCGGATCGATCACAAGCGTTAACCCGAGCATTCCGTCTCGTCAGTTTCAATTCGCTCTGAAATTTGCGTACTGAACAAAGGTTGACCGAAATGAGGGCGGCCCGTGATCTGTAAATCTCGGGCAAGCATAAAGAGCAGAAGCCGAGAAGCTTGACGCTCTGGAAAGGAATGCATATGGTAAATCAATATTGGATTCTATATCCAAATTTGGAGTGATCGCCTAAATGGCTAAGAATCTGCGGAAAAGTTCAGTTTCCAAGAGCCCGTCGCCTCCGCCGCCGGCACCACCTAAGCTCTACCGCGCTCACCGCGAGCGACAGCGTGGTCGAATCCTCAAGGCAGCACAAGAGTTGTTTAATGCACGAGGAATTGAAGGGGTGACGATCACGGAAATTGTCACTGCAACTGGCGTTCGACCCACGACGCTGTATGAGTATTTCGCTAACAAGGATGAGATTATCTGGGCTTTGGTGGAAGAATACACGGCGCAGTCCACAGCCGAGATTGGAGAGCGCGTTACTCATGTGCAGGGAACCGCGCTGACTCATATTGAAGCTATGCTCAACGCCTTCGAAGTCGAGTTAGCCGAACATCCGGAGCGCATACGATTCCAAGCGCAATTTGACGCGATGTACGCGCACGAATGGTCCACCGATCTATTGCTCGCGCTTCACGCAAGAGTCGCACCGGATTTCCCGAAGTCGTTTGCTGACTTGGTTCGCATGGGAATCGCCGACGGATCGCTCCGCCCGGATCTGAACCCGGACTTGGCGATGCATTCCGTAGTGAATGTCGTGATTGCCGCTCAACGCAGGTTTGCATCTTTAGGCAATCGAGTAGAAGTCGAATATGGACAGCCGGTTCGCCATCTTTTTCATGAAGCCATACGCATCATCCTTCTCGGCCTTAGTAACAAGTAAGCGCAAGCTTTTGACCGGCGCCGCGAGTCCGTTGCGTCAATCCACCCCATGCTTCGTAATCGTCTTTAGAAAGGCTAAGAATGAAAAAGCTACTAGTCCCCTCGTTGCTTGTATGTGTCGCGACCCCAATGTTCGCATTCGGACCGGCCGGACTTACAGGCTCATACACCTTGCACAGCAGTATTGCGGGTACCGACACCGACCAGACCTGCTCTCTATCGCAAACCAACAATCAAGTCGCGGGAAGCTGCAAGAGCGATACTGGCGAAGTGCAAATGACTGGAACGGTGGACGGCAAGAATGTCACCCTGAAGGTTAAGGCTGAATACAACGGAGAACCCTTGACCGTGACCTATACGGGCACGATTGATGAAGCCGGCAACGTCCAGGGCGACGCGGATGTGGAACCTATGGGAGTTACGGGAGACTTCAAATTAACTCCGGCCAAGCCAGGTGCAGATACTCCGAAGAAATAACTGAGCCGAAAGTTGAAGTCAGTGCGGCATTGAGATCTGCGACCTCCTGAAAGCGCGGCTGCAACCACCCGTTCCTGAACTCCTGCCAAAGGTACGGTTGCGCTGCGACGACGAGTCATGCAGTGATTCGAACGCGATCGGTCGAGCTTGAAACTCGCCAGGCCGGGTCGCTCCATCGTCCGATCGCAACGACCGCATGAGCTGGCAGGTGGTTGTGGATTCAACTTGAGAGGGAGACGTAGTTTCATGAGAACCGTATCTCGAATCGTCTGTGTCGGAGGAGTTCTTGGGGTGTCGTCGATACTTACGTTGTCGTCCCTCTGCCTCGGACAGGCAAAGCGGACCGCCGCCGAGGCCCGCTCCGGAACCGGCCTTCAGACGACACCACCCAAAGCGCTCTCGCCTGCGGAGATCGAGCGAAAGACCGATGCACTGCTCAAGCAGATGACCGTCGAGGAAAAAATTGGCCAGCTGAATCAACCTTTCCACTTCTCCAAGAAGAAGGTCGACGAGGAGATCGCAGCCGGAATGGTTGGATCAGTCGATCATGTGCTCGATCCAACCGAGATCAATGCGCTGCAAACGCTGGCGGTCGAGAAAACTCGCCTTCACATTCCTCTCCTTTTCGATATGGACGTCATTCACGGGTACCGGGTCATCTTTCCAGTGCCGATAGGAGCCGCCGCCTCCTGGGATATGACGATGATTGAAAGAGATCAGGGCATCGCCGCAATGGAAGCGAGGGCGGGAGGGCAGCAATGGACCTCGGCACCCATGCTCGATATCGCCAGGGATCCGCGCTGGGGTCGTATCGTCGAAGGCGCAGGGGAAGATCCGTACCTCGGATCCAAGGTCGCTGTGGCCCAGGTCAATGGCTTTCAGGGAATCTTGCCGATAGACTCCAACCACATGATTGCCACCGCTAAACACTTCGCCGGATATGGGGCTGGTGAAGGTGGTCGAGATCACGATGCGGCGAACCTCTCGGAGAGCCAACTCCGAAACGTCATCTTCCCGCCGTTCAAGGCAGCGGTTGAGGCAGGCGCGACTGCCGTGATGAGCGCATACATGGACCTCAACGATGTCCCTGCTACTGGGAATCGATGGCTGCTTACGGACGTGCTGCGCGATGAATGGAGCTTCAAGGGCTTGGTCATCAGTGACAATAATGCGGTCACCGATCTCGTGCCGCATGGATTTGCTCGCGATAAGGCAGACGCAGCTCGACGCGCCCTCGATGCCGGTGTGGATGTCCAGATGAGCAACTACGGAGATGTCGACGGGCTGCTTACGGCAGCACATGACGGTACCCTCGATAGGGAGAAGCTCGACAGCGCCGTTCGAAGAGTACTCAGGCTGAAGTTTCAACTGGGTCTGTTTGACCATCCCTACGTCGAGGTTAAGCCAATGGAGGACAGTGTCCTTCAGGAGCACCTGAAAGCCTCTCGAATTGCCGCTGATCGCTCCGCCGTCTTGTTGAGAAATGACGCGAACCTTCTGCCTCTGCATCCGCAAGCGTACAAAAAACTCGCTGTGATCGGGCAGCTGGCCGACTCCAGACAAGACACCCTCGGACCCTGGACAGGCGGGGAAAACATCGACGACACGGTAACCGTTCGGCGAGCCTTGGAGCAGTCAGGCAAATTTGAGAGCGTTGTGTACGCCCAGGGAATTCAACTTGGCCGAAAGTATTCCTCGCCCTTCGATAGCTTGATGAAGGAGAAACCCCAGAGACGTTGGACCCCCGAACAGGCGGACGACGAGTTTCGTCACGCCGTCGAAGTAGCTCGTGATTCGGACATCGTAATTGCGGTGATGGGAGAGCTCCAGGATATGGATGGCGAGTCGGCCTCCCGCGCTTCATTGGCTCTCCCCGGCAGGCAAGAAGACCTGCTAAAGGCGATTTCGGCGCTCGGCAAACCGGTTGTCCTCATTTTATTCAGTGGCCGCCCACTCGACCTGCAATGGGAGGTGGAACACATACCAGGGATCCTTGACATGTGGTATCCGGGAACCGAAGGCGGAAATGCCGCCGTAGATCTGCTGTTTGGAGAAGCGAACCCTGGGGGAAAGCTTCCATTCACGTGGACACGGGATGCCAATCAAATTCCAACGTACTACTCGCATAACAATACGCAAGACCCCCAAAATCAGGGCAGGCGCTACTGGGATGAGCCGAGCGTTCCCTTATTCCCTTTCGGATACGGCTTGAGCTATTCCAAGTTCTCGTTCGCCCCGCCGAAAGTAAGTCAACCTCAAATTAAAGTGGGACAGCCAATAACGGTCGAAGCTGAGGTAGAGAATACGAGCGACGTCGCTGGAGATGTAGTGGCGCAGTTGTATATCCATCAGCGGTTCGGTAGTGCGTCGCGACCGGTGCGTGAGCTGAAGGGATTCGATCGCGTCCTCCTGCAGCCTCACGAAAAGAAGACGCTGCACTTCACCCTGTCACCAGGGGACCTCTCGTTCTGGAGCACCGCCAAGAGGAAGTGGACTCAGGAGCCGACCACCGTTGACTACTGGGTGGGTGAAGATTCCACGGCCAACGACGGCGGATCGTTCGTCGTCAATCCATAGGTCCGCCTAATTTCCCGCCGTCTCCCACGGCAGCCTCAACCTCAGAAAGAGGACACTCTATGGATCGTCGATCGTTTCTTCAAGCAACTGCATTGGCGAGCTTCCACGCATTAGCACCAAAGGTTGCAACGGCGGCGCAGGGCGCTTCCGAAACGCCGGGGCACGCTATCTCAATTCATACGGATGAGGTAAAAGGACCTCTACCCCACGTCTGGGAGGAGTGCGTTGGCTCCGACAGAGCTGTCGTCGGACTTCGGGAACAGTGGCTCACAGACCTGGAAACTGTGAAGAACGCAGCCGGTTTCAAGTCTGTCCGCTTCCATGGCCTTTTCGACGATGAGATGGGCGTATGGTCTGGGGGCAAAGCCCCTAACTTCCTCTACGTCGACATGGTGTTTGACGCCATGTTGGAACGGGGAGTCAAGCCATTCGTCGAGCTCAGTTTTATGCCCGGCGCTCTTGCAAGCGGCAAGAAAACCGCCTTCTTCTACCGTGGAAATATCACGCCTCCTGATCCGTTCTCGCAGTGGGGTGAATTGATTCGTGCGCTCGCAACACACTGTGTTGACCGGTATGGGATTGAAGAAGTCAGCAAATGGAACTTCGAGGTATGGAATGAACCAAATCTAGCGTTCTTTTGGTCTGGAACAAAAGCAGAATATTTTGAACTGTACAGACAATCTGCGGTGGCGCTGAAGAGCGTGGATCGGCGGCTGAGAGTTGGCGGTCCGGCGACTGCCCAAGCCGGCTGGGTAGGGGACTTATTGGAGTTCTGTTCGTCGCGAAACGTCCCCATCGACTTTGCCTCAAGTCACGTCTATCCCGATGATCCTCAAAAGAGCTTATTCGGTGAAGAGACTCACTATGCCTTTGAGGAAGTCATACCCAAAGCCCTAGCGATGCTCAAGCAACAGATAAAGGCTTCAAAGTTTCCGGATCTGCCACTGTTCCTTACCGAGTGGAGTTCTCAGAATCCTGCCTTCATCACTCATACGATCAAGAGTTGCATCGGGCTTTCAGAGATGATGTCCTATTGGACCTTTGATAATGTTTTCGAGGAATTGGGAATTCCGAGGACCTTCTTGAACAGGAACTTCGGTCTCATCGGAATGCGCGGTGTCCCGAGACCCTCGTTCAACACGTTCGCACTATTGCATCAGCTGGGTGACAGGCAATTGGTCAGCGATGAGGGCCCACTGCTGGCGACCCGGCGCAGCGATGGCACCGTAGCCGTTTTGGTTTGGAATTTGATCCCGCAGGATCCGAAACAGCGTACGTCGATGGGTGACCCATTGGTGCAAACCGGCGCCACGTTCGCCACGCACGGTGAATCAAAACAGTTCACGTTGCAATTGCAACGCGGGCATAAGCGCGGGCGAGTTAATATCAGTCGCGTGGATGCCGATCACGGCGATTCCACTCAGGCCTATCAGAAGATGGGAAGCCCGGCATATCCAACAATGCGCCAGATCGCCGAACTCAAAAGCGCGAGTGCTTTGCCGGAACCTGAGGTCGCACATCTCGACGGAAACGGCCAGATCACAATTTCAATTCCACCAAACGGGATTGCGCTAATCACAACTCAGCGCGTCTAAGGATCCGGGGAATAATAAACCGCTCTTGTATTGGATCCATCGGGTTATCGGCCAAAGTCCCGTGTGAGCTGGGCAGCCTGTCGGCAACTTCAATTCTCAGTTGATGACAACAGTACGAGGCGCTCATTGACCCGGAGTTGGGCCGCATTTGAGGATCAGTCCTGATAAACGCCCTAGGGTCCGATTATCCGGCCCCTCTTCGGTAAGATTCCGAGACACTGGCCGACTTGTCAGGACCGAGACGAAGAGCGTCCGCTAGACTTGTGCTAATATTTTCGGGTTTACGCCGCCAATGAGACCGTCGTGCGTGCCAGCGCGCGTTTGTGCCTAAGCGTGGTTGTCGCCGCTGGGCCGTTGTTGACGTAGAAATTCCGGGCCGCGCAGTTGTTTTCCTGGGCTTGTGCTCCGGGGAACCAGGAGAACAATGAAGCACCGGCTAACCCTGTTCAGCGACGCAGTCTACGCAATCATCATCACGCTGATGGTGCTGGATTTGCGAACGCCCGAAATTCCCGGGTGGGATGGCTGGTGGCATCTGCTGCCGCGCCTCGGCGGCTATTCAGCAACGTTTGTGCTCCTGCTTGTGATCTGGCTCCATCATCATCACGTATTCTGCCGCGTGCGGGAGATCAATCGGGCAATGTTCTGGTTCAATGGAGGCGCCCTTTTCTTCTCCAGCCTGCTTCCATGGACGCTGCGCTCCATCGTCGAACACCCGCATGATCCGACTGCATATATCGTGTATCAAATCATTGCCTGGAATGCGATGACCGGCATGACATGGTTCAGGTTGTCCGCATCGAAAATTCATGGTCGCGACCCCGGCTGGAAGGAATGGAGCCGTAAGCGTAACCGGGTGGCTGCAATCGGCACCCTGCAAGCGGCGGTTTTCTGCGCGCTTACGTTCGTCTATTTACCGGCTGCCATTGCGATCTATATTGCAATGCTGATTTTCGTCATCGTTTCCATCGACATCACTGCGAGTTCCGGCGCCATGGCCACGGAAGAGGCGGCAGAACGGAGCTCCCAACCATGATCGACATTCACCCGCCGCAGCACGCGCCCATGACGCGCCGCGAATTCTTCACACACCTCTTCATCGTTATCCTCGGCCTGCTCATCGCCATCGGCCTCGAGCAAACGGTCGAGTACTTCCACCACCGGCACCAGGTCGCCCAACTCACCGAACAAATGCGCGCCGAAGCGCAGAGCAACCTGCCGCTGATACGCGATTCGGTCGACAGGCTCAAAGTGCAGGCCACATACATCCGATCGCTTGAGGATGCGCTGCTCGCCGGAAAACGTTCCGGCGATTCCGTTGACGTGCACGGCGTCCTTCCCAACGCTGGGTCCGCGCTCTATGTATCTCCCTCACGAGCCACGTGGTCGGCCGCTCAGGCCGCGGGCCTTGCTGCGCTGCTTCCCGCTGACCAGGCCGAGCTCTTCGCGCGGCTCGACTACAACACCGTAGAGGAGATCAACGCGGACGAATACCTGCACGAAACGCTACGCACCCTGATCAGCGAATGTGTACGTGGCCAGTATGAACAAGCGAATCCGGCCGTTCAGCATATCAACCTCTCTCATCGCGACGATCTCCTCTTCCGTTTGGGACAGGTTGACGGCGCCATTCGCAGGAGCATCGCCACTCTCGCCCTGGTCGAAGGAGGTGACGAGGCGATTCTGGCAGGTGTTCATTCACTGGACGGGATGTACTCCTTCCAGAAGGCCGCGATGCAGCGAACCCTTGTGGAGAATGGCTCAACGACTTTCTTTGGCGCTACCCCTAAGCCGCAGACACAAACGACTCCAAACCAGCCCAGCGGAACGGAATAGATTTCACGGAGCCCACATGATCGACATCCACCCGCCCCAGCACGCGCCCATGACGCGCCGCGAATTCTTCACTCACCTCTTCATCGTCATTCTCGGCATCCTCATCGCCATCGGCCTCGAACAAACCGTTGAGGTCCTCCACCACCGGCACGAGCGCCAGGCCCTGATCGAAGGTTTCCATCGCGAGTGTGCCGACAACCTGAAAGTCTTCGATTTCGATCTCGATGTAGCTCACCACGAGATTGCCTGGGAGCAAGCCTCGCTTGCAGCCCTGCGCAATGCCCAGCCGCGCGGCGGATATATCATCGTCACCATGCCTCAACCGCCTGCGCAGGACAACCTCCAGTCGCCATCCCGCTCGGTCTGGTCCATCGCAAAAACCAGCGGGAAGGTCGAGCTCCTGCCGGAAAACCTCGCCGAAATCTTCGACCGTGTCGATACCGAAGGCGCGCATTGGAACGACGTGGTCCAGCCCGCCACTACCGCTTTCCAGCGCGTGAAGAGCTTCGGCGATCGCACCGGATATCCCCTGAACACCGGAGCGACCGTTCACCTCACCCTCGCCCAACGCGACGACGCCGAAGCCATCTTCGACAGTCACCTCGTGGAGTTCGAACAGGAGAGGATCTGGATCGCGTGGTGGAAGGGCGCTTCCATCAGTGTCCTTCGCGGCGTCCAGTCGCGCGCTGACATGGAAGACGACATCCGGCGCGCCAACATCGCTTCCCGCTAACCCTGACTTCCATTCCTCGGAGAACGTTCCATGATCGACATTCACCCGCCGCAGAAGTCCGATCACACCTGGAAAGACTTCTTCCTTCACATCGGTACGATCGCGGTCGGCATCCTCATCGCCATCGGCCTCGAACAAGCCGTCGAGCTCATTCACGAGCACCATCAGCGTACCGACCTGCGCCAGGGCGCCATCACCGATGCGCGCCTCTATCTTCGCGATGTGGATGAAAACCGGGACGCCAACACTCAGCAGGTCGAAGATCTCACGGCTCGCATACAGCAGGTCCGGGAGACGATCTCGCTCCACCACCCGCTGCCTCCGCCAGCGTATCGTCCCGCGTTCCCTATCGAGACAATCCGGCTCGAAAACCTCGCCGCGGCCAAATCCAGCGGCCTCATTCATTTGCTGAGCGAGGAAGAGATCAACAGTGCCGGTGACGCCGAAGTCGCTGTCATTAATTCGGAAGCTCTCAAGGAGCGCGCCCAGGAGGCTGCCACCAAACGCGTCGCCTTCGAGCAGCGCTTCCAGACCGCCTTTCCATCCGGCCCATTCGACTTTTCTCACATCACGCCGGCACAGCTTGACGAGTACCTCGGCCTGCTTCTCGAGGAGCGCGTCCGCCGCACAGAGACTCTTGCCTACCTCGAATTGATGCACCGCGGCGGACTGGCTTACATCAAGGGGCAGCGTGACCTGGATAAACTTCGCTCAGCGGAGGAAGGCGGATCGGCGCATTAAGGCTGTGGGTGCGATGCGACACTGCTGCGAATCGTTCGGGGCAGCTATCGAGGCAACTATCGATCTCGATTGTCGACTTCAGGCCAAGTCACTTATCCAGCGCTGTTTCAGCGATTGATTTCGGATTGGTCCTGATAAACGCGCTTCTCGTCACCCACAACCGACGCTCCCGAAAAGTCGGGTTTTGACCAAGTTCAGGCTCCGGTGAATCCAATGCATCGACGTTGGTCAAAACGCCGTTTTTCGTACACTACTACAACTAAGCATTCGGACTAACCCGTGCCAGACAGTCTTTACGGATCGTTACGAGCCGCCTGCGGCGCTTTTCTATTGCCTTACCTTGTAAGTCTTGAGAGCATGGCCCCATGGAAATGGAATCGAAGCAGCCTCGGTCCTTGTATTTTGATGCTCTGTCCCT
>NZ_LMUT01000018.1:262194-263374 GCF_009765785.1 Granulicella sp. L46
TGTCCTCTCCAGTTTGAATATGGTGGCGGACAGTCTGGAGCTGTTGCCGGAGTGGGAGCACAAGCGCAAAACCTTCGCGACCGCTGAGTGGTACACCGAGCGGAACCGATGGGTCTTTCTGACCTCTGCTGCTGCCTACCGGAGCAAGACACTGCCATTGCACGCGGCATGGCTCGACCTGTTTATCCTGCGCATGATGGGATATTGCGAAGACCAAGCAGCTAAGGCGGTCTGGTTTGTGATCGATGAGTTGGCCAGCCTGAACCGGCTACCGCAACTCCACACCGCTGTCACGGAGAACCGTAAGTACGGCAATCCCGTCGTCATCGGTATCCAGGGACGCAGCCAGATGGAGAAGCGCTACGGTCAGGACGCTGAAGCTATGCTCTCCCAACCCGCGACGAAGATCTTCCTCAAGACTTCGGAACCGCGGGCGGCGAAGTGGATCTCCGAGGCCATCGGCGAGATCGAGGTCGAGCGTTTGAAAGAATCACGCAGCATGGGACTTCTCGGGTCGAAGAAGAGTTTTGCGATGGAGATCGCCAATAAGCCGCTCATCATGCCTTCCGAAATTGCGGGCCTGCCGCCCCTCACAGGCTTTATCAAGATCGAGAATCATGTTGTCCCGGCGAAGTTCCGGCTCGCAACGAAACAGAACAAGCAGCGGGAGTTCGTGGAACGGGCGAGAAAACAGCTGCTTCCGC
Organism: Granulicella sp. L46; assembly: GCF_009765785.1. GTDB lineage: Bacteria > Acidobacteriota > Terriglobia > Terriglobales > Acidobacteriaceae > Granulicella. The sequence continues at coordinate 262,899 of NZ_LMUT01000018.1, forward strand.
GCAAAACGGATGTCGTCGGGACTTCGGCTCCCACGAAAGCACCGGAGACGAAGAAGCCTATTCAAGCCGTTTTGCCGCTGGAGGAAACGCCTGTCGTCAAGCGGGAGGGATTCAGTTGGGATGAGAGCAACGGGATTGAATGACGCTACGTCGTTCATGCGGATTAATGGCTAGCTGCAATCAATTCCGCCGTCGAATTCACTGATATGCCGCCACCCATCCGCGCTATGCAGCTGTGCAAACCCATCATCCGCGCCGAAGGCGTGCTCTCGAAATCATAGTTGCTCAAAACGCCGTTTTTCGTGCACTACTACAACTAAGTATTCGGACTAACCCGTGCCAGACAGTCTTTACGGATCGTAACGAGCCGCCTGCGGCCGCTTTTCTATTGCCTTACCTTGTAAGTCTTGAGAGCATGGCCCCATGGAAATGGAATCGAAGCAGCCTCGGTCCTTGTATTTTGATGCTCTGTCCCT
>NZ_LMUT01000018.1:263542-263707 GCF_009765785.1 Granulicella sp. L46
AGACTACCAACTTCGGACCAAGTTGCTGAAACACCGTTTGTCGGGGAAAACCACATCAATGCGAACCCGCTTCCCGTTCCAATAGATCGCGTAAATGAAGACAAGTGATATGATCCCGGCATGAGATCGGAAGCATCGATGGTTCCCGCGAATGATCGCAAGAGA
>NZ_LMUT01000018.1:263717-295053 GCF_009765785.1 Granulicella sp. L46
CCTGTCGATAGGGACAGCAATATTCCTGTCATTCCATTTGAGGAAGACCAGCACCGTCATCGCATTTTCGCTCGCCGTTGCCGCGTCGATCTCCGCCACCGTCGGCGCTTATCGGGCAAGACGGAGACCATTCTTAAACTGACGCACTACCAACTTCGGACCAAGTTGCTGAAACACCGTTTGTCGGCGAAAACCACATCAATGCGAACACGCTTCCCGTTCCAATAGATCGCGTAAATGAAGACAAGTGATATGATCCCGGCATGAGATCGGAAGCATCGATGGTTCCCGCGAATGATCGCAAGAGACTAACGATGGTGCTTGGTGGAGGTCTACTGTTCTCGGTAGCCTCATTTTCGTTGCTCCTTGTTTTGTGGGGTGGCATAAACTCACTTGCCTTGTTTTTGGTCCATAGAATGCCGCGTCCCGTTCTCTGGATATCTGTCTGCGTTCTTCCTCTAACGATATTGCTGATAGCTGGCCCGCTCTTAGCTCTCTCGAAGTCGCGCAAAATAACCCAAGCACGTCTGGCTAGATAGAGACGCGTCGATCGATGACGCCTGCGTCCTCCCGACTGGAGGTCGATCTTTCAAGATGGGGAAAGCTCCCTTGAAGCGTGCCGGCTCAACCGGTCGATGCAACACTATATCTAAACAGCTGATCCACGAATGCTTACCCTAAAGAATTGATCTATTTGACCGATTCGGCCAAAGCTAGCCAGGGTAAGGCTCCGGCCTGATCTAACCCTATCCAGCGTTTTTAGCTTTTGTTTTCAACGAGTGCGGGTCTGAGCTGAGTGTTGCATCGACCCATTGAGACCACCCGCATTTTCGGCAAGTTCGGTTCACACTCCTGACGACAGTCTCGCTAATCCTTCATCTTCCCCCACTCGCACCGTCGGATTGGTCGTCATTGGCAGCTGCGGGTCCCACTGGGAATACGCCGCCCAGAGGCTGTCCAGTGCGACTAGCGTCGAAGCGAGCCTTTGATCCCCAAACAGCTGCAGACCAGTCGTTTCCGATGCGTGCGAACAGCGTTTGGGCCGCCGTGGTGTCGGCTGCCCGAAGAGCTAGGAATGCCGCCTCGTTCCGCTGGCGTGTGGTGGACCCGTACAATTGGTCTATGGCTGCAAATCCTCGTTGCAAACGTGCCTCATCCATACCAGGGGCTTGGATGCGTTTGCAGCAGTTCAGGTGCGCAGCGACCAAAAAATACAGCGCATCACCTTCCCGTCCACCGACCGCATCGGCCATGCGCGACGCATAAGCTTGTGAGTCCCCCGGCCTACCGTACCACTTTGGCAACAGATAGTTCGCCTCAGCAAGGGCAAAGTAATAGTATTCGGGATTGTGGATCATGGCGGCCTGGGCCAGATCGTCCACCTGCTTGCGCGGCCATCCCTGTGCGAGTGCTACCGTTTGCATAGCTCGGTACCACTCCGGACAGTCCACGCTGATGCTTCGACCTTCCTCGAGGGTGATACGCGCGCTCTGCACTCGCTCATTGAAGAGTGCCCACCCTTGCTGGGTAACGGTCTTGGCAAGGCCGTTGCCACGCGCCTTCCAAGCGAAAGTCAGGTATGCCTGCGCCATTGCGATTCGAGGTGTCGGCGATTGCTGATTCGCAGCGACCCAGCCCTGCAGTTTGGTGATCAACGCCTGCCAATCTGCGTCACTAGCCGTCATTGAACCCGGCGAGTTGATCGCCTCGTACAAGACATTGATCTGCCAAGCGCCACCACGGAATCTTGTCCGCTCAGAACGGAGTTGTTGGGCCAAAGCGTCAATCTGACCGTACTGGCTGCCCTGGAAAAGCTCCAAGACCCTCGCACGGAGTACGCGAGCGCTGACATCTTGGACTTCTGGATTCTCTGGAATGGGCGACGATGCGATTTCACCTGGAGAAGACGATTGGGCTCCGACGACCAGGGCGCAAGTTAGGAAAGAGGCGGGGGAAACTAGCAGAGCAAGCCAACGGGCAACTCTCATCGGGAACCTCAGAAATCACACAATTATTTTGGACTACGGCACGATTTTTGGCCAGGGGATCTTCATTTGAACCGCGCCGAGCGGCGGCGAAAGGGGCTCCTTGAAAGTTGGGTTACCGCAACAAAGGTGTTCCCCGGCCACTGGATCTGCCAGGTTTCCCCTAAACCCGGTTCGCAGGAAGCTGAGTTTAGAATCTCATCGTGGACAGAAACGGTATTTACTTATTCCAAAGATTTAGGACCATCTATGTTCCCGCACCGCGTGTTTCGCCTCGTCTGCCTCACGCTTCTGGCCTCCGGAGCGGCGCACTCTCAATCACGGGTGGGACAGCCGACGCCACCTCTCGAATTGAAGCAGGTGCTACAGGGCGATAAACAACTTCCAAGACCGGGACACCCGTTGCTCATCGAAATCTGGGCCACATGGTGTGGACCATGTACCGCAAGCATTCCGCATGTCAATGATCTCTACGAGCGATTCGCTGCACGCGGCGTTGATTTCCTCTGGCTCTCAGAGGATGATCCCGCCAACAAAGTTGGACCTTTTCTTAGCTCACATCGCATGCTTGGGACAGTAGCCATCGACGGAGCGGAGAAGCAAAGCCTCCTGTTCGGAGAGGAAGGTCTGCCGACTACCGTTTTGATTGACAGTAAAGGGCGGGTCGCTGCTATAACCCGCTCGGCAGATGTACGCCCCGAGAACCTGGAGGAACTCATTGAGCGGAAGCCGCTATCGATGACACCGGTCGAGGCAGACTATCATCTGGCTGATCCCCACGTGCTCTTCGGCGATACTCCCGTCGTTAGCCCGAATGCGAGTGTCAAGGTTGTCATATGGCGGACCAATCAACCTGGTTCTTTGATGAGTTCCGCCGATTCCTGGCGCACAAACGGCGCAAACGCGGGTGTACCGCTCAAGGAACTACTGGCCAAAGCATACGGCTTACATGAATCGCAAATTACGATTCCGGACTACCTGAATGAACTCTATGGCGTGCAGGCCTGGGTGCCGAGTCGCACACCCGAGTCACTGAATCCCATGATGCAGTCATCGCTACTAGCAGCTGCTTCTGTACACGTACACCATGTGTCCCGCACGATGAAAGTTCTTGTACTCCATGGATTATCGAAACTGGCAAAGGCGCGACAGGGTGGGTCGATAGCCATGAGCCAGGACCCGCCGGCGCCAAATCGGTTTAGATGGGTGAGCATCTCATCCAGCGAAATTCGAGACCAGCTCCAAGTCGCTTTTGCAGACATGCCAGTGATTCTCGATAAACCACTGCCGGGTTGGTTTGCCTTCAGCTATCAAAATGACCCAACACAGCCATTCCTGCTCACCAACAGTCTTAAACTGGAGGGGTTGAGTCTTCGCGAAGAGACGCGCACTATGGATTGTCTTGTGGTCGAAGACGCCGTCTCGTTGAAGGTGGCGCAATAAACAGTGCGCAATCAACTGCCTAAAATCCACGGCACCGATTTGCAGTTGCTTAGGCTAGCGATTGCTCAACTCACTCAATAGGTATCAAGTTAGCTTGTCGGCAAGTTCCGCTCCAAGAACGCGGAAGTTGCCGACAACACCATTTTTGGCAACACGACAGCTCTCAATTGTTCAACGACAGCTCTGAGCGCGTCATCCCTGTTGATCCAGCAGATTGAGGGTTGGCGTCCATAAGGTGTTATGGTCGGTTAAACTTGCTGCGAGGTTATTATGGCAAAACGATGGTTTCCAGTGCTTTGTCTATTGATGGCGTCGGTGGGGGCTCGTGCGCAAGGATCGGGCTCCTTTATGCAGGGAGTGGGTCTCAAAATTGGTTTCCAGGCGGGCGACAACGTAATGATTCCGAACGCGCCGTTTCAGGCCGACTTCGTTGTGACGATGACGGATCCTCTGGCTGACGGCAACGTTCTAAACCGCGAGACCCGTGGCAACGTGCAAAGAGACAGTGCTGGCCGCTTTCACGAGCAGAGTTCGGAGGTGACGCGGGACGGCAAGGGAATCCCGCATGGGTCAGTGCAGTCGATCATTCTGGACCCTGTAGCGAAACGGATGTATCAGTGGTCAAATACCGCCAAGTTTCTCAATACGAGTCCGATTCGAGACGGCATTCACGCAAGTATTGACTATGTCAGTACAGCCGACGGACGCGAGCATCTGAGAAATGATGTGCCGAATGATGTCACAACAACGGACTTGGGAACAAAAAAGATCGGCGTAATGAGTTGCGTGGGAACCTTGGTCACGACTATTGTTCCCGCCGGCAAGATGGGGAACGAGAAACCGATTGTTATTACAGATGAGAGTTGGCACTCAGCTGATCTGCAAATGGTCGTCGAACGCGTGGTGCATGATCCGCTGATTGGAGTGAGGAAACTAGAGTTCGAGAACATCAGACCCAGTGAGCCTCCGCTGTCTGCGTTTCAGCCACCTGATGGGCTTCCCAGTAAGCCAGATCTCCTCTTTTCGATGCCTTTTCGGGGCACACCTCCTCCCGCTCCCGGGAGTACGCCGACGCCTCGGTTTTAGAAGAGGGAGGTATTGAGCTTTGGGGTCAATGTCGCTAGGGTGTCGGTAGCAGGTTCCAGCCAAGTCAGCTTATTGGCAAGCCGCTCCGTTTGTCTCGGATCGAACGACAAAGCATAAAGAACAAAGGCGATGAAATTGGCGGCTATGGCAAGTCCTGGTTATTGATAGCTTTCGTCCTGTGAAGGTAGAGCACCGCGACAATCTGAAGGGAAGCTCCCACTATCCACAAGCTTGTGTTGGAGAATGTGAAGCCCGTCTCCACCGTTCGCTTAGAGATGATTCGATTGGCGATGACGGCTCCCTGTATAGCCCCTTGCACCATAGGCCAGATAACGAGCGCGGCGCCTAACCATAGAAACCCGGCATCTCGGGTTCGTTGATATTTCCATATCACGATCCCAGTGAAAGCCACACTGAACAAAGCGAAGAAGAAATAGAAGTGCATCATGCCAGACATGCTAGCGCAATAATTAAGGCGCCACCAAGCCTACGACACCGATGTTCCTGTAAAGTCGCATTTTGTCCAAGTTCGATTATGCCGCTGGGCAGGGTGTTTGAACTTAGATGAAACCCCGTATTTCGCGCAGTTCACTTTGAACGGCTATGTCTCAGCTGCCCGGCAGAGCTGCACCCACGCCGGACGCTCGCAGTCACGACTCACTGACGATTCGCATCGGATATATTCCGTGATCCCAGGAGTCGGCCACGGTTCAGCGACCAACCAGGGATTTCGGTTTGACCGCCTTCACCAGAGTCAACCGGGTATCGTGCGTTAGATCGCTCATCTGCAGGTTGTAACCATTGGGCGTGGTGGTGTGATAACTCTTGAACGCAGCCACGTGAATATCGTCGTTGGTGGATGTGTCCACACGAGCCTTGAGGCCGCGCTTCTCCAACTCCGTCTCCACCCCGTCCGTGTCCCATGGCGAGATTCCAAACGACATGTGATCGATGCGCGCGTTGTGTGGCGCAGCGGTGCCTTTTCCGAAGGTTGGGTCGTTGGCGTTGCCTCCGCGAATGATCATATCTCCGATCTCTCCGATGAGGAGTTCTTGCTGACTCCCTTCGTCGTATGTCTCCTTCCACCCCAGCAGGTTGGAGTAGAACGATGCGGTCGCCTTATAGTTGGGCACCTGGTAGGAAAGATGATCCAGCCAGACGGTTTTCCATCCCGTCGATTCAAAGGGCAAGGCCTCAACAAGTTTCGTGGAGGTTTTTGCAGATGGGGAAGTCTGGCGGTCTTTCGCGAGACCGTTCCCGTTAGCGATCTGAATATCCAGGCCGTCGGGGTCCTTCACGTGGAAGCTCTCGAAGCCCCTGCCATCGTTGTCACTGACGGGAGACAGGTCGCGCTTACGGAGTTCGGCCTGCACTGTGGCGGCATTCCATGGCTCGATGACAAAGCAGAGGTTATCCACTACGGCGGTCTGCTGGCCGGGCGCCTCTTTGAAGATGACCGAACCCCAGGAGCCGATGTCCAGGATCGCCTGCTGCCCGTCATCGCTGCGGAGCCTCCAGCCCATCAACGCAATGTAAAACGCAGCCTCCTTCCGATAGTCCGCAGCCCGGAAGGTAATGTGATCCAACGCCACTGTTGTCCAGCCTGTGGGTGCAAATGCCGGGTGGATCGGGGCCGTTGCTACTTCTGCGGTGAGTGGGCATATCGGCGTGCCGTAGCCATCCCTGCACTTGCCCTGACCGAATGCGGGCGCCACAAAGGATACGACACACGCCATCATTCCGAAGGACTTCAGCAGCTTGGAGATGGGGGACGCCGCACTGCTGCACAGGTTTGATGGCTTGGCTAGCATGTTCACGTTTGGCTCCGTTTGTGGCAGCATACCATCCTCGTCGTCAAGGCGAATCGTAATTCCCGGGTTTCAAGTTATCGACCTTGCCTCCCTTGTCGTATGCCTCTTCTGCCTCTTTGGTTCCGGCTGGAGGCGATGGTTCGGCACCGCTGTGGGACTGTTATCGCTATTGCTTAGCTTCGGATACGCAATGGGCCTGTAGTGAACCTTCCGATTCGTAGGGCCCGCAAAGTCGGGTTTACTGGGATGATCCGCCGCTTGATCTTCGTCTGGGAGATCTTGTAGGCAGATAGAAGGAGGATCATCGACATGGAGATTCGATCAGTTGGTATTGACCTTGGCAAGACGAGCTTTCACCTGGTGGCACTTGGCGATAGGGGCAAGGTGCTGGTAAAGAAGAAGTTCACCCAGAAGCAGTTGATTACCTTCACCGCGAACCTGCAGAGCTGCCTGATTGGGATGGAGTCCTGTTCCGGGTCGCACTTCCTGGGCCGAGCGTTACGCGAGCAAGGCCATGAGGTGAAGTTGATTCCGGCCCAGTTCGTGAAGCCATTTGTGAAGTCGCACAAGAACGATTTCGTCGATGCGGAAGCCATCGCCGAGGCCGTGGAACGCGAGAACATGCGCTTCGTACCGATCAAGACAGACGACCAGCTCGATCTGCAGTCGTTGCATCGCGTGCGTGAGCGGCTCATGACGCGCAGAACTGCCCTGATCAACCAGATTCGTGGGTTTCTGCTGGAGCGTGGCATCGTGTTCGCCAAGAGTCCGATCCGATTGAGGGAAGCCATGCCCGAGGTGCTTGAAAATGTCCACGAGAACCTCACCCCGAGGATGCGGAACCTGATGGCCACGCTGTGGAGCGAGTGGAAAGATCTGGAGATTCAGATCGCGGAGATGAACGACGAAGTGGAACGGATTGCTTCGAACGATGATGCGTGCCGAAGGCTGCGCCAGATCCCTGGCATAGGACCGCTGGTTGCAACTGCGATCGTTGCCTCCATCGGCAACGGCGCAGCGTTCCGCAAGGGACGAGAGTTCGCGGCCTGGTTAGGACTGCTGCCCAACCAGCGTTCGACCGGCGGCAAGGCGAAGCTCGGTGCCATCAGCAAGCGCGGCAACTGTTACCTGCGCAAGATCCTGATTCATGGAGCACGCGCGGTTGTATTGCGATCCAAGAGGGACCGGATCGCGATGGGCGCCTGGATGACCTCGCTTGAGACCAGGGCGCCACGCAACATACTGATTGTGGCAACAGCACACAAGCTGGCGCGGATCGCGTGGGCAGTCCTCTCGACCGGCCACGACTATCGAGCAGCCCTACCCGCGGCCGTGACGGCCTAAACAGATTCATTCACCAGCAACATCAACATTTCCCCACCGAGGTCTGCACTGGATAAGTGAAGATGAAAGAACAGTCAAAACGGCGTACCTGAAACCTGTTTGCTCAAATGGCCCCTACGAGGCCGTACGTTTTCTAAGGACAGGTACGCGGCGTATCCCATCAAGGCCAGGAGACCACTCTCCACCTAAAGGCCGAATACATTGACGTAGACCTTCTTTCGTTCGAAACTTTCCCCTTGCATTCACGCGGCGGATCATACATTGAGCAACTTCGGTTTCACTTTCCGGCGACTGCACCAGGCGCCAGATTAAGGACGGTCTATCTGCTTTGCGTCGACTCCGAAGTAACGGGCGAACAGCTCTCGCGCCCGCCGCTCGCCCTCTTCGGTCAGCAGCACCGACTTGGCCTTACTCTTCGGGTCGGAGATGTAACCGCGCTCATGTAGCCGATCCAGCACACCCCAGTCATGGCTCTTCCACGCCCGGCGATGGCCGTCCACCGTCAGCCACAACAGAGCCAGAACCGTTTCTTCCACCTTCTCGCGGTCGTAGTCAATATCCGGCAAGTTCCGCTCTCTGTCGGGCATCGCTCACCCTCCATTCAGTAGTCACCCCCATAATGCTTCTACTACTGGTTCGAGTCAAAGGAAGCATCTTGACCTGCCTCCGGTTCGATTCCGATGTGATCGTTGACCGCCTGCACCAACCTCTGCCGCGAACCGAGGTATCGTTCCGTGGTTTCTACGGACCGGTGGCCGAGTAAAAACTGAATCTGTTCAAGTTCGCCTCCGGCGGAGATCGTGCGGAGCCAGATGCTCGATGCCCGCCAGTTTCGCATACTCGCGCACGACCCACCAGACCGCTTTCTCGCTGAGACGGCCACCCCAAACGTGGCCAGTTCTGCTGACGCAACGGAAGATAACTCCACTTTCAATACATGCAACTGCGATCCATGAATCGATGGCGACCTTGACCCAGTCGGGGACCGGAACGGTACGGACGTGTCCACCCTTTCCAAACAAGTCGATGATGGCCCAGTGGTTATCCCGCTGCTGAAGATGGTTCACGGTCAGCCGCGTAAGTTCCGCTCGACGTAAACCACAGCCTAGGAGCACGGCCATCATCGCGTAATTACGCTTGCCCTTCACGGAATCCCGGTCAGGCATACCGAGCAGTTCTTTCCCGTGTGTGGGCGTCAACCAGTTGCCGATCCGCATCCCGAGCCGCTTGGCGCCTTTCACCCGGCGGATGCCGGCGGCGAGGTCGGGGCTGAGCAATCCATTGTCCGACGCTTCATACGCTAACCGCCGGACCGCCGCGAGACGCAGATTGATGGTCGCGGGGGCCAAATGGCGGGCTTCAAGAAAGTAGCGATACCTTAGAACGACGGTTCTGCCAAACGCCAGCCGCGGTTCCGAGCAATACCAACTGATGAAGTCATCGATGGCGAAAACATAGGTCTTTTGGGATGCGACCGACCCCAGGGTCTGCAGCACGGAGAATTTGGAATGGTCGAGGTCCGGAAGGCGTAAGACCGTCTTCGGTGATCTGCGTTTGGTTTTGTTCTTCTGTCGCATGGCAGCGGTCTCCCTGACCGCCGCTCAATCATCTGCCTCCTCCTTGCCAAAGGGGTGATGATGCACTTCACTTCCGGATAATTACCTCAGAAACGTCGGCCAATCGAAGTTTCTCAAAACGTGACTTTGCAGGAGCTCGCGGATTCCAGCTACCGGTGTGCGTTTAGGGCAACTTGCGGAGAGAAAGGTACCTTCCGTATAGGTTCACAAGAAGAAAAGCTAGGGAAAACGATGCAATCGTATAAATCGCCCACGGATGCAACTGACCGGAATGCCTGGGAAGCCAAAACGCAATGACGCTAAGAGAAATCGCCGGCAGCAAAATGAAAAATGTCGCCTTGGTAGTCCAATCAACGTTGATATACGCATGATTTTCGCTCGCCAGGCGTTGCTCATTTGAAATTATCCAGTGTATTGCAGCGCCAGGCAACACAACCGATATGACAGACTCCACGCACTGTGTGACCAGGAAAAGAAATACAGCGACAATAGCTAACCCTACATTCACGTGTGTCCGAGTTATGTTCGGCGTCCTCGTCATCGTCAAACTCGTTTTCCTCTTACTGCGTCAGCTCGGTGAACCGAACGAAGCAACGCAACTGGGTTCGAACAGCCGCTCGAGATGTCCTGCTCATAGGGACATGATAAGTCCTCACGACAGCGCTAAACCTCGCTCCCTGAAAACGGTGTTTCATCTAAGTTCCTAGAGACCGACCGACCGCAAATTGAATTTAGACAATGTATGATCCGCCGCGTGAATGCAAGGGGAAAGTTTCGAACGAAAGAAGGTCTACGTCAATGTATTCGGCCTTTCGGTGGAGAGTGCTCTCCTGGCCTCGATGAGATACGCCGCGTACCTGTCCTTAGAAAACGCTCGGCCTCGTAGGGGCCATTTGTCTAATCAGGTTTTAGGCACGCCGTTTTGACTGTTCTTTCATCTTCACTTATCCAGTGCAGACCTCGGTGGGGAAATGTTGATGTTGCTGGTAAATGAATCTGTTTAGGCCGCCACTGCCGCGGGTACGGCTGCTCGATAGTCCTGGCCGGTTGAGAGCACTGCCCACGCGATCCGCGCCAGCTTGTGTGCTGTTGCCACGATCAGTATGTTCCGTGGCGCCCTGGTCTCAAGCGAGGTCATCCAGGCGCCCATCGCGATCCGGTCCCTCTTCGATCGCAATACCACCGCGCGTGCTCCATGAATCAGGATCTTGCGCAGGTAACAGTTGCCGCGCCTGCTGATGGCACCTAGCTTCGCCTTGCCGCCGGTCGAACGCTGGTTGGGCAGCAGCCCTAACCAGGCCGCGAACTCTCGTCCCTTGCGGAAGGCTGCGCCGTTGCCGATGGAGGCCACGATCGCAGTTGCAACCAGCGGTCCGATACCAGGAATCTGCCGCAGTCTCTGACACGCAGCATCGCTCGAAGCGATCCGTTCCACTTCATCGTTCATCTCCGCGATCTGAAGCTCCAGGTCCTTCCACTCGCTCCACAGGATCGAGATCAGGCTCCGCATCCTCGGGCTGAGGTCCTCGTTGGCGTTCTCCAGCACCTCGGGCAGAGCTTCTCTCAGCCGAATCGGGCTCTTGGCGAACACGATGCCACGTTCCAGCAGAAACCCACGAATCTGGTTGATCAGGGCAGTTCTGCGCGTCATGAGCCGCTCACGCACGCGATGCAACGACTGCAGATCGAGCTGGTCGTCTGTCTTGATCGGCACGAAGCGCATGTTCTCGCGTTCCACGGCCTCCGCGATGGCTTCCGCATCGACGAAATCGTTCTTGTGCGACTTCACAAATGGCTTCACGAACTGAGCTGGAATCAACTTCACCTCATGGCCTTGCTCGCGTAACGCTCGGCCCAGGAAGTGCGACCCGGAACATGACTCCATCCCGATCAGGCAGGTCTGCAGGTTCGCGGTGAAAGCCATCAACTGCTTCTGGGTGAACTTCTTCTTCAGCAGCACCTTGCCCTTATCGCCAAGTGCCACCAGGTGAAAGCTCGTCTTGCCAAGGTCAATCCCAACTGATCGAATCTCCATGTCGATGATCCTCCTTCTATCTGCCTACAAGATCTCCCAGATGAAGATCAAGCGGCGGATCATCCCAGTAAATGCGACTTTTCAGGCAGTACCCGAATTGAGAGCGGACGGGCCGGGATCGGATGAATCCGATATGGCGACGGGAAGACATACGATACACTTGGCGCCCGATTCCAAATTCGTATCAAACCGGATGTTGCCGCCAGCACGTTCAATGACTAATTTGGCAATCGCCAGTCCCAATCCCGCCCCTGGAGGCGCGCCTGCGGCAGTTTCGGACCGGGAGAAAAAGCGGTCAAAGACTCGTTCCTCCTCGCCAGGAATGATGCCAGGACCTTGGTCGTGAAATGTGATGCACATAACCTGCGGTGAGCTTTTGAATCTGGAGTATGAGATCACAAGCACCGATTGCTGAGGCGAGAATTTGATCGCATTGTGCAAGACATTGAGGAAGGCGACTCGTAGCAAGTTGCGATCGCCCAGCACGTCTGCATTCTCCGCGCCCTCGACCTCTTGGACGACCCTGATATCCCGCTCTTCCAGCAATATCTCCAGGAAGCCCAATACTTCGTCGACCAACGGTTTGATAGGAAATACGGTCTGGTGCTCGCCAGGCTGAGCGGATTCCGCTCGCGCCAGCAAGAGGAGGCTATCGATCGTCGCGTTTAAGCGTCCCGATTCTTCGAGGACACTGCTCAATGCATAGCGATACTCTTCGGTGGAGCGCGGCTCCTGAAGCGCAACTTCGCTCGTCGCGCGCACAACAGACAGCGGCGTGCGGAGCTCATGAGCGGCATCGGCGGTAAATCGGTGGAGTTGGAAGAAGGCCTGTTCGAGGCGCTGCAGGAGATTGTTGAATGAAGTGGCCATCTGGCCGAGCTCATCGCTAGGATTGGCTACGTCGAGGCGGTCGTGGAGATTGTGAGCAGTGATGCTCTCTGCGCTGGCATTCATCCGATCGAGAGGCTTCAGGGCGCGTCGCGCAATGGATTGCCCAGCAGCTGCAGCGAGAGCAAGGGCTATGGGAACGGCGAGCAGAAGCAGCAGCAGGAAGCGCCCCATGTAGCTACGGAACGAATCTAAGCGATAACCGAGTCGAATAACAATGGTGCGTCCATCCATCTGATGAATGTGACTGACCATGAAGATCTTGGTGCCGTCTGCGAGCTCGAAGCGACGTTCATTGAAGCCGAGGACACCTTCGCTCGGGGCAAGGCCGTCTCCCATGGACATACCGTGGAGGGTGGGACTTCGATAGAGGACGGCGCCCGTGGACGTATCGAGGACTTCCATGAGGCGGTCGACGAGCAGATGCGATTGTGGGCGAGAGTAGTAATTTTGCTGAAGCTGAAGTTGGTTGTGGCCGTCGAAGTACAACAAGCCTTCGACAGTGATGACGTCCTGCACCTCATCGTGAAGCATCTGGCGGGTCATGGCTTCATATTGCAGGGCGAAGACGAGACCGGCATAGACGACCAACAACACAGTAAGCACCGCTACGTAGTAGACCGTGAGCCGGGTACGCAGGGTGGTGGTGCGGGGGCGGTTCACGTGCGAGTCTCGCGCAGACAAAATCCTACGCCGCGAACGGTCTGAAGCAGCTTGACGGAGAAAGGATCGTCGATCTTCTTGCGAAGCCGCGCCATTTGAACGTCGATCACGTTATCTATGGGTGTGTATCGAGAGTTTTCCCGCCATACGTCACGGGCGAGCATCTCGCGCGAGACGGTGCGATCGCGATTGGCGACGAGGTACAGGAGAAGGTCGAATTCTCGCGCAGTGAGATCGAGATGCTGGCCGCCCCGTTCGGCACGGCGGGCGCGGGTATCAAGCACGAGATCTCCGATTCTTTCGACGAAGGTCTCTTTGGGAGGAAGGAAACGACGAAGCAGCGCGTCGATGCGGGCAAGGAGTTCAGCAAAGGAAAATGGCTTGCCGAGATAGTCATCTGCCCCGGTAGCAAGACCTTGTACGCGATCCTCGATCGTGTTGTGCGAAGTGAGGATGAGGACGCGAACATCGATACCCTCCTGTCGAATCTGGCGGAGGATGTCGAGGCCGTTGCGCTGGGGGAGGGTTAGATCGAGGAGAAGCAATTGCGGACGAATGCTGTGAACAAGAAAAAAGCCTTCCTCGGCTGAGGATGCGGTCGTAACGTCGTAGCCCGCGGATTCAATACCCGACACCAGTGCCGCGGAGAGCTTGCGGTCGTCTTCGATGATCAGAATCGTTGGCTTTGCGGATGCCATGGATCTCCCGTCTCCCTTATCATTCCTTAGCTTTACCCCACTGACAAGGGATGGAGAGGAATGTCAGAAAGTTGTAAGGCAATGTAAGGAAAAGAAGTGGTCAACTCCAGTTGAGCAAAGCTCCTCTGGAGGTCATCTTGTCCGCTCGTTTTGTTGCTGCCGTCTTTCTCATCGCATCGTCGTTCGCTCTTGCGCAGGGTGCTCATGCTGCGTCTCCAACAACTGAGCTGCCGGCGAGAACCACGCTGCCCATTGTCTTCACCCGTACCGTGTCTGCCGACCATGCCAAGGCCGGAGATACCGTGTCCGCAAGGACCATCCAGGTCGTTCATCTCCCCGATGGCTCGACATTGCCTGCCGGCACGAAGATCGTTGGACATGTGGTTTCGGCCACTCCTTTCAGTTTCGATAGCACGCCCTACGCCCGTCAAAAGCCATCCGAACTGGTCATCCAGTTCCAGGCTGCACAACTGAACTCCACTGAACTACCGCTTCGCGTGACCCTTCGCGCAATGGCGGGCCCCATCGCTGCGAATAGTGCCAGCGAGCCGCTGTCCTCCGACATGGATTCCCTCGGCACCTTGACACAGATTGGTGGTGACCTCCTGGTTCCTTCGCAGAAGGAAGTCGTCAACCAGCAGGGCGATACGGTCGCATACAATCGCCGAGACGGTGTATATGCTCAACTGATCGCGAATGGTTCATGCGATGCGAGCGACAACGAGGTATCCGTAGCGATCTTCTCTCCGACAGCGTGCGGTCTCTATGGTTTCGGTAACGTATCTGCTCAAGCGATTGGTTCCGTGGACAAGCCATCGCAGCTAATTCTTGTCTCAACGCACGGCTCGCCTAAGATCTGGAAGAACACGGTGGCTCTACTCGAGGTACTTCCGGAGAGCGGCCGCTAAATAATGGCCCATGGTCGATTGTTTGCCGTTGCGATGCTGATCGGTGTGGGTCTGTCCGCGCCAACGATGGCGCAGGTCACGTTACCGAACAGCACCAATTCACCATTGACGTTGGATCAGGCAGAGAGTCTCGCCCTAACCAACCAGCCGCGACTGCTGGCTGCTCAGCTCCGCTCGCACGCCGCCGCCGAGCGTATCCGCGAGGCGCGAGCGGGGCTGCTTCCTACAGCATCTTTCGATGCTACCGGTGCGGAGGTCGCCGATACCGGGACAGCTACGGCTGCGGGCAACCTTACAACGTCGTCCCTTTCAGACCGATTTGCATACGGTGGAAGCCTGAGCCAACTTGTCACCGATTTTGGTCGAACCCATGCCTTGGTTGCCAGTGAACGAGCAAACTCCGAAGCCCAGGCAGATATGACGACGCTCACCCGCGCACAAGTCCGACTGAATGTGCGGGAAGCTTATTACACAGTCCTCGGAGAAGAATCAGTTCTTCACGCTGCGCAGGCTGCACTCACGAATCGGCAGTTAGTCCTGCGACAACTGAACGTCTTGGAACAAAATCAGCTCCGTTCCACGCTCGACGTCAACTTCGCCGCCGTCCTGGTCAGTCAGGCAAAACTCGCGGTTGTGCAAGCGCAGAGTGAGGGCTCGCAGGCGCGAGCAAAACTCGCCACGGCGATGGGCGAGTCTCAGCCGATTGCTGCATCGCTTGTAGATGTCGACGCTGGTACGGAGCCGTTGCCACCGGGTCCGGAAGACTCGCAGCAACAGGCACAGCTGCAGCGTGCTGACCTTTCTGCTGCCCGGGCGGAGCAGAAAGGCGCCGAGCAATTTGCCACCGCAGAGAAGCGACTCGGTTTACCGACGTTGAAGGTTCTAGCCGCTGCCGGTGACATTCCCTACCACGATCATACGTTGCACTCGAACTACGCTGCCGCCGCCTTTAACCTCGAGATTCCCGTGTTCAACGGTGGGTTGTTCAGTGCGCGGCGCGCCCAGGCGGAGCTCCAGGCCAACGCTCGTTCCGAGGATACGAAGGAGCTCTCGCTCGAAGTCTCCGAACAGGTACGCGATGCGTGGTACCGAGCCAACGAAGCGTTTCAGTCACTGGATGTCTCGAGTCAATTGGTAGCGCATGCGCGCGAGGCACTCCGTTTAGCCCAGGACCGTTACGACGCCGGTCTCGGCTCAATCGTCGAACTCAACGAAGCTCAGCTGAATGAAACATCCGCGGAAATCAACGCTGCGTCCGCGGTGGATACCTATCTCACTCGCCGGGCCGAACTCGACTTCTCCACTGGCCTGCTCAATTGACAAGGACTTCGATGCCTAAGCGACCTTCTGTTCTCGTAACGTTCCTCGCCCTCGCACCTTTGCTCAATGGTTGCCGGCAAGCACCACCTCCCGTTGCACCTGTGCCTGTCGTACCCGTAGCAACTGCCGGGCCGGCAACGCTCTCCGATGACCTTGTCGTCACCGCCGAGTTCGAGCCGTATCAATTGGTGGACGTGATGGCAAAGGTCGCGGGTTACGTGCGAGCGATCAATGTCGACATCGGAGATCACGTTCGACAAGGACAAGTGCTCGCGACGCTGGATGTGCCTGAGATGAAGGATGACGTAGCCCGAGCGAAGGCGGCACTCGCTGCCGCAGACGCCGGTGTCGTGACGGCTCAAGGTGCCATCCAGCGTGCTCAGGCGCAGGCCGACATCGCGGCGCTTTCCTTCAAGCGCATCCAGGATGTGGCCACGAAAGATAAGGGCCTCGTTCCGCGGCAAGACGTCGATGTAGCTCAGTCGCACCAGCTTGAGACTGCGGCGCAGCTTGCCAGCACGCAGTCATCGCTCAAGGCCGCGCAACAAACCAAGCTTGAGGCCGTTGAAGAGTTGGCCAGAGCACAGCAGATGTTTCAATACTCAACGATTCGCGCTCCGTTCGATGGCGTCATCACCAAACGTTACGCCAATACGGGCGCCATGGTCCAGGCTGGCACGGCCTCACAATCCCAGGCGATGCCCATCGTCACAATTGCCCAGGACAACTTGCTGCGACTCATACTCCCCGTTCCCGTATCCGATGTTGGTGACGTTCGCAACGGCGAACCGGTGAACGTCAACGTCGTAAGTCTGAACCGCGAGTTGCAAGGGACTGTCACCCGGTTCGCCGATACAGTCGCCGTCTCCACCCGCACCATGGCAACGGAGGTGGATGTCCCCAATTCTGATGGCAGCCTGATTCCTGGAATGTACGCCGAGGTTCGGTTGCATCTGGCCGACCGCAAAGACGTCCTCAGCGTTCCACTCGATGCCGTCGATGGTATCGGCACCAGCTCGCCTCAGGCGTGGGTTGTACACAACGACATCGCGCACCTGGTTTCGGTGAAACCCGGTTTGCAGACTGCTACGCGCATCCAGATCCTCTCTGGCCTCTCCTCGGGTGACCAGGTCATCGTTGGCCGCCACGCGGGTTTAGCGGAAGGCGAGAAGGTCTCTCCATCGCTGGCTACATACGAAGCACAAGAGTAGCTGTCCGAACACTAAAAGGAGCAACGCGACCACATGTCCGGTTTCTCTATTCGCAATCCGTACCTGATCGTGGTCATCTGCCTAGTTATTTCGATCCTCGGCGTGGTCAGTGTTGTCGGCATGCCTGTCGATATGTTTCCTTCGATTGAGTTGCCGGTGGTGGCAGTCGCCACGTTTTACTCCGGCATGCCGCCGCAGCAGATCGAAACCAACATCACGTATCACCTTGAACGCCAGTTCACGCTTGCCAGTGGTATCGACCATATGGAATCCCGTTCGCTGCCCGGTGTCTCGCTCATCAAGGTGTACTTCCGCACTGGCACTAACGCTGACACCGATGCGGCGACCATCTCGTCGCTGGCCATGAGCGACATCAAGGACATGCCGCCGGGCACCTATCCACCCATCATCCTCAAGCAGGATGCCTCTTCCGTCCCGGTTGCCCTCGTTCCACTGACCGGAACCGGCCTTAGTGAATCGACGCTCAAGGATATCGGGCAGAACTTCGTGCGCAACCAGTTGGCCAGCGTCGATGGCGCGTCGGTACCCCAGCCGTTCGGTGGAACCTGGCGACAGATCCAGCTCTTCGTAGATCCCTACAAGCTGGAGGCCAACCAACTCTCTCCCATGGATGTGGTGCGCGCCGTCAATCAGGCGAACGTGATTCTGCCAGCCGGCGACGCACAAATCGGCCGCCTTGACTACAACATCTACACCAACTCCATGCTTAAGGGCCCTGCCGACATCGCGCAGGTGCCGATCAAGACCGTCGTTCAATCCCCGGTGCGCGTTGGCGATGTCGCTATCCCCCAGGACGCCTTCGGTCGCCAGTACAACATCGTGCGTGTCGACGGCCAACGCGCCGTGTACCTGCCCATCTTCAAGGCCGGCAGCGACTCGAACACCATTGCCATCGTGAACGGCGTCCAGGCCACGCTCAAGAAACTCTACGATGTACCGAGTTCGCTGCGCGCTACAGTCGTCTTCGACCAGGCTCGCTTCGTCCGCACAGCAATCGAAACCCTACTCCACGAAGGTGGTGTCGGACTTTTCCTCACCTGCCTGATGATTCTTATCTTCCTCGGCAGCCTCCGCGCGACGATTGCCGTTTTCTTCTCGATCCCACTCTCCCTACTGGCAACGTTCATCGTATTGAAGCTTTCCGGTTCGTCGATCAACTCGATGGTGTTGGGAGGCCTTGCGCTTGCTCTATCGCGCCTAATCGACAACTCCGTTGTTGTGCTTGAGAATATCTTTCGCCATCTGGAAGAAGGGCAAGACCCCATCACAGCCGCTGAACAAGGCGGCAGCGAGGTCGCCCTTCCCGTCCTCGCCGGCACGCTCACCACGGTCGTCGTCTTCTTTCCCGTCACCATGCTCTATGGCGTCAGCAAGTTCCTCTTCTCCGCACTCGCGCTTGTGGTCGTCATCTCGCTCTTTGCGTCTTACTTCGTCGCACTCACTGTCGTCCCTCTCTTCTGTGCCCGCTTCATGAAGACCGGTCACGGCAACGTCGAGCACGAATCCTCGAGGACGGAGGAGACCATAGAGCCCGACCCCGCCCTGGCCGCACACCACCATGGGATTTGGGCGCGCTTCAATACGAAGTTCGCACATGGCTTCGACGCTATGTTGCACAGGTATGACCGCCTTGTATCCCGCGTACTTGATGCGCCCAAAGCGACGTTGGCAATCTTCGGCGTTATCTTTGTCGCTGGTCTATTTCTGTTCCCTCTGCTCGGTCTTTCTTTCTTTCCGCGCACAGATGCCGGGCAATTCGTGATCAACTTCAAGGCGCCTTCGGGCACCAGACTAGACGATACGAACGCCGAGACCGTTAAGCTCGAATCCATTATTCGCGGCATCGTCTCCAAGCACGACATGGGCATGATCGTGTCCAACATCGGGGTCAATCCCGGATTTTCCGCTCTTTATTCTCCCAACTCCGCGACCCATACAGGTTTCACCCAGGTCGCCCTCACACCCGACCACAGCGTCAGCAGTTTCGAATACATTCGCGAGGTTAAGCAGGCGCTAACGAAACAGATGCCGGAGCTGCAGACCTTCTTTGGTTCCGGGTCCCTCGTCGATGGCGTGCTGAACATGGGAGCACCCGCCCCGATTGACGTCCGCGTTGCGGGGAATAACATGGATGCCGACTACGATACGGCGCAGAAGATCGCATCGCAGGTTCGAGGTGTGCACGGCGTAGCAGATGTTTATATTCCGCAGGACCTCGATTATCCCTCTCTTCGAATCTCCATTGACCGCATGCGCGCCAGCGAGCTTGGCCTCACCGAACAGGAGGTCGTCTCGAACATCATCACGGCCCTCACCTCCAACCAGATGATTGCGCCTTCGATCTGGATCGATCCAAACTCTGGAAATAATTACTTCCTAACGGTCATGTACAAGGAGGATCAGGTCAAATCCATCGATGACCTCAAAGCGATTCCGTTGCATGGTACCAACTCGACGCAACCAACTCGGCTGGATATGGTCGCGGATTTCCAGCAGTTCAACGCTCCCACTGAAATGGATCACACTCAACTCCGGCGTGTACTCGACATCTACGTTCGTCCCCAAACCGAAGACCTCGGTCAGATATCCAAAGATATCCAACGCATTGTGGACGCTACTCGTCCGCCGCACGGAATCGACGTTACCCTTACCGGATCAGTTGCCAGCATGAACGCGAGTTTCCGCAGCTTCGCCATTGGCCTCACGCTCTCTGTCCTGCTGCTGTATCTGATCCTCGTAGCTCAGTTCCGTTCCTTCACCGATCCGTTTATCATTCTGCTCGCGCTCCCTCCGGGCATTCTCGGCACAATCATCACGCTGCTCCTTTGGCACACGACGCTCAACGTCATGTCACTCATGGGCGTGGTCATGCTGGCCGGCATTGCGCTTTCCAACTCCATCCTGATCGTGGAGTTCGCCCACACACTTCGCAAGCAGGGTCTGGGTGTCCGCGAGGCTATCGTCACCTCGTGCCGAGTTCGTTTGCGTCCCATCCTAATGACATCGCTGGCCACCCTCATCGGCCTGCTTCCTATGGCACTCAAGCTCGGCGAAGGGTCGGAAGCCTACGCCCCTCTCGCTCAGGCGCTCATTGGAGGTCTGGCCGTCTCGGTGGCATTGACCATCTTCCTCGTGCCAGCCGGCTTCCTCCTCGCTTATCGGAACCCACCAGCAGAGACGACCATCTAAGTAAGCGCAACTGGTAGTCCAGAAAGGACATTGCGATGCACTCGCTGATCGACGCTCTCCATGCTCAGTCTCCGCAATTCCTTCCAATCACCACCGCAGCCAAACTCGCTGTCGCACTCGCCATTGGTCTATTGATTGGTTTTGAGCGACAGTGGTCCAACAAAGACTTTGGCGTACGAACGTTTGGCCTGGCAGGCATATTGGGTGGACTCACGGCGCTGATGCCATTGCCAATATTGTTGATTTCTTTGGGCGGCATCATCGCACTTGCGATTCTCTTAAATGTTCGGGACATTCGAGTCTCGGGGTCGATGGAAGGGACGACTTCGTTGGCCTTGATCGTTACGTTCGTACTTGGCGCGCTCAGCGGTGGGGGACATATCTTCACCGCAACCGCCTCGGGCATAGTGGTCACCTGGCTGCTGTCGCTAAAGCCTCAATTTCGGGCCTTCGCAGGCGGAGTTAAGCCACAGGAGATCCGGAGCGCTCTCCTTCTCGGCTTGCTGGGATTTGTTATCTGGCCTTTGATCCCAGCGGGCCACCTCGATCCGTGGGGGCTCTTTTATCCCCGCGAGGCGTGGGTGACCGTCCTGGTCATTGCGTCGATCGGATTCCTCAATTACATTTTGCTCCGCATCTACGGAGCAAAAGGAGTAGCGTTCAGCGCAATTCTGGGCGGCCTTGTGAACTCCACGGCAACGGCTGCTGAGCTCAGCTCGACCCTTCCTGCTGCCGGTCTACTCGATGCCACAGTAGTTGCGGTTTTGCTGACGTCCACCGCGATGTTCATCCGCAACCTCTTGCTTCTTGCAGTCTTCGCACCGGCTGCGGTCGAATTTGCCATTGCTCCACTATTCGCGATGTCGCTCATCGCAGGTTGGTTTGCCTGGCGAGGGCGCTCTTTAGCGGCAACTTCCCAGGTCTCGCTTGCAATGGAGTCTCCCGTGTCGTTGGGCAAGGTGCTTCGCTTTGGCGCGCTGTTCATCGCCATTCAGATTGCTGGGACAGCGGCAACACGGTGGCTAGGGGGCGCCGGCCTATTGATCGTCAGCATAGTGGGAGGAGCAGTATCGAGCGCCAGCACAACCGCAGCCGCTGCCAATCTCAGTGGCCACGGGCACGCGTCTCCCTTTCAGGCAGCGATCGCAACCGTTGTAGCGTCTATCGTGAGCACGCTTATGAATCTTCCCTTGGTCTACCGACAAGCAAAGGCACGGACAATTTTCCCACGCGTTTTATGGGCGACCCTGCTCCAGATGCTTGCAGGAGTCGCGGCACTGATCGTAATCACGTTTTTGATCCGGCCACGTCCGTAAGCGCTGGGAACCATTTGCCACCAGCCGGCATTGCATGGTCGCCTTTATTCGTTCAATTGTTTGCGGCTTTGCGTTTCTGCGGAGATTTTGCGCGGGAAGCATCAGAAGTCAGTTCGGAAACCAAGGCCGCAGCTCTTCCCGCGGCTGCGTACAGATTGAGGCGGGAATAGACGCCGAACGATGATCCCTCGTCCAGGAAACCGCCTCCCGGCCCTTCGGTTTCTGTCAGAATTCGGTCAGCTTGCTCAAGCGTCAACGAAGGAAATGCAACCGTGAGCAGGTATCCAGCCTCAGGAGCAAGCTTGCCGACGTTTTCTGTATTGTTGGATTGCTTGGGATAGACGACCGACAAATTGTAGGTCTGGGTATCTGCATAGAAGGCTTCGTTGGCGGCTGGATTACTGAAGCGGCTGTGGTCTTCACGTGAGCATTCTTCAATCGTATTTCCGCACGCTGCCTGCAAGGCCGCAGTCACCTGGTCGCGTGCCGTTTTGATCGCAGCCGGAAAGTCTTTGATCGTAGGAACACCCTTCACCTGCTGTCCTACATAAGCAGGATCATTCGCGAGAAGATGTGCCATATCGTAGAGAGCCAGCGTTCGGCCGCCCATGACGTCCATGGCGTAATGGGCTCCTACGATGATGCGGTCATTCCCATACTCAGCGCCACGAACAATCATCTGCTGGTATCGTTCCGGCACCAGAATGGCCAGGAGTAGCACTCCCGTATAGCCGTATGTTGTGTGGCCGCTCGGGAAGGAAGGGCTATTGGTCAAGTCCATAATTGGGCCACGGTTGTATACCGTATTGCTGGCCACCACATTGAAGTAGTCCGAACCGATGATGGCCAAGACGCTTGGTTCAGTTTGAAACGGGCGCGAGTTCCCGTACGCATCTGCACCTGTATTTCCAGCGGGAAGCCCATAGCTTTTCCCAAAGACATCGGTGACCCCGGCGTTCTGCTTCAATATCTCCATCACTTGTGTTGAAACAGCGTTCTTTCCGTCGGTCGTAGCGTTGGCGAAGAAGTATTTCCCCGAGTTGGAATTTATTCCGCTGACCGCAAGGGCGTACGCGATCAAGTTAGCGACGGAGTCGGAAACGCTGGTAAAGTCGTGCGGATCGCTATAGTGAGCGCGCGCTACGTAGGCAGCGCCAAGTGTAGTCCCGAGTCCATCTGCAAGCTGTTCGAGATTACCGCTCGTGATGCTGGCATCTCGCAACGCTTGTTGTTGCTGTTCGGCGAAAGGTAGAAGAGTCGATTGCCGCATCACGCCGGTCTGGATGCCGCCGGTGACTGTGTAATTCGCTGCTAGAGCCGCCTTACCTTCGGTCGTGTTGGCCAACACGGTGACAGGTGCAAGTCCGCGGAGCGCAACGAGATCGGTAGCCGATTGACCGTACGCTTGCATCGGAGTCAGCACGCATGCCGCCGCCGCGAGCAATACTGATTTTCCAAACATTTCCATTGCCAAACCCTCCTCGTGCGCTCCGAATGGTCACTGTATCATCAAAGACTTTCTGGCTCGAAGAAATTCCACGACCGAAACTACCGGCCCGCGCGAATCGCGGTAAGACCGCACTTTGCTCTGCAGCGTAAACGCGCGCGCCCATTTCGGAATCAAAGATTATTGACAGGTCCACCTGAAGAGGGAATATCGATGCCGGATCAAAAAACAAAAACGTCAAAATCAATGTCAGCAGCGGGAGCGGCCGAGCCTGATACGTTAGAGCAGCCAGATCCTGAAGGCCTCTCGCCAATTTCACGTCGTAGCTTTGTCGGAGCGGCGGCTCTCGCCGGCGCCACCATCCTAAGCCCTATGGCCTTGACGCAGAGTCGTCAGCAAACGCTAAGCGGCCGCCAAGGCGATAACGCCAGCGATCCAGGTCCGGAAAATGCCCCGCTTCTAGCGATGAATCATAGCGCCAACACGCCGCCGTTCACCGACACCGGGAACCCTGGTCCTGTCTGGTATTCCTTCGATTTGACGCCCAAGCGCCTCGAAGGGGGCGGTTGGACGCATCAGGTAACGGAGCGTGAACTCCCTCCCTCCAAAGATCTCGCGGGCGTAAATATGCGGCTGACCGCAGGAAGCTTCCGCGAACTGCATTGGCACTTGGCCGATGAGTGGGCGATCATGCTTGCGGGTAAGGCCCGGGTGAGTGTGATGCAGCCGGACGGCAAGATGTTCATCGACGACATTGGGGTGAACGACCTGTGGTATTTCCCGGCCGGAATGCCTCACTCGATCCAAGGCCTCGAAGGGGAGGGATGCGAGTTTTTGCTGGTCTTCGATCAAGGCGCGTTCTCGGAGGACGACACCTTTCTCATCTCCGAACTGCTCGCGCACACGCCTCCGGAGATCATCGAGAAAAATATGGGGTGGACTCGCCAGGAATGGGACCAGCTTCCTGCAACCCAACTTTACATCTTCCCGGCCGATCTACCCGATAACCTGAACGCGGACAATCGATTCCTCGGGTCGAATCGGGAAACGCAGACGCAATTCACCTTCAAGATGTCGAGCATGGCGCCCACCGTCAAAGCTACGGGCGGAGAGGTACGGATTATCGATTCGAAGAACTTTCCGGTATCTACCAATATTGCTGCCGCGCAAGTGACGCTGAAGCCGGGCGCGATTCGTGAGCTGCACTGGCATCCGAATGTGAGCGAGTGGCAGTACTGGATTAAAGGGAAGGGCCGCATGACCATCGTAACAGCCGAGGGAAAGGCCCGAACCATGGACTTTAACGCCAATGACGTTGGGTTTGTTCCCGCCATGGCGGGGCACTATATCGAAAACACCGGAAACGAAGACTTGGTCTTTCTGGAGATGTTCAAGACAGGACACTACGCCGATTTCTCTGTAAACGAATGGATCGCCCGTATGCCCGATAGGATGGCGCAAGCTCATTTGAAGCTTCCGCTCTCCGTAATCCGGCGTGCGCCGCAAACGAAGAATCCGATTCTGCCAAAGTGATGGCAGCAGGGCCGTCTCGGGTAGATGGCCCTGCGCTCGGATATTTCTGCCGTCTTAGTGGGCGTTATTTGTCGACTTTGAACCGGTAGGTGAACTGTAGATAAGCAATGGTTAGAGGTGCGCCATGATGAGCGCTCGTCATAACGGCTCCGGGAAAGAAGTGGCCGACACCGATGTTCGTCACAAATGACTGATGGAAGATGTATTTCGCCGATGCGTCAAACTCGGTGCCGATATCGTCGCTCGTGAAGCCACCCTTTGGCGCAGCGAAGATGGGTGTGCCCGCGCTTGAGTACACCGTGTCGTTTGTGGTGGCCAAGTGGAGCGAACCGAGCTGCAACACCGCCAACAGATTCTTTCGCGGATCGAAGGAAAAGTTTAGGCGATCTTGCTTGATGTTCTGAAAGCCGAAGAGGTCCACCAGACCGAACGCATCGTGATTGCTGGGATACTGCTGGTCATATGTTCCGTATTGGTTAGGATTCCGCAGCAAGTTGCCGGTGGCGTAGTCGTATTCGCCACCGAGGTGCAACTGCCAAGGCGCTTTATAGATTGCCCAGCCTCCACGAAATATTGCCGCGCCGGCTTGGATGGAATCGTTACTGTAACTCCCTCGCTGAAGATCCCCGGTCCCTGAGGAGTCAAAGCCGAGCGGCAATTTCGTGTCGTAGTAAGCGCCAAAGGTTGTGGCGATCTTATTACCCTTTAAACCTTGGTTGCTGGTTACGCCTCTCGTTGCGTGCACGAGGACAAAAGGGCCAAACGTCGTTTTCGGAATGAGAGTGGTGAATTTGCCTTCCGCACCGTGAAAGGTGAGACCGGCTCCGTGTTTATCCAGACTCGTCGGCGCAATGACAACGACCGCACTGGTAAAGAGGTCGACGTAGTTCTTATCGTTTCCGATCCTCAGTAGAGCTGCGTCAAACGTTCGGCTGACGTTTGTCCAGTCGCTAATACCAACCACGCGCTCATCCCCATACTTGAGCTCCTGGCGACCGACTTTGAATTGAACAAATTTCGGGCCAGTTTGGATGTAAGCCTGACGAAAATCGAAGGTGTCGCGCATGTTCGACGCAACGTCGCGGACGGGTAACCCAAGGGCGTGCAGATCCATGAACTGCAGATACCCGGTGAACCAATCGGCTGGATGTAGCTTGACGCCTCCCCACACACGCGTTAGTTCATACAGGCGGTCTTTGCCACTGACATATCCGAGAGAGGTTTGCTCTTCCGTACGACCGCGAAGCTCCATGTCGAGCGTCATCCAGTTGGGCAACGCAGACCAGTGGAGGGGCTGCTGGATGCCTTCTTTCTTTGGGTAGAGCTCCTGTTGAGCCGAAAGAACCGGAGTCCCCACAAGAAGTAAAAAAAGAATCGGTAGGTGGATCCATATTCGTCTCAATCGGGCCCTCGCAAAGCAACGCACTTGACTGAACCGCAAGTATCTTATGAATAGCTTCCTGAAAAGAGGCGGCAACGCCTGCTACGGGTTGGACGTAAGTTGCCACCCTACAAGTTGTTTGTTCACAACTGTGCGCTGCAAAGAGGGCCCACCCTTTGGCGACAATCGCAACGCCCTTGTTTGTAGCATTCGTACTCCGGCGACAGTCCGCTGTGCGTCGAGAAATGGATAACTCACGATGACTCACACGTTGCCCGATCGGTCTCCCAAGACGCTGAGAAAGCTAAGGAAGGCGACAAACTCCGCGGTGTGAAGGTAGTACCTGCGTATGTCTCCGTCGTGCTGTCCATGAATCAAATCAGCAAGTGCAAGTATGAGCGCGGACCTGCACAGAGCTATGGTCAATGGCTTCATTGCCGGCAGCCCACCCCTTGTTGGCGCGGTGGGCGCAATGGCTCCCGAAAAACGGGGCGGTCTCAACGGGTCGATGCAACACTATCTGATTTGGAGGTGGTGTTGATGAGACAAGGGAGACGGTATGGGCTTTCTGCGGAGCAGAAGGCCGAGATATGGCAGCGTTGGAAGGTGGGCGCGTCGTTGCATGAGATTGGACGGGCCTTTGGCAAGGATCATGGCTCGATCCAGTTTCTGTTAGCGCAGCACGGCGGGATCGCTCCGGCCGTCCGTCGCCGGTCACAGCGAACCCTCACGTTGGCTGAGCGGGAAGAGATCTCACGAGGGATAGCTTCCGGTTCGTCGACTCGTGAGATCGCCAGAGGGCTCGGTCGAGCTGCGTCGACGGTAAGTCGAGAGGTGGCACGTCACGGCGGCCGTCCAGCGTATCGAGCCAGTGAAGCCGATCAACAGGCGTGGATATTGGCTCTGCGACCCAAGGCCTGCCAGCTTGCCAGGCACAGGAAGCTGCGCCTGATCGTGGCCGGTAAACTGATCCAGAACTGGTCGCCACAACAGATCTCCGGTTGGCTGAAGCGACGCCATCCCCGCAACGAGAGCATGCGCGTGTCCCACGAGACCCTCTACCGCAGTTTATTCATCCAGGCTCGAGGAGTGCTGAAAAAGGAGCTGATTCAGCATCTTCGGTCGAAGCGATTCATCCGTCGCTCGGTACACGCTCGAGCAACAGGGCACTCCCAGGGTCAGATCGTCGATGCCATCTCTATCCGCGAGCGGCCCGCAGAGATTGAGGACCGCGCCATCCCCGGTCACTGGGAGGGCGATCTGCTGGCAGGCAGCAAGAACACCCACATCGCCACCCTGGTCGAACGACATTCGCGTTTCGTCATCCTGGTTAAGGTTCCAAGCAAGGACACGGCGACCGTGGTCGCTGCGCTGAGCCGGCAGGTTCGTAAACTCCCCGCATCGTTGATGCGCTCGTTGACCTGGGATCGAGGACTAGAGCTGGCCAGTCACAAGAACTTCACGGTCGCCACCAAGGTCGACGTCTACTTCTGCGATCCGCAGAGCCCGTGGCAGCGCGGCTCCAACGAAAACACCAACGGTCTGCTGCGACAGTACTTCCCGAAGAAAACCGACTTGTCCGGTTACTCCCAGGCCGACCTCGACAAGGTGGCTCGGCAACTCAACCAACGCCCTCGGAAAACTTTGGACTTCGATACTCCTGCGAGTAAACTCCATGCCAGTGTTGCATCGACCCGTTGAGACCGCCCGGGTTTTGGGAAACTTGGCCGTAGTTGCTTAAAACTCAACTTTGCGGGAGGTGCCTCAACTTGAACTTTGGATCGTGGAAATAAAGTCAAATCCTTTTTCCTGGCCATAGCCAATGCCTTGTAATAAGGGACGGCGTGCCAAAATGCCTTCGGAAGCAAGATTTTCAAGAAGGGCCGTGATGCGCTTCAGCATTTCTTTCTTGTCGCGGGCATCCGCATCCTTCCAAAGTTGCGCGCAACCACCCTCGATAAGTACACGGCCAGCCGTCCACACGTATTTGCGAGAGCGTTCGGCTTTGACAATTATCGTTTTGACCTCTCGTGCCGTCTGGGGTAACTCTGACATGAGACCCATCCTAGCAGCCACTTCTTCTACTCTATCCGCTTCTTTGAGACTGCCATTATTTCGCTACAGGCTCCTGCAGAATCGCGACCAACTCTTCCCACTCCAACACTATGGAGCACGAGTGACGCTGGAAATAGGTAACTTAGCCGTCGGATATGGCGCATAGAATTCGGCTTGTTCTGGCACGCATTGATCAACCTCCGGCAAAACGGTGTTTCATCTAAGTTCGCTATGAGTCGCCGGAAGTTACGACCAGCTGCAGTATATGCGAGTGGATGTTAGGTAGGGATTGTTTCTATGCTTCGTCGATCCTCGCGAAGTATGGAATGCGCCGAGCGCATTATCGAATCAGCTGCACGTCCATTTTCAGACGGTAAGCCACCGGTTTCCCGTCCGAGTAGGCCGGAATAAACTTCCAGTCCAGTGCCGCCCGCAGCAGCTCGGCATCGCTCCGCGGTGCCATCATCTTCGCTGACTGCACCTTCCCCGCCTGGTCGATCGTGAGCAGAAGAGTGTCTTCCGCCTGCTGGAAAGCCTGTTCCCCGACCGGAGGCGGCGGTCTCCAAAGCGAAATCGCCTTCGGTTCCTTATCGGCCGCATAAAGCCCGGTCGGCTCCTGATCCCTAACGAAAACCGGGCCTGGCCCGCTCACACCCAGAGCGCCGTAGACCATCTGGCCGCCGTTCTGCTGCGTGGGATCCGCTTTCAGGAACTCATAGACCGGCGGTTCCTCATTCCATTTCGACGGCTGCGTGGCAGAAGCAACCTTCTCCACCTGTGCCTCGATTCCTCGCGAACGTGCTTCCAAGATGGCGGCTTTTGCTCGCGCGACGTCGCCACTCGGCCATGCTGCCTCTAACTGTGCCCATGCCCGCTCCGGCCTCCCGCTGTACAGGTACGCCCATACGATTTCCAACACCATCGTCTTCGTCCTACGCAGCCGAGCTTCCACCTCCGCTGGCGCCATGCCGTCGATCAGTCGGCCATCACTGCTCTGAAACTCCTCAAGTTCTTGCGCCGTCAGGCCATGGCGTAGCGCGGCAATCTGACGGTCGTACTTCGAGCGATACCATGCGCTTACATCCAAAAGCCCACCACGCTCCAGCCTCAATGCCATCATCGGAGGAGACGTGAAGTCTGAATGCTTTAGGCCGTCGAAATCCTCCACCCCTGAGGCATCCGTCGTCCAGATAGCTACCTGCCCGTTGAACTCCGCATCAGCCGCCCGATACATATCTGCGCCCGTCAACGTCAATAGCTTCCGCGGCTTCCTTCCCATCGACCAGACTTCGTAGTACTGTCGCCAGTTGTCTTGAGCCGGTCGCACTACGAAGGCGATGACCGGTTCTCCCATCCCCAGGTCGGCTCCAATCACATCAATATCCACCTGCTCTGCTGTCGGCACCACTACAGCTCCACCGGTGCCCCAGCGCAACACAGCTTCACAGGCCCGTGTCCCGAATCCCCTACTCTTGACCGAGCCAACGTGCACCGTAACGCCTGCCAGCGTCGAATCGAAGTGCCCGGATCCTCGGTCGCACACCACCTGCCGTGACTGCGCCCAGCCCCCCGCTGACGCCATCCAGACTAGCAACAGCGTCCATTCTTTTGTAGGCCTCATCTTGCACCGTACCTTCCCGAACTCGACTACGCCCATCCTGCCGCTGGTTACGTTAGATCGAGAACCAATAAAGCATACGTGAATGCCTCTCTCTCTCTCACTCACACAGAATGAACCTGAGATCAATAAGTGCGATTCGCATGGAGCTACTGCCCGGGAAACGGTGTTTCCACCAAGTTCATTCGGCCGGAGGGCATTGGCGAACTTAGTCAAAAACCCGACTTTACAGGAGCATGGCCCGCAAGTCAGGCATCGGTAACAGAGGTGCGTAAAGCAACATTGCGATGCGTTAGTGTTTGGTTCAAGCTCTCACTAATACCTGGTTGTGCCAAAAATGACGTCGACCCCTGGGGGCACAGTAACGCTCGCTGTTGCGCTTGTGGTGAAAGCCGGATTGATCTGGCCGTACGGAACGGCCGTGAGCGTATAGCTATAAACACCAGGCGTCAAAGTCTCGACTTTGCTGCCACAGGCAGTGGTTCCCATCAGTCCAATCAGCAGACCAACCGCCAGAAGTAACCGCGTGTACCCGTTCTCTTTCTTTCTGCGAAGTCCGAGACCCAGCATAAATGCCGCTGCAAACGCCCATTGCACCACGTGTCTACCGGCAGCGTAGGTGGTACCCACTGCGGGCAGAGGTGCCTGTGAGCTGATGTTTATGCTCCCTGTCGCCGTCGCATCGGCAGTGATCGGAATGGGCGGAAGAGGAGGTCCGCCACCTGGACAATTAGGTTCCATCACTCCGGCTGGCGGATTCGGTGGCGTACAGCTAACACCCACCTCCCCTGCGAATCCATTGACTGAGGTCAACGTGAACGAAATGCTACCCACTCCGCTGTTGGGCATGGTCACATTGTTGGTTGTAATGATGACGCTAGATTTGGCGACAGGCGCTTGGGCGTTGCACAAGCTGAAAGTCACCGTTAAAAGAAGCCCAAGACCACTCAGTACTTTATTTCTCGACATTCCTGAAACCTCTCGGACACCTTCGCGGCAGCCTCGCCGCTGGATAGGCACTCGGACAAAGCGATTGAAGCGTCGCATGAAATTGTATACGTCGACGTCCTTGCTGGCGCGACCGAGTTTGAGAATACTCTGCCGCCATGCTCACGGTCCTTCCACATAACGCCTACGGTATTTGTAGTCGCATGCGCCACAGGCTCGCGTCGATGTCGCCTCAAAAGCATTGATGCCGTGCAGCAAGAGTCCTCAAAATGGGATTATCGCCAAGTTCGTTCCGTCGGTGGCCGGAGTTAGTGAACTTGGCCAAAATGCGACTTTTCAAGACGTTGGGTTCTCCGAATCATGCTCTCACTTTAGATAGAACCTTGATCTCAGTCTTCTATCTGCACGCTGTACACGCCCAGCGTCATGTCTTACGCTGGTAACACTTCATCTGGGACGGAAACGAAGTGAAGAAAAAGTGGATTATCGGGACGATAGCACTCGGTATTCTTGCCGTTTACATGAACAATCGTTCTGGTTCTGTCAGGGAGTCAGGGCAGCCCACGCTCCTTGCGCACCGTGGCGTACACCAGAACTACACGCACGAGGGTGTAACGGACGACACATGCACCGCATCCACGATCTACCCTCCCCAAAACACCTTCATCGAAGACACGATACCTGCGATCGAAGAAGCCTTTCGCGATGGCGCGGACGTCGTCGACCTGGATGTTCACCTTACTTCAGACGGCCGCTTTGTGGTGTTTCACGACTGGAATGTCGACTGTCGGACAAACGGTCACGGTGAAACGGATCATCTGGCCCTTGCTTTCCTGAAATCTCTCGACGTGGGCTACGG
>NZ_LMUT01000019.1 GCF_009765785.1 Granulicella sp. L46
TACACTACTCCTCCGCTTATTGATATGCTTAAGTTCAGCGGGTAGTCCTACCTGATTTGAGGTCAAATTGTCATATATTGTCTTTACAGACGATTATAAGCAGTGCTCATTCATGCAAGTCCACGGCGTAGATAATTATCACACCAATAGACAAGTTTGCACAAGGCAACCAGCTAATGCATTTCAGAAGAGCTGATTTCAAAAACATGAAACCAGCAACTCCCACATCCAAGCCATTCACCAGTAAAACTGATAAAGGTTGAGAATTTAATGACACTCAAACAGGCATGCTCCTCGGAATACCAAGGAGCGCAAGGTGCGTTCAAAGACTCGATGACTCACGCAAG
>NZ_LMUT01000020.1 GCF_009765785.1 Granulicella sp. L46
CTGGAGCTCGACTTGCTGGACGGGGAGGTTGGCGTAGAAGAGGACGGTGGGGATGGGGTTGTATGTGCCCGGTCGGAAGTCGAGGAGGGGGCCGGGGGTATTGGCGACGAGAGGGGAGGGGTGGCGGAAGGCTTGTTTGAGGAGGGCGGTCTCTTCGCGGTTGTTGGGGGTGACCTGGCCGTTGGGGAGGGCGGGGGAGTGGAGTCGGCTGCGGGGATGGGCGGTGGCCAGGGCGGTGAGGATCCAGAGGACGGCGAGGGCGGCGGCGAACTGGAGGATGGTTCGGGTGGGAAGGGGTGAGGAGATTGGGGCGGGGCGGAGGTCGTTGGGGTCCTTCGGCTGCGCGCTGCGCGCTTCGCTCAGGACGACAGCATCTTCTCGTTGGCTCAAGACGACAGCATTTTCTGCCTGGCCCAGGGTCACAGCATTTTCTGGTTCGGTCACGAGGACCGGGCTCTTGGCGTAAAGCCAAGTAGCTAGCCAGATGGCGACGAGGGCGGAGAACGGGGCGTAGGCGGGGGCCATGTAGTGGGGCAGGCGGGTCTGGATGCAGCTGAAGAAGAGGATTTGGACGAGGGCGAAGATGGCGAAGGGGCGGAAAGCGCGGAGGGATGGGGTGCGGAAGGTGGCGTAGATCGCGACGGGGTAGAGAAGTACCCAGGGCGGGGCGGAGAAGAGGAGGACGCGGAGGTAGTACCACCAGGGGGTGAGGTGGCCGTCGAATTGATAGGCGACGCGGCCGAGGACGTGGAGGCCGAGGTATTGCCTGACGAAGACCTGGCCGAAGCGGTGGAGCATGAAGAGGTGCCAGGGGAGGGTGAGGGCGAGGAAGAGGAGGAGGCCGTAGAAGAAAGGGGCTCGGATGCGGCGGCGGAGGGTGGGGTCGATTGCGAGGAGGACGAGGAGGGTGAGGAAGAGGGTTCCGCTGGCGGCGCTCTTGCTCATGAGAGCGATGGCGAAGCCTGTCCAGTAGAGATACCAGCCGTTGAGGGAGGCGGTGGTCGATCCGAGATCGCGGGGAAGGAGGAGGTTTGCCAGGCCGATGAGGGCGAGGAGAGAGCCCAGGGAGAGGAGGGTGTCGGTTTCTCCAACGCGGGCTACATGGAGGAAGCCGAAGGTGGAGAGAAGGACGACCGTGGAGAGCCAGGCTGTGAGGTTGTCGCGCGTGCGTAGAAGCCAGGCGTGAAGGACGGCGACTAGGGTGATGGCGGAGAGCGCGGAGCCGAGGCGGGCGGTGAGTTCCGAGACGCCGAAGAGTTTGAAGAAGAGGGCGGTGATCCAGTAGGTGAGTGGCGGCTTGTCGATCCAGACTAGGGAGTTCCAGTGGGGGACGAGCCAGCCGGATTGCAGCATTTCGCGGGAGACCTGGGCATAGATGCCTTCGTCCCAGTCGGTGAGGCGGTTGTGGCCGAGGAGGGTGAGGATGACGAGGGCGGCGAGGAGGGTTGCGAAAGCTGTTGAGCGGAGGGCGTGGCTGCGGAGGGGGTTGGGTTCGTGCGGTGGGTGAGGTTCCGAGGCCATGAGAACAGCGTACGCGAGGTGCTACGCGCACGGCGATGGTGCCGGGTCGGTCGGCGGGATGTGCGTTAAGGGGGCTAGGAATTGGTGCAGGGGAGAGAGCGATAGACTTAGCGGGTGAAACGTTCGGTTGGGATGGGTGCGGAGGGGTCGGAGCGGGCGTGGTGGCAGGCGCCCTGGATGATCTTCTGGGTGGGGTTTGCGCTGCGGGTGGTGGTGATTTTGGTGGGGCATACGTATCGGATTCGCGCGGACCAGGGGAACTTTAATTTTGGGTTTGAGGCGGGGCGGATTGCGCGGTCGCTGGTAACAGGGCAGGGGTATGCGAATCCGTTCAATGGATTCTCGGGGCCGACGGCTTGGCTGCCGCCGCTGTATCCGCTGCTGATGGCTGGGGCATTCAAGGTGTTTGGGGTGTATACGCGGGGTGCGGCGCTGGCGTTGATGGTGGTGGATAGTGCGCTGTCGGCTGCGATTGTGCCTTCGGTGTATGAGATTGCTGCGCGGTGTTTTGATGCTCGGGGAATTGCTCGGCGGGGCGCGACGTATGCGGCGCCGGTGGCGGTCTGGTCGGCTTGGATGTGGGCGGTGTATCCGGCGGCGTTGCAGTATGCGGTGCATTGGGTTTGGGAGATGTCGCTGACGGCTTGCCTTTTTAGTTGGGCGGTTGTGGTGGCGTTGCGGTTGCGGGGCGTGGGGGAGGAGCAGGAAGGGCATACCCCAGGGGCTAAAGCCCTATTTTTCTCAAAGGGTATGAGACCCGAGGCTGAAGCCTCGGGGTACCTGTCCGTGGGTCAGCCACGGAATGAATTATTGCTGTGGTTTGTGCTGGGGGTGTTGTGGGGGTTGATTGCGTTGACGAATGCTTCGCTGATGCTTTGTCTGCCGGCGATGTTGGTTTGGATTGCGTGGCCGGAGTTGAGGAGGTGGCGGCCGAGTGGCAAGACGGTTGTGGGTGCGGTGCTTACGTGTGTGGCGTTTGCTGCGGTGCTCGCGCCTTGGGTGGTGCGGAATGTGCGGGTGATGGGTGCGCCGGTGTTGACTCGAGATAATTTTGGGGTGGAGTTCTATGAATCGACGCTGGAGCGGAATGATGGGTTTCCGTGGGGGACAACCGTGCCGCTGTGGACGGGGGATCCGGAGTATCGGCAGTATGTGCGGATGGGCGAGATTGCGTTTGCGAAGATGCGCGGGGAGCAGGCGAAGGCGCGGATTCGGGCTCGGCCGTGGAGGACTGCGAAGTGGACGCTGGATCGGTTTCTATTTTTCTGGGATGGGACGCCGCATGCTGCGAATGGGCATTTGGCGAATGAGTTTCTGCGGCAGGTGAGTTATTGCTTTTTGAGTGTGTGCGGTTTGTTGGGGCTGGGGTTGATGATTCGGCGGCGCGTGGAGGGGGCGGGATTGTTTGCGCTGATCTTTTTGCTGCTGCCGCTGCCATACTATCTGGTGACGGTGCAGCCGCGATTTCGGCATCCGATGGAGCCGTTGATTGCGGTGCTGGCCGTGTTCCTTTTCCGTTCTACGGAGAAGAAGCGGGTAGAGAGTAGAGGGTTGTGATGCGGCAAGAGATGTTGGTAACGGGAGGGTCCGGGTTCTTTGGCGGTGTGCTGAAGCGGCGGCTGCTGGCGGAGGGGTTTGCGGTGACCAACATTGATTTGGTGCGCGATGAGGATGCTGGCGCTGAACGGCTGACGAGTGTGCAGGGGGATATTCGCGATGCGGGATTGCTGGCGCGAGTGTTTGGTGAGCACAAATTTGAGGGCGTGTTTCATTGCGCGGCGATGCTGGCGCATGACGTGAAGGATGACACGCTGCTTTGGACTTCAAACGTGGATGGAACGCGGCTCGTGGCGGAGGCTGCGCTGGCGGCGGGCGTGACGAAGATGGTGAATATTTCGTCGAACTGCTTGTGGGCGGAGGGATTTGGACGGCCGGTGACGGAGGTGGATGTACCGGCGCCGGTGGAGTTGTATGGGCGGTCGAAGCTGCAGGCGGAGAGGGAACTGGCGGCGATCGTGGAGAAGCGGCCGGAGTTCAAGGTGGTGACGCTTCGGTGTCCGACGATTATTGATAGTGGGCGGCTGGGACTGCTGGCGATCCTGTTTGAGTTTATTGAGGATGGAAAAAAAGTTTGGGTAGTGGGGGATGGGTCGAGCCGGTATCAATTTATTTATGCGCAGGATTTGGCTACGGCTTGTTTGCTGTGTCTGCAGTATGAGGAGTCGAATTTATTTCATATTGGCAGCGATGATGTGCCGACGATGCGGGGGATGTATGAGAGTGTGATTCGTGCGGCGGGCAGTAAATCGCGCGTGGCTTCGCTGCCGCGGAAGCCTACCGTTGCGATGATGCAGTTGGCGCATCGGCTGAAGGTGTCGCCGCTGGGTCCGTATCACTATCGGATGATTGCGGAGAGTTTTGTGTTTGATACGCAGAGGATTCGGACGGAGTTGGGGTGGACGCCTACGCTGACGAATGAAGAGATGATGCTGCGGGCGTTTTCGTATTACAGCGAGAATCGGAAGGCGATTCATGCGCGGACGGATGTGTCGGCGCACTCGAAGGCGGCGCCGATGGGCGTGATTCGGTTGCTGAAGTGGCTTTCGTAGAACAGGATTAGGAGAGCGATGAAGATGAGTCCGACGATATTGGTGCAGAGGTTGTTGCCGGCGGCGCAGATGCCGCGGTATGCGCATGCGGGTGCTTATGGGGATTTGGCGGCGGACTTGTTTGCTGCTGAGGCGGCGGTGCTGGCTCCGGTGGGAGAGGCGGGGTCGACGCAGGCGGTTAGGACCGGGTTGGCGATGGAGTTGCCGTCCACGCATGGAGCGCTGGTGGAGGATCGGTCGGGGTTGGCGGTGCGGGGGATCACTACGCTGGCGGGCGTGATCGATCCGGGGTATCGGGGGGAGCTGAAGATTGTGCTGACGAATCTTACGAGCGAACCGCAGATGGTGGCGCCGGGACATCGGATTGCGCAGCTGAGAATTGTGGAGAGAATCCAGGCGACGTTTGAAGAGACGGACATGTTGGCGGAGGCGCCGCGGGGGGTTGCGGGGTTTGGTTCGACGGGCGCGTAGAGCCTAGGGCTGATTGGGAGAGGCTGCGGCGACTACCAACTTCATGAGCTCGGCCATCTGGCGCTTATGGACTACCTTTCGCGTGATGTCGCTGTCGACGCGCACTACGACGATGAGGTCTAGCGAGGGAACGACGACGGCGTATTGGCCGAGATGGCCTTCGAGCCAGAAGCTTCCGGGCGAAAAGACGTATTCGGGTTGATGGGCGGGGGTGGCGGAGTCGGCGGTCCACCAGAGATAGCCGTAGCCGCCGGACTCGGTGTCGGACCAGGGGTGGGTGGAGTCGGCGACCCATTGGGCGGGGATGATTTGAGTGCCGGCCCAGTTGCCGTGGTGGAGATAGAGAAGGGCGA
This sequence comes from Granulicella sp. L46, assembly GCF_009765785.1. Taxonomy (GTDB): domain Bacteria; phylum Acidobacteriota; class Terriglobia; order Terriglobales; family Acidobacteriaceae; genus Granulicella. The sequence goes on from NZ_LMUT01000020.1 coordinate 4,955, forward strand.
AGCGGGCCATATCGCGGGCGGACATGCGCATGGGATAGGCGGGGAAACGCGATTCCGGGCCGCGGACGTAGTGGCCGTCTTTGGCGCGGAAGTCCTGCATGCCGATGGGTGTGGCGATCTCGGTGGCGAGGGATTCATAGATGGAGTGGCCGACGGATTTTTCGTAGATGGCGCCGAGAGTATTGAAGTCCCAGTTGTTGTAGTACCAGAAGGTGCCGGGCGGGTGGGAGCCGCGCTCTAGGCGCTTGTCGGCCATGCCGGTGGTTTCGTACTCGGCCTCGTGGTAGACGCCGCTGCGAGCTTCGAGGAGCATGCGCACGGTGGCCTGTTTTTCTTCGGGGGTGAGCGCGGGTTTGTTGTCGTCAATGTTGAGGGAGGCGAGGGTGTCGTCGAGATGCATTTGGCCGCGCTGGACGGCGATGCCGATGAGGGCGCTGAGGAAGCTCTTGCGGCAGGAGTGAATCTCGGTGCGGGCGGCAGTGTCGCCGCCCTGGGCGACGATGAGGCCGTGCTGGATGAAGAGGACGGAGGTCGCGCCGATGTCACTTACATAGTCGGTCGCGCGTTTGGTGCGGGCGGCGTCCCAGCCGGCAGCGGCGGGCGTGGTGCGAGTCCACTCGGAGGCGGGGAAAGTGGCGGATAGAGGGGGCATGGGTGCCTGAGCCACAGCAACGATGGAAGCGTTGAGCGACAGGGTGAGGAAGAGGCGCAGGAAAGGGCGAGGAGAAATCGCCAGGGATTTCATCAGGACATGATATCGCCGGGGATGCGGGGTTGGATTCGACGGGGCGCGGAGAGCAAGATTGGCTCGGTAATTGCAGGGAAACCGTGCGAAAATCTTGGATTTGATTGACGGAATTTCAATACTTTTTGTGGAACTGCTGTGATGAGGCTCACGTATCACTGATCACTAAGAGCTTCTCTGAACCATGGCAGAGATCCTCTCGAATTCAGCAACACGGAGAGACTCACATGCGTTCACTCATACTTGCACTTGCCTTTGCTGCGCCGGTCAGCGCAGTAGCGTCCGCCCCGATGTATAGCAATCCGATGAGCCATTCGCACCACCAGCAGGTGCAG
>NZ_LMUT01000021.1 GCF_009765785.1 Granulicella sp. L46
TCGACGACTCCTCCGCTTATTGATATGCTTAAGTTCAGCGGGTAGTCCTACCTGATTTGAGATCAAACATTTACAAAGCTGTCTTCGCTGAGGAGAGACATTTATGAGCCCCAGTGAACCTCCATCACTGAAGGTTACCTGGCAGGAAACCACAAGCGTAGATATTTATCACACCCGTGATGCCACCAAACACTGGAAAGCTGATTCATTTGAGAGGAGCCGACCGCAGGCCAGCAAGACCCCCAAAGTCCAAGCTCATCATGGCAAGCCATGAGAGTTGAGGTGTTCATGATACTCAAACAGGCATGCCCTTCGGAATAGCCAAAGGGCGCAAGGTGCGTTCAAAGACTCGATGA
>NZ_LMUT01000002.1:0-33322 GCF_009765785.1 Granulicella sp. L46
TGGAATCGTAGTCATGTTTGTCGCCGCGCTGTGCGACTTCTGTGCTTCTCGCCTCAGAGTGCGATTTCAAGATTCTGGGCCACAGATCGATCGACCACGGTGACAGGTGGGAGATAAACTCAGAACGAAATGGCATCCCGCATTCTTCTCGCCGGTATCGTTTGGCTCATGCCTGCCTTCGCAGCGGGACAGACCGATACCGGCCGGCGAAAAGACGTCGCGTCAATCCATGAGCTCATTGCGCAGTATGTGAAAGCAGTAGATACCGTCGATCTGAACCTCCTCTCGCAAATCTGGTCGCATTCGCCCGAGGTCTCGTTCGTGTATCCACTCGGCGAGGAGCATGGCTTGGACGCCATCGAGCAGCAGATCTTTCAAAAGATAATGGGCGGCATGTTTTCGACTCGTAATCTCGAGCCGAGGGCCGTAGAAGTCCACGTGAATGGAAATGCGGGCTGGTCGGAGTTTCACTGGACCTTTCATGCGACGATGCGCAAAGACGGGTCGGCAGTGACCACGCGTGGCGTCGAAACTCAGGTGTACCTCAAAGAATCTGGGAGGTGGCGGCTTGTACACGTCCACTATTCCGAGGACCACCAACCAATTCCCCAATGACGGTCGCCAACTGCACTTTCCTTCCCCGAAGCTCAATCTGCACAATGCTGCATAAAGCAGGTCGAACAAGCCGCGAGCTGCGCGGGGCCGCTAAAGTTACCATAACGCGGATCCACCGCAAGGGTTAGTTAAGAGGATTCCGCCCAAGCTAGCTGGCGCCCTTGCCGGAGTCAGATGGATTTGGGATGCCATGCCCCTGTTCGTCGATGGCCTCGACCACGCTGTCGTCGGTTGTGGGGCGGCCGTCGCGGACACTCTCTGCACCGAGGGAATTTTCGCTACCGGCTGGAGCTGTGAGATCGATTTTGTATTCCTGGTTGTCTTTTTTCCGAGTTGCGGTCATGATGTTCTCCTTAATCGCCTTGTGACGTAGGATGCAGCCACTAAACGTCCGTGAGCAAATTTCAGGAACACTCCTCCGGACCGGCGTGTAACGCTGCTCGTCCTGACAGATGGGATTCCCGAAGTTTCCGAAACCCGACTTTGCAGGAACGTCGCTTGAGGGCTCAGACTTCGTCGATAAGCGCATTGGCGATTGTTCTTCAAGCCAACAATGTGAATTAGAGCCTTCTTCCTTACAACACTGAAGTCTTCACTTGACAATCAGGCATTATCACGCAACACTCAAGTAGACACTTCAGTATTCCCACCACGGGAAGGAGCAGAGCCAATGCAAGAGCCATCTGTCGTTCACAGCACCTTCGTACTTGAGCGTAGTTACCCCAAACCGCCGAAGACCGTGTTTTCGGCCTTTGCCGAGGAGGGCAAAAAGAGGCGCTGGTACGCCGAGGGAGAGGCCAACGAGGTCCAGCAGTTTGCGATGGACTTCCGCGTTGGCGGCACGGAACGCCTCATCTACAAGTTGAAACCAGGCACCCCAGTGGCAGGCATGATCATTACCAATGAAAGCCGCTACCTGGACATCGTATCGGGGGCTTTGATTGTGACCGCGACGACCATGGATCTCGGCGAAAAGCGAATCCTGGTTTCGCTGGTCACTGCCGAGTTTCTCGAGACCGACAACGGCACCGATCTAATTCTGACGCACCAGGGGGTGTATCTTTCCGGCCCGAACGGACTCACTCCGCCGATGATCGAGACGGGATGGAACGGGCTGCTCGACAGCCTGCAAGCTGAACTGGCCAGGTAGCTGCCGGGAAGGGGGGCAGCGTCGTTGCCTGCCTGGCAGCGGCCAACTTTCAAGCGCAGTGCTTGGCGTAGGACGGAGCGCCGCCGCAGGCTTGGGTAGGCCGCTGGAAGGAGAGAATATCAATGGCCATCGGGAAAATATTTGACGCCTTGGGTGACCCCACTCGTCGAGCGATTGTGGATAGACTGCGCCAGGGCCCGCTCTCAGTCTCCAGCTTGGCAGGCCCCTTGCAGATAAGCCTCACCGCCGTGGGACAGCACCTGCAGTTGCTCGAGGAGACTGGCCTGGTGCATACGGAAAAGCTTGGCAGAGTACGCACCTGCCGTCTCGATCCCACCGGCTTTTTGGCGCTGCACAACTGGGTCCAGGATCACCGTTCAACCTGGGAACGCGGGCTCGATCGGCTGGGCGACTTGCTTGCAGATTCAGACGAAATACCAACGAAAGGACGTCTATAAGGAGGACAACCATGCAGAAAGACGTGTTGCTTGAAATCGTTAAGCAAAATCAATATACGAGTTCCTTCTCGTTTGACCGGATTACGGAACAAAACTCCAGCTTGCGGTTGAACGACCGGACAGCATCGATCGGCTTCATCTATCGCCACATCGGCGAAACGATCAACCTATTCAGTCAGTTTCTCGGAGTAGCAACTGATGTTAGAAACACGACGATGGGCGAAGTCGATACGGGCCAGCATTTTGACATTGGCTACAGCAGAGAATTGATTGAGCGAGGCTTCAAGGTACTCGAAGAACTCGTGGAAAACAGTTCGGACGAGGACTGGCTGAAGCCAGTGGATACTCCTTTTTTTGGCACTGTGTCCAAAGTAAGGCTATTCGCCCATGCGCTTTTTCACACCTCAAATCATGCAGGACAAATAGCTCTGACGTTGGCGAAAGGAAGAAAGCCGTCCGTGGATGAAACTGAGTAGAAGCTGGTCCAAAGAGTAATGGGCCAATGTACTCGTCGACGAAGACGTTCGCAGAGCGAAATCGGGCAGTGTCTGTCAATCTGTTGCTTCGTGCTGCTCGATTTGCGACTTAAGGCCGATGCACTCTTCGAAGGCACTCGGATCGGTTCAAAGATCGAAGGCCCCGAAAAACGGCGTTTTCGGAAACTACGCTCGAATTTGCTGGGAACCCGACTTTTCCGGCAGTTCGACCGGGAGTCGCAGACATCCACTAGCCGCGCCGTTCGTGCAAATGGCGATTTCACGTAAATCGAAGAACGGCCCGGGCCGGATTACAAGTCCCTAGAACATTCGAGAAGTAATCCTTAGGACTGCGCACAAATGGCGCATCGCTGAGATTTTGGCTTGAGATTTGCCAATGAGGAATCCGAGTCATCGGTGGTCCGCGCTGTGTGGGTTGCCGCCGTTTCTGAGCAGCCGAATCCGTTTGCCGGTAAAATTGCGGGTGATACCTGGCGGACGAAGTAAAGATAAGGTAAGGGGCCCAGATGCGTTTTCTTGGGGTGGTGCCGTTTCTTGCGATGGTTGTGACTCTGGCTGGATGTTCCGGTTCGTCTTCGATACCGATTTCCCTGAGCCTGACTTCGACTCCAAAGGCGCTCGATCAGGGTCTGGGGCTTTCTGCTACGGTCACAGCTACGCTCGCGAATGACACGTCTGGCAAGGGAGTCGTGTGGGGCCTCGCCGGTGTCGGCTCTCTCAGTTCTTCGACTGGTACATCGGTTACCTATTCCCCGCCTACCACCAGTATCGCCAGCGCACAGCAGATAACGGTGACGGCCACCTCCGTCGCAGAACCGACGCAGAGCGCTTCGATACAGATCACCGTCAACCCATACCCGGTCATACCTTTTCAGTCGATCGCCAGCGGAACTGCAGGTGTGGCGTATAGCCAACCGATCACGCTCACTGGAGGCACGGCTCCGTTCCATTGGAGCGTCTATAACGGGTCGGGTATTACCGCAACGGAAGTAGGCGGATCGCTGCCCGACGGGCTGACACTGAACGCCGCAACCGGGATGATCAGCGGGACACCCACTGGCGCTGGGACCTGGTTTTTTGATGGGACTGTGACGGACGCTGACGGCGCCTCCGCGTCGAATGAGTTGAGCATTCAGATCAATCCCGCGGGATCCGTGACCGCAAATCCGGTGCCCTTCCTGAACCAGCCGCTCGTACCGTCTGCCGTATCACCTGGTAGTAGTGGAACTACGCTTAAGGTTAGCGGAACTGGCTTCGTCTCCGGCGCTACGGTCGATTTCAACGGCACGGCACTCGCAACGACTTTCGTGGACAGAGAACATCTGAGCGCCGTCCTGCCAGCGACGGACGTGGCGGCGGCGGGGACGGCTTCGGTGACGGTGGTGAACCCGGCTCCCGGCGGCGACTCGTCCAATGCGGTGTATTTCCAGGTGGGAACTCCGCAGACGACGGTCAACTTTGCGAACGCTCAGAATTCTCCATTACAAATTGCGGAGCCCGCTGGATTAGCAATCGCCGACTTCAATCAGGACGGAAAGGCAGACCTTGCAGTCGCGGCAAATGTGAGGCTGTATACGATGCTCGGCAATGGCGACGGCACATTTGCGGGTGCAGCGGATTCCCCGGTTTCCATACCCAGCCCGCCCTACGATGATTTTGCATCGCCGTATGTCTCGGCGTTGACCGTGGGCGATTTCAATCACAGTGGTCATTCCGGGTTGGCGGTTGCAGAGTTTCAGAACGAAGCCGCAGTGATCCTGCTGGGGAACGGGACCGGCGCCCTCGTTACTTCTTCGGCGACCTTCGCAAATGCCCCTGGTTTTCCGATGTCTGCGATCGAGACTGCGGACTTCAACGCGGACGGTAATCTCGATCTGGCTCTTATCGACTCGATCTCAGGTATCTCGCAAGTAGACCTGGGATACGGCAATGGAGCGTTCAATGCCGCCGGACAGATTCCTTCAGGTTCAGGCACGGCGGTGGGCGATTTCAATGGAGATGGAAAGCTGGATGTCGCTGTCGTTGGTGGCGGAGGAGTAGTCATCTCGCTTGGGAACGGCGACGGGACGTTCACACAAACAGCCAGCTCACCGATTCAAGTCGGGTATGGCCTCTCGTCGATTGCCGCGGGGGATTTCAATGGCGATGGCAAGCTGGATGTCGCTGTGACGGATGAAGATGGAAATGCTGTACGCGTCCTGGTGGGGAATGGTGACGGAACGTTTCAGCCACCCATCACCATCGCGGTCGGAAATGGGCCTGCTGCCATGGTCGTGGGAGATTTTAATAATGATGGCAAGCTGGATCTCGCCACCGCCAACAATGGCGATGGCACGGTCACGCTTCTGTTGGGGAAGGGTGATGGGACATTCATCCGGGCGTCCACTTACACTGTGGGAAAGGGCCCAGACGCCATCGCGGCGGCAGATTTCAATGGCGATGGAAAACTCGATCTAGCCGTGGCGAACGGCCTGGACGGAACGGGATCAGTATCGATCCTGTTGCAGCAGTAGCCACGCTCCACGCTATTTGGTCGTCGTATATTTGCCTGGCACTGCGGTGGGATTGGCGGAAGCGGTCAGCGTTGCGCGTTCCGAAGCATGTCTCTGACAGGAACTCCTTAGGGGCGATTCATCGACAGATTCTGGGACTCTATTCATTGAGGCCGAGCCCGGTTTATGTAGCGACAAGTCGGCCAGTGTTCAGCGATCCGCTGCCCGCTGGGTTGAAGCCGACTTCCAATGGAGGTACGAGGGTACAGCGGGGAATGATTAGCGACGCTCCCGCAATACGGGGTTTTCGGCAAGTTCAGATCGAAGCCGCCGATAACCGGGCTTTTCTGATATTGGTGCTGCTCATTAGCGCAGCCGCGCCAATAAATGTAATTGGCCACTCCGACCTAAATCGATGCGACGGGTTGGCCCTTCGCTCAATCATGACTACTGGCGTCCCTACAGCATTGCGCTATGGTTCACGAACTTACAAATCGCCATACAGTAAAACCGTGAGGCGGCGTGGACCATGCACCCCGCGAATACGAACCATCTCAATATCTGACGTAGCGGAGGGCCCGCTAATGCTGGTGATCAGTCTGGCACTTTGCGATCTTATTGCAGCGAGCGCCTCTGGGAGCGATCCATAAACCTGATCGCGACATACGATGCAGATGTGATGATCTGGCAGCAAGGTAAGAGCGCGACGCCCCTGATCTCCGCCATGGACAAGGAAGATGGTTCCGGTGGAAGCTACCGCGGCTTCGCATGTCGTCAATACGGCCTGCGCGCGATCAAGCTCTGGAGTGGTGAGACCGTGATCAACGTAGACATTCACGTTTTCCGGAGCGAGCGTCTGGAGCGGACCAGAAGGGACCAGCAGGCGATCTTCACCTGCATCCTGCAGTGCCTGCTGAACGGCTGCGGGAAGTTCGGTCTCATCGGTCAGCTCGATCACCTTCGTGTCGTAGTCGATAAGTCTGTCGATAAACAGTTGCAGGCAACCTCCTCGATCAAGGCTGGAGCAGCGACCATACGAGCGGGTAATACTTGCGTGGGATGTCTCGACCGGGACCTTGAGATCAGGAAGTGCGGCGCGAATGCGCGCCAGAATCTCCTCGCGTGCGGTAAGAGGGAGGCTCATGATGCCTCCTCACTCGAAACGGCAGCTTCAACTCGTGTCTTCCACCAGTCTCGAAAACTTTGCTTAGGGAGAGGCCTGAGATCCCGAAACTCTGTCCATGCGCCGGCAAGCCCCGGGAGGTTTGTGAGCTGCCCGTTCCGCTCGAAAATCTTTTGCCCTAGCCTCGCAAGACGCTGTGCAGACTCATAACGACGATGACTCAAAAAGATCGTACCCATCGCCCGCATCGCTAAACATTCCGCTGATAGGCTGCCACGAAGGGTCGCCTGCTCTTCGCGAACGATCTTGCCTCGCAAGTGAATCAGGATTTCTGGAATATTGATCTTAACCGGACAAACTTCATAACAGGCGCCACAAAGCGTCGAGGCATACGGAAGTGAGCGAGAGTGCTCTAAAGATTGCAACTGCGGGGAAAGAATTGCACCAATGGGGCCAGAGTAGATGCTGCCATAGGCGTGGCCTCCAGTCTCTCTGTAGACGGGACACGCATTCAGGCAGGCGCCGCAGCGTATGCAGTCCAATGTCTCGCGTTCGCGCTCGTCTTTGAGAAGAGCTGTGCGCCCGTTGTCGAGCAAGATGATATGGAACGCCGTCGGCCCATCGCCCGGTTCGACTCCGGCCCAAAAGGAGTTGTACGGATTCATGCGCTCTCCTGTAGCGGAGCGTGGAAGAAGCTGCAGAAAGACTTCAAGATCCTGGAAAGTGGGAATCACCTTTTCTATGCCGATTAAGCTGATCAGAACATTCGGCATCGTGACACACATTCGGCCGTTGCCCTCTGACTCGACGACACAAACAGAACCGGTTTCAGCAATGGCGAAGTTTGCCCCGCTGATGCCGATCTTTATACGCAGAAACTTCTCGCGTAGATAGCTACGAGCAGCATCGGTCAGATCAGCGGGCTGATCTCCAAGGTCGACAAGCCCCATCTGCTCGCGGAATATCTCACGTACTTCAAAACGGTTCTTATGCAGCGCAGGGACAACGATATGCGAAGGCTCATCGCTGCTCATCTGGACGATCATATCGGCGAGATCCGTCTCATAGGCTCGAATGCCGGCGTGTTCGAGGGCCACATTCATCTGGATCTCATCCGAGGTCATCGTCTTAACCTTGATGACCTCAGCCGGCTGATCTCCGCTGTATTGCTTGATCAATGCAGCGGCGATTGTGTTGGCCTCATCGGCATCTCGCGCCCAGTGGACCTTTCCTCCAGCCTGCTCACAGTTTCGTTCAAATTGTTCTAGGTAGTAATCGAGATGGGCGAGTGTGTGCATCTTGATATCACTCGCCGCTTGTCGCAATTGCTCCCAGTCTGGCATCTCATCAATACGCAAGGCACGTTTCGCCCGGATGATGTCCGTCGCGTTTCTTACATTGCGGCGGAGCTGATCGTTTCTGAGTGCGGCTTTGGCCGCCACAGGGAATGACGAAGCTCGATCGGTCTTACCGACTCGTACGCTCATCTGTCCACCTCAGAAGACGACAGTATTTCAGCTAGGTGCATGGCCCGCACTGAGGAGCCCTGCCGATGAAGTCCTCCATAGATTTGCATCAGGCAGGAATTGTCGAGTGCTGTGATGACCGCTGCTCCAGTTTCCAAAACTTCTCTGTTTTTTTCGGATAGCATGGCGGCCGAGACGTCCGCATTCTTAATAGCGAAAGTGCCGCCAAATCCACAACATTGATCCTGATTAGGCAAGTCGACCAATTCAAGTTTTCGTACCTGCCGAAGGAGCCGATAAGGGCCATCGCCCACATTCAACATTCGCAAAGAATGGCAGGAGGGGTGATACGTTACGCTATGGGGGAACGTGGCTCCAACATCATCAACCCCAAGGCGCTCCACCAGCAGTTCGGAAAACTCAAAGATGCGTGGAAGCAGATTGCGAACTTCACGCGCGAAATCCGGATCATGCTCCTGTTGCGCGATCAATTCGTAGTGTTCCCGAATCATCGCAACGCATGAAGCCGAAGGTACACAGACAATCTCTGCGTCCCGGAAGATAGAAACGAAGCGACGCACAAGTGGCACAGCATCCTTCTGATAGCCGGTGTTGTGATGCATCTGGCCGCAGCAAGTTTGTTCGATAGGAAATTCGATGGTGTGCCCGAGGCGCTCCAATACGCGCGTCACTGCTATACCCGTTTCCGGGAAGAGCGTGTCGTTATAACAGGCAACAAAGAGCGCGATTCGCAAAGATCTCTCCTTTGATATCGCACCTCCCAACGACGGAGGTTTTGCAGATCGCACCCTTCCTCTATCGATCAGAATCGCGCATGATTACGTGAGGGTGCGATCGAGATGGGTATATCCGCCGTCGACAACAAGATGTTGTGCCGTAGTGTGTCCGGACTGTTTTGATGAAAGCAGGAAGACTGCCATGGCGGCGATTTCCGATCCCTCGGTCATACGCCGGCCTAATGGAATCCGATCACTGATTGCCTTAAGGGCGTCCGACGGTTTGTCCTGGCTCTCCAGCCACCTCTTATAGAGAGGCGTGAGAACCTCGGCAGGTAAGATGCTGTTGACCCGGATGCCAAACGGGAGAAGCTCAGCAGCCCACTCTCGTGTCAGCGCGAGCTGAGCGCCCTTAGCCGCGGCATAGGCCGATGTTCCGCCTTGCCCCGTAAGCGCGACCTTAGAGCTGATATTGACGATCGCTCCACGTGCTTCCTTCAACATCGGCAACGCAAAGTGTGCCATTGAGTAGTAGTGAACGAGGTTCTGACGCAGGCTTTCGAGGAAACGCTCTGGATTGCCATCAGCAAGCCCGATCCCATCATTTGCGCCAGCGTTATTTACAAGTCCATCAATGCGGCCATGCTTTTGTTGAATGTGTTCCACTGCATGACGACAATGCTCTGCGTCTGCAAGTTGTGCTTCGATGAAGTTACATCGGCTCTGTTCCTTCATCTCATTCAGAAAATGCTTAACATTCTCTGAGGCTCGGCTCACGATGACAACAACAGCCCCCTCGTCAATGCAGGCGCGGGTAATGGCCTCTCCAATACCGGCACCGCCGCCAGTGACGACAATGACACGATCTTTGAGTCCCAGGTCCACAGTCTCTCCGCAAAAGTAATTCAACGCAGGTTGAAAAATCCGCCATCGATTGGATAGTCGACTCCTGTAACGAAGGAGGACGCATCGGAGCATAGATACAGGGCCAGCATAGCAATTTCATCAGGAGTGCCCATACGTCCTATCGGCTGCGACTGACCGAGGGCCTTCATCTTTTCGGCTTCTTCGCCCGGATAGTTCTTCGCAAGGAAGCCGTCGACGAATGGAGTGTGCACGCGCGCCGGCGAGATGCAATTGCATCGAATTCCTTGCGCGATGTAGTCTTTGGCCACTGAAAGTGTCATAGAAAGCACGGCGCCCTTCGTCATTGAGTAGGCAAAGCGGTCCGAAAGGCCCGCCGTAGCTGCAATGGACGCTAGATTAAGAATGGTCCCACAACTCGTTTCGAGCATCGTCTTAATCGCAGCCCGCATACAGAGGTATGTGCCCCGGACATTGACTGAAAAAAGCCGCTCGAAGTCTTCAAGAGAGGTAGATTGCAGATTCCCGACATGCGCCAGACCTGCGCAATTGACCAGGATATCGACAGGCCCCACAATTTGGGAAAACGCTTTTCCAACGCTCTCTTGTGAACCGACATCGCAGGCGAGGCTTGAAGTGGCCGCTCCAGTTTTTTCCCTGATCGCTGTCGCGGCAATGTTCAATCTCTCTGAATCAAGATCAACCAAGACAACATTCGCTCCTTGAGAGGCGAACAGCTCGCTTATAGCGAAACCTATCCCGCTGGCGGCACCGGTCACTACCGCGCGCTTCCCTGTCAGTTCAAACACCGGCGAAATTCCCCCATATACCACTTGGACCATCGTTCTGAGTTTTACCGTCCTCGTCATAGGCTTGTCAAATATGAAACTTGTATGGCACTTGTAAAAGAATGCGCACGAAGCCGGGTGGATGGGCAACCTTACATATTTCCCCATGCACGTAATGTTTCATTGACGAAACATGACGACATAACTACACTTGCTTTGCTGTCAAACATTGAGAGCAAAGCGGTTTGAGAAAAACGACCCGAAGCCTTTGAAACATCGAGGAAGCTTTGAAACCAATCACCATAACCAACGTGCGAGTCATCGATCTACGCTTCCCAACGTCGCGTGAGTCTATCGGGTCAGACGCGGTCAACAAAGACCCTGACTACTCAGCCGCCTACTGCATTCTCGAGACGGATACAGGCCTCGAGGGCCACGCTCTCACATTCACGCTTGGTCGCGGGACGGAACTTTGCGTCAGCGCAATTGAGTATCTTTCGAGATTTGTTCGGAACCGCACGCTGCAATCCATTACCGCTGATCTCAATGGGTTTTACCTTCTATTGACTGGAGACATGCAATTCCGATGGTTGGGTCCAGAAAAGGGCGTCATTCATCTTGCGTGCGGTGCTCTGATAAACGCGGTTTGGGACCTATATGCCAAGGCTGAAGACAAGCCGATTTGGCGACTGCTTGCAGAGATGACCCCGGAGCAAATCGTAGCCGCTGTCGACTTTCGTTATATTGCCGACGCAATCTCGCCCTCGGAAGCACTCGACATTCTACGAGCAGGCAAGCATCAGCAAGCTGAGCGTTTGTCCATCTTGGAAGCTCGCGGTTATCCAGCATATACAACTTCAGCTGGCTGGTTCGGGTTTAGTGATGAGAAGATTCGGCAGCTTTGCCGCGAGGGCCTTGCTGATGGATGGACTGGCTTCAAACTTAAGGTGGGAGGCACTCCGGAGGACGATCTGCGGCGTGGGCAGCTCATGCGCGAGGCAATCGGATGGGATTGTCAGATGATGGTGGATGCCAACCAGAAATGGGGAGTTGAGGAAGCGATTCAACGCACACTCCTGCTGGGCCAACTCAAGCCGTATTGGATGGAAGAACCGACCAGCCCGGACGATATCCTGGGGCACGCGCGCATCCGTCGCGAGGCTACCCCCGTACGCATCGCCTCCGGGGAGCATTGCCACAATAGCATCATGTTCAAACAGCTATTTCAGGCTCAGGCCATCGATGTTTGTCAGATTGACAGCTGCCGTGTTGCCGGAATCAATGAAAACCTGGCTATTCTTCTCATGGCAGCAAAGTTTGGCATCCCAGTTTGTCCCCACGCAGGTGGGGTTGGGCTATGTGAATATGTGCAGCATCTCGCGATCTTTGATTTTCTTGGCGTGTCCTGTACTTTGGAGGATCGCGTGATCGAATTTGTAGACCATCTCCATGAGCACTTTCGGTACCCTGTGACGATTCGAAGAGGTCATTACATGGTGCCTCAAGAGTCCGGCTACAGTTGTGAAATCCTCCCTGCATCACTTGAACGGTTTGAATATCCCAATGGAGAAGTTTGGAGGGAACAGTCGGATGAAATTAGTTTCATTCACGCATAACGACGGAATGATTCATGGTGGATTATTGCAGGATCAGTTGGTCCAGCCGCTTCGTCATTCACAAGAGGATGATGTACTCGCACACATCATAAGCGGTGCTGCATTACCTGTATTCGAGGGAAACCCAATTCCTGCGGATGAGATTACATTGATGGCCCCTCTGCAAAGGCCTCCCCGAATCTTTGGCATTGGTCTAAACTACCGAGAACACGCGGCTGAATCGAGGATGGTGGTACAGTCTGTTCCTACCGTGTTTATGAAACTTGCCTCTTCGATCGTAGGCCCGGAAGCCGATGTGCTCTTACCGCCCGAAGCAACTGATCCAGACTATGAAGCCGAACTCGCCGTAGTCATAGGTAAAGCTGGTTATCGCATCGGACCTAACGACTGGGAGCAACATGTCTTCGGATACACCATCATCAATGATGTGAGTGCCCGCGGTGTACAGCTTTCAACTTCTCAATGGACAATGGGAAAGAGTTTCCCCACATTTACCCCGATGGGACCATCCATTACAACTCGCGATGAAGTACCAGACCCTCACCAACTTGATATACGGCTGACCCTCAGCGGTGAAGTTATGCAGTCAGCAAACACTCGCGACCTCATTTTCCGGATCCCCAATCTCATCGCCTATCTCTCAAGTATCGTTCCACTCTGCCCTGGAGACATTATCAGTACCGGCACGCCGCCAGGGGTCGGACTCGGTCGTACCCCGCAACGCTGGCTACGCGACGGTGAAGAGATGATCATCGATATTGAACGGATTGGAAGGTTGCGCAACCGTACACGTTTCATCGACTAACATTCGTAAAAAGCCATGCTCAAAACCGGCATTCTCAACCCGCAGATCAACTCCTTGCTCAGTCGTGTCCGTCATACCAACACGTTGGTCATCGCTGACCGCGGCTTCCCTTTCTGGCCTCAGATTGAAACCGTCGATCTTTCTCTGGTCGATGACATTCCAACGGTGCTTAATGTTCTCAACGCAGTGACCGCGAACTTCGTCATAGGCAAAGCCTGGATGGCGATTGAATTCCGTGAATGGGTCGCGCCGACGACCCTAAACGCATTCAAGATGCTACTGCCTTCAATTGAATTTGAAACGCATATCGAATTCAAACGCCGGGTGCCCTCTGCAATTGGACTCATTCGTACCGCAGATACGACTCCATACTCAAACATTATCCTTGAATCGGCTTAGGCACGCAAAGCCTCATGAATAATCCGTTTCAGACATCTTCGTCTCATAAGTCAACGATGTCGTTGCTTCCGCTAAGAATCGACGCGCACCACCATCTTTGGCACTATCACCCGGCGGAGTTTAGCTGGATCGACGAAGATATGGCTACTCTACGCCGCGACTTCCTGGTGAACGAACTTCACCGAGAGTTGCTGACGGCTAAAATAGATGGCACCGTTGCCGTGCAAGCGCGTGAATCTCTCGTAGAGACACGCTGGCTACTGGAATGCGCACGGTCTGCGCCGATCATACGAGGAGTTGTGGGCTGGGCTCCCCTTGGAGCGAACAACCTTGCAGAAATCTTGAATAGTTTCGACGATGCCGCCAAACTCGTCGGTATACGTGAGATCGTTCAGACAAAGCCCGATGGATATCTTGACCGGTCAGAGTTTAATCGCGGCGTCAGACAACTCACGAGTCTTAGTCTGACATACGATATCCTCATCCAGGCACGGCAGTTAATAGAAGCGACACGCCTCGTGGACCAACACCCTTACCAACGATTTGTTCTCGATCACGCGGCGAAACCGAAGATTTCTAAAGACGAACTCGAACCGTGGAAGACGCGTCTTCTTGAGTTGGCGCGTCGTCCAAATGTGTTCTGTAAGGTCTCGGGCCTTGTGACGGAAGCCAATTGGCAGCATTGGACGCTGGAATCGTTGTGTCCCTATCTAGATGTATGCGTGGAGGCCTTCGGGCCGAATCGACTTCTCGCCGGATCCGACTGGCCGGTGTGTCTAGTGGCTTCTGCCTATTCACAATGGTGGGATCTACTCGCGCGCTACTTTGCTGACTTCAACCAGGATGAGGTTCGGCTCATCTTCGGCGAGAACGCTATAGAGTTTTATCGCCTCTCGGCTGACCTTGGGGTTTCATCTTGAATAGTGCGATCGACAAACCATCGCCTGCAAACTCTCAAAGTGCAAATGATCCGAGGTCGGATCTTTTTCCACGTGGTCATTTGCTTCCCTTCATCCTCGTCACCGTACTGTTTTTTATTTGGGGAATGTCGAACAATCTGACCGACATTTTGGTGCAGCAGTTTAGGAAGTCTTTTGAACTCTCACCAGTGCAGGCACAGCTTGTACAGACAGCCGTTTTCCTTGGTTACTTCTGCATGGCTCTCCCGGCCGCGATCTGCATGCGCCGATGGGGTTACAAATTCGGCATCCTCGCCGGCTTATGTCTATTTGGATCAGGCACTCTAATGTTTTGGCCTGCCGCAGTGATAGGCCGGTACTGGCTAATGCTGGCTGCATTATTTGTCGTTGGTTGTGGTTCAGCCACACTCGAGACAGCTGCCAACCCATTCATCGCCGAATCAGGACCTTCTGCTACCTCCGAACGGCGCCTGAATTTTTCCCAGGCATTCAACCCACCAGGCACAATCACCGGTGTCCTAATTGGTACTTTCTTCATCTTTTCAGGCATTGAGCTTTCAGCCTCGAAGGCTACGTTGATGAAATCTCAAGGCACATATGCCGGCTATCTTCACGGCGAAATCATGCGTGTGGTTCCCACATACGTTTCGCTCGGCTGCGCTGTCTTTCTACTTGCGGTCATCATCGGATTCACAAAATTTCCCAATGCGCCCCAAGGGCACGGAACGAAGCAGGCTGGTCCTCTCCTTCGTCAGATCATCTCGTTGCTACGCGTGCCAAGACTTCGTGCGTCGATCCTGGCGCAGTTTTGTTACTGTGGCGCACAAGTCAGTACATGGTCTGCGTTCATTCCTTATGTGAGGCAGTACACCCACTCCAGTGAACGAACCGCCGGTTTATTGCTGACAGGTAATCTAGTCGCGCTCGCAATCGGCCGTTTGACCTCCACCGGCCTGATGCGTTGGTTCAATCCCGGCCGCATGATGGGTGCGTACGCCAGCATCAATATTCTGCTGCTCACGGTCACCATTCTTCACCCCGGAGGCCTTGGTGCAGGCGCAATTCTGCTCACGAGCTTCTTTATGTCGATTATGTTTCCCACCATATTCGCAATGGGCATCAAGGGTCTTGGTCCAAACACAAAGTTGGGAGGCTCTTTGATCGTGATGTCTGTCGTCGGTGCCGGAATGATTCCCCCTATTCTCGGACTAGTCGCCAAGCATTCCGGAAGCTATGCATTGGGATACACGGTAGTTTCAGCCTGCTACCTTGTCGTCGCAATCTACAGCCTGAACGCCCGATCCAGCACCAAAGCACTCACCATTCCCCTGCCAATCTAAGTTCACCGTCATCCGACCGGGCGCTTGCCGCCAATAGACAATGTAATCTGCTCCGCAGCTTCGCGCAAAAGCTTGATCACCTGGATACTGCGTTTTGTTGATTCGTTGTATTGAATATGGGGCACAGTCAACGCTCCAAGAGGCGAACCCCTATCGTCGAAGATCGGAAAGCTGATATTAACGATGCCTTTAACCAAATAGCTCGCTCGCTTCTCATAACCCGCCTTGCGAATGCGCTCAAGATGCGCCTCAAGGTCGCGAGGGGGCTTCTTACCTGTCTCCCGGCTCCACTCCGCTAATGTTCGCTCGCGCTGAGCTGCCACCTGGTGGGCAAGGATGACGTATCCGCTCCCGGATTCCATAATGTCGACGGTTGATCCCAATTTCACGAAAAAGCCCAGATCCGTCGGGGCGTTGACCTGCGCCAGAAAGACCACGCGGCTCCCCTCCAGCACGCCCATATGGCAAGACTGCAAGGTGACATGGGCCAGTCGATTCATAACAGGAAGCGCATCGACGATCAAGCGTTCGGTGGGCGGATGTTCCTGCACCAGCTTGAACATCTTTAAGGTTAGGGAATATCGCTCCTCCTCGACTTGTGCGATATAACCACGCCGCTCCAGGCATAGCAACATGCGAAAGATTTCCGATATGGTCCGCTTCAACTCACGGGCCAACTGACTCTTTGTCAGACCAGCGGATTGATGCGCCAACAGCTCAATAATATCAAGCCCTTTGTCTAGGGCGGGGGTCGCATAGGTTAGCGTCTTCGTCGACTTTGCTAAAGATCCTACGGTTCGATTCTTAGGCATACTTATCCTGCATAGCTAATCTAAATTTACACTTGGCTACAGAACTGGAGCGCAATAAACGCTACTACATCAGCCGACTAGGGGCAAAGGGACCAAATCAGGTTTGTACCGACATGTGATTCATTATAGGGTCTTGTCTCAGCGACGTTGGCATCTGACGCAACCTGGAATCAGTGGTACGAACAGCCGATCATCGATACCACTTGCTTGACTATTCGGGTCGGCAACGATGAAGCCTACCATGGAAAGAGATAGCAACACCTCCGCAACAGGGACCGAAGGCCTTCAACCCGGGACGCGACCGAAGGAGTTGCGACTAGGGCAGAGTAATTAGACCAGGATCGGCTGGAAAGACGTGAGCATCGGCGCGAACAGAAAACACTGGCGCTGCTCGCCGTCCATAATAAATCTAACGAAGCTGTTCCTACCGCCTATCCTGCTGTAGATAGCCGTCATCACACAAGCAGACCTCCCTGGCAGGCAGCGTGAGAAGTCTAAGGACCCCATTCTTCCTCCCGCAATTTCCTGAAGCGGCGCTCAAGACCCGCATGGGTCCTGTTCTTTCGGTCCAAATCAGTAGGCTTTGATCTTGCGTTCTTGAAGTTCGGCGAGTCATTAAGATTATCGGCTTCGTTACCTCTGACCACGGAGCTATAGTTATTTGACGACGATATATTGTAGACTTGGGCGGCCTTGCCCCAAACAAAAAACCAGCCATTGGGATCATCGCTGAAGTTGTTCGTAATTGCTAGGAATCGACTACCCTGGTCAAGGTAGATTGCTGATCCCTGTGAAAACCCGCCAATATTGCCAAAGTAGTTTCCTACTATCTCTGAATCGGGTTGCTCTCCGAGTACATAGATACCGGCCCCATCATGCATCCATAACATGACATTGGAAATCCTGTTGTAATCAATTTTATTGCCTGCGCTGGATTGACTAAAACTATTGGGTTTAGTAATCCGTGTGAAAGATGTCCATCCCCATCCGACACTTATGCCTGTATAGGGTGCAACGGATATCTCATTATGAGAGAGGTTAAGATCTTTTGTGTAAAAGATGGAAACAGCCGGCGCTTGCAAGGATTCCACAGCCAAATTTCTTAGCGAGTTATTCTGAACAACATTATTGGTCGGAACACCTTCTACCCCAGGAGGAAAATCACCATCATCAATGTAAACATTTCTCGGATCCCCAATGTTGATGGCCGAACTACCTATGTCATAAAATACCGACCCAATAACGCTTGAGTTGCTTGAGTCATTACCAAGGGATAGGCCAACCGCGCCAATGTGTTCAAAGATATCACCGACAAAGTCAATATTTTTAGAGTTCTCGCATTCAACGGCCGCTCTTTGCAAAGTGTTATCGAGATATTTTATTGTGTGATTTACTCCGGCGTCACTGTATTTCGTATATAAAGCAATTGATTGTACGGTGGTGTCTCCATAGGAGCCACCGACGTTCATTAGAGAATAATGCGAATAAGCAAATGTAATTCCGCGAAATTCAACATTAGCAACTCGATGCTCCGTTGACGAGCCCTTTAAGATCATCAAACCCTCCGAAAGCGGAGCAATCACTACCGCGGTATTCATGTCCTCGCTAGCGCGCTTGTAATAGTAGAGGGTCTTACTATGCCGGTCGAAATAGAACTCGCCTTCGGTGGTCAACAGTTCGAGAGCATTCTGGAAATGGAATTGGGAAACAGCTTTAAGTTCCGGTTTATTGCTGATGAACGCGCATCCATACTGAGGTATAGATTGCGCAATAGCACCGATCGGTTCCTGAAGGATCGCAATAGATTTTGTACCTAGCATCTCAATATTGTTGAGACTAACGATGTGATATCCAAAGCCAGCTTTGCTGGTCAATTCTACATCTCCAGGATTTTTATATTGCCCTAGGTTATCTTTGCTGAATGTAAATCCGGTGAAGCGTGTGCCGGATGTCAACGCCCACGGTTCAGTACCCTCTATTCTGAAAGTGCCGACACCTTGAATCTCTGAGCTATAGATAAAATCTTTGCCACGAGCCATAGACGATCGCTGACCATTAACATAAAGCTGCCGCAGCTTTTCCGGCCTATCGAGGCTTGCCTTGTAAATGTTACCGTCATATTTAGTCCAGCCGGTGATCTGTCTTCCGCCGCTGACCATTGGCCTTTCATTCTTATAAGCGAGATAGTGAATAGTGTGGCCGTTGGTGCCAGAGTCGGCTGGAGTGAATGTAATTGGAGCAGTAATAAGGTAGACACCGCCGCGAAGGTAGATATAAATGTCCTTCTGCATGAGTCCGGTACGACTCGCTACGGTATCGCGAGCTTTCTGAATGGTATGGAATGGGGAGTCTTTGGTGCCTCGGTTATCGTCGTCTCCCATAGGTGAGACAAAGAAAGTGTTCGTCGCATGTTGTATCGGCTCAGAACGGGCATGAGCTGCAGCTTGCATGAAGGTTGGGAATAATACAGGCGCAAACACGATGACGAATAATTGCCTCGTGCGTGACAATATGAATTTGATTGGATTTCGAGGGAACATAGCAAGTCTCGGGCTTGTGGTCGAAGAACAAAGCAGCTTAGGTTCTATACTAGAAGGCTTCTGGAAAGCGAAGTGACGTAGAGGTCGCAGTCGATTTTCAATGGTGCAACAAGGTTCTCGCGTTTATTGGCTTCGGCCGAAAAGACCAATTTGAGCTCTCCCCAGCTTTTTCGGTGAATGCGCCGGTAGACCTGTCACAGGTACAAAGCGTAAAGTGGTTGCTTGTGCTTCGGCTCTCTTCATAAGGTAGCTACTTCCCGCAACTGCTTTGAATGTCACTATTGAGCCCATTGCATGATTCTCCGTTCGCACGCCGCTTCCGGACAGAATCTCGATCTTTTCATTTGGCCATGGATTGCGAATCTTCAACCTTTGAGTCGTACCCGCTTCAATGGCAACAGTTGTCGGGACGCCGTGTCTCACCTGCACGTCCACCTTCGTTTTTCCGCGAATATACGCGCTGCCATCGAAATCCCACCCTGGAGGTGTAGCAGGTGCGACTCGGATAAGGCCGTCGTAATCCTGGACCAGTGCTTCCTGAAGAGAGGTTGCGACAATACCACCCAATTCAACATAGAACTCGCCATACTGTTGGTCCCAATTGGCGAAACCATTGATCGAGTCTTGATACTTCTCAGTGATCGCAGCTAACGTTTCTCCAACCTCCTTACCCAAGCCGAGCCGTGCAGCCTGAATGGGGTCGTAGCTCCAATCTGCTGTTGCAGGATATGGACGATGAGTATACGTACGCAGTGCGAGAGGGAACAGGAGTGATTCTGGGCCGATGAGATTGTACGGCCACACTGGCTCAAGGCCAATATTTTCGTTGTTATGGTTGATTGTGGCTGGAAGGTAAGAATCCACGATCATATCCTGTCCCTCAGCGTCTGCCGCAGGTTTTACTAAGGTCTGCGGGCTCGTCACTTGCGCACGTGGATAAGGAGGAATTTTCAGCAACGCCGCTTTGAGCTGTTCAACGAGGTCAGCGTCCTTGCCGAGAAGGTTGGCTGCCTGAATCGTCGCCGGGTACAAAGCTAGGCACGCGGCAATATCGGTGGTTGGATCGGTCACATCCCACTGAGTCTCATGTGCATTGGACGGGCCCGTATGCAAGAGTCCGTCAGGGCCGACTTTTTGATACGCAAGAAGAAATCGCGCCGAAGCCGCCATTATCGGATAGTTACTGATAAGAAAGCTTCGATCATTGGTCGCCAGATACTGTTGCCATACCCATAGCGATACCTCCGCTCCTGTTGAGACTGTGCGCGAGTTCGCATAGGGCTGGAATTGTGCGTCGCAGTCGTAGGCTACCTGAAGAGACGGCTGATTGGGCGGCCAGCTTGGTTCGTATTCGACTCCCTGCCCGTTGAAACGCATGGTTTCCGCAATACAAGCGCCTGGGCGCCTAAGCATATGCTTTTTTGTCCAGTCTTCTATGTTCGCGAGATTTTCTCTGTAGAGATTGAAGTACGGAGCATTCAGCTCTGACAACCCCGCGCCAAGATTTGCCGCTACCTGCATTCTTAGGTTCCAATGCCAAAACGCAGATGAATCCCAGTGATGAGCATCTCTGCCAGAGGAAAGCATATCTGCGACCCCGGCTTGGGTGCCAGGGTACTCCTTTCCCTTTTCAGCAGCAGCCGCGTACAGATAGATATTTCGGAGATTCTCCATATAGGCTCCAACTCCATCTGCTGAAGTAATTTTTATCGTTGCGGCCCTGTGCCAGAAGGCATGCCACCAACGCTTATGCTCGCCTTCATTCGTCTGTACTAGCGCCGGAGTGACAGCATCCTGCTCAATCTGGCTCCCGTCGTAATGCGGTCCTGCAATGATGATTCGGAAATGGCCATCGGGATACGGCTCGAAGGAAAGTGTGATCGTGCGTGGATCTGTAATCGTGACGGAGAGACCTCGGCCCTCCGCCGTTATGGCTGAGAGTGTGCCAAAAGATAGTCCTGAAGCGCCTGGAGCTTTATTATCATTCCACACTTGAGAGAGTATGCCCGTTTTGCCTGCAGCCGATGCGTGCGGACTGCGTGGTGGCCAGAGGTCTAACTTGGCGGTCTGAGCATGATCCGGGTCCGCACCCGTCACATCAACGATCATCGTGTCTGTATGGGGTTGCATATAGACGGTAGCTGTCATCCCACCGCCGCTCTCTCGAAATTCTCCACTGTAAAGATCAAGGCGCCCAGAATAGTCTCTCGCATTCGTCAAAGGTATTAGTCCCGGGATTTCCACCTGTCCCAAAGAGTAGCGATAAGGCAAAGTATCGGCGCGGTTCAGTTGTGCAGTAAATCCATTTGCAGACCAGACAGCAGCTCCTAGACTGCCATTCCCAAGTGGCATGGCCTCTCTGGCCTGAATATTCGGCGCGTCCAAAACGATATTCGAACGGCTTATGACACCAGCCACGTCAATATGAAATTTTCCATTATCCCAAGCTGTATCAGAAGCAGACTGCGATTGAGCACGAACACTCACATGCCATATAAAACTCGTGCAGGCTAGGGCAAGATATAGGGGCTTTCCGCCCGGTCTTTTCATATTTTCTTTCTCTTTCCATATTTGTTGCGCTAGAAACATGCCGTTTACGCGAGTTCCAGCACCTGAAATTTATGTGCGAAGCGACAAGATACATCCCATCTGCGGCTTAGGGAATCGCATAATGACTTTTCCTTTTCCTTGTCGAACGGATATGCCAAGGTTCATGGGATAGAGCAGCTCAACTTCATGTGCAAGAGATGGTATTTGCACTTCGTTGATCCCACCGAGTCGCCATACTGCCATAAACGTGGCTCCCGGACCACGCATACCTAATGCAACCGGCGTTTGGCGGTCTGTGACATCGGGCATACCGAGAGGATAAAAAGGCGTGGCATTTGCAATATGCATCCGAATCCTGGACTTATACACAAAGAGCCCCTGTTTCACTTGCTCCTTTGCTTCGGGAGTGAGTTGGGCCAAGTGTCCGCTCTGATGGACACGAAGCAGCATAGCGTTCACCATATTGAAGCTTGCCGCCTCGGCAGTGGATTGCTCTGTAGGATAGGACCAAACCGCAAGCTGCTCAGGAAGTACTGCCGCCGAGGCTCCCGTCGCAATTGCCGGGAAGTTTAAGTATTCTTCTTGGTCACTGCAGGATTGCAACTGTAGCCGCGACAACATTGCGTAATCCATACGCCCACCACCACTCCCGCAGTTCTCGATGATTAGCTCCGGATATCGTTCCAGTACCGCGTCAAGCCATGCAAGGAGCGCCCGATTATGCTCCAGCAAACCTTGCCCAAAGCTTTCTGCATCGGTTTCAGTTCCCTCCAGGCCATCGGTGTTGTAATCCATCTTGATATATCCGGCGCCGTAATCCTTGACCAGACGATGCAGCACGCCATTCAGATATGCGCAAACGTCCGGATGTCGAAAATCGAGCAATAAACGTGAATTTTTGATCACACGCCGACCGTGCCTCATGAAAAACCAGCTGTCAGGCTTTTGCGCCAGTGAGGAATGCATGCCCGCCACCTCTGGCTCAAGCCACAACCCAGGAGTCATACCAGCAGCGCGAATCTGATCAAGCGTGTACTTTAGCCCCTTTGGCCAGCGGCTTTGCGCCGGCTGCCAAAGCCCGACCGTCTCACTCCAATTCTCATTCCTCTCTGCATACCAACCCGCATCGATTACAAAGTACTCGCAACCCATTGCAGCTGCAGCAGCAATGAGCGGCCTCTCCTTCTCCTCGGTTGGATCACCCTCAAGACAATTCATATAATCATTAAATATGATCGGACAACTGCGGTTGCGATCAGGCCGTGGTCGCACACAATCACTTCTTCGATACTGAGTGAGTGCGGTAACCATTTCCTCAAAGCCGCCGCGAACGCATCCGACCGCTACCGGAACCGTCTCATATACCGCGCCAGGCTCAAGCTGTTTCCACGCCTGAGCATGTAGAGCATCGGGGCCTCCTAGATAGCCGTATACATCGTCCGCCAGGTTGCCGCGGGAAGAGGCGTTCGATATTTCCCAATGCCAAGAGCCATTGTGCTCGATCTGCCAGAATGTAGTCAGACCTAGTTCTTTGTTTTCGACCCCCGCCATAGCCAGGTATTTTTCAGTTGACCATGTACCGATCCCATCGGCCGCGGCCTCTGACCAACTCGCACGCTCATTTTCAACAAAGCCCATGTCAGATGGTCGCAGCGTGTGCCACTGTCCCTCTGACATCCAACTGTTATATGCGAGATGAATTCTCAGTTGGTTGTTATATCGAAATGGATCTGCCAATCCATGCAGCATCGCAGAGCTGAGGAATTCGATACCGACTGCCGCAGTGCCCGTATTTGAAACGCGTGTATGTCGTCGCAACACGGGTGAATTGGCAAATGTCTGATAGAAGGATTCAACCTTTAGGCCTGTTTGATCATCTGCATGTTCAAGAACAAGTAGCAAATCCTCCTCGCGCTTGCCCATGTACTTCAGTCGAAGTCCTGGATTTCCCACCGCCTGCTTCATAGCTGCATCGATCGAATTCTCGCCTGTACATTGAAGAGCTACCTCTGGGCCGTATGATTGCGTAAACGAATCTCGATTGACGTCTATTTTGTAATCGGCTGGCAAAAGCGCTCCCTGTCGCAGACTCTCACCTTCAACCAAAAAATCAAGACGAAGCGACGGAGTCCTCCAAGTGAAAGTTTGCGTTCCTAACGGAGAAGGAACTTCGACCAGCAGTTGCGGTGGGTTGCATAGCCGAACGAATCCCGCGGCACTCGATGAGATCATGAACTCCCGACGATTCACTTATGCTCTCCTAGAAACGGTTCGGGAAATTGGGCGGAGCGATCTCTCGCCAAACAATCACAAGACAACGCCTTCGACAATCTAATCGGTATTAAGGACGACCACGGTAGCCATGGGGTCGACTGGCCTTGCCGGAAGTCGGATGTCGATCCCCGTAGCGCTAGATGAAATGGGCAACGGTTTGCGAGTTTTGTCGGCAAGGAGATAGGCACTAATGATCTTGCGAGGCAGAGTATCGAGATGAAAGGAACCACTGGGCCACTGAAAAATCTCTATATAGATCTTCCCGGGCGCTGTGGTGGATCTCCAGGACCAACTTGGAACGAATACAGGTTTCCCGTTTTCGTCTTTCTCCGTCGAACTGAAGGCGCCAGCTTCCGCACCAAAGAGCGTGGGTCCCGTGCCGTAGATGGCTTTGCCGTTAACCGACAACCACTTGCCTATTGCTAGAAGGCGCTGCACCTCCGGTCCGGGCACGATGCCATGAGAATCAGGGCCAATGTTCAGAAGGTAGTTCCCGCCTTTACTGGCGATATCGATGAGGTTATGTAAAAGCGTCTCAGTAGATTTAAAGTTTGCGTCATAGGATTTATATCCCCAAGTATCGTTGATTGTCATGCACGATTCCCAATCGCGACCGGGAAAACCTTGCGGAGGGATACGTTGTTCAGGGGTCTCTGTATCTCCGTCGTAACCTCCTCCCAGCCGATTATTCCAGATAAGGTTAGGATGCTGATTGAGCAAGGTGACGATCTCGGCAGCACGCGCTGGTGTCATCTCGCTGGTAGGAGTGTCGAACCAAACGATGGCGGGAAATTCTCCGTAGTTATTTAGAAGCTCCTTGATCTGTGGTATCGCTTTCGTCTGAAGGTAGGTATCGAAGCTGCCATTCTGCGCCGGATCCCAGTGGAAGGTTGGAGGCTGGTGGTCGCCCGTCTTATAAGCAGCGCCCCCAGGGGCGGTCCAATCCTGATCCTGAGAGTAGTAAAAGCCAAGTTTGATACCTTGCTTCTTGCACTCAATAGCCAAGTCGCGAATCGGGTCTCGATGGAAGGGCGTTGCATCGACGATATTGAACGAGTTCGCCTTCGAATCAAACATGGCAAAACCGTCGTGGTGCTTCGCTGTGATGATGATGTATTTCATCCCGGCTGACTTCGCGAGCGCGACGATATCGTGCGCGCTAAACCGCGTGGGATTGAACTGGGAAGCGAGCGCCTTGTATTGAGCTACAGGAATCGATTCAGTATTCATGATCCACTCGCCGATGCCTGGAGCTTGCTTACCATTCCATGTGCCGGCCGGAATCGAGTAAAGACCCCAGTGGATAAACATACCGAAGCGCGCCTCTCTCCACCAGTGCATCCGAGCATCGCGCTGGGGTGTTGTCTCAGCGTCTTGAATAGCAGGGACCTGATGAATGACAGGCCGGACCGTCTTGGCACTTCCCAGCTGCGCATAACTTAATGTTCTAGCAGTAGAAAGAAGCATAATAACGACGGTGTAGCGGGCTATGTTCATATTGATTCCTATGCTTAATAACAACCTGATTGTGACAACCGACGGTTGCAGCAATCATTAACTCAACTTGCTGGAACCATTGCCATTTGAACGATCAACGCATCCTTTCATAAATGAAAAGATGCGCTGAAGATAAAGGTAGGAATCGTTCAAAATGTAAACTTCCCATTGAACTGGAGTGCTCTGCTTGTATTTGCACCGGTAATCACTCCGACCGTCGGGCTCCCGATTACTGCGTTCGGGTTGCTAAAATTCGGATGATTGAATACGTCAGAAGAATCCACTCGGACTGATATATCCGCTAACTGCCCGAGCTTTCTCACCGCCCAATGCTTGGAAAGGCTCACATCCAGCTGCCTCCAGGAAGGTCCAAACAAAATGTTTCTCCCCGAGTCACCATAGGTTCCAACCGCTGGCTGAACAAAATCTGCTGGATTGAACCACTTTGCAATAGAGGGATGGGCAAGCCGGCCACTCCCGATGCGATTCGGGAACCAAGTGCCTGCCAAAGACCCGTCGAGATTGCTCGACATAGTCGGCGTAAACGGTGTACCCGAATGAATCTGAAAGAGCCCAGAGACCACCCATCCGCCGATGATAGCGTTGAGGACCCCACCGCGATTGAGAAACGCCTTTCCTTTTCCAAACGGGAGCTCATAGATGACGTCTCCATTGAATGTAATGGGAACATCCAATAGCGAGTTCCCATAGCTACTCCGTGGAGAGTATCCATTTTGCCAGACAGAGCCTTCTGCCCCTGCTCCACCATAACCACTGCCCGTGCCGTCATCGAGAGTATGAGAATAGGTAAAGTTGGCAATAAACTGCAGCCCTTGGGTATATTGCTTTTGCGCTCTTAATTGTAAGGAGTCGTAGTGCGATGTTCCGCCTCCGAAGGTCGTGCTGATGCCTTGATACTGAGGATAGGGCCGATACACTGCCATATTCACCCCAGGATTGGTGAAATTGGAAATGAGGTCAGCGGGTATCTGGTTAAAATCGGCGGCGAGTGCAATATGCTGGCCTTTACTGCCAACATAGGCGGCATCAAGCACAATCCCGCGAGGGAGCTCGTACTGAACGTCCAACTGGTACTGCTGAATATAAGGGGTCCTAGTGTGGTACGGGATATAAGAGACAGGCTGCCCGTTAAGTAATGAAGGTGTGAGGGACTCCGGTGTCGGCACAATCAGAGGCGGCGGTCCTTGCGCAAGATTGAAGACTGCCGTAAGGCCATCTGTCGAATTCACACTGACTTGCTGAGTTAAACCCGTACCAGTCGATCCTGCATACGTGTTGTAACCAAACAGTTCGGTATAGATTCCATACCCTCCACGAACCACCAGGTTCTTTCTGGGAGACCATGCAAAACCTACGCGTGGTTGCCACAGGTTGTACTGCGTGGCTTCGACTGAAGTGCGGCCATTATTGCCAGCAAACCAAAGTGCCCCCAGGGTACCCGTCGCAGGGTTGATCAGGTTAGGATCAAAATCGGAAAGCTCATTGTGCGCCTCTTTCCAACCAGGCTGTATCTCGTAGCGAAGTCCCAAATTAAGTGTCAAATTGGAACTGGCCTTGTAATCGTCTTGAAAAAACACCTGTGTGGATTTGAGCCGCGAGCCCGTCAACGGCGAGATCGAATTACTATAGTTGGAAACATCGCCTAGAAGTAAATCGGCATAGCCGATTCCAACACTAGGCGATGGATTCATTGCTGATGCGGCCCTTGGATCGAGCGTAGAGCTACCATTGAAGCTGAAGCTTCCGTCAGATTGTCCACCAAAGTTAATGTTTACCTGATAGATGTCGAATTCGCCACCGAACTTAATGATGTTCTTGCCTCGTATGACCGTAAAGACATCAGAGGGCACGAAATCATCTTCATGCAGAACCGCATTAAGACCTGTAGAGAATCCGCTGATATTTGCAATATTGATATTTGGGAAAACATCCGATGTCGGATTAGGAATAGCAAGTTGCGCAGGATAACCTTTGCCGTAGTCCCCCCCTACCCAGTTTCCAGAAAAGCGAATCATCGAAAAGCGCGCTTCGTTAATCGCGGTAGGAGATATCGTCCAGGTATCTGATATCTGCGGTGCCCACTCATTTCCCTCTTCCGTGTATTCTCCAATGGGCGTATACGGCGTAACACTTGGAAAGCTAATAGTTCCGTAAGTTGCAGATGCATTAATATGGTGGCTCTTACTTAGGTTGTAATCTACCTTGCCGTTATACCAGTATGTTACCTGACTCGTTTGGTTCGAATATTCCAGATTTGCGCCATTCTGGTTTACATTTGGAGCTGGGAAGAACTTCTGAATATTCAGTCCTTGCTGGCTAAAATCTGTCGATGGCACCATATTATCTAAAAATGGTTGTCTTACCGTCTGGCCTCCGACTGTCACCGTCGTGGCAGGGTTGAAAATCTGCTGCGGATCGTCATATTGCCCAGCGTACGCCGCACCAAGAGCGGGATTCGGATTGCAAATTGCTGCGGCAGATGTCGGATCATTTGCAAAGCCCGTTGGGCAGCCTGCTGCTAATTGCGCAGAAAAGTCGCCGGCGCGCTCGGCGGTTGTAGGCACAACCGCGAAGCCAGGGCTCCCTGCAGTATAGACATATCGCTGGAAACCAAAAAAGAAAAACAACTTATCGCGCTTGATAGGGCCGCCAATCGTCCCGCCTATCACGTTAGATGAGAACGGTGGAATAGGTTGAGCGGGATTTGAGAAGTAGTTCCTCGCACCAAAATAAGCGTTTTCGTTATAGTCATATACTGATCCATGGAAGTGATTCGTTCCGCTCTTGGTAATTACATTGAACACAGCCTGGCCATTCCCCGAGCTGGCATTGAACGTGTGGGTATCAAAATCATTTTCGGCGATAAAATCCGTCGGATTGATGATCCAATCAGGATTTTGGCTTCCGATGAGGGTCGCCGTTCCGCCGTTCAGCAGGAAGCTTTCTTGATACGACTCCCCCCCATTGATGCCAATTCCAGAGCCGTTCGTAGTCTGGCCGCCACCGCCGTTCACGCCCGGAATGAGCGCGGTCTCATTGAACCAACCCTCACTGCCGGAGCCGACATTCGGCAATGCGTCGATTGTCTTTGAGTCAAGGATGAGGTTCTGCGCAGAATCTTCTGTTTGCAACTGAACAATCGCATTTGAATTAACGACGACCTGTTCCGAGACGGCTCCCATCTGCAGAGTGGCATTCACTGTGATGGGTTCGTTCTGCAAGAGAACATTATCCTGAACAAAGGTCTTATACGACGGAACGCTGAAGCTGATGGAATAGACTCCAGGTGTTAGCTGGGGCACGTCGTAAATACCGCGGGAATCGGAATTGGTATGAGTAACGACACCGGTGTTCTTGTTGGTTAATGTAACCGCCGCATTGGCGACATTGGCCCCGGAGCTATCCACAACCGTGCCACGAATGTCGCCGGCATTTACATTTTGAGCATTGCTTCGTACTGTTGGGAGTAACAAGCCAGCACAGGCTACAAGTATTGCCGCTAACCTTGTGAATTTACCTTTATAAAACTTTCCTTGCTGCATATCGCCTCCTGAATCTATTAAATCTTTGATATTTTTCCGGCAATCAGCTCTGGGCTGAGAAGATTGATCATGCGAGAGATTGCTCTGAATATCCACTTTTTCTTTCTTGCGACGGACTGTCATCCTGCGCTCTTTTTCGTAAGCTTTATTACCTGCGCCGAGCCGTCGTACTGCACGATAGCGTCAGGTTTGGGTTGGGAACTGATGCCTATCCCTCTGCCTTCCCTAACGATGAATACACGCATCTTTCGGGCCTTGAGCATGCCGACGAATTCGCCCTGTCGTTTACCCAGGGAGAGAGATTGCATGCGGTCATTCCAGTCCAGAGAGATCGTGGCGTAGCTACCTTTTTCATACCGATAACTGTCTCCTTCGTCGTCGTAGAGAAGGAAGTGGCCATCTTGTCCGGGATATATGCGGATGTCAGTTGGGTCTTCTTGGTCGCGCGTGGAATCGACGATGGGTCCAAGCAGGATGATAGAACCGGCTTTGGCGAAGACTGGCATGCGGTCGATAGGCGCCTCAGCCTGAATCGTCTGTCCGCCCTCGCTCTTCTTACCGGTCCAAAAGTCAAACCATGCAGATCCTGCAGGAAGATAGACCGCGCGAGTAGTGGCGCCGGCCTCGGTAACAGGATTGATAAGGAGAGATGGACCGAACAAAAACTGGTCGCTGATATTCCGAACTTTCACATCGTTCGGATACTCTAGTGGAAGAGCGCGCATCATCGTCCCGCCCTGCGCGGTTATATCCCATGCAACAGAGTAGATATAGGGCATCAAACGATAACGAAGGTCGTCGTACCGATGGAGAACTCGTTCAACCTGCGGCCCGAACTTCCACATCTCTGTCTCGCTCTTGTATCCATGAATACGAAAGAGGGGGCAGAACGTTCCATACTCAAACCAACGAATCAGTAGTTCGTGGTATGCGTCCGAGGTGTATTGGTCATCCGGCCGAAAAAAGCCGCCTACATCGGTCGTCCAATACGGCAATCCTGACATGCTGAAGTTGAGCCCAGCAGGAAGCTGACGCCGAAGTGTCGCCCAGTTGCCGCTGATATCTCCCGACCACGACGCCGCGGAATTCCTTTGCTGGCCAATGAATGCGGAACGCGTCAGGATGACCACGCGCTTCTCGCTAGTGGTGGCTCTCTGGCCTTGGTACACTGCGGTCGTTTCATAGAGCGGATAGGCATTCTTGATGAAATCGCCAGGCCCGAGAAAAGTCATTTGCCCGCGCAATGGATCGAACTCAGGCTCGCTCGCATCTAGCCACCACCCATCCAGGCCATACCTAAAGAGCCCTGTGTCGATATCCTGCCAAAATAGGCTTCGTCCCTTTGGATTGAAGGCATCGAGCCATTGCTCATGCGTCGGTGTCTCCCCGGAAATTAGCACAGACGCGGATTTAAGCTGTTTATGTACCTCGGTCTGTGTGCCGAACTTGGGCCAAACGGAGATCACTAAATGAAGGTTTTCTTTATGGAGAGCGTCCATCATTTCTGATGGATGGGGATAATGGGTCTCGTCGAACTTCATCGCGTTCCAGCCATACTTGTCCCAGTAAAGCCAGTCCTGCACAAAAGCATCGACAGGGATTTGGCGCTTCCGGAATTCGGCGGCTGTATCGAGTATCTGTTGTTCGCTTGAATAGCGCTCTCGGCATTGCCAAAAGCCATAGGCCCACTTCGGAAAGAGAGGGGCTTCGCCTGTAGCTTCACGATATTCGCTAACCACTGTATTCAAATTCGGGCCATACAGAAAGTAGTAGTCCACGTTTGACCCGGCACGGGAGCGAAAGATAGTCACATCGGCAGGCGCGCGCATCGAGAGTGCTATACCCGCCGCTCCACCCTGGGCCAGAACAGTGTGATCGCCGGGTTCCAGATAAACATGTCCGCCGGCAGTATCTGGCACCCACATATTCACGAGATCTATGACAGGTTTTCCATCTACGTTTAGGCGAAGTTGCTTCGTCTTGTCGCTTCCCAGGAGAAACCCATAGTCTCCTGCGACTGTGGTATGGAACGACCCTGCTCCTGTTTTCTGATCGATGTTGATAGGCTGATCGGCCGGATCGAAATCCGTGACCGACGCATTGTTCCAAATGAGACCATAGCCTTCTGTAGACAGTAGAACGGGAATCGAGATATTCGTGTTGGCTTGTTGGAGGCGGAACGGGATGCCTCGCAAATTGAACCACCCCTCCTGATGCTGACCCAAGCCGTAGAGAGCTTCATCCTTTGGAGAGAGAAACGTTTGTTCCACCTGCCACGTTTTCGTACCCAGTTCCACCTCAGGTGTGAAGACCCTGGAAGCCTCTTGCAACAAAGGGCTACCGTCGTGCGACAAGAAGGTCACGGCTCCGGACTTGCGACTAATCTCCACGGCGAGGGCATCCGTAGAAAGAAGCAAGTGCTCTCCGTCTGTCTTCAGGGAGTATGGAACCGGCTTCCAGACCTTAGGAACAGTGGTGAGCACCTGCTTTGCGAAATTTTGCTCCGGCGTAGCCAACACGTGAATAATCCGGTCGGTACAAACCTCGACTCGTATAAGACCTTGCGAGGTGATGATGGTGACGCCGGTCGCATCCTTTTTATAAGGGGCAATAGCGAAAGCCGGACTCTGCTCCGCGAAACTCTGCACAGAACTTACGAGCAAGCACAACACCGCGCCACAGAGGACAAACAAGGCGCATGAACGTCCAAACATGAAGGGGAATAGACTCTTTTGATCCAAAGTCACAAAAGCGTCGGAACAATCTATGAAGCGGCGATCAAAGCCGACCCTTCTATTGCTGCGGAATGGAACATCGTTCACGCGGAGAACTCCTGAAATACTTGTCGGTCGCTTTTCAGTTTGCACATGTGAGACATTCAGATCACCGGCGAACATGAATACTTGACCACATACTTTTATGGGGAGAATACATGTTTTGTCAATGATCAATTATTATGGACGGAATCTGGGCTGATTTTGCTATCCTTCACGTCACTGCAACACCTCTGGGATAAGGAGGTGGAAATCACTTCTGCAAATTGGGCGGGAAGCAGAGAATGAACGTTCCCTCTTTAGAAGCCAGTACTTATTCGGTCTCAAATCAATCTGGAGAAAAAATTGTCGCGATTATTGCCACTCCTGCTTCTCATCGTTCCGCTCGTCGCTAGGCCCCAGCAGAGCGCCCATGTCGAACAGACGCCCGAAACGGTTGGGCCAGTTTCCGAAGAGATTGAGTGGACATGGGAAGTACGTCCAGCCCATGTCGATCCAAAACTTCCCAACGTGTTGCTCGTAGGGGATTCGATCACGCGCAACTATTATCCCGACGTCGAAAAAAAGCTCTCCCTTGCAGCGAATGTGTACCTGTTGGCTTCATCGACGTCGCTCGGTGATCCGCGACTATCAAAGCAATTGGCTGAATTTTGGTCGATGGAGGGAGTCCGCTTTCACGTGATTCACCTTAGCAACGGACTGCACGGTTGGAGCTACACCGAAAGTCAATACGGTGAGGCGCTTCCTTTATTTCTGACTGAGGTTCGAAGTCTAGCTCCCGATGCTCACCTTATCTGGACTTCTTCAACTGCCGTGAGAGACGATAACGCGACTGGCGCAACCAATGCCCGCATTGATGCGCGCAATCAGATTGCGTCAACTTTCTTCAAGAAGCACGGCATCTCCATCGACGATCAACACCGACTGATGCTCGATCACCGCGATGATTATCAGGACTCCGTGCATTTTAACGAGGCCGGTTCAGCAATCCAGGCAGAGCAAGCCGTAGCGACAATCCAAAAGCTGTTGACCAAAATTAGAGTTAGCAGCTTGCCAGTTGCACGAGCGCCAAACGGATGGCAAGTGCGGTGAGCGCGGCAACTACTCCACTGTGATTACGTGTTACTCGATTGGAACAATCTGGAACTGAGCGTTTTGGGGTGATGGCCATTGCGTCATCGCGTTGCCAGCGCTCTGATTTGTAGTCCCGGCAGGACTGCCGTCGCTGAGGTATTGATTGCTCGTATGGTCTACCAGATAGTAGTGACCATTTCCTTGGCTGAGAATCGTCCACTGCTGGTTTGTGTTGGTGCCCGACTGATCATCCCACTGGATGACCGCGTTACCGCTGGTTTGGACTCCGCCATTGTCGAGACATTTTCCACTGCCCCGATTGAGCAGTTTGAAGTATCCCGACCCAAGACTCACGATGTTCCATTGCTGGAAAGTATCTGTACCGGAACTGTCGGGATTCTGTACAACGGCTGTACCGTCGGTCGTGCTGCCATTGGTGTCCAATACCATACCACTGCCACTGGTCATGCTGACGACCTTGTAATAAGCGGTTGTGCTCAATGGTGTCGCGCTAACTTCGGCAGAGGCTGCCGATGTGCCAAGTGTGTTGATTGCTTTGATGGTGTAGTAGTAGGTTGTGCCAGTTGTGACCGAGGTATCGGTGTAAGTCGTGCCCGTAATCCCGGAGTGGTAAGCCGTAGAGCCTTCTCCGCCGCTACTGGTACCACGATAAACGCTAAAACTGGTGGCAATTCCGTTCGACTGCCAGGAGAGGTTGACCTGGGCGCTGCCCGCAGTCGCGATGACACTGGACGGCGCAACTGCATTCAGAGGAACGAGCATGAACTGTGCATTCGCCGTTGTAGTATATTGCGTCATCGGATTGCCAACACTCTGATTGCTCGTTCCCGACGGCAGACCATCGCTAAGATATTGCGAGCTAGTGTGGTTGAGGAGGTAGTACTCGTTTGTGCCTGTGCTCGAGAACTGCCATTGCTGGTTCGTATTCGTCGTTGACTGATCGTCCC
>NZ_LMUT01000002.1:33499-237782 GCF_009765785.1 Granulicella sp. L46
TCGCTGTAAGCGTTGTCCACGTCTTGCAAGATGGACGTTCCGTCTGATGTGCTTCCGTTTGTGTCCAGCACATAGCTATGCCCACTGGGCACGCTGACAATCTTGTAGAGTGTGCCAGCGGTGGACGCAAACATCGCCGCGCTGACCTCGGATGATGCTGCGGACTCTGTACCGGATAAACCCACGGCTGTGACCTTGTAGTAGTAGGTAGTACCGGCGGTAACCGACGTATCGATGAAGGTGCTCGATGCAATGCCGGAAACATAAGGAATCGATCCTTCCCCATTGCTGGCCGCGCCCCGATAAACATTGAAGCTTGTTACAGGGCCGGTCGATTGCCAGCTTAAGGAGACTTGACTATTGGCAATCGTTGCGTTGAGGCCTGAGACAGTTGCCGAGTTCAGGAGATATTGATAGGAAGAGGTGAGACCGGCGGCATTCATGATGCTGACTGCGCTCGAGTTTGAGGTAAGTGGCGAAGCAAAAGTTGTGCCGGTGACGATATCGTTATTGGCCGTGCCTCCGGCGTTTAGAAAATTAGAATTATCGGTATAGGAGTCGCTGACGGTTATATCCGGCATCGCTGTAGCGCTCCAGATATACAGCCAGTCTCCAGTCGTGCCCTGAAGGACGTTATCCGTAAAGGTGATGTGGGACGAGCCTTGATCTGGATAGATCCCGTCTAGGCTATTGTCGATATAGTTTGATGAGACTGCTGTGTTCGGCATCTGGCCGAGGGTGTAGAGGGCACCACCGTCTCCGTTCAATACTTGGTTCATATTGACAAGATGGTTGTAGCTGACTGTGTTGTTCTGTGAGGTGGTCGAGTCTGGCGTGTTTACCCATCCCCAGCCCAGTGAGATTCCCGTGTAGCCCATCTGCGAAGCATCGTTATGAAGCAACTGCAGCCCGTTCACATACGCCGCCGATAAGCCTTCGAACTGGTAGTACTCGCGGTTTGGAAGACGGATCAAATTGTCCTGGATGGTGTCGTCGGTACATACGCCCCAGACGCCCGAAGGGAAGAGTCTGCTGGACACTGAGTAATTGTTGGTCGCATTCGCATAGGCGTTTTGCGCATTGCCGACGTTAACGGCGTTGCCAGACAGATCCATAAATGCGTTACCGGTGGCGCTGGAATTGACCACATCATCGGTGAGACTAAGGGCTATGCCGCTGGAAAGGTGCTCGAACTGGTCGCCCTGGAAGACGACGCCGCTGGCATTACGGACATCGACACTGGCCTGCGCAGTCTGCGTATCGTTGTACACGTCGTTATGCCAGCCCCAACCCGTATAGTTAGTGTTTTGCACGCCGCCGGAGATTCCATACGTTCCTGAGAACAGTACCTGACCGGCAACGCTCTGCAACGCTGCCATGCCATTCGACCCGGCGACGTTGTACATCTGCCAATGATCGTACGCAAACGTGATTCCAATAAACTCGAGATTAGTGACACGGCCGCTAGTGGATGTGCCATAAACCTGTAGAAGGCCTTCGCTGAGTGGAGCTATGACGGTAGCAGTCGACATGTTTTCGCCACGAGCATAGTAGTAGAGCGTCTGCGTCGAACGGTTAAAGTAGAACTGCCCGGGAGTATTCAAGAGCTCATAAGCGTTGCGGATATAGAACTGACCTGTCGTGAGCATGTTGGTTCCATATCGCAAAGATGTCGCGAGCGCGCCGTAGGGCTGCTGGAACTGGAAGTCGGTGTAACTACCAGTTTCGTTGCAGCCTGTCTGTCCGTGCGTGCAGATACCCCGAACCGAGACGATGATCGAGTTGAAGCCGAGATTCTGCATCAGCTCGACATCACTCGGATTGTTATAGATTCCTACAGCAGATGAATCAAACTGTACGTCGTCAGGCGTAGATCCACTGACGCCCGTTTGTCCTGGAGGGGTGGGCGCAACCCATGATTCTGTTCCAGCCACGGTGAAGGTTCCGGCGAAGCCCTGGCCCGTAATCGGAGCGGGACTCTGCGTTATCGAAGCGCGCACACCATTAACGAACAGATTGCGCAGCTTGGTGCTGCGGCTCAGAGAGGCTTTGTATACATTGCCATGATCCAACGTCCATCCACTTACCTGGACGCCGCCGCTAATCACTGGGAGTTCGTTATTGTAGGCCTCGTAGATCACATGAAATCCGTTGGTGCCGGAGTCCGCTGCCGTGAAGACAATCGGCGACGAAATCGTATAGGTACCTCCAAGTAAATAAACTACAATGTCGCCGGTCATGCTCGAGTTGATTGCGCGCACCCTGGCCTGCGCGCCTGTGATCGTCAGTAGAGGAGACGCCAGAGTCCCCGCGTTAGAGTCATCACCCGATGGCGACACATAGAAAGTAGCTTGCACCGCTGCGAAAGCAGGTTTCCCAACAAAGACCAAGAGTGTCGCAAAGACGCTGAAGAGACATAGGAAGTTGGGGGGCTTCGAGATATTGTTCATAAAATTCTCATTTCGCTTGTGAAATATACGCCCAAACGTATAACCTCCTTTATCGAATGTTGTCAAGCGGAAGCGCGTGAGTCTACAAACTATCCACGCAGCAAGCCACCGCAACCATGAAGTTGAGAGAGCGCTGCGTCAAGTAACGGAAGCCGTACTTCACGTCATCTTGCCTAACTGACCAGATGGTATGGATCCGGCAGGTGGTTTTGCCGTCGTAGAGCGATGCGTGATCGTCGTCCCCTTAGATCGGGAAGATGAGTTTGTTGCCTAGATGCTGCGCAGAATGATGGGAGGAATATGAGTGCAAATAGCAAATTAGCACGGCGAGATTTTCTAAAGCAGGCTGCTATTGTCGTCGGCACAGCTGCCCAGGGAGTCTCCTGGTCTGGAAATGCTGAGATCCAGGAAGGGGCGAAGACCAAATCCGAGCACGAAGGGGCATCCCACTACCGCCCAGAGATCTCATATCCGAGGATATTCCGCGGACAGCATTTGAAGATGATCGCCTTTCCGCTCGGCGGCGTAGGCGCCGGCAGCTTAAGATTAGGCGGGCGAGGGCAGCTTCGCGATTGGGAGATATTCAATCGGCCGGATAAGGGAGCCTCTCCTGACTATGCCTTTCCAGCCATCTGGGTACAGTCAGGCAACGCGAAACCCATAACTCGCATACTCGAAGGGCGCATCCTTCCTCCGTACGAAGGTTCCTCCGGACTAGGCTCCAATAATTCACCTGGATACAGTCGACTACAAACCACAGAGTTTACTGGCGAGTACCCTTTCGCGAAAGTTAAGTTCGAGGATCCAACATTTCCAGTACAGGTTGAACTCGAAGCCTTTTCTCCCTTCATACCGCATGATCCGGAGAACTCAGGTTTGCCTGTCGCTATCCTGCGTTATCGCGTAACCAATCCAGGTCCCTCCTCTGCAAAGGTAAGCATCGCATTTTCTATTGATAATCCCATCATTGATGATGGGCCGAGCAACGCAACACCTGCTGAGGACAAGCGGCGCAACGAATATAAGCAGA
The DNA here is from genome assembly GCF_009765785.1 of Granulicella sp. L46. GTDB lineage: Bacteria > Acidobacteriota > Terriglobia > Terriglobales > Acidobacteriaceae > Granulicella. Next base: position 36,980 of record NZ_LMUT01000002.1, read on the forward strand.
AGGGGAAATTGACGGGGCTGATCATGAGCAACCCGGGTCTATCTGCCCACGATCCCATGCACGGCACGTTCGCCCTCGCTGCAATGCCAGACGCGGATACCCGAGTTACACACTGGCGTGGCTGGCCGCAAAGTCCGTGGTGGAATCCACCCCTGTTGTTCTGGGACACATTCGCAACGGACGGCCAACTCGCAGTCGAGCCGGAAGTCTATAACACCGTCGGTGCTTTGAGTCAGCAGCAAACAATCGGCGCAGGTAGGTCGGCGACCTTAACCTTCCTATTGGCATGGCATTTTCCCAACCGCACTCCAGATTGGTGCGGATGGGCAGCCCCTGCAGGAAAGGGACACACCATCATCGGCAATTTCTACGCCACACGGTTCAAGGAAGCATGGGATGCCGCTGAGTACACTGCAAACAATTTGGAACTACTTGAGAGCCGAACGCGACTCTTTACCACAGCTTTCCGGTGCAGCACGCTGCCATCCGCCATCAAGGACGCCGCTAGCTCTAACCTCTCCACCCTCGCATCCACCACCTGTTTCCGAACCGCAGACGGCGAGTTTCACGGATTCGAGGGAAGTTACGACAAGATAGGCAGCTGCTATGGCAACTGCACTCATGTCTGGAGCTACGAGACCGCAACAGCTTTTCTATTTCCTTCTTTCGCGCGTTCTTTACGCAAGGCTTCCTTCGGCTATTCTCTCGATGATCAAGGAGCGATCCACGCCCGGCAACAACTTCCCGATGGCGAATCGAGGGACGGAATTGTCGCTGCCGACGGTCACATGGGACAGATCATGCATGCCTATCTGGACTGGAAACAGACCGGAGACAAAGAGTGGTTGATTATGATGTGGCCTCGCATTAAAAAAGCGATGGAGTTTTGCTGGGTAGAAGGCGGATGGGATCCAAACAGGACAGGCATCCTCGAAGGTGTACAGAACAACACCTACGATGTGGCATTTTACGGACCAAACCCGATGTGTGGCATCTACTATCTTGGTGCATTGCGAGCTGGAGAGGAGATGGCTCTCACGCTCGGCGAGGATGTCACAGCAAAGCAGTACAGAGACCTTTTTGATCTCGGCAGCCGCTGGATCGACGCCAACCTCTTCAATGGCGAGTTCTATATCCAGCAAATCAAGGATGTTCGCCCCGATAAAGTCACTCCCGTTCTTCGCCCGGGTACCGAGATCAACAGCACAGGATTTCCCGGGTACCAAATGGGAAAAGGATGTCTCATCGACCAGCTGATCGGCCAGTATCTAGCCGATGTAATGGGGCTCGGTCCGCTGGTTTCGGAAGATCACGTTCGCACGACCCTTCAATCGATATACAAATACAACTACAAGCGAACGCTCATCGACCATAATAATACGGAGCGCACATTCGCCCTGAACGATGAAGCAGCAATGGTCATCTGCGACTATGGCACCACGACACGTCCTCGCATCCCATTTCCCTACTTCGCCGAGGTCATGACCGGCTTCGAATATTCGACCGCAGCACTGATGCTCTACTCGGGAATGACAGACGAAGGCACCGAATGCATTCACAACATTCGTGCCAGATACGACGGCGAAAAACGGAACCCATGGGACGAGGCCGAATGTGGTCATCATTATGCGCGCGCAATGGCTTCATGGACGAGTGTAGTCGCCCTAAGTGGCTTTTACTACGACGGCGCAACCGCGCACGTCACCGCCGTACCTCGAATTCCACATCGGACGTTTCAATGCTTCTGGGCGACCGGCACAGGCTGGGGAACATTTATCTATGGACCAACTGCCGGTCGCGGCAACCGCTTCAGCATTGAGGTGCTGGCCGGCACACTTCCTTGCCGTTCATTCCAGATCACGGGTGCCGGATTGTCGGCAACGGTCGCCGGCCAGAAAAAAACCTATGTGCACACCACGGAACAGCACGGAGAACAGACAATCTTCCATCTGAACTCACCAATAGTGTTGGCGGAAGGGAACTCCTTGAGGATAGACATGCTTGCATGAGCAGCTGATTGTCCTATGCGAACCGCCCATAAGCCCAAGCCTACAAAAGACCGCGCGCCGATTGTTGAGCGTGGGATTCGATAAAGGATGGCGCCGCTTGAACTGTCAAGGACTTCCATCAGCCGGGTACGAGCAGATGCGATTGCGGGCGGGAATAATAGTTCTGCTCAAGTTGGAGCTGGCCGCGGGCATCGAAGTACAGAAGGCCCTTTACGGTGATGACGTCCTGCACTTCATCGTGAAGCATGTGGCCGGTGAGAGATTCATACTGCAGCGCGAAGACCACGCATGCGTACACCAGGAGCAGCACCACGAGCACCGCAACGTAATACACCGTGAGCCGCACACGCAGGGTCGTGGTGCGGGAGAAGTTCACGTACGGGTCTCTCGCATCCATATCGTCACTGTAAAGCAGGGTTCCAGTGCTGCGGTAGTTCGCAAACATATCCAGACTGAAGGAGTCACGTGTTGGGATGAAAAACAAGCCCGGGCTATCGTTGGGACAATGTTGGACTATGAGGCCGACGGGTTCCGTTGGAATGGTAAATACATGAGAAATCTCGGCACCAAAGTTCACGAGATTAACGCGAATGACATTGCGTTATACAACCGAGTAACCCTAAGTCAATTAGGAATTCCTTCTCCTATGGTAAAGGAGATTGAAATTCAGCATCCTGATGCTCAAGTGTTCGACAAAACATCTGATTGCTGCAGCGCAGTACCAGGCGAAGCAGTGATTATGAAAAGCTCTAGTGTCTTGATTTTCTCGCTATATGGCGTTTTCTACGAAGCGTCTAGATGAGCCGTCATCGTCTTTGGTCAGGCAAAACATGGAGCACTCGGTCATGAGAAATTGCGTACCCAAGTGAAGGGTTCCTTTAGTCATCGAAAGAAAATTTGAACACCCGCCTGTCGCTAGCAATCAGCTCGGCGTCTTTTTTTCACGCCACTGAAATCGACGAGGAAGAGAGGCGCCCTTTAATTTGTGATTTAGTCGTTGATTCCGTCGAGTGCATAATTGGAAGCGAAACCGAGATCCCAACCACGTTTCTGCAGGCGACAGTGAATGTATGAGACCGCCCGCATAGGGCAGGGAGCTTGACGGACAGCCGCTGTGGCCCTGGAAGTCTTGGAATCTGGCTTTATGGAGGTGGTCTAGCCAAAGTCGTAGAAGAGCAAGCTAGTAGGAATGCGCTGCAATCCGGGGGATTGGGGTCGTCCAGCGTGCGGTCAAGTCGGACGACTCCTTGATGTCAAGTGCGACGTTTGTTAGTAAAAAGGGAGGTATCGTGGCTGCAAGAGTTCTGATGGTTCTTAGCGCGAGCATTGTACTGATGCTCGGAGCTTTTCATCTCGCCTATACGTTTCAGGGACCCGAGCTTACGCCCCGTGACCCGTCGCTGCAGGTTAGCATGACGCAGATTTCACCCGTAATTTCTACGGAAACGACTATGTGGCGCTGTTGGGTGGGCTTCAATGCCAGCCACAGCATGGGACTAATTCTGTTCGGATTGGTTTTTGGCTATCTTGCAATCGCTCACAGCACAATTCTCTTCCGATCACCGTTCCTGCTGATCGTGGGGCTAGCCATGCTCGGCGGTATGGCTGCTCTGTGCAAGTTCTATTTTTTCAGCTCGCCTCTCACCGGCATCAGCATCTCATTGGGATGCTATGTTGCCAGTATCGCGATATCGCGGGCCTGACACTGCGCAGGAGAAGTATCCAAACCCTCCCCCCTTTGACCAGACGCAAACAGCCTACCGTCAGACGGCTTGTTGATCTTGCGCTCGTAGTTTCCGATAACGCCGTTTCGCGGGCGGCTGCCTCAATTGACCGCAATCGTGCGACCCTCGTTGGTCGATGCAGCAGTGATAACTCGAGCGATCGTCCGATCCGTGCTACTCGTGATCTTTATTTTCTCCCCCTGAGGAATCTGCAGCGCTATTCGCTCTGCCACGGGCAACGGGACGACTGTATCGCGGACATGAGCTTCTCGTGATTTGCCGGACATGTTGATCATCACAATATGCACGAGCTGTTGTTGGATCGCCTTCGGCTTTGCATTGATATCTTGCGCATGGCTTGCACTGTTCATCCACACCAAACTGGAGATCAACATACTCAAAACTTTCTTCGTCTTCGACATGGCCATTCCTCCTGCGATTCCTGAAGGTAAGCGGTGAGGTGCTCGCGGTGCGCCTTAAACATGTCGAGTCGAAATTTGTTGGGATGAAACTAAGGTTGCGGACTGGCGCAACGATGAGGGTAGCTTGAAATACAGCAAGCTAAACAAGCGGACAAATTGCATTCCAACATTGGTTCAAACCTATTTTGATGGTTCTAATAAGGCTGATAGTACGCAATACGATGTGATTACCCTGGCCTCCATTTCAGGTACGAGGCATGAATGGCGTCGATTCAACAGAGAATGGTGGCGCGTACTCAATAAGCATCGCGCTGCTTACTTGCATGTCACAGACGCAATCGCGCAAAAGAACGATTTCCGAGACGGCTGGAATACGACACGCCGAAACGCCCTAATCATGGACTGTGCCAAGGTGATCGGGCATCACATCGCCCTCCCCATTCGAGATGATGGCCCGGGCCGACTCGGACTTTACTCGCATTCGATAACGATCAAGTTAGCAGAGTTCATCAAGGCTCGGCAGGATAATCCGGACGTTCCCAGAAGCGCGGACGAAGTCTGCGCTACACAGGCAGTCGACGATTGTATGAAGTGGGGATTCGATGGCCTGGGTGCGCAGAACATCCATCTTTACTTTGACCAAGGAGAGCCTTTCCGAGGTCACATTTGTGATCGCTTAAACCATCCAAAAGTGTTGAAGCAAATCCCGGCCCTCACCCGGATCACGAAGATCATGGACCTCGATATGAGGCTGGTGCCCGCGCTGCAGTTGGCAGACCTGCTCGCATGGAGCGTCAGCCACAAACAAGATGTGCGCACAAAGTGGCACGAACGACTACTCAAGAACCCTCACGACGAATATCTAGTCGGCTACGAACAATTGGCTAATCCGCTTCCAAAGGCCGTCGAGTTTGCGAAGAAGTGGAAGTTACCAAAACGAAGACTTCATCCCTAGGTTTCTACCAGAGCAAGGCGAAACCGACTCTAAAGACTTGCTGGATTGTTGATTTCAGGTATGGGTTGACGTGAGGGGTTTGGTGATGTGGGGCACCTGAAACAGTGTGTCTACAGTTCCGGTTGCACAATACAATCGTTCGACACAAACTCCTTGCGCTCTTTCACGCAAGGTGGGAGACCGGGTGAAGTCGCGAGACGCATCGTGTGCTCCCGTTCAGCAACTTCTTGGTTCAGTTTAAAAATAAACTCAAGTGGGTTGTCTCTACCTTTCATCCCGTAAGCCGCCCTAACCGCAAGATCGAGCTTCAGATGTGCTCTTTTGAGAGGGTTGTCTCCGGGCAGCTATAGTGTTCTGTAAAGGTCTCGAAGGCTGTAATCGTATTCGCGCATCACTTGTTTGCGCAGTTCTCGCAACTCGACGGCGGCTTTTGCGACGGCGCGGACCTGTGTCAAGGTTGGGGACTGCGGCCACGGAAAGGAGTTGTAGACCGTAGTATTTGTGTATCGCGGGCGTTCGGTGAGGGTTGAGCATCTTTCGACAAACCAAAGCCAGTGGATGCCGGACTGAAGTATTCCGAAAGAGTAGTCGTCCTCAAATGTGAAAACGGTCACAGCAGCGCTAGGATTGATCTTGTTCGATACAAGAACAAACACGGGACGTTTGGTGACGCTACTACAACAGATGTATCTAGGAAGTTTTGACAGCTTGACCATCAGGTCGTTCCTGGGCCACGAGAGTTGCCACCAACGATCAAGGAAAACCTGATGATGTCTTTTGAGTTTTGCTTTGGGATCATCCGCGAGGGCTTCCTGATTACGCGCCGTTTCCTTTGCAAGCTTTTCCTCCCTATCGGCTAATACCAGCTGCTCGATCCGTCTAAAAGGCTTCGAATAGGTGCCGGATTTCAACAGATCCCGCGGGGCAAAGTCGATTACGTATCGCGAGGCCTGTGGGGGCTTTTCGGATAGGAAGTCGTCGCCGATGATATATGGCTTAATTACGTCGGCGTTGCGGGGGTCAGCATCGATCATTTCGCGTGCTTCTTCAGGAGAGAGTAGGAAGCCCTTGTGGCCGTGCGTTTGCCCTTGGTCGCACGTGTCGGAATCTTTATTTACTTGTAGGTCGGAAGCCTTGGTGACATCGAATTTACCAGAGAGAGCAGCCCCGATCCGTGGCACCTCTTGTACCTGCCATGGTGCTTCAGTGCTATTTCCCTCTTGCCGAAATAGCTTCTTGATGCCACCTTCGTGGCCCTTAACCCAGTTTACGATTGACACGTGCACCGCAGCATCGCCTGACCAAGCCTGGCTGGAAACAGCCTCGGTGATTGTTCCGCCGTTATCCACGATGTGATCGAGGCCACCCTCACGCGAGTAGTTTTGTCGGATGGTGTTGGTACCAACTAACCCTGCGCGCCCGCCAGCTGGAAGTAAATCGTGAGCACGTCTAAACCAATACACGCAGAAATCTGCCAGGCCCGGCACTTCGGGATAGTGAGCGCGTACGCGGTTCACATAGGCAGGTCCGAGTTCCTCTTGAATCTTGTCTTTTGATTGATATGGTGGGTTGCCGATGATGGCGTCCGCATCTGGCCATTTTTCAAAGAGAGCGTCTTCGCAGCGAATATTTGAGTCCAGATTGTCTAAGGGCAGGGGGCTCTCGAATTCGAAGGGCAGTTCTCCGTCTGCAGCAAACCAGCTGTCTTGGAGTTCCATCAATGCGACGCGTTTTGAAATCATTAGAGTGACTTTTGCTAACTCCACTGCGAATGGGTCTAAGTCGATCCCAAAAAATTGCTTAGTGCTTACAAGCGAAGCGGTCCCTGTTGCTCTTCGGGCGCGAGCCCCATAGTTATCGTGGATCTTGGCGAGTATTTCCATTTCAATCGCGACAAGCTCTCTGTACGCCACATAAAGAAAATTTCCACTACCGCATGCCGGGTCGAGCACTCTGAAATGTAGGAGGGATTCTGTCAAGTCCCTGAGGTCTTTTAAACTCGTGGCCTTCGCTATTTTTTCTCTCCAGGGACGGGCGAGTGTTGGGCGCACGACTGACTGGATGTCCACCTCATTTGTGAAGTGCGCGCCGAAGGCATGTCGCTTCGCCTTGTCCATGCTGCTTTGAAAGATAGTGCCGAATATCGGGGGTGCGACCTTGCCCCAATTCTCAATAGCTGCGGACTTTAGGTCGGCCAACTCGCCTTCGTTAAGCTCGATTGGAGTCGCTTTCTCGAATAATCCTCCATTGAAATAGCGAATCCCCTGATAGCGACCTCCGCGTGCCTGCGTTTCTGAATTCATCTGGCGGAAAAGACCGCCGAGCAGATCATAGCTGCTAGCTCCTTGAATGCACTCGTCAAGAAGCTCCGAGAAAAACGCTTTCGGGAGCAGGTCGAAGTCTTCCGAAAACATCGCGACGACACACTGCAATATGAGCCTTTGCGCATGTTCTCGATCTTCGCCGCGCTTAACAAGCGAGTTGAAAACCTGGGCTACTTTGTCGGCTGCGGCCCGGGTCACCGCCACTCGGTCGTTGTCGAATACTGGTTTCTTCTCGCCTGAAAAGAGAAAATTGAGGGCCTCGTAACGTTCCGCGAGTTGGTCGACGCGAACTCGATCCATGGGGTCGTGAAGTTGCACGTTGAAGTCGTAGATCCAGAACTCGTCGAAGTTGCAAAGCACGACGTAACGCGGACGGTCAGGGACTGCATTGAGCCAGTAATCGAAAGCTTGTTGATAGTGACGTTGAAGTTTTTCGCCGCGGCTTTTCATTTCCAGCAATAGCCAAGGACGCCACAATAGATCGGGAAAGCCTATAGGCTTTCCCGATCGCTTCAATTTATATTCTAAAGTTGCCCCAGCTTCCTTGTAACCACCGTGGCCAAAGGCGCGGAAAAGCCGATCGCAGAAAACTTGCGCTTCGCCTCGCTCATACCCTGACAGTGTCGCGGCATATGAAACAAACGCTGAGATTCTATCTCTTTCTACGGACAACTTGATCCTCAGTAGCGACCTGAATTCGAAAAGGTTGTGCTTGTGGACAATATTACAAGGTGCTCACACTTCAGTTCCGAAATCGGCCAAACAATAACTCCTTAATACGGAGATCCTTGCGCGGAGTGCGGTGGTGCTTTCGCGCCACTGCGGTCGGATCAAGATCCCTTCTTGAATTTGGCTCGCTCCAATCTCAGCACGGCCTTCAGCATGCGTTCACGAGTCTGGGGAAATACCCTATCCGAGACGTGCTCTAGAGCATTTCTCATCCGATAGCTTCCAGAATCCCACTTACGTAAAGTCAAATACTCCGGGTGTAGCTTAATTTGTCCCGTAGAATACTACCCCGGCAAACTCCATCGGGGGTAGCATTCTACGGGACAAATTAAGCTACACCCTAGATCTTTCACTTCACTGTGTGTGGAATTCCAGAAACGTTTGGGATGTTGATGGATTTCGGGCACGTCGCCGATGGACCACTGCGCTGATAAGGCCGCTTATTAAGGAGTGGATGGAGGCGGGTTCATCAGTGGAGTATTTGCAGGGGGCGCTTGTGGTGGCGTGTTGGGGGCTTGAGGAGGTTGTGAGGTCGAGGAATAGGTCACTTCCTTAACATCTTTTCGTGGGACATAAATGGCAGTGTGGTCACCATTCGCATCTACGAGGTAGAAGCCGTCATCAGTCTCCTCAAGCATGTGAACGTGAGACGTTAGGCCCAAGGGAGGGACGTTCCGTTCGAACTGCACAAGCACCAGCGCACCATGTCCCCCGCCCCACTGCTCTGACACGTTGCCGTAGATTGTGTGTGCGTAGAGAATCGGAACAGCGAGCGCAAGAAGAAAGAGAGCGGCCTTCTTCTTGATTGATATAGCCGGTCGATTCTTTTGGAAGAGCACCAATGCAAGGCGAATCAACGCAACGAAGACAACGTAGCCAAGAACTATTGGATGGACGTTAGTTGCCCCTACATCGGATCTACTTAAGATAAGAATGAAGGCGACTCCTCCGATCGCCGTGATTAGCCCGGCGAGCAACATAGGAATTCGGCTAAATCTGACGAGCGTTCCACCGGTCGCCATCAGCAGGAAGGAGATCGCCAACGAAAACACATCCTTCATGCTTGCGGGGCCTTCGCGTGCCGGGCTCTGGATGGCGGGTATTATTGCTGCTGCGTGATGTGCGTTAAGCAACGCGGCGACGGCGTGCCCAAAATCAGACAGGCTACCCTGGACGTTTGTCGCGAAGATAAAGGTTAGGGCAAAAGCGATGAGGCAGCACTCTACAAGCCAAGTGGCGATATATGGAATCTTTAGCAAGTATGACTGGACGCCGGAGACACTGCCGCTTGCGTCGGCCCATATTGAGCTATTGTTTACTATCTCTTCTACTTTGAACAAGACGATCGCAGTTAGGACCTGGAGCCCGAAGGCTATTCCCGTGAACCCAACCTTTGACCGCAGTGGGTTTATGTATCCAAGGCCATAACGAGAATCGTAGTAGCTCTCAACAAAATATCCGATGCCGTACAGGATCAGGAACGCCTTACTGCCCGCGTCGAGCCAAGATCTTGTGCTTTCGAATTCGGCCGATTTCGACTCTGCTTCGGGCATTTTTCTCCGTACGCGGCGAGACTATTGCCGAATTCTATCTTGAATCGGGTTCGGGATGAACTCGGCCGAACAACGCGGGCACCGCATTCGGTCGAAGTCCAGGCGCATGGTCTCGCTCGGTGGGATGGAATAGTGGCACTGCGTGCAGGTGGCTTCTAGGACTTTGGGTTAAATAGCTTGACAGAGACCGACCTTCGACCTTCGCCCTTATCTCGAATGGCCCTCGAAGTGTTTCGCCCCTCTAGACTCATGTTCGGTTCGGATTGGCCCGTCCTTCTCCTGGCAAGCAATTACGACATATGGAAAGGGATCGTCGAACGGCTCATCACAGAGTTGAGTTTCGACGAGCAACAGCACATCGCAGCGGGAACGGCGGTACAGGTGTATCGGCTAGCAGGTATCGATTCCAAGCCTAAGCCGTCTGACTCACCTCACCTATTAGTCTGACGGCCCGTGCGACGTTGTCGTAATCCCCGTCGTCTCGCGCGGCCCGGCGTAAATTTGTCTCCCTCGCTGGCTTCGTTGCTTTTCCGCGATCTCATTTAATTCGGAAAACGTTGCCCGCTCATGTTCAGCCTTCTCCTCCATCTTTGCCTGCATATACGCCTTGGCAAGGATGAAGTGCACCTCAGGACTTCCCGGACTCAGGTTGCTCGCCATCTCGAGTTCCCGTAGCGCCGTCGCATTGTCTCCGCTCTCGAGCGAGCCGCGCCCTAATAGATAGTGAGCCTCCGCCGAGCGCGGGGCCAGTTCAAGCGCACGCTTCGCCTCGGTGACCGCGTCCGCTGGGTTGTGCTCGCGCAGTGCAATCGACGCGAGCCGAAGATGGGGCAACGGGCTCGAAGGCGATAGCCTTGCCTCGGCCCGCATCTGGGCTGCCGCCTCGCCAAACTCCGACAACGCCAATTCAGCGTTCCCGTAGGAATAATGGAGAAAAGGCATCGAAGGATATTGCTTGATCAACGGCTCCAGCTCAGCAAACGCATCGTCGTATTTGCTCTCCTGCAACAGCGTTGCGACCTTTCCAGCGGCGCATGTCAGCGACGACTCGGCCGTTTCCGCCGCGACCGGGATCTCTGCCCTGCGCAGCAACGCAAGCCCAAGCGCGCATTCAACGCTCTGATCCAGAGGCCCCGTCTTCCAGGCAGAGAAGAGCACGTCGGTAGCCCGCTCAAACTCGCCTTTATGGATTAGCAGGATCCCCAAGGTATAGGTCGCTTGCTGTATCGACGCAGCGCTGCCCCGGACGCTCAACTCTTCGCCCCGGTTGAGATGGATGAGCGCGCTGTCAAAGTCCTGGAGCCCAAACTCGACCAACCCCAACATCGCCCATCCGGTCCCGTCTCGCGGATTCTTCGCCAGCCATGCTCTGAGGTGAACGGCCGCGGCCGAGTAGTCTCCAGAAGAAAACTCCCGAGTTGCCTGGCTCCATAAGTCTGCATCTTGCTGCGGAGTGACTGCCTCAGCCTCCGGTGCGGAGTTGGTCTCGTACCGGGCAACGATGCGCTGCTCCGGGGTCTCTCGTACTCTGGTAGATTGTTCGGCTAAGCCGAGTTGCTTCGCCGCACCTTGTTTGTCTCCCGCTGCATTCAACGCTGCTGCGAGCACCTCGTGTGCAGCCTTGCTTGCTGGATTTAGCGCAACCGCCCTTTCTCCAGCCATGCGCGCTTCGGTGATGTGAGACCGCATGCGTTCTAAACGACTGATCTCGATCCATGGCAACGCGTTGTCAGGAGAAAGCAGTGTTTCTGCGCGCATCGCAACCATCGCATCGTCGTACTCACCCGCATTCGCCAACGCAAGCCCATAAGCGTATTGCGAATACGGCACATTGGGATACGCCTGCAGAAATGGAGGGAACCGTTTCAGCGCGTCCGGACCCGCCGCGACGACTTCGCCAGCGCCAAGTACTAAAGCCTCTCGGGACGGATCTACCTGCTCAGGGAGCAGCGGCACCCTCAATAACGCCAGGCCGAGAGCGAACTTCACCTGCTCCGAAACTACACCCCTGCCAAATGTTTTTAGCAGCAGTTCCGTTGCGCGCTCATGCTGACCATCGCGATTGAACAGCAAGCCCAAGTGATAGGCCGAGACCCGCTCGATCTCCGCATCGTCCTGGATGCCGAGGGTCTGCGCCTTTTCGATAGAAGTGAGAGCCTCATCGAATTTCTTCGTCTCGAACTCCGACAACCCAAGCATCGCCCAGACCACACCGAGCCTCGGCGCGAACGCTACGACCCTGCGAAAAGCAGCTTCAGCTTCTACAAACCGGCTCGCACCATAGTCAAGCGTTCCAAGATTCCACCAACCTTCTTCCCACTCAGGCCGCAATGTGAGCACACGTTGATAATCACGGATCGCATCGTCCGCGTCTCCGGACTCACCCTCGTGCAACGCCTGTTTCTGTAAGTCATCGACGTTCACGCGCGCGTTTGGGTCGGGCGCGTTTTGCTGAGCGACAACAAGACCGCCGCCGGCGGGAATCGCAAGCGCAAACGCCAACGACAGAATCACGCTCATCAACCGAGGCTTCATCGGGTTGTAGTTTAGATCACCCTCATGATAGAGTCACCGTGTTCAACGGCATTTCAGCAGGGGTTTCTTGAGAAGATGGCCTCACAGGATCGGTAGCCCTCGTCACGGCAGCTCTAAATCTGATCGAAGCCTTCCCGTCGCCGACCCAACCAGCGAACACTCGACTCATGCATACCTCTCTCGTCGTGCGCTTTTGCGTAACCTCGGCATCATGGCCTTTGCGTCTCGCCTGCATCCGGGTCTGCGTGGACAGACTACCGCCCATACCTCGCAGGATGCATTCGAAGAGATTTCTGCCTCCGCCAGCGGAATCACGTGGGTCCACACGGCAGGCAAGTCACCAGATAAGCATCTCCCTGAGACCAGCGGCGCCGGATGCGCTTTCATCGATTATGACAATGACGGCTGGATGGATATCTACCTCGTCAATAGTGCCAAATCCGACTTTTACACCCCACTGAAGCCCCTGCGCAACGCCCTCTATCACAACAATCGCGATGGCACCTTTACCGATGTCACGGAAAAGGCCGGCGTCACCGGAGGCGGATATGGCATGGGCGTAGCCGTTGGAGACTATAACGGCGACGGCTTCCCGGATCTCTATGTGACCCAGTACGGGCGCAACATCCTCTATCGCAACAACGGCGATGGCACCTTCACCGACGTCACAGACAAAGCCGGTGTCGCCGCGGGCGGCTGGAGTTCCAGCGCTGTCTGGTTTGACTACGACAACGACGGCAAACTTGACCTCTTCGTCTGCCAGTTCGCCGAGTTCGATCCTTCCCTCGGTTGCGGCACCGACGAGGCCGGAGTTCATCACTATTGCATTCCACGCATCTTCAAACCGCGCCCCAGTTGGCTATTCCACAACAACGGGGATGGAACCTTCACCGATGTCAGCAAGGCCTCCGGCATCGCCGACCATCTCGGCAAAGCCTGGGGCGTGGTTGCCACCGACCTAAACAACGACGGCAAGATGGACCTCTTCGTCGCCAACGATACGGTCGGTAACTTCCTCTATCTGAACCACGGAGACAAGTTCGAAGAAGTCGGCCTCACTGCCAACGTAGCGTACAGCGACGAGGGCAGGGCGCGCTCGGGAATGGGCGTCGATTCGGCAGATTTCAATCAGGATGGGTGGATGGACCTCTTCGTCGCCAACATCGACCAGGAGATCTTTTCTCTCTACCGCAACAATGGCGACGCAACATTCGATGACAAGGCCATGGCTCTCGGCGTTGGAATGGCGACCCGGTGGATGAGTGGTTGGGGCCTCAAATTCCTCGACTATGACAACGATGGCGAGCTCGATCTTATCCTCGCCAACGGATTTCCCGACGACCTGGTCGACAAGACTTCCTCCACCGTAAAGTGGAAAGAACCATTGTTGCTGTTCCACAACGATGGGAAGACCTTCCGCAACGTGAGTGCCGAGAGCGGCCCGGTCTTTACTAAAAGTTTCCCAGCTCGCGGCCTCGCCATCGGAGACTTCAACAACGATGGTGCCATCGACGTACTCGTCAGCAACAACGACGCCGCGCCATTGCTACTCAAGAATAATGCTGGAAGGCAAAATCACTGGCTCGGCATCCATCTGGTCGGCCGCAAAAGCAATCCAGATGCCATCGGTGCACGCGTTAGCTATCAAGCTGGGGACATGAAGCACTCGCGCATGAAAGTGGGCGGAGGCAGTTTCCTCTCCGCGCACGATCCCCGCATCCTCTTCGGGCTGGGGCAACACAAGTCTATCGACTGGGTCGAAGTCACCTGGCCACAGCCCAGTCGTGCGATCGAGCGTTTCACAAACCTGCCGATCGACCGCTACATCACCCTCGTCGAGGGGGCAGGCAAATGGACGTAGCAGCGTCGCAACGGCCCGATCATTCTGGGAAAGGTTCACCTGACCGCACAATGCGTATGCGGTGGTCGGTGAAGTTGGAATGCATTTCCGGGACATACGTCTTCGGCATGTGACAGCTCGTGCACCGTTCTCTCGCCGTGGGGCACGCTGGGCCCGGATGGCTCGCCGTCGGCTTGGCTCCCGACGAATTCACATGGCATTGCAAACACGCCTCGTCGTACTCAACCGACTCGGTCTTCAACTGCTGATGCGGATCATGGCAAGCGGTGCAGGTAAGTCGGGCCTCCCCTTTGCCCCAACATTTACTCGTCACCAGCCGCGCTGGAGCAGATCGCGTTGACGACACGCCCTTCACCCCCGAAAGTTTCACATCCCACCAGTCACCGTGGCACGCGCCGCAAAACTCGACCGCCTCCGTGGGAGCTAGATGCGCCGGATTGAAGATCTCGGTCTTCTTAGTCCCTGGCTTGCCCGACAGCATGCCGTCCATCGCAAGAACGTGCTTTCGACCAGGACTATGGCATGCCTCGCAACTCACACCAGGGATCAGGTGGCTTTCATCCAGGTGACCACCGATGGTGGAAGCTGTAGCGTGGCAGCTGAAACACCGTATCGCCTCAGCCTGCCCCACGGGCCGATACATGGCCTCGTCAATACCTGAGGGAGAAGAAAGCTCGCGCGACGGAGTAAATCCGAGATTTTTCAAGTTCGCGAAGTAGGTCACCCGCGCCTCGTAAAATTGCCCATCGTCCTTCTTGAAGAGATACGACTGCCCCACCCGCCCCGCGCCAAACGCCCACGCCAGTGGAAATGACAGACTCTTCGTCCCGTCGCTCACGGAATAGTTACTTTGGTCCGCGGCGTTCTCAATCTTGTATTTGTATTTGTTGACAGCGAACGTAAGGTCAGAATGCCCGCGGAGGATCTCCGACGCTGAGGCAGGCATCATATTCAGTGCCATCTGCGTCGATTCCTGCTGACTGCTTTTGACTGCATGGCATTTCGCGCACGCCGCAGCGCCCACAAATCCTTCGCGCGACTCGCAGCCTTGCGTAGGCCAAAACGTTGATTCAGCCAGATGGTCCTCAGTGGAGAGCTGCCCGAAGAGTGAATGCGACGGCAGCAGGACCGTGGCGAGCAGAACGAGTCGCCCACCCCGCCGCAACGTCATCAGCGCATTTCGCAGCGCTTGCGGGGCAAGCAGCATCGCCCAGCCGCAGGTGACAACCTTCGTTCTGAATGACCTTGCGTCCGTATCGCCATCTCCAATCTCGCCCCAAACCGGTTTGCCATTGAGCGGCGAGTTGCCTTTGCCGCAATTTGCTCGAGATGCCGCTACGGTAGCGCTTTAGGCCCTCTTCTGAATTGAAGTATAATTCGTCGACATATCTCGATGATGCGCAAACCCCGCAAACCCGCGTTTCCTGTCCAGCATCGTCCCGTTCGCCTTGCCTCGAGCATCTCGGCGGCCATCCCATTCCTCTGTATATTTGCGATTGGGAGCGCGCCGGCGCAGCAAAAATCGACCAAGAAGCCAGCCATCGCGAAATCGTCCCCGGCCGCTACCGAACTTCAGACTCGCATCGCTGCCGCATCAACCGCCCGCAATTCCGGGGATCCGTTCGCAGTCGCTCAAGCGAACCAACGCCTGATCGCGACCGCACTGCGTGAACTCGCGAACCTTCGGCAAGTCGAGTCAGCCTATCCCCAGGCGATCGAACTTTATCGCGACTCCCTTAGCCTTGAGGATTCGAAAGACGCTCGCCTGGAACTGGCCATGGCTCAAGCCCAGTCCGGTCATTACGACGAGGCCATTCAACTCGCGCAGGCCACTCTCGCCGCCGACCCTGACAACCTTCAGGCCGACCGCATCCTCGCTAGTTCGCTCGTCCAAAAAAGCGACTTCGCCCAGGCCATCGAGCCTTTCTCGAAAGTCGCCAACGCCGACCCCAGTGTCGAGAATCTCTATGCACTCGCCAACTGTCTCCTACAAACGCGCAAAGCCGAGGACAAGCTCCGCGCTCAATCAGTTTTCGACCGAATGATGAAAATAAGTGGCAATAGTGGTTCGCTTCATGTCCTCTTCGGACGTGCCTATCGCGATGCGGACGATATGCCCTCAGCGATTCGCGAGTTTCAACTAGCCGTCGCTGTCGACCCGCGTACTCCTCACGCGCATTATTTTCTTGGTCTTGCCAGGCTGTCGCTGAACGAGTGGAAACCCACACCGGAAGTCGAAGCCGAAATGCGCAAGGAAATCGAGTACTTCCCACACGATTACCTCGCCAACTACATGCTCGGCTTTCTACTATCCAGCGAGCGCCGTTATGACGAGTCAAACAAGTACCTGGATGCCGCAGCCAAAATTCAGCCCAGCGAGCCCGAACCCTTTCTCTATATGGGACTCAACGCCTACTCGCAGGACAATCTGAAGGAGGCCGAGCCATTATTGCGCAAGGCGGTCGAGCTTACCGGCGCGGATGAATCTCGATCCAACTACCAGATCCGCCGCGCCTACGTTGATCTCGGTCGAATACTCTCGAAATCTGATCGGCAGCAGGAGGCCGACGTGTTCCTCGCGAAGGCACGCGATCTACAAGTCAAAACAATGGAGCAAAGCCAGCAAAGCATCGCATCCATCGCGCTCGCCAACGGAGAAGGCTCGGCCGCCGCTGTGATGCCGCTGATCCCCCAGCCGGAGGACGCGTATGCGCTGGCTCCGCTCGGAAAGACGCAGCAGCGCATCGACGACCCCCTCAATCCCGCCACGCTGGCGCAAAGCAAGCTCACCGCGACACAACGCTCCGAGGCGGACACCCAGCAAAAGCTGCTTCGTGCCACCCTTGGCCTTGCCTACAACGACCTCGGTACGTCCGAGGCCGTGCGCGGCGACTACGCCCATGCGTTGAGCGACTACCAGCAAGCAGAGCGATGGGACAATTCTTTGCCCGGCCTTGCAAAGAATCTCGGCCAGAGCGCCTTCCGCGTCGGTGATTACGCAGAGGCCATTCGCGGCCTCACCTTGGCGCTCCAGCAACAGCCTGACAGCATTCCGCTGCGTGCCATGCTCGGCAGCTCGTACTATGCCAGCAACCAATATTCCGATGCTGTGCGAACATTTCAGCCGCTGGGCGCACGCGGTATGGTCGACGGTGAAATCGGCTACGCCTGGGCGGACTCTCTAGCCCACACCGGCGACATGAAACGCGCGTCGGAAGTGTTGACGGCTTTTCAAACACAGCCTCGCCCTCCGGAAGTCATGTTACTCGTCGGCCGTCTCTGGACAGAGATCGGCGATTACGCTCGCGCGATCAATACTTTACAGCAAGCGCTCAACGTCAACCCGTCCTTACCGGCAGCGCATCTTAATGCCGGTCTCGCATACATTCATTGGGAACATTGGCCGGAGGCTGTCAAAGAATTTCAGGAAGAACTGGCCATTCAACCGGACAACCCCGACGCGGAATATCATCTCGGATTCGCGTACATGCAGCAATCAAAGCTTGATGACGCCGTCGCGGCCTTTCGCCAGGTCGTGTCCGAGTATCCCGACTACGGCAACGCGCAATACGAGTTGGGGAAGATCTTGCTAGACCGCGGACAAGTGACCGATGCAGTCGGATACCTTGAGGCGGCAGCCCGCCTCAGCCCTGGCACCGACTACGTCCACTACCAGCTCCAGGCCGCCTATAGGAAAGAGGACCGCGTAGCTGAGGCGGACCACGAACTCGACATTTACAAGGAGCTGAAGGCAAAGTCGCGTCAACGTGCCGCGAGTGCGATGGTATCTCATCCATGAAATTCCTTTCGCGCACGGAAGCGACGCGTCGTTCGGACCATCACAACTTCTCCCGCGCCATCCTCGGCTCCATTGCACTCACACTTTATTCTGTCGGTTGCTCAATCGCGCAGAGCGGTCATCCGATTCCGCCTCCGCCGCCTCCCGGCGCAAAGTCTACTCACTGCACGGGTCGCCCTGTCCCACAATTGGAGGACGTAACTGCCGCCTCGAACATCGCGTTCAAACATACTTCTGATCCATCGAAGCGATACATCGTCGAGTCCATGAGCGGAGGCGTGGTGCTAATCGACTACGACCGAGACGGTTGGCCGGACATCTACTTCACCAACGCTCCTACCGTCGAGATGGCCGTCAAAGGTGAAAAGAGTCTCGGCGTGCTTTACCACAACAACCACGACGGAACCTTCACCGATGTGACTGCGAAGGCTGCGCTGAACACGCGCTGCTTCGCCATGGGCGGCGCCGTCGGCGATTACAACAACGACGGATGGCCCGACCTCTACGTTACCTGTCTCGGTGGCAACATTCTCTATCGCAACAATGGAGATGGAACCTTCACCGACGTCACTGCGAAGGCAGGCGTGTCCGACGGTCGCTGGTCGACTGGCGCCGCGTTTGGCGACTACGACGGCGACGGGTTTGTCGATCTCATGGTCACCAATTACGTGGACTTTCACCTCGATGACATGCCTGGGTTCGGAAGCGCCGCGTTCTGCAAATATCGCGGCATCGATGTCCAGTGCGGCCCGCGCGGCCTTCGCGGTGCAGGTGACGCTCTGTTCCACAACAACGGAGATGGAACGTTCACCGACATTTCCAAAACCGCAGGGGTTGACGACCCAAATGGCTACTATGGTCTCGCAGTAGTCTGGGTCGACTTCAACAACACCGGCCGCCCTGACATTTACGTTGCCAACGACTCGACTCCAAAGTTTCTCTATCAGAACTTAGGCGGCGGCAAATTCAAAGAGATTGGTCTGGAGTCCGGCACCGCCGTCAGCGAGGATGGCTCCGAGCAGGCATCGATGGGCTTGGCCATAGGCGACTACAACCACACCGGCCGTCCATCCATTTACGTCACTAATTTCTCTGATGAAAACGATCTGCTCTACCGTAACGACGGCAAATGGAACTTCACCGAGGTCTCTTACCCGTCCGGAGTAGCGGTGCCCTCTCTCCCCTACGTGAAGTGGGGTACGGCGTTCGTTGATCTGGACAACGATGGCTGGCTGGACCTGATCGCCGTGGACGGTCACGTCTATCCTCAGGTCGACACGCTGCCATCCGGCGCAAGATATCGCGAGCCAAAGTTGCTTCAGCTCAACCAACAGGACGGCACGTTCTGCGATGCCAGTGTTCAAGCAGGCAAGGCGTTGACCGAATCTCGCGTCTCCCGGGGGCTTGCCGTGGGCGACCTGTTCAACGATGGAAACATGGACGTGGTCGTCGGTGATATCGACGGCGCGCCAATGCTGCTACGCAATCGCGGCATTCCGGGCCGTCATTGGGTCAGCTTCGAACTGCAGGGAACCAGAAGCAATCGCCTGGCCCTCAATGCTCGGATTGCGATCGTGGCAGGAGGCATGACGCAGACCAGCGAAATCCTCAGCGGCGGGAGCTACCTGTCACAGAATGACCTCCGCGTCCATTTCGGTCTTGGCAGCGCAACCAACGTAGATTCGGTCCAGATCCATTGGCCTTCGGGTAAATCAGAAACACTGCCCCCTCTCGCCGCCGACCATTTTTATTCCGTCGTCGAGGGTCGGGGCGTCGTCACTGTCGAGCAGGCGCGGCCAACATCCCCAGCACACCACTGAGCATTAGAAGCCGGCTCGCGCGATCCATGATACGAGTCTCAATCTCTCAACTGAAGCGCTTCTTATAGGATAAATGAAAGCTCAGAGTTCATATCCGGAGGTACGCATGCGGAACGTTCTTATTGTTTGTTTGATTCTGTTTACAAAAATTGCCTGCGCTCAGACGCCCATGATCTTTGACGATGACGGTCCGGTCATGGACGTTGGAGCTGTGACTAATTATGGCGTCTTCTACAAGATGATCGACAAGGGGTGGATCAAGCCTCTTGCAACGATCGCTGATTCCAGTAACGTTCTCTCCGCCCCGGGAATCTATGCACTGGCCAGCTATTACCGTCACACGGAAATTATGATTGGAGCAAACCAACAAAACACCCCGGACAGTCCGCTCTGCACCAAGCTGGGCTGCAATGACAGCACATGGAATAAGGTCTGGCTGACGAAATTCAATCCCAAAGCTTCCGACACGCGCGCCGGTTATCCTGACTGTGCAAGCCTCTATCGCAAAGCGCTCTCTGCCCAACCCGACCACACCACCGTGATCGTGGAAACTGGATTTGCTACCTGCCTGGTGCAGGTACTGAATTCGCCTGCGGATTCCATCAGCTCTCTAACGGGCGCCCAACTATTCAAGACAAAGGTAAAAGAGCTTGTCGTCATGGGCGGAGACTATCCAAAGGGAGCGGAATGGAATTTCCAGTCGGACGCGGTCGATTATGCGTCACTCTTCACGCGCTGGACCCGCCAAAATGGATATCCGCCGATCTACATCGTCGGCTGGTCGCTTGGGAATATTGCCTGTTCAGGTGCTCCTGCGGATGCTTCTATCGAGACGAACCCGGTGCGCAACGCTGTAAATGCCGCGCACCAATCCGACATGGACTGCGTGACCGGAGCCCAGCGGCCGGTTTGGGACCAGCTCGCGCTGATGTACGGAGCCTGGGGAACCAAGCTAGGCAAAACAACGTTTTTTACCGTCTCCGCAGGTGGAACAAATACCGTAAATCCCTCGGACGGTACAAACTCCTGGAGCGCTGCAACAAACTCCGGGCACTACTACTTGATAGCGGACACCGAAGCTTCAACGTTCGCGAATTATCTGGACGGCTACGCACACAAAGGGCTACTCGCAGAGTCTCCCAGGAACGCGAACTTAGCCCCTTGAATTCGCTTTGACAACAGTGTTGAGCGATGTCGCACCACCTGCCAAGCCATAGAATCAACGGCCCGTAAGGCTGGGGTCTAAAAAGCCGCGCGTGGCCCTAGTCGGGAAAGGCTTCGCCCTCTTTCGCGATGCGAATGCGATGGTCCGGGAAACTGCGATAAGCCGCTGGCACGTACACCTTCGGCATATGGCAAGTGGTGCAGTTTTCCTTCGCAACCAGGCAAATCGTTTTCGCATGAAGACTTCGTGTTGGACTATCTGCCGTCGCCGTCGTGAAGTGACAACTGAGGCAGACGTGATCGTAATCGGATGCGTTCTTATCCAGCGGTTTATGTGGATCATGGCAGGCGATGCACGTCAGGCGTCCATCGTTTTTATTCCAGCATTTGCTTTGCTCTAACCTGTAAGGCTCAAAGCGGACTTTGCTCACGCCGTCCGAAACCGAGTTCAGATTAATGTCCCAATAGGAGCCGTGGCACGCCCCACAAAAATCAACGGATTGTTCAGGCGTTAGTTTCTTGGGGTTGAAGATGCCGCTCGACGTATTCACCTGCACGGCGCTCGTGCCCTTCTGGCCGGCGTTTCCCTCCATCCGGTCTCTATGAGCTTGTCCCGGTCCGTGGCACGCTTCGCATTTCACGCCGGGAACGAGTTGTGACTCGTCAAAACTCTCGCCGGTCCCAGATTCCGTAGTATGGCACGCAAAACATTTGTACACTTCGGCTCGACCGACTTCCCGATCCATCGCTTCATCTACGCCGTGCAAGGTTTGAAGTGCACGATTAGGCGTGAAATCCAGTCGATCAAAATCCTGAAAATAGGTGACGCGAGCTTCATGAAACTCTCCGTCTTTCTTGTAGAGCCACGATTGCGCTCCGTGTGATCCAAAAGCCCACTCGATCGTAGCGGTTCCACGCGAAGCACCGTTCGTCACCGTGTACGTACTTTTCCCCAACCCCGTTCGAATTTCATAGCGGTAGTCATCGTGAGTGAACCCAAAATTCGGGTGTGAGCGTAGGACATCAGATTGGGCGGCTTTCATAGCGGCGTGCGCCATTGGCGTCGACTCGGCGGTGCCAACGATGTCCCGATGGCATTTCGCGCACATCGCTTCCCCCACATACAAGCTTCGCGGATAACGTGTTTGGGTAGGCCAAAACTGTCGCTCGCTAACCCAATCAGAGGTCGCAAACTGTGCGATCAATGCTGCTGGTATCGTGGCGATCAGCAAAGACGACCATCGAGACATTTTGATTTTGAAAGACAAAGTTACATAAGCCTTTGGAGGAATCAGGTGGACGAAAGACGCTGGGACGACTTCGTTTTCGTTTTCTTGCCCGTTCTTGCCCCGGCGTTCTCAACAGCGTCACCGGCCGAGGACTGCCGCACAACCAGCTTCGGAGGAACGAGGATTTGGCGAGGCATGACGGACTTGCCCCCTTTGACCAACTGCAGCGCTAACTTCCCAGCCGTTTCTCCCAGCATGCTACTCGAAACATCCACCGACGTAAGTGGCACTCTGAGGGACTCTGAGTATCGAATGTTGCCGCAGCCAACCACTGCAATATCTTCTGGAATGCGCAGCCCGGCGTCAAGGATTGCGCTCATAGCACCGATGGCCGCGGGGTCGTTGTAACAGAAAACTGCGTCGGGTCGAGCGTCCAGCTTCAGCAGCCGTTCCATCGCCTGCCCGCCCGTGATATCGCCAGATTCATCACCTCTGCTGCGGGATACCACATAGTCTGCATCGACACGTATCTTGTGACGTGCAAGCGCGTTTTTGTAGCCTTTACGACGGTCAATCGAAGGGCTTACCAATTGGCCGCCGATATGCGCGATCCTCCGTCTGCCGAGCCCGATGAGATGTTCAGTTGCCATCTCGCCCACGAGGACATCGTCCGTGCCCACGAAGTTGTCTTTCGCACGCTGAAACGTGCGGTCAATCAAAATGTAGGGGATGTTCTGATCGGATAAACGACTCAAACTGTCAGGATTCGATTGGCAGGACGCTAGCAACAGGACGTCAACGCGTCGCCGAATCATTTGATCAATTTCTACCTGCTCGCTTGTCGGGTCCTCGTCGGACGAAGAGATAATCAGCCCGTATCCCTTGGTCTTTAAAACACTCGATAGATTCTTCGCCACTTCTGAAAAGAAGGCATGAACGAGGTCCGGAACGATAAACCCCATCATGAAACTGCGACCGGAAGCCAACCCTTGGGCATGAAGACTGGGTTGGTAGTTCAGTTCTCTCATGCGACGGAGAACACGTTCTTTTGTCGCCGCACTGATGTCCGAGTGATTGTTGAACGCTTTCGACACCGTTACGAGAGATATGCCGAGATCCTCAGCGATATCTTTCATTCGAGTCATCTTTCGCTCCCTTACTATCCAACCATCCGCTGATTAGACTTGCGCCTCGTTATCACGTCACCAGCCGCCCGGCCATATGAATGCTGAGATTCGGGAGGGATTCAAACTCTAACGCGAAAATATCCAACAATCTCTCCCATGTCAATACTTTAGCGATTTAGGGGCATTCGCCAAAGTTCCATTTGAGTCACAAGTCGAACCCGTAGCAACGCGCCTGTCGGCCTTATAGATCGCGATACGGATTGGGCGTGTAGATCGCGATATGGATAGGGCGTGCTTCATAAGAACTGCACAGTAAGCGCTACAGATAAGAATAGTAACCGCTACAGTTTGATTTATTTCCTTGACAAGTTGTTACGCCCAAACGTAGATTTGCGGGAACACTGACGAGCCCTTCTCCTACTGTGGGAAGCGCGAAGAAATAAGCGGCGTTACTCGGCCTGCTGTTCCGGTGCCTGGAACGAGTCCTGAAGATGCTGCACTAAGTAAGCCTTGTTGATCTTCGTAATCCTTGTAAGGCATTGATTTTAGGAGGAATGATGAACGGACAAACGCTGCGGATCGGCCGCGTGCCCGCGTGGGCTCGCCTTCACCTGAACGCATCCATCCGGGTCGCTTTTGTGGCAATCGGGGTGCTTTTTGCCAATCTGCACGCCCATTCCCAGATTTACAACGGAGAAATTACCGGAAACGTAACGGATACAAGCGGCGCGGCTATCCCGAATGCCCTGATCACAGCGATCGATGTCGGCACGAACACCAAGTATTCGGCAAAGAGTAGCGCGGCCGGTGAGTACACGATCCCGCAACTCCCAATCGGCACCTATGCGGTTCATGCACAGGCCGCCGGCTTCAAGGAAGAGGTTGTAGACAAGGTGCAGGTCCATGTGTCGACTAATACAAACGTCCTCATCTCACTTCAAGTGGGTGCCGTAAACGAAAAGGTTCTTGTCAAGGCGGATGCCGTCCAGGTTCAGACGACTTCGGCAGCTGTCGGTGAAGTCATCAGTGGTACCCAGGTGCGAGAACTCCCGCTCAATGGTGAAAATTTCGTGGGTCTTACCCAACTCTCACCTGGAGTTTCTCCAGCATCTTCCTACGATGGCACTTCAAAAGGTCTTGCGGGCGGTGTCAACTTTTCCGTGAACGGAAATCCGTATACCAACAATCTGTTTCTCGTGGACGGCGTGAACAACAACGATCTGGGCTCGAATCGCGGAATCCTCGTATACCCTTCTGTCGATACGATTGCAGAATTCAAGATGATTCGAAACTCGTATGGACCGGAATACGGTCAGGCATCCGGCGCCATTATCAGCATCACTACAAAATCCGGAACCAATATGTGGCATGGAGGAGTTTTCTATGCCGGTCGGAACGATTTTCTGGACACGAACGACTGGGTCCACAATCATCTGAACCAAGGAAAGGCCAAACTGCGGCGCAATGACTTTGGCTACAACGTAAGCGGTCCCGTGCTGAAGAATAAGTTATTTTTGTGATGGAACCAGGAATGGAACCGCGAAATTCGCGGCGCGGCTTATGGCACCTGCGTACCCACTGATGCGGAATCGGCTGGCGACTTCAGCGCTTATGGCGCTGCGACTTCTGATCAATGCGGAGCGGCGATACCGACGATTCCAGAATTTGCCCAGGGGTCCAACCCCAAAACGATAGCCAATCCTGACGCGGGTGGTCTACTCATCGCGCAGTTTTATCCCACACCGAATTACAACGCGAATCAGGCTCTCACCAACAGCAGTGGATTCAATTGGAATACGTCAATCAATAATTTTGTGAAATGGAATGAATGGAACGTACGTGGAGACTGGGATGTGACGAAATCCAATCGCGCGACGATGCGCTGGACGCGGGACAGTTGGGACAACCCCGCGCCGGTCAATCCGGCGGGGTTCTGGGGTGAATCGGCATTCCCAACCGTGCAGTCTGCTTGGAGCCAGCCCTCTAAGAGCGTCATGGCAAAGTTGAGCTCCACTATTTCGAACAGCATGGTAAACGATGTTGAGTTTGGGTACGGGCACAACCAACTCATTTCAACCCTAGCGGGCACCCGTGCAGATATTGTCCCAGAACTTCAAACAGCTTACCCGCCGTCCTTCCCATCCTCGATCAAAACGAAGGATGAATTTTTTGGAGGCTGGGGTGGCCTCAATCCATATGGCTCATATAACGGGAGCTTCTCGATGTGGAACATCGCTCCGTATGGTGGCCATGAAGACCTATATTCCGTGCAGGACAACTTATCGAAGGTGAAAGGAGATCACCTGCTAAGAGCTGGAATCTTGTTAAGCACTAACACCAAGATCGAAAATGTTGGCAACGGTCAAGATAGACCGTCGCTCCCTTCGACTGTGTACTGCGAGGCCGACTCGTCAGGAAATACTTATATCGGGGTTCCGGGCCACCCTGCTTGCGCCCAGACAAACAATGGTCTTGCCAATATCCTTATTCCGGGGACGGGCAACATGCCGCAGGAGTTCAACGTTACAGAAAATAGCATCGACGCCGTCGCCGATATAAGGTGGCACGATATCGAGTGGTATCTCGGTGATAGTTGGAAGGTTAGACGGAACGTGTCGTTGGATTACGGTTTCCGCTGGTCTTTCTACCGTGAGCCGTACTCCGCACAAAATCAATACGCAAATTGGAGTCTCGCCACTTGGGACGCGGGGAGGGCGCTAGCAAATCCATCGGACGCATGTAATGGTGTGATCACAGTTCCGGGCACCGATCCCTGCACTGACGCGGCTAAATTCCTGGCCGGGCTTGGCGTCAACCTTCCTTTGTCCAAGGGCGTCGCAGGACCGAACCGAGCGCTCGCCTTTCAAAGCAACCACGACATCGCTGCGCGTGTAGGCATTGCCTGGGATGTTTTCGGTAACGGAAAGACTGCGGTGCGCTTAGGCGGAGGGCAATTTTATCAACGTGAACTGATCGGTCTAGACGAGGGACTTAGTCGAACAGCCCCATACGTAATCTCAGTCAATACAAATCGTTCGATTGACACACCTGCGCCGTTAGCCAATCCGTCTGTGTCTCCGAATGCAGCGAAGAGCCCTCGGGCAGTCACTCCTAATTCTTGGCAATGGAATGTGACGGTAGAGCAGGAATTAGCCGCAAACACAACCCTGCAAGTGGGCTACGTTGGAAATACGGGTATCCATCTAACATCCATCAGTGATCTGAATGCTGTGCAGCCAAGTAACTACTTGCAGTCGGCGTTCACCAGTGGAAGTACTCAGAACGAATTGCGACCGGCTTTCAACTTTGGCACCATCGGTGGATATGCAAGGAACGGCCATGCGAGCTATAACTCGCTTCAAGTCTTGTTCCGCAATCAAACAGGGCCTTCTACTTTCCAAGCATCGTACACATGGTCTCACTCTATCGGGAACGTCGACCTGGACAGTGCTGCGGGTTCGTACACCACCGATCAAAGCGATCCGCGGCTCGACAAGGGCGACACCGACGTCAATCGTCCAAACATCTTTGTGGCCAACGAAGTCTATTATCTTCCCAAACTTGAGACCCATGGGCTATTTGTGCGGCAAACGTTGGGCGGCTGGGAGGCAAGCAGCATCATCTCCCTGGTTGAAGGCTCTTCACTCAGCGTATTTAGCGGCGGAATAAGTGGAGCGTGCACCAATCTCGATATCAACGGCAACTGCATCAGTGGTTATTCGAGTAATCTGACCTCGCTAATCGGCAATGGCTATTCGGCAAACAATCGGCCCCTTGCTACAGGTGTTAGTTGCAGCTCTGGTCGCAATGGATTCACATTCTTAAATCCGGCAGCGTTCACCTTGGTGGGCTACCCCATTGGTACTATCCCTCACAATATGGTTGGACGAGGCATTTGTTCAGGCGCTCCGACCACAAACGTTGACTTCCAATTAGCGAAAAACTGGCAACTCAAAGGACGTCTGCGAGTTAAGTTCAGTATGGATTTCTTTGATCTGTTCAATCATCCAAACTTCAACAGCACCAGCCTTGAAGGGACTGGGTATACCTCGTCGAGCCCGGTTTATTGTGGTGGCGCTACGCCGCCGACTCCAGGAGGTGGACCAACCGGCCTTCCGTGTAGCCCCACTAATAACGTCATTTCGGCGGCTGGCGCACCATCTGGCTTTGGCCAGAGCCAGGTAATGCAAAATGGAAGATCAAATCGTGAATTGCAATATACGTTGCGCTTCTCTTTTTGAGCGACGGCTCTGACCCGGGGGATGAAATGGGCTGTGAACGGGCAATCGAGTTTTCGATTGTCCGTTCACAACTCGAAGCTGGCCAGGTTCGTTTTCCGTTTACACTCCATAACACTCAAAAAGATTTCCTAAATGCCGCATCCGAAGAAATGGCTTTGGATTGATTGCAATCACTCAAAATCGAAACCTGGACCGTAGACATGGATCTTGCGCAAGAAGCCTCACAATACACGCATGCAAAGCCTCCTATGCCCAGGGTTCGGCTCCCCATCGTTATCGTTGGTGCCGGAGGCATTGTTCGCGATGCGCATCTGCCCGCCTATAAGAAGGCGAAGTTCCCGGTTGCCGTCGTTGTAGACTCTGAAGTCGGCAAAGCAGAGGCGCTGGCCCGCCAGTTCTCAGTCCCATACGCGACGGCGTCGCTCGCCGAGGCTCTCACGGTTGCGCCGAGAGATTGCGTCTTCGACGTTGCCGTTCCCGCGCGCTACACCGCCGATGTCGTACGACAGCTCCCCGACGGTTCAGCAGTCCTCCTTCAGAAACCCATGGGCAACACCATCCTCGAAGCCGGGGAAATCCTGAAGCTATGCCAAGAAAAGAGACTTACTGCGGCCGTCAACTTCCAGTTGCGATACGCGCCCGCGATCTTGGCAGCCAAAGAAATTATGGATAACGGCCTGCTCGGCGAGATCCACGACATGCAGGTAATTGTGAATGTTCATCTGCCATGGAATCTCTGGACCTACCTGTTCGCCGCGCCGCGCGTGGAGATTCTCTACCACAGCATTCATTACATCGATCTCGTCCGCAGCTGCTTCGGCAATCCAGATCGCATCCTTGCGAAAACGGTAAAAGATCCCCTGGCTCCAGAAGTTGCAACTAGCAAGAGCGTTGTCATCCTGGATTTCGGACAGTCGAAGCGTGCCTACATCTCTACGAATCATAACCATCTATATCCGGATACCCAGGCTAGCTATGTGCAGTGGGAAGGAACCAAGGGCATGCTGCGTGTAACCCTTGGAATGAATTTGGATTATCCCGGTGGCCGTCCCGATCGATTGGAGATCGCGGCGCGAGGCGAATCCCTGCGATCGCTTCCTATTGAAGGGAACTGGATACCCGATGGCTTTGCGGGTTCGATGGGATCGCTCCAGGCATATGTCAATTGCGATTCAACAGAATTACCGACCCGCGTCGAAGACGCATTCGAGACAATGCGTGCAGTCGAAGCGGCATACATCTCAAGCGGCAATCTCTAGTTCGCCCTCACCCGACGCGCCGTGGAACGGAATCTGGAAAACGAGGTCACAACGCTCTATGGCTGAAAATCATCATCATCCGTTTGTCGCATCCCGAGGTGCAGGAACTTCCAACAAGCTTAGTCAAGCTATTCAATTGCTGAATAAGTTCGTCTACCTCTCGATCGTCGCTACATCACTGGGTGCGCCGCAAATCATCCACAGCCAACAGTCCTCGACGCCAACGACCTCCGCTTGGTATGACCACCGCCTTCATGTAGAAACAGCAGGTGTGGTCGGGCGGTCGCGCATTATCCTCGAGCGTCCAAACGTACGACTCTCCGAGGCCATGCCATTGGGCAATGGCACGCTCGGCGTCGCTGTTTGGTCGGAAGGTGGCTTCCATGCTCAGCTCAATCGTATCGACACCATGCCGCATCGCCTGTCTCCTGGCCAAATCTTTGTACCCGGTATTGAGGCCCTGACGCAGGCCAAAGACTATCGAGGCTGGCTCGATCTCTATCGAGGCGAGTTTGTCGAAAGTGGCGGAGGCATGAAGTTGACCGCCTACGTTCAACCGGATCGGGACGTCCTCGAAATCAATATCTCCGGAGCCAACCCTGCACGCGTGCAAACAGCAGATCTGCTGCTTTGGCCGCCCCGCATACCCACCGCCTCTGTGCAGTCTTCCATCGGCATTCTTTCCGAATCTTGGGTTGACGAGAAGGAAGCCGGAGCATCCGGAAAAAGGTTCGGATCAGTCGCCGCCATCACCGCGAAAGGCAGGAACGTCCGTGTCACCCAACCCGATTCCCGCACCATACGGGTTTCGTTTTTACCCTACCCGGACGGCAGTTTTCACTTGCTGATCGCTTCGCCCGGCTGGCGTCCGGATCGCGATGTGAATGCAACCGTAAGGCAAACCTTAACAAGTCCGCAGCAACGGAAGCATGAACTGTGGTGGCAGGATTTTTGGCAACGAGCTGGCCTGATCCGTATCACCTCCGCAGATGGCGTCGGTGATTACATGGAGAACCTACGAATGATTTACTTGTTCGCCGCAGCAGCCGAGCGTGGCACAGTGATGCCGGGATCTCAAGCTGGCATCGCCGATATGTTTTCATCGGTGCGCGATGCACGTCGCTGGGACCCCGCAGCCTATTGGCATTGGAATCTGCGCATGCAGGTTGCGGCAGACATCGACGCAGGACTGCCAGAGCTAAACTCCTCCTACTTTGCGCTCTACCGAGACAATTACGATTCGTTGCAAAAGTGGACTACGGACAACATGAAAGGTCGGCCAGGGATTTGTGTGCCAGAGACGATGCGATTCAACGGCGTAGGCATAGAGTACGAGGCCGTCGGAGACCATCCCGGAGTGGTTTCGCGAGACTGCGACGCGAACACTCCACCGTTTTACAATTCCCGCACAATCTCGACCGGGGCCGAGATTGCCTTATGGGTTTGGCGCCAATATCAAAGCACCGAGGATCTATCCTTCCTGCGACAAAACTACCCCATCATGCGCGCCGTATCCGAATTTCTCCTCGCGTATGAAACACCGGGACCGGATGGTCTCACTCATACATCGCCCTCGAACGCGCATGAGCAGCAATGGGACGTGACCGACCCGGTAACGGATCTGTCCGCCAGGCGCGCGCTGTATCAGGCCACACTTAGCGCCGCAGCGTTAGTCAAGTCGGATCCACAGCTGGTTCAAAAATTGCAAAACGCTTCTAGAACCATACCGCCCTTCCCGCGGGTAGCCATCGACAATTCAAAGCAACTGCTCAGAGACGGATCAGGCCGCGGTTCCGACATGATTTCTCCGTCAACCAACCCAGTGGCGGCACAGCACAACTTTGAGAACATTGGCCTCGAGCCTGTCTGGCCTTATGGACTGATAGGTGACGACAGCCCGCTGACACCATTAGGGCGCCGCACCTTCGAGCACCGGCCCTATCCGACCGTCCAGGACTGGAGTTTTGATCCAATACAAGCTGCACGCCTGGGGCTCAGCGACACAGTCGCCGATACATTGCAAAAGCTTACGCAGGCTTACCAGACCTATCCAAACGGTCTTTCGAACTGGGGCGGAGATTCAGGCGAATTCTACATCGAACAGAGTGCGATGGTCGCATTATCGTTGCCCGAGGCACTCGCTCAGGATTACGACGGTGTCTTACGCATCGCTCCTGCAGTTCCACGCGCGTGGAACATGGCGGGGACGGTTTACCTACAGGGCCACTCCCGAATCTACATTGAAATCGCTCAAGGAAACATCAACAAATGCGTCTTTCAGGCTGGCGTCAATCGGGAGATGACTGTTCGCTCGCCGTGGGCGGGAAGTGCACTCGATATCATGGACGACACTACAGGCGTCGCGGTCCCGATATCTATAAAGGGCAATCTCGTGCGCTTCCATGCTCGAGCCGATCATGCCTACATCATTCGACGAGCCGGCGACAGCAAGCCAAGGGGGCGCTCCGCCCCGTTGGCGGGCGAGGTGGCCACCAAGCCCAAACGCCTCGGAACTCGCGTCATCGGCCTCGGCCCATCCTAGACATCGCACCGCAATCCGATCCTCGGTCCGGCCCATCCAGTGTCTCGCCTTCGTGGACCACAGGAATGCGCCCTATATCTCGCTTTGCGCGCTGACAAACAACGAATAGGCGGCGATCACAACGTAGCCGAAAAGCGGAACGCAATACGCTACCGCCAGATGCTTTGAAGCGTCCGCGATAACTCCCATCAGCGGCGTGAGCACGGCCCCGCCTACAATCGCCATCACAATCAGCGAGCCGCCTACCTTGCTGTTCGTCCCCAAGCCCTGCAGCCCTAGAGCAAAAACGGTCGGATACATCAGCGACATGAAGAAGCTTGTGAGAAAAATTGTCCAGACGCCAATCCATCCTGGATGGAAGACTGCGACGGCGACAAGGATAAAGTTGACGAAGCTGTAGGCCGCCATCAGCCGCGGCGGCGAGATGAACTTCATAAGGTAAGCCGATGTGAACCGTCCGATACCAAACATGCAAAGCGTGCCGGTCAGGAAATATCCTGCAGTCTTTTCAGGCTGGTGGGCGTAGTCCTGAATATATTGAATGAAGTAACTCCACGTTCCTACCTGCGCGCCCACATAGAAAAACTGCGTGATGATAGAAAATAAAAGATTCCGATTCTTTAGCAGCCGTAAAATCGGAACGGATGGATGTTCTGCTGGGCCGTCATCGCGAAGCTTTGGAAATCGAGTGGCCAGCAGCAAGCATGCGAACCCGATGGCCACCACGCCGAGGATAAGGTACGGCTGAACCACCCTCAAGGTTTCAAAGTGCAAATACGCATCATACTGCCCCGAAGCCTGAAGGCTTGACAGTCGCTGCGGACTCAATTCAATTCCGGACAAAATGAAGACGGTTCCGATAAACGATCCGGTGATCGAGCCGAGAGGATTGAAAGCCTGGGAAAAGTTCAGCCGCCGCTCCGACGTTTCCGCGGGTCCGGACATCGCAATGAAGGTATTGGAAGCGGTTTCGAGAAAGGCCAATCCGCTCGCCATTACAAACAATGCAATCAAAAAACACCAATAGCGCTCGATGAGCGCAGCGGGCCAAAACAGGAACGTTCCCGCGCCGAACAAGCAAAGACCCGTCACAAATCCAGCCTTGTACCCAAATCTCCTCATGTATAGTGCGGAAGGTAACGCCAACAAAAAATAGCCCATGTAGAAGGCCGATTGCACCAGGCCGCCCTGCATGCGGGTAATCGCGAACGACTTCATGAACTGTCGAATCAGGATGTCATTGAGGTTGTTTGGTATCCCCCAGAGAAAGAAAAGTGCTGTCACGATCATGCACGGCAGCAACGCGCCTGGAGAAAAGAGCGGAAACGATTCCGCCAGACCGTGTTCTCGCGAGGGACTATTGGGGCCCATGGATGCTACCCTGCCGAGATCTTTGGAGTTCACTGTAGGTTCAGAGTCCGTCAACATCTGCGTTGGCCTTTTCTTGGATGCCGGACGCATGACGACCTGCAAGCCCGCTGCTGCTGCATTCCGAGAACACGCCGTCGTCGGCTATCATGCCCGGCATCCTGCCTCCAGAGAAGGAACGTTCTGGTGTTTGTACATCACAAAATACTCTCGATGCCCCAGCGCTTCAGGTTTGGTTAACTCCCCTGAGGCGACGTCACCGACGAGCGTCATAAGTTCACGCCCCGCTGTGTCCAGGCTGATCTGCCCGCTCAACACCCTGCCCGCGTCAAAGTCCATGTCGCCCCGCATGCGTGCAAATGTATTCGAGTTTCCCGTCACCTTCAGAAGAGGAGCCACCGCACTGCCGATCACACTGCCGCGTCCAGTCACAAACAGAACAATCTGCGCACCTGTCGAGATCAGGTCCATAATGCCTTCGGTATCATTGGGATTCGTATATCCAAATTGCATGAAGTGTTCATCGGGAACAGAGTCCAGCAGCCACAAGCCCGGTCCCGACGGCTGCTGAGAAACTAGTAGCACCCCTTCAATCGGGCAGGTACCGCTCTTGGCAAACGCTCCCATGCTTTTTTCTTCAATCGTCGTCAGTCCGCCCGCGAAGTTGCCTGGCGACACTGAGTACTGCCGTACCGCCTTGCAGTATCGCTCCGCTTTTTTGTAAGCTGCGTCCAGTGCGGCTGCCACTTCGGGCGATCGCGCGCGCGAGAGTAGTATGTCGCGCAATCCAATCATCTCGACCACCTCCTCAAACACGGCACATCCGCCTTGGTCGACCAAGAGGTCATAAAATCGCCCCACTGCAGGATTGCCCGCTAGCCCCGAGGTGCCGTCCGAGCCGCCGCACTCAGCGCCCACCGTCAGATCGCTCCATGTCATGGGGACCCGTCGTGTCTCTCGCTTAAGCTGGTCGCGCAGCCTCGCGATTATTTGTTTGCCATGCTCAATGCTCGCGCGCGTACCCCCTACGTCTTGAATGAAGAACCATTTGCTCGGGCGCCCCGATCGTTCCGCCACTTCCGAGATCCGCGATGGCTGCGTATATTCGCACCCGAGCCCTATCGCAAGACACGCCCCCACATTGGGATGCGTTGCGAGCGCCAGCATCAGCCGAATCGCGTAAGCGTTGTCGTAGCAGCCTGGAAAGCCAATCACATGGACGTTCTCTTCATTGCAAGCGATCTCGTGCGCGACATAGCTCGCGCACTCAACCGTATAAATCACCAGCACATGGTTGCGGATACCCTTCCTGCCATCGCTCCGCAAATATCCTTGCCAGGTCCTACTCTTCAGGGAGTCATCATTCATAAGGCGTGTCCTTGGGAATACCAGTGCGCAGGTCCAGACCCTGCGAGCGGTCATCCAGCAAACTTCTGCAATTATGCAAGTGAACCCATCCACCCCGCTCGATAGGTTTGGTTGCTACGCCGATAATCACTCCGTACTTGATGATGACGGCATCCGGTGCGATCGCCGCGAGTGCTACCTTGTGCCCCAAGGAAATTGCTTCCTCTATCTGCACGGTAGTTCCCCCACCGCTACCAACCACAAGAAGAGGTTCACTGTCGGCGTCTTCCGTGAGGGTCGCGACGTTATCCTTCGGATGAATTGAAAAACACTGCTTCATGTCGATTCCAATCTCGAACCTGACCTTCAAAGAACGCCGTACTTGCGAAACGCGTCCGTGCTGGAAAGTCCGCTTTCAATGTCCTTGCGAACAACTTTCTCGGTGCGAGCCTTCTCCAGCGCGCGCGTCACCACCTCGTTCTCAACCGCCCTCGGCACCACAACAATGCCGTCGAGATCACCGAAAATGAGATCGCCCGGTTGAATGGTGACACTGCCGATCTCGATCGAGCATCGGTAGTCGACCACCTTCGATCGGACCGCAGCGTCCTGCGCATACCGCCCTCGGCTAAACACAGGCCAGCCCTGTTCGATCACGCGTAGCGTATCCCGATGAAAGCCGTCAATGATTGCGCCCGCCCCTTTAAGCGAGCGCGCCGTCGCAGTCATGATTTCGCCCCACGCCGCACAGTTCATCGAACCGCCGGTTGCAACATAAATGTCGTGCGGCTGAATCTGGTCGAGCGCCTCTGTCATGCGCCCGAATGGATGCTCTTGTTTTCCCCACGCGTCGGCGATTTGAATCGTCATCGCGCGACCGGCGATCCGCATGTCAGCACGTAACGGCTGAAGCGTCTGCGGCAGAAATTGATGCCAATACCCGAGCACGTCGAGAATGTCCCCGATGACGGGGCTATAGAGAGTTTCTTTCATAATGCGAAAGAGCTCTTCGTCTGTTGATACCATTAGCGCCCATCCCGTTGCTGAAAGTCGCTGCTTATTCCGAGCCGTGCGTGTTGGAAAGTCGCGACGAAGCAAACAATATCCTGGCCGAGGCTCGAAAGTCAACCATAAACCCAATACTTTATCGCTTACTGTACAAACGTGCGCGCCCGTCGTCAGGTTTAATCGCCGCCCAACGAATCAAGCGTCACGATAACCTTCTTCACGCTCCCGGGATTTGCGCTCCAGGATTGCAGAGATGTTGGTACGTCCTCAAGCGAGATAATGGCGCTAATCGCCTCCTGTACAGGAAACTTCCCACTCTCAAGCAGACGAATCACATCGAGAAAGTCTTCAGGAAGCGCGTTGCGCGAACCAAGGATGTCCAGTTCTTTCTGGACGAACAGCCTTGTCTCATAGGTCACGGGCTCCTTGGCATACCCGATGTACACCACGCGCCCTGTGAAGGCGACTTCCTCCACCGCACTGCGAAAGGTGTGCGGCAGACCAATAGCCTCGATCATCACATCCGGCCCCTTGCCTGCCGTGAGCTCAACCAACCGATCGTGGATCGGTTCCTTCAAGCTGTTAATCGTCTCGTGCGCGCCGGCCGCCCTCGCGATCCGAAGCTTATCGTCGTCCACGTCGATTCCAATCGCCCTGGCACCCCGGGAACTGGATCCGGCGATCGCGCCCAGTCCCACCCCTCCGCAGCCAATAATTGCTACCGTGTCGCTACTCTCAACTCGGCCCCGGGCGACGGCATGGAAGCCAATCGTCAATGGCTCCACCAGGCAGAGCGCCTCCAGTGAAAGCCGAGCTGTGAAAATCCTATCCGGTGGGACAGCCAGGTACTCCGTCAGCGCACCGTCTCGCTGAACTCCTAATGTCTGATTAAACTCGCAGGCATTTGGCCGATCCCGGATACACGCTGCACACTTGCCGCAGCTGGTGTATGGAGAGAGCGTAATATTAGTTCCCCGCTTGAGAATTGGATTTCCTGGAACATCCTCCATCACCGTCGCCGCCACTTCATGTCCAGGGATCCGCGGAAAAGACACCATCGGATTTCTTCCGCGAAATGAATTGAGGTCGGAACCACATAAACCAATCCGCCGAATCTTCAGCAAGACCTCGCCCGCCAAGGGGCTAACATCGGGGACCGACTCGACCGACGCTACACCGGCCTCTCTTATAACCACTGCCTTCATTTCGTCACCTCGAAAAACAGTCCGTAAAAGCGTGTGACCTCTCGGAATCGTTACTGATTCACACCGCTAGCAAGAAATCCACCGTCTACAGCCACGATCTGTCCCGTAATAAAGGAGGAAGCCGGCGCAGCCAGGAAAATCGCGGTGCTAACGAGCTCATCCACATTGCCGAAACGTCCCATCGGTGTGCGCGCAAGAAACTCGCGCCCACGGCCCGTATTGTCGAGAAGCTCGGCGTTGATTTCCGTGCGGAACACCCCCGGCGCAATCGCGTTCACCGTCACACCGTTCTTCGACCACTCAACCGCAAGAGATTTTGTAAGAGATCCTACCGCCGCCTTCGACGCTCCATAGGCCGCCACTTCAAAGAAGCCACGGAAAGTGGTCAACGAGCCAATATTAATGATTCGTCCGTAGCCGCGATCTAACATCGATTTGCCAAAGATTTGGCAGCCGCGCAAAGTCCCCGTTAGATTCGTGTCGATGATCTGATTCCAGGTCGTCTCTGGGAAATCGAGCGTGCGCGCCCGCTTAATCATGCCGGCGCAGTTGATCAGAATGTCCACCTTCCGAAATCGTTCGATCACCGAATCGCACAACGCTTGAATAGACTCCCGGTCCGATACGTCGCACGTCATCCGTAATGTCTGTACACCACGAGCCTCGATCTCCCGCGCAACGTCTTCCACTTGTTCCGCGCGTCGCGCTGAAGCGACGACATCGGCGCCCGCCTCCGCAAGTCCGAGCGCCATCGCTCGGCCGATTCCGGTCGTTCCCCCCAAAACCGCAGCAACATGACCTGTCAGATCAAAAAGCGACCTCGCCACCTGATCGTACCTCCGTTGGTGTGTGTACTTTCGTCTCCGATTACGAGGTCTCCGTCTGCGCCATGCCGCGTTGTTCAACACGGACCATGTCTAGGTGACTGGAATAGAACCTAAAACGGGAAGCTAACCAATGTCAACAACTTTAGCGCTTAAGTTGGCTTCAACGCAATCCTGGCCACGCATCGTAGGAGCCAAACGATACCACGGTACTCAACCGTACTTCACCACACCAATTGTCCGAGCAAGCGCGCGAAGGAAACTGCAGACCGTTCATTCCAATCAACCGAATTCGTCAACGCAAGTTATTGCGAAAAAAACAGCGAGCGCCTTTTTAGTCTGCGCGACGTTTATCAGAAATGGTGCTCCTTGGATGCAAGCGGAAGTGAGCAGGCGCGGTGCCGTAGTAATTCTTGAAAACGCGCGAAAAGTGATAAGGGTCCGCGAATCCAACATGCGCCGCCGCATTCGCTACGGTCGCATCCGTCCCTACCAGCAACGACGCGGCCTCCGCCATCTTCATAGCCGTAAGCGCCTGATGCGGACTCGTATCCGAATACCTCTGAAACAACCTCGCCAGATAGGCCGGAGTAATCTGAAGCCTTTGCGCGAGATCTGCGCTAGACCGTAGCTCCCGAAACTCGGCGCTAAGTTCATAGGACGCCCTGTTGTACGTCTCGAATGCGCGACAGGTCGCCTCCTCGGTCCGCATCGCGTTTTGCTCAATGCGCAGAAGCAACACATCAAACAGGGAAGTACAGAGCCTCCGCGATAGGTAGCTCGGCTGCTGGCCTGCTTCAACAATCTGCTGGAACAAATCGCGGATAACCTGCGGCTGGCGTATCCATGTAGTTCCTCCCTTATTCAGTGGCAGGCGTTGAAAAATGTTCTTCGCTCGTGGGCCAGAAAAGTCCAGAAAAAATTTCACCAAAGACTGCGCCGCGTCGCTGGAGATGACGTGCGCGTTGCCCGGTGCATAGCCAAACAAAATACCCGGCTGAAGTTTCGTCATGTGGCCGTTGCACGTGAATTGGCCACGTCCTTCGACAACATACTCCAATGCGAAATACCGAAAGCTTTTACGCCGAACAACGTAATTCGCCGAACAGCGCTCCGATCCGCCACAGGGTAAAGTCAGCTTTGTCCTTCCACGTTCAGCCCGATCGGTAAAGAAGTAGCGGGACTGCGTCACATGCTCGGCAAGAAAGGCAGGCCGTAAGCCCTCGGCCACAGGTGGTCCCGATTGCACAGCCCTACCCAGCCTGGAGGGACTCTTCATAGTAGGTCAAAATTATCCATCATTCTGCATCTTTTAGCTATTCCCCAGGTTCATCGGATATCACGATAATTGCCTGGAGGTTCTTCAGGCGTCATGGTGCAAACTCAACAGGTGATCGACCCATCGCTCGTGCCCACGCGCAATCTTGCAAGTGGCGCACATATTCCGGCGATCGGCTTAGGAACGTTTGGGTCCGACCATGTAAGCGGCCAGAAGGTTGCCGACGCCGTTCTTGGCGCGGCCAGGATTGGCTATCTGCAGTCCGATTGTGCTGCCGTCTACGGCAACGAGGCCCTTATCGGGGAAGCGCTCCTGAAGGGCGATGATGCAGTCCTCATCACCGGTCTCGGACCGGTTGATCTTGCCGCCGCAGCCTTGAGTCGTAAGCTGGGCGCGCAAAAGATACTCGGAATCGACGTACTTCCGGGTTGCCTGCAACTGGCGATGGATCTTGGCCTCTGCGACGACGTCATCGTCTCAGGTGACGATAACGTTGCCGAAGTACGCGCGTTGACGGGAGGACACGGCGTCGAGTGTTCGGTAGAGTGCTCCGGCAATGCGCAGGCCCGGGCCACCGCAATCTCCGCGACGCGCCGTTGGGGACGCATCGTCTCTTTAGGCGAGGGCGGAACAGTACAGTTCCAGCCGTCCGCCGACATTATGCATGATCAAAAAACACTTTACGGATCATGGGTTACCTCGACGTGGCGGATGGAGGAACTCGTCGAGCGCCTGGTCCGCTGGCAGCTATTCCCATCGTCGCTGGTCACTCACCGTTTTCCGCTCGCCCATGTCGGCGATGCCTTCGCGCTCATGGCTTCCGGTCTTTACGGCAAAGTCGCTGTCTGTTTCGATGAGGAGCTTACCTAAATGCTTAAAGGAATTTCTCCAGTTCTTAGTCCAGACCTGCTCAAGCTGTTATCGGAGATGGGCCATGGCGATGAACTCGTTCTCGCCGACGCAAATTTTCCTGGCGTTAGCGTAGCGGCGCGCCTCTGTCGGGCGGACGGCCTCTCCGTTTCGACCTTGCTCGATGCGATCCTCCCCCTCTTTCCGCTCGACGTCTACGCCGATCCGCTCATCATGATGCAGGCGGCCGGGGCTGACCAGCTCGATCCCGCCGTCGAGTCGGGTTATCTGCACGTCATGCGAAGGCATCAGCCCGACGCACCCAAACCACTATTGCTCGAACGCTCCGCCTTCTACGACCGTTCTCGCGAAGCCTTCGCCGTCGTAATGACCGGAGAATTGCGCATTTACGGCAACATCATTTTGAAAAAAGGCGTAATCGTCTAACTCGGCTCTCTCCGCTAACACCCGCTTTCGAGACGTTATAAACGCGACAGCCCGCAGTCATCGCGGACGATTGCCCCGCCCAAGGAGTGCCACTCATGCATCGAAGGGACTTTTGTAAGCTGATCGCTGCAACGGCTGCGACAGCCGCGGCCCCGGCCGTAGCCGACCCGACGGAGCCCACGCAGCAACCCACACCCACCCACACCCAACCCGCAGCCAAAGTCCCCGCCGCAACCCCGAATCCCTCCGGCACACTCACCGAAGATTACGCAGCCTTCTGCGCAACGCCAGCCGACCAGAGAATCTTTACCGTCCTGCGCGACGGCAAGTTGTCCAGGCAGAAGCTCGATGAAAAAACCTGGCGACCAACAGAATGGGGCGATCCCCCAACTCTCCCGATTTACGACGGCTCCTGGGACGGGGTGCCCATGGTCTCCCCGATCGCGAACCTTGCTGGCGACGGTCCCTATCAACCCACATGGGAGTCAATGCAGCAATACGACGCCCCCGAGTGGTATCGAGACGCCAAGTTCGGTATCTGGGCTCATTGGACTCCACAGTGCGTCCCCGAAGTCGGCGACTGGTACGCACGCAATATGTACATGCAAAGCTCGGAGCAGAATAAGTATCACTGCGACCACTACGGTCCCCCTTCGCGCTTTGGCTATAAAGATCTTTGCCCTCAATGGACGTTACTTAACTGGGATCCCGACGAGCTCATCGCCCGATACAAAAAAGGCGGTGCTAGGTTATTTCTCGCGTTAGCAAATCACCACGATAGCTTCGACACATGGAACTCCAAATATCAGCCATGGAATGCCCGAAACATAGGGCCACATCGTGATGTCATCGGCACGTGGGCCGCAGCAGCGCGCAAACAGGACCTGCGCTTTGGCGTCACCGTCCACCAGGCCCGCAACTGGTGGTGGTTTCAGACCTCCCACAGTGCTGATAAAACAGGCTCGCTGGCCGGCATCTCCTACGACGGCGATCTTACCAGCGAAGGTGGCAAACATGAGTGGTGGGAGAGCTACGACCCACAGCGTTTATACGGAGCGAAGCATCCTTTCGACGCGTTGCCCGACATCTCCTACGTGAAAAACTTTTACGATCGCACGCGTGATCTCATCGACCAGCACGATCCTGACTTGCTCTACTTCGACAACTCGCGCCTTCCGCTCGGCTGGGCAGGCATGAATGTTGGTTCGTACTTTTACAACCACAATTTGAAGACTCGCGCGGGCAAGATGGAAGCCGTCATCAACGTGAAACAAGTGCCCGACAACCTGGCCAAAGCAGTGGTCGCCGACTACGAGCGCGGCCTCACCGACAAGATTATGCCTTACGCCTGGCAATCGGAAACCTGCATCGGAGACTGGCATTACAAGCGCGCCCTCTACGCGCAGCCCGGCGAATATGGCGGTTACCTTTCACCCCGCGACGTCATCCATTGGCTCATTGACACGGTTAGCAAGAACGGCACTTTCATTCTCAACGTCCCCGGCAAACCCGATGGCACCATCGACAGCAAAGAGATCGCGGTGATCGACCGCATCGGCCAATGGCTGCAGGTCAACGGCGAAGCGATTTACGCTACCCGCCCGTGGACCATCTACGGCGAAGGACCAGACACGGTGAAAAGTGGCTCCTTTCAGGGCAATAGCGTCAGCAAACTAGGTGCGCAGGACGTACGGTTCACCCGCAACAAAGCAGGCACGGTTGTCTACGCCCTGGTGCTCGGCTGGCCTCAAGGCGAGACCGTACTTCGCGCGCTTGGAACAAGCAGTCCGCAGTCCCCGCGGAAGGTAGCAAAGGTCGAACTGCTCGGCCACGCAGAGAAACTCAAGTTCCTCCAGGATGCCGCCGGACTCCGCATTCAGCTCCCACCCGAACCCTCGTCCGAAGACGCAATCTCGCTAAAAATTTATCTTTCATAACGGCACCCGGTGAGGGCCTTCGGTCCGGCTTCGAGAGTGAGGTTCCTTAAAAACGGTGTTTTGGAAAATTTC
Organism: Granulicella sp. L46; assembly: GCF_009765785.1. Classification (GTDB taxonomy): domain Bacteria; phylum Acidobacteriota; class Terriglobia; order Terriglobales; family Acidobacteriaceae; genus Granulicella. Next base: position 78,609 of record NZ_LMUT01000002.1, read on the forward strand.
GGCGCCCAACTCCAGGGGATGCCTAAATACCTGCCCGGCGCCAGCAGAGCGAGGAACAGAAACTCAGATCAACGCCGTCTTGGGCAAGGAATTGGCCAGCAGAGTATTGGTGCCACCACGAGCGGTCGCACCCGACATGCACGGCGTAGCAATTTTAATTCCGTGTTCAGGGAATCAAGGCTCCCTGATGTCAAGAGTTAATTCCCTGTTCTTTTTCACATCTGGAGGCATCCTCAGATGCCTAAATTCCACATAGTGAGGGTGTTTAGTGCTTTCGTGCTTCGATACGGATGTTAGATTCTCCTAAAATCGCTGTTCTTTTCCCTGTTCGCAGGGAAATGCAGCCGGAGACGAGTTTGTCCCAGACTGCAAGCACCGCCATTTAGTCACTAAACGCCGATTCAGGAAGACCAGAACATTGATGCGATCAGAGCGACCGTGATGGTGGTATCCGCGAGACAAATTGGCGGGGTCCAGGAAAAGACGCCGTGATGCCTCGCCCAACCGCACGGACTGGGAATCGATTTCGATGATGCTGGCTCCGGGAAGCCCCAGATACTCCTCTGCGTCATACGCGGCATACACCACGTTGCGGCTTGGATGAAGAGCGATTGCGCCGAATGGTTCAGGGCTGCGGAGTGTGGCGATGAGGTGCTTCTCTCGGCCATGGATGACAAATGCTTCAAGCTGATGCGACGAAGCATCACGTGTGGAGTTGGAGCGATGCAGGCGATCAAGGCATCGTTACGGCGGCGCAGAAGTCCTGACAGACGACGAGGATAGCGGGTGGCGACGTGACCGCAGTCTGAGGAGCAGCGCGATGACCGCCGACCGCAACCGTGCGACAGCACAGGATGGCCAGCGGCACATTCACCCCATTGCGTAGGTGGTCTCAATCAATAGGCTTGCGGAACCTATTTGAGGCCTTTTTGCTAGAATGCGGAATTGAGGGCACTGTTCTGGAGGTGCTATGTTCCGCTTCTCACTAGGCAAGCATCCAAAAACCTCTCGGGAGCCGTTCAGCGTCGAGACGCTGGCCAAGTCTTCGCGGCTGCGCGGCGCCAATGTCACCCAGGGCATTTGTCCTTACTGCGCTGTCGGCTGCGGGCAGCTCATCTTCAGCAAGGGCGGCGAACTCATCGACATTGAGGGTGATCCTGATAGTCCCATCAGCACGGGCCACCTATGCCCCAAAGGGGCCAACGCCTACCAACTCTCCGTCAATTCGCATCGCGTCCTTGAGGTCCTCTATCGCGCTCCTTACTCCGATCAATGGGAGACGAAGACAATGGAGTGGGCGCTGGAGCAGATTGCCCAGCGCGTCAAGGCGACCCGCGACGCCGACTTCACGACTCGCGACGAGCAAGGCCGTTTGCTCAACTCGGTGCGCAGCATCGGCTCGTTGGGCGGGGCAACGATCGACAACGAGGAGAACTACCTCATCAAGAAGCTGCTTGGCGGCGGGTTGGGAGTGGTATCGATCGAAAACCAGGCGCGAATATGACACAGCGCCTCGGTGCCCGGTCTGGGCGCCTCGTTCGGCCGCGGCGCGGCCACAAATTATCAGCAGGACATGGCCAATAGCGATTGCATCCTGTTTATGGGATCGAACATGGCGGAGGCTCAGCCTGTCGGTTTCCGCTGGCCCATGGAAGCTAAGCTGAAAGGAGCGACGCTGATCCATGTCGATCCGCGCTTTACCCGCATGTCGGCCGTATGCGATCTTTACGTGGGCATCCGCTCCGGGAGCGACATAGCCTTCCTCGGCGGCCTGGTCAATTACGTCTTAACGAACGACCGTTGGTTTCATGAATACGTCCTGTCCTACACCAATGCTTCGACCATCATCGACGAAGGTTTCCGGGATACCGAAGATCTGGCAGGGATGTTTAGCGGCTTCGACCAGCAGCACGAATCCTATGATCCCAAGCAGGGCCACTGGGGCTTCGAGAAGTCCGGGGGCGGCGGGGCGGAGCAGGACGGTTCGAAGAATACGGCTCAGGCGGAGTCCGCGAAAGACGAGCACAACCCCCAAGGCCACGCCCTGGATGGCAGCGACGACCCACATACCTCGCCGTCAAAGAGCACGACCAAACCACAGCGCGACCCGACCCTGCAGCATCCGCGTTGCGTCATGCAGATTCTGCGCCGGCACTTCGCCCGCTACACCCCAGAGGTCGTCTCCCAGGTGTGCGGTTGTAAGCCAGAAGAGTTTATGCGCGTCGCGGAATTGCTCTGCACCAACTCTGGACGCGAGCGGACCACTTGCATTGCCTACGCGCTGGGCTGGACGCAACACACCACCGGCGTGCAGATCATACGCACTGCCGGCATCTTGCAATTGCTGCTCGGCAACATGGGGCGTCCCGGCGGCGGCATTATGGCTCTGCGCGGCCACTCTACTATCCAGGGTGCGACCGACATCGCGACGTTGTACGACTCACTGCCCGGTTACCTCCCGCAACCCCCTGCACGCGACCCTGCGCACGAGGGTTTGAGCTCTTATATCGAGTCTGGAGGTATGCCTACCGGCTACTGGGCGAACTTTAGCAAATTCATTGTGAGCCTGCTCAAGGCGTGGTACGGCGAGGCAGCAAGGCCGGACAACGACTTCGGGTTCTCCTGGGTGCCGCGCGTGGACGGCGACTACTCGCAACTGGCCTACTTCGATCGGATGTCGAAGGGCGGCGTGAAGGGCTACTTCCTGGCTGGTCAAAACCCCGGCGGCGGCGGACCCAACGCCGGTCTGCACCGTGCCGGCCTGCGCAACCTCGAGTGGCTGGTGGTTCTCGACTGGTTCGAGACGGAAAGCGCTACCTTCTGGAAGAACGACCGGAATGGGCCACTACCCTCCGAGATCGGGACCGAAGTCTTCTTCATCCCCGCAGCAGCCGCTCAGGAGAAGGAGGGCAGCTTAACCCAGACGCAGCGGCTCATCCAATGGCATAAGAAAGCCATCGATCCGTCCGGCGATAGCCGTTCCGACGCCTGGTTTATCTACAACCTGGGTAAGCACCTGAAGCAGCTCTACGCCGGTTCCACCGATCCCAGGGATCAGGGACTGCTGAACCTCACCTGGGACTACGACTTCGACGAGCAGCCGCGTCTGCCCGATGGAACGCTCAGCCGTATCGAAGGGGAACCGGACCTGGAGAAGGTTCTCATGGAGATAAACGGTCACCGGTTGGATGAAATCGACCCGCGTACCGGGGGGCCTCGTCTTGTCAGCGGCTACTCGGAGTTGAAGGACGACGGCACGACAGCATGCGGCTGCTGGATTTACAGCGGCGTCTTCCCTGAGCCGGGCCGTAACCGCGCGGATGAACGCAAGATCACGGATAACCCCATCCAGCCGGAATGGGGTTACGCCTGGCCAAACAATGTCCGCGTCCTGTACAACCGCGCCTCGGCAGACCCCGAAGGGCGGCCCTGGTCGGAGCGTAAGAAATTGGTCTGGTGGGACTCCGAGAAGCGGAGCTGGGTCGGGCAGGACACACCGGACTTCGAGCGGAACAAGCCTCCCGATTACCAACCGCCTCCAGGCGCGACGGGCATGGCGGCCATCGCCGGCACAAACCCCTTCATCACCAAGCCCGACGGACTGGGCTGGCTGTACTCCCCCGCCATTAAAGACGGGCCTCTTCCGACGCATTACGAGCCGGTCGAGTCGCCATTTGGCAACCTGCTCTATCCCAAACGCAATAGCAACCCAACGGTACGCTTTTTCCCAGGGCCGCTGAACCCCATCGCCCACATGCCGACAGCCGAGTATCCGGTGGTGGCCACGACGTTCCGTCTCACCGAGCATTACCTGAGTGGGCCGATGAGCCGCTTCAACAGCTGGCTTAACGAATTGCAACCGGAGATGTTTGCCGAGCTCAGCTATGAGCTGGCCGCCGAGCGCGGCATTGTTCACGGCGGCTGGATGACGATTGAAACCCCGCGCGGCCGAATCGAAGCTCGTGCGATGGTGACCCGGCGGCTGCGGCCTTTTGTCGTCGAGGGACGCATGGTCCACCAGATCGGGCTCCCGTTCCACTGGGCCTTCGCCGGGGAGGTCGTCGGCGGCAACGCCAACGACCTGACCGCGCTCGTGGCCGACCCGAATGTGAGCATGCACGAAAGCAAGGCGTTCACCTGCCAAGTCCAAGCCGGTCGGCTCGAAGGACAGGCTTTGCACCCGACGGTGCCCACAGCGCACTGGCCGACTCTCGATCCCATCCCGGATACGCCGGCCAGCGCCCAACCAGAAGGGAGGCTCGGACATGGCAAGTAGAGAACAGGAACTGTCCGCTTTGCCGCAGGCCAGCGATCCGCCGCGCGGCCGGCTGTCCGTGCTGCTGGGACGCCTGATTCGTCCATACCTGCATGATGAACCGCACGGCCCACTGCCGGAGCTGCTGGGACGCCTGATCTATCCGTTCCTACATGGTGAACCGCCCAAGCCTCAGCAGCCTACCGGTTTTTACACGGACACCACCGTATGCATCGGCTGCAAGGCTTGCGAGGTGGCGTGCAAGCAGTGGAACCAACTACCTTCGGACGGTTTCAACTGGTCCGGCAATAGCTATGACAATACGAATGAGTTGTCGGCGACAACCTGGCGCCATGTGAAATTCATCGAGCAATTTTCCCACGAATCGCCAAGCGTGCCTGCTTCCCCGGACACGGAGGAGAGCGAGTCGCTGCTTAACCGCTGGCTCATGATGAGCGACAATTGCAAGCATTGCGTGGCGGCCCCTTGCCATCAGGCTTGCCCAACCGGCGCCATTATTCAAAATGAGTTCCAGAACATCTATATCCAGGCTGACATCTGCAATGGCTGCTCATGCTGCATCGCGGCCTGCCCGTTCGGCGTCATCACTCGCAGCGAATTGGGCGGTCATTCGCACAAATGCACGCTCTGCTATGACCGCCAGCGCGACGGTCTGGAGCCGGCCTGCGCCAAGGCATGTCCAACCCAGTCCATCCACTTCGGTCCGATCGACGAGCTTCGCGAGCAGGCCCGCAAACGTGTAGAGCAACTTCACGAGCGCGGTGTCCCGCAGGCATACCTCTATGGCGACGTCCCCGGTGAGACCTATTCCGAGATGCATTCGTTCTATCTGCTCGTCGATCGCCCTTCCGTTTATGGCCTGCCAGATGCTCCATTCAATCCCTGGCTGCACATGATGGGAGATTACGTTCGTTCCGTCGCCGGCGGCCTGGCCGCTATCGCCGTACTGCTCGTGGTTGTGTTTCTTTTGAAGCCCTGAATGCACACAGACTCCAGACCGCAGCAAGCTTCTGCCGAACCTCTCTTACCAGAAAGAGGACACGAGGTCGGCTATGAGAATGGGCCGGTGACCAAGGTGCCGGGGTGGCACGGCCTCATCGCCTGGGACGCTTTGCTCAACGGCATGGCGACGGGACTGTTCCTCGCCGCAGCGGTCAGCGAGTTGGCTGCGCCTGCGGTCTTCATGCGCGTGGCGAAAGTGGCTTATCCAGTCGCTCTCGTGCTTTTGCTCGTTGACCTCGGATTGCTCGTGTTGGATCTGGGCGATCCGTCGCGTTTTCATCACATGCTCAGGGTTTTCAAGCCCGGCTCGCCCATGTCGCTGGGGACGTGGTGTCTGACAATCTTTTCGTTGCCGCTGACCGCGGCGGCGGCGCTCAGTCTGCTGGCCGAACTGGGATGGGACTTTGAGTGGGCTCGGTTACTCGCGGTGGTCGTGGGACTGCTGCCTGGCTTCGCCTCTGCGGCCTACAAGGGCGTACTGCTCAGCACGAACGCGCAACCAGGTTGGAAAGACGCGCGCTGGCTGGGAGGTTATCTCACCAATTCGGCTCTCGTGATGGGCTGCGGCGAGTTCCTTGTCCTGTCCGCCCTGATGGGGCAAACGCAGGCGATCGCCATCCTCCGCACCGCCTTTATCGTGCTGCTCGTGCTCAATGTGATTCCCTTAGGGTTGTTGTTTGCGAACCTCAGGCCGATCCATGCGCAACTCTATACCCGCGAGCAACAATGGCGGGTTGGCGCGCTCATCGCTGCCGGGGCGCTGATCCCTTTGGGTCTGATGCTCCTCAAAGGCAGTGTGCTGTCCATATCGGTCGCCATGATTTTTCTTTTATTCGAGAGTTGGCTTGTCCGTGCTGTGTACGTCAAGATACCTCACACTTCGCCATTGGAAGTCAGAAGCGGCGAATAGTCCAGCGACGTAAGAACACGACGCAGTTGCAGACCTTCTCTTTCCCGAAGAAATAGATTTGGCGGAAGCGCGTGTGAGTCGAACACACCGTTGCCCGAAACGGACGACCGCCGGTTTTGAAGACCGGGGGGATCACCGGATCCCAGGCGCTTCCCTGCTGCGTCGATCAGGCCGGCCTTGGCATCTATTATGAGGCATGGGCTCTGCTTCCAATCCCACCGCCGCAGTCGCGGCCATTCGGCTGACCCAGCAGGTAAAAGCAGGCGGCTGCGCGAGCAAGCTCGCGCCGGGTACGCTCAACCAAGTGCTTTCCCGCCTCCCCCTGCAGCACGATCCGAACCTGCTTGTAGGCTTCGAGAGCTCCGACGACGCCGGTATCTACCGTATCAGCCCCGAACAAGCCCTGGTACAGACCGTCGACTTCTTTACTCCTATGGTCGATGATCCCTTTACCTACGGCCGCATCGCTGCGACTAATGCCCTCAGCGACGTGTACGCCATGGGCGGCCGCGCCCTCACCGCCCTTACCCTGGTCTGCTTCCCCCAGGAAGGCGACATGTCTGTGCTCGAGCAGATCCTCCGCGGCGGCCTCTGCGTCATGGAGGAGGCAGGCTGCACCGTACTCGGCGGCCACAGCGTCCGCGATGCGGAGATCAAATTCGGGTATGCCGTCACAGGGCTCATCCACCCGGACCGTATCCTCAGAAACACTACTGCCCGACCCGGCGACGCGCTCATCTTCACCAAGGCCATTGGCACCGGCGTGATCACTACGGCCCTCAAGCAGGGCAAAGCGCAACCGGCATGGGTCGAAGCCGCCATCGCATCGATGACCACCCTCAATAAGGTCGCTGGCGAAATCATTAGCCGCCCCGAGTTCCAAGTTCATGCCGCTACGGATGTCACTGGCTTCGGCCTTATGGGCCACGCTCGCGAGCTGGCCTTCGGCAGCAACGTACGGCTCCGCATTGACACTGCGTCCATTGCCCTGCTTGATGGCGCGATGGACGCCGTCCGCCTCGGCTGTATCCCAGGTGGCCTCCTCGCCAACCGTGACTTCGCCGATTGCGTCATCGAAGAAACCGTCGCAATCGAACCCAACCTGCGAACCATCCTCTTCGATCCCCAGACCGCCGGCGGCCTTCTCCTCTCGGTCCCGACGGAACGAGCGCAGCCGCTGATCGCCGAGCTACAGGCCGCGGGCTATCTTTACACGCGCCAGATCGGCGCAGTCCTGGAAGGGCCGCCCAAAATCCTCTTAGCACCCTGAATCACCACCCGAAGCGCAACGGAGGAACCTAGTGCAGACCCACCCGGCCCATCTCTATCGCAAGCTGCCCCAGGTGGGCGAGCTCCTCCATCGCTCGGATTTTCTCCAACTCCAGCAAACCTACTCTCGCGAGCTCATCGCTGAGGCCCTCCGTTCGACATTGCAAGATCTCCGCGGCGAAATAAGAGATAGCCGCCATACGGAAGATTCCCTCGACCTTCAGCTGGATGGCCTCAGCGCCAAAGTCGCCCATAGCCTCCGCCACTCCACCCGTCCCTCGCTGCGCCCTGTACTCAACGCCACCGGAGTCATCCTGCAAACCAACCTGGGTCGCGCCCCGCTTTCTGAAGCGGCTATTCAGCGTATTGTCGAGGTTGCGCGCGGCTATTCGAACCTCGAATTCGATTTGGAAACCGGTGAGCGCAACTACCGCGACCGCCATGTCGAGCGGCTCATTCTTAACGTAATCGCCCTCAAAAGCGGCCAAAGCCCATCAGACTTAGCTCACAAATCTGCAGCTGTGGTCAACAACTGTGCCGCCGCCAACTTCCTGGCCCTCAACACTCTGGCGGAAGGCGGCGAAGTCCTCGTCTCCCGCGGCGAACTGGTCGAGATTGGCGGCGGCTTCCGCGTCCCTGACATTCTGCGCAAGTCCGGAGCCATCCTCCGCGAGGTGGGCACCACCAACCGCACCCGTCTCTCCGATTACGCCGCCGCCATCACTCCACAAACACGCCTCATCCTCCGCGTGCATCGCTCGAACTTCCGCATGGAAGGCTTCACCGAGCGCCCTTCTCTCGAGGAACTCCTTGAGCTCGGCAACCGCGCTTCGATTCCTGTCTTCGAGGACCAAGGCACCGGCTGCATCGTTGACCTCGCGGAGGCCGGCATAGACGACGAGTCTTCCTGGATCCAAAGCGCTTCGAGCGAACTCGCCCTGGTCGCCTGCAGTGGAGACAAGTTGCTCGCTGGCCCGCAGTGCGGCATCCTCGTTGGCGCCAAGCCCCACCTTGATCGCATTCGCGCCAACCCGCTCTTTCGCGCTCTGCGTGTGGACAAGCTGACCTACGCCGCGTTGGAAGCTACGCTGCTCGCCTACCTCACCGCGACCGAGGAGACCCTGCCGGCGATTGCAATGCTGCGCATGCCGGCCGATGCCATCCGCGCCCGCTGCGTGGCCCTGGCCGAAAGCCTCCGCTCCACCAGTGCTGCCGTGGAGGTAGTCGAGACGCGCAGCGTGGTCGGCGGCGGCACCACCCCCGGAGCCTCTCTGGCCAGCTTCGCCCTGGCCTTGCGGCCTTCGCTCATGTCGGAAACAGTGTTCGCGGCGAATATGCGCCACCTCGATCCTCCGGTCATCGTGCGCATCCACGAGGGCCGCGTCCTGCTCGACCTGCGGACCATCCCGCCCGCGGAAGACGCCCTTCTTGCTCAGCTGCTGAAACAAGCGCTCGAGCCGGAGCGGCCATGAAGTCCGCAGCCACGCGCTCTATGGTCCTCGGCACCGCCGGCCACATCGACCACGGAAAAACCGCACTCGTCTATGCCCTCACCGGCACCGACACAGACCGCCTGCCAGAAGAAAAATCCCGCGGCATCACCATTGACCTCGGCTTTGCGTCTCTCGATCTTCAAGATCCCGCCGGACACTCGATCCAGCTCAGCCTGATCGATGTCCCCGGCCACCACGCCTTCATCCGCAACATGCTCACCGGCGCCGGCGGCATCGATTGCGTCATGCTGGTCATCGCCGCCGATGAGGGCATCAGGCCGCAGACCACCGAACACCTCGCCATCTGCGCTCTGCTTGGCATCCGCCACGGCATCGTGGCCATCACCAAGCAGGACGCTGTCTCCCCAGAGCGGCTCGAAGCCGCGCGTGACGAGGTCCGGCGCTTCACCGAGCACACCTTTCTCGAAGATGCTCCCGTCGTCGTCGTCTCCGCCCGCACCGGCGCTGGAATCCCTACCCTCAAGCGGGCCCTCGCGCAGCTCGCGTTGAGCGTGCCCGCTCGCAATGCAGACACCATCCTCCGTCTTCCCCTGGATCGTGCGTTCTCCGTGCGCGGCTTTGGCACAGTTGTCACCGGCACGCTCCAGGCCGGCAGCCTGCATGTGGGGGACGCCGTTCATCTGCAGCCTGAGGGCCGTAGCGTCCGGGTCCGCGGCATCCAGGTCCACGGCGCATCAGTAAGCGAGACCCACGCACCCGGCCGCGTAGCGCTTAACCTCGTCGGCGTCGAGGTAGCTGAAGTGCACCGCGGCCATACCATTGTGCCGCCCGAAACTCTTTCGCCGGTAAACACCGTCGATGTAGAGCTAACCATCCTACCCGGCATGCCCGCGCTGCGACACCGCGCCAGCCTGCGTCTGCATGCCTTCACAGCCGAAACCACGGCCCGCGTCCTTCTCTACCGGCCCGGTGAAAACTCCGCTGCTCCTCTTGCTCGCCTGCGCCTCAGCAAACCCCTGCTGCTCGCTCCCGGCGATCGCTTCGTACTCAGGCAACCTTCGCCCGCAACCACAGTGGGTGGCGGCCGAGTACTTGATGCGCATCCGCTACCCCGCCTCAGAAAAGCAGCCTCGAACGCATGGCTGGAACAGCTTCGCGAAGCCGCGCCCGAGCAGCAAATTCTCCTGCGCGTGCGACGCCGCGGCCTTCACGGAATCTCTATCAAAACCCTCAGCAGCGAAACCTGCCTTCACACCGACGCCATTCGCCCGATCATCGCGTCACTGATCGCAAGCAAGCAACTGATCGGTGCCACTGCGGAGCACGCCGCCGTGAGCCACGTTCTTTGTCCAGAGGCGTTAGCCGAGGCCGTCGAGCTGCTCTCCAAAGAGTTGGAACGGACCGAAGCTCGCTCCCTGTCCCGCGCCGAGCTGCGCTCTCGAACCAAATTAGAAGATTGGGTCTTCGCCCTGGCCGCCGTGCGCTTGCCCCAAGTCAGACCCGTCCAGTCAGTGGGCAATCAATTCACCCTGCGAGGAGCTGGCGCCAAAGAACCCATAGAAGCCCTGGCCAAAGTCGAGGCACTCTATCGCACTGTCGGCCTCGCCTCCCCGATCGTCAGTGAAGTAGCCGCGACCCTGCAGCTTCCCGATAAAGAAGTGGCCCCGTTAATCACCATCCTCATCCGTGCCGGCAAGTTGGTCCGCATGGGCGCCGACAACCTCCTGGTCCACGCCGAAGCGCTCGTCCGGCTACGAACCGAGCTCCAGCAGCAGCGCGGCCAGACCTTCGACGTAGGTCGCTTCAAAGCCTTGACTGGCCTGACACGTAAACACGCCATCCCGCTGCTTGAGTATCTCGATGGCGCCCGCATCACCCGCAACCAAAACGGCATCCGCACTGTGCTCTAGCCCGATAATCTGCCGTCGCCAGCTCGTAGCAACAGCATCGGGTTGCGGTCTAAATGCAGAATTTTTCTCCCTTTTCAGACGTAGAGTGATGTCCTGTTCGCGACGGGATTCCGGTTTGAGACTTCCGGAAGCTTGAATTGTGAGCCCGCGCTTACAGACGCGTTGCGGGCTAACCTGCACAGTTTCGCATGCTATGACTTGGCTGGATCGTGCAGAAGCTCGCGCTGCACTTCAACGGTCTTCGAAGGGGCCGCGAACGTTGCATGGATGTCTTCGTAGAGCGGAGAAAGGACCGAAGCAAGACTCTCCGCGAGGCCAGCCAGATCGGATGCCTGGGGGGCTACGGGCATGCCGAGATCCTGATAGTGCTTGCGTATTTCGCGTTGGAAGTTCTCAGCGGAAAGCCGGATGTTGGGAACCGCCTGTACGGGCTTTTCACTTACTTCGCTTGCCATGGCACGCATCACTTGAGCAAAATCCCTTTCGAACTCGAGGCCGGCTTCAGCGATGGGTAAGGGCAGGTTAGAGAGCGGAGTGCGGGAGAGATATTGCACCGCGGCAATTTGTACCTGGAGCAGGGTGCGGATGGCGGGCTGCCATCGCTGGATGTTTTTGCGGACTTGCAACATTTGCTGGCGGGAAGGTCCAACCTCTAAGAGAACCGCATCGGACTGGGCTGTGACGGCCTGAAAGCCGGCGTTGATTTGATCGCGCAACTGGCGTATCCGCCGGATGGCTTTGATCTGGTCCTGCTGCAACAATTGCTCGGCGAGTTCGGCAAACATCTCTAGATTGGCGGCGAACACAGCTTGCATCTCGCCCGCGGCGTTCCTTACCCAAAGCAGGTCAAAGAAGACACCCATGGACAGCAGGCCGAGCAGCACACCGAACACACGATCGCGCGCGATCGACAGCGACGTCTGAATGGTAAATTCCTGCAGATTGATCAGATAAAAGGTCAGCGCGAGCTGCACGCCAAGATACGAGAGTCGCGCCGATGCCGTGGAAATCCACGCAGAGATGGCAGTCACCCCTGCAAACAGAAGGGTGAATCCGGTAATGGTGTCGAGGTAAGGAAGCACAAATATTTGGGAGCCGATACCAAAGACAAAGCCGCCAAGGAAGGCGCCGCTCAGCCGCAACACTTGCTTCTGTCGTGAGGAGCCGATGGTGGACAGCGCTGTGATGAAGCAAGTGAGGAGCGACGTGCTGAGTTGCGGCCAGTCGAGTGCCGTGTACGTGATGTAACAGACCATCGCCGCGAGTGTGCCGCGCATGGCGAACTGCAGATGGGCCGGGTTGGAGAATGCATCGGTGACAAATATGGGGAGCGATTCTTCTTCGTCAAGCGGGGCTGGAACGAAGGCGTTGATGGACTCTGTTCCCGAAAATACCTTGGGAATGAGCGCTGCCGTATCCTCCATCGTTTTAAGGAAGGGTATCTGTGCCGGGGCGTCCGGCGATGGCCGCTCGAACTGCTGGGGAAGTTGATGCTGTGTGAGTGCGATGCAGAGGGAGTGCACCTCGTCGGCGAGCCTCAAACATCTTTGCCGATCGCCTGGGTCGATGGTCTCGGCTTGCTGAGACAAGGCGAACTGGAAGTTGGCCGCGATATCAATCAAGCGCCCCACCAGGGCAACTGCTGCGCCTATCTGTGCTTTGTAGTGAGTGCTGTAACCGGATCGAAGGATGAGCCTACGAAGCCGCGATGTGCCAACGGTGGCATAGATCCCAAGATTCTTCTCCCACTCACTATCGAGAGGGTGCTGCGTTGCTGCAGACCGCAAGACATTTTCGATCGTCCGCATGCGGATCTCGATGCCCTCGGCAAAGTCAGTGGATGGATGCGCGAGACGGAAGATATATTCGACCACGATCGTCACCGCTGCTGCGATAGCCACGGAGCCAGCCAACCATAGCGTGTTCTCCAGCCGCGAGTTTACGTTGACCAGGTGGTTGTCCCACACGCTGAGGGCACCAAGGATCGCGAATCCCAAAGGTGCAGCTGTTCCATAATCTGCAATGATCCGCAGCAGGAAAAAAGACGCGAACAGGCTGATCGCGACCCACAAGAAGTGGGTCAGCGGATTACCAATCACGACCGTGACGCTGAGGACAATGTAGAGTGTGCCAATGAGGAAAGCCATCGCTATCCGGAATCCGGAGCGGAGAGTTTCGACCGGACTCTCGCGGCTGATGATGAGGGTGAAGATCGCGCCCTGGAAGCCGCCGGGAATTTGAAAAGTCATCGTGATCAGCATCACGATGGTCGCCGAGACAGTCATTCGGGCGACGACCCAGCCTCTGCCTGGGTACGGAGAGAGTTCGGCTTTAAGGAAGTTCCAAAACCACGGGCTTCCCTGTTCGGCGGCGCGCGGGGATGCATCACCCAGGGCCGCCATCGCTATTTCGCCTTATCGTAGCCGCGGATCACCACCGCGGCAGATTCGCTGAGGCGAAAAGCTTCTGACTCAGGTGCCTTGATGCGGATACGCACTGGAAAACGTGTGGCCAAGTGTACCCAGTTCAACGACCGCTGCACGTCGGGCAGCCCGTTGGAGGTAAACGTTCCGATGAGTGTTGAATCGGGCTGCACACCGAAGCCAACGCTGTCGACGATACCGTCATACCTCACTCCTGGTCTCGATAGCACGTAGACATCCGCATGCATTCCGGGTTGGATGCGATGAAGCTGGGTCTCGCGGAAGTTCGCGATCACCCACCAGACGCGTGTATCAATCAGCGTGAAGATCTGCTGACCGGTGTGCGCGTAAGCGCCCTGGGAGATATTCAAATTGGTTACGCGCGCATCAAACGGCGAGTAGATTTTGCAGTTGTCGAGATTGTATTGGGCAGTGCGAATCGCGGAGGCACGACCTTCACGCTGGGCCGTGAGCGGATCGATGGTGAGCACGCTGTGTTGCGACTGTCCGAGTTGTGCGTGGCTTTGTTCAACCACGGCCTTGGCCTGCTCGTACTGTGCCTGGGCGGATTGCACCTGGGCTTCTGCCAGGGTTAGCTGCGCGTGCTGCTGGCTTACGGCTTGTTGTTTCGAGGTGACCGCAGTCTTCGCGAGGTCGACCTGATCTACGGTCACGAATTGCCTGGCCAGCAGCGGTTCAATGCGGTGATAGTTATTGGTGGTGTAGGTGAGCTCGGCGTTGGCGTTGTCGAGTGCTGCCTTGGCGCTGGCAACATTCGCCTTGGCTTCATTCACTGCCGACGCGGCGCGATCGACATTCGCCGCAGCGCTGTCAGTATTCGCCCGTGCGGCGCCTACGGCACTCACCTGCGAAGCAATGGTCCTGCGCTGATCGACGATCTGCCCCTCCAGCGTATTCAAATCGGAGGTGGTCTTCTGTAGCGCGTACTCATAAGGCCGGGGGTCGATCTCAAACAGCAGCTCGCCCTGTTTGATGAACGCGTTGTCCTGTACAACGAGCCGCGTAATAGGGCCGTCGACCTGGGGAGCGATCCCGATATAGTTTGCGAAGACTTCGGCGTCATCGGTCCGCGGGTACCGGTTGGTCTCCGCGATGAGCAACAATGCGCTGATCACCGCAGCCGCGATGATGGCGATGCTCACAATTCGGCCGAGACGCTTGGAGGGCAGAGTTGGATCGTCTTCGGGCATCGGTTCTCCTTTCAGAGTTAGCGGAAGAACAGCAGCCACAGGGCAAACGTAAATAATGCAGCCAGGCAGGTGTACACCACGAGCAGTGGCTTCAGTTGCTGCTCCAGTTTAATGCGAACAAAGAATAATCGGACGGCAATGGTGAGCAGGATTCCTATAACTCCGCATAGCATCCACGCAGGAAAGAACGAACCGAGGAGATTGAATGTGGGAGCGCGTGAGCATCCGGCAATCAGCAGTGTGGCTGCGGGCAAACTTGCGATCACGCATGCCCCAATTGTGCGTCGGGGAGTCGGGGAATTCAATTCTGGAGTTGCGCTACGGCCCTTTTGCATGATCAAGCAGGTCTCCCGTCTGAAAGGCTAAAGCGGCGACCCCAGTCAATAACTGGGTGCGGGCGCTTACGTCGGCGGTACGCGCCGCGGCCAGGGTACGTTGCGCGGAAACCACATCAATCTGGCTGCGAACGCCGAGGTCGTACGACTGTATAGCCGCATCGTAGGACTCGCTCGCTGCGGCTAACAGCGCGGCTGCCGCTTTCTGCTGACGGAGCGCGGTCCGCGCCGTAGAGTAGGCCGCCCAGACCTGGTTCTCCACCTGATCGCGGAGCGTATCCACGTTTGCAAGCGCCTGCTTTTGGTCGGCTTTCGCCTTCGCCAGTCGACTCTCGCGCGCGAACCCATCAAACAAGTTCCAGGTGAGGCTGAGTTTTGCATCCCAGGTCTCCTGGGTCGGGGAGTAAAGCCCGGGCCCGAGATTCTGCTGTGCATACATACGTGCGAGGCCGCCGTCGCCATTGAACCTCAACGTTGGCAAGTAGGCAGTCTTTGAGGCCTTGATCTCGGCTCCGGCAGCGCGAAGTTGCTCTACTTGCTGCATCAGGTCAGGACGCTGCGCCAAGGACCGATTGATCGACGTCTCTACTGTATCGGGAAGGTCCTGCGGGATCGTCAGATTCTGGATGCTCTCGACCTGGAAGTTGTTAAGAGGCGAAATGCCAAGCGCGGTCGCCAGGTCGCCGTGCGCGATCTCCGTTGCGCCGATCGCTGCCTGCAGATCATAGTCGGCCTGGGCGGCAGCGCTGCGGGCTTCGAGTACGTCCGGCAGGGTTGCCAGACCCTCGTGAAGCCTTGCTTCTGCTGCGCTCTGCACTGTCTGGGCATTCTTCAGATTGGCTTCCTGCGCATCCTCCTGGCCCTTGCTGTTGAGCATCCGGTAGTACGCTGCCATGACCTGAAAAATAATTCTCCGGTGGGCATCGTTGAACAGAAAGTTGGCCGCTAGAAGATTGCTTCGGCTGATAGCCACCTCCTGCAATCGCCGGCCAAAGTCAAAAATCGTATAGTCGACGACCAGAACAGGAGAGAATGTCCCGCTGGTTTGGCGATAGTATTCCGGAGAGAAAAAGAGTTGGCTACGGTTCGTATCAGCGAGGGCCACGGCAGCCAGAGTCGGGTAGAGACTTGCCTTCGAGATTCCCAGCTCGGCAGCGCGGGCTTTGGCATTCTCCCACGCAACACGCGTTTCTGGATTGTTCTGTTCGGCGACGTCTATCAAGTCAGGCAACGTGTAAATCTTCGATGGGTCTGGAATAAATGCCGGCGAATGTTGCGGCGGAACAACCGGCCGCATCTCTGGCGCTCCATTCCATGGCCGGTCCGGGACCGCCGGCGCCTGTTGACCAGCGGCGAGCAGCGAGGCAGAGAATGACATGACGAAGATGAAGACATATCCATGAAAATATTTCATTTTCTAAGCCACGCTGGTGCTTCGGATCGATCCCCTGCCGCACTCTCTGCATGTCTCGAAATCCTTGCACGGTGGAGCGCTCTTTGCAAACGCAAAATGGTACGTTCGCATGAGAGACGACAAACTCCCCGAAAAGTGATCATCACGATCGCGACGTTGGATGCGGACGTGATTTCAATGGAGACTACTCGCTCACGCATGGAGATACTGCAGGCCTTCCCAGGGCGTAAGGCACGACGGACGGCGTTTTCAGAAACAAAGACCTACGGTTATGTTGATTTCTTCGACTCAAGTGCAGCCCGGGTGCGGCCTATCGCGAATTCTCCATGCCACATAAACTCTTGGGGGAGGCCTGATGTTCAAAACACTTTGCTTGTTTCTCGCGCTTACGCCGTTGCATGCTGTTGCTCAACAGCTTGCGATCACTTTTGATGACCTGCCTGCCCATGGTCCCAAGCCAGCCTCCGTCTCTCGGCTTCAGATCGCCCAATCGATACTCGACACACTGAAACAGCAGCACATGCCTCCCGTCTACGGTTTCATCAATGGTGTTCGGACAGAAGAAGCTCCTGAGACGCTTGATGTCCTTCACGCATGGCGGGCCGCTGGTGAGCCCCTCGCGAATCACACCTGGTCGCATCCTAATTTCAATGACACCTCGTCTTCGCAGTTCATCGCCAACATCGAAGCCAATCAACCGCTTCTCCGCACTCTCATGCCCGCGGCTTCAGACGACTGGCGTTGGTTTCGGTATCCCTACCTGAACGAGGGGTGACACGCTGGAAAAGCATCGCGAGGTCCGCACCTGGCTCAAAGCCAACCACTATCGCGTGGCCGAAGTCACGATGGATTTCGAAGATTATGCTTGGAACGAACCTTATGCGCGGTGTGTAGCGAAGAACGATACAGCAGCTCTGCAACAGCTCCACGATACTTACCTTTCGACCGCTGACGAATTCATCACCTATTATCGTTCCCTGTCCAAGACGGTTTACGGCCGCGATGTTCCCATGGTCTTACTCATGCACATCGGTGCCTTCGACGCTCATATGCTCCCGGAGCTTCTCGCGCTTTATCGCGCCCGAGGGTTCACCTTCGTAAGCCTCCCCGAGGCGGCGGCCGATCCTATCTATACCGAAGATTCAGATATCGCGTATAAGAATGGCGACACACTCACAGAGCAACTGGCTTTCAAGCGCGGCATTGCCCGTCCGCAGCATGAAGCTAAACCCTTCGCTCTCTTGGAGGCCCTTTGCCGCTAGTACACCCGGTCAATAAGTAGTTCTTTGAAAGCGGTATTTCGGAGACTGAGGTTGGTCCAAGGTAGAGGATTCCAAAATTTCCAGAAAATCCGCTTTTCGGGAAAGTGCCGCTGCCCGCGTAAAGCAATGTCTGGTATCGTGCTGCCCATGCTTGCTGGCGCTCATCTACTCACCACATCGTACGAGCCTCTTGCACAAGCAAGAGAGGGCGCTCACTCTGCGAATGAGGAGCAGATCCCTTCCCTCTCCTTCGACTTCGCTGACGGTCAGCTGTGACAGGTCGCGGCGACTCCAAAGTAAGAGCCACCGCGAAGACGTTTGAGGGATTGCTTACTTAGAAAAGATGGTGTCGTTGGGGATTCGCTCGGCGTTGCGCTGAAAGCGGTGCTCGGCGCGTTTGGCGCTTTCCATGCCCAGACGGTCGAGGGCGGCCTGCTTATCCTTGGGCGTCACTACCGTTTCGGGCGAGTCGTCCTGCAGGTGATTGTGCGCGGGCGAGAACGAGTTCGTGCCCGAGTTGAGGTCTTGATTGAGTGCGGTATCTTCCTTCGCCATGACTTTCCTCGCTTTCGCTTACCAAACGTAGGAGCCGCCGACGAAGAGAAAGGTTGTCAACCTTCGAGTAACTTTTTGGGCAAAGGTCGCTATAGGCTTTGATAGTGGCGCATACGGGCAGACGGGTAGGTGGCTAGAACCTTGTCGAAGACAGCGTCCCAGGAGCAATGCTGCGCGTAGGTGCGTGCGGTTTGGCGCATGGCGGCGTGGGTGATGGGATTGGTGAGTACGTCGGCAATGGCGGCGGCGAAGTCTTCGTCGATCGCGATTCGGCCGGGAACTGTGGTGCGCGCGCACCGATCGCAGCAGGTTGGCGTCGCTGAGTGGAGGATGTGGGCCGGGCCTCCGTCGGGGGTGACGATGGCGGGAACGCCGCTGGCGAGGGCTTCGAGGACTACGTTGCCGAAGGTGTCGGTGTGGGAGGGGAAGATGAGGAGGTCCATGTTGGCGTAGGCGGCGGCGAGAGCTTCGTCGCGGAGGACGCCGGGGAGTTCAGCGTTGGGGAGGGCCGCGCGGAGGTGGGATTCTTCGGCACCGTGGCCGATGATGAGCCAGCGCGGCGTGATGCCGAGGGTGCGGAGCTGGGCGTCGACTTTAGGGAGCAGGGCTACATTTTTTTCTACGGAGAGGCGGCCTACGTAGCCGAGCACGATCTCCTTGTCGTCGAGGCAGCGCGTGCGGCGAGCTGGGGTGAAGAGGTTGGTGTCGACGCCGCGTTGCATAAGGTGGCAGGGGCGTTGGGTGGTGCGATGGAGCAGAGTGCACAGCGTTGGGTTGGGGGCGTAGAGGACCTGAGCTCGGCGATAGAGATGCGTGGCGATGTGGAGCGCTGACGCTTCAACTGCGCGCTCGATGTGCGTGCCGGCGTGGCCGAGGTGGCGGGAGAGCCAGCGCATGCGGCGGGCCGCGTACTCGTGCAGATTGGTGTGCCAGCTGGCAACGAGCGGGACGTTGAGCTGGTGGGCGAAGTAGGCTCCAAAGAGGCCGAGCTCGCTGGGGCCGGTGAGGTGGATGACATCGGGTCGGAAGGCACGGACCGTGGCGGAGATGAGGTCGGAGTAGCGGAAGAAGAGTGGGTCGAAGCTGAGGTCTTTTTCGACTTGCACGGCGAGTGGGCTGCGGCCTAGCTCTAGTGCTTCGACGCAGCCTTCGGGTGGGAGAACGCGCGTGGTCTGGCCGGCGCGGACGCAGAGCATGGGGATGTCGTGGCGACGCGCGTAGGCGGTGAAGTTGCGGCTGGTGTGCGCGACGCCGTTGACCTCGTGGAAACTGTCGGGGAAGTACGCGATGCGTGGAGGGGACGGCATCGTGGAGGATGCTAACAGGCGTGGATGAAAGGACGGAGAACTGCTGCGCGCAGGGCGAAGGGATCGTCCGTTGTCAGTTGTTAGTTCTCAGTTGTTAGTTCTTAGTTGAAGCTGCTGGCTACTTCCTGCTGGCTGCTTCGGGCCTGGTTTGGGCGATGTCGGGGCCGAGGAGTTCCTGGGCGCTGGCTTCGGGGGTGTCGGGGATGGGGGCTTCGGTGCGTGGCTGCTCGATGTCGAGGTGATTGCGGGTGAGGCCTTCTTTGAGGATGGCGAAGGCTTCTTCGGGGGTGTCGGCGAACTGGAAGAGGTCGAGGTCCTTGATGCCGATCGCTCCTTTGTCGGCGAGGAGCTCGAGGTTGACTACGTTCTTCCAGTAGGACGATCCGTAGATGACGATGGTGATGGGCTTCGAGAGCTTGTGGGTCTGGTCGAGGGTGAGGAGCTCGAACATTTCGTCGAGCGTGCCGAAGCCGCCGGGGAAGACGACGAGAGCCTTCGCGAGGTAGGCGAACCAATACTTGCGCATGAAGAAGTAGTGGAAGTTGAAGTTCAGCGCGGGGGTGATGTAGGGGTTGGGCTGCTGCTCGAACGGCAGCATGATGTTGAGGCCGATGGTTTTGCCACCAGCTTCCCAGGCGCCGCGGTTGGCCGCCTCCATGATGCCGGGGCCGCCGCCGGAGGTGATGACGAAGCGGTGGCGGCGGCCCGGTAGATTCTTCGACCACTCGGTCATCATGCGGGCGAGGGAGCGGGCATCTTCGTAGTAGCGAGCCATTTCTACGGCGGCTTCGGCGCGCTTGTGGCGGAGCTCGGAGGTTTCCTCGGGATCGCGCGCGGGCTGCTCGGACTCGGGCGCGGGGGCTACGGAGCCGGTGTTGTCGAGGAGCTCTAATTCGTGCGAGGCGACGTCGAGGGCGCGGAAGCGGGCGGAGCCGAAGAAGACGACGGTGTCCTGGATGCGCTCGCGGCGGAAGCGGGCCATGGGCTCGTTGTACTCGGCCAGGATACGGAGGGAGCGGCCGTCGGGGGAGTCGAGGAAGTTGGAGTTTTCGTAGGCGAGAGGCGCGGTGGGGAGAGGCGCGGGGGTGGGGTCAGGATTTTTTTCGGGGGGCATGGGATCGCTTTCGTCAGCCGCGGAAGTCGCGGTAGTGGAGGAGTTCACTGACGCCGATCCAGACGTCGAGCAGGCCGATGCCGGAGACGAGACCGCGCACCCAGCCTTTGTTGATGATGCTCTCGAGGGCGGGGTGGGCAAGCAGCCAGCCGTTTTGGTCCCAGTAGCGGGGCGACCAGGGAAGGACTGCGAGGAGTCCGCCAATGTAGAAGCAGAAGAGGACAAGGACGATGAGGCTCATGCGCTGCAGCCAGACGGGAGCGGGCGGAGGGGCGTGGGGGGCACGAGGATCGGAGGCATCGCGGGGAGGTTTCGCGGCTTCCATCAGTAGTGGGTCCTGGTGCGCTGCCATCGTCTGAGGTTATCAGGTGCTGCGCGCACGGCGATAGCGCGCTAGTGGCGGGCGGGGGCGGCGGGGTGCGGGGAGTGGAGGTCGTTGACGATCTGCGAGACGGGTTCGTCGGCGTTGTGCATGGCGAGGCCGAACTTCACGTCGTTGCCCTTGCCGCTGATGGAGACAGGGAGCTCGAGGCCGTGGCCGTGCTTCTTGAAGAGGGGATCGAAGGGGGTAAGCAGGACGGACTTCCAGCCGGTGAGCATCTGCGAGGCCATGGCGTCGGTGCTGATGCGGCCGAGGAACTGGTAGGCGCTGCCGTTAACCAAGTAGGCTCCATGGAGCTGGGCGGTGCCGCCGGGAACCTGGTAGTGGAGCGAGGGGACGAGCAGCAGCGCGTTGCCGAGCGAGAAGTCGACGGTCATCTCGGAGGCGACTTCGGGCTTGAGGTCGCTGCCGGCGGCTTTCGAATCGCCGGCATGGCCCTGGGCACGCATGCTGAGCGAGTCGATGCGGTCCTGGAGTTGGGCGTTGGTGAACTCGACGCCCTGGATGTGAACGGTGCCGGCGAGCTGAAGCTTCTGCACGACGCGCACATTGCCAGGCGGGATGTGGAGCTTGGCGTTGAGCGTGACGTTGCCGCGCATGATGGGTGGGCTGGACTTCATGGCGAGCTGAAGGAGATCTTCGATGCGGCCGCTGGGCATGTTGACCGTGAGACTGATGTCGTGACCCTTGCCGTGGATGTTGGCGACGGTGCCCTGCGCGGTGAAGTGCGAGTGTAGCAGCGTGGCGTTGACGGGCGCGAGGGTGGTATCGCCGTTGGTGGCGTCGACGTAGGCGTGGAAGGTGGTTTCGAGCGGGACGGGGTGGTCAGAGATATCGAGCGAGAAGTTGGGAACGTTGGCGGTACCGTCGACGGTGAGGTGGTCGAGGCGACCGTTGAAATCGCCTGTGGAGGAGAGGATTCCGCCGATGCCCTTGATGGTGTTGAGGTCGGCGTTGGTGAAGGTGTAGTGCCCGTCGACAGAGGTGGAGCGGGGGTCGTCACTATGCCATGGCCCGAAGTGGCCGGTGGCGTGGATGGCGCCGACGGGCTTGGGATTGATCAGGAAGGCGTCGTAGCGCATGGGCGAGCCAGCGCCAACGACGTCGGTGAGCTTCAGGTCCTGGATGGCGAAACTGAGCGGATCCTTTGCCGGGTTGGAGTTCTCGATGACGAGGTTGACGTTCTTGCAGAAGATCTTGGCGACAGTGATCTTGATGCGCGAATTGGACGCGGTGATGTGGGGCATGTGCGCCCCACTGTGCGGCGGGATGTGGAGGTCCATGCCATCGATGTCGACGCGGGCGATGTCAGCCTTGAGATGTAAGAGCGAGTGCAGCGAGGTGTGGAAGATGAAGTGGTTGACGCTGACCATGGGCGGCGCAGGGAGGCCCTGCTTCTGCTTAAGATCCGGCTGGGTGGGGCCAGCGAGATACAAGATGCGGAGGCCGCGGCCTTCGACCTTGAGGCCGGTGGCGACGGAGACGTCGAGGGAATCGAGCTCGACGGGCGAGTGGAAGCGGTTGCTCAGAGTGCTGACGACACTGCTGCGGAGCATGGGGCCGATGTGGTGGGCGACATACTCGGCTGTGATGACGAAGGCGATCAGGAACACGCCCAAGGCGATCGCGACGGCGGCTAGCCAGCGGTTACGCGTGCGATGTTGGCGGGGAGGCTCTGTTTCGCCGAGGGTCGTGCTTGTTTCTTGCAATTTACCGGCTCCAGTCTTGGATTCGATGCGGCGAAAGGGGGAAACGTCACCCGAAGAGTTGTCAGTTCTCCGTTCTCCGTTCTCAGTTTCGGCGGGGATGAGAAAATGGGGTGATGCTTCAATTAGCTGGCGCCGGCAAACGATACGGCCACAAACTCCTCTTCGAAGATGTTAACTGGCTGGTCACGCCCAATGAGCGCACTGGCCTGGTGGGCGGCAATGGTACGGGTAAGTCTACGCTGCTGAAGATCCTGGCTGGCTTAGAGACGCTGGACTACGGGCAGCGGACGCACATCAAGGGCATGACGCTGGGATACCTCCCGCAGGATGGGCTCGCGCTGTCGGGGCGGTCGGTGTTCGACGAGTGCTTGAGCGTGTTTGACGAGCTGCGCGACATGGAGGTCGAACAGGAACAGCTGACGCATGTGCTGAGCGATGCTGATCCGAAGTCTCGGGAGTATGCGGCGGCAGCCGATCGCTACTCGGAGATTGCAGAGCTGCTGCATCACCACGACATCTATACGCTGGACTCGCAGGTGGGTGCGGTGCTGGGTGGGTTGGGATTTACGAAGGAAGATTGGGCTCGGCGGACGGAAGAGTTCTCCGGCGGCTGGCAGATGCGGATTGCGCTGGCGAAGCTACTGCTGCAGAAGCCTTCGCTGTTGCTGCTGGATGAGCCTACGAATCATTTGGATCTGGAATCGCGCAACTGGCTTGAGGATTATCTGCACAACTACGAGAACGCGTTTGTGCTGATCTCGCATGATCGCTACTTTCTCGACGTAACGGTGAACAAGACCGTTGAAGTGTGGAACAAGCGGATGCATGTGTACCACGGCAACTATGAGAAATACCAGGTGCTGAAGGAAGAGCGGCGCACGCAGTTGATGAGCGCGTACAAGAATCAGCGCGATCGGATTGAGGCGCTGGAGACATTTATCAATCGGTTTCGTGCGCAGGCGACCAAGGCCAAGCAGGTGCAGTCGCGGATTAAAGAGCTGGAGAAGATTGAGCGCATCGAGGTGCCGGAGGAAGAGGCGACGATTCACTTCAGCTTCCCGCAGCCGCCGGCGAGTGGGCGCACGGTGATCGAGGTGAACAACCTGCGGAAGGTTTATCCGACTCCCGATGGCGGGACGAAGGTGGTGCTCGACGACGTGAGCTTTACGATTGAGCGCGGCGATCGCATTGCGCTTGTGGGCGCGAATGGCGCGGGTAAATCGACCATGATCCGCATGCTGAGCGGCCTGGAAGCGCCGACGAGTGGCAAGATTCGGCTGGGACATAATGTGCTGGCGGACTATTTTGCGCAGGATCAGTACAAGGTGCTGGATGGCTCGGCGCAGATGCTCGACGACATTACGGGCAGCAACCCGAAGGTGGATGTTGTGACGCTGCGGTCGCTGTTGGGATGCTTTATGTTCAGTGGCGATGATGTGTTCAAGACGCTGGGTGTGTTGAGCGGCGGCGAACGCAATCGGTATGCGATGGCGAAGATGCTGGTGAGCCCCGCGAATTTTCTGCTGCTGGATGAGCCGACGAATCATCTCGATCTGCGCGCGAAAGATGTGCTGCTGGAGGCGATTCGCGACTTCAGCGGGACCGTGCTGTTTGTGTCGCACGATCGCTACTTTATTGACGGGCTGGCTACGCGGGTGTTCGAGGTCGAAGATCGGCGCGTGCATATCTATCCAGGCAACTATGAGGATTATTTGTTCCGCAAGCAAGGTGGGATCCCGACCAATACGGCTGAGGCGCAGAAGATGCTGACGCACGATGCCGCGACCAATGCGAAGGTGGACGCAGCTACCGGGATGTTCAAGGTGGTGGCTGCGGCGAAGGTGAAGGCGGCGGTTGAGGCGGAGGAAAGTACGCATGCGGTTGAGGGATCGCTGACTGCGGTGACGCCGGTGCCCAAATCCAATGTGAAGCGGCTGAATCCTATCAAGCTGAAGCAGCTGGAGGATCGCGTCGCGGCAATTGAGGAAGAGCTGCCGGATTTGGAGACGCGAATTCAGGCGGCGGAACAACAGCAGGGAATCTTTACGACAGCCGAGGCGGCGCAGGCGGTGGCGGCGGAACTGGATGCGCTGCGCGAACAGCACGCGGCGCGCACTGCGGAGTGGGAAGACCTGGCGACGCAGCTTGAGGAGCAAAGCATCGCATGAGCGGCGGAGCGGAAGCACTCAGCCATAGCTAGTTCTGCATAAGATAGGTGCATGCGAATACTTGTGATCGGTGCGGGAGCGGTGGGTGGCTATTTTGGCGGGCGACTGGCGGCGGCTGGGCGCGATGTGACGTTCCTGGTGCGTGAGGGTCGGGCGGAGCAGTTGCGGCGGGCGGGGCTGCAGATCTTCGATGTGTACGGCGATGTGACGGTGCCGTCTGACTCGCTGAAGTTGCTGACGGCGGAAGAGCTGAAGGCGAGGCCGGGGACGTTCGATTTGATCCTGCTGAGCACGAAGGCGTACTCGTTGGAGAGCGCGATGGTGGACTTTGCGCCGGCGGTGGGGAGCGGGACGGCGATTCTGCCGCTGCTGAATGGGATGCGGCACCTGGATATGCTGGAGGCGCGGTTTGGGGCGGAGACGGTGCTGGGCGGCGCAACGTATATCTCGGCGGACATGGATGCGGAGGGCGGCGTGCACTCCATGACACGGCTGCATGATTTGAACTTTGGCGAACGCGACAAGGCTGTTACGGAGCGGGTGCAGGCGATTGAGGACACGCTGACGGGCGCGGGGTTCGAGGTACGGCTGCGCGAGGACATTGTGGCGACGATGTGGCAGAAGTGGGTGCTGCTGGCTTCGCTGGGCGCGATCACTTGCCTGATGCGGGGGTCGATTGGCGCGGTGGCAGCGGCGCCGGGTGGCGTGGAGACGGCGCAGGCGATCATTGCGGAGTGCGTGGCGATTGCGAGTGCGAATGGATACGCTCCTCAGGATGCGGCGGCGCAGGCGACGACGGCGCAGCGGCTGGAGGAGCCCGGGTCGTCGCTCACGGCGTCGATGTATCGGGACTTGCAGAAGGGCGCGCGGGTGGAGGCGGATCAGATTCTGGGCGATCTGCTGGAGCGCGGTCGGCGGCACGGTGTGGAAGCTCCGCTGCTGCGGGCGGCGTATGCACAGTTGAGCGTGTATTCGGCGTCATTGAAAAGCTAGCGGGAAATTTTGGCGATTTTTATTGCGTGTTGGTATGCATTCTGCGCGTGAGCTTCTGCGGGTTGGTGCTGGGTGCGGAGGGCGGAATGGAAGGTTGGGTGATAATCACCTATGGCTTCTCTTTGGACACCTACCAGTTGGTCTGATCGACTTGCAGAACTTGAAGCGCGCACGAGCCCGGCGAAGGATGCGCCGTTGCGCCGCGATGTGCGTTCCTTAGGAGCGTTGTTGGGGCAGGTGTTGCGGGAGCAGCCGGGGAATGCGCTGTTTGGTGCGGTCGAGAGCCTGCGGCGTACGGCGATTGCGCGGCGCGAGGCGGATGCTAAGCAGAATGTCGATGCGGCGCAGGGACATTTGCAGCGGGCACAGGCTCTAACGCACGAGGTGGCGGCGGATGCACGGACAGCCTTCTTTCTGGCGCGGGCGTTTGCGTTTTATTTTGAACTGATTAACTTAGCCGAGACAAACCATCGCAAGCGTAGGCGGCGATCGTCGTTGCTGGAAGCGGCGGCCGAGCCACAGCGCGGAAGTTTGCGAGGGACGCTGCGACGGTTGCGGGACGCAGGGTTCTCGCGCGAGATTACGCTGGCGCTGCTGGAGCAGATCTGCATCATTCCGGTATTCACGGCGCACCCAACAGAAGTCGCTCGGCGAAGTGTGATGTTCAAGCGGAGAAGCATCTCGGATTTGCTGGAGAAGCTGGATGGGATTCCGCTTCCAGTAACAGAACTGGATGAGCTTGAAGCTGCGCTGCTGGCGGAGGTTACGGCGCTGTGGCAGACCGACGATGTGCGCCACGCGCGGCCTACCGTCCGCGATGAAGTCCAGATGGGGCTGGACTATTACGACGCGTCACTGTTTGAGACGGTGCCGGTTTTGTATGCGGAGATGGCGAGTGCGCTGGACGCGGAGTTTCCGGGGACGGAGCCTACGCAGCTGGCGGATCTGCCGGTGGTGGTTCAGTTCGGGTCGTGGATTGGGGGCGATCGGGACGGCAATCCGTTTGTCACCGCGACGACTACGGCCGAGTCGATCGCGATGTCGCGCGAGGTCGTGCACGATTATTATGTGGCGCGGCTGACGGAGCTGTTTGAGCAGTTGGCGCCGTCGACGCGGCAGGCGCCGATTTCGTCTGCGCTGCACAACCGACTCGCGGGTTCCCTCGAGGAGCTCAAGGCGGCGGGGTATGCGATGGAATTTGTGGGCGACTTCCCTACCGAGGCGGTGCGGATGCAGATTGCGTGCATGACGCTGCGGCTGGGAGGAACGCCGGCGGTATCGATGCACAAGCATTTGGCGCTGCCGCTGGAGGCGACGCTGCCGCGGTATGAGACGGCGGCAGAGTTGCTGGAGGACTTGACGTTGCTGCATGAGTCGCTCGAGGAGAATCGCGGAAAGCGGCTGGCCGAGCGGTTTGTGGATCCACTGTTGCTGGCGGTGCGGACGTTTGGGCTACATCTGCAGACGCTGGATATTCGGCAGCACGCGAAGGTGGATGCGGCGGCGCTGCGGGAGTTGAAGGCTGGTGGAGAGGTGAGTGCACAGACGTCGGAGGTGATGTCGACCTTCCGTGCGATTGCGGAGTTGAAGAAGAATCTTCCGGCGACGATTGCACAGTACGTGGTGTCGGGCGCGACGGCGGTGGAGGATGCGCTGACGGTTGTGGAGCTGGCGCGGATGGGCGGCGTGAAGGTCGAAGGTGGAACGAGCGCGAGTGGGGAGCACGATCCGGGGCTGCAGCCGGTGCTGCTGTTTGAGTCGATCGAGGATCTGCGGAATGCGCCGGTGGTGTGTCGGGCGCTGTGGACGCACGAGGCGTACAAGCCGCTGCTGGAGGCGTGGGATGGGCGGCAGGAGATGATGCTTGGCTATTCCGATTCCAACAAAGATGGCGGGATGATTACGAGCACGTGGGAGATTTGGAAGGCGCATCGCGCGCTGCACGAGGTGGCTCGAGAGTGTGGCGTGACGCTACGGCTGTTCCATGGGCGCGGAGGCACGGTGGGACGCGGTGGCGGGCCAACACATGGAGCGATCTTTGCGCAGCCGCTGGATAGCTTTACCGGGCAGCTACGGATTACAGAACAGGGCGAAGTGCTGAACTGGAAGTACTCCGACGTTGTGCTGGCTGAGCGGAATTTGGAGTTGATGATTGCTGCGGCGCTGGATGCGCTGGCGCGTCCGAGTGTCAAGCCGGGTGTGAAGCCGGTGCTGACGGGAGAGATGCTGCCGGAGTGGGAGGCGGCGCTCGATGAGCTGTCGGCGACCTCGTTTGCGTTTTATACGAAGCATCTGATGGATGATCCTGAGGTGTTCACGTACTTTGAGCAGGCAACACCGGTGGCCGAGCTGGAGCATGCGCGGATTGGGTCGCGGCCGGCGAAGCGTGCGGACGCGAGTGCGTCGGGGAAGCCGGCGGCGAAGCGAAGCCTGGCAGATCTGCGGGCGATTCCCTGGGTGTTTGGGTGGATGCAATCGCGGCACGTGGTGCCGGCGTATTTTGGCGTGGGGTATGCGCTGGAACAGTATGCGGAGAAGCACGAGGGCGGCCTCGCGCTGCTGCAGGAGATGATGCTGGGGCAGCCGCTGTTCGTGGACATTATCAAGAATGTTGAGATCGCGATGGCGAAGGCGGACTTCGGGATTGCGAAGCAGTACTCGATGCTGGTGAAGGACGAGGGCCTGCGGGAGCGAGTGTTTACGACGCTGGAGACGGAGTTCAATCGCACGCGGCGGATGGTGCTGGCGGTGGCTCAGCAGACAGAGCTGCTGGAGAGCAACCAGGTGCTGGCGCGGTCGATCCGGCTGCGCAATCCATACGTTGATCCGATGAGTTTGTTGCAGCTTGAGTTGTTGCGACGGAAACGCGCGGGCGAGCAGGGCGAAGAGCTGGATCGGGCGGTTACGGCGACGATTAATGGGATCAGCGCGGGGCTGCGGAATACGGGCTGAGGGTGGTTGCCGGCGCTACTTCTTGAGCGCGTCCTGGTAGGCGCCAACGGTGCCTTGTCCTACGTCGAGCATGCCGCTGAGGTGGGCGATGACGCGGCGTGTGGTTGGTATCGCGTCCTTGGCTGCCTCGGGCGTTACCACACCATCTTTGCTGTGGTTCGCGAGGATGGGCAGAAGCTCGAGATAGTCGTCGAGGGCTTGCTCCTCCATGGTTTGAAGCAGAGCTTGCTCCTTGTAGGCGTCGGAGAAGCGCTCGACTTCTGCGTAGTCCATTAACGTAAGTGCGCCGGTGGAGTTGGCGGTACGCCAGGCGGCGTCCTGCATGGGCGATTCGCGGAAGATGAACTCTTTATCGTCGAGGACGCCGGGCTGTGATTGGGCACGGGCTTCAAGGGTTTGCAGGACGTGCATCATTTGATGGAGCTCAGTGGTAGCTTCCGGAGCGCCGTCGCGGATCTTGGTGAGGTTGTTCTGGATCTCGCCGCGGACGAGGGTCTCGGCTTCTTCGCGCTGATGACGATGGTGCAAGGCCTCGACGCCGGCTTCGAGACCGAGCGCGATAAGCAGACCGATGGTGATGGTGAAGAGGTGCAGGAAGAAGTCACGCGTGCCGTGAATTCCGTGTTCCGGGGGATGAACGTCCAGCATGCATCGGCTCCTGGGCTTTCCGCTAGATTAGCAGCGTGGGTACGGCGATCGGAAAGACCCAGGAGCGAGCGAGGTTAATTCGATGCAGCTTGCGGCGTGATCTTGATGGCTTTGTTGTTGGAGAAGACGATGACGAGGGGGTGGCCGTTGTTATCGAATTTGACGGCGCGGTTGCCGGTGTTGTCGGAGTTGGGGACGGTGACTTCACCGAGCGACATCATGGCCTGGTTCTCGCTCATACCGAGCACGGCCTGGTGCTGATCGATGGCAGACCACATGGAGGCAGGCCAGAAGCTGTAGAGCTTGTGGGGGTCTTCGTAGAAGAAGATGTTGTCGTTGATGAAGTTGTAGCCACCGTTATCGTAGTTGCCGACGGGAGTCGCATAGAGGGTGTTGGGGTCAGAGGATTTGGGCATTGTGAAGGCGAGCAGGACGTGGCGGTTGCCGGGAGCGATGCGGACGACGGCGAGACCGGTGGCCGGAGCCTTCTGCTCGAAGACACCTTTGATGAGCAAGGGCGTGGCGCCGAGGAGGGTGCCGACGGGGTGCGCGTAGTCGACGTGATTGCCTTTGTCGGCGTAGTAGTCGAGCTGGCCGCCGGCGCTGACCCAGACGGTCTGGCCGATGAGGGCGCGCTGGTCGGCGAGTGAGTCGGGGCGCTCTTTCTTGAGGAAGACATTGTCGTCGGGGTCGACTTTGATGTCGGCGTAGGGATCTTTTTTGACCGGTACGTCTTCGTGGTTGGCCTTGTAGATGAGGCCGATGCGCACGCCGATGGCGAGCACCATGAGTGCCGTTAGGCCGAGGCCAATCTTGAGTCCCTTTTGCATGAAATTCCTCCCTTCAGACAGATTAGCTTGGTCTGGAAAAGGTTGCGAGGGAGGGGCAGGAAATCGGCTATGATCGCGTGCATACCGAAAATGAGGTCCTGCCATGCGTGTGCTTCGCGTCCTTCTGCTCGCCCCGATGATTTTGATGATGCTGCCTGCACGAGGGCAGGTCGCCGTGAAGAGCCCGACGATGCTTTCGCCAGCCGTGACTCGGTATGTGAAGGTGCCGGCGGCGGAGTGGATCGTGCTGAAGAATGTTCGCGTGATTGATGGAACGGGCGCGCCTGCGATCGAGAAGACAGACGTGGTGATTCACAATGGCAAAATCGATTCGATTGGCGTGGCTGAGAAGATTGCGCCGGGAGCGACGGTGCTGGAGTTGAACGGGCACACGGTGTTTCCGGGACTGGTGGGGATGCACGACCACATGTACAACATCGCGCGGCCGAACCTAAATGCTGCGGGCAGCTCGGAGCCGCCGTTGATGGTGCCGCAGCTGGCGTTTTCGTCGACCCACTTGTACCTGGGGGCGGGCGTGACGATGCGCACTACCGGCTCAGTGGAGCCGTACACGGATTTGAACATGCGCGATGCGATCGATAAGGGAGAGATTCCGGGGCCGCATATGGATGTGACGGGTCCGTATCTGGAGGGGTCAAAGTCGGTGTTCATCCAGATGCACAAGCTGCGCGATGCAGAGGATGCGCGCGCGACGGTGGACTTCTGGGCGAAGCAAGGCGTGACCAGTTTCAAGGCGTATATGTTCATCACGCGCGCAGAGCTGAAAGCGGCCATCGACGAGGCCCACCGACATGGGATGAAGATTACTGGACATCTGTGCGCGGTGACGTATCCCGAAGCGGCAGAGTTGGGAATCGACAACCTGGAGCATGGTTTTTTTGTGAACACGCAGCTGGATCCGGGCAAGCAGCCGGATGAGTGCCCGAACACGGTGGGTAGTCCGACGCTGCAGAAGATGACAGCGGGCGGAGAGGAGGCGAAGGCGATGATCGACTTGTTGGTGAGCCATCACGTGGCGGTGACGTCGACGCTGCCGGTGATGGAGCCCGACGATGCGACACAGGTGCACATTCAGCCGCGGGTGCTGGAGACGATGGCGGTGCCGACGCGGGAGGCGTACCTGTACACACGCAATTTGGAGCTGATGCGGGCGGCCGCGAATCCTGAGATGGCAGCGCAGAGGGCTGCGATGTTCAAGAATGGAATGGCGCTGGAGCGGGAGTTTGTGGCGGCCGGCGGCCTGCTGATGGCAGGGCCTGATCCTACCGGCGATGGTGGCGTGCTTCCGGGATATGGCGATCAGCGCGAGGTGGAATTGTTGGTGGAGGCCGGCTTCACACCGCTTGAGGCGATCAAGATTGCGACGCTGAATGGAGCGACGTTCGAGGGCCTCGCGAATTCGATTGGCAGTATTGCGCCGGGCAAGAACGCAGATTTGGTGGTTGTAGGAGGCGACCCCAGCCGGAAGATTTCCGATATTGAGAATACGGAGATTGTGTTCAAGGATGGCGTGGGATTTGACTCGCAGAAGCTGCTGGAGTCGGCGAAGGGACGGTATGGGCAGTATTGAGTTCGTGTTGCGAAGAGAGTCCCAGAGGCTAAAGCCTCTTTTTGCGGGAGTCGGGATGTCCGGGCTAAAGCCCAGACCTATCTCAGAAGCAAGAACAACGACGCTAAAGCCAGGACCTGTCTCAGAAGCGGGAACGAAGACGCCAAAGCTCGGACCTAGCTCGGAAACGGGAACAAAGACAAAGACGCACGAGGGCTGGAGCCATGGTCTAGCTGACGGGCTCCATGCTGCTGAACTGTTTTTCTAGGGCGATGAGGCTTTCGGCGGTGAGGGTGTCGGCGTGGCGGAGCGCCGGGAAGAAGATGCTCCATGAGCCCGTGACGGCGACGCTGGCGATACCGCCGATGACCACGGCGCGGACCGCTCCCCACCAGTGGGCGGTGAGGCCGCTCTCATACTCGCCGACTTCGTTGGAGACGCCGATGAAGAGCCAGTTGATGCTGGAGACGCGACCGCGCATCTCGGGCGGGGTGGCGAGTTGCAGGATGCTGGAGCGGACGACGACCGAGATCATGTCCGAGGCGCCGATAAAGATGAGCGCAATGCAGCTGAGGACGATGTTGCGGCTGAGGCCGAAGATGATCGTCGCAACACCGAAGATGCCGACGCAGACGAGCATGATTTTTCCGGCGCGACGCTTGATCGGATAGACGAGCAGGGTGAGGGAGACGACGAGGGCTCCCAGTGAGGGCATGGCGCGCAGGAGGCCGAGGCCGTTCGCGCCGGAGTGCAGGATGTCCACCGCGAAGATGGGCATGAGTGAGGCGGCGCCGCCGAGCAGTACGGCGAAGAGGTCGAGCGAGATGGAACCGAGCAGAAGCCGCGTGCCGATGACGTAGCGCAGGCCAGCGAGCATGGTGTCGACGGTGAAGCCTTTCTTTTCGGCAGAGCCGCGTGGCTTGATCACGCTGAAGAAGCAGAGGAAGGAGAGGAGGCCGAAGAGGGTGAAGGCGTAGACCAGCGGCGCTCCGTTGAAGCTGGCGAAGCGGCCGCCGAAGAGGTGCGCTAGCGGTATGGTGAAGAGCAGGCCGCCGATCATGGGACCGGTCGCGTTGGCGATTTGGAAGATGGACGCGCCCCAGGTGACAGCATTGACGAAATGCTCCTTGGGAACAAGCGAGGGAACTAGCGCGCTGGCGGCGGGGCCACTGAAGCAGCGGCCGGCGCCGATGACGAAGAGGATCGCGTAGATGAGCCAGATGTTCTGCGAGTGATGCAGCGCGAGCCACAGCAGGGCGAAGGTGGCGATTGCCTGCACGGTGTAGCAGGTGAGGATGACGGTGCGGCGGTCATAGCGGTCGGCGATATGGCCGGCGGGCAGAACGAAGAAGATTCCGGGAAGGAAGAGTGCAAGGCCTGTGTAGCCAAGAGCTAACGCCGAGTGCGTGATCTGGTAGACCTGCCAGGCGACGCCCACGGATTGGGCTTCGGCGCCCATGATGCCCATAAGGCGGGCAGTGGAGTAGAAACGGAATTCGCGCGACTCCCATGCACTGGTGGCGCTGGGAGACGGCTGGGCGGCATCGCTCATCTCTTACTATGCTGACACAGTTGGGGCGGGCAGGTGTCAACGGCGGGAGAAGCGGAAGGAGCGCTAGCGCAAGTTCAACACGCGAAACTGTTTGCCGTCGGAGAGGGCGAGGCGCAGGGGGCGGGGTGGGCCTGCGGGAGGGACGGTGACTTCGGCCCAGAGTTCGTCACCGGGAGCTAGCGGGAAGGGCGCCTGCGCGTGCTCCGCGATGAAGAACTCAGTGAAACCGGAGAGGATCGCGGCCTCGCAGGGTTGACCGGCGGCGAGGGTGAGCGTAGTGGCGGGGGCGGGGTCCTTTGGGTCGGCGAGGACAGCGGATAGCTTGCCGTTCTTTGCGACGGGAAGAACGTTCCAGGTCTCGGCGCTAATGGGACCCCATCCGTGCAGGGTGTTGCCGAAAGTTTTCGTGGGCGCTGTGGGGGGAAGATTGCAGGCGTCGGCGCGGAGGGTCAGCGCGAGATAGCGGCCGCGGATGGGCTGGTTGGGATCGAACTGCACGGTGCGCGTCCAGACCTGAGGACAGGTGTGGCGTTCCCAGGCATACTTTGCCGCGATGCTGAGGACGAGCGCAAGCTGCACGGCGAGAACCATGAGGCCTTTGGTGCGGGTAGTCATGCGGTCACCTCGGGCGCGGTCATTTTGGAGAGGAGGTTGCGCCGAACGCGCTCCAGCAACCAGCCACCTAGGAGAAAGACGACGCCGAGGCCGATCAGGCCGAGTGAGCGGCCGAGCTTATCCATGAGGCTGGAGAAGTAGAACCAGCCGACAGTGATGGCGAAGACGGCGATGCCGTAGTTGGCGATGGCGCGAGAGGATTCGCGAACTCCCCAGGCGGCGAGGATGATCGCGACGAGGGCGACGAGAGCGTAGGCGAAGAGGCTGGGCTCGTCGTGCGTAAATGCCTGGCGCGAGAATTCGTTCTGATCGTGAACGGTGGTTTGCAGCCACGGGAGAGCGAAGACCATGACAAAGATCGCGAGGCCGGGGATGATGCTGCGGCGCTCCCACATCCAGCCAAGGGCAAGCATCACCAGCATGAAAGCGATGGCGCCGAAACGAAAACGGAATGGAAGCGTTGAGTGCGGTTGCAGCCACCCGTCGCGCCAGCCTTCGGTCAAGATCTCGGTGGTCACAATCAGCGCGATCGCGGAAACAGCAAAGAGCACACCGAAGACGGCCTGCTTACGCGAGTGCAGGAAGGCTGTGAGATAAACGATCGCTACCATGGCAATCATGCGCTCGAGATAGACATCCTGGCCGGCGTAGACGCTGGCGCGGTACGTCCACTCGGAGATAAGCCACGCCGGAGCGAGGAGCATGAAGCAGATCTGTTGAAACTGGTCGCGCAGCCACCACCAGCCGGCTGCCGCGCAGAGCGCCCACAGCAGGATGGCGGCGGGCCAGTGCTCCTGCATATTGAAAATCTGGCCGACCATCGCGATGGCCGCGCCGGCAGCGATGGTGCCGACGCCGTGCAGAGCGGTGGCCATGGCGGGAAATTTCTGTGCCGCGAAAATGGCTCCGAGGTGGAGGATGGTGAGCATGGCGACCACCAGGGCGAGGCGCTCGTTGGGCGAGACCTGGTCCCAATGCGCGGCGACGAAGAGTAACACGCCGGCGCTTAGAAGAATGCCGCCGAGGATCACGGCGATGAGGACCTGCCAGCGCTGGCCGCTTGGTTTTTCTTCGGCTTGCTCGAAGGCGCGAATTCGCTCGACGGTGGGCGCATCGATGAGGCCGGCCGAGCTCCATCGGGTTAGCTGCTGCTGCCAAGTCAACATGGTGATTTGCGGAAGTACATCACGCGGCGAGCAAACGCGCAACGAAAATCGGTGCTGGCTGCGCGGAATGGTTATCATGGCCAGAATGAGTGCACCGGATCGAGATACGCTGGGGAGTTTGTTGACGGAGGCGCGGAATCCTGCGAGTGAGCATTTGGATACGCTGCCGACGCTGGAGATGCTGGCGCTGATCAACGCCGAAGACGCGAAGGTTGCGGGCGCGGTGCAGGCGGAGTTGCCGGCGATTGCGAAGGCTGTCGATGCGATTGCGGAGCGGTTTCGGCGGGGCGGGCGGCTGTTTTATATCGGCGCGGGGACCAGTGGGCGGCTGGGGGTGCTGGACGCGAGTGAGTGTCCGCCTACGTTTTCTGTGAGCGCGGATCTGGTGCAGGGGTTGATTGCTGGCGGAGATTTGGCGCTGCGGCTGTCGAGTGAACATTCGGAGGATTCGCGTGAGGCGGGGGCGGGTGATCTTATGGCTGCCGGGTTCGCTGAAGGCGACACGCTCGTGGGCATTGCAGCCAGTGGGCGAACGCCGTATGTGCTGGGGGCGATGGAGTACGCGAAGAGCCTCGGCGCGCTGACGGTGGGGTTGAGTTGTGTGCCGGGATCGTTCGTCGCGAAAGCTGCGGACATTGCGATTACGCCGGCGACAGGGGCAGAGGTGCTGATGGGGAGCACGCGAATGAAGGCGGGGACGGCGACGAAGCTAGTGCTGAATATGTTGTCGACGGGCGTGATGGTGCGAACGGGCGCGACGTTTGGCAACCTGATGGTGAATATGCGGCCTACGAATGCCAAGCTGGTGGATCGCGCGGAGAGGATTATCGCTGTGGCGGTGGGCTGCGACGCGGGGACGGCGGCGCGATTGCTGGCGGAGTCGGGAAACGATGTGAAGGTGGCGATTGTGATGGGGAAGCTGGGCGTGGGGCGCGAGGTGGCTGTGGAGCGGCTGGCGAAGGCCGGAGGTATCCTCGCGGATGCGCTTGCTGCGAATAATTCATAAGGCCGTTCATGATGGAGCAACAAGCCGGGGTTAGGGTGGGGGGCATGCGAACCTACTTTTCCCAAACGTATCTGAGGGTGCTTGGACGCAGGGCGCTGCTTGGTTTGGCTTTCGTGGTGATTGCCAAGCTGGCTGTTGCGTAGCTCGCGCTGACAAGCGCCGCCGGCCACGGGAGCAGACGCTAGCTGAAGAGGGTGTGCTTGCGAGGCATCTCGATGCCTAGATGTTCGTAGGCGAGGCGGGTGGCGACGCGGCCGCGGGGGGTGCGGTCGAGGAAGCCGATCTGGATGAGGAAGGGTTCGTAGACTTCTTCGAGGGCGTCCTGCTCTTCGGCGAGGGCGGCGGCGAGGGTGTTGAGGCCTACGGGGCCACCATCATATTTCTCGATGATGGTGCGGAGCAGGCGGCGATCGAGCTCGTCGAATCCGTGGGCGTCGACTTCTAACATTTCCAGGGCAGCGACGGCGGTAGGGCGGTCGATCCTGCCGGCGGCGCGGACTTCGGCGAAGTCGCGGACACGGCGGAGCAGGCGGTTGGCGATGCGGGGTGTGCCGCGGGAGCGGACAGCGATTTCGGCGGCGCCGTCGCGGTCGATAGGGACGCCGAGAACTTCGGCAGAGCGTTCGACGACCCAGCGGAGTTCGTCGTCTGTGTAGAACTCCAGGCGGAGGAGGATGCCGAAGCGCGAGCGTAATGGTGAGGACAACAGGCCTGGACGCGTTGTTGCCGCGACGAAAGTGAAGGGGTCGATGCGCATGACGTGGGTGCGGGCCGATGGGCCGGTGCCGATCATGATGTCGAGCTGATAGTCCTCGAGGGCGGTGTAGAGCTTCTCTTCCATGACGGGCTGGAGTCGGTGAATCTCGTCGAGGAAGAGAACTTGTTTGGGCTTGAGGTTGGTGAGGATGGCGGCCATGTCGCCCTGGACCTGGAGGGCGGGGCCGGAGGTCTGCTGAAATCCCACGTCCAGTTCGTTAGCAATGATGGTGGCGAGCGTGGTTTTGCCGAGGCCGGGAGGTCCAAAGAGGAGGACGTGGTCGAGGGCCTCACCGCGCGACTTGGCGGCCTCGAGGGCGATGGCGAGCTGCTCCTTGGCTTTGGTTTGGCCGATGAATTCGGCGAGGCGCTTGGGGCGCAGTTTGAGCTCAACCGCATCATCGTCGTCGACGCGGCCGGCGGAGACCAGGCGGTCGGCCTCGGTGCTGCGGGGCGCGGTGGTGCCGAGGCCAATTTTTCGTTTTTGCTCGAAGTCCATCCTGAGGCGAGGATAAGGCGAAGCGGACGTTGAAGCAATCTGTGGAAGGAAGTGCGGGG
Organism: Granulicella sp. L46; assembly: GCF_009765785.1. Taxonomy (GTDB): domain Bacteria; phylum Acidobacteriota; class Terriglobia; order Terriglobales; family Acidobacteriaceae; genus Granulicella. The sequence goes on from NZ_LMUT01000002.1 coordinate 115,956, forward strand.
AGTTTTCGTGGGGGCTGATACGAAAGGCGCGGCGAAGGCGAGGGTATCTTGCGAAGTTGCGGCGGCTAAAGGCGGGATGTGCGCGTCTATAGTGGGCATGCACCTTAACGCATTTGGATGGCGGCCGCTGAGGAACCGGATTCCGGGAGAGCTCATGTCCGTATCTTCACGATCGCATCTGGGGCTGGCGGCGGCGCTGCTGGCGGGCTCGATGAGTGGGGCTGCGCAGCAAAACGAGTCGCGGCAGGTTAGTCAGCCGACTTCCGCACCGCAGGCGGCGCAACCGGCAAATTCGTCCGTGCTGCATGCGCGCACCGGACCTCCGACTCGGACGATTCACCTGGATGTGGTGGTGACAAATAAGCCAGGGCAGCCGGTCGCGGGGCTGGAGCAAAAAGACTTTACGGTGATGGATGACAAGACGCAGCGCGAGATTACGTCGTTCGAGGCGGTCGATGAGCGGAAGCAGCCAGTGACGGCGATCCTCCTGATCGATGCAGTGAATACGGGGTATACCGAGATTTCGGAGGAGCGCATCGAGATCGACAAATTCTTAAGGGCCAATGGCGGGAAATTGGCGCTGCCGATATCGCTGGCGGTGTTCGGCGACCAGGGGATCAAGATGCAGGGGGGATATAGCCGCGATGGCAACGTGCTGGCGGACGCTTTGGCAAAGTACACGATCAGCCTGCGGGAGATTGGCCGGTCGGCGGGGTTCCAAGGAGCCGCGGAGCGCCTGAATGACTCGTTGAAGGCGATCCGAATCCTGGCGGCGTATATGTCGCAGCGACCGGGCCGGAAGATCATTTTGTGGGTGTCGCCGGGCTGGCCGCTGCTGTCCGGGCCGGGGGTGAACCTGACGGAGAATCAGCGGACCCAGATCTTCAACGAAATCACCTTCTTGTCCACGACCTTGCGCGAGGCGCAGACCTCGGTGTATGCGATCAACCCTTTGGGGGTTGGAGAATCAGTTGGCCAAGCATTTTATTATGAGCAATTTACAGCGCCCGCAAAGAAGCCGTCGGATGTAAATATGGGAAACCTGGCGGTGCAGGTGATCGCAAAGGAAACGGGTGGGCTGGTACTCAACAGCACCGGCGTTGCAGCGTTATTGGAGGAGTCGGTGGCGGATAACGTCGCATACTATCGGCTGTCGTTTGAGCCACCACCAACGGAGAAACGAGATGTGTATCACTCCTTGAAAGTGACGGTGGCGAAGCCAGGTCTAACTGTAGCCACCAGCACCGGCTACTATGCTGAGCCGTAAATTTTGGTTGCCTGGGACTGGGGCAATGGCTCAAAAAAACACCTGTGGCAAAAACAACATATGGCTTGCGTCTTGAGGCGAAGAAGTTGCGTCTCACTGATGCGTAACCGTTTTGTCATGTTGAACGAGCGGGGAAAGTTAGTGTGCGGGCCGGCGGGATGCTGCTCTGCGGTTGGTTAAGGGACGAACTCAAATTTTGGTCAGGGTGAGCGTCGACTCTCAGGCGCACACCGGATGGGAAGTCATTGATGAAGCGCCTGATTTCGATATGTCTTACGGTATTTTGCTGTGCCTGCCTGATGCTCGCAACGGAACGCCGTGCGATGGCCTATGTCGATCCAGGTTCGGGGCTGCTGGCGCTGCAGTCGATCGGATCCATACTGGCGGCGGCGGGATTTTTTATGAGACGGCGTATTATGGGGCTATTCAACAAAAAGAAGCCCCTTGCGAGCGCAGAGCCGCGCTTGGTTAATTCGCGTTTGGCGGGGCGGAAAGAAGATTCTCGTAACGCAGCATGACCAATGGGACGCCTACAGCCACATTCCGTGACCCCGCCGGATCTCTAAGACTGGAAGGCGATTTCGCCATCCGCACCATCCATCCTGAAGCCCGCGACCAGGTGATGGAGTTTGTCACTTCGCAGTTCTGTAACCAATTGCAGGACCGCGGGGACATGGTCGCCATCACGATTAAGGAAACGCCGGCGGGGCTGCAGCTGCTGCATCCGAGGGTTCCGGTGCCGACGTATCCGTGGGAGTGGACGCCTTCGCAGTGGCTGGCGGCCGCGGAATTGACGCTATCACTGTGCTCAGAGGCTCTCAACGAAGGTTGGGTTCTGAAGGATGCAACACCTCTGAATATTCTGTTTGTGGGTTCTCGGCCAGTGCTGGTGGACGTGCTGTCGTTTGAGCGGTGGGACCCGGCGCCGAAAGAATATCCCTCGCACATCTGGCTGGCGTATGGGCAGTATGTTCGCACGTTTTTGCTGCCGCTGTTGATGAACCGGCTGCTGAGTTGGCCGCTGGAACTATCGCTGTTCAAGCGCGATGGATATGAGCCGGTGGAACTGTATAAGGCGTTGAGCTGGCGGCAGCGGCTTTCGTCCGAGGCGTTCTGGCCGGTGACGCTGGCGGCTCGTTTGGACGCGAAGAGCGAGCAGAAACCGGCGGTAAAGACGCCACCGCAGCACAAGTCTCCAGAGCTGGCGCTGCATCTGCTGAGGCGGACGCTCGAGAATCTGCGCAAGCAGACGCGTCGAGCGATGCCGGAGTATGCAGGCTCGGAGTGGTCAAACTATACGGCGACGCTTACGCACTACTCGGCGCAGGAGAGCGCGCAGAAACTCGACTGGGTACGCAACGTGCTGGAGGAGCTGAAGCCGACGCGCGTGCTGGATATCGGAGCAAACACAGGAGTATTCAGCGCGCTCGCTGCGGAGCACGGAGCGCAAGTGGTTGCGTTGGAGCGCGATGCAGCGGCAGCCGAAAGCCTGTATCGGATGACCTGCAAGAGCCAGCTATCGATCCAGACAATTCATGCGGACCTGGCGCGGCCGACGCCGGCGGCGGGCTGGGAGAACCACGAGACCAGCAGCCTGCTTCACCGGCTGGAAGCGAAGTCAGACGTGGTGCTGATGCTGGCAGTAATCCATCATTTGATTTTGATGGAGCAGATTCCGATCAGCGCGATTCTGGATTTAGCGCACAAGCTGACGTCGCAAACCCTGGTGCTGGAATGGGTACCGGTGTCCGACCCGATGTACCAGAGCTTGATGCGCGGTCGGGACGCGCTGTACGGCTCACTGAGCGAAGCCGACCTGTTGACGGCGTGCGAAGGCCGCTTTCAAACGCTTCGCAGACAGCCCCTGGAGAATGGTCGTATTCTATTTCTCTTCGCAAAAGAATAATGGCGAGAGAGTAATTTAAACTAGCGCGCCATGGTTTGGGATAGAGCAGAGACACGCCTGGAGCCTTCGCGCACCGAGACATTGAAAAGGACAAGATGCTGAAGAAGCTCGGCCAGTGCCTCGGCCTCGCCTCCATGTTGCTGGTCACGAGCTACGGCGACTTGCTGGGCGGCGGATATGACGTCCGCATGCATGTGCCGTTTGGACTGCACGGAATCGCGTGGGCGCAGCTGACGGACATTGTTTTGCTGGGGCTGTTGTTGTTCGCGGTGATTGGCCCCCTCTCGCGCGCGCGGGCGTATCCGTGGGTGCAGTTGTTGCTGACCATCGCGGTGCCACCTTATCTGATCCTGCTCACACGCTCGGAGATTTCCCTTGCTGTGACCAAAAACCTGGTTCTGCTGCTTGCCATCGTCTGGACGGCATTTGTGCTGTTGCTGTGGATCAGGTTCAAGGACGCGTATGGCAAGCTGATGCGCGTGGGCGAGTTCGTTGCGGCTTTCTTTACGGTGTTCTGCCTTTGCAGCATTCTTCAATTGCTTTGGATTCTTCGATGGAAGCCTGGGCCGCACCAACAGACCGCGGGGTGGGCGACGACACAGCCGGCGCGCGAACATCCGCGACTGGTGTGGATTGTCTTTGACGAACTCTCGCATGACCAGGTGTATGAAGATCGCGCGGATGGCCTGGCGCTGCCGAACTTCGATGCCCTGCGCAATGAGAGCACGGTGTATACGGATGTGCAGCCGATCGGCGACCAGACGGTGAAGATCCTGCCGTCACTGCTTAGTGGCCATGTGATTGATCGTTTCAAGTTTACTTTCGACAATCGCTTGCGGGTGCATGATCGCGGCACGCACGGCTACACGCAGCTGACGGGGACGGAGACGGTGTTTGCGGATGCGCAGAAGAACGGTTGGCGCACGGCGGCGGTGGGCTGGTACAACCCGTACTGCAGTGTCTATGCGAATAGCATCGACGACTGTTACTGGATGAACCTCGACCGGATGGATGGCCCGATGGCGCAGGATGCGAGCTTCTGGAGCAACGTGTGGTCACCGCTGAAGCAGGCGGGACTGCAGATCGTGTGGCCCGCGCGCGCGGACGAGAATATCTGTACGTACGGGGTGCGGCAGCGGACGAAGACCTATGTGGATTTGGAAGAGCATGCCGCGCAGGTGCTAAAGAGCGACCAGGCTGACTTCATCTTTCTGCACCTGCCTGTACCGCATAGTCCGGCGATCTGGAACCGCGCGCGTGGTGACTATGCGCAGAGGTGCGGAGGTTCGTACCTCGACGGCCTGGCCCTGGCTGACCGGGAATTGGGGACCATCGAGGCGACGCTGAAGAGCTCCCCGCGCTGGAAGGATACGACGCTGATCGTGGAAGGCGACCACTCGTGGCGGCTATGGCTGTGGGACGATCAGCCGGGATGGACGGCTGAAGATCGCGAAGCGTCGCAGGCGGGATTTGATTCGCGGCCGGCGGTGATTGTGCATCATGCCGGCCAGACGCAGGCGAACGAGAACACCACGCCGTGGAGCCTGATCAACGTGCATGCGGTAGTTGAACAGGTGCTCCACGGCGGGGCGGGACGATAGCTGCTTTAGTACTTGAAACGATAGCGAAACTCCCCGTAGATCTGTCGCGGGTCGTTCCAGTGAAATCCGCCGAAGGTCAAGCTGTTATCCAAAAGTACGCGGACATTTGCCACATTCAGCGCGTTCACAGAGAGAGTGTATTTCTTCGCGAACGTCTTGCCGACGGCAAGATCGAAGGTGGTATGGCTGGGCAGATACGGTCCGGGATACTGCGCCTGCGGCGTTCCATATTGGCCGTTGACGAAACCCGATCCGTAATAGACATTGGTCGACGCGGTGACCTTTCCGGGAAGAATGCCGTCGAAGCCCACGTTCAACGTATTTCGCTGATCGTGGTCAACCGGTGCGAGTCCCGGCGGATCGAACGGACATGCCGACGTGACCGGAGCCGGACAGATGAGACCTCCCGTGATCGGCGACGTCGCTTGCGCAATCTGGTTGGCATACGCAAGATGGAACTGGCCATGATGGAAGACATCGGGAGAGTGCAGGTTCAGGCTCCATCCCTGGATCAGCGCATACGACCAGGTGATCGGCCAGAAGATATTCGACTCGCCAATGTTGTTGTGGTCCAGCCAGTTCTCCGCCCTAGTCTGATAGTTGTTGATGTTGAGAGTCCAGTTGCGGTACGGGATCGTTACGCCGTATTGCCATTGGATATCGCGCTCACCATGCAGAGGAGCGAACGCAAGATTCTGGCCGTTTGCCAGGTCGAGCAGAGGTCCGGTGGCCGTGACTAGAGGCGGCGCCTGATAGTAGTACCCATAGAAGCCGGTGAAGACCCAGTTCAGGCGCGGGATGCGAAGAGCAGCACCGAAACGTGGATCGGTGGCAGTCTCAGAGATCGTCGCGTTGAACTGCGTTGCGCGGAAGCCCGTGATCAACGTGAACCAGGGAGTGATCTTGAATTTGTCGTTTACGAATTCAGCGACGACACCGCCGTTGACAACGATCGAAGACGCCGGGACGTTGGGTGTACCGTCCGTGAACACATTGTTGAAGTAGTTGTATTGGTGCTGGCCAAACCCATAGAGGCCGGCCTGGAGATCGTTCTTCCAGAAGGTCCTATGGAGAGCGGCCTGCGTTCCCGCATAGCTCGCGTTCTGATCGACGGTCGAGATCACGGGAGTATCGTTTGGACCGCCCTGATAGTCGGCGCCGTTGTAGTGGTAGAAAGGCGAAACCGTGAGCAGGGTCTTTGGATCAAAGGTGTGGATCCACGAAAACGTGACATAGCCGTCGGGCTCACGCTCGGCGTCACGCAGGCCGCTCGATGGATAGACCTGGTTTCCGATTGAGTTGGGATCGGGGTCGATGGGGATCTGGTAATAATCCTGGCGCAACGACGTGACCACCCGATATTGATTTTTGGAATCAGGATTGAAGATGAACGACGCGAATCCGCCGTAGCCGTTCACCGCATCATGAACCACCTGCGGAATAGGGGTCTGGAGACCGTAGTTGCTGCGGTTCCCATTCAGGCTCGCATAGTAGGCAAAGCGCTGCGTGTGTCCTCCGCAACTAATTTGATCATCCGTCTGATAAAAATTTCCAGCCGTGATGACGAGGTCGCATTCCCTGTTGCGTTCGAAACCTGTTCGTGGCACAACGTTGAAGACGCCGTAGGTGCGATCCCCATAATCCGCGTCGTAGCTGCCGCTGTAGACCTCGAGCGTATCGATATCTCGAGGGGCGATCTGCGGGCCCAGGTTAGTGGCGATATTGGTGTTGGGAATCGGGACGCCATCGATCAGCCATTCGACCTGGTGGCCACCCATCATGTGCAGCATGTCGTGCGTCATGTACGTCGCAGGCACATAATCCGTGATCATTTCCATGCCGTTGGTGCGGTCTGCTCCCGGAGTTTGTTGAATATCTATGCGGCTCAACATCGTGGTGGGTGTAACGCTATCGGTCGACACCTGGCCCGAAGTTCCTGGCACCACCACGCTCTCGTTCATGCCCGCGATCGACAAGGGGAAATGGAGAACGGGGCTGGTGTCGGACTGAACCATGACGTCCTGGCTCATTTGCTGGAACCCGTTCGCTGAAACCGTGACGGTGTAATTTCCGATGGGCACGGAGGTGAAGACAAACTCGCCGTTCGCGTTGGTTTGCGCCGAGCGCGTGAACGCTGAGTTTTGCGCTTTCAGCGTAAGCTGAGCCCCCTGGATGGGGCGATGCTGTGGGTCGTGAACGATGCCCTGCACCGTGCCGAAGATGGAGGCCCATGCGAACGTGGCGGGAAGGAGGAACACAAAGAGACTGAGGAATAGGCGACGCGCGAGATGCGACCGTCGATGCAGCACAAAGGGGTACATGGAGATTTTCCTGGGTCACGCGAACGTAACGATTTGCGGCACTTAAGAGAGCACGGCGGAGACTCGCAGCTGCAGTACAGCAGGAGATTCGCGACGCGTACGAGTGCTAGGCGAGGACCGAGGGAGGGCCGCGTTTTTGGCGGGAGCGATCGAAGGAGATGCGGCGCAGGCACTCGGTTTGCGCAGCGGGTGAAGGCTCATGAAGCGAGAATGCGGCTTGCGTTGGAGCAGCGCCGAGGGTGAGGGTCTGCAGATGCGTCGCGCCGAGCGAGCGCTGGCGGTAGGGGCACTGCTGGGGCTTTGCGTTGATGCGAGTCGATCCGTCGGGTTCGTGCAAGAGCAGCGCGCGAGCTTCCGGAGACATCTCGCAGTGATGTTGTGCGCCGCGGCGGCAGCAGGCAGGCAGCGTTGATTGTCCCATCGCGCCGGTGGTGAGCGCGGGGGCAAAGCTGGGGAACAGGGTCGCCCAGAACAACAGGATGGATAAGAGGCGTCGCTGCATGGCCTACGAGTTTTATTTTCGCATGCCGGCGTTTCAGGGGTGCAATACGAGCAGGAGGCTGGCGTGTGGCGGGAGATCCGCGGAGGCGCCGCTCTGCACGCCTAGCTCCTTCCCTGCCCAGACGTCGTGGACGTTCCAGTGGTGATTGCCGAGTGTGGGGCTGAGATCCGCGAAGGTACCCCTCAAATTCATCGGGGCATCGCTGGTATTGAAGAGGGCAAGGGCGATCCGGCTACCGGGAAGGTCGGCCTGCCAGACGATGAAGTCTTCGCGTTTTAGAAGCTGAAAGCTCTTCGTTGCAATTTGATTAATTTCGATGAGATCGCGGTTGGTGAGCAGCGCGAGCGTGGGCTCGTCGAGCAGCGTGAGATTGGCGCCGACGATCAGCGGGCTGCGCGTGATGGACCACAAGGTCAGCTCGGTACGCTGCTCGTCGGAGGATAGATGCGAGGTGCGTGCCTTGCCCCAGCCGGGTTCGGGACGTAGCTCGCCGATGGGAAGCATGTCGGCGTCAGGCCAGTTGCCGGGTCGCGCGTACGGGGCCCACGCAGCGAGTCGGGCGAACTGGTCCTTCGTACCTTGCGGGAATGTCTTGCCCGGCGCGGCGGCCCATACATCCCACTCGTCATCAGCGATGCGCCACATGTTGGCGAGTCGCGCGACGTCTGATGCATGCGCGAGCGCGGTGGGGCCGGGCGAGAGGCTGAGTACGATGGGCCGGCCGGTCTTCTGGATCGCGCGATGAATCATCTCGATCTCATCCAGCTTGAAGGGGTGGTCGGCGATGCAATCAACCTTGAGCAGATCGACGCCCCAGGAGGCGTACTGGCGCAGCAGCGAGTCGTACCAAGCCTGGCCGGCAGCGTTGTCGCGAACACCCCAGTTGGTGGGATCCCAGGGGCAGGCATCCGTCAAATCAGCGGCGTCCTGCGCGTGAAAGCTGCTGCCTTCAATCGGCAGATTGCGTTCGACAGCCGCGCGCGGAATGCCGCGCACAATGTGGATGCCGAACTTGAGGCCTTGCGCGTGAACCCACGCGCCGAGAGCTGTGAAGCTGGTCGATTCGATCGTGGCTGAAAGTTTGTGCGTGGCATCAGCGGGGCTGGTTAGTGGGGTAGGCGAGCCCGGCGCGATGGCTGACGGAAAGCGCGCGGGGACGGGGACATAGCGGCCGTAGGGGTCGATGGCATAGTGCAGCTTGTCGGGGGCGGGACGGTCGCTGGGGTTCTCGAAGAACCAGCCTTCATCGATGACGGCGTAGTTCCAGCCGAAGGGAAGAAGCTTGTCGCGGAGCACGTCGACATTCGCGCGGAACTGGGGCTCGGTGATGGTGAGTCCGTAAGCGTCCCAGCTGTTCCATCCCATGGGTGGGGTGGGAGCTACGCTTGACTGCGGCTGCTGCGCTGCTGCGAGCATCGAGAACATTCCTGCAAATGCGATCCAACGGACGAAGAGCCTCATGGGGTCGACGATAGCATTTTGCGGGCACCGCGCGCATGTACCGTTAGGTGAGCTGGACCAGGACGGCGCTGAGTGCGGGCACGTAGCAGGAGAGTTGCGTGCCATTGAGCGTGAGCGAGTAGGACGTGCCCGGCTCGAAAGCGCCGTTGGTGGCAACCGTTGCGCCTTGGATGGTGATGCTGGAGAGCGCGGCCAGACTGGGCATGCTGGCGCCGGCGGAGAGCTGGGTCATCTGCTGCAGGGTTGCGCTGGACATGGCCTGCGGCAGAACGATGCTGAGGTCGAGGTTTTCCGTTTCATCCTTGTTGACCAGCAGAACGCTCATGCCGTCTGCGGTCTGGAGCGCATAGGCGGTCACGTTCAACATGCCAGCCGAGAGCTGCGTACTAAGCAGGCTTCCCGTGCCGGCCATGGCAGCGAGCAGTGCGCCATAGAAGACTGGCTGCGGTCCGAGGACGATGCCGTTATTGTCCGTAATAGCGGTGGCTGCTTGTTGGCCGCCGCACTGGAGGTTGACGCCAGCGGCGCCCGCGAGGGCAGTTTGAAAGATGGTGTCGATGACCCAGAGCGCGGATGCGTAGCTGTTGCTGACGCCCGGTGCGCCGCCGTCGTCGTAAGAGCTGAGCGCGTCGATGCGGAAGGGTACGTCGATGGATTGCGCGCCGTAGTGCAGCATCAGGAGTTCGGTGGAGAGCGCCGCGTCGGGGCTGACCAGGTCGTCGACGCTGGCATTGGATGCCGGACCGCGAGTGTGGTGCTGGGTGAGCAAGTTAATCTCGTCGCTGGTGACGTATTCGCCGAACGGCAGCGTCCAGGTGTCGAGATTGCTGCCGGCGGCGGGGCCGCAAAGGTGCGCGCCGGGCGTCACGGCGACGATGGCCGAGCGGTACTGCTGCCAGAGAGCCTCGAAGATCTCTACCGACCAATTATTGGGGTAGAAGCTGCTGCCGTAGGTTTCGCATTCGTTGCCGAGTTCGACGCCGAGCAGCATGGAGCCAAGCTTCTGCGCGACGTAGGCGACTTCTGCCGCAGCGAGCGCCGGGGTCGTGGCGCCCGTGGCCGAGCCGCCGAGGTTGATGCCGTAGATGCAGCTCCAACCCGTGGCGCCAAGGAAGGATGCAAGCGCGTCGACGTCCGGGGGTGCCACCTGGCCGGGAGTGTGGCCGGGGCCGTCGGCGGTCCACACGCTTTGATCAACGGATGCGCCGCCAATACGAAGGACGCCCGGGCCGAGGCGCTGGAAGAGACCAGGCAGATTGCTGTCGGTGAATATCGGCGTGAGCAGAGACTGCTTTTCGTAGGCCAGGCCGAGGAAGCCGGGGTCGAACGAGCCTGCGGCGGTGGAGGAGATGGTCAGGGAGGCGGAGGTAATCGCGCCGATCGGCAGCGGTTGCGTAACCGGAACGGGAGGTTGCAGGGGCGGCGTTGGAGGCGGCGGCGCTGGAGGCGTTGCGGGCGGGGTTGTGGGCTGCGGCGGCGCAGGCGGCGCAGGCGGCGCGCCGTTCGAGGAGCTTATCGAGCGGACCAGCGCGGCGCCGCAGCCGGTAAGGACGGAGCTGGCGGCGACGGCAGCGAAGCCGTGGAGGAGCTGACGCCGCGAGAGAGCGCGGGTTGAGAACCTTGGGTTGAGGGTGCGCGGAGCCATCTGAATTCTCCTGCGGCTGTGCGTTTCCACAGACCAGCTACGGCAAAGTCTAAGGACGGGTCTCTAATCGTGGGTAACTTCTAACTCACCAAGAGGCGTGTAGCAGAACCGACCACAACCGTGAGAGTTTTCTAATACTTCGAGGCAAACACGGGGGCTTCGTGGCGGGAGGTTTTCTTTCGTGGCGCAGCGAGATTGGGCACGCGGGCGCGGGACTCTGTATCCTGAGAAAAGGCTGATTCGTGCGTAGCGAGTGCAAGGAAGCCAGACACCTTAAGGACCCGCAATGCCGCTTTACGAATACGAATGCAGTGCCTGCCATCGCCGCACCGAGAAGATCCAGAAGTATTCTGACGCTGAACTGACCGTTTGCCCGCACTGTAGCGGACCGCTGGAACGGACCATCACGGCGGCGGCGATCTCGTTCAAGGGCGGCGGGTGGTACAAGGACGGATACGCTTCGGCGAAGCCGGCGGCTTCGGGCGAAGGCTCGGCTAGCGAATCTGGCAGCGGCTCGGACAACGGCGGTTCCAGCAGTAATGTTGACAGCTCTGCCACGTTGTCCGCGAGCGCTGGCGACGGGGCAAAGTCCAGCAGCGACGCCAAATCGAGCGAGAGCGCGAAACCCGCAGAGAGTCCGAAGCCGGCAGCAGCGAGCCCCGTCCCTGCATCCTCTGGCGCCGCTAAAGACTAACCGCACGCTGCCGATAGATGCAGTGTTGTGTCCGGTGCACGACTGTTAACCGACTTGCTGATAGCGGATTAGCTTCTGCTCCGCGCAATTACACAACGTTTATCGGATTGATTTATCATCCACCCATGAAGCTCTCTCGTTCGCTCCGCAAAATCGGCGACCACATCGAGGACTCTGTCGATCGCGTGACCGACGACGGGAGTTCGTTCTTGCGCAATGTCGGCTGGATATCGGCGGGCATCGCGACGCTGGCAATCGGTGTTGTAATCGGGCGCGAACTCCGTCAGCGCTACAAGTTCAATCGCCGGACGCCGTATGACTTTTATGCGCATTCCGGTGATCAGGCGCAGGATGTCGAGTTTGGCGTAGGAATCTAAGCGAAAAATCCCCCTGACTTAGGGCTCGAAGCTGTGCTCATCGCCAGATTTCCGACAGACGTCCTTTCCTGACGCCGACGGCGATCGCCGGGCATCTAACTGGATGTATCGTTGCTTATGGCCCTCTCCCTGCCTAACCTCGCCGAACCCGAGCACGCTGCGTCAGCGATGGTGTCTGCGGCACTGCACGCGGAATGCGGCGAGGCGCTGAGGTTGCGCGATGGTCATGGCCGCGCGCTCACCGACTTGCGGCTATCGGTAACCGACCGCTGCAACTATCGCTGTGTGTACTGCCGGACCGGCAACGAGGGCGCGCAATTTACAGAGCTGCCGATTGCGACCTATGCGCGGATACTGCGAATATTTGTTTCGTTGGGGATCGAGAAGATTCGGCTGACCGGCGGCGAGCCGCTGCTGCGCGAAGGATTGCTGGATCTGATTCGAGAGACGGCAGAGATGCGACCGGCGTTCTCGGACGCTCCACTGGACATTGCGATGACCACCAACGGGCATCTGCTGGCGCCGATGGCTCGGAAGCTGAAGGCCGCCGGGCTTACCCGAATCACGGTCAGCATGGATGCGGTGGACCCAGAGACGTTTACGCGGATCACACGGGTTCCGGGCAGCTTTGAGCGGGTGCGCGACGGAATTCGCGCGGCGCAGGATGCAGGCCTGGGGCCAGTGAAGGTCAACTGCGTGCTGCTGCGTGGATTTAACGATTCCCAGATTGAAGCGTTCGCTGAATTTTCACGGAACGAGAACGTGATCGTGCGGTTCATTGAGTGCATGCCGCTGGAGGAAGACCGTACCTGGTCTCCGGCAACGGTGGTGCCGATGAAAGAGATTCTTGCGCGGCTGAATGCGGTGCGGCCCGTGGTGGCGCTGCCGGCGAATCATTTGTCGGAGACAGCGCGGCGGTTCACCTTCGACGACGGCGTGGGAGAGATTGGCATCATTGCGCCGGTGTCTGAGGCATTTTGCGGACACTGCAGCCGGGTGCGGGTGACGTCGGACGGCAAGCTCCGGACCTGCTTGTTCTCACAGTCGGATCACGATCTCGCGGGACACATGCTGCGCGGAGCAAAGGACGTTGAGATGGAGAGCCGGATTCGCGATATCGTCCAGCACAAGGAAGCTCGGCATCACATTGGTGAGCCGGGATTTCTCAAACCGTCGCGCAGCATGGTGCACATCGGCGGCTGATCAACGCGGGTGAGCGTGATCCCATGAGAGTCGCTCTGTCGGGCCGAACATGGAAATCAAACGTTTTCTCAGCTATGCTAGAGAACCGCTTGGACTTCGTTGAGTTGCAGCGGGAGGTTAAGGGCAGACGCTGCAAAGGGCAGAACCGCTCGGAAGGGGTAAGCGGCAACACTTGCCGTAGATCATGAGCGACCAACGTAAGGGCGATCGGCGACAGCTGGCCTCCATCGACTCGCGCCAGATGGATAGCCTGCGTGTGTTCCACGAGGTGGCGCGCGCGCTGACGTCGAACCTGAAGCTTGACTCGCTGCTGCGCTCCATCATGGCGAAGATGGAGGAGTTTTTCGGACCCGAACACTGGTCGCTGTTGATGGTGGATGAAGAGACCGGCGAGCTCTACTATGCGCTGTCGACGGGGCTGGATGATTCCATGCTGAGCGATCTGCGGCTGAAGCCAGGGGAAGGTATCGCGGGCTATGTGGCCGCCACGGGCAATCCCCTGGTGGTGGCCGACATCAGTGCCGATCCTGACTGGTCTCGGTATGCCAAGGCCCATCCGGAGTTAAATCTGCGCTCGATCGCCTGCCTTCCAATTCGCCATGGCGACCGCACACTGGGCGTGCTTCAGCTTAACAACAGCAAACTGGACCTGCTGCCCGAATCATCGATCGCGTTCCTTCGGGTGCTATGCGACTACGCGGCGATTGCGCTGGAGAATGCCCGGCGCGTGAAACTGATCCATCACCTGAGCATCACTGACGACTGCACGGGACTGTACAACGCCCGGCACCTGTACACGCTCCTGGAGCAGGAGATCACCGACCACGTCTCGAAGAGCGCATTCCGCGTTGTTACGATCATGAAGCCGCACTTCAGCCTGCTGTTTTTGGATCTGGATTATTTCAAGCGGGTGAATGACCGGCATGGTCACCTGGTAGGATCGCGGCTGCTGGCCGAAGTGGGCAACCTGTTGAAGCGACTGCTGGGTCCGGATCACGCGGCGTTTCGGTATGGCGGCGATGAGTTTGTGGCAATCCTGCGCGGACTCGACAAACCGGCGGCAACTGAGTTCTCGCGCCGAGTGCTTGAACAGCTCTCGCAGACACGCTTTCTTACCGGCGAAGGACTTTCGCTCTCCATCACCGCGAGCCTCGGGCTGGCTACGTTTCCGCAGGACGGGAACACGTTGCACGAGTTAATTCGTTCAGCCGACACGATGATGTACATGGCGAAGGACAATGGCCGCAACCAGTTAATGATCGCCGACAGCACAGCCCCCGGACCTCATCCCTCGCCAGGAATCTCGCGGCACGTCTAAGCGGTTACAGTGGAGTGTGCCCCCATTCCAACAGGCCGGTGAAGTCCCAAAACGCGTGGATGGCCCCAGGCTCTTCCGCAAGATTGCCTGGCGGCTGATCCCGTACCTCTTCCTGCTCTACATTCTTGCCTACCTGGATCGCGTGAACGTGGGCTTTGCCGCGCTGCAGATGAAGCATGATCTGCGCCTCAGCAACACGGTCTACGGAACGGGGGCGGGCATCTTCTTTCTGGGCTCTGCGCTCTTCGATCTGCCCAGCAACCTGATGCTGGTGAAGGTGGGGCCGCGACGCTGGATTGCGCGCATCATGATCAGCTGGGGCGTGATCGCGACCTGCATGATGTTCGTGCGCGGGCCGGTTTCGTTTTACGTGCTTCGGTTTCTACTGGGCGTCTGCGAGGCGGGATTCTTCCCCGGCATGATCCTGTACCTCACGTACTGGTTTCCTTCGCGTCAACGTGCGGGCGCGATTGCGAAGTTTATGACCGCGACGTCTATCGCCGGCGTGGTGGGAGCACCGATCTCGGGATGGCTGCTGAACCTTGACGGCTTCTCGCGGCTGCACGGCTGGCAGTGGCTGTTTCTCGTTGAGGGCATTCCCAGCTTTGTGATGGGCTTCAGCGTCCTCTACCTGCTGAAGGACAAACCCGATGATGCGAACTGGCTGACCCACGAAGAGAAGCTGTGGCTGGACGCAGAACTGGAGCAGGACCAACAGGCCAGCGGCGCCGCGGAGAAGCACAACCTGATCGACGCCTTCCGCGAGCCGATGATCTGGCTGCTCGCCGCGATTTGTTTTGTCGACCAGGTGGGCGTCTACACCGTGAACCTATGGATGCCGCTGATCCTGACCAGTTTTCTGCATGGCACGGCGGCGGCTAGCTCCACGCTCTCGGCTGCGGACACTAGCCGCATTGCAACCTACTCGACGATTCCTTACTTCGCGGCGGCCATCTTCACCGTGGCCGTCGGGTATAGCAGCGACCGCAGCGGCGAGCGTCGCTGGCATATTGCCGGCTGCCTGATTCTGAGCGCGATCGGCTTTGCGTGGGCGGGCACGACGCACTCGCTGGTAGCGGCGCTGATGGGGTTTACGCTGGCGGCGGTCGGATATTGGAGCATCATGGGGCCGTTCTGGGCGCTGCCCACGAGCATGCTGGGCGGGCGCGCAGCAGCCGGCGGCGTGGCTATCATCATGATGATCTCGGGCGCGGGAGGATTCGTGGGACCGTATCTTACGGGGCGGCTGCGCGATCTCACGCACGGCTTCTCTGGTGGCCTGTACACGATTGCCGCGTTGACACTAGTGGCTGCCGCGATGTGTGCTCTGCTGCCGCGGCGGCCCGTCCGTGAGTAAGACACAACGCTAGGACATGCCGATGATCTCGCCATCCTCATCGACATCGATGTCGAGTGCGCGAGAGACCTTGGGCAGGCCTGGCATGAGCATCATGGAGCCGGCGATGACCACAAGAAATCCTGCGCCGGCGGAGAGCGCGACGTCGGTTACGTGCAGCGTCCAGCCAGTGGGCGCGCCCATACGCTTGGGATCGTCGGAGAGCGAGTACTGTGTCTTCGCGATGCAGACGGGCAGGTGGCCAAAGCCCCAGCGCTCGAAGCGAGCGAGATTCTGCCGCGCGCCTTCGCTGAGTTCGATGCCGTCGGCACCGTAGACCGAGCGCGCCACCTTCGTGATCTTGTCGATCGCGGAATCACCGGGTGCATAGGTTGTGGTGGGCTCAACATCTGGATTCGCGTCAATGACCTCAACGATTTTGTTCGCCAGGTCGACCGCACCCTCGCCGCCTTTCGCAAACGCCTCAGACAGCGCGAAGGACGCGCCGTGGTCCTCGCAGAACTGGTGCAAGGTTTCGAGTTCTGCAAAAGTGTCGTTGGGAAAGCGATTGATGGCGACGACCACGGGCAGATGAAATCCGCGCACGATCGCGATGTGCTTTTCGAGGTGGGCGAAACCGCGCTCTAGATCTCCCTCGCCCTGGTTGCGCAGGCTCTGCACCGTAGTTACGAGCACGGCGACGGACGGCTTGATGCCGGACGTCGGCATTACGAGATCCATGTACTTTTCGAAGCCGAGATCGGAGGCAAAACCAGTTTCGTTCACAACGTAGTCGGCGAGTCGTAGCCCGATCTCGTGCGAGATGACCGAGCTGGTTCCGTGCGCGATGTTGGCGAAGGGCCCGCAATGCACCATCGCCGGTGTGCCTTCTGTAGTCTGCGCGAGGTTGGGCAGAATGGCTTCGCTGAGCAGCGCCAGCATGGGTCCAGTCGCGCGCAGGTCGGCCGCAGTCACAGGCTCGCCCTTACGGTTTTGGCCGATCACGATGCGCGCGATGCGGCGCCGCAAATCGTCGCGACCCGAAGCCAGCGAGAGGATCGCCATGATCTCCGATGCAGCCGTGATGAGAAAGCTGGCAGCACGATTGCTGCCGTCGCGCTGGCGTTTGTCGGGAGCCGTAACGCTTACGACGATGTTGCGCAGCGCGCGATCGTTCATGTCCACCGCGCGTGGCCAGGTGACCGCGTCGGGATCGAGGTCGAGCTCGTTGCCATGGAAGAGATGCGAATCGATCAACGCGGAGAGCAGGCTGTGCGCCGAGGTGATGGCGTGGAAGTCACCGTGGAAGTGCAGGTTGATCTTTTCGGCCGGCTCAATCTGCGAGCTACCCCCGCCGGCAGCGCCCCCCTTCATGCCGAAGACGGGACCAAGCGATGGCTCGCGGGAGGTGATGATGGCAGTCCTGCCAATCTTCTCCAGGCCCTGCACGAGGCCGATGGACGTAACCGTTTTACCCTCGCCGGACGCGGTTGGCGAAGTCGCGGTGACCAGGATCAGCTTGCCGCGACGATCGCCGCGAGGGCTTTGCTTGAGCAATTCGAGGCTGAGTTTGGCGCTGACGGGCGTGCGTCGTTCATAGAGGTCGTCCGTCAGGTTGAGTTTGGCGGCGACGGCTTCAATGGGCAGCAGATTCTTCTTCAAGAGGTCCTCAGGGGAATCCGCGCCGCAGACTACAGACAGTCTCCGCGCGGGCTTCGACACACTCCAGCATATATTCCGGCGCGAGGAAAACCGATGCCGGCGCAGGCGAAGGGTTGCGGATTAGAACTTCTGAGACTTCAGCCATTCGCGAAAGGCAGGTCCGACGCCATCGTGTTTGATGGCGAAATCGACGGTTGCCTTGAGGAATCCAAGCTTGTCGCCTGCGTCGTACCGCTGGCCAACGTAATGAAATCCGTAGACTTGCTCAAACTGCAGCAGCGCCTTGATGGCGTCGGTAAGTTGCAGTTCCCCACCCTCCCCCGGGGTAAGCTGCTCAATCATCTCGAAGATCTTGGGGGTGAGAATATAGCGGCCGATGATCGCATTCTGACTTGGCGCTTCCTGCGGCTTCGGCTTTTCCACCAGGTTTTTTACGGCGACTAGCCGCGGATTCGTGGGATGGTCGGTGCAGTCGAGGCAGCCATACATCGAAATCGCATCGCCCTCGACAACTTCGGTGCCAAGGACGGTGGATTGGGTCTCGTCGAAGGCTCCAACCATCTGGGCCAGGCATCCGCCTTCGGCATCCACGATGTCATCGGGCAGGATCACGGCGAACGGTTCATCGCCAACCAACTGCTTCGCCATCAGCACAGCGTGGCCGAGACCGAGCGGTTCGGGTTGGCGGACATAACTGATGCGCGCCAGCTTGGAAACGGCACACGTAATCTTCAGCAGATCCGCACGACCTTTCGCCCGCAATGCAGCCTCAAGCTCAGGCGAGCGATCGAAGTGATCCTCCATCGTCGTCTTACCACGACCGGTGACGATGATGACGTCGGTGCAGCCTGCGGCGACGGCCTCCTCCACGGCGTATTGGATCAGAGGCTTGTCGACGAGCGGAAGCATCTCCTTCGGAGTCGCCTTGGTGGCGGGTAGGAAGCGAGTGCCGAAACCGGCTGCGGGAATAACTGCCTTGCGGATTTTTTGCGGAATCATTGAACTCGATGTCTCTCTACTGTTTTACCTCTTCAGTATCGTCAGGTCGAGAGCCGAGCATGAACGCACGCAGAGGGAGGGTCGTGGTACAAACCAGAAGGACCGGAGGAAAACGGGATGCTCTGGCTCAGATGGCGAAATGATTCTGACAGGTTGCCGCGCGGCCTGCAAGGCACATGAGTATGCAATCGATTGCGCGGGGGAACTTCGTCATCCGCACACCAGTGCTGGGCTTTGGCTGCTCCGCCGTGATGGGACGTGTGGGCCGAAAAGCCTCGCTGGCGGCGCTCGCGGCGGCGTATGACGCCGGTGTCATCTTCTATGACACGGCGCGCTCCTATGGATACGGAGAATCGGAGGGCCTGCTCGGAGAGTTCCTTCGCGGCCGCCGCGATCAGGTGTTGCTGTCCACCAAATTCGGTATTCGGCCGGCCGCCGCGAGCCCCCTGAAGCGGGTCCTGAAGCCGGTGGCGCGCATGCTACTGCAGGTTGTTCCGGGCGCTCGCAAAACGATGCAAGGACAGCTCGCCTCCATGTCATCTGCCGGACACTTCAGCGTGGACGCATTGCATCAGAGCCTGCACGAAAGCCTGCGCGCACTGCGCACAGATTACGTCGACTTCCTCTTCCTGCATGAGGCGCCCGCGAGCGTTCTTCAGCAGGACGATTTGTTCACCGCGCTTAGGAAGCTGGTGGACGCGGGCAAGATTCGACGCTTCGGCATCGCCTCGCAGCCGGAGGTGATCGAGGCCGCGATCACGGGTCGTGTACTGGGACTTCAGGCCGTGCAGTTTCCCTGCAACCTCTTCAATATGAGTCTGGCGGAGAAGTGGCAGCGAGCGGCCGGTGATGTCCTCGCCGTCGCCAACCATCCCTTTGGCGGCGCCGCTGGTATCGCAGCGAGCAAGGCGCTACTGTCCCAGCTTGCGAGCGCTCCAGGCACACCCGCGACGCTGCGCGAGAAGCTTCTTCCAATGGACGGTGCGGTGCTCGCGGATTTTGTGTTGAACGCGATCACCCGCGACACCGGTATGCACGTGGTGGTGCCGTCGATGCTGCGGCTGGACCATCTGCGCGCAAATGTCGCAGCGATGGAACACAGCCGCTTCAGCTCAGAGGAAATCCGCTGGCTGCGTGGCGCGATCACCGGATCGACGGCGGACCGTGGGCTTGAGTACTAGAGCACCGGGCTGTCGTTATGCAGCATCGCCTTGCGGATCACCTTGACGGGAGCAAATCCCTGGCGCATGAAGTCGTCGTGGAAGTGCTGGAGATTGAAGGCAGCGCCCTCTTTCTTCTGCACGTCGGAACGCAGCTTCAGGATCTCCAGCTTCCCCAGCGTGTAGTAGAGATAGAGCGCATCCGCTGTACCTCGTTTGGTTTCGACTTCCGCGATGGGCCGCGCCTGGTAGCCTTCCTTGACGAAGAAATCTTCCGCCTCGGGAATCGTGAACGCTCCGCCAACGCCGGTGTGCATGCGGATACCGGCGACGAAGCGCGCATCGCGCAGCAGCGCATCCTGCAGCTGTCCGAGTCGAATCAACTCGGCCTCGCGTTCGGTCGCTGCTCCTGCGCCCGGCTGTCCATAACCCTCATCGAGCATCATCTGCTCGCAGTAGTGCGCCCAGCCTTCGATGTTGGTATTCGAGCCCAGCACCTTGCGGATGGTCGACGGAAACTGCGGCGTCCAGAGGAACTGAACGTAGTGTCCGGGATAAGCCTCGTGCACGCTGGTCGAAACGATGGTGCCCATGTTGAAGGCGGCCATGTATTCAGATGTGCGCTGCGCCGACCAACTCGGTTCCGGCAGCGTCACGTTGAAGTAAGCCTTGTTGGAGTTGGTCTCGAACGGTCCGGGAGGATCCATCGACGCTTGTGTGGTGGCGCGCATGAACGGCGGTGTCTCTTCCAGCGTAGGCTGCACGTCACTGGGAATGGTGATGATGTGATGCGTGCGAATGAAGCCGATCTCCGAATCGAAGCGGTCGCGGAAGGCTTGCAACAGTTTGTCCGGCGCCGGGTGCATCGTCGCCAGCTCGGCCAGCTCCTGCTGCGGCGTCTTCGTGGGATCGATTTCCTTTGCGACCCGAGCGAACTCCGCCTGGTTCTTGTGCAGATCGTCATAGCCAATCTGCAGCAGGCGATCGAGCGGAATCTCGACCATCTCGTTATACGCAAGCGCCTTGGAGAACGTGTCCGCGCCATAGCGGAAGTCGCCATTCGAGCGCGGCAGCAGATCGGTCTTCATCCACGCGGCATAGCTCTTCAACGCATCAATGACAGCAGCGTTGCTCTTCGCGAAGTCCACCTTGGCTTGCGGATCGGTTGCGGAGGCAAAGGCGCTTGGCACATCCTTTTGGAAAAAACTGACGTCGTCGTCAATCTGCTCCAGCGCAATCTCGGCGTAAATGTGTGGCGGATTCTTCAGGTTCGCGCGCGCATACTCGAGTGCCTGCGGAATCTGCTTCTCGCGGTCGATCGCAGCGCGGAGGCGCACATCTACCGAAGCGTACGGTCGCTCCATGATCACGAAGATCGAGTTGGTCACGCCGCTCGAATACTGATCGGGATTCTTTTCCCAGCCGCGAACGACTTCCAGCTGGAGGAGCTGCCCGCGCACATTGTTTAGCAGAATCTGGTAGTCGGCGGCCGGCTGGGCATCGAGCGCGCTCGGGTCAATCTTCTCGAGCTTCTTCTCAAAGTCATGCAGAACCACGACTTCACGCTGCACGCCCGCAGCCGAGTAATCCTCCAGCTGCGAGTCGTACTGATGCAGGCCGGCTGCGGTACCTTCGGTCGGCGCAAATTTGAAGAGAATGTTCTCGAAGTATTGGCCGCTGAGATAGTCGAACGTCTGGTTGCCACCGTCGGCCGCGAGGTTCTGCGCGTGTGGTCGAGGGGTAGCCATAAGGGTGGCGAGAAGAGGAAGGGCAAGGAAGCGACGAAAATTCATGATGGGCAAAGTGTAGCGCAGATTGCCGTCCCTTTACTCAGGATTCAGTCGCTAGGACAGCGCAGCATTCTGCGTGCGCAGCATCTCCAGCAGTTCGCGTGTCTCGGCCAACACGACGTCCGCTTGCGCGCTCGTGAGCGGCCAGCGCAGCGTTCCCTGCGGTGTGAGCTGCGCCCCATTCTTCGCGTTGCGCGCCACCAGCTTCATCAGCGCGCCCACATTGATGCCCTTGCCGTCTTCCTGCGGCGCGGCGTGCAACTTATCGCTGAAGGTGATGTACAGCATCTCGCGCATGGGCCGCAATTTGCCCGCCTGCGCTGCGGGCGCGTTCGCCGGCCGTGCGGCAGCCGTCTCGCGCAGAGCCACGGTCGCGTTGGTGACTGGGCGATTCGCCGCAGCACGCGTGGAGAACTGCAGGTTTGCCGTCTGCGGAAGCTGCCCGTGACGCCCCGCAAGCGGCGGTCGCGTTGGCTGCGCCGTCGACCAACTCCCAAAGCTCGGCTTCTGCACATTCGGTCTCACCGGAGGGGCTGCGGCTTTCTTTGGCTCTTCAATCAGCGTCCGCTTGCGCTCAATCTGTGCGATGCCCAGAAGCTCGCAGGTCAACCGAATCTCGCCAGCGATGAGCAAATGCAGCACGCTGTCCGGCGGCTGGCCGTAGCGATCTTCGAGCTCCGCGCGCACCTCGGTGAGGGCACTCATCGACTCCGCACCGGCGATGCGCTTGTACATCCGCAGCCGCTGGCCCTCCTCGGGAATATACGTGTCGTCGATGCGCAGCGAGATGCCGAGGTTCACCGTCACCTGAGGCCGCTCCTCCTGGCCCTCACCCTTGAGCCGGCTCACTGCTTCCTCAAGCATGGTCGTATACATCTCGAAGCCGATCGCCTCGATATGTCCCGACTGCTCGCCGCCCAGCATATTGCCAGCGCCGCGCAGTTCGAGGTCGAGCGCCGCAATTTTGAAGCCCGCGCCGAGGTCGGAAAACTCCTTCAAAGCCGCTAGCCTGCGCCGCGCGATCTCGGTTAACTGCTGCTCCGGCGGAATTAATAAGTACGCGTAAGCGCGACGATTCGACCGCCCAACGCGCCCGCGCAGCTGGTACAGCTCACTCAATCCATGACGGTCCGCGCGGTTGATGATGATGGTGTTTGCGCGCGGAATATCCAGGCCGTTCTCGATGATCGACGTCGCGCAGAGCACGTCATACTCTCCATCCATGAAGGCAAGCATGGTCCGTTCCAGCTCGGCTTCGGGCATCTGCCCATGCCCCACGACGACGCGTGCCTGCGGGACGAGTTCGCGAATCTTCGCGGCCAATTCATAGATTGTCTCTACGCGATTGTGCACGAAGTACACCTGGCCGCCGCGCTCTAGTTCAACCTCCACCGCAGTCCGAATTAGCTTCTCGTCGAACTTTGCAACGATCGTCTGAATGGCCATGCGATCTTTGGGCGGCGTCTCGATGACACTCATGTCACGTAGCCCCACCAGCGACATGTGCAACGTGCGAGGTATCGGCGTCGCGCTCATACTCAACACATCAATCGCCGCGCGCATCTGCTTCAGCCGCTCTTTATGGCGGACACCGAAACGCTGCTCTTCGTCGACCACCAGCAATCCGAGGTCCTGAAATTTCAACCCCTGCGATAGCAGCGCATGGGTGCCGATGAGGATGTCGACCTTGCCCTGCTCGGTGCGCTCGAGGATCTCTTTCTTCTCCTTGGCGGTGCGGAAGCGTGAGAGCATCTCGACCACGACGGGGAACTTGCTGAATCGGCGTTTGAAGCTTTCGAAATGCTGGAAACAGAGGACGGTCGTAGGCGTAAGCACCGCAACCTGCTTGCCGTCCTGCACCGCCTTGAAGGCCGCGCGCATGGCAACTTCGGTCTTGCCGTAACCAACGTCACCGCACAGTAGACGGTCCATCGGCTGGGTCGATTCCATGTCCGCCTTGATGTCGGCAATCGCTGTGATCTGGTCGTCGGTCTCGTTGAAATCGAAGGCGTCCTCGAACTCACGCTGCATGTTGTTGTCGGCAGAAAACGCCGTGCCTACCGCAGCTTTGCGTTGCGCGTAGAGCTTCAGCAGCTCCTCGGCCATGTCCTGCATGGCCTTCTTGACGCGCGCCTTCGTCTTCGCCCAGGCAGGATTTCCAAGCCGATTCAACTGCGGCGCCGGCCCTGTCTCGGTCGAGCGATACTTCTGGATCAAGTCCAACCGCGTCAGCGGAATATACAGCTTTGCTTCTTCCGCGAATGTCAGAATCATCAGCTCGAGATCGGACCCATCCGGCTGCTCGATCGTGCGAAGCCCGTCATACCGCGCTATGCCGTGTTCAACATGCACCACGAAGTCGCCAACCGCGAGATCGCGAAAATCCGAAACGAAGGCAGCCGTCTTTGATTTCCGCCGCGCGGGCCGCGCCATTACATCCGCGTCGTCGTTGATGTCGTTCGCGCCAATGACGATTACCTGGCGCGCCGTCCTGCGGTCGAGGTCCAACACCTGCACGCCATTGGCAATCGCCGCGCGCACAATCACTGGCGTGCTGAGGTCGCCCGCCATATAACTCGATTCCGAGTACACGGTCGTGGATCCACCCTGATCGATCCGCGAGCCGATGCGGTAAGCCACGCCGTACTCCTGCATCAAGCCGGCGAGCCGCTCGACTTCGCCTTGGTTCGGTGCCGCAATCAACACCCGCGCATCGCTCTGCACTAGAACTTTCAGCTGATCGATGAGCGCCGGGATCGATCCGTGAAAGCGCATGGTGGGCCGCGTGGCGAACTCAATTTCGCTGGCATCGCTGCGGTCACCCTCGAGCACGTCTACAGCACCTAATTGATCGAGCTCGAAGCCGTTGTACGCGCGGATGCTGTCCTGCAATTCCCAGGGTGACAGATACAGATCCTCGATGCGCACCAGCGATCCAATGCCTGATCGCTCATGGCGCTGCTCGAGCTTGTCCCACCAGCGCTCACCCTGGTTCTGCACCATCGCAGGCTCTTCAATCAGCACCCGAGTCTGCGCGCCCATCAATTCCAGCAGCGACGATTTCGCTCCGGCAACAGCGGCATAAAACTCCCATCCGGGAAAGATAGTCGCCTCGCCCGTGCGCGAAGCCGCGTGCGACACGTGATTCACCAACTCGGCGGGCGTCTCTCCACCTTCGAGCTCCGCGCCGGCAGTTCCGCTGCGGGTAAGTCGCGCGTTGATGGCACTCAGTAGAGCTTCTGTCGCGGGCGTCTCGGTCAAAGGCAGCAGCAGCACCTCATCCACAGCCGAGCTCGATCGCTGCGTCTCAGGATCGAAGCGTCGCATCGACTCAATTTCGTCGCCGAAGAAGTCGACCCGCACCGGCCGCTCCATCTCCGGCCCGTACACATCGAGAATGCCGCCGCGCATCGATACCTGCCCCGGCATCTCCACCACATCCACCCGCGTGTATCCGACGGAGAGCAAGTGTTCTACCAGCATGTCGGGCAGATGCTCTTCGCCGACGCGCAGACGGAGCGCGAGCGCCGCATAATAGTCGCGCGAGAAGAGCCGCATGCACGCCGCCTCGACGGGCGCGATGACCAGCTTCGCAGATCCGCTGGCGAGCTTCCACAGCGCCGACGCGCGCTGCTCCTGGATCTCGCTGTGCGGCGAAAGATTTTCGAACGGAAGCACATCGTGCGCCGGCAGACGCAGCACCTCGTCGGCATCCAGCGCCCCAGTCAACTCGCATGCCGCGAGCACCGTCGCGTGCAGCGCCTCGGCTGCCTTGTTGTCCGATACCAGGATCAGCATCGACGCATGCGCGCCCTGCGCCGATTGCGCGGCGCGGACGAAGTACGGGACGTAAAGGGCGCGTGCGGTCGCGGTCAATCTGGACACACGTCTCCGACCCGTGCCGCCCGCCAGGTGGCGACGCGCACGCTCAAAGGCGTCGGAGTGCTCCAGGTCCGCCATCAGTTCGCGGACGAAGGGAAGAATCATGCAGATTTTATTTTACGGCCTACTCGTAAATATCGCGGATTTATAGCAGTCTAGAGCCCTGACTCTGTGGCTCGGGCCTCAAACCCTTCGCATCCGTCGCATGCCAATCGAGATCCTTGATGGCAATGGTCTGCGCGAGTTGGCTATTGATCCGGATAAAGAATCGCGGCGAAGTGATCATCTTGGCCACTCCTTGCAGCGCGGCGGCTCTCCATGATCGCCGCCGCACGATCAGGTCCGTCACCTCTTCCCGTACGAATGAGTTCCTAATCGAGTGGGCCGAACCCCCGTAATAGACCAGCGTCTTAGTCCCCAGGCCTACCTCGTACTCCAGAAAATAGGACCGCATCGCGGTTCCGATAGAGAGCTTCTCGTAGCCCGCCGTATTCATCTGCCAATAGACGACGGTCACGCCGCCTTGCCGCCATCCACCCATCAAGCCCAGCCATCTCCCTTGACCACTCTGCAAACCCAGCAGGAACCCACCCGGCAGCTTGCAGGAACTCTCAAACTGGTGTCGAAAGTCACTGAACGAAATCCGGTTGAGCGCCCCCGCATTCAGCCCCTCCAACTCTCGTTCATGTACCAGCCCTTTAGCATCAGCGACAAACTCACATGCCATCGTCGCCTCCACTCGCCGACGATAGTAGGCGAGGTTGCGACGCGTCAATTTACCCAGCTTCGCCAGCGTGGCCTTCAGTGTTGGTTCAAGCGGTAGAGCCATTTCCACTGGCCGTGTCCGCCACGCCCACCGTATTGGTTCACTCGACGCCGGTGCCAGCTTGCTCGTCGATTGCGCTGTGTGGCCATAGGAGATCAGCACAATCTGCGCGCCATGCTTCAGCAAAGCATCTGCTGCCATCGAGGCCATGGCCGCGCGCTCGGCCTCAGGTGCTATGACGGTGCGAAAGCCTGCCCAATCGTCGGTCGAGAAGGCCCCGGTTGGCATTCCCAGGACGCGGTACTCGAACAGCAGCACGGCAGCATGTACCTCTTCGAGCCGCAGCGAAGAAGTCCCCGCGCCGGACTTCATCATCAAGACGAGGTAGGGATGTTTCCCCTTGAAGCTGGAAGCGGCCAGAAAGTAGCCGAGCCAATTCATGGCTCCAGCCTGATCACAACGTTCGGCCAGACTCTCGAGCAGTGAGGATTGCGCCAGAACATCTGCGTGTCCACTCAGCACCAGCACTTGAAACAAATCGGGGCTCCCAAAAACAGTGCGTGGCGGGCCATCATCCGCCGAACGAAATGTCGCCTAGAGACCCGATGTTACACGATGAACGCGCCGTAATGTTCGGTGGGGAAGCTTCGCCGATGCAGCCGCGATCGAGTTTTCGCGTCTCCCGCCAAACTGCTCTCCTCGCCGGTTCACCTGCTGGCCGGCACCCCACGTGGCTCTCGGCCGCTATACTGTCGTCGGAGGTGTTATGCCTTATCTCAAGACTTCCCGCGTTCCGGTTACGGATGGCGTCAAAAAGGGCTCGTCGCGCACCACACCTGTACGCATGCCGCCTCCCGTGAAGATTCCGCCCAGCACTCCAGCACCAGCGCAGACCAATTCCGCGAGATGATCTATGCCCACCAGCGTCATCGCTCTGCAGATTCTGCTCATCCTTCTTCCCGGATTCGCAGCAGCCTACATCGTGCAGATGCTCGCGCTCCGTGGCCCGCAGACTGACTTCGATAAAGTCATTGAATCCTGTCTTTACAGCGTCCTCATCTACGGCTGCTTCGTCTTCTTCACCCACGGCTTCCTTCCCTTCGACATCCTTGCCGCTCGGGCTCCGGCAACCGAAGCCACCATCCTCTGGCACCGCAAGGCGCTGCTTGGCCTCGGCGGCATCACGCTCGTCGTCGCCCTGCTGGCCGCCGTGTATGTGAACTACGACGGCAACCGGATCTTCCGAAAATTCAAGATCACCGAGCGCACCGCGCGGCGCTCCATCTGGAACGACATCTTCCAGGGCGAGGCCAGCAATAACCAACTCGTCCAGATCGAGCTCGAGGGCAATCGCAGCCTCATGGGCGTGTTGACCTACTACTCCGACGCCGCCGAAGACTGCTCGCTCTTCGTCGAGCAGGCGCGGTGGATTGCCGCCGACGGCACCATCGAGATCGTCCCCGGCCTCGGTGTCCTGCTCACCAAGTGCTCCAATATCAAGAGCATCTCGTTCCTCGACGAGCCCCCCATCGAGCCCCCGGGCGAACCGGCCGCTGACATTGAGAATGGGGACGGCGACGGAAGTACGCCGGCCGCGCCAATTGCTACACTCGATTAACGCCATGTCCGCAGCCCTTGCCCTCTCGCCGGAAGTCCTTGCCAAATATCAGCCCGTCATCGGCCTGGAGGTCCACGTCCAGCTGCTGACCAAGACTAAGGCCTTCTGCGGCTGCAAAAACGAATACGGTGGCGAGCCCAACACCCACGTCTGCCCCGTCTGCCTCGGCCTGCCCGGCGCGCTGCCTTTTCTGAACAAGCAGGCCGTAGAGTTCGCAGTCCTCGCCGCCAAAGCCATCGGCTGCGAGATCCGCGAGACCAGCATCTTTTCGCGTAAGAATTATTTTTATCCAGACAGCCCGAAGGGCTACCAGATTTCGCAGTTCGACAAGCCCATCGCCGAGCACGGGGTGATCGTCGTCCCCGACGCAACCGGCGCGCCCAAACGCATCGGCGTCACCCGCCTGCATATGGAAGAGGACGCCGGCAAGAGCCTCCACGACGGCTTTCCCGACTCCGCCACCCGCACCTACATCGACCTCAACCGCTGCGGCACGCCGCTGATCGAGATCGTCTCCGAGCCTGACTTGCGCACCCCTGACGAAGCATTTGAATATCTAACGAAGCTCAAGGAAATCCTGCTCTACACCGGCGTCTCCGACTGCAACATGGAAGAAGGTTCCCTGCGCTGCGACGCGAACGTGAGCGTCATGCTGAAGGGCGCCGCGCAGTACGGCACCAAGGCCGAAGTCAAAAACGTAAACTCCTTCCGCTACATCCGCGCCGCACTGGAGTATGAGATCGAGCGCCAGATCGGCGTGCTTGAAGACGGCGGCCGCGTCATCCAGGAGTCGCGCCTCTGGAACAACGGCGAAGGCCGCACCTACTCCATGCGCAGCAAAGAGCAGGCCCACGACTACCGCTACTTCCCCGAGCCCGACCTTCCACCGCTGGTCGTCGGCGCCGAGTGGCAGAAGCAAATCCTCGCGGCCATGCCCGAGCTCCCCGAAGCCCGCCGCGCGCGCCTGGTCGCTGACTACGGCCTCAGCGCGCAGGACGCCGCTACCCTCACCACCGACCGCGAGCTCGGCGACTTCTTCGAGTCCGCCGCGAAGTCCGCCAAATCCCCCAAGCGCGTCGCCTCGATCCTGCTCAGCGAGATCACCATGCGCCTCCGCGCCGCCGGCATCGAGCTCGGCCAGTCCCCCGTCACCCTCGACGGCCTGGTCCTCGCCGCCGACCTCGCCGAAGCCGGAGAGATCTCCTCCAAGCAGCTCAAACAACTTCTCGACACCTGCTTCACCGAAGGCCGCGACTTCCCCTTCGTCTACGACCGCGACAAGCCGCAACAGATTTCCGACACCTCCGCCATCGAAGCCATGATCGACGAAGTGATCGCGGCGAACCCAGCGCAGGTCGCTCAATTCAAAGGCGGCAAACGCACGGTCGCGGCGTTCTTCGTAGGCCAGGTCATGCGCGTCTCAAAGGGCCAAGCCAACCCAGCCCTCCTCAACGAACTAGTAGTGAAGAAGCTCGACGCCTGATGCAGCTAGCGGGAAAGCTCCCGACTAATCCGCTTTAACACTGTCCTGTCGACCCCTCGCCATGATCTAATGACGCGGTGAAACTCTGCGCCCTTTTCTTCGCTCTGGTCAGCACCGGCATCGCAATAGCGCAAGCTCCGGCACCATCTTTCCCCGGCGACGGCACCGGCGCCTACGCCACCCACCACTACCGCGACCTCTTCGCCGAAGCCGGCCACGCCCCTGCCGACACGCAAGCCAAAATCGACCGCGCCTTCCAGCAACTCTTCCACGGCGACGCCCTCACCGAGCGCGTCTACTTCGAAGCCGGCAGCAACGCCAACGGCCCGCTCGCCTACATGACCGACTGGGCGAACAATGACGCCCGCACCGAAGGCATGAGCTACGGCATGATGATCGCCGTGCAGCTCGGCCACAAGCGCGAGTTCGACGCGCTCTGGAACTGGTCCAACACCTTCATGCTCATCACCGACCCGAAGAACCCGAACAACGGCTACTTCGCCTGGTCGATGGCCACCGACGGCACCCCGCGTTCCACCGGCCCCGCGCCCGACGGCGAAGAGTACTACGCCATGGCGCTGCTCTTCGCCGCCCGCCGCTGGCCCGGAGGCCACGGCCTATACGACTACCAGGCGCAGGCCAACCGCATCCTCCACCTCATGCGCCACCACGCAGTCGAGACCGCCACCGGCCCCTTCCGCATCCACCCTGACGATCCCCCCTTCACTTTCGATCCCGCCAAACTCACCAGCCCGAACATCACCGAGCGCAAGCAAGCCGAGACCAATCTCGCGCTCGAACTGAAAGGCGAAGGCAAGACGCTGCCTCCCGCTCCCCAATGGCCCCGCCATCCCGATCGCCCCGAAACCAGCGGCCCCATGCTCGACGAAGCCCACACCATGGTCAAGTTCGTTCCCGGCCCCTACGGCAACTTCACCGACGCCAGCTATCACCTTCCCGCCTTCTACGAGCTCTTCGCCCGCTGGGGCCCGCCCGAAGATCGCGACTTCTGGCTACACGCCGCCGACGTCAGCCGCGAACTCTTCGTCCGCGTCACCAACCCCACCACGGGCCTCGCGCCCGACCGCAGCAACTTCGACTTCTCGCAGATGATGGAGCGCGACGGCAAGCCGGTCCCATTCAGCTACGACTCCTGGCGCACCGCAAGCAACTGGTCCGTCGACGCGAGCTGGTGGCACAAGGACCAGCGTCAGACCACGCTCTCCGATCACATCCAGGCCTTCTTGATCGGCCAGGGAATCTCCACGTTTGTAGACCGCTACACCCTCGACGGCAAGCCGCTCGCCGTCCGCCACTCAACTGGCATGCTCGCCGCCACCACCGTCGCCGGCCTCGCCGCAACACCCGGCGCCAACGAGAAAGCGTTCATCGACGAGCTCTGGCGCACGCCGATCCCCAACGGCGACCAGCGCTACTTCGACGGCATGCTCTACCTCATGAGCTTCCTCCACGCCAGCGGGAACTTCCGCATGTCGGACTGGCAGCTCGGCACTCACTGATTCACATCGCCGAGTTCCTTCCGCACGCCCGCTTAGCGTCTAATCTCTGCATGCGCCCAACTCGCAAGCTCGCGCTCCTCTGCCTCCTCTTCGCGGCCTCTGGATGTCGTCGCACCTACGTCGTCCCGCAGACGCCGATGCCTCCCAACACCATCCTTCTGTCTCAGATGATGCGGCAGCTCTCCTCGCAACCCGGCTTCACCAACAAGCTACTCGACCAACTCGACAAGGGTGGCAAGTCGGGGCCCGCATTCCTGACACCCAAGCTCATCGATGAGCTTCGCAAGCGCATCCTCGGCTCCGACTGGCAGGGCCTCGATCGCTTTCCCGGCTGGACCATGCGCGCGATCAACCCCACCGTCCGCGTCGTCGGCCACATCGCCGGCAAAGACCAGAAGCTCGAAGACGCCTCCGCCGTCCACCCCGGCGCTCCACTTTCCGCAGCCCAGGCCAAGCAGTATCTCGACCTCGGCCCCTACGCGCTCGACAAAGCCGAAACCGTCTCGCTCGATCAATCCTCCACCCTGCCACCCTTCACCACCGACGGCATCGTCACCTCGCTCGGCGCAGGCGTCACCCGAGGGGACGGCCCCAACGGCCTCGCACCTGAGCACGCCGAATCGCAGCGCCTGGCCGACGTGCTCAACCGCCTCGCGGCCAACAAGCTCGAAGGCGCGCAACCGTTAACCATCACCAGCGGCGACCACTCTTCCACCACGCCCGAGCAGCTTCTCGCCGCACTCGCCGACGAGGGCTACACCATCACGGTCGACGATGCGCGATACTTCGCCAACTTCGCGCATCTGCACTTCAACGACGAGGACGTCATGGCGCCTTTCTGGGTCGACTCCCAGATCATCATCCCGCACTCCGGCGGCCGCCACCTCCTCGTCCCCGTCTCCCACGCCGAATATGAGTGGCACATTCATCCTTCCAACAGCAGTGCCCCCCACATCAACGCCGACATCTCCTACTACTTCGGCATCGATGGCAAATCCGAGTGGCGCACCATGGACACTCTTGACCAGCCCTGGGTGCTCGAGCGCAACGCCCACGAATACACCGGCGCACAAGCCATCGAAGTCACACGCCTGACAGGCTTGATGACTCTCGCCTACCTGCACCTACATGCCGCGCACCCCACCCTTCCCTTCAGCGGCTACTACGCGCTCGGCGTCTGCCAGGACGGCGTCTCCGCCATCGAGCGCAAACTCACCGGCAACGTCACTCTATTCCCCAACACCGCCGACGCTGCCTTCTTCAACGACTCCCGCGATGCCGAGATCAATACCCTCATCGCTGCCATCCCGAAGGATCGCGACGGCGCTGCCCCAGGCCCCGAGCGCATCTTCGGATCGCTGCCCGTAGCTCCCGGCGCCGATCCCGCGAACGCCTTCAACGCTGTCACCATCCCCGGCCTCGCCGCCGACCTCAACCTCACCTACATCGCATGGCGCAATGGAGACCTGAGCCACGCGAATGGCCACGTGTTTTACATAGCGCTCGGCATCGGCCTGCTCATCGCCTTCTACATCATTCTGCGCAAACCGCGCTCCTCCTGATGCAACGAAGTTTGCGCGCACACCCTCAAACTTGTCGGGAGGTTTCACCCAATGGCAACCAAAAAGGCAACCAAGAAGTCCGCAACAAAAAAGTCATCCACCAAGAAGGCAGCAGCTAAGAAGTCTCCGGCAAAGAAGTCTGCAACGAAGAAGACCGCGAGCAAGAAGTCTTCGGCGAAGAAGTCCGGACGCAAGTACAGCTCCGGAGTTGGCAAGCAGGTCAAGACCGAGATGCACGAGATGCATCAGGGCAAGCTGAAGAGCGGTGGCAGCGGCAAGAAAGTGACCAACCCGAAGCAGGCCATCGCGATCGCATTGTCCGAAGCCCGCAAGAAGGGTGAGAAGGTTCCGCCGAACCCAAACGAGTAAACGAAAAATCGGGCGGCTGCATCTCTGCGGCCGCCCACTCAAAAATTCCCTGGCTACGAAACTCGGTTACTGGTCTGCATCCGCATGCGCCCGGATCACGTGCGGACCGCGAAGCTGTGCGACCTCGCGCCGCGATGAAGGCATCTCCGGCGCGTACGAGCGGTACACGCTGATATGGAAGCAGGCCTGCTGAAACTCCTCTTCCACGTCAACCTTCCCAACCTGCATCAGTGGCCGCAAATACGTACGCATCCACGCAATTTCCTCGGTGTTCATATCGCGCTTGCCGAAGTCGATCGCTTCGCCGGTCAAATGTGGCGACGCCATCTCCCCGCCGATGCCCGCGGCATTTCCATTCACGCGCCGAAGCCGCAGTTGATACGCCACGGTGCGTACCGCCGAGTTCACCTGCAGCGGCTGATGAAACCGCAAATAGTATGAGCGCGCAATGTCTGCCGCGAACCGCACCGTCCACGGCCGCGCGCAGCGCCGATCGCCCGCCAGCTCAGCATTCACATGCAGGCTCGTGCTCTCGGGAAAGTCCACCAGCATCCGCTCGGTGCGCATGCGACGAAGGTCGTCGTCATCCTGAATGCGGCTGAGACCTTCTTCATCCGCGATCAAATTCTGATGCACAAGAATCTCGCGCGTGCCACGCATCGGCGGTGGAACCACCAGCCGTCCATACCGATAGAGGCCAGGCAACACCACAGGCTCCCCTGCCTCTTGGGCAAGCTCTTCGCGCGTCGCTAGCGGCATCCCGCCGTTGGCAACGGTGGTCGTCGACCGCGGCTCGGTGCGTGCCGTCGTAGTCAGCGGCGCGCCGACCAGGTCAGATGCAGCGCTGGGTTGTAGCGGCGCTGGCTCACGTGGCCCAGTGGCTGCCTCCACGCTGGCTGTCACAACCGGTAGCCCGGAGCCACTCGATGTTGCCGCCGCTGGCAGGCTCTCATCCCCGTCTGGATGCGCCACGCCATTGGCATAAACTCCAGAGGCCGCGACGTGTGCCGACGCGCTTGCAGAATTTCTGCCCGAGGACGCCGCCTTGGCAGGCGAGTCACCCGCGTGCGCGTTCGTCCCTGCAACAACGTCCATACGGTCGCTGCCAGCATGTCGTTCGCCTCGCGCACGACGGCTGCTCGCTCGATGCATGGATGGCGGCGCCGACTGCTCGTCGCGTGCGGAATGTCTCTCGCCAGATCTCCCCTTGCGCGAGGAGGCAGACGCTTTCACTGGCTCAAATTTAGGGGCTCGGCCGCGCGCCCTCCGACTGCTCTCAACGGAAACCCCGTGCGCTGTCGTTCGTCCGGCACGGGTACCGGTCGCACTTGCGCGGGCTTTTGTACGATGCGTTACGAAGTGCGCAGTGGTGTAGCGAGGCGTGATGCGTCGAGCATGCGGCGTATAGGTCTTCGCCAGTGCTTGACTGACCGCGCAGAACATCGCGAACGCTATCACTACGCTCCACACGGTAATCCACATCGCTGTGCGCGCAGCCTTCGTCGCGCGTGCGCCGTCTTCCGTTGGGACGTGGCCCCACTGCGTCATCATCATTTCAAGTTTTTAAGGTGGCCGCGAAGCCGCCGAGCTTTTTCAGCCTATCCCCAAGACCCTCGCAGCGGTAGTACCGATTCGGATGCTCGCCTAGCTAACCACCACCACACTTGATACTTGGAGAAGGCGATTTTTCCTGCTTGGGCGATCCGCCAGCGTCCCGTACCATTGAAAGCGTCACGGAGATTCGATTCATGCCTC
Organism: Granulicella sp. L46; assembly: GCF_009765785.1. GTDB lineage: Bacteria > Acidobacteriota > Terriglobia > Terriglobales > Acidobacteriaceae > Granulicella. The sequence goes on from NZ_LMUT01000002.1 coordinate 150,153, forward strand.
GCAACCAGCCCGCCGCTGATTGGCTTCAAACGTTCCACCTTCCTCTCTACCGCAGCATGATCGCACTCTCGTTGGGTGCTCTCTCACTCGCAGCGGCCGCTATCCTGTGGCAACCACGCATTGTCGCAGCACAAACACAACCTGCCCCTGACTCAGTCGCTTTCTACACGCAACGCGTCCAGCCCATCTTCGAGAATCACTGCTATGGCTGCCACGGCGGCACTAATCATCGCGGCCACTTCAGCCTCGCCACACGCGCCGGCCTGCTGAAGGGAGGCATGGACGGCAGCGTCGTCGTTCCCGGAAACGCATCCCAGTCTCTGCTGCTCAAATTAATTCGCCACGAAGGTCCTGCAGACGACCCGATGCCGATGCCGCCACCCCCGCGTCACAAACTCTCCGACGCAGACATCGCCACCATCACGCAATGGATTCAGGCTGGCATGGCGATGCCCCCTGACCCGCCTAAACACTAAAAACTAATACGTGCGCGGGTACATCCGCGACATGCGATCGTGCCATCCCAGGCCGTCGCTGTCCAGCGCCATCCACACCAGGCCCAGGCCCAGCGGGCATGCAGCCAACGCAGTCGAGATCAGCCTGCGCCGAATCGCCTTGCGCGACGGGCTGTTCTCCCGATACGTGCAGAAGGCCATCCGCAGCAGGCGCATTCCCGGCGTCACATCATTCAACGTGAAGAACAGCAGTTGATAGATCACCGCAAAGAACAGAAAGAGGCCTGCGACAACTCCGCCCAGCAGCGGTCGCGGCATGGGTTGCAGCGTAGGCCCTGCAATCTCAACCAGCATCGCCGCGAAACCCGCAAGTCCAGCGGCCACACAAAGCCCATCGATCGTGGCGGCCAACACTCGCCGCACGACGGGTGCTGCGTAGATCTCCTGATCCAGCTGCAACTGCGCCTCAAGCTGCCGCGAGATTGTGCGCGGTTCAGCCGAGGCCCCTGCCCCCAGCATCATTCCCTGCCACTCCGGCGCCTCCGCGAGTACGCCAACCTCCGGCTCGGCAGAGATCTGTTCCGACTCCACCTCGAAGATGCGCAGCTGCGGCTCCGGTGTCCCCTCGGCGAGCAGCGGACCCTCCGCCAATCGTGGCCGAGCCTTACGTGATGCGACCAGCTCGCGTGGAAATTCGATGATGTTGCCGGGAATCGATTGCGTCTCCAGCACCAGGTCAGGGAACTCCGGCGCCAACCGAAACTCAATCTCCTCATCCAGTTCGGCGAGTTCTTCTGCCGCACCCTGGGTTCGCGGCGACGGCACGCGACGGGTCTCGCTGCGCGGCATCCACTCTGCGTCTTCCGGTAGCCGAACCTGCAAATCCGCCGGCGAGAAATCGGAACTCAACTCCGCGCGCATTTTTCTCCTGCCGCGCTGGCTCTCTGCGTCCTTCATTTCGCTGCGCGCCGGGATCTCTTCTCCAGGCTCAATAATCTCCAGCACCGGCAGCTCACCGAATAACGTCTCCGGGCCACCACTCAAAGCCGGCTCGCTCCATTGCTCAAGCTCGTCCAGCAATTGCCGCTGCGCAGCGGCGACAGCCTTTGCATTGCGCGCGGCAACTTCGGCCTCTGCCTCCGCCCTCTCAATGGCGCGCCGCGCCTCGATAGCGAGAAACTCTTTATAGCTCAAGCTCTGTTGATACCGAGCTGCGACGGCTTCGCGGACACGCGAGACGTCGGGATGGCCTTCCGCGCGGGCAGCCTCGCGACGCGCCCGTAGCCGGATCGCCGCCTGGGCCTCCGCCTGTTCGCGACGCTCCTGAACCTCGCGACTCTCCACCGGGGCATGGCGGCTGCGATGCGCTGCCAAACGTTCCGCTGCCAACTGCTTCAGCGCGGCGCCTCCGTCCGTCTCTGCCGGTTGATCCGTCTTGGAGGTTTCATCGCGTTGCGCCGCACTGCTCATAATCAATTCTTCCTTACGTCTACAGCCCAAATTGCCGAATCTAAACCAGCGGCGGTCGGGAATCGTCTAATCTCAAGACAGTGGACGGTCTCATCCAAGCTTACGGCATCAGCAATCCCAGCGGTCACGCCAGTCATCCCAGCGGTCGCACCAGGCATCGTTTCCGGTTGTCTGGAAAGGTACTTCGTCTCATCCCTCTGTTCATAAGTACCATCCTCCTCGCCGTGGGTCACCAACATCTGCGTGCGCAGGACGTAACCCCCGAGGAACCCCCCACAGCTTCAGTCCCAAATCAGAACGTGCTACCCGGCACGGCGGCCACGGCCCAGATCCCGCAAGCTCCCAGTCCCCAGACTCCCGACACCCAGACTCCCGACCTCTCCACCATCCCGCATGCGTCTCCGCTGCCGCCCGACCAGCCGCCCGAGCTGGCTACGATCGATAGCGATAATCCGCAGACCCGCAACGGTGAGATTGGTTTCGCCTCAGGCAACGTGGTTGTCACGTACGGCGACCACGTTCTGCGCGCCGACTCGATCACTTACGATCACGCCACCGATATCGTCACCGCCGAAGGCAATGTAGAGCTCACCGGCGGCAAGAACGATGAACACATCATCGCCTCGCGGGGTATCTACAACCTGCGCACACAAACCGGCCGCTTCTTCCAGGTGCACGGCTCGGTCGGCCTGTTTCGCGGCACCCCGGAGCCAACCTTCAAACCCACCAACGCGGGCATCGCCACGCCCAACAGCACCTCGCGCACGCCCGCCTATCAAACCTCGAACCCCTTCGTCTTCCAGGGCCGCCTGGTCGTCAAAACCGGGCCGACCGATTACACCATCTACGATGGCTCGGTCACCAGCTGCCTTCTGCCGCACCCTGACTGGCAGCTCTACGCTGGCAGGATTGCCCTCAACAGCGGCAAGGCAAAGGCCTCCAAGTCGACCTTCAAACTGCTCGGCCTGCCTTTGTTTTTCTTCCCCTACGTCACGCATCCGGTGGACAATCAACAGCGCCAGTCCGGCCTGTTGATCCCTGAATTCGGCTACTCGAGCGCCAGCAAGGATACCGGCTCCAAGGGCGTCACCATCGGCGAACAACTTTACCTCGTGCTCGGCCGCTCCGCCGATCTCACCGTTGGCTCCATCTATTATTCGCTGCGCGGCTTCGCAGAAAACGGCACCTTCCGCTACAAAGGCTTCGCCGACAACTTCCTCAACGTCCACTTTTCCGCCCTGCAGGATCGCGGCTTCTACTCGCCTGGCGTCAACGCCGCAGGCCAGCCCGTGACCGTCTTCAACAACCAGGGCGGTGTAGACATCACCTCAAGCTTCCGCCGTCAGCTCACGCCCAACGTCCGCGTCGTCGCCGACGCCGAGTATCTCAGCTCCTTCATCTATCGCGAGGTCTTCACCTCCAACTTCAACCAGGCCGTCAGTACCGACGTCACCTCCATCCTGTATCTCATGCAGCAGAAGCAAGGTTTCTCCTTCGACGCCCGCGTGGATCGCTACGAGGGCCTTAAAGTCGTGCAGACCGACTTCAGTCCTTCCGCTGAAGTGAAGATCTATCACGTACCTTCGATCGACTTCACTGGCATGGACCATCCCATCCCCGGAACGCCTCTGCTTTGGAGCGTGACTGCCTCCACCGCCGGCCTCAAACGAGTAGAACCGGACTTCGCGACTGCCGGCCTCACCTGGCGTCTCGATCTGCGTCCGGAGATCTCGCTTCCCCTGCACTTCGATGGCTGGCACATTTTGGCCAGCGCCGCCGTGCGCGAGACCGCCTACTCTCGCTCCCGGGACGCCCCGTACGGCAACAATGCCACACCCATCCAAAGCGACCAGGGCCTGAACCGAGCCGACCTCGACTTCATCGTAGACGTACGGCCGCCGGTACTCGAGCGCACGTTCACTGTCCCCGAGCGCTGGCGGCGCATTTTCGGCGATGAGATTCGCCACACCATCGAGCCCGCCATCACCTATCGCGACACCCGCGGCATCAATAACTTCCTCAGCGTCCTGCGCTTCGACGACGTCGACCTGGCCAGCGATACCGACGAGCTGCAGTACGGCATCACCCAGCACCTCTACTTCAAGCCCCACCCCAAGGCTCCCGAGAAGCCCAAGCCCGGCTGCCCGGCCAAGCCCGCCATTCCCACCATCTCGGGCACCGAAACCGACACCGACACCGAAACGGCGGCCGTCGACACGCTCGATCCCGATGAGCGCGCCACCACCGACGCCAACGGAATCCCGAACGCCTCTGCTACCGCGCCCGACCAGCCGCTGCGCACGCATCCGCGCAAGCCTGATCCCTGCGCGCCTGCCCCGTCTATTCCGCGGCAGCAGGAGTGGTTCAGCTGGATCCTTACCCAGAAGACCTTCTTCAATCCCACCTTTGGCGGCGCCGTCATCAACATGCGGCGCAACATCTTCGAAACTACCCTGGACTTCTCCGGCATCGCCTTCCTCACCCAGCCGCGCAACATCTCGCCGCTCAAATCCCGCATGCGCTTCCGCACCTCCAGCCATGCAGACATCGAGTGGGATTTCGATTACGACACCGGCGCCAAGAAATTCCTCAGTTCCAACACCTACCTCGATCTCCACGAAGGCCGCATCTTCGGCGGCTTCTCCTACGCGCTTCTCAACGCCCCAGGCAAAACCTACTCCGAGGTCATCAACACCACCACCAACCAGATCACCGGCATCACCAGCTCCGCCATCGCCGACTTCTCCCAGATGCGCATCCTCTTCGGCTACGGCAAACCCAGTGAACCCGGCGTCTCCGCCGCAGTCTCCGCCGGCATCGACCTGAACTACGGCAGTGCGCAGTACATCACCGTGCAGACCAACTACAACTGGAACTGCTGCGGCCTGTCAGTGGAGTACCGCAAGTACGATCTCGGCACGATCCGAGATGAAGGCGCCTACAGCTTCAACTTCACCCTCGCCAACATCGGCACCGCCGGCAACCTCCGCCGCGCCGCCAGCCTCTTCTAGCCACGACGGCTAACCACTAGCCTCTGCGATAATCAAAGGTATTGTGCTTATCTCCAGCCGTCTGGCCACTCTCGTCCTCGCCTCATTCCTCGCTTCCTTTGGTTGCCATGCCCAGGCCCCAACCAAAACCCCGGTCGCAACCAAGCTCGAAACCGGCGCCACCCTCCCCCCCGCCGTCGCCTATCGCGTAGAGATCCTGCTCCGCGGCAAGGCCCAGCTGCCCCCCGCGTCCACCATCAGCATCGGTCCCGTCGAGCCTTCGGACGTCGCCGGCTTCCATACCATCAACGTCACCGTTACAGCCGCAGACAAGAGCTCCCACCCCATCAAGTTCCTGCTCTCCGACGATGGCAAGACCGTCGCCCAGTTCATCAAGTACGACATCTCCGCCGACCCCCGCACCATCGTCTCTGACGCCGGCCGTCCCTCGCGCGGCGGCCCCGCCTCCGCCCCCGTCGTCATCGTTAACTTCGACGACCTCGAGTGCCCCTTCTGCGCCCGCTTCCACGACAGCCTCTTCCCCGCCATCACCCAGCGCTACGGCGATAAGGTCCACATCGTCTACAAGGACTTCCCCCTCGATCAGCATCCCTGGGCCATGCGTGCCTCTGTCGACGTGAACTGCCTCGCCGCGCAGTCGCCCACCGGCTACTGGAATCTTGTCGACTACATCCATCACAACGGCGAAGACATCGGCTCCGACCCCAACGCCAAACCCGATGATCCCAACACCAAGCCCGACGCGCCCAAGCACACCCTCGACCGCGCCAACGCCCAGCTCGATAAGCTAACCCGCGAGCAGGGCGCACAGCAGAAGGTAGACGCCGCCAAGCTCGACGCCTGCATCGCCAAGCAGGACACCTCCGCCATCGAAGCCTCCAAACAACTCGGCACCACCCTCAACATCGAATCAACGCCCACCTACTTCATCAACGGCGAGAAGTACGAAGGCGCACTCCCCCTCGAATACGTCTTCGGCCAGATCGACGACGCCCTGCGCGCCCAAGGAACGACACCACCTCCACCCTACGTAGCCCCCGCACCCCCAGCGGAGCCCGCGACACCCGCCCCCACAAAGTAGCTGAGTCCCAACGACGTGTGCCCCGGGTCCGGAACTTCGGACCCGGACCTCGTTAAGCCACAATCTCCTCCGTCACCAAGCGAAGCCTCTCGCCGTCCGCGCAGGACCGCAGGACCCTCAGGTAATCTATCTGAACCGCCGTTACCCGGAGCCGCCGCACGCATGGATGTCCACGTCCCTCATGAACCCATCAACACGTGGCGCGACTTCGCCCTCCATCTCGTCGTCGTCACCATTGGCCTGCTCATCGCACTCTCTCTGGAAGCGCTGGTGGAGCGCATTCACCAGCGCCACCTCCTCCACACTGCGGAGACGAACCTTCGCGTAGAGCTGCAGAACAATCACGATCTTCTCGCCGGCGACGAGCAGCAACTCGACCGCACCGAAGCCGAGCTCCATCATGACGTCGCTCTGCTCATCGCCCGCAAATCCAACCCCGCCCTAGCCGACACGCTCGACTCCAGTTGGCATTGGGACAGCATGGAAGACTCTGCCTGGAACACCGCCCGCGACTCCGGCGCCCTCGCCCTGATGCCCTACGACACCACCCAGGCCTGGTCCGGCATCTACGGCCAGCAGGGCGCCGTCAACGACCAGTCCCGGGTCTACATCCTCGACATGTACCGCGCCGCCGCTCCCACCAAGGGCCGCACCTTCGCCGAACTCTCCCCCGCGGAGCTCGACCAGATGATCGCCGGTACGCAGCAGGCCATCGTCGACCTCGACCTTCTCCGCGACCTTTGCAAGTCGCTCGACGTCATCTACCAGCACACCGGGAATCTCTAGCCCCCAAGGAGCCTGCTCAATGGATGTCCACGCCCCGCACGAACCTATCCGCACTTGGCGCGACATCGCGCTCCACCTCGGCATTGTCACCGTCGGCCTCTTCATCGCCCTTTCCCTCGAAGCCTTCGTCGAGCACCTGCACAACCGCCATCTCGTCGCGGAAGCCCGCGCCAACATCCGCGAAGAGCTGCAGATCAATCACGACGCTGCGCAGAAAAACATCGGCCTCGTGCAGCAGAATATCGATACCATCAAGGCCAACATCGATACCATTCACCTGCTGCAAACCCACCCCAAAGACTTCCACGGCTCCATCACCAACAGCATGTCTTTCGACTCGCTGAACGACGCCGCCTGGCGTACCGCCCGCGATACCGGCGCTCTCAGTTTCATGCCCTATAAAGAAATCCAGCGCTACTCCGACCTCTACATGCTCGAAGCCCTCGTCAACCAGAAAGCCATCACCGCCGGCGAGCAAAGCTTCAGCGCCAGCATCCCCACCCTCATGGGCTACGACATCGACAAGATTCCCGCCGACGAATACACCCAGATGCTCCGCGACAACGCCGCCACCGCAATCGATCTCCTCACCCTCAAACAATTCCTCATCCAGCTCGACCAGGCCTACGTGGATGAACTAAAACACTAACCAAACGCAAGCACCAGCCCGGGCCCCGCACCCTCAGTTCGCTAAGGAGCCCACGTTGCTAGACGTCCACCCACCCCCACCAAACCACCCACACCTGGCGCGATTTCTTCATCCACATCGCGACCATCTGCATTGGTCTCCTCATCGCAGTTGGCCTCGAGCAGTCCATCGAAGTCCTGCACCGCCATCACGAGCGCGTCGCTCTCCCGTCCGACCTGCGCACCGAGGCCGTCAGTAACCGCGAGATCATCGCCCACGATCTCAACATGCACGCCCTCGAACCCTGGTTCGCACAAGCCATCCAGGCTGCCGACACCGCCGTCCCGACCCAGGGCAAGGTCCGCCTCATGCTCTCGCCGTCCCCTTGCCTTCCAGGCTCCGTGGGCACCTCGAAGATGCGTTACTTCGCCCCATCCCAGGCTGTCTGGACGACCGCCAAAGAGTCTGCCCTCGTCACCCTTCTACCCGTCGAGCAGGCACGCATGTATGCGCGCCTGGCGCATAACTACGAGCTCCTCGGAGACGCTCACGAGGAAGTCTACCGCCATTGCAGCGACATCTCCGCCATGCAATCGCGCTTTGCTCGTCCCACCCCCGGCAGCCCCTCGCTCACCTGAACCATGACGCCCGCGCAAGCCGACCGCTTCGCCCAAACCGTCTCCGACACACGTAACGCGATCTAGGGCCTGTGCTTTCGCCTGCGCTGGTCCGACGTCTACGAAGAGGCACTCGTCGACGGCGAGGTCAGAGCCGACGAGCGCATGATGAAGGTCGACCAGGAACGTTTCGAAGACCCCTCCACTCCCTGATCCGGTCGGAGGCTACTGACTTGGGCCGAGTGACACGAAGTCGCCCGCCGTCCGTGCAAGACCTGTCAAGCCCCCCAACACCCCATAAACCGCCAGAACCCCTATGAACACTGGTGATTTATATTTTCAAAACCTGGCATAGTTACCCCATCCAATCCTTTAAAATAGAAGTAGCGCAGAAACCGACAGACAGCTCCCGCTCTTGCCGCCCCTAACTCCTTTGAAAGGGGTACTTTGCCTGCAACCCTCCTGAATGCATTACTTTAGAGGAGGCATTTGCTCCTGGAGGGGGGATACTTTCGCGCCTAACCGCCCTGTTTGGACTACTTTGCGGAGAAAGTATGACTTATAGGGGGTGGGGGGTACCTCCACGGCCCCCGGAGGACTGAGAACTGAGAACTGAGAACTGAGAACTGAGAACTGACAAAGCTCACCCCAGAAACATTCGCGCCCGCCATCAACAAAGTGGTTGATACGAATTCCGAAAGGTACACTAGGAGGGTTGCGCGCATGCGCGCCAAATTCGCCTTGGAGCTGTCTTGAAGATCGTTCTCGCAGAAAAAGTCTCGCCCGCCACGCTCGCTATCTTGCAGAAAGAGCAGGGATGGAATGTCGTTACGGCTGACCAGATTGCGCCCGGCGGTTTGGCCGCCGAACTAGCTGATGCGGATGCCCTGATAGTCCGCTCCGCTGTACAAGCAGACGCAACTCTTCTCGCATCGGCTCCCAAACTCCGCATCATCGGCCGCGCCGGCGTTGGCGTCGACAACATCGATGCAGCCGAGGCCACGCGCCGCGGCATCGTCGTCATGAACACGCCCGGAGCCAACGCCGTCGCCGTCGCCGAGCTCACCCTCGGCCTCATGATCTCCATGTGCCGTGCGATTCCACGGGCCAATGCTTCTATGCATCAAGCCAAGTGGGATAAGAAATCCTTGCAAGGCTCCGAGCTTCGCGGCAAAACTCTCGGCATCATCGGCCTTGGCCGCATTGGCCTCGAAGTCGCGCGCCGCGCCCAGGCTTTCGGCATGGACGTCATCGGCTACGATCCGTTCATCGCGCCCGTCATCGCGCGCGAAAACCACGTCGCACTGCTCTCGCTCGACGAGGTTCTCTCCGGCTCCGACTTCCTCTCGCTGCACGTCGGTCTAACACCACAGACCGAAGGCCTCATCAACCAGAAGTCGATCGCGCAGATGAAGAAGGGCGTCCGCATCATCAACTGCGCACGCGGCGAACTCATCGTCGATGAAGCTCTCGCCGAAGCCGTCAAGTCCGGCCACGTAGCCGGCGCGGCGCTCGACGTCTTCCGCCACGAGCCCCTCAAGGACTCGCCCTACTTCGGCATCGATAACGTCCTTCTAAGCCCGCACATCGCCGGCTCGACCGACGAAGCCCAGGAAGCCATTGGCATCCAGCTCGCCAACCAGGTCCGCGACTACCTCAAGCTCGGTGTCGTGCAGAACGCCGTCAACGTCGCCTCGCTCACCGAAGAGGAGTACGCCGAAGTCTCGCCTTACATCGAGATGGCCGCGCGCCTCGGCCAGCTGCTCGGCCACGCCAGCGGCTCCGGCACTCCCAACACCGCTCTAGGCCACGTGGAAAGCATCTCCCTGACCTACAACGGCCGTCTCGCCGCCCTCAAGACCGACATGATCCGCAACGCGGCCGTCGCCGGCGTGCTCCACGGAGCCGACGGCGTCAACCGCATCAACGCCGCCGCGGCGGCTGCCGAGCGCGGCATCCGCGTCCAAGAGGATAAGCGCGAGCAGATCTCCGGCGGCACCGGCGCCACGCTCCGCCTCACCCTGCACTGGACCCGCAAGGCGACAGGCGGCCACACCGAAAGCGGCTCGGAAAGCGGTACCTGGACCGGCCTCGCCACCGTCCTCCACGGCCAGTCCCCGCGCCTGCTCAGCTACGATGGCATCGACATCGAGGCCGAGCTGGCCGGCACCCTGGTCATCATCCGCAACCAGGATGTACCCGGCGTCATCGGTCGCATCGGCACCATCCTCGGCGAGGCCAAGCTCAACATCGCCAGCTTCGCTCTCGGCCGCGCAAAACCGGGCCAACCCGTAAATTCCTCTTCGCGTGTTCCAGAAGGACACGCCCTTGCCGTCGTACAGCTCGATATCCCACAAACCGACGGTTCCACCTCAACCTCTCCCGAGCTCGAGCAGGCCCTGGCCGCCCTGCGCAAGGTCGACGCGATTACCAGCGTCCGCACCGTCGAACTCGGTAAGTTGTAAACTTATAAGACTGTGGCCTCTACTCCACAGCTCCAGGAATCCTCCCCGATGCCTAAGTCTGTTCGCACGTTTAGTATTTTTATCGCGTCCTCGCTCGTCCTCATCGCCGGCTGCCACAAGGGCCCGCAGCAAGGCGTCGTCGCCACCGTCAACGGTCACCCCATCTTCCAGACCGATGTGGACAAAGCCTACACGAACCAGCTGGCCACCAACCCTCAACAGCAGGTGCCGACGCCTGACCAGGCTGACTCGCTGCGACTCAACATCATTCACGCGCAGATTCTCGAAGCCATCCTCGATCAGCGCGCCGCCAAACAGGGTCTGACGGCAACCGATGCCGAGGTCGAGGCGAAGCTGGCCGAGATGAAGGCTCCCTACACCGAGGAGCAGTTCCAGGCCAAGCTGAAGACCGCGAACCTCACGCTCGATGAACTGAAGCGTGAGATCCGCCGCAACCTTACCCAGGAAAAGCTGCTGAACAAGGAGATCAACTCCCGCATCACCGTCACCGATTTGGATGTGAGGAACTACTACGACGCTCACAAGGCTGATTTCAACCTTATCGAGCCCGCGTATCATCTCGCCCAAATTATCGTCACCGATCAGGGCAACGCTCAGTCCGGCAACCTGCAGAACAATAAGGCCACCAGCGCCGAGGATGCCCGCAAAAAGATCCAGGCCATCAAGACCCGCATCGACTCCGGCGAGGATTTCGGCGAGCTGGCTGCAAACTTCTCGGAGGACACAGGAAACAACCAGAACGGCGGAGACATGGGCTTTCTTCCCGAGTCGCAGCTAAAGAGCCTCCCCGTCGTCTACGCCGCGATTACCAAGCTCAACGCTGGCCAGACCACCGACATCATCCCGAAGGTTGACCCGACCACTCACAAGCCCGTGGCCTACGCCATCTTCAAACTGATCAGCAAGGATGCTGCCGGACAGCGTCAGTACGACGACCCGCGTGTGCAGCAGAGCATTCGTCAGCAGCTTCACGAGAGCCGCGCCCAGCTGCTGCAGGCTGCATACCGCGAGATGTTGATTGACCAGGCCAAGGTGGAGAACTTCTTCGCCGAGCAGGTCTTCAAACGGGGCGCACAGTAATACAAACCGGAGAACAGCCCAAGTGAATCTGACGATACCGACACGCCGAGCGTGGCTTTCTCTGTGCTCTCTCCTCGTTCTCTATCCAATTGTGGCGGGCTGCAAGCCCACCACGCCACCACCGATGCCTCTGAGCCAGCTCAACGCGCAACAGATGCGCGGCCACGCTATCTTTCAAGCCAGCTGTTCGCAGTGTCACGACGATCGCGACTCGGATGCTCTGCACGGTCCGTCAATGCTCGGCGTCTTCAAGCAGCAGTACCTGCCCAGCGGAGCTCCGGCCAACGATGACCGCGTCCGCGTCGTCATTCTTGAGGGCCACGGAATGATGCCGGCGATCAATCTCGACTCGCAGGACACCCAGGACCTGATCGCGTACCTGCATACGCTGTAGAGCGGATCCATGACCACAGACGATCCTCAAACGCCAATCGCATCCTCTCCCACGCCGGCACAGGACACCGACTTTGCCACGCGACATCTCCCGGGCACGCCTGCTGGCGAAGTCAAGGGCATGCTTCCCGGCATGGCGTTCATTGGGATGTACATGCTGCTGCTGGCCATGCTGAACGCCTTCGCGGCGCTGCATGGCATCTATGGCAACGGTCTGCCGCGCTATGGCCTCTTTGGTATCTGCACCTTAATGGTGATTGGCGTCTTCGGCTTCCTTCGCTTAAGGCGCTGGGGCTGGGCCATTGTTGCTGCAGGCTTTCTTCTGCTCGCGGCCGGTGATTTCTATCTCTACGCGCACCAGCATGTAGGATTTCTGCTGATCCGGGCGCTCTTCAGCATCGTCTTCTTCCTCTACCTCAGCCGCACCGAGGTCCGTGAACGACTCCGCTGAGCGCGAGGACGCTCACCGCATTCGTTTACCGGTCTCGACAGCGTCGTCAGCGTCCCATCCTCAAGACGGTAGGTCCTTTTCCCAGCAATCCTCGCCCTTGTTCGGGTCTCTGCGAAGTTCGAAGTGGAGGCCTGCGTCCAGAACCACGGGCGAAAGCAGAACGGCGACGGACGCAAAGGCAAGCAGGAGGTCGGGGATCATAGTTGGTCTATCGACAGTGGGTGAGCAGACCTCAGTTCTGTCCAAAAGCGAGACAGCCGCCACCGACCGTCGCCGCAACCACTCGCCCGCTGAAACCATCTACAATAAAGGTTCAGATGGCTCCGCTCCTTCAACCCGGCGCGCAATTCGACGCTCAGTCCGATGCGCTGATCCAGATCGACCTCTCCCCACGCAAACCCGCTCCCAAGCCCTCATGGCTAAAGGCGCGTGCCCCCATGGGCGAGACCTTCCACAATCTCAAGAAGCTGGCCCGCGACCTCAACCTCCACACCGTCTGCGAAAGCGCCCACTGCCCCAACATCGGCGAGTGCTGGAACCATAAGACTGCCACCTTCATGATGCTCGGCAACCTTTGCACGCGGCGCTGCGGCTTCTGCGCCGTCCCCAAGGGCAAGCCCGAGCCCATTGACCACGAAGAGCCCGCTCGCGTCGCCTACGCCATTGCCCAGCTTGGCCTCGCCCACGCCGTCATCACCAGCGTTAATCGCGACGACGACAACCTCGGCGCCGCCCGAGCCTTCGTCAACGTCATCGCCGAGATCCGCCGCCAGGCACCCGGCTGCCGCGTCGAAGTCCTCACCCCCGACTTTCAGGGCGTTCCTGAAGCCCGCCGCATGGTCGTCGCTGCTCGCCCCGAGATCCTCAACCACAACATTGAGACCGTCCCGCGCCTCTACCGCGTCGCGAAATCCGGTGGCCGCTATGAGCGCAGCCTGGAGTTTCTCGACGAAGCGAAGCGCGAGTCATCCGCCCACACCCTCGGCCCCATCGTCACCAAGACCGGCATCATCGTCGGCATGGGCGAAGAAATGCACGAGCTCCTCGGCGTCTTCCGCGACCTCGCCGACCGCAAAGTCGATATCCTCACCATCGGCCAATACCTCCGCCCCTCACGCGACCATCTCCCCATGTCCCGCTTCTACACCCCGGACGAGTTCGCCTTCCTCAAGCACGAGGCCCTGCAGATGGGTTTCCGCCACGTAGAGTCCGGCCCCCTCGTCCGCAGCAGCTACCACGCCCACGAGCAGGCCCAGTCCACCGGCCTCGCGTAGTCTCCTACCCGACCTCCAGCCCACCGGTAGCCCCATAGACCTCACCCGTCACATAGCTGGACTCCTGCCCAGCCAGCAACACATACAGCGGAGCCATCTCCACCGGCTGCCCCGGCCGCTTCATCGGCGTCTCCGATCCGAACGCCGGAATCTTTTTATCCGGCTGCCCACCGCTGGTCTGTAACGGAGTCCAAACCGGCCCCGGCGCCACGCAATTCACCCGAATCCCGTCCACCGCAACCTGCCGCGCCAGCGCCCGCGTGAATGCCAGAATCGCCGCCTTAGTCGGTGCATAATCCAGCAGCGACGGGCTCGGATGCGTAGCCTGGATCGACGCCGTCGTGACAATCGTGCCACCCTTCGGCATCAATTTCAATGCTTCCTGGCATAGCCACATCAGCGCAAACACGTTCACCTCGTACGTCTCTTCCATCTGCTTCGTCGTGAGGTCCGCAATCTTATCGACAGCGTGCTGCTTGCCCGCAACGCACGCCAGCACATCCAGCCCACCCAACTTTTTGTGCGCGTCTTTGACCAGCTTGCGCGCAAACTTCTCGTTGCTGATGTCCCCCGGCAGTGCCACAGCCTTCCGCCCCTCAGCCTCGATCAGCGCGATCACTTCCTTCGCGTCCTTCTCTTCGCTCGGTAGATAATTGATTGCGACATCCGCGCCCTCGCGCGCAAATGCAATCGCCGCCGCACGCCCAATCCCCGAGTCACCGCCAGTCACCAGCGCTTTCCGATTAGGCAGCCGCCCACTACCGCGATAGCTCGTCTCGCCGCAGTCCGGCTTGGGAGTCATCTTCGCCTCGAGCCCTGGAACACGCTGCGGCTGATGCTTGAACTTGGGTTGCGGATACTGCTTCGTCGGGTCCTGCAGAGTATACAAATCTTTCGCCACGATTCCTCCAACGCTTGCATTTCAAGCGTGCAGGATGAGATGCGTTTCGCTCCTCAGTCGGCAGCCGTTGCTCGCACCTTCGCCACCTCGACCAGTGTCGAATAAAAGGTTGCCCCGCCACCAATATCCGTCAGCCGCTCGCTCGTCAGCGCATTCACATTTGCGCCATCCTGGCTCAGCTTCTGCCAGTCCAGCCGCGCCGCCACTACACCGGGGGGCACCGTTTCTCCCACTCTCGCGGTCAGCGTAATTCGTCCCCGCCTGTTCCACACCGACACGCCATCGCCAGACGTGACACCTCGCGCCGCAGCATCGCTCGGATGCATCTCCAGCAGCCCCGCCGTCTTTCGCTCCATCAGCCGATGTCCCGGCAGATTCGCAAACGTCGAGTTCATAAAGTTATCCGCCTTGCGCGGCAGAAATTCGAGTGGAAACTTGCCGGCACCCTCGGACCCGTTGCGCGACTCGCTCGGCGCCACCCAAACCGGCACCGGCGCCAACTTCGCGCGTCCGCCTGCCAACTTGAACCATGTGGGCGTGCTGAACGGTAGGCTTTCCCCTCGCTTATCCTTCGGCAAAGTGAGTGCCACATGCCCCTCGACTTCCAACCGTTCCTTCGTCACCTCCGCAAAAAACGGATGCTCAGTCTCGAGTGCCTGCACGATCAACTCCTCTTCGCGATCCTCAAACTCCTCCTCACCCGGAAACATCCGCTGACCCAACTCGCCGAAGAGCCACACATTTGACCGTGCCTCCCCCAGCGGCACAATCGCCTGCTGCGAGATCTGCGCGAACAGGTGTCCGTACGCTCCCATTACATCCTTGTGCTCAAGGAACGTCGTCGCCGGCAACACCACATCCGCATAGTCGGTCGTGTCAGTAAAGAACTGCTCATGCACCACCGTAAACAAATCCTCGCGCCGCAAACCCTCGAGCACTCGCTCCGAATCCGGCGCAACCGTCGCCGCGTTGCAGTTGTACACAAACAGCGCCCTCACCTTTGGATTATCCTTCGCCTTGCTGCCCAACTCCGTCAACGCCGAACCAAGCTCCGACATATTGACTACCCGCGCTGCCCTTCCCAGAGGACTCGCCTGCATCAGCTCCGGCATGCGAAGCTTCGTCTCATTGAACGGAAACGCTCCACTCACGGACAGCAATAATCCGCCGCCGCGCTGCTTCCAGGCGCCCGTAATCAACGGCAGCATCGCCACCGCGCGCACCGCAGTGCCGCCATTCTCACTGCGCTGAATTCCATAATTCAACCGAATCGCCGCCGCTCCGCGCCCATCTCTTCCCGCCTGCCCGTAAGTTTTCGCCAGCCGCTCAATCGCCTCCGCGGCGATACCGGTCACCTCCGCCGCCCGCTTCGGCGAGTGCTCCTCGCGCAACGCATGCGCGCGCAACACCTCTGCACCCTCCGTGCACTCGCGCAAATATTCGGCGTCGTCGTAGCCATCACGAAACAGGACATGCATCATCGCGAGCGCCAGCAGTCCATCGGTCCCCGGTCGAATCGCCAAATGCTCATCCGCCAACGCCGCCGTGCGCGTTCGATACGGATCGATCACGACCAACCGAGCGCCCTTGCGTCGTGCCTCTTCAATGAATGGCCACAGATGGATATTGTTTCCATGGATGTTCGCGCCCCACGCGATGATCAATCCAGCCTGCGCAAAATCCTGCGGCGCCGTCCCTAGCCGCACTCCATACACCTGCTTGAGTGCCTCTCCCCCAGCGCTCGCGCAAATCGTTCGATCCAGCTGCGACGCACCTAGCCGATGGAAAAAACGTCGATCCATCGATCCATACCCCAACTGCCCAATGGTTCCCGCATAACTGTAGGGCAGCACGCTCTCCGGCCCAAACTCGGCAGCCATGTCGTTCAGCTTTCGGGCCACAAATTCCAACGCCTCGCCCCACGAAATCCGCTCAAAGGCCTCAGCCTCGGACCCCTTGGGTAACGGCCCCTTGGGCACTCCAGCTTTTCGCCGCATCGGATACAACAACCGCTCTGGCGAGTACACCCGGTCCAGGTACCGCGCCACCTTCCCACACAAAAATCCCCGCGTCACCGGATGCGCCGGATCGCCCTGCACCTTTGTTGCGCGTCCTGTCAGCGTATCTACCGTTACCAACACACCGCACGAATCCGGACAGTCATGCGTACACACGGCATGCACCGTCTTCGTCTCCGCCGAGGAGTTTTCACTCTTCGAAAACTCTTTGTTTGCATGCGGCTCAGGCATAGTTATATTGTAGGCGTCGCCCGTTATATTCGGCCCCGTTTCCTTTCTGAGCCCTGCTCACGTAGCGCCTTTTGCGTCCAAGCCTTTTGCCCTTTGGAGAGTCCATGAACCGCCTAGCCCTCGTCCTCCTTCTCTGCATACCCGTCGGTGCAGCCGCACAGGCTGCCCCATCGCCTGAAACCCAGGCGGTCATCACCGTACTCAACAAATCCGTCGATGACTGGAATCGTGGCGACATCGATGCCTTTGCCACCAGTTATAAGAACTCGCCCGACATCATCTTCATGGGTCGCACCATCCAGCACGGCTACGCGCAGATGCTTGCACGCTACAAAGCCGCCTACCCTGCGCCTGCCGCCATGGGCACGCTGAGCTTCACGCAACTCGCCGTGCAGCCGCTCGACGCCCGCTTCGCTACTGTCACGGGAAGCTTTCACCTTGAGCGGACCGCAGCCGGCGGTGGCAACGCCGACGGCTACTTCCTCCTAGTCGTTGAATCTACGCCGGCCGGGTGGAAGATCATTCGCGACTCCACCACCGTCATCCCTCCAACAACCAAGTAGCTCCCTGCGGTACCCTTATTTCAGGAGCCGCATGCCCCCCACACCCCTGCTCGAAGCCCGCGAGCTCGTCAAAGACTTCGGCTCCACACACGTCATCCACGGCGTCTCCTTCGACATCATGCGCGGCGAAACCCTCGGCCTTGTCGGCGAGTCCGGCTCTGGTAAGAGCACCATCGCCCGCCTCCTGCTGCGTCTCATCGAGCCCACCAGCGGCAGCGTCCTCTTTCACGACGCAGCCGAGTCCACACCTCGCACCTATGATCTACTGCAACTGAATCTCCGCGAGATGCGCCGCCTCCGACGCCGTCTTTCTATCGTCTTCCAGGATCCCTACGCCGCGCTCAATCCACGAATGTCCGTGCGTCAGATCCTATCCGAGCCCTTCGTCATCCACCACGAACAACCACCGCAAGGAAGCGGCAGCTATGCAAGAAATCTAGACACGCGCCTCCACGAACTTCTCGTAGAGGTCGGCCTTGACGCCTCCGCTCTCCGCCGCTATCCCCACGAGTTCTCCGGCGGCCAGCGTCAGCGCATCAACATCGCGCGCGCCATTGCGCTCCGCCCCGAGCTCCTTGTCCTCGATGAACCCGTCACCGCACTCGATGTCTCGGTCGGTGCGCAGGTCATCAACCTGCTGAGCGACCTCCAGCAGCGCTACGGACTCACCTATCTCTTCATCTCGCATTCTATGCCGCTGGTGCGTTACCTCTGCCACCGCGTCGCCGTCATGCAGCACGGTCGCATCGTCGAAACCGGCACCTGGAGCGAGGTCTGCGACCATCCCCGCGAACCCTACACCCAGCAGCTCTTGGCCGCTACTCCCGAGCTCCCCGCACTCGACCTGACGCGCACGAGCTAGGCTCCTGCGACTCCCTGTTTCTTCGCCTCCGCGTCACAAACATTCCGCAGATAATCCCACGAGTACAGCCCCGCCTCGTGCCCATCATTCCACTTGAACCGCACCGCATAGTTTCCCACCGGTGTCACCTCCACCGGACGCGGGGGCGCCTCATACATTGGCAACAATGACGCGGGTTTCGGCTTCACCAGGCCCGGCGCACGTCCCTCCTTCTCTCGCTCTTCGTGGCACGTTGCACAAGGACAAGCCGCACGCAGCCACGCAAAGTTCCACGAGCTCCGGTGACCGTCCTTCCACTCGATCACCACACCCGTCCCGCCGCTCTTATCCACCTTTACCTTCGCCGGACGAATCGCGTCGCCCGTGAGTTTCGGGCGCTCTTCGCCGCGCGCCTCGTCCTGGCTGACAATTCGAATCCCTTCGTGGCTCATCTTGTTTTCCTCATCCCTGCGCCTGCTTCCAGAAAAAGTATCCCGCGATCGCGACCCCGGTCACAACCACAAACGCGCGCAGGACGTCGCCGTTCACACGCCTCGCGAAGCGCGCGCCTACCCATCCGCCGAACGCCGCAAATACCATCGACACCAGGCAGTAGTGCCACACGATCGCTCCCTGAAAGATGAACGTAATGATCGCGCAGAGATTCGAGAGCATCGCCGCCACTACCTTCAGCGCATTCAACGAATGCATCTCTTCCATCCCAAACAGCGCGAGGATCGTCATCACCAGGAATCCCGCGCCCGCGCCAAAGTAGCCAATATAAAAGCACACCGGAAACAGCGCGCAGGCTAGCGGAATCCGCGGGATATATGGCTCTACATCCTCGCGCGTGGCTCGCCTCCGAAGCCACTTCGATATGGGTCCGCTAATCCCAAAGATCATCGTCCCCACTAGAATCAGCCACGGAATTAAATGCAGAAAAGTTCGCTGCGCGGTATGCAGCAGCACCTCCGCTCCACACACGCCGCCCAGGACTGAGGTAATCGCGACCGTCGGCAGCAGATCCCTGCGCACATCCCCGCGCAGCGTCGCCACCGATGTCACCTGCCCCGGCCATAGCGCGACCGTATTCGTTGCGTTGGCCTGCACCGGAAGCACGCCCATCCCCAACATTGCCGGAAACGAAAGAAACGATCCTCCTCCAGCCATCGCATTCATCACGCCCGCGATCGTCGAAGCAACGACCAGCCAGATGTAGTTCAGATGTGGGATGTGGTCGAAAAACATGCTCTCTTCATTGTATTCGCCGGTCGGCTTGACCCTGATGACTTACCAATCGACAGCGTTTAGCCTAGACCAGCCAGCTGCAGCGCCCGATCCGCCGTCTCCGCGACCAATAAAATCCCTCGATTCCCCCGCAGCATTCCCTCGCGATCGCAAACATCCAGGAAGGCCAGCATGGAGTCGTAGAAACCGGCCACGTTCAACAGCACCACTGGCTTCGAATGGATCTTCAACGTCTGCCACGCCAGCACCTCAAACATCTCCTCGAAGGTGCCGTACCCGCCCGGAAGAATAATGAAGGCATCGGCCCGCTCCGCCATCAGCGCTTTCCGCGTGTGCATGGTGCTGGTCACATGCAGCTCGCTTACGCCATCATGCGCGACCTCCAAATCCACCAGCACATGCGGAATGACTCCCACTACGTACCCGCCAGCAGCGAGCGCACCATCGGCCACAGCACCCATCAGGCCCGTCTTGCCGCCCCCATAAATCAGCCCAATGCCACGCTCCGCCAGGGTACGCCCCAGGTCGTCCGCGGCCGCCGCATACTCCGGTCTCGCCCCACTCGCGGACGCGCAAAACACCGCCACGCTCTTCTTTCCGATCTGCTCATGCATGCACTCAGAATACAACTGCGCTCGCGGTATCATGACCTCGCACGCATTTCGCTCTCGGGAAAACATCATGAGCCTTCGACACCTCTGCCTCGCACTCGTCACCACCCTTCTCGCCACCGCTGCCTTCGAATCCTCCGCGTGCGCTCAAGAGAAAGGCCAACCCGGCCACTTCGACTTCTACCTCATGAACCTGTCCTGGTCGCCCGAATTCTGCTCCATACAGGGCACCTCGCCCGAATGCGCAGCGCATCCCGGCTTCATCCTCCATGGCCTCTGGACGCAAAATAACGACAGCACCTACCCGGTCTTCTGCAGCGAAGAACCCGCCCCCGCCAATCTGGCACAGAACCTCGACGTCACGCCCGATCTCGCACTCCTCCACCACGAGTGGGACAAGCACGGAACCTGCTCCGGCGTAGGCCCGCAGCGATTCTTTGCCATGGAGCATCAGGCCTTCCACTCGCTCAAGATTCCACCGCAGTTCGAGCACATCGATCACGAGATCAGCCTGACACCCAACGCGATCCTCAACCTCTTCGCGCAAGCGAATCCGGAGTTTCCGCGAGGGAGCATCCTACTCAGTTGCGGACGAAACCATCTGACCGCCATCGAAGCCTGTTTCAGCAAGGATCTCAAGCCCATCGTCTGCCAGGGCCTGCGCAGCTGCCGCGCCAACTCGGTAAAGATTACGCCACCAGCGTCAGCCCAGTAGCGCGGCCCCGTAAAACACATCGGCCTCACCCAAAGGTGAGGCCAACTATGCTTCCGAAGACTTTCGACGATTTACCACATGCCCCATGCGCGGCTAATGTAGTCCGTCAGCGTCATCGTAATCAACACGATAAAAAGGAAGAACCCGGAACCAATGGTCATCTTGATCAGCCGCGACTGGTAGGCCGCATGCATGAAGAACAGAATAACGATCACTGCTTTGAAGCAAGCAATCCCAAGCGCGATCACAGGATTCGCCCAATCCAGGTCGACATACGCCGCGCCCACCGTGATGCCAGTGAACAGGAGCAGGGTAGCGAAGACATAGGTGTATTGCAGCGGCGTCACGATGTGATGCTGCGCGTGCTCAGGGTTCGTCACATTGCTCGGATCGTTCGCGTCGGTATGGATCTCGTGGGCCATCGTGTTTCCTTCGTTGTCAGCTTGCAGACGTTTAGTGGAGCGGGTGCCGATTGATCAAATAGAGTAGCGGGAACAAAAACAACCAGACAATGTCGACGAAATGCCAATAGAGCCCAAAGTTTTCTATAGGCGCCACGTAGCCTGAACTGAAGTCTCCGCGATGTGCTCTCCACGTCAACCAGAACAGAAGAACGATTCCGATGATCATGTGTACGGCATGCATTCCGGTCATCGCGAAGTACAGGAAGAAGAAGATCTGCGTCTTCTGGGCCATGTCCGGAGCCAGCGGCTCTTCCTTGATTCCGTAACCAGCTGGGTTGGTAAACATCGAGATATTGAAGCTGTCCCCAGGAATGTGGTGCAGCTCGTACTTCTCGTGATACTCGTCGTACTTAACCCCAAGGAAGATCAAGCCGAAGAAGGTTGTAAGTACCAACATGAGCACCAGAAGGCTCTTCCTGCGCATCTCGGCTGCCCACACGCCAACCGCCATGCAGAAGCCGGAAGAGATGAGCACCACGGTGTTGAATGCTCCCAGCGGTACGCTCAGCTGATTCGAAGCCGCTGCAAAGGCCGGATAATACCAGTTGCGATAAAGCAGGTACGCAAAGAACAAGCCGCCGAAGAACATGATTTCGGTCAGCAGGAACAGCCACATGCCAAAGCTTCCAGCCTCGCGCTGTTGCTCCTCGGTCTCAAAATGATGCCGGTGCTGCGGCAGCGCCACGTGGTCGTGCTCGGCGTGGACATCGGCGTGATCGGTAGTCGCGAGTGCGCTATCCAACGGTCGTCACCTCGTTTTTCGTCTTGTTCTCGAGCCACTCATAGTCGTACGCTTCGTGGTCCATGATCGGAATCTCGATAAAGTTTTCGGTCAGCGGCGGCGACTGGATCTGCCACTCAAGCCCCGTAGCCTGCCAGGGATTATTGCCAGCAATCGCTCCGTACTTCAGCGACCAGGCCAAGTAGAGCATCGGCAGCATGTAGCCAACGCCGAGCACCGTAGCGCCTGCAGTCGACAGTACGTTAAGCACCTGGAACTCCGGCGGATACGCATGATAGCGCCGCGGCATGCCGAGGTAGCCAAGAATAAACTGCGGGAGGAACGTCAGGTTGAAGCCGATGAACGTAGTCACCGCGGCCAGCTTCGAGAGCGACTCCGGATACATGCGCCCCGTCATCTTCGGCCACCAGAAATGCACGCCCGCAAGGAACGCCATCAACATGCCGCCGACCATCACAAAGTGGAAGTGGGCAACAATGAAGTACGTCTCGGTGAGGTGAATGTCCATTCCCAGCGAGCCAAGAAACACGCCCGTCAGACCGCCGATCGTGAAAAGTCCCATGAAGCCGAACGCATACAGCATTGGCGTCTCGAACGTAATGGATCCCTTCTGCAGCGTGAACGCCCAGTTGAAGATCTTGATCGCCGAAGGTACCGCGACCAGCATGGTAAGAAGCGAGAAAACGAGCGCGGAATAGTTGGAGACACCCATGATGAACATGTGGTGTTCCCACACAAAGAAGCCGAACAGCGCAATCGCAACCGAACTAAATGCGACAGCCGTATATCCAAAGACGCGCTTTCGACTGAAGGTCGAAATCACCTCGGAGATCACACCCATGCCCGGAAGAATCATGATGTACACGGCCGGATGCGAGTAGAACCAAAACAAATGCTGGAAGAGCAGTGGATCGCCGCCCTTTGCGGGATCGAAGACACCGATACCGAACAACCGTTCCAGCGCAACCAGCACCAGCGTGATCGCCAGCACCGGCGTTCCCAACACCATCAGCAAGGACGCCGCATAGTGTGACCACACAAACAGCGGCATGCGGAACCACGTCATCCCCGGGCAGCGCATGCGATGGATCGTGACGATGAAGTTCAGCCCCGTAAAGATTGAACTGAAACCCGCAATGAAAATCGCCGTCGCCGCCGTAATTACGTGCGTGTTCAGATAATGCGTCGAGAGCGGTGTAGTAAATGTCCAGCCGGTATCAACGCCACCCAGCACCAGCGCGCCCAGCGTCAGACCACCGCCAACCAGGTACAGGTACCAGCTCAACAAATTAATCTTCGGGAACGCAAGGTCTTTCGCGCCCAGCATGATCGGTATCAGAAAGTTCCCCAGCGTCGCCGGCACCGACGGCACCAGGAACAGGAACACCATGATGATGCCGTGCATGGTGAAGAATTTGTTGTACGTATCCGCGGCCACCAGGTCCGGCTGCGGCGTAAGCAGTTCCAAACGAATCAGGCCCGCGAACGCTCCACCGATAAAGAAGAAGAATGTGATCGAGATCAGATACAGAATCGCGATACGCTTGTGGTCACCCGTCAGCAGCCAACTCAACAAGCCGTGCTCATTGTTGATGTAGTTGCGCTTGGGAATCTGCGCCGTGCTCTGGTCGGGCAGAGAGACGATGGTATTACCGATCGCAGCACTCATGGCTTCACCGTTTCCGTTGTGCCCTCTGAGGGCGTTGTTGGAGCTGCTTCCCCGCTTGTAGCTGTGACGAGTGTCTGCTGCACGCGGTAGTTCGATTGCATATTCTTGATAAATTCCACGAGGTCGATCAAACCGTCTTCGCTAATCTGGCCTTGATACGTCGGCATGATCGGCGCAAAGCCCGCAGTCACATGTTCCGACGGGTTCAAAATGGCGTTGCGCAGATAGGCATCATCCACCAGAATTTGCCGTCCGTCGGTCAGCGTCAGCTTGGAACCATAGACGCCTGCGAGGCTTGGTCCCCGTGCCGCCGCGGTGCCGTTGTGGCAGGAGTTGCAGCCCATGCTCGCAAACAAACGTTCGCCATTTTGCGCCAGGCTCTGACCGGAGTTCGACTGCTCGAGCCACTTCTTATAATCCCCGGGAGTCATCACCGTGACTTCGCCGATCATGCCGGAGTGCTGTGTGCCGCAATACTGCGTGCAGAACAGGTGATAGGTTCCCACCTGCGTCGCCTCAAACCACACCGTCGAATAGCGTCCAGGAATCACTTCGCGCTTAATGCGAAAGTCAGGAATCGAGAAGCTGTGGAACACATCTTGCGAAATCATCGTTAGCTGGATCGGCTTGCCCGTTGGAACATGCAGGGCATTAATCTCATGCTGGCCGCCCGGATGCTCCGCCTTCCACATCCACTGCTTGCCCACGATATAGATGTTCATCGCGTTCGTCGGTGGATCATAGATGCGGAAATAAAGCAGCGCGCCCCACACGAACGTAACCAGGAATATTGCGAGTGGAATAATCGTCCACGTTGCTTCGAGCAGCGTCGATCCTTCAATCTGGGTCGCGACCGGATTCTTCTCGCGCCGATAACGAACCGAGAAGACGAGCAGCAGGATTGCTACAAACGTCGTCCCGAAAATCGTCATCGCCACCAGGAAGAAGTACAGCGCATCGACATACGGCGCAATGCCGCTCGCCTCCGCCGGAAACAGCGCCGAAGCGTGCAGCCAATGAACTAGAAATTGCCACAGTACTGGACTAAGTCCCATCGTTTAGCCTTTATCCATTTCACCGGACTTTTTTTTGCCCGGCTGAGGTATGTCTTGTTCGCGCGCAAGCTGGATATCGCGTCGAAACATTAAAAAGATGAAGCCGCCCAGCGACGCTACCGTAACAATACCGCCTAGCTGTACGACACGCACAACCATCAGGGAATGCTTGTCGGTCTGCGGATCGTAGCGGTAGCAGTACGTCAGAATGTTCGCAACACGCGATCCGATTCGGTTTCCCGAAGCGTCGACGAGGCCCAGCAGTACGTCCTTCGGCGAGTACTCCACACCCAGGTAGTACTGCGCCAGCCTGCCCTGCGGCGTCGCGATCTCAATCGAACTCGCGTGCGCATACTGTGTCAGCCGGCCGTCCGGTCCCGGTACCCGCACATACCCAAAGCCCACGGTCTTTGTTACGGCATTAATTGCCGGTTCCTGACCGGTCAGATAGTGCCAGCCGGCAGCAGTCTCCGGATGACCATAGCGGCGCAAGTAGAAGGCCTTCTTCTCCGCAGCCAGCTTCGGCGTCTCCGTCGGATCGATGCTGATGATGACAATCTGAAAGTCTTTCCCCGGCACAAGGTGCACCATCTCGAGCGCGCTGGTGAGCCCGTCCATCTCCTCCGAACACAACATCGGGCAGTTGTAATAAACCGTCGTCAGCACCACGGGATGCTTGCCGTCGAAGTACTTCGCCAGCGTCACCGGCTTACCCTCGTCGTCGACGAACGGCGCATCGAGCGGCAGTTGCGAATTCAAGTGCTGCGTGACCTGTACCTTGCTCAACACCGTCGGAAGCTGGTCATTCAGATTCTCGCCCTCGGTCTTCTCGCCAGTAGCGGAGACCTGCGCATGTCCCTGCAGCGGCATGGCCATTAAACCAAGCGCGAGGGTCAACCCCATCAGGGTTTTCATGCTGCGAGTTGTGCATCCTGCGATCACGCTTTCCTGCTCTCCTGAAATCCAGTCCTACTGCTTGCCCTCAGCATGGTTGTATTCGTTCTTCTCTTCGCGAGCTTCGATAGTCTGAAGCTCATAACCCGTCCGCGCGAAGCCATCAGTCAGCGGAGCCGTCACCATGGGCGTATGCTCGCCAGCCATCAATGCCGTTGCCTGCTCTTGCTTCGTCGCCTGCGGCAGCCCGCGCTGAAGGATCAACTGCATCGCGCGATCGATTGGAATGCGAATCGCACCCGCAGGCAGATCCTGCGAGCTGCTGTTGTAGTTCAGCAGCAGATCTTCGCGCGCGTGGAGGTCGGCAAGATCCTGGTTGCCGTCGTCGGTCTCAAGCCGCGGCGTCGGAAATACCTGGGTCATCTGCGATAGTTGACGCTGCTCCATAACGGCATTCGAGGTTAGGTCTTCGCGCTTCTCGCCGCGTGGCGTTGCTCCCAGTGTCACCGGCTGCGAGTGCCACTTGTCCGGCTCGCCATCGTGCTTCACCAGCGCGTAGTTGATCGCCTTGCCCATTGCGAAGCAGAAAAAGAAGAAGATAATGACGAAGCCCGACAAGCCCGCAAGGAACGTAATGATGCCGCCAATGCTGACATCCTCCGTCTCGTAGCCCGGGTGTTCGCTATCGTGCTTGGGCGAAGAGTGCGCCTGCACTCCCTCTGGCTGCCCCATGTCGTGTCCCTCAGTGTGCATGTTCAGGCTCCAAAAGCTCTTCTGTGTGCGGATCGTTCACGTTGATCAGCGGCCGCTTCTTCAGCTCGGTCAGATAGAACCACATCCAGACCGCAACCACGGAGATCGGCACGGTCACGTACGCCAAAATTCCAACGTTGCCTGCAATGTGCAGGTTGCTCGCAGCGTCCTTGAAGTTCGGCTCGATCAGCCAGAACATATCGATCAACCGAGCCACCAGCATGAAGCTGCATAGCCAGATCATCTTGTGCTTCGAGCGCTTGATGTCGCGCGACAGCAGCAGGCAGAACGGAATGATCCAGTGGCAGATCACATCCAGCGAGCAAATCACCCACCATCCGCCATGGATACGGTGCAGATACCAGGGAATCTCGTCGGGCACATTGCCGGACCAGATAATCAGAAACTCCGCGAACGTAAGGTAGATGTTCAGCATCGTAAAAGCGAATGCCAGCTTGCCCAGATCGTGCTGCTCGGTGATCCGTAACATCGTCTTCATCGGCTCATAGCGCGAGAGCAGCACCAGCGTCAGAATGCCGAGCGCCAACACCCCATATCCCTGCGCCACCAGAAACTGCAGCCCATACACCGACGAGTACCACGTCACGTCCAGCGATTTCACGAACAAGATTACGAAGTCGGTCATGAGAATGACGTACAGCAAAATCGACGGTCCCGAAAGATTCTCAAACCGCGTCCGCCACTTGTCGAAGCTCGCCAGCGTGCCTGCCGTGGGATCCTGGTCTCGCTGCACAGACCAGTGGTTCAAAATTGTGATCACCAACGCCATAAAGCCGAGCACGATCACCGCCTGCACCACGGCGCCAGTTGGGTTGAGCATCGCCTGCTTGGAGTTGGCCGTCAACTGCTGTTCCTGCGTCATGAAGCCGTTCTTATACGCCCACAACGTTGCCGATGCATTCGGGTACTTCGCCCACTGATACAGGTGCTTCATCAGCAGCAGTACCGGTAGAAGCATGACGATAATCACCCAGATAGTGCGCGTCATCGCTTCCAGCGGGCGCCGAAGGATCTGCCCCCACTTACCGCCCGACACATACTGCACCATCAGAAATGCCAGCGCTCCGCCAACAAAGTTGAAGCACGTCATAAAGCCCATCAGGTACGCGCGCAGCAGGTGCTCGCGGCCGCCTGGAACAAATAAAAAGACCAGCGAGATCAAGCCGAAGGCGACCGCCACAATCGCCGCGCGCGTGCGCCACGTCAAGACGACGTCGGGTGCTGCCAGGACAGCAGGCAGCGTGCGCGGACCGTGGTGTGCGTGTCCCAGCGTCAAATCCGCTCCGTGATGTTCGTTTGCCATTTCCATGCGTCAGTCGCCTTCAATCCTGTAATTACAAATCCCAATTCCTGAAACCAAGTTCTGCCTTAGTACGGCTTGCCGTAAGGCGTGCCGTTCGAAACCGGGGCGGTGGGTTCACCGCCAGAGTCCCGCTGGCCTGAATTTTGTGTCGCGCCCTGTCCATAGTGCGCGCCGGCGCCCGATGGAGGCGTTCCCATCGGCTGTCCAGGGATCCCGTTATCCTGGTTGTTCGGCGTGCCGTAGATTGCGGTCGAAGGCAGCCCCCATGGATCCGCAAAGCCGTTCGGCATGCCAAGGTCATGCGCGATCGCGTGCAGATCCTCAACGTGCGCGCTCCCTGCGACATCACTCGGCTTAGCATCCTGGCTCAACTGCAGCGCACGAATATACGCAGCCACAGCCCAGCGATCTTCCGGTGTGAGCTGTGCCGAATAATCAGGCATCGCTCCATAACCGTTCGTCATCACCGCAAAGAAATGGCCCAGCGGCGCGTTGCGCAGACGGTCCGTATGGAAGTTGCCCGCCGGACGATAGCCGCGCTGCACAATCATTCCCTCGCCATTGCCCACCCGCGAGTGGCACGGCGTGCAATAGATGTTGTACCGCTCCTGGCCGCGCTGCAGCGTTGCTGCATTCAGTGGAATCGGCAGGCCATCGCCTTCTTTGCCGTCACTGATACCGGTGTAGAGGTACGTGTCCTCATCCATCTGATTTCGCGCCACGGTGTTTTCCACCTGGGGACGCGCCGACCGGCCATCCGCGAAAAACGATGTCCCGCGTTGAGGAATAAACTTCGGCTGATTCTGCATGTCCTGCCGGCAGCCAGCCAGCACCAGCGCCGCCGCCATCGCACTCGCAGCAACGCTTGCACGCACCACCCGCCCGCATCTCATATCTCGCATCTCGTATCTCACTAGTGGTCGACCTCCACAACGGAGACCGGCGAAAACTGCTCCAGAAATACCCGCGTCGCAACCGGCTCAAACCGTGGGTCATTCGACTCCAGACACAAAAAGAACTTATCCGTCGTTGCTCCACTCGCAAAGTTTGGCGCATTGAACAGCGGATGATACAGCTGCGGCAATCCATTCAGCGCAATCATGCCAAACGCCGCCGAGAGGCCAGCAAACAAAATCGAAAAAAAAAAAAAACAACGGCATCGCGCGAATGTTCAGCGGATAGCCCCACACGTTGACCCAAATCTCGAGCAGCGCTCCCGTCGTCAATCCGCACAGCCCGCCCAGCAGACATAGCAATGGAACGCGCGTTTTGTGGAACCGCAGCGCCTCCGCAGCTTGCTCTACCGGATACGGCGTGTAGCACTCCATGCGGCGATAGCCCGCACGGTGCGCCATCTCCGTCGCATGCACCAACTCACTCGGCGTATTGAACTCGGCCAGCAGGCCGTACACTCCCTCGCGCGGCGGCATTAGAGCGCCTCCTGTGTAACAACTTCGGCATCAGCGCCACCAGGACGTACCTTCGTCTGCGGCAGCATCATCCGTATCTCCGACATCGGAATCATCGGCGCCAGCCGGGCAAACAGCAGGAACAGCGTGGTAAACAATCCCCACGTTCCAATGAACAGCATGTAATCCCACTTGGTCGCACGATACGTGCCCCAGCTCGACGGCAGGTAGTCGCGATACAAGCTCGTCACAACGATGACGAACCGCTCGAACCACATACCAATATTCACCACGAACGATAGGAAGAAGAGGTAGCCAACGTTCACGCGCAGCTTCCGGCTCCATAGCGTCGTCAGCGGAATCGCAATGTTGGTCAAGATGAGAATCCAGTACGCCCAGCCCATCGGCCCGAACATACGGTTCCACATCATGAAGAACTCCCAGTGGCTCGCCGAGTACCAGCTCATGAACACTTCCATGCCGTACCCATAAGCCACAATCGAACCCGTCGCCAACATGACCTTCGCCATATTATCCAGATGCCGCAGCGTTACGAGATCCTCAAGGTGATAGAACTTGCGGATCGGAATCGCCAGCGTCAGCACCATGGCGAAGCCCGAATACACGGCACCAGCCACAAAGTAAGGCGGGAAAATCGTCGTGTGCCAACCAGCCATGGCCGCGACCGCAAAGTCGAAGCTGATGGTCGTGTGCACAGAAAGCACCAGCGGCGTACTCAACCCCGCCAGCAGCAGCGATGCCGACTCATAGCGAATCCAGTGCCGCGTCGATCCACGCCAGCCGAGCGACAGAATTCCGTACACATACTTCGCCAGCGGCAGCTTCGCGCGATCCCTCAGCGTGCCCAAATCCGGAACCATACCGATGTACCAGAACACCACCGAAATCGTCGCGTACGTCGACACCGCAAACACGTCCCAGGCCAGCGGGCTGCGGAATTGCGGCCACACGTTCATCGAGTTCGGATACGGCAGCAGCCAGTAGCCCAGCCATGGACGCCCGATGTGCAGCAGCGGGAACATGCCTGCGCAGACCACGGCAAAGATCGTCATCGCTTCCGCAAATCTATTAATCGAGTTGCGCCAGGTCTGCTTGAACAGCAGCAAAATCGCCGAGATCAGCGTGCCTGCGTGGCCGATACCAATCCACCAGACGAAGTTGATGATCGCAAATCCCCATGCTCCCGGGATCGTAATGCCCCAGATCCCGACGCCCTTCAGCACCAGCCACGTCACCGCAATCACAACACCCAACGCGACCGTCGCAGCCAGGAACAAGCCGCCCATCCACGCGACCGGTGTGTTCGACGTCAAGACGATGCCGGCAATCTTCTGCGTCACACTCTTGAACGTGTGTCCCGGCGCGATGACCGCGTACTCGCCGGTACGCGGGTCAGTCATCGGGTCAACGATTTCGGGTACGGGTCCCTTGGTAGCCATTAGGCAAGCTCCGCATTCGGGTTGATGACGCCAGCGGTATACGTTGTTCGCGGGCGGTAGTTCAGATCTGCAAGCACCTGGTAGTCGCGCTCTTCGGCCTTGCGTTGCACCACGCGCGACTTCGGATCATTCAAGTTGCCGAAGACGATTGCATCGGTCGGGCACGCCTGCTGGCACGCCGTCAAAATCTCTCCATCCTCAATCGCGCGATTGTTCTTATCGGCCTCAATCTTCACCGCCTCGATGCGCTGGATGCAGTAGCTGCACTTCTCCATCACACCGCGCGACCGCACCGACACATCCGGATTGCGCATGAACTTCAAGCTCTCCGTGTCGTAATCGGAGTACAGCAGGAAGTTAAACCGGCGCACCTTGTACGGGCAATTATTCGAGCAATACCTCGTCCCAACGCAACGGTTATAAACCATCGTGTTGATGCCTTCAGGCGTGTGTACCGTCGCGCCCACCGGGCAAACCTGTTCGCAGCCCGCGCTCTCGCAGTGCTGGCAGAGCATCGGCTGAAAGTGTGCCGACGGCGCATGCAGATCGCCTTCAAAATACGTATCGATGCGCATCCATTGCATGATGCGGCCAATCTTCACCTGCTCGCGACCGACGACCGCAATGTTGTTCTCCGCATAGCAGCTCACCACGCACGCGTTGCAGCCCACGCAGGAGTTCAGATCAATCGACATCCCCCACTTGTTCTGCAGCACCTTGCCCGCGCTGACCTCTTCGATATGGTCATAACGCCAGTTGTCCGGCCAGAAACTCTCCTCGTGAGGAACTGCTTCGCCTTGCGGGTTATATCCAACCTTGTTCACCAGCGTGCCATTCGAATCCTTCGTGCCCGTGTGAGCGAAGTCAGGATTCTTCATCGCCTCTTCGTAGGTCGCGTAGCGGATGATCGATCGCTCCATCGCCTCGTGTCCCGCCAGCGAGTACGTGCCATCCTTGTCCGACAACGGATGCTCGAGATCGCGCTGCGCATACGCCCCGCGATGTTCGATGTTATGCACCTTCGTGACGCACAGATCGTACGTTCCGTGACCGCGCGCGATCGTCAAACCACTGGCAGAGAGTGGCCCATCGGTCGTCCGCAGTGAATACGCATTGAACCCGACACCAGCGGCCACACGTCCGGCTTCCGCACGCCGGCCCGATCCCAGCTGCACCGTCACCACATCGTTCGGATGTCCAGGCGACATCAGCACCGGCGTAATAATCTTGCGGCCGTTGAGCGTCAGCTCAATCGCCTCATTCTCCTCAATGCCCAGCTTGCCCATCAGGTCCATGTTCATGAGCGCGGCGTTATCCCAGCTCATGCTCGTCACCTGACGAGGCAGCTCCTGCAGCCAGCCATTATTCGCATAGCGGCCGTCATACACCGAAGAATCTGGCTTGAAGCTGATTTCGATCCCGGTGCCCGCCGTCGCTGGAGTTGTCGTTCCGCCCTTCGGCGCGCCCAGCGTCTTCGGCGTAAACGCCGTGTTCGCAACCCAGCCATCATGCAGCGCCTTGCGCCACGCCAGTTCGAATGGAGTGTTGGCGGCAGCCAGACCCAGCGCAGCCTTCGACGCTTGATCCGGAGACACGCTCGTCGCGCCCTTCGCCGCACCCGCCGCCGGAGCAGCAGCACTTGTTGCCGCCGCACCTCCGCCCGTCAGATACGTCTTCGCATTCGCCAGCACCACGTCGTATGCGCTCACCGAAGGATCCAGCAGCGTCTGCAACACGTCATGCGCGCTCTTGCCCGCATACAGCGGCTCAATCATCGGCTGCACAATCGAGATCGTCCCGTCATACGCACGCGCGTCCGACCAGCTCTCCAGGTAATGCGCCTTGTTGATGTGCCACGTCGAGTAGAAGCCCGTCTCATCGACATGCGAACCCAGGTGCACCGAGTTCGGCACCTTATTGAACGCAACCTCAAACGCCAGGTCTACCGGAGCGTTGTACAGCGGGTTGACGCCCAGCATCACCAGCCACTGCACCTTGCCCGCGTTCATGTCCGCAACCAGCGCCTTCAGGTCCGATACATGCTCGCTCGGCATCGGCACCACTGTCTCCGTGTAGAAGACCGTCTTGCCAACCGCTCCCTGCGATCCATTCACCGTCAGCGCGGCCGCGTGCGCCGCCTGCGAGCTTCCCGGCCCAACGATGACCGCAAACCGTCCACCCGATTTCTTGATGTCCGCTGTGACAGCAGCCAGAAACTTCTGTGCCTCAGGATTGCTCAGCGTCGAGTTTCCACCCGTCAGCGCATTCGCAAATTGGTCAATCTCGCTAGGCTTCAGCGCCAACCGGTGCTCCGCCTTGAAGCCCGTCACCGTCGGCGCAGTCTCTACGACGTACAGCCGGTTCATCGGCTTATCTTTATCGAACCGGTGCCGCTCCGCCCACGCAGCCGACATCGGCAGGAATCCCGGGAACCCAATCCCACCAAGGAAATCCGCGTCGAGCGCGAGAATTACATCCGCATCCTCGAGCTTGTATTGCGTGTCGTAATAATCACCAAACGCAGCCTTCGACGCAGCGCGTCCCGCATCCTGGTTCACCGGCTCATACTGCACCAGCTTCGCCTGCGGATACTTCGCCTGCACCGCTTTCCACTGCCCGGCCAGCGTTGGCGACGTGACGGTCTCGGACAGGAACACCACGCCCTCACCCGTCTTCGTCCCAGCAACCGCCTTCGCAAACTGCTCCTGGAATTCATTGAAGCCCGCCTGCTCGCCGCGGAAGCGCGGGAACTGCGAACGGTCGGGATCATACAAATCCAGCAACGACGCCTGCGTAAATCCGTCCGACTTACCCTTCACAATCGGGTGTTCCGGATTGCCCTCAAGCTTGATCGGCCTGAACGCATCCGACTTCACCAGCACCGGGATCGCGCCTGTCGGAAACGGATGCGCCGTAGCAAAGAACATCGGCTTGCCCAGCACCAAATCTTCCGGCTGCTTCACGTACGGAAAGATCTGCTCATCCGGCTGCTTGGTGCAACCCGCCAACCCCGCCAACGCAAAACTCGCGCCCATCACCTTCAGGAATCCACGCCGCGAAACAGAATCGACCCACTCACCGGCCGAAGCCTGCCGAGGAAACTCCTCCTGCATCAACTCCTGAAACGCCGGCGTATCGGCCAACTCATCCAGGCTCTTCCAATAGCGCTTACCGCTCTTGCCGTCGAGCTTCGCCCGCACCTCGGCCAAAGTCATCTTCGCCGGCGCAATCGCCGTCACCACCTGCGCCTGTTTCTCTCCTGCCATCGCCTGCTCGATTTCCATTCGTGTCTCGTTCATCGGTGGCACACCTCACAGCTGGACAGCTCGTTGGCCGTGCGAATGTGGTACTGCTTCATCAAATAATGTCCCAGCTCTTCCTGGCTGGTGAACTTCACGTAATTGATCGGCATGGGAATAACTGGAGCGTTCGCGACCGTCTGTACGCCGCCGGGCCCGGTGGGAATCCCAACCGGATTCGTCATTTGCGCCAGGTGCGGATTGTTTGACGCCGGATCGCTGTTCACGCATCCCAGCTGCTGTGCCGTCGGCCCCGACGTTCCGTTCGGTGCGCACCACACCGGCTTGTCCGTCGAAGGCGCGGCCCACGCCATGTTGTAGATCTCGGAGGTCGGCCGCAAATTCACCGAAGGATTGCGATGGCAGTTCAAACACCACTCCATCTGCAGCGAATTCTGCTCATACATCAGCGGCATCTCGTCCACGCGTCCATGACAACTCGCGCAGCCAATGCCCTTGTTCACATGAATCTCATGATTGAAATACACAAAGTCCGGCAGGTCATGCACCTTGATCCACTGCAACGACGCCCCTGTCGCCCAGCTCTGCCGCACCGGCTCCAACAACTGCGCATTCGTCCAGATCTGCGAATGGCAATTCATACAAGTCTTCGTCGGCGGGATGCCCGCGTACGAGCTCTTCTCCACCGACACATGACAATACTGACACTGCAGCCCCAGCCCTTCGACATGGTGCTTGTGGCTGAAAGGTACCGGCTGGTCCGGACGCTGTCCTTGCCTGGTCACCCACGGCGACCGCTGCAAGCTGTTCAGCGTCACCCCGAGTGCGATGACAATCAAGCCCGACAGCACCAG
Organism: Granulicella sp. L46; assembly: GCF_009765785.1. Taxonomy (GTDB): domain Bacteria; phylum Acidobacteriota; class Terriglobia; order Terriglobales; family Acidobacteriaceae; genus Granulicella. Next base: position 184,897 of record NZ_LMUT01000002.1, read on the forward strand.
GCTTGCGCGAGCCAGGGCATTTGAGCTGCGGTCAAATACTTGCGCCATGAATCCGTTCCTGCTTCCTCTGCGTCAGAAAACCACTGTTGAGGTTGATGACTTCGTCTTTGCGGGTGGGCTACTGCGACTCATATCGGCCGAGATTTGTACTGCCTGCGGCCACTAGTTTTTTCAAAATTTGAGTATAGCAGCCGCAAATAAAAGATGTGACCTCTATCACTTCACGTCGATCAGAACTGAGCAAATTTGGTCGCTTATCGATCAAACATTGCGCCCCATCCAAGTTTTTCTTATCCTTTCTTACCCCACGCACACCCCCCGCACCTACTTCATAACGTCCTCCCTCGCGCAGAAGTTTCATCACACTCCCTCGTTTCGTCCCACCCACCCGCGCTCTCGCCTATCATTCTCCACATGCCCCGCCGCACCGGTCCCACCCGCAAGCTCCCCTATGATCCCGTCGAGGCTGCCGCCGCCCTCTCCGCCGCCGACCCCAAACTCGCCCGGCTCATTGACCGCGCCGGCCCCCCAACGTTTCGCCTCGCCGCCAACCAGTCCCCCTTCGAAGCCCTCACCGAATCCATCATCTATCAGCAGCTTCACGGCAAAGCCGCCGCCGCCATCCACGCCCGCCTGATCGCCGGCTTCCAGCCAATGCCCACACTCTCGCCCATCCACCCCACTCCCCAGCAGATCCTTGACGCCCCCACCCAGGAACTCCGCGCTGCCGGCCTTTCCGCCAACAAGACCCTCGCCCTCCGCGACCTCGCCGCCAAAACCCTCGACGGCACCGTCCCCACCCTGGCCCGCATTCGCCGCATGTCCGACCAGGCCATCATCGACCACCTCACCCAGGTCAGGGGCATCGGCAAGTGGACCGTCGAGATGATGCTCATCTTCCGCCTCGGCCGCCCCGACGTCTTTCCCACCACCGACTACGGCGTCCGAAAAGGCTTCGCCCTCACCTTCCAGGGCCTCAAGCCCTCCGCCAAGGTCACCCCAGACCTCTTACCGAAGCCCGACGTCATGGAGCGCCGCGCAAAGAAATGGATTCCCTGGCGCTCCGTCGCCAGCTGGTACCTCTGGCGGGCCTGCGACCTCGCCGCAGGCAAGCCGCAGCAACCGGAATAACATCCCCCACCGTACCCCCGCACCTTCAAGCCTCAACTGTTTAGTTTCATAGGCGATAATGGGGTCAACCTATGCAGCGAGTCGCCTCAAAGAGCCTTGTCCGCATCGCCGCGTCCCTAACCCTTCTCATCCTGCTCCTGCTGGCCGGCAGTGAGCTGATCAAGGGCCTGGGCCCGCCCGACCAGGTGGACTTCAGAGTGTACCTCACGGCTGCCGAGCTGGTTCGCGAGCACAAGGGCGTCCAAATCTACAGTGACGCCGACACCGGCCAGAACCCCCAGATGCGTTTCGCCACCCCGGGCAGCACATTCCAGCAGACAGCCGCGAGTATCGGCATCCCTCAAGTACGCCTCTACGTCTATCCGCCCACCCTCGCCGACCTGCTCGTCCCCTTTACCTTCCTCTCGCTGCAACAAGCCAGCGACGCATGGCTCGCCTTCAATATTCTGGCCATCCTTGGCGCCGCCATGCTGCTCACATGGATGCTCTACGACTCTGTCTTTCACGTAGCCTGCATCGGTTTCTTCATCGGCATCCTATGTTTCCGCGCCAACGGATGGGCCTTTGGCCAGGGCCAGATCTCGAGCGTCCTGCTCCTGCTTTGGACCGCCGGCATCACCTGCTACGTCAAGGGGTTCAAGCGCACGTCTGCAGCTGCCTTCGCGCTCGCGACCGCCATCAAGCTCACGCCGCTGCTCGTGCTTCTCCCCTTCCTCGTCTGGCGCGAAAGTCGCTGGGTCCGCTGGTTTGCCCTCTCGCTCGCCGTCATCTGCGTCATCCTCTGCCTGGTCAACGGCCCTCAGTCCCTGCTCGACTACACGCTGCACGTCATGCCCCCGATGTCCGCCGGATTCATCTCGGCCTCCAACGTCTCCCTGCCCTCAGGCTTGCAGCAGCTCTACCTCGGCCTTACCGGCAAAGACTTCACCGCGGAAAACGCGTTCATTCCACACGCAGTCATCTTCGGTTCCAAGCTCATCGCCGGTGTCATCATGCTCCTCACCCTTATCGGCATCTACCGGCTTGGGCCCCTTCGCTCCATCATGGACCGCGCGAAGATTCTCGCGCTCATCGCCCTCCTCTCGCTCTACTGTTCCCCTGTCGCCTGGCGCAGCGCCTACGGCATCGTCTTTCTCGCAGCCTTCTTCCTTTGGAAGGAAGCCTTCGACCGCGGCATTTCTACGCTCGAGCTACTGCTGCTGGTCCTTTGCACCCTCGAGTTCAGCTTCTTCTTCGACACCCTCTTTCTCCGTTTCACACACGGAGTCCTCCTGTCCGCGACAGCGCTCCTCGCCCCTGCCTCCGGCTGCCTGCTGATCTTCTACACGCTCCGCAAGATGCGCCTGTCCGAGCATCCTCCGCACTCCATCCCCATCGTTCACTCGCTCCACCCGCAGCTCCACGAAAGCGCCTGACCAAACCAGCACACCTGCCTTCCGCGGGACGCATCACGGGAACGCACATAACAGAGGGGGTTCTTTGCACGTTATCCGGAGATTCCGCATCCACGCCATCTTCTGCGCCCTGGCCGTACTCCTCTGCGAGCTCATCAGCCATCCATTCGCCGAAATGGGCATCTCCGACGACGGTCCCTACGTCGTGATGGCCCACACCCTCGCCGCCACCGGCCACATCCTCTACACGGGCTGGGCCGCACCGATGCTTGTCTGGCAGCTCATCCTCGCCGCCGCCTTCGTCAAGCTCTTCGGCTTCTCCTACTCCGCCGTCCGCATGAGCACCATCCTCATTGCTATCGTCATGGCCTTCGTCCTGCAGCGAATACTAGTTCGCGCCAACATCTCCGAGCGCAATGCCACATTCGGCACTCTCGCCCTCGTACTCTCGCCCCTCTACCTCGTCCTCTCCGCTACCTTCCTTACCGACATCACCGGCCTCTTCGCCATCGTCATCTGTCTCTACGGCTGCCTGCGCGCACTGCAATCCGCAACTGATCGTAGTGCCATCGCCTGGCTCGTCTTCGCCGTGATCACGAACGCCATCTTCGGAACCTCCCGTCAGATCGCATGGCTCGGCATTCTCGTTATGCTGCCGTCCACCCTCTGGCTGCTTCGCTCGCGCCGCCGAGTGTTCATCGCCGGAGCCATCACCACACTCGGCGGTGTTCTCTTCATCGCCGTTTGCCTGCAATGGCTCAAACACCAGCCTTATTCCATACCAGAGCACCTGCTTCCCACCGTCTTTCCCGTCGCGCATACCCTGGGCGAATTCGTTCACACCCTCCTCGACATCCCGTTCCTTCTTCTCCCTCTCTTCGCGCTTTTTCTTCCCCAGATCCGCAAGAGCCGACCACGCGTCCTCGCAATCATCACCGCCATCTCACTGGTTTATCTCCTACTCGCCTTTCACTTGCGCTATACGCATCCAGACTTCCTGCTCGAGCCAACTGCAGGCGCTCGCGGCGGGTGGGTCGGCATTCACGGCATTCATGAGGGAACAGACTTGCAGGGCACCCCTCCCCTCTTCCTTCACACCGGCCTGCAAATCCTGATCACCATCGTCTCCATCGGAGGCCTCCTCGGCCTTTTCGCATCCTTTACCCACTCGCGTACCTCGGAGCTGCCTTCCCCCACTGACTCTCACCCCGGTGTGTCCTGGAAGCAACTCGCCATCCTTCTCGGTCCATACACGCTTGCCTACACCGTGCTTCTCATACCTCGCGCCACGAACCTGCTCTTTGACCGCTACATGTTGAGTCCACTGGTCGTCATCGTGCTTTGTCTTGTCCGTTACTACCAGGACAAGATCAATCCGCGCGTTCCCATCGTTGGCGTTCTGCTCGTCGGGGTCATGGCGGCTTTCGGCGTCGTCCTCACCCACAACACATTTGCCTTCTATCGTGCCCGTGTAGCTCTCGCCGCCGAACTCCATTCCGCCGGCATTCCCGATACCTCAGTCGACAACGGCTGGGAACACAATTTCGACGTCGAGCTTCAGCACTCGAATCACATCAACGAAGAAGAGATTGTGCTCCCCGCCGGTGCGTATATCCCAACGCCACCACCGCCGCCCAGCGCCTGCCACGCCTTCTGGTACGACTACACGCCACACATCCATCCTCTCTACGGCATCTCCTTCGATCCCAACGCCTGCTATGGTCCCGCATCCTTCGCACCGATGCACTACTCCCGTTGGTTGACGCGCACGCCAGGCACGCTCTACGTCGTCCGCTACACACCACCTTCCCATCCATGACCGGTTGCTATCCTGTAAGCGCGATGCAGCCCTCCCACATCGCTTGATCCGCGCAAACCTTCAACCTTGCCAGGAGGCTCATTGCAACTCGTCCGCAGGTTCCGCATCCCAGCTTTGTTCTGCGCCCTCTGCGTGCTGGTCTGCGAACTCGTCAGCCGTCCCTACGCCAACATGGGTATCTCCGACGACGGCCCCTACATCCTCATGGCACAGACCCTCGCCTCCACCGGACATATCATCTACAACGGGTGGGCGGCAGCCATGATTGGCTGGCAACTCTACATCGGCGCTGTTTTCATCAAGCTCTTCGGCTTCTCCTTCACCGCCGTGCGTATGAGCACGCTCTTAGTCTCCCTGGTAACCGCCTTCCTTCTCCAGCGCAGCCTGGTTCGTTGCGGCATCACTGAACGAAATGCAACCGTCGCCACTCTCGCCTTGGCGCTCTCTCCGCTCTACCTCTTACTTTCAGTCACCTACATGAGCGACATCTTTGGCCTCTTCGCCATGCTCATCTGTCTTTATGGCTGCCTCCGCGCCCTTCAGGCGACCACAGCCCGCGCCGCCATCCTCTGGCTTTGTTTCGCTGTCGCGACCAACGCAGTCCTTGGAACCGCACGTCAGATCGCATGGCTCGGCGTTCTCGTCATGGTCCCATCCACTCTCTGGGTGCTTCGTTCCCAGCGCCGCGTCGTGATCGCAGGATCCACCGCCACTCTAGCCGGGGCTCTCTTCATCTTTGCCTGCATGCAATGGCTCAAGCGACAGCCCTACATCCTTCCACCACAACCCCTCCCAGCCCATTTCTCGCTCGGCAGCAGCCTTCTGACGCTGACGGACTTCTTTCTCGCCATTCCTTTCCTTCTGCTTCCCATCGTCGCCCTCTTCCTCCCCAGCCTTCGCAAGAACCGCCCTGCGGTCATCGCTCTCGTCGCGCTTGTCCTCCTTGGCTATCTATTTCTTGGTATCTACCCGAGCCATTTGCGTGGAAATTTTCCGCTGGAACCAACCATGGGTGGTGGAGGTAATTGGATCGGCGTGCATGGAATCCACGAAGGTCATCAGCTCCACGGAAATCCACCCCTCTTTCTCAACGTACCTGCGCAGGCCTTGATCACCATCATCTCTTTAGGTGGCTTGCTGGCCGTTCTGATTTCCCTGCTGCATTTTTATAGGCTGCACCGTGATCGCACCATGCCCTCCGTGCAATCCGCCCAGGAAGCTTCGTGGAAACAACTCGGCATACTGCTTGTGCCCTTCGCCCTCGCGTACACAGCTCTTCTGATTCCACGCACAGCGACGGGCTGGATCTACGATCGCTACACGTTGGAACTAGGCTTGGTCGCCCTGATCTGTCTGGTCCGCTATTACCAGGAGCAGATTCAACCGCGCATTCCGCTTCTGGGCATCGCCCTGGTTGCGACGATGGCCGTCGTCGGCGTAGCCATCACGCACAATCATTTTTCGCTGTATCGCGCTCGCGTCGCCCTCGCCGCCGAGCTCCATGCCAACGGAATCCCTGACACGTCGATAGACAACGGCTTCGAGCAGAATTTCATTGTTGAACTCAAGTCCGCTGACCACATCAATGACCAAACCATCGTGTTCCCCTCCACTGCCTATGTCCCCACACCTCCTCTTCCCGCCGGCACTTGTACGATGTTCTGGCACGATAAGACCCCCCACATCAATCCAATCTACGGCGTCTCGTTCGACCCCAATGCCTGCTACGGACCCGCACCCTTCGTTCCCGTCCACTACACCCGCTGGCTAGCATCCAGCCCCGAAGCGCTCTACGTGATCCGCTATACCCCACCCAACAAACCTTAACTTCCGCCGCGCTCAGCCTGCCTTTTGCTATCCTGAGGTAGTTTCGCAACCCTCCCGCAACGCCAAACACCGCTGCCTAACGACTCAGGTAACAATGCAGATCGTTCGTAAGTACCGCATCCCAGCTCTCTCCTGCGCGCTCGCCGTTCTCCTTTGTGAGCTCATCGCCCGTCCCTTTGCGGATATGGGCATCTGCGACGACGGCCCCTACATCCTCATGGCGCAAAATCTCGCCAAGACCGGCCATGTCGTCTACAACGGCTGGGGAGCCCCAATGCTGTCCTGGCAGCTCTATCTTGGCGCAGCGCTCATCAAGCTCTTCGGCTTCTCCTTCACTACCGTCCGCTGCAGCACCCTGTTGGTCGCCATCGTCATGGCCTTTGTTTTACAGCGCACTCTCGTCCGCGCCGGCATCTCAGAGGGCAACGCCACCATCGGCACACTCACCCTCGTCCTCTCACCCCTTTACCTCATGCTCTCCGTCACCTACATGAGCGACATCTTTGGCCTCTTCGCCATTGTCCTCTGCCTCTACACCTGTCTTCGGGCTCTCCAATCTTCCTCCGACCGCTCCGCGATTCTCTGGCTCTGCTTCGCGGTCGCCACCAACGCTCTGGTCGGCACCTCTCGCCAGATCGCTTGGCTCGGCATTCTCGTCATGGTTCCCTGCGCCCTCTGGCTCCTCCGCTCCCGCCGTCGCGTCTTCCTCACCGGGGCAGCTGCCAACCTCGCTGGAGTTCTCTTCATCCTCGCCTGCATGCGATGGCTCAAGCACCAGCCCTACTCGATTCCAGAACAGTTGTTCCCCAGCGCGTTCTCAGTCTCACGCAGTTTCTTAGAACTGCTCCATACCTTTCTGGATGTTCCTTTCCTTCTGCTCCCCGTAATGGTCTTGTTCATTCCAGAAATTCGCAACAGTCGTCCGCGCGTCCTCATCGCGCTACTCCTCGGATACCTTCTCGTAGGTGTCCACCCGCATCATCCCCATGATGTCTTCCTGCTTGAGCCAACCCAGGGGAACTGGGTCACGGTTTATGGGCTCTTCTCGCCACTCACACATGGCACACCTCCTATCTTCCTCAACCCCGGCGTGCAGGTATTGTTGACCATCGCATCGTTTGGCGGCTTGGCGGGATTGATAGCATCCTTGGTCAGAACTCGCCGTACGCAACCCACCGTGGGTTCCTCACCCGGGACAACCTGGAAGCAGATTTACGTGCTCCTCGCACCGTTTACTGTCGCGTACACCCTTCTTCTGGTACCCCGGTCCTCGGAAGAATTTGGTGTGCTCGATCGCTATGCCCTCGCGCTCCTCGTAGTTGCTCTGCTCTGCATGGTTCGTTACTATCAGGACCGCATCCGGCCGCAACTTCCCTTCGCAGCCTTCATACTGATCGCCATCATGGCGGCTTACGGCACAGTCGCCACGCATAACACCTTCGCGCTCTACCGCGCTCGCGTAGCCCTCGCCGCCGAGATTCAATCCACTGGCGTCCCCGACACCTCCGTCGACAACGGCTGGGAATACAACTTCGACGTCGAACTCCGACACGCCAGCCACATTAACTTCCCAACCATCGTGGTCCCATCGGGCACCTATGCCCCGACCCCTCCCCCGTCACTCTCCGCAGACTGTCAAATGTGGTGGTACGACTACACTCCCCACATCCGCCCCCTTTATGGCGCCTCCTTCGACCCCAATGCCTGCTACGGTCCCGCTCCCTTCGCCCCCGTCCACTACTCTCGATGGCCCGGCCTCGCCCCCGGCACCCTCTACCTGGTCCGCTACACCGATCCGTCCGCTCATTGATTCGTACGCTCGTTGCTATCCTCAATCCATGAGGCCGGTTACGCGAACGCCACCTTGTACTGAATGCACGCCCGACACCACCCTTGCCGGAGGCTGATTGCAACTCTGTCGCAAATTCCGCATACCGGCTCTCTTCTGTGCTTTAGCCGTCCTTGCCTGCGAACTCATCGCCCGTCCCTTCACCACAATGGGTGTCGTCGACGACGGCCCCTATATCCTCATGACGCGCAATCTCGCCTCCACCGGTCACCTCGTCTACAACGGCTGGCCGGCGGCCATGCTCGGCCTGCAACTTTATCTCGGCGCAGCCTTCATCAAACTCTTCGGCTTCTCCTTCACCACCGTGCGCATGAGCACCTTGTTCATCGCCGTGCTTACAGCCTTCTTTCTACAGCGCACCCTCGTCCGTTCCGGCATCACCGAGCGCAACGCTACCATCGGCACCCTCGCTCTCGTTCTCTCCCCTCTGTACTGCATCCTCTCGGTCACGTTTATGACCGATATCTTCGGCCTCTTCGCCATCGTCGTCTGCCTCTACGGCTGCCTTCGAGCTCTGCAATCCACGTCTGACCGCTCCGCCATCCTATGGCTCTGCTTCGCCGTCGTCACCAACGCTCTCGTCGGTACCTCGCGCCAGATCGCATGGCTTGGCATCCTCGTGATGGCCCCCTCCACCCTCTGGCTGCTCCGCTCCCGCCGTCGCGTCCTACTTTCCGGAACCGTCGTCACCCTCGCCGGAGTTCTCTTCATCCTGGCCTGCGTGTATTGGTTTCGCGACCAGGCTTACATCCAGCCAGAGCATCTGCTCCCCGACGTATTTCCCCTTCCGCACATTCTCTGGGAGCTCATCTATAGCGTCCTGGACGCAGCTTTCCTTCTGCTTCCCATCGTCGCCCTGTTCCTCGCCGAAGTCCGCAGGACACGCCTTCTCGCCCTCGCCATCACCGCTGTATGCCTCCTCGGCTACATCTTTATTGCAATCCACCCCAGCCATCTGCGCGGCACCTTCCCACTCGAACCCATTCCCAAGGAGATAGGTGAATGGGTCAACGTTGACGCGATCTTTCAATTCCTCCTCATCAAGGGAGAGCCGCCGCATTATCTCCACACCGGCATGCAAATCTTGCTGACCCTCGTCTCATTCGGCGGCCTGCTCGGCCTCTTCGCCTCATTCTTCCGCCCCCGGCTCGCACATCCCTCCATGGATGTCCCCTCGTCCCTCACATGGAAGCAGCTTGCCCTTCTCCTCCTGCCATTCTCGATCGCATACACGCTTCTACTCGTCCCCCGAGCAGCAACCACCGGCATCCATGACCGCTATCTGCTTGGCCTGCTCGTCGTAGCTCTTATCTTTCTCGTCCGCTACTACCAGGAGCGCGTACACGATCGCCTGCCCGTGGCCAGCATGGTTCTGGTCGCACTCGTCGCCATCTACAGCATCGCCGTCGTGCATAACTTCTTTTCGTTCTATCGCGCCCGCGTCGCCCTGGCCTCCGAGCTCCGCGCCGCCGGCGTTCCTGACACCTCCGTCAACAACGGATGGGAGTACAACTTCGTCGTCGAGCTCCAACACGCGCCCTACCTCAACGATTCAAGAATTGTGCTGCCCGCCAACGCCTATGTCCCCCAGCCTCCCTTACCAGCAGGCACCTGTCCCATGATCTGGTACGAAAAGACTCCCCACATCCACCCGCTCTACGGCGTCTCCTTCGATCCCGACGCCTGCTACGGTCCCGCCCCCTTCGCCCCTGTCCACTACTCTCGCTGGCCCTACAGCACTCCCGGCACCCTCTACGTCGTCCGCTACGTGCCAGCCGCCAAGCCCTGACCCCCGCTCCCGCCCTTGCTATCCTTAGTAGGCGATGTCAGCAACACGAAAATCAGCCTCAACGACCGCTGCACCCCAACGTTATCTCTGCGTCCACGGCCACTTCTACCAGCCGCCGCGCGAGAACCCCTGGCTCGAAACGGTCGAGCTCCAGGAATCCGCCGCGCCCTACCACGACTGGAACGAGCGCATTACCTCCGAGTGCTATGCCCCCAACGGCGCCTCCCGTATCGTCAACGACGAGCACCAGATCATCCGCATCGTCAACAACTACGCGCGCATGAGCTTCAACTTCGGACCCACCCTGCTCAGCTGGCTTGAAGACTTCGCTCCCCGCACCTACCGCATGATCCAGGAGGCCGACCAGGCCAGCGCGACGCTCTACTCCAACCACGGCTCCGCTCTCGCCCAGGTCTACAACCACATCATCATGCCGCTCGCTTCCGAGCGCGACGCCCGCACCCAAATCCGTTGGGGCATTGCCGACTTCGAACACCGCTTCGGCCGCAAGCCCGAAGGCATGTGGCTTGCCGAAACCGCTGTCTCCCGCTCCGTCTTGGATCTCCTCGCCCAGGAACGCATCCGGTTCACCGTCCTCGCTCCCCACCAGGCCGCCCGCGTCCGCAAGCTCTCCACCGCAGATCCCGTTGCCTCGGGTCCGGATTCTCGAACCCAAGATCTTGCCCTCAAGGATCAACCTGCCGATTCCGAATGGATCGAAACCCCCGACGCCTCCGTTGATCCCACCCAACCCTATCTCGTCAAGCTCGACAACGGACGCTCGATCGCCGTCTTCTTCTACGACGGCCCGCCCTCCCGCGCCATCGCCTTCGAAGGTCTCCTCAACGACGGCGAAACCTTTGCCCGCCGTCTCCTCTCCAACTTCGATCCCGACAAGCCAGCCACCGAACCCCAGCTAGTCCACGTTGCCACCGACGGCGAATCCTACGGACACCATCACAAACACGGCGAGATGGCCCTCAGCTACGCCCTCAACTACATCAAGGACAACAACCTCGCGCGCCTCACCAACTACGGCGAGTTCCTCGAAAAATTCCCCCCTACCTGGGAGGCCGAGGTCGTCGACAACACCTCCTGGTCCTGCGTCCACGGCGTCGAGCGTTGGCGCACCGACTGCGGCTGCAACAGTGGCAAGCCCGACTGGAATCAACGCTGGCGCACCCCTCTTCGCGAAGCCCTCGACTTCCTCCGCGATCGCACCGCACCCCTCGCCGAAGCTGTCGCCAAGCCTTTCCTCAAAAATCTCTGGGCCGCTCGCGACGCCTACATCCACGTAATCCTCGATCGCTCCTCCGACAATCTCGACCGCTTCTTCGCAGCCCACGCCACCCGCACCCTCACCGCCGCAGAACGCATCACCGTCTTCGAACTCCTCGAGCTCGAGCGCCACACCCAGCTCATGTACACCTCCTGCGGCTGGTTCTTCGACGACATCTCCGGCATCGAAACCGTCCAGATCATCGCCTACGCCGGTCGCGTCATCCAGCTGGCCGCCAAGCTTTTTACTGATCCCGCCCTCTTCGGAACCGCCGCCCGTCCGGGAGCCCCGTATCTCGATCCTGAGATGCGGGAGACCGCCGCCACTCTCGAAGCCGACTTCCTCGAGATCCTCGCCCGCGCCGAGAGCAACGATCCCGATGCCGGCACCGGCGCCGACGTCTACCGCCGCTTCGTCAACGCCGGCCGCCTCGACCTCGAAAGCGTCGGCGCCCACTACGCCATCAGCTCCATGTTCCGCAGCTATCCCGATGCCGGCAACATCTTCTGCTTCGACGTCAATCGCCACTCCTACGACGTCATCACCTCCGGCCGCGGCCGCTTCGCCGTCGGCCGCGCTACCCTCTGCTCCCGCATCACCGAAGAGTGCGAGGACATCTGTTTCGCGGTCCTACACCTCGGCGATCAGAACCTCTCCGCCGCCGTAAGACGCTACACCCCGCAGGATGCCGCAGCCTGGGAAACCTTCATCACCAACGCCCGAAACTCCATCCGCCACGCCAATCTTCCCGAGCTCATTCGCTTCATCGACGGATACTTCGACAGCACCCTCTACTCCCTCACCTCGCTCTTCGCCGACGAGCAGCACCGCATCCTGCAGAGCATCCTCAACCAGACTCTTTCCGAGGTCGAAGGCTCGCTCATCCGCATCTACAACGAGCACGCGACCCTGCTCGACTTCCTCGCCGACGCCAACGTCGCCGCACCCCCGGCCCTTGCTCTCACCGCCGGCTTCGCCATCAATGCCAGCCTCCGCCGTGCCCTCGAAGCCGAAACTTTCGACTCCGCCGAGATCGCTCGCCTGTTGCGCCGCGCCGAAGTCGATCATGTCACTCTCGACAACGACCTCCTCAGCTACACCGCTGACAAGCGTATGAAGCGTGCGATGGTTCGCCTTGAAGCCGCCGCAGAACAGCAGGCGCCGCAGAACCTTGCCGTCCTCTACGAAACCCTCGCCATCGCCGAGTCCCTCCGTACCCTCCCCATGGAGGTCAACCTCTGGCAAGCGCAGAACATCTGGAACGACCTCCTCCGCCGCTCCGACGCCACCTATTGGTCACGCGAGTGGCGTGACGGCTTCCGCAAAGTAGGCCTTGCCCTCAAAATCTCCGTTGACGACCTCGTCGTCGACCTAAGCGTCCGCACCCTCTAGCCGCGCCCTAGCCCGCAACATCGTCATCTCGACCGAAGCATCGCGCCGTTGTCTTTGTGATGCGCAGTGGAGAGACCCCTGTATTGGTCTTTGCCTTTGCCCTCGCTTTTCTTTCTGTCATTCCCTCTGGGAATCTGCTTCTTCTTTACACTCATCTACTGCGCCGGCTTCTGCAAAACCTCACCCAGCCCCACCGGCTTCCCAAAATCCGGAACCCCATCCTTCCCCCACGTGAACTTCTGAATCCGCGGCGACCGCATCCCTCCGCACCCCTGTCCCGCCTCTGGATTCGCGTGATAGATAATCCAGTCCTGCTTCCCATTTGGCGACATGAAGAACCCATTATGCCCCGGCGAGTACGCATGCGCCGCCGCATCCGTGCTCAGCAGCGGATGATCAATCTTCGTCCAGCTCTTCGCATCCAACGCATCCGCATGGCTATCCGCCTCCAGCGCACCCAGCGAGTAAAAGTCCGTCCAGCACCCCGACGCCGAGTACACAATAAACATCTTCTTCCCATGCGCCAAAAACTCCGGCCCCTCATTCACATTCACATGCCGCCCCGGCAGGTCGCCATGCTTCTCCCACTCATACGTTGGCTCCGAAATCAGCGTGCGTGGCGAATCAATCGTCTGCGGATCCTTCATATGCGCAATAAACAAATCCTGCTCGCCGTCCGTCGCGCCTTTCCATCCCGACCACACCAAATAATGCTGCCCCCGTAGCTCAAACGTCGTTGCATCAATCGCCCACCGATCTGTTGCGTCGCCAACCTTCCCCAGCAGCGTCCACGTCCCCTGCATCGGATCGTCGTTGTCGTTCTCCACCACGAAGATCCTGTGCCCCGAGTTCTCTCCCGCGTCCGCGGCAAAATAAATAAACCACTTCTTTCCCCACCGATGCAGCTCTGGCGCCCACACCTCTTTCGACCACGCATGCCCCGGCTCCGGCGTCCACACCGCCTTCACCTCCGCATGGCGCAAATCCGTAATGTCCGCCGTCTTCCGCAGCGTCAGGTTCCGCCCCTCTGAATTCGAGTAGTAGTAGAACCCCTTCCAATACACCACCCAAGGATCGGGCCCGCGCTCCAGCACCGGATTCGTAAACGTGTCCGCCTTGGCTGAAGCCGCAGCCGCCGCAGTCTCTTGAGCACTCGTTTGTGCCACACCCAACGACACACCACCAACCACCAGCGCCAACACCATCCATCCCATCTTCATCGGGCCAAATCTCCTGAAAGCCATTCTAAGGACATCTGCGCCCGGCCCGCAGCCCTCTAATTTCCAGCCTTCCCGGGCGCCGGCCACACCGGACTTGCCAACTGAATCGTCATCATCGGCCCCTCGGCATACAGCGGCCCCACCTCTCGAGCGAACGTCGGCGCCTTTCCGCGAATCACCCAAACCTGAATATTCGGCGGCGCTTTCCCCACCAGCGGCGCAATCAACCCAATGGCTCCCCCCAGCACAATCTTGATCTCGTAATGCGTCGCCTTCGTCGCTACATCGACGATCGAACAATTCTCTTCGCCGAGATTTGTGATCACCAGCTTTACCACGCGCGGCTTAGGTGCCATCACCACCATCTCCACCGTCGTCCCCTGCTGCGCCGCCTGCATGTTCTGCACCACTACCGGAATCAGTCCGTTCGCCAGGTCCTCTGGCAGAGTCATGTGATCGGTCTTTACCTCTTCCTTCCCATCCTTATCCGTCGACCGCACCGTCACGTTGCCGCTCGCTGTATCGATCAACACATCCATCGGATGAGGAAACGATGGCCCCTTCTGCACATGATGATCGCTGATTAAATGAAACGTCCGACGCTGCGTGTACACAGTCGTCTCATCGTCGACGGAACCGTCCTTAAAGTGAAAAATTGTCTCCGCCGTAATCCTGCCGCCGCGCACAAACTGCAGGCTATCTCCCGAAGCCACCACGCTCCCGCCCTCGGAACGGAGCTCCAGAAATCCGTGGAAACTCCCCTGCACATACCGCACTGGCATCTCATCGGCCTGCGCTCTCGGCATCCACCCAAACAGCAGCAAAATAATCAATGACCACGCAGTCAGACATTGCGCGAAGGAGCGCAACTTCCGCGCAACAAAAAGTGAGGGTTGCTCAGCAGGACATAAGCATGGTGCGGACAAACGGTTCATGTCATCTCCATCTACAGGCGACGCAGCCTCGATGCACCTCAAGATCGCCTGCCAGAGATGCCTCCCACCGCGTACGCGCCTCAAGGTAGATGGCACTCTTCACCCCATACGTTGCACCATGCAGCACTCCAGCCCTGCGAAGCCCCCCGCGGTCCGCGTAGGACCTCGCCGCCCGCGCAGGATCGGGTTTATCCTTGCCACTAGCCCGCCAGCGTCCACCGCCTGCCGCGGAGAAGGTCGCGTCCCTTGGCCCGAATGCCGCCCCAAATGTCGCCCGAACCGCCGCCTACGCCCGAATCCCGCCACGCGAAGCCTCTCGCCATCCGCGCAGGACTCGGCCGCCACATCTTCGGACTCGGCATCATGGCCCTTGGCCTGGTCGGGCTGGTTTGGGGCGACTTCATCACCGGTCAACCCGTGCCCAATGACTTTCCCCACCGGATCGCCCTGGCCTACATCGTCGCTGCCTTCCTTCTCTGCACCGGGATCATCATGCAGTGGCGCCGCTCTGCGTCCGTCGGCGCCGCCGCCCTCGCGGCGTACTACCTCGTCATCGTCATCATCGTCATGCACGGCCCCGTACTGCTCGCCCGCTTCAAGGAGTACGGTGTCTACGAAGGTCTCGCCGAGCAGTTTGCCATCGCCGCTGCCGCCCTCATCGTCTACGCCACGACAGCCCGCATCCCAGCGCCACTTGCCGCACGCCTCACCCTCATCGGCCAACTGACCTTAGGCCTTTGCGCGCTCATCTTCGGCGGAGCCCACTTCGTCTATATGAACTTCACCGCCCCGCTCGTTCCCAAATGGCTGCCGCCCTCGCAGGTCTTCTGGGGATATCTGACCGGAGTCGCTTTCATCCTCGCAGGCCTCGCTCTCCTTTCGCGGATCCAGGCCCGCCTCGCCGCCAACCTCCTCACCGCCATGCTGGCGTCCTTCACCCTCCTGGTCCACCTTCGGATGTTGTTCACCGATCACAAACTCAAGTTCAATTGGACAGAACTCGCCATCAATCTCGCCATCCTCGGCGCCGCCTGGATCGTAGCCGACTCGTTCGCCAGTCCCAACCCGCACCACACCTGACCTTCGCTGTCCAGGCAGCACCTAACATGCACACCCTCGTCCAACCCCTGCAGCTTCCTAACCAAGGAAAGAGAATTCCCATTTCGGGATCGCCCAATTATTTTGACGGACGGTGATTTCGGTCACATGAACATGCATGTGCAATTTTGTACATTGAATGAACAGACGGGCTACGCTGAGTTCGATATGCCCAGAGTCGATGCCGTCGCCAGCACGTGGGGCGGCATACCTTTTCCACCAACCCCCACACATCAAATCCCCCCAGCCAGTCGGACCGTCATAAGTCCGAGCCTAACCATCGCGATCTGAATACTTTGGGCCAAAATTACCAGGGCGGGGCCTTGCCAGACCCATTACCCCTAAGTCGGACACCCGCCACCCCAATGGACCCACGGCGTCGCTCTATCCCTTCCAAAAGGTGATCACCAGACCGCCCGCCACAATCAGGCATCCGCCTACCCAAATCGGAGGGGTAGGCGATTGCTGAAACCGCACCTTCGCCACCACCTGCGCCACCACGAAGAACAGCGCCACATACGCTCCCAACAGCTTGCCAAAGTCCCACTGCGGCAAGTTCACGCTCCATCCGTACAGTCCCAGCACCGCGACGCCCGCCACAAACCACATCGCTCGCTGCGCACCCGACGAGCGATACAGCCCCGACTGAAAAAACGAATCCCCCAGCACCTCCAGCGATGCTGCCACCACCAGCACCACAAACGCTCCCAACGGCGAAGACACTATCTGATTCAGCACGCTCTTCATCGCACCCTCTCCTTACCCGCAAACGATTTCGAATTTGTTCGAGTCTACTAGACCGCCTCACCCGGCCAATGGCGAACCCCAGCCTCCTATTCCGGACTGCGTTACAAATACAGATACACTGGTGACTCACACCAACCACACGCAAGCCAGAGAAACTATCCCTAAGCCACAGGAGCTGCCCGTGATGTTGATCGGCTATCTATTAATGGTCTCCGGTTGGTTGCTGGTCCTGGCGTCCCTCTTCCTGCTTGCCGGCTTCGGACAGCGCTTCACCTTCGTCGTCGCCGGCCTGCTCGTCGAGCTCCTCGGTCTCACCCTCACCGCTCTCCGCTATCGCTCCCTGCAAAGAGGCCCCGAATGACCCCTGACCTCTGCCTCGTCTGCATCCTCCTCATCCCGCTCGCGGCAACCGGTCTCGCCCTCATCCATCAGGGCCTCGGTCGCTCCCGCAGCGCAGCGCACGCCATGCTCGCCACGCTCTGCTCCCTGGCCATCGCCGCCGTCGTCTTCGTCCTCTTAGGCTCCTCCTGGATGGGCTTCTCCGGAGGCCTGGCTCACACCTTCCACCTCGCCGGCAAATCCATCGACTGGCTGGGCGCGGAGCCACTCTTCGCCACCGGCTTGGCCTCCAACCCCACGCATAGCCTCTACCCAGCGTTCGTGCTCGCATTTGGCATCTTCGCCGCAGGTCTCGCCTCTCTCATCCCGATCAGCGCCGGCACTGACCGTTGGCGTCTCGCAGCCATCTGCGCAGCCAGCGCCCTCTTCGCCGCCATCATCTTCCCCGTCTTCGCTCATTGGGTATGGAGCAACGGCTGGCTCGCCCAACTCACCCCGCTCTTCGGCCTCCCTGCCTTCGCCGACCTCGGCGGAGCCGCAGTCCTCAACGTCCTCGGCGGTCTCGCCGCTCTCTCCGTAGCGTGGATTCTCGGCCCTCGCCAGGGCAAGTACGCCGACCGCATCGCCACCGCCATTCCCGGACACAACATCGTGCAAGTCCTCTTCGGCTGCATCCTCGCGCTCATCGGCTGGATCGGTCTCGACTGCGCCGCAGCCATCCTCTTCTACCGCATCACCTACGCACAGATACTGCTCACGGTCATCAACGCCGTACTCTCCGCCTCCACCGGCTGTCTAGCCGCGGTCGTCACCACCCAGCTACGCTACCGCAAGCCCGACGCCTCCCTTAGCGCCAATGGCTGGATCGCCGGCCTCGTCGCTGGTTCTGCCGGCTGCGGACTTCTCTCTCCCCTCGCGACGATCTTCATCGGCCTCATCGCCGGCACGCTCGTCACCCTGCTCGTCGAAACCCTAGAGCCGCGCCTCTTCATCGACGACCCCGGCGGCGCCATCTCCGTCCACCTCGGCGCTGGCCTGTGGGGCATTCTCGCGTTTGGCTTTTTCGCCCCAACCACCGGCCCCCGCCCAGCCCTCATCCTCACGCAGCTCATCGGAATCGCAACGCTGCTGGGCGTGATGTTCCCCCTCATCCACGTCCTTCATCGGCTACTCAACAAGTTCATCCCTTTCCGCGTAGACGCCGACGGCGACTGGCAGGGCATGGATGTTCGCGAGCTAGGCGCAGGCGCCTACCCAGAGTTCGTCGTTCACGCCGACGAGTTCGTCCCACGCTGACCACGTCCCGACCACCGCCTCATCCCCGCATCAATGGTGCCGTGAAACAAACAGCAGCAACCCAAACAGCAGCGCCGGAATCAGCGCCAACCCCGCATACAAAAGCATTCGCCGCCGCTCCGGCGATCGCCGCGTCCTCCACCGCTCCGCATCCGGTCGCGCAGCCACTCCCACCTCGTCCTGGTGCTGCAGATCGTGTGCCATCTCGCGCGCACTGGCATACCGGTTCTTCGGCTCGCGCTCCATCGCGCGATACACAATCTCCTGCAGCTGCGGCGAAATCGACGGTTCCAGCTCTCTCGGCGGCACAGGTTGATTCAGCAGCCGATCATTCATCACTGCAAATGGATTCGGCCCCGAAAACGGCACCACCCCGGTCAGCATCTCGTACAACATTACTCCCAGCGCATAGATGTCACTGCGCGAATCGCCCCGTTTGCCTCGCACCTGCTCCGGAGAAATGTAGTCGGGCGTCCCCATGCTCTGCGAAAAGTGCGCAAACGTAAGCCGCCGAGCACCCGCGCTCGCAGCAATTCCGAAGTCGATCAGGTGTATCCCGTCCGCATCATCCACCATGATGTTCTCAGGCTTCAGATCGCGATGCGCCACACCATTTGCGTGAACGTGGTCCAACGCGTCGCAGATCCCGACCATCAACTTCACCGCCCGCTCCACCGGCAGCTTCTTTTTCTCGTTTAATATCTGGCGTAGCAGCCGGCCATCCAGCCATTCCATCACCATATAAATCTGGGTGCGCTCAGGATTCGCAAAGACCTTCATCACACCCGGATGATCGATGCGAGTGCCAATCTCCTCTTCGCGCCGAAAGCGATCGAACATCGTCGGATCGCTCTCCACCTCGGGATGAGGCACCTTAATCGCAACCTGCAGCCCACTCTTCAGGTCGCGCGCGCGAAACACCGTCGCCATGCCGCTAGTCGCAACAATATCCTCCAGCTCATAGCCATCGAGCGTGTCGCCGGGACGAAGTGTAAGATTCGGCGCGATCATCTATAGCAACCTGTACGGCCGTCCACGATAAAGCCCCATCCGTTCTATCGCCTTTACACGAATCAACTGCACGCTGACGTTATCTTGGCCACCTGCCTCATTGGCCGCCGCCACCAGCGCATCCGCCGCTTTCTCCAGATCGCTGTTGCGCAGAATGATCTGCAGGATCGCAGTGTCCGGCACGTATCCATACAACCCATCCGTGCAAAGCAACAACACATCGCCCGGCAGAATATTTACCGTGAGGGTGTCCGCAGCGACAAACAACTCATTGCCCAAAGACCGCGTCAATACATGCCGTCCGTCGTGCGCGGCAGCCTCTTCCTTGGTGAGAATCCCGAGCCTCACCTGCTCAGCCGCCATCGTATGGTCCCGCGTCAGCTGCGTCCCATTACCGTTGCGAAACAGGTAGCAGCGCGAATCACCAACATGTGACACAACCGCCGAGTCGAACCGCAGCGCACACGCAACAAACGTCGTTCCCATGCGCGCACCCCGCAGCGCGGT
Source organism: Granulicella sp. L46 (assembly GCF_009765785.1). Classification (GTDB taxonomy): domain Bacteria; phylum Acidobacteriota; class Terriglobia; order Terriglobales; family Acidobacteriaceae; genus Granulicella. Next base: position 204,530 of record NZ_LMUT01000002.1, read on the forward strand.
CGCCAGCCCCGCGTCATACACCGCAGCATTGGCCTCCTGCACCAGCCGCGGCAGCAACGAGACATGCATCACACCTTTAGGAATCTTGCGGAAACCCTCAAGCGCCGTCATCACGGCAAGAGCCGAAGCAACCTCGCCCTGTTCATGGCCGCCCATCCCATCGGCCGTCGCGAAAAACCAACCCTGCGACTGCACCTGCGCCGGTCCCATGGGCAGCACATGGCCGAGCGCATCTTCGTTGTTCGACCGCACCTTTCCCGGGTCGGTTCGTTCTGCGAATTCAAGATCGAGCATAAGAGAGTCTATACGCCAGTCAGAATCAGGAAACCCAACCCCGCGCCATCAGTCTACGCCGAAGTCGGCCGCGATTCGATCAGCGCCGATTTCCCTGATGCTTTGCCCATCTTCAGGAAATGGAAGCTGCCATAAATTCCCCAAACCGCCGCAATGCTGAGCGCCAGCAGCGGCTCCATCTTCGTGCCATAGCCCATGAACGGTCCCACAAGGTAAAAGCCCATGCATGCAAGATTTGCGCACAACCCGAACAGCGGAATCGCCAGGTGCCGCACTGCATTGAACTTCGGATGCTTATGATACGCAACCATGCAAAGCGTGCAACTTAGGGCATACAGCAGAAACGTGCCAAAATTCGAAGCCAAGGTCACCGTCAAAAGACTGTTCGGCAGAGCCGCCATCTTATCGTGAGTCGTATAGCCGAAGCTTGAAAAAATCCCATGCGGAATCGCCGAAATCGCTGCCGCCGAAGGTGCTCCTCCATCGCCAAAAACTATCGCCACCGCGATACATCCGATCACAGCAGAAATCGCCGCCAAACTCCACACCGCCCGATGCGGCGTCAGGTTGTTCTTGTGCAGCAAACCAAAGCGATTAGAAACCTCCTGGTCCTTGCCCATCGCATAGGTTACGCGCGCGCCCGTATTCATGCACGAGAGCGTCGTCCCAATCAGCGCCAGCACCACCGTCGCCGCCTCCGCAAGCATGAACGTGCGCCCATGTCCTTGCCCGAACAGCGCGTCCCCGACCATCACCATCATGTCGCCAATCGGCGCCGCCGATCCCATCGCGCTCTGCATCGTGTATCCGCTATTCAAAAAATAGTTCGCAGCAAAATACTCAAAGCAATAGAACAACACCCCCTGCACCAGCAGCGACGTGATCACCGCAATGGGCACATCTCGCTTCGCATTCTTCGCTTCCCCTCCCATCGAGGTCACCGACTCAAATCCCACCAGGATCAGAATCGCAACCGTAGCCTGAATGAACACCCAGCTCCAACGATGCGGACTCACCACCGACTTCGCATCGCCATGGGTAAGAAAGTTTCCCGCCGCGTCGTGCCCCGGATAGCTGACGCGATATGGAACCGGTTTGCCACGCGCATCCAGCTGCGGCTGCGGCACTCCATTCGCGTCGCGCACAATCGTGTCTGTCGAGACCCCACCCACCATCGCCGTCGTAGTCTTGAACTCGTAGGTGTACGCTTCACCGCTCGTCGAATCAAATTGGAAAGCCACCGACCCTGGAGGATGATTCATCCGGTACCCAAGCGCCAGCACACCAAAGATCATCAACGCCGTAATCTGAATAACGTTGATGCCCAGATTAATTGCCGTCGAAGCATTCGCCCCGCGATACGCGATGTACGCGACGGCAAAGGAGAAAACCACCGCCACGCCCATCATGAACAGCATTCCAGGATTCGACGCGCTCATGAAATTCGGATATAGCGTTCCCACCAGGTACCCGCACACGATACCCATCGTCCCCACCATCACCCCTGGATAGATCCAGTAATAAAGATGAGACGCCCACCCCACGATGAACTTAGAGATGCGCGCATATTTCCAGGCGCGCTCACGGTTTAGAAACGCCTGCTCCGCAAAATAATACGAACTCCCGGTTCCTGGATAAAGCTTCGCCATCTCTGCATAACAAACCGCAGTGGAGAGACAAAGCAGCAGCGCACCAATGACCCCCATCCACATCGAAGGTCCGGTAACACCAGTTCCCGCCTGGATGAAGAACGTCAGCCAGAGAAAGGCGCCCGGCGCGATCAACGCCATAGCATTGCTGGTCAGCCCTGTAAGCCCAAGCGTCTTTTTCATCTCGACTGCAGGTACGTCCGCCATAAAACCCTCCGCGAAATTAAATCTGCTATGAGTTGTTGAAATTCGTGGATCGCTCAAGATATAGGCATCCCCACCAAGCAGCGGAAGCCCTTGTGGTCGAAACTTATGGAACAGCAATTTCTTTTACTTTCTTATGTGGCCTGAAAACGGATGATTCAACGACTCCATAGTGATTCGCAATGGAGTACCTTCACACACTTGCCCTGGGCAGATGAGCTAGTCTAACCCGAAATCGACCGCGCACCATCTGAAAATCGTGGACGCTTTGCGCACGTCCGGTCTAACCGCGTCGACCCGCGTCAGACCAGATCGCTTCATGTACTTCTTTGTATCGCGAGATGATCTCTTCCCGCAGCGGATGTGCCTGATCTTGAAGGATAAAACGCCCCCCTACAACAACGTCGCGAATCGCAGACCGGCTCATCGAAAACACCAGTGTCGAGAGCAAATCCTCCGCGGAGTTTCCTGCAATCGAGCTGTCATTTAGGTCGATCGTAATGAAATCGGCAAGCCTGCCCGGCCCAAGCGTTCCCGCTGGCACCGCTAAGGCACGCGCTCCATTCGCCGTAGCAGAATCGAAAAGATGAGCCGCCAACGTCTTCCCTCCCACCTGGTCCAGAATCGCTCGCTTCTGCTGCAACAGCCGCAAGTGATACTCCAACTCCCGCGCGTCCTCGAGCGGATCAATCTGCGCCTGGCTGTCCGACCCCAGCGCAAAACGAATCCCCGCCGCAAGCATCTCGTCCGCCCGCACAAATCCATCGCCGAGATTACGCTCCGTCGTCGGACACGAGCAGATCGTCGTCTCTGTGCTCGCCAATAGTGCAATCTCCTCCGCCGTCACATGCACCCCATGCACCGCGGTAAAATCCGGCCCAAGAATCTTCTCCCCAGCGAGCAGATCGACCGGCGTCGATCCATACTCGCGAACGCACGCCGCATTCTCCGCGACCTGCTCCGCAACATGCATGTGCACCGGAAGCCGGTTCGCCCTGGCCCACGCTGTAATTTCGCGGAGTTCGCCCAGCGGCACTGCCCGAACACTATGGGGAGCAACACCAAAATGAACGCTCGGGCGATCCGCCGAAACCTCCTTAACCAGCGCCGTCATGTTCTCGAGAAACGCCTTCGCCGATTCGTAAAAACGGCTCTGCCCCGGCTCCGGCGGCAATTCAAATCCCGCGCGAAGATAAGCCGTTCGCAGCAACACGATACGAATACCCACCGACTCCGCGGCGGCAATCACCTGCTTGCCCAGCAGGTTTGGATCGTCATAAGGTTTTCCATCCATCGCATTGTGAAGATAGTGAAACTCGCCCACAGTTGTCGTGCCCGCCAGCACCATCTCGAGGAACGCCATACGCGCAACGTCATACACCTGCTGCGGATCGAGTTTGCTCGCGGCGTAATACATCGTTCCGCGCCACGACCAGAAGTCTCGTCCACTCACGACCCGCGACTCCGCCTTTCCGCGAATCAATCGTTGAAACGAGTGAGAGTGAGTATTCACAAATCCCGGCATCAAAGCCTTGCCCGGCATCGCGACAATCGTCACCGACGAGCGATCCAACTGGTCGTCAAGCTCCAACACCAATCCTTCGGGACTGACCAGCAACTCCCCGCCCGCAACAAATTTGCCGTCGACATACAGCAACTCTGGTCGATAAAGAGTATTCATCCCCCCACCCGCCTTCCACCCACCCACACTTCACGAACAGGATTCGCACCCATCACATAAACGAGCTCGCGCCAATCCTTGGTTTGCAACACCACGAAGTCCGCAACACATCCAGCCTCCAGCCGTCCTCGATCACTCAGCCCCAGCGCACAAGCCGCATTCACTGTTCCTGCAACAATCGCCTCCTGCGCCCTCAGCCCATTCATCCGAACCGCAAGCCCCAACGCGCCCGCACTCGAATACAGTGGGCTTGAACCAGGATTCAGATCCGTTCCGACAGCCACTGCCGCACCCACATCAATCAGCCGCCGTCCCGGAGCCGCAGGAATTCCGAGATGCAACGACACTCCCGGAAGAATCGTTGCCACCGTTGCGCTAGCTGCAATAGCCTCGATCTGTGCCGCGCCTGCCGCCTCCAAATGATCCACACTCAGCGCGCCCATCCGCACACCAAGCTCGACGCCTCCGATGCTATGAAACTGGTCGCTATGCAGCTTCACCGCTAGCCCATGATTCTTCGCGCAAACAAACATCTGCTCCGCTTCCGCAACGTGCCAGGCCTCTCGCTCGACAAACACATCCACAGCACTCGCAAGCCCTCTTCGCGCAACTTCGGGAATCAGCTCCGCGCATACCTGCTCAACATACCGTGACCGCTCACCGGACTCCACAGGCGGCAGATGAATCAGAAGCGTCGCGATAATCCGCGCCTGCGACTCAGCCGCCAGCGTTGCAATCGAATCCAACATCGCAATCTCAGCAGAAATCGCAAATCCATATCCCGACTTCACCTCGATCGTCGTAGCACCGGATCGCAGCAGCGCCTCAACCCTTGGCCTCGCCAGCGCGACCAGCTCCTCGATCGAAGCCGCAGCCGTCGCTCGCACCGTGCTGCGAATCCCACCACCCGCCAGCAGAATCTGCTCATACGTCGCCCCCGCAACCCGCGCTTCAAAGTCCGCCAGCCGATCGCCAGCCCACACCGCATGGGTATGCGGGTCAATCAGCCCCGGCAAGACAGCGGCGCCACCTAGATCAAGCGTCGCCACAGCTTCGCCCGTCCAGTCGCTCCTCGCGCCCACCCAATCAATCGACCCACCAGAGATCGCCAACGCCGCATCCTGCACGACCTTGAGTTCACTCATACTCCGGCCATGTTTTGCCGACGCACCCTCAGCGGTAGCGAGCTGTGAAATTCCCGTGATGAGCAGCTCAGTCTTCATCGCACACTCGGCAGATCAAGCCCTCGTTTCGCGGCCGTCTCTTTCGCCAATTCATAGCCCGCATCCGCGTGGCGAATCACACCCATCGCCGGATCGTTGGTCAGGCACATCTTCAGCCGCTCGTCGGCCTCATCGCTTCCGTCCGCAACAGCGACGAGCCCTGCATGCTGGCTATATCCCATCCCCACGCCGCCGCCATGATGGAAGCTCATCCATCCAGCTCCGCTTGCAACGCCAGTAGCAAAGTTCAGCAGCGCCCAATCGGAGACTGCGTCCGATCCGTCCAACATTCCTTCCGTCTCTCGATAGGGGCTGGCCACCGACCCCGCATCCAAATGGTCGCGCCCAATCACGATCGGCGCACTCAACCGCCCATCCCGTACCATCTGGTTGAACAACAGCCCAGCACGATCGCGTTCCTTATATCCCAGCCAGCATATCCTCGCCGGCAAACCCTGAAACGCAATCTGCTTCGACGCAAAGGTAAGCCACTCCGTCAGCCGCTTATCCTCTGGAAACAACTCCAGCAGCGCCCGATCAGTAGCGTATATATCGGCCGGATCACCCGACAGCGCCACCCACCGAAACGGCCCGCGTCCCTCGCAAAACGAATCGCGAATAAACGCCGGCACAAATCCCGGATACGAAAACGCATCCGTCACTCCGGCAATCTTCGCCTGCGTCCGCAGATTATTTCCGTAATCAAACGCAACCGCGCCGCGCCGCTGCATCTCCAGGATCGCCCTCACATGCTGCGCGATCGCCGCCTGCACCCGCGCCACATATTCCTTCGGCTGCATCGACCGCAGCGCATTCAAATCTTCATCCGCCTTCGCCGGCGGCAGATACCCCCACAGCGGATCATGCGAACTCGTCTGGTCGGTCACCAAGTCAGGAATAAATCCCAGCTCCACCATCTTCGGCAGCACCTCAGCCGCGTTCCCCAGCAACCCGATCGACACCGCCTCCCGCTCCCGCTTCGCCGTCTGCGCCCACTGAATCGCCTCTTCCAGCGACCGAGTAGCCTTGTCCAGGTAGCGCGTCTCCAGCCGCCGCTCAATCCGTTTCGCATCCACTTCAACGCAGATACTCACGCCGCCAGCAAGCTTCACCGCCAGCGGCTGCGCCCCTCCCATGCCACCGAGCCCCGCGGTCACCGTGATCGTCCCTGCCAGCGTGTCGTTGAAGTGCAGCTTAGCCGCGCCGCGAAACGTCTCATACGTTCCCTGCAAAATCCCCTGCGTGCCGATATAAATCCACGACCCCGCCGTCATCTGCCCATACATCATCAGCCCCGCAGCATCCAGCTTGTCGAACTCCTCCCACGTAGCCCAATGCGGTACCAAATTTGAATTTGCAATCAACACTCGCGGCGCAAGACGATGCGTATTCAGCACCGCCACCGCTTTCCCCGACTGCACCAGCAGCGTCTGGTCATTCTCCAACCGGTCTAGCGTCTCAACGATCGTGTGAAAGCACTCCCAGTTGCGCGCCGCCTTCCCTCGCCCGCCATACACGATCAGCTCTTCGGGCTTCTCTGCCACTTCAGGATCGAGGTTATTCATCAGCATCCGCTTGGCTGCCTCTTGAATCCAACCCTTCGCTGTCCTGGTGCTACCCCGCGCTGCACGAACCGGAGAATATCCCTCACTCATCGAACCGCCTCCTCAACCGCAACCTGTCCAGCTTCCTGATCTCTCCATCCATCATCCGCTAAAAACTGCGCAGCCTCTTCCATCCACACAGAAAGTACGCAATCCTCCCGCCACGCCGGAACCCGCATGCGAAAGCGGCTCCGCGCCTCTTCCAGCACCGCTGTGCTCGTATCTCCACGAAGATCCAACGCCCGCGCCGCCGCCAACAACTCGATCGCGATGACCATCCGCGCCAGGTCCGCCGACTGCTCAAGCTTCAGCCCCGACGTCATACCCATACTTACAAAATCTTCCTGGTTGCCGCTCGTTGGAATCGACCCCGTCGACGCCGGCGAGGCCAGCACCCGCATCTCCGCCACCAGCGCCGCCGACGTCACCTGTGCCATCATCATCCCCGACTCGATGCCCGGTTGCGACGCAAGAAATGCGGGCAGCCCCTCATTCAAAGTCGGATTCATCAACCGCTCCGTACGCCGCTCCGAGATCCCCGCAAGCTGGCACACCGCAATCGCCAGATAATCCAGCGCCAGCGCCAACGGAGCTCCATGGAAATTGCCGCCCGACACAATCGCATCCTCGAACACCAGCGGGTTATCCGTAGCACTATTCAGCTCAACCTCGAACACTCCCCGCGCAAACTGCAGCGTGTCCCAAGCCGCGCCATGCACCTGAGGAATGCAGCGCAAACAGTACGCATCCTGAATCCGGCTGCCCTCACCCTGTGAACGCGGAATCGTACTCCCTTCGAGCAACCGCAACAGGTGCTGCGCACTCAACACCTGTCCCACATGCGCCCGCGCGGCATGCAGCCGCGCATCGAACGCCGCAGGCGTTCCCCGCAACGCCTCGATACTCAAGGCCGCCGTAGTCTGTGCGGCGTAGAAAAGGCCTTCCAATTCCTTCAGTCGGAGACATCCAATCGACAACATAGCCTGCGTGCCATTCAGCAGAGAGATACCCTCTTTGCCCTCCAGCTTCAGCGGCTCCAGTCCGGCACGCTTCATACACACCGCGGCATCCAGCACCTCGCCCTGATACTCCGCTTGCCCCTCGCCAATCAGCGCCAGCGCCATATGCGCCAAGGGTGCCAGGTCGCCGCTAGCGCCAACGCTTCCGCGCGACGGAACCACCGGCGTAATCCCGCAGTTCAACAAATCGCAGATGCGCTCCGCCACCACCGCGCGAATCCCCGACAACCCTTTGGCCAACACGTTCGCGCGGATCAACATCATGCCGCGCACCACCTTCACTGGCAACGGCGCACCAATCCCGCAACAGTGTGACCGGATGAGGTTTACCTGCATCACCTCAATCTCGTGATCCTCCAGCCGGATATTCGCCAACAACCCAACGCCCGTGTTCAGCGCATACACCGGCTTCGTACCACGCATCGCGTTCTCGACACGGTCGCGCGATCGCTGCATTTGATCCAACGCTTCGACAGCAATCCCAACCCGCTCTCGTCCTTCAGCGACAGCAACAACATCTTCGATCGTCAGCGACGCTCCATCCAAAGTAATCATGCTGTAATCCTATGGAGTCACTCGAAAGGAGGGAACTGCTCTGCTGCGGTAATATGGCAAGTACACCGTTGATTCAATGGCGAATGTCGTTTATATAGCCACAATCAACGGCTGAGCGCTGTCACGCACTACCCGCGTTCGCCCGATCAAACGAACCCAAGGAGCGCCGCATGCTTCTCCACACTGGAATCGACCAGATCGACCGCAAAATTCTGCGGGAGCTCACTGCCGACGCTCGCCTCAGCGTAGCCGAGCTCGGTCGACGCATCGGCCTCTCCCCCTCCGCCACCGCCGAGCGCCTGCGCCGCCTCGAAAGTCTCGAGTTCATTCGCGGCTACCACGCGGAAATCAACCTGCAGGCCCTCGGCTTCAATATCACAGCCTTCGTGCGACTCACCTGCGAAGGCACGCGTTACAAACCGTTCCTCAAGTTCCTGCCTACACTCGACGCCGTGCAGGAATGTCACCACCTCACCGGCAACGACGCCTTCCTGCTCAAGGTGGTTCTCGCCTCAACGACTGAACTAGAAGACCTCATCGAGAAGCTTCTACCCTACGGCAGTCCGACCACCAGCATGGTCCTCTCTACGCCACTCGAGAGAAAGCGTCCTCTTCGCTTCTAAGCAAACCTTCGTCAGTTCGCTTTTTCGAATCTCCTGTCAGCACAAGCTCGATCTGCTCGAGTCCCCAATCCAGGTCTTCGCGACGAATCACCAGCGGCGGCGCAATCCGGATCACCGTCTCATGCGTCTCCTTGCACAGCACCCCGCGATCGCGCAACGCCTCGCAAATCGGCCGCGCCGGCACGTTCAACTCAATCGCAATCCACAATCCTCGTCCGCGAACTTCGCGCACTGGCCCGCTACTCATCCTTTGCAGTCTCGCCAACGCATACGCTCCCAACTCCGCCGACCGTTCCGCAAGCCTCTCATCCACAATCACCCGCAGCGCTGCGCGCGCCACAGCACACGCCAACGGGTTTCCGCCAAACGTGCTGCCATGATCTCCGGGCCGAAACACCCCCAGCACCTCTCGAGAGCTCATCACAGCCGACACCGGATAGAATCCGCCCGAAAGCGCCTTGCCCGCAATCAACACGTCGGGAGTGATCCCGTCATGCATATACGCGAACAGTTTCCCAGTGCGTCCAAGTCCCGACTGAATTTCGTCCGCGATCAGCAAAACGTTATTCTCCTTGCAGATTTCCGCCACCTCCCGCAGGTATCCCTCGGGAGGAACAACCACCCCAGCTTCTCCCTGGATCGGCTCCACCAGGAACGCCGCTGTCTGCGGTGTAATCGCCCGCCGAAGCGCCTCGGCATCGCCAAATGGAACCTGCTTGAATCCCGCCGGGAATGGTCCGAAACCCGAACGATACTGCTCATCGGTAGAGAACCCAACAATCGAAATTGTTCGCCCGTGAAAGTTATTTGCGCAAACAATAATCTCCGTGCGATTCGCCTCGATTCCCTTAACCGTCTCGCCCCATTTCCTCGCCGCCTTTAGCGCCGTTTCAACCGCCTCGGCGCCCGAGTTCATCGGCAGCGCCATCTCGAAGCCCGTCAACGCATGCAAATCTCTCAGCAACAAAGGCAGCTGATCATTCCGAAATGCGCGCGAAGTCAACGTCACCTTCTGCGCCTGCTCCACCATTGCCGCCAAAATCTCCGGGTGGCAATGCCCTTGGTTCACAGCGGAGTACGCCGCCAGGAAATCCAGGTAACGCCTCCCGTTCACATCGGTCACCCACGCTCCATGCGCCCGATCGATCACCACATCCAGCGGATGATAGTTGTGCGCCCCATACTCCTCTTCCATCGCAATCAGCTTTGCCGCCGTATCGCCCACTGACTCGACCACATCAAGCGCTTCACTCTTCGCATGGAGCTCCGCAGTAAGCTTCATCACTAAACACTTTGCCGCGCCTCCGGCTTTCAGAAACTCATCAAGACGCACCTGGATCACTTCGAATCCGCGCCCTCGAAGTTCGTCTTCCAACGCCGCGCTAATACAATTCAACACAATCGTCTTACCCAGATTCACCGCATTGCAGGCGAACACCACAGCGTCTTCTTCACGCACAGCGATCCGTTTTTCGGCCGGATAGGCCGCCTCAATCTTCTTCAACGACTCTTCATCGAATGCCGGCGGATAGTAAAGAAGCGACCCATCCTCAAGCGGTGCGAAGCATGTGTCCAAGTGGTAGAAGCGCGGATCAATCAGCCGCAGACTAACCACCTCCACATCCCACAGTTTCTGCAACGCGCCATGGCTTGCCTCGAGTGTTCGCGTACCGTGTCCGGCCCACAATCGCGCGCCATCTGCGGAGAACAGCGCATCCCCCTCGCCCTCAAACGGCGTGTCGCGCGGAAGATCCACTACCGCGTATCCAGCCTTGCGGAACCACTCACGAAAGTGCGGCTCCTCGCCCTGGCGTTCAGGATGATAGAAGCTGCTGATGGCCACCACCCCATCGCGCGCCAAACCAGCGTTCGCCGTGAAAACCATATCCGGAGAGCCCGCGATCGGTTCCACTAAGTGAATGTCCGCCAACCCTGAAAGAACCGTATATAAGCTTTCCCACTGCTGCGCAGCTCGGCGCCGCGATGAATTCCCAAGGTTCCCCTTCATCCACGGATTGATAACATAACTCACCTCATACAATTTCGGGGCGCACATCAGAAGCGCAGGCTTGCCGGAAGAAGTTGAGCTTGCGATGAAAGTCTTCGGCGCCACGCGCGCATCTACATTGATATTTCTGGGTGTCTGCATAGCCTGAAGCATCGCAGGCGAATTCCGAACCGTCAACGAGAATGATTATTCATAACTAGCTGTATAGATATGCGCATGATTTTCTACGAGAAGCACGCAACAAAACCCTCAGAAATCACGGGAATTCGTCGAAAAACCAAGAAGCAATCTCACAAGATGTCAGCATGTTTTCGCGCTAACATCTACGCCGTGATGTCGAAGCTCACTCCCTGCGCAAGCGGAAGATCCGTCCCATAGTTGATGGTGTTGGTCGCACGTCGCATGTACTGCTTCCACGCATCCGACCCGGACTCGCGCCCGCCGCCCGTCTCCTTCTCGCCGCCAAACGCTCCGCCGATCTCTGCACCCGATGTGCCAATATTCACGTTCGCAATCCCACAATCGGATCCGGCATCGGACACAAACCGCTCAGCCTCGCGCACGTTCAACGTGAAGATCGAGGACGACAATCCCTGAGGAACATCGTTCTGCAATTGAATTGCCTCTTCGAGTTCGCGATACTTCAGCACATACAGAATCGGTGCAAACGTCTCACGCTTCACCACATCGGATTGTTGCGCGACCTCCACCAACGCAGGCCGAACATAGAAAGCATCTTCGGTTCCCTCAACCGCAACTTGTTCGCCTCCCGTAATGACCGCCCCGCTGCCTCTTGCCTCGTCGAGAGCAGCCCTCATCCCCGCAAACGAACGGCCATCAATCAGCGGCCCCACTAGTGTTCCATCGGCCCGCGGATCCCCCACCCCAACGGACAGATATACCTGCTTCAACCGCGCAACCAGATCGTCGTAGATTGTCTCGTGCACAATCAAGCGCCGCAGCGACGTGCACCGCTGGCCCGCCGTTCCCATCGCAGAGAACGCAATCCCCCGCAAAGCAAGATCAAGGTCCGCGCTCGGACAAACAATGGCCGCATTGTTTCCGCCCAACTCCAGGATTGCCCGCGCAAACCGTTTCGCCAATCGCGGCGCAACCGCCCTCCCCATGGCAGTCGAGCCCGTTGCAGACACCAACGGAATCCGCGCATCGTCCACCAACATCTCTCCCAGCCGCGCGTCCCCGATCAGCAGCGCCGACAGTCCCGCCGGCACATTCCCCACCTTCGCGGCCGCTCGCTCAAACAACGCATGCGTCGCCAACGCCGTCAGTGGAGTCTTCTCCGAAGGCTTCCACACCACAGCATTGCCACACACCAACGCCAGCGCCGCGTTCCACGACCACACCGCAACCGGAAAATTAAACGCCGAGATCACACCCACCACGCCCAGTGGATGCCATGTCTCCATCATCCGATGGTTCGCGCGCTCCGACGCGATCGTAAGTCCGGCAAGCTGTCGTGACAATCCCGCAGCGAAGCCGCAGATATCGATCATCTCCTGCACCTCGCCGAACCCCTCGGACAACAGTTTTCCCGTCTCAATCGTCACCAGCCGCCCTAGCGTCTCAATCTCTGCGCGTAGCTCCTCACCGAGCACCCGCACCAACTCGCCACGCCGCGGAGCAGGAACATTGCGCCATTCCAGAAACGCTTCGTGCGCGGCTGCGATCGCCTCACGCGCGGCCGACTCCGTCGTCGTAGCCACGCGTGCGATCACCTGCCCCGTAATTGGCGTGCGCACAATTAACTCACCTTGGGAGTACCTACGCTCAGGCACGCCCAGGCGCGACAGCAGCTCGTGAACCTCCTGCTCCAACGCAACCGTATCCGTCGTCATACAAATTCTCCTTCAGCTTTCTCCGCGCACCAGCGCTCTTCGCCTTACTGCATCACCTGAACGATGCACTCTTCCAGCAGATCAAGCGCAACGTCCGTTTCATCCTGACTCACCACAAGCGGCGGGCAGAGACGAACCGTATTCGCTCCGCACCCCAACAGCAGTAGCCCCTTCTCAAATGCCAGGTCGACGATCTTATCCCGAAGCTCACCGGCCATCGCGCGCGTCTTTTTGTTCTCAACGATCTCAACGCCGATCATCAAGCCGCGCCCACGCACCTCGCCAACAATCTCATGCTTCCCAACCCACGTACCCAGGCGCTCGAGCGCCGCGCCACCAACCGTCGCCGCATTCGCCATCGCCTCGCGCTCAATGATCTCGATCGTCGCCAGCGCCGCCGCCAGGCACAACGGGTTTCCGCCAAACGTACTCGCGTGCGAACCCGGCACCCAATCCATCACTTCGGCCCTCGATAGACAAACGCCCAGCGGCATCCCCGACGCAATCCCCTTCGCCATGCAAACAATATCCGGCCGCACGCCCGAGTGTTCAATCGCCCACCACTTGCCCGTGCGTCCCGCGCCCGACTGAATTTCGTCCACCACCATCAGAATTCCGTGACGATCGCAGATCCTCCGAATCTCCTGCAGGAAAACATCAGGCGCCACCACATACCCGCCCTCACCCTGAATCGGCTCGACAAAAATCGCCGCAACCTCTTCCGGCGCCAGCAGCGTCTTGAACAGTTTCTCCTCGATATACCGCGCACATCCCAGCGCAAACTCCTCTTGCTCCTGAGGCCCGCCGCTACAGCCGCGGTATGCATACGGGTAAGGCACATGCGTCACCGCCGGCACAAACGGCGCAAATCGCCTCTTCTGTTGCACCTTCGACGCAGTCAGCGACAGCGCCCCCATCGTGCGCCCATGGAAGCTCCCCACGAAAGAGATAATGTTCGGCCGCCCCGTGTGATAGCGCGCCAGCTTCATCGCGCACTCTACAGCCTCGGCGCCAGAGTTCCCGTAATAGATGCGATGTGGCCCCGGCATCGGCGCAATCGCCGAAAGCCTCGCCGCCACCCTCGGCATCAGGTCATAATAAAAATCCGTCCCCGACATGTGAATCAACTGCGCCGCCTGATCCTGTATCGCCTTCACGACCTCGGGATGGCAATGCCCCGTCGACGTCACCGCAATGCCCGCCGTGAAATCCAAAAATTCATTCCCATCCGGATCTTCGATGCGACAGCCATACCCGCGTTTCACCACCAGCGGATATCCGCGCGTATAGCTCGGCGAAAGATAAAGATCATCCTCGGCGACAATCTTCTTCGCCTTCGGACCCGGCACCGCCCCAACGAACTTCGGTCCGAAGCGCGCATGCGTCTCCGGGCTCGCCACCCGAACAAACTCTTGTGTCTGTGTGCTCATCAAATTTCTCCTTTGGCATTGCAGCGGATAGAAGGCCATGTCCTCAAGAGGCATGAACGCATCGCTCATTTCGACGAAGTCGAAAGAACGCATGACACCATTGCGCTACAGAATGAAGACTTAATCGCCGGAGAAAAGATTGGGCCGCAGGCTGCTCGGCAACGCGCGCGAGGTCACGCTCACACCCTCGTGTGTCTTCGCATCCCTCCACATCCCCTGAAGGTCCATCGTCGAATTGCGTCGCGTCGACATAGTGCACCCGTTCGTTAGCGCGATTATAGCCCGGCCGCGCAAACCCCGACCAGCACGCATTTACTGCTTCCCGACAACCTCCACCGACTCACCGTTCGCGAACCCAACCTCTGCACCCGTATGCGTCAACTTCTGCGCACCATCCTCCCAGCGCAGATGACTCACCTCGAACTGCCCCTTCTCATACGCGTACGTCCCATCATCGCGATACAGATCAAACGCTCCATCCGCCCCCGGATACACCCGCACCTTCGCCACCTTCTGCACCTGGTTCGTACTCTCCACCACCGTCCCCAGCGGCAGAATCGAACCCGCCCGGACAAACAGTGGAATCTCGTCGATAGGCGCGCTCACCGTAATATTCTGCCCGCCACGCACCCGCTCATTCGTCCAGAAGTTGTACCAATCGGTTCCCTCGGGCAGATACACCTCGCGGCTCGTCATCCCCTGGTCCGTCACAGGAGCCACCAGCAGCGCCGGCCCAAACATATATTCGTCGCCAATACCAGCAACCTTCGGATCGTCGCCGAAGTCCATAAACAGCCCACGCATAAACGGCGCGCCCGTCTCATGCGCATGCCATCCGAGCGAATAAATGTACGGCATCAACTCATAGCGAAGCCTTAGGAACTTCTCGAGGATCGGTTCAGCCTGCTTCCCGTAGCTCCAAACCTCATTCTCCGGCCGCGTCCCATGCGTGCGAAAATTCGGCTGAAACGCCCCATACTCAAACCACCGCACATAGAGCTCGGGATAATCGTCATACCCACCTACAACCGCACGCGCGTCACTCGGATCAATCAGCACCGGCCGCTCCGCCTTATGAACCCTCGGCAAGTCCTGCCATCCCCCGATATCCGTGCTCCAGTACGGCATCCCCGATGCCACAAAATTAATCCCAGTCGGCACCTGCCGCTTCAGCACATCCCACGTCGGGCTAATATCCGACGACCAGAAAATCGCCCCATTATGCTGCGCCCCCGGATACGCATCCCGCGCCAAGATCAGCGCCCGCTCCTTCATATCCCGACGCATGCCGTTGTAGAACGCCGCCGTATGAAATAGCGGGTACGTATTGAAGTACTGCGTCCCCGGCCCAATATGAAAGTAGCTTCCATTCGGCGACAGATCCGGCTCCGTCTCATCCGCCCAGAACGCATCGAACCCCTTGTCCACGTAGTTCTCTTTCACCACGCTCCAATACCATTTCGCCGCATCCGGGTTCGTCGTATCAATGTCCGACCCCGCGTGATCATAAGGCTCTCCATTCGTCGGCGTCCCATCCGCCAGGTGTTCGAACCAACCATTCTTAAGCAGCAGCGGATAATACCGGCTACTCTCCACAAACCGCGGCCACACGCTGATCATCACGTGATAGTTCATCGCGTGCAGCTCTTTCAACATCCCCACCGGGTCCGGCCACTTCTCCGGATCCATATCCATCTCCCCCATCTTCGTATACGTGAACCAGTCAATCACCAGGTCATCAATCGGCAAATGCCGCTCGCGATATCCCTTCGCCACCCCCATCAACTCAGCCTGGTTCGAGTACCGCTGCTTGCACTGGATGTACCCATACGCCGACTTAGGCAGCATCGGCACATCGCCCGTCAGCGTCCGAAAACCCTCATAGATCTCGTCATACGTCTTACCCGCAATCACAAAGAACGACACCCGCTGCCCCACATCGCTAGTCCACTTCGTCGCATTCGCAATCGCAAACGCCACCGTAGTCCGCGACGGGTTATCCCACAAAATCCCATAACCCTTATTCGTCACCACGAACGGAACGCACACACTCTGCCCGCCCGGCGCGTTGTAGTCATGCGCACACCGCACCACGCGCCCGCGTCGATCGAGATACCCTTCCTGATTTTGTCCCAGCCCGTAATAATGCTCATCCTTCGGCGCCGCAAACGTTGCTCCCACCTGGAAGTAAGGATCATCCGTCGGCCGCCGCTCATTCAGGATGTTATGGTTTCCATCCTTATAGTTCGGCACCGACATCTCCCAACCCCGCATATCCAGCAGCGTCGCGCCCTCCGGCGTCTTAATCGACAGCCCCACATACGGCGTATACCCATTGAAAAACTTCGCCGTATCCGGCAGCTTGCCCGTATACGGTTTCCCCTGCCCCTGCACACTCACCACCATGCGCGACGACTTCAGCACATCTCCCGCCTCTCCACTTTCCGCCGTCCATCCATCGCTCTGCGGCCGCGCGGTAATCCCATAACCCGCCGCCGCCAGCGCCCGAGCCTTATCCAAACTCATCGTCACCCGCACAATATTCGGCGCATAAGCCTCCACCACCACCGTCGCCGCCCCCCGCTGCAACGTCAACTGCTGCGCCCGCGAAACGCCACTGACCGCCATAAGGCACGCAAGCAAACCAACGCCACGAACGACTGCAACCTTGCAATTCATATCCAACTCCTCCATCACCTGACGACTCTCACAATTGACGACTCTCGCTCGGGCTCTTGAAACGTTTACCTACTCCCCCAATAACTCGTCATCTCGACCGGAGCGCAGCGCAGTGGAGAGATCCCTGCATTGGCCCATGTACTTACTATTGCTATTGTTGTCGCCGTTGCGGTTGTTGTCGCCGTTGCTTTCGCCCTTGCTTTTCTGTCTGTCATTCCGAGCGCAGCAAGGAACCTGCTGTCTCCCGCTCTTGCCCTTGCTTCTCCCTAGCCCCTCTACATCACCTGCACCACAGCCTTCACCGGCAAATCATCCGAGCTCCCTCCCACCTTCACCACCACACGATCCTTCTCCACCACAAACGCCTTCTTCCCCTCATCCCAATACGCCAAAGACTTCGCCGCCAACGGCAGCGTAACCGTCTTCACTTCCCCCGGCCGTAACGACACCCGCGTAAATCCCTTCAACTCCTCCACCGGCCGCGCCACACTCGATCCCTCATGCGACACATACATCTGCACCACCTCATCCCCCTCGCGCGAACCGGTATTCTTCACCTCAACGCTCACCATCGTCGTCGCACCATCCTTCAGGGTCGACGCATTCACCCGCAGATGAGAGTACGCAAAACTCGTATAGCTCAACCCATACCCAAACGCATACAACGGCTTCTGCTTCGCATACAGATACGTCCGCCCATTGCGAAGGTTGTAGTCCATCATCGCCGGCAGATCCGCCTCATCGCGCACCCAGGTCTGCGTCAGCCGCCCCGCCGGATCATAGTCGCCGAACAGCACATCGGCCAACCCATCGCCCTGCTCCTCGCTGTTATGCGTCATCTCCAAAATCGCTGGCGCATGCTCCTGAGTCCAGTTCGTCGTATACGGAAAGCTAGCCTGCAGCACCACCACCGTCTTCGGATTCCCTGCTAGCGCCGCCTTCGCAATCTCCTCCTGCGCCAGCGTCAAGCTCTTTCGATCGACAGCCTCCTTGCCGTCACTCGCCGCCGGACACTTCTCCCATCCAGCACCACACGTAGGATGATTGCCGATCACCACCACCACCGCATCCACCCGCTTCGCCAGCGCAGTGACAGCGCCCAGATCATCGCCCTTCTCATACGTCACCGTCACACCCGCCCCAACCCGCGCACGAATCCCCTCCAGAGGCGTCACGGCAAACGGTGGCGTCCCGCTATACCAATCCAGCAGCACCTCTTCCGCGTAAGGCCCCACCACCGCAATCGACTTCAACCCTTTCGCATCCAGCGGCAAAAGTGTCCTCGCTGGGAGTCTGCTGCCACCATTGCCGCTACTCCCCCTCTCGCCGTCCGCGTAGGACTCATTCTTCAGCAGCACAATTGACTCGTCCGTCACCTTCCGAGCCAGCGCCTTCGCCTCAGGACTCCACCAAGGATCCTTCGCCAGCATCTTCCCAGCACCATCATCAAATCCAATCCGCGCCTGTGGAACCATCGCCTTCGGATCCAGCATCCCCAGCTTGATCATCACGCGAAACACCCCGCGCAGATTCCGATCCAAATCCCCCTCGTTAATCAGCCCCTGCTTCAACGCCTCTTCCATCGCCGGTTTGTAGTCATCCAGATACTGATTGATCCCCGCATGCACCGTAGCCGCAACCGCCTCCGGCAACGTCTTGTACGCCTTGTGATCCTTCACCAGCGCAGCCAGCGCGCCACCATCCGTGCAGATGATCCCATCCTCACCCCACTGCTTCATCACGACATCGCGCAGCACAGGATTCTCAATCATCGGCGTCCCGTTCCACGAGTTGTACGCCGTCATAAATGCATTGGCGTGCCCCTCTTCAATCGCCATCCGAAACGGCACCGAGTAGTACTCCTGCAACAGCCGTTCATCAAAGTCCGAAGAAGATGACGTCCGCAAATTCTCATTACTATTCGCCAGAAAATGTTTCAGCAAACTCGCCGTCGTCCAGTACTTCCCATCCCCCTGCAGCCCGCGCGTATACGCCGTAGCCAGCGTCCCCACTAAGAACGGATCTTCCCCATACGACTCCTCACTCCGCCCCCATCGCGGATCCCGGCTCAAGTCCGCATTCGGAGCCCGCACCACCAACCCCCCGCGATGATATTTCCCAAACGCATACCGCGTCTCATACGCCTCCTGCGCCGCAGCCTTCTCGAGCAGCGCCGGATCCCACGTCTGCCCCAAGCCTCGCGACTGCGGAAACGTCGTCGTCGGAATCACCGTGATGACACTATGCCCCCCCGCGTGACCCTCCCAATGCCCCGGCCCACCCAGCGCCAATCCATGCAGCCCTTCCACATGCCCGGTCCCCACCACACCCAGCCGCGGCACCGTAGGATCCGTGCTGAACGCATCCACCTTTTCGTCGAGCGTCATCCGCTTCAGCAGATCCGTAATCCGCGCGTCAACCGGCGCACTACTATCTGCATACACCGCCGTCTCCGGAACAACTGCCGTCTTCTGTTGCGCGACAGCCAGACACCCAGCACTCAGCAACGCCACTACCAGACCGATTTTTCTCATAGAAAGATCACCGCAGCCAATCTGACCCTCGCGCAATCCCGGTACACATGCAGTCAACACGCAGCGAAAGGGCCTTCAATCTCTTCGCGCCCTATTGCGCCGTCAACGATACCTCCGTCTTCAGCGGCAGCTCCGCCGAAGACCCACCCACCTCAATCCCATACTTTCCTGCCAACCGTTCCCATCCGTTCTTCTCCGTAGAAAACACCTGCAAATACAAAGGCTGAATCGGCACCGTCACCGTTTTGCTCGCGCCCGCGTCGACCCACACCCGAGTAAATCCCACCAGCTTCCGGAACGGCTCGTCCGCGCTCTTGGGCAGCGTCACATACACCTCGGCAACCTCATCGCCCGAACGCGCGCCAGTGTTCTTCACCTCAAAGCTCACACTCTCCGCGCCCGGCGCCACCTTCAGGCCCGAGTACGCAAAGCTCGTATAGCTCAGCCCAAATCCAAACGGAAACAGCGGCGTCTCGTCCTTCACCTGGAACCACTTGTACCCAACCTTCATCCCCTCGACGTTGTAGTCCACCGTAAAGTTCTTGGACTGCATCCCGTGGAAGCCGCCGCCATTCATGCCGTTATTCTCAGTCGTCGCCGTCAACCCCGTCACCGTCGGATGAGGCAGTTGCGCCTCGTCCACCGCAAACGTCACCGGCAGTTTCCCCGAAGCATTCACGCGACCAAACAGCACATTCGCAATCGCCTCGCCACCGCCAATCCCCGGAAACCACGCCTCCACAATTCCCTTCACGCGCCCATGCCATGGCATCGACACCGGCCCGCCCGTCTCCAACACCACCACTGTATTTGGATTCGCCTTCGCCACCGCCTCCACCAACGCATCCTGGTTATCCGGCAAGCTCAGCGTCGGCCGATCCATGCCTTCACTCATCCACTGCGTCACAAACACGATCGCCACTTGCGCCTTGGCTGCAGCCTTCGCGGCCTCCGCCACATCCGTGCCCGCATCGAAGCTCACCTTCGCTCCGCTGCCCGCCTGCTCCGTCACAAACTGCAGCGGCGACGACGGAAAATACACCGGCCTCCCCCACACCGATCCACCCGGCCGCCCGCCCGGCGCGTCCACCTGTGCCGACCCGCCACCGGACAACACGCCCTCATCCGCATGTCCGCCAATGATGACGATCGCCTTCCCATCACCCGCCACCAGCGGCAGAATCCCGCCTTCATTCTTCAGCAGCACCAGGCTCTCTTCCTCAATCTTCCGCGCATCCTCGCGCCCCTTGAATGGGTCCACCACGCGACGCACCGGAGGATGATCCACCACGCCGGTCGCAAACATGCTGCGCACAATCCGGTGCACCATGTCATCCAGCCGCGCCATCGGCACCTGCCCATCCTGCACAGCCTCCTTCAGCGGAGCCCCAAAGTATCCATCGCCCGGCTGTTCCTGATCCAGTCCCGCCAGCGCCGCCTTCACGGTGCTGTGCGTCGCCTCCCAGTCCGACAGCACAAACCCCTTGAACCCCCACTCCTTCTTCAGCACATCCGTCAGCACATATTGGTTCTCGCACGCGAAGTCGCCATTTACGCGGTTGTAGCTGCACATCACGCCTGCCGGCTTCGCCATCCCAATCGCAATCTGGAACGCCAACAGGTCCGTCTCCTGCATCGCCCGCTTCTCGAGCACCGCGTTCAGCGAATTCCGCCCCGTCTCCTGGTCGTTCAGCACGTAGTGCTTGATGTCGCCCATAATCTGGTTCGACTGCACGCCCATTGCCAGCTCGCCCACCATGGTTCCCGCCAGCACCGGATCTTCGCTCGCATACTCAAAGTTCCGTCCATTGCGCGGCTCGCGAATCAAATCCATGCCCCCGCCAATCGACATGTTGTATCCCTGGTCGCGCAGCTCCCGCCCAATCACCGCGCCATA
The DNA here is from genome assembly GCF_009765785.1 of Granulicella sp. L46. Classification (GTDB taxonomy): domain Bacteria; phylum Acidobacteriota; class Terriglobia; order Terriglobales; family Acidobacteriaceae; genus Granulicella. The sequence continues at coordinate 225,786 of NZ_LMUT01000002.1, forward strand.
CAGAAATCCCATCTTCGGGTCCCAGCTCGACGCCATCCCAATCACGCTCGGCAGCAGCGTCGCATACCGGCTATCCTTCGCCGCCATCCGCACGCCCACCGCGGAGTCCGCCTCATTGATATCCGGCAATCCCAGCCGCGGAATCCCCGGCACAAATCCCGCGCCGCCATTGTCCGCCACCGGCACAAACGCACCCGCACGCAGCGGCCCCCACCCGATCCCATGCACCAGCTGGATCTTCTCATCCAGCGTCATCTCTTTGATCATCATGTCGGCGCGCGCATCCGGATCCAGCGCCGCATTCATCCATGGCTGGTTTCCCGCCGCAGTCGTCTGCGCCACACTCACCCGCGCCGCGCCCAGACTCAGCAACGCCCACCCCGCCAGAACGCAGCTCTTCCCAACAACCGACCCAATCTTCATCAATCTCCCCTTCCAATATCGCGCTCCGGCCGTCGCACCGCCGGAACCATTCCTACACGCAATCAATTCCAACTTGCAAATGGTTATTAAAACGGTTTAGCTTTGCTGAATTCGCTTCTGGCGTCGAAGCATATCAGGATGGCAATACCTTTGCCCAGCCTCTTCAGCTACGGAGTACAACGTTTGTCTAGAGCCAATCGCCCAATCCCCCGTAGGATCAACACATGAACTCCGCTGCTCGGCTTTCTGCCCTTTCCCTCGCCGCCATCGTTCTTCTCACCCCCTTCCTCCGCGCCCAGGCCCCACCAGCCCCACCAGCCGCCGCGCCCGCAACTCCGCCCGCCCTCTACCTCGGCACCGCCTGGTATCCCGAGCAGTGGCCCGAATCCCAATGGGACGCCGACCTCTCCCTCATGGAAGCCGCGCACATCCGCTTCGTCCGCGTCGGCGAATTCGCCTGGTCGAACCTCGAACCCTCCGAAGGCCATTACGATCTCGACTGGCTAGCCCGCTCCATCCGAGCCGCCGAGCGTCACCACATCGCGGTCGTCATCGGCACCCCCAGCGCCGCGCCCCCCGCCTGGCTCACCACCAAATATCCCGAAACCCTTCGCATTAAAGAAGACGGTCGCCGCGACGAGCACGGCAACCGCCAACAATTCAACTGGGCCAACCCAAAATATCGTGAGCTAGCTCGCGCCATGGCCGAGCAGCTCGCCAAACGCTTCGGCCACGACCCCAACGTCATCGGCTGGCAGATCGACAACGAGTACGCCAGCGAATCCTTCGGCCCCGCCGAACAAGCCCAGTTCCAGCAATGGCTCAAAGCCCGCTACGGCACCCTCGACAACCTCAACAACAAGTGGACCACCGCCTACTGGAGCGAAACCTATTCTGACTGGTCGCAGATCCCCATCGAAACCACCTACGGCAATCCCGGCCTCCTGCTCAGCTGGAAGCGCTTCGTCTCCGACACCTGGCGCAGCTACCAGAAGAATCAGCTAGACGTAATCCGCGCCAACTCTGACCACCGCCAGTTCATCACCACCAACATGATGGGCTTCTTCGACGGCTACGATCACTACACCGTCTCGCAAGACCTCGACCTCGCCTCATGGGACGACTACGTCGGCACCGGCCAACTCAACCCCATCTACAACGGCGCCGCCCACGACCTCACCCGCGGCTTCCTCCGCAAAAACTTCTGGGTTATGGAAACCCAGCCCGGCTTCGTCAACTGGTCGCCCGACAACAATTCCCTCGACAAAGGCGCCGTCCGCGCCATGGCCTGGCATGACGTAGGCCATGGTGCCGACGCCGTCTCCTACTGGCAGTGGCGCTCCGACCTCAACGGCCAGGAGGAATACCACGGGACGTTAGTCGGAGCGGATGGTACGCCCGTCCCGCTCTACGCCGAAGTCGCTCACCTGGGCGCCGACTTCGCCAAAGCCGGCCCTGCGCTCGCCGGCACCACCGTCCACTCCGACGTCGCCATCCTCCACTCCTACGACGCCTTCTGGGCCATCGACTGGCAGCGTCACAACCACGCCTTCGATCCCCTCGCCGCCATGGTCGCCTACTACGGCGCCATCCGCGCCCTCACCCACTCCGTCGACGTCGTCAACCCGTCCGTCGACCTCTCGCAGTACAAGCTCGTCATCGCCCCCGCCCTAAACCTCATCACTGACCAACAAGCGAAGAACCTTATCGACTACGTCCACAGCGGCGGCCACCTCGTCCTCACCCAGCGCTCCGCCATGAAGACCATCGACAACGCTCTCCAACCCCAGCGCCAGCCCGGCCCGCTAGTTCCCCTCCTCGGCGGTCGCGTCGACCAGTTCTACGCGCTCGACACCACGATCCCCATCTCCGGCGCCTGGGGCTCCGGTCCCACCAACACCTGGGCCGAGCTCCTGTCCACCTCCAACCCCGAAACCAAAGTCCTCATGCGCTACGGCAAAACCCCACTAGGCTGGCTCGACGACCAGCCCGCCGCCATCACCCGCAAAATCGGCAACGGCAGCATCACCTACATCGGAGCCAACCTGGAAGGCGACACCCTGGCCAACGCCGCCAAGTGGATGGTCGCCGACGCCAACCTGCATCCCGAGTTCGGCACCCTCCCTCCCGGCGTAGACCTCTACATCCGCAGCGACGCTCACCACCAAGTCTGGATCCTCATCAACTTCGGCGACACTCCTCAAACAATCACCCTCCCCTCCGCCTTTGAAGACGTCCTCGCCGACGCCTCCAAAGCCACCACCCACTCCGTAACCCTCAACCGCTTCGACGTAGTCGTCCTCCAACGCCCCATCCACTAGCCACCGCCAGGCGCGAATATCATCGCGCCCCGCACCTGCCGCTGCCCCTGCCGCTGCCTTTGCCTTTGCCGTTGCCGTTGCCGTTGTTTGTTTTTCGTCGTCATCCTGAACGAGTGATAAAGGTTGCAGAAACCTATCATTCTAGAAGGTATAAGTGGTTATATTTTGGCTGTGCAGGAACTGTGCAGGATGTTTGTGCAGATTTCGGTCTGAATGACAGCTTTCTCAGCGCCTGAAGAGGGCCGGGAGAAACCCGCAGGGTGTCTCCCGCGCCGCAAAAAAGCGGCGGACGGGCGGGCCAGCGTCCCGCCTGTCCGGTCTTCGTGCGTCGACAGAATTGTTACATGCTCGCAGTCATAGTGTTCATGCTGCGACCTCAGCAAGTTCCTCGTTGGTTACTTCGTCGGCGACGGACGGCTCCAGTGCGGCTAGGATGACGCTGGCGGTCTGCTGGATGACCTCCAAGCTCTCGGCCAACAGAGAGGCATTGCCTTTGTAAAGCTGTATGTAATCGGCAGAGGCCGAACCATTCACCAGCCCCACAGCCTTCCCGACAACAAACGCCACAGCTTCGGCCTCGGTCTCGCGCACGGTCTTCGTCGTTGCCGTCCGGCGCTCGGCTTTATGAAGGAGTTCGTGTCCCGCCTCATGGACAAGCGTGCTGAAAGTTTCAGCCTTCGACTGTCCGGGTAGCAGAGCGATGCGTCCGCCGTAGCTCATGCCAAGTGCTGGCGCAATGTTCTCGCTGTAGCTCACTGCAATTCCTTTGTTGTTGAGGAACTCGGTCAGTCGCTCGATGTTCTCGCCGGGGTCGCCGATGACGCTCTCCATCTCCGGCAACTCGACGCCGCTGGTCTGGGAGATATCGAAGACGTAGGCATTGCGGAAGCCCAACAGTACCCGCTCGTTCTGCTTGGTGATATCCCGCTCGGATTCAATGTCTTTCTTACGCCGAACGCCAACGATGGGAGCAAGGATGCGAATGCCCTTGGCTCCGGCATTAACGCTGCGTCCAAGGTTCTTCCACGTCCAGAACCCGGCGACGCGGGTCGCGGTCGGCATCTGCCGCGCGATCTCCAACACGTTCCCGAAGGAATAGGTATGGAAACGGCTCATCGCCGTCAGGTATTGGGTGAGGGCTTCGGAGTGTCCGGCTTCCAACTGCTCAATCAGCAGCTTGATGTTGGCGGTGATGAGTTCCTGTTTGGTGTTGGGCTTCTTGCTGTCGGTGGTGGCGATTGTATTCATGGCGTTGGCTCCTTAGTGTTGGCTTTTGCACGTCCGCGTTGAAACGCGGCATGTACATGCCGAACGCCACCTGGCGAAGGCGGGGGTAGCAAACGGAAAGGTCTTTGAGCGGAGCTTTTTGGGGGGACCGCGCGTAGCGTGGGGGAGCCAAAACCCGAAGGGCGAATGGCCTTGCAGAGCGCGGGGGGCAGCGCCCACTAGGAAGGCTTGGTTTCCTTATCGAGTGCGCGCCAGCGCTTAGGATTTATAGGAAGGGCGTTGCGGGAGGGAAACTCCCGCAGAGGTGTCAGCGAAGAACGCGAACGCGGTCGCAGCGCGGAGGAGACCTCCTCCGCACAGCACATGCACTCTTAGTGAAGTGCTTGGATTGCTCGACTCAATCTATCGTTAGGGCGGCGAATCCCTGAGCGAAACGCCATATCCACCCAAGCTACTCAGTATCTACAGACCGATTCCATGCCCGTAGCTATGCTCCTGCTTCGGTGCGATCTCCTGCTGAACCCCTTTAGAGGCGGTAACATCCGATGCATGGGCGCTCTGGTGGGATACGTCGTGGCCGAGAGCAACAGGAAGTTTCTCGCGGTCATTCGTGAAAAGCTGCGCGTCGTGCGCTCCGCGCGAGAGGGCAACATACGCCATGCGATTGTTGAGCAGGTCTTTTGCTCCCAGCTCGGTGTCCACATGCACCAGAACTCGCTCGGCAGTTTGGCCCTGGCTGGAATGGCTGGTGACCGCGTAGCCGTGATCTAGATGCGGATGCTTCGCCGCATCAATTTCTATCGGACGGCCATCATCCATCTTCAAGCCGATTCGCTTCTCCTCTCCAATAGACCTGACTGTCCCTAACTCGCGATTGGCGACGCGCAGTTCATGTGCAGGTGCGGTGAGCTGCACCCGATCTCCGACAGAGAAGGCTCGCTCTTCTTCACGGTAGACAGATACTCCTTGTTGGCGGCGTGGATCGTAGATGCGCTCCGAGCCATCGGTCCGTTCAACGGTCAGCCGATTGCTCGAAGCATCGACGGCAGATACTCGTGCGTATTCGCCTTTACCTATCCCCGTCTCTTTCGATGCTCGGCTATAACGCAGGACATCACCGACCTCGTAGCGCGCCGCCCACATACGGTCCGCGCCGGTGAGATCCTGACGCGGCACAAGCACTCGAACCCTATACTCCTCTTTGCTGACGACTCCTCTTTCTCGCAATTCCGCGCGAATCGCCTGATTAAGTTCAGTGCGTGAGCGGTTGTCCGGCGAAACGGCCAGCGTATTCTCTGGCGACTTCGCATACTCCTTCGCAATCGCCGCTACGCGTTCGGCTGAATCTTTCACTTCATGCACCCGGCCCTGCCGTTCCAACCCCACGATGGCCTCTCCTACCTCACCCCGCGCAAGTTGCTCGACGACTCGCTTTAGCTCCGGGTCTTTTTGGCGCACGATCTCGCCGAGCTTGACTGTCTTCATGCCCGCATCCTGAAGCTGCGCGAAGATGCGACCTGCCTCGATGGATTCATGCTGGCGCGTGTCGCCGACCAGGAGGACACGGTCATTCGGATGAAGGCGGGTCAGAAACTCGTGCATCTGCTTGGTTGAGGCCAAAGAGGATTCGTCCAGAACATACAGGCGTTTCTCCCCGGTATCGGGCTTCTGTCCACGCGCTAGATGCATCTGCAAAGTCGAAGTCTTAATCCCAGCCTCCCCCAGCTTTTGCGCGGCGCGAGACGTGGGTGCAAATCCCTCGACCGTATACCCTTCGGCCTCTGCGCCTTCACGTACCACGGCCAGTGTCGTTGTCTTCCCGCCGCCCGCAATTCCATCCAATCCGACGATTTTTTCCCGTGATAGAAAGACCGCATCGACCGCCTCTCGTTGCGCAGGATTCAACTCCGGGTGACGGTCTTCGGTCGCAATGCGGATGCTCGGACCCACCAGCATCGGATCGTCGAAACCGCGCCTATTGCCCTCCTGCATGAGATTGATCGTCTCGCGTTCCATGCGCAGCATGGCAGCGGTGGTGATCTGCGGTCCTCGCACGGAGACTTGCGCTTGCCGAAACTCGCCTGCCTGCAACCGCCGGTCGAACTCCTGCCGGACCTGAGCGTATGTCGTTTCACCCATACCGCGATTGAGCGCGCTCTCAAGGATGGAACGGCGGTCTTCTACGGCAGACCGCTCGAAGAGATGGTCGCGGGCGTATGTCACCGCCTGTTGCGCTGCCTTCTCCGGCTCGTAGTTCTGGCGCTGGCCATGTTCCCTTGCTCGGGAAACAACGTGGTCCGCCTGATGACCATACTGCGCGGCTAACTCGCGATGCTGTTGCAGCACCTCCTCCGGTGACAACAGCTCCTTCCGGTCGCGCGTGTAATGGGCCGCGACCTGCGCGGCTCCTGCTCCATCGAGTCCTTGCTCGCGAAGATGGTCCTTGATCTGTTCGCGGCGCGGGCTTGAGGCTTCGAGGTACTCCTTTGTATAGCCTCTGATCTCAGGCTGCCCATATTTGCCCGACTCGATCTCGTAACCCAGGCCCTGCAACCTCGAAGCCAGCTCCGCACGGTAAATCGACGTGGCGTAGTGCTGCGATGCATACAACTCGTGGGATTGCACGGAGCGCGTCTGTCCATTGTCGCGCTCGGTGACATTGAAGATGACAGCATGAGTGTGGAGCTGCGGTGCAGCGTAGCCTTCGACGGGCCGTGCGGTGTCATGCTCGAAGGTCGCAGCCACAAACCTGCCCGTGGTTTCCGGTGCATGGATATTGCCGATCCGTGCCTGCGTGTAGCGCTCCAGCTCACCCAGCGCCACGCGCACGCTCTCCCGGTGCGCCTCTCGAACACGATCATCACCGCCCACCAAGGCAGTCAATGAAACCGACTTCGGCGCTGAGAAGGTTGCATCCCATCCGGCCCGGTGCTCGACGCTCGTGACTTCCTTGCCGTTCTTGCCCTCGTAGGTTCGGGAAACCTGATGGCGCACGAGTTGCGCCTCGGTGATCGGGTGCTGACCTTCGGTTAGCCTGGCGAAGTGTTCGGAGCCGACTTCACCTTGTAATCCCCACTGCTGCGCTAGCGTACCTTGCCATTCGCTATGCCCGTGCTGGTCCCGGCTCCAGTAATTCTGTTGCTCGGACGCAAACTCCCGCTCATGGTACGTCCGTACCTGTCCCGCTGACAGCGGCTTGGAGAGCGTCAGCATACGGAGATTTTATGCCAATTGCTCAATATATGCCGACTCGCCACTGATCCGAAGCTCGATGAGTGCATTGGAGATTCAACGCTCGTTGATAGAAAGCGGAGACGGGTCACAATGTCGTAGTTTCCCAAAACACCGTTTCTCGGGAACGACGGGATTACTGACGATAAGCCGACTTCCCGTTACCAATCCGACGTCGGTGAGCGCGTTGGCGATAATGCGCTCATACAAGCACGCCGATCAGATGCATTGAATGAAGCCGTTGTTCATTGCTTGCTAATTCCAAGTCACCCGGTGAAGAGATGAAGACACGCATTCTGGGAAGATTTTGGGAGCAATCGCGAAAATGGCTGGCCATGCCTTTCAACGGGCAAGCAGCTTTTTGCTCAGTCAGAGCCAAAGCTGGCAGAGTTACCCATCGGGAGCGTTTACCTCGCGGGAGCTGGCCGCATAGCGTTTGGACAGTGATCGCGTCTCAATCGGAAAAAAGCGGTGGCCCCTCATGAACTGTTCTGCAAAGGGAGTCGATACCGCGTAATACACAACCAGCCCATCCCCCGCATTCTCGATTACAATCGTCTCCAAATCCTACATGCGATTTCTCTCCCCTATGAGCCCAGAGATCTTCCCCACCCCCCAACCCGGCCTCGTCGTAGTCGACCACGTCACCAAGTCCTTCGGCCCCGACAAGCACGCCCTCAACGACATCACCTTTTCTGTTCCCTTCGGCCAGATCTGCGGCCTCCTCGGCCCCAACGGAGCCGGCAAGACCACCCTCTTCCGACTTCTCATGGGCATCCTCAAGGCCACCAGCGGCCAGGTCTGCGTCGACAACCTCGACGCCTTCGAAGACCGCGTAGCTGTCAAGCGCCTTATCGGTTTCCTCCCCGACGAACCCATCTTCTACTCCTACCTCTCTGGCCGCGAAGTCCTCGAACTCTCCGCCGCCATGCACGGCCTTGACGCCGCCGCCACCATGGAGCGCCTCTCCCCCATCATCGGCCGCCTCCGCCTCGCCGAAGACATCGACAACTACGCCGAGGAATACTCCCGAGGCATGAAGAAAAAGCTCGGCCTCCTCCTCGCCATCCTCCACCAGCCCAAGCTCCTCGTCCTCGACGAGCCCACCAACGGCCTCGACGTCGAATCCACCCACCTCTTCTATGACCTGATCTCCGAGCTCGCCCGCGAAGGCACGACTGTGCTCTTCTCCACCCACCTCATGGACCACGTCACCCGCCTCTGCTCGCACGCCGTCATCATCAACGAAGGCCGCCTCATCGCCAGCGGCTCCATCCCTGACCTCCGCGCCCGCTACGAGAACGCCACTCTCGAAGAAATCTTCCTCCGGCTCACCGCACGCCCCCTGCAAGCATGAACTTCAAGCCCCCAACCCCTCCCGGCTTCTGCCGCACCGTTCAGCTACTGCTTGGAAACTCCCGCCGTCGCGCGCACGGCCGTCGAGCCCGTCAGCGCAACCTTCTCAACCAGCGCACCAAAAGCCAGGGCACCGACTGGAATGTCCTTGGCTACTTCTTCTCCGTTGCGCTCATGATCGCCGTCAACATCATGGCCGCCTTCGCCGTATCCTCCGCGGTCGAATCCGCCCAGCGTTTCGACGCAACAATCAACGGCAAGATCGTCGTCAGTAACTACTTCTACGACCAGGCCTTACGGGCCGAACAAGGCACAACCCTCTCCGACTCCGGCCATCCGCTCGACACCTCCACCTACCACTCTGAAGCCCGTCAACTCGCCCACGACGACGGCGGCTCTGAGTCCGCCATAGAGCAACACCTCATCGCAGCCAACATCTCTCACGGCTCCCAGGACTTCATCCCCGAACGTCAGGCCCACGTTGGCCTCTCCGCCCTTAACACGTCCCATGGCCTCGCCCCGCTCTTAGGCTCCCTGATGCTTCTCCTCTGGGCCGGAATGCTCGTCTGCCAGGGAGAAGGCCTCGAGCTAGATCTCTCCCAGCGCCGTCACCCTATGTGGGAGTGGCTCTTCTCCCATCCCGTCCCTCCCGGCTCCATTTTCTTCGCAGAGATGCTCTCCCCCATCGCCGCCAACCCCATTTACTGGGCCGGCCCGCTCTTCATCGCCTTCCTCTTCGGCCTTGTTTACAACGCAGGCATTGGATTCATAGCCCTTTTTCTCCTCGGGATCCCCATCACCATCGCTCTCGCCTGCCTCGGCAAGGCACTCGAAATCGCCATCACTCTGCGTTTCGCCCCCCGCAATCGCGGAGCCATGGTCGGCCTCATCAGCTGGTTCGGATACTCCTCCATGATGGCGTTCCTGCTTTCCTTTGCCATCCTCACCCCCATCCTCCATGCCATTCACAAGCTCTTTCTCCCCTTCACCATCGCCCCTTGGCCATATCTCAACTGGTTTGTAGGAATCCACCCTGACTCCTCACCCTCCTTCATCCTCGGAGCAGCCGCCGCCCTCACCACCGCCGCTCTGCTCCTCATCGGCTCTGTCTGGTTCAGCCTCTGGGGAGCCAAGCAGGGCCTCGCCGGAAACTTCGCCGCCGACACCAGCCCTTCCCGCGGTAGACCCCTCCGTTTCGGCAAAGAACCGCTCTACCGCAAGGAGTTCCTCTGGTTCATGCGCGATCGCGGAGCCATCGTTCAGACCATCCTCATCCCCATCTCCGTCGCAGCCTTCCAGGTCTTCAACTTCCGGGTCTTCCTCGCTCATGCCACCGACGCTTGGAACTACCTCTGCGGTGCCGCCATTCTCTTCGGAACCTACTTCCTCTGGATCCTCGGTCCCAAGTCCCTCACCTCCGAAGGCCGAGCCCTCTGGATCGCCCTCACCTGGCCCCGAGGCCTCGAAAGCCTCCTCAAAGCCAAGGCCTGGCTGTGGTCCCTGCTTTCCACCGCTATGGTACTTCTCATTCTTGCCGGCGCCGTCTCCGCCTTCCCCAAAGAGGCCTGGAAGATTGTCCTCGTTGGCCTCGGCTGGTTCCTTTTTGCCCGGAGCATGGCCGAAAAATCCGTAATCCTGGTCCGCGTTACTTCCGAGTCCGGCGAAACAGAACCCATTCCGCGCGGCCGCCAGTGGGCAACCCAACTCGGAATGTTCACCTTCGCCATCGGCCTAATCACTCAGCAATGGCAGCTCGCCATCGTAGGAATCGTCTTCTCTTGGATCACCGCCGCTGCCATGTGGCAAAATTTCCGCGCCCGCCTTCCCTACCTCTACGACCCTTGGTCCGAAGTCATCCCCGATCCACCAACCCTGATGCACGCCATGATCGCCATCAGCGTCATGGTCGAAGTCTGCGCCGTCCTGACCGGAATTATCTACGCCATGGGGGGCAAAGACAGCCTTGCTATCGCCCGCGCTACTAGCTACGCCATCTGCGCCGTCGGCGCCTCGCTCGCCACCAACAATTTCCTCAGCAATCGTGGCGTCACCAAACATGAAATCTGGAACTGGCTCTCCCCCACCTACATTCGCCCCGACGCTAGCCCGGCCACCTTCTCCTCCAATACCCTCTTCGCCCAGCCCAAACTCGAAACCCCACCCTGGTGGACTCGCATCAAGCTGCCCGACCAGCGAACCCTCGGCATCTGCATGATTGGCCTCGCCATTGGTATCGGCCTCGGTTGCTTCGGCAAAGGCTATATGTGGCTCCTCCACCACATCCCCGCCACCATCGAAATCCTCCGCAACTCCGAAGCGGCCGCCGCCAAAATCCCCTTCTTCAAATCCTCTTACTTCGTCATGGCCGTCCTTTTCGCTCCGTTTGCCGAGGAGTACTTATTTCGCGGCCTTCTCTACCGCGCTCTCGACCGCGAATGGGGAGGCTGGCAAGCCATTCTTGGCAGCGCTGCCTTCTTCGCCATCTACCACCCACCTCTCGCCTGGCCTCCCGTCTTCCTCCTTGGAGCCACCAACGCCCTCCTCTTCAAGAAGTCCAAGAGCCTTCTCCCCTGCGTCCTCGTCCACATGGTCTACAACGCCATCGTCCTCAGCTAGACCGTCCACTGGAAGCTCGCCGACCCTTGGCTCAACTGTTGACTTCAGGCCGATGCACTCATTGAGTCTGAATTAGTCCCCATAAACGCCGTTTTCGTCACTCATGCACCGACGTTCCCGCAAAGTCGCGTTTTGAGCAACTTCGTTTTGACGGTCCGGCGACTGCAATAGGCGTCAGATTAAGGGCGGTGTTTCTGCTATGCGTCGACTCCGAAGTGACGGGCGAAAAGCTCTCGCGCCCGCTGCTCGCCCTCTTCGGTCATCACCACCGATTTGGCCTTACTCTTCGGGTCTGAAATGTAACCGCGCTCGTGCAGCTGATCCAGCACACCCCAATCGTGGCTCTTCCAGGCCCGGCGATGGCCATCAAGCGTCAGCCACAACAGAGCCAAAACCGTTTCTTCCACCTTCTCACGGTCGTAATCAATGTTCGGCAAGTTCCGCTGCGCATCGGGCATTCGCTCACCCTCCATTCAGTGGTCACCCCCAATAATGCTTCTAGCCCTGGTTCGAGTCAAAGGGATCATGTTGACCTGCCTCCGGTTCGATTCCGATGTGATCGTTGACCGCCTGCACCAATCTCTGCCGCGAACCGAGGTATCGTTCTGTGGTTTCTACGGACCGGTGGCCGAGTAAAAATTGAATCTGTTCAAGTTCGCCTCCGGCGGAGTGACACAAGCGGGCGCAAGTCCGGCGGAGATCGTGCGGAGCTAGATGCTCAATGGCCGCCAGTTTCGCATACTCGCGCACGACCCACCAGACCGCTTTCTCGCTGAGACGGCCACCCCAAACGTGGCCAGTTCTGCTGACGCAACGGAAGATA
>NZ_LMUT01000022.1 GCF_009765785.1 Granulicella sp. L46
ATAGCCGCCGGACTACTGGGGTTTCTAATCCTGTTTGCTCCCCATGCTTTCGCGCCTCAGCGTCAGTCTCAGCCCAGTAAACCGTCTTCACCACCGGTGTTCTTCCACATATCTACGCATTTCACCGCTACACGTGGAATTCCGTTTACCCTAACTGCACTCTAGCTGAATAGTTTCAAATGCAGCTCCGGGGTTGAGCCCCGGAATTTCACATCTGACTTATTCTGCCGCCTACGCGCCCTTTACGCCCAGTAATTCCGATCAATGCTTGCACCCTCCGTATTACCGCGGCGGCTGGCACACATAT
>NZ_LMUT01000023.1 GCF_009765785.1 Granulicella sp. L46
CTTGCGTGAGTCATCGAGTCTTTGAACGCACATTGCGCCCTTTGGCATTCCGAAGGGCATACCTGTTCGAGCGTCATTTCAACCCTCAAGCCTGGCTTGGTGTTGGGCGTTTTGTCCCGCTACATGCGCGGACTCGCCTCAAAAGAATCGGCGTCTACATGTGGGCCTGATGCGTAGTAAAATTCGCAGACCAGGCTGGCGTGCTGGCGGCCGGAACGTACATATCTTTTTGTTTGACCTCGGATCAGGTAGGGATACCCGCTGAACTTAAGCATATCAATAAGCGGAGGAGTGCATGA
>NZ_LMUT01000024.1:0-3281 GCF_009765785.1 Granulicella sp. L46
CCCGCTCATGGTACGTCCGTACCTGTCCCGCTGACAGCGGCTTGGAGAGCGTCAGCATACGGAGATTTTATGCCAATTGCTCAATATATGCCGACTCGTCACCGATCCGAAGCTCGATGAGCGCATTGGGGATTCAACGCTCGTTGATAGAAGGCGGAGACGGGTCACAATGTCGTAGTTTCCCAAAACGCCGTTTTCAAGGAATGACGATATTGCTTTCGATAAGCCGAGCTATGAGGATTACTATCCGGCTGTTTTGGAGGCGACTCTGTCAGCGCTTAGCGGGTCCGGCAGCTAATGCCTGTTCGCCGATTCCTGCAGGTAGGAGAAAAATTGCGTCTAGCTTTCTCAGGGCTTCGTTTCTATCCAATACTTCTTGCCACCGATCGAGGATTTCGACCGGCGACGTGAACTTGGGATCAGGATTGATCTTTTTGCGCTCGATGTCGTTCGCTATATTCAAGTCGACAAGCTGTCTGCCTTGCCAATAGCTACAAGATTCGTCCGTTCCCTGAAAGCATTTCGATGCCCAGGCGTTTGCCTGGTCAATCGTCCTTCGGCCCTTCGCATCCGATGCCAGCAGCTCGAAGTCAGAAGACTTGATCGGCGGAGGATTCATCTTCGCCCTCCAGTAGCCGACGGCGGCGACGATCCCATCGCGCCTGGCCTGCATGGCCCTTGCCTGTGCTTTGTCGCCCTCGTAGCTGCCGTCCGAAAAGAGGACCGCGGTAACCTCTACTTTCCACTCGCAACCGCTGGAGTTCGGGTAAAAGTTCTCGCGGAAGGTGACTCTCTCCCAGGGCCTAACTGGACCGTGTTGTGGCCGGTCTCCCACGATGCCTAGAAATTGACCGTTCTGAATGCCGAGGATGTCCTGGCTGCCTTCCGTGGCACCGTTACCGCATTGGGCCTTATAGTGGAACGCCTCGATGGAACTTCGTGCATCGTTTTCGAGGATGAGGTTTCCGCTGGTGCCCGCCGTCAGTTCTGTTTGATATTGCACTGCCTGGGCGCTACGCATACATGCGGAGACTGCGATGGCGAGAAGCATACCGGTGGCTCGAAACATGGGTATATGAAGTTCCTTTCGCGACTCCGCGAGTAATTTGGTCGCTATTTCTACTCAGCGACACGACGGTATCAAGTTCTTTAGACGACGGGCAAGTCGAGTACGGTGAAGCGTTTGTGTTGACTGATCAACAACCCATTCATCGAACCTCCCTGAAAGTCGGGTTTTCGGCAAGTTCGCGGGCCCTTCGCTAGAGGGTTTGGGCCATACCTCGCTCCGGGAGCCTCAGGCGTTGCTGAGCGGATTGCCAGAGCTGTCAGTGTTCCATGACTCGGTCTGGAAGGCGATGAAGACGGCCGTCCATGTTCCGGTAGAAGGCAGATAGATGAAAATAGCGCCATCCTGCCAGATGCCATTGTCGTTGCCAAAGGTGCCGAGGGGATTGCCCTGGTTCATGTGGATGTCGTGGATCCCGTCCACTTGGCCGCTATCCGCAAAGGCGCTTCCAAACGCAAAGATCGTTCCCTTATCGGCGATGGTCTGGTTGAGCAAGGTATCGACGGCGTTCTCGAGCGGAGTGGCGTGGTCGCCGATCCGCTCGCTCTCGGGCAGAAGGGTCATCTGAGCGAGGGTGATCATCGGTGTGCCGTTCACCTGCTCACGCACGAAATCCAATGCGAGGCCGGCTGGGTTACTCGGCAGGGCGTGCATGCCGGAGTTGAGGGCAAGGAGTCCGGCTCGATCGGGCGGTCGGAAGTCGTCGACGATGGCATAAAGCACTTCAGAGCCATCGGTGGACTCGATGTTGACTGCGACGGTGAAAGGACCCCCTGTGGCCTCCATGGTGATCTGGTAATGTGTGCTCGTACCGCTGACAACCTTGCCTGCAGTTGGCAGGCCCCGCAAGACGCTGTAGTTGGTAATTGGCATGAATCTTCCTCTATGCGTCGATAATAGATCTCGTCGAACCCACGGCCCTGCAAAGTCGCATTTTCGGCAACTTCAGGTCTGGTGGTATCCGAAATGTATGGTCCGCCGCCCGAGGGACGGGTTCGCGGTACTGTATTCGTATCATCCTCATGTTCCGAACCGCTGCCGCCGCTGTCGGCAGCAACAAGGTTTAGAAAAAGGAGCTTGGGACGTTCCACTCCTTAGCTTAACCCATAAGATTGTATGCATGAAGTTTTACCGAACTTCCCTTGCAACTCGCATTGTCTTAACAACAGTCAACGCCACTGTGGCGGGCTGTGGAATCGGCTTACTCTTCAAGGGCCGCTGGCTGGTAAGCTTGGTTCTTCTCTTCGTTGGTAGTATCCAAACCTTTTCCCTGTGGAATCATTACTGGGAGATTGTCGCCGAGGGCGTGCTCCGCTTCAAAGGCTATGGTTTTAATCTAACGTTTCCAAATGCCGAGCTGCGCTACGCAGGACCTGTGCGTGGCCATAATAGCTTTCCTGTTTCTAAGAGGAAGGTTATTGAAATTGAGATCTCTGGGGCTCGGGCAAAGCGATATGCACGGGTAGCCGACCGTGACGCTTTCCTGCAACAGTTGCAACGCGTTGCTCCCCACGCAGTGATCATCGTACCTTAGAGATCAGATACCACATCGCAAGCGCCCCAGACTCGATTATCCCAATTCCACGTTCCGGAAAAGTCGGGTTTTGTCTAAGTTCGATTCTGCCGCTGGGGGACACTTTGAACTTGGATGAAACGCCGTTTTCCGCGAATCCACCGGCGCTTTGCTGCTCGGTGACCTGGGAGAATCGACTAGTCATTCCTGATCTCGAACAGCGTCACTCTTATTCTTCTGAGTTTTGATTAGCTTTCCCACTTCATCAATCCGGTCAGTCCAAATGCCTCCCCCAAAAGAGGGAGGCAACTTTCCGAGGTCGACCGCGTTATTGAGCCCCTTCGTTCCGCCTTTTTTGTAGTCATCCACAGCGTAAACAGCCGTATTCACGGCGGCCATCCGGGCTACAAATCTGTTGGGCCAGCCCCAAAGCCAGGGACCTGCGTTGACCGGGACAAACAACACGCTATGACGGCAGTCAGACGGAGTAAACCCTGTCCAGCCAATCGCTTCGTAGGACAAAAGGCACCGCTTCAAGGTTTTCGGAGACATCGTTTGCACGTCCCCGTACGTGGCACGAACGATCGCGACAGGTTTATCGCTTCCAGTCACACTTAGCCGGGCTCTCTGGCCGGACTCGAGCTTTCCGAGCTGCTCTGAAAGTGCAATCCCTTCTAGGGGATCGCCGCTCTTCACATGGAT
>NZ_LMUT01000024.1:3291-3401 GCF_009765785.1 Granulicella sp. L46
AGTTCTCTGGATTGTCTGCGTTCTTCCTCTAACGATATTGCTGATAGCTGGCCCGCTCTTAGCTCTCTCGAAGTCGCGCAAAATAACCCAAGCACGTCTGGCTAGATAGA
>NZ_LMUT01000024.1:3411-3663 GCF_009765785.1 Granulicella sp. L46
TCGCATTTTGACCAAGTTCGCCGGCCCATATTAGATGAGCGAGTTGAACTTGGCGGAAACCCCCGGCGGGCCAACCGGCGCTCTGCTGCTCGTTGACCTGGGAGAATCGACTAGTCATTCCTGATCTCGAACAGCGTCACTCTTATTCTTTTGTGTTTTGATTAGCTTTCCCACTTCATCAATCCGGTCAGTCCAAATGCCTCCCCCAAAAGAGGGAGGCAACTTTCCGAGGTCGACCGCGTTATTGAGCCC
>NZ_LMUT01000025.1:0-259562 GCF_009765785.1 Granulicella sp. L46
GGATTGTGACCGGGTTGACGCTGCCGCAGAACTGCAGGAAACATTTTTCGCGGAAGGCGAGTGTGTGCCTGTGGCTGTGCGCCGAGGTGTCTGCGGTGGCGACGGATTTGGCGGAATTTCTGGGCGCGGCGCTGGGGCTCGATCTGTTGATTGGGCCGGCGTTGATGGCGCATGGAATTTCGCTGACGGGTGGGCTGTTTGTGTCGGCGCTGATTGCGACGGTGGCGGTGGTTGGAATTTTGGCGCTGGATCTGATGGGGTTTCAGTGGCTGGAGCGCGGCATCATGGCGTTCGTTGGGATCATTGGATTGTGCTACGGGTTTGAGGTTTTCCTGGTGCATCCGGACTGGCATCGCGCGTTTGTGGCGACGATTTTGCCGACGTTCGATATGCATCATGGGGCCTTCGCACTCAGGGGCAGCGTGTTTGCGGCGGTGGGGATGCTGGGTGCGACGGTGATGCCGCATGTGATCTATTTGCACTCGGCACTGGTGCAGCCGCGGTTGAACGAATTGGAGCCGGCGAGTAAAAAGGCGCGGCCGGGGATGCTGCGGAAGTATCTTCGGTTTGAGCTGGTGGATGTGTTTGTGGCGATGAATGGGGCGTGGCTGATTAACTCCGCGATGATCATCATGGCGGCGGTGGTGATGTATAAGGGGCCGGCGTATTACCCGACGATTCAGGATGCGTTTCACACGCTGGGGCCGCTGCTCGGGCGGGGTGCGGCGGTGGTGTTTGCGGTGGCGCTGCTGTGCTCGGGGCTGTCCAGCTCGACGGTGGGGGTGATGGCGGGGCAGGTGATTATCGAAGGATTTCTGGGGATTAAATTTCCGATTTTTTTGCGGCGGTTTATCACGGTGGTTCCGGCGCTGATCGTGATTGGGGTGGGCAGCGATCCGCTGAAGATTCTGAATGACTCGCAGGTGCTGCTGAGCTTTACGCTGCCGGCGGCGCTGATTCCGCTGCTGCTGCTGACCAATCGGGCTGGGGTGATGGGAGAGTTTCGGAGCGCGGTGCGGATGAAGGTTGCGGGATGGACCGTGGCGGGGATTATCTTGGCGCTGAATGCGGTGCTGCTGGTGGAGATGGCGATGGGGTGAGGGCAGGAGATAGAGGGTAGGGGTTAGGAGTTAGAAAGTCGAAGGGCTCGCCTTGGTGGCGAGCCCTTCCTGGTTGAATTAAGTTGACGTGATGGCTTAGTGCGGTTTGTTGTCGCCGTGCGGTTGTTGCGGCGCCGGGTGGGACTGTTGCTGCGGCGCTGGGCGGGACTGCTGTTGGGGGGCAGGACGAGATTGCGGCTGGGGTGCGGGCCGCGATTGCTGTTGCGGCTGCGGCCGGGGCTGCTGCTGTGGTTCAGGACGAGGAGCAGGTGCGGGCCGCGACTGCTGTTGTGGCGCGGGCCGAGCCTCGGGAGCGGGTCTGTATTGTGGCTGGGGTGCAGGCCGCGTCTGGGGTTGAGGCATGGGGCGAGTCTGCGGTTGCGGCGCAGGACGGGTCTCGGGTATGGGGCGCGTCTGCGGCTGGGGAGTGGGCCGGGTTTGCGGCTGAGGGGCTGGGCGGGTTTCCGGACGGGCGCCGGGGTTTGGCTGGCCGGGGCGTTGTTCCGGAGTTCCCGGTGCCGGGCGTTGGCCATTTACGGGACGCTGCTGGTTTCCGGGTTGGCCAGGTAAGGGACGTGCGGGCTGGATTGCGGGTTGGCCAGGTAAGGGACGTGCGGGCTGGATTGCGGGTTGGCCATGGGTGGGGCGCGTCTCGGGCATCGGACGGCCTTCATTTCCGGGTTGGCCGGGGCGGGTGGGCTGCGTCGCGGGTTGGCCGGGGCGCTGCTCATTTACCGGCTGACCTGGGCGCTGACCGCCATTGACGGGTCGGGCCATGTTCTGGCGCGTCAGCTGGGCTTGCTGCTGTTCGCGTGCCACGGCTGGGGGTGTCGCCGCGATGGGACGAGTGGCGGCGATGGGTCGGGCCATAGCAGCCTCGGCCGGTCTGCCGCGGTTGGCTGAGTAGAACTGCTGCTTGTTCTGCGCAGCGCTCTGAGCCATTTGACGCTGCTCTGGCAGAGCCGCGGTGCGATATTGGCCGCGGGCAGCTAATTCCGAGGGACGTGGCTGGACGTTGATTCCGCCGCGTCCGCCGTTGTAGCTCACGTTGTTGTGAATGCGGCCGGTGTAGGTGACGTTGTTGTAGACAACTGGGCGGTTATAGACGTAGCCGACGCGGCCAACGTTGGTCACACTGCGGTTGTAGTAGAAGTTATTGTGGTTCCAGTAGCCACCGAAGTAGCCGATGCCGATGTAGCCGAAGCCGTAGTCGACACCACCGTAGTAGCCGATGTGGGCGCCCCAATAACCGTGGTGGAAGCCATAGCGACCGCCGTAATAGCCCCAGTAGGGAGGGGTCCAGAGGGCGCCGTAGTAAGGGGGCGGGCACCATACGCCGGGAACCCAGTAGTAGCCTCCAGGACCCCATGCCCAGTAGCCGGGCGTCCACATGTAATTGGGTTCGGGAGCGGGTGGCTGGTCGTACTGGGGCAGCGGCGGCGGGGGCTGGTCGGCGTATTCGGCGACAGCATCTTCGCCAGCGTATTCAGCAGATTGATCCTGGTCGTTATAGCCCTGGACGACAGGGGCGGGCGCTTGCTGCTGGTAGTTTTCGGGCGGCGGCGCTTGCTGCTGTTGATAGGTTTCGCCCTGCTGCTGAGGAGTGTAGGAGGAGTTGGCGGCGAGAACCTGGGTGTTGGAGGCCGGCGCGGTGCTGGAGGCTGGCGCGAGGTTGGCGTCGGCGGGGTCTGCGTCGCCGCTGGGAGGAGCAGTGCCGTCGTTGATAGCGGCGGTGTTCGCGGCGTTGGCCGAGCTATTCTTGCAGCCTACAAAACAGACGGCGAGCAAGGCGGAGGCGCTGATGAGGCCAAACGTACGTAGGATCGTGCGGTTTTCCATAATCGTTCTAACTCCGGCGCGGCGCAAAAGTTTCTATTGGCGGGCGCGCATTGTCAGTGAGATGCCGAGATTTGGGCTGAGGCTGTTTGTTGGCAACATTTTGCGGGGAAATGGGATGCGAGGGCCATGCCAAAGGTGAGGCTGTGAGCGTAAAATTCCTTGCATGCACGATGGTGTCCTCCAGATACGCGCTTATAACGTGACCCGGTCACGCAAGGCGAAGCGGTTTCTACGGGGCCGGCGTGATCGCGGCCGTTCCTGCTAAGACCGCGCAGTTGTTGAGCGCGACCCTCTCCCGCACAAGATGAATTCCAGCCGCGCGCGATTTTGCGGTGCGCTGGTACGCCACGAAACGCGACGCACATCCATTCGTTCCAGCCAAACAGGAGAAGAGAGCAATGCCGAACACGACGCATGCGAACACCACGCACCCGAACAGCTTCAACGCCGCCGCCACACTGGAGAGCGGCGCGAAGAAGGTGAACTACTACAAACTGAGCGCGCTTGAGGGAGTGAATCTCTCGCGCCTGCCGTACTCGCTGCGGATATTGCTGGAAAACCTGTTGCGCTGCGAAGACGGCAAGACCGTGACGGCGGACGACATTCGCTTTCTGGCGAGCTGGGATCCGAAGGCGGAGCCGTCGCGTGAGATTGCGTTCATGCCTGCGCGTGTGCTGATGCAGGACTTTACGGGTGTACCCGCGGTGGTGGATCTGGCCGCGATGCGCGATGCGATGAAGGCGCTGGGCGGCGGGCAGGCGGAGATCGAGAAGATCAATCCGCTGGTGCCGGCCGAGTTGGTGATCGACCACAGCGTGCAGGTGGATGAGTATGGCAGCCCGTACTCGTATGACTTGAATGCGGCGCTGGAGTTTACGCGTAACCGCGAGCGCTATGCGTTTCTGAAGTGGGGGCAGACGGCGTTCCATAATTTTTCTGCAGTGCCGCCGGGGATGGGGATCTGTCACCAAGTGAATTTGGAGTACCTGGCGCGCGTTACGTTTACGAAGACTGAGGCCGATGGAAGCGTGACGGCGTATCCGGATACGTTGGTGGGGACGGACTCGCACACGACGATGATCAATGGGCTGGGTGTGCTGGGGTGGGGCGTTGGCGGCATTGAAGCAGAGGCTGCGATGCTGGGTCAGCCGGTAAGCATGCTGGTGCCGCAGGTGGTTGGCTTCCGGCTGGAAGGGAAGTTGAAGGAAGGGACTACTGCCACGGATTTGGTGCTGACGGTTACGGAAGCGCTGCGCAAGCATGGTGTTGTGGGCAAGTTTGTGGAGTTCTATGGGCCGGGCATCAGCGAGCTGCCGTTGGCGGATCGCGCGACGATTGCGAACATGGCCCCGGAGTATGGGGCGACGTGCGGGATCTTCCCGGTAGATGCGGAGACGTTGAAGTATCTGCGGCTGACGGGGCGGAGCGACGAGCAGATTGCGCTGGTCGAGGCTTATTACAAGGCGCAGGGATTGTTCCATACGGCGGGTGCTCCGGAGGCGGAGTACAGCGCTACGCTGAATTTGGATTTGAGCACGGTGGAGCCGAGCGTGGCGGGGCCGAAGCGGCCGCAGGATCGGGTGCTGTTGTCGCAGACTCCGAAGAGCTTTGCTTCAAAACTGGCCGAGCTGCAGGGTCCGAATGCGAACAAGAGCGTGGTGCGGCAGATGGTTCGCTGGGAGGGCGAGGGCGGGCATGCGTCGAAGGGCGGCGAGCTGGAGAGCTCGGTTGGCGTGATGGAGGCGGAAGGCGACGACGATGCGATGCACTCGGTGGAGAGACGGTTCGGTGTGAATCCGGAGAAGTATTTGACCGATGGCTCGATTGTGATTGCGGCGATTACGAGCTGTACGAATACGAGCAATCCGTACGTGATGGTGGCGGCGGGATTGCTGGCGAAGAAAGCTGTCGAGGCTGGATTGACGATGCCACCGTGGGTGAAGACGTCGCTGGCGCCGGGTTCGCGCGTGGTGACGGATTACTACACGCGGGCGGGGCTGCTGCCGTACCTGGAGGCGCTGCGGTTCAACGTGGTCGGATATGGATGCACGACGTGCATTGGCAACTCGGGACCGCTGCCTACGGATGTGTCGAAGGCGATTGAAGAGCATGGGCTGGTTGCGGTGTCAGTGTTGAGCGGGAATCGGAATTTTGAGGGACGGATCTCGCCGGAGGTAAGAGCGAATTATTTGATGAGTCCGCCGCTGGTGGTGGCGTATGCGCTGGCTGGACATATCTCGCATGACTTCGATCATGATGCGCTGGGCACAGGCAAGGATGGTCGGCGGGTTTACCTGAAGGACATCTGGCCGTCGCAGAAAGAGGTGTCGGATACGGTGGCTAGCTGCATTGACTCGACTATGTTCCGGACGCAGTATGCGACGGTGAGCGATGGCGATACCAACTGGCAGCACTTGAAGTTTCCGCTGGGCGAGACGTATGGGTGGGAGAAGGATTCCACGTATATCCGGAAGGCTCCTTACTTTGATGGCATGCCTGCGACGCCGGCCGAGGTAAAGGATATTGTCGACGCGCGGGTGCTGGCGGTGCTGGGCGATTCGGTGACGACGGACCATATTTCTCCGGCGGGATCGATCAAGCTGAACGGGCCGGCGGGGCAGTATCTGACTGAGCATGGGGTGAAGCCTTCGGACTTCAATTCGTATGGCTCGCGGCGCGGGAACCATGAGGTGATGGTGCGTGGAACGTTTGCCAATGTGCGGCTCCGGAACAAGTTGGCTCCGGGAACGGAAGGTGGCGTGACGCGGTTGCTGCCTGAGGGGACGGGGATGTCGATTTACGACGCTAGTGTTGAGTACGCGAAGCGCGGAACGCCGCTGGCGATTCTGGCGGGCAAGGAGTATGGGTCGGGGTCGAGCCGAGATTGGGCTGCGAAGGGTCCGTGTTTGCTGGGAATTCGGTTTGTGATTGCGGAGAGCTATGAGCGCATTCACCGGTCGAACCTGGTGGGCATGGGGATTCTGCCGCTGCAGTTTGAGGAGGGCGCGAGCGTGGAATCGCTTGGATTGACGGGCGAGGAGACGTTTACGCTGGGCACGAAGACGGGTGAACTGAAGGCGATGCTGGACTCGAAGTTTGGGGGCGGCAAGGCGCTGACGGTGGTTGCGACGGCGGCCGATGGGACGAAAAAGACGTTCCCGGCGATGGTGCGCATTGATACGCCACAGGAGATCCTCTACTACCAGCACGGCGGGATTTTGCAGTACGTACTGCGGCAGTTGGCGGGGAAGGCGTAAGGGGCGGTAACCAGAGTCGCAAATAACCATGTAGGGAACGGACGGCGAGCTTGGCTTGGGCTCGCTGTTTTCCGTTGGGGGAGTACCGCGTTCAGGGGTAGCATGGAGGGAATGCTGACGGATAGCTCAGAGCCGACGCTGTATCTGCCGGAGATTCTTGCGCATACGCGCGCGGTGGTGGCGGAACGGAAGGCGGCGGCAGACATGCGTTCGCTGGAGGCGGCGGCGGCGCGGCATGTTCCGCGTGGGTTTGCGAGGGCGCTGCGGGCGCGCAGTGGGCGTGGGGCGGCGGTGATTGCGGAGTTGAAGAAGGCGTCGCCGTCGAAGGGGCTGATCCGGGAGATGTTTGAGCCGGTAGAGATTGCGCTGCAGCTGGAGGCAGGCGGAGCGACGGCGCTGTCGGTGCTGACCGATGAGAAATTCTTCCAGGGGTCACTGGAGAATCTGCGACGGGCGAGTGCGGCGGTTTGGCTGCCGTGTCTGCGCAAGGACTTTATGGTGGATGAGTTTCAGATGCTGGAGGCGCGGGCAAATCGAGCAGATGCGATTTTGCTGATTGTGGCGGCGCTTACAGATGCGGAGTTGAAAAGGCTGCGGGCGAGTGCGCGGTCGTATGGGCTGGATGTGTTGTGCGAGGTGCATGACGCGGAAGAGTTGAATCGCGCGCTTGAGCTGGAATGTGAGTGCGTCGGCGTGAATAGCCGCGATCTGCGAACGTTTGACGTGTCGCTCGAACGCGCATGCGAGCTGGCCGAGAAGCTGCCGAAGAGTGCTGTGCGCGTGGCGGAGAGCGGGATCCATACGCAGGCGGACATGCGCAAGCTGAGCGCGGCGGGGTACGAGGCGTTTTTGATTGGCGAGTCGCTGATGCGGGAGTCGCGACCGGGTGGGGCCCTGGCGAGTCTACTGCGTGGCGGTCTGAACCAAGTCAATGTTTATTAAGATCTGTGCCAATACGAACCTGGAAGACGCGCGCCTGGCGGCGGAGCTTGGCGTGGATGCGGTAGGGTTTGTGTTTGCGGCGAGCAAGAGACGGGTGACTCCGGAGCAGGTGGCGGAGATTACGCGCGAGCTCCCGGCGGAGTTGGCAAAGGTGGGTGTGTTTACGTCGACCGATGCGGCAGAGATTGTGCGGACAGCGAGGGTTGCGGGGTTGACCGCGGTGCAGTTGCATAGCAGGTTTGATCCGAAGCTGGTGGATGCGATTGATGCTGGGAGTGGCAGTGCGTTGCACGTGGTGCAAGTGGTCGACGTTCAGGTGGGAATGGATCTGGAGGAGCTGCAGTGGGTGTTGACGGCGGTGTTGTCGCACCCCTATGTGCTGGTGGCGTTGCTAGATGCTTCGCATGGGGGTGTATCGGGAGGGACGGGGATGAGCTTTGACTGGGACCGCACGGCGGCGGTGGTGCGGGAGGTGCAGGAGGCGACGGGGGGGTGGGTGATCGTGGCCGGAGGGCTGAATGCCGAGAATGTCGGCGAGGCGATTGAGGCGTTTGCGCCGTGGGGCGTGGATGTCGCGAGTGGGGTGGAGAGTGCGCCGGGGAAGAAGGATCCGGAGCGGCTGCGGGCGTTTGTGGCGGCGGCGAGGGCGGCCGGACAACGAGATAGCTAGTTGCAGAGCTTTGGTTGCCGGTGTACATTGAAACCCATGAAGTTTTTCTTCAGCCCGCGATTTACCCCGTCGTACCGCTACTGGCCTATCGTAGCGGCATCGGTGGAGTAGTTTCGCACGGACTGAAGCGTAGAACCTGCGATCTCTAGATTCCCCGAGCCGCGACCCTAAAGGTTGCGGCTTTCGTGTTTTGTGGCAGCGGTTGTGATGAGGATGAAAACGTTATGGGCACTACTGCATCGATGACTCGGCCGGCGGGTGTGGCGGCGAATAGTACGCCGGGAAGGTTTGGCGCGTATGGCGGGCGGTATGTTCCGGAGACGCTGATGGCGGCGCTGCTGGAGCTCGATGCCGCGTATGCGGAGGCACAGGCGGATGCGGCGTTTCATGCGGAGTTAGATGGGTTGCTCAAGGATTATTGCGGGCGTCCTACGCCGCTGTACTTTGCGAAGCGGCTGACGGAGACGCTGGGTGGGGCGAAGATTTATTTGAAGCGCGAAGATCTGCTACACACGGGCGCGCACAAGATTAATAACGCGCTGGGGCAGGTGATGCTGGCTCGGCGAATGGGGAAACAGCGGATTATCGCGGAGACGGGCGCGGGGCAGCATGGGGTGGCGACGGCGACAGTGTGTGCGCTGTTTGGGCTGGAATGCGTGGTCTACATGGGCGAGGAAGACATGCGGCGGCAGGAGCTGAATGTGTTTCGGATGCGGCTGCTCGGCGCTGAGGTACGTGGGGTTGCGTCGGGGTCGGCGACGTTGAAGGACGCGATCAATGAGGCGATGCGGGACTGGGTTACCAATGTCCGATCTACTTTTTATATTTTGGGGAGCGCCCTTGGGTCGCATCCGTATCCGACGATGGTTCGGGATTTTCAGCGTGTGATTTCGAAGGAGATGAAGCGGCAGATTTTGGAGCATGAAGGACGGTTGCCCGATACGGTGATTGCTTGCGTGGGTGGGGGATCGAATGCGATTGGTGCGTTCTATGAGTTTTTGCCGGAGCCGAATGTTGCGCTGATTGGTGTGGAGGCTGGTGGTCGGGGGACGGCGCTGGGCGAACATGCGGCGCGGTTTGCGCCCAATGGCGGCGGCGTTCCGGGGGTGTTGCAGGGGACGTACAGCTATGTGCTGCAGGATGCGGCGGGACAGATTGCGGCTACGCACTCGGTGAGCGCGGGGTTGGATTATGCGAGTGTGGGGCCGGAGCATGCGATGCTGCATGACTCGGGGCGGGCTACGTACACGAGTGCGACGGATGATGAGGCGCTGGAGGCGGTGAAGGTGCTGTCGCGGACGGAGGGGATTATTCCGGCGCTTGAGAGCGCGCATGCGATTGCCGAGGTGATGAAGCTGGCTCCGAAGGTGGGGAAAGAGAAGATTGTGATTGTGAATGTTAGCGGGCGCGGGGATAAGGACATCGGGATTTTGACGCGCGAGATGAAATTGGATGGAGCGGAGGTACGTCGATGACCGCTGCTAGCAATGACACGCGAACTCTTGTGGCTGGATGGATTGAAAGCTGGAACGCGCGCGACCTGGACGGCATCATGACGCATTATGCGGACGGCGTTGTGTTTGAAGCGAGCACCGTGGTGTCGCGTTGGAATCGGCCTGATGGTCGATTGCATGGCGCGGCTGAACTGCGAGAACATTTTCGGCATGGACTGGGGCTGGCGCCGACGCTGCACTTCGAGTTGGAGGAAGTGTTTACTGCTCCCAGCGGATACGCAGCGCTCTACCGCCGCGATAACGATAACCGCGTCCTCGACGTTGTGGAATTAAACGAAGAAGGGAAGGCCATCGCAGTGAAGGCTTACTATCTTGAGGCGCAGGCCTGATATGCCGATTCGATTCTCAAAGCGTCCAGGTCTGGTGATTTACTTTACGGCGGGTGATCCTGATCTGGCGACTACGTGCGAGATGGCGATTGCGGCTATCGACAATGGGGCGGATGTGATTGAGCTGGGGGTGCCGTTCAGCGACCCGCTGGCGGATGGGCCGGTGATTCAGCGGGCTAGTGAGCGGGCGGTTGCGAAAGGAACGCGGCTTACCGATGTGCTGCGGATCTGCAGGGAGATTCGCGCGGCGCGAGCTGAGGCTGGGATTATTTTGTTCAGCTACTTGAACCCGGTGTTGCAGATGGGGCTGGAGAAGTTTGCGAAGGCGGCGAAAGAGGCGGGCGCGGATGGGGTTCTGCTGACCGACATGATCGTCGAAGAGGCCGAGGAGTATTTGAAGGTGATGCACGCGACGGGGCTGATGCCGGTGTTCCTGGCGGCGCCTACTTCGCCGGATGAGCGGTTGAAGGCGATTGCGGAGAACTCGCAGGGGTTTGTGTATGCAATTTCGCGGGTGGGGATTACGGGAACGCAGACGGAGCTGGCGTCGGATGCGAAGGGGCTGGTCGAGAGGCTAAGGAAGTTTACGAAGCTGCCGATTGCGTTGGGGTTTGGGGTGTCGACGCCGGGGCATGTGCGGGCGGTGGGAGAGTTTGCGGATGCGGCGGTAGTGGGCAGCGCGATTGTGGGGTTGATAGAGAAGACGCCAGCGACTGAGGCGCCGCGGGCGGTTGGAGAGTTTGTTCGCAGCTTGTGCGGCGGAGTGAAAAGCGCATGAGAGCGGCGTGTAACACGTATCATTATGTCAGGCCATTGAACGCGCGGCGGCTGTTGGTTCCGCGCCTTAACCCAGTCTGGAAAGCAACTACAGGGC
Source organism: Granulicella sp. L46 (assembly GCF_009765785.1). GTDB lineage: Bacteria > Acidobacteriota > Terriglobia > Terriglobales > Acidobacteriaceae > Granulicella. The sequence continues at coordinate 10,526 of NZ_LMUT01000025.1, forward strand.
GTCACTTCCAGACTAGCTTTGCAGGCACAACTATCTTTGCGAGCAGAGAGCGCTCGCGGCATGAGGCAGCATGGACATTTCGGATTGGCGGGACAAGATTGATGGGCTGGATGAGCAGATCGTCCGGTTGCTTTCTCAACGAGCGGCAGCGGCGGTTGAGATTGGGAAGTTGAAGGCAAAGATCAACGTTCCGATCTACGAACCGATGCGGGAGCAGACTGTGTTTGATCACGTGCGGAGTGTGAATCCGGGACCGCTTACGGACGCGCAGGTGCAGGACATTTATGAACGGGTGATGGACGTGATGCGTGCGTTACAGCGTCAGCAGCCTTGATTTGAGATGTGCGGACGCGGCCCTGGGTTGTTGGCCGCGCTGCCAAGCAGTGAAAATTTTATTGAGGACTACAGAGGGATCCAGTGATGATCGTCGCGATGCAGGACCAAGCCACCGATGAACAGATTCAGCATGTGATTGAGCGGATGGTTGAGTTGGGATTCAATGTCCACCGGACAACGGGTGAGACGCAGACCATTCTTGCGGGCGTGGGAACGCCGGCGCACTTTGAGGTGACGGAGTTCCAGGTGCTGTCGGGCGTGCACCAGGCTTACCGCATCTCGTCGCCGTATAAGCTGGCGGGACGCGGATTCCGGCCGGAGGGAACGCGGATTACGTTTCCGAATGGGCTGGTGGTGGGTGGCGATGAGGTCGTCATCATGTCCGGGCCGTGCTCGGTCGAGAGTCGCGAGCAGATTCGCCTGAGTGCGCAGCAGGTGGCTGCGGCGGGCGCACAGTTTTTGCGTGGCGGCGCGTTCAAGCCGCGCAGCTCTCCGTACAGCTTCCAGGGTATGGGTTTGGAAGGGCTGAAGCTGCTGCGCGAAGTGTCCGATGAATTTGGACTGCTGGTGATCACCGAGGTGATGGAGATCTCGCAGATTGAGTTGATGCTGCCGTACATCGATTGCTTCCAGGTAGGCGCGCGCAACATGCAGAACTTTAATCTACTGCGCGAGCTTGGCCATGTGCGCAAGCCGGTGCTGCTGAAGCGCGGCATTGCGGCGACGATTGAAGAGGTGCTGTTGAGCGCGGAATATATTCTGTCGGGCGGCAATTACGATTTGATGTTGTGCGAGCGCGGCATTCGTACCTTCGAGACGTACACGCGGAATACGTATGATGTGTCGGCGATTCCGGTGCTGAAGAAGTTGACACATCTGCCGGTGCTGGGCGATCCGTCGCACGGCGTGGGCAAGCGCGATTTGGTTCCGCCGATGGCGTTGGCGAGCGTGGCTGCGGGTGCGGATGGATTGCTGATGGAGATGCATCCGAATCCGGATAAGGCGCTGTCGGATGGTGCGCAGTCGTTGTATCCGGAGCAGTTGACGAAACTGGTGGAGAAGCTGCGGCGGCTGGCGCCGATTGTCGATCGAACGATTGCACCGGCTGTTTCGCAGATCCATGCGTAGGAATTATTAGGAGAAGGCCTTGCATCGGATTGTCGTCAAACTTGGAACGAATGTGATCATGCGGCACGACGGCAAAGTTGCGCTGGGGCTGCTGTGCGGGCTGGTAGAGCAGGTTGCCGAGTTGCGCGCGCAGGGTATCGAAGTGCTGCTGGTAAGCTCCGGCGCGGTCGGCTTGGGGATGGAGCGACTGGGGTTGCTGGAGCGACCTACGGTGGTGGCGCAGATCCAGGCGTGCGCGGCGATTGGGCAGTCGCGGCTGATGTCGCTTTATGACGATGCGTTCGATCGGCTGGGGTGTCCGATTGCGCAGGTGCTGCTGACCGAGGATGATTTTCGCGATGCTACGCGGCATGCGAATCTGCGCGCGGCGTTGGATGCGCTGCTGACGATGGGCGTGATTCCGATTGTGAATGAGAACGATACGGTGTCGACGATTGAGCTGGATCGGGCAACGGATTTGCGGCCGCGGGAGAGAATTTTTGGGGACAACGATAAGCTGTCGGCGCTGCTGCTGAAGCATATCGGTGGGGATCTGCTGGTGCTGTTGTCGGATGTGGATGGGTTGTATGACCGCAATCCGACGGAGCCCGGGGCAGTGGTGTTGAAGCAGGTGGATGCGGTCGACGACGCTATTCTGGCGCTGGCGGATGGGGTGAATGGGCGTGGGCGCGGAGGGATGATCTCGAAGCTCGAGTCGGCGCGCATTGTGCTGCATGCGGGCAAGCAGGTGATTATTGCCAATGGCCGGACGCCGCATGTGCTGGAGCGGATTGTTGCGGGTGAGAGGGTGGGCACGCTGTTTGCGGCGGTGAAGATGCAGGAGCCGTCGCAGGAGAAAGTGGCGCGATGAGCGCGGCGGCTTCTTCGGAGGGGAGCGGGCAGGGTGTGCGCGCGATGGCCGAGGCGGCGAAGGGTGCTTCGCGAGTGCTTGCGGCGCTGGATGGAGCGAAGAGGAATGCTGCGCTCGAGGAGATGGCGCTGGCTGTTGAAGGTGCGAGTGCGGAGTTGCTGGCTGCGAATGCGGAGGACGTGCGGGCTGAGGGTGGAAGTTTAAGTGCAGCTACGTTGGCGCGGCTGAAGCTGGATGCCGCGAAGCTTGCGGAGATGGCGGAGCAGGTGTGGTCGGTGGCGCGGTTGCCTGATCCGCTTGGGCGAAGGCTGGATGCAATCGAACTGGATGAAGGGCTTAATCTTACGAAGATCAGCGTGCCGCTGGGAGTGCTGGCCGTGATCTTTGAGGCGCGGCCGGATGCGGTGACGCAGATTGTGGCGCTGGCGATTAAGAGCGGGAATTCGGTGTTGCTGAAGGCGGGGAAAGAGGTGGAGAGGACGGCGGGCGTGCTGGTGCGGGTGCTTCGCGAAGCGCTAGTGGGGGAGGGATTGCCTGCGGATGCGGTGTCGCTGGTGGTGGGACGGGAGCGAGTGCAGGAGTTGCTCGGGATGCATGGGCTGGTGGACCTGGTGATCCCACGCGGGTCGAAGGAGTTGGTGGAGTATGTGCAGGCGAACACGCGGATACCGGTGCTGGGGCATGCAGAGGGAGTTTGCCATATCTACGTGGATGAGAGCGCGGATGAGGCGCTGGCGCTGCAGGTGATTGAGGATGCCAAGACCGACTATCCGGCGGCGTGCAATGCGGTGGAGACCGTGCTGGTGCATCGCGGGATTGCGGCTGAGTTTCTGCCGAAGCTGGCAGAGCATCTTAGGGCGAAGGGCGTCAGGCTGCACGGAGATGCTACGGTGCGGGAGTTGTTGCGCGGGGTCGAGGTGGAGGCGGTCGAGGATTGGCATACAGAGTATGGCGAGTTGGCGGTTTCGTTGGGGGTCGTGACGGGGGTGGAGGGCGCGATGGAGCACATTCATGCGCACGGGTCGTCGCATACGGAGAGTGTTATCGCCGAGGATGCGGTTGTGGCGGAGCGGTTCCTGCGCGAGGTGGATGCGGCGAGCGTGATGCATAACGCGTCGACTCGGTTTGCGGATGGGTTTCGGTATGGGTTCGGCGCGGAGGTGGGGATCAGCACGAGCAAGCTGCATGCGCGCGGGCCGGTTGGGTTGGAAGGATTGACGACATATAAGTATGTGCTGCGTGGGAAGGGTCAGGTTGCGGGAGATTATCGGGTCTCGAAAGAGACGGGTGAGCATGTAAAGGCGTTCACTCACAGGCGGGAGGCGCGATGAACAAGGTGCTGATTGTGGGGACAGGATTGATTGGGGCTTCCGTGGGATTGGCCCTGAAGGCCAATGGATTTGAGGGTGAGGTCGCGGGGTGGGATGCGAACGCGGAGGAGTTGAAGAAGGCGCTCGAGTGCAAGGCGATTGATCGGGCGCTGGAGCGGCGTGAGGCCGTGCTGGAGACGGACGCGGATGTTGTCGTGCTGGCCACTCCGGTGCTGCCGATATTGGACTGGATGCAGCAGCTGGCTCCGAAGCTGAAGGAGACGCAGCTGGTGACCGATGTGGGGAGCACGAAGGGCGAGATTACTGCGTTGGCGGGGAAGCTGTTCAATCAACCTGAAGGCGCGCAGACTGGCCGGGCGCGGTTCTTGCCGGGACATCCGATGGCGGGGAAGGAGTCGGGCGGCGCTGCGCTGGCGGAGGCGGATTTGTTTCGCGGGGCGACTTGGCTGTTTTGCTCGGGCGCGGGATGGATGGCCGGGGGTGAGTTGGAGATGGAGTGGCGGAAGTGGGTGGTGCGGATGGGCGCGGTGATGCGGGAGCTGGATCCGGCGCGGCACGACGAGGTGTGCGCATGGGTGAGCCATCTGCCGCAGATGCTGGCTACTGCGCTGTCTGCTGAGCTTCAAGACCGATTTGCGGATGACCGCGAGGGGATGGCAGCGGTGCAGGCGATTGGCGGGCGGGCGCTGCGGGAGATGACTCGGCTGGGAGCTAGCCCGTATAGCATGTGGCGCGATGTGGCGATGACGAATACGAAGGCGATTGCGGAGACGCTGGGGGCGCTCGAACAACGTCTGGCGCATGTGCGCGAGAATTTGAAGACTCCTGAGCTGCGGGATGAGTTTGCTAAGGCGAACAAGTTTCGAGCGACGCGCAGCTAACGGGGTCCTGCGCGGACGGTGACGGACTTCACGTAGTGAGACCGCGGAAGAGAGAGGCGGCTAGAATTGGTGCGCCAATGCAGTGGATAGTTGGGCGCTGCGAACAGATCCTGATTTTGCGGAGTGAAGCTTATGCGTTTGGGATGCGGGCGAGGGTTGGCGGCGGTTTTCTTGTGGGCGGGGGTTCCTGCTCTTGTGGCGCAGACGGCCGCGCCTTCTGCTGAGACGCGGCGGCACATTGAGCGGGTGGAGGCGGGGTTGGTGGAGCCGGTCATTCTGAAGGGCGATGCGCATGCTGCGCACACGTTGCAGGAACGGATGGCGGCGCTGCATGTCCCGGGGGTGAGCATCGCCGTGATTCATCATGGCGTGATTGAGTGGGCGCAGGGGTTCGGGGTGATGAAGGTCGGTGGGCCTGCCGTGACGGCCGAGACGTTGTTCCAGGCTGGGTCGATCAGCAAGCCGGTGGCGGCGATGGCGGCGTTGAAGCTGGTGCAGGAGGGGAAGCTATCGCTGGATGCGGATGTGAATACGGAGCTGAAGAGTTGGAAGCTGCCGTATGGACCTGAGGCGAAGGGTAAGGTGGTGACGCTGAGGGAGCTGCTGACGCATACCGGCGGGACTACGGTGCACGGGTTTCCCGGGTATGCGCTTGGGGAGCCGGTGCCGACGCTGGTGCAAGTGCTGAATGGGGAGAAGCCGGCGAACACTCCGGCGATTCGTGTGGAGGCGGAGCCGGGGACGAGGTGGAATTATTCGGGTGGTGGGATCACGATCATGCAGTTGATGATGATCGACGCGAGCGGTGAGGCGTTTCCGAAACTGCTGCACGATACTGTGCTGGCGCCGATTGGGATGACGCATAGTACGTATCAACAGCCGCTGCCGGAGGATTGGAAAGCGATGGCGGCGACCCCGTACGAGCACGATGGGACGCCGGTTGTAGGGGGAGCGCATACGTATCCGGAGATGGCGGCGGCTGGATTATGGACGACGCCTACGGATTTGGCGAAGTATGAGATTGAGGTGGAGCGGTCGTTGGTGGGGGAGGCGAATCATGTGCTGTCGAAAGAGATGACGGTGCAGATGCTTACGCCGGGCATGGGCGATTGGGGGCTGGGAGTTCAGATCGGCGGGAGCAAGACTGATCCGTACTTTGCGCATGGCGGGGTGAATGAGGGCTTCGAGTCTAACTTTACTGCGTATGAGAAAGGTGGCGAGGGCGCAGTGGTGATGACCAATGCGCAGGGCGGAGGAAGGCTGGCCGATGAAGTGATGCGTAGTATTGCCGCGGAGTATGGGTGGGCCGATTTGAAGCCGGAGGTGCGGACCGCGGTGACCGTAGATCCGAAGATTCTTGCGGAGTATGTGGGGACGTATGAGGTGCGGCCGGGGTTTGAAATTGTGCTCGCGATGAAGGTCGGACACCTGGTGGCAAGCGCGACGGGGGAGAGCGAGGCGGCGGTAATTGCGGAGTCGCCGACGAAGTTCCTGGTGCCGGAGGTTGGCGCAGAGTTCGAGTTCGTTCCGGATGCGCAGGGGAAGGTGACCTACCTTGTTCTGAACCCGGGCGGCCGGAACATGAAGGCCATGAAGAAGTAGGGTCCTGCGCGGACGGCGAGGGCGCTTCGCGTGGCGGTACTAAGGAAGCGGGGGATTGGGTTAGAATTTCGGGAGGGAAGGTTGGTGTTGGGATGAGCTCGAAGAAGGATTCTTGGATTGATCGTTGGTGGCCGCTGTTGGTGATCACGTTTGGGGTTTGTTGCGTGGGGATTTTGGTACTGTTTCACCCGTCGTACTAGGGGCCACGGGCTCAGGGCTTAGCGCCCAGGGCATGCGTGGAGAAGCGGATTCCCGAAGGGAATGACAGCAAGAAAAGCAAAGGCCAGAGCTACGTGTGCTCTGGCCTGATTTGTCTCCCAGGAGTCTTAGCGGGAACGCGTTTTGGCGCTGGGGGCTGGGGGTGGGTAGTTGGGTCTGCGCTTGGCTGGCTTGAAGACGGCTGGCTCGGTGTCGGGCTTGGCGGTGAGGTCGATGGTGCGGTGGGCCTCGACCGCGTCGGCCATGGCGTACTTTAGTTTTTCAATGCCTTCGCCGGTGACGGCTGAGATTAAATAGAGCGGCAGCTTCTTTCGCTTGGCGAAGGTGGTTAGCTTTTTGAGCTTGGCGGGGTTGGCCACGTCGGCCTTGGCGGCTACGAGGATGGTGGGCTTGGCGGCCAGGGCGGGGTCGAAGGATTTTAGCTCGGCGGTGATGACGTTGTAGTCGGCGACGGGGTCGGGGCGGGCGCTGCCGCTGGTGGAGTCGGCTGCGTCGGAGACGTCGATGAGATGGGCGAGGACGCTGGTGCGCTCGATGTGTTTGAGGAACTGGACGCCGAGGCCGGCGCCGAGGTGCGCGCCTTCGATGAGGCCCGGCATGTCGGCTACGGTGAAGCTGCGCTCATAGGGAGCGTCGCCGATTTGGACGACGCCGAGGTTGGGCTCGAGGGTGGTGAAGGCGTAGTTGGCGATCTTGGGGCGGGCGGCGGAGAGGCGCGAGATCAGCGTGGACTTGCCGACGTTGGGATAGCCTACGAGGCCGACGTCGGCGAGGAGGCGGAGTTCGAGGCGATAGTTGTGGGCGTCGCCGAGGCGGCCGAGCTCATGTTCGCGCGGGGCTTGATGCGTAGAGGTGGCGAAGTGCTGGTTGCCACGGCCACCGCGACCGCCGCGGGCGATGACGATCTCGTCGTCGGGGTGGGTGAAATCGTGGATGACCTCGCCGGTGTCGTCGTCGTAGAGGACGGTGCCGACGGGGACTTTGAGCACGGTGTGTTCGCCGGCGGCGCCGGACATGTTGGAGCCGAGGCCGTGACCGCCGCGCTCGGATTTCCATTCGGGGTTGAAGCGGAAGTGGACGAGGGTGTTGTGGGAGAGCGAGGAGCGCATGAGGATGTCGCCGCCGTGGCCGCCGTCGCCGCCGGAGGGGCCGCCGCGGGGGACAAATTTCTCGCGGCGGAAGGCCATGCAGCCATTGCCGCCATCGCCTGCCTTGATCCGGATTCGTGCTTCATCGATGAACATTAACGTGCCTCAACTCAAAGTTTACAGAAAGGAGGGTGGTTGGGCGGTATCCGGCCGGAGTTGAGCGGGATGGGACGGGGAGAGTGAAAAATTACAGTTCGTTCACAGGATTTCCAAAGCCCGTCGCGTAAGGTTAAGACATTCATCCATCACGCTGGTGAGCAGCGCCGCCAGCTGTCTTGTTTGCGGGGAAGCAAGCAAGGCTTTTTAATCGAAAACCCCATTGGGGAACGCTCCTGGGAGATCGTCGCGGCACCAGACGGAATGTCGGGTCGCAGAGTGAATCTCAGGACTACGTCGCAGCACAATTTCAGGAGGAACCGAATGTTGTTAAGGATACGTGTTTCGCACAAGCTTTCAGCTTGGTGCGCAGCCGCGGTATTTGGCTTTGCGGGCATGATGGCGAATGGCCAATCGACGACCCAGGGCGGCATTGCAGGAACGGTGGAAGACGTCACAAGCGCGGTGATCCCCGGCGCGGCCATTACCGTTCATAATGACGGGACCAATGCAGAGCAGCATCTGACAGCAGATAGCAGCGGCTACTTCAAGGCTCCACTATTGGAGCCGGGCACCTATACGGTGACAGTTTCGGCCGCGGGGTTTGGCGATTTCAGGTCGAGCTCGGTGATTGTGCAGGTCGGCCAGGTTACATCTCTGGAACCGCATTTGAAGGCGGGCGCCACGAATCAGACGGTAGAGGTTTCGGCGGAGACTCCGTTGGTGAATCTTGAGTCGCCGGACTTTTCGTCCAATCTGAACAAGCAGGCCCTGGACAATATTCCAATCAACAACCGCCGGTGGTCGAGTCTTGCGATGACGACGCCGGGTGTGGTGTCGGACTCGAATGGATTTGGACTTGTCAGCGTTCGCGGCATCAGCCCGATTCTGAATAACGTGCTGATCGACGGCGCGGATGACAACCAGGCTTATTACTCGGAAGAGCGTGGACGTACGCGTGAGGCGTATTCGACCTCGGCGAGCGCGGTGCGTGAGTTCGCGGTGAACACGGGCGTGTATGGCGCAGAGTATGGCCGGGCGGCGGGCGCGGTGATCAACTCGGTGACCACAAGCGGTTCCAACCAGTTGCATGGCGAGGCGTACTTCTACGACCGCGAGAGCAAATGGAATGCTTACAATTCTTTCAGCACAATCACGACCTTGGATCCGACGACAGGGAAGTACGTCGCGAATCCGTTGAAGCCTGAAGACTTGCGCAAGATTTACGGTTTCACCGTTGACGGCGCCATCATCAAGAACAAACTGTTCTGGGTGTACACCTTCGATCAGCATCACCGTACCTTCCCTGGTGTTGCAGTGCCGAGCTCGCCGAGTACGTTCTATTCGCTGCCGAATGCGACGCTCGCGCCGGCTGCAAGCTGTAGCCAGACGACCGGCTACTTGTCAGGCGATACCAATTCAATTGATCAACAAGTCTGCTTGCTGGCAGCCCGTCAGGGGATCAGCTATGCACAGGCGGCAACGGATTGGGACAACGGCATTAGCGGTCTGAATAGCGACCTCGGAACCGTTCCTCGTGTTGGCGATCAAGAGATTAATACGCCGAAGCTTGATTGGCAGGTCAATAGCAAGGAACATGTCAGCTTCCTTTATCACCGTCTGCGTTGGGACTCTCCCGGTGGTGTGCAGACTGCGGCCACGGACAACTATGGTGTCGACACGTGGGGCAATGACTACGTGAAACTAGATTACGGTGTGGCCAAACTGACCAGCTTGGTCTCAACGAACATCAGCAATGAGTTGCTGTATCAGTATGGGCGCGAGCTGAATAACGAAAGTCAGCAGCCTTACAGTGCTTACACGTTGGCGAATCTGGTCGGAAGCGGAAACTCGGCGGGTAATGTTCCAGAGGTATCGATCGATACGAGCGTGTTTGCGAACATCGGTTCTCCTTATTATTCCTACCGCAAGGCGCTGCCGGATGAACGCAAGTGGCAGGTCGCGGATGTGCTGCACTACAACCGCGGTAATCACACCTTCACCTTCGGTGGCGATGTGGTTCACAACTACGACCTGATCAACAATACGTATGAGAGCAATGGGGATTACAGCTACACCTATCTCGGTACGTACTTCAATGATCTGTTGAATAAGACCGCTGGCACGTCGAACTCCACCTGCGGTTCCTCTACATCCCAAACCTCCAGCTCCACCACGACTGCGGCGCAGGCTGTCGGTAAGCTACCCTGCTACGCGAATTTTTATCAAGGTTTCGGAAATCCAGTGTTTGCGATCAGTACGCTGGACTACAGCGGGTTCGTGCAGGACAACTGGAAGGTGTCTCCACGGCTCACTCTAGAACTTGGCGTGCGTTATGACTACGAGTTCTTGCCGTCGCCAGTACCCAACCTTATTACTCCAACAACCGGCTTCACGCCGTATGCGCAATTGGGCAATCACCCGAGTGACAAGAACAATATTGGGCCGCGCGTCGGCTTCTCTTACGACGCTTTCGGAGATGGGAAGACGGTTGTCCGTGGGGGATATGGCATGTTCTATGGCCGTGTCACCAATGGCGTTCTGCTGAATGTGCTGCTGAACACGGGTAGCCCGAATGGGCAGTACACGACGACGTATAAGAATACTTACTATTGCAATGGAACCACCGTGGCTTGTACTGGCAGCAACACGCTGTCGGGTTCTGGTCCGTTGCTTCCGAACATTGTTCAAGCAGGTGCGGCACCGAAGCCGAGTTCGTACTATCTTGCCAAGAATCTTCAGAATCCGATGGTGCATGAGTTCGATCTGATCGTTCAGCAGCAGATGGGAAGAGGCACGGTGTTCTCTGTCAGCTATCTCGGAGCGATGGGCCGGGAACTGCCTAACTTCCTTGATGTGAATCTCGATCCGACGACAGTCACACCCACAACGATCACGCTTCAGCCATATAGCGCCAGCCTTCCTTCGCTGGGGCCTGCTGTAAAACTTAATACAACATTTGTTGTGCCGACTTACACCAAATACGGTAACCAGGCTCTGTTTGGACCAACTGCCACTGCATACCAGTCGATCACACAGGTAACCAGCAACATCAATTCCAGCTACAACGCCGCAGTGTTTGAAATTCAGAACCGCTCGATCCGCAACCTGCAGTTTGACTTCAACTACACGTGGTCTCACGCGCTGGACTTCAACCAGAATGCTACGACAACCGTTACGGGGAATAACTGGTATGACCCGTATTCCAACCCGCGTGTCAATTACGGCAACTCCGGCTATAACGTACCTAACCGGTTTGTCGGATATGTTCTCTACAAACTTCCACAACTCAGCGGGCACAGTTGGTATACCTATCTGAGCAATGGATGGAGCGTGGATACGTCGTTCCAGATGCAGAGTGGGTTGCCTTATAGCGCCAATGTAAGCAGCTTTGCGGGCAATGGCATTGTTTCCGATTGGAATGGTTCGGGTGGATTGTCAATCATTCCGGGTCTTGGCATCAATACGTACAAGACGCCTCGCAAGATCGTGGACGATCTCCGTGTGCAGAAGGAGTTTACCTTCGCGGGTAAATACAACCTGCAGTTCATGGCGAACATGTTCAACGTGGCCAACCATCAGAACATCGATGGAGTGGGTACGACCGCGTACAAGCTGGCAAGTACGGGAGCTACGACGGGCACGGCTACCTTCCAGGCACCTACCTTCCAGGTACCAACGAGCAGTAACAACAGTGGTTTTCTCTACACTCCTCGTCAGATAGAGATTGCCACCCGTTTCACCTTCTAAAGTAACTAGAGCGTAAGCAATGCAGGGCGATGGCTTCGGCTATCGCCCTGTTTTTTGTGCAGAAATGTTAGTTCGAGGCCGGCACTTCGATAAAAAGCGCGCAAATAAGTTGCCATTTACAGGACTGACATGATGTACAGTCATAGTATTCAAAGACCTTGTACCTACCTTAGCGGGATGATGCGCATTTCGACGCATTGACATTTCTGCTTTCAGACGAGAGTCGGCACCTATTAAACGCTACCGATACGGCATGTATCGAGGCCAGCTTTAATCACCTCCAGGAGAGTCAGACCTATGCGCAAACTTCTTTCTTTGCTGTTGTTTTGCTGTTTTCTGGCCCCGGGTTTAGCGGCGAAGGCGCAGCAGACCTTAGGTTCGCTGAACGGAACAGTGCTCGACAGCTCGGGCGCGGCGGTTCCGGGATCCACGGTGACCGCGACGGACGCGGCGATCGGCGTGACGCGCACGACCAAGGCGCAGTCGAACGGATTTTTCCAGATATTCAACTTGCCGGTGGGCACCTATTCGGTGAAGGCTACGCATGAAGGTTTCGAGACGACGGAGCTGGCGGGCGTCGAGGTACAGGAGGCCGGGGCGAAGACGTTGAACCTGGCGCTCAAGGTGGGTAATGTTTCTACCTCAGTAACTGTGACGGCGACACCGCTGCTGAATGCGACCGACGATACCAACGGATACACGCTGGATAAAGCGCAGATTGCCTTGACGCCATTGGCGACGGGTAGCTTTACGCAGCTGGCAGTGCTGAGCCCGGGCGTGAGCGCGGAACTTTTGAGCAACCTGGATACGAACTCGGGGTTGGGTAACCAACCGATCTGGGCGAATGGGCAGCGGGATACGTCGAACACGTTCCAGGTGAATGGTGTGGACGCAACCAATCTCTTCAACGGCAAGAGCTCGAGCGGATCGAACTCGCAGCGGTATGCGTTCAATATTGGACAGAGTTCTGCTGTGGGTGGCGCGGCGGGCGTGGGCACGTCGGTGTATGGCTCGAACGGAAACAGCTTGCCTTCTCCTCCTCCGGAGTTTTTGCAGGAGTTGCGCGTGAATACGTCGATGTATGACGCGCAGCAGGGCGCGACGAGCGGCGCGCAGATCGATGCGAACACGAACAGCGGAACGAATAATTTTCATGGCCAGGTGTATGGGTCGTTTGCCAACAACTCGCTGAATGCCTCACCGTTCTTCTTCAACCAGCAGGCGCAGCTTGCAACCATTGGCGTAGGCGCGTTTCCGGCGAGTTTGGCAAACCCGGCGTTGCATCGTTGGTCTACGGGCTTCACGCTCGGTGGCCCTATTGTCAAGGACAAGCTGTTCTTCTTCGTGGCGTATCAGCACCGGTATAACAGCGATCAGTCAACTGGGCTCTCACAGATGACGGTGCCGGAGGATCTGACGGACGACCGATCGACTGCGGGTCTTGAAGCTGCAGCAAATTCATGGAAGGGCTCAGGTAGTTTCACCAGCCCGATTGGGCCAATCGCCACTGCACTGATGAATGCCAAGCTGCCTAATGGGCAATACCTGATTCCGTCGAACCAGGCTCCGGGGCAGGCGATCCAGTATGGCGTGCCGAACGTGACGCTGCTTGGCACCTCGACGCTGGTTGCCGACCAGGCGAACGTCGCCGTGGATTACGACGTGACGAAGACCGACCGACTATCGGCAAAGTATTACTACCAGAACGATCCGGTAAATAAGCCGTACGGGTTTTCGCAGACGGGCGGTTTTCCTGTGACGCAGAGCAATGGCGCGCAGGTGTTCGCTCTCGACAACACGATCACGATCGGGTCGAAGATCAATTGGGAGCAGCGGCTGGGCTTCGATCGTATGGGATCGTACAGCTTCTTCCGGCAGACTCTTCCACCGGACCCAGCGCTCGGCGCGAACTATGGCGTTGCTTCGGAAGGCTCGCCCGGAGAGTATGCTCCTGGCCTGGCTGGACTGGATCTAGTGGAGTTTGCGTATGATAATCCGGATTCGCCCTCGCTGGCGACGGGGCCGGATAGCGCGTTTGTGAACACCGGCTTTTTCCAAAACCGGATCAACCCCTCGACCAACGTGATTTTCGCGCTGGGCAAGCATACGATCGTCGCTGGCGGCGGGTATAGCTACACGCAGCTGAACATCAAGAATAACCGGACGGGCATTGCGCAGATCAAGACAAAGAACTTCGAGACCTTCCTGGAGGATCAGTCAAAGAGCTCTGCGATTCTCGAATCAGACTGCGTGGCCCCACAGTGCAGCACACCGCGAAACAATGCGAACCGCTACTATCGTTCCAATGAGATCGCAGGGTATGTGCAGGACAAGTGGCAGGCATTGCCGAACCTGAGCATTACGGCGGGCGTTCGTTACGACTATCATGGCGGGCTCACGGAGAAGTACGGCAACATGTTCAACTTCGATCCGAGCGCTTATGACGTAACGGGAACTTCGACGACTGGCTTCACTGTAGAGAATGCCGGCTTTGTGATTGCAGGCAATAACAAGTACCACCCGACGCCGGGGACGTCTAATTCAACGTTGACGGGTCGGCAGTGGGGCATCTCGCCGCGGCTGGGCTTTGCCTATACGCCAAAGGCGCTGAGCAACAAGGTAGTCATCAACGGCGGCGCGGGCATGTATTACGATCGCGGCGAGCTATTCACTTATCTGTCTCAGCCCGCGGGTAGCGGCAACGGTGGGCCGTTTGGTGTGACCGAGTCGTCACCGTTAGCCAGCTACATTATTGGCGCGGGAACGACTCTGGCGGATCCGATCGGCAGCGCATATGCGGCTGCCCCACCCCCGACTTCAGACCCTGGCGTTATCAACATAGCGCTGCAGGATACGTTGAATGGGATGACGGGCACGACGCCCGGCGCGGGCCCCAATTGCGGCGGCAACAATCAACAGAATTCCACCTACTATACGTGCTCGGTCGCGCTGAACTTTGGCGCGTACGACAAGAACAACGTGCTGCCGTACACCGTCAATTTTGCGTTGAACATCCAGTGGCAGCCGACCAACGATCTGGCCATCACGATTGGCTATAGCGGCAACCGCGGTCGCCACTCGATCATTCCTATTCCGTTCAACGAGCCGGGCCTTGCGACGGCAACGAACCCGATCCATGGTGAGACGGACACGTATGGCTTTGAAGTCCTCAACCAAAACTCATTTATTGGTTACAACTATGCGCCGATTGGCAGTGAGCCGTGGGACACGGAAGACGGTGGCAACGTGGACTTCCGCGCTCCGTATGTTGGATTCAGTCCCAACGCGGCGTTGTTCAAATCAGTAGGAACTTCAGCGTATGACTCACTGCAGTTTCATGTGGAGAAGCGGCTCTCGCATCACTTCCAAGGCGGTGTGAGCTACACGTGGGGCCATGCGCTCGACGAGCAGAGCGATATTGGTCTGTTCTTCACGGGCAACAACCCGAATGATCTGCATCAGTCGTACGCATCGTCTGACTTCGATCGCACGCACACGTTCACGATGAACTTCCAGGCGATGCTTCCAAACTTCGCCAAGGAGCATTCCGTCATGTCTTATTTTGTCAACGACTGGAGTTTGACGGGTCTTGCGGTTGTGCAGAGTGGCGAGCCGTATTCACTATATGAATTCTATGGTGCAGTGGGCAGCGCGTATTTCGGCAATTTCCCAACGCTGATGAACCCCGTCCTCCCGATCGCGAATCCAAAGGCAGCGAAGACATCCGGCCTGACCGGCAATCCGGGCGACTTCCGCGGTACGGGTGGCGACTACATTCCGACGGTCAACCCGGATGATATTGCCATCAACTACCTCGCGCCAGGCAGCAAGGGCGTTCCGACCGCGGCACAAGGTAATGAAGGCGATCCGGTGGACATCTACGAGACGGATTTCTCGCCAGGGAACCAGCGCAACATCTTCCGGCAGGCCATGCAGAAGCGCCTGGATATCTCAATCCGCAAGAACTTCCGTGTAAGTGACCGGATCACGATTCAGTACGAGTTCAACATTTTCAACTTGTTCAACACCACCAGCCTGGACATCCCGCAGAACCAGACGCAGATTCGCCAGAGCTTTGCCTGTTCGACCACGGCGAATGCGATCGAAGACAACAATTGCGCGGCGGGCTTTTTGGGGTTCGGACAAATTGCTACCAGTCCGGCGACGGCGGATCAACAGACTGCTTTGACCAACCTGGACCAGAAGCCGATTTTCAATGGTTCAGGGAAGACAACCACGATTCCTACCACCCTCAATCCGGGTCAGGGATCCTGCACCGCGTTTGGCGCCGACCTCAGCGGAACGTGCCCGAACAACGGCGCGAACTTTGGGTCGGTCACGGGGACGATTGGCGGGAACCGGGCAATCACCATGGCGCTGCACGTGACGTTCTAACTCAACGTACAAACCGTACGTGGGCGGCAGCTTCGGCTGCCGCCCATTCTTTTTGCGAAGGCGGGTGCGTTGGTCAAGGCCTATGAGTGCATGACGATGGTTTAATTCCCGAAATGGGAATCCCAGCTCGCTTCCCATATTGGTCGTAGTTCGTTAGGCTCGAAGTACACGGAATTTTATAGTTTTAGACTTTACGGATTTCGTTGGTCTACGGACTACGGATTTTGTTGATCTAGACTCTTTGGATTTTCTTATCTTTTGATCGCCTGTCTGCCCAGGCGGTTACACATGTTCGGTCACTCCCCTCTGCGTTTCAGGAGCTCCGGCCTTCCCCGGAGCGGAGTTCGGCTGTGGTTTTTCTGGCTCGCTGCGTCGCGGCTTCGGCTGCGCAATCCAAGCAAAAACCTGCTCGTCTTTGTCGCGTGTGTGGTCGCGTGTGTGGTCGCGTTTGCGCGGTGTCACACGCGCATGCCGCACTGCGTGTGCGTGACTGCGTACGGTGGTTGCTGATCGCAGGAGTGACGGCGGTGAGTATGCGGCTGTGGGCGCAGGGACCGGTGGATGGTGCGATTCGCGGGCACGTCTCGGCGGTATGTGGGTCGTATCCGCAGCGATGCTTGGCGGGAGATTTGCGGGTGCATCTGACGTCGCCGGACCAGGGCGTGGAACGCGATGTGAACGTAGATAGCGAGGGAGACTTTCTGCTGCTGCGGTTGCCGCCGGGGGAGTATGAGTTGAGGGCGACGTCGCGGATGGAGGGCGAGCGAGGGATCGGAGGGATTGCGGTTGCGCGACTCGATCTGGAGGGTGGAGATCTTGACGAGGTGACGCTGACGCTGGGTGCGCCTCGGTTGAGTGCGCAGGCGGGTGTGCCGGGGCTGTCGTTGACTGGACTCGGTGGGGAATCGTATGATCCGGCGGCGCTGGATCTGGCGAAGCAACTGGACTCGTTGCCGCTGGAGTCGCGGCAGTGGGAGGACCTGCTGGAGCTGGACTCCGAGTCGAGTGAAGAGACTTCGGCGACACAGACGGTTGAGAGTGCAAGCGATGATGAGGGCGATCCGGCAAGCCGAGTCAGCGCGCGGGATGGAGCGACGGCTACGGGGCTGAGTTATGCGGGGCTGTCGTCGACGCAGGGAGAGTTTTCGCTGGATGGACTGTCGGGGGATCAGAGCTTTCGCGCGGGGCCGAGGGGATCAGCGACCGGCGGCGCTAGTTCGGGGGCGAGCTATAACCAGGGATCGGTGAAGAGCTTTCGGGTGTTGCCGCGAAACTTCTCTGCGCAGTATGGGATGGTAGGCGGGATGGCGGTGATTACGCGCGAGGCGAGTTCGGTGCTGCATGGAGCCGCGTTCGTGCGGGCACGCGAGAGTGCGTGGGCGGCGACCAATCCGTTCTCGATTGCTTCGGACTACAACAATGGCGTGGCGATGAGTGAGGTGGTGAAGCCCGAGGGATCACAGCTCCAGTTTGGTGGGTCGGTGGGAGTACCGCTGGGGAAGAGTCGCGGCGCGAAGTCTCGACGGGGGCGATCGCGGTTTCAACGCGAGATGGAGGGCCGCGAGCCGCTTTCGCTGTTTGCGTCGGTGGAGGCGGTGCTGCGTGACGATCATATTGTGTCGACTCCGGCAACAGCGAATTTTTACAACTTGTCGGATGATCAAAGGGCGCTGCTGGCGAATCGCGGCGTCGATGGCGCAGCAACGAATGCGGCGCTGGAGTACCTGGAGAGCCTGACGGGAACGACGGAGCGGCATGCGTATCGGGTGATGGGGACGGTGAGGCTTGATGCGTCGCCGACTGTGAGAGACCATTTGACGGCGAGCTACGCGGGCAATCGGTTTGATTCGCCGTCGGGTGCAGCGCTGGGACAGGCTTCGGATGCAGTGGTGGCGCGCGGGACGGGAAGCCTGGGCGATAGCGTGGTGCATGTCGATGTGGGGAGTGGACGCTGGTTGCACAGCTTTTCAAAGAACCTGAACAACGAGGTGCGAGGGCAGGTTGCGCATGACCTGGACTACCAGACACCGCATGCGCCATTGCCGCAGGAGCCGGCGATTGGACCATATGGGTATGCGCCGCAGGTATCGATTGCGCCGAATGGGTTTTCGTTTGGAACGCCGTCGAGCCTGGCGCCGGGAGCGACAGGGGGAAGAAGTGCGTATCCGGATGAGACGCGGCTGGAGCTGGCAGATACGCTGCAGTGGCACATAGGACGGCATGTGCTGATTGTGGGTGCGGATTGGAGCCGGATACATGATCGGATCGACACGCTGAGCGCGGAGGAGGGCGCGTTCAGCTATGACAGTGGGACGACCAATGGCAAGGATGGCGGGCTGGTGGATTGGATTACGGACTACACGTTCAGCGTGCATGCGTATCCCAATGGAGCTTGTCGGGATAGGAGACAGAGGGCTTGGAAACTGCCCCATTGAATCAAAACACTAAACTGATCTTGCAAATGGATTCAACGAAAAAGTTGCGTTTACCAAACTTCCTCCAGACTTGTCGCAGACTGTACTCTGGTATTCAACACGCTGAGGTTCTCCATGTGTTTGCGTTCGCCGCTTGAATCAGTCGCGACCTGTGCCATTCTATTTTCGTTGCTTTCCTCCAGCGCTAGCTCTCAATCTGCCATCGCTAAGCGACTGCCCGCTGAGTTGACCCGACCCGAACTATTTCAGCCCCCATCAAAACTCACGCCGAACGAACAAGCTCTCTTGAGTGCGGTTGCCAAACTAGACGCGAAGGACGAAGCAGCATCCGTCAAAACGATTTCCGAGTTCATCTCCAAGTACCCCACGGTCGGCTCGGGATATGCATTGAGAGCCTCTGAATATGGGTGCGAAGCGGCTCAGCCAGATATCGAGAAGGCTTCCGAAGATGCGAATCGCGCTCTTAAGTTGCCGTCCGGCACCCTAAACTTTGGAACCAATTCCGTAGCTATTCTAGCGAAAGCCGATCTCCGCCTAAACAGGCCTAAAGAAGCAATTGCCGTCCTCGCCGACGCAATTGCTCACAACCTTAAAAATACGAACGATCTTTTACAAAGCAAGACCGGAAAGATCGAACAGAATGACGCATCGTTGTGTACCTGGGGACTTTCCGATTTCGACACGATGGCCAACGCATCACCGAACGATTGGCGAGTAGCTCTGATACGTGGTGTTTACTACTCGTCACTCGTAAATCTGACAGATCAAGCCATTTTCGCGAAGGCGATAGAACAGTATCGAAAATCCGCGTCAATAAACCCTCGGTCAGCGGTGCCTGAATACCTTCTCGGGGACATCCAGACCAAGATGGCACTTTTTTCTGAGAAGAGTATGCGATCGCCTGAGGAAAGGCGAGTCGAGTATCTCAAAGCCGTTCCAGCCTTTACCGATGCTATTCGAAGAGACCCCGGACTAACGCTGGCTTATCTGGGAAGAGCTGAGGCGTTTCTTGAGGCTAAGGATCAAGTTCAAGCAGTTCGGGACTTCACGGTTGTCCTCAAGAGGGAGCCTGAAAACTCTTCTGCCTTGGCTGACAGAGGGATTGCATACGAAGACAATCATAACTATTACTCCGCTATCAGCGATTTCGGGGATGCGATTCAATTGAAATTGAAGACTGGGGATGTATATCTCAATGATCTTTACGAAAATAGAGGCGACGCTTACCTCGCAGTAAAGGACATCTCGAAGGCGATCGATGACTACACCAATGCCATCAGCCTCACATTAGGAAGACAATTAATCCTGATGACTCTCGCTCAGACACGTTCTCTCTATCCGGAGGTCCACTATCTATCTGACAAGGCCTTTTTGCACGTACTGTATGAGGGCTTCGCGCCAACTGAAAAGGAAGAAGATTTCGATAAGCTGATATCGGGAGAGAAGTCGTCATGGGAGGTGTCATTCATCTTAAGCAATCTCTATGAGAAGCGCGGCGACTCCTATTTGCAAAGCAAGAACTACCCGTTGGCACTCAGGGATTTCAGGCGAATCTATGAAGGTGTACCGAACATGGCGAGTTCATTGGAGCGGTGGAGAAGTTTGGGATTCGATAACTATCTTTTGGACGTGAAGACGTCAAGCATCGCAGATAAAACAGCTAATCTTTGGGTGAAGAAAGTTGAGAAATCTGGTGCGACTTCCGTCATAAATTTCTCGATCGGCTGCGATGCGCGGCGGATCAAGCAAGCATCAAGTTATACCTACGACAGGGATGGAAATCTCAAGAACAAGGAGGATTCTGGCGTATGGGATGGAGTCATTCCCGATACATTCGGTGAATACCTATGGGAGGCCTCGTGCGAGAGTACAACAGCTCCGGAAGGCTCGAACTCGACCTCGTAAGCCTCAGGCTTCGGAAACCAATTCGATGCGATCTTTCACTGCAATGGCCTGTTTGAACTCTGTCGAGAAGGGAAGGTTATTCTTTATATAAGCCTTGACATCATCGGACGTGCGACAGCCAAAGATGACTGCCTTGACCCATGTGGGGTCATATGGAACTTTCATAAATTTGGAACCTTTAGGCAGCTTCCCAATCTCGTTGCCTGCGATCAATCTATATTCATTTTCACTTGACCAACGGTTGAGTTTCACATGCAACGCATCAAGAATGCGATTGCCGAGTCCGCGATCTGTCGATCCAAACTGATAAAAGGCTGAGAGGAAGTCGAGCAACGGAATCGTTTCCAATTGGTCGCGATACTGGACTTGGGTTGGTTGAGCGCCTGGGAATTCAAATTCTATGCAGAACCCGGTATGAGACGCTGCATAATGGGCCCACAGTGGATCGTAGTTGTTGGATGTGCTCACGCAATATATGGGATAACTATCGATCGTTTCATTGAACGCTCCCTCGAAGCTCTCAAGCGCGGATAATCCAAGAGGGGTGAATTGGCCTGAAGACACCCAACTCTTCATTGAGTCTGTAGAACCTTTGACGCCAGAACGTTTAAGCAAGTCTTCGATCTGCCCAGGGGTGGGGCGTGGAGTATGAATTTTGCTGTCGAAGAGATCGTTGAAATTTGTTCTGCTTGAAAAGACAGCGTAGGACTTTAGCAAAGCATCGAGTGAATGATCCCCGACTAGATCTTTGCCGACTGCACGAAACTTATAGAAGCGCACTCAATAATCTCCGGCGAGTCGGTTGCGAAATGCCACTAGCGATAACTTCGCCGTAGGGACCTGGATATTACTGGCCATTTCTGGTCATTCGATCGCCCTCGGCATCCGCTTCATTGCGGCATACATACGCACCGTCTTTGGTGGCTCCATACCAGCGCTCTCCTTTTAGGTGATAAACGCCCGTTTTGGTGTTCACCCAGACAACCACATCTCGTGGACAGTGCTGCTGGGCCTCTTGCTCCGTACGAAAATGAGGAGTAGGAGTTGGGTTTGCATAGGCGGGATATAGAGTTGAGAGGAAAATTGCGGTGGCCAAGACTATCGATTTCAGCGACATGGTCGAACCCTCAAAATATTCGAGATGCCTACTATAGCGTCCTTGTCGTTCGCATGGGAAGGACATAAACCTTCACTCGTAAGTCTTATACTCAGCCTTTCACGAGCTCTCCCAAACCATCCGCCACTCGCTTTGCATCTCCTGAGAAGCAGGCTCCGAGATGTGGATTCAATAAGAGATCATCGAGTCGCTGGTCAGTTCGCGTACCTGCCCTGTCCATAACGCCTAGGATTCGGCCTTTATCTTCTGCCCTTGGATCTTCCAAGTCCACATAAAAGTACCAGTCCGGCGTTCCGTCCTGTCGGATAAGCAGGATGATCCCGGATCCGAAGATCAACCGGGGAGCTTCATCATCTAATTCGAGTGCAACTCGATAAGCTGCCTTCACGCTTGGCATCTGATGCACAAACTCAACTCTCATCGTGGCTCCCTGCAACGAGGCCTCAATAGTATTCCTATATAGGCATTGTGGATGAGCACACGAGCACATATTGCGATCCAGCAGACCTGTATCAGAGGTTTTCTAGAAACCTGACCAGTTCGGGGTCGTCCTTCCAATGGCCCGATTCTCCTCGTGGGCTGAGCTTATCGAGATCCTTCCTGAAACGCTCCGGAGCCAGTGCCAGATAACGGGCCGTCGACCCCAAGCCCACCTGCCCCATATAAGCAGCGAGGGCGGGAAGCAAGCGGTTTAGATCATCACCGTTTTCGATACCGGCTGAAATTCTGTGCACCGCGAATGTGAAACGAAGGTCTGAAATGCAAGGCTGATGGCGACTCCCAACTCGACGACGAACGCCGGAAGCGAGGCGAAGTGCACGAAACGATATTGAAATGCGTGCGCTGGTTGGTGGCTTACCTCGCCTGGTCAGAAATAAGTAGGGGCCTCCGGCATTTGGCTCGGCCCTAATGGCCTTGTACTCTCGAAGAACCCCACACAGGTCGGACCCAATTGGAATTCGCCGATTTCGGTGAGGTTGTTCGCTACGAATGTGAAGGAATCCGCCGTCCAGGTCTAGATCCGACTCGAGGATGGTAGGGATTTCACCAACGGGCAATCCCGTCGCATACAGAAGTACAACGATTGTGCGTAGCGTTGGCTGATCCACAACATAATCCCACCGCCGATTGCGTTTTGTAGCATCTAATAGTGACCGGATCTCCGGGGTTGTAAAAACATGGGGCACGAAGGTCCTGCGGGGATTGACTCTCGGCGGTGGCATTTCAAAGGTGCGAATTACACCGCGCGCAAGCCAATGCTCGAAGAATCGACGGTACATCCAATATTTCCCCACCCAAGTCGAGTTTGCAATTGATATTCGATTGAGGCAGCTAAGCATCTGGTCGGGTGTCATATCGGCAACTTCGATGTTTCCAAGATGCTTCACCATCTGACGAAGAACGCCTTCAACCTTCCAGCATTTGTACCCGTTAGCTCGTTTCCACACCAAATACTGATCTATCGCTAAAGACAGCGTCATAGAATTCCTTTCAGGTCGATTGCAGCAATTCTCCTGAGAGCTTCCATGTCGTGCTTGGCATAGATGCTGACGGATCTTAGATTGCTGTGACCTAAGAAGTCAGCGATATCTTTTAGCGATGTTCCCTGGTGCAGCAGATGCGTCGCGCATGCATGGCGAAGAGCATGCACACCGTAGTTTTTCGAAGAGATTCCGAGAAGCTTTAATCTGTTCGCCACGATCACCCATAAAGTAGTCGAGTCAACTTCGCGGTAAGGTGGGTTCAGAGAAACGAAAAGATTTCTATGTTTGCATTTTGGCCTAGCCTCTTTGAGATAACGGATGACTTTGTTGCCAACCTCCAGTTGGATTGGGAATTGCTGGACGCGGGCATTTTTCGAACGACGAATCGTAATGATCTCGTTGCGCCAATCGAAGTCACCAAGTTTCAAGTTCACGACCTCACTACTGCGCAATGCGTAGATGGATCCAAGTGCTGTAATCGCGGATGCTCGTAGCGCTGCAGGATTCGACCCGAAATCGTGATCGAGGAGTCTCCGAACATCCGCCCACTCCGGCCCCTTGGGAGCTGAATCAACTCGAGGGATACGTGGACGGCTTATTCCCTCCGCTATTCTGGGCTGAGTCCATTTTCGTATCTCCCCAAACTGGAAGAACAGCACCAGTGAATGACAAATGGACCTGACATAAGCGGGCTTATGCCCGCTTTCCAATTTGAGCAAGATATAGCCGTCAACGTCGATCAATGTGAGGGCTGCAAGAGGTCGTCCACACTCGGTGTTCCACTTCAGAAATGCTCGAACGCGAAGACGATGGGCACGCACGGTTAGCGTGCCCATGCCTCGCACGGTCTGAATGAAGTGCACAAACTGCTCAGCGTAAGAGTCGTCCGGTTCAACCCGTATTATTTTCGTGACGTACATAGCACTAAAGCGCAGCCACTTTATCGCGATGTATGTGAAGTGCCTTCCCGTTTTCGCATGACCGTTCTTAGTTCGGAACTCAATATCGTGAGCCCATTTGACGGCACCTTCTTTGACTTCGGAAAGTTCTACGGGTCGCGCTTCCTTTAGGTCCATTAATCGAATGATGTGAAGCAGCATGGTCCCGATAGATCGCAAACGTCGAACGCTGGTTCCTTGCGCCATCATGTGGGAAAGGAATTTCTCTCTTGATTCCAGTAGCGGCGCTTCTCGATGGCGGATCAGGGAGCTATTGAACGAAAAGATGAGTTCCAGACCGGAGGCATTTGGTATAGGCGGATTACGGCGCTTCGGGATTGCTTTTGGAGCGAGCTTTACAGGGTCAGATAGCTTGTGAGTCAATGAGTTACCACCTAAAGGTTGTCCCATGATGCCAACTTCTTGAGTGATCAGTATCACCAAGGCCAACGACGACGGGAGTTAGACTTCGACTATGGATCGGCTAACCGACATCACGGACGCAGTCAGAGCGAGCGTGAAACTCATGGTCGACAACCCAAAAGATGCCATCGTCGAGTGCAGCCCGACTGAAGGTGGAGCATCGCTGCGCATTACTGTAGCTCGAGCGGATCTAGGTAAGATTATCGGCCAACAAGGCCGCACTGCACGATCCTTGCGTGTGCTGGCGAGCGCGATGGGTATGGCCGCGAAGCTACGGATTAACCTGGACATACAGGATTAGGCGACGCTCCTCCTGCTCGGGCGAGCCGCTGTTGCTGACTTCGTAGTTTCAGATAAGTCGGCAATAAGAGGGATTGCCTCTCGACATGGTCTCAACCTGAGCAACTCTTCCGCCACGTATCCCGTTATCGTGCCATCCGAAAATGTCACTATGAGACCATCGTCGCCGTCTCGATTCGCTGTGATGATCGATACGTAGTCTCTCATGCGGTGAAGCCTAGGCCGTTGCCTGTCTTGGGTCTGTTCAATATTGCTCAGCGCTTCGTTTGAGGTCGTCAAGTCCCATACACGTCTGTAATTATTTGGGTAGCATCAAAAGCTTTGCCAATGCTTGCCAATGCCGGGGATGCGGCACGACGCGACCATGCCTGATCTGAATCGCATAGCTACGCGAAACATGGAGTTCCCGGGCAATCCCCCTACTCGACTGAGCGGCAAGTTTGGGTTGCATCTTCGACAAATAGAATTCTTGCGTCAACCAGTCGGGCTGATCTGAGGCTGACCACGCGCGGCGGGCGGTATGAAGAGCGTGATGCTTCTTCGATCGTTTCGCCTGGGCTTCGGGAGTATGGGACGCGATCAGACCCTTCGCAGCGACCGCTGTAATTCGTTCAGTTGACGGGATCAACGAACAGGCGAGGCAGCTCTTTTGGCGACGGGCAATTTCACTGCCGCATACATTGCACATATTGGGCTGACGGACTTTAGCTTTGGGCTCAGGCCGAACCTCCCCACCGGATACAGCGCGCCTGTGATTCTGCGTCAGCCGAGTCGTCGAAATGGATTTCCTAGTCCGGGTCGTTGAGGCAATCTCTTTCATGGCCCATTCCGCGACAGGGGCAACCAAGCGAGCCCAGGTCGAAGTTGTTTCGGCGAGCTGGGTGGCCAAGTCCGCCATCAGGCGGCAGTTCCCATTTCGCTCCTCAAAGAACCAACTTCTTTTCAGAGGCTGCCGTGTGATCCAGTTGAGCACATACGCGTCGACTTCGGGACGTATTGCCTCCATCAGATCGCAAGCGAAACTATCTCGCGTGGGCTTGTCCATGTGGAGTACACCCATCTCTGGGTCCAGCCCCAAGGTTGCACAGGCAAGTCGGCACTCCGCTTCCAATAGTGCATAGAGATAATTCAAGATCGAGTTCACAGGGTTAGCGGCAAGTCGAGGTGAGCCCGAAAGAGTGGATGCGCGCGTGTCAAAACTACGCCAGTGTTCAGGCACGCGTGGCAGATCCTTTTCAGGGAAGTTGATCGGGACACCTTGCCACGCTTTCCAATAGACTCTGGCAGCCCGAGGTTCCACTGAGCGGATCGCGTCGATGGTCTCGACCTCAGCTAGTTCTGAGCGAATTTCGTGAATGAGCTTGGACACCGTGAAATCTGCGAGTGACTGCCGTACCACTCGCTCTTGGCCCGCAAGTTTTCTATCGATCAGCTCGCGGCTAATTCGAAAAGCCGCGCCCGATTGATGCGCCAGCGCCTGGGCGCGCCGCAATCGCACATCGGATGGTCGCACCGGACCGGTCGTAGCTAGAACTGTTCCATCGCGCTCGAGCATAACGAACGATGCGTTTTGGTCTGCAAGCCAGCGTACTGCTGCCAGGGAGACGATACCGTTAGCGCCGACTACGACCAGCCGCTCAAGCCCGTGCCCGACCCGGGAGAAGCGGCCCTTAAATCGATCCGACCCAATTCCATCTTCGACAATCAAATGTCCACGCTCAACACGAACGCTCGAGCCGTAGCCATAGAGCACGATTACTCCTCGACGCGGTCGCATCACACTGGGGATGGCGCGGTCGGTTGGCTTGATTCGCAGGGGGACACCGCTGCCAGATTTGCGGAACGGCGAAGCTTGCGCTACGGTCTGAGTAGCTGCCATTGGAGTCCAACCTCCCTTGGTTGTTAGGGCTTGTCGACTGCTAGTAACAGTTGGCGAGCCCGGTATAAGTTACATTTTATCAACTATTTGGGCCGCTTCCCCCATATTTTATGAACCATCCAAATGTTTAGACCGTGCTCGTCTGCCGCACGTTGTTGGGCGATTGCCATGCCTACGCCAGCCCGATGCAGAGCGCTAACCTTGTCACAAATCTCCCTGCACACTTCTTCGCTTGGCCACTTCGTCGGCCTTCCTCCCGGATCGTGCGGACGATGTGCGGCTAATGTCTCTAGATCCTTCCGCTGATCAGGCAAGGCTTTTTTTAGAAGATGGTCGAAGAAACCTTGAATTGCCGGTTCGGCCTCGTCCGGCATGGCTGCGAACAATGAAAAGATCTTCTCCTTCGTGCTGATCTTTTCGAAATTCTCAATGGAAAACTCTGGTGAGACGAACTCCTGTCCGGTTGGAACCATAGCTCGCAAGTTAGCTGACAAGATCGCAATCAAGAACGGGTCTTGGTGCCGAATATAAGGTTCGAGGATGGCCATGCCGTCATCCACGCTAATCCCCCCCGCCGGGCTAATGCAGCCGATCACCTCATCAAACCTGATTCTCAGTCTCGCGAGCCGTTCAGGATCCATTTGCGAAAACTCCCCCACCAGTTTAGGCAAAACTTAGCTAAAACGCTCGCCTTGTACAACCGAGTGCACCGGGCCAAGCTTTGCAAATGGGCCTTAATAGATCAGTCAAACGTAAAGCGACTAAGAAGCCTGCCACCCGCCGCCGTGCAGGAAAGAAACCTACTGCACCCAGAAACGAAGCGCAATATCTCGCTAAGCCAGAGACCTTCAAAGATACCTGGGAGCGCGTCATCGAAGCCATTTCGAAGATGCGTAATGGGAGGGTTTCGCTCACTCAAGCTGCGCGTGAAGCACGTGTCAGTCCTCGCACTGTGACCAAGTATGGAAAGTCAGCATTGCGCAAGGGTAAGAGTGGAAAGTACGTCGTCACGAAAAACGACAATCTTCTCCGAATCCTCTCGATCCCAACAGTCAACGGACCGCAATCAATTGCAGTACGCGGATCAAAGCAAGCCAGTCTCCTCGGTGAGTACTGGAACGCAGTTCATCGCTATCTCCAGACCGGTGACACCTCAAGGCTGAGAGAGTTTCACGGTCAAAAGATCACAGATGCAAGTGGTGTAGAGATTCCCCTGCTGGTCGATCCAGCTGCTCTGAATCACTTGGGATCTGCCGGTGTGTTGTCGTTTGAATCCATCTACGCGAGGACCACATGAATCAGCACGAAGCACAATTCGATCCGTTTGCAGTCACTCGACGCAAGGCCGTAAAGACGCGAAGCGCTGGAAAGCACATTCGCTGCGTGTGTGGCGAATCACGAATAGAAACTCTCATCGCGAACACCGGAGTGTGCATGCGATGCCAACGAAGAAAGGAAAGGAAAAACACTTTGGACGACCATCATGTAGCAGGAAAGAATAATAGCTCGGTGACAGTGCCTACTGACGTGAACGATCACCGAGCGCTCAGCGAGGCTCAACGGTTATGGCCCCGAAAAACAATCGAGAATCCCCACGGCTGTCCGCTCATATCAGCAGCTGGGAGCATTCGTGGTTTCGCTGATTATGTTCTCTATCTCATCGATCACGTCTTGCGGTGGATTGCAGAGTTGCTGGAACTGCTCAGTCAATACCTGGAAGAACAACGCGGGCCTAAATGGTGGATAAACACACCCCTTAACCGATTCTCGAAAGGAAAGTGAAAACAATGTCGAATCCTAAGCCTCTCCCAATCGCCGTTCGCGTCTATCCAGAGGCCTCCAGCGCAGAGCCAGCGTCCGGGATTTCCCGCATTATCAATCGAAAGGCATGGCGGCTACCGAATGCGATGCTCGTATTCGACACGGAGACGTGCGTCGATCCAACTCAGCGGCTCACGTTCGGAAGCTATCGATACATTGTTGAAGGTGTATGCCTTGAGGAAGGGATATTCTATGCGCCCGATCTCCTGGAAGCTGATCTCAAGATCCTAGAGAACTATGCGTGGATTCATCCGGCAAATGCCGCAAACAAGATATTGAAGCTGGTCACACTGAAGGAGTTTCTCAAGAAATTCTATTCGGCTGTGTACCAACAGCGTTGTCTGCTCGTCGGCTTCAACGTCCCATTCGATCTCTCCCGACTCGCTTGTGGGTTCTCTGCCGCTCGCGGACGGTTTGCCGGTGGATTTTCTCTAGAGCTGTGGTCATACACAGATCCAAATGGCAACGAGGTGAAACATCAGTATCGGCCACGGATCGCAATAAAGCACGTCGACAGCAAACGAGCGTTGAAGGGTTTTACCGGGCGGAGTAGCTGTGACGAGGTCGATCTGATTCCGGAAGGCTCTGAATCGGGAGATCCTGAGAAGGGCTACAAGTTTCGTGGTCATTTCTTGGATCTCCGAACATTGGCGTTTTCTTTGACCGACAGAGGGTACTCGCTCACAAGCGCATGCGAGGCTTTCGACGTGGAACATCCAAAACAGACGATCCACACTCACGGTGTGATCAACGATGAATATATCGATTACAACCGCCGCGACACTCTGGCTACTGAAGAGCTAGCCGTGAAACTGCTTGCTGAATATCACAAGCATCCCATCAATCTTCAGCCAACCAAGGCCTACTCTCCGGCTTCGATTGGTAAGGCATACCTGCACAAGATGGGAATTCAACCGATCCTCGAACGTCAGTCCGATTTCCCAAAAACATATTTGGGCTATACACAGTCTTCTTTCTTTGGAGGTCGGGCGAGCGCTCATCTACGAAAGATCCCGGTTCCAGTCGTGTACACCGATTTCCTTTCAATGTATCCGACCGTGAACAGTCTCATGGGGCTATGGGCTTTCGTCACCGCCAAAGAAATCAAGGTCCTTGAGCATTGCGAGAAGGCCATCACAAAACTGCTCAAGGAAATTTCGGTCGATCGTCTGTTTGATCCCAGAACGTGGCCACAGCTGATCGGCTTCGTCCAAGTCGTTCCGGATGGCGACGTCCTTCCATCGCGCAGCAAGTACAGCGCAGTCAGCAATGACTGGCAAGTCGGCGTCAATCACCTTTATAGCGACCCTGCCAACCCAACTGCACTCTGGTATTCACTCCCTGACATCGTCGCCTCGGTTCTCCTAACTGGCCACGTTCCAAAGATTGTCGACGCATTTCGACTGAAAGCTGTCGGCAAGGTGACTGGCTTGAAAAGCGTCTCCTTGCGTAGTGAGATCGACGTCGTTCCGAGCTGCGAAGACTTCTTCAAGGTCGTTATCGAGCAGCGTAAGCGACTCGTACGACGCTCGGACTTGCCACCAGCTGAAAGAGCCAAGCTCGACAAGGCCCTGAAGGTCATTGCAAACGCCACGAGCTACGGGATCTATGCCGAGATGAACCGGCAGGAATCCGATGAAAAGGTCTCGGTGACCTGTCATGGAATTGATTCTGATTCATTCACCTGCAGCGTGACGCATCCCGAAGTTCCTGGGAAATACTATTTCCCTCCGCTAGCGTCCCTGATCACGGGTGGCGCACGGCTCATGCTCGCGTTGCTGGAGAGGTGCATTGTTGATCAGGGTGGGACCTATGCGATGGAAGACACCGATTCGATGGCCATCGTTGCCACAGAACGAGGCGGGCTGATTCCGTGTCCAGGCGGATCATCCATGCTCCGCAAAACCGCTGCGATCAAAGCGTTGTCCTGGAAGCAAGTCCAGGAAATTCGAGATCGATTTGCATCCCTCAACCCTTACGATCAGACAGCCATCCTCGGATCGATCCTCAAGATCGAGGATGACAACTTCGATCCGAAATCGGGCAAGCAAAGACAGCTCTACTGTTTGGCCATCTCGGCTAAACGATACGCGCTCTTTCTCAAAGGTAAACGGGGAGCTCCGGAGCTCCTTCGCAAGGGTGTGAACAATCCTGTCGATCGTTGGTCTGAGCATGGTCTCGGCCATCTGCTTAACCCCACAGATCCTGATAGTGACGATCGTCAGTGGATCGCTCAGGCTTGGCTACAAATGATCCACAAAGCAATGGGCTTGCCCGTAGAAAGTTTGGGATTCGAAGACCGCCCAGCCGCCGGTCGAGTCACCGTGAGCAGTCCGGCTGTTATCCATTCCTTGAGAAGCCTGAATGAGAACAAAGCATATCCGGACCAAATCAAGCCTTTCAACTTCCTGCTGACTTGCCAGGTAAAGCCACTAGGATTTCCGAAAGGCGCGGATCCAGAACACTTCCATCTCATATCGCCATATAGCAATGACCCGGCCCAATGGGTTAGGAACGACTGGACAGACCAGTACTCCGGCAATACTTACCGAATCACGACAACCAGGCACAGCGGCACCAGACGAACAGCACTCGTCAAGACTTACGGAGATGTGTTGTGCGAATACGAATTCCATCCCGAGGCCAAATGCTCTGACGCGACTGGAGATCCCTGCAACAAGCAGACGGTGGGCTTGCTTCAGCGTCGGCAGATCTGCGTTGAACTTGTTAGGTTCATCGGCAAAGAATCGAACCAGCTGGAGTCCGTGGATGCTGGCCTCGTGCATTCCGACGGGGAGATCTATACCGAATACGTCGACAAAAGCCGCGACGAATGGACGTTGAAAATTCTGCCGGTGCTGAAGGAAATGCCCCTTGCGGTGCTGATTCGTGAGACTGGGTTGTCTAAGCGTGGACTGCTGGATATTCGGGCAGGGCGAAGCAGGTCACACCCGGGCAACCGGGCGCGATTGATTTCCATTGCTTGCAGGATGGGCAAATGAGCCTCTCGAACTCAGCGGATGTGAACACGGAAACCTTGTCGACACCAAGAAGAGGTTCATCAAACCACGCGTTCAGTGTCATCAATTCTCATCTTGTTTCTGATGGAAGAGAGCACGATCATACTTCACTGTGAAATTGGGTTTTTCCAAAATTCCATTGGGCCAACCTCAGAAGATATCCCTTCGGTCCAGGATGGACAAGGCTCTTTCGCGACGAACTCATAGCCGGTTTCTTGCGTTTTCGATTTCCGGACATGGACGATTGTGTAAGGCGGCCCGACTCCCTTTGGGTCTTGGTCGTGTGCCTTGTTAAGAATCTCTGTTAGTGCTTCATGCGGGTGTAGCAGGACCCAGTCGTCGGGCCGATCGTATTGGACGGGGTGACCAAACATGTGGACTGAGGGGGGGAAAGTTATGGTTCCATTCGGCGTATTCACGATGGGCTTCAAGTCTTGAATCGGATGCCATCCTGAAACCGATGGTGCCCAATATTTGTACTGCACCTGGCCTAGCCAGTTTCTTGATACCGGTTGACCCATGGGCTCGACTTGCAGGAGCTCGCCACCTCCATCGGTGGGGTCTGAGGGTAACAGAACGATGCTTCTTGAAAGCTCCGCAACGAACTCATCTTGCAAGGGGATCTGAAAGGGTGTGGATTCTAGATTGTCTAACGTGACCGTTGGATCGTTTATCACGTAAACCATTTCAGCTTCAATGTCTCGCTTAAAAGTCAATCTGAGCCGCTCCTTAAACTCGGTCGCGAGCGTCGTGGTAGACAGAAGGTCCTCGACCTCCTTGTCTGTTGAATACAAAGTGCCGTCGCTGCGCGTTCCCACTGTATTCCCGCTTTTCAAGAGCCAACCAAACTTCGTTAGGTGAACTTTGCATACCGTTTGAGTGCGGTCGTTTCCTAACGTCCGAACACTGTCGGAACCTATCCAATAGCCGTCCGGGGTATAGATGACAACGATAATCGTCGCGTAAGCGCGGCATACACCAAATAAGAGGAGACAAGCACTAAATAGACGACTAGCCTTCATAATCATTGACCCACGCATCAGTCGTTCGGGACCATCGGACAAAAAGCGGGCCGGCGCACCCACCGAAAATCTCCATCAGAGTCTACTGTTGCGACTTGGACTGGACCCATAAGTTCACTGTCGCGATGCTCCTTGGTAGCAACATTTTCTTCATTGACGATGTCGCTCTCGACTTTGCCAGTGGTGTCGTCCACAGCGTGTCCGGTCATTCTCATAGCAGGTGGCTTCAGGGTTATGTTCTTGTAACCAGTCGGGCATATGCCAGGGCAGGACACAATCTTGGGAAACAGAAAACCCTTGTTGCCCTCATAGTGAACGATGAATTCGATTGCGTGAAGATATGGAACTTTCGAATCCGCTCCTGCCATAGCTACCTGGAGTACTGAGGAGCCTTCCGGAAATTTTGAGGAGACCCCTTTACTCGCGAGCGCTGTGCCGAGACCGGTAGTCAGAGCAGCTATCATCACTGGTTCTTTTTGTTGCCACGAGCCTTTCGACGCGAGGATACTTCCTACTGTCTTAGATACGTCAAAGACTCGATGTTTGTGAGAATCATAGTTGTAGATCCCCGCAATGACAAATACGACCGCGGAGCTGATGTGCACTTTGCAAATAGGACCGTTTTGTATTTCTTTTGATGTTGCAGCATCCACCGTCGAACTAGAGCTGTCAATCGCGATCGCTACAAGTGCGGGAGTTCGTTCGACCGCAAATGTGGTGCCGTGCCTGGCACTCTGAGAATGTGTTGGCGAAACGGCTAAGAGTAAAGTGAATAGAACAATAAGCAGCGAACATTTCATGAGGTCTCCTCGCTAATAGCAGATCGCAAGCACTGTCATTAAAGTCCCGGTATCATTTTGTGAACGGCTAGAGAATAGCAGATTGTGGAGGGCGAAGGCCGTGATACATAAGGTAGAAAGTCTCAAAATATCTTTGAATTTAACTCAAAAAGGCAATCGGAACCGAGCCAGGATGAGACTTCGTTTCTTGCTCTTGACAGCCGTACTTGTCTTCGGGTGTGGAACCGGAATTCTGGCACAGTCATCGATTGCACAAACCGAGATACAGTCCGCATTGACGCACGGATGTGACACATCCCTATTCAGAATTACCGATCAAGTTCAGTCAATGCCTACCGTGTTTTTTCAGCCGACCTCCCTTGAGCAAAGGCGTATATGTGCTCAACAGACACCGCAGATCCGGAACCGGCACTCAAGTATGCATCTAAGACGCCGATCAACTGCAAAAGCGAAGCATTAGGATCCACCCCCATGATGGATACACTCGAACCGCTTTGTTGTCCTCGTTGAATTTGTTGAGCGACGTTTTGCAGATTCTCATTGATTCCTCCGATCTTTATCTCGACGATTCCGATTACTTCGCTTGTCTTGTAATCCACAAGCGCGGAGCCCGAGAAGCCCTTTGCAATCGGAGCTTGGACTTGAATCATACTTTTGCTAAAAACTTTGCCGTTCAAGGTACCCGCCGGTAGCTGGTAATGCGACGCGATGGTTCCTGTATAGGTGACAGCATTCGGAAGATCTAAAGGGAACCCCATTAGCAAAACAGGAGTGCCGTCTTCGCGAGCTTTGGTACTAAGTTTTAAAAAGTTTGGGGTGACTCGGTCGACCTTAAGCATCGCGGAGTCGTCGAATGCGGCGATGTCGACGGGAACATCCACAGTTGTCGCGGGCAACCTGGTGCCATCGCTGAATACAACCTCGATATTAGTATCGTACTTTACTGCTAGAGTGCCTTGTGGCGTGGCATAGGGCGTACCAATGACGTGTGTCGCCGTCATAATGTCTCCCGAGCTGCTGACGACAAATCCACTCCCATTTCTCTTTCCACCCACCCAAATAGACACGACGGAGGGACGTAATTGCTTAATCTTGCTCGTCAGGTCCTCGGCACCTGCGCCCAGTCCTGAGGACTTTTGAGCTGACAGGGTTGAAGATGCGATTAGAAGGAGTGCTGCCGCGTAAAAGTGCTGTCGCCACAATGCTCTGCTTAGCGCGAAGATGTTCACAGGATTCCTTGAAGCTAGATTTCAATGCTTGCTCAAGGACTATATTCCATGATGGCCGTTAGGGACACTCTTATTTCACAGAGTTGTAATGAAAACCCTCGGGCTTTGTCATGCCCCTGTACGTAAAGTTGATGCCAAACCAATTTAGCGGCACCGCTTGTTTGAACTTCGTAACACTAATTTGGTGGAGGGGCAGTTTCCGGATCCTCTGTCTCCTATCCCCAATGGAGCTTGTCCGAGTATTGTCGCGACGGTGCACTACTTTTGCTTTCGCAGTTTCACGCAGAGCTTTGGAGCAACGGACACTCAGTTTGTGACGCACAATGTTTCGGGCTTTGTGGAGGACGCGATACGGGTGCGGAGCGATCTTTCGGTGACGCTCGGATTGCGTTACGACTACACGCTGCTGCCGAAACCGCAGACGGCGAATCCGCTGCTGGATGAAGATATTGAGGCGATCGGAGGCGCGATCCATGGGGCTACCGGCACATTTCCCGAGGATCGGAATAATTTTGGGCCGCGGCTAGCGGTGGTTTGGTCGCCGAGTGCGGTGTGGGGGTTGCCAAAGCGATGGAAGCCGAAGACTGGGCAGATGTTCACTTTGCGTCTGGGGTATGGAGTGTTCTATAGCCACATTCCGGGGGCAACGGTTCGGGCGGCGCTGGTGGATACGGCACTGTCTTCGACGACGACCCACGTGCGGATACGGCCGACGACGATCACGGACTGTCCACAGATAACAGCGGTGCAGCAAGGGTTTGGATATCCGTGCGCCTACACGTCGGCGCCGCCGGCAGCGGTTGCGACGACGACTTCCGCGACGGTGTTTGCGAGCGGTTACCGGGTACCGATGGTGCAGCGCGGGGAGCTCGCGGTGGAGCGAGGGTTGGGGCATCACGCGAGTGTGCGGTTGAACTATGTGATGGCGATGGCGATTCAGTTGCCAGGCGCCACGGACATTAATATTTCGCCATCGCCGGGCATGGTGAGTTACGAGTTGCAGAGTGTGGATGGCGCGCTGAACCGGTACAAGGGGCTGCAGGAGGGTGAGACGTTTGAGGTGCCGTTGTATGACCAGCGGCCGATTGCGAACGTTGGACCGGTGACGGCGCTGGTATCGAATGCGAATGCAACGTATCACGCGGTGACGGCGGAGGTGCAGGCACATGGGCTACGGTGGGTTGGGCTGCGCGAGCTGGAGCTGCGCGGGAGTTATACGTATTCGCGGTCGATCGATTATGCGCCGCAGGCGTCGGCGACACCTTTGCTTGATGGGCAGTTCGATCCGTTTCGTAATGGCTATGACAAGGGGCTTTCGAACCAGCAGTTTCCGCAGAGGTTTGCGGGGGTGATGGCGCTTCCGCTTCATGAAAGGAAGGGGCCCAAGGCTGTGAGGCTCGTGCTGGATGGGTGGCGCGTGTCGGCGATCGGGACGGCGAGCAGTGGGGCGCCGTATAGCTACAAGATCTTTGGGGGAACGTATTTGAAGGGTGGGCGTGAGTCGATCAATGGATCGGGGGGAGCGACGTACCTGCCGACCGTGGGTCGGAATACGCTGCGGCTGGCGCCGCGGGGGAAGGTAGATCTGCGGCTGGGGCGAGAGGTGAAGCTGGGACACGGGATGAATTTGAATGGGTTTGCTGAAGCCTTCAACTTGTTCAATGCCGAGAACATTTCGAGCGTGGAGACGCGTGCGTTCCAAGTGGGGACGGCGAATACGATCGGAAATTCCACAGCGACGGGGCCTACGCCGCTGGTGTTTCAGAATGCGGCGGCGATTGCCATCGAAGGGCTGACGACGGAGGTGCCGTTTGGGACGCCGAGCTCGTCGACGACGGGAACGAGCCGGGAGCGGCAGCTGGAGCTCGGGGTGCGGCTGCAGTTCTGACGGAAGAAGTGTCGGATGGAGATAATTGGTGGCGCAGGTGGCAGGTAACGGCATAGTATCCCGGTAGCTAAGTCGTCGGGAGTGTGGCTTATGAACCTGCTGGAGTTGGTCGGTCACCATGGCTATGCGGTGACATCGATCGTTGTGTTCAGCGCGTGTTGCGGTTTGCCGCTGCCATTGTCTGTGGTGTTGTTAACGGCGGGTGCGGCGGCGCATGGTGGGTCGCTGAATCTGGGGTTGGTGATTGTGTGCGCGTGGAGTGCCGCGCTCGCGGGCGATATGCTGATGTACCTAGGGGGACGTTATACAGGTTGGTGGTTGCTGACGAATATCTGTAAGTTCAGCATGAACCAGGAGGCGTGCGTGTTCGGGTCGGCGCAGCAGTTCTACAAGCGCGGATCGAAAGCCCTGCTGGTAGCGAAGTTTGTGCCGGGATTGGCGGAGGTGTCGTCGGTGCTGGCGGGCAGCCTGAGCATGCGGCCGCGCAGATTTCTGATGCTCGACGGGCTGGGGATCCTGGCGTATGTGACGGTTTGGAGCGTGGCGGGGTTTGTGTTTGCGCGGTTCCTGCGCGTGGCGATTGGATGGGTGGAGCGCGTGGGTCATGTGACCGCGGCCATGGTGGGTGGGATCGTTGTGCTCTATGTGTTGTGGATGATACTGAGCCTGCTGCGCGAGACAAGGCTTCCGAAGGTGGAAAAGATCAGGGCGAGGGACTTGCAGAGACATCTGAAGACGGCGAGGCCGGATCGGCTGCTGATTATTGCGGATGTGCGCTCGCGGGGATATTACGACCCGGGAATGCAGAGGATTAAAAACTCGATTCGCGTGGATCCGGGTCGATTGAGGGAGGATCTCGAGGTGTTGCAGGAGTTCATGTTGCCGCAGCCGGACTGCGAGATCTATCTTTACTGCTCGTGCGCGCACGAGGCGACGAGCATGCGGGTGGCGCGGATGCTGCAACGGGAAAACTGTACGACCAAGGTCATTCGGGGTGGGCTGAAGGCGTGGGTGAAGGCGGGAGGGCCGGTGGAACCGGTGCCGCACGACGATGTGGAGCACCTGCCTCGCTTCGATTGAGGGGTACAAATCCGGCAAGCCACACAAAGTACGCGGGCGCACTGAGTTTGGGTAGTGGGGTGTGACGCGGGTGGGCGGGGATGCATCCAACGGCGTAGCATCGACGTATACACACAAGACCCCTGGGAGTTGTACAGATGAACCTGTTGAACGTGATTGCTCACCATGGGTACGCGGTGACATCGATCGCGCTCTTTGCGGCTTGCTGCGGTTTGCCGATGCCGATTTCGGTGGTGTTGTTGACGGCCGGTGCGGCAGCGCATGGCGGGTCGCTCAACCTGGGGGTGGTGATCCTGTGCGCGGCCAGTTCTGCGCTGCTGGGCGACACGCTGATGTACCTGGGCGGGCGCTTTACGGGATGGTGGATGCTGACGAATATCTGCAGGTTCAGTATGAATCCCGAGCTATGCGTGTTTGCGTCGGCGCGGCAGTTTTACAAGCGTGGACCGCGGGTGCTGATATTTGCGAAGTTTATACCGGGTCTGGCGACGGTGGCGGCGATCCTGGCGGGCAGTTTAAACATGCGACTGCGGCGCTTCCTATTAACGGATGGGTTTGGGGTGTTGCTGTATGTGAGTGCGTGGACGTTGGGCGGCTATCTTTTTGCGCATGTTTTGCGGATGGTGATTGCGGGGGTCGAACGGTTAGCGCACTTTACGGCGGCGACGGTGGCGGCAATTATTTTGCTATACGTGCTGTGGCTGGTGCTGAGTGCGCTCCGCGAGTCGCGGCTGTCGGCGGTGGAGAAGGTGGCGGCGCAGGATCTGTTCGAGATGATGCGCACCGCGACGCATGATCGGCTGCTGATTATTGCGGATGTGCGCTCGCACGGGTACTACGATCCGGGCATGCAGCGGATCAAGAACTCGATACGCGTGGAGCCGAGCCGGCTGAAGGAAGAGTTGGTGGCGTTGCGCGAGTTCATGCAGCCGGAGTGCGAGATCTATCTCTATTGCTCGTGCGCGCATGAGGCGACAAGCGTGCGCGTGGCGCGGATGCTGGAGAAAGAGAACTGCGCGACCAAGGTGATTCGCGGGGGGATGAAGGCGTGGGTGAAGGCCGGCGGGCCTACCGAGCCGGTGCCGCTTGGAGATGTGGAGCATCTGCCGCGGTTTGAGTAGGGGCAAGCGGGTGCTGATCCTTCATTCAGGCGCGCTATAATCTCGCGTGGCTTCTACTGACACCGTCGAAGAAAACATCGGTCGACCCTGGGCATGGTGGCAGCGCGCATTGTTCCGATTTGCAGCGTTATTCTGGGGCTATTGTTGTCTGTTCAACCCGATTGTCCTTTCGCAGGTTACATCGCTTGGGTCTTGGATTAACCGGTGGATTCTATCCTGGACGGTCTTTGCATTGCTGCGTCCTCCTAAGATGCTCGAGGATTGGTTTGCAACACATGTGTTTTACCTGACCGGCGTTGCGGCGACTCGTCATCCTACAGGTTCGGGTGATACTGCGCTGGACTGGATTGGGATGCTGTCGTTACTCGTATTTGCGGCGGCAGGGGCAGCGATCTGGAGTACGATCGGCGAGTGGGGAATTGCACGGCGCGGATGGCGAAGGGACTATCGAACGCTGTATGCGTGGTTGCTGCTGGCGATGCGTTTCACCCTGGTCAGTATTTTGTTTGCCTACGGAATCTCGAAGGTATTCGATTTGCAGTTTTCACCGCCAGGCGTCCGAGTGCTGAACGAGCGATATGGAGATTCCTCGCCGATGGAATTGATGTGGACGTTTGTGGGTTTCTCTGTGCCCTACACGATCTTTTCGGGCTTGGTTGAGGTCATACCAGGAATTCTGTTGTTGTTTCGCCGGACGGCGGTCCTGGGGGCGTTGATGGCCGTTGCCGTTATGCTCAACGTGGCCTTGTTGAACTTCTGCTACGACGTGCCAGTGAAACTGTATTCCAGTTTGTATGTTCTTATGGCGCTGTTTCTCCTGCTGCCGGATGTGCCGGCCCTGTTCCAATTTTTTCTGCGACGACGTGATGCACGACTGGGCGGTGTCTGGGTAAGGCGTCCGAAACGCAGGTCGCTTAGGGTAGCGGGATACTGCCTTTGGGTGTTGGTGATTGGACATCTGCTCTATATGCAAGTGAGTGCTGACGCCAAACGATGGGGTCAGAGGAGAACGAGCCCTGCTGAGACGAACGCTGGATATCCCCTGATGACAAGGGGATTTCATTGGGTGCAGGAGTATCCGTATAGTCGGTAAATGCTAGACGAGTTTTGCCAGTGCGGTGATTAGGCTGGTGTGGGGCAGGCCGTCGGCGTAGGTTTTTAAGATGAGGCCGCGCATGAAGGGGAGGCGCATGGCTTTGAAGCCGCGCTCTGGTTGGGCGTAGAAGGCTCTGGCTGCGCGGTGGGAGAAGGTGAGGGTTTTGAGGAGTGGGGCGAGGTGGTGGGCGTAAGCGGCGGCTACGTCGTTGGGGTGATCGTTGAGGTCGCATTCGAGGATCGCGGCTGCGGCGGCTTGGCCACTAACGATGGCGGAATGGATGCCTTCGCCGGTGAGCGGGTCGACGAGGCCGGCCGCGTCGCCGACGAGTAGAATGCGGCCACGGGGGATGTAGGTATGGCCACCCATGCCGAGTTGCTGTCCGGTGATGTGAGCGAGGTCGGTGACGCCGAGTTTTTGCTGTGCGTAGTCGAGGAGAAGGGCGCGAGTGACCTGCTTAAGCTGCGCGTGGGACGCGCCAGTCGCGGGTGCGAACGCGCCGACGCCGATGTTGATGTGGTCAGCCTTGGGAAAGAGCCAGCCATAGCCGCCGGGTAGGGGCGCGAAGTCGAAGACGAGGTCGTGGGGCGCTGCGCCGTTGGGGAGGGTTGCGGGGAGCGAGGTGTAAGGGACGGTGGCTTCTAATGCGAAGCCGTCCTCCTGCGCGGAGGGCGAGGGGGCTTCGCCGTGACAGTCCTGACGATGGAGGCGGCGGGTTTGGCCGTTGGAGCCGTCGGCGCCGAGGAGGATGGGGGCGCGGAGGGTTTCGGGGCCGCGGGGAGTGGCGACGTCCAGCTCGACGAAGTCGGGGGATTCGTGGAGGGCAACGATGCGTTCAACCTTGCGGAGTTCGACGCTGCCGCCCTGGCGCGCGGCGAGCAGTGTTTGCTGGAGGCAGAAGTTGTCGAAGCGCTCACGCACAGCCATTGCGCAGATGGGGTTGCGGGTTTTGACGCGCACGTCGGCAGACTTATCGGCTGCGGGGGGACTCGTGGAATCCCATGTCCCAGAAGCGGGACGTGGGGCACCCGGATTGCTGGCGGATTGAAGCACGATCTCGTGGCAGACGCGCTCGATGACGGGGTCTATGGAGTAGCGGAGGGCCTTGAGGGTTTTGCGGGTGAGGCCGCAGGCGCAGGGTTTGTGGCGCGGAAAGCTGCGCTTGTCGAGCAGGATAACGTGCTTGCCGGCTTGCGCGAGGTCGTAGGCTGCGGCGCAGCCTGCGGGTCCTGCCCCGGCAATGAGGATGTCAACTTCGCGAATCATTTGTTTGGTATGAGTTTAGTCCGTTCGACCGGAGATGGGCGACCCTTTGTTTCGCGGGCTTGATTCGCGCCGGGGAGACGCGTGAGCGAGGTCGCATAGCGCCGTGCACCGAAATGAGGGGAACAAAGTTGAAGTGCTCGCCGTACACCCCGGTGCAACTCAAGAACGGAGACATATGCCCAGAAATACTCTTGCAAGTGAAATCGGGAAACGCGCGGTTGTGTCCGCACTGTTAACGCTGGGCATTTTGGTAGTCGTGAAGCCTGCGTCGGCGCAGGCCGCATTTGACGTTGCGGTGATTCGGCCGAGCAGTGGGGAAGTGAAGTTCGAGCGTAATGGGAAGACCGAGGCTGCGTTCGGGACGCTGAAGATGCACGATGTCACGATCAGCAGCTGTATCCAGTGGGCGTATGGGAAACCGCAGGTGTTGATCACCGGGCCGGCTGCGCTGACGGGGGCGCGCTATGACATTACCGCGAAGACGGATCCGCATGCGACCAAGGAGCAAATGCAGGAGATGCTGCGGACGTTGTTGAGGGAGCGGTTCAAGTTGGCGTTCCATGCCGAGAAAAAAGAGATGCGAGTGTATACGCTCACCGTCGCGAAGAGTGGGATCAAGATGAAGCCATCGGCTCCGGGCGTGGAGATGCATCACGAAAACAGCGCAACCGGGATGGTTGCGCAAGCGATCACGATGCAGGAGTTGGCGGACTATCTGTCGGATCCGCTGGATGCTCCGCTGACGGACAACACGGGGCTTACGGGCCGATACGACTTCATCATCGACTTCACGCCGTACGTGA
Source organism: Granulicella sp. L46 (assembly GCF_009765785.1). Taxonomy (GTDB): domain Bacteria; phylum Acidobacteriota; class Terriglobia; order Terriglobales; family Acidobacteriaceae; genus Granulicella. The sequence goes on from NZ_LMUT01000025.1 coordinate 51,889, forward strand.
ACATGGAGCAATCGGATGTGAGGCCCGATCCGGCGGCGGTGCTGAAGTCAGCGCTGAGGGGCGATTTGGGGCTTGATTTGGTGCAGGGTAAGGCGGTGGTGGATGTGATGGTGGTTGATCATGTGGAGGCGCCGTCGGAGAACTGATCGTTGCGGGTTAGGCGGCGGCGTTTAGGCCGATGGCTTTGGCGAGGAGGGAGTAGCTGCGTTTGCGGGCTTCATGGTCGTGGGTGATGGTGTTGATGATGATTTCTTTGAGGTGGATTTCCTGGGCGAGGTTGCGGAGTTGGGCGGCGACTTTGTCGGGAGTGCCTACGAAGTAAGTGGGCCACTCGTTATCTTCGGGGGCGTCAAAGCTGCCGGCGGTGAAGGGGATCAGTGGGTTGGGTGCGGCGGGTAGGGCATCGAGCTCGCGGAGAGCATCTTCGGGGGTGGCGACGGGGCGGCGGTCGTCCATGCGGATGCGGCGCTGGAGGAGGCGGACGGAGGCGTGGAGGCGCTGGGCTTCGGCGTCGGTGTCGGCGGCGATGACGCCGATGGCGAGGGTGGCTTCGGGAGCGGAGCGGTCAGGGCTGGGTTGGAAGTTGGCTTGGTAGTACTCGATGGCGCGGCGGGTTTGGATGGGTGAGAAGAAGTGGGCGAAGGCGTAGGGCAGGCCTTGTTGCGCGGCGGTCACGGCCGACCACATCGAGGAGCCGAGCAGCCAGATGTCGGGCGCGCCGGGGGCGTCGGGCGCGACGCGGATGCGAGCGAAGGGGTGGTTGGTGCCGAGGAGATCGGGGAAGCGCTCAGGATGGAGGAAGGCGCGGAGCTCGGCTAACTGCTGTGGGAAATCATCGGGGACGGGGGACTTGCGATCGCGGCGAAGGGCGAAGGCTTCGAGCTGGCCGCCGCCGGGTGCGCGGCCGATGCCGAGATCGATGCGGTTGGGGAACATGGCGTGGAGGGTGCGAAAGACTTCGGCGATCTTGAGCGCGGAGTAGTGTGGGAGCATGATGCCGCCGGTGCCTACGCGGATACGTTTGGTTTCGGCGGCGGCGCGGGCGACGAGGATCTCGGGCGCGGTGGAGGCGAGGAGATCCATCGCGTGGTGCTCGGAGTACCAGAGGCGCGTGTAGCCGAGAGCGTCGACGTGGCGGGCCAGGTCGAGGGAGTTGGCCAGCGCCTGCGAGGGCGTGAAGCCGGCGGGGACGGGAGATTGGTCGAGAACCGAGAGGCGGAGAGGGAATTGACTGGCGGAAGTGCCCATGAATCTTAGATGATGGTGAGCACGCTCCGGATGGGACGATCTCGTAGGCAATCTCGGATGCATCTGACGAATGGGTGAGATTTGTGAAACATTCGCGCGGGCAGGGCGTCCAATCCTGCATTGGACGGGCAGGATGATTTGTTCTGCAGAGGCGTCTTGGAGGCGGCCTTGAAAGTTTCGTTGAAGGCCTGGTTGAAGGATTCGTTGACGAGTCGACAGTGCGTGGCAGGAGTCGCGTCGGCGATGTTGCTGATGTGCGCCGGTGCGCTGTACTCGCAGGACCCGGATCCGTTGGGCGCCTTGCGGCATGGGCCGTTGGTGGTCTGGTACCTGGCGGCGTCTACGCGGCCGCCTCAGTCAAATCTGAATGCGATTGCTGCTTTGCACAATGCGACGCCCTTGAACTACAGCGAGCGGAGTACCGGGAACTTTGGGCAGAACGCCTCCACCTTCGGACAGAATGCAGGAAGTTATGGCGTGGACGCGGATAGCCGCACCATCAGCACGCCTTCGATACCACCCGATCAGAACGCAACGACCGCAAAGCCCAACGGCATTGGATATCAGCAGAAGGATTTGAGTAACTTCGGTCAGAATTCGGCGGGGTATGGAACGGCCGCGAGCAACTACGGGCAGAATGGCAGCACTGCCGGCCAAAACGCGGCGAGTTATGGGACCGAGGCAAGCCGCTATGGAACGGCGGCGAGCAATGTGGGGCAGAATGCGTCGGATTTTGGAAACACGAACGGCAGTGGTGCGCCGACAGAGGCAGCAAATTCCGTCGCGCCGGCCCAACAGCAGGGGCCTTTGAGAAATGCGCAGGCGGAGCAGGTGAAGGAGGGTCTGCGTGAGGCCTTCCCTGACCTGCAGATGCGGTTTATCGCGGTCGATCCGGACCAACTGAAGGCGAGGCTGATGGGGGCGCGCGGGACAGTGGACTATCCGGATGTGCTGCTGGGAACGTTGCCCGCTGCGTGGTGGAGCGGCATGGACACGGACTTTGGGCTAGGCATGTTGCAGCCCGCAGTCTTCTATCCGAATGGCGTCACGGATAACTCCGAGGGCGAGCCGGAGGTTGCGATTCTGATGCATGCGCCACATATGCAGGCGGCGCGCGCCTTTGCGCTGTGGATGAGCGAACCAACGTCGGACTGTCCAGGATGCGTGCAGGCAAGTCTCGCTGGCAAAGAGGCCACTGCGGCGACGGTGGCGAAGGCTGCCATGGAGCGGCTGCTCAACGGCGATCCGCTGGGCGGTGCGGCCGATCCGGATCTGGTGATGGACTCTTCGCGCGGTGTGCGGAGGATGCTGGCCATTATGGGCAGCGCTTCGGGCAGCACGGCGGCGCCGAATGATGGTGTGCGTGTGCAGGTGGCGGAAGTTTCGGCGAACGGCGGCCTGGCGGCGGTTGCGCTGCGCGTGGTGGTGTCGTCGCCCGGGGGGTATGGTGTGGCGCATCCGTTGGTGGTGCTGCGCGCAGGAAAAGATGGGCAGTGGAAGGTGCTGCAGATGTCGCTCGACATGCCGCAACACGAGCAATCCAATGTGCGCCAGGCGCTGATGGTGAGCAGTCCGCCGACGTCCGCAGAGCAGAGTTCCGGAGTGAAGGGTATTGCGCAGGCTTCGCCGCAGGATGGGCAGAATGTGGGGCAGATACCGCAGCTGGTATGGGATAACCGTGGTGGTGCGGGACTGCAGGTGGTGGAATGGCAGCGCGGTGAGGGCGGTGCGTGGTCCGACGCGCGACTGTACCTGGTGGAGGACCGCAATCCGACGCTGCGTACGCAGGTGATGGCGGAGTTCGCCAATGCCAATGGCCGCTATCGATGGCGAGTGTGGAGTGTGGGCGCTCATGGCGCGGTAGAGATCAGCCCATGGCGAAGCTTCCGGTTGATTCAGTAAGAACAGCGTTCCGCGAGATTGTCCGCGCGATCCGCTATGCTCGAAGAGTGAGTGTAGATCCACAGAATGTTGCTTCGTCGCTGCTGGCCGTTAAGGACTTGAGGATCGCTTTCTCCGGTCAGGAGGCCGTGCGGGGGATCTCGTTCGACATTGCGCCGGGAGAGACGCTGGGGCTGGTGGGTGAGTCTGGTTCAGGGAAGTCTGCAACGTCGTTAGCGCTGCTGCGGCTGCTGCCACCGAGTGCGGCGATCAGCGGCTGCATTCAATTTCTACGCGTGGATGGTGCCGTGGAGGAGCTGCTGAGCCTGCCCGAGGAGGCGATGCGGCGGCATCGCGGACAATCGATTGCGATGATCTTTCAAGAGCCAATGACGGCGCTGAATCCCGTGATGAAGGTGGGGCGGCAGATTGCAGAGGCGCTGCTGGCGCATGCTCCGCGAACGCCGCGAGCACAAGTGCGTGAGCGAGTGCTCGCGGCGATGCGTGAGGTCGCGCTACCGGATCCGGAGCGGAGGATGGAGGATTATCCGCACCAGTTTTCCGGTGGCCAGAGGCAGAGAATCGTGATTGCGATGGCGCTGATCTGTAAACCGCGTCTGCTCATCGCAGACGAATGCACCACGGCGCTCGATGTGACGGTGCAGGCGCAGATATTGGAACTGCTGAAGACGCTGAAGCGCGAGCACAACCTGTCGATGCTGTTTATCTCGCACGATTTAGCGGTGGTGGCACAGGTGGCGGACCGCGTTGCGGTGATGCGGCACGGCGAGATCGTGGAGCAGGGCAGTGTTGTCCAGGTGCTGACGCGGCCGCAGCACGACTACACACGTAACCTTCTGGCTTCGGCGCCGACGATGCATACTCTTCGGGACCGACCTCTTGCTACGATGGTGCGGTCGGGCGTCTAATCATTTTCGGACTGGTTGTTTTTGGTCTTCAGACTGGTTGTCTATGCGCGCGCTCGTGATTTCGGACATTCACGGAAATTTGCAGGCTCTTGAAGCAGTGCTCAGAGTAGCGCGAAGCCGCATCGGTGGAGGGTTCGATCAGCTTTGGAACCTGGGCGATGTGGTGGGATACGGAGCTCGACCCAATGAAGTGATTGACACGCTGCGGACGCTTGAGACCCAGCGATCGATTCATGTCCGGGGTAATCATGATCGCGTGTGCTGCGGTCTAAGCAGCTCGCAGGGTTTCAATCCCGTTGCGGCTGCGGCAGCTGCGTGGACTCGTCAGAATCTGCGGCCGGACAATCGGGAGTGGCTGCGCGAGCTCCCGATGGGACCCATCCAGGCGACGGAGCGAGCCCTGTGCGCACACGGTTCGCCGCTGCATGAGGATCAATACATCGCCTCGATGCGCGATGCGTGGTCGCCGCTGCAGAGGATGCCGTCGGAGCTTGCATTCTTCGGGCACACGCATCTGCAAGGCGGGTTTTCGCGATGCGATGAAGACTGGGCGGAAGATTATCCAGCGTATGACCCTGACAACAGCGAAGGGGTTGAGCAGTACACCATGGAGGTGCCGCTGGGTTCGCGACATCTGATCAATCCCGGCGCTGTAGGGCAGCCGAGGGATGGAGACTGGCGCGCCGCCTTCGCGATCTATGATGAGGCGCTGGCCAAGGTCACGTTCTTCCGAACGCCGTATGATGTCGCCGAATCGCAGACAGCGATTCGTGATGCGCACCTGCCGGAGCGGCTGGCCGTGAGACTGAGCGCAGGGAGATAGAAACAGGGGATAGGGGATAGGGGCTAGAGTGTAGAGGATAGAGAAGATAAAGATTTTCTCTATCCTCTATCCCCTGCACTCTTTAAAAGAACTTGCCGATGGTGAAGACCAGCTTGCGCTCGTCGTTCGTTCCAAAGGCAGGACCGATTGAGATAAGGCCGAACGGTGTCTCTGCGAAGAGCCCGAAATAGACGTCCTGCTGCGTGATGGTGGAAGCGTCGGGTGCACGCATCTGCCCGGCCTCATAGAAGCCGCCGAGGTAGAGGTTGCTGCTTAGCGGTGCGGGTAGAGATTTAATGCGGCGCAGATAGCCGGGCGTGATCAGGAAGTAGTCGGTACCGCGATATTGGTCGATGGCGCTTGCACTGAGGCGCAACGGCCCGCCAAGGGTGAAGCGGAACGGTTGCGCGACATCCCGATTCAACATCGTTCCTCCCTCCATATCCATCAGCAGGACATTCTTCTTGCTGATGGTGTGGGATACGGAGAACTGGCTGAACAACTGGGGCGCCCTGGGGCTGTCAGGCGTTCCGTACAGATAGCCGATGTCCGTCTGCCAACGAATGCCGAACTCCGGCACCAGCGCGCGGTCCTGCGAGTCATAGATGTACTGCAGCCGACCGATCTGTGCATTGCCGTAATAGTTGGGCATGCCATCGAACCCCGTCGTGACGTACCAGCGAACGTTCTCAAGTTGCCAGCCGGCGCGAAATTCCTGTGTGCTTCCATTGCTCCAGCCGAAGTCTGCGCCGCCCCCCGCGTTCTGGTCCAGACGCTCCGAGAGCCGCGTGTTGCCGCTATAGATGTAATACGGTGTGCGCGTGATGTTGGCGCGGGGCGCAACAAAAAATCCAGCCCAGTTAATCTTTCGGTAGTACTCGGTTGCAATGCGCGAGGCGAAACCGAAGTCGATATGCGTGCGCCACTCTGAACCGTAGCCACCCAGGTCCTGGTAGAGCAGGATGGTGTTGACGCTGGCGCGCGTGACGCCCGACGTCTGCGCCTCGAGATTGAAGCCTGCTATGAGAAAAGGTGGCCCGGTAGGCTTGTCTTTCACGTCGACGAGAAGAATCGGGCGGCCTCGAACGTTGCGATCATAGCCGACCGTGTAATCCGCATCGTAGCGACCGTCGCTGCGTAGTTGCGAGAGCAGGCTTACGATCTTGTCTGTATCCACAGGCTGATCGACGAGTGGAGCGAAGAGGCGCTCGGCAGCAGCCTTGACCGCGGCATTAGGAGCGTCGACTTCCACGCGCAGAACGTTGCCTGGAGGTCCGTGAAGACGGGCGTTGCGCTGCGCCAGATATTGCTCCCATTCGTCTTCGGGCAGCGAGTACTTCAGCAGGGTTGCCTTGTTGGCTTCGGCAGCCGCGTACCCCCGCTGAGCAAGCTGATACACCTTGCTATAGCTGCCCGCGTTGAAGCCGTCGACGTCGGGTGTGATGACGACGTTTGCCAGTTTTCGATCGCGTGCTTCGTTCACTTCGATACCTACGGCAAAGGCACGCTGCAGAACGCCGAGGATGTTATTGAGATCGCCGTTGCCAACTGGCGCGAGCTCGAGGCTCACTGCAAGCACGACGTTCGCGCCCATGGCTTTGACCTCGGGCGTGGGAAGGTTCTCGAGGATCGCTCCATCCACGTAATCATGGCCATCCATCTGGAATGGTTTGAAAACGCCGGGGATGGAAGCAGACGCTAGAACAGCATCGCGTAGAGAGCCGCGCGCAAAGGTGACGGTCGTGGCGTCGGTGAGGTCGGTGGCCTGTGCACGAAAGGGGATGGGTAGATTGTTGAAGTCGACCGCATCGTTGTAACGCAGGAACTGCTTTTCGAGCAGCTCGTTGAGGCCGGCCTCGGTGAGAAGACTGTTGCGGAACCCAACGCCATGCTTGAGGCCAACCGTGATGCCGTTGGGAACGTCGCGGCTGTCTTCACGGCGCCGAAAGCTTTGCGCGCTGTAAGCCTGGTTGATGCGAAAGACCGAGTTGATGGAATCCTCGGTGAGGATCTGCTTCATTTCTTCCGGTGTGTGGCCAGTGGCGTACAGCGCCGAGATGATGGAACCCATGCTGGTGCCGGCGATTACATCGACCGGAATGTGGTGGTCTTCAAACCATTGGAGGACACCGATCTCGCTCATGGCCGGCGCACCGCCTCCGCCCAGCGCGAGGCCAATCACGGGACGGTTGGTGGGAAGGTTCTTCGGAGGAGTGGAAGGATCGAGTGGCCCGAGCGCGAGCCTTGTGGCGCTGGCTGCTTCTTCGCCGTTTTGTCCGGGAGTTTCCTTGGATTGTGGCTTCTGCTCCGATGTTTTGCCGGTTGGATCGGGTTTCTTGGCAGGATGGTTGGCTTCTGCCTGCTTTGCTGCTTGATCAGGAGTGGTAGGAGTTTGCGTGACCGTCTGCGCGTTAGCTAGGGGAGGCAGAAAAAGCGTCGCAGCGATCAGCATCGCGCTGAACATCACCGTCTGATGAGTCGACCTATAGGTTTCCGGCAGAAAGCAGCTTGGTCGCGCACACAGTCCCATTCGTCCATCCATTCGTTCCAATGGTCTTGAGAGCGAGATCAAGGCCCGCTCACCTACCTTTTAGCATAGGCGGTTGGACGCGGATGAAACTTGCCTGTATGGATAGCAGGACGAGTTGATGTGCCTTTTATCGGACGTAGTCCTGGAACAAATCGGGAAACTGCTGCTCGAGCGCTGCGATCTTGGGGATGTCGCAGACTTGAATGTAAGGGTTGTGCGGATTCTTGATGGCATAGTCCTGGTGGTAGTCCTCACCAGCGTAGAACGCGACGAGCGGCGTGATCTGGGTGACGATGGGCTTTGGGTAGATATGCTCCGCGTCGAGTTGTTGCACGTAGGCTTGTGCAATCTCACGCTGTGACTCATCGGTATAGAAGATGGCCGAGCGGTAACTGGTGCCGACATCCGCGCCCTGACGATTCAACTGCGTGGGGTCATGCACGACAGAAAAGAACACGCGCAGCAGTGTGCCATAGCTGACCAGCGAAGGATCGTAGAGGATCTCGATCGCCTCGGCGTGCCCTGTACCTTCACCGCAGACCGTTCGGTAATTGGCAGTCTCCGCATCGCCGCCCGAATAGCCGACGACAGTTTTCTCAACGCCCTTCACACGTTGGAAGACGGACTGCACTCCCCAAAAACATCCGCCAGCAAAGACGGCTTTCTCACGATGTCCCGCAGACCATCCGCCGACAGGAGCGGTGGTGTCTTGGAGCGGAACTGGAACTGGTTGTTTCAATGCCATCGTTGCGTGTCCTCCAACAGAATTTCCACATTCGCACAGGCCGGCGATTACCGAACGGTCAGACAATCTTGTCTATTCGCACTGGCAATACGCGTCTCATCACCATCACTTCGCATTGGACGCTCGCAGGAGTTGTAACGACGCTTAAGCTGCGTAACGAGCGGGTTGTGCAGCGTGAACCAACCTAGTTAACTCGACCTCATCCCACACTTGAAGTGTTAGTAGTCGCTAAGGTTCATGAGTTACTCGGTGGCCGAAGTGATGTTACTTCGCACGAAGAATGTGCGTTACTCAGTGCTGCATCTCGTAACCATTTTCTGATGACCTTGGTCGAATGCTTAGCCTGGTGGCCAATGCATCTGCCTTCCTCCCAACAGATGCACGTGAAGATGATCGACGGTCTGTCCGCCGTCGGGGCCGGTGTTGATCACGACTCGAAAACCGTTGTCGAGGTGTTGCAGCTGTGCAACTTTATTTGCCGCGAGAAGGAGTTCATTGAGGAGTTCGGCTTCAGTGGAGGACGTGTGAGCTAGTGAAGCGAAGTGTTGCTTGGGGATGACCAAGATATGCACAGGCGCTTGTGGATTGATGTCGGGAAACGCGAGCACAGCTTTGTTCTCATACACACGCGTGACCGGGATCACACCGTCGGCGATCTTGCAGAAGAGGCAGTCAGGAGTAGTAGCCATGTGCGCATGCTAAACCTGCCCGGCTACTTCTTGAAATACTTCGGTTCCATTCCGGGAATCCACGGGTTGTACGCTTTTCCAAAAGCAGCGCGCCGCCCGATGGAGGGGTGGGAGTAGGTCCAGAACTCATAAAGCGGGTTTGGGTTCGGATCGGCGAAAGAGGTTTTGCCGAGAACGTTGAAGGCGCCGATGGCGGTGGTCTGCGGATCGGGGACAAGACCGTGGACAGCCTCCTGGCCGTAGACGTCCGCGGCATGCTCATGCATTCGGCTGTAGGTGTTCTCAATTGGCTCAAGCAGAATTCCAAAAAGGGAGAACGCGAGCAGGAGGACGGCGAGTGCGGCCCAGTCGTTTTGAGAGCTCACGCCCCACCGCGTACCGAATTTTGAGAGAGCGCCCCGCACGAAGTGGTACCCGAGATAGAACGTGACGAAGAGGATGGCGAAGGTGAAGACGAGGGTGCTGCCGATGTGGCCAAGAACGTAGTGGCCGGACTCATGGCCGAAGACGAAGACGATTTCGTCGGGCGTCATCTTGGCGATCGTGGTATCCCATACGATCACGCGCTTGGAGGCGCCAAAGCCCTCGACGTCGGCGTTGAGCGTGGTGAGCTTGGCGCTGGCCTTCATGAGAAACATGCGCTCGGGTGGGATGTTCATGTGACCCTTCTCGACGACCTGCTCGAGCTGCGCGACGAGTGCCGGATTGGTTTTCTCGAGGGGCTGATATTTGAAGAAGATCGGCTCGATATACGGCGCGGCAAAGATGCCGAAGAGCACGATGGGGATGGAGGCGCACCAGAAGGCGAACCACCAGCTGCGCGGCAGCTTGCGGATGATCCAGAAGAGCAGCATGAGCAGCAGGCCGCCGATGACCCAGGCGAGCGCGAAGGCCTTGGCCTGGTCACCAAACCAGCTTGGCCAGCTTTGTACCGAGAGACCGTACTGGAGCGAGAGATGCTGGGCGTAAAGATCGAGGGGAAGGCTGAGGAGGGTGCCGGCGAGGAGATAGAGCAGAAGGAACAAGTAGCCTTGTGCCCAGCGGTTGGCGGTCACCTTCATGGCGGTGTCGCGCATCCAGGCGATGGCGCCGAAGCCGAGCAGCAGCAGGAGGCTGATGATTCCCCAGGCCTCGTCGCCGAAGTGCAGAGTTTCGTGCACGATGCTGAGGTGCTGCGCTTTGGCGAGGTCCGAGGGGTTGAGCGAGTAGTCGGGGATGTTCCCGTGGGGCGGAGCGGCGGCCAGTTCCTGCGCAGCGTAGACGTTGGCGGCGTGCTCGGCGGCCGTTTCGCTGGCGCAGCCGGCGAGGTTAACCGTGAGAACAAGGAAAATACAGGCGACAAACACCAAGGGCAAACGACGCAGTCTCATAGACTTCCTTGCTGAGAATTTCTGGTGGCTCAAGTCTGCACGTTTGTAGCCAAGCGGGCAAGCTTCCTCGTCTTAAGTAGTTGCGCCATGTGATGGCGTGCGCATGAGCAGCAAATGCGGGCAATTCGATACACTCAAAGCATATCGCGCTCCATGATCCGCACAGACTGGAAGTTGACCACTCCTTGACCTCACCCGATTCGCCCCGCCCCGTTGTTGCCCGCTTCGATTCCGTCCAAACGATACTTCGTCACACTCTGGTCGCCAGCCTGTGCGCGCCGGCGTTTGCACTGGTTCCACCGGTGTCGGCCCAGGACGCGACTCCCGCTCAAAGCGCGACCGCTGCGCAGCAACCGCCGCTGATGGATGCGATGGCAACGGAGCTGCATCGCGCGATCGCCGAGCTTGGGAGTGCAATTGAACCGGTGGCATCTACCAAAGAGAAAATCCCGCCGCAGAAGCCGTACTTCATCAGCTACTCGGTGGCGGATGCGGAGAGTGTCACGATCACGTCGCAGTATGGGGCGATCATGAACTCGAACGAGACCCATGAGCGGACGGCGGATGTGCAGGTGCGGCTGGGATCGCCGGCGCAGGACAACACGCATGATGCGCACCGCACCAGCGCGCTCACGACGATGGCGCTGCCGTTGACCGACGATCGTGCGGCCATTGAGCGGACGCTTTGGTATGCAACCAATCGTGGTTATGGCAAGGCGCTGGATGCGCTGGAGAAGGTGAAAACGGAGCAGCAGGTGCGTGCGCGCGAAGAGGATTCGTCGCCTGACTTTACCGTGGAACGGGCACATGTGGACATCCTGCCGACTCAGCCCCCGCTTACCGTGGATCGCAGCGCATGGGAGTCGCGGCTGCGAGAGATCTCCGGGGTTTTTCGCCAGTACCCAAATATTTTTTATGACACTGCAGTTTTGCAGGCCACCCACGAGACAGATTATTTTGTGTCGAGCGACGGGACGAGAGTAGCAGCGCCGAATCATGTGGCGCGTTTGATCGTCGCGGCACGAACGCGCGCTTCGGACGGCATGGACATGTTCCGCGACGAGACGTTTGAGGCGGACTCAACGGGTCACTTGCCGAGTCAGGCAGAGGTGATGGCGAAGACCCAGGCGATGGCGAAGGGACTCAACGATCTGAGGACTGCGCCGATCACGGAGCCCTATAACGGACCGGCAATTCTCTCCGGGCGCGCCGCGGCAGTATTCTTTCACGAGGTGCTGGGGCATCGTCTGGAGGGTCAGCGGCAGCGCGGCGATGAAGAGGGCGAGACGTTTACCAAGCTGCTGGGTAAGCCGATTCTGCCTGACTTTCTTTCGGTTGCGGACGATCCTACGCTAACGCAGTACAACGGTGCTCCGCTGAGCGGGCACTATCTCTTTGACGACGAAGGCCAGCCGGCGCAACGAGTGCAGCTGGTTCAGGACGGCGTGCTGCAGACGTTCCTGATGTCGCGGCTACCGATCGCGGGATTCGCAAACTCCAATGGACATGGGCGCGCGGAAACGGGCAAGATGCCGACGGGGCGACAAGGAAATTTGATTGTGACGTCGACCAAGGCGGTGAGCGATGCAAAGCTGCGGCAAATGCTGAAGGAGGCGGCTCGCAAGCAGGGCAAGACCTACGGGCTGTACTTTGAGGACATCAGCTCGGGCTTTGCGGTAACGACGCGCCGCTCGCCACAGGCGTTCCAGGTGATCCCGCTGGTGGTATATCGCGTGTATGTCGATGGAAGGCCGGACGAGCTGGTGCGCGGCGTGTCGATCGTGGGAACACCGCAGGCTGCGCTGCGCAGCATCGTCGCGACCGATGATCAGCCGCAGATCTTCAACGGGTTGTGTGGGGCGGAGTCGGGAACGATTCCGGTGAGTGCCGTGGCGCCGGCGATGCTGGTCTCGCAGATCGAGACGCAGCGCCAGGCGCAGGGAACAGCGCGGCCGCCGATCGTCCCGCCACCACCCCTGGATGAAGCGTCGAATATGACGAGCTCGCCGAAGGGAGGCCGCTGATGAAACTTCGCGCCCTGCTTCTTCTCCCTGTATTCAGTTCGTTTGCCTTGGCGGAAGTACCGCAGCCTGCAGATCCGATTCTCACCGCCATGCAGCAGGAGTTGGCGCGCGAGAAATCGGACCTGGTGATTCCCGGCATGCTGCGGCCGTACTTCATCCAATATCGGCTGGAGGATATTCATACTTACGACGCGATCGCCAGCTACGGCGCGCTCACGCGCGAGAGCGAGAGCCATCAGCGCGTGGTGCGGGTGGAGGTGCGCATAGGCAGCGAGACTTCGGACTCGAGCTCTGCGCGCGGTGACGGATCGTTGGAGCTTGCTCCTGCGGATGGCGATCCAGCGGCGCTGAAGTACGCGTTATGGTCGGCGACCGACGACGCCTACAAGAATGCGCTGCGCGCCTATGCGACCAAGCAGGCAACGCTGAAGACCTTCCAGAACGCACCTACCGCGAATGATTTTTCGCTGGCGAAAGCAGCGACGCTGGTTGAGCCGCTGGTAACCCTGACGCTGGACCGCGATGACTGGAAGCATCGGTTGATTGAAGCCAGTGGTCTCTTCGCGACGTCGCCTGAAACACGAAGCTTCGCCGAGGCGGTGCAGTACAGCTCGGCAAGCATCAGCGCGCTGGTGGTGAATCGCTACACCGTGAACACCGATGGAACGATGTTGCGGCGTGGATACTCTGGATATACCGAAGGAGTCAGCGTCGGCGGGCAGGCTGACGATGGGATGAACCTTGGCCGCAGCAACGGTTCGGTGGCAACCACGGCAGCTGGCCTCGAGAGCGACGCGGCCCTGAATAAGCGCGTGATCGACGACCTGATCAGCTTCGATGAACTGCGTCACGCGCCGATTGTCGATGCGGAGGATTATCACGGCCCCGTGCTCTTCTCGGGCGATGCATCGGCGGAGGTTTTCAATCGCCTGTTCGTGCCGAGCGTTGAGGCGGATCGCCCTGATATCGGCACGTCTGCGCGCACGCAGGGAGCCTATCAATCGAGTTATAAGACGCCCATTCTGCCGACGTTTCTTTCCGTGGTGGATGATCCTACGCTGCGCAGCTTTGAAGGCCATGCGCTGCTCGGCGCCTACAAGATCGACGATGAAGGCGTGCCGGTTGAGCCGGTGGATATCGTTGTCCACGGCAAGCTGATGAACTATCTGGTTGGCCGTCAGCCTGTGAAGGATTTCCCGGAGTCGAACGGTCACGGACGCGCCGCGTTAGGGCAGAGTGCTCATTCGCGCGCGGGTGTGATCATCATCAAGTCGTCCGAACCTCTATCCGCCGAAGCGTTGCGTGCCAAGCTGCTGGCACTCGCGAAAGAGCAGGGGCGTGACGTGTATTCGGTGGAGACGCTGGGAGGAGAGCTTGCGCCGCGGCTGCTATATCGCGTATCTCCGGACGGCAAGCGGACGCTGGTACGCGGTGCTGTGTTTGACGAACTCGATCAGCGCGCGATCCGCAGCGGTATTCTCGCTGCCGGCGGCAAGCCTTACATCGCGCAGCAGGTAGGCACCGTACCGGCGACTACGATTGCTCCGGAGTTGCTGTTCGCCGACATCACGGTGAAACGCGCCAATGAGGAGCAACAGAAGGTGCCGTACTACCCACCACCGGCGCTGCCTAAGGACTGAGCGTCAGTTGACGCGAACGAGGTATGGCACAACCTGGGGCAGCGGTGTGCCGATCCAGTCTTTAATGGCGGCGGCCTCCGTGTGATCGTGCTTCACCGGATCGATGCGCACCCAGTAGCCGGTGGCGCTGGCGAACTCGATGACCCGGGAACCGGCGTAGCGGCGAGCAAGGGCGCTCTTGAGATCGAGCGCGTCCTGTTCGGTCGGGAATGCTCCGGTTTGCACGCACCACTTGGCTTCGACAGTGGGGGTGGAGGGCGCGAAGGCTTCGATGCGCACCTGCGCGACACCCATGCGATAGAGGTCAATTTTTTTAGCCGCGCTCTCGGAGAGGTCCAACACACGTCCATGCGAGAACGGTCCGCGATCGGTGATGCGCACCGTCACTGATTCGCCGTTTGCGAGGTTGGTGACGCGGGCAATGGTGCCGAGCGGAAGTGTCTTGTGTGCGGCAGTCATGCCCGTGCCATCGTAGGATGAGCCGTCCGCTGCGCGATGCCCGCTTGGTCCATACCAGCTCGCCATGCCTGTCTCAACAAACTCCGGGCGGCCCTGGGGTGCTGGGACCGGTTCGCGATCCCGGCGAGTCTCGTCGGGCCGGTTCGGGCGGGCTGAAGGTTGCGTGCGCAACGGCGGTGGGGCGGGCGCGTAGGCCTGGTGTTTTTGATGATGACAGCCTGTTGTGAGCGCCAACGCAACGAAGGTGGCTCCGGCGAACATGGGCCAACGCCGCGGAGGCGTCGAGCGTGGGTCGCTGTGGATGGCGATTCCTGGCACCCGTCGGTCTGCATCGACAGGCATCTGCTTGTTCGCAATGCTCGGCAGCTGTTTCTCCGCAATGCTCGGCAACGACGGGCCCCTTTCGCTGAAGATCCAACCTTCATGATTGGGTGCTGTTGATGCTTGAGTCAACGTCGAGTGCCTAGCTGGTTACTGGTGGCGAGAAGCGTTCAGGTGTAATTTCGCGAGGCCCGCGCGGGAAGTGACGACGATACCTGGCCGGATTCTTCGCTATAACTCTGAAGGATTTGATTGCGTGAACAACCATGTGGCTCTAGTGTGCGTCCGTAGAAAGACGGCGTTTTATTCCTGAAGGCGCAGCGCGCTGAACGAGCGAAAACGCGGAAAAGAACAGGGGTAGGGTAAGAGCGTTGAGCGCATCTATGCAGATAGACCACAGCAGAATTCAATGTTTGGGACCATTGAGGAAGAGAAGTTCGCGCGTGCAAAGGGCATTCGCGCTGCTTGGACCGTTGGCGTGTATGGTCGCCTGCTCGGCTGTGGCGCAGAGCGTGACGGCTCCTCCTGAAATAGCATTGGATGCTCCAGCGATGTTGCATCCCACGCCTGCAGAGCCTTCTGTTCCTGAGATCGATGCGCCCCAACCACAACCAGCGGCCCTGGACCTTGCTGCCGATCCTGTTGATTTGTCCGATGCGATCCCTGTGGATCAGCCCGGAGGCTACCAGGTCGCGCCAATTCACAGGAAGTACATCATGCCGGATATGCGCGCTCAAACGCTGACGGCTCGCGACAAGGTGATCATTGGTCTACAAGGCACCTATAGCCTCCAGAACTTTAGCGGAATTATTGTGGCGGCTGGATATGAGCAGTTACGTAATGGCCAGCCGAACTACGGCACGGACAGCGGAGCCTTTGGCGAGCGGCTTGGCGCCGCCGCCATCCGTGGCACGTCGCAGGGCGTCTTCACCGACTCCGTCTTTGCGCCGCTGCTGCATGAGGATCCCCGATATTACGTGCAGGGAAAGCAGTACAGTTTCTTCCATCGTGCGTTGTATGCTGCGACGCGGCCGGTGATCACCCGTACCGACAGCGGGCGGCGAACAATCAATGCAGCTCAGTTGCTTGGCTATGCTGCATCGACGGCTCTGAATAATGCGTACTATCCTTCGTCCAATCGTAATGTGAAAGACAATCTCGAGGCGTACGCCGGGTCGATCGCCGGGTCTGCGTTGAGCTCTCTGCTGGTCGAATTCACCGCAGATTTCTGGCACGCTCTCCATATTGGTCGATAGACATAGAGCGCAGGCACAAAAATATGGGTTGGCGAGATGATCTTCGCCAACCCATATTTTCTTTTCTGCTGCCGTTCGATTGCGGAACGGGTGATTAGAACGAGGTGCTGATGGTCAGGCGGAACGTCTTGCGCGGCTCGCGCAGGACGTAGTCTGCTCCATAGAATTGCAGCGCTTGCTGGTAACTGAATGCCGCAGACTCGGGTGAAGTCGCGAACGGGAAGAAGTCCTTGAAGCAGGTGATCGCGGGACCAGTGCAAGCGGGTGCGCCGGGAGCAACGATCTCCTGGGGGAGGTCCTTGTAGAGGCGCAACGGGTTGTACGCGTAGTAGATCTGGAACGGGGCGTTGATGATCGGCATAACTATCTGCAGATACGCGCCAGTCGACATGCGTGGAACAAAGTTGGTTCCCGGGACAGTTTTCAGGTACTCCGAGAACGGCGGCAGCTGATAGCCTCCGACGCAGTTTCCGTTGATCACCTGCGGGCAACCGTAGAGCGGGCTGTTGACCGCCGAGATGCCCAATGGGCTCTCACGCAGCTGCGATGGCTCGAGGTTCATGATCATCCCGAAGTCCGTGAAGAACGCGAAGGTAACCTGATCGACGATCGGGAAGCGGTACTCCAGGTTGGACGTCACCGAGGTATCGCCACCGATTGGTGCGAGGCGATAGATGGGCAGTGGGATCTGCACATTGCCCAGCGTTGGGTTGGTGGGATCGCGCGGGACAACGGTTCCGTCCGGGTTCGTCAGGTTGAACATGACCTTGGTCGGAAGGAAGGTGTAAGGGGAAATGGAGCGGATATCGAACCCGCGCAGATCGTTCTCGCCGCCGCCGTAGAGACGGGCGTACGGAGGTGCGACCTGGCCGCCATATCCAGCAATATTTGCTACCTGGACGCGATAGCCGAGGACGTTGTGGCCTTCCTTGTTGATCTTCAGGCCCTTCATCGGGAAGAACTGGCGCCAGGAGGCGCTGGGCGCGTAGTACTTGGTATTGCCGCCGACACCCGCGAACTGGAAGGCAACACTCAGGTCCTTGCCGTTATGCGGTCCGATGGAGCGATCCAGGGTCGAGAAGCTGAAGCTTGGCGTCACGATCGAGGTCACGATGCCGTTCAACGAGTTTGCGCCAGCAATGCCCGACCGGAACGCCAGGGTCTGGAAGACGCTCAGCGTGTTCTGGTTGAACGTCGTAATTCCAGAGCTGGACAGAGAGTAGGCAAGGCCGATACGCGCGACACCCGAACGACGGAACAGCTTGCGCAGTGCCTCGCTGGTGGAGATCGTCACGCCCTTTGACGACTGGTTGTAGTTGTTGAGAAGCGAATTCTGCGCGTTGGTCAGGTTGGCGCTTTGGCCGCTGGTGATCGCATAGCTCTTCGCTGGATTGAAGTCCGTCTTGCGATCGAACACCTGGATACCGAGCGAGACCGGCTTGTTGCGCAGGTAAGGTTCCGTGAATCCCAGGCTGATGTTGCGCGAGAGATCGCCGATATTCGCGTTGACGCTCAGCGTTTCACCCAGACCGAGGAAGTTGTTGGTCTGATAGTTCAAGCCAAGGAACGAACCCGATAGGCCACTGACGCCACCGTTGATGCCGATGGAGTTTTTGCCCTTTTCGTGCAGCTTGATCAGCAGGTCGACGGTGCCGGCGTCCGCATTTTGCTGCGTTTCCACGTCCTGCTCGGCCTTCAGCGTATCGAAGTAGCTTAGCTGGTTCAAACGCAGCAGCGAGAGATCGACGAGCCGACTGTTGTAGACCTGGCCCTCTTCGATCAACAGCTCGCGGCGGATAACGCGGTCGCGAGTAAGCGTGTTGCCGGTGAACTCGATGCGCGAGACATAAAACTGCTTACCCTCGTCGATATCGATGTCCAGGTACACAAGCTTCTTGGCCTCATCGGTCCGTGGGACCGGCGTCGGCACCATGTTGATGTATCCGCCTTCGCCGTAGGCTTTGCGCAGATTTTCAATGCCTTTGCCGAACATCCGCGCATTGAACCAGTCGCCGTCTTTCTGAGGGAACTGGGCACGGAGAGCCTTTACGTTTCTGTACGACTTGTTGCCGGTAAAGGTGATTCCGCCCAGGTGATAACGCTCGCCCTCTTCAATCGGAATGACGATATCGACGCGCTTGCCGTGCGACGGATGCAGGGTCAAGGGGTTGATGCCGCCGGCGTTGCGAACGTTGGTCTGGGGCTCGCCCGTAAGAGCCTTGAAGTAGCCCTTGTCGCGGTAGGCTTCGCGTACCCGGTCCGCGTCTTCGTCCAGCTTGCTGGCGTCGAAGGTGCGCGGAAAGACGCTCTCGAGGATGATGGAGTGCGGAATGCCGATGGGCTTCAGGTTCTTCATCGCCGCCACCAGTTCACGGTGGGTCAGCGCATGGTTGCCGGTGAAGGCGATCTTGCCTACCTTGACCGTCGGACCTTCCTTGATGACAAACGTCAACGCGACGCGTGCCGGAGGAATGGTCTTGACTTCGGTGCGGATCACGGCAAACTGGTGACCGTGCTCGCCGAGCATCTCCTGCAATACCACTTCGGCGCGCTTCACGCGGGTCTCGTCGAACTGGCTTTCGACGTTGAGGGAGACCTTTTCCTTCTTGAAGCGCTCCATCACGTCCGAAACGGAGACTGAGTTCAAGCCCTTGTAGTTGATCTCACTGATCGTAGGTTTTTCACGAACGTAGATCTCCAACTGGAGGCAGCCCTGGCCCGGAACTCTCTCGATGCGGACATTAACGAAGTAGCCAGTGTTCCAGAGCGAATTGTAATCACGCTCAACGACGGTCGGGTCGAACGGGTCGCCGGCGCGGCTAAACAGTCGCGCAACGATCGACTCTTTGGGGATGCGCCGGTTGCCGATCACTTGGATCGGGCACAGGACCTGTGGTGCCGCTTCCGCGGAGAACTGGGGCGTGGCCTGGACCTGCGCATCGGCGGTCGAGATCAGCGCTGGGACGGCAGACAAGCTCGCAACTATTACCAAGCTCGAAAAGCCCCAGCGGAGAACAGCGTTCAAGGTTGAGCGGTTCTGGCCAAAGCCAAGGATGCCCAATCGGCTCGAGCGCGTGCGCACAGGCTGGGTCGTACACTTCAGGGAGCTTGCGCTCACTCGGATTCCGGTAAAGATAACCACACCCTCACTGCTCTTTGAATCTGTCAAAGCTTGTTGGATTCTGCTGTTGATTCCAGCCCTGCGGTACACGAAGGGAGAGCTTTGATTATAGGCGACTCGCGGCAACCCATGCGAACCTGCGGGCTGCCAAACTTGAGCTTTCGCCATTAATCGGTGATCTGCGAGCAGAAGTTTTCTCTGCTGGAACGGCAGAAAAGCCCTCCTGCGGCCTATCAGCTTCTACTTCGCATTACTGTTTGACGTAGGGCGCTGTAAGGGTAAGCAGGTCGGCGCTCTTTAAGAAGGTTATGAGTGTGGACGCCAGGCGCGGCTCCATCACGTTCGCCGGTGTCATCGTATCCAGGCTCTCTACCTTCAGCATCAGGGGGATGGGCCGGGTCGTATCCGATTGCAGCGGAACCCCACGGTGCGGACGCGCATAGATCACGGTCACATGCTGGCTGGTCTCGGAGTACTGCCGGCACGCGCCGTTATCACAGACAGTCGAGGCTTCGAGCTCCTGGGTCGCGCCGTCGTTATACGTTGCGGCAGTCAGTTCCACCGGGCCTGCGGCCGTCGCAGCCACAATCTGCCCGTGCCATGTCGGATCTTCACCCCTCGCCAGATGGCATACCTCGGCATCATGCACGGTCTGCGGCGAGACACCCAGCATCACATGCGCACCCGGGACGCCGTTCACCGTGGGTTCCGCATACTCTCCCCAGCTATAGACCAGAACGCCGAACTGAGTTTCATTCCAGGTGCGCTCCAGGGTAAAGTCGCCGATACGTTCGGGTAAGACGGCCGGCACCTGGGCTGCCAAGCGCGCAGCATCCACCCGATGCTCATGCAGCACATCCACGCCGAAGATGGCTGCCATCAGCAGCACGGCTGCGGCCCGCAGGAACAACGAGGTTTGCAGCCGCTGGGCGCTCGATGAAGATACAGGGGGCGTGTGCGGCTCGGGCGACGGTTCCGTCGTCGTGTCCGGGTCATTGCGCAGCTTGTTGGCGACCGTAAAGAAGACCGCCAGGGCGCACACGAACAGGCATCCACCGATCACATAGTCGGCGATCTTCGCGTGATGCTGCAGCCAGGGGTAGGGCAGCGCGATTTTGTAGTAGACGACCAGCAGGCAAAGTCGAAGGAAGTTGAACAGGTATCCGAGAAGGACGGCCCCCACCACGACCGGCGCGTACACATACCAGCGGAAGCGGTAGAGATAGCTGACCACGACGGCCGCCAGCCCCAGCGTAATCGCGCCGCGAATGCCGTTGCAGCCGGGGGCGATGAACATTCCGAACTCCGGCGTAAACATCAACCGAAGTTTGTCTTGCGTAAGCTGCTGGCCGAGCGCATGCGCCCAGGCCCGAGCCACTGTAGCCGAGGCGTGCTGCAGGGGCAGGTCGACAAGCCGGCTAAACGTCTGCGGCACCGGAATGACCGCCCACATGAAGAGCACCGGGAACCAGGCTGCCTTGAGCAGGCGCGTGCCTCCGAACAGGAGCACCATCCCGGCCGCGTAGATAACGGCAACCAACGGCAGCGGTGGAAGTTGGAGCAGCCAGTTCTTATTGATGGTGACGATCAGCAGCATCTGATCGCGCAGGAACATCATCGCCGCCGAGCCAGCCAGGACCGCGAATCCCCACCAGGAGCCGTTCGTCTCCCAGCCCAGGCTCTGCCAGGCGCGCAGAATCAAGAGATAGCAGACAAGGGGAACCACCATGCCCATGGATTTGAGGTCATCGGTGGTCCAAATGCTGTAGAGGGATTGAACAGAAGGCCAGATCGTCAGAAGGCCCACAGCTGCACACAAGGAGGCCAGCACCACGACAGTTCGAGACTGGAAGGTGAGGGACTGCGGTGGGGATGAGAGGGTAGTGGGCACAAACCTCAGCGCCCCTTTTGGGGGCAGGTCGCAACGCAAATATCGGATACTGGACTACAAGTTACCGCCCGCCAGGAATCCTAACGGTTCTTCGCTGCTCGGCGTGCGCGAATCTTCGTGCGCACGTTCGAAATAGCGTAGGCGCCACCAGCCAATCCCGCCAAGATCAGAGTGGGATTCTCCGGTGAATCATCACATCCACCCTGGGCGCGAGCGGGAATCGCCGCGATCATTGCAAATGCGAGAGCAGTGAGGAGAAAGGTCTTCTTCATTGGGAGATCCTATTTCCGCCGCGACCCGGGGGCCCTTGGCTGTAAACGATGAATTGAGTCCGCCACGCTGACTCTTCAGCTTTGAGATGCAAGTGCGAGGCGTACAGGTATATATCTCATCCGAGGATATAGGGGACGCGGGGGTGAAGTCAACGATTCTCTCCGTCGAGCTACACCTTTCGGTAGCACCAACCGTCTACAACCTAACCCCCATTGATTGCATCGACGGGGCCAGCAAATCCCGCTGTAAAATCTAAGGGTTGTAACCGCAGCACCCGGCGGCATTCAGGAGGTTGTAACCACAATGGCATCGGCAATGGCAGGGATGGAGGCTCTTTCGGGCGTATATGACGGACTCAAGGCGCGCATGAACAGCTCGGTGGATGACTTTCGAGCGAACCTCGTAAGCGTACGCACAGGCCGCGCATCGGTCCATATGCTGGACGGAATCCGTGTTGACTACTATGGTACCGAGACCCCAATTTCACAGGTTGCGCAGATCACCACCCCCGAAGCGAACCTGATTCTGGTTCAGCCGTGGGAGCAGAGCCTGGTCACGGCCATCGAAAAGGCCATCCGCACCAGCCAGCATGGCTTCAACCCCATGCACGACGGCAAGATCATCCGCGTACCCGTTCCGCCCATGACCGAAGAACGACGCAAGGACACGGTCAAGCTACTGGCGGGTACCGTCGAGGATCACAAAACGTCGATACGCAACATCCGCCGCGAAGGTAATGACGCAGTGAAGAAGGCCGCCAAGGACAAGCTGATCTCCGCCGACGACGAAAAGCGCGCCAACGCCGAGATCCAGGAGTTGACCGACCATGAGATCAAGCGCATCGACGAACTCTTCCGCGCCAAGGAAAAAGAGATTCTGACGATCTGACTTCGGAATGATGGGACACGGGAAGGGCGCAGAGGCTGCGCCCTTTTCTGCGTCAGTCTTGATTCGCAGCGCTCAACACCGCATCGGCGATGGCGGCAGCTTCCTGTGCGACCTGCAGATCGTGCACCCGCAATACGTGGGCTCCGGCAAGGATCGCCGCAACGTTCGCGGCCGCCGTGGCGATGCGCCGAGCCTCGGCGGGTTCTGCCTTCCTGCGCTGCAAACGCTTCACCGCGTCGCCCAGAAATCCTTTGCGCGAGAGTCCCACGAGCAGCGGACGCCCCAGCTCGCGCAACCGCCCAAGTCGCGCCAGCAGGGCAAAATTTTCCGCGCCGCGCTTGCCGAAGCCGAACCCGGGATCGGCGACGATCCGCTCGGTGCGAATCCCGGCAGCTTCGGCCTGCGCCAGTTGTTCGCATAGCCCGGCAAAGACCACAGGCATTACCGCGTCGCCGTCCAGCCCAGGCAGCGTCTGCCACTCCCCGGAGCGGCCGCGCGCATGCATCAGGACCAAACCGCATCCGCTCTGCGAGACGGCTTTCGCCATCGACGGATCCCAAGTCAGGCCGGAGACATCGTTGATAATCTCGGCCCCAGCTCGTCCCGCCGCCCGCGCCGTGTCCGCGTGATACGTATCGACGGAAACCACTGCGTCGGGCCGCTCGCGCAGCAACTGCTCCAATACGGGGAGCAGGCGTGCCTGCTCCTGCTCGCTCGTAATCGGCGTCGCATTCGGTCGCGTCGACTCTGCACCGAGGTCCACAATATCCGCGCCTGCATCGACTGCCTCAATTGCCATCCCGACGGCCAGCTTGATGACCGCCGCTGGAGGTCTCAGACCAACCGTTCCGCCCGCGCTCAGCAACCCGTCGCCCGAAAAACTATCCGGGGTCAGGTTCACGATAGCCATCAGGAGCGTGCGTTGCCCCAGTGCCAGCTTACGCGTGCGCAACTGCCACTCGAAGTGCGGCCTGTAGTTGCTGCGATTCATCGGCTCGGTCCCAACTTCGGGGTTGGTTTGCAGCCCATCCACTTTACCGCGCAATTGTAGGCCTCCTTAGCCAAACGCTATGCATAAATTGCACCAATTCTGTAGACTTGCGCAATGCAAATCTCTGCGCAAATTGCACTGATTTTGTTGCTTTTTGTCGCGGCGATGCGGCCGACGTCTGCCCACGCGCAGGAGACTTCGCCGGCTCCGCCTGCCCCTGCATTTATTCACCCTGCCTATCCTAACGGCTCGGGCACCGCACTCGGTCAGCAGATTGAAACGCTGCTCGCGGACCCGTCTGTCTCGCGCGCCCACTGGGGCATCGCTGTCACCACGCTGGATGGCACACCGCTCTACGGTCACGACGAGGGCAAGCTCTTCCGGCCCGCGTCGAACAACAAGATCTTTACCACGGCCACTGCCATGGAGCTGCTCGGCCCAGCCAAAACGTTCGACACGCGGATCTTCGGCAAGCTCAACGCCGCCACTGGCACCATCACGGGCGACCTGACGCTGGTCGGCGGCGGAGATGCGAACTTCGGCGCGGATGATCTGCCATATAAGCCCCGCTCAGAGAGTGCGAGCGAACCGCCCCCGCCTTCTCAGCCTCCAGCGCTCACCGATCTCAAGTCACTCGTGGACCAGCTTGTAGCCAAGGGAGTGAAGCGCATCAACGGCGACATCGTCGGCGACGACACGCTCTATCCGTTTGAGCCCTACGCGGAGTCATGGGCGCAGGACGACCAAATCTGGGGCTTCGGCGCCCCGGTCAGCGCGCTCAGCATTACAAGCAATCAGCTCGAACTCGTCGTCACGCCCGGTCACCCAACCAAGGTTGTGCTCCAGCAGAATGTTCCGTACTACACGGTCCGGGCGGAGGTCTCAACGGTGGCCGCTGGTAAGCAGGCGGACGGAATCCAAATCGAGCGGCTGGCCGGCTCACGCGTGATTCGCGTCTACGGTTCCATCGCCGCGGATGCTCACCCCGACATCGAAGAAGTCGCCATCGCTGACCCCGCCGAGTACGCAGCCATGGCCCTGCACCAGATGCTGGTGCGGCGCGGCATCGTGGTCGCGGGGAAAGCCCGCGCGAAACACCAGAAGCCAAACGACCCAGGCAGCTACCGCACCGAAGTGCTAACGCCCGACCCATGCGACACGATGAACATCGCGGGAGGCACTTGCACGGCGGACTGCTCAGCTCCCTCCACGCCCTCCGGTGCAATGCTTGCCTCGCACACGTCCGCGCCGCTCGGCGAAGACGTTATGCTCACCAACAAAGTCAGCCAGAATCTTCATGCCGAACTCTTCCTCCACAACCTCGGTCTGCAAAGCGCCTGCGGAGACGGTTCCACGCTCGACGGCGCGCGCTACATTCGGGCCAATCTGCTCCACGCGGGCGTTGATCCCGATGACTTCTTCTTTCTGGATGGCTCAGGCCTCAGCGATCACGATCTAGTCGCACCGCGAGCCACTGCAAGCTTCCTCGCCTATGTTACGAGGCAACCGTGGTTCCCGCAGTGGAAGGCCTCGCTCCCCGATGCTGGCGATAACGGCTCACTGAGCCGCCGCTTTCCGGACTCGCCGGTGAAGGGTCACGTCTTCGCGAAGACGGGAACGCTGGGCGAATCGCGAGCGCTCTCCGGCTATCTCGACGCAGCCAGCGGCCGCACCGTTATCTTCTCTGTCATGGTGGACGACCACACGCCCGCAACCTCAGCCGACCGCACCACCATGGACAAGATCGTCACAGCGATCGCCGCAACGCAGTGAGGAACGTTCTCAGCAAAGGCAATCGCCCACTAACAACTGAGAACTAACAACTAACAACTATCGTGGCGTGTGTTGCTTGATGTACTCCCGCAGCTGCATGTTCAGGTCCAACGCCTTGGTCACGCCGGTATCCATCATGCGGAGCCAGTCACTGGCGGGCTCTTTCAACTCGGCCATATTCAGCAGATAGCTGGTTTGCACGATGATCTCGAGTGCGTTGGACAGGTCATGTGCAAGGCGCCGGATCTCCAGCGCAAGTGCTTCAGGAATCTGCTGCTGCGCGACCGGCTGGTTCTTGGTCGATGGCTCACTCATAGGGCTCCGTACCGCTCCTGTTAAAGGTTAGTGAGTTGGACGATGTATCCTGCGCACAGGATTCGCCCAGTGTAACCTGACCTTCCCGCCTTCGCGCAACCCAGCCGCGAGCCCGCCACCATTGACAGCCAGCGCCCGCTCTGGGAGACTAAGACTTCACGCAGTTCGCGCGGCTGGATACAGCGGTGGCCTCTGATTGTGAGCCGAAATGGCGGAATTGGCAGACGCGCGTGGTTCAGGTCCACGTTCTCGCAAGGGAGTGGAGGTTCGAGTCCTCTTTTCGGCACCAAACTTCAAGAATCAACGCGCAAGCAGCAGTGGAGGTTCGAGTCCTCTTTTCGGCACCAAAATTTAGATTCAACGCGCACATAGCGTAATCCACGCCCATTTGGCGTGGATTTTCAGTTTTAGTCTGCATCCCCCTGATCCCGAATGTCTCGAGCACTGGTTGCCCCTGCTGTACGATGTTGCGCAGGAGATTCCCCCTGTGATCAAGCTTCTGCGTGTCGTTCTCCCCGCTCTCGCGTCTGCTCTCTTCGCCGCCTCGACCTGTTCGGCCCAGCAGCCCGCGCCACAGCCTCTCACCGAGATGCCGTACTCGCCGTCGCTCGATCTCACCAGCATGGATAAGACCGTCGACCCCTGCGTGAACTTTTATCAGTACGCCTGTGGTGGATGGAAGAAACTTAACCCGATCCCCGCGGACCAGGCCACATGGGACGTCTACGCCAAGCTCGCCAATGAGAATCAGCAGTTTCTCTGGGGCATTCTCAAACAGGACGCCAAGGCCACCGACCGTACACCGATCCAGCAGAAGGTTGGCGACTACTTTCAGTCCTGCATGAACAAGGCAGCTATCAATGCGGACGGCGACAAGCCCATTCAGGCTGCGCTCGCCCGCATCGATGCGCTCAATACTCGATCTGAGCTGCTGGCCGCCATTGCCACGCTGCATCACGACGCTCCGGGCAGCTACTTCTTTCGCTCCGGCACCGGGCAGGACGCCATTGATTCCTCGACGATCATCGTCGAGGTCGGCGCCGGCGGTCTGGGTCTGCCCGATCGCGACTATTACCTCAAGACCGACCCCAAGAGCGTGAAGCTGCGCGAGCAGTATGTTGCCTACATCGAGCAGATGCTGACCCTCGGCGGAGAGTCCGCCGCCCAGGCCCACACCGATGCTGCCAGCATCATGCACATCGAGACGGAGCTTGCGAAAGCCTCGCTCACCCGCGTGCAGCAGCGCGATCCGCACAATCTCTATCACATGATGGAGATTGCGGACGTGCAGAAGCTGACCCCCGCGATCAACTGGGCGGACTACTTCAAGCAGCAGGGCGCGCCCGGGCTGGCCAAGCTCAACGTCTCACAGCCGGCGTTCCTCAAGGCTCTGCAGACGGAACTGTCTACAGAAGATGTGGCGGCCTTGCGCGCCTACCTGCGTTTCCATCTGCTCAGCGGCATGGCCTCCTACCTGGCCGAGTCCTACGAGAAGGCGTACTACGGTTTCTATTCCACCACCCTGCGCGGCGTCCCGCAGATGCCGCCACGCTGGAAGACCTGTACGCGCGCCATTGACCGCAATCTTGGTGAGGCGCTGGGCCAGGAGTTCGTGAATCGCACCTTCAGCAAAGAGACCAAGGCTAAGACCGAGTTGATGACGGAGCAGATCGAAGCCGAGATGAAGCACGAGATCGAGAATCTCGACTGGATGAGCCCAGCGACCAAAGAAGAGGCGCTGCGCAAGCTGCACGCCATCCGCAACAAGATCGGCTACCCGGACAAGTGGCGCGACTACACAGCGCTTGAGGTCAAGCCGGACGACTATGCCGGGAACGTCCTCCGCGCCTATCGCTTCAACCAGGCCCGCGAGTGGAACAAGCTGGGCAAACCCCTTGATCGGGACGAGTGGGGCATGACGCCGCCGACCGTGAACGCGTACTTCGATCCGCAGATGAACGACATCAACTTCCCCGCCGGTGTGCTGCAGCCGCCGCTATACGATCCGAAGCTCGACGACGCGCCCAACTACGGCAACACCGGCGCAACGATCGGCCACGAACTCACGCATGCCTTCGACGACGAAGGTCGCCAATTCGACTCCAAGGGCAACCTACGCGACTGGTGGACGCCGGAAGATGCGAAGGGCTTTGAGCAGCGCATCGGATGTGTGCGCACGCAATACGCTGGTTACGTTGTCGTCGACGACATCCACATCACCTCCAAGCTGACCAGCGGAGAAGACGTGGCGGACCTTGGCGGAACGCTGCTGGCCTATATGGCCTGGAAGAAAGAGACGGCGGGAATGCAGCTGCCGAGCCAGGACGGTTTCACGCCCGATCAGCGGTTCTTCGTGGGCATGGCGCAGTGGGCTTGTTCCAATGAGCGGCCGGAGGACGAACGCTTGCGAGCGGCCACCGATGAGCACTCGCCCTCGTTCGCACGCATCAACGGCGTGGTCTCGAATCTTCCTGAATTTCAGAAGGCCTTCGCCTGCAAGGTAGGTCAACCGATGGTGCACGAACCCAACTGCAAGGTCTGGTAGCCCGGGATGTTACGTTTGACCGCGCGGAATTGACGCGGTCAAAGGTATCCCGCTGAAATCAGAGATTCTTTCATCACTGCAGCATGTTTCAGATGTAGACTGACTGCGCTCGCCGTACTTCGTCTTGGTCTCACTGAAATTTCAGGATCATTAGGAGGAAGCATGCAAGTCTCTCTAAGGAATCGCTGTGTCGCCGAATTCTTCGGCACCTTCTGGCTTGTCTTCGGAGGCTGCGGTGCAGCGCTCTTCGCCGCAGGGTTTCCCTCCCTTGGCATCGGGTTTCTGGGGGTAGCGTTCGCCTTCGGGCTTACGGTTCTCACCATGGCCTACGCCATCGGACACATCTCCGGCTGTCACCTTAACCCTGCTGTGACGCTCGGCCTGGTCGCGGGCAAGCGCTTTCCGGCCAAAGAGATTCTGCCTTACTGGGTTGCGCAGGTGGCTGGAGCTCTGGTCGCATCCGGCGTGCTGTACATCATCTTTACCGGCCGCGATACCTGGGCCCTGAACGGGTTCGCTGCCAACGGCTACGGCCTCCATTCTCCCGGCGGCTACAACCTGCTCGCGTGCCTGGTTGCGGAGATGCTGCTCACCTTCTTCTTCATCCTCGTCATCCTCGGCGCGACCGACGAGCGGGCGGCGAAAGGTCTCGCTCCGCTGGCTATTGGTCTTTGCCTCACGCTGATTCACCTGATCAGCATTCCCATCACGAACACCTCCGTAAACCCGGCGCGCTCTACCGGCCCGGCGATCGTGGTGGCCGCGGGGGGCGATTTCTGGGCGCTGGGTCAACTGTGGCTGTTCTGGGTCGCGCCACTGATCGGCGGCCTGCTGGCAGGGCTCTTCTACAACGCAATTCTGGCCGAGCACCTGCCGCCACCGGTTGCTGAAAAGCCGATCACCTTCTCAGCCTGACCGAACCTCTAACTGCACCAGATAAAGGCCCTGGAGCCGCACGTTCCGGGGCCTTTTCTGCGTCTCTCCCAAGACCCCCAAAGGGGTGCTTTCCATGGGTCGCGCGAGCCTCCAAAAAGGGGCCGGAACGTGCTATACTTAGGAGTCGAGAAAACTGGTCAATCGCCAGTATTTTCAAGGGTTTTGCAACTTTTTGTGACCCCAGCCTGAACCCATTGGAGCGTCCCGTTCGTGCCTGAAGAAACTACCCCTGCCACAGCCGCCAGCCAGACCCCTCCTCCGCCTGCCGCGTCCGCGGCTCAAGTCGATCCGGGAAGCTATTCCGCGGAAAATATTACGATCCTCGAAGGCCTTGCCGCTGTCCGCCTGCGCCCCGCCATGTACATCGGCTCAACTGGCGAAATGGGTCTGCATCATCTGGTCTACGAAGTTGTCGATAACTCGGTCGACGAAGCGCTTGCTGGCTATGCCACGCGCATCGATGTCACCATCCATGTCGACAACTCCATTACCGTCGTTGATGATGGCCGCGGCATTCCTGTCGACAATAAAACCTTACCCACTGGCGAGACCATGCCCGCCGTGCAGGTGGTCCTCACCATGCTGCACGCTGGCGGCAAGTTTGACGCTTCCAACTACAAGGTCTCGGGCGGCCTGCATGGCGTCGGCGTAAGCTGCGTCAATGCGCTGAGCGAAGCGCTCGAGGTCGAGATCTGGCGCGACGGCTTTACCTGGGAGATGGACTACTCCAAGGGCGACCCCATCTCGGAGCTTCGCAAGATGGGCCCGTCCAAGCGTCGCGGCACCAAGATTCACTTCCTTCCGGATCGCACCATCTTCACCGTCGTCGAGTACAACTTCGACACGCTCGCCAACCGTCTCCGCCAGCTTGCGTTCCTCAACAAGGGCATCGAGATCACACTCACCGACGAGCGCCAGGCCGACGCCAAGGGTGAACCCAAGTCGCAGACCTACAAGTACACCGGCGGTATCGCGGAGTTCATCAAGCTGCTCAATAAGGGCAAGCAGGTGCTGCACGAAAAGCCTATCTACATGGAGACCGAGCAGGGCAACGTCGTCATGGAAATTGCGCTGCAATATAACGACGCGTACTCCGAGACGGTCTTTAGCTTCGCGAACAACATCAACACGGTCGACGGAGGAACCCACCTTTCGGGTTTCCGCACCGCGCTCACGCGCACCATCAACGTCGCTGGCCAGCAACTCGGGCTTTTCAAGGACGTCAAAGAGAATCTCTCCGGCGATGACGTGCGCGAAGGTCTCGTCGCGGTCGTCAGCGTGAAGCTTCCGCAGCCGCAGTTCGAAGGCCAGACCAAGGGCAAGCTCAACTCCGACATCGCCGGCATCGTGCAGGCATTCGTGAACGAGCGCCTGGGTGCCTTCCTGGAGCAGAATCCCCCGATTGCGAAGAAGATCATCAACAAAGCGATTGATGCTGCGAGAGCGAGAGAAGCTGCTCGCAAGGCTCGCGACCTCACCCGCCGTAAGGGTGCTCTCGATGGCGGCGGCCTTCCCGGCAAGCTAGCCGATTGCTCCGAGCGCAAGCCTGAGCTGTGCGAGCTGTATCTGGTCGAGGGCGAGTCGGCCGGTGGAACCGCCAAGCAGGGACGCGATCGTAAGTTCCAGGCCATCCTTCCGCTGAAGGGCAAGATCCTCAACGTGGAGAAGGCCCGCTACGACAAGATGCTCGGACACGAGGAAATTCGCGCCATGATCACAGCGCTTGGCTGTGGTATCGGCAAGGACGACTTCGATATCGCGAAGCTGCGCTACGGCAAGCTCATCCTGATGACCGATGCCGACGTCGACGGATCGCACATCCGCACGCTGTTGCTCACCTTCTTCTTCCGCCACATGCAGGAGCTCATTCTGCGCGGCCACGTCTTCATCGCGCAGCCGCCACTGTACCGGATCAAGAAGGGCAAGTTCGAGCAGTACATCAAGGACGAGCGCGAGTACGTGCAGGTGATGGTGAAGCGCGCCTCTGATGGCATGATCATTCGCTACGGTGAGGGCGGCGCGAAGCTCGAGGGCAAAGAGCTCACCAAGTACATGGCCTCGCTCAACGACTACCTCGGCTTCTTCGACAAGGTCGCTAAGCGCCTGCGCAACGAAGAAGTAGTTCGCATCTTCGCCGAGATCTTCGCGAGCGAAGGCAAGGACTCCATCCGCCGCGCGGACTTTGAGACCGACGCCAAGTTGAAGCAGATGCAAACTCGCCTGAAGGCGATCGAGCGCACGTATCAGTTCAAGTCGGTCTCTGCCGTCGAGTTCGACGAAGAGCATCGCACCTACTCGATCACCTACGTCGACGCGCAGGGTGCGCCCCGTCACATCGACTGGACGCTCGCTGCTGCACCTGAGTCGCGCCAGCTGCTGGCAAAGCACGCGCAGATCCGCGAGCAGCTCGTTGGACCGTTCCTGGTCGAGTATGCCGGCAAAGCCGCCTCGGCCGCCTCCAAGTCTGTCGAAGAGCAGGCCGAGCAGGAGCTCGAGGATACCGAAGAGGTTGAGCTCGAGGGCGCCATGGATGCCGGTGCCGCTGCAGTCGAGGCCGTTGCGAAGCCCGTCAAGCGCTCCGCCAAGGTCTCGCAGGATCCGGTCGAGAAGAAGACCCCTCGCGAGGTTTTCGAATATGTCATCGAGCAGGGTCGCAAGGAATACTCAGTCCAGCGCTACAAGGGCCTCGGAGAGATGACCGCACCGCAGCTCTGGGAAACCACGATGGATCCTGCCCGCCGCACGTTGGTGCAGGTCAAGCTCGAAGACATTGCAGCCACCGAAGAGATCTTCACGACGCTGATGGGCGAAGATGTCGAGAGCCGCCGCAAGTTCATCGAAGACAACGCGCTGGACGTCAAGAACCTAGACATCTAACCGGAGAAGTGTGTGTAGCCGGATCGATATCGTCCAGGTCAGCATGTAGCAGCCGATCGCTCACTGCGGTATAGACCGTTTAGTGGGCGGTCGACTCGATCGTCATATGTGACGAGCAGGCGTACGAGATCCGACTCAAGATCTCGAACTCTTTCGTCATCATGAAGACCTCCTAAGCACTGCGAATCAAAAGTTGAACTTTACTGCACCTTGAAGGATGCGAGGAGCTGCAGCGCTGATGACTTCGCCGAATGTTGAGCTGCCGATATCCCCATCCACGGAACTTGGGCCGTTGAACTGGGTGTGATTGAAGACATTGAAGGCATCCAGACGAAATAAGAGAGACGTTGTCGCGGTGAGCCTCAACTTTTTCGCAATGGCCATGTCGTAGTTGTCCTCGCCCGGGCCATAGAAAAAACGCCGCTTCGCATTCCCCGGAGTGCCGAGAGCGTTCATGCTGAACACTGTGGTGCTGAAATAACTATTCCCATTGGTGCGGGGATTATGGCTTAGTTGCAGAGGGCCGCCGTCGTAATCAGGCTCGTCGATGCTGCTGTTGTTGATTCCGTTTGGATTTGTCCCGATGAGTGAGTTATCGCCGTTGTTGACCATCGTCACCGGAAACCCGCTGGCAAAATGGGTGATGCCAGAGAGGGACCAGCCCTCGGTCAGGCGGTTCGGATGGAAGAGTTGATCAAAAGGCAGCTGGTATTCGTAGCTGACAACGACGTTGTGTTTCACGTCGAACGCGGAGATCGCATAACTCAGCGCGGGGTTGAAAGGATTTACTTCCTCAGCTGGGTTCGACGATTGATCGAGTGACTTCCCATAGGTATAAGCAACGGCGAACTCGAGCCGTCCACTGGTGTGGCGCACACTTAGTTCAAGAGCGTTGTAGTTCGCGTTGCCAATCGTCGATTGCAACGCGTTGCTACCGAAGTTCGGTCCCAGCGGTCCGCGGGTTCCATTCACAACCCCACCACCCACTGGATAGTAGACGCCGTTCTCGCCACCGGGACCACAAGTTGGGGTGCCCGCAACTACCTCGCTGGCCTGACTGAGGCTCAGGCACAACGCGGGATCGCCGGGATTCGGCTCGATCAGCACCCGCTGATGATGGCTGGCGGTACCGACATAACTCGCGCTGAAGACGGTATCGGGACCGGCCTGGCGTTCGATCGAGAGCATCCATTCCTCCGTGTAAGGAACTTTGCCGTGAACGTCATATCCGGGAATGCCGCTGATTGGCTCGAAGTTGGCCCAGTCGATATTCGCGTCAGGGTTGCTGCGCGATGAATCCAACGGAGCGAAGGTATACGGAAACGGCTGACCATTATTCTCGCCTGTAGAAGCCGTAATGAACGGTGTCGCGAAGAGTGGGGGCAGAGGGCTCGTATAGGTCGTTCCATATGGAGCATTGGCCGCAAGCACTCCGATCGAGAGTGCATCGATGGCGGTGTAGAACATGCCAGCGCTGGCGCGAATGCTTGTCGTCCCGGCAGGGCCGAGAACTTTCGCAAGCAAGCTACCCGACGGTCCTTCTGGCGACCATGCCAAACCAACACGCGGGGCAAAACTCCGGTTGCTGATTGGCGCAAGGGTATCGGGTACCGTTCCGCCACCCGGCAGAGGATCGCCCGGATAGAGGATTCCCGCCGGCGCACCGGGGAAGACCGCCGACTGCGCACCCGCAACAAAGGTCGAGATCTGGTTATACTTTTCAGTCCATGGAGCGATGCGGTCCCAGCGCAAACCATAGTTCAGCGTAAGGTTTGGCGCGAGGCGCCAGCTGTCCTGCGCGAAGAGGCCAACGTATTTGTTACGCGCATAAAACGGGTTCAGCTGGCTTTGGTTGTATTGATTGGGTACGCCGATGAGGAAGTCGGCGAAGTCGACGCCCGTCTCTTGTCCGGAGAAGACGAAGCTGCCGTTGAATTGGGCAATGGGATGCGCGTTAACCTGGTCGAAATGTGTCTCGCCGCCAAACTTGAGGGTGTGGGCGCCGAGCACCTTGGAGAAGGCATCGGTTACCTCATAAGTGTTGTTAGCCTGTGTGAGCTGGTTTGCCGCAGCGCCCGTGGAATAGCTATTGAAGTTAAGATTCTCGACACTCTCACCCTTCGGATCGAGAGAGACGATACTTGGTGTTCCATCCGCATTCTCAAAGCCCTGCGAGACGAGGCTGACGCCGACGCCACCGATGGGCTGGCCGAGATTCGTGTAGTCGCGCGTATAGCTGAGGTGGAGTTCATTGAATGTTGTCGCATTCAGCATCTTGGTATCGCCAAGGGAGATGAGCTGAGCGCGGCCTGTCGTGAGCGCGTTGAAACCCGGGACGCTGGCTCCGCTCTGCGCGACAGGATAAGGGTTGTTGAGGCTGAAGTCATCGATAAAATAATAGGCCGACAGCAGACCCACGTGGGTCTGCGCGTCGACACGAACCGCACCCTTGTCGTCGCGGAGGATCTGGTTATACGCAGAGGTGGCGAATGACCCGTTGGCGGTATTTGGAGCCGGAATATACTGCAGCATTCGTTGCGCCGGAACGGACCACGCTTGTGTAGGAATCACGGCATTGGGAAAGACGCACTCGGCCGAAGTCGTGCATCCTGCGACGTAATAGGGTTCGCCTGGAACGACGCTATAACCTAACTCCTGCGTAAGAAGTGTGGCGAAGTAGGGCCCGCCGACGGTCCCGACAAGGTTCGCTGCTTGGTCTGCAAGGTTTCCTGTGCGATCGGCATTGGAGGGCACGCCGATGTTTCCGGTATCGATGCCCTGGGTCTGCCGAGTGCCTTGATAATCGACGAAGAAAAAGACTTTGTCATGATGAATGGGGCCGCCGAAGGTGCCGCCAAACTGGTTTTGGTTGAATGCGCCACGAGTAGGCGAAAAGTAGTTGCGCGCATCCAGAGCCGTGTTGCGAAGGAAGTCGAAGGCATTGCCGTGAAACCGATTTGTTCCAGATTTGGTGATCACGTTGATCTGACCACCGCTGAACTCCCCGTACTCTGCGTCGAAGTTGCTAGTCACAATACGAAACTCTGCGATCGAATCAAGGTTGGGAACGATCGAAGTACCAGCGTTTACGTCCTCTTCTGTATCGCTTCCATTCACACTGAAGTAGTTGGCGAACTCCCTTTGACCGTTGACCGAGATTGTTCCAGGATTGAGGGTTCCTGAAGGATTAAGGACGGTCGCTCCGACGTCCTGCACAGTGGTGGAAGTAATCGACGTCGCGGGAGCTACGCCGGCCTGCAATGAAAGAAGGTCCGTAAAGCTACGGCCATCGAGAGGCACTGCTGTCATCTGTCTGCCAGTAATAACCTGGCCCATTTGCGTGCTCGTCGTCTCGACATGCAATGCATCGTCAACCACAATTACCGTCTCAGCAACACTGCCCACTTCCAGGATAGCGTCGAGAGTCAGGGCAGCATTGGTGTCAAGCGTGATCCCCGTACGCTGATATCCGCGAAATCCAGTCGCTTGCACATCGAGCTCATACCGGCCCACTGGCAGCACCGGGAAGGTATAGGTTCCTCGGCCATCGGTGTGGCTCTGATAAGAGAGTCCGGTATTCACTTCGCGCACGACCACATTCGCCTTTGCAACGACTCGTCCCGAGGGATCCTTGATGGTGCCCGAGATGCTCCCGCCGACGCTGGCCCATGCCATTGCAGAAGAGAAGACAATCACCACCAACAACGCTCTTACCCCTGCGGAAACCAATTTCCTGATGATCCTACTCATTACTCTGTCCAGTCTTTCTTGTGCTATTCCTGATTCGTGAAGGTGAATGATTTGGTTGGCGTTGAACTGTTAATCGATCGTGATGGGCACGCTCGCGCTCACCTGGGATTGCGAAGTCCCACTCCCGGCGGTTCCAGTGACCGCGACGTTCTAGGTTCCTTTCGGCGGACCGGGATCGCTGGCTGTGCCCGTGCCACCGCTGCAGTCGACCGCAGTTCTGCCGCGTCCGAACCCGGACGTGGCGTGTGCGACCGTCTTCGCCGTGACCTGAGCCGACATACCGCCGCGCCCAAGATGTGCCGGCGCGCTGGTCTGCGCTCCGACCGTGCTCACAGAAACCGCAATTGCAAGAAATAGAGAACTAACTTTCAAGCGCCCATAGCTAAATGTCTTACGACTCATCGCCCTGCCTCAAAGCGCACAC
This sequence comes from Granulicella sp. L46, assembly GCF_009765785.1. GTDB lineage: Bacteria > Acidobacteriota > Terriglobia > Terriglobales > Acidobacteriaceae > Granulicella. The sequence goes on from NZ_LMUT01000025.1 coordinate 87,588, forward strand.
GTTCGTCCTTGGCCATAAAGATCGTTGGCCATTGTGACAGTTGAAGTTTTGCGGGCGGGAACCCTATAGTGAGGGAAGCCCGCAGCTTACGGCTGTGGTCTTCCAGATCCTCGCGGTCTCTGCCAAGAGTCAGCCGCGGGGATCTGGTCTATGTCTGAGGCGCTTGTCTCTAGCCTCCGGCGGATCAATTGATATACGACTAAGTAGGTCCGAGATCAATATACGACAAGCATGGTCTGATATCAAGGGGCCCTGATAGAAGGAATATCTGTGCTCTTCGTCAAATCCCGCGGCATTTATGTCTGAAGATATGCCCGATGTCTACGGGATTGATCTGGACGCGCAGACTCGCTGTCTCCACTACCACAGTCGTCTCGACATCGTTGCAATCAGGATGAAGTGTTGCGGGCTTTACTATGCGTGCAGGGAATGCCACGACGCGCTCGCGGATCATGCTCCGAAGGTTTGGCCTCTGAGCGAATGGGATCAAGAGGCGGTGTTATGCGGTGCGTGCGGTACGGAGTTGACCGTAAGGCAGTACCTGGACAGTTCGAGCCGCTGCCCTCAATGCGCGGCTTCGTTTAATCCCGGATGCCAGAATCACGCTCATCTCTACTTCGAAACAATCGGCTCGTCTGACCAGAGCGTATAGAGCGGGTGTTTCCGGCTGCGATGTCTAGGCCGTATAGGTTCGTCCCAGACCGAGCGCGGCGAGTCCTTTGCGATAAGTGATGGAGCTTCGGTCCGCAGGAAAGTGCGCTTCATCCCGAGGCAATGTAGCTTCAGCTGGCGCCTTAGGAGCGAGCAGATCGGACGTCTGAACAAAGGCGTGTGAGGCGGCATGCACCATTATGAGCGCAAGGTTGAACTCGAATCAATGAACATGCTGCTAGGCGAGTTTTACGAAGTGCATGGCCGCAGAGTTCATGCAGTAGCGGAGGCCGGTGGGCGCTGGTCCGTCGTTGAAGACGTGCCCCAGGTGGGCGTCGCACTCGCGACAGGAAACTGCGGTGCGTTCCATGCCGAGCGTGTCATCACTTGTCTCGACGATGTTTTGCTTGGCGATGGGTTGGTAGAAGCTGGGCCAGCCAGTTCCGGAATCGAACTTGGTGTCGGAGTTAAAGAGGGCGTTGTCGCAGCAGACGCAGCGAAAGATTCCGTGGTCGTGGAGATCCCACGTGCTGCCTGAGTAGGGTCGTTCAGTGTCGGCGCGGCGCGTCACCGAGTAAGAGATGGGCGAGAGCTGCGCGCGCCATTCGGCGTCCGTCTTGATCACGCGCGGGACCGTCACCTTGCCGGTAGCTTGGCCGTTGGCAGCAAACTGAATGATGGTCACCGTGCCCGGCTTCGCATTCGCCTCCACGCTGATGAGCGATGGCCGATGCAAGAACCATAGAGCTGCTGCGCCGCATGCGCCGGCACCGGTGATGACGAAGGCGCGGCGGCTGGTACGCTGCGCGGGGGTAGAGTTCTGGAGTTCTGGAACTGGAGAACTGTTATCAGAAGGGATCTGCATTTTAGTGCCTCATTCGATTTGACGAGCGTTAGGGCGAAGGGTTTCAGCCGAAGGTGAAGGAGAAAGCCTCGACACCGGGACTAAGGAATTCGATGCGGAAGGTGCGGTCGCGGATGGTACCGTTCTGGCGAACCAACTGGTAGAGGCGGTTGTCCGTGACGGTGCCGTAGCCGTCGGCGTCGGTATCGGCTCCATGGTCTTCACCCGGTGCCTTGCCGTCGAGGGTGATGCGGAAGCGAATGGGCTTGCCATCGCTCGAAGGCCCAAGCACGAGGTGGAGATCGCGGGCGTGGAAACGGTAAACGATCGCCGCGGAAGCGCTGAGCGACGTGGCAATCATGCCCTCGTCTTTCCATTGGCCACTGAAGGCCCACTGGTTGAGTTGCAGCGTGGTGGGGGCGCCATAGAGCTTAGGGGCGTCCTGATTAAAGCCGCCCGGGGAGGCGAAGTGCTCGGCACGCTCGTAGCCGATGTAGGTTTCGGGTGAAAGGAGGTCGCTGGTGTCGGGAGCGGCTTCGGCACCAGCGGCAGCGATGGGACTCGCCGCTCCGGGTAGCGGCTTGTGGTTGGCTTCTTCGAGCAGGCTGCGAATCTGCTGCTCGGATTCGTCGTAACTGCCTTCCCCGAAGTGGTGCTCGCGGATATGGCCCTGGGCATCGATGAGGTAGTCCGCTGGCCAGTATTCATTCTGGAAGTTGCGCCAGATGCGGTAGTCGTTATCCATCGCGACGGGGTAGGTAATACCGAGATCCTTCACCGCTTTGCGCACGTTGGCCTCGTCCTTCTCGAAGGCAAACTCCGGCGTGTGCACACCGATGATGACCAGACCGTCATTCTTGTACTTTTCATTCCATGCCTTGACGTAAGGCAGCGTGCGCAGACAGTTAATACAGGAGTACGTCCAGAAATCTACCAGGACAACCTTGCCACGGAGATCTGACGCAGTAAGCGGAGCAGAGTTAATCCAGGCAGTAGCGCCCGCAATCTTCTCAAGCGCGGGCGCTTTCGAGCCGTCGACGGCTGATGGGCCCGTCATGGCACCGGCTGCATTGTTCTTGCCCTGGTCATTCGGAGCTCCGGTTGGTTGGCCTGGGGAACGAAACTTGTCGACGAGCCGCTGCTCGAAGCTGGAGGTACTGGCGAGGGAAAGACGAGAGAGAACTCCACGGTCCAGGCCGAACGCAACGGCCACAACACCTGCGAGGATCGCAACGCCGAGGACCCGGCGAATCCACTCCTCTGCGCCGAGCGAGCGCTTCATGGCAGCAAACGCCTTGCCTCCCGCAAGCAAGGCAATCGCGAGCGAAGTTGCCGCACCTGCGGCGTAAACCAGTAGCAGCAGCACGGTGCGAGCGCTGGCGCCACCGAGCGCTGCCGTGGTTAGGATGATGCCGAGAATTGGGCCCGCGCAGGGTGCCCACAGGAGCCCCGTCCCAATTCCAAGCAGAAAGGAGTTCGCAATGCTCGGGCCGGCTTCAGGATTTCTGGAAAGCCTGCTGCCCAGGCTCACAATTGGTCGCGAGATCCGCTCGGCGAGGGAGGAGAAGAGTAGCGTGAGACCGAAAATTCCAAACAGAACCAAGGCGGCGATACGACCAAACTGGTTTGCTCTGACCACCCACCCGCCACCTACGGTCGCTAGACTCGCTACCAGCGCAAACGTGACGGCCATGCCCGCCAACAGTGGAAGACCGCTCTTGCGAAACGGCTGGTCGGAACGAGCGAATACAAACGGGAGCACCGGAAGAATGCACGGGCTGAGGATCGTAAGAATGCCACCAAAGTACGCCAACAATAGCAAAAACATCAGATTCACCGAACCTCTCGAACTCTCCGTAGACCGGTGTACGTCGATCTACTTGTACCACTGCCCATCTTAGCCCGAACCTTCCTTAGAGATTACGAATCTAAACCGCCTCCGGTTTGGAAACGCTGTCATTTAGACGCGGATTGTCGACAAAGGCTCCCACCAGACGGACGGCCTCTTCAAGAAACCGCCGACCTTCCCCCGGTGAACTCGCTACCGCGTACCGCCCACGTTTGCGCGCGAGGTTCTATCCCGCACAGCTACTTCGAATGACACCACCATCATCGAGAAGCTCTCAGAATCTGTTTGAACACACAGAAGATTATTGGCAACATCCGCTTCCAACAACTGAAAGGATCGCGAGTGCCACGAAACCAGAAGGCCGATTCGCTCCAGCGCTCGCTGGACAATCTGCGAATCAGGCCTTCGGGTCGCGCTCGAACGATTTGCTAGAACAGGAGCCGACCTCCAACCTGGATGACGCGCATAGCGGATGCGCCAGTGATGGTACCAAAGGTTCCGCTATTGAACGTACCGGCGGGGGCGCTTAGGCTCACCATGTTGAAGACGTTGGTCGCCTCACCACGGAATTGGAACTTGATGCGTCCGTGGATCGTGAAGTCCCGAAAGATGGCTGCATCGACGTCCCGATATCCCGGCGCATCCAGGGCGTTGACGCGCACTGTTCCATCCAGATGCGATGGCCCAGCACCCGCAGGGCATCCTGCTGCACCGTTTTTGCAGTATGCGGAGGTGTTGAACCACTTCTCCGTGGATGCGGTAAGAACGGACCGCTGGTAGGGAATCAAGTGGGCTGTTTGCCCGGGAAGAATATTGGGGCGATCATTCGTGTCGCCGTCCAAATTGTCATCCGTACCCGTGGTGATGCTGAACGGTTTGCCGCTGTGTAGATTGACAATTGCCGAGATCGACCAGCCATTGAGCAGCGTTCGGACCACCACATTCGCATGCCCAAAGTAGTCAGGCTTCCACACCGCCGACACAACAAGCTGGTGACGCATATCGTTGTCTTCACGTTGCCGCTCCAATGAGAGGTCGTGGTAATCTTCGGGCTCTGTTGCAGCACTGTTGCCTATGTTGCCGGTTGTCTGAAGCGACGCGCTGGCCAGACCCTTGCTCCAGATATAGAAGCCGTTGAGACTCAGGTGTTCGCTCAAGCGCTTGACGACGGTGACTTGAAGCCCGTTATAGTTCGTTGTCTGGCCATCCGTGATCACGTAAGCATTGCTCATGTACTTTGATCCAACCGCTGGGTTGGCGCAGGTATTCACAGTAGCAAAGGGGATTGCGTCATAGGGTCGGCGGCAGTTGACGTCGCCCGTGGTGTTGGAGGCCGGGTTTGCGGTGTTGTAGATGGGCGCATTTTCATCGATGAACAGCGGAAGTTTGCGGCTGAACGCTCCGACGTACGAGATACCGAGGGCGAGGTCGCGAGTGAGTTGTTGCTGCACGCCGAAGTTTGCCTGGACGTTATATGGCCAACGCATTCCTTTCTGAACAAAGACAAGCGACGCCGGAGATACGTAACGGGGATTCGTCTTGTCGTAGACATAGGGAAATGGAGACGTGCAGCCGGCGAAGTCCTGGCAGTCAGTCGAGTAGATGTTCTGCAAACTTACAACGTGCGTGAATGCGTTCGTTTCGCGGACGGCGAACGGCTGGAAGTTCTGAGACAGCATCCATTCATTTCCGGAGATGGTATCGAAGAAGAGTCCAGCACCTCCGTGGAAGACGGTTCGACCGTTGTTATAGGGGTCAAACGCGAAGCCCACACGCGGCGAGACGTGGTTATAGTTCGTGTCGACACCGCCGGCGGGAACGCCGGGATCTCCGGGGAAAAGCTGCCCTAGCATTGCGTTGGGGGAAACTGTCGACTGCACGCCGGGCTCGAAGACGGCGATGCGGCGCTGAGTATCGGTGGGCGCGGTTTGAACGTCATAACGCAGGCCAAGGTTCACCGTAAGCTTAGGGAACACGCGCCAATCATCTTGAGCAAAGATGCCGTAGTTCCAGTAGTTTTCATTCGCGTCGTCGGGCGAATCCTGGCTCATGGTGTTGGGGTGGCCGATCAGGAAGTCGGATATGGCAACGCCGGTTCTGGTGTAGGTTGATTGACCGGATGCGGTGCTTGGAACCGTCGCGCTCGTAAAGTTGAAGACGCCGTAATTATTCAGCAGCGTCTCTAAGCGGTCCTTTTCAAGATAGACCTCTCCGCCGATGTTGATCGTATGCCGACCGCGTGTCGTGCTGAACACGTCGCGGAAACCGTAGATGTTATCGCCCGCTAGAGGCCCGCTGATGGCATTCGAAAGCGTGAAAAAGTTGGAGACGCTGATGTCTGGAAGGGATGGGGTTCCCTGCACATTGATGTCAGAACCATACGCGGAAAGCGTCTCGGCAGGATTACTGATGCGTCCAGCCAGCATGCGCGAGAAGTTGATCCACACCTGATTTACCGAGCGCGGCGTCACTGTCCAGACATCGCTGGCATTGGCATTTTGCTGACGAAAGGCATAATTCGAGAGTGCCCAGCCCGGAAGCGTGCCTCCTGATGGCAGCTCGATTTGCGATCCGTTCGCTTGAAAGTAGGAGAGCGTCACACGATGGTTCGTGAAGGTCTGAAAGTCACCTTTGATCAGGAACTCGTTGTTTTCTTGTGGCAAGCCCTGGTTTCCGACGAAACGATTATCCGGTGTCGGCCGGTCGGGCGAGGGCATCGGAACATTCTTGGCCAGCACGGCCGCCGCGACCGGATCGGGAACATAATTCGGATCCAGATCAAGACGGTTTCCAGGTACTGGTTGATGGTTCACCGGGTCGCAGACAATGAATCGCCCACCGTAGTTCGTCACTGATTTATCCGCGGCTGAAAGAGTAGTCGCGCAAGCTCCAAGGCCATGCGCGATTGTGGTGGACGTAGGAAGATTCTCAGAGAAATTGCCAGCCCTTTGCAGCGCGTCGGGCACAACTGTGTTGTAGTTTTGCGGTGTCACCTCCCGCAGTCCACCGTAGCTCCCAAAGAAGAAGATCTTGCTCTTCTGGACGGGTCCGCCGACGGTGGCGCCGAACCGGTTGATATGTTGCGGGGTTCGCGTTGTCTGAAGATAGCTGTCCGAGTTGAAGTTCGTTTCCTGGTGAAACTCGTACACCGATCCATGGACCTGGTTGGTTCCGGACTTGGTCAGGACTGAAACAACGCCCGCTCCGGTGCGACCATACTCTGCGCTGAAGTTGTTGGTCTGCACGTCAAACTGGTCGATGGCGTCCGGATTGGGAATGAAATTTCCTGTGGCGCGAACGCCTGTCATGTTGATGCCGCCGTCGAGGTAATACGTTACCTGTCCCACCATGTTGTCAGAGGAACCGTTGATGATCACGTGTTCCATTGGCAGACCGATGGAGTTTTCGTTCTGCACGCTCTGCACGCCAGCCGTAAGGTTGAGGAGCTGGTAGGCGTCGCGACTTACCAGCGGAAGGTTATCCACCTCTTGATTGGAGATGGTCCGGCCGAGTACGGAGTTCGCTGTGTTCACCAGCGGTACCGTCTCTGTAACTGTGACCACGGTGTTTTCGGAACCCACCTTGAGGGCATAGTTCAGTGCAGCCTCTTGCGTGCCGGTCAGCACAATACCGTTCCGCACGATCTCGGTAAACCCGGGCGCGCTCACCTTAGCCGAGTAAGGCCCAAGGGGCAGAAACTCCGCGCGATATTCTCCTTGGCTGTCCGTAATGACGGTACGGGTGAAGTTAGTCTGCGTCTGGGTCAAAATGATCGTCGCACCTGGAACTGCCGCTCCCGACGAGTCGGTAACATCGCCAAACGCCGTCGCCGTGGAGAGTTGTGCAAGGGCATGCGCCGGGGCAATGAGAAGAAGCACCGCCACCGCCAGGAAGCAGAGGAAAGCTCGCTGAGTGCGATTTCCTGTTTCATGTCCCCGGGGGCCTTGAGAGTGTCGCGTAAGGGATGCATTTCGCTTCGTGCTGGCTTGGTTCTGTGACGTCATGGCGATTCTCCTGAAGTGCTGCGGCCTCACGCGATTCCGCTTGCGAAGTGTCTTTCCGGCTGCGGAATTCGTTCTTTGAGTGGCACGCACACCGTCAGCCTTGCTTTATGCCGCTGGCAAGTGACTAACGGTTTGGTTCACCGTCTGGAATATATCTGCTTGTAAATAAAGTAGTTAGAATGGACGCTACACTTGTGACAAACATGCCGTGGAGCCGGCGAAAGGACCTTTACGGTGCCTCACATCAGGGATGTAGGTGGTTTGAAGTTGCAACCCAGGGAAAGGGAGGAGTCCCTACCAGACGTCGACCGCCTCAACCGACGGGGCGCCGGTTTTGCCGTCGATGACGCTAACCTTTAGCACCGCCTCAACATTCTTATCTGCCAGACTTGCTCCGACCTGGCGTCGCAGCAGTTCCATGTAGTGGGAGCTTGTAACGAATTGAGCGGCTGCCTCTGTTCCGTTCCGTCCAATTCCGGCAACGATGACGATAATGCCGCCGGTAGTCGCATCGTGGAAGCGAGCGACGATCGCGTAGTCATCGGCACTTGAATAGGGTTGCGCTGGATCCCTCTCCCATTTCGCGGCTGGGTGGTCGCGATCTAAGATAGCCTCCGCCGGCCCAGGAGCGAAACGAAACCGCAGGGGTTCGAGCAGGCGCATCGTCCAGTCGTTGTTATATCCACCAAGGAGGACCACGGGGCGTTCGCGAAGATCAGTGAGCACCGTCGACGCCGAGGAACGCGTTTGTACCGTTTCTCCGAGGCGCTCGAGGTGTCCACTAATGTGCGCGATCGAAGTCGCAATCTGCATGGACACAAATGGATATTCAATGTCTTTCCCCGCTGTTTTCACGCCGGAGAATCTCTCAGGAGCAAACACCACGCCGCCCGAGCAGATAAGTGTGGTGTTGGATTCACCCAAAACCGGAGCCCAGAATTCCTGCAACGCGTCCTGCGAATGCGCACGTCCATGCTGCCACGCGAATGCGCCGATCAGCACGAGAAGCACCACGGATGAGGCCGCAATCCAAAGAATCGGCCGTCCGTACCACTTGCGAGTCGCAATCAGCGGAATGGAATGATCTGACGTTTGCGTATGCTCTGCCATTGCCGGCGCGCCTGTAGAAGCGTTGGACTCGAAGGCCGTGCTTGCGATTGGCTGCGCATCCGTTTGTCCCAGGCGCGACGCTGCGCTTGGAGTGTCAACCTCCTCGTGATTACAAAGGAATTCCGGAACGTACGACCCTGACGGCAATGAAATCTGAAGCCGCGACTGATGTTCGTGATAGTAGAGAGCGAGGCGTTTCCGCACCTCACCAGCTGTATATCGGACGACGGTATCGGCATTGGTGTCGTAGTCTGGCGGCCGATGAAAGATTTCGACGCCCAGGGTGCGTTCCTTTAGCAGGTCGCTATGCCCCGATAGCGTGCTCTGAATGACATAGCGAAGCAACGCCGGGTAACGCTTGCTATTGCAGAACTGAGGACTGGCGAGGACCTCCTCCATCTCCTGCAGAATCTCTTCTTCGTCCTGCCGGGACTTGGGATGCCACGTCTCCCAGCCTGATTTAAAGGTGTTCATTGCGTATCGCGATAATACCTACCGATTACAGGGCCGGGCAAGGCACGTTTGACACAACCCGTTTCACGCCGGTTTCCTCAACATTTCAAATAAGTTATAGCACTCGCAATGAACCAAACGGTGAGTCACTTGTCACACCCCGGTTATTTGCTCAGTCTGTCATTGCTATCACTGGAGAGAAAATTGTCCGAGCGCCCAAGGAAGAAGCGTCGAGATGTTTGAGAGTAGCCGCCGGCAATTTTTATTAGGAGCAATCTCAGCTGGGGGCGCAGCCCTGCTCGCACCGTCCCTGCGGGCGGTCACTCGCATCTCCTCGCCCAACGCCGATCCCGTACGGGCTCCCACGCAACTGGACGCTGGCTGGCAATATCGGCGGGGTCAGCTTGAGGGCGTCTGGGAGGTCTGGCGCGAAGAAGAGGCCGGCCTCTGGCAGTCGGTAAGCCTGCCTCACTGCTTCAATCATGCGGATGCCTGCGATCCTGATCGGCCCTACTACCAGGGGCATGGCTGGTACCGAACCGCGATCGCCGTTGCCAATCCCTTCGAAGGTGGTCGCACGATCCTCCACTTCCAGGGTGCCGGCCAGACCTCCAGCGTCTGGGTCGGATCGACGTTCATCGGAACGCACAAAGGAGGGTATGACGAGTTTGTCTTTGACATCACCGACGCCGTCTCAGCCCTCCAGCGGACCAAAGGCGCCGCGTCCACGATTCCGGTAGCCGTTCTTTGCGATAACGCTCCGGACCCCGAGCGCGTTCCGTCCGACCTGAGCGACTTTTGCCTGTACGGTGGCCTCTATCGACACGTGAACCTCGTCTACCTGCCAGCTCTCGCGCTCGACACTGTTCACATTCTTCCCATCCTTCGCCCCGATGGCTCGGCTATCGTTTCCGTTCGCTGCAGGCTGTATAACCCACGCAGCATCTCCTCTCCCTGCAAGCTTTCGCTAGAAATCTTCGATCCCCAGGGTCGGTCGATCCATCACTGGTCCGGCTCGATATCCCCCATGAGCGATACCAACGCTCCGGTCAGCGCTTCCCTCCCAAGTCCACAACTCTGGTCGCCTGAGACGCCCGCGCTCTACCGCTGCCGGGTGACCCTTTCAACTCCAAGTGGAACGTCCTCGATGGAGGAGCGCTTTGGTATACGGCATGTCGAATTCATAGAGCACGGGCCATTCAAACTCAACGGCAAACGCGTTCTCCTGCAGGGAACACACCGGCATGCCGACCACGCCGGCGTTGCAGCAGCGATGAGCGACGACCAGGTCCGGCAAGAGATGCGCCTGATCCGCGACATGGGTGCGAATTTTATTCGCCTCGCCCATTACCAGCAGGATCGCCTGGTACTCGACCTGTGTGACGAGCTCGGCCTGATGGTCTGGGAGGAAGCACCCTGGTGCCGTGCCGGTGTCGGCGATGCATCTTTTCAGCAAAATGCGAAGGACATGCTGTCGCACATGATCGAACAGCACTTCAATCACCCATCCATCATTCTCTGGGGTCTTGGCAATGAAGACGACTGGCCGGACGAATACCCAAGTGTCGATCACGCCGCCATCCGCGCCTTCATGACCGAGATGCGCGACCTCGCTCACCGGCTGGACAAATCCAGGCTCACCGCCCTTCGCCGCTGCGACTTTGCGCGGGACATCCCGGACGTCTATTCTCCTTCCATTTGGGCCGGTTGGTACGGAGGAAACTATCGCGAGTACGAAGACAGTCTTCTGAAGCAGCGCGAACTCGTCAACCGGTTCATCCATATTGAATGGGGAGCAGACAGCCAGGCAGGCCGCCACTCCGAGGACCCTGAGGCTGTGCTGCGGCGGGTCCCCATCGGAAAGGGAACTGAAGAGCGTGGCCTCGCCTATCTCAACAAGGATGGCAACGTTCGTGTCTCCAAAGACGGCGACTGGTCCGAGACCTACGCCTGCAATCTCTTCGACTGGCATCTGAAGACGCAGGAGAAGCTAGACTGGCTAACGGGCTCAGCTCAATGGATCTTCAAAGACTTCGCATCCCCACTTCGCGCCGACGACGGAATCCCGAACGTGAATCAGAAAGGCGTCGTGCAGCGCGATCTTAGCCTGAAGGAGTCTTACTTCGTCTTCCAATCGTATTGGTCGAAGAAGCCGATGGTTCACCTGTATGGACACAGTTGGCCAATTCGCTGGGGTAAGCCGGATGAGCCGCGCATCGTAAAGGTGTATTCGAACTGCGAGCACGCTGAACTGTTTTTGAACGGAGCCTCGCAAGGAATCAGGCAGCGTGACAGTCAGGATTTTCCAGCGGCCGGGCTGCGCTGGAACGTGATCTTTCGGAGCGGGAAGAATCATCTTCAGGTGATCGCAAAAACAGGGGATGTGACCTTGCAGGATGAGATTGATCTGACGTACCAAACCGACGCCTGGGGAACGCCTGCCGAGCTACGTTTGGCCCAAATACCTGACAAGGATGGTCGTGTCAGAGTCACCGCAAGTCTCTATGATGCAGCGAACATTCTTTGCCTTGATGCGCGCAACCAGGTGCGCTTCACCCTCGCAGGATCTGGAAAGCTCATCGACAACATGGGAACAACCCACGCTTCAAGGGTGCTGCAGCTAACCAACGGGACAGCATCTATTTCAGTGGATACTGGTTCAGACAGTGCGAACGCAAAGAACGCAAGCTGCGTGGTCGGCATCACCGTTCAGGACCTTCCTCCGGCGTTCATCACCCTGTTAGGCGCAACAACTGCGCATGGAAGTTTGAAATGATTCGACTCACCCGCCGCATGTTTTGCTGTCAAACAGCCGCTTGTCTTACCCACTTTGCGTTTGCGGATGCGCTGAAGCCTACCGACGGCTACGCCCTAGTCGCCCGCACGGACCGGACCCGGATCATCGAAGCCGCAACGCGCTACTTGGATCTGCGCCCGCACACCATCACGAGCTATCCAACCTCGCGCAGTCCCGGCGGAGTGCATGACTACTTCTCCCAGGCGGATTATTTTTGGCCCAACCCGCAAGACCCGGGCGGCAAATACATTAATCGAGACGGCCAAAGCAATCCTGACAACTTCAACGATCATCGCAAAGCAATGATCGCCCTATCTATTCAGATGCCGGCACTGACAGCGGCATGGGTGCTCACAGGAGATCGCCGTTACGGCCGACTGGCTGGCGACCATCTCCGCGCGTGGTTCATCGATCCCGACACCCGCATGAATCCAAACCTCGAATATTCCCAAGGGGTTCATGGCGTATCTACAGGGCGCTCTTACGGCATTATCGACACGCTGCATCTTGTTGAAGTCGCCCGCGCCGCCTCCATCCTCTCTCCAACCCTCCTCAATGCCACCGAGCAACAGGCGCTGCAAGACTGGTTCCGCGCCTACCTCCACTGGATGAAAACCAGCGATAAAGGTATCGCTGAAAGGGACACAGTTAATAATCATGCAGTCTGCTGGGCACTGCAGGCTGCGGAGTTCGCTCGCTTGATCGGCGACCAGGACACCAGGGAAGAAGTGCGCACGCAATACAAAACACTCTTCGTTCCCGGCCAGATGGCGCTCGACGGAAGCTTCCCCAAGGAGCTTGCCCGCACCAAGCCCTACAGCTATTCCATCTTCAACTTCGATACCATGGCGACCCTTTGCCAATCGCTTGAGGGCGATGGCCCAAGCCTGTATTCTTTTGTCTTGCCCGATGGTCGCGGCATCTGCAAAGCAGCCGCCTTTCTCTACCCCTACCTCTTGGACAAAGGCACGTGGCCATACAAGCAGGACATCGAGCACTTCGCATCGTTGCCGGTCCGTTCGCCCGGCCTACTTTTCAGCGGTCTGGCATGCCACCACCAGGAGTATTTGCAGTTATGGACCAAACTGAATCCCGACCCCACCGACCCGGAGATTATTCGCAACTTTCCCGTTCGGCAACCGCTGCTTTGGGTAAGGCCGCCTTCGAGATCAAAGCAAAAAGCACGATGAAACCTTCACGCGTCACCGCTGTATATCTGCTGCTAGGCGCGTTCCTGATTTCTGCACCCCTAGCCCATCCGCAGACAGTCCAACAGCCTGCGGCCGCATCTCCAACCGTGGAGCGGGAACATGTCGGCGATGCGCCGGACGATCCCGGTCCGCTCGCAACTGATCTATCACCCGCACTGAAGCCTGCCGCCATCCGCAGCGCGATCAAGAAGGTGGCCGACTGGCAACTGCGCGTCGCGGAGCCCAACTTCAATTCGCAGTGGACCTTCGCTGCGCTCTACGATGGCTTGATCGCGGCCTCGGCCGCCACCGGAGATTCGCGTTACCGGCAAGCCGTGATCGATTACGCAACCCGTCAGCAATGGAAACTTCTTAACAACCGTTTCCCCCACGCAGACGACATGGCACTCGGCCAGGCCTACCTCGATCTCTATTTGACCGACCGGCCGAAACAGCGCAAGTCCGAGCGCATCGCCGACACCAAGGCAATTCTCGACAAGCTGATTCAGCGCCCGGATGATCCTGCGAAAGACCTCTGGTGGTGGTGCGATGCGCTGTTCATGGCGCCGCCGGTCCTTACCCGCATGAGCATGGCAACCGACGATCCGAAATACCGGATCTTCATGGAGCAAGAGTGGGCCATCACGACCAAAAGCCTCTACGACCCGAGCCATCATCTCTACTTCCGTGATGCCCGCTACCTGACCAGGAAAGAGCAAAACGGACAGCCGATCTTCTGGTCGCGCGGCAACGGATGGGTGATGGGCGCTCTAATCAAGGTGCTGCAAACCATGCCAGCGACAGATCCCCGACGGCCAGAGTTCGTCCAACAGTTTCGCGACATGGCCGCTGAAGTGGCTTCCATTCAAGGAAAGGATGGCTTGTGGCGCTCTGGCTTGCTAGACCCCGATTCCTACCCTCTTCCCGAGATCTCCGGATCGGCTTTCTTCACCTACGCCATCGCCTACGGAATTAACGAGAACATCCTCGATCGCAATCAATATCTCCCGGTGATTGAGCGCTCGTGGGCCGGCATGCTGAGCCACATTTATGCGGACGGACGCCTTGGCTCCATCCAGCCCATCGACGGTCAACCGGGCATCTTCAAACCGTCTGCGAGCTATGTTTACGGAGTGGGTGGATTCTTACTTGCCGGAGCCGAACTTGAGAGACTTTCGCGTGAGAAACATCTCCCGTCTAATCCAGGAGAATAGCGGCTAAGTCGCAAATCCGGACGATTTTTCGCCAACCTACAACGCTAGCGGGGCACGGCAAACGCCGTGCCCCATCTGCATTTTTAGTTCAGTGAGAACCAGTTTAGGTTGCCGGCAGTATTGTAGAAACCTCCACTGTCTATCACCAGTTGCAAGGTATGAACGCCTTCGGGCAGAGGGACATCCGGAATTTCAAGTGTCTGCCACGTCTGCCATCCGCCCGTCTCTGGCACTGAGATATGCGGCGTCACCTGCCGGCCGTCGACGTTGAGATGAAGCACCCCGCCGCCCACATCAGTCGCCACACGCACTCGCAGCGTGTAGTTCCGTGCCGTAGCAATATCCACGGTATAGTTCAGCCAATCCCCAGGCTGCCCATTGCCCACATCGTATCCCCCGCCTGTATCCGACGAGTTCTCGATGTCCACCGTCTCTCCCGGCCGATAGTTCGCTCCGCCGCCATTGGCCATGGCGCCATTCCAGTACGCGACGCCCTTACCGCCGGTATCAAAGTTCTCGATCTCTATCTGACCAGGAATCGCCTGAGGACCTCCGGTGAATGAGCTGCTTGGCGTCGGCGCCTGCAAACCGAACCAGTTGAAATTACCCATACCGCCGGTCGGTCCATTGCCATCGAGCGTCACTTGCATCACGTGTCGTCCGGCGCTGAGTTGAAACGCTGGCGAGACCTGCGTGGTGTACGTCTGGAACCCGTTCGTCACCGGGACGAACAGCGTTCCAGTCTTGTTCTCGTCGTCGAATGAGACGTGATAGTACCCGCCCTGTCCAAGCGAAGCGACGCGGGTCTGCAGGTTGTAGATGCCCGGTGTGCTTACGTTGACGGTGTAGCGCAGGTATTCGCCTTCTTTGGTATAGCCAACGTCGTAGCCGCCGCCAGCGTCGCCCGTACCCTCAATGCCAACGGTCGTTCCCGGCCGATATGTCGGAGCGCTTCCCTGATCCGTCGAATCGAGATTGAAGTAGCCAACGTAGTTGCCGCCATTATCGAAGTTCTCGGCTTGAATGATTCCCGGAATCGCAGCCGGCCCCGCGGGGAATGGAGCCTCCTTGCCGCCGATCGTGAAATTCACGGTCGACGAAGCGGTCGCATTTCCCTGGCGACCGAGGATGGTCACAGGATACGTACCGCTCGTGGCACTCTCCTCTGCCACAACCGGAAGCAGGTACTGATTGGTGAAGGGAATCGGCACCGGTTCACCAAACGCACCGCCAGGCAGCCCCTCAACTCTCAGCTCGGCATTCGCATGGTCGTTGCCGTAGTCGTTCACGTCGACGCTATAGAAGGTACGGCCTCCGGGCGCGACTGTCTGCGATCCAGGCCCTGCCGTCACATCAAACGTATTGCCCATATAGCCTTGCCAGAAGAATGTCGCCACCGACTGCGCAGGCAGCGAGTAGCTGACCATCTTGCCCTTCCAATTCAACGAGAATTGGCTCGACGTTTGTGCGTCATTCAAGACCAGCACAGCAATTGAGCCGTCCGGATTCTTGAACGCAACATCTTCGACATTGCCGTGGCCGAACGAAGTCGAGTCGATCCGGTACGCGCCCGACTGCACATACTTCGCAAGGTGGCCAAGCACGTAATACTCCACGTTCTTCGAAATAGTGGCAGGCGTAGTCGAGTCGTCGATCGTCACTACACCGCGGCAGTCGTTGCATCCGTTCTGCACCGTCGGCCCATTGTTCTGATCCAGTGCAAGGTTCCAGAACACGACCGACTTACCCCAGTTGCGCAGCACGTTAATTACCTGGCCTTCGGCATCATTCACCAGGTTCTGCCCGAAGTACGGAGCGTATGTCCCTCCGGTGCATTCAGTGAAATAAACCGGAACATCCCAGGCAAGGTCGTGCACGGCATTCTGCGCATCGGCAACATTGCCCGCATAGCAGTGGAACGAAACGCCCGCAAGATACTGCCGAACCGCGGGATCTTCCGCGAGGATCTCCGGATACTTCGGGTTATCCCAGTTATGCTCATACCCAAAAATTCCCGGCGTCGCGTCCATGGGGTCGTGCGACTGCCGAGCAAAGTTCCACCCGCGATTCCGCAGGCGCAGGTTGCGAAGCTGCGGCCCGAGATACTGCGCGATGAACTGCCCCTCGTCGTGCGGATTCATGAACATCGATGGATAGCCGCTGGTCTCGTTCAGTGGCTCGTTCTGCACCGAGACATAATTGATTGGAATCCCCTGTGCCTCGTAGGCCTGAACAAATTTCGCGAAGTATAGTGCCAGCGCTGGAAAATATTCCGTGTTGAAGCTACCGCCATCGAGCGTCCCCGTCGTCTTCATCCATGCGGGAGGCGACCACGGCAGGGCCTGCACCTTGATCGCCGGATTCGCCGCGAAGGCCGCCTTGATTGTCGGAATGATGTACGCCTCATCGTGCGCAACAGAAAACTGCTTCATCTGCGGATCGGTCTCGCCCGGCGGCACATCGTCATAGGTATAGCTGCTCAGCGAGAGGTCATTCGCTCCCATCGACTGCCGCAAATAGCTGAGATGAATTCCGCTCGGGCTGAACAGATCGCTCATCAACTGCGTGCGCTGCGCCGGCGTGAGCTTGTTCCAGACAAGAAATGCGTCGGAGTCATTGAAGCTCGCGCCTACACCTTCGAGCTGCTGATAGTGAATCGTGTCGTCGACGTTGATTGCCGTGCCACTAGCCGTACCATCGGTAAACGTAAGCGGCGTTTGCGGAGTCAGGAGCGCGGATTGATCGGGATTTGTCTGAACGACTCCCACGGTCTGCGCGCAAATATTCGGAGAACAAGCGGCAAAGAGAACGAGTAGAGATACGGAGAGTAGACAAACGTTTGTCCTGAAGCGCAGGAGCGTGTGAGGGAGGGTGTGAATGGGCCTGGATTTCATTGGAGATCTCACCTTTGGGGCCGCGTACTTGCCCGGACTGAGAAGCGAACAGATTCTGCACCTTCCGCTGCAGGCTCGTCAATCCTTCAGGTAAAAATAATTTGCAAAAGCCAAACTCGGCCGAGGCCTTCAAGATCCCCCGAGACCGTTATGCGCGACGGGAAGATTGCGCGAGCCTGGCTAATGAGCTCGCTCAGTAATTAATCGCCGCTCTCCGCTACGGGTGTCTCGCACTTGCTGTCGAGCCCACCCGGCCACCAGTTCCAGTCCCCGGCAATTCGCAGCAGCGCCGGGCCAATCACAATGCGAACCAGTGTCGCGTCGATCAGTACGGCGATCGCCAGCGTAAAGCCAATCATCTTCACCACCAGAAAGTTTCCGAAGGTGAATGCCGCGAAGACCACGATCATAATCGCGGCGGCGCTCGTAATCAGGCCCGCAGTTCTGGCCATCCCCTCAGGAATCGCATCCATCTCACTCAGTCCAGCCCTTCGCGCTTCGAGCACGCGCGCCACCAGGAACACCTCGTAGTCCATACTGAGTCCGAAGACGATCGCGAACGCCACAATCGGGACCAGCGGAAAGATGCTTCCCGTTCCGCCAGGCACTCCGAGCAGACTGCTCCCATGTCCGTCCTGAAACACGAGCACCAGCGCACCGAAGGACGCGGCCACCGAAACCAGATTCAAGATGATGGCCTTCACTGCGGCAAACAGGGATCGGAAGCCGCACAGCAGGGCCAATAGCGTGCCGCCAACTACCAGCCCCATGACGGGCATAACGTGGCCGTGGATGATGGTTTCGTAATCAGCGTTGAGTGCTGGGATGCCGCCCACCATCATCGTGGCGTCGGGAGCGCCGGTGAGTGCCGGCGCTCCCTCCTTGCGTATCTCGCGCACCCAGTCCACCTGTTGCCGTAAGGACAGAGAGCTCTTTGGCAGGATCTCGACAAGCGCGGCCTTCCCATCACTGCTGAGGAACGTTCGCCTCGTCTCGCGCGAGAGATCGGTCAGGTTCGCTTGGTTTCCCCCCGCAATCGTCGCAATGGAGATCACGCGATCGCAACGTGGGTCGCTCTCAATCTGTTTCGCCACGCGGTTCAGCGCGTTCCACCCTGCATCTGTCTGCGTAACGGATTCCCCCGGCAGTTCAATCACCACGCGCATCGAATACACGATGCCGGTCCGATCCATCTGCTCCAGCGTATGCAGCGCCTGCACCGACTCAGCCGACTTCGGCAGCCAGTCTCCCGACGGAATGCTGGTGTCCAGATGCTTCGCCTGCCACGCCAGCAGCACCAGCGGCGTTCCCGCGATCAGCAGCGCCAGCCATGGATGCGCCACAATCGTCCGTCCCCACCGCCTCCAGCGATTACCCGTGGCCGCGGCGCGATCCACATCGAGCTTCGGCGTAAACGGTAGTCGCCCCGCATCAATGCGCCGTCCCAGCAGGCCCAGTACCGCGGGCACCAGCGTGTTGGTCAACAGCACGCTCCATCCGGCAACCAGGATTCCGGCCAGCCCAATCGAACGAATCTCGCTGATGGGAACAGTAAGGAGCGCCACAAATCCAATGGCCACTGTGGAGGCCGAGATCAACAGCGTCCGACCCGCCTGCCGCGCCGCAATCACCGAAGCCGCATATCCATCGTTCCCCGCGAACAGTGCCTCGCGAAAGCGGCTCACCATCAGCAGCGCATAATCGATCCCCAGGCCCAGCCCAAGCATTGTCGCGAGGTTCTGCACCAGGATCGACAGGTGCAGGCGCTGCGCCAGCAATCCCGTAATCGCCAGGCTGGTCGCGATGGCAATCTCACCCACCGCCAGCGGAATAATCGCGGCGACTACGCTTCCAAACGCGATCAGCAAGAGGATCAAGGTCGCGGGAATCACCAGCGTCTCGCCACGCCGCACGTCATCCGAACTCGCCTTGCGGATGTCAAAGTTGAGCGGAAGCTCGCCCGTGAGCTGCAATTTTACCCCGGGATACTGCCCCCGCAGCTGGTCCTCAAGCAAATGCGCCTGTTGATGCAGCATGGGAACCAGCGACTCCACCGGAGCTCCGGTAGACACGAGTCCCACCAGCACAAACGTCCCGCCGCCCTTTCCAAGGAAGATCGAATCGCGCAGCTCAAGATACGAGACCACGCCCGACACCCCGGGCTGCTGTCGCAACTGTGCCACAATCGTCGTCAGCGCCTGCTCGCCTTCAGGCGAATTGGCGGGCGGAATCCCCTTAACCACAAGAACCACGCGCTCAACGAACGGTGAATGAAAGCGCGTGGCCAATTCCTGCCGGACCACCTCGGCCTGGCTACCATCGACGCGGGTTGCCGTCTCCAGATGACGCTCGGCGTGAAAGGAGAAGGGAAGAAGGGCAATGACCGCAACAAGGACTACCCCGGCCACCCAGAAACGACGCAGATGCATCACACATTGGATGATACAAAATCGTCCCCACGAACAGTGAAAGGAATGCAGATTCTTCGTCGCTAGGTGTTCCCGGTTTGGCACATATATCAGCTTTCAAGCGCTTTTGAATCTGCTACATTGATCCCATCAATCTCAACGGCACAATTCGTACGCTGATCTTCGTCGGCCTCGCCGCCGCCGCTCCCCTCGTCGCCCAGCAGGACCCGCGCATCGGCTCCTGGACGCTTACCTCCGCCCAGGCGTCCCTCGATCCTCCCAACAAACTCTCCATCACCCCGGTGGGGGATCAGATGCACGTCGTCATGTCAGGCGATCGGCACTTTGATTTCACCGCGAAAGCCAACGGCCACCCCGCGCCCGCGCCCGGCAACCTGGGGTTCAATCAAATTCAGCTCCACCGGCTTGATAAGCGCCAGTCTGAGGTGAAGGAGATGAAAGACGGCGCGCTCGTCGCCACAGTTCGCGTCAAGCCCTCCGCCGACGGCAAAGAGCTAACCACCACCAGGACAATCGCAGGCCAACCCGATGAGGTCACGGTTTGGGTTCGCACCGGCGGCGCGAAGGTCGCCCACGATCCGCTCGCGGGCGAATGGACGGAAGACCTGAGCAAATCGCGCTTGAGCCAAGGCCTGACCCTAAAGATCGCCCCTGATGGAAATGGCGGCGTCCGCTTCTCATGGGACTACAGCTACGATGCCCGCTTTGACGGCAAGCCGTACGACCTCAAAAACTCCCGCAACGATACCGTCAAGCTGCAACTCGTCGATCCGCACACCGTCACCGCAATCTACCTGCGCGACGATCAAGTGACGCAGAAGGACAAGTGGGCCGTCTCTCCAGATGGTCAAGAGTTGACTGTCACCACCACCGGCGTTCTCGAAACCGGTCAGCACATCAACGAGAAGCTGGCCTTCAAGAAGCAGTAACCTGCGTAGCGGAAGTCGCTGGGACGGGCGCATCGGCCGTAGTGACCGTTGTGTCCAGCTCGCGCGCCGCCACCGAGATGATTCCCTTGCGATGCATGAACTTCAGAATGCCGCTGACGGTCTCCTCGAGCGTCGGCTCCGGCACGCCCCAGGTCGCAGCATTCCGCGCCTTCTGGTACTCAGTGTTGTCGTAGCGCTTGAACTCCATCGCCGAGATGTTGTCCACCGAGCCCACCAGGAAGTCGAGCAGAGGGAACAGCAGATCTTCCTTGCGGCAGCGGCGAATCAGCTCCGGAACAAAGTCGGTGATGCTGAAGATCTCGAACTGCCGCCCCGTCAACTTGGTGATCAGGTTCGTGATGTCCATCATGTTCGCGTAATCGTCACGCACCAGGTTATAGGTCTTGTTCTCCGTGCCCGGTGTGGTTGAAATCGCCACGATGTTGTTCGCGATAACGTCGGCAGGAACAAAACTTATCTGGTTCAGCGCATCCACGCCAATGCCGTGGTTCACCATGAACGCAACCAGGCGCACAGCGATATCGAAGTTATTGCCGCCACCGGTAACCGATGGGCTCACCAGCGCTGGCCGGTACGTTCGCACGCACAAACCCTTTTTCTGCGCGTCCTCAACCACTCGCTCTGCAACCCACTTGGACTGGCTGTATCCGAAATCCAGCAACTCCATGTCCTTGTTGCAATCGGTCTCGTACAGAACACTCTTCAATGCCCAGCCAAAGATGAACGTCGTCGAAACGTAGTTCAGGCTCTTGGCCTTTCCTTCGAAGCACAGCTTCAGCACTTCGTTGGTTCCCAACACATTCGCATCGCGCATGCGGTCGTAGTTGAACAGGTAGTTCACCGTCGCGCCGTTGTGGTAAATCGAATCCATCTCCGTGGCGAGAAAATCCCACGTCTCCTGCGTGAGGCCCAGCTTCGGCTGTCCAAGGTCTCCGCAAACCGGCAGCACCCGCGCCTCGAACATCTCCATCAGCCCGGCCGGACACGGTCCCATCGACTCCATCGCTGCCTTGAGTCGCTGGCTGCCCTGCGCTTCATCCGACGAACGCACCAGCACATGAATCTTCGCCTGCGTCTGCTCCAGCAGGCTCTTGATCAGGAACGGTCCAATGAACCCAGTGCCTCCCGTAAGCAGCACTTGCTTGAGCACCGGATGCTTAGGCATCGGCGCTGGCTTTTCTGGTGTGAAGATGAGCTTCTTGTCATTGCTCATCATCTCCTTCTCAGCCGCATGCTGCTCATCGCGGAACGCCGCAAGCGAATGCCGCAACAGATCGATCGCCTCTTCCGGGGCGCGCTCCAACTGTTCTGCAAGCTGGAATAATTCGGCAACGCTCACCCGCTGAATGACACCGATATCCACCTGCCGTGCGAGCAGCTCGGCGCCCTTGTCCTTCAGTAGTTCCTTGAGCTCGTGCATGAATACAACGAGATCCAGCGAATCCAACCCCGCTTCAACGAGGTTGTAGGACTCCATGCCCGTAAGGTTGTAGCGCGACTTCAACACGTCGAACGAAGACTGAACCTCTGTATCCGGCGCGCAGGCGCCCGCGTCCTTCTCCCGCGAAAATTCAGAGAGAACGTTGAACTGCCCGTCCAGCCACATCATCTTCGCCTTGTGGCGCATGATCTTGCCCGAGCTTGTCCGCGGTATCGCACGCGGCGCGATAAAGGAGATCAACGCGGTCTCCACGTTGAGGAAACTCCGCACGGCCGCCGCAATCTTCCGCGCCTCCGGCAGCTGTTTCGGATTCTTGACCTCGGCCACAATCGCCAGCGCTGGCTCGCTGTCTTCATTGATTTGGAACGCAGCCACGCAGTTATGGCGAATCAAGCCTGAGGCCTTTTCGACCACGTTTTCAATGTCCTGCGGATAGTAGTTCTGCCCGCGCAGAATGATCATGTCCTTCAGCCGCCCGCAAACAAACAGTTCGCCGTCGTGGAAGAATCCCATGTCGCCGGTGCGAAGGAAGCCATCATCATACGGCGTGTCATCCACCAGCCGCGCGCGAAACTGCTTCAGCGTCAGCTCTGGATTGTTCCAATACCCCTGGCACTTACCGCTGCCCGCCAGCCAGATCTCGCCGACCAATCCGTCTGCCAACACATTGTGCTGATCCGGATCCACAATCTTCACATCCAGCCCCGGTAGCGGGATGCCGCAACTCACCACCTGCGTGGCTGCGCCAATCTCCGAAACTTCGGTGGTCTTGCGAACCTTGCCCAGCGCCAGCGCATGCTTGTTCACGGAGATGATGGACCGCCCGCCCAGCGAAACAGCCAGCGTATTCTCAGCCAGCCCGTAGGCAGCGTAAAAACTTTCCTTTTTCAGGCCGTAGGGTTGAAACGTCTCCAGGAACCGTGTGTACGTGTCCGGCTTCACTGGCTCGGCCGCGCACATCAGGACGCGCAGAGAGCTCAGATCGAAGCCCTCCATCGTCTCCTTGGAGAGCCTTCCCGCGCGCAGGCAGTAGTCATACGCGAAGTTAGGAGCCGCCGTCGCCGTCGCGCGATACGTATGGATCGCTTCGAACCAGAGCGACGGCCGCTGAATAAAGTCCATCGATGCGAAGCCGTACGTCGTTCCGCCGCGCAGCGCTGGATAAAGATAGCAGCCAATCAATCCCATGTCGTGATACTGCGGAAGCCAGGAAACGACGATAGGCGACACATGGTCAATGACCAGCGGACAGGTCTCCAAAATGTTTTCGTGGCTCACAATGACGCCCTTGGGCTCCATCGTCGATCCAGAGGTGTATTGCAGAAACAAAACCTTGGAAGGCGCGGGAAACGGTTCCTTCCGAACGCTATGGTGAAAGTCTTCGGTGACAATCCACGGCAGGCCGGAGATGTAATCGACATCCACACCCGACGTCGAGACCCCATTCCTCGCGAGATTCGTCTTTAGCGACCCGTGATAGTCCTTGCTGGTCAGAACTCCCGCCGCCTGGCAATCTTTGGCGATGTGGACCATCTTGTACAGGGCGCTCTGAAAGCCGCGAGACCCGGGAGGATACACAGGTACAGGAATCAATCCGGCGCGCACGCACCCAAAGAACGCGCAGATCATCTCCAGGCCCGGAGGATACGCGAGCAGAAGCCGATCCTCCGCAACGAACTGCCCATTGCGCAGCAGGTGCGAAGCGATCGCTTTTGTCCGCTCCAGAAACTCGGAGTAGGTATAGCCCTCGATTTGATTGCCGTTCAGGTCAAGGTACGAATAAAGGAGTTTGTGCGGGTGCTCATTCCCCAGCCTATCGAGTTGGTCCAAAATCGATACCATAATTGATCAGTAATGCCCTCGGGTTTGAATACGGAAAATCCGGTTTCCAAGAAACTCTACACGCCTTGCAGCACCTTGTGTGCCGTTGGCGCGCATTCCATTGCACTGCCGGAGATCGGATTATAGTGTAGGCCCGATTGCAGAACGATGGGGTAAGCGCCCTCTATGTATACGTTCGTAACTCCGCTTCGTTGCAGGTTCCCCGGGCGATCGAACGCACGAGACGGTCAGGTCGTACGAGGTCCCGGCCGGGGCTGCCTATCACCCCTGACAGAGCATTTCGCTGTTAACTGATCCTTCACGTTATGTTAGCAGAGCAGGAGCATTTCAATGCGCCCTGAATCAACCGTGGCTCGTCCAAACGATGCGCCCTCGCGGCCCCATTCGGTCCGAATTCTCTTGATTCAGCGTCCTACCCCGGGCTACCATCAAGGTTACCGCTGACAGCCGCAGCGCAGGCCCATGCCATCACCCAACCGCTGCTTCCCGCCCGCATGGGCCAACAGGACAGGATCTACATGACAACCTCGCGGAGTAGCCGTTGACGCCTTATACCGAAGCGGTGCTTACCCTTTCCAGAGACACCCAAGCGCCGGATATAGAAGACCTTGTACCCTCTGAGGCCGCCCTGCAGCAGCCTCACAGCGACCTTGCCGCCGCAGCTTCTTTTCCCAAAGTCCTGCGCCGCCGCCTCGACAGATTCTTTGCCGAAAACAAAGTCTCCCCCAAAGCCAATCCCATGATGTGGACAAAGATTGCCACTGGCACCGCCGTCCTCTTCGGCAGCTGGATCGCCATCTATGCCCTCCACCCGAACTCCTGGGCCTTCATTAGCCTGTACCTTCTGGGAGGCCTCGCCCAGACATTTCTCTTGCTGAATATCGCGCACGACAGCAATCACAATGCGATTTCCTCAGCCCCGCTGGTCAACAAGGCCCTCAACTATGCCTTCGACCTCTGCGGCATCAACTCTTACATGTGGCGCATCCTGCACCACCGCGGCCACCACTCCTGCATCAACCTGCATGGCGAAGACGACGCCCTCACCGGCCGTGGCATCTTCCGCTTCACGCCCCATGAACCGCGCGCTAAGTGGCATCGTTTTCAGCACATCTACGGTCTGCTCTTCTACGCCATGTTCTCGCTCGATTACGTCTTCGTCAGAGACTTCGAGGCCTTCTTCTTTCCCAAGCACGATTACATCAAGCGCACCCGCCACCCCCTGCGCGAGTACGTCATTCTCTTCGCGAGCAAGGCGTTCTACCTCACTTACATGCTTGTTCTGCCAGTAGTGCTGCTGCACATGCCCGTGCTGCAGGTACTCGGCGCTTTCCTGTTAGTCCATCTGGTCGTCGGCTTGAGCGTATCGCTCGTCTTCCAGACCACCCACACCGTTGACACCACCTACTTTCCAGCCGAACGCGGCGAGTTTGATAACGGCGTGTATCACATCTTCGCCACCACCGCAGACTACGCAACCGACAACCCGGTCGTCAGTTGGCTCACCGGCGGCCTCAATCACCACATCGCGCACCACCTCTGTCCATTCGTCTGCCACACCCATTACGCGCCACTCACGCGCATCGTGAAGGAGACGGCAGCGGAGTTTGGTGTACCCTATCGGCAACACCCCACGATGAGCCGAGCCATCGTTCGTCACCTGATCCTTTTGAAGCAACTGGGCAACCAGGATTCCCTTTGATTGCCTGGCCGGTTTGCCTGATCCGTTTGCCTCTTGCGTCCGCCTGATCCGAAACCGCTGACGACCCCAGGCCTTCAAACAATTCCACGAGAGTCTTCACTGTTCTCTGCAACAATCTGGACAGCAAGGCATGACATTGCCCTCATCAATTCCCGCCGTTTCCCGCTTTCGTTCTTTCGCCGACTCGCGCGCGACGGCAGCCAATCCCGTCGAAGTCCTGCAGAAATACAATCAGGAATTCGGCGACACCTTCCGCTTCTATCTCGGTGGCATTAAAGAGGCGATCGTCACTATCGATCCCGCCGTCATTCAGCACGTCCTGAAGACCAACTCTGAGAACTACAAGAAGTCGGACATCCAGGTGAAGCGCATGGGTCACTTCCTTGGCAAGGGGCTCCTCACCACCCACGGAGAAGCCTGGCGCACCCAGCGCCGCCTCATCCAAAAAGGTTTTGACCGCAAGCAGCTCGAAGCCCTGTCTTCGATCATGCAAGACTCGCTCACCGACTCGCTACGCCAGTTCGACAGCCAGATCCACAACGGCCCTGTCGACATCTATCCCCACCTGATGAAGATGACCTTCGCCATGGTCGCGCGATCGCTCTTCGGAGCCCGCCTCAAAGACGAAGACATCGACCTCATCAGCCACACCATCTCCACCGTCCAGGAATTCATCGTCCGGCAAACGCTGCAGCCCTACCTGAACCCGTGGTTCGCGGCGACCGGCGAGCTGCGCAAGCACGAAGAGATGCGCGCCACCGCCGACAACGTTCTTCTCGAATATATCCGCATGCGTCGCCACGAAGAGCCCGGCAGCGACCTGCTCCAGACCTTAATGGACGCCCGCTACGCCGACGGCGAAGGCATGCCCGACTCCCTCATCCTCAGCGAAAGCATGCAGCTGCTAGTAGCTGGCCACGAAACCTCGTCGAACGCGCTCTCCTGGCTGCTCTATCTCCTCAGCACCCATCCCGACGTCCTCGACCGCGTCCGCAACGAGTTCGACGAGATCCTCCACGGCGAACCCTTGAACTTCACCGCCGTCCCGAAATTCGTCTTCACTACCCAAGTCATCAACGAAGCGCTTCGCCTCTACCCGCCCTTCTGGATGATCGATCGCGAAGCCGTAGCCGACGATCGTGTCGGCGATACAGTCATCCCCGCCGGCTCAACCGTCATCGTGTACGTCTACGGAGCCCACCACGCCCCGCGCTATTGGGAGAATCCCGAAACCTTCGACCCCAACCGCTTCACCAAAGAGAATAGTGCGGCGCAGCCGCCCTTCACGCATCTGCCCTTCGGCGGCGGACCGCGCGGCTGCATCGGCGGCAACTACGCCATGCTGCAGATCCTAATGATCCTCAGCACGCTCCTCGGCAAGTACGATCTCGAGCTGCCCCCCGGGCAAACGATCGAACCCCGCGCCATGGTCATCCTCCGCCCCAAAAACGGCATCCGCATGTCCTTCACCGACACGGTACCGAGCCAAGTCCCAGTACCCGCCGGCTGTCCTTACTAACCAAACCAACCTCCCTCGCCCGCCCCCCGCCGCGATCAGCAGCGAACGCCGAACTGTCTCCATGTATCCTGCCGAAATGAGCTCGAACCAGCCGCCCACCCTTCCAGCCACTCAGCATCTCCACACCACTCGCCGCCGCCTTCTAGCCGCTTCCGCCGCCGCCGGTCTCGGCGGAACGCTCTTCCCCGGCGCCCTGCTCGCCCTGGCTACTAACGCCTCCGCCGCGCAGGCGCCCACACAAACCGATCTCCGCGGCTGGCCTGCCATCACCCCGGAGATGATCGAGGCGGCCGCAACCATCGCCGCCATCAAGGTCACGCCCGAGCAGATCAAGATGCTGCTCGACGACGTTCTCGGCCAGCGCAACTCCGCGCTCCGCGTCCGCGACCTGCACCTGCCCAACAGCGTTGCCCCCACCGCCGTCTTCAATCCTGTCCCGGCTGGAACTCCCGGCCCGCAACCCGCGCCCGCGCGCCCCGTCGTGCTCGGTCCAGCACCCTCCATCGCCGGTCTCTCCGCGTCAGAAGAGGAGAAGGTAGCCTTCGCCACCATTCGTCAGATCGGCGAGCTTCTTCGCCACCACAAGCTCACCTCGGTCGAGCTAACCAAGCTCTATCTCACGCGCCTCAAGCGCTACGACCCCACGTTGCACTTCGTCATCACCCTCACCGAAGACCGCGCTCTCGCACAGGCCGCCGCCGCCGATCGCGAGCTCGCCGCAGGCCATGACCGCGGCCCGCTGCACGGCATCCCCTGGGGAGCCAAAGACCTTCTCGCCGTCAAAGGCTACCCAACTACCTGGGGCGCGGCGGGTTTCGAGACCCAGACCTTCGATGAAGACGCCGAAGTCGTCAAGCGTCTCGATGCAGCCGGCGCAGTTCTCATCGCCAAGCTCACCATGGGCGCGCTCGCGCAAGGCGATCTCTGGGGCTATCCGGAAGGCGCAGGCAAGCCGGGCGCTCGCACCCGCAATCCGTGGAATCTGAAGCAGGGAAGCTCGGGCAGTTCCGCCGGCAGCGCTAGCGCAGCCTCCGCCGGCTGTGTAGGTTTCGCCATCGGCACGGAAACTCTCGGCAGCATCTCCTCCCCCAGTACGCGCTGTGGCGTCACCGGCCTTCGTCCCAGCTTCGGCCTGGTGCCGCGCACCGGCGCCATGGCTCTCGTCTGGTCAATGGACAAGATCGGTCCCATCACGCGCTCGGTTGAAGATTGCGCTCTCGTTCTCAACGCAATCTACGGTCCCGATGGCCGCGATCAAAGCGTCCAGCCCGCGCCCTTCCACGCTGATCTGAGTGCCGACATCCACACCCTCCGTGTCGGCTACATCGAGTCCGCGTTCAAGCCACCAACACTTTCGCCCATGTCGCCCGAGGAGACCAAGTCCCTCAGCCCCGCCGAGCTCAAGAAGCACGAACAGCAGCGCAACGCCTCCTTCGCGCAGCGCGCCTACGACCACCAGTTCAACGCGCGCGCACTCGACGCCCTGCGCAGCATGGGCGTCAAGCTCACGCCCGTCGAGATGCCAAGCTTCCACTTCTCCGCGCTACTGAACATCCTCGGAGCCGAAGCCGCCGCTGCCTTCGACGACCTCACCACCTCCGGTCGCGACGCTCTGCTCTCCGGCCAGAAACCCTACGACTGGCCCAACGGCTTCCGCACCTCGCGCTTCCTCTCTGCCGTCGACTACATCCAGGCCGAGCGCGCCCGCTCCCTCGCGCTCTCTGCCATGCACCAACTCTTTGCCAACTTCGACGTCATCGTCACCCCAAGCGGAGGCACGCAACTCACCGCCACCAACCTCTGCGGCCAGCCCGCAGTCATCGTGCCCAACGGCCTGCGCGGCCCCGACGCCCCACCCTTCGCACCCACTGCGGACGACGACTGGCCCGACTACGGCGGCCCCGGCACCCCTGTCTCCCTCACCTTCCTCGCGCCGCTCTATCAGGACGCAAAGGCCGTCGCGCTCGCCCACGCCTACCAACTCAAGACCGGCTTCCAGCTCCTCCACCCAAAGCTCGCATGAGCAACTCTGCGCCATTCGCTACCTACCGCGCGTCTCATAGAGATTGATGCTGCAGCGCGCCCTCACCGTCCTTCTTCTCCTCGCCGTTGCCTCCGCGCGCGCTCAGACAAGCACGCCCGCAAACACACCGCCCGTCATGTCCCAAAGCGAACCGATGGTCATGTCCGCGCGGACACTTATCCAAGCCATCCAGGAGCACGGCACCTCCGGCACCAGCATCGAACCCGCCACAACTCCCGTCCCCATGCTCATGACCGACCGCAGCGCCTGGCGACTGATGCTCCACGCCAACGTCTTCATCGCCAACACCCAGCAGCAAGCCAACTCCCCTCGCAATCGCGACGCCTTCTTCTCCACTAACTGGATCATGCCCATGGCCGAGCGCAATTTCGGAGCCAACGGTCGCGGCGGCGAACTCACCCTCCGCACCATGTTTTCGCTCGAGCCCGCCACCGTCCCCGACCGCAACTACCCCGAGCTCTTTCAGCAGGGCGAAACCGCCTACGGCAATCCCATCGTCGACGGCCAGCACCCCCACGACTTCTTCATGGAAGTCGCCGCGCTCTACGACCTCCCACTCTCACCCCACACGCTCCTCAGCTTTTACGGCGCCCCCATCGGCGACCCGGCGATTGGACCGACGGCCTATCCCCACCGCCAGTCCGCGAGCGAAGATCCTATCGCCGCGCTCGGCCACCATCAGCAGGACTCCACGCACATCGCCTTCAACGTCCTCACCGGCGGCCTCACCTATCGCATCGCGCGCATCGAGTTCTCCGGCTTCCACGGCGGCGAGCCCGACGAACATCGCTGGGCCTTCCAACCCTCGCCCAACGGCCACGCCATCGACTCCTACTCCACCCGCCTCACCATCAGCCCCACACCCGACCTGACCGGCCAATATTCCATCGCCCACATCACCAGCCCCGAAGCCCTCTATCCCGGCGAAAATCAGCAGCGCCAAACCGCCAGCATCATGTATCACCACACCTTCCACTCGCGCACCGCGCCAACCCCCACCATGAGCATGCCCGGCATGAACAGGAACTCCACCCAGCAGGGAAGCGCCGCCCACGCGCCGCTGCCCATGCTCATGGTTCCCGACCCGCGCACCGACCTCGCCACCACCTTCCTCTGGGGCCGCGCCCGCTCGCTCACCGACAACAGCAAAGAAAACAGCTACCTAGCCGAAGCTCTCCTCCGCTTCGCCTCCACCAACTACATCTGGACGCGCGTAGAAAACGCCGGCCGCTCGAACGAACTTCTGCTAACCCCCGGCACTCCACTCCCACCCAACTTCGTCGAAACCCCCATCGGCCACGTAGCTGCCTACACCTTCGGCTACGACCACGACCTCCCCTTCGGCCACCACATCCTGATCGCCCCCGGCGCGCAGCTAACGATCTACCGCACCCCCGAAGCATTGCGCCCCACCTACGGCAACACCCCCACCGCCGAAACCATCTTCGTCCGCTTCCGCCTCCGCTAAGGAAGTCGATAGAGCGTCAGCTTCAGCGGAGACCCAACCACGAACATCGAACCATCTGGCGAGAATGCTGTCCAAGACTGTTCATCTGCAAGTTCATCCGGCGCCACCTCAGTAATGGGCTGACCCGTATCAACCGAATAGATGACAAACTTCTCCTGCTTGATCGAGTGCATACCGCTGAAGCTCGCAACCTGCAGGGCGAATCGCTTGCCGTTCTGCGACACCCCCGCATACGAAAACGCGTCCTTCAAAGCGATTGTTCGTACCAAGTTGCCGTGAGTGTCGATGATCAATGGACTCTTGCATCCAGGCTCAAGAATCAGCTCATTGGTAAGAAACTGCGGTCGACCGCCGCACTTGCCGTGATACAGCAGATGATCGCCTGTAGCGTCATAGTAGGTAACGAAACCAACATCTTTCGGATAGTCGCGTATCCAATGGACGTTATCGGTGATTACGCCGTTGTCGCTTACAGACGTATCCGCTAACGGAGTTGCGGTCAGCGGCTTTGCTTTGAGCGTATGCGTGTCGAGTAGCTCGTAACCCGGGCTAGTTGCATTGCCCAACATTGAGCCGCCAGGTGAATCGTTCTGCACTCTGCCGAACTTATGTCCGCTAGCTTGATAGTCAAAACTCCCATCATCTTTCAGATCGGAAGTCAGTCGAAGAACCATGCGCCCGGCTGCGATGACGTGACCGTCATCGGTAGCAAATAGCGGAAGCGAGCCGAATGCAAGGAATTCGCGCGTGTCCTTCACCTCGCCAGTCTTCGCGTCAAGCGAAAGAAGCTGATAGACCTCCGCCATAACCTGCGCGCCTTCCACTTTGCGCATGCCAATTTGCGACGCGACAACAATTCGATCTCCCGCGAACACCACACTCCGTGTCGCCGAAAAGATCGACCTGGTCTGTGAGTCGACATGTGGACCGCTGAAAGTAGGGCCGCCGGAGCCGAAGCTAACCCCCATGACAGGCTCACTCTTCGTAAGCGGCCCCACCGACCAGATGCGTGTTGCCTCCGGCAGCTTCTGCGCCAAACAAGATCCGGCAGCGGCCAACAGCGCAAGGCCGCGAATGAACTTGCGCATCTACGCCCCCTTCGCCAGCTCCGCCTTCACCAACTCACTCACCAGCTTCCCATCCGCGCGCGCCCCGCTCGCCGCAATCTTCGCCTGTGCGACCTTCATCACCGAGCCCATCTCCTTCGGCCCAGGCTTCGTCCCGCCATTCTCCGCGGTCACTTGCTCGACAGCGGCGGCCACCAGCGCACGCAAATCATCCTCGCTCGCAGCCTTCGGCATGTACGCCTCGATCAGCCCAATCTCCACCTGCTCCTTCGCCGCAAGCTCCGGCCGCCCACCCTTCGTGAACTGTTCAATCGACTCCCGCCGCTGCTTCAACATGGTCGTCAAAATCGACTGCTCTTCCGCATCGGTCAATGGCTCGCGCTTATCAATCTCTTTATTCTTCAGCGCAGACTTCACCATCCGCAGCGTCGTCAGCGTCTCCTGCTCGCGCGCCTTCATCGCCGTCACAATATCCTTACCCAGCTTCTCGCCAATCGCAGCCATCATTCACTCTCCGTCCACCAGTCTACGCGGGCAGCGCTCAGTAAATCCCCGGAATCAGCCGCTTCGTCCTCTGGCTATAGTCCACATACTCCTTGCCAAACGCCCCTGTCAGCGCGGCCTCCTCCACGTGGATGCGATACAGCAGTGCCACCGCCGGCAGCCCCACAATGATCCCCAACCCCAGCCAGTTATGCGTATCCAACCCAATCGCCAGAAAGATCAGCAGCAATCCCGTGTACGACGGATGCCGCACCACGCGAAACAGTCCCGACCGGTTCAGCTTCTGCGTCGAATGAATCGCCACGTTTGCGCTGAACGATTTTCCCAGCGTATAAATCGCGCTCCACCGAATCACCAGCCCCACCGTCAGCAATCCCAGGCAAACATACGCAAACCAATGTCCCGCCTGGAACTTCGTCGGCTCATAGACCGCCCCTACCCACGACCCCACGAACATCGCGCCAAAGATCGTAAACCACAGCACCAGCAGCGACCCCCGATCGCGCACCTCGCCACCGCCCCGCCGCGTCCGCGTCACCACCAGTACCAGCACTTCGCCCACAATCCATGCCCAATACAGCGCTATCCAAATCCAGTGAGTTGCCATGCAGCCAGTCTCTCCCACCTTCCCCCCGCGAACAAGCGATAAACGTCTTGGAAATCCCTGACAATCGTCATCCCCGCCCACCCGCTAAAATAAATCCATGATCCGCAAGACACGTCTCTTCACGCCCGGTCCAACGCCCTTGCTTCCCGCCGCCCAGTTCGCCATGGCCGCGGCCGACATCCATCACCGCACCGCCGAATTCCGCGCCCTCTACACCCGCGTCCTCGCCCAGCTCAAAGAGTTCGTCGGCACCAGGAACGACGTCATCCTCCTCTCCAGCTCAGGCACCGGCGCCATGGAAGCCTCGGTCTCCAACCTCACGTCTCCCGGGGATCGTGTGTTGATCCTGACAGCCGGGAAATTCGGCGAGCGCTGGTCCGGCATCTGCAAAGCCTTCGGCTGTCACGTCGACGTAGTCAGCGCACCCTACGGCCAGACCTTCTCCATCGACGAAGTCAAGGCCTCGCTGCACCTCGAAACTCGCGCCGTCTTCATGCAGGCCACCGAGACCTCCACCGGCGTCCGCCACTGCGTTCCCGCCATCGCCAAGCTTCTCAAGGACACCCACTCGGAAGCCCTCCTCATCGTCGACGCCATCACCGGCCTCGGCACCACGCACCTCGACATGGACGCCTGGGGAGTAGACGTCCTCGTCGGCGGCTCGCAGAAGGCCGTCATGATTCCCCCCGGCCTCAGCTACCTTGCAATCAGCGACCGCGCTTGGGACCGCATGGAAGCCACCTACAACCCGCGCTACTACTTCGACCTCCGCAAGGAGCGCAAGAACGCAAAGCTCGGCGAGTCCGCTTACACTCCAGCCGTAGCCCTCATCGCCGCTCTAGGTGCAGCCTTCGACTGGATCGCCGCGCAAGGTGACGGATCTTTGGTAGAAGGCCGCAAGCGCCTAATCGAGAACGCCGAAACGGTAGCCGCCATGACCCGCGCGGCCATGATCGCGCTAGGCCTCAAACTCTTTGCTCCCGATGCCTCCGGTGCCGCAGCCACCGCCGTCCTCGCCCCCGAAGGCGTCGACTCCGGCATCTTCGTCAAGGAACTAAAATCCCGCTTCGCCGCCATCATCACCAACGGCCAGGGCGAGATGAAGGGCCAGATCTTCCGCATAGCCCACCTCGGCTTCTTCGACTACATGGACACCATCGCTCTCATCGGCGCCCTGGAACAAGTAGTCGTAAAATCCGTCCCGCAACTAAACGCGAAGTTCGGCGACGGTCTAATCGCCGCGCAAAAACTCTACGCCGAACGCTCGCCCACAGCAGCCGCCGACAACAAATGCCTCTGCGGCCGCGAACTAACCCACTGCTCCCTCCAACACCCCGACGCCAAGTAATTCGTTGCTTCCATGGTTGTCAGTTTCTCGCCGTCATCCTGAGCGCAGCGAAGGACCCCCGTATTGGTCCTTCGCTCGCCGGACCTCAACCTTGAAACAGAGCGATCGTCTCAACCGATCGCTCGTGCTAATCTCCGACAACCCACCATGCGCCTGATCTTCCTCTACGGCCTCCCCGCCACCGGCAAGCACACCATCGCGCAGCACCTCGCAACGCTCACCGGCTACAAACTCTTCCACAACCACCTCGCCGTCGACCTCCTTCTCTCGGTCTTCGACTTCGGCACCCAACCCTTCGTAGAACTCCGCGAACAAATCTGGCTCTCCGTCTTCGAGCAAGCCGCCGCCACCAACCTCCCCGGCCTCATCTTCACCTTCGCCCCCGAGCGCACCGTCCGCCCCACCTTCATCCCCGCAACCCTCGACATCCTCGCCCACCACCACGCCACGGTAGACTTCATCGAACTCACCTGCCCGCTCCCCGAACTAAAGCAGCGCCTAGACAACCCCTCCCGCCAGCGCTTCCAAAAACTAACCTCGACCACCCTCTTCGACCAACTCCACGCCGACGGAGTCTTCGACGCCTCGCACATGCCGACCCCCCGCCTCACCGTAGACACCAGCCTCCACACCCCCGAAGCCGCCGCCGAAGCCATCGCCCAGGCCCTCGGCCTGTAGCAGCTGTCCTATGGCATCTTTACCCGGCCGTAGATAAAGTCGCCCGATCCACAGCGAATCAAAATCTCATGCGCGCTGGTGTTCGGTATCACATGTACCGACGTCTCGTCGCAGTCGCCTTCGTCTCCAATATGCATGCTGAAAAGCCTCTTCTCCACAAGAGGGAAGTATCGGGGCCGTTGGACGATCGTCACCCCTTCCCAATCGATTCCAGCCCAACCGCCAGAGGCCCGAAACAGGATGAGATGGTCGCCAAGCCTAGTCTCCGAATCAGGCAGATCGGTTACCAAATATGCTTTGACTAGGCCATAGCAGAGCAGCAAAACGACCAATAGGCCCAAACTCCGCAGAGCCGCGATCACTGGCGATATCTTTTGTTTGATGAGAGCGACGCCTAATAAACAAATCGATGAGGTGTAAGCGAGCGCCAGATTCAAAGCTTGTGGCCAGAATCCGCTAAGCGACCAACAAGTAAAAAGAGTAAAAAGCCCCAGACTCAAACTGATTGTGAAGAACATCAACAGCGCACGGCGCCGATCAGCGTGAAGCCTTCCCCAACGTCTCTGAAGCAACCACCCCAGTAACGGACCGAGTGGGAGCGCGATCACCCATAAAATCCATATCTTGGACCCTGAGACATACATGCGTGGCCAAAGTCTATACCCGCGCTCCACATCCCCACACCAGTTCTCCACCGATCCACCACCGCCCCTCCCCGTAAACTTATACCCATGGCCGCTCTAGCAATGCCGAACCCGAACGACGGCCTACCGTCCTCCATTCAAACCGAGGTCACCGTCCTCGGCGCCATGCTGCTCGACGCTGTCGCCATCACCGACGCCACCGCCAAGCTCCGCCCGGAAGACTTTGCCCTCGACTCCCACCAGCGCATCTACCGCATCATGGTTGACCTCATGGCGCTCGGCCACGCCGTCGACCTCATCACCGTCATGGACGCGCTCACCAAACGCCGCGAGCTCGACGCCATCGGCGGCGCGGCCTACCTCGCCTTCCTCACCGAAGGCATCCCGCGCAACCCCAACATCGAGTCCTACGTCCGCATCGTCAAGGACAAATCGCTCCTCCGCCAGCTCCTCAGCATCTTCAACGAGGGCATGGCCGCCGCCGCCGACCAGACCGAGGACGCCACCAAGGTCCTCAACGACGTAGAAGTCCGTCTCGCGGAAGTGGCCGACAGCGCCATCCAGCGCGGCTTCTCCAACATCCCCGAAATCGTCGCCAGCTCCTTCGGCAGCATCGATGCCCTCTACGAGCAGGGCAGGGAAGTCACCGGCCTCGCGACCCACTACATCGAGTTCGACAAGATGACGAGCGGCCTCCAAAACTCCGAACTCATCATCATCGCAGCCCGCCCCTCCATGGGCAAGACCGCCTGGGCCATCAACATCGCCCAGAATTGCGCCGTCAAGGACAGCAAAGTCGTAGCGGTTTTCTCGCTGGAAATGTCGAAGGAATCACTCCTCCGCCGCATGCTCGCCAGCGAAGCCATGGTGGGCTCGCGAAAATTACAGACCGGCTTCATACCCCGCGAAGACAAGGGCAAACTAATCGCCGCGCTCGACCGCCTCATGAACTCCAAAATGTTCATCGACGACACCCCCGGCATCACCCTCGCCGAAATGCGCGCCAAAGCCCGCCGCCTCCGCCAGCAGGAAGGCGCTCTCGACCTAATCGTCATCGACTACCTCCAGCTCATGACCGGCTCCTCCGGCAGCTCGAAAAAGCAATTCGAGAACCGCACCCAGGAAGTCAGCAGCATCTCGCGCGGCCTCAAAGCTCTCGCCAAGGAACTCGGCGTACCCGTAGTAGCCCTCTCGCAGCTCTCGCGCGGCTCCGAACAGCGCACCGGCGACAA
This sequence comes from Granulicella sp. L46, assembly GCF_009765785.1. Taxonomy (GTDB): domain Bacteria; phylum Acidobacteriota; class Terriglobia; order Terriglobales; family Acidobacteriaceae; genus Granulicella. The sequence continues at coordinate 124,069 of NZ_LMUT01000025.1, forward strand.
GAAGCCTCTACTCTCCGACCTCCGCGAATCAGGTTCCATCGAGCAGGACGCTGACGTCGTAGCCTTCATCCATCGCGAAGAGTACTACGACCGCGAGAACGAAGACATCAAAGGCCAGGCCGAAATCATCATCGCCAAGCAACGCAACGGCCCCACCGGCACCGTAAAGCTAGCCTACCTGGCCGACTTCACCCGCTTCGAAAACCTCGACACCTCGCACCTCGGCGACTCCGGCGGCGACGCCTACTAAACACCCACCCCACAAAATAATCCCCACTCCTGCCATCCTCCTGACACAATGCTGTCAGGAGCCCTCTCCTATCCTGCGACTGTACTTATTTCAGCCGCACAGGAGACACACCATGAGCAAGTTCGAAAACAACGCAGTCACCTGGTTCGAAATCCCCACCACCGACTTCGCCCGCGCCACCAACTTCTACGAAACAGTCCTCGACGCCAAGCTGATCCCCTATCCCGGCGGCGCGCCCTGCAGCATCTTCCCCCACCAGGACGGCGGCGTCAGCGGCTGCATCGTCCAAAGCCCAAACCACAAGCCTTCCAGCGAAGGCGCCGTCGTCTACCTCAACGCCGACGGCAAACTCGACGCCAGCCTCAAGCGCGCCGAAAAACTCGGCGTCCCCATCCTCGTCCCACGCACGGAAATCCCCGGCGGCTTCGGCTTCTACGCCTGCCTCCAGGACTCGGAGGGCAACCACGTTGGCCTGCACAGCAAAATGTTTTAGCCGCGACTCCCGCGCCTCAAGCGAGCCCCTCGCATGAGGCGCGCCGACCGCCTCTTCCGCATCGTGCAGCTCCTCCGTTCCGGCCGCCTGAAGACCGCTCGCGCCCTCGCTGAGCGTCTTCAGGTCTCCGAGCGCACCATCTACCGTGACATCGTAGATCTCCAACTCGCCGGCCAGCCCATCGAAGGCGAAGCCGGCGTCGGCTACACTCTGCGCCGCGAGTTCGATCTCCCACCACTCATGTTCGCGCCCGAAGAGCTAACCGCCCTCGTCCTCGGCGCCCGTCTTGTCAAAGCCTGGGGAGGCGCCGAGAACGCCCTCGCCGCAGGCAACGCCCTCGCACGCATCGAAGCCGTTCTCCCACCCGAATTAGCCGCCAGCCTCGACGCAATTCTCATGTACGCGCCCGGCTTCCAGATGCCGGACAGCGTGCGCCGTCTGCTCGATCGCGTCCACGCCGCCTGCGCCGCCCGTCGCGTCCTCAGCTTTGCCTACACCCGACTCAACGGCGAACTCTCCGAACGCACCGTCCGCCCCCTCGCCCTCTATTGCTGGAGCGGCACCTGGACCCTCGTCTCCTGGTGCGAGCTCCGCAAAGACTTCCGCACCTTCCGCCTCGACCGCATCACCAACTGTGAACAGCTCGACCGCACCTTCGAGCAGCGCCGCGGCCAGCGACTCAACGACTACCTCAAGCGCATGCACGCAGAATACGCCGCCGCCAACGCCCGCCTCGCCGCCGGCGAATCCGCTACTCTGTTTCCCCAGGCACCAGCTTCGGATTGATCTTCACCTCGTCGCGCTCATACGGTCGACCCTTCGCCAGCGCGGCCTCCAGGTCTTTGTCATACCCATAGATGTCGTTGAAGAAGTGCGTCGTGCCATCCTCATCCGGCATCGCCGTAAAGTACGCAATCACCACCGGCAGCGGCGTCTTCAGGTTATACGTGCGATTATTCATGTCGCCCGTCATCGCCAGATCCACCTTGTCCGCGTCCCACCCATTCTCCGCATCCGGATCGCTCTGATCCCCATGCAACACCCACAGCGCCATCTGGTCTGCATGCTGCAGTCTCACGCATCCATGCGACCTGTCCCGCTTGTACAGCCCAAACAAATAAAGCTCCGGCGTCGAATGCATGTACACGTCATACGAGTTCGGAAACAGAAACTTCACCAGCCCCAGCGAATTCTTCGGCCCCGGCAACTGCCGCACGTTGTATTTCAGGTGCTCGATATCATGCACCGTAAAGTCGGTCACCACCGTGCCATCGTTCTTGTACACCTGGTAGTCATTGGCCGCAAGATACCCCAAGCCACTCTTCTCCAAATGCGGCACAATCTCTTTCTTGATAATCGACGGCGGCAGATTCCAGTAAGGCCGAAACACCACGTACCGCATCAGCCGCACAAACATCGGCGTATCGTGATTCCCCTTCGCCTCGCCGTCGATCACCTTCATCTTGAACGCCAGAGTGTGGTCCGCCTCATAGGTCCGCAGCATGAACTCCGGCAGATTAGCCATCACCCGCGGCTGCATATAGTTATCGGGCAGCCAGCGCCAGCGCTCCAGCGAATTCTCCAACTGCTGCACGCGCACACTCATAGGCACATTCAGGCTGTCGATCGTCGCCTGTCCCAGCTTGCCATCGTCCTGCAACCCATGCCGCCCCTGGTAATGCTTCACCGCCGCCGCAACCTCCGCGTTATAGCTCTGCGGACCTTTCGCCGCTGCATCATCCGCAGCCGCATCGCCCTCAAGCTGCAGCCGTGCCCACAACTCCGGCACTGCCGCGTATGCTCCGCCCACCCCCACTGGCTTCGCCCCACTCGGCAGCGGCGGCAACGCAGCCGACATCGCCGCGCCCTGCTGCATCGCCAGCTCGCGATACGCAGCCAGCGCCTGCTCCGTCGCCTTGTACATCGGATTCACCGGCTCCACGCTCTCCGCCACCTGCGCCACATTCTCCGCGTCGACCACCTGGTTATTCAACAGCGTCGCCACATCAAACGCCGCCCGTTTCTGCGGCGTATCAATATCAAAGTTCAGCGCCTGCGGATTCACCCGCCCCACATGCAGGTCCTCAAAATACCGCATCGCCGAAATCGTCATCGCCACATCAAATTGCGCGACGGCATCCTGCGCCGCATCCGAAGTATCCTTCGCCTTCGCAATCGCTGCCAGCCGCGTCAGCCGCGGAGTCCACCGCCCCTGTCCCGCAGTGTCTACGTCATAGTCTGTTGGATTCAGCCCCTTCGCCGCCGCATCCTGAAACAACTGCAGCAACGCCATCGCGGCATTGGTTGGTTTGCCATCACGCGTCCACGCCAGCTCGTTATCGCGATCGTTGTAAAACTTCTGCACATTGCCAAGGTCATCGGCATAGTTCGGCCAGCGTAAACCCGTCAGCGTCGAGAACTTATCCAGCCGCTCCACATTGCCCGCATAGTCCGTAGTATTCGGCGGCGACGTCGCCTTGCGCTTATGCCCCTTGCACCCCGTCATCCACAGCAGCACGCACCCACACACCATCGCAGTCAGCGTCGAACGAACAGCAGTTGAACGAAACTTCATACGCGACGCGGCCTCGAGGTAATGTATCTAGAGCCTATACGCACCCAGCCCTGAGGATGTTAACTCTCGCTCGAACCCACCCCTTCTCATACGATGCAAAACCTCATGCACCCACAAACGCCGGGTGCCCCATTCATCGCGTTCTTTGCGATGAGTGGGATGCAGGATGCTGCTGCCATGACCGCCCCCGTCGCTGATCAGCCCGGCAACAGTCCTGCCATCCACACCCAGCACAGCACCGCCTGCGTCACCACCACCGCCGCCGTCAGCACCAAAAACATCTTCCGCTCCCTATTCCTCTTCGTCGCCGCCACAGGCCGCATCTCCGCACTCGGCCGATCCAGCACATCAGCAAACACCCCACCCACAAACGTAAACAAAAACGGCAGCGCCCACACCCACGGAGCGCTCACCACCTGCGTCGTATACAGCGGAAACAGCAGCAGCAACATCAGCAGCGGAGCCGTATTGCCAAAGTACCGGCTGCGCCTGCTCCACACATACACCACCATCGCCACAGCCGACGCCACCACAATCCCCGCATTCACCGGCGACGTCGCAAACCGCCGCATGGCATCCAAGGCAAACCAGCACCGCGCGCTCCCGCCCGTAAACACATACAGAAACGCCGTCAGCTTGAAACTAAAACTCGCAAACACCATCACCAGCGCCCCCAGTGCGGCATACACCATAATCTGCGCCACATACGCGCGCCGCCGCTCCGCAAGGTAAAAGAAGAACGCCATCCCTGCCACAAATCCGACGATCGCCGCCAGCACGTGCGCGGTCGCCGTCAGTCCCAGCGCGACGGTCAGCAGAATAATCCGAGGCTTCCACTTCGACCGCGGCCCCTGCAGCGCATGCGCCACGCCCATCGCCGTATAGATCAGCCCATACAGCCCCCACATTGCAAGAATTTCGTTATTCGGATGCGTCGCATACTTCACAATCGCCGGGCAGAACACATACATCGCCAGCGCGAACGCCCCGCCCTCCGGCCCAAACAGCCGCTTCGACACCCACCACAACCCACCCCCCAGCCACACCGCAAACAGCACAAACGGCACTCGCAGCAAGTACTTCACAAACCCCAGTTCGTGCCGAGCCTCCCACGTCGTTCCATTCAGGCTGCCATTCGCATACAGCCGATTCTCCGGCTTACGAAAGTGATCCACGCTCAACAGCACCGCCCGCTGCACCGTCAGCGGAAACCCAGCCAGCCGATACGCCAGCGTCCCATCCCCATTCAAATTTCCGCAAGTCGTAAAGTATCCCTGCAGCACCGACGGGCTCTCCCACATCTCGCGCCCGCAGTGTGCATAGCGGTAGTCATTAGCGTCCAGCGGCTGATGTCCAATCATCCACAAGCACTCGCCAAAGAGCACCAGCAGCAACAACGCAGCAACCCGTTGCGGCCGCCCAATCCTAAACTCACGCAATCTCATCGTCTAAGCCAGTGTATCGAATGCCCCCAAGCGAGAGGTTGTTAGTTCTCAGTTCTCAGTTGGGAGCCTGCCGCCGCCGCAACTGACAACTAACAACTGAGAACTAACAACTAGAACCGACAACCCTAGTACCCTAGAAGCACCATGGACTCGCTCACTTTCACTCCCGGCCGCGCCTTCCTCTCCTCCAACTCCCCCACCCCTCCCTGGACAGCGGTCTTCGAGGACGAGGGCCCCGCCGGCTACTTCTACGCCTGCGACCGCTCGCAGGAGACGCAGGAGCACAGCATCATGGACGCCATGCTCATCTACAACGTCAGCTCCCTCCCCGAACCCGAAAAGCCGCGCCTCGCCAGCGTCGAGTGGTCTCGCGACGGTATGCAGTGTGTCCTCTACCTCGATGGCACTGCCCAGGCCTTCATCGACTTCGCCGCCCACATCAGCTTCTGCCGCTCCGACTTTCCTAACTACATTCAGGAGCAAGGAGATACCTGGCGTAAGTCCACCCACGCTTGGGACGATGCCGTTATCCAGCAATTTGAGGCTGCCATCTATGCATAAAAAGAAATAAGCTTAATCGAAAATTGGCGTATGCTTGTTCGAAAATCGGAGGCCGCTGTGTCCGAATCGCCTAATGCTGGCTGGTCCAACAGTAACAACGCCCCAACCCCTTCGCAGCAGCGCCGCCTTCCCCCCACCCCCAAACAACGTCGCATGGGAAACCGCATCGGCATCGGCGTGATCCTCCTGGCCCTCGCCGTCATCGTCCTCCTCGATCACTACCACGTCATCCACTAACTGACAGTCCCACTCTCGCCGTCCGCGCAGGACCTCGCTTGCGCTCTTGCTTTTCTGGCTGTCATCCCGCAGGGATCTGCTTCTTACTGCTTAGTCAGCGACTCGTGGTCGTAGCTAATCACGCGCGTCACCATCCAGACCCCATCTTTGTTCTGCCACACAGTAATGAACTTCGCCTCCCCACCAATGTCTTTGTCATCTCCCGCCTTGTGGAACCGATGCACCCCAATCTCCACCGCCCCATACCCCTTCAGCCGATACACCTCCATCGACCCCGGCACCAGCGTCCGCTCCACCTTCCCGCAAATGTTCTTCTGAATCGCCTCCAGGAACGGCGCCTTACCCACCATCAGCCCCGTCTGGTCGTGATAAAACTCCAGGTCATCCGACACCATCGCCCCGAGCGTCTTCAGATCGCAATGGTTATAAGCCTCGAACAGTTTCGTATCCAGAGCCGCAACCGTCTGCGTCAACTCCGCCTGCTCCGCCGCAGGAACCGGCGCCTGCGCCAGCACGCAGCAGGGAACCGCTGAGACCGCAACAAGACACACCACGCTCAAAATCGCCGTCCTCATCTTCATATCAAGACACCTCGTGTGTGCACTGCTACGCGTCCGCTGAGCTACCGGTTCCAAGCACTTGACAAAGACCATGCCAGGCAATATACATAGTTATCCGAGGTATCTTGCATGGCCCGCAATAAGCTCACTCCCACCGAAACACCCCCAGAAACTCTCGCCATCCATGCAGGACCAGGACCGTGGGAGGCTCAGCTCCGCAAGGGTGCGGTCGAGATGGCTGCCCTCGCCGCCCTCTGGAACGGTCGCCTCTACGGCCTCGAGATCATCCGCTTCCTCGAGCAGCGCTCCCAGCTTGTCCTCGCCGAGGGCACCGTCTACCCAATCCTCAACCGCCTAAAGGCCGAAGCCATGCTCACCTCCGAGTGGGTCGAAGCCGACGCCGGCCACCCTCGCAAGTATTACTCGCTCACCACGGCCGGCCGTCAGCGCCTCCGCCTCATGGCCGCCGCCTGGCATGACTTCGCCCGCGGCGTCGACAACCTCCTCCAACCTGTCCTCACCCAGCCGGCCCTAACGCAGCAGGAGAAAGCAAAATGACCCTCACCCAGCCCGCCGCTACCCAGCCCATCGCAGCCTACCTCACCGACCTCCGCACCCAGCTCGCCCCCATCAGCCTCACCGACCGCGAAGAGATTCTCCGCGAGATCACCGCGCACATTCGCGACTCCGTCGAAATGGGCACGCCGATCGAAACCGTCTTAGCCCGCCTCGGCACGCCCGCCCAGCTCGCCTCCGAATACCGCGATAGCCAGCTCATCCGCACTGCCAGCCGCAGCCTCTCTCCCATCCTCCTGCTCCGCGCCACGCTTCGTGTCGCCACCAAGGGCGTCACCGGCATCCTCGTCTTCTTCGCCGCGATCTTCGGCTATTCCGTCGGCGTCAGTCTCTTCCTCACCGGCATCTTCAAAGCCATCTACCCCGCATCCACCGGCGTATGGGTAGCGCATGGCCACCTCCTCACCGCCGGCACCAGGCCCAAAATGCCGCATTTCCCTAACCACGAAATCCTCGGCTGGGCTTACATCCCCATCGCCTTCTTCATCGGAGCCAGTCTGACGGTTCTCACCACGCTCGCCATCCGCGCCTTCCTCCGCCTCTCCCAAAAAGTCCAGCGCAGTCTTTAGCTTCCAAAAAAATCCCGGGCCGCGAGAGATCCTCGCAGCCCGGGCCATCTTTCTAACTCAACGTCTACCAACCGCCGTTAGAACCGGTAGGTGCCAGCGCAATCCCGCGGAACACCTCGCCCGCCTGCGCGCTGCGAACCGTCGTGAAGCGCCCCAGGCCATCGTGACCCGCCGGCAGTGTCGTGTCGCTCACGCGATCGGTCACCTTCACCAGCTTGTTTGGATCAGCGCCCGTGTCGCCATTGCTGCTGATGGTGGACGTGATCGCGAAGATCGTTACCGTGCCATCATCGTTGTTCTGCCCGGTGATGTTGCGGCAACCACCCGTCGCCGGATTCAGCGCCGCCGGATACCGCTCCACGCTGTAAGGCACGCCGATGTTCAGCCCGTTCTGCAGGATGTACTGGCGCGTCCAGGTGCCACCCTTCAGCACCCACTTCTGCAAGCCGGCAGTTTGCTGCGACTGTGTATCCGCAACGTTGCCATTCACTGCCGGCGACACCAGCGTTCCATCACCCTCGTCGCAAACATACAGCGTCGTGGGATTGGCAAACCACAGCCCAAACGGAAACGCCGTCGTGGTGCTCGCGGCCGTGTCGGGGAAGCCCGGCAGCACGGTGATCGGTACCGCCGCCAGCGCCGCAGCCGAACCCGTCGGTAGCGTTCCCGCTGTGCCCACCTGGTAGACCGTATTGATGCCGTTGCTGCCGCTGCCCTTGGTCATATACACCGTGTTGTTGAAGATCGTCAGGCCGCGGAAATTCGTATCCTTACCCGGCTTGTCCGTGCCGATCTCCAGCCGTCCAACCATGTCTACGTTCGGCGGCAGCGCCGGCGACCCGCCTGGGAAGAGCAGTTCAACACCCGTATCGTTGACCAGGTTGACGCCATCCTGTGTCTTCGTCAAATCCGACTTGGAAAGGTTGCCGTTGTTGTCGTTGCCCACCATGTAGTAGAGACCGTTGCCACCCTTCATCGCCCCGCGTCCGTTGTCTCCGCTATACGCGTTGCCGTCGGTATAGGTGATGTGGCCGTCCTCGTTCACCTCGGCCACCGCACGGTAGTACGCCGTCGGCATCGTCGGGTTGTTCGGATCAGACGAGAACACCGGGTTCGTCGGATCGCATACGCCCGGCGTGTTGCCATTCGACACATCCAGCAGGTTCGGCCGCGTCGGCGAAACGGTCGACCCGCCGCATCCCACGCCGCCCCGGTACGCCATGAACGTCAGCGACTTCCCATCCACCGACCGGTTCAACGCCAGCTCCGACTTCGAGCTAAAGCTAGTCACAATCTGATCATCCGGAATCGGCAGCGTCCCCACCACAAAGCCATCGGTGGTGAGGTCATCCAGAAACACCGGTGATGTCACGCCGAACGTCGGATCAGAGTTCGCGTTGTTCCACACATTATGCGAATCAAACACATTCGGAAACTCGCCGTTGTCCGAAGCCACGCCGCACGGAACGGCCACGCCCGTCGTCCCACCCGCCAGCAGCGGTACCTGCACCGTCAACCCGGTCGCGCCACCCTGGCACCCAAATGGCAGCGCCTCGCCAATCGTGACCGTCGAAGCCTTCCCCACATACACCGTCCGGCTCAGCACCAGCGTTCCTGGAACGAACCGAAACTCACCGTGCCCAAACCCGAAACCAAACCCATCATGATCGCCAAACCCTTGCCCCCGGCCGTCGCCATGCCCATTCCAATCCGAGTCATGCGCCTGAGCCACTACTGTTGCGGGCAAACCAATCACAACGGCTGCCGACAAAATCGGCGCCGCAATCCACTGCATCTTCATACGGAGAACCTCCGAAGAGAAATCTATCCTCGCCCCCTACCGGCAGATGTAAACACTCCAAGAAAATGAACTGAATAACCTGTCATCTTCGCTCACCCCCCGCAGCCGAATACCGTCCCACCCTGTCGATCCTCGCCCGCCGCGAAATCTCGCTGCCACGAGCTCTCACGCGGGTCTAGAATGTCCTCGTTGAAGACAGGCCTTCTGTCGCTGTCGGCAGCGCCCAATCCCCGCTGCTCCTGTCATCAGACAACGCACCTGCGCCTCGTCAACCCGTACCTAAGGAGATGAGGATGAGAAGCTACGCCAACACTGACATTCGCAACATTGCGTTCACCGGTCATTCGCACAGCGGCAAAACTGCCCTAATCTCCGCCATGCTCAAGACCGCCCACATGCCCACCGACAATGGCAACGCCGTGACCGCCTACGACGAAGAAGAGATCGCCCGCGGCATCACCATGTCCAACGCCGTAGCCTTCGCCGAGTGGGCCGGCATCCGCATCAACCTCATCGACACGCCCGGCTTCCACATGTTCGTCCACGAAGCCCGCGCCGCGATGCTCCCCGCCGAAGCCGCCGTCCTCCTCATCAACGCCCAATCCGGCATCGAGAGCGTCACCACCACCGTCTGGAACTTCGCCGCCGACCTCAACATCCCCCGCATCCTGGTAATCAACCACTCCGACCGGCCGTATTCCAGCCCACAGGCCACTGGCAACTCGGACAGAGTCGCATTGGTCGAAACCCTCCAGGAGCGCTTCGGCCGCCACGTCATCCCCGTCCAGCTACCCATCATCGACAACCAAGGCTTCCACGGCGTCATCGACCTAGTCACCATGGAAGCCTTTCTTTATTCCCCCACCAGCGAAGGCAGCGGCACCCGCGGCCCCATCCCCGCCGACCTCGAAGCCGAAGCCCGCGCCGCCCACGAAGCCCTCGTCGAACTTGTCGCCGAAGGCAAAGACGATCTCCTCGAAGAATTCTTCGCCCTCGGCACCATCCCCGAGGAGCACCTCATACAGGCCATCCACGACGCCATCCGCGAAGACCGCATCTTCCCCATCCTCTACACCAGCGCCCTCGGCAACATCGCCACCGACCACCTCCTCGACTTCCTCAAGCTCTACGTCCCCTCCCCCAGCGAACGCCCGCCCATCCCAGCCCACACCCTCCAGCCCATCAAGTCCAACGGCAATGGTAACGGGGCCTCTGCTCCCACATCCGAAGCCGACACCATCCTCTGCCCCCTATCCGACACCGAGCCCGCGACCCTCTACGTCTACAAAACCCTCATCGACCCCTTCGCCGGCCGCATCTCCTTCTTCAAAGTCATCAGCGGCTGCATCCGCAACGAAGCCTCACTCGAAAACTACACCCGCTCCGAGACCGAGCGCCTCACCCACATCGGCGTCATGCAAGGCCGCAAGCTAGTCGAAGTCCCCGAGCTCCATGCCGGCGACCTCGGCGTAGTAGCCAAGCTCCGCGTCACGCAACCGGCGACACCCTCGGCGTCAAAGGCCACGGCCTCCGCATCGACCCCCTCCCCGCGCCCGAACCCGCGATGACCTACGCCATCGAGCCCAAGTCCCGCGCCGACGAAGACAAGCTAGCCCCAGCCCTCCACAAGCTCATGGAAGAAGACCTCCAGCTCCGTTTCTACCGCGATCCCCAGACCAACGACTTCCTCCTCGCCGGCGCCGGCCAGCTGCACATCGAAGCGGTCGTCTCCAAACTCCGCCGCCGCTATCACACCGAAGTCACGCTCAAATCCCCCGAGGTCCCCTACCGCGAAACCATCCGCACCACCGCCACCGGCCACGGCCGTCACAAGAAGCAGAGCGGAGGCCACGGCCAGTTCGGCGACTGCAAGATCCGCATCGAGCCCCTCCCCCGCGGCACCGGCTTCCAGTTTGTAAACGACATCTTCGGCGGCGCCATCCCCCGCAACTTCGTCCCCGCCATCGAAAAAGGCATCCTCGAAACCGCCGTCCGCGGCCACCTGGCCGGCTATCCCTTCGTCGACTTCCGGGCAACAGTATTCGATGGCAGCTTCCACGACGTAGACTCCAGCGAAATGGCCTTCAAAATCGCCGGCCGCCTCGCCTTCCGCGCCTGCATGGAAAACGCGAAGCCCTCCCTCCTCGAACCCATCATGCGCGTAGAAATCGATATTCCCGACGACACCGCCGGCGCAGTAGTAGGCGACCTCAACAGCCGTCGCGGCCGCGTGCAAGGCATGGACACCCGAGGCCGCCGCGCCATCGTCAGCGCACAAGTCCCGCTAGCCGAGATGCTCGCCTACAGCACAACCCTCACCGCCCTCACCCACGGCCAAGGCAGCCACCGCATGGAGATGGACCACTACGACTTCGTCCCCACCGCCATAGCCGACAAAATAACCTCAACCTCCAAGCGCCCCACCGAAGACCCCGAAGACTAAACCCTCACCCAAACAGTAAGGCCGCCCCATCAGGAGGACGGCCTTACCGTGTGCGATGCCCGCGCGTCTTTATTTGAAGCCATTCGGGCCCGCATTCATGCCTGCAGGGAAGAAGACTCCCTTGGCAGGGCTGACGACCGCCGTACCGCTGACCGCTCCGCCACCCGTAACGATGTTCAGCACTTGTGTAGTGTTGCGCGCAAACGCAACCACGTTCGTCGGATTCGCATCCACAATCCGCGCCGCCGTCGCCGCCCCGCCGGTGCCAAGACCCTTCGGCGTTGTGAACGTCGCAATGCCATAGTCATCCGGGTTCGCGTCATACGACGTTGTCCCGGCAGGCACGCCCAGCAACCCCGCCTGCGACAGCGCATTGCGCAGATTCGAGATCGACGTTGTATAGCCAACCAACCCGGCAGCTCCCGTCGGATCAAGGTAGTTGAGCGTCGTGCGGATCAGCCCCGCGTGATAAGCCTCAACTCCGAGAATTCCCGCAGCCGCCAATAGATTCGACGCCATCGTAAGCAGCGACGCCGCACCGTGATACGCCGTCACGCCCACATCCTCGAACACATACGCGCCCACCAGGAACGTGACGTCGCTTGCATACGGGCTGAAGCTCGACGGAATATTTCCCGCAGGCGTCACCATGTTCGCTGCTGCCGCGAGCGTCTGGAACGAAGTACCCAGGTTGATCGCAGGCTGCGCGACCGCCGAGCTGCCCAGCGCGCTCTGCAGAAACAGAACGTGCTTGCCCTCTTCAATCGCCGTCTCCGTCGCATACGATCCAACCGTCACCGTCGTAAACGGAACCATACTGCCGCCCGATACCGTGCCTGCCGTACCCACCGAGCCAGTGATCGGAATCCCGGCCGTAGGTCCGCCCGCAGCAATCGACGCAGCATTTGCCTTATCGATCGTTGTCCCAAACGCCGCAAGATAATAAAAGTTCGCCTCGAGGTACTCGAGATTGAGCGCGAAGTTGAGAATATCGCTGTCGCTATAGCTAGCCGTCGCCGCCTTAGCCTCCGGCGCCGCCGCTGCCATCACCAGCCCGGCCAGCGACGCCGCGCCAAACGTCATCATCTTGCGCCGGCTCGTCGTAATAATTTCATCCAGAAGTTGTGTCTCTTGATTTGCCATGAATTTCTCCCGTCCTTTGGGTACTGCTGCATACTGCGTGCCGATTAGGCAGTTAGGCTGTCCTGACAGTGGTCGTGGCTTATGCCGTTGTGGTGGCAAAGATGCTGTTCGTCCCGTTGGGGAAGAAGCCGCCCTTCGCCACACCAACCGTAGGCGAGCCGTACACGATGTGGTGCACTTGGTTCACCGTGCGCGAAAATCCCACAGCATGCGTAGGATCAGCAGCAACAATCGCACTCGGCGTCGAGGTGCTCGTCGGCAGGACCAGCAGTGTCTCGACCGATCCTTCCGTGGAAGGAGCCGCGCTATTGCCAACCGTAAGCGTCGCGCGAAGGGCTTCCACCTTGTTCGCAGCCGCAAGATACGGGTATGCGGAAGCAGATCCCGCCGCAATTGCGCGACCCGTTAGCGATGTACGCACATAGCCAGCGTGATAAGCCTCTACCGCCAGAATGCCGGCCGCTGCAGTCAGCAAGCCAGCTGTAACGCCAGCCGGAGTGATCAGCGGAGCAGCGCCCGCGTAAGCCGTCACGCCCACGTCCTCGAAGATGAACGCGCCCACTAGGAAATAATCAAAACTGGAAAAGGGGTTGAACGACCCATCCCCTGTTGCAGCCGTGGTGATCGTCGCAGCGACCGCCAGCGGCCCAAAGAATGACAGGTCAATGTCCGGCATCGGCACCGCCGCCGATCCCAGTGCGCTGCGCAGAAACTGCACATGCGTCTGTTCCTCGAACGCGATCTCGTTCAGAATGTCCTGCTGGGCCGACGTAAGTCCCGGAACCTGCGCCGCCTCGCCAACCGTTACTGTTCCTTCCGTATACTTCCCCGTATAGCTGGAGGGCGCCATGGTATCCGCGGTCGCCAGTCCAGAGCCCGTGGCCGCGTACAAATAAAATTGCGCCTCAAGATATTCCAGGTTCAGCGCAAAGTTCAAAACGTCTGCATCGGTATAGGTGTTGCCACCACCGCCGCCGCCGCCGGTCATGCTGCCATTATTGCTGCATCCTGCCACCGCTGTGGCTGCCACAGCACCAGCGCCTGCCAAAAACGTTCGCCGCGAAAGGGCTTTTTCTACTAGAGAATCGAGTGTCTTCATAATGCGTCTCCTGATTTTTTCGATGGACGTGCCCGCTAGGTGTGCGGCCGACGTCTTGGCGATGTCGCGCAGAATAGCGTTTGCCTGGCAGAGAACTCTCTGCGAGGCATTCTGGTGCGGCCAGATTTTGGTTGAGCGTTCGTAGACGTTGCGCGCAGCTCTAACGCTGCGTGTCGTGCCAGTTCGGTTGGCTGATCCAGATCAATTCATCAGCCGTAGTGTTGGCTCATCGGTTCACTGACATAGGAATTACGGTCTTCCCAAAGAGTTGGATTGGAAGACTCACAATAAAAATCAATCGACAGGATTGTGTGTCCCGTCAAAACTTCCGCGGCAAATGAGTGTCACAACGGAATTCGTGTGAAAGTGTCCGCGAGCCGACCGCCAGTAGAAAGCGACCGTTCGCGTGAACTCGTATCAAGAAATCATCGCAATGCCTCGCGTTGCGCATACACGCGAGTCGAATCTTCGCGAGTCGCGTGATGATGGCCGTTCCTCACCAAGTAAACTAGACCTATGACTCTCACGCTCCCCGAAGGCGACTTCAAGGCCTACCTCTTCGACTGCGACGGCACCATCGCCGACTCCATGCCCATCCACTTCATCGCCTGGACCCAGGCCCTCCACGAATACGGCTGCACCTCATTCACCGAGGAGCTCTTCTACGCCTGGGGTGGCCGCCCCGTCGACGTCGTCGTCACCGAGCTCAACCGCCGCGACGGCCTCTCCATTCCCATCGAGGAATTCGCCCACCGCAAAGAGAGCCTCTACTACGGCCTCATCGATCAGCTCCGCCCTGTGCCCGAAGTCCTCGAACAGATCCGCCTCCAGCACGGCAACATCCCCTTCGCCGTAGTCTCCGGCAGCACCCGCGAGTCTGTCGTCCGCTCGCTGGAAACTTTGGGTATCCTTCAACTCTTCGACACCCTGGTCTGCGCCGGCGACTACGCCCACCCCAAGCCCGCCCCCGACCCCTTTCTCCTGGCCGCCCAGCGTCTTGGCGTAGATCCGAAAAATTGCCTCGTCTTCGAGGACGCCGACATTGGCATTCAGGCCGCCACTGCCGCCGGCATGGCCTCCATCCGGATCGCTCAGCCCCACGAACGCGCTGCCGCCGCGGCGGTGTAAAGCAAGCTTTACTTTCCGTCGGAGGCTAGTAAAGCTTGCTTTACATCGAGTCGCTTTTAAGTAAAGCAAGCTTTACATTTCAGCGCGAAAACCCGCGTGACGCCCACCCGAAGTCGCGCTGAATACCCCTCTGCGTAGCTCGAAACGGGGCTAAGTCATACACAAAGTGCGCGGATTTTGCCCAAAACATGCTATTCTGAATGACGTTGTTCAATAGTACGTTTCCTTCAGGAATCACCATGCCAAAGCTAAAAACCCACTCGGGCGCAGCCAAGCGCTTCAAGAAGACCGCTTCCGGTAAGTTCAAGCGCGGTCAGACGAAGATGCGCCACATCCTCACTTCGAAGACCAACCAGACCAAGTCCAAACTTGGCCGTATCGTGTTGGTTTCAAAGCAGGATACCCCGAAGGTCGCACGCATGTTGCCCTACGCGTAGAGCGTAGCCAACAAGCAAGTTTTTCGAATCAAGCCGCTGAAAAGCAACGGGCCGCAAAGCGTATAGGCCCCTGGATTTACGCAGTAAATCCACCGAGATTCGAAGCAGTAAGCGAGTGAAGAGGCACCCTTACCTCCAGCCGCTAAACGATTCACGCAAAAGGAGTTAGACCATGCCCCGTGTCAAACGGAGTACAAAACGCAACGACCGCCGCAAGAAGATCCTCAAGCGCGCCAGCGGTTATTTCCTAACTAAATCAAAGCTTTACCAGGCAGCCCAGGAAGCCGTCGAGCGCGGACTCAAGTTCGCCTACATCGGCCGCAAGCAGAAGAAGCGCCAGTTCCGTTCGCTCTGGATCGTGCGCATCAATGCCGCCTGTAAGCTCAATGGAATGAGCTACTCCACGTTCATCAACGGCCTCAAGAAGGCGGGCATCGGCCTCGATCGCAAGATCCTTTCCGACATCGCCGCCAACGACGCCGCCGGTTTTGCCGCTCTCGCCGTATCGGCCAAGAGCGCGCTGGAAGCCGCAAAGAAGGCTCGCGCTACCGCGTAAGCCAATTCACCACAAATCAGAAAAGCGCGGCATTTGCCGCGCTTTTCGTGTTTTTGGCGGTTGATTTAGCCCGGTTTCGGGTCACAAATCGATGTGTTTAGCCTAGTTTCGGGTAGCGCGTGGTGGAAATTGCCGGAAAGCTACACTGGATCCATGAAGTTCGCTCGCCTGCTCCTGGCGTCCCTAGCGATGACGACCTGGGCAGCCTCTCCAATATCGGCACAACAGGCGCCACTGCAGGTCGCATTTACGTTCGATGATCTGCCCGCGCACGGCCCTCTGCCGCCGGGGGAGTACCGTCCCGAGCCCATCCGCAGCATTATCAAAACGCTGAAAACAGAGCAGATGCCTCCAGTTTACGGGTTCGTGAATGGCTTCCGAACCGCCGAGTATCCGTACCAGACGAAGCTGTTGCGGGAGTGGATTGCGTCTGGAAATCCTCTGGGAAACCACACCTGGTCTCACCCATCGCTGGATAAAAGCTCGGCGAAAAAGTACATCCATAACATCGCCGAGAATGAGCCGTTGCTCGAGAAGGTAGATCCGGCAGGGGACTGGCACTGGTTTCGGTTTCCGTACCTGGAAGAGGGCGACACGATGGCCAAGCGAAACGCCGTGCGGGATTATCTGTCGGATAACCACTACAAGATTGCAGAAGTGAATCTCGATTTCGGCGATTATTTGTGGAACGACGCGTATGCGCGCTGCGCGGCGAAGAAGGATGATGCCGCCGTTGCATCGCTGCATGACAGCTATCTCGCTACGGCCGATGAGTACATCACGTATTCGCGCACGCTTTCACAGCGGTTGTATGGGCGGGACATTCCGTATGTGCTGCTGCTGCATGTGGGGGCGTTCGATGCGAAGATGTTGCCGGAGTTGATTGGGCTGTTTCGCAAGCGGGGATTCGAGTTTGTGTCGCTGCCGCAGGCGGAGTCTGATCCAGCGTACAGCGTCGATCCGAAGGTAGCGTATCCGGGTGGTGGGCTGTTGATGGAGTTGGTCGCGACTACGCGTAACGTGACGCTACCGAACGCGACGCAGCCAGAGGATGAGCTGGCAAAGATGTGCCGCTGATCGCTGCAGGCTAAGCTGACGGCTTGTGGCTAAAGGCGGCGCGGGATGTTTCTACCGCATCGTAATTTTTCTCGGCCCACACCCAGACGCCGCAGAAGGCTTCGCCGAGTGTACGGCCCAAGTCGGTCAGGGTGTAGTCGACGTGGGGCGGAACGACGGGGTGGACGGTGCGTATGACGAGGCCGTCGCTTTCCATCTGACGGACGGTTTTGGTGAGCATCTTCTGACTGACGCCGCCGGCCAGCTTGCCGAGCTTGGTGAAGCGAACGGTGCCGTGGTCGGCGAGGACATCGAGAACGACCATGGTCCATTTGTCGGCAATGCGCTCGATGATTTCGTGGACGAGGGCATCGACCTTGTCATCTGATTTGGTGGAGGATTTGGACGGCGGCTTCGGTTCAGCGGCAGAATGTTTGGTATCGGCCACGGCGGAGATTGCCACCTGGTCGTGCTTCTTCGCCTTCTTGCTCTTCTTATCCTTTTTCGTCATAGAGTCCTCAGTTCCTGTTCGCTGCGTACAGAACTTGCAGATCGGTACCTTCCAGGCTGAACGTGCAGTCCCACGATACATCCAAGCTGACGGACCTTCTCTTTTGTTTTATACGGGGATTGTCTGTCGCCAAACGCTTGTGATTTAATCTCACTCCAAAGTGGCTAAGGAGAGCAACAGAGAATCTGACGGACAGTAGAAGGTCCGCAGGTTTATGTCCTGACCTGAAGGAGAGGGATATGACCGAAGCTGATCGCATCAAATACTTACGCATTGCGTTGCTGCTGGTGGGTCTGATCTTCACCTTTGGGATCTATCCACTCACAATTATTTGGCCGTCCGGCTGGTCGTGGCACATGGGCCAGTCTGACTACCTGCAGATGATTCTCGGCATATACGCGACGTTGGGAGTGTTTCTAATGGTTGCGAGCCGCAAACCTCTCGCGTACATAAGTCTCATCTGGTTCACGGTGTGGTCCAGCGTTGTGCATGCTGCCATTATGGCTGTTCAATCGTTCGTGAATCCCATGCACCGGGGACACCTTTTGGGCGACGTGCCAGCGCTCCTCGTTGTAGCGGCGGCGCTTGCGCTTTTGACGCCACGAGGCGTGACGGAACAACACGCTTGAAGCTTCGTGCATTTTCTTAGGATTGGCAGACGGTTTCTATGCGGTATGTATAGCACTTCTAAGTGCCTACTTCCTTAATGGACAGTACATCCCTAGGATGCTTGTAGGAGATTGAATCATGAACCTCACAGGAAACACGATTCTGATTACGGGCGGCGGATCGGGCATTGGCCGCGGCCTTGCCGAAGCATGGCAGGCCAAGGGTAACCAGGTGATTATCGCCGGGCGTCGCAAGGCTGCGCTGGAAGAAACGGTTGCGGCGAATCCGGGCATGAAGTATCTGACGCTGGACATTGAAGATCCGGCGGCGATCAAGGCGTTTGCGGCGCAGGTGGCTGCGGAGTTTCCGAAGCTGAATGTGCTCGTGAACAATGCAGGCATCATGCGGCCGGAGAATGTGCTGGAGGAGCAGAAGCTGGAAGATGCAGAGGCGATCATCACGACGAACCTGCTGGGACCAATACGGCTGACGGCGGCGCTGTTGCCGCTGCTTCGGAAGCAAGCGCATTCGACCGTCATCAACGTTTCGTCGGGACTGGCGTTTGTTCCGTTGGCGATTACGCCGACGTACTGCGCGACCAAGGCAGCGGTCCACTCGTACACGTGTTCGCTGCGGTACCAGCTGAAGGATACGACGACGGAGGTGCTGGAGATTGTCCCGCCGTATGTGCAGACCGATTTGCTGGGTGGGGCGGAAGATCCGCGGGCGATGCCGTTGAAGGACTTTATCGAGCAGACGATGGAGATTTTCAATACGCAGCCTACACCGCAGGAAAACTGTGTGAAGAACGCGCAGGGGCTTCGGTTTGCGGAGTCGAGTGGCAAGTTTGATGCAGTGTTCAAGGGATTGAACGACGCGTTCGCTAATCACTAGAGACGTGCGGTAATCATAAAGATGCTTCCGCGGGAGAAGAGGGCATCGACTATCCTATAGTCATGCCCTCGTCCGCAGAGTTGGACTTCAACGCACCGCAACCTACAGAAGCTGGTGACAAGCCGGCTGGGCCGCCACCGTTCGAATCGTGGGGCCGGTATCCCGAATACAACGCAGAGTTGAAGCAGCTTCACTGGCAGGGTGATTATCCGCGGGCGATTGATGGCGTGCATCACGGCGCGCTGGCGGTGGGTATGGGCAGGAGCTATGGAGATGTCTGCCTGCTGAAGGATGGGACGCTGGTACAGACGACGTCGATGAACCGGCTGCTGGATTTTGATCCGGCGACGGGGTTGTTGACGGCCGAGGCGGGCATTACGCTGGCGCAGATTCTTGATTTTGCGGTGCCGCGCGGATACTTTTTGCCGGTGACGCCCGGGACGAAGTATGTGACGCTGGGCGGCGCGATTGCCAATGATATTCATGGGAAGAATCACCACCATGCGGGAACGTTTGGTCGCCATGTAACGCAGTTCGAACTCGTGCGGTCGAACGGGGAGCGGATGCATTGTTCGCCTTCGAGCAACCCGGATTACTTTGGGGCGACGATCGCGGGTATGGGGCTGACAGGCGTGATCACGTGGGCGCAGCTGCGGCTGAAGCCGATTGTTAGTCGCATGATTGACTACCAGGGAATTCAGTTTCATGGCATTGATGAGTTTCTTGATCTGACGCGGCAGGCCGAGAATATTGAGTACACGGTGAGCTGGGTGGATGTGACGTCGACCGGCAAGAATTTCTGCCGCGGCATTTTTATGCAGGGCGACCACTCGCAGGTGCCGGCGCCGCTGAAGGTTTCAGGAAAGCCGAAGCTTACGTTCCCGGTGGAGCTGCCGGGGTTTGCGCTGAACGGGGCGACGGTGGGTGCGTTCAACTCGGTGTTCTTCAATAAGCAGATGAAGAAGCGGGTGAGCGCGCTGCAGGATTATGAGCCGTTCTTCTATCCGCTGGATGCTGTGCTTAAGTGGAATCGGATGTATGGCAAACGCGGGCTGCTGCAGTTTCAGTATGCGATTCCGTGGGAGCATGCGCGGGAGGGGACGATCGCGGTTCTGCAGGCGGTGGCGAAGTCGGGGCTGGCGAGTTTTCTGGCGGTTCTGAAGGCGTTTGGGGATGTGCCGTCGCCGGGAATGATGAGCTTTCCGAAGCCAGGGATTACGCTGGCGCTGGATTTTCCGATCAAGCCGGAGAAGAGTTTTGCGCTGTTCGATCGGCTGGCGGAGATGACGAATGAGTTTGGCGGGCGGCTGTATCCGGCGAAGGATGCCCGGATGACGGCGGCGCAGTTTCAGGCGTTCTATCCGCAGTGGGAGAAGTTTGCGCGGTATAAGGACCCGGCGCTGACGTCGGGATTCTGGGAGCGCGTGGTGGGCGGACAGATGGGCGTGCGGGGAGTGGGCAAATGAGCACAGAGGTAAAGTTGCCGCTCGAGGAAGAACAGCCGTTGGCGTTGCGCACGCCGCGCGCGGATGAAGCCGGAGTGGGTGAGGTTGCGGCGGAGCAGACGCATGGGCCGCGGCGGATTCTGGTGCTGGGTGCGACGTCGGGGATTGCGGAGGCTTGTATACGTCTGTGGGCGAACCGCGGCGATGCGCTTTATTTGGTTGCGCGGAATGAGGACAAGCTGGCTGTTGTGGCGGCGGATGCGCGGACGCGCGGGGCTTCGCATATTGGGTCGGCGGTGGCGAATTTGGATGATACGAACGCGCATCCTGAGGTGCTGGCGCATGCGATTAATTCGTTGGGAGGCCTGGATGTGGCGTTCCTGGCGCTGGGGGTGTTAGGGGAACAGCCTGAGGCAGAGAAGAACTTTGCGGCGGCCGATCAGATTCTGCACACGAACTTTGTGGCGCCGGTGAGTTTGCTGACTTGGCTGGCGAATTACGCGGCGCAGCGTCATGCGGGGACGCTGGCGGTACTGTCGTCGGTGGCGGGCGAGCGTGGGCGGAAGTCGAATTATGTGTATGGGAGCTCGAAGGCGGGGCTGACAGCGTTTGTGGATGGGCTGCGGAATCGGATTGATCGCGATGGCGTGCGGGTGATGACGATCAAGCCCGGGCCGGTGAAGACCGCGATGACCGAGGGGATGAAGGGCAGCGGGAAGTTCGCGGATGTCGAGGCGGTGGCGGCGTCGCTGGTGAAGGCGATCGATCGCGGGGATGACGTGGTGTATGTGCCGGGAATCTGGCGCGTGATTATGGCGGTGATTCGCGCGATTCCGGAGCGGGTGTTTAAGAAGATGAATCTGTAGGCGCGGGCTGAGGGGCGGGCGCGGGTTCGCGGCTGCTTTACTAGCGGCGTGGGGTTTCGTCGGTGGATTGCTGTTGCTGGGCTTGCTGGGCGTGGCGGGACATGGGTGGGGGTTGCTCGGGGAGGGCCTGGGCTTTTTCGACGAGGACTGACCAGTCTTCGGGGACGGGGAGTTCGCGATCGAGGAAAGGTGTGCCTTCGCTGGGTTCGACGCGGACGGCGACGCTGAGCTCGCTCTTGGTGCGGCCGCGGTAGATGCCGTGGGTGGGCGGGACGTCGGAGTAGTCGCGGCCGATGGCGGTGCGGATGTGGCGATCGCCGGCGACGAGGTCGTTGGTGGGATCGAAGCCGATCCAGCCGAGTTCGGGGAGGAATGCCTCGACCCAGGCGTGGGTGGCAGAGCTTTCAGAGCGATCCTTGTGGGCGTCGCCGTGATAGAGGTAGCCGCTGACGTAGCGGCAGGGGATCTCCAACTTGGAGCGGACGAGCGAGATCATGATGTGGGAGAAATCCTGGCAGACGCCGGCTTTGGTGGAGAGGGCTACCTCGATGGGGGAGTCGGCCTTGGTGGATTTCGGTTTGTAGTCGAAGTATTCGCAGAGCTGGGTGTTGAGCTTGTGGAGGGCGCTGAGCGGGTCGTCCTTGCGGCGGACGTCGAGGTGCTTGCCGAGTTCTTCGAGCTCGGGGGTGAACTGGGCGAATTCGCTGGGGAGGAGCATCTCCCAAAAGTCGCCCTCGTGGACGAGGCGGTCGAGCTCGTCCCAGGAGCCGTCGGGGAGGGACTGAGGGATTTCGTCGTGGATGGCCATCTCGACGAGCGATTCGGCGACGATGACGAGCTGGCCGTGCTGGCCGGGGATGTCGAAGTGGTGGACGTGATTAGAAAGGTGGTCGCGGTGGCTGAACACGCGACATCGCGGGCTCACCGAGAGATGAAAGGTCAGGCAGCGCTGCTGGGCGTCGGAGCGCGGGTGCATGCGCGTCTCCATGATGCTTTCGCTGACGGGGGTCTTGTAGAGAAACTTGGTCAGATGGCGGATCGAGTAATACATCGGTCCCTCCTGCGGATGCTTCATGGGGTTCGGCATTTCTCTGCTACTTTCCTGGTGTTCGGTTAACCAGCCAGCGCGGCCTGAATCGGATAGTCGACGTAGAGGTGGTAGATGGTTTGATGGATGGCCTGGCACTGACGCTGAATGCCATGCAGATAGTCGACGAGGTCGCCCATGAGGATTTCGTCGACGCTGGCGAAACCGAGCGAGGCGCTGAGGCGGCCAGCGATGCGGTTGAGCTCTTCGGCGCGGGTTTTGCCGGATTTTTCCTGGATGGCCTGGAGAGCGCACTGGAGGCTGTCGATGGAGAAGCGCAGCGAGTGGGGGAACTCGGAGTCGAGGAGAAGGAACTCGAGGATGCGTTCGGGCGTGAGGTCGGCGGTGTAGACCTTGCAGTAGGCTTCGAAGGCGGTGGCGGAGCGGAGCAGGCCCATCCAGTCGAGATACTCATTGCCTTCGGGAACGCGGTCGGGGTGGGACCAGACGTCGCCGTGATAGGCCTCAAGGAGAAGGCGCATGCCGGAGGCGCGTTCGAGGTAGCGACCGACCTGGATGAACTGCCAGCCTTCGCCGTGGGACATGGTGGAGTCGGTGACACCCTGGAACTGGTGGACGGCTTCCATCATCTCCTGGAGGAAGGCGGTGGGACCTTCGCCGGATTCGGCGTTGGCCTCGATTTGCATGGCGCGCTTGACCTCGGGGCGCGTGACTTCGATGTAGAGGGAGTTGAGTTTCTGCCACTGCTCGGTGGAGATCTGCTCGCGGACCTGGCGAGCATTTTCGCGGGCGGCGATGATGCAGGAGACGACGGAGGATTTGTTGGAGGTGTCGAAGGTGAGGTTGCGGGCGAGTTCGTAAGGGTTGCCGTTCCACTTGAGGCGCTTAGGGTTGCCGAGGGCGGCGAGCATGCGCAGCCAGCGATGATCGGAGCTGGTGGGGCTCTCGTCGAGCATCAGATTGAGGTTTACATCCAGCAGGCGCGTCGCGTGTTCCGCTCGCTCGAGATAGCGGCTCATCCAGTACAGTGAATCGGCGACGCGTGACAGCATGCGGTCGGTTCCTTTGCTGAATTGGACTTGCTGGTTGTAGTTCACTCTACACTGACTTTCGGATTTTGCTTAGTGAGTGGCGGCCTCTGTGCGCACGACCACAGGTTCTGACTTCATTAGATCAACAAATGTCCTGTCGAAAAGCGGGACGTTAAGGTCCTCCTGCACGTGGACGGGCTGCATTTCGCCGGAGGGGCCGGGGAGGGAGGGCTTGTTGGCTGCGGTCCAGGTGAGGGTGTCGCCGTAGTTGGGCCCGTGGGAGGTGTCGCAGTCTACGTAGAGGATCTGCTCTTTGGTGATGATCCAGGGGTCGAGCCAGGCGGCGGCGGCGAGCTCATCCCAGAGGTAGTAGTACTCGCGGGTGTAGTGGGCGATGTACTGGGCGGCGGGCGAGTTGGACTGGGCGATCTGGCGCAGCATGTCTTTGGTGAACTGGGTCTTGATGGAGATGTCGACGTCGGTCAGATCGATACGCGGCCAGTGGGCGCGGAGGGTGATGTGGACGGCCTCGGGATCGAACCAGAAGTTGAATTCGTGGCGGGGATGGGTGGCGAACTCGGGGTCGTCGGTGCGGGGGTTGAGGCTGCCGCCCATGATGACGATGCCCTGGGTGAGCTCGGCGAAATGCGGGTCGATGGAAATGGCGAGCGCGATGTTGGTGAGCGGGCCGGCGGCGTAGATGGTGACGGCGTGGGGATGCGCATGAACCTGGCGGATGAGGAAGTGGGCGGCGTCTTCGTCGAGCGGCTTGGTGGTGGGCTCGCCTTCTTCGAGAGGCGGAAGGACGAAGGGGCCGTGATAGGGCTGCGCGCTGGTGTGCTTGGCGAGGTCGCCCCAGGCGCCGTACCAGGGAAAGCTGCCGATGAGGGGGGCTTCGTGCATGGCCTCGGCTTCGGTGCGGAGGAGAGGGAAGACGGCGCCGGGAACTACGGGGACGTCGGTGCGGTGGATGAGTTCCAGCATGCGGAGGGTGTGTTGGACCTCTTCGGGTTCCCATGCGTTGCCGCTGACCATGGTGATGCCGAGGACGCGGACTTGGGGGGATTGGAGGAGGACTATCATGGCCATCTGGTTGGAGCCGCCGGGGCCGGAGCCGTCCTGGTCGATGAGGACGAGGCGTTGGGCGTTGGCAGCCGAGGCGCTGATCAATAGAAGCGCACTAATGGCGATCCAGCGAACTGTTGGAGAAGCAGTGGCAAGCGTCCTTCGGCGAGTAAACTGGTTGGCCGTCATCAAATTCAATTTGCTCTCCGATCTTTGGATGCTATCGAATATCTTCAACCATCGGGGTGTCCGATTCCTCTATTCGATCAGCGGCACATGGCTGCGGATGACGAAGTGCACGAGGATGGATGTGTGGCCGGTGGGACAACCGAAGATGCCGAGATCATGTCCATGCCCACGAAAGGAGTACGCGATGTGGGCGATGCCTCCGGGATCGACTTTCGTCACGGCGATTGTAGGGTCGTCCTTCACCTTTTGGGTGTCGACAAACTCGGCGGTGGCGGCGGTGAGCTGTTCGTGTTGCACTGGATCGAGCCCGATCGGCACCTGGAGGTCGTCTTCGGAGTTCGTGCGATCGCAGGCGACATACAGTGCGGAGACCTTGTTATCGCGAACGGTTTCCGTGATGTTGGTGATCGGATTATTGCGGTAGAGTTTGGCGAAGAACGTATAGGCATCGGACTGGCGGCTCGATGGCTTCACAATGTCGATGTGGTCGGCGTTTATTTTTTGCGGCGGCGTATCGACATCGCATCCGTAGGTCGCACTGTAGAAGCTTACGACGCGGGTGTGAGCGTGCAGATAATGGCCGATGCCGGCTCCAGATGCGGTGTCCAGGGTTTCGTACGCACAATAGCGATGGATGCTGATGGTGTAGGGCGAGCTGCGCCACCGCTGTTCGAGATTTGTCAGGAAGGCGTTATCGTCGGCGTAGCTCAAGTCGGTGAGCAACGGATCGCTATCGTAGATCTTGGCTAAGCTGGCGATGAACGAGCCCTGGTGCGGTGTGGCGTAGGACGCGACAAAGGATACGTGCGCGGCGTCGGAGGGATGGTTCAAGAGCATCTCTTCGGTCAGCAGGCCGCCCAGGCTGTGTGCGATGAAGACAATGTCGTGATGCTCCCAAACACCCTGCTTATTCAGCGACTGCCAAAGCAGCTCGGCGAGTTGCGTGCTGGAGTAGCGGCCGCGCATGGAGGGGGTTGGATATTCGGCGACAACGACGTCCGAGCTGCGGAAGTGCGGGTCGGTACGGATGAGATCCGGCCAGTAGGCGCCGTTGGCGGCTCGCCACGTATCGCTGCTGCCATGCAGGCCGTGGACGAAGACGATGACTCGCGGTTTGGGAGCGTCGGCGTTGGCCGTGGAACAACCGGAAGCGACGAGGACACAGGCAACAAGGCTTACCCAAAAGAGCGCAACGAAGCGACGCAACACTGCCCCTTTCAACTTTTCGTAGTTGAAGGTTTGACGGAAGCGGCGCGAAAACGTCGCCCTTTGAGGAAGCGGTCCAGGCAAGAGCTTGCGAAACGTGTCTGCCTGCGCGGCGATTAGCTTAGCACCCATGTATCTTTGCTGCCGCCGCCCTGGGAGCTGTTGACGACGAGGGAGCCGCGCTTGAGGGCTACGCGGGTTAGGCCTCCGGGGACGATGGTGACCTTGTCGCCGTATAGAACGTAGGGGCGGAGGTCGACGTGGCGGGGTTCGAGTTCGTCGCCGATAAGACAGGGGGCGCGGGAGAAACTGATGGTGGGCTGGGCGATGTAGTTGCGGGGATTGGCTTTGATTTTTTCGGCGAAGAGCTCGCGCTCTTTGGCCGTGGATTGCGTGCCAATGAGCATGCCGTATCCGCCGGATTCGCCCACAGCTTTCACTACCAGCTTGTCGAGATTGGCGAGGACATAGTTGCGTTCCTTTTCGCGGGTGCAGAGGAAGGTTTCGACGTTGTTGAGGACCGGTTCTTCGCTGAGGTAGTAGCGGATGATGTCGGGGACGTAGGCGTAGAGGGCCTTGTCGTCGGCGACGCCGGTACCGAAGGCGTTGGCGAGGGTGACGTTGCCGGCGCGGTAGGCGTTGAAGAGGCCGGCGGCACCGAGGATCGAGTCGGAGCGGAAGCTGAGGGGGTCGATGAAGTCGTCGTCTACGCGACGGTAGATTACGTCGACGCGGCGGAGGCCGCTGGTGGTGCGCATGTAGCAGACGTTGTCGTGGACGACGAGGTCGCGGCCTTCGACTAGCTCGATGCCCATCTGGCGGGCGAGGTACGCGTGCTCGAAGTAGGCGGAGTTGAAGACGCCGGGGGAGAGCAGAACGATGTTGGGCTCGGGGCGGCCTTCGGGGGCGAGCGAACGCAGGGTGCCGAGCAGGAGCTGGGTGTACTGCTCGATGGGCTTGACGTTGTAGTTGCGGAAGAGTTGCGGGAAGATACGCTTCATCACGCGGCGGTTGGTCAGCATATAGCTGACACCGGAGGGGACGCGGAGATTGTCTTCGAGGACTACGAAGTCGCCGTTTTCGAGACGGATGAGGTCGGTGCCGCAGACCGCGATGTAGACGTTGCGAGGGACTTGCAGGCCGGACATCTGGCGGCGGAAGTGTTGGCAGGAGTAGACGATCTCGCGGGGAACGATGCCGTCCTTGAGGATGCGGCCCTCATTGTAAATGTCCTTGAGGAAGAGGTTGAGGGCGGTGATGCGCTGGGTGAGGCCGCGCTCTACCTTGGACCACTCGGCGCTGGTGATGATGCGCGGGAGGAGGTCGTAGGGGAAGATTTTCTCGGTGCCTTCTTCGCGGCCGTAGACGGTGAAGGTGATGCCCTGGTTGAGGAAGCTGAGGTCTGCGGCTTGTTTGCGGCGCTGGACTTCGTCCTGAGGGAGGGCGGTGAAGTGCTCGAGCAGGGGGCCGTAGTGTTCGCGCAGTTCGTTCTGTGCGGCGAACATCTCGTCGAACGCATGATCCAACTTGTAATTCCACGGCGTCGCAGCCTGGGGCTGGCGGGTGGCGGGTGGCAGGATGTCGTCCATGGAGCTTTCAGTATAGGGGAAGTGTCTCCCTACCGCAGATCCGGCCAGTTTGCAGCAGTAACAGGAGCAGAGGAGGGCGGTCAGATGCCTGTCGTGGCCGAAATCAAAGGAGTGTGACCTGGCCGGTGCCGACATCATAGTAGGCCGCGCGGATTTTCAGTTTGCCTTCCTTGATCATCGGGGAGAGGACGGTTGATGTTGTTTCCAAGAGAGAGGCTTGAATCTTGGCGTTCTTTTTGATGGTGTCTACCAGGCCGGAACCGGCTTCAACGGCTGGCTCAAGGTGCGTATACAGAGACGCAATCTGGCCAGGAACATCCGTCTTCGCAATAGCAGCTTTGACGGCTCCGCAATTGGAGTGACCCATGACGAGGAGAACTTTTACTCCCAGTACGGCGGCTCCATACTCGAGCGAACCGATGATCTCGGAGTTGATGATGTTCCCGGCGACGCGGCAGACGAATATGTGACCGATGGTTTGGTCGAAGACGAGCTCCACCGGCACGCGCGAATCAGCGCAGGAGAGTACGGCGGCAAACGGCTGCTGCTTCTCGACGGTGTTCTCCCTGAGCATCTTTAGATCGTGCGCAATGCTGGTGAGGTTATTAGCGTCAAAACGCGCATTCCCGTCCATAAGCATTTTGAGAGCTGCATCTGGAGTTGTCGGCGCAGGCTCCTGGGCGTGAAGTGGTTGCGAAGAGACGAGCGCTGCTGCGGCTGCGGAAGCAAGAAAGGTTCTGCGGTTGATCTTGTCCATCGTGGAACTCCTAAACAGGGATAGTGATGCGACGGATTTGTAGATAAAAGCCTAGCACCGACCTGATTTAGCGGTATCGGAGGGTGAGCCGTAGAAGGTAGAAAGAGAAGGTTTTGTTGGTGCAATTGGCGCAATCTTTACCGCGCAGCGGGTGGGTACTGGTAGACTAGGACTAACGCGTTTTTCGCTGGAATCGTCAGCGGTCAGCGCGTCCCCCACGAGAGCTAATTCTGCGCCGCATCCCACGCGCACCCTCGAAAATCAGAAACCCAAGAACAGGAAACCCCCACGCAGTGAGCACTCCTACGACCGCCGAAGCTATCCGCAACATCGCCATCATCGCCCACGTTGACCACGGCAAGACTACGCTGGTGGACGCCATGCTACGCCAGTCCGGTACCTTTCGAACGAACGAAGTCGTTGCCGAGCGCGTGATGGACTCGAATGACCTGGAAAAAGAGCGCGGCATCACGATTCTCGCGAAGAATACGGCTATCCACTACAAGAAGTCGAAGATCAACATTGTGGACACACCAGGCCACGCCGACTTTGGTGGCGAAGTGGAGCGCGCGCTGAAGATGGTGGACGGCGTGGTGCTGCTGGTGGACGCCAGTGAGGGTCCGCTGCCGCAGACGCGCTACGTGCTGTCGAAGGCGCTCGAGGCGAAGCTGACGCCGATCGTGGTGATCAACAAGATTGATCGCCCGGATGCGCGGCCGCAAGAGGTGTTGAACGAGGTGTATGACCTGTTCATCGACCTGGATGCGGATGAGAGCGTTCTAGACTTCCCGGTGATTTACACGAACGGAAAAGCGGGCACGGCTACGATGGATCTGAATGTCCCGGGGACTGATCTGCAGCCGTTGTTTGAGCTGATCTTCCAGACGATTCCGGCGGCGCCGGGAACGGCGGATGGACCACTGCAAATCCTGGTGACGAACCTGGATTACTCGGATTATCTTGGCCGTTTGGCGATTGGACGGGTGTTCAATGGAACGCTCAAGGCTGGCCAGGAAGTCAACCTTTCGCGTGTAGACGGCACGCTGCAGACGGTGAAGGTTACGAAGCTGTTTACGTTCGACGGCCTGAAGCGGATCGACACCGAGGAGACGACGGTGGGCGACATTATTGCTGTCGCCGGTATTCCGGGCATCACGATTGGTGAGAGCTTCTGCGAGCTGGAAGACCCGAAGCCGTTGCCGATTATCAAGATCGACGAGCCGACGATTGCGATCGTGTTTTCGGTGAACAACGGGCCGTTCGCTGGGCGCGAAGGCAAGCTGGTGACGTCGCGCAATATCAAGGAGCGGCTGGAGCGCGAGCTGCTGACCAACGTGAGCATCCGCGTTGAAGACACCGGAACGCCGGATAACTTCAAGGTGCTTGGCCGCGGCGAGCTGCAGCTTTCGGTGCTGATCGAGATGATGCGGCGCGAAGGCTTTGAGCTGATGGTGTCGCGTCCCATGATTGTGACCAAGCGTGTTGATGGTGCGCTGATGGAGCCGTCGGAGATTCTGACCATCGATGTTCCTGAGGCATTTGTGGGAACGGTGATTGAGAAGCTTGGACCGCGCAAGGGCGAGATGGTGAAGATGGCGAATCACGGGTCAGGACGCGTGCGGATGGAGTTCAAGGTTCCGTCGCGCGGACTGATTGGTTTGCGCAACGAGATGCTGACGGAGACGCGCGGGACGATCGTGATGAACTCCATTGCGGGCGAGTACATTCCGTACACGGGCGAGATTCCGCAGCGTCCTTCGGGAGCACTGATCTCGGATCGCCAGGGTGTGACGACGCTGTATGCGCTTGATGGGATCCAGGAGCGCGGCATTCTGTTTCTCGGCGATGGCGTTGAGGTGTATGAGGGCATGATCATCGGCGAGCACTCACGCGACAACGATCTGGATGTGAACTGCGTGCGTGAGAAGAAGCTGACGAATATGCGTGCTTCGGGTTCGGACGACGCGGTGCGACTGGTGCCGTTCAAGAGCCTGACGCTGGAGCAGTCGATCGAGTTCATCGCGGAGGATGAGCTGGTCGAGGTTACGCCGAAGTCGCTGCGCATGCGGAAGAAGATTCTGGCGGTGAATCGCCGGCCGAAGGGTACGCGCGGCGGTAGCACGCTGGAGTAGTGAATTTCTAATGCAATGACAAAAGCCCTCCTGAGCGGAGGGCTTTTTGTCGTCTCTTGCAATTTCCGTTTGTACGCTAATTCTTACTTCTTAGCTTGGGCGAAGCGCTTGTTGATTTCATCCCAGTTGACGACGTCCCACCAGGCGGCGAGGTAGTCGGGGCGGCGGTTGTTGTACTTGAGGTAGTAGGCGTGCTCCCAGATGTCGTTGCCGAGGATGGGGTAGAGGCCTTCGGAGAGGGGCGAGTCCTGGTTGGGCTTGGTGACGATTTCAAGCTTGCCGCCCTTGTAGACGAGGAAGCCCCAGCCAGAGCCGAATTGCTTGGCAGTGGTTTCGTTGAAGAGCTTCTTGAAGTCGGCGAAGCTGCCGAAGTCCTTGGTGATCTGCGTGGCGATATCGCCGGTGGGATCGCCGCCGCCCTTGGGCTTCATGATCTGCCAGAACATGGTGTGGTTGACGTGGCCGCCGCCGTTGTTGCGGACGACACCGCGTACGTCCTCGGGGATGCTGGCCAGGTCGGAGACGAGTTCTTCGGGCGTCTTCTTGCCGAGTTCGGGGTGCTTCTCGACGGCGCCGTTAAGGTTGGTGACGTAGGTCTGGTGGTGCTTGTCGTGGTGTAGCTTCATGGTCGCTTCGTCGATGGTGGGCTCGAGAGCGGCGTAGTCGTAGGGAAGGGGAGGAAGTTCGAAGGCCACTGGAGTTACTCCTTTATCGTTCTGGGTTTTAGGCGATGTGCGCGAAGCTCCGGCTACGCGCTTGGACAATAGAGTTGGATGCACGGGGTGCTCCCGGCGGTGCTGCCTGGATGAGAATAGCGTATTGGCTGGGAGTTTCCGAAGCGGAGGGTGGTGCGCATCTCGAGGTTGGGCGCGTTCATCAAACGGGGGAAGGATTCTGTGGTCGAATACTACTATGAGCGCTTCCAACGGTAACTATCGCTGGCTCGACGACGACGGCCCTGCGTTCGGATGTCCCGGGGTTCAGCCGCGATGGACTTCCAGCGAAAAAGATGCAGTGAGCACGGCGTATGCGGCGTCGACGAAGATCTGGTTTACGGCTTCGCATGGGACGTTGAATGAGATCTACTATCCGACGATCGACCGGCCGCAGACGCGGGACATGGAGTTGCTGTTCACGGACGAGACGACTTTCTTCCACGAAGAGAAGCGTGACATTGCGTATGACTTTCAGTACATCGACGAGAACGCGCTGGCGATTCGCGTGACCGGGCATGATGTGAGTGGGCGGTATACCGTGACCAAGGAGTTCATCACCGATCCGCACCATGCGGTGGTGCTGATGAACGTGAAGTTGACGGGAGATGAGGATGTGCTGTCGCGGCTGAAGTGTTATGCGCTGCTGGCGCCGCATTTGGATGGAGGCGGTCTGGATAACTCGGCGCGCTCGCTGGATATGGCGGGGACCCGGTGCGTGCTGGCGTGGAAGAATGACTTTTCGCTGGCGATGGGAGCGGACTGCGGCTTCACACGTTCGAGCTGCGGCTATGTGGGCTCGAGCGACGGCTATACAGATCTGTCGCAGCACCTGCGCATGACGTGGAATTTTGGCCAGGCGCTGAACGGCAACATTGCCATCATGGGCGAGATTGATATTGCCAAGACGCGTGAGTTTACCGTGGCGATCGCGCTGGGGCGCGGGAATCACTCGGCACTGTCGAACATGATGCAGTCGCTGTCGATTCCATTCCTTCAGCATCGGACGAGGTTTATCGAGGAGTGGCACAGGGCTCCTCCGCCGTTGAGGTTTAGCGAGTTTTCGAGTGACCAGGGGAAGCTGTTGCGGGCGTCGCACGGGGTACTCCTGGCACACGAGGACAAGACCTATTCGGGCGCGTTCATTGCGTCGGCGTCGATCCCCTGGGGAGCGTCGAAATCGGATGATGATTTGGGCGGGTACCACCTGGTGTGGACGCGGGATATGGTGCAGTCGGCGACAGCACTGCTGGGCGGTGGACGGATTGAGTCAGCGCGCGGCGCGCTGGTGTATCTCGCCTGTACGCAGCATCCGGACGGCGGGTTTGCGCAGAACTTCTGGATCAACGGTGTTCCGTATTGGTCGGGGATTCAGTTGGATGAGGTGGCGTTTCCAATCATCCTGGCCTGGCGGCTTTGGAAGGTGAATGGGCTGGGCAAGTTTGATATTGTGCCGTTTGTGACGGCGGCGGCCTCGTTCTTGGTGCGGTATGCGCCGATCACACAGCAGGAGCGATGGGAGGAGAATGCGGGCTATTCGCCGTCGACGCTGGCTTCGGTAATTTCTGCGTTGATCTGCGCGGCGGACATCCTTCGGCAGCATGGCTCGGAAGAGGTGGGCGTATTTCTTGAAGAGTATGCCGACTGGATTGAAGCGCGGTTGGATAAGTGGACGACGACGACCGAGGGGACGTTGGTCCCGGGAATTCCGCATCATTACATGCGGATTCGGCCGCCGGCTGTGGGCGAGTCATTTCACAACAGCCTGATACCTCCAGGGATGATTCATATTGCGAACCGCGGGCCGGGTGAGCAGACGGATTATGAAGCGTGTGAGGTGGTGGATGCAGGATTCCTGGAGCTGGTGCGGTATGGTATTCGCCGACCGGATGATCCGCTGATTGTGGACTCGCTGAAGGTGGTGGATGCGGTGTTGAAGATTGAGACGCCGTCCGGTCCGTGCTGGCGGCGCTACAACCATGATGGTTACGGGCAGCGGAAGGACGGCGGCCCCTACATGGGGTGGGGCCAGGGGCGAGCATGGCCGATCCTGACGGGCGAGCGGGGTCACTATGAGCTGGCTGCGGGGCACGATGTGACGCCGTACATCGCGGCGATGGAGAAGTTCAGTTCTTCCGGCGGGATGCTGCCGGAGCAGGTCTGGGATCATGCGGATCTGCCGGCGGAGGAGCTGTTCTTTGGGCGTTCGGCTGGGTCGGCTCAGCCGCTGGTGTGGGCGCACGCGGAGTATTTGAAGCTGCTGCGTTCCGTTGCCGACAAACAGGTCTTCGACTGCATCTCCGTGGTGCACGATCGTTACATTCTTGGACAGCATCGCGAACACTTCCGCCGCTACCTGGGGATCTTCCAGCTGGGACGACCCATCTCCGCGATCGTGCAGGGCGGCGTGCTGCGCATCGTGGATGCGCAGCCGTTCGCCGTCGTGTACACGACCGACAACTGGGCGACCAAGAATCAACTGGCCGCCCACTCGCTCGGACGCATTGGCTGCTTCGTCGACATTCCGATTGCAGCGGACCAGACAGGCAGCATTGTCTTCACAATGCACTGGCCGGAGCCAGACCGGTGGCTGGGGCGGAATTACGAAGTGGGTGTCCACGCAATACCGCCTGCCCAGCAGCCGACTACGGAGAAGCCGAAGGTCTAGCAGCCCAGTTACGGTGGATTACATTTGCGGACCGGGTACGCTTACCATCCAGCCGACGCCGAACTTGTCGGTGCACATGCCGAAGAGGGGCGACCAGAAGGTTGGGCCGATGGGCATTTGTACGCTGCCGCCTTCTTTGAGGGCGTCGAAGATGCGCTCAACTTCGTCGGTGCTGGGGTCGCTGACGGAGATCTGGAAGCCGCCGAGGGTAGCCTCGCGACCCTTGGGTGCGTCGCAGCCCATGAGCGTTATGCTGCCGACCGGCATCGAGGTGTGCAGGATGAGGTCCTTGGAATCAGGTGGGACGGGTGAGCCTTCTGGAGCTTCTCCGAAGGTCATGGTGAATTGGACTTTGGTGTTGAAGGTTTTTTCGTAGAAGGCGAAGGCCTCACGACACTTGCCGGAAAATACGAGATGCAGATCGGTTTTCATTGTTGTCTCCTTTGGTGCTGGTTGGCGTAGTGGTTGTTGCGTATTACGAAATGAGTTGGCGAACTTTCCGTTGTCCTTAGGCGACGAATGCTTCGAGTTTGTCGAGACTGCTGCTCCAGCCTTCGCGCATGCCCTTGAGGTATTGCCATGCTGCGGCCTTGGCATCGATGACGCGGGTGTGGATGGATATTTCTGTGGCGCCGTCGACCTCGCGAAAGATGACCGTGTTGCGATTGGTGAAGATCGGTTCGCCTTGCTCGTCGAGTGCGGAGGTAAGGAAGACGAGCCGCTCGGGCGGGACGATCTGCTCGTACTCGCCGCTCATGGGAAATACGATGCCGTCTGGCGCGCGCATGTCGATGCGGATGGGGCCGCCGACGCGAAGGTCGATCTCGCAGCGCGGGTTGGTGAAGTGCATCGGCCCCCACCATTGCTGGAGTTTGTCGACCTCGGTCCACGCTTGCCAGACAAGGGATCGCGGGGCGCGGAAGAGACGGGTAAGCTCCATCTCCATGGAAACGGCTGGCGCTGTGCTCATTGTGCCTCCTTTGCGGCTTGTGCGTTGACCAATTCCTCGAGGCGCTCGAAGCTGGATGTCCATCCACCGTTGTGTCCGTCGCGTTCGGCGGTGGTGGCGAAGAAGGCCTGGTGGAAGTGCATGGTAGTTTTGCCGGCGTTCTCTTCGAGGCGAACGGTGATTACGGTTTCGTGCGGCTCGCCATCTTCGGACAGGCCGACGCTGGCGCGGTTTTCCCAGGCGTAGGTGTAGACGAGGCGCTCGGGCGGAACGAACTCGCGGAGGATGCCGCCCTGCCAGATCTCGGTGGGGATGTCGGTCCCGGGACGGTTGCCGCGAAGGCCGATGCGCCAGCGGTCGCCGGGTTTCTTGCCGAGTTCCATGTGGAAAGCTGGGAACTGTTTTGGGCCAGACCACTGCTTCGCCATCTCGGGGTCGGTCCATGCTCGCCATACGAGTTCGCGAGGCGCGTTGAAGGTGCGGGTGATGCGCAGCTCGTGGGCTGCCGGAGCTCCGGCGAGCTTCTCGATGGGATGGGCGCTGCGCTCGTGCAGGTGCGCGTTGAGCCGCTCCATCATTTGCTTGCCGCCTTCGATAGAGCCGTAGTCTCGGACATTCTGGTCGCGCTCTTCTGCTGTTGCAAAGGTGATTCGGACGGTGAAGCGTGTTCCACCTTCTTCGTTGGTGAAGGTCATGCTCTGTTGGAAGTGGATGAGCGGAGCGCCTTCGCGGCAGCCGGTGAGCTCGAGGCCAATTCGCTCGAAGGGAACTACTTCGGTGAAGGTCATCTCGTTGGGGTAGTTGGTGCCGTCTGGGCCGTGCATGACGAGGCTCCACTTGCCGCCGGCGCGAAGATCCATTTCGAGGATGGTGGTGGTGAAGCCCTTAGGCCCCCACCACTGTCCTACTTGCCAGGGATCCGCGAGGGCGCCCCATACCATTGCGCGGGGCGCGGCGAACACTCGTGAGATCACGATTTCATTCGCGGCTGCCGTATCGGTTACGTTACTGGTTGTCTCGACCATGAACCTTCTCCTTGTTATTTGATTGCGTGCCCTTTGGTTCACTTGCGTGTTTCTGTTTCGCTTCCGTTTGCAGCCTTTGCAGGTATTCATCGAGTCGATCGAAACTCTGTTCCCAGAACTGGCGGTATTCGTCGAGCCAGCCGGCGGCTTCCCGGAGGGGTTCAGCCTTTAGCTTGCAGGGACGCCATTGGGCTTCGCGGCCCCGGGTAATGAGGCCGGCCCGCTCGAGCACGCGGAGGTGCTTGGAGACGGCGGGCATGCTCATTTCGAAGGGCTCGGCTAACTTGGTGACAGAGGTCTCGCCGAGCGCCAGCCGAGCAAGAATAGCGCGCCGGGTGGGATCGGCTAGAGCGGCGAAGGTCGAGCTGATCGAGTCATTCATGGCTTGTAGAAAACCTCTTGGTTATGTAACTAATTAGTTAAATAAACTCCGGAGAATGTTTTGTCAAGGGATTTTCTAATGGGGATGAATTTTCTTTGCGAAGCGGCAAGGTGGGCAGTTCGCGGTTGGTAGGAGGGTGACAGGGACCGTGAGAAAATAGTAGTGATGATCTCTGTGTCTAATGTAACGATGCGCTACGGCGCGAAGCTCCTTTTTGAGGACGTCTCGGTGACGTTCACGGCTGGCCGCCGGTATGGTCTAACGGGTCCGAACGGTGCCGGCAAGTCTACCTTCATGAAGGTGTTGACGGGCGAGATTG
Source organism: Granulicella sp. L46 (assembly GCF_009765785.1). Lineage (GTDB taxonomy): Bacteria > Acidobacteriota > Terriglobia > Terriglobales > Acidobacteriaceae > Granulicella. The sequence goes on from NZ_LMUT01000025.1 coordinate 160,396, forward strand.
ATGCCCAGAAGGGCACCGTGGTCCGCCCCAAAAAGCTTGGGGTGTTGAAGCAGAACCAGTACGAGTTCGATGCCTTTCGTGTCGTCGATACCGTCATCATGGGCAACAAGGCCTTGTGGGCGGCGATGGAAGAGCGCGAAGTCATCTACAACAAGCCGGAGATGACGGACGCGGACGGTTCGCGGCTGGGCGAGCTTGAGGGCATCGTCGGCGACGAGGATGGGTATGAGGCCGAGGCCAATGCGGCGGTGCTGCTGCAGGGGCTGGATATTCCAGACGAGCTGCATGAGCGCAAGATGAGCGAGCTGCAGGGCGGGCAGAAGGTGCGTGTGCTGCTGGCGCAGGCGCTGTTCGGCAACCCGCAGGCGCTGCTGCTGGATGAGCCTACGAACTATCTGGATCTTGAGTCGATTCACTGGCTGGAGGATTTTCTTGGGCGGTACACCGGCACCGTTATCGTGATCTCGCATGATCGGCATTTTCTGAACAATGTTTGTACGCATATCGCCGACATCGATTACGAGACGATCATTACCTACAACGGTGGATATGACGATATGGTGCTGCAGAAGACCAGCATTCGGACGCGCATTGAGAGCCAGAATGAGCAGCGCGAGAAGAAGATTGAACAGCTGAATGATTTCATTGCGCGCTTCTCGGCGGGTACGCGGAGTTCGCAGGTGAACTCGCGCAAGAAGGAAGTGGAGCGGCTGGCGACGAGCGAGCTGGCGCGATCGAATATTGCGCGGCCGTATATTGCGTTCAAGATGGATCGGCCTTCGGGTAAGACCGTGCTCGAGTTCGAGAACGTGAACAAGAGTTATACGCAGCCCGATGGGAAGACAGAGCATGTGATCGACAACTTCTCCGCGATGGTTCAGCGTGGCGAGAAGGTGGTGTTGATCGGGCGCAATGGCCAAGGCAAGACGACACTGCTGAAGGCGCTGCTGGCGAATGCTCCGGGGATCGAGGAGAAGGACGTCTCGATTGATTCGGGCGTGGTGAAATGGGGGCACGAGGTTTCGATTGGTTACTTCGCACAGGACCACAAGGGGTCGATTGAGCTGGGAATGACGGCGCAGGACTGGCTGCACCAGTACGATCCGAAGGCCGTGAAGGAAGACATTCGCGGGATTCTCGGGCAGATGCTGTTCAAGGGCGAAGAGGGTCTGAAGATGACCAATGCGCTGTCGGGTGGCGAGGCGGCACGCTTGTTGTTCTGCAAGATCATGCTGCTGAAACCGAACGTGCTGGTACTCGATGAGCCGACGAACCATTTGGATCTTGAGAGCATCAATGCGCTGAACCAGGCGATCCAGAAGTACGAGGGAACGGTGTTCCTGGTGACGCACGATCAGGATTTGATTGAAGAGGCTGGGACGCGGATCTGGCACTTCGAGGGTGGGCCGAACGACTTCCACATCACGGATCACAAGGGGCCGTACGAGGAGTATCAGCAACAGCTTGCGATGACGGCGAAATAGCTGGAATTCATTGTTGGCGCTGCAGGAATACAATCGAGCCATGGATACCAGCCCGAAGATCTCAACTCAGAAAAACGTTCTCGGCCAGCCGTTGGAGACTTGCAGCAAAGAGCCGTTGACTGGTTTCTACCGGGATGGCTGCTGCAATACAGGCCCTGAGGATCTGGGCGCGCACACGGTTTGTTGTCTAATCACCGAGGAGTTCCTGGTTGCTTCTGCTGAGCTGGGCAATGATCTGTCGACGCCGATGCCGCAGTATGGGTTTCCTGGTTTGAAGCCGGGAGATCGCTGGTGCGTGTGCGCGGCGCGTTGGCTGGAGGTTCAGCGGGCGGGCGCGGCGTGTCCCGTGATGCTGGAAGCGACGCATGAAGCGACGCTGGAGATTATTCCGTTTGAGATCCTGCTGCAGTATGCGGTGATTCCCGAGACACTGCACTAGATCGCAGCGAAACAGGATTAGGCTTCCTGTCCGCTCGGTGCCTGCTTGGCGTCGGAGAGCGTGACCTTGATCTTCATCGGCTGCTGTCCACGATAGATCTCAAGGACCACGGTATCTCCTGCATGGTGGGCGTTGAGGGCGTTGGAGAGATCCTGTGGGGATGTGATCTTTTGATCATCGCAACCGACGATCAGGTCGCCGCCGAGCATGACTTGGGTGCGGCCCTTGTAGGCTAACTGGTTTCCGCCTTTCAGGCCGGCTTGTGCAGCCGCGCCGCCGGGCAGCACACGCATGATTAGAATGCCGTAGTCGGCGGGCAGGCCGATCTGCTGTGCCTCATCGGGGCCGATGGGCAGGGTGACGATATCGAGCGAAGGACGGCGCGCGTGGCCGTACTTCATGATGTCTTCGACAACGGCTTTCGCGGTAGAGATGGGAATAGCGAAGCCGATGCCGGCAGATTGATCTGCGCCACCGTTGGGGTTCGACGCGATCATGGTGGTGATGCCGACGACATCTCCGTGAGAGTTGAGAAGAGGGCCACCGGAGTTGCCGGGATTCACGGAGGCGTCGGTCTGGATTGCGTCTTCAATGCGATTGCCGGAGGGGAGGAGGACGGAACGGATGGCGGAGATCATGCCGCGGGTCATGGTGCCGGACAAGCCAAACGGGTTGCCGATGGCGTAGACCTGTTGGCCGACGAGGAGGTGGGTGGAGTCGGCAAGCGTTGCTGGTTGAAGGTCTTTGGCGCCAGTAATTTGCAACAGGGCGACATCGTGGACAGGGTCGACGCCGATGCGCTTTGCCTGGTATTGCTTGTTGTTCCAGAGGGTCACCTGGACGGTCTGCGCGTCGTCGATTACGTGGTAGTTGGTGAGGATGTGGCCCTGGTTATCAATGATGAAGCCGGAGCCCTGGCCCTGCTGGGGGACTGGGCGTAGGAAGAAATCGCAGCAGACTACTTCGGTGCTGGTGATGTTGACGACCGAGGGGAGGGCTTTTTTGTAGACGGCGATGTTCTGGAGCTCTTCGGTGTCGTATGCGGGGGCGGCGTTGGCTTCGGTGAGGGAGAAATCGGGTGTGGGCGAGGTGGTGGTGGTGGTCGCCGGTAAGTTGTTTGGAGTGTGATGCATGAGGCCGGCCATGGCTCCGGAGGGAAGCCAGTGGGTGGTGAGGAAGTAGAAGCCGCACAGGATCAGGAGAACCAGAAGAACAGGACGCAGTTTCATCGATCGAAGACCTACTTGGCGCAGATGCGCCCGCTGTTTCCTATTTTACGTGCAGACTTAGCTCGGTTTCGCGATGCAAGTCGTATGCTTCAACCCTGTTTCGTACGTTCGGTTGTGGTTTGGAGTTCCCTGGGTGGGATTTGCTCAAGAGCTAACAGCTGGCGTTTGCGGTCGGTGCCCCAGCGGTAGCCGGTGAGCTTGCCGTCGGAGCCGACGACGCGGTGGCAGGGGATGACGACGGCGAGGAGGTTCGAGCCGCAGGCGGTACCGACGGCGCGGACGGCCTTGGGGGAGCCTACCGCTTCGGCGATCTGGGAGTAAGTGCGGGTCTCGCCGCGGGGGATCTCGAGGAGGGCCTGCCAGACGCGCTGCTGGAAGGCGGTGGCGCGGACGTGGAAGGGGAGGGTTTGGGCGGTGGGGTGCTCGGTGAGGCGGGAGAGGACGAAGGTGACGGCTTCAGTCAGGGCGGCGTCGGAAGTTGAGGGGCGAAGGACGGCCTGGGGGAATTGCTCGCGGAGTTCGACGGCGAGCTCGGGGTCGGAGTCACCAAACATGATGGCGCATAGGCCGCGTTGGGTGGTGGCGACGAGGAGGCGGCCGAGGGGGGAGTTGGTGGTGGTGTAGTGGATGATTTCGCCGGCGCCGCCGGATTTCATGGCGGAGGGGCTCATGCCGAGGGTCTGGTCTACACCTTCGTAGAGGCGGGAGGAGGAGCCGAAGCCGGCTTCGTAGACGGCGTCGGTGATGGAGAGTTTGGGGGTGCGGACTTTGTCGCGGAAGCGGTCCTTGCGCTGCTCGCGGGCGAAGTCGCCGGGGGTGACGCCGAGGACGCGTTTGAAGCCACGCTGGAGAGCGAACTTACCGAGGCCAGCGGCGGCGGCGAGGTCGTCGAGCTTGGTGCGTTCGCCGGCGTGGGTGGTGAGGAAGCTGGCGGCTTTGGCGATGGCTTCGGCTTGGGGGTCCGGTTTGGGGGTGACTCGGGTGGGCTCGCAGCGGAGGCAGGGACGGAAGCCGGCGGCTTCGGCGAGCGCGGGGGTGGGGAAGAAGCTGACGTTCTTGCGCTCGGGGCGGCGGCTGGGGCAGGAAGGCCGGCAGAAGATGCCGGTGGATTTGACGGCGTAGACAAATTGGCCGTCGGCGGCAGCATCGCGCGCGAGGACTTGCTGCCAGGCGCGGCCTGCGAAGACGGACGGGGTTGAGGTGCGGGCTGGCTTGCTGGTGGGCATGGGGTTGATTTCGTTGAGGGTGAAGATTGAGGTCGCCATACCAGTATCGTGCATGCGGGGTGTGGGTGGGCGCACTCCGGGGATTGCGGGGGAAGTTTGGGTCGGTCAAAAAAGGTCAGGCCGGGCATGGAGATGCCCGGCCGGCTGGTTAGCGGTTGACTAATCCGGGGATGACGGGCGCGTCCGGAAAGACGGTGGAAAGGGTTAGCTCGCGATATTTCGCAGCTTCTTCCGCACGTGCCGTCTCGACAATCTGGACGCGAACTTCCGCATCTTTGCCGAGGATCAGACGCTTTGGCACATCCTCTGAGCTGGCGAGGTTCACGATGAGCTCGGCAATCCTTTTGGGGTCGCCCTCTGCTTTTCCACGAACGGAAGCCAGTAGCTTGTAGATTGCACCTACCGACTCTTCGTAGTCGGGCAAGAGTTCGGGCGAATTCTCTCCCGCTCTCTGCGCCCAATTAGTACGGATGCCGCCGGGCTCCAGCGTGCACACCTTTACGCCAAACGGAGCGACCTCAGCGGCGACCGAGTCACTGAAGCCGCCGACCGCCCACTTGGCGGCATGGTACGGCGAGTTTCCTGGGAAAGCGATGCGACCACCGATGGAGGAGATTTGAAAGATGTGTCCGCTCCTCTGCTGGCGCATCACTGGAATCGCCGCTTGGGTCGTGTAAACGACACCGAATAAGCAGGTTTCGACGACGTCGCGGAATTGTCCCGAAGTGATCTGCTCGAACGGAGCCATAAAGCCGTAGCCTGCATTGTTTACGAGGACATCGAGTCGACCATACTTGTCGACAGCGGTCTGAACTGCGGCCTTCGCTGCGGCTTCATCGCGAACGTCCAACGTTACGGGCGTGATGCGCTCCCCGTATTGCTCCACTAGAGAGCCGAGTTCCTCGAGGCGTCGGGTTCCGGCGACGACACTATCTCCAGCAGCAAGGGCAGCTTCCGTGACGTCACGCCCCAAGCCATTTCCACTTCCGGTAATCAACCAAACTTTAGCCATGTCATTGGCCTCCTATAGAAGTAGATTCAATAATGAGCAAGTGGTTGCTCATTTATTAAGATCGGGGGAAAAATTATTTCGCCATTCGCCAGAAGGCATCGAAGGCCTGCTCGATAAGTTTGGCTTTTTGATTTGGCTTTTTCGTAACCATCTCCATCACAGCCTCTTGCATGGCGATCATTGCTGAGGCGGCGAAGCCTGGGGGCAAGTCCTTGAATGCGCCACGCTTGCTAAGTTCCTGAAGGGTCTGCGATATCTCTCCACGCTCTGGAAAAACCTGTTGCTTGGTGTCGGCTGAGATGGCCGGGTAGAGGTGCAGCAACATCGAGACTCTGCGCTCCTGCGGCTTATCGATAGCCCACCGCAGATACTCCGTCCAAATATGCCGGGCACGTTCCCGTAGTCCAGATCGGTCCGGAAAATCCAGGTGAACTCGTCGATATGTTTCAGTCTTCAGTTCGATGTAGAGCTCGTTGAGCAGATCTTCTTTCGAGGCAAAGTAAGTGAACATCGTTCCCTCGGCGAGACCTGCTCCCTTAGCGATGCTTGCGGTCGACGCGCCGAGGCCGCTTTCAGCAATCTCGCGCACGGCCGATTGAAGAAGCGCCTGTCGTTTTTCCGGACTCCTTGCTCGGGCCATGCTAATGATGCTATCGCAGCAACATGGTTGCGAGCCTTTATGTATCTATTTGCCAGCGGGCCGTAGGTCGACCGATCAGACACGTAAATGTAATTTGGCCGGTAACCCGGCGGTCACTATAGAATTCAGCAACAGTATCTTGCCTAGACATCAACTGTTGAGGCTGCCAGGAACTTCCGCGCGGCGCTCAAGAGTTTTGAAAGGAAGCGTATGCGTTTGCAACGGTCTTTGGGGTCTTGTGCAGTTGGTATAGTGATCGCGTGTGCGTCGCTGCACATGGTGGGTCAGACTTCTGGGTATGATTTGCCGCCGAAGAATATTTTGGATGTGATGCGGGCTCCGTTGCCGCCGGTGCCGGTGGTAAGTCCTACGAAGGACAAGATGCTTCTGGTGGTGTGGCAGCTTTACCCGTCGATTGCACGGGTGGCTACTCCATATCTGCGGCTGGCGGGCGTGCGGGTTGAGCCGAAGAACCATAGCAAGCATGACACTCCGGGCGGGTATGGGATTACGGAATGCGCGACTTCGTTTGACCTGGCGACGATTCCGGGTGGGGCGCCGGTGCATGTGGCGTTGCCTGAGCCTTCGTGTCCGCAGGAGCCTGTGTGGGCGGCGGATGGAAAGAAGTTTGCGTTCGCAAATATTGCTGTCGATTCGGTGGAGCTTTGGATAGGGGACGCGGCGACGGGTGCGGTGCATCGCGTGGACGGCGTGCGGCTGAATCCGATGTTCGGTGCGGAGATGCAGTGGATGCCGGATCAGAAGGCGCTGCTGGTGAAGCTGGTGCCGGACGGAATGGGCGGGCCTCCGCCCGAGCCGGTGGTGCCGATTGGGCCGGCGATCCAGGAGACGGGTGGGCAGACGGGCCAGAGCAGTACGTATGAGAATCGCGACACGCTGGGGAATAAGCATGATGAAGACTTGTTCGATTACTACGCGGCATCGCAGTTGGCGTTGGTGAATGCAGGGACTGGGGCGATCACGCCGGTAGGGAAGGCTGCGAACCTTGACGATGTGTCGGCGGCGCCGGATGGACAGCATATTTTAGTGAGCGCGATTCACAAGCCTTACTCGTATGTGACGACGTACGATCGCTTTCCGCACGAGGTCGAGGTATGGGACATCTCCGATCGCGCAGGGGTGACGAAGCATACGATCGCGTCGCTGCCGCTGGCGGATCGGGTACCGATTCGAGGCGTGGCGCTGGGGCCGCGCGAGTTTGAGTGGCGGCCGACGGATCCGGCGACGCTGGTTTGGGCTGAGGCGTTGGATAAGGGCGACTGGAATGTGGAGGTTCCGAAGCGCGATAAGGTGATGCTGCAGAAGGCACCGTTCACGTCGCCGGCCGTGGAGGTTGTGCAGACCGAGCAGCGCTACTCCGGCATTGATTGGAGCGAGCGTCCGAGTGTTGCGCTGGTGTATGAGTACGACAACAACAAACATATGCGGCACGCGTTGATCGTGGACTTTGACGATCCGCAAGAGAAGCCTCGGCAGATATGGGATCTGTCGAGCGACGAACATTACGCCGACCCGGGTATGCCGGTAACGATGCAACTGGCTAACGGATTTCAAGTGATGCGGCAGGATGGGGATTGGATTTACTTGTCGGGGATTGGGTCGTCGCCGGAGGGAGATCGGCCGTTTCTGGATCGTTTCGATGTGAAGACGCTGACATATGAGCGGCTGTTTCGCAGCGATAAGACTTCGTATGATCGGTTTTTGTCGTTCACTGGGCCGGACACGCGGAAGTTTTTGACGTGGGAACAGTCGCCGATGGATCCGCCGAATGCGTACGAGCGCACGCTTGGGAAGCATGTGGATGCGCCAGCTGGAGAAGCGATGTTTGCTTCGACGAGAGTGGCGATCACGCATATTCCTGATCCGTCGCCGGAGGTGCGCGCGATCAAGAAGCGGCTGGTGAAGTACAAGCGGGCGGACGGAATGGATCTTTCATTCACGCTGTATACCCCGCCGGGGTACAAAGAGGGCACGCGGATTCCGGCGATTTTGTATGCGTATCCAGAGGACTATGCCGATCCCTCGAAGGCAGGGCAGGTGACTGGGTCGGAGGAACGGTTCACGCAGCTGTATCAATATCGACTGCTGCTGCTTGCGGGCTACGCGATTATTGATGACGCCTCGTTCCCGATTGTGGGCGATCCGAAGAAAGCGTACGACACGTATACGGAACAGTTGGTCGCGGATGCAAAGGCGGCTGTCGATGAGGCCGTGCTGCTGGGTGTGGCAGACCCGAATCGGATTGGCGTGACTGGGCACAGTCATGGTGCGTTGATGACGGTGAATCTGGTAGCGCACTCTGATTTGTTTCGTGCGGGGGTTGCTACGAGTGGGTCGTATAACAAGACGCTGACGCCGTTTGGGTTTCAGAACGAGCAGCGGTCGGTGTGGGAGGCTCCGGATGTTTACATGAAGGTGTCGCCGTTTTTCTATGCCGATAAGCTGAAGACGCCACTGCTGATCGTGCATGGAGCGGAGGACGCGAACCCGGGGACGATACCGCTGCAGTCGATCAGGCTATACGAGGCGCTACGTGGGAATGGCGGGACGGCTCGGCTGGTGTTGCTTCCGCACGAGCCGCATTGGTACTCGGCGATGGAGTCGAATGAGCAACTGATCTACGAGATGCTGCGCTGGTTTGATAAGTACGTGAAGAACGCGCCGCCCAAGTAAGAGGCAGGGGCAGCGTGCGATAATTTCGGGGTTCCGGGCCAGGTGTTTATGTTGCGTCCAGGAGTTCTTCAATGGCTGAGAATTTACCGGCTTTAGCTGTTCTGACGACCGAGATAAAGTTTTGTGCGGGTGACTGCGTGGTGGTGGTGTGTCATGGCCGGTTGGTGGCGGGGACCGAGGATGGTTTCTACGAGACGGTCCGCGAGCTGATGCCGGCGAACAAGCGGATTGTTCTCGACCTGGCAGATCTGCAGCATACGGATAGCCGCGGGTTGGGTTCGTTGGTGCGGCTGTACGTGGCGGGGAGGTCAGTGGGCAGCGACGTCGAGTTGATGCATTTGAGCAAACAGATTAGTCACCTGCTGGGGATGACGGAACTGTTCAAGGTGTTTACGGTGATTGGGGAGAGCGGCGTCAAGTTCATGTAGGCGCTGCTGCTGTGTGTTGACTGAGGTGATACGCGCGAAGACTTGCACAGAAATTCCGTTGGCGTAGTGCCTAGACTCGGCTCAGCCGCAGAGGGATGCGGCGCCGGGGATTGCGATGAAATTCTGGATGGTTGCAGTGAGTGTGATGGTTGCGGTCGGGTGCGCGAGGGCGCAGGGTTGGCAGCCTTCTGGGGGGCATAAGCAGGTAGCGATATGGCCGGGGAGTTCGCCGGATGCGCAGGCGGCGGCGGGGCAGGAGATGATGGTGGTTACGGGCGGGAAAGACCTGGTGGCAGGGAAGCCTTGGACTTCGGTCGAGGATGTGGGAGTGCCCACGATGACGGTGTATTCGCCGACTGGGAGGAATTCCGGAGCGGCGGTGGTGGTGTTTCCGGGAGGTGGATATGAGGTGCTGGCGATAGATCTTGAGGGGACGGAGGTGTGCGACTGGCTGACGGCGCGGGGTGTGACGTGCGTGCTGTTGAAGTATCGCGTGCCGGGGGAGAAGCCGTATGTAGGGGCGGCGTATCCGAAGTCGGGCCCGTACCCAGAGTCGCCGCTCGCGCTGGAGGATGCGCAGCGGACGATGGGGTTGGTGCGGCTGCATGCGAAGGAATGGGGGATCGATCCGCATAAGGTGGGGGTGCTGGGATTCTCGGCTGGCGGGCACTTGGTGGCGGCGATCAGCAATCATTATGCGAAGCGGCTGTATGCGAGGCGAGATGCCGCGGATGACGAGAGCTGTCGGCCGGATTTTGGGGTGGTGGTGTATCCGGGACACTTATCGCTGGCCGCGGCGGAGTGGGATGCCGAGCGGGGTGCGAAGAAGTTTCCGCTGAAGATTGCGCCGGGGGCAGACGAGCTGTCGTTAAATCCTGATCTGAAGGTGACGAAGGATACGCCGCCGCAGTTTTTGCTACAGGCGGAGGATGATCACGAAGATAATGTCGACGATGCGCTGGCGTATTACATTGCGCTGAAGAATGCGGGTGTGGAGACGGAGTTGCACCTGTATGCGCAGGGTGGGCATGCGTTTGGGTTGCGGCACACGAAGGATGCGATCACGGATTGGCCGCAGTTGGTGGACGTGTGGTTGAAGTCGATTGGGATGGTGCAATAAGCGGGTTGCGGAAATTACCGGACGCAGGTGCGGAGGTAGGCGTGGACGAGGACGATGAGCTCGTCGCGCATGGATTCGAGTTGGAGCTCGGGGGATTTTGATTCGAGCAGGCTGCGGGAAAATCCGTTGAGTGCCGAGACGACGGCGTTGGCGATGACTTCGGGATCCTTGGTGAGGGGTTCTTTGGCGGTGGCGAAGAGATCGACGATGGCACGGCGGGAGCGCTGGCCGGCGGCTTTGGCAATGGCAGCGCCGTCGACGTCGGAGCTTACGGCGTAGAGGGCTGCGCTGGCTTTGACGTTCTGCATCTTGGCGTCGAGGTAGGCGAAGATCAGGGCGGTGCCCATGTCGAGGAGGCTAGCGGAGCGGTGCTGTGCGCAGGCGGTTTCGATGGCGCCACGGACCTGGTCCATGTGAACGCGGAGGCAGGCTTGCAGGAGGGCGCTCTTGTTGGGGAAGTATTGGTAGAGGGTGCCGACGGAGACGCCGGCGCGTGCGGCGACGCGGGTGGTGGTGAGGCGTTCCTTACCGACCGAGGTCAAAACCTGAAGGGTGGCCTGAAGAATGGCGTCGACACTGGCGCTGGAGCGGGCCTGGATGGGGGTTTTGCGGGGCTTTAGTGCGGGTTTGAGGAGGGTGGGCAAATGCGAACTCCGAAACTGAAGATAGCTTCATCTAACACTACGCAAGCTGATTCAGCTTAGTTTTTATGGTTCAGATAGGGTTGATGCACTGGGCCGTTGGAGGATTCATGGCAGAGACAAAAGAGAAGTTGGGCGGGACGTTTACGTTTCCGGGAACGACGATGTCGGTGAAGCGCCTGGGATATGGTGCGATGCAGTTGGCGGGGAAAGATGGCCAGAAGATGGTGTGGGGTCCGCCGAAGGATGTTCCAGAGGCGATTGCTGTGCTGCGCGAGGCCGTTGCTTCAGGCGTGGATCATATCGACACGAGCGACTTCTATGGGCCGCACGTGACGAATCAAATCATTAAGCAGGCGCTGCATCCTTACCCGAAGGACTTGGTGATCGTGACGAAGGTGGGGGCTCGGCGTGGCAGCGATGGATCGTGGCCACATGCTCGCTCGCGGCAGGACATCATCGACGCGGTGCATGACAACCTGCGGAATCTTGGACTGGATGCGCTGGATGTGGTGAATCTGCGGCTTGGGGGATTTGCTGCGCCTGAGGACGAGCCGTTTGAGGAGCCGCTCACTGCGCTTGTCGAGTTGAAGCAGCAGGGGCTGGTGAAGCATATCGGGCTTAGTACGGTTTCAGCGAAGCAGTTGAAAGACGCGCAAGCGATGACGGAGATCGTGTGCATTCAGAACATGTATAACCTGGCGCAGCGCGGTGATGATGGGTTTATCGATGACCTCGCGAAACAGGGCATTGCGTATGTTCCCTACTTTCCGCTGGGAGGGTTCTCGCCGCTGCAGTCGTCTGAGCTGAATGACATTGCAGAGCGGCTGGGAGCTACGCCTATGCAGGTGGCGCTGGCTTGGCTGTTGCATCGGTCGCCGAATGTGCTGCTGATTCCGGGTACGTCGTCGGTGGGACATCTGCGCGAGAATCTGGCGGTGGAGAATTTGGAGCTAAACGCGGAGACGCTGAAGGAGCTGGACGCGATTGGAGCGAGCGCGAAGTAAGGGAGGGCGCAGGGAGGAATGAGGGAAGAACGGGAGACAGCAGGTTCCTCGCTGTGCTCGGAATGACAGCCAAAAAGCAAAAGCAAGTAGTAGTGCCAATGCTGGGATCTCTCCGCTGCGCTCCGCTCCGGTCGAGATGACGGATCGTGGGCAGCGCAGTTGGGAGGGAAGCTACTGGACGTCGGGGTGTTTGCCCCAGTTGAAGCGGCGGCCGAGGATGCCTTTGACGATGAGGTGGTCGGTGGCGGAGGTGGGGCCGATGCCGATGCCTACGTTGATCTCCCAGTTGGGGGAGACGTTGAGGTCGGTGACGGCGAAGAGCTGTTGTTGTTGGTCGTGGACGGCGCAGGGCGTGGTGATACTGCAATAGTCAGCGTAGTACTCGAAGCCGGCGCTGATGATGGGGGTGAAGTCGTAGCTGACTTTGAAGGCAGGGGAGAAGCCGACGCCCTGGTTGACGTCGGGGCCGTGGAGGGTGCGCTCCAGCGCGGGGTTGAAGGCGAGATACCAGCGGCCCATGGACTTGTCGATGATGGGACGAATCTCCCAGGTCCACGTGTCGGGGGAGTACTCCGGGCGCTGGTAGCCGATTTCGGTGGAGAGGCTGACGCCGACGGGCCAGTGCCAGCTATCGGGGACGCGGACGCGGGGGCGGATGTGGTCGCCTACCCATTGGACGCCGTGGCCGTCCTGCCAACTGGTAAAGACGTAGAAGCCGACTTCGGACCAGTTGTTGATGCCTTGGGTGAGCTCGAGGGTTTCGTGAAGCTGGTGGTTGGTCGGGTAGACGCCGTCGATGGTGTTCTTCTGGCCTTCGATGGTGAAGTTGGAGTGGAGCTCGACCATGAGGGTTTTGGGAGCTACGGTGTCGGCGCCGTAGACCTGGATTTCGTAGTTTCCTTGTGCGTGGGCGATCGCACAGAGGGTCAGAGCTAGCAGAGAAAAAAGCTTACGCATAGCGAAACACCATCATGAAGCCGCGGTCCATGTGGTCTTGCTGGTGGCAGTGGAAGAGGGTGAGGCCGGGGTTGTTGGCGGTGAATTCAACTTCGGTGGTGAGGTTGGGGGGGGCGAGGACTACGTCTTTCATGATGCCGTGGAGTTCGGGGCTGTTGTTGACTCGGCGGAGTTCGAAGGTGTGGCGGTGAAGATGGATGGGGTGGGCGTCCATGCTGTTGTTTTTCATGACGAGGCGATAGCGCTGGCCCGCGGTGAGGATGGGCTGGTCGGTGTCGGGGTAGGACTTGCCGTTGATGAGCCACTGCTCTTCGGCGCCGTGGCCGTGGAACTTCGCGTCGAAGACGAGGTCGATACGGTGGGGTTCTTCTTTGCTGTCGGGGACTTGGCCGGCCGAAGCGAATTGGCTGTAGTTCCAAACGAGTTCTTCGGGCTGGATCCAGGTCGGTTTGTTGGTTGCGTTGGCGTACTCGACGACGATGCCCATGCCGGCGGACTGGATGTGCTTGCGGACTTCGCCGAGGATCCAGACGCCGGGGTTGTTGAGCTCGACGAGAACGCAGACGCGTTCGGCGGGGGCGAGGGAAATCATGGGGACGGACTGCGGTGTGGCGACGGGGTTGCCGTCGAGGGCGATGACGCGGAGGGTGTGGCCTGCGAAGGCGATCCAGTGGACATCGGTGGCGCTGGAGTTGAGGACGTGGAGTAAGAGGCGCTGGCCTTGCTTCACGCGGATGGGCTCGCCGAAGCCGAGCATTTTGCCGTTGATGGTGGAGACGTCGTAGGCGGGTGCCATGTTGCCGTCGTTGCTGGATTCGAAGTGGCCGCTCCAGTCGTGGAGATCGATAAAGACTTCGGTGTCGTAGTCGCCCGGGTGGCTGGTGGGTTCGATCAGGAGAGAGCCGAAGAGGCCGCTGTAGAGGCCTTTGCTGAGATCGCTTCCGGCGCGGACGTGGGTGTGGTACCAGCGGAAGCCGGGCGGGTCGGGGGTGAGGGTGTAGTGCGTGGACGCGCCGGGAGCGATCATGGGCGTGCCTTCTTCCATGGCGCCGTCGATCTCTGAGGGAAGGAAGAGGCCGTGCCAATGAACGATTTCGGGGTCGGGCGTGCTGTTGCGGATGGTGACGGAGGTGGGGCGGCCCTGGCGCATGCGCAGGAGCGGGCCGGGTACCTGGTTGTTGTAGGCGAGGGTGCGGATGTGGTGTTTGGGCGAGGCTTCGAGGAGGTAGGGGGCGAGCTCGAGGGTGATGTCGGATGGGGCCGCGGCGAGAAGCTTGTCGGCGCCGAGGATCGCGCCGGCAGTCATGGCCGAGAGTTGGGTGAAGCGGCGGCGCGAGAGCATCGATGCGGGTCCCTGGGTTGGTGAAGTGCTCCGTGCCTTATGCTAAATCGGTCGAGTGAGCGATGGGCTTGAGGCTGGATGACAGTTTGTCCATTTTCGTGAAGATGGACGCAAAGCGGTTGAAGGAATGTGTCTCGAAATGCAGGGTGCTCGTCCAAGCGAAGCGGGTGGGATGGCTTACACTTGGAATCATCCGCTGCGGGTCCTAATTCTAAAATCTACTGTTTGTGTTCAGGAGCAATCGTTATGCGTCTTGCTGTGCGTTTGGCCGCCCTGTTTCTTCTTGCGATTCCGTCGGTCGCTGCGTTGGGTGCTGTTGCCGCTGCTCCTGATGCGCGACTGGGGGATTCTTATAAGTTCCATAAGGGTGGGTGGACGTATGTGCACCTCTCAGGGACGCCGGAAGAGATTGGGTTTCAGCATGGGTATCTGCTGGCGCGGGAGATTGAGGACAACGTGCAGGTGTACTCGGTTGAGGGGGTGAATGAGTACAAGCGGTCTTGGGAGTTTTTTCGGCAGGCGGGGAAGAATGTGCTGTGGCCGAAGTTGGATCCGGAGTATCAGGCGGAGTTGAAGGGGATTGCTGAAGGGTTGAAGGCGCAAGGATCGAAGGTGGATCTGTGGGATGTGGTGGCGATCAACGGGAATGAAGAACTGACCGGCTACTACTTGCCTATGGTGAATGCGAAGGAGGGAAAGCCGAATCCAGCGGCGGCGAAGGCTCCGGGGAAGTGCAGCGCGTTTATTGCTACTGGCTCCGCGACGAAAGACGGGAAGATCGTGATCGCGCACAGCAACTGGTCCTCGTATGCGGAGGGCGAGCGCTGGGCCATTGCGTTCGATGTGGTGCCGGCGAAGGGTTTGCATTTCTTTATGGATGGTTTGCCGGGTTTGATTACGAGCCAGGATGATTTCGGGGTGAACTCGGCGGGGCTGATGATTACTGAGACGACGTTGCCGATGGCGAAGGGATTCGATGTGAATGGGATCCCGGAATTTCAGCGGTCGCGCAAGGCGATGCAGTATGCGAGTTCGATTGCCGAGTACGCAGAGATCATGCGCAAGGGGAATAACGGTGGGTATGCGAACTCGTGGCTGATTGGGGATCGGAAGACGAACGAGATTGCTTACCTGGAGCTGGGGCTGCGGCATACTCCGCTGACGGTGAAGAAGGATGGGTTCTTTGTGAGCGCGAACTTTTCGCAGGACCCGATGGTGATTCGCGATGACACGCCGGGGTTTGATCCGAACAATCCGGAGAGCACGATGAATGCGCGGCATGCACGGGCGCTGGCGTTTATGAAGGAGCACTACGGGAAGCTGGATACTGCGCTGGCGGAGGCGTATTTGTCTGACCACTTCGATACGTATGAGAAGAAGGTGGATGCGGGGAAGAGGAGTTTGTGCGGGCATGAGGAGACGTCGTCGGTGGGAGAGCCAGTGTGGGGGAATCCGCCGTTCAGCCCGAGTGGTGCGGTGACGGGCAAGGTGATGGATTCGGATATGGCGGAGAAGATGACGTTTATTGGGAGAGCGGGGCATCCGTGCGGAGAGGATTTTCTGGCGGAGCCGTTCTTCAAGGCGCATCCGGAGTTTGCTTGGCAGAAGCCGATATTGCATGACATGAAGGCTGGGCCCTGGACGGTGTTGAGTGCCGGGGCGAAGGAGCCGGCGGTGGTGGCGGCGCGGTAGGCGTTAAGAGCAACGGCAAGAACGGGAGACAGCAGGTTCCTCGCTCCCACCCCAGCGGGCAAAGAACGCCCGTTGGGGACCCCGGCTGCGCTCGGAATGACAGCCAGAAAAGCAAATGCAAGTGCAAAGACGGAAGGCGCCAGCTTGGAGGCTGGCGCCTTTGCTTCGTGCAGAGCCTCGAGTTGAGACCTAGGTGGTGGGGGGCGCGGGTGGTGGGGCTTCAAGCGTGGGGACTAAGGGGACGCGGTTGCCGTGGGCGTCGATTTCGAAGGAGTCTACGTAGAAGTGGGTTAGGTCGGCGCGGCCGAAGCTTGTGGTGATCGCTACGTCGGCGGCGTCGCGGCCGGTGGCCATGAGAATGCGGCCCGTGCGCGGATAGTTATGACGGGCATCCATGTCCCACCAGCGACCGTCGAGCCAGATTTGGTACCAGGCGCTGAAGTCGCCGGGGCCGGAGAAGGGGACGCGGATGTCGCCGATGTAGCCGGTGACGTAGCGCGCGGGGATTTTCATGCAGCGGGTGAGGGTGACGGCTAGGTGCTGATAGTCGCGGCAGACGCCGATGCGCTCCGAGAAGACGTCCATGGCGGTCATGGTGGGGCGAGCTTTTTTGTAGTCGAAGGCTACCTTGGTGTGGACCCAGTCGCGGATGGTGGCGGCGAGGGCCCAGCCGGTGCCGAGGTGGCCGAAGAGATCGTGCGCGATGCTGCCAAAGAGATCGACTTCGCAGTAGCGGCTGGCGAGGAGGAACTGGAGGGTTTCGGCGGGGAGGAGTTCGATGGGGGTTTGCGGGAGATTGAAGCCTTGGAGCTCGGGGAAGTCGTCGGCGGTGACGATGCTGCGGCCGTGAAGGCGGAGGTCGCCGGCGGGGGCTAGGAAGCGGGAACAACAATTGCCGAAGGAGTCTAGGTACTCGTCGACGGGGACGTCCTGGATGGGCTCTTTGTTGGGGCCGAGTTGTTCGGCGTGGAGGCGATCGTCGGCGTCGATGCCGGGGACGGTGGCGAGGTGGACGTCGTGCTTGGGATGGAGATGCAGCAGCGCCACGATGGGTGTGGGCTGGAGGAGATGAAATTGGATGTCGTACTCGGATTGGATCAGCAAAGGTGCCTTTCGGGGGACAGAGATCGGTGGGACACACCAACATTTGCAAGAGACAGGGACTCGAAAGAGACACGCGGGTGCTGGTTATTGAGATGCTGTGAATGTACGGTTGGGCTGCTCTGACTGTACCTTATCGGGGCCGATTCGCGGTTATTGCGCGACTTCTGAGAGGTGAGGCTGGGGTGTGCGAAGGAGTCGGAGCATGAGGCCGAGGAGTGCGCAGGCGAGAAGGCCGAAGAGGGCGTCGGCGAGAAAGCTGCCGGTGACGCCGTGCCAACTATAGGCGTGGCCGTCGATGACCTGCATGTAGATGATGGGGATGAGGGAGGCGGCGTTGAAGAGACTGTATTGAGTGGCGGCGAGGGGATTGTTGCGGCCGATGGTTTCGAATGAGATGGCGGTGATGCCGGTGTAGGCGAGGGCCTGGAAGATGTTTTCGCCGACCATCGCGATGCCGAAGGTGGCGGGGGTGTGGTGCAGGAGCAGGAGGCTGGTGGTGAAGATCGCGCCGGCTGCTCCGATGGCGAGATAGAGAGGCCGCAGGGGGAGGAGTTTGGCGAAGGGAACGAACATGAGGCTGCCGAAGATGCCAGCGAGAGATAGACCTGCGCCGCCGACGAGCGAGACCATTCGTTCTGAAGCGTGAAAGTCGTACCC
Source organism: Granulicella sp. L46 (assembly GCF_009765785.1). Classification (GTDB taxonomy): domain Bacteria; phylum Acidobacteriota; class Terriglobia; order Terriglobales; family Acidobacteriaceae; genus Granulicella. Next base: position 178,068 of record NZ_LMUT01000025.1, read on the forward strand.
CATGCTGCCGAGAGTGTTGGTGAGAGCGAAGGAGGCGCAGGGTGAAGCGAAGAGCGCGAGCGCGATGAGGACCTGGCGGCGGCGAACGACGGCGAGGACTTCGCTAACAAATTTAGTAAAGCTCTCGCGGGCAAGGCGGCGGTCAGGCCCGGGCGATGGCATGACGAGAAAGATGGCAGTGGGAATGAAGACGATGATGCCGAGGAGAGGTGCGGCGAGTTGAATGGGGAGGGCTCGGACGAGTTCGCCGGCGAGGATGGCCATGAGGCCATTGCCGCCGAAGGAGGCGGCCCAGGTCCAGGAGCTGAGCTTGCTCTCGTCGTGATGATGGACGATGGTGGCGAGCCAGCCGCCGAGCGCGTTGGTGCAGAGTTGCGCGGACGCGAAGCCGATGAGCATGAGGAGCTCGAGTAGCGCGAGGTTCGTACGGTTGAGCAGGGCGAGGGTGAGGCAAGTTCCGGCGAGCGCGGCGAAGAGGGTTGCGTAAAAGCGGCGGCTGAACCGGACGTCCAGCATGGGGCCGAGCAGGAAGACCCAAATGCCGCCGGAGAAGACGGTAGCGGTGATGGTGGCGATACGCGCTTCCGGTACGTGCTGCGCGGCGAGTAATTGAGGCAGAGAGAGTGTGATGAAGCCCGCGTATAAGCCGAAGGATAGGTTCGACATGCCCATCAGCCAGATGGGTGCAGTGAAGCCGCGAAGGTTCAAACGAATCTCCTGGATGGACGTGCGGATGTTTCCTGAGGGATTAGACGAGCCCGGTAGATGGAGAGTACACGGATGCGAAGAGGCGGGCTAGCGGAATCTGCGCTGGATGGGCGTTGGTATTGGATTGCTACAATCGCGCCAGCGCTTATAGCGAGGAGTGTTCATGTTGAAGGCAAGCATTGCGGTGTGGTTGATGTTGGGCGTGGGGATGATGGGATTCGCACAGACGCATGCAGGTGCTCGGCATGGGGCGAGTGCGGCGGCGAAGGTTGTGGAGCCGACGGGGCCGACTGTGGCGATCGATACGTCGATGGGGAGAATTACGTGCAGGCTGTATGACAAGCAGGCGCCGGTGACGGTCGCGAATTTTGTTGGCTTGGCGGAGGGGAGTAAAGACTGGAAGGATCCTGCTACGGATCAGATGGTGCATGGGAAGCCGTTCTATGACGGGACGGGGTTGGCGGGGACGTCGGATGGAATTCTGGGCGGAGATAGGTTGGGGCGGCTGCTGGGAACGGCGGGGCCTCCGTTTCCTATGGAGAAGAGTGGGTTGGGATTTGAGAGGGCGGGTCGGTTGGTGATGGCGAAGTACAAGCCGCAGCCGGGCGAGGCGGCTCCTGTTGGGAAGGCGCCGGAGCTTACGAGTAGCTCGGTGTTTTATGTGCTGGATCACGCGGACAAGGAATATGAGGGGCGCGGGACGGTGTTTGGGCAGTGCGATGATGCATCGCTGCCGGTGGTGACGGCGATCTCTCATGCGTTGTTGAGCACGGATAATCATCCGGCGGAGGCGATTGCGATTAATCATATTGCGGTGGTGCGGGAGGGAGAGGCGATGCCGGCAGTCGCGGCGGCGGTGCCGTTGGCGCAGGTGACACCGCATCCTGTGCCGATGCCGATGGCGGCGATTCCTTCACCGGAGCCTACGGGGCCTACTGCGGTGATCGAGACGACAATGGGTACGCTCACGTGCAGGCTGTTCGACAAAGAGGCGCCGATTGGGGTGGCGAACTTTGTGGGGCTCGCTGAGGGGACGAAGGAGTGGAAGAATCCTTCGACGCATGTGGAGATGCATGGGAAGAAGTTTTATGACGGGCTTAGTTTTCGGCGGGTGATTCCGGACTTCATGATTCAGAATGCGGATTTGCCGGGGGATCCATCTGGCGACGGCGACATTGGATTTCATTTTGAGAATGAGATTGTGCCGGGGTTGAATTTTGATCGGCCGGGGCGGTTGGCGTATGCGAATGCTGGGCCGAATACGAATGAGAGCGAGTTCTTTATTACCGAGGCGCCGAATCATCGGCTGGATGGGAACTACACGATCTTTGGGCAGTGCGATGATGCTTCGGTGAAGGTTGCGGCGGCGATTGCGCGGGTGCCGCGGGATGAACATAACCGGCCGCTGAAGCCGGTGGTGATTCGGCGGATTACGTTTGAGGGGACGGCGCGGTGAGGTCCTGCGCGGACGGCGGGGGTTGGGTTGGTGGGTGCTGAGATGGTTGTGGGTGAGGCTGGCACCGTCACCCACTCATGCCGATGATGGAGCCATCGTCATGAATGGGGCACCCGGCGTCGTCGTAAGACCGAAGAGAGAGTGGAGGAAGGAAGAACGGGAGAGAGCCAATACGGGGGTCCTTCGCTGCGCTCAGGATGACGGCGTGAAACGAGCAACGGCAACAACAACGGCAGAAGCAAATGCAAAGGGCGAACCTGGTGGCTCGCCCTTTGCGTTGCGCCGGGGCTAAAGCCCAGCGTGGTGGTGGTTGGTATCCCGCGGGCTAAAGCCCGCTGCTACTCCGAACGTTACTTGGCTGCTAGTTCGGCTGCGGCTCCAGATTTGAGGGCTGCTGCCTTGTCGGTGGCTTCCCAGGTGAAGGCGTCGCCGGTGCGGCCGAAGTGGCCATAGGCTGCGGTCTGCTTGAAGATGGGACGGCGGAGGTTGAGGCTTTCGATGATGCCCTTGGGGGTGAGCTGGAAGTTCTCGCGAACCAGCTCGATGAGGCGGGGCTCAGAGACAGTACCCGTGCCGAAGGTGTCGACGCGGATGCTGACCGGCTCGGCTACGCCGATGGCGTAGGCGAGCTGGACTTCGACGCGGTCGGCGAGGCCGGCAGCGACGATGTTCTTGGCAACGTAGCGCGCCATGTAAGCGGCCGAGCGATCGACCTTGGTGGAGTCCTTGCCGGAGAAGGCGCCGCCGCCGTGACGGCCCATGCCGCCGTAAGTGTCGACGATGATCTTGCGGCCGGTGAGACCGGTGTCGCCCATCGGCCCGCCGATGACGAAACGGCCTGTTGGGTTGATGTGGTACTTGGTGTCGGCGTCGAGCAGGTTGGCGGGGATAACGGCCTGGATGACGTGCTCCATGATCTCGGCGCGGAGCTGCTCGTTGGTGAGGGTGCTCTTGGGGTCGCGATCGGAGAACTCGGCGTGCTGGGTGGAGATGACGACGGCGTCGACGCGGATGGGCTTGTTGTTGGCGTCGTACTCCACGGTGACCTGCGACTTGCCGTCGGGGCGGAGGTAGGGGAGCTTGCCGTTCTTGCGAACTTCAGAGAGCTTGTGTGCGAGCTTGTGGGCGAGCGAGATAGGGGTGGGCATCAGCTCGGGGGTCTCGTTGGTCGCGTAGCCGAACATCATGCCCTGGTCGCCGGCGCCGCCGGTGTCGACACCTTGCGCGATGTCGGGGGACTGGCGGTTGATGGTGGAGATTACGGCGCAGGTTTTGGAATCGAAGCCCTTGATGGCGTCATCGTAGCCGATCTTGTTGACCGTCTCGCGGACCAGGGTCTGGAAGTCGACGTAGGCCTTGGTGGTGATCTCCCCGGCGACGACGACGAGGCCGGTGCAGGTGAGGGTTTCGCAGGCGACGCGGCTGTAGGGGTCTTCGGCGAGGCAGGCATCGAGGATGGCGTCGGAGATCTGGTCGGCGATTTTGTCGGGGTGACCTTCGGTCACGGACTCACTGGTAAAGAGGAAACGGTCGGTGTTGGTAGACAAAGCGGGAAGCTCCTTAGATCAGATAGCCGGACGCGCTCGGGTAAAAACAGAGCGCCCGACGACCGGCCCCTCGTGCTGCACGTTGCCACGGGCGTGGCGGCAGCATTGGTCTCCGGACGTTCCTCCATACGATGCAAATCGTGTCAGAGGAACTCTTTTATTCTACCTGCGCGGAGGGGGTGGGGCGAAGCGGGAACAGTAAGTGGCGGGAAACGCGGGGTGAAGGGGGAGGGAGAGAGGGTGGAACAGGTTCTCAGTTGTCCGTTCTCAGTTCTCAGTTGGCTACAGGTTGACGGGTCAGGCAGTTTTGCGGCGGAGGATTTGGGCGGGGAGTTTGGAGCGCAAGGCTAGGAGGACGAGGAACGCGGCGACCGCCCAGGTGAGGCTTCCGGTGGAGAGGATGAAGAGGTCGGCTTTGTGGCCTTGGAGGTTGGGAAGGGCACGAAGGAGAGTTTGCACGGCGGCATAGGCGGCCGCGAAGGCGACGAGTGCGGCGGCGAGGGCTCGGGCTAGCTCGGTGTATTCGAGGTGGGTGAGCGAGACGAGTCGCTTGCGGTGGAGGAGGATGGCGAGCGTCGCGGTCTGGATGAGGATGCCGATGTCGGAGGCGATGGCGAGGCCGGTGAGACCGTGAGTCTTGAAGAGCGCCCAGTAGAGAGGGACGGAGAGGACAGTGATGATGGTGCCGGTGATGGCGGGGGTGCGCGTGTCGGATGCGGCATAGAAGGCACGGGCGTAGATGCCCTGCACGGCCCAAAGCGGGAGAGTGATGGCGAGGATCTGGAAGAGGTGGGTGACGGAGAGGACGTCGGCGTGATTGAATTTGCCGCTCTTGAAGAGGTCCATGAGCCAGGGGGCTAGCGCGATCATCCAGGCAGAGACGAGCATGGCAACGGCAAAGAGACGGGAGACGCTGCGACCGACGGAGGACGAGAAGTCGAAGCTGCGATTTTGCTGGAAGAGGCTGGCGAAGAAGGGGAGAGAGGCTGCGCCGGCGGCTGCACCAATGACGTTGAACGGGGCGTTGAAGAGGTCCTTCGCGTTGCCGATAAGGGTGATGCCGCCATGTTGGACGGAGGCGAAGTACTTGAGGAAGATACCGTCGAACATGACTAGCGAGACGCCGATCATGAGGGGGAGAGAGAGCTTGAGCCACTCGAGGAAGGCGGGGGCTTTGAAGTTGACGCGCGGGGTGTAGTGGAAGCCGGTGCGGAAAGCTCCGAGAGTGTTGAGCAGGGCGGAGCCGATGAGGACGCCGGCGATCACGCCGATGGCGAGCGAGTAGATGCCGATGCGGGTGTGGAGGAGAACGGCGCCTAGGATGATGCCAGCGTTGTAGATGAGCGGCGTGAAGGCCTGGTAGATGAAGATTTTTCGGACTTGGAGGCGCGAGCTCATGACGCTGCCGATGAAGAAGAAGAGCTGCGCGGGAAGGATGATGCGGGTGAGGGCGGTGCAGAGCGCGGCGCGGACGGGATCGGAGCGGAAGCCTTTGTTGGCTAGCCAGACGTATTCGGGTGCGAAGATTTCTGCGAGCAGGACACCGGCGCCGAGGACGACGAGCATGGTGGTGAGGATGACGGAGAGCGCGCGGTCACCTCCGTCTTCGTCGCCGGCTTCGCGATAGCGGTTGAGGATGGTGATTAGGGAGATGGACGCGGCGCCGCCGATGAGGAAGTAATTGAGCAGGTCGGGGAGGGTGAAGGCGGCGCGGTAGGCGTCCTGAGCGGCGCCTGCTCCAAAGAGGGAGTTGACGTAGCGGATGCGGACGAGCGCGAGCAGGCCGGAGCCGAAGGAACTCAGCATGAGGAGGATGGCGGCTGAGCCGGCGGTGTGGGTGCGCTTCCGGGGTGCGGGAGGTGTCGGGAGCGAGGGGGCGGAGGCGGTCATGGGGTCAGGTACTCGTTTGGTGGCTCAGAAGCAGATTCCCGAAGGGAATGACAGAAAGAAAGGCAAGGGCAACGACAACGGCAACAGCAACAGCAACGGCAAAGGCAACAGCCAATACAGGGGTCCTTCACTACGTTCAGGATGACGGCGTAAAACGAGCAACAGCAACAGCAACAGCAACGGCAACAGCAACAGCAAGGGCAAGGGCAACAGCCAATACGGGGGTCCTTCCCCTTCATTTCATTCAGGGCCGGGATGACGACGAAAAACTTGTCGGCAGGTTACTCGGAGGGGAAGAGGTCGCCCTGGTCGAGGAGGCGGGGGGCCTTGGCGTCGGGCTTGGGCTCGAGGACGAGACGGGGGCGCGGGGATTTTGGCTTGGACTCGATGGGCGCGGGTGCTGCGGCGACAGCGGCGGCAGGTGCGGGATGGTTGGGGGAGGCGGGCTTGGCGAGGAGATCGGCGAGGGAGCGGAGTTCGGCGCGGAGGGTGGAGAGCTGCTCGCGGCGGTGGGCTTCCTGGCGGATGGTTTCGCCGATGTCGACGGTGGATGCGGGCTGGGGCGCGGGGGTCGGGGCTGGCGCCGCGGCGAGCTGGGGCGCGGCTTCGGGGGCTTCTTTGATTTTGGATTCGGTGGAGAAGACCTGGCGGGCACCGGGGATGGTGTAGCCCTGGTCGTAGAGCAGGCTCTTGATGCGGAGAGCCATCTCGACGTCGCGCTTGCGGTAGAGGCGCTGGCCGGTGCCGCCTTTGTTGGGCTTGAGTTGGGGGAACTCGGTTTCCCAGAAGCGGAGCACGTAGGCGGGCACATCGCACAGCTTGGCTACATCGCCAATGCGGAAATAGAGCTTGTCCGGAATGACGGTTGGCTCGGGAGTAACTGCCTTGCGAATTGGATGATGTGACGTCACTAAGCTTTGAGTTACTAACGTATAGGATCGCAGACGGATTGAACTAGTGGTAAGGGCGGTTCCGCCTATGGTTCACCTATGAGTGCACAGGGTGTCAGGTTGGTTAACATGGGTTCGAGGGATACTTGAAGAGTTGGGTGGGGATGGTGGGGAGTTGTCAGTTCCCGGTTGTGAGCGCTCAGTTGGGATGAGGGAGCGCTCCTGCGGTGGTGGTGGGCGAGACCCGCTCAGGGCTTCTGGCTCACAGGATTTGGATGAGGAAGAGGCCGGCGATGAGCATTACCGCGCAGGTTGCACCGTGGATGGAGAAGGCTTTTGACTTCGATCCGTTTGAGGTGAGCACGATGAACATGTCGCCGAGAGGGATGATGGCGAAGGCGAGCATAGCCAGGCCTACCGTGTGCGCGCCTACGGTGAGCATCAGGGTGAGGATGACCAGGCCGGAACCGACGTCGCGGATTCCTTTGAGGCGGAGCCAGGCGCGGGTGTCGGGGTCGGATGCGGGCGGGTTGAGGCCGAAGGATGGGGAGATTCGTTGTGGCGAGCAGAGGTAGAACGAACCGATGCTGATGACGGCAGCGGCGATGAGGGCGGCTACGGAAAGGGGGATAGCGTTGTACATAGGAAATCTCCTTGATAGAAAATCTAGCAACGCTATAATGGATGCAATGAAGAACTCGAGGGTTCGGAAATTTGCCTAATTTTCTAGCAGCGCTATAATTTCTATCAATGGCGGAGACGTTGGCGACGAACCGGATTGCGGAAAGAAAGTTGCGGGACAGGCAGGCCCGCCGGGCACAGATCCTTCGTGCGGCACGAAAAATCGCAGAGCTTGAGGGGTGGCCGAACGTAACGGTGCGGCGGCTGTCTGACGAAATCTCGTACAGCCAACCTGTTTTGTACGCGCATTTTGGAAGCCGTGAGGGAATTTTGACGGCGGTGGCTGTAGAGGGGTTCCAGGAGCTAGGGCTGGCGCTTGAGAAGGCACGGAAGCGAAGCAAGCGGGAGAGCGCGGTGGAATCGGTCGCGGAGGCGTATCTGGAGTTTGCGGCGTCTTCCCCGGCACTGTATGAGGTGATGTTTTCGCTCGGGCTGAGCGTGCCGTTCGGCGCGCCTGACACTCCTCCGGAGCTGCGATTCGGGTTTTCCCAACTTCTGGAATTGTTTGAGGGGCGGGATGCGAAGGCGGAGGTTCTAGCGGAATTATTTTGGGCGAGCCTTCACGGGATCGCCGAGCTGACGAGAACGAAGCGGTTTCCGCGCAGCCGCCAAAAAGAGCGCGTGAGGGTGGTGGTGGAGTTGTTTACTCGGTCTTGAGGGGTTGGCGGCGGATTACTTTGCCTTGGGCGGCGCGTTCGTACTGGATGGGCCAGCTGGCGGGTTGGTGGAGCTGGTCGGCGGCGCGGAGGGGCCAGTAGGGTTCACGGAGGAGTTCGCGGGCGAGGAGGACTACGTCGGCTTGACCGGTGCGGATGATCTGGTCGGCCTGGGCGGGATCGGTGATCATACCGACGGCTCCGGTGGCGAGGCCGGTTTCGCGGCGGATGCGGTCGGCGAAGGCTACCTGGTAACCGGCGCCGATGGGGATCTGTTGGCGAGGGTCGTTGCCGCCGGAGGATACGTCTAGGAGGTCGATGCCTTCGGCTTTGACGAGGCTGGCGAACTGGACGATTTCATCGGGAGTTAACCCGCCGTCTACCCAGTCGGTGGCGGAGACGCGGACCCAGACTGGGAGGTTGGCGGGGAAGGCGGCGCGGGCAGCTCGGATGATTTCGATGGGGAACTTTGCGCGATTGGCGAAGGAGCCGCCGTACTCGTCGGTGCGCTGGTTTGAGAGGGGCGAGAGGAATTCGTGGGCGAGATAGCCGTGGGCAGAGTGGACTTCGGCGAGGAGGAAACCGGCGGCGGCTGCACGGTGGGCGGCGGCGGTGAAGTCGGCGAGGACCTTGTCCATGCCGGCGCGGTCGAGGGCGTTGGGGAGGGGGTACTCGTCGTGGAAGCGGAGGGCTGAGGGGGCGACTACGTTGGTCCAGCCGCCATCGGCGGGGGAGACGGTGTGTGAGGGTGTGACCCAAGGGACGGACATGCTGGCTTTGCGGCCGGCGTGCGCGAGTTGGATGCCGGGGACACTGCCATGCTCCTTGAGGAAGGTGGTGATGCGGGAGAGGAAGGGGATGTGGTCGTCGGAGTAGATGCCGAGGTCGCCGGGGGTGATGCGGCCTTCCGGGCTGACGGCGGCGGCTTCGGTGATGACGGTGCCCGCGCCACCGATTGCCCGGCTGCCGAGGTGGACCAGATGCCAGTCGTTGGCGTGGCCGTCGACGGAGCTGTACTCGCACATGGGGGAGACGACGATGCGGTTGGGGAGGGTGATGCTGCGCTGGGTGAGCGGGGTGAAGAGGCTGTCGGGCGGCTTGGACATGGGGGTTAGATGTAGGGAGTGCGTGGGAGGACGCGACGCGGTGCGGGGTCCGCGATGACGGCGGAGGGGGCTGCTGGGCGTGCAGGGACACAGGGAGGGCAAGAGTGAGGGTGATGAGGAGCAGGCGGGAAGCACGGGAGCGATTGTAGACGGTCGGTTGGGAGCGATTCGGAATCGGCGATGAGGAGCGATTTGGTGCGCGCGTCGTCTGGGATTGGGGCGCGTCCAATAGAATGTGAATGCAGTGTCTACTACGAATGCAACCGTACTTCCGCCTGAACCCGCGCCGCCTGAGGTGATCCACAATTGCCCGTCGTGCAGCCATTGGCTGCCTGAGGGTACGCTGGCGTGTCCAGACTGCCAGACACTGACGTATGGGGTGCACCTGGCCGAGATTGCGCGATCGGCGCAGGAGTTGGAGCAGGAGCAGAAGTGGGTGGAGGCGCGGGAACGGTGGCGGTCGGCGCTAGCGTGGCTGCCGGAAGAGACGCAGCAGGCGGCAAGCGTGCGGCAACATATCGCGCAGATTGATGCGCGATTGAAAGCGGCTGATGATCAGAAGACGAAGTGGACGAAACGGCTGGGGCCGTTTGCGCCGATTGCGCTGTTTTTGCTGAAGATCAAGTCGCTGCTGTTTTTAGTGTTCAAGCTGAAGTTCCTGTTGAGCCTGGTGGCGTTCTTCGGGATTTACTGGGTGCTGTTTGGGTGGAAGTTTGCGGCAGGATTTCTTGCGTGCCTGTTCATCCACGAGATGGGACATTACGTGGCGGTGCGTCGGCGAGGGTTGAAGGCTGAGTTGCCGGTGTTTTTGCCGATGATGGGCGCGTATGTGCGTTGGTATGGGCAGGGCGTGTCGCTGGAGGATCTGGCTTCGATCTCATTGGCGGGGCCGCTCTATGGGTTGTTTGCGGTGTTTGCCTGTTATGGATTTTTCCTGTCGACGCATGCGCCAATTTTCATGGTGCTGGTGTATGTAGGCGCGTGGGTTAATTTTCTGAACCTCTTTCCGTTGCTGGGGCTGGATGGCGCGCAGGCTACGTATGCGTTGTCGCGGCTGCAGCGTGGGCTGGTTGCAACGACGTGCGTGGTTCTGTTTGCGTTGTCGATTACGAATGGAGAGGTCTTCGGGCCGACCACGCTTTGGATCTTTTTGATCGTGGGCCTGGGCATGGCGTGGCGAGCCTTTGGGCCTGAGCCGGAGAAGCCGAGCACGCGGACGTTCCTGTACTTCCAGGCGCTGGTGCTGATTCTGGGCGTGATCGTGTATCGGACGCAGTTCGCGGGGATGGTTGCGCCGGGGCGCTAGATCTGCAAAGCAATTTTTAGCTGTAGAGGATGCGGGGCGAGGATTTGCGGATCACGCGACCGAGGATGATGGAGCGCTCGTTCATGCGGGTGAGCGTCAGGCGCGCTTTTTTGATGAGGTCGGCGGGTACGACGGCAACCAGGCCAATGCCCATGTTGAAGGTGCGGAACATCTCGTCGTGATCGAGGCCGCCGAGCTCCTTCAGGTGCGTAAACAATGGTGGTGGATCCCAAGCCGAGAGGTCGACGTGGGCGGCGAGGCCGCGGGGGAGGATGCGGGGAAGGTTTTCGGTGAGGCCGCCGCCGGTGATGTGTGAGAAGCCGGTGACGACTTCCGCCTGAATGAGCTTGCGGATGGGCGCGAGGTAGCTGCGGTGGGGGCGCATGAGGGCTGCGCCGACCTTGTCGCCGAGCTCGTTGATGTACTGATCGGGGCGGTAGTGGGCGGTCTCGAGTAGCAGCTTGAGCGCGAGCGCATAGCCGGTGGTGTGGAGGCCGTTGGAGGGGAGGCCGAGGAGGCAGTCGCCTTCGCGGATGGCATCGCCCGAGAGCAGACGGGGGCGGCTGACGACGCCGGTCATGAAGCCGGCGAGTTCGTAGTCGGAGTTGCCGTAGAGCCAGGGGGTTTCGGCGGTTTCACCGCCGAGGAGGGCGCAGGCGTTGGCTTTGCAGGCGTCGACGAGACCGCTGATGACTTGCTGGACTACGTCGGGATCGATTTGGCCGGCGGCGAAATAGTCGAGGAAGAAGAGAGGCGTGGCGCCTTGCACGGCGATGTCGTTGACGCAGTGATTGACGAGGTCGGCGCCGATGCTGGAGTGGAGGCCGAGCTGGATGGCGAGCTCAAGCTTGCTACCGACGCCGTCGGTGGTGGAGACCAGGACGGGGTCGGGGAAGCGCTCGGCGTCGAGTTGGAAGAGGCCGGCGAAGCCACCGATTTCGCTGAGCACATGCTTGTTGAAGGTGCGGCGGGCGAGACCCTTGATGCGGTCGTTGGCGAGGACGTGGCGATCGGTGGAGACGATGGCGTGGTCGTCGCTGCGGAGCGCGCGGGCTTCCTTGTGGATGGTTGAATTTTTGGATGGTTGCGACGAGGCGGCTGAGCCTTCACGCGGCGATTGCTCATCGTTGCCGGAGTTTGATTTTCCCAAGGAGGCCGCCTTCAGTTGCTGGAGTGTGCAGAGCAAGTTTATCAGCCGATTTTCGGAGCGACTTCTATACTGAGGAATATGGCACTTTCTTTTGCACGGTCAGCGCAGTTACAGCAGCGCGCTGAAGGATTTCTGCCGGGTGGTGTGGATTCCCCGGTGCGCGCATTCCGCGCGGTTGGCGGGCATCCTCCGTTTGTGGAGCGTGCCGAGGGCGCGTACCTGTTCGATGCGGACGGTAATCGCTTTGTGGATATGTTTGGGTCGTGGGGGCCGATGTTGCTGGGGCACGCGTTTCCACCGGCGGTGGCGGCGATTCGCGAGGCGGCGGGAAAGAGTGCGTCGTTTGGAGCGAGCACGGCGGCTGAGGCGGATTTAGCGGAGCTGGTGCAGCGGTGTTATCCGTCCGTGCAGAAGATGCGGTTTGTGAGCTCGGGGACGGAGGCTTGCATGTCGGCGATACGGGTGGCGCGCGGGTTTACGGGACGGAACTTCATTATTAAATTTGAGGGTTGCTATCACGGGCATGCGGACGCGCTGCTGGTGAAGGCGGGGAGTGGTATTGCGACGTTTGGGATTCCGGGATCGGCGGGCGTGCCGGCAGAGACAGTGATGCATACGCTGGCGCTGCCGTATAACGATTTGGCCGCGGTGGAGGCGGCGTTCGCGGCGCATCCCGATCAGATCGCTTGCGTGATTTTGGAGCCGGTGGTGGGGAATGCGGGGACGATCCTGCCGGAACCCGGATATCTAAAGGGGCTGCGGGAGATTACGTGGAAGCATGGGGCGTTGCTGATCTTTGATGAGGTGATGGTTGGGTTTCGGTTGGCGGCTGGTGGTGCGCAGGAGTTCTTTGCGGAGGAGATTGGTGGGCTTCCGGATTTGACGACGCTCGGGAAGATTGTTGGCGGAGGATTGCCGGTGGGAGTGTTTGGTGGGCGGGCGGATGTGATGGATTGCCTGGCTCCGCTGGGGCCGGTGTACCAGGCGGGAACGCTCAGCGGGAATCCGCTGGCGATGGCTGCGGGGATTGCTACGTTGTCCGCGATTCTGGAGGGGCAAGCGGAGATTTATCCGAAGCTGGAGGAGACGACGACGGCGATTGTGGAGGGTGTAGCGAAGCTGGCGGCGCAAGAGGGGATTGCGATGACCACGAACATGGTGGGGAGCATGTTCACATGGTTCTTCACGCCGCAGAGGGTGACGGATTTTGCTAGTGCGGCGACGTCGGATACGGCGATGTTTGCGCGGTTTCATCGCGGGATGCTGGAGCGGGGTGTGTGGCTGCCGCCTAGCCAGTATGAGGCGGCGTTTGTGAGTGCGGCGCATGGGGAGGTTGAGGTTGAGCTGGTGTTGGAGGCTGCGAAGGGGGCACTGAAGGCGGCGGTGAGTTGACTAGCCGGGATGAGGTTAGGCGATCGGAGCAAAGGCAAGAGCGGGAGACAGCAGGTTCCTCGCTTCGCTCGGAATGACAATTTCTTTTAGAAAGTCAAAGAAAGACAAGGCGCATTCCCAAAGGGAAGGACAGCAAGAAAGGCAACGGCAAGAACAGAAGCAAGAGCAACAACCTAGGGGCGGGAGCTGTTGGCGGCGGCTAGCAGGAAGACTAGTGGGGCGTTCCAGTTGATGGCGATTTCGTTCACGGAGTAGGCGCGCTGGTCGTCTAGCCACATGCGCATGGGCGGAGCTTTGGGGAGGGCATCGGCGATGGCGTCACCGCCGTAGGCGTTGGGGCCACCGGATAGCAAGCCGGGCCACGGGGCGACTATGCCGTCGGCTGCGCTGGGGCGGTGGTGGGGATGCTGGAATGGACGTTGGCCAAGTTGCGTGACCCAGGAGACGCCGAAGCAGTTGCGGCCGAGGAGGTAGTGCAGGTTGGAGAGGGCCGCGTCGACCGTCGCTTTGTTGGGTTGGAAATAATTCGCGACGAGTAGCAGCAGCGACTGGTTGCCGGCGTTGGAGTTCGAGCCCCAGTGGTAGTCGGCGAGCGAGAGGGTGGTGCCATAGCCGCTGGTGCGCGTGCGGGCGATGAGTTCGGCGGCTGCGGTTTGCGTTGCTTGCTGGATTGCCTCGACGACGGGACTCAGCTTGTGCCTGGGTGCGAAGGCGTAGGCCCAGAGGCCGAGGGAGGCTACGTTGTTCCAGGAGGGAACAGTGATCTTGAGGTTGGGGAGAAGGGGCTTGATGGAGTCGAGGAAGGCGGATTCGTACTGCGATTCCAACGTGGTGTGATAGAGCTCGGCGGAGGCCCAGATGAGTTCATCGCTGCAGTCGGGATCGCCGTAGTTGCCGGTGAGGACGGTGGGCGGGTTGATGAAGGGGACGTTGGGGTGTTCGCGGGCCCAGGTCCAGGCGAGGCGCGCGGCGGCGAGGCAGCGGGCGGCGAAGGTGGGGTCGAAGGGGTGGTAGCAGCGCGCGGCGATGGCCATGACGGCGGCGAAGTCGGCGGTGGCGCAGGTGCTCTTGTAGGGCGCGGAGCCGGTGCCGATGATTTCGCTGGGGAGGTGGTCGTCCTGCGGCATGATGAAGGCGCAGAAGTGGAGGCTGGTTTGCTTGTGCCAAACACCGCCGTCGGCTGGGTCCTGGAGGGAGAGCATCCAGTTGAGGTTCCATTTGATTTCGGCCAGGAAGTCGGGGAGGGTGATGCCGGATTCGGGGATGTCGAGCTTGAGGGAGTGGAGCGCGTCGGGGTACATCTCCCATGCCCAGAGGAGCGTGCCGGTGGTGATGCCGGAGTTGACGATGTAGCGGCCATAGTCGCCGGCGTCGTGCCAGCCGCCGGTGTTGGGGACGGAGCCGGAGCGGCCAGAGGTGGGGTCGAAGGCGCCGTCGTGATGGCAGGCTGGGTGGTGGTAGCCGTTGCCTAGATCGACTACGCAACCGCAGCGCTGACCGTAGTAGCTGCGCATGGTGAGGCGCAGGGCTTCTGCGTAGACGGTGGGGGCGATGGTGAAGAGGTCGGAGAGGGTGCCTTCGACATCGAGTTGGTATAGACCAGGCTTGGTGATGGAAGAGAAGTCGGCTTGGGCAGTGGTGTCCCCGGAGGCGGCGTCGAGAGATGGAGTGGAGAGCTTGCCTTCGAAGACTACGGCGTGATTTTCAGAGCGTAGGCGGAAGGTTGTTGGTTGTGTCGTTTGGCTGGGCATCTTCGCCAACAGAACCGTCGCGAGCTTCGCGTGGTTGGGGAGATAGCCTAGCTGGTTGAGGAGGATGGGCGGTGCGGTGTAAGTCGCTGAGAGAGGTTCCTGCACGAAAGACGATAGCGCGTGCAATTGCGGCCGGAGCGTCGAAGCGGCAGCAGCGGCGCCGAGGGATTTGAGGAAGGAGCGGCGACGAATTCGGTTCATCGGATCCATGGGCACTTGGCCCTCAGGGTGGAGAGAAGACGTTAGTGGGTGGGGCTGGAGGCGGTGAAGTCGGAGCAGCAGGGCTTGGAGACGGGCTGGAATTCCATGAGCTCTACGCGGGTGTTGTCGGGGTCATAGAGGTTGGCTTGCCATTTACCGTCGCGGCCCATCTGCGGGCCGTCGTGGCGCGGGGAAAGGCGGTCCTGCTGGTAGAGAGTGGTGACGGCCTGCTCCATGTTGGGGACGCCGAGCGAGAAGTGATTGAGAACGCCGATCTCGCGCTCGTTGAGGTGGTCGATGGGAGTGTCAGAACCGTCGCCAACCATCATGTACTCAAGCCAGTCATGGCCGTCGGGGACTTGCTGCGAAATCCAGTCGAGGGATTCGGGCTTCATGGCTCCGTACCAATAAGGGCGGAAGCCGAGGAGCTCGCGGTAGAAGTGATCTTCGTCGGCGCGGTTGTGGACGAGGTAGCCCATGTGGATGATGCGGGTGCTAATGGGGTGCGTCGTGATCGCTACGGCGTGCGCGTGGGTGGGCTGGAGGAATTGGACTTTGTTGCCTTCGGGATCCTGCGTGTCGAACCAGTGCGCGCCGTCGGTGGAGGTATGGAGTTCGGAGAGGTGGGTGAGGTTGTGCGCGGCGAGATAGCTGCGGAGAGCGGCGGCGTCGGTGGTGGTGTAGGCGACGCAGGCCATGCGGCTGATGGTGTGGTCGGCGGGGAGGGGAAGGACTTCCACGAACTGCGTGGGGCTGAAGTAGTAGCGGGCGCCGGTGGGATCCTGGGGGTCGGGTGCCTTGGTGGCTCCGAGGATGTGGCCGTAGAAGGTGTCGGAGGCGGCGAGGTCGTGTGCGTAGACGCACATGTGAGAGATGCCGGTGATGGCGGGTCGGGGCTGCTGCGCCAGGGCGGCGAGGGGCGCGAGGAGAAGCGCTGCGAAGAGCTTGGGGGAGATTATTTTCATTGTTGGGCCACGGTACTTATACGAGCGAGGACAGTATACGGACGCCGAGGAAGGGTTGGCAGGTCAGCTATTTCGATTCAGTCGTGGTGGGGAGGGGTGTGGCTAGCTCGAGGTGGTCCCCTATGTCATCCAAGCGGCGCCAGCGATAGATGACTACCGAGAGGATCCAGGCGAGAGCGAAGAGGCCGATGATGAAGTAGCCGAGGACGCCGAAGTTGTTGTTGAGCTTGGCGATGAGCGACCAGAAGTGTCCGTCGAGGTGGAGTTGCGAGGCGATGAGGCCGAGAGCTTCGATGCCTCCTACTGCGAAGGCTACGATTACTGAAACAGAGGTGATGGTGAGGTTGTAGTAGAGCTTGCGGATGGGTTTGACGAAGGCCCAGCCGTAGGCGCCGAGCATGAGGATGTTGTCGGTGGTGTCGATGAGGGACATGCCGGCGGCGAAGAGGGCGGGGAAGACGAGGATGGAGATAAGGGGAAGGCCCTTAGAGGCTTCGGCGGCGGAGATGCCGAGCAGGCCGATTTCGGTGGCGGTGTCGAAGCCGAGGCCGAAGAGCAGGCCGAGGGGGTACATGTGCCAGCTGCTGCGGATGAGGCCGAAGACGGGGCGGAAGAGTCGGGAGAGGAAGCCGCGGCTGCCGAGGAGGAGGTCGAAGTCTTCGTCGATATAGGGCTCACCGCGGCGGACGGACTGGAAGGTGCGGAAGACCGCGCGCAGGATGATGAGATTGACGATCGCGATGGCGAAGAGGAAGAGCGTGGAGACGAGCGTGCCGACGATGCTGCCGATGTCGCGGATGTGATCGATGCGATGTTGGAGGGCGAGGGCGGTCGCCGCAATGGCGATCGACCCGATGACGACGATGGTGGAGTGGCCGAGCGAGAACATGAAGCCGACGGCGACGGGGCGTTTGCCTTCCTGCATGAGCTTGCGGGTGACGTTGTCGATGGCGGCGATGTGGTCGGCGTCTACGGCGTGGCGGAGGCCGAAGCTGTAGGCGAGGAAGGCGGTGCCGAGGAGGACAGGGAAGTGGTGGAAGGCAATGACAGCCCAGGCCCAGGCGCCGAGGTTGAAGGCAGCGAGGATGGCGTAGATCGCGATGATCTTGGCGCGGGTGTTGCCGGGTTGGTCGTTGAAGAGGGAGCGTAGGGACGGACGCATCGAGTTGCCTTGAGGGGTGTGATGCTCCGAGTGAGGTTGGAGCATCACGTCTACAAAACCGTACCATGAGGGCGCTGCGCTTGCGGCGACGAGCGTTCAGTCGCTCGTCTTGAGGACGGATCATGAATTTCTTCGATTCGAGATCGCAGGGGCAGAATCGCGCTGTGTTTGCCGTCACGTAGCTGGGAATGCGGCGGATATGATAATAAGTGGGGTCGCGAAGGAATTACCTTAACTTGTCCACCCAGGCTGCGCTCGATCGTTGAGCAAGCCTCTAACGGTAGCGAAACGGATTGCGCCAAGAGCTGCGATCTGCACATGGAGAACGATTTATGTCGAAGGAAAGTTGTGACATTGGATTGATCGGGCTTGCAGTCATGGGACAGAACCTTGTTCTGAATATGAACGATCACGGATACAAGGTGGCGGTGTTCAACCGCACGGTATCGAAGGTGGATGAGTTCATCAACGAGGAAGCTAAGGGCACCGAAGTTGTGGGTGCGCACTCGATTGAAGAGATGTGCGGACTGTTGAAGAGCCCGCGCCGCGTGATGATTATGGTGAAGGCCGGCGATGTGGTGGACAAGACGATTGAGCAGATTCTGCCGTTCCTCGATAAGGGCGACATTATTATCGACGGCGGCAACTCGCTGTTTACCGACTCCAATCGTCGGACGAAGGATCTGGCGGCGAAGGGCATCCTGTTTATCGGGACGGGCGTTTCCGGCGGCGAAGAGGGTGCGCGATTTGGTCCGTCGATTATGCCGGGCGGCAATGCTGCTGCGTGGCCGCATGTGAAGGAGATCTTCCAGGCGATTTCGGCCAAGGTGGAAGACGGAACGCCTTGCTGCGACTGGGTGGGTGAAGATGGCGCCGGCCACTACGTGAAGATGGTGCACAACGGCATTGAGTATGGCGATATCCAGCTGATCTGCGAGGCGTACCAGTTGCTGAAGGATGGACTGGGCTTGAGCGCCGATGAGTTTGCCGAGGTATTCAAGGAGTGGAACAAGGGCGAGCTCGATAGCTACCTGATTGAGATTTCGGCGACCATCTTTGCCAAGAAGGATGAGGATGGAACGCCGATTGTGGACAAGATTCTGGACACGGCGGGACAGAAGGGTACGGGCAAATGGACGGCGATTTCGGCGCTCGATCTCGGCATGCCGGTGACGCTGATTGGCGAGAGCGTGTTCGCGCGCTGCCTGTCGGCGTTGAAGGATGACCGCGTGAAGGCTTCGAAGGTGTTGCAGGGACCGGCGGAGAAGGTGGCCGTTGGTGATCGTGCAGAGTTCATTGAGTTGGTGCGCCGGGCGTTGTATTGCTCGAAGATGGTGAGCTACGCGCAGGGTTACATGCTTCTGCGCGCGGCCGAGAAGGAGTTTGGCTGGAAGTTGAACATGGGCGGCATCGCGCTGATGTGGCGCGGCGGCTGCATCATTCGCAGTATCTTCCTGAGCGACATCAAGGCCGCGTTTGACAAGAATCCGAGCCTGGAGAATTTGCTGCTGGATCAATTCTTCTCGAGCGCGCTGAATAAGTATCAGGGTAGCTGGCGGAAGGCGCTGATCAAGGCAATTGAGTTGGGCGTGCCGACACCGGCGTTCTCTACGGCGCTGGCGTTTTACGATGGCTTCCGCACGGCGCGGTTGCCGGCGAACCTGTTGCAGGCGCAGCGCGACTTCTTCGGCGCACATACGTATGAGCGGACGGACAAGCCGCGCGGCGAGTTCTTCCACACCAACTGGACGGGGCACGGGGGCCGCGTGTCGTCGTCCACGTACAACGCTTAATGGACTACAGCGAACCCCGCGGTGGGGCGGGGTTCGCTGAAAGTTTCCGGGGATCCGAGAGTGGAACAATCGACCGACCTGTAGCGGCTAAGTCCTTTTATTGTGGTGCGCATATCGCGCTCAAAGAAGATTTAACCCGCCACGAGTCAATGATTTGCATCCAAACAGGGATGGTTAAATGCGAGGCAGTGGTGCGGCACGGCAATAGGATGTTTCGACGAACGATGGCAGTCGTCGGCTGTCTATTTGGATGCTTCCTGGTGACGGCTGGGACAGCGCACGCATCAGTGGCGTTGCTGATGGAAGAGCCTTACGGGGCATTTGGCGCGATGAATCCTACGGGCCATGCGGCAATTTATTTGAATCACGTCTGCGCGGACTCGCCTACATCTCTTCGGGCTTGCCACGAGGGCGAGTATGGTGTGGTCATCAGCCGGTATCACAAGGTGGACGGTTATGACTGGATTGCGGTGCCACTGGTCGGGTATCTGTATGCTGTCGATAATCTCAGCGATATCCCAGCCGCTGCGGATCGGAAGCAGGTTGCAGCGTTGCAGGATGCGTATCGCAAGGCGCACCTGATGGACCTGGCTCCGGATAACAAAAAGGGTGAAGCTCCCAAGGGTGAGTGGAATGAGTTGGTGGGCGAATCGTATATCCGTACGATGCATGGGTTCCAGGTGGATAGCACCGCCGAGCAGGACCAACGGTTTATGGCGATCTTCAACGATCGGAAGAACGTTGGCCACTTCAACCTGCTCTTTCATAACTGCGCGGATTTTTCTCGGATGGTGTTGGACATTTATATGCCGCATGCAGTTCACCGCAACTTCATCGCCGATTTCGGGCTGATGACGCCGAAGCAGGTCGCACGATCGCTGGTGGCGTACAGCCAGAAGTATCCAGACGTGAACATGAGCGCGTTTGTGATTCCACAGGTGCCGGGCACGATTCCGCGCAGTCACGCGGTAGATGGTGTGACGGAGTCGCTGGTCAAGAGCAAGAAGTATCTGATTCCGATGACGATTCTTGCGCCTGCGGTGACGGGGGCCGCGGTGGTGGCGTACCTGGCAGATGGTCGACTGAAGCTGCCGAAGGGGACGCCGGTTTTCAATATTGGAGACCAGGAGACGACGGAGCCTTTGGAGCCGACACCGGCGGAGCCTGCGCGGCGGCAGTTGCCAACAACGCAGACTCCTGTGGCTACAGTAGATCCGACAGGGAGCCCGCTGTAACCAGAAATCCTACTGCTGGAATAGAATCGGAGTCAGTTGAGCCTGGAGGCTCCTTTGATGGCCAATCCGCCAAACGCTGGAAATCGCCGTAGTTTTCTGAAGAAGAGTGGAGCTCTGGCAGCTGGTTTGTTGGCGCAGGCTGCCATGCCCGCCGATGCACAGGCAGGCAAAGAGTTTGGTGCGCTTCCGGATAATCCGAGAACGCTGACGGCTATGCCGACGCGGAACCTGGGCAAGACCGGCTACAAGGTGGGGATCTTCAGCCTTGGCGGGCAGGCGGCGCTGGAGAAGCCAAACAATTTTGACGTGGCCGTGCCGATCATTGAGCGAGCGCTGGATCTGGGCGTGAATTATATGGATACGTCGTCGATTTACGGTGGGCCGGATCGGTGGAGTGAGCAGTATTACGGCCAGGTGATGAAGCGGCGTCGCAACGAGGCGTTTGTGGCGACGAAGACCAAGGAGCGGACGCGCGAGGGTTCGCTGCGGATGATCGAGAAGTCTCTGAAGCTGCTGAACACGGACCATGTGGACCTTTGGCAGTTGCATGATGTCGGGCTGCCTGAGGATGTCGACGCGATTTTTGCGAAGGGCGGCGCGATGGAAGCGCTGATCGAGATGCAGGAGCAGAAGGTGGTGCGGTTCCTCGGAGTCACGGGGCACTATCGGCCTGATGCGCTGATCGATGCGATCAACCGGCATCCCTTCGACACGATTCTGTTGGCTCTGAATGCGGCAGATTCGCATATCTATAGTTTTTCCGACGCGCTGCTGCCGCTGGCGGTTGAGAAGCAGATGGGAATTATCGGGATGAAGGTTCCGGCGCGCGGGCGGCTGCTGTCGAACTGGACGCCGCCGCCTTTGGACGCGCAGCGGCACTCGTGGGAGGGGTCGGCGATTGCTACGCGACCGGGTGTGATTAATATGCGCGAGGCAATGTATTTCACGCTGACGCACCCGGTGAGCACGGTGATCATTGGTTGCGACTCGGTGGCGCAGTTGGAGGAGAACGTTCACCTTGCCGCCAACTTCACACCCCTCTCGGCATCGCAGATGGCATCGATCAATGAGCTTGCGGAGCCGGTGGCGAAGCAGTCGCTCTTCTTCCGGTTTACGGATCGCAGCAAAGGCTGAGACCACGATGGATTTGAAGGACAAATCGGAGTTGCTGCGGGAGAATCTTGCTTCGGCTGGCTCGTTGCTGGTTGCATATTCCGGCGGCACGGATTCCGCGTACCTGGCGTATACGGCGCACGAAGTGCTGGGCGAGAGGATGCTCGCGGTGATTGCGGATTCGCCGTCGCTGCCGCGTAAGGAGCTGGCGGACGCGATGGCGTTTGCAGGGCTACATGGCATTCCGGTGCAGGTGCTGCAGACCAATGAGTTGGAGAAGCCGGAGTACGCGCGCAATGATGCGCAACGATGCTTCCACTGCAAGAACGAACTGTTTACGCAGATGGAAGAGGCGCGGGCACGGCTGGGCTTTGAGCATCTGGCGTACGGAATGAATATGGATGATCGCGGGGAGTTTCGACCGGGGCAGCGGGCGGCAGAGATGCACGGAGCGTTGGCGCCGCTGGTGGATGCAGGGCTGAGCAAGCAGGAGATTCGGGTGCTGGCGCGCGAGGCCGGGCTTTCGCTTGCGGATAAACCGTCGAGTGCTTGTTTGTCGTCGCGGATTGAGTATGGCCGTGAGGTGACGGCGGAGAATCTTGCGCAGGTGGAGCGGGCGGAAGAGGCGCTGCATGCGCTGGGGTTCGCGCAAGTGCGTGTGCGGCACCATGGAAATCTTGCGCGTGTTGAGGTCGCAAGGGAAGATCTTGAGCGGGCGCTGACGCTGAGTATGCTGGATCGGATGACGGAGGCAGTGCGTGCTGCGGGGTTTCTGTATTCCACGTTGGACACGCAGGGGTATCGCTCTGGTTCGATGAACGATGTGTTGCCGGTTACGGCCATTGCGCAGGCTGGATAGGCGGACTTGGATTATCCGCTGTCAGGTTTAGGACATCCCACACACGTGTTTCCACTATTGAAAGAGAGTTCATGCGGATTGCTTATTTAGAATGCTTCGCCGGGATTGCCGGCGATATGTTTCTCGGTGCGTTGATCGATGCTGGGGTTCCGGCGGGGGTATTGCAGGAGGCGACCGCGGCGTTGGAGTTGGGCGCGAGCCTCAAGATCGAGACGGTGGATCGTAGCGGGATTTCGTGTACGCGAGTGCAGGTGATGGAGGGCGCGTCTGTGGCGGAGGAGCGCGTGCCGGAAGTGGTGCACGACCATGCGCGCGCGGGGGATCACACGCACAGTCATACACATGAGCATGAACACACGCACGAGCATAAGCACGAGCATTCGCATGGACGCTCGCTGTCGGCTATTCGCGAGCTAATCCGGAAGGCGCCATTAGCGGAGGCTGTAAAGGGGCGGGCGATCCGGACGTTCTGTTTGCTGGGTGCGTCCGAGGCGAAGATTCACAACGTGGATGTTGAGAAGATTCACTTTCACGAGGTGGGTGCGGTGGATGCGATTGTCGATATTGTTGCGGCCTGTGCGGGAATTGAGTATCTGAAGGTGGATGCGTGGTATTGCTCGCCGCTGAATGTGGGTGGCGGCATGGTGAAGTGTGCGCACGGAACGTTTCCGGTGCCCGCCCCGGCCACGGCTGATCTGTTGCGCGGATTTCCTACTTACTCGGCGCATGTGCAGAAGGAGCTGGTGACGCCCACGGGTGCCGCGCTGGTGCGGATGTTGGAGCCGGTGTTCGGGGCGCAGCCGGCGATGAGCGTGGAACGGATCGGCTATGGGGCGGGCTCGCGGAATCCGAAGGGGTTTCCGAATGCATTGCGGATCAGCATTGGCGAGGCGGAAGAAAATACAAAGACGGATACGGTGACGGTGCTGGAGACGGCGCTCGATGATCTGTCGCCGCAGGTGCTGGCGTGGGTGGCGGAGTCGGCGCTGGCTGCGGGCGCGATGGATGTGATGCTGACGCCGGTGATCATGAAGAAAGGTCGGCCGGGAACGCTGCTCACTGTTTTGTGCAGCGACAAAACTCAGCAGAAGTTGGAACGATTGATTTTGCGCGAGACCAGCACGCTGGGGATGAGGATTCGGCGCGACGAGCGGAGTTGCCTGGAGCGGCATCATCTGGCGGTGCAGACGCCGTATGGAGAGATTCGTGTGAAGATTGGCAAGCTCGACGGCGAAGTAATGAACGCAGCGCCGGAGTTTGAAGACTGTCGTGCTGCTGCGGTGCGCTGTGATATTCCGCTGAAACAGGTGCAGCAGGCGGCGATTGCAGCGTATGCGCAGACAGCGACCGAGGGTGCGAAGGTCGGGGGCAAGGTTGCGTCATGAAACGGAATGATTTGCTGAAGATTCTTTCGGAGGTTGAGTGCGGAGGCCTGTCGCCGGCGGCTGCGGCCGAACGTCTGGCATCGCTGCCGTTCGAGGATCTGGGACATGCGCGCGTGGATCACCATCGGAGCCTGCGCAGCGGGTTGCCGGAGGTGATCTATGCGGCGGGCAAGACGCAGGAGCAGACGTTGGCGATCTTCGGGAGTCTGCTGGCTGATGGAGTGGATGTGCTGGTGACGCGCGTCGAGCCGGGAACTGCGGATGCGCTGGTACGCGCGTATCCGGGGGCTGTTCATAACGCCGTGGCTCGGACGGTGAGTCTGCGGCAGACGCCGGCTTCGGAAGGCAACAAGGGGCACATTGCGGTGGTGTGTGCAGGGACGAGTGATCTCCCCGTGGCGGAAGAGGCTGCGGTTACGGCGGAGACGTTTGGCGCACGGGTGTCGCGGATGTATGACGTTGGCGTGGCGGGATTGCATCGTCTGCTGGCGGTGCGGAGCGAAATGACGGCGGCCGATGTGGTGGTCGTGTGTGCGGGGATGGAGGGCGCGCTCCCTTCGGTTGTGGGTGGAATGGTGGGGGTTCCGGTGATCGCGGTGCCGACGTCGGTTGGGTATGGCGGCTCGTTTGGTGGCGCGACGGCGCTGCTGGGCATGCTGAATTCCTGCAGCCCGAATGTGACGGTGGTGAATATCGATAACGGGTTTGGTGCTGCATACACGGCGGTACTGATTGCTCGGGCAGCGCAAGCAAAGGATTGATCCGCTGGTTCGCTGATGGATGGAAGACCGGGCCGGGTGATAGAAGTCACTGACTGGCAGGGTAGAAGGTGGAACGCTGAGGACGTAGTGAGCTGGCGGGTGGCCCCAACCAGGGGTATAGTTAGGGCGCTACTCAACAGGAGCGTTCTATGTTTCCTCCCTTTTTGCTGTTCTCCCTGTTCTTATTTGTGGGAGCAGGGCAACAACCTGCGGCTGCACCAGCTGCGTTGGTCATTCCTCCAGAAGCTGTGCACATGACGAACCCGGTAAGGCCCACTGCAGAGGGCAGGGCCCATGCGACAAAGATGTATAGCTACGATTGCCTGATGTGCCACGGAGCGAACGGCAACGGAAAAGGCGAACTGGCCGTGCAATTGAAGATGGATCTGAAGGACTGGAGCAATCCCGCGGCGCTGCAGACTAAAACAGATGGTGAGCTGTTCTACATCATCAAGAACGGTGTGGGCCAGATGCCTGCAGAAGGGGATCGGGCGAAGACCGATGATCTTTGGAACATGGTTGTGTTGGTGCGGTCGTTCTCGAAGAAATAATTAGGTGAGGGCAGGATGTTCGGCAGGTTCCATCCATAGCTTGCCGGCGATGATGAGCGCGACAAGAAGCGCGGTGCACAAGCCGAAGACGCCGCGGATGCTGGTGTGCTGCGCGAGGATTCCGGAGAGTACCAAGCCGAGTATCTGCGCGCTAAAGATGGCTGACATGAGCGTGGAACCGACGCGGCCCATGAGCTCCGGTGGCGTCTCCTGTTGAACTAGCGTCTGCGAAGGAACGATGATGCCGGCGACGGCGAAGCCGATGAGGAAGCAGCCAAGGATGGCGGTCGCGACGGTGGGGATGGCTGCGAGTAGAAGGGTTCCCAGAGCGATGCCGCCTAAGCCGAGGTAGACCTGCAGGGTGTTGCTCATCTTCTTGGCGAAGGCGTTAAGGGAGTTGACGCCAATGAGCAGACCGAAGCCGATCATGGCACTCACGATGCTGTAGGTCTTGGTGAGCGCATTCAGGACGTCGCGAACATAGACGGCGATGAGTGGGCCGAAGCAACCCATCACGAACATGCCGGCGGCCAGGGCGACGATGACAAAGAGAAGACCTGCGTGATGGAGGATGAAGCCGGCGCCCACTTTCATATCGGCGAGGATACGCGGAATACCAGTCTTTTCCTTGACGGCGGGCTGTCCGTCGACAGGAGCGGGCGGAGCCTTCCTGGGAAGAATCAGAGAGAGCGAGGCGATGAGGGAGCCGGATGCGATGAAGCTGGCGGAGTCGAGGTAGTAGCAGACTTTCGCACCGAAGGCGCCGACCAGCAGGATGGCTACGGACGGTCCAATGATGCGCATGATGAACATCACTTGTTGCATGAGCGCATTGGCTGAGCGCAGTCCATGCAATGGCACTGCTGAGCGGATGGCAACCCCCTGCGCGGGGCTGAAGAAGCTCGAGACGACGCTGATAGCTGCCAGCGCAGCGTAAAAGCCGTAAACGCTGTGGACCAGCAGAAGAAACAGGCAGAGGCCGGCGCGGATGAAGTCGCTGGTGACGAGCGTCGTTTTGACGGGCCAGCGGTCGACAAAGACGCCACTGATGACACTGATGAGCGCGATGGGCAGAAGGTAGGCGATCTGGATGCCGGTGACCTGCTGCGGTGTCGCGTGCAGCCGGAAGGTCATGTAGGTGATGACAGCGAAGAGAGCGAGGAAGTCGCCGAAGGTGGAGACGATCTGCGCGTACCAGAGGCGGCGCATGGTGACGACGCGGAGCACCGCGCCCATGCTGAGTGGCTCTGGGGCGTTGGGCGCAGGCACGGGAACGGCTTCGACGGTATTGGCGTCGAGCTCGTTGTCGAGTTGATTGAGGGATTCCTGGCTCATGGCGTTGTCTCCAGATACAGATGCAAGGTCACATGCGAAGGACGCAGAGATGTGTGCCTGCGATATGCGAGAAAACGGGAAGCCGTCTCTCGATTGTGGCTGGCGAGCTACAGAGGAACTAATGCCGATGCGGCTTCGTGCGGACGCTCGAGAAGCTAGTCGGCGAGCTCGACGAGGAGAACCTGTTCGTCGCTATCGATCTCACGGAGCTTAACCTCGATGATTTCGCGGCGCGAGGTGGGGACGGTACGGCCAATGAAGCGGGCTTCAATGGGAAGCTCGCGATGGCCGCGGTCGATTAGGACGAGCAGTTGCACGCTCTTGGGTCGGCCCTGGTCGAAGAGGGCATCGAGGGCAGCACGGATGGTCCGCCCGGTGTAGAGGACGTCGTCCATGAGGATGATGTCGCGGCCGTTGACGTCGAAGCCGATGTCGCCTTTTTCGACGACAGGGCGTGGGCCTGCGGTGGAAAGGTCGTCGCGGTAGAAGCTGATGTCAAGGACGCCGGTATCGACGGGAGACTTCTCGATGGTCCCGATGAGCTTGGCGATGCGCTGGGCAAGCGGAACGCCGCGGCGCTTGATGCCAATGAGACCGAGGTTGGCGCTGCCGTTATTGCGCTCGACGATCTCATGTGCAAGGCGGACGAGGGTGCGCTCAATCTCGGAGGCGGACATGAGGCGGCCCTTCTCGCGGAGGTGTGGCTTGGAGTCGGAGGGAGTGGCTGCGGCGGAACTGGTGAGATCGCTCATGGTTTGCCCTTCATGATAGCAGCGGAGGGTATCGATCAGCGCGCGCCTGAGAGGGAGTGGGCGAGTATCGGGACAACGTGCGGGGGAGCGAGGTCAGGCGCGCGGTGAGCGGGAGCGGAGATACCCGGCAAAGGCGCCGGCCGTCGCGGAGTAGGCGAGATAGAGCACCAAGCCGAAGAAAATGCTGCTGAGCAAGATGCCGGCGCGGAACTCCGGGATGGCGAGCATATCGCTCATGATTTTGATGGACTGTTGCGATTGCGTGGCGAAGTTGGTGTGCACCTGGGCAAACAGCTTTTCGATCTGTGTGTCGAGCTCGGCGGTGGAGTGAAAGACGAAGCGCTGGAGAACGAGGCCGATGGTGTTGAGGGTCGAGGTAACGATGAGGATGAAGAGGCCGGTGAGGAGGCCGAGGCGCGCGCCAAACCCGGTAGTAATGCGCGTCTTGCGAAAGCGGGAGCTGTAGACGCCCATCACGATGATCGGGGCGGAGATGAACCAGAAGAAAGAAAGCAGGGTGACAGGCGGAAGAGCGAAAGAGAGAAGGGCAAGCGCGGCGGCGATGGCTCCTGCCAAAGCGGCGGTCTGAATGGCCCCGCGCCAGACGATGGCGTAGCTGGGGGCGATGGGCTGCGGGGTCGGCTCGGCGAGAGGATTGGAGGCGGCCTTCTGGGCAGTGATCTGCTGATCGATCTGGTCGCGCAGCTCTTCGGAGAGCTGCACCTGCGGTGCTCCGCAGTTCCAGCAATAGACAAGGGCGCCTTCATCTTCGCGATGCAGAAGGGCGTGACAACGGGAACAGATGCGAGGACTCACTACTCTCAAGGTTAGTCGAGCAGTGGCCGCGTAGCAAACGCTATGGAGCTATTCGCTGTCTTTGCTGTCGTGGTTGGAGAGATCTGACGGGAGATCGAGGGAGACAAGGCCGATCTTGGTGCCCCCGTCACGGGGCTCTACGCCGACGATGTGCAAATGCTGTGGAGAGCCGGAGCGCAGTTCAATGTCGGTGGCGGAGTTGCCGTTGTTGATGGCAAAGCCCTTGGAGTGGCCATCGCCGGTCTTGATGTGGGTGTGCTCGTCATCGTTGCAAGTCAGGCCCTGGGAGGTGCGATTGACGGAGCCAACGGAGTTGTGGCCGCGGCATTCGATAACGCTGCCGTAGCGCGACGCGAGATCCTTCATGTAGAAGGCGATGACCTTGTCGGAGGGGTCGGAGCTTTGGAAGTCGGCAGCCTTAACACCGAGGTGGAAGGGGCCGAAGTTCATGCTGACGTTCGCATTGTTGGAGTTGTCGTCGTCCTTGTCATTGATGGGAGTGGCGCCGGGGTAGGCAGTGATGCCGATGGAGGCGGTGTCGGTCCCATTCTTGTTGGTATTCACCTTCATAGAGCCGAAGGGGGTGCCAATGCTGACGTTCTTGTGGTCGCCGTGGTCGTCCTCGGTGACGTGGCAGCCGGAGAGCAAAAGGCATGCGAGAGGCGCGGCTACGGCGGCAAAGGTGGTCAGGGAGCGAAGAGTGCGGGTCATCAATCCTCCAGCGCACAGGGGCGCGCGCGGTCTTTTGGGATACGACAAGAGGATACGCCTGGAACCACCCAATGGTTCCATCGATATGTGATGACGGAGGCGGAACGTGTGGTGGCTTGTCGAGTCAAATTAGCTGAACACTTTTGTGCGTATCAGCGGGGTACACTTCTACTTCGTTACGAACAGCTTGATTTTCAAAAGTTTGAGCTCCGGGAATGAGGAAGATTGCACTTCATGGCTACCGCGCAGCGTCGCCAGTTCAGCCTGGTTCTCAAGGGGTCTCCAAGAGGGTTTCGCCCCGGCGGAGGTGGCGCAGCGCCAGCACCAAGGCCATCGCCGCCGCCGGCACCGCGCAGCGCACCGTCGAGCCCACACCACTAGAGGATGCGCTATGTATATTCCCGGCGCGTCCATAATGGAGTGATGAGCGATGGGGTGGAAGCTGGACCGCTGCACGAGTATCAGCGGCGATTGTTGTCGCGCGAAGAGCGTGCATCGAAGCTGACAGCCTTGCACCTGTTGCTGGGCTGGCTGCGGCTGGCGACGGTTGTGCTGTTTCTTGGGGTGGCGTGGCTCACGATTTTTCTGAAGGATGGCCCGCGTTGGGGTGTGCTCGTGCCGATCGTGCTGTTTGTGGCGCTTGGCGTGTGGCAGGGGAGGGTATCGCGGCGGCTGAGCACGGCGCGGCGGGCTGCGGAGATCTATCGTCGGGGCATCGCGCGCATCGAGGACCGCTGGATTGGTCTGGAGGTACGCGAGACTTCCGGACTCTCCGCAGATGTGCGGGCGCGGCAGACCGCGAGCCTGTACGCAGGTGACCTGGACATCGTGGGTCACGGTGGGATGTTCGAGCTGCTGTGCCGCGCGCGGACACGGATGGGCGAAGAGACGCTGCTCACCTGGCTGCTGGAGCCGGCAGAGGTACCGGAGATTTTGCGGCGACAGGCGGCTGTCGACGAGTTACGTGGGCGAGTCGACTTGCGGGAGCGGATGGGCGTGGCGGGCGAGACGGCTGCGGTGGGTGTGCAGGCTGAGGCGCTCAGGAAGTGGGCCGCGGCCGACGATGTGCTGACGCAGCGGTGGATGCCTTGGGTTGCGGGCGTGCTGGCAGTTGTGTGGGCGATCGTCGCGGCTGCGACGCTTTGGGTGTGGCTGGGCGGGACGATTGATGCGCTCAGGTCGTTCACCTTTGGCGATGGGCTGAGCCTGATGCTGCTGGTGATGGTGGTGGAGAGGTTTGTCCGGCGGCCGTTTGAGAAGAGGATCACGGCTGTGCTCGACGGTACGGATGCGGCGTTGAAGAATATGCAGCTGCTTGCGTCGCTGCTGGAGGTGATGGAGGCGGAGACGTTCGTGTCGGAACGCCTGTTGGAGATCAAGCAGAAGCTGGCGTCGCACAAGGTTGCTGGGTCCGTGGCGATTGGCAAGCTGGGCAAGCTTGGGCAATGGCGCGACTCGATGGACAACCTGATCGTGAAGGGGCTCAATACGCCGCTGATGTATTCGGTGCAGGTGGCTTGGGCGATCCAGCGGTGGAGGCGGCAGCATGGAAGTGCGGTGCCGCTGTGGATCGAAGCCGTCGCCGAGATGGAGGCGCTGAACTCGCTGGCCATGTATGCGTACGAGCATCCTGCGGACGTGTTTCCGGAGTTCGAGCGTGATGGCGCTTGCGTGGATGCCGAGAAGATCGGGCATCCGCTCATTGCCGCGTCGAAGTGCGTGCGGAACAGTCTGCAGATTGGCGGCGAGACGCGTGTGCTGCTTATCTCGGGATCGAATATGAGCGGAAAGAGTACGCTGATGCGCACGCTCGGCGTGAACACGGTGCTTGCGATGTGTGGAGCTCCGGTGCGAGCGAAGAGGTTTAGGTTGACGCCGCTGAAGATTGGCGCGAGCTTGCTGTTGAATGATTCGCTGCAGGAAGGGCATTCGCGGTTTTATGCGGAGATCGAGAAGCTGGGTAGAATTTGTTCGCTAGCAGAGTCCTGCGCGGACGGCGAGAGTAAAAGCGGGAGCGGTGGTCAGACGGGCATGTTGTTTTTGCTCGATGAGTTACTACAGGGGACGAATTCGAAGGACAGGTTGGTGGGCGCGGAAGGCGTGGTGCGCGCGCTGGTGGAGGCTGGCGCGATTGGGATGGTCACCACTCATGATCTGGCGCTTGCGGAGATGGTCGGACTGCCGCAAGGAGCCATGAAAAATATGCACTTTCAGGATCAGATTGTGGATGGGCAGATGCGCTTCGATTTCACGCTGCGGGAGGGCGTGGCGATGAAGAGTAATGGGGTGGAGTTGATGCGGCTGATTGGGTTGAAGGTGTAGTCGCGGTGGTCGGAGGCTTGTGGGTACCCCCACCCCCCTCCCGAGTCATACTTTGCTCGCAAAGTAGTCTAAGCAGACGGCTTAGAAGCCAAAGTACCCCCCCCTGCCGAGGCCGTCATCTCCTGTAAAGTAGTCTAACCAAGCGGCTTAGGAGTCAAAATACCCCTTGCTGCGGTCCGGTTCTGCGCCAAGCCCCTCCTGCTTCGCGCTGATTCATCCCTACTTCAATTGTAGTGATTGGCGGGGGGTAACTATGCCAAGTTTTGAGAAGTTTTATCTGGCTTGGAATCAGTGAGTTGGGTGGGATTACGGGCGGTTGGGGGCTTGACAGTTCTGGGCGGACGGCAAGGCTTCTCGTTCCGAGAACGCCTGATTTGACCGAGAGATGGGGCGGGACGGTTCGCGCTTGTCGCGTTGGCGATTTGACCTTCGTCGCTGAGGTCCTGGCAAGTCGAGTATCAGCACCGCTTTTAGGGCTAAAAGATTCGGGCAGAAACCACGAATCGCAAAATTAGCAGTTGACATTGACAGCCAATCCACTACCATTCGGTTGTGGATAATCTTGGTACAACATTTGCGGCCTTGTCTGATCCAACCCGCCGGGCAATGATCGAACGACTCTCCCACGGGCCTGCCTCTGTGCATGGATTGACGGAACCGTTTTCACTCTCGCAGCAGATGATTTCAAAACATATCGCGACCCTGGTGCGGGCGCGAATTGTAGTCAAGACGAAGCGTGGACGAGAGAGTGTGTGCACGCTTAGGCCCGAGGCGATCAAGACAGTCAGCGACTGGGCGATCAGCTATCGCCGGTTCTGGGAAGAGAGCTTCGACAAACTGGAAGTAGTTGTCAATCAAATGAAGAAAGAGGAGGTCAGAGATGGCAGAAAACAAGGTTAGCGAAATTGAGCGGATGGTCGTTACAAGAGTTTTTGATGCCCCACGCGAGTTGGTCTGGAAGGCGTGGACCGACCCGAAATACGTGATGCAGTGGTGGGGGCCGAAAGGCTTTAGCTGCCCCGCCTGCAAGATGGATTTTCGCGTTGGAGGAAAGTCTCTCCTCTGCATGAAGACGCCGGATGGGTACGAGGGCTGGAATGCGATTGAATACCACGAGATTGTTCTTCACGAGAAGATCGTTTCCTCCATGTACTTTTCGGACTCGAAGGGAAACAAGATCGATCCTGCGGAATTAGGAATGGAAGAGGCTATCGACGGTGCGTACGACGTGACCCTCTTTGAGGATCTCGGAAACGGCCAGACGAAACTCACTTACATTGGAAATGAACCCATTGATAGCGCAAAAGAGAGCGGTCAATTCGAGGGCTGGGTTGAGACACTCGATAAAATTGCGGCCGTTGTTGCAGAGCTGGCGCAGGCGAAATAAGAAGCTGAGGTTTGATCGCGAAATTCAATCTAGGAGAAAGAAATGAAAAGACTACCGTTTCTCGCTATCGTTCTGGTGGCATTCGCATTTGCCGCTCATGCCCAGGACGCGATGAAGAAAGATGCAGCCAAACCTGCCGATCCGGAAGTGAAAGTCGTGCTCGATTCATGGAATGATATTGGCCGCAAGTTGACGGCGATGGCCGAAGATTTTCCCGAGGACAAATATGACTTCAAGGCGACACCCGCCGAGCGGAGCTTCGCCGAGCAGCTGCTGCATGCGGCGGGTTCTTGCTACTACTTCACGAATACTGTGACGGGGCAGAAGCTTCCTGCTGGAGATCCGAAGCGCGACCAATATAAGTCCAAGGCCGACATCGTTGCGTTCGTCAAGAAATCCTTCGCCGATGGCGCAGCCGCCATCCAGGCGCAAGGCGAGAAAGGCATGACGACGGAGTTTGAGTATTTCCCTGGGCAGAAATCGCGTGTTCTCGACATGGCCTACGGCATCATCGAACATAGCGGGGAACACTACGGCCAGCTCGTTGTGTACTACCGCCTCGCAGGTCTTGTGCCGCCGGAGTCGCGGCCCAAGAAGTAAAGCTCAAGAGACCAGGTACCCCGTCCTTATCGCGTGCTCTTTGCGCGAATGGGCGGGGATTTTGGTTTTTGGAGGATGGTTAGGGGGCTTGGAAGTCTTCGTGGTCTACGGAGACTCGTTCGTCGAAGATGTAACAAGCGCCCTGCCATTGGCTGGATTCGGTGGGGACTGTTTCGAGATATTTGAGGATGCCGCCTTTGAGGTGGTAGACCTCGGGGAAGCCTTGCTGGAGCATGTACGCCGAGGCCTTTTCGCAGCGGATGCCGCCGGTGCAGAACATGGCGACCTTGCGGTGGCGGGCGGGGTCGAGGTGTTCGCGGACGTAGTCGGAGAAGTCGGAGAAGGTGTCGAGCGGGGGAGTGACGGCGCCGGCGAAGGTGCCGATGGCGGTCTCGTAGGTGTTGCGGGTGTCGAGAAGGAGGACTTCGGGGTCGGCGAGGAGGGCGTTCCACTGGTCGGGGTCGACGTACTGGCCGGGGCGCGCGGGGTCGACGGTGGCGTTGCGGAAGGTGATGATCTCGCGCTTGAGCTTGAACTTGAGGCGGCGGAAGGGAGGCGCTTCGGCGGTTGAGAATTTCACTTCGGAGCGGCTTAGGCCGGTGCGTGCGGCGAGGAAGCTGAGGAGTTGGTCGATGGTTTCAGTCGAGCCGGCCATGGTGCCGTTGATGCCTTCGGGGGCGATGAGTGTGGTGCCGAGGAGGTCGGTCGAGGTGAAGGTGGCGCGCAGTGCGTCGCGGAGGGCGGCGGGATCGGCGAGCGCGAGAAAGCGGTAGAAGGCAGCGATGGTGTACATGCTGGTTTTAGTTTAGCTTCGTTGGATCGCACAGGGCGCCTCGGGGCCGGTCCGACGGGGTACCCAAGTTGTGCCACAGATCATTGGGGTCTTCCCAGCCAACTGTATTGCCACGAAACTGACACGTTCTGGTAGTTGCCGCCGAACTCGATATGAGCGCCGTCACTGTAGCTCACTTTTATAGCGTTGCGTTTGGTGATGGGGATCGAGACGGTGGCTCCAATACGTGAGTTCCTGGCCGTGGTGGCAGGGTTCTCTATTCCATTGATGCTGGTGCTTCCTCCGAACCAGTAGTTACCGTCGAGGGAGACCCAAAGCCGCTGTTTCGCGAAGTCGTAACTCAGATGAGTCTCCAACGCTCCCACCGGATTCTGCGATAGCGACCTCGTCCCTGCATAGTAGATATTGTTCGACCAGTAGAGCGGATTGGTTGTAAAGAACCAGACTCCCGCATAGGCATCCAGAACCCATTTGCCGCTACGCTGAGAATAGCCAATCTCCGGTTTGAAGGCCCAGCGATTGGTGCCCCACCCAATCAGCTTTGTCGGGTCGTATTGCCCGGTTGGAGCCGTCACCTTCAAACTGGCTCCGATCAACACCTTCTGCTTCCACTTCGCGAATTCTCGCGGCTCCATCGCTGGGCCGCCTTTTAGGTTCACGGAAAGTCGGTAGACTGTGTCGGCCAAGCCGGAGCGGTAGAGATTTTGTCCTGCGCCCGCGATCGTTCCCTGGAAGTTCCCTACCGCGTACGGCAGCGCCGCGACCACGTTGGCCGACCGTCCAAAGAAACTGAAGCTATGGTAGAGGCTGAAGATTCCGACGTTATAAGTGCCCGTGGCGCCTGTCGCCGGCAGCACACCGTTGAAATTGATGCTGCCGTCGAAAAAAGACGAGGTGAGATTCGTTGCGTTGAAGTGGATGGGCGTAACGGTATACGCACGCGGCGAGAGGTCCTGGGCAAGAACCCCGCGTAGCCCACAGAACAATAATGTCGCCGCCAACCCTAACCGACACGACCGTTGCATATCAAATATGGCTTTCCAAGCCTTGGCCGCTCGCTTGCTCCGAACTCATTTGCACTGCTGCCTCTTTGCGGAGCTTCGCAAAGAGGCTCGGCTCCGCACTGTGACTGAATTTGGGCTGGACATTAGGCAAAGAGGACTCAAGAGTATGAGCCGTTCACTCGATTGACAACTGTCATTAGTTACAGGAAAGCGCAGTTGTGGTGTGGTGGCAGGCACGAGCGGTGACAATCAATGTGGCAGGAACGGCGTTTTCGGCAACTGCGGATCGAAGTGCCTAAAGACGACTTTGCGGGCAGTTTGGATTGTCGCTGATTCAGTGCGTCGGATCTGTTTAGGCCCGCGCGCGATTCTGCGGAGTCATCTTCGCTAAAAATGCCTGCAGCCCAGGACGTCCAAGCATGCGCTTCCACTTTGGTTCTGTCGTAATGGAAATCAGGAAGGGCGATCGCACGACATAGGCGCGATCCAGCCACTGAAGTGTGGCCTGCTCATCTCCTATGCCCAGATAAATGAGTGCCACGAAGTACGGATCGACAAACATTGATTTCGACTCCTCACGCAACTCCGCGATCTCCCTCTCTGCGTCGCTCGTTTTGCCCTCTCGTCCCAGGGCATAGCCGATCTCGGCCGTCAGTAGAGGAGGCTCAAACCCGCTCGCGCGCTTGAACTGGCGCAAGATCTCCACGGCTTCGCCGTATTTACCCTGAAGCGATAAGGTCTTCCCTAATCCCCAATACGGTACTGGCGAGTGCGGATCCTTCGCCATTGCTTCGCGATAGTGTTTGATCGCATTGTCGTAGTCACCACGATAGTAGTCGATACAACCCAATTCGCCGATCAGTTGTGCCGACTGCGGATCGTACCCCAACATGGAATGCACCATCTCATCGGCATCGCGTGTCCGGCCCGTCTGCGACATCAGGTGCGCTGTGCAGCTCAGCGCAGTCATCGCGCTCTGCTCATCCTTAACGGAAGCAAGCTCCGACGCCGCCGCGGAATAATCCCAGTTATAAAGCAGTTGAACCAGGCCGAGGGTCCCATGCGCCTCCCCAAATCCGGGGTCAAGTTGCAGCGCGCGGGTCGCATACTCGCTCGCCAGTGGCATGTGCTGCCGCGGATCCTCGAAGTAAATCCCGAGCAACAGATGGATCTGGGCCAAGTCCGACCACGCAATCGTGAACTTCGGATCAAGCTTAACCGCTTGCTCGAAATGCTTAATTGCGTCGTGAAGCTCTATCGGAGAATTTCCCCGTGCCTCGCTCTCTCCCCGCAACATCTCCTGGTATGCCTCTACGCTCGTAGAGACGGGCCGCAGAACATGCGCTGACTGCCTCGCATCCAGCTCGATCTTTAATCCGTGAATCAGATTCTGGGTGATGCTCGCCTGCACCGGCGCCAGATCGTCGCCCTCCGGCAGATACCGGTGGCTCTCAATGATGCTGCCATCCGACATGTTGCTCAGTTCCGTGTCGACTATCAACTTGCCATTGACCTGGTGCACATCGCCGGTCAACACATTGTTCACATGCAGCGAACGCCCTACACTCACAGCCTTATCCGTGCTGGACTGAAACCGGTAGACTGCACTGCGAGCCATCACCTTGAGCGGAGGAATCTCTGATAACTGCCGAATCAGATTGTCCGTCAACCCATCCACCAGGTAGTCGTTCGCCTTGTCCCCGGTCTCATTTGCGAACGGTAGGACTGCCAGCGCAATCTGCTGACTACTCGCAGGATCACTCACTACCTGCTTTCTCGACGGGTGCCATCGCCACACACCGGCTGTAACCAGAGCGAGCAGCACGAAACCGACAACCGCCCAACGGCTCCAACTCAGAGGCGTACGCACTGGAGTCGTTTGCGCCGACTGGGGTCCCACCACATTCGGCCGGACCTCTTTCGCTGCAACGGTCTCGCGGTCGCGAAACGCAATGGCCGGGTAATACGCTCCTTTGGGGACATCGATAGAGATGGGATCGCCGCTGCCCTCGGTGTCGTAATACTCCCGAAGTCGGCTTCGCAGCCGGCCAGCCTCAACCCGGACCGTAGCGTCGATCGAGGGATCGTAGTCATCGCCCCGAGCGAAGACGTCCATCGCGATCGAAAACTCTTTGAGAGGAGGCGGCGCATCCGTCAGAGATTGCTCCACCACATAGCGCAGGAAGGCCTGGCTCCGCTGCGCAGCGGAGAACACTTTCGAAGTCAGTATGCGTTCAAGCTCTTCTTTTATCTCAGGGGCGGTCGGCTCGGTCCCGTTGTTCATCATTAAGCTGTCCCCAGCATCCCATAGATTCCGTTGGCGTAACCCACGTAACTTACGGCAAGATACTTCCGCGGTCGAGCTTCCAGGTTGATCTTGGCTCCGGGTGGCCAAGGGCCTTTCCCAGAAAAGAGGTCCGATCGTGAACATCAGACTAGGTGCTTATCTTTGCCTCGCGGCATCCGCCGCCAGTATAGCTTTCGCCCCGGCTTATGGACAGTCCACCACACCCACTCCACCGCTTTCGTCGAACGCAGCGGTCTTCGCCACGGGACTGGAAGCTCCCCGCGGCCTTAAATTCGGCCCGGACGGCGATCTCTACGTCGCCGAGGCCGGGACCGGAGGCAGCGTGTCAACTGTCGGCTCCTGTGCCCAGGTTCTGCCCCCCATCGGCGCCTACCTCGGGGGCAATAGTGGACGCATCTCGAAACTGGACAAGTCCGGCAAACGCACCACCGTTGCCTCCGGATTCCCATCCACGCTCGCCGCTGAGGGCGACCTGCAAGGCGTGGCAGACATCGCCTTCCTCGACGGCACCCTCTACGCTGTTACGGCTGCGGGAGGCTGCTCCCACGGCAACGCCTCGTCGCCTAACGTCATCGCCCGCGTCGACACCAAATCCGGTTCCTGGAAAGCCATCGTTAACCTGAGTCAATTCGTTAAGAGTCACCCCGCCGCTTATCCGGACATGGCCGATTTCGAGCCCGACGGTGTCTTCTACAGCCTTATCGCTTACGAAAACCGGCTCTACACCCTCGAACCCAACCATGGCCAGCTCTTTTCCACCTCCGCCGGCGGAGACATCCGTGAAGATCTCGACATCTCTATGCAGCAGGGCCACATCGTGCCAACCTCCATCGCCGTCAACGATGGAAAGTTCTACATCGGCAACCTCGGACTCTTTCCCATCACGCCAGATTCAAGCAAGGTCATGAGCTTCAACGTTGGCGCATGCCCCTGGCCCTTCCTCTTCGGTTTCGGCTGCGGCGATGAGCCCCAGAAGCTTCGGCTCTCGGGATCGCGCGCTGGCTTCACCACAGTTGTCGCCGTCGACTTTGGCCCTGATGGTCTCCTCTATGCGCTGGAACTCTCTGACGATCCCCCCTTCCCAGCACCTCCCGGCTTCCCGATGGCTGGCTACGGTAAGGTTGTCCGCGTTAACCGCACCGGCGATATCGAGGAGGTAGCCACCGGACTCACCGGGCCTACTGGTATGACCTTCGGCCCGGATGGCTACCTCTACGTCTCGAACTTCGGTGCAGCGCCTAGCGGCGGCGAGGTCCTCCGCGTCTCCGTCCACTAACGTAGTCGCGATTTGGTCGGGCCCACGAGCATCCGCGAGCACGTATTCATATCCGAATCCGCTCCACGCGGTTCCTTTTCAGATGTCCTGACCGAGCCAGCGAACAACATTTCGCTGGCTCGGAACAATGTCATCACCGCCATCACGGTCAAGACATCTGGCTCTTCAGAACTTCGGTCCGACAGCGACAGCTACTCGGATTTGAGCGAGGCCATGTCGATGGAGAAGCGGTACTTGACGTCTGACTTGAGGAGACGCTCGTAGGCTTCGTTGACCTTCTGGATGGGGATGACTTCGACGTCGGAGGTGATGTTGTGGTCACCGCAGAAGTCGAGCATCTCCTGGGTTTCGGGGAGACCGCCGATGGGTGAGCCGGAGACGCTCTTGCGGCCGAAGAGAAGGCCGAAGGCGGCGATGGGGAGGGGT
Organism: Granulicella sp. L46; assembly: GCF_009765785.1. GTDB lineage: Bacteria > Acidobacteriota > Terriglobia > Terriglobales > Acidobacteriaceae > Granulicella. The sequence continues at coordinate 216,356 of NZ_LMUT01000025.1, forward strand.
TTCTCGGGGGCGCCGACGAGGGTGAGGGTGCCGTCGCGGCGGAGGAGTTGGATGTAGGCGTTGAGGTCGTGGTCGGCGGAGACGGCGTCGAGGATGAAGTCGAAGCTGGAGGCGTGCTTGGCCATGTCGTTGGCGTCCTTGGAGAGGACGACTTCGTCGGCGCCGAGGCGGAGGGCGTCGTCCTTCTTGTTGGGCGAGGTGGTGAAGACGACGGTGTGGGCTCCAAAGGCGTGCGCGAACTTCACGCCCATGTGGCCGAGGCCGCCGAGACCGACGATGCCGACTTTCTTGCCCTTGGTGACTCCCCAGTGGCGCATGGGCGAGTAGGTGGTGATGCCGGCGCAGAGGAGCGGGGCGGTGGCGGCGAGGTCGAGGTTGGAGGGGACGCGGAGGACGAAGCGCTCGTCGACGACAACGCTGTCGGAGTAGCCACCGTAGGTGACGCCGCCAGTGTGCTTGTCGGGGAAGTTGTAGGTGAGGGTGGGGTTGGGGCAGAACTGTTCGAGGCCGGCGAGGCACTCTGGACAGGTGCGGTCGGTGTCGACGAGACAGCCGACGGCGGCGAGGTCGCCCACCTTGAACTTGGCGACGGAAGAGCCGACCTTGGTGACGCGGCCGACGATCTCGTGGCCGGGGACGCAGGGGTAGACGGTGGGCATGAACTCTTTCCACTCGTTGCGTGCCTGGTGGAGGTCGGAGTGGCAGATGCCGCAGAAGAGGATCTCGATCTGGACGTCGGTGTCGGTGGGCTCGCGACGGGAGATGGTGGTGGGAGCGAAGGCGGAGGTGGCGCTGGAGACGGAGTAGGCTTTGGCTTGGTACATGGGGAAGTCCTCGGTTTCTAGCGAGTGGTTGGGAGACTCGCTCGGGTTTCAGAGTACGGAGATTAGGGGATGAGGCGGTATCCCAATCCTGCCGATTGCTTGCCTGATTCTGTCGAAGGCGGCATTTTCGTGTATGGGCGTGTGAATTTACAGTTAAGGTGGATTTGAGGGATGGCGATGACGACGGCAGCGGACAGACCGGGTGAGGGCTTGGAGTCGAACGCGGAGGCGGGTCGCGTTGAGCTGATGGCGAAGATTGATCGGAGGGCCCTCGGAGAAGGCGACTCGCAAACTGAGATTGCCGGATTGCGGCTTTATCGGCGATCGGTTTCGGCGTCCTGCGTATCGGCGGCGTATGAGCCGAGCCTGGTGGTGAGCGTCCAGGGCGAAAAAGAGATCACCGTAGGGAAGACCGTGTATGTGATGGATGGGTCGAACTTTCTGCTTACGTCGGTGGACCTGCCGGTGATGAGCAAGGTGATGAAGGCGACGAAGGAGAAGCCGATTCTGGCGTTGGTTCTGCGGCTGGAGATGCCGATGGTGCGGGAGATTCTGAGTCAGCAGGAGTTTCATGCGCTGGGCGAGAGTCGCGCGGCGCGGGGGATGGCGATTGGGACGAGCTCGGCAGAGTTGCTGGATGCGTGCTGCAGGATGGTCGACCTGCTAGATGCGCCGCAGGACATTCCGTTCCTGGGGCCGTTGGTGCAGCGTGAGGTGATCTATCGGCTGCTGACCAGTCCGCAGGGGCGGAATCTGCGGGCGATTGCGACGCTGGGTGAGCAGAGCCAGCGGCTGTCGAAGACAGTGGAGTGGCTGCGGCAGAACTATGCGAAGCCGCTGCGGGTGGAGGAGCTGGCGGAGATGGCGCGGATGGGCGTGTCGACGCTGCATCACCAATTTCGGTCGCTGACGGCGATGAGTCCGCTTCAGTATCAGAAGCAGGTGCGGCTGCACGTGGCGCGGGAGCGGATGGTGAATGAGGGGATGGACGCGGCGAGTGCGGCGTTTGAGGTGGGGTATGAGAGCGCCAGCCAGTTTAGCCGGGAGTATCGGCGGTTTTTTGGAATGCCGCCGATGCGGGATGTGAAGGAGCGGCTGGTTGGGGGCGCGGAGATGGTGCGGGAGTAATGGTCGGGGCGTCTTCCGGGGTTGGCTTGGCATTCGCGGTTGCGCGAGTACACTGGTAAACGTGCCTGGTCGGTGGGATTGGGCATCTGAATGGTTGTGAAGCGCGGAGCTACGCGCATTTCTCTTTCGAGGACAGGAATGATTGAACAAGTGCAGCAAGAGGCGTTAGGTCAGCGGCAACAGGATGAGTTGGATCAGTTGTCGATTAACACTTTGAGATTTCTGGCCGTTGACCAGGTGCAGAAGGCCAACAGTGGCCATCCCGGAGCGCCGCTGGGTTGCGCTCCGATTGCCTACCTGCTGTTTCACAAATTCATGAAGTACAACCCGAAGGATCCTTTGTGGTCGGATCGGGACCGGTTCATCCTGTCGAACGGGCACGCGTCGGCGCTGCTGTACGGCGTGCTGCATTTGACCGGCTATGACTTGCCGATGGAGCAGCTGGAGCAGTTCCGGCAGTATGGGTCGGAGACGCCGGGCCACCCGGAGTGCGGGGATACGCCGGGCGTGGAAGTGACCACCGGACCACTGGGCCAGGGCTTTGCAATGGCTGTGGGCGAGGCGATTGCGGAGAAGCATCTGGCAGCGGTATTCAACAACGGCGGCAATACGCATGTTGAGGATTCGAAGGGTGAGAGCCATACGCCTGTGGACCACTACACATATGTGCTGTGCGGCGATGGCGATCTGATGGAAGGGATTTCGCACGAGAGCGCGTCGCTGGCGGGTACGCTGTCGCTGGGCAAGTTGATCGTGCTGTATGACGATAACCTGATTTCGCTCGATGGCCCGACGGAGCTGAGCTATACCGAAGATGTGACGGAGCGTTTCCACGCCTACCACTGGCATGTGCAGATGGTGGAAGATGGCAACGACCTGGTGGCGATTGAGAAGGCGATTGAGGCGGCGAAGGCGGAGACGACCAAGCCGTCGTTGATCCGGGTACGGACGGTGATTGGCTACGGCAGCCCGAAGGCCGGGACCAACAAGGTCCACGGTGAGGCGCTGGGTGCGGATGCCGTGAAGGCGACGAAGAAGAACCTTGGCTTCCCTGAGGACAAGAGCTTCTACGTGCCGGAAGAGGCGGGCAAGAACTGGCTGCAGGCCGTAGAGAAGGGCAAGAAGGCGCAGGCAGAGTGGCAGGCGAAGTTCGATGCGTACAAGAAGGCGTATCCGGTGCAGGGTGCGCAGTACGAGCGCACGCACGAGCGCAAGCTTGAGGCGGGCTGGGAGAAGTCGATTCCTGTGTTCCCGACGGACAAGCCAATCGCGACGCGCAACGCGGGGCAAATGGTGATGAACGCCATCGAGAAGGTGGTGCCGGAGCTGTTTGGCGGCGCGGCTGATCTGACGGCGTCGACGAAGACGATCTTCAAAGATTCGCCGAGCTTCCATGTGGATCCCAAGGGGCGCAACGTGTTCTTTGGCGTACGCGAGTTTGGGATGATGGCCGCGGTGAACGGAATGGCGGCGCATGGCGGGTTGATTCCCTTTGGATCGACGTTCTTCACGTTCAGCGACTATTGCCGCTCGGCGATGCGTATGGGAGCGCTGATGGGATCGCACTCACTCTATATCTTCACGCATGATTCGGTGGGGCTGGGCGAGGATGGGCCTACGCACCAGCCGGTTGAACACCTGATGAGCCTGCGCGTGATTCCGAAGCTGACGGATTTCCGTCCGGCGGACGCGAACGAAACAGCGGCTTGCTGGCAGTTGGCGCTGGAGCGGCATGGACCAAGCTTCATGGCGCTGAGCCGCCAGGATCTGCCGGTGCTGGATGCGGCCAAGTACAAGGTGAACGAGGGAGCGCGGAAGGGTGCGTATGTGCTCGAGGCGTTTGGCAAGGACATTGTGCTGGTGGCGACGGGATCGGAGGTCGAGGTGGTGATGAAGGCAGCGCTCGAGCTGAAGGATGCCGGGATCAACGCGACGGTCGTGTCGATGCCAAGCTTCAAGATCTTTGAAGAGCAGACGGAAGAGTACAAGATGTCGATCTTCCCGCATGGCGTGCCGAAGATTTCGGTTGAGGCCGGAGCGACGATGGGCTGGTGGAAGTACATCGGCCGGGATGGAGTTGCGATTGGCATTGACCGCTTTGGAGCTTCGGCGCCAGGACCGATTGTTCTGGAAAAGCTGGGGATTTCCGTTGGACATGTTGTGGAAGTAGCGAAGAAGCTGGTGAAGAAAAGCTAGTGAGTCGTGAAGGCGGCGGCATTTGTTGGGCCGCCGCCTTCAGGTTTTCCAGACAGGGTTTTAGCCGTGGGCCTTCTTTCCTCGCCGATTGAGGGCCCGCGGCTAAGACCCTGAACTGCGAAGAATTGGAGTGGTGCTGATGACGCAGGATGAGGCTAAGGCGCTGGTTGGACGGCGGGCGGCGGAACTGGTCAAGGACGGGATGCGGGTCGGGTTGGGAACTGGCACAACGTCTGTCATGTTCATCAAGGCGCTGGGGGAGCGGGTGCGGGCTGGGCTGAAGATTCGCTGCGTGGCTTCGAGCGATGCTAGCCACAACCTGGGGCTGTCGCTGGGGATGGATGTGGTGACCCTGGCGGAGCTGCCGGAACTGGATTTGTATGTTGACGGCGCTGATGAAGTGGGGCCGGAGCTTGCGTTAATTAAGGGTGGAGGCGGCGCGCTGCTGCGGGAGAAGATTGTTGCAAGCGCGGCGGATCGGTTTGTGGTGGTGGTGGATTCGACGAAGGTGGTGCGGGTGCTGGGGCGGTTTCCGCTGCCGGTGGAGGTGGTCAAGATGGCGCTGCCGCTGGTCGAGCGGAAACTAAGTGACTTGGGGTTGCGGCCGAAGTTACGGCATCATTCGGATGGCTCGGTCTATATGACGGACGAGGATAATTTCATTTTGGATTGCGCTTGCGGAACGATTCCGGAGCCGGAGGAGACGGCGGCTGAGATTCGCGGAATTGTTGGGGTGGTCGAACACGGGCTGTTTCTGGGTATGACGTCGATGGTGTTGGTGGCGGGAGACGATGGCGTGACGGAGCTGACGGAGTAAGGGTGGTGGGGGAAGGGCAAGGGCTCTGACGCAAAGGGCGCGAAGAGAGGCGCAAAGTTTCGCGATGTAGAGCGAGACCGGGTTGCATCGTGAGGCGCGTGGGGAGCGTCTGATTGGTTATGGATAACGCGAACAAAAAGGTTTGGCTGGTAACGGGGGCGTCGACTGGGTTCGGTCGCGAGCTGGTGGAGTATTTGCTGGCACAGGGTGCACGTGTGGTGGCGACGGCGCGCAAGGTAGAGGGGCTTGCGGATTTGGGTACGCGGTATCCGGAGCGCGCGCTGGTGGCTTCGATGGATGTGACGGACCAGAAGCAGGTGAAGGCTACGGTTGACGCGGCGGTGAAGTGGTTTGGACGCATCGATGTGCTGGTGAACAACGCTGGCTATGGAATGGTCGGAGCTGTAGAGGAGTCGGCCGAGGATGAGTTTCGGCCGATGTTCGAGACCAACGTGTTTGGGCTGATCCGGGTGACGCAGGCGGTTCTGCCGCAGATGCGCGAGCAGGGGTCGGGGCACATTGTGAATCTTTCTTCAATTGGCGGACTGGTAGCTACGCCGGGATTTGGTCTGTACAACGCCACGAAGTTTGCGGTGGAGGGACTGAGCGAGGCGCTGGCGCAGGAAGTAAAGCCGCTGGGGATTTCTGTCACGATCGTGGAACCGGGACCGTTCCGAACGAAGTTTCTGGGTAAGGCAGGCGGCGAGGCCAAGGCCAAAATTTCGGACTATGACCAGACGTCGGGCAAGATGCGGGCGTATTACACGGAGCAGGACGGGAAGCAGCCGGGAGATCCGCAGAAGGCCGTAGAGGCCATTGTGAAGGCAGTGGAGGCTAAGAATCCACCGCTGCATTTGCTGCTGGGGGCGAGCACGATTCCGCGGGTGAAGGCGAAGATCGAGGCACTGCAGAAGGATCTTTCAGCATGGGAATCGACCACGCTGGGAGCCGATTATTCCGACGGCAAATGAGGGTCCGGCATTGGCAATCTGCTCGTAAGGCGAGGAATCGAGGCTGGGCTGTAAAGGCATGAAAAGGTAGATCTAACGGCGAAAGGTGAGTCGGTAGGCTGGGCATTGACAGCGATTGAGTTTACTCTCTAAGTGGTACTTTCCGCGTGAGGGCGGTTGCAACATGGAACTGGGATTGATTGGACTTGGAAAGATGGGCGGCAACATGGCGGAGCGTCTTCGCCTTGCTGGCCACAAGGTTGTCGGCTTTGACTTTTCCGCCGATGCGGTCAAGAAGCTGAATGATGCCGGATCGGTGGGCGTGAGCTCGCTTGAAGACCTGGTCAAGAATCTACAGGCGCCGCGTGCGATCTGGATCATGGTTCCGGCGGGCGATCCGGTGGACGACACGATCTCCAAGCTGAAGCCGCTGATGCAGAAGGGCGATATTTTTATCGACGGCGGAAACTCCAACTACAAGGACTCGCAGCGGCGCTATGCGCAGTTGAAGCCGCAGGGTTTTGAGTTTGTGGATGTTGGAACGTCGGGCGGAATCTGGGGCATCACCGAAGGCTACTCGATGATGGTGGGCGGCGATGAGGAAGTGATTGAGCGCCTGCGGCCGATCTTTGAAGCGCTGGCTCCAACGAAGGATACGGGCTGGGGACGCACGGGGCCGAGCGGCGCAGGGCACTTCGTGAAGATGGTGCACAACGGGATTGAGTACGGATTGATGCAAGCGTATGCAGAAGGCTTCTCGATCATGAACTCGAAGAAGCCGCTGGAGCTGGACCTGACTCAGATTGCGAATATCTGGCGGTATGGTTCGGTGGTGCGGTCGTGGCTGCTGGACCTGACGGCGGACGCGCTCAAGAAGAATCCAACGCTGGATGGGTTGGAGCCATATGTGCCGGATTCGGGTGAAGGTCGCTGGACCGTGTTCGAGGCGATTGATCTGAATGTTTCTGCGCCGGTGATTACGGAGTCGTTGATACGCCGTGTGCGTTCGCGCGAGGACGATAACTTTACGGACAGAATGCTTTCGGTGATGCGCCATGAGTTTGGCGGGCATGCCGTGAAGAAAACATAGAGACAGTGGTTTGTGCGGTTGTGAAGACTACTCATCACTCATAAGCTAAGCGGAAATCCAGAGTTGTGAAGATACGTAAGGAGCAGTAGATGCCAAACGAAGTAAAACATGCGGGGATGCAGGCAGGGTTCGAGCATCACATTAAGAAGCAGGAGAGAGTTCCTGATCCTTGTATCGTCGTGATCTTTGGAGCGTCCGGCGATTTGACCAAGCGCAAGCTGCTGCCGGCGCTGTTCCACTTGCAGCAGGAAGGTTTGTTGCCCGAGGGGTTTGCTGTTGTGGGTGTGGCGCGGCGAGATATTTCCGCGAAGTTCGCAGCCGACATGGAAGACGGCATTGTGAAGGGCGGCGGTGTGGAGCCGACTGATCCAAAGTTGAAGAAATTCATGGAGCGGGTGAAGTACTTCACTACTAACTTCGATGACGATGCGGGTTTCGAAAAGCTAAAGGGATTTCTGGAAGACATCGACAAGGAGCTTGGCACCAAGGGGAATCGGCTGTTTTACCTGGCGGTGGCGCCAGAGTATTTTGCCGACATCACCGACCGGTTGGGCAAGCATGAGATGACGACCTCGAAGGAGCCCGGGCAGTGGATGCACGTGATTATCGAGAAGCCGTTCGGAACGGATCTGGAGTCGGCTCGCAAGCTGAATGATGACATCAACCGGGTGTTGCATGAGGACCAGATCTTCCGCATCGATCATTACCTGGGCAAGGAGACGGTGCAGAACATCCTGGTCTTCCGCTTCGGCAACGGGATTTTTGAGCCGATCTGGAATCGTAATTTTATTGACCACGTGGAGATTACGGCTGCTGAGTCGATTGGCATCGAGGGACGCGGACCGTTCTATGAGAGCGCAGGCGCTCTGCGCGACGTGCTGCAGAATCACGTGATGGAAGTGCTGAGCTTCGTTGCAATGGAGCCACCCGATAGCTTTGAATCAGCTTCCGTGCGCACCGAGAAGTTGAAGGTTTGGAATGCGATCGATCCGATCCAGGTGGAGGACACGGTGCGCGGGCAGTATGGGCCGGGCCGCGTGGACGGCGAAAGGGTGATTGGCTATCGCGAAGAAGACCGCGTGGATCCGGACTCGAATACCGAGACGTTTGTGGCGATGAAGCTGCAGATTGAGAACTGGCGCTGGGCTGGCGTGCCGATTTATCTGCGTGCAGGCAAACGACTCGCGAAGCGCGTGACCGAGGTGACGGTGGTGTTCAAGCAGCCACCGCTGCATATGTTCAAGTCCGACGACGCGAAGAGCCAGGTGCAGCCGAATGTGTTGAAGATGCGCATTCAGCCGGACGAGGGCATCTCGCTGATGTTTGGCGCGAAGGTTCCCGGACCTACGACGAATGTGATGCCCGTGGAGATGCACTTCAGTTACGCCGAGAGTTTCGGCAAGAGTTCGGCGAACGGGTACGAGCGGTTGCTGCTGGATGCGATGCTGGGCGATGGAACGCTGTTCGCGCATCGCTCGGGTGTTGAGGCAACGTGGGCGTTGATGACGCCGATTCTTGAGGCGTGGGCAAAGCGTCCGCCCAATGACTTCCCGAATTACGAGGCGGGAAGCTGGGGCCCTCCGGCTGCGGATGCACTGCTGAAGCGGGATCGACGGAAGTGGTACAAGCTGTAAGAGCAGAGTGTAGAGGATAGAGAGAGCGGTTGCGGCGGGGAACAGCCGCTGCGACCGCTCTTTTGGTTGGGTTTGAAATTTCTGAGTGGAGCGGGTAGATGGCGCGTTTGATTAAAGTTACATACCAGGTTTGGCCGACAGCGGCGGAGATGGCGCTCGCTTCGGCTCGGAAGTTTGCCGAGACAGTAGAGACGGCAGTAGCCAAGCATGGCGTGGCGCGGCTGGCGATCTCGGGTGGTAGTACACCGCAGGCTACGTTCAAGCTGCTGGCTGATCCAGCGGGCCCGTTCGCGAAGACGATTCCGTGGGACAAGCTGCAGCTGTTCTGGGTGGATGAGCGGTGCGTTGGGCCGGATAGTCCGGAGTCGAATTACGGCGTGGCGCGCGATCTGCTGCTCAGCAAGGTGCCTATTCCTGCAGAAAATGTGTTTCGCATGGAGGGCGAGTTGGATCCTGAGGTCGCTGCCAGCCGCTATGAGAGCACGCTTCGCAACGTGCTGAAGCTCGAAGGAGCCGAGACACCGGCGTTCGATTCGGTGACGCTCGGGATGGGGCCGGATGGGCATACAGCCTCGCTGTTTCCGAACACCGAGGGGTTGAATGAGTTGGGCCGCCTGGTGATTGCAAACCATGTGCCGCAGAAGGATGTGTGGCGAGTGTCGCTGACGTGGCCGGTGATCAATCATGCGGCGGAGGTCGTTTTTGAGGTGGAGGGGCCATCGAAGACCGATGTACTGGCCGAGGTTTTAACCGGGCCGCGCGATCCGGATCGACTGCCATCGCAACTAATACGGCCTGCGAATGGTAAGCTTCTCTTCTTGCTGGATGAGGCTGCCGCAGCGAAGCTGCCACCAGCAGAAGAAGCCGGCAATGGGTATCGCGTCGGTACGCTCGAGATATAAAAGCAGTGAGTAGGACGGTTGCGGATGATTCTTGCAGGCGATGTTGGCGGAACGAAGGTTCACCTGGCGCTGTACAACTTTGTTAGTGGGCGGCTGGGCCTGGTGCGGGAGAATAAATTCCCATCCAGCGAGCACGCTACGCTCGATGAGGTGGTGAAGACATTTCTGGCTCAGGCTGAGGGGTCGAAGGAAGAGATCATCGCGGCGTGTTTTGGATGCCCGGGGCCGGTGCGCGATGGGCGCCTGAAGCTGACCAACCTGCCATGGACGCTGGATGAACGCGAGCTCGAGAAGTCGTTAGGGATCGAGCACGTTTTTCTGATCAATGATCTGGAGGCCAATGGCTACGGGATTCCGGAGCTGGCGCCGGATAAGATTTTTACGCTGCTCAAGGGCGACCCGACGGCGGAGGGGCACAGGGGACTGGTGTCGGCGGGAACGGGACTTGGCGAGGCACTGCTGATCTGGGATGAGAAGACACGGCAGCATCGGCCGATCCCGTCGGAAGGTGGCCACTGCGACTTTGCAGCGCGCAACGATCGCGAGATTGCGCTGCTCCAGTACCTGCGGAGAACGCTGAATGGACGCGTAAGTTTTGAACGCGTGGTGTCGGGGATTGGGATCAAGAACGTCTACGCGTTTTTGCGTGATGACGAGAAGATGGAAGAGCCTGCGTGGCTGCGCGAACGCATGAAGAGCGAAGATCCGAATGCCGTGATCGGTCAATGCGGCGAGGACGGAAGCAGCGAAATCTGCCTTGAGACGCTGCGCATGTTCACGTCCGCGTTTGGCGCAGAGGCGGGGAACGTGGGCCTGAAGGTGCTGGCGGCAGGTGGGATGTACCTGGGGGGCGGCATTGCTCCGAAGATTCTGAAGACGATGCAGAGTGGCGAATTTGCGCAGGCGTTTCTGGATAAGGGAAGGCTCTCCCCCTTGTTGGAGGCGATGCCGGTGCGAGTGATTTTGGATGACTCGTGTGCTCTGCTGGGAGCGGCGGCGTTCGCGGAGACGCGGGCTGCGGAGATTTCAGGGCGGTCGGCGCGTGGGGCCTCGTAGGAAATAAATCTGTACGTGCCGTTGACCACGGCCATACCGTAGCGTCCATGCAGTACGTGTAAACGGAGAGCGAGCGCGATGCGATGGATGGCTGCGGCAATGCTGGGCGTGGCAGGGTCGGTTGGGTTGGCGCAGCAGGCTGCGATGCCGCCTGCGACTGCGGAGACTACCGGAACGATCATGGGGCACGTCTACCTGGCCGATACCGGCAGCCCCGCGCGGCTGGCGCAGGTGGCGCTGCAGCCAGTGCAAGTGCCGAGTGATGATGCGAAGAAGAGTGATACGCGCCAGACAAGTTCGTTCCAGATCTATCGGACCGCGCTCGACGGCGGGTACCGCATCACGCGTGTGAGGCCTGGTTCGTATTACGTGGTGGTCAAGATGCCGGGGTATCTGTCGCCGTTTGCGATGTTCACGAATCAACAGCTTTCGCATCCGACGCCGGATGATCAGCAGAAGATGGATGCGTATTTGCCAGTGGTCACGGTGGTGCCAAATAACTCGGCGACGATGGACATTCATTTGACGCGCGGGGCGAGTTTGAGCGGGACGCTTAGCTTCGATGACGGAGAGCCGTATCCCGATGTGCAGGTGCAGGTGATGCAGAAGGATGCGAAGGGCAAGTGGCAGACGTTGCCGCTGGTAAGTGGTGGATATACGGATGATTTGGGTAACTTCCGCATTACTGGTCTATTGGCGGGGGAGTATTTGCTGAAGGCGAGTTTTTCGCTCGACGAAATGTTTGTGTCGAGCGTGCTGGAGCAGCCTCAAGGAATATCGTCGTTCCCGCACTTCTCCCTGGACTACTACAGTGGCGATACGGTCCGGCTGCGAGACGCGAAGCCCATCCATGTGGACAGTTCGCAGGAGGTGTCGGGTGCCAACATCACCATTCCCGTGTCGAAGCTGCACATGGTCAGTGGGCAGATTGTGCAGGCAGGCGGCGGTCGCGCGATCAATGGTGGAACGGTTGTGCTGTGCTACTCGGATGGCGAAGGCGAAGAACTTGCATCGGTGAAGGTAGAGAGCGATGAGCCGATGTTTCGGATGCCGTTTGTGCCGGAGGGAAGCTACGTGATTAAGGTCAAGGACGCCGAGGATGTGAGGCGCGAGGAGATCTCGAACGGGCTTGGATCCATGCCGCCGTTTCATACCAAGGAGACCGTCGTGCAGAAGTATGGAACGACGGAACAGCCGCTGGTCGTGACGGGCGATGTGAGTGGAGTGAACCTCGCGGTAACCGCGTCAGGAAAGTCGCCATAGTCCTGCGCGGACGGCGAGGATGGGTGTGGCGCGGGATCAGGCTTGCGCTACATGATGCGGAAGCGTTCGCGCATCAGGCGTTGGAAGCGGGGACGCCAGATGAGGTCGTAGGCCAGCTCCTTGCCGGGAAACATGGCGAGGGCAGCAGAGCGCGCGTCGCCGATCATCTGCGACGCGTCGTCGATGGTGAGGGAATGGTCCTGTGCGATGGTCTGTAGCACCAGGTTCATCATGAGCTGAAGCCGGCGGATGAGGCGTGCTTCTTCCTGGGCGTCAGGGGAAGCGGGGGTGGGATTGACGGCCGGGGTCGTGGGGATCGGGTCGGGGTTTGGCAATCGCGGCTCCTTGGGGTTCGACAGGTGCGGAGGACGAAACGCTGGAAGCAATGGAGGCTGACAACTTCCAACCTACGTTTAAGTCCTGAGGACTGTCTACCAATTAGACGCGGCAGATGCTTCGGAGATTCCTCCCGCAGGGGTGAGCAGGAAGGTGGTGGCTCCGAGGCGGTCGGTGCGATAGGTGCGGATATGGGACGCAGCCAGGCGGTCGATGACGATGGGGCTGGGATGGCCGAAGGTGTTGTGCTGGCCGTCGCTGATGACGGCGTCGAGGGGCGAGACGGCCGCGAGGAACTCGGGTGTGGTGGAGGTGTGGCTGCCGTGGTGTCCGACCTTCAGCAGCGTTGCGGGAAGGACGCGGTGGTTGGCCAGCATGGCCTCCTCGCTGGGCGCTTCTGCGTCGCCTTCGAGCAGGACGCTGGCTTGAGCGTAGTCGAGACGGACGACCAGCGAGTCGTTGTTGATGGGCGTGCCGCCGTTCGCGTAAGGGGCTTCTGGCGCGAGGACGGTGGCGTGCAGATCGGACCAGGTGAAAGCCTGGCCCGCATGCAGGTGGCGAATGATCATGTGCTGGGCACGGGCTTGCGCGAGTAGAGCGTAGAAGAGCGGAGAGTCGCCGGGGTCAATGCTGATCCAGAGTTCGCGCGGATGGAAGTCGCGCAAGACAGCGGGCATGCCGCCCATGTGATCGGAGTGCGCGTGGGTTAGCAGGACCACATCTAGATGACGGATGCGGCGCGACCAAAGGTAGGGTGCGACGACCTCCTCGCCAACGTCCCATGCGCTGGCTGGCGCATTTTCGCCGCGGCCGGTGGGACCTCCTGCATCGACCAGCATGGTTTCGCCGGCTGGGCTAACGACGAAGATCGAGTCGCCCTGGCCCACGTCGATGGCCGTGACTTCGAGGGCGCCAGGATGCAGGCGGGGCGGTATCGGATAGAGAACCGCGAGCGGGATTAGCAGAGCAACCAGGACTCCGGTCGCGAATAAAGTGCGGCGGTGTGCGCGGAGAGCCCAGCAGCAGTAGAGAATGCAGGCGCAGGCCAGCGCGAGGGCGATGGGAGCAGGCTCCGGGGTGCGCAGGTTGGCGATGGCTAGATTTTGCACGCGGTCGACGGTGAAGCGCATGAGGTGCAGTAAGAGCGCTGTGAGCGCGGCGGGAATTAGCGCAAGCCAGGCACTGAGCAGCGAGGCGAGGAACGTGATGATCGCGACGCAGAGCAGCACGGAGAGCAGAGGGATGTCGATGAAGTTGAGTGGAAGGGCAAGCAGCGTGGCTCGATGGAAGTAGATCGCCATGGGCAGAACCATGCAGAGCTCGGCGGTGAGCGAGATGAGGATGGCTTCGCAGGCCCAGAAGAACGCGCGGAGGATCCAGGCGGGTAGGTTAGCGAGGCGGGGGCCGAGGAGGTCGGCTGAGAGATCGGTGAGCATGCGGGTATGAACACGGAACTGCGCGATGCGTGGGGGGACCCCGGCGTCGGCGCGCACAATATCGAGGTGGCGAAGTGCGCGCAGGCGGGGAAGGATGAGGCGTTCGCTTAGCGGGATGGCGAGGCCAGCGATTGCGAGGATGACCATGAACGTCATTTGAAAGCTGACTTCGTAGAGTGATCGCGGGTCGAGAACAAGTACGGCAAGCGCGGCCGCGCCGAGAGCGTTGAGCGCGGTGATCTCGCGATCGAGCCAGCGGGCGATGAGGTAGATCGCCGTCATGATGAGGGCGCGTTGGGCAGGGATGCCGAAGCCGGTGAGCTCGGCGTACCCGAAGGCGACGAGGATTGTTAGCAGAACGGCGATGCCTTGGGGGAGACGGAGCCGTCGTAGAAACCAGAAGAGGCCGCCGGCAAGAAGGGCAACGTGCAAGCCGGAGACGACAAAGAGGTGGAAGGTTCCGGTGCGCTCGAAGGCTTCGCGCAGGGCGCGGGTGAGGTGCGTGCGATCGCCGAAGAGCATGGCGTTGAGCATGGAGGCGTCTTCTGATGTGAGGCGCAGGGCTTGAGGAAGGTGGTGGCTGGCGTTGGAGTTTGCGAATGACTGGAGACGGTCGGAAGCCCATGCTTGCGCGGCGAAGATGCGACAGCGCAGAGTCGGGCGCGCGGCGTGAAGGACCTGCACGCGCGAGGATCGGGCGCTCCCGGTCGCGCCGATGCCTTCTTCCAAGAGATAGTCGGCGTAGGACCATGCGCCGGGGTCGCGGTAGACGTCGGGGGTGCGGAGGCGAAGCGGAACGTCGATGAGGTCGCCGCAATGAAGTGCGAGCTGCGGGCCATTGACAGTGAAGCGGATGCCTCCGGCGGTGGCCTGCATGGCGGAGAGGTCAGGCGTAAGGTATTCGACGGACTGGACGTCGATGTCGACGGACTGCGTATCGGGATCGGGGTCGGTATCCCAGGCGCCGGGCTCGAAGGCGGGATGGGGTGAGTTACGTGGCGGCGGAGGAAGCGTGCGTACGCGGATGACAGCGCCGTGGACGTCGCGGGTAAGGCCGTCGGCTAGATGATGAAGCGCTTGTTGCTGCGGGACGGCTGGCTCGATCAGCGCGCACCAGCAGCCGATGGCGATCCAGAGCGCGTAGACAGGAACGATTGCAACGCGAGGAGCCTTGCGGAGGCTTGCGAGTGACAGCGCGAAGAGGAAGAGCGTGGCGACGGCGAGCAGGAGCGTCGGTTGCCAGCGGAGAGCGAGTAGATCGCCGAGTGCGAAGCAGGCACACGCAGTGAGGAGCGGGACCCGGCGAAGCCTGAGCGGCTCGACGACAGGGGAATCGTACAACCAGGATGTGGCAGCACCGACAGCCGGCATGAGAAGCGCTACCTTGCGCAGTACGGGAGACAGTTTTAGTGTTTCACTTTTGCGGCAGGGTAGCTAGCGGGCGGGAGGTTTGCGCTCGAGGATTGCGACTGTTTCCAAGTGGAAGGTCTGGGGAAAGAGGTCCACGAGATGCAGGGCGCGGATGCTGTAGAAGGGCTGCAAGGCGTTGAGATCGCGAGCGAGGGTGGTGGGGTCGCAGGAGACGTAAAGCAGTGTGGGAGCTGCGATCCGCGCGAGCAGCTCGCAGGCTTCGAGGCCTACGCCGGCGCGCGGCGGGTCGAGGACGATGAGGTCTGGGCGGTCGCGATCGAGTACGGCGCGGCGCAGAAAATCGAGTGTGGTGGATTCGTGGACAGTGCTGGTAGAACCGCGTTTGGTGAGAGCGGCGCGGAGGTCGGCGACGGCGGTGGGGTTAGCTTCGACGGCGGTGACCTCGTTAAAGCTGCGCGCTAATACGCGAGAGAAGAGACCGACGCCGGCGAAGAGATCCCAGGCAAGCGTGCCGGAGCGCGGCTGGTCGTCGTCGTTGCAGACCAGCTCAACCAACGTTTCGAGCAGGAAGCGGTTGACCTGGAAGAAGCCGCCGCGCGTGATCCAGTAGGTTTCATCAAGTACGCGATAGTTGAGGCCGGGGGCACCAGCTTCCGCGATCATCCGGCCGGTGGGGCCGGTACGGGGGTCGAATGCGGCAGCAGCGGTCGCGGTGATCAACACGCCCTGGGGTGCGTAAGCCTGCAGCGTAATCGCGGCGCGGTCGAGGCTATCGAAGAGCGGCTTGGTGCGTGGAGCGCAGAAGAAGGTGACTTGGATGCGCTTCATGGTGTGGTCGCAAAAGAGCTCGACTTCGGCCGTGGCATTAAGCCAGTAGGCAACGTCGCGATCCTCCGCAGCCGCTGCCAGGAGGGACTTGGCGGTAGACCAGAGAACGGGCGCCGCGATGAGGCAGGTGGTGATGGGAAGAAATTCCGTAGTCGCGTGTCGGTTATAGCCGAGGCGGAGGGAACCCTCGGTGCCTGCTTCGTCGCCACTGCCCACTGCATGCGCGACACGCAGGCGAATACGATTGCGATATCCCCAAGGTTCGGCAGAGTGCATCAGTGGTTCGGGCGCGGCATCAATGCCGGCGCCGTTTAGAAGTTCGGAGAAGATCGATTGCTTCAGGCGGAGTTGTTCTGGATAGTTCGCCATTTGGTAGTGACAACCGCCGCAGGTGCCGAAGTGCGGGCAAGGCGCGGGCACGCGTTCCGGCGAGGGAGTGAGGACACAGAGCAGCTGAGCCTCGTTGCTGGCGTTGGGGTTCGTCGCTTCCACCGTCTCGCCCGCCAGCGTGAAAGGAACCAGCACGGGAGCGCCACGCTCGCTGAGCGCGAAGCCATTGCCGCTGTAGAGCACTCGGTCGATATGCAGGGTTCCGCTCATGCGTGGCTCATATAAAACAGGCTGAGGCGCGGAAGTGCGCGGAGTTCGAGAAGACGCTTGTGTAGAAACTGCTGCTGTACCTGGCGAAGCTGTACGGCGGACATCTTCGCGCGGTAAGGAGCGAGCTCGCGATCGGCCTGAGTCTTCAAGTCTACGAGCTCCGCCTCGCTCGCGGACAATTGCATCGCGGTGAAGAGTTTTTCTTCGAGCACGGTGAGTGTGCGGTCGAGATCGTCGAGCGCCGGAGGTGCAGGTCCGCGCATGGAGGCAGCAAGTTCGCGCAGCCGAAAGGCAATCGTCGCGCGCACTCCGTCTGATGGTTCATCGGGCAGGACGGTGGCTTCCAAAGCCTGGGCGTTCTGGTCCAGAAACGTTGCGACGCGCTCTGACTCGAAGCCGGATTCGCGCGGCTCGCGTGCAACGGCGGGTGCGATCCCGGTGGAGGCTTCGACGAGTTCTTCGGCGGATTGCATCACCGCCTGCGAGCACCAGGCTAGGCCGTTGACCTTGCGCAGACGGCCGCGAGCCTTGTGGGCGCGAGCGTCATATTTATCGAATGCCGCATCGATGCCACGCAGGACGGCCTCCAGCGGAATGCCGGCCTCGCGCCAGGTTTCGATCAACGCCCAGTCAAGCGTGTTGAGCAGAAGGATGGAGCCGCGGCGGCTGCTGAATCGTTCTTCGATTTCGGAGAAGTATTCAAAGTAGTTCAACATCACGTTAGCGACGCCGTTGGCGGTCGTGATTGCGCTCCCAGATAAGGCGGAGGCCGTTGAGAGTAAGGTTGTCGTCGACGTGCTGGATGTACTTTGAGTCAGCGGCGATTAGCTTTGCGAGACCGCCCGTGGCGATCGTTTTGGTTTCAGGACCCAGCTCTGCGATCATGCGATCGAGGATGCCGTCGATTTGGCCGATTGCGCCATAGTACAAACCGATCTGGATGTTGTCCGTTGTGGAGGTACCGATGATTTTTGCCGGCTTCTTGATCTCGACGCGGGTGAGGCGAGCCGCGCGGGCGAAGAGCGCGTCTGCGGAGATGCCGATGCCCGGAGCGATGGCGCCACCAATGAACTCGCCTTTCGCAGAGACGACGTCGAAGGTCGTGGCCGTGCCCATGTCGACGACAATCGTTGGGCCGCCGAGCCGATCGAATGCAGCAACACAATTGACGATGCGATCGGCACCCGCCTCGCTGGGATTGTCCGTGAGCACGGGCAGTCCCGTCTTGACGCCGGGTTCGATGAACAGCGGACGGATATGGAAGAACGTCTCGCACAGACTGCGGATGGCGGCATCCAGCGGCGGGACGACGGAGGAGACGGCGATGCCGGTAACGATCTCGGGCGTCAGCCCTCGCATACTGAACAAGGCCTGGAAGAGAACGCCAAGCTCGTCGGCCGTCTGCTTGTGGGGCGTCGTAACGCGCCAGTCGGCTACCATGTGTGCAGGCTCTGCGCCGGTTGCGGGCGCGAAGAGACAAAAAACCGTGTTGGAGTTTCCGACATCGAGTGCCAGTAGCATGCAGAGCTTTCCCGCCTCAATCAGCTATCTTACCAGTCCTGCGCGGAGTCCTACCGCGGACGGCGAGAGTTAAGAACGGAGATTGTCGATGGGCTATGCCTCTTCGCGAACCCCGCCCGAAAGCACAGTGCGCTGCGTATGGTCATCGGTGTCGACGAGGAGATAGCCATTACGGTCGAGCCCGGCAGTGGTGCCGGTGTAGCCACCTTGCTCCGGAACCTGCACGCGCTTGCCCTGCACCCAGCTGGAGGCGGCGCTGAAGCGGTCGAGCAGATCGGGCTGGTGAGCTTCGAGCTGCGTGAGTTCGAGATCGAGTGCGCGAAGGATCGCGATCATCAGCGCATTACGGCTTTGTGGCTCGCCGGTCGCAATCCGCAAGGAGGTGGCGATGGGCGCAAGCTCTGGAGGGAAGCTCTCGTGGTTTATGTTGATGCCGATGCCGATCACGGCGTAGCGGAGTAGCGCGTCTTCGCCTGGGTGAACGGCGGCTTCGACGAGGATTCCGCCGATCTTTTTGCCGGGGCCGTCGGGCTGCGGAAGAAGCAGGTCGTTCGGCCAGCGGATGTCGACGTCCAGACCGGTCACCGTCTTGATGGCGGACTGCACAGCAAGGCCGGTGGCCAGCGAAATCCATAATGCTTCGCGCAGCGGCAGTCGCGGCATGGCAAGAACGCTGAGGTACAGACCGTCTCCCGGTGACGAGTGCCAGGTGTGGCCACCGCGGCCGCGTCCCTGGGTTTGCGCGTCGGCGAGATACACCGTGCCTTCGGGAGCACCGTTGGCAGCCGCATCCAGTAGCAGGGTATTGGTGGACTCGGTCGTGGGAAAGTGGTGCAGGCGCGCGGGAAAACGGGTGCCAACCAGCGCGCTACGAAGTGCGGCCGGATTCAACTCTTCGCGAGAACTCATATCTGCATCTTAACTCTCATGGCAAGACTCTTGAAAGACGTTGATCACAGTTGGGCGGGTTACGTTCATGCCCGTTGAGTTGTCCGTACCGCTGGCGCATCAATTTGCACTGTTGCTGCTGATTGCGTTGCCGGTGGCCTGCGCTGCTTGGACGGTCACGCATGAGGAGGTCTTTCGCGAGCCGCGAGAGTTCTGCAAACGCATGAGTCAGAATTGCAAGGCGCTGCCGCAGAGAAAGTTCTTCTACCTGTTTACCTGTGAGTATTGCTTCTCGCACTATGTTGCGGCGCTGGCATTGCTGCTATTCCGATACCAACTGCTGTATGAGGGATGGCGCGGCTACGTGATTGCGTGGTTCGCCGTGGTATGGATCGCGAACGTCTACATGAGCGTGTTCAACCTGCTGCGGCTGGACATCAAGCATGAAAACGTGACCATCGCCGTCGAGCAACGGGAACTACCGGTTGAGGCCGCGAAGAAGTAAGGGCGAGAGCCGATCAGGAGGCGAGCGCGTATTGGCGGCAATGCTCCAGGTACGCGGCTTCGTGTTCGGAGACGAGTTGAAGGAGACTGCTCCAGAGCCAGTTGGGAGCGTCTAGAGATTTGCTGCGATTACGGTTGAGTTCGGCGACCCAGCGCTTGCGGGTTGCTGCGTTCATCTGGCGCCCATGAGCCTTTCCGACGACGGCGGCGAGGAACCGGGCAGCGCCGATCGCCTGATCGCAAGTGAGGGAATCGATCTCGAGCTTGAGGTCCTGTGGCAGGAGCTCCCGGACAACGACGGGGCGACGCAGAAGCGTGGCCGCCATCATACGATTGCCGAGGTACGGAGAGAGCGCGCAGGCTCCAGCGACGACACGTTCGGCGAAGTCGGCCGGCATGTGCGGCGCGCCGGCGATGCGTTTGGCCGCTGGGGCCGCGGGTTTGACGGCTTCCTTGATGTCGACCAGGCAGTAGGTTTTGTCGGCACCTTTGCCGACGGAGACGAGCACGGCCATCCGCAGTTTCCCGAGTGAACTACATCCCTTCATCCAGTAAGCCGCATCCACGACCTTCACCTTCGCGTCGTCGTCGCGGCCCTTAAGCTGCGTCATAAGTTTGCGGGTCGTATCTTCCGCGAAGAGGTCTTCGATGGCTTTGCGTTCCTGGTCGGAGAGTTTCCAGAAGCGCTCGCCTAGGGGAATGGTGGGCTTAACGTCGTCGATACGCTCTTCGGCAAGATGTTTCCAGCGGCGTCGGACCGCATTTTGAAGGACATCGTGAATCGGTGCGAGGTCGTCGCCTTTGGCGTCGTCGGCAGTGGTGGCGACGGGATGGAGGAGCGCAGATTGATAGCCGTGCATGATGTGTTCGACCATCTGCGCGGTCGTGACACCGGGAAGATCGCTGCCGCGCGCCGCCATCGCGAGCGAGAGCGCGAGCCGGATGAGGTCGTGAGCGGGGTTGCCGATCACTGTCTGATCGAGGTCGCGAATCTCGATCTCAACGCGGCCGTCGGCGCCGGCTACCGGGCCGAGATTGCCGACATGACAGTCGCCGCAGATCCAGACGAGCGGCCCTTGGGGGATGGAACCTTTGCGGGCGTGGGAGAGCCACTCGTAAAACTGAATCGTATTGCCGCGGACATACGCGTGAACGCTGCGCGCCATCTTCTGGCGGCGCTGCTGCTCGAGGACGCGGGATCGATCCGCGAAGGCAATCGCTTGGTTCTTCGGCTTCTTTGTCGGCACATGAGTATGGATGCCGACGGCGCGAGACCGGGTGCCTGCCTCTGAAATATCTTCTTTGCTGAAAAGAAGATAGCCAGGTCGCTAGCTGTCTTTGCGATATAACAGGTTGCGCATGGCATCGCGTCGCGCAGCGTTGGCCTCGCGGTCAGTCGTGGCGGCGGGGTGCTGCGCAATCAGTTCGGCTGCTTCCGGCGTGGAGCAGGTCGGGCAGCGATTGGCGTAACCAGGCTTGTCCGGTTTCAGTTCAAATTCTTCTTCGCAGATGATGCAGGTTTTGATTGGGAAGGGCATTGGAGTACTCCAGGTTTGTAGCGGGTTTCGGGTTTGCGCGACGCTTCGTGAAACGCGTTCTACGGATTATTGGACGCGCAACCGACACTTAAGAAGCTACTCGGCCGGTAGGGCGGCGAGAGCGGCTTCGGCCTTTTGTTTCAGCGCGAGCGTTTCGGTGTGCTGCTTGCGCAGGCCTTCGACGATGTGCGCTGGGGCGCGAGCGATGAAGCCTTCGTTGCCGAGTTGCTTGTCGGCGGCTTCAAGGCCCTTGTTGTATTTGGCGAGGTCCTTCGTGATGCGCTCGCGCTCCGCAGCGACATCGATCTGGCGCTCGTAGAGGATGGCCACATCGAAGGCGGACGTCGAACGGGCGTTGTTGCCGGTGAGAGTTGCGAGTGCTGGCTCGACGGCGTCGACGCGGGCGAGACGGGAGAGCATGTCGGCGTTGGCGTGAGCGAGCCCGTAGATTTGGGCGCTGGCGTGGATCTGGATGGGCGTGGACTCTTTTTCGGGGACGGCAAGCTCTTTACGCAGGCCGCGGATGGTGACGATGAGATCTTGCAGGGTCGTCATGGCGAGGACCGAGGGTTCGTCGGCGGCGAAGTCTTCGGCACGCGGATAGTGCGTGAGAGCGATAGACTGCGCGGGGCTGGGAGTGCCGACGCTTGTATAAAGCGCATGCCAGAGCTCCTCGGTCAGGAAGGGCATGAAGGGCGAGAGCAGGCGCAGCGCGGCCTCGAAGACGCTGACGAGGGCGTTGAGCGTGATGGCAGCGACGTCGCTATGCGGCTTAAAGATACCGTTTTCGTCGGGGAAGAAATCCATACGAAGCTTGACCAGCTCGAGATACCAATCGCAAAACTCGCCCCAGAAAAACTGGTAGACGGAGTTGGCTGCTTCGTCGAAGCGGTAGTCGGCGAGCGAGTGTGCGACGCTGTCCGAGACGGTGGAGAGTCGGGAGAAGATCCAGCGGGTTTCGAGAGGCGTGTGCTCGGGAAGCTCGATGGAGACTGAATCGTGGCTTTCGAGCGAGACTTTGTAACCGGCTTCTCGGCCGCGGTCGATGTTCATCTGCAGAAAGCGGGCGGCATTCCAGATCTTATTGGCGAAGGCGCGATAACCTTCCGTGCGCGCTTCGTTGAAAGCGATGTCGGTGCCGGGGCTGGCTTGCGCGGCGAGCGTGAAACGGACGGCGTCGGTGCCGTATTTCGTGACGATCTCGATGGGGTCGATGACGTTGCCCTTGGTCTTCGAAATCTTCTGGCGGTCGGCGTCGCGGACCAGCGCGTGGATGTAGACGTTGCGGAAGGGTACGGCGTCGGCGAGCGTGCGCGGACTGCCGTCGGGCATGGGGACGTCGAGCATGAAATGGCAGCTGAGCATGATCATGCGCGCTACCCAGAAGAACAGGATGTCGAAGCCGGTGACGAGCTGCTGCGTGGGATAGAAGGCGGCCAGGTCTGGCGTGAGATCGTTGCTACCGTCCCAGCCGAAGACGGTGAAGGGCAGCAGGCCGGAGGAGAACCACGTGTCGAGGACGTCGGTCTCCTGGTGGATGTCCGTGATGCCGCAACCGCTGCAGGCTGTCGCGATATCGCGAGAGACGGTGATGCATCCGCACGCCTTACAGTGCCACGCTGGAATGCGATGGCCCCACCACAGCTGTCGCGAGATGCACCAGTCGTGGATGTTGGTCATCCACTCCATGTAGGTCTTGCGATTGTTGTCCGGCGTGAAGGTGATGTGACCCTTCTCGACTGCCTCGATGGCTTTGTCGGCGAGCGGCTGGATCTTGATGAACCACTGCATGGAGAGGCGTGGCTCGATGATGACGCCGGTGCGCTGCGAGATGGGGACCGTCATTGGATGGTCTTTGATCTCGACGAGAGCGCCGATGGATTCGAGCTCGACGACGATGCGCTCGCGTGCCTCGAAGCGATCCAGGCCATGGAAGGGCGAACCGGGGAGATCGACATGCGCGGTCTGATCGAAGATGGTGATGTTCGGCAAGTTGTGGCGCTGTCCGATGGCGAAGTCGTTGGGATCGTGCGCGGGCGTGACCTTGACGGCGCCCGTGCCAAACTCGGGATTGGCCCAGTCGTCGGCGACGATAGGAATCTCGCGTCCAACGAGTGGAAGAATCAGCTTCTTACCGATCAGTGCGACGTACCGTTCGTCAGTTGGGTTAACGGCGACCGCGACATCACCCAGCATCGTCTCGGGACGAGTGGTCGCGATGGTGATCGAGCCTGTTCCATCGACTAACGGATAGCGGATGGTGTAGAGCTTGCCGACGTGCTCTTCGGAGTCGACCTCGAGATCGCTGACGGCGGTCTGAATCTGTGGATCCCAGTTGACGATATACGCGCCCCGATAGATGAGGCCCTGCTCCCACAGCCGAACGAACGCTTCTTTCACTGCGACCGAAAGCCGATCGTCCATGGTGAAGTATTCGCGCGACCAGTCAACGGATGCGCCGAGCCGCTTCATCTGCTCGGTAATGGCCGAGCCGTACTGCTGCTTCCACTCCCATACGCGCTCGGTGAAGGCCTCGCGTCCCAGCGTCTTTCGGTTGGGGCTTCCCTCGGCAGCGAGCTGGCGCTCAACCATCATCTGCGTCGCAATGCCCGCATGATCGGTTCCAGGAACCCAGACGGCAGTGTCGCCGGACATACGACGCCAGCGCGTGAGGATGTCCATTTGCGTGTGCTCAAGCATGTGGCCGATGTGCAGGCGGCCGGTAACGTTGGGCGGCGGCAGCAGTTGGACGAAGGGTTTAATGGTGCTTGCGTCGGCCGGGGTGGGGACGGAGAAGATCTTCTCGTCGACCCAGAATTTGGACCACTTCTCTTCAATCAGCGATGGATCGTACGCCTTGGGTAGTTCCTGACTCATAAGCTTTAAGGGTAGCAGGAAGCCGAAGGATCGAGCGCAGCGCACTGCAGGATAGAAAAAAAAACGGCAGTTAGGATTCGGTCGTACTGCCGGTGAGGGTAGGAGCCGCCTTGGGCTGCGGACGCATCAGCCAATAGAAAGCGGCGATGTGCGTGATCATCAGCATTGGTACGTAGATGATGGGTATCGCGTATCCGGCACCTAACTGACCCGCAAGCGCAGGAAGGCCAAACTTGACGGCGTGGTAGTAGTCGAGGAGGATATCGACCATTCCAACGAAATTGAAGGCGACGACAAACAGCCCAAAAAGCGGACGCGCCCTGACCGTGAGGAGGGCCACAATTGCGAGGACTCCGGTTGCAAAGTCGCCGTAGGCGGCGAACGTGGCGAACCCACCGGGCAAATTGGGGCCGACGACGCCTGGCAGGATAAAGACGAGTCCGAAGAAGCGGAAGCTGTGGAACGTGGCGATGACGCGATGCGCCTCAATCCGTTCCATCGACCTAAGCCTGGGCAGGATGTACACGCTGAAACAAAGCAAGCACGCTACATAACCTAAAACGAGTTGTATTGGGAAGAGCATTTGTGGTGGCATTTGGCCTCCTTTACCCATAGGATTATGTGCATCATCCTATGGGTGCAGAATTTCTTCACATAGGTGGCGTGGTGAGCGAATTGTCCCGTGGGATGATTGTCAGCATCCTATAATTAGCTATGCGCTACGGGCCCGAGCACAAGGCAGAAATCCATCAGAAGATTGTGAAAGACGCCTCGCGGCGGGTTCGCGCCGAAGGGATAACCGGTGCCGCAGTTTCAGCTGTAATGCACGACGCCGGTTTGACCCACGGAGGTTTTTACAAGCATTTCGGAAGCAAGGACCAGCTGCTCCTGGAGTCGCTGAGCGAGGCATTTAAGGAAATAGCCGACCGCCTTACCCACGCCGGCGAGCAGTCCCCGCCCGGGACGGCATGGAAGGCGATCGTGAAGACCTACCTGAGCCCTGAATATTGCGACCACGTCGAATCCGGATGCCCCCTGGCAGCTCTTGGGCCCGAGTTGGCGAGGGCCGATGAGGCGATGAAGCCCCAGATTTTCGAGGAACTGAAGAAATACAAGAGTCGAATGCTTCCGTTTATGCCTGGCAGAAGAATTGCGGACAAAGAGCGCGCTTTCTTTTGTATCTTTTCAACGATGGTCGGGACGATTGAAATCGCGCGGATGCTGCCAGAGCCACGGATGCGAGAGAAGGTGCTGGCGAGCGTGAGAGAGTTTCTCCTGCACAGCTTTTGACCTTTCGCGCTTAATTGTCGAGCACGTGCGAATCCTTCCATGAATTCCGTCCAATCATTTCTTTACTCGTGTCAGATCCGCGATAAAGTTTGGTTCCCAGGTCTTCCCTCCATCATCGGAAAACGACTGTTCTACATGGTGCGAGTCCGGCGTGATATCCGACCACACAAACCTGACGAGGATGCTTCTGCCATTCAATGTGTCCTGGCAATAAAGCTCACCACGCCCGTCTTTGAATTCACCGATCAGAGGCGGTTCACTTAAGGTTCCGTCGTTGATGTTGGCGAACGTCTGACTCCACTGATGGGACTCTGGATTGTAGAGGAATAGGGTCAGTCCCTGAAGATGCATCGTGTCGTTGCTCGCATCGATCTCCTCGAGATTCGCTCGCCCATTCCAAATCTTCCGCACGGTGACAGTCCCATTCAGTTCGACCCAGGTAGTTGAGCCCGACAACGGATGGACGAGCCGCTTGATGTGTGTCTCCCACGTACCAAAGTGGAAATCAAAATCGTGCTGACTGTCGCGAAAGGGGTGCGTGACGGTCCCATCTGGGGATAGAGTCGCTTGGGAAAATGCCGCCGGTTGAGCTAGGACAGCAATGAGGGCGAACAGGAGAACGGCCAATCCAATATGTCGCGAGCGATTCACTTATTTCCTCCATGTAACGAATGACAACGTGATGACGGGGATCCGGCGTTTCGATGAACTTAGGAGCCAACGATTGGGTTTCGTTGGTTTCTCTCAGGAGCAGTGTAGGCTTGATTTCGAGTGTTTAAGCTCACATATGCCACAGGGATTTTCAAAGAAAAATCAAAGCTCCGTCGATACCGCGTATCGGTTTGGTGACTTTGAACTTCATCCTCGCGACCGGCTCCTCAAGCGAGCCAATACCCCCATCGCGCTTCAGCCCAAAGCGTTCGATGCTCTCCTCTGTCTGGTCCGTCGCGCTCAACATCTTGTCAGCAAGCAGGAACTGATCAACATCCTGTGGCCATCTGTTCATGTAAGCGAAGCGAACCTCACGAACACGATTGTCTCCTTGAGAAAGATTGTTGGCCGGAACACGATCCGAACCGTCTCGAAACACGGCTACAGGTTTGAGTTGCCCGTAGAAAGCGAGCCTGGCGTGGCAAGAGCGACTTTCGAGAGATTCGCGCGAGCTAAAGAACTGACGGCTCAACGTTCCCTGGAGTCGGTATCTCTCGCGCGGGATTTGTGCTGGACTTGTCTTGCAGAAGATCCCAACTTTGGATCTGCGTGGGCGATGCTAGGAAGATGCTGCTGGTTTTTCGATAAATTCGCCGGTCACTCGCCCGCGAATGTTGAACTTGCCTATGCGTCATTTCAACGGGCGTTCGCAATTGATCCCGACCTCGCTGCAGCCCACCAGTTTTATACGTTTCTGCAAGTGGATACAGGGCATGCGAAGGAGGCAATGTGTCGCCTATTGGAACGTCTTCAGCGTCATCCTGGCGAGCCGGAGTCACTCGCCAGCCTGGTTCAAGTATTTCGATTTTGCGGGATGCTTGAGGAGTCGATCGAGGCGCACAAACGGGCGGTCAAAATGGACCCGGCCGTCGCTACGAGCATCGCTCACACGTTATTTCTTGCGGGTCAGTATAAGTCGGCAATCGAGACGTATGGCGGGCGCGCCGCCTACTACCTCGATGCTGCGGCATGGGCTGCTTTGGGTGATGAGCAACGCGCAATTGATCTGCTCCGGGAACGGCTTGACCGAATGTCTTTATCCAAGCTGATGACCGCGCTCATGGCGTCCTTATTGGCCGTTCTTGAGCGTAGGTCCGCAGATGCCGTCACGTTAATGGAAGCCGCGGACACCACTCGCGAGCCCGAAATTCTCTTATATCTTGCACGACATTACAGCAGAATCGGGGAACGAGACCTTGCTATGAGTGCTCTTGTGGGAGCGGCGGAGGCTGGGTTTATTTGCGCGCCACAGACCCTCAACGCGGATATGTGGCTGCGTCCGTTACGCGAACATCCGAGCTTTGATTCTTTGTTGAAGAATTCGGAGATGCGGATCCGAGAGGCTCAGGGAAGCGTCGACTCGTTCAGGTAGAGTCCACGATCAGACCCTAAGAATTCGTGGGCGGTACACAGCCTGTCGCGCGCGGTGCCTGGTTCCATGCTCAATACATGTGCTGGCCGCCGTTGATCGACAGCGTGGATCCCGTCACAAAATCGCAATCGTCAGCGGTGAGAAATACCACCCCACGAGAGATATCCGTGGGTTTGCCGAGTCTGCCCACCGGTATGCGCGCAATGATCTTCTGCAGGACCTCAGGCGGCACCGCCCGCACCATTTCCGTGTCAACGTAACCCGGTGCAATCGCGTTGACTGTAATGCCAAACCGCGCGCCTTCCTGTGCCAGGGCCTTGGTGAATCCGTGAATGCCGGATTTTGCCGCAGCATAGTTCACCTGGCCGTATTGCCCCGCCTGCCCGTTCACGCTGCCGATACTCACGATGCGTCCAAACTTCGCGTTGCGCATACTGTCAAACGTGAGTTTGCAGAGGTTGTAGCAGGAGCCGAGGTTGGTGTCGATGACCGCATCCCACATGTCGCGGTCCATCTTCTGCAACGTCCCATCGCGGGTAATTCCAGCATTGTTCACGAGGATTTCTATGGGGCCGACTTCAGCGACGATTTTCTTCAGTGCGTCGCTGCATTCCTCGAACTTGGCCGCGTTAAATCTGTAGACCTTGATCCCGGTAACTTTCGAAAACGCCTCCGCTGCCTGATCATTGCTTGCATAGGTCGCGACAACCGTTCTTCCCGCCGTTTGCAATGCAATGCTGATCTCCGCCCCTATTCCTCGTGTGCCGCCCGTAACCAATGCCACTCGTGCCATTTTGACTCCTCTACGCAACTGCCCTTTTTGCGGACAGCAATACACGGCGACACGGTGTCGCGTTCTGCCGTGCTGACTCGTTGCAACGCAGCATAACTATGCTGCATTGCAACCTAAAATGCTGCAGTGCATATATAATACAGATGTTGGGAGGCGTTGTTTGTGGCGCCCGACACACCAGGAGGATCGTAAAGATGTCCTTGACGCTGGATAGCCAAAGTTCACGTGGTACTGACAAGCCTGCAGTGGCGGCGGATACCGCACAGGCGCCGTTTACCCTGCAAGGCCGGACCGCACTTGTTACCGGTTCCGGCCGAGGAATCGGTCGAGCGATCGCGAAACGTCTGGCAGCGGCTGGCGCGAATGTCATGCTGAACGATATGGACGAAGGTCTGCTGTTGGAGGCAGAAGCGGATCTCAAGCATCCCGACCGTGTCCGCCACATAACCGGAGATCTGACGGACCCCTCCACACCAAAGGCCGTCGTCGACGCTGTTCTGGGCGCCTTTGGTTCGATTGATATCATCGTCAACAATGCTGGCTACAGCTGGGACAGCGTGATCCAGAAGACTACTGACGAACAGTTTCAAGCCATGTTGGACATTCACCTGGTGACGCCGTTCCGGATTCTGCGCGCGGCTTCCGAGTACATTCGGGAGACCGCAAAGAGCGAATCGGCGAGCGGCCGGCGAGTGATGCGCAAGGTCGTAAACATCACTTCCATTGCTGCTACCGACGGAAATCCTGGACAATCAGGCTATTCGTCAGGGAAGGCGGGTGTGATTGGCCTGACCAAAACGTTGGCCAAGGAGTGGGGCAGGTACAACGTAAACGTCAACGCGGTTGGCTTTGGTCTGATCGAGACTCGGCTGGCGCAGCCCCTGAATGGCGACAATGCAAACCTTCAAATGCATGGCCACGAGATTCGACTCGGCGTCCAGCCAACCATGCTGGAGGCGATGAAGAATTCGTGTCCCCTGGGACGCCTTGGAACACCGGATGAGGCCGCCGGCGCAGTTCTCTTCTTCTGTTCTCCCCTGTCGGACTACGTTACCGGCGAGGTCCTGATCTGCGGCGGTGGGATGCATTTTTAGCAGCAGCCTGTTTGCAAGGACAGGTCAACTGCAGATCTGCTCTCGGGCCGGACGATGAATGCGGCTTTGGAGTCGACGGTGCGCTGGTACACCGACTTCTGATCCCTTAGAAGGTATAGTTAGGGGCGCCCGATACCATTGGGACTTGCGACCCGGATCACCCTGCTCGAGACGAGCCCCCTCCCTGACGCCTCTCTTGCGAATGTAATCGGCATATGGGAGGAACTAAGTTGATGAACCGGGAAGTTGTGGTTTTGAGTGCGGTACGCACGGCAGTTGGCAAGTACGGCGGCGCATTGAAGGACATACCGCCCACCGAGTTGGCAGCGGCGGTCACACGCGAGTCTGTCCGACGTTCGGGACTTGCTCCAAACGAAATCGGCGCCTGTGTCTTCGGTAATGTGATCCATACCGACGCAAAGGATATGTATCTTGCGCGGGTGGCGGCATTGAACGGAGGTCTGCCGATTGAGACTTCAGCCCTGACGCTCAATCGCCTCTGCGGCAGCGGCCTGTCGGCGATTCTTGCCGCAGCGCAGATCATTGTTCATGGTGATGTTGTAGCCGCGGTGGCTGGTGGCGCAGAATCCATGAGCCGGGCGCCATACTGGCTTCCCAGCATGAGATGGGGAGCACGCCTGAACGATGCCACCGCCGTGGACGCGCTGGTAGGGGCGCTGACTGATCCGTTCGAGGGCGTTCACATGGGTGTTACCGCCGAGAATGTTGCTCGCAAGTGGAAAATAACCCGGGAAGCCCAGGATGAGTTGGCGGTTGAGAGCCACCGACGCGCTCTGGACGCGATCCAAAGCGGTAAATTCACGGACCAGATCGTGCCCATCGAAGTCAAGATAAAGGGCGGCACGAAGCAGTTTGCCACGGACGAATCGCCTCGAGCGGACGCGACACTCGAGAACCTTGCGAAGCTGAAACCAGTGTTTGATAAGAATGGCACTGTAACGGCTGGCAACTCCTCCAGCATTAACGACGGCGCCGCAGCCCTTGTTCTGATGGATCGCCAAGCCGCCGAGGAGCGCGGTCTGAAGCCGATGGCGAAACTGGTCGATTATGCCGTAGCCGGGGTAGAACCTGGGTACATGGGCATCGGTCCCATCCCGGCGGTCAGGCAGGTATTCAAGCGAACCGGGCTGACCGCAGATCAGATAGACGTTTTTGAAGTGAACGAAGCCTTTGCCGCGCAAGCCCTGGCTGTTGTTTGCGAGCTTGGTTTCCCGTCTGCAAAGACCAATCCCAATGGGAGCGGAATCTCGCTGGGACATCCGCTGGGAGCGACGGGCGCGATTGTGACCGTAAAAGCGCTCCATGAACTGCGCCGCATCGGTGGCCGCTACGCCCTGGTCACCATGTGCATCGGCGGAGGACAGGGCATTGCGGTGATCTTTGAAGCACTCAACTAGAAATAGAAGTGATTCCTAAGCGGCGGAACTAAGTAACAACGGCCGGCAGTCGGAAATTAGACTACCGGCCGTTATCAATTGGAGCGCGGTGCGAGCCATTGCTCGATGTGCGGCCAGGTGCGTTTGTGTGCGCTATTACCAGCCATGATGCCGATATGGCCTCCGTGGACGCGATAAACTTCCTTGTCGCGACTGCCCACTTTGGCCAGGAGAGTCTCTGACTGGCAAGGCGGCGTGATGTGAT
The DNA here is from genome assembly GCF_009765785.1 of Granulicella sp. L46. Taxonomy (GTDB): domain Bacteria; phylum Acidobacteriota; class Terriglobia; order Terriglobales; family Acidobacteriaceae; genus Granulicella. The sequence continues at coordinate 247,037 of NZ_LMUT01000025.1, forward strand.
CGCCCTCTGCGATGACGGTCAAGAGGTTGGCCCGCAGCTGGCTCAAATTTACTCGTTCGCCACGGATCATAAGTTCGCCCGTCATCAATCGGTTGTTGCGATACAAATCGACGATGAGTTGCCGGAAGGCCCCTCCTGCCATCGGAATATTGTCGCTGACCCAGGTGTACATGGCATGCCAGTTCTCAACGATCTGAGGATTATCGAGATTGTCCCAAAGCTTGAGATAGTTCCCGATATAGTTCTCGACCGGCTTTAGTGCCTTGGCGCCGTAGTCGATCATTTCCGGGGGCATGTTGCCAAACGTTGCGAGAACCTTGTCAACATCAAAGTACTTCTCATCGGTCATGCGGCCGAAAGTCAATTTCTCTTTTTGTGAGAAGTCGAGGGGTGCGGTCAGCAGAATCAGGTTACGCAGACCGTCGTCGGGTCTCAAAGCAGCGTAAATTGTCGTCAGAATCGCGCCGATGCACCATCCAAGAACACTCACTTCCTCAACGCCTGATAGGGCTTTAATCTTGCGAATTGCCCTGGGCATGTACTCCAGCGTGTAGTCGTCGAACTTCAGATGTTTGTCCTCAGGACCCGGAACGCCCCAGTCCAACAAGTACACGTCGAAGCCTTGTCCGACAAGGTACTCGACGAAACTATGACCGGGCCGAAGGTCGAGAATATCGGGTCGATTCATCAGCGCAAAGATCAACAACAGGGGAATGCGGTGGCGGTCCTTCTCGGGGACAGCGGGGATGTAGCGGTAGAGTTTCGCCTTATTCAGCGTCCAAACCAATTCCTTGGGTGTCTGGGCGATAGGCGCCTTCGAGGTCATCACCCTGGTGACGGTCTTCAACTGCTCTTCAAGAATAGTGAACTGGTCCATTGCAACCGGTGCCTGTAGCATGGTCTACCTTGTTACCTTTCTCGGATTGCGCCGCACTGGCTTGGCAGTCGTGGTGCGCTTAGAAGTTCCACCGGCCCGAAGCGCTGTCTGCTTTTGTGTGGTCTTCCTGGCAGCCTTTGGAGCCCTGGCTTTCGCGGACGTAGCCGGCTTGCTGCTGTCGAGTAGCTTTTCGATGCGGTCCAGCTTGGCATCCAGGTTGTCCAGTAGCAGTTCAACATTCGCGAATCGCCCCGACAGGCCCATAAAATCGGCGCTCGTGGGCATATTGAGCTGTTGGAGCATCTTCAACATCGCCTTCTCTGTTGGCTCCTTTAACGGAGCAGCAACGGCCAGAAATCCATCCAACGCCGCACCGGATGCCTTTGCATAGCCTTCACTGTTGACCGTTTCGATCAGGTTCTTCGACCAGATTTCCAGATATGCATCCCGCAATTCGCGGAATTTCTCCGTAGGATCCTGCTGTTTCGTGGCTTCCGCCTCTGCTTCACTCATCAAATTCCTCCACTCAATGCGTCGAGCCTATACCCGATGGCAGCCCCGGAGCAGTGACCACGTTCACGTTGCTGTGGTTCCTGCGCCGGGCTGCTTTCAGGTAAGCAACCCTCAAATCAAAGGGTTTACGCGCTCCGCCTCGAAGCGAAGTTCAATATGTTCTTCTGGCTTTCGACGAGGGTATCGAATCCGTGCTGCATCGAATCGGCAGCTGCCTCGGCTGGAGTTCCTGCTACGCCAGACTGCTTCTTGAATGTGTCGATAACCGTCTTGGTCTGCGCGGCCGAGAACTCAATCGCGCTCTTCTGTGCCACGGCTGCGCGTTCCACGGATTCGTGTACGAACGTCGTTACGGCATCGGTTGCGCTCGCAACCGAGTTGATCCGTTCATTGGCAAGCGCGGTCAGTGTCTGGCTCTGTTCCAGAGCGAGGTCGATTGCGCCCTTTTGCAGGTCGACGAATTGTCCAAAGGCATTGCCGATCAGATCGAGAACGCTGGGTACGGGGGTGCCCGGTACGATCTGGGCAATCTTCTTCCACGCGCCAATGAGATCGGTGTTCTGCTGCAGGGCCAGGTCGAGGCCATTCTTCTGCGCTTCCGCGAGACGCTCCACGTTCTTTGTGTATACGGCTGTGATGGTTTCGGCTACCTCTGTCTGCTTATCTTCTACGCTGGTGACTTTACGGGCCATATCATTCTCCTCAAGACTGCCTGCTGCGATATATGCTGCAGTGCAGCATGAACCAATGCTACTCCGTATTGAAAGCGTGTCAAGGGGTAAGATAGGAAAATATATGGAGACTAAAGCTGTTCTCATCAAGAAGTACGAAAACCGGCGCCTTTACGATACGACCAACAGCCGCTATGTGAACCTCGATGAGGTGGCTCAAATGCTGCAGCGCGGCGAGGATGTAAAGGTGGTCGACGCCGCCACCGGCGAAGACATTACACGTCTGATCCTGACCCAGATCATCGTTGAGGATGCCAAGACAACGGATTCCAACTTCCCCATGGATGTTCTGCGACAGATGGTCATTGCGTCGGGGAAGGCGGGCCAGGAAGGCACCCTCAAGTACATGAAGTCGATCCTCGACTTTTATCAAGACACGTACCGCGTGATGACCCCGCCAGTGAATCCGTTCGACTTCATGTCGGGACAGCCGGTCGGACGCCGTGGTGGCGCGGCTCCCACCCGCACGACTGCGACCGATCGCGCCGCGGAAGCCCCCCGCACCCCGCCCATAGCGGCAGTCGGCGCCGAGGAAGTTGCGGAAATGAAACGACGCCTCGCAGAACTCGAAGAAGTCGTCTCCCGCATCGCTCCAAAGCCGTCACCCCGCAAGAAGAAAGCTCGCAAGCCGGTCACCTAATCCGGACGCATTCGACCACTGCAGGCTGATCACTACAGACCCCAAAAAGTGTAAAGCCCTCTTCTATAGAGGGCTTTACGCATAAGAGACAACAGCAGACCAAATGGTATCGACTAGAACGGGTTCAGCTTATCCAGACCCTTCTTGGGCTTCTTCTTGCTGGAGCTCTCGTCGTTCTTGTCTTCCTTGGGGGCCTTGGTCTTCTTCTTCTTGCCATTGGCCGTGGGGGGAGGGGGTGTCGCGCCCGGAGCGGTTGTGTGGCCTTCCGCCTCATTCACCTGATCGGGAGCATCCGCAGCCTTTTCGACTGGCGGCAACGCTGTGTTCGCCGCCTTAGGCATGGGCAGACCGTAGTTTGGATCCTGGGCGCCGGTGGCGGCGGGCCGGTCGCTGGCCCCCGTGCCGGTTGCAGGAGCTTCGCTGCCGGGGGTTACGACTTCCGCGCCGATACCGGTGCCGGAGTCGCTCGGGGTCGGTGTGGATCCAGGCTCAACCACAGTGACGGTCTTGTCAGCGTTATCTGCTGCTGCCCCGCCGCTCTCGCTGGGTACATCTTCAAGCGTGGGTGCCGCAGCCGTTGCGGGTGCCGCCGGTGCTGCGGAGGTTTCTTTCTCGCCGCCCGCCGCCGGTGTAGAAGCGGCCGCCACGGGCTGCTTGGCGCCAGGATTCGGATCGAAGGCGTCCCTGTAGTCCGCCATCAACTCCTTCATGACCACGGGCGCCGTAGTCGGCGTCGGATCCTGAAGCGTTGGCATGCCCATTCGAGCTGCGGTAACGGTATCCGGCTCGCGAAGGAAGAGAAGTTCGATGCGCTTCTGCAGGTTGTACTGCGCGCGGCTGCTTTCAAGCTCCTCGCTCAACGCTTCCTGTTCCTTGGTGGGAGTAGGAATCGGCAAGTTCATGCCGGTGAGGCGCTCTTTAGCATCCTCCACGTGAGGAGCAGCGGAGTGGTACAGCACGACGCGACGGTAATCCTCGGCAGCCTTGCTGTCGTAGTCCTCCAGCAGGCGTCCCTTGGCGCCTTCAGGAAGGCAGCGGGTTCCGGGCGGTAGCTTCTTGGTGCAGACAACCTCGCTGCGGACCACGGCTGCTTCCGCCTCGTACGCATCACCAATGCCGATCAGCACATCGTCCATGTGGCTATACAACGGGTAGGTATCCACCACCGTCTGGTAGCGCGCGATCGAGGCGGGCCAGTTGGCGTGGGTCGCGTAGAAAGCGCCCAGATCGGCTTCACGATCGGCCAGAACCTCCTGGACCTCGCGAAGCTTCTGACGGGCGTCGTCGAGAATCGGCTTCGGCGCATCCGGATACTGCTTGAGCATGGTGCGGTATTCCGCCTCAGCATGCGTCGCCTTGGAGTAGTCGCGGTCCGGAACGTCCATCTGCTTGAAGTAAATGTCGCCGATGCGCAGCTGCGCTTCCGCGGCTTCGGGCACGTTGGGGAAGAAGGTGATGAAGTCGCGATATTCCTGCTCAGCTTCAGTGAGCGCTGCGCTGCCGCCCTCCTTGTACCAGGCGTCCGCAACTGCGAGCTTGGCGCGCATCATGTACTGCGAGTCAGGATAGGTATCGAGCAGGGTCTGGAGGTCGAGGCGGCCAATATCGTAGTGGCCGCTGGCAATCTGCGCCACGGCCTTGTCATACAGCTGCTTATCCGGCAGCTGCTGATCCTTGCCGATCAGCGGGTTGTACTTGGCTTCCTTCTTCTGCTCGGCCTTGGTGTCCTTGGTCGCCACGACGCGCTCGGACTTGGCGATCTTGGGCTTCTTCTTCTTGACCGGCGTGTTGCTCAGCGTGACGTCAGCCTGCGCGGGCGGGGCTGTCGTTGTCGGCGTAGTCTGGGCGTTCTGGTCAACGGGCGATGCCGTGGTCGCGTCCTGCGCCTTCAGCGCGGGGGTTCCAGCCAATAGCGCAGCAACCGCGAGGCCCGCGAGCAGGCCCATCTGGTTGCTGGGGGAAAAACTGCGAATCTTCATGCCCATCAAAACTCCATCTGCTCTGCGGCGTGGCCGCGAATTCCATCCATTGTGCGGTGGATACCACCAATTCCATCTTCCCTGCGGCGGCGTCAAGACCAGTCTCTATTCTATCTGGCGAAGTGCCAGGACCGCATCCGTGGGGTCGGTTTCTTCGTTTGCTGTTTAGCTTGCCGCGCGGGCTACGCGCAGGAAGTCGCGGGCGTTCTCCTCAGTCTTGCCTGGTTGAAAGATGGCGGACCCGGCGACGAGCATGTCCGCTCCTGCTTCGACGACACTCGCCACCGTATCGTGAGCGATCCCGCCGTCAACTTCGATCCGATAATTCAGGCCCAGCTCGTGGCGAAGGCGGCGCAGGTGCGCAATCCGCTCGACCGAACGCGGGAGAAACTTTTGGCCGCCAAAGCCCGGATTCACGCTCATCACCAGCACATGATGCACCATCGAAAGGACTTCCGAGAGCATCTCGACCGGCGTGGCAGGGTTGATCACCACGCCCGGAAGCATGCCGTGGTCCCGAATCAGCTGCAGCGTACGGTTCAGATGGCGGCAGGCCTCGACCTGGACCGACACCATGTCGGCGCCCGCCTCGGCAAAGGCTGGGATGAATTCGTCGGGGTTCTCGATCATCAGGTGGCAATCGAGCGGCAGGCTGGTGACCGGCCGAATAGCCTTGACGACCGGCGGCCCGAACGTAATGTTGGGGACAAAGTGGCCGTCCATGACGTCGACGTGGACGATGGTGCCGCCGCCGGCGGTCGCGCGGCCGATCTCGTCGGCCAGATGCGCAAAGTCTGCGGCCAGGATGGAAAATGCCAGTTCAATCATCAGGAGTTCAGTTTAGCAGCGTGGGCGCGCCTGTCGTATGCTGAGGCGGTGTATACGATTGCCTGGCAGTTCACGGTGGAGCAGCGGCATGTGGACGCGTTCGTCGCGGCCTATGGTCCGGCTGGCGATTGGGCCGAGCTATTCCGGCGGGCACAAGGTTTTCGCGGCACGACGTTGCTGCGCGATGCCGCAGATCCACTCCGCTATGTGACCCTCGACCGGTGGGACTCGTTGCAAGACTTTGAACGTTTTCGCGAGGAGTTTGGGAGCGCTTACGTGGAGATGGATGCGAGGTTTGAGCGACTGACGTCAGCAGAACAATTGATCGGCAGATTCCTGGAAGAGATCTAGAGGATCTCATCCGGCGTGACAGCTTTGCGCGTACGGCTGCGCTTCGGAAGCACGGGAACTTCGCGCTCGACACCCTCACGGCCCGCATGGATGATCTTGGTCTTCAGAGCTTTTGCGGCCTCGCGGTCGGCAGGTGCAACTGGGGCGGGAGGCCCTAGCGCCACGCGTGCGGCTCCGTTGAGGAGGCGGCGGATCGGCCAGGAGCCATCTGGATTCGGAAGTAAAACTTCGCCAGAGCGCTGCTTTTCCGGTCGGTAATACCAGCGGCGGAGTAGCGAGAGATAATCGCAGAACTCGGCCATGTCCGGTGTGGATTCGGTGTGCATGGCGAGCGCGTCGATGGCAGCGCGGGCGCGATCTTCGGGCGTCAAGAGAGTGGGTGCGGCAGCCTCAGGCTCGGACTCGAGCGGTACCGGCGCGAGCATCAGTGGCTGCGCGAACAGACTGCTGCCGACGGCGGTCTGCTCGCGAACAGCGCGAACCCCCAGCGTTGAGAGTCGCTCCGGTCCGCAAAGCTGGCCGTGCTCGAAGAGAAAGACGGCGGCTGCTTCCGGTCGCGGCTCATCCTCGAGCGGCGCGGCCTCCTGCAGGATCAGCGCGCGCAATTGGTCGATGGGGCGAACAAGCTCGTCGGCAAGAAGCGAGGCTGCGCGGACTTTCTCCCACTGCTTATGCAGCGCGGCCGCGCCTTCGAAGTCCATTGCTTCGCTGGCAGCGTCGCGCTTGGCGCCGATTTCGTCCAGCAGGGATTGCCCCCGGGTGAGGAAGAAATCAAAGACCCTCTGCGCCTCGCGCGCGTACTGTTCGGGAGTGCAGGCCTGCGGGTTGCCCTCTTTGCATGGCTGCATGCACTTGTTCATCTCGCCATACACGCAGCCGGGGTGCTCGGGATAAGGTTCGAGATCTTCATAGCATCGGCGCAGCAGGAAGAGGTCGAGTACGGCGTCGCAAGTTCGTTCGGCGGCAGCGCGCGAATGGAAGGGACCGAAGGATTCGCCGAGGGATTTCCTGCTGAGGCGATTGGTGGAATAAACACGCGGATGCGGATGCGACATCGTGATGCGCAGGACATACGGCGCATGCAACCGCAGCCGCTTCCGCGCTTCCTCGGGACCAAAAGCAGAGCGTGCGGCGCGATAGAGCAAGAGCGTCGATTCAAAATCAGAGCCGGTGCGTGTCCACTCGATCCAATGAATCCGCGCACGCAGATTCAGGCGTTTCGAAGGCACCGGGTGGCCATTTTCATCGAGCACCTCGGGGGGCGCTAGCAGCCGGCGCAATCGCCGACGAAGGTCTGCAGCGCGCGTGAGGTAGGGCTCGGCAGCAGGATCGGCGCCGCGCAATGCGAAGACGCCAGGCGCCGCTGGAATGCTGCGCAGCAGCTCGTCGGAGCTCTCGGGGAGGAACTCTGCTCGGCGTTCGAAAGCGAAGGGCACGGCCACAGCTTGGATTCTAGCCGGGTTGCGGGACTCTCGACGCGTTGCGGGATTTTAGAGGTTACGCGGAGTTAACTGCCGGCGACCGTCATGCCATCGACGCGCACTGTCGGTACAGCGCCCGAGCCGCGGAATTCCAAATCGTTGCCGATGGCGACCACGTTGCGGAAGATGTCTTTCAGATTGCCGGCGATCGTGATCTGCTCGACCGGGTAGGCAAGCTCGCCATTCTCGATCCACAGGCCACTCGCGCCGACAGAGTAGTCCCCGGTGACCAGGTTCACACCGTGGCCCATCGTCTGCAGAACATATAGCCCGGAGGAAACGCCGCCGATCACCTGCTCAGGCGTAAGCACGCCGGGTTCTAGAAAATAATTGCCGCCACCAATCCCGGGAGCGCCGGCCAGCCCGCGCGAGGCCTTGCCCGTCGATTGCATATTGAGCTTGCGCGCAGTGTAGGTGTTCAGCATGAGGTGCTTGAGGACCCCGCGCTCGATCACCACTGTGCGGCGCGTTGGCAAGCCGTCGCCGTCGAAGGGCGAGGTGCCGAAGCCTCCGACGCGCAAGTGCGTCCCGTCCTCTAAATCATGATCAAAGACCATCGTGCCGTCGTCGATCATCGTGATGTTCTCGCCCGCGACCTGCTCGCCGAGCTTCCCGGAGAACATGCTCGAATTTCTGTAGATCGAGTCGCCATCCGCAGCGGCCAGCAGGTTTCCCATCAGGCCACGCGCAACTTCTGGCGCGAACACGACGGGGCAGCGTTGCGTTGGAACCGGCCGCGCGCCGAGCCGGCGAAGCGCGCGCTGCGCCGCGATCCGACCAATGGCTTCAGGGCTTTCGAGCAACTTCGCCGTGCGTGCCGAGGAGTACCAGAAGTCGCGCTGCATGGCGCCGCTCGCATCTTGCGCGATCGGCGTAACCGAAAAGCCGCAGTAACTGCTGCGATACTCGCCCGAGAATCCACGCGAGTTGGTCATGAAACGACGCAGCGTGCTGGCGTCGAAGTCTGCGCCCGACGAGTTCTGGATGCGCGTGTCATACGCCATGGCAGCGGCTTCGCAGCCACGAGCAATCTCGATGCGCTCGGCAGGCGTGATCGCGTCTACATCATTGAAATAAAGTGCCAGCGCGGCGACATCATTGGAGCCGAAGGCCTCGCGCTCAGGAAGCCCAGCGAAGGGATCGACGCCGGTGACGCGCGCGAGTTGTACAGCCGACTCGATGATGCGCGTGACCCCCTCAGGCGAGAGGTCGCTGGTGGAGGTGCTGGCCGTGCGGCTTCCTGTGCCTTCAGCAAACAGGACTCGCAGACCAAGCGCGCGCGAACCCGACTCGGTTAGCTGCTCGACCTGCCCGAGCCGCACATTGACGTGGAACTCTTCGCTCTCCACGGCCACCACTTCGGCGTCCGTGGCGCCGAGCGCCAGAGCGCGTGCGACGGCCTGCTCGGCAAGCTGCTTCAGATCGGTGGCGTACGCTGCGTTTGCGGTCGTGCTCAACGTGATCTCCTCAAGCGCCCATCAGCCCCGTAGCCGCTTAGGCTACCGGCGTACCAGACAAGCGGGTTGCGCGGCCATCCGCGGCCGCATGGAAGCGTGCGCCAACCGGGCAGTGCTCGGAGTCGCTCTTCAGCTTGTGCTCAACGTGCGAGACAGCACCAGGCGTGTGGCGCTTGTGCAGCTTCAGCGGGCCGTGGCACTCCTTGCAGCGAAACTCGGTGTCGCCATCGAGGATCGCATCGGCGACAGTCTTCACCTTCCAGAACGGTTCATAGCCCCCGCCCGCGCGCACGCGGCGGCGTTTCACTTCGCACTCGTAAAGCTTCTCAGGAGTGATTGCAACTTTGGTAGCCATAGTCTTCCTTCTTGTTGCGGTTGAGAGTGCGTGGGAAGTTCTGGTCCTGTGTGCAGTTCTAAGTCGAAAAATTCTTAGTGACCCGTGCCGCCTACCGTCATGCGGTCCAGCTTGATCGTCGGCATGCCAACTCCGACAGGAACGCTTTGGCCGGCCTTACCACACGTGCCGACCCCTTCGTCGAGCGCCAGATCATTGCCAACCATCGATACATACTTCAGCGCTTCGGGCCCGTTGCCGATCAGCGTTGCGCCCTTGACCGGCGCGGTTACGACGCCGTCCTCAATCAGGTACGCCTCACTCGCCGTAAAGACAAATTTGCCGCTCGTAATATCTACCTGGCCGCCGCCAAAGTTCACAGCGTACAGACCACGCTTCACCGACTTCAAAATGTCGCCGGGCTCATCCTCGCCGTTCAGCATGTAGGTATTCGTCATGCGCGGCATGGGGATTGACTGATAGCTCTCGCGGCGTCCGCTGCCGGTGTTCGGCATGTCCATCAGGCGCGAGCTGAGCTTGTCCGACAGATAGCCGCGCAAGATCCCCTTCTCGATCAGTACCGTCTCCTGCGTGGCATTGCCTTCATCGTCCACGTTGATGGAGCCACGCCGGCCCGGCATGCGGCCGTTGTCGACCACCGTCACCTTCGATGACGCAACCTGCTGCCCGATGAGTCCGGCAAACGCTGAAGTTTTCTTGCGATTGAAATCTGCTTCGAGGCCATGGCCGACAGCTTCGTGGAGGAGGACGCCGGGCCAGCCCGGTCCGAGCACAACTTCCATCTCGCCAGCCGGAGCCGCGATCGCGCCAAGCTGCAGGATGGCCGTTCGCGCAGCCTCGCGTGCAAAATGCTCAGGAGACTTATTCCCCTCAAAGAAATCGAGTGTGATGCGTCCGCCACCGCCGCTGGTGCCTCGCGCGGTGTTGGTCGCGTCTTTAGCAATGACCGCGACATTGAGGCGAGCTAGCGGCTGGGTATCCGAGGCGTACGTGCCATCGGAGGCAGCGATCAAAATCCGGCGCAGCTCGTCATTAATCGAAGCCCTAACCTGCGTGATACGGGAATCGTAGTCGCGGGCCGCCTTGTTGGCGCGCTCGATCAGCTTGAGCTTCTCAGCGATCTCAGCGTCCGCGGTCACGCCCGTAACAGGGTAGAGCGAAGGTGTTCGCGTCTCGTTAAAGCCCTGCACACGCTGGGTTTGCGGGCCGTTGGCAATGAGTGCCGCTGTGCGCGCGGCCTTCAGCAGGCGCTCGGGGCTGAGGTCGTCAGTGTAGGCGTAGCCGGTCCGCTCGCCGGATAAAACGCGAATCCCGCAGCCCACGCTGATGCCTTGCGCAGCGGTCTTGACGATGCCTTCGTCCATACCCAGCGATGTCGAGGTGACCGCTTCGAAGTAAAGATCGGCGAACTCGCCACCTGCCGAAAGCGCCTCTCCGAGGCAGCGTTCCAGAAGCCGCTCGGTGAGTCCGAGATGGGTCAGGAAGTAACGCTTATGGTCCGGGGCGTCAGATGAAAGAAGGTTTGGGGCGGAGGCCATTAACCTAATTGTAGTCTTATAACACCCGAAACCCCCACTCCGACGTGACCAAACGCATCTTGACTGCAAATTTATTCTCGAATAACCGGCTTCCTGGCCCCAATCGGCTTCCGGGATTAGATACTCTCCGCGCGCTGGCCATCATCGTGGTCATGGCCTTCCATCTGGATGGTCTGCTACCCGACATAGTCGGTCCCGTTGAGCGCTACGGGTGGATGGGCGTGGACTTGTTTTTCGTGCTCAGCGGTTATCTGATTGGGTCGCAACTGCTTAAGGGCGTGCGTGACGGTCGAGGCATTTCGCTGCTTGATTTCTATCGCAAGCGCGCCTATCGGATCCTGCCGGCGTATCTGGTCGTGCTGGCGCTCTATGTCTTCTGGCCGCTGTGGCGTGAGGCCCCGGGAATCTCCCCGCTGTGGCAGTTCCTCACCTTCACCGAAAACTTCTTCGTCGACTACTCCGTCAACCACGCCTTCTCGCACGTCTGGTCGCTGTGCGTGGAAGAGCACTTCTATCTGCTGCTGCCCTTGATCGTGCTCGTCCTATCGCGGAGAGCTGCGGCCTGGAAGACCATCACCGTCCTGGCGTTCTTCGTCGCGCTCGGCCTCGCGATTCGCAGCTACGAGTACTTCCATGTTCTTCTGCCGATGGGCCGCGATAGCGACGATTTCAGTGTGCGTTACATTGAACGCATCTACTATCCGACCTATACGCGGCTCGACGGGTTGCTGGCAGGCGTGGCGCTGGCGCTGATGCGAATATTTCGCCCGGGCTGGTGGTCTGCGATCCTCAAGCGGGCAAACTGGCTGCTCGGCGGTGGCATCGCGCTGATGGCCCTTACCCTTTGGATCTTTGCCGATCGCCTCGGTCCCACCGGCACCGTGATTGGGTTTCCGCTGATGGCCATCGCGCTGGCCATGCTGGTGATGGCTGCAGCCGACAGGCGATCGTGGTTTGGAAGAGTGCGCATACCCGGCGCCAGGCTGGTTGCTACCCTCGCGTACAGCTTGTACCTCACGCATAAGGAGATCGCGCATCTGGATGTGCTCTGGCTTCCGAAGGTGATGGACGCGCGTGATTGGAAGACAGTCGGCGTTCTCGTGGTAAGTTGTCTCGCGGCCGCTGCTCTCTTCTACGTAACCATTGAGCGACCGTTCCTCGCCTTGCGCGATCGCCGCGAGGGACGCGCCGTTGCGAACCTCGACCAGGAAGCGCTCATCGAGCCGGCGCTCTAGCGGCCGTGCGAGGGGTCAGCGCTATTGGCCAGATCCATGTCGAGCAAAACCGTGGGAACCCCGGGAGCATAGCAGTTACCGTCAGCAGCGTAGGTGCTGCTACAGGCCTGTGTCAGCTCCGGCCGGCGCGGCGACTGCGAGTATTGCCACGCGACCAGCTCGCCGCCCGGACTGAGCGTGATCACGCCGGCGCTCGACAGCGGCTTCGCATTCACAGTGCATCCCGGCGCGGGCGGGCAAGTATCCTGCGCATCGAACATGGCGATTGGATGCAGGTGATTTTTGATGACGTGCCCGCGGATGTCCTCAATGGTTGTGATGGTCTGGCCGGGGCCATTAGGAACGGGTTGGCCACTGGCGTAGACGCCGGGACGATAGTCACTGGACGCCACCGCCTCCGTCCACGCGAGCAGGTAAGCGGCTTGCTCATCCAGCAGAATCCCTCCCTCTTCCTGGTCGAGGAAAATGATCGTGTGCGCCGGGAAACCCTCGCTGTGTGCTGCGGCGATGGCCACAGCGGCGTCCTTGCGCGCAAGTTGGG
>NZ_LMUT01000025.1:259661-269558 GCF_009765785.1 Granulicella sp. L46
TAGCCGGCCATTGGCCAGGGCGAGGAAGCCCCACCCCTGTTGCCGCAACAGCGTGCGTTTCCCCTTCCATGTATTGGAAGTTTCTCCCGGAGGATTCGTCAGCCAATAGCCCGCGAACGCGAACGTCTTATGCAGCGTCGCCATGCTTGCGTCGCCGGGATAATCGTTGCTATCGAAGCCGCGGAAGCCTCCAGCGACGGCACCGGTAACGGGGGTTGGATTCGCGGACGGAGACGACGCTGCCGTCGTCGCTTTGTCTCCGCCGGGCATAGCGCCGCTGCCGTGCGAACAGCCGCTGGCGGAAATGATGGCAAGTGCAAATCCGAGACTCCGAAACGCAAGCCGCATGTTCTTATCCCCCAACTCGTACTTAATTGTTCGTACCCTCGAATCCTCAACCTCAGAGTACATGGACTTGGATGTAATTTCGGTCACGGCGGGCGACGCGATCCGATTGTTATGTTTCGTCTACAATCGCAGTGACACATCGGGTTAGGCTTTGCGGTTTCCATCTCGAAATCAAGGATTTACACATGCCACCAGTGGCTGACCCACGTTACCCCGTCGGCAAATTCACGCCGCCTGCAACCATTACGATCGCGGACCGCAAGTCGGCGATCAACGCTCTCGAAAAGATGCCGGAGTATCTGCGCAGCGCCCTGCGCGACCTCGACACCATTCAGCTGAACACCCCTTACCGCGAGGGTGGATGGTCCATCCGGCAGGTAGTGCATCACGTCGCAGACTCTCACGGCATCGCCTTTTACCGCCTCCGCCGCGCCCTCACTGAGGACTGGCCCACCGTCCACGGCTATGACGAGAAGGCCTTCGCAACTCTCGCCGATTCCGTCGCGCCGGCAGAGTGGTCCGTGGAATTGATTGAGGCTATCCACGCTCGCTGGGTGCTCGTGCTCCACTCCCTTACCGAGCCGCAGTGGAAGCGCGGCTATAAACATACCGAGCGCGGCCCCTGCACCGTCGAAGAAGTGGTCATACATTACGCCTGGCACGCCCGCCACCACCTCGCCCACATCACGCACCTCCGCGCCCGTAAGGGGTGGTAGCTTTAGCGCGCTGATCCTGCGCACATCGCTGCGACAGCGATGGTGCTACCCTTCGGTTCATGCGCCCGCCCAGAGCTCCTTCCGCGGATCAGCAACCCGCCCAGGCCGCCGGTCACATTGCCCAACAGATAGAGGAATTCCTCGCGCTCCATCCCGAGGCTGCCGTGCTCGAAGACGGCAAGGTCATCTTCGATCTGCGCTCCGCCAAAGCCGCGCTCAACACCGATCATGAACGCTGCACGCTTCACCTGTGGAGCGAAGAGCGCAACCTCGTCCGGCAGATCGTCTCGGTCACGGAACGATCCGAGACCCTGCGCCTCGCCACGCAACGCTTCGGCCACGCGCAGAGCAAGCTGCTGGAACTGGTGGCGTCGCGCGAGCGCAGAACGCCGACCACGCGCGAGACCGCCCGCCAACGCTATGTGCAGACGCTCGAACGTGCGCTCACGCGCGAATTCGCGGATTGGAGTTGCGAAGGCTTTCGCACCGCAATGGACCTGGAGCGCAGCTTCGGTCCCGCCTACACCCGCGGCTCTTTGTTGCGTGGCACCGCCGCCTGGGCCGTGATCGGCGTCAACGAGCAGGAGAGCGCCACCACCATCGACGGCATCCTCACCCTGGGCATCCTGTGGTTGCATCATAGCCGCGAGCAGGCAGACGGGCGGCGGCTCTACCAGGGCCTGAAGGTAATCATCCCGCGAGGCGCTGCCACCCTCACCCTCTCGCGCATGGCATGGCTGAACGACGAGGCAGCAAAGTGGGAGCTCTGGGAGTTCGAGCAGAGCAGCGAAGAATTGACGCAGCGCGACGCCAACGATCAGGGGAACCTGCGCACCCGCTTGGTCCATCTGCCCGATGAGCAAGCCGCGCGCGAACGTTTCGCCGCAGGCATCGAGCAAGTCATGCAGTTGGTGCCCGTGAACGAGCACGATCGCGTGGAGCAGCGCCTGCGAAATACTGCAGAGCTTGCATTCCTTCTGCATGGCATGGAGTTCGCGCGCGTCCGGATTGGCCTTGCGCCCAACAGCTTTGCGCAGACACTCGAGGTCACGGCTGGCGTTGGCCCCAATGAAACTCCTCTGATAGCACAGAATCGCGCGCAACTCGCGGAGATAGTTGCCGAGCTGTTTGCGCGTCGCCGTGCGGTCGAGCCCTCGGGCGTCTTTGCACGACGTCCAGCGCCGACTCTGCGCCGGATTGGCTCGCCCATGACTGCCTCTGCGCACGCACGCATGCAGGGAAGGCCGCGTGGCAGCATCGGCACGGCCGCTCAGGATCCGCTCTATCGCGCCGCACCCGAGCGCTGGCTGGAATCGATGCTGCGCCAGGATCTCGCACCGCTCACCCGCAGTCTTGCGCCGAACCCGCAACCCTCCCGGCAGGGGAGGCGCGAACGTTTCGAAAGCGAGATGGACCCGGATTCCATCGGCAACCGCGCCGACGAGGTCCCTTCCGCGCAAGAGGTTGACGGCAATCAATTTCGGCCAGCAGTCGAAGAAAGCCGCGTTATTCCGCGCCTCGACGCGCAGCATGTGTACTCGCAGGTGCCCGCCATTGCCGGCGCCGGCGACCATGGTCTGCTCGATCTGCTGGGTGTCACCGCCGACGGACGGCTTGCGGTGATCGAGCTGAAAGTCGACGACGATCTGCACTTCGTCATGCAGGGGCTCGACTACTGGATTCGTGTGCGGCAGCATCACCTTCAAACCGCCGACACGGCCACCGGCCTCGGCGAATTTCAGCGCCACGGCTACTTCCGCGGAGTCGAGCTCTCCCCGCTCCCGCCCCGGCTATACCTCGTCGCGCCGTCATTGCATATCCACCCCGCGACCGAAACCCTCCTCCGCTACCTTTCGCCGCGCGTGGAATGGAATTTGTTAGCGCTTGATGAACGCTGGCGGCAGCAGATTCGCGTGGTCTGGCGCAAACAGAGCGGTCGCTAAAACCCTGCATCGCGTGGCCCACAAAAGCCATCCAAACAATTGAAGGAGATTCACGATGGCGACCGCGACGGCTATTAACAAGACATTTAAATTGGGTAGCGAGCTGGAGATTCACCGGCTCGGCTACGGCGCGATGCGCATTACAGGCAAAGGCATTTGGGGCGAGCCAGACGATCGCGAGAACGCGAAGAAAGTCCTGCGCCGCGCCGTCGAACTGGGCGTGGACTTCATCGATACGGCCGACAGTTATGGCCCCGCCGTCAGCGAACGCCTCATTGGCGAGGCGCTTGCGCCATATGCGAAGGGCACGGTGATCGCAACCAAAGCCGGCCTCACACGGCAAGGCCCGGACAAATGGCTGCCCGTCGGCCGCCCAGAGTATCTCGAGCAAGAGGTAGAGATGAGCCTGCGCTGGCTCAAGCGCGACCAGCTCGATCTCTGGCAGCTCCATCGCATTGATGCGAAGGTGCCGGTGGAAGATTCTCTTGGCGTCATCAAGAAGCTGCAGACCGCGGGCAAGATTCGCTTCGTCGGTCTGAGCGAGGTCACCGTCGACGAGATCAAACAGGCACGCAAGGTAATCGACATCGTCAGCGTGCAGAATGAGTACAACATCTCCAATCGCAAGAGTGAAGCGGTGCTGGAATACTGCGAGCGCGAAAAAATTGCCTTCATCCCCTGGTTTCCCGTGGCGTCCGGAAAGCTCGCTGCGCCTGGCGGCAAGCTCGACGAGCTTGCGAAAAAGCATGGAGCCACGGTCTCGCAACTCTCGCTGGCGTGGCTGCTGCACCGCTCGCCCGTTATGTTGCCGATCCCCGGAACATCCTCTGTTGAGCATCTCGAAGAGAATGTAAAAGCCGCCGACGTAACCCTGAGCGACGCGGAGTGGCAGGAGTTGGAAGCTGCCGCGAAATAGATTCAGTGCGCCCGCGGCTCATGGTGATGGGCCGCGTACGCAGCTGGGCCGTAATGATCGAGGCACCGCAAGGAGCCTGGGCCAAACGGTTAGCCCATCCAGGCGGGAGCGGCGTGAAGCTCTCTGTCCGGCTCCGGAGGGAACGAATCCGGAGCCGCGTCGCGGTTCGTAAAGAACGCCTCGACCTTGTCGATGACCTGCGCACCGCGTTTAGCTTCGAAGATCTCCCGCCGCAGTGTGGCACCACCCGGGACGCCGTGTGTAAACCAGCTCGCGAACTGCTTCATGCGTCCAATGGCATCGCGTTGCGCGCTCTCGTGATTGCGCTTCAGCCGCTTTGACAGATCATCGTCGGCCGGTCCCAACACCTCTGGATGCTCCGCAACTTCGGCCATCAACCGCTCAAAATAATCCCGAATCATGCGATAGCGATCCATGTCGGTCGGCTTGTCGTAGACCCCTGCACCGGTGCTTTGCTTCGACGCCGTGTACTGCGCAATCTGCCGAAAGATCCAGGGATTCGCAGGTGCGGCACGGCCAATCATGACCGCATCACAGCCGGTGGCCTCGACCATCGCTGCCGCATCCTCGGGCGTTCGAATGTCGCCATTGCCAATCACGGGAATCGTCACCGCGTCCTTCACCGCAGCAATCCACTCCCAGCGCGCGTCGCCGGAGTAGCCCTGCTCGCGCGTCCGTGCATGCAGTGCCACCGCATTCAGGCCGCAATCTTCGGCCATCTTCGCCAGCTCCACGCACACAATGTTGGAGTCGTTCCAACCCATCCGAAACTTAACGGTGAAGGGAATCGAGACGGACTTGCGTACTTCTTCGAAGATCTCGCGAATGCGCGGCAGATCGCGCAATAAACCACTGCCGCCATTACACGAGACGACCCTCTTGGCCGGGCAGCCGAGATTAAGATCCACCAGGTCGAACCCCGCATCCTCGCAGATCCGCGCCGAGTCGGCCAGCGTAGCCGGGTTCGATCCAAACAACTGCGCGGAGATAGGATGCTCGTCTTCGTAGTACGTCAGGTAGCGCTTGCGCTTGGTCTCGCGCATGCGGCTCAGACCGTCGGCGGAGGTGAACTCCGTCATAATCAGCCCACACCCGGAGGTCTCATTGGTCGTCTCAACATCGACGTCGGCAGACTGCGCAGGATTGGTAAACATGCTCGCGTTCTTAATGAAGCGGCGGAACACGGTATCCGTAACGCCGGCCATCGGCGCCAGCACGGTCGCCGGCGCGATGCGCACGCCTCCGATGTGCAACTCCGCGG
Source organism: Granulicella sp. L46 (assembly GCF_009765785.1). Taxonomy (GTDB): domain Bacteria; phylum Acidobacteriota; class Terriglobia; order Terriglobales; family Acidobacteriaceae; genus Granulicella. The sequence continues at coordinate 264,867 of NZ_LMUT01000025.1, forward strand.
GCACACGCGCGTTATGAGGCATCGCGCGCGCTGCAGTAATTGCCGAGTTGTCCCATTCCTTCTTCATGTAAACGTCGTTTGGCAAAGTTTTCTAATCTAGCGAGGAGTGCAGGGTCGTGTCAGCAAGAAGAAAGGCCTCCGCGCATTGCAGAGGCCTCTCGGTTTTGTTTTGCGCGAGAGTCACTTCGCGGCTCTTACTTCGTGTCGTTGGCAGCGATCTCGGCCTTCTTGGCATCGGTCGCGGCAAACTTGCGACGGAAGCGCTCGATACGGCCGGCGGTGTCGACCAACTTCTGCTTGCCGGTAAAGAACGGGTGGCAGGCAGAGCAGATTTCCACCACGATCGCGCCCTTGTGGGTCGAACGTGTGTCGAATTCGTTACCGCACGCGCACTTCACGTGGGTCTCTTCGTACTGGGGATGAATAGCTGTCTTAGGCATTTTGTTTCTTTCTAGCATTCCCGCCGCAGAACGGTTCGCTTGCACACTGCCATTGGGCTAATCCGCGTCTCGAAAGACCGTTTAGCGGGGCTGGCGTACATCGATGTTCCTGTCGCGCTGCGAGCTTGGGCCCCGACTCCCGGGGCTTCAGGCGCTCCTACTAGTTTACCACCAACGTCAAATTCAGCCTAAGTTCCTCACACGATAGCCGCTTAGCTCCCCCTAGCGTGCCGCACCCGCCCGCACGGCTTTCCTCACCCGGAACCCGATTCGCACAGAAGCACCGCAGCGACCGGGGCTGCGATACTAGACAGGCCGCATGTTGTCGCTCCGCGGAGAAAGATACCCATGCTGGAAGAGTTTTGCCCCATCTGTGAAGGCGCCGGTCTACGCGTCATCGAGCGCGCCGACGGAACCCGGGCCGCCGTCCCCTGCGACTGCCGGGTGGCCAAGCGCTCCACCCGCATGATCCAGCAGGCCCGCATCCCCCAGCGCTACGCCGACTGTACGATCGCAAATTACTTTACAAACCAATCGAATGACTCTCTCGCTCAAGCCAAGCGAGACACACGTCGTTTTATCGATATGTACCCATTGGAAACCGACGGCAAGGGCCTACTTTTTACTGGAAATATTGGAGTCGGTAAAACTCATCTTGCTGTCGGAGTTCTTCAATCACTTATCGCTGACCGCGGCGCCCGGGGCATCTTCTTTGACTATCGAGACCTACTTAAGAATCTGCAAAATTCTTACGAGAGGAAAGTCGATCAAACCGAGCGAGACATTCTTGGACCCGTCCTGGAGGCGGACGTTCTTCTTCTTGATGAGTTTGGAGGGTCCAAGCCAAGTGACTGGGCCTCCGACACGATAGCTCATATCATCAACACTCGATACAACGAGCGCCGCTCCACCATTGTGACGACCAACTATCCCAACTTGCCGCCGGCAGCTGTGGTGGAGAGAGACGCGTGGGCGGCGATGCGCCCGGACACGCTTGGCGACCGTATTGGCGAACGCATGCGCTCGCGCCTTCAGGAAATGTGCGTAGTGATTGAGATGAAGGGCGACGATTACAGGCAGACCACAAACCGCGCCAAGCTTTCAGCGGTTTAGTCGTCCATCAAACCGGCAGTATAGAATCGGCAATCATGCAGCCTCTCGATCCGGACACCAAGCCATCCTCGACACTCTTCACCGATCCGGCCCCGGCCCGAAGCTTTCCCACCGCGGCCGTCGCCATCGCTGCGGTTGCAGTCATCATTCTCGTCGCCGCACTTGTGCTACTTGAACGTCGCGGGCCAGCCCCCTCGCCCCACACGCTGCAGCCGACCGCGGCCTACGCCTCCAGCCTTCCGGTGAGCAACCTGCAGATGAGCGAATCCACCAGCATGTCCGGCGGCAAGCAAACCTATATCGAGGGCCACATCGCCAACCATGGAACCCAGACCGTCACGGGCATCACCGTGCAGGTAGTCTTCGCCAACGATACCCACATGGCCCCGCAGATCGAGACCGGCCCACTCAACCTCATCTACATGCGTCAGCCCTACGTGGATACGCGTCCCGTCAGCGCCTCGCCCATCGCTCCGGGCGCTGAGGCCGACTTTCGCCTCATCTTCGACGATGTCAGCGATAACTGGAATCAGCAGCTTCCCGAGATCCGCATCACGCAGGTCGAAAGCCACTAAGCTTGCGCCCAAAGAAAACTTAAAAAGAATCTGCTTTTGTTCCAATCCACCCCAAATTCCCGTGCGTACCTACTCCAGCGGAGTCTCCGCTGCGAGTTCGATGTCTGTCTTCGCCGACATCCCAAGGCTCTCCAAAGGAGAGAATCACGGCAGCTTGGCCCCCAGCGATGGGGGCCCTTTTTTGCGTGGCTTGTAGTCGCCTACGCCTTTGCCGCGGCGTGAATCGCCAGCAGCTTCTCCAGCGTAGGCTTCAGTAAATCCAAATGCAGGGCGTTCGCGCCATCCGACTTCGCCTCCGCAGGATTGTCATGGACCTCCAGAAACACTCCGTCGATCCCAGCCGCCACGGCTGCCCGCGCCAGCACCGGAATAAACTCCGGCTGCCCGCCCGAAACCCCATTGCCGCCGCTCGGCGTCTGCACCGAGTGCGTGCCATCGAAGATTACCGGCGCATACTCGCGCATGATCGGCAGCGAGCGCATGTCGACGACCAGGTTGTTGTAGCCAAAGCTGGCCCCCCGCTCCGTCAGCGAGATGCGCGTGTTGCCCGAATCGCGAATCTTCTCCACCGCATGCCGCATGTCCCACGGAGCGACGAACTGCCCCTTCTTCACATTGATGGCGCGGCCCGTCTTCGCTGCGGCAATCAGCAGGTCCGTCTGGCGGCAAAGAAACGCGGGAATCTGCAGCATCGCGTCCACCGACCCCAACGCATCGCTGACCTGCTGGCACTGCTCGGGAGTGTGGATGTCGGTCAGCACCGGCAGCTGGTTAGCCTCGCCCACGGCTCGCAGAATGCGGCAACCCTCCTCCAGTCCCGGCCCCCGGAAGCTGCGGATCGACGTCCGGTTGGCCTTGTCATAGCTGGCCTTGAAGATGTACGACACGCCCAGATCGGAGGTAATACGTTGAATCGCGTCGGCCAGCTTGCGGGCGTGCGGCTCGGACTCGATCACGCACGGGCCGGCGATCAGAAACAGCTCGCCACTGCCCACCGTGACGTTGCCGAGGAGGAAGCTCGAGGAATGAGGCATGCCTCTAGAATAGCTGACCTGCTGGCACCAACGGCGGCCTGCAGAACTGCCGTCACCACCCTGGCCGCCTGTCGTTGCAAAGAGAAGAGCCCGGCCATTGGCCGGGCTCTTCTCTTTCGTACGAATTGCCTTCGAGGTTAGGGTTGAGTCGACTGCGACGCGTGCGGTCCGTTTGGCACCGAGACCACGCAGATAGGCTGCGTGACCGCGGGGAAGAACGACGTCGCGACCGCGGAAAGCGCTCCAGTATTCGGGCTCAGCTGACCGCCCGAGATCGTCGCGTCCAGGAAATTCGACGTGTAGAGATAGATCCCCAACGCCGGCTCAACGGTCACGCAGGTCGGACCGGTTGCGGTCGTGAAGTTGCTTCCCGCCGACGCGCCCAGCGCTCCATTCGACAGGTTGAGCGAGTACGAGCTAACCGTCTGCGAGTTGTAATTCGCGACATACACATACTTGCCGCGCGGCTCAATGGTGATCGCTACGGGGAATTGTCCCGTCGCGAACGGGCTTGTAACCAGTCCGGTCAGAGCGCCCGACGTGGTATTGGAGATCCCATACCCGTAGACCTGGTTCTGCGCCTTATCTGTCACATACACATACTTGCCGGTCGGGTCGATGGCGATAGCGCTGGGCGAAACGCCCGCGCCGAATCCATTCTTCGGGTTCGTGCCCGTGATCGGCGTCAGCGCACCGGTTCCAGGATTCTCGACGAAGCCCAGAATTGTCGCCTGAGCGGAGGCAACCTCCGCATCCGCCACGTAGACGAAGGACTGGTTGATGCCGTTGTCTGTCGAGCTGCCGGAGCCCAGAATGACGCAGTTCGGGGTGCCGCCGCCGCCCAGTGCCGGGGTTGCCGTGCAGGTAGGTGCCGAGGCTGCAATTGCAACCGGATCATTGCCCACGTTCACGTTGCTGGGAGTGCCGAGGCTGCCATCCGAGTTGATCGGGAAGATTGCCACGCCGCCAGGACCGGGGGCGTTCGGGCCAAATCCGTTCTGGTAGGTGTAGGTGACGTAAAGATAAGTACCCGTGGAATCAATAGCGGCAGCCGTGGGGTAGGTTCCGCCCGAAGGCATGTTCGCCCCGGTTCCGCCGTAAAGCTTTCCGTCCGAACCAACCGGCATTGCCTGAACCTGCGCCTGCTGGCTTCCGCCAATGACGTAGATCGTCTTCCCATTCGGCGCAGCAATCACGGTGGAGGGGTTCGTAAGATTCGTAGAGAACGGGGAACCGCTGATCTGGGTCAGGACACCGCTCTGAAAGTCGACCGCATAGGCGCTGATCTGTCCGTTGCTGTTGGACACGGCGTAAACATAGTCCGACGTGTAGTCGCGGATGCAAGCGGTGGTTCCAAACGCGATTGCCACCGAGACGACTGCTGCCATGGCAATACGGCTGATTGTGTTGAACTTCATGCGTTTCCCTTACATCGGGCATCGATCGGCCCGTCTTTGAATACCAGCCCGAAGGCCGGAGTGTGAAGTCTGCCGGCGGGGCCGACAGGCCCCGCCGGGAAATCGTCAACCG
>NZ_LMUT01000025.1:269713-330974 GCF_009765785.1 Granulicella sp. L46
CAACTGGGAGAGTTCGCCAGTGCCTCCAACTCCATTGCCTCCGTTGATCGCGAAGCCAGTCACCGTTCCATCGTTGTAGTTCGATGTGTAGAGGTACTGGCTGCTCGGATCCTCGACAATGCACGTCGGCCCGGAACCAACCGGGTATGGCGAGCCAATAATCGGCTGCAGTTGCTGGTTGGTTGTATTGATCGTTAGCGCCGACAGCGAGCTGAACGGCGTGGTCGGCTGTGTGCTCGTCGTCGAGTTGTTCGCGACATACAGCTTCGTCCCTGAGTTGTCGATAAACGAATATGTCGGATCCGATGTATTGGGGAATATGGTCGCCAGGTTCGTAAAGCCGCCGTTGAGCGCCGTCAGGTTGCATGCCCCCGTCGACTGGTAGCCATACAGGACGTTGCTCGCCGCATCCGTCAGGAACATGAAGGTTCCCGAACCATTGATGGACGTGATGTTGGTCTTTATGCCGGTCGTCGACTGCGGGATCACGATGTTGCCCGTGGTCGTAAACACCAGCTGGCCGGACCCTCCAATCGAATACGGTGTAACCGTCTGAGCCCCCGACGCGTTGTATCCGCCGTTGACCGTATACAGGCAGCCGCCCTGCGACTTCGACATGACGGGAGAAGGTCCAACTTCCCAGAACGGCAGGTTCACCTGGCCGACCTGGGTCTGCGAGTTGGTCAGCAGCGTCAGGCGGCCCGTGTTGGCGTCTGCCACAAATGCCGTGATCGAGCCGTTGCCACTCGTGTTCGGCGCATTATAAAGACCGGTCTCCGTATTTAAGCCGGGAGAATACTTATCCAGCACATACAGGTACGTGCCGCTGGAGTCCATCTGCGCCCACTGCGTGATATATCCCTGGCTCTGGTAGGACTGCTGGAATACCAGGACGCCGTCACCACCAACGCTGTACTCCGCAATCGTCTGATCGCTGCCCGGGCCATTGGCGCTGCCGCCTACACCTTGATTAATGATGTATACGAACCGTCCACCCGACTTGATCACAATCGAGACTGGGACGGATCCGTTGCTTGAAAAGGGCGACCCCGGAACCTCTGTCAGGTTGCCGGAATACTGATCTACCTTGAATCCGGCGACCTGGTTATATTCCTGCCCTAACACCCACATGTAACCGATGGTGCCACCACCACAGGCAGTCATGCCAAGACCCAATGCCAACGACGCGAACAAGGCCATCGACCACCGGCCAATCAAACTCAACTTCATGCGTTTCCTTCATCCCCGTCCGGGAGTAGCCATCATGGCTTGTTCGAACAGGGAAACCTGTATAAGAGGGAGTACAGAACCTAGGTGTGATTGTAGAAGGTACAGCGACTTTACGCCAATTTTTGCCGCAGTCATTTCCACCTCCAAACCTGATTTCGATATGCTTTCGACTCGCCAGCCGCGGAATGGAGAGCAGAAAAAAAGACCCCGGACCGAAGTCCGAGGCCTCTTCCATCATTTCGGGTCCAGTTTTACCAGGTGCGGCAGCCCCCACTCGCCGGCATCATCGGCTGGCCAACCTTGCAGCCAAACGCCTTGCCGAACTCGTCGAAGTTCTGCACTGAACCATTGGTCCGCCACTGTCCCGGACTATGCGGATCGGTCTTCGCTAGCACCCGCGCCGACTGTTCCGTCGCGTTCTGGCACCATACCTGTCCGAAGGCGATAAAGAACCGCTGCGCAGGCGTATAGCCGTCGCGCTTGCCGTCCGTGTAACCCGGTTCAGCCGCGGCTCCTTCTTTGGCGAGCGTGTCCATCAACGCCTGGTAGGCGATGCGCAGCCCGCCATTGTCCGCCGTGTTCTCGCCCAGCGTCAGATGCCCGTTCAGATTCTGCCCTGGCGCTGCCGCAAAGCCGTCATACTCCTTGGCCGTGCACTCGGTGCGGTCCTTGAACTTGGCCAGGTCTTCCGGAGTCCACCACACCTTCACATTGCCGTGCAGGTCGTACTTTGAGCCCTGGTCGTCGAAGCCATGCGTCATCTCGTGGCCAATCACCACACCGATGCCGCCAAAGTTCACCGCTGGATCCATGGCGTTGTCATAGAACGGAGGCTGCAGAATGCCGGCAGGGAAGTTGATGTTGTTCTGCGGAGGGTTGTAGTAGGCGTTCACCGTCGGCGGCGTCATGCCCCACTCCATCGTATCTACCGGCTTGCCATACTTGTCGAGATTGCGCTTCTCCTCAAACCAATCGGCACGCTGTACATTCCCGAGCAGATCGTCACGCTTCACCACCACGCTGGAGTAGTCCCTCCAGTGAGTCGGATAGCCAATCTTATCGGTGATCGCATCCAGCTTCTTCCGCGCCTCCGCCTTGGTCGCATCGCTCATCCACGGCAGCGTCTGCAGGTCAGCCGCCATCGACGCCTCGAGCGCATGCACCAGCTTCTCCATGTTGGCCTTCGCATCGGGCGGGAAATTCTGCTTCACCCAATCCTGCCCCACCGCCTCTCCGAGCGCGCGATCCGTCAACCGCGTGCAGCGCTTCCAGCGTGGTTGCTGCTCCTTCTGGCCTTGCAGGGTCTGCGAGAAGAACGCGAAGTTCTCATCCTCAAACGGCTTCGACAGCAAGGGAGCGGCCTCGTGCAGCGTGTGCCAGCGCAGGTACGCTTTGATCGCCTGCAGAGGCTGCGTGCTCAGCACCTCGTTCACCGTCGTCACATATCCCGGACTCACCACGTCGACGTCCTTCACCTGCGGCATGCCGATGCCATCCAGGTAAACCGTCCAGTCGTAGTTCGGGCTCAGCTTCTGCAGATCGGCGACGCTCATCATGTGATAACGCTTGGCCGGATCGCGCATCTCCACCCGGTCCATCGAACCCTTCGCCAGCGACGTCTCAATCTGCATCACGTCGTTCGCTTCGGCGACCGCTTTGTCCTGGGTATCGCCAAGCAGCGTGAACATCTTCACCAGGTGGTCCATATACTGCTTGCGGATCGTCACAAAGCGCGCGTCCGGATTCAGATAGTAATCCCGGTCAGGAAGCGTCAGCCCGCCTTGCCCCGTCGCGGCAATCTGCTGCGAGCTGTCCTTCTGATCCTGGGTCACGCCGATGCCGAAGAAACCGCCACCGCCCCGCTTGAGCTGCTTCGCATTGAACGCCGCCAGGTCTTTAGCGCCCTCGAGCGCGGCAATCGCCTCCAACTCCGCCTCTAAGGGTTTAACTCCCAGCTTGTCCACCTCGGTCGTATTCATGCAGGCGGCAAAGAAGTCACCGTACTGCCGCTGCAGCGCGGTCTTGGGCGCGTCGGCTGCCGACTTCAACTCCGTGTACAGCAGGTAGTTGTTGCGCTCGGACAGCTCGTTGAACCGTCCCCAACGCACCTGGTCGGACGGTATCGGGTTAGCTTTCATCCAGTTCCCGCAGGCGTACTGGTAAAAGTCGGTGCACGGGTCGGCCGTCTTGTCGATCGACGCCACATCGAAGCTCACCGGCTTCTTCGGAGCTGAGGTTGGCCCACTGTCGGCTGGCGTGGAAAAGGTCTGAGCCATACAAACGGGTGCCGCGATGGCAAGCACGATTGCGGATAGAAAGGTACGCATGGATCTCCTTAATTGCAGACAGCACGTCGCTCTGTCGCAGCCAGAATAGAGCAAAAATCTATGGTCGCGAAAGGGCACAGCTGGGTAACGATGCCCATCATACGTCGACAGCCGGCCAGAAGTTTCAGCCCAGCCCGCCGATTCGCTGCCGCTCTAGAAGATCTTCAGGTGGATGACCAGGTACTTCTTCGGGTCCTTCCGAATCGCCGTCACCAGGTCCGTGCTGCTGGTCAGAAGAGTGTTGAGGTTGGTGTACATCGTGGGATCCGTCGCCAGCTTACCGATCGTCCCCTTGCCGGTATTCACATTGGTGAGCAGCAAATCCAACTGCGTCACCGTCCCGTCCAGCTTCTTCGCGAAGGCCGGGTCCTTGGTCAGCAGGCCCAACGCCCCCCTGCCTGCATCCGCCTCCGCCAGCAGATCATTCGCGTGCTTCAGCGTCGAATTCAGGTTGTTATACAGCGTCTCGTCCTTCAGCAATTTGCCCGCCGAGCCCTTGCCATTGTTCAAATCCGACGCGATCTGCTGCAGCTTGGCCGACGTATCGTTCAACCGGTCGTAGAGCTGGTCGTCGTGCAGAAGTTTTCCTGCCGAACCCTTCCCCTCGTTCAAATTCGTCACCATCGCCTGCAACTGGTTGATTGTCAGCACGGCCTTGTTGTACATCTCCGGGTCATTGATCAGCTTGCCGACCGTGCCCTTGCCCTGCTGAATGTTGTCCACAATGATGTTCATCTTTGCCAGGATGACATTCAGGCTCTCAATCGTTCCCTGGCTGGCCTTCACCACGTCAGTAAGATTCGGCGTCTGCAGCGTCGCTAGTTCCGTCCCGGTCTGCACCTCCGGCCCCGTTGCCACCACGCTGTTGATGTCCAACACCGTATCGCCCAGCACGCCCACCGTCGAAAGCGACGCCTTCGAATCCGTGTGCACGCTGGCGTGATACTTGGGGTCGATCTTGAAGGTGACCTTCACCGGCGTCAACTTGCGCGCCGGATCCGTCGACACGGTCACATGCGTCACCTCACCGATCGTGACACCCTCGAGGTTCACGGCCGCGCCGATCTTCAGGCCATCAGAGTTCTGAAAGTAGGTGTAGAGAATGATCTTATGGCTGAAAACATTCATTCCCGACGCGCTCGTCATGAGAAAAAGCAGCGTGCTCAGAAGAGCGATCGACACCAGGACGATCAGCCCAACCTTCAGCTGCGACCATTTGACTTCTTGCTGGCTGGGCATCGAACTCCTCGGAGATCTGTCATCAGTAAGAGCAGATCGGGCATGTCACACTGTGAAACCATCGTATCAGCGCTTTGCAGGAAATCATCGCCGGAAGTCTGCCAACTTTGGATGCAACCATTTTCCGTCAAGGTGCTGTACTTAATCTTCCGCCACCACCACCGCGATCGATAATCCCCGCGAATGCGCCAAACTTAACGACAACCGCCGGATCCCCAGCGCCTTCGCCACCTCCTCCGCCCTTCCGCTCAGATACAGCTCAGGCCGCTGCCCCGGAAGCCTCCGAACCTCAAACTCGAGCCAGTTCACACCCCGGCTGATCCCCGTTCCCAGCGCCTTCGCGCCCGCTTCCTTGGCCGCAAAACGGGCCGCCAGGCTCTCTGCCGGGTTCTTTTTCTTGCGCTGGCAGTACTCAATCTCCCCAGCCGTGAATACACGCCGCAGAAATGCCTCGCCATACCGCTCCACGGTATGCGCGATCCGCTCAATCTCGATCAGGTCCGTGCCAAGCCCGATGACCAAGGGCCACCCCCATGCTCTGGATCTATGGCTTTCAGTGTACGCACACTTCCGTTCGCCCAACATCCCACACTGTCGCGACGAATATCGCTCCACGATAGCCACCACGCCCCCGCTTCCGTCGCAGCCTGCGACACCGCTCACGTCCCGTCGCCGATCTCCGATATCCCCTACAGCAAGCGAGGCACCATGAACCCTGAGCCGCTCGGCATCTCCGAAACCACTCTCCCCGCGGAAATACCCCTAATCCTCCTTCGCGGCCGCTCCTTTGAAGACCATCAGGAGTTCGTGCCAATCCTGCTGGAGACCATGGCAAGCTGCGGCTGCTGGCTGCTGCAACGCCGCGAGCTCCCTCCCAACGCCACCGAGCTCAGCTTCGAGCTCCTGCTGCGCTCAGTCTTTGAGCTCTACAGCGGCCTCCTCTCCTGCGGCGTCGAGCTCTCCCGCGACAGCCACACCCGCATGAAGAGCCTCTGCACCGTCCGCGACCACAACCCTCACCGCGCCAGGCGCCGCCGCGTCCTCACCGTCCGCCTCGAGCTCATCTTCGTGGACGAGCCAGACTGCCCCTCGGACCTGGCCCAAATCGCCACGGGCCTTGCCTGACATCCCGCGGAAGCCCCTGCCCCGAAGCTCCTGCAACCTCCCGCTGCGATAGACTTGAATTCTCATATGGAATCAAGCAGCCAAGCCGCAGTCCTCACTCCACCCCCCACCGCAAATGCCCCCATCATCTCCGCCCAACACTTAGGGAAGATCTATGGCTCCGGCAAGCTAAAGGTCGAAGCCCTCCGCGATGTCACCTTCGACGTCCAGCCGGGCGAGTTCGTCGCCATCGTTGGCCCCTCCGGCTCCGGCAAATCGACGCTCTTCTATATCCTCGGCGGCCTCACCTCGGCGACCTCCGGCTCCCTGCTCATCCAGGGCAAAGACTTCTCCCGACTATCTGACCCGCAGCGCACCAGCCTGCGCCGCTCCCAGATCGGCTTCGTATTCCAGCGCTTCAACCTGCTGCCCACCATCTCCGCCCAGGCCAACATTGAGCTAGCCCACGAGATCGCCGCGACCGGTAAGCCCTTCGACCAGCAGCTTCTCAACGAACTCACTGGCCTCCTGAAGATCGAAGGCCGTCTCGACCACCGCCCCAACGAACTCTCCGGCGGCGAGCAGCAGCGCGTCGCCATCGCCCGCGCCCTCATCACCCGTCCCGCCATCGTGCTGGCCGATGAGCCCACCGGCAACCTCGACTCCCAGAACGCCGACACCGTCCTATCGATGCTCCACGCCTCCAGCCGCGAGCTTAACCAGACCGTGCTCATGATCACGCATAACCCTGAGGCCGCCCAGATCGCCGACCGCATCCTGCACATGCGCGACGGTCAGATCCTCAAGATCGAAGAAGGCAGCCGCCGCGTTTCTCGCAGCCTCTAGCGATGCGCCTCCTCCGCACCCTTGTCCTCTTGGCTCTCGGCGTCGCGCTCAATCTTGCCTGCGCCCAAGCTTCCGGCCAAGTTTCCTTCGAGCAGCAGCTTGCGCATAGCAGGCAACTACCGTCCGAACCGCTCGACATCAACACCGCCACCCAACACCAACTAAACGCCCTGCCCGGCTTCGGTCCCGCCTACACTAGGCGCGTGATCGCTGGCCGTCCCTACACGGCCAAAAACCAGCTCGCCACCCGCGGCGTCATCCCCCAGGGAGCCTACGAACGCATCTCCGACCTCATCGTCGCCCACCGTGTAGCCAAGTAATCCACACCTGCCAAACTCGCCTATTGACGAAAGTCCCCTCTCTCGGCGTAGTATTGGCGGCGCAGCAAAAGAAAGAGAGCTAGCCCCGTGTGTAAATGTCCTTTCGGGCATTACGCTCGGGGCTGATTTTTGTCCGCAGCCACAGCTCACATCTCAGACACCCTCCCGCCACGCCTTTCCTCCTTTGGCACTCCAACCGTTTTTGCACGCCCCAACGCGCGACGAAGCGCCCGCAAATCCGATAAAGTGAGCTGGTACGCGAATTCCGCGCAGCCAGTCAGTTCGGGCCTCCCCTAACCCTCTTAATGGCGTCAATCCCCAATCCCGGCAGACCCCGAGCAGCTCGCATCTCTGATCGCCGCCGAGCCTTCTTTGCCGCCATGCTACTCGCTGCCGTCGGGCTCTCCGGTTGCCAGGGCATCACCTCCACCTCTGCACAGCTCCGCATCATCGACGCCTCCCCCGATGCTGGCGTCATCGACTCCTACCAGAACAGCTCCGCCCTCGCCTATAACCTCGGCTTCGGCACCACGACCAGCTACATTCCTATGTCCCCCGGCGTCTACAACCTCGCCGCCGCCAAGGCCGGAACTCGCCAGACCCTGGTAGCCAACAACGAAACCCTCGCCCCCAACCGCCAGTACACCGAGATCATCGGCGCGGGCCTGGCCAACCTCCAGCAGACCCTCCTGCTCGATCAGTCCACCCCCGCCTCCTCCGGCCGCATCGCCATCCGCGTCATCAACCAGACCACCCGCTCCGGCGCCGTCGACGTCTATCTTGTTCCATTCTCCCCTTCACAGGCCAAGGGAAGCAGCACCTCGCCCATGGCCGTCAACCTCGGCTTTGGCGCCAACTCCGGATACATCGACCTCCCCGAAGGCACCTATGCCATCGACGTCGTTCCCACCGGAACCGTGCTCGCCTCTTCCACCGTCACGCTGTTCAGCGGCGCCCAGATCGCCTACGTCTCAGGCGCCGTCCGCACCATCGTCCTCATCGATCAAGCGCCCGTCGGTGCGCAACACGCAGCGCCTACTCCCGGCGTGCAGGCCATCGTCGCCGAAGACGCCGACGCGCAATAACGAAGGGAATGGAAGCAGTTAAAGCTGAAGGCCGCCGATATCCTCGGCGGCCTTTGCTATTTCCTACTTCCTGTTCCTAGTACCGGTAGTGCTCTGACTTGTACGGTCCTTCCACCGGCACGCTCAGGTAGTTCGCCTGCTTCTCGTTGAGCGTCGTCAGCTTCACGCCAATCTTCTCCAGGTGCAGCCGCGCAACTTCCTCATCCAGCAACTTCGGCAGAATATAGATCCCGATCTCGTACTTGTCCTTGTTCTTCCAAAGATCAAGCTGCGCAAGCGTCTGGTTAGCAAAGCTGTTGGACATCACGAAGCTCGGATGCCCGGTAGCGCAACCCAGGTTCACCAGCCGACCCTCAGCCAGCACGAAGATCGCGTTGCCATTCTCGAACGTGTACTTGTCCACCTGCGCCTTGATGTTCTCGCGCACGGCGCCCTTGTACGCATTCAACGGCTCCATCTGGATCTCGTTGTCGAAGTGTCCAATGTTGCAGACAATCGCCTGGTCCTTCATCTTCTTCATGTGCTCGAGCGTGATGATGTCGACATTGCCCGTGCAGGTTACATAGATATCGCCGCGGCCGAGTGTATCCTCGAGCGTCGTGACCTCGTAACCTTCCATCGCCGCCTGCAGCGCATTGATCGGATCGATCTCGGTAACGATCACGCGAGCACCCAGCCCGCGCAAGCTCGCCGCCGAACCCTTACCCACATCGCCATACCCGCAGACCACAGCAACCTTGCCCGCCACCATCACATCGGTAGCGCGCTTGATGCCGTCGACGAGCGACTCGCGGCAGCCATACAGGTTGTCGAACTTGCTCTTGGTCACCGAGTCATTCACATTGATCGCCGGCACCAGCAGCGTGCCGTGCTCCAGCATCTTGTAGAGCCGGTGAACGCCGGTGGTCGTCTCTTCCGAAACACCGCGCCACTCTTTGACGACGTCATGCCAATGCGCAGGACGCTCAGCATGAACCTTCTTCAGCAGCGCCTTGATGACATCTTCCTCGTGCGAACCCGAAGCCGAATCTACCCACTTGTCGCCGTTCTCGAGCTCATAGCCCTTGTGGATCAGCAGCGTCGCGTCGCCACCATCATCGATGATGAGCTGTGGTCCGAGGAAACCGCCGTTGCCGTTAGGGAACGTCAGCGCCTCATTCGTGCACCACCAGAACTCCTCCAGCGTCTCGCCCTTCCAGGCAAACACCGGCACGCCCGCCGCCGCAATCGCAGCAGCCGCGTGATCCTGCGTGGAGAAGATATTGCAGCTCGCCCAGCGCACGTCCGCGCCAAGGTCCACCATCGTCTCGATCAGCACGGCCGTCTGAATCGTCATATGCAGCGAGCCCATCACGCGCACGCCGGCCAGCGGCTTCTCCGCGGCATACTTCCGCCGGATCGACATCAACCCGGGCATCTCCTGCTCCGCGATGATGATCTCTTTGCGTCCCCACTCCGCAAGCCCAATATCGGCTACCTTGTATTTCGGCTGTACTGTTTCCAATGTCGCTGTCGCCATAGTGTTCTCCTGAAAATCGTGTACCTCAAGGGTATCAAATTCAAGGGCCTTCCCGCGCAGGAAACCCCCATCGCGCCCTCAGTCTTCATACCGTAGCGTGTCTCCCACGCCATCTTCGATTCGCTCAAGCAGCCTCAGCGTTTCCCGCCAGCCCGCTCCATCTGTTGCAACTGCTCCCACACCACTGCAACCTGCTGCTCCAGGAACTCCACATCTCCATCGTTATGCAACACCAGGCAGTCGCCCGGATACACCGTCGCATGCTGCACCTGCAGCCGCCGCCGCGCATCGGCTTCAAATCCCTCCCGCTCATCGCCACACAGTGCCCGCCCCGCCGCAATGCGATCCACAAAGCGCGCAATCTTCACCTCTTCGGGAGCGTCCACCACCAGCACGCAGTCGAACCGGTCCCGCCAGCTCCCGCGCGGTGCATGCTGCGTCGAGAAAATCAGAGCCGACTCCACCACCACAATCGCGTGCGGGCTCGTCTTCTCGAGTTCCGCCAGCTGCTCCGCCTGCGCGTCAATCACGGCTGGATGAATAATTGCGTTCAGCTCCTCGATCCTTGGCAGCTTCGCATCGAACGCCAGCGCCGCGAGCTTCTTCCGATCCAGCGTCCCATCCTCCGCAACCACCTCGCGACCAAACGCCTCCACAATCTGCGCGTAAGCTCGCTCACCCGGCTGCATCAACGCACGCCCCATCTCATCGGACGACAGCACTACCGCGTCGCGCTCCGCCAGCATCCGCGCCACCGTCGACTTGCCGCTTCCCAAATCTCCCGTAAGTCCTACACGCAGCATCATTCAGCCTTTGGACCCACTCTTCGATGCGCGAATCATCGGGATGACAATCAAGACCACGACGAACAGCGGAACCATGGCGGCGATCACCCCGGTCCAAGGCAGCGGCTTCTTTGCAAACCACACAACCAGGCACTCAACGAGACAGGCAGAGAGAGCAATCGCCGCGAACCGTCGGAACGGCTGCATCTGAGGTCCAGAAAAAACATTTCGCAGTTTCATGACCGTCTGTCTCCTCTCACGAACATCTCTGTGCCTGAAGTCTACGCTCGCCGCAGCCGCGCGGCCTTCACCGTATTCGCCATCAGCATCGCAATCGTCAGCGCGCCCACGCCTCCCGGAACCGGCGTATACGCCCCCGAAATTGCAAACGCCGCCGGATCCACATCGCCCATCAGCGTCGATCCACGCTTCTCAAATGCCGCGCGCCGCGTCGCATTGCCGGGGAAAAACTTCTGCAGCTCCGCCTCGGTCGAAATCGGATTCATCCCGACATCAATGATCGTCGCGCCCGGCTTCACCATCTCTGCACTCACGAAGCCAGCCTTCCCAATTGCCGCCACCACAATATCCGCCTCGCGCGTAATCGCCCCTAGGTCAGCCGTCTGCGAGTGGCACACCGTCACGGTCGCCGAAGCATTGATCAGCATCGCAGCCGCGGGTTTCCCGACAATGTTCGACCGCCCAATCACCACCGCGCGCTTGCCGCGAATCTGAATCTTGCTTCGCCGCAGAATTTCCATAATCCCCGCAGGCGTGCACGGCGCAAGAATCTCCTCCATCGGAGATCCACTCAGCAGCCTTCCTGCGTTCACCGGATGAAAGCCATCAACGTCCTTCTCCGGCATCACAGCTTCCAGCAGCCGGGACGTATCCACATGTGCCGGCAACGGCAGCTGAATTAAAATCCCGTCAATATTCTCGCGCGCGTTGAGCGATGCCACCAGTGCGAGCAACTCCTCCGTCGTCACACTCGCCGGCGGCGTGTGCATCTCGGAATAAATCCCCAGCTCCCCGCAGGTCTTGACCTTGCTGCGCACATAAATCTGCGAGGCAGGCACTTCGCCTACAAGGATCACTGCAAGCCCCGGCACATATCCGCGCTCGCGCGCAGCCTCGACCTCCGCGGCCAGCTCTGACTTGATTTGCCCGGCGATCGCAATGCCGTCAAGCACAATCGGTGATGAAACGATAGAAGACATACTTACAGGATATCGTGTGCTCGCGAGGATTCATTCCCATCCCGGCACCACGAAATGTAACTTTTGTGAATAAATCACATCGCCTCTGCAACCTGCACCGTACGATTCTTGTCTAACGGTACAAGTCGCGTATCTCTATCGCGATCAAAGGAGGTCGAACCGTGAGCGAAGCCGAAAATAAGAACGATGACCGCACTTACGTCGAGCAATTTACGCCCACCGACCTCATGACGCTGCGCAATGAGCTCCTGCAGTCCGGCGTCGATTCGTTCCAGGCTGCCGAGATCGTTGCCAACTTCCTCAGCGGTCGTGGCTACGGCGTCTCCAACCACGAGGCCCGCACCGCCGCGTCACGCATTGAAGTTCCCGGCTGCACCGCGGAGCACATTCAGGCCGAGCTCGAACGCGTCGCTCTCGCAATGTAATTTTGCCCACCTCTATTGCTTGATCTCACCCTCGGGCTCATCCGTCGGCGAATCAATCTCGGCCTGAAAACCCTCCAGCAACCGCTCCAGGAACGCCTCTTCATCGAAGTCCTTGCGATGCATCGACTCGGCATTCACAATGTGCCGAGCGAGATCCGCCAGCACGATCCCCCACGCAAACGGATCCTCCCACGCGCCACTCCGCAGGCTCACATGCTGTCCCTGCTCAGCCACCCACACCCGCAGTAGTTCAAACGAAGCCTTGTCGCGACTTGCAGCAGGCGGCGGATCAAGAAATTTCGCAGTGGCCATAGACCCTCCTAACACTCACAGGCGCTCCTGACGCTCAAAGACGAAGCGCGCTCCCCTCGAACCTATGCCCTTAGAGCTTACGCCAGCTTGTCCAATCCTCCGAATACCGCCCCGCAACCACACCTAATCCCCGCCCAAAATGCTGCGAGGTGAGGTCAACAGCCTTCAGCTCGCAAACATGCCTAATCGCCGGCCCAAAATGCTGCGAGGTGAAGGCCATAGCCTTCCCCTCGCAAACAAGCCTAATCGCCGGCCCAAAATGCTGCGAGGTGAAGGCCATAGCCTTCACCTCGCAAACAAGGGCCCGAAATAGTTGCCTCTTACTCGATCCTGAAGTTAACCGTCATTTCCATCGGCACAGCGCTTCCATTCAAAGTCGCTGGCTTATAGCGATACTGGCTTGCCGCGGTAAGAATCGCCTGGTCCGTGAACTTGTCGGTCGACTGAATCACCTTCAAGTCCGTGGGCTTGCCAGACGCGTCGACCGTCATCGCAACGCGCACAACGCGATCTTCCGGTCCAACTGCTTGCAGAATCTGTTCGCGATTAACATCCACCGAGTGCACAAGCACCGGTGCTGTAACGCCGGACGAAACTCGTACGACGGTTGGGCTTGCGCTATGGTCTGCAGACTTGATCCCAGCAAGTGCAGCAGGCTGCACGTTGCTCGATTCAAGAGTGGGCGTAGATCCGGGCTGAGCAGACGACTTCACCTGTCCATGCATCATCAAAGGTGAGATCGCGAGGATGGCCAACATAGTACGCTTCATAGGATTAACCTCAATGGGTAAGAGTACCCGTCATCAATCTATCCTCTGAAGGATACGATTGTCAAAATATTTCCTAAGTCCATCAAAATGAGACAGGCCTTCCGCTTGCCCTGCCAACCCGCACTTCACACACCCTCATCGCCTACACTGATAACAAGCGCCCAGCGCCACATGTAAGGGGAGATCGCATCCATGCAGGCAGTCGAAGAAAATTCCAAATCGTCCGAGTCAGCAACTCACCCCATCCCCGATCCGCTGCACATCTGGACTGGCCTCGCCGACGCCAACGCCGCGAACGCCTGGGTCGAGCATCACCTCGCCGCCTCGCGCGCCCGCATCGCCGACCTCCTCGCCATCACCGGCCCCCGCACCATCGACAACACTCTCGTCCCCTACGATCGCGCCTGCTGGCATCTCCGCATGGCTGGCTCGCAGAGCGGCGTGATGTTCATGGTTCATCCACTAGCCGACGTCCGCGATGCAGCCCAGCAGCTATCTCAAGTAATCGGCGCCGAGAGCGTAGCCCTCAGCCTCAACCGCGATGTCTACCAGGCCCTCGCCGCACTCAACACATCGCTCGTCGACGCGCCCACCTCCGCTGACGCCGCCACGCTCTACTACCTCGACCGCGCCCTCCTCGGCTACCGTCTTTCTGGCGTCGACAAAGACGAACCCACCCGCGATCGCATCCGCGCTCTCGCCGACACCATGACGCAGCTCAGCATGACCTTCAGCCGCGCCGTCCAGGACGACGTCCGCAAGATCCCCGTCGACAATCCCGACGACCTCCTCGGCCTTCCCGACGACTACCTCACCCGCCACGGCGTCCACCCCGCCAAAGCCAGCGACGACGGCCCTTATCTCACCGCCGACGCCCCCGTAGTCCTCACCACCGATCCCCCCGAGATGGCGCCCATCATGACCTACGCCATCAACCCTCAACTCCGCCGCCGCATGTATCTCGCTTACAACGACCGCGCCTATCCCGCCAACAAGCAGGTCCTCCTCGATCTCCTCTCCTCGCGCGAAGAGATGGCCACGCTCCTCGGCTTCCGCAGCTGGGCTGACCTCGCCACCGTCGACCAGATGATGGGCTCCGCCGCCAACATGCGCACCTTCCTCAACGAAGTCGAAGCCGCAGCCCTGGAAACCGCAAAGCAGGAGTTCGCCGAGCTCGAAGCCTTCGTCCAGGAACGCGATCCCAACGCCCTCCCGCTCACCCTCAGCGACGCCCGCTTCTGGGAAGAGCAATATCGTCGCGCGCGCTACGATTTCGACTCGCAATCCGTCCGCCCCTACTTCCCCTATGAGCAGGTAGAAGCCGGCATCCTCTCGACCGCCGGCAAACTCTTCGGCGTAACTTTCGCGCGCGCAGAAGACGCCATCGTCTGGGCCCCCGGCGTCAAGGCCTTCAACGTCATCGACAACGACGCGACCTCATCCACGCACGCGCAAACCATCGGCCGTATCTATCTCGACATGCACCCGCGCGAAGGCAAGAGCAAGTGGTTCAGCGAGTGTTCTCTCGTCAGCGGCGTCCTCAACCTGCAACTCCCCGAAGCCTCACTCGTCTGCAACTTCCCGCAACCCTCCGCAGACGACGCAGGTCTCATGCAATACTCCGACGTCGTCACCTGCTTCCACGAATTCGGCCACCTCATGCACGAAGTCCTTGGTGGCCGCCAGCGCTGGGCTGGCCAGTCCGGCATCTCCACCGAAGGCGACTTCGTCGAAGTCCCCTCGCAGATGCTCGAAGAATTTTTCGAAGACCCCGAGCTAGTCCGCACCTTCGCCCGCCACTATCAAACCGGCGAGCCTATACCCCACGATGTCTTCGCCCGCATGGTCCGCGCCAGCGCCCACGGCCGCGCCCTCGCCACCCTAACCCAGGTAATGTACGCCACGTACTCCATGGAAACGCACGACAAACCCGTGGCAGACCTCGACCTCGACGCTCTCCTCCGCACCGGCTACGACCGCTTCTCCCGCTACGAATTCGTCGACGGTAACCGCATGTACTCCGCCTTCACCCACCTCGTCGGTTACACGTCGAACTACTACACCTACCTCTACGACAAGGTGATGGCCCTCGAGTTCTTCGCGCAATTCGACCCACAGAATTTAATTGAAGGCCCCACCGCCCTCCGCTATCGTCGCGAAGTCCTCGAGCCCGGAGGCTCCAAACCAGCGCGCGCTCTAGTCCAGGCCTTCCTAGGCCGCGAAGTAAGCATGTCCGCCCTAAAGCAATGGATCGCCCGCGAATTCGACGCCAACTAGATTCGCCGTAGCTCTTGCGTGTGTGGTTGCCGTTGCCTTTCTTTCTGTCATTCCCTCTGGGAATCTGCTCCTGCCGTTGTTGTTGCTCTCGCTTTTCTGGCTGTCATCCCGCACCCTGAGCGAGTCGAAGGGGAAGGAATCTGCTTCTCCACCGACGCTCTGAGACAAGCGGAGCGCGCTCAACAAAATATGATTCGCTTTTGCTTCTGAGATAGGCCGGGACTTAGTCTCGGCAATAAACAGCGATCAGGAACAGGGGCTTTAGCCCCTGGGACAAATCCCACCCGCTACCGCGACTTCGCCTTAGGCTTAGCCTTCACCGCAGCCTTCACCGGAGGCTTCCGCCGCACCGGTTTCGCAGGCGCCGCCTTGCGCACCGGAGCAGCCTTCCGCACCGGAACCTTCGCCGCACTCTTCGCTACCGGCTTAGCCTTCACTGCAACCGGCGCAGCCTTCGTCTTCACCGGCGCCGCAACCGCAGACTTCTCCTTAGGAGTAGCCACAGCTTCAGCCTTCACTGCGGGCGCAGGCACGCTCGCAGCATGCGTCTCCGCCGCGGCCCCCGCCGAACCCTCAGCACTCTGGCGCAGGGAGTGCAACACCACCCGCAACATCTCTTCCTCCGGCGCCGGCTTGCCCGTCCAAATCTCGAACTGCCGCGCACCCTGCTGCACAAACATCTCCACGCCCGTGATCACGGCAATACCCTTCTGCCGAGCCATCCTTAGCAACGGTGTCTCAATCGGGTTATAGACCAGATCAAACACATACCGCGCATTGATCTCGTTGGCCTCCAGCGGAGACGCCGGCACACTCTTCGCCCCCGCCTTCACTGCTCCAGCCATCCCCACCGGAGTCGCATTGATGATCACATCAAACTGAGTCTTGGCCGCCACGTCGCGCTTGATCGCCTTCGCACCCGACTGCCTCGCCAGCTTCTGCGCAGTCTCTGGCGTGCGGTTAAGGATGTACACCTCCGCGCCCTTGTCACAACAACCAAACACCGCCGCACGCGCTGCACCACCGGCACCCAGCACCAGCACCTTCGCGCCCTTCAACGACATCCGTCGTTCCAGCGGAGCCACAATACCCGCGACATCGGTGTTGAACCCGTAGAACTTCCCATCCTGCGCACGAAGAATCGTATTCACCGCGCCAATCTTCGCCGAAAGCGCATCCGTCCGCTCCAGCAGCGGCATCACGTCCTGCTTCAGCGGCATCGTGATGCTCATGCCCTGGATCGGCACCTCGCGCGCCAGCTTGAACAGATCATCAGCCTTCGATGTCTGTAGCCCCAGATACACAGCATTCACGGTCTCGCGCCGGAAAGCCGTATTCATCATCAGCGGCGACAGCGAGCTCTTGATCGGATTTCCCGCAACGCCATAGATCTTTGTCGCTGCATCCACCTGGTCCACGCGGTACGTCTCAAGCAGCGTGCGCGCCGCGATCTGTCCCGGCGCGGTCTCTTCGCCTTGGCTCGCGGCAGCAAATGTAAACGCCGACCCAGCTCTCAGTCCAAGCACCCGAGAAATAATTCCCGGCTCGCCCATGCAAATCCCGACCACACTCGAGTTGCTCTCATCTTCGACGCGTTCCAGAAACTTCATCAGCGTGAGGTTGTCAGACAGCGACCGCGCCGTAGGCACAATCTTAATGAAATCGGGATGAAATGGCTTGATCCGCCCATACACCGAATCCAGGTCCTTGGTCGCATGGAAGTCGTGGTAGCTGATGATCACCGCGGCCCCAGCCTCGCGCAGTTGGCTCATCGTGCTCTTGGGCAGCTTCTCGATCGACTCCAACTCAATATCGACCAGATGAAATCCAGCCGCAGCCGCCTTCAGCAAAATCTCAAGCGCCGCCGTCCTCGATCCATCGAACCGCCCGCCATTATCTTTCAGTCGGCATGTCGCAATCACCGTCGCTGCGCCATTCTCCGTTAAAAAATGTTTCAGCGCTGGCAGCGCGGCCAACGGTTTGGCCAGGTAATCCAGCCGAAACTCCAGAAAGGTGGACTCTTTCAGTACTTCCGTAGCCTTCTCGATCATCTCGTTTGGAGATGTACCGATGATGACCACACAAAGCTTTCCAATGCGGGAGCGAAGTAGGTGCGAGGCGATTTGAGTTGAATTATTCATGCTGCAGTCGCGGTATGATAAACGCCGATCTCTCTCAATTGCAATAGGTTGGGTGTGATAATCCAGTTAAAGCCAAATTTCCCGAAGCCTCATACACTGGCTTTCCGCCATGGAACGCAATTCTCGTCGTTCGATGCACAGGGAAGTTCAAGGCCTTGCGAATCTTCACATACCTGCGCGATTGGACGTTCAGGACAGGGGAAGGTTGCAATTCATAGCTGAATTCCTGCAGAAACTACATGAATTCATCGGATTCTCCAATTCTTGAAATATGTGCAACCAATCCATCCCCTCGAGCGTCTGAAGTTACAACTGAGAGGCTATTCAATCTGTCCTACCTGAAGTAAGCTCCTCCTCTTTGCCCTTTTTTTGGGCGACCCCCCGGTTATTCCTCAGTTAATCCCCTCCCCAAAGCCTCTCAAGGGCCCGCCAGAAAGCGGGCCCAAAACTTTTTAACCCTCTAAAATCCTTTGCTTACAGGCTCACTCCGCCGAAAGTCCCACCCTGTAAAATCCCCCTATGCGTCGCAAGACCACCCCGCAGCCGAAGCCCTCCCAACGACCAGCCAACCCCGACGCAACTCTCACGGCCGCAGGCCTCACCCACGACACCCGCCGCTCGACCAAACCATCCCCATCCGCCCCAAAACCCTCCCCACCCGACACCCGCCGCCGCTCCACCCCGGGCATCCTCGCCGTCCCCACCTGGAGCGCGCACCCCTGGCTCATCGCTGGATTCAGCACCCGCCAGGGTGGTCTCTCCACCGCCTACGCCGCCGGCGGCCCTCCCGAACAAAACCTCGGCTACACCCCAGAGGACGCCCCCGCGACCGTCGCCACAGCCCGTCAACGCTTGGTCGCAACCCTCACAAAATCCTGCAAGCCCGTCCCCGACCTCATCACCATCCGCCAATGCCACACCGGCATCATTCAAAGAGTCAACGCCGCCGACCTCCCACTCACCACACCCGCCGGCAAAGCCCTCCTCCGCGGCGACGCCCTCTACACCCGCGATCCGAACATCCTCCTCGGCATCCTCACCGCCGACTGCGTCCCCGTCCTCATCGCCGACACCCGCACCCACGCCATCGCCGCCTTCCACGCCGGCTGGCGCGGCACCCTCGCCCGCATCGTCGAGCGCGGCATCGGCACCCTACGTCGCGACTTCGGCTCCCGCCCCCAGGACCTCATCGCCGCCATCGGCCCCTCCATCGGCGCCTGCTGCTTCGCCGTCGGCGAAGAAGTTCGCCACGAGTTCGAAAGCCAGTTCGCCTACGCACCCTCGCTCTTCTCCGAGGTCTACGACGCCGACCCCATCCGCGAAAAGTATCCGATGCTCTTCCTAACCGCCCGCGCCCCCGGCCACTCCAACCTCGGCCCCCAGATCCACATGGACCTCTGGGAAGCCAACCGCCGCCAGCTCCTCGACGCCGGCCTCAAGGCCTCATCCATCACCCTCATCGGACACTGCACCGCCTGCACCCGTCTCCGCGACGGCCGCCGAAAATACTTCAGCCACCGCGCCGAACAAGGCTTCACGGGCCGCATGCTAAGCATCATCGGAACTAAGAACTAAGAACTAAGAACTAAGAACTAAGAACTAAGAACTGAGAACTGAGAACCCAGAACGGGCCTAAGCCGCCTTACACAACTCCAGCAGCAACTCCTCGCGATGATCCAGCGCGAACCGATCGATGGTCTTCAAACTCTGCAAATAGAACCCAACGCCCACCGCCGCGAACACCGCAAAGATAGGCACCAGCGCCCACAACGCATGCAGCCAGAAGCACAAGAAGAAAATCCCCGCCGCCACACCCGACGACACCATCAGCACCGCCATCGCAATCAGGCCGCTGACCTGCGACGCCTGCCGCCGCATCGCCTTCTGCAAATCCATCTTCTTCGGCGAAGTAATCGACCGCTGGTTGCCGAAGATCATATTCACCGCCAGCGTCCCCACGGCCCAAAAGATCGCGGCGACCGCCGTCTGCAACGAAGGCACCCCCGCCATATAGCTGACGATCACGAAGATCAGCACGATCTCCACCCCCGCCATCGCCGATCCCAGCAGGTTCTTCGCCAGCAGAATATCCCGCATCCTCACCGGCGCCATAAAGTAAAACTGCGCACCCGTCGTCTCCATCCCCAGCGAGTTATAACTCAGCGGACAGATCGCCAGCAGCGTGTACGCGACAGCCACAGGAAATACCCATATCGAACCCGTACTTGACCGTGTCGCAAACTTGCCCGCAAAGATCAGCACCAGGAAGATCGGCATCACCAGCCCATACAGAATCCCCGTATTCCGCCGCACATACAGAATTTCCTTGTTCAGCACGGCCTCAATCACCGCCCACACCCGCGCTCCGCCAGCAACCGCAAATTCGTTCGCCGCAGCCGCCGTCGTCCCCACCGCAGCCACGCTCACGGGAGCAACCGCTGTTCCACCCGAAACCCTCAAGGCCTTCGTCGTCTTCCTCGCAACCACACTAGCCCCATCCGACAGATTCTCACCGCGGAATTCCGTCCGCATCCGCAGCGCAAACACCAGCAGGAACAGTCCCGCCCAAAGCGACGCCGCCACCGTATATCCCGCAAACCCCACAACCGACGCCTGGTTCGCCTTCGTCAGCGACGAGCTCGCCAGCTCTGGAGGCAGTGGCTTCAGCCACGGCTGCGCGCGCGCAATCAGCGGCCCCACAAACCCAAACCGCTGCTGCGACACGGCATACGCGTGCGTCCGGTGGTTGTGGTTATACGCCGGGTTGAACGTAAAATTCGCCCACTGAATTCCCAGCGACCCCATAAAAATAATCGCCGTAAATACCTCGCGCGCGCGCCGCGTCGACAGCCACCGATCCACCCACGCAAAGATCATCCGCGAGAACAGCACATTCGTCGCTGCAAACACCGCCATCGCAATCAGCGCATACACCCACAGCCTCGGCGCCGCCACCCCAATCCCCACCGCCACCGACAGCGACGTCAGCGTCCCCGCCACATTCGCCGGCGTCAGCAGTCCGAAGAACAGCCGTATCCCCACATACGTCTCCACCTTCAGCGGGAACCGAATCAGCTGTGTCGGATCAAACGTAGTCGTCGGCTGCCCCAGTTGAATATTCAGCAACTGGCAAAGCAGAAAAATTCCCCACAGCAGCCACGTAATCCACGCCAGGTGTCCCTTAGCGACAAAGAAGTAAGCCGCAAAACCGGCCCCCACCACAAACGCGAGCACCATCCCCAGGAACAGCACCGACAGCAGCACCATCCCCACCATCTCGCCGACGCCACCCTTGCGCCGATAGCCGTTGCACATAATCCGCCAGCGCAGCCACGCAATCGCCCCAAACTGCGCCCGTGTCTGTGCCGCCGTCCACCCACCCCGCTCTAGCTCAGCCATGTCAGCTCCTGTTCCGGATGCGCAGTCTCCCCCGCCTCGCCGCCCACCACGTTCAGAAAAATCTGCTCCAGTGTAATCCGCGCCTGCGGATCGCCCTCGGCCCCCGGCGTCAACCTTGCCTGGACACCCGCCCTCAACTCATCCAACGACTCATTCGCCACAATATGTCCGCGATTAATAATCGCAATGTGCGAGCAGAGCCGCTCCACAATCTCCAGCACATGCGACGTCAAAAAGATCGTCGCTCCCCGCGCGATCATGCTCTGCAACATCGTCTTCAGCGTATTAGCGGCAATCGCGTCGACGCCCTCAAACGGCTCGTCCAGAAACAGCACCTTCGGCCCATGAATCACCGCCGCCGCCAGCGCCAGCTTCTTTCCCATCCCATGCGAGTAGTCCGCAATCAATTTCTTTCCCTGGTCCGCCAGCCCCATAAACTCCAGCAGCTCGGTCGACCGCGCCTCCGCCGTCACCTTCTCCAACCCATACATCCGCCCCACAAACAGCAGATACTCGCGAGCCGTCAGCTTGCCAAACAGCGCCATGCCCTCCGGCACCACGCCAATCAACCGCTTCACCTCCACCGGGTTATAAAACAAATCCTGCCCCAGGATCTGGATCGACCCCGACGTCGGCGCCAGCAGCCCCGTCAGCATCTTAATCGTCGTCGATTTCCCCGCACCATTCGGCCCAAGAAATCCAAAAAACTGCCCAGGTTCTACTGCAAGATCAATATGATCGACGGCCGTAAACCCGTCGAAACTGCGTGTGAGCGCGTGAGCCGCGATAGCAGGAGCCATGATTGCCGAGTGTACCAGCCACCCCCACAACCATCACCACCCCGAGATATGCTTTTCCGTCCTTCTCTACGCTCTACCCTCTATCCTCTACACTCGGTCTTAGAGGTCCCTTTATGCCTGCACAGCCCATCGTCGGTCTCCATCACGTCACCGCCATCGCCTCCGACCCCCAGGCCAACCTCGACTTCTACACCCAGGGCCTCGGCCTCCGCTTCGTCAAGCGCACCGTCAACTTCGACGACCCCGGCACCTACCACTTCTACTTCGGCGACGACGCCGGCTCCCCCGGCACCATCCTCACCTTCTTCCCCTGGCCCCGCGCCAGTCGCGGTACTGCCGGCGCCGGCGAAGTCACTCACACCGCCTTCAGCATCCCCGCCGCGTCCCTCGCCTACTGGGAGCAGCGCCTCGTCGACCTTCACATCCCCTTCACCCGCAGCCCCCGCCGCTTCGACGAAGAAGTCCTCACCCTCGCCGACCCCGACGGTATGAAGATCGAGCTAGTAGCTCACTCCAAAGCCGCCACCGCACACCCTCCGCGCTTCTCTGACGTCCCGGCCGAGCACGCCGTCCGCGGCTTCTTCGGCGTCACCATGCTCCAACTCGACGCCACCGAAACCGCCGCCACGCTCGCCTTCATGGGCTTCCAGCAAATCGCCGCAGAAGGGAATCGCCTCCGCTTCGCCTCGCCCGCCGACTCCTCCGCTCTAGGCAACCACATCGACATCCTCGTCGACCCGCAAGCCAACTTCGGTCGCTCCGGCGCCGGCTCCGTCCACCACATCGCCTTCCGTGCCGCTAACGATGAATCCCACCTCGAGTGGCGCACCACCATCACCGAACATCTTCCCGCCACCGAAGTCCTCGACCGCGAATACTTCCACTCCATCTACTTCCGCGAGCCCGGCGGCGTCCTCTTCGAACTAGCCACCGACAACCCCGGCTTCGCCATCGACGAGCCCCTCGAGTCCCTCGGCGAACGTCTCTGCCTTCCCCCCTGGTTCGAATCCCGCCGCCCCGAACTCGAGCAGCGCCTCGCCCCCATCACACTCCACAAAATTACTTCCGCCGCCACCACCTCCAGCGCTCCAGAAACTGCCATCGCTGACCGGGTGCCCCCTCCGTCCGCGTCTTCGCCGACGAGCATGAAAGACAATGCCAGCGACCCTCACGCCAACGGCGAACTCTATCGCGCCGGCGCACCTCTCGATCAAGCCACCGCCGCCGTCATCCTTCTCCACGGCCGCGGCGGAGCCGCCCGCGACATCCTCACCCTCTCCCGCGCGCTCGCCCCCGCCAACTCTCCCATTGCCTTCCTCGCACCGCAAGCCGCCAACTCCGCTTGGTATCCCCAATCCTTCCTCGCCGACCGCGAAACCAATCAGCCCTTCCTCGACTCCGCCTTAGCCCGCGTCCATTCCATCGTCGACCTCATCTTGGCAGCCGGCATTCCCCTCGGCCGCATCGTCCTCGCCGGCTTCTCCCAAGGCGCCTGCCTGGCCACCGAGTTCATCGCCACCCACCCCGCCCGCTACGCCGGCCTCATCGCCTGGACCGGCGGCCTCATCGGCCCCCCCGACTCCAATCTCACCCACTCCGGAGACCTAGCCGGCACCCCGGCCCTCTTCGCCAGCAGCGACCCCGACGCCTGGGTCCCCTGGCCCCGCGTAGAAGAATCCGCCAAAATCTTCACCGCCATGGGCGCGCAAGTAACCCTCCGCCGCTACCCCGACAAGCCCCACTCCGTAAGCGGCGAAGAGATAGAACTAGGCCGCAAGCTAATAGAAAAAGCCCTCACCTCCACGAAATAAGCAGCCGCCTTTGCTGTTGCCGTTGCCCTAGCTTTTCTTTCTGTCATTCCCTCTGGGAATCTGCTTCTTCTGTTGCCCTCGCCGCCGCTGCCCTTGCATTTGTCCTTGCCTTTCTGGCTGTCATTCCGAGCGCAGCGAGGAACTTGCTTCTCGCTCGCGCAGCGAGCGCCCGTTCTTCTCTCCCATCATCACGTCATCTCGACCGAAGCGCAGCGCAGCGGAGAGACCCCTGTATTGGCTCTTGCCCCTGTCCTCGCTCTTGCCGTTGGTGTTGCCTTCGCTGTTGCTGTTGCACCTGAGATAGGTCCGGGCTTCAGCCCGGACATCCACGCAACGCCCAAACATGGGCTTTAGCCCCGGGGACTACCTCGTCGCCCCGCCACGATCCAAACTGTCGCCGTCCGCGGAGGACCGCAACAGCTCCGCAAAAATCGTCCCACCCTCATCCGCGCGACTAACCGTCCGCCGAAACACACTGAACAACTCCCGCCCCACGCCATACTGCATCGCCGAAAGATCCGCACGCATCGCCTCGCGCGCCTCCCACTCCTCCGCCTCCACCAGCGCCGTCAGCTCTCCCGTATTCGAATCAATCCTTACCCGATCCCCATCCCGCAACTTCGCAATCGGCCCACCCTCCGCCGCCTCGGGCGTCAAATGAATCGCCGACAACACCTCACCCGACGCGCCCGACAACCGCCCATCCGTCACCAGCGCCACCTTGAACCCAGCGCTCTGCACCGCCTGCAGCGGCGGCAGCAGCTTATGCAACTCCGGCATCCCATTCGCCCGCGGCCCCTGAAACCGCACCACCACAATCACATCCCGGTTCAGCTCTCCCGCCTTGAACGCCTTCTGCACGCACTCCTGGCTATGGAAGATCGTCACCTCTCCCTCAATCACATGAAGATCCGGTGCAATCGCCGACGTCTTCACAATCGCCTTACCCAAATTCCCCTCGAGCACGCAAAGCCCACCGCGCACATCGAACGGCGCACTCACCGGCCGCAGAATCTGCTCGTCTTTACTGACCCCATCGCCAATCCGCCACCCAACCTCTTTCGCATCCGTCAGAAACGCGACGTCTGTATACCGTTGCAGCCCCGGCCCCGCGACAGTCTGCACATTCTCGTGCGCGAGCCCAGCATCCAGCAACTCTCCAATCAAAAATCCCATCCCACCCGAAGCATGAAACTGGTTCACATCGGCCTTCCCATTGGGATACACCCGCACCAGCAGCGGCACCACGTTCGCCAGATCCTCAAAGTCGCTCCACTCCAGCCGAATCCCCGCCGCGGCCGCCATCGCCACCAGATGAATCGTATGGTTCGTCGACCCGCCCGTAGCCAACAGCCCCACAATCCCATTCACAAACACGCGCTCATCCAGCAGTTGCCCCACCGGCATATATTCTTTGCCCAGCGCCGACATCGCCATCGCGCGCCTTACCCCAGCCCGCGTCAGCGCATCCCGCAACGGCGTATTCGCGTTCACAAATGACGACCCCGGCAGATGCAGCCCCATCATCTCCATCATCATCTGGTTCGTATTCGCCGTCCCATAGAACGTGCAAGTCCCCGGCCCGTGATACGACTTCGACTCCGCCTCAATCAACTCCTCGACCGTC
Source organism: Granulicella sp. L46 (assembly GCF_009765785.1). Classification (GTDB taxonomy): domain Bacteria; phylum Acidobacteriota; class Terriglobia; order Terriglobales; family Acidobacteriaceae; genus Granulicella. Next base: position 294,951 of record NZ_LMUT01000025.1, read on the forward strand.
ACCAGCCCCTTCTCAAAATCCCGCCGCATATACTTCCGCTCATCATTCGAGAACCCACTCGTCATCGGTCCGCTAGGCAGAAACACCACCGGCAGATGCCCAAACGAGAGCGCCGCAATCACCAGTCCCGGCACAATCTTGTCGCAGATCCCCAGCATCACCACCGCATCGAACGTCTGGTGCGACAGCGCCACCGCCGCCGACATCGCAATCACATCCCGCGAGAACAGCGAAAGCTCCATCCCCGTCGCCCCCTGCGTAATCCCATCGCACATCGCCGGAACGCCGCCCGCCACCTGCGCCACGCCACCGGCCTCACGCGCCGTCGTTCGTATCAACTCCGGAAACCGCTCATACGGCTGATGCGCCGACAGCATATCGTTGTACGCCGTCACAATCGCAAGATTCCCCGCATCCCCCGCGCGCAACATCGCCTTGTCTTCTGCACCGCAAGCCGCAAACCCATGCACCTGGTTCGCACATCCCAGCACCCTTCGCGAAGGTGTCACGCTAGCGGCAGCAGCAATCGCCTCAAGATAACGCCGACGCGTCCCCACGCTCCGCTGAACGATTCGCTGCGTAACCTCTTCCACGCGGGAATTCATGATGCTCACGAGTCAATCCATCACGCGCACCAAGGCGCGTCCAACCCAGCTACCGGTTGGTTTCATGGCTAGATTGTAGTCGCTTACCCCAAGGGAAATCGTGACGCCACACACCGCAAGCCCACCAAAATCCTGCACCCCAATTTCGAAGCGCGAACTCCAACGGAGAACGAACAACTGAGAACGAACAACCCTCTACGCCGCTCCCCGCCCCCGAAACTCCCGCACAATCGCCATATACTTCCGCGCGGTCTCGGTCACCACCTCCGGCTTACCCGCAGCCATCGCCTTCGCGTCCACCAAATCCGACCCCACTCCCAAAGCAAATGCCCCCGCCTCTAAAAACTCCTTCGCCGACGCCAGCGACACACCCCCCGTAGGAATCATCTCAATCTGCGGCAACGGCCCCTTCAACGACACCAAATACTTCGCCCCACCCATCGCCCCGGCAGGGAAGACCTTCACCACATCCGCCCCCGCCTCCCACGCCGTCACAATCTCGGTAGGCGTAAGCGCACCCGGCAGCACCGCAACCGACACTCGCCGGCACAGCGCAATCGTCTTCAAGTTCAGCGCCGGACTCACCACAAACTGCGCTCCCGCCCCAATGCATCGCTCTGCCGTCTCCGGATCCAACACCGTCCCCGCCCCCACCAGGATCTCTGGCCGCTCCTTCACCAGCCGCGCAATCACCTCCACCGCCCCCGGCACCGTCATCGTAACTTCGAGCACGTTCACCCCGCCCGCCGCCACCGCCTCCGCCAGCGCAATCGCCTTCTCCACCGAAGCCGCCCGCAACACCGGCACCAGCCCCGTCTCCTGCAACCTCTTCAAAACCGCAGCCTTTTCCATAGCAATAAACCTACCACCGCCACCCCGCCCAAGTCCGTGACTTCGGCCCCATCGCATACTTCGCATCAACCCGCTTCTGATACTCTTCGGCAAAGCCCTTTGGAGGAGCACAGCGTGGGAGGCTTGATCCCTTTAGGAGACGTGTCGAGGCGCCGGGTCCACTTTCCCATCGCCACCGTCGTCATCATCGTCCTCAACCTTCTTGTCTGGTTCCTCGAACTCCAGGGCGGCGACACGTTCGTCTACCAATGGGCCGCCGTCCCCGCCTACATCCGCTCCGGCAACGGTCTCATCACTCTCATCACCTCCATGTTTCTGCACGGAAGCTGGTCTCACATCCTGGGCAACATGATCTTCCTTTGGGCCTTCGGTCCCGCGATGGAAGACGCCATGAACCCCTTCAGCTTCTCCGTCTTCTATCTCCTCGGCGGCCTCATCGCGATGTTCGCCCAGGTCGCCGCCTCGCCCGGCTCCTACGTCCCCACCCTCGGCGCCAGCGGTGCCATCGCCGCCGTCATGGGAGCCTTCCTCGTCACCTATCCCCGCGACCGCATCCGCTCCCTCTTCTTCTTCTTCCTCTTCATCCGCATCACGTATATCCCGGCGATCCTTCTCATCGGCTTCTGGTTCCTCATGCAGCTCGTCAACGTAGGCGCCGTAGCTAACGTCCAGCACGGAGGCGTAGCCTACATGGCGCACGTAAGCGGCTTCCTCTTCGGAGCTCTCACCGTCAAACTCTTCCGCCGCAAGCAACCCACCTTCGCCCCCCCCAACGCCTGGCCCCGCTAGCGTCTCCCACGCCCCCATTCCGCGGGCGAAACCGCTCTCAAAACTTTCCCCAACGCTCCGTCATTTCGACCGCAGCGCACCTGCAATAGAGCTCGTCATTTCGACCGCAGCGCACCCGCAATAGAGCTCGTCATTTCGACCGAAGCGCAGCGCAGTGGAGAAACCCCTGCATTGGTTTTTGCTCTTGCAGTTGTTCTCGCCGTTGTCTTTGCCTTTCTGTCTGTCATTCCCTCCGGGAATCTGCTTCTTCCGTTGCTGTTGCCCTTGTCCTTGCCTTTCTTTCTGTCATTCCCTCCGGGAATCTGCTTCTTCCGTTGCTGTTGCCCTTGCCGTTGCCTTTCTTTCTGTCATTCCCTCCGGGAATCCGCTTCTCCGTTGCTGTTGCCGTTGTCTTTGCTTTTCTGGCTGTCGTTCCGCAGCGAAGCGAAGGAATCTGCTTCTTCCTTTGCCGTTGCTTTTGCTCTTGTTTTTCTGTCTGTCATTCTGAGCGCAGCGAAGAACCTGCTTCTCGCTTGCAAAGCAAGCGCCCGTTCTTCCCCCGCCATGATCCAGGTACCCCGAGGCTTCAGCCTCGGGTCTCATAGCTAATAAGCAAAAGGAGGGCTTTAGCCCCAAGGTATGCCCTTGCACCTGAGATAGCCCCGGGGACTGCCTCCTATTAACACTCAACGAGCCAAAAAGCCGGGTGCCCCATCCATACGCGCACTTGCGGACGGGGTGGGAACGATGAATTTCCCCGTAGCCAACAATCCAACTAGCTAAAGTCGAAAACTAACAACCAAGAACTAACAACTGAGAACTACTTGATCCCAAACCCCGCCTGAATCTGCTCCAACGTCCGCCCCTTCGTCTCCGGATACACAAACAGCACCACAAAAAACTGCACCGCCATCATCCCCGCAAAAAACACAAACGGCAGCGCATGACTCTTCGCCGCAATATACGGAAACACCCCCGCAATAATCGCATTCATAATCCAATGTGACGACGACCCCACACTCTGTCCCTTCGACCGCACCCGCGACGGAAACACCTCCGCGATATAAACCCAGATCACCGACCCCTGCGAGATCGCGAAGAACACAATGAACAGCATGAAGCAACCCATCAGCAATCCCTGATGCGAATTCGTATAGAACACCCATGCCACACCCGACAGCGCCACCACCATACCCACCGACCCAATCAGCATCAGCGTCTTCCGCCCCAGCTTGTCAATCAAACTCATCCCCAAAAACGTAGCCAGCAAATTCACCAGTCCCACGCCAACCGTCTGCAGCGCAGCCGAGCTCGAACTAAATCCCGCCGACGCAAAAATCGAGTTGGAGTAATACAGCAGTGCATTGATCCCCGACAGCTGGTTGAACAGCCCAATGGATACCGCGAGAAACAGAGGCAGCGCATACCTCTTCGTAAACAGCGGCTCCGCCTTCACGCCTCTCTCCAAATGCACCGAGTCAATAATCTCCTTCAACTCCTCCTCAGAGTTGGGCGACCCCATCAGCCGCAACACCTCCAGAGCCTCATCCGTCTGGTTCGTCGTTACCAACCACCGCGAGCTCCGAGGAATCCCATACAACATCACGAGGAACAGCACCGAAGGCACAATCGCCACCGCAAACTCCCACCGCCACTGCCTCGCTCCCAGGTGCTGCGTCACGATAAGGAAGTTCGATAAATAAGCCAGCAATATTCCAACCACAATATTGATCTGGAACAACCCCACCATCCGCCCGCGCCACTTCGCCGGAGCCAGCTCCGCGATATACACCGGCCCCAGCACGCTCGATCCGCCAATCCCCAACCCACCCACAAACCGCGCCACCATCAGCGCATCCCAGTTCCAGGCAAACGCGCACCCAATCGCCGAGATCAAATAGAGAAACGCCATCACCCGCAGCGCCTCGCGCCCCCCAATCTTCTGCCCCAGCACCCCAGAAGTCATCGCCCCGACAATCGTTCCCGCGAGGCCAATCGACACCGTCAACCCCAGCGTCCAAGGCGTCAGATGAAAGACCTGACTCAACTGGTCCGTCGTGCCGGCGATCACGGCCGTATCAAACCCAAACAACAACCCACCCAGAGCCCCCACCACCGTAGCCTTCGCCAGATATCGATTCAAAGCCCATCCCTCGTCTGCGACTACAACCATATCCGGCGCCACCCAAATCCGTACAGGAAAGCCCACTCACGTTCGCGAGAGCCCCGTCGTGTCCCTCGCCGTCCGCACGACCTGGGTCATTTCACCCACCCTCCGACAACTTCACGCAAACGTGTGTCCCGAAACCAGGCTAAACACGTCGCTGCGTAACCCGAAACCGGGCTAAGTCTGTCGAAAAACACCCGAATTCACGGCCGCGGCGGCACCACGTAGAACAAAATCGCAAAATAATGAGCCACACTTCCAGCCAAAACAAACAAATGCCACACCATATGAAAATAGCGCAGCCGGTCTAAAGCAAAGAAAACAATGCCCAAACTATACAGAACCCCTCCAGCCACCAACCAAGCCAACCCATGCCCCCCAATAGCGTGATAAAGCGGCCGAATGGCGAACACAATCACCCACCCCTGCAGCAAATACACCACCGCCGAAGCCACCGCAAACCGCTCAATCAAAAGACTTTTGAACACCACCCCAGCAACAGCCAACGTCCACACAAACCCGAACAACGTCCATCCCACGCTGCCCCGCAACGACACCAGCGTGAACGGCGTATAAGTCCCCGCAATCAGCAAATAAATCGCCGAATGATCCAAAATCTGAAACACATGCCGCGCCCGCGTAACAACCAGCGAGTGATAAAGTGTTGAAAATAAATAGACGATCACCAGCGTAGCGGAGAACACCGAACAACTAGCCACCACCCACGCATCGCCCCGAGTCGACGCATGAATGAGGTAAATCGCTCCCGCAATAGCCAAAAACAGCCCAATACCATGCGAAATCGCATTCGCAAGAATGTCCCCAAGAGCAATTTCTGTTTTCACCCGATCATCATAGTCCGGGCAAGCTTTGAGGTCTGTGACGGGCTTTAATGAGCAGAATTGGCTGAAATATCGCTTAATTCCTCAGCAGTACGAGCCTGATAGGCCCGTGCAATCGCTTCATGAATCGCGCAGGAAGATCGCTCCAACTCAATTCGCTCCTGCTGCAAAGCCGCCCGCATTCCTTCGTCCGAAAGGAGAAAAACATTGGCAACCACGTTGAGAAGTACAGCCTCAACCGCAGCTTTCATGAGTATTGCTCCCCCAAAGACATCCGTTAGCAAATGATGATCCGAAATCTTCACCGCTCGTTCTGCTTGCGCCAAGGCCACACAAATCTCCTTGGCGGATGCGATAGGAATCCGAGTTGCGTGCAGGATGGCTGTTTCCATTGCCGCATTGCGCAAGGTTTTCTCTTCTTCGGTCGTCCGAGGTAGGGAACGGGCTACCAAATAGTTCCGGAAAGCTTGGGAGTCATCGTCGGCAAAGCCGCTCATCGACACGAGAGTGGAGTTGATCCTTTCGCATAACTCCATAAGAGCCTCGCGTCGAGGAACATCTTCCCCGGAACGCTTTAGCGAAATGCTCGCACCTTTATGCACCAAAGCCAGGCCCAGCGTTGCGGTGAAGATAGAGATTGAACCTCCTCCAGGCGTAGGGCTTAGGGAAGCGGTGAGATCGCGCACTTGGGTGGCGTTCAACGCCCAGATGGATGTGGGAGTCTCGCCCAATGAACGAATGTGCAAGCTGGACATGGCTTCGATTATGCCGCATTTGCAGAAAGCCTGTCCGGGGTTACAGCCAGCTGCGCGTGGAAGGTCACGCGATGGCAAACACATTTCCGGGAGCATATCGTCAACCTGGAAACCGGTGCGCTGGAGGTGGACTTAGCTGAGCTTCGGGTTACAAATCGACTGCTTGAGCCTGGTTTCGGGTAGCGGAAATCGTGGGAACGAGTCAGGGCTCCTTGATAGGTGTTTTCGTCGGCCGCGTAGTGGCCGCCTTGAGCGGCCCGGCGGTTGCCGATGTGATGGGCGGCCGTCTTGTACGTCGCATCATTGGAGTCAATAGGGCCACCTTGCCTGAAGGAGAAGGAACGTCAGGTAACATCGATGAAGTTTGGAGTTTAGGCTGTCATCCAGATAAGACTCTGTATCACGTGTTGGCGGGTGCGGTTGGAGATACCGGACTCGGAGAAAGTGGAATTTGCAATGGAAGACTTTAGACGGCTGGCGCGCCTGCCGGCGTATGTGTTCAACGTCACTGGGGACCTAAAGGCCGCCGCACGTAAACGCGGTGAAGACATCATCGACTTCGGTATGGGCAATCCGGATGGTGCGACGCCGAAGTTCATAGTCGACAAACTGATCGAAGCTTCGCAACGAACGACGACACACCGGTACTCGCTCTCTCGCGGCATACCTCGTCTGCGCGCTGCAATCTGCAACTGGTACAAGAGGCGTTACGATGTCTCGCTAAACCCTGAGACAGAAGCGATCGTGACCATTGGATCGAAAGAGGGCATCGCTCACCTATGCCTGGCCGTGCTCGATGATGACGATACGGTTGCCGTACCAAATCCAAGTTATCCGATCCATATCTTCGGTCCGGTGATCGCAGGCTCGAAGGTCCAGAGCATCGCGATGGATGAAACGGATCAATCCACCCTGATCGAGAAGCTGGAATACGAGCTGCCGCGGATGCAACCTCGGCCAAAGATCCTGATTCTGAACTTCCCTGCGAATCCGACCACGGCCTGCGTTGAACTCTCATTTTTCGAACGGCTAGTGCCCCTCTGCAAAGAGTTGGGCATCTACCTGGTCCACGATCTTGCCTATGCCGACATCACATTCGATGGATACGTAGCGCCAAGTGTGATGCAGGTGCCGGGAGCCAAAGAGATCGCTGTCGAATTCTTTACCTTGTCGAAGAGTTACAACATGCCGGGATGGCGAGTTGGCTTTATGGTCGGGTGCCCGAAGCTTGTAGCGGCGCTGGGTCGCATCAAGAGCTACTTCGATTACGGGATGTTTACGCCGATACAGATCGCGTCGATTGCGGCATTGGAAGGTCCACAAGACTGTGTTGCGGAGATCCGCGACATCTACATGGCGCGCCGCGATGTGCTGGTTCCGGGACTCAATAAGCTCGGATGGCCGGTAGACCTGCCGAAAGCAACAATGTTTGTCTGGGCTCGTATTCCGGAGCAATATCGTTCCTCTGGGTCGATGGAGTTTTCGAAAAAACTGCTAGTTGACGCCAAGGTCGCGGTGAGCCCAGGCATCGGATTCGGTGATCATGGGGATCAACACGTTCGGTTCTCATTGATCGAAAACGAAGAGCGATCGAGGCAGGCGCTGCGAGGGATTAAGCAAATGTTCAAGGTGGGTTGACTCTGGCTTAAATGCGAGACGTCCCGGTACCACCATGTCTCCCTCGCGCTTTTTCATCCTAGCCTTAAGTAATAGACAGGTAACTGCGCTAAGGCGGCAGACCCCCGCTGCGTTTTGGATATGCTGCTGGATGCGCTGACAGAGATGTTCCAGGGACCGGAAGGTTGGAACCGCTAAAAAGTTGTCAATGGGGTCATGGCGACGAAATCGACCGAAGTGCATCATTCTAAAGTAAATAATAAATTCAAAAAGTTGGCATAGTTACCCTACTCAACTTGGTATTCTAGATAAGTAGAGATAGAGCGGGAGACCCTTCGGGGTCTCCCGTTTTGCGTTCGGGGGGAAAAGAGCTGAGATGACCTAAATCAGGGGCTAGATCGGGTGAGCTGCGGACGAGCGGATCTTTGGGTTCGATAGGACGGCTAAGGCCCCTTGCTGGGCCGTCAATGAGCTCCTTCACGGTCAAGAAACCCGGTTGAACCTATTGGAGGAGGGAGGTAGCGCTCTCATTTGCAATCAAAATCCAGAGAATCAATGAATTAGGTGGCAGCACATTGATTTTCATAGCAAGAAGATCCTTGGTCGAACGGGCGAATCGCCCCACGGCTAATCAGGTATCTATTGAATTAAAACAGGTTAGTTCCTGAATTACCTTCGAAAGCCGATTCGCTGATTACTCGCGGTTCTCAGAAGTTATGAACTGGTTAATTGTCGAAAAGGGCTCTTAGCGGGTCGAGCGCACTAACACTTTTGAATAGCTGTGGTACGGTCGATAGTAACTGCTTTTACAGTTACTATAGTGTCTTTTCGTAACAAAGACCTCGGAGAATAGTTATCACGGGAATAGTGCGGCGAAAGAGTTTTGCAAGGTTTAGAGGTGTGTCTTGACAATATTGAAATCGATTGGCCCGAACGCTGGGATTGCGACCCGCTCTCTCGACCAAATCTGCGACAGTCCAGCGGCGCGGATGCCAGTACCAAATATCATTGCAGTCCTTCCAAAGAGCATCGCCGCCGGAGCAAACGTCGCCGCGAACTCAGCCATTCGATTGAAGGCTCTCCTCGTTGTTATTGTTATGTTCCTCTTTACGGTGCCAGCATTCGCATCGGCTCCGGTTTGCATGTACCAAGACGTGCAATCAGGGCCAGCGACAGGCGGTGAAGGTGGTAACGGAATCTATCTGGATATCTACGGACTGAACTTCGGTGCTAGCCAGGGGAGTTCTACGGTCACAGTTAATGGAACTCCCGTAGCCCAATATCTCTACTGGGGTGCAGACCATACTGGAGACCGGCAGCAAATCGGTGTTCAAATTGCGAGCGGGACGACTGGCTCCGGCCAAATCGTCGTGACGACTCCTGGCGGCTCCTGCTCGAATCTGACCTTCACTGTTCGGAGTGGGCATATTTGGTTTATCGGGCCATCGGTTGATACTTCTGCTCCGGGAAATTGCTCGACAATGGAAGCAGCAAATTCGTATTCGACACCCTGGGGACTAACGAACTTTGCCAGCACGAACGAGGGCGACTACAACGACGCGACAATGCGGACGCCAGAGACCTACAACAATTGCCTAGCGTTGGGGGATACGCTTGTCTTTCTCAATGGGGTGAACTATCCCTACTTTGATGGAAACGGATGGCATGCTTCCTTAACGGTTGACTGGCCGGGAGCCACACCGTCATCGTTCGTCACCTACATGGCTCGACCCGGAGCTACCGCAACCCTTGGCGGGGAGGGCTGGTCTGATGCCGGGATTCGCAACAAAGCCGAGAACGCCTCCTACAACGTCTACTCAGGGCTAACTACTATCGGCGGGGAAATAGACGGGCATGGTGGATCAGGGATCGATGCCTACATTGGCGACCGCGTCGTAGGCAACACGATCGAATGTCCTGCGTGCTCCGGCCAGGCTGGAGCTATGGGCGGCGGGACGGGAACCATAGCTTTGGGAAACGCGCTGACGGGAATATCGACCGACCTAACGTACCTTCCCGGTGGCTCTGACAAGCAGTACCACGACGTTTACTTCCAAGGAAACGGCTTCGAGTTTGGCTGGAACCGAATTTACAACACGGCTGCCTATAACGGCTTCCAGATCAATGAGGACGGCTCAACAGGTTTCTACAATTTCGCCATCCACGATAACGACATTGCCGATGTGAACGGGAGCGGTATCAACCTGTCCGACATCGATCCATCTTCAGGATACGTTCAGGTTTATAACAACATCATCCATCACACAGGGGTCAGCGTTGCCAGCGATGGCTCAGGCGGTGATCCTCATAACTGCATCGCGGTCAAAGGCTACGGAAGCTCGACGGGAGTTGGAACGGCTGAGATTTACAACAACACGATGTATGACTGCAATTCCTATCTCAACACAGAGAACTCGTCCGCCGACTGCGCGATTCTGGTCTACAACGGCCAGACCAATGTCACGACCAATCTCGTGAACAACGTTGTATATCAACCCGCTTATACGAACACCGGCGCGCAGAATGTTTACATCTGCGGCGGCGGATCAGTCGGCACTGTCACAGGATCAAACAACATCTGGTACAGCGCCGCCACGCCCGGGAGTACGGCCTACGCTACTGCCGTTGGGACAATTGAGAACCCTCTCTACGTGAATCCCTCCGACGGAGCTTGGACGAACTACGAACTGCAAAGCTCGAGCCCTGCTCTTGGAGCGGGCATCTCTATAGGGCCGATCGAATTAGCGGGAATTAGTAATACTTATCTCACGTGGGACTTCACTAAAGTCCTCAGGCCGAGTCCGCCTTCAATCGGTGCGCTGGAGTCTGTTGGTACCTCATCGGGAGATGTGATTACGATTGATGTTTCGCCCAACCCTGCGAATCTGGGACAATCCGTCACGTTGACGTCCACGGTAGGCCAAACAGCCGGCTCACTTCCGACAGGCACGATCAACTTTATGAATGGGAGTGTTTCTCTCGGGCAAGCTTCACTGGATAGTGCAGGGACGGCCACCCTCACACTTTCAACGCTTTCTGCTGGTTCCTATGCGATCGTTGGGTCCTATTCTGGGGACCCGCACTACCCGGCGGGTCAATCGGCTGTTGCTCCTTTGCAAGTGGTCTCTACGACCGCCACAAGCCTGGTTGCGTCACCGAACCCGGTCACCGCAGGACAGACCCTGAACCTGGTGGCGACGGTGAGTGCTAGTGGAACCGCCTCGCTGTCTGGGACGGTCAACTTCATGAATGGGTCCACGGTGTTGGGATCCGGTAGCGTGAACTCCTCTGGCGTCGCAACACTATCCATCTCATCTCTTCCCGCCGGAACCTACAGCCTGACTGCGCGGTTTGTGGGGAATTCGAGCTTCGGGTCCAGTACATCGGCTGCAGCTTCGGTGACCGTAAATGCTTCAGCTGCGACGACCACGGCCACAAATCTGATTGCGTCACCGAACCCGGTCAGCGCAGGACAGCCCCTCAACTTGGTGGCGACGGTGAGTGCTAGTGGAACAGCCTCGTTTTCGGGGACGGTCAACTTCATGAACGGGTCCACGATGCTGGGATCGGCCACCGTAGGTTCATCCGGAGTCGCAACGCTGTCCACCGCGTCTCTGCCGGCCGGGACCTATAGCCTGACTGCCCATTATCAGGGAACTACAAGCTTGGGGGCGAGCACGTCGGCTGTAGCTTCGGTGACCGTAAATGCTTCAGCTGCGAAGACCACGGCCACGAGCCTGGTTGCGTCACCGAATCCAGTCAGCGCAGGTCAGACGCTGAACCTGGTGGCGACGGTGAGCGCGAGTGGCACCGCCTCGTTTTCGGGAACGGTCAACTTCATGAACGGATCCACGATGCTGGGATCGGGTAGCGTGAATTCTTCGGGAGTCGCAACGCTGTCCACCGCGTCTCTACCGGCCGGGACCTATAGCCTGACTGCCCACTATCAGGGAACTACAAGTTTGGGGGCGAGCACGTCGGCTGTAGCTTCGGTGATAGTAAATTCTTCAGCTGCGAAGACCACGGCCACAAGCCTGGTTGCGTCACCGAATTCAGTTAGCGCAGGTCAGACGCTGAACCTGGTGGCGACAGTGAGCGCTAGTGGAACAGCCTCGTTTTCGGGAACGGTCAACTTCATGAATGGATCCACGGTGCTGGGATCGGGTAGCGTGAGCTCCTCGGGAGTCGCAACGCTGTCCACCGCGTCTTTGCCGGCCGGGACCTATAGCCTGACTGCCCACTATCAGGGAACCACAAGCTTGGGGGCCAGCACATCGGCTGCGGCTTCGGTGACGGTAAATGCTTCAACCTCCACGACATCCATTGCCCTCGCCGCGACTCCGAACCCAGTTACCGAGGGCCAGGCGCTGATCCTTACTGCGACCGTGACTGAAAATGGAACGGCCGTGTCGACCGGGGCGGTCAGCTTTATGAATGGTTCCTCAGTCCTGGGAACCGCTGCTCTGAATTCGTCCGGTGTGGCAACACTGTCGATCACATCTCTCGCTGTCGGAACGTATAGTCTTACTGCCCAGTACCCCAGTGTTACCGGCAATAATCCGCAGGGATCGGGCAGCGCAAGCCCCGCATCGGCCACGGTATTGGTGACGGTCGACGCTGCAACCGCGCCGATCGTCCCATCTTTCAGCATGACCGTAAGCGGGAGTACCCCGAGCGTGTTAGCGGGGGGGACGGCAGTTTACTCGCTGGCAGTAACTCCAACCACGGGGACTACACTGCCCGCGATAACGTTCGCAGCCTCTGGTCTTCCGACCGGCGCCACAGCAACCTTTTCTCCAGCGATGATCGCTGCAGGCCGAGGTACGACAAACGTTACGCTGAGCATTCAGACTTCTGCGGCACAGTCGGCACGGCTGGAACGGACCAGGGAGTTGAACGGAGGACTACCCGTGGTGGCGCTCTGTCTATTGTTGCTACCCTTCGGGCGCAGCAGCAGACGTTTCGGCAAACGCCTAATGCGGCTCTCTAGCCTGGCGCTTTTGCTAGCCGGAGCAGCGTCGCTAATGGGTCTGACTGGCTGCGGCGCTGACGTCGCCCGCTCGACTGTCCAAAGTTACACGGTCACGGTGACTTCAGCTTCGGCGTCGGTGACGCAAACAGCGCAGGTCACACTCGCCGTCGAGTAAGAACTGGCAGGCAACATTCCCTTGCCGAAAACGCGCGGATAGATGTCCTGAAAACTTCAGGATTCTCTTCAGCGTGCTCGAGCCTCGACGCGAATATACTGTCTTTGCAAGCTGCGGAGTAACCTGCACACCTTGAACCAATAACAAGCAGATCAATCGTAACTTCCGAGCAAGAGCGTCGACTCTGAAACAGCGACGAACCGGGATGACCTTTGAGAAGGATTCCCGGTCCGCTCTTTTTATGAAAGGTGTGCTCTGTGCTGCTTCCTTCGCAGATGACATAAACTATGTGCTGCCACGAGCGCCGTTCACCCGTTGCAAAGCTTAGGACCTCGCACCGTGAGAACATCATCCATGGGTCATTTCAAGTGCATCTTCTTTGTCGCGACCTGCTTCGCGCTGCCTGGCATCTGGCGCAACGCTCCTGCGAGCTTTGAAGCCACCGATGACGCGATGGCCGCTGTTCCGGCAAGCATGATGGGTGTGCCTCGAAATAGCTTCGCAAGCAATGCTTCGGCGGCCCATACCTCGAACAAAACGCTGATAATGGCCTCCACCGTCCTATCTAGTCCGGGGTATGTGGTCATGACCGGAGCTGGCAGTCCGCTTGGAGCGTCCAACATTGCCACCAGGAAGAGCGAGACACGCGCCGTAGGTGACAAGAAGATTACTGCAAACTCAGCGTCTGGTCCCGCGTCGAATGGGGCGACGTTGCCCTCCTCCAGCCCTCTCATTCTTTACACTGACGTCACCTCAGGGCCGAACTCGGGAGGCGAGGGCAACAATGGGACCTATTTGACGATCTTTGGAGCTCATTTCGGCGCAACTCGGGGAACATCGACGGTAACCATAAACGGTCGAGCGGTAGCGCAATACATCCTGTGGTCCGATACCAAGATCGGCGTCCAAGTCGGCCATGTCTCATCCGGACCCATTGTGGTCTCCGAAGGAGGCTTAGCCAGTAACTCCGACAAGACCTTTACGGTTCGGAGTGGGCATATCTGGTTCATCGGGCCAGGAGTGGACAACTCAACGCCCGCGAGTTGCGCGACGATGTTGGCGGCGAACTCGTATTCGACTCCGTGGGGTTTGACAAATCACGCGAGCCACACAGAGAGCGACTATGACATGGCAAAAATGCGAACCCCGACGGTTTATGAGGGGTGCCTGCCAGAAGGCAGCACACTCGTATTCTTGAACGGTGTAAATTATCCCTATTTCGATGGGAATGGGTGGCACGCGTCACTGACTGTTGACGATCCATCCGCTACGTCCAGTTCATTCCTAACTTTCATGGCTCGACCTGGAGCTACCGCAATCCTTGGAGGAGAAGGTTGGTCTGATGTCGGCATTCGCAACAAAGCCGAACACACCTCCTACACGGTGTACTCAGGGCTCACGCTCATTGGAGGGGAGACGGACGGCGCTGGGGGTTCAGGGCTCGATGCCTATATTGATGATCGCGTCGTTGGCAACACGATAGAGTGTCCAGCCTGCGCTGGACAGGCAGGAGCTATGGGCGGCGCGACAGGTACCGTAGCCTTGGGAAACGTAATAACAGACGTGTCGGTTGACACCAAGCACCTTCCAAATGGTTCGAATAAGCAGTACCACGACGTTTACTTCCAAGGAAACGGCTTCGAGTTTGGTTGGAACCGAATTTACAACACGGGCGCCTATAACGGCTTCCAGATCAATGAGGACGGCTCAACAGGTTTCTACAATTTCGCCATCCACGATAACGACATTGCCGATGTGAACGGGAGCGGTATCAACCTGTCCGACATCGATCCATCTTCAGGATCTGTTCAGATTTATAACAACATCATCCATCACACGGGGGTGAGAGTAGCCAGTGATGGCGGGGAAGGTGATCCCCATTCCTGCATCGCGGTCAAGGGATACGGGAGTGCGACCGGGGTTGGCAGGGCTGAGATATACAACAACACGATGTATGACTGCAGTTCCTATCTCAACAATAATCCGAGCGCCACCGCGGCGTGCGCCGTGCTGATATACCCTAACCAACTGAATGTAACGACGAATCTTGTGAACAACATCGTGTCCCAGCCGGCCTACGCCGGGACATCAACTCAGAATGTCTACATTTGTGCCGGTGGATCGACAATCGGCACGCTTTCCGGATCGAACAACCTCTGGTACAGTCAGCGAGCTCCGCGGAGCTCGGGACCAGCAACCAGATATGGGACCATTGCGAATCCGCGGTTCGTTTCTACTACCGACTACCATCTGCAAACTGGAAGCCCTGCGATTGGAGCCGGTATTCCCTTTGCCGGTCTTACGCGGGACCTCGACGGGACGCTCCGCTCGATACATCCCGCGATCGGTGCTTATGAATATTCCAAAAGCGATAGCGCGGGGTTACCTTCTCCCGCAGAAGTTGCTGTAACTCCGGCCGCAGTTGCACCTTTCTTCAAAGGCAAGCATCGTGTCATTCTATTGATTGCCCTCGTTTCGATCATTCTGATCTGTATTGTTAGGGGCATACCAGCAGTTCGGACGGGTGGATCGAGATAGGTTTTTTGCCCTGGGCCGCTGAGGTGAATTTGGAGGGTCCCTTGAAAGGCGAAGCACGACCTGCTGCGGCGCGGCCGGCGAGCTACTCCGAACCTTGGCGCCTGGCATCGGTGACCTGCGCCCCTCGATTCGAGTAAACGCGAATATGATTTTGGGTTTGACGGAGCGCATTGGCAAAGTCTTCACGCAATTGGAGCGACCGCCGACGCTCGGCGAAAGCGGAATTCTGGGATCCGAAGGGTATTAGACTACCGCAGGTCAACGTGGCAGTATATACAGGGCATTCCCAAAGCTCAGGAGTCCATTCTTCCCTGCCCATAGCGAGTACAGCCCATGTAAGCGAAATCCAGCCTTGCCTAGCTGGGCGTGAAGATCCCACATCAGGGGCATTCCTTCGTAGACTGGGTCAAAGTAAACTTCGACGAATACTGAACGAACTGCCCGACGAGAGAACATTTCTTGCGCGCCATTGAACACACGATTCTCTGCGCCTTCCACGTCTACCTTCAAGATGTCAATGTTGGATATTCCGTGCTCGGAACAGAAGTGGTCAACCGTGTCAGTCTGGATTTCGATGGTCTTTCCCGTATGAGTTTCTCTCACTAGCAAAGAATTCGTGATGCTTGCCCCGCCAATATTAAGTGTCGTGGTCGCAATCTGATCGGAAAGCGCGAGGGGGACTGGATGAAACCGCTGGTCGGAGAGAGAGCGCGACAAAGATTCATAACTTGCAGGGAATGGCTCAAACGACCAAATCTCAGCGGATGGGAAGAGCTTCCGATAGGTTTTCGCTGTTTGTCCGACATTCGCTCCGACGTCGAAAATCACTTTTGCGTCGGGAATCAATCGCTGCTGATCGTCGTCTGAGTTCCAGGAACGATATCCAAGGGCTTTCTTAACCAAGGCTCTAAATTCACGCTTCATAACGTCCTCTTTGCCATTCAGGTTAGAGTTGCGTGGTGGCAGTTTATGTCTCAACCAACTCGAAGAGCTGGCGGGTTCGCGTGTAGAACCACGCAATTCGCCGGCCACCAAATGCCACTGCGGGCGCAGGCTTACCCAGCACGATACAGCCTTTACTTCTTACGTGCGCGAGCGCCCCGTCTAGATTGTTTGTCTCGAAGCACAGATG
Source organism: Granulicella sp. L46 (assembly GCF_009765785.1). Classification (GTDB taxonomy): domain Bacteria; phylum Acidobacteriota; class Terriglobia; order Terriglobales; family Acidobacteriaceae; genus Granulicella. Next base: position 311,374 of record NZ_LMUT01000025.1, read on the forward strand.
ATAGGCGCCGCCGCCGTTCTTATTCAGAACCGTCCGTAGCGGCGAATCCTCTGTCAGCGGCGCGATCAATTCGATCTCCGCAACATCCGCGTCTGACTGCGTCATAAAATTGACGGTCACCTTCTGGATCGGATCATCGAATGGGCCCGAGATGACTCGGTACCCCAAAAGTGATTCGAACATGCTCGCCGCCGCGTCGATGTCCGGCACCGCAACCCCCACATGCAATAGCTTAAACGTCGGTTCCGGCGGCAATTCATTCATCAAAGCGTTGCCCCTTTTTGTTCCAAGGCTTGCAGGACTTTAGCCACCGTTGTCAGGTCGGGAATCTTCTGCGGATCAAACTGGACGCCATATTCGTCTTCAATCGAGAGAATCAACTGCAGGTGTCGAAAGGAATCCCATGTCTCCGCGGATTCCATGCTGAGCTCTGGGGTTACCTCGTCGCTGGAGATTTCAAGCGTGTCGGCAAAAATATCACGAAGTGACGATGGTATCTGCTGCGAACTCATACGTTGGATCTCCTTCGATAGTTAACCACGCTGGGCTTATCGGCATCCGTTCTGTCAGGTCCAGTCTATAGAAAATCGACCCTGCACCGCCCGATTCCGCAACTCTCTCAAACCCGTGCTGAGGATAAAAATCTGCGCACGGAGCATTTTTCTTGGACTCGACGTATTCTCCAATCAACCATTTTCCGCCCATCTTCGCGGCCCGTTGCGCCACAAGCGAAAGGAGTGCCGTCTCGATTCCACGGCCAATAACACGGCATGAGAGCAGGAAAGAGTCGATCACACATTGATCTCCGTCCTGGGCAACCAGCGCTAACCCCACCACCCCTGCATCGCCGAAACGGTCCCGGACCCGCACAGCCACTGCCTGTCCGCCAGCGGCTGTGGCGTAATGCTCCACCTGTGTGGCCGAGTGACGCCGGGTGGTTAGGTTGAACTGGTTGGTCTTCGCGAGTAGTTGTACCGATCGTGCCAACGGTGCATCGACCGCGCTCACAAACGTACAAATAATCCCAAGCGATTGTAAAAATTCGTCCCGGCTTGTTGTGGTGTCGCGCAGTGTATCCCGCTGAACCTGGGCCTCATACTCCTTCGATCGGTTTACATCGTCCTCGGTTATTGCCGCCGAATCGAAGAACCACTTGTCGGCAAGCATGGGCACCAATTCCCAGGGTTTGTCCGCCGGTGCCTGCACCACGGCGACCTCTGGAAGGTATTGCCTGATCGCCTCGCATTCCGTTGGACTATCATCCACAAACACAAACGAGTCCAGCCCAAGGGAGAGATCCTTTGCTAAATCACGCAACGCATCGGACTTCTCGTTCCAGCCGATCTTCTTCGCGACAAATGTGTCCAGCCGTACGGCAAGATCCGCTGCGCGAAACTGAAAGGCTTCCTCCACATCCGCCTCATTATTCTTCGATACCAGCGCCAGAAGAATTCCTCGCGCCCCGAGTTGCTTCAGGTATCGCTGATACTCCAGGTAACAGTTGCCGGGGAACGCACTGCCGGTCACAATTCCATGAGGGCCATCCTCGCCGAGCACGCCCCCCCACAGGGTGTTATCCAGATCCGTGCAAAGCACCTTTCGAGGTGCGCGAAACAGTACCGACATAGTCCGCACTAAACCCCGCGCATAGGTTTCGAATGCTCCTGCAGAAATGGGCAAGCGTGAGGCGAGAAAAAGACGTGCGTCCCTCCAGTTTGCACGTCCATACCGCGCAGCGATCTCGTCCACATCGAAAAAAACACAGTCGGAAACGGTAGTACACACCGCGAGCATCTGCCGGTTTAGTTCCTTCACCGCATTTACCAGGCTGTGCTTCAGATTCCCATCCCCGACCGGCCCCAGCGAGGTGTTATCGGGGACAACGCAACCCTGCACCACGAGGCGCCCGGCATTTCTGTCGCGGTAGGTGCGCAACATCTGCCCCACACGAGCGATTGAATCCGCAATCTCGGCTTCCACGTCCGTTCCGAGACCACTCGCGCACAAGTCTGGCAACCGTCCTGAAATTTCTTCAAGATCGAGTAGCACCAGCACGAGCTCTGCCTGAGAACGATCCAGGCTACTCTGTGGCGTCAGCATCTCGTCCATGTATGTGCCGTAGCCGCCAATTTCAATATCTAGCACGTAGCCTGCCAGCGCCGCCTCTACAGTCAGAAAAGGGAGTATCGGCTCCACAGTCACAGAGCGGACCACAAACGTTTTGAGCGGTCTGCATACTGCCTGCTTCACCAGAGCCACTCTCATGTTCCTGAGCGCGGACGCGCAGAACATGGTATCCGCCGGCCTTCTCGATTGCAGCAATTCCTGCGCATGTCGCAGCACGGCCCGCGCATCCTCGTTCCGGACAGCGTCCGACAACGCTTGCCGAACCTCCTGCCTATCCACGTTGCTCTCCATCGATAACTTCAGCCTCTTGCGACTTCTCCGGTTCCGTCGAGGTTGACTGCGGCACCTTAGCGCGCATGACGATCCGCCCTGGAACTCCCATCACTGTCGCTCCCGCTGGTACGTTATTTATTACCAGGGTATTGGCCGCAATCTTTGCTCCGTTACCGATCTTGATCTTACCCGCGAGCGTAGCTCTTGCCCCGATGTATACATCATCGCCCACAACTGGGACACCCTGCCGCCCCATCGCCGAAGCCCCTATCGTCACGCCGTGCGCTAGATCGCAGTTTCGTCCCAGTACCGCTCCTGGATTAATGTGCACGCCTCCAGTATGCCCGATGTACAGGCCGCCTCCGATGGTCGCCTGCGGATCTATGTCCATTTCCAGGATCACCACACATGACTTCGTAAGCACAAACGAAATCAGCTTCAACGGGATTCGGACCAGGGGCATTGGCTTATCTACATATAGCCAATGGCTGAACCGATAGGACGCGATAGCCCATATGGCCGGGTTGAGCCACAGATCTTTGCTGCGGTACCCGCGTGCCAGATAGCGTGACAAATCTTCATTAAACTTGCTCATCTAGAAGTCTCGGACGTCATTCCTAATCCTACAACGGGTATTTTGGGATCTGTGCCGCGCGAGAATCGTAGCAAACGCTAGTGGGCACAATTGTTCAAAACGCAAAGTGTCTCTCAAATAATTATCGAAATCTTGGGCCCTGGACCAGCAGATCGATTTGTAATTGGAAGTGTGCCGACGGTACGACGCAAGGTGCCGGCTACCTTCCGGACAGTAGGGCTCCATAAGCGCTGGCAATGTGCTTCATCATCGTTTCTGTCGTGAATCTGTCCGTTGCCAGGTTCTTTCCCGCTGCGCCCATTGCTTTTGCCAGGGTAGGCTCGGAGAGCAACCTCACGATGGCGTTCGCAAGCGCAGTAGGATCCTCTGATGGGACAATCAATCCGGTGGTTCCGTCTTGCACGGCTTCTGCGTTTCCACCGACGTCGGTAGCAACAACCGGGAGGGATGCGGCCATAGCCTCGACGAGGGCATTGGAGAAGCCTTCGCTGCGCGAGGGAAGGACAAAGATGTCAGCCGTCGCAAGATGCTCTCGCAGATCTGCTATGCCGCCCTCGAAGCTGAAGCGGTCAGAAAGGCTCAAGTCCCGAACAAGAGTTTGCAATTCCGCGAAATAGGCTGGATCCAGCACATCGCCCGCAATGCTGAACGAGACGTTGGGGAACTGCGACGTGATGGCCGCGGCCGCCTTGATGAATATGTCGTGTCCCTTTACCCTGCGGATATTCCCAACGGTCGTGACGAGGACTTTGCCTGGCGCCCTGGCGGGTCTGGAGGTCGTATCCCAATCGGAAAGATCCAAGCCGTTATAAATCGTCTGGACGCGAGCGGGGCCGATTCGATCCACCTCGATGCAATGTCGGCGGACTTGTTCCGAGACGGCAAAAACCGCGTCAGGGGCACCGGCCATCAGCCGATAAGCAAGGTTGTGCTTGCGTGCCCGAAGAATTCCCATGTCTCTGCGGGACCATACAAGCTTCGCTTTTGACATGGTCTTGGTGACCAAGCCTGCCCAGAGATCGGAACTCTCAAAGAAGGTGTTCACAATCTGGACGTTCTGTTCTTTGAGGAATTGTCTCAAATCCAACGCAGCTCGAAGCGCCGTTAGATCGTAGGTGCGCTGGATCGGCAGCAGGTAGATGGGGCAAGGCGGCGACTTCAGTTCGGCGATCGTAGGATCAATCGAAAGTGTCAGGATGGACGCGCGATATCCATAGAATGGCAAAAGAGCCCCAAGCCTCAGAATGATGCGTTCTGCTCCCCCCAGAGTCTTCGAAAACTGGTCCACCACCAACAGAACGTGAGGTAAATTGCCATTCGCCGCATTTGCTGCAGGCAGCTCTGAAGATCCGGCTGCGATCTCAATCATTTGCCAACCTCTAGTCGACAGCATTGCGGAAAGATAATTTCAAGGATACTACGTACCCACGGTAACCCCATGCCGGTTGATGAACCCATCGCCGCTTACGAGTAGCTACAATGCCAATTGACACGACTGTCTCAGAAGTCTGGGTTCTGAAAAGGCAACACTGTGAGGACGAAACAGGATGACTAAGCAAGAAGCGGCGATGGACGCGACTCAGGCGGGAAAGGGGAACTGGGCGCGCTTTAACTTTCCGATGGAGAAGGTAGAGGAAGCGGCTACGGAGTGGCGTCAGGCTTTGAATGGGGTCGCCCGTCCGTGGCTATGTTGGAATGTGAGCGACCGCTGGTGCAGGGTCCAACAAAGGCTCATTCAGGAGGTCGGCTGGACACCAGTAATCGGTTTTGATCCGCGCTGCGGACCACCCACGGTATTGCCAGGTTCGATCATGATCGACTTCAACTCTCATTTTGGATTTGATGTCATGTGGCCGCACTTCCCACTTGAATTTGCGTTCCTGTTCGCGGACCGGCTCGCATTTTGGCATGCCGATTTGTTGTGCACGCTTGACACGATGAAAATATTGCGAGACAAGTTCGAAACCTTGCCCGATGGCGCCACGGCAGCAGTCCCCAACTGGGGTGGGCGCCGCAACTTACTTAGGTTTCGTCACCATCGTTATTGGGAATTGGTGGGTTGCACGACCAAGGGGGCAGGCAGGGATCAGTTCGAGCACGGTTGCGGTTGGTGGCGGTACTTCAAAGATCACCCTCAGTGCCTCGACGAAAAAGAGCGCCATCGACGCTCAAAATACTACTACGATTCCGGAGTTGGCATCATGTACTGGAAACGGCATTATGGGGGACACGTCGAAGACATTCCCGAGAAATTAGTTGCGGCAGGACACTGCACCTCGATCAACAGAAAGTCTTATCGTCAAGTCGACCCTGCCGGCGCACGCAATCTGGGGGCAGAAATAGACCTGAACTTTGACATTGAGGAGGTTGCCGCCAGGCTGGGAATTGCCCACTTGCTCTAGTCTGCTTTTGCGATCGGAAGAGTTCCCAGTGCCCAAGGCGAGGGGGACATCAGCTTTTCGAAGACCAGCAGATTATCGTCATTACGATTACAGGGACTTGGTAATGACAATCAGTGGGCTCGCAGCAATGTGTTCGGCTGAAGCTCATCGCTGCGAAACATAAGGTTAGCAAGTCCGCGACTTGCGCACGTGAATACCCTGCATTCCGCACCCATGGACCAAAGTTGGCTCTGTCGAGTATTCACCCAATCTCTGGAAAGCCAATTTTGGCGTGCGGCATCAGCCCAGCGTTCCGTATCTCCGCGGCGGCGAACTGGGGCTCGGCGTGGATCGCTGAGTTACCCGGACCCCAAAAGGCAGTAATCTATTCAATAAAGTAATTTTGCTTCGAATTGCCATGCCTGCGCGATGAGATTGTTCCCTGCTTTCGTCATCGGTCAGGCAATTCGCATAGAACTTGTCTTAGCAGCGAAATTGAGGATCGCATGGTACGTTCTTTGCTGAAAGATGTCTTTGTCGGTGAGTCGTTGCTTACCCGCGCAGCCGTGCGTTTGATAGCTCGTCCAGGCCCGATCGCCATGCTGCTGTTGGTGCGGGATGAAGCCGACATCATCGAATCCAATATCAACTTTCATCGGCATTTCGGGATCGAACGTTTTGTCGTTACCGACAATGGATCGACCGACGGCACGCGGGATATTCTGGCCAAGTTCGAGAGGCAGTTACCTAATTTCATTGTGATTGATAATCCCGAGGCCGCTTTCATGCAGAGCGAATTGGTGAACCGGATGATCCGGGTAGCTAAACAAAAGTTCCGTCCCCGTTGGATTATCTCGGCGGATGCGGATGAATTCTGGTATCCAGTTAGCGGGCATTATCACACTGAATTGGATGGGCGCAAAAACATTCTGAAATGTAGCTGGCACAACTTTTTGCCCCGCTCGGGAGTGGAGTGGCAGAAATTTGACGATATCGGCGATACGCCCTGGTATCACGGCGGCATGAGCAAGCTATTCTGTCTGGCTCCGGGTCTCCACGGAATGTATACCGGTAACCATAGCTCGCGCTCTATACCGCGCATCATTGCTTCGTCGAATAACATTCGCGTCTATCACTATCCATTGCGTAGTTATGAACAGTTCGAGCGCAAGATCGTGCGTGGTTATCGCGCACTGGTCAACTCACCAAATCTTTCAACGGATGTAGCGTGGCACTGGAGAGAAGCTCATCAAGCTTGGGAAGAGGGCCGACTGCGAACAGTCTATGAGGAACTCGGATCGCGTCCTGGTGCAGAGAAGGACCCGACGATGGCCGATCTCTTGGAGAGCGTTGCACTGCGAAACGCAGAGCCAGCCGAGTTTGAGATGGAGCGGTAAGGAAGCCTCGTGAATCTCCACGCACCGGAATTCCGATTAGACGCTGGATGTTGGCGGCCTAATTCTCTGAAATTACGTCCACAGGGAGAACTCGGTTCAGCCAACGGAAAGGCATAACGACAAAGTACCCGCAGAATCGACCGCGCATCTGAACAAAGTTGATTGTAAAAATTGACGACGAGGGCGGAAATCGATCCGCTAAAGTAACGTAACTCAATAATTGCCATGACTTCAGCGTGTGCCTTGGGTGTAACGCCAGCCTCTCGGATTGATCGACTGTTATACTTAGCGGGCAAAACCGAAGCAACTCGCGTGGCAGAATGACAAAAGATATAGGAGAGGTATGTTACGCATCGGTGTGATGCTGGATTCGCTGACAACTAGTGCGTGGGTCGCCAAAATCATCGAGGATATTCAAGCCTCAGAGTTTGCCGATGTTTCGGTTGTCATTCTGAATACGCCCGCGGTGAAGCAGAAGCCTTCGCTGCAAAAGTGGGTAATAGACCATTGGAATCTGGCTCTCTATCATCATTACGCGCGATGGGACTACCAGAAGTACAAAACTGATCCAGACGCAAAAGCGCCGCGTGATTTGTCAATGATCCTTAGCGAATCCCAGTGCATCGAAGTAAATCCCGTTCGCAAGGGCCCCGCAGATTTGTTCGATGAGGACGATCTCGTTCAGATACGTGCTGCGAATCTCGATGTCGTCCTTCGGTTTGGATTTCGTATTCTTCGAGGCGAAATTCTGAACGTAGCAAGGTATGGTACTTGGTCTTTTCATCATGATGATAATCTTGCGTACAGGGGGCGGCCACCGCTCTTTTGGGAAATATACGAGGAGAACCCTGTTTCCGGCTCTGTCCTGCAGATTCTGAACGAGTCTCTTGATGGCGGCCATGTTATTTACCGGAGCTATTCCGCGACAGATTTTACCTCGCTTTATCGAAACAGAAATCCTATCTATTGGAAGACCGCAGAATTTGCCTTGCGTAGGCTACGCGACCTTGATTCGCGGGGGTGGAGTTACATTGAGTCCCTGGCGACCTATACCGAAAAGGATGACTATGATCGAAGCATTTACAGGATTCCAAATACGTTTCAGATGATGCTGTTTCTGTGGCGTCTTGTACTGGAGTCTTTTCGCAACAATATATCCTCACGTCTGACCAGACGCTTTGAACAATGGTTTGTGGCGATCCGGAAACGGTCGCCGAATCGCGGTTTCGACAATGCCTTGGAGTACCATATTGTTCATCCACCGATGGACAGGTTCTACGCTGATCCATTTCTATTCGTGAGAGATGGAAAAACCTATCTATTTTTTGAAGATTATAGGTACAGTGAATCGCGAGCTCTTATTTCCTGTGCGGAAGTAAGTTCGGAAGGCACGCTTATGGAGCCGGTGGAGGTTTTGCGCCGTCCTTACCATCTCTCCTATCCGTTTTTAGTCGAGCACGAGGGAATTATTTATATGATCCCTGAGTCCAGACAAAATGGGACGGTGGAGTTATATCGTGCAGATACTTTTCCAACTTGCTGGTCGCTTGCAGCGGTCTTGCTAAGGGATGTTGGCGCGGTTGACGCTACTATCCATCGGGCAGACGGGAAGTTCTGGATGTTTGCGGGGTTGTCCAACGGCAGGTACTCGAGTTGCGACGAGCTTGGATTGTTTTATGCAGACTCATTGTTCGGCCCCTGGACGCCACATCGCAATAATCCAGTTGTATCGGATGTGCGAAGAGCCCGACCTGCTGGAGCGTTGTTTTATCAAGATGGCAAATTAATCCGGCCGTCCCAAGACTGCTCGAAAGCATATGGCTATGCTCTGTGTTTCTCAGAAGTAACTGTTATGAACGAAATGGAATATAGCGAGATTCCTGTGGGACGGATCGATCCGGAGTGGACTAGTAATAACCTGGGGACCCATACCTACTCCAGGACCGATGATTTTGAAATTATTGACGGCAAATCGATGATAAAAGGTAAGCCCTAAAATGCCCCATAGCTGTCGATGCCGTATGGGGCGGTTGCGATGACTGCACGGTTATCCAGTGAGTTTTGCTAGTGCTACTTTGATCGTGAATGCTCGGTTGATGATGATGCGGTTCCGGTTGAAGGATTATTAACACCCGAACTCTTAAAAACTAAGACAACTTGAGGGACAATCTACTGAAGCTCGCAGCGGGCCCTTCTGGGAAGACCCTAGAGGCCTTCTGGCGATCAAGAGGAAGAGGCGGACGAGAGGGGAAACAATGCGCTTTCATAGACCTGTGCTGTTTTCGTCGCAATCGAAATCCAGGATTGATCGCCGAAATCCATCGCACGCACCCTACCGGCGAAAAGTTCCCGCAGCGCCGCATCTTGAGCCAATTTGATTAGTGCACCAGCTAGGTCTTCGGATTTCTGCGGATCGACGAGTAACGCGTTTTCCCGGTCCGTCAGCAACTCGCGAAACACGGGCAGATCGCTGGCCACGATTGCCTTTCCCAAGGCTAGCCCCGTAGCCAGCGCTCCGCTGGTTGTAATCGCGCGATAGGGATACACGACAATATCCGCAGCTCGATACAGCGCCACAAGCTCGCGGGTGGAAATGAAGCGAAGTTGCAGCTCCACGCGCTTCAGCTCTAGGACCTTCACCTGATCACGAATCTGCTCCAGCAGTTCGGGCGCTCCAGTACCAACAATCGCTAGCCGGCAATCACCGTCGTGAGCTTCGACCTCCTTCCACGCGCGCAGCAGAAGGTCGACCCCTTTATAGGGGGAGATGATCCCTTGCCACAGTACCTGCACACCGTGCGGTTCCACCTCGAGGCTCGGCGACGTTTGCCCAGGACGGGCTGCAGGCAGATCGTAAAAGAACGGTCCGTGCGGAATAACCGAAATTTTGTTCTCAGGCACAGAAAATTCTGTCCCTAGCAGCGTCCGGATGTGTTCCGAGTGGCAGATAATTCGATCAACCTGTTGATATAGCTGAAGAAACGTTGGCTTGTAGGTCTCGCCCGTATTGTGAGGGAGTACATCGTGAACTGTCAGCACAATTCTCGAGCCCCGGTTGCGACAAAACTTAAGGAACCAAAGATCGAGTGGCAGATGCCATTTCAGCATGGGCAGAAATTGGACATGAATTACGTCCGGTGGAGAGATCAGGAAGCGCACGGTCAGCGCGGACAGGTTCACGAGCGCCTCCATCAGCTTCAGCGCTCTGCGCGGCAGTGGGGGTAGGGGATACTTTCCCACTATATTCAGTAGCCCGGGGTCGACTTTGATTCCTCGACTCGAAAAGCAATCTAGATCGAGGTAGTAGGTGATCGACCCCACCAATACATCGACGCCTTCTGCAAGGAGAGCCCTCGAGAGATACGCCGTGTAGTACGGCACGGTTGCCCACAAGTCCATCATGAAAACACGTAGTCGCCGTTCGCTCACTTGGAGTTTCCTCGGGGATCAACCGATGACTTCCACCAACGTGTTCGACTCTTCGCCGCTTTTACAGTTGCCGCTTCATACACGTTTAGATAATCAGCCGTCATCCGCTGCGCAGAGAATTGTTCTTCCACCAATTTCCTTGCCGCCGAGCCAAGCCGTTCCCGTTGCGAGTCATCTTGCAGCAGCTCGATGATTTTAGTTGCAAGTAATTCCGGGTCTTCTGCACGCACCAGCACTCCAGTGTGACCATCGAAAATGACTGTCGGTACCGCACCAACGGGTGTTGCGATCAAAGGCAGGCGGCTGGCCATTCCCTCCAAAATGGCTATCGGCAAACCCTCTCGTCGCGAGGAAGACACCATCACATCCAGCGAAGCATAGACTGCAGGCATATCGTCACGGCGGCCAAGCATACGCACACTGCCTCGAATGCCGAGTTCGTCGATCAGGGCTTCCAAATTGGCGCGATCAGGCCCATCTCCAACCACCACGAACTTTGCGTCCGGCAGTTGATTCAAGACGCGAGCCGCAGCGGTCAGAAAGATATCGACGCCCTTCTCCGACGAAAGGCGTCCCACCAACCCAACCAGTGAATGGTCGTTCAAGCCCAACTCAGCTTTCACGACAGCTGATGCGCGATCGAAGGCTCGCAGATCAATTCCATTCTGGATCATGCTGATCTTGTCCGCGCGGACGCCCGCTCCGAGAAGATCTTGGCGCACGCCTTCCGACACGGCCACGATATTTCCATAGCTGCGCAGAACGAATCGGTCCACGATTCCGAAGAAACGGTCTTTGGGGTCGTGGTTGTACCAGGTGTGGCACGTCGACACCAGCGGAAGGTTAGATCCTCGTAGCGCGAAATAGACGTACAGGTCTGCTTTGTAGCCATGGGCATGGACCACGTCGGCGCCCGTCTGGGCTGCCAACTCCCGAATACGACGAATAGCCGTCCGGTCAAGTCTCCCTGTGCATGGGATCAGGTGCGACTCGATGCCCTCCCTGGTGGCGCTTTCATGGAGTTGCAGATTTGGGTTTGAAGAGTTCAGGAACACTCCCAACGTGCTGCGATGCGGTCCGTCGTTAAGGGTGCGGGACATGTTGAGAATTACCGCCTCTGCGCCATACATTCCGCCGCTACTGATGATGTGCAGAACTCTCATGCGGCGGTTTCCCCACCGTCACGTGTGCCCGGCTCTTTTCTATTTAGTACCGCCCAGAATTTTTCATATAACCGGTCTCCCAGCAGTTTCTTCGCGGTCGCCTTCACTCGATACTGGCGTTCCAGGCCTGACAACACGCGGCTCCCAGGTTCAAACACACTCTGAATCCAGTCCAAGGTCATATCCCCGCGGATATTTAGCCGGCCAACCATATATTGATCGAGAGCTTGCTCGGCGCTGGGTTCAGATGTATAGATCTTTGAATATCCCGCCTCTCGACAAGCCGCAAGAACTCGCTGGTTGTAGCGGCCACCCGGTAACGACATCGTCGTAATCGAGTCTCCAAGCTTATCCTCCAGCAGCAGCCGCGCCCCGCTGAGCTCTCTATCCAATTCTTTTTTTGTACAGTGAGTAAGAAGAGTGTGCGACCATCCGTGTGCACCAATCAGCTGACCAGACGCGTGTAGGGATCGCAACTCCGGCCAGTCCATGTAGCCTGCTCTCTTTCCTGTCCAACCCGCGGTAATAAAAAAGCGGGCAATCAGGCTTCGCGGCTGTAAAACAGGTAGCGCAACCTCGAAATTTGAAATGTCCCCATCATCGAACGTCACCTCCGGCCACAAGTCAAGTCTCTGAGCCTTCCGCATCTGAACAAAAAGGTCAATGTGCCGCTCAAACTGCTCGCGCTCGATTGAATAGGAGTACTCTTTTCGGCCTAGCGTCACCTCGTGATAAAGAAGATGAAGTCTGCGCAGCGGTTGGCGCGCCAGTGCCTCGGGAGTCGATTCATCTTGCACGATTCAGTTTCCCCTCAGAGCGATAGACTGTTTATCGCAAGCGTAGTCTACCAGTCCGACTTCGACAAACTGGCAGCAGGCGCGCTTGCATATTTGCTCACAAACGACAGTTCACCGGATTACTCGACGGCTTCGTACCCGGCCGCCCATCCTTAGAGAACTGTGCTGGGTGAAGTTCAGCAATCCCTGTTCGCGGGTCACACCTTCAAACTTTCTTGCCTTCCGAACAGCAAGGATCGAGCCGCTGCTCAACGGCTTCGCAGGACCTGGTGTGGCGCTGTTCTGGGATGATTGCATGTGCGCATCCTGCGGGCTATATTTCAACTCGGAGGAGCGGACAGGAAGAATTGCCTTGCGCTGCTGATATTCTGGAAGGCACTTACTCCCACTTCTATCCGGGGTAGCTTTCGTCACCACAGCGATGCGCGATATGCCTCTGTCTATTGCGTCGTCGACAGGGCCACATCGCCCTAAATGCACGCGGTCACATCGCTCGGTTTAGTGTGTCCGCGGAAAGGTTGCAACATGCCATTGGTTTCGATCATCACTCCCGTCTATAACGCTGCGCGCTGGTTGCCGGAAACCTTCGCAACGGTTCGCGCGCAAACGTTCACAGATTGGGAGCAGATTCTCGTAGATGACGGTTCCACCGATAATTCGCTTGCTCTCGTCGAGGCTGCGGCAAAGGAGGATCCACGCTTTCGCTCCTTGCGGACGCCCCATAACGAAGGCCCGTCCGCTGCCCGCAATCTCGCGCTCAGCGCCGCTAACGGACGCTTTGTCGCCTTTCTTGACGCCGACGACCTTTGGCATCCCGAAAAGCTCGCTCGCGCAGTGGATTGGATGATGACGCACGGCTACGGCTTTATCTATCACGACTACCGGCACATCTCCCACGACGGGGCACTTGTTGGTGCTCTGATCACCGGACCGGAGGTGCTGGACATGCGCGCGCTGCATACTCGCCGTGGCACGGGCGGCTGCCTCAGCATGGTTATCGATCGCGATCGGGTGCCGGACTTCCACTTTCCGCACCGCTATCGCTATACGCACGAGGATTTCTGTGGCTGGCTAAGCATCATCCAGCAGGGCGAAAACGGTCATCGGCTTCCGTTCGACCTGGGCCGTTACCGGCTGTCTGCGCACAGCCGTTCGTCCAATAAGCTGAGAGCTGTGACAGACACATGGAAGATATATCGGGAGTACTCCAAACTCTCACTGGTGCGTGCGGCGTTTTGGTGGACGCAATATATCTGGAATTCCTTCTGGCTTTATCGATATGCACGCCCTCGCTGAGCCGGATTTGCATTTTCACCGGCAGTCCTTTTTCCTCGGGATCAGACTGCGCATAAGGCAAGTCTTGATTGGTTTGACCTAACTCGCGAGGCGTTCATGAGACAGCCCAACTCCGGATTTATTCCTTGGAGTTTCACTCGCTGCTATGAGCACTGGCAGAGGAAATCTGGCGGGATTAGCCCGCAATCCTATCAGCCGCGATGCTAAGCGAGCGGAGTTCAGGACTTTGAGGGTGGTGTGTATTTGACCACGTAGAGCGTGCCGGGCGCGGAGTAGGGCCAGCTAGAGTAGTGCACCGGAGCGAAGGGAGCGGTGCCATAGCAGGCGTTGGGATCGAAGGAAACGCCGTAGAGAGGATGGATGTGAGGAGTTTCATCGAAGGAGAACATGGGACAAGTGCCTGCTGGAAGCGGAGGTGTGGGAACATAGGTGTGGGCGGGTATTTCGATCCTCTCATCGTTTAGGAACCCGGCATGCTCGATTTCGACCCCGAAGTTGTACTCCCAGCCGTTATCGACGGCGGTGTCGGGAATCCCGGAGGCACGGATCTCGGCGGCCATCACCACGCGCGCACGGTAGAGCGCAAACATATTGTGGGTAATCATCACACCGTAGATCGCCATAATTCCGACCAGAAAGGTACAGTAGAGCGGAAGCCGCGGGTTGATTCGCTCCTCGTAATAGCGGACCAGACATAGCAGCGCAATGACCAGCAGCGCCAGTGCGTAGCGATCGTAGAGCCAGCCAGTTGCTCTGGGGAATAGAAGAAGAACGTAAGCTGTAGCGAACGGCACGAGAACGATGCGAAGTTGCTTCCATGAACTCCCGTGGGAAGGGCCTGCAACAGGTGGTGCTCGTCTGGTGTGAAGCCACGACGCGATCAGGCCGAATAGTCCGCCAATCGAAGCGACCGTCAGCAATACCCGGATGGTGGTGTGGAGAAAGATGGGAGGAGTGCCCTGAAGGAACATTCCTCCCGCGACGCCATGCACACCGATCCAGCTTTCGACAGTCGGTTCCAGTAGGAAGCCAGGATGGGAGTGCCAGAAATGGATCACCAGCAGGATATAGCTGAGAGAAACGGTAGAAATCGCCACTCTGAAATTACGGCTGCTTCTCCGAATTCCGGGGAGGAACAAAGCGATGATGGGAAGCAGTAAGAATGGAACATCCAGATAGAAGTGGATGAGTTCCGAGAGCGTGCGACCGATAGGGAAGGTGGTGGGAAGTAGGTGCTCGGGTTTGGCGTAGGGTTGGTGCTTGATCCATTGCATGCAGACGGGAATGAAAAGAATGCCTGCGAACGTAGCGGCGGTACCAGTGATCAAGACGCGGCGCTGGGCTCGGAGCAGCCAAAGCGTCGAGGGGACCATGACGAGAATGCCGAGCCACGCGATCTGACGGGCGGTTCCGCAGATAGCGTTGGTCGCGACTGCAAAGCAAAGCCAGCCGATTGCCGCGCTGGTGGTGGAGGCCTGCAAGGCGCGGAGGCATCCATAGAAGCAGATGACGACGGCAAAGAGACCGAAGATGTCGCTCATAAAGGTAACGGAGAGGGTGAGGTAAAGGGGAGAAAGGACGAGCGCCAATGTGCCAATCGTGGCGTTACGCTCGCTGATGCCTGCGCGGAAGAGTGTGCGCTGTAGGACGAAGGCCAGCACCGTAGCCACAAGCAGCGTGCTTATGCGGGCAGCGGTGTAGGTAAAGCCCAGGAGCTTGATGAAAGCCGCTCCGATATAAAGCTGCCAGCCGAGCATAGCCGTGGCCCAGCCGTTAAAGACGATGTGTCCGGTGTCGGAGAGGTGTCGCGCCATCAGGACATAAGGCCCGTCGTCGCCGACGCCCATGTTGGCGTACGGGAGAGCTATTAGCTCGCAGACGAGAACGGCAAGGGCGCAGAAGAGAGCTGGAGTACGGAGTCTGCGAACGAGTGGCAAATATTCCCCCTGGCATTCCATCGAACGACTTTAAATGCTCAAACGCAAGGTTCTGTCTTGACTTGCTACAGTCCTTAGACTGTAGCCTCTGCAAAGAAAAACGACCGGATCTTAGGCAAGATTTGGCTGCGAACGTACGTCCGATACATGAGACCGATTGTGAGGATGAAAATCGATAAGGTGCAGATTACTTGCAGGAAAAAAACAGGAAGACTACGGGCAGGCCAGAGGAGGCCCACCGCATAGGTGGCAATGATGAAGGGAACCGATGACAGGAACATCGGCGCCCATACTTTCCATACAACCTCAAAGTAATTGAGGCCCACGAGGTGGGAGATATATCGCGGCCAAAAGACCAAATTCACGATGACGCTGGGCACGAGGGTTCCAATGGCGACTCCGTAGATTCCGTACCAGTGAACAAGGATGATGCTGAGTGTCAGATTTGCGACGCCTTCACCCACTGCCCAGAATGATCCCATTTTGTGCTTCTCGATCCCGAAGGCAATCGCCCCTGCGGTTTTATTCGCATAGGAGAAGAAGAGAGGGATACAAAGAATGATCAGGACGATTCCCGATTGGTGTGAGTATTGGGGTCCCATCCAAAGGCCGATGAAACTCGGCCCCCGGAGAATCAGTGTGATCAGGATCGGCAGTGCGACCATCAGCATGGCGCGAGTACCGTTCTTGTAGAGCATTAGGAGTCGATCGTTGTTGCCGCCCGCTTCGTATGTGCTGGCCGCTGGAATGAAGGTATACGCCATCGAGTCAACTATCCTGCCAGCGTAAAAACACAGCGAATTCGCAATGCCATAGAAGGTCACGGCAGAAGCCGAGACAAAGGCACCCACTACAATATTGTCGGACTGATAGACCAGCTGAATCGCAATCATCGTAAGAAAAGCATAAGAACTATAGGTCCAAATCTGCCTGAGTGTCTCTTTCTTCGGTCTTCTCAGTTGGACCCGTAGTTGAGGGTAGAGTCGTTTGGCTATCGACACGCGGAGCACGCTGCCAACCACTGCTGCGATGAGTTCGGCGATGGCAATCGCGACTATGCCGTGCCCGGTGCGCAATACAGTTACAACGCCAGCTACTCGCACCGCCGTTTGGGCAAGAGTTATAAGATTCTGCAGATCGTAGCGATTCAGGGCGGAAATCACACCGCTAAATACCCCAAAGGAAAGGTTGATCGCCGTCGTCAGACCGATCAAAAGAATCGCTTTTTTGGCATCACCCGCGAGCGCCGGCGGGACCTTGAAAACCAGGGGAAATACTGCAGCAATTCCTATGCTCAGGAGGAGTGCCAGCAAGCTGATTTGTACCCGGATCCACAGTGCAGCAGACATCGCCTCCGAGGCGCCTTGATGATCCTTTTGTGTATGCCCCTTTGAAACGAACCTAAGGACCGAATCCTGGATCCCTAGGTCGAGGAGGCCAAGGTAGGCCACCGCCGAGATTGCCAGCAACCAGACTCCGTAGCCCACATTTCCGAGATGATGCAGGATGAATGGCGCGAGAAAGAAGCCTACCGCCATGGTGGCAATAGTTCCGACCCAGTTAAAAAGCACGTTTCTAGCGATGTGACGTACCCTCAACTCCAAGCCAAGACTCCTTCCTTCCGACGTTACTTCGTGGTATCAAGATGCGTCGCCGGAGTTCGACGATGGAATCAATCACTCGCGCGCGTAAGTGATGGTAACAGCCTCTTCACCCTGCAACGAGTGCTTTTCATCCGGAGCGGGCTGCGAACAGGAAACGCTTGAAATTTGGTAACTTCGGCTCCCTGCTTACGAGGACAAATACCCGCACCTTGCGTGCTAGAGTGATGCGAGGACTATTCTGGCCGATGGTTAGCTTGACTGAATATAGGATGCTGTCCGTCGGCTCGATGAGCCGGATTCGCCGGAACGAGCTCAAAAGAACGAGCAACAAAGGCGAAGGGTTGAAATTGTTTGGGCCTACGGTAGGTTGTCGCATCGGACGCAGTCTCAAGCAAGCCTTATAAGGCAGTTGTTCGCGAGCCTGTCAATCATTCTCCTGCGGACATCATGGAGGTTGCACGTTGCTGCACACCGGCATTGGACACTTTATACCGCTGGTTGCCTATATAGGCTTCTGGGTAATGTGCCTTGTCTCCCTCGGGGGGCGGCCGCTTTGGGGCCTCTATTACCTGATTCCATTTATCCCATACCGCACGATGCGGAACCACTTCAGCGCGTATCCTCTGGGTGGAAGTATGCTGACCATCCTTGTGGTTACCGTCATTCTTGCAGCTCTCATGCATGGCAAACGCCTCCCGAAATCAAAGCTTTACCTCGTCTGGTTCGTGTTTGGTGCCTACCTATATCTTTCAATGTGGATGGGCGCTGCGCTTGGCAATGCTCCTTACCCGATTTGGTCCCCACAGCTTAACTTCGTTGCGTGGAAAGCTTATATGCTCATTCCGCTTATCTTCCTGGCGACGTGCTTAGTCGTTGAGGACAGGAAAGCGGTCAGGACGGTCATTCTTATCACTGCGATTTCCCTTTTCTTTATAGATCGAAGTGTCATATTAGAGAACCTGACGAGGAGTTGGGGACATTTCGATGAAGACAAGCGGGACGTTGGCCCACTGGCCTATGGCTCAAACCAGACGGCAGCGTTTCTGGCCCAGTTCGCCATGTTCTTCTGGGGATTTCTGCAATTCATCAAACGGAAAAAGTTCAAACTGATGGGCTACACACTGGTGGCCGCGACATTGTTTGGCACGATGTACGAGTTTTCGCGCGGGGCGTATCTAGCAGTGTTGGTCAGCGTGCTCGTCCTTGGCATCATGAAGGATCGAAAACTTCTTGTGATTCTTGGGCTCTTTCTGTTTACATGGCAAGCCGTGGTTCCGGTGGCAGTGCGCCAACGAGTCATGATGACGCACGACTCCAGTGGGCAACTCGAAGCCTCTGCCCAGGAGCGGGTGGATCTCTGGTCGGATGCCGAAAAGTCGATCCTTGCCGATCCAATTTTCGGAAACGGCTTTGCCACCTATCAGTTTGGGCAGCATGTAGCCAACCTGGAAAACCCTCACAACTGGTATGTCCAGGTGTTGGTTGAGACGGGAGTTATTGGGCTGATCATCGCGTTGATCCTCGTTCAACAGATGTTTTCCTTAGCTTATCGCTTGTTCAAGCGTGCTCAGGATCCGCTGTACAAAGGTCTCGGGCTAGGACTTTTTATTGCGATGTGTTGTTGTGTCGTCTCCAACAGCTTCGGCGATAGATGGACTTATCTTGAGATTATGGGGTTGCTCTGGGTGCTGGTGGGCGCGGCCGTTCGCGCCGATCAGTTGAGGGGTGAAGAGGTGGTTCCAGAAGTGGCTCCCGTCGAAGCCGATGCGATGGCATGGATGTCGTAAATGGTGCATAGTTGGGGGTACCCCCCTCCCCCCCTCTAGTCATACTTCCCCATTAAGCGATTGAAAACAGGATGTTTAGCTGGCAAAGTATCCCCCCAACGGTCCTGGGACTTCGCCTCTAAGTCTTTCCATTCAAACGGGTTAGGTGGCAAAGTACCCCCCCCGATCGGGGAAATTATCTCCAAAGTATTCCATTCAGGCGGGTTAGGTGGCGGAGTACCCCGGGGAGTGGTGTCGCACGATGTCAGTAGGGCGTTTGGTTTTTGGTGCCTACTTCTATTGTAGTGAGTTGGCGGGGGTGATTATGCCGAGTTTTGGAAATATAAATCGCCAGTGTTTATAGGGGGTTAGGAGGTTTTGAGGGTGTTCGGGGGCTTGACACGTTCTGCGGTCCTGCGCGGACGGCGAAGGGTTCGCGGTGCGAGCTAGCGGCGGGACTTGGGGATTCTGCCGAGGCGGGGGTCGCGGCGAAGGAGTAGATCGCAGGCGTGGAGGGATTCGGTCTCGAAGGTCGGGCTGTCGGAGGGGATGAGGAGCCAGTGGTGAATTTTGTCGCCGAGGAGCTCGATGCGGCGGAGGGAGGGAAGTCGCGGCGGAGGGTGGGTTCGTGGGGGATAGTGGTTTCGGGGAGGACTAGCCAGAGGCCGTTGTCGCGGACCGAGGTGGCGTGTTCGCGGAGCATGAGGATGAGGAGGTTGCCGGAGTAGATTGCGAAGCCGGAGAACATGCGGCGGACTTCGGGGTCGAGGGGCGCGAGGGCGTCGAGGATGAAGGGGTAGGGCGGCTTCGACGCTGGCTTTGATGACTTGGCGGGG
>NZ_LMUT01000025.1:331158-406803 GCF_009765785.1 Granulicella sp. L46
AAGCAGATTCCCAGAGGGAATGACAGAAGAAAGGCAACAGCAGAGGCAAGGGCAACTGCAAAGGCAAGGCAAGAACCAATACAGGGATCCTTCGCTTTGCTCGAGGATGACGGCGAAAAACAAGCAACGGCAATGGCAGAAACAAGCAACAGCAACGGCAATGCCGTCGGTTAGGTTGCTGGTTGGGAGGTGGGTCTTAAGGCGGTGGCGATTAGGGCCGCTAATAGGAAAGCTGCGCTGGTAATGAGGAGGGCCGAGGCTAGGCCGTGATGTTCGGAGATTAGGCCGATGAGGTAGGGGGCGGCGGCGCTGGCTATGCGGCCTATGTTGTAGACGAAGCCCATGGCCGTGGCTCGGATGGGGGTGGGGAATAGGTCGGCGGCGATTACTGCGAAGCCGCTGAAGTAACCGGTGCCGAAGAAGCCTACGATGGGACCGATGACCAGCAGCAGCCAGGGGTTGGCGACCGCGGCGAAGAGGGGGACTACTGCGGCCGCGATAAGGAGATAGCTGATGTAGGTGCGCTTGGCTCCGAAACGCTCGGCGATGCTGCCGAAGCTGATGTAGCCGGCGAAGGTTCCGAGCTGCATGACTATGGTCCAGGTGGAGGTGTTGACGATGGAGAGGCCGTGGCCGCCTTGTGCGATAGGGAGAGAGAGGAAGCGGGGGGTCCAGGTGAATAGGCCCCACCAGGCGAAGAGGGTGGCGGCGTTCATGGTGGAGCAGATGAGGGTGGGGCGGGCTAGTGGGCCGAGGAAGAGTTGCAGGGGCGACGGGTTGGAAAGGCGGTCGCGCTGGAAGAGGGCTGGTTCGGGAACGCTGCGGCGGATCCAGAGAGTTAGGAGCGCGGGGAGGATTCCGGCGAAGAAGACGGCGCGCCAGCCGAAACGCGGGAGGATGAGGGCGGTGATGGCGGCTCCTAGCGCGTAGCCTATGGCCCAGAAACTTTGTACGAAGGCGAGGGCCTTGCCTCGCGCGGCGGCGGGGAAGGTTTCGGCTACGAGAGCGGCTCCGGAGGCCCACTCGCCACCCATGCCTAGGCCGAGAACGATGCGGCAGGCGGCTAGGGCGAGAGCGGTGTGCGTGAGTCCGCAGGCGGCGGTGGCGATGGAGTAGATGAGGAGGCTGGCGTTGAGGGCTCGGGTGCGGCCGAGGCGGTCGGCGAACCAGCCAAAGAAGAGGCCGCCGACGGCCGCGGAAATAAGTGTGGCGGACATCATTGCGCCGGAGAGCGCGGAGGATAGGTGAAGGTCGCGCTGTACGGCGGGGAGGATCATGGCGTAGAGCATGACGTCCATGCTGTCGAGCATCCAGCCGAGAGCGGCGGCGGCTAGGGCTCGGCGCTGGGCGGGGGATGCGTTGGTTAGCCAGGACATAAGGGCAGGGATAGGGAGACGCTCGGTGCGGTTGGTTCAAGCATACTGGTGGGGATTGGTTTGCGGAGGGCGGATTGTGGGGGAAGCTTTGCGGATTGCGGTCGACACGGGGGGGACGTTCACGGATTGCGTTGCGATGGTGGATGGGGAGATGCGCGTGGTGAAGGTGCGGTCTACGCCGGGTGATCCGGGACGGGCGGTGATGGAGGGGGTGGGGTTGCTGGGGGCGGGTGCGGGCGTTGAGTTGAGGCATGGGACTACTGTTGGGACGAATGCAATGTTGGAGCGGACGGGGGCTCGGGTGGCGTTTGTTACTACGGCGGGGTTTGAGGACACGATTGCGATTGGGCGGCAGACGCGGCCGAAGCTTTATGCGTGGACACAGCCCGCGGCGGTTTGCCTGGTGCCGGAGGAGTTGAGATTTGGAGTGCCGGAGAGGGTTAGCGCTGAGGGAGAGGTGTTGCAGCGGCCTTCCGATGCGGAGTTGGAAGAGTTGGTGGAGAGGGTGCGGGCTAGTGGGGCGGAGACGGTGGCGGTGTCGCTGCTGTTTGCGTTTTTGAATGCGGAGAATGAGGCGCGGGTGGTGGGGGCTCTGGAGGCGTTGGGGCTGCCGCTGTCGGTGGGGCATCGGATGCTGCCGGAGTTTCGGGAGTACGAGCGAGGATCGACGTTGGTGGTGAATGCTTATCTGGCACCGTTGATGCAGGGGTATTTGCTGGGGCTGGAGAGTGAGGTGGCGAAGAAGTACGCGGGGGGGACGGTGGAGGTGATGCAGTCGTCGGGCGGAATTGTGGGGGCGGGGCTGGCGGCGCGGGAGCCGGTGCGGACAGTGCTGAGTGGGCCGGCGGGCGGGGTGATTGGCGCGTGGGAGATGGCGAAGGCCGCGGGGTTTGAGCGGGTGATTGGGTTCGATATGGGTGGGACGTCTACCGATGTTTTTCTGGCGGATGCGGAGACTGGCGGCGTGCGGCGAACGAATGAAAGCGTTGTGGCGGGTGTGCCGGTGAGCGTGCCGATGCTGGATATTCATACCGCGGGCGCGGGGGGTGGGTCGCTGGCGAGGTTTGATGCGGGCGGACTATTGTGGGTGGGGCCAGAGTCTGCTGGCGCGGAGCCGGGGCCGATTTGCTTTGGGCGCGGTGATTTGCCGACGGTGACAGATGCGAATTTGCTGCTGGGGCGTTTGGATGAAGAGCAGTTTATGGGTGGAGGGGTGAAGTTGGATGCGGAGCGGGCGCGGGAGTGCTTTGCGGCTCGGCGCGGCGGGCTGAAGAGCGTGGAGGCGTTTGCGGCGGGGATTCTGCGGGTGGTGGAGACGCAGATGGACCGAGCGATTCGCGTGATTTCGGTGGAGAGGGGGCATGACCCGCGGAGGTTTGCGCTGGTGGCGTTCGGTGGCGGCGGGCCGCTGCATGCTTGTGCCGTGGCGCGAGCTCTCCGTGTGCCGACGGTGATGATTCCGGCGATGCCGGGTGCGCTGAGCGCGGTGGGGATTTTGCTAGCGGATGCGGTGCGGGATTACTCGCGGACGGTGATGCTTCCGGGCGCACGGATGGGCGAGTTGGAGGCGGAGTTTGCAGCGATGGAGGAGGTGGGGGTGCGGGAGTTTGCGGGGAAGAAGTTTGAGGTGGAGAGGACGGTGGATGTTCGGTACGTCGGACAGGGGTATGAGTTGAACGTGGTGCATGGGGTGGATGCGGCGGAGAGGTTTCACCTGATGCATGAGCAGCGGTATGGGTTTGCGAATCGCGAGCGCGGGTTGGAGATTGTGAATGTGCGCGTGCGGTTGAGGGTTCGGAGTGAGAAGTATGAGCCGGTGCGGGAGAAAATGCGCGCCGGGGATGGAGCGGAGGCGCTGCGGAGGGAGAAGCAAGTTTATTTTGATGGGGCGTGGGTAAGGGCTCGGGTGTTTGATCGGGAGAAGTTGCGGGCGGGGGATGAGTTCGAGGGGCCGGCGCTGGTGGCGGAGTATACGTCGGCTACGGTGGTGCCGCCGGGGGCGCGGTTGGTGGTGGATGAATTTCGGAATTTGGTGATTGGGGTGGGCGCATGAGCGGTGTGGATGCGGTGGAGCTGGCGGTGTTTCAGAGTGCGATGCACTCGATTGCGGAGGAGATGGGGGCGGCGCTAAGGCGGACGGCGATCTCTCCGAATATCAAGGAGCGGCAGGATTATTCTTGCGCTGTGTTTGATGCGGCGCATCGGGTGATTGCGATGGGCGATCATATGCCGGTGCATTTGGGGTCGATGCCGATGAGTGTGGAGGCTGCGGTGAGCGCACTGCGGTTGGAGCGCGGGGATGTGGCGATATTGAATGATCCCTATGCGGGGGGGACGCATCTGCCGGATATCACGATGGTGATGCCAGTGTTTTGTGAAGGCAAAGATGAGGCTAGTTTTTTTGTGGCGGCGCGGGCGCATCATGCGGATGTGGGTGGGATGTTTGCGGGGTCGATGGGACCGGCGCGGGAAATCTTTCAGGAGGGGCTGAGGATTCCTCCGGTGAAGCTGGTGCGGGGTGGGGTGGTGGATGAGGGGTTGATGGCGATGGTGTTGCTGAATGTGCGGACGCCACAGGAGCGGGAAGGGGATTTGGCGGCGCAGATTGGCGCTTGCCGCGTGGGGGAGCAGAGATTGTTGGGATTGGTTGAGCGGTATGGCGTGGAGCGGCTTGGTGTATTGGGAGAGGAGTTGCTGGATTATTCGGAACGGCTGGTAAAGGCGGAGTTGCGGATGCTGCCTTCGGGGACGTATGAGGCGGAGGATTTTCTGGATGATGATGGCGTGACGGATGAGCGGATAAGGATTGCGGTGAAGATTTCGGTTGATGCGGGGGCGATGACGGTTGATTTTGCGGGGACTTCGCGGCAGGTGGCGGGGAGCGTGAATGCGGTGCGGGCTATTACGCTGTCGGCTTGCTTTTATGTGCTGCGGTGTTTGCTGGGGGAGGATGCTCCGGCTACTGCGGGGATTCTACGGCCGTTGACGTTGGTAACAGAAGCAGGGAGTGTGGTGGACGCCTGGCCGCCGGCTGCGGTGGCAGGAGGGAATGTCGAGACGTCGCAGCGCATGGTGGATACGCTGCTGCGGGCGTTGGCGAAGGCTGCGCCGGAGAGAGTTCCGGCGGCGAGTGCGGGGACTATGAGCAATCTTACGATTGGAGGGGTGGATGCTCAGACGGGTTCGGTATTTACATACTACGAGACGACTGCGGGAGGGATGGGTGCAAGTGCTGCGGGGGACGGGCTGTCAGGGGTGCAGACGCACATGACAAACTCGCTGAATACTCCGGTGGAGGCGCTGGAGTTTGCGTATCCGCTGCGGATGAGGCGGTATGGGTATCGGCGCGGGTCGGGTGGCGAGGGGATGCATCGCGGTGGCGACGGGTTGGTGAAGGAGGTGGAGATGTTGTGCGATGCGGAGGTGACGTTGCTGGCGGATCGTCGGATGGTGAGGCCTTATGGGTTGGAGGGTGGTGCGGAAGGCGCGGCGGGACGCGCTGTGTTGCGCGAGGGAGATGAAGAGCGGGAGTTGCGCGGGAAGTGTAGCGCACGGGTGAAGCGTGGTGCGGTGTTGCGGCTGGAGACTCCGGGTGGTGGCGGTTGGGGCCGGTAGCGCGGTGAGATTGTTTTCACTGGCTCCGATGGGCGTTGTCGGCCGCCCACCCGTCCGCAAAAAGCGCGTACGGATGGGGCACCCGGCCGTTGTCTTTCCGTGGAGTGGAGTTGTCTATAACGCCGCCTTTGGGGATCAATGCTCAAACAGATTTCTAGGAACACTGGCTCCGAGGTATGCGCGGCCTTAGATATTTCAAACTCAACATTCGAGCCTTGCGGTCCATAGGCTATGCGAGGTCACCGGATTGGAGCGGTTCTCGAAAAGTCTGGGACGGAGCCTACTCGTGTAGCGCGGGGCGTGAGGAGATGAGCGCCTTGTTGTGGCGCATTAGCAAGACCAGCGCACGTCGCAGATAGAGGGCGAGTAGCGGCATCGCAATTGCGGCCACAACGCCCCATACGATCAGCGCATGCCACTCCCATTGCCAGATGTTGTGAAGCAGTCGCAGGGGATGCCGGCTCAGGTGCTCGATTTGGCGGCGATTAAGCGGAAGGCTTCGCGTGTGGAATAGATGCACGCCGAGTTCAATGAACGGAAGGAATAGCACCAGGTGAATGGGAGTCATTGAGTGTGCGCCAATTTGTGATGCGACCTGGCTGAGACCGAAGGCCCAGGCGAGCAAGATGACGATGAAGGTGGTGAGTCCTACGGAAGGATTGATGCCAATGACGATGCCCAGGGCGAGACTCCAGGCTAGACGTCGCGGTGTGACGCCGCCGCGCAGAAGACGGAGGAGCGGCCGCAGAACTTTACAGCGAAACGTCTCGCGTAGCGACTCAGGCACCAGCATGAGAGGTTGGATGCCGATTGGGGGTGCCAGGGCGTTGCGGGAAGGCTGGTTGCTGCTCCGCACCCTTGGCCGATGCGAGGTTGGGTCACTTGGTTAGGACTTTTTCGTGCGAATGGTTGGTGGTCCAGAACTGCGCACGGAGTTGGCCTTTTAGGATCTTGCCCGTGCCTCCTTTGGGGAGAGGCTCGGTCTGGATGACGAAGCGGCGGGGGAGTTTGAATTTGCCTAAGTGCTTGCGGGCGGTTTCGAGGAGTTGCTCTTCGGTGATGGCGGAATTCGCGGCGACGACGACGATGGCGACGGGAATTTCTCCCCAGCGAGGGTCGGGGGCGGCGACCACTACGCACTCGAGGACGCCGTGGTGGGTGAGGAGAGCATGTTCGACTTCGATGGAGGCGATGTTTTCGCCGCCGCTGATGATGATGTCCTTCTTGCGGTCGACGATGCGGAAGAACTTTTCGGGACTCCAGACGGCCATGTCGCCGGTGTGCAGCCAGCCCTCGATGAGGGCTTCGCGGGTGAGCTTGGGGGAACGATAGTAGCCGTCCATGACCTGGTCGCCGCGGACGACTAGTTCGCCGACGGTGGTGTTGTCCTGGGGGACGTCGCAACCCTGGCTGTCGACGACGCGAACGTCGGTGCCGATGACGGGCCAACCGGCGGAGGCGGAGAAGCGGAGGCGCTGGTTGTCGTCGGCGAAGTGGTTGGTGCCTTTCGGACGAGCTGTACTGACGACGGGCGAGGTCTCGGTAAGACCGTAGCCGACGGTGATGCTGGTGTGCGGAAGGAAAGCTTCGAGTTGCGCGATGAGCTCGGGTGAAGAGGCTGCGCCGCCGAGGATGACGTATTTGAGGCTGGAGAGATCGTGTTGCGTACGTGTGGGGCAGGAGAGCAGGGCTGCTGCCATCGTGGGCACCAGGATCACGTAAGAGACGCGCTCCTCTTCGATGAGGCGGAAGATGGTGGGAGGGTCGAAGCGGCGCAGCATGACATGTTTGAAGCCGCACATGGTGCCGAATTGCGGGAAGCCCCATCCATTGGCGTGGAAGAGCGGGATGGTGTGGAGGAGGACGTGGCCGTCGTCGTGATCGAGCGAGGCGGCGAGCGACAGGGCGTGCAGGTAAAGGGTGCGGTGCGAGAGCATGACGCCTTTGGGTGCGCCAGTGCTGCCGCTGGTATAGAAGAGTTCGGTGATGGCGGTTTCGTCGATGGCCATGAGGTCGGGCATGGGGATGGGGGCGTGCTGGAGGAGCGAGGCAAGCGTGAGGTCCGTGGTGGAGTCGTTGATGGCGATGAAGAGGCAGTCGGGGACGGCGTGGCGAAGCTGTTCGACGATGGCGGAGAAGTCGTTCTCGTAGAGGAGGACGGTGGGCTGCGCGTGGCGGAGGATGACTTCGAGCTCGGTGGGGTGGAGACGTACGTTGAGCGGCATGACAATGGCGTCGGCGAGCGGTATCGCATAGTAGCTTTCGAGCAGCGCGCTGCTGTTGAAGCTGAGGACGCCGATACGGTCGTCGGGGGCAACGCCGTTGGCGACCAGGCCTGCGGCTATGCGGCGGCAGCGGTCAGCGAACTGGGCGTAGGTGGTACGGGTTTCTCCTTCGACCACGCCGATCTTCCCAGGGTAGAGATCCAGGGCGCGAAGGAGACAACGCAGGGGAGTGAGAGGAACATGCATCGGGTGGGAGCCTCGGGATTAGTTGTTGGCCAGCTGCTCTTTCAGGTGGTTGGGCGAGAGAGGGCACAAGATGGGGGCAGTGTAGGTGGCGACAGCAAGGTCTGTCCAGTTACGGTTGGCTTGTCTTACTCCAAGTTCAGCACAGGCTCCGACGGCGCTGAGTGGTCTTCCTCGTCGCTTTGGAAGTTGCTGAGGCCGACTCCTACGAGGCGAAAGAGTTGGGACGGATCGAGTTCGACGCGGTCACGGAGGGAGAGAGCAATGGTGGCCAGCTCTTCGGAGGATGAAGGAAGCACAGGAGACGTTAGGCTGCGGGTGAGGGAACGGAATTCTTTGGTTTTCAACTTGAGGACGACGGTTCTTGCACCGCGCTGATTGTTGCGGGAGGCGTTCCAAACTTTTTCGGCGAGTTGTCGAATGGCCGGTCCGGTTTCTGCAAGGGGAATGTCTTCGGGGAAGGTATCTTCGGCGGAGATTTGCTTGCTCAAGCGATTGGCTACTACTGGGTTGTGATCGATGCCTCGTGCGAGTTCGTAGAGACGCACGCCATAACGACCAAAGTAGTTTTCGAGCGTGGTTAGGTCCATCGCGTGGATGTCGCCGACGGTCTTGATACCGGCCTGCTTCATTCGTTCTTCGGTGACTTTGCCAACGCCAGGAATACGACCGACTGGCAGGGGAAGAAGGAAGGCCTGGATTTCGTGCGGCTGAATGACGAAGAGGCCGTTGGGCTTCTTCCAGTCGGAAGCGATCTTGGCGAGGAATTTATTGGGAGCGACTCCGGCTGAGGCGGTGAGTTTCAGCTCATCCTGAATCTGTTCTCGAATGGCTTTGGCTACGCGGGTTGCGGTGGGGAGGCCTGTCAGATTTTCAGTCACGTCTAGATAGGCTTCATCGAGAGAGAGCGGCTCGATCATCGCGGTATGACGTTCGAAGATGGCGCGCGCGGCCAGCGAGGCCGCCTTATAGCGAACGAAGTCCGGCTTGATGAAGATGGCATCGGGGCAGAGGCGCTCTGCGGTCAATGCGGGCAGGGCCGAGCGCACTCCATAACGACGCGCTTCGTAGGATGCGGCGCAGACGACTGACCGCTTGCCCTGCCATGCGACGACAACAGGTTTGCCGCGTAGGGCAGGGTCGTCTCTCTGTTCAACCGATGCATAAAACGCGTCCATATCGATGTGAACGATCTTGCGCAGTTGGATGGAACTGGCGAGGGGGTCTGCCGAGGTTGAGATGAGGGTGTCCATGGACGGAATGGATGCTTCGGACGACTCGCGCAAAACGTGTTCATTCATTCTGGCATATTCGCTAATTGTTCGCCTATACTGCGGAGAAGAAATTCGACCGACATACTTCGCCGCGGAGAAAGATAGCGAAGCGGGAAATGGGACCCAGCGTCTATGACCGATAGGAGCTTCGAACCGATTTTCGCGGATAGCCCATGTAAGGGAGATCTGCCTACGGGTCTACGTTTGCGCACTGAACTCAGTGCGCGGAGCCTGAAGCATGCATTGATACATGGCTACCTGCACGAGCGCACCGACGGAACGATCCCGAGTATTTTATTCGCCTGCGATGAACATGGACGACATGGCAACTTTCATCCCGCATCGTACCGAAGCATCTGCGCGACGCCGGCCTGGTCGAAGCGCCTGGAGAAGGTTCATACCGCGCATCGGCGGGTTCGCGTCCGGGCTAACTGGGCGTGGAAGGAGTTGGATTGTTCGAACAGCTCGGACGCGCTGTTGATGAATGTTTTTTGCTATCCGGCCCTTACAGTTGTGCCTGCCGTTCGGGCTTTGTTGGGCAGTGATCGTACAGAACTTCCGGAGTTTGGGATTAAGCCGCGTACGCCGTTCTCTAATGGCGGGAAGGACAACACGGAAATCGATATGAGGCTTGGAGATCTGTTGGTCGAAGCCAAGCTCACAGAGTCCGACTTTCAAGTCGCTGACCCTCGGTTGGTGCGGCGATATCGTGATCTTGAGACTGTCTTTGATACGTCTGAACTTCCGCTTCGGAATGGGAAGCACGTTGGGTATCAGTTAATCCGCGGCATTCTTGCGGCCTATGCTGCTGAGGGCAGCTTCTGCGTCTTTTGCGATGCTCGTCGCCCGGATCTCTCCGAATGCTGGTATCGCGTGATGCGTGCGGTGCGGCTCTACGATCTGCGCTGCAGACTCAAACTGCTGACCTGGCAAGAACTAGCGGAGGTTGTCCCACGCGATTTACAGGAGTTCCTTGCGCTGAAGTATGGCATCGTTCCGTAGATGGCATTCAAAGGCGAGATTCTGATCGCCGGCCGAATATCAATCGGCGCGCAAAATCTACATTTCTAAATGGACAGCGTTACGGTCACTGAAAGCTCGCCATTGTCGTCATCGTAATATTCGAAGCTCCTTGCCTTCACCGTAAACGGTCCGTCCTTATAGGAGAACTGGTCTCCCACATTGGGGACGGGCAAAAACCCGTCGCCTTCAGCGAGAGTGAAACTTTCTCCGGTTTGCGTCTTGTATACGACGGTGATGAACATTTGCTCTCCTGTCGATTTGCTGGTTGGAACAGCGCTTTAACCTTGTTTGACTCTAATAGGGCGTGGGAGGATCATTAGAATCCACAAGTTTGTACGCTCGACTAGCCCAAACATCGCTATTTAGACGTCATCGCTCGCGAAGTCGCTTATTTTCACAAGATTGTTGAGTTCGTTAGGCCGACAGTATCGTTTCGTAAATGTAATATTCCAGACAACGGCACTTCGATGGTGTTGGTCCGCATGACAGGTCCAGACGCAGCCGGACAAATACCGAGAACACCGGATGCTGAGGTACAGGCCGCGATGGACAACCCAGAGTTTCCCAATCTTCGAAAGTTCTCACTGCAGCTTCTTGACGGAGCCAGCCGCCGGACCATAACGATCGAACGATTTCCGTTCCTGGTTGGGCGTTCAGCGCAGTCCGACCTGATGTTGTCTCAGTCCTATATCTCCCGCAGCCACGCAAAGATTACTCTTGAGGGCGAAGAGGTTGTTCTTGAAGACACCAAAAGCAGCCACGGAACTTTTGTAAATGGGGAGCGGATCAGGAGGCGCACCCTGCGACCGCGAGACTCCATCCGGTTCGGATCTGTCGAGGGGCCGGAACTGCGGTTTGAGGCTGACGACCGGAAAGGTTCGACGAACCTGACCATCCTGGAGCAGATGCAGGGGATTCATGCGCAGCCGTCGGACCTGGAAAAACTGCGCTGGTTTCTGCAGGCCGCCCGGGACCTCAACAGCGCGGGCGGGGTGGAGCGCGTTCTGGCATCGTTACTGGAGTCGACCTTGGCGTTGGCCAAAGTGGAGCGTGGCTATGTCTTTCTGGCGAACACCGAAGGCGTTCTGGAGCTGGCGCTCGGCAGGGACGCGGCAGGACATGTCCTGGCAGAGACGCCTGCGGTATCTCAGACCGTAATGCGCCAGGCGATCGAAGGCGCGGATCAGTTCCTGGTGACGGATACTTTGGCGGCGGTAAGCGCTGTTCCGGAGAGCATCCTCGCACAAAACATCCACAAGATCATCTGCATTCCTCTTCGCCGGTTGAGAGAACCGGGACGGGGCTCCCGCGCTGAGGATCAGGCCCGATGTGTATTCGGGGTGCTGTATCTCGAGAGCCACCTCCCCCCAGAGCAAGACTCCGATGTAGACCATGAGCTGATGAGAACGATTGCACGGGAGGCTGCGGCTCTCGTGGACAACGCGCAGCTGGCCGCGATTGAAGATCAGGCCCGACAGCATAAAGAGGAGTTGCAGATTGCAGCGGCCATCCAACAGGGTTTAATGGCCATGCATATCCCCGTCCTTCCATTCGCCAACGTGCAAGCGAAGAGTGTTCCATGTAGGGATGTAGGCGGCGATTTCTTCGATGTTATTTCCGGCGACGGCATCCTCAATGTTGCGCTTGTGGATGTCTCGGGCAAGGGAATCTCTGCTGCTATCCTGGCCGCAACACTGCAGGGAATGCTGTATGTTCAACTGCAGGCGCAGCAGCCGCTCGAGACGATCGCGTCCGCGACCAATCGATATTTATGCCAGAAGGATATAGGAAAGTACGCGACGATGCTGTTGCTGCGGCTGCATGAGGACGGCCAGCTGGAGTACATGAACTGTGGCCATATACAACCTCGGGTGTGTTCAGGCGGTATCATTTCGCGGCTGGACACCGCAAATCTTCCTGTGGGCCTCATCGTTGGCGCCGAATATTCGACCGGAATCACGAAGCTTGGTATCGGCGAGCGCGTGGTTTTGGTGAGCGATGGGTTCACGGAGGCGGAAGATCCGCAAGGAGAATTCTTTGGGGAGGGGCGGCTGGATTCGGCTGCACTCTGCGGGGGCCTGGAGGAAATGCTGCAGAGCATGACCGAATTCTGTGCGGGGCAACCCGCTAGCGACGACTGCACGATCGTTCAGGCGACGTATAGCGGACCTATTCATGACGGTGCGGCGGGTCTGCGACTGGGGCGGCGCGAAAGCAGTTAGCTTTCGCCTTGAAGAAGACGGCGGCAGACAACGGCCCTGGGTCTTTGAGCCGTCGTCATTGGGTAATTACTTCGCATGCAGTCAGCGGAGGTGTCTGTTCTTTCGCTGCTTCGCTCTTCCGCGCACATGCCATGGCAGTCAGCAGCGCACATGCATCGTCACGCTTCAAATCCGGGAGAGGTTGCGTCTCGGCAAACTTCCTCAGCGGAGGGCAGATCTCCTCGAGCGCGCGCCATGATCGATGCGGGAAGTAGCGAGCCTTAATTACAGAGATCAGCTCATGGTGTTGGCTTTCAGTGATTACTCCTGCAATGCGCGCGAGCGCTAGGGCTTCCCGAAGGTTAACCATTGGATCGGAGAGCGCTCGGTAGGTGCCCGGCTCATAAGCGACGGCAACCTCGTCGTCCGCATCGAGAATCCCATCGCGAAACTGCTCAAAGATGCGTCCAATCCCCACCATGCCGAAGGTGTGCGTCTCCGCGGCTCGAAGTGCACCCATGCTGGAAGAGCCGAAAACTTTGATGCCGCGATCCAGCGCCTGGATGATTTCCTTTGGAGAGACTGCTAGTTTTTGGAAGAATTCCCCATCGATGATTCCTATGAAGCGAATGCTGGCAGGCAGACGGGCTATGTCGCCCCGGCAAATCGGTGGAAGGAACTCCGCATCCAGCAGGCGCCGGGCTTCCTCCACAGGCAGGCTCGGGCCCAGAAAGACAACGGTGTCATGCATGTTGGTTCCAGAACTCGACAGCACGTGGGCCGACACGCCCGTGGTCGCTAGCCCACAACTCAATCCCGGGAACAATGACTCGCACCACGGAATGGGTTGTGCAGTCAGGTGTGAAGTCGACGACAATCGCTTCGGACAAACCGGCAGTCTCTAGCCGGTCCATCAGCCACCGGACATCTTGATTAAGGTCATCGAAGCTGTGAGACTCGATCGCTTCAAAGGGGCGGCGACTCCGCGACTCTCCGAGTACCCAACTTCTCCGATTTACGACCGCGATCCGCTTGGTGTGGGGCGCAAACGTTTCTTTGGGTGCGTTTGAGTCTACGATATCTTCGCGAACGGCTTGAATGTCGACGCAACGCGACTGCGCGACTTCACTAATTGCCCGGCGCAATGCCACATGGGCGTTTGGGCTGCATCCGAAGCCGACGTGGGCCATAGGAAAACCGAAGATGCTCTCATCTCCTACGGAGGCAAGAAATGCCGGTACCTGAAGAGCGGAGGTCATATCCCGAACCTGCAAATTTAGGCCTGCCTCCTGAAAGGCGCGGAACAACTCATTCTGTTCGGGTATTTCAATGCAAGGACAATGTTCGAGATCATCGCTTTGACCTGCGGTGCCGCCGATGACTCGACGTCTTGCCGCGGGCAGGAAGCTTGCGCCGAGTTCAGCGAAAGTCCAGGCGTCGCGCTCGATGAGTTCGCAGAGCGCATGGTAGATGGCTTCCAGGCGGTTATTGCCAGACGCAAGCCCATTGCTGTCGCTTACCGTGAACGGTGAACCATGGGGCACATCATTCCAAAGATATCCTGCCAAATGTGCGGGGACCCAAACCTTTTCTCCTGAAAACAGCTCCGTTCCGCGCACCCAACTGCAGAGGCTTTCCGCTGTGAAGTCTTCAAACAAGGCTTGGTTAATCTTCCGGGGATCCAGGGTCCGGGCCTGTTGCGATAGCTGACTGTAGGTAGCTTCGATGTATGGCAACCTGGTCTTCAGTGCTGTTTGCCGCTCGATAGACTCCATCAGCGCTCCCACCTTCGCATCGATGGGGCGCAATCCTTTTCCGTTATAAACAGAGATGCCATCGTCAGAAGATGGCACGATCGCGGAGTAGACAGGGATGCCGACTCGATCAAGGCCGGTGATATCTGCTATGCGTGTAACGCCTAGTGTGTTCCCGACCTCTCTTAGCCGCGCGAAGGTTTCGGAGGCGGCGATCACGCGATCCAGGCCATCAACTTTTTGGCTATTTAGGTTTCTCAGGCTCGTGTGGATGAGGGGCACTGGAACTCCCGGGATTGCGGTTCATCACTTTGAAGGAATGGCAACCTAACACGACGAAATTAATCCCCTCGAGAATTTCTACCAAAATCTCGCCGAGTTGCACTTCATCTACGTGCGGCCCGAAAGACCTGGACGCTTCGGAAATCGTCGGCATGGAGCGGCGTACGGCATCCCTCTGAGCTTCATTGAGGGGTTCCAGGAAGTAAACGAACCTTTCCATAAGGTCGCGGAATTCCTCTCTACTTAATCCCAGCTCATGCAGAAACTCTTGTTTTGTCATGTAGCCACCTCCTTCATTCGATATTCATTTGACCAAGCAGCTTATGAAAGCGAGGATCAGAATGCAGCGGCATTAAAAGGGGATCTACATTCACGGAAAGGAGGTCGCTGTCTCGCCGCGCGTAGGCCAAGTCCAGCAAATCCAGTGCTTTGCGGTAATTTCTGAGAGAAGTATAGTAGACCGCAGCCTGATACGGAAAAGAATCTTGCGCATCGCCCTTTTCTGAAGCTTGCTTGAGCCATTTCGCGGCACTAGCACGGTCTCCGACGAGGGCATAGACGATGCCCAACATGATGGCCCTATCAGCCTCTGTTCCGGGATCAACAGGTGCTGTCCGTAGAAGATAGATGGCATCCGTCGGCCGCTTGAGCTCAACGTAATCAACGGCGAGTAATTCGATCGCCTGCTCAAAGTTCGGCGTTGTTTTGAGTTGCTCTTCCAACAAGTGGGACGACTCGGCCATTCGCCCCCCGCATTGCGCCACCCAGGCTCGGGACATGGTCGTAAGTAGCGAATTCGGATCCACCACCTGTACATAGGCAATCTGCGCCTGCGCTTCCGCATCTCTCCCCAGGGGGGTCAAGACGGAGACGGCATACTGAATATGAGCGTTCAGATCGTTGGGGTTTAGTTCCAGAGCGCGCTGATAGTCACTTTCTGCCCCTTTCCAGTCATAATTCAACATGGCGCGAGCCGAGGCGCGCGAGCCATAGGCTTCACCCAAAGTGGGATCCAAGGCAAGCGCCTGGTCCGCCGTTTTGAGGGCATTCTTCATCAATGGAATCTGGTTCCCGGAACGATAGGCAGCGAGCAGGATGTAACTGTCGGCCAAACCTGCATAGGCCGGAGCATAGTGTGGATCCGCAGTGAGTGCACTTTGAAATTCCGTGACCGCAGCAAGCAGAGCTGCATCCGTCCGCTGTGTGAGACTATAGCGGCCCTTGAGATACGCGGTGTAGGCTGCCGGGTTGGTGGTGTATTGACGTTTGAGCCGGGCCTTCTGGTCGGGATTCAGGCGGACCTTGAGATGGTAGGCCACGTCCGTGGATATCTCGTTTTGCAGCCCGGCAAGATCGGAAATTTCGCCCTCGTAGGTCTGACCCCATATTTGCGAACCGCTGCTTACGTCGATGATTTCAATGGGAATGCGCACATGGCCACCGGCTTCGGAGAATGACCCGCTCACCACGGATTTCACCTTCAGACGTCTGCCGGATTCACTGGGATCGCTACTTTGTGAAGGATAGCGTTCGGCGATGCCAGCGGCTTTTACCTGCAAGCCTGGCATCCCGGCCAGGTCATTGGTGAGCGCTTCGGTGAAACCAGAGCCTACGTAATCGAGCCCACTGTCTCCGCTGGCGTTGTGAAGCGGTAACACCGCCAGACTGGTCGGGTCGGTTGGACGATGGCGCCACTTCCAACCCATTGTTCCCAGCAGCAAGCAGGCGATGGTTATACCCGCGGCCCAAAATAACCATTTACGTGCGGGGGGCCTAAGATCCGACAGGATATCGTCAAGCCTCGGAAATCGATCTCCCGGGCGCGTCGCCAAGCTGCGTTGGATGACGACCGCCCACCGAACGGGGATCGATTTCGCGGGAAGCTTTATTCCCGCTGCCTGCCCCGAAGAATTGCTCTCCGTGCGGACGGGAAGGGAACCGGTGATCATTTCGCACATGACCACACCCAAGGCATATTGGTCGGCCAGCGCGGTAACATTGCCCGTGAGCCTTTGTTCAGGCGCCATGTAATCAGGCGTACCTTGCCCTCTGCCCTCCTGCAAACCGCCGTTTGGCGTGAGGACGTTTAGCGCCAGTCCAAAATCTGTGATCACCGCGCGCAGTTTTCCGGGCCCCGCGCTCACCAGCATGATGTTTCTGGATTTGAGGTCACGGTGAACAACGCCGAGAGAATGTGCGCTGTTCAAACCCTGAACTAACTGTTGCACGAGGTTGAGTGCAGCACCAGGTTCAAACGGACCGTGGTGACGCAGATACTCACTGAGCGTAGGGCCGTCAAGGAACTCCATACAAAGGAATATTCCCGTGGCGTGAGAAGCCGTTTCGTAGGTAAACAGCTCGTGAATCCGACAGATGTTGGGATGAGAGATGGCTCGGGCCTGTCGTACTTCGCGCCGGAAACGCTCTACCACCTCAGGATTCTGCACCATGTCTGCACGAATCGTCTTGAGGGCTACGCGTTCCTGCAACTGGCTGTCCCAAGCCTCCCAAACCTCTCCCATTCCGCCGCGGGCGATGAATCGAAGAATTTTGAAACGGTTGAAGATAACCTTGTCTATTTGGAACGGGCCATCCGCTTCCAAACCGGAACGTTCCGCAGCGAAAGAGGCTGTCGCGTCTTCCGGCACTTCCATTTGTGCAGCTGTAAAAAGCGGCTTCTCGTCCCTCGCCGCAAGTAATGCCTCCACGGCGTGGCGCAGCTCGGGGTCACCCTCACATGTGCGATCAAGGAACGAGATACGCTCCTCGCGCGTTAAGGGCAGGGCCGCAGCGAAGATTTCCTCAGCCGGGTCTCCCTGAGTAGACATGTCAGAACCCATGAGTCGCGAAAATTATCTCCGAACCAGGCCAAGCTAGCAAGCAAAAAGCGACAAAAACATCCACTTACGCGTGCAATGGACCCCTTCAGGAATGAGATAGATAAGCAGCTGGCATACTCGGGAGACGGCGACTTGAAGGTATAAGCGTACACGTTGGGGCGTTTGTGCGGCAGACGATCGCTAAGCCGCGCGCATTTGAACACAGACAACAAGAAGTGTTTTATCAGTACTGCGAAGCGCACCTCACAGCATCTAGAAGCTGCTTTGCGACCTCGTAAAGATGCCGGTACGACGGGGATCAGCGCGCTGGAAATAGAATGCGAAGACCCAGGATCAGGAGCACCACAGGGAAGAGCCAAGCGCCCCATTTGGCAACCGGCGCGCGCAAAGAGCGATGGTGGGCTAACCAGTGAGCGAAGAAGCACCAGGCAGCCGTCATGATCAGGAAGACCAGGATGAGGATGGCGCAGTTATGCCACGGCCAGTTGGCGAAGAGCGGGAGATAGACGCCGAGGTTGTCTCCTCCGCTGGCAATGGTCAAGGCAGCCACGCTCAATGTTTGTGAATGCCGGAGAGGTTGCGCGGGAGATATCCCGGCGCGATCCTCGGAATGCCGGAACAGAGCGACAAGCTTTTGCAGCCCAAGGACTATAGGTATGAGTCCGAGCCATCGCAGATACGAGGCGGGGATGGCCACGGCAATTCGAGAGCAAAGCAGGCCTGCGGCAAGCAACGCTATTACGCCGAGGTACTGGCCAAGAAGGATTGCGACCTTTGCTGTCCTACGTTCAGCGTACAGGCTGAGCAGCAGAAAGAGGTCATCCACGTGGGTTGCAACAAAGAGCACGAGGCTCAAGCTAACTAGCGTGATCATTCGCCATCAGGACAGGTGACGACCCAGCTTAGCATTGCGGGGCGAATGTCGTGCTTCGAGATGGTCTGCGTGTCGGGAAATTGTGATCGTCCTTATGAATTCTTTATCCCATTCCATACAGATTCCTTACACAGCCTGCTCTAAATTGAACGTACTCCAAGCGATGCGAGGGGGACCGCGATTGTGATTTGAGCCGTAAGTCAACGGTTATTGCAGGGAAGAACGATGACGCCACGAACCTGAATTGCATTTGATTCGGAAGGGTGGCTTGTTGCCTGAAAACTGCGCTCAAATGCCGAGCCATGCGAGCGACGATGCAACACAAATCAAAGGTCTGCAGCGCATTGCCTGGACAAGAGAGGCCTCAATGAAGAACGCACTAAAGATGGCGATGATCGGCTTAGCCATTACGATACCTATGACATGCCGGGCGCAGGATACGACGTCGGGTGCAAAACAACCCGCGGGATCGACGCAAGGCACGCCTCAGTCGACAACCAACGGCTTATCGAGCCAGCAGATGACGTCGTTGCAGGCGGAGTTGGATGAGCTCAAGGCAAAGATTGCGCAAATCGAAGCGGAGATAAAGGCGGGAGCTGGGCAGAATGCGACCGCACCTCCGCAGAAGACGGCGGCCCCTGCACAAAATGCAGTGGCCCCTGCGCAGAACACGGTAGTTCCAGCAGCCACGACGAAAGAAGCCCCCGCTGTAGCGGTCGTAGCGGCT
This sequence comes from Granulicella sp. L46, assembly GCF_009765785.1. Taxonomy (GTDB): domain Bacteria; phylum Acidobacteriota; class Terriglobia; order Terriglobales; family Acidobacteriaceae; genus Granulicella. The sequence continues at coordinate 349,593 of NZ_LMUT01000025.1, forward strand.
GCACCAGCAGCTACAGATTTTCCTGCGGAGACGACCACCGAGGGAGCGCCGTTTCCTGGCGACTGGTCGTGGCTGAATGCCCAAGGCCGCGTGGTTGATTTTCCGCTGGCCACAAAATACTTCACTCCTGAGTTTCGGTCGGACGTGAATTACATTCTCGACTTCAACCACCCTGAGGATGACACCATGGGTGGGTCGACCGAATCATTTCGCTCGAATGAGTTCCAGTTAGAGCAGTTGAGCTTTGGCGGCGACATTCGCGTTCAAAATGTGCGCGGTCGGTTTCTTACTATGTTTGGCGAGTTTGCCACAACGACTCCGCGCAATGACGCCAGTTATAGCCGCGGTCAATGGGATCTCGCCGATGCGTATCGGTATGTTTCGGAAGCGTGGGGCGGATATCACTGGGACAAGTTGCATGGCATTAATCTTGATGCCGGAATCTTTGTTTCTTATATCGGGTTGTTCAGCTACTACAACGCCGATAACTGGGCCTATCAGCCTTCGTTTGTTTCTTCCAATACACCGTGGTTCTTCACGGGTGTGCGCGGACAGGTTTTTGTGACGAAAAATCTGAAGATAGAGCCGTGGTTTATCAATGGCTGGCAATCGTATGCACGCTCTAACGGAAAGCCGGGATTGGGCGGACAGATTCTCTGGCATCACGGGGACTGGCTTGACCTGGTCTTCAATAATTACGGTCTGGGGGAAGATGCTCTCGGTGTCCCATATCGCCATCGTTATCACACGGACGACAGTATCCAGGTTAAGTATTACGACAACAAGAGCCACTTCATCGATAAGGCGGCATTTACCTTTACAGCTGACGCCGGTTGCGAAGTGGGTGTGGGAACCAATCCTGTGGACGCCGGCACAAACGTAGCATGCCATGGCGATAAGCCGGCACCCGCATCGGCCGGCGGCGGGACAGCCTATAAGCAATACTTCATCGGCTATATGGAATACAACCGCGTGTGGTGGGACAAGGACAAGTACGCCTTCACCTTGGGCGGCGGTCAAATGAGCAATCCCGGCCGCTACTTGACGTTGTTGCCGCCAATCAACGGAGCGACCGCGACCAGCGGAACGCCTTACTTCACGGAGAACCCTGGCGATAAGTACACGGCGTGGGATACCACAGGAACGATCGACTACATGCCGAACCAATTCATCACATTCCGCACCGAGGTAGGGTATCGGCACGCGAGTGTTCCTTACTGGACGGGGCGTGGCGGAATTACGCCTCCGGGTGGAAACAATGGGTCTCCCGCGGACTACGCCTGCAGTACCGGTGCGTCTTCCGGGGTAGGTTTTAGCGGAGGACTTGCTGCCGCGCAAGCAGCTTGCGGCGGACCTGCTGGCTCTACCTCGTCCATCTGGTTCCCCGACCTTCGCAGGGACCAGTTGGCGTGGACTACGGCCATCATGGTGAGGTTCTAAGCCCAGCTTACGCACATCGCATCTATGGATGAATGGGCAGAGTGCCCAGAGCTTTCTTCTGGCACTCTGCCTTAGCTAAACCTTATTCGCCACACTATCCGGTGAACGCCTTATGCGCTTCCGTAGTGGTCCAGCCCTGTCCATGAAAGCCACCCTCGTGAGAATTCCAATTGTTACATTGTCCTTCGTGGTGGTGATGGCGGGGTGCAATTCAAAGCCCCCCGACCCAGCGGCCGGTCTGCCGCCCGCAGCGAAAGTGACGCAGGCCTACGAAGCGCAGGAGTTTGCTCCTGAACATCCGGAGCAATTCCCGCTGGTTGCTGCCACCGAACACCGCGCAGCAGCACAACTGGCCGTTACGGGATCCATTAATCCAGACGTTTCTCGCACCGTACCGGTGATCTCACTAGCCTCAGGACGTATTGTCGGCATTTACGCGCGGCTCGGGGAGGTGGTGAGAAAGGGCCAACTCCTTCTTCGCGTTCGGAGTGACGATATCTCAAACGCGTTTGCGAACTATCAGATGGCTGTGTCCGATGAGGTATTGGCAAAAGCGCAGTGGGACCGAGCACAAGATCTTCTAAAACATGGAGCCATCGCTGTCGCCGATCTTGAGGTCACGAGGGATACAGAGGAAAAAGCTAAAGTCGCAATGGATACCGATGCGGAACATCTGCGCCTGTTGGGCAGCAGTATCAACCATCCAAGCGGCATCGTGGACATCATCGCACCCGTCTCCGGCGTGATTACCGATCAAGAAGTGACGAATGCCGCTGGCGTACAAAGTTTGGGAACAAGCCCGTTCACCATCTCCGATCTCTCGACGGTTTGGGTCGTTTGCGATGTATACGAGAACGACCTGGCGAATGTGCACACCGGGGATCCGGCAGAGATCACATTGAATGCGTATCCGGGCCGTGTGTTCAGGGGAAAAGTCAGCGATATTTTTCCGATACTCGATCCGAACATCCGTACCGGCAAGGTGCGTATCGAGGTCGCGAATCCCGGAATGATGAAGATCGGCATGTTCGTGACCGCGACGTTTGAAGGAAAGACTGAGCAGGCATACGCGGCGGTACCCTCGTCGGCCATCTTGCATTTGCATGATCGCGACTGGGTCTACGTGCCGGTGGCAAACAAGCGATTCAAGCGAATCATGATCGTTGGGGGGGACCTCTTACCAGGGAACATGCAGGAGGTTCTGTCGGGTTTATCGGTTGGCCAACAGGTGGTGATCAATCCACTGCCTTTGCAAAACACTGTCGACACCCAGTAACCGCCGAAGAGACCTGAGGGAGAAGGTATGATCCGCGCACTCGTAGATTTCGCACTGAACAATCGCATTGTGGTGCTTGCGGTCGCGCTGCTTTTAATTGTGTGGGGAGCCATTTCTTTTCATCAGTTGCCCGTAGAGGCTTATCCAGACATTGCGGACAATTATGTAACGGTAATCACGCAATGGCCGGGCCGATCTGCTGAAGAGGTGGAACAGCAGGTAACGATTCCGATTGAAGTTCAGATGGCTGGCATGCCGCACATGACGTACTTGCGGTCTGAGTCCATCTTCGGACTTTCGTTCGTCATCATGATATTCGACGACAGTTCTCAAAACGATTGGAACCGTCAGAAGGTGCTCGAGCGCCTCACGCAGGTCAATCTTCCGAGCGGGCAGAATCTGCAGCCTCAGATCGGGACGGATTGGAGCACTACAGGCCAGATCTATTGGTACACCATACGCAGCACGGATCCGCGCTACGATCTCATGCAGTTGCGAGGGATTGAGGATTGGACGCTGCTGAAGCAATTCAAATCCGTCCTGAATGTTGTCGACGTCTCTGACTTTGGTGGCACGGTCCGCGAGTACCAGGTGCGTGTGGATCCCGACAAGCTGGTGTCGTACGGGCTAAGTATTGGCCAGGTTGAACAGCAACTGTCGAACAATAACAATAATGCCGGCGGCAGCTTTGTCGAGCTCGGCATGCAGCAGATGAATGTTCGTGCGCTTGGTCTGTACAAGAGTGTTCAAGACATCGAAAATACTGTGCTCACGACAAAGAATGGCACAGCACTTCGGGTGAGGGATATTGCCCAAGTCGAGCAGGGACCCATGATCCGGCTTGGCCATATGGCTCGTGCCAACCATATGGAAGATGGCCACATCGTCGATGAGCCGGACATCATCCAGGGTGGTGTCCTGATGCGCAAAGGGGCGGAGGAACAACCGACGCTGGATGCGATCCACAAAAAGGTCGACCAGCTCAACAATGGGATTTTGCCGCCTGGGGTGAAAATCATCCCGATGCTGGATCGCAGTGACCTGCTGCACTTTACGCTGCATACCGTCATGCACAATCTCACCGAGGGGATGGTCCTGGTCGCCATCATCCTTCTCCTGTTTCTGCTGAACGCACGGGCGGCTTTCATCGTTGCGCTGACGATACCGTTCTCCTTGCTGTTCGCATCGATATGCCTGCAGTCTGCCCACATCCCGGCCAACTTGCTTTCGCTGGGGGCGCTGGACTTTGGGATGGTCGTTGACGGCGCTGTGGTGATGATGGAAAACATCATTCGACATCTTGCACATGCACGCGAGCGGAGGCCTGGAGTAGCTCCGAAGACTGTCAGCGAGATCATTCGCGATGCGTGCCACGAAGTGCAGCGGCCGGTGTTTTATGCCATCGCGATCATCATCACTGCGTACATGCCGATCTTCACGCTGCAACGCGTCGAGGGAAGATTGTTTCGGCCTATGGCGTGGACAGTTGCGTTTGCTTTGCTGGGCGCGATGCTGTTTTCGATCTTCATTGTTCCTGTCCTCGCTAACATCTTTTTCCGCGGTGGCTTTAAGGAAAGACGCAACCGAGTGATGGAATGGCTTACCGACGGCTATCGCAAGCAGTTGCGCTGGGCCGTTGGGCATCGCTGGGTCGTCGTTGGTGTGGCGGTTCTGTCACTGGCGGGAACGATTTATCTGGGATTTGGCGGCGTAATTGGTGCTGAGTTCCTACCGCATCTGGACGAAGGCGCTATCTGGGCGCGCGGCACGCTGGCTAATAGCACCAGTCTCTCGGAGGGTGAGAACTTTGCGGCCAAGGAGCGTTTGGTCTTCGCGGCATTTCCGGAAGTGAAGACGGTGGTTTCCCAGGCAGGTCGCCCTGATGACGGCACCGACACCGGGGGGTTCGGAAACACGGAATACTTCGTTGATCTGAAGCCGCATGAGCAGTGGCGTCCGGTATTCCATGAGAACAAAGAAGAACTTATCGCTGCCATGAACCTTGCGGTGCGGCGGTATCCGGGCGCCGTGTGGAACTTCTCGCAACCGATTGAGGATAACGTCGGCGAGACCATGACAGGCACCAAGGGCTCGCTGGCGCTCAAGATCTTTGGTGACGATCTCAACGTCCTCGAACAGAAGGGTGAAGAGGTTGCGTCTCTTATGTCTACCATCCCAGGGATGCATGACGTGAAGCTTCTGCGCGACTTCGGTCAACCAAATCTTGATGTTTCTATCGACCGGAAGATGGCGGCTCGATATGGAATCAACATGGCCGATATACAGGACGCTGTGCAAACCGCAGTCGGCGGAAATGCAGTAAGCCAGGTGTTGATCGGCGAACAACGCTATGACTTGACGGTGCGTTATCAAGGACAATATCGCAACAACCAGCGTGCCATTGGCAGCATTCGATTGTTGGGACCTTCTGGAGAGCGCGTATCGCTGGCGCAACTGTGCAAGCTGGAAGTGCGCGATGGGGCATACGACATCTACCGTGAGGGAAATACTCGTTACATCGCAATCACCTTTAACGTTCGCGGTAGGGATCTTGGATCGACCGTAGAGGATGCGATCAAGCAGATCAAAGATAAAATCACGCTTCCTCGTGATTACAGGGTCGACTGGTCCGGAGAATATGAGAGCGAGAAGAGAGCTGAGGCGCGCCTTGCCCTCATTGTGCCGATAACAATTCTGGTCATCTTCATTATTCTTTTTTCGATGTTCCGGTCGTACAAATGGGCGTTTTTGATTCTTCTCAACGTGGGCATGGCACGTATCGGCGGCCTTCTTGCCTTGCTGATCACGGGAACGTATCTCAGTGTGTCCTCGGGTGTGGGCATGTTGGCGCTCTTCGGCGTGTCGGTTCAGACGGGTGTCATTATGGTCGAATACATGAACCAATTGCGAGCTCGCGGCAACACGATTGTGGACTCCGCTGTTGAGGGCGCGGTTCTCAGGCTTCGACCGATCATGATGACAATGCTGGTGGCAACACTTGGCTTGCTGCCGGCCGCGCTGTCGCACAATATCGGTTCGGATTCTCAGCGGCCGTTTGCGATCGTCATTGTTGGCGGCCTGATTTCGGATTTGATTCTCAGCATCTTCTTGTTACCTACATTTTACGTATGGATTGCAAGAGAAGGTGATGCTCTACCGCTGGCTGAATCGGCCAATGAAGAATTCTAGTTCCAAGAACCTTGGCGCTAAAGACGAGGAGGGAGGCAAGTCTGATGACAAGAGAAGAGATCCTTCGTTGTATCGGGGAGATTGGCATCGTTCCGGGCGTTCGCGTTCCCGAGAAGGAGCTAGCACTTTTCGCCGCGGAAACATTGTATGAAGCGGGAATTCCCATCGTGGAAATAACAATGACTGTTCCAGATGCCGTCGGTGTTATCTCGCAAATCGCAAGAGCTTACCCGGACTGCATTGTAGGCGGCGGCACAGTACTCGATGCCGAGACAGCACAGCGTTGCATCGATGCGGGCGCTCGGTTTGTGACTAGTCCGGGATTGATTATGGAGGTTCTGGAATTTACTCTGCGCCGAAATATAGTCGCTATCCCCGGTGCGATGACACCAAGCGAAGTGATTGCGGCGTGGAAGGGGGGAGCCGACATGGTCAAGATTTTTCCATGCGCTCCGCTGGGTGGCGATGCCTATATCCGAGCCTTGAAGGTTCCCTTGCCGCAGATTCCGTTGATTGCATCGGGAGGTGTAACGCAATTGACGGCGAGAGATTTCATTTATGCCGGCGCCTCGGCGCTCGGGATTCGGTCTGAGCTAACACCGAGAGCAGCGCTACAAACCCATCAGAAGCAGTGGATTTATGAGCTTGCAAGGAGATTTACAACAATAGTCCGCGAAGCGCGTGCCCAGATGGAGCCGATTTGAGGTGGTTATGTTCTTGAGCAAGATGACGCCACATTTACGTATCTCGATAGCCATTGGCTTGTTCGCGGGCATTTTGCCACCGGTGATGGCGCATGGGCAAACTGCGACACAGGCTCTTACATGGGATCAGGTGAAGACCAAATTTGAGGCAGTAAATCCCGCGTTACGCGCAGACCAAATGAGTGTTGACGAACTAAAGGCGGCGGAGATCACGGCATATCTACGTCCGAATCCGCAGTTCACGTTGAGCGCTGATGGTACACAGATCGCTCCGTACCAGGGCCACTGGACCCCAACGTCTGGTACGGAGGCCGAACCTAACTTCAGCTATCTACATGAGCGTGAACATAAGCGGGAATTGCGACTCAAGAGTGCACAGGAGGCCACGCAGATTGGAGGTTCGCTGCACGAAGACCTCGAACGCAACATGATCTTCAGTCTGCGGTCGGCCTTTGTGCAAACGCTCGAAGCGAAGACAGTCCTCGACCTCGCCAGGGCCGACCTTGTGTACTATGACAAGATCATTGAGATAAGTCGTGCGCGTTTCAACGCTGGCAGCCTCGCGCAGGTAGATCTGGATCGAATTGAGTTACTGCGGGTGCAATACGAGTCAGAGATTGAGAATGCGGTGGTCAACCTCCGCACACAGAAAATCCAGTTGTTGCAGCTTCTCGATGACAGGACAGCTGTCGATAAATTTGATGTAACTGGTCCTTATGATTTCTCGCCGGACTTGCAGCCGCTTGAGGCCTTTCATAAGATTGCACTGGATGCACGGCCTGACTTGCGGGCGGCCCTCCAATCCATCGAGCAGGCAAAGACTAACCACAAGCTTGCGATTGCGGACGGTTCCACGGACCCGACGTTTGGCATCTGGTACACTTACAACCCATCCTTCGCTAATCCATATGCACACCAGACACTTGGCTTGAGTGTCAGCATACCTTTACGCATCTTTGACCGAAACCAGGGTGAGAAGGCGCGTACGTCGATTGATATTGACCGGAATGTACAGCTGACGGAAACGGCAACGGGGCAGGTATTTAGCGACGTGGATTCCGCGTACGAACAGGTGCGCAGCAACATCGCCTTAGTAACCCCCTATCGCACAAAGTATATGGATCAAGCCACGAGGGTGCGCGATACGGTGACCTATGCGTACCAGCGCGGCGGTGCCTCGTTGATGGATTTCCTGAATGCCCAAAGCGACTATAGGGTCGTGCAATTGGCATATGTGCAGCATATTGGCTCTTATCTGACTTCTGCGAGCCAACTTAACTTGGCTGTGGGCAGGGAAGTCATACCGTAAGCGTTAGTGGGGGTTTCGAGGGACGCTCGGGTGTGGACCAGCTGTGTACACAGTGATTGATGTGTTGCGCGGAATTCGTGTACCGAAGCGTCCAGCTTTGTGCGACCGGATGACTAACGAACTTTTACTTGAATCCTTACGCCTTCTTTATGGCGGCCTTCCTAGAATCGTAGAGATGCTTTTTATGGCCAAATCTCGCGGACGACTCCGAAGACCCGAAGGCGCTGCCGAGGTTTGGTTCATGCAAAGCACGTAGAGGGCCCCCGCATCTTTATGAACGACCCAGAAACTTACTTTGTCATCCCGACGCACCGATTGCGTGATGTCAGCGAAACGATTCACGATTACGACGAGCACTTTTGGCGCAACGGTCATTCCCCACAAATGATCGTGTTCGACGATTCAACTCCCAGCAATGTCGAAAAATACTTCACGCAACTTGAGCAGCTGAAGACTCGTTCAGATCTGTTCTATGTGGGTCCCCGTCAAAAAGAGGAATTTCTCGGCTATCTCAACTCGCGGCTTCGGAATAAGCGTCTGGAGCCGCTCGTTAAGAACTTGTTCCGTCCGAGTTATGGAGGCAACAGGAACTTCACGCTGATGTATTCCCTGGGTGGGTTGATGGTCAGCTCCGACGATGACATGCGGCCGTATGCATTGATGGAGGATAGCCCGGAATCGTTGGAGAGTGATGAGATCAGCCGCGGACGGCTGCATAAGGTGGGCAAGAACGGATACGCGCGAAAATCATTCGACATCATGTCGGCCTTTTCCGATGTGTTGGGCAAGAAGGTTTCGGAGATTCCGGAGAACTACGAGCAGGGCGAATTCCTAATCGATACCGCAATGGATCTTGAGACAAACGCGACCAAGGGACTGGTCGAAGACAACACCATGATCCTGCAGCATGGGCGCGTTGGTAAGGACGCAATCGTCAAGATAGCGCAGACGTTCCGTTCGGGGACTAACGATATCGATGCGATCGACTTTGTGGATATGTTTCTGAACGACGACAACCAGGTCAGCCTGGACGAGCTGAATGACCTTTACGTCCTGGTGAACTTTCGGCCAGCCGTAACGAATATGAACTGGCGGATGGACTGTGGTGTTGCGGGTTACGACAATACCTTTGGCTTGCCACCCTTCTTTCCAACAAGACTTCGCTTCGAGGACTATATCTACAGGCTCTGGATTCAGCAGGAGGGAATTGTGGCTGCCCATGTCGATGCCGCGCAGCACCACACGAAGAGCAACTACATGCGCAATCCGCCGGCGTCCGAAGTGCTAAACGAAGAGATCGCCAACTTCCTGAAACGGAAGATTAAGTCTTCGCTCACAAGCGTGGATGAGCTGGGAATCACGTTCGATTACACGGGAGAAGTGACGGCGCAGGATGCGGAGGAAGTCCTCGAGAAGATCACGAGCCTGCATCGCCGGGCCCTGCACGCTGCCGAAAAAGCAAAGAGCCCAGACCGAATTGATGCGCTTCGGCTTTTCGCGGCGAATCTGGAGAAGGCGTTCTATGGATTTGAGCCAGATTTCTTTCAGCACAATCTGTTGCGCATTGTTGATGATGCGATAGCAGTTATCCGTGCGTCCATCGAGCTCTGGCCCACATTGGTGGAGATCTGCTACTTCCAAAAGGTACGAAATGGACTTCCGATGTTGCGGCTGGGTGAGATTGAAACATAGTCACTATGAGAATTGCGCAGGTAGCTCCGCTGTTTGAAAGTGTTCCTCCCGCCCTATACGGCGGGTCGGAGCGGGTTGTTTCGTGGCTCACGGAAGAGCCGGTTCGCCAGGGCCATGAGGTGACGCTATTTGCGAGCGGTGACTCGAAGACAGCGGCGCGGCTGGTGCCGGCATGCGAGAAGTCGCTTTGGCGGGACACGGATTGCCGCGAAACATTGCCGCAGCACGTGCGAATGCTGGAGTTAGTTTTCCAGGACGCGGCACAGTTCGACATCATTCATTTTCATTGCGACTACATTCATTTTCCTTTGGTTCGCCGCTATGGGCGCCCGTCACTCACGACGCTGCATGGCTTTGTACACACCCACGATTTACGGGACCTCCTCGAGGAATATCGGGATGTTCCGCTGGTATCTATCTCAGACAATCAGCGAGCATCGACACCGGAAGCGAACTGGCAGGGAACGATTCATCATGGGTTGCCGCGAGGCCTGCATACCTTCTCTCCGGTGGGCGGAGAGTATCTTGCATTTTTGGGACGTATCTCGCGGGAGAAGGGGCTGGAGCGTGCGATCGAGATCGCCCGTCGGACAGGGGTGCCGCTGAAGATAGCGGCGAAGATTTATGAGGAGGATCGCAGCTACTTCGAGCAGGAGATTAAGCCTCTGCTGGAGAAGAGTGCGTCGTTCGTGGAGTTCGTCGGTGAGTTGGGGGGCGCCGCTAAGAATGAATTTTTGGGAAAGGCGAAGGCGCTGCTGTTTCCTGTGGACTGGCCGGAGCCGTTTGGACTGGTGATGATTGAAGCAATGGCTTGCGGAACCCCAGTGATTGGTTGGAGAAAGGGGTCCGTGCCTGAGGTGATAGAGCACGGGGTGAATGGCTTTGTGGTGAGCAGTGTGGAGGAGGCTGTCGAGGGTGTCGGAAATCTTTCGAGAGTGCGGCGCGATGTGTGCCGTGAGATCTTCGAGGCCAGGTTTCCTGTGGAGAGGATGACGGCGGATTATCTGAAGATGTACGAAAAGGCAATTCACGCGATGTCCGAGGGGACGACGCCAGAGCGCCCGATGGAGGTGATGCGGTGACGAGCGCCTCTATCGGCGGGGGCGGGCAAATGGGTGTTGAGAACCATTTCACCGAAGCTCAACATATCCTGGTGCACGCGGATCGGTCCGCTGAAAAAATTCGCTCCCTGAAGTACGGAGATACGTTTGCAGTCTTCAATCACTTCGGCGACATGCGCCCGATTCCTTCGGGCGAAGAAGGTCTTTATCTGGATGGGACACGATTTTTATCGATGTTCACGCTATACCTGGATGGGTTCCGGCCATTGCTGCTCGGCTCGACGGTTCGAGACGACAACGATCAACTGATTGTGACGCTTACGAATCCGGATTTATTTGTCGATGGCGAGTTATGTTTGCCGGCGAATTCTCTGCATATCTCCAAGCGAGCATTCTTGTTGGACGCGGTTTGTTATGTGGAGATTGGTATCGAGAACTACTCGATGCAAGTGGTGGATTCCGCGCTGACGCTTCGGGTCGCGGCGGATTTCAAGGATATCTACGAAGTACGCGGTATGGCGAGAGAGAAGCACGGAGAGATTCGCGAACCGCTGGTGGGAGACGACACGATCATGCTGGGCTATGGGGGCTTGGATGATGAGGAGCGCGTCACTTCGATTGAGTTTACGCCGCGGCCGGACAGGATCGAGCCCGACGAAGCGAAGTATGTTCTTTCGCTGCAGCCGAAAGAGAGCGCGAAGTTGCTGGTAACGGTGTCGTGCAGGCGGTCGCGGCGGAACGGAAGCGTGCCTCTGCCTCTCGATGAAGCGCGAGCTGCGGTGCTGGCGGGGATTGGGCAGGACAAAGCGAGGGCTTGTTCGTTGCAATCTTCTAATGGCCAGTTCAATGCCTGGATCAATCGGTCCGTGTCCGATCTACACATGCTGATTACAAACCTGCCGACGGGACCTTATCCGTACGCCGGAATTCCGTGGTTCAACACTCCGTTTGGCAGAGACGGAATGATCACGGCCTGGGAGTGCCTTTGGGTGAGGCCGGATCTGGCCAAAGGTGTGCTGGCGTATCTGGCGTCGACCCAAGCGACAGAATTTATTCCAGAGCAGGATGCAGAACCTGGGAAGATCCTGCACGAGACGCGCAGTGGAGAGATGGCCGCACTAAGAGAGATGCCGTTCGGGCTCTATTACGGCAGTGTGGACGCTACGCCTCTGTTTGTTGCGCTGGCAGGCGCGTACTACGAGCGAACGGCTGATGCAGTGTTCATTGAAAGCATCTGGCCCAATATTCAAGCAGCGTTGGAGTGGATAACGACGTCCGGCGATCGCGATGGGGATGGATTCGTGGAGTATGAGCGTCGGTCCGAGGATGGGCTTCTGCACCAAGGTTGGAAGGATGCAGATGATGCTGTGTTTCATGCAGACGGCACAGCTGTGCAAGGTGCGATCGCCATGTGTGAAGTGCAGGGATATGTGTATGCCGCTTACAACGCGGCCAGTAAGCTTGCGGCGGTCCTGGGACATGACGCGGAGGTTGCACGATTTGCGGAGAAGGCCAGGACGCTTCGAATACAGTTCAACGAGATGTTCTGGTGTGCGGAGTTGTCCACTTATGCGATGGCGCTGGACGGTGACAAGCGGGCCTGCCGCATCGTGACCTCTAACGGCGGACAGTGTCTGTTTACGGGTATTGCGACAGCTGAAAGGGCCGCGTGTGTAGCAAATGCGGTGCTTTCGGATGAAGCTTACTCCGGGTGGGGTGTACGTACGGTGGCGAACTCTGCGTCGCGATTCAATCCGATGTCCTATCACAATGGCAGCATCTGGCCGCACGATAATGCGCTCATTGCCTACGGTATGGCGCGCTACGGGTTGACAAAACAGGCTAACCGCATTTTCACGGGACTGTTTGAAGCGGCGATGTACTTCGATCTGCATCGGATGCCGGAATTGTTTTGTGGATTTTCGCGAGAGGCAGGGGAAGGGCCCGTGCTCTATCCGGTGGCGTGCGCACCGCAAGCGTGGTCCGCTGCGTCGGTATTTCTGCTGTGCCAGGCGTGTCTTGGGGTACAAGTAAACGCGGAGAAGAAGCAGGTCCGGTTCGTGAGGCCCTCGCTGCCGGAGTTTTTGGGAGAGTTCCATATCGTCAACCTGCAGGTGGGCGATGGGTCCATTGACATCGATGTAATCCGGCAGGGGGATGATGTTGGGATTACTGTGAGAAATGCCACGAATAACTTAGCGGTAGTACTTGTGAGATGAAACTGTATGTGAATCATGTTGCTTTTCGGAGGTAGAGGAAAGATGCAGACTCCGATCATTCGAGCGGAAAAAGTCGAGAAGTACTATGCCCAGCCCAGCGAAAACAAGATCCAGGTGATTGCACCTACCGATCTGGAGATTGCGGAGGGCCAGATCGTAGCGCTACTGGGGCCGTCCGGATCGGGGAAGTCGACGCTCCTGCGCATGTTGACGGGGCTTTCGGTGCCGTCGGCTGGACAAGTGTATTGGCACGAAAAGCCTGTGGCGACAACAGATGTGAATGTATCGATTGTCTTCCAGAGTTTTGCTTTGTTCCCCTGGCTGAGTGTGTTGGAGAATGTCGAGGCACCGCTTAAGGCACGCGGAATGCAAGAAGATGAGCGCAGGCGACGGAGCCTGGCGATTCTCGACACGGTGGGATTGGATGGGTTTCAAGCGGCGTATCCGAAGGAACTTTCCGGCGGCATGAGGCAGCGCGTGGGTTTTGCGCGCGCTTTGGTGGTCGAGCCGGAGGTATTGTTCATGGACGAGCCGTTCTCGGCGCTGGACGTTCTCACTGCGGAGAATTTGCGGGGTGAGTTATTGGAGCTTTGGCAGAAGAAGACGATTCCGACGAAGGCAATCTTCTTGGTGACGCACAACATTGAAGAGGCGGTGCTACTAGCCGATCGGATCATTGTGTTAGGGCGGAATCCGGGTCGGATTCGCACGGACTTCTGTGTAAATCTGGCGCATCCCCGCAACCGGAAGGAAGCGGCCTTTTCCCAACTGGTTGACTACATCTATAAGGTATTGACCGAGCCAGAGGCGCAGCCGCCGGACCTGCCGCAGGCTCTTCATGGTGAGGCTCGGCATGCGCGGAAGTACCAGATGTTACCCCACGCGCGGCCTGGCGGGGTGGCTGGGCTTTTGGAACTTTTGCGGGATCATGGAGGCAGGTATGACATGTATCGTCTCGCAGATGATTTACTGTTCGAGATCGATCACCTTCTGCCCATTGTGGATGCGGCGCAGTTGCTGGGTTTCCTGAATGTGAGCGAAGGAACGGCCGTAATTACAGACTCGGGGATTGATTACGCGAACTCTGAAATTTCACGTCGGAGCGATTTGTTCCGCGAGGCGGCAACCAACCATGTGCTTCTGCTGGATCAGATCAGCCGCGCCATAGAAGCGAAGAGCGACCATACCGTTTCGGAAGATCTGTTTCACGACATGCTGGATGAACAGTTTACCGAGGATGAGACTGTTATGCAGCTCGAGACGGCCGTAAGCTGGGGCCGGTATGCTCAGCTGTTTGATTTCGATGCTTCGCGTCGGTGCTTTATCCGATTGGAGAAGCGGCGGTCGCAGGCGCCATCGAGCACGGAGAGTGTCGCTTGATAGGGCTTCCGGGCAGCCTGAGTTCCATTCGGGGACGCGAGACGCTGGCACGTGCGCAGGCACTGAAACGCACCTGGCCAGTGGTGATGGACCTCTGCATAGCGGCGATCGGGCTTGCGTGTTTTTATGGCGTGGTGCGGATTGCACATTACTGGATGGGGCATGCCGAGCCCGCGATTGTGATCTCTTTGAGTCCGCGTGCGCTTCCCGTTTATGCGTTTTACTCTGTGGTGCGCATTGGGTTGGCGTATGGAATCAGCCTGGTATTTGCTGTTGGCTACGGGTATGTTGCGGCACACAGCCGGCGGCTTGAACCCTTGATGGTGGCGGGCCTGGACATCTGTCAATCCATCCCGGTACTGAGCTTCTTGCCAGGTGTGATGCTCGCCATGGTTGCATTGTTTCCGACCCGGCAGATTGGGGTAGAGATGGGTGCCATTCTCCTAATTTTTACGGGGGAGGTGTGGAATATGGCATTCAGCTTCTACTCGTCGATCAAAAGTATTCCGAGAGAGCTGAACGAAGCAGCAACCATCTATCGATTTTCACGGTGGCAACGGCTATGGCAACTCGAGTTGCCCTACGGAGCAATCGGTCTGGTGTGGAACTCCATGGTGTCAGTCGCCGGAGGATGGTTTTTCCTGATGGCCTGCGAGATGTTCGTGCTTGGTTCGCGAGACTTTCGGCTACCGGGGTTGGGCTCCTATCTGCAGACTGCCGCAAGCGACGATGACACACGTGCGATTTTATGGGGTCTCGCGGTGATGATTGGGATCATCGTTGCAATTGATCAGTTGGTCTGGCGGCCTGCGATCACATGGAGTAACAAATTCAAGTTTGAACAAGTGGAGGGAGCGTCGCGTAGTCGCTCGCCGCTGCTGCATCTTTTGACGCATTCGGGGGCGCTGCATTCGTTGCGAAGGCATACGCTGGCACCGATGTCCGAGAAGATCTACTGCTCGTTGGCGGAGCGACGCGCGCGGCGGATGGTTCGGGCGGACGGGGTTGCCGTACCGGCGAGCGGGGGCTGGATGCGATGGGTGATCGCGGCGATCCTTATCGCTGGAGTTGTCTATCTTGCAAGCCAGGCCTTAGCGCTGTTGCGCGAAGTAACGACACCACAGTTCTGGGCGGTGATGCGCGGGGCCGGCGCTACGTTTCTGCGAGTCAACGTGTCTTTAGCAATCGCAGCTTGCTGGACGATTCCTGTTGGCGTCGCCATTGGGTTCAATCCACGCCTGGCACGCATTGCTCAACCGCTGGCGCAGATTGCGGCTTCCGTTCCAGCAACTGCATTGTTTCCGATTATTCTTCTGGCACTCATTCGCGTGGGCGGGGGAATGGGCATTGCGTCGATCCTGCTGATGCTGATCGGAACCCAATGGTACATATTGTTCAATGTGATTGCCGGCGCGATGGCGATTCCATCCGATCTTCGAGAGGTAGCGCAGCTATTCCACTTCACGACGATACAACGGTGGCGCACCGTCATCCTTCCGGGGATATTTCCATTCTTGATAACGGGAATGGTAACGGCATCGGGTGGAGCCTGGAACGCGAGTATTATCGCCGAATACTTTCATCTGAAAAACCAAACGATGCAGACGGTGGGATTGGGAGAGCAGATCAGTTCGGCGACCGATCATGGCCAGTTTCAATTACTGTTGCTATCGACCGTTGTCATGGCGTTGATGGTGGTAACGATCAATCGGATGGTGTGGAGGCCCTTATTCCGGCTATCCGAGACGCGATTCAAACTGGAAGGCTGAATCAATGAATACTCGTCGGAGGCTATTGGCGCGCTTGCAGCCTACTGTCCCTTCGCTTGTTACTTGCGAGAGCTCGATTCTTTGTATGTTGTTGATTTGATGGTGGGCACAGCAGGATTCGAACCTACGACTTCCACCGTGTGAAGGTGGCACTCTACCGCTGAGTTATGCGCCCATGGGCTGGGAGGCGAGAATCGATGCGGATGCGCATAGTGGATACGCTTCTTCCAGGCCTTTGCAGCTTAGGTAGGATAACACTGAGGGGCAGGTGCGCCAACCGACGGGGCATCGCTTGGGCGCTGGTTGGACACCGTCTGGGCGAGGGTTTGCGTCCAACAACAAGATTCTGAAAGGTACAATTACGGCCTGATGCCGACTTCGCACAGATTGCAGCCGGGGGATCCGCCCATTTCGCCAAAATCTGGCGAATATGAGGATTTAACGCAACCTGAGAGCCAAGATGGGGTTTCGGAAGATATGGGCACACTTGCGCTCCATCCCGGCCTCGTGGAAACTGCGGAGCCGCGGCTGGAAAGTGCCCCTTTGGTGGCCATCGATCTGACCCCGGAGCAGGTAGAGGCGAGGCGGGTTGCCGTAGCGCGGGGAGATTTTTCCCAGCTTACCGATGCCGAAGTGATGCTCGAGCTGAAGGCTGGCAACATGGATGCGTTTGACGTGTTGCTGGGCAAGTATCGGAAGCCGATTGTGCACTTTATGTTTCGCATGGTGCACAACCAGGCCGTTGCGGAGGAGTTGGCGCAGGAGGTGTTTCTGCGGGTCTACCGTTCGCGGGAGACGTATCGAGCGGAGGCTCGGTTTAGCACGTGGCTTTACCGGATTGCGACGAACCTGGGAGTGAATCATGCGCGCGATACACGGCATGAGCGGACGGCTTCGACGATTTATCTAGACGCCGTCGACGCGGAGACGGGAACTACTCCAGATGTGGCGGACGACACGCCTTCCGCGGAGGCCGATTTGCTGCAGAAGGAGCGCATGAACGCCATCCGGCAGCATGTGATGGCCTTGCCCGAGCGGCAGAAGATCGCCGTGTTGATGCACAAGTATGAAGGGATGGATTACAAGCAGATCGGCGAAGTACTGAAGTTGTCCGAATCTGCTACGAAGTCGTTGTTGTTCCGAGCGTATCAGACGCTGCGGGAGAAGTTGAAAGAGTTTGTATAGGAGCACTGTGAGTTGGCACCGTAAGCGTTGACGTTATAAGCGAAGGTGCGATCCCGGAGTCGAACCAGAGGGGATGATATGAAGAAGATAGACATGAAGATTGATTGCAAGACCTGCCGCGCAGCTCTCGCTGATTTATTGCTGGACGAGTCGTACGCTGTTGCACACCCTGAGGTGGCCGAGCACATGGCTGCTTGTGCGGAGTGCCGTAAGGAGCTGGAGGAGTTGCAGGCTACGTTTGCGCTGCTCGGCGAGTGGAAGGCGCCGGAGCCTTCAGCGTACTTCGATACGAAGCTGCATGCGCGGCTGCGCGAGGCACAGGCTTCGGAGCCGGAGGGCTTTTGGGCTCGCACGCGCGCGTTTCTGACGTACAGCACCGGGCACCGGTTGCGGCCGGCGCTGGCTGGGGCGATGGTGTTGGCGGTGATGCTGGCGGGGGGTGGAACGTTTGCCGGGTTCTACCAGCACAACGGCGTGGTTGCCGTACAAGCTTCGCCGACCGTGAATGATCTCAAGCTTCTCGATAACAATGCGCAGGCCGTGCAGCAGATGGACCAGCTGCTGGATGCGAGTGATGACAACTCGGGTCCGCCGAGCAGCTAACAACCGAATGACCAAGGAAAGTATTTGCCGGAGCAATCTATCAGCAAGTTGACGTATGCGTAAGGCAGTCAAATCCCGCAGCTCGATCGTTCGAGCGCTACTTGTCGGTCTGCTCGCAGGCTTGAGCGGGAGTGTGTTTGCGGAGCGGCATGCGGGTCCGAGCTTTCAGCAATCGCCTTCGTACGTATTGGTGGCTGCGAGTGGAAGCCACAGGTTTGGCGGGCAGCAGGAGCAGCCGGCTCCTATCGAACGGCGGCCACCGCCGACCGGGGCGATGGTGCCGGGAAGTCAGCCGCATTTGGTGGGGCCGAATGGGCGGCGCGGGGGAGAACATCTGCCCGAGTGGATGGAACAGCACCGGGGCATGACGCTGGAGCAGCAGCAGGCGGCGTTGGACCGCGAGCCGGGATTCAGGGAGCTTCCGCTGCAGACCCAGATCCAGATGCATCAGCGGCTGGCGCAGCTGAATGCGATGACTCCGGAGATGCGGGCGAGAACGCTGGCGCATACGGAGGCGATGGAGCGGCTGAGCCCGGCGCAGCGCTCGCAGGTGCGAGGTGTGATGGAGCAGCTGGGATCGCTGCCACAGGACCAGCGACGCCAGGTGATCCGCAGCTTTCGGGAGTTACGCATGGTGCCGCCGGAGCAGCGGTTCGCGATGATGAACTCTCCGCGCTATGGCTGGCTGAACTATGCGCAGCGAACAGTTCTGACGAACCTGATCTTCATTGCGCCGATGCTTCCGCCGGATTAAGGCTCGAGCTAGCTCTTGAAGAAGTTCTTCGCGAGGAAGAGGACGTTGGCGGGGCGTTCGGCAAGGCGGCGCATGAAGTAGGGATACCATTCGGCGCCAAAGGGGACGTAGACGCGGACGCCGAAGCCTTCGGCGACCAGCTTGCGCTGCAGGTCGCGGCGGATTCCGTAGAGCATCTGAAACTCAAACGCGCGTTTGTCGATGTTGTTGCTCGCGACGAAGCGGCGCAGTTCGTCGACAATGGCTTCGTCGTGCGTGGCGATGCCGCAGAAGACGGGACTGCTGACGACGCGCTTCATCAGCTTGACGTAGTTTGCGTCGACGTCGGCCTTGGCGGGGAAGGCGATTTCGGGTGGTTCTTTGTAGGCGCCTTTGCAGAGGCGAATGCGAATCCCCTGCGTTAATAGGCGTTCTACGTCATTTTCGGTGCGAAAAAGATAGGCTTGCAGGACTGTGCCTACGGCGCCGGGGTACTGCTGGTGGAGGCGCTCGGTGAGGAGGAGGGTGGGCTCGGTGTACTCGGAGCCTTCCATGTCGATGCGGACGAAGCTGCCGGTATGTGCGGCGTGCGCGACCATTTCGCCGACGATGCGCTCGGCGAGGGCTGGGCCCTGGCTGGGGCCGCCGATGTCCATGCCGACCTGGGTGAGCTTGACGCTGACGTTGGCGCGGAGATGGCGAGCCTGGATGGCGTCGAGTAGCTGGTGGTAGATGGCGGCGCTGGCTTCGGCGTGGGCGACGTCGAGGACGCTTTCGCCGAGGGAGTCGAGGGTGACGTCGATGCCTTCGGCGTTGAGCTGAGCGGCGGCGGCGATGGCCTCGTCAATGGACATGCCGGCGACGAAGCGGCGGGAGACACGGCGGCCGATCGAGGACTGTTCCGAGAAGGCGCGGAAGGCCTTGTTGGTCGAGAGACCAATGAAAAACGAGCGAAGCAAAATGGTACCTCTGCGGCGAGAAACGCGACGTTTCATTTTCGCATCCTGGGCGAATGCCGGGTTCGGTAGTCGCACAGGGGTACCCCCCTCCCCCCCTACACGGGGGTGTTTCCCGTAAAGTATGGCAACCAGACCGGTTACGCGCCAAAGTATGACTTGGGTAGTTGCAAATTGTGGGTGTATCTCGTTGATGGGATTGAGGTTACGCGATAAGTACCATGTTCAGATACTAGATCGCTAAAGTAGGCCATCCAAACGAGTTATGGAGACTTTTGACGGTCAACGGGTCGTTGCCTGGAGGTGATCCTCCTGTGTCTGGCAGTGACGACATCCTAGCCCTGGCCGTTGGCCGGAATGCTGGTTCTCTCTTAATAAGGTTCTCTACTTAAATTGTAGTGATTTGGAGGGGGTAACTATGCCAAGTTTTGAAAATATAAATCGCCAGTGTTGATAGGGGTTTGGTGGGTTTTGGGTGCTGCTGGGGGCTTGACAGGTTTTAAGTGGACGGCGGGAGCTTCCTGGGGTTGTGGTTGGAAAGGGGCGCAGGCATCCTCCTTCTCACCCGTCCGCAAAGGCGTAGGTGGGCGTCGGGGTTGGGCGGGGTGAGATGGGTCATAGTTATTTGGAGTTGGCGCAAACGCCGTTTTGCGGGGAGCAGCTAGGGGAAGCCTGCCGACTTCCCCCGTTCGATAATCTCAAGCTCCAGGCTGCATGCAGACTATCTTTCGATCCGGCAAGGCGAATCTTTCGATCAGATAGGGGATCTACCAGCCACTGACAGGTGATCCATGCCGCAAGGTGACCGCTAATGCAGTGTGAGCGTTCCCGAAATCGTAGTTGCCGCAAACGCCGTTTCGCGGGAGCCAGGTGTGCAGACCCGATCACTCGGAAAGGAGATGGATCCGCGTGCCCTGGCCGGAGGATTCCGCGCACTCTATACCTTAGGTTTGAATCGCGCTGGACACATGGTCACAGGCCCTGCGTGTGATCGGCGGCTTCGCGTTGCCAGACTTTTCTCGCCAGGAGTATGAACCCGACGACTGCCAACAATTGGAAGACGAATTTTCCGATCAGGTCGAGGCGTGTCCAGCCGGCGGCGCTGGAGTCGCCGAGCGCCATACTTCCAAGAACGGCTCCAAAGGAGATCGCCCAACGGTGGATGTCGCGCCAACCGCTCGCGGCCGACCAGTAACGAACGAGCGCGAACGCCAAGATCGACCAGAGGACGCCGGCGCTGATAGGAACCCACACGGCGAAGCTGTGATGGGGAACGAAGAGGAGGCCGATGAGCCAAAACCAGGGTGTGCTCAAGATGAAGGCCGCCAATCCGAGCAGCCAGGGACTTGGTGGCTGGCGGAAAGCGACTCGACCGGAATGTCCGTAACCGCGCAAGAGCCACGCTGAGGCGATGAGAAGCGCTATCGCCGCGACGCCCAGCAGGATGGCGAGCATTGGAGGATGGTAGGGTGCTGCATGAAGTCTGGGGCGCGCCTTCTGGGTCCAGCCAAACCAGGCGATGCGGCAGCCTACGAGGAATGCGATGCATGTGGCGATAAGGCCGCGCTTGCGGAGCCAGGGTTGTTCGCGGCGATCGGGGAAAACAAGCTCGACAACCTGGACCGGGACGAGGACTACCCACACGCTTTCAAATCCCAGCATGAAGAGAAGGTAGAGCCAGTTGACGCCGTAGTAGCGGCCAAAGGTCGCGTTGACTCCCGGGAACGGAAGCGGGGCGATCGATGTTTGTTGAATGATGAATTCTTCTGCGATGGAAAGAGCGAGGCCAAGCATGAGCAGGCTTGTTGCACCCGCGCGCCAACGACGAATCAATTCACGGCAGAGGAGCGCGCCGCAACCCCACACCATCACCTCGGGGATGAGGACGAACAGGAAGCTGAGGCGTGTGGAGCCGCTTAACACCTCTGCGATGAACGGTGCGAGAAGGAGCAGGGTCCAGATGGGGCCTCGGTAGCGCTGTATGGGAGTTGGCGGCAAGATCGGACTGCGGACTTCGAGTTGCATGGATTATTCCTCCAGATGCCCGGCCGCTCTTGCGCTGATGCTGGCCGCTTTGAAAACCGTCTTGAGATCCCACGTGAATTGTTCGCTTCGCATTTCGGCGATGAGATTGCGAACCCAGGTGAGTTCGGCCTTGAGCATGGCGACAAGATATTCGCTTTCGACCAGATTGATTCGCCCGACACGCTCGGTTACCGCGGCCATCGAATTGCTGAATGCGGCGATTTGTTGTTCGAGGTGATGGCAGCGCTCTTCGAGTCGCGGAATGGCTTCTGCAGGCGTGAGGTGAACGAGGAAACTCATCGCCGCCATGAATTCAGAAGATTCGCGCTGGGGAACTGCGACGATCTGGCGGAGGGCTCGAATAAGTTCTTTGCGACCTGCGGGCGTAATGGCGTAGGTAGTGCGTTCCGGGCGTCGGCCATTGCGGCTGGTGTCTTTTGCGACGATGAACTCAGCACGCACGAGGCGTCCGATGGCGTGATAGAGCGAGCCCTTTTTCAGTGCGAGGATTTCGTCCTTGTGGCGTTCGCGGAGCAGGCTCTGCATCTGGTAAGGGTGCATAGGAGCTTCGCGGAGAAGGGCGAGGACGGCAATTTCCCAAATTCCGAGGTTCTTTGTCATATAGTTCAAATGAACTATATCGTATGATCTAATCCAACACAAGGGAGGGGAATCGTGGGCCGGACCGGAGAGGTCACGGATTGGCCACAAAAACTGGCTGCTGGCTCTCATTCCACGTCCTGTCCACCGCAGTGACGAAATCGATCATCCATCAGTCGTTGCTTAGGTAGGAAGATCTGTGCGTTTCTACACCCTAGTTCGTGTAGCGTCCGCTATTTCCCATTCTGCTCAGAAAGATATCCTTATTCTTAGAATCCTCGGATGCCACATGGTGTCGGCCTCGACTCTGATCAGTTGGCCTGAGGTTCATCTTCACAACTTTAACCATGTCAGGTAGGAACAAAGTGATGCTCTCTGAATCCGTCAGCGTTAATCTAGACACCGCGCCCGCGTACTGGTTTCTCAATGCTCTCCACATCCTGCTGGCGCAGAATCAATCGGGGGACGGTGCGTACTCCCTGATTCATCTGACAGCGCCTCCCGGCTTCGAGACTCCTTACCATCTTCATCAAACGGAAGACGAAGCGTTTTACGTATTGGAGGGTGAACTTACTGTTATTCGCGATGGAGAGAAGTTCGTGGCCGGGCCGGGAGGCTATGTTTTCCTCCAGCGCGGAGTGCCGCATGGATTTCGAAACAGTGGTGACAAAACTTCCCGAGTTCTAATTCATGTGATTCCCGGCGGTAAGGTTGGGTTCGTGGGAATGATGCTCGAAATGGCAGTGCCAATTCGTGATCGTCACAAATTACCCGAAGCGACGCCACCCGATCTCAAGAAACTGAACGCGCTTTGCGAACAAAACGAGATCAGTATTCTCGGGCCTCTCCCGATCTAAATGAAGGACCCTATCTTTTTAGGAAAGTCACGTCTTCGGTAACGGGATTAGCTAGGGCTTGGTTGCGGGGGTTGAGGGCGCGAGGATTTCGGTTAGGAGATCCGGGGTGTTGGGGATGCGGGTGAGGTGGGGGTAGCGGAGGCCGTCGCTGTAGGTGAAGGTTACGGGAGTGAGGGTGTCTTCGTCCTGGACGAGGAGCTGGATGGGCGTGGATTTGCCTTTGGAGGCCTTGAGGGTTTCGGTGAAGAGATCGAGGTCGAAGACCCGGCCGTTGATGGCGGTGATCTTCTGGCCGGGAGCGAAGCCTGCCTTGTCGGCGATGCTGCCGACGCCGACGTCGGAGATGGTGCCGTCCTCGCCGAGGTCGAGGCCGATGGAGAACCAGGGGACGAGGGAGGGATTTTCGGTGAGTTCGCGGGCCATACCAGGGGTGAGGTCAGGGGTGTACTCGAGGCGATAGCCTGCCTGCTCGATGCCTTCGGTATTGACGTGGGGCTGGACGTCGTAGAGGCGGGTCTGGATGAAGGCGGCCCAGTCATTTTTTACGACGTGGTTGAGATCGGCTGTGATTTCGTCGAGGCTGTAGGGCTCTACGCGGGGGACGCCATTGCCGCCTTTCTGGAGGAAGATCTGGAGGAAGTCGCGGAGGGACTTTTTGTTGTTGGTGAGTTTGCGGATGGTGGTGTCGACGTTGAGCCAGAAGAGGTCGCCTTCGGGGTAGTAATCGGTGCCACGTTTCCAGCTGCTCCAGGCGTTGCTACCTCTGCCGCCGCCGTTGCGAGGCATGGCGGAGTCGAAGGTGGTGTCTTCGATGCTGCGCCAGGCGCGGCCGCTGGTGGCGTCCATTTCGGCTGCGGTGAGGGCGATGTCCTGCTTGTACTGGTCGGCAGAGACCATGCCGATGCGCTCGCCCATGAGGTTGCCGAGGTAGTCGGTGAGGCCCTCGTAGACCCAGAGGAGGTTGTCCTGCATGGGGGTGGCGTAGTCGGGGGTGGAGAGGCCGTCGGGGCGGCGATACTTGCCGTTCCAGGAGTGCGTGAACTCGTGGGGGAGGAGGCCGGCCATGCCGACGGAGGGTTTATAGCCGGTGAAGAAATCCCTTTGCATCGTGTTGTCGGAGGACTCGTGGTGTTCGAGGCCGCCGCCCCCGTGGGCTCCTTGCAGAAGGATGAGGAAGTGGTAGCTGGTGTAGTGCGGGGGACCATACATCGCGAAGGATTCTGTGATGAGACGCGACATCTGGCCGATGGTTTCGGGGCTGGCAACGATGGAGTCGGCGGTGGGGCCGATGACGTCCATGTAGTGCTGGGGCGTGATGCCGGGAGCGAGGGCGTACTCGTGGAAGTAGAGGCCGGTCATGATGGGGGAATCTTCCAGCATCTCGACGGTGGTGGGCGCGTACTTAATTGTGCCGCCGGCTGGGTGTTGCGGATCGTACGGCGTGATGGGTTTTAGGGAGGTGCCGATGCCCCAGTGGGCGGGTACGGTGACGGTGGGCTGGATGGCGATCTCGCGGACAGGAATGTGCGCGGGGTAGAGCATCAGGTGTTCCCACTCGAGGGTTGCGGCGGTGCGAGTGGCGCGGCTGTAGATGTTGTCCAGATGCGCGTGGAGCGTGGTGGCGCCGGCGGGAATGTCGACGTGATACTCGTATGTGTTGACCGGGTCGCGGTGCCAGGGAATGGTCTTGCCGTCGACTTCGAAGCGAATGCCGGTGATGTCGTGTACGGGGCCGTCGGGGCCGTGCGCGCCGGGAATCCATTCGGGGGTGATGAGGTCGAGGGGGCCGGGGTGGACGGGGATGTCGACGTCGGCGTGGAAGAGCTTGCGCGGGGCGTCGGTGAGATCTGCGTGGATTTGGATGGGCGTTTGCTGCGCGTTGGCGGCGAGGAGAGTGGAGGCTAGCAAGAGCGAGAGGAGCGGGAGACGCCGACGGATTTGGTTCATGGCCGAGATGGACCTTTCTGGACGGGACGCTGTGGTGGGGAACGGTATTGCTTGCATCATTCTATGCGGGTGGCGCGGGCGAGAATCTAAAAGTCTTCTTCGTCGCCGAGAAGATTGCTGACGCGGACGATGGTTTCGATTTGCTGTGGGCTGAGGCGTGAAAGCAGGTTGCGGCGCACGGATTCGGCGTGGACGGGGTGTGCGGCGTGGAGCTTCTGGCGGCCTAGTTTGGTGAGGACTACGAGGACGGTGCGGTTGTCGGCGTCGCGACGCTCGATGAGTTTTTTGCGCTGCATGCGGGTGAGGTGGTGGGAGAGGCGGCTCTTGTCCCAGCCCATGGACTCGGCCAGGGTCTGCTGGCGCATCTCTCCGTTGGTTCGGAGGGCGAGGCGGGAGAGGACGCCGAAGTCCGGACCGGAGAGCCCGGTGGCCTGAGCGATATCGCGGCCGACGCGGTCCATGACGTCTTCCCCCATCAATTTAAAAGCGTGCCAGACGCGGAGTTCCTGGGGCGAAAGCAATTTGGTCGGCATGGAGAAAAGAGTAGCAGCAGCGGGTTGACGTGACAACCATAATCGAGGTATTGTGGTTGACATGACAACCAACAATGGGAAGGTAGCTTTAGTAACGGGCGCAAACAAAGGGATTGGGAAGGCGATCGCGCGAGGGCTGGCGAGGGATGGCTTTGTGGTCTACCTGGGAGCGCGCGATTTGGAGAAAGGAAAGGCCGCGGCAGAGGAGTTACGGGAGGAGGGAGAGGTGCGAGTTATTGCACTGGATGTGGCGGATGCCAGATCGGTGACGGCGGCGCGGCAGACGATCGAGTTGGAGGCCGGTCAACTCGACGTACTGGTGAATAACGCCGGCATCAGTTCTGCACCGGGATCGAGGTTCAGTGTGCCGATGGTGGAAACTGCGGAAAATATGCGCGCCGTTTACGAGACGAACGTGTTTGCGGTGGTGACGGTCACCAATGCGTTCATCCCGCTGCTGTTGAAGTCGACGGCCGGGCGTATTGTCAATGTGACCAGCAAGCGGGGATCGATTGGCGAAGAGGGCGCGTGGGTTGGGCGGCCGAACATGGCGTACTCGAGCTCGAAGACGGCGCTGAATGCCATCACGGTTCATTATGCACGGAGTCTTGCGGAGACGACGGTGAAAGTAAACGGCGCGGCTCCGGGTCATGTTGCGACAGACTTCAACGGGTTTCGGGGAACGCGCACCCCCGAAGAAGGAGCAGCGGTGGCGATTCGATTGGCGAAGTTGGGGAGTGAGGGCCCGAGCGGACTTGTGTTTGAAGACGAGACGCAGCTGGCGTGGTGATGCTGCCTGGCAACTGACAGGCCGCGATACATCCTGTTGTCGGCTGCGGGGCTGGACGAAGATGCTTCGTAATCGAGGCGAGTATTATGATTCAACCGCGAAGGATTGCCTGTCCGATGGCGTCTTGCGGTGTACGTCTTCCATGCCTTGAGAAAGTTGGGCTCATGAGTATGCAGACATTCAAGAACATCGTTCTCCAGCGGCTGCATCCTGAGGTGATCGACCGGCTGGAACTGCAGCGGGTCGAGCTGCCGGTGGGCCGGGAGATTGAATTTCCGGGGAGTGGCATCGCAAATCTGTTCTTCATCGAAGAGGGCATCGCTTCGATGACGGTGACGTTCAAGGACGGCTTCGAGGTGGAGGTTGCGCTGGCTGGGCCGGAGGCGATTCTCGGAACATCGTGCATGATGGGGACGCGCCGGAGCCTCAATCGGGTCTATATGCAGATTGGTGGCTATGGGTACTCGTCGGTAATGTCTGTGGCGACCAGGGAGTTCAAGCGCGCCGAACAATTTCATGATCTGACGTTGCGCTATCTGCAGGCGCAGTTTATTCAGTCCGCGCAGACGGCGGGTTGCAATGCGCGGCACAGCGTGGAGCAGCGGATGGCTCGGTGGCTTCTGCTTTGTTCCGATCGAGTGGGGGACCGGGTGCTCCCACTGTCGCATGAGTATATGGCCGACATGTTGGGTGTTACGCGGTCGAGCGTGACGGTGGTGGCTGGGCATCTACAGGAACGGGGTCTCATCCATTACACGCGCGGCAAGATTACGCTGGTCGATCTGGCCGGGCTGGAAGCAATTTCCTGTGAGTGCTACCGGGTGGTGCGCGATCACTTGCGCAGTCTTGCGGACCGTGACGAGGCGTACGGCGCCTAGGTCCTGCGCGGACGGCGAGAGTTTAAGTGCGGACTAGGCTGGCTGGTTGGCGGCTTGCTGGAGGGTGGCGATGTCCATTTTTTTCATGGTCATCATGGCGCGCATGCCGGCGGGGTGGTTGATGTACTTGTAGACGTCGGTGGGGACGATCTGCCAGTGGAGGCCGAACTTGTCCTTGAGCCAGCCGCACATGATTTCGCTGCCGCCGTCGGCGGTGAGCTGGGACCAGTAGTTGTCGATCTCGGCCTGGGTTTCGCATTGGACGCTGAAGGAGAAGGCGTCGGTGGGCGGGTGGCCGGGGCCGCCGTTCATGAAGGTGACTTGCTGGCCATTGAGCTCGAGGTCGAGGACGAGCAGGGCGCCGACAGGGAGAGGGCCGGCTTCGTTGCAGCGAAGCTCGCGGAGCTTGCGGCTGTTGGGGAAGGCGGAGAGGTAGAAGTCGGCGGCGGTTTCGGCGTTGTCGTTGAACCAGAGGAAGGGAGTGATTTTGTTCATGTGTCCTCCGCGGACGGCGAGCTTCGTGTGGCGCGCATACTTTCTGCGCAGAATTCTACTGCTGAATTTATGACGGTGGCCAGGGTTTTATGGGTGAGCGGGCACCTCGTTCTCCCACCCATCCGCAAAAACGCGTATGAATGGGGCACCCGGGAGTTGGTGGGGGGCGGACTAGTCGTAGCGTTTTTCGCCGGCGGGGATGGCTACCGGGAGGCGGTTGGCTTCGGTGGGGAGCGGGCAGGTGGCGTAGGGGGTGTAGCCGCAGGGTGGGTTGTGGGCATAGTTGAAGTCGAGGACAACTGTGCCGGGTTTGGCGAGGCCGTTAGAGGGGAAGGCGGTGTTTAGGAAGCGGCCGGCGCCGTCGGTGGTGGTGCGGCTGGTGAGGTCGCGGAAGTCGAAGAAGAGAGAGTTGTCTTCGACCAGGGGTTCGAGCTTGTAGGTCTTGCCGGCGATCTGGAATTCAGCGTAGCCGGGAGCTTGCTCGTCGCTGGACTGGCCGAGGACGTTGAGGATGTGCACGGTCTTCGCGGGGGTGTAGGGGACCCACCTGGCGGTGATGCGGAGGGCCGGGTTGGGGGCGTACCAGTTGAGGCCGCGGAAGTGGACGCGGGTGGGGGCGTAGGCGTCCTTGATGCGGAGATAGTAGCGGTCGCCGCGATGGATGACGGTGATGTGGACGTCGCCGGAGAATAGATCGGAGGGGTGGGGTGTGTCGTCGGCGGCGAGGGCGGCGGGGCTGGGCGCGGGTTTGCCGTCGAGGAGGACGGAGGGGGAGAAGCCTTCGGTTGGGGGGAGGAGGGCGACGTGTCCGTTGTGCTGCTGGAAGATGCCGAGGTGCACAGGGACATGCTGGAGTTGGAGCTTGTTGTCGGACGCGGAGCCTGCGGTGATGTTGCCTTCGGGGAGCCATTGGAGGGCGACGAGGGTGAGCCAGCCGTCGGGCTGAGCGAGGTTGTCGGCGTAGGCCTTGCGCCAGTGGTCGAGGTCGGCGGTGGTTTGGGCGTGCGTTGTCGCGGGGATGAGGGACGAGAGGCAGAGCGTGAAGGCGGCGAGGGAGGCGCGGATGGCGGCGCGAGAGGTCATGACTAAAGCGTACGACATGCGGGCGCGGCGCGGAGGGGCGAGGGGGTGGGCGTCTTCAAGGAATCTGGGTTGGGGACACCTGCTTTGCGCGATGCCCCACTCATCGCAAAGGGTGCGATTAGTGGGGCGTACAAACCTGGGAGAGATGCAATAGAAACTCGGAGAGAAAAAGTTAGAACGCCAGGCGGATTGCGGCATCGGCTCGTTCGGCCAGGCCTTGCAGGGTGTTGAGGAACAGCTTGCTTTGGCCGGTGAAGAGGCCATCGGCGGTGAGGCTTGCGACAGCCGCAACAGCGCCCGCAAATCTATCGGTCAAGGGACGAATGATCGCGACATGAGGGAGGTCAGGGCTGATGAATTCGCAGGGGACGGGGAAGATGAGGCTGGGTTGAACGAGTGTAGCTGGTTTGAGTGGAGGATTGTTGAAGAAGTCGGGAAACGATAGGCCGGAAATGGGGTCCTTGAAGGGCGCGACAGGTTGCTGGACACCATTGCCGGCGAAGTCGACCCATTCGAGGAAGTGAGCGATTTCGTCACCGCCAATACCGAGGGTGATTTGCAGCACCTCCGGGTCAGTCACTTTTTGACTCATCGCGGCGTAGAGGCTCGATCCACCTTGTTCAATCATGCCGAAGTGGAAGGCGGCTACATTGGCGATGGCCTGGATGTGCTCGTTGCCTTGGAAGTTGGAGTTGGCTGCGCCATTGAAGTCGGCATCGTTTCTGGGGATGGCGGTTACGTTGTTGAGGGTGATGGCCTGCGGAAAGGAGGCGCCGAGGTCGGGATTGGTTGTGCTGCGGTAGCGAACGAACCAGCTAGTATCAACATTGAGGTGCATGAGGTTGGTGAGGCGCGGCTTGAGGGAGGAGCCTTGCGCGGTGCTGCCTGGCAAGGTTGCGAACTGGCTGAGGTTGACGGGCTCGGCACCCCTGGATTCGAGATAGGCATTGAGGAAATTAGCGTGGCTGACTTCATCGAGGGTGTTGCTGGTGATGTACTGCGGGCCGTCGGTATCGAGGTTCGATAACGCGACTTGATAGTTGTTGAGCGGCGGGGTTGGGGTTGGATTGACCTCGATGGGCTGGTTGTTGCCGATGCCGCCGAGTTCCGCATACTGCGTCCAAAGGTCAGACTCGATCAGTTCTGCAGCCGCCAGAAAACGGAGGATGGCGATGTCCCCCTCATTGAGTCTGCCGCGCTCTTGTGCACGAGCAGAAGTTCCATTGGTTAACAAACCGGCGCCCACTGCTGCTGCGCCTCCTGCCAGTATGCCGCTCTTCATAAATGAACGGCGGTCGACTGGACGCTTGGTGTTGATCACTGAATTTTTCATCGGTGTCTGCCTGTCGTGATGTTGTGAAGCGAGTCGCTTGTTTTGGAAGTGACCCGCGGTTCACAATAGGCGCGCGAGAGAGCCGTGCGTGTCGCGGAAATGTCAAACGAATGTCTTTCCGCGCGTGTGAAAACCAGCTGATTTATTTGCGATAAATTGATTCGTTTTATGTCATCGCGGCGGAAGTTTTCTACGTCCAAGGCAAGGCTGACGATGGTCCTGCGCGGACGGCGAGAGTTTTTGTGGTGGGGATGGAGAGGGGCGGGGCGGTCGCGCTTTGCGCGATACCTACCCTGTCCGGCGGTCAAGACCGGCAGACGAGAATGGGGCACCCGGTTCTGTGGAAGGTTTAGCTGGCTTCGGCATGGTCTACGCGTTCTACGGGCGCGGTGACCATCTTGCTGGTGTCTTTCATCGCGGCGATGGCTTCGTCGTAGCGGCCGCGGACGGAGTTGGTGCGGATTTGACCCATCTCTTTCAGCATCTGCGTGCCGTCTTTGAGGTAGCTGATGCGGCTGCGCTCATCGTGGCCCCAGGTTACGGGGACTTCGACGATGGTGTATTTGAGCTTGCGCGCGATGAAGAGGATTTCGGGGTCGAAGCCCCAGCGCTCGATAGTCTGAAGGCGGAAGATGGTTTGCGCAGCGTCACGCTTGAAAGCCTTGAAGCCACACTGCGTGTCCTTGAAGGGAAGGCCCATTACTTTGCGGGTGACCCAGTTGAAACATCGGCCGAAGAAGCGGCGGTAGAGAGGCTGATGGACGGTCTGCTTTTGCTTGTCGAGCCAGCGGGAGCCGATGGCTACGTCGGCGCCGGCGTCGATTGCGGCGATGAGGCGCTCGGCTTCTTCGATGGGGGCGGAGAGGTCGGCGTCGGTGAACATGACGATGTCGCCGGAGGACTGGAGGAGGCCGTTGCGGACCGAGTAGCCTTTGCCGCGGTTGCCGGGATTCTGAATGAGATGGAGGCGGGGGTGCGAGGCCATCCATTGCTGGACGATTGCTGGAGTGTTGTCGGTGGAACCGTCATCGACGACGAGGATGTCGGCATCCCAGGAGCGGGCATCCACGCAAGCGAGCACACTGGCGAGGGCCGCTTCGATGCGAGCGCTCTCGTTGTAGGCGGGGATGACGATGCTGAGGCGCGGAGGAGGCATAGAGTTGGGTGGCCGATCCGGGTGGGGGAGTTCCATGCGATGTCCTCTGCGGGCGGTTGGCGGATGGCATGCAGCCGCGGGATCACGACAGAAAAGATGCACTGGAACACTGAGCCCGGGTCGCCTTCCATCCTATGATATTTGTTAGACGGGCGCACGGGTGGGGAGCGTCGAAAATATGTGGCGCGGGTGGCACGCCGGGACGGTGGCGCGGCGTAACTGATAGACTCAAGGCCATGTCGGAGCCGTTCACCCCGCCACCAGCCCCGCAGCAGGATCCTCGCCAAACACAAGGCCAAGCGCCGTATCAGACGCCGTACCAGGCGCCGCGGCCGGAGTTTCGCGGACCGTATCCGGCGGGCTATGCGTATGGGCAGGGAGTGCCGGCTGGCTATCCGCCGAGGAACTCGGCGTGGCCATGGGTGGTGCTCACCCTCGGGATCTTCGCGCTAGGATTGATTGCCCTGAGCATCTTCTTTGCGTCGCTGGCGAAGACCTTCAATATGGATGCCGGCGGCAGCAATATGAATTTTGGCAATGACTCGATTGCCGTGATCGACATCTCCGGTGTGATTACCGATGCAGACACGGAGAAGATCAGCAAGCAGTTGGAGCGGTACGGAAACAACGGCAGCATCAAGGCGATCATCCTGCACATCGATTCGCCGGGCGGTGGGGCGGCGGCGTCGCAGGAGATTTACCACGAGGTGCTGCGGATTCGGGAGCAGAAGCATAAGAAAGTGATCGCGTCGGTGGAGTCGGTCGGGGCTTCGGGTGCGTACTATATCGCTTCGGCTTGCGACAAGATCTATGCGAATCCAGCGTCGGTGGTGGGATCGATTGGGGTGATCATGGAATGGACCAACTATGGCGACCTGATGAAGTGGGCAAGGCTGAAGCCGGTGGTGATTTCGCATGGAGAACTGAAGGATGCGGGCGATCCGACGCGCGATATGACGCCCCAGGAGCAGGCGTATTTTCAATCGCTGGTGGACAACATGTACGGGCAGTTTGTGCATGATGTCGCGGTGGGACGGCACACGACGGATGCGAAGATTACACCGCTGGCGACCGGCCAGGTGTGGACGGGACAGCAGTCTCAGCCGCTGGGATTGATTGACGCGCAGGGTGGATTTCGTATGGCGTTAATGGATACGGCACGATCGGTGGGAATTTCGGGGGAGCCAAACGTAGTTCGTCCGTCTAAAGAGAAGCGGGGCGTTTTGGGTCTGCTGAATGATGACGCGGACGGAATCTTCACAAACCCTACGCAGATGCTCAATCGTTCGCCCGGTTTTTATTTCCTCTGGAAATAGGCTGCGCCGTCGATTGGCGGCAGAGGGACGGACGTCGTAGCGGGGAATGTTCACAGAAGGACAGAATAGTCGGGTTACGATATGGTGCTATAGTGAAGCAAATGCGGGCTTTGCGGTAGTGAATGCGGTTTCTCCCAGTTTGCCGCGTCCTTCCGGGGACGGCACACGTCAACAGGTTGAGCTAGTGCCAACACGTTACTGCAGGAGGGTACATGACGAAAGCGGAATTAGTCGATCACGTGACTGCCCTAGGGGATCTTACTCGCCGCGATGGCGAGGTGATTGTCGAGACGCTGTTCGACTCCATCATCGAAGCATTGAAGAGCAACGATAAGGTTGAGGTTCGTGGATTCGGGAGTTTCCGTTCACGGCAACGCAAGCCGCGGACTGGGCGCAATCCGAAGACCGGGGAATCGGTCGCGGTGCCAGCCAAGCGGGTGCCGTACTTCAAACCGAGCAAAGAGCTTCGCGACCTGGTGAATCCGGGCGAAGCGAATGGCGCGGGGAAGAAGAAGACGGCGGCCGCACACGAGGCGCATGTCGTTGATCCGCATCATCCTCCCGCGATGTAGCCGTTTCTGGCGACAGAGCGGGGATTAATGTTGGCGGAACGTTTATCGGGCGTTGGTGTTTTTGGTCACACCGCGCCGCGCCTGATTCACTATAATTTTAGAAATATGAGCGAATCCACGTTGACTGCCCCTCCAGAGACCACCACCGATAGCACGGTTATCGTTTACAGCAAAACTAACCCCTACCCTGCGACCGTGTTGGTGAATGATCTTCTCACTGGGCCCCAGTCGGAGAAGGAGACCATCCACATCGAGATGGAGCTCGCCGAGGGCATGACGTATACGCCGGGTGATGCGTTGGGCGTGGTTCCGGCGTATTGCGAAGAGGCCGTTAACGATGCGCTGAAGGCGTTGGGATTCAGCGGCGACGAGACGGTGATTGAGCCGGTGAAGGGCACGGACGGCAATAAGATCACGGTGCGCGAGGCTTTGACCTCAAAGCTGGGTATTGGCAAGCTGGCGCGCGGCGCCGTGAATCAGTATGCGAAGCTGGCGGGCGAGAATACTCCGGAAGGCCTGAAGGCGCTGTTGGGGACAGAGAATAAGGTCGCGGCTGAGGCGTATGTGTGGGGCCGTGAGTTTGTTGACCTGGTGACGGACTTCCCGGGCGTGGTGAAAGACCCGCAGGATCTCTTCAACATTTTGCAGCGGTTGATGCCGCGGATGTACTCAATTGCATCGAGCCAGACAGCGCATCCGGGGCAAGTGCACCTGACGGTGCGCGTGGTGTTGTATGACGCGCACGGGCGGCATCGCCAGGGCGTGTGCTCGAGTCTGCTTGGGCATCGCGCGCCGGTCAACGGTAAGCTGCCGGTGTTTCTTGAGAAGAATGACAAATTCCGTTTGCCCGTGGATACGAATCTGCCGGTGATCATGATTGGACCGGGCACGGGTATTGCGCCGTTCCGTGCGTTTCTTGAGGAACGTGAGACGCGGGGCCACAAGGGCGACAATTGGCTGGTGTTTGGCGATCAGCGCGCGGCTTCGGACTACTTGTACAAGGATCAGTTCGAGGGAATGCAGAAGAGCGGCTTGTTGACCAAGCTGCAGACGGCGTTCTCGCGCGACCAGGCGACGAAGATTTATGTGCAGGATCGTCTGCGCGAAGCCAGCGATGAGCTCTTCGCATGGCTGGAGCGCGGGGCGCACTTTTATGTGTGCGGTGACGCGAGCCGGATGGCCAAGGATGTTGAGCAGGTGCTGCTCGAGTCGATTGCCAAGGGGATCAATGGATCGCCAGAGCAGGCGGCTGAGTATCTCAAGAAGATGAAGGCAGACCAGCGGTATCAGCGCGACGTGTACTAGAGATTATTGGAAGGCAACAGCAAAGGCCGCCCGGGTGGGCGGCCTTTGTTTTTGGGTGCGAGATGGTTAGATGCGCTGGTTGTCGGGGCGCCAAGTGACGATGGCTTGCTTGATTTGCTTGCGGTCGAGGTGCTCAGTGATGGCGCGTTGAGCGAGGGCCGCGACTTCGGCATCCGAGGCGAAGCGGAGGCCGACGTACTGATCGACGGTGAGGGTGTCGATGAGACCGAGCTGATCTTCGGAGAGGAGGTCGGCGAGGCGAAGCTGCTCTTCCAGACGGATGATGCGGTCTTGATTCTTCAGGGCGTAGCCGCGGCAGAGGCCAGCTATGACGAAGAGCACGATCGACATCACGATCCACCAGAGGTAGTGGTACATGTGGCGCGGCCAGTAATGGACGGTCGTGTAGATTGAGAAGATCAAATTGAGCAACAGCAGTGGAATGATGAAGAAGTGAAACTGCGGGTCGAATCGCGCGTGATTCTTGAAAGACTGTGGTTGAGCCATAGGCGATGATAGCGCGCGGTGGGCGTGATCGTCTGCATCCTGCTGCGGTAGTCTTGATTTTATGGCAAAGAAACGGATTGGCGTGCATGTAGGGACGGCGGGGGGATGTTTTACGGCGGTGCAGCGGGCGGCGGATGCGGGGGCGAATACGTTTCAGATCTTCAGCTCGAGTCCGCGGCAGTGGAAGGCGGCTCCGGTAAAGGCAGAAGATGCCGCAAAGATGCGGGAGGCGCGGGCGCGGCTGGATGTGAACCCGGTATCGATCCATGCGAGTTACTTGATTAATTTGTGCTCGCAGACGGAAAGCGTGCGGGAGAATTCGGTGGACGCGTTTCGGGGAGAGGTGGAGCGGGCGCTGGCGCTGGGCGCGGAGTATTTGGTGCTGCATCCGGGGAGCTGGAAGGGACTGACTCGCGAGGAGGGGCTAAGGCTGGCGGCGCAAGGGATCGAGCGTGCGATTGGAACGTTGGGCGGCGGGGTGAAGTGGCAGGACCATAACTTCAGGATCCTGATTGAGAACACTGCGG
Source organism: Granulicella sp. L46 (assembly GCF_009765785.1). GTDB lineage: Bacteria > Acidobacteriota > Terriglobia > Terriglobales > Acidobacteriaceae > Granulicella. The sequence goes on from NZ_LMUT01000025.1 coordinate 385,033, forward strand.
GGGCGGAGTTCTCGTTGGGTGGAAGCTTTGACCAGGTGGCGGAGTTGGTGGCGACGCTGCAGGCTTGCGCGCCGATGGGGGTTTGTCTGGATACGTGTCATACGCATGTCGCCGGGTATGACATTGTTACGACCGAAGGGTATGAGGCGACGATGCGGCAGGTGGGAGAGACGATGGGGTTCGACGCGGTGAAGGTGTGGCATTGCAATGATGCGAAGGCGCCGATGGGGTCGAAGCTGGATCGGCATGAACATATCGGGGAGGGGACGATTGGGGCGGCCGCGTTTAAGCGGCTGTTGCATGATGCGCGGTTTGAGCATGCGGCGTTTATTGCGGAGACGCCGGTGGATGATCCGGGGGACGAGATGCGGAATGTGATGGCGTTGCGAGCGCTGTCGGCGGGGTCCTAGGCGGACGGCCAGTGGCTTCGCATGGCGGGGTAGAAAGTCGATGGGAAAGTTGATGCTCAGGCTGGGTGGAATTTGATATCGTGGAGGGCGATCTACCGTACCTGTGGCTATTGAGTTTTACGGAGACGACCGATGCGAACTGCGACGTATCGTTGGGTAGTGGGTGTGCTCGGAGTGATGGTGTTGGGTGGCGTGGCCGGGGCGCAGAGTGCGGAGCCTGCATGCACCGTGGGGGTTCAAAGCTATTCCGTCTATAGCGCGGGGGGAACGCACGGCGGCCCCTATACGGCGACGGCGAAGCAGAGCTTCGAGCAGCGGCTGCCGGATGGCAGTTACGTGCGCGGTTCTGTGCGGACACATCAGGCGCGCGATTCGGCTGGGAAGACAATGTCCGAATCAGAACGTGGCTGCCAACGCGACGAGAACGGTGTGCCGCAACCGAAGTTCGGTGTGGGGGTTATCGATCAAACGAAGAGGGTGTCGATCAGTTGGGAGATTGGCGTCGGTGCGGATGATGTCGTCCGGATTTTCCATATGGGGGATCCTCCGAAGCCGTTGACGGCGGAAGAATTGGCTGCGCAACGGAAGAGATTCGCACAGCAGCAACCTCCGCGTTATTCGTCGAAGAGGGAAGACCTTGGAATGAGAACGATTGCAGGCGTGGACGCGCACGGATCAAGAGTGACGCAGACGATTCCTGCGGGTGCGGAGGGCAATGAGCTTCCACTGGTGATCGTGAGTGAGACGTGGAATTCGAAAGAGCTTGGGCTGATTCTACTTGGAATGAGGGATGATCCCAGGCGCGGGAAGACGACGTTTGAGATTGAGGAACTGACTCAGGGTGAGCCCGATCCTACTTTGTTTGTGCCGCCGGCTGGGTACAAGATCGTGGATCAGAACCCGCCAGTAGATAACGCGACCAAGCCCTAGGTGCTTCGTAACGGGCTTGGTCGGGGCGAGTTATTGGGCTACTGGTTGGGACCAGACGCTGTCCAGGAAGAGGTAGCGGTTGCGCTGGATGTCGGGTTTGGCCTCGGAGGGGACGCTTAAGTGCATGACTTGCCAGTCGGTGGCGGGCTTGTAGGTCGGCCAGGTGGGAAGGTTCGGTGAGTTGGGGTTGCCGTTGCGGGCGAAGTTGGTCCAGTACTGCTGGACCTGGTCGGAGAGGGTGCGGTCCTCGGGACGGATGGTGGCTTGCTGGCGAGAGTCGAGAGTGCCGAAGACGTACTCGATGTCGTCGGAGTGGAAGGCGCCGGTGCCGGCTGGATGGAACTTGTCGCCGGGGGCGGCGAGGTCGAAGCGGTAACGGTAGACGGGGGCCTGGCCGGTTTTGACCTGCGCTTCGAGCCAGGCCCAGGTGGAGTAGGCGATGAAGCGGTCGCTGACGAAGTCGCCGGCGGATTGGACGGCTTCCGCATCAGTAGTAGCCGGGTAGACGGCGAGGAAGTCAGGCGCGCGGGCGCCGAAGTCTTTGGTGGCTTGCGCGGTGAAGGTCGCGACGGTAGTTGGGACGGGGCTCATGGTGATCATGGAGCGGACTTCGTCAGCGTTCCAACCGGCGAGGAGAGGAATTTTGGCCTGGTTGCCGGCGGCGTAGATTTCGGGGACGGATTGAGGGAGGAAGTAGCCGTCGATGTCGGGACCGAAATGGGGCGGGGGCGGGGTCGTGTGGGCGCTGGCGGCTTTGATGAGGTCGTCGGCGGAGATCTTGCGGAGGTCGGCGATGGTGGAGGCATTGAAGGCGGTCTGCGCGAAGGCTGCGTCCTCCTGCTCAGTTTTGGCGAGGCTGGGATAGGGGACGCCGCTGGAGTGGAAGGCACCGCCGCTTTCTCCGATGGCTTTAGCGATGAGGGTCTTGGAGAGGGGCGAGGCCATCTGTGCGCTGACGGAGAAGGAGCCTGCCGACTCGCCGAAGAGGGTGATGTTGTTGGGGTCGCCACCGAAGGCGGTGATGTTGCGGGAGACCCAGGCGAGGGCGGCGGCCTGGTCGAGGAGGCCGTAGTTGCCGGCGGCGTGGTGTGGCGATTCGGCGGCGAGGTCGGGATGGGTAAAGAAGCCGAAGATGCCGAGGCGGTAGTTGAGGGTGACGATGACGACGTTGCGGTGGGCGAGGAACTGGCCGTCGTGGCGGGGCTCGGAGGCGGAGCCTGAGTTGTAGCCGCCACCGTGGAACCAGACCATGACGGGGAGCGAGCCGGGCGCGGCTTTGGCGGGAGACCAGATATTGAGGGTGAGGCAGTCTTCGCTGGGACCGGCGTCGGCGAAGGTCATGTCGGGGTAGGGGTTGGTCTGGTAGCAGTGGTGGCCGAAGTCTTTGGCGACGAGGGTGCCGAACCACTTGGCGGCGGGCTGCGGCGGCTGCCAGCGAAGGTCGCCGACGGGCGGTGCGGCGTAGGGAATGCCCTTGAAAGCGCGGACCTGGTGGTCGGTGGTATAGGTGCCCTCTACGCCGCCTTTGTCGGTTTTGATTTTGAGGGGGTCGGAGGCGAAGGCGGTGCTGGTGACGAGGGTGAGAGCGGCGAGTGCAAGGGGTAGACGGCAGGACAAGCGCATGGTTTCTCCAGAGAGACAAGCTACCATGGTCCCACGTGGACGGCGAGGTCCTGCGCGGACGGCAGGCTGCTTCGCGCGGTGGGGCCATGGATTTATTTTTCTTTACAATGAGGTATGGACGAGTCAGGGACAACAAAAGCCGCTGTGGCTTCGGATGGAAGCGGTTCGGATAAGAACGAAGTGCAACGCTATAACCCAGCGGAGATAGAGCCGCGCTGGCAGGCGAAGTGGGATGCGCAGCCGAATCTTTATGCTGCGGAGCCGCATACGAGTGGGAAGCCGAAGTTTTATTGCCTGGAGATGCTGCCGTATCCGAGCGGCCAGCTGCACATGGGGCATGTGCGGAACTACGCGATTGGCGATGCGCTGGCGCGGTTTATGCGGATGCGCGGATACAACGTCCTGCACCCAATGGGGTGGGACGCGTTTGGATTGCCGGCGGAGAATGCGGCGCTGAAGAACAATACGCCTCCGCGCGAGTGGACGCTGAAGAATATTGCGCAGATGAAGGTGCAGATGCAGCGGATCGGCTACAGCTATGACTGGGCCGGGACAGAGATCGCTACGTGTCTGCCGGAGTACTACCGCTGGAACCAGTGGTTCTTTTTGAAGATGGTGGAGCGTGGGCTGGCGTATCGGCGATCGAGCAAGGTGAACTGGTGTCCGCAGTGCGCGACGGTGCTGGCGAACGAGCAGGTGATTGGCGGGTGTTGCTGGCGGCATGAAGACCAGATCGTGGAGCAGCGCGAGTTGGAGCAGTGGTTTCTGCGCATCACGAAGTATGCTGATGAGTTGCTGGATGGTTTGGATACGATGCCAGGCTGGCCTGAGAAGGTGCGCACGATGCAGCGCAACTGGATTGGGCGGAGCGAGGGCGCGGAGGTGGAGTTCCGCGTGACCGCGATGGCGAACACGCCGGCAATCACGGTGTTCACTACGCGCGTGGATACGATCTTTGGGGCCACGTCGATCCAGTTGGCTCCCGAGCATGCGCTGGTGAAGGAGTGGGTGAAGACGGATGCGCAGCTGGCGTCCGCTGTGGACGCGATGATTGCGGAGCAGAAGGTCGCGCGTGAGACTGGTGATATCGGCAACATCGAGAAGCATGGCGTGGCGACGGGGAAGACCGCGATCAATCCGTTCAATGGCGAGACGCTGCCGATCTGGGTGGCGAATTACATTCTGGCCGACTATGGCACGGGCGCGATCATGAGCGTGCCGGCGCATGATGAGCGGGACTTCGAGTTTGCGCAGAAGTATGGGTTGGCGGTAAAGCGGGTGGTCGCTCCGAATGTGGATACAGACAAGCTGGCGCTGCCGTATGGCGAGGAAGATGACGCGGTGCTGATTGACTCTGGCGAATGGACGGGCGAGGCCGTGCTCGAAGCGCAGGAGAGGATGGCACGGTTCGCCGAGGAGCATGGGTTCGGGAAAAAGACGACGACGTATCGGCTGAAGGACTGGGGCGTGAGCCGGCAGCGGTATTGGGGCACGCCGATTCCGATGGTGTACTGCACGAATGGGCATGCCGCGGGCGCTGGCCATGAGGGCGTGAAGGCTGGTGGTGTGGTTGCGTTGCCGGAGAGTGCGCTGCCGGTGCTGCTGCCTGAGCAGATTGAGATTACGCAGGAGGGCGGGTCGCCGCTGGGGAAGGTGCCGGAGTTTGTAAATACGACGTGTCCGGTGTGCGGTGGTCCGGCACGGCGTGAGACCGACACAATGGACACGTTTGTCGATTCGAGCTGGTACTTCTACCGCTACACGGATGCGCGGAATTCGACGGCGCCATTTGATTCGGAGAAGGCGAATTACTGGTTTCCGATTGACCAATATATTGGCGGCGTCGAGCATGCGATTTTGCATTTGATCTATTCGCGGTTCTGGACGAAGGTGATGCGCGACTTGGGATTGATTGCGAATTCGGAGCCGGCGGAGCGGCTGTTTACGCAGGGGATGGTGATCAAGGATGGCGCGAAGATGTCGAAGTCCAAGGGCAACGTGGTGAGCCCGGACTTAATGATTGAGAAGTATGGTGCGGATGCGACGCGGATGTATGCGCTGTTTGCGGCGCCGCCGGATCGTGACCTGGAATGGCAGGAAGAAGGCGTTGCAGGCATCAGTCGGTTCCTGGCGAGGGTGTACCGCCTGGTTGGTAAGTACGCGCCGAACGTGCAGTACATCGAACATGGCATGCATGCAGATGAGATTGCGCCGGAGCAGTTCGCGGGGCAGACAGCCGCGGGCGCTGCGCTGCTGCGGACGCTGCATCAGACGATTGCGAAGATCACTGAAGACTTTAACGGGCGCTGGCACTTCAATACGTGCATTGCGGCGATCATGATTTTGGTAAACGAGATTTATGCGGCTGAAGCGGCGATGGATTCGGGCGAAGTATCTTCCGCCACGATTGCGGAGCTGCTGCGCACGCTGACGTTGCTGCTGGTGCCGTTTGCGCCTTTCATCGCGGCCGAGCTTTGGAAGGATCTGGGCGAGACGACGGATGTGTTTCAGCAGCCGTGGCCTGTGGCCGATAAGGAGCTTGCGCGGGAGAGCGAAATTGAGATTCCGGTGCAGGTGAATGGGAAACTGGCGACGGTGATCAAGCTGGCAGCGGATACGGATGAGGCGGCGCTCGAGGTTGCGATTAAGGCTGCGTCGCTGGCGGACGAGAAGGTTGCGGCGCGCTTGATTGGGAAGACGATTGTGAAGCACCTGGTCATCAACAAGCCGTCGGGTAAATTGGTGAACCTGGTGGTGAAGTAGTGGCGGCGAGTGCCGACGCAAAGATTCGGGGGACGGAATCTTTCATCGGCGTGATGAGTGAGGTGTGGCAGCGACCTTCGCTGGCGGGGCTGGAGATTGCTTGGCGCTGGCTAGTGGGCGTCATTGTACTCTTCCTCGGAGGCATCGCGTTTGGGGGTTACGGGGCAGAGTTTGGAGTCGACGCCACGGCGTTGCGTGGTGCATCCGTCTTCCAGCCTGTCGCTGCGATCGACGGCCTCCATGCCGCGGCGACCTCACTTTTGGTTTGGGCATTGCCGATGCTTCGCTGGCTGGTTCCGATGGCGGTCATGCTTTGGCTTCTCGGCGCGGCGTTGGGGCGAACTTTGGTGTTGCGGCGCCTGGATACTACGCTTCAGCCTCGGCGCATTTCGATGCTGGTGCTAGGAGCGCTTCGGGCGGGACTGCTTGCCACGATGTGGGGACTGTGGGCGTGGGGTGTTGGGGTAGCTGTGCGGATCAGCATTACGGGGCCGGCAGCGCGGCAAGTTGAGCCGAGCATTGTGCTCTTCTGCGCGATGCTGATTGTGGGGACGCTGGCGATCTACGTCCTGTGGGCTGCGGTGAGTTGGCCGCTTTATCTGGCGCCGCTGCTGGCGATGCAGCTTGGGCTGGGGCCGGGGGGCGCGCTGAAGGCGGCGTTTCGGAGCGGTGCGGTGCGGGGAAAGCTGGTCGAGATCAACATGGTGATGAACATCGTGCGGATTGCGCTGATCGTTCTGGCGATGGTGTTTTCGGCTTCACCGCTGCCGTTTTCCAGTGTGGAGACGCAGACGTTTCTGAACTGCTGGTGGGGTGGGGTCGGCCTAGTGTACCTGGGGATGTCGGATTATTTTCATGTGGTGCGGTCTGCGGCTTATCTGTCGCTGTGGCGGGCCTACAATTTTCCTGATTCCGGCCGCACGCGAGGGGACTAAAGGGCATCTATCTTCCGAGAGCTCCTTTTCGCTCTGGAGGAGAATGTCATGTCGTTCGCTCTTTATGCTGTCGGGACGCTCATCCTGATTATTGGCGTGCTGTATATCTGTCACCTGGTGCACCTACCGCAACACTGGACGATTGCGCTGGCAATCCTGTTATTTGGCGGTGGATTGATGGGTGCGGTCAGCTCGACGCGGCAGCGGGATAAGAGCGAATAAATCGCCCACAGGCGGCCGATTTACACTGAATACGTGGATACTCCTGGCACGTCAGCTCCCGTTACCCCGGTCTCATCGACCATTGTGATTTTGGATTTTGGCTCGCAGTACACGCAGCTGATTGCGCGGCGGATTCGCGAGTTCAACGTGTTCTCGGTGGTGCTTCCGTGCACGACGCCGCTCGAGAAGATTCTCGCGCTTGAGCCGGCGGGGATTGTGCTGTCCGGCGGGCCGTCGAGCGTATATGACGACGCGGCGCCGAAGGCCGATAAGGCGATTCTTGAAATAGGATTGCCGATACTTGGAATTTGTTACGGGCTGCAGTTTATGACGCATCACCTGGGTGGCCGTGTGGTGCCGGCGGACGCCCGCGAGTATGGGCATGCCGAGGTGAATGTGGTGGATGAGACTCCGCTGTTTAGCGGGCTGCCGGCGACGATGTCGGTGTGGATGTCTCACGGAGATCATGCGGAGACGCTGGCACCAGGATTTCGGGTGACGGCGCGGACGTCGAATGCGATTGCGGGAATTGCGGATGAGACGCGCAAGATGTGGGCGGTGCAGTTTCATCCGGAGGTTGCGCATACGAAGCAGGGAATGGAGCTGCTGCGGAATTTCGCGGTGGATATTTGTGGGGCGAAGCAGGATTGGACGCCGGAACATTTTATTGCGTCGACAGTGGCGAAGATTCGTGAACAGGTGGGACCGACTGGGCATGCGATCTGTGGGCTGAGTGGGGGCGTGGATTCGAGTGTGGCGGCGGTGCTGGTGGCGCGGGCGATTGGGGAGCGGCTGACTTGCATCTTTGTGAATAATGGCGTGCTTCGTAAGGATGAATTTGAGAAGGTGCAAAAGACGATGCGCGAGGAGCTCAACCTGAATGTGGTCGCGGTGAACGCATCGGAAAGATTTCTGGGTAAGCTGGCTGGCGTGACCGATCCGGAGAAGAAGCGTAAGGCGATTGGCAACGAGTTTATTGCGGTGTTCGATGATGAGGCTAAGAAGATTTTTGAGGCCGAGAAGTCTTCGGGGGAAGAAGTAGCCTGGCTGGTGCAGGGGACGCTTTATCCGGACGTGATCGAATCGGCTAGTGTTCATGGGCCTTCGCACGTGATCAAGAGCCACCACAATGTGGGCGGGCTGCCTGAAGACATGAAGCTGAAGTTGATTGAGCCGCTTCGGGATTTATTTAAGGATGAGGTACGCAGGATTGGTCGAGACCTGCAGATGCCGGAAGAGATTCTCGAGCGGCAGCCGTTTCCTGGGCCGGGGTTGGCGGTGAGGATTCTCGGAGAGGTGACGCCGGAGCGGGTTGCGATTCTGCAGGAGGCGGATGCGATCTGCACCGCGGAGATCAAGCGCGCGGGACTCTATCGGAAGGTGTGGCAGAGCTTTGCTGTGCTTCTGCCGATCAAGACAGTGGGCGTGATGGGCGATCAGAGAACGTATGCGTACACGTGTGCGATTCGTGCGGTGGAGAGCGAGGATGGCATGACGGCGGATTGGGCGGCGCTGCCGTACGAGGTGCTGCGCGCGATCTCGAGCAGGATTGTGAGCGAGGTGCGGGGAATCAATCGGGTGGTGTATGACATTACGTCGAAGCCACCCGGCACTATCGAATGGGAATAACGCGATGCGCGTTGCGGTGCGAGCGCTGGTGTTGGTGGTGGTGTTTGCGGGCGTGGGGTGGTTCACCGCGCGGGCGGTGATGGATCACGTGGCTAGTCGGGGAGCGATGCAGCCGGAGGTGCGGCTGTCGGGGGCGATGGCGGGGTTATTTGCTGGCGGAGCGGTGACGCTGATTGTGGGGATCGCAATGGCTTGGTCGCGCGGAAAATCTTAGGCGGGTTCGAGTGCTGCGGTAAGGGATTCGGGGGTGAGGCCTTCGAGGTGCATCGTTTTGGAGCGGCTGGTCGCGCCGGTGGTGAGCGTAATGGCTGCGCGGGGGATGCTGAGGTGTTCGGCGAGGAAGGCGATGAGCGCGGCGTTGGCGCGGCCGTCTGCGGGCGGGGTGGTGAGAGATATTTTGAGGGCGCCGTCGTGGGTGCCGGTGATGGCATTGCGTCGAGCGCCGGGATGAACGCGCACGTTGAGGGTGCAGCCGTTGGTGGTGGCGCGCAGGGTGAGGCTCATGCGTAGGTGCGCTTGCCGAAGATGGCGGTGCCGATGCGGACGGTGGTGGAACCTTCTTCGATGGCTACGGCGAAGTCGTTGGACATGCCCATGGAGAGGTCGGTGAGAGTGGGGTAGAGGGTGAGGTGCTCGTCACGCAGGTGGCGCAGATGCTGGAAATATGGGCGCGCGGTTTCGGGGTTTTCGTCGAAGGGCGGAACGGTCATGAGGCCGCGGGGTTGGAGATGCGTGAGCGGCTGGAGCGCCCGGAGGAGCGCGGGGAGATCTTCGGGGGCGAGGCCATGCTTGGTGTCTTCGGGCGAGAGTTTGACTTCGATGAGGATGCGGAGAGTTTTGCTGAGAGACTGCGCGGCGGCGTTGAGGCGTTCTGCAGTTTTGAGGGAGCCGAGGGTGTCGATTGCGTCGAAGATCTCGGCGGCTTTGGCGGTCTTATTGTTTTGCAGCGGACCGATGAGGTGGGCCTGCGCTGCCGGCGAGGGGCTTCGCGTGGACTGCGACGAGCCGCTGGGTGGAAGGGCAAAAAGGTCAGATAATTCGGCGCGTTTGGTTTGCCATTCCTGGACGCGATTTTCGCCAAAGAGGCGCTGGCCGGCCTCGTAGGCTTCACGGACGGCTTCGGCGGGATGCATCTTGCTGACGGCCATGAGGGCGACGGTGCTGGGGTCGCGGTGGGCGCGGGCGCAGGCTTCGGCAATTTGGTTCTGTACCCGTTCGAGGTTGGAAGCTATGGACATGGTTAGTCAATAGTGTACGAGGGTCAAGGCAGGGGTTTGATATTGAAGACACGAGGTTTAGCGGCCGTACGTGGGGCGAGATGGGTTTGCAGGCACTCACGGCACGAAAAAAGTAATCCTGCGGCAAAAAATCCTCGTCCAAGGGAGTACGGTGATAAGACTGCCGATTCATCAGACGGCCTAAGGTACAGCGGAGACGCTTGTTCGGTAGCTGCTTGCTGTTCCTGGCCGCTGACTTACAGGAGTCCATATGTTGAAATTTATCGAATTCTCAGAGAATCCGCGCGGGTGGTCTGGGTCGTACCTCTCTCGTGTTGCGCGGCGTGTTTTGGCAGTCGCGGCGGTGGTTGGCGCTGGCGCCGGAATGATGAGCGCTCAGAGTAACTTTGCGGCTTCGGGCGTGAGTGACCCTAGTGGCCCAGCCTATTCGTCGAGTGCGGCTGAACAAACGGAGGCGCTTGTGGTTGCGCCGCTGCCGGACTTCAGCAAGATGATCACGGGGGCGGGGGGAGGCCATGCGCAGTCTACTGCTCGGCCGGGATACCGTCCGAATGGCACGAATGAGGATGACTCGCTGAAGTGGACGGCGTATGGCGGCGCGGGCGCGACGGTGCCGATTGCCAACACGTCGAATTATCTAACGCCGAACTTCAGCATCCAGATAGGTGTGGGGCCGCGCCTCAATAAGCACATCGCGATCCCGTTGGAGTTTGATTGGGATCAGTTCGGATTCACCAAGGGTACGCTCGACAACCAGATTGGCATTTACGATTATCTGTTCGGCGAGGGCGCGGTGGATAATCTGCTGGATGGCAACAGCCACATCTGGTCGTTCTCCGTGCAGCCGACCTACACGATTAACACGGGCGGTACGGTGGAAGCGTATGCGAAGGTAGGCTTTGGTTTCTATCACAAGGTTGCGAACTTTACGCTGCCGAGTGCGCAGTTTATCTGCTACTACTATTGCGGTATTTACTACGCGAACTACAACCTGGATTCCTACACATCGAATGCGCCAGGATTCGACGCAGGCGTTGGGTTTACGTATAAGCTTTCGCCCGACTCGCATGCCCGTTTGTACGTGGAAATGCGGTATGTGTTCATCAATAACAAGTACCGCCCCGGCATTGTGAACACGCCAGAAAGCCTTGCCACGATAACCGACAGCACGACGAATTTCTATCCGGCGAATAGCAATCAAACAGATTATCTTCCGCTCACGGTTGGAATACGGTTCTAAGAAGGAAAGCAGCTTAAAAGAAAGAGGCCCGCGATTGCGGGCCTCTTCTTTGTGCGGGTCTAGACGCCGACGGGGTAGGGTTTCTCGTGGATCTCGTCGCCATCGGAGGCCTTGCGTTCGAAGAGGCCCTGGAAGATGCTCAGTAGACCGGTGTACCAGTAACCGAGGACGAAGAGCATGAGAAAGGGAACCGTAAAGTAGTTTTCGGTGGAGACGGCGTAGTAAATCGTCGCGGCAAAGTAGCAGCCGATGAGGAGCTCGATCCAGGGGATGATGCCGAGGCGCTTGCGATATTTTTTGGCCTGCGACTTTTCGCCCTTCAACTGGACGCGATATTTGGGAGTGCGGGCGAAGGCGCTCTTGATGCCGAAGAGCGCTTCAAGGACGGCCTTGGTGTTCGTGACCGAGAGGCCGACGCCGAGCGACATGAGGAACGGGAGGTAGAGGAAGGTCTTGTACCAGGTGCGCGGGTAGAGTTCTTTCTGGCTGACGAGATAGAAGGTGGAGACGCTCATGGTAGAGGCCATGAAGAGCGGGAAGTCGATGAGCATCATCTGCAGCGGACCCTGCCAGGAGCGGATGATCATGGCGGGCATGAGCAGCACGGAGAGGATGATCATCAGAGGATAGCTGATGTTCGCGGTGAGGTGATACCAGGCTTCGAGTTTGGTGTGGAAGGGGACGTCGGAACGGAAGACGTTGGGGAGAACTTTTTTCGAGCACTGGATGAGGCCCTTTGCCCAACGCGCCTGCTGGGTCTTGAAGGCGGTCATCTCAATGGGGAGCTCGGCGGGGCACTCGACGTCTTGCAGGTATTTGAACTTCCAGCCTTTGAGCTGCGCGCGATAGCTGAGGTCGGTATCTTCGGTGAGGGTATCGTGCTGCCAGCCGCCGGCTTCGTCGATGGCCTGGCGGCGCCACATGCCGGCTGTGCCGTTGAAGTTAAAGAAGACGCCAGCGCGGGAGCGGCCACCGTGTTCGAGGACGAAGTGCCCGTCGAGGAGGATGGCTTCGACTTGCGTGAGGAAGCTGTAGTTGCGATTGAGGTGCGTCCAGCGGGTTTGCACCATGCCGACTCCGGGTTCGGAGAAGTGGTGAACGACGCTGCGGAGCCAGGTGGGAGGCGGGACGAAATCGGCGTCGAAGATGGCGATGAGCTCGCCCTTGGCGGTGCGGAGGCCTTCTTCAAGCGCGCCGGCTTTGTAGCCGTGGCGGTTCGTGCGGTGCAGATAGTAGACGGGCTGGGGGTCGAGGCCCTGGGTGCCGGCGGCGAAACGCGCGACCATGGCTGAGGCCACGCCGACGGTCTCGTCGGTGGAGTCGTCGAGAAGTTGGATCTCGAAGCGGTCGCGAGGGTAGTCGAGGCGGCAGCAGGCGTCGAGGAGACGGTCGATGACGAACTGCTCGTTGTAGATGGGGAGCTGGATCGTGACGAAGGGGAGATCTTCTTCGGCGAAGGTGGAAGGGGGAAGGTTGGAGTGGGACTCGTTGCGCTTGTTGCGGTAGTAGAGCCAGACTAGCTGGTAGCGATGGATGCCGTAGAAGGCGAGGATGATCATCACCAGGAAGTAGGGGATGAGGAGGCTGATGTCGAAGGCGTTCCAGCGATAGACGTTACGGAAGGTGTGATCAGCGTAGTGCGTCTTCCAATAGTGCCCTAGACCGCGCGAGGTGAGGAGCATGGCGAGCGCATTGAGTTGGCTGAGCAGAAATTTCTCCGGTTGCTAAGGTGTGAGCTTCGATTTTACGCGATGCGCTTCTGTTGGTTGAGATAGTTGGTCAGGTCGAGCGGGTTGCCGTGTCGGCACGGAGATTGGTGTTCCGCACGCCATTGCGATCGAGAGGAGGGTTCGATCGGTACGGCGGTGGGTTAGTTGAGGAACATGGTGCGGTAGAGGGTGTCGCGCTGGACGGGTTTGAAGCCGGCTTCGCGGATGATGCGGCGAAGCTCTTCTTCCGTTGCGCCGCCCGGTTTGCCGAAGCGCTCTTCGAGGAGAACTGAGCCGACATCGTTGCCACCAAAGCGGAGGCCCATCTGCAGGACCTTGAGGCCTTGCGTGGCCCAGGAGCCCTGGAGGTTGGGGATGTTGTCGAGGTAGAGGCGGCTGACGGCGAGGGTGGTGAGGTACTCGACTGCTGTGGGCTCGGAGACATCGCTCGGAATAATTGCTGTGCTGGCCTGCGCAGCCAGTGGCGTGAAGGCTGTGAAGCCGCCGGTTTCTTCCTGGAGGCTGCGGAGAATTTCGAGATGGTCAATTCGGTCGGCGAAGGTCTCGCCGACGCCGAAGATCATGGTCGCCTTGGTGCGCAGGCCGAGTTGATGTGCGGTGCGATGGACGTTGACCCAATCCGCTGCGGTGCACTTGTCCGGGGCAGCGCGTTTGCGAACCTCGTCGTTGAAAATCACCGCGCTGCCTGCGATCGAATCGAGACCTGCATCGCGCAGGCGGGTAATCGTGTCGCGCAAGGAGATTTGCGATGCGGCTGCGAGGGCGAGAATCTGAGTCGCCGACAGGCCGTGCAGCTGGATTCCGGGAAAACGCTGCTTGATGCCGGTGAAGAGCTCTTCGTAGTGGTCGAGAGTGACCTGCTGCTGGGTGATTGCCGGGACGAGCAGGCCGGTTGCGCCCATGTCTACGGACTTGCGAGCGTTGGCGTACGCGGTGTCGAGGTCGGGGTTTGAGCAGTCGACGAGACGGTCGATGGTGTAGCTGACGACGCCTTCGGGGTGAAGGATGCGGCGGAGCGCGTCGGCCTCCATACCGATGCCGATGAGGTCGTCGGAGGCGAAGCAGTCGAGGGCTTGCTGGCGTGTGATACCCATAGTTAGATTTTACGCTTTGGTATGTGCGGGACGGCCGCGCGTTGGCTCGGGGACGGCGTTGGGGTCGAGGCGGGTGTAGGCGCGACGGAGTGCGCTGTCGATGGCGCGGATGAGGGTGGGAGAGGCGTTGAGGCTCTCGGCGCGCGTAAGTTGCATGCCGAGGGCTGCGGCCTGCTGCTTGAAGTCGATGTCGATGTCGTAGAGGATCTCGACGTGATCGCAGAGGAAGCCTACGGGCTGGAGGACGACGGCTTTGTGGCCGGCGTCGGCGAGCGCCTTGAGGGTGTCGGGGACAGTGGGGCCGATCCAGGGAGCGCCGGCGATGCCCTGTGATTGGAAGGCGAAGAACCAGTCATCGTCGGTGAGTCCGACGGGGCGCAGGGCGGCGGCGATGGCGAGCGCGGTCTGCTTGCATTCGACGGGATAGGGGTCGGGTTTCTGGGCGGCGCCGTAGTGCTGAATGCCGTCAGCGGGGACGGGGCCGCCGGGCTTCTGTTCGGACTGGGCTGCGGGCACGCTGGACATGATGGTGCGGCAGGGGACAGCGTGCGCGGTGAAGAGGATGGGCACCCGGGTTTCCGTGACGGCGCAGGCTTCGGCCCAGGCTGGCCACATGCGCTCGGCGAAGGCTTGGGCGAGGAGTGGTTCGTCGGCCCAGCCGGCGATGAAGTCTACGGTGAAGCTTTCGCCGACGGCGGCCATGAGGGCGCGGCGATAGAGGCCGGTGGAGGTGCGGGAGTTCTGGGGCGCGAGACAGAGGACGCGCACATGCTTGACGCCGTCCGCCCGCATCTGCGCAACAACGTCGGCGATGTAGGGATGCCAGTTCCGCATGCCCACGTAGACGGGCTGACCAAGAAGTTCGCCCAGCATGCGGGCTTGCAGGAGGGTCCAGTGAGTGAGCGGAGGGCCTACGGGCAGGCGGTCATCGCCGAGGCCGGGTTTGGTTTCTGTAAGGCCGATCTGCGCGTAGCGGTGCTGGAGTTCTTCGACGACTTCCTGCGGCATTGGGCGGCCGCCGGTGACCTTCTGCAGATACTCGGACATCTCGCTGAGTTTGTCCGGAGTGCCGTGGGCGAGCAGGAGAATTGCGGTGCGCTGGCTCATGGATTCACCACTCATTTAATGGCGGGCCTCGGAGATCGAATGGAGCGCGTTGGCGACGCCGAACTGCTTGACACATTCGACAACCTGAATGACGTTGTCGACGGGTGTGCCAGGTACGATGCCGTGGCCGAGGTTGAAGATGTGTCCGGGGCGGCCGGCGGCGAGAGCAAGGACTTCGCGAACGCGGGACTCGAGGACGTCGAGCGGGGAGAAGAGGGTGATGGGGTCGAGGTTGCCCTGGACGGCGGTGCCGTAGCCGATGGAGCGCCAGCCTTCATCGAGGGGGATGCGCCAGTCTAATCCCAGAACATCCGCTCCAGTTTCGGTCATGGCGGGAAGCATGGAGGCGGTGTCGACTCCAAAGTAGATGACAGGGACGCCGAGAGCTTTGACGCGCTGCACGAGCTCGGTGGTGGGGGCGAGGCAGTACTGGCGGTAGTCGGTGACGGAGAGGGAGCCGACCCAGGAGTCGAAGATCTGGATGCAGTCGGCGCCAGCTTCGACTTGTTGCTGCGCGTAGGCGACAAGGACCGTGTTGAGCTTCTCCATCAGGAGAGGCCACGCGCCGTCGTTGGCATACATCATCTTCTTAGCCTCGACGTAGTTGCGCGAACTGCCGCCTTCGATCATGTAGCTGGCGAGGGTGAAGGGCGCTCCGCAGAAACCGATGATGCCGAGGCGGTCGCCGTCGGAGCGGGGGGTGGAGAAGTGGGCGGCGACTTTTTCTATCGCGCGCGCAACGTAGCTGAGTTCATCTGCACGGTCGGTGCGGAGGGCCTGGATGTGCTCGAGGGAACGAATGGGGGTGTGGACCTGAGGGCCTTCGCCGGCCACGAACTCGAAGTCGAGGCCCATGGGCGTTAGGGGAAGAAGGAGGTCGGCGAAGATGATGGCGGCGTCGACGTCGAGGCGTTCGGCGGCGGTGATGGTGACTTCGGCGGCGATGTCGGGGGTGCGGCAGATGTCGAGCAGGGAGTGATGCTTACGCACGGCCATGTACTCAGGCATATAGCGGCCGGCCTGGCGGAGGAACCAGACGGGCGTGCGGTCCACAGGTTGGCGGAGACAAGCGCGCACGAAGCGGCTGCTGCCCTCGGGATGCAGGCTGGTGCCGGTCGATTTTGTGTAAATTTCTGACTCGATCAAGGTGGATCAAACTCCCATCTTCCAGCCTAGCATCTGGCGCTGCTCGGACGGAGTGATGCCGGGCGATTGGCGGGCGGTTTCATTGGATGTGATGCAGCAAATGGGCCTCACAGGCAGGCGATCGGTGGCGCGGGATGCCTGGCCTGCAGACTGACGGTAGACTGTTAAGGAGACATCGCACTGTGTCTGTGATCACTGGCCGGTTCCGCGGATTGTGTTCGACACGCTGGGCTCGGCGGCATGGTTGCGAATCGCTTGGTTTGAAATCGCAGAGAGAAGAAGAGACCCCGAACTATATGCCGAATTACCTTGAACTGCCGGTGGGTGAGAGTGCCCCCGAGCTGGTGAATGCCGTCATTGAGATTCCGCTGGATGGCATCAATAAGTATGAGTATGACAAGACACTGCACGTCTTTCGCCTGGATCGCAACTTGTTTTCGCCGGTGCACTATCCCGGGGATTATGGCTTTATTCCAAGCACATACGCCGAGGATGGCGATCCGCTGGATGTGCTGGTGCTGGTGGACTCGCCGAGCTTTACCGGATGCGTATTGCAGGTTCGGCCGATCGGTGTGCTGGATATGATCGATCAGGGACAGCCGGACCAGAAGATTCTTGCCGTGGGCGAGGGCAATCCTCGCTATACGGACGTGGCCAACTACTCGCAGATCTATCCCCATATTCTGCGGGAGATCAAGCACTTCTTTTCGATCTACAAGGACCTTGAAGGGAAGCGGGTCGAAGTGCGGGGATGGGGCGATGCAGCCGCGGCGCGCGCGTTGATCAACAAGTCTATGGCAGCGTTTGAGGACAGGAAAGCTAAGGCCGAGGACAAGAAGGCCAAAGCTTAGCGAAGGTTTTTGGCGTGATGGCGGCTTGTGGATTGTGGCGGAAGCTACAGACGCGAGCCGCCTTTGCTTTCAGGCTTGGGTGCGACGGCGGACTAGTTCAGTGACGCCGTAGACTGCTGCTCCGGCGATGCCTACCGTCGCGGCAAACAGCAGGGCATTGAGGCCGAGGACTTGCTCGTTGCGCGCGGCCCACAGGGCGAAGGCAATCAGAAGGGTGGGCCCGATGCCGACGGCGATGACTCCGGACATGCCTCCCGGAACGCGAAAGGGACGATGAAGATTGGGCTCGCGGCGGCGCAGGACGACGAGCGCGACGAACTCCAGGATGAGCGAAGCGCCATACAGTACGAGGTCTATGGAGATGAGACGCTCGAAGGTGAATCGTAGCGCGAGACCCCAGATCGCCGCGCACGCCAGCACACTCACCCATGGCACGCCGAGCTTTGTGCGGTGCAGAAGGACCTCCGGCGCCTGACCGTCTTCCGCCATCGCAAAGGGCACACGGGTAATGCTCATCATGAGCGGGTTGAACATGCCGACGCCGTTGATCATCCCACCCGCAACGACGGCGAGCGCAAGCAGAGGACCTGCGAGGATATGCGCGGCGTCTGTCCACGCACCGGTGGAGAATTGGTCGGGTGCAAGGCCGGCGAGGGCAACGGCCAGGAGCGGGAGGATGTAGGTGAAGGCGACCAGTGCGGTGGCTCCAAGCATGGCGCGAGGATAGTTGTGCTGCGGATCCTCTACCTCCTGCGCGACCGTGCTGGCGTTGTCCCAGCCCATGTAATTCCACATGGTGACGGAGATGGCGCCGGCGAGATCGGGAACTCCGACGGATTGCAGCAGCGCGCCGGTTCCGTGGCCGTGCCACGTCCAAAGACCCGCGGTGATGAGGATGACAAAGGGCGCGAGCAGGACGCAGAAGAGCGCGACCGCAGATTGGCCCACGGCCTTGGCGCCAGTGAGATTCCAGAGCGTGCATCCGAGAACGACGGCAAGTTTCCAGAAGACGCCGAGATTGCCTGCCGTCCATGCAGGCGCGAGGCGGCCCAGGTAGAGGACAAAGATGGTGGGGTAGATAGCCATGTCGAAGACACTGGCGGCGAGCGATAGCCAGGCTTCTTGAAAGCCCCAGAAACGGCCTAGGGCGCGGCGAACCCAGACGTAGAAGCCGCCTTCCGCTGGAATGGAGCTGGCCAGCTCACCGACCATGAGCGAGGTAGGCAGGCTCCAGATGAGGGGAATGATGGCGAGCAGGAGGAGCGCCCGCCCGTAGCCGGCTTTGCCGATGATGTCTTCGAGGCCATAGGGGCCGCCGGCGACCATGAAATACGTTGCTCCGAGCAGCGGCAGGAGACGCATCTTGCTTCGGGCAGGGAAGCTACGGTGCAAGGGCCGCGTGGCGGACGGGTGTGTCGCGAGGTCGATGGCGGCATTCTCCGAAACTGAGTGTGGGGCGATGCTCCTTGCAATGTATCGCTAAATGGGTGCGGGTGCGCGGGCGGTTCGCCGCGGTGTGGGGTCACAGGCTATAATCAAGCTCTACCCCGCAGGAGAGTTGGCCGAGTGGCTGAAGGCGGCGGTTTGCTAAACCGTTATAGGACCAAAAGTTCTATCGGGGGTTCGAATCCCCCACTCTCCGCCAGCTTGACCTAAGTACTCTAGAATCAGCAACTTATAAGACTGCGAAGTACCCAGTTTCGCCGGAAATTGGGCCTTTTCTGTTTATATAGCGGAGAATGTGGAGAGAAACGGAGAATGCGAATCCCCTGTGTTTACGGGCCCATTCTCTGCACAGTGGGTCTCGGCGGTCTCATCCGGAAGTGAGTAGAAAGCTCCACTGAGATTTCGAATCTCGATCGAGACGAGAGGTGAATTCGAACTCTCAATGGAACAAAAGTTCTATCGGAGGTTCGTATGACTCTCCGACCGCCAGTACTCTTTGATCGTCGGTTTCCAGCCAGAGAATCTGCTAAATCGCCAGCGAAAGCGGACTTTTTTGATGCAAAGTTCGGTCGGGAGAGCCGTTATTTTGGCCCTCGAAGGCGCGCTCAAGCTCAAGGAGATCTCCTACATCCACGCCGAAGGCTACCCTGCCGGCAAGATGAAGCACGGTCCCAACGCCCTAATAGACGAAACCCTCCCCGTAGTCTGCATCGCCACGCAAGACCCCAACGACCCCAGCTCGGTCCTCAAGTACGAAAAGACCCTCAGCAACATCCATGAAGTCACCGCCCGCTCCGGCCGCGTCATCGCCATCGCCATCGAAGGCGACACCCACATCTCGCAGCTAGTAGAGCACGTAATCCACATCCCCCAAACCCACGAGCTCCTCCTCCCCATCCTCGAAGTAGTCGCCCTCCAACTCCTCGCCTACCACATAGCCGTAAGACGAGGCTGCGACGTAGACCAACCCAGAAACCTCGCCAAGAGCGTCACGGTGGAGTAGTGCTATCTCAGCGACGCTTCACCCTCAGGCGTCACGTAGAACCCATCGCCACTTCTTACGCAGAAGCCTTTCTTGACGTTCTGATTGAGAATGTCCGAAGGATTCCCTAAGCGCTGCTGTTGAGCTTCAGCCAAGGCCTTCACCACTTCTGTGGTTTTGATGGTATTTTGTCCCTTACTTTTGAGCCAAACGGCCGCAGCCAAAAAGCGGTTGTTTTGATTTGCGCCAACATTCTTTTGCTTTAGATAAATAGCTAAAGGCACGCTAGATTGATCGCCTACTAACTTTCTATCCTCAGGTTCCTCCTGCGAAGTTGCTGGAAGTAGCCGCTGCAATTCAGTCATGTGTCGAAGGAACTCTTCATATTTCTTATCTACCCACTCGGGCGAACCCTCAGCCGTGAACTTCACCTTACCTACTTCAATTTGAATATGAGCTTCAGCCATGGTGTACTCCAGAGTTTTTGAGTTGCGCGATATTGACAAGTTCCTCGATCAAGACCAGTTTGGGAAATAAACTGGCGAGAATCGCGTTTCGAGGACCTATGCTGGTGCACCGCTCATCAGCCCTCAATCAGCGCAGGGACTTTTGCTTAATTGTGGATAAACAGCGATCGAGGCAAAATGAAAATTACCCGCGGACCAAGTCTCAGTGAAAGTCATGTGACCGCAGTTCCATCGCGCTATCGATTAGTGCAGTCAGCCTCGTAGCTTTCACGTGAATCACGCCATCCTGATTTTGCAGAATACCCTCCACCAACAGGAACTTGCTGCGCACAACTGTCAGACGATCACGTTCATAGAGATCGGGCGTCACGATGACGTTGGCAATGCCGGTTTCGTCTTCCATCGAGATGAAGATGAAACCCTTGGCTGTACCGGGCCGCTGGCGGGCGATGACGCATCCCGCCGCTTTCACAAACTCACCATCCCGGCGGCGGCGAAGCTCCGCGGCCGAGAGCACATGTCTCGACTGCAATTCCTGTCGTCGATAGTGCATGGGATGTTTCCCAACCGTGAGGCCAGTCCCGGCGTAATCGGCGACTAGACGCTCCTCCGTATTCATCTGTTCCAGTGGTAAAGAATTTGAGGCTTCCCGGAGCCACTCGCTTTTCTGTCTAAGCAGTGGTCCTTCCAGTTTGCCGGCGCGTTCTACCTGCCATAGAGCATCACGGCGATGCTCAATTCCATCTAGTTTATTAAGAGCACCCACCCGCGCAAGCACTGTCAGCTCTTTTCGGTTGAGAGCAGGAACGCGCAACGCGAGGTCTTCCGCTGAGCGGAAGTAGCCGTTGTGTGAACGAGTCGTAACGACGGCCCCCGCGGACTGACGCCGCAGACCCCTCGCGTAGCCCAGGCCCATTCGCAACGAGAGCGAACCATCGCCCTCATGTTCGATGGTGCAAGCCCAATCGGACACCTGAATGTCGATTGGCTTCACGCGCAATCCGTGACGTTGCGCGTCTTTCACCAGGACCGCGGGCATGTAGAAACCCATTGGTTGGTTATTCAGGATCGCGCAGGTAAATGCGGCGAGGTACTTCACTTTAAGGTAGGCCGAAGCATACGCAATTAGGGCGAAGCTAGCCGCGTGGGATTCAGGGAACCCGTACAGCGCGAATGAGCTGATGTTCTGAATGATGGTCTCTTGGGTCGCTGCATCAAGTCCGTTGGTCGTCATGCCTGCGCGGAGCTTGCCTTCGAGATTCTTCATCCGCTCCCAGGACCGCCGCATTCCTACGGCGCGACGCAACTCTTCCGCCTCCGCGCCAGAAAAGTTGGCAACTACCATCGCCATGCGTAACAGTTGCTCCTGGAATAGAGGGACGCCTAGCGTTCGCTCGAGTACGGGTTCCAGCGATGGATGCGGATACGTTACTTCCTCTTTCTTCTGACGCCGCCGCATATAGGGGTGCATCATCTTCCCGACGATGGGGCCGGGCCGAATGATGGCGACTTGTACGACGAGATCATAAAAGCGTGTCGGAAAGTTTCGGGGCAGAGACGCCATCTGTGCGCGACTTTCCACCTGGAACATGCCTACGGTGTCCGCCTGTTGCAAGACCTTATAAACATCCTCATCCTCCGGCAGTTGGGCGAGATCTATGGATTCTCCGTAGTGCTGAGGTATCAGTTCGATGCATTCCTTCAGGACGGCCATCATCCCAAGGCCGAGCAGGTCTACCTTGATGATGCCGAGATCGGCGCAGTCTTCCTTGTCCCATTGGACAACGGTGCGACCGGGCATGGACGCACGTTCAAGCGGCACAACGCAGTTCAACTGGCCCTGACAGATGACCATACCGCCCGAATGCTGGCCGAGGTGACGTGGCAAGTCTTGCAGTCGCATACAGAGTTCGAGATACTTCGCGATGCGTGGATGCTTGAGGTCGAACCCAGCATTT
>NZ_LMUT01000025.1:406889-613108 GCF_009765785.1 Granulicella sp. L46
GCTTTACCAACTTCCCGCGCCGCCGACTTGCCGCGATAGCTAATGACGTTCGCCGTCATGGCTGCTCCGAGCTCGCCGTATCGTTGGTAGACATATTGGATAGCCTTCTCTCGCTTGTCTTCGGAGGGGAGATCGAGGTCGATGTCCGGCCACTCACCACGGCTCTCACTCAGGAATCGCTCAAAGAGCAGCTCCATCCCTACCGGGTCGATAGCAGTAATTTCGAGCGCATAGCAGACGGCAGAGTTCGCCGCGCTGCCGCGGCCTTGAATCAGGATGTCGTGCTCCTTGCAGAAACAAACGATGTCCCAAACGATGAGGAAGTATCCTGCGAAGCCAAGCCGCGCGATCAGATCGAGTTCGTGATCGACTTGTTTCTTAGCTCGTTCCAGCAAAGCAGAGTCATTCTTCGGCCCGTAGCGGCGCATCACACCTTCGGCGACTCGCTTTCTAAGAAAGCTGTCCATCGTCTCGCCATCCGGCACCGGGTAGCGTGGAAACTCATAACCGAGATCACCCAGTTGGAACCGCAGACGAGCGGAGAGTTCAAGTGTCTCCGCCACAGCTCCCTGCATATCACGGAAGAGCGCCGCCATCTCTCGCCCAGAGCGCAGATGCCGCCGATTGTTGAGAGCTAGTAGACGACCTGCGTGGTCGAGATCGATATGGTGGCGCACCGCGGTAAAGACATCCAGTACCTCGCGGTCGTATGCCGTGGCGTAGCGAACTCCATTGGTGGCGAGGACTGGCAGCTTCAAAGACTCGGCGATTCGGATTGCCGCTTGATTGCGCCATTCCTCCTCACGTTCACGGTGACGCTGGACTTCGATGTAAACGCTACCTCTTCCGAAAGTCCTTATCAGCTGTTCGACCGTCTCACGGCCTGCCTCTTCACCCCCGCTAACAAGCGCAGCGGCCAACGGGCCTTCGTCACCACCCGTGAGGCAGACCAGCCCGGCGGAGTATTTCTGCAAGTCGTCGAAGGTAGCTGCTCCTTCGCACTTGACCCTCTCCCGCATCTTGAAGCGGGTAATGAGCTGGCAAAGATTTTGGTAGCCGACCCGCGACTCACACAGCAAAGGCAGTCGCGCGGGTTCTACGGGGTGTAGGTGTGGGAGCCACGCGGGAGGGGTGAGCCGGTTTCCGAAGCTCGATACGGCAATCTCGGCTCCGACATGAGCGTGGACGTTATTCCGCTTCGCGCTTGTATGGAACCGTGCAGAACCGTAGACACCATTGCGGTCGAGCAATGCCATCGCGGGCATCTCCAGTTCTACGGCCCGCTTGATAAGCTCCTCAGGTTGCGAAGCGCCTTCAAGAAAACTGAAGGCGCTTGAGGAGTGCAGTTCGATGTATCGCTCAGTCATAGAGCGTCACCACCTGCCATGACTGCTCTTTCAGGTCGCGTACTAGGCAACAACAGATCATCACCCCGTCTCTGGACCGGGCAATCAGGTCCCATTGCTCCAGCGCCCAGGCCTGACGGTTCCACCAATCGCCTTCGGCCAGCCAGGGGCCGTAGGCGTGTTCCACTTCATACCTGCAATCTCGAAAAACGAAGGATGCCGGTTGCCGATCGCGCAACGTGATCGACACCCTCTGCGGCGGACGGAGTTGTCGCATCGCCGTCAAAGAGCTAACAGTCGTGGACGAGGGGCTATGGACTGGCGGGACTTTGAAGGGCTCGACACGAAAGCTGTCGGGTTGGTTCGTGTCTCGGAGTACGGGACTGCCCACGCACTCATCCCCCACCAGAGCGCGGATGCGTGCGAGCGTTACATCTAGACGCATTGGCTCCGGCAGTTGGGGAGAAAACAAGCCGAGCTGCACCTTGCTGGTGCTACCGGGCTCAGCAGTGAGAGTGACCGCAACAATCGCGGCCTGTGGCGGATGCGTCTCCAGATCGAGATGCACCAGCTTGATCCACAGCGAGCGATCATTGGTGGGAAGGTTCGGTCGTACCGTTCGGACGTGCGTGGTACCGCCCTCTAAGGACAGTGTGATAATGACCGACGCAAGTGCAAGGACACGGGCCATAGCGCGAACGGTGAGCTGTTCGAACATGACTCCTAAGACAAAAAGGAGTGAGTCCAGCTGCTCGACTGGCGTATCCAACTCCATTCGTTCTTGAAGCTCAAAGGCCGCTTCATGCGGCACGAAGTGATGGGGGAGTTCGCCCCGAGCTAATTGGCGAAGGCGTCTGCCTTCCTGCCCTATACGTGCAATCAATTCCTTTTCTGGAAGAGCTGCCAAGGCGCCGAGTGTGCGGATACCCCATAAAGCAAACGTCTCAGCGTGCTCGCTTGACACGTTCAGAACGTTGAGCGGCAACGGAGCGAGAGCTGGGCCTTCGTTGCCGGGTTCAATGAGCGTGATGCGTGTGGATGAGCCGCGAACACAGGACAGCGCAGTGTAGAAGTTCCTGCTCATCGCAACCGATGCGCTTACCCCAACGGCTTGCACACAACGCAACAACTTCCGCGCTAACACTTCAGGCGTGCCAAGCAGTTTTTCCGTCCCCGCAATATCAATCACACAGAGGAAGGAGCAGCCATCGCTACGATCTTCGACGCGCGGGGAGAAGGCGCCCGCGGACTCCAGCAGGACCGCGTGTGTCGAGACCTCTTCCGAACGTGATCGTGGAAGCACGATCAACGAAGAGAAGGTGTCCAGTTCTACTCTCGTCATCCCACGGACTATGCCCAGATAGCGGGCTTTCGCATTGAACGAGCAAACCGTTTGCAGCGGTGGTTCACCTTCGACAACAACGACGGGCTGTCCTCGCAGCTCTGGCCGCAGCCGCAAGATCGCTTGCGCAGGAAACTCCTTCGCGTACAAGCACGCATACAGTTCGCCGACATGGTTCATCGAATGCCTGCCCATACTGTTTTGCTTTGCCAGTCGGCACCGCTTGCCCGTTGCGGAGACTTGTGGAAGGGAACGACGTTCGCCGAGACTTCGGTGAATCGCTGACGTGATACCTCGATATGGCGTTCAAGACCGACAAGCACGGTGCTCTCCCCGGAGAACGGTGGTCCTGCTTGGAGACGCAGGACAAGTCCAGCGCTGCTCTTCGAGCAGGCGTGTTGTGTCAGCAGGAGGACACTCGTCCGGCTCCTCTCCGCAGCCGTGCCATAGCGGAACCATGTCGCCAGAGGTATGCGCGAGACGTATTCAGGTGCAATGCTTCCCAGGTCCAGCACGATTGCACTGAATCCGCCGGCCTGCAACAGCAGATCGGTGACGCGCAATGCCTGCTCGATCCTCGACCATGGCTTTGCTGTGTGAGGTGAAAGAGGGTGGCGTTTAGAGGGCTGAAAAGTGTATGGCTCAACTGCGTCTCGTTCAACCTGAATCCTTCGTTGCGGCTCGGCGCAGCGGGGGGCGACGACATCACGTCGTAGCAAGCCGCTGACTCCATCGGACAGACCCTTTGTCTCCGTGCGAGGATGCGGGCCGAAGCCGCCACCATGCAGTCCTCTCTTCGCTGCGGGCGGCGCAAGATACTGCTCAGGTAGTACGAAGGTGTCTTGCGAAGAGGACGCAGGTTGACTGGCAGGCTGTACGCCGCAGCGAACCCAGAGAAGCCGTTTCAGGTCTATGCCGGATGCAGCGGCGGATTCAGGGCTGAGCGCGTTCGATACATCGATCCACGCACAGACTCTCTCCGCCTTCGTGACCTGAGCCACGAACGAAAGAGCGAGAGCCGTTCTCCCAGAGCACTCTGCCCCAATCATCTCTGTTACAGCGCCTACCGGAAGTCCGCCGTCCAGGACGGTATCAATCGTTGCAATGCCTGTAGGCACGACCTCTCGAATCGTTTTCACCGCAGGTGTGAGAGCGGACGGGATTCGGTCTGCCAAGGCAGCTTCGATCTGGGTATGGAGGGCGGCTGCGGAGCGCATAATCTTCGCTTAATCTTCGCTTATTGCCCCAAGATGTACAACTCGCGAATACAGTAGAAACTATGCAGTCGTTCCGTAAGTATCTGAAAAAAGATCTTATCGCGTAAAGATTTTTAAGGGAGTTCAGGAGTCAAAGATCACCTTCTGTATAGGGCGAGACAAGCAAGGTAGCCCCTTGGCTTTCAGTCTAGCCGTCGGAAAACGGTGTTTCCGCAACTTGGCCAGGAGAAAACCCGGACCCTGGGATTTAGCAACACCCAAAGGTTCGTCGTGGCCGGCGCGCCCGCCGGTCCCACGTCACGTTTTCGTAACTCGCCGGCGCCGGCGAGTTTCCTAACTCACCCTTCCCAAACCGATGAAGGCTGCATTGCCCAGTCCGGACCGCCTGTTCGAGGAGTATTTGTTAACACCCAATCGCTCCCGAGGCTTACTGTCAGCTACACGATGGATGATGATCGCCGCGAAAGATTACCGCCCGCGCTCATGGTCTGGGGCAGAAGAGATTCGACGCGCCCAAAAGATGTCGTCAGTTATCGAAAGATAGTCCTCCACCAAGTCTGAGTCCTGAGTATACGGCCCGCTCTGTTTGCGCAGTTAGAGTCCAGATGTCAGGTGCCGGGCGCTATTGTGTGTTGGAGATGCAAGGTTGGACTTACTATGCCTACTGACCGATTTCAGTGGCAGAGTGGCTGACAGAGGCACTTTGTGGCTTACATCATCAGTTGTAAGCATGTGTTTCGCAAGCTGCCAGAATGCCACATGCGCAGACGATTGCCACTTTTCCGAGTGTCTGATCATCTGCGAATAAACACGAATTTTGTCTTTTGGCCAGGATAAGGGGACCAATTGATGTTGTGCCAATTCTTCCTCGACAGCAATCCGGGGCAGCACGGCGACGCCCATACCCGCTGAAGCACATCTCTTGATCGCCTCGATGCTGGGAAGTGCAAGGGTCTTGTTAAGAGCAGCGCCTGCCTCCGAGACAACTCGTTCGAAGAGCACTCTGTAGCCGCAACTTCGTTCAGTTAAAAGCACCTGCTCGTCCCTCAGCATGTCCGCATTCAATCGATTGACGGAAGCGAGTCGATGTCCGGGCGAAACCAGGATAAGAACATCCTCCACTGACAGAGTCTCTACGATCAGGTTGCCGCTCTTGTGCTGCTGATCAAGCACAAACGCTATTTCGATCGAAGAGTCCAGCTTGAGCTGTCCAGCATGGAATTCGCAATTATCCGCTGCTATTACTGAAATCTCTACCTGAGGATGCATCTTTTGAAATCTGCTGATCACGCGTGGTAGACGATGAGTCAGCAATGTCTCTGACGCCCCAATGGTTAATGCACCACTCGGCTTGCGACCATTACCGACAACTGTGCGAGCCTCACTCGCTAAGGAAAGAATCCGATCTGTGTAGCTCGCCATCATTTGACCGGCATTCGTCAGTTCAACTCGGCGGCCGATCCGGTCGAAAAGCTGAACCCCGAGATCCTCTTCCAATGCCTGGATCTGAGCGGTCACGCTTGACTGCGCGTAGCCCAAGACGGCTGCAGCACGCGTCACGCTTTGTCGGGCCGCTACGGCCTGGAACGTTCTTAGCTGGCGAAGCTCATACATATTAATCGTCCCTACCGATTAGTTATATCGAAACAAATCGTTGGACGCAATGAATCTCGAAAGGGGACACTGATCAAACAGACGCTCCCTCTTGGAGAAATGGATGACGACAGCACGACATGCAATTTGGGCATTTTTTTATGGCACGATCATGGATTCCACAGTGATGAAAGACTTCGGGGTAACGGTCACTGACGCGATTCCTGCGAAGCTACCAGGGTTCGACCTCGTCGTGCGCCCTCGACCGAATCTCGTCCCATCTGATCGTGCGGTCGTGTTCGGGGCGCTGATGACCGTGACACATGAAGACCTCACAACTATCTACTCTGGCCTGGAGAAGAACTTCCGAATCAAATACGTCCCCCAAGCGGTCCTAGCGACCACGCGAGAGGGCTTCGTTTTGCCAGCACTCTGCTACATCGTTCCACAGCTGCCTGAATCTGCACCGGATCCCGCATTTGTCAAGCAGCTTGCTCAATGCGTGCGGTCGATGGGGCACCCCGAGTGGTATGTCGCCCATGTGGAATCGTTCGGTCTGCCGCCCAGGAAAGAGGAAGATAGGTGAGCACGGTGGATGTGTTGAATGAACCACTCGAATACAGGGACGGAGAAGTGCTTTGTGAAGGTCACGTTGCCTTCAATACATTAAGCCGCGCAAGGCGACCGTGTGTATTGATTGCTCATGCATGGGACGGCCCAAACGAACAGATCCGAGCCAAAGCGTCGGACCTTGCCCGGTTGGGGTATCTCGGATTCGCACTCGACGTATACGGTAAGGGCATTCGTGGCGGTGCATCCGACGATAATACGGAGCTTATGGCTCCTTACATAGGTGACAGGGCTTTGCTCAGACGCCGCTTGCTTGCGGCGTTCGCCGCAGCAAGGCGACATTCCTTCGCAGATACCAGCCGTATCGCCGTTATTGGATATTGCTTCGGCGGCCTATGTGCGCTCGATTTGGCACGCGCTGCTCCGCCGGAACTACGGGGCGTGGTGAGTGTTCATGGCAGTTTGAATGCACCGGAGTTTTCGCACACACGGGCGATTACAGCGAAGGTTCTCGTCATTCACGGATGGAAAGACCCGATTGCACCAGAGGAAGATGTTTTGGCCCTGACTCGTGAGCTGTCCGATGCCGGTTCCGACTGGCAGATGCTCCTCTACGGTCAGGTAGCACATGCATTTACGAACCCCGCTGCTAACAACCGTCGCAGTGGGATCTACTACGACGAAACAGCGGATCGTCGATCATGGGTAGCAACCTGTAGTTTTCTTGAGGAAACTCTTGGGCCGCTGTAACCATCTGGAGAATGTCACCGTCGGATCTCGAGCAGGCGTTCGGATGAGATAAGCGTAAAGGTCGAAGCGCCATGCAACTGGTGGTCCTTGCTGAATGCAGAATTAGTTCTAGATCGCGGATATTTATTATGAATAGTCCACAACTCAGTAACTCAGCCGGAGCGAAGAACGTGGTGCTCGCTCTTTCAATCGGTGTAACCCTCCTGCTGTGGGCATCAGCATTCGCGGGCATTCGTGTCGGCTTGTCAGGCTACGCTCCGCAGCATTTGGTGTTACTACGGTTGCTTACAGCATCGGTTGCGCTATTTTTCATTGCCCCATTCAAGCGGGTCAGGGTTCCACAGTTACAGGATGTTCCCTCGCTCTTCGTACTTGGACTGACTGGCATTACGGGGTACAACCTTGCACTCAGTTTCGGAGAAACCCATGTGTCTTCCGGAACAGCAAGTCTTCTGGTCAACTGTGCTCCCGTTATAACGGCCGTACTTGCGGTGCTCCTCTTGAAAGAACGCATCCTGCTGCGGGGTTGGATCGGCCTAATCGTGAGCTTGGGCGGAGTCGCCATCATCGTGACTACTTCCGGTAACCGTGTTGCGTTCAATCCATGGGCATTCTTGGTCTTGCTCGCGGCTGCGCTTCAATCCATATTCGTCATTCTGCAAAAAAGACTTCTCGCCGACTACCAACCGTTGGAGTTGACTTGCTACGCAATATGGAGCGGGACGCTGGTGAGCCTGGTATTTCTTCCGGGATTTGCGACTGCCTGCAGAGAAGCTTCACTCCAAGCCACGCTCGCGGTGATATATCTCGGAATTTTTCCAGCAGCGCTCGCATATCTCTCGTGGGCAGTTGTGCTTTCCCGTCTGCCTGCCACGCGAGCGGTTAGCCTGCTTTACGCCATTCCCGTGCTTTCATTCATTATTGCCTGGTTCTGGCTACACGAAAGCCTGCAGTTTTCTACCGTAGCAGGAGGCACTTTTGCTCTCGCCGGCGTGATGCTTCTAAATACAGCTGGACGTGAGAAAAGGAATCAGAATCCAGCGCAATTTGCGCAGCGGCCAGTTGAGCCAGTTGATTAATGTTATGAAGTGTCTGGTCACACTATGCGGGGAAATCACCATTCTTCAAGTGTCGGATCGATCCCTACTTGGTTGTCATCCCAATAATCCAAAATTCACCCGAAATTATTTTTATGAGGGGGCCGATCATGAATCCGCCAATTGGAGCAATGCAAATCGTGTCGATGCTCGCACTCGACGCGAATGCGCTGATAGCACTCAATAATGTGCACGCTAGAGAACTTTCCTGGGTAGAGAAACCACAATTCGAGACAATGATCCATAATGCCGTCTACGCTCGCGGCATCGCTCCCAATAAGGGTTTTCTTATCGCCTTTGATCAGAATGCCCTGTACGAAAACTTCAACTTCCTCTGGTTCCGAGCCCGTTATGAGAATTTCATCTATGTGGATCGAATCGTTGTACATTCTGCATTCCGTGGCCAAGGGGTAGCCCGCGCACTCTACGAGGACCTGTTCAAACTCGCTAGGTCGCAATCGCAGAACTTGATTGTTTGCGAAGTGAATTCAGACCCGCCAAATCCCGTCTCGGATTTATTTCACAACCGGTTGGGGTTCAATCATGTTGGCGATAGCCTGATTCCATCCGGCAAGCGTGTTCAATACCTTGCAAAGCACCTTTGATTCGGGAGACGTTGCCACGCTACCTCTGGACTCTTCTGTGCCGGATTAAGGTGGCGAGGGGTAGTGGACCGCTCGAAATCATCTGTGCTTTGAGTCCAGAGAGACATCAACATTCTCGAGGCTGTTATGCGTTCTTCTTGCTCCCGCTCGCAGACTTGCCATGCTTTTTATCCAGGTACGACCCAAGTGCGTCTAGTCGCTGCTCGAAGAAGGCCGCAAATTCGTTACTCCAGTCAAGAACGTCCTGCAATGGTTCGGGACGGAGCCGATAGAACCTATACCTGCCATCGCGGCGTGCAGAGACCAGTTCGGCATCTTCCAGAATCCGTAGATGCTGAGAGATAGCGGCGAACGTTATCTGAAACGGCTCTGCCAATTCGTTCGCTGCGCATTCGCTCGCCTTTAGCCTGAGAAGGATGGCGCGACGCGTTGGATGCGCGATAGCGTGAAATACATCATTTGCCTGAGTGGGGCGCATGGCCGGTCCATTCTGGGTACAGTACGCTAAGTCCGTCAAAGGTTGAGGCCCAGTGAGGCAAAGAAGCTTTGTCCAATTGAGCTTCCAGTCGATCAAGAAACGCGTGAGTACCAGGAAGAAAGCCGCGGGCCGTCTGCTTCGTTATCTTGCTGTAGGTAACGAACAAATGCGTTGTGAGACCGTCAGGAGTCAACTCGTACCGAAAGATGGCGTTCTCGCCGCGCGGCATTTCTGGGGTCGGAGCAACGTTCCATTCGTATTCGAAGATGCGAGGCGGCTCCCATGCAAGGATTTTCCCAACGGAATAATATCCGGCCGGTCCGGAGATCGTCTCAATTCGTCCACCAAGGCGGCCCTCAATGTTAGCGAAGGTACACATTAGCCAACCCTGTAATCCTTGTGGTGTAGCGATCGCTTCCCACACGTCTTCGAGCACGTGTGGGTATGTTCGCTGAAACGTGAGGGTAGCGAAGTCTCCATCGGCATGGAGGGTGCCCCTAGGCTGCATATGTCACCACGATGTTGCCACAACGAAATAAGCGCTGATTCACGAGCCGTAGCTCGCACCCTTCAGTGAATACTGTGCGTCCAGCACCTAAGGCGATCGGCACGATTACGAATTGATATTCATCGACCAATCCGGCTTCCCCAAGCTGTGAAGCGATGTCTCCGCTGCCTAACACAGCGACATTGGGTCCTGCGGATTCCTTGAGAGCGCGTACTGCCTCGATAAGGTCCCCTTTGAGCAATTCGGTATTGTTCCACTGGGGTTGAATGGTTTTCGATGCCACATATTTTTTGGCGGCGTTCATGCCTTTAGCAACTACTGGCATCTGTTGTGCCGCCATCGGTGTAGGCCAGTAAGCCTCCATCATCTCGTATGTCTTTCTCCCGAACAAAAGCTCGCTGCCGGAACTGGCATTTTCGCCAAGCCATGCTCCGAATTCAGGGTCTCCATGGCCCGCATGCGCCCAACTCATATCGTTGGTCTCATTGGCGAAATAGCCGTCGATCGAAATCGACTCGAACACGCGTAAAGCCCTCATAAATCCTCCTGGTTATTGTTTATTTAGTTTTTGCTTAAATGTCAAACACAGGCGGGCTGCAAGTCCGGATTCACCGCAAAGCCTTGAGGATCTGATCTTGTCCGGTATTCGCCGGCATACAGGGCGCTAGCGTGTTGAGGCCCTCTCCTTCTCGGTGAGTGCATTGGCGATTATGAGCAAAACGAGAGTCTCTGATTCCTGCACGCATGTTTCACGATCCTTATCGATCGAGGCGCGAGAAACTCTCCGATGTCACCCCTAACGGGGCGATTGGGTTTGTTCGATGGCCGATACGAGAAGATCCAGGTCGGCGGGGTTGACATCACTCACGGCGACTATGCGTAAGTCATGGGTCGTGGCGGAATGGATAGAGAATCCTGAGCGAGTGCCGGGCAGTGGGGTGGCGATGGGGCTGCCGGAGCGCTGCGTGAGGAAGACGGAGACTTCATGCTTGTGGATGGTGAAGAGGAGCAGCGCCGCAGGTTGGCCGTTTAAGTAGGCGAGATTGCCGCCCTTGAGCGTCGTGTCGGCAGGAAGAACGTCGGGTAGGTTGAAGCTGAACGGTAGCTTGCCCTGAAACCAGGGCTTTACGGTGTGACGGTCAGTCGACAGGACTTCAGGGGAAGCACCGCTGGAAAGAGTGGCGAGATGTTGATCGAGCAATTCTGCGGAGAGGGTATTGGCTTGATGGGCTTGCCACCAACCGCCTAGTGATAGGGCAAGCACGAGGGCGGCAGCCAACCCGGCCCATGCGACGGAACGAAACGAGTAGCTGCGAGCCGTTCTCTTTGATTCCTGAGGACGAAGCTGTGCAGCGAGGCGGGCGAGTGCTTCCGGGGGAGCGGCGAAGCGCCGCGCGGCACGGGCGGTGGCGGTTTTGAGTTGCGTAGCAGAAAGAACGCGCAAGGCGCAGGGGTGGCAATCGGCCAGGTGTTGCTGAATGCCGTTTGACTCGGTGGGAGATAGCTCGCCATCGATGAAGGCATTGAGTAGATCCGGGTCGAGATGTCCGGTGGCTTGCGTTGTCTGCGTCATAACGATTCCCCCCGTTGCGGTTGCAGCAGTTGATGAAGAGTGCGGCGGGCGCGCGAGATGCGCGACATGACGGTGCCGATGGGGACATCGAGGACCAGTGCAATGTCCTTGTACTTGAGTTCTTCGACATCGCAAAGGAGTAGAACTTCGCGAAGCGGTGGATGAAGCTGATCGAGGGCTTGGTTCACTGCCGCCTGGTTGTTGAGGCTGATGAGATGATCTTCCGGTGTCGGACCGGCATCGGTGGTACCGAGCAGGTCGGGATGGTCTTCAAGAAAAACTGTTCGCGAGGCCGCGATGCCAGTACGCGAGGTGAGGAACGTGTTGCGGAGGATTCGGAAGACCCATGCTTTAAAGTTGGTGCCGGTCTGAAAGGAGTCGAACGCGCGAAGAGCTTTGGAGAGGGTCTCCTGCACGAGGTCTTCTGCCTCCGCATGGTTGCGGCAAAGCCAGAAAGCGTGACTGTAGAGCGATGGCAGGAGGGGTAGCGCAAGCTGCTCGAAGGATGCGCTAGTGGTGTCGGAGGACATGGTGCGAGATGCCTCGGTGTACTGAAGGTGGAATGGGCCGGCGAGATGGCCTGGAACGCGAGACATATTAACCGTAAACCAAATTGCGGCCGGTTTATTCCATGCGTTTATTTTCGGGTTGTCTGGAATAAATGCAGGGTTCCGTAGTTCTCCATTGGGAAGGTAATTAAGACCAAGGGAGACGGATATGAATCGGTTTAAGGAAGACGAAGTAGTGCAGAAGAACCAGGTGCAGCCTGCCGGGGATGGGATCGATCGGCGGAATTTTCTGGGATGCATGGCATGGGCGGGCACGGGGCTGCTCTGGACGATGGCGGGCGGAATTCCAACGTCCAGGCTGCTGGCCCAAGCGGCGAAGGCTGGTACCGGGATTGGGAAGGTAGAGGACTTTTCCTTCGTCCAGATTAGCGATAGTCACATTGGGTTTAACAAGGGCGCTAATCCAGATGTAACGGGAACGTTGCAAAAGGCAATCGACAAGATCAATGTGGTCCCGACGGGGATGAAGCTGCCGGACTTCATGATTCATACCGGCGACATCACGCAGAACGCGAAGGCTGCGGAGTTCGATACGGCAGTGCAAGTGATTAAGAGTGCGAAGGTGAGAGAGGTATTTTACATTCCGGGGGAACATGATTTTTCTGTCGATGACGGTGTCCTGTACAAGCGGCGGTTCGGTAAAGGCACGATTGGAAATGGCTGGTACAGCTATGACCACAAGGGCGTTCACTTTGTGGGGCTGAACAATTGTGTTCAGGTTGACGCGATGGGCAACTTGGGCGCAGAGCAGCTTGCGTGGCTGAAGGCCGATCTGGCTGGCTTGAGTGCTTCGACACCGATTGTGGTGTTTGCGCATATTCCGCTGTGGATGGTCTATGAGAAGTGGGGCTGGGGCACGGCCGATGGCACGCAGGCATTGGCATTGTTGAAACGCTTTGGATCAGTCACGGTGTTGAACGGCCACATTCATCAAGTGGTGCAAAAAATCGAGGGGAACGTTGCCTTTCATACCGCGATGGCTACCGCATTTCCGCAGCCTGCGCCGGGGACGGCGCCGAACCCTGGACCGATGGCGGTTCCCGCAGGCAAGCTGCAGAGCGTGCTCGGCATCACGAAGGTCAAGGTGGTTCGCGGACATAGCCACCTCGCGGTAGTCGATCACTCGCTGGCGGAGGGCGCTTGAAACGCATCGGAGCCGTGATCGTATTGTGTGCCGCTGCCGGAGTGGGGCTGGCATTTGTGCATCCGTTCGGGAATCCGCGTGAGGAGCCTGCAAGGGGTCTCGGCACACTGCTGCAAGGCGCTAATATGTCTGCGGATGCGAAGCAGGTTCTGATCACAAAATGCGCGGACTGTCACTCGAACGAGACGCGGTGGCCGGTGTATGCACGGCTGGTTCCCGGGTCATGGCTTATGGAGCAGGATGTCATGGAGGCGCGCAGGAAGATGAATCTGTCGACGTGGGAGCGAACGCCTGGCGACGCGCAGGATGTGCTGATCGGGAAGATCATTCAGGAAGCAAAGAGCGGGGACATGCCACCTGCGCAATACCGTGCGCTGCATTGGGGGGCGAGGCTGACGCCGGCGGAGGTTGCGGTGCTTTCGAGGATGGGCAATGGAGTTGGTGAAGCGGCCGGTGCGGGTGAAGCGGGAGATGCGGCGCGCGGAAAAGCCGTGTTTGAGCGACGGTGTACGGGCTGTCATGCGATGGACGGAGACCGCGAGGGACCGAGGCTGACCGGAGTGTTTGGGAGAAAGGCCGGGAGCGTGGCAGGGTTCGACTACTCTGTTGGGTTGAAGAATTCTGGTATGACATGGGACGAGGCTACGCTCGAGAAATGGCTCAGAGATCCAGATAAGTTAGTGCCGAATACCACGATGGACTTTAGTGTTCCGAAGGCCCAGGAGCGGTCGGATTTGATTGCTTATTTTAAACGATGAAGAAGACTCGGCCAGAGCGCACCTGGTGGGCAAAACCGAGGCTTTAACCGGTCCACGCGGCCCGACACGGATTGGCAGCGAGAGCTTCGACGATATTCGCCAATGCTTCTGGAGATAATTCTCGACTGAGGCTAACAGGCCAATGCCCGCGTTGTTCTCGAAAAACGGCGTTATCGGCAATAACGGCGAAGTTGACGAAAAGCCGACTTTGCGGGCATCTCACTGGAAGGCTCTGCCTCTCTCGATGAAGGCATTGGCGATCAGAGCATTGAGTCGTTCGGCTTCAACATGCCAATTCTAATCGATGACCAGAAGATGAACCTCGCAAGAGGCTTCATCTTAGCCGTGCAGATACGGCGCATTTATATCGGGCCACGTTTTCAGTTCCGGAGTCACTCGAACTCACCGCATACCCGCTGCCGACGAATCGACACAAAAGCTATGGCAGAATCCTGGCCTCGTCGGCTACGTCAACATCGGCGGCCTTTTTGTAGCGAAGAAGCGCGGCTGACAGATGTGACTCCATTGCCGCGGCGGCGGCTTGCGGATTGCGCTGCTCGATTGCACGGGCAATTGGTTTGTGCTCACTTAGCGATAGTGGTATCGCATCAGGCAAAAGCAACACTCTAGCGACACCTCGGACAAAATGCTCGCGAATGAGAGTGATCAGCCTTGTCAGCATCAGATTGGTCGATGCTTCAGCTATGGCCATGTGGAAATCAAGATCAAGTGCAGCAAAGCGTTTTGTATTCGATTGGGCCGTCTCCATGCGGTCGAGCAATGACTGGAGCCGAGCTAGTTGTTCAGGGGTTGCATTCGCAGCCATGTTCGCTGCCGCGGCGCTCTCCAGAGCAATGCGAACTTCGAGAAGATCCCGAACGTCGTGATGCTCGGTGATGAGACGCCATTCGAAGATCTTGCTCATAAACTTCGAGCCATCGAGAGCAACGGACGTGCCCGCACTAACGCGGGCGTCGAGAATTCCGACGATGGAAAGGCAACGCAAGGCTTCGCGCAGAGCAGTGCGGGAGGCGCCGAATTGGATACAGAGGTCACGCTCTGACGGAAGCCGCTGTCCCGACTCCAAGTGCCCGCTCATGATTAAGGCAACCAGTTGACGGGTTATGTCTTCACTGATCGATACCTTCTTGATGGGCTTGATTTTCGAACGGACGGCCGAAAGGCCTATCGGCTGTTTGGGCATATGCCGGATTCTCCACGTACTTCCGGTTTCAGCCTAACAAGAAACCCGCGTTTCCGGCGCAGTGTCACTCCCGCGCAAGCGGTCCCTCATCCTCCCCGATCTGGGAAGTCTAATTTTTCTATTGACGATGGTATGGCCATATGCCTAGTATGCCGTTCGCTGAAGGGTTTTGTATTTCGGCGATGCGAAAGGGAGGACATGGATCGGAGACTCGCGTATTTGTTGTTCGCCGCAGCGGCGGTATTGGCGACCCGGACAGCCAATGGACAGGCTCCCCAAGCGGCTCCTGTGGCCACGAAGGCACCCTCGAGACTCGAAGGATCGGTTAACTTGCGCGCCAAGCAGGCTCCAATCTCTCCGAACCTTTACGGCATGTTCATCGAGCACGGCGGCAACCTCATAAACCACGGGCTATGGGCTGAAATGCTCGATGACCGTAAATTCTTCAATCCAATCGACAGTTCACCAGATACGCCACTACCGACTGATGCCCAGGACGCCGCTCGTGCCCTTCGGATGCGCAGCCGGCGGTGGCGGCCGGTAGGTGCCGACCGCTTCGTGGTGATGGACAACGTATCAGCGTATACGGGCGCGCAAAGTCCCGAGGTGCTGACTGATGAAATCGAGGCGCACGGATTTGCTCAAACAGGGTTAGCGCTTGAAAAGGACAAAGCGTACGTAGGTCATATCGTAATCCGCAAGACACCTGGCGTTCGTGTACAGGCCACCTTGTCTTGGGGAGACGGGAGCGGGCAAAAACAGACGGTAGAGCTGGGACGTGTGCAGGCAGCCTATGCATCAATTCCACTTCAGTTCACTTCACAAGATGACACCGAACACGGAACGTTTTCTCTCACGGGGCTGGGCTCTGGTTCGTTTCATGTGGGCGCCGTTTCGCTGATGCCCGTAGACAATCTGGAGGGTTTTCGAAAAGATACGATCGCACGGCTCAGAGATCTTCATTCGGGTATGTGGCGCTTGCCCGGGGGTAATTACATTTCGGCATATGAGTGGCGCGGCGCTGTGGGCGACCGCGACCATCGAGCACCGAACTGGGATCCTGTGTGGGGCGCGGTCCAGCCAAATGACGTTGGAATGGACGAACTGATGACTCTGTGTCGTCTCATCGGAGTAGAGCCTTACATCACCGTGAATGCGGGCTTCGGTGACGCGACCTCCGCTTCCGACCAAGTGGAGTACATGAACGGGTCGGTAGCCACGCCGATGGGATCCTTGCGGGCGAAAAATGGGCATCCCGAGCCTTATGGGGTGAAACTTTGGAACGTCGGAAATGAACCATACGGCTGGTGGCAATTTGGTCACATGTCGATTCAGTACTACCCCTTCAAACACAACCTGTTCGCGGCTGCGATGCGCAAGGTGGACCCCAGCATCACGGTGATCGCATCGGGCGCGATGCTGGACGAGATGACCGTGCTGGGCAATGCCGCGTATACCGCTGGCGTAACGATGGCGATTCCGGGAACCGAAACCGATTGGACTGGTGGCATGTTAGCGAGCAGCATGGGCAATTTCGATGGAATCAGCGAGCATTGGTACGCGCGGATGGGCACCCGTTTCGACATCACGATTGCACCGTATGCGAGGAATGGAATTTCAACTCCACCACATCGCTGGGGCTACGTACCGGTGGAGGAGACGCAGGTGGAGTGGATTCGCCATCCATCCAACCGGGTACGCGAGAAAGCTGAAGAATGGGACGACTATAAGATTCGCTTCCCGGAGATTGCGAAGAAGAACCTATTTTTGTCGATGGATGAATGGGCATATACCGGCGGTCCGAGCAATCTAAAGCTGGCGCTGGCTTATGCGGAAGTGCTCCAGGAGATGTTCCGCCACACCAGTGACATGAAGATGTCGGCGTTCACGATGGGACTTTCGACGCTGGACTACAACAACACTCGCGCGGAATACAACGCGAATGGGTTGATGTTCAAACTTTACCGCGATCATCTCGCAAATATACCGGTGGAGTTGGATGGTAACTCACCACAGCCGGCACCCAAGTGGCCGATCGGCGGTGAGCAACCTAAGGTCAACGCGGGCAGTCCGACCTATCCCCTTGATGTGATTGCAACAACTACCGAGGACGGGAAGTTTTTAACCCTTGGCGTAGTGAACCCCACCAATAGTACGCAGTCACTGGTGCCGTTGGTGAGGGGAGGAACGCTCTCCACGGATGGAACTGTGTGGACACTTACAGGCCAGACCGTGACAGCGGTCAACTCGGTGGGAAAACCTGCGGAGGTCACCGTGACCGAGCAAGTGGTCAATGCCAAAGAGGATATATCGGTTGCCCCGATCAGTATCAACGTGTATCGGTTTGCAATCAAGCAGTAAGGGTTAGTCACGAAAGCAAAAGTGGATATGCAAGACAGTGTTGTTCTTTTCGAGGCAAGCCGGGATCTGAGGAGGCCCTCCCGTAGCCGAACATGCCGAGGGAAGGGCTCAACGATAACAGCGGAAACCCGCACAACGTGTAGTTATTCGAGAAAAACATATGAAACCCGAAGCTAAATTTGTATGTCGCGCGGAAAATCTCATTGAAAAGACCAGCAGCCAACTAATGCGGCTTCTCGGTTTAGCTTTGGTAGCGGCAACTCTTTGCGGCGTTGCAGTTGGCCAAGTCGCTACAGCAGATTTAACAGGCACGGCCACGGATTCAACGGGTGCGGCAATTCCAGGCGCGACTGTGACTCTCACGAACGTAGATACGCATGTTTCCCAGGTCGCGAAAAGTAACGGTGAAGGGGGTTTCGGTTTCACATTTCTCCAGCCGGGGCATTATTCCGTGAGGGTGGAGTCGCCGGGATTTAAAACGTTTGAAATTCCAGATATCGGATTGCAAGGTGGCGATCATGGTCGGGCCGACGCGGCCATGCAGCCCGGCGCCGTTGGAGAAACGGTCAAAGTTACGAGTGAATTGCCCTTATTGCAGGCAGACAGCTCGACGATGCAGACAACGATCGGTCAACAGGCTGCGGCTGATCTACCGTTGCCGACGCGCAACCTAACAAGCCTGATCACGTTTACAGCGGGAGCGAATGAGGCGTCGAATCCGAACGGATTGTCCAGCGGCGGTCGCCCGAACGACCGTCGTCAAACCAGCTCATTTTCAGTAAATGGCCAGCAGGACACGCTCAATAACGAGCTGATCGATGGCACTGACAACAACGAGCGTGTAATCGGAACGATCGGTGTGAAGCCGCCGATCGATGCGATTGAAGAAGTCACCGTGCAGACGAATGAGTACGCGCCCGAGGTGGGCCGCGCACCAGGCGGCATCATCAGCGTACTTACGAAGTCTGGCACCGATTCGCTGCACGGCTCCGCGTTTGAGTTCATAAAGAACACGGTGTTTGACGCGCGCAACCCCTTCAACCCAACTCCCAATGAGCTCACGCCGTTCAGTCCGAAAGCGGCATTGCGGCAGAACGATTTTGGTGGAAGCGTAGGCGGTCCAATCTTCAGAGGGCGAACTTTCTTTTTTGTAGCTTACGAAGGTTTCACGCAGACACAAGGGAAGAATCCAGTTTTGAATACAGTACCGACGCTGGCAGAGCAGGAGGCTGGTCCAGAAGGGATCAAGGATGCAGATCCGGCGACCGCGCCATATCCGGTAGATCCGATTGCAGTGAACTACTTCAAGTTCTATCCGCTACCGAACACGGGCGGAGCGAACGCGACGCAACTGAATTATGTGTATGTTCCCGTGAATACTCAAACTTCAAATATTGGAGACGCGCGCGTTGATCACCGTTTCAATAGTTCTAATTCAGTCTTCGGGCGATTCACGATGAACTATGTAAGCACATATATCGGAGCCAATATGCCTTCGGTTGACTTCAGTGGTCTGGTCCTGAGCCCAGGTAATGGCCCAAACGGATATAGCGGGCCAGCGCTGAACACTGCGTATAGCTATCAGCTCAACTACATCCATGTATTTACGCCCAACTTTCTGCTTGAATTGAAGGCCGCCTACGATCGTGTCAACAATACAGCGTCCGCACCGAACCAGGGAACGAATGCGGCGACAGCCTTCGGATTTCCGACGAATGTGAACTACGGACCGGCGAGCAGCGCTCTTCCAGTACTAACCTTCAGCAATAGCCTGTCGCCTCTCGGTGACAGCGAGTATGAACCGCTCCAAAACTTGACCGGAACCTATCAGTACTACGGAAATCTGAGCTATACACACGGCCGTCACACAATGAAATTCGGAGCAGTGTTGATTCGGCGGCAAGTGCGCGTCTTGCAAAGCATCAGCGCGAACAGCAACTACACATTCTCTGTTCCCGGCGACTCGACAACATCGGCTGGATTGGCATCGTTTTTGGTTGGAGCCTTCACCACCGAACAACGAACGGTGAACCTGAATACTCCTGATTATCGTGTTTGGGAACCCGGATTCTACGCCCAAGACACATGGCGTGTGAATGAGAAACTCACCCTAAATTATGGCGCTCGATATGACATATTTACGCCATTCACGGAAGCGCATAATTATCAATCCAACTTTGACCCCTTCAATGAGCAGCTCTACGTCGCGGGCGAGAATGGCGTCGGAGCAACGGCCGGGGTGCAGACAGACTACAGCAACTTTTCGCCGCGCGTGGGATTTGCCTATTCTGTCTTGCCTGGGACAGTAGTACGTGGTGGCTTCGGCATCAGTTTCTACCCAGGAACAATGACGACGATGGCTACCATGAAGAACATTCCCTTCAACTCAACATTTAATCCGAACTGCGGGTCAGACATAGCAGTGGAGATTGAGGCAGAGCGAGCGGCCGCAGGAAGCATCGCGGCGACGCAAGTACAGCCATTGTGCAGCACCATTCCGACTGCGCCAACAAGATTTGATCAGGGAATGCCAGTTCCGACCGTCCAAAACATCAACAGTCCGGGCCTTAGCTTTACGAGTGTCGATCGCCACTTGAAAAACGGCATGGCAGAACAATTCAACTTGATGGTGGAACGTCAGTTTCATCTGAACGTTTTCACCATTGCCTATGTGGGGGCGCTGGGTCGGCACGTTCCTGCGCCCCTATATGACATGAATGTTCCAAACCCCGCACTTTACACCCCCGCTGAGCTGGTCTTGCAGAATCGGCCCACCTTCGCGACCTACCCCAACATTGGGTCGGTCAAATACTGGACCGACGGCGGTACGCAGAGTTATCACGCGCTGCAATTGACGTTTCAGCGGCGATACTCAAACGGACTGAGCTTCCAGGCGAACTATACCTTTTCTCACGATATGGACAATGTTTCAAGC
Source organism: Granulicella sp. L46 (assembly GCF_009765785.1). Lineage (GTDB taxonomy): Bacteria > Acidobacteriota > Terriglobia > Terriglobales > Acidobacteriaceae > Granulicella. The sequence continues at coordinate 426,940 of NZ_LMUT01000025.1, forward strand.
ATCAGCAATGAAGGTGCGTCCGGCTTCGGCAACATGAATCCATATGACTATTCGTCAGTTGATTACGGCAATAGCGATTTAGACCTGAGGCAGCGCACAGCATTCACCGCGAGTTATGCATCAAGTTGGGGTAAGGGCTGGAATCGCTTCAGCCGAGCGTTGCTGACTGGTTACCAGTTCAATATTGTGTACATCTGGAATACCGGAAATCCGTTTACGGTTACCGACGCATCGACTACGTTCAGCCAAAGCGTGTTCAAGTCCGGATTGGGCGGCGGCACTGATCGGCCCATGCAGATCGCCAATCCGATCCTAAAGAATCCCGGGATCAACCACTGGTTCAATACGACAGCCTTTGTGCAGCCAGCTCCCGGCGTGATCGGAAATGAACGTCGGAATCAACTTTATGGACCTCATTTCCAGCATCTCGACGTTTCGATCTTTCGCAATTTTCGCATAACGAGCAGGGTCAGCCTGCAGCTCCGCGCTGAGTCCTTCAATCTAACGAACACACCTGCATATTACATCGCGGCCGGAGCGTCGCAGACCAACGCCTTCACTCCGTCATGTAGTTATACGCTGCACCCGGGAGCGCCAACGTGCACAGCGCCAGCGGCTCCAAATTCCGCATTCGGCAAAATCACTCAGACTAACCCTTCCTATTCCCCGCGGAACCTGCAGTTTGCTGCGAAGATCACGTTCTAATGCATTGACAGTGCGAAATGCCAGGTCGTCGATTCACGCGTCTTCAAATTCAATATCTCCCCACTACGTAGGAGTCAGAGGTTACGATGCCATTATATTCAAGAACTAGATCGCTGCTTCTCCTAAGCGCATTGTGCTGCCTTGGAGTTAGCGCATACGCTGCTTCGGACACGACGCTTCCTAACGGTAGTGAATTTCATTTCTGGGAGAAGCCGCTCACGTTTTCGAAGACCTACTACGTGAGTGCCTCCAACGGAGACGACGCGAATCCCGGCACGCAAGAGAGGCCTTTCCGAACTATTAGCAAAGCGGCGCAGGTGCTTCTGCCCGGGGAGCGGGTGGTCATCGCAGAAGGCCTTTACCGGGAGAGTGTCGATCCGGCGAGAGGAGGAACAGGACCGGACAAAGTGATCAGTTATGAGGCCGCTCCCAACGCTCATGTGATCGTGTCTGGAGCTGCAATCGTTACCGCATGGGAGCCTTCGACAGGCTTTACCTATCGTGGCCCCCATAAGGGCGACCCCCAAATTTTCCAAACCAAACTCGACGGCAATCTCTTTGGTGGCTACAACCCCTTCGGGCTCCTCAATGTCCCGCAACAGAAAGCGTACCTAGTATCGGTAGGGAATCATCCGCCGGGACAGCCGGGATACAACATGCCGTGGCTTCGCACGAGTCTGAATCTGGCGACCTACTACAGGCACCGCGGGCTGGTGTTCGTGGACGGTAAACCGCTCACTCAGGTCGATAATTTTGCAGATCTTGCAGATCCGGCTGGTCCTCCTCGGCCTGGGTCGCGCGCGGTGAACGCCACCATCGTTGAGGAACCGCAGAACAACCTCTATGACGAGATCGGCGGCGCCGCAGGACGCGTATGGATTGAGAACAACGGGATGGCATTGCACATCCGGCTCAACAACGATGCCAATCCGGAGGGTCACAAAATAGAGATCACGACGAAGGAGACAGTGTTCTCTCCGTCTCAGCGCGGTCTTGGATATATCCGAGTCAAAGGCATTGAGTTTCAATATGCGGGGAATGGATTCCCGATGCCACAGCGCGGCCTAGTGTCGACCAACCGGGGCCATCATTGGATCTTCGAAGACAATACGTTCGAGTGGGCGAACTCGATCGGTCTGGATATTGGCGACGAGGTGTGGGATGCAACGATGCCACCCGAAACTCTCGGCTTCGACGTCGTGCGTCATAATACCTTTCGATATTGCGGTATCGAGGGTCTAGGTGGAGCGGGAAATCCAGGGGGCTTACATGGCGTCCTCGTAGAGGACAACCTCTTCGAATGGATTGGCTGGCAAGATGCCGCGGGCATGTCCGAGTCGGCGGCGATGAAGTTGCACAACGCCGTGGATCTCCTGTTTCGAAGAAACGTTATTCGCCATATCAGGCATGCGAACGGAGTGTGGCTCGACACGGTGAATGAGAACACCCGTTTAACGGGAAACATCTTTGCAGACATCCCGGGTGAAATCAATCCACACGCAATTCATATAGAAGCAACCGCGTTGCCCAATGAGATAGATAACAACATCTTTTCCGGACTCACAGCCGGAGTGCTTATCCGCGACACAAACAACTTGATTGTTGCAAATAATTTGTTTCTTGATTGCCGAGCCGGGATATCGATGACCACCGGTCTAGCGGCGCCGCGCCTGATCGGAAGCTACGGCCACACGGCTGATGGATGGAACAACCAGATTTACAACAATGTCTTCCATTCGATCGGGCTAGAAGCAATTCAGTTCACTACAACAACTAACCACTCGGATGGCAACGTCTTCAGCAAAATGCCTTATTTTGGCGGGTACTTGAGAGTGACCGGGCCGACTACTTATCAGGTAGACGATGTCCCGGAGCAGTGGCTTGATCTGGCGATGTGGCAGGAAGAGCATGACTGGGACAAACACGGAAAAGTTGTTGACATAAAGGCGTCCTTTGATCCTGACACTCTAGAGCTCACTCTGACCTATCCCACGGATTTAGTGAAGCTTCCAGTATTCGATCATCTTGACACGGACTTCTTCGGACACACGACAGGCAAAGAAAGATTCCCAGGACCTTTCGCAGAAGAGATCACAGAAAAGCGAAACGTTGATCCGCGTCGATAGAGCCCAATCAGTAAAAACTACACCTGGCGTGGTCCAAGAGAGGACGTTTTTAATGCCATTTCTGTTTACAAAGCGGTATGGACGGTGTTGGTCATTGATCTTGTTGCTGCCATTGGTGACAGGAATAGCAGGCGCCCAGACGGTTGTGCACACAGATCCCGCGAAGTATCGGCACATCGAAGCGGTACATCAGGGTGCGGGTTCAATGGACTTCGGACCGCTTCTCGGTACCGACGCGCTGGACACGAATCTGATCTTCTTGCACCGAGGGGTCATTCAACCAAAGAGCGGGATCGGGGCTCACTTTCACAACCGATGCGAGGAAATGTTCATCATCCTCGACGGTGAGGCGCAGTTTACGGTTGACGGACGAACGTCGCTGTTAACTGCGCGCTCTGGCGCACCTGCACGGCTTGGCCATTCCCACGGCATCTACAACGCGACCGACAAGCCGGTGCAATGGCTCAATATAAACGTCGGACTAACGAAAATTTACGACATGTTCAACCTTGGAGATACGCGGGTCGGTGCTTCTCTAGATCCCGTCCCTACGTTTATCACCATGCATCTGGATCGCTCGCTCCTGAAAGATGTTCCCGCTTTTCGTGACGGGACCGGCACGGTGAAATACCGTCGCGTCCTGGAACCAAGTGTGTTTTTCACTTCGTGGTCTTATATCGATCACCTACTCCTTCCGCCCGGAACATCGGCGGGTCCGGATGCACAGCCTGACATGAGTGAGGTCTATTACGTTCTGGAGGGTAACGGTGAAGTTACCGTCGATGGCAAGACCGCGCCAATCAAAACGGGCGACGCGATTCCAGTCCGGCTAGGACAGCGAAAAGCGTTTGCCAACAATGGCAACGCTCCATTGGAGTTAATGGTGATTGGTGTGGCGCGCGACATGGCCGCCAAAGAAGCATTCATCCAGGCGACAATGCCAAAACGCTAATCCAGATTATTTGTGAAAGGGGTAGATATGAATCGTCGCTCGTTGTTTAGGCTGGGAGCGCTGTTCGGAGCGGGACGCTTTATTACGTTCGCCGCCCCTGCATGGGCGATGACGCCTCACGACACAGATGCAGCGCAACCGATCGTTCTATATTGCGATTTGGCTGTTGATCCGGCCCGCGAATCGGAAATGCTCGCCGGCTTTCATGACAAGTTCAAGCCGGCGGCCAAACAGTTCGATGGCTATGTTGACCTGAAGATGCTGAAGCTTCGTTCTGTGATCCAGGGAAGGCCGGCTCCTCCGAACGGGATCAATTACCGGTTTCAACTAACGTATGAGAGCGAAAAGAAACGCCAGCTTTGGATCCATTCCGATACCCACCAGAAAGTTTGGCCGCTGATCGAAGACACCGTAACGAATAAGGATTATCTAGTGCTCCTGACGGAGGCATGCTGATGCGCATGCTTCGCCGGGTTGGTTATGGGGCTTCCGCTTCTCTATTCGCAATTGCGCTCAATACTCCGATACAAGGAGGGGCGCAGATTGCGCCGTCCCCTTCACCCGCCATCGTGCGGTTGGACGGCGGACTGGATGCGTTGGTAGAACCTGGCGAGAAGATCACTCGAGTCGCGAGCGGATTTGAGTTTGTTGAAGGGCCCATGTGGCGCGAGGGTCGCCTTTGGTTTTCAGACTTGGTGGGAAATCGGATGTATGCGGTTACTCCGGATGGGAAGGTAACGCTGCTGATCGATCACGCGGGCGGCCTTAACCCCTCTCCCCCCGGCTCGTTCAGCGGCTCAAATGCGATGGCGACGGATCAGGGCGGAAGCGTTCTGATGCTTCAACACGGTTTGCGAAGGATCGTTCGCCTCGATAGTCAACTTAAAATGCATCCGTACCTCGAACGCTTCGAAGGGAAGCGATTCAATAGTCCCAACGATCTTGTATTTGATCGGGATGGAGCTTTGTGGTTTACCGATCCGCCCTTTGGCCTCGCGGGACTCGACAAGGACCCAGCGAAAGAGCTGCCCTTTAGTGGAGTGTATCGCTATACCGACGGGAAGTTGACTGCGGTGGTGCGTGATCTTCCTGAGCCTAACGGTATCGGATTTTCGCCCGATGGCAAAGTGATCTACATATCAAACTCAGGGCCGCAAAAGTTTGTGATGCGATATGACGTCGGCGTGAACGGCACGCTGACAAACGGCAGCAAGCTGATTAGCTACCCAGACGATCCGAACACGAACGTCCCCGATGGGTTAAAGGTAGATTCGGTCGGAAACATCTGGAGCACAGGGCCGGGGGGAATTCGGATTCTCACCCCAGCAGGCAAAGTGCTGGGTCAAATCAAACTGCCTGAAGTAGCGGCGAACCTGGCGTGGGCAGAAGACGGCAAAACCCTCTACATAACCGCCACGCACAGTATTTATCGGTTGCGAACGAAGATAGCGGGCGAGATGCCGGTCTATGGAAAGTAAGAACGGAATGCAAGGAGTTAGGGTGCATCAGCAACGGGTCAAGTGCGCGGCAAGAGTCGTTTGCGCGGTCGCGATTCTGGCGGCAATTGCAGTGTTTGCGGCTCCAGTTCGAGATGTAGCTTATGGTCAGTCCCATGAAAAATCAAAACAAAATTTGGGCTGGGGAGTCTACGGTGGCACACCCGACAATACTCACTACTCGCCGCTTGCTCAGATCAACAAGGGAAACGTGGCACAGCTCAAGGTGGCTTGGAGCTATGACACCGGCGAGATCGGGGGTCTGGAAACGAACCCGTTGATCGTGAAGCGCGTCGTCTACGGATATTCTCCTCAAAAGAGTGTGATTGCGCTCGACGCTCTGACTGGTAAGTTGATTTGGAAATTTTCATCTGGAGTACATGGCGCGCGACCGGAACGTGGTGTCTCGTATTGGGAACATGGAATACATCCCCGCATCTTTGCGCCGATCGCAAATTATCTTTACGCGCTTGATGCGACCACGGGTAAGCCAATTTTGAGCTTCGGCGACTCTGGCCGCATCGATTTGCGCGAGGGGCTTCGCGACGACCCTAAGACCGTCTCGATTTATGCAACCAGCCCAGGCGCAATTTACAAGGACTTAATCATTATCGGTGGCGCAGAGCCGGAGCAACTTCCCGCTGCTCCAGGAGATATCCGGGCATTCGATTGCCTCACCGGTAAGCTGCGCTGGACGTTTCACACCATCCCCCATCCTGGCGAATTCGGTTACGAAACCTGGCCGAAGGACGCATGGAAGTACAGTGGCGCGGCCAACAACTGGACCGGCATGACGATTGACCAGAAGAGGGGGATTGTCTATGTGCCGACAGGCTCACCAGCAACAGACTGGTATGGAGCGGATCGAATCGGCGACAACCTTTTTTCTGACTCTGTTATCGCGCTGAACGCTTCCACAGGTGACCGGCTATGGCATTTTCAAGGCATTCATCACGATCTTTGGGACAGGGATTTTCCTGCCCCTCCGGCGTTAGTAACGCTGCGACGCAACGGCAGGAACATACCGGCCGTTGCGCAAACCTCGAAGCAGGGCTATCTGTACGTTTTCAATCGGACCGACGGCACGCCGCTTTTTCCGATGAAAACTCAGCAATATCCCGCGAGCACAGTGCCCGGTGAAATCACGGCTTCTGAGCAGACCCTGCCCGCGATGCCGGAGCCATTTGCCAGACAAATTTTGACCGAGGACATGCTCACCAACCGAACCCCCGAAATCCACGAGTGGGCCTTGCAACGCTTTCGCTCCATGATTAGCAACGGCCAGTTCACTCCGAATCGGGTGGACAAAGATACCGTCATGTTTCCCAGCTGGATCGGTGGGGCTGAATATGGCGGTCCCGCCTTCGACCCTAAAACCCACATCATCTATATCAACTCCAATGACACCGCTTTAACCGAAAGTCTCGCAAAGGGTGCCGCAGGGAACACTGGGAAGGGAGCCTACCTCCAACAGTGTGCGTCGTGTCATGGGCAGCTGCGCACAGGTTCGCCGCCGGCCATACCGTCGCTTATCGGGGTGGAAAAGAAGATGAGCGCAGACCAAATGGAAGATTTGTTAGACCATGGCCGCGGTCGCATGCCCTCGTTCTCTAACCTGGAAGTGGCAAAGAGGAAGAGTATCGTTAACTACCTGTTGCAGCGCGAGACCGATGAAGGTTCGGCGGGAACCGCGACCTCTGGCTACAACACAACGGGCTACAAGATGTTCGTTGACCCTGATGGATATCCCGCAGTAGCGCCCCCATGGGGCACACTGAGCGCCATCGATCTCAATACGGGTGCCTATCTATGGAAGATTCCATTCGGAGAGTATCCCGCGCTGGTCGCGAAGGGCATGAAAGATACCGGCACGGAAAACTTTGGTGGCCCCGTAGTTACCCGAGGCGGTTTGCTGATTATCGCTGCCAGTGTCTATGACAGGAAATTACGAATCTACGACAAGTCAACGGGCCACCTCCTTTGGGAGACACAGCTCCCGTTTTCCGCCCTTTCGACGCCGTCCACCTATGCCATTGATGGAAAGCAATACATTGTTGTGGCTTCGGGAGGCGGACGCGACCACAGTACGCCTACCGGCGGGGTGTATGTGGCATTCTCACTTCCTTGAAGCCTGGAACGCGCGACTCGGGTAGGGCGTTTTCTAGACATCCAGATCAAAGGAGAAGGTTATGTTAAATCGACGACAGTTCCTGGCATCTGGAGCAACAGTGTTCGCAGCCAAAATGATGGCGCAAAAATTACAATCGCAAACAGGCGAACCCGTAGCAACGAACGGCGTGGCAATCGCGCAGCCGAGCCTCCAACCGGCGGATCACATGCTGACAATCGGACCCTGCAGTTTGGAGATCTCTCCTGGGGTGGTGGTTAAGACGATTGGGTATAACGAGAGCGTGCCGGGACCAATGTTGCGATTGAAGCGTGGCGCTCCGGTGTCGATCGATGTCGTGAACAAGAGCGGCCATTCGGAACTCGTACACTGGCATGGATTACCGACGGACGTGGAAAACGACGGTGCGATGGAAGAGGGCTCGCCGATGATCGCTGCAGGTGCGACTCAGCGCTATCATCTGACGCCTGAGCCAACCGGGACCCGGTGGTATCACACCCACGCTTCCGCTTACGACGACCTCTCGCTCAGCACGTACACCGGTCAATTTGGATTTCTGATTGTGGAAGGAGGACAAACCTTTGGCAGCTACGATCAGGAATTTTATCTCGCGATCCATCACTGGGAGCCCTCTTTTGTCCCGATGGCTTCGGTGATGCAACAAAGTTCGGCGAATCATCCAGCGACTTCGGGCTCGGATGTTGGCTACCAGTACGCTACGGTCAATGCACACCGTCTGGGCGCGGGCGCGCCGCTGCAGGTGAAAGCGGGCGAGAAGGTGTTGCTCCATCTATTGAACGCGAGTGCGACTGAGAATGTAGTGCTTTCGTTGCCTGGGCACACGTTCAAAGTGCTTGCGATGGATGGCAATCCGGTTCCTTCGCCGCAAGCGGTGGAGGTGCTGTCGCTGGGGGTGGCAGAGCGCATTGACTGCCTGGTCGAGATGAGTCAGCCGGGGGTTTGGGTGCTGGGTGCGACGCTGCAGAAGTCTCGCGAAATGGGTTTGGGAATCGTGGTGGAGTATGCCGGGAAATCGGGTCCGCCAGTATGGAAAGATCCTTCGGCCACGGTATGGGATTATTCGGTCTTTGCGTCTTCTGCGGCCGCGCGGGAGCCGGACAAGATATTCGACTTGAAGTTCATGGATATTGGGCCGCTGAATGATTCGAAGTTCGATACCTGGACGGTGAATGGGAAATCGTGGCCAGACGTTGAACCGCTGCTCGTGGAAAAGGGAAAACGGTATCGTCTCCAGCTTCAAAACCTCGGTGCGGACCAGCATCCAATACACCTGCACAGGCATTCATTCGAAGTGGTTCGTATCAACGATAAAGCTGTAAGCGGTCTGATGAAGGATACGGTAAACATGATGCCGCTCGACCAAATTTCGGTGGACTTCATCGCAAACAACCCGGGAAACACACTCTACCATTGCCATATGCAACTGCACATGGATTACGGTTTCATGGGATTGATCAAGTATGTCTAGACGTCGGGGGGTTCGTCCTGAGTCAGTCGCTCCGTTTTGCTCTCGCGGTCACGCTTGTGAGTTTCCGAGGTACCCCACGACCGCGCCGGACTGGAATCCCTTTCTCGCGGGGCGCGCTGCCGGCAGTGTCGCGATAGCGCAGTAGAGCTGCATTGAGATGTGCCTGCATGGCTTGCCGGGCAGCGGATGGATCACCACGGCCAATCGCCTGGAGAATTGCTTTATGTTCATCAAACGATAAGGGTATGGCGTGGTGCAGGGACAGGACACGCGACATGCCATGTGCGAGCTGCGTGCGAATCATCATGATCATGTCCCACAAGAGCTTGTTCCCAGAGGCTTCGGCGATAGCAGTATGGAAGTCCAAGTCGTTGCTAGTGAACTGTTTTGGATCAGACAAGGTTTCGCGCATCCGTTCAACCAGAGATTCCAACTTTTCCATGGTGACTTCGCTATGGTCGCGCGCAACGCTGGCGGCAGCAATGCCCTCGAGACCAATGCGGACCTCGAGCAAGTTTTCTATGTCGTGCTTTTCCGAAATCAGCCGCCATTCAAGAATCTTAGCCAGAAACTTCTGCCCGTCCTGAGCAACTGAGGTGCCTCCGCCGACGTAGGCGTCGAGCACTCCGACAATGGCGAGGCAGCGCATTGCTTCGCGCAAGGAAGAGCGGCTCGCGCCAAACGCTATGCAGAGTTCCCGCTCCGACGGAAGCCTCTGCCTGGGCTTCAATTGCTCGGTGGCGATGAGGTTCATGATCTGATTTGCGATCTCTTCGCTAATCGATGTTTTTTCTACTCGCCGAATCTTGGAGTTCGTTTGATCCGGCGGCGCTGTGCGCTTCGGCATGTGGCAAAGTTCCTCTGCAGTAGTGATGTCTAACCTTAGCAACCAGCAGCGTGGAAGTGTGTATCCAATTGGACTTACTGAATATACATACTTGGCATTGACATTGGTATGGCCATATTACTATGCTTCTGCTGCACAGACAATCGTCGATTGCGAAGCTAGTGAGCGCGAATACACGCAAAACCTACTAAAAGGCATACAAATGGCACTGGCATGGCAGGGGAGTGGGCTCGATGCATCGCTTCGAGTTGGGCGAAGCTGGTTCCAAGGTTATGATCCGATGCGACGCTGGTGGCTTTCGGCACTTTGCGCGGCACTGCCCCTGATTTTGCTGTTCGCCTTGATGGCAGGGTTGCGGATCCGTGCGCATTTGGCAGCTCTCATTTCACTGGTAGTAGCACTCCTGACCGCGATGATTCTTTTCCATATGCCTGCATCGCTAGCCGGGCCGGCCGCGCTTTATGGTGCCGCGTATGGAATATTCCCGATCTTTTGGATTGTGCTCCCTGTGCTGTTTATTTACCAACTCGCTGTGAAGGCAGGCCGCATTGGCCTTCTTCAGGCCTGCCTTGTGAATATAACCAGTGACAGCCGCCTGCAATTGATATTGATTGCATTTTTGTTTGGTGCGTTTTTCGAAGGTATATCGGGATTTGGTACACCAGTGGCGGTGTGTGGAACCATTCTGATCGGTTTGGGGTTTCGCCCGCTACAGGCGGCAAAGCTGGCACTGCTTGCGAACACAGCACCGGTCGCGTTCGGGTCGCTTGGAATTCCGGTAATAGCTCTACACGGGGTGACCGGCCTTGACACACTCTTGCTCACGCGAGTGATGGCCTTTCTGCTGTTTCCGTTCTGCATCGCTGTGCCTTGCTGGCTAATATGGGCGTATGCAGGCTTCCGCAAAATGTACGAGGTGCTGCCGGCAATTCTGGTCGCAGGCGTTAGCTTCGCGACGGTACAGCTTCTTGTCGGCGTATTTCATGGTCCATGGCTGGTCGACATCACTGCGTCAGTGATCAGCTTAGGAATTTTTGTTACTTTTCTGAGGTTTTGGAAACCCTCGCAAATTCTCGACCCAAATCTGCAGACGCTCCACCAGGTAAACGACTTCGAAGTATCACGCAATGTAACGTCGAGGGCAGACGTTTGGGGGGCCTCGGTTCCGTGGGTCATACTCACAGTGTTTGTTGTCCTCTGGGGGATCCCACAGTTCAACAGATGGATCGATGCGCGGACAACGTGGCGCACGGCCGTTCCCGGATTGGATCTCCTGGTCTTTCGAACCGCTCCTATCGTTGCAAAGCCTACCGCTGAAACTGCGGTATTTGTCTTCAACTGGCTGTCAGCGACGGGAAGTGGAATATTCCTCTCTTCGCTACTAATTGCAGCCAGCATGAAGCTACGGCCACGTACCTACCTGGCCGTATTGGGTAAGACGTTGACCTCCGTCGGATTGACGGTGCTCACGATTGCGGCCCTGATGGCGTTTGCGTTTGTGATCCGATTTTCTGGGCTCGATGCGACCCTGGGACTGGCATTCGCTCGAACCGGTCTGCTTTATCCGTTTTTCGGAACTTTGATCGGCTGGATGGGCACCGCGTTCACTGGATCCGACACTTCGTCGAATGTATTGTTCGGAAGCCTACAGAAATTTACAGCATTACAACTGGGAATCCCCCCGGAGCTGATGGCTTCAGCCAACTCAGTTGGCGGCGTCATGGCCAAAATGATTGCCCCACAGAGTCTGGTAGTTGCGAGCACAGCCGTTGGATCCTACGGCAGTGAAGGCACGATTCTGCGCGTTCTGCTGGTGCACAGCATCGCGTTAGCACTTCTCATGTCTATGGCAGTTGCCATCGTAAGCAGGAGTCCATCGTTGTTGCGGCTTGTGCTGTAGCAAGTATGAGCGCCGCGAATGCTATTCGGAGAGCAGGATCCGAAGGTCACGCACATTGTTGCCCGTGGGCCCAGTCATGATCACGTCGCCGATGGCCTCGAGTAAGGGAAAGCTATCGAACCGCTCCAACGCATTCCACATGTTCCACCCCGCAGCCTCCGCACGACTAGCTGTGGTTTCGTCACACACGCCGCCGGCCGCAGAACTGTTGCCGTCCACGCCGTCGGATCCACCGCTAAGTACGGTCCCATGCAAACCGTCCCGAGCGAGGAGCTTGGCGCATTCAAGTGCAAACTGCTGGTTTCGGCCACCTGTTCCATGCAGCTTCGTGAGTGGAACCGAAAGCTCGCCGGCGGACAGCAAGCATATGCGAGGATATTGTTCCCGAAGGCTACGTAGTTTTTCAAGCAGATAGGGAGCCGCCTCTCGATAGTCCCAGTCGTCGCAGGTGTTATCCACGACAACATGAAAACCACGTGAAGCGGCAAACATTCCAGCGATACTACATAGATCGTCGCTTGACAGCAGAGACGTCCATGCCGCTTTACGAAAGGCGGGGTGATCGGCTTTTGGAGTCTCCTCCAACCAAGCTGCTTCAAAGAAGTGCAATAGGTCGGGTGATAGTTGCAGAGATGCCCGGTGATCACGAAGAATCTTCCGGCATTCACTGACCGTGGACGGGTCGGGCAGGGAAGGGCCCGAGCTTACGATATGCAAGAGATTGTTGGGCACATCTGAAATCAGAAGGGTAGATTGTGTTGCGGGATGCGCCGCAACTGCCAATCTTCCTCCTTTCACGCGGGAGAAATGTTTACGCAAAGCGTTCATCTGCTGAATGGGCAAGCCGGAATGCACAAGTGCCTTATGGAATGCGGTCGACTCCTCGAGCGCTATTGTCGGATCAAGTGGCATCTCGACCATCGCTGAAGCGCCACCGCTGATTAGGAACAGTACGAGGGTTTCGGAATCGCTTTGTGACAGTAATCGTAAAATGGCGTCCGCGGCATGTTGCGATGTAACGCCTGGCAAAGGATGATCGCCCTTAAGATATTGAACACGAGGATCGGCCTTTGATGGTAGCGAGCTGCCTACGGCGATGCCGCGAAGCTCCTGGTCATTGCGTAAGAGCGGCCCGACCCTGGAGAGCATCGAGTCCAACATGGGAACTGCAGCTTTGCCCATCGACACGAGGAAAACGCGGCGAAACGTTGCGATGTTGTACTCGTATCTTCCCACCGACAATGTGGTGCCGGATATCTTTACACGCACCGTCATTGCCTCCTCAATGCTGAGGTGGCGAAGTGTCTCAAGAAATAGATCTTTTGCCGTTTCGCGTAAATTCATGAGCCCTTCGTGGCCTTTCCATCGTCGAGAACTTAGAACTGGTGACAACTTGTCCAGTGACTGAGCTCGCCGCAGATGGGTTAATTAGGTAAAACTCCTGTGGCGTTGAGGTGGAAGTCGATGCCTACTCCCGTTGCTGGCTGTGCGGACGAGGTGCCCGAGGGTTGGCCACCTCCGATCCATGCATGCACGGTTCCTGGTATGAGGCGGCGCACGCCTTGTTGATCAACCACACTCAGATTTCGAGAGTTGAGGTGAAAAGACACCGTTTGTTTCTCGCCTCGGTTTAGATGAACGCGGCGATAACCTTCGAGCGAGCGTAGGGGAGTGCCTGGAACGGAGTTTTGAGTTAGGTAAAGTTGAACTACTTCATCTCCGGCCATGTTTCCCGAATTCGCGACGTCGGCGGCGATCGTAATGTCTCCCTCAGCGGCACCTTCGACTGGTTTGACGATGGCATTACTGTAGGCGAATGCGGTGAAGCTAAGACCGTAGCCGAAAGGATACAGGACATCCCCTTTAAAATACCGGTAGGTACGGTTTTCCATTGAGTAGTCATCGAAGGGTGGCAGCTGGCCAGCAGATCGATAGAAGGTCACAGGCAATCGCCCAGCCGGGGAAAAATCTCCAGCAAGAGCGCTGGCAACAGCCTCGCCTCCCGATTCTCCCGGGTACCATGCCTCGATGATGGCTCCAACGTGGTCCTGCGCCCAGTTCACAGAGAGCGGACTTCCGTTCATTAAAACGAGCACGGTGGGCTTGCCGAAACTCGATATCTTTTCGAGAAGATTCTCTTGTGGCTTGGGAAGATCGATTGCCGTGCGGTCGCCACCCGCGAAACCATCGGCATGCATCTTCATCTCCTCACCCTCCACTCTGCCGGAAAGCCCCATCACCAGAACAACTAGATCGGCGCGTTTTGCGGCATCGAGGGCGGCCTTCTCCTCGGTTCCAGGGATGCCCCATTGGAGCCTAGCCTCGGCGCCTCTCACTGTTTGAAAGTATTCAATTTTGATCTTGTATGCATGACCCTGCTTGAGGGGAATTTGCTTTGTGACCGTCGTTGCTGGACGATGCGTCGACCAATCTTCCAGCACGAGTTGATCGTCGATCCAAACGCGGTAGCCGTCCTGTCCCGTGAATCCGACGACGTAATCAGCCGTTTCTGCGGGAACAACCACACCGGTCCAGCGCACAGAGTAATTCTGTGCGAGTTGCGGGGATACGCCCGAAAAACCCCAGGCAAAATTTATAGTCTTATCCACGCGGTGCATGGCAACCGCACCGGTGAGGCTGATGCCACGAAAGTATTCAGCTTTGAGCCCGTGTGTTGCATGGGACGCGTCTGTAAACAGCACGGACTCCGGCACGGGGCGAACGACGGGGCCGACCAGACCGCTGCCTTGAACGTAGTGAATCTGCGAATGGGGAAAGCGGCTACGAATACCAGCCAACACCGTTACGGGGTGAGACGGAGTTCCGTTATAGTTGCCCACGAGTGAATCCAAGCTGTCCGCATTTGGACCAATGACCGCGATCGAAGGGTAGATTTTGCTCAAAGGCAGAAGATGATTGTCGTTCTTCAGAAGCACCAGCGACTCGCGGGCGGCGCGCAGAGCGAGGCGCCGATGCCCTTCGCTATCATTTTCACTCGGGGGAATGTGTTCAAAGGGAACACTGCCAGGTGGGTCGAACATCCCAAGCCTGAACCGAGCCGTGAGGAGGCGCTTTACCGCTGTGTCGATGGTTGCCTCGGAAAGCTGCCCACTGTGAACCGCATTCAAAATTGCCGTGCGCTCATATTTGACGCGATCTTGAGGTGGCTCGCCACAGATAAGGTCAGTCCCACGCTGGATAGACGCGGTGACTGCTGCTTCAATGGTTGGGGTGAAGTGGTGTCCGTGAAAAACGTCGTCGATTGCCCCGCAGTCGGACACGACGTAACCCTTGAAGCCCCAGTCCTTTCGGAGATGCTCGTTCAGTAGCAGGTCACTCGCGCAAGCAGGTTCGCCGTCAAGCGAGTTGTAGGCGCACATGATGGAAGCAGCCTTGCCCTCAGTGATTGCGGCGCGAAATGCTGGCAGATAGGTATCCTCAAGATCATGGCGCGACACTTGAACGTTGACTTCGTGCCGCGTTGACTCCGGGCCACTGTGCACGGCGAAATGCTTGGGCGTGGCAACGGTCTTGAGGTACTTTGGGTCGTCTCCTTGCAAACCCGTGACGAAGGCAACTCCCATGCGGGAGGTTAGAAATGGATCTTCACCATATGTTTCCTGACCTCGACCCCAGCGCGGATCGCGAAAAATGTTGATATTAGGAGACCACGTGGTAAGGCCGTGATACCAGAGACTTGTGCCGTCCTTAGCCACTGTCGCGTTATATTTTGCGCGAAACTCAGTTCCGATCGTAGAGGCGATGTCGTGCACCAGTGGTTCGTCAAACGTAGCTGCGGAGCCTATAGCTTGGGGAAACACGGTCGCCACACCAGCGCGCGCCACACCGTGAAGACCTTCGTTCCACCAGTTGTATTCCGGGATACCTAATCGAGGAATCGCGTCTGAGGTATGGCTCAGTTGAGACACTTTTTCTTCCAGTGACATTACCTGGACAAGATCCTGAACCCGCTGCTCAATAGGGAGTGTCGGATTTCGGAAGGCTGGGGCAGTCTGAGCCGGGACCGAACATACCAAGGTACCCAGTAACGCTATCGTTGCAGTGCTATACAAGCCACAGTCCGATCGTGCACAAGCCTTCATAGTGTCGCACCCTCTCATCCTGGAGAACCACGGAGCGAGAGATCGTAGGGTAATTCTCTGCCCAATCGTTCTCTCATTGACAGTCTTCAATGCAAGAGATACTAATCATATGGTCTGACCATCGTCAACTCTTTCGGACGGCACTGCGACTACGCACTTTTGCTGAAGGCGAGCCTGGAAATGGAAGAAACAAATCACGCGACTGAGCTTTTGGGGTTGTCGCTCATTGGACAGAACGTTGGCTCAACTGCCGGACGATTGTTTCATGGAATTGATCCATCGAACGGCGAACAGTTGCAGCCCGCCTATACGACGACTTCAGAGGAAGAGATCGAGCGCGCGGCGGCGCTTGCATCAGAAGCCGCTGCAGAGTACAGCTCTCTCGCTCCGAGCCGACGAGCAGAGTTTCTCCGCCTTATCGCAGACCAAATTGAACAGCATTCCGAGCTAATCGTTAAAAGAGCACAAAGAGAGAGCGGATTGCCGATCCAGCGCTTGAACGGTGAACTCGCTCGCACTACGGGACAACTGCGTTTATTTGCAAAGATGGTGGAGGACGGCTGGTGGGTAGACGCGCGGATTGACACCGCCGACCCTACTCGAGAACCATCGCCGAAACCCGATGCTCGTTCTATGCTTCAGTCGCTCGGACCGGTGGTGATCTTCGGAGCAAGCAATTTTCCTCTTGCTTTCTCGGTGGCAGGCGGAGACACCGCATCCGCGCTTGCAGCGGGTTGTCCAGTAATCGTGAAAGCCCACCCAGCGCACCCCGGCGTAAGCGAACTTGTGGGCCGGATCATTCAACAATCTGTATCCACTTGTTGTCTGCCCGAAGGCACGTTTTCATTGCTATTCGATGCTGGCATCGAGGTAGGAACCAAGCTTGCAGGGCATCGCCTGGTAAATGCGGTGGCATTTACCGGGTCGGCAGCCGGCGGCAAGGCTTTGATGCGGGTTGCTGCAGATCGCCCCGTACCCATTCCGTGTTTTGCGGAGATGGGAAGTGTGAACCCTCTCGTAATTCTTCCCGGGGCGATGGAGCTCGATGCGCCGGGTGAAGCGAAGGGTTTGCTTGCGTCCTTCACGCTAGGATCGGGACAGTTCTGTACCAAGCCGGGTCTTGTTTTTATTCCAGAAGGTGAAAGTACAGAGAAATTCTTAGGCATTCTGCGGGACGGAGTGGCGGCCATGCCGCCCTCAGGCATGCTCACCTTCGCAATGGCTTCAGCCTATCGTGATCGCACGACCCAAAGAGCTGCTACCGACTCAAGGCTCTTGGCTTGCTCCGGAGGGGACTGGCCGAAGCACAGCGCAGCGGCCGAGGTGAAACTCTTTCAGGTGGCGGTTGCTGAGTATCTCTCGGATAGACAGCTCAGCGAAGAAATCTTTGGACCATCGACGCTGCTTGTCAGCTATCACGACTCGCTAGAACTGATGGCTGCGATCCAGTTACTTGAGGGCCACCTTACGGCAACGGTTCATGGCACGGAAGCCGACCTCCGGCAGGCGGGCGATCTCATTGATGAGCTTCGAACCAAGGTTGGGCGGCTGCTATTCGCCGGCTATCCAACCGGCGTGGAAGTGGGTCACGCGATGATGCACGGGGGCCCGTACCCTGCGAGTTCGGACGCTAGATCGACTTCGGTGGGGACGCGCGCGATGTTGCGCTTTGTTCGACCAGTCTGCTACCAGGACGCTCCCGATTGGCTATTACCACAGGAGTTGCGACGCACGAATCCTTTAGGCATCGTGCGTCTGTTGAACGGGGAATGGACCACTGCTGTCGAGGCCACTTCGTAAGCGACATCCCAAACAGAGAGGCACGCAATGAAGCTCTACAAGACCGACAACGGCCCCTACATCGAATCTGCTGGGAACTGGTATGCCGTTCCAGAGAACAACTTCGACCATCTTCTAAACCAGGCAGATTTAGACGGCTATCTCGCTGAGATCGTCGCTACCGGACACGTTGTGTCTCGCCCAAGCAAAATTCTCGCCCCCATTGGAAGTCAGGAGGTCTGGGCATCGGGGGTGACCTACTTCCGTAGCCGTAATGCGCGCATGGAGGAAAGCAAGGAAGTTGGGGGAGGAGATTTCTATGAACGTGTTTACTCCGCCGAACGACCAGAGCTGTTCTTCAAGTCTGTTGCCAACAAAGTGATTGGCCCAGGCGGGAAGGTCCGCATTCGCCGAGACGCAGCCTGGTCCGTGCCCGAACCCGAACTGGTATTGGTTGTCAATTCAAAGGCAAAAATTATCGGGTACACGGTAGGCAATGATATGAGTTCCCGCGACATCGAGGGGCTCAATCCGCTCTATCTCCCCCAAGCGAAAGTCTACGATGGCGCATGCGCGATTGGTCCATGCATTCTTGTGCAGCCTGACTACCTCCCATCTTCAACCGAAATCAGTATTGAGATCATTCGAAAAGCGGCGTCCGCTTTCGTCGGCACCGTGCAATTGAACGAGATGAAGCGCTCACCGAAAGAGCTAGTTGAATTTCTGTATCGCGAAAACACCTTTGAAGCCGGCTGCATACTCTTTACTGGCACGGGGATCGTACCGCCTGATTCCTTTACGCTGCAGGCGGAAGACGAGATTCGCATAGCAATTGAAGGTATAGGACAACTGGTGAACTCCGTCGCATAGCCCTGTGGCTGCGACACGGCATGCGAGGAGCGTCATGGCTACAAAGAGTGTGGTCCCGATACGGCTGTTGCTTGCTCTGTGGCTGTTCGTACTGAGTGCGGTTTCTTTTCTTGATCGGACAAACATTTCGATTGCCGGGCCCCAGATTATCCGCTCCTATGGGATCAGCAATCAGCGACTCGGCTGGATATTCAGCGCGTTTTTAATCGGCTACGCAGGCTGCCAGATCCCCGCCGGATGGCTGGTCGCGAAATATGGACCGCGCCTGGTGCTCACCGTCAGTGTGGTTTCCTGGGGCGTCATCACGGCTCTCACGACCATTGTTCCTGTGACATCCGCAGCACTTTCGATATTCTTAATTCTTCGATTAATATTGGGCGCGAGTGAAGCAGCTATGTATCCAGGAGCCAATCAATTTGTGGCACGGTGGATACCCCTAGGCGAACGAGGCAGGATAAATGGGTTGATTTTCGCAGGTGTTGGTGCCGGCAGCGGCCTCACCCCGCCCTTGCTGGTTTGGCTGATCGCACACCACGGTTGGAGATCTGCGTTTTGGTTCAGTGCCATCGCCGGTGCGGTAGCCGGAGCCATATGGTGGTTTGCTGCACGCGATACACCAGAGCAACACCCACTCGTCTCCGAATCGGAGCTCGCTCTCATCACACAACAACAAGCGAAGCTACCCGATGACATCCAATTGGATCCGAAACCTTGGTGGGCAGGAGAAACACAGATTTCGTGGCGCTCCATAATGTCATCGCGCGACCTCCCGGCACTCATGCTGTCCTACTTCAGTTTCTGCTATATCGCATGGATATTCTTTAGCTGGTTCTTCATTTATATGGCACAAGCACGTGGCTTCGATATTAAGTCCAGCGCACGCTTTACCATGCTGCCGTTTCTTTCGATGACTGTGTGTTGCCTCGCTGGCGGAGCTCTAAGCGACATTTTCAGTCGCAAGTTCGGGCTTCGCGCAGGTCGGTGCCTCTTGGCCGCGACCGCCTCGGTGTTTACCGGAGTCTTTCTGGTCCTCGGCTCGCAGGTGCACAACCCTGCATTTGGAGGCATTATTCTGGCCGGTGGCGCAGGAATGTTGTATATCGGGCAAAGCTCGTATTGGTCCGTCTCGATCGAGATCGCAGGAAATCGCTCGGGTATCTACTCCAGCATCATTAACATGTCCGGACAAATAGGTGGCGCTGTCACCGCCTCGCTGACACCTTGGGTGGCGAAGCGCTACGGATGGTCGAGTTCGTTTGGAGTCGCGGCCGCTCTCGCCGGCGTATCCGCGGTGTGCTGGCTCTTGGTACGACCGGAACGCAATTTGTCAGTGGGCAATTGAGTGAGATCCCAAGATCCACTTCCGCAGAACAGAGGTTTCGGTAACTTGCTTCTGGCGGTGGCCCACAAAACCTCCTGCGTCGCGACTACAATGCCCGTAAGGAGTGCCCATGTCGCAGCCAAAGCCGGGGGACCGATTCTCATTCTCCTTTCTCGACGAGGAAGGAGAGCGATCGCACAGAGCCGTCGTCGAAAGCATCCTGTCCAACAGCGAGGAGGGCCTCTCCCCGGAGATCGACGACTATGTAGCCGACTGGCTCGAAGCGCTCCCTCTCGACCCGCCTCCCACCTCAGACGTTCCCGTCAAATCCTTCACCGTCATGCTCGGCACCAACAACAAAACCTACATTCAGGGCCGCCTCGTCACCCTGACCTTCGAGCATTAGTCACGTTGGCGTAGACTGCAGGAACTGCGGAGGGCGTTATGGCTTACGAAGAATACAAAGTCCTGCTTTTGGCCAAACAGCGGGAGTTGCTCGCTCAGCAGAACCTCGCCGAACACGACGCCCGGGGCGAGGCTGGCGAACGCGTCCGTGATTGGAGCGATGAAAGCGTCGCAGACGAAGATTCAGGCCTGTCTCTGAAGGAAGCAGATCAGGACACCGCGCTATTGCAGCAGGTTCGGGCCGCCTTGCAACGCATCGAAAACGGCAACTACGGCAAATGCCGGGTGGACGGCAGACCCGTCGAAGAAAAGCGCCTCAAACAGATACCCTGGGCCGTCTATTGCCTGAAACACCAGCTGGAACTCGAGGAAACCTCCCCTCCTCCGGCCACCCTCTAACTCTATGTCCCACGGCGATACGTACCCTATGCCCGGCCTCACTCCCCAGCAGCACCTCGACATCCTTCTCGATCATCTGGCCGAGGCCGAGCGCCAATACGCGGCTGGCGTTCCCTACCCCGATAAAGCCGGAGGCAACTGGCCCGATAAGATCGACACCATCAAAAAGCACATCGCGCAAGCCCGCGAGATCATCGCCAACGACTAGCCCCGCGGGCTGCCCCACAATCTGCCTCTGGCATTCAACTATTGACGACACGCCAAGTCACTCATTGAGGGCTATCACCGTCTGAAAGATCAACGTTCCCTGAAAACGGTGTTTTCGGAAACTTGACCAATCCGGTGGCCAAAACACCCGAAGTTGCCAATAACGAGACTTTGCAGGCATCTCACTCATTCGCTTGTCCAGTGCACCGCCATCCTGGCGTTTTTCTGTCCTAGGGTCGCTCGGCCCTACTTAGGGCAGTGCGCCTTGGGCGCGCCTGTGTTTGAACGCAGACATGACGAAGGCGACAGCATGGGCGGAGTCCGTCCGTGAACACGTCTCTTCGCCTTGATGGGATGACGGTGCTGCTGAGTATGGGCCGCAGCGAGTTTTTCGCTTCGGCGGAAGGAACTCGTGAATGCACAATGCTTTCGGTTCCAGGGCAGTCATAAAAGTCAATTCTCCAGCCGCACGCCTGTCGGACAGCAGGTCCCTCAACGGTATGAGCACCATGCATCTTATTGCGACGAACATGCATCTTTGTGAATCCCGCCTTCGTCTTTAAATGGTGTAGTTCAGTTCCACCCCCACAACAGTTGATACGAGTGTCAAACATTGATGAATTGCGTCGGTATCTCGACGCTCCGCACTGCTCCTACCCTTTCTTTTGGGCAATTTCTCTCTAATTGATTTGGCAATCAAATTGTCTGCAGTTAGCTCGTCAACGGAATTACCAACACGTTACCCGTATAGGAAATTTGCCTCATGAAACAGATTCAGGCCCCCGAAGCAGCACTCCTTCAGTTCTCCCGCATTTCCCCCCAGAAATTCTTCCTCGCATTGGCCCTGCTGTTGGCATCCCTCGTGCTCCCGAGGTATCTGCACGCACAAAACTCCGTAACCGGTGCTCTCACCGGCGTGGTTCAGGATCCGACGGGCGCTATGGTTCCGGGAGCCAACGTCAAGATTGTCGATACCGCCACCAACGCAACCATTAATGTCAAAACCAATGATGCGGGACGCTACACCGCCTCCCTCCTCAAGCCCTCCAGCTATCAGGTCACCGCCAGCGCCAACGGTCTCTCCGGTTCACCGACAACGGTCACCGTACTTGTCGGCCAGGTGCCTAACCTCGACCTCACCGTGAACCCGGCCAACACGGCCAGCACCGTCACGGTAACCGCTCAGGTCGTGCAGTTAACCGATACGCAGTCCCCGGACTCGGTCACCACCCTCACCGAACAGCAGGTCCAGAGCCTTCCCGCTCCCGGCGGAGACATTTCGACCGTCGCCTACACCGCTCCTGGTGTTGTCCTCAACTCCGGCGGAGCCTACGGCAACTTCAGCTCGGACGGCCTGCCCGGCACC
Source organism: Granulicella sp. L46 (assembly GCF_009765785.1). Taxonomy (GTDB): domain Bacteria; phylum Acidobacteriota; class Terriglobia; order Terriglobales; family Acidobacteriaceae; genus Granulicella. The sequence continues at coordinate 449,033 of NZ_LMUT01000025.1, forward strand.
TCTAATCTCTATGTCTTGAACGGCTATGACGACGAAGATCCCTTCCTGAACCTCAACAACTCCGGTTCCAGCAACCTCACCCTTGGCCAGGGCGAAATCTCCGAGGCCGCCGTGGTGCAGAACGGCTACAGTGCGCAGTACGGCCGCGCCGCCGGGATCATCATCGACTGGACCACCAAGTCGGGCAGCAACCACTTCCACGGAGCCGCCGACTACTGGTACAACGGCAGCGCCCTCAACGCCAATGACTGGTTCCGCAAGCAGTCAGGCGTCGGTCGCCCCCACGCCGTCTCCAACCAATGGGCAGCCAACGGCGGTGGCCCCATCATCAAGGACAAGCTCTTCTTCTTCGCCGACTACGAAGGCCTTCGTTATGTCCTGCCGGCGTCCGGCTACGTCGCCTTCCCAACGCAGCCCTTTGAGCAGGCGCTGCTGGCCCGAGTGCCCGCGGCGAATGTGCCCTTCTATCAGCAGGCCTTCAACCTCTACAACGCGTCGCCTAACTATGCCAACGCGGTCCCGGTCACCACAGGCAACGGCCTTCTCCAGGACAGTACCGGCACCCTGGGTTGCGGATCGGCTGCCGCTCTTGGTATTGCCGCGCCTGGCGGTGGCACCTTCGGCACCACCGCTCCCTGCACCGCCGCCGCTCTCGGTACGGCTTCCAATACGAACGAGGAGTGGCTCTTCACCGGTCGCGCCGACTGGAACATCAGCCCCAGGAACAAGCTCTTCGGACGCTACAAGATGGATCGCGGCTCTCAGCCCACCTACACCAACTTCGTCAGCCCGGTCTTCAACACCATCAGCAAGCAGCCAGCCTATGAAGGTCAGTTGAACGATACCTACATCGTCAAGCCCAACATCATCAATCAATTCATCTTCGCCGCCAACTGGTACACCGCTTTCTTCGGACCTGCGGATACAAACGCAACGCTGGCGGCCTTCCCCACCTATCTCAGCTCGATCCTCGATGGCGGCTCCAATGGATCCGCGGCTTTCGCAGGCAACATGGTGCTGGGGCTGCCTAACAGCTATATCGACGGCCGCAACATTACCCAGTATCAGTTCGTCGACGACCTCTCCATCGTCAAGGGCAACCATACTCTTCGCTTCGGCTATGACTTCCGTCGAGTCGATATCTCCGACTTCGACTCGCAGCAGAATTTCGCAGGAACCTACGCTCTCTTCATGAGCGATTTCGCGAACGGATCCATGAACCCGGCCGGCTTTAGTGATGGTTCGAACTTCTCTCAATCGCTCACCAACCAAAAGACGGCTTACCTCGCCCTCTACAATTTGGGCGTGTATGCGCAGGACCAATGGCAGATCCAACCCAGGCTGAAGCTGACTCTCGGCATCCGTTTCGACCGTACCGGCAATCCGCTCTGCAACAATAACTGCTTCTCGCTCTACAATGGCGCCTTCCCGCACCCCGGCGTCACCACGATGACTCCCTATAACCAGCTGATCACTTCCAACCAGGCCCACCCCTTCGCCAGCGTCCCCAAGATCAATCCGCAGGGCCGCATCGGCTTCAACTATGACGTCACCGGCAACGGCCGCACTGTTATCCGCGGCGGCTTTGGTATGTTTACCGATCTCTATCCGGCCGGCTTCCTCGATGGCTTCATCGATAACCTGCCCAACGTCTATAGCACGACCATCACCACCGGGGATATTGGCAACGCCACCGTTCCTGGAACGGCCATGGCCAACTCCCTCGCCTCGTTCAATGCCGTCGAGGCCGGCATCTCCACCGGAGCCAGCTCAGACTCCTTGTCCCAGGCCGTCCCCTCCTACGCGCCTCCAACCTTCACCGTCGCCCCACACGAGTTCAAGAACCCGACTTACCTTGAGTTCAGCCTGCAGCTTCAGCACCAGTTCACCAGGAGTGATGCCGTTATCCTGGCCTACGCTGGCAACACCGGTTACGACGAGATCATCACCAACGGTACCGTCAACGCGGCCTCCGCCACCAACTTTGGTGGTCTGCCCACAGGTCAGCCTGATCCGAACTTTGCGGGTGTGATCAGCTACACCAATGCCGCGCATTCGAACTACAACGGCGCCTCCATTACCTACAAGCACGCCGACAGCAAGGGCCTCACCGTCGACGCAACCTACACCTACAGCAAGGCCATGGATGATTCCTCCAACGGCGGCATCACCAACGAGCCTTTCAACTTCAACTCCTTCAACGCCAGATCCAACTGGCAGATCGATCCCAACAGCGTGGGCCGTCTGAACTACTCGGTGTCCGACTACGACATCCGCAACAGTTTCCTGCTGGACTTCGTCTACGCCCTGCCGTTCCAGTTCCACAACCCCATCGAGAACCAGGTGCTGAGCGGCTGGACCGTCTCCGGCAAGAGCTTCTACCGCAGCGGTCAACCCTTCACCGTCTACAACAGCGCCGCGTCCGCCGCCAACACCAACGGCACGGATCTTAGCGGCGTCCTGGTCGACATCACCAATCCAAGCATCAACCATCACTGCGGTTCGAGTGCCGCGGTCACGCCTTGCCTAAGCACCGCGGAGTTCACCCCCTACAACACCCAGACCGACTTCGGCAATGCTCCGCGCAACCAGTTCACCGGACCGCACTACGCAGACACCGATCTCGCAGTGAATAAGAGGCTCTACCAGCGCAACTCTCTGAGTGTCCAGATCGGTGCGAATGCCTTCAACGTCTTCAACCATCCGAACTTCGCCTTGCCGGCTGCAGACATCGCTAGCGGCGGCTTTGGAACCATCACCTCCATCGCAGCTCCGCCCACCAGCCCCTACGGATCCTTCCAGGGCGCAGGTGTTGGCGGCCGCGTTGTCCAGGTCTTCGGCAAAGTCAACTTCTGATCTCACCCCATCAGGAATTTCCAGGGGACGGCTTCGGCCGTCCCATTTTTTTCCCCTCGTAAGCCGCCCGTCAACCTCACCAGCGTAAACAACAGGCGGCCTGTTTCTTCAGCGGACGCTGGACGCGACCCTTGGCCGGTTGGCCACCATTGAGCTCATCTTCGGCAATGCCCGGCTGCGCTTGCATTGGTATCCCTCTACGGATCATCGAGTTCAACTATTAAAGAAGGCTTTGTCGGCCGTTCAGCTAGCCGCTCCGTTTTTCATCATTAGATCGGTATCAAAGCTGAGCCCAAGTGCTTCTCGAAAGGTTTGGCTATTGCCAAGCTCGAATCTCAGTTGTTGATATCAGGCCAATGCACTCTCTGATCCCGGGGTTGTTTGCGAAAAACGGTGTTTTCTGCAACTACACAAACCCCAAACGATACTGATGCTTCTACCAGTATCTTCCTGCGACGAGAGCTGCTAGCGTCGTCCAAGACGGCGGATATTCCGAAGTCAGGCACTCCCCTTAACAGAAAAGGAAGTCGACAGACAAATGACATTTAAGTCACTCCTGCCATTGTTCGCGGCTGCTGCACTACTTATGCCTTTGGTCCAGGCGCAAGCTCCTGTCTTTGCGGTCACACCGGCCTCCAGCACGATTACGTTCAACGTGAAGTCCTCGGTTTCTATAGTCGGCAAGTTCGACAGCTGGGACGCCACTCTAACGTTTACCTCTTCCGACGTAACCTCGGGGGTTTTGGACATCAAGGTGCAGGCGGCCAGCGTAAATACGGGTAGTGGCATGAAGGACAGCAAACTGAAAAGTAAGGACTTCTTCGACGTTGATCACAACCCTCTGATCACCTTTAAGTCGAGCAAAATTGTCCAAACCGGTCCAACCACCTTTGAGATACCGGGCACGTTTACAATCCGCGGAGTTTCCAAGCAGGAAACGTTGAACTTGACGATTTTTGGCACAAAAGGCTCGGGTTCGGGTGAGATCAAGGGAATGATGGCTTTTGATCGCAAGGACTATGGAGTGGATGGCAGCATTCCTTTCATCAAGATCGCCGACCGCGTCGAGGTAAATGTGGACCTCAAAGTAAAGCGCGTCAGTGGCCCGGCGTTGACTTTCAAACAATAGCTCTTATGGCCACGCAGAAGTCTCGAAAGCCTTCTTCCAAGTAACAAATCATTTCAGTAATACAAAAATGACCGCAGCGGCCTTTTAGTTCGGAGATATTGGAACTAATCGGCCTGGCATGACGGCACCCCCGGAAGAACCTGAAAGACGGGCGTTTCGGCAACTTCGAATAGGAACCGAGTTGAGCCTCCGCTTAGCAGAAGAAGGACAACGGCAAAGAGAACCAGTATCTTGAAAAGTCTGCGAACGAGGGTTATGACCGCAAGTTTCTCGGTCCTGCCCGCGGCCACGGAGCGCTGCGCCGCGGCGTTGGAGATAATATTAAAGAGCGGGCGAAAAACCACCCGCAACCTAGCGTGCCTAGGACCCTGGCGACTGCAGTCCAGTAGGTTCGGCCGAGAGCCGACACTGCCACTGTCTCTGCACCCCAAGCAGCTAGTGACAGCAGCAGCAGCCGCACTGGCTGGTTCAATTGTTGAAGGGAGACACTACTGTGTTCGGCGGCACATGCACGTTTCTAATCCCAAGGCGCCCCCTCCCAGGAAGTAAGATGGCGGCCCGGTGCTGGAATTCGATGCGAGGATCGGATAACCGCAGTGTCAATCATTAAGATCTAAGATGTTCTGATTTCACACCGAACGCGTCTATTCATCGTGCGAGCGCCCTGGAGGCATCAATGGCACAGGCGGAAGAACAAAGCAGACTCAAAGAAGCCAGAGAACACATTTCTCCCTGGAAGAAATGGGGACCTTACCTCAGCGAACGGCAGTGGGGCACCGTGCGTGAGGACTATAGCGCTAATGGCGATGCCTGGGATTATTTCACTCACGATCAGGCGAGATCGCGGGCCTATCGGTGGGGTGAGGACGGGCTGGCGGGAATCAGCGACGAGCATCAGATCTTGTGCTTTGCGATCGCCTTATGGAACGGGAAAGACCCGATCCTCAAGGAGCGACTCTTCGGCCTGACCAACAGCGAGGGCAATCACGGCGAGGATGTGAAGGAGTATTACTTCTACCTCGACAGCACCCCCACCCACTCCTACATGAAGTACCTCTACAAGTATCCGCACACTGCCTATCCCTATGAAGACCTCATTAAGACCAACCGGGAGCGTGGCCGGGGCGCGCCTGAATACGAGTTACTGGATACCGGGATTTTTAATGAAGATCATTACTTTGATGTCTTCGTGGAATACGCGAAGGCAGATGCGGAGAACATTGAAATCAAGATAAGCGTCGCCAACCGGGGACCGGAGGCAGCGACCCTCCACGTGCTGCCAACACTGTGGTTTCGAAACACATGGATGTGGTCAGACGCAGGCAGCAAACCCAAGCTGAACGGAACCAAAGAAGCTGGGTTCGGAGTGATCTCGGCCCATCATACCGACCCACTCTTCCAGGAGTCACTCGCGGACTACGCCTTGTACTGCGAAGGAGATGTGCCGCTGCTCTTCACGGAAAATGAAAACAACAACCAAAAACTATTCGGAACCAACAATGCATCGCCCTATGTAAAAGATGCGTTTCATACGTTCCTGGTGCAGGGAAAGAACGAGGCGGTCAATCCCGTCATGGAGGGCACAAAGGCTGCTCCTCATTACACGCTGAATGTTGCTGCTGGAAAGACGGAGGTCGTGCGTCTGCACCTGGGCCGAGCTTCCGCTAAACAGAAGGTCTCTCCCTTTGAAGAGTTCGACGACGTGTTCGCAGCGCGACTGAAAGAGGCAGACGAGTTCTACGACGGAATCACGCCCGCAAAGGTAAAGGCCGATCCCGACCGCGCCATGGTGCTGCGCCAGGCGATGGCTGGCATGCTGTGGAGCAAACAGTATTTCTACTACGACCTGAATGTCTGGCTGAGAGAACATCAGGTGGAACCGACAAGTCCTGCTGATCTAAGAGACAAGGTACGCAACGGCGAGTGGTTCCACATGTACAACAACGACATTATCTCGATGCCGGATAAGTGGGAGTATCCCTGGTATGCAGCGTGGGATCTCGCGTTTCATATGCTGGCGTTCCAAGTCGTGGATCCTGATTTTGCGAAGGAACAGCTCATGCTGATCCTGCGCAACGACTATCAGCACCCCAATGGGCAGGTACCGGCGTACGAGTGGAACTTCGGGGATACCAATCCGCCGGTACACGCTTATGCGACGATGCAGATTTACATGAGCGACAAGGAGAGGAACGGCGGCAAGGGCGACTTGCAGTTCCTGACGTATGCCTTCTCCAAGCTGCTGGTGAATTTTACCTGGTGGCTGAACCGAAAGGATCGCTCAGGAAACAATCTCTTCGAAGGCGGATTTCTAGGCCTGGATAATATCGGGGTATTCGATCGGAGCGCGCCGTTGCCGGGTGGCGGCCACCTCGAACAGGCGGACGGAACAGCATGGATGGTCTTCTTCAGCCAGCAGATGCTGCGCATTGCGGTGGAACTGGCTTTGCATTATCAGGTCTTCGAAGAGTATGTCAGCAAGTTCTTCGAGCATACGATGTGGATTGCCGGAGCCATGGATCGCATGGGCAAAGCCCAGGACACGATGTGGGACGAGGAAGATGGCTTTTTCTATGACGTTCTGCGGATGCCGAACGGCGATGCGTTTCGCTTGAAAGTGCGTTCGATGGTTGGCTTGCTGCCACTGGCCGCAGTCGCCATCTTTGAGGACGACATCATGTCCAAGCTGCCGAACTTTGCCAGGAGTGCCAAACTTTTTATGACCAGGCATCCGGAGCTGGCGGCGAATCTGCATATGCCGGGCGCACAGGGCTTAGCCGGGAGACGACTCCTCTCTACAGTGAACGAGGCGAAGTTGCGGAGAATTCTAACCCGTATGCTGGATGAGAACGAATTCTTTGGTCCCCATGGAATTCGCGCGCTATCGCTCCATCACCGCGAACATCCATTTGAGTTTGACATTGCAGGGCAGAAGTATTCGGTCGGATATCTTCCGGGCGATTCGGACAGCGGGATGTTCGGAGGCAACTCGAATTGGAGAGGCCCGGTGTGGATGCCCGTAAACTTCCTCCTCTATACAGCGCTGCTGCGGCTTGGCGCGTATTACGGAGATGACTTCACCATTGAGTGCCCAACCGGTTCGGGAAAGCTGATGACCTTGTTCCAGGTAGCCAAGGTGTTAGGAGAGCGGCTCATCGGAACGTTCGTCAAAGACAGTTCAGGCAGACGGCCTGTTTACGGAAGCGCGGAGAAGTTCCAGACAGATCCGCACTGGCGCGACAACGTCCTCTTCTTTGAGTACTTCAACGGAGATACCGGCGCCGGTGTTGGCGCGAGCCACCAGACTGGATGGACCGGATGCATCGCTCGAGTCATTCAAGCCAATGGAGCCTTCGATGAAGCAGATATCGCCAAACCGGACGCCGAGCGACGCGCCATCAGACTGGGGCAAGGCCAGACAGCAGAGCAGATCGACGCTACGGTCGTAGCGAAATAAAGATGAGTTCCAGAATGCCCGAGTCCAATTTCTCGAATTTCACCTCTAGTTCTTAGACCTTCGAGGAAACGGGAGCGCTATCTGTCGCGCGTGGAGGATAGACAGCATTCCCATAGGAACCTGAGGATGGTCTACTCCACACAATCGCCGGCGGATTGCCACGTTATCGACCTTCGCGGAAAACGGGGCGGTCTCAACGGGTCGCTGCAACGCTGGCTTGGAGTTTACTAGCAGGAGTTTCAAAGCCCAAAGTTTTCCTCGGGCGTTGATTGAGTCGCAGTGCCACTTTGTCGATCACGCTGACTGGAGGAGCAACGCTGCCAGTTGTCTTATCCCTCACCACCACTGATAGTGGCTAGCGCAACGTTCCCCACACGAGTAAGAAGGTGGGGGTCGCTGGCAAAAAATCCGCGGATAAGGAAACGCCGCGAACAGGGACTGAGAACCAAACAAGGAAGTTCCCCCTTTGCGATTTTTCGCGAAGGGGGAATGGGTACTAAAACGAAGTCAAGCCTACCGCCGCGAAGACGATCCGGTCGCTACCGGAAGGCTGGACCGTGGCAGCTTCCAACGCCCTTGTCACTGTAAGTAGCCGGTCCAGTTGTCTGTGCAGGATCCTTCAGTGCCGACTCGAAATCCCACGCGTACCCGTTCGGATTGAGCGTCAGGCCCATCACGCCCCAGAATTCTCCAGTGCCCGCCTCGAGATTCTCTGCGTTGAAGTTCGGGTTGCCGCTAGGATCTTCCATGTTCGTTTCGCCTGCGCCGGACGTCACAGTGGTTGTGACGACCGGATCGAGTGTCTCGCCGCCGGTGCCCACGACGAATTCACGTATGCCTCTCCTTGGATCTGACTTTCCAGAGGGGTCAAGCGGGCGGTAGCGGCCATAGAGGTGGTCGTGTCCGTTCAGAACCAGATCGGCTCCGTGCTCGTAGAGGAGCTGCCAAAATTGCTGAGCGGTCGGGCCCTCAGGTACGGCGATTCCGTTGGTGGGGCTGAACACGGGCTGATGCCAGTAGGCGAGTGTGCACGCGGAATGATTCGCCGAGAGATCGTTTTTCAGCCATTCGAGTTCGGAAGCAATCCAGGAGCCCGTGCAGCCGCCCGGCTGCGTTTCGCACTCGATATTGAGCGAGATAAGATGCCACGAACCCAGATTATAGGAATACCAGCCATCTCCGACCCCGACTGGGCCGCCAGTGCTGTTGGTTCCGAGTCCGCCCGACTGCGCGAAGTGCCCGGCCTGTCCATCAGAATGCGGCACGGGCTGGGTGAAGGTTCCGTCGGTGTCAGGGTTGTCAGAGATAGTAGCCGTCATTACGGTTCCATCGGTATTGTGCTGGACGCCGTTGAAGTAGGAGAAGTATCCGTAGCCTGCAACGCCGATCGCGCCGTGCTCGGTATAAAACTCGTGGTTGCCGGGCGCAGGCCGCGTGATCAGTTTGAAAGCGCCATACGTCGTCTCGTAGGAGTTCTCAAAGTCGGAATATTGGCCTACCTGGTATTGCTCATCTCCGAGGAGCGCGACAAGGTCAGGCTTCATATTCTCAATCTGTTGCGCAGTGGCCGCCTGGGATGCGAGCAGATTCTGAGCGGTGTCGCCGCTGCAGTTTTCACCCGGCTTCTCGCCACTCTCTTCCTCGCCTGGCTGGCAGGCAACGTCGCCCACTACCGCCAACACCGGCGAGCCTTGCAGCCTGTTGTACGGCCACGGATTGTCGTTCGGCATCCAATTGCCGCTTGACCAGCCCTTGCTGTGCCACCACTGATTGTTATTGAAGTTCTCGTTCTGCGCCTTAGCCCCAACTGCAAATACCATGACCGAGGCGGTCGCCCCCATGAGCACCGCGGCCCGCAACTTTCTCCGAATCGTCTCCATGCGATTTCTCCTATTCTGACTTGTGTTAAATGGTTGCTACAGCCTTCCGTTTGTAGCCTTCCGACGTTGCGCTTGTATGACAAATGTGTGAAAAAGCGCAGTCCGCTTCTTGGAAGGATCGTTCATGCCACCCGCAAGACAAAATGCGTGATGCTACCGAGGAGAACGGGGCCTCGCGTAAACAAACGCGTCATCGATCGTGGTGACCGGTTGGCAGGCGAGGCGTTGCTTTTAGGCGTAGCGAAACAGCGCCATGAATCCAAAGTCCATGTGTTGCTGGATATGGCAGTGAAACAGCGTCAGGCCCGGCTGATCGGCGACGAGATCCACCGTCGCGCGCCCAAATGCTGGAACGATCACCGTATCCTTCTTGATTCCGGCAGTCGGCTTGCCGTTGAGTTCGACGAGCTCGAACAGGTGCCGGTGGATATGCAGGGGGTGAGAATCGTCGCTGCGATTGTGGAACACCAGCCGGTAGCGGCGTCCCTGTCGCAACACGAATTCCCGTTCATGCGGATATTCTTTGCCGTTGACGAGCCAGTGATTGATACCATTGGGTCCGCCAGGTACTTTTTCAAAGACCATGTCGATTGTCTGGTCTGGCGCGGGATGCGGCGCGTTGGTGCCAAAGATGGTGTAGTCCCAGCGCGACCTCGGAGGCGGAGTCCATAGCGCGCGCTGCTTTTGATTGGCGTACTCCACCACGATGCCCATTCCGGATTGCCGCGCGGCATTGCGGATCTCCCCTAAAATCCAGACGCCCGGATTATTCATCTCCACGATCGCGTCCACACGCTCGCCCGGGGCGATCTCAATCACATCGACCGCCTGAGGCACCGGCACGGGATTGCCGTCGAGAGCGATTACCTGAAACTTGTGGCCGGGCAAAGCCACGCGATGAATTTGGGCGGCGCTGGCATTGAGTAGGTGTATCAGGACGCGCTGACCCGACTGCACGCGGAGCGGTTCCCCTGCTCCGAGCATCTTGTCGTTAATCGAGTAAAGAGGAGCGCTGACTTCGAGTCCGTTCGGTCGCAGGTCTGGAGTGGCGGGTTTTTCGGGCATCGGGTCTCTGGGATCCGCCTCCATCTCGTCCTGATCCATCGTTGACAGAAAGTATTGCCATTCACGCAGCGCCAGGAAGACTTCTTGATCGTAGCGTCCAGGCTCATTTGCGGAATCGATCATAAAAAAACCGAACTGGCCGGTGTAGGAGCCTCGGTGCAGATCCATCATGGCTGCGGTATGCGAGTGATACCACCGCGAGCCCGCCGGCTTGGCCACGAATTGATAGCGCCGCCTGCCGTGGGGCGGCACCGGCGGCGTGCCTTCTTCCTCCACTCCATCTACTTCCGACGGAACGAACAAGCCATGCCAATGCACGTACTCCGGAACGTCCGTGTCGTTCACAACATCAACCGTGACGGACCGGCCCTCTCGCGTCCGTAGGAGGGGACCGGGGACTTTATTGTTGTATCCGATCGTGCTGATTACAACCTGCGGGGCTAGCTCAACCATCATGGGCGCGATTTGCAAAGTAAAATCTGCTGCCCGCTCGTTGGCCTTCCGTTCAGAAGGCACCATCAGATGCTGTGGCGCCTCCCCGAACCCGGGCCGCAACTTGCCTGTCCCGGTCGCGATCATGGTGGCCCATCCAAGTCGTACAAAATCCCTTCGCTTCACACGATCCTCATCCCGGCTGCGAATGCCACCATAGGCCCGAGCGTTTCGTCGAGAATTGGGAAGTCCATCATTCTGCTCCCTATCAATTTGCCTCGGTAAGACTAGGCGCCTGGATTCAATTCTTTCGGAACGACCTCGATTTGAGTCCCGACAAACGCGCTTCTCCTCAGCGATGCTACTGGATTAGTGCCAAATCGCCAACGCACTCACGAAGGAAAATCATAACGGGAAGTCGGCTGGGCAGAGTGAAAACATAGTTCTCTGGAAACGGCGTTTTCGCAAACCTATGAATCGCCACTAGTATCAGCGCCGAGCGAACTGACCGAGGAACCTCGCTCGAAGGTCTCCTGCACGACTCAAGTGGATACGCTTCAGCGCGATGTCTTCGAAAAGTTTTTCAGCGCCAGCCCTTCCATGTTCCCCCTGCCGATAGGATATCGAACAGTTATGAAGGGAAACTCTTGCCAAACATAGGGAGGCCGCTGACAGATTCGGCCCTAGTTGCCTCATCCTGCAAGACGTCCCAATGCTCTTTAAGGAGACCATCTTCGAATCGGACAACATCGGCCGCAATCCAGGCCGCGGGCCTTCCAATTCCCGTAAAACGGCCGTGCGCGATGACGTAATCGCCCTCTGCGACAATCAGTTGGTTTTCGTAGCGCAACGTGTCTGGCGACGAGCGCACCAAAGCGAACAGTCCTTCGCGTCCTGGTGCAATGTGCGCGCTGTGCTGGATGTAACTCGGCGACCAGAAGTGTTCTGCTGCAGCATAGTCGCGTTTATTGAAGAGAGTGTCGAAGGCTTCGAGAACGATCGCCTTGTTCTGTGCGGGTGTTGTCTTTGGCATGTTCAGCTCCTGTTTTCTTACGATGATTGGTACTTTGGGTAATCGGAATAACCATGCGCTCCAGAGGCATACACGGTTTCCCATTCAACCTCTGCAAGAGAGACATTCTCGGCAAATCTCTGGACGAGGTCAGGATTTGCGATATAAGGCACGGGTTCGCGGACACGAGCCTCCAGCAACTGGAACGAGTCACAGGCGTAAACAAGTCAGGGCTGTATACCGAGTTCCGGGGCAAGGAAGATCTATTTGTAGCCTGCCTTCGGCACTATCTTGAGAGCCAAGGGAGGAGAGGACTTCTGATCAGGGAGCCCCTGGGCTGGAAGAACGTCGAGACATTTCTCAAAAACGGTCCTCTCAACAAGGGTGAGAAGCAGGGATGTTTTTCCGTCAACTCCATGCGCGAGTTCGCTATCCTTCCGGCTGAAGCGTATGGGGCCGTGACGGAGAATCGGGGGTTGTTACAGCGTCTTCTTTCAATGAACATCGAGGCAGAAAAGCCAAAGATGGCGGCGTCTGCAATTGCGGAGATGGTGCTCTCCTTCTTCTCCGGATTATGTATTGAGAGCAACCTGAAACCCCGGAAGGCCTCGTCGGCGCGCAACATCGAGAACTTTATGACGGCCCTTCGCAGGCTCTAAGTCGAACGGTCAGTCCCCTGAAGTCGGCTAGTGTCCGCCGATCTGTCCAGGCGCGATCCCTGATTGGCGCCAACAAGTCTCACCGCGTTTCCAGAACCGGCCTTCTTCGAATCAAGCGATCGCGATTTATCACCGGGCCCAGGGTCGTTTCTGGCAACATGCGACCGTCACCAATCCACTTCTCCCACGGACCAATCTGATCACTGCATTCGCATTACAGCAGCGATAACTCAAGTTGCCATTCAGGCATGGCGGAGGTCAGTTGCTCAGTCGCTCCCCAACGCGGACCAGCAGATGCTACGGACGAGGGCTCACCTGGGCATAGATATAGTGCTTCACCTCGACAGGCTTGATGGCATAGCTCAGTACCTGCTTCTCGATCTCGCGATCGGCCACTGTGAAGCGGTCATGTTGTCTTTCGTGTTCAGCCCAGGAATCAACCTTGAAGCTCTCCAGATAGGTATCCGGAGTTTCGGTATCGGAGAACACTCCCCAACTCGTTGCGCCGTCGCGGCGACGGACTCGCTCATACTTGTGGATTTGAACCAGAAACTCCTGTGCCTTAGCTGGATCAATGACATAGATCAGGATGACGAGAACCGGCCCCTGGTCTGGCGCGGGCTCCTGAATCATGGCCGGTTGAGCCCAGTGATTCCAACTGCTGAGATCCAAATTCGTATTTGGTAGTTTGAACAAAGGTGCCAACAACAGGCACGCGCCAGTTCCAATGCCCGCATAGACCAGGGTGAGATGAACATTCGTGTGCAACGCCACGTATCCCCAAAGTGTGCTGCTAACGGCAACGCTACCCTGAAATACAAAAAGGTAGACGGCAAGCACTCGCGCGCGGACCCAATCGGGCGCGAGTTCCTGCACCATGATGTTGAAGAGGGACATGATTGCGGTCCAGGAGGCGCCTCCAATTAGCATCAGCGAGCACAGAATTGCAGGTGAGCGCAGCAATGCCAGGCTCAAGATAACCGCCGAGAATATTGCCGTGGCGATAGACAACAGAGTCTCTGAGGAGAGCCTGGACCGGGTCCGCTGAAGGACCATGGCGCCGAGCACCGCTCCCAAGCCGAAAAACCCGAGCAGAAATCCATAAGTGATCGGACTCTTGCTGATCGATTTCGCCGCTACTGGCAGGAGTGCCCAGAAGGAGCTTGTGAAGAAGATGAGAACCGCCGACCGAAGCAACAATCTGCGAATGCCAGGGGAGTAGCGCACATAGCGGATGCCGGCTGAGGTCGCTCCCCGGAAGGTCTCCACTGGCAGTGAGCTCGTTCGCGCAGGTCTCCTCCATTTAGCGATGACGGCAATTACTCCGAGGAAACTAAGGGCATTGAAAGCAAATGCCGCGCCGACGCCGACAGCCGCAACAACGAACCCGCCAAGGCCAGGTCCGATAGCTCGGGCCAGGTTGAATTCGATCCCATTCAGTGCCAGGGCAGCAGGCAATTCCTCCTTATTTACCAATTCAGGGAAAATAGCGCGCCACGTGGGCGATTCGACGGCGTCCCCGATCGATAGCCCCAGAGTAAGCAAGAGCAGGAGCCATGGCGTCATCGCTCCGGCGAATGTGACCACGGTGAGCACAATCGCGATTCCAAACATCCAGGTCTCTGTCCCGAAAATCAGCTTGCGGCGATCGAAGATATCTCCGATTGAGCCTGCTGGCAGCGCAAGCAGGAAAAACGGCAAAGCGGTAGCCGTCTGAATCAAGGCGATATAGAGAGGATTGCTGGTGAGCGAGGTCATCAGCCACGCTGCGCCAATGGCCTGCATGAAAGTCCCGATATCAGAGATAAGGTTGGTTACAAGCAGATTGCGGAATATCGAGTTGCGAAGAGGTCGCCAGGGGCTTGGCGAGCGTGGCGCACCTGATTGGGCAACTGGAGCCATCGTTTTGTGACTTTACATGATCTGAAGATTCAAATGGAACTCTAGATTTGTTGGGATAACAGGTGATGTGAAGTGGACTACTGTTCGCCGCTCCGTCTACGCATAGTCGTCAATTGTCGCTAACAGGCCAATGCGCATTTCCTAACAGCGAAGCCATCGTCTCAAACAAGAAGTAGCAAACTATAAGCCGGCACCTCTGGATGCAATGACTGAGCTGTAAAACTGCGCGCTTAGTTTTGGCGTCCGTTTTTGAGTCTTGTAGTCGACGTAGACGACTCCAAAGCGCTTGCCGTAACCATCAGCCCATTCATAGTTGTCGAGCAGGCTCCAGACGAAATAGCCCTTTACGTCGGCCCCCTCCTTCACTGCTTTTAGCATCTGACCGAGACAGTTACGTAAATACATGATTCGGTCTGTGTCCAGCACCTCACCCTGCTCTGTCATGCGATCGGCCGCGGAGCATCCATTCTCCGTGATATACATTGCGCGCGGTTTCCACGCTTCTTGAATTAGCTTCGGTCCCCAGTACATGCACTCTGGGCCTACCTTCAGCCAATCGCTGGCCATATGCGGGAAATTGTCAGGCATTGGCAACGCCCGATATCCATCTGGCGTACTCCGCACGTACGTCGGCGTGTAGATGTTCAAGCCGACCGCGTCGATTGGCGATGCGATGGTGCGCATCTCTTCTGACGTGAAACGAGGCGCATCATCGCCGAGTTCCCGTAGGTATCGTTCTGTGTATCGTCCCTCGAAGATGGCGGTCAAGTAGCCGGCATTCTCCTCGCGCAAGGCTATGGCCGCAGCGTGGATGTCCTCGGCTCGCAACGTTACAGGCACCGGCACGGTGGGGTTTTCGCACAGCCCAACTTGAACACCCGGCGAAGACTTGGCGCGAATCGCCTGAACGCTCAATCCGTGGGCCAGCAGCACATTGTGCCTCACCTGCGCCAACCCTTTTCGTTGAAGCTTGAGGCCCGGAGCGTGCGTACCGTTGCCATATCCCAGTTCGACAAACGTCCGCATCTCGTTAATGGTGAAGAAGTATCGCACACCCAGACGCGATAGCTCGCCGGCGACATATCCCTCGTATTCGGCGAGGCGGTGCGCTGTGTCCGGGTTCTCCCACCCGCCTTTATCCTGTAATGCTTGAGGTAGGTCCCAGTGATAGAGCGTGCAAAACGGCTCGATATGATTGGCGTGCAGCTCAGCGACAAGCCGCTTATAGAAATCCAGTCCATGCGCGAGCGGTTCGCCAGATCCCGTAGGAAACACACGCGGCCAAGCGACGGAAAAGCGGAACGCCTGCAAGCCAAGCGTCTTCATCAGCTGCACATCGTCGCGATAGTGATGGAAGAAGTCATCCGCCACGTCGCCGGTATCACCATTTGCTGTCTTGCCGGGCGTATGCGAGAACGTGTCCCATATGGACGGACCGCGGCCACCTTCGTGCACCGCGCCTTCCACCTGGTAAGAAGCCGTCGCCGAACCCCAGAGAAAGTTAGCGGGAAAGCCATCCTCGCCGCGGGAATCTGCCTGTGCGGCGAACGAGACCGCGGGCAATAACGTGGGTACCGCTGCAATCCCAAGCATGCGTGCGACATCGCGACGTGTCCACAAATTCTTCATATCAAGCCTCAAGCCTTCCTGTGATGAGAAGCCAAGGGCGCGCGGAGGTAAATAGTCCGCCGCGCGCCCTGAGCGTTTTCGTTATTTTACCGACAACGGCTTGACCCTTATTTCGTGCCTGGTCCTGATGTCGGCAGGGAGGGCAGCCGTTCGCCAATCGCCAGCGTGAATGACGGCGTGAGCTGACGGATGACCGACAGGTAGCGCTCATCCTGATAGCGACGGAAGGCATACTGATACGTGGTGATACCAGGCAGAGAGCCCAGCGCCGAGGCATCGAGAGCTCCAACTGGCTTCAGCGCGGCATCATACGATCGTTTCATCGCCGTGTCGTGGTTGCTGTATAAGTCAACGCCGTGGTGCCACAACACCTCAGCAACGGCCGTCGTCAACACGCTCAATGCGGGCATCTGATCGTCGATCTTCGGCGAACCAACTCCCCAAACCGTACCCCCACGCAGGACATCTGGCTTGAAGCAATCTATGAAGCCGCCGGTCAGCCTTTCTTTGGTCCCACCCTGTCCGTAGAGCGCCAGGTCCGCTCCGCCATCGGCCGGATCAGACCGTGCTCGATACCCGCTCGATCCTTGGCGGAGAGTGAGGACGCGCCGTAGATAAGGTCGTAGCCGTTACACGCCTTCGCAAGAAACATGCCCGCATCGCCACCATCAAAGCCATACGTCGCGAAATGGTCGTAGCCATGCGGGTCGGGCCTGTGTTTCCTTGCCCATAGCCATAGGCATCCGCGACAGCCAGCAGAATCTGATAAACGGCTCAAGACAAACGTTCGGCCGAACAGTCAGACTTGCTTCTCTCGATCGAGAGAAAATTACCCGCTTGACATTCCATCGGACCGCTGGCTACACTCCCTGCGCTTTAGATAAAGCGCATTAATTCGCTGTGTGGGGCCATTGTTCAACGGGCCAATCGCAAAGGGAGATGTCGTTATGCTGCAGCCATCGAGAAAGTCAAGCAACGGTTTGTCCTGGAATTGGCTTGTGATTTCCTGCTTCCTGGCGTTTTTATGTTTCGGCGCTGGCGGACTAAAAGCGCAGACGGTTGCGACCTACGGCTTCGAAGACGGAACGGCGGACGGATGGAGCTCCTTCAATGGGGCGAGCACGCCGGTTGCGAGCAACGCTGCAGCGTATGCCGGCTCGTACAGTCTCCTTACGACGACGGGGGCGACGGGAGCCGGTGGTCCGTCGATCAACTTGAACGCCGTCCTTCAAGCTGGAGCAACCTATACGATTACGGGCTACGTTAAGCTGGCCACCGGCGAGAGCGCCTCCAATGCGAACTTCACGATCGCACGCACCGATCCCAGCTGCTCTGGCGGTACTTGCTACGACACCATCGGTGCTTATCAGGTGCCGGTAGTAGCCTCTGGATTTGCGCAGATTGGCGGAAGCTATACGGTCAGCGCTACGGAAACGGGCTTGACCCTCTATGCGCAACTGGTGGGCGCGACGAGCGCGCAATCTTTTTATCTGGACGACGTGGTTATCACCGAGACTGCACCGCCGCCGGGTGGATCGCCGATTGCAACGTACAACTTTGCTGACGGCGGCGTGGATGGTTGGACGCCTTTCGGTTCCGCGACTCTGACCAACGCCGCGCCGCCGCTGCTCGACCCGAACGGGGACGCGCGCAGCCTGCTGGTAGCCAACCGTACAGCCACGTATATGGGACCAAGTTTAAATCTGCTCACCGTGAACAATGTCGTACCGGGCGCGACGTACGAGGTGACGGCTTATGTGCTGTTGGCCGGCCCGGACAGCACGAATCCCACGGTGACCTTATCGACTGCAACGGCGGACTGTGCCAGTACCGGGACCTACGGAAATATCGCAACGTCCGGCGCCCTCTCGAGTACGGTCTGGACGAAGGTTCAAGGCACGTTTAGCTACAGCGACCTGCCCGGACCTCCTACGAGCCTGTCCCTCTACCTCCAGTCGAGCAGCGCGACGGATTCGTTCTACGTCAGCGATGTAGTGATCGGCGAGCTATCACCAGCTCCATTGAGCGCCAGCCAGCAGGACAACACAGGCATTACCAGCACATTCGAAGATGGCGGGCTCGATGGATGGAGCTCGCGCACCGGCAGCTCATCGGTCACGAACTCCACAGCCGAGGCCCACAGCGGCACGCATAGTCTGCTGACCACCGGCCGCGTTGCCAACTATGATGGCCCGCAGATCAACGTCAGCAACAAAATGTACAACGGCTCCGAATACAACATCAGCGGCTGGGTAAGACTGGTACCTACCGATGGCTCGAGCCATGTCATCAACATCAGCTTGCAGACAACGCTCAGTGGAACTACGAGTTACCCGAGTGTCACTGCTTACCCCGGAGTGACGGTGCTCGCGGATGGCAACTGGCACCAAGTCAGTGTCAGCGGCTACAACATGTCGAGCGCATACGATACGGGTGCTGCGACCCTATACTTCCAGACTGTGCCGCCATCCGGCAACGATCTTGTCTCATTCTACGTCGATGACTTCCAGCTCACGTACGTCGCGCCGCCCGCGATCCAAACGAATATTCCCTCTATCTACAAGTCTCTTGCGGATCACTTCCCAATCGGAGCAGCGGTCGATACCACGGACCTTTCGGGCCCCCACTCACAGCTTCTGTTCAAACACTTCGACAGCATGACCCCCGGTAACGACTTGAAGTGGAGCTCCGTTGAGTCCAGCCTGGGGACCTATAACTTCACCAACGGAGACGCCCTGGTCGGCGAGGCAGTGTGCCACAACATGCGCGTACGGGGACAAAACCTGGTCTGGGCAACCGGTGAACAGACGCCTTCTTATGCCGCCGGGGATGGAACAAATTCAGCGGCCAACCAGGCCATCGTCACGGCGAATATCCAAGAGCATATTAAGAGCGAGGTGCAGCACTTCGGCACCAAGGTCTATGCGTGGGATGTGGTGAACGAACCAATCGATCCTACTCAGTCCGACTGCCTCGCCCACGGGCCGTTCTACGACGTGCTCGGAGCAAGCTATATGGATGTAGCGTTCAAGGCAGCGAAACAATATGCTCCCCCCGGAACGAAGTTGTTCGTCAACGACTACAGCACCACGGATGCAGACCGCCTCGCATGCCTCGTTCGCGTAGTGCGCGAGTTGCGTGATCGTGGCGTTCCCGTGGACGGCATTGGGCACGAGATGCACAACGTCATAAACTACCCCGCACCCGGTGCAATGACGAAGGCCATCGACACCGTGGCAGAAAATTTCCCCGGCATCGATCAGCAGGTGACCGAGCTTGATGTCAGCGTCTACAACGCAGGCGACGACACCTCAAACTACGGCAATACCATTCCGCCGTCGGTTCTCGCTGAACAGGGCTGGCTTTACAAGGAGTACTTCGACGAGTTCCGCGAACTCAAGCACAAACTCAGCGCCATTACCATCTGGGGCATGGCCGACGATGACACGTGGCTCGACAGCTTCCCTGTCACGCGTACCGACTATCCACTCCCCTTCGACATGCAACTTCAGGCCAAGCCGGCATATTGGGGAATTGTGAATCCGAAAGGACTACCCGGGTACGGTCTGAAATTCAGTCTTTCCCAGAAGCCGGGGGAGAAAAACACAAGCCAGCTGACCCTTATCGCAACCAATGGCGATGTGGGCCCAGCCTACGCAACACAGATCACGGGCTTCACGCTGCAACAGATCTATGGAAGACCGTGCAAACCTTCGGTCACGACCTCCGGCAGCCTGCTGCTTGGGGACATTCCGGCTAACGGTTCAGCCACTATCTCGTTCACCGTCGACTTCACTGGCTGCAACTCCTTCGCATCGTTCCTGCTGACCGCGCCGTGGAGTTCCTCGACGTACCACACCGGCACGGTCAGGTCACAGGTGGACTTTGTGGAAGACAACCGAAGAAGTGCGAGGCCATAGTAGATCGGCACAGACCGGATCGGATGAATATCCAGGGTAGCTGTCAATTCGAGTATCGTGCGACGATCCGAAGTGCATGCTCAAGCGAGGATTCGCCTAAAGCCAGGGCGGGCACGCTCGGAACAGACTCCTTCGCAAGCTGGGTCAGAACGTGGCCAGGGGGCATCTCAAGAAAAAGATGGCAGCCCAACTCTTCCAAGACCGTTACTGAGTCGTACCAGCGGACGCCATGCGCAACGTTGCTCGCTAAATCCTCCGCGATCGCATCCGGAGTTCTTAGTGTCCTTGCGTTCACGTTACCGACATAAACATAGTTGGGCGATTGCAATTGCATCTTCTCTAGGCTCTCTCTCAAGGCGACCGCCACAGGCTCCAGGAGTGGACAATGGGAGGGCACTGAAACATGCAGTGCTTCCGATTTTCGCGCACCGTTCTTTCGAGCGGCCTCCAGCACCTTTCTAATGCCTTCATCGGAGCCCGCAACGACAATCTGGCGCGGGGCATTGATATTGCCGACGTATACCGGTGCCTGCGCCGAATAAGCTTCTTCGACCAGCCTCGATACCTGTATCTCGCTCAATCCAACGATGGCCGCAAGACCATACCCACTGGGATAAAGCCGCACCATCATCTCCGCCCGTTGTCGTACGAGGCGAACTGCATCGGACAGACTGATCACTCCGCACAGAGTTGCGGCGGCAAACGCCCCGACTGATAGCCCTGCAACTGCTTCCGGCTTAACACCTTCTTCGATCAGCGCCCGAGCCATCGAGACACCACAGGCCAGCAGCGCTAACTGGACTGAAACCGACGATCGCAGAGCTTCCTCCGAGTCAAGTTCTCGGATATCCATATTGAGATACTCGCTCACTTCATCGAGCGTTCGTGTGACCGCAGGATGGTCCGGCAGGGCGTGCAACATTCCCGGCATTTGCGAACCCTGTCCCGGAAAGAGAAACGCAATGCTCATTTCTGCCTCGGTCGTAGTCCATTCGCGCTAATCATTCCGACTCTCCGCCTTCCATCCAGGAGACGCTTCCGAGTCTAACGCCGCCTGGTGTGCGTAAAAGGATTGGTGCAACACCTCGACTGGCATATTCCTTCAAGGAGAAACCGCATGTCCGCGTCTCCACACGAATGTCCACGGCCGCAGGTAGACCGCTCGCCAACGCGCAGAGTGACTTTGCCTCGTCTGTGGCGATGGGCTCGTCGGCATAAATAACAATGTCGAGATCGCTTTCCGGTTTTGCCACGTGATTGCCTGTCGCAAGCTCGAAGCCGACGCTCCCTCCTGGTCCCCAGGGACGATCAAAATCTGTCCAACGGTCTTTGAGAAGTGATAAGGCACCAAAGGCAGGCAGGGAATCAGCACGAAACGCTGGCAAGCTGCGTTTCAGGAGTTGAGGGGGCGTTGTAATACTCTTCACTAACCCCGGCTCACAGAAAGCAGCCCAACGCTGATTCCGTTCGGGCCCACGAACACCTACAGGAATGCTCCGCTCCAAAGCGAGGCCACGGCGAACGACCAGAAACGGCACTCGCCGTAGCCCCTCTGCGGCCCATTCGGGCACAGACGCATGGAGGGAGAGAAACCTCTCAGAGTCGACTTCCAACAAGTCGTGCGTCCGAACGTAAGCGGCTTCAAGTAGAAACATGGAATGCCCTATCTATGTTGATTGCGCGCGATTGTCGATGTGCTTCCGAGTGCGCTCGGACTCTCTACTGATCTTGTGCGTGTCGTGCGGCTTCCTCAATCAGTGCCGCCACTTCTTTTGGACGCGACTTGTAGATCGAGTGGCTGGCACCCTGGACTTCAATCACATGGCTCTTGGCGCGTGCGGCGTACCAGCGTTCGAGATCAGGGTTGATGGTTCTGTCCTTTGTCGCTACGGCCACCCAGCTTGGCTTAGTCCTCCACGCTGCGGCGGTGATGGTTGCGTGGAAATTCGCGTCCGCGATCAGTACTTGGGAGTGCGCTCCGAAAGCGGCTTCATCGGCGGGTAGATCGGCCGCAAAATACTCGCGATATTGTGCAGGATCGAGGTAATCGAAACCGTCCGCTGTCCGTTTTATTGCCGTTGACTTGCTGATGTCGCTTGGGAAGCGCTTTCCGTCAGCAGCTTCGTTTTCTCCAGCGTCAGGCATGTGTGCAGCGACGTAGACCAATCCGGCGACTGAGGAATCTGTCCCAGCTTCGGTAATGACCGCTCCTCCATAGCTGTGGGCTACGAGAATGCTCGGCCCATCCTGAAGAGTCAGGATGCGTTTGGTGGCAGAGACATCGTCCTGGAATGATGTCTCCGGCTCTTGAACGATACTGACATTGAAGCCGTCTTTGACGAGGATGTCGTAGACGCCCTTCCAGCCCGAGCCGTCTGCCCAGGCCCCATGCACCAGCACTACATTCCGAACGCGGTGGGTATCGGTCTGTGCTGAGAGGGTGTAGCAGGTGGACATCACTAACGCGACGGAGAGAAATCGCAACCATTGCGAGACAGACTTAACTTTCATTGACGTATTCATGTTGTTGCTCCTTTTTGAGAATGTTTTGTATCGTGTCCTGGAAGATCGAACGAAGCCAAGGCGTTTTCAATGAGCGTTTGTCCTTGCAGGGCGCCAGATCAGGACAAGTGGCTGAGGAAGATAATCCATCCGGCTAACGTGAAGATCCCGATGACATAACTCGCAATCAGACTCGAGCTCGCAACCTCCGGAGTTGCATCGAAACCTTTTCCGAATACAATTCCGAAGAACCCGCAGGGAATCGCGCAAATCAGGACGACAGAACGAGTCGCTTCGAGCGGCAGGCTGAGAAATCGTGCGATGAGGAGGCCGAGGGCAGGTTGAAGCAGGTTCTTTGCGAAGACCGACCAGCCCACACCCCAGGTAAATTCGAAGCGTTGCGCAGATACAATCAATCCCGTGAGAAACAATGCCGTCCCCGCGGTTGCGCTTCCAAGAACCGTGAGGCTCCTCTCCACATACGTTGGCATATGGAAGTCCATTGCGACAGCAAGAACCCCCAGTACCGGAGCCCAGACAACGGGTTTCTTAATTGCTTTCCACGCTGAAGTCCGAATGCGAGTCATTGGAGACAATGCTTTGCCTTCCACCGTGCTGCTTTCGAGGATCGCGAGAGTGATCGGCGAGATTGTGATAGATCCCATCGCAATGGCAACGGCGACGCTTACAACGGCATCATTGCCATACACGGCCAAAAGGAGCGGGAGGCCCACTGCGGTAGCATTCGGAAATCCAAGCGTCAGAGCGAGAACTGTGCTGTCTGCAGCGGTGTTCTTTCCGAGGCGCTGCGCTGCGATGTAAGTCAGGCCAAAAATGACGAAGTAGACGATTGCAAGCGCGACTGCAACCCTACCCTGGTTCCACAGGAGATGGCGCGATGTTCGAGCAATCGTCACGAACAGGGAGCAAGGGAGCGCAAAACTCATCACAAAGGTGATGAGACTCTTCACATTCCTGTTGTCGACAACATTCCGCAGACCTGCAATGTACCCAAACAGCAGGCCTGCGAAGATGGGCACGAGCGCGTTGGCCAGGATTGTGGCCATTTCAATTGGCCTGCTCATCCGCCCACTGTGCTTCGAGCATGGAGCGAGTCAAAATCGAAGCTTTCCTTGTTTCACGCGCCTCCTTCGACTGCAATCGATTGCTGAGATCTACAGGACTATTGCGGGCATCTTCGATGGCCGCGATTAGTTCATCTCGAACATGTTGGATTTCTTGCTGGGACGGATTATCAGGGCTGTCAACATGAAGCAGTTTGTGGAGAAGACCTAGCTTCGCATAGTCTCGAATATCGTAGGACAGTGGAGAGATAGTCTCTCCGAGCTTTTCAAGACTCTCGACGGATCGGCGTGTGATCCTTGCCGCAGCTTCCTTGTGCATCGCGTGAATCATGACCCCATCGTCGTCAAATGCGAGAATCCGATTGGCCTGGTAGCCGTGCGTGAGGAAACCGCCGGAGAGTGCATGACCAACCACCAATGTAATGACCGGGTGACCCGCGAGTCGCGCAGTGCCATAAGCATCTGCTGCTGCCGCAGCCGCGAGAAAGATGGCTGCCGTCTCTTCTCTGCGCCCATAGGCCTGGCTCTTTACATCGACGATTGCGATGATCGGCCGCTTGATGGCGTTCTTATCCTGCTCGATAATTTCCCGTACCCGAGTAGCAAGCGTGTAAGCCTCTTCGAGCCCCACTTGCCCGTCCCGCGCACAGGGAAAACGCGCATGCGGGTTTCGAACGACACAGAGAAATCGCGAGATATCTTCTCCCAGCAACGCATCTGCCGTCAATACCGAATCAGGATCGCCTGACATCGGGTATGCCTGACCAGTCAGTGCGCGGAACCATACGGTCCCGCGAATGCCAGTATGTTCACTCATGGCTTCTCCTCCACAGAACTACTTGTTCCCCAGGTGGCGCGCAACTCCCTGGGCTCCCACTGACGCGACGTATCGAGCGCGGCGATTCGACCGCGATAGAGCGCCACCTGGGAACTCCGATGGACAGGCGGAACGCCCTTGGCGATCAACTGCCTGACAACGTCAGCAAGCTGTTGCGTATCGTCTTCAACGAGAGCGTCAGCTAGGCCCGTCGCGTATCGCTGCTCCCCACCGTGGATCGCCCAGATCAGCGCGCGGTCGCTTGAATCGAATTCGTCGACCCCGGATTCCTGCTCGATTACCTCAGGGCCGTTTAAGCCCAGACGGGCTTCGCGCGTCAGAACGATATAGCTTGAAAGTCCTGCCGCGAGCGACATGCCCCCAAAGCAGCCGACGGTGCCGGCAGTAACAGAAATCACTGGGGCGTGTTTCCTGAGGGCAAGAATCGAAGCCATGATCTCGGCGATTGCCGCCAGTCCAAGGTTGGCCTCCTGAAGACGCACACCACCCGTTTCGAGCAGCATGACCGCGCTGGTTGGGACACCCTTCTCGTTGTCGGCACACGCCAGATCAAGAGCGGCTGTTAGCTTCGCACCGGAGACCTCTCCCATGCTTCCGCCCTGAAAGGCGCCTTCGAGGGCAACGACTACTGCAGCCTGTCCCGAGATTTTCCCTTTCATCACGACGCATCCGTCATCTGCCTGGGGCGTAACTCCCTGCATCGAAAGCCATGGCGACTCCACGCGATCGAAGGGGCCGAGCAACTCGCGCGATGTTCCCACGTCGAAGAGTGCCTTTGCCCGTTCGCGAGCGTCTAGTTCAATAAAGCTCTGCCGATTGATGGAGTTTGCATCGTCTCTTTCGTAGCTCATTGCTCACTCACCTCCACTGCCTGCTCCAGGCGCAATAGGACACTGCCAGGTGTTGCCCCTGCGTCGTTGATCTGGATCCGAACAACCCCGTCGTACTTCGCAAAAAAGCGATCCAGCACCGCCTTCCACGTGTCGCGAAAGCCGTCTACGCTTGTTCGCACGAAAACGTGCGAGCTTTCGCCTTCGACGGGTTCAAGAAGAACTTCAAGATCTCCAGAACCCACGACACCGACATGGGCTTTCCTGGACACCTTTCGCTTGGATGGATAGTCGAACTCAATTTGCTCCATGGGAATCCTCCGGCCAACTTTTGTCAGCTTCAACCTCGGCTTGTTTCAGTTCGATGGCATCGAAAAATATGGTTGCAGCGAGAAGATCTGCACTGCCGCCTGGCGACACCTTCAAGCTCAGCAACTGGCGATCGAGGAGCGTCAATTGCTGCTTTCCGATTTGCGTTCCTACGCCTCCAGCCTTCTCCACCGCCAATGCATTTTTCTTCGCGGTAATAAGGGCATCTGTTCCTCCCCTGTACAGCAGGCACGTGTCGTCCAGACGGGCGATGATGCTCAACAACGCGTCGAGACGGGCTACGTGCTCCTTTGCACCGCTTGTGCGTCTCAAACGAAGAGTCGGCAAACCTACATCGATCACATGAGGAAATCCCTGAAGCGCTTCGCCGCGCGCTCCCGAAGCGCCATATCGCTTCGAAACGACGTCCCCATGGGAGACGAGCCGAGGTGCTGCCCGATCCTCAAAGGAAGCAATGGCCCGAGCGGTTGCAGCAATCTCAGGTGCTGTTTGATGTTCATCGTCCTGCATGGCCGCGGCCGATATGAGAAGACCCAAAACCCATATGGCCCCTTTGTGAGAGTTGGTGCCGCCCGTTGCTCTGAACATGGCGCGCTCCGCGTTGCGGCCAATCGCTGCGATCTGCTCGCGGATTCTCTGGCTAGGGCGAGCACCAGCGCATACAAATGCCATCTCGCGTAAGTACGGCTCAATCGCTACAGCGGAGACTCGCATGATGGCGAGAGATAAATCGCTGTGCGCCCCAGCGCCGCGACGGTCTACCAAGCCCGGTTTCGGTGTCAACTCCGCCTCCGCGATCAACGCCTGCCGGGCTAGACTCGACAGCCACGCTGAAGGCTCTGGATCATTCGACGGAGATCTAAGAGCTGAATTGGATGAGAAGTGTGCCATGATTACCAGCTCCGAAAGCGCGCAGGTGGGTTATAGAGTCCGCCGGACCAGGCGACCAGGTCTTCCATGCTTCGTGCTGCGAGCAGAGAACGCTTCGCCTGTAGCCGCTGTATTCCGAGATCTTCCGGGTAGGCGACGATTCCCTTACTTCGAAGTGCCGCAGTCTCAGATGCCTTAGCCTTCAGACCGACCGGGCTCACTCCAGCCACCGCTGCGAGGGCGCGACGGCGCTCCTCCAGCCCGTCGGCCTTGTATAGATACGCAATCCCTTCCTCAGTGACCACATGGCTGACGTCGTCTCCATAGATCATGATGGGAGCAATTGGCATCCCTGCCTGCTTGCCGACCTGCACCGCATCGAGAGTTTCTACGAACGCGGGGACGCCTCCACTTTGGAAGGTCTCCACGGTCTGAACCACGAGCTTGCGACCGCGAACAATCGGCTTGTTCTCCGTAATCAGATCAAGCCATGCGGGAGAACTGTGCCGTCGTCCATGAGGATCGTGTCCCATGTTGGGCGCGCCTCCGAACCCTGCCAGTCGTCCAATTGTGACAGTCGACGAGTTGGCATCGGCATCCATCTGCAGCGTCGAGCCGATAAATCCATCGACCGCGTACTGTCCTGCAAGCTGGCACAGAACCCGGTTTGAGCGAAGGCTGCCGTCTCTTCCGGTAAAAAAGATATCCGGGCGCGCCGCTATATATTGATCCATGCCTACTTCGCTGCCGAACGAATGAATGCTCTTGACCCATCCGCGTTCGATTGCGGGGATCAGGGTCGGATGCGGATTCAGTGCCCAGTGTTCGCAAATCTTCCCTCGGAGCCCAAGCGATTCTCCGTAGGTCGGCAAAAGGAGTTCGATCGCCGCGGTATCGAAGCCGATCCCATGATTCAGCGAGTGGACCTGGTGCCGTTCATACACTCCACGGATCACCATCATGCCGACGAGAATCTGCAGTTCACTGATGTGTCGCGGGTCGCGTGTAAAGAGCGGCTCGACTGCGAATGGCCGATCCGCCTCAACCACCACATCGACCCACGAAGCAGGGATATCGACGCGCGGCAGTTTCTCGACGATCTCGTTCACCTGCACGATAACGATTCCATCGTGGAAGGCAGCCGCTTCAACAATCACCGGCGTATCTTCCGTATTAGGCCCGGTGTAAAGGTTGCCCTCTGCATCCGCCTGTTCGGCGCAAACAAGAACGACATTGGGAACTAGATCGACCAGCAATCGCGCATAGAGTTCGACGTAGGTATGAATCGCGCCGATGTCGAGCTTGCCGTCTTCCAGCAGTTGCGACACGCGCAGGCTCTGCGGGCCAGCGAAGGCGAAATCCACCTTCTTTGCAATCCCGAGTTCAAATAGGGTGAGATGCTCAGGACGGCTGATGCTCGAAATGATCAGATGTAGATCATGCAGCTTCTTCGCATCGACTTTCACCAGGGAGCGCGAAAGGAAGTCAGCCTGTTTTTGGTTGTCGCCCTCGAGCACGACCTTGTCACCGCTGACAATGAGAGTTTCGAGCGCCTCGATCATCTTCTTCCGGGGCAGGATAGGACCTTTCATCCAGGGCTGAACTTGTTGCATGCGCCGTCGTTTCTCATCGCGCCGCGTCGTCCAGGAACGTGATACCTGTCCTAACGTTTGCTGTGCCATCGGATCACTCTCCTCTTGTTCACATGCTGATTACACACCGGCCCTTTCTATTTGTGAAATTGTTTGTTTACTACTCTGTGATAAGAATTACAAATATACTCATGAGATGGAGCTCCGTCAGATTCGATCATTCCTCTCTATTGCACAGACGCTGCACTTTGGCCGGACAGCCGATTTAATTCATCTCAGCCAACCAGCGCTAAGCCTGCAAATTCGAGCGCTTGAGGAAGAAGTGGGCGTAAGACTTCTGGAGAGGGATCGCCGGAAAACAACTCTGACCGCTGCAGGCGCGGCCTTTCGCGACGACGCTACGGCCGCTCTCCTGCGCATCGAGCAGGCGGTTCGCAGCGCGCGGATGGCTGCAGACGGCAAACTAGGGCTGCTTAGGATTGGCTTTATCTCAACTGCCGGCAATGAGATCGTGCCCGACATCGTTCGCGGATTCAGGGAATCAAACCCCCAGGTTGAGTTCTCGCTGCGAAATATCCTTACCATCGACCAAATCCAGATGCTGGACACAGGGTCGCTCGATATTGGCTTTCTTCGGCTACCGATTGGAGAACATCCCGAGCTTGAAGTTGTCGGAATACATCGGGAGCCGTTTGCAGTCGTGGTTCCGCGGTCTCACAAACTCGCAAAGAGGAGGAAGGTGCGCCTGCGCGAACTGTCAGGACAGGACTTCGTAATGTACGAGCGCGCCTACGCCCCTGGCTTTTATGATTTGCTCTTCGGCATGCTGCGCGATGCCGGAGTTGTTCCCAACATCTCCCAGACCGCAGGACAAATGCCTACACTCATCTCGCTGGTGGACGCGGGGATGGGAATTTCGATTCTCCCAGCCTCAGCGGTGAGACATAGTGTTGCATCAGTAGTCGCCTGTGAGATTGCAGACGCGATACCAATGTCTGAAATCGGTCTTGCCGTTAATCGTGGAAATCACACAGCCACCGTAGAAAATTTCAGGTCTTACGCGCTCGGAAGGCCAGGACGGACTGGGAGACGCGTCTCCCCGAAGCGGAAACTTTCAGGTGGCTCCGTTGTGAACAACAGCAGTTTTATAGATCACTCATAGAATTCAAAGCGGCCTTCGCGAACTAGTCCTCATCTTGAATGCCGGGGCGCAGTTCGGAACCACTAAGCATCGGGCAAGTGACGGATTCGAATCCACATTCGCAATCAACCATCTCGCGCACTATCTTCTGCTCAGGCTTGTGGCTCCTGGCCTCGCGAAGAACGCCACCATTGTTATCACCACGAGCGATGTCCATGATCGCAAGCAGGTTCCCATTGGACCGAAGGAACTCAATCCCGAGGCACTGGCTCATCCCAAAGACAAGGGCGGCTTCATGCCGGGAATGAGGGCTTACGCAAGCTCGAAGCTCTGCAACCTACTCACTGCGCGTGCTTTTGAAGCCTCCCTCAATGCGCAGAGCAATGGCGTGCGAGTCATCGCCTACAATCCTGGACTGACTCGCGGCACGTCGCTCTTTCGCGAATGGCCTTGGTGGGCAAAGCTGATGATGGCGGTGGCTTCTAGACTTCGGTCCACGAACACGATCGAGCAGGCAGGGAATGCGATTGCTGACCTGGGGCTCGGCACGATTGTGCCGCCGTATGGTCGCATATACGCCTCACTGGTGAAGGGCAAGCTGACGTGGCCCGATC
This sequence comes from Granulicella sp. L46, assembly GCF_009765785.1. GTDB lineage: Bacteria > Acidobacteriota > Terriglobia > Terriglobales > Acidobacteriaceae > Granulicella. Next base: position 478,776 of record NZ_LMUT01000025.1, read on the forward strand.
CTTCGGAGTTGGCACAAAGCGATACGGCAATGAGGGGACTGTGGGTAGAAAGTGCTCAAATGGTCGGTCTACCCGAACAGGTACAAGGCAGAGTCACAGAGGCGTTCTCGCAAAAAATGACAGCTCTTAGACATACCCGAGACACGGTAACGGCCGGATCGCCCTATAGTACCCAAAGATGAATCCATCCGGTCGTCGGTTTCTGCTTATCTTCAGCGTCTGCGCTGCCTGGACGCTTATTTCCTTGGCCCCCATCTATAAGTATCTGACTCATGGCAAAGCTACCGCGGCCGTGTTACTCGGTATCCTGTTCATCTCTCTCGGAATGCACTGGCTCGATCGACTCAATCGGCAACAACGTCAGATCAGCGCCGGCTGGCTCCTGTTTCTGTTTCTCATTCTCACGGCAGCATTTGCAGCACTCTATCCCATCTCTCTGAAACACACCCTCAACACTGGTTCTGACCGGGAAGATGCTCTCCGCATAGAACTCAACGCCGTGCACCATCACCAGTACCCCTACGATGCCCGCACGTTCCTGGGCAATCCGCCCACCCCACTGCCCGGAGCCATGTTGCTAACTGCACCCTTCTTCGCGCTCGGGCACATTGCGTGGCAAAACTTCCTTTGGCTTGCCCTCTTTTTCGTCTTCACGATTCGCTTTTTCCGCCACCGCGCAACCGCTCTCTTCTTCCTCGCGGTTTTTCTTCTGCTGGCACCCGCAAATCTCAGCGACTTCACGTCGGGCGGCGACTACCTCGCCAACTTTTTCTATCTCGCAATCGCTGTCGCACTCTTCATTCGATCACTGAACCGCGCATTCTATGCCTGCATTCCTGCGGCGCTCTTTCTCGGAGTCACACTCTCTTCACGCATCATCTATGCGATTATTCTTATTCCATTGCTGGCGCTCACACTGCAACGTACTTCGCGTTCTCGCACCATCGCATTGTTTGTCATCGTTCTTATTGCGGCCACCGCCGTCACTCTCCCAGTCTTCGCGCCCCACGCCTTCACGAATCTCTTACAACAACTGGATCAAAATGCACGGAAGCTTCGTTATATTCCGACCGCACTTCATCCTCGATGGACACTTCCACTGCTTGCGGTGATTGTTGCCTGCACCACCTTTTTTGTGCGCATGGATCTCCCGCGTCTCTTCCTTACCTTCAGCGTCACCAGCTTCGTGATGCTCGCGCCGTTCGTTGTTACCTTCGCTCTCCACTCGGAAAGGCTGCGGTACAACTTTTCCTATCTCAGTGTCTGTACCCTGTCCTTCTCTCTGTGGGCACTGTCGCAATATGAGCGCATAGCCAAGCAGGCGACTTCTGCATCGGACGGGCGGTGGATGAACGTCTCGCATGAGCAAGAATCGGCTTGAGTTATTGAGTAGGGCGCAGTGGGAGTTGATCGAGGCTCTGCTGCCTCGGCCGAAGCGACGCACGAAGCCCAAGAGCCTCGACCTGGGTATAGTCGATATGTAAGCGCGGCGTGCGGGCCCGTCGTCCTTCTTATCAACAAATTATTAACGGAGATTCTCATGGTTGCTTCACTCAATCTTCCTCAATGTTGCGGTGAATTAAACGATTATTGGTCACCACGGGTCATCGGCAAGGTCAACAACCAGTTTGTCAAGGTCGCTAAGCTTTTAGGCGAACTCACATGGCACAAGCATCAGGACGAAGACGAACTGTTCCAAGTGATCAAAGGCAATCTGCGCATCCAGATTGAGGGCCAAGCTGACGTGAACCTCTCCGCGAATGACTTCTGCATCGTCCCGCGTGGCACTCTCCACAATCCCATCGCTGAAGAGGAATGTTGGATTGTTTTGATCGAAACCGTCACGACGAAACACACGGGAGATGTGATAACCGCTCAAACGCGTTCCACAGACGAGCAGCTTGGCGCGGCTTAGTTCCTAGATCAGGAAGACTGCCGATTAGGAAATCGTGCGCAAAGCGGGCCATGCAGATCGACGATGGTCGGCAAAGGCTCCATACGAGCGAATTCGCGCCCTCAGAGCGAGGCCTTTCTCAGCAATCTCGATCCAGATCACGACTTCGGCCAGGTCTTTGTTGCCGAGAGGGACTTATAGGCCTGACCGCTTCTCTTCTCGACGATCGTCGTGATCTAAAGTTGCCGGGTGCCATCAGCAGGACAATTCCAGGTCTGGGATGAAAATGTACTTACCCAGCCTTATAGAGGGTGTATGTTGATTCCGTTCGTCGGAGGGGTTCAGGCACAGCGTGACAGTACCGTCTGATCGGAGCAAGGAATTCGAGCAGGTTGCGTTGGTGCATGCAGAATCGTTGTTGCGCGTCGCGCAGCGAGTGACTCGCAATCATCATGCTGCCGAAGATGCTGTGCAGGAGACGCTCCTTTCTGCGTGGCGTTCCTTTCATCAGTTTGAAACCGGTACCAACTGCAAAGCATGGCTCTTCAAAATCTTGATCAATTTGCTGAATAAGAGCCGTAGTCGCCCAGTGCTTGTGATTGTTGATCTACCAGGAACTGTTGTGCTGGAGAACGTCACACCCATTCGCAACAACTATGAGGATCTGGCGCGGTCCGATGTCATAGCCGCGATTGAGTCTTTGCAGGAAGAACAGCGCATTGTGCTGTTACTTGCTGCACTCGAGGGCTTCACCTGCAAGGAGATTGGCGTGATGCTTGGTGTTCCGATTGGTACGGTGATGTCTCGGTTAAGCAGGGGACGTGCTGAGGTCCGTAGGGCATTGCAGCCCAGGAACTCAACAAACGAGTTTTCGGTAGGAGCAAGATCATGAATTGTTCTGACGTGCAGTACCTCATGCCTCTTCACCTGTCAGGCGAGCTGGATAGCGCATCCATGGTGCAGTTCGAACGTCATGTGGACGAGTGCCTGGCATGCCGGAAGGAAATAGAAGAGCACCAGGAATTGAACAAAGGGATGCGCGCCGCCCTGCTCTCTGAGTCCGTGGACACGACCGCTGTGCGCAGACGAGTGCTCGCCGACATTAAGGGGGAGCGGACTGCTTCGATCGTCGCGACCGCGCGTCATCCCTTTCGGATCGCATTCGCCATTGCCGCAGGGTTGCTCATCATACTCACAATTGGCGCGACATATGGTGACAATACGCGGTATGAACAAGCGAGCCTGGACCACGTCGGGGAAGTCGTGAGGGCAGAGCACGTGGAATGGCGTACGCAAAGTAGCAGCATTGGACAGCTTGTATCTCAGTGCATGAAAACACCGCCGCAGTTGCAGCAGTTAGCGATACCCGGCTATCAACTATTGCGCGGTAAGGAGTGTGGCATCGCGAAGAGACCCTACATCCACCTGGTCTACGGCAACGGTGCACAGCAGATTTCCATGTACATACTTGAAGGCGATGAACATGGATTCCTCCGCCGCGTCTTGACCAGCGTGCAGCCGCTTGTTCGGAGCCGCACCGAATCAGGCTACAACGTGACAGAGGGTGATACGGCCGGCAGGCGCGTTTTGCTCGTGAGTAAGCTCTCGCAGAGCGAAGCACAAGTCATTGTGAAACATGTGTTGCAAGCGATGAGTTGAACCTTCACGTAGACCGAATCACGGTGCGGATGCCAGTGAGCACCTAAACACAATGTGATCGAGAGCTGAATGGGCCTTAAACAATGCAAGCGAACAGAGCGGCGCTCTATCTTGAGGCGTCGCAGAAAGATATTCACGTGAAGAGAAGCGGGTTAGTTGTAGGACTGATGATCGCAGGTATCTCCCTTATGTTTTGGGTTGGCTGGCATAATCTCCGCGCGCGCAGGCTCGCGATGCAACAAGCCGAAGCGAACAGGATCGTCCTGACTCCCGCCCCTGCAAGTTCCGGCACAGCGCAGGCCTCTCCATCCGACACTGATCCCGCTGAAGTCCTCATGCGCGGCAAAAAAGCTCCTGCCTTCACACTCACAACCATCGACGGCAAAAAAGTTTCTCTCAGCGACTACAAGGGCCGTCCCGTCCTGGTCAACTTCTGGGCTACGTGGTGCGGAGCCTGCAAGCTCGAGATGCCCTGGTTCGAGGAGTTCCAGCAGAAGTACGGTTCGCAGGGCTTTGAGATCCTCGGCATCGCTCAGGATGACGCTGCAAAGGATGAGATCGACAAGGTCGCCAAGCGTATCAATGTCAGCTATCCCATCCTCTTCCCAGACGCCAAGGTTGCCCCCGCATACGGTGGCGTTGAGTACCTCCCTGAGTCCTTCTACGTTGGCCGCGACGGGATCATCCAGATTCAGACCGCCGGACTCGCTTCCGACGGCTTAGGCGCGAAGGATGAGATCGAAGCCAACATCAAGCGCCTTATCGCCGGTGGTGCCACCGCCCTTCCGAGCTCCGGAGCCGCGACCGCTGCCCTAATCCCCTTAAATTAATACGGCCCGTCGTGATCTTGAACTCAAGGTCACAACAGGCCAGATCAATCAGCTTCTAAAAAGGCGAGTACAGCCGACGCAAACGCCTCCGGGTTTTCCTCCGGTGGATAGTGTCCGCTTCGCGGGATGAGCGCGACGCTGCCATCCTCAGCGAACTCATTCAGCACAACCTCCGGCATGGTACCTAGAAAGCTCTCTGCTCCGGCTACAAACAATATCCGCATTTTGAGCCGCCCCGAGTCCCTCAGGAACGCCTCGTTATCCTCCCCGTCGTGATCGAAGGCGCGATAAACCTCGAAGCCCGCTTTCATGCCACCGGGACCGGCATAGTGCGCCGTATAGTGGTCGATCACTTCCGGTCCAAAGGCGCCGAGGTTGAAGGCGATCCTGTCGAAGAAATCCTGGATGTACATGCGCTCGCGTCCGGCGGTGAGTGCTTCCGCCATATTGTTTCTGGCGTTATGCCAGAAGAAGTGTGCCAGATTGGAGTTTCGCAGTTTACCCGTGGTGAGAAAGGCCTTGAACGTCGGGGTTCCCGGCACGATCGCATCGACCAGCACGAGTTTCTTCACGCTCTCTGGATAAAGAGTGGCAAACGCAAAGGCCACCGTCATCCCAATATCGTGGCCCACCATAATGACCGGATCGGCCATCGCCAGATGATCTATCAGAAGTCTATGAATATCCTTCGCCATCGTACGTTTGTCATAGCCGCTCGCCGGTTTCGACGAGTTACCCGCTCCGCGATAGTCAACTGCAATCACCCGGTATCCGGCTGAAGCGAAGATCGGCATAACGTGACGCCATTCCCACCAGGTTTCGGGATATCCGTGGACCAGAACCATGGTCTCCGGTCCCGATCCCACTTCGACATAGTGCAACTGCACACCCGGTTCTACTTCGGCCATTCCGTGCTGAAACTCACTTACGTCTGTCACAAATTTCTCCCAGGCAGCAGATCATCCCTCTACCGATTTCTTTAGTGATCACTAAAGCATTCTGATGAAGCTTACAGGTCAATCGGTGCACCGAATTCATGGCTACGGCTAAGAAGCACGTCGGGAAGGAAGAAGACTTCGGCCATTAGAGAAGACGAGGGGCGGCTGTGTGACAAGAACGTGACATCTCCCGCATGGCCCCTAGTTAAAATCAAGACACGATGCAATCAGTTAACCAATTGGACCTACTACCCGCGGGCACTCCAGAGGAGCTTGCTGGCCCTGCCGAAGCTCCAGTCCGGCAGGCACAACGCATACCCGGTATGGACGTATTGCGCGGCTTTGCTTTGCTGGGCATCTTGATGTTGAACATTGAGGACTTTGCCGGCCACGAAGCTCTCTGGAACTTTCCTGTCGGCCTCTTGAAGCCGGCCTTCGTCGGCTGGCATGCGCACCTCGATTACGCCCTCGTGACCCTCAAGTGGCTCTTCGCCGAAGGCAAGATGCGCGGGCTCTTCTCTATGCTCTTCGGTGCCGGAGCCGTGCTGCTGATCGAGCGTATCGAGAGTCGCGGAAACGGCTCCCACGCCGCAGCCGTCTTCTACCGGCGCAACGCGTGGTTGCTGCTTTTCGGAGTCTGTCACGGCTTCCTGATCTGGTCCGGTGACATCCTGCTCTATTACGGTCTCCTGGCGTTGCTCTTTCTCTATCCGCTACGCCGTATCGCCGCGCGCAAGCTGATCGTCCTGGGGCTCGTGCTCTGGATCGCCGGCGGCACCTTCGGCTGGACGCGGATGTTCGATGTACGCCAGACTCTGGCCAGCGACACGCAACTGAACGTGGCCAAAGCCGCCGGTCCCTCGGCCACCCCGCAGCAGCGCGCACTGATTGCCGCCGACACGAAGCAGCAGAGAATCGATGCGGCCGATGCAGCAGACTTCGTTCGGCAGGAACGGCTTGGCTATGTCGGCGGATTCCGCCACAATGTGGCCTCTGAGGTGGACTTCCTTAAGCGCGTCTTCGGGTCTTTGCTGATCCTCGAGATTCTTGGCGCCATGGTCACCGGCATGGGCCTGTATAAAGTCGGATTCTTCAGCAATAAACTCTCACGAGGTTGCTATGTTCTCATCGCCGTCTGCGGCTACGCCGTGTCGTCTTCGCTGGTGTTGACCGGACTCTGGCATATGCACCGGGCTGGCTTCTCCGCGGCAGCAGACGCGCGCTGGATGACGATCCCCTATGCGACTGAGATTGCAGCCGCCACACTGGCAAATGCATCGGTGATCCTATTGCTTGTCAGGAGCGGACGCCTGCGCTGGGCCCTCCGGCCCCTGGCCGCCGTGGGACGCACTGCCTTCAGCAACTACATCCTGACCAGTTTGCTGTGCAGGACAATCTTCTCCTGGGGACCATGGAAGCTCTTTGGCCAACTCGAGTTCTACCAGTGGTATCTGGTCGTGCTTGGTATATGGGGGCTGAATCTCGTTCTGAGCTCACTCTGGCTGCGTGTGTTCGCCTTCGGACCGCTGGAATGGGTATGGCGCTCCTTGACATACTGGAGGCGTCAGCCGCTGCTTCTGCGTGAGATCGTGTCCTAGACCTTTGAGATCCACGGCCCTCCCATGATCGCCAAGGTAATGGTGCATCTCCTCAACAAGATATTGGAAGTCTCGCGCTTAGAGATGGAAACTTGAACTATGCATAGTTCGGAAGTAGCGATGAAGATCGAGTTTCGGGAAATGACGACGGTTGATGACGCGACAGCGTTCCGGATGCTGAACGAGGAGTGGATCACGAAGACATTCTCGCTCGAGGCGAAAGACGTCGAGATACTCGGCAACCCACAACAGACAATCATCGACAAGGGCGGACGGATTCTCATGGTGTCGGCTAATGGTGAGGCCGTGGGATGCGTCGCGTTGATCCCGATGGAAGGCGGCGTCTATGAGCTTTCGAAGATGGCGGTGTCGCCCCAGCTGCGCGGAATGGGAATCGGTCGGAAACTGATCGAGTACGCCATTACGCAGGCTCGGGAACTCGGAGCGAAGTCGCTGTTCTTAGGCAGCAGCAGCAAGCTGCCTAATGCAGTGCACCTGTACGAGGCTGTTGGATTCCAACATGTACCTCCGGAGCGTCTGCCACCGAATCCCTATGTGCGCGCAAACGTCTTTATGGAGATGGCGCTGTAACGACTCTCAGTGGAACGCCGGAAGAGTTGATGGACGAAACCCTTGGGCACCGCCCATGGATCTCTGTCCGCCCGGGCAGGGCGCGACATTTCAATTCAACCTACCTGGACTGATCGTGCACCGTAAGTAAAATCCGACCAGCCAGACCCGCAAAGAATAACTTGGATCGGTTGCCGGGTGCCCCATTCATATGCGTTTTGGGGTATAGGGAGCCCATCCCATCAAAGAATTAAACTCTCAAAACCACCCAAATCCACCATGTCAACCCCCTCGCAACGCCCAAAACCCACAAAACCCGCGTCCCCATTGCCGATTTCTCTCCCAACAACTTGGCATAGTTACCCCACCGACCCGCTACAATAGAGGTAGCCCCCAAAACCTAAACCCCACGCCGAGCCTCCATCGCCCTTGCAGACCCAACCCCAATGCTTGCCAGACTTTACCGATAAAGTGTCTAGCTAGACGACTTTACAGCCAAAACGGAGCTCAGGTGGGGGGATACTTTCTCCTCTAACCTGTTTCATCGCCCTACCTTAGAGCAAAAGTATGACCGGACGGGGGTGGGGGGTACCCCCGATACCCGACGTCCCACTCAACCCAATCGCCGACGGCCCAGAGTGCCGGACAACTTGTCCGCACACGGCCAGATGAAAAACCCAGGTCTATGAGCTCGTGGTCTCGAAGTTCAAAGAATGGCCGTAAATTCGGGTAGCCAAGCCGCCTACCGGCTTCGCCGTGGCGCGACCGTGCTTTGCTCGGGCATAACCGCAGATTTGCGCTTGCCGTATTGCTGAAGTGCGGTAACACTTGTGTGAGCCAAAGGCTAAGAGGAGATTCGGGGATGAGGAAGATTGCGATTCGATTCGCCGCAGTTCTGTTGATTGCGATTGGGGTGCTACACGCGCAGACGCCGGATATCTCGGGAAACTGGCAAGGAACGCTGCAGGCGGGAAAAGGGCTGCGGACCATCCTGAAGATTTCGAAGACCGACAGCGGCGGATGGAAGGCTCTGCTGTACAGCATCGACCAGGGCAGCGATCCAATCGGCGTTACCTCTGTAACGTTGGATAAGCTTAGCTTCGGTTTCACGATCAAGCCGCTGGATTTGACCTACTCCGGAACGCTGAATGCTGATCACACCGCGATCGAGGGGAACGCCACCCAACACGGCCAGACGAATGTGCTGAACTTCGCCCACGTTACTCCAGAGAACACGTGGGCAATTCCCGAGCCGCCGAAGTCGATGCCGGCAGACGCGAAGCCCAAGTTTGATGTGGTGACGGTGAAGCCCAGCGATCCGAACCGGCCTGGGAAGCTGTTCACCATTCGCGGTCGCCAGGTGTTAACGATCAACACCACGCTCAACGACCTCATCACCTTCGCCTATTCGCTGCAGACGAAAGAGATCGTGAACGCGCCCACGTGGATGGATGAGAAGTACGACGTCGATGGCGTCCCCGACGTAGAAGGCCAGCCGAGCCTTCCGCAAATGCGTATGCTGATTGCGGATGCCTTGGTGCAGCGGTTTGGCTTGAAGTTCCATACCGAGCAGCGCGAATTGACAGCCTACGCGCTGACCGTCGCCAAGGGCGGACCCAAGCTGACCGTCTCCACTGCCCCGAAGAATTCGCCAGGGGGCTTCGGCTTCCGCGGCTTAGGTGACCTCCACGTTAGCAACTTCACAATGAAAGACTTCTGCCACGGCATGCAGGAGGCAGTGATGGACAAACCGGTCGTCGATCAGACTGGGTTGACGGAGCGATATGACTTCGCCCTCAACTGGACTCCTGACCAATCGCAGTTTGCATCCTTTGGAGCACACATTCCTCCGCCCAATCCCGACGACCCGAATGCGCCGCCCAGCCTGTTTACCGCGCTGCAGGAGCAGTTGGGATTGAAGATGGACGTCACCAAAGCAAACGTTGATGTGATGGTCATCGACCACATCGACAAGCCTTCCGCGAACTGACGCCGCGCATTGTGATTGGCATCTATCTAACGAAGCAATTTGCCATCATGGCACGATCAGGATTGGCGCTTGCCAAAATGTTCCCTTCTGGCCGGTGGGATCAAGGATGGTCACCTGGCAATCGTATTGGCCCGGCGGTATCTCACTGAGGCCGATAGTGAAGTTCAATGGCACCGTTCCCAGGCGGCTCAGTGCCGCAGGCGTCACCGCGACCGGTTGGGTTTCGAAGACCTTCTTCTGCGCCTGGTACAGGGTGACAAAGGCGACCAGCGGCGTCGTGATGGTCGAGCTCTCCTGATATGCCTGAAGGTAGACGTAGATTTGCTTTCCCTGGCTGAAGACCCTGGTTACGCTGGGAATCAGCTTCTTGTTGTCCTCTACCAACGGGTTCGCGGCGGTATCCTTGATCTCTTCTTTGCCCTTAGCGGCGTTGTACAGAGAGTCTTTGAGATCGATACGCTGACCGCTCAAAACCACCGAACTAATCGGGACTTTCTTCACCTCCTTCGTTAGGTTGGGAATGACAAAGTTGGTCTGATACGTTCCGATGCGGCCCGTCTCATCGTCGCGCGCGAGAAATTTGATCGAGTACTTGCCGGGAAGCAGGGTGAAGCCACTGTCATACTGGATCGGCCGTTTGGCCAGTTCGGCCGCTGTCGCATCGCTCAATTTGATATTTACGTTGTCGCGGACATTGCTCACCGTAACGCCGCCGTACACATCCTTGACCTCAATGACGAAATCGATCAATGTATGCTCGGCACCGCCGCGCTTAGCAAGCGCCAATTCGCGCCCTGGAATCTTGACCATGATGGGAACGAAATACTCGGCTCGATTCAACTGAAAGTAGTTGATCTCCATGGCAATGGTGAGTTCGGTGATCGGATCCTCAAGCATCAGTGCGTCTTCAAGCTGTCGCTCTTTATCTGCGACGGTGAACTTGCCGAACTCTTTCCCAGCGTAGTAGCCCTGGCGATAATCCAGCTTGGCCGAAGTGTCGCTGTTGACGGAGATTTTGACGCGTCTGAACTTTCCGTCCAACGCGGCGTTGGTGGTGTAGTACTCGATGAGGTAGTACTCGGAGATGGCCTTCTGCGCCTGAACGATGCCCCGTGTGAGATCGTTGTTGTCGAATAAAGCCTTGCCGCCAGTGTCGCCTGCGAGTGCGAAGAGTGTGTCCTGCGACTGTTGAAAGCGCGTTGTATCGGCCTGCTCTGCGGTTCCTGAATACATGCCGACGTTGCCCGGGGATCCTTGCGTAGCATCTCCGAGCGGAGCCTCGGCAACGAGGCCGCGCGAATCGATTGGCCAAAAAGAAACGCCGGCGCGGACGGCGGCGTCGATAGTCGCATGAAGCTGCGCTTGATTGTCGACGCCATTCAGCCGCAGGCCGCTGGCGAAGTAGATCAGAGCCTTCTTCTCGTTGATGTTGCCGAGCATCTTCGACGCAGTTTGCAGCGCGGAAAGCTGGCGATCCGTATTGAAGATATTGAACTCACTATCGTCCTGCCCAAACGAGGCGCCTGTGTCGGAGGTGCTGGCATCGTCGGCGGATTCGACCGAGCCCTGACCCTCGCCGACGACCATCGTCTCGAGAATGCTGAGCAGGCGATTGCGGTCGGCTGTGAAGTCCTGGAGCACATCGACGGAACCACCTGAATATCTAAGGATTGAAACGAGGTCCACCGCGGTGATCTGTGTCCGGATAAACTTCTCAGCGGCGCGGAGTGCACGCAGCTGATCGCCCGGCGGCATGGCGCTCATGTCAAAGTAGAGCGCAAGCAGTCTCCGATTCTTGTAGTTTGCGGACTCCAACTGCTCTGGCGCAATCTGGGTGCGGGCAAGGCGCTTGTAGATCTTGATGTTCTCTTCCGTGGAGGGCATGGGCGCGATGGGAAGAGGCTCGGACGGCAGGGTTTGTAGCTCGCAGTAACGAATCTTCTGAGGGACCCCGTCTTCGGTGAGCGTGAAGTCCTTGGCTGTCAATCCTTCGATGGGCTTGCCCTGCTTGTCTTTGACTACAACTGCTTCGACAACCAGCTGCGACCGCATCGACATGGTGTAGGTTTGGGCAGCATCGGGAGTTTTATTCTGCCCAATAGTCTGGGCTCCAGCACTGAGTGTTGCGAAGAGACATAGGGTCGCTATCAATCGCATGGTTAGAACCTCAGTCGCGCAGTGACTTGCAGGCTGCGCATCGCGTTGGCTGCTGCCGGCAGACCAAAAAGTGGATTCAGCTCAGGCGTGAAGACCGAGTCTGGTCCCGGATTGGTGATGGGATTGAGCGTCGTGTTCCAGCTGGAATAGACGACGTGATTGAGCAGATTGAGGGAGTCAACTCGTATATCGAGGTTGTAGCGTTTTCCGACGCGGAAGGTACGCGACAGCGAGGCGTTGAAGGTGAATTGTCCTGGCCCAGTGATGGAGTCTCGACCTGCGGTTCCCCACTGGCCGGGCAGGGGCGCGGCGAAGGCTGACGGGTTCAGGAAGTGCCCATTGGAGCCGGCGTAGATGGAGCCGCTCGCTCGGTCAGGACGAATGCTGCCCGTGACGCCGGTGCCGTTCACCGCTGCCAGATAGATGGGCGTCTGTGGCAAACCGCTGCCGGCCACGATGGTAGCAGCGGCGGTCCACTCCTTAAAGAATTTCCCTCGCCAACCTCCAAGAAGTGTTCCGCCACCGATTCCCATGCCGGTGGTGTATTGGATCTGGGCGTTCAAGAGATTACGCTGGTCGAAAGTGGAGAGACCGCGTTCGGCTCGCAGGTCCAGCCAGTTCTGCGCGATGGTTGCCGCCGGTACGGTGGGCGCGACCCCGCCGGCCGGCACTGGTCCCTGGCCTCCGAGCGTGGCATCGTCGTCAATCGACTTCGAGTAAGTGTATTGCAGGTTTGCAGTGAAGCCAGCACGCAGTCTGCGGCGCAGTTGGATGCTTCCAGATTCACGGGTCGAGTCGCCGCCCGAGGTTTGATACACGTAGCCTGTGGGACAGAGGGGGCAGAGATCGGTTGCGCCGATTGGATAGGTTTGGGGTAGAAACTGCTGGACTCCGCGTGTTCCCTTGATGCCGAGGTAGGTCACGGTCATCTGCAGGGATGCGGGTAGATCACGCTGCACCGAGAGCTGCCACGTCTGCGCATAGCCGACGCGAAAGTTCGGATTGACTGCGAACAAGTATGGGGTGATCGAAGAACAGGGATTGAATCCGCTGGCGAGTGTCTGGGGACAGTCAGGGCCTGTTTGCACACTCACGCTGGTAGAGAGCGGTTCCTGCTGGGCCATCTGCAGGGCTGTGTTCTGGTAGACCGAGGTGTCGTCATAGATACCGTATCCGGCGCGAACCACTACGGATGATCCGGGAATTGGGCGCCAGGAGAGTCCTATTCTTGGCTCGATCCCCAGCTTGTCGGGACGTATGAGCGAAGTTGGATACTGCTCGTTGGTGATCGGACTCTTGGGGTCGCTGCCGAGGACCGGTGCGACGGCGGTAAAGCCTGGAGCGATATCGAGGTTCACAATGCGCCCATATAGTTCTGTGATGGGCGCACCGTACTCCCAACGAACGCCGGCGTTGATGGTAAGTTCCGGTCGAACTCTCCAGTCGTCGGTCGCGTAGAGGTCGTACACCGATTGCCGGAAGTATTTACTGGCATTGCCGTAGGCGATCTGGCTGGTATCGGGGATGCCCTCGAGGAAATCGGCCAAGTCGGAGACACCGGTCGCTGCGCCCGTAAACGTGAAGTTGCCTCTAGGGTTCTGCTGGGAGAGGTAGTTGAATTCCTGCCTCCGGAAATCGCCACCCACTGTGATGTTGTGGCGCCCACGGTAATACTGTGCGGATTCGGAGACTCCGTCTGTGCGATTGCGATCAAAGGAGCTGTTCGCGTCGGTGAGACTGGCGATGCCGCTGGAGAAGGTGAGTGTGGGAGGTCCCCAGTCGGATGGGTCCTGAAGATTGCCTGTTACGCCAGCCTCCAGGGATACATTGATGCGATTGGCGAAGAAGGGAACGACCTGGGTCCTCAATCGGCTGAATTGGAAGCCAGTGTTGAGATAGATCTCGTGGTTCAGGCGGTGCTGCCAATTGATGGTGGTGTTGAAGCCCAGCGTGTCGGTGGTATCGAGAAAGCCGAAAAGGTTGGTGTTATCAGCGCGGATGCTTTGGAATGCGAAGACTCCATAGACCTGGTCTTTGTGGCCAATGGACTTATCAAGGTGGATCTGCATGGCGTCCTGATGGGAGTTATTGAGGACGGGAATCTGGTAATTGTACTGGGAGTTTCCAGCGACATTGGGCAGCGGATAGAGCTGCAGCAGATTTTGCGCGACTGGATCGACCGGATCGATGACGCCGGTGGACAGATCGCCGTTGCGTTGAGCCTCGGTGGGTACCAGCCCCGGAACGCTGGTCGCGGTGCTGTTCCGGATCCACTCGTAGACGACAAAGAAATTGGGGCCGCGTGGCATCAGATGCGGAATATTAAGTGGCCCCCCGAAGGTCACGACACCGGTGATCGTGCTGTAGCCCTGCTTGGGTTCAACCAGGCCACTTACCGAGAACGGTCTGGCATCCAGCGCCGAGTTGCCGAAGATTAAGGAGATGCCGCCAGTATAAAGAGCACCATAGCCCTTGCGGGTATTGCCGAAGGCGGATGCCAGGCTGAATTGTGAAGTCGCTGCATTATTGACGCTGCCGTTGACTAGAAAACCGTCGGCGGCTTGCTGCGAGGTTGCTTCGGATGGCTTGGGCACCTCAGCGGGCTCGGCGGGTTTGTTCGCCGAAGTCTTTGCCGGCGCTTCGGGGAGACTTGCTGTGACTGAGGTGGTTGCTCCTGCCTTCAACGGCGTGGCGTGGGCGAGGATTTCGGCAAGCGGAAGTAGTTTCAACTCCCATTTGATCGCGGGCGTACTTGGTGAGACGGAGATGACTTGTTCGACGGTTGCGAAGTCGGTCATCGAGATCGTGATCTTCCATGTGCCGTCAGGGAGGTCTGGAAATTCGTAACTACCGTCTTCATTGGAGATCGCAATGAACACGCTGGAGCCTTGTGTGGCAGTGATCGTAGCGCCCGGCACTGGTGAGCCGTTGAACGTAACTTGTCCGTGATTTTCTGACGCTTGGGCGATGCTCGAGAGTGAGAGGATGGCAAGCGCGAAAAGGATGGAACGATAGCCCTTAGCCCACCGCCGTGACATCGATTCCATCATGTGCTGATCGTTCTCCAAACTTCAAGGATTCGTTGAATCGTCTTCGTATCTTTCTTCTCTCAGTTCTCCGAAGGGTATTCAACGGAATCAATCACAAACGTATCCATCTCTTCCTTGCCTGGTTGCAGTTTCAGACCAAGCTGTTCTTCGAGAGCGGTAAAGATGTCGGGAGGCGCCGCAACGTCAGGTGAGGGCGGTCCTGCATCGTCCGGAGACCAGCTCAATTGAAAGTTATAGTTGCCGGCGAGGCTCGTCTTATCGACGACGACCCGTTTCAACTGAGCCGAAAGCTGGTCAGCCAGCCGCGTTACCGGTACACCGGTGGCAACCAGATTGCGGTTATGAACGCTCATGCCGCCGGCCCGAACCCCATTCACCCCTGCATCGCTTTTTTGTTCGATAGGGGTAATCTCCTTGAACTTCGGTCCCCCCTTGATCGTTACGAGCTCGTAGACGGGCAGAACCTTCCTCTCACGATGGAACTTCAGCTGGAACCTGTCGGCGAGGATCGGTTGCTGCATCGACGTGAACTCTTCCGGTGTCAACGCCTCGAGTTGTTTTTTGTCGGGATCGATAATCTTTGCCTTGATATCGAAGTGCGCGGTGTCGCCCCATTTCGGTAGGCCGAATAGTTGGGCCTCCTTCAGGCTGTACGCGCTAAGGATCATTGTCTTAAGCGAGACGTTCAAGGCATCGAAGTTGCCATCATCGATGTCAATGCTGACGCGCCCGTTGTCCGTGTGGTCGGGCTTGATCGAGACCACATCGTAGCTGGGCACCTTGACACCCGCTGTCGGCGCCAATGCAGGCCCCTGCGCCTGCAGACGCGGAATCGCGAGCAGCCCCATCCAGATCGCGGCACTGCCAAGTGAGATGACATGCCCATGCCAAATCAGTCGCCTGCGCATAAAACCGAGCTGCCTCCTGTTGCGATACCTGTCAGACGAAGCGGAAGTGGCGAAGTTTCTACTGGAGCACTAAAAGAAACCAAAATCGGTGTTCCAGTTGACTATCTTGAATCCCGATGCGAATTAGCTTTGCCGCCCTCTCTACCAGCCGCAGGGGACAGCGGGAGCAAGCCGAATAGCCTCGCGCAAACAGGCTTACCCCCTTGATTTTGAACCCGCTTTTCAAGTTCATAAACCCCGCATTCCTAATTTTCTGCAGGCCGCTCGACATGATCGATCACCAGTGTCTCCACCGGCTCCTTCGCCGACTCCAACCTCAACCCAAGCTGCTCCTGCACGATCGTAAAAATCGAAGCCTCCGGATTCTGTGTGCCGTCTGCAGCGGCCGCTCCCGGCTGCTGCATCTCCAGCTTGATATCGTATCTGCCGGTCAATCCGGTTTTGTCCACCACCACTCGCCCCGTTTTGTTCGACAGCACCACAGCCAGCGAACTTATCGGAGTCGCATAAAAATCCACGCTCCCATTCGCCCCCATAGAAAACATGCCCCCGCCCCCAGGCACCGCACCAGCGTTGGGATGCTCCTTCAAAATCGTCGCCGACTCAACCGACTTCGCTTCCTGGAACTTCGGCCCATTCTTCCCCACCACCAGCACATACACCGGCCTCTCCGGCATCTCGCGATGCACGGCCAACTTGCACCGATCCTTCAGCAGCAATTGCAGCATCGCATGCATCATCTCTTTTTGCTTCGCCGGATCCTTCCAAACGGCCATATCCGCCTCATCGACCCGCGCGTCGATGTCATATAGTTCCGACTTCATCCAGTCCGGCACGCCCACCACCCGTCCGTCGGTCGAAAATCCCATGAATGCACCGTCCGCGGGGACATACGCCATAAACAACGCAACGATCAGTGGACAGCGCGTCATCCGAAACGCATCGCCCGTCAGGTAAAGATGGTCTGCATCGCAGGATTCGGTCCCTGACACATTTCTCCGCACCGAAGCCGCCGCAAACGCCAGCGGCTTCCCATCCGCACCGACCATTGGCGCAACCACCGAACCCGACACAGCAGGATTCTGCGCCAACACCTCCGAAGGCATAGCAACGGCCACCCATACCGCGGCAATCAACACCAGACTCTTGCTCCACGAAGCGTGCATGCCACCGATACGCCGGACGGCACGCAGCAGTTCCATAAATCCCCGCCGCACAGACCCTGGGGTTTCAGCGTTTGCGCCGCCGGAGGCTACGAACTTGCCGCGGGGACAACCTGGTCGGAGCTTCGGCGATTTAGGCCAATCACTTAACAGAAGGACATTTCTCAAGACGAATCCAGTCCCACAGCGTCTATCCCCAAGTCGCCGAAAACCCCGCTTATACTTAACACCACTTTTACCCGAGGCAATGTTAGCCAGCTCCACTCACGCGTTCGGCCCTGTAGCATTCAGTCTCTATTTTGCTTCACCGCTGAGGTTTCCATGCGAGCAGCCTTTGTCTTCTTCGCGCTTCTTTCAGTCTCGTCGATGGCCCAGACCGCGGTCGTCTCCAAGTCCTTCGTCATCGCCGACGTCCATACCAGCCCATTCACGTCCAACCCGTTCATGCATGGCAACTCCATCCAGGGCGACCGCTACTTCCTCACCCAGGCCACCATGATCGATCTCATCGCCACCGCCTACGGGGTCGATGCAGCCAACGTGCACGGAGGTCCCACCTGGCTCGAGCGCGATCGCTACGACATCCGCGCCAAAGTCCCTCCCAACACCACATCGGACGACGTCAAGCTCATGCTTCGTACACTGCTCGTCAACCGTTTTCACCTCGTCGTCAAAACCGGCACGGCTCCTATGCCGACCTACATCCTTTCCGCCGGCCCGGGAAAGCCCAAGATGACCCAGTCGGATGACCCCGGCGAAGGCTCCTGCGTCCCTCTGCCTCCACCGCCGAACCCTTCCCCTGGCGCTCCTTCCTATATCACCATCAACTGCAAGAACCTCACCATGGCTGCTCTTGCCGAAACTCTCCATGATTTCGCTGGCGGATATCTCGATCAACCTGTTGTTGATGAAACCAATCTCGCCGGAACCTGGAACTTCACCATCAAGTGGACCGGCCGCGGCCAGCTTGAAAAGCAGGGTGCCGACGGCATCCCCATCTTCGCCGCTGTAGACAAGCAGTTAGGTCTCAAGCTGGAACTCAAAACCGCGCCTCGCCCCGTCTTCCAGGTTGCGAGCGTTGACGAAACTCCCACCCCGAACGCGCCCAATATCGCCGAGGCACTTCCCGAGTGGGCCCCTGTTCCCTTCGAGGTCACCGTCATCAAACCCAGTGCCCCCGATGAGCAGGGGTATGGCCGCATCACCGGTGACCGCATCGAGACCCGCGCGATCCCCCTCATGTTTCTCATCACCTTCGGCTGGGACCTCAATCCGAACAACAAAGAGAGCATCGTCAACGCGCCCAAATGGCTCGACACCACTAAGTTCGACATCCTTGCCAAGGCTGGATCCAATGTTCCCGTTGATAAATTCTCCTCCGGTAGCATGATCAACTACGAAGCACTCCGCAGTATGCTTCGGGCCATGATCACCGAACGGTTTCAGATGAAGTGGCACATGGAGGATCGCCCAGTCACCGCCTACACGCTGATCGCAGTCAAGCCCAAACTCACGCCCACTCTCGACCCGACCGAGCGCACCCGATGCAAGGAGGGCCCAGGCCCTGATGGCAAAGACCCTCGGATTGCGAGTCCCATCCTCAACCGGCTCCTCACCTGCCAGAATATGACCATCGCCCAGATTGGCGACGAGCTCCAACACGTAGCCAACGGCTATATCTACAATCCCGTCGTCGACGGCACTGGCATCAACGGATCCTATGACTTCACTCTTAGCTTCAGCTCCGCCGATAGAATCCTTCCCGATACCGGCGGCCCTGCTAACAAGTCCGATCCCAACAGCGCCGATCCCAATGGCGCCCTCTCCGTCTTCGACGCGATCAGCAGGCAGCTAGGCCTCAAATTAGAAAAGAGCAAGCGCCCCTACCCGGTCCTTGTGATCGACCATATCGAGGAAACTCCTACGGCAAACTAGAGCACTCTTCAGGGATTTCAAACGGTCCAATCGGTCGGGAATAGCACAACTCCCGCCGATGCATGAGCAACTGAAACTCCGACGTTTCTCCACATGCTAATCCGTGGGGAAGGGAACGAATCGATCGACGCAGGAGTAGGGAGTTCCTTTGGTTGGCGAACCGGAGATGGTTGCGTCGGTGCCAGCGGGAAGCTGGAGATTGCTTCCACCCGGGCCGAAGACGACGTCCGCATTGTCGAAGGTGTAGGTGTACGGCGTATCCGGGGCCATACTGTCCGTAAGGAAGACTCCGTCGAGGTTAACCTGCGCGCGATGGTCATGATCGTAGCCATCGAAGAGGATCTTGCCGCCTCCAGAGATGCTCACGTTACGCAGCGTGATGTCGCGGAAGGTGGGGGGGGAGTTTCCCTTGACTGGACCATTTGCCGCGTAGGCAGCGGTGATATCGAGCGGGCGGCCTGAGTTCCGAATGCAGATGCCGTCGTAGACGACGTCGTGCACCAGGCCGCCTTTTGTACCCATGGACTTGATGCGGATGCCCGAGTCGGTGCCGTCCAAGGTGAGGTCCGTGACGCGAATCTTACTGACTCCTTCCATCGTCTCGGAGCCGATAGACATACCGTGTCCCCAGTAAAAGTGGTTGTGAATCACGGTCATGTTGGTGACGCCGCCGGGGCCCCCCTTGATGGCCACGTTGTCGTCTCCTTCTCTAAAGAAGGAGCGGGTGATGGTGATATTTTTCGAGCCATTCCCCGGATCGATGCCGTCGGTATTTCGTGAGAGAGGATGAAGAGTATTCGCGATACGTTGCACGGTGTCGATCTTGACGCCCCACACGGTGAAACCATCGCCTGCGTTGTAGGAAACGTGAAAGTTAGGCGAGTTTCTCAGTGTAATGCGGTAAAGGGTAAAGTTGTCGGCATGGTCGGTAACGATCAGGCGGCTGACCTTCTGGCCGGCATTGTCTTTGAGAGCCTGTTCGCCAAGGTCCCACGCAGACGTGGTTGTGCCGAGAATATGCTGGCCACCTCTTCCATCAATAACTCCATCGCCCATGATGCCGGCACGCGACACATGGCTCACCGTGATCAAAGGCTTACATCCTCGCCCGGGATCTTTGCTGACAATCCCGCAGCTGCCTGGAGAGATCTCCAATACCTTGGGGTCGAGCGTCTCGAAGAGAGTGGCGCCCTTATCCACTACAAGGGTCACTCCTTCGCGAAGCTCAAGCGGGCCACTTACAAATGCGTTGAACCTACCCTGAGCCTGGAGGACAACGGCTTTTCCTTTTCCGCAGCTGTCGATGGCTTTCTGAATCCGATCTGTATCGAGCTTGCTTTCGTCGGCCGCTGACAGCGTGTTGTAGGTGCTGTCGCTGATCGAGGTGAGGTGAGCGTCAAGTTTGGTGCAGAAGGTTGGAATCACTGGTTCCGTAACCGTGCGTGTATCCTGCGCCGCTGCGGCTGGTGACAAACAGAACGCCAGTACCACCAGGGTCGATGAGTATCGTTGCATGCCTGCTCCTTCGTGCTTTGTGGTGCTAAGCGGAGTTGAAGAGCGTGAGAACGGGTCCAGCCAACGCCGCTGGTTGCCACTGCAGCAGTAGGCGGTCACTTCGCTTCCTTGATTGGATCCCAGCCGTCTGTGCCAGCCAGGAAAATTTTCGTCTCGAACCGCTTGGCCTGCGCGGCCGTTAGCTGATGAGAATGCGGATCGCGAGCAGTCGGGTTGGCACCGGGGCCACTTGACTTGTATTCGGCGTAGAAGACCGTGTCGAGATTATGAGTCTCGCCGGGATGCCACTCGCGCCAGCCCGCTGGTTCGATGTGGGCTCCCATCTCGGTGTGGAGGAAGACCACGGACGCGTATGGGCGCCAGGGTCGACCAAGATAGACATGGGCCTCCCCAGGTTCGGCGGTCAGGCGGCAATGGTTGAAGACGAATGTGGACTGTTGATTGGGTAGATACTTGCCCTGCGCCGTGAGGTAGCCGCCTGCGACATGTAGCGTACTGCGGATCTCGCATTTATTGAAGACAGCGTTGCCGTCACCATAGATGAAGTCGACGTTCCCGGCAATGACACAGTGCGTAAAGTAACTGCGTGTGGGCACCGGCGTACAGGGTGTCTCGGTAGCGAGTGGGGCGGGTTGCGCAATCGACGGGGAAGATGTTGAGTTGGGAGCCGGTGTCCTCCGGCTTCCTGTCTGACCACAACCGCGAGCGCCGATGTAGAGCGTGTCCTGGTTCGCAAGGATGCTGACGTGGCCGAGAATGTTTCGGTCGCCTTCCAGGTTAAGCGCCTGCGCCTGGGATCCAGCGAACGCCTGTTCGTGCGTGCGGTTGAAGTCGTTCTGAAATGTGAGGTTGAAGGCATGGAAGTCGCTGCCGAGCACATGAACGGTTGCGTAGCTCGGCTTGGTGCCCCGCGTCCCTTGGCTGGTGTCGTCGACCAGGATCGTCTCCGCTGGGTTTGCCCCCGTTCCGCGCAGCGTCACGTGGGACTGATTGATGATCACCTGCTCGCGATAGATACCGGGGGCAATGAGAACTGTCCCACCTGTAGGAGGAACGGCATCGACCGCCGCCTGGACCGTTTTGTACTGCGCCGAGCCGTCGGCGGCAACGCGAAAAACGGATGGCATCGGTGCTTGAGCCTTGCAGTGCAACCCGATTGCAAGGAATAACCCACTCGTAAGAAGGCCTAGTGCGCCATAGCGGCGAACCATCGTGCAGATGAGCATGGCTTCTCCTGTCGTCTCAATCGTCGCCTTCCCCGGTCTGCTAACCCCATCGGCGCTGCGATCACCGCGCTTCCCCCAGAAAAACAGGCCTTATGTGTCGCTCAAATAAGTTCGTCGTCACATTCCGCGCCACAATCGCTTCGTTTTCCCTGAGTGCGTCAAGGTATCGCGGCCCCATCTTTGCCGCCACCTTGAAACCAACGTGTAATAGTTGCCGAAAACTAGGGTTATACGCCGGATTCGTTCCGTCATGTCGCAGCGCACCGGTAAACTCGTCGCTACTCCAGCCGTTCACTTCGTCCGGCCACGGTAATGCCGAACGATCGATGTCGATGACCGTTGCATACGGTGCGGTCAACTCATCGGCGTGCGCAAAGGCTTCCGCATAAATCTCCTTCGCCGCCGCGAGGCCATCGCCCCCTGACTCCGCCAATCCAATCAGCTCTTCCAACCAGGTCGTTCCAGCCGTCTTCAAATGCACACCCGCACCCGAACTCTGCACAGCCTCATGGATCACCTTATAAATCGAGAATTTGTCCGAACCCGAATGCACGCTCAGCTTCAAGTTCGTGGGCAGATGATATCTCTCTACCGCATAGGCAATTGCCGCTATATCTTCCCTGAATTCGCGTGCAAACGTAGGCACGTCGCCAACGTAATCCACGCCCTTGTTGAATCGACCGGTAAACTTCGGCGCAATCGTCTGAATCGGAATCCCTTCATCCGCAATCATTGCGAGCACTGCCAGCAACTCAACCGGCGTCTGTGCAGCATTGGTCTCGTCCATCGAAATCTCGGCAACAAATCGTCCCTCGCCTTTGCTCTCCTCAATTGCGCGATAGATCCTGCCAGCCTCCTTCACCGCCGCCAGAAAGTTATTTGCCACGCTCCGCAGATACTCCCGATCCACCTCGAACGGCGCATCCACATTCGGGATCAACACCCTGCCGGTCAATTCACCATGGCGTGCAATAAACGCGTCGACGTCCATCGCGTGGGCCGGCTGACCAATCATGTCTGCGACGTCCAATGTGAAGAAATCGCAGGGTTCAATAAATCGCCCAACCGTCTTCAACTGAATATGGTCTCCATCCACAAAGTAAGGCCTGGTCCACTTCAAATCCTTCACCGCTATATCCGCAGCAACCCGCGCCGCGCGTGGCTCCGAGCCGATAATCACGTGCTCGCGATTGGACTTGTTCCAAACCGGCACCACTTCCACTCCGGCATCCAGCGCTAGAACGCATGCTTGCAACTGCGCCTTCGCCTGCATTCCAAAACGGTCTCCCACTCCGATCGAAAATAGCGGAAGTGTCAGGTTTTGGTTCATGTCGTTCTCCTCCGCCGCGCCACGTGCGGCGATTGCTCTGTACTGCCTTTCAACGATGCTTGCGCGTCAAATGGAACGAAACCGCATCACACTACCCGTCACGACCGCTGTTCCGAGTTCATCATCGTTTCGTCCTTACTTCAGGTTTCCGCGTACGCCGGCACCAATCTGTACATTCGCACCGTGCGCCGCTGTCACCGTAAAATCGGTTGCGCTTACATCCGCGTACTGCACAATCGCGCCCATTTCTCCATAAAGATGAACGTGGATTAACTTCAGATTGCGAATTCGCGATTCCGGCAGTCCCACAATCAGTGCCGCCTGACGAGCACCTGTTGCCGTCACGTTTTCAATCGTGATGTCGTCAAACATTGGAGTTAGTCGAGTAACCTTCTCCTCGCTGATCGTGTCCGGCACCTTGGGATAAAACTCGCTGATAAGGATGGGCGTCCGAACGTCTTCCATGGTGATATCTCGAAAGACAAAGTGACCGATCGCGGCATTCCCGCGATCACGATTCGACTTCACCCGCACACCTTGGTCCGTACCCTTGAAATGTATTCGTTCTGCCCGAACATCCTGCACGCCGCCCGCAATCTCGCTCCCAATCGAAAGCCCATGTCCATGCAGAAACGTGCAGTCCGTGATCACGATATGACGCGACGGCGCATCAGGCCCAGGAGAATCCGGCTGCCCACTCTTGATCGCTACGTTATCGTCACCCGTATCAATCGTTAGGTGGTCGATAACAATATTCGAGGACGAAAACGGATCGATGCCATCCGTATTATGCGAACTCTGCGGCGCCAGTACCTTCATATTCGTAAAGGTCATGTCGTCCGAGTAGTACGGGACAATCTGCCACATCGGCGAGTTCTCCACCGTCACCCCACTCATGTGAACATGCTTGCAGTGATCGAACACGATTAGTCGAGGCCGCGGATCATGCGGCTTATCCCACCACGACTCGCCTCTTCCATCGATCACGCCCATGCCGTCGATCGTCACGTCCTCAGCGTTTGTTGCCGTCAACAGCGCCTGCTTACCCTTGTCCTTGAACTCCTCCTTGTCAGGATAATCAGCATGATCTGCGCTGCCCGCCAACGTCGTGCCTTCCGCAATCCGCAGCGTCATATGGCTCTTCAAAATCAGCGGTGACGATACGTACACGACCCTACCGTCCAGCGACACAATCCCTTGATGCGTTCCGCTGCAATCATCAATCGCCTTCTGGATTGCGATTGAATCGTTGGTAGCGCCATCCCCCTTCGCTCCATACTGTCGCACAGCGCAAACCTTTGCAGCGCACGCATTGCCCGCGAATCCCACACCAGCGGCTATCAGCAACGCATTTCTCAGCATCGGTTTCATCATCATCTCTCCTCAACAAAAGTCGCTGCAACGATTCCGCATTTCTCCAATCAAACGCGACTCAACTCAAAGCTTGTACGCACGGCGAACCAGGGTGCTTGTCAGATCGCGCGTCGCTTCATCATGCCGAGCAGGTATCGAAAGAACGCTCGGGTATCGATGTCGGGTCACGAGTCTGGCAACGTTGCCGGACCCAGCCGATATTAGCAATCGAAATAATCCACGTCAAGGCAATGGCGGATGCATGGGAAGGTTTGTAAGTGTACCCGAATCCCCGCAGGCTGTTAGTATCGTTCAGCATGAAAGAGACGAAACGTCCTACCATCATCGACGTGGCGCACGCGGCGAACGTCGGGGCATCGACTGTCTCACGGCATGTGCGAGGGGGCAAGTCGGTTAGCCCGGAAGTTGCAAGACGGATCGAGATTGCGATTGCACAGCTGGGATATGAGCCAAATACCCTGGCTCGCAGCCTTAGAGTTGGCAGAACCCAGACACTCGGTGTGTTGTTTCCGCATGTCAATAATGTGTTCTTCGGCAACGCCCTTCGTACGATTCAGACCGAAGCTAGAATCAACGGCTTTACGGTGATGCTGCTTACTCACCAAGAGGAAGCGAAGCTGCAGCAGGAGCAACTGGCGTCGCTCAAGCGCTCGCAGGTGGATGGAATCATCATGGTCCCGGCCGCAGAGACCAACGTTGCACAGGTGCGCGCTCTGCTTGGCAATACACCGGTCGTAGCATTTGACCGCTCCCTCGGCAGTGCGGTCGATTCGGTGCTCCTGGACAACTACAGAGCGGCACGTGAGGCAACCGAGCACCTACTGGGCCATCGGCATTCTCACATCGTCGCCGTGAACGCACCGTACAAGTTGCAGCCGCTGCAGAGCCGCTTCAATGGATACAAAGAGGCGATGGAAACGGCGGGGAAGCACGCGGAGACGATCGTCTGGCATGAATCGGAGCAGCTCCGGAAGGAGCTGTGCGCAGCCTTGCAGAGAAAACGTGAACCGGCGACAGCCATCCTCTCGATGAGCTATTCGGTCACGCTTGCGGTCCTTTCGACTTTGCGCGAATGCCACATCGCGCTGAGCAAAATCGGGTTTATTGGAATAGACGATATGGAGTTCGCAAACTTCATCCATCCCCCGCTGACGACGCTGGCGCAGCCTTCGGAGCAGTTTGCGCGGCTTGCATTTCAGCAGCTGCTAGGGCGTACATCAGGCTCTAAGGAGAAGCCGGTTCACGTAGTAGTCGCCGGCAATATGATGATTCGATCTTCCTGCGGATGTAAATCGGCTTCTTCCAGAAGTCTGTAGTCCTTCCCCCCGTCTCCACTCGCATGGCGAGAGGTTATTGGGCTTAGCGTCGACGCCTGCGAGCTAATCTTCCCCCATTAAAATTTAGCTGTTGACGATCGCTGATTGTTGCGTCTACTATTCGGCTGATCATTTGGCCACGTTGCCAGATTATCCGAAATGCAGACTCGTGGCGTCCGAAACGTCATCATTAACAGCCGCTACTGAACAGATAGAGAATCCCAGGAACTTATAACGTCGCCGAAACATGGTGAACTCCGAACGAAAGTGGAAGCCAGCGCAATGCCAAAGATCGATAAGCTTGAAGATGACGTGGTAGGACTAATACAAGAGCGGCAAGAGACGCTAGTCAGTCCAGAGTGCGGAGAAAGAAGCCTCCGATCCTGGCCAACCGGGCTGCGCCGAGCCTATTCCGTTTGTGCGGTGTTGATGCTCCTGCTGCCTGCGGTAGCGCGAGCGCAGATCGGTGGCTCGGGGACGATCGAGGGAACGGTTACTGATTCCACCGGAGCTGTGATTGCGGGCGCTAACATTACGGCACGGAATGTCGCCACGGGTGCAGAGATGGTTCGCACCAGCAACTCCGACGGCCGTTACAACATCTCGCCGCTCGACGTGGGCGAGTACACGGTGAAGATCAGCGCCAAAGGATTTAAGACGTTGTTGCGCGAAAAGCTTGAGCTGAACGGCATGCAGGTGCTGCCGCTCGACGCTGGGCTGCAAACGGGCGCGGCCGACGTAACGGTGACTGTGACCACGTCACCTCCCCCGCTGGAGACGGAAAACGCGACCCTCGGAGCCACCATGGAGCACGAGGCCTACACGTCCCTCCCGCTCGAGATGGGCGGCGCGAATGGGGTCAGCACCGATCAGCGGCGCGTGACCGACTACGCCATCATGATGCCGGGCGCGACAAACAACGAGATCAAGAACAACGAATCGGATGAGCCGATGGTGGTGAACGGCTATTCGAGTGGCACGACCATGTACGTCGAAGGCGTTCCGCTGGAGTCGGCTTCGACGGCTGGCGATCCGCGCTTCATCTGGCCGGCCTTCTCTGTGGAGACGATCAATCAGTTCCAGCTCAAGACAACCGGCTACTCTCCCGAGTACCAGGGCGTCGGCGTTGAAAACTTTACCATGAAGGTCGGCACCAACCAGATTCATGGCAGCGTCTACGACATCTTCCGCAACACGGCACTCGACTCTGCAGGCTTCATCCCCGCACAGTACCCGGCGAACTATCCCGATCCGAAGCTTGCCGGCGCGTATTACAAACCCCCAGAACACATGAACGAGTATGGCATGACCCTGGGCCTACCGATCTGGAAGAACAAGATCTTCTTCTTTGGCAGTTACGCAGGATTCCGCTACTCAACACTGACCAAATCCCAGGTGCAGACCATCCCGACGCCCGCAGAGCTGTGCGGCGACTTCTCCGCCGTCGGACAACCCATATATGATCCCACCACGCAGACCGAGACCGGTACTAACTACTCGCGCAAACAGTTCATGGGTGCAAGCTATACGAGCGCCGGTTGCGGTACAGGCCCTGTAATCGCCAACGTCATTCCTCAGAACGAGCTTTCGCCCATTGCGGAGTATCTGCAGAAGTTCATGCCGGCGCCAAGCAACTCGAACCTCACCAACAACTATTATGGCTCGTACGCCTGGGGTCTCAACAACTGGTCCACGGCGGATCGCCTTGACTTTGACATCAATGACAAGCATAAGGTGAACGTGATCTTTGCCATGGGCCGCCAGGGTCTCATCGGTCCTGCGGGCAGCCAGACAACAAACGTAGCGCCGCTGCCGTATCTGTATGCCAAGAATTATTCGCCGATCTCGAAGGTTGTGATCCTGGAGGATACGTACGTTCTCAAGAACAACCTCGTCAACCAGTTCAAGTACGGCGCGGCACAGTATCACTCGCCGGACAACAACCCGACGTTTGGAATCCCCGAGTTCGCCGCCACGGCAGCTGGCATCACCAACCTTCCCGCCGGCCAGGCTTCGGGCAGCTTTCCTTACGAGAAGTTCTCCGGCGGCCCACAGGCGTTTGCTCCATGGGGACCGCAGACCGGCTACGTGGGCAATACCAATGCCTTTACGGTGCTCGACAACATGCAGTGGATCAAGGGACGTCACGCCTTCACCTTCGGCGGCCAGGTTGAGTGGATGGAGTACAACTACCTCTATGCCGACACCGGCAGTACCTTAGCCACACTGAACTTCGGTCTGAACGAGACGGCGCAGGTGAGCGGCTCTTCGGCAACGGCGAAGTCCAACACTGGCCTTCCCTACGCAAGCTACCTGCTCGGCGCAGTGGACTCTGGTACCTACACGGAGTACGCGCCGATTGCGCAGGAAACCGGATCGCGCTACCGTCCCTTTGCCTTGTATGCCAATGACGACTGGCAGGTAACTCCCAAGCTAACCGTGAACATCGGTCTGCGCTGGGATGTCATGCCACCCTTCCGCGAATCTGAAGACCGCTTCTCGTTCCTGAACCCGACGGCCTCCAACCCCGTCACCGGCTCGCCGGGCATACTCCAGTTCGCCGGCAGTGGAACAGACAGTTGCCATTGCACCACACCGCTGCAGACCTATTACAAAGACTACGGTCCGCGTCTGGGTTTTGCCTGGCAGATTAACCCGGGCGTCGTGCTGCGTGGCTCGTATGGCATCTACTATGGCCACGGTGGCGGTACCTCCGGCGGCCAGACAACACTGCCTTCAAGCAACATGGAGCTGGGCTATGCTGCATCGCCTAATCCGACCAGCGAGGGACTATCGCTTCCGGCCTTCTATCTCAACAACAGCCCGTACTTCACCGGCGCGGGCCTAGCCAACACGGCATTTGGAACCAGCACGATTGCTGCGCCGCCGGTCTTCAACCCCTCCTACGCAACCTACTACTCCACCAACGCTGTCTCGCCCTACAAAGTCTCCTCGAGCCCTGCCTATCTTGATCCGTTCTACGGTGGACGCACGCCGACGTTCGAGGGATGGTCGCTTGGCTACCAGATTCTTGTTACGAAGGATATGACGGCGACGATCAGCTACGTAGGCAACCAGGGCCACTTCCTGGTGCCGACGGGCAGCCCGCGTGGCTACTGGAGCGATCAACTCGATCCGAAATGGCTCTCGCTCGGCACAACGGTGCTCGGCTCCGCTGCCGCGACGAATATGCCTGCGGGAACCTCACTGCCTTATGCGAGCTTCAACGGTACGGCCGCCCAGGGATACACGGTAGGCCGCGCACTTACTGCCTTCCCGCAGTACTCCGGCCTGGTGGATCAGCTCCCCGCGGTCGGCAACTCCAACTACAACGCATTGCAAGTCTTCGTTCAGCAGCGCTTTAGCCATGGCTTCAGCTTCATGCTTAGCTACACCTGGAGCAAGTCGATCGACGATGTGGGTACCTTCCGCACCGGGTACGCTATTCCGGCCGGCGTGCTGTTCAACAACGGCAAAGCCTGGGCGATCGACCGCATCGAGCGTTCGCTCAGCACCCAGGATCAACCGCAGAACCTGGTTCTTACCGCCAACTACGATCTGCCGTTCGGCAAGAACGGCATCGGCTCGGGCAACGCCTTCGTACGCGCCATCGGAAGTGACTGGCGTTTCTCCGGCATCCTCACGGTTGTCTCGGGCAATCCGATCGCGCTGACCGGTGCTGCCTGCACAGGCCTAACCGGACAGGGAACCTGCATGCCAGGCTACGCTCCAGGCTTCACCGGCTCGGCGCGTCAGCACGGCAAGTGGGGACAGGGCGCCACTCGTACGACTTTGGCGTCGATTCAATACATCAACCCAGCCGCCTTTGTGGAGGTTCCCGCACCCTACATCGGTAACGTAGCACGCACGGCTCCAGATGGACTTCGCGGACCTGGCAACTACGACATCGATGCCAGCATACGCAGGACTTTCAGTATCTGGAAGGGTGGGCGCGTCAAGTTCGTCTTTGATGCCTCGGTATTCAACGCGGTCAACCATGTTTGGTTTGGAAGCCCGGCCAGCACGGCTGACGGCTCGATCGGCAGTTCGGTCGGGTCGGCAAGTCTGGGTACGGTAGCGGGTCAGGCAAATAACCCGCGGCAGTTTCAGTTCGCGGGCCACATCAACTTCTAACTCAACCTCAACATGAAAGCGGCGCGAAGCTCCATGAGTTTCGCGCCGCTTTTTTCCCACCCGATCATGAGCGTCCAGTCACCATGTACCCTCATGCAAGCGAACCCAAATGCGTTTCTTCCGTATCACCTTCTCCCGCGCGATCGTCTTGTTTCTCTGCCTCACGCTTTGTCGCGCGGCTCTCGCACAACAGCAGCCGTGGTCTCAGCGCATGGCTGACTCAGCCATCACGCTCAATGTCGGCCATGGCGATGAGCCGAGCGCTCCGCTGAAGTGGAACTACGAGCTTGCAACGTTTCTGAATGGGATGGACGCCGTCTGGTACAACACTGCCGACGATGCGTACTTTCGCTTCATCAAGCACTCCCTGGATACGCTCGTCTTGCCCGGCGGGTCCATCCCCACATACAACGCCTCCGCCAATACACTCGACAATGTTGCGCTGGGCCGAGAGTTGCTCCGGCTCTATCGCGTGACGTTGGACGATCGTTACTACAAGGCCGCAGTATTACTTCGTAGCCAGCTTGCGGAGCAGCCGCGCAACGCCTCCGGGGGCTTCTGGCACAAGAAAATCTACCCCAATCAGATGTGGCTCGATGGCCTCTACATGGCTGAACCGTTTTACGCCGAATATGCCTCGGTGTTTCACGAGCCGCAGGACTTCGCTGATATCACCCGGCAGTTCACCCTGATGGAAGCGCATGCGCGTGATCCGAAGACCGGCCTGCTCTATCACGCGTGGGATGAATCTAAGCAACAGGGCTGGGCCGATCCCAACACGGGAGCATCGCACGTCGTCTGGGCGCGGGGGATGGGTTGGTACATGATGGCTCTCGTCGACACGCTTCCTTACTACCCGGAGAATGATCCAGGCCGGGCGAAGCTCATCGCGATCCTTAACCGCACCGCTGAGGCGATTGCACGAGTGCAGGATCAGCGCACGGGGCTCTGGTCCCAGGTGCTGGACAAGCCCGGTGAGGACGGCAACTACTTCGAGTCCTCCGCGGCGTGTATGTTCGTCTATGCGCTCCAGAAGGGCGTGCGGCTCGGATATCTTCCCGAGCGCTACGCAGCCAACGCGCAACACGGCTGGCAGGGAATCCTCGACAAATTTGTGCAGACCAGTGCGAATGATTCCGTCACTCTCACCAGTACAGTGAAGGCTGTTGGTCTTGGTGGCACCCCGTATCGTGACGGCAGTTACAACTACTACATTCACGCGCCGATCGGCAGCAACGATCCAAAGGGCGTTGGAGCGTTCCTCCTGGCCGCGACGGAGATGGAGAACGCGCCAGCCGCCACCAACCTCCGCGGGGACACCGTGCTCGTCGATGCATGGTTTAACAGCCAACAGCGCAAGAACGCCGCTGGACAGACAGAGTACTTCCACTACAAGTGGAACGACTTCTCCAACGATGGCTACTCCCTATTCGGCCACCTCTTTGAGCGTGAGGGTGCGACACTCGGCACGCTCTTCGCTGCGCCAACGGCATCCAATCTGAAGCACGCGCAGATCTATATCATCGCCTCACCAGACAATCCAGCGAAGAATCCTCATCCGCACTACGCAACCTCGCGCGACGGCGCGGAGCTTTCAGCATGGGTACAGAGGGGAGGCATTCTGCTTCTGCTCGAAAATGACCCTGCCAACGCAGATATCGAGCATTTCAACAACATCGCAGATCGTTTCGGCATTCACTTCAATGCGGTCCTGAGCCACCATGTCGTCGGTACCGACTACGCCGCCGCACAAATTCCAGTGAAGCCTGATGGCGATCTCTTTCACTCACCGCACGTGCTCTACATGAAGG
Organism: Granulicella sp. L46; assembly: GCF_009765785.1. GTDB lineage: Bacteria > Acidobacteriota > Terriglobia > Terriglobales > Acidobacteriaceae > Granulicella. The sequence goes on from NZ_LMUT01000025.1 coordinate 510,174, forward strand.
ACACGTGCACTATCTCCATCTCCGCGCCAGCCCGAGCTCTAGTCACCGATCGCAACGTCATCGTCATCGCCACGGCAAAGTACGGCAAGGGCGCAGTCCTCGCGGTTGTAGACCCCTGGCTCTACAACGAGTACACCGACGGCCGCAAAGACCATCCGTCAGGGGACAACTTCGCGGCAGGCAAAGAACTCGTTCGCTGGGTGATCGCGCAGCGCACCGACCACACACAGGAAGCGCGATGAGCCGAGTGCGCCCAGCTCCTCGGCGCAAACGCTTGCAGCGTTCAACGACAACGATCACATCGTCATCAAATTAACGAACAGGAGCCTTTGTTGAGCAGGATGCGGAGCATGCAAACAAACCGCCGAGGATTTCTTCGAGCCGCCGCCAAAACGTTGGCCGCGCTCCCACTCTGGCCTGCAACGCGCGGCATCTCAGCGCAGCGCGCATCCGGCGATCCAGCGAGCCCTGCCGCCCCCTCAGTCAGTCTCGACATCAAAGAGTTTGGAGCCGTCGGTGATGGCAAGACCAACGACACGCTTGCCATTCAGCAGGCGCTCGATCGCTGCAGCGTCCTTGGCGGTGGTCAGGTCTGCGTACCAAGTGGCGAGTACCTGACGGGCGCTATCATGCTGCACTCCAATACGACCTTGCACCTAGATGCAGACGCTTCCTTGCTCGGATCACCAAACCTGGCCGACTATCCGCTCACACAAGTGCGTTGGGAAGGCCACTGGGTGAAGGGCTACATTGGCCTAATATCTGCCGTGGATGCCAACAACATCGGCCTCACGGGAAGGGGAAGAATCGTTGGAAACCCCGCCATCAAAGGTCGTGTGGACGCACAGAACGGACTGCGCCACCCGGCTCTGCTTGAATTCGTCAACTGCAGCCGCCTCCGCGTGGAAGACTGCGTGACGGAACAGAACGATATGTGGTCGATTCATCCTGTCTACTGCGACGACGCTCTCTTCCGTAATGTCACCGTGCGCGGTGGTGCCGACGGGATCGACGTGGACTCATGCAGGCACGTTGTAATCGAAAGCTGCACCTTCTCGACCGGAGACGATTGCATCTCGCTCAAGTCGGGCCGCGGCGCGGAAGGCTACGCAATCAATCGACCCACCGAAGAGGTGCGCATCAGCAACTGCACCTTCGCCGATTCGCACTGGGCCTGCGTCGGCATCGGCAGCGAAACCTCCGGTGGCATTCGCAACATCCATATCGATCATTGCAAATGCATAGCCGCACGGACCTTTGCTATCTATATTAAGAGCCGGCCCGGACGAGGCGCATTCATCGAAAACATCTACGTGAGCGATCTCGATGTGTCCGGAGCAGAACAAGGGTTTCTGCGCTTCAACATCCTGAACAGCGGGAAACAGGATGAGGCAGCGGTTCCAGGAGAACAGGGAATTCCGACCATAAGAAACTTCAATTTCAACAATATTCGTGTCAAGGATGTGCCAGTGCTGGTCGATGGAGTTGGAATTGACCCTGACAAGCCGCTTGAAGGTTTATCCCTCACCGACATAACCGGTACCTGCGGCAAGGGGATCTTCCTTGCGAATATTAAGCACGCCGTGCTGCGAAATATCGGAGTGACCGGGTATACCGGCGCGCTGCTCAACACCTACAACGTAACGGGAGTCGGGCTCGCCAAAGCTGCTCCTCTGGAACCCACAAAGATCCCCGCTCCAATTCCAGCACCAGCCCAACCCTATTTGCTGCATTGAGAAACCAGGCAGATGGAAAACGAGTCGAAGCATCAGCGGTCTGCTTAGTAAAACGAGTCTTATCCCCGAGCGCCATGTTGAAATCTATCCGTTCAGTTCTCCGCATCTGTGCTGCAGCCTCTATTCTTCTCCAGGTCGCTGTCGCACAGAACACCCCGCAGCCAGCCGCGGCCGTCCACCACGACGACGGCAATGCAGCTAATGCCGGCCGGGTCAAGCTCAACGGCTACCTCGACGGTATCGCAGCCGAATACATCGCGAGCCGCAATGCCACGGTCGCTGCCATCAAGACGCGCGCTCAAGCAGAGGATCGCCAAGCCATGGTCGGGAAAAAGATCATGTCCCTCATTGGCAGTCTCCCGCAGCGCACCGCACTGAACGTCAAGCTCATGGGAGTTACCCAGGCCGACGGTTTCCGCATCCAAAAGCTGATTCTGGATAGTCAACCCGGCTTTCACATCCCGGCCTTGCTCTACCTTCCAGACGGACATCCAGCTGATCAGAAGCTTCCTGCCATTCTGATCTCTCCTGGCCATGCACCGAATGGAAAGGTCAGCGACTATACCTCCGCAGCCATCTTCGCTCGCAACGGTTTTATCGTTCTCTCCTACGATCCCATCGGTCAGGGGGAACGCCTCCAGTATCCAAATCCCAAGGATCCAAATCAGTCGCTGGCAACTCGTCCTACGGGGGAGCACGGCGAAGCAAGTCTGCAGCCCATGCTGATCGGAGATACTCTGGACCGCTACATGCTCTGGGACGCGATGCGCGGTATCGATTACCTAAGCAGTCTTCCCCAGGTCGATTCAAAACGCATCGGTGCCTTTGGTTGTTCCGGCGGCGGAGCGATCACTGCTCTTCTCGGAGCACTCGATAGGCGGGTGGCTGCCATCGCCGTCGCCTGCTACACCACATCGTTCGATACACTGCTGCCTGCTCTGGGCCCGCAGGACGGCGAACAATCGATCCCACACTTCATCGCCTCGGGCTTCGACTTCCCAGACTGGGTTGAGCTTGCAGCACCGCGGCCGTACGCCGTCGTCGCCACATATTCTGACATGTTCCCATTTGCTGGCGCGCGTTCAACGGTCATCGAGGCCCGGCGCTTCTACTCACTCTTCGATCCCAGCAGCGCCGGTGTTCCATCCGGCACAAGCTCCCATGCGGTTCCGCCAACGCCTGCCGGACCTGCGCTGAACGCCGACACTACAAATGAAATTCCTCTCACGGCCCCTCTGCAATTCATCACGGGTCCTGGCCATCACGGTGCCCTTGGGGCAATCATGGGCGAGATCGTGGGATTCTTCATCCGGAACCTGAAGCCAGAAGCCGATGCGACCCATCCCATCCTTCCTGTGCCCGCTAATGGAGTTCTCGGTCCGATCGGTCCGCCAGCCAGTCTTCCAAAGGAGGCGTTGCAGGTCACCGCAACAGGACAGGTTGCCGCCAGCTACCCAGATTCCGAAACCGTCTTCACTCTCAATCGGAAGCGTGCCGCTAAAATCCTTCCCCCCAGTTCGCGAAGGCTGAGTGGACAGAAATTAGCTGAAGCCATTCGTGATGCTACCCAGACCTCGGTCGTTCCCGGAACGTCAACGTTCGACGCAACCCTGTTGGCCGCAAAGACCGGTGACTTCACCCTCCCTTCCCGCACGGGAATCGATCTTCACGGGGAGCTCTACGTTCCTTTGACCGCCGGCCGTCACCCTGCGGTCATCCTCCTCGTTCCCGATTCGATCGAGGGGAACAGCTCCACTGATCGCTCGAATAAGGTTCGGTTCGAATCGCTAGCCGCTCCTGGCAATATCGTGCTGGCCATCACCCCGCGTTCGTCGCCTCCCGGCACAGACGACATGAAGTCTCCTATCCTTGGGCCTTTCTATTTACTCAGCCTTCGCGCGGATCTGGTTAGCCACACACTCGTGGGCATGCGCATCGACGACGTCGCACGCATTACCGATTACCTCGCGAGTCGGCCGGATGTCGATCCGGCTCGGATCACCGCCACCGGCAGCGGACACATGGGCCTGGTGCTACTGCACGCCGCTGCCCTCGACCCACGTCTGAAGCACATCACCGTAGACCACGTCCTCACCAGCTATCGCAGCTTGATCGATGCCCCTATGCCCATCGGAGCGCCTGAGGACATCATCCCCGGTGTCCTTCTTCACTATGACATCCCTGACCTCGTTCGATCACTAGGCATACCAGGAGAAGCACCCTAAATACAATCGTCAAGAATGAATTTGCGATGCCAGCACCAACCGTCCGTCTCAAAATCAGGGTCAAGCTTTCCAATGGGAGCGGCGCCTACGTTGATGCAGTCTTCGTCTCAAACAACAAGCTCAAGCCCATGCATGGCCTCGTCAACGGCAAGCCACAAAACCACCCGGAAGGGGTTTACCATCTTCGATATCTCAGGGGAGGCAACCGAGTCTGGGAGTAGGTCGGCCGTGGGCCGAGAGGAGCCAATCACGTAAACGATATCAAACCATCGAACAGAGATTGGATCAGGTTACGCGTGCTCTTCTGAGAGAGTTCGGTACCAAGGATCCTCTGTGTGACGGCGAGACCATGAGAGAGATTGATCATTACCGTCATGAACTCATCCGGCGTCAATCTCGAAGAGAGATCAGGAGATCGCAAGAGGTCCCTGAAAAGCTCTACACCATCGCTACGCTGCAGCCGATGCGTTTCAATGAAGCTTTTCCGGATGGATTCACTTCGAAGGGCTCCGACTTCGAATTCAGCGCGAAGCACAATCCAATCATGGTCCGTCACCAGGTCGGCAAGGGCGTCCCGAAATTTCTTCACACGCTTTTTAGGGGACGGCTCGTCCTTCAGCAGGGAACGGAAGAAATCCAGGCGGCTCGCCTGTTCCTCACGAATTACGGCGACAAACAGTTCTTCCTTTCCGTCGAAGTTGGCGTAAAGGGCGCCCCGGGAGTATCCAGCATCTTCGGCAATCTTCTCCGCGACGGCGCCGCCAAGTCCGAAACGCAAAAAGTGTTTGCGCCCCACGGCGATCAGGGTGGCGCGGGTCTGCGCCTGGCTTTCCTCGCGGGTGAGCCGCTTTCGCGGCCTTGCGGTGCTCACAAACGATCTCCTTCCAGCGATTGCCGTCGCGATCCATTGATGATGCGGAGTTCGAGGAGCACTCTGCATCCAGATACGATAATAGCCGCGACCGCCCTTAGGCGGGAATCAAGCTGACGATCAACATTGCTGCGATTCCCACCATCACTGCGATTGCGAGAAGCACATACAGCAGATAGACCATCGGGATGTCTTCAACGTCGTTTTTCATATTGCTTCCTCCTTAGCCATTTGCGCAGACAAGGTGTTCGCAGAGTGGAGTCAGAACCAGGCCAACCCGCGGCGTACGAGCACTAACCCCATAACGAGACACGCGACTGCGGTGATTCGCAATGTTGGGACAAACGCTGTCGCTAGCCATGCAAGGTATGCAGGAAGAGCATTCTGACTGGGTTTTAGAAGGACTCCCCAGATCCCTGACGCGATACAGACGACGCCCAATAACACGCAGATCCACTGCTCGATAGCAATAATCATCACGAATCGAGAGTCCTTTCGCGCCTCCTTCCTGCTCTTCTTCATCCCTTGTTCCGCACCTGATGGTCCCTCATCGTCGAGGCGGCCAATGTGTTGATAGCGACTATCCGCATCGCCATGGATCTGAGACATGCTCCGGGTTGTCGATAGTCGGCCTGCGCCTGTGTGAGCCTTCATAGATCGCTCCTGCAACCCACCTTTACATACAATACGCTTTCAGATACATTATGTCTTTGAAGAAAGATGGAAAGGCCTCTTTATGGACAGGGAGTGCAATGGCAGCAGAAGTATCTAGTGACGGGCAGTGGAAGCCTCACGTCAACCCATGGCTCATCGCTGCGACCGTTGCCCTGGCAGCCTTCATGGAGGTCCTCGATACCTCCATTGCCAATGTTGCCCTCCCGCATATTGCCGGCGACCTCGGTGCCAGCACCAGCCAGGGAACCTGGGTCCTCACCAGCTATCTTGTCTCCAACGCCATCATCCTTCCGGTTGGTGCATGGGCATCGAGTGTCATCGGCCGTAAGAATTTCTTTCTGCTCTGCATCGCGATTTTCATCGCCGCCAGCTTTCTTTGCGGTATCGCGCCGACACTTCCGATTTTGCTTTTGGCTCGTGTTCTTCAAGGAGTCGGAGGCGGCGGCCTCCAGCCTATGGCGCAAGCCATCATGGCAGATTCATTCGAACCGAGAAAACGAGGCCAGGCCTTCGCGCTTTATGGCCTCGTCGCCGTACTAGCGCCCTCCCTCGGCCCGACGATCGGCGGTTGGATCACGGACAATTACTCGTGGCGATGGATCTTCTATATCAATTTGCCGGTTGGCATTTTCGCTTTCTTCCTGGTCAGCCGGCTGGTCCAGGATCCTCCGTGGATCAAAGCCGACCGCGCCAATCTTAAGAAGCTGGACTACATAGGCCTGAGTCTCCTGACCGTCGCCATGGGCGGCATGCAGATCATGCTCGATAAGGGTGAAGAGAACGACTGGTTTGCCTCCGACTTGATCCGCACCTGCGGCGCCCTCTTTATTGTTGGGATGGCCGGTCTGATCTGGTGGCAGTGGCGGGCCAAAAACCCCATCATGAATCTGCGGCTCTTCAAGTACAAGAACTTCGCCATTTGTTGCCTGTTGATGATCCTGGTCGGCGGCGTCTTGAATGCTGCAACTGTGCTTGAGCCGCAGTTCCTGCAGCAATTGCTGGGCTATACGGCAACCCGCGCCGGAGAAGCACTCGCGGGCGGAGGCGTTGCCCTGCTCGTCGTTATGCCTCTGGCGGGAGTGGCTACAGGCAAGTTCCCGGCAAGGAACATGGCTGCATTCGGGTTCGCTTGTTTTGCCGGTGCGTTCTATTACACCTCAACGCACTTTACGCTGACGATGACTTTCGGCTTCGCATCCTGGTTGCGAATTCTTCAGATGTTTGCGATTCCTTTCGCCTTCATCGCCATCACCAACGCAGCCTATGTTGGGCTCCCGAAAGAGGCGAGCAATCAGGTCTCAGGGATCATCAACTTCGTCCGCAACGTCGGCGGCAGCATCTTTATTGCCGTCACCGGTGCGATTGTTACCAACCGCTCACTTTTTCACCAGGCGCATCTGCAGAAATACATGCAGCCGGGCAATCCCGCCTTCGTCAACCGGCTAAACGCGCTTACTACTTACTTCGGAGGAAGCGGAAAAGGGCCGGGTCCCGGCCTCATGGCACGAGCTGAGATGTATCAGCAGCTCAATCAACAGGCGAACGCGATGGCCTATCAGGATATCTACCGTCTGCTCTCGTGGATGGCATTGGCCATGATAGCGTGCGCCTTCATCCTGAGTAAGAACAAGCCCGGCGAAGGGGCTCCTAAAGGGGAAGCTATGCACTAGAGACACACCTTGTTATGAAGCCGGCATTGCCGGAAGCCGTTCCAGTCAGGAGATAGAATCCCATGTGCGCGAAAGAAACGAGCTCCAGTGTTGAAACTCAACAACGGAATCACCATGGCGCCGCAGTCGGAGATCACGGTCATTCAAACGCAATGATCGGAGCAGGGAATCCTTCCTACATCTGGTCCACCACGAGTCAATTTCGAGGACGATAACCTTCTTTCGAAACGGAGAGTCATACGTTTTGCTATCCTGACCCCACCTACGAGGTCCCTGGCCGTGCTGAAGTTGACGCTCCTGGCAATCTTCCTTCTTCCCGCCGCCACCTTCGGTCAGACACCAACACCCCCACCACAGCTCTCACCGAAAGCCGCCTACGACGACGCCGTCCATCCCCTCGAACTCACCCGGCGATCCATGTCCAACTGGTCCGACACAGAAATCGCCGCACTCACCGTTTCGATGGCTCATGCGAGTGCCGGCTGTGCCGCTCGCGATCCCCAGACCTTCGCCGGCTCCGACCTCATCGACCTCGCCAAACTCTGCGCCCTCGGCCAAAACTTCCCCGCTGTTATCGAAGCCACCACTCGCTATATCGGAGCCGACGCACCGAAACCCCTGCTCACACAGGCTTACGCCGGCCTCATCGATGCCCAACTTCACATCAAGGACGAGACCGCAGCCTTCAACTCCGCCCAGGCTATGCTTGCCGCGGTACCCTACGACACTCTCACGGCCGAAACCCTCAACGAAGCCATCAACTTCATGCAATTCCTCTATACCAACGACGCCCTCACGCTCGCTCTTGCCCGCCAACCCCACCTCCTCGCTCTCCTCGCCACAACCGCAAACGCCACCACGGCCAGCTATCCTGGCGCTGAGCCTCCACAGTCTCTCCACGACCTCTACGCCGACGGCATCGCCCTCGCCGCCCTCCAGCAACTCGACAAAGCCCGGCCTGCGTCGATCACCGCAACTCTCACCGCCCTCAACGCCGCCCTTCCCGCCATCCTCACGCCCGACGACGCCATCCCCATCGACCTCGTTCGCCGCCGCTACGCGCTCCTCGGCCAGCCGCTTCCAAATCTCGCCCGCCCCGCCCATCCCGCCGATTCTCACAAGCCGGTTGCCCTCGCCTCCCTCAACGTCCCCAGCAAGTTGCCAGAACTCCCAGCACCCAACGCCATCACCGCGCTTCTCCTCTTCCCGGACTGGTGCGCGCAATGCATTCGCATGGCCACCAAGCTCCCTCCCACAGTCTTTACCGTCGCCGGACACGAAGCCTATCTCTACGGCCTCCTGGCGCAAACTGTGCCATCCAATCCCACGCCTGCCACCCCCGCGGCGCTCACCGCCATCACTGCAGCCGACGCTGCTAACTATCTCCGCGGCACCCCTACCCTAGTCGTTGATCCCTGCTTCCTCGATCAGTTCGGCGTCAACGATCCCCCGTTTCTCATCGTCACCGATACACAAGGTATCCTCCGCGTCCTCCAGCCGCAATTGCCCACATTGGCGCCCTGTGGCCTTCCCCTCTGCTCCCGTCACCCTTCCCGTTTCCAACCACCAAAAACCCTTCGCCCACCACCTCCAACACTCATTAACTCTCGTTCCTCATTCCCATCTTTGTTTCTCATCTGAGAGGTGCAATAGCCTCGCTGAAGGGCGACGGGCTTCGAGCGAGACCCATCCGATCCACTCGGCTAGGAGGAAGTCCAGCTTCCTCCTAGCCGAGCGCAATCCCAGTTGTCTGTTCGCGGCCGTGCCATTTTTGGGATGGCACTATGCCGCGGGATGATCGAGGATCTGCGCGAGTGCGTGCAGGCGTTTCGCATCCGCTGCGTCCGTTGCACTGGCCGCGTCCGCCTCTACCGATGCAGACATCGTGTGCAGCTTTGCCAAGTCCTTCTTGTTGTTGTGCGAGCTTTGCGTGCGTTGAATTGCCTTATCGAGCGCCTCGATCTTATCCGCAGGAAGGGCCTTGGAACGCTGTAGCTGATCAAGATACGCGCGCGCAACCGTTAGCTGTTCAGGCCACGTGATCTTCGGCTGGTTCTGCACATTGAGGTCGTTGAACTGCACGAGGTTGGCCGCATCAATCTCATTCTGCGTCAGGAACTTGCTCGGCACTAGCTTGAAGACATCCAGCCCGCGCGCAATCTCCGACCCATAGATGAAGCCGTTATACCAGTACGCCGACCAATAGCCCCCGAGGATCAGCGTCGTCGGACTGATGGGGCCGCGATCGAAGTACGCGATCTCGTAGGGATGCGCCGGGTCGGTAAAGTCCATCACCGAGATGCCTCCCTGGTACCAGGCCTGCACCTCGACATCGCGACCCGGAATCGGGACGAGAGAACCGTTATGCGCCACGCAGTTTTCGGTGGCCGTCTGTGCTGCAGGCATCTTATAGTAGCTGGCCAGCGACAGATGGTCGTCCTTCAGCGTGAAGATTGCATCCGCGCCCCACTTGATCGGATCGGTCGGACGGCAGCGTGGCTGCAAACCACCGCCCCACTCATCCGTGAAGACCACCTTGGTCCCGTCGTTGGAGAACGTCGCGGAGTGCCAGTAAGAATAGTTGGGATCGTTGACCGCGTCCACGCGCTTCGGATGGATGGGATCCTTGATGTCGAGAAGGATGCCATTGCCCGAGCAGGCGCCGGCCGCGAGGCCAAGTGAAGAATCGACCGTGATGTCGTGGCACTGGTTGGTGTCCGCCACTTTTTCTGTGCCGTGGCTGCCGCCGTTATTCAGGCCATTCATCGCGCCGCTGCGTGGATCCATAAAGACGCGCGGGCTCGATACGATTTTCGAATCCTGCGGCGCTGCCAGCGGAACCTTGATCACGTCGATGCGGAACAGCGATGTGTTCGGATCTTTATCCGGAGCTTCGCCTGAGCAGCCTTCCAACTCTTCCTTCTGCCGCACAAACGATGTTCCCGAAACGTAAATGTAGACGTTGTCCTTGTCGTTCGGATCGACGACCAGGGTATGGGTATGCGAGCCGCGGCAGGTCTGCACCGCTCCCACCTGCTTGGGATTTTTGATGTCGGAGATATCGAAAATTCTCACGCCGCGGAAACGATCAGGGCTTGCTGCCGGCGTTGGACGCTCCTTCTCATGTCCGGGCGGCGGTGGTGGCGGGGGAGGGAAGCCTTGCGTGCCGCAGTCCAGCCGCCCGTTCGGCATCTCCACCGACATAAAAAGGAGATGCCCGTAGACAGAGACATCGCCCTGCCCGCCCGGGCAAACCAGCGAGGTAATCAGCGAGACCTTGGCTGGGTTCGAGATGTCATAAAAATTCACGCCATAGAAGTTGCCCTGGAACAGGTGGTTTCCCTGGAAGGCAAAATCCGAGTTGGCAAAGGCGAGCTGCGCAATCACGAGTTGCATTGGCTTGGGGATCTTGGCGCTGTTGCCAATCCCCAGCAGACCAAGTGTCTTCTGCACCGAGGGATCGTTCGCATCGGTTGAATTGATCTGAAAGGCGGTCGGCTTCTTGAGGAAGTCGACATGCTCCATGCCCATGGCGGTCTCGCCAGCGTCGTACAAGCCGGGCTTCAATCCCACGCGAGGATCATTCGTGGTTGAACCCGTCATTCCCGGGGGCAGCGGCGTCGCTGGCGGCGGTGCAAACGGATTGGGTGGCTCGGCTGCGGGCGTCTGCGCTTGCAACGCACTTGGCACACCGGACAGGAGGGCCAATGCAAATATCGCACCGGCGAAACGAATGATGGGAGCATGGAAACGGTTCATGGTTTCTCCTTCAACATGTTCTGCATAATCTTGATCTCGGCTCGCTGTGTGTTATCTGCATCGGTGGCGAAGTCAAACAGCTCCGCGTCCTGACCCGCTCCTGGGTGATCGAATAGATCCTTCACCATGATGAGCGCACCGTTGTGGTGCTGAATCATACCCGTCAGAAACAGGTAATCGAATTTTGCGCCGCTGGCATGGCGCAACGCTTCCATTTGTTCTGGCGTTAGCATGCCTGGCATGGCGTGCATCGGATCGCCGTTCATGTCCATGTCCGGCATGCCAGGCATGGCCATCGATTCGGGCTGTCCACGCGCAGCCAACCACCGCTTCATGAACTTCATCTCGTCTGACTGGGAAAGGCTGATACGCGCGCCGAGGGATCGAATCCCTGGATTCTGCGTGTGAGTCGGGATGAGCGCGGTCATCTCGACGGCTTGTGCATGATGCATGATCATGCCCTGCATGAACTCGATGTCGGCGTGCGATTCCTGTGGAACAACACCTGTGGTGGAGGCCGGAAGCGTCCTGCTTGGTGTTCCCGGTGCGCCGGGCTCGACGACCGGAGCTGTGTTCGTTTGTTGAGCATGCGCATTCGTCGTCCAGCCGCAACAAACAAGGGCAGCGGCAACCCATACGCGGCAAATGACCCGCGCCGCCCTGAAGGGGTGCGGCTTGCGCTTGCAATCTGGAGGGGTCCGCTTCAACGTGCGCGCTAACTCAGGCATCTTCGATCGCTTCACGGTATCACAGTGAGCTTGCTCAAGGCATCCTGAAAGCGCCTGATTCAGGCTGAAGTCATTACGCTTGGGTGCAGAGCGTTCCGTGGATCCTAGGCCTCTCAGATCAGGCCAGCCGTCGACCGGCTATCATGAGGAAGATGTTTCATCCGAATAAGATCTCGATCATTGGATCTCTCGTAGGACTGGCTGCTGTACTCGTCTGGCGGATTCGCGAGGGCCGTACCGCGGTTTCCTTGAAGAAAATTGTGATCCCGCCGCTGGGTATGGCGACCGGATTCTCGATGTTCATCGTCCCGGCGTTTCGTATTCCCTGGACGTGGGGCCTGGCAGCGTTCCTGATCGGCGCAGTCCTTCTCGCGTATCCGCTGCTGAAGACTTCGCGCCTCGTGCAGCAGGGCGACGCCATCATGATGCAGCGTTCGACCGCCTTCTTCAGCGTCATCCTCGTCCTGGCGGCGGTACGAATCCTCGCCCGCGGATACTTCGATACCTTATTAACCGTGGAGCAGTCTGGGGCTCTGTTTTTCGTGCTGGCCTTTGGAATGATTGTCCGCTGGCGCCTGAACATGCTTCGGGAGTACCGCAAACTGACTGCAGGCGGCGGAACAATCGCCGTCAGTCGATCATAATCACGGAGCCGGTGGAGCGCACATGTTGCGATGGATGAAGCGGCTGCTTGCGGGGCTAGGATTGCTCATCCTTCTCTTTCTCCCCATACTCGTCGCGACCTATGTGACGGTTCCGACACAAAACTGCAACTTGAACCGCTTCGATACGATCGTGGTCCTTGGAACCCCGACGCTCGAAGACGGACAACCCTCGCCGGAGGAGCGCGAGCGGGTGAACGAGGCCGTCAGAGAATTCAAAGCCGGACGTGCCGAACATATCATCTTCAGCGGAGGCGCGACGATGAAACAGTTCGTCGAAGGCCAGTCGATGGCGACTCTCGCCGAAACGCAGGGAGTTCCTTCGTCCGCTATCGTCCTTGAGGACAAAGCGAGGAATACCATCCAGAACATCTACTTCAGCAATCAGATCATGCAGCAAAAAGGTTGGACCAGCGTCGAGGTCGTCAGCTCCCCAAGCCATCTGCCTCGGACCGCCCTCATTCTGGAGCGCTATCACTTCCAGTGGAAAGAGCATGCCTCGCAGTGGCCGCCAGAGTACGGCTGGAAAGATATTGGTGGTTACTACGCCGGCGAGATCATGAAAACCTTCGTGCTGCGCTGGAACGTGTTCTCTTCATCGCCGTTCCTTCCGAGCCGGCACGCCTCCTGATCCCGACTTACTGCTTCGGACTCGGGTTGCTCAACACTTGCGGAATATAAAAGTGGAAGAACTGGTCTGCGTCCGAATGCAAGCAAACATTGGCGTTTGGCATGCCTTCTTCAACACGCGTGAAACCTGCATCGTCGATGCGCAGGTGCATAGGTGTCACCGGACAAAGCGCAGGCTCCATAACCACCGCGACGGCCATCGCGTCATACAGCGTTGGTGTGACATTGTCCGGAAATCCTGCCCACTGCCGATACAGCTCATCCAGCGCTTTCGTCGCGGGAGTTTTCTGGCTGAACAGTGTGGCACGCACCACCTCATCCAGTTTCAGCTGCGTTGAGTCGAGCGGCATCATGTCGATCGGCACACCCGATGCGAACAATTCCTTCGCCGCCGGAATATCCATCATGATGTTGTACTCCGCGCTCGGACCCTTGTCGGGTAGATAGCCGAGGTCGCCATAACCCTGCCGAATCGAGCCGCCCATCATCACAACGCGCTTCAGTTTGCGGAAGGTTGCAGGGTCTTTCTGAATCAGCGCACCCACATTGCTAAGCGGTGCCAGCGAGATCAGTGTGATCTCCCCGGGATTGCTCCGAATCTGATCGAGGATGAAGTCGACGGCATTCGGCCATCCGTCAGCTGGCTCTGGAAACGCCTCTGCCCATGCGGCTTGCGTGAAAGGAGTGCCGGGTTTCGTCTTCGGTCCGGCGGCTACCGGAATATCTGCATGGCCAGTTTCCTTCAGGAAGCGTTCTACCAGTCGCGCGCGCCGGTCCGTGTCGCCCCATGCTGTTGTCACGCCAAGAATCCGCAGATGCTGATCCGACAACGCGAGAGCCAGCGCAAATGCATCGTCGACGTCATCGCCGATATCGGTATCAATGATGGCCTTCTCTGTCGGCCCAGTCGTCGCTGCAGTCGTCTGTCCGATCGCGCGTTCGCAGATCGCACCGATCGCAACGACAACCATGATGATTTTGAGCAATGTTTCTGCCGCGTGGTGCGACCTGCCTTTTGTTCGCGTCATGCTTTCTCCGCTGGCACACGTTCGGCGAATCGACCTCCGCGGCCGGTTCTCCATCTTACGTTGCCTCGGCGGCTTTGCAATTTCTCCGTTTCGGGTTCATAACGGCTTGGTGAATGCAAAGGATAACCCGCGGACGCTCTCGGCGCGTTTAGCAGACGGTAAGTACGGGGCACGTGGCGCTTGCGAGCAGCGCGGGCGTCAGGCCAGTCCGAATAAACTCGAGCCAGAAGGATGCCTTCCTCGCTCCCAGCACGATCAGATCGGCGTTGATCCGCTTGGCCAGATCAAGAATCGCCTCCGACGATTTCCCGTGCTCGACGACAAACTCCGGCTCGCAGCTGCAGTGCGCAGAGGCAGGGATCAGCGCCTTCAACGATGAGAGGAACTTTGCTTCACAATCCTCATCCCTGGGCGCTCCATGGTCAGCAACGACGTGGCACAAATAGACTTTCGTCCCGGCCGTTTGTCCCAGGGCCAGTGCGAGGTCAACGCCCTTGGCGGCCTGCGTAGAGAAGTCCGTTGCATACACGATTCTGTGAAATGAGATTGGCCCATGCGGCGGCGCCACCACGCGCGGCCCTACCGTCAACACCGGGCAATGCGCCGTGCGGATCACCTCTTCCGAGGTTGAACCGAGAGCCAGCTTCTTCAGGCCGTGCTTCGATCTCGTGCCAAGCACAATCAGATCGGCGTGGGACCTGACCGCCTCGTCCACTATCGCTCCAGCCCGCTGAAATCCTTCAATCACCTTCCTCGTGACGTTGACTCCAGAGATACGTTTGGACAGCCGTACCAGCTCCTCTTCACTACTGTGCCGTACGGAATCGAGCGCACACTCGGAGATTGCGTCTAGCGACGGCAGGGTTACCACCGTCGTGATTTCGAGGGTCGACTCATCCTGCAGCGCTAGTCCGACAGCGTAGGCCTGGGCGATCTCGCCGTCGTCAGAAAAATCCGTTGCCAGGAGAATCCGCTCAAACTTGATTTGGGTTTGCAGATCGATCGTTCGCATGTTTCCTCCGTTCGTCTCAATCCGTTCTGGAGCTGATGCGCACCAACACCGTTACGAACTCAGCTCGGTCGAGGACCAGCAGCTTACGGGCGAGAGTTACCCCTCCGCCCATGGGTACAATACTCGCCCTGTACTGATGAATGCGCGGTCTCCGCCATCACAAGCTGAGGTGACTTGCGTCACATCCAACCCAGGCGCAGTAGCAGGCCGTTCGCGATGCACTGTCTTTCCACAACCCCAGGCTTGACAAACTCTCAGATGAGACAGAGTCTAGATTGGAGATGGACGTCGAGACAATCAGGCATCTTCTGGATGCCAGCGGAGTGAAGTTCACCACGCAGCGTTACTGCGTGATGGCCTTCCTGATGCAGACCGCCGGTCATCCCACGGCTGCAGAGATCTTCGACGGTGTCAACCGGCTTGACCCTCGCTCTGCCAGGGCCACGGTTTATCGCAATCTGCGGGATCTGGTCGAAGCCGGCCTGGTCCGTGAAGTAGCCGTAGAAGGCCGCTCCGCTCGCTTCGATGTGAAAGGGATGCGCCACCACCACTTCATCTGCGATCGGTGTGGTGAGGTGGAAGATATGGAGTGGTTCAACGTCCCACAACCCCCCGCCAAGTTCCTCGGCAATCGCATGGTGCGCGAGTACGAGGTGATTCTCCGAGGACTTTGCATAAGCTGTGCTTCCTCCGCGCCGCACACGTCTGCCGATACTGGATGACCGCACGGATTACGTGCATATAGCCGACTGTGCTTCTACGAACCTCATGACAACAGAACTTTAACACTAAGCATTTGAGAATTGATCGAAGCTTGGATCAGTCCATCGAAAATAACGCTCAATCCAACGATAACTATTCAACCAGCGCTGCAATATGTTTTCCCGCAACGAGACAAAGGAGTTTCCATGTCGGACGAAATGAAATGCCCGGTGCCACACGGCGCCAACCCTGCCACCGCCACAGAATTAGAGTCGCCCATGCATGGCGCTGTAACGCATAACTCGCGCAAGATTCTGCGCAACTTTGAATGGTGGCCCGATCGCCTCGACCTCGCCGTCCTGCACCAGAACACGAAGCTCGCCGATCCCATGGACCCCGACTTCGACTATGCGAAAGAGTTCGCCAGCCTCGATCTCGATGCCGTCATCAAGGATCTGCACGCGCTGATGAACGACTCGCAGCCCTGGTGGCCCGCGGACTACGGCCACTACGGTCCATTCTTCATTCGCATGGCGTGGCACAGCGCCGGCACCTACCGCACCCACGACGGCCGGGGCGGCGCGGGCATGGGCACGCAGCGTTTTGCTCCCCTCAATAGCTGGCCCGACAACGTCAGCCTGGACAAGGCTCGCCGCCTGCTCTGGCCCATCAAGCAGAAGTACGGTAAGAAAATCTCCTGGGCCGATCTCATGATTCTCACCGGCAACGTTGCACTGGACTCCATGGGTCTCAAGACCTTCGGCTTCGGTGGCGGACGCGTCGATGTCTGGGTCCCGCAGGAAGACATCTTCTGGGGTTCCGAGCACACGTGGCTTGGCAGCGATCGTTACCAAGGGGACCGCGATCTCGACAACCCGCTCGCCGCGGTGCAGATGGGCCTGATTTACGTCAACCCCGAAGGGCCTGACGGCAAGCCTGATCCGATTGCGTCCGCGCGCGACATCCGCGAGACGTTCGGACGCATGGCGATGAACGATGAAGAAACCTACGCCCTCATCGCCGGCGGTCACACCTTTGGCAAGGGTCACGGCGCGCACGATCCCAACAAGTACGTTGGTCCGGAACCCGAAGGCGCTCCCATTGAGCAGCAGGGCCTTGGCTGGAAGAGCTCCGCCGGCAAGGGCAATGCGGAGGACACCATCTCCAGCGGCCTCGAAGGCGCATGGACAACCAAGCCCACGACCTGGGACAGCGAGTATCTCGACAACCTTTACAACTTCGACTGGGCGTTGAAGAAGGGTCCTGGCGGCGGTTGGCAGTGGTACGCCGTTGCCGAAGGTGAAACCATTCCCGACGCGCACATCCCCGGCAAGAAGCACCAGCCGATGATGTTCACCTCCGACCTCGCGCTCAAGTTCGATCCCGCCTACGAAAAGATCGGCAAGAACTTCCAGGCTCACCCCGACCAGTTTGCGGACGCGTTTGCGCGCGCCTGGTTCAAGCTGACTCACCGCGATATGGGCCCGATCAATCGCTATCTGGGGTCGCTGGTTCCAAAGGAGCGTTTGATCTGGCAGGATCCCGTTCCTGCGGCAGAGGGTGAGCTAATCGGCGACGCGGAGATTGCCACGCTTAAGGCGAAGATTCTCGCCTCCGGCTTGTCGATCGCGCAGCTTGTCTCGACTGCGTGGGCTGCGGCAGCTTCCTTCCGCGGCTCGGACAGGCGCGGCGGAGCCAACGGCGGACGCATTCGCTTGGAGCCGCAGAAGAACTGGGAGGTCAACCAGCCTCTCGTCCTCGCCAAGGTTCTCAGCACACTCGAGGGAATCCAGAAGGAGTTCAACGCAGGCGGCAAGAAGGTTTCTCTCGCCGACCTCATTGTTCTGGGTGGCACTGCTGCTGTGGAAGCGGCTGCCAAGAAGGCCGGTCACGACGTCAAGGTTCCCTTCACACCCGGCCGCACCGACGCCACGCAGGAGCAGACCGATGTGCCATCCTTTGCTCCGCTCGAGCAGACGGCAGACGGTTTCCGCAACTATCTGCGCCTCGGGCACACGCAGCATCCAGAGGCTCTGCTGGTGGACCGTGCGCAGTTGCTCACGCTCACTGCCCCTGAGATGGCCGTGCTGGTTGGAGGTCTGCGCGTTCTCGGCGCCAACTTCCGTGGCTCGAAGGATGGCGTCTTCACGGACAAAACAGAAATACTGTCGAACGATTTCTTCGTCAACCTCCTCGACATGGCAACGGAGTGGAAGGCATCCACCACAACCGAGGGCGCGTTTGAAGGCATCGATCGCGCAACCGGCGAACTCAAGTGGACAGCCACGCGCGTGGATCTGGTCTTCGGCTCCAACTCGCAGCTCCGTGCCGTCGCGGAAGTCTACGCCGCCAGCGACTCGAAGGAGAAGTTCGTGAAGGACTTCGTGAAGGCGTGGACCAAGGTAATGAACCTCGATCGCTTCGACATTCCCAAGCACCACTAATTGATAGAGGGCCGACGAAACCAACCGCCGACCCTTATAGCCCTCTGGCCTGCGCAAACCTCAACGAGGCTCGCGCAGGCCAGTTTCGTTTGAGTGGAAACATCATTTCCCCGTTGTTAATAACGCTGTTTGCGTCGCTCGACTTTATGGCGATAATTAAAGCTGATATGTCAAAGCAACAGTTCCAAACCGAAGTTAGCCAACTCCTCCAGCTCATCGTCCATTCGCTCTACTCGCACCCGGAGATCTTCCTCCGCGAGCTCATCTCCAACTCCTCCGATGCGCTCGACAAGCTGCGCCACCTCACCCTCACCGACGACAAGTACAAGGCCCTAGTCGGCAACGGCATCGATGCGCCGCGCATCGACCTCACGCTCGACGAAGAGAAGAAGACGCTCACCATCGCCGACACCGGCATCGGCATGAGCGAGGAAGACCTCGTCTCACACCTCGGCACCATCGCCCGCTCCGGCACGAAGAATTTCCTCTCCCAACTCTCCGGCGACGCAAAGAAAGACTCCAACCTCATCGGACAATTCGGCGTCGGCTTCTACTCCGCCTTCATGGTCGCCGACAAAGTAGAGGTCTTCTCGCGCAAAGCAGGCGAAGACAAAACGTTCAAGTGGACCTCCGACGGCAAGACCGGCTTTGACATCGAAGAAGTCACCGGCGATCAAGCCCGCTCCGTCGCGGGCACCACGGTCGTCATCTATTTTAACGAAGAGGGCGCGACCTACGCCAACGCCTGGCGTCTGCAGGAGATCGTCAAGAAATACTCCAACCACATCGCCTTCCCCATCTTCCTCACCTACGACAAGAGCGAGTGGAACGCCGAGAAGAAGGAGTCCATCAAGACCCGCGTCACCGAGCAGGTCAACGCCGCCAGCGCCATGTGGCAGCGCCCGAAGTCCGAGCTCACCGATGAGGATTACAAGGAGTTCTACAAGTCCATCACCGGCGACTGGGAAGACCCGCTCTTCTGGTTTCACACCCGTGCCGAAGGCACGCTCGAGTACACCACCCTCTTCTACATCCCGGCCAAAGCCCCCATGGACCTTTACCAGGCCGAATATCAGGGCGGCATCAAGCTCTACGTCAAGCGCGTCTTCATCATGGACGACTCCAAAGATCTCCTGCCGCAGTACCTCCGCTTCGTGCGCGGCATCATCGACTCCGAAGACCTCCCGCTCAACGTCTCGCGCGAAATCCTACAGCAGAACAAGATCCTCACCGCGATCAAGACCGCCAGCGTCAAGAAGATCCTCTCCGAGCTGAAACGCATCGCTGACAGCGACTCCGAAACCGATAAAGCCAAATACGCCGAGTTCATCGCCCAGTACAACCGTCCCCTCAAGGAGGGCGTCTACGGCGACTACGCCAACCGCGAAACTCTCCTCGATCTCGTCCGCTTCAAGTCGACTAAAGTCGAAGGCCTGACGTCGCTCGCCGAGGCTAAAGAGCGCATGCAGCCAGAACAGAAAGCGCTCTACTACATCACCGGCGGCAGCGAGAGCATGCTCCGCAACTCGCCCCTGCTCGAGATCTACAAGAAGAAGGGAATCGAAGTCCTCCTCCTCGACGACGACATCGACGAGATCGTCTTCTCGAACGTAGACAAGTACGGCGACACCGACCTCAAGTCCGTCAACAAGTCCACCCCCGACGAACTGAAGGACGACTCGGCCCCCGAACAGGCCGCCGAAAAGGCTGAGGCTCTTAAGCCTCTGCTCGAGAAGATCAAGTCCGCACTCGGCGATGCCGTCAAGGAAGTCCGTGCCTCATCCCGCCTCGCCGACAGCCCGTCTGTAATCGTCTCGGACGAAGACGAGCCCAGCGCCCGCATGCGCCAGATGATGCGAGCCATGGGCCAGAAAGAAATTCCCGAACCCACCCCAACCCTCGAGATCAACCCTGATCACGAGATCGTCAAGAAACTTCTCGCCAACCCGGAGGACGCAACGGTAGCCGACGCTGCGTGGCTCCTCTTCGATCAAGCCCTCCTACTCGAAGGCGTGCCACTCAAAGACCCATCCGCCTTCGTCCAACGACTCAACCGCGTGCTGAATCAATCGATCGACTCGAGGCATTGATTTGGACTTGGCCCATCTGCACCATCGATACCCCGGTGTGTTGAGAAGCTCCGAGTCAGAGCGCGTGGCAGCTAATGATGATGTTCGGCTCCGGAGCTTTCGTGATCGTCCGTTCCGTCGGACCACCGCTGCACAGCAATGACGAACTGAGTCAGGTGCTCCGTGGGGTCGGCGATGGCAATCACGGGCGAACCCGGCAGATTCGCTCCCCAGATTGCGGGGTCCGTGTCGGAATAGAAAAACATGAGGTGAGAAGGCCAGTGTGGGGCGCTGTCGCCGCCGTAACCCTGCTTCCCCATCATGTAGCACATGGCACCGGGTTCCATCGGGGGCACTTCTTTTTTTGCGATGGCAGCGGCGATGGCCTCGTTCATCTGGGCTTGCGTACGCCCCGCCAGTCCCCACTCGGTCTCTTTGGTGAGGCGCAGAAGGTAAGAACGTGCGGCTGGCGCATTCACACACATGGGAACCCGCACCTTCGGATTCCAGAAGTCGGCATCCGCTGCAGACGTCCAGCCCCGTCCCACGATACACACGAAGCCGTTCGTGCCTTTGACCGCCGTTTCGAAACCGTGACGTCCCAGCACCAGCACCTCTGCATCGCGGGCAATGGACTCCGGCACCGCACTGCGCGCCAGCGTTATCTCCGCATCCCGATCAGCCATGAGGTATTGGTCGACCGGCGCCATCTTCGTGTACGTCGTCGCGGCCTCCTGTGACCTTGCCCGGCAAGTCATCGCGAGTACAACAAGCAGCGCGAAGCTTTTAGTTGCGATTGCGTGAACCTTCATCTTCCGCATTGCTCCCCTCCTGAGAACGGGCTATCCATGACTGCCGGCCGATTGCCTGAGAATGATTTCCGCGCCGGTGGATTGGTTATGGCTTTGGCTTTACCCGCGATGGGTGAGGTGTGCCGGTCGGCAGGCTGCTGTAGGGGATCTCGCGCACCTCGCCCCGCGAACTCGGGTCGAAGGCAGCCTTGCGGGCCCACGCCAGCGCCTCGTCCATATCAGCGGCTTCCAGGATCCAGAAGCCGCCAATGTGCTCCTTGGCTTCCAGATAGGGACCGTCGGTGGATAAGCGCTTCACCGTTGGGCTGCCCCCGCACCGACTTCGCCTGGCTCGCCGGGCTAAGGCCGCAAGCCATGAGCCTGGCACCGGCAGCTTCTAACTCATCGTTGAGATCGTTGATAGCTTGAACCGTCGCTGCGGTCACTGTGGACGGGTCGAAGTTGTCGGGGAGGTAATTCGCAAGTAAATAATGCGGCATGATTTCTCCTTTGTGATTGTTCGGTTTCGAAAAGCCCGTTTGTCCGGCCTTCACAATGTCGACGAATGGGCAGACCCGAATTCTACAAATAGCTCAGAAATTTTTATCTCAATCGCTCTGGGCTACTTCGGCCTTTGGAGGAACTCGCGTACCTCAACCGGTGCTCGACAGGCGATCACGGCCTTGCGCCCCCACTTCAGAGCCTCGTCCAGATTGGCGGCCTCCAGCAACCAAAATCCGCCTACGTGTTCCTTGGCTTCCAGGTACGGCCCATCCGTGATCAGCACCGCGCCATCGGGCTGCGCTCGCAGTGACTTCGCCTTTGCCGCAGACTGCAGGCCTCCAGCGAAGACCCTGACACCAGCGGCCTCCATCTCTTCGTTCAGCAAATCAATATCCCGAATCATCGCTTCGTCCTCTAGCGACGGGTCGTAGTTGTCAGGGTGGTGAATCGCAACCAAATATTGCATCGTATCTTCTCCTTTAACAATTCTTTGGCAGACCAATCTTCGCTGCCTTCACAATGTCGACGAACGGCCCGACCCGAATTCTACAAATAGGCCAGGATTTTTTATCTCAATCGATCAACATCGCCTGCTTTAGTTTCTTCGACAGCACATCTTGCTCACGAACGTTGTCTGTCATCGCAAGGGCGCGTTGAAGCTCTTCGCGAGCTTCGGCATATTGTCCCAGCTTCATAAGCAAATCCCCCCTGACGCTCGGTAGCAGGTGATAGTTGGCCAGCGCGGGCTCAGCCGCGAGAGCATCCAGCGCATGGAGTCCAGCGGCCGGTCCATGTGCCATTCCGAGGGCTACCGCGCGGTTCAGCGCCACGATCGGTGACGGGCTGACCTGAAGCAGTGCGTCATACAGAAGCACGATCCGCTCCCAGTCGGTCTCCATCACGGTGTCGGCTCGCGCGTGACAAGCTGCAATCGCCGCCTGCAAGGCGTAGCTGCGGGCGCCGCCACTCAGCTGCTGCGCGCGCTGGAGCGCAGCCATTCCTCGCTCAATCTGTGCGTGGTCCCACAGAGAACGGTCCTGTTCCGGCAAAAGCACGGCTTCTCCCGTCGGACCGCGACGCGCTGCCGTACGCGACGCTTGCAGCTCCATCAGCGCCAGCAGACCATGGACTTCCGACTCTTCGGGAAGAAGCCCCATCAGCATGCGTCCAAGGCGGAGCGCATCCTCACAGAGTGCTGCTCGCATCCACTCCTCTCCAGACGTCGCGGTGTATCCCTCGTTGAAGATGAGATAGACCACAGAGAGCACCGACTCGAGCCGCTGCTTTAGCTCATCACCGCGCGGAGCCTCAAAGGGAACATGAGCTTCGGACAGTATCTTCTTGGCCCGAAAGATGCGTTGGCCTAGCGTCTTCTCCGGCACCAGGAAAGACCGGGCAATCTCGGCCGTTGTGAGGCCGCAGGCCAGGCGCAGCGTGAGTGCGACGCGGCCGTCGATGGTCAGCACCGGATGGCACGCGGTAAAGATGAGGCGGAGGACGTCATCATCAATGACCTGGTCCAAAGCTTGATCCATTGCTTCACCGAGCCGCTGCTGCTGGAATTCCAGTTCTCGCGCAATCTCTCCATGCTTTAGTTCCAGCATCCGACCGCGGCGCAAAGAGTCGATGGCCCGCCGCTTCGCTGCTGTCATAAGCCATGCTGCTGGCTTTTCCGGAATCCCTTCTTCTGGCCACCTCTCAAGCGCCGCAACCAGCGCATCCTGCGCCAGTTCCTCCGCAATGCCAATGTCGCGGGTAACGCGCGCAATTCCCGCGATCAGTCGCGTCGACTCGATCTTCCACACCGCCTCAATCGCTTTGTGAATGTCGATCGTTTTGTTAATCTCGCTCATGCCCTTACAGCAGCCGCGTTCGGAGGCCCTTCAAAGCCTCCCGCCGGCTTCTGCACGCCTCCACGAAAATCGTCCCTCTCGTAGATCTGGCGCACTTCGACAATCTCGCCGTTGGCCATCGGTGCTCGCCTGGCCCATTCGATCGCTTCTTCTCGCGAGCGCACCTGGATGATCCAGTAACCGCCGATAGCCTCTTTACCCTCCTCAGCGAACGGCCCATCTGTAACCGTTGCCTTGCCGTCTGAGTAGGAAACACGTGCCCCGGTTGAAGGGGGGAGAAGCCCATCGAGCCCGAGCAGTATGCCGGCTTTCTGTAGGCTCCTGTTGTACTCCATCATCCCGGCCACCACTTCCGCGCCAGCGGCTGCGTCCGCAGCTGCCGTTTCATACCCTTTAGGGATCACCACCATCATGAAGCGCATCAATGGCTCCTTCATCATCGATTCCAGCCAACTTCGGCTGTTCTATTAATACGTCGAATAGGTTGCGCCAATTTCTACCACGAACGATAGAAACCTCCGACCCACCGGAGGGAGCGGCTCCCATTGCGCAAACATGGGGAATGTCACTTTCGAACTGTTCTGTAGATGGAGTAAGCGCAATGCCTACATATAGATAACCCCTTCAATGTGACCTCTGAAGGGGCTGAAGGGGAAAATGGTCGGGACGACTAGATTCGAACTAGCGACCTCACCCACCCCAAGGGTGCGCTCTACCAGGCTGAGCCACGTCCCGACTTGTTACGATTGCCGCTCGCACCTCAAAGGGCCAGCAGCTGGGGTACCTTCAGTCTACACCAACCCGACGTGCTTCTCTTGCTTGCGAAGGTGCGTCCCGAAACCGGGCTAAGTACGCCTCTGAGTAACCCGAAACCGGGCTAAACACGCTCGAAACGCACCCGAATTCAGCCGCTTTACGTCGTTGGCGCGACGTACTCCTTGGGCAGTTCGCCCCCGGCGCCGAAGAAAAACTCGTTCATCTGCTCCACTAAAAACTCCTGCGCCTCGCGCGTCCAGGGCTGAAGACGATACTCATTCAACAGCATCTTCTGCCGCTCCACCCACTCGCCCCAAGCCTTTTTGGACACATTCTTATAGATCTTCTGGCCAAAATCCGTATCAAACGGCGGTTCGTCCAACCCCTCCATCTCAGCCTTATATTTCGTGCAGAACACCATGTGCGCCATCGTTAAGCTCCTTTTCCTGCCAAATCCAAGATCTACAGTTTACCCGACCCGGAGCTTTCTATAATCCTTGCGATGGCCCATGAATCCCCCAACCGCGCTCTATCTCCCCAACAACGCATTGACGCGTTGCGCGAAGAGCTCCGTCACCACGAGTATCTGTATTACGTACAGGACGCACCGGAGTGGACCGACGCCCAGTACGACGCGCGCATGAACCAGCTTCGGGCTTTGGAAGGTGAGCATCCAGAACTCCTCACTTCGGACTCGCCAACCCAACGTGTAGGCGGCAAGCCGAAGGAAGGATTTTCCAAGGTCGCGCACTCGCGGCCTATGCTGTCGCTTGATAACGCGTACAACGAAGACGAGCTGCGGGCTTGGGCGGAGCGCGTAGTGGGTGGTCTCGCGTTGGCGGAGAGTGTGCGCTATGTGTGCGAGCTCAAGCTGGATGGACTGTCGCTCGCGCTGCAGTATGAGGCTGGTGCGCGCGGTGTGGCGACGTTGAAGACGGGTGTCACGCGCGGCGATGGGACGATTGGTGAGGATGTGACGAGCAATGTACGGACTATCCGGAGTGTTCCGCTGCATGTGTCGGCGAAGAAACTGGAACAGGCTGGATTGCCCGCGGAGTTCGAGGTTCGAGGTGAGGTGGTGCTGCCGCAGAAGGCGTTTGAGCGGATGAATGAGGACCGCGTAGCGCAGGGATTGGCACCGGCGGCGAACCCACGGAATGCGGCAGCGGGCACAATTCGTACGCTCGAGCCAAATATCGTGGCGCAGAGGCGACTGGAGCTGTTTGCCTATTTTCTGTTGCGTGGAGCGAGTGCAGGTGAGGCGGCCGGAGAACCACTGCTTGCTTCGCAGAGTGCGTCGCTGCAGGCATTGCGCGATGCAGGCTTTCTCGTAAATCCGCATGCCAAAACTGTCGACTCGATCGACGAAGTGTTGAAGTTCATTGCGGAGGCTGATGCGATGCGCGACAACCTGCCCTATGAAATCGATGGTGTAGTGATCAAGGTGGATGCGATCTCTCAACAGAAGCGGCTTGGCTTTACGGGCAAGGCTCCGCGGTGGGCGATCGCGTACAAGTTTCCGGCGCGCGCGGGCATCACGAAACTGGAAGGCGTTCTCTTCCAGGTAGGCCGGACGGGCAAGGTTACGCCTGTCGCGGCATTGGCACCGGTGTTCATTGGTGGAACAACTGTGACGCGCGCGACGCTGCACAATCCGGATGAGGTCGTTCGGCTGGGCGTCAGGATTGGTGATTTCGTGTCGGTCGAGCGCGGTGGCGATGTGATTCCCAAGATCACCGAAGTCGTCACCGATGCGAAACATCCGCGCGGCGAGACGGAGATTGTGTTTCCCACGCATTGTCCGCGCTGCGGTGAGGAGTTGGTGCGCGAGCCCGGCGAAGTAGATCTGCGGTGCGTAAATGTGAGTTGTCCAGCGCGGCTGGAAGAGGAACTTCGCCACTTCGCTTCCCGCGGTGTGATGAATATTGAAGGCCTTGGCGAGGCGATGGTGGCGCAGTTGCTCGGGCACACGCTGGAGGAGCAGGCTGAACACGCTGTCGAAGCGCCCGCTGAAGATCCAGCCGAAGAGCCCACTCGCAAGGCGCTGGTGCACTCAATCGCAGATCTGTATGACTCCCAAAAGGTGAATCGTGAGACGCTGCTGACGCTCGAACGCGTGGGGGAAAAGACGGCCGATGCTTTGCTCGAGCAGATCGAACGCTCGAAGAAGCAGCCGCTGCAGCGGGTGCTGCTCGGGCTCGGGATCCGTCACGTTGGCGAGCGGACGGCGCAGGCGCTGGCGGAAGAATTTGGGTCGATCGACGCTCTGATTGTTGCGACTGAAGAAGAGTTGACCCGCGTCAACGATATTGGGCCTAAGGTGGCCGCGACGGTCCGCGAGTTCTTTTCCAACGAGCGCAATCTCGCCCTGGTGGAACGCCTGCGCGGGTACGGCCTGACGTTTACCGCCGAGCGCAAGGTGCGGGGAACGGCACTGACGGGGCTTACCTTTGTGCTGACTGGAACGCTGCCCACGCTAACGCGTGATGAGGCTAAGGAGCGGATCGAGGCCGCGGGTGGAAAGGTGTCGGGATCGGTGAGTAAGAAGACTGATTATGTAGTGGCGGGCGAAGAGGCTGGATCAAAGTTGGAGAAGGCGCAGCAGTTGGGTGTCGCCGTGGTGGATGAGGCTGGGCTGCTCGTGCTTCTGGGGTAGGTACCCCCCCTCCCCTACTTTCACTTTTCCGCTAGCGAACTCTATTAGAATGAGCGAGTTGACGAGTGAAAGCAGCTTTCAACCCGCTCATTCTAAACGGGTTACGCGTATGATATTCTCCCCATTGGAGTTAGGGGGCCAAATGTGAAAGCTGGGGCTGTTCGCCCCCGCCGCCTTATCGGAGCGGAGGCTTTGATCCAGGGAGAGGGTCCCGTGGTTAAGGTGGGAGGCTCTAGTTAAATTGTAGCGAGTTGGTGGGGGTGATTATGCCAAGTTTTGGAAATATATATCGCTAGTGTTTATAGGGTGTTTGGCGTTTCTGATGGTGTTTAGGGGGTTGACAGGTTTTGCGCGAGCGGTGGGTGTCGGGTTGGCGCCGTTTGGAACCCACCTGGGGAAATCGTCGTATCCTGCTCGGAATGCTTTCTGCCAAGCCAACGACCTCTCTGCGCCGAGATGTGTTTGTCCTCAGCGCGCTTTCCTCCCTGCTGCTCTTTGCCCATTTTCTTATGGGCAATGGCTACGGATTTCATCGCGATGAACTGCAGTTTCTGGATGATGCGCGGCATCTGCAGTGGGGATTCGTGGCGTATCCGCCGATGACGTCGTTCTTTGGGCGGGTGGCGATTGCGTTGTTTGGGATTTCGGTCCAGGCGTTCCGGCTACCGGCGGCGATAGTGAATGCGGTTTCGCTGGTGTTGGCGGGGTTGATGGCGCGCGAACTTGGTGGCGGGCGGGCAGCGCAGGTGGGAACGCTGCTACTTAGCTTTCCGTTGGCCCTGACGATCAGTTCATTGATGCAGTACGTCACCTTCGACATGCTGGCGTGGTCGGTGCTGATTCTTTCTACGGCGCATGTGCTGCGGACCGGGGATGAGCGATTCTGGATGGGGGCGGGGCTAGGGGTCGGGCTGGGCGTGCTCTCGAAGTATGCGATTGCGTTTCCGCTGGCGAGCCTGCTGGCAGGGATTGTGCTGTTGCCGTCGCAGCGGCGGCATTTGAAGAGCTGGTGGTTCTGGATGGGAGCGCTGGTGGCGGTGGTGGTTGCGGCGCCGAATTTAATTTGGTTGGCCCGGCATCACTTCATCACCCTGCAGATGGAGCACTATGTCCATGTGCGGGATGTGCGGATAGGTCGAGCAAAGGGGTTCTTTACCGACCAGATCAGGTTCACCATGTTTGGGCTGCCGTTCGCGGTGGGTGGGTTGATTGCCCTGCTGCGGAGCTCGCGGTTTCGACTGATGAGTGCGTTTTATCTTGGACCGATTGTGCTGCTGGCACTGGCGAAGGGTCGAGGATATTACATGCTGCCGGCGTATCCGTTGGTGTATGCGGCGGGAGCGGTCGGGCTGGAGAGTTGGCTGGCGGGGCGGGCGGCTTTCCGACATGCGAAGGCGGTGCGGGGGACGGTGTATGTGGCCGTGGTGGCGGCGGTGTTGCTCGAGGTTGGAGCTGTGGCGTGGGCAACTCTGCCGATATGGCGGCCGGGATCGGCGGCGTGGAACTGGCAGATGAAGAACAACGACGATCTAGCGAATGAGGTTGGCTGGCCGGAGCTGGTGGCGGAGGTTGCGGCGGCGCGGGATGGGTTGCCGGCGGCTGAGCGTGCCAACTACGCGGTGCTGGGGGAGAACTATGGAGCGGCAGGGGCGGTCGCGCTATACGGGCCAAAGTATGGGCTGCCGGTGCCGATTGCTACGGTGAATGATTTTTATGATCGCGGGTGGGGGCCGTTCGAGCCGGAGACGTTGATTATTGTGGGTGGGCGGCTGGAGGAGGAGAGCCACTTCTTCGAGAGCTGCTCGGTGGCGGGGATGGTTCATCTGCCGTATGACGTGCGGAATGAGGAGTCGGTGGATCATCCGCAGATTTTGGTTTGTCATCATCTGAAGGAGCCGTGGCCAGCGGTGTGGGGACGCTCGCGAGACTTCGGCTGAGGTCCTGCACGAACGGCGAATTGCTTCGCGCGGTGCTACAAAGACGGGGTGCGGCTTTGCTTGTTGGTAAAGGCTAGCCAAAGGAGCGCTGTGGCTAGATAGGCGGCGTAGAGGTAAGGGAAATAACGCAGGGGCGCCGGCGGAACGGGATAGAAGTTGCTGGCCATCGCCAGCAGCATCGCCAGCGTGGCGACGCTAGTTAATAGAATGTAGCCAAAACTTAGCCGCCGGGAATGTTGAAGGTGGAACGCGAGGGCTACCGCTACCAGCCCATAAGCCGTGAGGAAGCCATAGACGGCGAGCGTGCCCATCCAGCCGTAGATGTCTGCACCGCTGGTGCCGTGCAGAGCAAGTCCGGCAGCCGGAAGGAATGCAAGCAAGGCAGCCAGGATGCTGGCTTCGCCGGGGGTTTCGTGTGTGGTGTTGGTGTGGGTGAGGCGCTGGGGTGCGAGGCCGTGATGGGCCATGAGAAGCAGGACTCGGGATGCCGCGATGACGCAGGCGAGCGTGGCGGCGAACATGCTGATCAGGACGCCGATGTCGATGATGGGGCCGAGGAAGGGAATGCCTGCCTGGGTGCTGAGATAGCGGAAGGGGTTGGAGCTATCTCCGAGGGCGATAGAGGAATTGCGGAAGCCGAGGACTTCTCCATAGCCGGCCACGACGAAGAAGACGCCGGCGAGGATTGCGGATTGGATGACGGCTCGGGGGATGGAGCGGAGTGGGTTGCGGGCTTCCGAGCCGAGAGTCGTGGCAGATTCGAATCCAACAAAGCTGAAGATGGCGAGCATTACGCCGAGGCCGATGCCGCGGGGCGACATGGTGGCGAGATGAAGCTGAGGGTGGTCGAAGTGGAAGCCGTGGCGGAGGAGGAGGGCGACGGTGACGATCGCGATGAGGGTGACGGAGATGCCCTCTATATAGAGCATCAGGCGCGCCGAGACTTTAACGTCGTGATAGGCGACGAAACCGGCGATCGCAGCGGCGACGATGACGAGGACGATTGCAGGGATGTGTGGAACGCCGAAGCGGGCATGGAGTGGGTTTAGGAAGATGTAGGCGAAGGCGACGAAGCCCCCGATGACTGCGGAGGCGGTGGTGATGTAGGCGAAGAAGAGTGCAAGCGCCGTGATGGAGGAGAAGATCGGCGGAAGCGACCTGCGCGTGTAGCTGTAGAGCGAGCCGGGAGAAGAAGACTCGCGGGCAAAGGCGGCGATGCAGAAGCCGACGAGAATCATTAGGCCCATCGCGATCAGGTAGGCAATCGCGGTGCCCTGGCCGGCGAGGACGAAGACAAGGGGGATCGTGAGTTGCGGGGAGGTGCTGGGAGCGATGGTGGAGACGGACTGCGCGAGGGTTTCGAGGGGCGAGAGAGCGTTGTGGCGGAGCCCGAACGACTCGGCCGCCGCTAGCTTGGCTCCGTCGTAGGAAGGATGCTCGGGCGGGGGTGCGGTTGTATCCTGGTGCATCTTCACCTCGGGCTAAGCAGAGTCGTTTGCTGTTCCGGCGGAAGATGCGCGCATGCCGGTGAGATTTAGAGAAAGCAAAAGGGGACGACTCCAGCTTAGCCCAGATGGAAACGCAGACAGACTAGAAGGCGAGGCGCGCGACGGGAATGTGGGGGCGCAGATACTTCCAGACCTCGATGGCAATATCCAAAAGCATGAAGAGCATCGCGATCTTGAAGCTGACGCCGATCCAGTGGTTGACGATGGCTAGTGTGTGCAGGTCCGTGCCGGGGCCGGTCGCGACAATGTAGGTCCCGGCGGATACCAGCCAGCCGATGAGCACGACGCCGAACACCTTGGACGTGAGATCGAGTGGGGTCCGCCAACGTCCGACGCCTTCAAAGAGGTTTGCGATCTTGATCCCGAGTTGGACTAACAGCAGGAACCACAACGCTACATAAAACGTGTGCCACACGGGTGCCCAGCCGACCTGAAGACGCGCGACGAAGGAATACCCAGGTCCAAATAGCAGGTAAGGATGACGCGGGACCTCGATCACATAAGCCATCCATAGGCAGTGGAATGCCAAATCGGCGACGCGGCTGACGAGCGATCTCCGCTTCTTGGCGTCCTGAGGCTTGACGGGCGGAAGTTTGGCTGGGCTCCACTCGTCCAGGTGCCACTTCTTGCCGCAACTCTCGTGCGTGCGCTCGAGGATAGCGAAGATGATCGTCATGACACCCAACCAGAGAAAGAGCACCGGAATGAGCTGGAAAGTGCTGTCGACAAGGCCTCCTGCTATGGACCCTATGCCGTTTCGTGTGGCCGCGATCTTGACGAAGTTTGCGACGTAATAGATCGCCACAACGAAGGGGAGGACGCGGCGCATCGTGAGCAGGTAGAAGGGAAAGATCGACGGTCCGATCAGGTAGCGTTGCGGCTGATACCGCATTGCGACGACTTCGGGGCGGCCGTGAGCCTTGAGGATGGCGGCCAACTCGGGTTCGGTGAGAGGGCGGTCCAGCTCTTCTTCCCGGTCGTCGATTTGGGCGGTGAGGTTCGCGCGCAATTCGTTGAGAACGTCCTCGCGGTTGGCGGGGGGAAGAGACTGGCCGATGGCCTGGAGGTAGCGCTCGAGGAGGTCGATGGTGGTGTTGGTGTTCATGAGATTACCTCTGCGTGGGAGTTCTGGAGGATGTTGTTGACGGAGCCGTTGATGCTGTTCCACTCGGCGAGCAGCTGGGTGAGGATCGTTTCGCCTTGGGGGGAGAGCTTGTAGAAGCGCTTGTTGCGCTTGTCCTCTTCGCGCCACTGGCTGGTCAGGAGCTGCTGGGTTTCCAGGCGGCGCAGTAGGGGGTAGAGGGTGCTTTCTTCGATCGCCAAACCCTGGTCGGCGAGGGCTTTGCGGAGGGTGTAACCGTAGTGCTCCGTCTTTAATTGCGCCAAGACAGCCACGATCAGGCAGCCGCGGCGCAGTTCAAGGCGGAGGGAATCGAAGATCTGTGAGTCGGGAGTCGAGTTAGAGCTGGTATCCATACTGTATGTCAACTACTGTATGGCGCATAGTGTGTGATGTCAAGTACTAATTTTGACCTGCAAAACCTCGCTGTAACGGGCTCGCTCTCAGGAATCGATCACCTCACGATTCATCGTCTTTTATTCGCTGGGCTTGACTAGATGCGCTAAGCTGAACGCGGACGCGGGTGGGTTGACGCGGACTGGAGCAAATGTGAGTCAGGTAGTCTTCGTCCTGGAAGATGATTCGGACATCAGGCGGCTGGTGCAGTATCAGCTGGAGGGCGCTGGATACGTGGTGCGAGCGTATCCGGCAGTGGGATCGATTGTGCAGGATGCGGAGCGGCAGCGGCCGGCGCTGTTTCTGCTCGATATTATGGTGCCGGGCGGCGACGGGCTCGATCTCTGCCGGCGGCTGCGGCTGAATCCCACGCTCGCCAGCGTGCCTATCATCTTCTTGACCGCCCGCGCGGGCGAGAACGATCGCGTTCACGGTCTTGAGCTGGGAGCGGACGACTACATCACCAAGCCGTTTGCAATGCGCGAACTGCTGGCGCGGGTGAAAGCTGTTCTGCGACGGTTCGAGCGCCCTACCGAGACTCAGGGAGCATCCTCCGTCTTGAATATCGATACCCTTGAGATTGATGGAAACTCCATGCAGCTTCGCGTGAATAACGAGCTCGTGACCACGACGGCGACAGAGTTTCGGCTGCTGGACTATCTTGCCCGGCATCCAGGGCGGGTATTCAGCCGCGACCATCTGCTGGATGCGGTGTGGGGCGATGCTCGGTTTGTGACGCCGCGAAGTGTGGACGTATATGTGCGGCGAATTCGGGAGAAGATCGAGGTTGATCCTGAGACGCCGCGTTTCCTCAAGACGATGCGCGGAGCTGGCTACCGGTTTGATCTTCCCAAGGCGAAGGAAGCTTCCATCGGGAGTGCGGTGGGCGCGGCAACCGAGTAGTCTGCTCGCATGGGATCGTGGCTGCGAAAGAGCTTGTACCTGGCGCTATTTTGGCGCATCGCGGTAGGAATCGCGGTGATGGCTGCGGCCACTCTGCTGCTTCCTCGCTGGTGGATGGTGATTGGCACCGGCTTCCTCGTGGCGCTGTGGATCGCTGCGTGGGGTACCAGCGTTGTCACCACTGCTATCGAAGTGATTGAGCCTGCCGCAGCGTCGGTCGCCGGCCGGGATTCGCGCTGGCCAGACGCTCCCTTTCGGCAAATGGAGCCTCTGTTGCAGGCGCTCCATCTGTCCGCGGCCGAGGTGGTTCGACAGCTCGAGGCCAGCTCCGAGAGCCGTCGCAAGCTCGAAGCGTTGTTGGATTCCATGCAGGACGCCGTGACCAGCGTCGACGGAGCCGGCCGAATCGTGTGGGCGAACGTGCCCATGCAGAGGCTGGTGGCCGAGTCGTCGGGAAGTGTGCGCGCGGGGCACTCCCTGGTGCAGACGATTCGCTCCCCCGAGATCCTCGAGTGCGTCCAGGAGGCGCTCGAAAAGCGCGAGTATGTCGAGATGCGGCCCGTATCCATGCCGATGGGCAGAATCTTTGCGGTCAGTGCTGCGCCCATGCCCGAAGGCGGCGCGGTCGTCGTGATGCAGGACATTACCCACGTGGAGCAGGTGGAACGCACGCAGAGAGAGTTTGTAGCGAATGTCTCGCACGAGTTGCGAACACCGCTGACGTCCATCTCGGGATATGTCGAGACATTGCTTGAGGATGAGCGGACGGGTCTATTCTTCACGCCACAGGTAAGAGAATTTCTGGAGGCCATCTATAAGAGTGCGAAGCGGATGGGCCGGCTGACCGATGATCTGCTGGCGATGGCGCGCGTGGACTCTGGGGAGCAGAAGCTGCGCCCGCAACCGGTCGAGGTGGGCGTCCTGATCCAGGAAGCTGAGGACGCGGTGACGGCGTTGGCTCGGGAGAAGCATGGTGTGCTGGAGATCGGCGAGTTTCCGAACGTGGAAGTGATCGCGGACCTCGATGCGATTGTCCAGGTACTCAGCAACCTGATCGAGAATGCGCTGAACTATGGAGTAAGTCCTGTCAGTGCGGGACAGGCGCTCCCCGGCCAGCCGCTGGATGGGGCGTTGGTCGTGCTGAGTGCGGCCATCCTGGAGGGATCGCAGGACGTAAGGTTCTGCGTCGAAGATTTCGGTGCGGGAATAGCCTCGGAACATTTGAGCCGCCTGTTTGAGCGGTTTTATCGGGTGGACAAGACTCGCTCCCGAGAGTCGGGTGGGACGGGGTTGGGGCTCTCGATTGCGAAGCATATTGTGGAGTCGCACAAGGGTCGAATGTGGGTTGAGAGCGAGCTTGGCCGGGGCAGCCGCTTCTGTTTTACGCTCCCACAGATGCTCTATCCAGTGCCGGCAGTCCCGGTCTAATCGGTCATGCTGGTACGGGATGCACAACATGAAAGTGGAAAAAAGCAGCCACTCCAAAGCCTATTCACCTTCTATTCACGTTTCGTTCCCTGTTCATTCATACAGGGTTGCGAGGATCAACTCACGGACAAATCTGGCAAGGTAGTTCCACGAAGCCATAAGCGAGTTCTCGCGCCTTAGCCACCGTCCCTGAGGAATGATGAAACGATATAACGCATTGAGTGCTGCGCTGGTCGCGATGACGCTGTTGACGACCCAGCTTCCGATGAGTGCCCAGACGACAAACAGTACTACCAAATCCAAGACCGCGAAGTCGGCCAAGCCTCGCAAAGAGACTCCCACGGAAATTCAGATTCGTGAGATGAGAGAGGCTTTGAAGGCGCAGCAGGATCAGATCAATGCGCTGCAGCAGCAGCTATCGTCGAAGAGCAGCGATGCGACCGCCGCCCAGCAAACCGCAGCTGACGCGCAGGCACAAGCAGCCGCGGCAGCCGCTTCTGCTGCCCAGGCACAGGCCGCCGCAACTGCAGCTGCTACCAAGGCCGACGCGGCTTCTACCAGCGTGACAGAACTCCAGACGACGACCACCACCCTGAACGACAACGTGATCGCTAACCAGAGGAAGGTGGAGGATGAGATCAATTCGCCCTCTACGTTCCACTACAAGGGAGTGAACATTACTCCTGGTGGCTACGCGGCATTTGAAGGTGTGTGGCGTCAGCACTCGGTGAACTCTGACATCAACACTCCGTTCAACAGCATTCCTTTCCCGAGCGCGAATGAAGGGCATGTGAGCGAGTTGAACTTCTCCGCTCGGCAGAGCCGCTTGTCCGTGCTGGTTACGGGCGACGCAGGTGCCTACAAGCTGACTGGGTACTGGGAGATGGACTTCCTTGGAACCGGCACGTCGTCCAACAACAACCAGAGCAACAGCTACGTGCTGCGTCAGCGGCAGATCTGGGGCCAGTTTGCGACGCCTGCGGGCTTTGCTGTAACCGGCGGCCAGATGTGGTCGTTGATTACGGAAGACGCGAAGGGCGACGATCCGCGGACGGAGATTCAGCCGCTGACGATCGATCCACAGTACCTGGTTGGCTACAGCTGGGAGCGTCAGCCCGGTATCCGTGTTGAGCAGCGGCTGGGTAACCCCAACGCCGGAGCGGTTACGCTTGCGGTATCGGCCGAGCAGGCGCAGATTACCAACTTCACGGCTGCCGGTTCGATTCCGACCATGTTCTTCTTTGGCGGGATCGGGCAGAACGGCGGTCTGTACAACGCTGCGGGCAACGTCACTGCGGGCAACACGGCAGGCACTGGAGCGATCAGCACCTACGCGAACAACGTCGCTCCTGACATCCTCTTGAAGGCGGCGTTCGATGAGCCCAAGTTGCACTTCGAAGTGGGCGGCATTCTTCGCTTCCTGCGCAACGAGTATTTCCCGGTGTTGACCGTGGCCGGGACTGCATCCGCTCCGGTCTATACCTACTCACCGATCCTGCGGAACAGCACGGCTACTGCCGGCGGCGGGTTCTTCAGCCTCCGCGTAAAGCCAATCCCGTTGTTTGAGACTGCCATCCAGGGAACGTTCGGCACCGGTCTGGGTCGCTATGGTTCGTCGCAGCTTGCAGACGCAACCTTGAGACCCAATGAGACGCTGGAGCCGATCCGGAACGACCATGCCTTGTTCAGCCTCGTCTTCCATCCGTCCAAGAACTGGGACTTCTTCGCCTACTACGGTGGCGAGTACGACCAGCGCACGGTATACGCGGTGGCCACGCCGACAGGAAACGCTCTGATCGGTTATGGTCCGCGCAACCTGAACGACTCGGGCTGCTACAACCTGCCGGCGATAAGCGGCAACAGCAGCGGTACCGCAGGTTCCATCTCTGCCACGAACTGCGCTTCGCCAACACGCTTCATCCAGGAAGCCATGGGCGGGTTCATCTGGCGCGCGGTCAACAGCCCGAAGTATGGTCGTCTGCAGTATGAGGCTACCTACAGCTACGTGCAGCGCAACCTGTGGTCCGGAAACAACGTTCCTGCTACCGGACCCATCACCGGCCCGACGGGTCCTCGCGCTACGGACCCGATGATCCACATCAGCATGCGTTACTTCATACCGTAGCCTGATGACTGGTAACATCTGCCATTTCCTGCAGATGGGCGAAGAAATAGTGTGACGCGGCGGTAAAATTAGGTCGCGTTCACGGTCAACGGTCGCCGATTCTCGTAGGATTTTGAGTGGAGCTATTCGTAGCTGGCCCTTCTTAACGGAAGGGCCAGTTACCGACATAAGCGAACATCACAGCCGCGGTAGGGACTAACTGCTCGCTTGCGGCTCAGGAGACATCATGAAGACAAAACTTTTATCCCTGGTTGCGATGGCGGCGATGACGGCAAGCGTACTGCCCGCCGTGGCGCAGCATCTTACGGGTGCGGGTGGAACGTTCCCCAATCCGATCTATCAGCGTTGGTTCACCGAGTACAGCAAGGCGCATCCCGGCGTGCAGATCAACTACCAGTCGGTAGGCTCGGGCGCTGGCATCCGCCAGATCTCGCAGGGCATTGTCGACTTCGGCGCGTCGGACGGGCCGATGACCGACAAGCAGCTGGCGGATTCCAAGCAGAAGCTGCTGCATATTCCCACGGTGCTGGGCGCCGTCGTACCGGCCTATAACCTGCCGGGCCTCAGCGCGGAGCTGAAGTTTTCCGGCGACGTGATTGCTGACATCTACCTCGGCAAGATCACCAAGTGGAACGACCCTCGCATCGCCAAGGATAATCCCGGCGTCAGTCTGCCGAACCACCCGATCCTTCCCGTCTATCGTTCGGACGGATCAGGCACCAACTACATCTTCACGGACTACCTGAGCAAGGTCAGTCCGGACTTCAAGCAGAAGATCGGCTCTGCGACTTCGGTGCAGTGGCCCGGCGGTGTGGGTCAGAAGGGCAATGAAGGCGTGGCAGGAATGATCCGCAACAGCCCCTTCTCGTTTGGGTATGTTGAGCTGATCTATGCAGAGTCGAACAAGATGCTGTTTGGCGTGGTCAAGAATGCGAGTGGGAATTGGGTCAAGGCCTCGACGGACTCGGTGAGCGCAGCAGCCGCGGGCGCAGCCAAGGCCATGCCGGCTGACTATCGCGTGTCGATCACGAATGCTGCCGGAGCGGACGCCTATCCTATCTCATCTTTTACCTGGCTGTTGATTCCTGATCCCTCCAAGGATGCGGCCAAGGGCAAAGTGCTGCACGATTTCCTGCAGTGGATGCTGGATCACGGTGAGGCCGAGGCTTCGAGCATGACCTATGCTCCGCTGCCTCCGGCAGTGATCAAGATGGTGCGCAAGACCATTACAGCTATCCACTAAACCCCGCAAAAGGGGAACCTGTTATAGCGCAGGTTCCCCCTTTGTTTTCTTATTCTTCAACGTTTTGGCGTCGGTGGGCTGACCGCCGAGATTCACGGTCCATTCACATTCCTTTCATAAAGTGATAAGGAGCCTGCGAGCAGCCCATGAATGAGCCAAAGATCATACCGTTGCCCCCCGTGCCCGAGGAGCCCCCTTCGGCGCCACACAGGATCACACCCTCTCCTATGATCAAGACCATGCTTCCGCAGACGGAGATGGGTTCGCCAGTCGCGGTGGCGCCAGTGACGCCGTCGGCGGTCCGCATGTTCTTGCAGGCAAAGAGCTCAGGACGGATGGCCGATGGAGCCTTCGCGTCTCTGATGGTGGTTTGCGCGCTGAGCATCTTCGCGATCGTGATCCTGATCGTCTCCGTCCTGGTCTCGCACTCGCAGCTTTCCATCAAGGCGTTCGGTTGGCATTTCTTTTCGACCCGGACCTGGGACCCGGTTTCAGGCGATTTTGGCGCGCTGCCGTTCATCTATGGAACGGTGCTGTCCTCGCTGCTGGCAGTGTTGATGGCAGTGCCGCTAGCTCTTGCTACGTCCATTTTTCTGTTGGACATCTGCCCCAAGTTTCTGCAGGCGCCGATCTCGTTTCTCACCGAGTTGCTGGCAGCGATTCCCAGCGTTGTGTACGGCCTTTGGGGCGTCTTTGTTCTGGTGCCTATCATTCGTGACCAGGCCGGCCCGGTGCTGGAGAAATACCTTGGTTGGACAGGTCTCTTTGTCGAGCCAAACTTTGGCGTGAACATGTTTGCCGCCAGCGTGATTCTGGCCATCATGATCTTTCCGGTGATTAGTTCCATCAGCCGCGATGTCATGCGCGCGGTGCCTGTCCACCAACGCGAGGCGGTTCTCGCGCTCGGCGCTACACGCTGGGAGATGTTGCGCATCGGCGTATTACGCAACGCACGTATGGGCATTATCGGGTCTGTGATTCTTGGACTCGGCCGCGCTCTGGGAGAAACGATTGCTGTGACCATGGTCATTGGCAACCACGCGGCCATCATGAAGAACCTGTTCGCGCCAGGCTATACGCTTGCCAGTGTGATCGCGAATGAATTCAGCGAAGCAACCGGTGACCTCTATCTGAGCGCGCTCATTGAGATCGGGCTCGCGCTGTTCCTTGTGACCATCATCGTGAACGCCATCGCGCGGCTCCTAGTGTGGGCGGTTGTCCGTGACAACGCAGGGAGCGCGCACTGATGGACGCCTTACCTCTACGCTCTCGCGGGGTTTCGAACTTTGTTACCGTGCGGCGCAACCTTACTAATCACGTTGTAACAGGCGTGGCGATCATCAGTACGATCCTTGTCCTGGTTCCGCTCGTCGCGATCTTCGGATACCTGCTCTACAAGGGTGCGAGCTCCCTTAATCTCGCGTTCTTCACGCATGTCCCGGTGCCGGTGGGCGAGCCAGGCGGCGGCATGGCTAACGCCATTGCCGGCTCGGGGGTGATCCTCGGCCTGGCAAGCCTGCTTGGAATTCCCGTTGGAATCGGCGCGGGCGTCTATCTCGCGGAGTACGCCCGAGGCACGTGGCTAGGTGCGGCCGTGCGGTTCACGGCCGATGTGCTCAATGGCGTTCCGTCCATCGTGATGGGCTTGGCCGCCTATGCCCTGATCGTTGCCAGGCAACAGCATTTCTCCGGCATGGCCGGAAGCGTGGCGCTGGCCATCATGATGATCCCGACGGTCACGCGGACGACCGAAGAGATGCTCGCCACGGTACCGAAATCGGTGCGCGAGGCGGCCCTGGGCCTGGGCATCCCCAAATGGCGGACCGTGCTTTCGGTCAGCTTGCGAACCGCGTCGCCGGGAATTATTACCGGTTGCATGCTGGCCTTTGCGCGTGTCGCTGGAGAGACGGCGCCGCTGCTGTTCACGGCCTTCGGAAACCAGTTTTGGAGCTTTGATCTCAACCAGCCAATCGCAGCGTTGCCGCTGCAGATTTACGTGTACGCGCTATCGCCCTATGACGAATGGCACCGCCTTGCATGGGCTGGAGCTCTTGTATTGATTGTGCTGATTATGGCTTCGGTGACGCTGGTACGTATTTTCGCGAACCGCGGCGTGCTTAAGGGAGGAAATTAGTGGGAGTCGACATTCGCGTCGAGAATTTGAATGCATGGTACGGACCGGTGCACACGCTTCACGACGTGTCGCTGCACATTCCGGCAAACCATGCGACGGCGCTGATCGGGCCTTCGGGCTGCGGCAAGTCAACGTTTGTCCGCTGTCTGAACCGCATGCACGAAACCAGCCCCGGAGCGCGGGCGGACGGCACAGTCCTCATGGGCGACATCGATATCTACAAAGATGCGACGCCAGTCGAAATCCGGCGCCGGGTAGGCATGGTGTTTCAGCGCCCAAATCCGTTTCCCACCATGTCGATCTACGACAACGTCGCGAGCGGATTGAAGCTGAACGGGTTTCGCAAGAAGCGCGTACTGGATGAAGTGGTCGAACGCTCGCTTAAGCAGGCCGCGTTGTGGGACGAGGTTAAGGACGACCTCAAGAAGAAGTCCGGCGCCAGTATCTCGGGCGGCCAGCAACAGCGCCTGTGCATCGCACGCGCCCTCGCAGTCGATCCTGAGGTGCTCTTAATGGACGAGCCAGCAAGTGCGCTCGACCCTGTTTCCACAGCCAAAATCGAGGATCTGATCTTCAAATTGAAGAGCCAGTACACAATCGTGATCGTGACGCATAATATGCAACAAGCAGCTCGTGTAGCGGAGAACACCGGGTTCTTCCTCATGGGCAAACTGGTTGAGTTCGCGCCAACCACCAAGATCTTTACGAACCCCTCGGATAAACGCACCGAGGACTACATCACAGGGAGGTTCGGATGATACGGATCAAATTCCAGCAGAGTCTGGACGAGTTAAAAGAGCGCCTCCTGGTCATGGCTGGACTTGTCGAGCAGGCCATTCAGCGAGCGACCGAGGCCTACACCTCGCGGGACGAGAGCTTGTGTGAGCTGGTCAAGATGTCCGAGCCGGCAATCAACCGCATGGAGCGCGAGATTGATCAGCTTGCGTTGGATCTGCTTGCCATGGAACAGCCGATGGCCGTGGACCTGCGCTTCATCCTCTCGGTCATCCGCATCAACGTTGACCTCGAACGTATGGGCGATCAGGCAGTCAACATCGCCGGCCGCGTGCTGGATCTTGGCAAGCAGGCGAATGTCGATCTGCCGGTAGATATTCCTCGGCTGGCACTGCTATCGGCGGCCATGGTGCGCAAGGCACTGCAGGCGTTCATCGAAGGCGATGCCGAAATGGCGCAGTCGGTGCTGATGCTCGATGACCAGGTCGACGACATGAATCGGGATGCATTTCGCGCGCTTGGCGACCTTATCAAAGACAAGCCAGAGTTGGCTCCGCAGGCGCTCAATGCGCTGATCATCTCGCGCAACCTGGAACGCGTTGGCGACCACGCAACCAATATCGCTGAGGACGTGATCTTCTGGGTGCGCGGCAGGGATGTGCGCCATCATAGCCTCCCTGACGATGGGGATTAGCCGAAATCAACAGCTGATTGTGCGAAAGCCCGGAGATTTTCTCCGGGCTTTCGCTTTGCGTGGGAGCGCAAAATTCTCGCGGCTATGTAGTCTTCCTCACGGCGCACGCGTCTCTACATGCAGGAAAGAGCGCAGGTTCAGCAAGCGCAACCCATGATGCCGCAACAAAATCTCCAATCCGCCGAACTGACACTGGCTGAGAACGGGGCAGAGCACGTCACGCCTTTCGACGATATCGCAGCAGTCCACGCGCTATACGAGGAGAGAATTTTTCGCTTCCTGTTGCTATCTGTGCGCGACCGCGATGTGGCCCTCTCGCTGACTCAAGACACGTTCCTGAATGCCTGGCGGACGCGCGCGAACTTTCGAGGAGAGTGCTCGATTGCGACCTGGCTGATGTACATCGCGGTGAATCTGCTGCGCAGCCACACTCGGACGGAGAGCTTTCGTTTCTGGAAGCGTGTAGGCACTACCGCAGTTAGTGCGGATGATTTAAAGTCCCAACTTCCGCATCCCGAACGGTCGGCCGAAGCGAAGATGATCGCACAGGCGGAGCTGGAACAGATTTGGCAGAGAGTTGAAACGTTGTCGAGACCACAGCGCACCATCTTTCTCCTGCGCTTCATCGAGGAACAAGAGTTGGCTGAGATCGCTAAGGTGATGCACATGCCGGTTCCGACGGTGAAGAGTCATTTGTATCGCGCGTTAGACCACGTTCGAGCTAGCCGATCCGCGGGCTTGAGAAAGAAAGGGAAGAGATGAACAACGATCACCTCACAGTCGAACAGATGGAAGCGTTGATCTCGAATCCAGAGTTGCGTGAACGATCACGACACCTCCAGATATGCGGTCCCTGCTCGGAAGAGTTTGAGTCCCTGCATGCCGTCCTGTGTGACCTGCGCGCGGGGGTGATCGCATCGTCTGAAGTGCATCGGCGATTGGCTGTTATGCCAGAGCGTGCGTATCGAACTCCGCGCGCGCTATGGCGCCTGGTCGCGGCGGCAGCTCTGCTCTGTGCCGCAGCCCCGGTCGCACTGCACCACAAGCCGGCGCATGTTGCCGTCGTCCAGTCGCCACTACTGCAGGCTCAAGCAGCCGTGTCCGACGATCAGTTGATGAGCGATGTCCAACAGGATCTGAGTTCATCGGTTCCGCAGGGATTGCTTCCGCTGACCGCGAACGATGCGCCGACGCAATCAACAAGATCAATATCCAGCTCGAAGGAGAACGAATGATTATCCGCAGATTATTTGCAGCCTCTCTTATCGCGGCAGCACCGCTTTGGCTGACCGCACGCACGGCACACGCGCAAGACGTGTCTCAGGCGACCGCTGCGGCCGCCCCTGCTCCAAGCGCCCAGAGTATGCCAGCACCCGGCGCGCCGCCGCCTCCCGGAAGCAGCGGCGACCGGTCCTGGGGCCCGAGGCATGATTGGGATCGCGGAGGCCGTCCCGGTCCTGACGGCGGCATGGAACGTGGTCGCAGAGAGGGAAGGGACTGGGCTCACGATGACGGACGTCGCGACGACATGCTGCCCTTCGGCATGTGGTGGAAGAATCCAGACGTCGCGGCGCGCATTGGCCTGACCGCTGAGCAGCAGAAGCGCATTGGCGACCTGTTCCTGCAGAGCCGTGTGCAGCTGATCCACATGCACGCTTCGTTGCAAGAGGAGCAGTTGCTGCTGGAACCGCTGCTGGATGCAACGCCATTGGATGAGGCGAAGGCGATGACGCAGATCGATAAAATTGCCGATACTCGCGCAGATTTGGAGAAGGCCAATGCGAAGATGCTGCTGGACATTCGCGGCGTCCTGACTGCTGATCAGTGGACAAAGCTGAGGAACCATCCACGTGGAATGCGTGGACCGGGTGATCGCAGCGACAAAGGGCCGCAGGGTCAACCAGCGACGAACTAGCACCTCCGTTTCGCGAGCTTCGGCTCTAAGTCATTCGGACGAAACATCGGCGTCGAGCTCAATGCCCGGCGCCGTCCTCTTTGGTTACAGGCACATGCGCGGCACCCTGGCGCGATTCAAACTGAAAGTTGGTCTTCGAGCCAGCTTCCGGTATATAAATCGATATGCGACATTCAGCCTTCCTCTCGGCCTTCCTGGCCGCCGCTGCGCTTTCTC
The DNA here is from genome assembly GCF_009765785.1 of Granulicella sp. L46. Taxonomy (GTDB): domain Bacteria; phylum Acidobacteriota; class Terriglobia; order Terriglobales; family Acidobacteriaceae; genus Granulicella. The sequence continues at coordinate 553,299 of NZ_LMUT01000025.1, forward strand.
TTTGCGTCTCCGCCTCCGCTCAAGTTGCGAACACCGAGTACGCACGTGACCCTAACCAGCCGGTAGACCAGCAATACACCAAGAAGATTCTGGAATACACCACGGACCCGTCGTTCATTTCGCCCCTGGTCAATTATCTGCCCGCCTCCACGACCGTTCCGACGCCCGAAAAGGTATTGGGCGATGTGTCCGGCGCACCGAACATGCTTCCGTACGCAGAGGACGTGTACAAGTATTTCCGGCTGCTGGCGGCGAGCACGCCGCGTGTGCAGGTGGTAACGATTGGCCATAGCGAAGAGGGCCGCGAGATGATCGCCGTGGCCATCGCCGATGAGAGTCTGCTCAAGGGTCAGAAGGAAAATAACGAGCGCCTCGCAAAGCTCGCCGACCCGCGCACAATTGGCATGGATGACGCTAAGGCAGCGCCGCTGATTGACGCTTCTTACCCCGTCTACTACATCACCGGCACCATCCACTCCTCGGAGACCGGCGCGCCGACAGCGCTGATGGAGATGGCTTACCGGCTAGCCGTGGATAATTCGCCCTACATCAAGTACATCCGTTCGCACATGATCGTGCTGATTACGCCTGTCGTGGAGGTCGATGGACGCGATCGCATGGTCGACATCTATAAGTGGCACCGCGCGCACCCAACCGAAGACTGGCCCCGCCTGGTCTATTGGGGTCACTACGTAGCCCACGACAACAACCGTGACGCCATGGGCATGACGCTCAACCTCACCAACAACGTGCTTAACACCTACGTGGATTGGCATGCGCAGGTGCTGCACGATTTGCATGAGTCCGTACCGTTTCTCTACGACAACACCGTCGGCGATGGTCCCTACAACGCGTGGATCGATCCAGTACTCGCCAACGAGTGGGCTGAGCTCGGCTGGAACAACGTAGCGCAAATGCAGAACTTCGGCATGCCCGGCGTGTTTACGCACGGCGACTTCGACACCTGGAGTCCCGGCTACTTGATGTTCCTCGCGGGCCTGCACAACGGTATCAGCCGTCTGTACGAAACGTTCGGCAACGGCGGCGCTGACACCGAGAAACGTATCCTCTCGCCAGAGGAGTATTCGCGCACCTGGTATCGGCAGAATCCGGCGTTCCCGGTGGTGACGTGGTCGCAGCGCGACAACAATAACTACGAGGAGAGCGCCCTGCTATCGACACTGTCGTACTTCTCGAAGAACACTCATCACTTCCTGGTGAACTACTACGAGAAGAGCAAGCGTTCAATCCTGAAGCCAACAGTCGAGGGGCCTGCCGCCTACGTCCTCTCTACGAACACTGCTGAACTCAACCGTCAAATTCAGTTGCTCGAAGTTTTGAAGAAGCAGCACGTGGAAGTTAGCCAGCTCACGGATGCAGTGACGGCCAGCGTGCCGCCCGCGAAACGCGGCGATAAGCCTACCCAAGAGACATTTCCTGCGGGCAGCTTCGTAGTCCGGATGGATCAACCCTACTCCAGGATTGCCGACGCGCTCCTGGACAAGCAGTATTGGGCTCCGGATGACCCGCAAAAACATCCATATGATGACACCGGATGGAGCTTCACCGAACTGTTCAATCTGAAGGTGGCGCGGTTAACCGACCCCGCGATCCTTGCCGCGAAGATGACGAGTGTCGATGATCCTCAAAGCCTCTCAGGTAAGCAGACAGGCACGGGCTCCGTTGCAGTCATTGCGAACACTGGGCAGAGCTCGCTGCTGGCGCTCGTGTACAAACTGAAAGATGCACATATCGCAGTTGCGGAAAAAGCCTTCGATGCAGCGGGAAATAAATACAGCGCAGGCTCGCTCTTGATCAGCGATGCTTCCGACGCCACGCTGGCGCCGGTATTGAAGGAGCTATCGCTCGATGCGACCCGCCTGGCATCAGCGCCCGATGTGGCGACGCACCCGGTCAAGGCCCCGCGGATCGCGTTCATGCACACATGGCAGTCAACGCAGACCGAAGGCTGGTGGCGCTACGAGTTCGACCATGCAGGTGTCCCCTACAAATACATCAGCACCCAGACGGCAGCCGCCGAAGCAGATCTCCGCAGCAAGTACGACGTGATCATTTTTGCACCGGTGGGCTACTCAACCACGCAGTCGATTATTAATGGCACCCCGAAGTACGGAAATGCAACGCCATGGCAGACAACGGATCTGACCCCGAACCTCGGTCGCCTGGACTCCACCCCGGATACCCGCCCCGGCCTCGGGCTTGACGGTTTAGCGCACCTCCGCACGTTCGTCCAACAGGGAGGTCTGCTGATCACGTCGGAGGACACTTCTGAATTTGCGATCGACAGCGGTCTCGCTCCCGGTGTGTCCGTCGTGAAAGGCGATGCACGCGTCGTCGGCACGGTTCTGGACTCGATCTTTGTGGCACCCAACCATCCGGTTGCCTGGGGCTATGGCGCGTCGGTTCCCGTGATCAGCGCGAATGGCATGGCCTTCAACATCAGCAACGTGGAAGGTGGCAGAGGGGCGGGCCGCACGCTCATGGATCCTTATGCGCAGCGGCCCACAGGGCGTGGAACTCTCGAAGACAGCGATGTGGTCCAAGGACGGAAGGATGTTGATCCTGAGCCCTTGGCGAAGCAGAAGCCATGGGAGGCGAAGACGCTCAACGAAGAGCAGCTGCGCAACAATCCCTCGGTCATTCCGGCCGCCCTGCGTCCGGAGGTCATTCTGCGATTTGCGGATGGGAAGGCTATGTTGCTCTCAGGGCTGCTGGCTAATCCGACCTCCATCGCCGAACACGCCATCGTTGTGGATGCACATCTGGGCGCCGGGAATGTGCTCCTGTTTGCAAATAATCCCGTGTACCGCGGTGAAACGGTGGGGAGTTACCCGCTGGTCTTCAATGCAATCCTGAATTTCGATCACCTCGGACATCCTGCTAAGCCATAGAGTTGCAGAAGTGCCTTGCACTTAACGGCAGCGCGCACGAAGAAGTGGATTCGTGGCGCTGCCGGCAAGTGGTACAGACCGCTGTGCCGATCGCGGCTTTTGTTTTGCGTGGACGATGGAGAGTGGCTCAAATCTGGATATCTCGCGTCATCATGTCCACTTGCATTTGAAGTCACCTTGCTGTAATACATTACTTATCCACGAATTTAAGATCCATATACCTGTTTGATTATTGGGAAACCAGACTTAAGCAGATCCCTATACGTTTCTCCCCTTTTTTTAGGGCTGATCAAGCTGTTATCTCTCTGGAGGAAGCTTTTGATGAGACGCATTAGTGTATTCGCACTTGTTCTTTTTCTCTCCCTTGGTACGGCAGTAAGCTTTGCACAACACGCCACAACTTCACTGCGCGGCGTCGTGAAAGACCCAAGCGGAGCTGTGGTGAGGGACGCAACCATCACGCTGGTAAACGAGGCGGCGGGCCAGAAACTAACGACTACTTCAAAACAAGACGGCGAATATGCGCTGGAGCAGATTCTGCCAGCAAAGTACACCATCACGGTGACGGCTCCGGGCTTCGGTGCGCAAACCAAGACCGCCGAACTGCTGGTGGATGAGCCCGCGACGATCAACTTTGGGCTGACGGTGCAGGAAAACACCCAGATTATCGATGTGTCCGCGGCGGCGCAGACTCTGAACATAAGCGATGCCTCCTTGGGCAGTTCGGCGGACAACGCATTAATCCAGGCACTGCCGAGCGAGACGCGCAACGTGCCGGACCTACTATCGCTGCAGCCGGGCGTGCTGGCGTTTCCTCCCCCGGCTGATCCTGCGATGGCAGATAGCCGAAGCGGCGCGGTCAATGGCGGTCGTTCCGATCAGGGCAATATTACGTTGGACGGCATCGATGACAACGACCAGGTGCGCGGGCTGGCCTTTTTCGGAGTGCTACGCGAGACCCAGGATTCAGTTCAAGAGTTCCGTGTGACCACCGGCATTGCCAACGCGGATCAAGGCCGCTCTTCCGGAGCGCAAGTTTCGTTGGTCACCAAGTCGGGCACCAACAAATTTCACGGCGCCGCTTACGAGTACTTTCGTCCAACTAATACGGTGTCGAATGATTTCTTCAACAAAAATTCTCAATTGTCGAGCGGAGAAGCGAATCGCCCGCCAAAACTAATTCGTAACGTCTTCGGCGCGGACTTCGGCGGGCCAATCATCAAGAACAAGCTTTTCTTCTTCGGCAATTATGAAGGAACGAGGCAAGCAGAGAGCGCGATTGTCAGCCAGACGACACCGACGGCGAGCTACAAGCAGGGCGTCATCACATACATTGGGGACAACGACGGCGCACCCGGGGGTACGCAGATTGACACCATCTCGCCGGCCCAACTCGCCCTGCTCGATGCAAGCTGCGTCGTGTGCGGTTCGGAGGCCTATCCTCCGGGGCCTGGGCCGAATCCAAACGCACTGGCGTACTTTGCAACGTTGCCTACTGCCAATACAAATAATCCAGGTTCAGCTGGTGGGGATGGGCTGAATACGGCGTTGTATACGTTCTCCTCGCCCAATCCGAAGACGTTGAATACAACGATCGTACGTATCGACTACGTTCCATCGCAGAAGAATCGCCTCTTTGCTCGTGGAAATCTGCAGAAGGACACGACGGCTGGAACGGAGCAGTTTCCGGGCCAGGGACCATCGACCGAGCTGATCGACAATACGAAAGGCATGACCTTCGGCGACACGTGGACCATTACGCCGACGATGGTGAACGATATCCGCTACGGATACATTCGCCAGGGATATGGTTCGTCGGGCGCGGGTAGCGGCGACTACGTCGATTTCCGTTACATCGCAACGCAAACAGCGGAGACGCGGAGCACCATTTCGATTATTCCGGTCAACAACATCGTTGACAACTTCAACTGGACTAAGGGGAAGCACAATTTTGAGTTCGGAGTGAACTGGCGGCTGATTCATCAGAACCGTTCCTCGAATGTGAACTCTTTCAATTCGGCTTCGACGAATCCGCAGTGGCTCTCGGGGCAGGCGCCTTTGGATCCCAGCACTCTTGGGGAAGGCATCGATCCTGTCGATAGCTCCTTCACGTTTCCCTACAAAATTGCTTATGCCAACCTGGTGGGAACGATTCCGTCTGTGACGAACCAATACAACTATGAAGTGACCAGCCCGACCAGCGGTACGTTGCTCGCAGATGGAGCACCTATCAACCGTCATTTCAGTGCGAACGAGTACGAGGGATATGCGCAGGACCAGTGGCAGGCACTGCCTAATCTTATGCTCACCTTTGGGTTGCGCTACACGGTGTTGCAGACCCCGTGGGAGACGAAAGGACAGGAGGTTACGCCCACGATCGACACGGATGCCTGGTACAAACAACGCGAGATCTCCGCGCAACAGGGCGTCATCTATGAGCCTGATTTGAGCTTTGCGCCGGCGGGCAGGTACTACCATAAGCCCGGGTTCTTCCCCAAGAGCAAGAATAATTTCGCACCGCGTTTTGCGCTGGCGTATGCGCCGGATCCAAAGACATCCATTCGCGCCGGGTTCGGTATGTATTATGACCATTTTGGCGAGGCGCTGATCAATGTCTTCGACCAGAACGGTGAGTTCGGGCTGTCCTCGTCGACGACGAATCAAGCAAACGAATTCAGTATCGAAAGCGCGCCTCGCTTTACGGACCGGCGCACCCTCCCGTTTACCAATGGAGCGGGAGCGCCGACGACGACGTTTCCGTACACCTATCCCGATGGGACCGCACAGATATCCTTCGGTATGGATAATCGCTTGAAAACACCCTATTCGGAGGCGTTTGACCTATCAGTTCAACGCCAGCTTCCGGGCGGCCTGACGTTTGAGGCTTCTTATGTTGGAAGACTGGGCCGTCACTTGATCAGTCAACTCGACCTCGCGGAGCCCACAGATTGGGTCGATCCCCAGGGTGGCGGAGACTACTACACAGCCGGAACGCAGCTATCCAAAATTGCGAACGCGACCGGAGATGATCCGACTGCAACTGTCCAACCAATTCCTTTTTGGGAAAATACCTTTCCTTTTATGGCGAACGTTGATTACCCAGGAGAGAGCGCAACGCAAGCGATCTATTCCGATGAGTGGGCTCCGAACCAGATTGGCCTGGGCGCGACAACATCAATATTCGATATCGACTATGCATGCGTCTACGGTTGCCCGGAAGGGTGGGTCCCCAAGATGTGGCAGCCGCAGTTCGCCAGTCTGTTTTCACTCTCCACAATTGGCATGAGCTACTACAACGCTCTGCAGCTCTCTTTGAAGGCTGTAAATACCCATGGCATTCAAGGTGAGGTTAACTACACCTACTCGAGATCGATTGACTACAGCTCAGATGCTGAGCGCTCAAACACGTTTTCCAGCGGCGTCGCTGGCAGTGGAACGATCATTCAGAATACCTGGAGGCCAGCGTTGAATCGAGGACTCTCCGACTTCGATACAACGCAGCTCCTGACGGCAGACATGGTCTATTCTCTGCCGTTTGGTCGCGGTAAAGCTATTGCGGGCAACACGAGTCGCACAGTGGATGCATTCATAGGGGGATGGCAGTTCTCAGGTATCTTCCGTTATGCTTCCGGTCTGCCTTTTTCGTTCTTCGAGCCGGGGTACACAACGAATTGGACATGGTCCGGCTATGGCGTAGTCACCGACCCCAGCCAGGTGAAGGTGCATAAGCATCTGGACTCCTCGGGAAATCCGGTTTACTTCGACAACGCAAACGCGATCAGCGGCGGGGCCCAGTTCGGAACGCCTATCCGCGTTCCGTATCCAGGTGAGGCCGGCGAACGTAATAACTTCCGCGGAGATGGTTACATCAATCTGGACGCCGGACTGGCGAAGGTCTGGCAAGTATCGAGGTTTGGAGCCCTGAAGTTCACATGGGAGGTCTACAACGTCACAAACACCAACCGCTTCGATCCGGCGTTCATCGCAACGCAGCTGACCTACACAATTGGCACAGCTGACACCCTTCTGACACAGCCACGCCGGATGCAGTTCTCTCTTCGCTACGACTTCTAGGTTGTGTGTCGTAGCTAACCATCAGCCGACGGAGGGGCTCACGCTCTCTCCGCCGGCTGAATCTTTTGCGCAAGATGTAACCTTTTACCAACGCCGATGGAACCATTGCACACCTCTATGAGATCGACCCAAGCATCCGCACTCTTGCTTTCTATTCTGATGGTCGCCGGACTCCCGACCAACGCACAGACTTCTCCAGCGGCACCAAGCAAGCCGCCCATCTCTCTTGACGAGTTCATGAATGCGACCGACATCCTCGGCGCGCGTATCTCGCCAGATGGAAAGGCCGTGGTCATCTCCGCTGCGGCTTCGGACTGGCAGCATAACCGCTTCACCGAAGATCTCTGGTTGTGGAAGAAGAAGAATGGAGTCGCCACTCCGCTTACCCATGCGGGCCATGATTCTTCACCGCAGTGGTCACCTGACGGACGCATGATCGCATTCCTCTCCGATCGCCCGCTGCCCACCGAGCCCCCTAGTGACGACGACAGCAAGGAGGGCACGACCCGCGTCTGGCTGATCCCTATCGACGGCGGCGAGGCAGTGCCGCTCTACCGCGACAAACTGGATGCCCATGCCTTCGCGTGGTCCAGCGACGGCGCGAGCGTAGTGTTTTCCGTAACGCAAGCACTCTCTAAAGCCGCCGACGACGCACAGAAAGAAGAGTGGAAGGATGTAATTCGCTGGCGGGAACAGGAGCGAGGCGATGTCTTGCTTTCCTTTCCCGTAGCTGCCGCCATCCATAACAGCGCGAAGATTTCGCCGCCGCATCAGGATCCGAAACCAACTGCAGACAAACCGGCGTACCCGGAAGATGCCACCGTGTTGACCACGAGCTCGCTGCAGATTAAGGAGATCGCGCCATCGCCTGACGGCCAGCAGATCGCCTTTGAGACTGGACCCGTCTCACTTCGCCTCGAGAATCCATCCGCCAGCGAGCTTTTTCTTGTCGCTGCAAAAGGTGGAGATGCGCACCAACTTACGCATAACCAGGGTCTCGAAAGCGATATCCACTGGATGCCTTCGGGAAACAATCTCATTCTTCTCGTGCGCGCGGCCGCCGGATCCATTGAAGGCCCATACCAGGACGTACAGGGCCGGATTTATTCCCTCGACACTTCAACCGGAAATTTCATCCGCTTAGGCGCGGCGTTTCATGGTTCCTGGGAAGGCGCGGCCGTTACGTCGGACGGCACAATCCTGGCCGCGGGTCTGACCGGTATCGATCAGCACGTGTATCGCATTGACGGCGACAAAGCGACCGTCGTCTCAAACGCACCCGGAAATAATAATTTTCTGGACGCCGCTCGACACAGTAGTGAGCTGCTCTTCACCCACTCCACTATTACCGATCCCACACAGGTATTCGTAGCGGACAGTCTACCCTCGGTGAATGATGCGAAGGCCGTGACTACATTCAACCCGATCTTCCACGAGCGCGCGCAGGTTGCGTGGAAGCCCTATCGTTGGAAGTCCAACGATGGCACAGAGGTAGAGGGCGTGCTCATCTATCCTCCAGGCAAGTTGAACGAGAAGCATTTGCCCATGCTCACATTAATTCACGGTGGCCCAGCCGACGCCGACGGCAATCGTTTCGAAGCGGACTGGTACGACTGGGCGACGCTCGCCGCAACCAATGGCTGGCTTGTCTTTCGTCCCAACTATCGCGGCTCCTCCGGCTATGGTGACGACTTCATGCTCGCCATCCATCCGCATCTCGTTTCCGCGCCTGGCCACGACATCCTCTCCGGCGTCGACGCGCTCGTTCACGACGGCATAGCCGACCCCGATCACCTGACCATCGGCGGCTACAGCTATGGTGGCTACATGACCAACTGGCTCATCACCCAGACCCATCGATTCAAGGCCGCCGTCACTGGCGCGGGAGCCGTCGAGCATGCCGCCAACTGGGGTAATGACGACCTCACCTGGGACGACGCGTGGTATCTCTCCGGCACGCCCTGGGAGAAGCCAGAGCTCTATCAGAGCGAGGCCGCGCTCTTTCAGTTGAACAAGGTGACCACGCCGACCCACATCGTAGGAGGCAACGCGGATAATCGCGTCAGTTACTTCGAACAGGTTCTCCTCGAGCGCGCTCTCGAGCGCCTAAACGTGCCGCATGAGCTATTAGTCTTCCCCGGCGAGAATCATCCGCTCGACAAGAACCCCTGGCATGGCTACATCAAGGTTCGCGAGGAGCTGAAGTGGCTCGCACGGTACGGCCGCAACTAAATCTTCAGGCCGCAGTCGCCGCCTTCACGCAGCAGGAGCCTCGATGCGTTTCGTTTTTCTGTAAACGCTCGCGACCGCTAACGTCCAGAGCGGTATCAAATCAGCGCCCGGCACGAGCTTGCCAATGAACGATGGCGCAAATTCCCAGTGCCAGCCGAGCAGTGCAATCAACGCGATCCCAACCCCGGCATCGAGCGCGTCATCGGCAGGCGACGCCGCTCCTTCCACGAACATCGGAAGAAGCGCAATCTGCAGCACATCCGCAACGATCGCAAGGATCAATGCAATTCGAAAGCGCACCATGCTCGATTCCGGTTTGAAGATCTCATTCATAGCAACTTCGCTCATCGCAACCTCCCTGCTTTCTGTGACCCTCTACGCTCGGACGGTCGCCTGTCAAGCGTGTCTCAGAATAGTTTAACGCTGAGTCTTCGCCAGTGCATCGCGCAATCTCTCCAAGAGCGGCTCCTGCTCTTTGCGGATCGTCTCGCGCGCCGCTGTCATCCCAAACCACCGCCCCTCATCAATTTCCGGAATCTCGACGAATTTCCCGGACTTTGGGGGCCATTGAAGACTGCAGGTGTTGCTCACTAGCTCTGCGGGATCACAATCGCCTTCGATCGCCCATGCGGTAACAATTTTTCCGCTCTTCTGCTGGATTGATCCAAGCTCAACTAACGTCCCCGTCGGTGTGAAGCCCGTCTCCTCCGTGAACTCGCGCTTCGCTGCATCCACAGGCTCTTCTCCCTTGTGGTACTCGCCCTTTGGAATGCCCCACGCGCCTCCGCCCTTCTTCGCCCAATACGGTCCTCCTGGATGCACGAGAAACACCTCCAGCCCGCTCGCCGTTCGTCGATACATCAGGAGACCTGCACTGCGCTTCGGCATTCTTATTTCCCAGCCATACCCTTTCAGCTAGCAGCCGAGCGCAGCCATTGCTCCATTTGGTTGTGGTCGACGAGCCCGGCCTGCTGCACCACCGTCTTGCCGCCCGAGAGCACCACAAAGTTGGGAATTCCACGCACCTGGAATCGGGCCGATAGTTGCGGATTGGCTTCCGTGTCTACCTTCAATACCAGCGCCTTGCCCGCCATATCAGCCGCGGTGCGCGCAACCTCAGGAGCTGCCGCGCGGCAAGGCCCGCACCACCCAGCCCAGAAATCGACCAGCACCGGCACCGTCGCATTTTGGACGACTTCATCAAACAGTACAGAGTCCACCGCCAATGGCTCCGCCAGCGGAGGAAGTGGCGCCTTACATGCGCCACAACGGCCCGTATCGCTCAGATGTTTAGCGGAGACCCGGTTTTTCTGGTGGCACTGCGCGCAAGTTCGAATGACAGGCATAGAACTCCGATCCGTAAACCTACATCCGCCCAATTCGATGCGCTAGCCATGCAAAAAGTTACGCGCACATCTTCCGCCCACTGAGGCAGTTACTTCCCGTGATACTCGACGAAGAGCTCAGGAAACTCCTTTTTCAGAGCCTCAGTCTTGGGTCGATCGCACACCATAATGTACGGGTTGTTGGGATTATTCAACGCATAATCCTGGTGGTACGACTCAGCATCGTAAAACCCCTTCAGCGGAGTCACTTCCGTCACGATCGGCTTAGCAAACACATGCGCCGCATTCAATTGCGTAATATAGGCCGCACTAATCTTGCGCTGCTCGTCGTTCACATAAAAGATCGCCGAACGGTACGAAGTCCCCACATCCGGTCCCTGCCGGTTCAGTTGCGTCGGATCATGCACCACCGAAAAGAAGATCCGCAGCAGCGTCCCGTACGTAATCTTCGCCGGATCGTAAACCACCTTCACCGACTCCGCATGCCCCGTCGTCTCGGTCGTCACCTGGTCGTAGGTAGCCGTCGAAGAAGAGCCGCCAGCGTACCCCGCGGTCGTTGCTACCACACCCTTCACTCGCTCAAACACCGACTGCGTTCCCCAGAAGCATCCCCCAGCGAAGATCGCCGTCTGTTTGCCGTGAGTCTGCGAGAGGGAAGCGTCGACCTGCGGCGCCGGGATCGGCGCGCGGGTCTCAGCGTGCGTGCAGCCCATAAACGCAAATGCCAGCAGCGCCGTCGGAACGATCAAAGAAGTACGGTGGTTCGGAAACATGAGACCTCCTGCGGGAGAAGATACAAAGGGTTAGACGTCGCCAACCTTCTCGACGTTACAGAAAGTGCTGGCCTGACACAACAAAACCCCGATTTGTCCGCACAAAATGCGCAACTCGACACGCCGATGTTCAATTGCTGTGACGGGGCGAATCCGCTATCGTCAATCCATGCAACAGCAACCTCAGCAGTTCGCCAGTGACAATTACGCCGGAGTATGTCCGGAAGCCTGTGAGGCGATGGACGAAGCCAACCACGGCCACGAACCCGCCTATGGTGGCGACTCCTGGACCTCCCGCGCATCGGACGCCTTTCGTAACCTCTTCGACACCAGCTGCGAGGTCTTCCTCGTCTTCAATGGAACAGCCGCCAACTCACTTGCATTGGCTTCGCTCTGCCAGAGCTATCACAGCGTCATCTGCTCGGAAACGGCCCACGTCGAAACCGACGAGTGCGGTGCGCCCGAGTTTTTCTCCAACGGTTCCAAGCTCCTCATCGCCCCTTCGCCCAATGGCAAGCTCACCCCCGAAGCCATCCGCACCGTCGCGCTCAAGCGCACCGACATTCATTATCCCAAGCCCCGAGTAGTCACCATCACGCAGCCCACCGAGACCGGCGAACTCTATCAACTCGAAGAAATCCGCGCCATTTCAGATATATGCCGCGAACTTGGCCTGAAGCTGCATATGGATGGCGCGCGCTTTGCCAACGCCTGCGCCTCGCTCGGCTGCACCCCAGCAGAGATCACCTGGAAATCCGGCGTCGACGTGCTCTGCTTCGGCGGCACGAAGAACGGCATGGCCATCGGCGAGGCCGTGATCTTCTTCGACACCAGGCTCGCAGAAGACTTCGACTATCGTTGCAAGCAGGCCGGCCAGCTTGCCTCCAAGATGCGGTTTCTTGCCGCCCCCTGGGTCCGCATGCTGGAGAGCGGCGCATGGCTCCGCTATGCCGCGCACGCCAATACCTGCGCGACGGAGTTTGCCCGTAAAGTCAGAGACCTCCCTCTGGTCGAGCTAATGTTCAAGGTGGAGGCCAACGCCGTCTTCCTGAAGCTGCCGTCTGATGTAGCGGAAGGACTGCGTGCGCGCGGATGGATGTTTTACACTTTCATCGGCGGCGGCGCGCGTTTTATGTTTGCGTGGGATGCGGAGCCCGAGCGCATGAATGCTTTGGTCGGTGATCTCCACGACCTCTGTTTGGCTCCCGCAACCTGGCGGACCTGAAGTAAGACTGTTTTTGTGAATATGCAGGTGGCCAGCACAATAACCACTGAAGTGGCTATTGCATGTAAGGTGTTCATCTGTGAGTCTAAAAGCGGGTAGAACCGGATGTGAGGGCAAGCTATCAATCAGTGGGGAACAACAGGGTATGGCCGTAAGAACCAAATTTGCTTCAGTCGCATTCTCGTTGGTCTGTTGCGCCACCGTTAACTGGGAACATGTGTGCGCTGCGCAGACATCGACGCCCGTGCCGGTTGTGGTCGAACTCTTTACCTCCGAAGGCTGCTCTTCGTGCCCCCCTGCCGATGCGTTTCTGCAGAGATTGCAATCAATGCAACCTATTCCCGGAGCGAAACTGATTACTCTGAGTGAGCACGTTACGTATTGGAACCACGACGGATGGAAGGATCCCCACTCCTCGGACCAGCTGACGGATCGTCAGCAAGTCTATGTCAGTAGATTTGGACTTCCTTCTCCGTATACACCCCAGTTCGTGGTGGATGGAACCGATGAACTGAAGCTCACTGACGAGGCCCAGGTTCGTGCGGTCTTTGAAAAGGCAGTCAAAGATCAGCGGATTCCAGTGACGATAACTTCAGCTCATATTGACCCGGCGGGATTTGGCATTCTCCGTGGCCATATCGATATCGACGGCACTTCCGCCAAACAGCCTGCAGACATCTACGTAGCGGTAACCTTGCACCAGGCGAATTCTGACGTATCCGCAGGCGAAAATAAAGGCCGAAAGCTAACGGAAACTGAAGTCGTCCTCAATCTTGAGAAGATCGGGAAGACTACTCCTGGCCATGTTTTGTCACGTGATTTCGAAGTGAAACTGAAATCAAGCGAGGCGCCCGCCAATTTGGGTGTTGTAGTAGTTGCACAAGCTGGTGGCACCGGAAAAATTGTAGGTGCGGCGTCCGTAGAAGAAATCGGCCCGGCCCAGCCCAGCACCGTATCGGATAATCATCCCTAGAATCAGACGCGCTCAGGCTCCACGGGGCGCCACGTAAATCTTCCATCCTGGAGCTGTCTTGAAGACGGAAAACACGGCGAGGGTCTTTGGTTTGCGGGTCTACGGTGTGGGTGTGGCGGCGCTAGGGCTGGCCTGTCTAGTGTTTGGAGACTTCGACCCCGGCCAACCGGTGCCGAAGAATTTTCCCGTTCGCATCCCACTGGCATATTGCGTTGGTGCGTTTATGGTCGTCGCAGCGTTGGCCATCGAATGGCGCCGAACCAGGGTTTGGGGCGCCGCGGCGCTTACCGTTTACTACGCCGTGTTTGTTCTCCTGCTGATGGACGGTCGCCTGCTGCTTAGCGGTTACGGCGTATATGGTACCTACGAAGACATCGCCATGCAGCTGGCGATCGCCGCGAGCGCTCTAATCGTCTACGCCGGTAGCGCTCAGATTGACAGGGCCCTCGCCGTGCGCCTCACACGGATCGGTCGGATGGCTTTTGGCGTCTGCTCCGTGATCTGGGGAGGAGCGCATTTTATGTATATGAACATGACCGCTCCTCTGGTCCCAAAATGGCTACCCCCTGGGCAAGTTTTTTGGGGATACGTAACGGGAGTCTGCTTCATCGCGGCCGGGCTCGCCATACTGACAGGAATAAAGGCCAGACTGGCCACGGTCCTGCTGACAGTCATGATTGCATCCTTCGGCTTGCTGGCAAATGGGCCGATGCTCGTTGCCAATCCCTCAAGCCATTTCAACTGGACCGAAAGCGCCCTGAATCTGGCTCTGATCGGTACCGCCTGGGTCGTGGCTGATTCCCTAGTTCAAAGCTGACCTGATCTCGTTTGGCCTGGAGATACGTGCCGGCCTAATCCTTTTCGTGTTGTGAAAGTGGTTAGACGTTGGAGCACCTTGACGCTGATATCAGCGACCATTAAGCTCCAGTCATGTCTAAGCGAGTCGCATCCGGAATTGTGCCAGTGATCCGCATCGATCGAAATGCAGCGGTGCCGTTGCATCGACAGATATACGACGCTGTGCGAATGGCGATTTCGGAAGGCCGCCTGCGACCGGGACAGCATATCCCGTCCAGCCGGCTGCTCGCTAAGGAACTCGAGGTGTCGCGGCTACCGGTTCTCAACGCGTATGCGCAACTGCTGGCTGAGGGCTACCTGACAGCACAGATAGGCTCTGGGACCGCGGTGTCGGGCCAGCTACCAGACCGTTTTACGTCGACTGCTCCGGTGCAGAAAAATGGAGGCGCTTCCGCCCGCGAAGGTTCTCGAAAAGTGGCGCAGCGAACCGCGACTCTTCCGTCGTATCGGATGATGCCCTGGACGCGAAACTGGGGTGCGTTTGGTGTCGGGCAGGTGGCCGCAGACAGCTTTCCTTTACAAACATGGTCCAACATCGTTGCGCGTCGCTCAAAGAACATGAGCGTCCGATCGTTTGGGTACGGAGACCAAATGGGGTATCTTCCGCTTCGCCAAAGCATAGCGGCGTACCTGCGAACGGCCCGATCCGTGTCATGTGACGCCGATCAGATTTTGATCGCTTCTGGATCGCAACAAGCCCTGGAAATCTCTGCCCAGGTGCTCGTGGATCCGGGAGACCCCGTCTGGATCGAGGAACCGGGGTATCGCTTCTCGCGTGAGGTCTTCGCGTTAGCTGGAAGCCGTCTTGTCGCCGTCCCAGTCGACGATCAAGGCCTCAACGTCAGCGCAGGTATCAAAATGTGCCGGCGTGCGCGCGTCGCGATCGTAACTCCATCGCACCAATTCCCGTTGGGCGTGACGATGAGCGCCTCGCGCAGACTGCAGCTTCTGCAATGGGCCCAGCAGAACGGATCCTGGATTATCGAAGACGATTATGACAGCGAGTATCGGTACGAAAGCTCGCCAATCTCCTCGCTCCAGGGTCTCGACAACAATGAGCGCGTTATCTATATCGGAACGTTTAGCAAGGTGTTATTTCCTTCTTTGCGCATCGGCTATATTGTCGTCCCTCGTGATCTGCTGGGCCATTTCGTAGCAACTCGACGTGCTACAGATCTCGGGTCGCCGACATTAACACAGGAAGTTCTTGCAGAGTTCATCGGCGAGGGCCATTTTGAGCGACATATCCGGCGCATGCGGCTGCTCTACAAAGAACGCAGAAGCATGCTCGTTGAATCCCTCCGAACGAGTCTCGATGCCGCATGTGAAGTAATTGGCGCGGAAGCTGGCCTGCATCTGACGCTTACCCTGCCGGGGCTGGAATCTGATTATGACATCGCTCTCCGCGCCGCTTCGCAGAACCTGTGGGTGTGGCCACTCTCCACCGCGTATTCCGGTGGGGCAGCGCGTAACGGATTGATCCTGGGCTTTGGCAGCACACAGACCGCAGATATTCCTGCCGCGGTTCGCAAGCTTCGTGGAATTCTCTTAAACGCGGGCTCATCAGGCGCCTGAGGAACGATGCCAACTGCTTCGAGTGAATCGCGGCTACGACCGAATTCGTAACCGGGCAGTGACCCCTTAGTTTCCAGACCTATCGCAGTTCAACTGATCTGGTCCTGACATCTACCCCACTGGGCTGGGTCGGGCAGTCGCATTCATTGCGTCCTGTGTACATACAAGTGGTCGGCAAATCCTGGTGAGAATGGCTATTGCCACCGACGACCTGTCCTGTGAAGCTAGCACTGTTTGTCCTGTATACGTGTGTGGCCCTCGCACCAAACTCTTTTGGACCCGACAGGACACTCAGTTCCACTTCAGCAGCATTGCAAGCCAATGTTGCTTCTGACGGTATGATTGCCGTTTTTCAGTCAGCTACAAGACAAACGTTTGTCTAAATACGATTCATTGCTAAACCATGCACCACTTATGAAGCTCGGAGGCAATATGAAGTTAAGTTTTTCAACATTAAGGATGGTGGCCATCGCCATGGCTGGTGTTTTGGGATTAGGCAGCGCCTATGCACAAAGTACAAACTCCGGAGATATTCGCGGCATCGTCACTGATCCCTCAGGAGCCTTAATTCCCGGAGCTACTGTCAGCGTATTGAATCTCGACACCGGCGTAGCGAAGGATTTCCCCACCAACAACGACGGCTTGTACGATACAAACTCGGTCGTCGCCGGAAGCTACAAGCTCACCTTCAAGAAGAATGGGTTTGAAACCTACGTACGTGGACCCATCACCGTCCTGGTTGGTATCACCGACGTCAACGCCCAACTGAAAATCGGTTCGTCATCCGTTGAGGTAACCGTCAATACCGACGTGCCTCTTCTCAACACCGAAAACGGTGAACGCTCCGCAACCCTCGAAGCTCACGACATGCAGCAGATGCCCAACGTAGGCGGATCCAATGGCCCCGATTGGCAAAACTTCATGATCCTGCTCCCCGGCGCCTCTGGTACGTACAACGGCAGCATGAATCAGATGAACGCCTTCAATCCCGGTCAGGAAGTGTCCACCAACGGCAACCTGCCCTTCACCAACGTGCTCGCGGATGGTGCCTCCACCACGCTTCCAAGCAGCCAGAACGCCAATCCCGCCGCATTCGAAGACGTCCAGGAACTGCAGGTCAGTCTTTCTTCCTTCTCCGCGCAGTATGGCGTAGGCGGGCTCATCATTAACCAGATTACCAAGAGCGGTACCGACAAGTTTCACGGTGTTCTGTATGAGTACTTCCAGAACACATCGCTGAACGCGGCCAACTACGGTTTTGGCAACCAGGAGAAAGTGCCCGCCCTTAACTATGATGACTTCGGCGGAACGTTCAGTGGCCCAATCCCGTTCTTTGGGCTGAGGCACAAGGCGTTCTTCTTCTTTGGTTACGACCAGATTCACAATAACGCCGTCAGTGCTGGCTACCAGACCGTGCCAACTGCTCCAATCATGGCCGGCGATTTCAGCGGTAACATCGAAGCCAACCCAACAGCTCCGTACCTTATTTACGATCCCACGACGCAAGTCATCGCGACGGATTCGGAAGGCCATCCATACCCGATTCGTCAGAGCTTCCTCAGTGAGTACGGAACCAACGCCATTCCCGCGGGCATGATCGATTCGGTCTCGAATAACTTCCAGCAGTATTATCCAACACCTGAAAACCACATCCCCTACGGTAACTTCGTATCGAACGCAACCGTCAATAGCGCCGGCGTTCTCACCAACAACTTCTACTCGCAATATCCAGTGCCCCGGCCGTGGAAGAGGTATTTCGGACGGTTGGATTATGCGATCACTCAAAATAACCGCCTGACGTTATCTGATACGCAGGGCGACGAACTTGAAAATGGCGCGAACGCAATAACGGAATGCCCGGTCGGCTGCCAGATCGGCGACGTAGATAACAACAATGCACAGGTCACCGACGTTTGGAATATCAGTTCAAGAACCGTCAACGAAGCCAGATTCGGTTACACCGATCAGCTGAACTTCTTTGCGGACGCTGGTACGGGCTTGGGTTATCCCGCCAAGATCGGTTGGCAGTTTGCGAAAGCCGACGTCCTTCCGTCAGTCCAGTTCCAGCGCAACAATCCCTACACAAACATTGGGCCAGCTACTAATGCTGAATACAAGGAATTCGTCTTCGATCCTTCCGACGTGGTCACGATGATTCGCGGCAAACACGTGATCCACTTCGGTGGGGAGTTTGCCTTCTATCGCGACGACACAACCACATGGGGCAACATCAACGCGGGAACCTTGCAGTTCTCCGGTGTCTATACCGAGAATTGGACCGTCAACTCTGAGACGGGCGTCGCCTCGGCGAACAGCAAGTCGGGCGAAGAGTATGCTGACTTCCTCCTCGGCTACGCTCAGAACTGGAACGCCAGCGTCTCTCCTGAATATGGCGTGCGCTTGAAGAAGCCCCAGGTGTTCGTTCAGGATGATTGGAAGATCAAACAGAACCTGACCATCAACCTCGGTCTCCGTTACGAAATCAGCCACGGGTATAACGAGGTCACCGGCAACATGGATAGCTTCGATCCAACCGTAACGAACCCGGCAACGGGCACTCTCGGTGCGTATTGGTTTGGAGAAACCCACGCCAATGGCCGGACCTCTATGCAGGCAAACGTATTTAGTACTTTCCTTCCGAGAGCTGGCTTCTCCTGGCTTGTGCATCCAAATACCACGCTGCGTGGCGGTTTCGGACTCTACTCCTACAACTGGAGCACGGACAACTACGGCAGCGCTACCAATGCGGGCTTAGGTCAATCCGTGTCCTCCTCTGGAAGCGTCAACGACTCATCGAACGGAATCTATCCAACGACCAAATTCGATGGGCCCGGAACGCTCTTCCCCTTGGGCGGAGGCGAAATGACCTCCCTGCCTTATACAGGCGCTTCCCAGGACCCAACCAGGTTCAATGGGCAGAACGCGGGCTACGTCGCCTACCACACGCCGATCCCGAAGATCTATCAGTGGAATTTCGGCATGGATTGGCAGTTGAGCACGAACACGGTGGCGACGTTGAGCTATGTCGGCAGCCACGGGCTTAACCTGACCTTCCCCACCAATCTCAATGCAGCACCTCTGGACAGCCTGTCGTCCAGCGATCTCTCGGGCTGCGGCACGGGGTCAACAGTCAACTGCGTCGCAGCGTATCCGATATATAAGCAGATCACCGGCAACCTCTACCAGGCGCTCTCAAACTACAACGCACTGCAGGTCACCATCACCAAGCGCCTGCAGCACGGATTCAGCTTCAGCGCCAACTACGTCTGGTCTCACATGTTGGATGATCAGGATTCGTCGGGATGGGGAACGCATGCTGGCCCTCAGCCTTATCAATATGCAAGCTTCTTAACGGCCAATTATTCAGGTAAGAATTACGGAAACTCGAACTTCGACGTTCGCAATGCGTTCAAAGGGTTTGTGGTCTATCAACTTCCTTTCGGCAAGGGCAGGGCATTCCTGAATAAGAACTGGTTCGAAGATGTAACCGTCGGTGGTTGGCAAGTCTCCGGCACCGTCATCGTGTCGTCGGGAAATCCATTCCAGGTGCTCGCAACGGACTGTACCTATCAGCAGTCCTGTCCCGGCACACAATTCCCCAGCTTCTCTGGACTTAGCTCGCGTCCCGCGCACAGAGGCATCGCAGAGTGGTACAACCCAGCCGCATTCATCAACCCTGGAAACGGAAACTTCGGCAATGTGGGTAGAAACCCGTTGGTCGGCCCCGGGTTCAACACCGTGAATCTCTCGGCCCTCAAGGAGTTCCACTTGCCCTGGGAGCGGATGGCCTTCTCGATTCGCTGTGATGCGCAAAACGCATTCAACCATCCCAGCTTCAGCCCTCCTCAGGGTCAGCTTGCGGGAGACAGCGGTCCGGGTACCGAGTACACCACTACCAGCAACGGCGGAAACCAGATCACCGGGATCCAGATTGGTGGAAGGACTTTACAACTAGGAGCTCGCCTCTCCTTCTAGCAAAGATTGAATGTAGTACCTCCTTGGAGACGGCGACGACCTTCGCCGTCTCCTTTTTTTCTCAAAAAAGCTTGGCGCCCTATGGCGGCCCGCGGCGCGGTTCCACTGGATTCCCTCACGACTAACTGCGGTTCCACCTGAATCGTCGACGGCAAATCTTCATCTGCCATCCTTCGCAACAGCGCCGCTGCCGCTGTGCTTCCCATCAACTTCAGCGGTTGTCGAATCGTCGTTAGACTCGGCAAGCGATACGAAGCAGACTGAATATCGTCAAATCCCACAATCGAAATATCATGCGGAATCTGGTACCCATGGTCATGCAGCGCGCGGATGCTGCCCATCGCTGCGATGTCGTTGAAGCAAAGAATTGCAGTGAACTTTTGCTTGCTCTCCAGCAAGTCATGGATCCCCGGATAGCTGATCTCCGGAGACGTCGAATCCTTCGCCAGTTGAATCGTCAGATGTTTATCGACTGCCAGTCCCAACTCTCGCGCCACCTTCATCGTCGCAGACCAGCGCGGCTCTGTATCGGTACTCACCGTCTGTCCTTTCATGTAGACAATCTTGCGGTGCCCCAGATCGTACAAGTGCCGTAGCGCCAGCCGGGCCGCGTGCTCATGATCCAGCACAACGTTGGTCACATCCGGCAACGTCGAATGGCCCGCGATCAGCACTGCGGGGAGGGGCAGAGGATTGGTGAGCTTCGTATCAATCGCTAGAATTCCATCAACTCCGCGCGCCTGCAGCAACGCAGGGTATTCCTCGATCAGGCTCTCCAGATGCCGATGATGAACGGTGAAATAAAAATACCCCTCTTCCATTAATAAGTCGCCGATCCCCGACAGCACCTGCGAGTGATATCCCTCACCCAGCACAGGTAACAGGATGCCAATACTGCGCATAGGCTTGCCTAGCAACGATCGCGCAATCATATTCGGCTTGTAATTGAACTCGATCGCCGCTGCTCGAATCCGCTCGCGTGTCGCCTGAGGAATCGAGCGTCCCGGCGTGTCGTTTAGCACATACGATATGGTCGACGGACTCAGATGCAGGTGCGCCGCGAGATCCTTGAGGATCACTCGGCGAGGGTGAGCGTTCACGTTCGGGATCGGGTCGTTCGCTTGAGGTTCTCGCATAGAGGCGCCACCACGGCGATTTCCGTTAGCTATCGGCCTATGTTCTCGCTAGCCGCAACATCAGGTCTGGCGGCGACACCACCCACATTCCCCGGCCTAACTGGACAGCGGTTTCGCATTTTATTTCCCGTGTCCCCTTTAGATTTTCAGAAGGAGAACCCCCAGGCAATATCCACTCATTCCGTCCTTATGCTGACCACCGGTACAGGCCAGTTAGGCGCAAGTGCAAGACGAGGCCCTAAGAATGAAAAGCCCACAGCAATGCGGCTTGAATCGGGAACGAAAAGCGCGTTTGCATTTGCTTCATCTCGCTCCAGCCGTATCCGTCGGATTGGATAACGATGCAAAGCACAGGAGGGAAAATATGGTTCGGTTGCGAAATAGCGTTCGAAGGTCCGCTTGCCACGAAATGGCCGGCCATTCCTACGTCGAAAAAATAGTGGCCTGGACCGTCGTAGATAGGAACTCAAGAAACACGCGTGTCTTCGGTGCGAGGTATTGGCGCGAAGGATAGTAGGCATACAGGGGGAAACGTTCCTCCTCCCAATCCGGAAAGAGGGCCACCAGTCGTCCACTCGAGAGATGGACGTCGACGCCGAGCTCGAGAACTTGAGCGATCCCATATCCTGCCAGGCACACAGCGTGCATTGTTGCGACGTCACTCAGCATGAGCTGGTTTTGCGTCTCAACCTTGATTTCCCTTCGACCTTTACGGAATACCCACTCGAAGGGACGGCCCGTCTCCGGGTCTCGAAAATCAATCATCCGATGTCGATCTGCGACCAGCTGCTGTGGGTCGGTAGGGTGGCCCTGTTTCTTTAGATAGGCTGGCGAGGCTACAGTAAGAACTCTCGTCTCCAGCAATCTTCGGGCGACAAGAGTGGATGGGCGCGGCTCGCCGAAGCGAATTCCCAGATCGTATCCATCCGAGATCAGATCTCCGAGGCCCTCCCGCGTGATCAGGTCCACCTTAAGTTCCGGATATGCTTTAAGAAACCGGCTGAGCTGCGGCCCGAAAATGAGCTGTGAGAAGTAAGGGTCCATGTTGACGCGGAGTCTCCCCCGGACGGTCACTTTACCTTCAGCCAGAGCGGAGGTGGCGTCTTCGAGCGCCGCCACAATTGGGCCAATAGTCTCGTAAAACCGCCTGCCTTCGTCCGTAAGGGAGACGGAGCGTGTCGTCCGCTCCAAGAGTCGGATTCCAACCTGCGCCTCCAGCCGAGCTACTGCACGGCTGATGCCCGGTTGGGAGACATTCAAGGATCTCGCGGCGGCCGCGAAGCCACCCGTCCTCACCACGGCTGCAAGTGCGGTCACCCCATTCAGAAGACGGTCATCAAAACTCATGCACTTATGCTAATTGGTTATAAGTGAAATGCCGAGAAGATTAGTTCCGAATCAATCCCTGTGCGTCAGATAGTAGGAAGCACGGAAAGGGATAGGTAAGGGATATGGTGATTCGTAGAATATGGGCGGTACTACTCGCTGCAGCAATATTCGGCGTGAACGGTCATGCGCAGGTGCCGGCGCTTCAAGGACTTACATTCAACGGCGACGGTGCGTTGCGTAACAACCAAATCCATTGGCCCAAGGGCTTCGAGCCTGAGCAGGCGGACCTCTTTGCGCACAATGAGATCGACATCCAGGCTGGATGCGAGATCGTTTTTTCCAATCTTGTCGATGCAGAGACTTGGCCCTCCTGGTACTCGAACTCGAAGGACGTCAAGGTTCTGAACACTCCGGATCATCGGCTCCGGAAGAACGCTCGAATCTCGTGGGAGACCTTCGGATTCCATATCGATAGCCACGTGTGGGAGTTTGAGGCGAATAGCCGCCTCGGGTGGCTCGGAGAGGGTAAGGACGTCCATGCTTATCACACGTTTCTTCTTACCAAGACCCCTGACGGGTGCCATGTCGTCACAGAAGAAGTTGTGAAGGGCCCTGGCGCCATTCAGTTCCGTGAGCAACGACCGAACGCCATGCACGAGGGCCATCAGCTTTGGTTGACGACTTTGAAGGACCGGTCAGAGAAACACTGAGACTCGCAATGAATCATTTCAAGATAGGAAGGAGCAAGACTATGGCACGCATATTCATCACCGGATCTGCTGACGGACTCGGCAGAATGGCAGCGGAGGTGCTGATTGAGCAGGGTCACAGAGTCGTTCTGCACGCTCGAAGCCAAGCCCGCGCCGAAGAGACAAAGAGGAACGTTCCGCTGGCGGAGGCAGTGGTTATCGGCGACCTCAGCACAATTGCCCAGACTCGAAAGGTCGCAGAGCAGGTCAATGCGCTCGGAGCGTTCGACGCCGTCATCCACAATGCTGCCGTCGGTTACAAGGAGCCGAAGCGAATCGAGACGGAAGATGGCCTCTCGCATGTCTTCGCGGTCAACACCCTTGCTCCCTATATCCTGACAGCCCTGATCACGAAGCCGAAGCGACTGATCTATCTCAGCTCCATGCTTCACCAGAACGGCGATCCGACCCTTGAGGACCTGACATGGAGGGCTCGCGCATGGGACGGTGAACAAGCCTACTCCGATACGAAGCTACATGATGTGCTCCTCGCCTTTGCTATAGCACGACGTTGGCCTGGAGTCCTCTCGAATGCACTGGAGCCAGGTTGGGTCCCAACGAAGATGGGTGGCACCGCGGCGACCGATGATCTGGACCAAGCACATCGCACCCAGGTTTGGCTTGCTGCAAGCAATCAACCTGAGGCACTCGTAACTGGAGAGTACTTCTATCACCTAAGGAAGAAGGGCACCCTTCCAGCTGCCCGCGACGTTGCCAGGCAAGATCGGCTCCTCGCGATCTGCGAGCGCCTCAGCGGTATCGCTCTGCCCGAGTAGCAGGTTTGATCCGAATCTTTTGGCGACAGGCGCCGCTGCGGTTGGCCGATGTCACCCATAACAACGATAAAAACTAGGAGCCATCAATATGTACGCAGTCATGGGAATCACAGGAAATGTAGGCGGCGCCGTTGCGCGCACGCTTCTTGCAAAGGGCGAGAAGGTTCGAGGGATCGTAAGGAATCCAGAGAAATCGGCAGAGTGGCAGAAGCAAGGTGCGGAGCTCTTCAAAGCCGACTATGACGACTTGGATGCGCTTACGGCTGCGTTCACCGGTGTTGCCGGCGTGTTCGTAATGATTCCTCCAAACTTCGCGCCGGAACCGGGCTTCCCCGAGACCAAGGCAACGTTGAAGGTCCTGCGTGAGGCACTCTCAAGAGCTCTGCCGTCGAAAGCGGTTTATCTGTCATCCATCGGAGCGGAACAGGCCAGCGGATTGGGTTTGATCACAAACTCACACCTCCTCGAAGAGACGTTGGGCGACCTTCCGCTCTCTCATGCATTTCTGCGTGCTGCTTGGTTCTTTGAGAACTCAGCCGGTGACGTAGCGAGCGCGCGGACCGAAGGCAAGATCCGGTTTCAGCTCCATCCTCTTGACCGGAAGTTTCCTCTGGTTGCCACCGCGGACATCGGCAAGGTGGGTGCAGAGACGCTCACTCAGCGCTGGACCGGAATCCGCCATATCGAAGTTGCGGGCCCGGAGGACTACAGTCCACTCGATATAGCAGATGCTTTCGCGGATGCGGTCGGGCGCCCCATCGAGGCAATCGCCGTTCCCAGGGCGGAATGGGAGACGCTATGGGTCTCACAGGGAATGCCGGAGGGACGGACGTCACCTCGGGCGGAGATGGTCGAGGGATTCAATTCCGGTTGGATTCACTTTGGCGTACCCGGAACCGAGCATGTGGATGGAGCGACGCCGCTTCGTGAGGTGATTACTCAACTCGTGACGCGCGGCTAGCTCCACTGTCCTCAATTCGACTCTTAGTGGTAGGGCCGGCTTCGAGATCTGCGGCAATGGAGTTCGAACTACTCATAAAGAATCAACAAGCGAGGTTGCGCGTATCAAATCGAGGGACGCAGAAATATCCAGCAATCAGGAGGCTCTATGCCCATGTTTACCGTAACGATGAAGTCCAACAGGTCAACCAACGAGAAAGACCGCCTTTCCAGAGCTATCCATGCTGCAAGCATTGCTGCTGGATATCCAGAGGACGACCTTTTCCAACGTTTCCTCTCATTGGGACCAAGCGACTTCAGGGTTGATCTGTACTATCCCGCACTGCCCAAGCCACGCACCAACCAGCTGTTGATGATTGAGGCGCTCGTATCTTCAGGGACCGACACTGATCGGAAAAAAGGTCTTGTTGCGGCCCTGGTCGAAAAACTTAGCGAGGCAGGCATCGACCCAAACGACATAATGGTGTTCTTTTTGGAGACCGATCGCGCAAGTGGATCATTCGGTGGTGGCCAGTTCGCACGACCCGTTGCACTCGCTTGACTACGCGCATGGCATCCTTGCGGCATGGATTCGAAGAAGCCGGAGATGTACAGCGGAGGTGGCTTTGAAGCCCGCAGCATCGGATCCGTGAACTGCTCTTAGAGAATCAACAAACGAGATGAGCGCTTATGGATAAAGGACCTAGGCCCAAGGAAAAATGAACGCCGTAAGAAAAATGAGCTTGAAAACGCTGGCGTCGCCTCTTTCGCGTCAATTTGCAAACACATCGAGAGGAAGAATCACTAACAATGCCGTGACAATTACCTGACATCCAGATAACAAGTTGTATCTCGCAATCCACTAAGCTCACCTATATTGGCTCGCGTTGACGGACGTATCTTCGGCTCCGCCGGAAGAGAAAGGCAAAGCTCAGCAGTGCATCCTATGCTCAAGTCGGAGATAGCGGCACCTCATTGTCCGCCACTCCTCTCTCTGTCTCTCGTTCCGCCGTCGGCGGCGTAAATGCGGCGGTATTCCCAGTGAACCGTACTCAGGAGCTCCGCCACACCGTGCTGTTGAGCATCGGCGCATGTGTCCTCCCCCCAGTCGATCTGATGCATCTCTCTCGCAGGCAATGGAAGACGCTGCTTGCGTGGCTGGACATCAGCGGCATGGCACTATATTTTTCTGAGCACCTTACGCTGCTCGGGGTACACGACGCGTTGCCTGCAGTCATTCGGCAACGTCTACAACAAAACATGGAAGACAACGCAAAGCGCACACGCGGCATGGTGGCAGAGTCCGTTGTCCTTCAGCTAGAGTTCCAGAAAGCGGGACTCTCCTACGCCGTCATGAAGGGTCTTTCGCTTTCGCCGGTCGCCGTGCCTCGCCCAGAGCTGAGACATCAGTTCGATCTTGATTACCTGGTCTCCGAGTCCAGCGCGCCCGAGGCCCGCCGCATTCTCGAGCGCAGAGGATACACCCTCTATAGCATTAGCGGAAATAGCTGGGAATTCAAGATAAATGAAACGCCACACGTCTCGATGAAAGACCTCTACAAGGACCTTCCATATCGAACTGTAGATCTGCACCTTGAGTCAGAAGTCTCGGAGATAGGCTCTCGCCTGGAGCGGTCCGTTCAACGGTCGATGTTCGGCATCAGCATGCCGGTGTTCTCGCCGACGGATCTCTTTCTTCATCAGACAATGCACGTTTTCAAGAATGTATGCAATGGCCACACGCGCACAGCACATATCCTTGAATTCTATCGGCACGTGCGCACTCGTTACGCGGATGATACATTTTGGTATGAACTTCGCGCTCGGACGAAAGGCAACTCGAGTGCGCGTCTCGGCATAGGTGTTATGACCTATCTCGTCTCCTCAGTGCTCGACGACTTCGCGCCGCAGACCCTCACAGAGTGGACATCAGACCGGCTGCCTCCTTCCGTGCGTCTGTGGGTGGATCTATATGGACAAGAAGTCGTCTTCGGCAATCATCCTGGTAATAAGCTCTATCTATTGCTGCAAAAAGAGCTCGAGACCGCAGGCATACCTCAGAAGCGATCGACTAAGACATCCTTGCTTCCTTCCGCCCTTCCGCCAATTGTCATTCGTGCAACTCACAACGAGACCTTCCTGACTACGCTTGCTCGCTATCGCGTGCAAGTGCGCTATTTGTGCTCGCGTCTTCTTTTTCATGTCGTAGAAGATCTTCGTTATGCACTTGAGTTGCGGCGTTGGCGAAAATATTTGGAGCGACTCTCATCTTGACTTCTTCTCTGCGCCCTGCAGCCTCTGCCTTTGACGCCGTCGCGCCCTCGTATGACTCCCGCTTTGGGGTCTGGGCCAGCGTAGCCGCACAGCGCCGCGCTGTACGCACAGCTTTGATTCAACAGTTTCCTGCAGGCGGGCGCATTCTGGAAGTAGGCGGTGGCACCGGAGAAGACGCCTTGTTTCTCGCCCAGCATGGGTTCGAGATATTGCTCACGGATCCGTCCCCAACGATGGTGAAACTCTCCGCTGAGAAACTCGCTCCGTTCAATGTCGCAACTGAGATCGCCACGGGAGAGGAGATGGAGGACTTTGCGCAACGCTATCTCATTGCAGGCCGACCCCTGTTCGACGGCGCCTTCTCAAACTTCGCACCGCTCAACTGTGTCGGAGATCTAAGCCTCGTTGCACGCGGTCTATCGCAACTTCTCAAGCCCCAGGCAACGGCGATGCTGGTTTTCTTTGGGACCTGCTGTCCTGGAGAGATGGTCGTGGAAACTCTTCATAGGCGACCGCGACAAGCACTTCGACGCCGGAAACTGGGTAACGTCGAGGCAAGGCTGGCCAAACGTGAGTTTCAAATTGTCTACCATCGCCGAGCTGCAATCGAGCGCGCATTCGCGCCGTGGTTCATTCTCGAAAGAACTGTCGGCATCGGTATCACTGTGCCTCCCAGCGCAGCCGAGCCCTGGATATCTCGGCACCCGCGCCTGCTCTCGGCCATGGAAGCTATTGATCGTGTACTCGCGCATCCATTGGCAATGCTAGGAGACCACATTCTCTATCAGTTCCGCCGGACAGCATGATGAGCGACATGCGGCGAACCAATAACCCGACGACTAGAGAATATTTTCCCGACACGATGGCAGCTGTAGGTATGTACATTCGCGAAACGGATGTCGAATGTCGTCGCTGCTGTTGATTGAATCTCCTCTTTACTAGCGCGTTCTTAGGGACTACTGGCGAGTCATGCAAAGATGACATTGCGCTGACATTCGCAAGACAAATCAACCTCTCGCGCGCAGATATGCTGGACACCTGAAGCGGCGATCCACGCCGCATCAGGTCTATGGCCCGAGTCTCCGCGCTACGGGCCAGACAGCCGAGTTTGAGGTGGCCCTTGTCCGACGTTCTGCTGACGCACTCCTATCATCTGCCTTTCGATGCGAAGCAGTTGCGCAAAATGCAGCCTTATACGCCTATCGGCACGCTCTACGCGGCCACTGCGTTGCGGGGGCACGACATCACCGTTGCAGTTTTCGATGCGATGCTGGAACCGCCGGGCGAGAAGCTTTTTGCGCTGCTTGAGGTGCAGCGGCCAAAGATTGTGGCGGTCTATGAAGACGACTTCAACTTCCTCTCGAAGATGTGCCTCACACGCATGAGAGAAGTTGCAAAGGAGATATCGAAAGCCGCTCACGAGATCGGCGCTATCACCATCATCCACGGTTCTGACTCGACGGACAATCCCGAGTTGTTCCTCGCGAGTGGCTTCGATTATGTGCTCTGCGGTGAAGCCGAAAGCGTTCTCGTGGAGTTATGCTCGTCCATCCTCGAGCATAGAGAGGTCCCGGAACTCGACGGGCTTGTGCGTATCGACGAATTGGGAAAGGTCGCCCGTGGTCAGCAACGGCTCGCGAAAAACCCCTCATGGGCACAACTCGCTCTACCTTCTCGCGATCTCATCGACCTGGAGCCCTACCGGGCCGCTTGGATGCAGGCACACGGGTACTTCTCGACAAATATGGTGGCGAGCCGCGGCTGTCCATTTCATTGCAACTGGTGTGCGAAGCCCATCTCAGGCAATCGCTTTCACCTACGCGTCGCTTCCGTTGTAGCGGAAGAGATGTTGGTGTTGAAAAACGCTGGCGTGCAACACGTGTGGTTTGGTGATGATGTTTTCGCGTTGAACCGTCACTGGGTCAAGGAATTCGCCGAGGAAGTGGAGAAAAGAGACGCGGCCATACCTTTCAAGGTCCAGTCTCGCGCCGACCTGATGTATGAGGATACAGTGCTCCATCTTAAAGCAGCGGGATGCGCCGAAGTATGGATGGGCGTGGAGTCTGGAGCTCAAAGCATCCTCGACGCTATGGACAAGGGCATCACGCTCAGCAACGTTATTGCCGCACGTGCGCTGTTACAGAACGCCGGCATCCGCGCTTGCTTCTTCCTGCAGTTCGGCTATCCCGGTGAGACCTGGATTGAGCTCCAGCAAACTATAGAGCTAGTTCGCGAGCTCCGCCCTGACGACATCGGCATCTCATTCTCTTATCCGCTGCCGGGCACTGTCTTTTACGAACGTGTGCAGGCGCAGCTCGGCGATAAACGTAACTGGAACGACAGTGACGACCTCTGCATTATGTTCAAGGCCGCGTACACCACAGACTTCTACCGTGCGGTACGCGAAGCTCTGCACGCGGAGGTAGACGCATGGCACCATCCATACGCAACAGACAATGTTGCTCTGCTTTGGCAGAGAGTGCATGAGCTGGAGCCCGTAAGCCGGGTCTCGGACGCCTTGGAGGTCCCTGCACTCAACAACCTCACGTCCTCTACCTTCGTTCCCGTTGAGCAACTCACCGCGCTTAGGAGCTCATAGATGCTTACTCAGGAGCATCCTCTTCGGGAAGCGCGAGATGAGGTCTCCGCTAGCACGCGGCTTCTCTTGCGATGCCCGCGTTGCCACACAGATATAGTGGAACTCGTCTGTCCACAGTGCACCTTCCACATGGAGGTCCATCACGGTATTGTGCATGCTTTGTCACCGGAGCGTGCCATACGCTATCGCCAGTTCATGGCAGACTATGAGCACATTCGCACAGCAGAAGGTCGCGGCAGCCGCAATGAGGACTTCTATCTAGCCTTGCCCTATAAAGACACGACGGGAAAGAATAGCCACCAGTGGAGGATTCGAGCGAAGAGCTACGACTACCTGACAAAGCACGTGCTCGGTTCTTTACCTGACGGTGCTTTCATATTGGACCTTGGCGCGGGCAATTGCTGGATGTGCTTCCGCCTGGCCCGTCTCGGCTACAAGCCAGTAGCTGGCGATCTCCTCACCAACGAGGACGATGGTCTGGGCGCCGCATCTCATCTTCTGAAGCACCTCCCCACACCATTTCCGCGCTTCCAGGCAGAGGCCACGCATCTCCCGTTCGGTGACGGCCAGTTTGACGCGATCGTCTTCAACGCGTCCTTCCACTACTCCGAAGACTATGAAGAGACGCTCCGCGAGGCGTTGCGCTGCCTCAAGCCTGCAGGCCTTCTGATCATTAGCGATACCCCCTGGTACTCACGCGATGAGAGTGGGAGGCAGATGGTTGCGGAGCGACAGGCTGCATTCCGCCGACGGTTTGGCACCGCATCGGACTCTCTCAAGAGCCTTGAATATCTAACAGACGAGAGGCTGCAGACTCTCGAAGGCAGTCTGTCCATTCGCTGGGTGAAATACGTTCCCTGGTACGGTTCGCGATGGGCCCTCCGTCCATGGATAGCGAAGCTACGTCATCGCCGGGAACCATCTCAATTTCGAATCTATGTCGCGAGGAAGCATGCTCGCTCATGAGATCTCCGCAACGCCTTCCCAGTGCAATCGTCATTCACGGGGCCGTCTGCGCGTCAGATCCTGAAGAAGCACGCCGCGACTCATTACGGGTTGTCCCTTCCCGCCCATCCATTCCTCTCGCCGCGCCCGCACCTCCAATCCACATTGACCTGAGTGGATATCTAGTGATGCCGGGGCTCATCAATGCGCACGACCATCTACAGTTCGCGCTGCATCCTCGGCTCGGCAATCCTCCATACCGCAACTACATTAACTGGGGCGAAGATATACACGCCACACTGTCGCAGTTGATCGCGACCTACAAGACAGTGCCGAAGGATGTCCGCCTCTGGTGGGGCCTCATTCGTAACCTTCTCTGCGGCGTGACGACGGTTTGTCATCACGACGAAATCTGGCCTCTTCTGCGGCTGAACGACCTTCCCATCACAGTCGTTCAACGATTTGGCTGGGCGCACTCGCCAGCGCTAGGCGGCGATCTCCGCCAAGCCCATGCTATGACCTCGCATGACAGCGCGTTCATCGTGCATGCCTGTGAAGGCGTCGACGATCTTGCGCGAAACGAACTCCGCGAGCTTCATCATCTCGGAGTACTGGATGCCCGCACCGTCATCGTGCACGGCCTGGCCATGAATGAAACGGATGTCCGCCTGGTGAATGAACATAGAGCGTCTCTCATTCTCTGTCCTTCCTCGAATGAATTTCTTTTCGAAAGGGTGCCGCACTTCGGCACCCTTGGCGCGGTCGAGAAGGTAGCTCTTGGAAACGACTCTCCCATAACTGCCACCGGCGACTTGCTTGATGAGGTCCGCTTTGCTATCGAGCACTGCGACATCGCGCCCGCTCGGGTCTACCGCATGGTAACGGAGTCGGCCGCGACGGTACTCCGTTTGAAAGGAGGGGAAGGCACTCTTTGCACGTCAGGCGCGACTGACTTGATCGCTATTCGAGACACTGGCGAAATCCCAGCGGAGAGACTTCGAACGCTCTCCATGCACGACATCGAGCTTGTCATCGCGCACGGCAGCGTCCAGCTTGCTTCAGCGTCAATGCGGCAGCGGCTGCCCAGCGAACTCACGCAGAATATGGAGCCCCTCTGGATCGACGGGGATATTCGCTGGTTACGCGCCCCTGTCCAAATGCTTCTACAGCAGGCGGAAGCGGTTCTGGGCTGCGGTAACGTGCAACTCGGGCGCCGCACGGTTCGAAGCCCACATCGTTCCAGCGTCGCCGCAATAACTTCGCAGGAGCTGCCTGCATATAGCGGCGGGAGGGCCTGATGGCGCATTTCGGCTTGCTTTCTTACAAAGGCACCGGCCACCTCAATCCCCTCATCTCGCTCTCGCGGCAATTGATCGCGCGAGGCCACAAGGTGACGCTCTTCCAAAGCCCCGAGCTGGAGCTGAGAGCACGCGAGCAAGGGCTGGACTTTTTCCCCATCGAAACCTCCCACTCGGCCGACATAAAGCAGCACCGAACGCGGAAGCCCACAAGCTCCGCATCTCTCGTCGAGATACGCTATCGTCTCCATCGCATCTCCTCCGAGATGGAGACTTTTCTGCATGCGTACCCTCCTGCGTTGCGCGCTACAGGCGTCGACACACTCATCATGGGAGAGATTTCACTCACCGGACCCACCGTCGCCGAATTGCTTCGCCTCCCGTACTTTATCGTGTCGACCTCCATCCCGCACAACTTCGGATGGCACGCGCCTCGCTCGATCTTGTCCACAACCTCTTGGACCGAAGGCCTGCAGAAAAAGCTTCTCGAGGTATCCGTACTTCACATGAACGGCCCTGTCCTGTGGAGTCTCGATCGCCTCCGGAAGCGCGTTGGTCTTGCCTCCGCGCGCAATATCGCAAAGACCCACCCAGAACTCGCACACATCACGCAGTGGCCGCAGTGCCTTGACGACCAGCGCTTTACGCTACCGACCAACTTCTTCTACACCGGCCCGTTCGTCAACGACATGGCACGGCCTTCCATCGACTTCCCATGGGAGAAGCTGGATGGCCGTCCTTTGGTATATGCATCTCTCGGAACCACGCGGAAAAACGATGCGTCTATCTTCCATCGCATCGCGCAGGCATGCAGCGGTTTGGGCATGCAATTGGTCATCACACTTGGCGGACGTCGCGACCCTTCCATCCTTGGCGGTCTTCCCGGCGATCCTGTCGTCGTCGGGAACGCTCCTCAGCTCGAGCTCTTGAAGTCGGCCGCAATCGTTATCACGCACGCCGGTCCCAACACTGTTCTGGAAACGCTCTTACATGGCAAGCCCATGGTCGCGCTTCCTATGACACTCGATCAGCCCGCTGTCGCTGCCCGTCTTGCAAAAGCAGGCGCAGCAGTAGTCCTCTCCGAACAGTACCGCTCCGTGAAAGACATTCGCGACGCGTTGCTAAAGGTGCGTGACGATCCGCGTTACCACGAAGCCTCTATCAAACTTCAAACACAAATGCTTCCTTTGCGCGGCCTGGAGCGCGCCGCGGAGATCATCGAACAATCGCTGGCGTCCCACCATCGCAGCGTTCCCCCTGCGCAGGATTTACCTTTCACTGATACGCAAACGGCAATCCATAACGTCCTGGAAAGAGAAACCGCAAACCTAAGTCTCGCGTAAACTACCCTGCGTCAGCATCTCGAGTTGCATGATTGCGTCATTCAACTCGCAGTAGTGCAGCTCATAGGTCGGCACGCCGGCAAGCTTCTCTAGCACTCTCTCATGCTTCGAGCGAATATCTCCAGCGGAGAAGAGATCTCGACTCATCTGCTCCGTCGCACTTCGCCGCGGCAAGGCCACCAGCGAAGCATGCGCCTCCGGATATCGTTTTAGGTAAACCACAGCATGAACCGTAGCCTCCGGAGCCGTCTCCATCGCAGGGAGTTCGGCAACAGGCACCTCGATCGAGGCCTTGCCTTCCATGCGCGGCGTAATCTCGCGTTCCTCCAGCTCGGGAAATAGCTTCTTCGCCGCTGGCCGAAATCGCACGCGATGCGAGTGGCCGATTACGCGCGGCACCATCGAATGGTTGATCAGATAGCTCGTGTCGTCCGACGTGTATGTCCACCCTGCGCGTGCACACGCATAAGCAAGAGTCGACTTGCCGGCCCCCGAATCCCCACACAGCAGGACACCAATTCTCTGCTTGCTTACACACGCTGCATGGATGTCCGTCACCATTGACGAACCCAGCAGGAGGTAGACAGTTTTCTCTAAGAAGTTATGTCGAAGATAAAGACTATTCTTCAGCGCGTCACGGTTCAGCCAGATGAAGCTCGTGCCGGTCTTCAGGTCCAGTATCGCCTGGTTTTCCGTATTCGCTACCATCGAGTACAAGTGCTTGTACTCACGGCGCACCGGCTCGGGTGCTACCTGCGAGCCGCCTTCATCCGTCACGCCTATGCGTATCTGAATGCCCGTGCCTCCTCGGCTCAGGCGACGGTGACCAAAACTCGCCTGCGCGGCGTCCAACACCTCGGATCTGTTCGTAAGTATCTCGACCGCAAATCCCAATGGATAGAACGTTTGCCGCAGCGGCAACTCCATATCAAACAACAGAGTATCCTGCAACCGACGCGACTCTGTGCTCGGACGTTGCCGTTTGTCTGGTCGACGGATAAGCGCGTTCGGCATAGCTTACGGTAGACGGATTCGTGCAAACCGCACGCGACCGCTCTTCTCCCTGTAATGAGCCTGCGCCAGCACACAACCGCTGAGTGACACGGCCAACTACCTCGAAGTCTAGCAATCATCTCGTACTCATTTGTCATTTTAGGGTCATACAACTGTCAATCCTTCTTCGTCTGCTAGTGCCATGGATCCTCTACCGAACGCGCAAGTGTGACAATCAATTGACAAAAAATAGAGGATCCAAAGACACCTTTGAATCTGCACCGCACTATCGTGGCTAAGGTGCGGGCATGACCCAGCCGTTGCCGAGGCATACATGAAAACTTTCCACGAGCTGCACGCTGCGAACATCAACCCCGAGGCGTTGCGCAGCGAAATTGACACTAAAGGCTATGCGCTGATTCGCAATCTCATCCCGCAGGATTCCATCCGCTCCGTACTGGCTGATGTAACGCGCATCCTCTCTACAGAAAACTGGCTGTCGCCAACTGCGGATCCCCTGCAGCGCATACCGCAGCACAGCGTAGCCTACGGCGATCCCGACCCGGTCTTCAAGCGTGTTTATCAGGATGTATTCAACCTCGAGTCCTTCCATGCGTTGCCGCACCAACCCGCGCTGCAGCGTGCAATGAAGATGATCGTCGGCGACCAACTGCTTATCCACCCCAAGCCCATCGGCCGCCTCATCTTCCCGAACTGTGAGCACCTTGTGGTGCACGCACATCAGGACTACGAGTTCATGGGTGGCGACTCCGAGTTCTTCACTGTGTGGATTCCTCTACACAATTGCCCCACCGACATGGGCGCACTACGCATCCTTGAAGGCTCGCACCGATACGGTATACAGCACCACCAGCGCGAAAATCTCCACGTCCCCGAGATTCCACTCGACAGGGTCGCGGGCAACGATTGGGTAGGAGGCGATCTCAACGCCGGAGACGTGCTCATATTCCACAGCCTCACCGTTCACGCAGCCTCACCCAACATTTCACAGCAGATGCGCCTCTCGCTCGACTGCCGCTTCCAGGATGCACGTCGCGTACTCAACCCCTCCAACCTCGTCTTCGCAGGCGAGTCCGGCAAGTCTTGGGAGAAGACCTACTCCGGCTGGAAGTCGGACACGTTGAAGTTTTACTGGAAGAACATCCCGCTCACCTTCAATCCTTCGAAGGCCGAGATCGAGCACCTGGCACGAACCGCCGAGCCCCCTTCGAAGCGCGCACGCTACGCTCGCATGGTGAGTCAGCTCGCATGACTTTCTCACAGCGCTAACACCTAAGGTGCATATACATGCCTAATGCAGGTGGGTTCCGGAGAAACACTTGCGTCGCTCGAATAACGCTGTATGTCCCGATCAGTATATGGTCAATCCTTTCTTTGTAACGAACCTGTTCCTCAATTACGCGATCCGCACCATTCCGCAGCTTGAGATCAAGGTCTCCGCTTACCATCGAAGCCAGTCGAGGCTGACAGACTACTAAAGCTCACTCAGCAGTATGCTGGGCTGAGTTGCGAAATTTGATTTTAGGTCAAGAGAGTTTGCCGACTGCACTTCTCCTCACGTCGAAGGACTATCGACTGGCAGAGGTACAAGGTTTGTTATTGCCCAAATCTGACAACGATACCGGCGCCAAGGAGAAGGTCGTTCTGGATATTGTTGGTTCCGTTGGGCAGCTGTGTGTGTTGCCAGGCGGCTTCGATTGCACGCACAGCGACATGCTGCGAGAGCCTGTAGTCGAGCCCGCCGCCGGCTTGGGCGCCACCTCCCATCGAGCGCTTGTGTTGCAAGGACCCTTGATTAGCTGCCGTCTGTATGGTCATGGTGAAGCTTGTCGGATTCGTCCCCGGCGTCAAGGTCTGTGGGGTGAATGTCGCGGTGGCCGCCGGCGACAATCCTGCTGCACTGAGAGTGATGGGGAAGTTGAAGGGGCCGAGCAGCGGTGTCAGTGCAAATTTGAAGATCACTGCCTTGCCGGGAATCACAGTCCGACTGGTTGAACCGGCTGGGTTGTTCGGCTGCGGCGTTAGGGTGATGCTGAAGTCTTCGACCAGCTGAGGGATGGCGGGGGAGGTGCTGCCGGTA
The DNA here is from genome assembly GCF_009765785.1 of Granulicella sp. L46. Taxonomy (GTDB): domain Bacteria; phylum Acidobacteriota; class Terriglobia; order Terriglobales; family Acidobacteriaceae; genus Granulicella. Next base: position 589,724 of record NZ_LMUT01000025.1, read on the forward strand.
AAGCTTGAATTCCCTGAATAGACTGCGGTGATGTTGTCCGTACCGGTAGCGATGGAGACGTTCGCGGCGATGGCGGTGACGCCGCCCGGGGGAAGAGTCTGAGTGCTGAAGGGGGTACCGGCGGCAGCGAAGGCAATGGTGCCGGTGGGGGTGCCGAGGCCCAGGGGAACAACTACAGCGGTGTAGGTGATTGGTTGACCGGCGAGGGCGGGGTTGACGTTAGAGGTGAGGGTGATGGTGGTGGGGGAGACAGTTGCTGTGCCTGTGAGCAGGATGCTCTGGGGGACTATGCCGGCACCGGTGAAGACGACCGAGCCGGTGGAAGTTCCGGCGGTTACGGGGAGAAGCTCGAGGTCCTGGGTGCAGCTGGCGCCGGCGGCGAGGGTAATCGGCGGGGCGGAGCAGGTGCCACCGGTTGCCGTCGTAAAGCCCGCGCTCGTAGTGATCGTGGAGACGGTGATCGCGCCTGTGCCGGTGTTGGACAGGGTTACGGCCTGCGGTGGACTCGGTATACCAACGTCTACGGCTGGGAACGTAAGGGTTGGGAGTGTGCCGGAGCGCAGGCGCTGGTTGAGGCGGTCGGCGATGAAGAGGTTGCCGAAAGCGTCGGGTGCGACGGCGTGCGGGGAGTTGAGGATGGCTGCGGTGGAGAGGCCTGCGTCGCCGCCGTAGCCTTGCGAGCCCGAACCCTCGATGGTCGCGATGGTGTTGTTGCCGACCTGGCGAATGCGCTGGTTGTCGGTGTCGGCGATGTACGCATTGCCGGCGGCGTCTACGCTGACGCCGGAGGGCTTGGAGAGGGTTGCGGCGGTTGCCGCGGCGCCGTCGCCAGAGAAGCCTGCGCTGCTGGTTCCTGCGAGGGTGATGATGGTGCCGCCGCTCACCATGCGGATGCGTTGGTTGAGGCGGTCGGCGATGTAGACGTTGCCCTCGCGTCTACGGCGACGCCTGTGGGTGAGTCGAGGGCAGCAGATGTGGTGGGTCCGTTGTCGCCCGCGTAGAGCTCCTCGCCGTCGCCGGCGAGTGTGGTGATGGTGCCGCTGCTGACCTTTCGGATGCGGTGGTTGTTGGTGTCGGCGATGTAGACGTTGCCGGTGCTGTCGACGGCTACGCCGCTGGGCAGGGAGAGTTGTGCGGCGGTGGCGGCTGCGGCGTCGCCAGAGAAGCCGGGCGTTCCTGTTCCCGCGACGGTGGTGATGGTCCCGCCGCTGACCTTGCGGATGCGATGGTGTGGTGGTGGCGTTGCTGATGGAGAGCGTGCCGGTTGTGCCTGAGGTGGTCACGGTGCCGACGCTAACGGAGGTGACGGAGCCGGTACCGTTCGCGCCCGCGCCCTGGGGCCTGCCGGACCAGCGGCACCGGCTGGGCCTGCGGGGCCGATGGGTCCCTGTGAGCCTTCTGGTCCGAAGGCGCCGGCACGGGCAATCAGGTTCCAGACGCCGGGGTTGGTGGGGGGATCGATATTAAAGTTTGTGACGAGCGCGATGTAGCTGGAGCCGCTGGTGGAGCAGGCCGCGCAGAAGACGACTTGTCCAATGGTGTAGGCGGTGGAGGAGGCCCAGTTGGTGACGGTGCCGAGGGTGCCGACGGGGCCTTGCGGGCCGGGGGCGCCGGCTGGTCCTGCGGGGCCGGCTGGACCGGTAGCGCCAGCGGGTCCGGTGAGACCCGTTGGGCCAATGGGACCTGCTGGACCGGTACCCCCTGCGGATCCAGTCGCGCCGTGTTCTGCGATGAGATTCCAAAAGCCGGTCTGCGTGGGGGGATCCTGATTGGTGTTGGTAGCGAGCGCAACGAAGCTGGAGCCGTTGCTCGAGCAGGCCGCGCAGAAGACAACCTGTCCGATCTGGTAGGTGGTGGTGGAGGACCAGTTAGTCACCACGCCGATGGTGCCGGCGGGACCTGCGGGGCCATCAACGCCGATTGGGCCTGCAGGACCCATGGGGCCGGGGACGCCGGTGGGACCAGCGGGTCCGGCTGCGCCATTTGCTCCAGCGGGACCGATGGCTCCGGGGGCGCCGGAAGGACCGACGGGGCCGGGGATTCCGTTGGCACCGTTCGCGCCTGCGGGACCGGCGGGGCCCTGGGGTCCGGGAATAGCCTGCGGCCCGGTTGCGCCCTCGGAGGTGATGGTGATGTCGAGGGTGGCGGCGTGGCCGGTCTCGTCATTTTCTTTGCTCGAGGAGAAGGTTGGCGGAGTCGGAGGTAAGGGCGACGCCGAAGTTGGTGGCGGGCGTGGTGACCCAGTTTTGGACGAGCGTAGTGACGTCGAGTGTGACGTACTGGCCGGGAGCGGAAGCCATGAAGATGCCGGCAGTCGTGCCGAGGGTGGGGGCGGAGGTTGAGGTGACGGAGGACTCGCTCCAGGCAGAGGTGGCTGGAGCGAGGGTGACGGAGCCGGCTGTGTTGACGCGGTTGACGAAGACAGTGAGGGTCGCGCGCGCGATCTGTGCGGAGGTGGTTCCGGCCGGCAGCGTGCTGAGATCGAATTGCAGGAACGCCGAGTTGCCGTTTCCGACGTAGAGGTTCGAGAGAGTGCCGAAGTTCGTCGACGGTCGCGCAGTGCTGACGCTCGCATCGCCGGTCAAGGTTATCTGTGCGGCGTTGGCGGCTGTGCTAAATGGAAGAGTGGCGAGGACGAGGGATAGCAGCCGAACACGCGATAGTTCAAGAAATCGCTCCTGCAACGTTTGTACGCACGAGCTACGCTGAGGAACGATGTTCTATCCGCGAAGTGAAGCTCAGAGGCGTCGGAAACAGCAAAATAGCTGAATCAAGGATCGCTTGATTCTACATGCGGCCTTCATTGGAAGATGAAAAGTTCAGCTTCAAAAAAATACGAGAGAGGTCCCAATGTTGGTAAGGTATCGAAGGGCATTGGACCGACGCAGCGAGCGTCGCGGGAGTGAGAAGTGGTCAGCATGCTGCTGGCCCGGCGGAATTTATGCGGAGGAAGATGCACTCGAGCTTGCTCCGAGCGCCGTTTAAGGGCAACTGTAAGTGATCCAGAGCGGCTCCAGTTCAAGCCCGGTTTTGGCAGTCGCTTTAGGGCTGGCGACTACACTTGCATTCGGGTGGTGATTGGATCTTAGTCTATTCTCCAGAGTTCATATCGGTCGCTCTCACTGTCGCCAAATCCCCACAGCCAGTAACCCCCTATATTGCTGTAGAGGCCCATTCCAGCTCCCATGGTTCTTCCAAACCGATACTTGTGGGTTAGCTCGCCGACCAATGTGCGATGCGGGAAAAGGGCCAGCGATCTGTCTTCTGCTTCGAGCCGGCCCACCACCAGCAGGTCCCCCGGCTTTGGTTGAGGGCCGCCCGGGAAGGTGAGCTTTGCCCCAGCCAGAGGCGCGTACCAATAAGCCGAGTACTGGTCGCCGAACCATACTCTTTCGCCCGCTGCAACGTGCGGCTGAATCAAACGAAACATGGCATCCCGGCCAAATTCCGCATACTCAGCGTCCGAACGAAGAATCAGTAGAGAATAGCCGGTGCTGACAACGATCAACGCGACGGCCGCGGCCCGGGCTACCCTGAACGAAAAACCTTCCATCAGCCGGAAGCAGAGGAAAATGATGGCGGGCAGGCAGGGAACCAGATACTTCATCGGAAGTTGAATGTAGTAGACGACAGGAAGAGGAATCAGAATCCAGAGCAGGAGGAAGACAGCAGTATGATCGCGCTTTCGCAACGCTTCGATAAGCAGGTCGGCCAGCACGCCGAACCCGACAATCGCGAGGGACAGGACAAGCGAATGTTCATGACGCAAAAACAAGACGACCGCCAACCCAGTAAAGATGATCACGATCAGCGGCCGTCCGGTCTTCAAACGGTTCGCAATCCAGCAGACGGCCAGGGGTAGAGGAAAAACGAAGTACATCAGATAGCAATGAAGATTATTTCGTATGTACTGTGTTCCCGTGTAAACGGATGGCGGACTATCGGCCGCCCGACTATGCACATGGGTAGCAGCGATGATTGCCAACAGTAAAACAGTGCCAGCGATAACCGGTGTCCAAAGCCATACTTTCCTTCGGATCTGCGACACAATCTCCCTGGGTTGGATGCTATTGAGCAGAAAAAATGCCGCGAGAGGGAGGAGAAGCACGAGGTGTGGGCGCGCATAGGCTGCGAGGGCCAACGCGATGGCGGCCGCCACGCCCTGACTACCTTTCTGTTCGGCCTTCCAGGCTGCGAGGCGTTCTATTGCCACCAGCGCGAGGGCTGTCGCGAGAATATCGGGCATCGCTGTGCTGGCCATGGGAAGAAAAGGAGCGATGGCCACCAAAAGCAGAGCGCCCGTGATTGCATGAGCCCGATCCCATCCGAAGCGAAAGACCAGCGAAGTCATCGCCAACACCGCAATCCAGACGAGCGCCAGTTGCGTGAGGTGTGCCATCCACTCGTGAGCGCCGCCCAGAACGGTCGGCACGAGTACATAACCTATCGCTTCTTCTCCAAACAGGGCATTTCCAGGCCTCAAACAGTTAACAGAGAGGTTCCAGCAAATACTAAAATCCATCGGCTGCATCGGGTGCTTGACAATCTGCTGCGCCATGGTGAGAAACCACGGATCGTCATTGATGAAAGCCTTGTTCAGAAATGGGAGAAGGCACACCGTGGCGAGAAGTAACGCAGGCCACGCGCAGGCCAGCACAGCGATTGTCGAGACCGTCTGAGGTGCCTCGCGATTCGTCGTCATGTTCTCCGGTTCCTTTGTGAAGGAACCCATCACCGGATACATTCCAGAATCAGATGTGTGTATGGAATACGCAAGAGATCGTGGCGTACGCTCGGTCTAATATTGCTGAATACCTGAGACGCAATTCCCACGTACTCCCTCTCGCTCCTTACGTATTCTCCCCGGTCTTTTGACAACAACCACCGCGCGGTGGGGGACTGGCCGTCGGCGTACACACCATCAACGGTAACCAGCTTGCCACCCGGCCTTAAAGCATCATATGCAATCTGAAATAATTGCCGCGCTTCTGCATCGTCGAGGTGGTGCACAATCCCAAGCGCCAGCACCACGTCAAACGTCTGCTCTTTGGCGAGTGAGAACTGACTGACTCGTTCGCAGACAAAGTGTGCCTCTGGAAACCGCTTCTTTGCCTGTTCGACGTACTTGGGACTTAAATCGAATCCCAAATACTCGGAAGGCGGTAGGTAACGCACGATGGTCCCAGGTCCGCACCCGATCTCTAAAATTCGGGCGCCAACTGCTGGCTGAACATATTGGTTTACTAAAACCTTTGCCCAAGCGGGTCCGCCGACAACATTCCACCACAACTGGTAGGCGGCCGGAACGGCCAGAATAGAACGAATGGATTGAATCATCTGCCTCTCGGATTCTGAGTCCACTATTGCCGTGGAAAAACTGGTTCTCTAATTCCCAATTTATCACGCCACGGCAAGTCGACGGTTATAACGCATCGTTGTGCGGTGGTGGAGGCACAATGCGGGAATCACGCGATTGCGGTGCCGGAACCAGAACGAACGATCCTCGATCGCAAGACAAGCAGCATTCCCGTGGGCCGGATAGGACACTTGAGTTCCGTCTTGCCTCGCGAACCAAAGCCCGGGCTGACGTTGCTCTAGGGATGGGTCCAGCGTTGCGAGATCAAGCCGCATGACTATTTGGAGCTCCAATTCTTGTAGAAGTCGAGCACCGATGAGGCGACTTCCGTTACATCTCGATCGCTCAAATCATAGTACATTGGCAGCCGGAGCAAACGGCTGCTCGTATCATCCGTTACTGGGAGATGTGGCTCTGACAAGCCGAGAGATTTAGCGAAGGGAGAGGAATGCAGAGGCACATAATGAAAGACCGCAAGAATGCCTGCCTTGCGGAGGTGTGCGATCAGCGCTTCTCGCTCGTCCTGGTTTGCCGCCAGGAGATAGAACATATGGTGATTCGAGGTGCAGTGTTCCGGAATGAAAGGGGTGCGAATCCGGCCGCTCTCGACCAGAGGTGCGAGCAGGCTTTCGTAGCGGTTGAAGATTTCGCCTCGACGGGCTGTGATCTTCTCCATGTTCTCCAGTTGGCCATGTAGGAAAGCAGCCAGCATGTCGGACAGAATGTAGGAAGAGCCGATGTCGACCCACGTATATTTGTCTACCTGCCCGCGCAAAAATTGGCTGCGGTTGGTGCCCTTCTCTCGCAGGATCTCGGCCCGCTTCTCCAAATCCGGATCGTTGACCGTCAGCGCGCCCCCCTCGCCACACGAGAAGTTCTTGGTCTCATGAAAGCTATAGCAGCCCATGTGGCCAATGGTACCGAGCCATTGGTCCTTGTATTTGGCGAAGACGCCCTGCGCCGCATCTTCGACAACCATCAAGTTATGGTGCCGCGCGATCGCCATTATCTCGTCCATCTCACAGGCAACACCGGCGTAATGAACAGGAAAGATTGCCCGCGTGCGTGGCGTGATGGCGGCTTCGATAAGCCGCTCGTCAATATTCAGTGTGTCCCATCGAATATCGACGAATACCGGGGTGGCTCCTCGCAGCACGATCGCATTCGCTGTGGAGACGAAGGTAAACGAAGGGAGGATCACTTCATCGCCTGGACCGAGTTTGCAGAGCAGCGCCGCCATCTCAAGCGCTGCCGTGCAGGAAGTGGTAAGCAGAATGCGCCGTGCGTCGAACCGGTCCTCCATCAATTTCTGCGCCCGCCGGGTGAACGGCCCATCACCGCTGGCATGTCCGCCAGAGACTGCCTGACCAACATAGATAAGCTCGGAGCCTACGATGCACGGTTTGTTAAATGGAATGTGGATTGCCATAGTATTGAGCTCGCTGGAAGGATTATGAGTCGGGAAATACCCAGTATCGCTTAAGCAGGTGACCTCAGTGCCCCGAATGGACACCAGTGGAGTGTGATGCTGGGTGCGGGAAAGCGAAAGCCCAAGGAAACATAAAGATTATGCACCGCGACATTGTGGGACGAGATGCTGGTGGAAACCTCCTCGACCCCTTCGCGGTGATGGAAAGCAAGCATCGCCTGCCAGACGCGCCGCCCAAGGCCGTGGCCGCCCAGTCCTGGGGCCAGCCCGATTAAGGACCAAAATCGGCTTACGGGGGTTGGTTGCTCAACCACAAAGAAGGCGATAATACAGCCTTCCATCAGACATTTCAGCACACTCTGATTTGGATTGCTGAAGGCGTTTTCGACCCACATTCCATAGCGGCGGTTACCGATTTCGGGGCCAATCTGCGGGTCAACGTGTAGCCGGCCAGTTGTAAATATCTGCTCAGCAAATCCAGATATTTCTCCACAATCCTCCGGGAGGGCTTCACAAATGGTGATCTCCGTATCGTCTGAAAACCTGCTAAGCCCGACCACGATCGGGCGGTAGTTCAACTCGATGAACCGAAAGCCCTGTCTTTCCAGAAACCCACATTCGGTCAACTGATCTTGGGCTAGGCGGCAGCTAACTAACTTGGTTTGGTTCTGCATGCACCAATTTCGAAAGCTCTCAAATGCGGGTGCCGCGTCCTTCTCTACCCGCACATGTATCGATGCGATGGCGGCTGTGTTACCTTCGAAAATCGGCTCGTCCCAAGGCGTCAGATGGTAGGTAATACTCAACGCATTGCTCTCTGATCGTTCCTCGACATAGTTAAACAAATCTATTCTCCCGAGTAGGATGCGAAACCGGTTCTGTGACAGTTGCGTCGGACTCGGACAAAGCGGCGATCTCTCCGATGACGTAGGGAGGGCGGTCCATGCTGCGGAAGTGGATGCGGGCGAGATATTCACCAAAGATACCGAGAGCGAAGAGCTGCACGCCAGAGAAAATAGCAACCACAGAAGCAAGGAAAGTGAATCCAGGCACTGCGGCACCCTGGATCAAATAGTTGGCCAAGACAAACGCCAATATTGCAAAACCAAACACGAAGGATACAAAGCCAAGAATGCTGGCGAAATGCAGCGGCAGAGAGCTGAAGCCAGTCATGAGGTTGAACGCGTGGCGGATCAGTTTACCTGTGCTGTATCCCGATACGCCCGCAGTGCGCGGTGAATGGCGAACCTTGATGGCGGTAAAGCGCGCGGTTGTCCAAGTAAGAAGCACATCGATCGATACAGATGGACTGCGGTACTCCCGGAAGCCCTCGCGCAGCCGAGTACGGAAAACACGAAAGGCACTCACGTTACGGGCGGTCTCAGCGCCCATGGTGCTGGCGAGTGCCGTTTTGGTCATGCGCGAGGCGAGATCGCGAAGAAATCCATGGTGTTCCTCTTGCGGCGCGCCGTAGACGACATCGTACTCTGGCTTCAGCGCCGCCAGCATTGGTGCGATCTCGCTGACCGGATGCTGCAGATCGTCGTCCATTGTAAGGATGATCTCGTGCTTTGCCGCCATGATGCCGCAGAGCAGCGCATTGTGTTGACCGTAATTTCGGCTCATCCTAATACCGCGCACCCGGTGGTCTGAGCGGGCCAAGTCGGCAATAATCGCCCAGGAACCATCGCCTCCCCCATCTTCGACAAAAATAATCTCGAAAACCGACGTTAGTTCCGACATCGCATCGGAGAGCTGTCGGTATAAATCGGACAGTGTCTGCTCTGCACGATAGACAGGAATGACAACGGAAACCGTAAACATGAATGACTGGTCCTAATCTCGTACGCCATAATGCACGCAAGCAACAGCGATGAATTGTGGTAGTTGCCAAAGCCTAATCACGGCTTCGATGTCGGTCATCTCCACATAGTAGTCGATACGAGCATAGTATGCACTCAGCCGTTTACCTGGAGGAAGAAGCTACGCTACTCCATCAATAGCATCTTCAATTTCACCGATATTCCGATCACTCTACTCTTTTATTGTGGCGGTGTTGCTCTTGTGCTCGCGCTGCTCGGCATCCTGACGGTTTTGTTTGCGAGGATTACGGGACGCGTTCAGGTTCCGGGATATACGGCTATTGTGTTGAGCGTGATGTTTTTTGGAGCGCTCACGAGCATAGGACTGGGTGTTGTGGGTCAGTATCTCTGGCTCACTTTGCAAAACACTCGTCAGAGACCTAACTACATCGTCTATAAGATTGAGCGCTATGATGCGAAGTAAGTAGTCAGAATGCGCCGCTGGGAGGCGAAGAAAAGCCCGAACTGTGGGCCCGGGCTTTTGTGTTTGATGATCAGCTAAATTAGGCCGAGGCTTCTTCGGTTCCTGCGGCTTTGGTTCGGGCGACTGTCCAGTCGGTCGCACCTACTTTGAAGCGGGCGAAGCGGCGGACGCTGATGTTTTCGCCGAGTTTCGCGACCTTCGAGGCGATGAGCTGGCCGACGGTCTGCGAAGACTCCTTGATGAATGCTTGGTCGAGGAGGCAGAACTCTTCGTAGAACTTGCCTTCGCGCATCTTTTCGATGATGTTGGCCGGCTTGCCAGTCGCTGCGGCCTGGGCGCGGTAGACTTCCTTTTCGTGCTCGAGGTCTGCGCCGGTGACGTCTTCGCAGCTGACCAAGAGTGGGTCGACGGCGGCGATATGCAGCACGGCAGAGAGCTAAAGCCAGTCATGAGGTTGAACGCGTGGCGGATCAGTTTGCCTGTGCTGTATCCCGATACGCCCGCAGTGCGCGGCGAATGGCGAACCGTCGATTTTGATGATCGGCATAGCCCAACAGGGTCCGCGAAGAGTCGATCGCTCTCTACCGGTTTAACAGCCGTATTGCTTTCCTTGCTCAGAAGGCTCCCAGGGGATAGATACAAACGTACGCTGGAAGAAGGCGTCGTCTACAACGTACTGCTCGTGATTTTCGCCTTCAATGATCCAGTCCCCGGTGCGAACGTGACGCTTTCCGAGATCGGTAACGATCGAGGCATCGTGAGTGCATTGGCTCGCTTTCACCAGCAGCGGTCTACGTGTGCGAAAAGTATTCATGGGTTGGCTCCGTCTGTGCTTAACACCGACAAGAATCATCACAACAGCTAACCCATAAAAATGGCATAAAGCCAAAGGTAAATGTCTCTGCTCTTATACACGACGACCGCGAGTCATTTGTATAGCGACAGTCGGAACGTGTTGGGCGAGGTCCACGCACATCAGGACAGTTCCACGGCTGTCGTTCTATAGGTCACGGAAGCGGTAGCCAACGTAACTGTCCGTGAGCAGGTACACCGGATGAGCAGGATCATCCTCCAGTTTCCGCCGCAACTGGCTCATATACGTTCGCAGGTATTCTCGCTCTCTGCCGTATTCCGCACCCCATACAAGCGCCAACAGTCGTTGATGCATCAGCGGACGGCCTGCGTGCCGCATGAGCGTCTGTAGTAGTTCAAACTCCTTCGGCGTCATACGAACTTCCACTCCACGTTTTATGACACGGCGCGTAGATGGATCAAGGGTGATGTCGCCGATAGTGATCGGGTGGGCGGGAGGGGCGGCCTTTGCCCTGAAGCGACGGACCGCGGAACGCACCCGCGCGGTCAGTTCCAGAAACTGAAAGGGCTTAGTAATGTAGTCGTCTGCTCCCGCATCCAATGCTTCGACTTTGTCCCTTTCTTCATCTCTCACCGTAAGCACAAGAATCGGTAGGAGTGGATATATTCGATGAATGCGCCGGCAAGTCTCCATGCCTCCGATGCCAGGCATGTTTACATCCAGCAAGACCGTTTCGAATGGACGATGCTGCAGCGCGAGCAATGCTTCTTCACCAGACGATGCACCTTCAGGGCAGAATCCCACAGCCTCCAGCGTATTTCGCAGGCTTTGGCGCAACGCCTCGTCATCTTCGACGATCAATAACGATCCCAATGCAGTCATGTTAGTTGCTCCGTAATAGCCGGTATTGCAATAACGAATGTTGTTCCGGCTTGAACATCACTCTCAATCGAGATCTTTCCGCCGTGTGCCTCTACAGCCTTTTTCGCTACCGATAGACCTAGACCCGTACCGGGAGCACGATGCTCCACGGACGAGCTGCGATAGAAACGCGCGAACACTATATTCCGCTCTGAGGGCGGTATATAAGAGCCCTCATTGTGGATTCGAAAGACCGCCTGTGATCCCGAGAGCTCTGCATTAATTTGCACGCGCGAATCCTGGGGACCGTATTTTGCCGCGTTATCGAGGATTTGGACGAGCGCCATTGTGAGCAGCTGGGAGTCACATCGAACTCCAGTCATCTCTGGCGCGATGGAGATATCGACGATCCTGGCTTGCAGTTGAAAGACGCACTCGTCCAGTACTCCGTGAATCAGAGTTCGAACATTGATTAGCTTCTCGTGCAGAACGATACGAGAGAGCTCTAATCGTGAGGTGCGCAGCAGGCGAGTGGTCAGTTGGCTAAGGCGAGTGGCCTCCTGATTGATGAGATCGATGAGGCTGGTTTGTTGAGCGCTCAGCTTTCCCGCGGCCAACAATCCAGAGCTTGAGACTGTAATCGTACTTAGCGGCGTCTTGAAAGCATGGGCTAATCCATCCAGCAATGCAGAGCGTAGCTGCTCAGAGTGCCGCTCTGCCTCAACATCTATTTCTTTTGCCAGGAGCCGCGTGCGTTCGATCGCCATAGCTGTTATGGAGGCGATCGAGTTGACGGTCAACGAGTCGATTGCATGTCCATGAAGCATCAAAGCGCCGATAGGGCGACTTCCGAAATACAAGACCCGAAACGAAGTGTGATTGGAGAGGTCGTCGTAATTACGCTCACTGAAATAAACGACTTTTGTGGCGTCCTCTGCGTTAGGGGTTTCACCAAAGCAGGAGAGCGCATCTTCATATGCATTCCAGAGAGCCACACCTCGGAGAGGGAAGCTCCTCTCGATTAAGACGCATAGCTGTTGCTCCGGGGATTGCTTCCAATCCAGCAGGAGCAGGTCACGGCACAGTTCATGGAGGGCCTTCTGCTCACTGCTTTGTCTCTGCACCATGAGTTGCTGCTGGCGCGCATGATGAGAGAGTCGGCTCACCATCAGCGAAATCCCTTCAAAGGTGGCGAGCGCCGTCCAGTTCTCAGGACTAGCCACGCGAAAACTGAATAAGGGCGGGGCGAAGTAATACTCCAGGCATAGAGTTGCGACGACTGAGACAATGCTCGCTTCCACAAAACCGACTTTGTCGGCTATGGCCAGCGTGACGAATAGATAAACCGAAATTGTTGCCGCAAGATTCAGGTGATGATTCGCAACTATGCCAAAGCAGAGCAAGAAGGCACAAGCAAACAAGACCAGCACAACCGAACGGAGGCGCGCATTTGACACAACGAATCTTCCCTAATGCAGTATAGGAACGAAGCTCGTAAGAAAGTCGTAAGAAAGCCGTCAAGAGTCTGTCGCGAAGACTCTTGAATAGGTTTACTTATGCCTCCTTTGTGGGTTACGAATTCACATAAGCCTAGCCGGCATGAATACCGGTTAGGAGAAAGAAATGAATGTTTATGAAACCTCAGCAGAAGCATTTCACAGCCACGCGATTGCCCTCTTGCGGGCGCAGCAGACGCGGCAGTGGTTACTTGATGCTGAGAAATCTCGCGAGCGGAATCCTCGCACCTCACACATCCGTGCGGTAGCAGATCGATTTCGCAGCGCGGGAACTGTAATCGCAATCCTTGTTGTGTTGCTTTGTTCGAGCAGGTGTTTCGGCCAGTCTACTTTTGGTAGCATTCGAGGCACTGTTGAGGATGTCTCAGGTGCTGCTGTCCCGGACGCGCAGGTCAGGTTGCACAGCATCGATGAAAATACAGATCGTGTGGTAACGACCGACGCAGCGGGTGCCTACACGTTGGAAAACGTCAACGCCGGCAAGTACAAAATCGTAGGCGAACGGGCTGGATTTGCCGATTCTGTTGTTGATGGCATCTCACTCGCCGCTCGCCAGGATCTCCGCTTCGCGCTGACCATGAAGATTGCCGCGCAGACGACCACCGTTGAGGTTAGCGCCGCAGCGGCAGAGATCAACACAGAAAATGCAACGCTGGTTCACTCTTTAAACACCGGCGAAATCGGCCAGTTGCCGCTTAACTTTCGCGCCACAACTACAAGCCCCCTGGCGGCTCTCGCGGCCTCGCCTGATGTGCAACAGGACACCTCCGGCAACTTCGAGGTTGGTGGCGCGACAACCGGTATGGTCGGATTCTCAGTAGACGGCGTTTCGACGGTGAACGTCTTTCAGAGCGGCGTATCGCTCGCGGTGGGCGCATTAGGCTCGAATCCGTATCCTTCGTCCGAAGGTATCTCGGAACTCAAGGTGACCGGGTTCGACAACAATGCCGAATTTTCCCAAGTAGCGGATGTGACCTTTACAACGAAACCTGGCACGAACCAATTTCATGGGAGCCTGTTCGAATATCTTCAGAACGATGCCTTAAACGCGAAGGTGTATGACTTCGCCGTGAAATCGCCGGAGCGATTCAATACCTTCGGTGGAAGTGTTGGCGGACCAGTCTCTATTCCTCGTCTTTACAATGGCCACAACAAGACCTTCTTCTTCTTTGACTACGAAGGCAATCGCAAGAGCACGTCCACTGCGGAGCAATATGACGTGCCGAGTATGCAGGACAGACTTGGCAATCTGAACGACATCGCATCTACGTTTCCTATCCTCAATCCTGGGCCTGCGGGCAGCACCACCAACCCGAACGGTCTTCCGATTGTGAATCCGAACTGTGCCATCGGGATGCCTTGCATCATCAACCCGGCGACTGGCTCACTGGAGACCGGACAGCCCTTTGCCAACAATACGATCACCACGCCGCTTAGCCAATCGTCTCTGACCTTGCTGAATGATTACTATCCGTTGCCGAACGCAACGAATCTTGGTGGAGGTCTGAATTACCAAACGCTGGTGCCGGTTCCTTCGCGCACCAACGGTTTCGACGGTCGCATCGATCAGGTGATTTCATCGAAACAACAGATGTTCGTCCGCTACAACTGGAAGAACCTGCTGGTGAATACGGTGAATAATCTGCTGCCCGACGATGTGGATACGGAACATGATCGCAGCTTCCTGGTCTCGCATAGCTATGAGTTCACACCCACGTTGATCAACGAGTTTCGCTACGGCTTTACCCACTCGATTCTCTCTCCGGATTTTCCGATTGAGGGCGCACAGGCGATCGCGCAGCTGGGACTTCAGGGAATCGACGTTTCCAACCATCCAACCGATGGGGGCTTTCCCAGCATTTTCTTCAACGATGGCACCAGCTTCACGCCCATCGGCAGAGACCATGTAGGCCCCACAGTGTCCAGCACCTATGAACTGGCGGACAACCTTACCTGGACCCGCGGGAGACATACCGTGCGCGGCGGTGTGGACATCCGCTGGGTGAGATTCCAGGTGCCGGAGATCGAGACACCCTCCGACGATTACGGGTTGATCTCCTTCAACCAGAATATTTTCACTGGAAGCTCCTTTGGCGATTTGCTGTTGGGAATTCCCAATACAACGTATTTTGCAGTGACCGGACCTGCCAATGATGCTGGCGGTCGTCAGTATGGTTTCTATGCACAGGATGAATGGCAGGTGAACAAGCGGCTGACCATCAATTATGGTCTGCGCTGGGAACTGCTTCCTCCGTTCGTGGACGTGAATGGACAACAGGCCAACTTTGATCCCAACACGAACTCGGTGATCGTAAACTCCAACCTCTACGGCAGGAATGGAGGGCCGGTGCTTGCCTTCCTGCAGTCGTTCAACGCCTGCAATGCGTCTATCCCTGGACACACGGCGACTGCAGATCCGGGATACACGCCGTCGAGCGCACTTCCATGCACGCCGGTAGTGTCCAATGAACAGGAAGGTCTGCCGCCAGGTCTGAGGCAGACCTACATGCGGAATTTTGATCCCCGCATCAGCTTTGCTTACCGTCCGTTCGGCGACGACAGAACGGTTCTTCGCGCCGGTTTTGGCATCTTCACCGTGACTGCCCTGGGACAATTGCAGAACAACAACGAAAGCAATCCGGTGGCATCCGTCTATACCTACACCAACATCAACGCAGCTGGCGCACCGTCGTTCGCCTTCCCACAGGTTACGCCTCCGGGCGTTGCCGGACAGGCTCAGATTGGCGGCGGCGAATTGGAACAAGCTACCGACCCCCGCTATCGTGATGTTCAGACGGCGCAGTGGAACGTTACGGTTGAACGGGAACTTACGTCCAATACCGCCTTGCGCGCCAGCTATGTCGGTATGAGTTCCTATCGTCTGAACGTCACCGCCAATCTCAATCAGCAGCTTCCCACAACCGTGCCCGTAGGACAGCCCAATCCCAATCCGATACCCTTTCCGAACTGGGGCACGATCTTCCAAACGGCAAACCTCGGTCACCAGAACTATGAGGCTCTACAGCTGCAGGCAACGCACAGAATGGGAAAAGGTCTGTCCTACCAGGCCAACTACACCTGGGCGCATGACCTCAGCGACGCCCAGGGAGATGCACCTACGGCCTTCCAGGGTGAGACCCGCTATGGACTTGCCGACGAAGACCGCTTCAACATCAAGGGCAACCGCGGCAACGTCGTAGGCACGCGCCGCAATCGGTTCCTTCTCACCGGTACCTACGAGCTGCCCTATGGCCGCGGGCGCCAGTGGTCCAGCCACTCAACCGTGGTGGATTACATTCTGGGAGGTTGGAATGTGAATACCATTACGCTGCTTGAATCGGGCCCATATCTCACTCCCACGATGAGCGTGGCCGACGACCAGACCAACACGGATCCAGCTGCGGCAGGCATCGCCGTGGTTCGTCCCGACAGGGTAGGGAACCCGATTCCCGCCCACCGCACCAACGCCGATTACTTCAACATCGCCGCGTTCGCACCGCCGCCAGCGGGCGCAGGACGCGTTGGTAATGCAGCCGTCGGAAGCCTGGAGGGACCGGGCACGATCGCGGTCGCCGCTGGTCTAGCCAAGATCATACCGATTCATGGAAATGTTAACCTCCGCTTTGAATCGACCTTCACCAATGTGCTAAACCACACCAACTTCGCGCCTCCGCAAACTGATATCAGCAATACCAGTTCCTTCGGCGCGCTGACCACTGCGCAGACGGCAGAGAGTGCTGGCAACCGTACAGGCCAGGTAGCGCTTCGACTCGTCTTTTAGCGCTCCGTGCAAACCCTAACCCTGAGACAGGCCTGTCGTGTTGCTTGCGACAGGCCTGTCGCTGTTGCGCGATCGGGCACTCCTTATTCAAGTCCCGGGGTGTGCGACGAGTCTCCAAAATCCTCAGTCATCGGGAGTGACGATGTGCGGCCTCCCGGGATAGCGTGGCAGTGTCACGTCCGCGCTCATCTGTTTCAGGGCTTTGATCCGTCAGAAGATCAGCTTGAAAAGCCGCGTCACTAACTCTTCAAGCGGCATGATTGTTAATATCAGGGGAAGGATCGGGACCACAACGGCAACCGCCAATCGGATCGTGTCATTAAGACTGAATGGGACCGGTCGCATTTCGTCCACGCCTTTATAACTGCCTCCGAGGTCGGCGAGCGACTGGATGTCGGATGCGCCCAGGATTGCTTCACCGTCGCCGCCTCCGCGAATCCATTTCCGGTCGAAGTCAGAGACGTAAGTCGTGGCCAGCGTTCCGTATTCGCGCATACCAGCTCCCTTCGTTCGAGAGAGAAGAGACGTGAACATTGTGAGTGGGCCGAGAATTGACACGACGCAGAATCCGACCAATCCAGCAATGATCGCTTTGAACGACGAGAGGCTTTGACCTTCATAAAAGATCCGGCTTGCGATGAACCCTGCCAGCAAGGCTCCTTGAGCAAACAGGATCGGGCTGAAGGCGAAACTGTTGCCGCCCAAAAATCCGATTCCACCTGCGCGATCTGGATGCGCGGGCAGCAAGCGTAAATTCAACCGAGACACCCGCCACAGAAACAGGAACCATATGGACAGACGGAGATACCAGCGAAGCAAAATAAATTGAAAGATCGGGAGACTGACAAAGCTCAACCAGTAGCCGGCTAGCGTGAGGTGCATGCCCGCGCCGTCCGGGACCCGATACCACGTCGGCGTTCCCAAGGCTACTTCGTTCCGCCACACCCAGATACCAACCGTATAGACAACGACAAACAGAGCTAGCTCGACGAAAACAGAGTTTCGCACGCGCATGGCACCTTCGATCGCATCATTGAATTTTGGCCTGTCCTCTTCGCGGATGATTCCGCGCTCGACAAAAAGCTTTACCGCAGGCCCTAGACGGTGCAGGACCATCAGCTCGGCCAGGATGAGTACCGGCAGCGCTACCAGAAAGCGAACCTGCGACTCAATGTCGTGAAAGAACGTCAGAGATTGATTGCCGAAGAGGTGACCTTCGGCGGCCGCAAGAATCGTGAGTGGCAACCACGCAACGAGCGTGATGACAAGCACTCGGCGCTGAATAAGTTCCAAGGCCGGGCCGGATAAGAAAGCCTTCCTCCAGATCTGGTAAAGGGGACCTCCTAACATTAGTGAGAAATCAGGTGGTTCCTTGGGAGTTGCCATAGATATCTCCGTTCATTGGTAAGCGAGACGACTTATTGCCTTGGATCGGACCAAGGTCTGCCGGGTCGCGTTCCTTCCAATGGAACTCCGGGCCTAGGGTAGTTGCCTAACCATCATCATCATTGCCAACCGAACATTTCGAAACTGTTATTTATGACAGTTCCGCGACTGAATCACGCAAGAGATGATCGTTCGAACGGCATGTGCCGAAGCACTGAAGTGATTGCGCCCAGCGAGAACATGCACTCGGGGATAAATGGGATCCGACCAATGCGATGCCCGCGATTCACGGTCGACAGGCGCAGACAGTCAACGTACCCTTCACCCACATCAAACCGGTCGGCGTCGATCTGTGAACTCGCTCAATAAACAAAACGTCAGACGACCAATACGATTCAGGAACATGCGGTCAGTTTTAGCGTCCGTCTTCGTAGCCGCGTTGCTCCTGGCATGGCCCATGGAAGCAGCGTATGCCCAGGACCTCGCTCCGCGCGCGTATATCATCGCCCCAACCCATTCGAACGCGGTTACCCTGACTAGCTCTTATCAAAACGGCGAGATTTTCCTGAATGGCGTAGAACCCGTTCCAGACTCACATGGGCAGATCTACACATCGGCCTTTACCTATTATCATTCCTTCGGTTTGCTGGGCCGGTCCACCAACATTACGGCGTCTCTACCCTACGCAGTCGGCAGCTTTAGTGGAACCGCAATGGCAGATGCAGATGAAACTACAGGACACCGCTCTGGTTTGCCAGCCCCAGAGGTTCGTTTTTCGATAAACCTTTTCGGTGGTCCCGCCATGGACCTACCGAAGTTTAAGAGGTGGCATCAAAAGACGATTCTCGGAGCCAGCCTCCTGGTCTTGCCACCACTCGGTCAATATGACCCGACCCGGCTCATCAATCTTGGGGCAAATCGATGGTCATTCCGGCCCGAACTAGGCTACTCGCGTCGTTTGGGGCATTGGGTGATCGATGCCTATGGAGGCGTCTGGTTCTTTACAACCAACCCAGATTACTTCTCGCGCAACGAGTACTTTCCTGGCACCAATACTCAAACGCAAAAGCCTATGGCGTCTTTCCAGGGGCACCTCAGCTACGATATCAAGCCTCGACTTTGGGCGTCGTTGGACGGCAATTTCTGGTTCGGCGGTCGAACAAGCCTGAATGGCGTGGAGAATTCAAACACGCTGGAAACAAATTCTCGTCTCGGAGCAACGATTTCAGTTCCCGTCCCAAAGACGATTCACCAGTCTTTGAAATTCAGCTACAGCGGCCATGTGTACGTCCAATTCGGAGGAGACTTTCAGACCGTTTCCGTCGCATGGCAATACTCCTGGCTGGGTCGACCTAACTGAATTCCTCCGGCGACCATTTATCTCAGACTCAATTGTGAATTAAAAGAACGGTTTGAGTGACGGGGCTTCTATGACACTGATTCTCACCAAGATGTTCATTCTTCCCCGCTCCGACGATTTCGTTAAGCGCTATTGGATCTCTGGTTGTATTGCGAAAACAACGCCCACGTCGCCTTCAACCAGAGCTCGCCCGAAAGAGGTTAGGCAGAGCATGACTGTATGTTTTGACAGTTGTGTCATCCTTGGTGAACCCCTTAATCTCCGACATACCTCGAAGAGAGCGCTCGGCTCTTTTCTCGATGCTTCGACGTTTCTGGTTCCACAAACCTTAAGGAAGGGTTCCCCCCCCATGAGTACCCCAGACAATCTGCAGCGTAGCGTTCTTCCAATTCCCGATCAGCCGCGTTCCGGCATAGTCCTGTATGACGCAAAAGATCCGGAGAACAAGTACCCGCCGATTATTCCCGTGATGCCGCCGGCTGGAGCCCCCAATGTTCTGGTGGTTCTGATCGACGATGCGGGCTTTGGCTCATCCAGCGCGTTTGGAGGCCCATGCGCGACCCCAACTGCGGAACGGCTCGCCTCAGAGGGCTTGAAGTACAACCGCTTTCATACCACCGCACTGTGTTCGCCGACGCGCCAGGCCTTGTTGACCGGCCGTAACCATCACTCGGTCGGCATGGGTGGAATCACGGAGATTGCGACCGGCTCACCGGGCTACAACTCTATCCTGCCAAATACCTGTTCTCCGCTTGCACGCACCCTCAAGCTCAACGGCTATGGAACCGCACAGTTCGGCAAATGCCACGAGGTTCCCGTTTGGCAAACCAGTCCGGCCGGTCCCTTTGATGCGTGGCCTACCGGAGGAGGCGGCTTCGAATACTTCTACGGCTTCATCGGAGGCGAAGCCCACCAGTGGTATCCGTCGCTCTATGAAGGCACCACGCCGATCGAGGTAAAGAAGACGCCCGAAGAGGGCTATCACCTCATGGACGATATGACAACCAAGGCCATTAACTGGATTGGTCAACAGAAAGCTCTAATTCCGGACAAGCCGTTCTTCGTGTACTTCGCGCCCGGCGCCACCCATGCACCGCACCACGTCCCAACTGAGTGGGCGGATAAGTACAAAGGCAAATTCGACCAGGGCTGGGACAAGCTGCGCGAAGAGACCTTCGCCCGTCAGCTGAAACTTGGAGTCATTCCGTCGGACAGCAAACTCACGCCAAGGCCTCCGCAAATTCCCGCGTGGGACGATATGCCTGCAGAGCTAAAGCCAGTGCTCATCCGGCAAATGGAGGTTTATGCCGGTTTCCTGGAGTATGCGGATCACCACGTTGGCCGGTTGGTCGATGCATTGGAAGGCTTGAACGTCCTCGAGGACACGCTGATTTATTACATCATCGGCGACAACGGCGCCTCCGCCGAGGGAACGCTGAATGGTACCTACAACGAGATGATCAACTTCAACGGCGCCGCGGCGCTGGAGACGCCGGAGTTCCTGATGGAGCGGCTGGACAAGTTAGGTGGTCCGGAATCGTACAACCACTACGCGGTCGGTTGGGCGCACGCCTTGAATACGCCGTATCAGTGGACAAAGCAGGTTGCGTCGCATTTTGGCGGCACGCGCAACGGCACGATTGTGCATTGGCCCAAGGGTGTCGAGGGGAAGGGCGAACTTCGCACGCAGTTCCACCACGTGATCGACGTCGCACCGACCATTCTTGAATTGGCAGGTCTGCCTCAACCGACGTTCGTCAACGGTGTTCAACAGCGCCCGATCGAAGGCGTCAGCATGGCGTATTCCTTCAATGATGCGAAGGCTGCCGAGCAGCACGAGACGCAGTACTTTGAGATGTTTGGCAATCGCGGCATCTACCACAAGGGCTGGACTGCGGTAACGCGACACAAGACGCCTTGGCTACTCCAGGGTGAGAAGACGCCTGCATTCGACGACGATGTGTGGGAACTGTACGACACCACAAAGGACTGGAGCCAGGCAAACAACCTGGCCAAACAAATGCCTGAAAAGTTACATGAATTGCAACGACTGTGGCTGATCGAGGCGACGCGCTTCAATGTGCTGCCTCTCGATGACAACATCGGCGCGCGGATGAACTCAGATCTGGCGGGTCGGCCGGTCTTGATCAAGGGCAAATCCCAGATCCTGTTTGGAAATATGGGTCGGCTCTCCGAGAACTCGGTCCTCAACATGAAGAATAAGTCGCATGCCGTGACTGCCGAGATCAATATACCCAAGGCTGGAGCTGAGGGCGTAATCATCGCGCAAGGCGGCAACATCGGCGGATGGAGCCTCTATATAAAGGGAGGCAAGCTGAAGTACTGCTACAACCTGCTCGGCATACAGCAGTTTTATGCGGAATCAGCAGACGCGCTGCCACCGGGCGAACACCAGGTTCGCATGGAATTTACTTACGCTGGCGGCGGCATGGGCAAGGGCGGCACCGCGACTCTCTATTTGGACGGCAAAAAGGTTGGCGAGGGCAAGGTTGCCGCGACGGCAGCGGTAGTCTTCTCCGCCGATGACGGCTGCGACGTGGGCGTGGATACAGGATCTCCTGTTTCACCGGACTACGGCGCACGAGGCAACGAGTTTACGGGCACCATCAAGGGTGTCCAGCTTGCCATTGCCGAGGACGCTGAGGCTGTCGACCACCTGGTCGATCCGGAACACGCCCTGCAGGTAGCAATGGCGCGGCAATAACGAGGAACGGCCGGCAGTTGGGAACGACTGCCGGTCGATTTCCCCGGAACATACGATTCGCACGCCCTTTGATAGAACGGGTAGGTCTGTGTGCTTTGCGCCTGTATCGGTGATCGATTCAAACGGAGGTCGGTAATGACGCGCAGGTTTCGGTTATTTCAAGAAAGTGAAGTGAGAAGGGTAGTTGCGTTTCTACTCCTTGTTTTCGGCATCCCCAGCCTCATGATCGCGCAGGAGATTGGCTGGCCCCGTGAGATGACCCAAAACGGCGCGCACATTATCTACTATCAACCTCAGATCGACGAGTGGCAGAACTACCGCACCCTGAATGCACGAATGGCGATCTCGGTTACGCCTGTAGGAGGAAAGCCGACACCCGGTGTGGTTTCGATCCAGGCGCGTACCGATGCGAACGTAGAGACGCGCAATGTCGTGATCAGCGACATCAAGGTGATTGACGCGCGATTCCCATCTGTCGACGCGGCAGGCGACGCAAAATTAGCCGAATTGGTTCGCAACTTCTTCGCACCCGACAAGACCATATCCATCTCCCTGGATCGCTTGACTGCCGAAGTGGAGGAAGGCAAAGTGTCGGCGCCGACCGTTCAACTGGACAATACCCCGCCTAAGATTTTCGTTAGCAGGGGACCGACCGTTCTTCTCCTCATCGACAACAAGGAAGTGCGCGCGCCCATAGAGAAGACGAAACTAGAGTTTGTCGTGAATGCAAACTGGACCGTGCTGTTCGACAAAGACGGGAAGAAGTATTACCTGCTAAACGGAAAGCAATGGTTGACGGCGGCCAAGCTGGAAGGTCCATGGACGGTTGCTGCTCAGCTTCCGAAAGAAATGAACAAGCTTCCCGCTGACGACAACTGGGCGGAAATCAAGAAGGCTATTCCCCCGCAGGGCTCCGCGGGCGCAGCCCCGACAGTAATCTTCAGCAACGTTCCAGCTGAGGTGATCCAGTTCAACGGTACGCCCATATATTCCAAAATACCTGGCACCCAGTTGACGCGTGCGACCAACACGGAGAGCGTCTTGTTCGTTCAAACGAATGAACAGAAATACTATTTCCTGGTTTCGGGACGATGGTTCCGTTCCGTTTCTTTGGATGGACCATGGACCTTTGCAGGCGCAGATTTACCAGCGGACTTCTCAAAAATTCC
Source organism: Granulicella sp. L46 (assembly GCF_009765785.1). Taxonomy (GTDB): domain Bacteria; phylum Acidobacteriota; class Terriglobia; order Terriglobales; family Acidobacteriaceae; genus Granulicella. The sequence continues at coordinate 612,408 of NZ_LMUT01000025.1, forward strand.
GCCCAATGGCCCAAGTTCTGACGTGCTCGCTTCGGTGCCGGGCACCCAGGAGGCAAGCGACGCGGTTCTTCTCGCGCAGATTCCTACGACCGCGATCGTGAACATAAAGGAAGCTGAGGCCCAGGTAAAGGTTCAATACGACGGGTCACCTCAATTCAAGCCGATTGAATCGACGTCGCTCTCTTACGCCACCAATACGCAGGACAAGATCATCAAGGTTGGTGATATTTACTATCTGTGTTTTCAAGCCGTGTGGTTTATGTCGACAACTCCGACTGGTCCGTGGAAAGTAGCGAGCTCCGTACCGAAGGAGATCTACACAATTCCACCGACTTCACCGGTGTATAACGTCACATACGTCACGCAGGTCCAGACTTCTCCAACCACGGTCGAGTCCGACCATACGGCGGGCTATCTCGGCATGTTCTTCTTAGGGGCAGCGGTAGGCCTCACCATCGCCTATGGCACGGGCTACTACTATCCGCCGTACTATTACTATCCGCCGTTTGGATATCCCATCTACCGGCCGTATCCAATCACTTACGGAGTCGGCGCGTTCTACCATCCTTACTCTGGAACGTATGGCGTGGCACGAGGCGCCTACGGACCGTATGGAGGAGTGACCGGTGCGGCGTGGTACAACCCGTCAACGGGCCGATACGGCAGGTCTGTTTCGGCATACGGTCCTTATGGCAGCGTGA
>NZ_LMUT01000025.1:613253-690292 GCF_009765785.1 Granulicella sp. L46
GAGCAACTCGCCAGGGTTCGAACGCTTATGGAAACTGGGGGAGTTCTGTCGCAATACGCGGAGACCAGTGGGCGCAGACAGCGCACAGGACCAACTCCAACGGAACCGCAGCAGGCTTTCGCACCTCTGAGGGAGCCCGGGGTGTCGGTTATAACGGCGCCAATGGAAATAGCGGGTTCGTCGCGCAGGGTAAGGACGATAACGTCTACGCGGGCAGAAATGGCGATGTCTACCGCAAGGACTCAAGCGGAGATTGGCAAAAATATGAGAATGGTGGCTGGGCAGACACGGGGCCAAAGCCGACTCCTCACGCCACGAATGGGACCTCAACGCGAGGTACGGGGCCTTCCCAGCAACCCGCCCGGGACGCGGCCAACCGGCCCGGCGCAGCACAACTGCCTGCAACCTCTTCAGGTACGATTCAGCAGCTCGATCGAGACGCGCAAGCTCGCCAACGAGGAACCCAGCGTACCCAACAGTTCGAGCGGCATGAAGGCGGTCGTTTTTCCCGAGGCTCGGGAGGAACGCCGCGCCGTCGGAATCAGTAAGCGGGCCACTCGGCAGTTCAACGTCATTCAACTCTGAACGTTCAAACGGAGGAAACAGTGAAAATGATATCCAGGCAATTGAAGTTGAAAATTATCGTTGCAGGGCTTTTGGCTGCATCAGCGGTCGCAGGATTTGCCCAGAAGTATGAAACGATTGATGCCCAAGCCTATGGGACGAGCACCCAGATGGGAAAGACCGCCAGGATCAGTCTTATCATCTACCAGTATTCCACTCCCGATGATCAGAAGATTCTGATCGAGTCCTTCAAGAAAGGCCAGAATGACGGCTTGGCCAATGCACTGGAAAAGATGAAAGCGGTCGGTCGCATCTCAATCACAGGTACGTTGGGCTTCGATGTTTCCTACATCCACGAAACCAAGACCCCAACTGGCCGTTCCATCCGCTTCGTCACGAACCGCAGGATTGCTTTCGGCGAATCTTACTGGAACACCCAATCGCAGTCCTTCAATCTGACGGCAGGCGAAATCAGGATCAACGACCAGGACAAAAATAAGAGCGACGGCGTTCTCTATCCAGCCAGCCAGCTCACGATCAACAAAGACGGCGAGCCACAGTGGGACCTCAGAATCAATCCTTGGAGGCTTAACAACGTCATCGTCTGGCCGACGGGAGAACCGAAGTAGTCCGCCATCGTGGATTTATTTGAAGATACGCGTCAACGTTCTATTGAGGGAGTGAAGATGAGAAAACAACTGCATTCTTACAGCGTAATAATCGCAACGGCCACCCTTCTGCTAGGTGGCGTCGTCGCCCATGCGGCAAGCAAGTACGTCTGCGACGAGCCAAAACCTGAAACCATGTGCACCGCGGCCAATACGTGCGGATCAGCATCCGCTGTGTGCACTGTTAATGTGACACGGTCCGGCTATGGCGCAAACGTGAAGCCAGGGTTTCCGAAGGCGAAAAACAATCAGTTTTTCTGCATCAAAGCAGGCACGAAGGTAGTCTGGATGTCCTCGAGCAAGAACACCGGGTTCTCGATTTCGTTCGGAACAGATTCGCCCTTTGACTCTGATAATGCCATCCTCGGCGGCGGAGCAAAGCCGATAACTGTGACGGCCCAAACCCCGGGTTGCTACAAGTACGACGCTGGAGCATTCACGTCCGGGAGCGTCTACGGCATGGCTGGCGGCAGCAAGCCCGAGTTGGTCATTCTGCCGTAACGAATAGAGTGAGCTCCCGGTTATTGAGGGTTGGCATTGTGCAGTAGCGAACTCGGCGAAGAGACTCAATCGAACTCGAAGCACTAGATCTATTCACTTTTTCTGACGGGTTCCGTTTAGCCACGAGAACTTAAGGCAAGTACGCGCTCGATAACGGTTCCTAAGGAGAAGACTGTGACGAAGCTTGGACGGCTATTTGAAGTACCTCTCGAACAGGTATCACTTCTGGCAGCCAAATGTACAAAGACAGCTGTCGTCACAGGCCGATTGACGTTGATTTCGACATTGATCGTCTGTTCGAGCGCCGTCGCGCAGAATGATCATGGAGCGAAGTACGTTCGCGACTCGCACCCCCCGTTTCTGAGCTACCAGGAGCTGGTGACTCTCAACGAGCAGGAAACGGTCAATCCTGCGCTGTCCGAAAAACTCAACACGTTGTTGACGACACCATTTGTAAATAATGAAGCATACTTCGCCGGAACAAGACCTCTTCGTCCTGCCCTCAATGGTGTGGGTCCTTCCTTACGGCTGGTCCAGTGGAATATCGAGAGGGGCATGGAACTCGACGATATTAAGCTATTGTTGACGGACAAAAAGGGTTTCCTTGCCAAGATGCATTCCGAGGTTGCGAGTGGCGAGGACACAAAAAAACCAACGGACGAAGAAATCAGTGCACAGATCGACTTGCTTCAATCGGCAGACGTGATCGAACTGAACGAGCTCGACTGGGGAATGAAGAGAACCGACTATCAGGCGGTGGTAAAAGAGCTTGCCAATGCGCTCAAGATGAATTGGGCTTATGGAGTCGAGTTTATAGAGGTTGATCCAAAAGTCCTCGGTCTGCAATCCTTCGCCAATGTGAAAAATGAGACGGAACGCAAGGAATTGGAGACGCTATTTAGCGTCGATAAAGACCGCGTTCTTGGAATGCACGGAACAGCCATCCTATCTCGCTATCCTCTCCGAGACGTAAAGCTTGTGCCGTTCAAGTATCAGGCCTACGACTGGTATAACGCCGAGAAGAAGTACGGAGCTCTCGAAGCTGGTAAGCGTAAGAGTGCGAGCTTGATCTTCGGAGAGGCGATTGTGCGCGAGGTTCGTCGCGGAGGTCGTACCAACCTCATTGCAACCATCGATGTTCCAGAACTTCCCGAGCAGAAGGTCACGATCATCGCAACCCATCTAGAGAATCGCACGACACCAAAAGGCCGGGTTCAACAGGCAGATGAACTTCTGGATATGATTCGGCCGATCCGTAACCCGCTGATTGTTGCCGGTGATATGAACACGACCGGAAGGGACGGTACGGTGCTCAGCATAAAATCGGCGGTGCTTAAAAAACTGAATAGCCCAACATTTTGGGCTACGCAGGGAATAAAGTATGCCACTGGGGTTGGGGCGGTCATGGATCTTGTCAGCTTTACATTTAAGTCCGCCAAATTTCAGAGCGACCCAACAGCTTCAGGAGTTCCTTTATTGGCGCCCAATCCCGAAGAGAATTTCTTTGACCAGCTGGAGAAGTACCGCTTTGACGATGGTACGCGACTCGATTTCAGAGGCGACGAAGAGCTCTCTGTGAATCACCGTGACGGAACGTTGGGCAATTCGAACGAGCGCGCCAGCAAAGGATTCGTCACGACGTTCTCGTTGCCGCGGACACTCGGAGCCAAAGGAAAATTCAAGCTTGATTGGGTGTTTGTGAAGGCCTACCTAAAAGACGACTCTAAAGCAGCTGATGCCTACCGCTTCGCACCCAGCTTTGCACGCACGCTGGATGATGCGAACGAAGCCCTTGCCCAACCTCTATCCGACCATGCTGCGATTACTGTAGATCTGCCACTCGTGCAACCAGCCTTAGCAGGCCCAAAGAAATGACGATCAGCTGTTTGCTTTCACCTCGAAGAGGCACGTCCGGCATGTCGAATGGCTTCTTGCGGGTGTCTTGTCGAGTCGGTGGCCAGATGTGCAACTACTGTTCAGCCTTTAGCGCCGACAGGGCTTGAAAAGAAATTTCATTTGGCTATGAATTCGCACAAAGCAATATAAGGAGCGGACTATGAAGAGAAATTCCCTAGCAGTTACTTTAGCAGCACCCCTGCTCACGATGATGTTGTGTTCGCATGTGTTATCCGCTCAGGCCACCAAATTGAGCGGACTCATAACCGGACGAAACGGGGCCAGCATGACAGTGCAGACCTCAAGCGACCCGAAGGTGGTGGTGTTGCTGTCGGAGACCACACAGGTCGGGCAAATTCAAGGGGTGTTCAAAGCGCGACGCAAACAAATGTCAATCACCGCGCTGATCCCAGGTCTCCAGGTGCAAATCGAGGGTGCCTATAACGCTCAAAACGAATTTGTAGCGAATTCGGTCAAGTTTAAGGGCAATGATTTGGAGGACGCCCAGACTATACAAGCCGGCTTACAACCAGCGAAGGAGCAAATCCAACAGAGCCAAGCTGAATTGGAGCAGCAGCAAGCAGCACTTGAGCGGCAGCAAAAAGAGATGCAGGAACAACAACAGCAGCTCTCCGCCGCACAGGCGAAGATCGATGCCAACATGGCGGCCATTGAGGCGGCAAACAAGCGCTTCGGACAGCTGGATGATTACAACATCATGGACGAGGTGACGGTTTACTTCGCCAACGGGAAAGTTACCATTGATCCGAAATACAAACCGCAGCTTATGCAACTTGCGGAAAAAGCTAAAACGATCACGGCGTTTACGATTCAGGTAAAAGGCTACGCCTCATCGGTGGGCAGCGTATCGCTGAACCAGAAACTCAGCGAAGACCGGGCTAATAGCGTCACACAGTTCCTTCAGCAGCAGGGTCACATCCCTCTAACCAACATGCTTGCCCCGGGGGCTATGGGGGAAAGTCGGCAAGTGGGCAATGACAAAACGGCGGAGAGCCAGCAACAAAATCGGCGAGTCGTCGTTAGAGTGCTTCAGAACAAAGGGATCGCTGGCAATTAGCAACAATTCAGGCTTTCTGCAGGCGACTTGGAGGTGAGACGAGAAGGCCTGTCAGGTCTAGCTTCCATCTTGAAGGCGCCTTATGGGAATTGTATTGAGCTGGATCGCGAATCCGTCATTCGTAAGAAGCGCTCCCTGCCAGTCACAGAAGTTGATCCGTGGGAATAGACACAGATTATGAGGCTGTTGGATCCGTTACCATTGCGCGCCTTGATGGGAGAACGAAGGGAGCACCGTGATCTTCCGGTTTGAATCGAATATCAGGGGCCAGAACGCGGTTTGGAATCATCGAAAGGAATCCAATGCGTTGGGTGATGCTTCAAGGCAGTGGCCCTCTCGATTGCCTGGTCTTTGTTTCCTCGCGCTGTTCTTTTTGTGTGTCTGCGAATCGCGGAGTCTTTACGCACAAGTTCATGATGACCCAGTCGCTAGACTTCACGGGCTTCTCGCCGCCCTTGAAATTGCGAACTTGTAATCGAAAGTTGCCCCCAGATATAAAGAGATGCAAGCTCCACCGAATCTTGTCGCCCGTTCGCCAAGACATCAGGTACAAGCATTCTTGCATGTCCGATGGTGGCGATAGGCCCAAAGGTGTTAGCAAGCACTCAACAGTCACCGGAGAGACGGGAATGACACCACAGGCGACCGCCCAGTTATGGTTTCCGCACGTGCCAATGTCTAGGCCTTTTTGGTAGGCGCAATTCTTATCCCGATAAGAATCGCCAAAATATTGGGAAACTATCGTTTTGGGGGCCTGCGACAAAACCCTACCGAAACGGTATAATCCGCCACTGGCGAGATATCGAGATATATGGCGGACTACGAGGGCGCTTCGGCGACCGTGTATGGCGAGCATCAGAAAGTTGACATCCTGCGTCAATTGGATCGTCTTCTCGATAATCCGTACTTCTCCCACAGTAAGCGCTTTCCCAGCTTTCTCCGTTTCATCGTCCAGGAGGAACTCGAAGGTCGCGGCGACCAACTCAAGGAGCGCACCTTAGGCATCGAAGTCTTTGGCCGCCACTCCGGCTACGACACCACTTCCGACCCCATCGTCCGGGTCACTGCTGCCGAGATCCGCAAGCGCATCGCTCAGTATTACCAGAACACCGAGAGCCCCGATGAGCTCCGTATCTCCCTTCTGCCCGGCTCCTACATCCCCCACTTCGAGTGGCCATGCGCTGACTCGATCGCGCCGGCCGCTCCATCCACCGAATTGCCGTTCGCCCCTCCCCTGAACGGATCCCCCCACGCTCCATCCGGGCAAGAGGCCATCGCCGGAGACCTGCCACTGTATACGGCCCACTGGCGATTTCATGCCTGGTGGCTGGTTCTCGTCGGCGTCCTGCTATGCGCATCGCTGGTCGGCAGTTGGCTCTGGGTAGACTCGCGTCCAACCACCCTGGATCAGTTCTGGGCACCCGTCTTCGGTTCAACCGACCCCATCTCTCTCTGCTTTCCACAGAGCCCCTTCAGCGGGCAAACCCTGCTCGACGCCTCCGCGCCCAACCAGCAGCAGCACCTCGACGAGCAAATGCGCGGTGTGGTCCTTGACGATCTCCAGCCCTTGATGAGCCTCTCCGGTCTTCTCGAGATGCGCCGCCGCCACTACACCCTGCTGGGTGAAGATACGGCCACGCTGAGCGATCTGCGCAATGGCCCAACAATATTCCTCGGTGCCTTTGACAACACCTGGACGCTACGCATGACCCGCGATCTTCGCTATCGTTTCGGAAACGATCCCGGCATGACCCATTTCTGGATCGAGGATACGCAGTCACACGAGCAACTCCGCTGGAGCGTGGACCGCCAGGTTCAGCAGACCACGCACAGCTATCGCGACTACGCGATCGTAGCCCGCTTCCGCGACGCCAACACCGGCAAGCTCGCCGTCGTGGCCGCCGGCATCGCTCGCGGCGGAACCGTCGCCGCCGGCGAATTTCTCACCCAGCCCGGCGAGATGGACGCCATCAAGGCCCATGCCCCAAAGGGCTGGAACGGCAAAAACATGGAGTTCGTCCTCAGCACCGAAATCATCGACGGTAGCTCCTCCCCGCCCAAGATTGTCGCAATGTACTTCTGGTAGAAATCGACAGAGAATCTACTGATCCTGTTTCAGAACCCACAATTTAAGTGGCTGGGAATTTCTACGCCGCGGTTCGAACGGTCCACGAAACGCCCACTAAAACTTTGTGCCGGAGCCCTCTGCCAAGGTGACGACGCGGTCAATCTGGGAAACGGAAAATCGTTCCTTCGCTCCACTCGGCCAATGCACCTCGACGTCGCCGATGACAGTAGCGTCGCCGAGCCCGAAGTGCAGTCGCGGATCATTGGTGGAAGCATAGCTGCCTCCCGAGATCACGTCGCCCCGCTGGCGCATGTGGTTGGCCGTGAGGTACACCGTCGCGCCAATCGCGTCCCGCGGACTCTTCGGTCCGCCCACCAGCTTGATGTCGATCCAGTTGTGCTTGTCTGGGGACACGTCCAGCAGCAGCGCGGGCGGTCCATCCATCACATTGATGACCGCGTCCATCTTGCCGTCGTTGAATAAGTCTCCGATCGCCATGCCGCGACCCACATAGGTGGTTGCCAGCGCGGTGCCTTCCACCGCCGGAACCAGCTCGATTTTTTTGCCCCCGTTGTTATGGAACAGCAGCGGCCGCTGCGCCCACGAGGTCCCCCATGCACGGTGGTCGACTGACGGGTAGACGTGCCCATTGGTTACCAGCAAGTCCTTCCATCCGTCGTTGTCGTAATCGACAAAGGCCGTGCCCCAGCCAAGGAACGGAATGGTCGGTTCGGCGATCCCCATCTCGTAGCTCACGTCGGTAAAGTTGGCGTCTCCATTGTTGCGGTAGAGCGGGTAGTAGTCGTCCGAGAAGGTCGTGTTATACACGTCGAGCAGCCCGTTGTTCTCATAGTCTCCGATGGCAATGCCCATTGAAGCCGTCTCGCGCCCGTCCCCGTTCAGCGCATACCCCGAGACGTAACTGACGTCGTCAAACGTCCCATTGCCCTTATTGATGTAGAGATAGTTCGGGGTCGAATCGTCAGCCACCAGCAGATCGAGCTTTCCGTCGTTGTTCACATCGACAAAGGCCGACGACAGCCCATAGTAGTCGTTCTTGTCCGCAACCCCGGCCTTCTCGCTCACATCGGTAAAGGTTCCATCCCCGTTGTTGTGGAAGAGATGGTCGGACTCGCCTTTCAGCCCTAGCGGGCCGCACATTACGTTCATCCCGCGAAACTGGCATCCGGCCATCGTCTTGCCGACCGAAGCAGGAAGATCAGCCATGTCGTAATGGACATAACCGGGCACGAAGAGGTCCAGCTTTCCATCGCCATCGTAATCTCCCCATGTCGCACCGGTAGACCAGTTTCCCAGGGTAACTCCGGCCTTCTCCGCCACATCGGTGAAGGTCCCATTGTGGTTATTGTGATACAGCCTGTTCTTCCCGAAGTTCGTCACATAGATATCCGGCCAGCCGTCGTTGTCATAATCACCGATGGCCACGCCAAACCCCCACCGGTCGTTCGTCACTCCGGCCTGTTCCGCCACATTGGTAAACGTTCCGTCATGATTGTTATGGAAGAGCGCTGCATGGGGCGGGATCGTCTTGCCGGTCATGGCGTCATAGGTTGAGCCGTTGACCATATAGATATCCATCCAGCCGTCGTTGTCATAGTCCACGAGGCCAACTCCGGATCCGATCGTGTCGATAATAAAGCGCTTGTCCGGCGTACCCATCTCATGGTGCCAGCTCGTTAGGCCTGCCTGCTTGGCGATGTCCTTGAAGAGCACCGGGCCGCTCTTCACAAAGCCTCCTGCGGTAATTGGGCGGAGTTGCTGGTCGTATATGGCCGCGTGGGCACCTCCGGTTTTCATCCCCGTGGTCGCCCCCTGCGCGCCTTCATCGGGCGTGTTCGATTGCGAATCTGCGGGTGGCTTGCCCGATGTCGTGGACTGAGCGCTTCCCCCGCACGGAGCCAGCATCCCCCAGACAAGCAGCGTCACCGCTGCCGACAGGCTAGGTCGCATGAACCTCCCAAGGCCGTCCATTGCCGCCCGCACCCGCGCACAGCTCGCGTACACAGGACGGGAAGGATACCGGTTATGCCACCAACTCATCAGAAGACTCCAAAAAGGTTCCCCCCATCACAACACTCCGCAGATGGGTTCGCAACTACAGGCAGTGTGCGAGAGGGATCAAACATCGATCATGCGAGGGCCACCGCGCGTCCCTCATCCTGTGGAGATCGTCCTCCACCGGCGGATGGAGGCTTCAACCAACCGGAATATTGCCTTCGTCGTGGTGACAAAACGATAAGACCTCGACTGACTTCCGTTAGTTGGCTTCCGCGAAATTTCTGATAACAAGAGACTTGCAATGAACTTTACCTGATAGGAACCTGACGCAATGCCGTAAAGGCCTTGTCATGCCGTAATTTCCCCATCTACAAGGGGTGAGCTCTGGAGACATATGTTCTTTCGGTTTGAACGGGATGCCGTAAGGCCAGGGCGAGCTGCAAGTCCATTTCGATGTCACCTATTTGGAGGCACCACTTTGAAAGCAAAGATACTCACATGCGTCACTCGAGCCGCCGTCCTGTTTGCATTTCTAATGTGCTGCTCCATCGGGTTGCAGGCCCAGTTGGCGGTAACCACGGCAACGCTCAGCGGCTCTGTCACCGACCCGTCGGGTGCGGTCGTGCCGCAGGCGGTGGTAAAACTTACCAGTACGCTGAACGGCGTCAACCGGACCTATACTACCGACGCGATCGGACGGTTTACCTTCCCCCAACTTGCGCCTTCGACCTACACCCTATCGATTGCGGCCAAGGGCTTCGAGACCTATCAGCAGACAGGAATCTCACTCGACCCTGGCCAGTCAGCCACGCAGAACGTTGCCCTGGTGATTGGGTCAATGAGCCAGGAGATACGCGTCAACGCTGAGGCCTCTCAGCTCAACACCGATAACGCTAATGTCTCGGCGGACCTTGACGCCAAGCAGATCGTAGAACTCCCCCTGAACACACGCAATGTCTACGGCCTTACCACACTTAATTCTTCGGTGAACAATACCTCGGAAGGTCAAATGCTGCTCGGCGGCGGCAGCAACAGCACGGACAACGCCGATCAGGACATTTCGTTCCTCAACTTCGGCGGCGGCTTTTTTGGCACCTCGGCCTTTATGCTCGATGGCTCCTGGGATACCGATCCGGAATGGGGCGCGGTCATCTATGTGCCCTCGGTTGATGCCGTTCAGGAATTCAAAATCCAGAGCAACTCCTTCACCGCTCAATATGGATGGAGTACCGGCAATGTGGTCAACGTCGTCACCAAGTCTGGAACCAATTCCTTCCACGGCGACGCCTACGAGTTCTACCGCAACCAGGCTCTCGACGCCAACCTCTGGTTTGCCGATCATGACGATACGCCGATTGCCAAGCTCAGCCGTAATCAGTTCGGCCTGTCCGCCGGTGGTCCGCTCTACATCCCCAAGATCTATAAGCAGCGCGAGAAGACATTCATCTTCGGGCTTTACGAGCACTACCAGGTAACCACTCCAAGCATCGCCACATATACGGTCCCCGATTCCAACTTTCTCAACGGCAACTTCTCCGAGCTTCTAGGCTCGCAACCGACAGGCCACGATGATCTAGGCCGTCCGATTTATCCCGGACAGATCTACGATCCCCGCAGCGCGCACCAGATCACGGTCGGCGTTACGCCCGGCGCAGTAAACAATGACGGACAATGCAATCCATCCTGCTACATCCGCGATCCCATTCCAGGCAACATCCTCAGCAACCTTGTCAATTACACCCCTGATCCCGTGGGTTCCAAGCTGTTGAGCTATTACCCCAAAGCGACTCTTTCCGGATTGGCCAACAACCTGGTTGTATCGGGAGCCGCGCCTGCCGTCTCCAACGAATACCTGATCCGTGTGGATCACAACATCTCCAACACGGCCCGGGCGTACTTCCGCTACTCTTACAAGCAAGAAACCAAGACAGGATCGGCAGAGAACTGGGGCAGTGATCCCGCAGGTCCCGGCAACCAGCGCCCCAACAACCGGTGGGGTATGTGGGCAGGGCTATCGAAAGTATTCAGCCCCACCTTCACCATGAACATTACCGCGGGCGTCCAGCTCTGGCATGAAACTTCGGATAACCAGTCGTTCGGATTCGATCCGTCTGGAGAACTCGGACTTCCGCCGTATGTCTCGGAGACCTACCCCCTGTTCCCGATTGTTGACGTTGGTAGCCAGTCCCCGCTTGGTCCGGGCAGCAACAATCAACAGGCGGTCACCAACCACGGCCCCATCGGCTCGGTGGCGGTGGACTTCGTCAAAATATTTGGGAAACACACGCTCAACTTCGGAATCATGGGAGTGGAGCAGGTGGATAGTCAGCACAACTACTTCCAGGACACGCTGCAGTTCAACGGAGGCTTCACTGCAGGACCGAATCCTTCCTTTGGATCAGGCGTTGCCAGCGGTAATGGCGTAGCGGAGGCGCTGCTCGGCACACTGGACTCGGCAAGCGCTGGAACGGCCTACAACCCGCTGGTCTCAAACCACCTCATCGGCGAGTATGTGCAGGACGACTGGAGACCGACCCCCAAGCTTACGCTCAACCTTGGGATTCGGTATGAGATTCAGACCCCCGTCACCTATCGGGGCAATGAAGCCTCCATCTTCAACCCCGAAGTTCTAAACCCCATCAGCTACGCGGTCAACACGCCGCACCTCGGCGCGCTCCAGTTTCTCGGACCCGGAAACCGCTATGCCTACAACCCCAACTATGACAACTGGGCGCCGCGCCTCGGCTTGTCCTATCAGGTGGTGCCCAAGCTCGTCATCCATGGCGGCTATGGCATCTTCTATCCGCAAGCCGTTACCTGCTGCTTTCCTGGCGATCCGGATGGCTTCTCAGCAACCACGTTTGCTAACACCAGCCTAAACGGCGGAATCAATCCCAATCCGAACATCAGCACCAGCGACCCCTGGGATAACACCTACAACCAGATCACTGGCAACTCCCAGGGCGAATACCAACAAGTCGGCAACGGGTTAGGCAGCGTCTGGAGAAGCCGCCGGTCTCCCTATGTTCAGCAGTGGGTATTCGGCTTGCAGTTCGCCATCACGCCGAATGATTCGGTCGACATCAACTATCTTGGAAACCGTGGTACGCGCATGATTACGGGCGGTTATGATCACGACCAGTTGAACCCGCAGTACCTGTCGATGGGTACAGCAGCTCTCCAGGCACAAGTCCCCAATCCGTTCTACGGCTCCATTACGTCGAGCAGTTGCAATCTGAACGGTCCGACCGTACAGGAAGCGCAAGTCCTCTCACCTTACCCGCAATACTGCCTGGCCAGCGTAAGTGAAACCGACGCCCCTGTCGGCTTCTCCGATTACAACGCCCTGCAGATTACATATAATCACCGCATCACCCACGGGCTGACCGCGATGATCTCCTACACCTACTCCAAGTTCCTCGATAACGTCGAAGGCAACCAGAGCTGGTCGTACAACGGAAACAGCGGCCCGGCCAACAACTACAACTTGGCTGCTGAAAAGAGCGTCGACGGCTCTGACATTCCTCATAGCCTCGTCGCAAGTTACATCTATCAATTGCCGGTTGGCCATGGCAGAGCTTACGGTTCGGGCATGAGTCGCACTGCCGACGCGATACTCGGCGGCTGGGAGATTTCCGGAATCGCGACCTTCAAGACGGGCATCCCGATCAGCATTTCCGGCAATGACATCAACACCTTCGGCGGCAACCCACGGCCTGACTACACAGGAAGCCTGCATGTCCCCCACCCCACTATTAAAGAGTGGTTCAATACCGCGGCCTTCAGTTTCGCCAAGTTGGCTATCGACGGTGGTGACACCTGGGGCAATGTTCCGCGCTTCTTCTCAGACCTGCGCGGACCGCACTACCAGAACTGGGATACCGCGATCTACAAAAACTGGTACCTCCCCCACACGATGAGAATCCAGTTCCGTTTCGAAACCTTTAATACCTTCAACCATCCGAACTTCTACTCGCCATCGGGTACGGGTTACAGTGGTTGCGATCCCAATGCGACCTCGTCCTGCGCGAGTAACTTCGGGCAGATCACAAACACGTTCCCCTCTAGAAATATTCAGCTTGCGGGGAAATTTTATTGGTAAATCCGCATTGAAACGATGGTTCACATTCTTAATCTTTCTCCTGCTGGCCGGACGCTCATTCGGCCAGCAGGACCAACCCTCCAGTCTTGAGTCTCTGCTGGCGGCAGCGCAGCAAGCGCAAGCTGCGAACAACTATGCCGCTGCGGCGGAATATTTCAAACAGGCAGTCAAACTTCGCCCCAATACCCCGGAGCTGCGCGCCAATCTCGGGCTCATGCAACACGAATCCGGGCAGTATTCCGAAGCAATCCGGAGCTTTCAGGAAACCCTCCGGCAGAAGCCATCGCTCTATGTTCCAAATCTTTTTCTTGGCATCGATTATGTGCGAGCGGGAAACGCGAAAGAAGCCCTTCCATTGCTCCTAAAGGCGGAAAAGATGAACGCAGCCGATCCTCTTCCACCTCTGACGCTTGGTCGTGCTTATTCTTCGCTGGGCGAATACCCCCAGGCCATCCGAGAGCTGCGCCGCGCAACCCACCTCGATCCACAAAAGGGTTCAGCGTGGTTCGATCTCGGAATCGCCCAGCTCGATCTGGTGGAAGAGGATGCGCGCGCCATGACCGGCAAATACGCCGACACCTCGTACGCCAAAGCCCTCTATGCCGAATCGCTGGTGAAGCAGGCTCGCTATAAGGAAGCCGCAGATCTCTACAAAAGCATTCTCGCAGCAGCCGATCAGCCTCCCTGTATGGGATCGGAGGCAAGCTTTTTGTCCCTCAAGCGAGGAGATGCGCAAAATGCAGCGCTGCAATTCACGGCCGAGCGCAGCCGGCATCCTGAATGTTCCCTCGCCATTCTAGGAGAAGCGCGTCTGCGCATCGATGCGGGAGACAATCAAGCTGCACTTTCACTACTCCAGGAACTCTGGAACAGGGATCACAGATTTTTCGCTTTCAGCGCTCCGCTGCTCTTCGATGGCATCGCCCCCGATCATGCTCAGAGCTTTCTGAATGAGCTTGCACAGCAGCAATCCACCGGTAAAGTCGATCATCAAATTTACGCTGCAATCATTCAATCAATGCAGGCGCCTTCGGATGCAGCGCAAGAGTCAGCCACCGCTCAGAATACAGCGCCATCCCGGATTGCCGCGCACGATCAAGGCCGCCAGGCGTATCAGTCGGGACAATACGCCCGCTGCGCCGGCCTTCTAAATGATTCGTTGAACAGCGGCAACGCCGCCACCCTCGAGACGCTGGCTGCTTGTTCGTTTTTCACTGGCGACTACACGCTGACCTCCGACGCCGGAAGCGCGCTTCAATCACTGCCCTCACATCCACAAGCGCAGGCGCTCTACTGGTCCATCAAGGCGAATGAAAAGCTGGCATTTGAATCGCTCACACGCTTCCAGCAGCTCGAACCCGACTCCGCGCGCAGCCACATCCTGCTCGGCGACATCTACCGCCAGCGCGAACGCTACGACGATGCGCAGAAAGAATACTCAAAGGCTCTCGACCTTTCTCCCAACGATGCTGCCGCCCTGCTCGGCCTGGCAACTGCATACTTCGACGACGCGAACACCGCCAGGACCATTGAAATTGCGCGTAAGGCTCTCGCCCAGAGTCCAGACGATCCAGAGATCAATCTCCTGATGGGAGAAGCATTAATCTCTCAGCACAATTTCTCTGACTCGGAGCCATATCTACTCAAGGCCCTCAATGCCAAGCCGCAGATGCTGCCACATGTTCACGCTATGTTGGGTGAAGCCTACGCGGCCGACGGAAAAATGCAAGACGCGCTACGCGAGCTGAAGCTGGGAGTGGATAGCGATCAGGACGGCAGCATTCATTACCAGCTCGCACGCCTGTACGGTAAGCTCGGCGACACTGCCGACGCGGCCGTCGCCATCCAGCAAATGAAAGTCCTCCAGCAGAAGCGGCGCGAAAGCGCGGTGATCGCGGTGCAGGATTCGCACCCCGCCAGCACCGATGACGTGCCGTAACTGCTCCGATCCGCGCGAATTTCCAAGCCCCCAAAATGACTGCCCAAACCAAATGGGTTTCACCTCCCAAATGATTTTATTCGAGGATACGAATGCGAAAGTTTTGCTCTTTAAGCGCGACTCTCTCGTTATGTCTCGCGCCTTCGGCCCTCGTTCTCCATGCCCAGCAGACTCCTGGAAGGCAAGATTTGGTTGTCCTCGACCGCGCCACCGGTTTCACCGCGCTGGCTAACGGAGTCGCCATCGCAGACGGCTCCGCGAGCGAAGAGATTATTGCGCTGCGCGACAACGTCATCCGAGTTCGCATCGTGCCCAATGGCACCCTGCCGGAAAATGCGTCGTGGGCTGTTCTGCCGGATGCTCTCCGCAGCCACGTCAATGTGAAGCCCGAATCCTCCACAACGTCGTTCGGCTTCCGCACCGCCGCGCTCGATATTGAGATCGACAAAAGCACGCTGCAACTTACGGTGCGCGATCTCTCCGGAAAAATCGTGCAACAGGACGCGCTGCCCGCCCGCTTTGAAGGAACCAGCTTCCGCGTCTTCAAATCGATGCCGCTCGACGAGCACTACTTCGGCCTCGGCGACAAAACCGGTCCGCTCGACCGGCGCGAAGAAGCCTTCTCGCTCTGGAACACCGACGCATACCGTTTTGAGGAATCGACCGACCCCATCTACAAAAGCATTCCCTTCTTTATGATCTATCAAGCCGGTATCGCATCCGGCATCTTCCTCGACAACACCTGGCGCACGAGCTTCGATTTTGGCAAAGAGATCCCCGGGATCTACTCCTTCGGCGCCGTAAACGGCCCGCTGAATTACTACATCCTCTATGGGCCGTCTCCAAAGCAAGTGGTTGAGACGTATGCGTGGCTCACAGGAAGGCCGCCCCTGCCGCCCATGTGGTCGTTCGGCTACCAGCAATCGCGTTATACCTACACTCCGCAGGCGCGGGTGCTTGAGGTGGCACAGCGCCTCCGCGACGATCACATCCCCGCCGACGCCATCTATCTCGACATCGGATTTCAGGAAAAGAATCGTCCTTTCACGGTGGACACAAAAGCCTTTCCCGATTTTTCCGGCATGATCGCGAAGCTGAAGGCACAGAACTTCCACGTGGTCGCCATTACCGACCTTCACATTGCAAAGCTTTCCGACCAGAACTATTTCCCATATGACAGCGGGATGGCCGGCGATCATTTTGTGAAGAACCCCGATGGCTCCGTCTACACCGGAGTCGTCTGGCCTGGCCCCAGCGTCTTTCCCGACTTCACGCAGCAGCAGACGCGCGCCTGGTGGGGCACGCTCTACGGGAACTTTCACAAGCTCGGCATCGAAGGTTTCTGGAACGACATGAATGAGCCTTCCATCTTCAAGACGCCCACGCACACCATGCCCCTCGATGTTGTCCATCGCATCGACGAGTCGGGATTCACCCAGCGAACCGCAACGCACGCTGAAATTCACAACGTATACGGCATGGAAAATTCACGCGCCACCTTCGAGGGGCTGAGAACGCTCGATCCCAATCTGCGCCCCTTTGTGCTCACTCGCGCAACCTACCCAGGTGGCCAGCGCTATGCCGCTACATGGACCGGAGACAACAGCAGCAGTTGGAACCATCTCCGCATGACAACCTTCATGCTCAAAAATCTCGGCCTCAGCGGGTTCGCCTTCAGCGGGGCGGATGTAGGCGGATTCGCCGGAACGCCATCCGCCGATCTGCTAACCAAGTGGCTTGAAATCGCTGCCTTCCAGCCCATCGACCGCGATCATACCGAGGCCGGAACCGGCGATCAGGAGCCATGGGTCGGCGGCCCCGCGCAGGAAGCTATCCGCCGCCGCTTTATCGAAGAACGCTACCGCCTCATGCCCTTCCTCTACACCCTCGCGGAAGAAGCTTCACGCACTGGCCTTCCCATGATTCGCCCACTGTTCTTCGAATATCCCAACGCCGCTCCCGACCGTCATCCAATCGACATCGACAATCCAGCCTCCGGCGAATTTCTGCTAGGACACGATCTGTTGATTGCCCCGTCGCCCTACCCCGACCAAACCGACAGCTATACCATCGAGTTTCCTTCGGCTGATTGGTACGACTACTGGACCGGAGAGAAAGTCAGAAATCCGGGCCCGCCCGATCCCGGCCCCAGCCCGGCGTTGCCCGCATCCGCTCAGGTTCAACTTTCCATCCCGGTCGTACCGACTCTCGCAAACCTTCCCGTCTTCGTTCGCGCAGGCTCTATCCTCCCCATCGCGCCACTGGTTGAAAGCACGAATCAAATCCCACAAGGCCCGTTGTCACTTCGCGTTTACGCTGGAGACGACTGCAACGGTAGCGTCTATCAGGACGATGGACGCACCTACGCTTATAAAGATGGCGCTTACCTGCGCATAAACTTCACCTGTCAAATCGCATCGGACGGCTTTCACCTGCGCGCAGGCCCACAGGAAGGAACGTATCCACCCTGGTGGAAAGAAATTCGCATCGAAATCTATGGATGGACGCCCTCCGCGAACACGGCATCGCTCAATGGCAAACCTATTCAATCAACCGCTTCGCCGATTGACCACGGATTTGCCATTACCATCCCCGCACGTTCAGAGAGCTTTGACTTGCAACTCAGGTAAAGCGTTCTGCCGAAGCCGTGCCAATCCTCACGTACCTCAAGGGCGAGACATGAGGCAACCCGAATTTCGTAGCCAGCAAGATGAAACTCTTCGCATGCGGCGCACCCTCAAAGCTCGAGTCCCTCTCTTCACGCTAGCCCTCGCCGCCTCAGCTCTATGCATCGCCCAGACAGCCGCTCCCATCCCTGGACTCAGCCTCACCACGCTCGACCGCATGCAGGGTCCCGGCTGGTGGCCCACCAAAGGCATCTCTCCCGCAAATGCCTACGTCGGAGAAGCCGCTTGCGCCAAGTGCCACATCAACATTGTCGCCACGCAACATAGCACGCCCATGTACCACGCCGCAGCGCGCGCCGAGAACACTCCGCTCCTCGCGGAACACCCCGACATGACCTTCCACGAGGGCCCCTACACCTATGCCATCCGCCACAACAACTCCTCCGTCAGCAACGGAGTCGCAACCGCCGCACAACCCATCGCATGGGCTTTCGGCAACGGAGAATACGGCCAGACCTACATCCTCGAATCCAGCGGCCAGTACACCGAGTCGCGTCTCAGTTACTACGCCTCGCTTCACGCGCTCGATATCACCACCGGGCACTCCACCGAACTCCCCAGCACACTCGAAAAAGCCTTAGGTGATCCCCTCAAGCCTGACACCGCCCAGCATTGCTTTAGTTGTCACACAACCGAAGCCGTCGTCTCCGATAGCTTCCAGCCAGAAAAAGCTATTCCCGGAGTTACCTGCGAAGCCTGCCACGGTCCCGGCGCAAAACATGTCGCCACCATGACCGCCGGCCAAGACGACATGTCCGCCGCGACCATCACCAATCCCGCATCCATGTCGCCTACCGACTCTGTCGACTTCTGCGGAGCCTGCCACCGCACCTGGTCCGACGTCACAATGCTCATGCCCGCGAACATCGGAATCGTTGTCGTCCGCTTCCAACCGTATCGCCTAGAAATGAGCCGCTGCTGGGGCACCGCCGGAGACCCGCGCATCACCTGCATCGCCTGTCACAACCCGCACCAGCCGCTCGTTCAATCAACAGCCGCCTACGACATAAAGTGCCTGGCCTGCCATCGCGCCCTCAATGGCCGACGCGCGAACGAGCCAACCCAGCCCCACGTCACTGCACCGGCCTGCAAAGTCGGCGCGCACGATTGCGCTTCCTGCCACATGCCGCGCTATGAAATCCCCCAGACCCACGCCTCTTTCACCGACCACGACATCCGCATCGTCCGCGCCCGCGACACCTTACCGCAGTAGGAAAGATGACCTCATCTAGAAGAGATCTAAGAGTCGGATATCAGGTGTCCTGAACTGCGGCATTTAGGGTGTATCCGCAATATCGGATCGATTCTTTCCGATCATCGGTATGGGAATGCTGCGGACTTGGCAAAAGAAATCGCCGAATGGAATTTACCCGATAGTTTGTAGGGCTGATAACTGCAAGTCGGCAATGCTCAGTGATCCGCCCAGGCTCGATTGGAATCGATGTTAGCTGTGGCCCGCGGGGCAATGCACTCATCGAGGAACCAGATTCGTGCTTCGGGTGGCCGGCCTCTCTGGGCATATTGCGCTTCGCATCGAAGAATCCGTTGAAGTGAGGGAGCCTTTCCGAAAATCGGTAGGATTGAGCCCCTATCTTGCGCAAATGAGCGTTTCCGGAACTCTTTGGGATGAGTCTGGGGAACGAGCAGTCTTTGCTGAATGGCTAACTTTAGCCTTAAGCATCAACCCTTGCCGTGGAGGTTTACGGCGCAGGTTGGTTTCGCAGTCGCCGATGCCACTTGTAGGCCGCAATGGAGTTCTTCCAGAAAAACTTCTCGCAGACGCTACGGCCTTTGGGCGCAACATAACCGCGTACGATCGTGAGCGTCTCGTCATAGGTCGCCAGGTGATCGCTATTTGGCCAATCGCTCCCATACAAAATGTGGTCTTCTCCAAAGACATCCCATATACCATCGAGCCTCGCCTTATAAAAAGCTTGACCATCCGGCACAATCCCATCGACGCGAACCGGAATTTCTGACAGCTTGATGAACACGCGAGGATTTTCGCTCAGGTGGCGCAACACCGACCAATACTCCTTCCGGTCGGGCGCTGCTGTCGGTATTGGCGACGACGGCAGATGATCAATCACTATGGTTAAATCTGGAATTCGCTCCGCTACATCGGCGAGCGCGCGGATCAACTCCGCATTTGGGTTGGCACTATCGAATTCGAGGCCAAATTCGGCAAGTCTCTTGAGGCCAGCGATGAATCCTGGCTTCTTCATATCTGATCCCAAATTTCGATTCCAAAGATTTCCATACCGAATCCCTAAAAACAGAGGATTGGCACGCAGTCGCTCCAGCTCACGCAGGTAAGAAGGCGAGCCCGGAACAAGGTCGCCGACCATCCCCACGATCATCGGATTCGTTTCCGCGACTTCAAGCACCCAGTCGTTATCGCTGGGTAACGGGCTGGCTTCAATGGCGATGGCGCCAACAACGCCGAGAGGCTTCGCCACCGCGGCATAGCGCTCTGGCAACGCTGGCTTATAAAGGATGGGATCGCTCGTTTCCGGCCAGGGAACTCCACCCGGGCGGCGTGTATCGAACAAATGAATATGAGCATCGAGGATCGGGATCGATGCAGGAAGGATCGATGCAACAGGACGTGACGCCCAGGCGAATGCTGTCGATGCTGCAAGTCTCAGGACTTCCCGCCGCTCCACGAAGCCTCCAATGCCTTGGAAATCGATCTGCACGATGCTGGATTGAGGCCCGGATCCGAAACACTCCGAGGCATTTGGGTTGTCTCTACATCGCTCTCATGAAATGGTGGCGATGAACGCCCAGCAAGCTTGTATTCCAAAAGAAAAACAATTTCCATCCAACGCAAAAGCATACTGACGGTCTAAATCTGTTGTCAAGCTATGCAGTCGGGCGGATGGACCACCGCGCGTGCGTCTCCTGCTGGGTGTGCGTATTGGATGAATGTGTCTCTAATGACATATTTGCTCTATTGGTTCTCAGTGTGATATCAGAGTGTGTGTTTCTGGAGCCGAAAATTGCGCTGCCTGGTTGCTGGCCGCGTTCTGATCGAAGCCGCGACAGATAGTTTGAAGGGGATCTCCCATGACGAAACGCTATACGACCGCAGTCCTGACTATCTCGCTTCTCTGCGGAGGCAGGGGCATCGGAGCGCAAGTACAAACCAAGCCGGACCCGTTGCTGCAAGGCTTTGAGAATCCGCCGAGCACCGCAAGGCCGAGAGTTTGGTGGCATTGGATGAATGGCAATATCTCCGAGCCCGGAATCAAATTGGATCTGGAGTGGATGCATCGGGAAGGACTAGCCGGCTTCCAGACGTTCGATGCCGCCTTGGCAACGCCCCAGGTGGTCCCGCATCGCCTCGTATACATGACGCCGGAGTGGAAGGACGCTTTCCGCTATGCGACAACTATCGCCGACCAACTCGGAATGGAGGAGGCCATCGCCGGTTCCCCGGGATGGAGCGAAACCGGCGGCCCCTGGGTTCCTGCCTCGCAGGGAATGAAAAAATATGTATGGAGTGAGACGGACGTGGAGGACGGCCAGACCTCCAGCATTGTGTTGCCACATCCCCCCGCCAACACGGGCGCCTTTCAAAACCTGCCTATCCATGATGAATTGGAGGCTCCGGACGGCACTAAGCCAATTCCGCAGTTCTATGCCGACTCCATCGTGATTGCCTATCGTAGGCCAGCCATCGACGCGCCGTTCGAATCCCTCCATCCAACGGTAACCTCAAGTGGAGGCGCACTCGATATCGCGATCCTGACCGATGGCGATCTGCTCAAGACAACTGATCTCGCCATCCCCGCCGCCGGCGCAGACGCCTGGATTCAGTATGAATTTCCGCAGCCCAAGACCATGCGAGCCATCACCATCGTTACCAAAGACGTGCGCGGGTTCACCGCCGCGTTAGCCGGTTTGTCGAACCCAAAGAAGACGCTCCAGGCTAGTGACGATGGCCAGACCTTCCGCACCGTGAAAGAGCTTCCGAATGGCGGAGCGCCCGAGCAGACCGTCTCATTTCCTGCTGTCACCGCAAAGTATTTCCGCGTCGTCTTCACGAAGACGCCTCCCCCGCCGCTCCCTGCCTGGGCGAAGAACATGGACCCCAAGACCCTCGGCATTAAGATGAGTCCGCCTCCTACGGCCTACAAAATCGCCGAACTGGAACTGCATCCCGGTCCAAGGGTGGACAGGTTTGAAGAGAAAGCAGCATTCGTCCCTGTCCCGGATCTGTATGAATTTGCAACTCCCCCGGTTGACCCGAAAGCCGTAATCCAGAAAGGTGACGTCGTCGATTTGACGAGCAAGATGCGTCCCGACGGTACGCTGGACTGGACCCCTCCTCCCGGGAAGTGGGTCATCCTTCGCTTTGGCTATTCGCTGCTTGGAATCACCAACCACCCCGCAACCGCGGAGGCTACCGGGCTGGAAGTCGATAAGCTCAACCGCGCCTACGTGAAGAGCTATATGAGCCAATACCTCGATAGTTATAAAGATACGGTCGGTGCGGACAACATGGGCAAGCGAGGCATCAAGTATGTGATCACCGATAGCTGGGAAGCTGGCTCGCAAAACTGGACCGACGACATGATCGCCGAGTTCAAGACGCGTCGCGGCTATGATCCAACCCCTTGGATGCCGGTTCTCACCGGTCACATCGTGGAAAGTTCTGAGGCGAGTGACGCCTTCCTCTGGGATTTTCGTAAAACCATCGCAGATCTCACCGCGGACGAGCATTATGGCCAGGTTCAGGCCTCTTTGAAAGAACGCGGCATGGGTCACTATGGCGAGTCCCACGAGTCCGGCCGAGCCTTCATCGCGGACGGTATGGAAGTCAAAAAGCTCGACGACATCCCCATGGGAGCAATGTGGACACAAGTCCCGGGAGTCAATGAGATTCAATATAACTACAACGCCGACGATCGCGAATCTGCATCCGTCGCGCACATTTACGGTCAGAACATCGCCGCGGCCGAGTCCATGACAGCGGCTGCCGCACCCTGGGGCTGGTCGCCCGCAACCCTCAAGCCCACAGCCGATCAGGAGTTGCTCAACGGCATCAACCGCTTCGTCATTCATGAGTCCGCACATCAGCCGCTCGTCGGCAAAGGTACCAAGCCAGGTCTTACCCTCGGACCCTTCGGCCAGTGGTTCAATCGCAATGAAACCTGGGCCGAAGATGCAAGTTCCTGGGTAAGCTATCTCGCGCGTAGCAGCTATATGTTGCAGCAGGGACGATTTGATGCCGACTTGATTTATTTCTATGGTGAAGATTCAAACCTCACCGCCATCTTCAATACCAAGGCTCCCAACGTACCGGCGGGATATGGCTTCGACTACATCAACGCCGATGGATTGATCCACGAATTGAGCGTCAGTAATGGTCGAATCACAACTAGAAGCGGTATGAGCTATCGCGTACTCGGACTCGATCCCTACAGCAAACATATGTCTCTGCCGGTACTCCGCGCGATTCACCAGCTCGTGGAAGCCGGTGCTGTTGTGGCTGGCCCGCAACCCATTGACGATCCAAGTATCGCCGATGATCACGTCGAGTTTAAAAAACTAAACGCAGAACTATTTGGAGACGGGACGGGAGTTCATCATGTCGGCAAAGGCACGGTGTATGCCGGTCAAGACCTGGCGGACGTTTTCCAGACTCTAGCTGTTGCTCCGGATTTCGATTACACCAAGCCGGAGAAAGATACGCGGATCCTATTCGCCCATCGCAAGCTGCCGGATGGCGACATCTACTTCGTCGACAATCGTAGCGATCATGATCAAGCAGTAGACGCAAGCTTCCGCGTGACTGGCAAGATCCCGATGCTGTGGTATGCCGAAACCGGTACGACGCAGCCTGTTTCCTACAAAATCGCGGATGGCCGCACAACAC
Source organism: Granulicella sp. L46 (assembly GCF_009765785.1). Taxonomy (GTDB): domain Bacteria; phylum Acidobacteriota; class Terriglobia; order Terriglobales; family Acidobacteriaceae; genus Granulicella. The sequence continues at coordinate 636,660 of NZ_LMUT01000025.1, forward strand.
TGCCTCTGCAGATGGAACCGTGGGGAACCGTATTCGTCGTCTTCCGTAAGCCGACAACCCAGCCGGCGCGGACGATACCGGCCCCGGTCTCAGCAGGAGTCGTCACCGTAAACGGCCCCTGGACCGTCAGCTTCACGCCTGATCTTGGCGCGCCCCCATCCATCACGCTGCCCAATCTGATCTCATGGAGCGACAGCACCAACGCTGGCGTGAAATATTTCTCCGGCAGCGGAACCTACACCAAGACAGTTCACGTCCCCGAAAGCCTGTTCAAGAAGAATGCTCAACTCTGGATTGATCTTGGCTCGGTGAAGAATCTTGCCGATGTTACGGTAAACGGCAAGAATCTCGGCACCGTTTGGCATGCCCCCTACCGCGTCGATGCAACCGGTGCACTGAAGCCCGGAGACAACGAGGTCACGATCAAAGTAACTAACGCTTGGGTGAACCGGTTGATCGGCGACCAACAACCGGACGCCACCACAAAATATACGTCGACCGATGTCAAACCCTACAGTGCGGATTCTCCCTTGCTGCCATCGGGTTTGCTCGGGCCTGTCCAGATCTCATCTATAACAGCGCAGCCATAGCGTGCCGGAGGTAGAAAGTTCGCTCGAGCGTGCGACCGCACGCATACTCCGGAGGTTGGCCTGGACGTGAACCGTGTTTGGATGCATCACCGAAGGTCTCAGCGTCTGCGCCTTCGCGACGTTGCCCAAAGCTCCGAGATTGAAGATTGGCAGTTAGAGATGTCACGCAACCGACGCTCGATTCTGGTTCCATCCCTAAGCGTCGAAACACTTTGAAAGGACGACCATGAAAAGTTCCACGACCTGCATCTTCGTTGCGACCGTCACCGGGCTGCTCTGCGGCCCCATCCTTCAGGCGCAGCAGGCCCCAGACCCCAACGAAATCAAGATTGACTGGACCCAGACCGTGACCGTCTCAAAGTCCACGCCAACACTTCAGGTCGTAGTCAATCCCCAGCTCTTGCGCGGGGCCAAATTACACGATTCGTCCTTCGCTGCGCTGCATGCCCTCGGTGCAGACTACGTGCGCTATGTTCCCTGGTTGCCCTATCCCCGCCAGGCGGTTGCCGAACTCGCTCCACCGGCCAACGGCAACACTTCCTGGGATTTCTCCCACATCGATCCAACCCTCGACGACTTTATGAAGGCCACCGAAGGCCACTCCGTCATTCTCAACTTCAGCACCCTACCTGCCTGGATGTTCAAGACCGACAAACCGGTCATCTATCCCGACGACCCAAATCAAGTCTTCTGGAACTACACGCAGGGAACTGAGCTGCGTGATCCTTCCATGAAGGAAGCAGCCGACTACCTCGCGCGCCTGCTCTCCTGGTACACCAAGGGAGGATTCACCGACGAAAATGGTAAGCGTTGGAACTCCGGGCATCACTATAAAATTCCCTACTGGGAGGTGCTCAATGAAATTGAATTCGAGCATAAATGGACTCCAGAGCAATACACGAAGTTCTACGATGCCGTCACGGTTGCCATGCGCAAAGTAGATCCCCAGATTAAGTTCATCGGACTCGCGCTCGCACAGCCCAGTCAGCATCCTGAAATGTTCGAGTACTTCCTCAACCCGGCTAACCACCAGCCTGGTATCCCGCTTGACTTCATCTCCTATCACTTCTACGCTCATCCGACCCCTGACCAAACAATCGACAGCTGGCAATACACCTTCTTTGATCAGGCCGACGGATTTCTCAACACCGTTCGCTATGTCGAGCAAATTCGCAACAAATATTCACCCTCCACCAAAACCGACCTCGATGAATTAGGTGTAATTCTTCCCGAAGACGAAAAGGAAATTCGGAACCCCGGCTATGTTGCCAAGCCTCCACCCGCGGCCTACTGGAACCTTGCTGGGGCGTTGTACGCTTATCTCTATGCTGAGGCGGCGAAGCAGGGCATCGACGTCCTTGGTGAGTCTCAACTCGTCGGGTATCCCTCTCAGTTTCCCAGCGTCACCATGATGGACTATGACACCGCTCAACCCAATGCCCGCTTCTGGACCCTCGATTTACTTAAGCGCAGCTTCAGCCCTGGAGATCAGTTGTTGCAGACGACGGTTGAAAACCCCAGACTCTACGCCCAGGCGTTCCGCACCAAACGCGGGAAGGTATTGCTCATCATCAATAAGCGCAACGTCGCGCAGCATGTCACGCTGCCAGCGGATGCTGACGGCGCCTTACTATCCTATGTCGCTCCGTCAACGGACAATCATGCTGCTGCAACCAGCACTTTGACTGGGCGAACTCTCTTGCTCGAACCCTTCGAAGTAGCAGTCGTGCAATTGAAATAAACTTTCTATCCTAGGGGATTCACCTTGCAGAGAGTTGCCTTTCAGCTTCGAATTAGACCGGGTAAAGAGGAAGAGTATGAAGAAGCCCATCGACACGTGTGGCCTGAGCTCTTGCAGGAACTGGAGCGCTTTGAGGTCAGCGACTACTCCATCTTTCGCCGTGGACAACAACTCTTTCTCTATCTGCACGTACCAGACTTCGATCAACTTCTTAAACATCTCGCGGCCAGTGATGTAAACGAACGATGGCAGCGTGAGATGGCTCCGCTCTTTGAACCCGTGCCGGATCTCGCTGCGAATGAGCCCGTCGCCAGGATGCAGGAAGTCTTCTTTATGCCCGGCAACCGTTCTCCAAGCAGCTCAAGCCCATCTGATAAAGGCATACTCGAGTGAATTCCAACTACAAACATCTCCGCGTTGGCCTTGCCGGAGTAGGCCTTGATACCTATTGGACCCAGTTCGAGGGACTGCAAGAACGGCTGCTCGGCTATCTTTCCGAAGTCGAGCGAAAGATTGAGTCTCCAGAACGCATTATCTGCAATGTTGGGCTCGTCGATACACCCCGGAAAGCCATCGACGCCGCACACTTCTTTCGTCGCAATGATATCGACATCCTCATCGTCTACGTCACCACCTACGCTCTCTCGTCCACTGTCCTCCCTTTGGCCTCGCGTGCAGGTGTGCCCGTCCTTCTTCTAAATCTCCAGCCCGCTGCTGCCATTGATTACGAAAGCTTCAACCGATTAGGTAGTAGCACGGAGATGACCGGCGAGTGGCTCGCTTATTGCAGTGCATGCCCCATTCCCGAAATCGCCAATGTCTTTCATCGTTTGGATATTCCCTTCCACCAGGTAACTGGAATCCTTCACGAGGACCCCGTCTGTTGGAACGACATTGAAGAGTGGCTTCGTGCGGCTGCGGTCGCGCATGATCTGGCTCATGCTCGCCTCGGTCTCATGGGCCACTACTACAGCGGGATGCTGGACGTTGCGACGGATCTCACTCAGGTGAGCGGTCGCTTTGGCCTTCACATCGAGATCATCGAAGTGGACGAACTCAGCAGCTTGCGTCGCGAGGTCACAGGCGATTCCGCCAGGGAAAAGTTGAGAGAGTTCACCGACTTCTTTGACCTCGGCGGCGAATGTTCCGAAGCAGAGTTGAATCGCGCCGCTGTTACGGCCGCCGCACTCGATCAGTGTGTTTCCGTCAACGATCTCGATTTGCTCGCCTACTACTACAAAGGAACGGGGATTCCCGAAAACGAATCGACCATGAGTTCCATGATTCTCGGCGCTTCGATGCTGACGGGGCGGGGAATTCCGGTAGCCGGCGAATATGAGATCAAGAACGTCATCGCCATGAAGATCCTCGATCTACTCGGCGTCGGTGGTTCCTTTACCGAGTACTACGCCATGGATTACTCCGCCGATTGTGTTCTCATGGGCCACGACGGCCCCTGTCATATAGGAATCGCGCAGGACAAAATCAAGGTGAGGCCGATGAAGGTCTATCACGGCAAGGTCGGCAAGGGGCTCTCCGTCGAGATGTCCGTGAAGCAAGGCCCTGTCACGTTACTCTCGGTCGTCGAAGACAAGCGGCACGGCTTTATGTTGTTGGTCGCCGAAGGAAAAAGCGTCCCTGGAGCGATTCTCGAGATCGGCAACACCAACAGTCGGTATCAATTTGCACTCGGCGCGCGCGGCTTCATTGAGCAATGGAACTCCCATGGCCCGGCCCATCATTGCGCCATCGGCACCGGCCACGTCGCCAGCCAGATCGACAAGTTGGCACGCCTGCTTCGGCTCAACTGCATTCGTGTCTGTTGAAAGAGTCAAGTCGCCGAGCGTGCCAGGCGCGGCTACCGTGACGGGATACCTGGAGGATAATCTGCTTGAACAGAATCTCTATCTCCGCTCTATGGCTAGCCGCGGTGTTCAGTTGTGCCGCCTCTGTGCAAGCGCAGACGGAGGTTCAGCGTCTGGAAAAGACCTTCGCGCTCCCTCCTGACGATGCGCGAGTCATGATGCGCTGGTGGTGGTTCGGTCCGGCGGTCACCAAGCCAGAACTCGGTCGCGAGATAGAGCAGATGAAAGACGGCGGTTTTGGTGGCTTTGAAATTCAGCCGGTCTATGCGCTCGCTCTCGATGATCCGAAGAGCGGCTTTCGCAACCTTCCCTATCTCTCCGATGAGTTCCTCGATAACGTGCGCTATGCCAACCACGTCGCGCACCGGCTCGGAATGCGAGCCAGCCTTACCCTATCCAGTGGTTGGCCCTACGGCGGTCCCCACACGCCAATTACGGACGCGGCCACGAAGCTTCAGATGACCCAGACGCCAGTCGCCAAAGGCATCCGCTCCCTTCCCGTACCGCCCATCGGCAATGGTGAATCGCTCATCGCAGTCTTCCTTGCCGACGCAGGCTGGACTTCCGGCCATGCAACCCAGGCTCCCGTCATGCTGCCGCTTCCCGCCAACGGCCAGTTGCGTTTGTCCATCCCTCCTGACGCTGCTAGCGGTGAGCAGACCTTGCTGTGGTTTATCTCCACCCGGACAGGTCAGCAGGTAAAACGGGCGGCGGTTGATGCCGATGGTTTCGTGTTGGACCACTTCTCGCGCGAGGCAGTCGATCATCACCTTAACAACGTCGCGGACAAGTTGATTGCGGCTTTCGGGGACCAGCCGCCATATTCCGTCTTCAGTGATTCACTGGAGGTCTATGGCGCGGATTGGACGGCCGGTTTGTTAGGGCAATTTAGGCAGCGTCGCGGATATGATCTGCTCCCCCACCTACCCGAATTGTTTTCCGACAACCCAACCGAAGAGGCCCTGGCCGTACGCCATGATTGGGGCCAGACTCTAACCGAGTTGGTTGACGAAAATTATCTCAAGCCAATCAACGCCTGGGCCGCGGCGCATCACACGCTCTTCCGCTCGCAGAGCTACGGTGAGCCGGCAGTCTCGCTCTCAAGCAACGCGCTGGTGGATCTTCCGGAGGGCGAGGGCCCAAATTGGCGACAGTTCTCCTACACCCGCTGGGCGACGTCGGCCAGCCACGTGTACGGGCGTCCCATCACCTCAGCGGAGACCTGGACGTGGCTTCATTCACCAGCCTTCCGCGCTACGCCCCTTGATATGAAAGCCGAGGCCGACCGCTTCTTTCTCCAGGGAGTGAATCAGTTGGTGGGGCATGGCTGGCCCTACTCGCCGCCGTCCGTCGCCGAACCAGGCTGGCGTTTCTACGCGGCTGCCGTCTTCAACGCCCACAATCCCTGGTGGCTGGTCATGCCGGATATCGCCAGCTATCTCCAGCGTGTCAGCTGGATACTGCGCCAGGGCGATCCGGCCAATGACATTGCCATTTATCTTCCGGAAGAGGATGCGTACGCGGCCTTCACGCCCGGTAAAGTTTCGCTGTCTGACCTGATGCCCCGGTGGATCACGCCCGCGCTCACACAGGCTATTGAAGATGGCGGCTATAACTTTGACTACATCGATAGTGCGGCAATCGCTGCTCGTGGCATTCACTACCCTTTGCTGATCCTGCCTGACGTAGACCGCCTCTCTCCCTCGACCCTCCTACAGATTCAGAAGTACGTGCAGCTTGGCGGCAAGGTCATCGCCCTTGGACGTCTTCCTTCACATATCCCCGGACTACAGCTCGATGCGCAGGCCTCGAGCCGTCTCGCATCAAATGTACAAACTTTCTTCGGCTCCGCTGGCTCAAACGCCAATCTGCGTAGCATCAAAGATGCATCCCAGCTTCAGCAGGCACTCGGAGCCATGCTTCCAGAGGATATGCATCTGGCTACGCCCGCACCCGAGGTAGGCTTCATCCATCGCAGGCTCTCCGCGAGCGACATTTACTTTATTGCGAATACCGGCAATCAACCCATCGACACCCGCGTCCGCTTCCACAGCGCCCACCTTGCGGGTGAATGGCTCGACGCGGACACAGGAGAAGTCCAAGCAGCACGCATGGATGGGCCCGAGATTCAATTGAAGCTTGCTCCATACGAATCGCGCATCCTCCTACTCCATGACGGCCCGACCTTCGGCCGCACGAATGATTCTGCAAGTGAACTCCACACCACCAGCCACGTAGCCGAACTCACCGGCGCGTGGTTGATACACTTCGACGGCAACATTCCAGATCAGAACATGTCTTCACTGGTCTCTTGGACCGATGCACCGAACACCCTCTACTACTCGGGTATCGCGACGTACCGCAAGACATTTAATCTCACTATCGATGAATTTCATGACACCCGCGTAGTGCTGAACTTCGGAATCGGTAAGCCACTTCCCGAGCTGCCAGAAAGTCACGATCACCCCGGCATGCAGGCACGTTTCGATCCCCCCATCCGCGAGGCGGCTGTGATTTACGTCAACGGCAAACGCGCAGGATCACTCTGGCATCCGCCCTATGAATTGGATATAACGTCACTCGTCAAACCCGGCAACAACGATCTCGAGGTGCGGGTGGCCAATACGGCGATCAATCTCCTTGCAGGCCAATCCATGCCCGACTACCGACTTCTCTGGGAACGTTATGGGCCTCGCTTCACGCCGCAGGATATGGATAATCTGCTGCCCCTCCCCTCCGGCCTATTGGGCAAGGTAGAACTCATCACCAGCAACGCGCAGTGACCGGGAAGCTTCAGCACGAGCAGCCAGGCTCACCCAGCTTTGTAGCTCGCGCTTTGCGCTGGCACGGGCTGCGTGGCTTTTAGATAATTTCCATACCCCACCACCACCGTGGAGCCGACCAGCAGAAACAACCCGAGGGCTACGAGTGTCTTTGTCCGCCGGCTCGTCCCTCTCCACTCCTTCAGCGCCAGGCCCCAAAGCGTCGCGAAGATGATGATGCTCGCCATGTGCAGCGTCCAGCTCGAGAAGTCATACTTGCCCATCTTCGTCTGACCCATCGAGTAAAAGAAGAACTGAAAATACCAGATCACGCCAGCCATCGCAGCGAACAGATAGTTGGCGACGAGCGCTCTCGGTGCAATGTGCCCCTTCGTCGAAGCATCGCGTGGGTCGAAATCCACAAGCGTGTCTCCCGATCCGTGGCCAGCGCGCATCGGGTTATGCCCAGCCTCTCCAACGAACTGCCGAATCGATTGGTTCTTCACAATCAGAATCACCGACCAGATAAAATTCGTCGCGAACCCTCCCCACAACACGACGATCAGGATCGGCAGATTCTGCCACAGGTCGAGGCGATGACTCGCAATCAGCTGAGCTTTGGCAATCTTGCCGATCGGAGCTCCCGCAGTAAGCCCGAATGCAAAAAAGCTGCTCATAATGCCGGCAAAGATTGCGACCGCAATCCCTTTGCTGAATGAGAAGTCTGACTCCCCCGCCTCGATCTTCTCTTCCGGCGTAATCTCTCGTTCCTTCGAGAGGCCCGCTGCCCCATTGACCGCCACCGCCACCAAACACAATGCCACGCCCGCAAGAATAATCTGACCCGAAGTCTCATGCAGGATCGTATGGATCGATCCGTCGTAAATCGGAGGGATCAGCGTCCCAAACGCCGTGCAAAGTCCCAGCGCAATCGCATACCCCAGCGCGATGCCCAGGTACCGAATCGCCAGCCCGAAGGTCAGGCCTCCGATACCCCAAAGCGCACCCCACAGCAGCGCATAGTAAATGCTCGAAGAAGGCGCAGCGCGCAGGATGCCTGCTACGTTGGGCACGAAGATGGTCGCCAGTACCACCGGCGCGACTATCCACGCAGCGAATCCCTGGATCAGCCAGTAAATTTCCCACGACCAGCGTTTGATACCGCGAAAGGGTATGAAATTCGTGGCGGAGGCGAAACCACCGATCCAGTGATAAATCACGCCGACAAACGGATTAGGTCCCACTCTTGCCTCATGATGGTTGCAGGATAAATTCTTGGCGTACGATGAAGGACAACTCGGAATTGCGTAGGGAAAATATACTCTCTATTGAATTATCCTGTCGAACGATCCATACTGCGGAGGCCGTGATGCGAGTTTCGTTGTTCATCACCTGTTACAACGACACTCTATTTCCTTCCACAGGGAAATCCGTGGTTCGCGTTCTCGAGCGACTCGGTCATACCGTGGATTTTCCTCGCGGCCAAACCTGTTGCGGGCAAATGCATTGGAATACCGGCTATCAGGCTGAAGCTCTGCCTTTACTCCAGCGCTTCGTCGACCAGTTCAGAGCAGCCGAGGTCGTCGTCATTCCCTCATCTTCCTGCGTGGCCATGATGCGTGATCACTATCCGAAGATGGCTGCAGAGATTGATGATGTACGGCTCACCGCGGACGTCGCAGCCCTTCTGCCCAAAGTGTTTGAATTCTCCGAATTCTTGACCAAGCGCCTCGGCCTCGAGGACGTCGGTGCGTACTACCCTCATCGCGTCACCTACCACGCCAGCTGTCATGGGCTCCGAAGTCTGTCTCTCGGCGACGGCCCGCTTCGTCTCTTGAAGGCCGTCCGCGGAATTGACTTGGTTGCACTCGACCGCGTCGAGCAGTGCTGTGGCTTCGGAGGAACCTTCGCCGTCAAGAATGCCGCAGTTTCCAGTGCCATGCTGGAAGAGAAGATCTCCGCCGTACTCGATACCGGGGCTGACGCCTGCACAGCGTGTGACAACAGCTGTCTCATGCATATTCAGGGAGCGCTCCACCGCCAGCACACCGGCGTAAGAACTCTGCACCTGGCCGACATTCTCGCTGGGGAAGAAGAGGTGCAAGCGTGAGCGCAGGTCCGCTCGATCCGAAGACCGCCCCTGCTTTTCCCATGGCCGCGAAAGCCGCGATGGGAGACTCGCAGTTACGCAGCAACGTGCGTCATGCGACCGATGTCATTCAGGCCAAGCGTGCTCGCGTCGTAGACGAGATGCCGGACTGGCAGGCCTTGCGCGAGGCCGGTAAACAGATTCGCGAACACACCATGCGGCATCTCGACTTCTATCTCGAACAGTTCGAGGCGAACTGCACACGAGCCGGTGGCGTGGTGCACTGGGCCCGTGACGCTGCCGAGGCTCGCCGCATCGTTGTCAGCCTGGTGAAGGCGAGCGGCTCGGATGAGGTCATCAAGATCAAGTCGATGACCACTGAAGAAATTCAGTTGAATGCAGCCCTCGAGGCAGCAGGGATTCAGCCCTATGAAACGGATCTCGCCGAGTTGATCATTCAGCTCGGCCAGGATCAGCCCTCGCATATTGTGGTTCCGGCGCTACATAAAAATCGTCAGCAGATTCGCGAGATCTTCCAGCGGACCATGCATCTCCCCAACCTGGGCGACCAGCCCCAGGACCTCGCGGATGCAGCGCGCCTGTTCTTGCGCGAAAAGTTTCTCCGCGTCAAAACGGGAGTAAGTGGAGCGAATTTCCTCATCGCCGAGACTGGGGGTGTCTGCGTCGTCGAGAGCGAGGGCAACGGCCGCATGTGCCTCACCCTCCCCGAAACTCTCATCACCATCGCTGGCATCGATAAGGTGCTTCCGCGCTATCAGGATCTTGAAGTCACGCTGCAGCTTCTGCCGCGCTCCGCTACCGGAGAGCGAATGAATCCCTACAATTCCATCTGGACCGGAGTGGATCCCGCCGATGGCCCGCGGGTATTCCACATCGTGCTCATGGACAACGCTCGAACAGAAATTCTGGCCGACGAAGAGGCCCGCCAGACCCTGAACTGCATTCGCTGCGGAGCCTGCCAGAATGCCTGCCCGGTCTATCGCCAGACCGGGGGCCACGCCTACGGCTCGGTCTATGCGGGTCCTATCGGAGCCATCCTCACGCCGCAATTACAGGAGATGCATCACGCCCAATCCTTGCCCTACGCCTCTTCGCTCTGCGGAGCCTGTTATGAAGTCTGCCCGGTAAAGATCAATATTCCAGAGGTTCTCATCCATCTGCGCAACAAGGTCGTGTTGCAGAACACCTCTGGCATCGCGGGCCTGTTTGACGTCGAGGCTGCGGCAATGAAAGCCATGGCCGCGATCTTCCGCAGCGAACGCCGTTTCAGAGCGGCACAGCGTCTCGGTCGCATCGCCGAAACTCCCCTCGTGCGCAAAGATGAACATGGCCTCGGATGGATAAGCTGGCTACCAGGGATGCTCGGCGGCTGGTCGCAGACCCGCGACCTCCGGGAGATGCCCAAAGAGACGTTTCGCGATTGGTGGGAGAAGAGGAGCGGTCATGACAACTGACAAGCCCCTATCCGCAAGAGATCAAATCTTGCATCGAATTCGCGTGGCCAACGGAGGAACATCGAACGCCGCGACCGCACAGAGCGGATGGTCTTCCTTGGCTCGAGGCTATAAGCGCAGCGCTACCCAAACGCGCCAGGGCGTCCTCATCCTACTCGAAGATCGCCTGCGGGATTACGACGCGCACGTCATTCGCTCGACCCCCGCCGACGTCCGCCGTTGTGTAGCCGAGACGCTCGCTGCGCGTGGTAAGCACAGGCTCGTCATGCCGGCTGGATTTCCCGCAGCGTGGCTTCCTCCCAGCCTTACTTTCGTTATGGACGAGTGCATGACGCCCGCCGAACTGGATCAAGTTGACGGCGTGATCACAGGTTCCACAGTTGCCATCGCTGAGACCGGAACCGTCGTACTCCAGAATGTTCTCGGGCAGGGAAGACGGGCGGCAACTTTGGTCCCTGATTATCACCTCTGTCTCGTCAGCGCGTACGACGTCGTCGAGACAGTGCCTGAGGCGATAGCCAGAATCCAGGCAACCGCAACCTTGTCCACGACCTTCGTCTCCGGGCCCTCGGCTACAGCAGATATTGAAATGACCCGCATCAAAGGTGTTCACGGCCCGCGCTTCCTGGATGTCATTCTCATTGTGTGACATTGCAAACAAATGCCCCTATATTGACTCCCAAAAATGCGTGATTTTTTGTCGCTATTCCAATAGAGAGTAAATATCTATATAGTAAAAACCTTAGTTGCTATGAGGACTCTATCGATGTCTGCAAATATGGTGCGCGATGCGGAACGGGTGTGGACAGCTCTGGATGGTTTTCAGATTGAGGTTCCTTCGTGGGGTTTTGCAAATACTGGAACGCGGTTTGGGAAGTTTTTGCAGAGTGGCGCAGCGACCACCATCGACGAGAAGTTCGCGGATGCCGCCCAGGTGAACGCCCTGACCGGCGCCAGCCCAACCGTAGCGCTTCACGTTCTGTGGGATCTTCCCAAAGGGGTAGCGGACGTTCCGGCCGTCCAGGCATTGGAGAAGAAGTTTGGTGTGAAGTCGGGTTCTATCAATCCAAATCTGTTTCAGGATGCGGAATATAAGTATGGCTCGATTGCGAATCCCAATCCGGAGATTCGCGCGATCGCACTGGACCATTTGCTCGACTCCGTAGAAATTGGAAAGCAGCTGGGCTCGAAGGATGTTTCACTCTGGATTGCGGACGGATCGAACTATCCAGGTACCCAAAGCATTCGCAACCGGATTGGCTGGATGGAAGAGGTGCTCGGCGCAACCCATGCCGCCCTCGCTCCCGACCAGCGCATGCTGGTGGAGTACAAACCCTTCGAGCCTGCTTTTTACCACACCGACATAGCTGACTGGGGAATGGCCCTCGAGCTCTCTCGTCATGCCGGCCCCAAGGCCAAGGTGCTGGTGGATACCGGGCATCACTACCAAGGCACCAACATCGAGCAGATTGTTGCCTGGCTGCTTCATCTCGGAGCTCTCGGCGGCTTCCACTTCAACGACCGAAAATACGCGGATGACGATCTCACCCTGGGCTCGATCGATCCCTATCAGGTCTTCCGCATCTTCCACGAAATCCTCAGCGCAGGAAAAGACGAGCAGGCAGGAATTGCCTTCATGATCGACCAGAGCCACAACCTCAAAGGCAAAGTCGAGGCGATGATTCAGTCGGTCGTCACTGCGCAGGAATTGTATGCGAAGGCCGCGCTGGTCGATCGCGTAACGCTCGCAGAGCTACAGCAGCAATGCCGTCTGGTCGAAGCGGAGGAGTGTTTCCGCAGTGCGTTCTGGCAGGACGTCCGTCCCATCGTGAGGGATTGGCGCGAGGCGAGAGGTCTGCCCGCAGACCCGTTGAAAGCTCTGGCCGAAAGCGGATATGTGCAGCGGATCTCCGAAGAGCGTGGCAGCAAGAACGCCCGCAGTGTTTCCAGCTACGCCTGACGCGTTCGGAGCAGGACCCCTCACCTCCGCGAGAAAACTATGCTCTAACTGAATGGAAACTCGCCAGCCTCGCCATTCCATTAAGGAAACACAGCTTCTTTATAGGATAATGGGATCGTTGAGTGCCTGTTCCTCCGCGGGAGACTATGCCAGTACGCAAAACATCGAAGCGTCTCTACCTGATTCCTGTGCTGTCCAAGGCACTCGATATCCTCGAGCTTTTGCAAACCGAGAACCAACCGATGACGCTTGAAGCAATCCATCGGACGACTCGGATCTCCAAGACAACGGTCTATCGAGTGCTGAAGACCTTTGTGCACCGAGGCTATCTCTCACAATCCTCGGATGGAACGTATCGCCAGGTAACCCGAACCAAAAAAATGCGCTTCGGCTTTGCCGGCCAAAGTGCGGACATGCCCTTCTCCAACGAGGTTACCGAGAGCCTCAAGGACGCGGCCCTCTCGGTCGGTGTCGATCTCCTCGTCCTCGACAACAAATACGATGCAGCGACAGCTCTCCAGAACGCTGAGGAGCTCGTTCGCAGCAAGGTAGACGTAATCATCGAATTTCAGGTGGACGAGCATATAGCTCCCATGATCGCGGACAAGATTGCAGGAGCCAACATCCCGCTCATCGCCGTCGACATTCCACATCCGCATGCCACGTACTTCGGGGTGGATAACTACCGCGTAGGAGTCGAGGCCGGCGAGACCCTTGCCGCGTACGCAACGCAAAATTGGGGCGGCAAGGTCGATTGGGTGCTTGGGCTGGATCTACAGGAGGCCGGACAACTTGTGCAAAGCAGAATCACCGGCGCCTTCGCTGGCATCCGCAGCGGCATTCCCGATCTGCCCGTCGAGTCTTTTGTCCGCATGGACGGTCGAGGAATGCGCGATCGCAGTAAGAAGCTGATCTCGGATTTCCTCATCCGCCACGCAAAGGACAAGCACATCCTCATCGCCACGGCTACGGATTCCAGCGCCCTCGGCGCGGTCGATGCCGTCAATGAATTGAAGCGTGCCAGACATGTCGCGATCGTCGGCCAGGACTGCATCGCTGAAGCCATTGAGGAGATGCGCAAGCCTCGATCGTCGCTCATTGCCTCCGTTTCTCACGAGACCAGTTCTTACGGTCCGAGCCTGATTCATCTCGGGCTGCTCCTGTTGCGGGGACAAACCGTGCCACCCTACAACTATGTGGAACATAAGCTGGTTACGCGCGAATCACTCCAATAGTAAGCATCGAGAACTGCATAGCGCATTCGCCAGGCAACAACCGCACCCCGGACATCGGCGCTCCCTGGCGTCGGCACTTCCCCGCGACGCGACCTTCCCATCGCTCGTCGCCACCGGAGTGAAGTTATCCCTGCGCCAAAGTACGATTCAGTGACAGGCAAGCGCGGCTCCGGAAGTAGTCGTTTTCTCATTCGAAATAATTGCTGTATTGGTGAACATTGTGGAATGATAGGAGCGCGCACGGAGATAGGACGGGTTACGTATGGCTACAAAGAGCGGTTTGCACTTTCTTGAGGATCGTTGGGACGAGGCGGTTGCCGCGAAGTTGGACGGCCCCGAATTGCTACGCTATCGTTCAAACCTCCTGGGCTCCGACCTCCGCATTACAAACTTCGGTGGTGGCAATACCAGCTCAAAGCTTGAGCAGATCGATCCCCTCGACGGCAGGAGCAAGCAGGTTCTTTGGGTCAAGGGAAGCGGCGGCGACCTTGGCAGCATCAAGCGCTCAGGCTTCGCGACGCTCTATATGGAAAAGCTCCTCGCGCTCGAGCAGGCCTATCGCGGCGTCGATCTTGAAGACGAAATGGTGGACATGTATCCGCTATGCACCTTCGGACACAACCCCGTCGCCGCCTCCATCGACACCCCACTCCACGGCTTCCTTCCGTTCCCGCACGTAGACCATCTGCATCCCGACTGGGGCATCGCTCTCGCAGCCTCCGCCAACGGAAAAATCAAAATGGAGCAGTTCAATCAGGAATTTGGCCACCATCTCGCGTGGCTCCCCTGGCAGCGCCCCGGGTTCGAACTCGGCATGATGTTGAAGAAAATCGTCGCGGACACCCCCGGCTGCGACGGAGTCGTCCTCGGCGGACACGGCCTCTTCACTTGGGGAGACACTCAGCGCCAAAGCTACCTCAACACCATCACGATCATCGATCAGCTTGGGCAGTTCATCGAGCGCCACGGCTCTGCCCCGGCCCACAAACACTTTGGTGGAGGCGTTGTTGAGAGTCGCCCCGATCGTGAAGCGATTGCGTTGTCGATCATGCCCTTTCTGCGCGGAGTCGTCTCTCGAAAGCAGCGCTGGATTGGAAGCTTTTCAGACCTCCCACAGGTCCTCCAGTTCGTAAACTCTGCGCAGGCCGAGAAGCTTGCGCACCTCGGCACCAGCTGCCCCGACCACTTCATCCGCACCAAGATTCGGCCCATGTTTATCAAGTGGAATCCATCCGCAGACCCCGCTCAACTAAAGGAGTTGATCGCGACCGCGATCGAAACTTACCGTGCCGAATATGCCGACTACTACAAAAAACATGCACTCAAGGATTCGCCCGCACTGCGCGATGCCAGCCCGACCGTAGTCCTCGTCCCCGGCATCGGCATGTTCAGCTTCGGCAAAAATAAAACCGAGTCACGCGTCACCGGAGAGTTCTACACCAACGCCATCGGCGTGATGCAGGGCGCAGGTGCTCTCGGTGCAAACGAAGTATGCAATGAAATTCCGCAGGCTGGTCCAGCCGCGTCCTCTGACCAGTTCACAATGTATTCGAACTACGTCGCGCTGCCCCCGAGCGAAGCTTTCCGCATCGAGTACTGGAAGCTCGAAGAGGCCAAGATCCGGCGCCAGCCTCCAGAAAAAGAGCTCAGCCGCAGAGTCGCTTTGATCGTCGGAGGAGGCAGCGGCATCGGTCGCGAGGTCGTCCTCCTTGCCGCCGAACGAGGCGCCCACGTCGTCGTTGCAGACCGCGACGTAAAGGGTGCCGAGGCCGTTGCCAACGAGGCAGCCGCCCTTTACGGCAAAGAGTCCGTCACCTGGACCAGCATCGACATCCGCGATCGCACAGCCATCAAGTCGGCCCTCGATGCCACCATCCGCCAGTTTGGCGGCGTTGACATCCTGATCAATACGGCCGCGCTCTTTCCCTCCTCGCCCGACGGAATCATAAGCGACGCGCAGTGGGCTCTCACCCTCGAAGTCAACGTTACCGCCAACTACCTGCTCACCGACGAGACCGCAAAAATCTTTGCCGAGCAGGGAATCGACGCCAGCGTCGTCCTCACCAGCTCCGCAAACGCCGTCGTCTCCAAGCGCGGCAGCGAAGCCTACGACGTCAGCAAAGCGGCCCTCAGCCACCTCGTCCGCGAGCTAGCCGTTGGCCTCTCGCCCAGGGTCCGCGTCAACGGCATCTCGCCCGCCACCGTTGTCAAAGGCTCAACGATGTTTCCCCGCGATCGCGTCATCGCCTCGCTGAAAAAATACAACCTCCCCTTCGACGAAAACGCCACCGACGACGGTCTCCGCAATGAGCTCGCGCAGTTCTACGCGACGCGAACATTAACTCATCAGCCCATCGATCCCAAAGATTGTGCGCAAGCCATTCTCTTTCTCGCCGGCCCGCTCGCGCGTTGCACCACAGGCCACCTCATTCCAGTCGACGGCGGCTTGACCGAGGCCTATCTGCGATGAGCGAACCTCCCCGGATCCCATTGCCTTCGCACGACAAGCGAGCGTCGATTGCCGTGGACCTGGGCGCAGAGAGTTGTCGCGTCTCATTGCTTCGCTGGCTCGGTGGCCAGCCTGCCATCACGTTGGTCCATCGATTTGCGAATGCCCCCCGCGAGATCGACGGTGCCTTGCGCTGGGATCTCGCGATGATCGAGGCGGGGCTCGATGAAGGCCTTCGGAAGTGCGCCGCCATCGCCACCGAAGGGGTCCGATCGATCGCTGTCGATGGATGGGCCGTGGACTATGTTCGCGTCGATCCCAACAATCATCCCCTCGCCGACCCCATCTGCTACCGCGACGAACGCACCATCCGCTCCAAGCAAGCCCTGCACCAGAAGATCAGCCCCTCAAAACTCCGCGAGTTGACCGGCATTCAGGTGTTACGTATCAACACGCTCTACCAGCTCTATGCCGACGTCTTATCCGGGCTTCCCGACACCCCCTGGCTCAATCTCCCCGAATACATCCTCTCGCGTTGGGGAGCCGCCCCTGTCGCCGAATACACCAACGCCACCCACACCCACCTCATCGATCTCGTAACGCGCCAATGGTCCGAGGAGATCTTTCAGTCCGCCCACTTGAACGTCGCGTCTGCTCCCAATCTCGTTCCTCCCGGTACGCAAATCGGCAAACTCCGCGGCCCCCTCGCCGAACTCCCAGCTTTCCGCAACACGCTGCTCATCGCCCCCGCCTGCCACGACACCGCATCCGCAATCGCAGGCATTCCAGCGTCGGGCGACGATTGGGCGTACATCAGTTCGGGCACGTGGTCGCTTGTCGGAACCTTGCTCGATCAGCCACAAAATGGAGTCGAAGCTGCAGCCGAGAACTTCACAAATCTCGGGGCTGTCGGAGGCCAGATCTGCTTTCACAAGAACGTGAACGGCATGTGGCTACTCCGGCAGTGCATGGACGCGTGGGCATCGATAGGCCACGCCTGGACGATCCCCGACCTCGTTGCCGCGGCAGAAAAAATCCCTTCACCGCGAGATCTTCTCGATGTCGACGATCCCGATCTTCTACTGGCCGGAAACATGCCGCAACGCATCAACGCGCAGCGAGTGCGCCAAGGCCTTACTGCTTTGGACGACAGCCCCGAAAACGCTCCCGTCTTTGCGAGTCTGATCTTTCACAGTCTCGCAGCGCAATACGCAAAGGTCCTCGATCGCGTCGCGCTGCACAGCGGCAAAAGGCTGAAGCGTCTCTTCGTAGTTGGTGGCGCAAGCAAGAACGACTTTCTCAATCGTCTTACCCAGGAAGCTACAGGCCTCGAACTCCATCGCGGATCACCCGAGAGCTCGACCATAGGAAACTTCGCCGTCCAGTTGGCCGCCTTAGAGTCTGCAGGGAACAGAGTTACCGGCCCGTCTGCAAAAGACATATCGCACTGGTCCAGCCTGTTTGTCGCTGCGCTCACGCAACGTTCCATTCCCTAACCGACCCTTGACCTAAATCCCGTCCGACACGCCGCGCATTAATTATTTACTTTTCACTACCCGCATCCAGCTCTGGCGCGCTCGCCGGGTCCTGCACCGATGCCCCGGGAATTCCCGCCGCGGTACTCCAGGGGTGCCACTAAAGTCGCGCTTCCGGGAACCTGCTGGATCCTGCCCTTGGGCCGATGGCCAAGTCTTGTTATCAGACTTGGGTTCTTCAGCGCGAAACGCTCATGCAGAGAATGACCCCGCCGATTGGACTCGTGGAAGTCGATGTTTCATGAGCGCGGAGGTCGAAGCTGCTCGCACCGTGATAGCGAAGATTGCGCCAGGAATAGGGTTCTTGCCGAACGCGAGGAGGCCGCGCAGAAACAATTTCTGGCCGCTGAGGATCATCCACTCGACACCCCGGGCCAAGTAACGGAATAGATTGCGCTTAGTTGCATCGGGAGTGAATAAGGTGCCTCCTCCGAAGTTACTTGACAATCGTCAGATTCGAGGTATAGGTTTTCCCCTGTCTTCAAAGCAGAACAAGTTTTTCCCTTGAAACTAAGGATTTCAAAAGGACCTCAACACAACACTGGCAGAAGGCGCTCGAACGCCGGCGGTGCCCAACTGAACCATGATCCAGAAGTTCGGAATCACGGTCGTTGAAGGAAGTTGTAATTGCAGCACGACATTACTGGAGGCAATATGGTGAGAAGTTTGAGGCTGCAATTGATGTTGGTCTTTCTGCTGACAGTCCCTCAATTGGTTTGGGCGCAGGCAGGAACGACCGGTACGATCCTCGGAAGGGTCAGCGACAGCACAGGAGCCATCATTCCTGGAGCACCAGTTGAGGTGACCAACCTTGCTACAGGCGTCACCATCAAGGTGACCACCAGCGGAACGGGCGATTACACTGCGTCCAACCTGACGCCCGGAAGCTATCAGGTATCCGTCCAGACGAAGGGGTTTTCTAAGACCGTCGTGAGCGGCATTACACTCGTCGTTGCACAGGAAGAACGAATCGACTTCCAGCTAAAGCTCGGAGCCGCGAGTGAAACAGTTCAGGTAAGCGCCAGTGCTGTTGCATTGGATACCGATTCGTCCGCAGTCTCCCAAATTGTCACGCAGCGGCAGATCTCCCAGCTTCCACTCAATGGCCGAAATTTCACCGACCTTCTCTTCATTGGCGCGGGTGCCGTCCAGACGGTCGGCGAACAAGGCCAGATGCGGCAAAATGAAGCCAACGCTATCAGCATCAATGGTGCGCGGCCGGAATCCAACAACTACACTCTGGACGGCCTGACCAATACCGATACTGCTCTCAATACCCCCGCTGTGATCCTCTCGCAGGATGCCATCCAAGAGTTCAAGGTGCAGAGTGCGACCTATTCTGCGCAATACGGCTTCAGCGCCAACCAGGTAAACATCATCAGTAAGAGCGGAACCAATCAGCTCCACGGGTCCATCTTCGAGTTCGTCCGTAACAATGCTTTTGACGCGATACCACACCAGACCATCACCAATAACAGCACTGAAAATCCGGAGTTGCGGCAAAATCAGTTCGGATTTGTCTTGAGCGGTCCCGTCGTGATTCCCAAGCTCTACGACGGAAGAAATCGGACTTTCTGGTTGGCCAACTACGAAGGCTGGAGGATTATTCAAGGCGGACACCTATCGGGCTATGCCCCGACGACGGCCGAACTGGGCGGCGATTTTTCGGCCGAAACTGCCACGCTTCCCGCCTACGGAACATCAGCCTGCACAACACAATTGCTTGCCGGCAACAACTGCTTGCCCATTGATCCGCTCACCGGTCTGCCATTTCCCGGCAACATGATTCCCAGCGATCGATTTTCCAGGTTGGCGAATGTGACCTCCAAAACGCTGTCCACCGGCACGACCGATCCAAATGGAACGGGCCCGTACAACTGGTTTGCTACCGCAAATGCCAGCACCGTGACCGATCAGCAAACCTACCGCGGTGATCAGGACTTCAAGCGTTTCGGACAGATCTTCTTTCGGTACACCAAGGCAGATTACGACAATCAAAATTACGCCACCGACTCACTCAACCTGAATGCCGGTGCAAATATTTTCACCGAGAATTCGACCAGTTGGACGGGCGGCTACACACTCGCACTTCCAAAAGGATTTATCAATGACTTCCGCTTCGGCAAACTCGAGGCTATTTCTATCCAGGGAGATAGCGCCGCCAGCCAAGCGGATATCACCGCCCTCGGCTTGACGGGAGTCTTTACAAACCTGCCCTCATACGCCGCCGGATACCCGAATCTCACGTTTGGCTCAACCAGCTATATTAACGGCGGCAGTCCCGGCAATAACCCGACCACCAGCGACATTCCCGTATGGGAGTTCGCAGACTCGGTGTCGAAGCAGCATGGCGCTCACGCCTTCAGCTTCGGCGTGGACTACCGCTCCTGGGTGCAAAAGCGCAATCTCGCCACGAACTTCTTAGGCTCATACACCTATACCAGCAATCTCGTTACCCTTAACGGAACAGGCGGCACCAATGGCTGTCCCGTCGGAAATGTGACCTGTGGAACGGGCAACTTCTACGCGGATTACCTGCTCGGTTACTACAACGGCGCCGCAACCTTTCAGCCAGGTCCGTTCTCCGCAACCGGCGCAGCGCCCGGGCACTTGAATCAATATGTCTTCAAATATTTCGCTCCCTATTTCGAGGATGACTGGAAGGTAACTGCCAAACTCACCCTGAATCTGGGCCTTCGTTGGGACTTCCGTAGCATCCCTTATGCGAATGACCAGGCAGCCCCGAATGTCGGCAGCAACCAACTCTTCTGGCTTGATCCTCAAAATGTCAAAGGAGGACTTTGCTTTGCGGACCCGGAATTGTTGACTGACGGCATCGCTCCCGCAGGGAACGACTTCTACCGCTACTGCGGCAAGACACCCAGGGCGGCATCGAAGCTCCCATTTGCTCCACGCTTTGGCTTCGCCTACAGCATCGACCCAAAGACGGTCGTGCGTGGGGGCTACGGTATCTTCTTCGACTCGTCTGAGACTCGCGAGATGGACAACTCCGGCGATCAATATCCATTCCTCATTCGCACAAGCCTCACTTCTTACGCAGACAATCCGCTGAAATCGACCAACCAGCTGTTTACCCCGCTGACCGCCGTCGCACCGGTGTCGGCCGCGGCAAATGGTAGCGCATTCACGGCGGTCATCCTTTCTGAATATCCGCAGAACCCTTATATGCAGCAGTGGACCCTTTCGGTTCAGCGCCAACTTGCCAGGAACACCACACTGGAGATCAATTACATCGGCAATAAAGGAACGCACTTGCTCGAACGATTCAACGTTGACCAGCCGGGCGCGCTGCCTTCCCAGGATGTATTACCTTGCAATGCCAATCCCGCCGATACAACTCATGATTGCCCTTACACGATGCGTCTCCCGTTGCCGAACTTCACCAGCAGCAATGGATTTCTCGATAGCAAATGGATCGGTTACTCCAACTACAACTCAGGCAACGTAAAACTCGAACATCGGTCCGAGGACGGCGTCGCACTGCTCGTCTATACCTGGGCGAAAAGTATGGATAGTAAATCTGCCGCTGCCGGCATCGGAGCCACCAACAGCTTTGCGGGTCCCATGGATTCAGCGAATCCACACCTCGACTACGCCCGGTCTGACTTCAACGTTGGCCAGCGTTTCGTCGCCAGCTATGCTTACCGTCTACCGTTCGGTCGCGGCAAGAAGTTTGGTGGAAACGTGAATCGTGCCACAGACGCCGCGATCGGCGGATGGGAGCTTACCGGTATTGGCACCTTTCAACAAGGCTTCCCCTTCTCGGTTCTTGCTACCGATCTGTATGGCCTCTTAGGCGCTCCTAACCAGCGTGCCAACGTCGATGGCAACCCTAAGGCTGGATTCCACAAGAGCACCGCGGAATGGTTCAATACCTCGGTCTTCTCGCAACCCCTTGCAGGCACCTTCGGTAATAGCGGACGCAATATTTTGGATGAGCCCGGCATCAGTAACTGGGATATGGGCTTAGTGAAATACTTCAGCCTCACCTCGCGCATCAAGTTGCAGCTGCGGGTGGAAACCTTCAACACCTTCAACCACACCCAATGGGGAGTCGATCCGACCACCCAAGGCAGCAGTGGGCCGGGTACAACTGCCGAAGTCACCAACGTCAATGCCGGCAACTTTGGGCACCTGACAACGGCTCGACCACCACGCGTCATACAATTCGGCGGCAAGATAACCTTCTGACGCCCTTTCGCAAAATGTTCAATCCGCTCAAGCCCAGGTGCCGTAGTCTGACTACGGCGCCTGGAGCAGTTCTCGAAGCACCCGCAGATTTATAGAAAAACCCGCTCCAGCGAGGCCAACCGTTGCGGAAGTGATCCCGAGAGATTAACAGGATGGGCCCGCCTTGCAAAGCAAATGGCTACGTAGAATTTTCTTTCTCATACTGGTGGGCGCTGGCGGTCAACATATCGCGGCCGCACAGGGCGCGGACTTCGAGCGTCTTTACAACGCCGGCCAGGCTGCAATGGCAGCAGGCCAGTATCAGGACGCACTAACTGACTTCAAGCAACTGCTGGCCATCGACCCCGGCGTTGCCGAAGTACATGCCACGCTCGGAGTTCTCTACTACAAGTCCGGAGACTTCGGTCGCGCGATCGAAGAGATACATGCCGCTCGCAAGCTAAAGCCGGGCCTGCCTGGATTGGACACCTTATTAGCTTTGTCGCTCGCTGAAAGCGGCCGGTACAAAGAGTCACTTCCAGGATTAGAAAAAGCGTTTCATGCGTCGCCTGATCCGGCCCTCAAGCGCCAGGCAGGCTTGGAACTCGCTCACGTGTATGCAACGTTGGGGATGGATCGGAAAGCAGTCGAGACGGCTCTCGAAATGCGCGATTTGTACAAAAACGATCCCGAGGTTCTCTACAACGTAGGCAAGATCCTCGGAAACTCCGCCTATCTGACCATGCAGGATCTCTTCCACGGTGCACGAGATTCCTTGTGGGCTGAGCTCGCAAGAGCCGAAGCGTATGAGAGCCAAGGCCAAGTCCCCGATGCAATTCAGGCTTACGCGAATGTTCTTGCACTGGATCCTCATCATCCGAATATCCATTACCGTATGGGTCGCACGTACCTCTCTCATTGGAAAATGGTTCATGAGGAGAGCGACTTCAAGAGTGCAGAAACAGAATTCTCCAAGGAGCTCGAAGTCGACCCCGGCAACGCTAACGCCGCCTATGAACTTGCCGATCTGCGTCGCACTGAGGGCGATTTAGCGGCAGCACAACAGCTCTATGAATCGGCAGTCGAATATTATCCAAACTTCGAAGAGGCTGAAGTCGGACTGGGCAGGGTATTGCTGCAGGCGAATAAGCCTGCACTCGCTCTTCCTCACCTGCAGCGGGCAACTGTCCTGCGTCCGGACGATGAAGTGGCATGGTTCAAGCTGGCGCAAGCCCAGCGAATGCTCGGTGACAAGCAAGCGCAGTTGCTGTCCCTCGCCAAGTTCAAAGTACTGCATGCAAAGACCAGTGCAGCCCTGAACACCGCCCTTACCCCACAAGGCACAGACTCGGTTACTCCACAGCAGCTGAATGTAGAAGATCAAAAGCAATGAGTGACCCAAGTAGGAAGAGTTTCATCTGAGGCTGAAACCTCGCCACTACGAGGAGCACACATCGGCTTTTCTCAACGATGAAGTTGAGCAATATTGTGATTCCGCGGTGGCAGGAGGTCAGCACTACTGCGAGACCGTCGCCAGTCAGGATCCAAGAGTCTATATCAGACTTCCAAAGTCCTTGGGTGGTCTTCGTGAAGCTCACGGTGCAGTTCATCGACCTTTGCCGTTGCACTCTCAAGGGCCTTTGTTCCGGCAGGCGTCATCTTATACACGCGCCGTTTACGCCCTCGGACGATGTCAAACCCTGGCTACAACAAGAGCCTGGTAATGGCGCACTCAATCGCCAAAGGAAACCTCTTCTGAACGAAATATCTGTAAACCGCGATGCGGATCGGGTCGCCAGGTCCCGCCAGGGAGCCTCTCTTGCGATTGCACGACTTCTGGATTGAGCGGGTCCTTCGCTTTGTTGTTAGGTTCGAAGGTGGCCTGATCATGATGACGATTTGTTCATCTGGTGCGATGTGCGTTATGGACGCCTGCCCAATGCAGTCAATGGCTTATGCTCTTTTCATGCGGTTGTTGTTGGTGGAAGATGAACTCGAGATTCAAGACTTTCTGAAGACGTCGCTTGCCGATGAAGGGTATGAGGTGGATGTTGCGGGAGACGGAGGGACAGCGGAGAAGTTTGCGTCTGCCAAGGTCTATGACGCGCTCATTGTTGACCTCGGGCTGCCGGACCAGGATGGCATCGACTTGATTCTGCGACTGCGGCGGCAAGGCGTGAGCAGCCCGGTGATGATCCTGTCGGCGCGACGGTCTGTGGACGATCGCGTGGCGGGGCTGGAGCAGGGTGGCGACGATTACCTAACGAAGCCATTTGCTTTAGCAGAGTTGCTGGCGCGGATGCGCAATCTGCTGAAGCGAAACGCAGCCACGAGCTCGAGTCCAATGACGCTGCACGTGGCTGACCTGGAGCTGGACCTACTGCGACGCAGAGCCTCGCGCGGCGGAGAGCTATTGAATCTTAGCCCTCAGGAGTTTGTGTTGCTGGAATATCTTTGCCGGCATGCTGGGCGCGTGGTGACGCGATCGATGCTGCTGGCTGAAGTATGGGGCATGCGGATTCAGCCGGACACAAACGTGGTGGACGTGCATATCTACCGGCTTCGCGGTAAGGTCGATGTGGAGGGACGGGAGCCGCTCATCAAGACGCTGCGAGGTGTCGGGTATGTCCTCAAAGATCGATAACAAACGGCTTCACAGCGCGGCCTGGCGGATCTCGCTGTGGGCGACGCTGGCGTTTGCGTTTGGGACCTTGCTCGTGTTCGTGGGACTGCACCAGTTTGTCGCGAATGACATTCAGCGGCGCAGCGATGCATGGCTATCGGGCGAGGTCGGGACGCTGGGCGATGTGGCCGAGCGCACCCCGAAGGATCGTTTGTACCACCGAGTCGTTGGCGAGGTGGCGGAGCTGGCGAGTCGAGAGGTTCCGAACCGATCGCGGAATCAAGGCAAGGAAAATGACTCGGTCTTCTTTCTGCAGGCGGATCCGACGGGGCCGCCAAAATTGTGGGTAGGTGCGGGTGACGGCGAGGCGAACCTCGCGGCCATTCGGGCTCAGAAGGTAGTGCCTGATGTCCCCTTTCATTTGAACGTGAAGGGCTTTCCGAAACCGTTTCGGGTGGTTGCATCGCCGATCAACGATGGAAGTTTCATCTACCTGGGCCTGTCTGAGCGCGACGAGTTGCGTGTGCTGCGTAATCTTCGAATACGTTTCCTGTGGCTTGGCCTGCTGATCGTTCTGTTTGGATTTGGGATCGTGTTCTACACAACACGGCGCATGTTGGGTCACGTTCGAGAGATCACAGAGGCGGCATCTAGAATCGGCGAGTCCGATCTAAGCCGGCGCGTTCCCACTACCGGGCAAAACGACGAGATTGGACAACTGTCCCGTACGCTGAATCGTATGCTTGACCGGATTGAGAGCTCGGTGCATCAGCTGCACACCATAACCGATTCGCTTGCGCATGACCTGAGAAGCCCCCTGACCGCGATACGCGGGAAGCTGGAGATGTCGCTCTCTGAGGCCGGCGCAGACCCCGAGGCGGAACCGATGATCGTGTCTGCCATTGAGGAATTGGATCGGCTGACTGAGTTCTTGAACACCTCGTTGGACGTTGCCGAGGCCAGGGCGGATGCTCTTCGCTTGACGCGCACAGAGATCGATCTGGATGAGGTGATGCGCGTGATGATGGATCTGTACGAACCCTGCATGTCTGAGCACGGACTGCGAATGCAGTTGCGCAGCGGCGGCGCCGTCAAGGTGTTTGCGGACGCGGCGTTGGTACACCGTGCGGTCGCCAACCTGCTCGACAACGAGCTCAAGCATCTGCCAGCCTCCTGCACAGTGACGATCGGCCTGCAGGCGGAGAACGAGGCAGCGGTAGTCACTCTGGAGGATGATGGGCCGGGTTTCGCCGCAGAGGTACAAGATGCCATGTTTCAGCAGCGTGTGAAGGGACGAAACTCCAGCGGACATGGGCTCGGTCTGGCGTTCGTGGAAGCGGTGGCGCGAGCGCATGGAGGAACAGTGATGGCTTCGAACCGAGCCGAAGGCGGCGCGCGGCTGGTGATTACCCTGCCGTGCGTGCAGGAGTCGCAGGAGCGGTCCGGACAGTCGGTTGCCGCGGAAATTGGATGATGCAGCGTGTTCGGGCTGGCCAATAAGTGAAGGCGCGGATCTTCGCTGAGTTGCGCGGGTCCGGCCAGGGTTGCCACACGGACAAAAGCGCTTCGAAGCCATCCATGAACGAATCGTCATTCCATCATTCGTCTGTGAGTGCTATCTAGTTAATAGATATCTCGTCTTAAAGAGTGGAAGTTGTGTCGAGACAAGCCGCCTGTCCTCAAGTAGCCGATGGTCTCGGGATCGCGTAGCCTCTTGACCTTCGAGTACATCACTCAACATTCGATCGCGCAGGCGGTGATGCTTGTGTTGGAGCCAATAATGCAGCAGGCGCGAACGGCGCAACGTGGGTGTGCGACTAACAGCGTTCGAGGAGAATGATGGCAACTTCCACTCTGCCAGCGCCTAGTCCCGCCAATTCCAGATTCAAGACGATTCTCTGGGTTTCGCTTGGTCTCACGACGCTCTTTGTCTTCATCACTTCGGAGGTCCTCCTTGTCACCGACTACCCGATGTACCATGCCTATCGCCTCCAGGTTATCGCTGACCGCGGACTGCTCGTCCCGCATACCCTCTGCGGGACCTTTGCTCTGTTGGCCGGTCCGCTACAATTCTCGTCGCGTTTTCGGCAGCGCCACCTGAAGCTTCATCGCATCCTGGGCCGCATGTACTTCCTCTCAGTCATACTTGGCGCGTTTACGGGAATCGCTCTTGCCGCCGGGCGCCCCGGCCTGCCAGGGACCGCCATGCAAGGGACCGCCTGGATCATCTGCACTACCGCAGCCGTGATCGCCGCACGTAACCGCCAGATCGCCGTACATCGACAGTGGATGGCGCGTTCCTATGCGGTCACGTTTACCTTCGTCTCCAGTCGTGTACTCAATCTTGTGCCAGCCTACTGGAGCCATCTTGGCGATGTCCTGTCAGCGGTCGGGGTCATCGCCTTCACGCTAGTTTCCATTCTTCTCGTCGACCTCGGCCTCAACTGGCACGAGCTAACGACGCGCCGCACCTGACAATCCCACCCAACTCAGGATGGATGCGAAATACCCTCGCTGTGACAGCCTGTCCTGCCACATGAAACGGCTCGTCACCGTTGCGCGAGATCAGTAGCCGAATCAATCGCCCGCCGCCGACTGGCACCAGCTCTTTCTGATCTCAAGATGACGTTTCGTACAGAATGACCCTCAAACCATTTCCTTGCACGTCTATCAGGTTAGAAAGCAGCAGACCCTCTCGCTAGCAATAGCTTGAGCATCCCAAGAACAGGAGTAACGCATTGCACGACGAAGTCCTTATCCTAGGTGGTGGAGTGGCGGGTTGTGCCGCTTCAATCGCGCTCGCTCGAAAGGGACGAAGCGTCACACTGATTGAACGCGAGCCCACGCCGCGCCACAAGGTCTGCGGAGAGTTTCTAAGTGGTGAAGCTCTTGAGGACCTGCATGCGCTGGGTATCGACGTGGCATCGCTTGGGGCTGTGCCCATAAATTACGTTCGACTCGCCGCGTCGAGACGAGCCGCAGAGGCTCCGCTACCTTTTCCCGCAGCCTCCCTCACGCGCAAGGCGCTCGATGCAGCGCTCATCGCTGCTGCCATCTCCGCGGGAGTCCGCGTGGAGCGTGGTCGCAGTGTGCAGTCACTCAATCGCGCCGCCGGTAACGTTTGGCGGGCTACGCTCGACGACGGTACTACCTACGAAGCTCCGACCGCCTTCCTCGCCACGGGCAAGCACGATCTCCGCGGCCACGGTCGCCCAAAAGACCCTCACCAGTGGGTCGGCTTCAAGATGTATTACCGGCTCTCTGCCGCCCAGACAGCTGCCCTCGCGGACGCCTCCGAGTTGACACTCTATGCCGGAGGCTACGGCGGTATCCAGCCGGTGGAGGACGGCGTTACGAATTTCTGCTGTGTGGTGCAGCGAAAATATTTTGCACGTGCGGGTCTTCGCTGGGACGCTCTTCTTGCAAAGATGCAGCAGGACTGTCCCCACCTCGCGATGCGCCTGGACGGTGCGGAGCCGCTGCTCGACAAACCGATCACCATTACTCACATCCCATACGGGTACCTCCGCCGCGCAACCGAGGATGGTCTTTACTGCATCGGCGATCAGGCAGCCGTGATCCCGTCATTCACCGGCGATGGAATATCCATAGCCCTGCATACCGCACATCACGCGGCAACTGCGTACCTTGCCTCGGAGCCGGCGCCCGTCTTCCAACCAAAGCTGCGCTCCGCCATGCTTCCCCAGATGCGTCTTGCCGAGCTCGCCGCCGATGGCTTGAATAACGCACTCGCTCGCGCCGTACTGCCGTTCTGCCTTAGAATTTGGCCCGGTGCGATGCGCGTGACCGCCAGGATGACGCGTGTCACCCAGCCAGCCACTATTGCTCCACAGGCGTTCGCAAACTGAATGAGTCGCGCTTGTGGCAACGCTTCCGGTCGAAATCCTAAAGGGAACTCCATGAAATCCTTCGTAGTTCTCGCCCTCGCTGTCGTCCTCGCTCCGGTCGCGCTCGCACAACACCAGACCTTTGTCGTCAGCCCCGATGCGAGCGAGGTTAAGATGAAACTGAATACGACCCACGAGGTTGTGAACGGCGTCTTCCATGTGCAGTCCGGATCAATCGGTTTTGACCGAAACGGTGCTCATATCTCTGGAATCATCATCGTCGCAGCGGGCAGCGGCAAGACAGGAAACGACAGCCGCGACAAAAAAATGAACAAAGACATTCTCAAGACGGACCAGTTAGCTACTGTCTCTTTCGCCCCCAAAGCGTACACTGGACCGCTTGTCGCGTCGGGTGACTCGACCATCCAGGTCAGTGGAGTGTTCACTTTGCTTGGAACTCCACATGACCTAACGATTCCACTGGAGATCCACATGGAAGGAACGAAGGCCACGGCGAAGGCGCACTTCGTCATTCCGTATGTGCAATGGGGTCTCAAGAACCCGAGCTTCCTGATCTGGAAGGCTGAGAACGACGTGACGATTGATCTAAATCTCGTCGGCCAGATTTCCAATTAGCAACTGCTCGTTTCGGGCCGCCGCAAGGGCATTTCGACAACTCGAGCATAGTATCGAGATGTCCGACAGCGATGTTGGCAGAAACTGCTATCGCTTCGCCGCGAGACGCCAGGCGACTTCTATGAAGACAAACTGCTCTCCCCGTGCCGCTACGGCGTGAAGGGACAATGTCCCGGAAACGGGGGCGCTCTCAGCGGGTCGACGCAACAATGGCATGGACTTTTGCCCGCCGTTCAAATTGCGAATCTGTACGTCAGTCAAGGGCATTTGGGGGCAACTCTTTCTGGGCCTGGGGCAACGTTTTCGGAATGGCGAGTTGCCCCCAGACTGCCTGCGCTGTCAAGGAACACGGCGGGACGCGCTGAGATACCTAACGCCGAAAAATAAGGAGTTATGCTCCTTATAAGACTTGCTGGGATGTCCTGGAATGAGTGGTGGTGGCCAGAGACGGGATCGAACCGCCGACGCCGGCCTTTTCAGGGCCGCGCTCTACCACTGAGCTATCTGGCCTTGGCATGCTTTTGCGCGAACGCAACCCTCAGGCAGCCAAGATCGCCCGCCGGGCTCGTGCGTCTCAACTTCGCCTGCCTGTCAGGAGGGAATTACGGCTTCATCGGTCGATGGCGCCTTCGAGAACGTCGACCCACAGTATAGCAATCCCTCTGCCCAAGCTCCAAACTCATGCTCCAAACTCCTTCGCCCCGAACCCCACCCCTGCGGTATCCTTGGACAATTCAAAGCACTCGAAAGGCACGGGAATATGGTCCGCGCTCGTATCGCTTTCACCCTCGCCCTCACCGCGCTGGCCTGTACCTCCGTTGCCCAAAATAAATCCGCCGCCAACGCCGCCGCCTCCGGCGAAGCCCGCGCCACCCGCGCC
This sequence comes from Granulicella sp. L46, assembly GCF_009765785.1. Lineage (GTDB taxonomy): Bacteria > Acidobacteriota > Terriglobia > Terriglobales > Acidobacteriaceae > Granulicella. The sequence goes on from NZ_LMUT01000025.1 coordinate 666,539, forward strand.
CTCAATGCTGCCAAAACCCTTGGCCCCGGCGAGCTCTACGCCTTCCTCAAACCCTTCCCCAAGGGCGCCGACCTCCACATGCATCTCTCCGGCGCCGTCTACGCCGAAACCTTCCTCGCCGAGGCCGTCAAGGAAAACCTCTGCGTCGACCCCGACGCCCTCAAGCTCGCCCCGCCCCCCTGCACGAAACCTCTCCTCCCCGCCTCCGACACCCTCACCAACCAGCCCCTCTACGACAAGCTCATCGACGCCTTCTCCATGCGCAGCTACGTCCCGTCCAGCGGCTGGAGTGGCCACGATCAGTTCTTCTCCACCTTCTCTCGCTGGGACGCGCTCAAAAAAGCCGCCGTCGCCGAATGGCTCGACGAAGTAGCCACCCGCGCCGCCGCACAGAACGAGCAGTACCTCGAAATCATGCAGACCCCTACGTTCGCTCACGCCAGGGGACTCTCCAACCAACTCGGCTGGCCACCCGACGCAACCTCCAGCATCACCGCCGACCAACTCGCTGCCCTCCGCGACGAACTCTTCGCCGGCGGCCTCCGCGATGAAGTCGCGGCCGACGTAAAAGAGCTCGCCGACGCGAAAGCAGCGCGCAGTGTCATCGAGCATTGCGACTCTCCCGACCACGAGTCCGCCGCCTGCGGCATCACCATCCACTTCCTCTACCAGATCCTCCGCGGCTTCCCACCCCAACAAGTCTTCGCCCAAACCCTCCTCGGCTTCGAAGTCGCTTCCACGAACCCTGACGTCGTCGGCATCAATTTCGTCATGCCCGAAGACGGCCGCATCTCCATGCAGGACTATCACCTCCAGATGCAGATGCTCGACTACCTCCACAGCATCTACCCCACCGTCCGCATCTCGCTCCACGCCGGCGAGCTCGCCCCCGGTCTCGTCCCCTTCGAAGGCCTCAGCTTCCACATCCGAGAAGCCATCGATCTCGGCCACGCCCAGCGCATTGGCCACGGCGTCGACGTCCTCTACGAAGATCATCCCGACGCCCTCCTCAAACAGATGGCCGACCAGCACATCATGGTCGAGATCAACCTCACCTCCAACGCCGGGATCCTCGGCATCGAAAAGAAAGCCCATCCCCTCGCCGCCTACATGTCCGCGCACGTCCCCTGGGCGCTCTCCACCGACGACGAAGGTGTCTCCCGCATCGACCTCACCCACGAGTACGCCCGCGGCGTCGAGGAACAGAACCTCACCTACCTCGACCTCAAGCGCTCCGCCCGCACCTCCCTCGAACACGCGTTCCTGCAGGGAGAAAGCCTCTACTCCTCGCCCGACGACTTCGCCCACCGCAACCCCGCCTGCGCCGCCCCCATTACCCCCACCGCCGAGCTCACCCCCGCCTGCAAAGCCTTCCTCATCGCCAACGAGAAAGCCGCCGCCCAGTACGAACTTGAAGCCCGCTTCGCCGCCTTCGAAGCCTCCATCCCCTAAGATCTTCTTCCATCCCTGCCCGACCCCAGCCCATACGCTAGACTGAATCTCGCAGCATCAACACAGCAGGAAGGGAAGCCCGATGAAACGTGTTCTCTCGGTAGTGTTTCAATTCATCCTCTACCTTGTCGTCTTCGGCATTGGCTCGCTGCTCCCCGGCGCGAACGTCCTCCCCACCTGGAGCATCTCCACCGGCCCCGGCCGCCTCTTCGTCTACGACGGCCTGCTTCTCATGCTCCTGATCTATGTCGTGATCCTACTCATCGCCGCCGCCCGCAAGCGGATCAACATCACCTTCCCGAACGCGACCATTGCCCTGGTCCTCGCCCTGATCATCGGCCTGCTCATGAAGTTCGGCTTCAAGAGCGTCTAGATCCTCCACTTCGACGGGTCGTTGATGAACGTTCGCTCATATTTGAGCAGACCAAAGTTTGCTCCAGTACCGCAGAGTACCGTGCCAAAATCGGTTCATTTCCCACTTTCCCTATTTGAACCTTGGTAAACTACAGCGGCAGGAAATTCTGTCGGCAAGCTGAATGCGATCCGAAAGACTGATCGGACAGCGCATTTTGTCGATGAATTTCCTGTTTGCTGTATTTGTACCGTCTCGGCCAGAAGGTCGGGCCCGGAAGAGGATCCTCCCTAGATCATGAGCCCAGCTCCCACCAATCGCTCCCAATCCCAGCAAACCCAGCCTTCGCCAGCATCCTTCGACATCACCGCGCGCAAGATCGCGTACTTCTCCATGGAAATCGCCCTCGCCAAAGCCCTGCCCACCTACTCGGGCGGCCTCGGCATGCTGGCCGGCGACACCCTCCGTTCTGCCGCCGACACCGGCGTCCCTCTTGTCGCCATCTCGCTCGTGCACCGCCGCGGCTACTTCGAGCAGCACCTCGACTCCCACGGTCAGCAGACCGAGAGTGACGTAGTCTGGTCTCCCGAAACGACCCTCCCCTCGGCCAACCAGACCATCACCATCACCCTGCAAAATCGCGAGATCACCCTCCGCGCCTGGCGCTTCGACGTCATCGGCCACACAGGCCACATCATCCCCGTCTTCCTGCTCGACGCCGACGTCGAAGGCAACGACCCCTGGGACCGCCGCCTCACCGACCACCTCTACGGCGGCGACACCTACTATCGTCTCTGTCAGGAAGCCATCCTCGGCCTCGGCGGCATCCATCTCCTGCACGCACTCGGCATGCAGCCCGAAGTCTGTCACATGAACGAGGGCCACGCCGCCCTTCTTTCCATCGCCCTTCTCGAATCCCGCGTCGCTCCCTCCCCCCTCAGCACCGCCACCGACGCCGACGCCGAAGCCGTCAAGCAGCAGTGCATCTTCACCACCCACACTCCCGTCCCCGCAGGCCACGACAAATTCGGCCTCGACCAGATGCGCCAGATCCTCGGCGCCGACCGCTCCTCCACCATCGAGCGCTTTGGTGCCCTGCACAACGACCTGCTCAACATGACCTACCTCGCCCTGCGCTTCTCGCGCTACGTCAACGGCGTCGCCATGCTGCACGGCAAGGTCTCACAGCAGATGTTCCCCGAATACACCGTCCACTCCATCACCAACGGCGTCCACGCGGCCACTTGGCTCTCGCAGCCCTTCCAAAAGCTGCTCGACAAGGAAGTCCCCGAGTGGCGTCACGATAACCAGTACTTCAAATCGGTCTACGGCATCGAGCCCGAAGCCATCGAAGCCACCCACTTACCCAGCAAGCTGCGCCTGTTCCAAACGGTCAAGCAACGCACCGGCCTCGACCTCGACCCGCACGTCCTCACCCTCGGCTTCGCCCGCCGCGTCGCCACCTACAAGCGCGCCAGCCTCATCCTCCACTCGCCCGAGCGCCTCATCGAGATCGCCAACCGCATCGGCGGCCTCCAGATCCTCATGGCCGGTAAGGCTCATCCTGCCGACAACGCCGGCAAGGGCCTCATCCGCGACATCTTCACCACCGCAGCCAAGCTCGAGTCCAGCAAGCTCCGCATCCTCTACCTCGAAAACTACGATTGGGATCTAGGCGAGCAGCTCACCAACGGTGTCGACGTCTGGCTGAACACGCCGCTTCGCCCCTACGAAGCCTCCGGCACCAGCGGCATGAAGGCCGCGCTCAACGGCGTTCCCAGCCTCAGCGTGCTCGACGGCTGGTGGGTTGAGGGCTGCGCCGAAAACATCACCGGCTGGGCCATCGAGAACTCCGAAGACGAGGCCGTCGAAGCCGAGCGCGTCTATCACAAGCTCGAGTACTCGGTCGCTCCAGCCTTCGCCGACAAGGCGCAATGGGCCCGCATTCGCCGCCATTGCATCGCCATCAACGGAACCTTCTTCAACACCCACCGTATGCTCGGCCAGTATGTCTCCAACGCGTACTACCCACCCTCAGCCTCCATCGCGGCCTCCAACCAGGTTGTCGTCGACGACGAAGCGCACGTGTCCGTGCTCGTATAAAATCTCCTTCATCGGAGAGCTTGCGATGAAACTGAACGAAGTAGCCGAGGCGCTGGAGGTGACCCGATCCAATCTCTCAGGCTCATCCTTTAATGACGTCAACTTGTCCAACACACGATTCGAGAACGTGAACCTCTCCGGTTGCATCCTCGAGGACATGAACCTGTCCGGCGTGCGTATCTCGAATGCCTCTCTAAAGGAACTCTGCATCACAGACGTCGCGCTCGCCGGCATGACCATCAACGGCATTCTCGTCACTGATCTGCTGGCCTCGTATGAAGCGATGCAAGTCCTGGCCAACCGCACCGTCACCACTGTTGAGGACGTCAATTAATGCAAGCCGGCGACATAGTAGAAAACTTCACCCTCCCCGATCAGGACAACAACCCCGTCAGCCTCTCTGACTTCGCCGGCAAGCCCGTGGTCCTCTTCTTCTACCCCAAGGCCGACACCCCCGGCTGCACCATCGAAGCCTGCGGCTTCCGCGACCACTTCAAGAAACTCCAGAAAGCAGGAGTCGTCGTCCTCGGCATCTCCCGCGACACCGTCAAAGCCCAGAAGAAGTTCGCCGAAAAATACGACCTCCCGTACCCCCTCCTGGCCGACGCCGACCAAACCATCTGCAATCGCTTCGGCGTCATCAAGCCCAAGACCATGTACGGCAAACTCGTCTCCGGCATCGAGCGCACCACCTACGTCATCGGCCCCGACCAGCGCCTCATCCACGAGTTCAACAAGGTCAAGCCCGAAGGCCACGCCGAAGAAGTCCTCGCTCTCCTAAAGAAGTAAGCATGGCTACCTCGCTAAGCCCGCTTCACGCGACGCTCGCCGCCACTGCCGCCATAGCCGTCACCGCAGGTCTCACCCTCACCTACGCCGCCCTCAGCCCCGGCTCCCAACTCTTCGGCCACACCATCATCGCCGGCACCGACCCCAACGAAGTAGCTCTCACCTACGACGACGGCCCCAACGACATCGCCACCGACGCCCTCCTCGATCTCCTCGCCCGCCACAACGCCCGAGCGACCTTCTTCATGATCGGCCGCTTCGTCCGCCAGCGTCCCGAAATCGTTCGCCGCGTCCACGCCGCCGGCCACCTCATAGGCAACCACACCGACACGCACCCCTGGCTCAGCTTCCTTCCCACCCGCGCCATCCGCGAAGAGCTCCGCGCCTGCAACCAGGCCCTCGAAGACACGATCGGCGCCCCCATCCACCATCTCCGCCCGCCCCACGGAGCCCGCCGCCCCGCCGTCTTCCGCGCGGCCGAAGAGCTAGGCCTCAAGATCGTCCAGTGGAACGCCATGGGCTACGACTGGCAGCCCATCCCCGCCAACCGCATCGTCACCAACGTAACCCGCGGCATCGATCGTGCCCGTACCCGCCACACAGGCGCCAACATCCTTCTCCACGACGGCCACCAGCAGGGAATCGGCACCGACCGCTCCGCCACCGTCCAGGCCACCGCAACTCTCCTGGACCGTTTCGCGCACGAAGGCACGCACACCGTAACAGTCGATACCTGGGCCTAACCTAATTTGTCGAAGAGAAGATGGTGCGCCCGAGAAGATTCGAACTTCTGACCTACAGCTTCGGAGGCTGCCGCTCTATCCAGCTGAGCTACGGGCGCACAATTACATCACGACTCGACCCTATTCAATGTCCCTGCAATCCCACACTCGCCAAATCGGCGCTAATTCTGCTGAGATTGCGGTCCACCAAGCGGGAGACACACATGGGTCAAGCATACCAGAGTGAATCAATCAGGATTGTCCCCAGACCGCGCGGAGATGCCCTCTGCGAATCGCGCTACCGCTCGCCTCAAGCCAACGGGCCACAGGCGAAAACGCGCGCTCTCGATAACATTCACTGAACGGCGGGCGCACACGCATCGCGCTTTCAAAATCCAATCTCACGCAGAAGTTCCTTTCCACTTATCTGCAAAAACCTGCGCTTTCTCCGCCAGACCAAAACTAAGCCTTTCAGAATCAATAGATAGATTGGCCAATGAATTGCACCCTAGGGATGCCCTACGGGAGAAAGCATTTCCCGACCCTAGTGTTTTTTCCCTGCGTCTCTCTCGAGAACGCCTGATGTAACTGCAGCAATCCTCCTTGGTCAAGGTACGTGGATCTCTCATTCGCGCCTGGACGTTTTAGGACCCCGCCTATTCGAGCGATCCTCCCGATTCTTACTGGAGGTAGTTGTCATGCACATCGCTTCAACTCGCAGAAATTCTTTTCGTCTTATAGCTGCTCTTGCCATTCTTGGCTTGGGATACTCGGGCATCGCGCTCGCAGATCCCATTCCCAGTGGCTGGACCTGCAGTGGCTCCTGTGGCTCCCTTGGTGCCAACGGCGTCGTGTCTCTCTCACCCACCGGCAACAGTTCATACGAGTACGTCACCACCAACGGCTCCAGCGCAACCGCTCCTCTTCCTACGGGAGCTCTTGGGGACGAGACCAATGGCTCAACCCTCGCCACGCCCCTCTTCGCGGCGACGGCGGGAACGCCCCTCAACTTCTACTTCAACTTCGTCACCTCCGACGGAGCCGGCTTTGCCGACTACGCCTGGGCGGAGCTCTTCAACTCGTCGAATGATCCAGTCGCGCTGCTCTTCACAGCACGTACGGAACCTTCCGGAAGCATCGTCCCTGGAACCGGATTGCCTGCCCCCACGGCCACCCTGGATCCCTCCTCCGTACCCATCATCCCGGGAGGCCCCGCCTGGGATCCTCTGGGTAGCTATTCCGGCCAGTGTTACGCGGCAGGATGCGGCTATACGGGCTGGATCAACTCTGACTACACGATCGCCGCCGCCGGCAATTACTACCTCGAAGTAGGTGTCACGAACTGGACCGATGAAGCGTTCGATACCGGACTTGCGGTCGATGGAGTGACGGTTGGCGGCGTACCCATTGGTCCGTCTCCGACGCCGGAACCCTCCACGTTCGTGCTTCTGGGCTCTGCTCTCCTGAGCGGCGCAGCAGCGATCAAGCGGAGAATGGCCGCCTAACGCGAATGAAGACCATGACCGCATCGCGAGTGGGGCCTCGGCTCCACTCGCTTCGGTCGCACCTACGCCCAGGAAGATTCGAAGTTGAACTCCACCTCAGCCACCGGGCTGTTTGTTCTCGCGTATAAAACTCTCCGGCGTGCCATCCCCTGGATTCACGAAGACAATGTCCTTCGGATCGCGCCGTGGTGTGTCGATCGCCAGAAAGACCACCGGCCCCTCCAATATCTCCGGCAGCGCGTGCACCGTGCGCCGTTTGAAAACCAGCAAGTCTCCCGCCGCAAACTCCCCCTTGTTCGCGGCGTCTTCCATCCAGAACGTGCCTCTTCCCGAAAGCACATATAGATGCTCGTCGCTACCCACGTGATAGTGCGGCGGCGTCTCCCGATAGACGCGGAACACCCGCACACTCGCCTCCGCCTCATCGATTAAATACTTGTCCAGCAGCAGCGTCTCTGCAGTATCTGGAAACATCGCCGCAATCTCGTTCAACTTGAAATGATGAAAGTGCTTGGCTTCAGCCATAGATCTCCGATCTCCCGATGCAGCTCCGCAGCCTCACACCGGCAAACAATATTTAAGATGTCTGAGCCCGAATTAAGCATCAGTGAGCTGCGATCCGCACCCACGATTCTGCCACCGCGCCCGCCCCGCAAGCATCCAAACCCTAATCGTATCGAGCTCCTCATCGGAGCTCGCCTCCTACTGCCCCACCACCCAAACGGAGATTCCCCGAATGACCTTCAAACTCGGCAGCGCAACCATCACTTTCCTTCTGGCCGCCACATCCTTCACGCCGCTCCTCGCTCAAAACGCACCGCTCAAAGTTCAGGCAGGACAGCGCGAAGTCCTTCTACAGACCGACAAATCGTGGAACGGCAAGCCATACAAGCACTACCCCACCGGACAGGTGCAGCTCACCACACTCAAAGTCACTCTCGCGCCGCACACCGCTCTCCCCTGGCACACCCACCCCTTCCCCAACGTCGTCTATGTCCTCTCCGGCACCCTTACCCTGCACGACAAGGCAAGTGGCAAGACGCTCGTCGTTCACCAAGGCGAAGCCGTCGGCGAGTCAGTCGACGATGTCCATCGCGGCGAGGCCGGCGACCAACCCGCCGTGCTCATCATCACCTACGCCGGAGTCCCCAACGTTCCCACCTCCATCCCCGCCAAAGGCGAGAAGGCCGAGTACTAAATCCACGTCGGCAACGCGCGCACCAGTGTCCCTAATCAACATCCCCGGAGTACCATAGCACCCATGAAGAATCCTTCTCGCTGTACCCCGCTCCTCCTCACCCTCGCCTTCGCCGCAACCCTCAGCGCCGCCCTCCCCGCCTCCGCCCAAATGTCCAACATGGACATGCCCGCCAAGCAGTCGGACGCTTCCGCCAAGCCCCTCGCCAGCCCCGCCGCCCAGACCGATGTCACCCTCGGCGACACCACCATCACCATCAACTACAACTCGCCCGCCATGCGCGGCCGCGTCATCATGGGTGGCCTCGTGCCTTACGGCCAGCCTTGGCGCACCGGAGCCAATCCCGCCACCAGCTTCGTCACCACCGGCAATCTGAAGATCGGTTCTCTCAGCGTTCCCGCCGGCAAGTACACCCTCTTCACGCTGCCCGGCGCTCCCGGAACACCTTGGAAGCTCATCATCAGCAAGAAGACCGGCGAGTGGGGCATCCCCTATCCAGAAGGTGAAGACCTCGGCCGCACCGAGATGCACCTTGCCAAGCTCCCCGCGCCCCAGGAGTCCATGACCATCACCTTTGAGCACACGGAGAAGCGCTCCACCTATCTCCACGTCAAATGGGAGACCACGGACGTGTCCGTAAAGATCGAAACCGAAAAGTAATCAGCCTCCGCTCTTCATCCTCTTGATCAACCCACGCTGGGTGTACCTGTAGCTAAGCCATTTCGCGAAGCCATGGGTACATCCCTCTCTGCTATCGCTCTGAGCCGGACCTACCGAGCAAATCTCTCGCCGTCCGCGCAGGACCCTCGTCGTTGAGCTTATCCAGCGCCGAAGCCACCAGCTCCTTCGCCCCGCCAATCCCCGCCAGCACCGCCTGCAGATCCATCTTCGGCAGCGCAGGATTTCGCTCGCTCCGGCAGTACACCCCATGCTGCCCCACCAGGATCATCGCGTCCGTCAGCACATCGAGCGCAACCGCCAGCCGCCCCCGGGCCTCACCCCGCATAAACTCCTCGCGCTCCAACTCCTCGCCCCGCGCATAGAAAACATCCCCATGCCGATAGAACGGCGAACCTTTCCCCGCGCCTCCACTCTCATCCGCCACTACCACTCCTTCGCCGCCGAGTCCGGCGTCAGCGGTGTCGAAGCCACCGGCCCCTTCCAACGCAGCACCGGCTTCCTCGCCGCCGTCGTCTCATCCAGCCGCTGAATCCGCGTAGTATGCGGAGCCGTCTGCACCAGCTCAGGATTCTCCTCAGCCTCGCGCGCAATCTGCTTCAGCGCATCCACCAGCAAATCCAACTCCTCGCGACTCTCACTCTCCGTCGGCTCAATCATCATCGCGCCCGCAACCACCAGCGGAAAGCTAACGGTATACGCATGGAAGCCATAATCGATCAGCCGCTTGCCCATGTCGCCCGTCTTCACGCCATTCTTCGCCTGCAGCTTATCGCTGAACACCACCTCATGCAGCGACGGCGATTTATACGGCAGCTCAAACGTCCCATCCAGCTTCGCCCGAAGATAGTTCGCATTCAACACCGCATCCTCAGTCGTCTGCCGCAGACCATCCGGCCCATTCGCCAGGATGTACGCCAGCGCGCGAATGAACATCCCGAAATTTCCGTACCACGCACGAACACGCCCAACACTCTGCGGCCGGTTATACTCCAACCCCAGCGATCCATCCGCGTTGGTCTTCACCACCGGCGTCGGCAAGAACGGCTCAAGAATCTTCTTGCAAGCCACTGGCCCCGACCCCGGACCACCGCCACCATGCGGCGTAGAAAACGTCTTGTGCAGATTCAGGTGCATCACGTCCACGCCGAAATCGCCCGGCCGCGTCTTCCCGCACAGCGCATTCATATTCGCGCCATCCATGTAAAGCAGCGCGCCTTTCGCATGCAGGATGTCCGCAATCTTGTGAATGTCCTTCTCAAACACACCGATGGTCGAAGGATTGGTCAGCATGAGTGCGGCAACATCTTCATCCACCATCCGCTCAAGCTCATCCAGATCCACCATCCCCAAAGCATTCGACTTCAGGTTCGCAACTTGATATCCGCAGATCGCAGCCGTCGCCGGATTCGTCCCATGCGCCGAGTCCGGAATGATGATCTTCTTCCGCGCATTCCCCTTGGCCTCGTGATACGCCCGCACCATCAGGATCCCCGTAAACTCTCCCTGAGCTCCCGCCGCCGGCTGCAGCGTAATCGTATCCATGCCCGTAATCTCGATCAGGCACTCACTCAGCAGCTTCATAATCCCCAACGCGCCCTGACTCAACGACTCCGGCTGATAAGGATGCGCCTCGGCCAACCCCTCAATCCGCGCAACGGTTTCATTGATCCGCGGGTTGTACTTCATCGTGCAAGACCCCAGCGGATACATCCCCAAATCAATCGCATAGTTCCAGGTCGAAAGCCGCGTGAAGTGCCGAATGATCTCAATCTCACTAAGCTCCGGCATCACGCCCAAATCATCGGTACGCACCGAATCGCCCAGCAGGGAAGCAGCATCCACCGCCGGCACATCCAACTGCGCCAGCCGATACCCCTTCTTCCCAGCCGAAGACTTCTCAAAAATCAAATCCTCATTCTGATTAACATGCGTAGTAGCCTTGCGCGGTGTCCCAACAAACTTATCTGCCATCTCTACTTCTCCTTCAACCTGCGGCGCAAAATCGCCGACTGCATTACAAATCCAGCTACCAAAATCAAACTCAACACCATAACAAGCCCATTCCACTTGCCACTGCGTGGAATCAGCCAGCGAATCGCACAGACATAAAATGTAGCCGCCCCAAGATCAACAGCGAGAATCGTAAGCGTCGTCTTCTTCACGTGCGTCGTTCTCCAAAATCTTTCTACTACCTCGTCCGCTTCTCATGCTTCCGTTCCGGCTGCTTCCGAATCTCTACCCAATACTCTTCCCGAACATCCTCATCAATCTCAATCGGAATGTTCGTTGCATACAGAGCATCGCCGCCACGCTTCTTCGGTCCCGATATCCAAAACCACTCGCCCGTCTCGCACGCGTAGTTCGCTTTGAACTCCGTCGCCTTACTAAACTCCTTGCCGCGATACGCCAGGCTGCGGCCAGTCTTAGAGAAAGTAACCCTTCCGATACGTCCCGGCCCCGTCAAGCCTGCTGGTGACGACGTCTTGCCCCACCAATACGTTTCCACGAGACCGCCCTTGTTTTCGATGTACATAATCCGCGTCTTATGTGCCATCACTAAATCCTCTTAAAAAACAACGAGTGGATCGCCGGATATGCCCGACGCGAAATGGACGGCTTCAGGGCCTTCGTAATCTTCTTCGCGGAGCGAGGTGCGGAAGATCGTTCCGTTCTCAAACTTGATCTCCAGCGCCCCCCCCTCTTCGGCCGACGTCGTTTCCACCGGCTCGCCAATCTGCAGGCACATCGCGTCGCGATAACCCGGCTCGCCGTGCGCGTAGGAGCCCTCGCCGATCTGAGCGCCCGCTGGAACAAATACTTCGGGCCAGATAAACAAAGTAAGCCCCGGACCATTGAAGTCGAATTGCACATAGTCCTGCACGAATGTCACGGAACTCAATTCCTCGCCCTCAATTGCGCTGATATCCACTAGCCTTCCTTCCGAGCAATCCGTACAACCGCACCAACCATCCATCCCAGCGCCGCGTAAGCCAAAAATTGAAGGCCAACCTCAATCGACCCCACGACCAGGCAGAAGATTCCGCCACCCTGCCCGTGGATACTCCCGAACATCGCCGACGGCCAAAGCACAAGCCAAAGTCCGGTAGCTTCCACATTGCTCTCAATCATGACAAGCATAAGGACGATGCCCAGGCACCCCCCGATGATCGCGCCCTTCGTACTCGAAGTCATCGGGGTCCTGCCTTTCTTCCAAACTATTTCACGCCAACAAGCTCCTGCGCCCGCGCGCCCGCCAGCACCTTCGCCGCCGCATCCATCTGCGCCTTCGTCGTCAACTCCGTCGCGCACCAAAGCGTCGCACTCTCGCCCAGCTCCGGATACCACTTGCCGAGCCCCAGCCCGCCAACAATCTGCTTCTCCAGCAGCTTCGCATTCACCGCCGCAGCCGACTCCTTCGTAGTCAGCACGAACTCATGAAACCGCGGCGCACCATCAAACTTCGTCACCGCACCCGCATCCACTAACGCCTTCCGCAAATAATCCGCCTTAGCCAAATTCTGTTCCGCCAGCTCGCGCAGTCCCTGCTTCCCATACACCGTCAGAAAAATCGTGACCATCATAGCAACCAGCGCCTGGTTCGTGCAGATATTACTCGTAGCCTTCTCCCGCCGAATATGCTGCTCGCGCGTGCTCAACGTCAGCACCCATCCACGCTTGCCATTCGTGTCCTTCGTCTCGCCGACAAGCCGCCCCGGCATCTGCCGCAGAAACTTCTCCTTGCAAGCAATCACGCCGCAATACGGTCCGCCAAATCCCACCGCCACACCAAAGCTCTGCGCCTCAAGCGAAACAATATCCGCTTCCACAGGAGCCTTAATCACACCCAAACTCACAGCCTCAGCAATCGACACAATCAGCAGCGCGCCCTTCTTATGCGCAATCTCCGCAATGGCCGCAACATCCTCAACCGTCCCAAAGAAGTTCGGCGACTGGATCAGCACGCAAGCCGTCTCGTCCGTAATCGCCGCGTCCAGCGCAGCTAAATCGACGCGCCCCGTCTCGGCAACATACCCAAACTCCGTAATCGGAATCTCCTGATGTTTCGTGACGGTAGCGAGCACCTCGCGATACTCCGGATGCACCGTCCGCGCCACCACCGCACCCTGCCGCCCGGTCACGCGACACGCCATCAGCACGGACTCGGCCGCGCCCGTCGACCCGTCATACATCGACGCGTTCGCAATCTCCATCCCCGTCAGCTCGCAGATCATCGTCTGAAACTCAAACATCGCCTGCAGCGTGCCCTGCGAAATCTCCGGCTGATACGGCGTATAGCTCGTCAGAAATTCCCCACGCTGCACCAGCGAATCAATAATCACCGGCCGATAATGCCGATAAGCCCCAGCCCCCAAAAAGCTCGCAAACAATTTCCCCGCAGGCTGCGCAGCCAACTCAAGCGCATCGCCACTCGCCACGTTCGATCCAAACGCGCGAAACCGCTCCAAAATCTCCGACTCCGAATGCTGCCGAGGAATCTTCAAATCCTCGGTCAGCCGATACTCGGCAGGAATCGTCTCAAACAAACTCTCAATCGACGCCACACCAATCTCGGCGAGCATAGCCTCGCGATCAGCAGGCGACTTAGGCAAATAACGCATGTAGTTCCTTTCCCTTCACCCACATTCCGGGTGCCCCATCCGTACGCGCTTTTGCGCACGGGTGGGTTCGCACAATCTCTCTAGTGCCCAGTCTCTTCCGCCACAAATTTCTCGTAAGCCGCCGCGTCGAGCAGGGAATCAGCCCCCGCCGCATCCGCGACCTTCAGCTTGATAATCCAAGTCGCATTCGCGGCCGTATTAATCGTCTCCGGCGCATCATTCAGCGCGGAGTTCACCGCCGTCACCGTACCGCCCACCGGCGAGTACAAATCACTCACCGCCTTCACGCTCTCGACCGAACCAAACGTAGCCCCTGCCGCGATCTCCTGCCCAACCTTCGGCAGCTCCACAAACACGATGTCGCCCAGCGACTCCTGCGCATAATCGGTAATCCCCACCGTAGCCGCGTCACCCTCCAGCAGCAACCACTCATGCGACTTCGCATACTTGTACGTTTCCGGATAGCTCATAATCCCTCTTCAATCCCGCGTGTTTAGAAATATTTGCAACTCAATTGTAGGCAGCCAGCCGGTGGAAAGCGAACGCCCAGCCTAACTCAGCGGCGCCGTAACAACCGGAGCCGCAGCAACCGCCCCAAGCTTTGCCCGCTTATAGAACGGCGTAGCCACGACCACCGCCTTCACCATCTGTCCGCGTACCTCCACAGCAACCTCAGTCCCCGGCTCAACAAAACTAACCGGCACATACGCCAGCGCAATATTCTTCTTCACAAACGGTCCCGGCGACCCGCTGGTAATCTCGCCAATCCTCTCGCCCTCGAGCGAAAACACCGCATACCCATCGCGCCCAATCCCACGCTCCACCATCTCCAATCCAACCAGCCGCTTAGCCGGCCCGCCGCTCTCCTGCACCTTCGCGAGCGCCTCGCGCCCAACAAAATCCACGCCCTTCTCCATCTTGCAATACCGCCCGAGATTCGCCTCCCACACATTCAGCGTGTCCGAAATCTCGTGCCCATACAGCGCCATCGCCGCCTCCAGCCGCAGCGTATTCCTCGCCCCGAGCCCACACGGAATCGCACCAAACTCCTCGCCCGCGGCCAGCACCTCGCCCCACACACGAGCGCTCGTAGCCTCATCCGCCGGCACATAAATCTCGAACCCGTCTTCGCCCGTATAGCCGGTCCGCGCGATCAGCACGTTATGCAATCCGCACACCTGTCCCCACGTAAACCAGTAGTTCTTAATCGGCCCCAAATCCACCGGCGTCAGCTTCTGCAGCGTAGCCTGCGCCTTCGGCCCCTGGATCGCAATCTGCGTGTAATAGTCGCTCACGTCGGTGATATGCAGCCCGCCCATTCCGCCAATCGTCTTCCGAACCCACTGCACATCCTTCTCGCGCGTTCCTGCATTGATCACGATTAGGTAATCATTCTCGCCCAGCTTATGCAGCACCACATCATCCACAAACGTCCCATTGGGATAAAGCATCGCCGAGTAATGTGCCTGCCCAATCTGCAATTTCGACGCATCATTCATCAGCAGCTTCTGCACCGCAGCCAGCGAGTTCGGTCCGCGCAGCTGAATGTCCCCCATGTGCGACACATCGAAAACCCCAACGCCCGTCCGCACCGCCATATGCTCTTCAATCAGCCCGCGATACTGCACCGGCATATCCCATCCGCCAAAATCCACCATCCGTGCCTTATGGGCATGATGCGTTGCATACAGAGCCGTCCGCCGTAGCGGCGCAGGCGCAGGAACAGTCGGTAAGAAATCAGAGATCGTATCGCTCATGGGTGTGTGCCTTTTCCAGCCGGCAGCGCAGCTCTCCGCGCGCTCAGCATCCCTCAAACGATACCAAACCGCCCCCACCCCCGGCGAACCCACCTTTCGCCCAGCCGCACATCCTCCCCTAAGGATTTGGCGTGGCCACACTCTTCAAATCACTCAGCAGCCGATCCAGCGCCCGATCGAAGTTCGCATCATGCGTCTTCTGCAGCAGCGCCACGTCCACAGACTGTGTGTCCGCCCACAAAACGTAATGCGTCGGCCGGTCATACACCACCAGCCGCGCCATCGGCAGCGGGTCCGACGCACCACTCACCTTGCTTGGATTCTGCGGCCCACTCGGCGCCGTCACCCGTATCTCAAACACCAGGTCAGCCTTCGCCGGATCGTCGACCAGCACGTACGCCCCATCCCTCTTCAGCGCCGCGTACAAATAGTCATACGCCCGCGACGGCCCACCGCTGAAAGGGCTAGGAAACAGCCCGCTATCCGCCCCCGCATTCGAAAGAAACACATTCTTCGCCAGGAGTTTCGCCGGAACCGGCGCCGGCTGCGGAAGCATCTGCGCCCGCATCGCAACGGGCAGCAGCAACCCGGCAAACACCACCAACAGCATCCGGCGGAACACCTTTACGCTCGACATACCATCCTCCCAACAACATCTGGGGCCCGAAGTCTGCTCCCAAATACGTTGCGCAACCATCCCAAGTCTCGCAGCCAGCCAGAATATCTTTTCCACCCAGGAGCAACATTCGCCGTCCGCGCAGGACGCTACTTCCGCTCTCGCAAGTAAGCCCGCACAAAATTACTCACCGAAAAATAAGCGAACGCCGCAAACGCCAACGCCAGCACATAAAACTTAGTAGCCGCATGCGATCCCAGCGGCAGATGCCACGCCGCCCGCTCTTTCCACGCCCCCTGCGCCAGGAACATCGCAATCAAAGCGAAGAACAGCCCCGTCACCTGCAGCCAAACCACGCTCGAAAACCGCGCCACCGGCGTCCATACCGACCGCCCCAACTTCCCGGCATGCTTCTTCGTCGCCGCCACAGTCCGCTGCGTCTGCACCACTTTCTCTGCCACGCGATCAGTCTGCGCAGCAGGTTTCGCCGCGCGCTCTGGTGCCGTCCCCGGCCGCCTCGGCGTAGACGTCGTCGCCGCATCCGCCGCCTGCATCAGCGTCTTCGCCGCATGCCGAGCGCCATACCCCAATGCGCGTCCGAACCGAACCCTGTCCATGCCCTCCAGTGTACTGTCCCGCGTTTCCCTCACCGGCTTTCTTCGCCCGACCTATACCCCATCCCCATCTCCTGCATCCAACCCCTCACGACGTTCGAAGTCACAGTCGAAACAAGAAACAAAGGGGCAAGCAATGAAGAATCTAGTCTGGTTGGTGAGCGGTTTGGCAGCAGCAATGGTAGGTTTCCTCGTATGGGATCGTGCGCGCGTGCAGCCGGTAGAAGAGCTTGCCCATCGCCTCGAGGCCGCCTGGGCCGACCATCACACCGTCGTCTAACCTGCCGTTGTCTTCCCTTGATCCCCCCGCCACTTCCGCTCTTCCACCCCGCCCGTTCTCATTGATAATGGAGGGTGGAAGGGAAGCACGCATGAAAAAGTTCGTTTGGTTCATCGGGGGCATGGCGGCGGCCGCAGCAGGATTTCTGGTCTGGAACTCCTCCCGCTCGCAGGCCATCCACGAACCCGCTTACTACCTCGACGAAGACGACTCCGACGACCCCACCTTCGTCTAGCCAGTCGACCACTCGCGTAGCGAAACTTGGCTAACGTAGCGCCCGTTGCGTCAAAGCCTTAGCTTCCCCCTTCGTCCACCCAATCGCCTCGGCCCTCCCCCTTCACCGCGCTTTCGGTAATCTTTCCTGATTCCAATCCATCGCGGGACTTGGCTTCCACCGCCCTCCGGCGTAATCTTGTTAATAGCAAACGATTCACCCGCAGCTGCCGTTCCCGCTGAACCTGGCAGGGAAGACCCAATGCGTGGGATGGGCATTCCAACATCCGGAGAAGCAAGTCTTTCTCTCAACACTTGTTTCCAAAACGACGGGGAGGTGGCATTGAATCAACAGGTCAAAGACCTTATCCAGAAACTGGGCGAAGCGATCCACGAGTCGGTCAGTGAGTCCGACCAGATCTCAGGCGTCGTCCGCGAGATTCGAGAGCAGGGGTTCGACGTTCTCCTTATGCTCGAAGCCACCATCGGTCTCAACGAGGTCGAAGACGAACCCGAGACAATCGACGCCGAAACCGACGCCGACGACGCCTCTGGCCCCTTCACCCGCAACGACCTCACCTTCCTCAAGTCCCTTCGCATCTCTACCGAAGAGACTGAGCGCATCTCCTCAGAAAGCGCTGAATCGACCGGCGAAGACGCTGCCCCGGCCGCCTAGCGCGCTCTCGATTTGCCAATAATTTCTCGCCGCTGATACTCTCGGGCGTCGTGGATGCCGTAACATGCATCCGAGCAGAGTGTATGCGACTACCAACGTCGCACAGCCGTTCGAGGAAGCTGGACCATGAGAGATACGTTAGGTGTTCTGCTTGCCGGTGGCGCTGGAGAGAGGCTTTTTCCCCTCACCCGCGACCGCGCCAAGCCCGCTGTTCCCTTTGCCGGCCAGTACCGCATCATCGACATCACCCTCTCCAACTGCATCAACTCCGACCTCCGCCACGTCTACATCCTCACCCAGTACAAAGCCCTCTCGCTGAACCGCCACATCCGCGAAGGCTGGGGCTCGGTCGTCGCCAGTGAACTAGGCGAGTTCATCGAGATCCTTCCCCCCATGCAGCGCGTCTCCAAGTCCTGGTACCAGGGCACCGCCGACGCCGTCTTCCAGAACATCTACTCCATCGGCTCCGAGGAGCCCAAGCACGTCCTCATCCTCTCCGGCGACCACATCTACAAGATGAACTACGCCCGCATGAAGCAGCAGCACTGCGACTCGGGCGCCGACGTCACCCTCGCCACCCTCCCCGTCACCCCCGACAAGGTCTCCGAGTTCGGCGTCGTCCAGGTCGCCAAGAATGGCGAGGTCACCGGCTTCGTCGAGAAGCCCAAGACCACCGACCTCCGCTCCCCCTTCGATCCCGAGATGGTCGACGTCTCGATGGGCATCTATCTCTTCAACACCGATGTCCTTCTCCCTGAACTCGTCCGCGACTCAGAAGATCCCGACTCCCGCCACGACTTCGGCCACGACATTCTGCCCAAGCTCCTCGGCCGCTACAAGGTCAACGCCTACAACTTCGTCGACGAGAACAAGCAGCGCGCCCTCTACTGGCGTGACGTCGGTACCCTCGAGGCCTACTACGAGGCCAACATGGACATCGCTGCCGTAGCCCCCGTCTTCAACCTCTACGACAAGGCCTGGCCCATGCGCTCCCGCGCCTACCAGTACCCGCCCGCCAAGTTCGTCTTCGGCGAACCCGGCCGCACCGGCATGGGCATCAACTCCATCGTCAGCGCCGGCTGCATCATCTCGGGCTCGGTCCTCCGCAACTCTGTCCTCTCCCACGACGTCCGCGTCAACAGCTACGCCGACGTAGACTCCAGCGTCGTCTTCTCCCACGTCAACATCGGCCGCCACTGCCGCATCCGCCACGCCATCATCGACCGCGACGTCCACATCCCCGACGGCACCGTCATCGGCTACGACTCCAACGAAGACAAGAAAAATTACTTCGTAACCGCCAGCGGCCTAACCGTAGTCACCCGCGACTACTCCGCCTACGAAAACCCAGTCTCCCCCGAATTCCTCCAAACCTAGCCCCGCACACGCACCAAAGCAAAGGCCCTCCATCAGGAGGGCCTTCCGCTTTCTCTACACTCTATCCTCTACACCCTATCCCCTGCGTTACTTCGTTCCAAACCGATACACCGCGCCCATCGAGATCGCGAAGAACACGCGCGTCTCATCACCAAAGTGTTCGAACGTGATGTCAGGTTGCAGCCGAATCGCCAGCTTCGCGCTCTCATTGAAGTCGATGCTTCCACCCACCGCGCCATACGGTGCCCAGTGGTTGCAATACAGCCCAAGATTCCCCACGTTGCCGTATCCATCGATCCCCTGTTGCGCCGCGCAGGCACTCACCGGGCTTCCGCCAGGATAATGATTCACCGCGTAATTAAAGTGGCCATACGTCTCTCCGGCCAGCGCATGGAAATCAATCGCCGCATACCGATTCTTCGGTCCGCGAACCTGCACACCGCCGCTGGGAATGCTCTGCATGATCAGCACGCGGTTGTAGAACGGGCTGGTTACCGGCGTCGTTCCCGCACCAAAGCGGAAGTCCCCAATCACGCCCCAACGCTTCACCGGCGCGCCGCCCAGCCAATACGTGCCCATCACCTCGCCACCGCCCATGTTGTAGCGGCGCCCGGGCTGCACCTGCCCCGCCTGCCCGTTCATGTAGTTCAGGCCGGCAAAAAGTTCCCACCGGTTGTTGTACTTCGGCCCGGTATAAGGAGCCAGCGCCGCCGCCGTAGCCTTGGTCACCGCCACCGTTCCCGGAGCCGCCGTAGGCGTCTGCGTCTGGCTGCTGGACTGCGAATCCGCAGGCGTCTGTGCTGGAGTTTGCGTCTGTGCCGCAGCAATTCCAGTCAGCGCCATACCGGCCAACAGGCTAAGGGTTGTCGCACAAACCACCTTGCGAGTGGCACAGTCAAAGGTCTTCTTAATCAGTTGCAGCATCTTCCTCGTAGGCGGGCTCATCCGAGCAGCGCGGGTCCATCTGGTTGTGCCTGTCTCTAAAGGACTCTTCCAAGCCGCATAAGAAAGCGACTCTTCCCAAGAAACCAGGCGTAGCGCGTCCGCACATGAATCCAGCAGAGCGTCTCTCCAAGGATATACCGTCCCGCCCCGCCCCCGCTCCCTTCCGCCGCATTTGCATCCAAATCTCTCTCCACCGCGTACTCAAGATGCCAGCCGCCCCAGGCCACGGACATTCTCCAACGTATCGTGCGACAATGAATCGTCGCCACCTGGAGTACCCTGACATCGGACCCAGAATCGCATCACAGCACGGGCGGCAGCAGGGAGATTTCGTATGGGTGATTTATTTCAACCGTGGCACCTCATCATCTTGGCAGGCCTCGCCATCCTTCTCTTCGGCGGCAAAAAGCTGCCTGAGCTCGGCAAGGGCCTCGGTGAAGGCCTCCGCGGCTTCAAAGAAGGCATGAAGGGCATCAACGACGACGTCAAGGCCGACGCCAAACCCGCCGACGCCGCCCACACCGTCACCCCCAAGCCCGGCGAAGACCTTAAGCCCCCCGCCGCCTAAGCTTCACGAAACCACCAACATCCCAAGAGCGACGAGCCCAACCTGCGGCCGTCGCTCTTTTCCTTGCCCCATCCTCAGAATCAGTGCGAAACCTTTATCCCTTTCGTCGTGATTCTGCTTTTCTTTCAACCCTTGTTTTTCTTTCTGTCATTCCCTCTGGGAATCTGCTTCTAACTCGCCGCGCCTCATGAACTAGGCGGCTCAGCTTGTCATCCGTGAGCCTGCGCGAAAAGCAGCTGGCTTCAGGCTCATGTGCGTCTCCTTGCGACGCCTACAGTGTAATCATCGCCACGGCCGCCAGCGCAGCCACCATTCCCAACCCCTGTCTTCTCGTCGGCCGCTCATGCAAATACCACGCCGCCAGCAGAATCGTTCCCGCCGGATACAAACTCGCCAGCACCGACGCCACATCCAGCCGCCCCATCCGCGACGCCGCCAGAAACAGCACATTCCCGCCCGTATCCAACAGCGCCACCCCGCAAGCCCATCCCCACCCCGCAGTCCACCGCCCAAGAATCGGGTGCCCCAGTTCCGGATTCTCGGACCTGGGTTGAGCGGACGACACCCTCCCCCTCACCGCCATCCCCCCCAGCACCACCGAGCACAGCGCCACGCTGCTCATCCTGGCAATCGTCATCGGCATCACCAGCCCCAACGGGTTCGACAGCTTCAGCGCAACGAAATAAACTCCAAACGCCACACCCGCAAACACCGCCAGCCCCATCGTGCTCCCGGCCTTGCCCTTCGTCTCTGGAAAATCTTTCTCCGGAGAATCTCCCGCCGCGATCAGCCAGATCGCTCCACCCGCCAGCCCAAACCCCGCCAGCCGCATCGCTCCCGGCGCGCCCTCCATCATGCTCGACACCAGCGCCGGAATCGCGGCTGCCAGCAGCCCACTCACCGCCGCCGACACGCCCATCCCGCCCCGGCTCAGCGCAATATAGAACGCCACCAACCCCAGCGCCCCCATCACGCCGCCAAGAATCGCCCACAGGACGGCCACCCCATGCGGCATCTCCGCGCGCTGCCCCACCAGAATCCCCACCAGTACCACCAGACTGATCAAATGGGACACGATCACAAACCGGATCGCCCCCGTCACCCGCCCACCCGACGCCTTCGCCCCCATGCCCCCCGCAAAATCACCGCCGCCCCAGAGGGCGGCGGATGCAAGCGCGATCAGCGCATTCGCATGAATCGTCAGCCCCATCGCTCTATTGCGGGGCCGGTGTCGTTGTCGTCGCCGGGTGTTGTCTCAATTCCGGAGTCTGCGTCGTCGGAGCCGCCGGTGTCGTCGTCGTCGCCGTCTTCGGCCTCATCCGCGCATTATCCGAAGCATTTGGGTAATATCCATCCGGCGCAATAATCGTCAGACTCGGCCTCAACACCCGTACCTCGGTCTTCCGATAGCTCTCGTTGTACGGAGACTCGTGCGTGTAATAGCCCACCGTATACTGCGCTCTGATTTCGGCCGTGATCTGCGAGAAGCCGTTTTCAATGCCCTTCGGACGGAACTCCGAATCAAACTGTCCGCCTGTCGCCGACGTGTACTTCGGCAGCGCATCGTCGCGCATCGTCAGCGGAATGTGTATCCGGTCCACAAAGCCCATACCCTTGATGGCGGATTCACCCACCTGCGTCGCCCATACTTCGATGTGGTTGGTCAGCAGGAAACGAATCACTTCCTTCTGCGTTGCCTTGCTGCCATATTCCTTGCCATCCGAGATCACATAAATAATCCGTTGCCGATGATAATCCGCCCGCGCGACCTCCTTGGCCGCCGCCAGGATCGCATCATTCAACGTGTGAATCTCCTTCGGCACGGTGAAGGTCATCGTGCCCGGCTGATGCCCCGAGTCCACTACCCCATCGATCGGCATATTGTTGATGACCTGGTCATGTGCCAGCGGTCCATTCAATCCCATCAGAGGATCGCGTCCGATTCCCTTTGACTGATCCAGCACCGCCCCCAGCCGCGCACTCTGCGCGGCCGTAAACGTCGTCTGCTCCTTCACGCCATTGTTGTATGTGAACACCGCAACCTCGTCATAGGGAGAAAACGCCCCCTGCAGAGCCGACAGCGAGTCGTTGACCTTTTCCATCGTGTCCGCGGTCACGCTCTGGTCGATCACCAGACCCACCGACAGCGGCGCAGGATCCGTCAGAAACACCGACGTATGCTGCAGCAGCCCATTCTCATACACCCGCACATCCCGATACGTCAGCCCCGGAACCAGCCGTCCCTTGGAGTCCTTCACCGTAAACGGAATCGCGTGATACTGGACATTCACCGAAAGCGTATTCGCCTGGCTCCGCTCGGTCACCGGCGGCGGCCCCTGGTCCTGATCCGCCTGATCCGGCACCACCGTGATGGTCGGTGCGGCCTCCGTCGTCGACGTGCTTGCCCCTGCCTGCGATGGCGTGCTCGGCAATGCCGGTGCTACCGGCCTGATCGAATTCAACGTAGGCAGCGTCTGCGGCTGCGGAGCATCCGGGACACTCTGCTGCGCCTGCGTCTGATTCTGTGCCCCTGCTTGACTCCCCGCAGCGGCCAGCAACATCGCCAATCCACCCACCAACATCCTGTGCGTACCCAACGTCATCCGTATTCCTCTTTCACGAGCAATCCTGCCCGCGGCCCTGCCTGAAACAAATCACTCAAAACGTTTCTGCTGATTCTGCCTAGACGCTCTCTTGAGACTACCAGCGCGGAGGCACAACTGCACCCACCATCGCTCGCCCCCTCATTGCCAACGCCTATACCCTTCAGACGCACCAGCCCCCCTCTTCGTTGTGCCAAACCTGCCCTGGAGCCCAAATCTGCCTTCCCCTCCTGCCTTTGTTTTTGCACTTGCCGTTCTTTCTGTCATTCCCTATGGGAATCTGCTTCTGTTCCTGCTTTTGCGCTTGCCTTTCTGGCTGTCATTCCCTATGGGGATCTGCTTTTGTTCCTGCTTTTGCCTTTGCCTTTCTGGCTGTCATTCCGAGCGTAGCGAGGAACCTGCTTCTCGCTCGCATAGCGAGCGCCCGTTCTTGCCGGGTGCCCATCCGTGACGCCTTCATCGTAACGGGGTGGGACGACGAACCGGTCCGTGCCGAAATCTGAGACTCTAATACCACCATGCGTCTCGCCCCGCCGACCCTCCTCCTCGCCGCGCTTCTCACCACCGCGCACCTCCGCGCCCAGGAAGCCCCCCCCCCCCCCCCCCCCCCCCCCCCCCCCCCCCCCCCCCCCCCCCCCCCCCCCCCCCCCCCCCCCCCCCCCCCCCCCCCCCCCCCCCCCCCCC
>NZ_LMUT01000025.1:690467-691170 GCF_009765785.1 Granulicella sp. L46
ACCACCAGCCCCAAACCATCAAAACCCTCACCCAGGAGAAAAACCTCCCGCTCACCATCGGCCTCCTCCTCGACACCAGCGGCAGCCAACAGCGCGTCCTCCCCATCGAGCAGCAATCCGCCATCCGCTTCCTCAAAGACGTCCTTACCCCCAAAGACCTCGCCTTCCTCATCACCTTCGACGTCAACGTAGACCTACTCGCCGATGACACCAACAGCCTCCCCGAATTAACCCGCGCCATCAACGCCGCGAGCATCAACGCCGCCAGCGCCTCCGCAGGAACCCCCGGCATAGGCGGCGGCCCATTTCCCACCGGCAACCCCCGCGGCACCCTCCTCTACGACGCCGTCTACCTGGCCGCCCACGACAAGGTAGCCAACCAGGCCGGCCGCAAAGTCCTCATCCTCCTAACCGACGGCGGCGACCAAGGCTCCCAGGAAACCCTGGCCTCCGCCACCGAAGCCGCCCAGCGCTCCAACGCAATCCTCTACATCATCTTCATCACGGCCCACCCCTTCGCCGACAACTTCTCCGAAACCACCAACCCCAAATCCGCCATGGACCACCTCGCCCGCGCCACCGGCGGCCGCGTCATCGACGTAGGCAACAGCGGCCCCAAACTAGAAGCCGCCTTCACCCAAATTCAAGACGAGCTCCGCACCCAATACCGCCTCACCTACACCCCCCCCCCCCCCCCCCCCCA
>NZ_LMUT01000027.1 GCF_009765785.1 Granulicella sp. L46
ACGCGTGAATCATCGAATCTTTGAACGCAACTTGCGCTCCTTGGTATTCCATGGAGCATGCCTGTTTGAGAGTCACGTAAACCCTCACCCTTGCGATGTTACAGTCGTCTTGTGGTGGATTTGGATTGTGCCGTAATTGGCTCATCCTGAAATGCATTAGCTTGTGCTTTTTACAGTGCTCGGCATGGTGTGATAATTATCTGCGCCGTCGCCTTAGGCCTGTTCTATGTGTGCAGCTTCTAATCGTCCCTTGTGGACAACTTACTTAACACTTTGGCCTCAAATCAGGTAGGACTACCCGCTGAACTTAAGCATATCAATAAGCGGAGGAGTGCATGA
>NZ_LMUT01000003.1:0-93198 GCF_009765785.1 Granulicella sp. L46
AGCCGATGAGGTAATCGCCGGTGGTGGGCGCGGTCAGCGATCCCGTCCATTGCACACCGACGGACTTCTTGCCTGCGATTTCAGCGGGCGGATTTTGTTGGCTGAGGTCGATATTCTGCTCAACCCGGGAGGTGATGGGCTTGGGTTTCACGCCGGGGCCAAAATCGATGCCGCCCCATGCGGCGTACTCGGCTTGCAGACCGGGCTTGCCGTCTCGAGTTGTGAGCAGGTTGTTCGGCACAGGCTCGCCGTCGTTGCTCAGAAACTGTGTGCCCGGAATGTAGGTGATCGTGGCATTCGGAAATTCCGCTTTGAGGCCCTCGAGCAATGAAACCGTGTGAGTCGGCGTGCCGTTGTAGTTGCCGAGCAAAACCGCTGTCTGGTCGGCAAGCGAGCCAACGACGAGAATGTTTCGAGTGCCCGGTTTGATCGGCAGTATCCCATCATTTTTCAGAAGCACGATCGACTCTTCCGCCAGCTTGCGTGCGAGGATGCGATGTTCGGGGCTATTCAGCTCCTTCTCGTCAATCTTCGCGTAGGGATTGTTATCAGGTGGATCGAACATGCCAAGCTTGATGCGCGCCGTGAACAGACGAACCAGGGCCGTATCCATGGCGGTTTGGCTGAGGTACCCCTGCTGGACTGCTTCAATGTACGGCTTATAGTCGTGGTCATCCTTCACGACCGAGGTGAAGTCGACGCATTCGTTATCCATACCGCGTTCGAGCGAGATGGCGGAGGATTGCGCCTGGGTTGGGCGATAGTGGTGACCGCTGAAGATGTCGCGCACGGCGCCGCAGTCTGAGACCACATATCCCTGAAAGCCCCAGGAGCCGCGCAGCAGATCCTGCAGCAAATATTGACTCGCGCAGGCGGGCTGGCCATTGATGGCGTTGTACGCGCACATAACCGATCCGGCTTTGCCTTCCACAACGGCTGCCCGGAACGCGGGCTCGTAGGTATCGAGCTGATCGTGGCGACTCACATCGACGTCGGCAAAGTGGCGCGTTGGTTCCGGGCCGCTATGCACGGCGAAGTGCTTGGGCGTAGAGATGACGCGGTAGTAGTTTGGGTCGTCGCCCTGCATGCCGGTGACAAACGCGACGCCCATGCGGCCCGTAAGGAATGGATCTTCGCCGTAGGTTTCCTGGCCGCGTCCCCAGCGAGGATCGCGAAAGATGTTGACGTTGGGCGCCCAGAAATCCAGGCCATGGAAGATCGACGAACCGCCGTCATGCAAGGCCTGGGCGTGCACGACTCTGCCTTCAATGCCGATGTCCGTAGCCATGGTGTGAATTGCTGCGACATCAAAGGTCGCCGCAAGCCCGATAGGCTCCGGATACTCCGTCGTGCCGTTCACGGCTACGCCGTGTAAAGATTCACTCCACCAGTCGTAGGCTGGAACCTTTAGGCGCGGGATGGCACGGGATTGATTGACTAACTCCGACGCCTTCTCTTCAAGGGTCATGCGGCCTACCAGGTCACGAGCCCGCACATCAGGCGACAACGCCGTATTGAGGTAGGGAGCTGCCGAAGTGGCCTCCTGCTGTGCTCTCGCCGGCATTATCGCGAGCGTGCCGCAGAGGACAGTCGCGCCGATCGCGAGAAAGGACGACGTGTGGGCTGCGGCGGTAAGCCCGCGGAAAGAGGCGCGAAGAGAATGGGCGATCATGCTACTCCTTTGGCTGAAGCGGCCTGTCGGCAGCTCGTCTGAAAACAAAGATGGTTGCTGAAGAAAGGGATCACGCGCTCGAAGGCTTCGAGTTCGCGGGCGAGCTCTTCATATTTGCGCTCGGCGGCGGCGTCGCGGCGGAAGAGATCGATGGCGCGACCTTTGGCGGTCGCGGTGAGGCGGATAAGGCGTGTGATGCCGCGCGCGGAGTCGATGCGCCAGACGGCTTCGATGCTGCGATGGAAGACCTGATGTGGATCGGTAGCGAACACTGCTACCGATCACACCAGCTTCGATCCATGGATGCAAGTGCGGCTATTTGTTGGCAGTCTGATTTGGCAGCTCAGCTCGTTTCGCAATTTTGTACTGGATCTCCTCTTCGGACAGAAGGGGTGCGAAGTCTTCCATCTCAAAGACCTGACGGATTTCGATTTCAGAGTCGACGTTTTGGGGGGTAGGGCAACGCTTGACCCACTCGATGGCCTCTTCAAGGGACTTGACCTGCCAAAGCCAGAAGCCGGCGACGAGCTCCTTGGCCTCGGTGAAGGGGCCGTCGATGACGGTGCGAGACTTGCCGGAGAATTTGACGCGTGCGCCTTTGGAGCTGGGCTGGAGGCCATCCATGGCGAGCACGATGCCGGCCTTGATAAGTTCTTCGTTGAACTTGCCCATCTCGGCCAAGAGTTGTGGATCGGAGAGGGGGCCTTTCTTTTCTAACTCTGGGGTTGTTTTGACGATGACCATGAATCTCATTGCGAAATCTCCTTTGGGTTGATCGATGGTTCGATGCCTTGAACTCAGATTGAGAGCGCAGTTGGATCGCCTTTGCTCGCGTTCATACCGTCTCTCTGCTGATACGTCGAACGGTGTATAGCCAAATCGACATGAGAACGGAATTTTATTAATTATTTTTCGGGAACACGAAGGATGGTCTAAATTACGGATTTTATTGAGGCCGGTCAAGTATGTGGTTAAGCTCTTCGCGGGTGGGGCCGAGGCGCAGTGAAGTGCGGAAGGCGTGAAAAGGGCAAGAAAAAGCGCGCACCTTGCGGGCACGCGCGAGCTTTTGGTTGCCCCCCAGGGATTCGAACCCCGTGACGGATACCGCATCACAAACATCTCTTGGTTGCCCCCCAGGGATTCGAACCCCGTGACGGATACCGCATCAAAAACATGTCTTGGTTGCCCCCCAGGGATTCGAACCCCGATCGAGCGAGTCAGAGTCGCTAGTCCTACCATTGAACGAGAGGGCAATACAGGTTTTATCGGCAGCTGCAGGCTCGGCGGGAGCCACAATCAGCCGCCTCTGTGAGTGTACGGGGGATGCGCCCACGGGTCAACCTCCTTCGCACCCGCAACCACCCATTGACCGCACTTGCGCTACTCTGAAAGTACAAATTGAAGCGACCTCGAAAACTCTCCCATGTCGAAGACCTCTAGCGCTCCCACCATCGACGAATACCTGCGCCAGCGACTGATGCCCGTAGAAGGTGCGATCCCCCAGATTCCCGGCATCGAGATGTTTGGCGTCTCCGTCCCCGCCGGAACCGTCGGCGGCGACCTCTTCGAGTACATCAACTTTCAGCAGCGTTACGACATCGGCGCACGCATCGAGCGCGCCAAGCGACTCGCCGTTGAATATCTCGAGCCTCTCCCTCCCGGCTCCCCCATCCGCAACTCCGTAGACGATCACGTCGAATGGCTGCAGGCCCGTTCCGACTACAGCCCCGAGATGGAAACCGAGTACCGTTTCGCCCGCAGCTCCGAACAACTGCGCGTCGCCGAAGACCTCAAAGAGCTCTATTCCACTGCAGGTATCCTCATCGTCGACGCCGAGGGCCACGGCATCATCTCAGCCAAGATCGCCTCCACCGTCCACGACACCTTCCAGGCCCTCATGCTCACCGAGCTCGATCGCTACGGAAGAACCACACCCCGGCTGTTCGAGAACCTCAACCTCCGGCTCGCGCAATCCCGCACCGCGCGCAACGCGCTTGGCATGAGCGAGACCGAACAGGCACGTGAGATTGCCACCATGGTGTATGGCGAAGTGCATCCCGATGGAGCCTTCCGCTTCGCCAACTTCGGCCACCCGCCCCCGCTCGTCTTTTCCGCAAAATGCTCCCGCCTGCTTCCCATCCATGACGACCACATGGCGCAATTCCTCTCCCTCGGCCTGCAGCTTCCCGCCGACCATCCCGATCGCCGCCGCTACTTCTCCATGAACCTCCGCAACCGCCGCATCTTCACCGAGGACATCGCCGAAATCACCCTCATCAACCCCGGCGACATCCTCGTCCTTTACACCGACGGCGTGTACGACGGCAGCGATGCCGAAGGCCGCCAGGCCCTCGAAGCCATCCTGCAGAGACACCAGCAGGATTCCGCGCGCACTATCTGCGACGCGATCATGGAGTACGCCCTCCTGCAGGACGAAGGACTCCGCCTCGAAGGCAACGAAGACCTCATCGACGACAAGACCGTCTTCGTCGTCAAGCGCACCTAGTCTTCGTAGGAACCGCTACCAACATCCCCTTTCGAGCGCCTCATCCACTCGGTCTCATCGCCGAGCCGCCTTCGCAACCCTCCAACGAAGCGAAGACCACATCCAATCTGAACTCCCTGCCATCTAACTCCCTGTCGTCCGTTCCACGAGGCCCTCCATCACTTCTGCTACGATTTCTTCAGCCCCTTCTGCAATGTCCACACCCCAGAGCTCACAATCGCGTCCGCAAGCAACGCCCTCCGCGTTGGCCACTTGGCTGATCTTCCTCGCCCTCTTCTTCACCGTCTACTTCGCCTCCCTCTTCACGCCGCCCCTCATGGACGACGTCGACGCCTCCCACGCCCAGACCGCCCAGCACATCATCGACAGCGGCAACTGGATCACCACCCAGACCAATGGCATCCGCTATATCGAGAAGCCGCCGCTACCCTTCTGGCTCGTCACCATCTCCTACAAGCTCTTCGGCGAAAACTCCTTCGCCACCCACCTCCCCAACGCCCTCGCCATCCTCAGCCTCACGTGGCTCGCGTGGCTCTGGGCGCGCCGTGCATGGGACGCGCGCGCCGGCCTCTACGCAGGCCTCGCCGTCCTCACCTCCATCGGCCCCTTCCTCTTCACCCGCTTCATCATCCCCGAATCCATCCTCAGCCTCTTACTCCTCATCGCTCTCTACAGCCTCCTCACCAGCCTCGAAGACAACAAGCCCGCCCGCGTCTACTGGGCGTGGGCGGCCCTCGCGCTCGCCCTCCTCATCAAGGGCCTCATCGCCCCCGTCTTCTTCTTTGGCGGAGTCATCCCCTACCTTTACCTCTCGGGCCAAGCCCGTCGCTGGCGTGACTTAAAACCGCTCACCGGATCACTCCTCTTCCTCGCCATCGCCGCGCCCTGGCACATCCTCGTCGGCCTCGCCAATCGCGGCGAAGGTCATCCCGTCGGCAACATACCCACCCTCGGCAACGTTCACAACTGGTGGTACTTCTACTTCATCAACGAGCACGTCTTCCGTTTCTTCGGCAAGCGCTATCCCCACGACTACAACAAGCTCCCCACCCTCGCCTACTGGCTCCTCCACCTCGTCTGGCTCTTTCCCTGGAGCCTCTTCCTCCCCGCGCTCTTCGCCGTCGCCTGGAAGACCCGTCGCACCTGGCTCCCGCAACTCCGCCACTACGACCAGCCTTTTCCGCTCGACCCTTCCGCTCTCCAGCCGCGCTTCCGCGTCCGCACCATCTGGCTGCTCAGTCTCTTCTCCGCCTTCTCGCTGCTCTTCTTCTCCATCTCCACCAACCAGGAGTACTACACCTTCCCGGTCTGGCCGCCACTCTTCATCCTCATCGCCGGCGTCCTTGCAAACACGGAAGAACACCCCCGCGATCACACCGCCGCTACGATCCCAATCGCCTGGATCACCAACGCGCAAGCCGTCTTCGCCGTCATCGGCATCTTCGTAGCCGCGGCCCTCTCCTGGGGCTTATGGGACAGCCGCGCCCTCCCCTTCGTGCCAGACATCGGCACCCTCCTCGCCCACCGCGCCGTCGGCAACTACACCCTCTCGATGTCGCACTTCTTCGACCTCACCGGCCCCTCCTTCGCCGCGCTGCGCCTCCCCGCCTCGCTCGCCGCCGTCGCCTTCCTCCTCGGCCCTGCTATCGGATGGTGGCTCCGTCGCAAAGGCAAGCACCTCGCCGCGACCATCAGCATCGCGCTCACCTCGGCCGTCTTCCTCATCGCCGCGCACATCGCCTTCGCCCGCTTCTCGCCCATGCTCAGCTCCGAGCGCATGGCCGAAACCATCATGCAGCGTGGCACCCCCGCCGACACCTTCATCATCATGGGCGAGCAATCCGACGCCTCGTCCATCGTCTACTACACCCACAACTTCTTCCACGGCAAACCCGCCGACGTCGTCCTCCCCCGCTGCGGCCAGCATGGCGAAGGCAGCACCCTCCTCTGGGGTTCCTGCTACACCGATGCCCCGGACATCTTCCTCAGCGACCAACAACTCGCGACCACCTGGGGCACCGGCGACCGCAAGTGGCTCTTCGCCCAGGACACCAACCAGCTCAAAGCCCAGCATCTCCTCGCCGGCCGCCTCTACCTGGTCCAAACCGTAGCCGACAAAGATCTCTGGACCGACCGCCCCCTCCCCTAACCTCCAACTCCCCTTGTCGACTTTCCCATTGCTTCCCTTTCCATTCCCCCGAACCCCGTCATCTCGACCGGAGCATCACGCCTTTGTCTTTGTGATGCGGAGCGGAAAGATCCCTGCATTGGCTCTTGCACTTGCCCTCGTTTTTCTGACTGTCATCCCGCAAGGATCTGCTTCTTCCTTTGCTCTCGCCTTTGCTTTTCTTTCTGTCATTCCCTCTGGGAATCTGCTTCTGTCTCTGCTCTTACCGACCTAACACCGCGCGCATAGTCGTCCCAACCCCCGCCATGATATTTTCGTGGAACACCCACCGGCAGCACAGAAGGCGCTTCAAATGACCCGAGCTTTCATCCCCGCAATCCTCCTCACCCTCATCACCTCCGCACCCCAAGCCTTCGCCCAAACACCCGACCTCTCCGCGCCTGCCTTCACCCTCTCCGCCGCCGACCTTCAAACCCTCTCCGCCGCCATCCCCGTCGACAAGCAGTTCCCCGCCCAAATCCTCTATGAGGAGAGCAAATATCAGATCGCCCCCGACGGCACCCTCACCAACACTCACCGCATGGTCTATCGCGTCGACGCCGACGCCGCCGTCAGAGGCTGGGCCGAGGTCTCCGCCCAGTGGGATCCCTGGTACGAGAAGCCCGCCCAAATCCAGGCGCGCGTCCTTCAGCCCGACGGCACCTTCGTCGACCTCGACCAGAAAACCGTCACCGACGCCCCCGTCAAAATCGAAGACGACGTCACCTTCTCCTCCGCCCACATCCGCCGCGCCCCCCTCCCCGGCATGGCCATCGGCTCCATCATCGAAGAGCAGGAGATCACCGAAGAAAAAACTCCCTACTTCTCCGCAGGCGGTCTCTACCGCTTCGCCTTCCGCTCCAACCTACCCGCGGCGCGAACACGCATGATCACCGAAACGCCCGCGTCCCTGCCCTACAAAGACCTCATCCACGATCTCCCCAATCTCTCCGTCACTCGCCAGGAGGCCGACGGCATCCGCCGCGTCATCTACGAGCAGACCAACATCGAAGCCGCCCACAGCTACGACATCGAGCTCGCCACCAACCAGCTAACCCGTCCCTCCGTAGAGTTCGCAACCGGCACATCCTGGTCCTCCGTCGCAAAAGCCTACGCGGCCATGTCCGACCCCCAAACCATCACCGCCGAAGCTCAGGCCATCCTCCCCTCCCCGCTACCCACAGACCGCATGGCCAAAATTCGCGCCATCGTCAAAGAGCTTCACCACCAGGTCCGCTACACCGGCGTAGAATTCGGCGCTGCCCGCCTCACCCCCATGCGCCCCTCCGAGGTCATCCAGCGCCACTACGGCGACTGCAAGGACAAGGCCAACCTGCTCGTCGCCATGCTGCGCGCCGCAGGCATCAAGGCCAACCTCGCCCTGCTCGACGTCGGCCCCGGCCCCGACGTCTCCACCGCCCTCCCCGGCATCAGCCTCTTCGACCATGCCATCGTCTACGTCCCCGCCGACGGTCCCCACACCCAACCCCTCTGGATCGACGCCACCGCCGAGACCTTCGCCGTAGGCTCGCTCCCCTACGAAGACCATGGCCGCATGGCCCTCATCGTCTCTCCGGAAACCACCGCGCTCACCCAGATCCCCGAACCGAAGCCCGAAGACTCCGTCCTCATCGAAACCCGCACCTTCAAGCTCGCCGAGTTTGGACCCTCCCAGGTCGAAGAGCAGTCCGACACCCACGGCACCATCGACGCCACCTACCGCGCCGAGTTCGGTGGCCCCGAAACGCCCAAGGTTCACGAAGGCCTCGAGAGCTACGTCAAGAACGCCTACCTCGCCAAAACCCTCACCAAGTTCGAGCATGGCGATCCCTCCGACTTCGAGCACCCCTTCCTCCTCACCGTCGCCGCCGACAAAGCCACCCGCGGCAACTCCTCCCTCGTCGACGCCATAGTCGTCGTCTTTCCCAACGCCACCATCAACGGCCTCCCGCCGTGGTTCTCCACCCAGCTTCCCGCCGAAGGCCCTGACGTCTCCGCCGATGCCAAACGCGAGCTCGAGCTCGAGCGCCAGTCCCGCCCCGCAACCTTCACCGTCCGCCCCTTCATCTACGAGCAGCGCACCCGCATCCTCATCCCCGACGGCTTCACCGTGCGCTCCCTTCCCGCCAACAAAACCACGCAGCTAGGCCCAGCCACGCTCACCGAAACCTACCTCACCCCTGAACCGAAACCAGGCGAGCCCGGCGTAGTCGAAGTTCGCTTCCGCTTCAACTCCGGCGCCTCCACCATCTCCGCCGATCAAGCCGTCGCCCTGCACGCCGCCGTCCTAGACCTCAACAAGCGCGACTACGTAGGCATCTACTTCGACCAGGCCGGAGCCCGCGAGCTCACCGCCGGCCACATCCGCGAAGCTCTCGCCATCGATCGCAAACTCATCGCCGGCCGCCCCGACGACGCCCTCCACCATCTCCAACTAGCCCGCGCTCTCCTCGACGCCGGCATCGGCAGCGAAGCACAGGCCGAGGCCCTCCGCGCCACCCAACTCGATCCCAAACTCTCCGCCGCCTTCGCCCAATACGCCTGGACCCTCGAGCACAACGCCCTCGGCGAGCGCCTCGGCAAAGGCTTCGACCTCCACGCCGCCATCGCCGCCTACAACCGCGCCATCGAGCTCGATCCCGACGACAACGAGCCCCGCATGGACCTCGCCATCCTCAAAGAATTCGACGCCCGCGGCGAACGCTACGCCGCCGACGCCGACCTCCCCGGCGCCATCGCCGACTACAAGGACCTCATCGCCCGCAACAAGAGCAAGGGCGAGCAGATCCTCGCGCCCTACCGCGAAAACCTGATGTACGCCTACCTCTTCGCGCGCCAATATGCAGAGCTCGACACCATGATCGCGAGCCTTCCCTCCACCAACAGCCATCGCCAGCTCGCCATCGCCTCCATCACCGCGCAGCATGGCGCGCCCGCCGGCATCGCCGAAGCCGAAAGAGGCAATGTCGCACAGAACGAGCGCAACCAGAATCTCCTCGGCGCCGGCAACCTCCTCGCCAACCTCGGCTTCTATCCCGAAGCCGCCGACGTCATGACCGCCGGCATGCAGGGTGCCGCCGACGCAGCCCAGGAAGCTCGCCGCGTCGAGCTCTACAAGAGCCTCAAGAAAGTCTCGCTCACCCCGCTCCCCCCAACCGACCCCGCCCACCCTGTGCAGATCGGCACAGTCGGCATGCTCGCCGGCACCCTCACCCGCCAGCAGGCCATCGACATGACCAGCAAACACGCCTACGTCTCACAGCAATCGCTCGAACGCGACGTCGACAAAGCCCTCGCCAACGTTGGCTTCCTCGCCAAAGTTGCTGAGCGTTCTGAAATGAGCCCCAGCGTTATGCTCGATCTCATCGCCGGCAACATGACCTTCACCACCAAGGGCGACGACGAGCACGGTTACGCGGTCGTCGCCACCATGCCCGGCTCCGAACCCGACCACACTTACGTCGTCAAAGAAGACGGCGCCTACCGCATCGTCGCCGGCGACAAAGATCGCCCCGACGACAACACGCCCCTCGGCATCGAGGTCCTCTACGCCCTCGACCACAACAAGCCCGCCCAGGCCAAGGCAATGCTCGACTGGCGCCGCGACCTCACCCACAAACAAGGTGGCGACGACGCCTTCGGTGGACCGCTCCTCCCGCGCTTCTGGACCATCAACAGTTCCAAGCCCGGCGCCGATTCCCCAGCAGCCATGCGCCTCGCCGCCATCTCGCTCATCGCCGGCTCCATGGAAGCCAAGCCTTACCTCGCCGAAATCTCCGCCGCTCGCGACAAGGCCACCGGCCTCGCCCAAACCGACTTCGACCTCCTCCTCGCGCTAGCCGCCATGTACGCCGAACAGCCCGCCATCGGCATGCCCCCCGCGCAGCGCCTCCTCGACCAGGAGCCCGACTCCGTCACAGCGCTCTCCCTAGTTGGCCAAGGCTACGCGCTGCAGCACAATCCCGCCGCGTGGCAAGCCATGCTCGCTCCCCGATTAGCCCGCAAGCCCGACGACCGCGATCTTCTCGTTCAGCAAGCCCTCGCCTACCAGCTGGCCGGCAACTGGACCTCCGCTCAGGCCACCGAACAAAAAGTTCTCGACACCGGCAAAGCCACGGCGGCCGACTACAACGGGTACGCGTGGATCGGCCTCTTCCACAACGATCTCGGCGACGACATCAGCAAGGCCGCGCAGGAATCCACCCAGCTCTCCAAAAATTCAGGCTTCGCCGAGCTCCACACCCTCGCCTGCATCTACGCCGCGCAAGGCAAGACGACTGAAGCCCGCAAGGTCCTAGAAGAAGCCATGTACGCCAACAACCAGGTCGAACCCAACTCCGCCGTTTGGTACGCCCTCGGCCTCATCTACGAACAGTACGGCGCCAACTCCGCAGCCGTCGACGCCTACAAAAAAGTCCAGGCCCACGAAAACGACAACCACACCTACATCGACCCCGCCGACACCTACAACCTCGCCCAAACCCGCCTCGCCGCGCTATCCCACTAAAGCCTCTCCTCTTCCACCCTCAAAGCAAACAGCCCCACAAACGCGCCTTTCTGTTGCGGTTGCGGTTGCGGTTGCTGTTGCCTTCACTGTTGCTGTTGCCTTCGCTGTTGCTGTTGCCTTTACTGTTGCTGTTGCCTTTACTGTTGCTGTTGCCTTCGCTGTTGCTGTTGCCTTCGCTGTTGCTGTTGCCTCTGCTGTTGCTGTTGCCTTTGCCTTTCTGGCTGTCATTCCGAGCGCAGCGAGGAACCTGCTTCTCGCTTGCGCAGCAAGCGCCCGTTCTAAGATAGGTCCGGGCTTTAGCCCGGACATTCCGAACCCCAAACGCCGCGGGCTTTAGCCCCTGGGACTATCTCCTGCTCTCCCTACTGATTGCCCTCTTCAAACTTGCGCGGTTCCCTGTAATCATTTCGAACTGACCCACCACAGCTACTCCTCGCGCAAAATCTCCAGCGGCTTCTGCCCCAGCACACGATGACTCGCCGCCCATCCCGCCGCCACCGTCAAGCCACCCACCGCCACCCACCCACCAAGATTCAGCCACCACTGAAACGCATACCCGAAGTGCAGCGCATGCAGCAGCAACGTCCGTGCCAGCATATTCGCAAACACCAACCCCACCGCGCCCGCAATCAACCCCAGCACCGCAAACTCAATCGAAAAAATAGACGCAATCCGCACCCGCGTAGCCCCCAGCGTCTTCAACACCACCACCTCGCGAATCCGCCGATACCGCGTCCCCGCAATCGCACTTGCCAAAATCACAATCCCCGCAAAGATACTGAACGCCGCGAGAAATTGAATGACGTAAATCACCTGCAGCATCACCTGCCGAATCACCTCCAGCGTAGCCGCCACATCAATCACGGTCACCGTCGGATAGTGCTCGTACAGCACCCGCCGCAGCGCTGCCGTCTCCTTTGGATCGCAGTGCACGCCGCCATACCAGACCACCGGCAGCCCCGCCAGCGTAGCCTGCGGCATCACAAACTCCGCGCGCGACACCGCATGCTGACTATCCGTCTCGTACACCGCAGCAACCGTAGCCGTAATCGGCTCGTCCTGCGCCGACACCGTCAGTTTGTCGCCGATCTTGATCTTCAGCCGGTCCGCCCGCTCCCGCGCCAGCGCCACCAGCGGATGCTGCGCACCATCGGCCGCCTGCTGCGCCGTCCACCACGTCCCGCGCACCACTGTATCGCCCGGCGGTGGCCCGTCCGTCGACGGCGGCCACGTAAGATTCAGCGTCTGCGCCCCGCGCCCTCCAGGCCCTTGACCAATCTCCTGCCGCCGCTTCTCCAAACTCTCGCCGTTGATCTGCGTCAGCCGCGCACTCACCACCGGAATCATCTCCGGCGTCCCATGCACCATCGGCTGCTGCGACAGCAGCGTGCGTACCCCGCCCACCTCATTCGAACCCATATCCATCAGAAAAATATTCGGCAGATCCCCCGCAGCCGCCACATGCATCTCGTTCACAATCGAGTTCTGCACAAAGTACACCGCCGCAATCTGCATCACGCCCAACCCCAGCGCCGCCAGCAGCGCCGCCGAAGGATTTCCCGGCCGATACAAATTCGCCAGCCCATGCCGCAGAGTCGACGGCAACCGCAATCCCGACCCCCGCAAAAACTTTCGCAACAACCAAAGCGTCAGCGCCGCCATCCCCAGCAACACCAGCAACGACGCAGCCAACCCCAGCGCAAACGTCCACCCCACCCGCGCCGAATCCGATACCCGCGACGCAAGCCCCACCAGCCCCAGCAAAATTAAAACGCTCGCACCAATCTGCGCCACCGACCCCCTCAACTTCCGCACCAGTCGCGCAGTAAACGGATCGTCCGCCGCTTCGACATTCCGCCGCAGAATCAATATCGGTCGCACGTTGCGAATATCCAGCAACGGCGGCAGCGTAAACAGCAGCGTCGTCAGGAGCCCAGCCCCTAGTCCCAATCCAATCGCATGCGGCTCCAGCCGCAGCGTCGGCGTAAGGTGCAAAAGCTTCGCCAGAAAAAACGGAAACGAAAGCTGCACCCCAATCCCCAGCACCACACCCAGCACACCTCCGCCCAATCCCAGCAGCAGAGTCTGCAACAAATAAATCTTCATGATCTGCCGCGACCCCGCGCCCAGCGACTTCATGATGGCAATCGAATCCAGCCGCTGCTGCAGATGCGAACGCATCGCCATCGCGACCCCCACGGCCCCCAGCACCAACGCCACCAGCGACATCAGCGACAGCAATCCCGTAGCTCCATCCAACGCCTTAGTCAGCGCAGGATTCGCCTCGCGATAATCCGAGATCTGCGCCTCCGGCATAAGCGCCTCGAGCTTCGTCTTCAGCTCCGCCACCGCCGCATCCGACAGCGCCTTCCCTCCCGCGGCCGGCGGCAGCTTAAACAAATACCGCCGCGTTACTCGGGACCCCGGCGCCACCAACCCCGTCTTCGCCAACGCGGCTTGCGAGATCAATACCCGAGGCCCCGCCGCAAACGTTCCCGACAACCGATCCGGCTCATCCTCCACCGCCGCCGAAATCCGAAACGTCTCCGTCCCCAGCTTGATCGAATCCCCCACCTTCAAATGCAAACGCAGCAGTAGATCGTCCCCCACCGCCACGGTCGTATCGGTGAGTGCCTCGCTCAAAGGCATCGCCGGCGCCAGCACCACCACCCCATAGAACGGATACTTCCCCGGCTCCACAGCCTTCAACGACACCAGCAGCGGATCCATCGACGTAGCCGCCGAAGCCATCGACAGCATCTCCGTCACCGGCGACATCTGGCTCCCATCCACCTCCAGCGCATCAATCCCCTTCTGCTCCTCAGGTGTCGGAGGCATATACGTCCGCGCCGCAATATCCGCCGCCATAATGCTCCGCGCCCTCAGCAACAGCGTCACCCGGAACGCCGACGAGAACCCCCGCACACCCGTCAGCGCCGCCACCCCAATCGCCACCGACAAAATCACAAACGTAAATCGTCCCCGCGAAGAGTGCAGCTCCCGCGTAGCAATCCGTGCCGCAGTCCCGTAAGAAAGTCCCGCCATCTAAACGCTCACCGAGCTTCCCACCTGGCGTTCATCGCTAACCACCAACCCATCGCTCAATGTAATCCGCCGCCCTGCATGCGCGGCCAGCGACGGATCATGCGTCACCAATACCAGCGTCGTCCCTTCCACGCGATTCAACTGCAGCAGCAGCTCCAAAATGTGTTCCCCGTTCACCGTATCCAGATTCCCCGTAGGCTCGTCCGCCAGCACAATCGGCGGCCGCAAAATAAACGCCCGCGCCAGCGCCACCCGCTGCTGCTCTCCACCCGAAAGCTGCACTGGATAATGATCCACCCGCCCACTCAGCCCAACCGAATCCAGCAGCGCCCGCGCCCGCTCCACGCCCGCCTTCCAACCGCCCGCATCATCATTCAGCTCGTATGGCAGCAGCACATTTTCGAGCGCCGTCAGCGTCGGAATCAGCTGGTAGCTCTGAAACACAAACCCAATCGTCTTCCCCCGCAACTGCGCGAGCTGATCCTCCGGCAAATTGCTGATCACCGTCCCATTCAGCGCCACGCTTCCCGACGTAGGATTATCCAGCCCCGCCAGCAGCCCCAGCAGCGTCGACTTCCCCGACCCCGACGCCCCCATGATCGCCACAAACTCCCCACGCCCCACCGTAAAATCAATGCCCCGCAGAATATCCACCGTCGTCCCGCCGGTCCGCAGCGACTTCCGCAAATCACTCACCACAATCATCCCAGCATCCGTGACCGCAACCGCAGGAGTATTCAAAATCAGCTGACCTCAATTTCAATTGGATTCGCAAACAGGCAAGAAGAATCAATTCGCCGAGCGCGAATGAAAATCAATCCGCAAAGCACGAACTAAAATAGACCGGTGAACCAAACGCGCGTAGCCCCTAGTTTATCCACTATTGCTTTTGTCGCTCTGACCTCCCTCGCCGCCAGCTTCCTCCTCAGCGGCTGCAAGCCTGCCACCACCCACACCGAAACCACAACCTCAACCCTCGCGCCAGCGCCGACCCCGCCCGCGCCCACCACGCAAAGCCCCTCGCCGTCCGCGCAGGACCTCATCATCTGTTTCGGCGACTCCCTCACCGCCGGCTTCGGCACCGACCTCGGCCAGTCCTACCCCGACCACCTCCAGCGCCTCCTCGACGCCCAGGGCTACCACTACCACGTCGTCAACGCCGGTATCAGCGGCAACACCACCAAGGACGGCCTCGACCGCGTCCAGCTCGTCCTCGACCGCCATCCCAAAATCGTCGTCGTAGAGTTCGGTGGCAACGACGGCCTCCGCGGCCTACCCATCGAGCAGACCCAGGCCAACCTCTCCAGCATCCTCGATCAGCTCCAAAAGAGCGGCACCCAGGTAGTCCTCGCCGGCATCACCCTCCCCCCCAGCTACGGCCCCGACTACATCAACAAGTTCAACGCCATGTACCCCGCGCTCGCGAAGCAGCATCACGTCCGCTTCCTACCCTTCCTCCTCAAAGACGTTTACGGCGTTCCCGGCGACATGCAGGAAGACGCCACCCACGCCACCGCGCAAGGCAACAAGCAAGTAGCCCTCAACGTAGAAGACCTCCTCAAACCACTACTCAAAAAATAAACTCAGGCCCATCCGTTCGTGGATAATGGTGCATCCATGAACATCGAGCTCGACAAGAAGCGTACTCATCGAATCCGAGACTACGTCCTCTACTTCGCGATAAGCTTTGCAGTCGTCGGCTTGACCCTATTTGTCGGGTTGTCGCATGGCGACCATGACCATTTCATGAAATGGCTATTATTTTTCTTCTACACGCCTTTCGTATTCGGGTATGTGATTGAACAGAGCCGAGCGCTCTGGAAGGTACGCTCATTCTGGCTACTCTGGGCCTGTTTCTGCTCCTGCATTGCATCGTCCTTGCGGCGATTTTGGCTCACACGCAGCACCTCAAAGCGATTAGCTGGGTTCCTGGTTTTGTCGAGGTAGTGTTCCTACTGCGCTCGACTCAATGGCTACTCCGCCCTACCCCATCACCACCATAGGCTGCACCAGCGTCCCAGCCACCCGCTTCGCCACGCACAACAACTCCCTCGGCCCCGCAAACACCTTCACCAACCCCGCCGCCGAAAACTCCGGCACATTCACCTGCATCCCATTCCGAATCCGCCCCGCCGTCTGCTCATCCACAATGACCGATGGCATCTCGGGCAGCAGCGATCGCGGATGCGGCAACCGCGCCTCCACCTCTGCCGCACTCATCGCCTTCAACTCCGCCACCGTAATCGCCTGCTCCAAACCAAACACTCCCGCCTGCGTCCTCCGCAGCGACGACAAATGCGCCCCGCATCCAGCAAGCCCTCCGAGTTCATGCGCCACCGACCGCACATATCCTCCTGCCGAAACCCTCATCACAAAGGAAGCCGTATCTCCCTCCAACCCCAGCAACTCAAACTTCTGAATCGTAATCCGAGCCGCCTTTACCGGAACATCCTTCCCCGCGCGAGCGAGCTTATGCGCCGGAACCCCACCAATCTTCTTCGCAGAAAACACCGGAGGCATCTGGTCCATCTCGCCATGAAACCGCTTAGCCAGCTCCCTTAAATCATCCAGCGACTTCCC
The DNA here is from genome assembly GCF_009765785.1 of Granulicella sp. L46. GTDB lineage: Bacteria > Acidobacteriota > Terriglobia > Terriglobales > Acidobacteriaceae > Granulicella. The sequence goes on from NZ_LMUT01000003.1 coordinate 16,478, forward strand.
TAACCCAACAGCCTCGCCAACCGCCTCACCCTCCGCATCGAACGTATCGGTAGCAAACCCAAACCGTATCGTCCCGCTATACGACTTCTCCGCCGACCCAAAAAACTGCGCCAGCCGCGTGTACTTCCCCAGCAGCAGCGGCAGCACGCCCGTAGCCATCGGATCCAGCGTCCCCAGGTGCCCCACCGAGCGCTCCCCCGTAGCCCGGCGCACAATCGCCACCACATCATGCGAGGTCATCCCCGCAGGTTTATCGAGTATCAAAAGCCCATTCATGCAACAACCATTGTCGCTCACTTCACCGCGCAGCACGACCCGCCGTTGCACTTGCGTTTGCTCTTGTTGTTCTTTCTGTCATTCCCTCTGGGAATCTGCTTCTGCACTTGCCCTTGCTTCTGAGATAGGTCCGGGCTTTAGCCCGGACATCAACAGGCCGCCACTCATTTGGGCTTTAGCCCCTGGGACATCTCTGCATTCGCTCCCACCCTCGCCTGGCGAAAGCGCACACCCACCACTCGAAACTCCCACCGTCCGCGCAGACCCTCACCTCCGCGCCTGCACCAACTCCAGGAACTCACTCCGCGTCTGCAACTGCGTCTTAAACACCCCGCGCAACGAGCTAGTCACCGTCAGCGAACTCTGCTTCTCCACCCCGCGCATCATCATGCAAAGATGCTGCGCCTCAATCACCACGCCCACGCCCTGCGGTTGGATCGCGTCTTCAACCGCCTCGGCGATCTGCTGCGTCAGCCGCTCCTGCACCTGCAGCCGTCGCGCAAACACATCCACAATCCGAGGCAGCTTGCTCAATCCCACCACCTTGCCATTCGGAACATACGCAATATGCGCCTTGCCAAAGAACGGCAGCAAATGATGCTCGCACAGCGAATAAAACTCAATGTCCCGCACAATCACCATCTCGTCATAATCCACATCGAACAGCGCGCCATGCAGCACACTCTCCACCGTCTGCTGATATCCCTGCGTCAAAAACGCCATGGACTTCTCCATCCGCTTCGGCGTCTCCTGCAGCCCATTCCGCGTCGGATCTTCACCCATCCGCTTCAACAGCTCGGCATAAATCGCCTGCACACTCGCGTCCTGCAAAGTCAGCGCAACATCCGGCGCCGACACCGCGGCGATTCCGTTGCCGTTCTTCGCCGTTCCATTCTTCAACTCTTCGTCGAGCTCAAACTTGGTAGCCATGTCGTCCAGCCTTTCTTCGATTCCCTACCACCAAAACTTCGTCATCTCGACCGAACCCTGAGCATAGTCGAAGGGGTAGTGGAGAGACCCCTGTATTCCGCCTTTGCCTCTGCCTTTGCTCTTGCCCTTCTTTCTGTCATTCCCTCTGGGAATCTGCTTCTTCTCTTGCCGTGGCAGTTACCTTTAGCTAGAAGGTGCTTCACCGCACCGCCGCTCCCTCGCCGAAGTACTCAAAGGAATTATTTCCCGTCTCTTCAATGCGGATACGCTCCAGCCGCACCTGCGGATAATCCTTCGACTCCGCAAAACGCGAGAAGATACTCCACATCTCCACACATACATTCTCCGTCGTCGTCACCCGGTCGCGAAACGCCTCCAGCGTATTCAGATTCGCGTGGTCAAACAAATCCAGTACCTCCCGCTGTGCGAACAAATCCAGGTCGGATAAATTCACAACCATCCCCGTCACCGCATCCACAGGCCCCGAAAGCGTGACTTCCACCACGTAGTTATGCCCATGCCCGAACGGGTTATTGCACTTCCCAAACGTCGCGCGATTCACTTCCTCCGACAACGCCTCCACATGCAGCCGATGCGACGCGCTGAAATGATACCGTCTCGAAAAGTGCGCGATCACCCGGCTCATGCGCCCTCGCCATAGAAATCAGCAAACAGATCCGGCATCTCGTACACCCGCACGCGATGCAGCTTCGCGTGCTCAATCTTTCCCTCCAGCCGCCGCCAGATCGCCACCGCGATATTCTCGGTCGTCGGAATCACATGCTCAAACTCCGGCACCTCGAAATTCAGATGCCGATGGTCATACACCGACACCACCTCGCGCTCAAGAATGTCCTTGAGCTGTTTCAAATCCACAACAAACCCCGACACCGGATCGATCTCGCCCGCCACCGTCACCTCGAGCGTGTAGTTATGCCCATGCCCCTGGCGATTAGCGCACTTGCCAAACACCCGCGCATTCTCCTCCTCGCTCCACGCAGGATTCCAGTAGAAGTGGGCGGCAGAGAAGTCGGCTTTGCGCGTTAGCAGGATCATAGATTTCCGTTTGCAGGATCAGAGATTCTTTCGACCAGGTGAAGACACTTGTTTGGATGCCGTCGACCAGGTGCGGATGCGGGCAGCGTCGCCTGGGCAGGTCCGCGGCCCGGGCAACTTCGCGTGACAATCGCTCCCCAGAATACCCTGTCAAGCTCCCTTGACAAGCCTGTCAAGTATCCTTGACAACCCTGTCAAGCACGCTTGACATTCAGCCCCCTTTTCGTCCATTTGAGACCCCTTTGAACCCCCTTTGCGCTACCCGAAACCGGGCTAAACATGTCGCTGAGTACCCGAAACCGGGCTGTGTCTTACCTGAAACACACGAAATTCACCCTAAATCCGGTAATCCCGCCCCTTCCACGCCACTTCATGCAGCACCCGATGCTTTACCCAGCTCCACACCAGCAACCCAATAAACAACGGCAGCGCGAACACAGAACTTGCACAATCTAAAGGACTAAAGTTCGATCGCCGCACCCGGGTATAGTACCGAAGCAGCGTCCGAGCCCAGATCAGCAGGATCACCCCCTGCTGCCACATAGCCAAATAATGCAATGGAATCAATAAGATAGGCAGCATTAACAATGCGATATCCAGCAGCCGCCAAGCCGCCAGCGTCAACGCATGCGGAAACAGCAGCGCCAGGTTCTTCGTCCACCCCTCCACCATGTCACTGAATCCAAAGTACATACGCGTACTCAAAGCATCGGGCGCATAACGAAACCAAATCCCCTTCCCGGCCCGCTTCACCGCATAAGCCAGATCCACATCCTCCAGCACCGACCGCCCCACCCCCCGATGCCCATCGACAGCAAAATAAGCTTCCCGTTCGACCATCAAGAACTGTCCATTAGCAGCCGCAAGTCGCTTATTTGCATCATTTACGTCGGCCGTTTTGTACACGCTGGCCAGCTCCGAAAACACCAGCGGCATCAACGCCCGCTGCCAGAAGCCCGACACAATCTGCCGCGGCGAATACGACAAAAGCCCCACATTTCGCCCCTGAATCTCCTCCAAAGCCCGCACCAAATCCCCCGGCTGATGCACCGTATCCGCATCCGTAAACAGCAAATACCGCCCCGTCGAAGCCTCCGCGCCGAACCAGCAAGCGTTCGTTTTCCCAGTAAACACGCGGGTTTCCGCGCTCAAATCAAGCGCCGGAGCCTCCAGCACCCGCACCCCGTCAAACCCCGACGCAATCGCCCGCGTCCCATCCACCGACGCGTCATCAACCACGATCAACTCCCAGTCCCGTCCCAGCAGAAACGACCCGTCACTCTGCAAAAGCAACGATTGCAAGCACTTAGGAAGGTTCCGCTCTTCATTCCGGGCCGGCACAATCACCGAAAGCTGAATAACCCCCGAAAAATCAGTCGAACTAGCTGTGTCGTTCACAACTTCGTATTATAGGAACTGATGCGAGGAGTGCGAATTATGCGGCAATTCAAGCGTGCAGGTCTACTGGTCTCAATAATCTGCACTCTCGCGACAGGCTGCGATCGAGGCACTCTTTCCGACCAAATCGGCCGGCAAGCCCCGGTATTTTCCATTAGCGACGGACAGCACGCCGTCGATCTGCAAAGTCTTCAAGGCAAAGTAATCGTGCTCAATTTCTGGGCCAGCTGGTGTGCCCCCTGCGTCGAAGAAATGCCCAGTCTGCAGGCCTTTCAACAGCAAATGCCCCAGGTCCAGGTGGTAGCCATCTCCAGTAACGAGGCCTTCGCAAAGTACCAGCATTACGTCGCCCAGCAGCATCTCACCCTGCTCACCGTCTTCGATGAAAATCAGACGTCCAACAAGCTCTACGGCAGCTTCAAATTCCCTGAAACCTACATCATCGACAAACGCGGCATCATCCGCCGAAAGTTGATTGGTCCGCAGGATTTCACCAGCCCCGGCTTCCTCAAATACATCCAGAAACTGAACTCGTAGGCTGAGCGTTCCAAGCTGTAAAATCAATACCATGACACAGCTTGACGTGATGTATCAGTACGGCGCGGTGCCCAGCGAGGCCGCAATGATGGCGCTGGCACAAGTTCGCAAAGTCTACGGAATACGCCACCTTCAAGTTGACGAAGCGGAGAAAACAATTCGCGTGGAGTATGACGCAACCCGCCTGACCGAGCCCATCGTCCATCAACTCCTGCGCCGCTCCGGTCTGGACATACTTGACCGCGTCTCACTGCTGCCACCACAGCCAGAGCCAGTCGCAGCCGCGCCCGCAGCAAGCTAAACAGCGTCTGCGCAAGCTAAAGTTGATCGCAGCGCTGCCATCGGTTATTCTTACTTAGTTGCATCCTTGCAATGTGCGCCCGTAGCTCAGCTGGATAGAGCGCCTGGCTACGAACCAGTAGGTCGGAGGTTCGAATCCTTCCGGGCGCACCATGACTCTCCCCCCATAATCCCGCTGCCGCCAGTTACACGGCTTGCGAGCCATTAAAGTCCGACGAAAATCCTCTGGATGTCGTATAGTAAAGAGGACCAACTTGGTCGGATATGTGGTTCGATGGATGTTCTGGCTCTGAGTGACGCGAAAGTAGGCAGCGCAGGCGTGGTGGAACGCGTCGATCTGCCAGACGAGGTGAGCCATTACCTTGCCCACCTTGGGTTCCTTCCAGGCACGAGCGTTGAGATTCTGCGGCGCGCTCCGGCAGGCGATCCGCGAGTGTATCGCATTGACGGGGTTGAGGTTGGCCTTCGCAACGAAACCGCCAAGCACATCTTTCTTCGCGTGATTTCAGACACAGCGGATAATCTTCCGACTGAAACAATCGAGGCTGCATGAGCTGCCACGTCACAGCCGTCGCCGAGCCCCTTCAGGAGAAGATCCCTACCCCGCCTGGCGCCACGCCACGCATGCGAACGGTTGCGCTGATTGGCCCACCGAATTGCGGCAAGTCCACCCTGTTCAATCGACTCACTGGCATGCGCCAGAAGGTGGCCAACTATCCGGGCGTCACGGTAGAACATCATTCCGGACGCATGAAGAGCATCGGTCGGAATGACCTGACGCTGATTGATCTCCCGGGAATTTATAGCCTTGCTACATACTCCGAGGACGCTCGCGTTGCCGTTGAAGTCTTGACCGGCAAGATGCCCGGCGTTCCAAAGCCGGATTGCGTGCTGTTGGTGCTCGATGCCACCCATCTGAATCGGCAGCTAATGCTGGCAGCGCCGGTGTTCTCGATTGGGCTTCCTACGCTGGTTTTGCTCAACATGTCGGACCAACTGGAGGCGCGCGGGGGGAAGATCGATACGCTCGCTTTGGCCCGTGAATTGGGGCATCCAGTGGCATTGATCAGTGCCGCACAGGGTAGGGGACTCGAGGCGATTCCTGACTTTCTGCTGCGCGCGGGGAGCAAGCTGGATGATGGTTTACGGCCTGTTCAGCTGCCCGTGTTGCAGAGCGCGGCGTCGTGCCGTAGCTGGGCTACGCAGGTTACTGCGCGCACGAAGTATCAATCGCCAGCGGCTTCGCTTTGGACGCGGCGGCTGGATAGCGTGCTGTTACACCGGGTTTTTGGGCCATTGTTCTTTCTGGTGGTCGTGATTGCGGTGTTTCAGGTGGTGTTTACGCTGGGGCAGCCGCTTAGTGACGGTATGGGGACATTCCTGACAGGTGCTGGCGCCAAGGCTGCTATGTTGTTGCCTGACAACTGGTTGCGAGCTTTGTTGCGCGATGGGTTGTGGAATGGCGTGCAGTCGGTTTTGGTGTTTTTGCCACAGATTTTGTTGCTGTTTCTGTTTATCGGGATCCTGGAAGACTCTGGATATTTGGCTCGCGCGGCGTTGATTGCGGACCGTGTGATGCGGTCGATCGGGTTGAACGGTAAGGCGTTTATTCCTTTGTTATCAGCATATGCGTGCGCTGTGCCGGCAATTATGGCTACCCGGACCATCGAGAATAAGAGGGAGCGGATTGCTACGATTTTGATTGCGCCGTTTATGACTTGTTCGGCGCGTTTGCCGATTTATACGCTGATTATTGCCGCATTTATCCCGAATCAGCGGTTTTTGGGCGGTCTTCTTGGGCTTCGTGCGCTGCTGATGCTGGGGCTTTATGTGATTGGATTCCTGGCGGCGCTGATCACCGCAAAGATGCTTAACTCTTCTGTTATGAAGGCTTCCCACGCACCGTTCATTCTGGAGTTGCCGCAGTATCGGTGGCCTACAGTGACGTCTTTGGGGTTGCGGCTGTATGACCGCGGTAAGTTGTTCTTAAAGAAGGCTGGAACGATCATCCTGGGGGTTACGTTCCTGGTGTGGGTGTTGAGTGTTCTGCCGATCCATGGAGGGCAGTTCTCGGCGCTAAGTACCAGTGTTATTGGGCACTTAGGGCATTGGATTGAGCCGTTGCTTCGGCCGCTGGGATTCAACTGGAAGATTGGGATTGGGTTGTTGAGCTCAATCGTGGCTCGGGAAGTGATCGTGGGGACGCTGGGGACGCTCTATGGGATGGACCCGGCTACGCACTCGCTGGGGCTGCAAGTTGCTCTGCGGCATGACATTACACTCGGTGGGGCGATTGCGCTGGTGGTGTTCTTTGCCTTCGCGATGCAGTGCACGTCGACGCTGATCATTGTGCGGCGCGAGACCAATAGTTGGAAGCTGCCGGCGCTGCAGTTTTGCTACATGACGACGGTGGCGTATGTAGCTGCGCTGGTGGCAAATCAAGTGATTTCCCGATTGTTTTAGTGTTGCTTTAGGTGGGTTTCGTGACCCAAATCGACGTACTCAGCCTGGTCTTGATGAGAAATGCGCGTTGTTTCTTGCACCAAATGGGGTGCAAATGTAAAGGACACTTGACTTCGTTGTCAAGGAAACTTGACTTCGAGTGTCAAGGACGCTTGACTCGTGTTGCGATGGTTTGAAACGGCGCCTCGGCGGGTGGCGTTCCCTAGCCGTGATGGAAGTAGAAGATGTTCCCGTCGAGGTCCTGGACGGTGAACTGGCGGATGCCCCAGGGTTTGAGTTCGAGGGGGTCGACGATGTTGGCGCCGGTCGTCTGGAGGTCCTGGTAGGTGGCATCGATGTCTTCGGCGAAGACCCAGTGGATGGCGGGCTCGAAGGGGGCTTCTCTTCTGCGGAAGAAGATGGTTGCTGTGCCGTTTGTCACGGCGCCGATTTCTTTGCCTGGGGTGAGCCAGGCGATTTCGAAGTTGAAGATGTCGCGGTAGTGTTGTTGGGCGCGTTCGACGTCGGCGACGGGTAGCTCGGGGATGGGTTGACCGGCTATCAGGAGTTTTTGTTGGGTGGGCATGGACGTCTCCTAAGAAAGTCCCAAGGGCTAAAGCCCCAGGCTTTGCGGCCTCGGATTGTCCGGGCTAAAGCCCGGACCTATCTCAGACGCAAAAGCAAAGACAACGACAAGGGCAAAGGAAGAAGCAGATCCCTACGGGATGACAGTCAGAAGAACAACGACAACGGCAATAGCAAAAGAAGAAGCAGATTCCTGCGGGATGACAGCCAGAAGAACAACAGCAAAAGAAGAAGCAGATCCCTACGGGATGACAGCCAGAAAGGCCAGAGCAAACGCAACGGAAAAAGAAGAAGCAGATTCCCAGAGGGAATGACAGAAAGAAAAGCAACGACAAAAGCAACCGCAACTACAGGGGTCCTTCACTACGTTCAGGATGACGGCGTTCGGGGTAAGGACACAGGTTGCGCGTCGTTTGGCAGGAGGTTAGCGCTCGCCCCACTTTAGTTTGCTGCGGAGGACGTTGAAGAAGCCGTTGGGGTGGAGGCGGAGTAGGTGGACGTTGCGGCTGGATTTGCGGCAGAGGATGCGGTCGTTGAGGATCAGCTCGACTGCTTCCTGGCCATCGACGGTTAGGTAGGTTTCGTGGGGGACTACGTCTACGACTACGGCTACTTCCGTGTCTCCGGGGAAGACGATGGGGCGGATGGTGAGTAGGTGGGGACAGATGGCCGTCAGGACCATCGCATCTACGGTCGGCATCAGGATGGGGCCGTTGGCGGCTAGCGTGTAGGCGGTGGAGCCGGTGGGGGTGGAGACGATGACGCCGTCGGCGCGGAAGCGGGCTACGAACTGGCCGTCCATCTCGATGGCGAACTCTCCCATGCGGGCGATGGCGCCTTTGGAGAGGACGACGTCGTTGAGGGCGTCCCATTCGCGGAGGAGTTCGTCGTCGCGGAAGAGACGGGCGTGCATGAAGCTGCGGACGTCGATGACGGCGGTGCCGGCCATCCAGGCGTCGAGGGTGTCGTAGAGCTCGGCGAGGGGAACTTCGGTGAGGAAGCCGAGAGAGCCGAGGTTGACGGCGAGGATTGGGGTGGTGGTGAGGGCGAAGGCGCGCGCGGCGGAGAGCAGGGTGCCATCACCGCCAAGGCAGATGACGAGGACGGGCTCGTGTGCGGCGAGGTCGCATCGGTCAATGGCCTGGTCGGTGAGGCCGATGTAGGCGGCGCTGTCGGGCTCAAGGATGGGGGTTAAGCCGTGGCGGGTAAGCCATTCGAGGAGTTCGGTGAGGATGAACTCCAGTTCAGGCTTCTGCGGCTTGGAGATGATGGCTACCTTGGGCATAGGGCAGAGTGTAGAGCGTAGAGAGTAGAGCGTAGAGGAAGGCCCCGGCTGGGTTGGGGTAGGAGATTCGGGATGGCTGCCTGGGACATGGTGAGATGAGTGTACCGCGAGGGGGTGGTACGGGTGGGCCGGTTAGCCGATTGACCACGGAAGTCCGTGCACAATTCGGGGCAGCTGTTCTAGAGGAAACTTTCTTTTCAAGCCAGATGCGAACGTGGTAACGTTTGGGCACTCCACACGAGGCGGTGTGCATATGAAGGTCAAGCTTTTTGCATTGACTGGATGGGCCCTGTACGTCGGCCTTTCCTCGGGACTTTTGGCGAACGCACAAAGGAAGGCAGCAGTTGTCTCGGAAGTTACCGCGTCCGAATCGGTCACCTTCGAGCTCTATATTCCTCTCGCGCACAAGGCGGCGCTGGAACAACTTCTGGCTGACCAGCAGACGACGGGCTCAGCGCAATACCACCAGTGGCTGACGCCGGCGCAGATCCAGACACGCTTCGGACCTTCCGCAGAGACGGTGGCTGCGGTCACCCAGGAGATGAGCCGCTACGGGCTGACGGTCACGCAGATTTCGCCGCAGCTGCTGCAGGTGAGCGGCTCCGGTGCGTTGGTCACGGAGGCGCTGGGTGCGCCGCTGGTCCACGGAGTTACGGCTAAAGGACGGAGCGTGGTCTTTGCGGCCCGACCTGTTTCACTGCCATCCGTCGCGAGCAGTGCGGGCGCGATGTTGACTGGACTCTCGGGGACGGTGCGGCAGCATACGCATGCGAAGAAGGCAGCGTCGACGGCCAACCGCTACTCGCCCGCAGGTAGCTACTGGTTCGATGATCTGAAGCAGGCGTATACCTTCCCGTCGTACAAAAGCTACTCGGGCAAGGGGAGCAAGATCGGCATTCTTATTCCGAGCGCGATCAATGCGAGCGACATGGCAGCTTACTTCGGCCATGAGGGGCTCGCCGTTCCTAAGATCACCGTCGAGACAGTGCTGGGTGGGGAGCCCTTCGATCCCAACTCCGACTCATCCTTTGAGGCGGAGCTCGACGTGCAGCAGAGTGGCGGCATGGCGCCGGACGCGAAGATCACCGTGTACGACATTCCCGATCTCTCTGACGACTCGATTATTGCCGGGTTGGACAAGATCGTGAGCGACAACAAGGTCGACGTGGTGAGCATATCGTTTGGCGGGCCTGAGCTGGCTTATACGGCGGCTTATAACTCGGGCGAGGACTTCACCTATCTGCTTCGGGCCGAAGACGAGATCATGGCGAAGGGCAATGCGATGGGCATTACGTTCGTGGCGTCGTCGGGCGACCTTGGCGCGCTATCGATACCGTCCGCTGCATGCTTCTCTGAGAATGCGCCTACACCCTGCGGTACCTTTCAGGCGTCGGTCGAGTTCCCTGCTTCCAGCCCACATGTTACCGGCGTTGGCGGCACCAATCTGAAGACGGTCTTCGACGCCAATAATCCCAACGACCTGAACTCCGCGTATGTGTCCGAGGAGGCGTATGCGGACTCGATCTCGGGGGACTATCAGTACGGCACGACGGCGACGGGAGCGTACTTTGGATCGGGCGGCGGCGACAGCGTTGTCTTCGCCAAGCCCTTCTACCAGTTGTTCGTGCCGACGGGTAGAGGGACGCGTACGGTTCCCGATGTCGCGCTGCATATGGGTGGCTGCCCCGGAGTTCCGCCAGGATTTACAGAGACCTGCAGCGCGGATGATAGCTCTGACGTCGAGGCGTTCGCGGGAGGGTTTTACGGCGTGATCGGCACCAGCGCTGCGGCGCCCGCGTTCGCTGGGCTGACAGCGCTGAACATCGAGAAGTCCGGCGGCCGGGTGGGCAATGAAAACGCCTACATCTACACGCTCTCGGCGCTGCAATCGGTTCGGCTGATTAAGAACGTTTATCACTGGGGCATTCCGGGCTTCAATGGCCTGTATAGCTCCGGGAACGAGGGCTATAACCGCGTGCTGGGCAATGGAACGCTGTATGGCAAGGACTTCTTGCTGGCTCCCGAGGTTCCGTCGGCTGGGATCCCGCAGACGCCTAGCAATCCATAGGCTGTTCTGTAGATTGGGCGGCAGATAGTACGCGCAAAAGCCGTTTCCCCCTAAGGAAACGGCTTTCGCGCGTAATGGGCAATTAAGGTCGGCTACTGGGGAGTTGCTGGCGCTGCGGTTGCGGGTGGGGTGGCGGCGGGAGATGCTGCTGCGGTTGGCGCAGGGGATGGTTCTGGCTTGGTTGGTGGTGCGGAGGCTGCGGCGGGGGTTGCTTGCGCGGCGGGCTCGGGCTTGGCGGGTTGGGCGGACTTCTGCAGCGGGGTGGGGAGGGTCACCGTCGCGGTGTTGGTTGGGTCGTCGCGGAGCTTTAGATAGAGGGTGGTGCCGTCGGTGGGGGTGGGGACGTTGAAGGTGGTCTCGGCGAAGCCGGTGGGGACGTCGGTGGGCTTGGCGAAGTCTTTGCCGGCCGCGAAGGATTGCGCGAGGAAGAGGTTGTCGCCGTTGAGGGCGCAGGTGGGGGCGTTGGCGTCGGTGCATTTGATGCCGGTGATCTTCGGCGTGCGGACGAGGGTGCCTAGGCCGATCCATTCACCGGTGGTGCCGTCGGCTTGGACGGGGCGGATGGCCAGGCGGCCGAAGGCGGATTGACCGAAGGCCTTGAGCGGGTCGAGATGGGCTACGGCGGTGTTCGCGTCCTGGAGGACGAGGGTGTTGTCGGCGACTGAAAGCTTGGTGTGGACGGCGTTGTTGGCGGTGGAGACTTCGATGGCTTCGTCGCGGGGAAAGGCGTCCTTGGTCTGGACGACGAAGGTGACGGTGCCGTTGAGGGGGATGTCGGATTTGTTGGTGAGGGTGACGGCGAGGGCGCCGGACTGCTCGGCTGGCGTGGATTTCATGGAGACGAGTTTGAGGCTGGGGCGCGCGGCCGAGGCGGAGATCTTCGCGTTCATGGTGCGGCCGTCTTTTAGCTTCACCACGGCCTCGGAGCCGGCTGCCGGAGAGACGCCGGTCTTGGATTCGAGGTGGAGAATTTCGTCGTTGCTGTCGGCGGCTGGGGTGAAGGTCTGCTTGTCGATTTCGACGGAGGCTACGTTTTTGAGGCCTTCGCCTGAGAGGGTCGCGGTGGTGTCGCCGGCGTGGATTTTTAGGTCGCCTACGGTGATGCCGGCGGTGTAGGCGGTGAGGGGAACCTTGTCGCGGTTAGCGTCGCCGAATTGCTGGATGGCCAGGGCGTAGCCGCCGGGCTCGACGGTCTTGAGCGAGACGGCGAGGGCGAGGGTATCTTTCTTGGATTTGTCGGGGTCGGGCTTGAAGGATACGTCCACATCTTTCGCCTTGTCGCTGGAGAGAGCGATGTGCTGGATGCAGCCAGTGCCCTGGCCGGTGAGGGTCAGCTTGTTGTCCTGTCCGGCGAGGAGTTGCGTGTTGCCGACGATCTTCCAATCTTTGCCGGCGACTTGCTGGACGGTGACGGTGGGGCCTTCGAAGGCATCGAAGCCCCAGTAGCCGCGGACGGTGCCGGTTACGGTGAGGTCGGTTGGATTGCCGGCCTTGGCGGGCGTTTTGCTGGCCGTGGGGGTGGCCTTGAGGGGCTCGTTGGGACGGAGGGGCTCGCGCTTCTTGTCTTTGTCGACGACTAAACCACCTTGGGCGGGGTCGGCGGAGAGAGGGAGCTCGGTGACGCCGCCGGTGCGATTGAGGTGGAGGACGAGGTCGTGGGCGAAGCTGGTGGCGAAGACCAGCGGTGCTCCCTGGAGGGAGAGAACCATTTTGGGCTGCAAGAGGCAGGCTACCTGGTTGGGGTCTGCGGGATGGAGCGGCGGAAGGATTGCCTTCTGGATCGCAGGCAGGCCGATGACGATGACCGAGTCGGGCTTGTGGAAGGAGGGCGGCGCGTTGAGCTTGAGGTTGAGGGTTTGGCCTTCGGGGAAACTGAGGCCGGGGATGTATTGGTATTGCGCGGTGCGCAGGGTGCTGATGAGGTGGACCGCGTCGACGATGGCGCCGACGTAGGCGGAGTAGAGGCCACCACCGGCGGGCGCGGTGTAGGAGGCCTGGTTGATGAAGTCAGAGGCGGGGCCGTTGGAGAGGGCTTCGGCGATGCCGGCACCGTGGCCGTCGTCAAGCAGAATGGGAGCGCTGGACTGGGTGAGGCAGACGACCTGCTGGGCGACGGGCTGCTTGAAGCAGTCGGCGTTGGGCTTGAGGGCGAGGGTCGCGGCTAGCTTGGCGGAGCGCTCCTGGATGGCCTTGGGGTCATCCTGCGGGACGGTCTTCATGGCGGCGAGGTAGCGCTCGATGCGCTGCTGCTGGAAGGAGGCCTCGTTGAGGTCTGCGTCGGCGCGGATGAAGAGGCCGGGGCGGCCTTTGACGGCGGAGCGAAGGGTTTTGAAGTCGCCGCCGACTTGCGGGGCTACGAACATGAGGGCTTGTTCGGCGCCTTCAGGGACAACGACGGTGGTGCCTTCGATGGTCTTCTTGTCCCAGGTGTCGATTTCGGTGAACCAGTTGTCTGGGGGCTCGTTGGTGGTGCCGCGAAGGAAGGCGACGACGATGAGCAGGTGGTTGGATTGGGTGCTGGGAAGGTCGGCCTTGATCCAGATTTTGTCGCCGGCCTGAAGGCTGGGAACCTGGGCGATGGGGAGCGTGGTGCCTCCGCGCGTGATGCGGATGTCGATCTTGGGGCCGACGAGGTCGAAGCGCGCTGCGTCGGCAGCGTGGAGGGCTGGAGTGAGGAATGCCGCTAAGACGAGCGCTGCGACCGAATAAAGTTTCATATCGGCTGGTTTAGACGCCGTGGGGAGCGGGTAGGTTGTGGACCCGACACAGATGGGGGTAAGGGATTGATTTTGATGGGTCTATGAGTGCTTAGCGAGGCCGCTTCATGCTCGAGTTGTGTCCCGGTCAGGCAGCCGTCGATTTCGCGCCCAGATGCTTGGGTCGCCAACTGCCTTCCGAAAAGGCTACAAGAAGCCTCTTGGCGCGACCTGCATCGAGGTCTGTGAAGCAGGAACCGCCGCTGAAAAAGTCGTTGAGCCCAGAGATCTTTCTTAGCTTTTCTGGAGAGACGCTGGCAAACCCCATGGTCCAATCCGCGAATGCACGCTCGGCGATCGGCTCACGGATAAGGATGGTCAAGTGAGAATGGCGCACATCCCGGCTGAGCTTTTGCAGGAGATGGTCGATGGCGGCAGGTTCGCCCTCGAGCACCTGGAAAAAGCTACCGTCGGAGTCGGTGTGCAGGAGCATACCCGTCAGGCCGGCCCGTTCATTCGCGACGCGGGCTTTCTCCAGAAGCTCGGTTAGTTGCGGTGCTCCGAAGTCCTGCGTTGAAACGCTTGCATAGATGACGTGTTCCAGGGATTGCGTTTCCATGACTACCTTCTGATGAGACCTGACTACTGCACCTGTCGAACCTTTACGAACTGTACGAACACTTCATCGGCAGGTTGTGCCGGTTCTTTAGCAGCGCTCGTGGCTGCACCGTTCACGGACAGTCCCCGCCTTCTGCGTGGCGGTGAATCGGAGAGTCGCAGGTTGAAGACGTTGTCAGGCGAAGCGGGCGTGGAGGAGGAACTCGCGATTGCCTTCCATGCCGAGAATGGGCGAGTCGATGAGGGCCAGGGCTTGGCCGCCCAGGGCGCGGACGGCGTCTTCGACGCGGTGGACGGCGAGTTGGTGGGCGGCGGGGTCGCGGACGATGCCGCCTTTGCCTACGTGCTCGCGGCCGGCTTCGAATTGGGGCTTGACGAGGAGGACGGCTTCGCCTTGCCATTTGGTTTCGGGAGGAGCGAGGGCCGCGATGACCGCGGGGAGGACGAGGGTGGCGGAGATGAAGCTGACGTCCATGGCGAAGAAGGTGATCCGGGATGAGAGAGGCAGTGGTTCGTCACCAGCCCAGGTCCGAGAGTCCGGACCCGGGGCACCCGGATTTTGGGTTGGGCCAAGGGTTAGTTGGCCGGGGGTTAGGAGGCGGGCGTTGGTGCGCTCGAGGAGGGTGACGCGGGGGTCGGTGCGGAGCTTGTGGTGGATCTGGCCGTAGCCGGTGTCGACGGCGAGGACGGTGGCGGCGCCGTGTTGGAGCATGCAGTCGGTGAAGCCGCCGGTGGAGGCTCCTATGTCGGCGCAGGCCAGGCCTTCGACGGAGATGTTCCAGGTGGTGAGGGCGGCTTCCAGCTTGAGGCCGCCGCGGGAGACGTAGCGGAGGTCGTCGCCCAGGAGGCGAATGGTCGCGTCGACTGATACGGAGGCGCCGGATTTGTCGACGCGCTGCTCGTTGACGAGGACGCGGCCGGCGATGATCATGGCCTGGGCGCGCTCGCGGGAGGCGGCGAGATTGCGGTCGACGAGGAGTTTGTCTAGACGGAGTTTCATGCGTGCGTGTCAGTGGACAGGATAGCGGAGTGGTGGTGAGGTTTGTGCGGCGGGCAACGGCAAGGGCAAATGCGACTGCAAAAGCAAATGCAAGAGCAAAGGCCAATGCGGGGGTTCTTCCCCTTCGCTACGCTCGGGTCAGGATGACGGCGAAAAACGAGAAACAGCAGGTGCAAATGCAAATGCAGGGATCTCTCCACTGCGCTTCGCTTCGGTCGAGATGACGGAGTTCGCGGTGGATTAGATCGATGCCTTCGGTCGAGATGACGGGGTTTTTGGGCGGGTCGGTTTGATCGAGGTGAGGCGGGAGTTAGTAGAATCGTTTGGGCGTGGGACGGGAGAAGATGCGATGGCACTGGCGGAGTTGAAGGCGGGGATGCGGCATGCGGAGACCATCGTGGTGGAGGATCGGATCACTGTGAATCGCGTGGTGGGAGTGTTTGCGCCGGGGACCGATATGCCGCCGGTGCTGGCTACTGCATACATGATCGGGTTTGTGGAGTGGACGTGTATGCGGCTGCTGGAGCCTTATCTTGAGCCGCAGCATCGGAGCCTGGGGACGCAGGTGAATCTTAGCCATAGCGCGGCGACGCCGGTGGGAATGAAGGTGACGGCGGAGGTCACGCTCGAGAGTGTGGAAAATCGGCGGCTGCGGTTCAGCGTGGTTTGTCGCGATGAGGTGGACGTGATCTCCGAAGGAGAGCATGAGCGGTTCGTGGTGGATATCGACCGGTTCCTGAAGGGCGTGGAGAAGAAGCAAGGGGTGGAGAGGTAGGGGGTATAGATGTCGACACCTCGGTGCGGCGCGTTGGGTGTAAGCCCTGATGCGGGACGTAACGGATGACGTACACTTGGATATCATTGGATATCAATTAGGTCTTCCGTTGGATTATCAGTTGGGTTTTCACGGGCGCGTGACGCTCATCATGATGCTGGAAGGGTGCATGGATTCCAGCCGTAAGCAAAGGTTGCCCGCCTCCACAGCCCCGGCGGCAATCCATTCGACGTGTGAGTGCGTTCTATGAACAGTGGCATGGAAGAGTCGACAGGAGTGGCCCGGCCGTTGCCCGATGAAGACGGCGAGTTGCTCTCACGTGTCCTGCGGGGCGATGAAGGGGCCATGGCTGTATTGTTCGACCGGTACTCGAAGATCGTGTACTCGGTAGCGCTACGTGTGTTACGCGACACGGCATCGGCCGAGGATGTGATGCAAGAGATATTCATGCAGATTTGGAGAAATCCGAGCAGCTTCGTTTCAACCAAGGGAAGTTTGGGGGGATGGCTGGCGGTGGTAGCACGCAATCGGTCGATTGACATGCTGAGAAGGAAGCGGCCGAGCGAACAGGTGGAAGAGATGAACCTGGCGTCGTCGTGCAATCTGGCCGATGAGGCAGAGCGGTCGATCTTGATGGAACGGGCCCGGTCGGCGGTAAAGTTGCTGCCCACCGAACAGCGGAAGACTTTGGAGATGGCATTCTTTGACGGGCTCACGCACTCCGAGATCGCAGAGATGACCGGTGATCCACTGGGGACTGTAAAGACTCGAATTCGCAGCGCGTTGTTGACGCTGAGAAAGGCGTTCCAGGCATGAATACGACGAATCACATCTCGCCCGATGATCTTTATTTATTCGCGATGCAGCTTCTGCCTGACGCCGATATGAAGGATGCTGCGACTCACTTGAAGGATTGCGCGCAGTGCCGCGGCCTGCTGGCGGAGATCCAGGGAGACCTGGCGGCCTATGCGCTGACTGCTGAATTGCATACACCGCCGGCACAGGCGCGCGCGCGGTTGCTGCGGCAGGTTTCGGAAGAGAAGAAAGTTATTCCGGTGGCCGCTCCGGTAGCCGTTCCGGTCGCTGCTCCTGAGGAACAGCCGGAGCATGATGAGCCGCTTCTGCATCCGCGCAATAGCCGGGTGTCCCAGATAGATGCACGGGAAGAGCGGGAGCCGCGGCGGTGGTTTGCACCGACTATG
Organism: Granulicella sp. L46; assembly: GCF_009765785.1. GTDB lineage: Bacteria > Acidobacteriota > Terriglobia > Terriglobales > Acidobacteriaceae > Granulicella. The sequence goes on from NZ_LMUT01000003.1 coordinate 33,646, forward strand.
GCCTGGGCTGGGTGGAGCATCGCCGCAGTCATGGCCGTGGTGGCGGGTATGCAGGTGGATCAGCGAAAGCTGGTGGAGCAGGATCTCGCGGTGTCGGAGTCGCAGCTGACACAGAGCGCTGCACAGATCGAACACGCCAAGCAGGTCGCGGATACACTGCGCGATGCGAGCGCCATGCAGGTCGCGCTGCACGTTCCGGTGAATGCGGGTTCGGTGCCGAAGCTCGATCCCGAGGGGCATGCGACGTACGAGCCGAGCACGGGTGCGCTGGTGTTCGTGGCCGATCACCTGGATCCGCTGCAGCCGCAGAAGACCTACCAGCTTTGGCTGCTGCCGGCGACGGCGGGAGAGGCTCCGATCCCGGCAGGGGTGTTCAAGCCGGATGTGAATGGGAATGCGACGGTGGTAATGCCGCCGCTGTCCAAGGGCGTGGCTGCGAGGGGATTCGGCGTGACCGTGGAGAATGAGGGCGGATCAAAGACGCCGACTCTGCCGATCGTCCTGTCGGGAACGTAAGAGCAGGGATTAGGAAGCGCGCTTCGGCGAGCAGAAGGTGCTTGCCAACTTCCTCGGACCGTTAGGCACAAAGTAAAAGGCCAGCCGGCTAAATGATTTCAGCCGGCTGGCCTTTTCTATTTCCTGTGTCCTGCTTTACGGCTGGGTGACGAGTACGCGGAGGCCGTTGCCCTGCAGCGGGATGTGGGTCTGAACGCTGTTGGTGTCGGTGTAGAGGACGCTCAGGTAGGTGCTGTCGGAGGACGTGACGTAGACCTTGCCGGTGGGCTGGGCGCTGGTGGCGGAGACGGAGTTGGGATGGCCGAAGATCACGTTGGAGGTGATGAGGCTGGGAGCGATGGGTGGGGCGCCGGAGACGCCGCAGATGGTGGTGACGACCTGGTTGCTCTGCAGATTGATGACGGTGAGGGTGCCGGAGGTGGGGTCGGCGCAGGTGCCGGTGCTATCCGCCTGGTTGATCACGTAGGCAGCCGGGGGATTGGCGTTCGTACCCTGGAGGACTGAGACCATGGAGGGGTTGATGCCCACGGGGACGGTGGCGAGGATTTGGCCGAAGCCTGCGGCGTCGACTGGGTTCGTGCTGCTGCAGTTGGGATTGGTGGCCTGCGCGGCTGAGTTGCAGAGCGGGATATTGATCACGCTGAGGCTGCCGCCGTGAATGCCATCGCCCTTATTGAGAACCACGAGTCCGGTGTTGACGGTGTTGAGATCAGCCCACACGGGATTGTTATTGGGGCAGGGCGCGTTCCCCGCGACGGGATTGCTGCAGAGCGGAATGGTTCCCGGGCCGGAGCTGGGGGTACCGGTGGGCAGCGTGTCCAGGGCGTTGCTGGGGACGTTGAGGACGGTAATGGTGCCTGAGGCCTGGTTGATGATGAAGGCGCGGCGATCGTCGGTGGTCATGACGCCATAGACGGGGTCGAGGCCGACGGGAATCTGCGCGGAGTCAGAGAGCGAGGTGGAGGAGACGGTCTCGATGGCGTCGACCTGTCCTAACGCGCTGGTGCCGTTCTGGCTGATGGCGTAGACGCGGGGTGTGCCAGTGGATCCGACGACGTAGGCCGGAGTGCCAGTGCCCTGGATTCCCACGGTGTCGTACAGGGCGGCTGTGCCGGCATTAATCGCGGCGACGGTTTTGGTGCCGGCCTGGGGAATGAAGATGGTCAGGAGGGCGCTGGCCGGCGCAAACGAGGAGATGCTCACCGGGTTGGAGCCGACGGGGAGCGTGGTCTGCACGACCTGGCTGGTGAGCAGGCCTACTGGGTTGGAGAGCGGGACAGTGTTGAGGGATCCCTGGGGGTCAATGACAATGCCCTGGGTTCCGTTCGCGTTGAGCTGGAAGTAGCTGGGATTGGCGAGGATCTGCGGCGTGGAGGTCACGGTATCGCCTGAGAAGTCAACGACCGTCATGAGGCCAAGCGAGTTGTCGGCTGTCGGGTTGGAGACGGCGACGGCGAACTTCTCTGGCTGGCCGGCAGGTCCGACGGGACCGATGGCGCTGACCACGGGGCGATACTGGTTACCGCAGCCAACAGTGGAAAGTACGGCGGCGAAGCTGAGCGTGAAAACGGCGATGCCTGCGAGATTGCTACGGCGGAGGCGATTCCCTACTGGCTGGTGCATGTGGCGCAACGTTACGAACAAACAGTACTCCCCGGAAGAGGCCGCTTTGATATGGGATAGACGTACAGTTCCGGCGAAAGAAATCGGAACTGCGAACCAAATCTGCGCTGGACCCTTCGACATCTGATTGTAAACGAATCTGGCCGGTGTATTCCTGAATTGGGCGTCGAGGGCGGGTTATAGCTTTTAGCTGCTGGCTTCTGGTAAAGGCCAATGCAGGGATCTCTCCACTGCGCATCACAAAAGCAAGTGCGTGATGCTCCGGTCGAGATGACGGGGGTTTGGGTTGGAAGGTTTGGCGATAGAGTAGCGATGGGAGGGAACGCGATGAATGAAACGGAGACGATGCTGGAGATGCTGGGCGGACGCGAGCGGGCGCCGCGCACGCTGGCCGTGGTGGGGCTGTCGGATGATCCGGGCAAGGCGAGCTATGGCGTGTCGGCCTACATGCAGGCGCATGGATACAGGATTTTGCCGGTGAATCCGGGGATTGCGAGCGCGTTGGGAGAGAAGAGCTATGCGTCGTTGAGCGAGCTGCCGGTGAAGCCGGACGTGGTGAACGTGTTCCGGCTGCCGAAGTTTATTCCGGCGATTGTGGACGAGATGCTGGCTCTGGGGTTGAAGGATCTGTGGGTGCAGATGGGGATCTGGAACGATGAGGCGGCGGAAAAGGCGGAGGCTGGCGGGATTCGGGTGGTGATGGATCGGTGCATCATGGTGGAGCATCGGCGGCTGGGCATCCGATAGCGGGCTAGCTGGGGATCTTATAGCGGGATAATCGCCGGGCTGGACAAAGGGATGACAATTTTGCGGGGACTGAGCTTCTACAATAGTCGTATGAGGAACGGACGTTTTACGATGGTGGGCGCACGGCTGGCTGTTTTGTCGCTGGCGATGGCCGGGTTGACGTTGTGGGGGACGGGGTCGACGGCGCGGGCGCAGATCCCTGAGGCGGGCGACGGCGGCCCGGGGCCGGTGAAGGCGGAACATCTGACGGCGGAACTGACGACGCTGTCGCCACAGATTGCGGTGGGCGGAACGTTGCAGGCGGGGCTGGTGCTGACGATCGAAGAGCACTGGCATGTGTACTGGATCAATGCGGGCGACTCGGGCGAGCCACCGGCGATTAAATGGACGCTGCCGCCGGGGATCACGGCGGGGCCGATGCAGTTCCCTCCTCCGACGCGGCTGCCGCTGGGGCCGCTGATGGACTTTGGGTATGAGGATGGGGTGGCGTTTCCGGTGACGCTGACGGCTGCGCCGGGAATGAAGCCGGGCAAGGTGCATCTGGATGCGCATGTGACGTGGCTGGTGTGCAGCAGCGTCTGTTTGCCGGGCAAGGCGCACCTGGGCATCGACGTGAATGTGGTGAAGGGACCTGTCGCTGAGCCTCAGCCTGTCGGGGCATTGGGCTCGGCGATGGCTGCGCTGCCGAAGCCGCTGCCAGCGACGATGAGCGCGAGCGCGGTGGGCGATGCGAAGCAGATCCAGGTGACGCTGAAGACCGGGACGCAGGAGACCGATGCGGCGTTTTATCCGTTCGATCAGGAGGTCATCGATAATGCGGCGGAGCAGCCGGTGGCGTCGCAGCCGGATGGAATCAAGATTTGGCTGAAGCGCGCGGCGGATTCGACGGCGTTGCCGAAGACGCTGCATGGGCTGGTGGAGTTGAGCTCGACTGAGGCTTATGACTTTACGGTGCCGGTAACGCAGGGGACGGTGCCGCCGCTGCCGATGACGGCGAATAAAACTCCTGACACGAGCAATGGGCCGGACTTGAATGCGTTTAGCGCGATTGGGCTGGCGTTCCTGGGCGGGCTGCTGCTGAACCTCATGCCTTGCGTGTTTCCCGTGCTGTTTTTGAAGGGGCTGTCGCTGGTGCACTCGTCGAATGAGGAGCGCGGGCGGCAGAGGGCGCATGGGCTGGTGTATACGGCCGGGATTGTCGTCAGCTTCTGGGTGATTGTTGCGGCGCTGCTGATTCTGCGCGCGGGCGGGCGCGAGCTGGGTTGGGGATTCCAGTTGCAGTCGCCGGGATTTGTCGCGGTGCTGGCTTCGCTGGTGTTCTTCCTGGGCTTGAGTTTGGCGGGGCAGTTTGAGATTGGGCTTTCGCTGACGAGCGCGGGCGGCGAACTGGCGCAGAAGCCTGGGCTGACGGGAAGCTTCTTTACGGGCGTTCTGGCGACTGTGGTGGCGACTCCTTGCATGGCTCCGCTGATGGGCGCGGCGGTGGGGTTTGCGCTGGTGCAGGCGGCGTGGGTGACGTTTGTGGTGTTCACCGCGCTGGCGCTGGGGCTGGCGCTTCCCTATCTGCTGCTGACGATGCAGCCGCAGTGGACGAGCATTCTGCCGAAGCCGGGAGCTTGGATGGAGACACTGAAGCAGCTGGTGTCGGTGCCACTGTTTGGGACTGCGATCTGGCTGGTGTGGGTGTACGGGCAGCTGTATTCGCCTGAGGGCGTGGACCGGACCGTGTGGCTGCTGAGCGGATTCCTGGTGCTGGCGATTGCGGGATGGGCGCTGGGTAAGTGGCCTGCGAAGTGGGGGTCGGGGATTGCTGCGGTGGTCTTGATTGTGATTGCGCTGGCGTTGCCGCTGCGTAAGCCGACGGTCGATACGCTGGTGTGGCAGCCGTATACCGAGGCGAATTTCACGGCCGCGCGGGCGACGGGGCAGCCGGTGTTTATCGACTTTACGGCGGCCTGGTGTTTGAGCTGCCAGGTGAATGAACGCGCGGTGCTGAAGTCCAAGGACGTGGAGAAGGCGCTGGAGAAGAACCACGTGCAGCTGCTGAAGGCGGACTGGACGCAGTACGATCCGGTGATTACGCGAGAGCTGGCGGCGGTGGGGCGGAGCGGCGTTCCTACGTATGTGATCTATCCGCCGGGGAAGGTGTCGAATCCGGATGTGCTGCCGGAGTTGCTGACTAAGTCGACTGTGCTGACGGCGATTCAGAAGGATGCGAAGCCGATGGGGCAGTAAGGCAGAGTGTAGAGGATAGAGTGTAGAGCGTAGAGAGTACGGCTTGGCGGCAACATATGCTTCGGGATGGCCGTCTGAATTATGCAGGAGGGTTGCGATGAAGACGATGCGTGGCTTGGCGGTTGCGGCGGGGTTGGCTGTGGTGTGCGCTAGTGCGTTGGCGCTGAAGCCGGGTGAGATGGCTCCGGATTTTAAGGGCACAGATTCAAACGGCAAGGTGCACACGCTGACGCAGTATCGCGGCAAGTATGTGGTGCTGGAGTGGGCGAATAAGGGGTGCCCGTTCGAGCAGAAGCATTACAACAGCGGGAATATGGAGCGTCTGCAGAAGGAGTGGACGGGCAAGGGTGTGGTGTGGCTGAGTGTGTTGTCGTCGGCGCCTGGAGAGCAGGGGAACGTTACGCCGGCCGAGGAGAATGATTATCTGCGCGAGATGAAGGCTGCGCCGACCGCGGCGATTCTTGATCCAAGTGGAACGATTGGGCGGCTGTATAGCGCGAAGACTACGCCGGATATGTTCGTCATCGATCCGCAGGGGAAGATTGTGTATGAGGGCGCGATCGATGACCAGCCTACGCCTGATCCGGCGAGTTTGAAGGATGCGAAGAATTATGTGAGTGCGGCGCTGGAGGCTTCGATGGCGGGGCGGCCGGTGGCGGTGCCGGTGACGCGGAGCTATGGGTGCTCGGTGAAGTATTCCGAGTAAGGGTGTGGGTTGGAAGGAATCAAGCGCATAGGCGTGGAGGGAGCGTCGGGGTCCTTCGGCTGCGCTGCGCTTCGCTCAGGATGACAGAGTTTTCGCTCGGGATGACAGAGTTTGGGTGGGGGTCAGGATTTTGATTCGCGGAGCTTGGTGATTTCGGCCATGCGCTGGGCTAAGAGTTTTTCGCGGCCTTCTTGCGTGGGGTGGTAGTAGCGGCGGTTGGCTAGATTATCGGGGAGGCATTGCATGGCGGCTACTTTGCCTTCTACGTCGTGGGCGTACTGATAATTTTTGCCGTAGTCGAGTTCCTTCATGAACTTGGTGGGGGCGTTGCGGAGGTGGAGGGGGACGGGCTCGGCGGGGTGGGATTCTATGTCTGCGAGGACTTGGCCGTAGGCGGTGTAGACGGCGTTGGATTTTGGCGCTAGGGCCAGGTAGACGACGGCCTGGGCTAGCGCTAGTTCGCCTTCGGGTGAGCCTAGGAAGTGCATCGCGTCGCGGGCGGAGAGGCAGAGGTTGAGGGCTTCGGGGGCGGCGAGGCCTATGTCCTCGACAGCCATGCGGACGATGCGGCGGGCTACGTACATGGCGTCTTCTCCGGCGGCTAGCATGCGGCCTAGCCAGTAGAGGGCGGCATCGGCGTCGGAGTTGCGGACGGATTTGTGCAGCGCCGAAATGATGTCGTAGTGCTGCTCGCCTTTCTTGTCGTAGAGCAGGACGCGCTGCTGGAGGGCTTCGGCGGCGATGGCTGGGGTGATGATTTTTTCGCCGCGGCCTTCGGTTAGTTTCGCCGCGACTTCGAGGGCGTTGAGGGCGTTGCGGGCGTCGCCGGAGGAGTAGCTGGCGATGGTCTCGAGGGTTCCCTCTTCGGCGCTGAGGTTGAGGGCGCCGAGGCCTCGTGCGCTGTCGGTGAGAGCGCGGTTGAGGAGGGCGATGATGTCGGGCTGCTCGAGGGCGCGTAGGGTGTAGACGCGGCAGCGGGAGAGGAGTGCGGCGTTGATTTCGAAGCTGGGGTTTTCGGTGGTGGCGCCGATGAGGCGGATGCTGCCGCGCTCGACGTAGGGGAGGAAGGCGTCCTGCTGGGCCTTGTTGAAGCGATGGATTTCGTCGACGAAAAGGATGGTGCGGGAGCCGTAGGTGGCGGCCTTTTCGGCGTCGACCATGACTTGCTTGATTTCTTTTATGCCGGAGAGGACGGCGGAGAACTCGATGAAGGTCGCCGAGGTGAGGTTGGCGATGATCTTGGCGAGAGTGGTTTTGCCTACGCCGGGAGGTCCCCAGAAGATAAGGCTTGCGGCGTCATCATTTTCGATTTGAAGGCGGAGAGGTTTGCCGGGCGCTAGGAGATGGGACTGGCCGAAGAACTCGTCGAGGGTGCGGGGGCGCATGCGCTCGGCCAGTGGCGCGCGCTGCGCCGAGGGGTTGGTGGCGGGGTCGAGATTGGGGGCGAAGAGGCTCATGGGCGTAGCCCCTGTTTGCGCGCCCAGGCGCGCAGCGTGATCTGTCGCATGGATTCATACATCAGGATCGAACCAGCTACGGCAGCGTTGAGGGATTCAGAGCCGCCGCAGGGGATCTGTACCTGCTCGTCGGCCAGTGAAAGGGCAATCTCCGAGAGGCCAGAACCTTCATTACCGATCAGGATTGCGCAAGGATGCAGGAAATCGGTGTCGTAGGAGAGCGAAGCCGCATAGCCGCCGGTATCCGGGAAGTTGTAACGGTTGCCAGGGGGCGCCTGCGCGTTTGATATACGGCCGGTCAACACTCCGTGTGGTGCGGCCATGTCGGCATTGCCGGTGAAGTGGGCGACGGCTGCAAAGATTCGAACGCCGTCAGCTTTCAATTGAGCGGCAATCTCCTCCAGCGGTGCGCGCAGGACCGGTGTTCGCAGAACCGATCCGGCACCGGAACGAACGACCTTGGGATTCCATTGATTTACCGTACCCGGGGTGACCATGACGCGGGCAAAACCGAAGGCCTCCGCTGATCGCATTAACGTTCCGAGATTGCCGGGATCCTGAAGCTGTTCGAGGATGAGGGCGTTGCGTCCCATCTTCATTCGCGGCGGCAGTTCGGTGATGATCCAGGTTGCGGCAATGCCCTGTGGAGAGTGCGTGGTGACCGCACTGTCGAATACATCGCTGCTCAGGACTACCCAATGTTCACTTCGGACGGTGACGAGTTTATTGGGTAGTGTTGTTCCCTCTCGCAGGTAGATGGTCTCGAAGCTGTAGCCGGCAAGATGGGCTTCCTGGATGAGATTTTCGCCTTCGAGACCCAGCAGGTCTCCGGGCTTGTGGGCTTTGCCGGTTAGGGAGGCCCTGAGCTCCTTTACGCGGGCATTGGCGCGGCTGGTGATGGGTGGTCCGAGTCGCATCCAACCCAGTGTACGCGCAGAGTCGCCGATGATCGCGCGGGGCGGGCTTCGCCTATGGAGGCGGATGAGATAAAGTCATGGCTGGGGAAACTTACGTTGAACGCAGAAGTGCTACGCATTCATCCGGACGAACCCGAACCACACCTGATTGGACAGGTCGTCGAGTCACTGCAGCGCGGTGACGTGGTGGCGCTGCCTACCGATACGTTTTATGGATTGGCGGTGGATCCGGTGAACCTGCGCGCCGTGGAACATATCTACGAATTGAAGACGCGCGCGCGGCACAAGCCGCTGTCGCTGCTGATTGCGGATGTGGCGCAGGCCTATGATCTGGCACGGTCCATCGACAGCACGTTCGACAAGCTGGCGGAGAGGTTTTGGCCGGGACCGTTGACCATCGTCGTGAAGGCTGGGAGCAAGCTGCCGCTGCGCGTTACTGCTAACACGGGCAATGTGGCGCTGCGGGTACCTGAGGCGCAGATTTGCAGGGCCGTGGTGGGCGCGCTGGGGCTGCCGATTACGGCGACGTCGGCGAACCTGAGCGGGCAGCCGGAGTGTACCTATGCCGCGCTGGTGCGAGAACAGTTTGGGGAGAAGATTCCGCTGATTGTGGATGGCGGGCCAACGGCGCGGTCGGTGGCGACGACGATTGTGGATTTAAGTGGCGGCGGCAACTCGTGGATGATTTTGCGCGAGGGAGCGATTCCTACGCACGAGATTGCGCTCGCGCTGCAGCATTAGCGCTCGGCTACAAGCTTCGAGCGAAGAGTTTGCATCAGCGGGCTGGTTTCTGCACGCGGGCTGGATTCTTCACAAGCGATGGCGGCATACTTAGAGCTGGTTCCGAAAACTCATGGCTACAGCACCGACGACAGCGAAAGTTCGCAAGCCGAGGAGCGTCCACTGGATGCGCTGGCTGGTTGCCGTTCTGTTGCTGTTGATCCTGGGATGGTTTGGGTGGGTGTACCGGCAGATTGAGGCTACGGCGGACATCGACAACGCGCAGCCGGCAGACGCGATCGCGGTGTTTGGCGCGGCGGAGTATGCGGGAAGGCCTTCGCCGGTGCTGCACGCGCGGCTGGATAAGGCGGTGTCGTTGTATGACAAGGGGATGGCGCCGGTGATTGTGACGCTGGGCGGCGGTTCGGATAAAGATTCGGGCAAGACCGAGGCGGGCGTGGGGCGGGATTACCTGCTGGCGAACGGTGTGCCGTTTGACAAGATTATTGCCGAGACGAAGTCGTTCGACACGGAAGAACAGGTGAACAGCCTGGCATATATTGCAGGGCGGGAGAACTTCCACCACATCATCGTGGTGAGCGATGGGACGCACCTGTTTCGGATTGCGTTGCTGTGCAGGCGCGCGGGGCTGGATGTTTATACGTCGCCACGAGCGGCGCTGGGGCGGATTGATGATATCGACCGGGTTAAGCGAATGATGCACGAGGTGCTGAGCTACACGGCGCTGCGGATGGATCTGCGCGCGAGCCGGATGCATCTGTGGCTCGAAGGACATCCAGCTGACGATTAACCGGGCTTGCGTGCGATGACGACGCGCAAGGGTGGAAAGGTTGTGAGCCAGTTGGCCCAGCGGAGATCCACGTTGAAACCGAGCTTGCGAAACTCGGCCGCGTACTCGCCGGTGCGCTTGTAGTCCGAGATCAGCGCGATGCCGCCGGGCTTGAGGACACGTGCGATCTGATGGAGGGCCTGGAGGCGCGTGGGCCGGTCATAAATATTGTGCAGGCAAAGGTTGGAGACGATGACATCGAAGCTGGCGTCGGCGAAGGGCATGGCCTGGGCTCCGGCGCTGACGAGGGTGCAGCGAGATTCGATGCCTTCGAGCTTGAGGTTGTGCAGGGTTGCGGCTTCGGAGTTGCTGCCCATGTCGACGTTCGACCAGATGTCGAGGCCTGTGGCGTGGCCCGGTCCATCGAGTGCCGCGATGCGCTTTGCGGCTCCGGCGAGCAGCAGACCGCGGCCGCAGCCTACGTCGAGCACCTGCTCATCGCCGCGCCAGGGGTGCAGCGAGAGCATGAAATCGCGGTGGCGGAACTTGCCGAATTTTACGTAGAGCAAGAAGAGTGCGGCTTCTACGAGAAGGAAGCCACCTGTCCAGGCTAAGGTCTGATGCAGCGTGAAGTCGACATGGCCCAGGTGCCAGACGCGCGGCGTGGCAATGGCGAGCAGCACACAAAGCGCGCCAATGACGAAGAGGTTACGCAGTACGTTGGGAGCGTCGACGCCGTAATCAGGCTTCACGGAAGAAGCGGTTGCCATGAGTTCCCTTTCGAGCGACGTTCGATGCTACGAACGTTGCTGCTACGAGTGTCGGGCAGTTCAATTCATGGAGCCAGTGTTATTTGTCAGGCGGCGACGTGACAGATGTCATGCGATGTCGTCGTCGGTGATGGGAGCGGGGACGCCGCCTTCCCTGCGCATGCGTAAATAGCCGCGGATGAAGGGCTCAAGCGCGCCGTCGAGGACCTTGTCGACGTCGCCGACTTCGACGCGGGTGCGGAGATCTTTGGCCATGCGGTAGGGCTGCAGGACGTAACTGCGAATCTGCGAGCCGAACTTGATGTCGAGCTTGGAGTCTTCGAGCTTGCGGCTAATGGCCTTCTTCTTGTCGAGCTCGTACTCGTAGAGCTTGGAGCGCATCATCTTCATGGCGCGGTCCTTGTTCTTGTGCTGCGAGCGCTCGTTCTGGCAGCCGGTGACGAGGCCGGTGGGAAGATGCGTGATGCGCACGGCGGAGTCGGTGGTGTTGACGTGCTGGCCACCCTTGCCGCCGGAGCGATACGTGTCGATGCGGAGGTCTTCGGGCTTGATGTCGATGACGATGGTGTCGTCGATTTCGGGCGAGACGAAGACGCTGGCGAAGCTGGTGTGGCGGCGCTTGGCGGAGTCGAAGGGGGAGATTCGTACGAGGCGATGAACGCCGGTTTCGCCCGAGAGAAGGCCGAACGCGAAGTCACCGGTGATGGTGAAGGTGGCGGACTTGATGCCAGCCTCGTCACCATCCTGGATCTCGTTGATTTCGACCTTGAAGCGCTGGCGCTCGGCCCAGCGGATATACATGCGCATGAGCATCTCGGCCCAGTCCTGGCTTTCGGTGCCGCCAGCGCCGGGGTGCACGGTGACGATGGCGTTGAGAGGGTCGGTCTCGCCGGAGAGCATGGTCTTGGATTCGAGCGCGTCGGCGAATTCGACGAGCGCGGGGATTTCGCGGGCGATGTCGGGTTCGGTGTTTTCGCCTTCGCGAGCGAGCTCGAAGTAGGCTTCGATGTCGTCGGAGCGGCGAGCCAGTTCGGCGTCGTCGGCGAGGAGGGTTTCGAGGCGCTTGCGCTCGCGCATGAGGGGCTGCGACTTGGCGGCGTCGGCCCAGACGGATGGGTCGGAGATTTGCTGCTCGACCGCGGCTAATTCAGACTTGAGGCGGGAGGAGTCAAAGATACTCCCGCAGCTCGCGCACTTTTTCACGAACCGGGGAGTAGGTAAATTCGAGATCACTCAACATGAATTTAGTTTACTTGGGATTGTGCTGTGGGTGTTTTGCGGGTGAAGCCGAGGAGTAGAAAGAGCGAGGTCACGAGGGCGCAGAGCCAGGCGAACCAGTCGCCGTAGCGGCTGTAGAACGTGAGGTCGGTTTCGTAGCCGAAGGGGACTTGAACGGAGGTGCGGATGTGGCGCGGGATGGTGGCGGTGATGCGGCCTTGGGGATCGATGGCGGCAGTGATGCCGGTGTTGGTGGCGCGGAGGACCCAGCGGTGATTTTCGATGGCGCGCATGCGTGCCATGTCGAGGTGTTCCCAGGGGGCGCTGGTGTCGCCATACCAGCCGTCGTCGGAGATATTGACTAAGACTTGTGCGCCGTTGAGGGCGAAGTGGCGTAACTCGTCTCCGAAGATGGATTCGTAACAGATAAATACACCGTATTTTTTATCGCCAACGGAAAATACGGAGCGGTGGGTGCCGGGAATAAAGAGTAGGTCGTCCAATAGGTCACCTACAAAGAAGAAGAGCGGCTTGTAGGGTGTGTATTCGCCGAAGGGGACGAGGTGCATCTTGTCGTAACGGCCGGCGTAGGTGCCATCGGGTTGAAAAAAGCTGGCGGAATTATAGAGCTTGGGGTGGTTGCCATCGTAGGAAGCCACGGTGACATCGTTGACGATGACAGCGGCGTTGGCCTGGCGGGCGAGGTCGCTGATGGATTGCCGCAAGAGTGGGTCGGTGTCGATGAAGTCGGCAGGGGCTTCGGGCCAAATGATGATTTCGGAGGGCTTGTGGGCGGGGTGGAGTTCGTTGGACGGATGCAGGCTAAGTTGCGAGAAGGCGGCTAGCATGTCTTGCTTGGTTTCTTTGTTGCCGACGGCCTCAGCACCTACGCCTAGATTTTCCTGGAGGAGGGTGGCGACGGCCTCGGTTCCCTCAAGAAAGGCGCGGGGTTGATGCGCTACTGCGACGGTTGCGATGGCGACGAGGAGGGCTGCGAGGACGGGGGGTAGGTACTTCAGGCGCGTGGTTGCTGGACGGATGAGCCAGAGGGCGTTGACTGCGGCGATGACGAAGGAGATTCCCATGACGCCGGTCCAGGGCGCTAGTCGAGTGAGGGTGAGGTTATTGACTTGCGTGTAACCGAGCAGGTCCCAGGGAAAGCCGGTGATGCGGGCTCGAGCTAACTCGACGGCCACCCATAGGAACGGAACGGCAAGCAGAACGAGGTTGCGGGAATATTTCGCATGCAGCGCGGCGACGAGGGTTCCGAAGAGCGCGGGATAAAGACCTAAGTAGAGCGAAAAAAGAATCAGGATGCCAAAGGATGGAATGGAGGGAATATTTCCATAGAGATGCATTGTGCGGTAGATCCAATAACAATTTCCCGCATACCAGAGCACCCCGGAAAAATAGGCGAGAAGCGCTGCATTGCGCACGCGCAATGGTTTGCCTTCGCGATTGAGAGCTAGCAACGCAGATAGAAGTGGGACCAGGCAGAACCAGCAAAATATTCTGCGCCAGAGAGGCAAAGGGCCAGCGATAGAAAACGGAAGGACCTGCAGGATTGCGGATAAAAGAGCTAAAGCCCATAGCCGCAGCGGAATCGATCGCATCGCTACGAGTCTAGCATCGTGATCTCGCCGCGTTGGTTGTCGCGGGCAATAGCCGCGAGAGGAATTCATCTTTATTTCGCATAGGGTTCGAAGGTATCGGGAGAAGCATGCGAAGAAGATAGATTCGATTTATTTGCCGGACACGAAACGCACCTATAGAATTCTCTATGTTGCGGACATATCCTGAGTATTTCCGAGATCTGCAGCGATGGAAAGGAAGTAACCGATGGACGTTCGTAAGATAGTTGCAGAGATTGATGCAAAGATTGCGTCGCTTCAAAAGGCACGCGCGGTGCTGATGGATCTGGATGATAGCGCCGTGGTGGCGAAGCCGCAGCGTGGACGGCCCAAGGGAAGCACCAATGCAGCGAAGGCAGCGGCAGTGAATACCGCAAAGCCTAAGGCTCGTAAGCGCAACCTGAGCCCTGAAGGGCGCAAGCGAATTGCAGACGCGATGAAGCGTCGGTGGGCCGAGCGGCGCAAAGCGGTGAAGAAGGAAGCGGCGCCTAAGAAAGAAGCGCCGGCGAAGAAGTAGCCTTGGGTTCATCGAGTTTGGAGAAAAGAAAAAGGAGCTAGAATCTAGCTCCTTTTTCTCGTTCGCTGGATGGATGCTTTAGCGCACGGCTATGACTTCGCGGACATTATCCTTGCCGAGAAAGAATCGCGTGCTGGTGTAGCCTTCTAGGAAATTTTCTATCTGGCGTGGCTGATAGACCTTGCGAACGGGAAACGACCCACTATCGAGTGCGATCAGTTCGTCGGCGTCAGTCAGCTGAAAACGGGCGAAGGCAGTCTCGGGACCTTCGAGACGTCCGTGGAAGAAGGCCAGGATCATGCCATCGGGGCGAAGCACTTTGCGCAGGCGGTCGAAGAGCGCAGGCACGAACTCGGGTGGAAGAAAGTTCGCCGTATCCCAAAGAAGAATGACGTCGAAGTCACGCCCGGAGAAGTCGAGGTTGGCGGCGATGAATCCCTCGGTGTCGAAGACGGGGTCGGCGTCGGGAGAGTCGGCTGGCGGCTTGATCCACTCGGGGCGGGTCGCATCCTGAACGATGTTGGCCATATAGACGCTATGGCCGCGGGAGGTGAGGTAGTTGATATTCGAGGGTGAAGTGGTACCGAAGTCGAGAACACGGAGCGAGGAAGTCTTGTCGAGATAATTGCGCACCTCGATCCACCCGCGGGAATGACGAGGTGGCCGCACGGAGGGGTGAGCGGAAGAACCGTGCCCTTTCTTCAGAAAGTCAAACATTGCTAAGATCTCCGGCGCAGGGACGCCTCAGGCATTCCCACCGTGTGTTGGGCTGGGCGGGAAGGGTTCGGCAGCGCGGGTGGGATCAACACCGCCGCGCAGGGTGGCTCCGTCTTCGATGGACAGGCTCTTTGCGCAAACATCACCCAGAACGACAGCGCCGTCGCGTAGTTCGACACGGCCGGTAGCGCGGACTTCGCCTTCCACCTTGCCGGCAATGGCGACATCCTGGGCCGAGATGGTGGCCTTGACGCGGCCATCGGGGCGCACGGTGAGCTTGGCGCCAGTGAGCCGGATGGTCCCGTCGACTTCGCCATCGATGATCAGATCAGTAGAGCCCGAAATCTCACCGCGAAATTTGGTTTCGCGGCCAATGACAGTTGCACCTTCGGTTGGAATCATTTGATAAAGGCCTCTCCGCGGCCGAGGGAGCGTGGTTGTGTCGCATCCCGGGTAATAAGCCCGACTATAAACCAAGCAGGGCGCGAGCACACAACTGACGGGGGAGATGAATCTTGCGTCTAACGCCAAAGTGAGGCAGAATCTTGGCTTGGGGCACCCCTTTTGATGGCTCGACCAATGGTTAGTTTGAGGCTCCGCGTTGCGTGGGCGACCGGTGTTTGCGTGCTTGCCGGTGCGGCGGCGGCGAGCGCGCAGACTCCCGCGCAGGTGGAACCGCCGACGATGATGTCAGCCACGGAACTGCCGGCGGGCACGCCGCTATCCTGGGCCCAGGATGCGATCCGCAATGAGATCAAGGTGATTGAGTCGTCGGACAAGCTGCCACTGCGCTATCGACAGCGCAGGGTGGGGGCGAAGGGCGATCTGACGCGCGAGATTATTGCGAGTCGCGACGGGAACGTGGGGCGACTGGTGGAGCGGGACGGCCAGCCGATTACTGCGGCGGAGGACGCGGACGAACGTGAGCGTTTGAATGACCTGATTTCATCGCCGGATGATTTCTACCGGCATCACCGCAAAGATCTGGAGACGCGGGAGTCGGTGATCAAGGTGGTGGGGCTGATGCCGGAGGCGATGCTTTACAGCTATGCGCCGGGCCAGCCGCAGCTCAAGGGTTCACAGGGTGAGGTGGTGCTTGATTTCCGTCCGAATCCGAGCTTTCATCCGCCGACGATGTTTGCTGAATGCCTCACGGGTTTGGAAGGCCGCGTGTGGATTGACCCACGAACTCGTACGCTGTCGCGGATTGAAGCGCGTGTGCTGCGGCCTGTGAACATGGGCTTTGGAATTTTGGCGAAGATCTATCCGGGCGGAACGCTGGCCTTGGATCAGGTAAATGTAGGCGACGACCACTGGGTGTATTCGCACCTGGACGAGCACGTGACGGCGCGGGTGTTGATGGTGAAGAATTATCCGGAGAACACGGTGATCACGTCGTGGGACTTCCGTCCGATGCCGTCGCTGCTCTCGTACCAGGACGGCATACGGATGCTGCTCGCGATGCCGGTGGCTACGAAGTAGTTAGCTCGCGATGGGCTGGCCGCGGTGGAGGGTGCGGCTGCGGACGGTGAGGCGCCCAATGCGATCGGGGCGCACGGTGAATCCATTGCCGGGCGTGGTGGGAACGGTGATGGTGCCAGTGGGGCTGACGGTGACTTCGGGCTCGATGATGTCCTGAGACCAATAGCGTTTGGACGCGGAGACGTCGCCGGGCAGCGAGAAGTTCGGCAGCGACGAGAGAGCAATGTTGTGGGCGCGGCCGATGCCGGTCTCGAGCATACCGCCGCACCAGACGGGGATGCCGAACTCCTGGGCGATGTCGTGGATGGCGAGGGCTTCGGTGAAGCCGCCGACGCGACCTACCTTGATGTTGATGATCTTGCCGCTGCCGAGCTCGAGGGCTGCGTGTGCGTCGCGGCGGTTGCGAATGCACTCGTCGAGACAGATGCGGGTGTTGATGCGGCGCTGGAGTTGAGCGTGGAAGTAGAAATCGTCGTACCAGAGCGGCTGCTCGATCATGAGGAGATTGAACTGATCCCAGCTGGCGATGTGGCCGGCGTCGTCGAGGCGGTAGGCGGAGTTGGCGTCGCAGCTGAGCAGGATGTTCGGCCAGCGCTCGCGGACCATGGCGAAGATCTCTGAATCCCAACCGGGTTTGCACTTTAGCTTGATGCGCTGGTAGCCGGCGGCGACTTCCTTTGCGACGGCGTCCATCAGCTGCTCGGGCGTGGGCTGGATGCCGATGGAGACGCCGCAGGGGATGATGTCGCGGGTGCCCCCGAGGAGCTTTGCGAGGGGGATTCCCTGCTGCTGGGCGTCGAGATCCCAGACGGCGTTTTCGAGCGCGGCCTTGGCCATGCGGTGGCCGCGAACCTGCTCGAAGAGTGCGGGACAGTCGCGACCGGAGGCGATTTCGGCGTTGAGGAGGCGCGGTGCTAGCTCGTGTTCGGTGATGAGCCAGGCGGTGTCGACTTGCTCGTCGGAGAAGTATGGGTGCTCGCCGGCGACGCACTCGCCCCAGGCGGAGAGGCCGTCGGCTTCGATCTCGACGAGCAGGATGCGGCGCCCGGTGGTGACGCCGAAGCTGGTCTCGAAGGGGTGGGCGAGCGGCATCTGGATTTCGCGAAGGTGGATGGCTTCGATCTTCATGAGAGGCTCCGGGGTTTTCAGTTCTTAGTTGTCAGTTCTTAGTTGTCAGTTCTCAGTTTCTAGGTTCTTTGGTGGCTAGTAGGCAAAGGTTTCGTCCCAGCGGCCTAGTTGGAATTGGCCGTCGCCGCGGTCGTTGCGCTGGTAGCCGAGGACGGAGAGGCCGTTGGCGAAGGCGGATTCGAGGGCTTGGGCGTTGCGGGCCTGAAGGTCGCGCGCGGCGGCGCGAGCAGTGGTGTCAGCGGGGGGCGAGGCCTTCCAGGTGTAGATCTCGGAGGGGACGTCGACGCGCTCTACGATGTCGAAGGGTTGGGGCTCACTGCTGAGGGCTCGGGCTACACGGTTGGAGCGCAGCCACCACTCGGCATAGACCCGATCTGTCGGGAGGCCACCCTGCAGCGGCGAGCTGGAGGGACCATAGAAGTTGCGCTGGTATCGGCGAACGATGGCGCCGAGTTTGGCGATGTTAATGTAGGCGTTTTTGATCTCGGTCGGATCGAAGGTCCACTCCATGAGGTCGAAGCCGCGGGCGAGTGCGTCGTCGCGCTGGGCTAGCTTGAGGGCTCGCGCGATGCCCTGATTGCGAACCTCGGGGATGACTCCAACCATGTGCGAATGCAGGTACGCGTGGCCGTTGCGGAAGGCGGGGAGAGCCATGGCGAAGCCGACAGCGGTGGGGCTTTCGCCGAGGAACGCGCCCATGACCTGTCCGCCGATGCGCGAGGCTAGCAGGAACATGCGGCGCGGAATCATGTCGGCGGGATCGTAGCCCCAGACCGCTTCTTCGAGGGCGACGCACTGGTCGAACTGCTCGAGTGAGGTGAAGGACTGGATGCGGATGGGCGCGGAATTTGGGGCTTCGTTCAATCGGTGGTCTCCGCTGGTGGTGCTTCAGATTTGGCTTGCGACCAGAGGCGCTCGAGCTGGTCGGGGGACAGAGCTTTGAGCTGATCGGCGCCCCCACTTGCGCGCTCCATGGAGGCGAAGCGGGCGCGGAATTTGGCGTTGCTGCGGCGCAGTGCAGACTCGGCGTCGACGTTGAGATGGCGCGCGAGGTTCATGGTGGTGAAGAGTAGGTCGCCGAACTCGGCTTCGATCTTGTCGGTGTCAGCTCGGGCGATCTCGGCGTGGAGCTCGGCGGTTTCTTCGGCGAGCTTATCGAAGAGGCCGTCGGCATTGGGCCAATCGAAACCAACCTTCGCGGCGCGGGAGCCTAGCTTGGAGGCTTCGAGGGTCGCGGGCATGGAGCGGGGGATGTCGTCGAGCAGTGAAGTAGCGGCGGGCTTGAATTTTTTCTCTTCGACTTTGATCTGCTCCCAGTTGCGGAGGACTGCGTCGGAGTCCGTGGCGACGGTGCTGGCGAAGATGTGGGGATGGCGGCGAACTAGCTTGGCGCTGAGGTTTTCAGCGACGTCGCGGAGGTCGAAGTAGCCGGCCTCGGCGGCCATTTGCGCGTAAAAGAGGACTTGCAGGAGGAGGTCGCCTAGCTCGTCCTTCAGGTCGGGCCAGGCGCGGCGCTCGATGGCGTCGAAGACCTCGTAAGTCTCTTCGAGGGTGTGGCGCTTGATGGTGTCGAAGGTCTGCTCGCGGTCCCAGGGGCAGCCGCCGGGCGCACGCAGGCGGGCCATGATGGCGGCGGCGCGCTGGAGGGCCTCGGCAGCCGGCGCCTGGGCCTCTTCCCCTTCGATTTTGTGGATGGAATCCATGCACATAAGCTTACCCGAGTCGTGCGGGCGGGGATCAACAGCGAGGATGGCGCGGACGCTCTAAACTGGAAGATGCGGATGGATCTCTCAGAAAAAATCCGGACATTGCCGACCGGCGCGGGTTGCTACCTCTACAAGAATGCAGAGGGCGAGGTGATCTACGTCGGAAAGGCGAAGAACCTGCGCGCTCGGGTCAGATCATACTTTCTGGCCGCGAACCAGCTGGCCAACGCGAAGACGGGATCGTTGATGCGCGAGGCCGTGGACCTGGAATACATTACTGTGGCCAACGAGCGCGAGGCGCTGGCGCTGGAAAATAATCTAATCAAGCAGCGCAAGCCGCGATTCAACATTCTACTGCGCGACGACAAGACCTATCCGTACATCAAGCTGACGCTGGGGGATAAGCATCCAAAGGTGTTTGTGACGCGGCGGCTGCGCAAGGATGGCAGCGCTTATTTCGGGCCTTATTTTCCGGGAAATCTCGCGTGGCGGCTGGTCGATGTGATTCATCGCAGCTTTCTGATTCCGAGCTGCAAGGTGGACTTGAATCGCTATCATCCGCGGGCTTGTTTGCAGTACTACATCAAGCGCTGCCTGGGGCCTTGCGTCGAGGGATTCGTTTCGACTGAGGACTACGCGCAGGCGATTCGGGATGTGCAGTTATTTCTTGAGGGCAAGCCGAGTGAGTTGGAGGCTCGGCTGACTGAGCGCATGGAGCGGGCCGCGGAGAATATGCAGTTTGAGCTGGCGGCAAAGCTGCGGGACCAGCTGATTACGATCAGCCAGGCGCAGGATCGGCAGCGGATTGCCGGGACCGACGATGAGGACGCCGACGTGTTTGGCTTCCACTACGAGAACGACATGCTGGCGGTCAATCTTTTTCATATGCGCGGTGGAAAGATCGTTGATCGGCGCGAGATGTTCTGGGAAGAGTTGCCGGACTTTCGGGCGATGGAGTTTTCCGCGCCGGAGTTGTCGCCTGCAGAGGAGGCGGAAGTTGAGCCGTCGCTGGAGCCGGATCCGCGTGTGGTCGCGCCGCAGATTGATGAGGCCAGCCCAGAGTCGGAGCAGGTTTCGGTGCTGGAGCCGATGGATGAGGTGCAGCCGCCTGTGTTCTCCGCGGCGACGTTTTTCTCTGCCCTGCTGAAGCAGCTGTATCTCGACCAGTCGTATGTGCCGAAACATATTTATGTGCCGGTAGATTTTGCGGATCGGGCGCTGCTCGCGGATGCACTGCGGGAGAAGATTGGGCACAAGATTGAGATTGCGGCACCGCAGCGTGGCGAACGGCGGTCGTTGGTGGATTTGGTTTGTCAGAATGCAAAGCAGTCTTACGACCAGCGGTTCCGCGTGCTGAAGCCGAGCATTCAGAAGATGCAGGAAGCACTGCAGGATGTGTTAATGCTGGCGGAGCCGCCGGAGCGGATTGAGTGCTTCGACATCTCGCATATCCAGGGCGCGGACACGGTGGCGTCGATGGTGGTGTGGGAAAAGGGCGCGATGAAGAAATCGGATTATCGCAAGTTCCAGGTGAAGACGGTGACGGGCGTGGATGACTTTGCGTCGATGCGCGAGATCATTCATCGGCGTTATCTGCGGCTGCAGGAGGACAACAAGCCGATGCCTTCGCTGGTGCTGATCGACGGGGGGATTGGGCAGCTGCATGCTGCTGCGGCGGCGCTGGAGGAGATTGGGCTGATGACGCAGCCGCTGGCTTCGATTGCGAAGCGCGAGGAAATTATTTATGTGCATGGGCAGGAGGATGAGCCGGTTGTGCTCGACCGACGTTCGCCCGTGCTCCATGTGATCCAGAAGATTCGCGATGAGAGTCACCGGTTCGCCGTGACGTATCACCGCAAGCGGCGGCAGATGCGTGATCGGACGAGCGAGCTGGATGAGATTCCGGGAGTGGGCGCTATCACGCGGCAGCGGCTGCTGGAACACTTTGGCAGCGTGCGCGCGTTGAAGCAGACGGCGGAGAAGAATCCTGATGCGCTGACGGCGGTGGTGAATAAGGCGACGGCGGAGAAGATTCGCAAGTTCTTTGCCGAGCAGGATGGGCCGGATTCGCAGGATGATCTGGTCAGGATTACGGTAGCGTAGCTGGAAATTTCGTGCGTGGCAGGAACTTTCCTGTTTTCGGGCGCGTACTCTTAGCGATAACCATGACTACTGCTACCGCACATACCACTGTCATTCGACCTGCGGACTTAACCCTGCGCGATACGCTGCGCCTGGCTGCGATCTTTGCTGCAGCGAAACTCTTGCTGCAGTTTGCGCTGACGCTCTGGACGCTGCATCTTGGCTACGGTTACTTCCGCGACGAGTTCTACTACATTGCGTGCGGGCGACACCTGGCGTGGGGCTACGTGGATCACGGACCGATTGTGGCGCTGCAGGCTCGGCTTGGTGAGTTGCTGTTTGGTGATTCGGTGTTCGGGATTCGAGTGCTGTCGGCAGCCGCGGGTTCGGCGATGGTGTTTCTGACTGGTGTGATTGCCTGGGCGCTGGGTGGGCGGCGGCCAGCACAGGCACTGGCGATGTTTGGCGTGATCGTCTGCCCGCAGTACATCGGCGTGCACGGGTTTCTCTCGATGAACTCGTTCGAGCCGATGTTCTGGATGACCTGCGTGCTTGCGGTCATTCTGATGCTGCGCGGATTTTCGTTGAGGACGTGGTGGGTGGTGTTCGGTGTTGCGGCGGGTGTGGGACTTCTCAACAAGCCGTCGATGACCTTCTTCTTGGTGACGCTTGGATTGGGATTGTTGCTGACGAAGCAGCGGTGGGTGCTGTTCTCGCGATGGACCTTGGTGGCGATTGCACTGATAGGTGCGATTGTCTCGCCGCATGTGCTTTGGCAGATTCACAATCATTGGCCCACGCTGGAGTTTCTCCACAATGGCCAGGTGCGTCACAAGAATATTGTGCTGGGACCGGTGCAGTTTTTTCTGGCGCAGTTTGCGACCATGCAACCGGTGAATGCGCTGATCTGGATTGCGGGCGTGGTGTCGCTGCTGCGTGCGAAGTCGATACGCGATGGGCGCTGGTTGGGGCTGACGTATGTTTTGTTTTATGCGCTGATGTTCGCGATGCACGCGAAGGATTACTACCTTGCGGGGATCTATCCGGCCATGTTTGCCGCTGGTGGGATCGCGTGGGAGCGGCGGTTTGCGGGGTTGCGCTCGGTAAAGGAAAACCGGGTAATTGGGTTTCCTGTGTTCGAGACCGTGTTGCTGGTAACAAGCCTGATCATTCTGCCGATGGCCTCTCCGGTGCTGCGACCGGACGCGTGGGTGCGGTATACGACGGCGCTGCATCTGCATGGCGACAAGATGGAGACTTTCGCGACGGGGCCGCTGCCGCAGTTTTATGCGGACCGTTTTGGCTGGCAGCAGGAGGTTGATATTGTGGCGAGGACGTATCGGTCGCTGACGCCTGAGCAACAGCAGCATGTATGCATCTTCGCAAACAACTATGGTGAGGCCGGGGCGATTGATTTTCTGGGGCAGCGCGAGGGTTTGAATCTGCCGCCGGCTCTGAGTGGACAGAATAATTACTGGCTTTGGGGCACACATGGGTGTGATACGAATGTCGTGATTGCGGTGATCGAGGATACTCCGCAAGAAGTTGCGCAGAAGTATGAGTCGGTTGAGGTCGTGGGTCGAATGGACGAACCGTATGCAATGCCGTTTGAGCATAAGAACATCTATCTCTTGCGCTCGCGAAAGCCGTCGTCGCACTTTGATTGGGCTGATGAGCGGTTTTACTTCTAGGCGGCGACGGCGAAAGCGGTGAGGCTCTGATAGTCTCCCTGCAATGGCCTCCGGGGTTGCACAGGGACGATCGCACGAGGAACTGCCGCGCGTATTGACGGCGACGAACGCGCTGGCGATTGTGGTGGGCATCATTATTGGGTCGGGAATCTTCCTGGTTCCGCGCGAGATGATGGCCGCGGTGGGCAGCTCGCGGATGGTCTACGCGGTGTGGATTACCGGCGGACTGCTTTCGCTGTTTGGTGCGATGAGTTATGCGGAGGTCGCCGCGATGCGGCCGCGGGTGGGCGGCGAATATGCGTTCTTACATGATGCCTACGGTCCGCTGACAGCGTTTCTTTATACGTGGACGTGGACGATGATTGCGAAGCCGGCTTCGATCGCGACGATCGCTGCGGGACTGATGCGGGTGTTGGGAACGTTTCCGGTGTTCGCGTTTCTGGATCGGGCCGCGGTGGGGCACCTGATGTGGAGCCAAGTGATGGCGATTGCTGCGACGTGGCTGATTACCGGGTTGAATATCGTAAGTACGCGGGATTCGGCACAGGTGCAGACACTGCTCACGTGGCTGAAGGTGGTGATGATCGTGGTCATCGCGGGGCTTTGTTTTGCGAGTGTGAAGTATGGCGACTGGCACAACTTTGGTTCGGAGTTTCGTGGCGCGCGGGGAGGGTTTGCGGGGTTCATGATCGCGCTGATTGCCGCGCTGTGGGCCTATGACGGCTGGTCGGATGTGTCGCAGATGGCGGGCGAGGTGCAGAAGCCGCAACGTTCGTTGCCGGTGGCGCTGATTGGCGGCGTGACGATTGTGGGTGCGCTGTACATGTTGACGAACGCGGCGATTCAGTACGTTCTGCCCTCGGCTGCGATTGCTGCGACTGACCGGCCGGCTACCGATGCGTTGCAATTAGTGGCGGGAAATCTTGGGGCGGGATTGGTGGCTGTGGGGATGGCGGTGAGCATCTGCGCAACGTTTGTGGGTAGCTCGCTTTCAGGGGCGAGGGTGCCATTCGCGGCGGCTCGCGACCGACTGTTTCCGTCGGTGCTGGGGCAGATCCATCCACGCTTCAAGACGCCATGGGTGAGCCTGCTGCTGCAGGCGGTGCTCAGTTCCCTGCTGCTGTTGGCGATTGGAAAATTTCAAGCGCTGTTCTCGCTGGCGATCTTTTCGGAATGGTTTTTCTACGCGCTCACGGCGGCGACGGTGTTTGTGTTTCGGGCGCGCGAGCCGGATGCGATCCGGCGTTATCGTGTGACCGGATATCCTGTAGTTCCGGCACTGTTTATTCTGGCGGCGCTGGTGCTGCTGGTGTTCAGCTTCATGGACCGGCCGCGCGAATCGACTGCGGGGGCGCTGGTGATTTTGTGCGGCGTGCCGGTGCATTATCTTTTTCAACGGAGTAAGGCTCCGGGCGATAAGGCTTCTGATTATGTCTTCAAATAAAAAACCGAAGCTGGGACAGAATTTCTTGGTGGACGAGAACGCCTGTTTGCATATCGCCGAGGCGCTTGGAGATGCGAGCGCGCGGACTGTGGTCGAGATCGGGCCTGGGCATGGGGCGATCACGGAGTTGCTTGCGGCGCGTTGCCGGCGGTTGCACTGCATTGAGTTTGATCCAGCGCTGGCGCGGGAGTTGGCGTTCCGGTTTCGCAACGATGACCACGTCACCGTTCACCACGCGGATATTCTGGCGACGGATTTGAAGACAATGCTGGGAGAAGAGGCATCGCTGGACGTGGTGGGAAATCTGCCTTACTACATTACGTCGGATATTTTGCTGCACCTGTTTGGCGCGGCGCGTGAAGGCGTGGTGGGGCGTGCCGTGGTGATGATGCAGCGCGAGGTGGCGGAGAGAATTGCTGCGGGGCCGGGGTCGAGCGAGTACGGGGCGCTGTCGGCGGTGACGCAGATGCACGCGCGGGTGACAAACCTGTTTACGCTGCCGCCGAGCGCGTTTTCGCCGCCGCCGGATGTGTTCTCGACTGTGTTGCGGATGGAGTTTGCGCCACGCTTTGCCGAGCTTGGGGTTGAGTTCGAGGGCTTCAACCGGTTTCTGCGGGCGAGCTTTGCGCAGAAGCGGAAGACGCTGGCGAATAATCTGCGGGCGGCAGGATATTCTCCTGCGGAGCTAACGGCCGCGTGGCCAGAGACGATTGCGCTGCAGGCGCGGTCGGAGGCGGTGTCGCTGGAGGCAATGGCGGGGCTGTATCGAGCGCTGGAAGCGGCCAGGGCGACCGAAGCCCGCTAGCGGCGCATGTGCTCCGCGGTTTGCGCGTGGTGGATGTGGCAGATGGCGATGGCGAGGGCGTCGGCGGCGTCGGCGGGCTTGGGCGCCTCCTCGAGGTCGAGCAGGCGCGCGACCATGAACTGCACCTGCTCCTTGGCGGCGAGGCCATAGCCTACGACGGAGCTTTTGATGGTGAGTGGAGCATATTCGGCAACGAGCAGGCCACAGTTGGCGGCGGCCAGCATGGCGACGCCGCGGACCTGGCCGAGCTTGAGCGCGCTCTTGGCGTTGGCCGAGAAGAAGACTTCTTCGATGGCGACTACCTCAGGCTGCCAGAGTTGGAGTAGGGCGGAGAGTTCGACGTAGACCTGGAGCAGGCGGACGGGGGCGCGGTCCTTCTTGTTCAGGCGAACGGCGCCGGCGCAGAGGGGACGGAGCTTTGGGATACGCGCGGTGTCGTCGACCTCCACCACACCGTAGCCGGTGAACTCCGTTCCGCAGTCGATGCCGAAGACCCGCATGCACACCAGTTTACAGCGTAGAAAGCTTCTCATGACGGCCAGGGCGCGGTGTGGCATCTAACTCGCAAGCTGCTCAGAATATAGAGGCAGGCAATAATGAGATTCGCAACATGACGGCGCGACCGATACAATCGACGCGACGCAGCAAGTAGACAGCGCACGAAGTTTTCCAAAGGCCAAAGACCTCTCTTGAACGTTTTGCGACATATTGCTACTGCCGGCCTGCTCGTCCTGATGACGACGATGGGGCGCGCGCAGGTTGCAGAGCCGGCCGCCGCGCCGCCGGCTCAGAAGTCAGCACCATCACGACCGGCTACAGCGCCATCGAAACCTGCCGCGACACCTGTGCGGCATGCCGCACCGAGTTCCCCGTCCGTTCCGGCGCCCATTCCGATCAACCGCACCGTGATCGTGCTCGATCCGGCGCATGGGGGCGTCGACAGCGGGTCGCAGATCAGCGATACGACGGTGGAGAAGAATGTGACGCTGGCGCTGGCGTTCCGGTTGCGATCGCTACTGACGGCCCGCGGTTTTACCGTGGTCATGACGCGAGAGGCGGACGCGCCGGCGGTTCCAAATGCAGCGGGCTCCGCGATGACGCTGGATGATCGCGCGGGGATCGCGAACCACGCGCATGCGGCGGCATGCCTTGTACTCCACGCAACGCCAAGCGGGAGCGGGGTGCATCTCTACCGGTCGGAGCTGGGGGCGAGCGAGGGCCAGCCTACGGTGGTTCCATGGCTGACCGCGCAGGCGGCGTGGATCCCGCAGAGCCAATTGCTGGCGAATCAGATGGCCGCCGCGTTTTCGCGTTCCGGATTGGCGCTGATCGCGAGCAACGCGTCGGTGCGTCCGATCGATTCGCTGACCTGCCCGGCGCTGGTGGTGGAGCTTGCGCCTTCGGGAGACGACGCCGACAGCATCAATGACACGGACTATCAGCAGCGGGTAGCGCTGACGATTGCCGGGGAGTTGGTGTCCTGGCAGAACCAGGTGCAGCCGCCGGCGCGGCTCGCAGCGGCACCAAGCGCAACCGTTGTACAGGCGACGCCGAGCGACGCTGCGGGGGCACAGCCATGATCCAACGCCATCAACGAATCGTGTTCTGGTGCCTGGTCGTGTGCATTGTGGGCATGGGCGTGCTGCTGGCCGTGGAGCGGCAGCGCGGGCGCCAGCGGATTGCGGCACTCGCTGACGACGATCAGACGCCCCTTGACGCGCCAACCGCGATGGCCGAGACCGTAACGCTGGATCTTGCGAATGATGGGGACGGATCGATCGCGCCGGCCTCACGCCAGATAGCCCTGCCAGAGGATCCCAATGCACGGGCGCGGGCGTTGATCGATCACCTGATCGCGGAGTACGCGCTGCCCGGCTCGGCGCATGCTCTGCCACCGGGCGCGGCGGTCGCGGAAGTGTTCCTGGTACCTTTGCCGTTGGTGGGGTATACGACCGATTCCACGTCGTCGGCGACGAAGGATGGCGGGTTCCGAGCGACCGTACCGGTGGCCCAGAGCGATCCCGATCCGGTGCAGGCGAAGCAGCCGGGCGGAGAACTCGCCGTGATCGATCTGCATAGTACGTTTGTGAATCAGCATCCGTCCGGCGTGGAGGTGGAATCGCTGACGCTGCGCTCAATCCTGGGAACGCTGCATGCCAATCTTCCGCAGATTGAGCAGGTGCGCTTCCTGGTGGACGGGCAGGCTCGCGAGACGCTGGCGGGGCATGCAGACCTGCTGCGGACCTACCCTGCCGTCGATACGACCTCCAGCGGAAGTGCTGCAAGTCAAGGACGATCGAACTGAATGAACCCTGCTGGCGGAAAACAAAATGTTGCGCAGACGACGGCGAATCCAGGTCCGATGGTTGGGGTGTTCGACTCCGGTTTTGGCGGGCTGACGGTGTTGCGCGCGCTGCTGTCGAAGATCCCGTCGGCGAATTACCTCTACCTGGGCGACACGGCGCGGCTGCCCTACGGGGCGAAGTCGCAGGCGACGATTGCGCGCTACGCGGTGGAGAGTGCGCGCTTTCTGGAGCAGCGTGGCTGCGAGTACCTGGTGATCGCCTGCAACACGGCGACGGCGCTAGCGCTCGAAGATATTCGCCGCGCGGTGAGCGTGCCGGTGCTGGGTGTGATTGAGCCTGGAGCCCATGCTGCGAAGAGGGCCGTCGGCGCGGGTGCCGAGGTGCTGGTGCTGGCTACGGCGGCGACCGTGCAATCGCATGCCTACCATGCGGCATGTGAGGCTGTCGGATTGCGGGCGATTGAGGTGGCGTGCCCGCTGCTGGTGCCGTTGGTGGAAGAGGGCTGGACCGATCATGAGGTCACGCGCGAGGTGCTGCGCATCTACTTGTCGGAAGCGTTGGCGAAGTGCAAGCCAGAGGCCGTGCTGCTGGGCTGCACGCATTATCCACTGATCGCGGGAGCCATTGAAACGACGCTGCGGGAGCTGGGATCAGATGCGGTGGTGATTGATTCGGCCGAGGCGACGGCGGAGGCTGCGGCTGCGGCGCTCGACGTGGCTGCCGGGAGGAATTCACCGGAAACCTCTCTCAGTTTTGAATGCTATGCCACGGATTCGGTGGAGAAATTTCAACGACTTGGCAGCTTGTTTCTCCACCAACCGATTGCGCACGTGCATCATCTCGACCTGGGCGGATAGACTGGTTGGAACGATGCACTATCTTCTGAAATCTGAACCCGACAAGTACTCCTTTGACGACCTGCTGCGTGATGGCGAAACGAAGTGGGATGGAATCAAAAACCCGCAGGCGCTGATCACGCTGCGCAACATGAAGCCCGGGGAGCAGTGTGTGATCTACCACTCCAACGTTGGTAAAGCCGCCGTTGGGACAGCGAAGGTTATCTCGGTGACGACCGATCCCGACGACCCCAAGACGCCCATCGTGCGGTTGAAGGCGGGTAAGCGTCTGAAGCGCGAAAAGCCGCTGACCGAAATTCGCCATGCCGGGGTGTTTCTGGGCTCGATATTGTTCCGCCAGTTTCGCTTATCGGTCGTGCCGCTGTCTGAGGAGCAATTCGACTGGCTGGTTCACGGCTGAGAGGGCTCTGCACAGCCAGAGTTCACCTCAAACTGCTATTCTTAGCGTCGGTTGATTTGATTTACCAGCACGGCAGGAGTTTTCAGCATGATCGATATGAAGGGCAAAGTGGCTGTGGTGTTTGGCCTCGCCAACAAGCGCAGCATCGCGTATGCCATCGCAGAAAAGCTGTCCGAGGCGGGGGCCACCCTGGTGCTGTGCTACCAGAGCGAGAGGTTGCGTGAAGAGTCGGAGGAGCTGATTGAAGCTCTTGGACAGAAGGGCACGGCGCGCGCGATTCAGTGCGACGTCTCGGTCGACGAGCAGATTGATGCTGCCTTTGCGCAGATCGCCGAAGCGTTTCCGGTCATCCACACGGTGGTACATTCGGTGGCCTTCGCTCCGCAGGACGCTCTGAAGAACGATTTCCTGATGACCAAGCGCGAAGAGTTCCGCATTGCGCATGATGTCAGCGTTTATTCCCTGATTGCGATCGCGCGCGCGGCCGCTCCGCTGATGACTGAGGGTGGATCGATCATGACGTTGACTTACTACGGCAGCACCAAGGTTTTTCCGAACTACAACGTGATGGGCGTAGCGAAGGCGGCGCTCGAGGCCACGGTGCGATACCTTGCGGCGTCGCTGGGTTCTAAGGGGATTCGCGTGAATGCGATCTCGGCTGGGCCCATCAAGACGCTTGCCGCCCGCGGGGTTAGCGACTTTGCGACCATCCTGGACGCTGTCACAGCGCGCGCCCCACTGCATCGGAATATCGAGCAGCAGGAGGTTGGCAAGGTGGCGCTGTTCCTGGCCAGCGACCTCGCCAGCGGCATGACCGGCGGCGTGACGTTCGTGGATTGCGGGTTCAGCATCACCGGAATTTAATGCATGGATTCAAAGGAGCTCAGAGGTGACCACCGCTGAATTATTGCTCGAAGACTTTGATGTTGAGATCTCTAACACCCGCCGCACGCTGGAGCGTGTGCCCGACGACAAGCCGGACTGGGTGCCGCACGATAAGTCGATGAAGCTGGGCAAGCTGGCCATGCACTGCGCAACTATGCCGTTGTTTGGCTATTACATTCTCGAAGACGAGGGCATGGACATGGCGAACTCCAAGCGCCCGCATGCGCCCCTGGTATTCGAGTCGCGCGAGCTTTGCCTTGAGCGCCTGGATGAGTCTGCGGCCAAATGTCGCGCCGCGGTGGCCGCCGCCAGCGATGAAGACCTGGCGAAGCTTTGGCCCTTCTCCTTTGGTGAGCACATGATCTCCAATGTCTCGCGCTCCAAGACCTACCGGCTGATGTTCTTCAATCACCTGATCCATCACACGGCACAGCTGGGCGTGTATCTGCGGCTCAACGAGATTCCCGTGCCTGCGCTGTATGGGCCGTCGGCGGACGAGCAGTGGGCGCCGAAGTAATGCGTAATCGCTGACCTTCGCGGCGGTTTGCAGTATTCTTCTTGCACCATGAGACTTTCAATTCTGACCGTCGCTCTCGCGGGCTGCACGTTCGCCACGGCGGCGCAGCAGCCTGAAACTCACGTCACTGTTCTACACGCGGCTCGCATTCTCGATGTCGCCGCGGGCAAGGTTCTTTCGCCGGGCGAAGTACTGGTGGAAGGTGAGCGGATTCGCGAGGTAGGTTCCCATGTCACGCGGCCAGTCGGGGCTGTGGTGATCGACCTCGGCGATACGACGCTGATGCCTGGCCTCATCGACGTGCACACTCATCTCTTCCTCCACCCCGGCAACGAAGGTCTGCAGACGGTCGAGGAGTCCGTGCCGCAGCGAACCCTACAGGCTGCGGCTGCCGCGAAGGCCGATGTGATGGCCGGCTTCACCGCGGAGCGCGACATGGGGACAGAGGGAGCTGGGTGCGCCGATGTTGCTGTGCGCGATGCGATCAGCAGCGGCCTGATTCCTGGTCCGCGCATGCGCGTTTCGTGCAACGCGATCGACATCGTGGGCGGGCATGAAGACGCCATTGGATTCAATCCTGCCCAACAAGTGCTCTCGAACGCCGACTATGCGAACTCCGCCGACCAGATTGTTGCGGTGATGCGTGAGCAGCGTAAGGGTGGGGCCGACTTCACCAAAATTTACGAGACGGGGCGAGACCGTCTCGAAGGCGATACCTTCACGACGCCTTATCAATACACTGAAGCGCAGCTTGCCGCGGCGGTCGCAGAGGCCGATCGTACGGGCTCGTTTGTGGGAGTGCATTGCACCGGTGAGCCGGGGGCTTCGTATGCGGCGGAGGCTGGTGTGGCCGCTATCGATCACGCTTACAACCTTTCGCCGGCGACGATGAAGATCATGCGCGAGAAGCAGATTTACGCCGTGCCTACGTTTGCTGTTGTTGAGTATTTCGCTGACCATCCACAGCGCGGGGATGGCTCGGAAGATCGCCGCGAACTTGCTTACCACGCGAAGCAGTTCAAGAAGCAGATGGCGGCGGGCGTGCCGTTTGCGGTGGGATCGGATGTGGGGCCGTTTCCGCATGGAACACAGGCGCGTGAGCTCGAGTTGATGGTGAAGTTTGGCATGCCGCCAGCGGATGTGCTGCGCGCAGACCTGATCAATGGGGCACGACTGCTGCGGTGGGCTGACGAAATTGGGCAGCTAAAGCCGGGCTTTTATGCGGATGTGATCGCAGTTCCCGGCAATCCGCTGGACGATATTGGCGTGTTGAAGAAGGCCGTCTTCGTGATGAAGAACGGCGAGGTGCTGCGCAAGGATTAGGCTAGCCGCGCCTAGCTGCTAGCCAGCCTTCTCCGTCAGTTCGGCCCAGCGCTGGTAGACGGCATCGTGCTCGGCCTGCGCGGCTTCCATTTCGGCGAGTGCCTCGGTGAGCGCGGCAGGGTCGGTGACGACGGCGTTGTCGTCGAGGCGATCGTGCGCGGCGGCCATGCGTGCATCGGCTTTGTCGACGCGTTCTTCGATGCCGTCGAATTCGCGCTGCTCCAGGTAGGAGAGCTTCTTCTTGCCCGGCGTTGGCGGTGCGCTGGATGTAGCCGAGGCGCGCTGCGAGCTGTTGGCTGCAGCCTGCTGGTTCGCCACGTAGCCCTGCTCGACGCCCTTCCACTCTTCCCACTGCGAGTAATCCGCGAAGACGCGCGCGTGGGCGTGGCCGTCGAGGCCAAGCACAATGTTGGAGACACGATCGAGCATATAGCGATCGTGCGTGACTAACACGAGCGCTCCCTTGAACTCGAGCAGCGCCTCTTCGAGGATTTCGAGCGTGGGAATGTCGAGGTCGTTGGTGGGTTCGTCGAGCATGAGGACATCGGCCGGCTGCAACATGAGGCGCGCGATCAGCACACGGCCGCGCTCGCCGCCGCTGAGGCGTTCGACGGGCTGGTTGAGCTGGTCGCCGGTGAAGAGAAACTTTGCGGCATAGCTGGCGACGTGCACTACGCGATCCTGGTAGACGACTGAGTCGGAGTCGGGCGCGAGGGCGCGGCGCAGCGTGAGTGTGGGGTCGATCTCGCGCAGTTGCGAGAAGTACACGATGCGCAGGCCGTTGGCGCGTTTGATCGTGCCCTTGGTCGCAGGGATTTCGCCCGACATGGCGCGCAGAATGGTCGTCTTGCCGCTGCCGTTGGGGCCGACGAGGCCTAGTTTCATGCCGTTGGTGACGTTGAAGCTGACGCCGCCGACGATCTCTCGGCCGCCCAGCGAGATGCTGACATCTTCAAACTCGATGAGCCGCTTGGTCTGGCGCTCGGTTGCGTTGAACTCGATGCCGGCGCTCGATGTACGGGTGCGCGAATCAACATCCGCGAGCTTGCCGATGAGCTCGTGCGCGTTATCAATGCGCGCTTTTGCCTTGGTGGCGCGGGCTTTGGGACCGCGACGCAGCCACTCAATCTCCGTCTTGACGCGGTTGCGCAGGCCTTCCTGCATTTTGCTCTGAGCTTCGACGTAGAGCTCGCGGCCTTCGAGAAATTTTGAGTAGGTTCCGCGCACACGCAGCACGCCCTCGGCGTAAACGCGGCTTAGTTCGACGACCTCGCTGGCGACGTTCTCGAGGAAGTAGCGATCGTGCGAGACCACGACGCAGGCAAACCGTGCGCTGCGGAGTACACCTTCGAGCCATTCAATGCCTTCGAGATCTAGGTGATTGGTCGGCTCGTCGAGCAGGAGCACATCGGGTTCGGTGACCATGGCTTCTGCAATCGCCAGCCGCTTCCTCCAGCCACCCGACAGGCTGGCCGCCTCGGCATCCATACGGATCGAGGTATCGGTTCCGTCATCGGCAAATCCGGCGCGGCCGAGGGTCTCGCGCAGGCGCTGCTCGCGTTCGTTGGCGGGGACGCTGGCGCGCTCGAGGGCGGCTTCCATCACGCTGCGGACGGTCATGCCTGCGGCATACTCGGAGATCTGGCGGACGTAGCCGATGCGCGCGCGGCGGCGCACGGAGACCTCGCCGGAGTCGGGCTCGACTTCGCCGGCCAGCACGGCCAAAAGCGTGGACTTTCCGGCGCCATTGGGGCCGATGAGGCCGATCCGGTCGCCCTCGTTTACTGCAAAGGAAATTTTTTCGAAGAGAGGCGTGGCGCCGAAACGCTTGGACACGCCTTGTGCATTGAGAATTGGTGGCATCACACCCAGTTTACTGGTTTGCGATGGGTGTGCGCTGTGGGGGGTACTGGAGGCTCGGTTTTACGTTCAATCGGAATGTCGGCTTGTTCGTTCGCAGCAATGGCGACTCTACGTTGTAGGCGGCCAGCTTCCACACTCCATCGACATTGTGGAGACAGATGGTTTCGTTCCCTGAACCCTTGTCGAATACGGTGGAATAGTGGAGCGTCAAGAAACTTCCCATCGTCTCGTCCATGGAATCGTCGCTATCGGTCTGGGTTGAAGAGCGAGGGGCACCTAGCCGCGTCCGAACGTTATCAAACATGCCATTGGATGTCTCGGCAGTGATTGTTTCTCTGTAGGTTGCATCGGAGTTGGCGAAGATACCTGCATCGTCCGCGACCATCATCTTTTGATGGAGAGCGGTTACAGCCGCTTCAGCTTTATGCGACTGCGCGTGGGACCATTTAACGAAGGCAACTGACCCTCCAGCCAAGGCCAGGACCAGGATGCTTGCAGCAGCCCACTTCCAGGCTGGGACAGGTTCGAGGACCATGGGTGGAGGAGGAGGAATGAACGGGCGCGGAGGCCAAGCGGGTGCGGCTTCCTTCGGAACGGCTGGTTGCTGCTGCTGCCCGGGATTGATTTCGTTCATTCGCATCCCTCGTGGCACTCAGTCGTCGGATCTCTCAACTCTCGCCGACCGCAAAGGACCTAGTCGAGGTCGAAGTCGCGAATTGGCTTACCTGTGTTCGGCGACTCTTTGGCCTTCTTGACGGCCTCAGCGAACTTCTTGGCCATCACATCGTCCTTGTTTTTTTCCGCCTGGACGGATTGCGCAAAGATGGATTCGCGGCGGGCGTCCTGCTCTTTCAGGGCTTTCGCAGCGGCGCCGAAGTCCTCGAAGGTCTTCTTGCGCGGGGCGGGGGTATGCGCAATCACCGACCGGCTGACCGGGTCCACCTTCAACATCC
This sequence comes from Granulicella sp. L46, assembly GCF_009765785.1. Lineage (GTDB taxonomy): Bacteria > Acidobacteriota > Terriglobia > Terriglobales > Acidobacteriaceae > Granulicella. Next base: position 67,652 of record NZ_LMUT01000003.1, read on the forward strand.
CGCCACAATCCGGGCACATCACTTCAAATGGCTGGTCGCTCAATCCCATAACAAACCTCGACTAAAACAGCCTCCGGCATTTGCTGGAAACGTCTCTATCGATTGTACGGCGGCGGCGGCACATACCTGTAGACGAAGCGAGGTGTGTCGTTTGCGGCCCATACGAGGGCAAGGACCCAGCCGATCAACGTCCAGCCAAAGAAGAGATTAATCAGGAAGATCCACCAGAAGTTCTCAACGTGGCGGGATCCCGCGACGAAGGTTGGGAGGAAGTGGATGAAGAACGCGACGACGCCGATCAGGACCAACACCAGGATTGGTAATCCCAAAAGAAAGGTCATGCCCGAAAGTATCGCGCACGTAGTTACTTATGTATAGAGGTCAGAGGAATACAACTCGATGCCCCGGGCATTCCTGGGAAGCATGGCTCACCAGGAGCGAGGGCAGCGCGTCGCCGTATCGGGCGAGGAACCATACGCCGCCGAGCAGGCGCTCCTGCAGGTGGCCGTCCGGGTACAGGCTTAGCATGATGGCCGTCGCGTGCTTGTGCAGCGATGCCTGCTTCTGCAGCTCGAAGTTCGCAGCCATGCGGCGCAGGCGGTTCATCTGGTAGCGCATCTTGCTGGCAGAGACGCCGGCAGCGCGGCCGAGGTCGGCGCTCATCGAGGTCATGTATTCGGTGAGCGCAGTGAGCTCGGCGTCCATGGAGCTGCCAACGGCTGCGATTTTGCGCTTGCCTTCGATGGGCATGGCGCGGGCGGCGAGGCGAAGAGCCAGGTTCGCGACCGTCTTCGCCTCGAGCACCTGCGGAAACTGCACCTCGTGCGCGGCCATGGCGGACACGATCGCCGGCTCTACCAGCGTTGCCATCAGCCGTGGCAGCACCGGCGTTACGCGACCGAGGATGCGGCTGTACAGCACCTCCGACTGCGCAAAGTAGGCGATCTCGGCTGGGCCACCGATATAGGCGGCAGTGGGCAGAATGGTGTCCTGGAAGACGGGTCGCAGGAGCGCGTTGGGACTCAGGCGCTCTGGTTCGGCAGCAAGAATCTGCAGCAACTCCGCAGTGGTGTAGCCGTGTGCACCGGCCTTCCACTCACCGTCGGCGGTTCGACGCAACGGCAGGCGTGCGCCGGTCTCGGCATCGATGAGGAAGAGTAGCGAATGGTCGGCGGTGACCAGCACCTGCGCGTGATATCCGGCGGCCTCGAGATCCTGCGAGCGCACAAGCAACGCATCTTCGAGTTCGTCGGCACGCTCGAGCGCGGCTTGCAGAACACTGGAGCCCATGGCGTGGAAGTCGCGTGAGGCAGCGTCCATGACGATCAATCCATACTCGGCAAAAATCTTCGTGAGGAGCCGGCCAAAGGCTGAGGCGAGTGTTGCGCCGGGGGTGTAACACTCGCGCAACACATTGCTGATGGGCGCCCAGGCGAGCAGCTCGCTGGCCTGGTTGAGAGTGGCCTCCAGACGCTTGAGGCCCTCATCGCTGCCGCCATCGACGGGCAGTGTGCCCACCGGAAACGGGCGCGCCGCCTTGAGGCCCAGGCTCAGGGTTTCTACCGCGGTCTTGGAGAGCAGCGCGAGTTGATCGACCTCGGCGAGATCGTGGTCCTCGGTGGCCAGCCAGAAGATGGGAACGTGATCGCGGCCACTGGCTTTCGTTGCATCCTGCGCTTTGCGAATGACGGTGGCGGCCTTGAGAAGCGTTAGCAGCGGGCCTCCAAACAAGACGACCTGCTGGCCAGTGACAACGGCTGCAGCGCCTTGCTTGAGGCGCTCGATATTGGCGAAGACAGCCTCGCCGGCGGAGAAGTTTTCAGCCTGCACACGCAACGCTTCCGCGAGGCGGCTGCGGTGAGAGGTATCAAGGGTGGGTGAAGTGCTGGCCCAGTCCATCGAAAACGGGTTGGACGGATACCAGCGCCGCAGAGCCGCCGGATGCGAAGCGGCGGCGTGATCCGCGAAGTCGCGGAAGAGCGGCGTGGTGCCGGGCAGCGTCGAGATGGGGTAACACTGGGAGTCCATGCAGGTTTTAGTCTCTCATCCTGAGACTCTTTGGATGCTCGAGGCGGGGCTCCGATGCAGCAAATCCTCGCGTGCGCCGGTCCGGGCGCGTCGTGTACTGTACGGTCATGGGAACCAAAAAGACCTCGACTGCTAAAAAGCCTAAGCCCACTTCCCCGTCCCCGGCAAAATCAAGCCCTGCGAAGAAGAGCCCGGCAAAGACGTCTACTACGGTTGTGCCGAAGCCGGTCAAGCTGACGGGCCGTGGCCGAACCGTATCGTCCAAAACCGTGTACCAAGGCAACGTCTTCTGGGTGACGCGGGACGAGGTGGAGGAGCCGGGCGGCGTGAAGGCGACCCGTGATGTGATCCGCCACAACGGTTCCGTGGTTATTCTTGCCGTCGATACGGAGACGAACCCGAAGGACCCGGGCATCCTATTGATCCGGCAGTATCGTCACGCAGCCGGCAAGCTGATGCTGGAGTTGCCGGCTGGCCGGATTGAGCCTGGAGAAAAGCTGGTTCCTGCTGGTAAGCGCGAACTCATCGAGGAGACCGGCTACCGAGCGAAACGCTGGTCACACCATTGCAACTACTACGCGAGCCCGGGCTTCTTGACCGAGACGATGACGATTCTGCTGGCCGAGGGCCTTACCCAGGGCGAAGCCGCGCCCGAGGAAGACGAGAAGATTGAATTGCACATGACGCCGCTGTCCGAGGTTCTACGGCTTATTCGCTCGGGCAAGATCGAGGACGGAAAGACGTTGATCGGCGTGTTGATCTATGACGATCTGTGGCGCTCGAAGTCTGCGCAGCGCTGAGCCTTGCTGTAGCTCCGCCAAAGGCCATTCCCGGTCAAAATATTCATTTTGCCTTTATGTTTGCAAGGCGACATAAGAAAAAAGAGGTCGTACGGTCTGGAATCTGACGATTCCCGAATATCCTCAGGCCGCCTAAGTGCTCGTATTTGCGTCATACCCTGTAACATCTTCCGGCCACGCGGAAGGTATATTTCGAGCACGGTAAGGGACCCATGGCACAGTACAAAGGGACAGTTAAGTGGTTCAACAACGCAAAGGGCTACGGATTTCTGGGGCGTGAGGATGGCCCCGACGTCTTCGTACATTACAGTTCCATCAAGCTGGAGGGCTATAAAACGCTGAAGGAGGGCGACGAGGTGGAGTTCGACGTGATTCAGGGAACGAAAGGTCCGCAAGCGGACCAGGTCACGCGGACGAAGTCGGTTTAGCGCACAAGGCCGCGATTCGCTGGGGAACGGCCAAAACTTTACAATCGAAGCAGATCCGGGCCGCGTTGCACCTTTGGCCCGGACTTCGACTTTTTATGGACAACATTACCCTCGCTCGGCTGCTTGATGAAACAGCGGCACTGCTGGAGATCGACGCGGCTGACACGTTTCGTGTCCGATCGTATCGCCGCGCCGCGGAAGCGGTGGAACAGCAGACCACACAACTTGCCACGCTCGCGACGGAGGATGCAGATCCGAAAGCGTTGCTGGCTATTGCCGGAATCGGCAAAGGGATGGCGGCGAATATCCGTGACCTGGTGGCGACCGGAACGATGCCCCTGCGCGAAGAATTGCTGCAGCGCTACAAGGCGAGCATGCTGGAGTTGTTGCGGCTGCCCGGCATGGGCCCGAAGACGGTGGCGCTCGTCTATTCCGCGCTGGGCGTGAGCGATATCGATGGCCTTGAGGAAGCTGCCAAGCGCGGCGATCTGCTGCCACTGCCGCGCATGGGCCAGAAGTTTACCGACAAGCTGCTCAAGGGGATTGAGGACTATCGCAAGAACTCTTCCCGCTTTCGCATCGACGTGGCGCGCCAACATGCGGAACGTATCAGCGAACTCATTCGACTGTTCCCGGGGATTGAGACGATCACTCCAGCAGGCTCCCTGCGCCGCGGCCGCGAGACGGTCGGCGATCTTGATTTGCTGGTGACCGGCCCAGCGTGCGAACCCGACGTCGTTGCCGCAGCGGTCGAGCATGTGGCGACACTGCCGCTCATTGACAAGCTGTTGGCGCGCGGCCAGAACAAGGTTAGCTTCACCCTGCGCAACAACCTGCAGGTGGACGTGCGACTGCTCCCGCGCGCCAGTTACGGCGCCGCGCTGCAATACTTTACCGGCTCGAAGATGCATAACGTGGCACTGCGTCAGCGGGCGATCAAACGTGGCCTTACCCTGAGTGAATATGCGTTGCTCCGGCTCGAGGACAATGTGGTCGTGGCGGCAGCTACCGAGCAGGAGATTTATAACGCGCTGGATCTCGATTACATTCCTCCTGAGCTGCGCGAGAACTGCGGTGAACTTGAGGCCGCGGCGAAACATACGCTGCCGCAGTTGATCGTCCGCGGCGACATACGCGGCGATCTGCACATGCACACCACTGAGTCCGATGGCAGCAACTCGATCCGCGAGATGGCCGAGGCCGCGATCGATCGCGGGCTGGAATACATTGCGATCACCGACCACTCCAAGAACCTGGCGATGACCAATGGCATGGACGACACACGCGCGCTTGCCCATGCACGCCGCATTCGCGAGGCCTCCGCCGAGCTCGCTGCAGAGTTTGCCGCAGGACGCGGGCCGCAGTGGGAACGCTACGAAGCTCGGTTGAAGAACAACGAAACCGATGTAATCAAGCCGGCGATTCCCTTCCGTATTCTCGCCGGTGTCGAAGTCGACATCCTGCTCGATGGCTCGCTGGATTTAGCCGACGAGACGCTTTCGCAGCTCGACATCGTGGTCGCGAGCGTTCATTCCGGCTTCAACCAGACTGCGGAAGAAGTGACGGCGCGCGTGTTGCGGGCTGCTGAAAACAAGCACGTGCATATCCTCGGCCATCCCACTGGCCGCAAGGTGCTGCAGCGCGAGGGGTACAAGATCGACCTTGCCCAATTGCTACCGGCTGCGGCGCGCCTGGGAGTCGCCGTCGAACACAATGCAGCGCCGGCGCGTGCAGATCTGAACGACTTGAATCTGCGCCTTGCCAAAGAACATGGATGCAAGATCGTGGTGAACACCGACGCGCACGTGACCGACGAGCTCGATCAGATCGACCACGGAATTGTGCAACTGCGTCAGGCGTGGCTGAGTCCGGGCGATGTCCTCAACACGCGTCCTGTTGAGGAGCTGCTGGCAGCGCTGCGAAGAACCTGAGCCAGCGCCGCGAGCTATCCTGAGCTACCGCCGCGCGCTATCCTGTGGAAGATGCCTGAACCCGATCTCACACTCGCACCCCCGCCCGACAATCATCGCCTGATCCCTATGCTCGTCATCGCCGGCATTGTGATGACCGCGGTCGGCGTGGCGGTCTACATGCTAAATCCCCGCAAGACAGCGGAGATTACCGTGCAGAAGACCGAGGTCTTCGCGCCGCACACAGAGTTCAAGCAAACACCCAGCAGCAGTCAGATCGTCGGCGCGGCTGCGGCGTCTGAGGACGATGTCTATGTGGTTGCTACGCTGAGAATTCAGGACAAGCTGCGCCTGCCGATCTTCCTGACCAACACCTCCTCCACGATGACCAACGAGGATGGTTCGACGCTGGAAGCGACGGTGGTCCCGCCGCTCGATCTGCCGCGGTTGGAACAGACGTTTCCACAGATCGTTCCGCTGGTCAGCGCGCCTGCCCCGCCGCCGCTTGAGTTTGAGGATGCGATCGCAGCAGGAACCACCCGCGCCGGCACCGTCGTTCTGCTGTTCCCACAGACAACGGAGAAGCAATGGCGTGCAAAGAAGTCGGCGACGCTGACCGTGCATCTCGCGCACGACGCCGCGCCGATCAACGTCCCTCTGCCGTAACCATCAAAAATAGGGGCTGCACAGTGTCTGTGCAGCCCCTTCAAAGCAAACGTGGTTTGTAAGGTGATTACTGACCAGCGCTGGGAGCGGCCATCGGCTCAGGCGCATTCTTCGGCGTGCTGAGATAACCCGAAACCGTCTTCTTGCCGATGTTGTTTACGACGATCTCAAAGAGAGCCGGCGTCTTTCCAGAGTAGAACTGGATGGGCTCGTCGAGTGTCCGGTCCTTCTTTTCGATGCTCCGGTCATCCGAGCTAACCACCAGCGTGAACTTGGAGCGCTTCACATCAATCTTCTTCAGATCGATCTTGATGGTCCCGACGTTCTTGGCACCCGCACCCTTGTCGAGGGTGAACTCGTAGTAGTTGCGGTCCCCCTTATGCTTCAGTTCCTCCAGCTCAGTGTGATTGGTAGCAATCAGGCCGCTCATCACGCCGGCGTCGCCCATCACACGGTTAAGCTGGGTCTTGGTTGCGTCGAGATCTGCCTTCGTGCTGGCAACATCTGTTTTTACGCCACCAACATCCGTCTTCACGCTCGAAACATCAGTCTGAACCGCGCCAACCTGCTGCGCGGTCGCCTTCTGCTCGCGTGCTAAGCGCTGCGTCTGGATCGCCTCTTTCTGCTCGGCGGCTACGAGTTCATCTGACTTGTCCTGGAGCTGCTTCTGAGTCAGACCAACGCTTTGAGCCAGCGCCTGGCCCTGGGCCTTCATGCGCTCATTCGTGTCGTCTATCTTTTCCGAAAGCGCTGCGTTTTGCGCGGTCGCGGCAGAAAGCTTGGACTCCGCATCCGTCAGATGGCTCTGCAGCCCGAAACTCCAGGCCAGGCCACCCAAGGCGACGATCAACGCCGCAACCGCAACACCTACCAGCCATGTTGCCGGCTTGTGCTCCACGTAGGTGTCATGAGTTGTGCTTCCATTGTCATCTAACAGGCTCATTCGTTGACTTCCTCCTTGCAGGTGCGCTCTTTCAGCGTGAATTCGCTCAGAGTTAACCTGAACGATAAGATGCAGATTCCGCTCGGATGAGGACGTTAAAAGCGGCCAAAACCGAGGGTGACCTTGATTGTACGTTCGCGTCTAACCAATCCCGGTGGATCGTATGACGAGGTATCAATTGACGCAACCTCTGACGACCGGAGGAAGCGATGGATAATGAGAGCAGATGAGCCTCCGTTTCGATTCAACCCGGACTCCCGACATCGTCGTGATTGGCGCCGGATTGATTGGGTTGGCGATTGCGCTGGAACTGATTGATCGCGGCGCACAGGTGACGGTCGTCGATCGCGGACAGAGCCTGGGGGGCGCCTCCACGGCCGCGGCTGGGATGCTCGCCGCCGCCGATCCGGGCAATCCTCCTGAACTTCAAGAACTCTCTCGGCTGAGCGCCGAACGCTATCCCGCGTTTCTTGGCCGGCTGGAAGCGCTTTCCGGTATTGCGGTTCCCTTCCAGACAAACACCACGGTGCAATACCTCGAGGATGGGTCGACGGTACGGCTGGCGGAACACTCGCTCGACCCTCGGCAACTGGCCGCAGCCCTGCGCGCTGCGGTGAATGCGACGTCGATTCGGCTGCTCGAACATACGCAGATTGCCGCCGCGGATCAGAACTCCGGCGGCGCCACAATTCGACTGAACGGCGGCACGGCAATCAATGCTCAGGCGGTCGTCTACGCGGCCGGTGCGTGGACCTCTGAAGTAATGGCGGCGCTGGATAACGACCCAATCTCCGTGACGCCATGCAAGGGACAGATGCTGCGCGTGCGCCTGCCGTTTCCGCTCGACGAGGTTCATCGCAGCGAGCGAATCTATATCTGCCCACGCACCCGCGGTCCGCAGGCAGGCACCGCGCTGATCGGCGCGACGGTGGAAAATGCCGGCTTCGATATGTCGGTACACGGCGTCGATCTGGACGCCCTGCGGGCGCTCGCGGCGAAGCTCATCCCGGAGCTGGCGTCGGAAGCCGAAGCTCCCATGGTTGAGTCGTGGGCAGGGCTGCGTCCCGCCACTCCGGATAAGCTGCCCATATTGGGAGCATGTTCCCGTCCCGGGCAATTCATCGCGACCGGGCACTATCGTAACGGCATCCTGCAGGCGCCGGGCACGGCCCTGGTGATGGCCGACGTGCTCGAAGGCAAGGCCCCATGCATCGATATTTCGGCGCTTTCGCCGCTGCGCTTTGCCTGCTCCGTCACCGGCTAGAGAGCTAATCGATTGCCCAAATCGATATTCGGCCAGACTCTCGTGACAACCACTTCTAAGCTGCCCGATAATCGCAGGGTACTGCGTAAGCATGAGGTTTTCAGGAGAGCTGCACCTATGTCCACCGTCGCACCCAAGGGTTTGCAAGACGTCATTGCCAATGATTCCTCGATTTGTTTCATCGACGGAGGCAAAGGAATTCTGTCGTATCGTGGCATCGACATCCACGAGCTCGCGCAAAAGTCGTCCTTCGAAGAGACGACTTTTTTACTTTGGAATGGAAGCCTGCCGACCGCTGCGGAGCTCAATGATTTTTCGCACCAGCTAGCGGCCGCGCGGCAACTGCCCGACGACGTGATTGACTTCCTCACCCGGCTGCCCAAGACCGCGAGCCCGATGGAGGTTTTGCGTACTGCCGTCTCGCTGCTCTCTATTTATGACCCTGACGAAAAGTCGGTGCTGCATACCGCCAACATCCGCAAGAGCTTCCGCCTCACCGCGCAGATCGCCATGATCATCGCGTTCTTCGACCGCATCCGCAAGGGCAAAGAGATTGTGAAGCCGGACACCTCGCTCTCACACGCGGCAAACTTCCTCTGGATGCTCAACGGTGAAAAGCCCTCGGAGACTGCGACCAAGGCGCTCGACGTCGCGCTGGTGTTGCATGCCGACCACGAGCTCAACGCCAGCACCTTTGCGGCGCGCGTGATCGCGGCAACGCTCTCGGATCTGCACTCGGCCATCACGGGAGCGATCGGCGCACTGAAGGGGCCGCTGCACGGCGGGGCGAACGAGGCCGTTATGCACCTGCTCTACGCCATCGACCAGGCCGGTGAAGATCCCGTCGAGCACGTGCGCACGATGATCGAGAACAAGGAAAAGATCTCTGGCTTCGGCCATCGCGTGTACACCACCGAAGACCCGCGCGCCACGCACCTGCGTCGCATGTCCGAGGACCTCGGCAAGGACGCTAATCCCAAGTGGTATGAGATGTCGCGCAAGATCGAGCTGTTCGTGAAAGAGGAGAAGAAGCTCAACGCCAACGTCGATTTCTACTCGGCCAGCACCTACACGACTTTGGGCATCGACATCGATCTGTTTACGCCGATCTTCGCGCTAAGCCGCATCTCGGGCTGGTGCGCGCATGTGATCGAGCAGCACGACGACAATCGCCTGATCCGCCCGCGCGCCAATTACACCGGCCCAGCGTACCCCGCTCCGTATGTTCCTATCGAGCAGCGCACGTCCGAGGCCCACAAGCTCGCGGAGAAGCCCAGCGCGTAGGCATTAGGTCCGCGCCCGTCGCCGCCGGTCATCTCCAAAGCCATCGCGCTCACCCCCGCCACGCGAAGCCTCTCGCCGTCCGCGCAGGACCTACATTTGCGTGCGTCGCGCTGGCCACTTCCAGTCATTGATCTCTGGACGGTCGATGCCGTTCTCGTTCGCGTAGCAGATCGAGTCAATGATCTGGTCCTTCAGCCACTCCTTGGTGTGCGCCGCCGTCACTTGCAGCGCGGGCACACGATCGATCACGTCGATGGCCAGGTTGAAGCGATCAATCTGGTTGAGGATCGCGAGCTCCAGCGGCGTGTTGATGTTCCCCTTTTCCTTGTAGCCGCGCACGTGGAAGTTATCGTGATTCGTCCGGTTGTACGTGAACTTGTGAATCAGCGCAGCATAGGCATGGAAGTTGAAGATCACCGGTTTGTCCTTGGTAAACAAGCCGTCGAACTCACGCTCCGATAGACCGTGCGGATGTTCCGTGTCGGGCATCAAGCGGAACAGATCCACCACATTGACAAACCGTATTTTCAGCTCCGGGCAACGTTCGCGCAGAATGGCCACCGCAGCCAACGCTTCCGCCGTTGGAATGTCCCCCGCACATGCCATCACGACGTCCGGCTCAACGCCCTGGTCGTTGCTGGCGAAATCCCAGATGCCGATGCCCTTGGTGCAGTGGTCGGAAGCCTTATCCATCGGTAGATATTGCAGGTGCAGCGCCTTGTCCGCGACAATCACATTCACATAATTCGTGCTGCGCAGACAGTGGTCGGCCACGCTGAGCAGGCAGTTCGCATCCGGCGGCAGATAGATCCGCGTGACCGCCGGGCTCTTGTTCGTCACGAGGTCGAGGAAGCCTGGATCCTGGTGAGTAAATCCGTTGTGATCCTGACGCCATACCAGCGACGTGATCAGCAGGTTAAGCGACGAGATCGGTGCCCGCCAACGCAGCTCCAGCTTGCTCTTCTCCAGCCACTTCGCATGCTGGTTGAACATTGAGTCGATCACATGCACAAAGGACTCATACGTCGCGAATAATCCATGCCGTCCCGTCAGCAAGTAGCCTTCGAACCAACCTTCGAGGGTGTGTTCACTGAGCATCTCCATCACGCGGCCATCGGTGGACAAAAATCCACCGTCATCATCCGAGGGCAATCTTTGTTCAAGCCACGTCTTTTCGCTCGCCGCATAAATTCCGTCTAATTTGTTCGAAGCCGTCTCGTCCGGCCCAAACACCCGAAAGCTCGTCATGTTTTTTCGCATCACCTCAGCGAGAAACGTGCCGAGAACACTAGTCGACGACGCCTGAATCTTGGCCGGGTCTTCCACCTTAACGGCATACGCGCGAAAATCAGGAAGGTCCAGCGGCTTGCGCAGCACGCCACCATTTGCGTGCGGATTTCCGGAGATGCGTCGCGTACCCTTGGGCGGAAGTTCGCGCAGCTCGGCTATCAGCGCACCGGTATCATCAAACAACTCTTCGGGACGATAGCTCTGCAGCCATTCTTCCACCAGCCGCAGGTGCTCCGGATTGCTCTTCGGATCGAGGATCGGCATCTGGTGTGCGCGCCATGAGCCCTCCAGCTTGTGTCCGTCGACCTCCTTCGGACAAGTCCAGCCCTTGGGCGAACGCAGCACAATCATCGGCCACCGTTGCCGTTCCACGGCCGTTCCCGCCGGCGCCGACCGCGCCTTCTGCTGGATCGCTCGAATCTCGAGCACACATTGCTCCATGACGTGCGCCATGTTCGGATGCATGATTGCCGGATCTTCGCCCTCAACGTAATACGGCTTCCAGCCATAGCCAATCAGCAGGCTGTTCAGCTCCTCATGCGGAATGCGCGCGAGGATCGTGGGGTTTGCGATCTTGTATCCGTTCAGGTGAAGTATCGGAAGCACCGCGCCGTCAGTGATCGGATTGAGAAATTTATTGGAGTGCCACGAGGTCGCAAGTGGTCCCGTCTCGGACTCGCCATCTCCGACCATCACCGCCACAATCAGGTCAGGATTATCGAACGCCGCGCCGAATCCATGCGAGAGGCTGTATCCCAACTCACCGCCCTCGTGAATCGATCCCGGCGTCTCCGGCGTGCAATGGCTGCCGATTCCACCGGGAAACGAAAACTGCTTCATGAACTTCTGCAGGCCTTCAAGATCCTGGCTGATCGCCGGATAGATCTCCGAATAGACACCCTCGAGGTAGCTGTTCGACAAGGTTGCAGGCGCCCCATGCCCCGGCCCCGAAATGTAAATCGTATCGAGATCGTACTTCGTGATCAGCCGGTTCAAATGCACCCACGTAAAGGTCTGGCCGGGATCGCTGCCCCAGTGGCCGAGCAGTCGATTCTTGATGTGCTCGGGCTTTAGAGGCTCGCGCAGCAGAGGATTCTTCATGAGGTACAGCATGCCCGCGCACAGGTAGTTGCAGGCGCGCCAGTAAGCATCCATTCTGCGCAGTTCATCCGCGCTCAACGGTTCGACCTGAGATTCCATTGGCTCCGCTACTGCGTGGACAGAATTATCTGTGTTCATAAGTTCCCCGTTCTCACGATGTTTGTAGGTTGGACGTTGATACCTTCGCTGGTTGACAGTGCTTGCCTTCGAACATCGCAGCTATCTGTGTGCGGCTTGCCGCGCCATCTGTTCCACATGCACGGCGATCATTTGGTCTTCGCGGGCAGGAACGACAAGGACCGCGGTGGGAGAATCTTGTGAACTGATACGTTGGATGCCGCCCGCGGCCGCCTGGTTGAGCTTTGGGTCGATATTCACGCCAAGCGCCGCCAAACCACCCAGAATTTCAGCTCGCGAATTTGGATCGTGCTCGCCGATACCGCCCGTGAACACGATCGCGTCCAGCCCTCCGAGCAGCCAACTGAACCCACCGAACGCCTTTGTCACGCTGCGGGTAAAGATCTTCAGCGCCAGCGTGGCGCGCATATTTCCGTTCGCCGACGCCTCGCGCATCGCCTTTACATCGTTCTCCATTCCACTCACCGCTACCATGCCCGACGCGTGATTCAATAGCGCTTCCACCTGCCCCGCTCGGTCACCCGGAGGCGCCTCGCGCAGCAGATAGAGCACCAGGCCCGGGTCAAGATCGCCTGGCCGTGTCCCCATCACCACGCCGCCGGTCGGCGTCAGTCCCATCGTCGTGTCCACGGAAGATCCATCGAGCAACGCGGTGACGCTGCAGCCGCTGCCCAGGTGCGCAATCACCATCCGCCGAGGGATATCGCCGGCGCGCTTCAACTGGCGCACGATCGACTCGCAACTCAGACCATGAAACCCATACCGCCGCACGCCGCGCGCAGCATACTCGGGCGGCAGCGCATAGGTGCTCGCCTCTGCCGGCATCGTCTGGTGAAACACCGTATCGAAGCAGGCGTAATGCGGCAGCGTCGGAAATTTCTTTATGAAGGCGCGAATCATCAACACCGCCTCAGGATCATGCAGCGGCGCAAACTCGCTTGCCGCCTCTAGATCAGCCAACACCTCCGGCGTGATCCGCACATGTTCGCGCAGCTTCGGTCCTGGGTGCACCACCCGATAGCCAACCGCCTCAAACGTTGGCAGGCAGCTGCCCGATACCACGTCGAGCACTTCGGCGATCGCTTGCTCCACGCCGTGGATCCCAACCTTTTTCGTCGCCGACTTCTCCGCGCTTCCGCCGACTGCATGAATCGCCAGCGTGCTTTCGGCTTCTCCGATATCGCTGAGTTCTCCCTCGAACAACGAGCGTGGGGTAATCGTCGGCGCGTCTCCGCCCACGGGGGTCTGCACCTCAAAGATCGAAAACTTGATCGACGACGATCCGCTGTTGATCACCAGTATTTGCATCGTGCGTACCTGCCTGCCCGCGCGTTGACTTGAACTTGCTGCCGCAAACCGCCGGCTTCGTGTCGGCGTTCACATTCCCATCACAACATACGAGGATTACATCACGATGACGGACGATCCAGCTTCCGTCTCATCCTTCACCGCCACGAGCGCCTTATTGGCTTCGTCCAGCGAGAAAGTTACCACCTTTGGCTGGATCGCCAGCTCCTGCGCAATCTTGAGAAAGTCTCGCGCGTCATCTCGCGTCATATTCGCGACGCTGCGAATCTGCCGTTCGCCCCAAAGCAGCTTGTCGTAGTCGAAGGCCGGCATGGAATCCAGGTGGATCGCGTTGATCGCCACTACTCCGCCTTTGCGCAAACTGGACAACGCATCCACGACGACCTTGCCGGCAGGCGCAAATGTGATCGCGCGATCCAACTCCACCGGCGGTTTCTTGTCCTCGGCGCCGACCCACCTCGCTCCCAAAGATTCCGCTGTCTTGCGATGACTCTCGCCACGCGTTACCACATACACTTCGCAACTCCACGACTGCAGCACGCGGATTGCCAGCGCCGCCGAACTACCGAACCCGAAGAGCCCAACGCGCTCGCCCGGCTGAACACCCGCGACGCGCAGACTGCGAAATCCGATGATGCCCGCACATAGCAACGGCGCCACATGCACCGGATCGAGTCCCGGCGGCAGCGGATACGCAAAGTCCGAACGCACCAACACGTACTCTGCGTACCCTCCGTCAATCGTGTAGCCCGTGAAGGTCGGATGATCGCAGAGGTTTTCCATCGCGTGTTTGCAGAACCAGCAGTCGCCATCTACGCCGCCCATCCACGACACGCCAACGCGCTTTCCCACCGGCATCTCCACGGTTGCTCCCTCGACCACCTCTCCCACAATCTGATGCCCCGGAATCAAACGATTTTTCAGCTGCGGCAGATCGCTTTCGACGATGTGCAGATCGGTGCGGCACACGCCACACGCCAGCACGCGCAGCAACAGGTGTCCCGGCTGCATCTCAGGGCGCGGCACATCCTCGATGCGCACAAACTCTCCCGGCGAACGGACGGCTCCATCGAAGACGGCGGCTTTCATCAGAACGAATCTCCTGGGAAGCGAAGGATTGCCCGCGAGATCTCACGCGGCTTTACTCACTCCGTTGGATGCCGATGGACGCTGTACGGCGCGACGCTCCCATCACAAGTCGCCGTTATCCGTTCGTCTCCGCCCACACATCGACACCACCATCACCCTTCGGAGACAAGCCAATCCTCGGAACCAGCAGCTGGAAGATCAGCAACGAGACTACATAGGCCCCACTCGCCATCGCAAAGATCACTAGCGGATGGAGCGAGAGCATGTGCGAGACCAACACCGTAAAGAGTGCTCCGCCGAGAGACCCTACCGCTCCGCCGATACCCACCACGGTCGACACCGAGGTCGACGGAAACATGTCCGTAGGTGTCGCGAATAACGTCGCCGACCAGCCTTGGTGCGCTGCGGCCGCCAGCGCAAACAGCGCCACCGCCGGCCACGCATTGTGTGCAAACACCTTGTGCATGTGCGGAACCAGCATCAGCGGCAGCACGCATAGGGAGGTGACCAGCATCGCAAACTTGCGCCCGCTGTTCACGGTGTGGCCGCGCTTCATGCGCAGCCCCGAAAGGCCTCCGCCCAAAAACGATCCCACCGACGAAACCGCATACACCACAACAATCGGCCAGTACGCCTGCTTCAAACTCAAACCGTAGTTGTCGTTCAAATACATCGGCAGATAAAAAAGATAGAACCACCACACCGGATCGGTAAGCCCTTTTGCAATGGAGAACGCATACAGCCCGCGGTTGCGCAGGAGAATCCCATAGAGCTTCTTACCCGTAACGTTCGGCACCACGCGCCGCAGATCCGCCTGGGTCGTGGTCAAGCCGCGACGTAACCGGTTGTATGGAAACGCCAGCCACAGGACCAGCCAGCAAAGTCCCATGCCGCCAGTGGCGAGGAACGCGGCGCGCCAGCCGCCAAAGTGCAGCGTCACGAGAGGCACAATCGCCGGCGCAATAAAGAATGCCGCGTTCGCGCCGGAGTTGAACAGCCCGATAGCCAGCGCGCGATCTTCGCTGGCAAACCATTCGCTGGTCGCCTTGATCGCCGCAGGAAAATTGCCCGACTCGCCCAGCCCCAAACACGCGCGCGCGATGCAGAAGCCAAGGACCGAATGCACCAGCGAATGGCTGATCGACGACAGCGCCCACACGCCGATCGCCACCGCGTAGCCGACCTTTGTGCCGAGCCTGTCGATGAACGGCGCTGCGACCAGAAAACCCACCGCGTACGCAATCTGGAAGCACTCGACGATGTGCCCATAGTTGAGGTGATACCCCGACTGATACGCGGCGCTCACGCCCGGAAGCCAGCCCATGAACGGCAAGTGAAGCAGCGGCTCGATCAGCGAGAGGACCGATCGGTCCATGTAGTTGATCGTCGTCGCCAAAAATAGCAGCAGGCATACAAACCAGCGAATGTTCGACTCAGCGGGACGCGAGGTGAATTGCTGGTCGTCTGATCTAGAAACTACAAGGGACATTTTGTTCGAACTCCACGGAATGCAATGAAGTATATCGAAGGCACACTACGATTGGCTGCAAGCATCCGCGCGCCACTTCTTGCGTCCGAAATTTCCGCAGTCGCTACTGATTCACGCCGCTTGCAAGATATCCGCCATCCACCGTAAGAATCTCGCCGGTCACAAACGATGCTGCGTCAGACGCAAGAAACACCGCCGCGCCCGCCACCTCTTCCAGACGGCCGAAGCGGGCCATCGGTGTGCGAAGAATCTCTTCGCGGCCGCGCGCCGTCGTGAACAGCAGCTCGCGATTGAGGTCGGTAGGAAAGATTCCCGGCGCGATCCCATTCACGCGCACGTTCTTCGCCGCAAACTCTACCGCCAGCGACCTCGTCAGTGCGGCAACGCCAGCCTTGCTTGCGCCGTACGCTGCCACTTCGTGAAACGCGACGAAGCTTGAAAGTGAAGCGATGTTGATGATGCTGCCGCGTCCCTGCTCCAGCATCGTTCGGCCAAAGATCTGGCAGGCCCGCAGCGTGCCAGTTAAATTCGTATCGAAGATGCGCTGCCAGGTCTCTTCCGGACAATCGATCGTCGGCAGGCGCGCTGTAATGCCGGCGGCGTTCACCAGGATCTCCACGCTCCCAAACTCCTGCAGGACGCCAGCATGCAGCGCCTCCAGGCTATCCCGCTGCAAGACATCCGAGCACAAACGCAACGTGCGCCGGCCCTCCGCTTCAATGGCCGCAGCGACCTCCTCTACCTGCTCGCTGCGTCGTGAGCTCGCCACCACATTCGCACCGGCGCGCGCCAGACCCAACGCAATCTCGCGCCCTAGCCCGGACGTTCCACCCACCACCACGGCACATCGTCCGGACAGATCGAAGGTGCTGGTCGATCGATCATTCCTAGGGGTCTCCAACGAATTCAGCTCCTACAATCTCGCGATAGTGCGCGACCGTTGTGCCCCATCATAGCCGATCTCTCAGCGCCAGAGAATCGCGCGATCCTCGACGGCCGGCACTGCCCGGGTCGTGCATAGTTTGGCTGCCGCACGAATATCGCGCCGCTGATTGAGCATTGGATAACCCAACCCACCGCTCATTCGACTACTATCAATTCGTTGCACTGACGTCGACCAATCTGTGAGGGAAACATGAAGTTAGGAGCAAGGATTCTTTGCCTGTTGCTGGCGTCGAGCGGAGCCATCGCCCAGCACCCGGCGCGCTGGTCTGCCGAAAAGGCAAACGCGTGGTACGCACAACAACCCTGGTTGGTCGGCGCAAACTATGTTCCCTCCGACGCGATCAACCAGCTCGAAATGTTTCAGGCCGCGACCTGGAACCCGCAGCTCAACGACAAAGAACTTGGCATGGCGCAGGGCATCGGCATGAACACCATGCGCGTCTTCCTGCAGGATCAGCTCTGGCAGCAGGATCCCGAAGGCTTCAAGCAGCGCCTTGACGCCTTCCTCACGATCGCCTCGAAGCACGGCATCAAGCCCATCCTCGTGCTATTCGACTCCTGCTGGGATCCGAACCCAAAGCTCGGCCCGCAGCATCCGCCCATTCCCGGCGTGCATAACTCCGGCTGGGTGCAGAGCCCCGGCATGGCAGAGCTTACCGATTCGGCCGCCGAGCCGAAGCTCGAAGCTTACGTGAAGGGCGTCGTCGGAGCGTTCGCCAACGATCCCCGCATTCTCGCGTGGGATGTGTGGAACGAGCCCGATAATGGCGCCGATCAATATGGCCCTCAGCCGCACAAGACCGAGCGCGTCGACCATCTTCTCCCCCTCGCCTTCGCCTGGGCGCGCGAAGAGCATCCTACCCAGCCCCTCACCAGCGGCGTGTGGATAGGTGACTGGTCGCACCCCGACCGTGAGAGCGCGACCACAAAAATTCAGCTCGCCGAATCCGACGTCATCAGCTTCCACAACTACGGCTGGCCCGAAGAGTTTGAAGCGCGCATCAAGGAACTCCAACCCCTCGGCCGCCCCATCATCTGCACCGAGTACATGGCGCGCGGCGCTGGCAGCACCTTCGACAACAGCCTGCCCATCGCCAAGCAGTATCATGTGGCGGCGATCAATTGGGGCCTCGTCGCCGGCAAGACCCAGACCTACTATCCGTGGGACTCGTGGCAGCACCCCTACGTCCTATCCCAACCCACCGTCTGGTTCCACGAGGTCTTTCGCCAGGACGACACGCCCTACCGTCAGCATGAGGTCGACCTGATCCGCCAACTCACCGGCCGCGGAACACCCTAGCCGCAGCGCACCTGGAGATAGCAAACTGCCATGAACGAAGCGCTCAACCAGCTGCCCGCACCCTACGGTCTCGCACTCCGTCCGGCCTCCGCTTGCCGCTGGGACCTGGTTTCTCTCGGCGAAGTAATGCTGCGCTTCGATCCCGGCGAAGGCCGCATCGTTGGCGCGCGCAGCTTTCGCGTGTGGGAGGGTGGCGGCGAGTACAACGTAGCCCGCGGTCTTCGCCGCTGCTTTGGCCTGCGCACCTCCATTGCCACCGCGCTGGTCGACAACCCCGTCGGCCGCCTGGTCGAAGACCTCATCCTGCAAGGTGGCGTCGACACCTCGCACATCCAATGGTCGCCCTTCGACGGCGTTGGCCGCGATGCGCGCAACGGCATTTACTTCCTCGAGCGCGGCTTCGGCGTCCGCGCGGGCCTCGGCATGATGGACCGCGGCCACACGGCTATATCGCAGCTAAAGCCCGGCACCATCGATTGGGACGCACTCTTCGGCACGGAAGGTGTGCGAGTGTTCCACACCGGCGGCATCATGGCCGCGCTCTCGGAAGACGCGACCGAGGTTGTGCGCGAAGCCATCGCCGCCGCTCGCCGCCACGGCACGATCGTCAGCTACGACGGCAACTATCGCGCCTCGCTGTGGAAGTCTCGCGGAGGGCGTGAGCGCTCCGTCGAGGTCAACCGCTCCATCCTTCCCCAGGTCGACGTATTCTTCGGCCACGAAGGCGACGTAGCTGCAGCGCTCGGCGAGGATGCCCACCGCCCTGCCTGGCACACGCTCGACACCTTCGCGCCTATGGCGGAACGCGTTGTCGCCGAGTACCCGAACATCAAGGTCCTTGCCACCACCATCCGCCGCCCTCACACCGCGAATCGCAATAGCTGGAGCGCCTTTGCTTTCGCCGACAACAAAGCCATTGCCGGCGTTGCCTTCGAAGATCTCGACATCCTCGACCGCGTCGGCGGCGGTGACTCCTTCGCGGCCGGCTTGATCTATGGCCTCCTCAGCGGCAAGGATCTCGCCTGGTCGCTCAACTGCGGCATCGCTCACGGGGCGCTCGCCATGACCACCCCCGGGGACGCCTCCATGGCCACTCTCCCCGAGGTCGAGCGCCTCATGAGCGGCAGCCTTCCCGGCACGCTTCGCTGAATTCCCTCTGTCGCCAACCCACCCTGTACAATCGCAGGTACCACGACAAACGATTGTCTATCTCTTTGGTCTGATAAGCCTTGTATACTCAAGCGATTGTGAAGGACATTCCCAGACCGAACGTGAGATGGTTCGAGACCGAGCCACGGAGCGACGCATGAGAACGAAGCCGCCGAGTCCGCCAGACCCCGTTCTGCCTCCCAAGAAACGGACCAGCCTCAAGGACCTCGCCACGTATCTTGGCGTCTCGCAGACCACCGTCTCCTTCGTTCTGAACGATGCCCCCCTGGCCAAGAACCTGACCGAGGAAACGCGCCGCCGGGTCCATGAAGCGGCACGCAAGTTCAACTACCGGCCGAGCTACTTCGCTCTGAATCTTCATAAAACCGGCAGCGATTCGGTCGGCGTCATCGTCCCCGAACATAGCGAAGGTTACTTCACCGTCGTCATGGATGGAGTCGAGCGCTATCTCCTGCAGAAGCACTTCCTCTACTTCACCGCCTGCCATTACGGCAAGCAGAAGCTTGTCAAGGAGTACTCGGAGCTGCTGATGAATCGCGGTGCCGAGGGCTTGCTGCTGCTCAACACCAACGCCGACTTCGACACTCCGCTGCCCGTCGTCACCATCTCCGGCCACAAGGAGAAGGAGGGCGTCACCAACGTCTTCATCGACCACCGCGCCGCCGCTCGCCTGGCCATCCGCCACCTCTACGACCTCGGCCACCGCAAGATCGCCTTCATGAAGGGCCACCGCTCCGTCATGGACACCGACTTCCGCTGGGAGGCCATGATGCAGGTTGCCCGCGAATTCGGCGTCGAGCCCACCCCGGAGCGCACCGTGCAACTCGTGGTCGGCGGATGGACCCCGCAGATCGGCTACGAGCCCACCCAACGCCTGCTCTCCGCCACCCGCGACTTCACCGCCCTCATCTGCTTCAACGATACCGCCGCCATCGGCGCCATGCGCGTACTGCACGAGTCCGGCATGCGCGTGCCCAACGACGTCTCCGTCATCGGCTTCGACGACATCGTTTCAGCTGAATTTCATGTGCCGAGTCTGACAACCATCCGTCAGCCGCTCAAGCACATGGGCAAGCTCGCCGCCAGCATCCTGCTGGACCGCATCGCCAACCCCGCCGCGCAATACGCCTCCAGCATCCCCGTCAAGCCAGCACTCATCGTCCGCGAATCCACCGCACCGGTAGCACGCTAGAACCTCCCCTCCCGCTGGTACAATTTCCGGGCAGGTCAGGGTCGCCGCGCGCCGCAAGTTCACCAGCGAAGCACAAGTTTTGTATGCAGAGGAGTAAAGCAAAATGGTAATGACGCGCCGGGAATTCGCCCTGTCGATTGCAGCTGCAAGCAGCATGGGTTCTTCCTTATTCGACCCTGCGCTTTCCCCAATGGGTGTTCCCCGCGGCGTAGTTCCCGGTCGAGTCACCTGGGCACACGATCCGGCGGCTGTGAGCTGGGACGGAACAGGTTCCTGGTGGGCCGACGCCAACAACAACCAGGCTGCGATTGACCGCATGGTCTCCCGTTCCATCCGCGGTCTCACCAATCAAAAGAGCGACGCCCAGGCATGGAACGCCATCTTCCGCTATTTCAATCGCACTCACGATCGCGGCAACGTCGGATACAAGGCGGGCGAGAAAGTCGCAATCAAACCGAACCTGAACAACACTACGGATCATGGCACGATCGACCGTCTCAACTCGTCGCCCCATCTCATTCTTGCGCTCGTCCGCCAGTTGACCGGTCCGGGAAAAGTACCGCAAGCGTCGATCACCGTCTTCGACACCAGCCGGTTTATCCCAGGCAATCTCTACGACAAGATTCACGGTGAGTTTCCCGGCGTCGTGTTCGTAGACCATATTGGCGGCGACGGGCGACAGAAGGCCGAGTTCAAGGCCAACGCGATCCCCTTCTCGGTTCCCAGCCGCAATGCTTCGGGACTCGATACCACGGTCGTCGAGGCAACTTACCTAATCGATGCGGCACTGCTCAAAGGCCATGTGAGTTCAGGCATCACACTTTGCGCCAAGAACCTCTTCGGCGCCACCAGCATCAACCCGGACTGGCGCAAAAACGCGCACGACGGCTTCCCGCCTAACCACGACGGCTCGCCCAGTTACTCGGCATTCGTGGATTTTCTCGGTCACAAGGATCTTGGCGAGAAGACAATGCTCTTCATCGTCGACGCCCTCTATGGAAGCCAGAACGCGGATGGACCACCCATGCGCAAATGGAAGATGGCCCCGTTCAACGATGCCTGGCCAAGCAGCATCTTCATGTCGCTGGACGGCGTCGCAGTCGATTCAGTCGGCTTCGATTTTCTGACCTCGGAATGGCCTGAGCTTGTGGACATTAAGAATGCCGACAATTATCTGCGCGAAGCTGCTCTGGCGAATGATCCGCCTTCGAAGACGTTTTACGATCCTGAACGCGACGGCATCCGCTGCCGCAGTCTTGGCGTTCACGAGCATTGGAACAATGGAACAGACAAGAAGTACTCGGGCAATTTAGGAAAGGCGCATGGGATCGAGCTCTTCCAGGTAGGCTGATTGCGGAGCTGAGGGGAGCTACAGGGCTTCGCTGACCAGGAAAACGTTTGGCGTCCCCGACGGGATTCGAACCACGTGTTTACACCATGAGTGTGGTGTCGTCCTGGGCCACTAGACGACGGGGACATTCGCTTAAGGCATTCCTGATTGCTGCCTAAGCCGTTGCTGATTATAAGGGGTGGACATCCCCAACGGGCCTCGAAGCGCCCGTCCACCACGAAGGCGGGAAACAACCTGCTCTCCCTAGTCTCGCGGACGCAGGAGCATTTTGCAACTCACGCCACGCGGTGCTGAAGCGGATCCCAACACTGCCGCGAGGAGTGCATCGGCAAATTATCGCAGCAACCGCACATTCATCTTCAGCTGATACGCCACGGGTCTTCCGTCTTCCGTAGCAGGGATAAACTTCCAGTCCCTTGCCGCTTGCACTAACTCCGGATCGCTTCCCGGTGCCAGCATCCTCGCCGCTTCCACCTTGCCGGCAGCATCAATCGTTAGCAGAACGGTCTCCACTCCCTGTGCTAACGACTGCTCCGATTCCGTCGGTGGCGGCCTCCACATCAGAATTGCCTTTGGCTCCTTATCCGCGGCATAAAGCCCCGTCGATCGCTCGTCCTTTACGAGCACCGGGCCCTCGTGCCCACTCACTCCCAGAGCACCGTACATCATCCGGCCACCGTTCTGCTGCGACGGATCTGACTTCAGATACTCGTACACCGCAGGCCTCTCCATCCACTTAGGCGGCAGCGCCGCAGACGCCACCTTCGCCACCTGTGTCTCGATTCCGCGCGCACGTGCCGCCATCATCGCTGCCTTCACTCGCGCCACGTCGCCAGCCGGCCACGCACGCTCCAATTCTGCCCACGCCCGTTCCTGCCTGCCGCTGTACAGGTAAGCCCACGCGATTTCCAGCACCGCCGCCTTTGTCTTCCGCAGCCGAACCTCGTCCTCAGTCCGAACCGAGCCGGAGTTGAGCTGCCCGTCGCTGCTTCGAAACTCCTCCAACTCCTTCGCCGTCACGCCGTCACGCAGCGCTGCAATCTGATGGTCATACAGCGCGCGGTACCACGCACTCACGTCGAGCAGCCGTCCGTGCTCAAACCGCAGCGCCAGCACCGGAGGAGACGTGAAGTCTGCACGTTCCAGCCCGTCAAAACCCTCCACCGCCCCCGCATCCGTCGTCCAGATCGCCACCTGCCCATTGAACTCCGCATCGACCGCTCGATACGACTGTCCGCCCGTGAGCGTCAGCAGGTGCCGCGGCTTCCTCTCCATCGACCAGATCTCATAGTGCGCGTTCCAGTCATCCTGCGCGGGCCGCACCACAAAGGCAGCCACCGGCACGCCTAACCCCAGGTCGGCTCCAAGCACGTCGATATCCACCTGCGCTGCCGTCTGCACCACCACCGCCCTCTCGTTGCCCCAGCGCAGCACCGCTTCGCAGGCTCGAGTGGCAAATCCTCCGTTCCTGACCGCACCTACGCGCAATGTCACGGCAGTCGGAAAACTCGCCTCGAAGTGCCCGGTTCCCCGGTCGCACACCACTTGCCGCGACTGCGCCCATCCCCCGCTCCATGCCACACAGATCAGCAGCACCACCCACTGCTTTGTCGGTCTCATCTTCCGTCTTGCCTCCCGCGGGCGTGGACACACGCTCCACCGGCCCGCTTCCGAGCGCGATCGAAATGCAGATCCACTGAAGCATAATCGAATCATTCAGGAAACGCTTTGCGCAGGGTGGTGGCAGAAACCTGTCAAGCCCCCGAGGCCTCCCAATAACGCCAAAACCCGCATGAACACTAGCGATAAATCTTTCCCAAACTTGGCATAGTTACCCCCTCCAACTAGCTACAATTGAAGTAGTGCCTCTTCCAATCCGTCCCCAATCAGCAGTCGCGTGCACACCTCCGCGCGCTAAATTGCGGAACACTCGCTCGAATGCGCGGCTAAAGTCTTTAGAAGGGTACTTTTACCCTTAAAGTCTCTGATTGGCCTACTTTAGGAGCCATTCCAAGCGTACCCAAGTCATACTTTTGCCACCTAACTCGTTTGCAGAGACTACTTTGGGGACAAAGTATGGGGGAGGGGGTGGGGGGGGGTGCCTCCAACGCTCAACCTTCGCGTGCAACAAAAAACCCCGCTTGCGCGAGGCTTTGCTGCTTCAACAAATTTTCAGCGACTCAATGCTTCCCTTGCGCGCTCGCGATCTTCTCTTCGGCGACGCGCGTCACGGCATTGGCCTCGTCATACTTGGCCTGATCGTCGCCAGCTTGGTCCCAAAGCTCCTGACCATGCTGGAGCTCAGCCTGAGCCTCGGCGGGATCAATCTCATCAGGATGCAACGCGGTCTCCGCCAGGATGGTCACCCGCTCCGGCAGCACCTCCGCAAAGCCCCAGGCCACGAAGAAGGTCTGCTCGCCAGCCGAGCCGCCATGCAGACGCACCTCGCCCGCACCCAGCTCCGCCAGCAGCGGCGCCGCGCCGTACAGCGTCTCCATGTAGCCCGACATCGACGGTAACTCGACCGCCGTCGCCGTAGCATCCAGCAGCACCCGGTCCGGCGTTACCAGCCGTACCGTCAGCAGCCCCGAATTGTTTCCAGCCTCAGCCATGGTTAAGCCGTCGCCTTCAGCTTCTCGGCTGCCGCGAGTACATCCTCGATGCCGCCCTTGAGATAGAACGCCTGCTCCGGAATATCATCGTGCTTGCCTTCGATGATCTCCTTGAAGCTGCGCACGGTGTCTTCGACCTTCACATACGCTCCAGGAATGCCGGTAAAGATTTCGGCGACATGGAACGGCTGCGAGAGGAAGCGCTGCACCTTGCGGGCGCGCGACACGGTGAGCTTGTCCTCTTCCGAAAGCTCGTCGATACCCAAGATCGCGATGATGTCCTGCAGATCCTTGTAGCGCTGCAGGATCTTCTTCACGCCCTGCGCAACATCGTAGTGCTCCTGACCAACAATACGTGCGGACAGGATGCGCGAGGTCGAGGTCAGCGGATCGACAGCCGGATAGATGCCCAGCTCCGACAGCGGACGCGACAGAAGCATCGTTGCGTCGAGGTGGGCGAAGGTGGTTGCCGGCGCCGGATCGGTAATGTCGTCGGCAGGTACGTACACAGCCTGTACCGAAGTGATGGAGCCCTTCTTCGTCGAGGTAATGCGCTCCTGCAGCTCACCCATTTCGGTGGCAAGGTTCGGCTGGTAGCCGACGGCCGAAGGCATACGCCCAAGCAGCGTCGAGACCTCGGAACCCGCCTGCGTGAAGCGGAAGATATTGTCGATGAACAGCAGCGTGTCCGCACCCTCTTCGTCGCGGAAGTATTCAGCGACGGTCAGGCCGGTCAGTGCGACGCGGAGACGCGCGCCCGGCGGCTCGGTCATCTGGCCATAGATCAGCGCTGCTTTGCTCTTATTGAAGTCGTTGATGTCGATAACACCCGACTCCTGGAACTCATGCCAGAGATCGTTGCCCTCGCGGGTACGCTCGCCGACGCCGGCGAACACCGAGAAGCCACCATGCTGCTGGGCAACGTTGTTGATCAGCTCCTGAATGACAACGGTCTTGCCCACGCCAGCGCCGCCGAACAGACCAATCTTGCCGCCCTTCAAGAACGGCAGGATCAGGTCAACAACCTTGATGCCGGTCTCGAACATCTCCTCCGAGGTCGACTGCTCGTCGAACGCCGGCGCTTGCCGATGAATAGGCATCCGCACCTTGGTGTTCACGGGACCAAGCTCGTCCACAGGCTCGCCAAGGACGTTGAGCACGCGGCCCAGTGTCTCGCGGCCTACCGGCACCGTGATCATCCCGCCGGTGTCGATGGCCTTCATGCCGCGCACCAGGCCC
>NZ_LMUT01000003.1:93309-129039 GCF_009765785.1 Granulicella sp. L46
CGACGACGACGTCCATCGGCGTCGGCACGTCGAAGCCCTCGCTGACGATGCGCAACGCCTGGAAGATGGGAGGCATGTGCGCCTCTTCGAATTGAATGTCAACGGCCGGACCGCTGATGCTCACTACTTTGCCAATGTTCTGTGTCTCTGCCATAAGTCTCTTTCGTACGATCGCGTTTGCGCTTACAGTGCAGCCGCTCCGCTAACGATTTCAATAATCTCTTTAGTGATCGCTGCTTGACGCAAGCGGTTCATGGTGAGCGAGAGCTTGTCGATCAGC
Source organism: Granulicella sp. L46 (assembly GCF_009765785.1). GTDB lineage: Bacteria > Acidobacteriota > Terriglobia > Terriglobales > Acidobacteriaceae > Granulicella. Next base: position 93,590 of record NZ_LMUT01000003.1, read on the forward strand.
TCTCCTGCATTCTTGGTCGCCGCATCGGTCGCGGTCATGCGCGCTGCGTGCTCTGCTGCGATCGACTCCAACAGCGCATGGAAGATCTGGGTTGTAATGTAGCGCGGCATCAAGTGGCGAAACAGCCGCTCTGGAGATTGGTCAAAGATGTAATCCACGTCGGCAGTGCCAAACTTCTTGGCCTCCTGCTCATACGCGGTCTCTTCGGGCTCGTTGATCGAGATGCCTGATTCCTGAGCAGCCTTACCAGCGGCTTCTCTCTGCTCCTCGGTCATCTCTTCGAGGACCGTGACCTGCTGGGATCCAAGTTTGCGGATGGGTAGCAACTTCTCGACAACAACGCGCTGCGAGATCACGGACTTGAACTCGTTGAAGACGATGTAAACCGAATCAATCTCTGCCCGCTCGTAGCGCGTGATGATGGAGTTCGCTACGGCTGTGACTTCCGAAAAGCTGGTCTTCAACAACAGCGTGGGATGTTCGGACGCGACTTCGATGGGCGCTGCACGATGCCGGATATCTTCGATGTGCTTGGAAAGATCATTGTCGTAGAGCTCTTCCTTGTGCTCGTAGACCGCCATCGGAAAGCGCTTCTTGAACAGGCCAATCGCCTTCTTGCCAATGGGCTCGAGGTCGATGTTCTGGCCCAGCCCGCGGCGCTCGTCGATGAACCGCTGCGCCGCCTTGCCGATGTTCGAGTTGAACCCGCCAGCAAAGCCTTTGTCTCCGGCGATCACCAGCACGAGGACGTTCTTCTCCTCGCGTTCCACCAGCAGCGGGTGCACGATCTCGCCCGTCTGTTCGTTGTAGAGATCGGTGCGCCGCACCAGCGACTGCAGAACATTTGCGAGCATCTGCGCATAGGGCCGCGCCTGCATCGCGTGTTCCTGTGCGCGACGCAGCTTTGCAGCCGAGACCATCTTCATGGCCTTGGTGATCTGCCGCGTGTTCTTCACACTGCGGATGCGTCGCCGTAGATCGAGTACGTTTGCCATTCGTCCTTATGCCGTGCGCTGTTACGCGTTTACCGTTGTCTTGGCTTCCTTGCGTTCCTTGAGGCTCGCCAGAAAGTCCTGCTTGTATTCATTGATCGCGTCGGTCAGGCGCTTGCGAATGTCGTCGTCCAGCGCCTTCTTCTTGGTGATGTCCGCGAGAATGTCCGGATGCGCAGAGTCCAGGAATGGGTAGTACCCATCCTCGAAGGCGCGGAGGTCGGAGACCTCGACGTTATCGAGCAGGCCTTGCGTTCCCGCGTACAGAATCGCAACCTGCTGTGCTGCGGTGAGCGGTGCAAACTGTGGCTGCTTCAAGAGCTCGGTCAAGCGGGCGCCGCGGTTGAGCTGGTTCTGTGTCACCTTGTCGAGGTCCGAGCCGAACTGCGCGAAGGCAGCCAGCTCGCGATACTGCGCGAGGTCGAGCTTGAGCGTCGAGCCCACTTGTTTGGTGGCCTTGATGGCGGCCGCAAATCCGACGCGCGAAACCGAGAGCCCGACGTTCACAGCCGGACGAACACCGGAGTTGAAGAGGTCGGTTTCGAAGAAGATCTGTCCATCGGTGATCGAGATGACGTTGGTCGGGATGTAAGCCGAAACGTCGCCGGCCTGTGTCTCGATGATCGGCAGAGCGGTCAGCGAACCGCCGCCCAGCTCCTTGGACATCTTGGCCGAACGCTCGAGCAGACGCGAGTGGAGATAGAACACGTCGCCGGGATAGGCTTCGCGGCCTGGCGGACGGCGCAGCAGCAGCGAGATCTCGCGATAGCTGGCAGCGTGCTTGGAGAGATCGTCGTAAATGATCAGCGCGTGCTTGCCGTTGTCGCGGAAGTACTCGCCCATCGCAGTCGCGGCGAACGGAGCGAGGTACTGCATGGGTGCAGGCTCGGAGGCCGTTGCGGCGACGACAATCGTGTACGCCATTGCCCCGTACTCTTCGAGCGTCTGCACAACTGCAGCCACCGACGAACGCTTCTGCCCGATGGCGCAGTAGATGCAAATGAGATCGTTTTTGGCGGAGTTGATGATGGTGTCGAGCGCCACTGCGGTCTTACCCGTCTGGCGATCACCGATGAGCAGCTCGCGCTGCCCGCGGCCGATCGGAATCATCGTGTCGATGGCCTTGATGCCCGTGTTCATGGGCTCGGTAACCGATTGACGTGAGATGACACCGGGAGCAAGCCGCTCAACCGGAAGGAAGGTATTCGTGTTGATCGGTCCCTTGTCGTCGATGGGCTGGCCGAGCGCGTTTACCACGCGACCAATCAGCGCCTCGCCTACGGGCACGGACATGATCTTGCCGGTGCGCTTAACCTGATCGCCCTCTTTGAGCTCGCTGTAGTCGCCGAGAATTACCGAGCCAACCTGGTCTTCGTCGAGGTTCATGGCGAGGCCAGAGATGCCATGCGGGAAGTCGATCAGTTCGCCAGCCATAACCTTGTCGAGGCCATGAATGCGCGCGATACCGTCACCCAGCGAGATGATCGTTCCAATCTCATCCACCTGGATGCGCTGCTCGTAATTCTCAATCTGCTGGCGAAGCAGCTCGGTGATCTCGTTTGCCTGAATCTTTGCCATGGTGTTCCTTTTCCTTCGAGTCCTTCAGATCTTGTTGCGTATGCGTCTACGCTCCGGCTGCAATCAGCCGAGCTTTGAGTTGCTGTAGTTGTGCGCGAATCGATCCATCATAAACAGTGGATCCTATGGTGACGACAGCACCGCCCAGCAAGGTTGCATCTTCGCTGTAGGTAGCATGAACGTGCTGCTGACCGGTCATCGTCGAGATTTTTTCCTCAAGAAGCTTGCGGTTCTTCTCATCCAGCGGAAGAGCGCTGACAATTTCAGCCTCGGCGACGCTGGCGTTTTCGTCCGCAATGGTGTCGTACGCCGCTACCATGCTGCGGAGCTCGTGCAGGCGCTGATGATGGGCGATGACCGCGATGAAATTCCGCACCGTCTTGCTCATGCCGGATTTCGCGGCAATGGCATCGAGCACCTTGAGCTTCTGGGGCTCGGGAATCGAAGGATTCTCGAGTACCTCACGCAACTCCGCGCTGGCTTCCAGCGTGTCGGCAAAGTCGTTCAATTGCCCTTGCGTGGCGACCACATCCAACTTCTGGTTAGAGATAACAGCAGCCAACGCACGCGCATAGCGGAGATCAACAGCAGCCATTAGTTGTTGCTCCCTTCGCCAAGCTTGTGAGCAAAACTCTCAACGAGTAAGCGGTCCGTCTCCGCGGTGACGACGAGTTTGCGGGCTGCTTGCTCGATGGCCAGCTCTGCGGCATACTTCTGAATCTCGCGGCGTGCAAGAGTGGTCGCGCTTTGAATCTCTGCATCCGCAGCGGCGAGAATCTTGTTCTTCTCGTCTTCCACGCTGGCCAGGATTCGCTGCTCATCGCGTGCGGAATCTGCCTCGGCCTGAGCCCGCATCGCAGCGATCTGATCGTCCAGCTTGGCAAGCCGATCCTCTACGGAACTGAGTCTCGCAGTGGCCTCTTCGGTCGCGGTGCGCGCGTCCACCAGATGCTTCTGGATTGCCGTGCTGCGGTTGCGGAAGGCCTTGGGAAGAACCTTGAACAACCCATATCCAATGCCGCCAAACAGAAGGACAATGTTGAAGATCGTGAAAACGTTGGCGGCCGTCTCAGGCTTCATGCCCAGCAGAGCGCCGAGCTTTACCACTGGCGCGGACATCCGGTACTGGTCGGTCTCGCTCAGGACTGTCTGATGTCCATTCGCTGGAGTCGACGCGGGCGCGGCGGAGGTTTGCGCAAGAATTGGTTGAACAATCGACAGAGCAAGGAACAGCCCGAACGTGAGGACAAGGAAACGGGGCAGCATGATGAACCGGCGAGAGATCATGAAGGGCGCGCCTCCGAGAGTTTGGTTCCGGCCGGAAGTACGGCACGTAAAATCTGCTCGCTGAGCTGCGCGGTCGACTCCTCGATCTGCTTACGCGCTCCGGCGGACATCCCCTCGATCTCCTGCCGCGCTGCATTCACGCGAGCCTGAGCAGCATCGCGTGCGCTCTTCACGGCTTGATCCCGCTCAGCCTGCCATTGCTGCACTTTACGCTCGCGCGCAGCCATCATCTCGCTACGTGCAGCTCGCAACTTTTCCTCGTACACGGTGGCTTCGGCCTCGGCCGCGGAAATTGCGTCGCGTGCTCTTTCGACGGCGCCCGTGGTCCGTGCGCGACGCTCCGCCAGGGTCTTGTCGAGAGGTTTGCGCACCAAGGGTCCGTACGCCGCCACCAGCAGAAGAAAAAAGACCATGGTCGGCACAGAGCCGAGCACTAGACCACCAAGTTGATGCAAAATTTCCATGAGATTCTAGGGTTCTTCAGGAGGGGGTAAAGGCTCGTCGCTTCCAGGAGCAATTCAAGCCCTGTTGTCTACTGCCGAGCACCGCTCAAGCATTTCTATTTTTTCAATTCGCTCCCTTTATTTGTAGCAAAGCTGGGAGTTGGAAGTCAAAGAATGAGCGCGTTATGGATGCAATTCTGGAAGATTCTTCGGACAGACACGATAATCGCTTTTCTCGCTCGATTTCTCATTATTTTCTTCTTCCATTGTGCGTGTCGGGAGTAGGATATTTCTTACCACCCTGAGACCCATTCCGGGTCATGCAGGCCGCGTGAAACGGGACACCACCTCCGCTCCCGATCAGGCGGCCTGTACTAGTTTGTGGGGCTAATCATGAACAGCTTCGAGTGGCTTCACATGACGGTGCTGATAACGCTTGTAGCGCTCCAACAGAGAGCTCGGCCCGATGGCGTGAAGATAGACTAGATTCCCCTCGAATCGTTGTCCGGTAATGGTTGCTCCGCGCTCCAAGGCGGCAAGAACTCGGCCCTCAGCCTGCGGAATGCGAAATTCAACCGATTCGAGTGGATCGGCTGTCAATGCTGCGTCAATAGCATGCAGTAGATCTTCCAAACCATCGCCCGTGAGGGCAGAAACGGCGATCGTTCCCTTCCCTTGGGAGCCTGGCTGAATATCTGAACCAGCGGGCAGCAAATCGATCTTATTCAAGACTTGCAGCGTGGGTTTGTCCATCACGCCCAACTCTGTCAGGACGGCCTCCACCTGGGCTCGCTGTTCATCGAGCGTGGGGCTGGCTGCGTCGCGCACGTGCAGGAGGAGTTCGGCGCGTTCGACCTCTTCAAGCGTGGCGCGAAAGCTGGTCACAAGAGCGTGGGGGAGGTTTCGGATGAATCCAACGGTGTCTGAAAGCAGCACTTTGCGTCGCGAAGGAAGGGTCAACTGACGCAGTTTGGGGTCGAGCGTGGCGAACATTCGCTCGGAGGCAAGGACCTCTCCGCCGGTCAAGGAGTTGAACAAGGTGGATTTGCCGGCATTGGTGTATCCAACCAAGGCTACAGTGGGCACAGGGACGGCCTCGCGCCTGCCGCGCTGTTGACGCCTAATGCGCCGGACGGCTTCGAGTTGCTGCTTGATGCGATCGAGGCGGCCATTGATTTTGCGGCGATCGGTCTCGAGTTGGGTTTCGCCGGGACCGCGGGTTCCAATGCCGCCGCCGGTCTGGGACATAGTCTTGCCGCGACCGGCTAATCGAGGCAGTTGATATTCAAGCTGTGCCAACTCCACCTGCAACTGCCCTTCCCGCGTGCGAGCGTGGCGGGCAAAGATGTCGAGAATGAGTTGGGTGCGATCGATGACCGTGCAAGGCAATCGCGCTTCAACGTTGCGAGCCTGGGACGGCGTCAGATCGTGATCGAAGAGGACCAGACTTGCGCCGGTCGACGCAACGGTGGCGATGATTTCATCGAGCTTTCCTCCGCCTACCAGGGTGGCGGGATCGGGCCGGCCGCGACGCTGGATCAAGACTGCTGCGATGGTTGCGCCGGCAGACCTGGCTAGCTCCTGAAACTCGGCTAGCGAGGCATCGAAGTCCAGATCGACTGGAGGCTCAGCTGCGGGCGTTGGAGTTTCCGGAATATCGTCGAGGTGATTGGCAGAGGACGGATCACGCTCGGAAATAGCTGCTGCAGCGCGGGCCTGCTGCGCTACGCTCGAGGGGCGAAAGCGATCAGAGGTGAACTCGACAGCAACCAGAACGGCGCTTTCACGCGAAGTTCGCTGCCGCGAGCGCAGGAGATCCCGCTCAACGGCTTCGCGATTCGCTCTTGCCTTGGATGCTGGCTTATTGGGCACGTTGCCTTGTAACTCTCGCGAGCAGACATCGCCTGAAGGCGGCGGATCGGCTAGCTATTGGCTGCTCCCGTGGCTGGCTGAGGAGTCTCGGCGTGGGTTGTCGCGACAGGACGAGTCTCGCTACGCGTTTCGCCAAAGCCGGAGGGGCGACCGCTGACCACCGTGGAGATTGCATGCTTGAAGATCAATTGTTCCTGCGCGTTGTTTTCGAGCAGAACAGAATATTTATCAAAGGAACGAATCTTTCCTGTCAGCTTTACACCGCTGACGAGGTAGATGGTAATGGGGCTCTTGTCTTTGCGGACCGTATTCAGGAACGTATCCTGAATATTCTGTGCCGGCTTGGAATCCATGGGCCGATCTCCTCTTATCATTTCACTCAACCATTTTTTGACATTCCGCGCCAAAGACTCGCGGTCGAACCTTGCAGCAAAGCAGACATGCACCCTTCACACTATCGCCTTCGATGCTTCAGGACAAGGGGTTGGAACACGGATTGGGCGGGGAAGGTCTTGAAAGATTACGATGATAGAGATGATTGAGACGGATACTCACCCAAAACTGCTCGCTGTTCCGATGCTGGATTTTAGCCGCGAATTTGCGGAAATTCGCGAAGAAGTGCTGGCCGCGATTGCTGGGGTTTGTGAGTCGCAGCGGTTCATTCTGGGGCCGGAGGTTGCTCGGTTTGAGGCGGCGGCGGCTGAGGCTTGCGGGGTTCCGTTTGCGGTGGGGTGTGCGAGTGGGACCGATGCGCTGTGGTTGGCGTTGACAGCATTGAAGATAGGGGCTGGGGATGCGGTTGTTACTACACCGTTTAGCTTTTTTGCTACGGTGAGTTCGATTTTGAGAGTCGGCGCTTGGCCGGTTTTGGCGGATATTGACGAGAGGACTTTCAACCTTTCGGCGGGGGCTGTGGAGAAGGTTTTGGGGGCCGATGTTGTGGGGATTATGCCGGTGCATCTGTACGGGCAATGTGCTGATATTACTGCGCTTACGGCGCTCGCGAGGGAGCGGGGATTGAAGGTGGTGGAGGATGCGGCGCAGGCGTTTGGGGCTTCCTGGGAGGGGGTGAAGGCTGGGGGGTTGGGGGATGCTGCGGCGTTTAGCTTCTATCCGACTAAGAATCTGGCTGCGTTTGGGGACGCTGGGATGGTTTCTACTCGCGATGAGGTTGTTGCCGAGCGGGCTAAGATGTTGAGACAACATGGGATGCGGCGACGGTATTACCACGATGAGGTGGGGTGGAACTCGCGGCTGGATACGCTGCAGGCGGCGGTTTTGGAGGTGAAGTTGCAGCGGGTGGAGGCTGGGAATCGGCGGCGGCGGGAGCTGGCTTCCCTTTATAATGAGCGGTTTACGGCTGCTGGGTTGGTGGGAAAGACTACAGCCGAGGGGGTCGTGCTTCCCTTCACCGATCCTCGGGCGGAACATGTGTTTCACCAGTATGTGATTCGGGCGCCGAAGCGGGATGCGCTGCGGGAGTACCTGACGGCGCATTCGATTGGGTCGGAAGTGTATTACCCTCTGGTACTTAGCTTGCAGGAGAGCTTGAAGTTTCTGGGGTATAAGAAGGGCGATTTCCCGGTTAGTGAGAAGGCTGCTGAGGAGGTTTTGGCGCTGCCGATTTATCCGGAATTGCGGGTGGAGGAGTTGGAGAGCGTGGTGGAAGCGATTCGGCGGTTTTACGCTTAGATGGGGGATTTGGCCCATTTTTCGTAAATTTCGGGCTCCAAATCGAGTGCTTTAGGTGGGTTTCGGGACGCAAATCGGGGGGTTCAGCCTGGTTATTTGGGGATCGGCTGACCTAGCTTGCAGATAGATGGGTCAAATGACCCAATTGTCGGGTGGGAGCGTTCTTTGCGGTCGTTTGGGAAGGCTTCTTATTGAGCAATGGCAACGGTCTCCCAGGGGCTAAAGCCCTTTGGTTGGGTGTTGCGATTGTCCGGGCTAAAGCCCGGACCTATCTCAGAGGCAAAGACAGGGGCAACGGCAAAAGCGAAAGAAGAAGCAGATTCCCGGAGGGAATGACAGAAAGAAAAGCAAGGGCAAGAACGAAGGCAACAGCAGATTCCCGGAGGGGATGACAGCCGGAAAAGCAAGGGCAACGGCAAAGGCCAATGCGGGGGTCTCTCCACTCCGCATCACAAAGACAAAGGCGTGATGCTCCGGTCGAGATGACGAGATTATCGGCAGAAGAGAACGGACGCGATTCGCTAGGGTTTGGGGTGCTTGGGGGCTGGCTTGGCAGCCTTGCGGGCGGCTTTCTTGGCGGCTTTGGAGCCGGGCTTTGCCGGTTCGGCTTCGGGGTGGGCTTCGGGCTCGGGCTGGGTGCCGGGGGGGAGGATGCGGCGGCAGATGTTGCCTTCCAGGCGGTAGGTCTTGGCGATGGTGCGGCCGGGCTTGATGAGGCCAGTGGTGGGGTCGGGTGCGGGGATGGGCTGGTCGGCGGCCAGGACGCGGTAGGTGAAGGTGGGGAGCTCGAGGGCGGCTAAGGGTCCCTTGCCGTAGGGGTCCTTGGTGGCGCCTAGCTTCACGGGCAGGTAGCCGACGATGTTGCGTTCGGCGAAGCCGGTCTCGTAGCGGTGCTTTTTGGTGTTCCAGGTGAAGACGCGGATCTGGTTGAAGTCGTAGGGGAGGCCGGCTTTGTAGGGGGAGAGGACGGTGACGTAGACGGGGATGGAGGTGATGGTGTTGCCGTTGTCGAGGATGCCGGAGTCGGGGTCGTCGACATGGGTGAGGATGTAAGCGCCGACGATGCGCTGGCCTTCGGCGTAGCGAAGGAGGGAGTCGGGGGCGGAGACCTCGAGGAGGCGGCTGAAGACCCAGCCGGTTTGACCTTTCGCATCGCGGACGAGCCACCAGTCTTCATAGACGGGGCCTGCAGGCGGGGCGTTGGGATCGGATTGCGCAGGCTGGGCTCCGGGAGTGACGGGCTTGGTTACGGAGGCGCGCTGGAGGAGGCTGAGGGTTCCGTTCGGGGTGAGCAGGTAGAGCTTGTCGGTGAGGCGGCCGGGGGTGACGTGGAGGTACGCGTCGTCGCTGGTGGTGGCGGTGGCGACTACGGGGTCCTTGGCGTGATCTTTGCGGAGAGTGTCGAATTTGTCGGCGATGTCTTGCGGGGCGGTGAGGCGTTCTTCAATCCAGCCGATTTCGCCGCTGGGGGTGCGGACTTTGACCCAGCGGCGGGCGTGGTCGAGGACGACGAGTTGTTCGCCGTTGGTGGCGGTGCCGGTGCGGTTGGAGACAGCGGCGACGCGGTCGCGGAGGAAGGTCTGCTTGGAGGTGACGTAGACGTACTTATCCGCGGGCGCGGTGCGGAAGTGGGAGCAGCCGGAGAGCGCGCAGGTGAGGGCGATCGCTACGAGGACACGCGCGAGGGACCGGTTCAACCGCTTCGATGGAATTTGCTGCATGGTTGGGTGATGCCTTTGGAGGTTGCTGCGATGTATGGTCGCTGCATCCAGAGTAGCGCGAAGTGGGCAGAGCTTTAGTGTATGCGCGGATACGGCGGGGTGGGTGGTTCGGATTTGGGATTGGGTGGGCGACACGAGGCGCCGGCCGGATTATTGCGGCACTTTGAAATTAAGGGTGATCGTCGTATTCAGGTCTGCCGGCTGCCCGTTCAGCATGGCAGGCTCATATCTCCACTGGCGCACCGCATCCAGCGCCGCTGCGGATAGCGCAGCATCCGGGCTGCTAACAATCTTGGCATCCTTGACGGAGCCATCCTTGCCGATCAGCGCAGAAAGCACCACCGTGCCTTCTTTCCTCATTGCGATATAACTTTGAGGAAAGATGGGTTCGACTCTGTGGATCAGCGACGGTAGCTGGATACCACCACCCTTCGGCACAACGATGACTACAGGTGGAGGAGGCTCCTTTGCGTCGGCGGCCGGGGTAAACGCGTCATCATCGGCCGCAACCAGGTTCGACTCCTCCAGCGTCGCGACCAAGCGCTTCTTGCCGACATACAAAATCTCTATGTCGCCCGGAAAATAATGGTCTTGGAATTTCTGCACCTTGCCATAGACGTTGATCAGACTGCCATTTTCATGACTCGCCGTCAGCACCGGCTGCGCTTTCAGGAAGCAGTACGTTGGCCATACCGCCCCGAACGAAGGCGGGGTATTGTTCGGAGCTGCGGTACGTACCGATCCAACACATTCCAGCTCGGTGGTGGACGTCTTCGTCGTGAAGTGTTTGAGCTGCCGGCCGTCGGACGGTGAATCCTTCATGGTCAGAAACCCTGGAGTCATCACCCAGTACAGTCGATGCGGCATGCTTGGGATGCTCGTCCTGCCCGGCAATTCCAGCACCTTGTTTGCGGCTGTGCGCCATTCGACGCTCGACTGGTCCCCCTGCGTCCACATAGCCTTGCTCCCTTTCTCCGTAGAGTGCCAGTAGTCGAACATGCCCTCCCCATCCGGCTGGCCGCTGATGTCGAACGACTGGTAGTGATAGCGAATGTGCCAGGGTTTCATGTCTGGTGAGGCGTAGTCATAAAACGGGGCGGCCGCGCGGAGGAGCGCATCGGGATCGGCGGCGGGCGGAGTGGCCGTGTCGTTTTGCGCCAGAAGAATTGGGGCAAAGGCGAAGGCAAGAGCAACGAAGGAGCACTTTTTCACGCCCCAAGCGTAGCAGGATTTTCCAGCCGCGTCCGGAAATGCCAGAGGATGCTGAAGCGCTTGGGGCGGGGTTAGTGGGTGGTGGCGATGGCGCTGACTACGGCGGCGTTGGTGCCGCTGCCGGCGCTGCCGGACGAGGTGAGCGCTCCGGTGGTGCCTATGGCGAAGAGCTCTATGCCGGTGGAGGTGTTGTAGCCGGAGGTGATGAGGTAGCCGCTGGTGTTGTCGATGGCGAGCGCGCCGATGGAGGTGGGGCCGGTGAAGGGGCTGCCAGAGATGGCCGTCAGGACGGCGTTGGTGCCGATGGAGAATCCGGAGATGGTGCTGTCGGTCTTGTTGCCTACGTAGACGAAGGTGGAGGCGGTGTTGACGGCGACCGAGCGGGGGCCGTTGCCGGCGGTGTAGGTCTTGAGGGCTGTGGGGACTCCGGCGGTGGTGGCGGAAAAGACGGCCAGGCCGTTGGTGGCTGCGGCGTAGAGATAGTTGTTGGCGTCGATGGCAACCGCGTAGATGCCGATTTGGGTGGTCGCGGGGGCGACGGGGTTCTGGGGAGTGAGGGCGCCGGTGGAGGTGTCTAAGGTGAAGGTCTGGAGGCCTCCGGTGCCGAGGGCGACGGCAACGTAATCGCCGCTGGGAGCGACGGTGACGTCGAGGGATGCGTTGCCGGTTGTGCCGGCACCGGGTGTGATGGCGCCGGTGGTGTTGAAGGTGAGAGCGCCGGTGGAGGTGTTGATGGAGTATTCCGAGAGGGTGAGGCTGTTGGCGTCGAGGACGAAGAGCCATTGGCCGTCGGGCGAGACGGCGAGAGAGACGGCGCTTTCGGTGATGAGAGGCATGCCGCTGGAGAGGATGTTGAGAGCTCCGCCGGTCTCGATGGAGTAGCCGTAGAGATAGCCGGTGGAGATGCCGGGGTTGCTGGCGGTGTAGAGGAAGGTGTTGGCAGGGGTGACGGCCATGGCGATGGGTTGGTAGCCGAAGGAAAAGGGCGCACTGGTGGCGTTGGTGGTCAGGTTACCGTTGTCGAGGTTGTAGCCGTTGACGTTGTTGGCGGAGGCGGAGGGGTTGGCTACGTAGGCGAAGTCGGTACCGGTGGCTGGGCAGGTGACGGTGGAGGATGGGACACAGGGGGCGGCGGGGCAGCTGGTTTTGCCTTCGCAGACAAAGAAGCTACCGCAGCCGCTTAAGAGGGTGATGGCCGAGAGCAGGGCGAGGGCGCAGAGGTGCGCGGGGTTCGGGCGGAAGATAGAACGGCGGGGGGCAGGCACAGTCGGACTCTCCATAGCCATCGGGCAGTGGGTTTGCCCTCTGATAGTAGTTCATTGGATCAGGTGCACCCTGTTGGAGTGCTGAAGCTTAGGACGGATGGGAGGGGGAAGGGTTTCGCTGGGTGCGGAAGAATTGTTATGGCGGGCGGGATGGAAGTGTTTGGCAATCCGGGGGGAGCGGTGGAACGTCTCATGAAGGGAGGGCGGCTTTCAACTGCGAGGGCTAGGCCGTATCATCTGAGTCTGTATGCCGAGTTTTCCTGACAGCATTTTTCTGTTTGTGTTGGCGCTGCTGCTGTTTGGGCCGAAGCGGTTGCCGGTGCTCGCGCGTGAGCTGGGTAAGTGGGTGGGGGAGTTTCGGCGGGCTAGCAATGAGTTCAAGATGCAGATGGAAGATGAGCTGCGGCTGAGTGAGCAGGCGGAACGGAATAAGCAAATTGCCGCGATGGAGGCGGCGGCGCCTGTGGCGCCTGCGATTACGGAGCCGGTGGCGGATGAGGTGAAGGTGTCGGATATGACGGTGGCGGAGGTGGAGACTGGAGAGGCCGCGGAGGGTTCAGTGGAAACCCAGGTCCCAGAAGCGGGACCTGGGGCACCCGGATTTGGGGTGGGGGACGCGGGGGTTGGGACGGAATATGAGGTGGTGGATGGGGTGAAGACGGTGCTGCCGATTGCGGTGTCGGGGGAGTTGAAGATTATGCCGCCGGCTACGGGGTTGCCGGCGGCGGCGGCGAATGGGGGGCCACGGAATAGTGCGCTGAAGGGGTTGCTGGATGCGATTCCTGCGGCGGAGACGGCTGCAGATGAGACGTCCTCAGCGGAGTCGACGGAGACTACAGTTCATGGCAACTGATCTGGTAGATCGCGCACGGAGCGCGGTGCATGAACGGGCGGAGCTGCCGGGGATGAGTTTGATGGAGCACCTGGAAGAGCTGAGGAATCGGCTGTTCTGGATCTTCGGATATTTGGCGGCCGGGTTCGTGGTGGCCTGGATTTTTCGGAATCGGCTGGTGGGGTATATCCAGAAGCCGCTGGTGGATATCGGGCTGAAGATGACGATGACGCATCCTACGGATGCGATCAATTTCTTTATTAAGACGTCGCTGGTGTGCGGCGCGATTATTGCCTCGCCGTTCATTCTTTATCAGGTGTGGCTGTTTATTTCGCCGGGGATGTATCAGAACGAGAAGAAGTATGTTTGGCCGTTTATGACGGCTACGGTGGGGCTGTTTCTGGCGGGAACGTGGTTTGGGTATCGGTATGTGCTGCCGGGCGCGATGGTGTTTCTGATCCAGGATTTCGGCAAGAACTTTACGCACATGATCACGATTGACGATTACACGGGATTCTTTCTGGCCGTGATTCTCGGGTTGGGCATTACGTTTGAGATGCCGATTGTGATTTTCTTCCTGGCACTGTTTGGGATTGTGGATGCGAAGTTCCTGCTGAAGAATTTTCGGTATGCGGTGATGGCGATCTTTCTGCTGGCTGCGGTGATTTGCCCGGATCCTAGCCCGGTGGGGATGTGCTTGTTCGCGTCGCCGATGCTGGTGCTTTATTTCGTGGGGGTGGGGGTGGCGTGGATTGTTACTCGGAACCGGAAGAAGAAGGACGTTGTGGCGGCATGATTGAGGTGCGATTGAGCTTGAAAGAGCCCCTCAGCGGCTAAAGCCGTTTTGTGCTGGGTGAGTTTATGGCACGACTGAAGTCGTGCCCCTTCGAGATAATTACGGATGACAGGCTGCAGGACTGTGCTTCTGCCCGTTCGAAACGAATCGTACTGCCGAGGTTGCTGAGATGAATCGTTTTCTTTGCGCGCTGTTGTTTGGGACGGCGCTAACGACTGCGCCGGTGATGCGGGCGCAGACGCGTGGGGTGAGTGGGGCGGAGGTGATGCGGCTTACGCAGGCGTATGTAAATGCGGCGCCGAAACGGTATATCGGATCGCCGGGGCATGCGGCGGCTGAGGCGTTTATCAAGGATCAATTCAAGCCGGAGGTGGCGAAAGGGAATTTCGTCGATGACAAATTTACGGCTCGAACGCCGATTGGGCCGTTGACGATGCATAACTTAATTGTGAAGTTTCCGGGGAAGAAGGACGGGATTATTGTTCTGGCTTCGCATTACGAGACGAATTATTGGTTGAAGGATATTCACTTTATCGGGGCGAATGATGGGGCTTGTACTACGGCGTTGCTGATTGCGCTGGGGCAGTATTATCGCGAGCATCCGCCGCAGGGGTACTCGGTGTGGCTGCTGTTTACCGATGGCGAGGAGTCGATTAACAAGGAGTGGACGGATACCGATTCTCTGTATGGGACGCGGCATATTGCGGCGAAGTGGTCGGGGGATGGGACGCTCGGGCACATCAAGGCGTTTGTGCTGGCGGACATGATTGGGTGGAAGCAGTTGAACATCGATAAGGAGTCGAACTCTACGCCGTGGCTGTTGGAGTTGGAGGCGAAGGCGGGGAGGGATACGGGGCACTCTAAGTATTTGTTCAAGGACTCGCAGGCGATTCAGGATGATCATCTGCCGTTTGTGCAGCGGGGTGTGCCGTCGCTGGATGTGATTGATTTTCAGTATGGGACGGCGGCGGATCCTGAGGCGTTTCACCATACGGACCAGGACACGATGGATAAGCTGAGTGTGGCGAGTCTGCAGGTGGCGGCGGATATGTTTTTGGATTTGGTAAAGCTGATCGATCAGCGGTAGGGTCCTGCGCGGACGGCGGGCGTTGGGGTTTCGCTTCTAGCTAAGGGCAGCGGCAGAAGCAGATTCCTGCGGGATGGTAGCTGGGAAAGCCAAGGGCAACAGCAAAGACAACAGCAGCTGCAACGGCAAGAGCAACAGCAACAACCAATGCAGGGATCTCTCCACTGCGCTTCGCTTCGGTCGGGATGACGAAGTTGTGGGTGATTTGAATAGCGCTTGGGGGTCGGGCGCGGGGCGTGTAGGCTTTCAGGAGACTCTTCATGACTCCGCTCTCGTATTGGATTACCTTTCATGTCGCGCTGGTCGCCCTGCTGGGGGTGGAGTATTTGGTGCACCTCGCGGTGCCGAATGCCCGGCGCAAAGCGATGTGGGCGATCGGGATGTGGGTGGGCGCGGCGCTGTTGCTGGCGGTGCTACTGAGCCGAGCGTTTGGCGCTACCGGGGCGACGCAGTACCTCGCGGGCTATGCGGTTGAACAGGCGATGTCGCTGGATAATTTGTTTGTGTTCCTGCTGCTGTTCCGGCTGTTTCGGATTCCGCCGGGAAAGCAGCCGCGGGTGTTGTACTGGGGGGTGGTGGGGGCGGTTGTGCTGCGCGGGCTGTTTATTGCGGGCGGCGTGGGGCTGCTGAATCACTTTCATTGGGTTGAGTATGTGTTTGGAGCGTTGCTGCTGGTGGCGGCAGTGCGGTTGCTGAAGCCGGAGCCGACCGAGGATAAGCCCGAGCGTACTCCGGGGTGGCTGAAGTGGCTGACGAAGTGGCATCCGATCAGTGAGAATCAGGATCATTTTCTGGTCGTGGAGAATGGGCAGCGCATGGCTACCGTGATGCTGCTGGCGCTGGTCGCGGTGGAGTTGACCGATGTGGTGTTTGCGGTGGATTCCATTCCGGCGGTGTTGAGTATTACGCGGCAGCCGTTTTTGGCGTACGCGTCGAACATTATGGCGGTGATGGGGCTGCGGTCGTTGTATGTGCTGCTGGCCGCGGGGTTGGCGAAGCTGCGATATCTGCATTATGGGCTCGCGGCCGTGCTGGGGTTTGCTGCCGTGAAGATGCTGCTTGCGGATTGGGTGGAGATTGGGCCGGGGGTTTCGCTGGCCGTGATTGCGGGGTTGATGGCTGTGACGGTGGGGGTGTCGATGGTGGTGGGGCGGCGGGCAGTGGTTTAGTTCTCAGTTGTTCGTTCTCAGTTGTTAGTTGATAGAGCTGGAGATGCGGCGAGAAAAGTGGGGGCGTCTCGATGCTCGGGCTTACTAGAGACGCGGTCGCACACGGTGGGAACTGAGAACTGACAACTAATAACTGACAACTAGGCTGGCGGGGTATTCTGAAGGACGATGACTTCTGCGGATGCACGTACGGTGATTGGTGTTCGGACTCCCTCGGCTGAGTATGAGGTGGAGATTGGTGCGGGGTTGGTGGAGTTGGTGGGGGCGCGGTTGGATGCGCTGCTCGGTGGTGGGCTGAAGGCTGGGAAGCAGCGGGCGTTTGTGGTGACGTCGCCGGAGATTGATCGGCTGTGGGGTGGAAAGTTGGAAGGTGGATTCCCTGCTCCTCTTACGCGGCTGATGGTGCCGGCAGGTGAGGAGCATAAACGGCTGGCTACGGTGGAGAGGTTGACGGAGGAGTTGGCGGGGCTTGGGGCGGATCGGGATTCTGTGCTGGTGGCGCTGGGTGGCGGCGTGATTGGCGATATGACCGGGTTTGTGGCGGCGATGTATATGCGCGGGATTCGGTATGTGGGCGTGCCTACCACTGCGCTTGCCCAGGTGGATAGTTCGCTGGGTGGGAAGACGGGTGTGAATCTTGCGGCGGGGAAAAATCTGGTGGGGGCGTTTCATCATCCGCTGGCCGTGTATGCGGATATTCGGACGCTGGGGACGCTGCCGGCGGAGGAGTTGCGGGCTGGCTTGCAGGAGTCTGTGAAGGCTGGGATTATTCGGGACCGTGGGTTGTTTGAATTTTTGGAGAGCGAGAGTGCGGCGGTGCTGTCGGGCGATGCTGAGGCGCTGACGCGCGTTGTGGCCGCCAGCGTTCGGGTGAAGGCCGAGGTGGTGAGCGCGGATGAGCGGGAGGGTGGGCTGCGCATGATTCTGAATTTGGGGCATACGCTTGGGCATGCGATCGAGGCCGCTACTGGTTATAAACAGTTGCTGCATGGCGAGGCGGTTGCTTGGGGGATGGTTGCGGCGGTGGGGATTGCGAAGAGGCGCGGGACCGTGACGTCGGAGGAGGCGGAGCGGATGGAGCGCGTGATTCGCGCGTATGGGCCGCTGCGTGGGTTTACTGCGGAGGCGAGTGAACTTGTGGCGCTGACGGCTAAGGATAAGAAGAATCGGAGTGGGGCGCGGTCGTTTGTGCTGCCGGTGGGGATTGGGGATGCAGTGGTGGTGAAGGATGTTGGTGAGGCGGAGTTGATGGTCGCGGCTAGCGCGATTGTTGGTGAGGCGCGTGGGGTGGGGGCGTGAGTGTCGTGGATGAGGTGAATGCTGGGGCGCGGCCTGGGGGGGAGGCGGATGAGGCTGCGGCGGCGGAGCATGTGCGGGAGATTTTTGATTCGATTGCGCCTAGTTATGATTTGCTGAATCATCTGCTGTCGATGGGGTTGGATCGGCGGTGGTGGGGGCGGGCGGCTCGGAGTTTTCGGGAAGTGCTGGCGCGGCCGAATGCTCGGGTGCTGGATATTTGTTGTGGGACTGGCGATATGACGGCGGCGTTGTTGAAGGAGCGGCCGTTGAGTGCGGAGCCGGTGATCGGGCTGGATTTTTCTGGGGAGATGCTGGAGCGGGCTCGGGTGAAGTATGACGGCGCGAACGCGGTTTGGGTGAAGGGCGATGCGATGCATCTGCCTTATGCGGACGAGAGTTTTGATTTGGTGACGGCGGCGTTTGGGTTTCGGAATTTGACGAATTATGCGGAGGGGTTGGCGGAGATTTATCGGGTGCTGGCGCCGGGGGGGCGGATTGGGATCCTGGAGTGCAATCAGCCGGATGGGCTGCGCGGGTTTGGATATGGGATTTATTTTCGGCATGTGCTGCCGGTGGTGGGTGGGATGATCTCGGGGAAGAGGGCGGCGTATCGGTATCTGCCGGAGTCGGTGGCACGGTTTCCGCGGCCTACGCAGATGCTGGCGATGATGAAAAATGCTGGGTTCGAGGAGGGGGCTTGGGATGGGTATTTGTTGCGGGCTGCGGGGTTGTATCGGGGAGTGAAGCGGGCCGGGTAAAGGGAGGTTGATGGTTCTCCGTTTTCGTTGTTGGATTTGGGGCGGGTAGAGGGAGGTAGTCCCAGGGGCTAAAGCCCGGATCCTTGGGCGGTTTGAATGTCCGGGCTGAAGCCCGGACCTATCTCAGAGGCAAGAGCAACCGCAAGGACAACAACAACCGCGAGAGAAGAAGCAGATCCCTGCGGGATGACAGCCAGAAAGGCAAGAGCAACGGCAACCGCAACAGCAAAGCAAAGGCAAGAACAACGGCAAGAGCAACAGCAAAGGCAAAGGCAAGAGCAACGGCAACCGCAACAGCAAAGGCAAAGGCAAGAACAACGGCAAGAACAACGGCAACGGCAAAGACAAAGGCAACAGCAACGGCAACAGCAACAGCGAATACAGGGGTCTCTCCACTTCGCATCATGATGAGGCCATGATGCTTCGGTCGAGATGACGTTTCGGTCGGGGTGATTGGGCGCGGGGAGCTGAATGTGGCGTTGAGGGAGTGGGGCGTTGTATGGCGTTTGCGGAGTTGAACAGGTATGCTCAGGGCGATGGAATGGGCGATGGGGCAGAGGGCGACGTGCGGGGTGGATGCGGGTGGTTGAGGCTGGCCGGAGCATGGAACGATGAGTCCGATGAGTCAGACGCAGGCTACGGCGGCGAAGCGATCGGCGGCACAGTCGTCGCTGCTGGCGGCGATGGGAATTACGCTGCTGAAGCTGTTGACCGGGATTTTGGCGGGCTCGCTGGGGATGCTGAGCGAGGCGGCGCACTCGTTTATTGATTTGATTGCGTCGGCGATTACGCTGCTGACGGTGCGGGCGGCCGATATGCCCGCGGATGAAGAGCACAACTACGGGCATGGGAAGCTGGAGAGTTTGTCGGCGGCGTTTGAGACGCTGCTGATGGTGGGGTCGTGCGTGTGGATTGCGCGCGAGGCGATTGAGCGGATGGTGCATCACACGCGGCTGGATCTGCGCTGGTCTGTGTGGCCATTTGCGGTGCTGCTGCTGTCGATGGCGGTGGACTTTACGCGGTCGCGGTCGCTGCACCG
The DNA here is from genome assembly GCF_009765785.1 of Granulicella sp. L46. Classification (GTDB taxonomy): domain Bacteria; phylum Acidobacteriota; class Terriglobia; order Terriglobales; family Acidobacteriaceae; genus Granulicella. Next base: position 112,632 of record NZ_LMUT01000003.1, read on the forward strand.
CGTGGCGCAGGAACACAGAAGCGATGCGCTGGAGGCCGATGCGGTGCACTTTGGGACCGACATCTGGTCGTCGGCCGCGGTGTTTCTTGGGTTGCTGGCGACGTTTGCGGGAGAGAAGCTGCATGTGCCGGCGCTGACCTATGCGGATCCGATTGCTGCGCTGATTGTGGCGGCGATTATTTTGCGGGTGACGTGGCGGCTGGCGCGGCAGACGGTCGATTCCCTGCTGGATGCGACGCCGCCTGAGGTGCGGGAACAGATTCGGCGGGACTTGATTCATGACCTTGAGGCAGAGGATGGTGTGCTGTCGGTAAACCGGGTGAGGGTGCGGCGGTCAGGGTCGAATTATTTTGTGGACCTGACGTTGAGCCTGCCGAGGAAGCTGACGTTTCAGCGGTCAGAACAAATTACGTTTGCGGCTACCGAGGCGGTGCAGAAGCTGCTGCCGGGAGCGGATGTAGTGATCCATACGGTGCCGACGGCTTCGTTGGGAGAGAGTGTGTTCGACAAGGTGCGGGCGGTGGCGGCGCGGTCGAATCTTTCAATTCACGACGTGAGCGTTCGGCAGTATGACGGAGCGCTGCACGTGGAACAGCATCTCGAGGTGCCGGAGACGATGACGCTGCGCGAGGCGCATGACGTGGTGACGGCGCTTGAGACCGAGATGAAGCATGAGGTGCCGGGGATTGCGACGCTGCTGACGCATATTGAGAGTGAGCCAGCAACGATTGCGGAGGCTGCGCAGATTGATCCCAGCAAGAATTTGGAGCATCAACTACGGACGACCGCTAGTCATTTTCCGGAGATCCTGGATATTCACGAGATCACGGTGACGCGCGGGCATGGCGGCGCGGCGAATAGCGTGCAGGTGAACCTGCATTGCACGCTGCCGGATGATCTTCCAATGGAGGCTGTCCACGAGGTGATTACGAATTTTGAAAGTGAGTTTCGGCTGGACCATCCGCAGGTGTCGAGGGTGTTTATTCATCCGGAGCCGGCTACGGATAATCGGCGGTGAGGGGAAGTTGTTAGTTGTTCGTTCTCAGTTGTCAGTTAGGGGTGAGAACTAACAACTGAGAACTGAGAACTGAGAACTTTCTGTATGCTGGGGCTGCGATGAAACCGTTTGTGAAATGGACGCTGTTGGGGATGGCGATGCTGGCGGTGATGCTGGTGTCGGCTGGGATTACGCTGCGGTTTGCGCTGCATGGGCACGAGGTGACGATTCCGGATTTTGCGGGGATGACTGTGGGGGAGGCCAGCCAGGCGGCGCTGCGGACGGGCGTGGATCTGAATATCGAGAACAAGTTTTATTCGACCACGGTGCCCGCGGGGAGGGTCTTGTCGCAGGCGCCGGCGGCGGGGTCGCGGGTGCGGCATGGGTGGCAGGTGAGGGTGACGGAGAGTTTGGGGCCGCAGCAGGTGACGATTCCGGATGTGGTGGGAGACCCGATGCAGGAGTCGTCGATGGAGATACGCAAGATGCAGCTGGATTTGGGGACGCTGGCGCATATTGGCGCGCCGGGCGATGCGGAGATGACGCTGGCGCAGACGCCGCCACCCAATGCGGGGGTTGACCAGCCTCGGGTGAATCTGTTGCTGAGTTCGTCGGTGAATGCGTCGAGCGCGTTTGTGCTGCCGTCGTTTGTGGGGATGAGTTTTGGGGCGGCGAATCGGGCGGCGATTGGGCTGGGGTTGAAGGTGGCGACGATTGGCGGCGTGCCGGCTGCGGCGCCAGCGCCGGCCCCAGCGCCTGCGCCGGTGGTGCCGGGGCAGCCCGTGGTGCCGGCTGCGCCCGCCGCGCCTGTGGTGCCTAGCGGGGTGGTGACGGAGCAGTCGCCGGAGTCGGGGTTTAAAGCTAGTCGGGGGGATGTGGTGCGGTTGACGCTGGGGGCGAGTGGGGCTGCGGCGGCGCCTGTGGCTCCGGCGGCTCCCGCGGCGGTTCCGGTGCCGGTTGCGCACTAGGGGCGTGCGAGGTCCCAAGGATCCCTTCGATAGCTGGAATATTGGCGACTGAGGCCCAGCTCTTCCAGGCGGAGAAAGAGCAAGAACGAGAGGAAGCAGGTTCCTCGCTGCGCTCGGAATGACAGCCAGAAAAGCAAGTACGCCTAGGGGCGGTGGAGGAGGGCGGCGAAGAAACCGTCGCCGGAGAAGTTTGCGCCGGGGAGAGTGCGGAGGTGGCCGTTGCGGAGTAGGTCGGCGGGGGGCGTGGTGAGGAGGCCGGTGGTGGCTAGCTGGTCCAGGATGGGGTCCAGGGGGAGTTGGGTGATGCCGGGGGCGGCGGCGAGAGCGGCGGCGACTACTTGTTCGTTCTCTTCGGGTTCGAGGGAGCAGGTGGAGTAGAGGAGGTGGCCGCCGGGGGCTAGGCGGGCTAGCGCGGCAGTGAGGATTTCGCGCTGGCGAGTGGCCTGGCGGGCCAGGTCGGCGGGTTGGAGGCGCTGGCGGATCTCAGGATTGCGGCTGAGGGTGCCGGTGCCGCTGCAGGGGACGTCGCAGAGGATGAGGTCGAAGAGGCCTTCGGCTTCGGGGAGGGCGGTGGCGTCGGCGTGGAGGGTTTTTGTTTGGGGGGACGTGGTCTCGAGGCGGGTGGCGAGGGCCTGGAGGCGGCGGGGGTTGGCGTCGGTGGCGAGGAGATGGGCCCCGGGGTGGCGGGCTGCGAGGATTAGGGTTTTGCCGCCGGGCGCGGCGCAGGTGTCCCAGATGCGGGTGGGGGTGGGGTGAGAGGCGGCGGCTAGCTCGGCTACGAGGCGGGAGCCGTCGTCTAGGTGGGGCAGGTCGGGGGTTGAAACCCACTCTTCGTTTTCTGAGGTCATGAAACCCGAGGTTGAAACCTCGGGGTAGCTAGAAGCTGGGGGGACAACTGGGGCGTCACCGGAGAGGAAGAGGGTGTTGGGTTGGGGCTCGGTTTGGTCGTGGGTTAGGATCGCGAGTGCGGCCGCGCGGCCGTAGTTCTGTACCCAGCGGTTGGCTAGCCAGAGGGGATGCGAGAGGCGCTCGGCGAAGGCGGCCGTTGTTTCGTAGAGTTTGGGTTGGGCGGGGGGTTGGCGGGTTAGCTTTCGGAGGATCGCGTTGACCATGCCGGCGGCGTGGGGGTGTCCGGCGGCGCGGACTAGCTCGACGGATTCGGAGAGAGCGGCATGGGCGGGGATCCGGTCCAGGTGTAGGAGCTGGAACGCTCCCATACGGAGGGCGGTGGCGACGGGAGTGGGGAGGGCCTGGTCGGGACGCTGGAGGAGGGGCTGCATGCGGGCGTCGAGGGCGATCTGCCAGCGGAGGACACCGAAGACGAGGGTGTGGGCGAGGTTGCGGTCGGCCTGGGAGAGGGCGGACATGCCGGGGCCGTGGAGGAGGTCGTCGGAGTGGGCGGAGGTGTCGGCGACACGGACGAGGATGGCGAAGGCGGCGGAACGGGCGGGGGTGATAGGGGCGTGTGCGGGCGGCTGGGGCTGTGCAAAAACCTGCGCGGCGGGCCGGTTTTGCGCAGGGGTTTGCATAGGGCCATTCTTTTTAGGCGATTTAGACGATGGGGGCTTGGGCATGTGGGAATCGGTGTGGCTGTGGAAAAGCTGGGATAAATGGTAATTTGTGAACGCTGATTCAGATGGATTTGTGGATGTATTAGATTGCAAAAGTTACACAAATCATTGTATTAGAACGCTTTGCTACTATGACAAATGTTCTCCTGCATGAAGTTGAAAGTCTCGAGCGAATTTGAGGCCTGAGAGGCGCGGTTTGCCTTCTAGCTGGACTTCGTCTAGGGCAAGGACCGTGTTATGGGTGGCGCCTACGAGGAGGTGGTCGGTGGAAAAGTCCAGCTGGTTGGGGGCGAGGGTCAAGGTGGAGGTTGAGGGGTGCATGCGGTGGATGAGGAAGCGCTTGCCGCGGAAGAGAGCGTGGGCTCCGGGCCATGGGGTGAAGCCTCGCCACCGATTGTAGGTCTGCTGGGCGGTGCGATGGGCTAGATCCAGGCGGCCGTCCTCGCGGGTGAGGATGGGGGCTAACGTGGCGGCGGCGTTATCCTGCGGCTGGGGGATGATCGTTCCCTGCTCCAGACCGGAAAGGGTTTGAAGTAAGAGGCTTGCACCTATCTGTGAAAGCTGTGGATAAAGCTCTGCAGAAGTGGCATCGGGGCGTATAGGAAGGCTGTGGAAACGGAGTGTATTTCCTGTGTCGAGGCCGGCGTCGAGGAGCATGGTGGTGACGCCTGTTTCGGTTTCGCCGTTGGCGACGGCCCACTGGATGGGGGCGGCGCCTCGGTATTTGGGAAGGAGGGATCCGTGGACGTTGATGTTGCCGTAGGGCGGGAGGTCGAGCATCCATTGGGGGATGATGCGGCCGTAGGCCACGACGATGATTGCGTCTGGGGCGATTTGTTCAAGTAGCGCCTGAAGGTCTGGGTTGTTCTTTAGGCGCTCGGGTTGGAGGATGGGGAGACCGAGTTTCTGGGCTAGTTGTTTGACGGGTGGGACTTGGAGTTCGTGCTTGCGGCCGGCGGGGCGGTCGGGCTGGGTTAGGACGAGGGGGATTTCGTGGCCGGCATCGACGAGGGCCTGGAGGGTTGGGACCGCGAATTCGGGGGTTCCGCAGAAGACTAGTTTCATTTGTGCGGACCTCGGTGGTTCGGGTGAAGGAGGAAGTCCCAGGGGCTAAAGCCCAAACTCGGGGGCATGTTTAATTGCCGGGGCTAAAGCCCCGGCCTATCTCAGGTGCAAGGGCGAGGGCAGAGACAACAGCAGATTCCCAGGGGGAATGACAGAAAAAAGCAAGAGCAACGACAACGGCAGAAGCGAGAGCAACGACAACGGCAGAAGCGAGAGCAACGACAACGGCAGAAGCAAGAGCAACGACAACGGCAGAAGCAAGAGCAACGACAACGGCAGAAGCGAGAGCAACGACAACGGCAGAAGCAAGAGCAACGACAACGGCAGAAGCAAGAGCAAATACAGGGGTCTCTCCGCTACGTCCGCAAAGGCGCGGACTTCGGTCGAGATGACGAACTAAGCGGCGTTGCGAAACAGGTCAAATCAGGACTACCAGTCGCCATGCTTGATGAGCTTCTTGATGCGGCGGAGGACCAGGTCTCGTTTGAGGCGGCTTAGGCGGTCGATGAAGAGGATGCCGTGGAGGTGGTCGATTTCGTGGAGCATCGCGCGGGCTAATAGCTCTGTACCCTCTACTTCAAATACTTCCCCTTTCACGTTCTGCGCACGGACTTTAACCCAGGCGTCTCGGGCTACTTTTTCGCGGATGTCGGGGAGGGAGAGGCAGCCTTCTTCTTCTACCTGCTTGCCGCGGCGGTCGATGACTTCGGGGTTGATGAGGACGAGGCGGTCTTCGGGGCGCTCGTTGAAGCTGATGTCGATTACCGTGATTTGTTTGGAGACGGAGACCTGGGGGGCGGCGAGGCCGATGCCCTCGGCGGCGTACATGCTGTCGAACATCTCGTCGACGAATTGGGCTAGCTCGGGGGTGAACTCGGTGACGGGTTCGCCCTTCTTGAGGAGGACGGGGTCGGGGTATTTGACGACCTCGTGGAGCTTGGGGGCGGACTTGCGCACGGCGTCGCGGGTGGCGATACGGTTCTGCTTTTTGACTTCTTTGTCGTCGAGTTTGGTGTCGGTGGGCATGTTCTGTATCGGTCAGTACGGTTTTTCTCAGTAGGTGCTTATTTGATGGCAGTAGCCAGTGTAGTTGCGGTGGAGTTCGTGGAGGCTGTCGCCGCCGAATTTCTCGAGGAGGGAGCGGGCGACGGTGAGGGCGACCATGGCTTCGGCGGCGACACCAGCGGCCGGGACGACGCAGACGTCCGAGCGCTCATAGGATGCTTTGGTGGCCTCGCGGGTTTCGAAGGAGACCGAGGCGAGGGGGCGGCGGAGGGTGGAGATGGGCTTGAGGTAGCCGCGGATGACGAGGTCTTCGCCGTTGGAGATGCCGCCTTCGAGGCCGCCGGCGTTGTTGTGCTCGCGGGTGAACTTGGTGAATGGGCCGCCTGCGGCGAGGTCGCCTACGTCGCCGCTGGTGTAGCCGATGGCGTCGTGGACTTTGGAGCCGGGGGATTGGGCTGCTGTTACGCCGCGGCCTAGCTCTACGGCTTTGACGGCCTGGAGGCTCATGACGGCCTGGGCGAGGAGGCCGTCGAGGCGCTCGTCCCAGTTGACGTGTGTGCCGATGCCGGGGGGGAGGCCGTGGACTACGACTTCGAAGATGCCGCCGATGGTGTCGCCGGTGCGGAGGGCTACGTCGACTTCGGCTTTCATGCGGGCTTCGGATTCGGGGTCGACGCAGGCGAGGAGGACGTCTTCCCTGCTGGCTAATGCGGCGATTTCCTGGAAGGTGGCCTCGCGGGAGAGTTCGGCACCGCCTACGCGGGTGACGTGGCTGGCTACTTCGATGCGGAGGGCGCGGAGAAGCATCTTGGCTACGGCCCCGCAGGCTACGCGGGCGGCGGATTCGCGGGCGGAGGCTCGCTCGAGGATGTAGCGGGCGTCGGGGAAGTTGTACTTGAGGGCGCCTGCGAGGTCGGCGTGGCCTGGGCGGGGGCTGGTTACGGCTTTGTGCTTTTCGGGATCGCCTTCGGCTACGGGGAGGATCTCTTCCCAGTTCTTCCAATCCTTGTTCGCCAAGGTCATGGCGATGGGCGAGCCGATGGTGTGGCCGTGCCGGACGCCGGAGAGGATGTGGGCGGTGTCCTTTTCGATGCGCATGCGGCCGCCGCGGCCGTAGCCCTGCTGGCGACGCCAGAGCTCGTGGTCGAGGAAGGATTGGTCTACGGGGATGCCCGCGGGTAGACCGCTGAGGAGGGCTACGAGGGATTCGCCGTGGCTTTCGCCGGCTGTGGAGAAACGAAGCATGAATTATCGATTATAAGACCTGCCGTCTTATGCAGACGGGGAAAGGCCTTCGCGTGCGGGTTCGAGGAAAAGGCGTGCCCCCCGTGTCGAGATGCCGTGAAGATAGAATCGAGGTCGCAAGCTCGAACAAATTGCTGGAGGCTATCGTGCCCTGGTACCAACTCAACGATGCGAATGATCCGAAACTCGACGAGCTGTCCCGTAAATACAATCTCCATCCTTTGCACCTTGAGGACGCGCGCAGCCCGGACGAGAGCGTCAAGGTAGATACCGCGCCCCACTATACCTTTGCAGTTTTTAAACCCGTTCGCCTGGTGCCCGATCCCGACAATCCAGGCGAACAGACTCCGACTTTCAGCGCGATCGATATCTTTGCCGGTAAAGACTTCCTCATTACCATTTCAGATCCCACCTGTCCCACGACTGTCCAGGCTCTCGATCGGGCTCGTCGCGACGGCGATGACGAACATCCAGGAAAACTTCTGTCTCTTATTCTCGACACTATCGTCGATCTGTATTTTCCAGCCATCGATCACTTCGATGACCGGATTGACGATCTTGAAGACAAGGTATTCGACAATCCGTCTCCGGAGATCCTGCAAAGTATCTTTGCCATCAAGCGAGAACTCATTGATCTTCGCCGTGTATTGGTCAATACACGTGATGCCTCGCTCCATTTGCAGCGCGATCCCAACACCATCATTGATGCCGATCACCAGCCTTACGTCCGCGATACCTATGACCATATCGCGCGGCTGCTCGACTCCGTGGAAACCCAGCGCGACCTGCTGAATAATACTCTCGACATCTACCTTTCCTCGGTGGCCAACCGCACCAATGAGGTGATGAAAGTTCTAACCGTCCTCGGGACCATCGCTTTGCCTGCGCTGGCCATCTCGGGCATTTACGGTATGAACCTTAAAGGGCTTCCCTTTGAAGACTCTCCTCACGGAGCCGCATGGGTTGCAGCCGTGACGATCGTAGCGACGGTGCTCTTTCTTTATCTTCTGCGTAGATTTAAATGGCTCTGATGGACTGGCTTGCGGGTGATCGAGGTTAGTCTTTGGTGGGTTTGGTTTGGGGGGAGTTTAGCCAGGCCTGGGAGTTGAAGAGGGCGCGGTCCATGCTGCGGACCCATTCGGTTGTTTCGCTGGGGGAGCGGCCGGCGGATTGGGCGCTGGCGAATTCGTTGCGGAGAGCCTGGAACTTGGCCTCGAGATCGTCGAGCGCGCTGAGGAGCATGGCCTCGGGGGTCATGGGGAGTTTGGGGCTGCCGAATTCCAGCTTGCCGTGGTGGGAGAGGATCATGTGCTCGATGAGGAGACGGAGGTTTTGGGGAAAGGGCTCGAGGCGCGTGGATAGAGAAGCAGATCCTCCGCCTGCGGCGAAGGATGACAAGTCCAGGAGGTCCTGCGCGGAGGGCGGGAGCTGGGATTGTGCGGCCGCCTCGGCGTCCAGTTGGGTGATTTTTTCCTGGAGGAGGCGTTGGGCTATGGAGATGTGGCCGATGAGTTGGCCTTCTAGTGTGTAGTCGAAGCTGCTGCCCCAGGAGAGTTCGCGGACTTTGCCGATGTCGTGCAGGATGGCGCCGGTGACGAGGAGGTCGGGGTCGACTTCGGGGTAGAAGGGGGCGTTGGCTAGACAGACGCGCACTAGCGAGACGACATGTTCGAGGAGGCCACCGATCCAGGCGTGGTGGAGGCGCTTGGCCGCGGGGGCTTCGAGGAAGGCGGGACCGAGGGTGGGGTCGTCGAGGAAGGCGAAGACTAGGCGGCGGAGGTGCGGATTCTTGAAGGCGGCGACGTAGCTGCGGAGCTCGGCGGCCATGGAGGGGATGTCGTATTGGGTGGTGGGGATGAAGTCTGCGGTGTCGATCTCGGAGGCGGCGGCTAGACGCATCTTGGTGAGGGTGATTTGGTACTTGCCCTGGTATTTCGAGACCTGGCCCTGGACTTTGACGTAGCAGCCGGCAGAGCAGGTTTGGACGACATCGGCGAAGTCTTCCCACATGCGGGCTTCGAACTGGCCAGACTTGTCGGCTAGAGTGATGGCGAGGTATTGGCCGCTTGGCTTGCGATCGCGCGCGGTGATCGCGGCGATGAGGAAGTAGCTGGTGATGGGCTGGTTTTCGAAGCGGGCCGCGTCGGCGATGAAGAAGTCTTTCATGGGTTGGGGCAAGGATACGACAGTGGGTCGGGTGGATGCTGTGATGGGAGGGCAGTTCTTCGTTCTTAGTTGTTAGTTCTTAGTTGTTAGTTGTTGGGTTGGGCTTAAGCGGCAACGAGGGCCGGTTGGCCCTCGTTGGTGGATTCGGTGTGTTGGGTGGCTATTGGGTTGGGCTGGGGTTGGACGGAGGAGGAGGGGGGACGGGGGTTGCCAGGTTGGGGTTGACCGTGGGGGCGACCGTGTTGGGCGTCTCCGCTGGCTCCTTCGGCTTCTCCTCGAAGCGCTCCTTGACTTCGCCCTTCTTGTGGACCTTCTTCTTCTTGACGACGGTGTCGCCATTGAGGCCGAGGGGTTGGGCACGCAACTTCTCGTCCGCATTCTCGGTGGGCGTGGTGGGGAGAGGGCGGGTCTCGGCCTTGGCTTCTGCCTTGGTCAGCTTCTCCTTGGCGCTTTTCTCCTCAGCCTGGGCTTCAAAAGTAGAGAAGCGAACCTTCTTTTGGGGGCCGGTCTTGGAGGCGAAGGGATCTGCGTTGTCCTTGTCCTCATCCGCGCCGGTGCCGGTGGTGATGGTGGTGATGGCCTCGTTGGGCGACATGGCGACGCCGGGGGCCTGGCCGGTGATGGGGGCGCCGATGGAGCCGCCTACGGCGGTCTCGGCTGTTCCGTTGGGGAGTGCTTGCTCAGGCGCCTCGCCGTAGCGGATCTTCTCGCGATGAATCTTTTTGGGCTTGTAGGCGGCGGCGACTGGCTTGCCGTTCTTCTCGTCTACCTTGGCGGCGTGGGCGGCTTCCTTTTCGGCGACGCGTTCGCGAGCGGCGGCGAGTTCAACCTGGGCGCGGTTAGCCTTTTCTTGCTCGAGGCGCTGCTTGGCCTTGACCTTCTTCTTGAGCGGTGGCGCCTTGTAGGAGGTGTAGGCGATCTGCGTGGTGGTCTTCTTGGTAGGGGCGCCGGTGTCGACGAAGCCGGGGGCGATCTCGGTGTAGGCGTCGCCGCGGGCCTTAGTGAGGTAGGCGCGGAGAGCGGGCTGGAGCTGCTGGAAGTAGAGCGCCTCCTGCACCTTCTCCTCTACGGCGGAGAGCGGAGGAACGCCGGCCTTCTGGTGCGAGTCTACGCGGAGGATGACGTAGCCCTGGCGGGTACGGATGGGATCGGTCGTGCCGCCGACGGGGAGGGAGAAGGTGGCCTTTTCGAGGACATCACCGAGGGTACCGCGCTTCCAATCGCCGAGGTCTCCGCCGGCAGCGGCATTGGGACCGCCGGAGTCGGTGCGTGCAAGGTCAGCGAAGTTGCCGCCAGCGCGAAGCTTGCCGGCGATGCCGTCGGCCTTGGCCTGGGCCGCGTCAAGCTGGGCCTGGGTGGCGTTCTCGGGGGTGGGAATGAGGATCTCGCTGAGGTGCACCTGCTCAGGGACTGTGAAGTCCTGGGCGTGGGCGTTGTAGTAGGCGATCTCCTCGGTGTGGGTCATGTTGAGATGGCTGCCGACCTGGTCGCGCACGACCTGCTGGCGGATGATCTGATCGCGGATGTGCTGCTTGAAGTCTTCGAAGGAGACGCCCTGAGAGGCGGCGGCTTTCTCGAGGGCTTCCATGGAGGGGAGATTGTTTTTCTTGCGAATATCGTCGAGCTCGCGGATGGTTTCTGCATCGCCGGTGATGCCGAGTTCCTTGCCCTTGGAGAGCAGGAGCTGCTCGTCGATGAGATCGCGAAGGAGGTTATTGACGCGCTCGTCGAGGTCGGCCTGGGGGAGATTGTCCTGGCGGGCCTGCTCGAGGAGCTGCTGCTCGGCGGCCGCGTACTCGGTGCGGGTGATGATCTGGTCGTTGATGCGCGCTACGGCATCTTCGACGACGTCGCCGTTGGGGGTGATGGGCGCGGGGGTGGGCAGAGCGGGGAGGCTGAGCGTGGAGGCCGGCTCGAAGTTGGCGCCGCCAGCCGGGAAGCCGGGCTGCGGGGTCTGCGCTAGCGCGGGGGAACCGGCTACAGCGAGGAGGAAGGTGGCTACGATGCTGGTCGTGGTCGTGAACCGGCCCTGGAGGTTGATGCGTGTAAGCTTCTCGGTCATCCGTTCCTTATGCAGAACCGCCCGTGCGGGGTGCTTGCTAAGCGGTCTGATGAGGATTTGACCGCGCAGCCGGGTGGAGGTTATCTGGCAATTTCATTCTACCCGTGCGGACGCTCGTTTGGGGGCTTGGGGCTGTGGAGGGTTTGGGTGGGTGGCGGGAAGCTGAATCCATCCGCGAATGATAGAAGGAAAAGCGAGAGCAAGGGCAAGAGCAACAGCAAGGGCAAATACAGGGGTCTCTCCGCTCCGCGCTGCGCGCTCCGATCGAGATGACGGGGATTGGTGGTTGGGGGGTGGGGAGGCGGCGGCTAACCCTGCGATGTTATACTCCGTCCAACCGGAAACGGCTGCAACGACCGGGGTCCCGGCGGTGTTTTTAGCTGTTTCCTACTCCGAGGTTCTTCCCTTCCATGATGTCTTCCCCGATGCGTCGCGCACTCTTTTCAGCAACGATCTTTTTAACAGCCTGCGGGTTTGCGGGGTCGCTGGTTGGCGGCCGGGTGGCGGCGCAGTCGGCCACGGATGAGTCGCAGCTGCGCGACTCGATGAAGCAGTTTACGGACGTGTATGCGCTGGTGGAGGCGAATTACGCGAACAAGCTGAATAAAGACCAGGTAGACAAGGCGATCTACGACGGGGCGATTCCGGGGATGCTGCATGTGCTGGATCCGCACTCGAATTTCTACGATCCGAAGTCGTATGCGGAGATGCGCGAGGAGCAGAGCGGCAGGTATTACGGCGTGGGCATGCGGATTGTGCTGCAGGACAGCAAGATCGTGGTGGTGGTGCCGATGGAAGGGACGCCGGCGTATCGGGCGGGGATTCGGCCGGGCGACGTGATTCTGTCGGTGGACGGGAAATCGACCGATCATATGGACACGGCGGCCGTGGCGTCGCTGCTGAAGGGACCGCGCGGGACACATGTGGCGGTGACGATGATGCGCGAGGGGTCGGCCAAGCCGCTGACGTTTGACCTGATGCGCGATGAGATTCCAGAGAAGTCGGTTGATTTGGCGTTCATGATTCGGCCGGGGATCGGGTATATCCGGATCACGGGCGAGATGGAGACGACATCGAACGAGGTCCAGCATGCGCTGGATTCGTTTGGGCCGGGACTGCAGGGGCTGCTGATCGATCTGCGTCAGAATCCGGGCGGGCTGCTGAACCAGGCGGTGGATGTGTGCGACAAGTTCCTGAAGAAGGGCGATATCGTGGTGTCGCAGAGGGCGCGCAAGGGCGTGTTCCCGGACCAGGTGTATACGGTTCCGGGCGGCTCGAGCACGAAGTACCCGATTGTGGTGCTGGTGGATCGGAATACGGCTTCGGCTGCGGAGATTATCTCGGGCGCGCTGCAGGATCATGATCGCGCACTGATTGTGGGCGAGACGACGTTTGGCAAGGGACTCGTACAGACGGTGTTTCCGATCTCGCAAGATAGCGGGCTGGCGCTGACGACGTATCACTACTACACGCCTTCGGGACGACTGATCCAGCGGAACTATGATGGCGTTTCGCTGTATGACTACTACTATGTGCGCGATGGCGCGAAGCCGGCCAATGACACGAATAAGGAAGTGGTGAAGACCGATGCCGGGCGCACCGTGTATGGCGGCGGCGGCATTACGCCGGATGAGAAGATTGCGGCGCTGAAGAATAACAAGTTCGAGGATGAGATGCTGATTCACTACGCGTTCTCGGACTTCAGCAAGCATTACCTTGCGACCCATACCGTGACCAGGGACATGACGGTGGACGCGGCGATGCAGCAGGAGTTCAAGGACTTTTTGAAGTCGAAGAACGTGGAGTTCACCGACAAGGAGTTCGCCGATAACGTGGAGTGGGTGAAGGCGCGGATCAAGACTGAGTTGTTCACGTCGCAGTTTGGACAGGCGGCGGGCAGCCAGGTGATTACCGAGTGGGATCCGCAGGTAAATGCGGCGCTGAACTTTATGCCGGAGGCGCTGGCGCTGGAGAATCACACGCTGCCAGCGGAGCAGAAGGTGCAGACGGCTAGCACCAAGTCGGGCGCGCAGTAAAACGATTGGATGAAACACGAAGGCCGCGCTGAAGAGCGCGGCCTTTGTGTTTGTGGCGCGATGTGCGCGCTTTTGTGTCGGGCTTCAGAAAGGATGGAGCGGGAGACCGGGATCGAACCGGCGACATTCAGCTTGGGAAGCTGACGTTCTGCCACTGAACTACTCCCGCAAGTTGCTTACTTTCATCAACTTACGCGCTTTGTATCACCTCGCCTAACACCATCAAACACCACACTTGCTACACTTAGCTCATCTTCCGAGGGCTGAGATGAAATTCAATCGTGAGCGATACCAGCATGGCAGCGTCCGCAAGGTTCCACGTTCCCAAGGTTTCGCTTGGGAGTTCCGCTTCTATAGTACGGCTCCCGATGGCAAACGTAAACTCAAGGTCCAGACGTTCGACTCCGTGAAGTACCCGACCGAACGCGACGTGCGCAAGGCTGTAGAACCTCAGCTATCCGCCCTCAACTCCGGGACGCTGGCGGCAAAGATTGGCGCAACGCTTGGCACCGTGATTGACCGTTACATGGTGGAGGAGTTCCCTTCCCTTCGCCACTCGACGCAGACAACCAACAAGAGCCTCATTGACCTACACATCAGGCCCCGTTGGAAAGACGTGAAGTTGGCGGATGTCACAGCGATGGGCGTAAAGAAGTGGCTGGAGGAGCTACCGTTCGGCGCGGCGTCGAAAGCGCGGACTCGGAACATGGTGTCCAAGCTCCTGGACCTTGCCATGCTGTGGGAGTACATCCCGGTGGCGCGCAATCCGATGCAGCTTGTCCGCGTCAAGGGCAGCACGAAGCGCCTGAAGGCCATCACGATCATCACGCCGGAGCAGTTCCGTGCGCTGGTGGCGGAGCTGCCCGAACCATACAACCTCATGGTGCTGGTGTGCGGCTGTCTTGGCCTTCGTGTGAGTGAAACCCTTGGCCTCAAGTGGCAGGACTTTGACTTCGACGCATACACGCTCTCCATCGGCCAAGTCTTCACGCATGGCCGCGTCCAGAACACACCAAAGACGGACGCATCCGGCAGCGAAATCCCTGTACACCCGAAGCTCTGCAAGCTGCTCCGCGAGTTCAAAACCCGGCAAGCCCATGAGTGGCCGTGGGTGTTCGCCAGCGCCAAGACGGGCAGTCCCTACAGCGATTCAACCAGCCTAGCCAAGCACATCAAGCCCGCTGCGATGCGGCTTGGGATAGCCAACCTAGGGTGGCACACGTTTCGCCATTCCTATAAGTCGTGGATGGCTACCGCCAAGGTCAGTCCGGCACAGATGAAGGACCTGATGCGTCACTCGGACATTGAGACAACGATGAACGTCTACGGCAAGACCCTCACGCCGGAGATGCGGGCCGCCAACGCCACCGTGGCGGAGCAGCTCCTAGTTGGGTGACCCGCCCGCCAATGATATCCACTCCCCGTCTTGGCGTTGGACTCTCAGAGTCGTACCGTCGAACGTCACCGAGTAGATGCCATCCGGCAAACCCGCAGGTTCGTACACTATGGAAGCACGAGCGTAGTTGTAGTGCTCCGTGCCCGGAAGTGACACCTTCTGAGCAAACACACTGCACGAGACATCGTGACCCATGCCTACTAGGCGGCCCGGTATTGTCACAAACTCGTGGATAGACGCCACCAACACCCCCTGTCCTCGATTGTCGCACGCACTCTATTAGGCGGCGTCCCGCTCTTGCATCCAGGCAGTCAACACCGCGCGCGAGAAACGCCACTCCGCGCCCAACCGTCTATGCGGCACACCCCACGCGGCTGCCCGCTTGCGGAGGGTCACAGGATGCACGCGTAGGAGCGCGGCTGCCTCCGCCAACGTTAGTACGTCATTGGTTTCCACTTTATTGCTCCAATTCCAGGTGCCTCTCCCCTTGCACCGTGCCGTCCTTCAGAATCAAATATGGATGTGGTAGGAAAGACACACAAAGTGTGGTAAATCGTCCACATTCGCAGAATTGTTTGTGTGCCGTTATTTGTGGATGGCGGAGCTCTATTTAGATGGTATCGGCAACATTTTACCTACCCCCTAACACACTTGTTATGTGCGAGTTAGAATGAATAGATGCCCTTGGCGATTGGTACACTCACCTACTGCATCCGCGCAATGCACACCGCTTGAGTGATCGCAACCAAAACACGCGTCAAACAAGTACGTTATATAGATTGCTCTCGTATGTATATGTATATATAAATCAATGACTTACGGACCATAAATGAGAGCAATATAGGGGCCGTTTGGTGACAGACGATGCAACTCATTGATTACAGGCTGCTTGCGCTTGTTTTATTGTCACCACGGTGTCACCAACCTGTCACCACATACGCGTTAGTCTCTTCGTTTCAACAACTTGACTACTTTGCCTTTCTTGCCTGCCTTGGTGACATCATCCACAACGGCAACGCGTTCATCACGCCTCAACCCTGCGATGGCGCGCTCCCACACGGCAGTACCGGCCCTGTCTGCATGGCAAAGCCTTTGCAGTTCCCGGTGTGGAATGGATCGCTTCTGTTTCATCACGGACATGATGCGGTTTTCCCATTGCGCCTCACGTGTTTCACCTTCTGCCGGACGGTAGAACTCGCGCATCTTGGCTTGGAAGTTTGCCACCTTGATACCGGCGTCAACGTCCGACTCCAATATGTTGGCGTGACCGCGCAACCAAGCAAGATGCAGCGCCACACGGAGAGCGTGAATGTTCAACCGCGCTGCCGGTAGATCCTCAGTCTTCATCTCATCCGAAAGCCGGGCAAACCACTCATTGAGTAAGCCACGTGCGTTGGGTGAGACGGGAATGCGCGCTGGTGTCTTTTCCAATGCGGTGATGCGCGGCAAGAATACCCGCTGCATCTCTGCGAAGTCGTACTCCGGCAACGCAGCCACGGTGCGGTCATTCTCCGTGCCAATGATGTTTAGCCGAGAAAACAAACCGCTGCCTACAGATGATGAGCGCGCAAAAATGTTGTCCCATTCCGTCTTCGGGATGCCGCCCAAGATGGAATACAGCAAGCGTCCAGATTTAGCTGCCCGTTCGTTGGTGGCTGTAGTGGTGAACGAGTCGCGGTCATACAGTTCCAAGATGGCCGTTTCCAGTCCGCGTCCAGAATTCTCATTGGCGAAGTTAGCAAACAGTCCGCCAATCTCTTCCTGGATGGTGATGAAGCGCGGCAATGGCTTCCACATCTCAAGCGGACCGCGCGTCTCGCCTTTCTCCAACTTGCGCGGCTTCGTTGCCTGGATCAAGCCCGGTGCACTGGCGGGACTCACCACGTGAGCACCGAGG
>NZ_LMUT01000003.1:129291-297362 GCF_009765785.1 Granulicella sp. L46
CGCCGTGATTGCCGTGCCCTTGCCGGATCCAGGAGGACCTAGCAGCACGGTGAAGGCGCGCGGATTGACGCCTTGATAGTCCGTAGACAACTGACCGCCAACAACCGCGCCCACCACCGTGCGGAGTGATTCAGTGAAAAACCGCTTGCGGATGTAATTGCCACCCGTGCAGTAGTCTGCAAAGTCACCGTATGGCGTGCCGTTCCAAACTTCATCTGGATACACCGGCACGTTCGTCTCTTGCTCCGGCTCAAAGTCCTCGGGGTCAACGGTCACAGAGACAGTACCGCTGCCAAGCACAACCTGGACATCCGCGCCCGGCTCTGGTGTGAAGGCGGTTGCATTGCGGAGTGCCATTGCTGCCTTGAATTGGGCCGTGTTGCGTTTGGCCCTATCGCAGCCTCCGTGTTGACACCGGAACGCCAGCTTGCCGTCTAGGATGCTCAATACGGTGCTGCTAGGGTCACCGGCTCCGCTGTCGTGCTCCCACGGGCAGGCGATGCCCAACGTCCAGCCGTTCGCCACACGTTTTTCAAACTCACGGACTTCAACACCGTAGTGGTCGCAGTATTCCAACAGCCACGTCTTCCACTCATCGGCGGCTGCGTCACTCACAGCGGCTGCCGGGTCAAACGTCTGCTGACTGGCGGGTGCAAGATCCAGCACCCAATCAGGCATGGGCAGGATGGGCGCATCCACAAGGACTGAGTACAGCTCACCACTGGCGTGCACGCTGCCCGCCGCCATCACGTGTCCGCCGTTCGCACGGATGTCACCCTTGAGGCCGTCCTTCTCCCAACCAGCACCGTTGCGCACGGGCCGCGTGGGATCTGCCTGGAAATAAAGCTGGACACCAAACTCCGGGCGGCGTCCGGTTCTAACGGTGTAGGTGTACGGCAGCCAATCGGGCCACTCGCCATCCTCCATCAACCCGTGGTCAACGTCCACCACCACCAGCCCGCTTGGGCCGGTGGCAATGGCCACGGTTGCTTCGGGCTTGGCAGACCACCAACGCCGCACGGTCGCTTCAGCGTCGGTGGCGCTGAGGCTGCCGTGCGGCGCTAAACCGCCAATGGATTTCTTCTTTCCAGGTATGCAAGGAAAGACAAACCATCCACGCTGTGCATAAGAAAGTGCGAAGTCTAAGTTATTCATGGGCTGCCCGCTCCCACAACCGATTCGCGTTCGCAATCCATTGACTGACGGTTTCGCAGCCGCCGCCGCTGCCGTGCCCCATCTGCCAATAGGTATTGTCCGGGCCGTCACCAAAGAGCGCGGGGTGCGGTATGGAATACATGGAATCCACGTCGTATATCTCTCCGTGTCTCCGTGCTAATGCGTCATAGACCTTTTCGCATATCCGCACCTTCAGCGTGTGAGAGCCGCTGCACTCGCTATGCCCACACGGGAAAGTGACGATGAAGTCGAAGCCGGGCTGGTTGGCGAGTCGCCAATCCCAACCTGCAAGTGTGAAAAATCTTGCCCAACGTAATTTCAGAAACATGATGTTTTCCTTCTGCCCGGTTTGAAGGTGGGCCGCCTGTTGTCTCTACCCTGCCCCGCAATTGACGGACGCGCAAACCAAAGTGCGGTCCCGTATAAGCTCTGAGGAAAAACACCCGGCCTGGGAGTGACGCCAAGCCGGGTTGAATGAAGTTGCGCCTCCGAGGGTGTAAAAGGGCCGCGAGATAACGCGACTGCGGGGACCCTTCGGAGGCGGGATTTCTCCCCGCCCTTCTCGTTGGAGACTAGCCGCTAAACGTGGCTAATCTTGATTTGCTGGATGGCCTCAGACCTCCGAATCCGAGAATCGATCCGGCGATAAGCCAAAATGGCAAGCTGTCCCTGCAAAGCAAGCGGCTGGTCAAGGATCTTGACATTTATGCCTGCTCCGCCACGAACGCCAATCATATTGCCCGCCCGGAAGTCGCCGTACAGGATGGGCAGCACACCCGCTGTGGTCGCGGTGGGCAAGCTCGGCATGTTGCTGTCAAACAGAACCGGCTTGTCCAAGATGCGCATGTCCCCGTTCGCGTCCGTCGTGATGATGGGCACGTATAGGTTGGCTTGCATCTGTGCCTTGCGGATAGCCAGCGCAGTGGCGCGCGCCATCACCCAGGAGGCGTTGGGCTGGTAAACGCCCTTGAGCTGCGCAACCACGTCGTACAGAGCATTGATGAGGGTCAATCCGTCTGCTGACGTCCCCAACATTTCATACGCCGTGTTGGTGCCAAGGCCGGTGTTGCCCAGGATGCCCTGAGGCTGCCCGGAGCCGGTCCCGGTTGCCAGAAGTGCGCCCTCCGTGATCCGCTGGCCAATCAGGAGGTCATTTACAACGAACTCCTGAAACATGCCCACGTCTTGCAACAGCTCCCAAGACACGGTTCTTGCCGCCCCTACCATGTAGGCGCTGAGTAGCGTCTGTCCCAAGGTGGGATCCGACCCACCGAAGGTAGCAATGGTGCCGTTGGATTCAGCCTTGATAGCGCTGGCACCGAACGATGCTTGGCTGGGGACTTTAATGTCTGTAGCCGTAGGGATTAACAGGCTGGCGTCATACAGGGCGAGGTCCGGCAAGCCAAGCGGGACAATCTGTTGCCACGTTGGAATGCTAACGACATCGCCGCCCGCCGTGGTGGAGCTGCCCTGCGTGCCTTCATACAGAGCCGCGCTTGCACGTGGTCCTGCATAATTGCTGGTAGGGCGCTGGCGGGTAAACGCCTCACTCCTGGGGATAGCAAAGCCGCCCTGCCCGTCTGCACCAACCACCAAGTCTGCGGAGGCAGTTTTGCCTCCCGACAGGAGGAAGCTGCGCAATGCCTCAGAATAATCGCGGCTCTGCGTGTCAGCAGCGTTGAGCGCCGGTGAGTAGGTCGCCATGAAGCCACTCGCCGCTCCGCCAGCGCCGGGCGTGCCGTCGCCTCCAATCCACATCGGTATACCATCTTTGTTGAACATGGACCGGATGGTGCTCTGTGCTTTCCGGGCCTCAATCTGCCCGCGCAGAGCCTCCACGCGCCTCATGGTGCCCTTGTACTGTTCCTCGTCTGAGGCTGTCATCTGGTGACCCATCGGGCCGATAAGGGCATCCGCCTTGGCAATCTCTTCTTTGTGCTGATCCAACATTTCCATGAGAGTCATTGAAAATCTCCAATTGCATATGCGGGTTGAGTAGGTAATCAACATCCGCGTCCGCGCCTACAAAGCCGGTGCATTTCCGGCAGCCATCGCGGGCGACTCATGCCGTTTACATGAGCAACAATTAGGACACTCGGGCGGCTCCCCGTTACCGCCCTACAGTTCGCTGCCACATCTTGCACGTCTCCAGGTCAAGTACATGACCCGCTATCGAGCATGAGCCGGAGCTACTTCTCCGACCAGCGAAGCTTGGGTGTTAGTGGATGTGCTTCGGCCCGTCGCTGTATGCATAAATGCGCTCCAGCTCAGACACTTCCGCGCGTTCAATCTCAGCGGCAAAGCTGCCAGTGGTCATCGCGCTTTTCACGATGATGCCGATGTGTGCAGCGAATGCATCAGCCAGCGCCTCAAGTTGGCCGCCGTCCAACGGTTCACTGAGGGCCAACTGCGGCGCGCCGTCAACCAGCCCGATGTAGCCAACACCACGCAGGCCCCTGCCGGGCCAGCGCGAACGTAATTCTTCCCGCATCGCGTCCGTGGCAGGCTGTGGCCTAATCGGAACGAATTCCATATCGCCCGGCATGTCGCCTAAGAGGACACCCACGCAGATGGAGGAGTTGATTACTAGTTCGTCGCGTCTATGCTCATACGTTGTCATTGCTCTCACCTTTCAATTTGTGAGCAGCGCAGTCAGCCGTATAATGAGACAGGCTGATTGCGGTGCATTCGCGTGCGTCCAATTTCTTGCCAACCGGCTTCGGGGTGTTAGCGCACCTCGGAGCCTTCGTTTTTGTTTGTCCCTCTAATCCCCTGTTTACCTCCGGCCACCGCTTTTGTCCAGCAACGTCCGGGAGCCTTCTTTGTTAGTTCTTGAATCCCATCTGTGCCGCTGCAACGTTCATCGTGGCCTGGAGTTGCTGCTTAGCGGCGTCTCCGCCCATGAGTGGCTTCACCCATAAGGAAGCACCGCCGTCACTGCGCGCCTGCTTCCAGAGGATCCCAAGGAACAGCAACGTTCCGCGCGCCGCCATACGTTCAAAGTCCGTGACGTACTCTCCAATTTGCCCGGACGCGACCGGCAGCCACTTGCAACCAAACTCACCCGTCTCAATCGTGGAGTGGACAAGCCCGGCTGTGATGTCATCGCGGTTCAAGCCCTCATCGGCCATGAGCGTCCGTCCTTTCTCGACGGCCTCCACAAGGCGGCCCACGGCTTCAATGACCGGCATTTCCCGGGTGACGATACGGGCCGGGCTGCCCGATGCCAGCACCCGCCGTACACGCGCAGCCGGGTCGTTTGCTAGCTTGGCCTTCATCGTCTGAAATCCTTTCTCACGGCCTTGTTCGGTCAGTCCCATTCGTTTCTCCCTCTACTTATGGTGTTTACGAAAATCACCTTGCAATGTCAAGCGGGTTATCGGCTATTCCGCTGTAAATTACCAGCGTTCCATCTATACTTGTATCTACACATGGCGGCCACGTGTGTCAAGGTCTCCCTATACTCGTATTTACAAGAACTCGGTTTATAAAGCAAGCAAGTTATTGAATAAATCGCTCATGCCAGAAGCGATGTCCTTCTGAGACGTGTTATAGCCGCGCTCGGGTCGGGTGTAAAGGGGCATTGCACAATCCCGGCCTCCATGAGCAGCATTGCCTCTGAACTCTCCTTTTACAGAAGTGCGGCATGTTTGTCCAGCGAGTTATTGCGCATCTCGCTGCTTGTTGGTAGCGATGCCCTCTATACCTCTGTTTACCGACTAGAAGCACAGAAGTCAACTACAAAATAAAACCAAACCTACAGCGAGTTAGGCATTTTCTCGCTGAAATAAAACAGCGATACGCCCTCTGATACGGGTTATATCCGGGCCGCCCAGCGGTGTCAAGGCGCGCGGGCCGGGACGCGTAAAAATGCATTCTTACAAGTACATTCTTATAACTACATTCTTATAGCTCCACTTTAGGACTACAGTTACAAACTACACAAAATACACCACTTGACAAGAATAAAATCCGTGCGGTAGCGTGGTTTTCATCAATCATCCGCTCCACTGAAAGGACACACTAATGAAAATGAAAGAAACGCAAAAACGCTTGAATCGTATTCTCCGGGATCTCGACAACGCCGCTGGCTTCTTTGAGAAGTTGGGCCTAACCGCACAAACGGCGTTGCTTGACGAAGCCGCAGACGCCGTGGAGGCAACGCGCCATGTGGCGAAGGATCTCCGGGGGTGCTGCGCCTAACAGCCGGGCTCGCTGCCTAGTTGCTGGCGATGCCCCTTCTGCTTTGGACGAACACGGCCAAGCAGCGGGGGCAACGCATACGCTCAAAGTCCAGGCGCATGATTTCGCTAGGCGGGATTGGGTAGTGACACTGCGTGCAGGGGTTTCGAGGTCTTTGGGCTGGATGGCTAATCGGCGGGCTCTCATCCTCGCAGCATAAGCGAACAGAAAGCGAATATCCTGTGGACGCGGCAGGACTGTGCGCTCGGCTGTTGCCATCATTCCGGTGTCGGATTATGCTCGGTCCAATATGGCCTCAAACAACAAGGTTTGGAACGCATCCGACGCCCTCAAGCTCGTTGCGGTTGGAGCCGTCATACTCGGAGTTATCGCCTTTCTTAGCTCCCACGAACGCCCTCCCCAAGACCAACGGCCACTAGACAGTCAACTGGCCCCTGAAACCGCCAGCCAGTCTTCGGCAACGGATGTGTCATACCTATGCGATGCCCAGTCGTATCGGCAAAAGATGCTGGACGATGCGCTTGAGGATGTAGAAGAACACAGCGGGGATAAGTTCGATAAAGAAGCCGCGCGAAAGCGAGTTTTAGCCACTCCATACGCTACGCTTGAATCAGAGCGCCTGGGTGACTTGGCCTTCGTGCGCAAGACGTATCGCGAAGCCAACGACACGCACCAGATCTGCCCGAATCAATAGGCCCGGCACACCTGGGCGGAGGAAACAATGACAGTCGGTGAATTGATGAAACGTTTTGAAGGGTCTGACCCAAAGGCGTACGTTTTTGTCATTGACGAAACGGACGGCAAACAGCGGTACCTCAACATCGACAACATCGCACCCGGAGTTGGTAAGCCTTCCACAAGCCTTGCCGCTTGGCCCGGATTCGAGAATAACGGCACAGACAAATGGATGTTCCTCACCGCTCGCGCCATGGATCGCTAGCTGTCACCGGGCGTGTTTCAACTATTGGGCGGCCAATCAACACCATCTAAGTGGTGTTGAAAATGGTGTGGGACTGGCGCACCCGGCGCTCTAATTTCGCGGCGCGTCGATTCCCAACAAACACAGAGCTAGAACGTAATCGCATTTGACCCGGCTGCCCTAAATGGTGTGGTTTTGTGCGATGGTGGCAAAAATGGTGTTGCACAAAACCCGCATGGATAAAGGCCAAACACCACACTCAATGCCATCGTAAAGATTTCACTTGACTCGCTACGACTCTTTAGCGCCTCTTACGACTCTTGTAAGTTGCTGAAAGTAATAGACTTGTCCATTTTGGGAAGCTGACGTTCTGCCACTGAACTACTCCCGCTCAGAAGACTGATTATACCGCTGGTGGAGCGTTGAGGGTGGTTGGAGCCTGGGGGGTGGGTGGGATGGGGTGACTGGTATCACATACTTGCGGTGCGGTGAACGTTTCAATCGGAGCGGGTCTGGATGCCTCAGAGAAAGACTTGATGGGCCCGGCGGATGGGGCTGGCGAAATTTTCGCTGGGAGATTCGCTGGGAGAAGGAGCGGGTATGACTCCAATGGCGGCGTTGAGCGGCATTGCATTGAAGAGGATCGTGTTTGGCACGGATTTTTCGGTGGTGGCCGAGCGTGCGGCTACCTATGCGAAGGGGCTGGCACTGAGCTTTTCGGCAAGCGTGGACCTGGTGCATGTGTTCGATACGGATGTGTACCTGGATGACGCTGAGCCGCGGCTGCGAACGCTGGATGACCGGCTGGCGGTGCGGTCGGAGAAGCTGGAGGCGTTGGCGAAGACGTTTGCCGCAGAAGGACTGCGGACAAGGACTGAGTTACCGATAGTGCGGCCGAGCTGGAGCGGGCTGCTGAAAGCGGCGGAGACCGAGAAGGCGGATCTGATTGTTGTGGCGACGCGATCGAAGGCGCAGTTGAAGCGGGTGTTTGTGGGGTCGACGGTCGAGGAGCTGATTCGGCAGGCGCCGCAGCCGGTGCTGACGGTGGGGCCGCACGTGGCGGCGATGGATGGGCCGCTGGAGTTCAGGCGGATTGTGTATGCGACGGACTTTACGCCTGAGGCGGAGAAAGCGGCGCAGGCGGCACTGCTGTTTGCCGGGCATGGGGACGCGAATCTCTACGTGTGCCATGTGATTCCTTGCCGGGAGAATTCGGAGGACGGGCCGGCGGAGGGGGATGTGCGGGAGAACCTGGAGCGGTTGCTGGCTGCGTCGTCGCTGGGGGCGTATGGCTGCGAGCTGGAGATTGCGTATGGAGCTCCGGCGGAGTCGATATTGGCGCTGGCAGAGAAGGTGAAGGCGGATTTGATCGTGATGGGGCCGAGGAAGCATTCGTTCTGGCTGACGCATGTGCAGCGCGGGGTGACGCTGGAGGTGCTGGCGCAGGCGACGTGTCCGGTGCTGACGGTTCATTAGGGGTGGGCGTGTGGGTAATGCATGCCTCAGGGCTAAAGCCCTTTCTCCTTTGCGAGCGTATGAGACCCGAGGCTAAAGCCTCGGGGTACCTATATTGTGGTGTGCCGTTATGATGGGAGGGTTGAGACTGCGCGGGTTGGCGCGGTTTCCCTGATGCTCATACGTTGCGCGGCCATAAGGAGATAACTTAAGTGACCTCACGAAAGATTCTTGCACTGGTGTTGGGACTTGCCGCTTTTGGCACGGTTGGAGTGGTGGCGCAGACGTCGGGCGATACGGGGACGGTGCGGGCTACGCTGCCGAATGGGATGCGGGTGGTGATCATTCGCAATTCGCTGGCGCCGGTGGTGACGGTGCAGACGAACTTTATCGTGGGTGGGGATGAGACGCCGGAGGGGTTTCCGGGGATGGCGCACGCGGAGGAGCATATGGCGTTCCGCGGATGCACGGGGATGACCGCGGATCAGACTGCGGCGATCTATGCGCAGATGGGTGGAGAGAATAACGCCGACACGCAGCAGAATATTACGCAGTATTACGCGACGGTGCCTTCGGCGGATCTGGATGTGGCACTGGAGGCGCAGGCGGCGTGCTTGCGGGGTGCGGATAATACGCAGGAGGAGTGGTCGAAGGAGCGTGGGGCGATTGAGCAGGAGGTTGCGCGCGATCTCTCGAATCCTACGTACAAGTTTATCGACCGGATGAATGGGGATATGTTTGCGGGGACCCCCTATGCGCATGACCCGTTGGGTACGAAGGACTCGTTTGATAAGACGACGAGCGAGATGCTGCAGGAGTTTTACAAGAAGTGGTATACGCCGGCGAACGCGATCCTGGTGATTGTGGGCGATGTGGATCCCGCGGCGACGATGGCGAAGATCAAGGAGATGTACGGAAAGATTCCGAGCCATGAGCTGCCGAAGCGGCCGGCGATCCAACTGGGCGCGGTGAAGTCAGAGAGCTTTACGCTGGACAGCAATCTGCCGTACACGCTGGGTTTCATTGCGTACCGGTTGCCGGGAACGGACTCTCCGGATTATGCGGCGAGCCAGATTTTGGCGGATGTACTGAGCAGTCAGCGCGGCGATCTGTACGGGATGGTGCCTGCGGGCAAAGCGCTGGGCACGGAGTTTGGGATGGCTGAGGAGTATCCGATGGCGAGCGTCGGGTTCGGGCTGGTAGCCGAGCCGGCGGGCGTGGATGCGGCAGCTTCGATCGCGGAGATGCGCGGGATTCTCGAGAACTATGCAGCGAAGGGCGTGCCGGAAGATCTGGTGGATGCGGCGAAGCGGAGCGAGGTGGCGGCCGCGGAGTTCCAGCGGAACTCGATTCCGGGGCTGGCGAATGTTTGGTCGAATGCGCTGGCGGCGGAGGGACGGACGTCGCCGGATGAGGATGTTGAGGCGCTGAAGAAGGTGACGGTAGCGGATGTGAATCGCGTGGCGAAGCAGTATTTGACCCCCGCGAATTCGGTGACGGCGACGCTGAAGCCGGTGCCGACGGGGCAGCCGGTGTCTGCTAAGGGATTTGGCGGTGCGGAAGAGGTCACGTCGGCTCCTACGAAGCCGGTGGTGTTGCCGGAGTGGGCGGCGAGTGCTCTGGACACGCTGAAGGTGCCGACGGATTATGCGCAGGTTTCGCTGGATACGACGCTGGCGAATGGGATTCGGCTGATTGTTAAGACCGATCCGATCTCGCCGACGGTGACGGTGATGGGCAGCGTGAAGCATAACTCTGATTTGCAGACGGCGGAGGGGATGGATGGCGTGGCCGGGGTGCTGGACGGGCTGTATTCGTATGGCACGCAGACGATGGATCGGCTGGCGTTTCAGAAGGCGCTGGATGATATTGCGGCGAATGAGAGCGCGGGCTATGGGTTTTCGGTGGTCGTGCTGAAGGACCATTTTTCACGCGGTGTTGAGTTGCTGGCCGACAACGAATTGCACCCTGCCCTGCCGGCGCCGGCGTTCGCGGTGGTGAAGCAGCAGACGTCGCAGTTTGTCGAGGGGAACTTGAAGAGCCCGGAGTACAAGACGTCGCGGGCGCTTGATTTGGGACTGCTGCCCGTGGGCGATCCGTCGCTGCGTGAGACGACGCCGGCGACTCTGGCGAAGGTGACGCTGGACGATGTGAAGAAGTATCACGACAGCACGGTGCGGTCGGACCTGACGACGATCGTGGTGATTGGCGATGTGAAGCCAGATGAGGCGAAGGCGGTCATCGAGAAATGGTTTGGGGATTGGAAGGCGGTGGGGCCGAAGCCGGAGACGACGCTGCCACCGGTTCCGGTGAACAAGGCGTCGGCTGCGAATGTGGCTGATCCGGAGGCAGTGCAGGATTCGGTGTTTCTTGGATTGCAGCTGAAGCTGGATCGGTTTGATCCGGACTACTATCCGGTGCAGCTGGGCAACCACGTGCTTGGCGGCGGGTTCTATGCGACGCGGCTGTATCACGACCTGCGGCAGGTGGCGGGGTATGTGTATTACGTGAACGTCGGCGTGTCGGCTTCGAAGACGCGGGCGACGTACACGGTGGAGTACGGCTGCAACGCGGAGAACGTGTCGAAGGCGCGAGCGCTGGTGCAGCGGGATCTGAACCAGATGCGGACGCAGAATGTGTCCGACGCGGAGCTACACCAGGCTAAGGCTTTGTTGCTGCGGCAGATTCCGCTGAGTGAGTCGAGCGAGGAGGCGGTGGCGCATGGGTTCCTGGGACGCGCGGAGATTGGGCTGCCGCTGGATGAGCCGATTCACGCGGCGAAGACGTACTACGAACTGACTGCAGACCAGGTGCGGGCGGCGTTCTTCAAGCTGATTCGGCCAGAGGATTTTGTGCAGGTGGTGCGGGGGCCGGCTCCGCAGTAAGAGGTTTGCTTCATGGCTTGCGCTGTTGACTACCTAGCCGGACAAGGTACACTCCACTGGAGGACGGACAGCCTTGACCGATTCGACGACAAATCGTGGCAGCATGACGCTGGAGTCTGATCTTTCGAGCGTGGACGCTGTGGAGACGAAGGCCGAGCAGCTGGCGCGTGAGGCTGGATTCGACGAGGACAGTTCCAGCCAGATTGCGATGGTGGCGCGCGAAGCCGTCATCAATGCGATCCTGCACGGTAACAAGAAGGACCCCGCCAAGCAGATCCACGTGAGCTACGAGCTGAACGCCGAGGCGCTGCGGATTAAGATTGCTGATGAAGGACACGGGCTGGATCCGGATACGGTACCCGATCCGCTGGCGCCGGAGAATATTCTGCGCAGTTCAGGACGAGGGATATTCCTGATGAAGGCCATCATGGATGAGGTACACTTTCACCAGTTGAACCCCGGCACGGAGATCGAGATGATCAAATACCGAGTGAAGAAGGAGCTTTCAGCATGAGCATGACATTTAAGGTCCGCGAAGTGGGCGGCGTCACCATCGTTGATTTGAGTGGGAAGATCACCATGGGTGAAGGCAGCCCGACGTTGCGCGAGGAAGTGCACAAGCTGGTGGCCGAGGGCAAGAAGAAGATTGTGCTGAACCTGGCTGACGTGAACTATATCGACAGCTCGGGGCTGGGTGAGCTGGTAAGTTCGTACACGTCCGTGAAGAACTCTGGCGGCGAGTTGAAGCTGCTGAACCTAACCAGCAGGGTGCGGGATCTGCTCGTGATCACGAAGCTGGTGACGGTGTTCGACGTTAAGGATGATGAAGCGACGGCGGTTTCTTCGTTCGCGTAGAGATTCTGGAGTTTGGAAAACAACGGCGCGTCGATGACGCGCCGTTGCTGCGTTTGCGTGGAATGCGATGTCGGCCTGTAGTATTCCATCGGGCGGACAAGGATCGCAGTCCCAGGGGCTAAAGCCCCGTCGATTGGGTTGGTTTGTTGTCCAGGCTAAAGCCTGGACCTATCTAAGAGGCAACGACAAAGGCAACGGCAGAAGAAGAAGCAGATTCCCAGAGGGAATGACAGAAAGAAAAGCAACGACAAAGGCAGAAGAAGATTCCCCAAGGGAATCACAAAAAGAAAAGCAACGGCAAAGGCAGAAGCAGATTCCCCAAGGGGATCATAGAAAGAAAGGCAAAAACCTCGGGTACAGCAACTGTGGGTTTGCGCTAAAGGAGATGTCGATGAGCAGCGGCGTTGCGGGTTATATCGCGGCATTGGACCAAGGGACGACGAGTACGCGATGCATCATTTTTGATCGTCGCTGCCGGGTGGTGTCGGTTGCGCAGAGAGATCATGAACAGATTTATCCGCGGCCGGGCTGGGTGGAGCATGAT
The DNA here is from genome assembly GCF_009765785.1 of Granulicella sp. L46. Classification (GTDB taxonomy): domain Bacteria; phylum Acidobacteriota; class Terriglobia; order Terriglobales; family Acidobacteriaceae; genus Granulicella. The sequence goes on from NZ_LMUT01000003.1 coordinate 141,329, forward strand.
CCGCTGGAGATCTGGCGACGCACGCAGGAGGTGATCGAAGAGGCGGCCGGGGCGCGGGGGCTTCTGGCGAAGGACATTCATGCCCTGGGGATTGCGAATCAGCGGGAGACGACAGTGGTTTGGAATAAGCGCACGGGCGTGCCCGTCTACAACGCGCTGGTGTGGCAGGATACGCGGGTGGCCGAGGGGGTGGAGGCGTTGAGCCGTAAGGGTGGGAAAGATCGACTGCGTGAGACGACGGGGCTGCCGCTGAGTACGTACTTTAGTGGGCTGAAGATTGCGTGGATCTTGGATCATGTGGAGGGGGCGAGGGCGGATGCGGAGAGGGGCGAGCTGCTGTTTGGGAATGTCGATAGTTATTTGCTTTGGAATATGACGGGGGGCGTGGACGGGGGCGTTCATGTGACGGACGTGACGAATGCGAGCCGGACGCAGTTGATGAATCTGCGGACGCTCGAGTGGGACATGGAGATTCTCGAGTTGCTGAGGATTCCGCGAGGGATGCTGCCGGAGATTCGGTCGAGCAGCGAACACTATGGAGAGATGAAGAGTGGGGCGCTGGCGGGGGTTTCGATCTGCGGGGTGCTGGGAGATCAGCAGGCGGCGCTGGTGGGACAGGCGTGCTTCAGGCCGGGGCAGGTGAAGAACACGTACGGGACGGGATGTTTTCTGCTGATGAATACGGGGGAGCTGAAGGTGTCGACGCACGGATTGGTGTCGACTGTGGCGTATCAGTTTGGCGGGGAGAGGCCGGTGTATGCGCTGGAGGGGAGCGTGGCGATTACGGGCGCGCTGGTGCAATGGGTCAGAGATAACCTGGGGCTGATTGAGCGCAGTGAGGATATCCAGGCGCTGGCGCAGACGGTGACGGACAATGGCGGGGTGTATTTTGTGCCGGCGTTCTCGGGGCTGTACGCGCCGTACTGGAAGGACGATGCGCGCGGGGTGATTGTGGGGCTGACGCGCTATGCGAATAAGGGCCACCTGGCGCGGGCGGTGCTGGAGGCTACGGCTTTCCAGACGCTCGAGCTCGTGGAAGCCATGGAGGCCGACGCGGGGATTCCGCTGGCGCAACTGCGGACGGATGGAGGGATGGTGGTCAATGATCTGCTAATGCAGTTTCAGGCAGACATTCTGGATCGCGAGGTGATCCGGCCGGCGATGCGGGAGACCACAGCGCAGGGTGCAGCGTATGCGGCGGGTCTGGCTTCGGGGTTTTTCACGGGGACGGAACAGCTCGCCGAAAGCTGGGAGATGGACCAGGTGTGGAAGCCGCAAATGGAGGCGGGGAGACGCACGCGGCTGTGCAAGCAGTGGAAGAAGGCTGTGCTCCGCAGCATGGATTGGGAGGAGGAGTGAGTCGCCGGGATGGATCCGCGGAGGCGCTGTGAGGGTGCGACTTCGCGGTGCTGCGAGGCTCGAGAGTGGAGGTCCGGTAGGAGGGTTGGGATGGCTGCTGTGGAGCAGGATATGAGGGTTGATCATGGTAGACTCGGAGCAGAATGAGTGACCCTAAGTATGGCGTGGGCAGCGGAGTTTGGAGCCCTGGCCCTGCCCGTTGTCGAACCGAAATTTCCCTCCGAATGGTGAGGCAGCTTGGGTTTTTTTTCCTAATGCCTGTGCTGGTGGTCTCTGCGAGCGCGCAGCAGCAGCAACAGCAGCAATCGACTCCTTCAGGCTATCCAGATAGCTCACAAACTTCTACGAATCCGGATTGCTCCGACCCGGCGCTGGCAAGCTCTGCGGACTGCATGGGGCAAGACCAGGGCAACGGTCAGCAGTTCAATGGGAATTCCCAGAACGGAGCTGGGGTGCCCAGAACGTTTGGAGCTCAGACGCCGAACTCAAACAATTACACCGATACGGGCCAGCAGAATTCGCGGCAGGGTCAACAGAACGGCGCGAACTCTCAGCAGCAGCTCTTGCTTCCGCCGGAGCCGTTGATAGAGTTCCAGAAGTTTATTGCTTCGACGACGAGCCAGGTTTTGCCGATCTTTGGAGCGAATTTGTTTCGGCGTGTGCCGTCGACGTTTGCGCCGCTGAACATGACGCCGGTTCCCTCGGATTATGTGATTGGACCGGGGGATGAGCTGCGTGTACGGGTGTGGGGTCAGGTGAACTTTCAGGCCAACCTTCAGGTGGACCGGGCGGGAGAGGTTTATCTTCCACAGGTGGGGCCGACACACGTAGCGGGCATGCCGTTTTCGGAGTTGGATGGGCATCTGCGGAAGGCGATTGGGCGGGTGTATCGCAACTTCGATTTGACGGCAGACATTGGGCAGATTCGGGCGATCCAGGTGTATGTGGCGGGACAGGCGCGGCGTCCGGGCGTGTACACGGTGAGTTCGCTGAGCACGCTGGTGGATGCGGTATTTGCTAGCGGCGGACCGTCGGTGCAGGGGTCGATGCGGCACATTGAATTGCGGCGCGGAAGCGAGGTTGTTACGGATTTTGACTTGTACGGTCTGCTGGTTCATGGCGATAAGTCGAAGGATGTGAAGCTGCTGCCGGGCGACGTGATCTTCATCCCGGCCGTGGGAGCCGAGGTTGCGATTACGGGCAGCGTGCGGACGCCGGCGATCTATGAGCTGCGGGAGGGCGAGTCGCTGGACGGGCTGATTGCGGATGCGGGAGGTGTGTCGGCCGTGGCGGCGGAAGCACGCGTCTCGATCGAGCGCATCTCTGAGCATCACGATCGATTTGCGATGGAAGTCGCCTACGATGCCAACGGCCTGAAGACGCCCATGGCGGATGGTGATCTGGTGCACGTGTACTCGATTGTGGCGCGGTACCAGAAGACGGTGACACTGCGCGGCAATATCGCGAATCCCGGACGGTTTGCGTGGCATGCGGGCATGCGTGTGAGCGATCTGATTCCGGATAGGGATTCCCTGATCACACGCAACTACTGGTGGAAGCGAGCGCAGCTTGGCTTGCCTGCTCCGGAGTTTGAGCCAATTCCCTACTTCTCCAACATGCGGCAGCCGACGGATGGCAACGCGGTCACGCTGAGGCTGCGGTCGCAGGGAGGAATAAACGGACAGCAGGGCCAAGATGGCTCGCAGCAGAATCTGGACGGGAACGCGAATGGAGTTCCTAACAACGGGCCGAACAACACTGCAGGCTTGCGTGATGGCCAAAATGGGTTAGCGCAAGACCAGGTGGGGCAGAACGCGGATGGTTCGCAGCAGGGGCAGTATGGTTCGCAACAGAACCAGCGGCTGAATGCGCAGCAGCAGGCGAGCAACTCGTCACTGGCAGCACAGCAGTCGGGAGTTTTCAATGGCCCAGCGCCGGCGCAGCGCACAGAGGTGAAAAAACTTGCTCCGGAAATTGATTGGGATTATGCAGTGATCCAGCGCCAGGATCCGGACACGCTGAAGACGACGCTGATTTCGTTTGACCTGGGCAAGCTGGTGCTGCAGCATGACACCTCGCAGGATATGGAGTTACAGGCGGGCGATGTGGTCTCGATTTTCTCTGAGGCTGACATCCGCGTACCGATTGCGCAGCAGACGAAGCTGGTGACGCTGAGTGGAGAGTTTGTGCATTCGGGCGTGTACTCGGTGCAACCGGGAGAGACGTTCCACCACCTGGTGGAGCGGGCTGGAGGTTTCACTCCGAATGCGTACTTGTACGGCTCGGAGTACACACGCGAATCGACGCGGGCGCTACAGCAGGCGCGCATTGATGAATACGTGCAGAACCTGAGCATGGAGATCCAGCGCAGCAATATGGCGATCGCGGCGTCAGGGACGGGATCCCCGCAGGATGCAGCGGCAGACCTGTCGGCACAGACAAATGAGCAGAACCTGCTGACGAACCTACGGCGGATTCGCGCGACCGGGCGTATTGTGCTGACGTTTGTGCCGACGAGCAGCGGAACCGTTTCCCTTCCCGAGATTTCGATGGAGGATGGCGACCACTTCAGCGTTCCGTCGGTGCCGGCGACGGTTAACGTGGTGGGCGCGGTGTACGATCAGAACTCCTTTTTGTACTCCACGAGCCGGCGGGTTGGCGAATACCTGGGGTTGGCAGGAGGACCGAACCGGGACGCGGATTACAAGCACTCGTTCCTGATTCGCGCGGACGGCGAAGTGGTCAGCAGCGACCTTGGAAAAGGGCTGTGGGCGGCCAAGTTTAAGGACGTGCGGGTGTATCCCGGCGATACGATTGTAGTGCCGGAAAAGACGTACAAACCCGGAACGTTGCGTACCGTACTTGCCTATTCGCAGCTGTTCTCATCGCTAGCGCTGGGGGCTGCGGCAATTGCCGTAATTCAATAGCAGGAATTTGCAGGAATTCTATGACTTCCAATTCCCCACTGCCGACCGTGAACGAACGAGTTGATGCGCCTCCTGCCGTGACGTCGGCGGATCGCGGCGCCGCGGACGATGAGGAAATCTCGTTGCTTGATTTACTGATTGTCCTCGCCGAACGCAAGCGCACTGTGCTGCGGGTAACGGGAGTCTTCGCTGTTCTTGCGGTCATCCTCTCGATGATTCTGCCGGTCCGCTACACCGCGACTGTTACCTTGCTGCCGCCGCAGGAGAGTTCCTCGATGGGCGCCGCGATGGCATCACTTGGCAATCTGGGAGGGGTGGCGGCTTTGGCGGGCGGCAGTCTCGGCCTCAAGAATCCGAACGACCGTTACGTCGCGATGCTACAGAGTCGAACAGTGGAAGATGCCATGGTGCAGCGATATGGTCTGATGCAGGAATACCACGCGCACTATCTGTCGGACGCGCGAAAGGTATTCCAGGGCCACACAACAGTCGATGGTACTGGCAAAGATGGTTTGATTCATATCACGGTTGAAGATCACAACGCGCAGAAAGCTGCAGAGCTTGCCAACGGCTATGTGGAAGAATATCGCGATCTGTCGCAACATCTTGCCATTACAGAAGCGTCGCAGCGCAGACTATTTTTTCAACGAGAACTCGAGCAGGCGAAGAACAACCTGGCCAATGCCGAGGTAGCGCTCGAACAGACGGAGCAGAAGACAGGCGTCATCCAACCGGATAGTCAGGCACGAGCCTTGATCGAATCCGCGGCAACTCTACGCGCGCAGATTACGGCACGCGAGGTGCAGATCGAGGGAATGCAGACGTACGCAACCGGACAGAACTCGGAGTTGATTCAGGCGCAACAGGAATTGGCTGGGCTGCGAGCGCAACTGGCTAAGCTGGGAGGCTCCGAAGATAACTCGGGGAGCGAAGTCCTGATCCCCAAGGGGCTAGTTCCCCAGGCTGGGATGGAATATGTCCGGAGGCTCCGGGACGTGAAGTACTATGAGACGATCTTTGACATCCTGGCGCGGCAGTTCGAGTTGGCGAAGCTCGATGAGGCGAAGGAGGGCGCGGTGATTCAGGTGGTTGACCCGGCGATTCCGCCAGATAGGAAGTCTTTTCCGAAGCGCAGCCTTATTGTGCTCGGGGCTACCGTAGCGGGATTCTTTATCGGAGCTTTCCTTGCACTATTTCAGGCTGCGTTGCAACGCCTAAAGGCCGACCCAGAAGGCACCCAAAAACTCAGCATTCTGCGCAGGGCTTTCTCAGCTAAACGCCTGTGATCTTGAATTGCCGGGCGATAGGTGGACCGTAACTACGGCGTGTTCAGAGACACGAACTAGTACATGCATTTGGTCATGTTAGCGGAAGGATAAGATCGCATCCATCGGTAACGATGAACCAGCCTGCTGAACACAGTCGGGCAGAAGTGATCGACACGGGAGCGCTTGTGTGGCCCCGGATGATGTGCAGCCTGGGACGCCGGGAGCTTTTGAGACTCAGTGCATTTGCAGCTACTGTCACAAAAGTGTAGGCAGCTTTATGTACGCGAACCTAACAAATCCAGTACAAGGAATCCGCGTCGTTGCATGAAGGTGGGCGATTGCCTATTTGCGTTCCCGCCTAGAACACTCCACGCAACCGACGGCTGGGAGGCATCTGAGCCACGAGCTTACGGTAGAATCAAGGCTTGGGACACATAACAAAACGGGGTCATTAGAATAACGTGGCGAAGATTGCTTTAATCACCGGCGTAACCGGGCAAGACGGTTCTTATTTGGCGGAGTTTCTTCTTCGCAAGGGCTATCAAGTCCATGGCATCAAGCGGCGCAGCTCTCTCTTCAACACAGACCGTATCGACCATCTTTATGAAGACCCCCATTTCGAAAAGAGGAACTTCGTCCTGCACTACGGAGATCTTTCTGATGCATGCAGTCTGCTTCATATTATGCAGAAGGTTCAACCGGCCGAAATTTACAATTTAGGCGCGCAGAGCCATGTTGCGGTGTCGTTCGAACAACCGGAGTACACGGCGGACATTGACGGGCTGGGAACTCTGAGGGTGCTGGAGGCTATTCGAATATTAGGAGCCGAAAAGAAGACGCGGTTCTACCAAGCCTCGACTTCGGAGCTATACGGATTGGTGCGGGAGGTTCCGCAGACCGAAAAGACGCCGTTTTATCCCAGGTCTCCGTATGCGGTGGCGAAGCTTTATGCGTACTGGATCACTGTGAATTACCGTGAAGCCTATGGCATGTATGCATGCAACGGCATCCTTTTCAATCACGAGTCACCGGTGCGGGGCGAGACATTTGTGACGCGCAAGATCACTCGGGCATTAGCGCGCATCAAGTTGGGTCTGCAGGATACGTTGTACCTGGGAAACCTGAGTGCTCTCCGAGATTGGGGTCATGCGCGCGACTATGTGGAGATGCAGTGGCGAATGCTTCAGCAGGAGCAGCCGGAGGACTTTGTAATCGCTACCGGGGTGCAGCATAGCGTGCGGGAGTTTGTAACGCTGGCGGCCGAGATCCTTGGTATCAGGCTCAGTTGGGTTGGCCAAGGAGTAGAAGAAAGAGCGATGGATGAGAGCGGCTCCACGGTAGTTGCGGTGGATCCGAGGTACTTTCGTCCGTCGGAGGTGGAGACCTTACTGGGTGACCCCAGCTATGCCCATGAGCGATTGGGATGGAAGCCGAAAGTCAGCTTCGAAGAACTTGTGAAAGAAATGGTTGACGCCGACCTGTTGGCGGCTGAGAGAGATCAACTTGTCAAGAAGCACGGATACAGCGCCTATGAATATCACGAATAGTTCCCTTCTGATCGGCTCCAAAGTGTATGTAGCGGGACACCGGGGGCTGGCGGGCTCGGCCATCATGAGACGGCTTGAGGGTGAAGGTTGCGCTGAGATAGTTACGCGGAGTCATGCAGAGTTGGACCTGACCGATGAAGCGGCGGTGGTTCGCTTCTTTGCGGAAGAGCGTCCGGAGTATGTGTTTCTCGCGGCGGCAAAGGTGGGTGGCATCCTGGCGAACAACACACGTCCAGCAGAATTCATTCAGGATAACCTCAACATCCAGGCCAATGTTATACAGGCGGCGCATGATTTCGGGGTAAAGCGTCTGCTGTTTCTCGGGTCAAGCTGTATCTATCCGCGTGACTGTCCCCAGCCGATTCGGGAGGAGTACATCCTCTCCGGGCCGCTGGAGCCGACCAACCGTTCCTATGCCGTGGCAAAGATTGCTGGCATCGAAACCTGCTGGGCCTTCAATCGCCAATACGGAACGCAATTCATCTCGGTGATGCCAACCAATCTCTATGGACCGAACGACAACTACGACCTGGCAGGTTCCCATGTGCTCGCCGCTCTGCTGCGCAAGATGCACGAGGCGAAGGTGGCGGGTGCATCCGAAGTCTCCGTATGGGGGACAGGCACGGTACGGAGGGAGTTCCTGCATAGTGACGATATGGCGGACGCTTGTGTCTTCCTGATGAATCTGCCGGATGCGGTGTATGGGCCCATCATTGACTCCAAGTCGCTGGCACCCCTGCTCAACATTGGTTGCGGTGAAGATCTGACGGTGCGTGAGCTTGCGGAGCTTATTGGCGAGGTTGTGGGTTTCAAAGGCCGGCTGGCCTTTGATACCTCGAAGCCCGATGGAACGCCGCGGAAATTGCTTGATGTATCTCGGATGAAGGAGCTTGGTTGGCAGGCGAGCATCTCTCTGCGCGAGGGACTCGCTGCTGTCTACCGAGAATATTCGGACATTCACAATGCGGCGCAGGAATATCCGGGCGAAGTTACAGAGGTCGTTGAGTGATCCAGTCAGCTATACGGAGGATTCGGCAGTTGCTGCATCTCCGGAACCAAGGCAGCCTGGAGGACCATGAGCGTGGGGCCGAGAGGAATCGCCGAGCACTGCTGACCGGGGGCACTTCCACACTTGCGCGTGTGGTGCAGATCGGCACCTCGCTCATCACCGTCCCTCTCACTCTCAAGTATCTGGGCAATGAGCGATTCGGCCTGTGGATGACCATCAGCTCCGTGCTGGCGATGGCAGCGTTCGCGGACTTCGGCGTGGGTAATGGCGTACTGAATACCGTCGCCAAGGCCTTCGGGAAGGACGATATGGAAGGCGTCCGCAAAGCCGTCTCCAGCGGATTCGCTGTGCTCAATACCATCGCCGCACTCCTTCTGCTGTCGTTCTTCTCTATCTACCGGTTCGTCAACTGGGCGAATTTCTTCCGCGTCTATTCGCCACAGGCCCGTGCGGAAGCAGGCCCCGCGCTGGCGGTCTTCGCCATCTGCTTCGCGCTGAACATCTCAATGGACGTGGTACAGCGGGTGCAACTTGGCCTGCAACAGGGGTATCGCTACGGTCTTTGGCAGTTGTGCGGGAGCGTCACGGGACTTATCGGCGTTCTAGGCGGCATCTGGCTGCATGTGAGCCTGCCCGTACTAGTGATCGCCATCGCCGGAGCACCGATTGTGTCCACTGCGCTGAATGCCATCCATTTCTTCGGCTTCGTTCGCCCCGACCTGCGACCAAGCCGGGAGCTTGTATCCCGCGATGCCATCTCCCAGATCGCGAGGCTCGGCGGCTTGTTCTTCGTGCTCCAAGTGGTGTCTGCTGTCTCTTACTCGGCGGACAACTTCATTGTTGCCCGTACGCTCGGCGCAGTGAATGTGCCCGAGTTTGCGATCCCGCAACGTATGTTCGCGCTCATCGCGATGATGTCGTCCATGCTGGTCGCTCCCCTTTGGCCCGCCTACGGTGAGGCCGTCTCTCGTGGCGATATCAAGTGGGTGCGGCACACCCTTGGCCGCTCTCTGCTGATTGTTCTTGCGGCAACCTCTGTAGCGTCAGGAGTTTTGCTGTTCTTATCCCACAGGCTTCTCTACTGGTGGGTTGGCTCCCGTATACATCCGCCCTTCCTCCTACTGCTAGGACTTGCTATTTGGACGGTCATAAGCTGTTGCGGAGATGCCCTTGCTATGTTTATGAATGGAGCGGCAATCATACGAATACAATTAGTGGTCGCGACGGTCTTTGGAGTAGCCTGCCTGGCAACAAAGATTACTTTCATACATCACTATGGAATATCCGGTATTCCCTGGGCTACGCTTTGCGCTTACATGGTTACGGTCGTATTGCCGTATAGCCTGTATGTCCCGCGTGTCGTCGGCCGGTTGGCAAATGCGGTAAAGCCACCTATACCATCTATGCGGTTGGATAGTTATGAATAGACTACAGTAACCAAGGGTTATGCTTATAATGAGTGCTTTTCGGTCTAAACTTGCGCAGTGTACATTTGATGCAACGATAACGTTACATTCACTTTCCGCTCACTCGGGGTTGCTTGGTCGTTCTTTGGCCCGTGCGGCGCTCAAAGCAGTGTTGCCGATCCTGCGGGTTGTAGGTAACGACCAGGCAGTAGTTGCGACCGTCTATGGACAGAGCCTCGCTATGCCGGCAAGGCATCCCCTGCCTGCCACGATGGCCTTATTTCCCCAATACAACCGGCCCTTTGGCCTAGCGGCGGAGGCTATAGTCCACTCAAGCACTAGTAATGCTCATCTGGCTGTTATTGATGTAGGCGCTAATATTGGTGACACAATTGCTATTTTGGAGCAGAGCTGCCCCGCACGCTGGCACTATCTATGCATTGAGCCGGATCCAGCGATTGCTGAATTCTGTACAGCAAATCATGCTGATAACGACCGAGTCCAGGTTAGGCAGATATTTATTGGAGAAGATGAAGGCGCGGACGTCTGGCTCCAGGATGATGGTCGGGCAAATCCATCGACGAAGCGACAGGATATTATGGATAGTCAGTCGCAACAGCGCGACGGCAAACTGGTGCGCTTGGACACCGCCAGTAATTGTTTTGCCACAAGCTACGGGACTGACCTCATTAAGGTGGATACCGAGGGCTACGATTTTCACGTTCTACGTTCGGGGCAGAACCTATTAAGGACGTACCAGCCAGCACTTTATTTTGAATTATTCCCGAAGTTACTGCTGGAGGCTATGGACAGCGTTGAGGCAGGGTTTAATTATCTGGCGGGTTTGGGGTATCGCTATTTTGTGTTTTTTACAAATCGTGGGGACCTGTACTGTACTGTTACCGATCCAGATCACATCTTCTTGCGGGGGCTGGAGAACATAGCAGGTGGAACTTCACCTCTACTCCCCTACTTCGATGTATTTGCTTCTGTTCACAAAAATGTGTGCGATACGCTGGTCGAGATGAACATTGATAGAGCTGCTAAATAATCGCTCTTCCCCTATGTCAATGCAGGCATTGGATTGGGGGTTACCCTTAGCAACATAGTGTGATTCCGCACGCTAAAGTTTACAGGACTCTGGAGATGTTTAAATTGCTCGAGGTTGTGCACAGAAGGATGAGATATGTGACACAACTCTGTGTTGACACCTTAGTAGTGTTGATGCAGAAGGGGACGCTTCGTCCTGATAGTGTGCTATTAATCCGTCTTGACGCCATTGGTGATTTCGTTCTATGGCTGGATGCCGCTCAGGCCACGGTAAAGCACTACAAGGCACAAGGTAAGAGCGTCGTGCTTGTAGCGAATGCAGCCTGGGCGGAATGGGCAAAAGAACTTGCAATCTTCGACGATGTGATTGCCCTGGACCGACGAAAATATGAACAGGAGCCGCTGTACAGGTTTCGTCTTGGGCGTCGTATTCGCAAGCTGAAATGCTCGATTGCCGTGCAGCCAACCTATTCGCGGGAGTTTTTTTGGGGAGATGCTGTTGTTCGCATATCCGGTGCAAGTGAACGAATTGGCTCCGCTGGTGACAACTCGAACATATCGCCATGGCAAAAGCGTATCAGCGACCGCTGGTACACGCGCCTGATATCTGCCACTCCAGCACCCTGCATGGAACTGGTGCGCAATGCCGAGTTTATACGAGGTTTGGGAGAGATCAGCTTTCTGGCCAAAGCACCGAATTTACGTGCAATGAGCACTCTTCGGAAAGGCGAATCGTTCCTTGCTGCAATGCAGCAGGATCAGCGCTATTATGTTCTATTTCCGGGCGCAAGTTGGGATGGCAGGCAATGGCCCGTGGCCAGTTTTGTCCAGATAGCTGCGCGACTTTACCATGAGACCGGATGGCATGGGGTGATATGCGGCGGAAACGTGGACCGTCAGCTTGCCGAGGACATCTGCGGACTGAGCAGAGCCCCACTAATGAACTGGGCCGGACGCACAGATCTGCCACAGTTGGCGGCCATTCTTTCCGAAGCGCAATTACTGTTGACAAACGAAACTTCTGCAGTGCACATTGCGGCTGCTGCTGGAGTGCCGACGGTGTGTATCTTGGGCGGTGGCCATTATGGACGTTTTATGCCTTACCTAGTTGAACAAACGGATGGCCGCTCGTTGCCATACGCAATTACCCACCAGATGCCATGCTTTGGTTGCAATTGGCACTGTATTTACACGCGTTCAAATGGGGTTCCAGTGCCGTGTATCGATCGAATCACCGAGGAAGAAGTGTGGAACGCAATTAGCACAATACTTCGGCCCGTGACTGGAACATTCTCGTGCCGCACGAGTCATTGACTCCATTGGTCAAAGCATTAGCGGATCGAGAATTTTATGTGCTATTGAGTCGCCTTTATCGATCCCTCGCGATTTGAGGGTTGGAGCACCAGCGTCGAAGAGACCAAGTCCATGGAATCAGATCGTACTTTCCGACATCTCTGTACATCGGGAGCAAACACCAGAGTGGAGCTTCTTCTTTCCGTCAGAGGATCCCGAAGATCTGGCCGGCTCCCTGGAGGCTGCATACAATCGATGCGAAGTGCGACACGACGCCGCCGATGCAGGACAAGTCAATGGAGCGTTGTCCCGAATGACGGCAGGAATTCGCACACACCTACTGAGATATCATGAATAGGATGTCAGAGAATCGAATCCTCTCCTAGTCCGAGGAGAACTGCTCCCGCGAACGGAGTATCCATCAGGAGCCGCAATGCAACTCGATCATGCATCCACATCTGGCGGCAAACGGCTCTCGACACCGATGAGGCCGGATTGTCCTCTCTTTACGGTGGTCACCGTTGTCTTCAACGGCGAAAAGGAGTTGGAGACAAGCATACTTAGCGTACTGAACCAGAGTTATAAGAATGTCGAATATATCATCATCGACGGCGGATCAACTGACGGGACACTCGACATACTCCGCCGGTATGAAGACGCGATCGATTACTGGATCAGCGAGCCGGACAATGGAATTTACGATGCAATGAATAAGGCAATTCGCCTCGCTCGCGGTAAGTGGGTGTACTTCCTTGGGTCTGATGACACTTTGCGCAATTGCCTGGAAATAGTGGCCGAATACCTCAAGGATGAGCGGATCATCTATTTTGGCACTGTTTACGCCCCAGGGCTAAAAGCAATAACTCAGACCCCCGTGCGACCATGGCAACTGCTACGCCGCAACATCTGCCAGCAGGCTATATTTTATCCTCGTGCATTGTTCGAATGGCGCGAGTTTAATATAAGGTACCGGATACTTGCCGATTGGGAGTTTAACATGCGATGTTACTCTAACCCGCACTTCAGTTTCCAGTACATACCTGTAGTGGTTGCAAATTATAACAATCTCACCGGGATCAGTTCAGTTTGTACTGATGAACAATTTATACTCGATCAGGCCGATATCATTCGTGAGTGCTTGCCCCCGGCGTGCTATGTATGGCATCGGATGAAAGGATTAGCCCATCTAGCGATAGACGGTGTTCAGGGGAAGCGATGACGTATCTTGAGTATTTTGCATCGGTTGGCGAAGCTCCGGGCACTTATTTTTTGATAATGATCGTCACTATTGCTTGCTACATATTTATCTTGCGCAAGCAATTTTACTCTATTTTCGATCCCCTATTTTACGCGACCGTGTTTGGCGCCTTTGCCGCAACCTGTCCCGTGTTTCTCTGGTGGCGTGGTCTAATCGACACAAGATATTTTATTCAGTTTTTGTGCACCGAATGCGCCTTTTTTATCGGACTTCTTTTATTTAAACCTATCAATTTCAATAAGCTAAACATTCGAGCTGTCGAGGGAGGCGGACAGAGACGGTTTCTTAATGCATTATATATGGTCTCTGCAACTACTTTCATTCTGACACAAGCGGTTAGCTATGCCACTCTCGGTATTCCTTTTCTCTCAGACAGCCGCCTTTCATACTATGCTGCGGGCGGCGGGATAGGCGCCTTGGGTCATATCATTGGTGTAACCTGGTCTTTTAGCGGCTACCTATTGATATATCGCCTTGCCCGCAACACTGAGACTGGACAACGAATTCATTTATCCGACATATTTGTAGGAGTCGCACTGCTTACGTCGGTAGCTTTGTCTGGCAGTAGGTCTGGACTCATACAGGTCATCTTCTTGATCTTCTATTCCCGATTCATGCTTAAGGGGAGGCGGTCAGGTGCAATAGCTGAAAAGTTTTTAGGGCGGTTACAAAAAACTATCATGATCGCTGCGGTAGTCGGAGCAATCCTCATCGTTAGCGTGAAAGCAGGAGGGGGCACTATTGATGGGTCAATTTTCGTACTGCTCCAACGGCTTGCAGTTAACGGCGATGTGTTCTTTATGGCATATCCGACGCACATCATTGACACTCTTTCTCCTAGAGGAGCATTCCTTGCTCTCTTTGGCAGTGTACTTGCCATGTTCCGCCTAGTCCCTCCAGCAAGCTTGCCAGAGCCCCTGGGGTTTCAGATCTTTCGCGCTGTTTACGGCTCTGTTGATTTTGTGGGGCCCAACCCCAGACACAACGTATTTGGAGTTGTCTATCTTGGGGTTTTCGGCGCCACGCTCTATTCGCTAATGCTCGGCATGATGGTTGGTTTCGTTCGCAATCGTATCCCGAGGTTCGTACGCAGTGGCAGCGCGATTGAACCACTATATGTGTTCTTGGCTATCTCATGTGTAGCGGCTCTGACTGATATCGGGGTGTTAATGATGGATATTGGAAGCGTAATACTCGTTGCCCCCTTTCTCTACGCCGCCGCAGCGATCCTGAGCCTTGCAGTTCCTCCGAGTTTGTTCACTTTACGGCACCTGTCCCTGCAATCGACATTATCAAAGGATTCGTAATGTGCTCAAGGTTTTTGGACTGACAGCGCTACTCAAGGAAGCGCGGGCAACCGATGGCTCTATGCCCGGGATTCAAAGGGCCCAAAGAAGCAGGGGGCAGCCATATTCGATAAGCCAAGACGCAGACTTATGTTTTAATTAGGAAGCGCTTAGGGGCGCGTAACGAGAGAGTATTCAGAGATTCGCTTGGAAGCGAGATCTCGGTTAGTCCATCAGGGCGGCCCTCACCTCAAGGCTGCCGGACGCTGCGACCTAACATTTCCAAGCCACACAACTCAGTCATGAAAATCCTTGCGATTGTCGTCCGCTACAAAACGCCTATTGAGCAATCGCACACGCTTCGGAGTTTGTCGGAGGCATTCTCATCCGAGCCTGAACTGCTTGGCAATTATGACGTCCTATTGTGGGACAACAGCCCTATGCGACTTGAGAATCCACAGCTTAGTTTTCCCTTCCAGTACAACTTTTCAGATCAAAACGTCGGAGTCGCGGGAGCCTATAACAGGGCGTTGGCACATGCCGAATCGATCGGTACTCCATGGCTTTTGCTCTTGGATCAGGACACCATCGTGACGGCGCATTATCTCCGACGCATGCTGGGATACGCCAAGGAAGTTGAGAGCGACCAGAGCATCGCAACAATCGTACCCTTCGTCCGCTCTCATGACTCTCTGTTTTCGCCACGGAAGCTTGGGCGGTTCATTCGCAGTCATGTGATCCCCCGGTCAGTCTCCGGGATCTACCGGAAGGAAGCGTATGCGGCAAACAGCGGAACTGTGATGCGAGTATCCGCTTTACGCGCGGTCGACGGATACAGCCAGGAATTCTGGCTTGATTTTTCCGACATCTACATCTTTCATGCGCTCTATCGGCACGGGAAATATATGTACATTGCTGGTGATGTGGAATTGTCTCATTCTCTTGCGAGCATGAATTTCGATCAAGAGGTGGGCTTGGAGCGCTACCGCAGTTTTCTCGCAGCCGAAAACGCCTATGTCGTACAGTATCGCTCCAGTCTGGCAAACCTGGCCCAGACCTTCTGGCTTGCAGGTCGAGTAGTGAGGCAATACCAGCGTTATAACAATAAACAATTTGCTAGAATCACGATGAATTTTCTGGGACAAAGAATCTTCTGGTCGAAATCCTCCTGTCTCGCAAACTGGAAGGATATCCTCCGAAAGGGCCGCAGCATTCCAGCCATCGCCGAGGGCAAAGTTATTGGATAATAGTTGCGTTTGGGATGCCAACTATCCCAACACTGTCCAGAGTCTGTCTTATCCATCGTTGTGGTATTGCGTTCAAATAGAACAACTATGATTGAAGTTTCAGCAATGCCGTGATCACGGCGGAGTTTTTGGGGTTGCACGACGGTATATTCTCGTCGTCCGGCAAGTTGGTACTGCTCCTTTAGGTTGCGACGATCAATGAAAGACTTTGAGAGCTATTCTGCCGGCCCGCGGTGTGAACACACCTTAGTCTATTATTCTTGTGCTTGTAGGACCACGGACGTGGAAGGTCTATCATGTCTTGCCGGCAAACAATGCAGACTGAAGGATGGCGGAAAACGGTGCTGAAAGCGGCTCTAAAAAGTGTGATGAGGACAGGAATCCTACCTCGACTTCTAATAGCACGCGTTAAGATCCTCAGGAGTTTGGGTAAATTGCCGAAGTTACGCATAGCACCCTCGGCGACGATTCAACGCATCTTCTTCTCGTTTCCATATCATAGCGTTGGCGATTTGATCCTTTCTCTAACGCTAGTGGATCGCATCCATGAGCTTTGGCCGGAAGCGCAGATTGATGTCGCTGTGGGGGTCTCAATGGGGGCAATCGTCGAGGAGATTCCATATGTGAGCCGGACCTTCAGGCTGACGAGGTCACGGTTTCGACAATCTTGGTTTGCAGCTTACGCCGAATTGTCCAATGCAACTAAACTGTTCCGGGCTGAGATCGCTGATACCGTCTACGACCTAGCGGTTGCGCCGCGGTGGAACTCTGCTGATTCGATCTACTCGGCCTATTTGGCCTACCTTACTGGTGCTCCCATCCGTTGCGGGTATTCCGAAAGCTCTGGTGGTGGCTCAGTCGGGATTGATCGCTTCTATACTATCGCCGCTCAAGGGGGAGCGAACGAGCATGAGACTGTGCGGTATACGCGGGTTTTGAGCCGTTGCGGCTTGGAGCCGGGGAGCGGGGTCCACTTTGCTCAAAATCCGATTCGTGCCTTAGAGTCAATTGTGGAGCACCGCAAGGCTCGGGGGGTGAAAATGTCTGCCCCCGTCGAGGGGAAGTATGTTGTGTTCTCGCCTGGGGCGACTAATCCTCGGAGGATGTGGCCGATAACGCGGTTCGCAGCGATTGGTCGCGCACTTGAGGAGAGATTCGGACTCAGCGTGATCGTAGTTGGTGGACCTGGGGACATAAGGCTCTGCCAGCAGTTGGCGGATGCCGTGGGCAAGAGCGCCTATTCGACGGCAGGCAAGACCGATCCTGTTCAGATGTTGGATCTTATTGCGGATGCGGTATTGTTTTTGGGGAATGACTCCGGTCCAGCTCATATTGCCGGTGGCTTGGGTGTCAGAACGATTGTGATCAGTCCTTTTCCTTCGTCCTGCACGGTGGATCACACCAATTCGCCGCTACGTTTTCGGCCTGCCGGGCCTCGGGTGCACGTGCTGCAACCGACAGCTCCCATGGCTCCCTGTTTCCCAACCTGTCAGCAGAATACACAGCACTGCATTCTGCAAGTCTCGATAGAAGATGTTCAGACAGTGTTGGATAGCCTGGTCACCGATAAGTCTGAGTTCGCTTCCGACCACCAACGGCCTCTTTCCGTGTCATAGCGTAAGAGGATTTGCAGTGTTGCCAGCTCCGACGCAGTGATCGAGCATGCCTTTGCGAACCACAGAATTTGCCCGGATCACGGAACCTCTCGCGATTTGAACATTAGACGTAATGAGTGTGTCGGCCCCCGCAAGAGATGTTTCTGAAGGCAGACCTGACTTCATAGGCTCGCAGCAGATCATCGAGTTTTTACACTTGATGCCGTATTCCCACATTCAGCAGAAAATCACCCGATACTGCGCCCGCACTTCGGCCTTCACGCATCGGGATAAACCAGGACTACAGTCTCCTCGCAATGGGTGGAGGGACCGTCAAATGCAGAGCCTATCGCGCTAATTGATCAACTCGGTTTGTCCGGACGCGTGAAGTTCATCCCTCGCGCAAGTGACGCGTGTGAGGTTGTCAGCAAGTAGCGTGGGCACATTTCCGAATCTGCAATCGATAGACTAAGCTACACAAGGGAGATATCTCGGTGTCGGTTGATAAAGTATTGATTACTGGCGGCCTTGGATTTATTGGCGGTGAAGTTGCCAAACGGCTGGTGGAGATCGGCCAAAGAGTCGTTCTATTCGATAATCTAAGCCCGCAAATTCACGGGGCCGTTCCCAATCTCTCCTCGTTGTCGCTGCTCAGAAGCACTGATGTAGAAGTCTTTCGTGGCGACGTCTGCAGACCCTGTGATTGGGAGGTGGCGCTCTCGGACGTCAAGTGCGTTATCCATCTTGCGGCTGAAACTGGTACCGCTCAATCCATGTACGAGATTTCACGATACACAGAGACCAATGTCGGCGGCACAGCCTTTTTGCTTAATTATTTGGCTAATCATAAACACAACGTTGCTAAGATCATCCTTGCTTCGTCGCGGTCCGTGTATGGCGAAGGCGCATATCTATGTGCCTGCTGCGGTCTGGTCTATCCATCCATGCGTTCGGAAGAAATGTTTCGCAGCAAACGATGGCAACCCGCATGTCCAACCTGCAACGGCCCGATCGTCGCAACCGCGACGCCCGAAGAGGCAAGAACATCTCCTGCCTCAATTTACGCGGCCACGAAGCTGGCGCAAGAGGACTTGGTACGGATCGCCACCAAGGCGCTTGGAATTCCCGCCGTCATCTTCCGATTTCAGAATGTGTATGGCGAAGGCCAGTCACTGAAAAATCCGTATACCGGCATTCTGTCAATTTTCTCTAACCAGTTGCGGAGCGGCGTGACGATCAATCTCTATGAAGACGGCCAGGAAAGCAGAGACTTCATCCATGTTTCAGACGTCGCGCGCGCGGTATTCCTCGGCGTAACCGGGGACGGCGCTGACGGGAGCACGTTGAATGTAGGATCCGGTCGGGCGACCACTGTGGAGCGGATTGCTCTCTTACTAAGGGAGAGGTTTGGATCTGAGACCCAGCCTCTCGTATCCGGCCAGTATCGTTTGGGCGATATTCGCCACGGGTATGCCGATACGGCTGCCATTTACGAACAACTGGGGTTTGCTCCTGAGATCTCTTTGGAACAAGGGCTAGATCGCTTTGTAGCTTGGGTAAAACAGCAAGCGCCGGAACCGGATCGGCTCAATGCTGTCACGGAGGAACTGATATCCCGGGGGCTGTATGGTGGGACATGCCGCAACTAAGACAGCTCCTATCTAGCGACCTCAAGCGCCAGTATGTACAGGAGGGTAAAGCTGATGCTTCTCCAACTTTCTTCCAGTTCATTTGCCGATTGCCCCATCCCCGGTTTTTACCGATCGTATTGTGCCGTATGAGTCGATCTGCGATGCTGCAGGGCATCCCGATACTGCCCAAAATGTTCACGTATATCAATATCGTGGTATTCGGCATGGAAATCACACCGCTTTGCGAAATTGGGCCTGGGGTCTTTTTCCCCCATACCTCGGGGATTGTGATTGGCGCCCGCCGGCTCGGCAGCAATGTGACGGTATTTCAGGGTGTCACGCTGGGTAGCAAAGAACTGGATATGGGGTTTGAGCCGGCTCTACGGCCCGAGGTCGGGGATAACGTCGTGTTGGGATCCGGCTGCAAGGTACTCGGCGGCATTCGAATCGGCGACAATGTAACTGTTGGAGCCAATTCTGTGGTGTTGAATTCAGTCGAACCAAACGGCACAGTGGTCGGGATTCCAGCTCGGAGAATCACCTAGTTCGCGGAGAGCACACAATGATCGGGGATTATGCAATGGAGGGTGCGTCAGTGGTCGAGCTTAAATCAGTCAAAGCTATGGAGAGCGGCTTGCTTGATTTGACGATCATCATTCCGAACTACAACACACAAGAATTACTTTATCAATGCCTCCAATCTATTTATGAAAACACGTGTGGGATTACCTTCGAAGTCTTTTGTATTGATGACAACTCGAGCGATGGCAGCGCCGACATGGTGGAGTCGTTCTTCCCGCAGGTAATTTTGGTGCGCAACCGTACTGGGCAATATTATGCGAAGAACAATAATCGTGGCTTGAAGGAATCCAAGGCGCGTTATGCGTGTCTGCTTAACAGCGATACCAAACTCTTAGGAAACACCTTTCAGCAACTTGTGGATTTCATGGATGCGCATCCGGAGGCTGCAGCGTGCGGTCCGACGCTTCTGAATCCCGATATCACAGTTCAGTCCTGCATACGACGGTTTGCCGGCAGCGGCACGATGATTCTGCAAGGGTTAAACATGCATAAGTTTTTCCCTCGTGGCAAAGTCGCACGAGAATACTATTCCATCAACTTCGATTACGAGAAGGAGCAGGTTGTCGATAGTATCGGGACTACGGCGTATGTTATACGCCGGTCGACTTGGGAGCAGGCAGGCATGTTGGATGAACGCTTTCCGCACTTCCAGGTAGATCTTGCCTATAACCTGATGCTCAAGCGTGCAGGCCTAAGAGTCTTCTACACTCCTTGCGCCAAGGTGATTCACTATGGCAGTCAGAGCGTGAATCAACAGCCCAAGAAAAAAATCATCGAGCTTCACCGCGCTCTGGCGGACTTTAGTGACTTCTACAATTACTTTGGAACAAGTTGGCTAGTAAAGAAGGTAGTTCGTGTAGCCCTGAGAATCCGTTGCTGGATCAAGCTTCTTGAATTTCAGCTTGGCTCCGACAAGCGAGTAATCAAGGGTCCAGGTGCGCCTCCGCTGAAGCGAAGTGATCTACACTAACCAACCGATGCAGTTGATTGGATTCATCCTATGCTGCTCGCAAGTACGAAAGTGAGGCAGTCGTATATGTTGATGAACACTGGGATCCTGGTTACAGGGGGAGCAGGGTTTATTGGGTCGAATTTTGTGCTGCATTGGATTCTGGCTGGCAAGGGACGGGTTGTCAATGTGGATGCGTTGACGTATGCGAGCAACCTTGGGAACCTGGCTTCTATTGAGGGGGACCCGGACCATGTGTTCGTGCATGGAAACATCTGTGATGCGGAGTTGATGGCCAGGACGCTTGCGGAGCATCGGCCTCGGGCTATTGTTCATTTCGCGGCGGAGAGTCATGTGGATCGGTCGATTATGGGGCCGGATGCCTTTCTGAAGACAAATATCGATGGGACGTTCACCTTGCTGCAGGCGGCGCGGGCGTATGTGGCAACGCTGACCGAAGAGGAGCGCGAGGCGTTTCGGTTCGTGCATGTTTCTACAGACGAGGTGTATGGGACGCTTGGGCCGGGAGATCCGGCTTTCTCGGAGACGACGCCGTATGCTCCGAATAGCCCATATGCCGCTTCGAAGGCCGCTTCCGACTTCCTGGGGCGCGCTTGGTTTCATACCTACAAGCTTCCGGTGTTGATAACCAACTGCTCGAATAACTATGGGCCTTATCAGTTCCCCGAGAAATTAATTCCGCTGATCATCACGCATGCCCTGACGGGCAAGCCGCTACCGATCTATGGGGACGGGCTGCAGATTCGCGATTGGCTGTTTGTTACGGACCATTGCAAGGCGATCGTTGAGGTGCTCGAGAAGGGTGTGGTTGGGGAGACGTACAACATCGGGGGGAATAACCAGCGCAGCAACCTGGAGGTGGTGAAGACGATCTGTTCCCTGCTGGATGAGCTGATGCCGGAGTCGCCCTACACGCCGCATGCGCAACTTATTACCTATGTGAAGGATCGGCCAGGCCATGATCGGCGGTATGCAATTGATGCGACGAAGATTGGGCGGGAGTTGGGGTGGAAACCCGAGGAAAGTTTTGAGACAGGCATGCGTAAGACGATCCAGTGGTACCTGTCGAATGCGGAGTGGATCGAGTCAGTGACGGGGGCGGCCTATCAGGAGTGGGTGACGAAGAACTACACTGACCGCAAGCAAAAGGCGGAGGGCTGATGAAGGGTATTATCCTCGCGGGCGGTTCGGGAACGCGTTTGCACCCAGTGACGCAGGCGGTTTCGAAACAACTGTTACCGATCTATGACAAGCCGATGATTTATTACCCGCTGACGACACTGATGCTGGCGGGCATCCGGGAGATTTTGCTGATCTCGACACCGCAGGATACGCCGCGGTTTGAGGCGCTGCTTGGGTCCGGAGAACAGTGGGGCATCAAGATTCAGTATGCGGTGCAGCCGTCGCCCGATGGCATCGCACAGGCATTCCTGATTGGCAAGGAGTTTCTTGCCGGGGAGGGATGCTGCCTGGCGTTGGGAGACAATATTTTCTTCGGTCATGACTTCGTGAAGGCGATGCAGCAGGCGGTTTCGCGTACCGAGGGGGCGACGGTATTTGCCTACGCAGTCACCGACCCGGAACGATATGGCGTGGTTGCGTTTGATGCTAACCGCAAGGTGACGTCCCTGGAAGAAAAACCCTTGAAGCCGAAGTCGCGGTACGCGGTTACGGGGATTTATTTTTATGACGCACAGGTTGTTTCCGTCGCCGAACAGATGAGGCCTTCCGCGCGTGGCGAACTGGAGATTACCGATGTGAACCGGTGGTACCTGGAGCGCGGTCAGCTGTGCACTGAGCTGCTGGGGCGGGGTATGGCGTGGCTGGATACTGGGACGCACGAAGCGCTGCTCGACGCCTCGAACTTTGTGCAGACGATTGAGCAGCGACAAGGTTTGAAGATTGCCTGTCCAGAGGAGATTGCGTTCCGCCTTGGATACGTCTCGACTGTGGAGCTGGAGGCGCTGGCAAGCAAACTGGGAAAGAGCTCGTACGGGCAGTACTTGAAGCGCCTGCTTACGGAGACACTCTACTGACGCCGATGGGCAATGGTCCGATTTTGCTACTCGGTGCTCATGGCCAGGTGGGCGGAGAGGCGTTGCCGCTGCTGCGCGAGCTTGGCGAGGTTGTTAGCCTTACGCGAGCCGAGCTTGACTTGACCGACGGCGCTGCCGTTCGAGCGGCCGTAAGAGAGCTGAAGCCGCGTTGGATTGTGAATGCGGCGGCCTACACGGCGGTGGACAAAGCCGAGAGCGAGTCGCGAACGGCGTATGTCCTCAATGGTGAGTTGCCGGGAATCCTGGGCGAAGAGGCTGCTCGCATCGGATCGGCGGTCATTCATTTTTCGACGGACTACGTGTTTTCGGGGGAGGGATCGCGGCCTTGGCGGGAGGACGATCCTACGGGCCCGCTGGGGGTGTATGGGGCGTCAAAGCTTGCGGGGGAGAGGGCGCTTACGGAGAGCGGCGCGGCGCACTTTATCTTTCGCACGAGCTGGGTATTTGGCGCGCGCGGTGAGAACTTTCTGCGGCGGATCCTGCAGTTGGCGATGGAGCGCGACGAGTTGAAGATCGTCGATGACCAGATTGGGTCGCCAACCTGGTCGAGGACGCTTGCGCGCCTGGTGGGGCATACGATTCGACGCACGGAGGATAGGGCGAAGCTCGGTGGAGGCGGGTTGGATGAGGTGGTGAGATCGGTGGGTGGGGTCTACCACGCCTCCAGTATGGGGTACACGACGTGGTTTGGTTTTGCAACGGAGTTCGTACAGATTGCGCGGAGGGCGATGCCGGAGAAGACGCTGGCGAAGCTGGCCGCTATTCCGACGAGCGCTTATCCCACGGCTGCGGTGCGCCCGAAGAATTCGCGGCTGAACTGCGAGAAACTTGCGCGCGGACTGGAGTTTGAGATGCCTGATTGGCAGTCCGCCACACGCGAGGTGATGGAGGAAGTGCTCGCGGAGATGCGGACGCGATGAGGCCAAACGGACTTATCAAGTTGTGCGCGTCACGCGATGGTCTGGTGCAGGTCGAGGGACGCAGGAAGTTCAGCGTCTTGCAGGAAGCTTCCTTTCGCGTCCTTCGCTGAGATCAAAGGTTCTTCGATTCCCTCAAGCGGCCAGGCAATGCCAAGGGTGGGGTCATTCCAGCGCACGCAGCGTTCTCCTGCCGGGTAATAGAAGTCCGTCGTCTTGTAGAGCACGTTGGCGGTCTCGGATAGAACGACGAAGCCATGCGCGAAGCCCTGGGGGATCCAAAGGAACTCGATATCCTCTCCATGCAGGTCAAAGCCCGCCCATTTACCGAAGTCAGCAGAGTTGGGGCGGAGATCCACGGCGACATCCCAGATGTGTCCTGAGATTGCGCGAATCAACTTGCCCTGGGGCTGCAGGAGTTGATAGTGAAGGCCGCGCAACACGCCTCGCTGGGAAAAGGACTGGTTGTCCTGCACAAAGCGATCGGGGAGACCAGCTGCAGCGAAGGTACGGGTATTGAATACTTCGGAGAACCAGCCGCGCTCGTCGCCATTCTTCTGTGGGCGGAGTCGTTTTACGTCGCGCAAGCTGGTGTCAAAAATTTGCATGGCTCATTCTAGCGTGGGCTAAATTTGTGACCTGCAGAAATACAAAAGGTAGGGATGGCGATCGGGGGTATCGAAGGTATATACACCCCCCATCGGGCACAGATGTTTACGCGGCTGGTCGCTTGACGGCGTCTTTCGCGTGCTTTGATTGGGGCAGCTAAACGCATGAAAACACTAGCTGCAGACGGAGATGCGCGGATGCTTGAGGGCTGGACACCGGAGTGAGGGTTGAGGCAGCCACCAAGTGAGTGATTGGTCGCACAGTTCGGTTCTCAGTGAGGGCGGCTGCGCGAACCTCAATGTGTTCGCACTTTCAACGATTTGTAAACTATTCGCGAAGGTTGCTACGTCTATCCTTAGACAGGAGAACGAATCGTGATGATTATGCGCCGTGGTTCCGAATTGGTATCAGACCCGTAACAGGAAATTCATCACGACAACCCGATTCCGCAAGAATGGATCACTGAAATCGCTCGAATGGCTCATGTACTATGTTTAAAACGTCTTGCGAGCATCGCACCCACACAGAGTGTTACGGCTGACAACCGACGGAAAAGGGATGGGCAGTTTTAATGGCAAATTCGCGGGCCGAACACGATCGTACCCCAAAGTCCGAAAAGAAGCTTTCCGAAACGTTCGAGGGGCAATTGTCGGAAAAGGCCAATGCAGATCCACTGTTTTGTCCCCGTTATGTAAGTGGTTGGTGCATGTCGAAGCGTAAACGCTGCTTCGATCTGGTGCTGAGCGTTATTGCTTTGATCGTTTTTTCTCCGCTGATGTTGTTGATCGCCTGGTTGATCAAGTTCACGTCGCAAGGGCCAGCCTTGTTTCGCCAGGAGCGGGTTGGGTTGCATCAGCAGACGTTTGTCATCTTCAAGTTCCGGACGATGGAAAACCGCCGCGAGCTTCTGAACGCCGGCCCGACGGTCACGAGGCACGGTGATTCGAGGATGACGAAGATCGGCGCACTACTTCGCCGCCTGAAGCTGGATGAGTTGCCACAGTTAATCAATGTTCTTCGCGGTGAGATGAGCTTCGTTGGGCCCCGACCCAAGATCGCGCAGCATGAAAATCTATGTATGCTTTGCCGCCCGGGTATCACGGGAGCGGCGACGATTGAGTTCTCTCACGAGGAAGGTTTGCTCGCAGGCGTTCCGGAAGAACTTGTCGAGCGCTATGTGGTGACTGTCCTCAATCCTGAGAAGTGCAAGCTGGACATCAAGTACATCGAGACGACCAGGTTTTCGACCGATCTCAAGATTCTGATGCACACCGTCTTCAAGCTCAGCAACCGGTCGAGGCGTACATTCTCAACGGAGTCCGTACGTTTTCTCAAGGCCAGAACGAACATGGAGACGAACTCCTCCAAGGCGCTCAATGCAGCGGGCGAATCGGACTTTTCCGGTCAAGAGGTTCGGCAGTCCGCGTGACCCGCGAGGCGCATAAAACTATCGGTGCGCTTCACTGTTCTTGATCTTGTGCCGAAGACCTATTCCTTATGCAGGAAGTAGGTTAGTTGAATGGTTCCGATAACATTGTGCTGTTGCCCCTGGGCTATCAGGGGTGCCTTCCACAGTTCGCCTTGCACGTTCGCCTTGATCTCAAAGTTGCGTAAGGGGCGTAACACGACGTCGGCGGAGAGGTCGTTCTGGGTAGTGCCTCCGGGAATAAAATCGTCTGCGGCCTTCGCTTGACGATATTGCAGTTGAATCTGCTGATCAGGACGAAGGTGCCAGGTTAGCCAGGCTTGGCCACCGGTGCTCTCGCGGCCAATCCAGTCGCCGAGAATGTAACCCTTGTTGGTGTAGCCCTGGACCTGAACGTTTTCCCACATGAGAAGACGACCTTGATTGCTTTCAGGATCATGCACATTGGTGGTAAATCCTTCGGCGCGGAAGTCCACTCGCGGCAAGCCGGGTAAGCGCGCGATGTAAATGCCTGGTCGTAGGCCGGAGCGTCCGAGGTTGCTGATGGGGAAGACGTTGTCGTGGGCGAACGAATCCATATAGAGGGTAACGAGGTGATTGTCCCAGGGTGTTCTCCAGGTCAAGTCGAAGGTGCTGAAGCGGGCGCCGGGATTCTGCCTTGAAAACTTGACGTCGGGCTGCGCAGCCGTGACGCTGAAAAAGCTGCGGAGAAACGTGCCAATCGTGATGGGCACGTTGCAGGTGGCAGATTGTGGGTCCGCCGGCGGCCCGCAATATTGTCCATGACCACCCCAGATGACGGAGCGCATGAAGCCGATCTCTAGATCGGGTACCACCTTCATGCTGACCTTTTCCATATGAATCCAGGGGTCGCTGGGAAACTGGTGCCCTTGCAAGATGCCTACCATGAAGTCATAGCGAAAGAGTCCCACATATCGGGAGAGGCCCGGGATATAGAGCGGCTCTACCCGGTTGATCCGAAAGCTGTAAATGTCCTGCGCGTTGTTGGACCAGCCCATGGCGGCGCCAAGTGCCGGACCTAGCCATTCATCACTTCTGCCGAAGGAGACTTCGTTGCCGAGGAGGTGGACGGAGGCATTTGCCTCCAAAATCTGGACAGTGTCCTGGCCGGGAATTACGCCTGCAGGGATGGTGGTTTGAGGGACGTTGGGGGTTTGATCGATGGCGGCGAGTTGTGCAGCGACAGACGGGGAGTAGCCCATCGCAGACGGAGCATGTTGGTACTCGGCGCGGACGATGAGGCTAAATCTTCCGCCCTGCGCTTCTGCGCTGACGCCGGTGAGGTTGTTGAAGCCGGTCTCATCGGGACGGCCGTAGTCGTTGACGATGGTTTGACCGAGGTGGAAACTGTCGTTCAGGATCTCGCCGTTGATCTCACGGACACGGGTGTAGGCGCTGGCTGAGCGGAGAGTGGGTGACCGGTCGCCGGCCAACTCGGGAGCCAATTCTCGGCGGAGGGTTGCGTTGATCTCGACGGCCTCCGCGGGTGCATAGGTTGAGTGCAGCGACTCCTGAGAAAGGGTAAGCATGTGCGCGAGCGAAGCGCGTGTCCAGGGCCGCATGTCAAGGTACGCGGTTGGAAGATAGCCGAGGTAGTAGAGGCGCAAGGCGGCTGAGTAGATCCAACTGTCGACCGGAATGTACGCGGAGCCCGCGGTGCTGGCGGATGCGGCGGCTACCTCATGGTGAGAGGGGATAGGCTCGCCGCTTTGCGCGAGCGTCGGCGTCGCGAGCATACCTATCGCGGAAGAAGCGACCAATAGGGCGCGGAGGATCAGTCGTTTCGCGGGCGAGGCGGAGGTGATGAACGATCGAGCTGACTGGCGGGAGAGAATCCGATGACTGGCAGGATGAAAGTCGATTGCTGCCTCCAAGGCGGGACGCACATGCAAGGATTGCGTTCTGGAACCCAAAGAAGATTGCTTACTTGGCATGCGGTGGCCTGGACTCACGAAACCCAACGTTACTCAAAGATAGTATAAGTCCTGCGCTGGCCGGGGGATCTTCGTGCGAGCGGCTTGGGTGTAGCCGGTTGAACACAGCGGAGATCGTGCTTTCGTGGGCAGGAGCGACTTCGGCCTTCTACTATAGAAAACTTTTGACATCCTGCCGATAGCTGGTCTGCATCCGTGAGGGTGCGTGCGGCGGTGAGCGATGAATGATGAGTGGTATGCGGAGGACAGCTCCTATTCGACTGCGGATTTAATTTGCGGAGGAGAGCCGACGGAGACGCCACTTGGATCTGCAAGCCCATCGTGCCTGGCCAGCCAGATTCGCGAATTGCTTGGCGAAGGTTGTGAGCTGGAGGCAAGCTTTCTTGAAGAGAGCTGGGCGTCTGGTCGACCGGTGACCTCGGCAAAGTGCTGGCCCAAGCGCGACCGGGCTACGGAAAACATCGTAGGCGTCACGTTTGCAGACTTGAGCACGGTCGGGAGCTTCTTCTTTTCAGCGGCGGATGGTTTGATGGGCGATCGCCCTGCTTACGCCTATCCCGCTAGTTCAAGGAACTCCTATGCTGCAGCTTGGTTGCACGATCCTTTAGAAGAGTTTGTCTCACGGACGGAGGATCACGCTGCGGTGCGGGATTCAGCGAGGGATAAGAGGCGTGCTGCCACGGAGACATTTGACTCGATGACGTATCAACGCGCTTGTGAACTTCTTAGTGTGGGCGAGGGCAGCACCGTAACGCAGATCAGGACGGCGTATCGGCGGATGGTCGGCGAGTGGCATCCTGACCGGCTGGAGCAGAGTAGCGAGAGGGTGCGCGCGTTCGCTACGAAGCAGATGGCTTCGATTAATGAGGCGTACCACTTGCTGCGGGATTTTTCGCCTGCGTCGGCATGCTAACGGACAGTGCCGATGCGCGAGGCGGTTATTCGGGGAGGAGCAGGATCACTAAGACCAGGGCCTCGACAGCGAACATTCGGAAGGCCGCGTCCTGACCGTTCCAGAGCTTCGATTGCCACATTAGGAACCACTCGGCGCCGATGCATAGAAACGCGATGAACCACTGAAGCATTCCGGAGGTCAGTGCAATCACGCCCACCTGCTTGGCACGGTGGAACTCCGGCTGGGGACTGCGGAGGGTACGAAAGAGGGCTATGCTCCCCCACCAGCTGAGAGCTGCGTTGAGGATCTCCCACGCGATGATGCTGAGATAGAAGGCGAGGTGGATCCAGGGGGCGCGAATGGCGCGCCATAGGCCGTGGTTTCCGGGGAAGGTGGAGTCCATCATGAGGACATGCCGGACAAATTGGTAGTTAGAGTCGAAGTCGGTCAGGTTATTGAATGCGACGAGGGCGAAGAAGAAGCCGACCGCGGCGAGCAGCAGCATCTTGCAGGTTCGAATGGCGATCATCGGGAGGACTCCTGAAAGCTGGCGAGATACCGTCGCAACGCAGTGAGTGTGGCGCCGTCATACTGCGGGCTGGAAGCCATCTGCGATCGCGGGATGATGTTCTTTGGGTGTAGGACGTAGGCGTCGAATTGAGTTGGATTGGCTACGGCCTCTTGCGCCAGGTCGCGCCAAAGGAGTTTGGACTTCTGTCCACCCTCTTCCGAACGGCTGTGGCAGCGAAAGCAATTTTGGCGCGCAATGGCGTAGCCCTGTTGCACTACTGAATCTTTGGCGGCTGCGCCTTGCGGCTTAATGGGTGCATAGACGGTTTGTTCGCGGCGTAGATCGAGTCGCACGACTCCCCAGGGGATCTGCGCTTCGTCATCGTGGGAGAGGACTCGGAACGACGGCTTGAAGCTGGGATGCGACACCATGTAGGGACCCATGGGCAATCGAACTATTCCCAATGGCCAATGATCCGATTCCAGGCCATTCATTTTGAGGACGAGGAGCGGGTGATGGGCATGAACGTAGGACGCTGGATAGTGTGCGGCGTACTTGTCGTCGCAAATGGCGATGACCATCGTCGCTCCGCTCTGCGCGCCGAGCCAGCCCGGTAATCTCTCCAAGGAGACGCCGCTGATCTGCACGGTTGTTCCAAAGTTTGGGTCGTCGGTAACGGTGTAGGTTTCTTGCGGAAGAGACAGCAGAGACTTGTAGGAGACGAATCGCGTTTGACCTTGCGGAACACCTTGCAATGACCCACCTATCTCGAGGTCGCTGGGTGCGTGGCGCTCAGTCTGAAGGACGAGGCGATGTTCCGTCTCGAGGGCGGCCGCACATACAGTCATCCCGCACAGCACCAGAAGTGCCATCAGAGACCGGCTTGTATGGGTCATTCGGTAATAGTAGCCGAAAACCGGCGAAGTTCAGCCACGGGACGGCTGACTAGCATGCTAAAGTAACCTTCACTATGGACCCACTCGAAGCACTGGAACACCTTGGTCTCGTGCTGCCGTCGCCGCCGGCGCCGGGGGGCAATTACACGTCGGCGAAGACTGCGGGCAATATTGTTTACCTGTCTGGAGTGGTCTCTCAGACTGCAGATGGCATCCTGACGGGCATCGTGGGGTTGGACCGTTCGATTGACGAAGGCTACGCGGCGGCTCGTGCCTGCGCGCTGTTGCAGCTCGCGGTGTTGCAAAAACATCTTGGCTCGTTGAGCAAGGTGCGAGGAATTCTCACGGTCAACGGCTATGTAAACTCTGTTGCGGGCTTTGCGGAGTCGCCGAAAGTGATCAATGGCGCGTCGGATTTGTTTCTTGCAGTCTTCGGCGAGGCTGGGCGGCATGTTCGCGCGGCAATTGGCGTGAGCGGCTTGCCGCGCCATGCGCTGGTCGAACTGCAAATGACGGTGGAAGTCTGATGGCCGAACATGCGCTCTCCGCCGTGCCAATGCATTCACGATGGAACGCGGCGCTGCCGCCACGCCTGACGATTGACTCGGGGGATGTGGTGCACTTTGAGTGCCAGGACGCGAGCGGCGCCGAGGTCCATCGCGGCATGACGGCGGAGGAGTTTCAAAGGATTGATTGTGGATTGATTCACGCGCTTACCGGGCCCGCGACCTGGGAGGCCGCATCCTAAGTGGATAAACCGCTGGAGCCTAAAGGAAGCATCGTTATGATTGAAAGCAGGAACAGGGCGACGCGTTTGAGTTTCATGAAAGTTCTCCTAGGGCCTAAGGAAATCCTTAATTCATTTCGTCCTTGGCTTGATATGAATTGAGCTTAGAAGTGCGCGGCCTCAAGATATATAGAGGTCTTTACACGCGGATGCATGTGGTTCTACTGGGGCTCGAAGAAACAACGACTGAAGAAAGAAAAGCCTGCGACGCGAGAACGCGCTACAGGCCTGCAAACTTCGGTGAGAAATTCTTACTGCGGCGGCTGTTGATCTTGGGGAGGCTGCTGATCCTGATGCTCATTAGCGACGTCGGCGGCGAGACGGAGTTCTTCGTTCGCCTCGCTTAGAAGCTCTTTCGCTCTCTGAGCATGGCCGCCGAGCTGGCCGTCGTTGGCTCTCTGCGCATAGCTGATGTAGTTGAAGGCCTGGACGACGTTGTCCTGCGCGGCCGCGAGGTTGCCATGGCGGTAGCGGTCGATGTTGACGTACGGCGTTGGTACGCCCTGGGCGATTGCCATGGCGCACACTACCGAAGCGCTGGCAACGGTAGTGAGGACGATATTGCGGCGTTTCATGATGTTTCTCCTTTGTTCAATTGAAATGGAATACGGCGTTGCTGCTGCGTGGCTTGGAGCGGACGGCGGCGAGTTAGTCCCACACGGCCATGATGATTTCGCCCTTCTCGTTGAGCAGGAGGGTTATACGGTTGGGGTCGGAGTCGAAAGTGCCAAGCCCGTCGGACTCACGGATGACACGTAGCCTGGCGGGTAGATCCTCTTCGCGAACAATGCTTTCCTGCGGTCGACCGGCTGGCGCGGTTTGTCCTTTGGGAACAAAGAGTTTACCCACGCACTTGACGCAGTCTTTCGGAGGGGCAGCGGCTTCCACATAACCGGGAATCGATTTCAGGACGACGCGGTTGGCCGCGCCGTGCACTCGCACGCCGTTGAAGGGATGTCCGGGCTCAATCGTGAAGACAGCTTCGACCTCAGGATAGGAAGTCGGCGCCGTATTTTCGAACGGCGCTTCGGCGATGAGTGCGAGATCAAGGATGCCGTCGGCAGGGATACCTTTGGTGAGGGGAACGAGTTCCACGGATTCCCAGCCTTCCGTGGTGACAAGACCGCGCACACGGACTACATCCAATTGCGGGGCGTGGGTGCTGCGCAAGACTTCAACGCTGGTGATCCAGAAGACGGGCGCCGTGTTCGGAGCATCGCCCTGGTCAGGCTTGGGCGCGGAGACTGATTCCTGCGGGTTGGGTGCGTTGACCGCGAGCGGTTTACTGCTTTGTGCGTTGCCGATGCCCGTGAGTATGAGGGTGGCATTCAGAAGTGCGGCTAACTTGGTTCTGGTTTGCATCGTTGTTACTCCTTATTTTTTGGAGATGATTTGAGTTATGCGCAGGCGGCTGGAGCGGGTTCGAGTTCTATCGGTGCTGAGCCAGGGAATACGGAGAAGTGGCCTGGTTGCACGGGTCGGGTGCCGTTCGTGAGGCTGGCTTCCATCTGATCGAAGGCTGAGAGGATAAGGTTGGCCGGCGTAATTTGAACGAGATTGCAGAAAGAAGTCTGAGTACTGGCAAACGTGCCGTTCTCTGACAGCTTGTTGACGGGCGCGCCGCCTCCGCAGAGCGAGAAGTATCCGCATTCCTTCTTGCAAGCTTCGACCCCGGCGCGGATGTCGGTAACCATAACTGCCATCGCGGGACTGCTCAGCATTTCTTCTATGGTGTGCTGGTGTACATTGCCGATGATGAAGTTGTTGTAGCGCTCATTCTTGTATCCAAGCAGCTCGGGCGAGAACGACGATACGTTGCCATTGCAATCGATGTTGAGCATTGCCAGGGGTTCGACCTGTTCGTTGCCGACCGGAGCCTCTTCTGGACGGAAAATGCGAGGGATCAGGCCGTCGATTTCACGAATGAAATTGATGCCTGGATTCTGGCGAGAGATGGTCCAGAATCGTTGCAGAAAGGCGTTGAACTTGTTCCGCATGCTGTCACGCGACAGCGTCATCAGCTCGGAGACGTGGTCGCCTTCGGACTCTTCGACGTTGAAGCAGACATCTTCGATTCCCTCCTCAACATAGAAAGCATGCAATTCGTCCGGGCATTCCAGGCCTTCTTTAGAAAGCACAGAGATGACGTGGAACGGAATTCCCTCCTCCTTCAGCAGGCGTGCTCCGCGGATCGCGCGGTCGAAGGTTCCCTTGCCCGAACGGGTGATACGGTTCGCGTCGTGCATGTGGCGAGGGCCATCGATACTGACTCCCACCCCCACGTTCCAACGACGGATCAGGTCGCACCACTCCTTCGTTACCAGGGTTCCGTTGGTCTGGAAAGAGTGGCGAATTTCGATGGAGGGAGGCCGCAGCTGTTCGATTGCCAGAAAGGCGGATTCGTAATATGAGACCGGAAGCACAAGCGGCTCTCCAGCATGCCAGATGACCGTGATCTGATTACCAGCATAGGGAGAATCGAAGACCTTCTGGAAGCTCGCGGTGACGGTATCGATGCTCATGACCGATGTGTCGTCGCGAGTTGGCAGATAGCAGTATTTGCAACGAATGTTGCAGAACGGTGTAGGCTGCAAAACGATCGTTTGAATTCTCGGTTCCGAGCTCTGCATGATCTCTGTGTCCTTTCTGGTGGGTTGGGAGGGTCAGGTGCTACCAGTTGTGCCAGAAGTTGTGCCAGTTGTGCCAACCCCCGTTGCCCCAGTTATGCCAGCCGCCATTTCCCCAGTTGTGCCAGCCGCCGTTGCCCCAGCCGCCATTCCGCCAGCCGCCATTGCCCCAGCCGCCGTTACGCCATCCGAACCCTCCGTTAAGCCAGTCGGCGAGCATGAGAGGCATTCCGGATGGGCTTTTGAAGACGGCGTCATTGACCGAGGAGACGGAGGCGCGGATGTCGCTGAGGCGGTCGGCGACCGATAGATTGTCGACCGTGCTGGTGGGGGTGGGTTCCGCTTGACCCTGTGTTGCGGCGAGAGCGGCAGAAATGCCAACTACGCCAGCGGGTATGAGTAATGCGAGAGCCTTTGAAGTGCTTTTCTTTGCGCTCATGGTGATTCTCCTTGATGACTAATGGTAGGTAGCCGCGATACATAAATGAATCCGTGGCGCTACACGTCTCGGGGTGTGAGGCTACATAAGTAGGCCATGTGGTTCCGCATGGGTCGAGGTGGAGCGGGAGAGGCGGAACGAGTACAATCTCGACACAACCCGCGCTTCACTCTGGATTTTGTCGAGGAATGTGCAGCATGTCGCAGTGGCCGCGTGATCAGGATGCTCGCAAAGATGAAGGCGTTTCTGCGCGCGCGTTTTTCATCGCATTCGTCGCAGCGTGCGTTTTGTCTTTCGCCCCGTGCGGGTGGGCACAGTACCGATCAACGCAGTGGACGGCTGACTCTGGCCTCCCGCAGAACAGCGTCCGCGGCATTGTCCACGCCGCAGACGGCTACCTCTGGGTCGCCACGCTGGATGGAATTGCAAAGTTCGACGGGCTCCGCTTTACCGTCTACAACAAGAGCAACACGCCGGGCATCACGTCCAACCGCTTTGTCGCGATGGCTGAAGGAGACGGCGGCGATCTCTGGATGGCTAGCGAAGACGGGAACCTCATTCGATATCGCGCTGGCCACTTCCAACGGATGGGAGAGGCAGAAGGACTCCGTCCCTATTCGGTTGGCGCCATCACCTACGATCATCGCGGTGGGTTCTGGGTGGACTCTGACGACCGGGTGTACCGTTGGGCACCCCAGTCCGGGCGCTTCGAAAGAGAAGCGTTCGACCGCGACGACACGCGATTCATTCCTTTGTGGTGGGGGGGGACAGGTTTCTGGGCGATTCAGAATGGCAATCTGGTATGTTTCACGCGCGGTCACCTGACGACACATCTGCTTCCGAAGACATTGACGCTCGCACACATTCAAGGTGTCGCGGTTGGAGGAGACGATGTCGTGTGGATTGGTACTACGGATGGCCATCTCGGAAGACTGGTTGACGGTTCCCTGGCCGTGGGAAAGGGAACAGTTACGACAGACTGGCTGAGTTCGAAGAGGGAGGGTTGGAGAGGCCAGATCGCGCCGGACTTCAGACGCACGGTGATCTTCCCGTCTGACGGCATAGAAAAGGGGATCCCCTATAACGTGGTCGTTGCCGACGACGAAGATAACATGTGGGTGGGTTCGGAGGATGAAGGGTTATTCCGGGTTCAACGACAATCGATTAAGTCGTTGTCTTCAACCCAAGGCCTTGCGAGTGACGGCGTTTATCCAGTAATGGAATCCAGCGCGGGCGACATGTGGGTGGGAAGCTGGCCGGCGGGTCTGACGCGTGTGCATGACGGCCGGGTAACGGCCTTTACGAAGGCGGACGGCGTCCCTGGCCTGGTGACAGCGCTCGCCGAAGATCGATCGGGAACCATCTGGGTGGGGTCGCATAACGGAGTGCGGATATTCTCCCACGGACGATTGATCGTTCCTCCCGGCATCCCCGAAGAGAAACTTCCGGTCGTCCAGGTAATCCATCCGATGGGCGATGGCGCCATGATGCTCGGAACACCGAAGGGCATCTACCTACTCGCTGGATCTAACTCGCGCTGGATGACAACGCGCGATGGCCTGGCGAGTGACGATGTTCGTGTGATCCTCGAGGACCGCAGGGGAGATACGTGGGTCGGTGGATATGGCGGTCTCACGCGCATCCACAACGGAGTGATGACGCGCTGGACAGAGGCGGAGGGTTTGCCCAGCAATAACATCCGCGCTATCGACCAGGACAGCGCAGGCGAGATCTGGGTGGGAACCTATGACGGTGGTATCGGATGGCTTCACAACGGCAAATGGGCAGTTTTCAATCAGAGTTCAGGACTCTACGATAATGGAGCTTTTCAGATCCTTGAAGATGGTCAGGAGCGGTTCTGGATTAGCTCCAACCGTGGCATCTATCGGGTAAGCCGGAGACAGCTCATCGACGTGGCGGAAGGGCACGAAAAGAGGGTCGACTCAGTGGCCTACGGGAGGGCCGACGGCATGTTGAGCATGGAATGCAATGGCGGAGTATGGCCAGCGGGAGCCAAAGACGCCCATGGATTCCTTTGGTTTCCAACCGAGAAGGGTGTCGCCATTGTCGATCCAACGTCTGTGTCCGTTGACAACTTGCCTCCGAAAGTCGTGATTGAATCAGCATCGGTTGAACATAAGGTGCAAACTGCAGTCGACCAGGTTGTGATGCGGCCTGGCGAGACGAACCTCGAGGTACAGTACACGGCGCTGAGCTACTCGAGGCCGGAACAGATTTCATTTCGTTACAAGCTGGATGGCGTGGATGAGAACTGGCAGGAAGTGGGTCATAGACGAACGGCGTACTACACGCATCTGCCGCCCGGCGATTATATCTTCCGTGTGACGGCGAGGAACAGCGACGGGGTCGAAAGCCTGGCGGACAGCACGCTGCGGGTGACAGTAATTCCGCCGTTCTATCGTCGCTGGTGGTTTTTCGCCTTAATCATTTTGACGACACTGGGGATTCTATGGCTGCTTTGGAATCGCCGCGCGCAAGAAGTGGCAAGAGAGCAGGCATCACAGCAGGCATTCTCACGTGAGCTAATTGCGTCTCAAGAAAACGAACGGCGGCGCATCGCTGCGGAGTTACACGACAGCCTGGGTCAGCGACTGATCATTATCAACAATCTTGCGCTCTTCCTGCTGAAGACAAAGGGCAAGGTTCGTTCTGAAGAAGATAAGCAGGAAACCATTGAGGAAATCAGTTCGGAAGCCACGCAGGCGATCGAAGAAACTCGAGCGATTTCCTATGCACTGAGGCCATTCCAGCTTGACCGGTTGGGACTGACGAAGGCGATTCAGGCGATGTTGACAAAGGTAGAGCGCGCGTCAGAGATTGAACTGAAAGCCGACATCCAAGACATTGACGACGCCTTTCCCGAAGAGTTGCGCATAAACTTTTATCGCATCGTACAGGAGGGCCTGAACAACATTGTGAAGCATTCTCATGCGACTCAGGGCACAGTGACAGCGCATCGAACGAAGTCGTCCGTAGTGTTGACAATTTCCGATAACGGCCAGGGACTGCCGAGCGAACCACGCAATATGAAGCCCGGAGCTGGAGGATTTGGGTTGACCGGCATCCGCGAACGCGCCATGCTGATGAGTGGAACGCTTCAGATCAAGAGCGAGAACGGGAAT
Organism: Granulicella sp. L46; assembly: GCF_009765785.1. GTDB lineage: Bacteria > Acidobacteriota > Terriglobia > Terriglobales > Acidobacteriaceae > Granulicella. The sequence continues at coordinate 178,019 of NZ_LMUT01000003.1, forward strand.
GGGACCGTGCTCGTGATCCACTTCCCACTGGAGAAAAGGAGCGCCTACGATGAGCCAAGTAATTGAAGTTCTGCTTGCGGATGACCATCCGGTTGTACGTCGGGGGCTGAAGGCGACGATTGAAGAAGACAGCGATCTGCGTGTTGTCGCGGAGGCTGCGGATGGTAACGACGCCTTGCGTCAGATCGTCGATCTTCGGCCGGCGGTTGCGATTCTCGATATTGATATGCCGGGCCTCAACGGACTCGGGGTGGCGCGCGAGTTGTTGGCGCAGAACATCGGGACGCACGTCGTGTTTATGACGTTCCATGCCGACGAGGATCTGATGCGCGCCGCAATGGATGCAGGCGGCAAGGGATATCTGCTCAAGGGCAGCGAGACGGACGAGGTAGGAGCGGCCATACACGCCGTGTGTGCAGGCAGGACCTACATCGGGTCCAAGATGGCGGCGGTTCTGCTTAAGCAGAAGGATGAATTATCCGGAGGCGTACAGCAGCTGGACATCACTGTACTGACTCCGTCGGAGAAGAAAATCCTTCGGCTCATCGCCGATGGCCTTTCCAGCAAGGAGATCGGTGACTCACTTTCGATCCATTACCGAACGGTGGAAAATCACCGCACAAATATGTGTCGCAAGCTAAACATCGAAGGCGCGAATGCGCTCGCGCGGTTTGCGTTGCAACATCGATCTGCGCTGCATGAACGACTGCTTTAAGGCACACCTGGCGTAGAATTCTGAGCGCGGCAGCTATTCAGCGCGTCCCTGAGTACGGTATCGAGTTCGGTGAGATTGTTTTTCAACGCGTAGGCACACGCTCCCGCCTCCCGAGCTGCGCTGCGAAGCGCATCGTCGTTATAATCCGTCAAAATCACGATCCGCGCATTGGGATGATGCTGAAGCAGTTGCCGGGTGGCTGACAGGCCATCCATGCGCGGCATGCGCACGTCCATCAGCACCGCGTCGGGGCTATGTTCTGTATATGCGGCCAATGCGTCGGCTCCGTCTTCACACTCGAAAATGTTGTCAGCAAAATCACTGATCGCGCGCCGGATCAGCCTTCGAATGGTTGGATTGTCTTCCACAATTAATATTGTCATCAGTTGCTTTTTCAATCTCGTACCTGAATAAAATCATAGGCGTTACTTGATTCCACAATCATTGGTATCGCTACATAGCGGCAGCGTGTACCACTGCACGGCCTTCCCATGCGGTTCCACACGGTCGAGTGATGAGCGTGACATGACGTGAGCCTTCTCGGTAGTGCGGCGCCCGTGGCTGCGGCCAGCAATTAGCACGTGTGGAAGCGCACGTAACGCTTGTGTAGTGATCGTCATTGGTTTCGGGGCGGCTGCTCTCTATAGTTTCAATCGTGATGAAATTGACGAGAGCCGTGCTGTGCCTGGTGGTTTTAAGTAGTGCTCTACCCATCAGGGCCGACGACGCCCGCTTTGATCTACCTGGCCCGAGGATCGATGTGTATGTAACTCGTGGCAACGCAACCTTGCCGATCGCCCAGGTGCCGGAGCTGCAGCCAAATGACAAACTGAGAGTCAAAACAGACCTTCCCGCGACGCAGTCCAATCACCTTTTGCTCATCGTGGCCTTCTTGCGTGGCACAACGAACGAACCGCCGGACAACTGGTTTACTAAAATCGAAACCTGGAAGCAGAGCTCACCGGAAGGGACGCTGATCGTCGTTCCTGACGGAGCCCAGCGTGCCATGTTATTTGTTGCACCGGAGACCGGTGGTGATTTCAACACTCTTCGCTCCGCGGTAAAGGGAAATCCCGGTCTTTTCACGCGGGCAAGTATTTCGCTCAACAAGGCCTCGCTCGAACAGCAGCGAATCGAGCGTTATATCACCAACATGCAGACCGTCGCGTTGGACGATGAGAAAGTGATCCAGATGCGCTCGGCAAAATTGGCCGCGGCACTGGCATTGAAGCCCAACGCAGACTGCTTCAAGCAGCCGGTGGCAGACCAGGTAGATTGCCTGACTCAGACCAGTGCGCCGTTGCTGCTCGATGATGGCCACGGGCAGACAGTCGCCGATGCGATCTCGACTGGCGCTTCATCGGATTTCTTCAACGAGGCGGCACAGAGCGACGACGCTACCTATTCCGCATATGTTGGTACGCTGATCGACCTCGTGCATTTGGTGGTGATGATGCGCACGGCTCAATATCAGTACATCCCGGCGATCAGCTTTCCTCGAGGACCCACCCTGAACCTCAAGTTGAACGCCCCGCCGTCGTTCAACAAAACGAAATCAGTCATCGTGGTTGCTCTGCCGCCGATCCAGAGTCCGCGTCTGCCAACGCTGCGGCCGGCAACGTCGACGCAGGTTTTCTGCCTCGCGAACCCTGCACTCATGTTGCCATTGCGTGGAGAGCCATTGCTCTTCTCCACCTCTTTCGCCCACGACCTTTCGGTCGAATTTGATGCCTCCGCTTCTATGGCGGGCATGCCACTCACGCCGGACGCATTTGATGGTGGCCTTGTACGGAGCGACACGGACTTGGCCCGAGGTCTGCAAGCCACCGCTGGCTCCGGGCCTTCGCAGGCCGCGTCAACTGTGCGCGGCACACTTCGAGGCTATTGGGGGTTCCGTGCGTTTGAGGGGCCAATTCTTACATTCCAACGGTCTGACGACGGCAACTGGCAGTTGACAGACACCAACGCCCTGGTCGCGGGGAAAGACGGGCAGGTCACATTGCAAGGGAGTGACACGGCTTGCATTAGCCACATCGTATTGACGAGCGCCGACGGTTGCAGCATTCCGGTGGCATTTGCGCCGGTTCCAAGCGGGGCGGACGCAATGAGTCTTAAAATTCCGCTGCAAGGCAAACAGCCTGGCACCTATTCGCTGGTCGTGCAGCAGTACGGTAACGCCATCCAGAAGACACTTCCGCTGACTGCATACAGCGCAGACACCCGTCTAGATAAAGTGTTGATAAGCCTGACCGGCGATACTGCCACGATCTTTGGGAAGGGCTTAGAGAATGTGCTTTCGATGAAGGTGGGAGATCAGGTCTTTTCGCCGGCAACACAGGCTGAAGATCTCGGAAGCCTCGATTTGCATGCGTCTCACACTGGATTCTTCCCTAAGATAGCGAACGCCGTCGTGACGCTGAAGGACGGTCGCGTGATCAACATGCGGGCGACAAGCGAGAATCCCAGCGCAACGCTGCAGTTGGTTTCGTTGCAACCGATGGTCACGCCTCGCGATGGAGAGCTTGAAGTGACGCTCGGCTCGCGTGAGGATATTCCCCTTCGCGCGGTTCTCAACTTCGTCGTCCAGAGTGCGGGTGTGTTTCCACTTTCGCAGTCAATCGAAGTGGCCACTGCGGATGGCACTCTCCGTACCACGCTTTCTTTCCGGTCGGAGAGCTTGATCCTGCAGGATGCGCACACCGTCGTGGGCTCTGTGGACCTGTACAAGGCATTTGGAGAATCCGCGTTTGGTGAATTGCATTTGCGTGCCGTACAGGGCGACGGAACAGCCGGCAGCTGGATCACTCTGGGAAAGCTGGTGCGTCTGCCGCACATCAAGGACGTTCACTGTACGGAATTCGATGCGCCAACTTGCGTGATTGAAGGCAGGGACCTCTTTCTGTCCCTTGCATTCAGTCCGACAGAAACTTTTGAGTCCGAGGCGCTGGTCCCAACCGGTTTTGACGAGCCAACCTTCGTTATGTCCATGCCGGCGTCCGGACGCTGGACCACGCTTTATATGCGTTTGCGCGATGACCCACAGGCAACGGCGACGGTCCGAGTACCACCTCGAGACGCCAGGCAATAAATGGCGGAAAGTGCGCCATTTATATGTGGGCAAACCCGCTATGTTTTCTATCAGCCCGCTTCCGAATTTTAGAGGCAGTACCCTGATAGAAAACTGGATGGGTCAATCGAACATCGAAACATACTCCCCATCTACCGCACTGTCAGGTTGTATGACACAGTCTCGGTCGTCGTGCCCGATGTGCCTGTGACCGTAAGCGTATAGGCCCCCGGTGGCGTCTTGTTCGCAGCGCCGCCTGAGTCGCCGCATCCCGTCACCGAGCCTGCCGCCAGCAATACCAGCGCAAGTCCTAGTTGCACGAACAACCAACTCTTACGCCGCCTCCGCACCAGCGTCGATCCCACCAGCGCGACGCCACTCAGCAACACCACCATTCCCTTTCCGCCGCCAGGCAGAGAACTGCGTCGCGCCGACATCACCGCTACATTCGTCTGCACTGTCAGTGTGGAGGTGACAGCAGCACTTCCGCTTGGTGTAACCGAGCTAGGACTCACTACGCACGTAGCATTAGACGGGGCTCCTGTGCAGGCAAGGCTCACGGCCTGTGTGAACCCTCCGGCCGAGGTCACCGAAATTGTCGCATTCGTCCCGCTGCCGGCCGCCACACTTCCACTGTTCGGTGAGATCGAAACCGCATAACTCGGCGTCACCGCCGCAGTAATCGTCACCGACACGGCGGTCGAAGTGGAAGCCGTAAAGCCCGTAATCCCTCCATACGCCGCCGCGATCGAATGCGTCCCCACCGCCAGCGCACTGGTCGCATAGGTCGCCACGCCCGACCCGTTTAGCGTCCCAGTCCCCAACGTAGCCGCCCCATCCAGGAACGTCACCGTCCCCGTCGGCAACGTCGTTCCTGACGCCGGCGTGACCGTGGCCGTGAATGAAACGCTCGTCCCACTCACCGCAGTAGTCGGCGAAGCTGCCAGCGCGGTGCTCGTCCCAACCGGGGTCATCACAGCCGACACCACGACCACCGACGCCGCTGACGTGCTCCCGCTGAAATTCGCATTGCCTCCATACACCGCCGTCATACTATCCGACCCAACCGGCAGCCCAGTCGCCGCATACGTCGCCACCCCGGCAGTCAGCATACCTGTCCCCAGCATCGTCGTTCCGTCATAGAACGTCACGGTCCCCGTCGGCGTTCCCGTACTCCCTGCCGCTCCCGTTACCGTCGCCGTCAGCGTCACACTGGTGCCCGCCGTAATCGCTGAAGCCGAAACGCCCAGACCAGTCGTCGTTGTCGCCAGTGTCGGGATCGTACTGCCATAGTCGTTCAGCAGCACTGTAGAGCCAGCCAGAATGTCCGGCTTCCCATCGCCATTCAAATCCACGGCAATCGACGTTCCTCCCGCAGCCAGGTTGATCAAATCTTTCGGCGCAAGTCCGCTCCCCGTATCCACGGATGTAAACGTCCCATCGCCCTTGCCATAGAGGATCCCGCTATATGCATTGAAATCAAACAGCGCCAGGTCGATGTTGCCATCTCCATCGAAGTCCGCCGCTGTAATTCCTCCTTCGATCCCGCCCTGCACGTCGCCAATGCCGCCGGTGAGCTGCAGAATCGTCGGCGCCGCAAACGTCCCATCGCCATTGCCCAGCGAGATCGCCAGTTCGGGATCAGCATTCGCATCCGCGCCCATGCAAGCTAGATCCAGTTTTCCATCCTTGTTGAAGTCCTCCACCACGCACGGAGAACCCGCATTCGGATACTGGGGAACGTTGACACTCGCCGCGGTATTTACAGTCGTCGGCGCAGCAAACGTCCCATCTCCATTCCCCAAATACACCTGCACGATGGTGTCGAGATCGTCGTCCGCGTTGTATGCACCCGAATGCGAAACGGCAAGCAAATCCTCCTTGCCATCGTTATTGAAGTCTGCAATCGTTACCACCTGCGGCACGCCCGTCAGAATCGCCGGCGCGGTCGGGCTGTTTAAACTATACGTCGTTACCGGCGTGCCAAACGTTCCATCGCCATTGCCAGGCAACACCATGAAGCCTTCGAGGTAGATATTCTGTGTCGTATAAATATTCTCGTAGAAGCTAAACGAGATCGCCGCTTTCCCTCCTTTCTTGAGAGGAGCCAACTGCAAACCCACAATTTGGCTCTGGGAGTCGTTTTCCCCCGGAGGCGCCAGCGACGGCATCAGGTGCGGCACCGGCGTAGCAAACGTACCGTCTCCGTTGCTCAGGGCCGTCCAGTAGAGCAACCCGCTGAAACTCAACGACGACGCATTATTTGTAATGAAAACCAGGTCTGCCTTCCCATCGCCATTTATGTCTCCGACCGCAAATGCCACGAGGCCAAGACTGGAGCCATTGATGGTCGTTCCATTGACCACAGCGCTTGCCGGAATATTAATCGTCGAGACCGGATTGAAGATGCCCTTCGCGGTTCCCAGCTGAACCGTAAAGGTCGAGTTCACCTGGTTGTTGGAGTAGGTGCCAAGCGTGATCAGGTCCGGCAATCCATCGCCGTCCACGTCACCCATATTCGTCCCCGTATACGCGCCATAAGCTCCCGTACCATTCACATACGGCGCCCCCGAAAACGTCCCATTGCCATATCCCATCAGCGCATACGACAAGTTCGGATCATCGCCATCCCCCACATACACGCCGCCATTCGCCAGTCCGTTATAGATGTCCAGGTTCCCATCGCCATCCAAATCCGAAACCGCTACCTCTCCATAGTTGCCGATCGACGCATAGTTCGGTCCCACATGAAACGTCCCATCGCCGTTACCAAAGTAGGTCGAGATGTTTCCGTTCCCTAGCACCAGGTCCAGCTTCCCGTCCTTATTCAAATCACCGCTCGAAAGATAAGGTCCGGTTGCCGACGAGAAATTGGCCTGGTACGGAAACGCCGGCGTGGGCGACGCTGTAAACGTCCCATCCCCGTTACCCAGAAACACCTCACCATTGTTGCCAATCAAGTCTTTCTTGCCATTCCCGCGCAGGTCGGCCGTAATCATGTTCGTAATCGGAGTCGAGAACTCGTCGGTGTATCCCGGCAGCGCCGGCACCATAAAGCTCTGCGCCGCGACAAATGTCCCGTCCCCCTTGCCCACCAGCACTGAGATCTGCTGTACCACCCCGCCGCTGTTACCCTGGAAATCTGAAACTGTAACAATGTCCAGCTTGCCATCGCCGTTCACATCCTCAATTACCGCGGCAATCGTCGCTGTCCCCGCCGTCGGATACGACACCGCCGTCTGAAACGTTCCATCCGTGTTGCCAAGCAGCACCGACACACTCCCGCTCGTCGTGAACACACTGTTCGTTACCACCAGGTCGTTGTTTCCATCCTTGTTCAGATCTGCCGCAGTAAGCGCGCTCGCTGTGGAGAAGCCAAAGATGCTAAGTGCGTAGTCCGTTGAAAACGCGCCAGTCGGGAGGTAACTTCCTTGCGTCAACGTACTGGTCACAACGTAAAGACCGGCAGTCATCGCGATAGGGTCATAGGCAATCCCGGCGAATATGTTGACTCCGGACGTTGTGGTCCCCACGAAGACCTCCTGTTCCGTCCCGAAGCCTGTAGTTGGTGGGACACAGCCGGATGCAAACACATCGGGGGCGGTGGTCAGGCCGGCTTCAGAATGCAGCAGGACCTCATAGTTGTCTGAAATCGTCCCACTCAGCACATCACTGCTTCCTGGTTGAACCGAGTAACTGCCGGCAGCCAATGTAAGCGAGCAATTGGGCTCGCGGACAAGGGAGACCAACTCGTTCCCCGGTGCCGAGATCGTCGTGAGGTTGCCCTGAAAATCCGCGACCCCGGTGACGGAGCCATCGGTCCCCGTCACCAGTGGCTTCGCCGCACCACGCTTCACCACAGCCTTTGGTTGCTGCTGAGCATGGGCCCCCATCCCCAACAACCAACTCGCTACCAGCACCAGTGCCGCACCGCCTCGAACCCGCCCACTCACACGACTCACCCACAACGTAACGGCCATCGCGATCCCGCCCTCGTCACTCGACATGTATTCGCAACGACGCCTCTAGCAGTAGAGACGTCGTCGCATCACCACCACCGCACCCATCCCGATCGCCAGCAGCATCCACGTTCCAGGCTCTGGCGCTGGCGTCGGATTGGTCACCGAAAAGTTCAGCGAACTCAAGCTCGTGATATCCAGTGTGTCGCCGTTCAAAAGCGAGTAGCCGACCCCCGAATAATTCGCGATCGTTTGACCGGTCACGCTTCCCGTAGGCGCCAGCGTTGTCATCAGCTCATAGTTCAGCAGCGCCGGGTCGTAGAAGATCTGCATATCGGTAGCAAACGTTGCGTTGAACAAATTAATGCTTTCGTAAATGCCCGACCCCGTGTTCGGATTTCCGTTGACTTCGATGTACGCGTTCGTCAGTGTCTCGGACGTGCTGCCGTCCGTAAATGCCCCGCTGACCGAGCTCAGAAGATAGTAACCAGCTGAGCCGGTTACGGTCGTGGGATCTTCAGTGAAACTGATGCTGAAGTTTTGATTACTGAAGGTAGAACTGCTCAACGCCGTTGGTCCAACGATCGCACCCGACGCGACTCCTGAAAACGTGTACGTCAGGTCGTCCGCTCTCATCGAGCGGGTCGACATTAATAACAATCCTCCTGCAACAGCGAACCACACAGGAAGCAAACGACTGGGAGACTTCAAGTGCAACATAACGCAATTCCTCCATTTGGCCTGGGTTTCGATCAATCGAACCCGGCCCTTGTTGGCGGTTCGATGGCGGTTCATGGGACGGCAGTTCTTCCATGCACAGCCCAGTTGGCTACAGGTGCGGCGGTCTAAATCGCGAGACAGGTAGTCCGCGCGGAAGGTTCAATACAACCTGCCTCGCCATCGGGATCTCATCGCATGCACGCAGCCTAGGCTTCGGACCTCGAAAAATCCTCACCCAAATCTGACCTAAATGCGAAATAATGCGGTGAACGTCCACTATTGTCGATATACTTCGGCGCAGACAGCCTTGGTCTCCCAAAATGTTTGTCTTAGGTTCTGCTCGGCTTGACCCAGAGAAGCAGCTGCTGATCACCGGCTCCGGCACGGTAGCCCTTCAGCGCAAGCCGTACCTCGTCCTTCGCTATCTCATCGAAAACCGACATCGCATGATCCTCCGCAAGGAGCTCCTCGATCAGTTCTGGGACGGCAAGAACGTCTACGACCAAAGCCTCAGCAAAGCCGTAAGCAGCATTCGCAAAGCCTTTGGCGAAACCCGCGACAGCTCCATCTTCATCGAGACGCGCTGGGGAATTGGCTACCGCTATGTCGGCCCCTTCGACGAGTCTCTCGCCGTCTCGCCGGCCTCGCCATTCTTCACCCCGCCGCCGAACACGCCAATCCCCGAGCACACTCCCCAGCTCGCCACAAAGCCTTCCTTCAAATGGCTCTTCCCACTTCTCCTATTCGCTCTCATCGCAACAGTCGCCCTCCTCATCCTCCAGCCACGCTCACACCGCTTGGCTGCGTCCAACCCTGTGCATGCGTCCGTGCTTGGACCCATTCGCTCTGTCGCCGTCCTTCCGTTCTCCGCCGACGCTGCCCAGCAGCAGGATCAATATCTCGGCATGGGACTCGCCGATGCCGTCGCCGACAAGCTCAGCACCGCCAACCAGCTCACAGTCCGCTCCTCGTCCACCGTCCGCTCCATTCTCGGCCCTCACCCCGACCCCGCCACGGCCGGCCCCCGCCTCAAGGTCCAGGCCACCGTCGCCGGCGACGTTCACCGCTCCATGCACAACCTCGTCATCACCGTTCACCTCATCGACAGCGCAACCAACGCCAACCTCTGGTCCAGCACCTTCAACACCGACGACTCCAACATCTTCGCTACCGAATCCTCCATCGCCCAGCTCGTCTCCACCGCGCTCCTTCCCCAACTCCCCGCCAACCCCATCCAGCCCTCCGCTACTCCAGACACCACCCATCCCGAGGCCTACAGCGATTACATGAAGGCCGAGTTCTTCGCCAGCAGCCGCACTCAATCCTCTTTCCTTAAAGCCATCGAACTTCTCAACCACGCCATCCTCATCGACCCCAACTACGCCCGTGCCTACGCCGCCCTCGCCAGTTGCTACCAGCTCCAGGGCTTCTACCACCTCGCGCCGCCGGAACAGGCTTACCCCCGCGCCAAGGCCGCCGCGCTCAAGGCTCTCTCCCTCGATAACTCGCTCGCCGAAGCCCACGTTGCTCTGCTTTCCATCCACACTGATTACGACTGGGACTGGGAAGGCGCCGAGCGCGAGTTCAAAGCCACCATCGCCATCGACCCCAACTACGCCGTCGCCTACCAGTACTACGGCTACGCTCTGTTCGGCATGGGGCGCGGCGAAGAAGGTCTCGCGGCCATGAAGCACGCCGCCGAACTCGACCCCGTCTCTCCCAGCGTCCAGACCTCGCTCGGCTGGGCCTACTTCCTCCTCCGGCAATACGACCAGTCCGCCGACCAGTGTCACCGGGTCCTCGAGCTCCATCCCGACTTCGTCCCCGCCCACCAGCTTCTCGGCCTTGTGCTCGGTCAGATGAAACAGGATCAAAAATCCCTCACCGAACTTACCGTCGCCCGCAAGCTCGAGCCTGACAGCAGCATCACGCCCATCCTCATAGACTACGAATTAGCCCGCACCGGCAAACGAGTCGAAGCCGCCAGCCACCTGACCACCCTCTTCGAAGGCGGCCATGGTGCCTCGTTACCCGACTACTACATTGCCGCTGCCTGGCTCGCCATCGGCGACAAGCAACAAGCGCAGCTCTTCCTCAATCGCGCCTTCCAGGCCCGCTCCAACTGGATCATCTACCTCCAATACGATCCTCGCTTCGACGACCTCCGCCCCAACCCTCAATTCCAATCGCTCGTCTATCAAGTCACCAACTCCCACACCGGCGCTAGCTAACGCCACGGCTCCTGTTCCTGGTACTAACGAGAACGAGGTTAACTTTTGTCAGGAGCTAACCGACGCTTGCTCTTTTCTGCGAGAGTCACGCGAATTCCTTGATCTTCCGACGCAAGTAGCGGTTCCAGTACATGACGAGGCCAGTTGCGGTAAGGACGGCGAGGCTTAGGCCTAAGAGGAACCAGAGTATTTTGATGGGGAGACCCCAGAGGGTTCCGAAGTGGAGTGGGTGCATGGACCAGAGGAACCAGTCGCCGACGGAGTGGTTGGCGCCGTAGTGCCAGTCGGTGAGTACGCGGGCGTCGACGGTCGAGATGGCGATGATGTCGCGGTGAGAAAAGTCGGCGGGGTCGCGTAGATCCATCTGAGCGTAGGCGGAGGTGCCGAGCAGCGAGGGATCGCTGATGGAGAAGAGGCGGCCTTGGGGAGAGGCTTGCTGGGCCGCGTCAAGGATCGATTGGAGCGAGGCGCGGTGCGGGCCGGTGGGCGTGGTGGACGGCATGCTGGGTGAGGCCATTCCGCTGAGAGGCGAGAGAGCATTGACGGCGGCGACGATGGGTCTGTAGAAGCCGAAGTAGACGCCGGAGAGCGACCACCAGATGACGATGAAGAGGGTCCAAAAGCCGATAGCGTGGTGGAGATCGAAGTTGATGCGACGCCAGTTGCTGCGCAGGCTGAGGGTGAGGGCGCGCGACCAGCGCGCAATTCCCTGCCACCAGAGAAAAATTCCGGTAATGCAGAGAAGGAGAAGGATGGCCGCGCCGATGGCATTGACCTGTTCGCCATATGCGGGGCTGAGCAGGAGAAGAACGTGGAGATCGTGGATCCATTGCACCCACGTGCGGGGCCGGGGATGGAGGGCGGCGGTGACGGGGTCGGCAATGAGGGTGAAATGGGAGCCGGTGGACGTGACGGCGTCGAGCGTGTAGGCGGGGATGGTGGGCCAGGGAGTGTAGAGGTCGGTGACGTGGGCGGTGGGATAGGCTCGCGCGAATGTATCCATCACGGTGGGGATCGAAGCGAGGTGCGCGGGGTCGTAGGCGGAGAGATGTGCGGGAAGCGTTGTGCGGGTTAGCTCGTTTTCGAATACCAGGATCGATCCAGTGAGGGCGATCACGATGACGTAAACGGACAAGAAGATTCCGGACCAGAGATGGATCTGGAAGAGCGCCTTGCGCAGGAAGAGCTTGCGCGGGTTGTGGACGGCATCGTGGAGAAACGGCATACGGGCTACTTGTTGAGATGGGTGTCGTACCAGGCCAGGATGCGCGTTAGGGATTCGATCTGGTGGGCCTGCTCGTGGAAGATATGCTGCTCGCGAGGGTAGCGAACCATCTGAACATCCTTGTTGAGGAAGCGGAGGCCGTTGTAAAACTCTTCGCCTTGCGAGATGGGGACACGAGGATCCGCTTCGCCGTGGAGGATGAGAACCGGCGTTTGAACGTTGGCAACGTAGCGGACGGGCGAGTGGGCATCGTAGATGGCGATGTTGGGTTGAAGCGGGCCCATGTAGCTTTGCGAGAAGCTAGGCGAGATGTCAGTGGTGGTGGCCATGCTGTAGAGGTCGGTGACACCGGCGCCGTCCATCGCAACCTTGAAGCGGTCGGTGTGGGTGACGGTCCAGGAGGTCATGAATCCGCCGAAGCTCCAGCCTCCGATGCCGAGGCGGTTGGGGTCGCTGATGCCCTGGGCGATGAGGTCGTCGACGCCGGCCATGATGTCGGCGAAGTCACCGCCACCCCAATCCTGATAGTCGGCTTCGGTGAAGGCTGGCCCCTGGCCCTCGGAGCCGCGGGGATTGGGAAGTAGGACGACATAGCCGTGCGACGCAAGCATCGTGGCATAGTTGTACCAATTGCCGTTGAAGCCAATGGTCCAGGCTTCTTCAGGGCCGCCATGGACGTGGACGATGGTCTTGTACTTGGTTCCCTGCTGGTAGTCGGGCGGAAGAACGACTACACCGTAGACGATGTGGTGGTCTTTCGGATTCTTCCAGGAGATTTCGCGCTGGTCGCCGATGTTCCAGTTCGCAACCTGCGGGTTGGTATTAGCAAGGGCTTCGGAGTGGCCGTCGTGCCAGGCGTAAGGATCAGGGGCTTCCGTCGGTGTGTCGCCGAGGAAGGCGAAGGTGCGGCCGTCGGGAGTGACGTCGAAGGATTCGCTGGAGGCGGGAAAGCCCGAGAGCGGCGTGATGGTGAAGTTCGCAGTGTCGACGTCGACGAGTTCATAATGCGTTGCGACGATCTGGTTGACGAGGAGGTGGGAGCCGTTGCCAAGCCAATGCATCTCGCGGATGGTGCCGGGAAGTTTGGATTCGAGCTTGATGTCCGCACCCGTGGATAGCATTTTGACGAAGTGCTCATCGGTGATGTGGAGCGTAGTGAAGCGCGAGTAGGCAACACGCAGGCCATCATGCGAGAAGGTGGGAGTGGCGTAGCCGGAGATAGGCTCGAGGGTTTTGGTGACCGCACCGGTGCGAGCATCGAGAAGGAGGACTTTGGAGACGCGCCAGTAGTCGTCGATGCGGGGCGTGGGAGAGGCGCGGGAGATGATCGTGGCGTCGTCGGGCGACCACTCGATGGTGTCGATGTTGATGTCGCCGGTGGTCAGGTGACGCGCTTGATGTGAGGCGAGATCGTAGATCCAGAGGCGATCGTACTTGTAATGGTGGTCGACGTAGTCCTGATCGTTCTTGTCTTTCTTTGCGGCAGCTTCGGCGGGCGTGTCCGTGTCGGTGCGGACGAAGGCGATGGACTTGCCATCGTGGGACCAGCGGAAAGATTTGATGCCGCCGGGGAGGTAGGTGAGGGGTTCCGCTTCACCGCCGGAGAGAGAGATGATCCAGAGTTGCATGGCGTCGGCGTCGGCTTCAGGTTTGGCGGGGATGTCCGGGCGGGTGGGCGTTGAGGTGAAGTGGTAAGGCGAAGGCTCGGCGTTGGACAGCGGATTCGAGCGGTTAGAGAGAAACGCGAGGTGAGAGCCATCGGGCGAGAAGGCGGGATTGTCTTCGGCGGCTCCGCTGTACGCGAAGGGATGCGCGCTATTGGGGACGCCGACGGTGGCGAGGAAGATGTGGGCGTCACGATGCTTGCCGGCCGGGACGGAAGTGTCCACCGCGTAGGCAACGAGTTTGCCGTCGGGGGAGATTGCCGGTTCGGCGACGCGTTTGATGTTCACAATGTCGGAGGGCTGGATCGTGGTCTTCTGGGCGCACGCAGGAACGATGGGGGAGCAAAGGAGGGCGGCGAGGACGCGGAGTCGAGAGGTAGGGGAGGCCATCGGGGTTCCTTTGATTGTAGGGGCGCGGGGGCGGGTTCTAGTGCGGGAATCTTCGCGCTTCGGTCAAGAGGTCGCGGGTTACGAGCAGTGCCGGAAAAAATGCTGCGCGCGCGGCGGCTGTTGGCCGTTCCGCACGCGCAGCTTGGTTAGAACTGCAGCTTGAGGGCGAACTGCAGCGAGCGTGGAGCACCGATTTGATACAGGCTGCTGAAGCCACCGTCAGCGCCGCCGCCGCCCAAGCTGGAGGCAAGCGTTTCGGAGGAGATACCGAAGTAGGGGTTGACGGCGCCATAGCTCGTGAGAATGTTACGGCCGTCGTTGACCCCTACATCGCCGAAGAGCGGGTGGTTGAAGACATTGAAGGCCTCGGCCCGGAACTGCAGCACGATGTCGTTGTGGATGGGAAATGTGCGACGGAGAGCGACGTCTTCCTGCCAGACGTCGAAGCCGCGAATGGTGTTGCGACCGAGATCGCCCTGGGTGAAGCTGCTGGCGGGTGTGCTAAAGGCAGCAGGGTTGATTACGCGTCCACCAGCAGCGGAGGGCTCGGAGAGCCAGATAGGCTGGCCGGGAACAACGTCGGGACGCTGGTTGGCCGCGGTCTCGTTATAGACGAGACCGAAGGAGAAGACGCCGGTATAAACCGTGAGCGGAGCGGCGGTATTGGAGCGGAAGAGGCTGTCGACGGCCCAGCCGTTAGCGATGTATTTGACTACGCTATTGCCGCGCGTAAGCTTTGGCAGCTCGTAGGTGATGGCATTGGTGAAGGTGTTGCGGATATCAAAGTCCGAAGAACCGTAGTCGAGACTGGGAGCGTAGACGGTATAGTACGGAACCGGCAGCGCTACGCCGGAGCCGTTGTCGAGGCCATGCGACCACGTGTACGTTGCCAGAAACTGCAGGTGATGCCAGAGCTGTTGCTTGAATTCGAACTGCAAGGCGTTGTAGTTGGAGTAGTCGTGATTGGTGATGACGTCGAGGAATTGGAAGTCGGCGTTGGCACCCATGGCAGGCGTGAGCATCTCGTTACGCAGAAGGTCGCTGCCAATGTTGCCGACGTAGGTGAGCTTCATGCTGCGATTGCCGCCGAGGTTCTGCTGCAATCCAAGGTTCCACATGTAGGTGCGAGGATCGCGCAGGTGCGGATCAAACGCAAACACGAAAGAGTATGGAGGATCGAGGGTGAAAGGGATGGGAGCAGCGGCGGCCTGCGAGAGCGGATAGGTGCCGTCGGTTCCGTAGAGGTATTCGGAACGGCTGTAGGGGAACCCAAGAGTTCCCTGCGCGCCCTGCTGGTTGCCCAGGCCGTAGAAGATGCCGCCGCCACCGCGCACAATGGTCTCAAATCCCGGATCCTGGTGAACAACATACGAGACACCTAGGCGAGGAGCGAAGTTGTGCTTGCTCGGGGTCCAGAGAGGGGTGCCTTCGGGGGCCAACGCAGCGTTGGCAGGATCGTTGAGATTGATGGCCGTATAGAACGGATGGCCGGTGCCTTCCGATGGGGGAGGATCATAGTCCCACCGAAGGCCATAGTTCAGGGTCATGCGCGGCGTGAGCTGCCACGAGTCCTGCGCGAAGAAGGAGAGGTTGTTGAAGATGGGGCGAAGCTCAGAGGTATCGGTGGTATCGACGTTGGCGTACGACGGGACCTGGGTCTGAACGAGGGACTGAACGCTGTCGAAGCCATAGCCGATGTCCCAGGGACGATAGCCGTTGGTCGGCGTGAGATGACGGAAGTCGACGCCGAATTTGAAGCTGTGCTTGCCGCGAGACCAACTGAGCGTGTCGACGAAGTTAAGCTGATGCTGGTGGTTGGTCGCGTCGTTGCCGACGTAGTAGTCCGTCGTGCTGTCATTGAAGAAGAGCGAGAAGACGGACGTGTCGACGGTATAGGTGGGATTTGACTGGAAGAGATAGGCGGAGGTGGGTGGGGTCGATCCGCCGAACCCAATGGGGACGACGGTGGTGGCGCCCTTGGATTTGCTGACGTTAAAGCGGAAGTCGTTCACCAGCGACGAGGTGATCATGTAGGTGACACCGGCCGTGATGGTGCTTACGTTGGCGATAGTGCTGCTGTAGGTGGAGGTGGCGTAGAAATCAAAGGCACCATACTGCGCGCCGTTCGAGGGAGCGTAGTCGCCACGGACGAACATGCTGAGCTTGGGCGTCGGCGTGTAGTCGAGGCGCAGACTGCTAGCGTTCAGCGTGGAGGGGTTGGAGAAGCTGGCAAAGAACTGGCCAGTGTATTGACCAGAGATGTCCTGACCGGCGGAAGGTAGCGGGTAAGCTTCGAGCAGCGGAAGCACTACGGCACTGGCCTGGTCGCGCGCGAAGGTGGTGGGAACGATGTTGATCTTGGACTCGGGTACACGGAGGCGAAGGCCCTCGTAGGAGAAGAAAAAGAACAGCTTGTTTCTGATGATGGGACCGCCGATCACACCACCGAAGTCGTTTTGCTTTTCAGCTTCGCGCGGAAGGCCTTCATTATTGTTAAACCAGTTGTTCGCGTCGAAGACGTCGTTCCGGATGTACTCAAACGCGGTGCCGTGGAATCGGTTGGTACCACTGCGGGTGACGATCGAGAGCTGCGCACCCGGAGTTCGACCGTACTCCGCGTCGAAGGAGTTGGTCTGGATCTTGTATTCCTGCATGTCGTCGACGGAGACGAGATTGTTGTAGCCGCCGTTGTTGCTGGTGGCTGGGGAAGCGCCGGCGCCGGCTGAACCGAGATAGACGTTCGAACCCTGGGTGATGCCAACGTTGGCGCTGACACCGTCGATCGAGAAATAGTTGGCGTCCGTGCGCTGGCCGTCGATGCTGAACTGCCCGGACGCGGTGTAGTACGTCTTGGCCGTGACGTTGCCCGGGGTGAGCGAGATGAGCGCCTGGAAGCTGCGGCCGTTGAGCGGCATATTCTCGATGAACTGGCGAGCGACGGTGGTAGCAACGGCGGCGGAGGTTTCGATCTGCTCGTTGCTGTCGGCCGTCAGGGTGACAGAGTCGGAGGCAGAGCCGACATCGAGCTTGACGTTCTGATCAAGCTTGTCCTGGGTGTGCAGCTCGACGTCCGGGACGATGGTGTCCTTAAAGCCGGGGGCGCTGACCGTGATCTTGTAGCGACTGGCGCGCAGGGTGGAGAAGCTGTACTGGCCCTTAGCACCGGTTTTAGTGGTGATCGCGGCGTTGGTGCCGAGGTCGGTGACGGTGACCGTGGCCCCAGGAATCACGGCACCCCCGGGGTCGGTTATGAGGCCGTTGATACTGCCGCTTTCGCTCTGAGCAAAGGCGGGGCTGGGAACACAGAGGACGAACAGCAAGAGAAGAGGGGTGAGATTGAAGTAGCGAAGCTTCATAAAAACCTCCTTAAGGGGTGCATGGAAATTGTGTTGCTTTGGCCCTGATCTGGTGCGTTGATTGAGGCATCGATCTGGTGCGGTTTATTTTGTTGGGTCGAACATGGTGCGTTTGAAGTGGAGTGGCAGCGCGTTAAAACGTGCGCGCAAGATTGTTCTGCCGGATGAGATACGCCAGCTCGCGCGAACTTCCTTCGTTGCGCGAGTCGAGTTCGTCGGCCACAGCAAGGGCGTCGCGAATGGGTTCATCCTGCCCGAGTTTGAATTTTGCTTCGACGCGATTGACGTGAAGCCGAAATCCGGTGATACCGGAGAAGCGACGCGTGATTTCCGAGCGAGGAATTTCGTCGGTCTTCCAGCCGTCGGGGATTGGCGATTCCATGCGCTGGGTGAGTTCTTTCAGAGAAGTATCGAGTTCCGACTCCTGCTGAAGTTCGATGTAACCGTAGCAGTGCACGGCGGTGTAGTAGTACGTCGACGGCATGTCGCGCCCCGGGTACCAGCTGGCGGTGACGTAGCTGTAAGGGCCTTCGAAGATGGCGAGGAAGATGGTCTTGGGATTCGCGAGTTGCTGTGCGTGGTCGTTAGCGCGAGCGATGTGGCCGACAAGGGTGAGAGGACTGTCGGGGTAGCTGCTCGAGGGGTCGATGAGGAGTGGGAGATTAGTGGCGAAAGGCCCGTCGTCGCCGTTACTCACCAGCAGCGCCCAGGGACTCTGCTCGATGAGCGAGCGAGTGTCCTGGGAAGATGTCGGCTGCCAGCAGGGGCGGACAAACATGGATGCGACTCCTTGATTAGTTAACTTTCGCGTGTCTGTTGCGAAACAAATCGCCAATTACTGTCTTACAATTTCTCCGCCGAGGACCGTCATCACTGGCTTGACGGCTTCGATCCGGACGGGATCCATGGCGAAGATATCTGCGGAGAGAACAGTGAAGTCCGCAAGCTTTCCCGGAGCGATCGAACCCTTGATGTCATCCTGACTTTCGGCAAAGGCGGAGCCAACGGTGTAGGCGTGCACAGCCTGCTTCACGGTGATCTTTTGCTCTGGAAACCAGCCGCCCGGATTCTTGCCATCCAGCGTGCGTCGCGTTGTCGCTGCGTAAATCCCGACGAGTGGATTAATCGGCGCAACAAACCAGTCCGAACCGAAGGCCAGGACCGTACCCGCGTCGAGCAGAGAACGAAACGCATATGTTGTCTCGGCTCGTTTGTGACCAATTCGTTTTTCCGCCCAGCGCCCATCATCGATCGCATGATATGGCTGAACCGATGCAATGACGTGCAGCTGAGCGAACCGAGGAATATCTTCCGCCCGCAGATGCTGTGCGTGTTCGATGCGCAGACGGCGGTCGGCGGGACCATTCTCCTCTTCCAACCGCTGGTACATATCAAGAATGGCCTTATTGGCGCGGTCGCCTATCGCGTGAACGGTAATGTGCAAGCCTGCTTGATCGGCCGCCTTCATATCGGCAAACATTTCTTCCGGATGCGCGAGTTGCTCCGTGGGCACGCCCGAATTTCCAGGAGCATCATCGTACGGCTGAAAGAACCAAGCCGTACCCGACCCAAGCGATCCATCGGCAAAGGCCTTCAGCGACCCGAGAACCAATGTGTCATTTCCAAAGTTGGCTACGATTCCCAGCGCGGTGAGGCGCTGATAGTGATCCAGAGGAAAACGCGCCGAGACCCTTACCTTCCACTTACCCTCGGCCATGAGACGCTGATACCCACGAACGACCAGCGCCTGCATATCTGCTGCATGCGATCCGGTGAACCCCATGTCCTGAACGCTCGTTACGCCGCTATCCAGAGCATATTTCTGTGCCGCCAGCAAAGCCTCATCCACTTGAGCATCCGACGGCGGAGGAATCACGCGCTCAATCAGATCCTTCGCAGCATCCTTGAATATCCCTGTGGGATTACCCTCTTTGTCGCGCAGGATGACGCCACCTGGCACGTCGGGCGTCGCCTTGGTGATGCCTGCGAGCCTCATCGCCATCGCATTGGCTAACATCATGTGGCCATCGGAGCGATTCACCCACACCGGGTTGTTTGGCGCGGCCGAATCAATCCACTCATGGGTCGGTAGACTTACGGGCGACCACTTCTCCTCGTCCCAATTCCCATCCTGAATCCACTCACCCGAGGGACGCGTACGCGCATAGGCTGCAATCCGCCCGGTGAACTGCTCGCGACTGGTGACGTCGCGAAGCTGAACACTTGCAATTCCCTGCCCGCCCCAGAAAAAGTGCACATGCGCGTCGTTGAATCCCGGAACGACTCGCTTGCCTTTGAGGTCAACCACCTTTGTTTGTGGCCCCGCAAATCGTTCGATCTCCTTGGTGGTTCCAACCGCGAGGATACGATGACCCGAAACCGCAATCGCTTCTGCCTCTGGCTGCGCAGGATTCTCCGTCCAGATTTTTCCGTGGATTGCGATCAACTCAACTTGCGCACGTAATTGCAACGGGATCGCGAGGATCAGAAGTAGCAGGAATCGCTTCAGCATACGTCCTCCCTCCGAACGCTTTGAAAGTGCGATTACGGTGAATATCGATAACGACGGATACACGTACGCTATGCCACGGGGTGGGCCTAAATCTAAGAGTCTTTTTACGGAAAGACATCAACTGTGCGCCTAATGTGTTTACAGTAGTATGAATTGCTGGACCAAGTAAAGATCCAGATTTGGACATCATGATGGTGCCAGCACGAAAGGTGGTCGATGACTCTACTGGGTAGACTCACGCTGGATGAAGCTCGGCCATCCTCGTTGCAGACGCAGCTCTCGGCTCAACTGAAGCAGCTAATTCAGACTGGTCAACTACTTGCCGGGGAACGCATGCCCTCGACAAGGGAGATGGCGATCGATCTTCAAGTCTCGCGCAACACGGTCGTCGCAGCGTACGAAATGCTTGTAGGACAGGGTTATTTGGAATCACGTCTCCGCAGCGGCTTCGAGGTCTGCGCCGCAGCGCAGGCATTCCGGACCTTGCCGGTGCTTGAGAAAGCTGCGCGCGAGAAGAAGCTTGAGCCAGTCCGGCCTGGAGTTCCGGTGCCGTTTCGTCCCACCCAGCCGGACGTGAATTTGTTTTCGATGCAGACGTGGAACCGCCATCGCACCCGGGCACTCAAGCGAGGCGCATCTCTTCTGCACTACCAGTCGAGGTTCCCTGTTGGGCTCGATGAGCTGCGCCAAAATGTCGCGAACTATCTTCGTGACAGCCGCGGCGTTCGTTGCCAGTGGAATGAGGTTGGAATTACAAGCGGTTCTCAGCAAGGATTGTTTCTGCTCGCGCAGCTACTGCTGGAGCCGGGGCAGACGGTTTACATGGAGGAGCCAGGTTATCCAGGAGCGAGAAACGCGTGGAAGCAGGCCGGCGCCAGGATCGTTCCCGCGCCGATCGACGAAGAGGGGATACAGTTGCCGGACAACAAAGCGGCGCAGGGTTCCCTCATTTATGTGACGCCGTCGCATCAATTTCCGCTTGGCACGTGCATGTCCTTAGCGCGTCGGCTCTCCCTATTGCAGGCTGCGCGCGCTTCGAAATCCTGGATTGTAGAGGACGATTACGACGCGGAGTTTCGCTACACGAGTTCGCCGCAGCCGAGTCTCCAAAGCCTGGATGAACATCGGCGGGTGATTTACATTGGCTCGTTCAGTAAGACGCTGTTTCCCGCTCTTCGGCTCGGGTATGTTGTCCTTCCGCCTGAGTTGGTGGACAAGTTCGCGGAGCTCAAGTCAGTCGTCGATGACTATGGTCCGCTGATTGACCAGGCAACGCTGAGCAGCTTTTTGGAGAGCGGCGCGTTCTATGCCCACCTCCGACGCTGCCGCCGCCATTATGCGGAACGCCAAAGCCTCTTTCTCGAACAGGTGGCTCGCTACGGGCTGCCCCTTACGTTTCCAATTACGGGACGAGGAATGAACCTCGCTGGCCTGCTGCCCGAAGGTTCCTCTGATCGCATTTGGAGCAATCGACTCAAAGCTGCTGGGCTGGACGTGCCGCCGCTTTCAAGCTATGCCATCAATCCCACTCCGCCGGGCCTGCTCTTTGGCCTTGCGGCATTCGATACTCGATCGATTCAGCGGGGAGTAGCCAAGATGGCACAAATGTTCGACCAAAGAGGAACTTCTTGAGGCAGAGGCCTACCGGTTCGGACCGCCTTTCACCCGCCGTCTCAATTTCGGCCACACCTCCATGTGCCGCATCCTCGAGGACTAGTCCAAGAAACGGCCCCGGTTTATTCAATTACGCAGCGCCGAGGAAAACGGACCTTCATTCGCTTACTTACTAATGCGCTTTGAATTGCCGATGCTGCACAGGAATACCCACTGCGCCAGTAAGGTATACGAAGCTTCATGGCCATCCTGACCAAGTCCGCCAAGGACTCGGCCTCCATCTTTCGCATCACCTGTCTTCTATGGACTTGCAGCGTGACTATGGCGATGCCGAGAACGGAGGCTGCCTGCTTATTCAGTAGGCCTCCAACTATGAGTGGGACAACGTCCCGTTCCCTTGGCGATAACAGCGAGTAGCGAGTTTTCAGCTTCTCCAGTTCAGCCTTTCTCAGTCGCAACTTTCGGTTCTGAACTAAGGCAATGTGAATGGCCTCCACAACTACTGCCGGGTCCACTGGCTTCGTAAATACTTCGATTGCCCCCATTTTCATGGCATGTACGGCCGCCGCCACGTCGCGGTGATCGCTAATAAAGATCATGGGAGGGCACAATTCAGGATCGATCCATTGGCGCAGGCTAGCGCCACCGCTATTATGCAATTGCAAATCAAGAACCAGACAGCCAGCCTCTCTTAGCTTGCCGTGTTCGAGACAATCTGCGCAGGAACTAAAACTCAAAACTGCTATGCCGGACGAAGCCAGCAGTGTTGAGAGTGTCTGACAAAATCTCAGATCCTCGTGGATCAGGTAGACCGTCTCCTTTGATCGCGCGGTCAAGCATCGATTAGATGAAATTACGACGGTGCGCTCCGCGTCCAAAGGTATACCGGGAATCAAATCAAGGTGATGGCTAATACCGTCCATGGAACACTACCTTTCAGAAGGGACTAGAGCACAATTGCTCAGTGGCACACTTCACTCTTTCTTCCGCGGGAAGGACCGTGGTTGTCATCGCTCCTGTTACGAGAAGTACCGAAAGTTTGTCTATACGGCATCGCAGCGGGATGCTTCGTCACCATCGAGTGCGATAGCACGACTCATCCAATATCACGGTAGCGATGTTTCGCGAGAGGCAACACATTGGGAACTACAGAAAACGACCTGCTCTTTTCTACAGTTCAACCAAGCGCGTGGCTCTATGCACGAAACTCACAACGCCTCATGATCGCCAATGATTCGACGGTAGAGTTTGCGGAGATTGGCGCGGATTCCAGTATCGGGATGCAAGAAGCTCACGTTGCCGGGCACAATCACGGAAATATCAGTTCCAGATCCAGTGGAACTGAGGATCGTCAGCCTTCCCTGGATACGTGCAGCGCGCTCACGCATACCCTGCAGGCCATGATGGCCCTCTCTCCCAGTCATGGCATAGCTCGGATCGATGCCAACCCCGTTGTCCCCCACATGAAGCGTCAGATTCTGGCCGTACATCAGGTCGATGCTCAGATGACTTCCGTGGGAGTGGGCTTTTGCATTCTGGATAGCTTCGTTCCCGATTCGATATAGCTCATCACGAACGATCGGATGCAACTCTCGTGCATCCCCAATGACCGAAACCGATACTGTCATTCCGTCAGGGACAACTCCAGTTTCTGCAGCCCGCCGCAGCGCCGGCCCGAGCTCGTTTTTCAATGTAGTCGAGGACCGCAACGAGTTCAGGGTTGTGCGGCCTTCCGCAATCGCCTGCTCAAGCCAACCGGAGACCTGGCCCAATGCACGGCGCATTTTCTCCGGATCCAATGGTTCCTCGAGCCCATCGTCGACGACGAATTTACTGCCTTGAATCGTCTGAAGGAATGTATCGTGGAGTTCTCGTGCCATGCGCGTGCGCTCGGAGAGTCGCTCGTCGAACCGCGCTCCAATAGCCCTTGCTATTTGTCGAACTCGAAGACGATAGACCGCCCAGATGAAAGCGATCACTAGGGCTACGCATGCGGCTAAGAATGTACGGGTTTGGTACCAGGTGGGAAGAACTTCAAAATTCAAGTTCGCACCTTGCGTGTTCCATACCCCATCACTGTTGCTGGCGATCACTTGAAACGTGTATTTACCTGGCGGGAGATTGTTATAGAACGCCTGCCGCCGTGAGCCAGCATCGTGCCAGATCTTCTCCCATCCATGCAACATGTAGCGAAAATGTATCTTTTGCGGGATGGCGAAGCTCGGCGCGGTGTAGTCGATCTCCAGTTCGCTCTTGATTGAGGGCAGACGCAGGCCATTCGCAACTGCGTAAGGCTGCCGGTCAACAACTACGTCCTCGACATGCACCGGCGGGACTACATCACTGATCCGATTCGCCGGGTCGACACTCTGCAATACAGCGCCATTCACAAACCAAAGCCGTCCGTCGCGAGACTTGGCAGCCCCATTAAAAGGAGCATAACCAGTCTGCGCGCCGTCCGCGGCATCTAATAGTCGGAACTGCAGTTTGCGGTCAGGCTTAGCCCACCATTCTTCCAATTCAATTCGTGGAATATCGATGAGGCCGCACTGCGCGTACAGCCATAGGTCACCACGATCATCCGTAATAAAGGCCTGGATGTCGTCACAGGGCAGACCGTTCTGTATGGTCATCGTCTGCTGCTTCCCGTTCTTCCACGCGACGACTCCGAAAGATGTAGCCCCCATGACGGAATCATCTGCACCGACGAATAGCTGATTGAACCTCGATGTCCCGTTAGAACGCTCGTTGTGCCCGAAGCGAAAGATGTCGAGCTTGCCGTTGGCGTATCGTCCGAGGTCGCCGCTGATGAGGCCTAACCAGAGAGCGCCGTCGGGAGCAGCCGCGACTCTGCGTGCAGCCGGCATTTGCGGTGCTGGAAATTCCTGTTGTACGGTATCGTTCTTAATCCGGACGAGCCTGCGTGGACTGCCGCTGATCTCGGCCCAAACAGTGTGTGCCGTATCCTCTGCCAATCCCACTACGAATCCAAGCGGAGAACCGTCGGGTCTGTTGATGCGACGGAACCTGCCGTTCTCGTAAATGTTCAAGGTATTGTCGATTCCCACCCACAGCCTGTCCCGGTCGTCCTCAAGCAGAGATGTCACTTGGTCGCCGGGCAGACCCTTCTTAGCTTGCAACGAAGAAATAACATCGTCGCGTATAGAACCCAGAGCTCCTGCGCCTCCTGCCCAGATCGTTCCGTCATGTGTTGCAAGAACAGAATCAACTTCATCCGTCCCTAATCCTCCGAGACCTGGGACGGTTGTTACGCGAAGATCACGGAAACAATCGAGCCCCTTGCTGGTCGCAACCCAGACGTCACCCTCGGTGTCTTCGTAGAAGGCCATAATAAAGTCGCCCGAGAGGCCATCAGAACTACGAAATCGATCTACTTTGCCATTATGAATTCGGTAGATACCCTCCGCCGCAGTGCCAATCCACAAGCTGCCCCGCCTGTCGGACAATAAAGCGGTTACCTCCAGAGAGCTCCCGTC
Organism: Granulicella sp. L46; assembly: GCF_009765785.1. GTDB lineage: Bacteria > Acidobacteriota > Terriglobia > Terriglobales > Acidobacteriaceae > Granulicella. Next base: position 202,969 of record NZ_LMUT01000003.1, read on the forward strand.
GATACCCGGGGCAAGAAACGGCTTCAACGCCCCATGGACCACTTGCTCGAGTCCAAGTCCGGGACCAGCAGGATTGATTCCTGCCAGTATGACGCCATTGGGTTGAGCGACGATTGCAGCCACGCCGTCCGCTACGCCCCCTCGCTGTCCCGTTAGCCGCAAGATACTAGTTGAGCCCGGACGCCATCGCATGAGCGAGGTAGTGTCCCCGATCCAGAGGGAGCCGGCGGTGTCCTCGATGAAGGAGGCGCCTCCTCGGAGGGCGATTCCATCCTCCTGGCCGTAGCATTGGGTTTCCAGACCTACTACCCGACAAATCGCGACACCGTCCGGTCGAAAGCGCGAGAACCATACTTCTCCATTGAGCCGTTCGATGATTGTATCGATGCGGCCCAGCGAGCCCGGATACTGGACGAGCTTATGATCTACCCAATGCACAAGCCCAGATTCTGTGCCGATCCAGAGACTCCCATCACGGGCTCCAAGCAGGGATTGCATCCTGAGGGAGGGTGTCCGACCTCCGAGTCCCGACAACCATGGAACGAACCGCACGCCATCAAAACGCAAGAGTTCGTTCTTCGTTCCAATCCATAGGTATCCATCCGTCGTCTGTGCAATTGAGAAGGGATGGCCATTGAAGAATCCGTCCTGCAACCTCCAGACTGAATGACCATACTGCGACATCTGCCGGCTGGGATCGACCGCCCACGCGGAGCAAGTTGCCAAGAGCAAGAAGAGACATAGTCGGAGCGAACGCGAGGTCTTCAACTTGGCCACCTTGATGATTCTGAGCGCACTGCTCCTGAGTTTAGCTAGAAGACTGAGCTGATTCCTGCGGACTAATCTCAAGTCGTCGTGGGGGGCCTATCAGCATCCATCCATCAATCAAATCCGCAGCATCCGCATCAACTAATAATCACTTCAGCGTTTCACAATAGCGCTTTCGAGGCATTCGCGGAATATCATAATCTGCTGCCAGTGAGCTGTAGTTTTCTACAGTTCGGGATTAGATTTCGAGCAGGCCCCGTCGCACCGCAATGGTGACAGCATGAGTTCTGTCGTTCGCCTGCAGTTTGTCCACCAGATTCTTGATGTGAAAGTTGACCGTTGTCTCTGCGATGGCGAGCCGATCGGCAATCTGCTTGTTTCGATGGCCGTCCCGAATGAGCTGGAGCACCTGCAACTCGCGGACGGTAAGATCATCTTCACCGTAGTGTTCTGAGAGGCGCGCCGCAACTTCAGGAGGCAGGTACCGTCGACCTGCGTGGACTGTCCGGATCAGCCCCAGCAATTCGTTCTTCGGCATGCTCTTGAGAATGTAACCAGACGCCCCGGCCCGCATTGCCCGCTGGATCTCGCCGTCGCCGTCAGAGGTGGTCAGCATGACAATGCGCGCCTGGGGAAATTCTCCCCGAATCGCAACCATTGCATCTATGCCATTCGTGCCAGGGAGACGGAGATCCATTAGCGTGACATCGGGGCGGTGTCGACGGAAATTCGACAACGCCTCAACCGCATCGGTTGCCTGTGAAACGAGAATCATGTCTGGCTGAGAAGCAATGATCGTGCTCAAACCCTCCCGGAAAACGGGGTGGTCTTCGACGCTCAAGATGCGAATTGGCTCGCTAGTCATCCCGAGACCCTCAGTGTGATGATTGTAAAGGTGTGACCTATCGAGCGTCTGTCAGGCTATAGATAAATGCAGGTCCCACTCTGTAGTTTCCGAGGTTTGCGATCATTCTCCTCTAGGTTAGGTTTCAAGAAGCCGCCGCCTTATGAGACGCTGTCTCTCCTCCCTCCTTTGGCATCGCCGCGTACCTTCAAATCGAGCTTAGCGATTCACCACGAAATGCATGGAATTCAATTGGAGGATGTGGAGTATGGAACAAAGGACATTGCTACTCGAATATAAAGCCGTCGTTAGTCACGCTGAATATTCGATACCTGGCAACCCAACGCCAGAAACGCTATAGGCAGGAGACATTGAACTGGATCCGGAGCGTCGCACCGTGAAAAAGTGCGGTCAATTAGTTCACCTGACTCCGAAGGAATTCGATCTGACACACCAATTGATGAGTCATCCCGGAAGACCGATCCGGCACACGCTGCTGATAAAGGCGGTCTGAGGCTCCGCATATGGGACAAGACCCGAATATCTGAGAATCTACATGCGGCAGCTCCGCAAAAAGCTTGAGGATGACCCAGGAAATCCACAATATTTTCTGACCCATTCCCACTTCGGCTATTACTTTTCGGACTCGCTGTGATACTCACCTGTCGACGGTGCCTTATACTTTGGGTTGGCTTAGAGCGAAACCATAAAAGAATAAGTCAACCGGATCGCGATGCTGAACGAACCAGACCAACTCCCTCTTCCGCAACCAGTGCTCGGACCTCTCACACGCGCTGCGATCTTTCTCGTCGTCACGATCAATCCCGAAACTGAAAGTTATGAGGCTGTGCGTTCGTTCTGCGGCGACCTCGCCGGGCTGATCCGTGCGGTAGAGTTCCGCGACATAGACGCTGGACTCACTTGTATAGCAGCGTTCGGATCGGATGCGTGGGATCGACTTTTCGGCAACCCCCGGCCCGCCGAATTGCATCCGTTTCGGGAATTCCGGTCCGGCAAACGGCATGCGATCGCCACTCCAGGCGACGTGCTGTTCCACATCCGTGCCGGGCGGTTGGATATCTGTTTCGAGTTAGCCACGCAGATTATGGAGCGCATCGGGGACGCCGTTGCCATCGCCGACGAGGTTCAAGGCTTTCGATACTTCGAGGATCGCGATCTTATCGGTTTTGTCGATGGCACCGAGAATCCAAGGGGCACTCTTGCTCTCGAAGCCGCGCTCGTTGGCGCAGAGGATGCTCCTTTTGCAGGCGGCAGCTATGTCATCGTCCAGAAATACCTTCACGACATGAAGGCATGGAATGCCCTCTCGACCGAGGCGCAGGAACTCATTATCGGCCGCAGGAAGCTGTCGGATATCGAACTCGATGACACCACAAAGCCTGCCTCGGCACATACCGCACTAACCGTCATTGAAGAGGATGGGAAAGAGGTCAAGATCCTGCGGGACAACATGCCCTTCGGCCAGCCTGGCCGCGGGGAATTTGGAACCTACTTCATCGGCTACAGCCGGAACCCACGCGTGACCGAGCTTATGCTCGAAAATATGTTTGTGGGCCGGCCGCCCGGCAACTATGACAGGCTACTGGATTTCAGTCAGCCCGTTACTGGTGGCTTGTTCTTTGCGCCTTCAGTGACATTTCTAGAAGGTGCAGGCGCAGAACAGCCTGCGGCCGCGGCAATCGCCACACCGCCAGCGAGATCTGATCCGTCTTCCACATCGTCAGTGCGCAATACATCTCTGGGAATTGGATCACTTAAAGGAGAACGACATGAATAACCTCCATCGGGAGTTGGCACCAATCTCTGACGCCGCGTGGGCGCAGATCGAGGAGGAAACGACTCGTACACTCAAGCGCTATCTCGCCGGTAGACGAGTCGTTGATGTACCGACTCCAAGCGGGATCGACTCGCCGGCCGTTGCAACGGGCCATCTCTTGTCGATTGCTGCTCCGGAAGAAGGCATCGTTGCGAGGCAGCGCGAGGTGAAGGCCTTTGTCGAGTTGCGGGTGCCCTTCGAGCTGACACGTCAGGCCATTGACGATGTCGAGCGCGGCTCGGATGACTCCGACTGGCAACCTGCCAAAGACGCCGCCAAGACAATCGCTTTCGCTGAGGACCGTGCCATCTTCAATGGCTATCGCGAGGCAAATATCCAAGGCATCCGCGAAGGCACCAGCAATCCGATCATGACGTTACCCTCCGACGTGCGCGACTATCCAGACGCTATCGCTCAGGCGTTGAGCCAATTGCGCCTCGTAGGTGTGAACGGCCCGTATTCGGTTTTGCTCGGGGCCAAAGCTTATACGGAACTGGCCGAAACCCGCGATCATGGATACCCGGTGCTGGAACACATAAAACGCATTATCGACAACAACATCATTTGGGCCCCCGCTATTGAGGGTGCGTTCGTGTTGAGCACGCGTGGCGGAGATTTTGAGCTCAACATCGGACAGGATGCCTCTATCGGTTATCTAAGCCATACAGACTCGGTCGTTCGGCTTTATCTTCAGGAGACATTCACGTCCCGGGTACTGACGAGCGAGGCATCAGTTGTGCTCGCTCCCATGGATAAGCCTTCTGCCTGAATAAGCAAAGAAGATCGAAAGAGAACTCAACTGCGAGTGCCGCTGGACAAGACTGAAGGCTCGCTCTTCGGATCTCCTCTTAATCTAGGGGAACGACAATATAGACACTGAGACTTGTTCGGAATGTGGCGCCGACCTGTGCCGGACTACTCGTGACGATCCTTATCCGGAACTAACCTCAAAAAAATAGCAATCGGAGAGCGACTATAAACGTTGCGGAAAGATTGTGCGTTTTAGCTCAGTTCATAACGGTAAAAAACGAAGTGATCTATACAAAGAGATAATTGCGTCCGACCTAGCACGCCTCTACGCTCCTTATCAGTAAGCGAGTACTCGCCGATCGTTATCAGTCCACGGTCGTCTAGTGCGGACCTTAATTTAAGGAGAAAGACAATGCAAGCATTGAAGTTTGTTCGGAATAGTTTGGTGGCATGCGCCACATTACTCTCGATCACCAATACTGCCGTCAAGGCGACGGCGCAAGCGCAAACTCCCTCGGGGGTAAAAACTGTGCTCCTCATTCACGGGGCATGGGCCGACGGTTCTAGCTGGTCGAAGGTGATTCCTTTGCTCGAGGCGAAGGGTCTGCATGTAGTCGCTGTGCAGATCCCGCTAACATCCTTCATGGACGACGTCGCAGCAACGCAGCGGGCCATTGATCTCGAAGATGGGCCGGTATTGCTCGTCGGTCACTCCTACGGCGGAGCTGTCATCACTGAAGTTGGGAACGATCCGAAGGTCGCTGGACTCGTTTATGTGTCAGCTGTTGCTCCAGACAAGGGCGAATCCACTCTCGGTCTCATTATGAGTGTTCCAACGCCCATCGGCGCAGAACTACGCCCCGACAAGAGTGGTTTCCTTAAGCTGACACCCAAAGGTATCGCCGAGGATTTCGCGCAAGATCTTTCCGCTAAAGAGATTGCAATTCTGACCGCAACCCAGGTGCCCGCAAGCGTCGCGGCAATGAAGGGTGAAGTCACGAATCCAGCCTGGAAGTCCAAGCCGTCGTGGTACATCGTTGGCGGGAACGATCGCGCAATTTCACCCGTTCTTGAAGCTTCGTTGGCTAAGAAAATTGGAGCGACAACGATCACCGTGCCGTCCAGCCATGTGATTATGCTCTCCAAGCCAGCAAAGGTGGCGGATGTGATTATCGGTGCGGCGTCACAGGCCGGTTCGAAATAACGTGTCATGCATCGCTTTCTTCTGCTGGCATTTATTTCTCAGCCGCCTGGGAAGAGGCGATGCAGACATGTAGTAGGCATCGAGCAGCACTTCTAAATCGGCTTGGGCCCCACTATCGAGCAGGTTCTCGCATCGCCTTTCCAAGGAGAAGAATATGTCTCTCGTGATCTCTGCTTTTGCGTTGGGTGTTGTGTGCGGTCTCCGCGCCATGGTTGGTCTAGCCGCTGCAAGCTGGGCGGCTAACCGCCAGCAAATTTCGCTTGAGGGGACCTGGCTCTCCTTCCTCGGTTTCCGCTTCACGCCGTACATCACGAGCCTGCTCGCTATCGGCGAAATCATCAATGACAAGCTGCCCAAAACACCCAGCCGTCTTGTGCCTCCACAGTTCGCCGGTCGTGTGGTGATGGGTGCGCTCACGGGGTCTGCTATCGGCCTGTCGCAAGAACACTTCCTCATCGGTGCCCTCTCCGGAATCATCGGCAGCATCGTTGGGACACTTGCCGGCTCCAAGGCAAGAGCCTTCGCCGCCAAACTGTTCGGACGCGATTTGCCCGCCGCGTTGCTCGAAGACGCTATCGCGGTCGCGTTGGCCGTCGTTACCATCGTGACGCTTCGATAAAAAATTCCCGACCCCCGTTGGCGCCTTCTCGCGATAGCGGCCCCATTGTGTCGTCACTCATTCCCAATGTTCACGAAAAGAATGCTCACGAAAGGACCATTCGCAATGTTCGCTTCCCCTTTGCTCAAAAAAGTCCAAAGAAACTAACTCTTCCAGCCAGTCGGGATAAAGCCATTCCAATGAACCTACCGCATTGATCTGAAAGGGGTGTGTGGCGGAGAGTGAGGGATTCGAACCCCCGATAGCCTTGCGACTATGTCTGATTTCGAGTCAGGTGCATTCAACCGGGCTCTGCCAACTCTCCGCTGTAAGCCATTGAGGCTCAATCACTTGCACTGCAACGACAAGACCTTGAATGCGGTCGCGTCGCGAGAAACCAGGCATCTAGAGTGGCACCAGAATGCCGTTCGCCATGGCAAATGATTTTGGACCGAGCAGCTCTCCGAAGGCGGATACCCCATCGAGTCCTAGATGAGTGTACCGGCAAAGGTGTGGCTGTTGCAATGTTCTCAAGGGAAGGCGTTTGACAGTGGTTCAAGGCGATACCAGTTCAGCCCCTAGCCGGTTATCGCAGCAGCCCGGACCGAATACCACAGGGGTATGTTCCCTAACTACTATGATTAGAGTTCGGAAGCCCCACGACTGGATGGACTCTGACGCGAATTTTTGGGAGCATCGACCCACGTAATCCTTGGAGGCAATCATGGCTGCAGTACCTGGAACGACGGCCGCACATCCTGCTTCGACACGTGTTCTGTCGAAGAACATTCATCTCATCCGCTGGGTGGAGAAGATGGCCAGCCTGACGCAACCCGCGGCGATTCACTGGATCGACGGGTCGGCCGAAGAGAATGAATATCTTTGCCAGCAGTTGGTTGAATCCGGCACCTTTACCAAGCTCAATGAGAAACTTTGGCCGGGATGTTATTGTGCCCGCTCGTCGCCCAAGGATGTAGCGCGCGTGGAAGATCGGACGTTCATCTGTTCCCTTTCCAAGGACGATGCGGGGCCGACGAATAATTGGGAAGCTCCTTACGTGATGCGCAAGAAAGTCAAGGAACTCTTTCGAGGATCGATGCGCGGGCGGACCATGTATGTTCTGCCGTTTTCGATGGGACCAATTGGATCACCGATGTCGCGTATCGGCGTGCAGCTCACCGATTCGGCTTATGCCGTTGTGAATATGCGGATCATGGCGAGGGTGGGCCTGCCAGTCTTCGAGGAGATCGACAAAGATATTCATCGGGTTGTGCCGTGCATGCACTCAGTGGGAGCACCGCTGGCGCCCGGCCAGCAGGATGTGCCGTGGCCGCAGAACGATACGAAGTACATCGTGCATTTTCCGGAGACGCGCGAGATCTGGAGCTATGGCTCGGGCTACGGTGGCAATGCCCTGCTTGGCAAAAAATGTTTCGCGCTGCGTATCGCTTCCAACATCGCCCGGGATGAAGGTTGGATGGCGGAACACATGCTGATTCTCGGACTGGAATCTCCAGAGGGCGAGAAGACGTACATGGCGGCAGCCTTCCCTTCGGCCTGCGGTAAGACCAACCTGGCGATGATCATCCCACCCAGCGGATTCGACGGCTGGAAGACCTGGACCGTCGGCGACGATATCGCGTGGATCAAGCCAGACGAGACCGGTCGACTGCGTGCCATCAACCCTGAAACGGGCTTCTTCGGTGTAGCTCCGGGAACCAGCGAAAGGACCAATCCAAACGCCATGGCAACGCTGCGCCGTAACACCATCTTCACCAACGTGGCCGTTACTCCCGACGGCGGCGTGTGGTGGGAAGGTATGACGGAGGAGCCACCCGCTGAGTGCGTGGACTGGCGTGGCGAGCCCTGGACGCCGGAGATAGGCCGCGAGACAGGCAGGCCGGCCGCTCACCCGAACGGCCGCTTCACGGCTCCGGCCACGCAGTGCCCTTCGTTCGATGTGGAAGCCTCGGAGTCTCCCAACGGTGTGCCCATCTCCGCGTTCATCTTTGGAGGAAGACGCGCAACCGCAATTCCGTTGGTCGTGCATGCCTTCAACTGGTCATCCGGAGTTTATCTCGGTGCAACGATGGGCTCAGAGACGACCGCCGCAGCTGAGGGCGCGGTTGGCAACGTACGACGCGACCCTATGGCGATGCTTCCCTTCTGCGGCTATCACATGGGCGACTACTTTCGTCACTGGCTGACCATGCAGCGGCAGCTCTCCATCACACCCCGCGTCTTCCAGGTCAATTGGTTCCTCAAGGACGAGGCTGGCAAGTTCCTGTGGCCCGGCTACAGCGAAAATATGCGTGTACTGAAGTGGATTATCGATCGCGTGCGTGGGCGCGCCCAAGGCAGGGAGACTCCGATCGGATGGGTTCCGCGCTATCAGGATATAAATTGGGACGGACTCGACATGTCCCCCGAAACCTTTGCACAGCTTGAAAAGGTCGACAGCAAAGCCTGGCTGCGTGAGGTAATGGGTCATGAGGAACTTTTCCTCGCACTACATGACCATCTGCCGGCCGAGATGATTTATGAGCGGGAGCTGCTGATCTGCCGTCTGTGATAATGCTCTAGCCGCGATGGAAGATCTGGGCGATCAACTCCGGGACTATCTCCTGCATGCGCGATTGATCGAGCACCGTTGGGCTGAATCGCGCATTCAACGCAAACCCCTCCAGGATCGCCTCCACCGCCAAGGTATTGCTGCGCGTCTCTTCGAGCTTTTCGTTCTTCTCTGGGAATAAATCGGACAACTCCTGCCGATTCACCGACGTACTCGCTTCCAGATGCTTCTCCGCTAAGTCCGCCAGCAACTCCGGGTGGCGCAAAGCAAACAGCTTGAACTCAATCTGCAGCAGCTGGGTCTGGGTGTCACAGATCTGCTCGACGATGTAGTGAATGATCGCGTTGTATCGTTCTTCCTCATTCTTCACATCCTGGATGCGCTCTCGCAGCGCCCTTGCGCGCCGCCGCGTGGCGAGGCTGCGAAGGGCAAGAAACACCTCCGTCTTGCTGTCGAAATTTGCATAGAAGGCTCCGCGACTGCGGCCGGCCTCCGCTGCAATATCCTCAATGCGAGACGCCTCAAACCCATCGCGGGCAAAGATGACTTCGGCTGCACGCAGCAACTCCGTGCGAGTCCGCTCCGACTTCATCGCTTGCTGTGAGCGCGATACGGAAGCTAGGTCTGCGGCCAGGGGTCGTTCGCGACGGCGCATCTGCTTAAGCCGAGACATTTTTTGAATCGTTCCTCGAGGCCTAAGCATAATATACACACATGTATATTTTCCACTTTACGTGCAACGATCCAGTGGAATGATCGAGGTTCGAAACTATGACGTCACGTAATACCGTGCAGAGTGTAATCACGCTTGCCACCGTACTGTCCGCATTCTCTATGGGGTTGTTGAGCGGATGCAAGAGCGAAGGGCCTCCTCCGGGAGCAGCAGGGTTCGGACCTTTGCCCGTGCAGGTGAGCACCGCCGTTCAGCAGGATGTTCCGCTTACGGGCGAATGGGTCGCGACCACCGACGGATTTGTGAACGCACAGATCCAGCCACAGGTCTCCGGATACCTCATTCGACAGGATTACAAGGAAGGCAGCGAGGTCCACAAGGGACAGGTCTTATTTGAGATCGACCCGCGGCCCTTTCAAGCCATTCTGGATCAGGCAACGGCTAGCGTCGCGCAGGCGCAGGCGCAATATGAACTGGCCGGGATCAATGTGCGTCGAGACACGCCCCTAGCGGAAGCGCATGCGATTGCACAAAGCCAGCTCGACAACGACATTCAGACGCAGGCTGCCAACAAAGCCGCTGTAGCCAATGCTCAAGCCTCCGTGGAAGCGGCCGAGCTGAATGTTGGATTTACGAAAGTACGATCGTTGATCGACGGCGTTGCCGGACAGGCAGCGCTGCAGGTGGGCAATTTAGTAAACACCAGTTCCGTTCTCACGTCGGTCTCGCAACTCAATCCCATCAAGGTTTATTTCTACATCAGCGAGCAGGAGTATCTGACGCTGTCCGCGCAGGCAAAACAGCGCGGCGTAGCTGACCTGCTGCGCAGCGGGAACGTGATTCCGCTGAAGTTGAAGCTGGCAAATAACCAGGTGTATCCGCAGACCGGCCGCATCATCTTTGTCGACCGCGCTCTGAGCTCTCAAACGGGCAGCATTCGGATGGCAGCGCAGTTCGCAAACCCCGGAAATCTCCTTCGGCCGGGTCAATTCGGACGTGTCTCGGCGGAGACCACGGTTCTGCATAACGCGGTGGTAGTTCCGCAACGAGCCGTGTCGGAGATGCAGGGCATGAACCAGGTCATCGTGGTTGGAGCCGACAACGTGGCGCATATTCGCACGGTTCAGCTAGGAACGCAGGTCGGTCCAAACATCGTGATCTCGAGTGGCTTGAGTGCGGGCGATCGAGTGGTCACAGCCGGCAATGAGAAGGTAAGGGACGGCATGAAGGTCGTGCCTCAGGCGGATAATTCACCTGCTCCCGCAGCCGCCGGGCAGAACGCGCAGGGGAACTAACCTATGATCTCGAAGTTCTTCATACGCCGGCCCATTGTGGCCATGGTGATTGCGATTCTCATGGTGATCGGCGGGCTTGTCTCGCTGCTAAGCCTGCCAACGGCGCAGTTCCCTAATATTGTGCCGCCTGAGATTCTAGTGCAGGCGACCTACCCTGGAGCGGACGCAAAGACGCTGGAGCAGGCTGTCGCTACGCCGATTGAGCAGCAGATGAATGGCGTCGACAACATGAACTACATGCAGTCGACCAACGCCAGCAATGGTCTCACCCAGCTCACCGTCGACTTCGACGTGGCGACTAACGCCGATACCGACCAAATTCTTTCGCAGCTGCGCGTCGACCAGGCGCAGAGCCAGTTGCCCGCTGAGGTCACCGTCGCCGGCCTCACAGTGAACAAATCTCTCACCTCGCCGCTGATGCTGCTGGCGATCTCTTCACCGAACTCCACTTACGACGGAACGTTTCTGGCAAACTATGCCTACATCAACCTGGTAGATGAAGTCACCCGAGTGAAGGGCGTGTCGCGCATCCAGGTGTTCGGCGCGGGCCAGTATGCTCTGCGCATCTGGGTCAAGCCCGACCAACTCGCCAAACTCGGCGTCACCATTCCGCAGATCGCCGCAGCGCTCCAGGCTCAGAACACCGTAAACCCGGCTGGCCAAATTGGTGGCGAACCCGTTCCCAGTGGTCAACAGTTTACTTACACAGTCCGCACGCAGGGACGTCTCATCACCTCGGAAGAGTTCGGCAATATTATTCTGCGCGCTAATGCCGATGGCTCGATTCTGCACCTCAAGGACGTCGCTCGCATCGAGCTGGGTGCTCAGACCTACAACCTTAGCGGCCGCTTTGAAGGCAAGCCCGCGGCCGTCATGGCGATCTATCAACTGCCCGGCACCAACGCCGTGGAGACGGCAAAGAATGTTCGCGTGAGGATGGACCAACTCACGAAGAACTTCCCGCCGGACATGGCGTATCACGTTGCGCTCGATACTACGGCTGCCGTGAACGCCGGTATTCACGAGATTCTTGTAACGCTTTTCATCGCTCTGGCGCTGGTTATCCTGGTCGTCTACATCTTCCTGCAGGGCTGGCGCGCGACGCTCATTCCGTTGCTCGCGGTGCCCGTATCGCTCATTGGCACCTTCATGGTATTTCCGCTGCTGGGCTTCTCCATCAATACGCTGTCGCTCTTCGGCCTGGTGCTTGCGATTGGCTTGGTCGTCGACGATGCGATCGTTGTGGTCGAAGCAGTCGAACACCATATTGAGGAAGGCATGACGCCGCGCGATGCGTCGTATGCTGCGATGGAACAAGTAGCGAGTCCGGTCATCGCGATCGCGCTCATCCTCGCGGCCGTATTCATTCCGACAGCCTTTATTCCCGGCATCACCGGACGTCTGTACCAGCAGTTCGCAGTTACGATTGCAATCTCGGTATTGTTCTCGGCTTTCAATGCTCTCACTCTCAGCCCCGCGCTCTGCGCCCTGCTGCTGAAGCCCAAGACCGAGTCCAGAGGCCTTCTGGCCCGCTTCTTCGGTTGGTTCAACCGCGTCTTCAAGCGAACGACGGAGGGCTATGTCAGCACCTCGGGCTGGCTGGTGCGTAAGTCGATCGTCGGCGTACTCATCATCCTGATCCTCAGCGTGTTCGTTATGCTGTTGGGGGCGCGACTACCTGGCGGCTTCCTTCCAACCGAGGATCAGGGATACGCATTCGTCGCGCTGCAACTGCCGCAAGGCACCTCGCTTGAACGTACCGCCGACGCCTCACGGGATGTAGAGAACGCGCTGCATAAGGTGCCCGGCGTGGAGAGCGTGACCTCGGTCATCGGCTTCAGCCTGCTGAGCTTCACCCAGGACACGTACCACGCCTTTTACTTCGTCACGCTAAAAGACTGGGACCAGCGTAAGAGCGCCGATCAGCAATTCACCGTAATCCAGCAGAATCTGGCGAAGCAACTTGGCGGCGTCAAAGAGGGTCTCGCGTTTTCCTTCCCCCCACCTGCGATCCCTGGCCTGGGGAGTTCTGGTGGCGTGAGCATGCTGCTGGAGGACCGCTCCGGCAGCGGCGATTTGAATTTTCTGACTGCGAATACATATAAGTTCCTTGGCGCGCTCAAGAATCGTCCTGAGATTGCCGCAGCGATTCCCTCGTTCGCTCCCGCAGTACCTCAGCTTTACGTCGATGTCGATCGCGAAAAAGCGGCGCAGCAACAGGTAAACCTTGCGGACGTCTACACCACGATGCAGGCCTTCATGGGCGGCACGCTGGTGAACTACTTCAACCGATTTGGCCGGCAGTGGCAGACCTACATCGAGGCCGAAGGCGACACTCGCACGAACATCGACAACATTGGCCAGTTCTACGTAACATCGGCCAACGGCAATCGAGTTCCACTGAGCGCGATCACTACAGTGCGACGCTCGGCCGGCCCTGAATTCACAACGCGCTTTAACGAATACGAAGCTGCGCAGCTCACAATCGTTGCGACGCCCGGATACAGCTCAGGCCAGGTGATGAAGGCGCTCGAGCAGACCTTTGCACAGACGATGCCTGCAGGCATGGGAATGGATTACTCAGGCATGAGCTTTCAGGAGCACAAGGCGCAGCAGAGCATTCCGGCGTGGGTTGTGTATGCGCTCTCTATCGTGTTCTGCTTCCTCATTCTCGCTGCACAATATGAGAGCTGGTCTCTGCCTTTTGGCGTTCTGCTAAGTACGCCCGTTGCAATCTTTGGAGCCTATCTTGCCCTGACCGTGCGGCATCTTGAAAACGATGTCTATGCCCAGATCGGTCTCGTCATGCTCATTGGGCTATCGGCGAAGAATGCGATTTTGATCGTTGAGTTTGCGAAGGACGAATATGAAAAGGGCGAGACCATCTTTAGTGCGGCGATGAACGGCGCACGACTCCGTTTCCGACCCATCCTCATGACGGCTTTCGCCTTTATCCTGGGCTGCGTTCCGCTCTGGTTCGCCTCCGGCGCTGGCGGCGTCTCACGCCAGATCCTAGGCACGGTTGTGATTGGAGGAATGCTCGCGGCAACACTCATCGCAATCTTCCTCATCCCCGTCACCTTCTCCATCGCTGAACGATTTGCTCAACGTTTCGGTTCGGCGCATAACGCGAGTCTCGACTCCGACCACGACGCTGGTCCGCCGAAAACAACGGCGCCCTCGCAGGGAGGACAAGCATGAAACATACCTTCCGCAGCCTCTCCTCGCTCGCGCTGATCCTCACCATCGCCGGTTGCAAAGTCGGCCCTAACTATAAGCGGCCCGCGGTTAACACGCCGGCGAGCTATCGTGGGGCGCTCGCGCCTGACATCGCGCCCGCGACCAACGCCGTTCCGCTCGGCGCGCAAAAATGGGACACCGTCTTCACCGATCCAGTGCTGCAACAGCTTATTGCCGAGGCTCTAAAAAATAACTACGATGTGAAGATCGCAGCTGACCGTGTGTTGGAGCAACAGGCGCAGCTAGGCATTACCAAAGCGGCGCAGTATCCGACTCTCAATGTTGGGGCCACTTATGATGCGCTAGGCCTTCCCAGTAGCCTGTTAAACAGCGTCAACACTAGCTCGAATAGCTCTAAGAGCACCGGCCAGACGAACTACTACGCCGGCGGAATCACCGCGTCTGTTGCGTGGAATTTGGACTTCTGGGGCATGTACCGTCGCCAGACCGAAGCCGCACGCGCCAACCTGCGCGCCACCGAGTGGGCTAAGCAGACAACGTACAGCACACTCGTCGAAAATGTGGCAACGGCGTACTATCAGCTCCGCACACTCGATGCGGAGCTCGCGATTACCAGGAGCACACTGGATGCCCGCAAACAGTCACTCGATTTGACGCAGACGCTCGAACAGGGCGGCGCTGATTCCATGGCCGATGTGCGCCAGGCTGAGGAGCTCTACTATACCGCACAGGCTCAGATTCCAGATCTAGAACGGCAGATCGAACAGCAGGAGAACAACCTGCGTCTCCTGCTCGGCGAGGATCCTGGACCTATCGTTCGCAATGTCGCCGACAGCACATCGATCATCGCAAGCGCGCCGCATCCCGCAGATGTTCCCGCGGGACTTCCGTCCGATTTGCTGGAGCGCCGCCCTGACGTCCGACGCGCGGAAGAGCTGCTCGTCCAGGCCAACGCAAATATAGGGGTTGCACGTGCACAGTATTTCCCTCAACTCGCACTGACGGGTACAGGCGGCACTTCCGGAAGCCAGCTGAAGGGACTGGTGAACCCCGTGAATGTCTACTACTACGCAGCCGGTAACCTCACGCAGCCCATCTTTGACGCGGGCAAGATTCGCGCCAATTATCACTTGGCTCAGGCTACGGACAAAGAGCTGATCGATACCTACCAGCAGACCATTGCCGGCGCGCTACGCGATGTCTCGAATGCGCTGGTCGCATATAACAAGACACGCGAGTACCGTGAGCAACAGGAGAAGCAGACGGCGGCTTCAGCAGACGCTGTTCGCCTCGCGCGGATTCGGTACAAAGGTGGTTCGACCAGCTATTTGGAAGTGCTGACAACCGATACGAATCTCTATAACTCACAACTCACGCTCGAGGCAGCACAGCAGGCGGAGGCGTTGTCTCTCGTCCAACTTTATAACGCGCTTGGCGGCGGCTGGTAGCTATCGAGGGATCAATCCTGCGAGGCGCCTTTGCCATTCTGCAATCGCTGCGTGCGCGGACGCAGGAAAGGTCAAATGCCCGACCTTGCGTCCAGGCCGCGCCTCCTTGCCATAATCGTGGCGGAATAGCTCTGGGAACTTCGATGTCTCGCTTTCGCTTGGCATCGAGCCGATGCAGTTCAGCATGACCGTCGGGCGACTTTCCGTGTTGCCGAGTTTGCCGCCGACGATCGCCCGCAGATGATTTTCAAACTGCGAGGTCCCCGAACCTTCAATCGTCCAGTGACCCGAGTTATGAACACGAGGCGCCATTTCGTTAGCCAGCAAAGCACCATCCACAACAAAGAACTCTACCGCGAGTACGCCAACATACTCGAGCTTCTCGAACAATACGTCGAGATAACGTTCCGCTTGATGCTGTAGCTTTTCATTCACAAACGGCGCGATCGACGTGCGAAGAATTCCTTCGCGGTGATGGTTTTCGATCAGAGGATAAAACACCACCTGTCCGGACCTGCTGCGCACAGCGATGAGCGATACCTCTTCTTCAAAGTTCACCATCCCTTCAAGAATGCAGGGCACCCGGCCAACCTCCGCCCAGGCGTCTGCCACATCGTCGGAGCTGCGCAGGCGCGCCTGCCCTTTGCCGTCATATCCCATTCGTCGTGTCTTGAGAATCGCTGGCAGTCCAGTAACTTCCAGCGCGTGCTTTAAATCTTCGAGGCTATCGACCGGCGCGAAGGGTGCTGTACCGATCCCGCACGCATGAAAGAATTGCTTCTCCAATAGACGATCCTGCGCAATTCCCACAGCGCGCGCATTGGGATACAGGTTCAAGCCCTGCAGAACATCCGCGTGGATGTTCTCACTTTCGATCGTCACTACATCCACGGCCGCAGCAAAGGCAGCGACAGCGGCAGCGTCGTCCAGGTCGACGGGGATAACTTCGGCAACCTGCTCTGCGCAGTCCCCCGGCTGCCCTGCACAAATCACTTCAACATCCAGAGCCTTACCAGCCTGCGCCAGCATCAGCGCCAGTTGGCCCGCACCCAGTATCCCGATTCTTGGCCTCACTCGCGTAGTCATTTCCGTGGATCGGGCCCCTTCAACACGGTCTTTGTCTGCCCGCTGCGAAACTTCTCCAGCTTCTCCGCAATCGCCTCATCGGTTAGTCCAAGGATCGACGCAGCAAACAGGCCAGCATTTTTGGCACCCGCTTCCCCAATCGCAAACGTTGCCACGGGAATACCGGCAGGCATCTGCGCGATCGAAAGAAGGCTGTCGAGCCCATCGAGCGCGCGGCTCTTTACCGGCACCCCTAGGACGGGCAAACTTGTCTTCGACGCCACCATTCCCGGAAGATGCGCTGCACCGCCTGCGCCTGCAATGATGATGCGCAGACCTCGAGCCTTGGCGCTGGCCGCATACGTCATCATCTTGTCTGGGGTTCGGTGAGCGGAAACGACCTCAGCTTCATAAGCGATGCCAAACTCATCAAGAACTTTCGCCGCTGCTTCCATGGTCGGCCAATCTGACTTGGATCCCATAATGATCCCAACGACGACGCGAACTCCAGACTTTTTTGCCTTTGCCATCACAACCTCCACCCCTGCAATACTTCAATAAATGCAACCTGCTCTAAAGCCTGCACGCGATCCTTCAATATCTGTGGTGTATCTCCTGGCAATACGGAACAGCGTTTCTGCAACACGATCGGGCCGCCATCCACTTCTTCCGTCACCTGATGAATTGTGCAACCGGTCTCGCTTACACCCGCAGCCAAAACCGCTTCGTGCACCTTTTGATTCATCAATCCGCCGAATGCGGGCAATAGAGAGGGATGCACATTCAACAAACGTCCCTTCCAGTCTTCAACGAAACATGCCGAAACAATGCGCATGTACCCGATCATGAGCACCAACTCTGCACCCGCTTGGCGTAACGCATCGGTCACCTGTTGGTCATATTCATCGCGCTTTAGGCCTGCGGGGTCGAGAAACAGCGTGGGTACGTCATACCTCTCAGCCCGCTCAAGAATGGGCGCATTCCGCTTATCCGAGACGACCAATACGAGGTCAACATCGAGAGCAGCCTCCGTGACCGCGTCCAAAATACCTTGCAATGCCGTTCCACGAGTTGAGCCAAGTACACCGACTTTTAGACTCATGCGGATCGCAACCTCTTCATATGATCCACGCGGCCAGCGATCACCGAATCGGTACCGATGTCTGTGCGATGAAAGAATGGGCCCGGAATCTCCCGCACGACCTGTTCGCAAACAGCTTCCGCTTCACTGATGTTGTCGCCAATTCCAATCACTGCAACCGCGCGCGACCCGGTGGCGATTAACTTACCTTGCTGCACATCCACTGCGCTAAGAAAGATCTTCGCATTCGTGGGTAGTTCTTCAGGCAACTGAACCTCGTCTCCCTTGCGCGGGGTCTCTGGGTAGCCCTCGGGAACTACGTACTTGCAGACGCTAGCCCGGTCAGAGAATCGCACATCGACCTCGGCAAGTGTCCCGCCGACGATCGCACGGCAAATCTCCACGAAGTCCGTCTGCAAAAGGGTTAGGAGGTTGAGCGATTCGGGATCGCCAAAGCGTGCGTTGTACTCGATGAGCTTTACGCCGTCCCGTGTTGCCATGAACCCACCGTACAGGACGCCCCGATACGGCGCACCGCACTCTTGTGCCAATGCAGCCGCAACGCGCCGATTCATCTCCTGCGCCTCGGTAATGTCCTTGCCGTTCAAGAACGGCAATTTGTGGTCGGCATCCGTATACGTACCCATTCCGCCGGTGTTAGGCCCTTTATCGCCGTTATATGCGCGCTTGTGATCCTGCACTGCAGGCATGTGTTTGAGTGTCACGCCATCGCAGAAGCTCATGAGCGAGAACTCTTCTCCTTCAATCTTCTCTTCGACGACAAACGGATGCCCATGCTCGACCAGCTCCCTGGCGAACGCCAGACTATCGTCTATGGACAGAAGATGATCCCCACAAACTTTGACTCCCTTGCCGCCCGCAAGCCCATCATCTTTGATCACGTGACGATTTGCATAGACGTTCAGCACTTCCTCGAGCCCATCCATCGAAGTGAAACGCCGGAAGAACGGATTGCCGGGAATTTTATACTTCGCCAGAAGATCTCGCGCAAAGCCTTTGCTTGACTCAATCCGCGCGAGGCTTCGAGTTGGGCCGACTACCGGGACGCCGACCGACATGAGGGCATCCGCGACGCCGGCCGCAAGTGGGGCCTCGGGACCAATTACAGCAAGCGTAGCCTCATGCTCGCGAGCAAAAGCAGCTACGGCTTCTGGATCTGTGATGCGTCCGATGCCGTATTCCAAACAGAGGGAGGCGATACCTGGGTTGAGAGCATTGCTGAAACAAACCAGCGCGGGCTGCTGAGCCGACCGAGCCAGAGCGAGGGCAATCGCATGTTCGCGCGCCCCTGAGCCGACGATCAGAACTGTCTCGCTCATTGCTCCAGGCTCGCGAGAATGGTTGCCTCCAACGGCCTCAAGTCCGGCGCAAAGGTTATCCCGGTAATCTTTTCAAATAGCTGAATATACCGCGCAGCGAGCTCGGCAATTAGCTCATCCGGAGGAATGGGGAGTACCGCGTCCTGATAGGGATCACAACGATCGCGGAACCACAGTCGGAAGAACTCTTTGTCGATCATGTTCGGCTCCTGTCCGGCAGCCAGGCGTTCCGCGTAACTATCGGCTAACCAGTATCGACTCGAATCCGGTGTGTGGATCTCGTCGATCAACAGGATTTCGCCATCCGCTGTTACGCCGAACTCATATTTTGTGTCGGCGAGAATCAACCCGCGCTCGGCGGACCGCTTCTGGCCAAAGGCGAATAACTCAAGCGCTTTCGTTGAGGCAACTTCCCACTGTTTGGGCGTCAGCCAACCTTCCGCAACAATCTCCTTCGCTGTAATCGGCCGATCATGCGTTTTTTCCTTCGTCGTCGGCGTGACGATATTGTTTGACAGCGCCTCGTTTTTCTTCATACCCTCCGGAAGCGCATGGCCGCAATACGTTCGTACGCCTTTCTGATACTGCGTCCAGATCGACGTATCGGTCGAGCCCGTCATGTATCCCCGCACCACAAACTCGATCGGCAAGACCTGGCATTTGCGGGCAATCAGCGCGTTGGCATGTGGGCTGAGCAGTACATGGTTGGCAATAATGTCGCGAGTCTGCTCGAACCAGTACAGCGACGTTCGGTTCAATACTTGCCCCTTGTAGGGAATCGCCCCGAGCAGGCGATCAAATCCACTCTGCCGATCGGTCGTCACCAGCAGTAAACGCCCATCGCCAATTTCGTAGGTATCGCGGACCTTGCCGGGGTACTTAGCAGCGAGCGGCAGATCAGTGGATGTCAGGCAATGTGGAATCGCATCTAGCAACATTTGTCGTTCCATTTCAATTCACCTCGCCGAAGCGGGTGCCGGATGCATTTCCTTCGACTCGACCCAATTCCCACACCTTGAATTGGGGGAATCCAGCAATGGCCGCAGCCAAATCTTCTCGCAGGCCGGGCGGAGCGATCAAGACCAGTCCAACTCCCATATTGAATGCACGATGCATCTCGTGATCGTCGATGTTCCCAAGGCGTTGCATCAGCGAAAATATCGGCTGGGGCGTCCATGTCGCAGGGTCAATGATGGCTCCCAACCCGTCTGGAAGAACTCGAGGCACGTTTTCCACCAAGCCGCCGCCTGTAATGTGCGCCATGCCTTTCACTGGGATGCCAGCGTCCAGAATTCGTTTTATCGGCGCGACATAGTTTGCATGCGGGGCCAGTAGCACGTCCGCGATTGACTTCCCTTCCAACTCTTCGGGTTGCGCATCAATCCCATACCCGCCAATCTCAAAGATCAGTTTGCGTGCCAGAGAAAAACCATTCGTATGCAATCCGCTCGAATTAATTGCATACAAAACGTCACCCGCAATAATGTTTGCACCGGTCAGCAGGCGCTCGCGGTCGACAACGCCTGTGACAAATCCCACCACATCCAGATCGCCTTCAGCGTAGACGGCGGGCATCTCCGCTGTTTCGCCTCCCACCAAAGCGATTCCGGCTTCCACGCATGCAGCGCTCATTCCACGCACCAGGGCTTCTACGATCTCGGGTTCAATTTTATGAAATCCGAGGTAGTCCAGGAACGTGAGCGGCGTCGCACCCATCACCACAATGTCTCCCGCGACGGCCGCAACGAGATCATGGCCGAGCGCTTCATACCTGCCTGCCATGACCGTAACCTTGCTCTTGGTCCCGACGCCGTCGGTGCTCTGCACCATCACCGGATCCTTGAGATGCTTCAATGCATCGCCCAGCGAGAAGAGCGTTCCAAATGATCCGAGGCCGGTCAGGACGGCCGCAGAATGGGTCTTCGCGACGTGCGATTTGATGCGCCGCACCGCCTCATTCCCTGCCTCGATATCCACTCCTGCGGACTTGTAATCTACCTTCGAACTCAATCCAGCCACCTCTTATTTCTGTGAATCGCTTCTTATCCAACCCACTTTCGTGCGTTGTCAAACATTCTTTGCCATGGACTGTCTTTGAGCCTGCGCGTCCATGTGTGCTGGATTCCGAGAAAGATGCGCTCAGGATGCGGCATCATGATGAGCGCGCGTCCGTCGGCACTGGTCAGCCCAGCAACGCCCTCCGCCGATCCGCTTGGATTGAGCGGATAATGCTCAGTTACCTCGCCGTAGGTATCAATGTAGCGCAAACCGATCACGGCATCCGAGCGAACGTCGCTTACGTGGCCTTCTCCATGCGCAACCACTATAGGGATGCGCGAACCCGTCATTCCCTCGAAGAACAAGGACGGTGATTCCTCCACCGCGACCATACAGACGCGCGCTTCGAACCGCGTCGAAACATTGCGCCCGAAGTTCGGCCATGCAACTGTCCCAGGGATGATATCGCGCAGTTGCGCCATCATCTGACAACCGTTGCAAACTCCCAAAGAGAAACTATCAGAGCGCTCGAAGAACTGGGTGAACATCTCCTTCAACTGGTCATTGAACAGGATCGTCTTCGCCCATCCACTGCCCGCGCCCAGTACGTCGCCGTAAGAGAAGCCCCCGCATGCTGCCAATCCACGGAAGTCCTCAAGACGCGCGCGGCCGGCCAGGAGATCGCTCATATGAACATCAACCGCAGTAAAACCTGCACGATCGAACGCAGCGGCCATCTCTACTTGGCCGTTCACACCCTGCTCACGCAGAATGGCAACGCGAGGGCGCGCCGCATGGACGAACGGAGCATTGACCCGCTGTGCCAGATCGAACGGTACCGTGACAGAAAGCCCGGGCCGCCCAGCATCGTCCAACAGCGAAAACTCCTGAATCGCGCTTTCAGGATTATCGCGGAGGGTCTGGATGTGAAAGCTGGTCTCCGCCCACATCTTCTGCAGCGCTGTGCGGCTGTTCTGATAGACGATTTCCGCACCGCTGCGAATAATAATTTCATTACGTTCGATGCAATGCCCAACAACCTGCGCCGTAAGACCCGACGCATTTAGGTGCTCGATGGCATCGTCCAAATCTTTCTTCGCAACTTGCACCACAGCGCCGAGCTCTTCACTGAACAGCTCCTCCAAACCTGCTGCGGGCAGCGCGATATCCAGTCCGACGTTCCCAGCGAACGCCATTTCCAGCAGCGTGACAAAGAGGCCGCCATCACTGCGATCGTGATACGCCAGTAGCTTTCCTTCGAGATTTAACTTCTGAATTGTATCGAAGAACGCCTTTAATATTTCGGGCGAGGGAGCGTCCGGCCCCTCGTCACCTACCTGTCCATATACCTGAGCCAGGCATGAGCCGCCCAGTCTATTCTTACCAGCACCCAGATCGATGAGGACGAGAACTGTATCTCCCTCTTCAAGCTGTGGAGTCAGTGTTTTGCGCACATCCATGACGGGAGCAAATCCCGAGGCGATCAGCGAAAGCGGCGACACAACCACCTTGGCATCCGGGCCTTCGCGCCACTTGGTCTTCATAGACATCGAATCCTTGCCTACGGGAATCGACATACCCAGCGCCGGACAGAACTCCATGCCCACTGCGTGCACTGCGTCGAACAGCTTCTGATCTTCCTGCCCCTCACCTGCAGCGGCCATCCAGTTGGCGGAGAGTTTGATGTCGCCGAGTTTTTCTATCGAGGCACCGGCCATGTTGGTAACAACTTCACCTACAGCCATCCGGGCCGAGGCCGCGGCATTGATGACAGCCAGCGGTGTTCGCTCGCCGATCGCCATCGCCTCTCCGCAACCTGAGTCGTAGGAGCGAAGCGTGACAGCGCAATCCGCAACGGGAATCTGCCATGGACCCACCATCTGATCCTGCACAACAAGGCCTGAGATGCTTCGGTCACCAATCGTTATCAAGAAAGACTTCGATGCAACCGTTGGCAGTCGAAGCAATCGTTCGACCGCATCCGCAATCGTAACTCCTGCCAAATCGAGCGGCCTGGTATCAGTCCTCGATCGAGTAAAGGCCCGCTCCATCTTTGGCGGTTTCCCGAAGAGTATTTGCAACGGCAGGTCGATCGCATGCATTTCTGTAGTCGCATCCGTCTTCGCGCCTTCTGAACCATTGCTGAGCGTGAGATGCGGCCGCTTCTCAGCGGTTCCCACGACGGCGAAAGGACAGCGCTCGCGCTGGCAAATCGCTTCGAAGGCCTGCAGATGTTCTGGCGCGATCGCGAGCACATAACGTTCCTGCGCTTCATTGCACCAGGTCTCCAGCGGGCTCAAGCCCTCTTCACCCCGAGGAACGGCATTCAGATCGAAGCTTCCACCGCAGCCGCCATCCTTGACCAGCTCAGGAAACGCATTCGATAGACCGCCAGCGCCAACGTCATGAATGAACGCGATAGGATTGCTTTCGCCACGCTGCCAACAGCGATCGATGACTTCCTGCGCGCGCCGTTCCATCTCCGCGTTGTCCCGCTGCACCGAGGCGAAGTCAAGATCGGTGTTACCACTCCCTGCACTGCTCGACGCCGCGCCGCCACCGAGGCCGATCAACATCGCTGGCCCACCGAGCACAACCAGAGCGTAACCGGGCTTCATCGCGCCCTTCTCTACGTGTTCCGCGCGGATATTTCCCAGGCCGCCCGCAAGCATGATCGGCTTGTGATATCCGAAGACGGTACCGTTGCTCAACTGTTCGTAGGTGCGAAAGTATCCAGCGAGTGCCGGCCGACCAAATTCGTCGTTGTACGCAGCAGCGCCGAGCGGGCCTTCAATCATGATGTCGAGCGGTGAAGCAATATGCGAAGGCCGGCCATACGCCTTCTCCCAAGGCTGCGGCGCTTGCGGCAAGTTGAGATTCGATACCGTGAAGCCGCACAGCCCAGCCTTTGGCTTGGCGCCGCGTCCGGTCGCACCTTCGTCACGAATCTCTCCGCCCGATCCGGTCGCCGCACCTGGCCACGGCGAAATTGCAGTCGGGTGATTGTGGGTCTCCACCTTCAGCAGAATATGAATATCTTCGTCGTGGTATTTGTAGGTCGCATCGCCGGCCTCAGGGAAGAACCTTCCTGCGCGTCCTCCGCGAATCACTGCGGCATTGTCACGATAGGCCGAAAGAACATTGTCGCCTGAGAGTTCATTCGTATTGCGGATCATCTGAAATAACGACCGCGGCTGCTTCTCTCCATCGACCGTCCAGCTCGCATTGAAGATCTTGTGGCGGCAGTGCTCGCTATTGGCCTGAGCAAACATGTACAGCTCAACATCGGTAGGATTGCGTCCCAGCCGCGTAAACTCAGCCACCAGGTATTCGATCTCATCGCTCGCCAGCGAAAGCCCCAACGAGCGATCCGCTGCAACGATCGCCTCCGCGCCGAGGCCCAGCACGTCGATATATCCTAGCCCTTTGCCTTCCCGCGGCGCGAAGAGTGCCTGAAGTTCATCGGCACTCTCAAAAAAAACACTCTCGGTCATGCGGTCATGAAGTGCGGCTGTCAGCGTCGAAACATCTCCGACAACGCCCTCACCTGACGAGACAATCCGAACGACACGCGCACGCTCAATCCTCTCGATCGCGGTGAAGCCTGTGTTGTGCAGAATGTCGGTAGCCTTGCTCGACCATGGCGATTGCGTTCCAATCCGAGGCCCAATCCATACCCGCTGACCGGAAGAAAGGCCGTCGCCCGCACCCAGCAACTCCGCTAGTCGCTGGTGATCCACCGTGTCTTCGGCTTCCTTGCGGATAAGCAGGAGGTATAGATACGACGACTCAACGGCAACGACATTCCCTGCCTCGGCAGGATAATTCGTGCGCAGTTTCTGCACGACGCGCTCAGCCTCAAACGCCGTCAGTGCCGACGGCCCGGGCAGCACGCGCATGGTCGTTCCGCTAGAGGTGAGCGGAGAGATTTCTTGTGATGTGGCTTGCGACATCTTCGGTATGTTTGGCAGCGTCGTTCCGTTTTTGTTCCAGCGTGTTGAGATATTCTTCGGTGATGTCTCCGGTGACATACACTCCATCGAAGACAGAAGTATCAAAATGAGTGAGACTGGGGCAAGCGTCGGTAATGGCCTGTTTCAAATCGTCCAGGTCTTGAAAGATGAGTTCATCCGCTCCAATATTCTTTGCGAGTTGCTGCACATCGCGACCGCTGGCAATCAGCTCAGAACGCGCCGGCATATCGATTCCGTAGACATTCGGAAAGCGTACCGGGGGCGCGGCCGAACACACGTAAACCTTCTTCGCGCCTTGTTCCCGGACCATCGCGATGATCTCGCGGATCGTCGTTCCGCGGACGATGGAGTCGTCCACCAACAACACGTTCTTGCCTTGGAATGCTTGCGGAATCGGATTAAGCTTGCGCCGAATCGACTGCTTGCGCTGGGCCTGCCCGGGCATGATGAAGGTTCGCCCTACATATCGATTTCTCACCAGCGCATCACGATAGGGAATATTCAATCGAGTCGCAATCTCCTGCGCGGCTACGCGGCTCGTCGAAGGAATTGGGATCACGACATCAATGGGGAGGTGAGACCACTCGCGCTGAATTTTTTCCGCAAGCTTGGTCCCCATGTTGATGCGGCACTGGTAGACCGATGCCCCATCAAGGACAGAGTCTGGCCGCGCCAGGTACACAAACTCGAATAAGCAAGGGGCTTTCTCGTGTGCCTGCAGGCTCTGATGCTGGAAGACCGTACCTTCCGTGTCAATGAAGATTACCTCGCCCGGCGCGAGGTCGTGGTCCAGATCGAAGCCACTCACCTGCAGCGCCACGCTCTCTGAGGCGATCATGAACTCAGCCTCTTTCCCCTCGCCGCGCTTTCCGAAAACCAGTGGTCGAATCCCGTGCAGATCGCGGAACGCCACCATACCCACGCCAGCGACCATAGCGATCACCGCATAGCCGCCCTTACATCGTCGATGAACTTCTTCGACGGCCGCGAATACGTCAAACTCATTGGGGCGAACGGCTCCGCGCCGAGAGAGTGCATGGGCAAAAACATTCAACATGACCTCGGAGTCGGAGCTGGTATTCAGGTGGCGCATGTCCGTGAGGAATAGGCTCTCCACAATCTCTGAGACATTGGTGAGGTTGCCGTTATGCGCGAAGATAATTCCGTAAGGTGAGTTGACATAGAACGGCTGTGCTTCAGCCACCGACGCGCAGCCTGCCGTGGGATAACGCACATGCCCAATCCCCATGTCTCCTAACAGCCGTGCCATGTTTCCAGCCTCGAAGACATCGGTAAGCAGGCCATTTCCCTTCTCGAGGTAGAACCGGTCCTCAAAGCACGTCGCAATGCCCGCAGCGTCCTGGCCGCGGTGCTGAAGCATGGAGAGGCTTTCGTAGATGACGGAGCTAACTGGACTACGCCCGAAGACGCCGACAATACCGCACATGGTTCCTCACTGCCTGCCTGATGCCGCACAAACTTCTTGAATCATCGCGAAGTTCACCAGCGTGGATAAAACAAGCTAAAACGTCTGCCTGCTTACCTATATAACGTCAGCGTGCTTACCTATATTTAGAGTCCGGTCCAGCCCAAAGGGTTCAAAGGAGAGGAATCCGCAAGGCCGTTTAACTGCCTGCATTCAAGGGAAATTACTCTCTACCATCATCTCCCATCCCGATGAGGAAAATCGCGCAAGCGGGCGCCGACAACGAGAAACACTACCAAAAGTTTCGATAATTGAATAGGTTAGCGGAACAGCCGAGGCGGACGCACAGCCTAGAAGTTGAAGGACAAGCCGCCCTGAATTGCCCGCGGAACCTGCGCCAGGATCAGCGTCTGACCGTCCGGCGCGAGCACGGGCTGATAGCCCTGCTCCAATAGATTGGTCGCCTCCACCACGGCATCCAACCCCTGCGGCAGCATGCTTCCGGACCACAGCCTCTGCCGCACATAGAAGGTCACGTATGCCTCCTCCGGCATAACGTTGTAAGCGTTCACCTGGGTGAGTGTATTGGCCGGCTGCCAGCGATATTCCGCCTTCAGCGACGTGCCGGTACGAACGATTCTTCCTCTGAGAGCCACGCTGGCGGCCGCGGTCGTCTGGGGCGTCAGGCCGGCGGCCAGATTTGTCATCACTAGGTCGCCACCACTTCTCAGAGCAGTTCCGAGGTCATACTCCACCCACGCGGACAGCGCCGGTGTCAGCGTCTGCATGAGCGAAACGCTCAAACCCCGCGCAGCATATCCGGGACCGCCGACCTGGAACGTTCCCGTAGTTGGATCGGCTACTGCATTCGCCAGCTGCAGCGAACTGGCACTCATCAGCCCACTGCCACCAATGGCTCCATACGGGAGCCTATCGATATAGGCCGAGGCGCTGATCACGCGGCTACCCAGCTTACGACTCACTGACAGCTGCTGATGCATACCCCGGTCACTAAGCGGCTTGCCATTCGCGTCCGGCACCACGAACAACGCAGGTTTCAGTTGATCGAGACCATCCGAGCTCTGCAGCTCACGGCTGGAAGCATACCGATATTCCACCACCACATCATTCCCGGGGCGGGCGGTAAATCGTATGAATGGTTCAGCTTCCAGGCGGGTCTCCTCGAGGTGTTCGGCCTCCATCAATGTCCCCGCGTCAATCAGGAACATGTCACCCAGCGCGAACTGCTGGGTACTCGCCAGCCGCAGCACTTGGAAACCACCCGAGCCTCCATCGGTCAACTCCGGATGTGATTGGAAGCTCGAGACCAACCGCGTGCTTCCACCCAGCGGGCTGCGACGTTCGTAGCCTGTAATCAACGCGATGGACGGCTGCGGGGTGTCCCCACCCGTCTGCACATCCCCGACATCGGCGCGCAGCACAGCTCCATCTCCGTCCTCCATCGTTCTGTCCAGGACGAACGCCTGGTGCAGGCCGCCGTCTCCAAAGACTCCGTCTCCGCTGGTCAACATGATTCTTCCCTGCGAGGAGACACGGTGCGGCTGATCGGCGCTGGAAGAGATCGGCGCACCGCTCTCTGGATCCACCAGCCGCAGCAACGGCCGGTTTGCGGCCGATCTCAAGGTCCACTTCCAGTCGTCAACCGGCTCATCGGCTCTTCGGCGTTGCGCCGGCAGCCAGTTGTCGGCGTCGAACAGGTTGTTCATCGTGAGATTGACGATCGACTGCACACCCGCTCGCAAGCGCACGTCATTACGCAGAAGAGGAATAAAAAAAGCTGCGGTCGCGCGCAGCTGGTAGCGGCCCGGCGTCACCGTGGCCATGATGTAGCGGCCGTGATCGTCGCTGACCGCGGTCGCGATGGTGCCGTCCTCGGCACGCATCAACTCAATGAGCGCACCCATCTGGGGCGTACCGCGAACGTCTCGGACGGTGCCTGAGATGATGGCAGAGGTCTGCAGGGCGAACAATTGCCCACTACCAGCAACCATGATCAATAGCAACAAACCTGGTAAAACTCGTTTCACCGCGCTCAAACCCTCATTCGCGCGTCTACGGCTCTCCGATGGACCGCCCAGTCGGGAAGCCGGACGGCTGTCTAGCTGGTGGAGGCTGCTATCGCGGTACTGTCCTGCGTAGCTTGACTCCTCGTGCGCCGGAAGATCGGCTGAACTGCCCTTCACCTGCCCACGTTCGAACGGGCCCGCTTGCGTCTACTGCTTCGCTTGGGTCTACTGCTCCCCTTGCGTTTACTGCCCGACCTTACTGCTCAACAATGAACGGCGCACTCTGATCAATCGTCTGCTTCAAGATCCCGTCGTTCACCTTAATGGTCACCTGGTACTTGCCCGGCTCGAGGCCTGCCAGCGGCATCGTCTTTTCCAGTGTCAGCTGGTCGGCATTGGGGTTCAACTTTGAGGCCGACTCCTGCATATCCAAAACCGATTTGTTCGTCGCCATGTTGAGAATCTGGTACTCGATCGTGGCATCGTTGCGCTTGTTCTCGCCAATGCCCAGATTATAGACCTGCATCCAGAAGTTCAGGTTCTGCGCCCTGTGGAAGGTCACAGGCGCTGCAAACGTCGGCGGAACCCGTGGCACAACCTTCGTGTTTCCAATCACAAAGCTTCCAGCGCCCACGTCCTTCGAGGGTACCCGCTCCATCTCCCCCGCAAGGATGAGCGAAGAGGAAGCCAGCCGGTCGTCATCAAATTCGGGCACATCCACGCTCCGTCTCCATGCGCCCATGTGGTCAGGATTGTTGACATCCTTGATGGCAATCTCCAGCTTGTAACGTCCCGGAGGCAACGGAATCGCATTCCAGTAGACCGACATGTTGTTCTTTGTGCGCTGCAGAAGATCACTGGGCGTTTCAACCTTCACCGTGTCTTCAAACGTGTACACGATGCGGTGGGTAATAGTGCTCACGCGGCCAAGGATATTGACGGTTCCAACCGAGTCACCTTCCTTGGTGTTGTACGTGATGTCGCCGTTACGAATCTGCAGCGTGACGGGAACCATGACCGTCTCATTGGTCAGCTTCACGTAGTCGGTGCGAACGTCAAACAGGAACGGCGGTCCGGAGAGCACCTTCGAGGTGGCCAGGAAATCGTCCAGATCTGCGAACTTAACCGGCGGCGGGGCAAACAACTTGGAGAACGTATCCAGCCGATCAAATTCCTTGCTCTGCTGCGAAGACGACATCGGACCATTGCCGAGTTGCTCGAGCCCGCCGCCTGAGAAACGGTCCGCTTTCTTGGCCTGACCCATCTCCTCGTACTGCGTCAACCCCGCTCCAGGTACATGCTTCAGGGCATCCTTCTCGGAACGGTCGATGGTTGCGTGATACTCACCGCACATGCAGGTATCCACAAACTCGATGTCGATGTTGTCACCAATACCCTCCAGATAGCGGTAATGCCACACCTCGAAGGGGAAGGTCGATGTTTCGCCGCCGCCTTCATCCATGGGACGCTCGTAGCTTCCACCCGACGGGTGCGAGTCGATGCTGTCCGGCTTTCCGTAGGCGATATAAATGTGCCCGCGGTCTGTCATCCATCCCGGCTGACCGGCCGCGAAATGCTCGTTCGCATAGGCGATGCGTGCATAATACTCATCGCGATACTCGTTATCGTTCGAATCAGGATTCGGGTTGCGCCGTTGCCAGAACTGCTCGATGAACGAGTCACGCTCTTCGTCGTTGGAGAGGCTCTTGAACGTCTTGGCCTCCTGGTCGGTGATAATCCACCGCACATCTGCCTCCAGCCACGTCTTGTACGTGCCCTTCAACTCGATTTTGGTTGCATTGCGGCGCTCGCGTTCCTCGCGGTCGCTCAAGCGGCGCTTCAACGGATCGGGTTTCTCCGCCACCGGAGGGGTCTTCGTCACGCTACCTGTGTCGGGGGTCGATTGGGTCGCCTGTGCCGGGGTGGTATTTGGGGAAGTAGTCTGCGCAACCACCCCCATGCTGGTACACGAGAGTGCCACAAAAGCCATACCTGGAACTACAAAGCGCGACAAAAACATTTTCATTGGGTAAGGCCCTGCTCCTAATTTACTTAGACGCTCTATTCTAATCTCGGGAAGCCGCATGCACAAGGCTCCAAGCAACCCACTGATATCATCAGGTCATCGAAGGAGCTTTCCTGACCGCTTGACCGCAATCGTCCATCTAGAGTTCTGTTTATTCTGGTTCCCAAAGCATCTGTTCCCAATGCTATGGAACCGATCGCAGTCTGCCTGCGTATCCCATTTCGATGAATCCAACAGCGGATCTGTGTCTTGTCGACTGGACGCCCTCCGCAAGAGAAAGCGTCCATGACCGGTAAGAAAATTCTGCTGATCGTCGTCATCCTGCTCGTTGTGGCCGGTGTAATCGTTGGAACGGTGCTGCACAGCCGCTCAGACGTGCCCGCCGTAACCACCGCCAAGGCCATCCACGGAGACCTTGTATCCACCGTGAGCGGCACCGGCCAGATCAAGCCCAAGACCATTGTGAACGTCGGTGCAACCTCTTTCGGCCGCATTACTCACCTCTACGTAAAAGAGGGCGACCACGTTGCGAAGGGCCAATTACTCGCCACCGTCGAAAGCGAGCAGCCCGCCAGCGCCGTTGCCGCCCAGCAGGCGACCATCGCCTCTTCACGCACCAACGTCGATTCCTACGTTGCCGCAGAGAAGACCGCTGAAGCCAACGTAGAACAGGCCCAGGCGGACCTCGAGCAGAAGAAATTCGACTATCAGCGCGCCCAGGCGCTCTATAAGGACAACCTGATCGCCAAGCAGGACTTCGACGCCAAGAAGGCTGCCTACGATGTGGATGTCGCCACCCTTGCCCAGCGCAAAGCTGCCGTCAGCCAGGCAAGCGCCCAGACCGCTTCTGCCCGCAGCACGGTTCAGCAAAACACCGCCACGCTGAAAGGCGATACCTATTCGCTCGGCCTCACCCGCAGCGTCGCTCCCTTCGATGGCCTGGTCACCAACATCCCCGTCCGCGAGGGCGAAACCGTCATCATCGGCATCCAGAGCTCCGCGGGATCGACCCTGATGACCCTCGCCGACATGTCCACCATCACCGCCGAAGTCAAAGTGGACGAGACAGACATCGTCAATGTGGCTCTCGGTCAAACCGCAACCGTCACCGTTGACGCCTTCCCTGGCCAGACATTCACCGGCAAGGTCACTGAAGTCGGCGATCAGGCTCTCCTGCGCACCACCGGTCTCGCCACCTCGCAATCCACCACCGGCACCGAAGAGGCTAAGGACTTCAAGGTCGTCGTCACCCTCGACCCGGTCAAGATTGATCTCCGTCCCGGCCTCTCCTGCACCGCCAAGATCACCACCGCACATCAGCCAGACACCCTCACCATCCCCATTCAGGCGCTGGTCATGCGTGATCCCGCAGAGGAAGCCTCTCTCTTCAAGAATCACGGCAAGGCATCCACCACTGCGACTCCCGCGACCCCAGGCAAGCAGTCGACTCTCGTTCAAGGCGTCTATCTCATTGCCAAGGATGAAAACCGTCTCCGCGTTCGCTTCGTACCGGTAACGACGGGCATCACCGGTACTACCGACATCGAAGTCCTCAGCGGCCTCAAGCAGGACGACGAGATCGTCACAGGGCATTACAAAATCCTGCGTACGCTTCGAAGTGGCCTTGCTGTGAAACGCGACAATTCAATCACTCCTGTCGCGGTTACGGACGACAGTTCCAGCTAACGTTTTTCTTCCACCGTTCTCACGGAGACACCTATGACCATCGACACCTCCGAAGTCATTGCACCGGCACAGAATCGCATCGGGGCCAACGCCGATGGTCCCCACCCCGGCGACGTCATCGTCACCGACAATCTCTGGAAGACCTACGAGATGGGCGATCAGCAGGTCCACGCCCTGCGCGGCGTCGACATCCGCATCCGCAACAACGAATACGTCGCCATCATGGGGCCCTCCGGCTCCGGCAAATCTACGCTCATGAACCTGATCGGCTGCCTCGACTCGCCCAGCGAGGGCCATTACTGGCTCAACGGCCACGATGTCTCCCAGCTCAACGACGACGAACTTGCCCGCATCCGCAATAAGGAGATCGGCTTCGTCTTCCAGACCTTCAATCTGCTCGCTCGCGCCACGGCGCTGCACAACGTAGAGCTGCCCTTGATCTACAACGGCACCCCCGCCGCAGAACGCATCGCCCGCGCGAAGTTCGTGCTGGAGTCGGTCAACCTTGGCGAGCGCATGAATCACAAGCCGAACGAACTCTCCGGCGGTCAGCGCCAGCGCGTTGCCATCGCTCGCGCCCTGGTGAACAAACCCTCCATCATCCTCGCCGACGAGCCCACAGGCAATCTTGACTCCAAGACTTCGGTCGAGATCATGGCGCTCTTCGATGAGCTCCACGCCCAGGGCAACACCATCGTCCTGGTTACTCATGAGCCCGACATCGCCGACTACGCTCACCGCGTGATCTCGATTCGCGACGGTTCGGTGGAGTCCGATGGACCGAGCGCCCGCATGCGCAACGCCGAGCACGGAATTTCCGCCGTTCGACACTCCGGCGAGCCCTCCCACTAGCCAAACTAAGTGCGATGGGACTCCCAATCGTCTGCAACCTGCTCAGGCTGATCAATGAGGCTGGCGTTCCTCCGCCGGGAACCTCCTGCACAGCCCCAGGCGTTTCCTGGTTACCACAGCTACGACCGGGCATCTAAACTAGCAGTATGGATAAGCGCGTCCGATTTTTGCTGCTGCCCCTTCTCTTCCTCTCCTGCTGCAGACTGGGCTACGCCGCTGATTCACGCTTCGATTTGATTGGACCCAAGATTGACGTTCGCGTCACCCGCGACGGTCAGACGCTCCCCATCGCCGCCGTTCCCAACCTGCAGCCCGGCGATAAGCTCTGGATCCACCCGGAACTTCCAGCTTCGCAGTCGGTCCACTACCTGCTGATCTGCG
This sequence comes from Granulicella sp. L46, assembly GCF_009765785.1. GTDB lineage: Bacteria > Acidobacteriota > Terriglobia > Terriglobales > Acidobacteriaceae > Granulicella. The sequence continues at coordinate 236,015 of NZ_LMUT01000003.1, forward strand.
TCTTCCTCCGCGGCAACACCAACCCGCCACCTGAGGACTGGTTCTTCCGCATCGAGACCTGGGATCCCAAGGTCAAAGCCGAGGGTGCTTTCGTCACCGTTCCCGCCGACGCCCAACAAGCCATCATGTTCCTCGCGCCCGAAACAGGCGGCGACTTTAAGACTCTCAAATCCGCCGTCCGCGGGCGGCCGGGCGCCTTCGTTCGCGCCTCCCAGGATCTAATCGAGGCCGGCTTCGAGGAAGCTCGCATCGAGAAGTACATCGCCTCCATCCGCCGAGTTCCTCCAGCTGATCCCACCTTGCTCGCCAAGCACTCCGATTTGCTGGCGCGCACGCTGGACCTCAAACCTAATGAAGCCTGTTTCAAGCAACCAGTCGACACGCAATTCACCTGCCTCACCCAAACTGGCTCACAAATTGTTCTCGACGACGGAAACGGCCAGACCCTCTCGAACGTGCTCAACGGCCCGACCTCCGACCTCATCTCCCAGGCCAGCTACACGGCGGCGGCAGGCGGCGGTCTTTACTCGGCATACGTGGGGGCCATCGTCGACGTCGTTCGCATCATGAGCAACCTGCATTCGGCTCAGTATCAGTACATCCCTGCCATCAGCTTCCCGCAGGACGACGCCATGAATCTGCGCCTGAACACGCCGCCGTCGTTCCATAATCCTAAGTCTGTTCTGGTCATCGCGCTTCCAGCGGTGCAGTCTGTCGTTACGCCGCCGCTGCGCCCCGCTGATCCCAACGAGGTCACCTGCCTGATCAAGCCGTCCGTCGTTCTTCCCATCGAAGGCGCGCCGTTGGTCTTCTCCACGGACTTTGCCCATGACCTCGTTCTGCATCTGAACACTCCTCCCGGCGCGCCGTCCGAGCCGGACATTCCACTCACCGCCGACGCCTACCACGGCGGCCTCGTGTTGCAGAAGGATCAACAGCACCACATCCCTCTGCATGAGGCCACGCCGCTACAGGCAGCCGGCTCAGGCCAGCCCAATCCCTTCGCGGATTCCAAACTGGCTCCTCACCCGACCGCACCGCCGCCCAAGCCTCAACCGAAACCTGCGCTGCTCACCGGTGTCATCCTGGGCCGCTGGGGATTCGACAGCTTCACCGGCCCCACCGTCCAGTTGCAGCAGCTTCCCGGCACCGACTGGACCGTTGTCCCATCCTCCGGCGCAGGCAAAGAGCCGACCTATGACCTCATCGCCGGCCATACCGCGACGCTCCTACTGAACTCAACCGGCTCAGCCTGCGTCCACACGATCACGGCGGATCCAGAGGCTGAAAACCCATTCCCGGTGCCCTTCAAGCCGCAGCCAAAACCTGATCGGCCAAACATTCTCGCTCTCACCCTGCCGCTCGAGCATGACCTGACGCCAGGCGATCTGCACCTTGCCATCCAGCAGTACGATCAGCCCAAGCCGGACCACCTTTCTGCCCGTACCTTTTCCGAACCCGCCACCGTCACCGCTGTTGAACTACATGCGGGCGACAAGACCCTGGTCGTCACCGGCACGCGGCTCGGCGAAATCGACAAGATCACCCTCGGCGATCTTGTCTTCTCGCCCGCACCCGATGCCTCGTACGATGTTCAGCCTCCCGACTCCACCTCGGCGGGAACCCTTCACTTCGATCTGCCTGCCAATCGGCCCATCCCACCCACCCACGTCGGCGAAAAGCTGACGGCCTCCCTTGCACTCCGCGACGGCCGCGTCCTCTCTGTGCCACTGGTTGTCTCTGCGCCGCGCCCGGTCATCGCGCTGCTGCGCAAGACGTCTATCCCTGATTCGAAGACCTCCAATATCAACCTTTCGAACCCGGATGATCTTCCCCTCACTTCGCTGTTCACCTTCACCCTGAAGAGTCCGGATCGCTTTCCACGCAACGGCCAGATCGAGATTGAGACGCTCGACGGCACCCTGCGCACCGTCCTCACCCTTGCGCCCTCGGGTGGCCTGCTCCTGCAGGACCCGCACACCATCGTGGCAACGTTGGATCCGCTGCGGTCGTTTGGCCCCAGTGCCTTCGGTGCCCTACGCATGCGCGCGATCTATCCTGTCGCCGCCTCGCATCATAACGACCGTCACGCTTCGGACACGCCCACCGAGCCCGGAACTGCGGCCGCAACCGCGGACACCGGCACCGACGATCCTGTGTCGCCCGCGAGCGATTGGCTGTCGCTCGTAACCCTGGTGCGCATCCCCACGCTCTCTCAGCTCCAATGCCCGGCGGACATCACCCAACCCTGCACGATCACGGGCATGAACTTATTTCTTCTTCAAGGGGTCTCGGCAAATCCGGATTTCTCCGATGCGGTCTCGGTTCCTGACGGCTACACCGGCACCACCCTCACCATCCCCCACTCCTCGGCTGCAACGATCTTCTTCAAACTTCGCGACGATCCCACGAGCATCCAATCAGCCGTTCTTCCGACGCCTGCATCACCGGCGACCCACATTCATCACGCAGCACACAGCACTCACGGCGACGCGGAACCCTCCGGCCAGGAGACGGCCCCGGACACGAACAACCCTGCCCCGACCACCCAGCCAACTCCAGCGCCCCAAAAGCGAGAGAGCCCGACGCCACCGGCGCCGAGCTCTCCTTCCACTACATCCCCCTCCAGCATCTGATTTCTGGTTCAGAAGAGTTGGGGCCTGATCCCATCGCCGCTTACAAGATCGGATCAATCAATGGCGCCTGTTCGGAAGCGGGCAGCTTCTGCACCTTGCTGTGCTTGACGCTGTAGGTGAAGTAAATCACCAGCCCCACCAGTAGCCATCCGACGACCACAATCTTGGTCAATGAAGGCAGGGTCCAAATGAGATACGCCGCGCTCAGGATCCCGAGGATCGGCACCAGAGGAACCAGCGGCGTCTTGAACGGCCGATGCAGACTCGGATTCCGTCGCCGCAAGATCCAGACCCCGGCACACACGATGCCAAACGCCAGCAGCGTGCCCATGTTCACCAGTTCGCTCAGCTTGTCGATGGGCAGTAGCGCCGGCATGAACGCCACGATCAGCCCAACCACAATGTTCGAGATCCACGGGGTCCGGAACTTCGGATGAATCGCGCTCGCCCACTTCCACAGCAAGCCGTCCTTCGACATCGAGAAGAACACCCGCGACTGGCCAAGCAGCATCACCAGCATCACGGTTCCAAGACCGAACACCGCGCCAATCTTCACCAGGATCGATCCCCAGCGAACGCCCGTTGCATCGATACCCACCGCGACTGGGTCGGCAACGTTCAGCGAGTGATAGTTCACCAGCCCCGTCAGCACGCCCGACACAAGGATGTACAGAATCGTGCAGATCACCAGCGATCCAAGAATGCCGATCGGCATGTCGCGCTGAGGATTCTTTGCCTCTTGCGCGGCCGTCGACACCGCGTCAAACCCGATGTACGCAAAGAAGATCGAAGCCGCGCCCGCCGTGATGCCCCCTATACCAAACGCGCCCGGCCCCTGGCTCGGCGGAATGAACGGATGCCAGTTGGCCTTCGCGACGTCTGGGTGATGCAGGATGAACCCGACTCCCAGCACCAGGAAAACTCCCACCACAAACAGCTTCACAATCACAATCGCGGAGTTGAGATTGGCCGACTCCTCAATCCCGATCACCAGCACCGCGGTGATCGCAAGAATCGCCAAAAAGGCCACGAGGTTGAACACCCCGGTAACGTGCGGCAGCCCAGCCGTGCTTATACCCGGCGCCAGTGAAGCGATCGGCTGCCAGCGATCCTGATACAGGACCAGAACATTGCCCGGCGTCGTCGTCAATTGCGGCGGCAGATGAATATGGAAGTCCTGCAGCAAACCAACCAGGTAGCCGCTCCAGCCGGATGCCACCGTCGCCGCGCCAAACGCATACTCGAGCACCAAATCCCAGCCGATGATCCACGCCACGAACTCACCCAGCGTCGCATAGCCGTAGGTATAGGCCGATCCCGCAATCGGAATCAGCGAAGCGAACTCCGCGTAGCAGAGTCCTGCAAAAGCGCAAGTAATTCCCGCCACCACAAAGCTAAGCACCACGGCCGGACCCGCATGCTTCGCAGCCGCCTGTCCCGTCAGCACAAAGATGCCCGCTCCAATGATGGCGCCGATACCCAGCGTGATCAGGTTCAGCGGCCCAAGTGCCCGTTTCAGACTATGCTCGCCTTCATTCTCGGCTTCCTTCAACAACATGGACAGCGGCTTGATCGCCAGCAGATTCGCCATTCGCTCTCGTTCTCCCAAATATTGATTCGTCTTCTTCTATTGGACGGCCTGCTCCACGTTCTTGCTTCGTCTCGTCCACACCCAATACACCGGCAAGCCCAGCAGCACCAGAATTAACCCTGGCCACGTGTATTGCGGCTTATATCGCAACAGTACACCACAAATCCATATCGCCATCACGATATACAGCGCCGGCAGCACAGGATATCCAAGCGCCTTGTAAGGCCGCGGAGCCTCTGGACGAGTCCTGCGCAACACAAACAAACCGCCAATCGTCAGCACATAAAACACCAGCACCGCAAAAATCACGTAGTCCAGCAGATTTCCGTACTGGCCACTCAAACACAGCAGGCAAGCCCAAACGCACTGCATCCACAAGGAGTTCACGGGCGTCTTCGTCTTCTCATCGAGCTTCCCTACCGACTTAAAGAACAACCCGTCCTGGCTCATCGCGTAATACACCCGAGCTCCAGCCAGCAGCATCCCATTCACGCATCCAAACGTGCTTACCAGAATCGCCGCTGCCATGAACTTCGCGCCGAGCCCACCAAACGCCGCTTGCATCACTGCCGTCGCCACCCGATCCTGCGGCGCGGTCTGGATACCCGCCATCGGCAGCACACTCAGATAAACCAAATTGCATGCGATATACAACAGCAACACCACACCCGTCCCCAATGCCAGGCTCAGCGGCAGATTTCGCTTCGGATTCTGAATCTCTCCCGCGGTAAACGTGACGTTGTTCCAAGCATCACTTGAAAACAACGAACCCACCTGTACGACCGCAAGGACAACCGCCACATTCAACACAATTTCCCGCAGACTCGCGCGGGGCCATTCGCCTTGGCCAAGCCACTCACCATGATGACTGAGAAATCCTTGCAATTTCCAAGGCCCCAACGACCAAAAGTTATGCCCAAAGTTCGACGCCAGTCCGGCCCCGTCCAGATGCTCGAAATACAGCAGCACTCCAACCCCAATGACTGCCAGCAGCGCCAGCACCTTTGCACTAGTGAAGACGTTCTGCACCGCCGCACCCAGCTTCACACCCCGCGTGTTCGTCCATGTCAACAGCACAATGATGACGATCGCGGCCAGATTCGCCGTGCTCAACCCAACGTTTCCACTCCCCACATGCCACAGCCAGTGCGTCTGACTAACGCTCGGAAAGAACACGCCAAGGAACTTCCCGAACGCCACACCCACCGCCGCGATTGTCCCTGTCTGGATCACCAGAAACAGCGTCCAGCCATAAAGAAAGCCCCAGATCGGGCCCAGCGACTCGCGCAGATACACATACTGGCCGCCAGCCTTGGGCATCATCGCGGCCAGTTCGCCATAGCTGAGCGCCCCAATGATCGTCATCAGCGCCGTCACCAGCCACGCCGCAATTAACAGCGCGGGCGACCCCAGCACCCGGCTCATATCCGCCGGCACAATAAAGATGCCCGACCCGATCATCGAGCCCATCACAATCGCGGTAGCTGAAAACAGACCCATCCCCTGCACAAACCTGGGCGCAGAGGCGGTCTCGACATTTGTGGGGGAAGCAGTCTGTTGCGGAATCACGTTCCCCAACCTTATCGCAAACACGAAACAAAGCGCCACTGGCCGCCTAGGCTTAGCCAGGGTGCTAACGTTCGCCGTTCCCTATCGCAAAATTTCAAGGAAGTCTTTCGCAATCTTACCCGGCCGCTCGCCCGTCGTCAGTAGCGCACCAATCACGGCCACCGCATCCGCTCCCGCATCAATTACGCTGCGCGCATTCTCGCGCGTAATCCCACCAATCGCCACCAACGGCTTTCGCGTGAGCGCACGTGCCCGCCGCACTCCTTCAAGCCCGACAACCGGCTGCGTATCTGCTTTGGTTGACGTCGCAAACACCGGCCCGATCGCAATATAGTCCGCCGCCGAGGCATCCGCCTCCACTACCTGGCTGTCGTTATGCGTCGAAACTCCAATCACCCGCCTCGCACCCAGCACCTTTCGCGCATCGTCCGGCGAGAGATCTTCATGCCCGACGTGCACACCCCAACCCGCCAGCAGCGCCAGGTCCGGTCGATCATTCATGATCAACTCGCAGCCCGACCCTGCAAACTCAGCAACAATCTCCTTCGCTGCGCGCAGCACCTCGTCCGGCGGCCCACCTTTATCGCGATACTGCAACATGTTCACCCCGGCCAGCGCCATCCCTCGCGCAAAATCACGGACATTCATCCCATGAGCATCCAGCGTCGCCCTGTCCACAATCGCGTAAAGCTTCGGCAGCGTCATGCTTAAGCCTTCAGCTTCTCCCGCTCCAGGAACCGCTCCATGAACTTCGTATCGAAGTTACCCGACCGAAACTCTTCATCCGCGAAGATCCGCTGGTGCAGCGGGATCGACGTATGAATTCCCTGCACCACAAACTGGCTCAGCGCCCGCTGCATCTTGTTCATCGCCTCTTCGCGATCCTTGCCATGACACACCAGCTTGGCGATCAGCGAATCGTAATACTGCGGCACAACTCCCTCCGCATATTGCGCCGTATCCACGCGCACACCATTGCCACCCGGGAGGTTGAAGACGGTAATCTTCCCCGGGCTCGGGATGAATTTCTCCGGATGCTCGGCATTGATGCGGCACTCAATCGCGTGCCCAATCATCTTCGGTTGCTCAGGCACAATGTCGTGCAGCTTTTCGCCCGCCGCGATGCGCAACTGCGCCTTCACCAAATCCACACCCGTCACCATCTCGGTAACGCAGTGCTCCACCTGGATACGAGTGTTCATCTCGATGAAGTAAATCGAGCCATCCTCATCCATCAGGAACTCAATCGTTCCGGCATTCCAGTAACCAATATCTTTCAGCGACCGCCGGATGACCTTAGCCATTTCCTCGCGCTGTTTGGGCGTAATCTGCAGGCTTGGCGCCTCTTCAATCAGCTTCTGATGGCGCCTCTGGATAGAGCACTCGCGCTCCCCCAGGCTCATCACATTGCCGTGCTCATCGGCCAGCACCTGGAACTCGATATGCCGCGGCCGCTCAATAAACTTCTCCATGTAGAGTGCTCCATTGGAAAATGCATTCAGCGCCTCATGCGACGCACTCTGAAACAACGCCGGCAACTCTTCCCTGCTGCGACAAATCCGCATGCCGCGCCCGCCACCACCGGCCACTGCCTTCAGCATCACCGGATATCCAACGCTGTTTGCCCATTCCAACGCCGCATCCACATCCTCGATGGCGCCATCGCTACCGGGCAAAATCGGTACCTTGGCCTTCTTCATCGTCTGCCGCGCCGTGGCTTTCTCACCCATCATCCGCGTAACTTCCGGGGGCGGCCCAATGAACTTAATATTCGACGCGCGACAAACTTCGGCGAAGTTCGCGTTCTCGCTCAGCATCCCATAACCCGGATGGATCGCGTCCGCGCCGACAATCTCTGCAGCCGAGATCACCGCCGGCACATTGAGATAGCTGTCCTTCGACGGCGGCGGCCCGATACATACCGCCTCATCCGCAAAGCGCACATGCAGGCTGTTACGGTCAGCTTCCGAGTACACCGCAACCGTGCGAATTCCCATCTCCTTGCACGCGCTGATCACGCGCAATGCAATCTCCCCGCGATTGGCAATCAATACCTTACGAAACATGCTTTGCCCTTGCTCTTCTTCCTGGAATCAGATGTCGACGGTGACGCCGTCAGCTACTTGACTGCGAATAGCGGCTGCCCATATTCCACAGGCTGTTCCCGCTTTACAAACACATGCACGATTTTTCCTGCGGCATCGCTTTCGATCTCGTTCATCAGCTTCATAGCTTCAACGATGCAAAGCACCTTGCCGACCGCAACCGTATCACCAACCTGCACAAACGCCGGCGAGTCCGGAGAGGGCGACTCATAAAATGTGCCCACAATCGGAGACTTCACAATATGCGCGCCGGCCCATGGATCAGCCTCGGCCGCAGATGCCTCAGGTACTGCCGCTGACGCAGCGATGCTTACCGGCGCCGCTGCTGGAGCCGGAGTTGCCGCAGGCGCTGGAGCCGCACTGCCCTTCGCCGCTGTCAGCAACGCCGCCATCTGCGCCGGATCGATTCCCGGTGCAGCGGCAGGGGTCTCGCCCGCAAAGCGCAACCCCACCTTCAGATCCGGCCGCTCCATCTCAAACTCGGCGATCCCATTGGCCTTGAGAAACTCGACCAATTCTTTCAACTCGCGCAAATCGTTACCTTCCGTACCAGCCATGCGTTCCTACTCCTGGAAAATTCTTTTTCCTAACTCTCAATTCAGCTTTACAGCTCGATCCAATCCTTCGGACTGGCGGCCGTCAGCAGCTCGTGGCCGCTCTTCGTTACCAGCACCATATCTTCGATGCGCACCCCAAAGGCCTTCGCAACCGGGTGCCCCTTTTTCGTGCGGGAGCCGGGCCGCCGAGCCTTAAGCGCAGCCCCACTAGAAAGATACGCCCCCGGCTCAATCGTAATCACCATGCCCGGCTCCAGCACCTGTTCCTGCCTCGCTGCAATCCTCGGTCCCTCGTGAATCTCCAGCCCAACGCCGTGCCCGGTTGAGTGCGAGAATTCCTTCTCCAACCCCGCCTTCCGCAACACCGAACGCGCAGCTTCATCTACCTCGCTACAGCGAACCCCAGGCGAAACAGCCGCAATCGCCGCCTCCTGAGCTTCCAGCACCGAATGATACACGTCCCACTCGCGCTCGCTGGGCCGCCCAAGGTGCACCGTCCGCGTCATGTCCGAGCAATAACCACCCAGCAGCACCCCAAAATCCAGCGTCACAAAACCCTGCGCGGGCAGCTTTGCCGCTGTAGCCCGACCATGAGGGAGCGCCGAGCGCTCTCCGCTCGCCACAATCGTCTCGAAACTCATGGCCTCCACTCCGGCCAGCCGGGCCATGAACTCCAGCTGCGCGGCCACCTGCGTCTCTCCAACTCCGGGAATCAAATACTGCAGCACCGCGCTAAAAAGACCGCACCCCACCGCGGCTGCCTTGCGCATGCGCACAATCTCGTCCTCGTCCTTCACCTGGCGAATCCGTGCCACCAAGCCATCGGTGGCCACAAAAAAACTTCGTCTCATCGGCGCGGGCACAGCCTTGAGCGCTTGATTTACAGCCTTCTTCATCAACTCCAGCGCCGCCACACTGGTCTGCGCGGCATCGAACGCGCATTTCTTAACGCCCGCTGCCGCCAGCCACTCCACCGCCTGCACGCCTGGCGATCGCTTGTCGATCACCAACCGCAGCCCGTTCACCTCAGCCTTCGCCTGCGTCGTATATCGCCCATCTGTAAACAAGGCAGCCCGTCCACCGGCCAGCGCGACCGCTCCACTAGAGCCGGTAAATCCGCTTAGGTAGCGAACATCGGGGGCGTGCGTTACCAGCAGCGCTTCCGCTCCAGCCCGCAGCGCAGCCTGCATCGCCTGCTTCCGTCTTGCCCTTTCGCGCATCCCCCCATTTTACCCGCGCTTCGCATCCTTCACACCGGCGATGCCTTAGTCGTTACCCTCAACGCGTGTTAGCCGCTATCATGAAGTATGCATCAAGGTTCGACCCCCACCGGCCAACCAGAATCGCACCACCTCACCCGCCGCGGTTTCCTTGGTGCCACACTCGCAGCTGCAGGCCTCGGCGTCGCCGTTTACTCGGGAACCCACGCGCGCCACGAGTTCGAAATCACGCGCCTCACCATCCCTATCCGCGATCTCCCCGACGGCTTCGAGAACTTCCGCATCGTTCAAATTAGCGACATCCACCTCGAAGAGTTCACCGAAGCCTATTTCCTCGAGCAGATGGTCGCCCAGACCAACGCGATGGCGCCAGATCTCGTCCTGGTCACGGGTGATTTTGTCAGCCGCGGCCCACTCTCTCTCGCGGCCTCCTGGCGCGCCGCCGGCTTAGCCGCCGAAATCCTCTCCACCCTCAAAGCCCCCCAGCGCTTCGGCATTCTCGGCAACCACGACGTCAACGTCGGCGCCGATCACGTCATTCCGCCCCTCGAAGCCCACGGAACCCCCATCCTCGTCGACAGCTATTTCCCCCTCGAGCGCGGCCGTGATGTTATCTGGCTGTGCGGCGCTAACGACGCCGGAACCCGCACCCCCGACCTCAACTTCGCGATCCCCCCAAACCCGCGCGCACCCGTCATCTTCATGTGCCACGAGCCGGACTACGTCGAGAACGTCATCCTTCACCCTCGGTTCCCGCTCATCGATCTCATGCTCTCTGGCCACTCACATGGCGGCCAGATACGCCTCCCCATCCTTGGCCCGCTCATTCTGCCGCCCATGGGTCAGAAGTACGTCGAAGGCATGTTCCAGTTCGACCACATGCAGCTGTATGTGAACCGAGGCATCGGCACGGTAGGCCTTCCCTTCCGCCTCAACTGTCCCGCCGAACTCACCCATTTCACCCTGGTAAGAGCCGCAGAGTCAGCGCTTGCCCCGGCACCCGCTACCGCGCGCTGGCCACGGGCTTCTTCTTCGCGGGCTCGACTGCCGCGCTCTTAGGCGCAACCCCACTCTTCACGTCCATCCAGTTATCCAGCAGGCTCTTGCGAAACCGCCACCGGTTCCCCAACTTGAACGCAGGCACAAAGCCCTCGGACGCATAGCGGTACAACGTATCCCCGCTGATCCCGAGGTAGTCCGCGGCCTGGCGAATATCCATCACCTCGCGGAGCGCCAGCTGTCCTTGTGTTGTTCCCGCTGCCATGAACATCTCCAGTCGTCGGTGAATCTTCCGGTATCGCCTGCGTACCCCTTGTTCTACCTGCTTTTCCACAGGCAGACAAGGTCTTTGTTTGGCGTCCGTTATGCTTCGCCACTGTTAATCAATTGATACATAGCTCCGATTGCCGTGGACCAGCTCCACCAGCTCGCAGAAACGATTGAAAACAAGGAAGATATATCTATTTTCTCGATCTGAGCGCATGCTGTGAAGTCGCCTTCTCCTATTCGCGCGAATCGGGAGGCTTGACGCTCTTCTTCGGCTCCCACTTCTTGCGCGCCGGCGCCGACGCAGCCGTATCTCCCAGTTCGGGCCCACTCGACACATCTGCCGCCACTTCAGGAACCGCCTCAACTGCCGCCGTCTCAGCAATCTGAGGCGTGCTCGCGATTGGCTCAGTGGATGTCCCCGACACCTTCGGCGTCCACTTCTTGCGCACCACTGCGGGCACCTGCCCGCCTCGTGTCTCCGTCGCTGCCACAGTATTTACTTCAGGCTCAATCTTTTGTTCCTGCACCCCAACGTCAATCAACGCCTCACTCTCCGTTGCGGAGACTGCAGCCTTCGGCGTCCACTTCTTACGCGCAACAACTGGCGCCGCGGCCTCCGGCATCTCCGCTACGGCAGCAGCATTTGCTACAGGCTCAACGGTCGACTCGAACACCGGCTCTTTAGCTCTCGCCACAACCTCCACCGAAGCCTCAACCGCCGCAGCGAGCCCCCGCGACTCCGCCGAACTCTGCGCGACGATCTCGCCAGCCCGCCGCAGCACGCTCTCCAGCATCAGCTCGGCAACGTCCTTCACCGCAATCCCGCCCTCACCCTTCCCCGGCGTGCTCTCCAGCATGCTCTTGCAGAACGGGCATCCCACGGCCAACACCTTCTCCTCGTTGTGCCCCGCCAGCCGCCCCTCCGCCTCGCGATACCGGTTGTCCGAAATCCTCTCGTCTCCCGCCTCTTCTTCCTTCCAGAACTGCGCACCACCCGCCCCGCAGCAGAACGAGTTCTCCCGTTTCCGCTCCAGCTCCACAAAATCGTTCGTCAACACCTTCAGCACATTCCGCGGCGCGTCATACACCCCGCTATGCCGCCCCAGGTAACACGGATCGTGATACGTAACCGAAGACTCGGTCGCCTCCACCTCCAGCCTTCCATCCGCCACCAGCGACTCCAGATACTCGGTGTGGTGGACCACCTTAAAGTCGCCGCCAATCTGCCGATACTCCTTGCCAATCGTATTCATGCAATGCGGACACGTCGCCACAATCAACTTCGGCCGCACCGTCGTCAGTGTCGCAACATTCTGGTCTGCGAGCTGCCGGTAGAGATATTCATTCCCCGCCCGCCGCGCCGTATCTCCCGTGCAACACTCTTTCTTCCCCAACACCGCAAAGTTAACCTTCGCCCGCGTTAGCAACTGAACAAACGCCCGCGCCGTCTTCTGCGACTGCGGATCATAACTAGCCGCACATCCCACCCAATACAAAACATCCGGCTCCGGATTCTCCTCGATCGTCGGCACCACCAACCCGTCCGCCCATTCCAGCCGCTTCTCGTGGCCAATCCCCCAAGGATTACTCGCCCGCTCCATCCCCCGAAACGCCGTCTGCAACTGCGCAGGAAACTCGCCCTCCATCATCACCTGCTGCCGCCGTATATCGATGATGTCCAGCATCTGCTCATTCTGTGTCGGACAAACTTCCATACACGCGCCACACGTTGTGCAGGCCCAAGCCGCCTCCGCCGACAGCGCAAACTGCAGCAGCGGCCGTGGGCTCTCCCCGCCCTTTTCAAATACCACGCCCGCCCGTGCCAGCGAGTTCAACTCCATCCGCTTATTGATCTCAAACGCAGCCGGGCTCAGCGACTTCCCGGTAGCCGACGCCGGACAAACATCCTGGCACCGGTTGCACTGAATACACGCATAAGCATCGAGCAGCCGAGGCCACCCAAGATCCTCCAATCGCTTCGCCCCCAGCTTCGGCTCTTCGGTCTCGAGGTTCACATCCAAAGCCGGCAGCACACCAGACGAAGCCTCACGCGCCACCAAATACTTAGTCGAAGCCATAAATAAATGCACATGCTTCGTGTACGGGAAATACATCAGGAACAGCAGCACACTCCCCAGCGCACCCCAGTACCCAAAAAACCTCCACGCCTCAGCGTTCGCCGGAGTAAATGCATGCGACAGCAGCGAAGCAAACGGCTGAAACCGATCCCGCCCCTCAATCGCCAGCTTCGCCCCCGCACCCACTGCCCGGCTCCCCACATGAAACAAAATGAACGCCGAAACAATCAGCGAGTCCCGCGAAATATACCGCCGCCCCACATCCTCATGCAGCATCGTCCGTTCATTGAACCGAAAATCCCGTTTGCTAGGCAGCAAGAATCGCCGCACAACCAGCGCCACCACGCCAACCAGCACCAGCAAGCTCAGCACATCCGCCGCAAGGTTATAAGCCGCCCCAACCCAGCTTCCCGATGAGATAGAAACCGGAAGATACCCCTCCACCGCATCTACAAAGTTCACCAGAATATAAAACGTGAACCCATAAAAAATGAACGAGTGAAAGAAGCTAATCCAGGGCCGCTTCTTGAACGTCCGCGTCTGCAACAGCGTAGTCGTCAGCGCGTACCAAACCCTCACCCACACCCGATCCCACCGCAAGTCCGCGTCCGCGCGCCCCCGCGCAATCCGCCGATACAGCCGATAGAATCCCCACGCCCCCAATCCACCTGTAATCCCCGCGAACACCAGGAAGGCAATCTTCTGCGCCAAAGGAAGCATCCGTACTCACTCCTGCATCGCGTTGCGGTGCGCGCTCGCTTACTTGCGCAGTTCCTGAATCATCGCAGGCACAATCTCTTTCACATCGCCCACAATGCCGTAGTCCGCGATCTTAAAGATCGGAGCATCCCCGTCCTTATTGATCGCCACAATACACTTGCTCTTGTTCATCCCGGAAAGATGCTGCACCGCCCCCGAGATCCCAACAGCAATATAAGCCTTAGGCTGCACCGTCTTCCCCGTCTGCCCCACCTGTTCCGAGTAAGGCCTCCACCCTGCATCTACCACCGCGCGCGTAGCTCCAACCGCAGCTCCCAACTGGTCCGCCAAACCTTCCACAAGCTGTACAAATCCCTCCGGAGTTCCAACGCCTCGCCCACCCGAGACCACAATATCAGCCTCGATCAACGCAATCCTTCCCGTCTTCTCCTTCGTGCTTCCCGTGACCACCAGCCGCCTCTTCGGCAGCTCCAAATCCACATCGAACTGCTCGGCTGCAGTCGTCCCCGGCACCGCCGGCGCGAACGCCCCAGCCTTCACCGTCACCACCACCACCGGCGCCTTCGCCTCCACGCGCTCGGTCACGCGCGTAAGAAAGGTGTAGTGCTCGGCATGAAGCACGCCCCCCTCATCCTTCAAGCTCATCACATCCTCAAGCAGCGGCGCATCCAACTTCACCGCGACCCGCGGACTATACTCCCGTCCACTGCGGCTCCCCGCAATCAGCACCACCTCCGCCTCACCCTCGGCAGCAATCTGCGCCACCGCCGCCGACCAAACCTCCGCATCATATTGCGCCAACTCAGCAGAATCCCCCACCAACACCTGGTCCGCAATCAGGGCAGCACTCGCAGCCACCGAAGCCACACCACTCCCCAGCACCAGAGCCGTCACGCCACCTTCACGTTTCAACCCGCGCGCCGCCGAAGCCAACTCATACGCACTCTTGCTCAACTTCCCATTCGCGTGTTCCGCAACAATCAAAATCATGCAATCACCCCAGCGTCTTCCCGCAACATCTTCACCAGCTGCGCCGCAGCGCCAGCCGCATCCTTACCATCCAGAATCTTCTTCAGTCGTTCCTTCACCTGGATCTCCACGCCGTTCACCTTCACCTTTGGCGCCGCGCCGTAAGCCTCCAGTGTTTCCTTGCGAATCTCTTTCTTCTTCGACTTCATGATGTTCGGCAGCGTCGGATACCGCGGCTCATTCAACCCCTGCTGTGTCGTCACCACCGCCGGCAGCACCACCTCAAACGACTCGCTCCCCTCATCCGCCTCATGTTTCCCCACCAGCGTCGACCCCTTCAATTCCAGCGCGCTCGTCCACGTAGCCTGGGGCCACCCCAGCCGCTCCGCCGTCGCCGCGCCGAGCGCCTGGCTATCCCAATCCGCCTCCTGCCCACCACAGAAGATCAGCTCCGCCCCCTCAGCCTTCGCAATCTGTGCCATGACAGCACTCAGCGCAATCGCATCAAGCGACACATCCGTCACCACGTGAATGCCACGATCCGCGCCCATCGCCAGCGCCGTGCGCAACGCTTCTTCTGCCCGCGCTGGCCCCACCGACACAGCCACAATCTCCGCCTCCGCGCCCGCCTCGCGTAACCGCAGCGCCTCCTCGACGCCATACTCATCCATCGTGTCCATCACCAGCTTGCTGCCTTCTAATTCCACCGCGCCATTGCGCACGCGGACACTCTCTTCCGCGTCCAGCACCTGGCGTATCAACGTCAAAATCCGCATCGAACCAACTCCTGCCTATCCCGTTACGCGCCAATCCACTACGATTACAGCGCACAAACTTGTCTGTCTCACTGCTGATCTGTTAATTTACCCTCGGGTAGAATAACTACGCAACCCCTTCCCGGAGAATCCAGCCCCATGCCCGCACTCGTCACCGAAACTTCCCTCCCCGCGCCTCTCTCCACCCTCACCGCCGAAGAGCAAATCATCCAGGAGACAGTCCGCAAGTTCGCCCGCAAAGAGATCGCACCGCTCGTCCGTGAGATGGACGAAGCGCAAAAAATGTCTCCCAAGATCATTCAGCGACTCTTCGAACTCGGCCTCATGGGCATCGAAATCCCCGAAGAATACGGCGGCGTCGGCGGCTCCTTCTTCAGCTCCATCCTCGCCGTCGAAGAGATCTCCGCAGTAGACCCCGCCATCGGCGTCCTCGTCGACGTGCAGAACACCCTCACAGTGAACGCCCTCCTTCGCTGGGGTTCCGAAGCCCAGAAGCAGCAGTACCTCCCGCGCATGGCAACCGACACCATCTGCTCCTACGCACTCTCCGAAGCCAGCTCCGGCTCCGACGCCTTCGCCCTCACCACCAATGCACGTCTCGACGGCGACCACTACATCCTCAACGGCCGCAAGCTCTGGATCTCCAACGCCGCCGAAGCTGGCCTCTTCATCGTCTTCACCACGGTCGATCCCGCGGCCGGCTACAAAGGCATCACGGCATTTCTCGTAGAGCGCGACACTCTCGGCTTCACCGTCGGCAAGAAAGAAGACAAGCTCGGCATCCGCGCCTCTTCCACCTGCGAGCTCCTCTTCGACGACTGCCGCGTCCCCACCGCCAACATCCTCGGCGAAATCGGCAAGGGCTACAAGATCGCCATCGAAACCCTCAACGAAGGCCGCATTGGCATCGCCGCGCAACTCCTCGGCCTCGCTACCGGAGCGTGGGGTCACGCCGCGAAATACACCCAGGAACGCCGCCAATTCGGTAAACCTATCGCAGAGTTCCAGGCCGTCCAATTTGCCCTCGCAGAGATGGCCACCGACATCGAAGCCAGCCGCCTCATGGTCTACAACACCGCACGCAGAAAGCTAGCTGGCTTACCCTTCCTCAAGGAAGCCGCCATGACCAAGTACTTCGTCTCGCAGGTAGCCGAGCGCGTCGCCAGCAAATGCGTCGAACTCCACGGCGGCTACGGCTTCGTCAAAGACTACCCTGTAGAAAAGCTCTACCGCGACGCCAAGATCGGTACCATCTACGAAGGCACCTCGAACATGCAGCTAGCCACCATCGCCAAACAGGTCCTGCAAGGCTAGACACCTTTGCCTTTGCATTTCTTCTGTCATTCCCTCTGGGAATCTGCTATTTGAGGCCCGCGGAGCGCGTTTGCTTCACGCGTTCCGCGGGCCTCTCATTTACAGCGTGTACCGGCCAGCTTCGACCATCACGGCTGAAATCTCGCGCCCCAGCGTCACCGTGTTTACCGGCTCATGCTTCGCCAGCCGCCGGAAGATCGCCATCTGTGTCCGCAGCATGTCTCCCTCCGCCACCGCAGCAATCACCCGCTCCGACGCCGTCTCCACAATCCGGAACGACCGCGCCGCATAATACTTCGTCATCTTGATCGCCAGCGCACTCTTGCCCGCCATCTTCTCCGTCCGTAAAATCGCAGACTCCAGCGCCAGCACCTCGATCAGCACATCCGCCAGCGCGCCCATCACCTCTTGCTGCTCGGCCAGGTCAGTCCCAAAGCGTTGCGAAGCCGCACCCGCGCAGAACAGCCCAAGCTTCTTCGCACTCGACAGCAGCGCCCGCTCTTCCGCCAGCGGGCCTTCATAGCTCGCCTTAGCAGTCGGTCCAGCCATCACCTCATCCATCACCTGCTTAATCGCTGGCAACAGCGCCAGTCGACCCTGCAGCGCCCGCTTGATCATCCATCCTGTGATGATCAGGCGGTTGATTTCATTGGTGCCTTCAAAGATCCGATTGATGCGCGCATCGCGATAGCTGCGCTCCGCCGGAAACTCCTCAACATATCCATAGCCGCCATGAATCTGCAGCGTCGAGTCCACCACCCGCTCCAGCATCTCCGATCCCCACACCTTCAGAATCGAGCACTCCACCGCGAACTCTTCAATCCTCTTCTGCACATCCTGCGTATACGTCGGCGAGTGTTTATCCAACCCCGCCAGCGCGGCCTCGATAGCGCCAACCGTTCTATAAATCAGCGCCTCTCCAACATAGATACCTACCGCGCCATCGGCAATCTTCTCCTGCACCAATCCAAACGAACTGATCGGCTTCCCAAACGCAATGCGCTCCTTGGCATACCGCACGCCATCGCGGAACGACTTCCGCGCTCCGCCAATCGCCGAAGCCGCCAGCTTGTACCGACCCACGTTCAGCACGTTGAACGCAATGTGATGCCCCTTGCCAGCCTCACCCAGCAGATTCTCCACCGGAACCTTGCAGTCCTCCAGCCGCAGCGGACACGTAGACGACCCACGAATCCCCAGCTTGTGTTCCTCCGCCGCAACCGTAAGCCCCAGCGTCCCCGCCTCGATCAAAAACGCGGTGAACTTCTCTCCATCGATCTTCGCGAACACGGTAAACAAGTTAGCAATGCCGGCATTCGAGATCCACATCTTCTCGCCGTTCAAAACATAATGCCTGCCGTCTTCGGTCAGCTTCGCCTGCGTCCGAATGTTCATCGCATCCGACCCCGCCGACGATTCCGACAATGCATACGCAGCAATCCACTCGCCTGTAGCAATCTTCGAAAGATACTTCGCCTTCTGCTCCGGCGTTCCATACCAAACGAGCGGCAGCGTTCCGATCCCCGCATGCGCACTGAACGTCACCGAAAAACTCCCGGACACTGCAATCCGATCCGCGATCACCGCCGACGTGACCTTGTCCAGGCCCAGGCCGCCATATTCCTCCGGCACATCCACTCCCAGCAGCCCCAGCTCGCCCGCCTCGCGCATCAGCTTCACGCTCACGTCAAACTTCTTAGCCTCAATTTCCGCCACCTGCGGAAGAATCTTCTCCTCCGCAAAGTTCGCCGTCATCTCCGCAATCTGTTTCTGTTCCGCCGAGAAATCCTCCGGGGTAAACACATCCTCCGGCCGCAGATCCTCAATCAGAAAACTTCCACCAGACGCACGCTTCGTTGGGTTCTCTACAGCTGCTGCACTCATCGCAATTCCTCCCGCACCATTCTTAATTTTGTAAGTTTTCAAAAATTCCAGCAGCACCCATCCCGCCGCCAACGCACATCGTCACCAGGCCATAGCGCGCCTTGCGCCGCTTCATCTCGCCCATCAGCGTCGCCGTCAACTTCGCTCCGGTACAACCTAGCGGATGACCCAGCGCAATCGCCCCGCCATTCACATTCACCTTCGCGATATCAAGCCCCAACGTCTTAATCACCGCCAGCGACTGCGCCGCGAAAGCCTCATTCAGCTCAATCACGTCGATATCCTCAAGCGTCAACCCCGCCATCTTCAGCGCCTTGGGAATCGCATACACCGGCCCAATGCCCATCTCCTCCGGCATGCAGCCCGCATAGGCAAACGACACGAACCGCGCCAGCGGCGTCGCCCCAATCGCCTTCGCGCGTTCGTCAGACATGATCACCGCAGCCGCCGCACCATCCGAAGTCTGCGAGCTGTTCCCCGCCGTCACCACGCCCTTCGCATGGAACGCCGCGCGCAACTTCGCCAGCGCCTCTAGCGACGTATCCGAACGCGGCCCCTCGTCAACCTTGAACTCCTTTTCCTTCGACTCCGCCTTGCCGCCGCCATTCAGCGCCGTGTGCGTCACCTTCACCGGAACAATCTCATCCTCAAATCGTCCTGCCTCAATCGCCGCCAACGCCTTCTGGTGGCTGCTCAACGCAAACGCGTCCGACTCCTCGCGCGTAATTCCGTAGTGCTTCGCCACCCGCTCCGCCGTCAGCCCCATCGACATATACGAGCCAGGAAAATTCTCCACCAGCCACGGATTGACCGAGATCTTGTTTCCTCCAAACGGCACATAGGACATCGACTCCGCGCCGCCCGCCACAATCACATCTGCCCCGCCGCCGCGAATCCGCTCCGCCGCCAGTGCAATCGTCTGCAGCCCCGACGCACAATAGCGATTCACCGTCATCGCAGCCGACTCCACCGGCAGCCCCGCACGCAGCGCAATCACCCGCGCCACGTTCATGCCCTGCTCCGCCTCAGGCATCGCGCAGCCAATAATTACGTCTTCAATCTCCGACCGATCCAGCATCGGCACGCGCTCCAGCGCGCCCACCACCGCCGCGGCGCCCAGGTCATCGGGCCGCGTATTCTTCAGCGTCCCTCTCGGCGCCTTGCCCACCGCCGTACGAACCGCACTCACCAACACTGCTTCTCTCATCCTCAACTCCTTCTATCCAGCAACCTCATTAACTCTTGCCCACGTACGACTAGTTCCTCAATGGCTTGCCAGTCTTCAGCGTGAACCCAACCCGCTCCACGGTCTTCGCCTCGCCGCACAGCGAAATGAATCCCTCCCGCTCCAGGTCCAGCAGATATTGCTCACTCACCAGCGTCCCTGCCGTAACGCCGCCGCCTGTCAGCACCTTCGCCACATGATTCGCAATCTTCGCGTCATGCGGACTGATGTATTGCGCCTCCAGCATTGTGTACACGCCCAGCTTCAGCGTCGCCTCCACCGAACTACCCGGCGCCGGAATATCCGTTCGCATCACCGGCGCAGAATACCCACCCCGCACCAGTCGCAGCGCCTGCGCCTTCGCATCGCTCACCAGCCGGTCGCGGTTCATCGAAATCGCATCACTCTCTTCCAAAATCCTCAGCCCCTTCGCCTCAAATGCCGACGTCGAAACCTTCGCCATCGCAATCGTCTCGAACACATTCCGGATCGCTTCAAATACCTCGACCGACTCCGCACCGCCGCCCGCATTCACCGCTCCCGCAGCCTCGAACGCCTTCAGCACCATCTCCTTGCATCCGCCGCCAGCCGGCAGCAACCCAACGCCCGTCTCCACCAGCCCGCTATACAACTCCACGTGCGGCTGCCGCACCGCCGCATGCATCGAGATCTCCGTTCCCCCACCCAAACAAAGCCCAAACGGCGCCGCCACCACCGGTCGCGGACAGAACTTGATCGCCTGCGTCATGTTCTGAAACTCGCGCACCATCAGGTCAATCTCATCCCACTCCCCATCCTGAATCCCCAACAGCAGCTGCATCAAATTCGCGCCCACCGAAAAATTCGTCGCGTCGCTGGTAATGATGAACCCGTCAAAGTTCTTCACCGCATCGCTTCCCGGCTGCAATTGCTTCTTCAGAAACCCAACAATATCCTGACCCAAACTATTCATCTTCGAGTGAAATTCGAAGCACCCAATCCCATCGCCAACATCAATCAGCGAGATCCCGGCATTGCTCGCGTACACCCCATTCGACCGTTGATAACTTGCCACCGGCGCCAGCTCCGGATTCAAATCCACCGGCCGATACACTCCAGACGCCACATCAAAAAACTCAGCACCCTCCGCCCGATACCACGACGTCCCACCCGCCGCCAGCAGCTTCTCAACCGCCGCGGGAACCGCCAGCCCGGCCTCCTTCATTTTCGCAACCGTCTCCACCACACCCGCCGCATCCCACATAGCGAACGGCCCCAACTCCCAGTTGAACCCCGCCTTCATCGCGCGATCTATCTCCACGATCGTGTCTGCAACCTCGCCAATCCTGTTAGCCGAGTACGCCCACATCTCCGGCAGCGCCGTCCAATAAAACTTCGCGACTTTATCCTTCGCCGCATTCCCGCTCAGCAGTGAACGAATCCTTCCCGTCAGCGAGTCATTCGACTTCGCCATCTCAATCTCTGCGAAGGCAGCCCTCCCCGCCGGACGATACTCCATCGTCGCGAAGTCCAGCACCAGCCGCGCTTCTTTACCATCCGCGCCGCGTTCCTTCTTGTAGAAACCCTGCTTAGTTTTATCGCCCAGCCACTTGCGCTCCATCAACTGCCCAATAATCGGTGGCAGCGTCACATCCGCACGCTCATCACGAATGTTCGCGGCAAAGTTCCGCGCAACATTTCCCAGCACATCGATCCCCACCATGTCCGCCAGCCGAAACGTTCCTGTTTTCGGCCAACCCATCACCGCACCCGTCAGCAGATCAATCTCCTCGATGCTCAACCCCTGCGCCTCCATAATGCGCAGCGTGTTCAGCATGCAGAAAGTGCCAATCCGATTCGCGATAAAGTTCGGCACATCCTTCGCTGGCACCACGGTCTTGCCCAACTTCTTGTCCGCAAACTCCGCGATCGCAACAATCGCTTTGGGATCCGTCTCCGGCGTTGCAATCAACTCGAACAGCCGCATATACCGCGGCGGATTGAAGAAATGGGTTCCAAACCAACGGCGCCGCAAATCCTCCGGCAGCACCTCCGCAACCTTCGCCACCGGCAGCCCGCTGGTATTCGTCGTTAGGATCGCGTCCGCACGCAGATGTCCTGCCACCCTGCTCAGCAAGCTGTGCTTGATCTCCATATTTTCAGCGACCGCTTCAATCACCCAATCGCAATCCTTTAGCTTCGCCAGGTCATCCTCAAAATTCCCGACCCGCACATTCGCCGCAAACGACGCATCCGCAAACGCCGCCGGCTTCGCCTTCTTCAACGCCTCCAACGCGCCCGCCGCAATACTGTTCCGCTCTCCATTTGCAGGAACGATATCCAGCAGCAGCACTGGCAATCCCGCATTCGCAATGTGCGCAGCAATCCGTGCACCCATCGTGCCCGCGCCCAGCACGGCCACGCGCCGCACGTCATACACCCTGTCGCTCGCTCGTCCACGGGACGAAGTCTCATCAACCACGGATTCCAATTCCAACGACGCCATCGTCACCACTCCCCCCGAGCCTTCAGCCGGGCTTTCTCAACCTGTGCGGCAGGCCGCTACCTCGCAGCCTCGCCAGCCCGTGCAGAATACTGAACGCGCGGTAAGAAAGTCAAACAACGCAAATCCGCTCTTGAAAAATCGCGAAAACCGCCTTTTCCTCAACCGTTAATTTGCCTAGTTCGTCCTTAGTGCTTACTGGCCGCTTTCGCCCGCGCCTTCTTCACGACCACCGGCGTCCCCTCGCATCCGCGCAGCCCCTGTGTCAGAAGATCCGCGAACTGCGTCGCAATCTCCTCGGCACTCAGCGAACCCTCCGGCCGATACCACGTCCCAATCCAGTTCACCGCGCCCGCCAGCGCAAACGACGCCAGCTTCACATTGCACGCTGCAATCGACCCGTCACGAATCCCCTCTTCCACATACGACCGGATCGTCATGTCGATCTTCCGCTTCAAGTCCCGCACCTCGCGCCGCGCTTTCGGCGAGAGCTCGGCATCATCCAGCATCGCCACGCACCGCCCAAAGTCGAAGCTCACCACCGCCTTCGCATACGCCTCCACATACGCCCGCACCTTGTTCAGCCCATTCCCATGACTCACGGCGGCCTTATCCAGTAGCTGCTCAATGGCCGCAATCCCCAGCCGATAGCACTCGACTAGAATCTCCTCTTTATTGTGAAAGTAGTAGTACAGTGCGGGCTTGGTGATCTTCAGCCGCGTCCCCAACTCACTCATCGACGTCCGTCGATACCCATGCTCGAGGAACAGGTGCGCAGCCGTCTGCAACACGGCATCCCGCTTCGTATCCAGATTGCGTTGCCGCGCCTGAAAGGCCTTCCACGGTTCGCGCGGATGATTTCCCGCCTCATTTGTATCCACGGTCTTGGCCAAGTTGCCACGTTCCTTCTCTAAACTCAATAAGCCGATTTTCTTCTGGACGGATTATGCCACAGCCCGAGCGTCTGATCCGCACACACTCCTCGAACTCGCGCACACTTAACTCTCGCCGTCCGCGCAGGACTACAGGAAGAAGTCCATCTGCAGCGGCTCACCCGGTGTCATCGCATAGCCCGACAAATCCGTCACTCCCGCCCCCGCCAGCACCTCATCGTCGATAAAGAAATTCCCTGTCGTCGCGCGGCTATCTTGCGTCAGGATCCAATGCGCCGCATCCGCCACAATCTCCGGCGTCCGTCCCCGCTCCGGATGCGCGCCCGGAATGATTTGCAGCGCGGCCGTCGCAATAATCGTCCGCGGCCACAGCGCGTTCACCCCGATCCCCAGCGGCTTAAACTCCTCCGCCATCCCCAAAACGCACATACTCATCCCAAACTTCGCGATCGTGTACGCCACATGATGCTTGAACCATTTCGCCTGCATACTCAGCGGCGGCGACAGCGTAAGAATCTGCGGATTCTCCGCCTTCGCCAGGTACGGCAAACAAGCCTGCGCGCAAACAAAGGTACCCCGAACGTTAACCCCCATCATCAAGTCGAATCGCTTCAGCGTCGTGTCCGCCGTGCCCGTCAGACTGATCGCGCTCGCGTTATTCACCAGGATGTCGATCCCGCCAAAGAGCTCTGCCGCCTTCTCAACCGCGGCCTTCACCTGCTCCTCCGCCCGAATATCCAACTCCAGCGCCAGCGCCCTTCCGCCCGCCGCCTCAATCGCCTCCGCAGCTGTGTAAATCGTCCCCGGCAGCCTCGGATTCGGCGTCACGGTCTTCGCAGCCACCACAATATTGGCGCCATCCCGTGCCGCCCGCAGCGCAATCGCCAGCCCGATTCCCCGGCTCGCCCCTGTAATGAAAAGTGTCTTACCCTTTAAGTCGGCCATGGTTCACGCTCATTCCCGACGGCCTTTCGCAGAATGACTCGTCCTGCGACTCTGCCTATTTCCATCTCTTGCAACCAGCCGCAAAAGATTGAAGATGACAGACGTCGTCTCTTTTGGTTATCTTACCCAGCGTTAAGGAAATTGCAAGGAGACCGATGCAACCGCTCGAACAGACTCAGATATCCGGCACAAACTCCATAGGCCCAGATCTACCGGAAGTCCCAAGTCTGCCGGATCGCGAGTTGCCGCTGCAAAGAATCTACGCGTGCGAACAAAATTCTCCAGCGCAGCCGCTCTTCACGCAACCCGTCAGCGGCGGCCAACTCCTCCAATGGACATGGGCCACCGCCATGCAGGAAGTCCGCCGCATGGCCGCGTGGATCGACGCCCAGGGCTGGCCCCCCGGCTCCAACATTGTCATCGTCTCCAAGAACTGCGCCTGGTGGTTCATGACCGACTTCGCCATCTGGATGTCGGGCCACGTCAGCGTGCCTTTCTTCCCCGCCGCCCGCGACCTCTCGCTCGCCGCCCTCTTCCGCCACTGCCAGCCCGTCGCCGCGTTCATCGGACCGCTCGAAAACCCCCTACCCCTAAACGAAGACGTCTTCCACAATCTCCCCTTCGTCGCCTTCCCCAACTGCGCGCCGCAGCACCTGCCCACCGGCAGCGCCCAGTGGTCCAACATCATCGCCCAGCAGTCTCCCCTCGAAGGCAGCCCCGTCCGCAGCGCCACTGACATCGCCACCATCATCTACACCTCCGGTACTACCGGCCAGCCCAAGGGAGCCGTGCACAACTTCCGCGCCCTCTCTCTCTGGGCCAAGTCCATGCTGCCGACCATTGGTCCCAACCCCACCGGAGATCTCGACCGCATCCTCTCGTACCTTCCCCTCGCGCACATCGCCGAGCGCGCCATCGTCGAGGTCAACTGCCTCTTCATGCCGATCCATATCTTCTTCACCGAAGGCCAACCCACTTTCCTCACCGACCTCATCCGTTCTCGCTGCACTCTCTTCTTCTCCATCCCCCGCCTCTACATCCGCTTTCAGCAAGGCGTCTTCGAGAAAATCCCCGAGAAGAGACTCAACCTCCTTCTCTCCATCCCCATCGTTGGCAACATCGTCCGCAAGAAGATCCTGGCCAACCTCGGCCTCGGCAACGCGCGCCTCATAAGTTCCGGCGGTGCCGCCATCCCCGTCGACATCATCCGGTGGTATCGCAAGATGGGCCTCAACTTCGCCGAAGGTTACGGCATGACCGAGTCCGGCATCACTCACGCCCCATTACCCGGTCAGGAGCGCATCGGCTACGTCGGCAATGCCAGCGCATGGGCTCTCACGCGCATCTCGCCCGACGGCGAAGTCCAGATCAAAGGCCCCATGAACATGATCGGCTACTACCACAATCCCGATCTCACCCGCGAAGCCTTCACCGACGACGGCTTCTTCCGCACCGGCGACCGCGGCGAGATCGACGAGCAAGGCCGCCTGCGCCTCGTCGGCCGCCTCAAGGAAGAGTTCAAAACCTCCAAAGGCAAATATGTTGCCCCCGGCCAAATCGAAAAACTCCTCTCCTGTTCTTATCTCTTCGAGTCCGTAGCGGTCTTCGGTAGCGGCATGACTGCCCCCTTCGCTATGGCCGTCCTCACCCCGCCGCTGCGCAAAGACCTTGCACCCTCTGGCCATCGCGCCGACATCGAAGCCAAACTCGCAGCCGAGCTCAACAGCGTAAACGCTCAGCTAGAGCACCACGAGCAACTCCGCTTCATCGTCCTCTCCGAACAGCCCTGGACCATCGACAACGAGCTACTCACCCCCACCCTCAAAGTCCGCCGCGCCACCCTCGAGCAGCGCTATTCCCCGCGCTTCGCCTTCTGGGAAAACTCGCAGACCAAAGTCATCTGGATGGAGTCCCTATGAGCCAATCCACGCCGACAACCGAAGCCATCCACACCCAGCACCTCCATCTCTCTCTCGACGGCAAAATGGCCGAGGTCGCGTATCACTCTGTTCCCGCGGCACACGGTACCATCCTTCTGCTGCACGAAGCGCTGGGCT
Source organism: Granulicella sp. L46 (assembly GCF_009765785.1). Classification (GTDB taxonomy): domain Bacteria; phylum Acidobacteriota; class Terriglobia; order Terriglobales; family Acidobacteriaceae; genus Granulicella. The sequence continues at coordinate 262,305 of NZ_LMUT01000003.1, forward strand.
CCATTAGCTACTGGAAGCAGTTTCCCCACAAGCTCGCCCAAGCCACCAACTACAACGTCATCGCCTACTCGCGCGCCGGCCACGGCAACTCCGAAGGCCCGCTCGCCAAGCGCAATGACGAGTACTACCTGCACCAGGTCAACACCGTCATCCCAACCCTCCTCGATCACTTCTCCGCCGCCGACCCTGTTCTCTACGGCCACAGTGAAGGCGCTGGTATCGCCATGCTCTACGCCGCATCGGCCAATCGCATAAGCGCTCTCATCCTCGAAAGCCCTTTCGTAATCTCCACCAACGCCGCTGGCGAACTTATTCACAAGATGGCCGCCGCCTATCCCGGCAGCAAACTACAGGAGCGCCTCGCCCACTACCACCAGCATCCCGACGAAGTCTTCGCCTCCTGGACGCAATGGGCCGCAACGCTCGGCGAGGAAGTCTTTCCTCTCCGTGAATTCCTCCCCAAGATCACTTGCCCGGTCCTCGTTCTGCAAGGAGACCGCGACGAGTTTGGTACCACCCTGCAGCTCGCGGCCCTTCAGGCTTCCATTCCCAATCTTGAGCATGAGAGTTATCCCGACACCGGTCACCTCCCTCATAAGGAACAAACCGATCGCGTTCTTCACCGGGTCTCTCAGTTCCTGTCCCCAACGCATCTTCACCAACGGCACCCGCTTACCGGCGGGGTCAATTCGTAACTGTTTTCCCCTTACCTAGGAGCTTCCATGACGCACCGTTCTCGCACCACTCGCCTCACCCGCATTGGCCTCTTCGCAGCCATCTTCCTTTTCCTCACCCAAATGCCGCACGCCTCCGCGCAGCAGCAGTACGTCGGACGCTACGACCTATACACCGGCTTCTCCGACCTCTACACCCCCGGTCTCAACGGCATCAACCAGAAGGGCTTCCACCTGCAGGCCGGCATCAATAACAACCGCTGGCTCTCCACCGGCTTCGACTACAGTGTCCAAACTGGCGACACCAGCCTCGTTCCCGGATTCGCCAGCCCTGCCATCGTCGCCGGCATCACCCAGCTCTATGAGCTCTACCAGGAAACTGACGGCGCTGTTGGGCTGCCCCCAACCTATGCCGTCAATGTTCCTTTGAGCGCAACTACGCAGACCTTCACTGCAGGCTCCCAGCTCAACTATCGCCACTTCTCGAAAGTGACGCTCTTCATCCGCCCTAGCCTTGCAGCCTTCCGCCTGAACGCCACCGCACATCCTCGGCCAGGCACACCGGATGAGACTGTCGTCGGCGCACTTATATTGGCGAACGTTCTCCAGCCCAACGCCACCATCACCGACTGGACCGGAGCCTACGGCGTCGGCGGCGGCGCCGACTTCGCTATCAACAAACACTTCGGCATCCGCGCCCAGATGGACGCCGTCTGGAATCACCCGTTCAACTACGTCGTCGCCGACGGCGGATGGTCCTATCGCTTCTCCATCGGCCCATCCTTCCACTTCGGCCGCAACGTGCTCGCGCCCTCCAAGAGAGCCAACTAAAACAACCCTTGGCACGTTGAACAGACGCATCACTCGTTCTACAGCGGCAGGAGCCACGCTCCTGCCGCGTACCTTTCCGCAGGAGATCCCCATGAAACTCACCCTCACCCGCTGCACAACCCTCGCTGCAGCCCTCTTCACCACAACCGTGATCGCCTCCAAGCCCGCGCTCGCTCGCCAAACCCCCGCAGCGACCACCTGCACCCTCATCGTGCACATCGACGGCTTCCGCAATCAGAAAGGCGACGCCGGCCTCTCCATCTTCAATTCATCCGACGGCTGGCCCGAGAACAACGACAAGGCTCTCCAGCACGGACCCCACCCCTTCTCCGGAATCGCCACCACCATCACCCTGCAGGTCCCGCCCGGCCGTTACGCGCTCGTCGCCCTGCATGACGAAAACTCCAACCACAAGCTCGATAAAAACATGTTCGGCATCCCCAAGGAAGGCTTCGGCTTCTCCAACAACCCACACGTGATCCTGTCGCCACCTTCCTTCGACACCGCAGCCATCCCAGTAGGCTGCCCCACCACCGAAACCACCATCCACCTCATCTACAAATAGAGCGAGCGCTAAATAATGCGAGCGCTTGCCACACCCCACATCCGTCATCTCGACCGAAGCATCACGCTCCTGCCTTTGTGATGCGCAGTGGAGAGATCCCCGCATTGGCCCTTGCCCTTGCCCTTGCCCTTGCCGTTGCCGTTGCCGTTGCCGTTGCCGTTCTTAGACAATTTCTGAAAGAAATTGTCATTCCGAGCTAAAACGAGGAACCTGCTTTTCTCCCGTTCTTGCTTTTCTTTCTCTCATTCCCATTGGGAATCTACGGTCCACCTAAGCGCCGCTACTCCGCGCGCTCCCACCACCCCGACCGCAACTCCGTCCCGCCAACCACCTCGGTCGGCGCTCCCGGCTTTGGCAGCCACAACTTAATCCCCTTCTCGTCCGCGATCTCCACCATCCGCTCCACCGGCTGCTTCCAAGCATGCAGCGCCAGGTTAAACAGCCCCCAGTGAATCGGCATCAACAACCCACCCCGCGCCCCACCGCCGTTCTGCATCATCACCTCGAAGGCCTTCGCCGCATTATCCGGCCCCAGATGAATCGCCGCCCACAGCGGATGAAACGCACCAATCTCCAACATCGTCAAATCAAACCCATCATACTGCGCTGCTATCTGCCCATACCCTTCCCACCAACCCGAGTCCGCGCCGAAGTACACCCGATGCCGCGGCCCCTCGATCACAAACGAACCCCACAGCGTCGAAAACCTATCCAACAATCCTCGCCCCGAAAAGTGTCTTGCAGGCCACGACGTCACCTTCAACGTCCCAACCTCCACGCTCTCCGTCCAATCAAGCTCCGTAATCTTTTCCGCCGGAACACCAAACCCGCGCAGCCTCTTTCCCACGCCCAACGACGTCACCCACCGAGCCCCCGCCACACCCGGTGCCTCCGCCAACTGCCGCACCGTCTTCGCGCCAAGATGGTCATAGTGATCATGCGAGATCAGCACCACATCGATCTTTGGCAGCGCCTGCAACGCAATGGTCGGCTCAAAGAACCGCTTCGGCCCCATGAACCCAAACGGGCTCGCCCGTTCCCACACCGGATCCACCAGCACCCGCATTCCGTCGATCTCAATCAGTGAAGCCGAGTGCCCAAACCACGTCACCCGCAACCCACTCGCCGCCGCAGTCGCATACAAGCTAGCATCCGTCTTGAACGGCCCTAGCGGCCGCTTCGGTTCCACCTGCGCAGGATTGTTCAAATACAGCGGCAGCACCTTGAACACGATGCGCAGCCCGCCCACATCCGTGGGCACGGGATTCAAAAACTTCCCACCCTGCTTCTCTGCTCGCTTCAAATAAGTCATTGCCCGATTGGATGCGTCCATCGCCTCATAGTCTCAGCAATGCACTCCCGTCGCAACAGCACCCGTCACTCACCGCCATATAGCGCATCGATCCGATCCTTATACCGGTCAAAGATCACCCGTCGCTTCAGCTTCATGCTCGGCGTCAACTCCCCACCCTCGATGCTCCACTCCTCCGGCATCACGCCCACCTTCTTTATCCGCTCGTGATCCTGCAGCTCCGCATTCACCTTCTTCACGATGCTGTCGTACTGCGCCTTCACCTTCGGATCCTTCACCAGCTCCTTAGGATCCTTCGTCGTCACACCATGCTCGCCTGCCCAACGCCCCAGCGCCTGAAAGTCCGGCGAGATCAGCACAGCCGCAAACTTGCGCGAGTCCCCAATCACCGCCGCATTGCCCACAAGCTCATCGGCCTTCAATTTCCCTTCAATCGGCTGCGGCGCAATATACTTCCCGCTGCTGGTCTTGATCAGCTCCTTCTTCCGATCCGTAATCGAAAGAAACCCATCCTCATACTTCCCAATATCGCCAGTCTTGAACCACCCATCCGCAGTGAACTCGCTCTTGCTCGCCTCTTCCCTCTGCCAGTAGCCTGAGAAAACGGTCGTCCCGCGCACTTCAATCTCTCCATCCTCCGCCATGCGAAGCTCAAGGTTCGGAATAACCATCCCCACCGTCCCGATCCGGTATCCGTCGTACGTGTTCCGCGAGATCACCGGCGACGTCTCGGTCAGCCCATACCCCTCGAAGATCCTGATCCCCATATCCAGAAACCATTCCGCCGAATCCATCCCCAGCGGCGCCCCTCCGGAAACATAAATGTTCGCCTTACCCCCAAACGCCTCTTTCAGCTTCGAGTACACCAGCTTGTCCGCCAGCTTCCAAAGCGGCGACGACGGCGTCTTCCCCGCCATCAACTCCTTGCGATGCTTCTTTCCCTGCCTCATCGCCCAATACAAAATCTTCTTCTTGAATCCAGTCGACTTCGCTTCCGTCCCCTGCCGAATCTTCTCGTACACTCGCGGCACCGCCAGAAAAATCTGCGGCTTTACCGCCTGCATCGCGCCCCTCAAATCGTCGAACTTCGCGAGGTACGCAATCTTACCCCCGTGCCCATAGATCGCATACCCCAGGTGCCGAGCCAGCGAGTGGCTCAGCGGTAGAAACGAAATCGTTACATCGCCAGGCCCAATCCTCAGCCCCACCGTCGAGTACCGCAGGTTGTCCGCCAAATTCCGATGCGTCAACATCACGCCCTTCGGATCACCCGTCGTCCCCGACGTATACACAATCGTCGCCAGCTCCTCCGGTTTCGTCTCCTTCAACAGCGCGTCAAACCCCGCATCAATTCCCTCGAGCTCCGGCGCGCCCTTGAACACCTCCCCCAAACTCGTCGCCCCATCAAACTCCCCTTCATCGAGCACCCCCACAAACTCGAGCGTAGGAATCTCCCCCGCCGCTACCAACTTCTTGTACTGCAGTTTGTTCGAAACAATCACCGCCCGCACACCGGCATCGCGCAGAATGTAGCCCATCTGCTCCGGCGTCAGCGTGTCATACAGCGGCACATCCACCCCGCCCATCGCGAGCACCGCGAAGTCCACCACCGGCCACTCCCAGCGGTTCTCGCTGACCAGACCAACGCGATCTCCGCGTTTGATTCCCCACTGCTGCAGCAACCCAACCAGCGCCCGCACCCGCCCATACATCTGCTGCGACGAAACCTCTTTCCACTCGCTGCCGCTCTTCCACATCGCCACCGGCGTCTCGCCCTGATGGCTCATCCGCTCAAACACATCGTTGATCGTCGCGAACTCCAGCTTCGAATAATCAATCATCCGTACCTCTCCCTCACTGCCATCATTCCGCGCACCTGCATCCTACCCTTGCTCTATGACAATATGCCCAAATCCGTCCCCTGCGCCCATCGGAAGGCACCTCCTGATGCGGGTTGTTAGTTCTCAGTTGTCAGTTCTCAGTTTTCGCTCAACTGAGAACTGACAACTAACAACCCTTCCTCAACCCAGCACCCCCTTCGACAAATACCTCTCCGCGGAGTCCGGCACAATCGTCACCACCCGCTTCCCCGCGCCCAGCTCCTTGGTCACCGCAATCGCCGCAAACATATTCGCGCCCGAACTCGATCCCCCCATCACGCCTTCCTCGCGCGCCATCCGCAGCACAGTCGCAAACGCATCGTCATCGCTCACCATGATCACCCGGTCGCATACGCTCGCGTCAAACGTCGCAGGAATCTCCGCCACCCCAATCCCCTCCACTCGGTGCGGCCCCGGAACCCCACCCTGCAGCACGCTTCCCTGCGCCTCGACGGCCACCATCAACACGTTCCCCAACTTCTTCTTGAACGCCCGCGCAATCCCAGTAAACGTTCCGGCAGACCCCACGCCAATCACCGCCGCATCGATCCGCCCGTCCATCTGTTCGAGAATCTCCACGGCCGTCGTCTGCTCGTGAAAGTCCGGGTTCGCAGGATTCTCAAACTGCATCGCCGCAAACGCTCCCGGCGTCGCGTCCTCGAACGCCAGCGTCCGCTTAATGGCGCCCGCCAGCGCCTCACTCTCCGGAGTCCGCACCACATCCGCGCCCAGCCCCCGCATCAGGATGCACTTCTCCTCGGCAAACCCCTCTGGAATAAAAATCTTCACCTTGTACCCACGCTGCACACCGATCAGCGCGAGCCCCACACCGGTATTCCCGGCCGTCGCCTCGCAGATCGTGTCGCCGGGCTTCAACACCCCGCGCCGCTCCGCATCCAGCACAATCCCCAGTGCCGCGCGGTCCTTAATGCTCCCGCCCGGATTCATCGTCTCCAGCTTCGCCCAAAGCTCCGCGTCGCCACTACCCACCAGCCGGTTGATACGCACCATCGGCGTATGCCCCACCAGCTCCGTCACATTATTTCCAGTACGCATCGTCTCTACAAATCCACTCGTGCGGCCAACGCGCTCCGCCCCAAAAGACTATCGCACTTACCCCACTCTAGTTCGAACCCGCCCCCGTTCCCTGTCCCCCCAACTTCGGGAAATACCCTGCCTTCGTCCGTACCCGCAACCCGTGGTATCCCTTCTCCGACGCCTCCACGTGAATCGTCCGATACCCAGGCACCGACATTGGCTTTGTCGAGTGGTACTCAATCATGTACTGGGACCGAATATCCTGCGCGACCTGCTGCGCAATCCCATCCACCTCTTTCAAGGACTTCGGGAAGTAAGCCTGCCCGCCCGTCTCATCGGACAGTTGCGTCAACACCTCCCGCGAGTGCTTGGAATCCTTGTGGTTCAGATCTCCCCCAAACAACAGCCCAATGCAATAAATCGACGGCCCATCAAGAGCCTGCACCCGTTGGATCGCCTCCTCGAGCGACGCATTCGAGGAGTTATCGTCTCCATCCGTCACAATCAGCAACACCTGCTTGGTTTGCTTCGCATTCTTCGAAAGATAATCAGCCGACGCAATCACCGCGTCATACAGCGCCGTCCCTCCGCCGGCCTTCATGTAGGCCAAACCCTGCTGCAGTTTCGCGATGCTGCTCGTAAAATCCTGGTCGATATACGGTTCCGAGTTGAAGTCCACCACGAACGCCTCGTCCTTTGGATTCGACAGCTTCACCAGGTTGAGCGCAGCCGCATCCACGGACGGCCGCTTGTCATACATCGACCCTGAGCTATCAATCAATATCCCCAGCGATATCGGCAGGTCCTCGTGTCGAAAGCCCACAATCTTCTGCAGCGTTCCATCCTCGTAGATCTTGAATGCGCTCTCCGGCAGCGAGTCCACCTCGTGGTCGCTGCTATCAAACACCGACGCGTCCAGCCGCACCTCGAACGCGTTGGCGCGCAGCGTAAACCGTCCATTCTCCTTGGTAATCTCATCCCCTTGCGCCTGCGCCTGCCCCAACACAGGCGTCTGCCCTGGAATCGCGTTCTGCGGATCCGGGCTCGGCACTGGATCCGAGTCCTGCGTTAACGGGTTCGGTGGCCGCTTCTGCATCACCGCGCTCTGACCTGTCGGGTTTTGCGGAGGCGTGTCGTTATCTGCCGGCGTCTGCGCAGCAGCCCGCAGGCCTCCAGTCGCAAGGACTCCGGCCACTAAGCTGATTCCTGCGATCCAGACCCATGTTCTACAGCGATCCTGCATAGTCCCCCTCGCGACACCAGTCATCTTCCTTGAAGAACCCGAGCCGGTGACCGTCGCTCCTTCAATTTACGCCACACTCCCACCCCTGCGCGCTTCCCCACGACTCTTAGCAGGCCCTCCGTGACCTGCGTCCTTTCATTGACCGTCCTATCCGCGTATGCTCTAATTCGCCCATTCGCCAAACCGCGTGTTTTTGCTTCTGCTATTTGCTCCACCATTTCCCGAGAAGAATTAAGAGGAATCTTTTTCATGAACTTAGGCGTGCTCGCAACACTGGTTCTCAGCTTCCAAGACAGCTCAAATGCCATGCAATCAAGTGCCCCCGCCGCCGTCCAGGGGAGTGACACCATCTGGCTTTGGATCGCCCTCGGCGTCGGCGTCCTCGCCCTCATCGCAGCCTTCATCCTCGCCCGCGTCGTTCTAGCCGGCGACACCGGCTCCCCCGACATGCGCCTTATCTCCGACGCCATTCGCGAAGGCGCCGAAGCCTTCCTCTCCCGCCAGTACCGCTCCATCGGCATCATGGCCGTCGTTCTAGCCATCGTCATCTTCCTCGGCTATTACTTCTCTCCGAGCACCCGCGCCGTCGCCATCCCGACCGTCATCAGCTTCCTGGTTGGCGCCATTTGCTCCGGCCTCGCTGGCTTCACCGGCATGTACGTTTCGATCCGAGCGAACATCCGTACCGCCGCTGCCGCGCGTAACTCCCTCAACGGAGCGCTCCAATCCGCCCTCCGTGGCGGTGCCGTCACGGGCCTCGTCGTCGTGGCTCTCGCTCTCATCGGCATTGCAGTCCTCTTCCTCTCCTTCGGCGGCCTCAACAATCCCCAGCACGTAGTCTACGAGCTAGTAGGCTTCGGCTTCGGAGCCTCCCTCGTCGCCCTCTTCGCCCAGCTAGGCGGCGGCATCTACACCAAGGCCGCCGACGTGGGCGCCGACCTCGTCGGCAAAGTAGAAGCCGGCATCCCCGAAGACGATCCTCGCAATCCCGCCGTCATCGCCGACCTCGTTGGTGACAACGTAGGCGACTGCGCCGGCCGTGGCGCGGACATCTTCGAGTCCACCGCCGCAGAAAACGTAGGCGCCATGATCCTCGGCGCCGCCCTCTACCCCGTCTTCGGCATCAAGGGCATTCTCTTCCCCCTGATGGTCCACGCCATCAATCTCGTCGCCTCCATCATTGGCGTCGCCGTCGTCAAAACCACCGACAACGAAGACCCCATGCGCGCGCTCAACCGCGGCTTCTACGTCACCTCCATCCTCGCCCTCGCCGGCTTCGGGGGCATCGTCTACAAGATGCTCGACGGTCCCGGCGTCCAGCCCGGCTACCTCTTTCTCTGCGGCGTCATCGGCCTGGTCACCGCATTCCTCTTCGTTTGGATCACGCAGTATTACACCGAGTCCCGCTACCGCCCCGTCCAGTCCATCGCCGAAGCCTCCCTCACCGGCCCTGCCACCAACATCATCAGCGGTCTAGCCGTAGGCATGGAAACTCCCGCGATGCCAGTAGTCGTCATCTGCTCGGCCCTACTCCTCTCCTACTACTTCGGAGTCAAAGGCCTCGCAGGCGTAGACCTCCCCGGCATCTCCAACTACGTCAAAGGCATCTACGGCACGGCCATCGCGACCATGGGCATGCTCTCCTGCGCCGCCTACATCCTTGCCATGGACACCTTCGGCCCCATCACCGACAACGCCGGCGGCATCATCGAAATGTCCGCCCAACCCGACTCCGTCCGCGACCGCACCGACAAGCTCGACAGCGCCGGCAACACCACCAAGGCCCTCACCAAGGGTTACGCGGTCGGCTCCGCCTCACTAGCGGCCTTCCTCCTCTTCTCTGCCTATCTCGAAGAGATCAAGTCCATCGTCACCGCCCGCGTCACCGCCGCCGGTCCTGCAGGCTTCATGCCCGCAGGCTGGTCTTTCACCAACGTCAATCTAGCCGAGATCCCAGTCTTCGCCGGAGCGATGCTAGGCGCAATGCTCGTCTACCTCTTCTCGTCGATGGCGATCAAAGCCGTAGGCCGCACCGCGCAAATGGTCGTCAAAGATGTCCGCGACCAGTTCCGCGAAAACCCCGGCATCATGGCCGGCACCTCCAAACCCGACTACGCCCGCTGCGTCAGCATCGTAACCGGCGCAGCCCTCAAAGAGATGGTCCTCCCCGGCATCCTCGCCGTAGGCCTCCCAGTAGCGGTCGGCCTCATCTTCCGCAACTTCAGCTCCGTCTACGCCACCACCATCAACACGGCAGGCGGCCTCTCGACAGTCCCCACCATCAACGGCATCCCCGTCAACCTGGGCGGAGCCACCGCAGTAGCCGGCCTCCTCATGGTCGGCACCATCGCCGGCGTCCTCCTAGCCATGCTGATGAACAACGGCGGCGGCGCATGGGACAACGCCAAGAAGTGGATCGAAACCGGCAAGTACGGCGGTAAAAAATCCGACGCCCACAAGGCAGCCGTAGTAGGCGACACCGTAGGCGATCCCTTCAAGGACACCGCCGGCCCCTCCCTCCACGTCCTCATCAAACTCCTGGCCACCATCACCCTCGTCCTGGCCCCCCTCTTCCTCTAACCCGCTCTCCAAGCAAGCAAAGGCCGCTCGGTTCCTATCGAGCGGCCTTTGCCGTTACACTCCAGCGATGCAGCCTTCAACCCCCACGAACACCCACAGCAACACCGTCGCCCTCACCGTCCTACGAATCGTAGTTGGCCTCTTCTTCATCGTCTTCGGCAAATACAAAGTCTTCGGCACCGAGTTCACGCTGCACGGCGGCTTCGAAGCAACCCTCCGCGACTTCATTCATTCCGGCGCATACCCCTTCATGGTGCCGCTCCTCCAGGCCATCCTCGCCCACGCCGCCACCCTCATGGCCTTCCTCGTAGCCTATGGCGAACTCCTTATTGGCATCTCGCTCCTACTCGGCGTTCTCTCGCGTGTCGCCAGCCTTTTCGGCCTCTCCCTCATGCTCGCCATGTGGCTCTCAGGAGGCTATCCCGGCCCCCACGCAGCCTTCTGGATGTACTGGGGCGCCTCACTCAACTGGTCCATCCTCGCCCTCTGCTTCGTAGTCCTCATCATCGGCCGCCCCGAAGACCTCTGGAGCCTCCGCCGCCTCCGCACCTCCCGGCGCCCACACTGAGCCGCCCACAAAAATCACTCTCAACCTCGACGCCCATCCACTATACTGGCCCCAACTTTCCCAAGGAGCCACCATGTCCGGCGACCGCCTCCTCATCGCAAGCGGCCTCGCTACCTTCGTCGCCCGCCACACCATCGGACAAGCACCTTCAATCACGAGGACTGCTGATGACAATTTCTAAACGGCTCTTGTTCGGTCCAGCCGCCGCTGTGATTTTCGCCGTAGGCATCGTCAGCCTGCCCCTGATGATCCCCGGTTACAGCCAGGTCCGCCAGACAGTCAGCGAGATCGGCGAAGTTGGCTCGCCGGCAAGGCTTCCCTTTTCGGTCATGCTCTGTTGCGTCGGCGCCTTGCTCCTCGTCTTCGCATCAGCGGTCGGCAGCCTCTCCCGGCGCCGCGGACACTCGCCCCTCGCCGCCTGGATCATCGGCTTCATGGCCGTGCCCTGCATTGGCATCGGCATCTTCGCCTATCCTCATCCCCTGCATAACGTCTTCGGTATGCTCGAAACGATTGGCTACCAGGCACCGATATTCCTGGCTCTCTCGTGGCGCAGGGATCCGCAGACAAAATCCCTCGTTCGCTTCTCCTGGATATTCTTTGCCATCGTCTGGTTCACCATCGCCATCAACTTCACCGTCTTCCACCGCTACGGAACAGTCTGGGCCCACGTAAAACCAATCTACGGGCTCGTCCAGAGATCGCTCTTCGCAGCCTGGTTCATCTGGTGCGCAGGCGCCGCACTCTTGCTCCGCCGACAGGATGCCAGCAGCGTCCCAACTGAAAGCGCATTGGTCGCCGCGTCCCATACCTGACACCCTCGTCGTCATGAGTTGACGCCGCCCGTTCCACCGCCACGCGAAGCTACTCGCCGTCCGCGCAGGATTCCCCGATGGACTTCTCCATCACTACAAAGTGCAGATCATCGCGCAGCGGTCGCCCAAGCCGCCCATCCCCATACGGATACGGCTGCGTCGCCCCGGTCTTCCGATACCCCCGCCGCTCATACCACCCCATTAGCACTTCCCGCCCCGACAGCACCGTCATCGTAATCCGCCGCCCGCCTCGCTCCTTCGCATAGTCCTCCGCCGCCGCCAGCAGCGTCCTCCCCAGCTTCCGATCCTGCACATCCGGCCGCACGGTAAGCAACCCCAAATACCAAACCCCATCTTCCCGAGGCTGCATCCAAACCGTCCCCATCAGCGGCCCACCCGGCTCATCCCGCCATACCAGCAACTCCGGCTTCTCGACCAAATCCTCTCGCAGCGTAGCCTCCGTCAGCCGCGGCCCCTCGACCAACCCCGCCTCAATATTCCAACTGGCAGCCTCACCCTCCTGCCTCCCGGTTCCCCGATACGCCAGGTTCGCCAACGCCACCACGTCCGCATAATCCGCTTCCACAACCCGTTCCAGCAACATGCGCCCCAGTCTACGACAACCACCCCCCGGTGATCTCCTTCACTGCAAGCGGAGGATATCCTTCCGCCCTCGCACCCGCCGTTGCCGTTGCCGTTGCCGTTCTTTGACAATTTCTGAAAGAAATTGTCATTCCGAGCGCAGCGAGGAACCTGCTTCCCCCGCTTACCCATGCCCCGTCATCTCGACCGCAGCATCACGCCCTTTCTTTTGTGATGCGGAGTGGAGAGACCCCTGTATTTGCTGTTGCTGTTGCCCTTGATCTTGCCCTTCCCTTGCCTTTCTTTCTGTCATTCCCTCTGGGAATCTGCTTCTTCTTTCCCCCAGACACACCCCAAAAATAAATTCCCAAAATCACCTTCCAAAACAACCCAAAAACCGCATGTCAACCCCCCACCAACCACCAAACCCCACAAACCCCCCATGCCCATTGCCGATTCCCCTCTCCACAACTTGGCATAGTTACCCTCACCAAAGGCCTAAACTAGAACTAGCCCACACACTCAAAGCATTCCTCCCAAGCCAAGCCAGGGAAACGCAACCACACACGACGGGATCACGACTCCCACCACGCTCAAAACCCGCATGGGAAGATACTTTGACCCATAACCAACCTGAATACAAAGACTTAGATCAGAAAGACCCCCATACCCGAGGGATACTTTACCTCCTAACCCATTTGACGAGAGCACTTTAGGCCGCAAGTCATACCGAGAGGGGGGTGGGGGGGTGCCCCTTACCACCATTCCGACCCTTGCCGTCAGGACCAGCCCGCACCCGACATTACAATCATCGAATGGCTCGCCTGTATCCCTTCCGCGCTCTCCGTTACGACCCCACCCGCGTCAACCTCACCGACGTCGTCACCCAGCCCTACGACAAGATCACCCCGGCCATGCAGGATGCCTACTACGCTGCCAGCCCCCACAACCTTATCCGCGTCATCCTCGGCAAGCACCTCCCCGCCGACACCGACGCCGACAACGTCTACACCCGCGCCGCCTCCACCCTCGCGGAGTTCCGCCAGGAAGGCATCCTCAAAGAAGAGACAGAGCCCGCCCTCTACATCTACTCCCAGACCTACACGGTCCCGGGCACATCGGAAGTCCGCGAACGCCGAGGCTTCATCGCCCTCGGCCAGCTCCACGATTACGCCGACAAGGTCGTCTACCGCCACGAACAGACCTTCCCCAAGCACAAGTCCGACCGCCTCGCCCTCTTCAAGGCCACCCGCGCCTACTGCGAACAGATCTACATGCTCTACTCCGACCCCGAATCCAAGGTCGACCACCTGCTCTTCGACACCGAAGGCCAACAAAAACCCGCCGCCATGCGCGCCCCCGACGTCGAGATCACGGACGAGTACGACGTAATCCATCGCCTCTGGAAACTCGCCGACCCCGACATCATCCAAAAAGTTCTCGACGCCATGTCCGACAAGTGGCTCCTCATCGCCGACGGCCACCACCGCTACGAAACCTCCACCACCTACATGCAAGAGCGCGCCGCCCAGCTAGGCATCGACCCCAACGCCAACCCCGTCGACGTACCCATAGCGCCCGGCAAAACGCTCCCCCAACCAGCCTTCCCCGAACAGGCCATGATGATGACCTTCGTCAACATCGACGCCCCCGGCATCACCATCCTCCCCACCCACCGCGTAGCCTTCAACCTCATCGGCTTCCACGGCCGCGAGTTCGCCACCAAGGCAGAGCAGTACTTCCACGTCACCGAAATCCACGCGACGCCCAGCGGCCACTACCCCGGCCCCGACGCCCTGCTCAAGCAACTCAACGACACCAAGGGCGTAGCCTTCATCGCGGCAACACGGGACGGAGATTTTCTCCTGTCTCCGAAACCCGAAGCCATCGTCCCGTTACTGGCCGGCCTCCCCAAGCGCCAGCAGCAACTAGACGTAACGCAACTTCACAAAGTGATCCTCGAGGAACTTCTCAACCTCAATGAAGAAACCGTGCGCACCGGGGGCAACATCCGCTACCTCCGCGAAGCCTCCGAAGCCCTGCAACAAGTAGGCTCCGGCAACGCCGACGTAGCCTTCCTCCTCAAGCCAGTAACCCTCGACCAGATGCGCGACATCTCCCTAAACCTCGAAGTCATGCCCCAAAAGTCCACCGACTTCTACCCCAAACTCCTAAGCGGCCTAGCCATGTACACCCTCGACTAACCCCACCCAAAATTCGGGTGCCCCATCTTCGGCGCGTTACTTGCGCCTAAGGTGGGCAACGCGCGACCGCTCTCCCCACCCAAAACTCTGTCATCCTGACGAAGCGAGCGAGCCGCCGCAAACGAACCCTACCGCACGCGCCGCGCAAGCATCATCGACGCCCCAAATCCGAACAGAAATAAACCCCCGCCCTTGAGGTACCCTTCCGCCTCCGGCATCTGCTCCCTGGCCGCCTCCACATCGTCCCCCGCCGAGCGATCGTGATTGTCCACGGCCTCAATGGCTTCGCCAGTCAGATTCGGCATACTCATGTACTGAAACACGCACACCCCAACACCCACCAGGCAAGCAAACGCGCAGAAGTACAAAGCGCGCTTTAGTGGCCTCACCGCGAGATCCCCTCCAACGGCGAGCTAGCCGTCGCATACAACTTCTTCCCCATCCGCCCCGCCAGAAACGCCTCTCGCCCCGCCTCCACTCCCTTCTTCATCGCACTCGACATCAGCACCGGATTCTTCGCCGCCGCCATCGCTGTATTCAACAGCACGCCATCAAACCCCATCTCCATAGCCAGCGCCGCATCGCTCGCCGTCCCCAACCCCGCATCTACAATCAGCGGAACCTCCGTCACCAGCTCGCGCATCATCCGCAGCGTGTACGAATTCGCAATCCCCAAACCCGTCCCAATCGGCGCCCCGAGCGGCATCACCGCAGCCGCTCCCACATCGATCAGCCGCTTCGCAAACACAATGTCATCCGTCGTGTACGGCAGCACCGTAAAGCCTTCCTTCACCAGCACGCGCGTGGCTTCAACCGTCGCTTGAACATCCGGATACAGCGTCGCCGTATCGCCAATCACCTCAATCTTCACCCAGTCCGACAGCCCCACCTCGCGCCCCAGCCGCGCCGCCCGAATCGCCTCCTCCGCGGTAAAACATCCCGCCGTATTCGGCAGCAAAAAATACTTCTTCGGATCAATAAAATCCAAAAGGGATTCTTTGCTTCGGTCCAGCTCCACCCGCCTGACCGCCACCGTCACCATCTCCGCGCCCGACGCCTCAATCGCCGCCCTGGTCTCCGCACCATCCTTGTACTTTCCCGTACCAACAATCAGCCTTGACCCAAACGTCCGCCCTGCGATCACCAAAGAATCCATGCCCTTAATCCTACGCCAGCCCCAAACACAAACGGCCCGCCCCAAAATAGGAGCGAGCCGCCAGTGCAGTGATCTGTTGAGATTGACTTGAGGCATCCGTTCTCGGATGGGCCTCGGAGTTTGAACCCACGCAGGAAGCATCTACAACGCTCCCCGCACTCCAGGTCTAGAGCACGGATGCTCTAAGCCTCAGTCACCTCACGTGTTTTTGTATAACTGGAACAATCAATTTTCATAGGTTTGGACCATCCTCCTTTCCCGTGTTGAAACTCAAACTAAACTTACCCCCGCCCTCAAGTCAACGGCCCCAACCAACCCTCTGTGCATATCTGCATCTCACCTGCTGAATTCAAATCGCTTAGGAGAATCTCACTCCATGAAACCAGCCACCATCATCGGCATTCTGCTCATCGTCCTCGGCATCATCGGCTTCGCCGTCGGAGGCTTCAGCTTCACCCACGAACATCAGGACGCCAAAGTGGGCCCGATCGACATCGAGCACAAGCAAACCAGCACCGTCCCCATCCCACCCGTCCTCAGCGGCATCGCCCTGGTCGGCGGAATCGCGCTCGTCGTTGTCGGAGCAAGGCGCACCTAACGCAAGCGAGCGCCCGCCTCCGGCGACGCTTACTTCATATATGCCCGCACCAGGTCGATCAGCTCTTCGCCCAGCTCGGGAGTTAGCGCCTTCGACTTCGGTCCAATCAGGTGCAGCCGAATATGATCCTCCAGCACCTCTGCCATCAACCCATCAATTCCGCCGCGCACCGCAGCCAGAAGCATCAGCACATTCGCGCAATCGTGCTCCTCTGTAAGGCTGCGTTCCACCCGTTCCATCTGCCCGTTGATTCTCTTCGCACGGTTCACCAGCTTTACCCGCTCGCGATCCAATTCCATTGTTCCTCCTATACCCTACTGGGGTATACTATTCCTCGCAGACTGAAATTCACACTCTATTCTTTCTCCCCATGAAGAATAAGGAAGCCCTTCATGTTCTCCCCACGCACGCCCCCGTTCGCCGCGCTGTTCCTCTGCCCGCTGCTCGCCGCCCCCCACATGCAAGCGCAGCAGCCCCTCCAGGCCTCCGCGCAAGTTGCACAAACCTCCCTCCCGAACGCACCTTCCGTGCACCTCGCCGCAGATCTTCTCCCCGACATCAGCATCCCCGTGCAGTCCAGCCAGCAAGCACCTCCCGCAGGCACGCAAAGTCTCCCGCCCTCCGCGCAGGAGCCAGCAACCAGCCCCGCACACAACACCCCGTCGGCAACCGACGAGTCCAACAAGCCCCCGCAAACCTATAACCTCCACGCGCAATACACCCTTACCGGCATGGCGTATTCCTCCTTCAGCGCCAAGTACTCGAACCCGGCCTATCTCGTCTACGGCACCGGAAGCAGCCTTCCCACCGCAGGCCAGGCCCGCGAAACGCAATCCGCCGACGCCTACTTCGGCTACCGCTTATTCGCCAACACCGAGTTCCACGTCGATGCCCTATTCTGGCAGGGCTATGGCGTGAACAACACGTTCGGTATTGGCGACTTCCCCGACGGCGAAGCCTTCAAGGTCGGCGTCCGTTACCCTCACTTCGCCGTCGCGCGCTTCTTCACGCGGACGACAATCAATCTCGGAGGCCCCCAGCAATCCGTCGACGACGACCTGCTCACCCTCCGCGGCAAGCAGGATACGAATCGCATCACCATCACCATCGGAAGAATGAGCGTCAAAGACATCTTTGACAACAACCAATATTCGAACGACCCCCGCGGGCAGTTCATGAACTGGGCTCTCATGGCCAACGCCGCGTACGATTACCCCGCAGACGCGCTCGGCTTTACCACCGGCATCGCCATCGAGGCGAATACCTCCAACTGGACGCTCCGCTACGGCTGGTTCCAGATGTCGAAATACCGCAATCAGTTCACCGCCGAAGGCCTCTACCTCGTGCTCCCCACTGAGCCGCTATCCGGCGACGGAAAAATCTTCTACGACTGGGGCATGGTCACCGAGCTCGAGCACCGTCACGCCATCGCCTCTCATCCAGGAGCCGTTCGCCTCCTCGTCTTTGACGACCGTTCAAACAATGGCAGCTATAAAGCAGCCGTCGCACTCGCCAACGACCCAGCCACCCTCGCCATCTGGGGTACGCCCGCAGCATTCCTCGCCAGCGCGAACGGCGTAACCGGTGGTATCGACGACACGCACGCCCTGCGCAACACCTGGGGCCTCGGCCTCAACGCAGACCAGGAAATCACCAAAAACATCGGTGTCTTTTCCCGCATCGGCCGGAACTCCGGTCAGAACAGCGGCTTCGAGTTCACCGACACAAACTGGACAGCAACCTTTGGCACCAGCATCAAAGGCGAGAAGTGGAAGCAGCCCGACGACGTCATCGGCGCAGCCTTCATCATCAGCGGCATTTCAAAGGCAAATCAGGATTATCACGCTGCCGGCGGCATCGGCATCCTCACCGGTGACGGCGCTCTGAACTACGGTCCAGAAAAAAACGTGGAGCTCTACTACGATCACAAGTTTTCGAAGTACTTCTTCGGTACCGTCGATTACCAGTTTGTGGACGACCCCGCCTACAACAAAGATCGTGGCCCCGTCCCCGGCATCTTCGGAATCCGCCTGCATTATGAACGCTAGACTCGCTGACCTCTAACCCGCGACCGCCGCATGCCTTCCCAACATCACCCGCAGCCCCCACCCCAAATCAAACACCAACACTCCCAGCACTCCCCACACGATCGCCCCCTCGTACGCCCGCCACGTAGTTGCAATGATCGCGCCCTGCGGATCGCCGACGCGATACAGCACCGGCACGATCTCTCCCGCAGGAAACTCCACCTCCTCTGACCCGCTCGCCGCCTGCACCGTCACCAACTCCCCGCCTGGCAATCGGAATCGAAATCGCGGCGTGTACACCACTCCACCCTCTTTTGCGAATCCCGAAACATTCTCCGTGATCGTCGCCGTAGCCCTCACCCGCGTCCGCGCAAACATCCACGAGCGCACCGCAAACCCAGCAGCAATCACAAGCAACACGATACCCACCAAGGGCAGCATTCCAGCCAGCGGCGGCGCAACCCGCTCAAAACTCTTACGCAGCCATCGTAAAAACTCCATTGCCCCACTCTAGCCTCTCGGACCCGTCTAACAAAGCATTCATGCGCCGCACGCACATCCCCGGCTAAAATTAATCCCTATTCTTATGACCTCTTCTCACAAAATCCTGAAAGTCGTTCGCCAGATCCATCTCTACATTGGCATCTTCATTTCGCCCGCGATCCTCTTCTTCGCCTTCACCGGCGCCCTCCAGACCTTCAGCTTGCATGAGACCACGCGCGGCAGCGACTACAAGCCTCCCACCTGGATCGCAACCCTCGCCCAACTCCACAAGAAACAAACCACCACCGTCCCCATCCGCAAACCCCGCCCCGCCGACGTCGTACCTAAGCCCGACAAGCATGCCGACGCCTCCGCCCCGCAGCCATCCCCCGAGCCGCCACAGAAGTCTCATCTCCCGATGAAGATCTTTTTCCTTCTCGTCGCCATCGGCCTCTTCACCTCGACCCTCACCGGAATCTACATGTCCTACAAATTCATGCGCAACCGACTGGTCGTCACCGTACTTCTGATAGCGGGCACCATCATCCCTCTCCTCCTGCTCCCCTTCTGACGCGCGCACATCTCCAATCCAACGGCATGCCTCACCTATACTGAACTCTCATGTTCACCGGACCTCTCGTCTTCGAGCTGCCCGCCTTTTTCCTCGGCCTGCTCTTCGGAAGCTTTCTCAACGTCTGCATCTCCCGTCTGCCCGACCATCGCAGCCTGAGCAAGCCGCGTTCGCACTGCCCCCACTGCCTCCACACCGTCGCCTGGTACGACAACATCCCGCTCGTCAGCTGGATCCTTCTCCGCGCGCGCTGCCGCCAGTGCCAGCAACCCATCTCCTGGCGTTATCCCGCAGTCGAGCTCGCCTTCGCCCTCTGGCTCACCTTCGCCGCCCGCACCGCCTTTCCGCTGCTCAGACCTGGCATATCCACCAACGCCTTCGCCGCTGCCACCATCGACGCCGTCGCCCTAGCCATCCTCGGCTTCCTCCTCATCGGCCTCCTCGTCATGGACTGGCAAACCCACACCCTCCCCGATGCCTTCACCCTCACCGGAACCCTCATCGGCTTCCTCCTGCTCTGCGCCCGCGCCGCGTACCTCCCTCCCCACCAGTACGATCTCCTCCTCCACGGCCACAACCCACTCACCAGCGTCGGCGGCGCCGTCGACAACGGCAACGTCATCCTCACCGGCTCCGAGCACCTCGTCCTCGGCCGAATCCTCGGCATCGCCGTCGCCGCAGGCCTCCTCCTCCTCATCCGTCTTCTGTACAAGCAACTCCGCCATCGCGAAGGTCTCGGCCTCGGCGACATCAAGCTTGTCGCGATGATCACCGCATTCCTCGGCTTCTGGCTTGCCGCCTTCGCCATCTTCCTAGGCTTCGTTCTCTGCGCCACCTACGCACTTACCCTCATCGCCCGTCGACGAGTCACCGCCACCACCCGTCTCCCCCTCGGCGCCTTCCTCGCCATCGGAGGCCTGGTCGCCGCCATCCTCGGCGCCCCCGTCATCGCCTGGTACGCCTCGCTCTTCTAAGCCACGTCGCTGCTATAAATCTTCCGTAACCCCCGAACACCCATCCTCGCTCCGAAAAGGACACTTCCATGGCAACCAAAGTCTGCGTTGAAGTCCCCGGAATGCCCGCCATCGGCCCTTACTCCCATGCCGTCCAAGCCGGCGGCTTGCTCTTCGTCTCCGGCCAGCCCGGTCTCGACGCCGCCACCGGCCAGGCCTCCCCCGACATCAAACAGCAGATGCGCCAAGCCTTCCTCAACCTCGACACTGTCCTCCGCGCCGGCGGCTCCAGCCTCGACCTTGTAGTGAACACCACAGCCATCGTTCCCGACCTCGCTAACTTCCCTCTCGTCAATCAACTCTTCGCCGAGTTCTTCCCCACCGCTCCCCCCGCGCGCATGACCATCAACGCCCCGCTTCCAAAAGGCCTCCAATTCTCCATCGGCTGTGTAGCGGCCCTCGCCGA
This sequence comes from Granulicella sp. L46, assembly GCF_009765785.1. Lineage (GTDB taxonomy): Bacteria > Acidobacteriota > Terriglobia > Terriglobales > Acidobacteriaceae > Granulicella. The sequence continues at coordinate 282,851 of NZ_LMUT01000003.1, forward strand.
TTCCTGATCGAATCCCCTTCCATCCCCCCACTGTCCGTTTCCCGCCCGAAACGTGCGATGACCGCGCGCAAACTTGACCCTTGACCGCGCCACTCCTACACTCAAAACTAGCCATGTCGACGCAGAATCCCTACATTTGGCAGTACCTTCCGCTCGTGCTTCAGATTCTCGTAGCCGTCGGTGTCGCCTCGTTCATGGTGGCCGCGTCTTACTTCCTCGGCAAGCACAAACGCTCCCGCACCAAGCTCAGCCCTTACGAGTGCGGCATGGATCCCGTCGGCGACGCGCGCGGCCGCTTCTCCGTCAAGTTCTACATGGTCGCCATGCTCTTCATCCTGTTCGACGTCGAGGCGGTATTCGTCCTTCCCTGGGCCGTAATCTACCGTCGCCTTCCCGCCATCACAGGCTCCCGCATGTTCGGCTTCTGGGAGATGCTCGTCTACCTCGCCTTCGTCGCTGTCGGCCTCTTCTACGTCTGGAAGAAGGGCATCCTCAACTGGTCCAACGACAAAGCTGACCTATAGCCCCAACAGAGCGCCTTCAGGAAACCTATGGCTGATCCCATCACCAATCCCGCCACCCCCGACGCCATCTTCGGCAAAGCTGCCGTCACCGAAGCTCTCGCCGACCACGTCGCCATCCTCGGCTTAAAAGACCTCATCACCGACGCCAAGTGGGACCGTAAAGAGCTCACCCTCACCATCGCCCCCGAGAACATCCGCGCCGCCGCCCAGGCCGCCAAAGACGCCGGCTACAACTTCTTCGAGGACGTAACCGCCGTCGACTGGTATCCAGCCGAGCCCCGCTTCCAGGTCGCCTACTCCATCCTCAGCATGGGCCTCAAGCAACGCATCCGCATCAACGTCCGCGTCTCCGGCGACGATCCCCGCATCGACTCCATCACCTCCGTCTGGCCCTCCGCCAACTTCTACGAGCGCGAAGTCTTCGACCTCTTCGGCATCCACTTCCCCGGCCACCCCCGCCTCACCCGTATCATGATGCCCGACAACTGGAATGGCCACCCGCTCCGCAAGGACTACCCCGTCGAGGGATACCGCTAATGAGCAACTCCACTCTCGAAGACCCCCGCCAAACCGCCTACAACGCACCTGAAGCCGACTCAGCGCCCATCACCGACACCACCGGCGCCACCCTCGCCGGCTTCCGCAACGCCGAAGACCTCATCATCCCCGGCGTAGAAGACGTAGTCGAAGAATCCACCTCGCACCACCACCCGCACGGCTCCGATCCTGTCGACTCCCAGACCATGGTCCTCAACATGGGCCCGCAGCACCCGTCGACTCACGGCGTCCTTCGCCTCGTACTCGAAGTAGACGGCGAAACCGTCATCTCCCTCGCGCCCGACATCGGCTACCTCCACACCGGCATCGAGAAGACCGCCGAGGCCAAGTTCTACTCCCAGGTCACGCCCCTCACCGATCGCATCGACTACATCTGTCCGATGACCAACAACACCGCCTACGCCCTGGCGGTCGAAAAGCTCCTCGGCCTCGAAATCCCCGAGCGCTCCCAGTATCTCCGCGTCCTGCTCAACGAGCTCACCCGCATCCAGTCGCATCTCGTCTGGCTCGGCACGCACGCCATGGACATCGGCGCGCTCACCGTCTTTCTCTACTGCTTCCGCGAGCGCGAAGACCTCCTCCGCATCTTCGAGGCCATCAGCGGCCAGCGCATGATGTCCAGCTACATCCGCATCGGCGGCGTAGCCCTCGAGCCGCCCGCCGACATCTACGACCGCATCCGCAAATTCCTCAACGCCTTCCCCAAGCACATCGAGGAGTACGAAGGCCTGCTCAACGCCAACCCCATCTGGATGGGCCGACTCAAAGGCGTCGGCGTTCTCTCCGGCGAAGAAGCCATCGCCCTCGGCGTCACAGGTCCTCCCCTCCGCGCCTCGGGCATCGACTGGGACGTTCGCCGCGACATGCCGTACTCCGGCTACGACAAGTTCAAGTTCAACGTTCCCACCTCCAAAGACGGCGACGTCTGGGCCCGCTACATCGTCCGCATGCAGGAGATGCGCGAATCCGTCAGCATCTGCCACCAGGCCCTCGACCTCCTCGCCAACCTCCGCGACACCCGCCTCAACGCCGACGCACCCAAGATCGTGCTCCCCGACCGCGAGCAGATGAAGACCCAGATGGAGTCGCTCATCCACCACTTCAAGATTGTCACCGAAGGCTTCCAGGTCCCCGCCGGCGAAGCCACCAGCTCGGTCGAAGCGCCCCACGGCATGATGAACTACTACGTAGTCTCGGACGGCACCGCCAAGCCCTACCGCGTCCACATGCGCAACGCCGACTTCGCCAACCTCCAAGCCCTCGAAACCATGTGCAAAGGCCGCCTAATCGCCGACGTAGTAGCAGTAATCGGCTCCATCGACATCGTCCTCGGAGCCATCGATCGCTAGCATGGAGGCAACGATGAATGATCGCCTCCACACCGAACTCTGGACCTCCTGGGCCTCCCTGCTTCGCAGCTACGCAGCCGCCCACGGACTCAACAGCACCCACCACGCCGTAGTCGAGGTGAGTGCCAACGAAATTACCCTCCGCGTCAACGACCGCTGGCTCCGCTTCACCCCCAGTGACCTCCAACACAGCGGAGAAACCCCCACACCCTTTACCCTCAACGAAAACGGAACCGTCACCATCGACCACCAACCCGAGCAGGAGATGGACATCGCCGCCGAACAATTCGCCCGCGAAATCCTGACATCGAAGAACTGACAACTGAGAACTGACAACTCCCATGGCCACCATCCCCAACTCGATCTTCACCCCCACCACCGCCGCCCGCTTTGACAAGCTAGCCACCATCTACCCCGTCAAGCGCTCCGCCCTCGTCCCCATGCTGCTCTACGCGCAGGACGAGATCGGCTACGTCTCAGACCCGGTAGTCGCCGAGATCGCCCAACGCCTCGACCTCCTCGAACTCGACGTCCGCAACGTCCTCAGCTATTACTCCATGCTGCGCACCGTGCCAGCCGGCAAGTACAACGTGCAAGTCTGCACCAACATCTCCTGCATGCTCCGCGGCGGCTTCGAGCTTCTCGACCACTGCAAGCACACCCTCGGCATCGGCCACAAAGAAACCACCCCCGACGGCCTCTTCTCGCTCGAAGAAGTCGAGTGCATCGGCGCCTGCTGCTGGGCACCCGCCGTTCAGGTCAACTACGACTTCCACGACGACCTAACCCCGGAAAAGATGGACGCAGTCCTCGACAGCTACCGCGCACGAGAGCCCAAGTAGCACATAAGAAATCGCGTAAACTGGAAGTTCCACGGTAAGGATCAGGATCACGAATGCCAACTCTCGTCTCACATCCCGATGAAGTGAAGGTCCTCTCCAAACGCTTTGGCCTGGGTGCCGCAGACATCGACAAGTACATCGAGCTAGACGGCTACAAGGCGACCCAGAAAGCCATCGCCGAAGGCCCCGAGTGGATCATCAACACCATGAAAGCCTCCGGCCTCCGCGGCCGTGGCGGCGCCGGCTTCCCTACCGGCATGAAGTGGTCCTTCGTCCCCAAAGTCTCCGAGAAGCCCAAATACATCCTCGTCAACGGCGATGAATCCGAGCCCGGCACCTGCAAAGATCACCTGGTCTTCCGCGAGGACCCCCACGCCGTCATCGAAGGCACCATCATCGCCGGCCTCGCCATCGGCTCGAAGATGGGCTTCATCTACTTACGCGGCGAGTACCGCTACCTCCTCAACATCGTGGAAAAAGCAGTAGCCGACGCGTACGCAAAAGGCTTCCTCGGCAAAAACATCTTCGGCAATGAAGGCGTCGACTTCGACATCATCACCCAGACCGGCGCCGGCGCCTACGAGGTAGGCGAAGAGTCCGCCCTCATGGAATCTCTCGAAGGCAAGCGCGGCATCCCTCGCATCAAGCCGCCCTTCCCCGCCGTTGTCGGCCTCTATGGTGGCCCCACCGTCATCAACAACGCCGAAACCATCGCGAACGCCCCGCACATCCTCCTCATGGGTGGCGAAGCCTTCGCCAAGCTAGGCACGGAACGCAACGGCGGCACGCGCCTTTTCGGCATCTCGGGCCACGTAGAACGCCCCGGAGTCTATGAGCTTCCGATGGGGTATTCGCTAAGAAAAGCCATCTACGACGTAGCCGGCGGCATCAAGGACGGCAAGCAGCTCAAGGCCGTAGTCCCCGGCGGCGCATCCTGCCCCATCCTCAAAGCCGACGAAATCGACATTGGCCTAGACTTCGACCAGATGGCCAAAGCCGGCACCATGCTAGGCTCCGGCGGCATCGTCGTCCTCGACGAAACCGTCTCCATCGTAGAATTCGCCCTCCGCACCATCCGCTTCTACCAGCACGAATCCTGCGGCTGGTGTATCCCCTGCCGCGAAGGCACGGACTGGATCAAGAAGACCCTCACCCGCTTCCACGCCGGCGGCGGCACGAAAAAAGACATCGACAACATCCAGTACATCGCCGACAACATGATGGGCCGCACCTTCTGCCCCCTCGGCGACGCGGCCGCCATGCCCACGCTAGGCTTCGTCAAAAAGTTCCGCTCCGAGTTCGAGGACTACTTAGCCGGCGCCCGCCCAGCCAACCCCCTCATCCAGATCCAACCAGTCGGCGAACCCGAACACGCAGGAGCCCACTAGACAATGGCTGACGTAACCTTCATCGTAGACGGAAAAACCCTCACCGCCCCCGCAGGCACGCTCCTCATCGAAGCCTGCAAGTCCCACGGCATCGAGATTCCCGCCTTCTGTTACTACCCTGGCCTCTCTCTCCAGGCCGCCTGCCGCATGTGCGTAGTCCGCATCGAGAAGCAACCCAAACTCGCCACCGCCTGCACCACAACGGTAGCCGAGGGCATGAATGTCACCACCGAATCCCCCGAAATCGCCCAGGCCCGCAAGGCCACTCTCCAACTCCTGCTCGGCAACCATCCCCTCGACTGCCCCGTCTGCGATGCTGGCGGCGAGTGCGAACTCCAGGACATGACCTTCAAGTACGGCGCCGCCGACAGTTTCTACGCGGAGCCCAAGAATCACCGCGACGAGCAGAAGTGGTCGCCCGTCGTCTACTTCGACCGCCCCCGCTGCATCCTCTGCTACCGCTGCGTCCGCATGTGCGGCGAAGGCATGGACATCTTCGCCCTCGGCGTCCAGAACCGCGGCAGCTCCTCCGTCATCGCCCCCAACATCCCCGCGCAGCTCTCCGGCGTAGTCGAGAACGGCACCGAGCTAGCCCAGCTCGACTGCGAACAATGCGGCATGTGCATCGACGCCTGCCCCGTAGGCGCGCTTACCTCCGGCACCTACCGCTACAAGACCCGCCCCTGGGAGATGAACCACACCGCCACCGTCTGCACCCACTGCGGCGACGGCTGCAAGACCACCCTCGGCGTTCGCTCCGTCTCCGACGGCTCCGAAATAGTACGCGGCGATAACCGCGACAAGTCCGGCATGAACGGCGACTTCCTCTGCAACAAAGGTCGCTACGCCTTCGACTTCGCCAACAACATCGAGCGCCTCACCTCCCCGCTCATCCGCAAGGATGGCAAGCTAACACCTGTCTCCTGGGACGAAGCCCTAACCTTCGCCGGCAACAAACTCCGCGACCTCCGCCAGGACCGCGGCCCCAACAGCATCGGCGTCATCGGCTCCAACCGCACCACCAACGAGGAAAACTACCTCCTTCAGAAGTTCGCCCGCACCGTCATCGGCACCAACAACATCGACCACCACCGCACAGCCGACTTCGTTACCCTCGCCACTTCTCTCCAAGGCGCCACCGGCCGCTTCGCCTCCCAGCACGACGTCGAGAAATCCCCCGCCATCCTCCTCGTAGGCGGCGATCCCACCAACCAGGCCCCACTCACTGCCTGGAACATCCGCACCAACGTCCGCCACAACAACGCCCGCATCTACATCGCCAATCACGAAGGGATTAAGCTCCGTCGCCAGGCCAAGGCTTTCGTTCAGGTCGCGCCTTTCGGCTACGGAGCCTTCATCGAATCTCTCAAGGCCGACAATGACTTCGCCAAGTCTCTCCACGCCGAAGAGCAGCTAGTCGTGGTCGTAGGCAACGAACTTCGCGGCGGCGAACTCGCCAGCCTCATCAAGGCCCTCCCCCACGCCAAGTTCGCTCTCCTCGCCGACTACGCCAACTCCCGCGGCGCCTCCGACATGGGCCTCCTTCCCGACGTGCTCCCCGGCTACCAGTCCCTCGCCGGCAGCACCATCGCCAACGAATACGCCGCCGCAGACACTCCCGGCCTCGACCTCCTCGCAATGTTCGACGCCGCAGCCGCCGGCAACCTCTCGGCCCTCTACGTAGTCGGCTCGAACCCCGTCAAGCGCTACGGCATCGACGCCGTCACGCTCAAATCCACCTTCCTCATCGTGCAGGATCTCTTCCTCACCGAGACCGCCGCACTCGCCGACGTAGTCTTCCCCGCCGCCAACCTATACGAGAAATCCGGCTCCGTCACCAACTCCTACGGCGACCTCCAGCTCGTCTCGAAAGCCGCCGACAAAGCAGGCACCCGCTCCGACTTCGAGCTCATCGTTCGCCTCGCCGGCCACATGGGACACGACCTCAAAACCCTCGTCCCCTTTGGCAAAGGTCTCCGCTCCGACATGGGCCAGTCCCGCGGCGCGCAGTCTGGCGAAGCCGATCGCCACAGCGTCTGGATGACCGCCAACAACCTCGAGCCCAAGACCAGCCCATTCGATCCCTTCGCCATCCTCGACGAAATCCAGCGCCTCGTCCCAGGCTACGACAAGCTCCTCCGCCTCCAACTTCTCAGTGGCAACGATCAACACATTTCCCCTTCCGCCTCAGGCCTAGTCCAGATCACCACCTCTCGCAAGGACCTCGTCCTTCCCAGCGCGGACACCCTCTTCACCTCCGGCTCCCTCACCCGCTACTCGCCCATGCTCCAGGACGTCCAGCGCCACCAATCCACCGAAGTAGCCGACCACCTGGCCTCCGCCGACTGAGAATTGATAGCGATCCGATGAGCCACCTGAACAACTTCGAAATCTTCCTTCTGCTCACGATCGTCAAGATCGCCATCGTGCTGATGATCACGCTGATGGCAGTCGCGTACACGGTCCTGCTCGAACGAAAAGTTCTTGGCCGCCTCCAGAACCGCTGGGGACCCTCCCGCGTCGGCCCCTTCGGCCTTGCGCAGCCCCTGGTCGACGGCCTCAAGCTCTTCCTCAAGGAAGACATGATGCCGCTCGCCGTCGAGCGTCCCCTTTTCGTCATCGCCCCCATCATCGCCCTCGGCTGCGCGCTCATCTCCATCGCCGTCGTTCCCTTCGGCGCAGTCACCCTGGTCCACGGCGTCGACCTCTTCCAGATCGCCAACCTCAACATCGGCCTGCTCGTCATCCTCGGCGTCACCAGCATCGGCGTCTACGGCGTCGCACTCTCCGGCTGGAGCTCTAACAGCAAGTACTCGCTCTTCGGCTCACTGCGCTCCACCGCCCAGATGATCAGCTACGAACTAGCTCTCGGCCTCTCGCTCGTAGGAGTAGTTCTCCGCGCCCAGTCGCTCTCCCTGCGCGACATCGTCGCCTCCCAGTCCGCGCACGGCGCCATCTCCTGGAACGTCTTTGGCGGATTCCAGTTCATCGCCTTTTTCATCTATCTCATGGCCGCCTACGCCGAGACCAACCGCTCGCCCTTCGATCTCTCCGAGGCCGAATCCGAGCTAGTCGCCGGCTATCACACCGAGTACTCCTCCATGAAGTTCGCCATGTTCTTCATGGCCGAATACGCCAACATGATCACCGTCTCCTGCGTCGCCACCCTGCTCTTCCTCGGCGGCGCCTCCAGCCCCTTCGGCCACCTCTTCGACCACGTCGCCTCCGGCATCGTCGGCACCGCCCTCTTCTCCATCTTCTGGTTTGTCGCCAAAGTCTTCTCGTTCCTCTTGCTCTATATCTGGGTGCGCGGCACGCTGCCCCGCTTCCGCTACGACCAGCTCATGGCTTTCGGCTGGAAGTTCCTTCTACCGGTCGCGATGGTCAACATCCTCGCCACCGCTCTAGCGCTCACGTATCACGGCTAATCCAATGCAATCCATTTACAATCAGCACGAAACATCACGGCCCATACGCACTCTCTGGAATCGATAGTCCCCGATGGAAATCGCACTCTTCCTCATCTTCGGTTTACTGGCAGTCGCAGGAGCTCTCAACCTCCTCTTCCAGCGCCATCCCATCAACTCGGCGCTCTCGCTGGTCGTCGTCATGATGTCCCTCGCCGTCCTCTACTGGTCTCTCGGTGCCGAGTTCCTCGCCGCCGCCCAGGTCATCGTCTACGCCGGCGCGGTCATGGTGCTCTTCATCTTCGTTGTCATGCTGCTCAACGCCGGTGAAGAAGAACGCTCCCACGGCTCAAAGATCGCATACATCGCCGGCATCCCTGGCGCCGCCGCCATCTTCTGCCTGCTCAGCTTCGTCTTCCTCTCCGAGCGCAGCCACCTCGGCGCCACCCCCCTCGGCGGCTATCTCTCGAGCGCCGTCTCCAACATCTCCGAGATCTCGCACACTCTCTTCACCTCTCTGCTTCTGCCCTTCGAAGTCACCTCCATCCTCATCCTCGTCGCCATCCTAGGCGCCGTCGTTCTTGCACGAAAGGAGCTCTAACTATGACCATTCCCTGCGGCGGTTTTTATGTTCTCTCGACTGCGTGGATGGCGCTTGTTCTCTGCGGCGTCGTAGGTGTCATCCTCGTCAAGAAGCTGGGGAGACACTAAGCATGGTGCCCATCGCCTATTACCTCGTCCTCGCTGCCGTGCTCTTCTGCATCGGCATCGCGGCGTTTCTCATCAAGCGCAACGTCATCACGATCTTCATGTCCATCGAGCTCATGCTCAACGCCGTCAACCTCACCTTCGTCGCCTTCGCCCACATGTGGCACCAGGTCTCCGGCCAGATCTTCGTCTTCTTCGTCATGGTCGTCGCCGCTGCAGAAGCTGCCGTCGGCCTCGCCATCATCATCGCGCTCTTCCGTGTTCGCCAGACCCTCAACGTCGACCAGATCGACCTATTGAAGAATTAGCCATTGCTTTTGCCGTTGTCGTCGCTGTTGCTTTTCTCGTTGCTTTTGCTTTTGTCGTTGCAAGTTTTTCGCCGTCATCCTGAGCGAAGCGAAAGACCCCCATATTTGCTTTTGTTGTTGCTCTTGCCTTTGTTGTTGCTTCCGCCCTTGCTCTTGCCCTTGTTTTTCTTTCTGTCATTCCCTCCGGGAATCTGCTTCTAGCCTTTAGCACCTCGCACCACGAATCTCGCATATGAACCCTCAACTGCTCTGGCTCATCCCGATCCTTCCCTTCGCCGGCTTCCTGCTAAACGGAACCATCGGCCGCAAGCTGCCCCGCGCCCTCGTCGCGACCATCGCCCTGCTCTTCACCGCGGCCCCTGCCTTCATCGTCGCGCAACTCTGGATCTTCATGAAGTCGGCCGGAGCGCCCCTCGCCCTCTCGGTCATGAGCCGCCCCTGGATCGCCGTCTCTGGCTTTCAAGTCAATTTCGCCTTTACCGTCGACCACCTCACCCTCGTCATGCTCGGCATCATCACCGGCGTCGGCTTCCTCATCCACATCTATTCGGTCGGCTACATGGCGCACGAAGAAGGCTACTGGCGCTTCTTCGCCTACCTCAACCTCTTCATGTTTTTCATGCTGGTCCTGGTCCTCGCCTCCAGCTTCCTCCTGCTCTTCGTCGGCTGGGAGGGTGTAGGTCTCGCCTCCTACCTGCTCATCGGCTTCTACTTCACCAAGGATTCAGCCGCGAACGCCGGCAAGAAAGCCTTCATCGTCAACCGCGTCGGCGACTTCGGCTTCCTCCTCGCGATGTTCCTCCTGGTCGCCCACTACGGCACCCTCGACTTCAGCACCATCTTCGAGCAAATAGCCGCGTCGCCTCTCAGCGGAGGCATCTTCACGGCCATAGCCCTCCTCCTCGTCCTCGGAGCCACCGGCAAGTCCGCGCAGATCCCCCTCTACATCTGGCTGCCCGACGCGATGGAGGGCCCCACTCCCGTCTCCGCCCTCATCCACGCGGCCACCATGGTCACGGCCGGCATCTACATGGTCGCCCGTTGCCACGTCCTCTTCGACCACTCCCCCGCAGCCCTCACCGTCGTAGCCTGCATCGGCGCAGCGACCGCCCTCTTCGCCGCTACCATCGGTCTAGTCCAGCACGACATCAAGCGAGTCCTCGCCTACTCCACGGTCTCGCAGCTTGGCTACATGTTCCTGGCCTGCGGCGTCGGAGACTACTCGGCCGGCATCTTCCACCTCATGACCCACGCCTTCTTCAAGGGTTTGCTCTTCCTCGCCGCCGGCAGCGTCATTCATGCCCTCTCCGGCGAACAAGACATGCGGAATATGGGCGGCCTCCGCAAGCGCATCCCCATCACCTTTTGGACCATGTCCGCCGGCGTCTTCGCCATCTCCGGCATCTTCCCCTTCGCCGGCTTCTACTCCAAGGACGAGATCCTCTACGACACCGCCACCTCAGGCAGCCCCCTCCACCTCCTTCTCTGGTTCGTAGGCCTTCTCACCGCCGGCCTAACCTCTTTCTACATGTTCCGCCTCTGGTTCAAGACCTTCTTCGGCGCCGCACGCTTCGAAGAGCGCGGCCCCACCCACGACTACGATCTCCACGCCGGCCATCTAGCCGCCGTCCACGCCAGCAAGTCCTCAACCCTGACGCTCGAAGCCGAGCCCGAACCCAGCCACGCCCTCGCTCACGGCATCCACGAGTCCCCCTGGGTCATGACCCTCCCCCTCATCATCCTCGCCATCCTCTCGCTCATTGGCGGATGGGTCGGCATCCCCGAAGCCCTCGGCGGCCACAACGAGTTCGATCACTTCCTAGCCCCCGTCTTCAACGCCGGCCTCGACATCGCCGCCAATCCCGCGCACTTCTTCATGGAGCGCGTCGACGCCATCGTCTCCCTTCTCGTCGCGCTGACGGGTGCCTTCATCGCCTGGTACTTCTATTGCTACAAGCCCGGTACCGCCGCCGCCCTCGCTGCAAAGTACCGCCGCCTCTACTCCCTCCTCGACCACAAATACTGGGTCGACGAAATCTACGGCCGCTTCATCATCACGCCCATCCTCGTCATCTCGCGCCTCATCCTCAACGGCCTCATCGACGGCGGCATCGTCCAGGGCACCGCCGCCGGCCTCGCTGCCTCCACCCGCAGCGGCGGCTGGCTCGTCCGCCGCATCCAGTCAGGAAACATTCGCTCCTACGCCGGCTGGCTAGCCGCCGGCGCCGCCGTAGTCATCGCCATCGTCCTCTTCGGTCACCACGGAATACCGCACTAGCTTTCGCCGTTGTTGTTGAACTCGCTTTTCACTAGCTTTTGCCCTTGTCGTTGCACTTGCTTTTCTGGCTGTCATTCCGAGCGTAGCGAGGAACCCGCTTCCTGAACCACCTAAGAACTCAATGAACCCAATGAACTTCGACCCAATCATCCTGACGCTCATCATCGCCACCCCGCTAGCGGGCGCGATCCTGCTCGCCTGCATCCCAGAGCGCGAGGGCAGCAAAACACACGCCATCGGCGCCCTCCTCATCAGCCTCTTGACTCTCCTCCTCACGCTTCATCTCCCCTCGCACTTCAACTACCACGCCGCCCCGCGCACCTTCCAGTTCGAGCAGAACCTTTCCTGGATCCCGTCACCCAACATCCGCTACCACCTCGGCGTCGACGGCCTCAGCATGTGGCTCATCGTCCTCGCCGCCTTCTTAGCCCCCATCGGCGTGCTCGCGTCTTGGAATGCAATCCACACGCGAACGAAGCTCTTCTACACCCTCTTCCTCCTCCAGCAGGTCGCCATGCTCGGCATCTTCGCCGCCCTCGATCTCTTCCTCTACTACGGCTTCTGGGAACTCTCGCTCGTCCCCATCACGATCCTCATCGCCACCTTCGGCCGCACCGAAAACCGCCGCCGTGCCGCGATCAAATTCTTCCTCTACGCGTTCATCCCCTCCGCGATCCTCCTCGTCGCCATCCTCTGGCTCTACAACCTAACCGGCACCTTCGACCTGCCCACCCTCCAGTACCTCGCCCTCACCCACCACCTGGCAGCAACGCCCACCGCGCTACTACTCTGCTCCATCGCCTTCCTCGTAGCGTTCGCCGTCAAAGTCCCGGTCTTCCCCCTCCACGGCTGGCTACAGGACGCAGTCGCCGAAGCCCCCACCGCCGCCGTCATGGTCCTCGCCGGCAAGCTCGGCCTCTACTCCATCCTTCGCTTCAGCTTCGGCATCTTCCCCGAGCAGTCCCGCCATGTAGCCCCGGTCCTCATCGCCTTAGGCGCCATCGGCATCGTCTACGGCTCACTCATCGCGCTCATCAAGACCGACCTCAAGAAGCTAGCCGCCTTCTCCACCCTCGCGCACGTCTCCTTCGTGATCCTCGGCATCTTCACCTTCACAGTCATCGGCCTCGACGGCGGCGTCTTCCAGATCCTCAACGAAAGCCTCATCGGCGCGGCCCTCTTCGTCCTTCTCGGCCTGCTCTACGAGCGCTACGGCACCTACGACATGCGCGACTACGGCGGCCTCGCCACACGTCACCCGTGGATGGTCACGATGTTCGTCATCACCGTCCTCGCCGCCGCCGGACTTCCCATGCTCAACGGCTTTGTCGGCGAATTCCTCATTCTCTCCGGCTCCATGCAATCCATCGCCACGCACCACATCCTCTGGACCGTCATCGCCGCCACCGGCGTAATCTTCGGAGCCTCCTATCTCCTCTGGATGATCCAGCGAGTCTTCTACGGCAAGATCGGCGTACGCCCCGACGAAGTCCCCGGCTGGGACCTCACCGCCCGCGAGCATCTCGAACTCTGGCCCTTCGCCGCCCTCTTCCTCGCCATGGGCGTCGCCTCCCCCTTCTGGATGCGAGCCATCGACATCTACGGCGCCTCCACTGCAGGCAAGCTCGTCGAGGTTGGCCACGGCCTCTACAAGAACACCGCCAACGGCGAATACAGCTTCAATGACCAGGAATACAGCCGCTGGTGCCTCGACCACCCCGGCCACTGCCGCGTTGAAGTCAGATTCGTTGTATCAACCCCTAAGGAGGCCCGCTAATGTCCACTAACCTCCTCGCCCTCCTTCCCGAACTAATCCTCGCCCTCACCGGCGTCCTCGTCATGCTCGCCGAGCCCCTAATCACCCCCGGCCGCACCCGCAAGCCTCTCGGCTGGCTCGCCATCTTCGGCATCACCGCCTCCGGCCTCGCCGCCCTCTACCAACTCCACGTAGTCGACACCCTCCGCCCCGCCACTGGCATCCTCTCCTCAATCCCCGTCAGCGGTAGCCCCACCGCCTTCTCCGGCACCATCCAGGTCAGCGCCTTCTCCGTCTTCTTCCACCTCCTCATCGCCAGCATCGTCCTCGTCACCCTGCTAGCGTCACTCGACTACTTCGAAGACCCCATCACCCACGCCGGCGAGTACTTCGCCCTGGTCTGCTTCGGCGCCACCGGCATGATGTTCATGACCAGCTCCGTCGAGCTCCTCATGGTCTTCATCGGCCTCGAAATCTCCTCTATCTCCACCTACATCCTCGCCGGCTTCCGCAAAGGCCGCGCCACCGCCTCGGAAGCCGCCATCAAATACTTCCTCCTCGGCAGCTTCGCAACGGCCTTCTTCCTCTACGGCATCGCGCTCTGCTTCGGAGCCACCGGCTCGACCAGCATCGCCGCCATCGCCGCCGGCCTCGCCATCACCAAGACCCCGCTCTTAGGCTGGCTAGCTGTAGCGATGGTCCTCATCGGCCTCGGCTTCAAAGTCTCCGCTGCCCCCTTCCACGTCTGGACCCCCGACGTCTACCAGGGCGCCCCCTCCCCCGTAGTCGCCCTCATGTCGACAGCCCCCAAGGCCGCCGCCTTCGCCGTCCTCCTCCGCTTCCTCTTCAGCGCCACCCCCATGTACCGCGACCACTGGGTGCTCATGATCGCCATCCTCGCCGTAGCCACGATGACCATCGGCAACCTCGGCGCCCTCCTGCAGTCCGACGTGAAGCGCCTCCTCGCCTACTCCTCCATCGCCCACGCCGGCTACCTCCTCGTCGCCTTTACCTCCGCGCAGCACGAAGCCGTCTCCGCCGCCTGCTTCTACACCGCCGCCTACGCCGCCACAAACGTCGGAGCCTTCATCGTCCTCACCCAACTCTCCGGCTTCGACGAAAAACTCCGCACCCTCGACGACTTCACCGGCCTCGCCCTCAAGCGCCCCGTCCTCTCCGCGATCTTCGCCTTCTTCCTCCTCTCGCTGATCGGCATCCCCTTCACCGGAGGCTTCTTCGGCAAGTTTTACGTCTTCTCCGCAGCGGTCCACGGAGGCTACACCTGGCTAGCGATCGTCGGCCTGGCCAACTCCGGAGTAGCCTGCTTTTACTACCTCCGCCTGCTAGCCGCCCTCTACGCCCGCCCCTCCACCGACACCCTAGCCGACACCCCC
>NZ_LMUT01000003.1:297569-721169 GCF_009765785.1 Granulicella sp. L46
ACTCAGCGAGCCGCCCCGACCACCATCGCAGCCGCATCCCCCACCACCCCGCCCCAATAGCTCTCACTCTCTACCAAAGCAAAACGGCCTCCGCAAAGCGGAGGCCGTTTCGTCTTTCCCTACTCTCTACACTCTATCCTCTATCCCCTGTACTACTTCACGTACAGGAAGATAATGACGAACGTAAACAGCGCGAGCGACTCGATAAACGCGAGTCCAAGAATCAGGAACGTAAAGATACCAGGACGAGCTCCCGGGTTACGTGCCAGCGCCTCGGTAGCCGAAGCCGTCGCCCGACCCTGACCCAGGCCGCAAAGCCCAGCCGCCAGTGCCATGCCGATGCCGGCCGCGATCGGTGTCCATGGGCTGGTCGTCTCACCAGCCGCCTGTGCAAACGCCGGCGTCGCCAAAAGCATCGCCGCCATCGCCATAAATCCATACTTCATCATGCGCAGTGCATTCACCATTACAACTCCATGCTCCCATTGATCTCGCCGCCAGTGGGTGGTTGAGGCTCACCGTGCTGGCCCCCTCACGCTGGATCGGCGGTAGTACGCACCACAGGCAGGGAGCACCCGCCCATGGGAATGTCAAAGTCTAATGCTCGTGTGCCACCGCAAGGCTAAGATAAATAGCCGCCAGCAACATAAACACATACGCCTGGATAACCGCGACGCCCAAATGCAATCCCAGGAACAGCAGTGGCACGCCAATCGGCACCAGCGAGAAGAACGCCAGCGTCAACAAATCGCCCGCGAACATATTGGCGTAGAGACGCACCGTCAGTGAAAGAATACGCGCGCAATGCGAGATGATTTCGATCGGAAGAAGCAACGGATAGAGCCACCACACCGGTCCCAGGAACTGCTTGATATACGCAAAGCCATTCGCCCGTACACCGTGATAGTGATAGTAGATAAACGTGATCAGCGCCAATCCCAGCGGCACCGCCGGGCTCGCTGTCGGCGACTCCAGCCAGGGCGAAAGCAGCCCCATCAAATTCGCCAGAAGGATGAACAGCAGGATCACCGTCAGGTAGCCCGTGAACTGCTCAAATCCGTGACCGATAATCTGTTCGGCCTGCCCCGACACAAACTCATCCGTCATCTCGGCAAGATGCTGCACCGGACCCGGATTCTCAACGCTCAGGCTCACCCGTACCGCGATGAAATACCCCAGCAGGATAAGGAACACCAGCAGCTCCATCGCCACCGAATTCGGTATCGGCGCTTCTGGAAAGCGCGGCGTGATGTGCAACAGCGCCAGCAGCTGATCGACGGGGCCAGCCAGGAAGTGATTCAAAAAACTCGTAAGAAATAATTGAGGAGGCATAGAAAAAATATCGGTCGGCTGCAGTCCCGCAACCCAAGGTTCAAGTTCAAATTCCTGCTAGACCGTCCATGCTCTGGCCATCTTGATAGCCTCGAACGTGAGCGATGCAATGCCCAATCCGAGTCCCACAGCGAGTGCAATTACGGAACCGTTTAGATACTTAAGACTAACATAGAGCACCACCAGCGACAGACCCAGCCGCACGAAGAAACCCGTCAGCACCAGCCCCATCGGGCGCCCCGCTCCTCCAGCGTCCATCCGTGCCATCACCGCACTCATCAGCCGCATCCACTCCCACAATCCTGACCCCGAAATCGCCGCCCCCACCAGCAGCAGCACCGCACTCCGCCACCCCAGCTTCCACCCCACCAGCGCCATCCCCACCAGCGTCAGGACGGCCAGCAGCCGCAGCGTCCGCACCAGCGTCGCCCGCACATCCGCGTCGGTAAATCCTTCCAGCCCCGCCACTACTCGTCCCTCTTCATCTGCTTCGACGCCGCCCGATAAATCTGCACAAACCCAGCTGTTGCCCCCAGCAGAATCCCCGTCACGCCAATCCACCCAGTATGAAAATGCTTATCCAGCGCCGCCCCACCCACTCCCCCAATCAAGCAAGCCGCCGGCAGCACCAGCGCCAGCTGAATCATCGACTCAGCCTTCACCAGGTCCCCAAGCGACCCGCCCTTCTTCCCGTCCTGTCCGTCATCCGCCATCGTGACTTTCCTGCACCTCGCGAACCACCCTCTACACTCTACCCTCTACCCTCTATCCTCTGCTCTTCTCCCTCTATACTGAAGCCTCGACATCCAACCTGAAACGAGCCGCATCGTGCCCCAGTACGACAGCCAATTCGAAGAAAACCTCTATCAGCTTCGCCGCGAAAAGCTCGACCAGATCGCCGCCCTCGCCCGCGCCGCCAACCCCTCGCTCTCGGACTACGAAGCCAAGTAC
Organism: Granulicella sp. L46; assembly: GCF_009765785.1. Taxonomy (GTDB): domain Bacteria; phylum Acidobacteriota; class Terriglobia; order Terriglobales; family Acidobacteriaceae; genus Granulicella. The sequence continues at coordinate 299,853 of NZ_LMUT01000003.1, forward strand.
CCCAACTGCTTCCTCTCCACCGCCTCTGTCCCCGAACTCCGCGCCCTCGGCGAAAATCTCTCCGCCGAAGACCTCGAGCGCATGCACATCGAAGCCGCCGTCGCCGGCCGCATCATGGCCATCCGCGTCCAGGGCAAGGCCGGCTTCGCGCAGATCCAACAGCACGGCCAGCGCCTCCAGATCTACGTACGCAAAGACGACGTGGGTGAAGATCTCTTCAACCTCTACAAGCTCCTCGACCTCGGCGACCACATCGGCGTCCGCGGCTACCTCATGCGCACCCGCACCGGCGAGCTCACCCTCCACGCCGCACCCATCAAGCTCGAGCACCACGAGTCCAAACCCGCCATTACCTTCCTCTCCAAGGCCATGCTCGCCTTGCCCGACAAGTACCACGGCCTCGAAGACATCGAGATCCGCTACCGCCAGCGCTACGCCGACCTCTTCACCAACCCCGAAGTCCGCGAAGTCTTCGTCAAGCGCGCCCACATCCTCCGCTCCGTTCGCCACTACTTCGACACCCACGGGTACCTGGAAGTCGAAACCCCCATGCTCCACACCATCGCCGGCGGAGCCACCGCGCGCACCTTCACCACCCACCACAACGCCGAAGACATGGAGCTCACCCTCCGCATCGCACCCGAGCTGCACCTCAAGCGCCTCGTCGTCGGCGGCCTCGATCGCGTCTACGAGATCAATCGCAACTTCCGCAACGAGGGCATCGACCGCACCCACAATCCCGAGTTCACCATGCTCGAGTTCTACCAGGCCTACGCCAACTACCACGACCTCATGGCCCTCACGCAAGACCTCATCATCAACGTCGCGAAGGAAGTGAACGGCACCACCATCACCCACTTCAATGGCAACGAGATTGACCTAAGCAAGTGGACCCGCCTCTCCATGCGCGAAGCCATCCTCAAGTGGTGGCCAGAAGAAGCGCACGTCCCCACCGACGGCATCTTCACCGACCTCAGCCTCGCCATGCCGGCCATCTTCAGCCTTTACATGTACTACAACAGTCCCACGCAGGATGAGGACGACGTGCTCACTTCGCAAGCTCCCGAAGAGCGAAAAGAAGCAGCCAACAAAGCGGCCGCCCTCTGGCCCGCATACAAGCAGGCCGAGCCCATCTATATGCAAGCCCTCGAAGATCCCGCAGGCACGAAGGAACTTGCCTGCGCGGCCCTCGGCAAACTAATCGCCGGCGTCTTCGAAGCCCTCGCCGAAGAGCACCTCATCCAACCCACCATCATCTACGACTTCCCCCTCGCCGTCTCGCCCCTCTCCAAGATCAAACCCGACGAACCCGACTGGGTCGAGCGCTTCGAGTTTTACATCGGCGGCTTCGAACTCGGCAACGCTTTCTCTGAGCTCAACGACCCCGACGACCAGCTCCGCCGTTTCCAGTCCCAACTAGACGACCGCAAGCGCGGCGACATCGAAGCCATGGCGGAAGTCGACTACGACTACGTCCGCGCCCTCGGCTACGGCCTCCCCCCCACCGCAGGCGAAGGCATCGGCATCGACCGCCTCACCATGATCCTCACCGGCTCCCGCACCATCCGCGACGTAATCATCTTCCCCCTCATGCGCCCCCAAAGGCCCTCCTCCGAACCCAACCCCAACCACCCCCACGGCGAATCAGCCGAGTAGCGCCACCACAACGAAGAGCACACCACAACCCTGTCATCATGAGTGAAGCGCAGCGAAGCCGAAGGACCCCGAAGGTCTTCGTCTCACCACCGCCGCCAGCACCTTTCTCACCTCTCTTCACCGGGTGCCCCATCTTCGCGACGGCCTTATCGTCGCTAAGGCGGGTCGCCAACAACATCCGTCGGAGCCGCAGAACCGGTGCCCCATTCATGATGGCCTCATCGTCATGAGTGGGCCGACGACCATCCCTATCGGAGCCCACATGAAAACCCTCCTCCTAACCCTCGCCCTAACCCTCCCCATCGCCGCGCAAACCCCCATGCCCATCATCCCTCCCACAGGCCACGTCCACACCCCTGACGTCGACCTCGCCTACTGGATCTACGGCGCCCCGCAACCAACCATCCCCATCTTCGCCGTCAACGGAGGCCCCGGCCTCTCCCACATCTACATGGTCCAGAACGACGTCTGGCAGCGCCTCTCCCAACACCGCCAGGTCATCTTCTACGACCAGCGCGGCACCGGAGCCTCGCCCCTCACCAACCCCTCCGCTCCGCAAACCATGGAAGCCCAGGTAGCCGACCTCGACGCCGTCCGCGACCACCTCCACCTCGCCAAAATCGATCTCTGCGGCGATTCCTACGGCGGCCTCCTCGTCATCGCCTACGCCGCCGCCCACCCCGAGCATGTCCACCAACTCATCATCTCCGACGGCCTCGCCTCCTACGAAAGCATCGTCCACCTCTTCCCTCAAGTCTTCCCCGACAAACTAGAAGCCCAGGCAGCAGCAACCAAAACTTCCACCGCAACACCCGAAGCCCAGGCCCAGCAAGGCCTCCGCGACCACTTCGGCATGATCTTCTACAGTCCCGAGAAGATGACCCGCTACATGGCCAACGCCCCCGACCTCGGCTTCTCTCCCGCCACCAGCGAAGCCATCGCCAAAGCCAACCCCCACGTCGACTACACCGCAGCCCTAGCAAAATTCAACTTCTCCACGCTAGTCATCAACGGCCGCTACGACATGAACGTAGCCCCGCTGACCGCCTACCGCATGTACAAAGCCATCCCCAACGCCAAGCTAGTAATCTTCGAACAAAGCGGCCACCTACCCTCTTACGAAGAACCCGAAAAATACCTCCAGGTCCTAACCGACTTCCTCAACAACTAGGTCGCATCAGCCCCGCCACGAACAGGTACCCCCAGGCTTCAGCCTCGGGTCTTACAGGCCAATTGAGACTCGGGCTTTAGCCCTACGGTATGCCTCCTATCTACACCACCTAACCCCGCACCACCACCACAAACACACTTCAACGTCCAATCACCCCTGCCACAATCCCCAAACCCTCTTCCACCCGCGACCGCTCCACCTCACCCCCCATTCCAATCCGCAATGCCCGAGGCACCTCCACCCCCGGCGCAGTAAACCCGGCAGCTCCACTCACCATCACCCCACGCTCCAAACAAACTCGCTGCGCCTCAACCGCCGTCAATCCCTCCGGCAGTGACACCCAAAGATGCCACGCGGATCGAGCACCAACCCCTACCGCCCCGCCGAAAATCTCCCGTCCCAAAGCATTCCGCCACGCGCCCTCCACCAGCTTCGCCGCGATCACACGCTCCAGCGTTCCGTCCTCAATCAGTTCTACCGCCGCCGTGTTGTGCGCCAGCGAAGTCCCAGTCGTCGTATTCCTGATCACGTTCTCCATCCCACCCACAAATCGCTCCGGGCACACCACAAACCCCGTCCTCGTCGCCGGCGCATAGCTCTTGCTCAGCCCGCGTACATAGAACGTCCGCTCCGGCGCCAGCATGGCATAGTTCGCCGCCGCATCCGGCTCCATAAACCCATAAGCATCATCCTCGATGAGGATCAGATCAAACTCTCTCGCAATCTCCACGATCGCTTTACGCCGTTCCAGCCCCGCCACAATCCCCAGCGGATTATGCACTGTCGGCATCAAAAACACACCCGAGACCTCCTCCCGCTCACACGCCTCGCGCAGCGCCTCAGGCTTCATTCCCTCGCCATCAAAGGCACAACTCACCACCTTGATCCCGAGCATCTGCCCCTGCTCCAGCATCGCGGTATACGTGATCTCCTCCACCGCGACGGCCTTTCCCCCCAGGCCCGCAACAAGCAGAGACACCAGCGTCCCATGATGTCCGCCGCACACAATCCACGCGCGCTCCGGCTCAACGCCCAGCCACTTCGCCGCACGCACGCGTAACTCCGCATCGCCGCCGCGAAACGAAGGTCGCATCAACCGTGCGTCGTCCACCGCCAACTCATCCACCGCTCGTCGCAGATATCCCTGCCACTCCGCCCCCTGCTCCGCAAACAAAGGAAAGTTCCAAACCAGATCAATCATCCCCACAGTCTAAGTCCTTCCTCCGCATCTTTCCCACAGTTTCCCTTCGCGAAACTTTGCGCTTTCTTTCGCGCCCTTTGCGTCAAGGCTTTTCCCCGCCCGTACGCGCTAAAATCCATAAGTGAACATTCTCTTCGTCGGCGACGTCTTCGGATCGCCCGGCCGCCACATCGTACGCGAGCACCTCCCCCACGTCCTCGAAACCCACGCCGTCGACCTCCTCATCATCAACGGCGAAAACTCCGCCGGCGGCTTCGGCATCACCCCCTCCATCGCCGAAGAACTCTTCGACCTAGGCGCCCACGTCATCACCACCGGCAACCACATCTGGGACAAAAAAGAGATCGTCGAATACATGACCGTCCCTGCCAACTCCCACGTCCGCGGCCGCCGCGTCCTCCGCCCCGCCAACTTCGCCCATGGCACGCCCGGCTTCGGCCTCTACGAAGGCGAGCTAGGCAACGGCACCAAGTACGCCGTCATGAATATGCAAGGCCGCGTCTTCATGGCCAGCTCCGACGACCCCTTCCGCAAAGCCGACGAGCTCCTCACCATGATCGAACGCAACACCAACGCGAAGGTCATCCTGCTCGACTTCCACGCCGAAGCCACCAGCGAAAAAGCCGCCCTCGGTTGGTATCTCGACGGCCGCGTCACCGCCGTCCTCGGCACCCACACCCACGTCCCCACCGCCGACGAGCGCCTCCTCCACCACGGCACCGCCTATCAAACCGACGTCGGCATGTCCGGCCCCTTCGACTCCATCATCGGCGTAGAAACCGAGCTAGTCCTCAAGCGTTTCCTCACAGGCATGCCCGGCAAATTCGAAGCCGCCAAAGGCAACCCAAAAATGTGCGCCACCCTGATCTCCTGCGACGGTGCCACCGGCCGAGCCCACCACATCCAGCGCATCATGCTAGGCGAATAGCACCCACCCGTCCGTTTGCCGTCGCTGGGACCGTTGCCGTTGTTGCCTTTGCTATTGTTTGTTTTCGCCGTCATCCTGAGCGAAGCGAAGGATCCCTGTATTGGCTGTTGCTGTTGCACTTGCCTTTGCAGTTGCACTTGCCTTTGCACTTGCACTTGCATTTGCATTTGCATTTGCATTTGCATTTGCATTTGCACTTGCACTTGCACTTGCCTTTGCACTTGCATTTGCCTTTGCACTTGCATTTGCCTTTGCACCTGTACTTGCATTTGCATTTCTGGCTGTCATTCCGAGCGCAGCGAGGAACCTGCTGTCTCCCGTTCTTGCCCTTGCTAGAAGCTAAAAGCTAGCAACCCCAACCGCTAGCACGATTCATCCCACCTCCAAATCCAACGCCCCCTTCTCCCGCGCGCCGTACACTTAACCACACGCCGAAAGGATCGCCCATGCCCGCTCTGACCCCCGCGACCTCCATCCAGTTCCACACAACCATCGCCGACCGCCACGTCCCTATCCTTACCCCCGAAGCCATCGACTTCCTCGTCACCCTCCACCGTGAGTTCAACCCCCGCCGCAAGCAACTGCTAGCCGCCCGCATCACCCGCCAGGCCGCCCTCGACGCCGGCACCCTCCCAAACTTCCTCCCCGAAACACTCTCAATCCGGCAAGAAAACTGGACAATCGCTCCCCTCCCAGCCGACCTCCGGGACCGCCGTGTAGAAATCACCGGCCCCGTCGACCGCAAGATGATCATCAACGCCCTCAACTCCGGCGCCCGCGTCTTCATGGCCGACTTCGAAGATTCCACCACCCCCACCTGGGAAAATCTCCTCGACGGCCAACTCAACCTCCGCGACGCAGTTCGCCGCACCATCACCTACACCGATCCCACCACGCTGAAGCACTATTCCCTCATAGAAAACCCCGCCGTCCTCTTTGTCCGCGCCCGGGGCTGGCATCTCGAAGAGCGCCACCTCCTCATCGACGGCGAACCCATGTCCGGCAGCCTCTTCGACTTCGGCCTCTACCTCTTCCACAACGCCGCCCAGCTCCTCACCCGCAACTCCGGCCCCTACTTCTATCTCCCCAAGCTCGAGTCCCACCTAGAAGCCCGCCTCTGGAACGACGTCTTCGTCCGCGCCCAGCAACTCCTCAACATCAAGCAAGGCTCCATACGCGCGACAGTCCTCATCGAAACCATCCTGGCCACCTTCGAGATGGACGAGATCCTCTACGAGCTCCGCGACCATTCAGCCGGCCTCAACTGCGGCCGCTGGGATTACATCTTCTCCTTCATCAAAAAATTCTCCGCGAGCGAAACCCTCCTCTTCCCCGACCGCTCGCAGATCACCATGACGTCGCCCTTCATGCGTGCCTACTCCCGCCTCACCATCAAGACCTGCCACCGTCGCAACGCCCCAGCCATCGGCGGCATGAGCGCCTTCATCCCCATCAAGTCCGACCCCATCGCCAACGACGCAGCCATCGCGCAAGTCCGCGCCGACAAGGAACGCGAAGCCACCGACGGACACGACGGCACCTGGGTCGCGCACCCCGGCCTGGTCCCCGTTGCCAAAGAAGTCTTCGACCGCATCATGCCGCAGCCCAACCAGATCGCGAAGCAACTGCCCGACTTCACCGCCACCCCCGCCGAGCTGCTCGCCGTCCCCACCGGCAACATCACCTACAACGGCCTCAAGCACAACATCGCCGTAGGCCTCGGCTACCTCGAAGCCTGGATGCGCGGCATCGGCTGCGTCCCTCTCTTCAACCTCATGGAAGACGCCGCCACCGCCGAAATCTCCCGCGCCCAACTCTGGCAATGGGTCCACCACCACGCCATCCTCCAGGACCCCGAACACGCCGGCCAGCGCGTAACCGCCGAGCTCTGCAACCAACTACTCGACGCCGAAGTAGCGCGCAACATCGAGAACGCACCCCCGGCCCGCGTTACAGCCTACAACCAAGCCGCCACCCTCATCCGCAACCTAATCGACGCTCCTGCCTTCGAGTCCTTCCTAACCCTCCCCGCCTACACCACCATCCTCAAAGAGGAAAAGACTCTAGGTACCCCGAGCCTTTAGGCTCGGGTCTCAAAGGCTTACACGAAGTTGGGGCTTTAGCCCCGAGGTTTGCTCACCCCACTTTGCGCCCGGCTGGTCCACTGCCCTCACACCCTGAAGCAGCTACCGTAGCTCACTGCGCGATCCACGCCCAGAACGCCACGATGGACCCCACCGTAAACACCAGCAGCGAAAACCAAAGCCACCCTCGCCTCTGATCCATGCGATCTCTCTCCCGCAATTGCTCAGAGTATCGATGCGAATCCATCAGCACGTCATCAAGCCCGTAGACCTTCGATCCGCCGCCACCAGCCATTGATTCCCTGTTCGCAACCATATCCATCTCCCACTTTCCCCGCGCGCGATCTCACCAGCGAACAGGCTAGACGCACGCGGCGCTAAAGATCATAGGACGACCGCTAAGCTGTGCAGACACACCAGCACCACAATCGCGACAAGCGCCAGAACAATCCCAGCCCCAAACCAGAATTCCAGAACACCGTCATTCTTGGACCGTGATCCGGCGGTCTGCAAAGGATGCCGCTTGCCTCGGAAATAGAATAGGTAACGAGGCGGCCCCGATCTGTCGCGCTGCTTTCCTCCCGCCCCAACTCCCGAACCTTCCTCCGAATTCTGTGTCTGCCGTCTTGTAAAGTTGCTTACAACCATTGCGTTGCCTCCGGTAGCCTTGGCCCCCACCAGCGAAGAAATGGTCAGGCCAACGCTTCCATCCTCAAAGCTATTCATCGCGGCATAAAGGTGCTGTACGTAATCCATTAAATTGTCGTTAGGGTGCAGGCTCCCGGAACCGCAGCCGGCCCGGTCTTCACCTCTCCGATTACCGCATCTCGTACATCCCAATCACAATCAGGTACACTCTCACCTTCATGGCAAACCATGCCCGCGTGAGGCTTCCCCATGGCCCGTCCCTACTGGAGCGGTAAAATCCAGATCTCGCTAGTCTCCTTCGGCGTAAAACTCTTCGTCGCCACCGAAGCCGCCAGCGACATCCACTTCCATCAGATCGACCGCCGCACCGGCGAGCGCGTCCGCCACCAGAATGTTGCCTCCAGCGCCATCGAACGCAACCCCGACGAAGCCGCCGACCCCGTCCACAAATCCGACATCGTCAAGGGCTACGAGTACTCCCATGGCCGCTACGTCACCATCGAGCCCGACGAGCTAGCCCACCTCCGCGTCCCCTCCAAGCGCACCATGGACGTCGCCCAGTTCGTCGACATCGACTCCATCGACCCCGCCTTCTTCGAGAAGCCCTACTTCGTCGTCCCCGAAGACGACACCCAGGCCGAAGCCTTTCTCACCATCCGTCAGGCGCTTATCGACACCAACAAGATTGCCCTCTCGCGCATCGCCTTCGGAGGCCGAGAGCACGTCATCGCTATCGCCCCCGCACCCGCGCACCTATCTGAAAAATCCACCAAATCCACCAAGTCCACAAAATCAAAATCCCCGAAATCCGACGCCACCGCACACCTCGGCCTCATGGCCTACACTCTTCGCTATGCAGCGGAACTCCGCGACCCTGCTGTCTATTTCGAATCCATCAAGCCTCACACCATCAACGCCGACTCGCTCGCCCTTGCCAAGGAACTCATCCAGCGCAAGACCGCAGCCTTCGATCCCACGAAGTTCACCGACGGCTACGAAGCCGCCGTCAAAGAACTCGTCGACGCCAAACTCAAGCACGCTCCCATCCCCCGCGAAGAGCCCGCACCCCGCTCCCACGGCAAGGTCATCCACCTCATGGACGCCCTCCGCAAGTCGGTCAATGATACAAAGACCTCAGACACAAAAACCTCAGCGACAAAGCGCACCGATGCCGCCGCCTCCAAGTCCGCCTCCCGCAAAGGACCCACCCTCATCAAGTCTGCGACCAAATCCACCCCGCACCGCGAAGCCAAGCCAACCCGGACATCTCCAAAGCGAAAGACCGCATAGGACTCCATCATGGCCACCAAGAAATCCGCCTCCAAGTCCGCCGCCAAGAGCACAGTGCGCAAGCGGGACCCGCACTCCACCGCGGCCTCCTCGGCCGTCGATGCGCAGCTAGAACGTTACCGCTCCATGCGCGACTTCAGCACCACCGAAGAACCCTCCGGAGCCGGAGCCAACACCAACACCTTCGCCATGCGCAAGCCCTCCACCTCGCGCGGCCTTCCTTTCGTCATCCAGAAACACGCTGCCTCTCACCTCCATTACGACTTCCGCCTCAGTTGGGGCGGCGTCCTGAAAAGCTGGGCCATCGCCAAGGGTCCCAGCTATAACCCACAGGAGCGCCGCCTCGCCATCGAAGTTGAAGACCATCCCCTCGAGTATGGTGGTTTCGAAGGCATCATCCCCCAGGGCCAGTACGGCGGCGGCACCGTCATGATCTGGGATCAGGGCAGCTGGTGGCCGCAGCTCGGCAGCGAAAACGTCGACGCCTGCCTCCGCGGCGGCCATCTCAAATTCGAAATGAACGGCTCCAAGATGAAGGGCAAGTGGGCTCTCATCCGCATGAACCACGCGGCACACGGCCCCAAAGACAAGCCCCAGTGGCTCCTCATCAAGGAGCACGACAAGTACGAGCGCGGACCCGGCGACCCGGCCATCACCGACGAGCGCCCCAACTCCTCAGTAACCGGCCGATCTATAGATCAAATTGCGCACGCCCAGGATCACGTCTGGAACTCCAACCGCAGCGATCCTCTCCAATCGGCCGCCGCCCCCAAGTCCGTCGCCAAGTCCGCCACCAAAAAATCCGCATCCGCGTCCGCCAAAAAGCCCTCGCCCCCACCCACTCCATCCATCGATCTCCGCGATCTCCCCCGCGAGCGTCAGCCCGACTTCATCTCCCCGCAGCTAGCCTTTGAAGCCGAGTCCACCCCCGACACCGACGACTGGATCCACGAGCTCAAACTCGACGGCTACCGCATCCAAGCCCGCAAGTCCGGCAACCAGGTCCAACTCCTCACCCGCAAGGGCATCGACTGGACCCACCGCATGCCCGACATCGCGAAGGGCGTCGCCAATCTCCCCGTCCGCGAATGCACCCTCGACGGCGAAGTCGTCGTCCTCTCCACCGACGGCAACTCCAGCTTCGCGCTTCTGCAAGCTTCCTTCCAGAACGCCGAAACTCATCCCCTCACCTACTTCGTCTTCGACCTCCTCCACATCGACGGCCACGATACCCGCGACTTATCCCTTCGCGAGCGCAAACAGCTCCTCGCCCCCCTCCTCCCACCCGACGACGAAACCATCCGCTTCTCCGAAGACATCCCCGGCAACGGTGAAACCGTCTTCCGCAAAGCCTGCGCCCTGCACGCCGAAGGCATCATCTCCAAGCGCGCCGACGCACCCTATCGCAGCACCCGCTCTTCCGACTGGCTCAAGTCCAAATGTCTCCACGAGCAGGAGCTCGTCATCGCCGGCTTCACTCTCTCCAGCGAAGGCCCCGACCGTGTCGGAGCCCTCCTCCTCGGCTACTACCCTCCTGTAAAGCGCGGCCCCAAAACGCCTCGCCACCTCATCTACGCCGGCCGAACCGGCACCGGCTTCACCCAGAAAGCGCGCCGCGATCTCCTCACCCAGCTCGTCAAACTCCGCGTCCCCGAGTCTGCCTTCCAGCGCATCCCCCACGATGCCACCCGCGACGTCTTCTGGGTTCGCCCCACCCTCGTCGCTCAGGTCCGCTTCGCCACCTGGACCTCCGATAACCTCGTCCGCCAGGCCGCCTTCCTCGGCCTCCGCGAAGACAAGTCCGCCACCGAAGTCGTGCGCGAATCCGCCACCGTCGCTCCCAAACCCAAGCGCTCCAACGCAAAGCAGAGCAAGGCCGCCCACGCCGCCACCAAACCCAACAAGCCCCGCACCCAAGCAGCGCATCGCCCCAAAACCCTGCAGCACTTCGCCCTGACCCCAACCAAGTCTCCCAGATCGAAGACCCCAAACCCCATGCCCCCCAAGTCCGCACCCGCAAAGCAGACCCCCACCAAATCCGTCACCGCAAAATCCATCCCCGCTAAAACCACCCCAAAAAAGTCCACGCCCCCCAGGCCAACTCTCGCAGTCCGCGAAGGACCAGCACTCACTCACCCCGACAAAATCCTAGACCCCACCTCCGGCCTCACCAAGCAGCTGCTCGCCGACTACTACGCCATCGCCGCCGAACGCATGCTTCCCTACATCGCCAACCGCCCCCTCTCGCTCGTTCGCTGCCCCCAAGGATCCGGCAAGCCCTGCTTCTTCCAGAAGCACGTCAACAACTACCTCCCGCCCGGCATCAAGACCATCGACATCCAGGACAAAACCTCCTCCGCCCCCGAGCCTTACATCACGCTCGATACCGCCGAAGCCCTCGTCTCCCTCGCCCAGATGAACGTCCTCGAGATCCACCCCTGGGGTTCCACCAACGACGACCTCGAGCACCCCGACCGCCTCATCTTCGATCTCGATCCCGACGCCGAACTCCCCTGGCTCACCGTCGCCGCCGCGGCCGCCGAAGTCCGCCAGCGCCTCAAGAATCTCGGCATCGAAAGCTTCCTCAAGCTCACCGGCGGCAAAGGCCTGCACATCGTCGCGCCCATCCAGCCCACCCTCACCTGGACCGAGCTCAAGACCGCTTCCCACAACTTCGTCCTCTCCATGGAGCGCCAAAACCCCGACCTCTATCTCACCAAGATGACCAAGTCCTCGCGCGTAGGCCGCATCTTCCTCGACTATCTCCGCAACCAGCGCGGCGCAACGGCAGTCGCCCCCTACTCCCCCCGCGCCCGCGCCGGCGCCACCATCTCGCTCCCGCTACCCTGGACAGCCCTAACCCGCGACGTCCACCCCGTCCTCTCCGTGTACGACGTAGCCGCCCACCACACCCGCCTCCGCGCCGACCCCTGGAAGGCCTTCCTAACCACCCACCAGCAACTTCACCCCAAACAATTCGCCGCCCTCTAACCTCAACCCGTAAGCGCGTGATACCTAGCAGGGGATGTCGCCCAACCGGCCCTCCATGCGGCGTAGCAGCGGCGCGATCGTCAACCCTTGCACCACCACCGAGAAGACAACCGTGATGTACGTCGCTGCCAGCAGCAGATTGCGCGCACCTGCCGGCTCCGTTGGCAGCGATAGCGCAAGCGCAACCGCCAACGCACCGCGCAACCCTCCCCACGTCAACACCGCCACGTTCCCCGTAACTCTCTGGCGGCAAACTGCGAGCGTCCGCACCACTGCCATCACGCTGGCGTACCGCGCAAGCAGCACAATCGGAATCGCGATCAATCCCGCCGTCAACAACGAGTAGCTAAGCGGAAGTACAAGCAGCTCGAGCCCAAGCAGAAGAAAGAGAACGACATTCATGATGTCGTCGATCAGTTCCCAGAAGTTTTCCAGGTGGTCTCGCGTTGTGGGCGACATAGCGAACCGCCGCGCAGTCCCGCTGACCATAAGCCCGGCCGCCACCGCCTCCAGCGGAGCCGAAAGACGAAGCATATCCGCGAGCGTATAGCCGCCCATCGCCAACGCAAGCGTCAGCATCACCTCGACCCGATAGCTGTCGACCATCCGAATCAGACGATACGTAAGATAGCCGAGCACCATTCCCATCGCGATGCCACCACCCGCCTCCACAAGCAATAAACCGCCGAAGGCAGCTGGAGATGGCAAGCCTCCATGGGCTGACCCCTTCGTAGATGCACCTAGAAGTGCCACGAAGATCACAGCACCGACCCCATCGTTAAACAACGATTCGCCCGCAAGCTGAACTTTGAGTTCTGCCGGCGCACCAACACGCTGCAGCATGTCCAACACGGCAATAGGGTCCGTAGGCGAAATCAATGCTCCAAAGAGCAACGCTTCCATCGTGCTGATTGGAATGCCAACCAGGTGCAGACAGGTCCTGAACAGAAATCCGACAATCACTGTAGAAAGAGCGGTCGCGAAAATCGACAGGCTGAGCACAGAAACGCGCTCGCGTCCAAGCTCCTTGAGGTCAAGTTGCAGAGCTCCGGCGAACAGCAGGAACGCCAGCATACCGTGCAGCACAACCTGGTTGAAATCAATTCCAGCCACGACCAACTGAGCGCTCGCCCGAAATTCGGGAACAGCATGCCCACCCACGATCAGCACGCACGCCGCCGCCAACGACAGCAACATCGTACCGACGCTGCTTGGCAACCGAAGTACTCGATAACTGAGAAAGCTGAACAGCGCCCCGAGTGTCACCAAAGCACTGAGCAGCGCGAACGAAGGCATCATGTCGGCTACCTCCACAATAGACGATGAGCGTCCGACGTTCTCCACCACCCTCGCCCGATCACATAAGCCCTCGGAAGTCGGCATTGCAACCGTAATCAGAAGCCTGCGCTTGCGAATCGATCGCCGTTGCAATGAGCGTTTCAGAGGATTACGCCGGAGGCGGTGGAGGAGGCAGGACACCGAGTTGCGCCATCAGGCCTAGACCATCCATGAGGATACGAGTGTCCTTGATGCGGCCATCCTCCAGACGGTCAAATACAATTCCCCAGACGCGCACACGCCGCCCGGTTGCGGGAATGCCGAGAAATGTACCGTCGTGAGTGCCGGTCCATTCGAAACGACTGGCGACTTTGTCATTCTCCGTAATTTGCTCCTGAATGGAAAAAACGATATCCGGAAAACCTGCGCGCATGGCGCGGATGATGTCTTTCAGACCGTCAAGTCCGGGACCCTGCCCAGGCAGTGGAACCTGTTCAACCACATCTTCCCAGACATATTCTGCCGCCGCCTCGATGTTTCCCCGTGTGATCACTTCGTCCACAAAGCTGCGGACGATCGTGGCATTGTCTTGCGCCATTAACTTCTCCTTTGGATACTGAACCCAGAATTATATCGATGCCATCGAGCCAGAAGGCTAGCCGCCCTCCTTTTCTCCTCATGACAATCGACCCGGCGCGTATTGAAAATCCGCCTTCCCTTCAGAAGCAACAGTCTGTCCTCCAATTTGTTAACATGATTCTTTCCTCCTCGAAGGAGCGACCCATGTCCGCAATCGCAACGCCTCCCACCTCCACCACCCCCGCCATCACCGAGCTCAACCACTGGATCAACGGCGTCCCCACGCCCAGCACCTCAAACCGTTTCGCCGACGTCTACCACCCAGCCACAGGCCGCATCCAATCCCGCGTCCCCCTCGCCACTGCCACCGAAGTCGACGCCGCTGTAGCCGCCGCCGCAGCAGCCTTCCCCGACTGGTCCGCCCAGCCACCCCTCCGCCGCGCCCGCGTCCTCTTCCGCTTCCGCGAAATCTTCGAGCGCCGCCTCGACGAAGTCGCCGCCCTCATCAACCGCGAGCACGGCAAAGTCTTCTCCGACGCCCGCGGCGAAGCCACCCGGGGTCTCGAAAACATCGAGTTCGCCACCGGCATCCCTCACCTCCTCAAAGGCGAGCTCACCGAACAAGTAGGTGCTGGCGTCGACAGCTATTCCATGCGCCAACCCCTCGGCGTAGTAGCCGGCATCACCCCCTTTAACTTCCCCGCCATGGTCCCGATGTGGATGTTCCCCATCGCCCTCGCCTGCGGCAACACCTTCGTCCTCAAACCCTCAGAGCGCGACCCCAGCTCCTCCAACCTCCTCGCCGAAATGCTCAAGGAAGCCGGCCTCCCCGACGGCGTCTTCAACGTAGTCCACGGCGACAAGGTCGCAGTCGACGCCATCCTCAACCACCCCACCATCCAGGCCGTAAGCTTCGTAGGCTCCACGCCCATCGCCGAATATGTCTACCGCACCGCCACCGCCACCGGCAAACGCGTGCAAGCTCTAGGCGGAGCCAAGAACCACATGATCGTCATGCCCGACGCCGACCTAGATCAAGCAGCCGACGCACTAGTAGGTGCCGCCTACGGTTCAGCCGGCGAGCGCTGCATGGCGATCAGCGTGGCCGTAACGGTAGGCGCCCACACCGCCGACGCCCTCATCAACAAACTAGAATCCCGCATCGCCGATCTACGCATAGGCGACGGCGCAGCAGACGCACCTAACGGCGAGTCAGACCTCGGCCCCCTCATCACCCGCGCCCACCTAGACAAAGTCACCAGCTACATAGCTCTAGGCGAAGAAGAAGGCGCAGAGCTAGTAGTAGACGGCCGCAAGATAACTGACAACGAACAACTGAGAACTGAGAACGGCTTTTTCTTAGGCGCGACCCTCTTCGACCACGTCAAGCCCACCATGCGCATCTACAAGGAAGAAATCTTCGGACCCGTCCTGGGCGTAGTCCGCGCCAACAACTTCGAGACCGCGCTCCAACTCATCAACGACCACGAGTTCGGCAACGGCACCAGCATCTTCACCCGCGACGGCGACACCGCCCGCGACTTCGCCCGCCGCGTCCAGGCCGGCATGGTCGGCATCAACGTCCCCATCCCCGTCCCCATGGCCTTCCACAGCTTCGGCGGATGGAAGCGTTCCCTCTTCGGCGACCACGCCATCTACGGTCCCGAAGGCGTCCGCTTCTACACCCGCTTAAAAACCGTCACCGCCCGCTGGCCCACCGGCATCCGCTCCGGCGTAGACACAACCATGCCCACCCTCGGCTAACTCTTCGCCTAGCACGTGCACTTGCTGTGCTGTTGCTGTCGCTGTTGCTCTTGCTGTTGCTGTTGCTCTTGCTTTTCTGGCTGTCATTCCGAGCGCAGCGAGGAACCTGCTTCTCGCGCGTAGCGCGCCCGTTCTTCCCCGCCACCAATACCGACATCCGTTGCAGATAGAAGCGATCGTCTACTTCTCCGCTGTAGGAGGCACCAGCCCCTTCAGCCGCAGATACGTCGACAGTTCCGCATACTGTTCATTGTCATGCGACACGTTCCCCCACGCCAACCCAATGCGAGAACGCTTCACCGGTCCCAACGTCAGGGTCTCCGTGATTGTCGCATCCGTCAGAGCACCATAAGCCGTATCGCAAGCAGCGAACGAAGCCTTCAGCCCGGCAAGCACTGTTGCCTTATCCGCCGTATCACTCGGCACCGACTTCGGATCGACCGTCGTCCCATTCAGCGCCGAGCACACATGAAACTGCGCCTCGGTCACGTGATTCACAATCCGCGCAAACGTCCGTATATCAGCCGTCGGCTTGTACTGATAGTCCGCCTCCGGCATCTTCTCCGCCGCCTTCAAAACATTCGGCTTCAACCGGTTATACGCAGCCTGCACTTCAGCCGCAGGTCCAACCGGCCCAGCAGGTGCAGGAGCCGCAGCAGGTGCCTGCGCCACGCACACCGCGCACGAAACCATAAAAACGAACGCCGCAAACGTAATTCCAACACGCGTCATATCTCTCCTCATCTTTCCGAACCCTCTGCTGCGTAAGCTTACCCGCAAACTTCAGCGACAGGCAATCCTCGCCGCTCAACAATCACCGCTCCACCCACTCCGCCACAAAAAAAGAAAAGTGCGACCCATTCACGGTCACACTCTCGCACATTCGCTCTAACGATCACGTCGAATGAATAAATTCGCAAATTCTATGGAGCCGACGAACGGACTTGAACCGTTGACCTGCTGATTACGAAACGGCCCCGCCCTGTGTAAGTTATTGTGTAGTAAGGCTCGTTGGAGGAGATTTCCGGGTATTGCTGGGCGTTTCTGGCCCTATTTGTACACCACTTGTACACCACCATTGAGGAGTTGATTGTTGCTCATCACCTCGCAGAGCGGGTCGTCCGGAGCCCGACCAAGAGACCTGCGTGCGTCAGCACGCAAGACCTCTTGGAAGGACGTTACGGGAAGGAAGGCCCGATTCCATGAGTGCGCTGCTAGGTGTCGCGACTCATGATTTAATCACCGCTTCCACGCCTTGGAACTGTCAAAAGCGTAAGTTATTGACGGATAAGTGGTTGAAGACGGCATAACCGGAAAAACCGGCCTAATCGGCGCCCTTTGACACCAAATCTGTGGGCCGTGAGCTGGGTCGTGGCGGGCCAGCTCCCCATTATTTCGTCCTCCGGAAACGGATGCAAGTAACCTTGAGGCAGGACATGGATCACCTACTGTACGGCAAAATCCGTAACGACATTGTAGGGCTGCTACAAGCTGCCCGTGCCGCTTCGGCGCGAAGCGTGAATGCGCAGATGACTGCCACCTATTGGGAGATCGGTCATCGCATCGTGGAGTTTGAACAGCAAGGCCAAGAGCGAGCGGAGTACGGAGAAGCGCTTATCAAACAACTGGCCGAGGATTTGTCCCGCCAATTCGGGAGGGGGTTTGGTGCTGTAAACCTCAGCCAGATGAGGCGGTTCTATTTGGAGTGGCCGACACAGAAGATTTTTCAGACACCGTCTGAAAAATCGCCCGCCTTGCCCGAGATTGCGTCCAAGTTCCCTCTGCCGTGGTCAGCATATGTGCGTTTGCTCTCTGTGAAGAACTCAGACGCTCGGGCCTTTTATGAGGCGGAATCCCTCCGTTCTGGATGGTCCGTTCGCCAACTCGACCGTCAGATAGGTAGTCAATTTTACGAACGCATTGCCCTCTCTCGGAACAAGGCCGCGATGCTTGAGAAGGCAGAGATCGCGGAATCCGACGATACCATCACGCCAGAGGAAGCCATCAAAGATCCGTTCGTGCTCGAATTCCTTGGCCTCAAAGATGAGTATTCTGAGACTGACCTTGAAGCGGCGCTCATCCAACACCTCACCGATTTCCTGCTGGAACTTGGAGACGACTTCGCGTTTCTGGGCAGGCAGAAGAGGCTCCGCATTGACGACACCTGGTTCCGGGTCGATCTGATCTTCTTCCATCGCCGACTTCGTTGCTTGGTCGTCATCGATCTCAAAGTGGGCAGGTTCAGCTACGCAGATGCCGGACAGATGCACCTCTACCTGAACTATGCACGCGAGCACTGGATGAAAGAGGGAGAGAACCCTCCGGTTGGTCTGATTCTGTGCGCGGAAAAGGGCGCAGCGGAGGCTCACTATGCGCTGGACAATCTACCCAACAAAGTTCTGGCTGCTGAATATCAGATGGTGCTTCCTGATGAAAAGGTAATTGCGGACGAACTGAAGCGATCCGGGGTGCGGCTAGAAGGGCGTCGTATGAAACCACTTCGGTCTGATGAATCGGACTCATAAGGCCTCAGAAGGACGCTCTTCCGAAACCAACGCTCCAGACACGTTTTGTACCGCAATGCCGACTTGTGAAGACCCATCGCAGCCTAAGCGATCTTGTTCATTGAGCTTGTCCCACTCCGCGAGATGATCTAGGAGAGCAACGAGTGGCTCTTGCATTGTGTCTGCAAGTTCGTATTCGACATGCAACACGGAACTGCTTAGGTCTCTCCGCAAAACAGCTCCAGCAGCCTCAAGGGAACGTAGACTCGCCGTGAGGGCCTTCTTGGATGTAGGTGGAATCGCTCCCTTTAGCTTACTGAGGCGCACTGGGTGTTCGCGCATTGCACAAAGGATTTGGACCGTCCACTTTCCTCGCAGAAGCTCGACGACCCGCGCAACCCGTTCTGTGTATGAGATACCCATAGAGTTTTTCGCTTGAGGTGCTCAGGACCGAATTTTCGGCTGTACCGATCAAATAGGAACACTGCTCGCACTGATGAATACGATGACGTTGCACTCCTCAAAAATTAGCTCAATCTTTAGTCCTCTTCGATTTGCTGACTGTTGCGTTTGTACCTCTCATGTCCATCGGCTAAAGCAACTTCACAATCTGCCCTCCGTGCAGAACAGACGTTGACTCAGGAATTGAGACTATCGCTTTCCAGCAGTTGTCGCACCCTTTCCTTTATGTCGTCGCGGATGAGTCTTACTTCGTCCATCGGTAGCCCCTTCGGGTCGCGTAACGGCCAGTCGTCACGCCGAAGCCCTGGAACGTAAGGGCACTTGTCACCGCAGCCCATCGTGATAAGCAGTGCTGCTCCCTTAGCAAGTTCCTCGGTCAACTTCTGCGGTTTGGCATTCCTGAGGTCTATGCCAACCTCCTGCATAACGGCGAGAACCTCCGGATGCACCCGCGAGCCTGGTTCCGTGCCCGCCGAGACGGCCTCGGCCTTTGACCTATCGGCAAGCAGGTTAAAGAAAGCTGCGGCCATCTGTGAGCGACCGGCGTTATGAACGCAAGCAAAGATTACTGTCTTCATCGGGGTTACCTTGACCTTTATTTCTTTCCGATTTTGTCGAGTTCGCTCTGGAGAACGAATTGGTCGAGTGTTCCTATTGGCAGGCTGAGGAAGAGACTGATGCGTCGATCCAAAGATGCGAAAGACTGGCTAAAGGCACGCTCGATCTCTTCCGGTGTTCCCAACGTCGCAGCGGGATCGGGGATGCCCCAATGCGCCGTCATGGGCTGCCCCGGCCAAAGGGGACAGACTTCACGTGCTGCGTTGTCGCAGACCGTAAAAACGAAGTGTAGTGGCGGCGAGTCGGGTTTGGAGAATTCGTCCCAAGACTTGCTACGGGCGTTTGCTGTACTCAATCCTGCCTTCTCGATCTGTTTTAAAGCTTCGGGTCGGACTTGCCCGGTCGGGTGACTTCCCGCGCTGTAAGCCGTAAAGTGCTCACGGCCCTTTCGATTCATTATTGCTTCCGCCATGATGGAACGGGCTGAGTTGCCGGTACAGAGGAACATGACGTTGTAGTGTGGCATTGACCTGTCCTGTCTTCTTTGGAAATCGCTTAGGCAATCGTTGTCGGCTTGATCGCGTACACCTTCACGCTGGCGGCTGCAGCGTTGATGTCGTACTGCGAAAGCAGTGTCGCAAGCTCTTCGTGAAGCGATGGCGTTAGGTTGGTTGCCTGGGTGCAGCAAGGCTCATCCATCAACTGGAACGGGCTTCCGATCTCCATGCTGGGTGAGCAGCAACCGGCCTGGTTCTCCACCTTGGCATATGCGTTCAAGTCCGCCCCACTATCGACGATCTGAATGTGTTCGAGGCCCGCAGCACTTAGTCCTGAGCGGTAGTCGTCAATCAAGATGGCTCCTGCGATGCAGCCCACATAGGCTGCCATGCTCTTTGCGACGGCTTCGGGGAGCTCATGTTTGAGAGCGATGTCACTTACGGCCACTCGACCACCGGGCTTGAGGACGCGGGCGATCTCGCGGAAGACGGAGGGTTTGTCGGGAGCAAGGTTGAGCACGCAGTTCGAGATGACACAATCGACCGAAGAGTCCGGCAACGGAATCTGGTCAATGGTGGATTGGTAAAACTCCACATTCGTATACCCGCCAACCTCGGCGTTCGTCCGCGCCCTCTCAATCATGGCTGGCGTCATGTCGATACCAATGGCGCGCCCCGAATGGCCGACCATCTTCGACGCCAGAAATACGTCGAGTCCCCCGCCTGAACCCAAATCGACGACAACTTCCCCTGCCCTAATGTGAGCGGTCGCGGTGGGATTGCCGCAAGAAAGCCCCATGTTGGCGCCAGCCGGGATTGAAGTCAATTCCTCGGCGGAATAGCCGAAGGCTTCCGCAACCGCCTGAACGCCCGCATGGTCGTTGGAGAGACTGCTTTCCGCCACTGACCCATACTTTGATCTCACTGAGTCCAATACCTGCTCTGCCATGTGCCTTACCTCCTGAAACATATTTGCTTTGGCGACTATATCTATTGCCAATACATTCGTCAATGCGTATAAGTGAGGGATGGCAAGGAAAACACCACCGTTCAACATGGAGCGCTTCTTTCAGGCGCTTGGCGACAATACACGGCTCAGGCTTCTCAACCTCATGGGCGACCAGGAAATATGCGTCTGCTACTTCGTTGAAATTCTAGGTGGTCCCCAACCGAAGATTTCTCGGCATCTGGCATATCTCCGCAATGCCGGCATCGTCTCTGCCCGACGAGAGGGTAAGTGGATGCACTACCGGATCGTCATGCCTCCAAACATCGGAGCGACGCAAGTTCTGCAGCAGACACTCGACTGGCTGCGGGACGAAAAAGCGATGCAGGCCGACAAGGCGCGGCTTACGAAGGTGTGCTGCTCACCGGCAAAGTATGGCCTTCTTGAAGGCGCGCCGCCACCGATAACGGTTGGTAAACCATCATGCGAGGCGTGCTAATGTCGATCTCCGCGACTCAAGGTAATGTGTGCTCTCCTGCCACTCGAAAGAAGCTATCGTTTCTCGATCGCTTCCTGACTCTGTGGATCTTTCTCGCGATGGCAATCGGTGTGGCGATTGGGCACTTTGTTCCATCGTCCGCTGGGTTCGTCAATCGCTTTCAGACAGGCACCACAAACATCCCCATCGCTATTGGACTCATCATTATGATGTTCCCGCCGCTGGCGAAGGTGCGCTACGAAAAGCTCGGCGAGGTCTTCCGCAACAAGCGCATACTGGGCCTGTCATTGGCTCAGAATTGGATCATCGGCCCAGTGCTGATGTTCCTCCTTGCGATTGTCTTCTTACGCGGCGAACCTGCATATATGCGCGGCTTGATCCTTATCGGCATCGCGCGTTGCATTGCGATGGTGCTGGTCTGGAATGAACTGGCAGAGGGCGATACGGATTACGTCGCTGGCCTTGTTGCTATCAACAGTGTCTTCCAAGTCCTTTTTTACAGCGTGTACGCCTGGGCTTTCCTGACGGTCCTGCCAAAATGGTTTGGCCTTGAAGGTAGCGTTGTCCAGATCGGCATCAGTCAGATCGCGAAGAGCGTTGGTATCTATCTTGGCGTTCCGTTTGTGGCCGGATTCGTTACCCGATACATTTTGATCCGCCTCAAGGGCGAGGAATGGTATCGGACACGATTCATTCCTCGCATCAGTCCGCTCACGCTCATCGCGCTGCTCTTTACTATCCTTGTGATGTTTTCGCTCAAGGGCGACCTGATCGTGCGGCTACCGCTGGATGTCGTGAAAATCGCCGTACCGCTTGTCATCTACTTCCTCATCATGTTCCTGGTGAGCTTTTGGATGGGCAAAAAGCTGGGGGCGGACTATGCTCAGTCCGCGACGCTCTCCTTTACGGCTGCGGGCAACAACTTCGAGCTGGCGATTGCAGTGGCCGTCGCAGTCTTCGGTTTGAACTCGGGCGAAGCGTTCGTCGGGGTCGTAGGACCGTTGATCGAAGTCCCTGCTCTGATTGGCCTCGTGAACGTGGCGTTTTGGATGCGGCGGCGTTACTTTGGCCAATCTGCCGCCTCCTTCGAGGTGCATCCGATTGAGGACGCCCCATAGGAGAACTTCAGGCTCAGCTTTTCGCGGAGGCGTCGCTGAGAGGTGATATCTTCCGGGGATGCTCTTCATGAAGTTCGTGGTGCAACTCGTCAACCTTCGCTTTGGCCTTGTCTAAAGCCTTCCTGCCAGCAGAGGTGATCTTGTAGACTCGCCGGCTGTGCCCTCCAACATTCTTAAGGACTGACTTCAACAGGCCGGTGCGTTCGAGGCCATGCAGCAGGGGGTAAAGAGTGCCCGGTCCAATGCGATACCCGTGATGCGCCAACTCCTCCATCATCGCGAGCCCAAAGATGGGCTCATGGGAGGCATGTACGAGTACATGAATCCGTATGAGGCCGAAAAAGAGTTCTCGCTGATGACTGGACACAGATCAAATATACCTCTGCTTAACCCGAATCGAACAACGATAGTGTAATATCGAACTTCGATAGCGCAGCACAACTCCGGTCGTAGTAGGAGACAGAAGAGTCGATGAATCGCCGTCATGACTCAAAGCTGATACTGTTCTTGCTCGTCATTCTGAGCGGCTCACGCCTGTGGGCACAAGGCCCTCCGTATCAAACCGACGATCCGGTGCCGGTGGACCTGCACCACTACGAGTTCTACATCTTCGGTAGTACGGACGGGACACCGGTGGAGACAGACGCCACCGGCCCGGCTGTCGAGTTCAATTGGGGCGCCATTCCTAGGGTGCAGTTGCACACCATCTTGCCCTTGGGCGTGATCGCTCCGGCGAACAACCCGATTTATTCGCCCGGCGGGACAGGGCCGAGTGCGTTCGGTGTGATCGACGTTGAACTGGGCGCGAAGATCGCCATAATCAAAGAGTCCAAGTACATCCCGCAGATCGGGACCTTCACCATGTTTGAACTGCCGACCGGGAGCTACGACAGGGGACTTGGCGTGGGAAAGGTCTGGTACAAACTTCCCCTGTGGTTCCAGAAGAATATTGGACACTGGCTCCTGGATGGGGGTGCTGGTGAAACTCTCGTCCCGCAAACCCAATACCGTAACTATCCGTATGGCGGATTCCTCGTGAAATACACCTTCGGGGAGCGGTTTGAGCTAGGAAGCGAGGTGTTTGCGCATGGGCGCGAGGGCTTCGCCACGCCGCAGACCGAAGCTTCGACGTTGATCGATGTGGGTGGCGTTTATCACCTGAAACATTATGAAGGTGAACAATTTTTGTTTAGCTACGGCCACTCGGTGGCCGGCCAGACGGAGAACTACGCCTACGTCGGCATGTACTGGACATGGGGCGACAAAGACGACAAGGGAAAAGACGGCGACAAGAAGGAAACGGCGGCAAACGGCTGGATACAGGGGCCGATGCACGGACACGGAATTCAATGACTTGGGGACGCGGCAGCGTCCGGGGCGCATCACTGCGGAGGATACGGTAAATGGAAATTACAGTACGCGGTCTTTGGACTCTAATGCATGGCATGGGATTCGGTGCGCTCTATCTTCTGGCGTGTTCCGGTGCGCTCGTAGAGTTGCATCGTTTCACCACCTCGTCCCCACCGTCCGAGGCCACTCCCGGCCAGGAGCGCTTCTTCAAGGTTTACCTTCTGGCAATGGTTGTCCTCGCGTGGGCCGCTGTGCTGACGGGAGCATATGTCGTCTATCCGTGGTATCGGGCAGCACCGCCGCCGGGGACGACCGCCCTCGCGATGTTTCCGCAACGTCTGCTAATGTCGAGTTCCACGACCATCGGCTGGCACTCCCTTGGAATGGAGTGGAAGGAGCATGTCGCCTGGTTCGCTCCCATCTCTATCACGATGGTCGCATTCGTCTTCATCCGGTATGGCCGCGACCTCAAGAACCATCGACAGCTTCGCGCTGCGGTGCTGTCCTTTGCCGTGGCATCGTTTGTTGCGGCGGGGATCGCGGGCTTCTGCGGCGCAATGATTAACAAGTATGCGCCGGTTCAGGGCGGTCACACGATTCAACTGAGCCAGGGAGAAGAAAAATGAACATGCCAAACAGCGCCGCCTCACCCAACGCTCCGGCCCTGACAAACGGTTCCGGCGCCGCCGCCATTCTTGCGGCGGGTATTGGCTCTTTCGCTCTGGCGGTGCTTGCCTGCGCCGGCGACAAGTTGGCAGCCATCAGGAACAGTCTCATTTTCTATAAACCAACCGGGCCGCTCTCCGGCGTCACCACAAGTGCCATCCTGATTTGGCTTGTCTCGTGGGTTATTTTTGAATGGCGCTGGCGGAACAAGACGGTCGGCATAGGGCGTATCGCTGCCATTGCTCTCGGGCTGCTCGGCCTGAGCCTATTGCTGACGTTTCCGCCCATCGTTGACCTCTTTTGAAAGAACGTAGTTTTCTACAAGTCCGCATGGAGGATCACAATGCCGATGGTTCTGCAAGATTCTTCACGCCGCCTCTCCTGGGGCATCCTGCTCATTCGCATTCTTGTAGGTTGGGTCTTTCTCTCCGAAGGCATCCAAAAGTTCCTCTTTCCGGCCGCTTTGGGGACGGGTCGTTTCGCGAAACTCGGCATTCCCTGGCCTCAATACTTCGCTCCCTTTGTCGGAGTGGTGGAGATCGCCTGCGGGACCCTCCTCATTCTCGGTTTGTTTATCTCACTGGCTTCTGTGTTCCTGCTGATCGTCATTGCAGTGGCAATTGCCACAACCAAGTTTCCGATGCTACTCAAGCAAGGATTTTGGGCGACTCTCCATGAGGCGCGCGCGGATTTCTCCATGCTGTTCGGGCTGATCGCGATTTTGCTGATGGGAGCGGGTATGTTCTCCTTGGATTGGCGGCGAAATCGCTCCATCACGATATGAATACCAACGCTTGGGCATTGCGAACGTCATCGTAACGCCCGATCTCTACGAACGGGAGCGGCTGACCATCGTGCGAAGCAAGTCCCTATTGGCGGAGAGCGTTCTGCAAGATCAGGATGGCGTGATTCATGTGAAGGCTACTCGGCTCATGGCGCTGGTCGATAGCCCGATGGAATTGCGTTCGCATGACTTTCATTGACCGTGAACCACGGGAACGACGTTCACTCGGGAAGGCTTAGGTGTTTTCGCCCGGCTGATGATTCGGGCGATCACTGCGGCCATCAGCAGCATGATCGCGGTGCCAGCGACCAAGACGGTTACGAAGGCGATGTCGAACGCCGTTTTAGCCTGAGTGATCAATTTCGCTGTGGCGTCACCAGACAAGTGTCCGGCGAGCAGCAGGGCTTGATCGAGGCTGTCCCTGGCGAGCGCTGGGGCGGGAATTCCCTGCGGCAGTACAAGAGCCTTCGTATAAGTAAAAGACAGAATGCTACCGAGGATGGTAACGCCAAGCACACCGCCGAGTTCGTAGGCGACGCTTTCGATGGCGCCGGCCATGCCGGCTTTATCTTCTGGCGCGTTGATCATGATGGCGGTCGAGGCCATCGCTGAACCTACACCCACGCCAAATCCCAAGATGACGAAGCTTGCGACTTGCTCGAAAGCGCTGCTGTTACGGAAAACAGCGTAGCCGATGAGGCCGGTCGCAGACACGATGAGGCTTGTCCAGAGTGCCCGACCGACGCCGACCTTGTGGAGCACGAACCCATTGAGGGACCCTGCGACAAATGCCGAGATCGAGATTGGCAGCATGAACAGAGCCGCATGAAACGGCGAATACCCGATTACAAGCTGTAACCGCTGCGTGAGCGCAAGTTGTACGCCCGCACCAGCCAGGGTTGCGGTCATCGCGGTCAATACGCCGGCTGTGAAGCGTCCGTTGCCGAATAGCGAGAAGTCAATCATCGGGCTTGGGGAACGGTTCTGCCGCCTCACGAAAATGAGCATAACCGTCATGCCGATGACACCCGCGAAAGTGGCCGCCAGCAGCCCTGCTCCGGGTCTTGCGACCTCCATCAGCGCATAGACCAGGCTAACCATTGCGATCATGGCGAGTAGTGAGTTCAGGAGGTCGAGCTGCCGCCCTGGGTTCCCCTTTCCAGCGGGCACTACGAATCGAGTGAAGATAAATGCCATTACGACCACGGGCACGTTAATCAGGAAGACCGAACCCCACCAGAAATGGCTGAGTAAAGCTCCACCGATCAACGGGCCGATCGCAACTCCGCCTGAAAAGACAGCAGCCCAGATACCGATCGCTTGGCCGCGTTCTTTGTCGGTAGTAAATGTCAGCCGCAGAAGCGAAAGCGTCGCGGGCATCATCATGGATGCACCCACAGCAAGAAAGGCCCGTGCCGCGATCAGGACGTTCGCTGTAGGGGCATAAGCCGCGATCAGAGAAGCAGCGGCAAAAGCAATCAGACCCCAAAGAAAGACTCGGCGATGCCCAATCCGGTCGCCAAGCATACCCATAGTTGGGAGGAGGCCCGCCATGACAAGTGGAAATGTGTCGACGATCCAAAGTTTTTGGCTGCTGCTGGCGGCAAGATCGTGGGTGAGCCGCGGCAAAGCGGTATACAGCACAGTCATGTCAATGCTGATGAGAAAGAGAGCGGTCGAAACGACGACCAACACGAGCCATTTATTGTTGCTAAGCATGATTCACCTGAGGTGTAACGGTTAGAAGGTGCATGGTCCGCACAAACGCGGTTGTAACCAGTGGAGGCTCCCAGATTGATCCAAGGGCCTCGTTGCTGGTCCTTGGGTCGATCTAGAACTTAACGGTGACGCCTGGATAAAACGACTTCTCCACGCAAGAGCCCGCGCCCAGGCCCATGCAGACCTGGCTGGCATTGTGGTCGAAGCCATACTTATTTTCCCAATATCGATACGCGACCCACACATCGAGCCTATGTGTGTGCTTCGAGCCCCAGAACGCCTTACCGGAATCGAAAATCAGACGGACGGGCTCGCTATCGATCTCAGTTTTCGTCGGGGTGCTAGGCAGAGGTGAATTCTCTCCACCTTTCGGGCCATAGAAATTGGCGCGGCCGCGGACGCCAAAATATTGCATTTTCGCTGGCAGAAAATTGAGGTCCATATAGTACGAAATCTCAACTGCCCAGGTGCCTCTGTACGCGATATCGCCATCAGTGAGACAAGTCACACCCGGAATGCCACCGATATCGCATTGCGCGTAAGCATTGTGATTTGCTTCCTTGTAGTACAGAGGACTGACATTTAGGAAGCCTTTGTAGGGCAAGTCGAATGCGAGTTGCAGTCCAGCAACAACATCATGCTTGTAAGCGCTCGAATAGCGGTTTTCCCGTTGTACATCGCCGCCGATTACGAGAGACACGTCGTGCAATGGCCCCTTGGCGAATGCATTGGTGCCAAGGATTTCGTTGAATCCCAAAGTGCTTCGGATGAAGCCATAGAATTCGGTGGCACCAGCACAGCCTGTCGTTGGACCGTTCGGCGAGAGGCAGGGCGCTGCCGGGTCCGCGTGATCTGACTTCAGCAGATCAACGACGACAAGGTTCGTGCCGTAGCGCCAGATATCGAAATGATAGAACTCGAAAATCTGTTTGGCCGTTTTGCTGGTGACGCCTGGTTGTGTTGCGGTCGATTGATAAGCGAAGCTAGCCCGGTTATCAATTAAGAGAAAGAACGGCACATGATCATCAGGGTTACCCTGATTCGAGGTGTTCGTCGTATCCGATGCTCTGGCCAAACCTGGCCGAGCTATCACCACTAGAAACGTAATGGTTGCGACAGATCGGCGCCCGATGCTTTTCACTCGTCGTGCAACGACCGCCAAGTCCCGCGCACATCTCAGAACGCGGTTCACACATATGCTTGCGAGCGATGCAATCGTTACGCCTGCCTCAATGAGGGACGGACCCGTACTAGTCCAGAGCAGGGCGCTCAGGAGAATATTCTGTTTCGAGATGGCCACGCGCACATCCTTCTCGTCGGGATGCACCGTGAACGCGAAAACAGCCACGTCATGCGCATTCCCGACTGTTGGTCAGGTTGCGCCGTGGCTGTGAAGAGATCATCTGAGGGATGACCGCGGGAGATACCATCCCGCTACTCTATTTCCGGCAAGATCAATAATATTTCATGTCTGTAGCATTTTCAAGCTGCGCCGCCAATTCTTTGCCGTCGCTCTGCAAAACATCGAACGAGACGCTATTAGACCGACGTTGGTATCGATAAGTGCCGATGTCGCCGAGAAGAAATTTGGCTTCGCGCTGAATCACCAATGCGCGTTTCCAGCAGCTGTACTTCTGAACGAGTGCATTACCCTGTTGGCAACACAACTGAGGTCTGGCATAGACGCCACGGGAAAACGGTTTTCGATCGCGGGCATCAAGTCGTCAAGCCGCTTGTTCACTGCTGCCGTTCGCACACCGCTCTAGCGCGCGCACCTCAACCCCCCAGACCCATAGGGGCATCCAGGATGCGCCTGGCAGAACATATACGTCTGTGCCTGCGCTCTCGGTCCTGCGAGGTAGGTTTGGAAGGAGGGGCACGCGCCCGGCCGCGGCGGTGGCGGCGGCGGATCCACGATGTCGTCAATCTCTTCAACGCTGTGAAATTGAGCGTGATGCGTGGTGGCCAGCATGTTGGCCGTCTTGGCGGCGATGGTGGTGGATGGGTTATCGGCTGAGGCGCGGCGCAGGTATTGGATGGCCAGCGCGCGGTCGTGCGGGACGCCGTTGCCAATTTCATAGTCGAGCCCCAGGCGATGCTCCGCGACGGAATGGTGTTCCGCAGCGGCCTGTTTGAGGTAGAAAATAGCCTTCGCCTGGTTGTGCGGAACGCCGTTGTCGCCGTCTTCATACTCCATGCCGAGATAGACCGCGGCTCCGCGCTGGCCCTGGGCAGCAGCCAGTTCCAGGAGCTGCACTCCCTTCGCCGGATCATGTCTCACGCCGTTGCCGCCCATGACGTAAGCTGTGCCGAGCGCGCCTTCGGCCGCGCCGTAGCTCAGGTTGGCGGATGCGGTCAGATACGCCACGGCCTCGGCGAGATGGTGCTGGTCCTGCTGTTTGCCGAGCTGGTATAGCTGCTCGCCCGTGGCGTCGGGCGGGATCGGGACGTCCACGGGACAGACACCGCTATCCGTGTGGCCGCAGGGTGCGCCATGGGGGGCGGGCGGGACGTTGTTCGGACGATAGTATCCACTCTGCTGCTGACGCGCGATGGCCATCTCGTTCGCGCCAGCCATCGTGAGCCGTATCGGCAGCATAATCCCCGGCAGCTCACCATGCTGACTGGAGACCGGAGTCGCTGTTTTGCTGGAAGCGGGAACGATAAGCAGAATACAGAAAAGAAGCAGCGGACCGGCATTAGGTTGCATGGGTGAGTTTCCTTGATAGAGAGATGATGCCGCCGCCGCACATGCGCGTCAATGCAATTCTCATAAGACTGAGCCACGCCGGTGGGGCTTGCCTGCAACTGCCCTGTTAGTTACCCTGGGCGCTGGCGGCCATCGCCGATCGCGGCGGTAGAGGATCGATGTTTGATTGTCAATCCGACCCAAGCAGATGGGTCCTGGAAACGTGCATTGGCCTGTTCTCAACAACTGAAAAGAGAAGGCGCCGGAAAGCCAACTTCAAGGTGAGGTCTAATAGGATTGGCCGAAGGTAGGCGGACATAGGTGAAATGTCCTGATGCCAGATAGCCCTATTTTAACTTGCCAGGAGAGCATGGTGATTCCCGATTACAGAGGACGAAAACCAGGATTTCTTGTCCGGCTGCTTTCACCGCTTGGCAGCTACATGGATCAGACGATTTTGGAAGCGGATAGAGCAATGGTCATTTCCGCAGAGCTTTGCTTCACCGTCACTCGAATCGTTAGCGACGACAGCTTTTCGGAAATCGACAGCCTAGCACCGTACGAAATCCCGCTTCTCGGTTCAGTCCTGCTTTGCGTCAAAAAGGATGAACCCAGATTCTTTCCTTATCCAGCGCACCAATCTGTGCGCTTAGGGTTGCCTCTTTCCACTGTACTAACCGGCGACATCATCGACGAAGCAGGACGATGGCTTGTCTCCATAATCAAGAGCAAGAAGCATGGGTCTCACTGGCCCACAGACATTTTGCATCGACCGCCGGTTCTCGGAGGCCAAATTCCCTACAGCCTGATCCCAAGCGACGACCTTAGCTCTGATAGAGCTACAGTCCTTGCCTACATGCTTACCGCTCACCCCATCTACTTAAGGGGAGTGGCGTGCCTCTTAAAGGCAAATATGGCGAGTCAACATCCGGAGTTTTTCGAGTCAGCCCTCCTGTCTTTATGGATCGCACTCGACGCGGCGCAGAGCATAGTTTTCAATCGGCTTCGTGAAGCTGGAAACAAGAATCCCTCCTCCGCAGAGGCAGCACAATATGTCTACGACGCATACGGATTCGAGGGTGTCTGGGAGAAGTTCTTCGAAGATGATTATGCTAACCGCATCCGTTTTATTCATCCAGAGAATCGGTATGGCGCTCAAGCCAGACCATGGGGATTTGCCGATGACTTCTTCGAACTCAATGAAAACCTAATCGATTTGTTTTATTTTTTCGCGACGGATATTCCGCGGGACACTCAAGCTTGACACGGCGCGGATAAAGAGAGGCAGACCGTTGCTACATCCGACGATTTGGGCGAACAGCAGCTCATAAATATGTCTTGGGGTGACTGAGGGACTCGGCCTGATATGGAGTGACCGGGTCAACACCGCCAAATCTGTGGGGTTGTTTTTGTCGTTGTCGCTGCTTTTGTCTTTTCCCGAAGACAGAGCGAGCAGCAGTCGGAGCAGTTTTGAGCGACGATTGATCAGTCTGATATTCGCGGGTCGAAACCGCATAATCATGATCCGTCGGGAGCTGCCTCTGACTGTTATCG
This sequence comes from Granulicella sp. L46, assembly GCF_009765785.1. Lineage (GTDB taxonomy): Bacteria > Acidobacteriota > Terriglobia > Terriglobales > Acidobacteriaceae > Granulicella. The sequence continues at coordinate 330,789 of NZ_LMUT01000003.1, forward strand.
CGAGTCAGGTTGAGCCTGTCGCATAGGCCGAGCGAGGGTTCTCCTTCGTGCTTGCCCTGGCTGCTGCCGGCCCTGTGTTCGAGATGGATGTCAGCGTTCATCGATGCCGTTCTTATCTTTTTCCTTTTTAGGAAGTCTTGTTTTGGCCGTTGTCAGGCTGCAACTTGCTGCCTGGAGACAGTCTCTGCTCTGGTTCCAATAGACCAGATAAAGCCCAGCAGCTCTCGAGCTACTGCTGTGACAATCTTCCTCTGATCCTTGCCGGCCGCGCCCAGCTTCATATATCGCTTATGCAACCGGTGTTGCGCCTTCCATGCAATCTCCTTGGCTTCTTCCGAGATGCTCTCCTGTCGTCTTCGCAGACCGTACCAGATACCTGGCGGACGACGATAGCTCCATGCGGCTTCGACAACGATGCGTCGCAGGTGCGCGTTGCCGGTCTTCGTGATGCCTCCGCGCCTGGTTCGCTTACCACTGGAATCCTCGCTTGGTACAACGCCGCAGTAACCCATCAGTTGCCGAGCACTGTCGAAGCGGGATACCTGGCCCAACTCGCTCGCAATGGTCACAGCCGAGATATCCGCGATACCGCGCAGTGCTTGTAGATCGTTGATGACTTGTTGCAGTGCGGGCGATGCCAGCTTCACCGCTTCCATGATGGCTTGTTCCAGGCGTGCGACCCGCTCCCGCATGTGCTCGACCTCGTGCAGATAATCCTGGCGTGTGGACTCCTGAGCTATCTGAGTGAAACGAAGCTGCGCGACCCAGATCAGATAGGGTCGTGTCCACGGCCTGACTCCGATCGGTGGACGCTGACCGGAGCGCAGAAGGAACTTGCTCAAGCGATGACGCGCTCGCGTCTGATCCTGCTTGGCTGCTTCGCGGGCACGCACCAGATCGCGCAAGGCCTCGGAACCCTCATCGGGAACCCATACCGCCGTAAGATCCCCGGATCGATAGCAGCGTGCCAGCTTCTCTGCATCCCGTCGATCCGTCTTGACTCGATCGCCAGCCTTGACCGGTACCAGCGTGGGTGCCACAACTTCGCACTCGACGCCCAGCTCCGCCAGCTGCCAGTACACGACGTAGCCCGTCGGTCCGGCTTCATAACAGGCTCTCAACCTGGCTGCCGGACCAAGCTTCTTGATCAACTTACGGATAGACTCAGCGCGATTCGGAATCGTTCCCAGGCTCCGCACTTCACCATCCGGTTCCGCGACCGCTACCGCGATCGTCTCAGCATGGACATCCAAACCTAAAAATCGTAACTTCTCCTTCATGACCGGCTCCCTTCCGCTTGTGGCTCTGAACTGTGCGCCCTTCGGACGCTCACAGCTTAACCCACGGTCGGCGCATCGGCGCCGGTCACTCCATACTGACTGTTGGCAACAAGTAGCTTTACCGTTGATACTGTTTTCACTGTCGTATAGTCGCGGTGCCGAATTCGCAACTCGGGAAATTCAATCTTAGGCACACAGCGCATTTGTGAGATGAGGCCGCAGGGCATTTCATCGAAATATGAGGATAAATGTACGAACAGATTAAGAAGGAAATCGGAGCCGATCCCTTCTATAAAGACAACTTCTCAAACGAGGGCCAGCAGTTTGTGGCTTGGTATCTACGTCGGGTGCTCCTTCTTGATGTGCATGCAACCAAAGCGTCTATTACAGACGGGCAACTCGATAAGCAGATTGATGCAATTGTTGTGGAAGACGGGGATGATCGACGTGTGCGGATAATTCAAGGAAAATTCTCGAAGTTACCGTCTATCGATGCCGCGCCAGTTCGCGAAATTCTCTCAGCATGGGAACGACTGCGTGATCTTCCATCACTGCAAGTCGAGTGCTCCGGGAAGCTGGCAGAGCGACTCGAAGCGATGCGTCTTGCTCTTGAAGATGACTACGAGGTGCAATTTGAATTACTTACTACGAGCTCCCTCACACCGGCTGCACTAACGGACGTCGATGCATTCAAGAAGCTCATGTCGGAGAGTACGGAATTGAACGCTGGGTTCACAGTTGTGGACTCAGACCTAATCGAGACTCGACTTTCGGAAGCGGAACAAAAAGACCTTCCGGAACTGAACACGAGCATTCAACTCGATAAGAATCGGTACATCGAGTCTTCCGAAGCTGGTGTGAGGGTTGTGGTTGCTATGCTTCCGGTCGAACGATGCCTAAAGCTTCCAGGGATAGTGGATCAGAAGCTTTTCCGGCGTAACGTTCGTCAGAGTCTTGGACTCGGCAACAAGGTGAACAAAGGAATTCGCGAAACGCTAACAAATCCCCAAAAGTCCCCATACCTTTTCTTTTTCCATAATGGGATTACCGCGCTTTGCAGAAGCTTTGAAATTTCCAATGATGTGCTCTCATTAAAGGGCCTCGCCGTGGTGAACGGCTGTCAGTCACTATCAACGATCTATGCAACGTCCGGGAAGATTGCGCAAAAGCAAGGAGCTCAGGGGGCCCTGCTATTTCGCTTCTATGAGATTCCTGAAATTGAGCTTGGAGACTCCATCAGCGTAAGCACCAATTCGCAGAGTGCCGTTAAGCCGAGAGATCTGCGCAGCAATGACAAGGCCATGCGCCAGATTAAGCAGCGTTACGAATCTGAGGTTGATCGCGCTTATTTCATCACAAAAAGGGGAGAGGATAGACCTCCCGATAAAGACCCAAACCGATGCATTGACTCGCCTGACTACGCGAAGATGGTCATCTCGTGGCTTTGTCAGCGCCCGAACTCAGCGTCAAATGAGAAGCGCCTATTCGACGAATATTACAAAAAGCTTTTCAGTCCCCAACTCGACTCGCAGTCGATGCTGGCTTTGAAATTATGGCTCGTGGAAATCGATAAGAATTGGGAATCGCTCGCGATAAATGAAGCCGTCAAGGCAGTCAGGGGTGCCGCACGATTCCATTTGTTGTTTACTGTTTCACAGTTGTTCGCCCATGCAAGTGATAAATCGGACAGCGTGCCATTACCATCAGCCACGCTAGATTCCTTGAGATTTGCAGGTCCAATTTTGAACCAGGCAAAGCAATGCATCAATCAAGCACTCCAGCAAGCGGTAATGGAGAGTGGGGCATCCGGAAAGATTTTCAGCCCTCAGAACTGGCTCAAGAGCGGACAAGCAGTGAATCACGAGCAATTGGTGGCGGGAACAATCATAAACGTGCTCAAGAGCATGGAAATACGGGACGGCGGATTCATCAGTTCCCTCTCCCTCCCACCTACGGATTTCGTGCAAAGATGGTCAGCTGAATAGAGACCGCAAAAGATATCCCTAATTGCACTCAAGCCGCCCACGGTAAACTCCGCAAGTCTTCATCTGGGAAACTCCAATCGGTCATGCTTGGACCGGATTAGAGTTCTGCCCCTTGCTTCGATTTCGACTTGCGCATCATCGCCTGTGCGCTCATCGATTGACTCAGCCTGATACCGTTAGCCGAGGCTCGGTAAGCACCCTTTGCACATTGGCGAGTTCTGAGAATCCGGCGGTCATTGAGATAGTGGCGCTTGTGCATACAAACCTTTGCGTGGATGTCCACCTGGACGGGACATAAACCAGTTGGGTACTCCCAGAACGTTGGCTTCCGCTACCACCACGAACCCAAATTTCTGATAGAAATGAACGTTTGCCTGTCGGTCGGTCTCAAGATACGCAACTGCTCCACAGGCATTCATATGCACGCAGAACGCGGTCAGCAAGGCGCTTCCAATTCCCTGTCGCTGGACGGACGGTTCGATGGCCACCGGTCCCAGATGCCAGTGAGGCCCAGCAGGATCGCGATGCGCCCATGCCGCGGTCCAGTTCAGAACGCGAAGCGCCGCGCCGAGTGGATTGCCGCGCACGATCGCGGGTAACACGGAAAGTTTTTCAAGAGGAGCAGGCTGACAAAAGCCGGGTCGTGCAATGCCGCAGATTCCTACAAGCGCGTTATCGCGATAAGCGCCGTAAATCAACCCCCTCTGATGAAGACCGAGCAGTACCGGCCGGAAGAACCATTCCAGCGCCCGACGGCGCCGCTCCGCGTCCGATATTGCGAAGGCCCGCACGTGCACTGGATTGTCGCGCATGGCGCGGCCAAGGATCAGGGCTGCTGGACGAAGGTCGGTTTGTCGCAGCTGGCTCAGTTTTACTTCGCAGTTGGTTTTCATTCGGATACCGGAAGCGTCATGTGAGCTGAACCTCGTATCCATGGCTCGGTTTACAGGGATTATCAATCGCATCCGATCGAATCGAACGACGAATTTAGTTCGTAATTTGCCCGACGAGATTGAGATCAATCGTTACGTCATTCTCGGCCTTCCAGATCAGGAAGCTCGGGTTCTTGAGACCCCACTGCACATAGGGAATGACGAATTGCGCCTTCGCCGTTGCCTTTGTTCCATCCCTATGAATCTGCATCGGAATCGTCAGGTCGTGAGGCGTGCCGAGCAGAGTGAACACTCCGCTCACCTGAATGGTTGAGTCGCCTGAAGCAGCAATCGTTCCGTTGTACGTTTTAGGCGCGAAAGAAACGGCGGCGAACTGCTCCACCTTCAGAATGTCCCGATTCATCTTCTTATCGCGGCTGTCGTTACCGGTCTTTCCGCTGCCGGCCAGTACGACCACCGAACCCGACATCTTAGTAGCACCGCGGTCAAACTCAATCGATCCAAATTTAATGTGAAAAGTGCCGTTGACTACCTCGTGGGTCGTGTTGAGCGTCATTTTGACCTCGCTGGCATCGGGGTTGACTGTGAAGGCCTGATGTTGGGCGAGTGCGACTGGAGCGAGTATGACCGCGAGGGCAAAGACTGCAAAGGATTTCATTCCATCTCCCTAGAGGGCTTTGACTAACGATAGCTGTTTTGGCGTGGCTCGCATTCAGCTGGCGACTGCCTGCGGGGTAACAGCGGCGGGCTGGGTGACACGCGTGAGTCTAGCCGTCACGCGCATCACGCCGGGCCACACCCTGAGGCAGAACGGCAGTACAGCGCGCGCGAGTGCGTTGTTCAAGCCGTCGGCAGCGACCTCGGCAAGACGCATCTGGGGCAGCATTGCGGAGCGCAGTTTCGCCTGGAAGAGAGGTGCCGGTTCGGCTGCCAGATAGGCAGCGACTGCACAACGTGCAGTATGCAGCGCGATGGATATGCCATCGCCGGTGAACGAGGGGATAACGGCTGCCTGATCGCCGATGCAGTAGAGCCCATCCGCCGTGGTGCGTCGGATGTAGCCGTATGGGATATGGGTGATGGCGATCGGTTTGTCGAGCAAGGGCTCGGCGCCGGCAAGCCTCATCGCGAGGTGTGGACAGTCTTGCTGCATCTTCGCGAGGAAGTTCTCCCAGCGAAGACCCGTACGCGCCAGATGCTGCCGTTTCACCACGCAGCAGAGGTTTGCAAGGCCGCCTTCCACTGGTTGGATACCACCATAGCCTCCGGGATAGAGCATCAGCTCGGAGGCGTCTGACAACTCAGCGGCCTGAGCCGGAACCAAGCGAAAATACATCTTGAAGGCGACCCACTGTTCCGGGTCTTTTGGGCGCGTGTGGCCGCGCAGATCGTGCTTGCCCGTGGCGAGAAAGACGGTTGGAGCTTCGCGGATAGTGCCATCATCAAGCGTAGCCTGCCAGACTTTGGCTGTCATACGGCTGAGCGACTGCACACTACGACCTCGTTCCACGCGGACTCCAGCCGCGACGGCCTCTGCAATAAGTGCTGTGTCGAGCGCCTTGCGCGTGAGCGAGGCCGCGGGAAAAGGCAACGGAGCCTCTGCGGCGCGTCTGGCTGCGGCAAGGCGAACATAATTGATGGGCGCTGCGCCGAGAGAGGCCACGTGGATGCCAAGTGCATGCAGGTCTTCTAGGGCCTCACCACTTAGGAATTCTCCGCAGACCTTATGGCGCGGCGTCGACTCGCGTTCGATCAGCGTGACGTTTCGTCCTTTTCGGGCGAGTGCGATCGAAGCCGCACAGCCTGCCACTCCACCACCTAGGATCAGCACTTCCTCTTGCAAAGCATTCCCTCCTGATTCAACGGACTTTCAATCAACCTGTAGCGGACTCCATCTTTCAAGTAGACGTTCAGAAACCACTTCGGCTCGTTATTGTGTACAAATCGTCATTTGGAGCGGAACACCGCTTGCTGGATCCAGAGGCCGGCGTGAGAATATGCCGGATGCACCCTGGGGATCGGAAGGCGTCTAAGGTGTTAGAGCGAGGTATTTGATGGGGCGAAGCAATTTCTTTTTAGCCGCTTTTTGGGCAATAACGTTGGGCACCGCGGCGTCTGCCGAACAAATTTCAGTGAAACATGTCCAACGCCCGATGCATCGGTTTATGGTGGCGCGCTCCGACGCTGGAAATATCCTCGCCCGTGGTGAGTTTACACAGCTGGTGCAGGGCGATGAAGTGACGATGCGTATGATCTATCGCTTTTCGGATGGGTCCATTGATGATGAGACGACGACGTACAGGCAGCAGGGTACGTTTCGCTTAGTACGCAACCATCACATACAGAAAGGGCCGTTCTTTGCGAAGCCCGTTGACTTCGCGGTGGATGCCGCTATCGGGATAGCGACCACCCGCACAATGGACAAGAACGGCAAACTACACGTCGAGACCGAGCACGTGGAGCTGCCGGATGACCTGGCGAATGGGTTCGTAGGAACGCTGCTGCTGAATGTGCCGCACGATACGACGTCGTTTCGGGTGGGGATGCTGGTGCCGGTGAGCGGCGGGCGATTGATTCGGCTGCTGATCTCGCCCGAGGGTGAGCAGCCATTTCACGCGACAGGACAGCCCCTTAAGGCGACGGAGTTTCGCATCCATCCGGAGTTGGGTGGCATCGTGGGCCTGATTGCGCCGCTGATCGGCCTTCAGCCGAAAGATGTGATGGTGTGGGTGGTGGAGGGTGAGGACCCAGCGGTGGTGAGGATCGTTGGACAGCTAGGTGGTTACGGGCCCGTGGTCAGCTCGGAGCTGGAAGGGACCAACTTCGGTAAGTAGGACACTTTGCAGCTCAGCATCTTATAAGGCGGGATGGAGAGTACGCGCGTTTATGACGATGCCCTGAACATCTCATGGCCTCGCAGCCGACGATCAGCCACGGCGAGTCGTAAGCTCCCGCCAGTTGAGACCGATGTCCACGATCAGTATCGAGGCAAGCGTGAAGGCAATCACGCCGACAGCGGATAAGACGTCGCCCAGGTGGCTCCAGTAGGCAGGCACAAGATTGAATACACGGCTTGAGACGAAGGTAAACGTAACTGCATAAGAGCGCGCCATCCATTGGCGGTGCACGGTGATCTGGCGGTTACGCGCGGCGATCACGGCGACGGTGGTGCAAACGATCCATGCGGCGGCCTGCATGGAGGTTCCGGGTAAGCCAGGACGCCCCCAGGCGAGGGCAATCCCAGTGGGGGCGCCGACCCATACCGAGACGAAGTAGATGCGGCCAAGGATGCGATGGAGTTGCAGATGCCGCTCGCGGATCCGCGAGGAGAAATTGATGGGGCCGATCAAGAGAGCGAAGATTCCGGCGAACGTATGCGGGATGAGGAGACCGCGGTCGGCGATGACCTGCAGACGGTAGGCGTGATACATCGGATAGTCGGTGATGAGGAGGACTTCCGAGGTAATGAAGACGAAGAGCGCGGTGAGACCGAGGGAGATCCAGATAACAGTCTTGGCTCTGGGACGGGCGGAGCTGGGCACTAGCAGCGTGGAAGTTGGCATTATTCGCCTTTCAGATAATTAGACGTGATGAGGCGCGCAACCAGGACGACGGGGACATAGGCTTCATATCTCTTAGTCTAACGAGACGCTTCAGAATCACCGACCTCACTTCCACCGCCCCACGCACAACCGTCCCGGCCGCCAATGTTCCACCGTCGCCGTCTCTCGCGGAACGTCAGCCGCTGCAAGCAATCGCACCCAGTCCTCCTTCCGGAAGGCCCGCCGAAACGACACCGGCCCATCGTGCCGCACAAACCGGTGCCACCCCAGCACGCTCGCCACCCACCCAAACATGCGGCAAGTCCGCTCCGAACGCTCCAAATCATTGATAATCCAACCTGCCTGCGCAGTCGCTTCCATCCACCGCAGCAGCGCGATGATCTCTTCATCCTCCAGATGATGTGCCATCAGCGAACTGACGACGATATCCACCGGCTTCTCCGGCCGATACGCCAGAGCATCGCCGGTCACCCATGCGATGCCAAGCTCCTTCGGGGTGGACTCCGCTGCCGCTCGCGCCGCATAAGGATTCAAATCGATCCCTGTCAACTGCACCGCAATGCCGCGCCTCCGTGCCCAGCCTGCAATCTGCCGCAGCAGATCGCCGCCTCCGCTGCCCACATCGACGATGTGCAACGGATCACGCAATCCAGGCGCTAGCGGCTTCAGCCAAGCGAGCGTCGGTCGATATCCCAGCAGCCAGCGGTTGACCTGCTCCAGGCTGCGCAGGCAGCCACGGAAATCCTCATAGCTACAATCACCATCCATCAGCTCCGGCAACTCACGCGGAGAGACTCGCCCACTGAAGTCGATCTCTGCACTAGACCGCATGGAAGCGCATCGTCTCCGCTGTCAGGCCCGGCCCGAACGACATCGCACATCCGCGCTGCCCCGGCCGCGCCTGCTGCATCATGCGCTGCAGCACAAACATCACCGTTGCCGATGACATGTTGCCAAAGCATGACAGCACCTCACGCGACGCCGACAGCGCATCGGTCGGCAGCTCCAGTCCCTTCTCCACCGCATCCAGAATCGACCGTCCGCCCGGATGCACCGCCCACAGGTCGATGCCATCGCGCTCGGCCATCAGCTCGCCCTCATGTAGCGCGCGGCCCAACTCCGCCGGAACCTGCCCGGAGAGCAGCATGTCGAATCCCAGCTCACGGATCTTCCACGTAATCAGCCCTCTCGTCTCGGGCACCATCACCGCCTTGAAGCTGTCCAGTGCAAAGCCCTGCTCGCACGCGGTAATCAGGCTCGCCGCCGCACCATCGGCAAAGACCAGGAAGGACAGCACCTGCTCGAGATCTTGTGTCTCCTGGAAGTGCAGTGTGCACAACTCCAGGTTGACCATCAGAACACCCGCCTTCGGATCTGAGCGCACAATGTGCCGCGCCAGCTTCAGCGCATTGATCGCGGCATAGCATCCCATGAAGCCAACCATCGTGCGCTCCACGCCCGCCGAAAGCCCGAGGTGGTCGACGATCTCAAAGTCCAGTCCCGGCGCATAGAGTCCCGTGCAGCAGGTCACCAGCACGTGCGTAATACCGGAGCGTTCCTCCTCGCTCAGCGCAAGCCGGTCTACGGCCTTCCGCATCAGCACCGGAGCGCTCTGCTCAAACAGTTCCATACGCCGCGCCGTGTTGGGAAAGTTGCCGAGCCGGTAGAACTCACGAGCATCGTGCGACGAGAACTGGCCCGCTCCTCTCAGCGGATCGAGAAACGAATAACGATGCGCTATGTCGGCGCGGCTCGCCATGCGGCGGAAGACCGTGCGCCGTCGCGGATCGTCGAGCATCTGCTCGGCGAAGATGACGAAGGTGTCATGCACATCGTGCTCTGGTACGGCAGTGGCGATGCGGTTCAGGTAAGCCGTAGTCATGCACAATGGGCCCTCAGCCCGGATGATAGGGATTAGATGTCGCGTGTGTGTGTCTTGGAAAAGCTGGATCACGAAGAGACGACGACCAGGCGGCAGTCGACAACTTGAGAGAACAGGTTCCGTATTCTCAATACAGTGCCCGCTTCAATCTGTCTTTGTTCAAATCGTTCATGGACTCCCGCTGTAGCTGCGCCTCAATTGACTTGGATGTCACCGTTCCTGGTAATACGGCAATCCAGATTCAGATCCTTCACCTACTCTCTCAGACGAGACTCCCCTTCTCTTGGTAGCACCGTGGAAGGATGGCAGAGATGAAGATTTGTTCATTGATCTCTCATGCGCGGAGACTGTCAAGGGCGGAGCAAAACCAGGCCACCGCGGCGGAGTAAAAGTAGGCCAGTTGTTGGACGTGAAGTGATTGAGTCTTCGGGGGAGAAGGGCCGCTGGAGCGTAGCGGAAGCGGCCCTTCTCCCCCGAGGCGCGTTCGGAGTGGGTAGTGTCAGCGTTCGGCCGGTGGGGTCCGTTTTCGGCGGCTCTGCTTGAGTCGGTAGCTGTCGCCGTTCATCTCCAGGATGTGGACGTGGTGGGTGAGCCGATCGAGCAGGGCGCCGGTGAGGCGTTCGGAACCGAGCACCTCGGTCCATTCCTGGAACGGCAGGTTGCTGGTCACCATCGTCGAGCCGCGCTCGTAGCGCTGGCTTAGCATCTCGAAGAGCAACTCGGCGCCGGTCTTGGACAGAGGCACGAAGCCCAGTTCATCGACGATGAGCAGTTCATAGCTGGCGATCTGCTTCTGGAAGCGGAGCAGCTTCTTCTCATCGCGAGCCTCGATCAGTTCGCTGACCAGAGCGGCGGCGGTGGTGAAGCGTACCCGATGGCCACGTTGGCAGGCAGCCAGGCCGAGAGCCAGGGCGATATGCGTCTTGCCGGTGCCGCTGTTGCCCAACAGCAGTACGTTCTCGCGGCGGGCGAAGAACTCGCATCGCGCCAGTTCCAGCACCAGAGTCTTGTTCAGCGATGGGATGGCCAGGAAGTCGAAGCTGTCCATGGTCTTGACGACCGGGAACTTCGCTTGCCGGATGCGGCGTTCGGTAGCCCTGCGCTCGCGGTCCAGCAACTCCAGCTCGGTCATGCGCAGCAGATAACGTGGATAGTCCACCTGCTCCACCGCGCACTGCCGCGCCACCTTGTCGTACTCGCGCAGGATGGTAGGCAGCCGCAGCTCCTTCAAGTGATGTTCGAGCAGCAACTGCGGCGTGTCGGCCGTATGAGTCACGATATTCGTTGAAGAAGTCTCGGCTCCGCTCATGCTTCCACCGCCTCAAGCAAGCTCATGTAGTCGGCGGCCTGGGTGGTGCGCACCTGCGCCAGCGGCAGGTGCGGATAGTTCTGCATGTCCAGCCGCGGCGGCCTGCGTTCGATGCGGCACAGCCGCAGATGACGCACGGCGTCGAAGCTGATCGTTCCTAACCGCAGGGCATCTTCGATGGCAAGAGTCAGCTCAGAGAGATCGAAGGTCTCCAGCAGGCGAAGCACCTGCACATACTCGCGACTGCCGTGCTTCTTCAACCTGGCTTCGAGCAGACGCCGCAGTTGAGCGAAGCACTCCGGCAACTGCCAGCCTGCCAGCGGCGCGGCCTGATCGAGGGCGCGTGTCTTCTGTTCGAGCAGCGCCAGATAGTGCAGCGGATCGAAGACCACCGCCTCGCGTTCATAACTGCGCTTGTGCCGCGCGATGACCTCGCTGGCGCAGGCGATCACCACTTCATGAACGTAGCCCTTCACCCATACCTGGCGATGTCCATACTGCGTCGGCACCGAGTAGTCTATGGTCCGATAGCGGACCAGCGACAGAGAACTGACCCGGGCGGCGATCTTCTCGCAGGCCTCATAAGGCGCCGCAGGCAGTGGCAGCATCGCTGCACGGTCGCGTTCGTAGCGCTCGCCGATGGTCTCGGTGTGACCACGCAGCCGCCGTTCCCGCCGCTTCCGGCACTGCTCTTCCAGGTACGCGTTCAACTCCTCCCAACTGCTCGCGTGTGGAATCGGCACCATGAAGTTGCGCCGTGAGTAGCCAACGATACCCTCCACCTTGCCCTTATCGTTGCCCTTGGCCGGGCGTCCGAACTTATCGGCGAACAGATAGTAACTCTGCAGCTCGGAGAAGCTCCGCGTCCGTTGCCGATCTTCTCCACCCAGGATCTTGGCCACCGCGATCTTCGTGTTGTCGTAGAGGATGCGTGTGGGCACGCCGCCGAAGTACGCGAAGGCACGCACATGGCCCTCGAGGAAGGCTTCGGTCGTCTCGGCTGGAAACGCCGCCACGAAGCAATCATCGGAGTGCGGCAGATCCATGACCAGGTAGTGCGCCTTCTGTTGCACCCCGGCAATGACCACCAACGCTTCGCCGAAGTCGGCCTGCGCTTCGCCCGGGGCATGGGTCAGAGGAACAAACATCTCCCGGCTGCGAACCTGTTCGCCACGCACGTAGTCCTTCACGATCGTGTAGCCGCCTGTGAACCCGTGCTCGTCCTTGAGCCGATCGAAGATCCGCTTGGCCGTGTGCCGCTGCTTCACCGGCCTCTGCTTGTCGTCGTCAAGAATGGCGTCGATCATGCCTATCCACGGCCCCAGCTTGGGTCGCTTGATCGGCTGCTGGCGCTGGTAGCCTGGCGGCACCGCGTACGCGAGCATCTTCCGAACCGTCTCTCGCGACACCCCAAACTCCCGGGCCACCGCACGCTGACTCCGACCCTCAACACGAACCGCTCGACGTACCCGCCCGTATATCTCCACTCGGAACATCCCTCCGGTGTTCCATGAACCACGTTGCCAAGGCAACTCAGCTCACGAAACCAAGATCCGGCGGTGGACTACTTTTACTCCGCCGCAAAACACCGCTCCCGCCGCGTTCTGTGGCCTATTTTTACTCCGGCGCTCATACCACTTCCTCTAGGAACTCGTAGGGGTCGATGTGGACGAGCAAGCGGAGGAAGGCACGAAGATGTGCGCCGGTGAACATAACCGGAGCATTGTCGAGTATGCGGTCAAAGGTCGCGGCGCGGGCCCTGCTCAACTTCTCCCGGCGCTTCCGCTCGGCCTCATACTCTTTTTGCCGACGTTCGAACTCGGCTTTGCGTTCCTCCTCGCGACGCTGTTCTTCGGCTTCGTGCTCCTTGCGACGCTGCTCATAGTCGGCTCGACGCTGTTCCTCCGCTTCTTCCGTTTCCTCTTCGGTTGCTGGCTCCATGACGGGGGCCGGGTTATCGGCTTCCTGCTTGGCAAGACGTGCGGCGGTGGCAGGGTCATGTACCGGGCAGTGGTCATCGGTGCAGACGGCGATGGTCTGTCCTGCATGGCGTCCAAAGACGATCAACGCGGATTTGGTGTTGGGGCACAGCGGCTCGGCGTCCGAGTTATCAGGCGTATCGAGTTCGCGGTAGGAGTGTTTGGGGAGAATGCCGGGGCGCTGTTCCTTGGCGGGTCGCCACGTCGTCTCGATCTGGACGAGTTGCGGACGCGCCGCAAGCTCCCGTTCGATATGAGCTGCGATTTTGGCTTGGTAGCAGAGCCCGTCTAGGCACTGGTCACCCTGAACATCTGCGAAGAGTGACGTGTTGTATCCGCTGTGGCGGGGGCAGGTCACGCAAGCTCCGGCTGCGGGGTTGAGGCCGATGTCTTCGAGGTCGAACGGAGCATCGGCAAGGGCAAGATACAAATTCGTTTCGATCCAAGCGGTTACGTGCTTGGCGGGTAGCAGATGCGGCTCTTTGTCGTTCCAGTCCTTGCGCCAGCACTGCTCGAAGGCTGCGGCTTGATGCTCCTGCGGCAGACGGGCGATGAGGTTGGCGTGGCTGGCGGTGATGCGTTCCTCGACGAATGCCTGGGCAACATCGGGGATGAGCTGCAACAGGGACAGACGAGCGTAGATGTGCGATGCACTCTTGCCCGATTTCAAGACAAGCGCGGCCACGTCGTAACCGGGCATGTCGAGCAAGCGTTGGAACCCCTGCGCCTCTTCATAGGGATGCACATCGACGCGTTGAGAATTTTCAACGAGCTGCCATTCCATGGCGGCTGCGTCGTCCAATTCGACGATGCGGGCAGGAATGGAAAACAACTCCGCTAGCTGCGAAGCGCGGAAACGTCGTGCGCCCGCAACGATCTCAAAGCCATTGGCGTTGGGTCGAACAGTAACGGGCTGGATGAGGCCGTGTTGCCGGATGCTCTCGGCAAGTTCGTCGAGCTTGGATTGCTCGAAGGTGAGGCGTGGGTTGGTGGTGGACTCGTGAATCTGGTCGATGGCGATGAATTGGAATGCGCTGCTGTTCTGCATGGTGCCCTCCTTTGGGCGTGGTTGTGCTGTGAGGTTGTAGAGCGAACACGATTCCCTGTCTCCGCTCCGGTGGGCGGGGAACTTGGCTAACCGCGTATGTGCTTGTGCGGGTCGAAGGCTTCGGCGAAGCCTTGCAAGCGAAGGTTGTTGTCCCAGGTTGCAGCGAATCGCTGGTGCTGTTCGTGCAACTGGATCAGGTGGACGTAGCGGTCGCAGACGATATTGCGGCTCCACTGCTCGATGGCTACATAATCGTTCCGCCAATAGAACGCATCCAGACGTGTGCCCCCGGCGAGACCGAGTTCGAAGCACATCTCCGGGTCACGCATGAGGTCGCCATTCTGTTCGCCGTAGTGGGCCACGGAAAGCGCGGGCAGTCCCATCGGTCCGGACTCGTCCATTGCTTCGATCACCAACGCCATATAAGGCGGGTTCTCGATCTTGAGATACAGGCCGTGGTGCCAGCCTCCGGCCTGATTGAGGATTGCGAGGATAGTTTTCATTACGCCACCCGCGCCAGTTCTGCATCGGGGATAGTCTCTTCGGTAGCGGACGATACGAGTGCGGCAAGGATGACAGCGGAGACCTGCTGGATGACTTCAAGGCTCTCTATCAGCAACGAAGCGTTGCCATGGTAGAGAGCGATATAAGAGGCGCTGGCATTGCCGGTCTGTAAACCAATCGCCTTACCGACAACGAAGGCGATGGCCTCGGCCTCCGTCTCCCGTACCGTCTTGGTAGTCGTCGTGCGGCGGCTGGAATGCATCAGGAGTTCGTGTGCCAGCTCATGCACCAGCGTGGCGAAGGTTTCGGCCTTCGACTGTCCGGGCAAGATGGCGATGCGCCCGCCATAGCTCACGCCAAGCGCGGGCGCGATCTTCTCCGTAAAGACAAGCTCGATGCCCTGCTTTTCAATGAAGGCCAGAAGACGGTCGTAGTTCTCGCCCGCATCGCCCTGAACGTGTTCCATCTGGGGAAGGTCGGGGCCATCTGTTTGCTCCACATCAAAGACATAGGCATTCCTGAATCCAACAAGGACGCGGGTGTTCTGCTTGGTGATGTCCGTCACTGCCTCTTCATCGCTCTTGCGCTTGATGCCGATGATGGGAGCAAGAATGCGGATGCCCTTCTCGCCTTTCTTCACGCGGCGGCCAAGCTGGTTCCATGCGTACATGCCCGCAACGCGCGTTGCTCCGGGGCGTTGTCTGGCGATTTCGAGGATGTTCCCAAAGGAATACGAATGAAAGCGACTCATCGCGTTGAGGTACGCGGTGAGTGCATCGGAGTGTCCGGCCTCTAGCTGCTCGATGAGACTTTTCACGTTAGCGGCGATGATCTCTTTCGCCGACTGCCTTTGCTGCGGCTGTTTGGGGTTTTGAGTGGGAGCGTTGACGGTGGGGGTCGTGGCTACGGTGTTCATGGGTGTTTCCTCCTTGGCCTTTGGCCGTTGGTTTTCATGCCATGCGTGGCATGTACCTACATGCCGAACGCCTCCTGGCGAAGGCGGGGCGGCAAGGCGCAATGAGGAGGGGTATCGCCCACCCGAAGGGCAAGCGAAGCGCAGTGATTTTTCGCAGAAAAATTATGGGGAGACCTCTTGCGCCGCGCCAGGGCAGCGCCCTCAGCGAGGCTTGGCTTCCCTATTCGCGTGCGGCAGCACGCCTCATTTCAGGGGCGGCGTTGCGGGCAGGACACAGGCCTGCTGAGATTTTCTCTCGCTTTACAAACGGTTTCTTTTCTCTTCAGGGGTGTCCAGAGGGGATATTTCTCTTTTGTCGCGATACGGCATTTGACGGTTAGCAGTTCGGCATTCGTAAAAAACGGCTCTATCATTTGCCGCAGGTCGAGAACGCGAACTATGTTGTCTGGAAGCATTGCTCATCCAGGGGATCCCAACCTCGCCTACGCGCTATTCAGGGGCAGCGGGTCAACTTGACCCGTCATCTCAAACTTCTTTTAGGCTTAGATACCAGACAGTCTAGGACGCATCGATGCTCGCCAAGCGTTCATCTATGTCCATGGGCTTGCCGGTCTTCGATGGATGTATACCGTGTCGATGTCAAGCGGATCAATGAACGCAAACGTGCTTGCAGTGATCAATCTGCCGTTCGCGCAGATGAAGAGGTTGCCGCCGCGATGATTGCGTCTTTGTCGCCGTTCTTTAGCAATTCGAAAAGCCTATCGTCCCGGATCGATCCAATCCGGCCAAGGACTACCAGGAACGGCGTGGAATGCCCGGGAACGTCGATCCAAGAAGCACCCTCCACCAGAGGTCCCATTGCCTCCTTCCGTAGCGAACTCAGAATCTCTGGATTTCTGGCTTCTGTCATTCGCATCAGGAGCAAGCTGGCTTTATTGCGATCGGTCCAAATGCCTGAGTAAAGCAGATTGATTAGGGGCTTAATGTTGATCTGCAGGCCATCCTTTTTGGTTGCGGCCGACAATACGGCAAGAGCCCGGACCGCATTGTTCCGCACTTCCTCGTCTGGATCTTCAATGGCTCGTGACAGGGCTTCAGCCTGGGTGGGCGAGCGTCGGACGTAACCTAGAAGTGCAGCGGCGGCTCTGCGCTGCTTCGGATCACCTGACGTTTGAAGCACATGTCGCAACTCCGACTCACGCCCGATGGCAAAGGAACGCATCGCGAGGTTCACTGCCTTCAGCGCCGGATCATCGGAGATCGTGTATCCCTGCGAGTCATCTTCACCACCAGTGCCGTGAGCTGCGGCTTCCCCAATCAGAGGCTGTTCCTGTTCATAGAGCCGCAGGCCTTCTGGGTCCAGACGAGCATTGGCGGAGGGTATAGGACCACTTGGAACAGGACGGGAAGTCGAACCAGAAAGACCAATAAAGATTTCAAGTTGCTGAGAGGCAATGCAGCAGGTAACGTTTACATCCGTCGGTAGCTTACCAATCACGGATAGGACCGCATCGTTGATCGGCTTCTTGGAGAAGGTTGCGTGAGTCAACGAGTCTCCAACGTGCAGTGGTAACGCCGCACGAACCTTCTGCAAGGGCAAACCACCATAGCCAAAGTAATTGATCGCTCCGACGGGGAACACATGGTGCTCCATGTCAGCGTCCTGTGACCATCCGTTGCCGGAACCGGTGAATAAGAAGAGCGCACAGCAGGTGAGGACAAGAGCATTCATCATTTCTCCTATAAGCGAGACGGTCACCAAATTCTACCCATCGTTTGTTGCTCCACAACCGATGAATGGCACGATCCGATCAGGTCTACAAAGTCGATTTAGTAAGGGGTCGGTACGCGTTACGGACTTAATATCCGCTCAGAGTTTCTCAAACACTAAATACTCTCATCACGCAGGTCCGCCACCAGGCAGGAGATCTTGCTCCGGACCCGCTGGTAGCAAATGCTGTTCCAGCTTATGGGCCTTCTTGTCCTGTTCTGCTGCCCTATCCTTCCGTCCATAGACCAGCATGTAGACTGCCGGCACGAGGAACACCGTCACTACGACCGAAACCGACAGCCCGCCGATGATTGCTCGAGCCAAAGGGGCGTACTGCTCGCTTCCCGCCTCGAGGCCCAGAGCCATCGGAATCATTCCGAGCAGCGTTGCAAGAGACGTCATGAGAATAGGGCGCAGGCGAATTTTACAGGACTGCACGACGGAGTCTCGATAGCTAGTTCCACGCTCATGCAAGATACCGGCAAACTCGACGATCAAAATGCTGTTAGAAACGACGATGCCCACCATCATGATCACTCCCATCAGAGACATTACATTCAAGGTCGACCCGGTAATCACCAGGATGACAATGACGCCTGCCAGCCCTGGAGGAACCGCCATCAAGATGATGAATGGCTCGATGAAAGAAGTGAATTGAGCCATCAACAAGAGGTAAACCAAGACAACAGCCAGCATCAAACCCAGTCCGAATCGGATGAAGGATTCGTTCATGCTCTGCACAGCTCCATGCTCGAGCACGCGGATACCATTGGCCGTGGGGACGTTCTTGATGGCGCGGTTCACCTGATCACTGACGGAATTCAGTGCTTCTGCCTTGGGTAAGACATAAATGTCGATCACGCGCCGCAACTGGTAGTGGTCCACCTCGGTTGCAGTGTTGATCTGTTTCATAAAGGCGACAGAGCGAAGCGGCGTATAGCTTTCGCTATTCTTGCCGCGGAGAGGAATGTTTCCCAACTCCTCCAAATTCATGTGCCCAATCTGCGGATTGGAATATTGAACGGTGAGCATGTAGTTATTGCCGGTCT
The DNA here is from genome assembly GCF_009765785.1 of Granulicella sp. L46. GTDB lineage: Bacteria > Acidobacteriota > Terriglobia > Terriglobales > Acidobacteriaceae > Granulicella. Next base: position 348,968 of record NZ_LMUT01000003.1, read on the forward strand.
TAGGGTCAATCCAATAGCTGGGTGCAATCACGCCATTGGAAGTAAGAGCCGTAATCACATTGTCGACGACATTCTTGGGAGTCAGTCCAATCAGGCTGGCACGTTCGCGATCAATATCCATTTCAAGCCCTGGATACTTCAAGTCCTGGGGAATAAATACGGCGGAGACACTACTGGAGCTTCGGAGCTTGTTGGCGAGGCTCTGGGCTTGAGCGAACGCAGCCTGTTGATCGTTCGAGGAAATTTGAATATCGATAGGTGCCGGTTGGCCCTGATTGACGACGGAGTCGACGAGACCACCGACTTGAAAGTAGGTGCTGAGCTGCGGTAGTTGAGACGAGAGCGCATCGCGTACTTTTGCGATGTACGCGTAGCTCCCGGTCTTGTGCCCTTCTTTGAGGCTCACCTGAACGAACGCAGTGTCCATGGCCGAGTTTGAGGTATAGATGGCGGACAAATCCGGAGTTACGCCAATATTCGAAACGATCATGCCGAGGTCAGCAGGAGCCACGACCTGCTTGATGACGTTCTCCACCTTGGCGATTTCGTCGTTGCTCACCTCGATGCGGGTGCCACTCGGCATTTTTACATTGATGATAAATTGGCCGGGGTCGGTTCTGGGGAAATAGGCTCGACCAAGAAACGGGGCGAACAGCGCGATGACCAATACGATGGCGCCAAGCATCACTGCAGCGGCGAGCCCGGGTCTGCCGAGCATCCAGTACGCTGCCCGCTCGTAACGCTCGAGCATTCCAGCGAAAAGCGTGTTGAATCTCTCCAGACCACGCTGAAAGATCGACGGCTTTTTCTGCTTGCTGGCAATTGATTCCGCCGTCGGCGTCTCAGTGGCCTCTACTTCCCTGTTTTCTTCGTGGGAGACGGTTTGTTCAGCCCTCGGCTTCGGGTGAATAAATTTAGCGACAAACAATGGAACGAGCGTCATTGAAAAGAGATAAGAAGCAAAGATCGAAAAGACGACTCCATACGCGAGATCGGTGAAGATGTACTTGCTGACTCCACTCAGCAGGAAGACCGGAAAAAAGACGACGGAGGTTGTGACCGTAGCTGCAAATACTGGGAGTGCAACTTCCGTACCGCCGTCGCCGGCCGCCTTTTCCGGAGATGCTCCCTCTTCCATAAATCGGAAGATATTTTCCAATACGATGACCGAATTATCGATCAAGCGCGATAAAACCAGCGCTAATCCGCCAAGCAGCATAGTGTTGATGGAACCACCCATCGCGCTCACAATCAGCAAGCATGTCAAGATAGACAACGGGATCGCGATCAAGGCTGCAATGGTTGCACGCGGGCTACCGAGAAAGATGAGGATCATGATCCCGGTCAGGAGAAGGCCGATGCCTGCTTCCTTGAGAAGGTTTCGGATGGCCCCTTTGACGAAGACGGATTGATCGAAGACCACCGCAGTCTTCAGATTCGAAGGAACGTCGACGAGCTTAGCGATCGCCGCGCGCATTCCATTGACAATCGTGATGGTGTTGCTCTTGCCGGCCTGCTTGAGTACGGGAATGTAGACTGATTTTTGTCCATTGATTCGAACGATGTTTGTTTGGATGGCGTGTGAATCCTCAGCGTGGCCGACATCACCCACCAATACCGAAGCGTTACCCACCGAGCGCAACGGAATGGAATTGATCGCTCCCGGCGTGGGGATTTGGCTATTGGCGTAGATGTTCAGATCCTTTGTGCCAATGCGGACATCACCAGCTGGAAGAATGAGGTTCGAGTCGTTGACACTGCCTACAACATCCATCACGCTCATGTTGTTGGCTTCGAGCTTGAGTGGATCGACGTACACCTGAATCTGGCGGTAGGTTCCACCAAACGGTTGCGGGACCGAAGCGCCATGCACGTTGGCAATTTGATCACGCACGTTGAATTGCGCCAGATCTTTTAGCTGGGTCTGATTGAGGCCGTTGCCTTCCAGGGTCACGAGGCAAATGGGCTCACTGGAGGCTGTCATCCCAAGGACGACGGGCGGGAGGGTGCCGGGTGGGAGTCGGCGGAGATCGGCGAGTGCCAAGGTCGCAATATTACTCAACGCGGAATCACCATTGGTGCCCGGTCGGAAATATACCTTGATCAGGCTGACACCAGTCATTGACTTCGATTCGATGTGATCGATGTTAGCGCCGAGAGTGAAAAATCGCTCGAAGGTGTCGGTGATATCCGCTTCAATCTGCGCGGGAGGCATGCCGGCGTAGAACGTCGCCACAACCACCACGGGCATATCGATATCCGGGAAGAGGTCGACCGGCATGGAGATCATGTTTGCAATCCCCACGACGAGAATGGCCAGGCAGATCATCAGAACGGTGTATGGATAACGCAGCGCGAACCTTGGCATTATTTGCTGCCTCCGTCGGCATCCTGCGTGTCAGTGACTCCGCCTTCTTCATGCATGACGTCGCTTGCAGGTTCCTGCTGTGGCCGGGGAGAAATTTGTTCCCCATTGTGGTAGTTGGCGGCATCTCCAACGACGACGCGGTCCCCTTCATGCAAACCGCTCTGCACTTCAATCAGCGTTGACCCGCGAAGCCCGACGTGGACGGTCCGCTGTTCTACGTGATTGTTTGCGTTCAGTACAAGGACGGTGCCGGTATTGCCCGAGCCCTGAACGGCACTGATGGGTATGGTCAGTACACCGTCGACGTGGGCCAATTTAAGATAGGCGTTGGCATACATGCCGGGCGTAATTGCGAGCGTCGGATTGGGTACATCCACCTCTGTCTCCATGGTTCGCGTGGCGAGATCCAGATTCCGTGTGAACCGAACGACTTTGCCGCTGAAGCTCTCATCGATGGCATCGACTCGAATCTGCATGACGTCGCCTATATGGACATACTTAATGGCATCTTCGGGAACAGGCACACGCAGTCGGAGCAGGCCGCTCTGGGCCAGTTTGATCAGGGGCATCGCCTGCGTTTCGGAGTTGGTTCCCTCCTGGAGCAGAACGCCTGTATCGGCATAACGCCATGCAACCACGCCGTCTAATGGCGCGATCACCTTGGTATACGCTTCAAGGTCGCCGACTCGCTCCTGGTCGGCACTGGCTGCGTCGGCGCCCTCTCGTGCTTCGGCCAGGTGAGCGGTAGCCGCATTCAATTGCTCGAGGGTCGCGTCGGCCTGGGAACGCGCATTATCGAGTTCCTGCGCTGCGATCAAGCCTGGTCGCTGCGCAGCAGCCGCGGCCAGTCGGTCGTAATTGGCTTGCACGGCGACGTGAAGGGCCTGGGCGCGACTGACTTCATGTTCTGCTGCGGTAATTGCATCCTGAGACCGCAGTGCTTCGGATCGCGTATTTCGATACTGTGCATGTAATTCGGGAACGTCCAATGTCGCCAAGACTTCTCCCGCGTGAACACGATCCCCGATATCGACGTAGATGTGTCGCACATAACCCGCCACTTTCGCATGGATATCGACGACTTGATAGGCCTGAAATTGTCCAGCAACGCTTAGCAGGTGAGAGATGTTTCCTCGCTGCACCGTAGCTACCGAAGCCGCTGGGGGAGCGGGGGACGCTTTCTTTTGGTCCTTGCAGCCTGAGAGGACAAAAATGATCGCGCAAACGACCGAAGCGGAACGCAATGAACATTGTGTATGCATACTCGAAAACGCTCCACGCACCGCTGTTTCAGACCTCCGGTGCGTCTCTCGGTTCTTTGCAGACAGAAGACCTGTGGCGAGCAGTATTGCCTTCGGTTGACACCCTAACCGTAATGTTTGTTGAACGCTACAGCTGTTTGTTGCGTTGCGTTGTGACCGAGCCTTCGGTCGATTCGCTGCACTCGAGACCACGGGTGAAAAGAGAGGGTCAATCATGATGGTCCTTGGATCCAATGGTTAGCACAGGGCAGACCGCTTTCGTGAGCAATTGGTATGCGAAGCTGGTGTGCAAATGCCGGCCAAACTGCGAATCTGGGTGGACCCCAAGGACGATGAGCCCAGCCGTCTCGGCCTCAGCCCGCGTCACGATTTGATCGAGCGTAAGTCCGTGCCGCAGTTGGAAAGCCGGTGTGCACCAGGATTCTGCAATTTCGGGAGCATCACGCTTGAGTTCGTCACAGTACAGTTCAGCCGTCTTGTATGCAATGTCTGCGTCATTTTCCAGCGGTGTGGGCGCCAAATGGCATACTTCCACCGGGACGTTGAACTCGGAGCCCAGCCACAGGGCAAAGGGGGCAGAGGCAGCAGCTTGTGGCGTGAAATCGGAGCAATAGAGAATTTCGCTCAGGTTGAGTTGCAGATCAATCCCGGCTAACACGTGAGCACCGACCGACAGCGTAGGACAGGACACCGACAATAAGATTTTCTCTGTATTTGATCCGATCAGAAGGTGGCCAAGACCGCGATGAACGCCATGCACACCGAGTATCAGAAGATCCGGCGCAACCTCTTTCACGGCGGCAAGCACAACCTGACAGGGTGTCCCATCTTTTATGAGGATATCAACTTCAATTCCTGTTCGGCGCACTCCGGCGGCGAAGGCCTTGAGACGCTCTTCGGCCGCTTGACGCGATAGGCTCGCCCTGGCAGTCACCAGTTCGGCCGCCTCTGCCGACGGTGGCAGTTCGACTGCGTGCAAGAAGACCAGCGTAGCTCTGAACCTATGCGCGAATGCGACCGCATAATCCAAGGCCAACCGCGAACTCTCGAGAAAGTCTGTCGCAAATAAAATCCGCTTGATTCCGAAGGTCTGCTTCATGCATTCGCTCCACGTTGGATAGATTTCGTCATGAGGCTTCCGCTGGAGCGGGACGAATTGAAATTACCGGGCACGTTGCCCGGGAAAGAAGTTGATATGCAAAACTCGTGTGAAGATGGCGTGCTAGTTGAGATTCGGCGTGCGCACCCAGGACGATCAAGCCCGCTTGCTGAACCCGCGCACGATCGATGATTTCCTCAAATTCGACCCCACGACCGACATCAAACGTTGCGATCTCCCGATGAGTGTCCAATTCAGGGTGAGCCTGCCGAATCGCCCCTTCGTACTCCTTTGAAAATTCCTGCCAGAATGCCGGATCGGTCGGAACATTGTCGGTCAGCAGTTGACATACATCGACGGGTGCGTGGAACGATCGTCCGAGAAAAGCGGCATACGGTGCAGCCGCTGCAGCTTCTGGAGTGAAGTCAGTGAAGTACAGAATCTCTTTGAAATGCAAGTCCGGGTCTACACCGGTAAAAACATGAGCGCCTACCGTCATTGTTGGACAACTCGTAGAGAGGAGGATCTTCTCCGTGTTAGACCCGACCAGCAGGTGGGATAAGCCGCGATGAACTCCGTGTACACCGAGAACGAGGAGATCTGCCGAGTGCCGGTCCGCCGCGCGAGTGATCACCTCTGCGGGTATGCCGTCCTCGATGAACGCTTCCACCGTGACACCAGCGTTTCGGACCCCGTGTGCAAGCGCATGCAATCGCTCATCCGCGTGCCTCCTGGTAAGGCTTGGCAGAGAGGTTTCTGTTTCCGCCTCTCTTGCCGGGTTAGAAAGTTCCAGAGCATGCACCATGATGACGGTCGCCTCAAAGTGTCGTGCGAACGCAACAGCATAGTCCAACGCGAGACGTGAACTGGACAGGAAATCTGTTGCGAATAGGATGCGATCCATTTTTGGTTTCGCGAGCATGATGTTCCGCTTTCCTCTTGCTTTACGGCTGAGATCCACTTTGAAACCGCAGTGCGGCGATGTCTGCCTCGTAGTCAAAGCGAGCGTTGGCATCGTCGATCTGTGCCTGAGTTTGTTGTAGCTGAGCCTGGCTCAACTCGACGATGGAGCTCAGTCCCAGGCGATACCGTGTATCGGCGAGATCGAGCGCAGTGTTGGCTTCTTTTACGAGCTCAGCGGCCACCGTCATCCGTTGTTGTGCCGTTTGAGCCTTGAGCCATGCTGTGCGCACGTCACGCACGATCCGATTGATGAGAATGCGGCTTTGCTCGTCAGAGGCTTTCGCACGAAGACCAGCTTCGGCCGCCTCGGAGTGGTATTTGAAGCCATTGAAGATCGGGATGCCTACGTTCACGCCCGCCGCTCCATACCAGTTGGAGTCGAAGTACTCGCTTGATCCGACGGGTGTATATCCGACATCTCCCAGGCCCGATATGGTTGGAAATAGCTGGTCGCGTTCGGCACGGGCGAAGCGCACATCTGATTCATGAGCTGCCTTCTGAGCAAGAAGATCAGGCCTCTGCTGCAATGCCATCGTAATAACTCCCTCGGCAGATGGAGCAACGGGGTCCGGCGGTGTCGGGTCGTCGATAAGTTGATATTGATCGTCGTTAGTGGTTCCCAGCACCTCATTAAGATTTGCCATCGCAGCGTCGTATTGGTTCTGTGCATCAAGGTCTAACAGCTTCGCTTGGGACAGATTCACCTGGGCAAAGCTCTGATCGAGCGTCGACTTTAGCTTGCTCGCCGTGAGAGCGTTGACTTGATCTCCTACATCCTGACGCGCCTTGACCGTACTCTTGGCAACCTGCAGAGTAGCTTGTGCTTCGAGTGCGTTGTAGAACGCAGTGTCAACGGTGAGAATAATATCCTCGCGCGTCGCATCAGCTTGCTGACTGGATGCCTTAGCCTGGAAAGAAGACGAGGCGACGAGGTTGCGTGTATGACCGAAGTCTGTAATCAGCTGATCCAGTTCAACTCCGGCGCCGACGTGATACAGCAGTCTTGAAGCCGAGAGAGAGCCGGTCGATATACGACTCGCTTCTTCGGCATCCACCCCCGTCAGCTCTCCGTTGAGAGTCGGGAATTCCGCCGATCGGACTACGCGGACATGCTCCTTCTGTGCGCGAGCTAATAGATCACCAACGCTAATCCTTGGGTTGTTCTTCAGAGCAAGCTGCTCGGCCTGCTGACGGGTAAGAGTGAGTCCTGCCGCAGCTGCCGGTGGACTGGCGGAGGGAGGGTCTGCGGCAGGAGAGGTGCGGACCAGCCCCGACTGTTGCAACTGCAACTGAAGATGTGGTGCATCGGGCAAAGCCGCCGTCCTCTCTTGCGCACCGAGGGTGAGTGGAGTTGCAACGAGCCAAAGGATCAGAAACTGAATACGGTTATGCATGGATCACCTCGCCCACTGGGACTTCGCTTTGGTCTTCATGAGCTTCTTTGCGATGGATGAGCAGATAGGCTGTGGGCACCAGAAACACGGTGACGATACCCGAGACGGTCAGGCCGCCCAGAATAGCGCGAGCCAGTGGCGCATATTGCTCACTGCCCGGCTCAAGTGCGAGTGCCATTGGAATGAGGCCGAGAATCGTAGCCAGGGTCGTCATCAGAATGGGACGCAGACGCACCTTGCACGCTTCTGCAAGGGCAAGCTTGATGGGATGCCCATGGGAACGAAGCGTGCCAACGAACTCGACAATGAGGATGCTGTCCGAGACCGCAATTCCTGTCATCATGATGACGCCCATGAGCGACATGACATTGAGGGTCGTACCCGTCACGAGTAGAAACAGCACGACTCCGGAAAGTCCCGGCGGGATTGCCAGCAGGATGATGAAGGGATCGGAGAAGGACGCGAACTGGGCCATAAGGATGAGGTAGACCAAGACGATGGCGAGGATGAGACCGATACCGAAGCTAGTAAACGAGCTGTGCATGTCTGACACTGCGCCACCTACTGCGACGGTGATCTGAGAGGAATGATGCATTCCTTTCAGCACTTGATTGACCTGCTTGCTCACGAGTCCGAGATCTTCCTTCTTCGGCATGACATAGATATCGAAGCTGCGGCGTAGCTGATAGTGATCGACCTCCGTGGGCGTATTGATCTCCTTGATCGATGCAAGGGATTCCAGTGGAGTGGTCGTTGCTGCGCCGGGAGCTCGCAAGGGTATCTGTTTGAAGTCCGTCAGGGTTTTAATCTGGTTGTCGGGATATTGCACGCTCAAAAAATAATTATTCCCAGTCTTCGGGTCGACCCAGAAACTGGGCGCGATCATTGTGTCCGAAGTAAGGGCCGTAATGACACCGTCGATCGCTGCCTGAGGCGAGATATTCAATAGCGCCGCATGTTCCCGATTGATATTGAGTTCCAAGCCTGGGTAATCCATGTCCTGCGGAATGAGGACGTCGTTGACGGAGCTTAAAGCTTTGACTCTTGCTGCGACACTCTGTGCGAAAGCAAACGTCCCGTCGAGATCGCTGCCACCGACACGAATGTCAATGGGCGCAGGTTGTCCTTGGTTGACGACAGAATCGACGAGACCGCCTGTTTGGAAATAGGTATTCACGTCCGGAAAATCGTTGGCGAACTTCTCACGCAAACGCTGCATATAAACGAAACTGCTGGTCTTGTGATCCTCCTGGAGGCTGACCTGGATGAAGGCTGTGTGCATTCCGGAGTTGCTGGTGTAGATCGCCGAAAGATCGGGTGTGATGCCGATATTGGAGACGATCATATTCATATCTTTCGGAGCAACGACCCTGCGTATGTCGTCCTCCATCTTGGCGACGTATTGGTCCGTCACTTCGAGCCGGGTTCCAGGTGGAACCTTGACATCTACAACAAACTGCCCCGGATCTGTTCGAGGAAAGAACGCGACCCCAAGAAAAGGAAATAGCGCAAAACTGAGAATGACGAATGCAGCGAAACCGCAAACGACCAGTACAGGTCGCTCCAGGCACACTGCGATGGCTTTCTCATAGGCATGTTGTAGCCGCTCAAATTGCCGATTGAACCCGATAACAATACGTTTGAACACGTTAGGTGGAGGTGTCCTTTGTTCTGCAATCACCTCGTCGACTGCCTCTTCGGCACCTGCATCCGTGCCATGCGTGCTATGTCCGTGCCCTGGCTCCAAGCGGATAAACTTCGCGCAGAACAGGGGCACAACGGTCATCGCGACCACATACGACGCGAAGAGAGCCAGCACGACGGCGAGAGCAAGCGCGGTGAAGAGATACTTGCTCACACCGACCAGCATGATCACGGGAAAGAAGACGATGCTGGTACTACACGTGGCAGCCAGCACAGCAAGCTGGACTTCCTTTCCTCCATTGATTGCAGCTTCGACGGGTGGCTCGCCCAGCTCCATGTGGCGGAAGATATTCTCGAGGACGACCACGGAGTTGTCGATAAGTCGCGAGAGCGCCAGTGCGATTCCGCCAAGGACCATCGTATTGATCGTGCTCGCTCCCAAATTGAGCGCGATGAAGGCGGCGAGGCAAGAAATGGGAATGGAAAGCAGAACCGATATGGTGGCGCGCACATTTCCAAGGAAGAGAAGGATCATTAGCGCCGTCAAACATAAACCGATGGTCCCCTCGTTGATCACGTTCTTTACTGCAATCTTTACGAAGACGGATTGGTCGAAGACAACATTTGTCTTCAAGACCTTGGGAACATCCAGAAGGTGCTTTACTGCTTCTCGAATTCCATTCACGATTGCGATCGTGTTGGAGCCGCCCCCCTGCTTGAGTACTGGAATGTATACGGAGTGCTGGCCATTCACGCGAACGATATTGTATTGAAGCTGGCCCGAGTCCACCGCTTTTCCAACGTCTCCTACAAAGACGTTCCCTCCAACTTGATCCTGCTTGTCCGTCTTGATCGGCATGGCATTGATTTGATCAACGACTGGAATCTGGCTATTCGCATAGATGTTGTAATCCTTTGGGCCGATTCGAACATCACCGGCCGGGAGAATCAGGTTCGATTGATTCACCGATTGCACAACGTCCATAACCGAGAGTTGGTGCGCTTCCAGCTTTACCGGATCGACATACACCTGGATCTGTCGATATTTGCCGCCGTACGGTTGGGGAACCGAGGCACCCGGCACATTGGCGATCTGGTTACGCACCGAGAACTGCGCAAGATCTTTCAGTTGGGTCTGGTTTAGGCCTTTACCTTCTAGCGTAACGAGGCATACTGGGAGATTCGAGGCGTCAAACTTCAGCACCACCGGTGGCAACGTGCCGGGTGGAAGACGCCTTAAGTTCGCCATCGCAAGGTTGGAAATGTTGCTGACCGCAGCATTAGCGTCCGTACCTGGTTGAAAGTAGATCTTGATCAGACTCACCCCGGGCAGTGAGCGCGATTCGATATGGTTGATTCCGCTTCCCAGGGTAAAAAAGCGCTCATAGCTGTCGGTGATATCTGCTTCGATTTGCTGAGGAGGCATGCCCGCATAGAAGGTAGCTACCACAACGACGGGAATGTTGATCTCGGGGAAAAGATCCACCGGCATACGTGCGACCGTGGCTACCCCGACGACGACCACCATCAAACAAAACATCAGGACAAAAAAAGGATATTTAATAGAGAACGAAGACATTATTCACTCACCTCTTGAGCCGCAGTTGGAATAAACGCGGCGTGCGGAGAGACGAGGTCTCCAGGTTGATAACTAGTCTGACCTGAGGCGATGACCATATCGCCGGCATGCAACCCACCGGTGATCTCCGACCGATTCGAGGTTTGAATGCCGAGCGTGACATTCCGCCTCTCCACTCGATTGGCAGGAGTCACAACGAGCACGTAGCTCTGGTCACCGTCCTGGACTATGGCCTGGGATGGCAGGATGAGTGTGTCATTTCTTTGCTGAAGCTGAATGGTGGTCTCGGCATACATTCCCGGATCGAGAACCAGATCGGGGTTTGGGACATCTACCTCGGTCAGCATCGTGCGGGTGTTGGTATCGAGTGCCCTCGTAAATCGGACGATCTTCCCGGTCAGGAGGCGGCCTGTGGAACTGATCTTCACCTGAACGTCGCCGCCGATCGCGATGTACGGCACGTCGCTTTCAGGCACAGGCATGCGCAACCGAAGCAAATCGCTTTGTGCCACCTGGACCACGGGGAGGGTCTGGGTGTTGGAGTCTTGTCCTGCCTGGATGAGGGACCCGGTATCGGCATAACGCATCGTGACGACGCCATTGAACGGTGCGACGATTTCTTCATAATTGGTAAGTGTTTGGAAACGGTGGCTAGTAGCGTTCGACACCCCTAGTTCCTGTTGCATCGCCTCGAGCGAAGCCTTCGCAACGCTAATCTGTGCGGAAGCCTGCTGATCTTTGGCGCGCGCATCGTCTAGCTCTTGTTCCGCGATGAGACCAGGCCTTTGTTTGGAGGCTTCGGCTAGACGAGTGTACTCGGCGTGCAGTGCGGAATAGGTGGACTGGGCGCTGAGGACTTCGCTTTGCGCGCGGTTGATTTCCGACTGGGTGTGGCGAACGTCGGCTTGCGCTCCTTGATATTGATCCTGGAGTTCCGGTACTTCGAGTTTAGCTAGAACTTGCCCTTGATGAACTTTGTCGCCGATATCCACTCCAATCCAACGGATAAAGCCAGAAACCTTGGCATGAAGGTCGACCTGCTGATAGGGCTGAAACTGACCGGCGATCGTGAGGGAACTTGCCAGATTGCCGCGCGTCACAGTAACGACTGCCGCAGTGCGGGGTTGCTCAACAGGAGTTTTGGCCGTGCGAAAGAAAGCAAACAGCGCATAGGCTGCAAGAACAAGGACAACAACTACTGCGATCCACAGGATTCGCTTATGCCGCATGGAACCACCTATCGAAATGTTTTGAGCGAGTGTTGTTCCGCGAAGTAAGCTGTACCGTCGATGACGGCTGCAACATCTTCAAGGAAGTTGGTCTGGAAGTTGGAAACTCTGTGCATCGGGTTTCTATGGAACGAGAGGAGTACGACTTCGTCGAGTAACAATGTTCACCGTTCACGACGCACCCCCAAGTCAGCACCTGAAGTTCCTAAAAGCCGCTGGCAAGCTTCAACGAGGGCCGATGGATTGAATCTGGCATCCACAATCTCGTCATATAGAGGATCATCGATCGCTGCAGAAAGCGTACCTAGCAGCAATATTCTCGCGGTGGGCCATCGTCTCCTGACTAATTCAGCCACCTTGGCGGCCTCGGTCTGACTAGGTGAGAGGCTGATTGTGACCAAACAAAAGCAGCCTGAATCCGACAGACAAACATCTTTGTAATCGCTTGCCACTCGAATGGGAATACCAAGTGTTGAAAGCAGGAGATCGCGCGAATGTCGAAGCGTTGGATCGCCTTCTACCATCAGAATTGTTTTCGTTTCGCGCGGCGTCATACTCAGCAAGTGGCACCTGCTTTCGAGGTGGCAATTGGAACGACTCTGGTCAAGGATTCATGTGATCGATTTCTAAGGCTGAGTCGGCTTGGTGCGAGTCGGCTCGCCCTTACAAGCTCAAGTAATTGCGCAGCGGGTCCCCTGGGCTCAGGTCCATGAAGCAGTGCAATGCTGAGCTCGCGTCGAATCGGACCGTTATCGAGCTGTACGGTTCGTATGCAACCCAATTCGAGCGTCTTGGTCAAAGCCATCCTAGGAACAAATCCCACGCCCAGGCCTGCTTCAACCGCAGCAATAATCCCTTCATTGGAGCTTATGTCGATGGAAGTGCGTAGCTGGCTTCGCAGAACGCCGTTACCTTCGAGATACTCTTCGACAAAACGACGCATGCCAGAACCAACCTCTCGAAGCAAGATGGGTTCTTGGACCAATTCCGCTGCAGTAAGAATGGATCTCTTCGCCCACCGATGGTTCGATGGAACGATGAGCTCCAACTCGTCTTCTCCAAACGCTTCGATCTTCATGTCAGGACGGAAGGCCGGTGACTCGATCAAACCGATTTGAATTTGGTGCACGCTAAGAGCGTTCAGGATTTCACTGGTACTCCCCGCAGTTATGTGCAGCCGCAATTTTGGCCATTCCGACTGGAGCCGCAAAAGGAACTGAGGAAGGAAGTACACAGCAACTGTTTGGGAGGCACCGATACGCAAGTCCATCCCCTCCTGCCCACCAAAAGGGGCCAATGCTGCCACGGCTTCGTTGGAAATAGACTCAATTTTTCGGACATATTGCAGGAGTGTGGTTCCAGCGGGTGTCAGACTGATATCGCGGCCTATGCGATCCAGGAGTGCGATACCTAGATTTTCTTCTAATGATTTGATCTGCGCTGTAACGGCGGGTTGAGTCAAATGGAGTTCATCTGCTGCCCGGCGGTAGTTCCGGGTGTCAGCAACGACTCGAAACACTCTCAATTTAAAATTCTCAATCATGACGTGCCCCAATGAGCAATCGGTGAAGGGAGATTTAATATCTCCGGCCTCTGCACGATTTTTCGCGCGGAGGTGCCATCCTTCTGTGCGGTGCGAAGGGGATACCGATGCATATTCGCATCGGAACTCTCAGCAGCCGCTAGGGGGGCCTTAGCTGACGATCGGGGGGGGAAGGAAAAAGAAACTGGTAAAACTTGTCGAGCGACGTCGATGCCAGGATATGGCAGGCTCAATTCTAGAAAGAACGAAGGTCGACGGGTTCAGCGCGATAGCCGCTAAGCAGAGCGCGATGCAAAATGGCAGCGCTTCTTGAGTCGGCACCGGAGGTAAATAGTCTCCGTTTACGTCACTCTTTTTTGTAACAGCGCGCTCGTTTTTTGAAAGAAGCTTAGCCTGAATAATAAGGTGGGCGTTGGATTGATGAGGTTTATAGAGAGAGAGCTTATATCCGAGACCCCAACTGAAAACGCAGATCGTCAGCGCGACGAAAACCATCGATGACCAAAATTGTGGACGCCGCGTTGTCTTCACACAATTCACTCGTATCAACCTTACACTTAGCGTCTAAAAAAGCTCTGCGACTTCGCAGATTACGAATTCGGTCTATTGTCGTCTTCAAATCGTTTGATGGCCGATGATATCGAAAGGATAGCCGAAAAGATTTTTATGACTGATCAGACTTTATAGGGTTTCCAATTGGCATCTGGCCCAAACAACATCGAAGCCTCCTCTGTGAGTTTATTATCATGCACTTGCGAGAATTTTCATGACTCTCAGTCTGCGTCAGAAACCGATGAGCTCAGTACATTTCAAGGATGAAGTCATCCATTTGTGAAATACGTGCAAAAGGATGATCTAACTCTCGCCTCAACGGGAAAGCCTGATGGCGCATAAAAACTATTGACGTGCGGCATCGCGTCTCGGCTGACCGAAACGGGTATAAGGAGGAAGAGCGCGAAACGCGCAAAGAAGTCAGTGACGGAGGTTAGTTCTGAAGATATCCTCGAACACCCGGCCGGAAAGGGACAACAGTAATGTTAAACCCGCGCCTAGATGGTTGAAAGTGACGAAAAACAAGAAGAAATATAGGTTGCCTGCCCCTGAGTGGCAGACGGACCCAACGCCCGCGGCAATCGTTATAGCTGGACTTGGAGCAGCCTGTGGAATTTACAGTGCCCTTATTGTGCAGGATGCTCTCACAAAGTCAGGGACTGTCACACTGCCCTGGCTCCCCCCCTGGCGGGCTCATATGGCAATCGCTTGCGTTGGAATTACGGCATTTGTCATCAGTCTATTTTTTCTCGAAGTGTTGAACCGACGATCAAAATATAAGGCGATGAAGTCGAGCGTACCGTGGCTATCTCTCGTGGTTGTCAGTGCTGTAGCGACTGCCATCCATATCCCGATCTATATTTTGATTGCTCTGAGCGCTATCTCTTGTTGGTGGGCATATCGTCGAACGCGCGCCATCCGCTGAGGCTTTCAGGCTTGCTGGAGCTGGAGGTTAGGCGCTGAAAGCATATGAGAGCACGTGGCGAAGACAACCGCTTTTCAGCGCTCATAAAGTTCAAATGACAGTCATAGCTGCAATTCTTATCGCAGATAAGGGAATCAGCTATCCGCAACTCATAGAAAGGCTTCCCCTTCATCGATTCTTTCTATGAGAAGCAAGGGCCACTTCCAGTTATGATTGCGCGTCTAGACAAACTCGAGAGTTCGCTGTGAAGCACAAGAAGGGCGGTCAAGTACCTATGAGGAGTGTTTGCGGTATCTGTGCTGCTGGGATGCTGTGCTTGGGACCGGCGCTCAACGCTCAAACCCAGTCGCCGGCCAGTGCCGCGGTGAACGTATCGATCCCTGTACTGGTAGAGCTGAATTCCGGAGAGGTAGACTTTGGTCTCTCGGCAACCGACTTTTCACTAAAGGACAACGGAATTGAACAGCAATTCCACCTCGACAAAAAAGCAGAAGCGAAACCTGTCGCGCTCGTTCTGGTGGTTCAGACTGGACGTGACGCGATGAAGGGATTGAGCCAGATTGCCGAGCTTTCTGACACACTTGACAGTTTCCTAGCGAAACCCGGGAGTCAAATCGCGATTCTGACTTTCGACGGCAGTCCACACTTAGTACAAGAATTCACCTCCGATCCAGAGTTGATCAGGAACACTCTCGGTTCGATTTCCAAGGGAAACTCTCACGCTGCGCTGTTTGACGCGGTGGACTTGGCAATTGGGTATTTTCGTAGAGCCCCGGTTGGTGATCAGAAGGAGATATTTCTCATTTCGGGCGAGCACGACCACGGAAGTGTTGAGTACGGTATGACGTCAGTGCTCCACGCCGCAAACTCCAGCGATGTATCGATTGATAGCTTCACGTTTAGGTCGGGCGGTGTTGAATTATTCGGCAGACTCCATACCATCAATCCGCTCAACATGGCCACAAGCTCGATGGAGAAGAACACGGTTGCCACGTTAGCAGAACTCACAGGCGGAGAATTTTTCCGATTCCGCGGTGAAGCGGATCTGCAGAATTGTGCGGACAGGGCTGCGAGCCATCTCCGAAGTCGATATATCTTGACGTTCGAACCAAGTAGCCCGCAACCGGGGTTTCACTCTCTACAAGTCGCAGTGCTGGCGCCCGGCGCAAAGATTGCTTCGGCACGAGATAGTTATTGGATATCGCAGGAAGCGCCTTGAATAGCGGGGAATTCGCTTCAATGATCGAGAGGACAAGCTTCTGTGGCATCGATAGTCTGGTTCGAGCCAGCAGCACAAAAGGCGAAGGGATTCCTTCGGTGAGGTGACCGTGTATCCATTTTGGGTCTTCTGCGCGATACCGTCCGTAGCTCTCTTTTGCAGTGCCTTCCTCATCATGCACGACGAACACGGAGTACTGCGGGCGCAAGCATCCGAGCTACGACCGTCTGGTCGCGCCCCGATTTTTAGTAATGCATCGGACATGAAAGGACGCCGCGCGATAGAACTTATTTCCACGGAGGAGCTTTACAACTTGTTGCATCAATCGGAGGATGTCATCCTCATTGATCTGAGGCCAAGCCGGGAGATGAAGCCAATCACAATTCCGATGGCAAACATGTTACGCGTGGCGCCGAGCGAGTTGCGGGATCTACTCTTCTGGCTGCCGCCCGCAAGCAGCGTCGTTCTATATGGGTCACTTGACCTTTGTCTTTCAGTAACTCAAGCGGTCCCCCAGTTGCCGGGCATTGCCCCGGTGTACATGCTGAGAGAACTCGACACATTGGTTGATCGACCGGGCTCCTCGACAGTTGCGAACGAGCCTTAAGAGGGCAATGCGAACCAAGCGAGGGAATGATCTTCAAGTAGCTATGCGGCACCACTATAGAGAAAGACTGTCATATGAAAACAAATCGCATCTCCTCTACAGGACCGAGATCGCCAAGTTCTTTAGTAGTTACTCTGGTCAAGTTTCTGTTTATCGTGATCTTGGCCTTATTGTTTTTCCTATTAGTCAATACCATGAGACGTCACCACTTCTTCAGTGGTGGGGGGCGATATAACCAGCACCGTACCAGCGCCCCTTAATTCATTGGGACAGCCGGACGAAGCCAAGATAGTGCTGTCACCACTCCGAACAGCGTACTCCCAACAACTACACTCATGGCTGCGCGACCGCAACTTGCACCGCTCGATGCCAGCCAGCCGCTCAGCTTCGATAGCAAGACGCGTTGAGCTTCCAAATTTGGGCAACAGTGTTTCAAGAGTTGGAGTCTGTTGCATGAAATCTGATGGTTCATAGAAACTCTTTTGGCTATCCTTCCGCCCGGATATGCTATCTAAGCCATTGAAAGATAAAGTAGAGCTAGACATTCGAACTGAACGGCGTTAGATGAGATTTGCCCAGGACTTGATCTGAGTGAACTTTGTGAACCCAACCCGGCGTGCACGACTCTGGTTTTCGATTGCCTTCGTTGCGTTGGCGCTTTGTGTCGTCAGTTGGGGTCTTGGGTACAAGCTCTCGCTGTACGCTCCGCCCCAATCCAACTCGCATCTGTTGCCCCACGCAAAGCTCCTTTCAAAGAATGAGCGGATCGTCAGAGAGAAAAGTCCGCTGATTGACGATTCAGTGCCGCCTTCGCCCGTAGCCCGAGGAGTACTTCTCTTGTGGGTTACGTTTCCGTTCGCAGCTCTTCTCCTGAAGACGCCAACGTTCCGCCTATGGGAGCTTGAGGCAAAGAGAGCCTGGCACCTCCGTCGCCTCTCTTGTCTGAACAGCTTCTTTTTCCGCCCACCCCCAATCCTCGGCTAGTTTTCCTCGGAGCGGCTGCTGAAACGTCAGATATCGATCCCGGTCAGCTGACACAGAACACCGCTCAGAAGGATGGCCCCTCCACGCGAAGACGCTCACGGAGGCGGAGATGCCAAATCTCCCTCCACCTATAGGAGCACCGCCCTGGATCGAAAACTCGAAACTGAGGTCGTTTCGCGTGGTTGCCGACACCAAGAACCATCACAGAGCGGTTGTCGAACTTCATCTTACGTAGCCCGCCTGCAAATCAATTGATCCTCAAGCGGGGACTGAGCTGCGGCCGTAATGACACAGAGCCAATGCGGGACCCCATTCGCCAAGGGTTTGAGGCCTGCGTTCGGCTACAGCGCACAAACGTGACTTTGATACGAGGTGTTTCGGGATGTTGGATGCTACACAATCTTTTCCGAGGATGGAACCGCCTCCGAGGACCTGCGCCTCTGGCTTGGGCGATATCGACGAGCTGGTACGCACGTACAAGTCTTATATCCTGCGATTCGCATTGGTGAGGTTGCGAGATCGAGACCTGGCGGAGTCGGTCACCCAGGACTGCTTTCTGCGTGCGTTTTATTCGCAATCGCTCTATCGAGGTGAATGCAGCGTTCGTACATGGCTGACAACGATCGCGATTAACCTGATTCACGACATCACCCGGTCGAAGCGACGTCAATTCTGGCAGGAAGCAGCCCGTTCCGCCATCGACGTGGGTGATATCCACGATAGGACCCCCAGCCATCACTTATCGCCAGAGGCCCACCTGCTGCTGCGGGAACAGCTCGCAGGCATTTGGGACACCGTCGATGGGCTCTCGAAACCACAAAGGGAAGTCTTTCTCATGCGCTTCGCCTGCGAGATGAAAGTTACCGAGATCGCAGACATCACTGGCATGAACTTGAGTACCGTCAAAAGCAACCTTCATCGCGGGCTCGAAGCCGTTCGCTCCCAGCCCCGGAGAACTGCTCGGCCGCGCCCACCCCGAAACAAGTTTGCCACTCTGGAAGCAGCAAAGCCCAACCGGCGAAACTGGCGGGTGCAGATTGTCCCGGCTGGAGGCTCGAAAAGCGAAGACCTGATTGGACAGAAGGAGAAGGCGTCGTGAATTCCCACAACATCAAGGTGAGCGCAAAACGCACAAAAGAGCTGTCAGCGGCATTTTTGAATCATCTATCGCTGACAGTGGGCCGGGTGCTCGATAATTCCACGCCTCTTGAGCAGTATCGCGCGCTCTCGTACTTGGTTCGAGACCAAATCATGGGGCACTGGATTGAGACGGTCCAATCCTATCGACAGCGCGACGTGCGAGTGGTTGCGTATCTCTCGGCTGAATATCTGCTGGGCCCGCACCTCCTCAATGATTTGGAATGCCTGGGCTGTACCAGCCCCGTTGCCGAGGCGCTCCAGGGCCTCGGCATCAGTCTGACCGACTTGGCGGCACACGAACCGGAGCCTGGCCTCGGTAATGGTGGCCTCGGACGCCTTGCCGCTTGCTTCATGGACTCGCTGTCGACACTTAATGTCCCCGCAATTGGCTATGGTTTGCGATATGAGTTCGGAATCTTCCGGCAGGAGATTCAAGACGGCTGGCAGATCGAGAAATCCGACAAATGGTTGCAATACGGCAATCCCTGGGAAATTCCAATTTCCGACGCCTCTTTCGAGGTTAAGTTTGGTGGCCATACGGAGACCTGGCGGGACGAAACGGATGGCCTACACTGGCGCTGGGTACCCTCACAAATTGTGAAAGGCATTCCCTATGACACTCCCATTCCTGGTTACAGGACGAGTACCGTAAATCGGCTACGTCTCTGGCGAGCCGAGGCGATCGAATCGTTTGACCTGGCCGCGTTCAACAGTGGCGATTACATGGGGGCCGTGCAGGAGAAAATGCGCTCGGAGACGATCTCGAAGATCCTTTACCCGAGCGACGAAAAGGAATCTGGGAAAGTGCTGCGGCTAGAGCAACAGTACTTCTTCACGTCATGCTCCTTGCAGGACATGATTCGCTTGCATCTGCTGCAGCACAAGACCCTCGATGAGTTTGACCGCAAGTGGTCGATCCAGCTGAACGATACGCATCCGTCGATCGGCATCGCTGAACTGATGCGACTGCTTATGGATGAGCATGGCTTTAAATGGGAACGGGCGTGGGACATCACGCAAAGCACTTTCGGCTATACGAACCATACGCTTCTGCCTGAGGCCTTGGAGCGATGGTCTCTTCCGCTCTTCCAGGCGCTGTTACCGCGGCACCTGGAGATCATCTTTGAGATCAACCGACGATTTCTTGACGATATGGGCTCGAAATATCCGGGCGATGATGCGCGGATGCGGCGGATGTCGCTGATTGACGAAGAGGGAGGACGCTCGGTCCGCATGGCTCATCTGGCGGTTGTGGGCAGTAAAGCCGTCAATGGCGTAGCCGAACTGCATACCCAGCTATTGGAAGCGGAGACGCTGCGCGACTTCTACGAGGCGTTCCCCGAGCGGTTCAGCAACAAGACCAATGGCGTTACGCCACGCCGCTGGCTGATGCTGAGCAATCCCTCCCTGGCCGCACTGATCAACGAGGGCATTGGAACAGCGTGGCACACCGATCTGTACCAACTTCGCGATCTCGAAAGATATGCGGACGACACGGGCTTTCTGGAGCGGTGGCGGCAGGCGCAGGAATCGTCGAAGGCTTCTCTGGCGGAATACATCGACAAAACCATGGGCATCGGCATCGATCCAAAATCGATGTTTGATGTTCAGGTGAAACGTATCCATGAGTACAAGCGGCAGCACCTGAACGCGTTGCACATTCTGGGGCTTTACTGTCAGCTCAAGAATGGAGTACTTGGAGACATGCAGCCGCGGACTTTTCTTTTCGGCGGAAAGGCGGCGCCGTCGTACACGATGGCGAAATTGATGATCAAGTTGGTATGCAGCGTGGCCGATCTTGTGAATAGCGATCATGAAGTTCGCGACATCCTGAAGGTCGTGTTTCTGCCGAACTACAACGTATCGCTCGGGCAGCGCATCTATCCGGCAGCAGACCTCTCGGAGCAAATTTCTACTGCCGGAAAGGAGGCCTCCGGAACTGGCTGCATGAAGATGCAGATGAACGGAGCCCTCACCATCGGGACATTGGACGGAGCGAACATCGAAATTCGGCAGGAAGTCGGCGAAGAGAACTTTTTTCTGTTTGGCTTAACGGCCCAGGAGATTGACCAGAAGCGGCACGAAGGATACCGGCCTGGGGACTACTACGAACGCGATCCTCTGCTCCATGAGGTCATCGATGGTCTCGCCGACGGAAGGTTCAGTCAGGGAGACCGTGAATTGTTCTTACCGCTCGTCCAGAATCTGATGAACCTCGATCCGTACATGCTCATGGCCGACTTCGCCTCTTACCGCAAGGCGCAGTCCGAAGCATCGATTTTCTATTCCGACGCAACTCGGTGGAGCCGCATGTCCCTTCTCAATTCGGCACGTTCCGGTAAGTTTTCGTCGGATCGAACGATCCGAGAGTATTGCGAGCAGATCTGGGATGTTCCTGTGGGTTCTCCACGTACTGTGACTTCCAAGAAGTCCCGCAAGAAGCCAGGAGTCACTAGATGACGGTCCAGCAACAGTATTCGTGGGCCCTGGGCGCCGTCGAATTGCGCAGGATAATGCGTGGCAAGCTAGCCTCGTATAAAAGGACACCATGAGCCTTGTCGTCTTCACCAGCCTGCTGTTCATCACGTCGGTCATCGCTGGGTTTCTGGGGTCTCTGACCGGGCTGGGCGGGGGCGTGGTGATTGTCCCGGTGCTTGCGCTGCTCTTCAAAGTGGACATTCGATATGCCATCGGTGCTTCGCTCGTCTCTGTGATTGCGACGTCCTCTGGTGCGGCGGTTGCCTACGTTCGGGAGGGCTTATCGAATATCAGGATAGGAATGTTCCTCGAAGTAGCGACTACTCTTGGGGCGCTGCTCGGCGCGTATCTTACGGCGAAGGTTTCAACTCATTGGATTGCCATGGTTTTCGGAGTTGTGCTGCTCTACTCTGCGGTGTCATCCTTCCGTCAGAAGTCAGACAACGTTAGCCCAGAGCCGAAGCAAGCGAATGCGCTCGCCGAAAGGCTAGAGTTGAAAGGCTCTTACCCCGGACCCAATGGCCCCGAGCCCTACATCGCGCAAAGAGTTCCACTGGGCTTTGGAATCATGTTCGGTGCCGGAACGCTATCAGGTCTATTGGGTATCGGCTCGGGTGCCGTAAAGGTGTTGGCGATGGATCAAGCGATGAAGCTGCCCTTCAAGGTATCCACCACCACCAGTAACTTTATGATCGGCGTCACGGCGGCTGCCAGCGCGGGCATCTACCTCTCGCGCGGTTATATCGATCCAACCATCGCCATGCCGGTGATGCTCGGCGTGCTTGCTGGGTCGCTCTTCGGCACACATATCCTGGTCAAGACCAGAGTCAAAACTCTCAAGAATGTATTTGCGTTGGTTATCGTCGCCCTTGGGGTGGAGATGATTTACAGCGGCATCGCGGGGAAGATCTAAATGAGCAAGCCCACCGATCAGGATGTAGACATCTCCGTTGCCGCGATGCTTCGCATCGGCATAACCCTGGCTGCGACCGTTGTGTTTGCAGGCGGCGTGCTGTATCTCCGTCACCCGTGGGCGACGACTCCCAATTACTCGCACTTCCAAGGGGCCGGACGCTCGCTCAGCACCGTCTCAGGAATAGGGGGCGGTCTCATTCATTTCCATCCACAGAGCGTTATTCAGTTTGGCCTGTTGCTGCTGATTGCGACGCCTGTTGCGCGTGTTGTGCTGTGCATCATCGGGTTTGCCAGGCAGAAAGATCGCTTGTACGTTCTCGTGAGCTCGGTCGTTCTGCTCGTGCTGATCTATAGCTTGAGCAAGGGTGCTCGATAGAGCACGCTTACAACGCAGTCCAGTAGTGGCAGCCGTGGAGACCGCCTCTGACGATAATCATGCTCCTCGATAGGATTGAGTCCTTCTAAGTCGGGCAGTGTCCACGAATCTCATTGAGGAGGGACCAGATAATCGGACACTGCAGCGTTTCTCGGGACTGACCTACAAGCCAAGTGAGCTGGCTTGTAGATTAGTCCTCGATAAGGTTTGGAAGGGCTAGCCACCCGCCAAGGGTGAAATCCTAATTCTAGATTATCTGATTTCGACGGGCGTACTCGTCTCTGTCGCAGAAGCAACCACTGTGTTCTGATGATTTGTATCTCCTGTGGTTTCCTTTGCGATATCGCAACTCCCATGTTGAGTATTTTCAGGAGGAGCACTTCGCTGTGTATCAATACGTTCCGCGCCCACAGATTATCGAAGTGCTCACGCACCTCAGAGACCTGTTTCGACAGATCGAGCTCACCAATGAGCGCGAGCAATTAGCCGCGCAACGGCGCGATATCGTCGCAAAATATCTCATCTCCAATCTGCGCCGAACGAGTGACCACCCAACACTCCATGCGGTGATGGAAATTGCGGAGACTTTCCTGCTGACCATCGGAGGGGCGCACGGGCTGTTCGGGTATGATCTGGACGCCATTCGCCAATATGACCTGCAATGGAACGCTGGCCGCACCCACGTCATTGAGGCTTACACTTTCGAGCGGGACCGGTTAGTAGACCTTCCTTTGGAACTGGCTCCGGCACCTGCATTCGAATCCGATGCGATGCTAGGTGACTTGGTACGGCTGTGGGAGCCTCCGCTTCCGATTCGGGGTTTGGACGCAAGGAGATGGCGTCGGCCAGGAATGTTTTATGTCCATGTCGGAATGGAGGATAGTCAAGGCACAAGCCTGCCACCGGGGTCGATGGCGCTCGTCGAGCCTATCGACCACGCCGAAGCCCAGCGTCCCAATCCGCGCTTGATTTATCTGCTCCAGTTCGGGAACGGGTATCGCTGTAGTCGATGTGTTGTGACTCGCGGAAAGCTACAGTTGCTCGCGACGACGCGAATCTACGCCAGGGCGCAGGAGTTCGCCTACCCGGGCGAAGTGCGGGTGGCAGGACGAATTCGCATGTTTGCCCATGCTCTCCCGCAGCCAGAGCACAAGATACAGGGTTCATTACCGCTACGCCGTTTCGGCGCCGCCCTCATCCTGCCTTGGGAACACAGGACGAGGGACCACTTGTTGATGACCAAGTACCGGCGCTTTCAGCGATCCAAGGAGGAAGAAGCGGCGATTCGAGAATTGTTGGAAAACCTGCTTCAATCCCCGTTGAGCGGAAGAACGGAACGGCGATATCGCAGTCCCGGCTCGTCGGAGCCGCATGTCAGTGCCTTGATCCAGCTCACGCTTGCTCATTTCGCGCGCTACTCCGACTCGCTCCGGGGTAGTGGTCCTCCGATCAGCGATCGTGGGCACTATTCGCTCGAAACGATGCTCAATGCGCGCCGCTTCTCCGAGCTATCGGCGCACGCAGATCAGGCACCTCTGCCGAAGCCGAGCCCGGTCTGGAAGGCGATGGGCCCGGAGTTTGTGGATTGGGCGCCTCTTTTGTCGCTGAAGTTTCCGACGCTGCACTTACGCAATTCCCCGGTGGTACGACTGGCGCACCCCTGTGACCTCCAGGGCGTCGAACCTACGATAGCTGCCGGGTCATGGATGCTGCTGGAACCCATTGTTGCTCCTCCTGAGATAGAGAACGAGCGGAACAAGAGAGGATGGTCCCGACCGTTCTACGTGCTTCGCCGAGGTATGAACATCCTTAGTGGCTATCTTGAGCAAGAAGGAGCCGGATACGTTCTACTATCCAGCACACAGGGGCTTCCGACAAAAGTGGCGTTCGGTGCGGACGAGGTTGCGGCGTTGAACCGGGTTACGGGAGTAGCCGTGCCTGTCTAGGTCTCGTGACCATGGCGGAGTAAGTTTGGCCAAACGTACAGGTTCTTTCTCGCTCCTCACAAGTTCCGGAGTACGCTCTGTTCACTGCCCCGCTGTCTTCGGATGCGATGGCGTGGCGAAAGGGCGCTCATGGTGAACGAACGGACTCCGCTTCGAACTGTAATCAACGAGGATGGCGCAGCCGTTCTGGACATGCCGTCGGGCACGATCACGACCCTGAATCCCACGGGCGCTTATATCTGGCAGGCGTTGCAGCGCGGGGAGACGGCCGAGACGATTGCGGCGAATCTTGCCCGCGAGACCAACGAAATCCTTGAGGTGGTGGAGCGCGGCGTGGCCGCCTTTCTAGCCGAATTGAAAGAGCATCGTCTGTTGGCTCATTGAAGTTGCAGAGGGGACGACATGGCTATACACGCTCCGGCTTTCGAATGTACCGAGTACCGCGTCGTTCTGATCCATCCGGCCTCCCGTATGTTGCTGGCCGTCGATGGTGCAGGCAAGCATCGGCTCCCGCGTATCAACGTCCCAGCAAACACCCGCGTGGTTCCGAATTTGCATCGGGCGATGGTGACTGGATGGGGTATCCATGGACTGGTGCTTGATTTTCTCTCGCTGGAGGAAGGAACTTCGCCGTGTGCCGTCGTGGAGTTGATCTCCGAGGATGCACCCAGCGCATTCCGCGCAGCGTCTGTCGAACAGATTTCGGAAAGCGACCTTTCAGAGCACGAACGCGGCCTGCTGTATGCCCTACTACGGGGAGAGACGGAAAGCCCATTTTCTCGCTTGGGCTGGATTGCTGAGGCGATCCATTGGGTCGAGCAAGCGACAGGCGCAACGATCACGTCCAGGCTGGACATCGAGCAGTTCAATGCCGGAGGAGCGTTCGCGCTGCTACGTTTCCCGATGCGGAATGGACGGAGCTACTGGCTGAAGGCAACGGGATGGCCCAACGCACATGAACTACCTGTCACGCTTGTTCTATCGAAATTTTGTCCTGGCCATCTTCCGGAAATCCTCGATGTAAGACCGGAGTGGAATGCGTGGATCACGCCGGACAAGAGGACCGGCGATCCAATGCTTCCGGTGGACCCTACTGAGCGCCTCGCACTCCTCGAATGCGCTGTGACGGCGATGGCGGAGCTTCAGCTTCGAACAATTGGGTGCGATACAGAACTACTTGCTGCGGGCGGGTTCGATCAACGCGTGGGTGTCCTGCGTGCGGACTCGGAGTTGCTGTTCGAGAGAATCCGTGAGGCCATGAGCCTGCAAACGTCCACCAAGGCACCTCGTATTGAGGGGGAGCGACTGAGGCGGCTTCACCGGACCTTCGACGCGACGTGCGATTTCGTCGAAGAGATGGCGATTCCGGTAACGGTGCTGCATGGAGACATGAATGCGGGCAACGTGCTGTATGACGATGGCCATTGCCAGTTCATTGACTGGTGCGAAGCATACATCGGATACCCGTTGGTGACGCTGCAACACCTTCTCCTGCTGAATCAACCTGCGGATGTCGAGCTCAAGACCAGCTGGGATCGAACCTTGATCGACCGCTATCGCGCCGTCATGAGCGAGGTCTGCGGTCAGGATGCAATGGACCAAGGGATTGCCTGTATGCCAATCATTGCCGCCGCATCCGCTATGTATGGACGGGGTGATTGGCTGCGGTCCTCAATAGCAATCAACCCCCACCGACAGGGGTATGTCCGCACACTCGCAAGACATATGGACCAGGCTGCGCGGGATACGGCATTGCTGAACGTCGTTCTGGAATCCCGGGCGTATGGCCGATAAGGGCGAAGGAAGGTGAACCAAGATGAGACTGATTCTCGAAAGCTGGGCTTACTTACTTTACTGCGGATGTCTGATGCGCTTCTGCGGCTTTGAAAAGGTTCACACCGCAGTTCGCAGACGGCCGACTGCGAACAATCCGCCTCATGTCAGCGATACAGCACTCTGCCATGCGATGGATCTCGCCTGCGTCTTCTGGTTGAAACGGGTGTTGTGCCTGCAGCGCTCGGCGGCCACAACGATTCTGCTCCGCCGTCATGGCTGGAGTGCCGAAATGGTGATCGGAGCGCAACTGCTCCCGTTCCAATCTCCCCGCTTGGTCATGTCGATGCATCTCCTACATCGACTGTCCGGTCAGGGAGCCAATCCAACCGGCTCCCCAACCGAGCACTCCGGCACCGAACAGCGCGCCTAAGAGCCCTGGGATTGCGTCCTGGAATCTGCCACTCATCATGCGGATTCCAGCGAAGATGAGTCCGCAGAAGCAGATGACCGCACCCGCATAGATTGCGAAGGTTTGCACTGTTTGCATGAAGGTTTGAGCGCCGCTGAAGCTGATCGTTCCCTGTGCGTGTGCGACGCCCGCGAAGGTGAGCGCGACCAGGGTCGGCCACATCACACGCACTGCACGGAGTAGATTTTGTTTCGAGAAGAGTTGTGCCAATCGCTTGGCAAGGTGGGCTGTGCTGCTTGGGATAACCACACGGTATCTACGGGACATCGGCACCTCCATCGACTGGTCTCAGTCGGGAATATGCCGTGATGATTGGGCCAGCGCTATGCTCGCGTCCAATACGTATTATTTATCGGGTGATAGCTCCGAAGTATCACCTCGTTCTATCTCGCACCAATGCTTCAACTTCTAACCGATGAGCGTCATTTGAATCGGCTCATCTTTCACGCGTTGAGAAGGACGCTTTCCATTGGCGACGGAGGTTTGTGCAGAGATGGATACTTTGTTCGGTGCGGTCTCTTTGCCATGCTGAGGGAACTGCTTCATGAGCCGCTTGACCAGGATTGGAATGGTCTTCGGATGGCGCACTTTGTGATAGATCAACGCTGTATCCACGGTCCAATCCACGCCGGCAATCGGGCGGGTCGTTAGCTCTTCATCGAGGTTTGTTCCCTCCCGGATCAACGCGAAGCCATGTCCTCCTTTGACCAGCGTCTGCACCTCGGAGGGATGCGAGGCGCAGGAGTGTTCTTCAAGCTGCACACCGGCGTCTGTGAGCAGTTCCAGCAGACGCTCGTGAGCATCCGGATGTCGCTGTGGGTGATAAAGGACCGCAAGATTGCCCTGCAAATCGGCGGTCTGTAGAGAGGCTTTCGCAGCCAGCGGATTGTCTCGCCGCAAGCAGGCAACGAGCCGGTCTCGCCGCAGTTCTTCGATGCATAGATCCGGGTGCCGCAAGGGCAACGTCACAAAGGCGGCATCTACCGTTCCCGACACAACTTCTTCCGCCAGATGCGCCGTGTCTCCATGCGTTGGCCGCACAGGGCAGCCGGGAAGGATCTCTTTGTGTAGATCGCAGAAGGTTCGAAACAAGCTGTGATCGACCAGCGGAGTGCATCCGAATCGAACGGAGCTAACCTCGCCGCGCTCAATCGCTATGAGTGCATCGAGCACTTCGTCGCGCGTCTCCAGAAGGAACCGGGCCAAGACCTTGAAGGCAACTCCAGTATCGGTAGGCCGAATACGCCCTCCCTTCATCTTGCGGAAGAGACGAAGCGAAGCGTTCTCCTGGAACTGTCGAGCCTGAACGCTGAGATTGGGTTGCGCTGTACGCAACTCCTCCGCAGCAGCTCGGAATCCCTGTCTGTCCAGGATCGTCAGCAAATACCTGAAATGGCGAAGCTCGGCCCATTCATACATAGGTCACCGCTCGACAAGAAGTAGTAGCGCTCTCGACTCAACTCCAAAAGAGCGGGTAACCGCATCTCCGCCTATGGAAATTCTGGCAATCTGAATCCCGGTTATCAACAGAAAAGTCGATTTTGGCCATAATTACGCCACGCGACTAAATGCCTGTTTTCGACGAAGTTGCTCCGAGGTGATACGTGAAACGTATCACCCGATAAATGAAAAGTATTAGACAGGACTCTTCTGTCGAGAGAGGCTAGGCACATTTCCCGGTATCTTCCGATGCCGTCATTCCACGTTTGGAGATGCTGTATGGCTTTCGCGGTACGAGGTGATTGGGATTTGACTTGAGTGAGAGCTACAGTTCCTTCACCTAGTGACCGAAGAGGATGAGCGCGAAATGGAGGGGTTCCATGTTTCCGTCATATGCAGTCAGTTCTCAGGAAGGCCCTAGCGGGCTGAAGATGGAGATATTAGACTCAAATGAACTGGCGTTGCGGCTCAAGGTCAAAGAATCCTGGGTCATCGAGCAGAGTAAGCGATCTCGCACATCCGACCCAATCCCGGTCTTCCGGCTTGGGAAGCACAGGCGCTATCGCTGGGGCTCACCCGAGATGAATGACTGGTTGTCCCGCCGCGTCAGCTACACAATTACACACAGGGCTGGGGCCCATTGAATCTCGAAAGGAGATTGGAATGGCCCAGCAAGGAAGTTTGTATATGCATCATGGCAGTTGGTATGTCCGCTATTGGGTGACCGTCACGAACGCTGACGGCTCCGTCACGCGGAAAAACCCTGCCCAACGTTTAGCGAGCGTGAAGGATTATCCGAAAAGGTCGGAGATCATTCCGCTCAAAAACCGCTTCATCGACGGCTTGAGAGCGGTCGGATTTGTGCCGGAGGCGGGGATATCCCTCGATGACTTCGTCGAGCGGACGTTCCTTCCAGCTTGCGAAAAGCGGCTTTCAGGCGCGGGAGTCAAGTGCTACCGCGATACTTGGAAGTGCCATCTCAAAGCACCTGCAGCCGGCTTGCGTTTTCGGGACGTTCGCCCTGTGCATCTCCAGAACCTGCTCAACGCAGTGGAGGAGAAGCACGGGAGGAATCTCGCGCACGCGACATACAGGACAATGAAGGTTACGCTGAGCGCGATCTTCACTGAGGGTCGCAATCTCGGCCTGTATGACGGTACAAACCCAACCACCGGTGTCAGAATCCCCAAGGGCAAAAAGCATGGAAGAAAGCGTCTTGCATATAGCCTTGACGAGATCCTGAAGCATCTGGAGGTGTTCTCTCAGGAAGGTCCTCTCGTAATTCCCAAAGCTCTGCCGCGTAAGCGGAGGGCCGGGATCGGTCGACGAAAGAAGATCGGGGACGGCAATCATCGTCCAGTGGTTAGCGCAAGCGTCATACGCGCCATCATTGGGGTGACGGGATTTGCAGGATTACGGCAAGGAGAGATTCGAGGACTGTGGTGGGATGACGACCGTGAAAACGTACTCGCCGTCTGCCGCAGTGTTTGGCGCACGACGCTGAAGAGCACCAAGACGGAGGAGGACATCGATGAACCGGGGTACGTGCCCATCATCCAGCCTCTCCGCCTACTGCTCGACGCGATCAAGCCGGAACACGCTGCCGGGTTCATCTTCCCGAATCGCGTGGGAGGGGCGCTGGACCTCGACAATCTCTCGGACCGTGTCATCAAGCCCATATTTGAAGCGCATGGCTTGGAGTGGAAGGGGTGGCATGCCTATCGTCGCGGTCTCGCAACGAACCTCAAGGAACTGGGAGTGGAAGACACCACGATCCAGTACATTCTGAGGCACGAAAACGTGACGACAACGCAGCGTTTCTACATCAAGACGGCGCCGAGAGTGGCGCATGAAGCGATGCAGAAACTGCAAGAAAAAATCAGTGGTACACCACTTGTACACCAAGCGATGATCCACTGATTGTAAGTTGAAGAAAGTATGGAGCCGACGAACGGACTTGAACCGTTGACCTGCTGATTACGAATCAGCTGCTCTACCAACTGAGCTACGTCGGCGACTCCTTCGTCATTCTATCGGCAATCACTTCATCCGCAAAATCTCGCGCGCTCGCCGACCAACTCACCCCCACTTCTTCCTCTCATCCCACCATCAACATCACGTACACACCTCTCTTACCAAAGTTTCTATCCTGTTATCCACAACGCAAAAGGGCCGCCCGGCAACAGGGCGACCCTTTTCTATGGGAGGCAGTTCCAACGGAGGCAAAGCCATCGAAACTCTCTGAGTGCAAGACTATGTTCGACCTCCGGTGCTGTCAAGAAAGTTTTCCAGCTTTTATCATCTCCATCAAAATCAACAACTTATACGATTTATCTCCCACTCACTCTGGTTTTCTCCGGTTTTTCCGGGTGACTTCCACAATCCCCCAAAAACCACCTCCCCAACCCCCGGAACCTTCCCAAAACCCTTCCCCCTCAACCCGAAGCCCCCCTAAGCTCCCTCAGCCGAGTCCGGCCCCCGAAACACCGCCGGCTTATTCTGCGGAGCCAGGTGCAAGCTCAAAAACTCCGCCTCCACCGCCGCTGGCTTCCCCCGCAGCACCCGGAACCACGCCCGCCCAAACCCCAGAAACAGCCCCAGCAGCACCGCCCCCGCTCCCAGCACGCCCGACAGGATCGCAATGTTCTCCAGCAGCGAAAACGTCTGCGCCGCCACCACCTTGAACGCCGGATGAGCATCCTGGTTGAACGTCATCTGGCTCAAGTGGATACCCGAAATCATCTGCTGCGCAGCATCTCCCGAAAACGTCCCCGTAGCCAGGAGAACCAGCGTCCCTTCCTGCCGCAGCCACGCCCCGCCGCTCTTCAGCGCCGGCACTTCGCCCTGGACCGTCTTCGCCGCCTCCTGCGCCAGCGTTGGCGTCGGATACATCAGCATCGTCAGCGTCTCTTGCCCGCGCGCATCGTCATACTGAGCCGTCACCGCCTCCGGCTCCATCTTCCAGTTCAACGACGCAGCCGGCACCACCCCACCGCCCGCCGCATAGCTCACCTGTCCCAGCGCGTACCGCAAACTCCCCCCCACTAACCCCTTCGCCGGAGTCAGCGTCGGCAGAATCGGCACCGCCCCCGTGTTCCCGAAGGCCTTCGGCATCAGCTCCACCAGCGGCCGCAGCCCCGCCACATCCTGCGCCGTCGCCGCCCCCGGAAACTCCGCCAGCACCACCGACTTCCCCCTCATGAACAACACCGCGTTCCCACCCACGGCATCGTATGTCACCAGGTCACCCCCCACCCGCATCCCCGGCCGCTCAGACAACGTAAACGCGCTATAAGCCCCAGTCCGATCGCCGAACTCCACCGCCTCAACATGCACCGTACGTCCACCCCGCGTGTAGTCCGCCGCCTTCGACCGAATCTCACCACACTCGCCCAACACATGCGGACCCACACCCAGCAGCGAAGCCCCGGAAGTCGATCCCGCCGTCGCAGCCGGATTCGCACCCGCCGCCGCGTCCACCCGCGTCCACTCCCCAAACTTCGCCGGCAACAGCGGCGCCGCCGGCTCCATTAACGACACCGAACCCTGCGCCCAACTCACTCCTGCGCTCACTGCCAGCCCAGCCAACATCACCGCCAGCGCCACGCACCGTCTTGTCCTGAAAACCAACCCCATACAAGGCAAAGACTACACCAACACCCCAAACGGTAGCATCCTCCCCACTCGCCACGGCCGCCTCGCCGTTGCGTTTGCGTCAGTCTTTGCTCTTCCCTTTCTTTTCTGTCATTCCCCCTGGAAGTCTGCTCCTTCTTTTGCCTTGCTTTTGCTTTTGCCTTCGCCTTTCTAACTGTCATTCCCCCTCTGCTTCTTCTTTTGCCTTTGCCTTCGCCTTTCTGGCTGTCATTCCGAGCGCAGCGAGGAACCTGCTTCTCGCGCAAAGCGCGCCCGTTCTTGATCGCCCACAAATCCGTCATCCCGACCGAAGCGCGCAGCGCGTAGTGGAGAGACCCCTGTATTGCCGTTGCTTTAGCTAGAAGCTAGCAACTGACAACTAAGAACTAAGAACTAAGAACTGACAACACCCCCACGCTACCGCGCCGCCTGCTCCACCACCCGCGCCCTCCCCCCATTAATCCCCTGCGCATACACCGCAATCCCCTTATACAAACTCTCCGCCACGCGTTCCCGATACTCCGGCGTCTCCAGCTTCTCCGCGGTATCCGGATTCGTCACAAAACTAATCTCCGCCAAAATCGACGGCATATTCGCCCCAATCAACACCACAAACGGAGCCTTCTTCACCCCGCGATTCCTCAGCTCCGGGTTCCCCTTCCGCAGCCCCGCATACAACGACGCGTCTACATCCGCGGCCAGCTCCTTGCTCTCATCAATTTTGTCTTTGAGCGCAATCTTCTTCACCAAATCGCTCAACTCATGCACGCTCTCAGTCGACACGGCGTTCTCGCGCCCCGCGACCGTCATCGCCTCTGGATCGCTGGTGAAGTTCAAGTAATAAACTTCGACGCCCTTAACCGAAACATCCGACGAGCTGTTCGCATGCACGCTGATAAACAAATCCGCCTGCGCCTTATTAGCAATCGCCGTTCGAGTCTCCAGCGGCACAAACGTATCGTCATCGCGCGTATACACCACCTCCGCGCCCAGCCGATCATGCAGAAGCTTACCCAACCTCAGGGCCACATCCAGCACCACATCCTTCTCTTCAATCCCGCCGGCGCCCAGCGTACCCGAGTCATGCCCACCATGCCCGGCATCAATCACGATCCGCCCAATCTTCAACCCCAGAGCCCGCATCAACGACGTCTCACCATCCGCCGTAGGAGGCGGCGCCGCAACCGGCTCCCCTTTCACCTCCGCCGAAACAGCCGGGTGCCCCACCTTCGCGACAGTCCCATCGTCGCTAAGGTGGGACGAACTCCTCCGCGACCGCGGCACATAATGCTCTCCAGCCGCCGCATCCCCACTAGTCTCAGCAATCGGCTTCGACGTCGGCTTGCGCGTAGCCTCCACCATCCCCGGCTGCCTGCTCACCTCGGCAACCTCACTGCTCGTATCCACCGCATTCTTCGTCACGGTATTCGGCACGGGCCTCGCCACCGTAGGCTTCGACGCGATCACCACCCGTGGCGGCGCGACAGGCTTCCCATCCCCCACCCGATCCGTACTCCGCGCCGGCAACCCAAAGCTCGCACTCCCATCCGTCACCGGCATCGGCGGCAAACTCGACACCGCCGTCACTCCACCACGCTTTGCAATCACCGCCGGAACCGGCCCCGCCGCAGCAACCTCCACACCATCCGCCGGCGCGCCATCTCGCTGCGCCACCGACCCGCTAACTTGCTGACTCGCTACCTCGCTGACTCGCCCCTCACTCCCCCCATGAATATCAATAATCAGCCGCAGCGGATTCGGCAACAAAAACGCCGAGTACTCCGCCACGTGATGCACATCCAACACCACCCGCGTCACCTCGCCCGAAAACTGCGCTGCCCGCACCCGCGTCAGAAACCCATCATCAGTCACATTGAAGCTCTTGCCCGCCAGCTCCGGCGCCAGCCGCGCATGCCCCAAATCAAAGAAGATGCGGTCAGGATTCTCCACCCGCGCCGCCTCATACTTAATCTCTTCCCCCGGAGCCACATTCAAATCAATCGCCACCCGCGTATAACTAGCCGTCGACCAATGCCGAATCCCCGTCACCACTGCCAGCGGTCCCGTCGACTTCGCACCCGCATCCGGCGAGCTCCGCCCCAACCCCACATCCTCCCGCACAACCGTCGCCGCTTGCCCCGTCACCGCATTCTCATCGTGACGAGCCACAGTAACGGGTGCCCCATTCATGACGGTCTGATCGTCACGAGTGGGATTCGCGGATGCCGGGTGCCCCATCTTCGCAGCAGTCGTATCGTTGCTAAGGGGTGAGTCGCCAGATTCAATGTGTCCCCCATCTCGCTTCTGAGATATGGGAATATTCGCCGCACCC
Source organism: Granulicella sp. L46 (assembly GCF_009765785.1). GTDB lineage: Bacteria > Acidobacteriota > Terriglobia > Terriglobales > Acidobacteriaceae > Granulicella. Next base: position 382,841 of record NZ_LMUT01000003.1, read on the forward strand.
GAGACCTCCACCCCGGCCGCCCGCGCCTCCCGCGGATAATCCTGCCAAAGCTGCGCCCTCACCTTCTGCGCCTCATCCGAATCCTGCGCCCCCAGCAACCCCAGCGCCTTCACCAGCGCCTCAGGAGCCAGCTTGTCCCCCGGATAAGCCTTCGCCAAATACTCGTACTGCCCAGCCGCATCGTGGACGCTCTTCTTATCCCCAAACTCGCGCCCCAACTCATTCAGCAACTCAGCCACCTGTGCCACGGCCTCGGCCGCATGCGCATTATCCGGATCCCCATGGTAGATCGCGCGAAACGAATTCATCACCCGCGCATACTCTTCGCGCGTGTGCGTCCGCCGCGGCTCCGCCTCAAAGTCTGCCCGAGCCACAACCGCCGCATCCCATCCCGCCGCAGGTCCCATAGCTTTACCCGCAGTCTCAGCCCGCATCCCGAAAGCCGGGTCCGCGCCAACCGTAACCTCGGCCTGCATCCCAACCGCAACCAGGCCACCACAACACAATCCCACCAAAGCCACCGCGCTAAACCAGCCGCAGCCCCGACCCACCCCACCCTGATTAAGGAGACCCATACCAACTTAAGTGTAGGTTCACCCCTCGCCCCCACCCCTGTGAATCCACCAAAGGTACCCCCGCGAATACCCTCACTCACCATCCAACCACCAGGACTACAACATCTCCCCCACCACATCCTTCGCCGACGCCAACGCCGCATCCAATCCCGCGACATCATTCCCGCCAGCCTCCGCCAAATCAGGTCGCCCACCACCCTTCCCGCCAACCTTCGCCGCAATCGCCCCAACAATCTTCCCCGCCTGCACGCGCGAAGTAAGATCCTTACTAACCCCAACAATCAAGCTCACCTTGCCGTCCGAAGAAGCCGCCCCCAGCACAACAATGCCAGACCCCAACTTCCCCCGCAGCTCATCCACCAAATTCCTCATCTGCGATTTATCAAGCGCATCCACGCGCTGACTCAAAACCTTCACGCCCTTAATCTCAACCGCAGAAGAAGCAGCATCCGCAGTAGCCGCGCTAGCCGACTTCATCCGCAGCCCTTCCAACTCCCGCCGCAACTTCTTCATCTCCTCTTCCTGCGAATCGACGCGAGCCCGCAGCGCCTCCCCACTCACATCCCCACCGCCCACAAACTGCCCGGCAACCTTAGCCACATCCGCATCCCGCCGAAACACTCCCAGCGAACCCATCCCAGTCACCGCCTCGACGCGCCGCACGCCACTAGCCACCGCGCCCTCACCCATCAGCTTCACCAACCCAATCTCGCCCGTCGCCGCGGTATGCGTTCCACCGCACAACTCAGTCGAGAACTCCCCAATCTTCACCACTCGCACCTTATCGCCATACTTCTCACCAAACAGCGCCATCGCGCCCAGCTCATGCACGGCCACATCAATGGGCACATCCACCAGCGTGACAACAGGTGTGTTGGCTAACACCTCCGCATTCACAATCGACTCAATCTCCGCCAACTCCTCCTCGGCCACACCAGCAAAGTGCGAGAAGTCAAACCTCAATCGCGACCGATCATTCAACGACCCAGCCTGCTTCACATGAGTCCCCAACACCTGCCGCAGCGCCGCATGCAGCAAATGCGTCCCCGTATGATTCCGCATCACAGCCGCGCGCACCGCACCATCCACCACCGCATCCACCGTATCCCCAACAGCAATCGTCTGCTTCACCACCACCTGGTGCGCAAACACCCCCTGCACCGGCTTCTTACACCCGGTCACATCGGCAACCACCGAGTTATGATCCCCCGAATACAACCACCCAACATCCCCCACCTGCCCACCCGAGTCCGCATAGAAACTAGTAGCATCCAACACGACTTCGCCGACGTCACCTGCCCGCAACACCTGCACCCCAACGCCATCCTTCACCAGAGCAATCACCTTCGCGCCATCGACCCGCAGCGCGGTATACCCCTCAAAATCCGTCTTCTCCAACTCCCGATAAACCGGCGCCGCCGACTTCTGCGACCCACCTTTCCAAGATGCCCTCGCCCTAGCCTGCTCCTCTTCCTTAGCTGCATCGAATGCCGGCATGTCAACTTCAAGACCCGCATCACGGGCTGCATCGACCATAAAATCCAATGGCAATCCGAACGTCTCGTAGACATGGAAAGCCTTTCTGCCGTCGACTGTACCGGTCACCGCCGCTCCGAAAGGCCTTTTGCCAGAATCTCGTAAGCTGACCACCTCAGCGGACACCTCGTCTAGAACGGTTTGAAGTACTGAATCCCACTCCGCTGCACCGCGCGCGATCACCCTCGCAAACTGCTCTTCCTCCGCCAGCACAACCTTCGCAACTCTCTCGGCAGACTCTTTCAGCTCCGGATACGCCGCCCCCATCTCATCCCGCACCGCCCACACCATCTCATGCATAAACGGCTTCTCTTGCCCCAACAATCTTCCATGCCGGATCCCCCGCCGCAAAATCTTCCGCAGCACATACCCCCTGCCTTCATTCGACGGCGTCACCCCATCCGAAATTAAGAATGTCGCAGCCCTCGAATGATCGGCAATGATACGTATCGAAGAATCGGAGCTATGGTCTCCGATTCCGAGTTGTTCAAGACGTCCTTTGCCGAGGGGAGTATCAAAGCCAGTTAGTTCGGCCGCCGTTGCCAACAGCGGCGTAAACAGATCACTTTCATAATTCGAAAGCTGTCCCTGCAACACGCAAGCTACCCGCTCCAAACCCATCCCCGTATCAATTGATGGTTTGGGAAGTAAGTCAAGGCGCCACTTTGACGGCTGGAGGATTGTGGTGCATTTCGCACACAAAGCATTAGTTGAACTCGTAACATTCGGATGATTCTTGCATCGAAACTCATCGATGACGCGATCGAACTGCATAAACACCAAATTCCAAATCTCAACATACCTCTGGTCATCTTCCGGAAACGGCTTGTCTTCGCCGGTCTCCGAAGCCGCCAACCCGAGGTCATAAAAAATCTCGCTACAAGGCCCACAAGGCCCGGTATCGCCCATCTGCCAGAAATTATCTTTCCCCGGCATCCCGAAAATCCGCTCCTTCGGCACGCCCGTCTCAATCCACAACCGCTCGGCCTCGTCGTCTCTCGGAACGGTCTCAGACCCCTCAAACACCGTCACGTACAGCCGATCCTTATCAATCCCAAACCAATCCGGAGACGTCAGCAGCTCCCACGCAAACGCAATCGCATCCTTCTTGAAGTAATCCCCAAACGAAAAATTCCCCAACATCTCAAAGAACGTATGGTGCCGCCGCGTAAACCCAACGTTCTCCAGATCGTTATGCTTGCCCCCCGCTCTCACGCACTTCTGCGACGACACCGCCCGCGAATACTCCCGCGTCTCCGCCCCCAAAAACACATCCTTAAACTGATTCATCCCCGCATTCGTAAACAGAAGCGTCGGATCATTAGCCGGCACCAGCGAAGACGAGTGCACCCGCCGGTGTCCCTTACCCTCAAAAAACCGCAAAAAATCTTCCCGAATTTGATTTCCTGACAAGTTACGCATAGATCTTCAAGTTTACCTTCTTTGGCTCCCGCTAATCTTCTCCTCACCCATGCCCAAAGCTCCCGCCGTCCGCGCAGGACAAAAAGTTTTCCCGAAACACCCGCGCACCGGCTAACGTCATATCAGCAGATGGGCATCTCCTTCACACCAACGGCCGCGCTCCTCGCCCTCCAGGCAGCCGCCCCCGTGCACGCCGCCCACCACGGCTTCATCCATTTCTTCCGCCACCTCGGCCTCATCGGCCTGCTCCCCATCTCTGCAGTCGACAGCTCCTTCGTCCCCCTTCCCATCCCCGGCGTCACCGACATCCTCCTCATCGTCTTCGCCGCCGCCCACTCCAACGTCTTCCTTCTCGTCGCCGTCGCCACTCTCGGCTCCGCCATTGGAGGACTCTTCTCCCACGCCGTAGGTCAGGCCGGCGGCATGGCCTTCCTCGAAAAGCACGTCCCCAAACGCATCCTTGGTCGCATGACCAACTGGATGGAAGACCACGCCATCCTCTCCGTCTCGCTCCCCGCGATCCTTCCCCCGCCCATGCCGCTCTCGCCCTTCGTCCTCGCAGCCGGCGCCGTGCACATGTCGCGCAAAAAGTTCATGTGGGCCTTCACCATCAGCCGTTTCATCCGCCACTGCATCGCCGTTTGGATCGGCGTCCGCTACGGCCGCGCCTTCCTCCGCCTCTGGTCGCACTTTTCCGACAAGTGGGCCACCACCATCCTCATCATCATCTGGACCTCGATCCTGCTCTCCCTCGCCTTCGCCATCTGGAAGCTAGTCCGCACCTCCAAGGATCTCCACCTCAACCCTCGCAAGCCCTCCCCCGCCTCCCAGCCCGACGCCACCCCCACCAACTAGCCCCGCGGATTCAGCACGCCCAAAAATCTGTCATCCTGACCGCAGCCGAAGGACCCGCCACACTCTCCGCATCAGAACGCAGCTCGGACCTTTCGGCCGGTGCTCCTCCACTCACATCCATGCGGAAGGGTAGGAGGCGACTCCGCGACCTAAATTACCAACTCAAAGAAAGAAAGGGCCGCAGTCTCCCGCGGCCCTTCTCCTACCTAGTCCGTCAAATAACAGCGCTCAGTTTACTTCTGCGGCTGAGACTGCGGTTGTGCCGGCGGCGGCGTACCCGGTCCGCCCGGCCCATGCTGAGACATCGCCTCGGCATGCTGCTTCTGTTCAGGCGTCAGCACCGCATCGATCTGGTTCCGAACATTCTCGCGAATCGCCTGCGCCTTCACCTGCCGATCAGCCATCGGCGTCGCATTGTCAGCCGCCAACGCCTGCATCTGCTGTTGCGCCTGCTCCAGCACCGGACGAATCTTCTGCTGCTGTGCCGTCGTTAAATCCAGCGCCTGCGTCAACCGCGCCATCCGCTGGTCCATCGTCATCGGCGGCGGTTGCTGCGGTTGCCCGCTCTGCGCTTGGCTCTGCGCCGGACTCGACGGATTTTGTGCCACCGCGCCCACGCTCATGCCCAGGAAGAACATCCCTCCCAGAACAACGCTCAAATAGTTAATTCGTCTCAAATTATTCCTCCCGCCACGCGCTTAGCTCGCAGCTCGGTCCAGCATCGTGGGCTCTCCTGCAACCCACCCACCCTTAGACGCAATCCCCGCCGTATAAGCCCCCCAAGCTCAGAAGAAAGACGGCCCCCAGAAGCGCCCTTCAGCTAAGAGCTAGATCCTAAAAGCGAGAGGCGTTGTCTACGCCACCACCGCCTTCACCCGCGGCGCAAACTTCCGCTTGTAATAAGCCGTCGTCAACACAATCGCCGGTACCCCCACCGCTGTCGGCCAAAGCCACAACCACACATGATTCCCCAGCAGCCGAGGCAGCGTCACCACGCTGAACGCCGTCCACGCTGCTATATAGCTGCCAATAAAATTCCCCAGGTGCGTATACCACCAGAACATCTTCTCTTTAGGCTTCCTTACAAAGCTCAGCAGCTGCACCGAAGCCAGCCGCATCCCAATCAACCCAAACACAATCGCCACAATCCCAAACCCTTGGATCGCCTTCGGATCAAACGCCCCCAGCAGCGCCAGCAACAAGCTTGAACAGAACGTCAGTAACCCCGCAATCCAATCGACAGGCTTTGCGCTCCCACCCCGAGCCAAATCCTTCAGCTTCAGCACCCGATACCCCGAGAACGCCGCATAAAAACTAAACACCGCCACCATTGCCAAAAACAGCACCGGCCGATACAACGCCATCGGCAGCGCCGTAACCGCAACCCCACCCATACACCACAGGTAAACCATCCCCCACCGCATATGCTGCTTGCCACCCTTGGCCGTAGACAACGCCACCGGCGCCAACAGAAACGATCCAAACCCGCACCCAATATGCACAACCAACAACGCCTTCATCCAAACCGGATCAGCACTCATACCAACCTCCAAAACAACATCCAGCGCGTACATTCCGGGTAGCAGTTCTTAGTTCTTTGCTTTTGCTCTTGCTTTTGTCGTTGTTTGTTTTACGCCGTCATCCTAGAGCGAAGCGAAGGATCCCTGCATTGGTTCTTGCCCTTGCGGTTGCACGCCTTCGCCTTTCCTGAGAACTGACAACGAAGAACTGACAACTAATAGAACGTAGGCTTACTCACCAACCCGCGCTTCTCCAACTCCGCAAACGTCTCATCGCACCACGCAATCGTCGCCTTCGCATGCGCCATCCCACAGCGCGCCGCCATCCTCCAGTACGGCATCGCCGGATGCCGCGCATGCTCCATCTCCATCCGCAGAATCGTCGCCTCAAACCGTTCCAGATCGTCCTCGCAACGCTCACGCTCGGCCACCACCTGCGCCGCAATCGCTCCGCGCAACGCCTGATCCCCAAAGAACACCTTCAGCAGCAGCTCATTCCGATGCACCTGCGGCTTGCTCTCCACCCCCAGCCACGCGCGCAGACGTCGTGCCCCTTCACCCGTCAGCCTATAGACCTTCTTCGTCCGACCATCGTTCTGCTGCTCCTCCACCGTCGCCAGCCCGTCTTTCACCATCCGCTTCAGCGCGGGATAAATCTGCCCATAACTCTCCGACCAGAAATTAGCCGTCGACCGCTCCATCATCTGTCGCATCTCGTAGCCCGACATCGGCCCAAGACTAAGTAACCCAAGCAGTGACTCAACCGTAGATGTCTTCTCGAGGCTCATAACGTGACTGAAAGATATATATCTTATAGATAGAAAAATGAACTAATGGACACTTAGCTGTCAACACCTTTTTCATACCGCCCAAACCGAGCTAAGGCAGTCGATTTGGATCCCGAAACCCACCTAAGTCCGCATGGTAAACTCAGTCATGTGCCGGGTCCTACGCGATCTATTCCCGCCAACCCCGCCAGGTCCGGAAGGAAGCAACGGTAACGGGTCGATAGGTGCGCAGTAGGGAAACCCGGTACACTAACCCCCCTAAATCCCTTATTCCCAATACCTGCGCAGATAGTCGCGCGCCTAACAGACCGCGCGGTAAGATCGCGGTAATATGCTGATTGCCGCATGTTTGCATTGGAGGTCGTAGTTTGAGTCTCACCCTGAAGCCCCGGAATCCCGTCCGCGCCAAAATCTCATCCGTAGGCTCCTACGTCCCACCCCGCCTGCTCACTAACGCCGACCTAGAAAAAATGGTCGCCACCAATGACCAATGGATCACAGAGCGCACCGGCATCCGTGAGCGTCACCTCGTCGACAAAGGCGTCGCCACCAGCGATCTCGCCGCAGAAGCAGCGAAGATCTGCCTCTCCAGGCGCGGTATCGAAGCCTCCGAAGTCGAAGCCATCATCGTCGCCACCGTCACCCCGGACATGGCCTTCCCTGCCACCGCCTGCCTCGTGCAGGACAAGCTCGGCGCGCCCCACGCCTGGGGCTTCGACCTCTCCGCCGCCTGCTCCGGCTTCCCCTACGCCCTGCAAATGGGCGCCAAGCTCGTCGAGTCCGGCGCACACAAAAAGGTCCTCGTCATCGGCTCCGACGTCATGAGCTCCATCATCGACTACACCGACCGCGCCACCTGCATCATCTTCGGCGATGGCGCCGGCGCAGTCCTCCTCGAGCCCTGCGAAGAAGGCGAAATCGGCCTCATCGACTTCCACCACGAGATCGACGGCTCCGGTGCCGTCTCCCTCAACATGCCCGCCGGCGGCTCTCGTCTACCCGCCTCGCACGCCACCGTCGACGCGAAGCAACACTATGTCCACCAGGATGGCCAGGCCGTCTACAAGTTCGCCGTCCGCAAGATGGCCGAGATCTCTGAAGGTCTACTCACTCGCAACGGCGTCGCCGGCTCCGAGCTAGGCTGCTTCATCCCGCACCAGGCCAACAAGCGCATCATCCTCTCCACGGCGGAGCGCCTCGGCATGCCCGAAGACCGCGTCATCATCAACATCGACCGCTACGGCAACACCACCGCCGGCACCATCCCGATCGCCATGAACACGGCCATCGAGGAAGGCCGCCTCAAAAAGGGTGACCTGGTCCTGCTAGCCAGCGTAGGAGCAGGCTTCACCGCCGCCGCCACCCTCCTCCGCTGGGAGTTCTAAAACTAAAACGCGCCCAACTCTGGACGTACCAGCGAATGTTGTCATCCTTTGCCGCAGGCGGAGGATCCGCTTCTGCACTCGTCTTTGCCCTTGTATTTCTGCTGTCATTCCGAGCGCAGTGAGGAACCTGCTTCTCGCGCGAAGCGCGCCCATTCTCCTGCACCGCACCTCAACCGTGTCCTCTCGACCGCAGCATTACGCTCTCGCCTTTGTGCAGCGGAGCGGAGAAACATGCATTCGCCTTCGCACTTGCCGTTGCCTGTTCCACCGGATTAGCGGCGGCCTTCAGTCCGCTGAAACCACCTCCAACGCAAATGGGCTTTAGCCCTTGGCCTTACTCAGATCTCCCATCCCCAGCAACCGCACAATCGCCAACCCATTCATCGTGCGATTCACTCCCGCCTTCAGCAAATAATCGAACCCCAACGGATCGCTCTCATCCGGACTGGCCATATGCACATTGCGCCCGCCCAGCGCCGCAATCTCTGCCAACTCCGCAAGCGCCAAATCATGCGTCGACAGCGCCCCAATCGCCCCCGCCGCCAATAGCCCTCGCAACACCGCCTCCGCCGCCACCCGTCTATCCAACGAGTTCGTCCCGCTAAACACTTCGTCGATCAAAAACAAACTCTCCCCCGGTTTATCCCGAGCCAGCGCCAGCAGATCGCGCAGCCGCTCCACCTCCGCAAGAAACTTCGACTTCCCCTCCGCCAGCGAATCATTAATCGCCAGCGAAGCCCCGATCTGCAGCGCACTCATGCGCAGCCCGCGCGCCGGAACCGAAGCACCCGCCAGCGCCAGCACCGCGTTCGCCCCTATCGCCCGCAGCAAGGTAGACTTCCCCGCCATGTTCGATCCCGAGATCAGCAGAAACTGCACCTCCCCGCCCAGCGCGACATCGTTCGCCACAGCATCCTTCCGCCATAGCAGCGGATGCACCATCCCCTTCGCCGCAAACAAAGCCGCACCATCCACAATCTCCGGCCAAACATTCTCTTCATGCTCGGCCGCATAGGTCGCCAGCGCCAGCAGCGCCTCAAACTCCCCCCAAGCATCCAGCCACTGCCGCATCGGCTCTTCGAATCTTTGCTTCCACGCGTCCAGCGAAATTGCCACCTGCGTTCCCATCGCCAGCGTCACCGACACCGGATACATCCACTCCTTCGACCGATGCTCCACCACCATCAGTGAGCGCTCCAACTGCCGCACCGCGCGATCTTCCCCCGCCACCGCCCGCTGCAGCGCCCTCAGCCGCTCCGACGCAAACTCACTCGCGCACATCACCCCCAACCCCTCGCGCAATATCGACATCTGCCCAATCAGCAGCTGCGCCGCCTCCAGCTCCGCCTTCACCTTCGGCATCAACCACGCACAAATCATTCCCTGCGCCAACAGCAAGCTCTCCATCAACCGCAGCAGCCATGCGCGATCCACTGGCACCCGCCAAGCCGCCACCCCAACCGCAATCCACGCCACGGTCGCCAACCCCAGCGCCCACCGCACCCACCCCGGAAACGCACCCCGCTCACCCTCCAACCAAAGCTCAAAGCTCTCGACAGGGACATCCTCAAACCTCGACCGCCCCACCATCGCCACGCGTTCGCGCAGGTCCAACATCCCTGCCAACTCCTTCACTGCCGCCTGTCGTTCTCTCACTGTCGCCGCGTTCGTCGGCTCCAGCAGTACCCTGGCCAGTCCCGACTGCCCCACCACGGTCCGCGTCGTCGCCAGCAGATCAAACAGCGAGTGCGTTCCCAGCACATCCAGGTCGCGCTCATACAAATGTCCCTCCACCGCAAACGCTTCACCCGTAAGCCCCGACCAGCGCACCTCGCCGCTCAGCCGTTTCAACCCCTTCTCATAGAGCGCCGCCAGCCGCCACGCCCGAGTCACCTGCCGCCCGATCCGCAGCATCCACACCACCATCCCCGCCAGGATCACAATCACCACCGCCACCGTCCAATACCCATGCCCGCGAGTAATCGCCACCCACAAAGTCCTCACCGCAACGCCCACCAGCCCCAGCACCGCCAGCCGATACCCATCCTGGCTCGACTTCGCCTTCGCATACGCCCCATTGGCCGCAGCCTTCCGCTCTTCATACGCCGCAACCATCGCCTCAGCCATGTTCCCAAGCATACCCGCGCCCCCAGCTTGCCCTTACCCCACCCCATGCCGTAGAACAAGTCACAGAGCTTCTACCCCGCAGCGACCAACCGCTAACCCTATCCCCTATCCCCTGTCCCTATGATCATCGCCGCCATCCGCTCCGGCACCGACCCAGCCGCCCCACTCCCGCCCGCCGCCTTTCATCGCTGGCTGGAGGACCCCATCTACTGCCCCAAGTGCGAGGCCACCTACATCCTCGTCCTCGACTACGACCACGCCATCAGCCGCCACTTCCCCAACGAATCCCGCCGCCATCTCCAGATGCTCCGCAAGGCCGTCATGCTCGGCCACTCCACCGACCACCGCATCTCCCACTTCGAAACCAACGGTGTAGTCGTCACCAGCCACCCCACTCCCAAACCCACCGCCACGATCACCGCCCCTCCCCTAACCAACCGCATCCAGTAACTCCGCTACCTGCATCCGCTGCCCGTCCGCGTAGCGACACGGTTTGCCTCTAGGTATCCCAGGGCTTAAGCCTCGGGTCTCATACCGCCGGCCAAAGGCCTTCCTCGCTGCCGCAGCCCGGAGTGAAGCTGCAGGCGAAACGACTGAATTGCTTTCCTTTGCAGACCCGGCAACTCCAGAACGAAGCGAGCGAAACCCCTCGCCGTCCGCGCAGGACCTGCTAAAATAGAGCTTGTGAGCCTGTCCTCCACTCTCGAAGACGGCGCCGCTCCCGAGACCCAATCTCCAGAACCCAACCGCCCGACGGTAGGCTTCGTCTCGCTCGGCTGCCCCAAGAACCTCGTCGACTCCGAGGTCATGATGGGCCTGCTCCATCGCGGCGGCGCCCAACTCACCCCCCACGCCGAAGACGCCGATATTCTGGTCGTCAACACGTGCTCCTTCATCGACTCCGCCAAGCAGGAATCCGTAGACACCATCCTCGAGATGGTGCAGCACAAGATCGCCAACGGAGGCCGCGCCCAGCGCCTCATCGTAGCCGGCTGCCTCGTAGAGCGCTACCGCGACGAGATCCGCGCCAACATCCCCGAAGTCGACGCCGTAGTAGGCACCGGCGAGCTCGAAGCCATCCTGGAAGCCGCCGGCCTCAACCGCCCAGCCACCAACTCCCCCTTCCAAATCCTCACCACGGCCCAATCCGATGCTGTCCAAATTGCGCGCCACGCCAGCTCGGTAAACCAGCACTCCCGCCCCGAATCCGACGGCCCTCAACTCCAGCACGAAGTCCACACCCACTCAAACTCCGTCATCTCGACCGCAGCGCAGCGCAGCGGAGATACCCCGGTATTTGGAACTCCCGCGGCACCCTCGCACTCCCGCCCCGAGGGCGACCTCCGCGAGCAGCAAGGTCGCTTCTCCCGCGACACCTGGGACGGCGCCACCGCCACCCTCCCCACCTACCTCTACTCCGACGAAACCCCGCGCATCCTCACCACCCCGCGCTCCTCGGCCTACATCAAGATCGCGGAAGGCTGTGACCATCCCTGCAGCTTCTGCATCATCCCGCAGCTACGCGGCAAGTTCCGTTCCCGCCCCTTGTCCAGCATCGTAGCCGAAGCCAAATCCCTAATCGCCCAAGGCGTCCGCGAGATCACCCTCATCGGCCAGGACACCACCTGCTACGGCGAAGACCTCCTCCCCGACACCACCACAGGCAAGCGCCCCGAACTAGCCGACCTCCTCGACGCCTTAGCCCCCTTGGAAGGCCTGAAGTGGCTCCGCTTCCTCTACGCCTACCCCAACAAGATCACCCCGCGCCTCCTCCAAACCATCGCGCGCCACGACACCATCGCGAAGTATCTCGACGTCCCGCTACAGCACGCGAGCGCGAACGTCCTCCGCCGTATGAAGCGCGGAGGCACGGGCGACCGCTTCCTCCAAATCATCGCCGCCGCCCGCAAGGCCATCCCCAACCTGGTTCTCCGCACCAGCTTCATCGTAGGCTTCCCCGGCGAAACCGAGCAGGACTTCGAAGAGCTCTGCGCCTTCGTAGAAGCCGCTAAGATCGACTGGCTAGGAGTCTTCTCCTACTCCGACGAAGAAGGAGCCGGCGCCTTCTCGCTCGACGAAAAAGTCCCCAAGCGCACCATAGAAGCCCGCCGCCGCAAGCTAATGAAGCTGCAGCAAAAAATCAGCAAGCGCGCCCGCAAGCAATGGATCGGCCGCGAGCTCGACATCCTCGTAGAAGGCGAATCCGAAGAAACCGACCTCCTCTGGCAAGGCCGCAGCCTCGACCAGGCACCCGAGATCGACGGCAAGGTCCTCATCAACGACTTCGGCCCCCACGAAGAGCTAGTCCCCGGCACCTTCTACCGCGCCCAAATCACCGAGTCCCACGACTACGACGTAGTAGCCCGCATCCTCGACTAGCCCTGCCATCCCACCCCACTAGTTGTCATCCTTCGCCGCAGGCGGAGGATCCGCTTCACTCCGATTCCGGTACCACTCCCCTTAAATTCTCACCCTTCGCCGCAAGCGGAAGATCCGTTTCTTTCCCATTTCTACACCGCTCTATTTAAATTGTCATCCTTCGCGCAGCGGAGGATCTGCTTTCCGCCTATGCTGCCACTATGCCCGAGGAGCACCGCTACTTCGTCTACATCCTCTCCAGCCGTTCGCGCACCCTGTACATCGGTGTCACCAACAACCTCTCCCGCCGCCTTCAAGAACATCGCGACGGCTCACCCACCAGTTTCACCCAGCGCTACCGCATCGACCGCCTCGTTTACGTCGAGCGCTTCCAGTACATCGACAACGCCATCGCCCGCGAGAAATATCTCAAACACTTCACCCGCGCAGAAAAGTTAGCCCTCGTCACCGAATCCAATCCCACCTGGGAGGACCTCGCATCTCGATGAACCCCACCACAAAAGCTTGTCATCTTTCGCCACAGGCGGAGGATCTGCTTTTCTGTCCGCTTGTTTAGACGCGTGGGTATGCTCACCTTCGAGACTGAACCACACCCCACCCGATCGCGTATAACTCCCCTATGCGCCTTCCCCTCACCCTAGCCGCAGCCACCCTCCTCCTCCCCACCATCGCGCACGCCACCGACATCAAGCTAACCCACGCCACCATCTACACCTCGCCCGACGCCCCACCCCTCCACGACGCCGCCATCCTCATCCACGACAACCGCATCGTCGCCGTAGGCCCCACCGCCTCCATCCCCTCCCCGCGCAACGCAACCACCTACGACTGCACCGGCCTCACCATCACCGCCGGCTTCTGGAACAGCCACGTCCACTTCCTCCCGCCGCAACTCCTGCACGCCGAGCAGCACACCCCCGCCGAGCTCAACGGCATGCTCCAAACCATGTTCACCAGCTGGGGCTTCACCACCGTATTCGACATCGCCAGCCCACTCGCCAACACCAACCTCATCCGCAAACAAGTCGCCGACGGCACCCTCACCGGCCCGCGCATCTTCACCACCGGCGAACCCTTCTGGGCCGAAGTCCCCATCTACGCCCAGCAATTCATCGCCGACAATCACATCTCCATCCCCGTCACCACCACCGTCCCCGCCGCCATCGCCCGCGTCGACCAGCAAGTCCACGACGGCGCCGACGCCATCAAGATCTTCGCCGGCTCCATCGAAGATCACAAGGTCGTCCTCCTCCCCGCCGACATCGCCAAAGCCGTAGTCGACGAAGCCCATCGCAACCACCGCCTCGTCTTCTCCCACCCCACCACCATCAAGGGCGTCGAGCTCTCACTCGATAGCGGTGTCGACATCCTGGCCCACGTATCCGACTCCGAAGGCCCCTGGTCCCCCGCCCTCATCCAGCGCATGCTCTCTGCGCACATGTCGCTCATCCCCACCCTCACCCTCTTCGACGTCGAAGCCCACAGGGCCAACCTCTCTCCTCAATCCACGCAGCAGTTACTCGACTTCGTAGTCGACCAACTCCGCACCTACTCCGCCGCCGGCGGCCAAATCCTCTTCGGCACCGACATCGGCTACATCCCCCAATTCGACACCACCGAAGAGTTCACTCTCATGACCCGCGCCGGCATGACCTTCCCCCAGATCCTCACCTCTCTAACCACCGCCCCTGCTGCCCGTTTCAGCGCCAGCACCCACAGCGGCCGCATCGCCCCCAACTACGACGCCGACCTCGTAGTCCTGGCATCCGACCCCGCCACCAACATCACCGCCCTCTCCCAGGTCCGCTACACCCTCCGAGCCGGCAAAATAATCTACGCAGCCCCAGCAAAATAGTTCTCGACGACTTCCTCATCGACCACATAAAACGCCCCCACGAAAATCAACCTGAGGCCATGAGAATTACTGCGCTCTCAAGCAGCTGATCACCCTTGTTCGTATCTTTGCCATCATCCTCCAGCGTACCCAGGCGTGTGTTGCAAAGTGCCTGGGTACGAGGGGGTGGCGGGCGGGCTTCGGCAAGTAAGAGGTCCTTGCTGCATGTCGAGCTTCGGATTAGTGTCGACGGGACGGACCTCGAAAGCCAGCGAACACAACTCTCCTATCTCCAAAGGGAAACATCATGCCTACCTTCAAAAGGCTTCTTGCCAAGCCATCCCATTCAGCCATACGCCCACGCCACCTGTTCATCGTGGCTTTTCTTCTCACGTTCTTCTCTGGAACCGCGGCCATCGCGCAAGCGCCCGCCAAATTAAAGAGCGAGCCCCCAGCAATCAAAGAAGAGTTGATCTTCAAGAACGGCGACAGGCTTACAGGCACGCTGTCAAACTCCACTGGGGAAGCAATCAAGTTCAAGAGCGATCTGGCCGGCGAGGTCACCGTCCTATGGGCCAATGTCAAGGAATTAAAATCTAGCCGCGATTTCGCAGTCATTCCGAAGGATATTAAGGATTCGAGAAACAGCGCCGCCGTGCCTCAAGGTGCGATCAAGATTGGAGAAAAGAGCATCGCTATCACTCCAATCACCACCGCTACATCGACTTCAGACAAGTCATCCGGAAAGCAACCGGAACAAGAAATCGCTGCAGCCAAAGTAGTCTCTCCCGTCGTAATCCCCACATCCAAAGTCGGATTCGTTGTGGACGACGACTCCTACTTGAAGGAGATCCACAGAAAAATCGATCGGACGTCCGGTTGGGACGGACATCTCGCTACAGGCTCCACGGCAATCCTTTCAACGCAGAACAGTTTTACCCTCACCGTAGCCGGTGCGCTCAAGCGCTCAGTCCCCACAGTGAGTTGGTTGAATCCAAAGCTTCGCACGATGTTCGACTTCAATCTCAGCGTGGGCAAGACGACGCAACCGGGAGATCCAGACACCTTCACCAACGTCTTTCACGTTGGCGCGGAACGTGACGAATACTTCAGCCCTCGCGGCTATTATTTGCAGGTCACCTCGTTCGACCACGATTATTCCCAGGGCCTCACCCTTCAACAGATCTATGGCGGTGGCGTTGGCGCGACGTTAGTCAAATCGGTAAAGCGAGAGTTGGATATCACTGCCGATCTGCATTACGAAGGGCAACAATTTAACTCAACCTCGAATGAGCCGGAACTCGACCGCCACTTAATCGGTTCGTCACTAGCGGAGACGTACTCCAGAAAATGGGGCGAAGTTCACTTCGATGAAAAGCTCTCGGCGAACCTTGCATGGAACGATGAAAGCGCCTTCTCTGCAACCGGTACCAGCTCCGTCAGAATGCCCGTCTATAAGAAACTTGCATTTTCTCTTTCGGTCATCGATAACTTTCTAAATAGTCCGCAGATCGGTTATAAGAAAAACTCTCTGCAAGTCTCCACCGGTTTCGCGTTCACCCTGCATTGAGACCGCACTCCCCAAAAGTTCGCATCGCGCCACCGGCCTGGACCATCTGGAAGCAACGACATCTGCAACGCCTTCGGTCCTTGTAAAATCAACCAAGCGTGATCACCATGACCAAACCCCTCCACTGCCCCATCTGCAAAAAACTCGTCCCCCTCGACTCCGCCGAAGTCCCTTTCTGCTCCGAGCGCTGCCGCACCATCGACCTCGGCAAGTGGGCCTCCGGCGACTACAAAATCTCCTCCCCCATCCTCGACCCCGACCTACTCGAAGACCTCGAGCACGCCGAACAGCGACACAACCCCACGGGCGACCCGACCAAGCATTGGAAAAATTAGTCGCCGCGTATAGCGACGTCAGTCGCGGCGCATAGCTACCCTCTGCTATCCTTGCCGCACTTTATGTCCCTCACCCCACCAAGCTTTGACCGCGCCGAATACGTCGACGCCCAGCCGTTAGACCTCGCGCCCGCCGCCATCGACGTCCCGACCCGTCCCGACACTACTCTCTTCGTCCAGGCCATCCTCTGCGGCATCGGCGGCGCTATCTTCGGCGCGGTCCTCGACGGCGGCTTCATCGCCCTCACCCACATCAACATCGGCTACCTCGCCCTCGTCGTCGCCTGGCTCGTCGCCAAGGCCATGACCATCGGTTCGCGCGGCCAGGGCGGCATCGCCTATCAAGTCTCCGCGATCGTCCTCACCTACCTCTCCGTCAGCGCCGCGCACTCCGGCCTCATCTATTGGCAAGTACGCACCGAGCAACACCTCTCCATCCCCCTCAACCTGCACAACCTCCTCCTCCTCGCCAAACTCGGCCTCACCTTTCCGATCGCGCGCTTCCAGGATTCCGTCCCCAGCGCCCTCATCGGCCTCTTCATCCTCTTTATCGGCATGCGAGCCGCCTGGCGCATGACCTCCGGCATCCCCGGCGCCGTCCGCCACCCCTTCGCCCGCTAGCAAGCTCATCTCCTCCTCACACCGACCTCGTCATCTCGACCGAAGCGAAGCGCAGTGGAGAGACCCCCGTATTTGCACTCCGCCGCGCCGCGTAAAATCTCCAAGTGACCACACAACCCAAGACCCGCTGGGCCTGGACCCTCTCCACCTTCTTCGGCGCCGGCTACCTCAAGCCTGGCCCCGGAACCTACGGCAGCATCTTCGCCGTCCTCCTCTGGTACGGCGCCGCCAACCTCTTCACCCCAAGCCGCACAACCCTCGCCCTCGCGACCGCCCTGGCAGCCATCCTCATCACGCTCTTCGGCATCCCCGCCTCCACCATCACTGCCCGCGAGTCCTCCCGCAAAGACCCCGGCTTCGTAGTCATCGACGAAGTAGCCGGCCAGCTCTTCGCCCTCATTCTCGCCACCCCCGACTGGCATCACGCCGCCCTCGACCTCTTCCTCTTCCGTCTCTTCGACATCTGGAAACCCTGGCCCATCCGCCGCCTCGAAGCCCTCCCCACGGGCACCGGCATCATGCTCGACGACGTAGCCGCCGGCCTCCTCGCCCTCCTCACCGGCCTACTCCTCAGCTACCTCCGCCACCATCTCCTCCACTTTTGAATTGTTATTCTTCGCCGCAGGCGGAGGATCTGCTTTCTTTCGCATTGCCAAATACTCTGTCAGCCGAAGGACCCCGATGCGGCGTCCTAGCCCATACCATCAAACCTTTTCAACCAGTGATCAATTCCCAAATTTGCATCGCCAACCCACCGCGCATACCCTAAGCATCAATGCCTCTGCTCCACCCAACCCGCCCCGACGCCCCGCACCTCGACCGCCTCTATCCCCGTTCCGCAATCCCCGGCGGCAGCTTCGAAGTCCTCGGCACCCAGCTCATGTCTCCCGCGCAGCCCACCGCCGCCGACCCCGAGCTCCCCCAAGCCTTCTTCGGCGAAACCCCTGCGCACCTCGACCTCGCCCGCCCCACACGCGCGGTCATCCGAGTACCCACCGGCGCCATCTCTTCCGACCTCTCCTTCCGCCGCGACGGCCTCGCCAGCAATCTCCTCCACGCCAACATCGGCGTCCCCATGGTCGAAGACCTGCACGTCATCTCCAACCCCGCCGTCGACGCGGAAGGCAATCTCTTCGCCATGGTCTCCGGCCCTCGCGGAGAGCAAGTCCCCGTCTCCATCTTCCGCATCGCCCGCGATCTGCAAGTCACAGCTTTCACCCGCGACATCCTCAACGTCTCCGCGCTCGCCTTCGGTCCAGACGGCAACCTGTACGCCAGCTCCCGCACCGAAGGCACGATCTACCGCATCACCCCCGCCGGCCTCATCTCCACCTTCGCCGAAGGCATGGGCATTGCCACCGGCATAGCCTTCGACCGCGACGGCAACCTCTTCGTTGGCGACCGCTCCGGCACCATCTTCAAGATCATCCCCAGCCACAAAACTCCAGAGCCAGACGTCCCCTTCGCCCTCACCCCCAGCTCTGCCCTCGACCCCCACAACCCCAACCGCTCCGGCGAGATCTTCGTCTTCGCCACCCTCGAACCCTCCACGGCCTTCTACCATCTCTGCTTCCGTCCCGACGGCGTCCTCATGGTCACCACCCCCACCATCAGCTCCCACCAGAACATCTACGCCATCGACCCCCACGGCACCACCACCACCTACTACCGAGGCCTAGGCCGTCCCCAGGGCATGGCCTTCGACGTCGACGGCAACCTCTACGTAGCCGCCTCCCTCCGCGGCCACCGCGGCATCGTCCGCCTCCGCGACACCGCCAATTCCACCACCCCCGAAGCCGAGCTAATCGTAGCCGGCAACGACCTAATCGGCCTCTGCTTCCTCGACGACGGATGCTGCGCCCTTGCCACCAACAGCACCATCTTCCACGCCGACCTAGGCATAGAAGGCCTCCCCCTGATCTAGCCCTACTCCCGTCCCACCCAACCGAAACTCTGCTCAGCCCTCTCTCCGCCCCATCCAAACTCTGTCATCCTGAGCGAAGCAGCTCGCGCTTTTGCGAGCTGCGCAGCCGAAGGATCCCGAAGCCGCACGCATCACCCATACGTCCGACACCTTTCCGCCACCGAACCCCACCCTCGCCGTCCGCGCAGGACCTTAAAAGCTTTAGGGCGAATCCTCTCGCGAGAATTCGCCCTTCCGCCGTCCGAATCTTCGAAGATCTGGTTTCGGCACCAGATCAATCTCCGCTTCCCGTCCTCCCTCCGGTCTGCAGGCAAGCCCGCTGTCCGTTGTTCGTTCGTTCCGCAAATCTTGTGAGCTTCCTCGTCCTCAGCATGTCTCCGGTTGCCCGAAGTGAGTTTCGTCTCCGATCCCTGTCTTCGGTTGCCCGAAGTGGGTCTCTTCGCCGTCCCTCGCTGCCTCTGATTCTTTCTCTCTTCTCTGGAAGATCTCTCTTCCGTTGCTGAGAATCATCACACAAAATCCCGAATCCGCAACACCAAAATTTCTGTGCATATCTCGTCGATTTTGTGCTTAACTTTTCGTCGATTTTGCACTATTTCCTGAGCAAATTCCCGAAAATCTCACTACACACTACTCATTAATACGTAGGCCCAAACGTCACGCCGGCCGGCGCATTCAGCGTCGTCGAGCCGCCTACCAAAAACACCGCCGGCGTAAGCGGACTCGCAGGATTCGTCCGCAACTGTCCCGGCCCATATCCCGCCATCCCATACGGTGCACCCGAGCTCATCACCGCCAGGTCGCCATAGTTATCGAACGCCAGTCCATTTGGCGCCACCAGCGTCGCATTGTTACTCACCGTCGCACTCGCCAGCGTAATATTTGGCGTCGGACTACCCGTCACCGCAAGCTGCGACTTCGCAAACTCCACCACCGTGTTCGGCGCATTCGCGTTACTCGACCACAGGTCCCCATAGCCATCGACCGCCAGCGCCCACGGCGCCTGGATCGATCCCGACCCGTTATCGCTCAGCGTCGATGTCGGTATCAGTGCCGGCACCGTCTGCGCCGCTGTACTCGACGGGTTCACCGCCGGCAGAATCGAAGCGCTGAACCCAACGATCGTGTTCGATCCGTTGTTCGCCACCCAAAGATTCCCGCGGTAGTCGAACGTAATGCCCAGCGGCCCATTGAACCCCGGCGTCGACGTTATCGTCGCCGCCGGAATCGTCGTCGTCCCTGTCGTATTCAATTGCGCAGCCGAGAACACGAACACCGCGTTGCTGCCGTTATCACTCACCCATAGATTCCCTCTCCCATCAAACGTCGCCTGCTGCGGAAACACAAAGCTAGCCGACGAGATCGTCACCGCCGGTGTAGGCGCAGAGTTGCTCGACAGATTCGACAACTGCTTCGCCGTGAACTCATACAGCGCCGGAGCGACCGTCCCGCCAGTCGCTACCGTCCCACCATCAATCACCCAGAGGTCGCCGTAGTAATCGAACACCACTGCCTGCGGCGATGCGAACACGCTCGAGCTGATCGTCCTGCGCGGCGTCGGATCGCTTACCCCGCTCACCTGTTGCGACGGCGAAAACTCCACCACGTTGGTCCCATTCGCCACCCAGAGCGCATTGTTATTGCCGTTCCCGCCACCCCAGTAATAGTAGTAGTTGCCATAACCCCAATAGCAACCCGACAGCCCCACCATAACCGCCATCGCACCCAGCGCAAGCGAAACCCGAAACCTATTCCGCATCCCGCTCTTGCACGCTACCGTCTCACACGCACCACAAAACAACCGCCCGACCAACCCTACCCGTGGCATCATGGCAATCTCCCGAAATCAAATGTCTGAAAGGTGGAGAAACCTCCACGCCCATTGCAGACGTGTTTTCTACAGAAATGTTTCGCTTCCCAGCGCGATATCCAAAACCCTCCCGCCTCCTTGATGCCCCCAATCAAACTCACCCCTCAACTCGAGCTTCCAGTTCCTCCCGAACCTCCCACCAACGCCCCGTCATCTCGACCGAAGCATCACGCTCCTGTCCTTGTGATGCGCAGTGGAGAGATCCCTGCATTGGCGGTTGCTCTTGACCTTGCTCTTGCTCTTGCCTTGCTTTGCTTTTGCCCTCGCCTTTCTTTCTGTCATTCCCTCTGGGAATATGCTTCATCCTTTGCCTGTGCCCTTGCCTTTGCCCTCGCCTTTGCCTTTGCCGTTGCCTTTCTAGCTGTCATTCCGAAGCGCAGCAGAGGAACCCGCTTCTCGCGCGAAGCGCGCCCGTTCTACCGGATTAGCAGGGGGCTTTAGCCCCGGGTTTGACCGCCACACCCAAAATAAATTCATCAAAAACAGCCCAAAATCCGCGTGTCAACCCCCCACCAACCCCCCAATCTCCCAAAACCCGCGCTCCCATTGCCGATTTCTCTCTATCCCGCTTGGCATAGTTACCCTACCCACTTCGCTACAATTGAATAAGGCGAACCATTCCGAAACTCCTCGGGGCCAGCCGCCTCCAAAACCTGACTCCTTCCCCGCTAATTGCAATGGATGCACTACTTTGTCCGTAAAGTCTCTGCAAGGACTACTTTACAGGCAACGGAAGCCATAACCACGGTTGAATCAGTCACATAGGGCGGAAGTCAATGAAATCGATACGTTGCCCTCTAACTCGCCTGCTAGGACTACTTTGCAGGATTAAGGGGTAGGGGGTGGGGGGTAGGGGGTGGGGGGTCCATGGTCGCCAGATATCATCACACTAGCCCATGCCCAGACGCGCAGCGATCGCACGCCAGCCCCGACCGGAAGACGCCGAGCTCTTCCGCCGCCGCGCTGAACTCGCCAGCATTCGCTCAACGCTGGCCGCCCGCGAAGCCGTCCTCGACCACCTCCGCGCCCAGCTCAACAGCTTCGAGGGCCGCTACATTCGCCAGGTCGGCGTCCTCTACATCCAGCTCGACGAGTGGGAAGACCGCATCGCCGAACTCAACAACCCAACCCAACCTCAACCCGAGGCCCTCGAACCAGAACCCGGTCCTGAACCAACACCAACCGACGAACCTGATCCCGCCGCACTCGACCTCAAATCCCTCTTCCGCGAGGTAGCCAAGCGCATCCACCCAGACCGCGCCCGCAGCGCCCACGACGAGCTCCACCGCAACCACCTCATGTCCCAGGCCAACGCCGCCTTCGACCGCAACGACCGCGACCTCCTGCAGCGCATGCTCAACGGCTACGACCCCTCTACCGACACTGGGGACGACCAGCCCGCCGCCGCGCAGCTCGCCCGCCTCACGGAACAAATCGCCCAGACCGAGCAGGACATCCTCACCCTCAACGCTGAAATCGAAGCCCTCGCCGCCTCCGAGATGGCCGACCTCCGCGATCGCACCGCCACCGCCGCGCTCGAAGGCCGAGACCTCCTCGCCGAGCTAGCCGCCCGCGTCAAAGGCAGCATCGGCATCGCCATGCGCCGCTACGAGCTCGAACTCGGCCGCATCCGCCGCAGGCAGCCCGCCTTCAACCCAGAACCTCTCCTCACCGCCGAACGCAGCGGGTCCACAGCCCCACGTGCCGTCAGAAGCAACACCCGTCACAAGAATTAACCGCCGCTCGCGCTACCATCGAACCACATGCTAGCTGAGATCATCGCCGTTGGCTCCGAGATGCTGACCCCGCATCGCCAGGACACCAACTCGCTTTTCCTCACCGCCGGCCTCAACGACCTCGGAGTCACCGTCGCGTTTAAGACCATCGTCGGTGACAACCGGCAACATCTCCGCTCCGCCATCCACACCGCCATCAGGCGCGCCGACATCGTCCTTCTCTCCGGGGGCCTGGGCCCCACCGAAGACGACCTCACCCGCGAGTGCCTCGCCGAAACCCTCAGACTCTCCCTCCACCGCAACGAAGCCGTCCTCGAGTTCCTGCAGAAGCGCTTCGCCGCACGCAACATGGAAATGCCCGCCAACAACGCCAAGCAGGCCGACCAGATCGAAGGCGCCGAAATCCTGCCCAACCTCAACGGCAGCGCGCCCGGCCAATGGCTCGACTTCGCGCACCACGGACATCGCAAGCTCGTTGCCCTGCTTCCCGGGCCGCCCAAGGAGCTGCAGCCTCTCTTCGACAGCGAGTGCAAGCCGCGCCTCGCCGCCGCGCTTCCGCCCTACTATCTCGCTCGCCGCCAACTCCGCATGGCGCTCATTCCCGAGAGCCTCGTCGACGCTCGCACAGCGCCCATCTACAACCAGTTCCCCGACGTCCAGACCACAATCCTCGCCGGCTCCGGCGAGATCCAGCTCCACTTCGTCTGCGTCAAGCACACTCTCGCCGCAGCCGAAGCCCGCGTCGAAGCCGTAGCCGACGCCGTCGCCCGCGAGATGGGCGACGACATCTTCTCCCTCAGTGGAGAATCCCTTGAGGAGGTCGTCCTGCTTATGCTCGGCGTTCGCCGCCGCACCCTCGCCGTCGCCGAGAGCTGCACCGGCGGCTTGCTCGGCCAGCGCCTCACCTCCATCCCCGGCAGCTCGCGCGTCTTCCTCGGCGGCGCCATCGCCTACTCCGACCGCAGCAAGACCGCCCTCGCCGACGTTCCCTCATACCTCATCGACGAGCACGGCGCAGTCTCTGACACCGTTGCCCGCGCCCTCGCCGAAGGCATCCGCCGCCGCACCGGCAGCTCCCTCGCCCTCGGCATCACCGGCATCGCCGGCCCCACAGCTCCCCGCGGCCTCGACGCCAACAAGCCCGTCGGCCTGGTCTACATCGCCCTCACCGACGGCGAAGATACCCAGGTCAAGGAGTTCCTCATTCCCGGAGACCGCGATCGCATCCGCCTCTGGTCCACCCAGCACGCCCTTGAGATGTTACGTCGCTCCCTGCAGTAACCGCCCACTGCTAAACTCAACAGCGATAGATTATGATTCTCTGGCTCATTACCCTGACGACGGCATACCTCCTCGGCTCGATCCCCTTCGGCTACCTCCTCGTCCGCTTCGTCCAACAGGAGGACGTGCGGGACACCGGCAGCGGTAACATCGGCGCCACCAACGTAGCCCGCGCCGGCGGAGCAACCCTGGGCATCTTCACCCTCGTCCTCGACGCGATGAAGGGCTTCATCGCCGCCTTCCTCGCGATGCAGTTCGCGCCCAACACCGTGAACGGCCCGTCGACACTCGCCATAGCCGCTGCGGTAGCCGCCGTCATCGGCCACATCTTTCCCGTCTGGCTCCGCTTCCGAGGCGGCAAAGGCATCGCCACCGCACTCGGCGTCTTTATCGCCCTCGTGCCCATGGTTGCGCTAGCCTCCGTCGGCGTCTTCGCTCTCATTGTCGCGACCACGCGCCTGGTCTCTCTTGGCTCGATCCTCGCGGCGGTCTCCATCCCATTCCTTGCGATCCTGCTTGTGCCCCACCGCTCTCCTGCGCTACTGGTCGGCCTCAGCTTCATCTCCTTGCTCAGCATCATCAAGCACCACGCCAACATCGTTCGCCTGTTACACGGCAAAGAGAGCCGCTTCGGAAGCAGCAAGAATGCTGACTCGACCGACGAGAATTCTGACTCAACGAACAAGAAGGTCAACGCATGAGCCGTATTGCTGTCATCGGCGCCGGTGCCTGGGGAACCGCGCTCACTGTCTCTCTCGCCCGTCGTGGCGGCCACCGACTCACTCTCTGGGCTCACTCGCCAGACCATGCCGCGCACCTCACCGACACCGGCGAGAACACCCGGTACCTTCCCGGTTTCATCCTCCCTGCCGACGTCGAAATCACCCACGACCTGAATCTCGCCATCTCTGGCGCCGACATCATCCTCTGCGTCACACCCTCGCAAGCGCTCCGCTCCATCATGGTGCAGATCGCTCCCGTCCTCACCGCGCGCCAAGTGCTCCTCTCCGCTAGCAAGGGCATCGAGGAGAAGACCTTCCTGCGCATGTCGCAGATCATGTGCGAATACGCTCCCGACAACCCCATCGGCACCCTCGGTGGTCCATCCTTCGCTTACGAAGTCGCGGCCGCCATGCCCACGGCCATCACCCTCGCCGTCGATGACCCCATCCTCGGCAAGACCCTCCAGGACGACTTCAGTTCAGCCTCTCTCCGCACTTATCGCAATGAAGACGTCATAGGCACCGAGCTCGGTGGCGCGCTGAAGAACGTCATTGCCCTCGCCGCCGGCGTCGTCACCGGCCTCGAGCTCGGCAACAACGCGACCTCCGCGCTCATTACCCGCGGCATCGCCGAGATCACGCGGCTCGCCATGGCTTGCGGCGGCCGCCGCGAAACCATGTCCGGCCTCTCCGGCATCGGCGACCTCGTCCTCACCTGCACCGGCGGCCTCTCGCGCAACCGCACCGTAGGCGTCGAGCTCGGCAAAGGTCGCAAGCTCAATGACATCATCGCCGGCCTCAACGGCAAGGTGGCCGAAGGAGTCCTCACCACCACCGCCGCCCTCGGTCTGGCTCGCCGCTACGGTGTTGAAATGCCCATTACCGAGCAGATGGCCGCCATCCTCCATGAAGAAAAAGCCCCCCTCGACGCCATCGGCGACCTGATGTCCCGCCCCGGCCGCACCGAGTAGCCTTCCCCCAACCAAGCCCTGCAACTCTGAAAACGAAATTTCCGATAAGAAGACTTTGCAGGTTGTACAGATCGCGTGTCTCAGACCGGGCTATTACCGCAGCGAAGCGTCTTCTGTACACTCCAGCAGCCAAAAGCCAAGCGCTCTGAACTTAACTGCTGTTAGGTTGTTCCAGTTTGTCTCATCGTCACCGTTACAAGAGATCCGATGTAGGCTTGGGGGAGTTCTGTTTCCAAGCGATCGAGGAGATTTTATGTTGCCAGCCATCAAACGTGCAGTCTATTCCGTAGTGAAACCAGAATGGTATTTCACGTTGGGCGCAATCCGCCAAATCCGAGGGGAATATGAGCCAATCTACCAAAAGTTCTTGGAGATGGTGCCCCGACAGGGAACAATGCTCGATGTTGGAGCAAATATCGGAATCACGTGCGGGATTGCGGGAAAGCGCAGGCCTGACCTTCATCTAATCGCCTTTGAACCTGTTCCCCTGAATATCAAGGTCCTTCAGAGGATACGATCGCTCTATTCGATGAAAACCATGGAGGTGCATCCCGTTGCAGTTGGGGATCATGAAGGGATCGTTACAATCGCAATTCCGAAAATCGACGGCAGAGAAGGGTTAGCGCTCTGCCACGTCGTTTCCGACGAGTTCAACAATCCCGATGTAGAGCGTTATCCGTTTGCCACCGTAGATGTCAGAATTTGCACGTTGGACTCATTCCAATTCGGTCGTGTACATGCAATCAAGATCGATGTGGAAGACCACGAATATCATGTTCTCCAAGGGGCAAGAGCGATGTTGGAGAGATTTCACCCAATTGTGTTCTGCGAGCTATGGGACACGCCCAATCGAGTGAAGTCCATCGATCTAATGAGTTCATTTGGTTACTCAATCGCCTTCAGGGATGAAATGGGCTTTATATTCGTCGCGTCCTAGGTTAGTGGTTTGTGACGCGTATCCAACGACCCACGCAATAGCCTCATCGCGCCGCTTGAATAAGCCGGGCCTTCCAGCTGAAGGCTCATCGCTGACGGACGCCGGACTTTGGGAAGTCAGCAAAATCGATCCTACCGTTGTTTCAGAAAAAACGGCGTTCCTGGAAAACTTCGGCCTATCGCCGTTGTGCCTAACCCGCGTGTACATGCTACCTTCGGGCTACTCCAAAAATCGCTGCATCCCTCGCACTTCGATTCAACGAAGACCAAACCTAACCCAGCCTCGGCAAGCTTACCCTGCTCTCCAAGCTCTCATCTACCCAGGGCCTCGACAACTCCATCCGCTAAACTAGAAGGCGATGGCTTTTTCACTCTTCGGCAAGCGCGAAACCCCAACCCCTGACCCCGAACCACCGGAGCCCTCCGCACCCCGCGGCCTCTTCGACCGCATGAAGCAGGCGGTCACCCGCACCCGCGAGTCGCTCTCCAACTCCATCTCCTCCGTCGTCGCCCTCACCCGCGAAGTCGACGAAGCCTCGCTCGACGATCTCGAACTCGCGCTCCTCGCCTGCGACATCGGTTCCACCACCACCAACGAAATCATCACGCGCCTCCGCGATCGCGCCCTGCGCCACGGCATCTCCGATGGCACCCAGCTCAAGCTCCAGCTCAAGTCCGAGATCCTCCGCATCCTGAACTCCGTCGATGCACCCATCGCACATCCTGCAACCCCGCCCGAAGTCATCATGATGGTCGGCGTCAACGGCACCGGCAAAACCACCACCAGCGGCAAGCTAGCCGCGCTCTATCGCCGCGAAGGCAAGACAGTCCTGCTCTGCGCCGCCGACACCTTCCGCGCCGCCGCCATCGAGCAGCTAGAAGTTTGGGCCCAACGCTCGAACGTCGATCTCATCAAGACGCGCCAGGGCGGCGATCCCTCCGCCGCGCTCTTCGACGCCCTCACCGCCGCCAAAGCCCGCTCCACCGGTATCCTGCTCGTCGACACCGCCGGCCGCCTCCACACCAAGACCGACCTCATGAAGGAGCTCGACAAGATGCGCCGCACCGCCGAGCGCCTCTTGCCCGGCGCCCCTCACCAAACCCTCCTCGTCATCGACGCCACCACGGGCCAAAATGGCCTCCAGCAAGCACGCCTCTTCACCGAGGCCGCCCACGTCACCGGCATCGTCCTCACCAAGCTCGACGGCACCGCCAAGGGCGGCATCGTTGTCGCCATCGCGCATGAATTGGGCCTTCCCGTCCGCTACGCCGGAGTCGGCGAAAAACTTGAAGATATCATCCCCTTCGACCCCACCGTCTTCGTCGACTCCCTCCTCGACTAAATCCTCCGCAAGAAATCGGGTGCCTCCTATCTAGATTCTGAGATGGGGGAGCCAATGCTGGAAGTGACTCCGGCTATCCTGATCCTGTATGTCCTTCACCTCCCAGGACGAGCTCAACCTCACGCGCGCGCTAACCCTCGCGCGTGAAGCCGCAGCCTTCGCCAGCCCCAACCCAACCGTCGGCTCGGTCCTCACCCGCGACGACGTCATCCTCGGCGAAGGCGCGCACTTTTACGACGCGCGTGACCACGCCGAGATCTCAGCCCTCAAGCAAGCCGCGGCTCTCGGTAACAATGTTCACGGCGCGACATCCTACGTCACCCTCGAACCCTGCGCCCACCACGGCCGCACGGGCCCTTGCGCCGACGCTCTGATCGCTGCTGGCATCGCACGCTGCGTCGTCGCCACCGTCGATCCGAACCCCCTCGTTAGCGGCCAGGGCCTTGCCAAACTCCGCGCCGCAAACATTGAAGTTGTCCTCCTCGACCCGGCTCATCCCATCGCCCAGCAAGCTCGCCACCTCAACGACGCCTTTGCCCACTTCATTCAACACCATCACCCCTTCATCACCCTCAAAGCCGCACTCTCAGTCGACGGCAAACTAGCTCCGCCACCCTCCACCCGCACCTCCACCACACCTCACTGGGTCACCGGCACCGCCGCCCGCGCTGACGCGCAACTCCTCCGCCAGGCCTCCGACGCCATCCTCACCGGCATTGGCACCGTCCTCGCCGACAACCCCTCCCTCACTGATCGCACCGGCCTTCCACGTCGCCGCCCGCTCCTCCGCGTCATCCTCGACAGCGCCCTCCGCACTCCTCCGGACTCAGCCCTCGTCCGCAACGCCGCGAGCGAACTCTTGATTCTCTGCTCTGACGACACCACCCAAGCTCCCACCGACCGCGAGTCCGCCCTCCGCGCCCGCACCGCCGAAGTCCTCCGCATCCCCACGATCCACGGGCACCTCGACCTCAACGCTGCACTCAAAGCACTCGCCGAGCGCCACATCCTCAGCGTCCTCGTCGAAGCCGGCAGCACCCTGAACGGCAACCTTCTCCGTGCCAATCTAGTCGACCGCCTCGTCCTCTACTACGCCGAAAGCGAACTCGGCCTCGACGCCCTTCCCTTCGCCACCGGGTTCGATTCCCCGTATGGCCTGCAGCAACGCCTCACCCGCGCCACCCGCGCAACCTTCCCCTCCCATCTAGCCCCTAACGCCGAAGACGTCCGCATCGCCGGCTACCTCCACGACCCTTGGGCCAACATCTCCAACCCCTGATCGCGTTACCCTATACCTATGTTCACCGGCCTCATCGAAACCACCGGCACCGTCCTCTCCCTCACACCAACCGACGGAGCAACGCGCCTCATCCTCGCCGCCCCCGCACTCGCGGGCCGCTGGCGCACTGGAGACAGCATCGCCGTCAACGGCGTCTGCCTAACAGCCATCCCCGTGGATGAACCTACACACTTCGCCGCCGACCTCGCCGGAGAAACCCTCGTCCGCACCACCCTCGGCGCGCTCCCCGCCGGCGCCACCATCAACCTCGAACTCCCCACCCCCGCAGGCTCGCCCCTCGGTGGCCACGTCGTCCAGGGTCACGTCGACGCGACCGGAAAATTCCTCTCCATCGCCCCGCTACACCCCGACCTCGCCACCACCGACTGGCGTCTCACCCTCGAACTCCCCGACCAGCTCACCTCGCAAGTCATCTCACAAGGCTCCATCACCATCGACGGCATCAGTCTCACCGTCGCGCGTGTCGACCTCCCGCGCATCGAAGTCGCCATCATCCCCCACACCTACAAATCCACCAACCTCCACACCCTCACCCCCGGCTCTCCCGTCAACATAGAGACCGACGTCCTCGCCAAGTACGCCGCCGCCCAGCGCACCCACTCCGAGGAAGACTGGCTCACGCCCGCCTACTTACTTGCCAACGGCTACTGAGCAACCGCCGTCACACCTCCGCGATCTCATCCTGCATCACGCTCATCTCGCTCGCAGCGTGCGTATTTCCCGTCCGCTCACACGCCGCTAGGCCTTCCTTCAACCGCGCCCGCGCCTCGTCAAACTTCCCCGCCTTCACCAGCGTCTGTGCCGACATCTGGTACGCCGGCACATAGTCCGGGTTGTACTCCGTCGTGGTCGCAAACTCCCTCAGCGCCTCGTCGGTCTTCCCCTCGGACGCATAGGCCATCGCCAGTCCATACCGCGCAAACGCATCCTTCGGATTCTGCTGCAAAATCTCGCTCAACATCCCAATCTTGTCCATGCCTCTAGGATGCTGCACGTCCACTCCGGATGCAAACCGCAGCAATTACAATGAAAGAATGTCCGATTGCACGAATTCGAGTACCGTCTGCGCCTCCCAATCTGAACGCAGCGAGATCATCTTTCCCGCCGACAGCAACGCCCTCGGCAACCTCTTCGGAGGTCGGCTCATGCAGTTCATGGATCTCGTCGGCGCCATGGCCGCCAGCCGCCACGCGCGCTCCTTTGTCGTCACTGCCTCCATGGATCACCTCGATTTCGTCGCGCCCGTCCGCGTCGGCGATCTCCTCATCCTCAAGTCCAGCGTGAACCGTGCCTTCCACACCTCCATGGAAATCGGCGTCAAGGCGATGGTCGAAGACGTCCGCGAGCAGAAACTCCGCCACGTCTCCTCCGCCTACCTCACCTTCGTCGCCGTCGACTCCAGCGGCAGCCGCATCGAAGTCCCCCAAGTCGTCCCCGAAACCGAACACCAGATCCGTCGCTACGAAGATGCCGGCCGCCGCCGCGAGATGCGCTCCGGCGAAACCCAGCGCAAAAAAGAACTCCGCGCCATCCTCGCCCCCGAGTGGCATCTCTAACCACGCTGAACCCTGGGCCCTGAACCCTGGACCCTGCACTTGAAAGGCTCCCCATGTCTCACCAGCACGCAGCAGCACCGCAAGGCCCCCAACGCCTACCCGGCATCCAGCACATCGTAGCCATCGGCTCCGGCAAAGGCGGTGTCGGCAAGACCACTGTCGCCGTCAATCTCGCCGTCTCGCTGGCCAAACTCGGTCACCGCGTCGGCCTAATCGACGCCGACATTTACGGCCCCAACGTCCCGACCATGCTCGGTTCCACGCGCCAGCCCAGCATCGTCGCCGACAATCTCATGGAGCCCATTACCGCGCACGGCGTCAAGTTCATCTCCATCGGCCTCATCTCGCCCGGCGACAAGCCCATGGTGATGCGCGGCCCCATGCTCCACCAGATCATCCGCCAGTTCCTCCAGCAGGTAGCCTGGGGAGAGCTCGACTACCTCCTCATCGACCTCCCTCCCGGCACCGGCGACGTCGTCATCTCGCTCGTCCAGACCGTTCCTCTCACCGGCGCGCTAGTCGTCAGCACAGGTTCGTCCGTAGCGTTACAAGACGCCCGCAAGGCCCTCGAAATGTTCCACCAGGTCAACGTCGAAGTCCTCGGCCTCGTCGAAAACATGTCGCAGATGACCCTCCCCGACGGCACCGTCCTCGACGTCTTCGGAGCCGGCGCCACCCAGCAGACCGCCAAGCAATACAACCTGCCCTTCCTCGGCTCTGTCGATCTCGACCCCCAGGTCCGCACCGGAGGCGACAGCGGCCTTCCCGCCGCCCTCGCCGGCGACGCCACCCCACGCGGCCGCGAATTCCTCGCCATCGCCGAAAAAGTAGTCGCCCGCACCCAGGAGCTCGCCGCCAAATCAGAGGACGTACTCGAGATCAGCTAACACGGCATCTACCACTTCCGATGATGCAGAAACCAGCGCTCGCTTGACGACCCGCGTAAAATCAATCCAGTGGCCCGCCTCATCACAACCCGTCAGCGCGAGATCCTCACCGCCATCATCGAGAGCTACATCTCGACCGGCGAGCCCGTCAGCTCGGGCACCCTCGCGCAATCGGCCTTCGCCAACGCCATGAGCTCCGCCACCATCCGCAACGAGATGGCCGAACTCGCCGACGCGGGCCTGCTCGAACAGCCACACACCTCCGCCGGCCGCATCCCTTCCGCCGAAGCCTTCCGCCTCTATGTCGGCCAACTCACCAGCGCCCCCGCAACACTTCCTAACCTCTCGCGCACCGACCTGCAGACACACATCGACACCAGCTTCGCCGGCATCGCCGGAGCCTCCGCCCTCCTCGAACGAACCTCCCACGTACTCGCCGCGCTCTCCAGCGGCGTTGGCCTCGCCATCGGTGCAGCAGCGTCCACTGACCTGCTCGAGCACATCCACTTCAGCCGCCTCACCCAGCGCCGCGTGCTCGCCGTCGTTGTAACGCGCAGCGGCATGGTTCGCGACCGCGTCCTCGCCCTCGACCACGACCTCTCCTCCGTCCAACTGGAAACTGCCGCCAACTTTCTCAATCAACACTTCCGCGGCTGGAACATCGACCGCGTCCGCAACGAACTCGCCCGCCGCGTCGACCACGAGCGCACCGTCTACCAACAACTTTCCGATGCAATCGACCTCTGGACCCGCACCGTCCCCGCCGACGCCGTCCAGCAACAATCCGTGTACATCGATGGCGTCGTCAATCTCATCGGACTTCCAGCCGACCGCGATCGCCTGCGCGCCATGCTCTCCGCACTCGAAGAAAAGCAGCGCCTCATCGAGCTCCTCAACGCCTACATCGACACCTCCGAGCAGTCGGTCCGCGTCATCTTCGACCTTGAGCAGCAGGACCCCGGCATGGCAGGCCTCGTCCTTATCGCAGCTCCAGTTCAGGTCTCCGGAGACTCTGCCGTAGCCATCCTCGGCCCCAAGCGCATGAACTATGAGAGCGCCATCAACGCCGTGAGCTACATCGCCCAGCTTCTGCATCGAATAGATACTGGCGAAGTTGCCCCCACCTCCCCTTAACGGACAGGATCAACCCATGCCCCCGACAAAAGATCGCTTCCCCCGCTGGCCGCGAAACTCCCATAGCAAAAAGGAAGATTCTATGAGCACCGAACAGATCGAACAGAACGACCAGACCGAAAATGCACACGCCGACATCGAAGCCGGCACCGAAAGTCAGGGGTCTAGCACCGACGTCGAGCAGTTGCGCAACGAGCGCGACCAGCTCGCCCTGCAACTCACGCAAGCGCAGGACCGCCTCGCCCGCCTCCAAGCCGAGTTCGACAACACACGCAAGCGCGAAGCCAAAGAGCGCCAGGACGTTCGCGACTACGCCATCCAGTCCGCCGTCGAACCCTTCCTCGGCGTGCTCGACAATTTCTCTCTCGCCCTCAAAGCCGACGGCGACGTAGACCAGCTCCGCACCGGCGTGCAACTCATTGTCAAACAGATGGATGACGCTCTCCGCGGCCTCAATGTCCAGCCTGTAGAGTCGGTGGGCTCGCAATTCGACCCGCGAATCCACGAGGCGCTGGGCAGCATCGAAACCCTGGAGCATCCAGACCACCAAGTCCTCGAAGAGATTCGCCGCGGCTATAAACTCCGTGACAAGCTTCTTCGCCCTGCCCTGGTTCGTATCGCCAGTAACTCCGCACAAAAGAGTGAGTAACCAAGGTCTCAACGGATTAACAGCCTGCTTTAGTCCGCGGAAAACATTCAAGTCGCAAGTAGGGCTTTAGCCCTGGAACACAGCGGGGAAACACTGCCCGCATCTACTAGGAATCAGGAATGCCCACAGCCACGATGAAGACCGACTACTACGAGATCCTGAGTATCGAACGCACCGCCTCCGACGGCGAAATCAAGACCGCGTATCGCAAACTCGCCATGCAGTTCCACCCCGACCGCAATCCGAATAATCCCGAAGCCGAGGAGAAGTTCAAGGAGTGCAGCGAGGCCTACCAGATTCTCTCCGATCCCGACAAGCGCGCCGCCTATGACCGCTACGGCCACGCCGGTGTTAACGGCGCCAGCGGCTTTGGTGGCGGCAGCCCCTTCCAGGGCGGCGACCTCAACGACATCTTCGGCGACCTCTTCGGCGAGATGTTCAACATGGGCGGCGGCAACCGCCGCGCCACCCGTCAGCAGCGCGGCCGCGACCTCAAGTTCGACATGAAGCTCGAATTCGAAGAGGCCGTCTTCGGCGTAGAGCGCGAAATCACCATCCGTCGCGCCGAGGCCTGCGAAGACTGCCGCGGCACCGGCTCCGCCGCCGGCAAGCAGCCCGAGACCTGCCAGCAATGCGGCGGCCGCGGCCAGATCCGCTCGCAACAAGGCTTCTTCTCCGTCGCCCGCACCTGCCCCATCTGCAGCGGCACCGGCTCCGTCATCCGCACGCCCTGCACCACCTGCAAGGGCGACTCCCGCGTTACGCGCGAACACAAAATCCTCGTCAAGGTTCCAGCCGGCGTCGAGACCGACACCCGCATCCGCTACTCCGGCGAAGGCGAGGCTGGCCGCTTCGGTGGTCCCGCCGGCGACTTCTACGTCGTCCTCGACGTCAAGGCCCACAAGTTCTTCGAGCGCGATGGCGACGACCTCCACTGCGTCATCCCCATCAGCTTCCCGCAAGCCGCTCTCGGCACCGACCTCGAGCTCGAAACCCTCGACGGCGTCGAAACCATCAAGGTTCCCGAAGGCACGCAAAGCGGTCGCGAGATCAAACTGCGCGGCAAGGGCGTCCCCCACCTAAACTCCCACGGCAAGGGCGACCTCATCGTCGAAGTCCGCGTGCAGACTCCCTCCAAGCTCACCAGGCAACAGAAGGAGCTCCTCAAGCAACTCTCCGAAACCATCTCCATCGAAAACACCCCAGCCTCGCGCGGCATCTTCAGCAAGGTCAAGGAGATGTTCAGCTAATCAGATCTCACCACCCACACGACAGCGGCCGAGCCCTCGGTCGCTGTTCCTTTTACCCAGCCACGACACCGGGTGCCCCATTCATCGCGGCCTCATCGCGACACGAGTGAGCCGCCACGTCAGCTCGCATTACAGCATCGCCCCACAAACGGCCAGCCCCGCAATCGCTGCCGTCTCCGCCCGCAGAATCCTCGGCCCCAGCGTCACATGCTTCCACCCATTCTCACTGAACAACCCCATCTCCTCTGCCGTCCATCCACCCTCCGGCCCAATCGCCAATGCGACGCCCGCTAACTCGCTGACTCGCTGACTCGCTAACTCGCTCCAAAGAGAGTTCTCCTGCTCCGTCTCCGCCAGCAACAACTTCGTCTCTGCGCTCACCATCCCCAACGCCATCTTCACCATCACCGGATCATCCACCTCCGGCACATCGCTCCTTCGCGACTGCTGTGCCGCTTCACGCACAATCCTTCGCCACCGCTCCACACGCTTCGCCGCCGCTTGCGCCAGGTGCTTCTCCGTCCTTCGCGCAATCACCGGAGTAATCCGAGCCACACCCAACTCCGTCGCCTTCTCAATCCCCCACTCCATGTGGTCGAACTTAAACACCGCCATCAGCAGATGCACCGGCAACGCGCTCTCTGCTTCTAACTCTTCATGCAGCGTGAACACCACCTCATGCTCGGTAGCCGACACAACTTCCGCCCGGTGCAAAAACCCGTCCGCAACTACATCGAACACCTGCCCCGGCTGCGCCCGCAACACCCGCGCAAGATGCGCCGCCTGCTCCCCCTTCAACGATGCAGTTGTCTCTGTCCACGTATCGGCAATCCATCTTCGTCTCGTCATGCAATCAGCATACTGTTTCTGCCATGCGCGCGAAACACCGATGAACACTGGCGATTAAACACCTCAGGGAACGCGTTGATCGCGTTCCCTGAGTGTGTTGCCATTGCTTTGATGCTTTGCCTTGGTTGCGTTTGCCTGCGCTCCCAATCGATGTCGAACATCGACGCTGTTTCATCCATATGAAGCAGCTAACGAAGGTATAGTTTTCTCTCGTCAAAGAGTCAAGAAAAAAACGACATTTGTGCATCGATTTTTTTTGTTCGCTTTCTTCCCCTTGGCGAACGTCGCATCACGTTTTACAACGACCCTCCCTCCTGATCGACACAAACGCAAGCAAGTTTCTCGCGCTGCGAATCACCAACACACGAATCGCAACACAACGCTCGATAGTCTCGCGATGGAAAATTCTTTCCATCGCGCAAGTGTTCATCAGTCCACACGCACCACGCACACCGCATAACGCTTCATCCATTCCAAGTCCTGCTGCCGCGTCTGCATACGATAGGCCGCGCATCGTATACTTCGATGTTCCCGCGGCGACTCTTTCTATCGCCGCAAAGCTTATCCAGCATTGGAATCAACGGAGATCTCATGCGTGAAGTCGTCATCGTCAGTGCAGCCCGGACCCCCGTCGGCAAGTTCCTCGGCGCGCTCTCCCATCTCTCCGCGGTCGAGCTAGGATCCATCGCGGTCCGCGCTGCCGTCGAACGCGCATCCATCAACGCCGCAGACGTCACCGAGTGCATCATGGGCTGTGTTCTTCCCGCCGGCCTCGGTCAAAATCCCGCGCGCCAGGCAGCCCTGCGCGGCGGTCTCGCCGACACCGTCGCCGCCCTCACCATCAACATGGTCTGCGGCTCCGGTCTCAAGGCCGTCGGCCTCGCCGCCCAGGCCATCGCCCTCGGCGACTCCGAGATCGCCGTCGCCGGTGGCATGGAGTCCATGTCCAATGCGCCCTATCTTCTTCCCACTGCGCGTAAAGGATTTCGCATGGGCAACGCGCAGGCCATCGACTCCATGGTCAACGACGGCCTCTGGTGTGCCTGCGACGATCAGCACATGGGGATGACCGGCGAACTCGTCGCCGAAAAACACTCCATCACCCGCGAGCAGCAGGATGAATATGCGCTCAACTCCCACCGCAAAGCCGCCGCCGCACAACAGGCTGGCCGCTTCGACGCTGAAATTATCCCCATCCCCCTCACCACAAAAAAAGGCGCACCCCCCACCCTCTTCACCCACGACGAAAGCGTTCGCGCCGACACCTCACTCGAAGCCCTCGCCGCCCTCAAGCCCGCCTTCAAGAAAGACGGCACCGTCACCGCCGGCAACGCGCCCGGTGTCAACGACGCCGCTGCCGCCGTCGTCCTCATGTCCGCCGAACGCGCCCGCGATCTCCACCTCAAGCCGCTCGCAACCATCCGTGCCCAGGCCACCAGTGGCGTCGCTCCCCGCTGGGTCATGCTCGCTCCCGTCACCGGCGTGCAGAAAGTTCTCGCCCGCGCCGGTTGGTCCCTCAATGACGTCAACCTCTTCGAACTCAACGAAGCCTTCGCTGTTCAGGCCCTCGGCGTCACCAAGGAACTCGGCCTCTCTCTCGACCGAGTCAACGTCAACGGCGGTGCCGTCGCCATCGGTCATCCCATCGGAGCCAGCGGCGCCCGCATCCTCGTCACGCTGCTCTATGAGATGCAGCGTCGCGATGCGCACAAGGGCGTCGCCGCACTCTGCCTCGGCGGAGGCAACTCCGTCGCCATGGCTCTCGAACGCTAACCCACCCCCGGACCCCGCCGCGCACTCACCGCAGCGTCGTCTCGTCCTTCGACCGCGCCAGCGACATCAGCCACCCCATCAATATCAACGCGCCAATGTATAGATACGATTGCAAAATATTCCACCCGCGCACATCCCAAAGATAGTTGAACGCCGGGAGAAAATTCAGACACAGAAATACCGCCACCCCCAGCACCCACGGTTTCTGCTCCATCCAGCAAGCGTGCGCAAACCATGCCCACGCCGCAATCCCCACCACAATTCCGTAATGATGCTCCCACGCCATCGGGCTCGCCGCCACCGACGCAATCCCCATCGCTGCAATATCCGCAGTCGACCCACGCAGCTTCCTCCATGGATACAAAAGCACCAACCCCACCAGCACCACCGACGTCACCACCGTCACCCGATACACCCACGCAATCACCGGCGTGTACACATACGGCGTGTACTCAATATTCTCGCCATTAAAAATCATGCGATTGATCGTGCCGAACATCGACTGGTTCGCATAATGCGACTGCGCTTTATGACTCAACCCCGCCAGTACGCCAATGTAATCCAGATTGTTGTGCCACCCAAACACCGCCACCGACGCAACCATCAACACCGCACCGCATGCCAGGAACGCCCACGCCGCTCCCCACCGCTTGCGCACCAGCATCCATATCAGCAGCAAAATAAACTGCGGCTTCACCGCCGTCAAGATCGCCGCAACCACGCCCGCCCATCGCTCCCGCCCCGTCGTCCAAAGCAGCAGCATCACCGTAAATCCGAACGACAAAAACGTCTGCGCGTTGCCCAGCGAATATCCTTTGATCAGCGGATAGCATCCGAGCGTCGCGAGCACGACTGCGATTGCGGACATCCAAGTCAATTCCGCGCCGCGCCGCCGCAGCAGCCACCGCCCCATCACCAGCGACACCGCCGCAACGCCCCACACCGCCAGGAACGATAGCACCGCCAACGTGCGCAGCATCCACAGATCGCTCATCCCCACCTTGCGCATCACCACCAGCGGCAACTCACTCGCCAGCGAATAAATCAGCGTGTCATACAGCTTCGCGTCATAGATAGGCAGCGTTGGATGCGCCTTAAAATAATCTAGAGACTTCATCATCGGAAGCCACGAATCCGTCCACTGCCGCACATGAAAAAATTGTCGCAAGTCGGGCACGATGCTGCCGGGATTTCCCAGATGCAGCTCGCGGCAAACGGCCCATTGCAAAATATTCGCCGTCAACAAACTTACCAATACAAAGATCAGCAGCCGCCGGTCGTGCGAACGCGCCCCTGAGCTCTGCGATTCCAACGAAGCCATAAGCTCCAGTCTATCAAGCACCTTCTGTCTTCACCGTCGCACAACCTATGATCTAGTAATGGCTCACCAGAACCGAGCGACTTTGCCGAACACCGACCGCTTCACCGGCCGCGCCGAAACCTACGACCGTTTCCGCTTACGTTATCCATCCGACACAATTCTTGCCCTGCTTCGCACCTGGACCGGCCTACAACCCGACTGGCTCATCGGAGACATCGGCGCCGGCACCGGCATGTTCTCCGAAGTCTTCCTCGCCAACGGCAACCCTGTCATCGCCATCGAACCCAACGATGAGATGCGTTCCCTCTGCAAGCAACTCCTCCCCACCTGGCCCCTCCTCGAAGTCCATAGCGCCATAGCCGAAGCCACCGGGCTCCTCGACGCTTCCGTCGACATGGTTGCCGCCGGCCGCGCCTTTCATTGGTTCGATATCCCGCGCGCGCTGACGGAATTCCGCCGCGTCCTCAAGCCCGATGGCTGGTTAGTCCTCGTCTCACTAGGCCGCGACAAAGGTGAAGACCCGCAGTCACGCGACTTCGAACACTTGCTAACCCATCACGGCATCGATGACCACTACGCTCGCGCCAGCTTCCGCGTCCACGAAAATCTTCACGAGTTCTTCGCCGCCGACCACCACCACTTCGAGATCGACGGACAACAGCAGCTCAATTGGGAAACATTTCTAGGCCAGACGATGTCCCTCTCCATCGTCCCCCAACCCGGCCACCCTCGCTCCGAAGACTTCCACCGCCTCCTGCGCGACTACTTCAACACCCACGCCTCCAACGGCATCCTCACCGCACCCACCAAATGCTGGATCGACGCCGGCCGCCTCAGCACTCAATAATATTCAGCGCCAACCCCGCCAGACTCGTCTCCTTATACCGCGACTGCATATCCATCCCCGTCCGGTACATCGTCTCAATCACCTGATCCAGCGACACCTTATGCACGCCCTGGTCATTCATCGCCAGCCGCGCCGCATTCACCGCCTTCACCGCGCCCATCCCATTCCTCTCGATGCAAGGAATCTGCACCAACCCTCCAATCGGATCGCAGGTCATCCCAAGGTTATGCTCCATCGCAATCTCAGCGGCACCCTCGACCGCAGCATTGTCTCCGCCCAGCGCCGCCACTAACCCACCCGCAGCCATCGAGCACGCCACACCCACCTCGCCCTGGCATCCCACTTCCGCGCCCGAGATGCTCGCATTCTCTTTGTACAAAATCCCAATCGCCGCCGCGGTCAAAAAATACCGCAGCAGCCCCGCCTCGCGTTCCGCATCCGAAATCTCGCTAGCTGCGTGGTGAACATAGTAATACGCAATCGCCGGAATCACTCCCGCCGCACCATTCGTAGGAGCCGTCACCACCCGCCCCCCCGCGGCATTCTCCTCATTCACCGCCATCGCCACCAACGTCACAGAATCCAACGGAGCCAGCGGATCTCTCGTCTTCCCATCCGCCTCCATCTTCGCCAATCGTCGCGCCAACCCCGGAGCCCGACGCCGCACATTCAATCCTCCCGGCAGCGTTCCTTCGGTCGCGATCCCGCGCTCAATGCAATCCGACATCGCCTGCCACAACGTAAAAATCGCAGCCTTCACCCGACCCTCGCCCGTCAGCAACGCCTCCATTTGCGTCATCTTATTCCCTGGCCGCAGCGGCGACACAATCCGATCGATCCGTCGCACAATCGTCGGGTCAGCGAGCAACGCCACCTCATTCGCCAACACCATCTCGGCAATCGAAAGCCCGCGCGCCTCTCCCAGCTTTAACAACTCGTCCCCACTCGAAAACATGTAGGGCACATCGCGCTTCTTCGCGCCGCCATCTGCAGACGCAAACTCCTCCGCCGACAGAATGAATCCGCCGCCCACCGAGTAGTACACCTGCGCAAACAAAGCCTTGCCACCCTTATCCAGCAACGTAAACCGCATCCCATTCGGATGCGTCACCACGCCAGCATCTGGATACATCTGCTCTCGATGAAATCTCAAATCCGCCGCCGGATCGAACCGCACTGCATGCTCGCCCAACAACTTCAACTCACCCGTAGCGCGCAGCCTCTCAATGCGCCCATCAATCGCATCCAGGTCCACCGTGTCAGGCGACTCCTCCAGCAGCCCCATCATTACCGCCCGGTCTGTCCCATGCCCAATCCCGGTCAGCGCCAGTGACCCATACAAGTCGACCGTGATCGCCGCGCCAAACTCCCCCCTCGCCGCCAGCTCCCGCACAAACCGCAGCGAGGCCCGCATCGGTCCCACTGTATGCGAACTCGAAGGCCCAATCCCAATCTTGAACAGCTCAAACAAACTCGTATGCATCGTCCACCCAGCCTGACATCCCGATTGTAGTCGTCACGCTTTCTTCCCCGCAGCCACCCGTTTTTTCCCCACACTCTTCTTCACAGCCTGCTCCGCCAGAACAGTATGAAACGCAGTCGACAGCGCACCCGCCAGCACACTTTCCGGCGCATCCGCGCGCACCAGCGTCCCCCTCCGTCCCCATCCCCCTGGTGCGGCAGAGAAATACTCCGGAGCCTCCGCAAGAAACATCGCCTGCTGCTCCACACTCAGCTTCAGCGTACCCAACCCTTTCTGCCCATAGGCAAGCGTCGCAAAGATCTTCCCATTGATCCGAAAATCCGGCGCACCCATATGCGACGACTCCACTGCTCCCGGCATCGCAAGCGCCAGCCGCCGATACGCACTTACATCATGCAAAACCTCCTCGCTCTCCGCGCCCGCTCGTATCTTCATGCGTCCTCCATCACCGCAATCATTCTAAGACCGGTGCTACACTGACCGCATTCCTGCCTCAAGGATTCACCAGGCATGCTCTTCAAGGCTCGCAGCGCCGCCGTTTACGGCATCGACGCACACATCATCGACGTGGAAGTCGACTTCTCCGGCATCAAAACCCAGGAAGAAACCTTCGCCACCGTCGGCCTCCCCGACGCCGCTGTCCGCGAGTCGCGCGACCGCGTCCGCTCGGCCATCAAAAACTCCGGCTTCGACCTCCCTCCCACCCGCATCACCATCAACCTCGCCCCCGCCGACCTCAAGAAAGAAGGTTCCGGCTTCGATCTCCCCATCGCCATCGGCATCCTCGGTGCCTACGGCGCGCTCTCCATCAAAGACATCTCCGACTTCGTCCTCGTCGGCGAACTAGGCCTCGACGGCTCCCTCCGCGCCGTCCAGGGCATGCTGCCCATCGCCATCGCCGCCCGCGCCGCCGGCATCCACAATCTCGTCATCCCCGCCGCCAACGCGCGCGAAGCCGCCGTTGTCTCCGGAGTCAACGTCTACCCCGTCACCTCGCTCCTCGAAGTCCGCGAGCTGCTCAACTCCGCCGCTAACGGCAACATCTTCGCCCAGCCCCTCGTCGTCGACACCACCATCCTCCTCAACGAAGCCGTCGAGTATCAAGCCGACTTCCGCGACGTCCGCGGCCAGCACGTAGCCAAGCGCGCCCTCGAAGTCGCCGCCGCCGGTGGCCACAACATCCTCATGATCGGCCCGCCTGGCTCCGGCAAAACCATGCTCGCCAAGCGCCTCCCGTCGATCCTCACACCGCTGCGTTTCGAAGAAGCCCTCGAAACCACCAAGATCCACTCCGTAGCCGGCATCCTCAACCGCGACGAAGGCCTCGTCACCCACCGCCCCTTCCGCTCCCCCCACCACACCGTATCCGATGCCGGCCTCATCGGCGGTGGCATGATCCCGCGCCCCGGCGAAGTCTCTCTCGCGCACAACGGCCTCCTCTTCCTCGACGAGCTCCCCGAGTTCCCCCGCAACGTCCTCGAAGTCCTACGCCAGCCCCTCGAGGACGGTATGGTCACCATCTCCCGCGCCGCCATGTCCCTCTCCTTCCCGGCGCGCTTCATGCTAGCCGCCGCCATGAACCCCTGCCCTTGCGGCTACTTCAACGACAAGTCCCGCGAATGCATGTGCACCCCGCCCATGATCCAGCGCTACGTCAGCAAAGTCAGTGGCCCCCTCCTCGATCGCATCGACATCCACATCGAAGTCCCCGCGGTCCAATATAAAGAGCTCCGCAGCAACACTCCCGCTGAAGGCTCCGCCCAGATCCGCGCCCGCGTCCTCGCCGCTCGTGAGCTCCAGCACGCCCGGTTCTTGGAAACCCCCATTCGCACCAAGGGCTCCTCGCGCGCCCCCAGCCGCGCCATCTTTGCCAACGCCCAGATGTCCACCCAACAAATTCGCACCTTCTGCGAGCTCTCCACCGACGCCGAGCGCCTCCTCGAACGTGCCATGCAGCAACAGGGCCTCAGCGCCCGCGCCCACGACCGCATCCTCAAGGTCGCCCGCACCATCGCCGACCTCGAAGCCGCCCCTTCCATCACCGTCCCCCACATCGCCGAGGCCATCCAATACCGCACTCTCGACCGCAGTTACTGGTCCTGAATAACCGTTGAGAATTCCCAAAGCCGAACATAATCCCATTTTCGGTAACAATTTCACCGCGTGTCCCAAAAAAAGGATTGACCCGGTACCACGCACGCAGTATCGTTCAAGTTGTAGTAAATCAGGGCCTGCTGTTCCCCTTCGAGAGCGAAAATGTTCCATTTTCCTGCTCGATTTACGGGTTCGGCCAGCGTCAATCCGCATATTCCTCCCAAATGTGGTGTTTCCCGTCGTTGTGAGGAATTTCGCGGTCTCCCGGACGTGGAGCGCCCTTGCATCAGCCGGCTAAGTCATTGTGCGGCAAGAACTTCCAGCAGGCTGAGTCCTGCGCCACTTTTGATGCGCCATTTGTCCTCGTGCGCGCGTCTAATCAATAACCCCGGTTTGCTTTCGCGTCACTGCCCAGCAAGCCACGAAGCATCCGACCACCGGACGCCCGGAGCTTCGCATACCCCAGGAGACTCATTCCATGCGCTCAGATTTGATCTTTGGTGCTCTCACGCACGTGAATAACCGATATAAGCTCTGTCAACTTGCCTCCAAAGCAACGCGCAAGCTGCACAAGCCCAATACCCGCCTGCAGGACACCACGAATGAGGTTCTAGATCGCTTCAAGGACACGGTTCCAATGGACCTGACAGTCGAAGACGGCGTTCCCGCGCCGGAGCGCCGCGCCGCATAATCTTTGCCGTCGCGCGGCTCTGGTCGCGTGACGGTAGTTTTCCTCACCCCGTTCTGATACGCTGTACCGAATCCAACATCTCACTCCGCAACAGGCATATCACTCCCATTCGCAGTAGCTCCCCCGCTCAATCTTTCTGCTCGTCCGCTCCTCGGCACCCCCGTTCTAGCGTGATTCCGCACCACCCCCCTCGCCACATCCCATCCCGCAAAAAATATGGAAACTACTCAGGTACTCATGACCATCTCCGAGTTAAAAGAAAAGAGCATTGCCGAACTCGGCAAGCTCGCCCGCGCTCTT
The DNA here is from genome assembly GCF_009765785.1 of Granulicella sp. L46. Taxonomy (GTDB): domain Bacteria; phylum Acidobacteriota; class Terriglobia; order Terriglobales; family Acidobacteriaceae; genus Granulicella. The sequence continues at coordinate 426,705 of NZ_LMUT01000003.1, forward strand.
GAAATTGCCGGCACCAGTGCCCTGCGCAAACAAGACCTCATCTTCAAGATCCTCCAGGCCCAAAGCGAAAAAGAAGGCCACATCTTCGCCGAAGGCGTCCTCGAAATCCTTCCCGACGGCTACGGCTTCCTCCGCTCCCCGGACTACAACTACCTCCCTGGCCCCGACGACATCTACGTGTCGCCTTCTCAAATTCGCAAGTTCGATCTCAAGACCGGCGACACGATCTCTGGCAACGTCCGCTCGCCGCACGAAGGCGAAAAATACTTCGCCCTCGTCAAGATCGAGGCCATCAACTTTGAGTCCCCCGAAGAGACCCGCAACAAGATCCTCTTCGACAACCTCACCCCTCTCTATCCCCAGGAACACATCAAGATGGAGACCGTGAAGGACGGCATTCCAGGCCGTGTCATGGATCTTCTCTGTCCCATCGGCAAGGGCCAGCGCGGCCTCATCGTCGCCCCGCCGCGCACGGGCAAGACCGTCCTGATGCAGTCGATCGCGAACTCCATCACCGCTAACCACCCCGAGATCGTCCTCATCGTTCTGCTCATCGACGAGCGTCCGGAAGAAGTCACTGACATGCAGCGCAGCGTCAAGGGCGAAGTCATCTCCTCGACCTTCGACGAGCCCGCAGCCAGACACGTGCAAGTAGCCGAGATGGTCATCGAAAAGGCCAAGCGCCTCGTCGAGCACAAGCGTGACGTCGTCATCCTTCTCGACTCCATCACCCGCCTCGCGCGCGCCTACAACACCATCGTCCCGCCCTCCGGAAAAGTCCTCTCCGGCGGTGTCGACTCCAACGCCCTGCAGCGCCCCAAGCGCTTCTTCGGCGCAGCCCGTAACATCGAAGAAGGCGGCAGCCTCACCATCATCGCTTCCGCCCTCATCGATACCGGCTCGCGTATGGACGAAGTCATCTTCGAAGAGTTCAAGGGCACCGGCAACATGGAAGTCATCCTCGACCGCAAGCTCGTCGACAAGCGCGTCTTCCCTGCCATCGACATCCAACGTAGTGGAACGCGTAAAGAAGAACTCCTCATCCCCAAGGACGACCTCCAGCGCACTTGGATCCTCCGCAAAGTTCTCAACCCGCTCTCGCCGGTAGAAGCCATGGAGCTCCTCTCCGACAAGCTCGGCAAGACTCGCAACAACCAGGAGTTCCTCCACAACATGAGTTCGCTGTAATTTCCTCAGGGTGGAAATAGCAGACGAAAAGGGCGCAGCCAAAAGCTGCGCCCTTCGCTTTTGCATTTTGCGCCAAGCTTCTTCCTGCGGCTCACCTGATAGTCTGTCCCAAATGACTCGAGCACTGCTGTTTGCCCTTGCCCTCACCACGTCCGTCGCCGCCCAAACACCGCTGCGCATCGAAGTCACCGTCCCCAGCGCGACCCCGCTCAACGGCCACCTCATCCTCGTCGTCGCCAAACTCCCCAAGCCTGGCGAAGAAGCAGAAGAACCGCGCAACCAGCTCCACGAAACCTACACCTCCGCAGAGGGCTTCGGCGTCGACGCCGACAACCTCGCCCCCAACACGCCCCTCGTCATCAACGCCTCGACCATCGGCTACCCGCTACCCAACCTCGCCGCTCTCGCTCCTGGCGACTATCTAGTCCAGGCCGTCTTCAACAAGTACGAAGCCTTCCACATGGCCAGCGGCAAAACCCTCATGCTCCCGCCCGATCAGGGCGAAGGCCAGCACTGGAACCGAAAGCCCGGCAACCCCTACAGCGCTCCGGTCAAGCTCCACATCGACCCCACCTCTTTGACACCCATCAAGCTCACGCTCGACAAAATAATTCCCCCACTCCCCACGCCCGAAGACGATCTAGCTGCTCTCCAGAAATCCGATCCCGACGCGGCCCGCTACCTTCGCTTCATCCGGTTCCGCAGCGACAAGCTCAGCCGCTTCTACGGCCGCGACATGTACCTCGGCGCCTGGCTCATGCTGCCCGCCGGCTTCGACGAGCACCCCGACGCCCACTACCCTCTCATCGTCTACCAGGACCACTTCCACAAAGGCATACTCAGTTTCAACAGCAAGCCCGCGCCCAACCCACACCCCGGCACCGGACCTCGCCCAGACCGCGGCCTCATCCTCTACCAAGCCTGGGCCAACGGCACCCTCCCGCACGTCCTCTTGCTCTACGTCCAGAACGCCAACCCCTACTACGACGACTCATACGCCGTCGACTCCGCCAACGTCGGCCCCTACGGCTCCGCGATTAACGACGAGCTCATCCCCGCGATAGAAAAGCAATTCCGCGGGATCGCCCAGGGCTGGGCCCGCGCCACTTACGGCGGCTCCACCGGCGGCTGGGAATCCCTGGCCACCCAGGTCTTTTACCCCGACATGTACAACGGCACCTGGACCGCCTGCCCCGATCCCGTCGACTTCCACGCATACCAGAACATCAACCTCTACGACGACCCCAATGCCTTTGTCCGCAAGGGAGACTTCGGCGAAGTCCCCGTCGGCGGCGACCGCAAGACCGACGGCTCACTCATCGCCACCGCCGAGCAGGAATTCCGCTACGAGTATGTCCTCGGCACGCACGGCCGCAGCACCGACCAATGGGGCATATGGCAAGCCGTCTTTTCTCCCATCGGCCCCGACGGCTACCCTGCCCAGCCCCTCGACTCCCTCACCGGCCAGATCGACCCCAAAGTCGTCGCCTACTGGCATGACCATTACGACATCAATTCCATCCTCCAGCGTGACTGGCCCACCCTCGGCCCCAAGCTTGAGGGCAAACTCCACATCGCGGTAGGCGACGCCGATACCTACTTCCTCAACAACGCCGTCCACCTTCTGCAGAACTCCCTCGACGCCACCCGCAACCCCCACTCCGACGCCCAGTTCCAGTACGGTCCCGGCCAACCGCACTGCTATACCGGCGGCCCCTCCGAGTACACCATGCAGCAGAACAACGCCAACTGGCTGCAGCGCATTCTCCCCCAGATGACCGCCCACATGTTAGCCACCGCTCCCGCCGGCGCCGACACGAAAAGCTGGATCTACTAACCAATTTTCTTAACCAACGCCTCGCCATCGTTCTTGCGTTTTACCCCCGCAGGGGATCCGCCTTCCCCACCTGCTCTCCCGAAGGAGCCGGCAAACTACCCTCCCCCGCCTGCGTCGACGACTCCCCCACCGCCCGATACCGCATGTTCGGAAACGCCTCTGGATACTTCGCTTTCACCCACTCCATCATCTCTTCCCTCACCAAACATTGCAGGTTAAACGCCGTAGCCGAATCCTTCGCACTCATCAAACACCGCACCTCCATCGCCTGCGGAGTCAGGTTCGTCACCTGGCACGCCAACGCCACCTCATTCCACAGCTCCGACCCCTTCACCACCACCTCCAGCTGCGCCCGCAGCTCCTTCACCGGCACCATGTAATCCAGGTACAAAAACACGTACGTAAGAATCGCCGAGCTCTCCCGAGTCCAGTTCGCAAACGCATTCTCGATGAACCAACTCAGCGGCACAATCAGCCGCCGCAAGTCCCATATCTTGATCACCACATACGACGACGTGATCTCCTCAATCCGTCCCCACTCCCCCTGCACCACCACCACATCGTCAATTCGTATCGGCTCGCTGATCGCAATCTGCAACCCCGCTAGAAAGTTCGAGGCGGTAGACTTCGCCGCGGTCGCCAAAATCAGCGAGGCAATTCCCGCCGACGCCAGCAACCCGCTCCCGTACTCCCAGAGGCGCCGGTCGTCAAACGTCCACAGCAGCGCTGCAGCTGTCAGCACCATCACAAATACAATCGCAATTCGCCGAAACACCTGGAACTGCGTATGAACCTTCCGCGCCCGCATATTATCCGCAGCCGTCAGGTCGTACTTGCGCAGCAGAAAGTCCTGCGCCACATACACCAGTCCAGTGCAGAACCACCCCAACGCCACTATCACCAACATGAACAGGCTATGCATGATCATGTGCCGAAATTTCCCCGACATAGTCGGCACAAACGGCAGTGCAATCCATACGCACGTCAGCAAAAAGATCGCGCGCGCCGGTCGTCCCAGGTGCCGCTGCAGTCCCCACCCCAGCTTCTTGCCCACCGCCGCGTCGCGTTTCAGCAAACGAAACAGCAAATAATGCACCAGGTTTGCCAGCACCAGCGCGCCGCAAAAGAGAAAGATCACGACAAACCAAGGATGGTGGTGATACATCATCTTCATAAGCCGAACTCCTTCACGGATGGGTTCATCCTTGCATAGTCAAATCGTTAGACGCCATCTTTCACTGCCCCGAAAATCCCTTCCTACGAATTCCCTCCCCTCCGAACCCGAATCCTCCGTCCCCGCGAAACATCTATACTTAAACGATGCCGCAGACTCAACTACCGCGTACACTAGGCCAGCTTCGCTCCTCTGAATTCACCCCCGAACGCGTCGGTCGCAGCGTCAAGGACGAGCTCCGCGACAACCTCATCGTGCGTCTCCGCGAGATCGCCCCCGGCGGCAAGCGCGAAGGCGAGTCCCTCTTCCCCCGCATCATCGGCTTCGACGACACCGTCGTCCCTCAAATCGTCAACGCCGTCCTCTCCCGCCACAACTTCATCCTCCTCGGCCTCCGCGGCCAGGCCAAGTCGCGCATCCTTCGCTCCCTCACCACCCTCCTCGACCCCCACTGCCCCTACGTCGCCGGTTCTGAACTCCGCGACAACCCGTACGCCCCGCTCAGCAAATTCTCCCGCGACCTCATCGCCTCGCTAGGCGACGACACCCCCATCGCCTGGATGACCCCGCGCGAGCGCTACGTAGAAAAGCTAGCCACACCCGACGTAACCGTTGCCGACCTCATCGGCGACGTCGACCCCATCAAGGCCGCCCGCTCCGGCCACGAGCTCGGCTCCGAGCTCACCATGCACTACGGCCTCCTTCCCCGCGCCAACCGGGGCATCTTCGCCATCAACGAAGTCCCCGACCTCGCCGGCAAAATTCAAGTCGCCCTCTTCAACATCATGCAGGAAGGCGACGTCCAGATTAAGGGTTACCCCGTCCGCCTCGAGCTCGACGTAGCCATCGTCTTCTCCGCCAACCCAGAGGACTACACAGCGCGCGGCAAAATCGTCACCCCCCTCAAGGACCGCATCGGCAGCGAAATCCGCACCCACTACCCCGAGTCCATCGACGAAGCCATCAGCATCACCGAGCAGGAAGCCTGGACTGAGCGCTCCTACGACCCCAGCAACAACGCCATCCAGAACATCATCATCCCGCACTACATCCGCCAGATCGTCGAGCAGGTAGCCTTCATCGCCCGCGAAGACAAGAAGGTCGACAAGCGCAGCGGCGTCTCGCAGCGCCTCCCGATCTCCACCATGGAACTGGTAGTCTCGAACGCCGAACGCCGCGCATTAATCCACGGCGAGTCCCTCGTAGTCCCTCGCGTAGGCGACATCTTCGCCGCACTCCCCGGCATCACCGGCAAGATCGAACTGGAGTACGAAGGCGAGATGAAGGGTGCTGACATCGTCATCCGCGAGCTCATCCGCCAATCCGTCGCGAACATCTACGACACCTACTTCGCCGACGCCAACACCCAGCAGATCGAGCAGTGGTTCAACCTAGGTGGCGCCGTCGAGCTCAACGACAAGCAGCCCGCACAATCCGTCTTCACCGAGCTCCACACCATCCAGGGCCTCTTCGAAAAACTCACACCCCTCAAGATCAACTCGCGCACCCCGGTAGAAGTAGCTGTCTCCGCAGCCGAGTTCCTCCTCGAAGGCATGACAGCCCACAAGAAAATCTCCCGTTCCGAAGCCCGCACCTTCACCGCTGGCGAAAAGCGCAAGCGCAACGAAGACGCCGCCAACTTAGGCGAGCGAGCCCGCGAACGCCTCCAGGACCGCGACATCGACGACATAGCCCGCAACCGCACACGCCGCGGTTTCAACTAGAGGCCTTCTGTGCAGTATCCATTCCCGGTGCACGACCAGAACGAGCGGCCATTGAAGGGCCCAGGCATGAGCGATCGCGAGGCCCTGCGTCGTATCCGCCCGCGAACCCTGCGCGACAAAAATTCCCTTCTCTGGTCGTTTGTCTGTTTTGTTCTTATCGTTTTGTTCGTGCTCTTTGTCGGCAGTGTGATTCATATCTCTCCTTTAAGCGGGAAAGACTTGCGCGTCACGCAAACACCCGACTCCCACCGTTAGCGAGAGCAACCGCCGGGTGCCCCATTCATACGCGCACTTGCGGATGAGTGGGATGTACGATGTCCGGAGTATCACCGCTGTCGCCTTCTCTATCCCCTGTCGCCATGCCCGAACTCCCCGACATCACGGCCTATCTAACCGCCCTCGCCCCGCGCGTCCTCAACCAGCCCCTCGAGCACCTCCGCATCGCCTCGCCCCTCCTCCTCCGCACGGCCATCCCACCCATCGCCTCCATCGAAGGCCAACCGATCCGCGCCCTCCGCCGCATCGGCAAGCGCATCGTCTTCGCCTTCGACGACGAACTCTTCCTGGTCCTCCACCTGATGATCGCCGGCCGCCTCCACTGGCGCGATCTCGACCCGAAAAAACCCCGTCCCACCCTAGGTGGCCGCAACAACCTAGCCGCCTTCGACTTCCCCAACGGCACCCTCACCCTCACCGAAGCCGGTACCAAGCGTCGCGCCGCCCTCCACCTGGTCCGTGGCGAATCCGCATTAGCCGACCTCGACCCCGGCGGCCTCGACCCCCTGGCCCTCACCCTCGAAACTTTCCAGCAAACCCTCACCGCAGAAAACCGCACCCTCAAGCGTGCCCTCACCGACCCCCGCATCCTCTCCGGCATCGGCAACGCCTACTCCGACGAGATCCTCCACGCCGCCCAACTCTCCCCGCTCGCCCAAACCCGCAAGCTAACCCTCGAAGAATTCCAACGCCTCTACACCGCCACACGCGACACCCTGGAAACATGGGTAGCCCGATTCAACGCCGAAGCCCAAACAAAATTCCCCGAAAAAGTCACCGCCTTCCGCCCCGACATGGCAGCGCACGGCCGCTACCTCCAGCCCTGCCCCCGCTGCGGCTCGCCCATCCAACGTATCCGCTACGCCGACAACGAGACCAACTACTGCCCCGCCTGCCAGACCAACGGCAAGGTCCTCGCCGACCGCAGCCTCTCCCGCCTCCTAGGCTCCGACTGGCCCCGCACCCTCGACGAGCTCGAAGCCCTCAAGCGTAAGTGACGCAGCATCCGCGCCTCCACTAAACTTCCTCCATGCGCCTTCCCGCCCTCTTCCTGCTCGCGCTACTCACCTCGTCCCTCGCTCTCGCCCAGCACCTCAACCCCCGCGCCTCCTTCCTCGACGTCCCAGCCCGCCAACAGGCCCTAGCCCCCACCACCAACCCTCTCCTCCTCGCCGCCATCAAGAGCCTCCACTCCTGCGTCGCCACGCCCACAGTCCCCGCGCCACCCGTCCCCATGGACATCCCGCACCACTACCTCTCCGGCTCCAGCGGCCCCATCAACCCCGCCGAAGCCGTCGCCACGCGCCCTTACTCTGACTTCGAGCACCGCATCACGGACGGCATGAACCAGTACGTCGCCACCAACAACCACGCCGAATCCGCCTGCGCCCTCGCCCAGCTAGACACCTGGGCCCAGGCCCACGCCCTACTCGACTACCCGCCCCGCTCCCAGTCCTGGTACCAAGTCGAGTGGACCCTAGGCGCCGCCGCCATCACCACCTCCGTCCTCGTCAACGACCCCACCCTCAACCCCGCGCAGCTCCACCGCGTCATAACCTGGCTCGACGCGGTCTCCCGCAAAGACCTCACCTTCGAGCGCCCCGAAGACATGAACAACCACCACTACTGGCGCGCCCTCGCAGCCACCGCCACCGGCGTCGTCGCCTCCGACGACACCCTCTTCCACTACGGCATCACCGCCTACAAAGATGCCATCAAAGAAATCGACCCCGCCGGCGCCTTCCCCCGCGAGATGGCCCGCCACGAAAACGCGATCCACTACCAGGGTTTCGCGCTACCCCCCCTCATCCTCATCGCCGAGTTCGCCTCCCGCCAAGGCATCGACCTCTACGCCTACCAATCCCACAACCGCTCTATCCGAGACGCCATCCTCTTCTACGGCCGCGCTGTCGCCGACCCCAACCTCGTCAAGCCCTACACCTCCGACGCCCAGAAGGTCGACTTCCACGCCAACGACTTCGCCGCCTTCAACTTCTACGTCGCACACTACGGCACCGACGGCCTCCCACCTTCCATCACCGAAGCCCTCCAACAACCCACCACCGAAACCCGCATCGGCGGCAACACCACAGTTCTCGCCGCTAAATAACGCGAATACCGCGATGACTTCTGCTTATCCCTCCCATACCGCATCACATGCCGCTGTATCCTGAAACCAGAGGGTTCCCATGTCCACTACCCAAACCATCTTCGACATCACCGCCCCCACCTACGACGCCGACCGCGCCAAGCTCATCCCCTGCTTCGACGCCTTCTACCGCCGCACCACCGATCTTATCGCCCACGACGCCAAGAACATCCTCGACCTCGGTGCCGGCACCGGCCTGCTCTCGCAGTTCGTTCGTCAGTGGTACCCCGACGCCCACATCGTCCTCGCCGACCTCTCGGAACCCATGATCGCGAAGGCGCGCGAGCGCTTCGCCAACGATAACAACGTCACCTTCGAGGTCACCGACTACACCACCGCGCCCATCAACGGCACCTACGACTCCATCGTCTCCGCGCTCTCCATCCATCACATCGACCACGATGCCAAGCGCGCCCTCTTCGCCAAGATCTTCCGCGCGCTCCGCCCCGGCGGCACCTTCGTCAACGCCGAGCAAGTCGCCGGCCCCACTCCCGCCCTCGACGCCGTCTACAAATCCCTCTGGCTCCAGCAAGTCCGCGAAGGTGGAGCCACCCCCCAACAAATCGCCGACTCCCTCTACCGCCAGCAGGATGACCGCTGCGCCTCCGTCGAAGAGCAGCTTCACTGGATGCGCGAAGCCGGCTTCACCGACGCAGACTGCTGGTTCAAAGACAACCGTTTCGCCGTCTTAGCCGGTACCCGCCCCGCCTAGTTTCCCCCTCGGCTGCGCTCTTCCCACCGCGACATCCTCTCAAGAGCGTTCAGCGCCCGCACGTTCACGCTGTCATCCTGAGCGAAGCGCAGAGCGCGCAGCCGAAGGACCCGCCACCAATCCGATCCAGACCCGCGGCCCGCGCCTTCCACCCATAAACCCCGCCGTTGCCCTTGCCTTTCTTTCTGTCATTCCCTCTGGGAATCTGCTGTGTCGCCCGCCCCGAATCCACAACCCCCGCCAAGCGTCTAATCTATAACCAGCGCGGATTCGTCTTTCCCTATCCTCTATCCCTTACCCTCTACCCACTGCCTTATGAAACTCACCCGCTACACCAAGTTCACCGGCGACCTCTCCTCGAGCGTAGGCCTCGAAGACCTCCTGCAGGCCCTCTCCGACTTCCTCCTCGACTCCGGCTTTCAGGACCCCTATTCCCCCTTCCAAAACGCAGACGACTCCATGGAGAGCCTCCGCGAGGCCATCCGCCAGGCCCTCGAATCCGGCGAGCTCCTCGATGAAGACGCCCAGGAGCAGTTCGAAAAACTCGACGCCGCGCAAGTCGAAGAACTCATCGACAAGATCATCCAGCGCATGAAGGACGAGTCCTACCTCAACGCCGAAGAACCCTCCGAAGGCCAGGGCGCCGCCGGCGAGGGCAACGACACGGACGCCAAATTCGAAGTCACCGACAAGGGCATGGACTTCCTCGGCTACAAAGCCCTCCGCGACCTCCTCGGCCCCATCGGCAAATCCTCCCTCGGCCGCCACGACACGCGCCACGAAGCCGCCGGCGTCGAAACCAACGGCTCCTCCAAGCTCTACGAGTTCGGCGACTCTCTCAACCTCGACATCCCGGCCACCCTCAACAGCGTCTTCGCTCGCGAAGGCCCCCCCGACGGCTCCGGCGTCCTCAACCTCGAGTATGGCGACCTGCAAGTCCAGCAAGCCGACTACCAGTCTTCCTGCGCCACAGTAGTTCTCCTCGACTGCTCGCACTCGATGATCCTCTACGGCGAAGACCGCTTCACCCCGGCCAAACGCGTAGCGATGGCGCTAGCCCACCTCATCCGCACCCAATACCCCGGCGACTCCATCGACCTCGTCCTCTTCCACGACTCCGCCGAGCACATACCCATCTCGCAACTCCCCCGAGTCAAAGTCGGTCCCCACTACACCAACACCCGCGAAGGCCTGCGTGTAGCCCAACGCGTCCTCCGCGGCTCCGGCAAAGACATGAAACAGATCGTCATGATCACCGACGGCAAACCCTCCGCCCTCACCCTCGACGACGGCCGCATCTACAAAAACGCCTTCGGCCTCGACCCCATCGTCATCGCCGAAACCCTCGAAGAGGTCAGCCGCTGCAAACGCGCCGGCATCATGATCAACACCTTCATGCTAGCCAACGAATTCCAGCTCATCCAGTTCGTCCAGAAGATGTCCGCGATGTGCCGCGGCAAAGCCTACTTCACCACCCCGCAAACACTAGGCAACTATCTCCTGATGGACTTTATGTCCCGCCGCTCCAAGCAGGTAAATTAGCGGCACCGAAAGAATTCATCCGCTCGCTCTGCATCATGCAAGCAAGTCAACTAGGCAGCTCCACCAGCCGCAAGCGCCTTGATATCCTTCACCTCAAGCACCTGCTTCGGATACCCCGCCAGCACGCTGTTGATCATAGCCAGCCCAACCTCGCGCATCGTGCACCCCTGGTTCGGCAGCACTCGATACAGCACCGGAATTATCCAAGCAAAATATTTGTAGTACGACGGAACATTCCGCTGCCCCGCAGTCGCCCCAATGTATCCCGGCCGAAAGTTATACACCCCCCGAAACCCAATCCTCATCAGCGCATTCTCCGTCCGCCCCTTCACCCGCGCCCACATCACGCGCCCCTTCTCCGAACTATCCGTCCCCGCACCCGAAACATAATCAAACACCATCCCCGGGTTCAACCCCGCCAGCACCTCGGCAAAGTGCAGCGTCACGTCATACGTAACGCGCGTGTACTCGTCTTCCTTCATCCCCACCGAGCTAACGCCCGCACAATAGAAGCACCCGTCATATCCACTCAACTGATCCTTCACGCCGTCCAGTTCCATGAAGTCCGGCACCAGCAACTCCTTTAGCTTCGGATGCGCTCGCCCGAACGCCTTGCGCCCCACCAGTAGCACCTCCTCAACCTCCGGATGCGTCAGGCACTCCAGCAGCACACCCTCACCCACCATTCCCGTAGCGCCCGTAATGATCACCTTGATCGCCATCAGCCCTCCATCTATTTCGCGTCCATAAACGCAGCAATGTGTTCGTTCAAAAACTTCTCATCCGCAGGACTAGCCCCCGCTCCCGCCGGATGTCCCCACAAGCTCGGTATCGGCAGCAGCGTAACCCGCGGAATAAACTGCGCTTCATACTGCGCATCCGTCACCGGAAAATACAAATCCGTAGCCGACGGCATAAACAACACCGGCACCTTAATCGACGCCAGCGCCTTCTTCTCATCCCCGCCAAACCCCGGCGTCGCGCCCACATCGTTCTTCTCCCAAGTCCGCATCTGCAGAATCAAATTGTTAGCATCCGCCCCGGGAATAAAATCGGTCTTGTACTGCTGCACCACCTGCTCAAACGTCGTACCCTTCGGCGAATCCGTCCGCCACAGCTCCTGCCTCCACCACTCCTGCGAGTAGAGCCACCCCGTCCACATCAACGAGAACTCCTCAATCCCCTTCTTCGGCTCGACCGTATAGTCCCCACCCTTGAACGCATCATCCGTCTCGATCGCCCCAATCTCCCCCTCGTTCCGCACAATGCCGTGCCCATACGTTTTGGCCGTCCCACTCGTCGCCACAATCCGGTCCATGAAATCCGGATAGCTCACCGCCCACTGAAACGCCTGCTGCGCCCCCATCGAAAACCCAATCACCGCCCGCAGATGCTTCACCCCAAGTTGTTCCGTCAGCATCTGATGCACAGCGTTCACGTTGTCCCGTATCGTCATCACCGGAAACCGCGGCCCATGGAACGGCTCCGGCGTATTGCTCGGCGAGCTCGACCGTCCATTCCCAAACAACTCACTCGTAATCAGAAACAGCTTCGTCGGATCGAGCGCCTTCCCCTTCGCAATTCCGCCCTCCCCGATCAACCATCCATACCCATGCATCTCCGCCATGTAGTGCGAAGGCAGCAGCACCGCATTATCCCCCGCGGCATCCAGCTTCCCATACGTGCCATACACAATCTTCGCCTCGGGCAGCACCACGCCACTCTCGGTCTTAAAGTTCTTGATCACGAACTCATGCTGCACCGGCTCCTTCGACTCCACCTTCGCCTGCGCCCGCACCACCCCACCTGCACACCCCACCACCACACACAGCCACATCATCCGCTTCCAAACCATCGCGCTCCTCCATTCACCCACAACGAGCCCAGCCTACACCAACGCCCCAATCCCTATCCCCTATCTCCTGCTCTTCTCCCACACGCGATACACGCCCCACGCTGCCGCCGTGCAGTTATCCATCACGCGCCCATCCAACAGCATCGCCTCAAACTCACTCACGGCCACGCGATGCACCGTCATGTCATCTTCTTCCGGATCGCGCGCAGTCTCTCCCGACGTCAGCCCCTCGGCCAGGAACACATGATGAATCTGCCGCATCGCTCCATAGGCAATCCACAAATCGGCCAGCGGAGTCATCGTCTCCACACGCAACCCAGTCTCCTCCGCCAACTCCCCCCGCGCCAACTCCTCCGCATTCACTTCCGCGGTCTCCCACCCACCCTGCGGCAGCTCGTAATACGTCCCACCCACCGTGTAGCGGAACTGGCGCACCAGCCACACAAACTCCCCATCCTCCGTCCTCTCCAGCGGAATCACAATGCAAGCCGGGTCTTTATCCATCACCCCATAGATCCCGCGCGTCCCCCTGCCGCCCGGACCCACGCCCCGCTCAATCACATCCTCCCTCACCCTGCACCAAGGATTCCGATATACCTCGCGGCTACTAATCGTCTTAATCGACACCTTATCCCCCTCTGTGGATGTCGCCATTATCGCAGCGTCTAATGCACCTCGCGGTCTTCCGCCTGCTCGGTCGTCGACATCAACACCGCGATCGTCATCCCGGGCAACTCAATCTTCCCCTCCGCAACCGCCACCCCGTCGCGCGAAACCAGCGTCAGCTTCTCCCCCTCCAGCAAATCAAAAGGGTAAGGCTCCTCCCCCAGATTCACTACGATCCGCGCTTCATCCCTCACGATCACCAGCGTCCGCCGCGCCTCGTCACTCGACACCAGCAGATGTTGCATACTCCCATCATTCAACGCCACCGTGCATCGCCGCAGCTTGATCAGCGACTTCGTCCACGCCAGCATCTCCCCATGCTTACCCTCGCCAATCTCACTCCAATTCAACTTCGATCGCTCGAACGTCTCGATCTCCTCGGGATTCGGAACCTCGTCGCCAAATCCAAACACCGCAAAGTCGCGCTTTCGCCCCTCTGCCACCAACTTACGCATCTCGTCATCTTCATGATCCGCAAAATACTGGAACGGCGTCGACGCAGCGAACTCCTCGCCCATAAACAGCATGGGAACATACGGCGCCATCAACACCAATCCAATCGCGACCTTCGCAGCATCCAACCCGCACAGCTGCTCCAGCCGCTCACCCTTTGCCCGATTCCCCACCTGGTCATGGTTCTGATCGAAGTGCACAAAATGGTGCGCCGACAAACCCTCCGCCAATCTCCCATGCTTACTCTTCCTGTAACTCGAATACTGTCCGTCATACACATACGCATGCTTCAACGCCTTGTGTAGATCCGACAGCTTCCCGAAATCTCCGTAATACCCCCGATCCATCTCCTTCGTGTACAGCAGCGAAAACAGCGCATGATGGAAGTCATCGCTCCACTGCGAATCCATCCCATACCCATGCGCCTCGCGCGGACGAATCACTCGCGGATCATTCAGATCGCTCTCCGCAATCAAATAAAATTCTTTCCCCACCGTCGAACTCAACCGCTCCACTTCAGTCGACAACTGCTCCATAAAATGCACCGCCGACCGATCGATATACTCGTGCACCGCATCGAACCTCAATCCATCACAGTGATAATCCTTCAGCCACATCAGCGCGTTGTCGACGAAGAATCGCCGCACCTCGTCGCTACCACCCTCATCCAGATTCACCGCATCGCCCCACGGCGTCTTATGCTTCTTCGTCAGGTACGGCCCAAACTTGTTCGCATAACTCCCCACCGGCCCAAAGTGGTTGTACACCACATCCAGAATCACGCTCAGCCCTCGCGCATGGCTCGCGTCTACAAATCGCTTCAATCCATCGGGCCCACCATACGGCTCGTGCGTCGCGAACAGTGCGACACCGTCATACCCCCAACCCCTCTGCCCGGCAAATTCCGCCACCGGCATCAGTTCAATATGCGTGATCCCAAGCTCGGCAAGATAATCCAGGTGCTCAATCGCTCCATCGAACGTTCCAGCCTCGCTAAACGTCCCAATATGCAGCTCGTACAACACTGCCCCCGTCTTCGGAGACCCCCGCCACAACTGGTCATGCCAAACAAAGTCCTCATGGTTGTAAAGCCGCGACGGCCCATGCACACCATCCCTCTGGCATAGACTGCGCGGGTCCGGATATGCCATCGGATCATCATCGACCAGAAATGCATACGTGTCACCACACTGCGCATCCTCCACCACAAGCGTCCACCACCCCCGCTTGTTCGGCCCCTTCATTGGCAACACCTGGTCGCGCCACTTCACCGACATTGTTTTCGCCCGCGGTGCCCACACTCCAAACTTGTGCATCTCCTACCTCTCGTTCTCAATTTTGTAATCCGCGCGTGAGCGCAACACTCAGCCTTCGCGCGTCAATAATGCCACCGGAAAATCCCTTAGCAACTCGCCCACCGGCACTTTTCCGCCCTCAACCACCGCACACGTAAGCCGGTTCTTCCACCGCCCCTCCGGAACATCTACGGCCGTCTCCCCCCAAGCCCTCCCCTCATGCGACCACCGCGGCACCACCGCCAACACACGCTCCCCGCGCCGATACGCAACCACCCGCTCACGCTCCGTCCCCTCCACGTCCAGCGACGCATACTCCGCCGCCGGTCCAAACCAATCCGGATGCTCCTTCCGCAACAGCAGCGCCTTATGCACCACCCAAAGCTTTGGCAATCCCTCGTCTCCGCGCTCCAACACCTGCCCCACCTTCAACAACTGCATCTCCTTCAGCAGTCCAGCACGCCGCTCATAATCCACCGGCCTCCGATTGTCCGGGTCCACCAGCGAAAAATCCCACAGCTCCCCGCCCTGGTACAGATCGGGAACCCCCGGAGCCGTGTACTTCATCAACGTCTGTGCCAGCGAGTTGGTACGTCCCGCCGTCGCAATCTCACCGACAAATTTCTCCAGCTCCGCGACAAACTCCTGGTCTCCAAGGATCGCGTCAATATATCCGCTCAATGCATTCTCATACTCCGCATTATTCGCGACCCAGCTCGTTCGCACCTTCGCTTCCCGCATCGCCTTCTGCATGTACTCCCGCAGCCGCTCCTCGCTGATCGGCCACACGCCAACCAGCGTCTGATAAAGAAACCACTCCGTGCCGGTGTCAATTTGATCGCCACTTCTAAACTTCGCATTGTGCGTGCTCCACCGCCGCACCACCTCTGCAAACGTATCCGGCATCTCGGTGAGTACGATCATCCGCGCCCGCACATCATCACTGCGCTTCGTATCATGCGTGCTCAACGCCGTCATCGTCGTCGGAAACGTCTGCTGCATCCTCACCTGGTAGTTATGAAAATGCTCCAAAGTAAATCCATCACAGTCCGGATCGCCGCCAACCTCATTCATCGCCGCCAACCGGTTCCAGCAGTAATACGCCGTGTCCTCCACGCCCTTCGCCATCACCGGAGCGGTGAACTGCTGAAAGCGATTGACGAACTCCGTCTCTGTTTTCCCAATCACTTTCAGCGTCAACACGTCGCGCATAAAGTCGAACAGCCCCCCGTCAATGTCCGCTCGATTTCCCTTCGCGCTCTCGATCGCCCGACGAATTCGCTTGCGATCCTCTTCTCCAATCTCGTTTCGCTCCGGCACCACGTACGTTCGATACACCGAGAAGCAAGCCGCCACCTCACGAATCGCCCGCCGTATCTCCGCCCGCGTAAAATCCCGCTGGTCTCGATTGCTCTCGCAAATATCCACAAACAGCGTCGTCAGCCGATTCACATCGCTGCCCAGCGCCTCCTGCTCCACCGCAATCTTCTTATCGTGCGCCACCCCAGGAAAATCCGAGTCGTCCCCCGTGAACGCCGTGTAGTGCTCGCCCAGCTTCTTCAGTCCTTCGCGATTCACAAGCACGCCCATCGCGATGTTCAGGAAGTCATACCCGCTCGTCCCCTCGATCGGCCAATCCTCGCGCAGCCACTCGCCCGGCTCCAAGATCTTCTCCCCAACAATCCAAGCCTCCGGCGCGCGCTCCCGCAGCCGCTCAAAGTATTGCTTCGGATCCCTCAATCCATCGGGATGATCCACACGCACACCATCCAGCAGGCCCTGCTTCAACCACTTCAAAATCAGCGCATGCGTCTCATCAAACACAAACTCGCGCTCCACCCTCAGCCCGATCAGCGTATTCACATCAAAGAAGCGCCGATACCCCAACTGCTGGTCCGCTGTCCTCCAATACGCCAGCCGATAGAACTGCTGCGACAAAAACTCATCCAGCGCGTCAACACTGCTATTCACCTCGCTCACCACGCGATCGATCGCCTCCGACACATCCGCGTCCTCACGGCACAAGCGATCCAGCAACCCAACCACCACTTTCTTATCCCGATGCCGTGCCAATATCGTCCGGCGATCCCAGAAGTCAGGCGACGGCAATCGCGCAAAGCTCGCACTCGCAAAACTCAACGCATCACTCTTTGCATACTCCGCGGCCTTTCCCAAAATAATCGACAGGCTTGCCGGCGAAACCGGAAATGTCTGCCCCGCCGCCTCCACCGTAAACCGTGCGCCTTTGCGCTTCACCACCACTTTCCCCGCGCTCAACGCCCGCCCATACTGCTCCGCCAGGATCGGCACCAACACCTTGTCCCGCAACCGTTCTTCAGACGAATTCCAATCGATATCAAAGAAGCTCGCATAGCGGCTGTTCGTGCCGTTCTCCAGCACATCCCACCAATACTTATTCTCCGCGCCTAGACTCATGTGATTCGGAACAATATCCAGCACCTGTCCCAGCCCGCACTTCTCCAGCCGCTTGCAGAAGCGCTCATGCGCCTGCGCGCCGCCCAGTTCCTCATTCACCCTGCGATGATCCACCACGTCATAGCCGTGCATGCTTCCCGGCGCCGCCTGCAGATACGGCGAGCAGTACACGTGCGTCACCCCAAGCGTCTTCAAATACTCCACAATCGCCGCAGCATCGTCGAACGTAAACTCTCGATGCAGTTGCAGACGGTAGGTCGAACCCGGCACACGCCTCATACCTTATCTGCTCCTCACATCATGATGAGTTTAGTTCTGTCGGTTAATAGACCCAAAATGCGAGTGTCAGGTTGCACCAATCGCAGCCCTGCATCACGCTTTCGCGTTGTACGGCTCCGGCGTCCATTGGCCCGATAGCGTAAACGCTGCGTGCGTAAGAGCAATATGCGATAGCGCTTGCGGAAAGTTGCCCAGCATGCGCTTATCCTGCACATCGTACTCTTCGCTTAGCAGACCGACATCATTGCGCAGTGCCAGCAGCCGATCAAACATCTCGGTCGCTTCTTGCTTGCGATTAATCAACCACAAGCAGGTCACCATCCAGAAGCTGCACGCCAGGAAGGTTCCCTCGCCGCCCTTCAATCCATCCGAACTCTTACCCGGATCATACCGCTGCACCAGCCCATCCTTCATCAAGCCCTTCTGAATCGCTTCGATCGTCCCCACAATGCGCGGATCGTCCATCGGCAAAAATCCCACCAGCGCCAACCGCAGACACGACGCATCCAGCGCCTTCGATCCATAACTCTGCGTAAAGGAGTTCAGCTTCTTGTTAAATCCCTTCGCGCAAATCTCCGTATGCAACAAATCGCGATTCTTGCGCCAGCGCTTCACATCACCAACTCCGTCGAAGTGTTCATGCCGCTTCACCGCCCGGTCCAGCGCCATCCACGCCATCACCTTGCTATGTACAAAGTGCTTTGCACCTCCGCGCGTCTCCCAAATCCCCTCATCCGGCAGCGTCCATACATGGCAAAGATGATCAATCAACGTTGCCTCCAACTCCATCGACGAACTACGCAGTTCATTCTCCGCCTCCGGTGTCCTACTCAGCGCCACCGAAACTTCGCCATATACATCCAGCTGGAATTGTTGAGAGGCCGCATTCCCAATGCGTACTGGCTTCGAGTTCTCGTAGCCCGGCAGCCAATCCAACTCCCACTCCGGCAGTCGTCTCTCGCCCTTGATGCCGTACAGGCTCTGTATCTGACCCGGCGATCCCGCAATCGCACGCAGCAGCCATACCCTCCACGCCACCGCCTCCTCCGTATACCCAGCACGCATCAATACCAGCAGCGTGAAAGACGTATCCCGCAGCCAGCAAAACCGATAATCCCAATTTCTTTCCCCACCAATTCTCTCCGGCAGCCCCGCCGTTACCGCGGCCACAACGCCCCCTGTCGGCCGATACGTCATCGCCTTCAGCGTCATCAGGCTGCGCTTCACTGCCTCCGCATATTGCCCCTTGTACGCGCCGCGGTCCGTCCACTCACACCAGTAGTCGTGCGTATCCTTGAGCGCGTCCTCTGGATTGATCGGATCAGGCACAGCCTCGAACGAGTTTCCATACGTCAGCGTGAAACAAACTTTATCGCCCGTACGAACCACAAAGTCGCTCACCGTCTTCAGGTCTTCACCCTTCAACTCAGCCGGTTTGCCGGTCAAGCACTGGCTGCGCAGCACCGCTAGATCCGGCCCTGCCACTGCATGCAACTCGTCACCATGCTTTGTCACCCACGGAACCGTCAACCCGTAATCAAATCGCAGCACCATGTCCATGTGCATCTTCACCCGGCCGCTCACCCCGCGCACCATCCGCACCACATCCGAATGCTTTCCCCGCGGCGGCATAAAATCCGTCAGACAAACCTCTCCCTGCTTGGTCACAAACGTGGTTTCGACAATCATCGTCCCCGGCTGATACTCCCGGCGCACCTCCACCACATCCTCAACCGGGCGAATCCTCCAGAACCCGTTCTCCGCCGTCCCCAGCAGCGCCGCGAAACACGCCGCCGAAGAAAAGTTCGGCCAGCACAACCAGTCGATCGATCCATCGCGGCTCACCAGGGCTCCGGTCTCGCAATCCCCGATCAAGGCGTAGTCTTCAATCTGCGCGCCATGCAATGGCAGCTTCTTCTTGCTGAAAAATCCTCCGGACAAGGTTTCCTCCAAAAATCCTTGAAAAATAAATGAACAATTCGTGGCGCAAGCCAGCCCCGTCTTCCACAACGCGTCTACAACCAGTCCCACCCTCACAGCATCCGTCCATCCAGAGACCAACGGGACGGTGGAATCGCTAGCACCCTCTGCCGAGTACTTCGACGTTGTACGCAATTGGATGCACATCCACCTCCCGGCGTCGTACCCCCGCGCACATCCACTACCATGTGTATAGATCGCAAAGGAGTTGCACCGCGCATGAAACCCAGCGAAGGCCGCAAGAGAATCGTCATCGAAGAGATCCAGCCATCCGTGAACGACGGCCGCTATCCCGCCAAGCGCATCCTCGGCGACCAGGTCGAAGTCACCGCCGCCATCTTCGGCGATGGCCACGATCACGTCGCCGCGCGTCTTCTTTATCGCCACGCCTCGCAGCGCAAATGGAGCGCCGTCCCCTTCGCCGAAATCAACAACGATCGCTGGACCGCCACATTCCTCGCCGGCTCACCCGACGATCCTTCCAAGTTAGGCCTGTGGTACTTCACAATCGAAGCTTGGATAGACCACTTCGACACCTGGATCCACGACCTCGCAAAGCGCCTCGCTGCTCAAACCGATTCCGCGCAAGACATCCCCCTCGCCTTCCGCATCGGTGCCCTCCACTTCGAAGCCGCAGCCGCCCGTGCCAAAGGTAACGACGCAAAAAAACTCACCGCCGCCGCCGCCAACCTTCGCACCCTCGCCGACGCCAACCTCGCCCTCTACGACACCCCAATAACGCCCGACCTCATCGCCCTCGTCGCGAAATATCCCGACTTCAGCTTCGCCACCAAACACACCCCCGAACTCCCTCTCTGGATCGATCGCGAGCGCGCCCGCTTCTCCTCCTGGTACGAACTCTTCCCCCGCTCCGCAGGCCCAACCGGCCAACACGGCACCTTCCGCGACGTAGCCACCCGCGTCCCCGAAATCGCCTCGATGGGCTTCGACGTCCTCTACATGCCGCCCATCCACCCCATCGGCCACGCCTTCCGCAAAGGCCGCAACAACTCCACCACCCCCGAGCCCAACGACGTCGGCAGTCCCTGGGCAATTGGTTCCGCGGAAGGCGGCCACACCGCCATCCTCCCCGCCCTCGGCACCTTCGCCGACTTCGATGCCCTCGTCGAAACTGCCCGCAACCACAGCATCGACATCGCCCTTGACATCGCTTTCCAGTGCAGCCCCGACCACCCCTGGGTCACCGAGCATCCCACGTGGTTCTCGCACCGCCCCGACGGCACCATCCAGTACGCCGAAAATCCTCCAAAAAAATATCAGGACATCTACCCGCTCAACTTCGAGTCACCCGACTGGCGCGGCCTTTGGGACGCCCTTCACAACGTCTTCAAGTTCTGGGTCGACCGCGGCGTCCGTGTCTTCCGCGTCGACAACCCCCACACCAAGGCCCTCCCCTTCTGGCAGTGGTGCATCGCCGAAGTCCAAAAGACCACCCCTGACGCCCTCTTCCTCGCCGAAGCCTTCACCCGCCCCCACGTCATGTACTCGCTCGCCAAGGCCGGCTTCACCCAGTCCTACACCTACTTCACCTGGCGCACCACCAAGGCGAACCTCACCGAGTACTTCGAAGAAATCTGCAACCCACCCGTCTCCGATTTCTTCCGGCCCAACGTCTGGCCCAACACCCCCGACATCCTCCACGCCCAATTTCAAATCGCCGACCTCGCCCAACGCCGCGCCATCTTCCGGCAGCGCGTCATCCTCGCCACCACGCTCTCAGCCAACTACGGCATCTACGGCCCCGCCTACGAATTGCTGGAAGGCCGCCCAGCGAAACCCTCACCCGGCAAGACCAGCAGCGAAGAATATCTCGACAGCGAAAAGTATCAACTCCGTACCTGGGACCGCACCGATCCCAACTCCATCGCCCCCCTCATCGCCGACCTCAACCACATCCGCCGCAACAACCCCGCCCTCCAGCGCAACGAAAACCTCCACTTCCACACCGTCCCGAACGACAACCTCATCGTCTATTCAAAATCCACCGCCGACCACACCAACACCATCCTCACCGTAGTCAACCTGGACCCCCTCAACACGCAATCCGCAATGATCACCCTGGCCCTCGACAAGCTCAACCTCCCCTGGGAGGCCACCTACACCGTAGAAGACCTCCTCACCCAAGCGCACTACACCTGGCACGGCCCCACCAACTACGTCTCCCTAACCCCCACGGCCACCGCCCACATCTTCCGCATCCTCCGCACCTGATAGCTCATACTCGAACCTGCGGCCACCCGAGTAACTCGGCCCTGCATCCAACCGCAAAGATGCCAATCACCCAAGAGGCAACCCGCACGTGAAGAAGCCCTGCAGCGCCACCGACCCGCTCTGGTACAAAGACGCGATCATCTACGAGCTCCACGTCCGCGCATTCGCCGACTCCAACGCCGACGGCATCGGCGACTTCCAGGGCCTCATCTCCAAACTCGACTACCTTCAGGAGCTCGGCGTCACCTGCCTCTGGCTCCTCCCCTTCTTCCCCTCGCCCCTCCGCGACGACGGCTACGACATCGCCAACTACACCGACGTCAACCCCTCCTACGGCACCATCGCCGACTTTCAGGAATTCCTCAACGAAGCCCACGCGCGCAACATGCAGGTCATGATCGAGCTCGTCATCAACCACACCTCCGATCAACATCCCTGGTTTCAGCGCGCCCGCCACGCCCCCAAAGATTCACCCGACCGCAACATGTACGTCTGGTCCGACACCGATAAAAAGTTCGACGGCGTTCGCATCATCTTTACCGACACCGAAAAGTCCAACTGGACCTGGGACGAAGTCGCCCAGCAGTACTACTGGCACCGCTTCTTCGCCCACCAGCCCGACCTCAACTTCGATAACCCCCGCGTCATGGAAGAAGTCCTCAATGCCATGCGCTTCTGGATGGACATGGGCGTCGACGGCCTCCGTCTCGACGCGATCCCCTACCTCATCGAACGCGACGGGACGTCCTGCGAAAATGTGCCCGAGACCCACCTCCTCATCAAGCACATCCGCTCTGTCATGGAGGCTGAATACGAGAACCGCCTCATCCTCGCCGAAGCCAACATGTGGCCCGCCGACGTTCGCCCTTACTTCGGTGATGGCGACGAATGCAACATGGCCTTCCACTTCCCGTTGATGCCGCGCATCTACATGGCGCTCCGCCAGGAAGACCGTCTTCCCATCACCGACATCATGGCACAGACACCCGCCATCCCCGACAACTGCCAGTGGGGCCTCTTCCTCCGCAATCACGACGAGCTCACCCTCGAGATGGTCACCGACGACGAGCGCGACTACATGAACCTCGCCTACGCCGCAGACACCCGCATGCGCATCAACGTCGGAATCCGCCGCCGCCTCGCCCCACTCGTCGACAACAACCGCCGCCGCATCGAGCTCCTCAACTCCCTCCTTCTCAGCTTCCCCGGCACGCCCATCATGTACTACGGCGACGAAATCGGTATGGGCGACAACATCTATCTCGGCGACCGCAACGGCGTCCGCACGCCCATGCAGTGGAACTCCGACCGCAACGCCGGCTTCAGCAAAGCCGTCCCCGCCAAGCTCTACTTCCCCGTCATCATGGACCCCATCTGGGGCTATCAGGCGATTAATGTAGAAGCCCAACAAAGCGACGCGTCCTCCCTCCTCCACTGGACGCGCAACATGATCGCGCTGCGCAAAATCTTCCAGGTCTTCGGCCGCGGCACCCTCGAATTCCTCCACCCCGAAAACCGAAAAGTCCTCGCCTACATCCGCGAATATAAAGAGACCACCGAACTCGGTGAAGAACTTGCCGGCGGCCACAGTGAAACCGTCCTCTGCGTAGCCAACCTCTCCCGCTTCGCCCAGCCCGTAGCCCTGGACCTCGCTAAGTACAACGGCCGCCAGCCCGTCGAGATGCTCGGCTACGTCCCTTTCCCCATCGTCAACGAAACGCCCTACGCCATCACGCTCGCCCCCTACAGCTTCTTCTGGCTCGAGCTCCAGCCCGCCCCCGCCCGTCCCTCCGACCCCATCGTCGACCTCCTCCAGGAATCCGTCGCAACCCCCTCAACTCCCGCCACACCCGAAAAGCCGCGCACCCTCGTCTCCGTCCTCAAAGACTTCGGCGCCAACCTCGACAGCGCCCTCCCCGTCTACATCGCGAAGCAGCGCTGGTTCGGCGGCAAGTCTCGCACCATCCGTTCTGCGCGCATCGCCTCCACCACCTCCATCGACGCCGCCTCCCTCATCGCTCTCGTCGAAATCACCTACACCGACGCCTCCACCGACCTCTATCAACTCCCTCTCGCGCTGGCAACCGAAGCCGACGCCGCCACCCTCCAAACCTCCTCCCCCAACGCCGTCATCACCTCCCTCGACAACGCCGCGCTCATCGACGCCTCCGCCAGCCCCACGTTCCGCGCCGCCCTCCTCAACACCATCATCAACACGGCCAGAACTCCGGGTGCCTCATCTTCGTCGATAGTTTCATCATCGACGAAGGCGGGTGAACCACCACAACCCTCCATCCCCAACATCACCGCCAACCACTCCGCAGCACTCGACCCCGCGCGCCTAGCCGACCTTCCCTCCCGTCTCGGTGCCGCCGAGCAATCCAACACCAGCATCCTCTACGACGACCTCGCCATCCTCAAGATCTTCCGCCGCGTAACCAACGGCGAAAACCCCGACGTAGAAATCGGCCGCTTCCTTACCGAAGTCGCCCACTTCGACCACATCCCCGCCTACCTCGGCGACCTCCACCTCACCACCGACTCCACCACCCTCGCCTTCCTCCAAACCTTCGCCCCCAACCTCGGCGACGGCTGGGCCTGGACCCTAGCCGACCTTGACCGCTTCTTCACCGAAATCGCCACCCTCCCCGCCCCCGCTCCCGAAGCCATCCGCCAACACGCCGCCAGCTATCTCGACGCCGCCGCCCTCCTGGGCCAACGCACCGCAGAACTTCACCTAGCCCTCGCCACCCCGACAAACGACCCCGCATTCGCCGCCGTCCCCACCACCCCCGAAGACCTGGCCAGCGACCGCGAGCGCATTCACCACCAAGTCACCACCGCGCTCGACGCCCTCCAATCCGCTCTAAAATCCTCCACCACGCTAACCCCCGAAGTCGCCGCCCTCGCCACCGAACTCCTCGCCCACCGCGACGACCTCCTCGCCCGCGTAGCCTCCCTCAATGGCGACCCCGACCGCTTCGGCCAGCGCATCCGCATCCACGGCGACTACCATCTCGGCCAAATCCTTCGCACCCAATCCAAAACCTCCGCCGACTTCCTCATCATCGACTTCGAAGGAGAGCCCGCGCGCTCCCTCGCCGACCGCCGCAAGAAACAATCCCCCCTCCGCGACGTAGCCGGCGTGCTCCGCAGCTTCAGCTACGCCGCCCGCACCGCCCTCCAAACCGCCAACCCCGCCAACCCCAATCTCAAAGCCTGGGCCTCCGCCTGGGAGACAGCTGTCACCGCCGCCTTCCTCCACGCCTACACCTCCACTATCGCGACCAACCCCGCGCTCCTCCCGCAAGACACCACCACCGCCATCAACGCGCTCCTACTAGAAAAAGCCTCCTACGAAGTTCTCTACGAGCTCAACAATCGCCCCACCTGGCTGGCCATACCCCTGGAAGGTCTTCTCGCCATCGCACGCAGCGGCGCATAATCACTGCAGCGTCTCATATCTTTAATACTCGGCTCCCAATCCATGTCCTCGACCCCACTCACCGCCGACGCCACGCAGCCAACCGCTTACCCGGAATCCGGCCCCACTCCCGCGCCCGCCCGCCGCTCCACCGCGGAACTCCTCATCTGCCTCCCCGCGCTCGCACCCGACGCGCTCCCCCACGCGCTCCAAGCCATCGCCACCGCCTTCCCCACCGAGTCCGTCCTCGTCGCCTGCGCCCACGCGCCCGAAAGCCCCACTGACTTTCCCTCCCTCGATCTCATCCCCTACTCCAGCGCCCGTTCCGACGTCGGCTGGATCCTAGCCGCCGGAGATTATGCCGCCGCCGCCCAGCTAGCCCTCGAGCACAACGCCCGCGCCATCATTCTTCTCGGTGGCGACACCGCCGCCCTCTCTGCTCCCAACGCCCTCGACCCCACGCTCCTCCGCAGCCTCATCGACTGCCTGCGCAGCAAGAACATCGACCTCGTCCTTCCCCGCTTCGCCGTCGGCCCCAACGACGCCCTCGTCAACTCCGCTCTGCTCTACCCACTCTCCCGCGCTCTCTTCGGCGCCGACATTCGCTTTCCCCTCCCCATCGACGCCGCCCTGTCCGCGCGCCTCGCCCAACGCCTCGGCACCTCCACCCAGCGCCTCATGGCCCTCAACCAGGGCTCCACCCTCCTCTGGCCCGTCGCCGAATCCGCCGCCGCCGGCTTCTCCGTCCGCGAAGTCTCCGCCGGCGATGCCGTCCCACCCACCCCGCCGCCGCCGCAAACCCAGGCAGACTTCAACGCCCTCTTCACCTCCGTCGCCGGCTCTCTCTTCAACGACATCGAAACCAAGTCTTCCTTCTGGCAGCGCGCACGCGGCATGTACGCCCCCTCCGTCCAGCCATCGTCCCCGCCCCCCATCGCCGAGCTCGCCGCCTCCCCCGAAATCCACTCCATGATCGAGACCTTCCGTCTCGCCCAGGACAACCTCCAGGAGATCTGGTCGCTCGTCCTCCCACCCCAATCGCGTCTCGCCCTCAAAAAACTTTCCGTCCTCTCCCCCGACGCCTTCACCATGGAGCCCGACCTCTGGGCCCGTGTCGTTTACGACTTCGCTCTCGCCTACCATCTCCGCACGCTCAACCGCAGCCACCTGCTCGGTGCCATGACGCCTCTCTACTTCGCCTGGGTGGCCTCATACCTCCGCTTCGTTGCAGACGACGCCTCCCGCGCCGCCCACGCCATCGAGCTAACCGCCGCCGCCTTCGAAAACGAAAAGTCCTACATCGTCTCCCGCTGGCGTTGGCCCGACCGCTTCAATCCCTAAGCCGCCCAACTGAGAACTGACAACTAAGAACTGAGTACCAAGCGCAAACTCCACCGCCCCGGAAAGGAACCAACCATGGGACACCAAATGGCTCAGCAAATCTCAGCCGCCCTTCGCCAGTCCATCCACCGCATCGTCCTTGTCCTGGCCAGCTTCCTTCCTGGAATCCTCGCCTTCCTGCTCGCGGTCATCGTCTTCGCACTCATCGGCTGGGGCCTCTCCGCGCTCATCCGCCGTCTGCTCATCGCCGTTCGTTTTGACGAACGCCTCGCCTCCCGCGAAGCTCCCGGCTCCACCGGCATCATCACCGAGTGGTCACCCTCCAACTCCCCCACTGTGCTCGCCCAACGCACGACCTTCTGGCTCCTGGTCCTCGCCGGCATCGCCGTCGGCATCTCCGCATTCGACGCCTCCTACGCCGAAGACTCCCGCTATTCCATCTTCCTTCTCCCCTACGTCGCCCACGTTGCCGGAGCCATCCTCATCCTGCTCATCGGCACCCTCGTCGCCCGCTTCCTCGCCCGCTCAGTCCTCATCGGCGCCGTCAACGCCCAGCTTCAATACGCGCGTTTCCTCTCTCTCGGCATCAAGTGGCTCGTCCTCGTCCTCACCGCAGCCATGGTCCTCGATCACCTCAACATCGGTAGCGGCGTCGTCGAGCTAGCCTTCGGCATCCTCTTCGGCGGCATCGTCCTCACCCTCTCCCTCGCCATCGGCCTGGGCTCTCGCGACCTTGTCAGCCGCTCCATCGAAAAAACCATGGAGAAACCAGCCGCCCCCCGCCCCACCGAAATCCCCACCCGCACCGACACCGACACACCTCCCCGCCTCCGCCACTTCTAACCGCAGCATCTCCCCATTGCAGACGCGTGCCGACAACACAGCACCTGTCCGTCGATTAGCCCTGCGCCAGTTGAATCAAATCCGCGAGTTCCTTTTCGAGGACCGTCGCTACCTCCGCTTCAACCGCATTGGGCGCGATTGGCACCGTCATGCAGATCGTGCTTCCACCAAGTGGTCGCGGCGTCACCCGTATGTACGCACCGCCGCGCCTGCCACCCGGCATCTCCCGCACATAGTCGACGGCGCCTGCTGACGGATGCAAATGAACATCAATATCGAACCTTTCGCCATTCTTCTTCACGCGATAGCGCAGGTCGCCGATAGGTTCAAGCGTGTCAGCGAAAACAGGAGCCCACCTCGGAATGTTGTTCGCCTCAGAAAGAACGCAGTAAATCCTGCCAGGCTCTAAATCGGTTTCGACAGCACGCGTCAATGTTTGCTTTGCCATAGGACAATTCGATGCGGACAATGCTAAAAAAGTAGCGCTCTCCGATTCCTGCCCGGCATAGCATGGGGCCACCGAATTCAAATAGAATTCAACCTCGAGCCTCTAGCTCCATCCAATCTCCCGATGCCCACGACCGAAAAGCAAATCAACACCACCCGCCAAGTCCTCTTCGCCTCCCTGGTCGGCACCTCAGTCGAGTTCTTCGACTTCTACATCTACGCCACCGCCGCCGTCCTCGTCTTTCCCAAACTCTTCTTCCCCAGCTCCGACCCCACCACCTCCACCCTGGCCTCGCTCGCCACCTTCGCAGTCGCCTTCATTGCGCGCCCCATCGGCTCCACGCTCTTCGGACACTTCGGCGATCGCATCGGCCGCAAGCGAACCCTCGTCATCGCCCTCGCCACCATGGGCCTCTCTACCTTCATCATCGGAGTCCTTCCCGGCTACGCCACCTTCGGCATCGCCGCCCCCCTCCTTCTCGCCCTCTGCCGCTTCGGCCAGGGCATCGGCCTCGGAGGCGAATGGGGCGGCGCCGTTCTCCTCGCCGTCGAAAACGCTCCCCCCAACAAGCGCGCCCTCTATGGTATGTTTCCCCAGCTAGGCGCGCCCATCGGCTTCGCCCTCTCCAGCACCACCTTCCTGCTTCTGTCTCACTTCCTCACCGACAAACAATTCTTCAACTACGGCTGGCGTCTACCCTTCCTAGCCTCTGCCGTCCTCGTCATCCTTGGCCTCTGGGTCCGCCTCACCATCACCGAAACCCCCGTCTTCGCCGAGCTAGCCCGCCGCTCCGAGCAAGTCGCCGTCCCCATCTTCACCGTCTTCCGCAACCACACCCGCGCACTCATAGGAGGCATCCTCGCCTCCCTCTCCACCTTCGTCCTCTTCTACCTAATGATCGTCTTCGCTCTCTCCTGGGGCACGACGGCCCTACACTACAGCCGCTCCAGCTTCCTGCTAATCCAAATGCTCGGCATCGTCTTCTTCGCCGCCGCCATCCCTCTCTCCGCATGGCTCGCCGAACACGGCCGCCGCCGCATCATGTTCATCATCACCACCCTCATCGGTCTCTTCGGCTTCGCCCTCGCCCCACTCTTCACTTCGGGCATCCACGGAGCCATCGTCATGATGACCGTAGGTCTCACCCTCATGGGCCTCAGCTACGGCCCACTCGGCACCATCATCTCCGAACTCTTTCCCACCCCGGTTCGCTACACCGGCAGTTCGCTAGCCTTTAGCACCGCCGGCATTCTCGGAGCCTCCCTAACCCCCTACATCGCCACCTGGCTAGCCAAAACCTACGGCCTCCCGTTCGTCGGCTATTACGTAACCCTCTCCGCAGTCCTCACCACCCTGGGCCTCCTCCTCATCCGCGAAACCAAAGACCAATCCCTCTAGCGCCCCTCTGAGGATGAATCTTTGCCCAGCCGCCCGCTCAGTGAGCCAACCGGCTCCTGCGCAACTACCGAGAATCGTAGTTGCCGAAACCCGGCTTTCGAGGAACCAACGAGGCTCGGAATACAATTCAGCGGTAGCGTCATGACACTTTTTTGAGGACCCATGAAAAAACTTCTCCTTTGCTTTTTCCTGATGGTGACCGTCTCTAAGTGTGCCGCTGCTCAAACAAAGGCCGATGAAGCTGCGGTTCAGCAGATCCCGAACGCCTTCGTAACCGCGTGGGCCACGCACAACGGACATCAACTCGCCAAGCTGATGTCAGATGACGTTGACTTTGTGAATGTCGGCGGCGACTGGATGCACGGCAGACCGGATTTCGAGCTCTATCACACCCGCTTGCTTGCGGGTCCATTCAAAGCTTCGACTCTAACAGCGCTCGATGCGGCCGTTCATTTCATCCGTCCGGACCTCGCGGTACTTCACTGGACCTGGAGCATTAAGGGGGACGGAGAAGAAGATCCAAAGACGCACGTCCCCCGACGTGGCATCTTTACCATGCTCGTTGAAAAGCGAGGAGACGCGTGGCTCATCGCCGTCGCCCAAAACACCAATGAGATGCCCGGACCCAACCCGGAACTTGACGGCATCAAGCCGCCAATCGCCTTCCCACCGACTAGGTAAATCCAACACACTTCCTCGTTGGCAACGAAGGCACCGGTGCGGATTCCGTCGCCAATAAGATTACCCGTCTCAATGCTACGAGCCACGCGTGTACCCTTGCCGTAGCACAACCATCTAGTTGCGCACACAATTTGCTCGCCGCGCACAGGGAGAGACTCCCATTCCGACGATTCCTTTCTCGCATTCCTCCACCCCTTCATCAGCGGCCGCGCGGGTCTGGGTTTATGTCGAATGGGTCCTGCTCGTTGTCTGCGCCGGCATCTTCGCCTTCCAGACGCTGCCAGCCGCCTTTGCAACGCTCCAAACAGATTTTCCGAACTACTACATCACCGCCAAGCTGGCCACCGAAGGCACTGATACAGCGCATGTCTACGAATGGCGCTGGCTGGCCCGCCAAAAAGACCATCATCAGATCGATCGTTCCGTCATCGGGCTCGTTCCGATCACGCCTTTCTCGACGCTGGTCATCACGCCGCTCGTTCGTTTCAACCCGCTGACAGCCAAACGCATCTGGCTTGTATTTCAGATAGCGCTCCTGTTTCTCATTGCATTCGGACTTCGCGAGATCACAGGGCAACCCCTGCGTCGAATTTCAATTCTTCTCCTGGCCTATCCGCCGCTCCACCGCAACCTTCAATTCGGTCAGTTCTATGTCTTAGTCGCAGCTCTGCTGATCGGTGCCTGCTGGGCTCAACAGCGCAAACGCAATGGCTTGGCCGGAGTGCTGGTGGCCCTGGCGACAGCCATCAAGCTCTTCCCATTCATCTTCTTCATCTATTTCGCACGCAAGCGCCAATGGCGCGCCTTGTTCTCAGCCGCCATAGCCGGCGCAGCCTGCGTTGCAGTGTCGGTAAGCGTCTTCGGTTGGGAAGTTCACCGCACGTATCTCCGCCAGATCCTGCCATGGACTCTTCGTGGCGACGGTTTTCCTCCCTTCGCACTCGCCAGCGGTTCTCTCTCCACGCTGTTGCATTGCCTTTTCCTTTACGAACCCCAGTGGAACCCTCATCCCTGGCATCTCTCACCACTCATCTATGCCGTTCTTCAGGCTGTTCTGCCGATGCTTATCCTCGCGCCGGCCCTTTTACTTTGCGACGAAAGCGATCAGTCTCCAAGCCGCATCGCGCTCGAGTGGTCCGCGCTTACCGTCGCGACACTGACCGTCTCCACGATCCCCGCTTCCTATAACTTCACGCTACTAATATTCCCTATCACAGTACTCATCGCCGCGCTCCTGAAGAAGCGACCTATCCTGGCTTGGCTTGCGGTCGCTCTCTACATTGGCATCGGCTATCCGAGCGGCTGGCACGTTGGATCGGCTTCCGGCCTCGGTGCCGTGCTGCAGATGTCGCGCCTCTATATGTTGATCCTCTTTGCCGTTCTGTTTTATGTAACGATGGGCGTCGTTGCATTTCGCAATCCTGGTCAACGGAAAATAACTCTTGCTCTTGCTGTCGGATTGATCCTTGTAGTCGCCTTCCAGGCCACCTCCGGCATCCGCCACCAGCGCGGTTTGTATGACGACTTCGCCTACCGGCTGCCGGATGCTAATGGAGCCCTGATCAGCGCCGCGCCCGAATGGCACGACGGAAACATCCTGCGTATTGCTATGCAGCCCGTCGGGTATCGTCTGCTTCCCAGCATGAACACGCCGCCCTTGAACGTACCCTTTTCCGAGTCTTACGTCGGTCCAGACGAGATTGCCTTCGCATCAACCAAAGACAGCTTGTTTGTCGAAGAAGCTGGCGCGCACTCCATCATCACATCGCGTACGGACAGAACCTTCCCGGCCATCGCTGACGCTGAGTCCCCAGTGCTCTCCCCGGACGGGCAACACCTCGCCTACCTTCGCGTCGATCATGGCCGCGGCACACTATTTCTTCGATCACTCCACGAGCCCGCAGCTTTGGAGCAGTCCATGACGCCCCCATCGCTCGATGTGGAACAGGCGACATTTCTTCCGGACGCTTCGCTGATCGTTGCGGGCCTGGTTCATGGCAGCAGTGGCTCCCGCATCTTGCACGTCCGCGCGGGCCAGCAGCCCGAGCTCCTCCCACTGGGCGAATCCCGATATCCCGCGGTCTCGCCAGACGGCCACTGGTTAGCCTATAGCCGCATGGTTCGCGGTAACTGGAACCTCGCGCTGCTTGACCTGTCTACCGGCTCTATTCACGCCATCACGGACGCGGAGTGCAACATGATCGAGCCAGCCTGGGAGCCCGACTCAAAAACAATCCTCTACAGCAGCGATTGTGGACGAGCCCTATGGTTTACGGCCATATCCAGACGTCGCATCGTGCCCTGATCACGCCGGGTCCACGCTTTCACTTGTGCATAACAGGATCTAGACGGTCAGCTCCGCCCACTCGCCTAATATCCTTAAGTCTCGTCCCACCAACAATATCCGCCGCCGCGACACTTTTTCGCCAAACTCGTGTTTCACATAACAGGAACGGCGCGGTCCCAAGCGCCCCGTTCCCATTGGCCCGCATCAAATAACTAGAACGTTCGGGCAGGGCCAGTCAGGAGCAACACATGCGCAGTCTCAAATATTTAGCACTCCTCGCAACAATCTTCGGATTCCTCGTCATCGCCACTCCCCCTGCGCACGCCCAGGTCTCCGTTGGCATCGGTGTTGGCGGCGGCTATCCCGACGGCTATGTTGCAGGCCCACCCGTATGTCAGTGGGGCTACTACAACTATGCGCCCTATGCCTGCGCGCCCTACGGCTACTATGGCCCGCAATGGTTCAATAACGGCATATTCCTTGGCGTCGGCCCATGGTACGGCTGGGGCTGGGGCTATCGTGGCGGCTACTATCGCGGTGGCTATGGCTATCGTGGCGGATACTACCGCGGCGGCTATGGCTATCGTGGCGGGTACGGCTACCGCGGTGGATACGGTGGCGCCGGCTACCATGGTGGCGGCTACGGTGGTGGCGGATACCATGGCGGTGGCTATGGTGGCGGCGGATACCACGGCGGTGGCGGCGGTGGTTACCACGGCGGTGGCGGCGGCGGCTTCCACGGCGGCGGTGGTGGCGGCTTCCACGGTGGCGGCGGTGGTCACGGCGGCGGCGGACACCGCTAAGCCTCACCAATTCCCAATTTCAAAACGGCTGCCCAACCAGGCAGCCGTTTTCTTTTCTCCCTTAGGCCATCCCCGGAGTGCCTGACCAACTGCCCACTCCGAAACCGACTTTCCTCGCTAACTACCCGCGCACCCCCCGCTCGTACTATCCTCATCGGATATCCGAAACCCCGCGCGCACGAGGTCTATGACCCAAGGCACCCCCATCATCGGCACCTCTCCTCTCCGTAAGGAGGGCCGCGCCAAGGTCCTGGGCGCCGCCCAATACATCGACGACCAAACCCTCCCCGACATGTGGCACGGCTGCACCATCCGCTCCACCATAGCTCGAGGCCGCATCCGCAACATCACCTTCGCCCCGCACATCAACTGGTCCGACTACGCCATCGTCCACGCCGCCGACATCCCCGGCGAGAACACCATCGTCCACCTAACAAAAGACCACCCCTGCCTGGCCGCGCACCAAATAAACCACGTAGCCGAGCCCATCCTCCTCCTCGCCCATCCCGACAAGTCCGCCCTCCTCGCCGCCAAAGCCGCCATCACCATCGACTACGAAGAGCTCCCCGGAATCTTCACTATCGAAGCCTCCGAGTCCGCAGCCGACAACGACGACACCGCCAACATCATCTGGCCCGGCTCCTCCGAAGGTGGCACCCCCAACTGCTTCAAGACCTACCAGATGTACACCGGAGAAGCCGCCGCCACCGAAGACGCAATCGCCGCAGCCTTCGAATCCGCCGACCACATCATCGAAGGCGAGTACACCACCGGCGCCCAGGAGCAGCTCTACATCGAACCCAACGGCGTCATCGCCGAATGCGATTTAGACCCCGCGACAGGTCACGTTCGTGGAGTAACGGTTCGCGGCTCCATGCAATGCCCTTTCTACCTCGTCCACGCGCTAACCCTCGTCTTCAACCTCCCCGAAGAAAAGTGTCGCGTCATCCAGGTAGAAACCGGCGGAGCCTTCGGCGGCAAAGAAGACTTCCCCTCCGTCATCGGCTCGCACGCCGCGCTCCTCGCAATGAAGTCCGGCCACCCCGTAAAAATTATCTACGACCGCGGCGAAGACATGGCCGCCACCACCAAGCGCCACCCCTCCCGCACTCGCCTCCGCACGGCAGTCTCTCGCGACGGCAAACTCCTCGCCGGCACTATCGACATCGCCATCGACGGCGGCGCCTACGCCACGCTCTCCCCCGTCGTCCTCTCGCGCGCAACCATCCACGCCCCCGGCCCGTACAAGTGGCCAGCCCTTCGAGTCCGCTCCAAAGCAATGGCCACCAACATCCCACCCCACGGTGCCTTCCGAGGCTTCGGCGCACCGCAGTCCCTCTTCGCGCTAGAGCGCCACATGGACAAGATCGCCCACACGCTCAACCTCTCCCCCGAAGAAATCCGCCGCCAAAACTTCCTCGCCACCGGAGACACGACAGCCACAGGTCAAACGTTGGTTGAGAAAATGGATATGCAGCACCTCCTAACGCGCGCGCTGTCCGACTCCGACTACCACGCCAAGCGCGCCCGCTTCCGCACCTCCAATCCCACATCCCAAATCAAGCGCGGAGTAGGCATCGCCACCTTCATGCACGGCACCGGCTTCACCGGCTCCGGCGAGCGCCGCCTCAACTCGCTAGTCCACCTAGACATCCTTCCCGACGGCCGCCCCCAAATCCTCGTCTCCTCCACCGAATTCGGCCAGGGCACCAACACCATCCTCTGCCAGGTCGCCGCCGAAACCCTCCACCTCCCCTACGACGACATCCTCATCCACGAAGTCGACACCGCCGTCGTCCCCAACTCCGGCCCCACTGTAGCCTCCCGCACCGCCATGATCGTAGGCAAGCTAGTAGAGCGCGCAGCCCTCGAAATCTTAACCACCCTCCGCGACCACGAGCACCTCCCCACCCCGCACACTCGCGCCGACTTCATCGCCGCCGCTAAGTGCTACCACGCGAAGCACGCCCGCCTCCACGACCCCCATGCGAAGCACGGCCCTCTATGCGCCTCCGTCCGCTACGAACCCGCCACCAAAATCTTTTGGGACGACGACGTCTATCGCGGCGACGCCTATCCCGGCTACGCCTGGGCCGTCTACGTAGCCGAAGTAGCCGTAGACCTCGACACCTACATGGCCACGGTCACCCGCTTCGACGCCCTGCAAGAAGTAGGCCGCGTCCTCCACCCCATCCTCGCGCGCGGCCAAATCGAAGGTGGAGTAGCCCAAGGCATCGGCTACGCCCTCTACGAAAAGTGCGTCTACAAAGACGGCCACCTGATGAACAACCAGATGACCAACTACATCATGCCCACCAGCGCGGACCTCCCCACCATCCACGTCCACTTCGAAGAAGTCCCCAGCCCCCACGGCCCTGGCGGCGCCAAAGGCATTGGCGAGCTCCCCATGGACGGCCCCGCCCCCGCAATCCTAAACGCCATCGAAGACGCCACCGGCATCGCCTTCAACAACATCCCCCTTCTCCCCGAAGACATCTTCGAACGCCTAACCGCGTTCACCACCCACCCCCACGGCGGCACCGAAGACCTCGACCCATCAAAAGACAGAGATACCCGCGTAGAAGAAGTCCAGGCCACCCGCACCGAGTCCCCCGAGGTGCCCGCATGAGCCTTTGCGCTCACATCTCCTGCAGTCTTTGTTTTTCTTTCTGTCATTCCCTCTGGGGATCTGCTTCTGCACTCGCCTCTAGGTACCCCAAGGCTTCAGCCTTGGGTCTCATATCCGCCCCAACGAGGAGGGCTTTAGCCCCTGGGGTATGCCTTCCTCCATCTATGCACTTCACCTTAAGGCGAACCCATGGAACGCATAATTCGTATTGCGGTCGGCACAGTACTGCTTCTTCTTTCCTATAAGGTCGTGAGTCTTCTTTATGAACCGACTAAGAAAAAAGCCTTGGAAGATAAGTTTCCAATGTTCGCTGCTCACCCCAGGTTGTTCGGATGGGGCATCGTATGCGTCTTCCTTTTCCTGTATCTGACGTGGACCGTCGTATCGTAATGAAAAATTTAACCACCATCACGCTAACCATCAACAACACGCCAACAACCCTAACCGTCCCACCCATGAAGCGTCTCCTCGACGTCCTCCGCGAAGACCTCCATCTAACCGGCACGAAAGAAGGCTGCGGCGAAGGCGAATGCGGAGCCTGCGCCATCCTCTTCAACGGCGAGCTAGCCAACTCCTGCCTAATCCCCGCTCTGCAAGCCAACAACGCCACCCTAACCACCATCGAAGGCCTCGCGCCGAACGCCGCGCACCTCCACCCCATCCAGCAATGTTTCCTCGAGCAAGGCGGAGCCCAATGCGGCATCTGCACCCCCGGCATGATCCTCGCCACCCACCATCTCTTAGCCCAACACCCCAACCCCACCGACACCGAAATCCACGAAGGCCTCTCCGGCAACCTCTGCCGCTGCACGGGCTACATGCGCATCTTCGAGTCCGTAAAGCAAGCCGCCATCGCATCCGCGCAGTCAATCGCTGCCCATGCCCCTCAATCCCCACCCCATAACCTGTCATCCTGAGCGAAGCGCAGCGCAGCCGAAGGACCCCGATACATTCAACTGACCGCGACTCTCCAGACGTTTCTCACCCGACCACCCTATGCATGGCGGCTCAAATCGCTAACTCCCGAACTTGTCCTCCTTCGCGACGCGGAAGATCTGCTTTTTCTTTTATCGCTGCCGATGCTCTTCCCTTTCTTTCTGTCATTCCCTTTGGAAATCTGCTCTTCCCTTCGGCTTCGAGTCAACGGGCCGACGATCCAGGATCCATTCAATACCTCGCTGCATCCCGAATCGCCGGCCCATCACCGCAGGCGAATGTCTGGTGCGAGGCCACACCTCGCAACCGCGACAAAACCAGCTACTTCTTCAAAGCACTCAAAATCTCTTTCTGATTGGAAAGAATCTCTTTCTGATTTGTCAGAATTTGATCGAGAGCTTTTTGGTTCTTCTGAATATCCCCTTGGTTATTGAGAATTGCCGCTTGATTCTTAAGAATCGTCTCTTGATTGTGGAGAATCGTCTTCTGATTTGCTAAAACTTCTTGGTCCGGCATAGTTCCTCGTTTCTCCTAACGCAGGCATCCAGATTGGGCGTGGCGTCGATTGTGTAGTTCGCATCTCAGCGAACGTCTCGACTTAGCCTATGCCCTTGAAATTTGCTCCGCCAGTGACAACTGTCACCGCTGATTCACCTACACTATCGATTCCACTACGCTCTGCCCTCTACCTCATGCACTCCGACCCCACCCAATTCGCCCTAACCGCCCCAGCCACCCTCGCCGAGGCCCTAACCCTCCTTGCCGAAAACCCCGGCCAACACACCCCCATTGCCGGAGGCACCGAGCTAATGGTCGCCGTCGCCGCCGGCCGCCTCAACCAAAAATCCCTCCTCTCCATCAGCCACCTCCCCGAGCTCCGCTTCATCCACGCCACCCCCAACGCCATCGCCATCGGCGCCAACACCACCTTCACCGACATCCGCCGCAACCCCACCATCGCGCGCGACCTTCCCCTCCTCACCCAATCCGCCTCCTGGACCGGCTCCATCGCCAACCAGAACCGCGCCACCCTCGGCGGCAACCTCTGCAACGCCTCTCCCGCGGCCGACACCCCACCAGCCCTCCTCGCCTACAACGCCACCGTTACCCTCATCTCCTCAACCACCACCCGCATCATCCCCTACACCGACTTCCACCAAGCCTACAAACGCACCGCCCTACGCCCCGACGAGCTCCTCCATAGCGTAACCATCCCCCGCATCTACGCCCACCACCAACACTTCATCCGCAAAGTAGGCACCCGCAACGCGCAAGCCATCTCCAAGACAGCGTTAGCCGCCATCGCCCTCCTCCAAAACCAAACCATCCAGGAAATCCGCCTGGCCGCCGCGTCCTTAGCCGACCGCCCCATCCGCCTCTACGCCACCGAAGCCGCCCTCACCCAAGCCTCCCTAGCCCCCGCCGACTTCCCCACCACCCTCCGCCAAGCCCGCGCCGCCTTGGCCTCCGAATCCCACCCCATCGACGACATCCGCTCCACCGCCCGCTACCGCTCCGCCGTAGCCGCCAACCTCCTCGAGCAATTTCTCCGCTCCCTCACGCCTTAGGCCACCACGGAAACGGGTGCCCCAGGTCCCGCTTTTGGGACCTGGGAGAGAACAGAGTCCGAACCCGCTACCCCGCCGCAACCAGCGAAGCCCAAGCCGCCAGCGCCCCATTAAAACTCGTATAAAACCCATAAGCGTCATACACCGCGCTCCCCCAACTTCCCTGCACCTCTGCCGACAGCGCCGCACTCTGCACCGGGTCCGACACATTCCTCACAAACCCAAACGCCACCCCCGCCGCCTTGCACACGTCCCCCAACACCGCATCATCCATCTCGATGCACGCGTACGTCGCATACGTCCCAGCCGTAGTCCCCACCACAAACGTAGGCGTAGTCAGCAACGACACGGCACCGCCCGTAGCATCCACCACCTTCGGCTGCGTGTCCCCCGCATTCAACCCATCCGGATCCAAATCAAAGATCGAATACTTCGTCCCGTAATACGAATTAAACTGAGTCACCAACCCCTGCAGATCGCTCTCCGTAGTCGGCACCGGAAACAGCAAGCTCCCAAGCCCCGCCTTATGCAACACCGTCTCCTTAGCCGACCACCCATTCGCATACATCGGCCAACTCCCCTGCGCCTTCCCCTTCTCATACAGCGTCCCCGCACTCACCGCCCGCACCGTCCCCACATGATCCCCCACCATCGCCCCACCAGCCGTCCCAATCGACACCACCAGCCCCGGCTTCACCTCCTTAATCAACATCTTCATCATCGCCGTCAGCTGCGTCTCTCCCGGAAAATCCAGATGCGTATTCGACTTCCACAGCAGCACCCGCTTCCCCCCAACCTCCACCAGTCGCCACTCCCCCCAATAGCTCCACCCGCTCACCGCAGTTGACGGCATGCCCACCGCATACTTCGTCCACCCACCCCAGCTCCCCGAGTTCCTATCCGAATAGGGCATCGCCGTCCCACTCGCGCAGAACACATGCTGCATCGCCGCCCACTCAGCCTCTGCCCAGGTAATCACCACCGCATCCGCCGCCGGCAGCCCACTTCCGCTGCTAGTCACCAGCGTAGGAGCAACCTGCCCCACCGCGCTCCAATCAATCACCGGCAGCTCCGGCGTCGACGAAATCACCGGCTCAAACCTCTTCTGCTTCTCCGTGACAAATAAACGCGCAGGCCGATACGGGGGGACACTCATGGATTCACCTCAGCTCTCTTGGACGGCAATCCCACCCCATCCGTCTACTCCGCCGTCGCAGCCGAAGCCGGCCCCCCAAACGGTCAACCCTTCCAGCACCATCGTGCGTTCAGACGTCAGTGGCTCCTCATCCCGGGGATGAGGAGCCACTGGCGTCACGACAAATTCAGATCCGGCGACCAGCTCTACTCAGCCAGCGCAATCGTATGTTGTTCTCCCGCACGCAGCCGCACCATCTGGCCCGGCAGCGCTACCGCCCGGAACAACGCAACGTTCCCCAACATTTTGTCCGGTCCGGGCTCCGACGCAATCGCCCATCCCTCGGGCACCGGCTGCTCCACCACGAACACTACCGGCCGCTCGAACTGGTTCTTCATCAGGTAGTCCTTCTCCTTAACCACCACGACACTCCGCTGCACGGTCCCATTCACGAGCTCGCCCTTCACATGGTCCGCCGTAAACTGGCTATCCAGGTGGCACACCGACAAATCCAGCTGCGCGACCGACCTCTCCCCGCTCGCACCTGGCGCGCCCCCTCCCACCGGCTTTCCCTGCGGCACGCTCACTCCGACGATCCCATCCACCTGATCCTGCAGGATCAAGCAGTCCTGGTTCACATGAATTTCCTGAAAGTCCGGGGCCGTCGCCATCGCCACGGTCTCCCGAACACCCGAATGCCGGCATCCGACCAGTCCAAACAAGCTAACCAGTCCCAGCATTCCCGCTCCGACCCATTTAGATCCAACTGTTTTGGTCATCATGTGCGTTCACCTTGCGCATCATTCTTATCCACCTATGGTGCCACTGCAAGAGCCCGAAAGGTGTACAACCCCCAACCAAAGGTCCTATAACCCATGGTCACTAAAGTTGCTAGTGAAAAATCGCGAAGCGGAATCTCCTGTGGTTCACTTGCGCGATTTTGTCCTGTCATGGCAAAGCTAGCAGCTAGCCCTAGCCGAGAAAAGCCTAAAGAAAACAGGCGTACCTCCTCGAATACCCTAAAATAAACGCAACAGCGCCTCCACGGAGCAGCCGCATGTTAGAGCTCGCCAAAGCCGCCACCTTCTTCGCCTGCATCCTCTCCCTCTACTGGACAGCCATCAGCGCCTTCTTCATCCCCGGCCTCCACTGGCAGGACCGCCTCTTCCTTGCCCTCGCCCGCCTCACCCTCGCCGCGGCCATCTGCGTGCTCAGCGGCCTCATCTTCCGCCTCCCCACCCGCACCAATCCCGACGCCCACCTGCCCCTCACCTCCACCCTCCCCATGCAACTCTTCTTCTGGGCCGCCCCCATCCTGACGCTCCTCTTCCTAGCCTCCTGGTACCTAACCTGCGGAGCCCCCACCTTCACCACCCACTACCCCGCTTGCAGCTAACCCACCACCCGCCGCTAAACCAAACTCCTCACCACAAACCATCCGAGCACCCCTGCGGCAAACCAATCGGAAACCAGCGCGGTGTACTCCTTGGCATTCCTGTTCTTTCCCGGAAGATGCACAAACCCCGCAAGCCCGTAATACAACCCTCCAACCATCGCAGCAGGAACCACCCACCCCGGCCGCACCACGCTAAAGATCCCCAGCGCCCCCATCGACAGGTTCGCGAAACCAATCTCCCGAACAATCGGCAACGCACTCGCGTCACGAATCCCGAAGATCTCCTCAGTGGTAAACCGAGGCTGAACCACCTGCCGAATCCCAGCAATAAACAGCCGCACCCCGACAGCCCAGAAAGTCCACCACCGCCCAATCAACGCGAGGCTAGTAAAGCTCTCATGCAACCGCACCGCATCGATCGCAACCGAAGCCACCGGACAAACCAACAGCAACAGGACGACGCTAGCGAAATACATATCCACCCTCCCGCCAACCAGCCTAAAGCACTTGCCTCAGCCTTCGCGTTGCCGTCGCTCGTTTTTCGCCGTCATTCTGAGCCGCAGGCGAAGGACCCCCGCATTGGCACTTGCCGTTGCCCTTGCAGTTGCCTCTCTTTCTGTCATTCCCTCCAGGAATCTGCTTCTTCCTCCGCCCCAACATTTGTCATCCTTTGCCTTCCCCAACGTTTGTCATCCTTCGCCATAGGCGGAGGATCTGCTTCTGCCCTTGCCGTTGCTTGTTTTACGCCGTCATCCTAGAGCGAAGCGAAGGATCCCTGTATTGGTTTTCGCTTTTGCTTTTGCCCTTGCTTTTGCCCTTGCTTTTGCTTTTGCTTTTGCTTTTCTTTCTGTCATCCCTCCGGGAATCTGCTTCTTCCTTCGCTTCTAGGTACCCCAAGGCTTCAGCCTTGGGTCTCATATCTCTCCCAAAGAAGCGGGCTTTAGCCCCTGGGGTATGCTTTCCCTTCTCCACTCCACCGAGGCCGGAGCTCTCCACATGAGCCCTTGCCTTTCTTCTGTCATTCCCTCAGGGAATCTCTTCTTCCTTCGCTCTTGCCTTTGCCGTTGCTCCTGAGATAGGTCCGGGCTTCAGCCCGGACATCAAGCAATCCACCCCATCGGGCTTTAGCCCCTGGGATATTCTCCCCCTCACCACTCCATCGAGGCCGAAGCTCTCCGCATGAGCCCTCGCCCTTCTTTCTGCCCTTCTGACCCTGAACCGATCCGAAGGAAAGGAACCCGCTTTCCAACCACCAACCCCGTCATCTCGACCGAAGCGCGCAGCGCGTAGCGGAGAGACCCCTGTATTGGCCTTTGCCCTTGCATTTTTCTACCGTCATCCTGAGCGAGCAGCGCGTAGCCGAAGGACCCGCCACCAGGCCAGTATCCCCGACTAGCCCCCGCCTTCCGGCCACAAACGTTGCCCGCCCTTACCCTCCCGGATTAGCAGCGGGCTTCAGCCCGCTGAAAAATCCCCGGCCATGATCAAGGGCTTTAGCTCTGGCCCCTGCTGCCGGACGCGCACCCGTTACATTCGCTTTGCCTCTTGTCCCAAACCTGTATATGTTTGGACTCTAATAAATGTTTGGACCCTAATAATTTCCGCGACGACGAGGTCGACTTAGATGGACTCAAATGAATCAGAGTTTTCGAGGCCAGAAGCCGAAGCTAATATAAATCGCATCAAGACCAGCGGGGACTTTTTGCAATGGGAGAGGGAAAGCAACGAAAGGCTCTACTACGCCCTTTGGATCTTATTCATGGGTGGCTTTGTACTTTCACTCCAATTCTCCAACCGGCCAGATTTCTACGCGGCGCCAATGATGAAACCAGCCCTAAGGCTGTTCCGTATTGTCGCTGTAGTCGGCTCTGCACTCAACTTCGCAATGCAAGGCTTGACGATTGAGCTAGTCAACTGTTCACGACTCCTTTCGCTCGAAATGAGCGGGGTCGTGGTATCGATCGATGCGAAAAATGCGCATGCGGGCCGGAAGGGCGTCGACGAGCTGAAAAGGCTTTGGGCTCGACTAGAGAAAATGGGGCGTTCGGTTTCGATGATAGAGAACGGCATACGTATATGCGGAGTTCTTTTCCTAGCCTGCGCGTTGTTCATTAGCTGGAATGTCTTCCCTGTGACTACTGGAAAGCGAAGCCCCTCGCCGTCCGCGCAGGACCTAACTCACCCGCCCGACAACGGGCTGCCCCAAAATGCCCTTGAATCGGTCGAGAGTCCACCCAAGGCACTCGTGTTTTTTTTCGCTCACCTGGGCAAGCGCTAAGGACGGCTCATTGCAAACCGTCAAGCCACAAGCGCAGCATATCGACTCGATTGTCTTGTTCGGGTTCCACCGATGAATAAAGTACGGTTCAGAAGCAATCATATTTTCACCGCAGTTCGTGTGCGGCGAGTATACGCCGATTCCCTATACGGGACAGCCTACGGCGCGTCTGAGCAAGTTTGCTCACTCCACGAACGTTTCCGGCCGAGTACCCATCCGTACGCGCACTCGCCGACGGGTGCGCTCCATTCTGCCGAAGGCCTGAATCGCCTTCCTCCACACTACCCAAATCCCCACTCAGACACCGAAGCCCCTTGCCCCCCTCGCAAAACTTGTCAAGCCCCCAAACCCACCGAAACTCCGCTAACCCACTGAAACCAAACCAAATAAAACATTCCAAAACTTGGCATAGTTACCCCACCCAACTTGCTACACTTGAAGTAGAGCCCAAATCAAAGCTGCAGCGGCAACAGCCGCTGCAGCTTTCACTTTTAGCCCCTAACTCCAATAGAAAGAAAATCATACGTGTAACCCGCTTAGAATGAGCCGTTTGAAACTAGTCTTTACCATCTAACCATAACATTCCAAACGACTTCGCTAAGGAAAAGTGAAACCAGGGGGGAGGGGGGTACCCTACCCCAGCATCCCCCGAGCACGTTGAAAATCCGCTTCCGTATCCACATCCAACCCCAACCCCTCATCGATAATCGCCGCCGCTCCCCGCAGCAGCTCCCGAGCCCCCACATCGCCCCGCAACTCCATCAACTCCCCAAAATTTTCCTTGGGAAAATAAGCCGGAATCCCAACCTTCCCCGCATACCCCGAACCCGTAACCCGACCAACCTCGCCACACAACTCCCGCAGATGTTCCGCCCGTAGCGCAACCTGGTCGCAAGCCATCACCACCACTCCAACTACACCCAACTCCCGAGCCCGCGCAACGCCAACACGGATCGAACTCGCCATCCCTTCATCCGCAAGCTCATTCACCACCAACTTGCAACCGCGCAGCGACTTCCCCACTTCCGCATCGCGAACCACGACTATCACCGGCTCCAACCCAGCCTCGACCGCCACCCGAACCGCCCGCTCCAGCAGCGTCTTTCCGCCAATCTCCACACTCTGCTTCGCCCGACCCAACCGCCGCGAAGCCCCAGCAGCCAACACAACAGCCGCAACCGTCACAACGCACACTGCGCCTGCAGATACCGCGAAGCTCCACCCTGCGCAATCTGCTCTTCCACCATCTCGGCAGTCATCCGCCGCGAGCTCCCCAGCTTCCCCTCGCAACAAGCCTGGATCTCCGCAACGACAGCCAGCGCAATCGCCTCCGCGCCATCGCCGCCAAGGTCCAACCCAACCGGCGCGAACAGCCCTTCGCAAGCCCGCTCCACGCTCCATCCCAGCAGCGCAGCCGTCTCGCTCACCAGCAACGCGCTTCGGTGCCGAGCACCCAGCAACCCCAGATACCGCGGCTCACACCGCAACGCTCCCGCGAACCACACCCGATCCTGCTCATAGCTATGCGTCATCACCACCACTGCATCCCGAGCCCCAATCCCCAACGCCTCCAACTGCCCAAACCCCTCCGCAACCACCACCAGCGTCGCCTCCGGGAACCGCTCCGCCCGCGCCCACTGCGCTCGTCCATCCACCACCACCACGTTCCATCCCATCAGCGCCGCCATCTGCACCAACGGCCGAGCATCGTCTCCCGCACCAAACACCACCAACCGCTGTGGAGCCCCAATCCTCTCCTCAAACCCACCTTCCGTCTCCACCTCGCCGACAACCCGTCGCAGCAACGCCCCATTCTCCGGCAGCCAAGTCACCAC
Organism: Granulicella sp. L46; assembly: GCF_009765785.1. GTDB lineage: Bacteria > Acidobacteriota > Terriglobia > Terriglobales > Acidobacteriaceae > Granulicella. The sequence continues at coordinate 471,505 of NZ_LMUT01000003.1, forward strand.
CCGACTCTCGACACCCTCCAACGATGCCTCCAGCGCCTCCATCAAACCCTCAAACTCCACTGTCCCCGCAGGCTCCACCAGCAGATCCACCGTCCCGCCACAACCCAACCCATACGGAATCTCCGCCGTGTCGTCGAACAGCGTAGAGTACCTCTCCACCACCGCGCCGTCGCGCACCATCCACGCAGCCTTCCGCACCACCTCGGCCTCCAGACACCCTCCCGAGATCGACCCCGCATATTCCCCGTCCGACGCCACCAGTAACCGCGCCCCCACCTCCCGATAACTAGACCCCTCCACTCGCACCAGCGTAACCAGCGCCACCGCATCCCCGCGCCGCCACAGCTCCACAATCCTCCGCCGCTCGCGCATGCTGCCTCCCTACACCTTCTCGCTAAACGTATGGATGCCACACTCCAACTTCGTGCCGCCCCAACGCCCACTCCGAGGATCAGCCCCCGCCGCCGGCACAGCCGTGCAAGGCTCACACCCAATACTGGTGTACCCCTGGTCATACAGCTCCAGCCGAGGAATCCCATGCTCGCGCGCATACCCCTCCACCCGGGCCCAGTCCCAATCCGCCAACACACTCACCTTCTTCAAGCTCTTGCCCGTCGGTAGACGATGGTCCTCAACCTTCCTCAACCCCACCCGGGTAGGCGACTGCTCCCGCCGCAACCCCGTAAACCACCACGAGTACGGCTCCAGCGAGCGCATCAGCGGTTCCACCTTGCGAATCGCGCAGCACTTCGTCGGCTCCACAATATGCAGCAATCCAAACTCACGCTCATGCTCTTCCAAAGTCGTCTTCGGGAGCGCGTTCACAAGGTTCAGGTCCCACTCAACAACCATCCGGTCACGATAGGCGATCAACTCAGGAAAGTGATATCCCGTCTCCAGGAAGATCACCGGAACCCACGGCAAGTGCTCGCGCAACATATGCAGCACCACCATGTCTTCCGTCTGAAAGCTGCTCGTCAGACATACGCTCGCTAAGGCATTCTCCCGCTCAGCGTCCCGCACTACCTTGGCGACCAGCTCTTCTGCTGAAAGTGTCTCACTCACACCGAGCAATGCAATCCCATCGTTGCTCACGGCATCTCCTCTGCATTGGATGAGGCATCCATCCATCTCGAAGCATCCACAAACGACTCAAAGTAGCTGTCTCCAGCCGCCTTCCTCACTGCTTCGATGGTCGAATCGCTCAGCGCAGCGCGTGCCGATATCGCACTAACCTCAGCCAGCTGCAAAGCGCGCACGACACCCGCGAGCGCAACCTCCGGAATCAACGCGTCATCTACGATTACCGCAGCCCGGCCCCGCGCCTGCAAAGCATCCCGAAACGCAGCCGCTTCTGCTGGCCGATCCCGCAACCAAACAAACGCAGCACCCTTTCCAGCTTCCGTCTCTCTCCGAAGCGGTTCGACCGCATCAATGATCATCGCTGCGCCCACCGTAGCGTTCGTCACCGGCTCAATCAGGATCAACGCGCCCATCTCGCGATTCGTTGCATAAGCGTCGAAAAACAGAGGCAAGCTCGTATCGAATTCGACTTCCGCGATATCGTTCATCTGCAACCGCGAAGACTCGCGCTGCTCGGCCGATTGAATATCGACCCCATAGAGAATCTTTCTCACCGTGGCCCGAACCGTTCGCGTCGTATGTTTTGCTAGATACGTTTGCCCCGCAATCAGCGGTTGCTCGTGCATCCACACCACCATCGCGCGAAACGCGCTGCTCACCCGCGGAGCATTCTGATTCTCCCCGATCAGCATCTCCCCACGACTGAGATCGATCTCGTCCTCGAGCTCGAGTGTCACGCTCAGCGGAAAACTTGCAACCGAAAGCTCTCCATCATAGGTGATAATGCTCTTCACTGTCGTAACCCGGCCACTCGGCAACGCCTTCACCCGCATGCCGGGCCGCACCTCGCCGCGTTCAACGCGCCCTGCAAACCCCCTGAACTCCGCGTCCGGTCGCACCACCAGTTGCACCGGAAAACGCAAAGGCCCATCCGCCGTCTCACGAATCGTCAACGGCACAGTCTCCAGGTACTCCAACAGGGTTGGCCCCGTGTACCACCCCATGTTCGTGCTGTGCTCGACGACGTTATCGCCCGCCAGCGCACTCACTGGAATTACCTCGACGCTCTTCAGCCCAAGCCGCTTTGCGAGCGCAGCAAACTCCGCGGACACCTTCTCAAAGATCTCCGCGCTGTAGTCCACCAGATCCATCTTGTTAATGGCCGCCACCACATGCGGAATCCGCAACAGGCTCGCAATGTAAGTATGCCTCCGGGACTGCGGCAGCAACTCCCCAGCCCGCTGAAATGCCTTCGCATCAATCAGCACAATCGCAACATCCGCTGTGGATGCACCCGTCGCCATATTGCGCGTGTACTGCTCATGCCCGGGCGTGTCGGCAATGATGAACTTGCGCTTCGCCGTGGAGAAGTACCGATAGGCCACGTCGATCGTAATGCCCTGCTCGCGTTCCGCCTTCAAACCATCAGTCAACAGCGACAGGTCCACCGCGCCGCCCGAGCGATTCACCCTGCTCGCACGGATCGAAGCAAGCTGATCCTCATACACACTCTTGGTGTCGTGCAACAGCCGTCCAATTAACGTGCTCTTGCCGTCGTCGACGCTGCCAGCCGTAGTAAACCGCAGCATCTCCTGTTCCAGATGGCTATCGAGAAACGCACGGAAGCTCATCTTATTCACAGATCTCTCAGCTGAAGGCAGTGTGCTCATTAGAAGTAGCCCTCCCGCTTCTTCAACTCCATCGATCCCTCTTCATCGTGATCAATTGCGCGACCCTCGCGCTCACTGCGGCGGAAGCCAATCAACTCCTCGATGATCTCCGGCAAAGTTTCTGCCTCACTACGGATCGCACCTGTGCATGGCGCGCATCCCAATGACCGCATCCGAACCTTCATCAACTCGGGCTTCTCCCCCGGCAGTAAATGCATACCCTCGTGCACCAGCGTAATCATGCCACCGCGGATCACCGCCAGCCGATCCTCCGCGTAATACAACGGCACGATCGGGATCTGCTCGGCATACAAATAAAGCCACACGTCCAGCTCCGTCCAATTCGAAAGTGGAAATACTCGTATGCTCTCGCCCTTGCGCAGACGCGAGTTATACAGACTCCACAGCTCGGGCCTTTGATTCTTCGGGTCCCACTGCCCCGCTGCATCGCGAAAGCTGTAAACCCTCTCCTTCGCCCGGCTCTTCTCTTCGTCGCGTCGCGCCCCACCAAACGCCGCATCAAACCCGCCTTCTTCCAGCGCGTCCAGCAGAGACCGAGTTTTAAGTGCCCCGCAACAGTTCTGCGTTCCCAGCTTCCAAGGGCTCGCCCCATCCGCGATGGCCGCCTCATTGCGATGCACGATCAACTCCGCGCCGATCTCCTTCGCATAGTTATCGCGAAAGGAAATCATCTCGGGAAACTTGTAACTCGTATCGACATGCAGCAGCGGAAACGGGATCTTGCCCGGGTAGAATGCCTTCTGCGCCAACCGCAGCATGACGCTCGAATCCTTTCCAATGGAGTAGAGCATCACCGGGCGCGCAAATTCAGCAACAGCCTCGCGCAAGATATAAAGGCTTTCCGCCTCCAATGCCTCAAGATGATTCAACCGCTTCTGATGAAGTTTCGCGATACCTTCGCCAGTGGCTCTGTCAGTAAGCAAGCAACCTCTCCTTGCAGATCTCGAACGGCCTGCTTTGTCACAGATGAAGTGCCCCGCAAAAGGCCTATAGGGTTACTATGTGTTCACCAGAAGTTTTTAGATGAAGCCGTTCACGGGATAAGATCGAGTACGCGCGCGCTCATTAGCAAAATCGACTTTGCCGTGGACATCGCGTAATCCGTAAACTGAAGACTTCCATCCTATTGAGCTTATTCGCTTCGAAGCCGAGCATCAAGCTTGAGTCAGCCGTTAAACCACGTTTTCCTTCATACGTTCGATGCCTTCTAGGGGATACTACAGAAGTGAATCTGGCGCACCCGCCTCATTCCATGCAGCTTCTCGAAACCTCTGCTCCATGAAATACCTTTCACTCTGTCCGGGTTCTTTGGAGGAATCGCCGCAATGCAACGCTTGACTCAATGGGCTTCGCTTCTTTTAGTTGTCGTCGGTCTTGGTGCTGCTGCGGCAGTCTCCTCTGCGCAGGCGTCAAAAGGTGGCGAACAGCATATTGATTCGCGCGTCGACATCTATGGCGGCTACGGCTACTTCCATCCCTTCAATAGCAGCGTCGCCGGCTATGAGTTTCAGAGTGTCTACAATCCCAACGCCACCGTCGGCGTCTCCACCTGGTTCAATCGCTACTTCGGCGTTGAACTCGAGGGCGGCTACTTCTCTGGCACCAACGAGCATAAGCAATATATTCCGTCGTGCACCGGCGAAACCTGCAGTCAACTGGTATACACCGCCGAAGGCGGTCCCATCTTCCGATACCCGTTAGGACGCTGGGTGCCTTTCGCCCACATACTCGGCGGCGGCGAGCGCACCAATGGCCCAGCCGCTCAGTCCTTGATGTGGGGATGGGGAGTCACCGGCGGTGTTGGTCTCGATTACGTTCTGCCCTTCTGGGGTCAGCACCTCGCCATCCGTCCCATTCAAGCCGACTATCAACGTTCCCAGGTCGTTTACGGTCCACTGCTCCTTCCTGCTGGACAGGAGGGCGGCTTCAGCTCGCTCAGCAATCTGAAACTCTCTGCCGGCCTTGTCGTTCGGATGGGCGACGTCGAACCGCCGGTGCCCGTCATGCTCGGCTGCGGCGCTCAGCCCGCGAGCGTCTTTCCTGGCGATCCCGTTAAAGTCGAAGCCAACGCCCTGCACCTGAATCCGAAGAAAACTCCGGTCTACACCTGGGCTGCCAATGGCGGCAAGATCAACGCCTCCGGCCCGGAAGCGACGATCGATACCACCGGCCTCGCACCTGGTGACTACGTCGTCACCGGACATGTAGAGGAAGGCCCCAAACCTCGCCAGCAGGCATCCTGCGCCGCGCCCTTTTCCATCCAGGCCTTCCAGGCGCCCACCCTCACCTGCAGCGCCAACCCCAGCACTGCGGTTTCCGGTACCGACATCGCCATCAGCACCGTCGGCGTCAGCCCGCAGAATCGTCCGCTCACGTATTCCTACAGCGCCACGGCAGGCGTAATCGGAAGCTCTGGACCCACCGCAGTCCTCACCACCGCGGGCTTGAGTCCAATGACCATCACCGTCACCTGCAACCTGGTCGACGATCTCGGACAGACCGCCAAAGCGACCACCGACGTCATCATCACTGCGCCAGTCGTTACCGTCCCGCAGACTCAGCCGCTCTGCAGCCTGAGCTTCACACGCGATCGCCGTCGGCCCGTGCGCGTCGACAACGAAGCCAAGGGCTGCCTTGACGACATCGCTCTCACGCTTTCGCAGCAGACCGACGCCCACCTCGTCATGGTCGGTAACTCGACGCCGGATGAGAAGCCCGAGGCCGCCGCAGAGCGTGCCCTCAACGCACGTCAATACCTGGTTGACGAAAAGGGTATTGATCCCACCCGCATCGAACTCCGCGTCGGGCCACCCACCGGGATGGTCGTGACAGACACGCTGGTTCCTGCAGGCGCAACCTTCAGCGATCAAGACACCCACAAATTCGACGAAAAAACCATCATCCGTCACGGACAGGCATACGGCGTCACTCGCTCCGGGGGAACGTCGAGGCCTCGCGGAGCGGCTTTCCAAAGGCCAGCGCCTGCTCCTGCCCCTCCTGCGAACACAGCTCCGGCAACAGCGACACCCACACCAACCGCGCCGGCTGATCAACCCGCAGCACCGACCACACCCGCGGCTGCACCCGCAACTTCTGCGCCTGGAGCACCCGCAGTGCCGGTAGCGGCTCCAGTGTCGCCTGCTGCTCTTGCTCCCGCCCCCGGATCAACCCCACCGGTGACGGCTACCCCTGAGACGCAGACAACACAGCCTGCCCCAACCAGCAGTCCGGCCCCACAGTAGACGGCATAGCAGTGGATCACAGGATCCCGGAGCGCGCCCTCCCTCCCATCGTGGCCGCTCCCAACTTCTGCTAAAATCAAAAGGTTGGTCAGTGGTTGTTGCAGCTCATGCTGTTTCCCGGAGTTTTGCGTTCATCCACAAACGACCAGCCACTCACCTATTCCATTGTTCGGGGCGTAGCGCAGTCTGGTAGCGCACCTGGTTCGGGACCAGGGGGTCGGAGGTTCGAATCCTCTCGCCCCGACCATTTTTAGAATCAATGAGTTACAAGCAATCTCTCCGTGCTGAATAGTATGACCCAAGGGGTCATTTTTCGCAAGTATTTCGTGCGCAGTAGTGCGGTAGTATGGCTGACGTGAGCCGCATAGCATGGATAGCCGGACTAGTTTTCGCCTTATGCGTGTGGGGAGGCGTTGCTCTGCTATGTCTTATCGCACTTATCACGCGACATCACCTCAACACCTCGGGGGTGGACTGTTCTTGGGGGAAGCGTAGCTATTTGTTGGGTTACCCTCGCTTATCTCCGCACTAAAATCTCCTCCAATCTGAGGCCACTCAAGAAACGCTTTGGCACCTAATTTCAAGGTGAGGCATTGCCCGCGCGCCACATTGACACATCGGACACACGGTTTTCGCCTTATCTCTTCGACCCCCTTTCTTATTTATTGGAGGGGTCAATCCGATAAGTTAAAACACGTGTGTCCTGTGTGTCCGTTCAAGCTGCGGACGCTATCACTCCGGTGCGCGCGACGGGAAGCGAATCGCGCAAGTGGACACCTACTAAGACGCGGACACTCTTGCCCTCAACCTTGCGGAAGGCGTACCTCTTCCCGAACCTTTTCCGCAGTTCGCTCATGATGCACCGCGCATCAGTGTCCAAGCCCTCGCGTTGCGCCCATAGGATTGCCGCCGTGCTCACATCTGCAACGGCTACGGCTTCATCAGGCGCGGGCACGAGGCAGTCTCCTTGAAACCGGGCCGCTATATCCAGCTCTGCAAACAGTTCATCCGTTGAGTCCTTCACCGTCGCTGGTTTCCGAAGCCCGTCCCGAATGACAGACGGGCACAGCGCAATCAGCTCAGCCAAGATGCCCGGCAACTCCGCGTGCAGTGTGGCGTCAATGGTCGTCTCGGGTGCTTCGCTAAAGTCCGCACGGAATGGCACCAGATGAACGCGCCCACGGAACGCAGCATCAGCAGGAAAGATGGGCTGCTCATTGGTGGTGAGGAACAGCTTCCACGTCGGCCTAATCTGCCGTGCATTTTCCCTCATGGCCGCCGCGCTCACGGTATCTCCACCACTCAAGACTTTCAGCAGCGGGAAATCTAGGTTGTCCGTCTTGGCCTCTTGGACACACACCAGCCTCGCGCCCTCCAGCGTTGAAAGAGTCCGTTTGTTCGCGTCATCTGCAAACTTGCTCTCAGCCAGCTCACGCGGACGGAGTAGGACTGCCATGTTGCCAAGGATGCCTTCCAGTACACGGATGAATGAGCCTTTGCCATTTCTGCCGCTACCGTACAAAGCAAAAATTGCCTGCTCAGGGTGAGCTGCCAGACACAGGGCGCACAACCTCCGTAGGTACTCCGCAAGGTCACGATCCCCGCAAGCAAGCTCCATGAGGAATCGTGCCCACCTCGGAGTTGGATGGGTTGCGTCTGGTGCTATGGTCAAACTCCGTGAGATGTAATCTTCACGTTGCATCAGACGCACCGCTCCCTCACGTAGATCGGCCACCAAGCCGCCCGGCAACCCTAGAAGATACTCATCAGTATCAAACTGCTCCCGCCGCTTCTCAGGCAAGTCCAGCCACACATAGGACGTGACACCTCCCAGCGTATCGCTTGCCTTCAGCATCCCACGCCTGTCCCGGCCTTCAACTGGAGGCGGGTACAGGGCATAGAGGTGTTTCAAGTGAGCATTGACCGCTTTGCTCAGCAGCCGCCTATCCGGACGCAGCTCCCATGCTTTCCCGGTCCATGCAGCAAGCAGCGGCGGGTTCACATCGGTAATGAGGGCAAAGTCTTGATTATCCCGGCGGAAGTCATCTCCCAAATCTGCTTGTAAAAGCGGAGGGAGTGGCCGCGTCCTCCGTACTGTTCCGAAGACAATCCCCGCGTCTTGTCCAGGTTCAGGTAGGTACGGGATGGGCTTGCGGTTGGCCATCTCTTGTTTGAACACAGTCGTTTTCCTCTCTTGCTTTTCGCATGTGTGATGCGAGCACTTGAACGCGAGCTTGCCGTTGATGATTTGCAGGATGGTGCTTGTTTCATCGCGCTCATCATGTGGCTGTGCGTCCGCCTCCGTGAGCGGGCAGAAGATGCCGATTTTCCAGCCGCCAGTGATACGCCGTGCCTCCGTCCGTGACACCAGCTCATAATGCTCCAGGTAGCCAAGCAGCCATGTCCGCGCGGCTTTGGCTTCATCGCTGGTGACCTCTTGGGGCGCTCCGTACTCAACAGTGGTCACGTCCCCAGCGATAGGTTGTAGCTGTGCCTCTGTGACCCTCCCTGAGCCTTCTGAGAGCACTGCACTAACGCGGTGTGGTCGCTCAATTGAGTGTTCGCCTTTCCGCGTCCACGTTCCCGGCAATTTGGCCACCCGCGCCGCGTTGTGGTTGGTGGTGTCCAGCATCGGATAACGCTCCGCCAGTGAGTGAAGCAGCGACCGCACCAGTCCATGCGCCGCCGCATCGTTCGGCAGGTTGAGGCGATAGCGCAAGTGGAAGCCATTGCCGCTGTCAATCACCGTAGGCACGGGCCAACCCATCGCGGTTAGCTCACCACGGCACTCTTCCGCTTGCTGGTGCGCCGCTGCTTTCTCCGTGTCCGTGCTGTTGGTGTCGGTTGGGCGCGGAGGATCAAAGTCCAGGAGCAGCCATTCACGGCGGGCAATGTGCGCGTCCGCCGCTGTCTTGTACGACCGCACCAGCTCTGCGGGGTTGATGGTGGTGTCAGCGGTCAACGCATCGGCACTGAGCGGGTTGAGGGTCGCCCACGCCGCCTTGTAGTTGCCCAGCCGCTCCACGGCGGACAGGGCGGCTGCTTCGCTGTCAAAGTAGCCAGCAAATATCCCTGTTTCCGTCTTGCTCCGTACCTCATGCGTCCCTGCAAAATTCATCCTGCCACCTCAAAGAGTTCGGCTTGTGCGGGCCGAACTGACCGCGCTGCTTTCTTCATTACCTGTGTGGGTGCGTCTGTGAGTGGCCGCCCGTCACGCCACTCCAGCCGCCGCGCATAGTCACCCGGCAGTTTCTTTTCAGAGACGCGCATCCCCAATGCCTCATCCAAGGGCACCGAGTTGAGTTGCACCATTCCGTTCAAATCGGGATGTGCATACAGCAGCGCGCGGCCCATCAGCGGCACAAGGTCATTGCTCATGCGTATGCGGATGTCCCAACGCAAACGCTCAAAAGCCTCACGCACTGAGGCGGCGCGATTGTTTGTCTCAAGCCTGGAGTACACCAGCTGAGCCAGTTGTTCAGTGAGTCCAGCGTGATGGTGCGTGAGTTGGCTGAAGTCAAGCAGCAACCGCGCTTGCTTCACTCCGGTTGGCGTGCCCATGCGGATGAGGTCATCTGTGGTTCGCATCATTTCACCTCCGTCTGTGAGGCAAGCAGCCACCCGGCTACTGCTTGCGGGTTGAAGCGGATGCGCCCGCCTAAGCGCAGATGAGGTATCCGGTTTTCTCGCGCCATCCGCGCAATGGTCTTTCTGTCCAGCCCAAGCAATCGCGCCAAGCGTGATCCGCTCAGCAATCCAGGCTGATGTGCAACTGTCTGAATGATGTCCATGTGTTCCTTTCTTGTGGGATTCACCATGTTTGGAATGAATCACCCTACATATAGCGCCTTTTATGGCTTATGTGGTTGAATGCATTACACTTATCTAGTACGCAACGCACTCCAATTCACCCCATCGCGGAGCAATTGGCCCTACATATAGGGGGTTTTGAGGCTTATATCATTGATTCCATGAATCTTACCCTCGCAGCAAAATTCCGCTGTTCGCTTCATTGAACCAATTGGCCCTACATATAGGGTGGTAAGCCTTGTAAGTTGTTGATTCCATTGAAAACGCTCACGGTGGAACCCCCGTCGTACGCCCCATTGGACCAACAGCGCCTACACTATATGCGTTTCTGGCATGATGTGATTGATTGCGAAGCACTTAGGCGCACAGCGATACATTGCAGCGCGGTTGACGCAATGAGCATCTATGGAATCAACGTAACGACAATAGAATGAATTACATAGGGGGTGGGTAATAATGTTGCCAATACACCATCCATAGAGCTCCGCCATCCACAAATAACGGCACACAAACAATTCTGAGAATGTGGACGATTTACCACACTTTGGGACGCTCTGACTACAGGTGAGAATCGTTCGAGTGGTCCAGGCAGACGATGCCGAACCGACCACCGGGAAGCTCCTCAACCGTGAAGCTGCAAATGTGGAAGCCGAGTTTGACGAGTGCCCCATTCAGATACGCGCATTCATACTGAGCTTCCATGCGCGAAGGCCAAGTGTGAGTTGGTGAGCCGCTATATTCAACTTGCAGATCGCCCGCGACTTGCTTGGTAGAGCCGTCCTGGTTCGCCACCTCGGTCATGTTTGAATATCGGTGCAAATACGCTTTCATGCTGCCATAGTACCTCGCGCGTCAAGCCGACACCTGCGCGCATGTGGATGGCCCACCAACGCGCCCACGTGCCCGTGGCGGCACCGTGCAGCGGAGTTGACCTAGTGCAGAGGGGCTTTTTGCCTAGGACCAATCCCACCTTTGTTCGGAATTTGGGTGCTATGCTTTTCGAACAAAGCTGAGGAGGCCAACGCTATGCGACCAAACGCTCCAGAGTATTCCGAAAGCGAGGTAGCTATCCTGATTTACCTCTTCAACCACCCCGATGAAACACACTCAACCCAGAGTTTGACGACCGTGGTGGAGGAACCAACGCTCCAACAAAAGGTCGCGCGACTACAGGTAATGTTGGGTTTTCTCGGGACAGGAAGAACTGAATCCGAAAGAAGCGAGACTTCAGATGTCAAACCGACGCGCAACATTGAGGAGGTTGAGAAGGACGTTGAGAATCTAATCGCGGGCGGCCTAGTCCGTGGCAAGCGCAAGGGCGCACTGGGCAATATCACGTACGCAGAAATAAAGTTGACCTACAAAGGCGAACAACAAGCAATCATGGCAAAGAAACGGTTCGCTGAATTGGATAGCGTACTAAAAGCGGCGAACTTACGAGCGGCGAATTTTCCATCCTGAATTACGAAAATCAAGTCCGCTCAACACGACTCTCCACACGGTCCTGCCTCACCTTGCTCCACTTGGCATAGCTATACTCCGTCGTGGCGTGCTTGCCGCACCCACTTAGTCTGTTCTGTTTCACAAACATCATTTGGTCAGCCGCCGCATAAAGGCTGGTGGGTTTCACGGCATAGGTTCGGGGTATTCCTCAGTCCACCACTTTCGCACTTTATAAATGGGCGTTCGCTTCGGTGTCGCATACCTAGGTGTCTGAATGGCTCTTTCCCGGAGTATCAGGAATAGTCCGATAGCACAGAAAGTGAACTGGTCTTTCGGTGTGCGCTCAGATTCAGGCGTTTGTGGAATTCCGGGCCAGTAGACAACGGTGAGGCTCCTGCATAGTTGCGCCACGGGCAAGTTGTCGAAAGTGATCTGTCTGTGACAATGAGCGAAGTCATTCCTGATTGCCTTGATCGTGTCGAGGTCATGACGAGTTTTGGGGCCAATGATTCGCATCGCCTCTGCCATCCGGATTTTGCTCGCAAAAGTGGCAAGGGGACCACCTAAGCCGGTTAGTTCAGCGTCCGCCTGCCCCTTGTTTCTCCACAACCGGCTCAGCAGAGATTCTGTGAGAGAAAGCTCAACCAACGCCGAAGCCCTGAGTGCTACTGAAGGGTCATCTTTGCTTTCAAGGAGTGCATCAACAATGCCTTTGATCTCACTGCTTTCTAGTTCTGACTTTAGGAAAGCCTTCCACTCAGTCTTGGTCATCGAACGCTCCTAATCCTGAGCATCATCCTCATTGGCCACACGGATATGCGGACTGTAGAGCTTGCAACACAAAGAATCCCGCCGCACGATGTAGTTTTTCTGGATGGTCCTCGCCATATTTGACAACCACCAAAACCAGCTCCTTGCGGGTCGCTGCCGTCGGTATACAGGCAGGAAAATCGTCTGGGTGAGTGTGTGTCGCAAACGTTGCGCCATCAACCACCCCCATAACGAATCCGATGCACGTACCGGCGTCGATCTCGTCGACCGACACCTTTGTTCCGGCTTCTGTGACGTTTTTGCACATATTTACTAACGCTTCTCCAGATTCGAGATAGATAGTGTTGGGCTTCGAAAGAACCATGGCGGCAGCCAGCAGAGGGATGAGCATGGTCGCTAGTTTCGCACATGAAGGGGTGGTGCGGGCACCAATCTTACCGCTACCAGCAACTGCCAGCCCGACGACTGGAGTGCTTATGACGCGCTGATGGTTCGCTTTTGCTTCGATCTATCGCTTGTCAGAAGCAACGCCTAGCTAAGCGTGGTCATTCCAGCAAAACCGGGTTATCGGCAAGTTCGCGCGCGCAGTTTTTATACCCAACTAGTAACGATGAGCTTGACCAAGATCGAAAGCCTCTGAAGTTCAAGGCGTTACTTGCAATCTCACCCACCCAAGAGAGGCGTCCGCGTTTCTCAAACACAAATACGGCCTATCAGCGTTTCCGCCGCTGCCCTTTTCCACGTAAATGGTGCCCCTGGTCGTAATCGTGCAAGCCGGTTTTGGTGCAATGGAAGCGTCTTGGAATCCGACAGGGGACACGCTGGCGATTGGCATCACATCCCCGTTGGGACTTCTCTGTGAAAAAAACACAAACGGCCGGGATGCTGACTTCTCTGCGCATAGCGCTATCGAGTGATTTGCATTCAGAGTTGATGGCCCACAACCTAGGTTCCCCAACATAAGGGATGACGGCCACGCTATTCCATTCTCGTCGGTGCCGGATGACTCGAAAGAGCCCGCCTTGAATTTCTTATTGCCGATGTCTACGACCTGTCCCTGCACCGCAGTAAGTTGCTTCTGTAAGAGTTCAACTTTTTCATCGATTCGGCTATATCGTTCCAAATTCGACTGGAGCCGCGCGTACTGCTGCACTATCTGGCTGGATGAAGCTTGTAGCCCAGAGACTTGACCCTCAGCGGACTGCACATGCGATTGGAGAGTGGCGAGTTGCGCTGAGACAGCCGAGTCCTTACTAACTGCCGCTTGAGACACATCTTGCACCTTGGTCGTCGCTTCAGCGACCTTAGCGGTGAAGTCGCTATAGCTGTGGAACCCCAACACTCCGAGGATAATCACAAGAACAGCCAAAGGGATTGCAGCCCAATAGAGGAAAAGCTTGAACCAGTCCGTGAGTTTGCTCGCGACGTCAACCGATGTCTTCATGGTGACGTAATCCCGGTCCTTAAATCTGGACTCCAAAGCTTCGTTAATCAAAGCCACGATCCGGAAGGAGTCATTATTGAGAGGGGCACCACAGTTCGCGCAAAAAGCTTTGCCGGGTATAGTGGGCTCTTTGCATCCTGGGCACGGATTGCTACTCGGTTCGCTCATAGTTTGAGTCTCCATCATGTGACATCTCACTCTATCAACGCGCGGGCGCGTGAGGGCAACGAATAGCGAATAACGTCAGGCGCGCGCTACGCTAGGGGCATGGGTTATTGGAAACGATTCGGAGCGGTGCTTTGGCGGGATGCAATGCTGTGGGTGCGCGATAACATCCTGTGGGCGGTGGTGGTCTTGGTTGTACCGCCTGCTGCAGTCTATTTTCATGACCCCAACCACTCTATCGATTGGTCGCTCATCCGCACAACACTATGGCTATACGTTGCTGCATTCGTTATGTATGCCATCTACCAAAGCGCGCACGCCGCTGTGACGCTAGATGCAGAGCGATACGCGCATGTTCTAGAGGCCGAACGTAGAGCCACAGAGGCAGAAGCCCTGAATACACGTCCGAAGATTGTCCCAGAAATACTTGAGTGTTTTTGGGACATAGATGATCCGAGCCGCGAGACTTTTTCTTTTGTCTACGCCTCCGTAAGACTGACGAACCATAATGATGTCGCTACTCTTATTACAAAGTATGAGCTGACTATAGAGATTTCAAACGTAAAGTTTATTTCTGACAGCGAAGTTACTTACTCAGCTAAGAGAAAGGCAGCCGAGTCCAATGATTTTCGAGGTGGGATGCCGCTAATAATGAAGTGGTATTTATCTCGTTTACAAATCACTCCTTTGGCGAAGGGCGTGCATCAAGATGTTTGGTTGAAATTTCCGGTTGATCTTGAGTCGGTCTACACGGGTGAAGAAGCCTTCCCCGCCAGCGTTAGCGTGTCCGTAACTGATTCATTCGGGTTGCAGTACTCGTCTCAGACTCGATGGGCGGACGTTCGTATGGATACGTTTGTTGTGCCTCGGACCACCTAAAATGGCGCTCTGCCAGAAAACATAAAGTTATCCGCTTACATGATCCTCGCAGAGTTTTTGCTTACTGCCGACGAGCCAGCGCTTGAGCGGGGAAAACGCATCAGACATCGGCGCACCTGGAGATTGCCCGCTGATGGGCTACCTTGCCAACAGGCTGATGCGCTGGTGCGCTGCTTGTAAGTCTGCAACTGCAAGGTGGCAATATCGCTGCGTGGTCGTAAGGTCAGCGTGGCCCAATGTCCGTTGCAAGGCGATTGCGTTCCCACCCTTGCGAAGGTAGTTGGAGGCGAAGCTGTGCCGGGCCGCGTGTAGTGTCCGTGCGGGCGGTTCAAAGCCCACCTTGCGACACAGCCGCTTGACGCTGCGAAGGACACTTCTCCGCTCCAGCTTGGTTCCATTCCGCGTGGCGAAGACAAGCCGATGGCCGGGCGCGTCCGCGACGTAGCGGACCAGACGCTTGCGAAGTTCGGCACTGAACGGAACGATTCGCGTCTTGCTGCCCTTCCCGTCCAACCGCACCAGCATGTTTTCAAAATCGAGCGAATCAGCACACAAGGAAAGCACTTCGCTGATACGTGCTCCCACATCGAACAGGAAGAGCATGATGAGGTGTGTTCGCAGCTCAGCCGTGTTCGGCTTGTATGTCACCAGCCGATTTATTTGCTGCTCCGAGTACACGGCCAAGTTGTTCTGTGGTTCCTTGAGCCGGGTGAGTTTCGGGTGCTGGCAGCCCGGTCCGCATTTTGTCTCAGGGAACGCAAGCCAATGCGTATAGGCATTCCAGCATGTGATGGCGCTATTGATCCCCGTTGGCTTCAGGCCGCGTTCGCGCATCGCAATCACGGCGTTCTGGAGGTCGGCTTGTGTGGGACATTCAGGTATAGAGCGAAAGCAGGATTTGTACCAATCCAAGGTTGCAGGCGAGACACAAACGAAGTATTTGCGGTGCTTGATGAAGTCAGCGAAACCAGCCATGAATTTCCTCCCCAAGGGGTCGAATTCGGAAAGAAATTTCACAACTATCTGATTCTAAAGGGGCGTAGCGCAGTCTGGTAGCGCACCTGGTTCGGGACCAGGGGGTCGGAGGTTCGAATCCTCTCGCCCCGACCATTTCTCTAGGCAGACATTCACCCAACAGTCAGGCTTGGTTTCGGTTCATCGTCTCGTAACCGAATTCGGCTAGTCTTGCTTGACCTGATGCCTCGCCTGCCGAAGTTCGAAGATGAGAAAAATGAAAGTTTCTCCTCAATAAATTTTCTTCACCTGGGCCCGATGCTTAGTAGGCGTCATTTGCTCAGCCGCGGCCTTTACACTTCAGCGGGTCTCCTACTCAGCAAGAGCGTTCCGGCCATCGGCCAGGCCATGGCATCTCCGCCGCAGGTTCGCAGCGAGGTAAAACTCACCCGCTATGTCGATCCGCTGCCTATCCCACCCGTCATTCGGCCCACGGGCAAACCCGGCGAAGTCGTCGAGATCGCGATGCGACAGTTTCAGCAGAAGGTGCATCGCGACCTTCCGCCCACCACACTCTGGGGATACAACGGCACGTGGCCGGGCCCCACGATTGAAGCCCAAAGCGGACAGCCTCTCAAGATCAATTGGGTCAGCAAACTGCCCACCACCCACATACTACCCATCGATCACTCCATTCACGGAGCCGAATCCTCGATCCCAGATGTCCGGAACGTTGCGCATCTCCATGGAGCCTGCGTGCTTCCCAACGACGACGGATACCCCGAGGCATGGTTCACTGCAAATGGTGAGCATGGCCCCAAATTCAATCCGCAGCCGTCATTCTATCCGCACTGCCAGCCCTCCACGGCGCTCTGGTATCACGACCATTGCCTCGGCATCACTCGCCTCAACGTCTACGCTGGCCTCGCCGGCTTTTATCTCATCCGCGATGAAGCCGAAAAAGCTCTCAATCTCCCGAGTGGCGAATATGAAATTCCTCTCATGCTGCAGGATCGTCTCTTCCACCGCGACGGCTCGCTCTATTACCCCACCGTAGTGAATGGCCCGAAGGAGCATCCAATTTGGGTGCAGGAGGTGTTCGGCGACCACAACTGCGTCAACGGGAGAGTGATGCCGTTTCTCGAGGTTGAACCTCGCAAGTACAGATTCCGCATGCTGAACGCGGCCAATTCGCGCTTCTATCACCTGCGCCTCTTCAACGCGGATAACACCGGCAAAATTCTTAACGATACTTTCGACGTTCCCGCCTTCCAGCAGATAGGCACAGACGGCGGCCTGCTCCCATCACCGCTCGAACTCCGCTACTTGCTCATGGGGCCCGCCGAGCGATTCGATGTCGTCATCGACTTCGCCGGTCTCGAGGGCAAGTCCTTCTCGCTTATCAACGATGCGCCTGCCCCCTACACGATGGGCGGCCAGGTCGATGCGCAAGAAGTAATGCTGTTTAAAGTCACCAAGCCACTCCAAGGCAAGGACGCCAGTTCCGTTCCCGACACGCTAGTTCCCTTCGAGGCCCTGCAGCCCACCTACACCATGCGCGAGCGATTGCTGCTTGTCTCCGAGAAAGAGCGCCCATCTGACGGTTATGTCATTACCGGCCTACTCGGCAATGCGCACTGGCATGAACCTATCACCGAAGATCCGAAGGCCGGCAGCACCGAGATATGGTCTTTCGTTAACATCACGGGCGATGTCCATCCTCTGCATGTTCATCTCGTGCAGTTTCAGATGCTTAATCGGCAGTCGTTTGATGTGCAGACGTATCAGCAAACCGGCAAGCTAGTCTTCACTGGAAAGCCAATGCCGCCTGAAAGCAACGAGCGACCGGCGCGCAAAGACACGATCAAATCCTATCCCGGTTATGTCACGCGCATCATTCAACGCTTTGATCTGCCGCCGGGAGCGCCGACGACTCCCGGCGATGAGTTGCTCTACGTGTGGCATTGCCACATCCTCGAGCATGAAGACAACGAGATGATGCGACCCTACACAGTTGTAATTTGATTTGCTGAAATCGCTTTCGGGCATGAATGTTGATCTGAAACGAGTTGATCGTTTAATCGACTTCATGGACGATTGGCGGTTCATTTCGTGAGCTCAATTATTATTCAATTCACTCTGCCCTAACACCTCCCCGGCGCGTATCGCCTACGGTTGTTCACTGAAGACGCATCACTGGCACGACACGCTGTCTTCTTGTTACACCGGAGGTTTCACACCATGAAGTCATGCACGGTCAACGCCCTTAAGGGGACGCTTAAGTGCGGCGCAACGACTCTATTTGCGCTGCAAGTGTTAGCGGGAGGATCACCTTCCGCTTACGCCCAAACCTCTACCCCGGCAACTACGACTCCTATCAAACACGTGATCGTCATCATCGGCGAGAACCGTACCTTCGATCACGTCTACGGGACTTACACTCCCAAGGATGGAGAGACCATCTCCAACCTGTTGTCGAAGGGCATCGTCAAGGCCAACGGCAAGCCCGGTCCCAACTACTCGCTCTCCGCGCAGTTCTCAGCACTGGACACCACAACCTCCGGTGGCGTCTACGAAATCAATCCCCAGTCCAAGAGCATCTACAGCACGCTGCCACCCGCGTTGGCTGGTGGACCAGAGGCACCCACGGTCGCAGGCCCGGCTCCCTTCACTACGTTGAAAGTCGGGAAGCTCGCTGACCAGGGTCTCGCAAAAGGCTATGATCCGTTCCTGATCACTGGCGCCACCGGTATCGCCGGAGGCCAGATCGATACCCGCATTGCAGATGCAACCAGTCTGCGTGAAGGTGTCTATCAGCTTAGCGGTCCCAACATGCCGTACGACGCCTACACTGCCAGCCCCGTCCACCGCTTCTTCCAAATGTGGCAGCAGACGGATTGCAGCATCGACCTCGCGACCAAGGACAATCCCAGCGGCTGCCAGAACGATCTCTTCCCCTGGGTCGAGGTATCCGTCGGCACCGGCAGCAACGGCGCACCCCAACCCAGCACCTTCAACGACATGACCACTGGCGAAGGCTCCGCCTCGATGGGCTTCTACAACATGGCCAAAGGTGACGCTCCCTATCTCAAAGAGTTGGCTGACACCTACACGCTCAGCGATAACTTCCACCAGTCGGTGATGGGCGGCACGGGAGCCAACCACATCATGTTCGGCTTCGGCGATGCCATCTTCTACACCAACACCAACGGTGTTGCCGTAGCCCCTCCCACCAACCAGATCGAGAATCCTAACCCTCAGGCCTCCACCAACGACTTCTACGATCAGGACGGCTACGGCGGCGGCAGCTACGTCAACTGCGGCGACATCAGCCAGCCTGGTGTACCCGCTGTTACCAACTACCTCCAATCTCTCAAGCGCCCCGTGAATCCTAATTGCGTAAAGGGCGACTACTACCTGGTCAACAACTACAACCCCGGCTACACCGGCGACGGCCAACTCTACTCCGCGCTCTCGCCCTTTACCATTCCTCCCACCAGCCAGAAGAGCATCGGTGACGACCTGGTAGCGCACAAGGTGCCCTTCAAGTACTTCGGCGAAGACTGGGATCTCTACGTCACCGATCCTACCGAGTCCAACACGTTTGACGAGTATTGCAACATCTGCAATCCATTCCAATACCAGACCCAGTTCATGGGCACACAGGCAGCTCGCGAGACCTATGTCGGCGACACAACCGAACTGTATGCCGATATCGACACGGGCAATCTTCCGCCGGTCTCGATCGTCAAGCCGAGCGGCTTCAACGACGGTCATCCGGCATCTTCCAAACTCGACCTGTTTGAAGGCTTCACCAAGAAGATCGTCGACCAGGTGAAGGCTAACCCGGCACTCTGGGACAACACCGTTATCTTCATCACAGAGGACGAAGGTGGCGGCTACTATGACTCGGGCTACATCCAGCCGGTCGACTTCTTCGGCGACGGAACCCGCATTCCCCTCCTGGTCGTCTCGAAGTACTCCAAAGGTGGGCACGTGTCGCATGAGTATGGCGACCACGTCTCTATCGAGAAGTTCATCGAGAAGAACTGGAGCCTTCCCCCGATCAGCGCACGCAGCCGTGACAATCTTCCCAACCCAGTTCAGAAGGAGAGCAACCCGTACGTTCCCACCAATAGCCCCGCTATCGGCGACCTTACGGATGACTTCAAGTTCCCCAGCTCAAACTAACAATCGTTTCACTTCGTAGTTCACTTCGGCGACCAGGATCACTGGTCGTCGAAGTGCATTTTTTCCCGTTAGATAATCCAAAGGAATCTCCGTTATGCAATTTGTCCGCGTGCTCTCTGCAAATCTCGCACTTTCTGCTTTCCTCATTGGCTCGGCAGCCATGGCCACTAAGACTTCCACGCCCACCGCGCCCCGAGTCTTTCATGTTGAAGAGCAATGGAATATCGGCGGCAAGGGCGGATGGGGTTTCCTCGCGATAGATCCCGCTGCTCATCGTCTCTTCATCCCGCGTACCGACCACATCTCGGTAGTCGATATCGAGACAGGCAAAGTTCTCGGCGAGATCGCGGGCATGGTCAACCTCCGCAATCTGGCACTCGACGACGACGGAAGATACGGTTACGCCACCGATGTCACAGACGGCAATGCAGGATTCGTTCGCGTCTTCGACCGAACCTCGTTGCAACTGGTGGCTTCCATTCCCACCGCACCAGTACCTTTCGCGATCGTCTACGATCAAGCGACCAGGCATGTATTCGCTTTTAGCTCACGCGGCCATAGTGTGGATGTCATCGACTCTTCCACCAACAGGGTCATCTCGACCCTCCCTCTCGCGGGCCGTCCGGGCTTCGCGGTAGACGATGGCAAGGGCACCTTATTCGTGGCTCTCCCAGCTAGGGGGATGATCCAGCGCATCGACGCGGCTTCGCATGAAGTCACTGCATCCTGGCCTCTAGGGCCATGCACAGGACCCTCAAATCTCGCGATTGACATCCAGCATCATCAACTATTCAGCAGCTGTGAGGATCACAGCCTGATTTCAGTGGATACCACCACCGGTAAGGTGGATAGGGTTGGTGAGGCCACGGAGAACGCGGGCGATTTAGACTTCGATCCCCGGCTCAACATGCTGTTCATGGCTGACTCTACGGGGTCGCTCACTGTCTATCACCGCGAGTCGCCATTGCATTACACCAAGCTCCAAAATATCAAGACAGCATCCGGCGCTCGCACCATGGTTGTCGACCATGAGAATGGCAAAGCCTATCTCGTCACGTCTAAGTACGGGTTGAACTCCGGCAACGTTTCAGAAGAACTGAGGTATCGCCCGACTCCGATTCCAGGAACCTTTTCAGTCATCGTCGTATCCCGCTAAGCAGTTCCATCAATCGGTCAGTCAAACTGAGGAATTTTCAAGCCAGCAGATATTTCAACAACGCCATGCGAATGTAAAGACCGTTCTTCGCCTGCCGGAAGTACGCCGCCCTCGCGTTCGCATCCACCTCTGGCGAAATCTCGTTCACGCGTGGCAGCGCATGCATGATGATCGCGTCCGGTTTCAATCGATCGGCGATCTCCGCATTGATCACATACACATCCTTCACCACGTCATACTCGTCCTTCGAAGCAAAGCGCTCGCTCTGCACCCGCGTGATATACGCAACATCGGCCTCTTCAATCACACCCTCGAGCTTCTCTCCCTCGTGGAAAGCGACCCCTTTCTCCATCAGGTACTCCCGATACGCTAACGGCAGCCGCAGTTGCCACGGCGAAATCAGATCGATCGTCACACCCGGATAAAGGGAGAGCAGTGGCAGCAATGAATGGATCGTCCTTCCGTTGAGCAGATCGCCCACCAGCGCAACACGCAGTCCACTCAGCCGCCCCAACTCCTTCTTGATCGTGTACATATCCGCCAGCGCCTGCGTCGGATGCTCTCCCACGCCATCACCCGCATTGATGATCGGCACCGGTGAAATTCTCGCCGCCGCCTCAGCAGTCCCCGGCTCATAGTGCCGAATCGCAATCGCATCCGCATAACCGCTCACCACGCGAATCGTATCGCTGATTGTCTCGCCCTTAGTTGCCGACGAGTTAGCGCGCGCGTTCTCCGCGGTTAGCACGCCCCCGCCCAGCTTCTGCATCGCCGCCTCAAACGAAAACCGCGTTCGCGTGCTCGGCTCAAAAAATAACGTCGCCAGGATTCGCCCGCGCAATGGATCTGTCAGCGCGCGAAACACGTCGTCGCGCTCCATCTGGTGCGCCGACTCAAACAGCCACAACAAAAATTCAGGATCCTTGAACTGTCGCGCGCTGATTACGTGCTTGAGCTTTTCCATCGGAGCAAACACTCCCTCAACCTGCCGGGTAAACCCTGCCTTGCAATACGGTATAGGTCACGCGGCCAGGCATCGTATATCCCTCAAACGGGGACCAGCCGCACTTCGTTTTCATGTCCTCACGCCGGACCACATACGGCGCATCGGGATCGAGAATCGTGAGTGAGCCAACATATCCCGGCTCAATCGCGCCATACCCCTTGCCAAAACCCTGCGGGAGAAACTCCTTCACAAACTTCCCGGGATTCCATGCACACACCCGCGCAATATCCTGCGCGGAAAACCTGTGCTCCGCCATCAGCCACGTCGCAAACGCCCCATAGGTATCCAGATGCGGCACACCACTCACGCCCTCCATCTTCTCTTCGATCGTGTGCGGAGCATGGTCCGTCGCAACATAATCCACTAGTCCCACGCGCAACGCTCCAATCAGCGCCAGCCGATCCGCCGGCCCTCGCAACGGAGGATTCATCTGCAGCCACAGCCGATTCTCGTCCGTCAGCATCGAGTCATCAAAAAACAAATGATGCGGCGTAGCCTCAGCCGTCACCCGCACCCCGCGCGCCTTCGCTGCCGCAATCTTCTCCAGGCCGCCCTTCGTCGAGTAATGACAAAGCTTCCCTACCAGCTCATATCGCTCAATCAAATACAGCGCAAACTCCGTCGCCGTTATCTCAGCCCTGGCCGGACGCCGTTGCTCATGCGTGGGCTCTCCCGAACTCTCGCGCAAGATCGCAGGATCCTCGCAATGAAAGCTCACATTCTTCCCGCGATACTTTGCAATCACCCCCTCAAGCTGTTCCTGCGAAGCAAAGAATAGATCCCCGACCGACGGTCCCATGAACGCTTTATACGGCACATGCCGCCGCAGCGGACTAGTCTCCGGACCAATCCCCGCATACAGCGTCACATGGACCGCCGACGTCTCCGTCAACTTCTCCTTCGCCGCATAGCGCTCATCGTCCACCGGCGCAACCGGATTATTCGGCATATCCGCAACATGCGTCACGCCCCCATGGATCGATGCCGCCGCCACCGTCGAAAAATCCTCTTTATAAACCTGCGACTTGCTCACATCATCGCGCGCATGAATATGAATATCGCCAAAGCCTGGAAAAATAATCTGTCCATCGAGATTGAGATCGCTCTTCCCCGTCCGAGGCCCCACATGCTCAATCAATCCCGTCTCGGTATTGATCTCAATCGCACCTTCAAACACCCGATCGTGGTTCGCAATCATTCCTTCAAGACGCAGCATGGGCCGCCTCTCGTGCCACGTTGATCTCATCCCGAAGATTTCGCGCCGCGCCCTCAGGATCATCGCTGAATAGAATCGCCCGCGAGCTGCTGATCAACAATCCCTTACCCCGCGCATCCAACCCCGCAGCCACCACCGCCGCCACATCTCCGCCCTGTGCACCCACCCCCGGCACAAGGAACGGAATCCCCGGTGCAACCGCGCGAATCCTTCGCATCTCTTCCGGATACGTGGCGCCGACCACCAGCATGCAGTTCCCCGCAGCATTCCACTCCGAGCTCACTCGCATCGCCACGGTCTCCCACAGTGGGCGCCCATCGCATTCGAGATCCTGCAACTCCCCCGCTCCCGGATTCGACGTCCGGCACAAAACGATGCTCACCTTATCCTGCCGCTCCAGAAACGGTGCCAGCGCCTCTCGACCCAGGTAAGGATGCAGCGTCACCGCATCGAAACCCATCGCATCGAAAATGGACGCCACATATCCTCGATTCGTATTTCCAATGTCAGCGCGTTTCGCATCGCAGATCGTAAACACGTCAGGATGCTCACCACGCAGATACTCCATCGTTAGTTCAAGCTCTCGCAATCCCCGCGTTCCGCGCGCCTCATAGAACGCCATATTCGGTTTGTAGGACGCTGCATACGAATGCGTCTGCTCAATGATCCAGCGATTGAATGCAAACAGCGGAAACTCCTCGCTCTTGAAGCGTTCCGGAATCCGCTCAATCTCGGGATCCAATCCAACGCAAACCAGCGAGCCCACCGCATCCGCTCTCCGCTCGAACTTGTCTATCGCAGCGCTCATCGTCCTCGATCCAAACTCCTATTCAAACCCATGCCGCTTCGCCCACGACCGCGGCTCATCCAGCCAATCCCGCACCACCGCCGCTCCCGCCTCATCAATCATTTCCTGCCTCACCGCGCACTCAAGCACCACAGGAAACGTCGTTGCCGCATGCAATGTCACACCCGACATCGCGAACAAGTGCACTGCATCCGGAAAATCGTAGCTGATGATCGCCAGGCAATCCGTGACCAACGCACCCTCTGCGCGTAATGCCTCAATCGCCGCAAGGCTGCTTCCGCCGGTCGTCACCAAATCCTCAACCAGCACAACCCGCTTGCCGGTCACGTCGCCGCCTTCTACGCGCTTCTTCGTGCCGTGTTCTTTCAGCTCTTTGCGAATGAACACCGAAGGCGTCCGCATCGAAAACCCCAGCGCCGCACTGTGTGGGATGCCTGCAGCCTCAACTCCACCCACCACATCCACTGCAATCTCACGCTCTGCAATCAATCCTTCAAACCCACGAATCACCTTCGCCCACTGCTCCGGCCAGAACGGAAACCGTCGATTGTCGCAGTACACCGGCGACTTAATTCCCGACTTGAATGTAATCGGAGCGGCTGGCCGAAAGCCCACACCCTCAATCGCAATCAACGCCTCCGCGATCTCGCGGCTCCGGCTCTCATAGCTGGTTCGCCCGGCCTCATAGCTCATGCGCCTGCTCCTTGATCTCTCTCGCAAGATCGGGATGCCACATCGCCGCAGTCGCCGACATCACCACATCCGCCCCAGCCCTGCGATACTCATCGAACGCCGCCGCACTCCCCACTCCGCCGACACCCATGATCGTAAACGTCTGCCCCAACTCGCCTCGTATGCGCGCCAGCTTCGACGCCATCGCCACGCCCGCCCACTTCACCGAACTACCGCACACCCCGCTCCGCAACCGACCCTCTCCGGGCAGCGCCTGCTTCCCATCCGCATCCAGAATCTCCGCCGAAATCGTATTGATCGCCGCAATTCCGTCCACCGTCTTCCCAACCTCGCGCAAGAACTCTTCCAGCTTCTTCTCGTCCTTGTAGAACGCCATCTTGATCACCAGCGGCACGCCGCCAATCTCGTCCTTGATCGCTTCCACCACCTGCCGCGAGCGTTGAATGTCGAAGCACAGAAGATTCGCAGTCCCCTCATTCGGGCAGCTCAAATTCACCTCGATCACCGGCACGCCCGTCTCCTTCACCAGCCGCGCTCCAAGCACAAAGTCCGCAAGGTAATCCGCCACCCGACCGTTCTCCGGCAACGTTCCCTGGAAGCTCCCCACCACCACCTGCCCCGGCCGAGCATAGGCGGCGGCATCCGCCATATCTCGCTGCCAGAACTCCGGATCATACGACGGCACGCCAAACGAATTCGTAATCGACAGCGGCTCGCTATAATCCTCATTCGCCACCAGCGTGCGGTCCGGCGCAAGGTCACCCTCCACTTTCACGGCCAGCACATTGGGCCATGGATGGCACGCATACTTCTTGGTCCGCACCGTCTTGTACACCGGGATATCGAACCCCATATCCAGCGCGGCTTTTACAAATTTCCCATTGATCAGTGGTCCCGCAGGAATACCAAACGGCGCAAACACCGGATGTCCGAGAAACTCATGCTTAGGTTCTGTAGTTTGGGAAGTAGGAGAGGTGTTGGCGAAGAGGCCAAACGGGCCGCGCTCAAAATTATCCAGATAAGACTTTGCCGGGTCGTAAAACGGCTCAGAGGGCATGCACCAGATCACCTGTCCCTCTAGTATAGCCCACTGTTTTTGCACTTATCTGGGGTCGATCTGCGTCTCGATCGCATACCGGACGAGCTGCGACCGGCTCCGAACCCCTGCTCGCTCAAACAGCTTCTGCAGCACCGCCTTCACCGAGCTTTCTGTCATCTCCAACTGCGCCCCAATTTCCTTGTTGCTATGCCCCTCAAGCACACCCCGCAACACCCCCGACTCCCGCGTACTTAGCCGCTCCGCCACCGGCCTCTCAGCTCCAGCCAACCCGCCCGACGCAATCAACGACAGCGACGCACGCGACGAAATCCACCGCTCACCCTTCGCCGTGCGTTGGATCGCAAGCATCAACTCCACGGTCGGTTCCGTCTTCAAAAAGATTCCCGTATTCAGCTCCGTAACCGCACGCATCAGATCTGCCGATCCCATCCCCGCGGTCACCATCAGCACGCGCGCGTCTGGTCTTAATCTCCGCACCTTGCGCACCAGGTCAAGTCCATTCCCCTCACCCGATCCCTCCAGCTCATAGTCCACGAGCGCCGCGTCAAACTCTAGGCCGGCTCGCAGTGCCGCCAGGGCATCCTCAGCATTCGCGAAGTCGCCGCTAATCTCCACGCCCGCCTCACCCTCCAGCAACCGCCGCAGGCTCTCCCGAAACAACGTGTGATCATCCACCAACAGCAGCCGAATCACCTCGTGTTGACTCTTGGCCTTCATACATCACCCTCGACCGGAATCATCTCCACGACAAACGTGGCACCAGCCACGCTCGGTTGATACGCCAGGTTGCCATGAAAGCTCAGCATCATCGCGCGTGACAAATACAGCCCCAACCCCGAGCTCGACGACCCGCCGCCGAACGGCCGAAACAAGCTCGCCGGATCTCTTACCCCCGGCCCATTGTCTGAAACCTTCACCTGCACCAATCCAGCCACCTCGGCAGCGCGCAGCTCCAGCCGCGCATGTTCCACCGGCGCCAGCACCTTCTCCGCATTCCGCACCAGGTTCAGAAACACCTGCAGAAGGCTCTGCTGATCCGCCCACACCTCCGGCAGATCCTCCTCAACATGCCACCCCAACTCAATCCCAGACTCACGTAGCGACGGCGTCAGAATAATCCGCAGCTCCCGCAAAAAACTTTCCAGCCGCAGCTTTGTTGGCTGTCGCCGAGCCAAAGAAAGTTCCAGCGACGCCATCCGCTCCAGCGCCGTAACCAGCTGCCTAAGCGCTTCAAAATCCTCCGACGGCTCTTCCACTACAAACGTCGCCCGCAGATTCTGCTGCACTACGGAGATCGCCGCGCAGATATTGCGAATCTCGTGAAACAGCGCTCCCACCGCCAACCTCGATCCCACCAGCACCTGCTCCAGGTTCGCCTCTTCTCGATCGCGCACCTCGGTCGACGCGTCGATGATCATCGCCGTCAGCCTTCCCCCACGCGACGTGATGTACGACGACACCCACACATCCGCCAGGAACGGGTCCTGCGTCGCCCGCAGTCCCTGGCACTGCAGCATCGTCTTCAGATGCTCCCACCCTTGCCGCTGAATCTGTACCCGCGCCAGCGACGGCATAAACACGTTCAGCGACGAGCCCTGTAACTGTGCCGCCCCCATCGGACCCTCCCCCGAAAACATCCGCTCCGCTGCATCATTCGCCTGCAAGATCGTGCCCGTCTCATCCGAAGTGATAATCGCGATCGAAGAGTTAGCCACCACCAACCGCAGCTGCTCCTCAGCTCCACGTCTCGCTTCAATCTCCGACTCCATCGCACCTAAATGCGACCGTTCTGTAGCGCGGCGCATCAATACCTCAGACACATACAAACCCGCCGCCGTGTACGCGAAGAAATACAACGAGTCACGGGCAATCCCGTCCCGCAAGGTCCACGGATATCCATTAGCAAACTCAACCACCGCCGCGCACACTGCGCCCAACAATGGAATCTGCCACCGCCGCAGCGCCGTACTCATAAGGACAACTGGCGCCAAGTACAGCAACGCCAGCGGAATCGCCTCACTCAGCTCCCGATCCATATACCCAATGATCGCGATCCCCACCAATCCGGTCACGAGTCGGAACGCGTTGCTTTTCATGATGGTGGCTGCAAATCTCATCGCTATCTTCAGTATCTGTAAATTCAGACAGTATCAACGCGTCTTATCGAAAGATAAAAATGACAATCATAAGATTGAGCGTTGTTCCCGCCTCTGAACATTCCACTTGGTTTACCCTCAAAGTAATCGCTTATTGTCGACTAGCCCTACGCATTAACCTTCGAAATCTATGAAAATGACGCTGAAAACGCTGCCAGATCAAGACTGTCCGAAGCCGGGTGCCCACGGTCTGTATCGTACCGCCGCACCTCTTCTTCTCTTCGCGCTCAGCCTCACGGGTTGCAAGCATGAGGCGGCGTCCCAGTCCGCGGAAGCTCCGCCCGCCGCCCAGGTAGAGGAAATCGGCGGCTCCAACCTCGTGCATGTCGACGGCGCCGGGCGCTTTTCGCTCGTGCAGGCGTTTACTCAGCCCGTCCGCACCAAACTCCAGGTCACCGGCTCGGTCAATCCAGATGTCTCTCGCGAGATTCCCGTGCTCTCCCTCGCCAATGGCCGAGTTGTCGCCCTCCACGTCGGTCTGGGCGATTACGTCCACAAAGGCCAGCTCGTCATGGAAGTTCAAAGTCCCGACGTCTCCACCGCCTTCGACGCCTATCTCAAAGCCGTTAACGACGAACACCTCGCTACCGTCACCCTCGATCGCGACAACCTGCTCTACAACAAGGGTGCCATTCCAAAGTCCCAGCAGGAAGCAGCACAGACCGGCGAAGACGATGCTAAGGCCGACCTCATTGCCGCCGAACAGCAACTCAAAATCCTCGGCGTCGACAAAAATCATCCCAGCGAGAACGTTAGGATCTACGCGCCGACGAGTGGCGTCATCACCGCGCAAAACGTCACCGCAGCCGGTGCCGCAGGCATCACCTACGCAGGCGCCGCCGGTTCGCTCACCATCGCCGATCTTTCGCACGTCTGGGTCATCTGCGACGTCTACGAGAATGATCTTGCCAACGTCCGCGTCGGTCAGCACGCCGACATCACCCTCAACGCCTTCCCCGGCAAAACGTTCTCCGGCACCATCAGCGACATCGGCGCCCAGCTCGACCCCAGCCTGCGCACCGCAAAGGTCCGCATTCAGGTCGAGAACCCACAGCATCTTCTTCGCATCGGCATGTTCGCGACCGCCATCCTTCAAGGTTCACGCGCTGAACAGCGGACGGTCGTTCCTGCCACCGCGATCCTCCAACTGCATGACCGTTCGTATGTCTTCCAGCCCGCGAGCGATGGCACCTTCAAGCGTGTGCTCGTGACAATCGGCGACTCCCTTCCCGGCAATCTTCTCGTAGTCACCGCTGGCGTCCAGCCCGGCCAGCAGGTCGTCAACAACGCACTCGACCTCGAGAACGCGGCGGAGCAGCAATGATCAAGGGTTTGGTGGATTTCGCACTGAACAACCGCTTCATCGTGCTGGTTGCGGCGTTACTCCTCTTCGGATGGGGAGCCATCTCCTTCCACAACCTTCCCGTCGAAGCCTATCCCGACGTCGCCAACAATTACGTCAACGTCATCACCCAATGGCCTGGCCGCTCCGCTGAAGACGTTGAGCAGCAGGTAACCGTTCCCCTCGAAAATGGCATGGCGGGCATCCCCCACATGACCCACCTCCGCTCCACAACCCTCGCCGGTCTCTCCAGCGTCACCATGATCTTCGACGACGACAGCGAAGACGACTGGAACCGAGAGAAGGTCCTCGAGCGTCTCAGCCAGGTCACCCTCCCCGCAGGCCTGCAGCCCCAGATCGGCACCGACTGGAGTCCCGTCGGCCAGATCTACTGGTACACCCTCAAGAGCACCAACCCCTCCATCGACACGATGCAGCTCAAGAGCATCCAGGATTGGCAGCTTGAAAAAGCCTTCCGCAGCGTTCCCGGCGTCGTCGATGTTTCCAGCTTCGGTGGTGTCACCCGCGAATACCAGGTCATCCTCGACCCCGAGAAGCTGATCTCCTACGGCCTTACCATCCAGCAGGTTCAACAGCAGATCGCGGCCAACAACGTCAACGCCGGCGGCAGCTTCATCGAGCAGGGCAATCAGCAGATCAACGTGCAGGAAGTTGGCCTCTTCACCAACGTCCACGACATTGAACAGGTAGTCCTCAAGACCTCCAACGGTACTGCCATCCGTGTTTCGGATGTCGCTCGCGTCGTCCAGGGACCAAAGATCCGCCTCGGTCAGATTGGCAAGACCTGCAAGCCGGAGGACGGCACCTGCGACAAAAACAACAAGGGAATCCGCCGGGAGGATGGCAAGCTCGTCGACGACAGCGACGTAGTCGAAGGCACTGTTCTCCTCCAGAAGGGCGATAACTCCGACAGCACCCTCGATGCCATCCACGCGGAGGTCAAGGACCTCAACGAACATATCCTCCCACCCGGCGTGAAGATCGTTCCCTTCCTCGATCGCAGCGATCTCCTTGGTCTCACCACCGAAACCGTGCTCCACAACCTCACGGTCGGCATCTTCCTCGTCGCGCTCATCCTCTTCCTGTTCCTCGGTAACCTGCGCGGCGCTCTCATCGTCGCCATCACCATCCCGTTCTCTCTCCTCTTCGCCTCCATCTGTCTCGACCTTCGCCACATCCCAGCCAATCTCCTCAGCCTCGGCGCACTGGACTTCGGCATGGTCGTCGAAGGCGCCGTCGTGATGGTCGAAAACATCGTCCGCCATCTCAGTCATCACCGTCAGGACGATAAGTCCGTGATGTCGCAGATTCGCGAGTCGGCTCACGAAGTGCAGCGTCCCGTCTTCTACGCCATCACCATCATCATCACGGCCTATCTGCCGATCTTCACCCTGCAGTCAGTAGAAGGTCGCCTCTTCAAGCCGATGGCCTGGACCGTAGCCTTCGCCCTGCTCGGCTCCCTGATCTTCTCCATGGTGCTCGCACCCGTGCTCGCGAGCTTCCTCTTTCCAAACGGAACTACCGAATGGGAAAACCCCGTAATGCGCTGGCTTACAGGCCGTTATCGCGCCAGCATTACCTGGGGCATTGATCACAAGATCGTTCCATTTGCCACGGCCACGGCTATGCTCCTTCTGGGCGTCTTCCTCATGTTCAGCGGAGTCATTGGATCGGAGTTCCTCCCTCATCTGGATGAAGGCGCAATCTGGGTCCGCGGCTCTCTCGCCCCAAGCACGGGCCCCACCGAAAGCTTGGCCATCGCGGATAAAACCCGCCTCACCCTCGCCAGCTTTCCCGAAGTCACCCAGGTCATCAGCCAGATTGGCCGTCCCGACGACGGCACCGACACCACCGGCTTCTTCAACACCGAGTACTTCGTCGACCTCAAGCCCAAGGACAAGTGGCGTCCCGTCTTCCACGACAACAAGGACGAACTCATCGCCGCCATGGATCGTCAGTTGGAGAAGACCCCCGGCGCCGTTTGGAACTTCTCCCAGCCCATCTCCGACAACGTCGAGGAGGCCGTCAGTGGCGTCAAGGGCGAGCTCGCCGTGAAGCTCTACGGCTCCAACCTCAAGACCCTCGAAGAAAAGGGCGACCAGATCGTTCAGACCATGAGCTCCATCCCCGGCGTCGCCGACCTAGGCCTCTTCCACGTCATCGGCCAGCCAAACCTGAGCTATGTCGTCGATCGAGCCGCCGCGAACCGGTACGGCATCAACGTCGCCGACGTTCAGGCCGCCATCGAAGGAGCCGTCGGCGGAACCATCAATGGAGCACCCGTCACCCAGGTTCTCGACGGCGAAGCACGCTACGACGTCATGGTGCGCTACGATCCCGCCTTCCGCTCCACTCCAGAAGCGATCTCTAACATCCGCCTCCTCGCTCCCTCCGGCGAGCGCGTCTCCCTCGCCCAGCTCACCCACGTCAAAGTCGAAGACGGTGCCGAAGAGATCTATCGTGAAGGCGGCAGCCGTTTTGTGGCCATCAAGTACAGCGTGCGCGGCCGCGATCTCGGCAGCACCGTCCGCGAAGCGATGGACAAAGTAAACAAGCAGGTAAAGCTTCCCCTTGGCTATCACCTCGACTGGGCCGGTGAGTACGCCAGCCAGCAGCGCAGCTCCCGCCGCCTCATGATGGTCCTTCCCATCACGATCCTTCTCATCTTCATGATCCTCTACGGCATGTTCAACTCCTTCAAGTGGGCCGTACTTGTTCTTGCCAACGTAGCCATTGCCCCCGTCGGCGGTCTCGTCGCCCTCTTCCTCACCGGCAACCACTTCAGCGTCTCCTCCGGCGTCGGTTTCCTCGCCCTCTTCGGCGTCTCGGTGCAGACCGGCATCATCATGCTCGAATGCATCAATCAGATTCGCGCCCGTGGATATGCCGTGCGCGAGGCCGCCATCGAGGGCGCCGTCCTCCGCCTTCGCCCCATCATGATGACCATGCTCGTAGCAACGCTCGGCCTGCTCCCTGCCGCGCTCTCTCACGGTATCGGCTCAGACTCGCAGCGCCCCTTCGCCATCGTTATCGTCGGCGGCCTGGTCGGAGCCCTCGTCATGGGCGTCTACCTTTTGCCCACGCTCTATGTGTGGATCGCGCGTCCTGCGGATATCTTGCCGGCGCCGGACACCGAATTCGAGAACTAACATGAAGATCTTCCTCAAACCCCAACCCGCTTTTCTCGCCTTCTTCGTCTTCGCGACGCTAGGCGCGTCCGCACTTCGCGCGCAGAACGCTCCGTCCCAGGACACCAATCAATCCCAGTCCAGCTCCAGTTCCACCGCCAACAACGCGGGCCAGACCGCAGCCGCCGCCTACGCCGCTGGAGTCAACTCCGTTCCCGATCCCCGCATCTCGCCCACCTCGAAACCCGGGGCACTCACCCTCGCCCAAATCCTGGATCTCGCCCGCACCAAAAATCCCACCATCCTCGCTGCCGAGCAAAACCTCCAGGCCGTCCAGGCGCAGGAGATCCAGGCCGGCGTCCACCAGAATTTTGACTTCGGCGTCACCGGCAGCAACATCACCCTGCCCGCCGAAGGCGCCTCCAACCCTTACCAGTACAGCCTTCAGGTCTCGCGCCTCTTCGAGCGCGGCAACAAGCGCAAGTGGCGCCTCGAAGATGCGCGCGCCACCACCGGCCAGACCAGGGCCCAGCTCGAAGACTCCATCCGCCAGACCGAGCTCACCATCAAGATTGCCTTCACCCACATGCTCATCGCGAAGGAGTCTCTCGAACTGGCCGGCGCCAGC
This sequence comes from Granulicella sp. L46, assembly GCF_009765785.1. Classification (GTDB taxonomy): domain Bacteria; phylum Acidobacteriota; class Terriglobia; order Terriglobales; family Acidobacteriaceae; genus Granulicella. The sequence continues at coordinate 504,392 of NZ_LMUT01000003.1, forward strand.
CTCAAGGACTTCGGCCACGAGGTCGACATCGCCAACGACCGCTTCAAGGCCGGCGACCTCGGCAAGCTAGACTTCGAGCGCCTCGATCTCCAGCTCGGCGACTACGAGTCCGACGAATCCAACGACATCATCACCCTCCGCCAGGCCAGCGACCAGCTCCAGACCCTCATCGGCGTAGAATCCCCGACCGAGGACTTCGACATCACCGGTGACATCATCCCGCCCAATGTCACCCAAACCAAGGACCAGCTCCTCCAGGCCGCGCTCACCAATCGCCCCGACTACGCCGCCGCCCACTTCGGCGTCGCAGCAGCAGACGCCAACGCCCGCCTCGCCGTCGCCAACGGCACCGCCGATCCGACCCTCGAAGGCGAGTACGACCGCAGCGGAACCTACAACTCCGCTGGCTTCTCCTTCAACATTCCCATCCGTGTCTTCGACCGCAACCAGGGCAACAAAGCCACCGCTCGCTTCCAGGCCGACGCCTCCCGCCTAACCGAAACGGCCGCCCGCTACCAGGTCATCTCCGACGTCGATCAAGCCTGGGTGGGCTACGTACAGGCCAAACGCCTCTCCGACCGTTACAACTCCCACTATCTCGACGAATCGCACGACGTCCTCTCCATCGCCCAATACGCCTTTGAGCACGGTGGCATCGCGCTTATCGACTACCTCGACGCCCTCCGCGACGCCCGCTCCACCACCCTCAACGCCCTCAACGCCTATCAGCAAACCTGGCTAGCCATCCATCAGCTCAGCGCCGCATCTGCCTCCAATCTGACCCCTTAAATCGCAAAAATCACTCACCTATACTTTCGGCGCACGCCTTTAAGTAAACGTTGCCTTATGATGGCAGCGGAGGAAGAACTTTCTTGTCGTCCATCAGCAACCCATCCCCTCAGCCCGGAAAAATCGCGCCCGGCCAGCCTCTGCACTGCGTCGCACCGGCTCGCGTCAATCTGCTCGGCGAGCATACCGACTACACCGGCGGCCTCGTCCTCCCCATGGCCATCCCCTTCACCACCCACGCCATCATCTCTTCCCGCCCCGACAATCTCTATAGCTTCACCAGCGAGCTCTTCCCCGACACCCTCGCCCTCGACCGCGATGACCGCTCCCCCTCCCGCAGCATCTGGGCCGACTATCCCGTCGGTGTCCTCCGCCAGCTCCAGCTACGCGGCATCGCCCCCCCAGCCTTCGACCTCCATCTCTCCGGCAACGTGCCCTTCGGCGCCGGCCTCAGCTCGTCCGCCTCCGTCGAAGTCGCCACCGCCATGGCCCTTCTCGCCTTCACCGGCGCCTCGCTCTCCATCGAAGACATCGCCTTACTTTCCCAGCGCGCGGAAAACAACTACGTTCACTCCCCCTGCGGCATCATGGATCAGTTCGTCATCACCGCCGCCAAAGCCGGCCACGCCCTTCTCCTCAACACCCGCGACCTTACCTACGAACATCTCCCCATGAACAAGGGAGCCCTCGCCGAGACTCAGATCGTCGTCTGCAACTCCATGGTCAAACACTCCGTCGCCACCGGCGAATATCGTGTGCGTCGTCGCGAACTGGAAGAAGGTCAGGCCGTCCTGCGCAGCACCTTCCCTAACGTGCGCGATCTTGGCGACGCGTCCCTCGATCAGCTCAACCAGTGCCAGCACCAGATGTCCCACGAGGCCTTTATCCGCTGCCGCCACGTCGTCACCGAAAACGCCCGCGTCCGCTCTGCCCGCGAGTCCATGTTCTCTGGCGACCCAACTTCACTTGGCCAACTCATGCTCCAGGCCCACATCAGTTACCGCGACGACTTCGCCGCCAGTTGCGAAGAAGTCGACTTCCTCGTCGACACTGCCATCAACCTCCCCGGCTGTTTCGGAGCCCGCCTCACCGGTGGCGGCTTCGGCGGCTGCACTGTCAACCTCGTCGAACGCAACCATAGCGAAGCCTTCGCCACCGCCCTCAAAGCTGCCTACCAACAACACTTAAATATCGCCGCCGAAACCTATCTCTGCGATGCAGTCGACGGTGCCTGGCTTCGCAACGCACCACTCCCCTCCACCCGAGCACCCCAGGAACGTGCATGATCAACAAGATCTTTCAGGAGTCGCCTCACCGCCGCTGGAACCCCCTCAAGCAGGAATGGGTCATCGTCTCGCCGCACCGCACCGAGCGCCCCTGGCAGGGCCAGACCGAATCTACCTCCACGCCCCCATCGCTCGCCTACGATCCCTCCTGCTACCTCTGCCCCGGCAACACCCGCGCCGGCGGCCACAAAACCCCCAAGTACACCGGCACCTACGTTTTCGAGAACGACTTCGCCGCCCTCAAGCCCAACACTCCCGCCGCGACCCTCGACATCGACAGCGCAGGCCTCATCCGCGCTGAAACCGAAAGCGGCACCTGCCGCGTCCTCTGCTTCGACCCGCGCCACGACCTCACCCTCGCCACCATGGACGTCGCCGCCATTCGCCGCGTCGTCGAGACGTGGGCCGAACAGGCAGCCGAACTCGGCGCGCGCCCGGATATCCAATACGTGCAGATCTTCGAGAACCGCGGCGCCATGATGGGCGCCAGCAATCCCCACCCCCACGGCCAAATCTGGGCCACCCAGCACATCCCCGACGAACCTTCCGTCGAGCTCGCTACCCAGCTCGCCTACCTCGCCGAACACAACCAGCGCCTGCTCTCCTCCTACCTCACCCTCGAGCTCTCCCAACACACGCGTATCGTCGCCGAAAACGAAACCTGGGCAGCCCTCGTTCCCTTCTGGGCCGTCTGGCCCTTCGAGCTACTCCTGCTCCCCAAACATGAAGTCACCCGCGTAGAAGCTCTCACTGACCCTCAGCGCGACGGCCTCGCCACCATCCTCAAGCAGGTCACCAGCGCCTACAACCGTGTCTTCGACACGCCCTTCCCCTACTCAATGGGCCTTCACCCCGCGCCCGCCGACAACCAGCCCCACCCCGAGTGGCTACTCCACCTGCACTTCTACCCACCCCTCCTCCGCTCCGCCACCGTCCGAAAATTCATGGTAGGCTTCGAGCTCCTCGCCTCGCCTCAGCGCGACATCACCCCCGAATCCGCCGCAGCCACTCTCCGCGCTGCCATCGCCAACTCCAGCAAGGAGCTTCAATGAACGTCTTAGTCACCGGCGGTGTCGGCTACGTCGGCGGGACCGTCGCGACCATCCTCATGCAGCAGGGTCACCAGGTCACTATCCTCGACAACCTCTGCCACAGCAAGCGCAACGAGGTCCCCGCAGGCGCTAACTTCGTCGAAGCCGACATCGCCGACCGTCCCCTGGTCGAGTCCCTCCTCCGCGACCTTCAGCCCGACGGCGTCCTCCACTTCGCCGCCCTCATCGAAGCCGGCGAGTCCATGCAGAGGCCCGAAATCTACTTCCGCAATAACACCGCCTCTACCCTCTCTCTCCTCGAGGCCATGCTCACCACCGGCGTCAACAAGCTCGTCTTCTCCTCCACCGCCGCCGTCTACGGTGAACCCACCACTACCCCCATCGAAGAATCTGCAGCCCTGGCTCCGACGAACGCCTACGGCGAATCCAAACTGCTCGTCGAACACATGCTCCGCTGGTTCAACCAGATTCACGGCTTCCGCTATGCCTCACTCCGCTACTTCAACGTAGCCGGCGCACTCCCCAACCGCGGCGAAGCCCACGAGCCCGAGTCTCACATCATCCCCCTCATCCTCGATGTCGCCCTCGGCCGCCGCGAAAAAATCTTCATCTTTGGCGACGACTACTCCACCCCCGACGGCACCTGCATCCGCGACTACATCCACGTAGCCGATCTAGCCGACGCCCACATCCTCGCCCTCAACGCCCTAGCCGTCCGCGACAAGATGATCTTGAACCTCGGCAACGGCAGCGGCTTCTCGGTCAAGCAAGTCATCGAAGCCGCCCGCCGTGTCACGGGCCATCCCATCCCCGTTGAAATAAAACCCCGCCGCGCAGGCGACCCCGCCCGCCTCGTAGCCAGTTCCGAGCAGGCCAAGGCCAACTTAGGCTGGCAACCCAAACACCCCGAGCTAGACGACATCCTCGCCAGCGCCTGGGCCTGGCATCAGCAGCGCTACTCCAAGTAGCGCCCTACGGCTGCGCGATCCGAATCACCTCACCCACACCGCGCAACGAATACTCCACACCCTCAGCAGGCAGCACCAGAACCCTCCAAGGATCAAGCCCAACTAACCGCTCGGCACCGTCCACCAACACGCCTTCACCCAACGCAAACAACATCTGCATCTTCCCGCTCAACCCCAGCGCCACCCCCGCGTTGGTCGCAGCAAACCGATCCACTACAAAATAATCCGACGCCACCAGCCGAGTAAATCCATCCATCGCCACCGGCGCAACCAGTCCCGCACTGCTCGATGTACGTGTCACCGCCAGCCCAGCATCCACATGCAACTCGCGCGGCCGCCCAAAGTCATACAGCCGGTACGTAATGTCGCTGTATTCCTGCGTCTCCAAAATCACCATCCCCGGCCCGATCGAATGCACCGTCCCGGCATCCACAAACACCATGTCCCCGGTCTTCACCGGCAAATAATTCAGCTTCTCTTCCAGAGTTCCATCCGCAATCGCCCTCTTGATTTCCTCGTTTGAAATCTCTCCACGAAATCCCAGCGCCAGCTCCGCTCCCGGCTCAGCCGACAGCACGTACCAACACTCCGTCTTCCCCCGCCCCAACCCCAGCGCCCCGGCCTGCGCATCATTCGGATGCACCTGCACCGAAAGCTTCTGGCGGGGAAACAGCGTCTTCACCAACAGCGGAAACTCCGCCGAATCACCACCCGCAAACGCCTCCGGAAATCTCCGCGTCATCTCTGCCAGCGACGCTCCTGCAAACTCCCCGGCATCCACCACGCAGGTCTCTGCCGTCAGCCAAGCCTCACCCACTGGCTTCCCCACCTCCGGCTGCGGATACCACTTCGGCAGCGTCTCCACGCCCCAAATCCGCTCCGAAAAAATAGGCCGCAACGAAACCGGCCCAACCCGCTTACCCTCAGTACCCAACCCCATGCGCGTACATCCTCCACAAACCAACGGGCGCCTCAAAACAGCACCGCCATCCGTAGCCTACTACGCCCTCACCCTCGCTGTGCTTACTCGCAACTACCCACCCACACCGCATCACCCGTCGCCTGCAGATGCAACGTCTTCCCCTGCACCTCCGCAGTAGCACTACCCGACTGAATCTCTGCCCCGCCCAGCTTGCAGCCCTCCATCCAAGTCATCCCCACCTGCACATCCAGCGTCGCCGGCGCAGCGCTCTCCGCCTTTCCCGCGCGATGAATCGCCACCACCACGCGCTCACCCGACGCACCACACGTCCCCTCCATTGCCTTCCCCGCATCGCGCAGCGTCACCATCCAGTCGTCGTTGCTTGCCAGTACCTGCTCCGCTCCGCAACCCAGCGCATCATGCTTCCGACGAACGGCATCCAGCTTCGCCACCCAGTCAAACGTCGCCTGCTGCACCGGCGTCCTACCGGAAGCTACAAACGCATTCTCCGCGCTTCCCGGAAATCCTCCCGGAAAATCATGCCGATTGTCGGGGTCGCCCCCACCTGACATCGCAATCTCATCCCCCGAATAAATCTGCGCCATGCCGCGCGTCGTCAGCACATACGCCAGCGCCAACTTGAGCGCACCGTCACTTCCCGCCGCCGTCACAAACCTCTCCGTATCGTGGTTCCCAATAAACGGCACCAACCGCTCGGGGTGTGGATACAACGCATCCTCACCCAGCACCTTCGCCAACTCACTGATCGGCGCACCCTTCACAAAAACATCCCGCAACGCAAAGTACGTCGGAAAATCAAACGGCGTATACAGCTCCGTATCAACCCCCGCGCGCGTCACCCCATCGGCAAACGAAGACGTAATCACCGGATCTCCGTTGAACACCTCGCCCACCTCAGTCAAACGCGGAAACAGTTCTTTCAACTCTCCGTTGAACCCATGCCAGAACTCCCGATTCACATAAGGGAACGTATCAATCCGCAAACCATCCGCGCCCGTCTCCTCGATCCACCAAACCGCATTCTGCCGCAGATATTGCGCCACCGCCGGGCTCTCCGTATTCATGTCCGGCAGCGTATTCGCAAACCATCCATCCAGCGTCCCCACCTTGTCGCGCTCCGGCGCATGTGGATTGATCAGCGCCTGAAAGTCCGTCTCCGCCTTCAGATGATCCGCCGCGGTCCCATGAAACCAATCCGGCGCCGGCTCATCCTTCACCCACGGATTCCCCGGGCCAACATGATTCGGCACCGTATCCAGCACCAGCTTCATCCCCCGCGCATGCAACGCCGCCGCCAACGCCTTCAGATCCCCCAGCGTCCCATAGTGCTCGTCCACGCGATACAAATCCGTGGCTCCATACCCGTGATAGCTGGTGTCCTCATGATTCTCATACACCGGTGTCGTCCACACTGTCGTCACACCCAGTTGCTGCAGATATTCCAAATGGTCTTCGATCCCCTTCAGATCGCCGCCGTGCCAACCCCGCGTCTTCGCTCGTTCCGCAAAGGCCGCCGCGCTGTTCTCCGCACTCTTCCCATCGACCCCATCATTCTGCAAATTCCCATCCGCAAACCGATCCGTCATAATCAGGTACATCACATCGCGCGACGAGAATCCCGCAAACCCATCGCCAGCCGGCCTCCGCGCCGCAAACATGTAGCGCGCCTCCGCCTTCTCCCCTCCAGCCTTAGCCGTCAGCGTCACCGTCTCCGCCCCACTCGGCGACGCAGACAGCCACACCTGCGCCCAGTGCCCATTCTCCGACGGCACCACTTTCTCAATTTGCAGCGCGCCATCGCTCAGCGAAAACTTCGCCCCACCCAAACCCTCTCCATGCACCAGCAACATCGGTTTCGGCATCCCCGCCCACCAGTTCGGCGGATCCACTTTGTCGATCGCCAGCCTCCCACCCTGCGCCCTCGCACCAGCTCCTTGCGCTGCCAACGCCACTAGCAGCAGCCCCACACAGCCCTTCAAACCAGCGACCTTCACCCGCGCATCTTTCCCCATACCCAACATCAACCTTCCTGCCTTTCTATCCATAGAGAAAGAAAATGCGCCACGACAGCCTGCATCGTGGCGCATCTCCAGGTTTCAACCAACTAGAACGTCAACCGCGCAGCCAGTTGTAGTTCGCGCTGTGAGTTGCTTTGGGTGCTCGTGATCTTGCCGAAGTTGGCATCCTTGATTCCAGCGTCTGGGTTGGCAAACTGCGGCGTATTGGTCACGTTGAACGCGTCTCCATGCAGCTCGAGAACCATCCGGCCATATAGCTGGAAGTTCTTCTGCAGCGAAAGATCCGCAGAGCGCGTACCCGGTCCATAGACCTGGTCGCGTCCGAGCGTACCGAGCCGTGTAAACACTTGCACTCCGTTCGCCGTCACCGTCGGTGGTGCCGCAAACGCACTCGTATCGAACCACTTTGTGAGTGTCTTCGGATAGCTCAACGGCTTGATCAGGTCCGGACGATCCCCGTCGTTGTTACCGCTTACCGACAGATCGAACGGCGTACCCGTCGATATGCGGCCAATGACGTTGACCTGCCATCCGCCGATCAACAGGTTGGTCGCGTAGTTCACACCACTGCCAAACTTCTGACCGCGGCCAAACGGCAGCTTGTACAGAATCGACGAGCTAAACAATTGCCGCTGATCCTGCAGTGAGTTGCCATAGTCCGCCGCCGGGTCATAGTACAGCGGAGTCGTAGACGAAAGGTTTGAGCCGGGCGAATTGTCCAGCGCATGCGACCAGGCATACGAGGCCGTCACCAGCAGGTTGCTGCCCTGGTGATGCTCGTAGTGGAGCTGCAGGCCGTTATAGTTCGCCATGCCGTTGTAGTTGTTGTACGTGATTGTTCCAAACGTCGGGAAGTTCTGCAGCCCCGTGCCAAATTGGAACAGGTTGTAGTTGTAGTACGTCGACAGATGATCCGACTTGGTTCCCACATACGCAATGTCGAGCACATCACGCGGCGTCAGCTGCTGCTCGAGTTGCAAGTTCCACTCTTGGACGCTCTGGTTCTTGTCGTTGCGGTTCACCGCCAGAGTGCTCAAGCCGGCCGGAGGAGCAGCCGGGTTGAACCCCGGATAGCCCGGCAACGGCAGCGGCGTCGTCTGCTGCGGCGTCTCATTGCAGCCGTAGCTTGGTCCAGGAGCCGGCGTCTGGCCCGTGAACGTTACGCAATAGCCGTTTTGCGCGAGATACGAAAGACTGCCGCCAAACGGAGTCTGCTGTCCCAGCTGGTTGCTGATGCCACCATAATCCGGGAAGTAGAAGATGCCGTAGCCTCCACGGATCACTTCCTTGCCCGTCCCGAGCACGTCGTATGCAAATCCTACGCGCGGAGCGAAATCGGTATGGTCGTTGTTGATGATGCTCCGCGGCACGCCGTTCACTCCCGCCTCCAGCACCTGGCCATACGTCGGACTGTTGGTGTCGATGTCAAATGAGGCCTGCCGGTTGTGCGTCTCGTACGGCCGCGTAATGAGGTCGTAGCGAACACCGAGCTGCACCGTCAGCCGCTGATTTACACGCCATTGGTCCTGCGCAAAGAAGCCATCCTCATAGCTGATGTTGCTGAAGTAGCCGTTCTGCGCTCCAATGCTGTACGAATCCGTGAAGCCTGCCAGCATTTCTGCCGATGGGAATCCCGTAAAGTCGCCGTTGCCGAAGTTGAAGTAGCCCTTACCAGCAATCGGACGGAAGTATTCCATGTTCCGCATGATCCCGGTAGCGCCAAACTTGAAGGAATGGTGCCCCTTCTCCCAATCCACACTGTCGCTGATCTCATACGTGTTCTGAGGAATGGCATACAGCCCGTAATCACCGGTGTAATCCACACCATTGTTGCCGCCGATCAGCGCTCCGCCACTCGTTTCAATATTGCGGTTCGCGTTCACAATGCCAAGGCTGGCCGACAGCGCGTCGCCATAGAACGGCGGCTGGTAGCCAAAGTTATTGCGGTTATACCCAACCAACAGCTGGTTCACCAGCGATGGGGTAAAGATGTGCGTGTATCCCAGGCCATAGGCGCGAGCATGGGTGTAGTCAGAGCCCGTACCAAAACCAGAAGGCAGCGTCCCAAGTTCGGGCGTCTCCGTGGAGGCCGAGTTGTCATAGCTGAAACGCACAAACGCCTGGTCCTTCGACGTCGGCGTCCAGTCAAAACGCACATCAAACGTGTTGTAGTGCGTGAACTGCTGCTTGTGGGTTAGGAAGTTGTTCACTACGCCCGGGCGCGTCGGCGTCGGATAGGCATTGAAATAATTCACACCCGCCACATTTGGCGTTATGCCCGCGTTGGCGAACACGTTGCCAGGAATCGGCTGGCAGTTGACCGGGTTATATAACTGCCCGCCCCCCGCAGGTGTCCCGCCATCATGAATTAGGCAGTACGGTTTGGTGAACTGGCCGTCCACGGAAGGCCCATTGACCGTATCAAAGTTCGGAGAGCTCGCCAGCAGTTCGCTGAAGTCTCCCGTCCGCATCAAAGCCGTCGGAACATTAACAAAGTATGGGTTTTGCGGAAGGACCTCGCGAAACGCCTGGTAGTCTCCAAAACCAAACAGCTTGTTCTTGATGATCGGCCCGCCGATCGAGAAGCCTGGCTGGTTCCGGTTGAACGGAGGATTCGGAGTCGGACCCGCACCCAACAATTGATAGCTGTTTCTCGCATCGAAGTTGCCGCTGCGATAAAACCAAAACGCCGATCCGTGATACTGGTTGGTGCCGCTCTTGATCGAGCTAGCCACAATCGCACCGCCCGCGCGACCATACTCAGCTGCAGCAACGCTCGTGTTGATCCTGAACTCCTGGGTCGCATCAATATTCGGGAAGATCAAAATCGTGTTGACCAGCGAATCGTTATCGTCTAATCCATCCAGCAAGTAGTTATCTGCCTGCGGACGAAGCCCATTCACCGAAAGCGATGCACCACCACTCTCCTGGTTACGGAAGGTTTCCGTGTTGCCGTTTACGCCGCTCGCCGCGTCGCCATAAGCGCCACGCGTCACACCCGGAGCTAGCAGCGCCAGTCCGGTAAAGTTACGACCGTTCAACGGCAGCGCCTGCACCTGCGCCCCACTAATGACCTCGCCCATCGTCGCGCTCGTCGTGTTCACCAGCGGAGCCGCGGTCGTCACTTCGACCGTCTGGCTCACCGATCCGGCCGCCAACTTGAACGTAAGCGTCTGGGTCGTCCCCACCGAAACGTCAAAATTTGCCGTCTGGCTCTGGAACCCCTGCGCCTCCACATCTGCCTTATAGCTGCCGCGCGGAATAGCAAAGATCTGGAATTCGCCCGCATCGTTACTCTTGCCGTTAAGCTTCAACCCGGTCTCAACGTTCGTCACCACGACGCTCGCATTCGGGATGATCGCTCCCGTCGCGTCCGTCACAGTTCCCACGACGCTGCCGTTGTCTGACTGCGCATACGCTCCACGTGTGCCCACAGCCGTAAACAGTGCCAGCAGCATCACGAGGAACCAGCCTGTCCGCCTGCCAGCTATTTTCCTGCCAGCTATTCTCTTGTACTGACTCATATTGCCTCCGAAAGTCCTCCGCACACCCGTTGCCTCATCCTCGGCTGAACAAGTCCTGCTGGAGGTTCGAACGCAACGTTGCGCAAATCCATCCCATCAACGCAATCCTCCCAATTCCCTTTGTCTCTCAATTTTTCATCTCCTGATAAGTCGCAAATTATCAACCGTTTGACTGGCGCACATCATCTAATCGAACAAGTGGTAAATTCGAGAAGACGAGGATTTGGACTGCAATGACGGGCCAGGATATTAACGCGCGGCTCAGTTTTGGGCTCTACGAGATTGATGTGCACACCGGCGAGCTCTGGAAGGCTGGCTTCCGCATCAAGCTGCAGGGCCAACCCTTCAAAGTCCTCACCATCCTTCTCGAGAAACCCGGTCAGGTCGTTACCCGGGAAGAACTGCAGACCCGCCTCTGGGGCAAAGACACGGTCGTCGACTTCGACCACTCCCTCGGCACCGCCATCAATAAAATCCGCGAAGCCCTCGGCGACTCAGCCGAGAACCCCCGCTTCATCGAGACCCTCGCTCGACGCGGCTACCGCTTCATCGCCCCCGTGGGCGTCATCGAGCCAGCAGCCGTTCTCGACCCCGGCACCAATCTCGACCTCACCGCCAACGGCCGTCCCACCACCCGCCTCACCGTAGCGCCCCTTCCCCTTCCAACCGATAGCGCTGCCGCTACCACCCTTACCCCTCCCACGCCCGTCAGCGTCGCCCCGGTCGCGCGCGCTCCCGGGATCTCCCGGCTCCTTCTTTGGTCCCTCATTGCGATCACCCTCTGTGCGGCCGGCGCCATCGGCTACTACACCGCGTCCTCCCATACCGTCGCCGACCCACCCCACATTGTGCAGATCACCCACAACGGTCATCTCGCCCCCAGCGTCGACACCATGGAAAACCTCGCCGCCGCCGCAACCGATGGCGTCCATCTCTACGCCTCCACCATCGACGGTGGCCACTCCGTTCTCTCCACCATCTCCATCTCCGGCGGCCTCGTCGAGCCCCTCAATATTCCCTCCGAAGTCGCCAGCCCCGCCCTCGGCGACATCTCCCCCGACGGCTCCCGACTCCTCCTCCGCGATCACCTCTCGCCCGAGTCCGAGCAGCCCCTCTGGATCGTCCCCACCACCGGCGGCTCAGCCCTTCGTGTCGGCGATGTCCTCGCCCACGACGCCACCTGGATGCCGAACAACGGTGGCATCCTCTACGCCAACGGCACCAACCTCTACCTTTCGACCATCACCAGCAGCACCCCGCAGCTCTACGCCTCGCTCCCCGGCCGCGCCTTCTGGCTCCGCTGGGAACCCAACGGCAAGCTCCTACGCTTCACCATCCTCGATCCCGTCTCCCACACCCTCTCAATCTGGCAGATCACCCCCACCGATCGCACCCCGCACCGCATCCTCGCCGACTTCAATCAACCCGCCGCCGAGTGCTGCGGCGTCTGGACCGCCAACGGCCGCACCTTCGTCTTCCAGTCCTCCAAGGGCGGCAATAATGATCTCTGGCAACTCTCCGGCCTCTCCACCACCAATCCCACCCGCCTCACCGACGGCCCGCTTGAGTTCGAATCCCCCGTCGCCGCCCGCTCCGGCAACCGCATCTTCTTTATGGGAGCCGACTCCCGCTCCGAGCTCGAATCCGTCTCCCCCACCGGTCAGCTCGTTCCTGTCAAAGGCTTCCTATCCAACGCCGCGCGCGTCGACTACACCCGCGACGGTAAGTGGGTCGTCTGGACCGACACCGACACTCATCTCTGGCGCGCCCGCTCCGACGGCACCGAAAAGCTCCAGGTCACCCCCGACACCCTGACCCCCTTCCTCGCCCGCTGGTCCCCCGACGGCTCCCACATCGCGGTAATGGCCCGCGAAGCCGGCAAGGCCTGGCAGATCTACATCACCAGCGCCAACGGCGGCGATTTCACCCCACTCCTCCACCAAACCCGCAACGCCGCCGACCCCTCCTGGTCCCCCGACGGCAAGTCCATCGCCTTCGGTGGCACCAACGACGCCATGGGCAAAGACAACGCCACGCGCACCCTCGACACCGTAGACGTCGCCACCGGCGCCCTCCAGGAAATCCCCAATTCCACCGGCCTCTTCAGTCCCCGCTGGTCACCCGACGGCCGTTACATTGCCGCCCTCACCGGCGACCAACGCCAGGTCCGCCTCTACACCGTCGCCACCCGCACCTGGACGACCCTTGCCGTCCCCTCAGGCGCCGACCCCGTCTGGTCCCCCGACAGCCACTATCTCTTCCTCCATGCCTCCCTCGATCCCGCCCAGCCCATCGATCGCGTCACCATCCCCGACGGCCACGTAGACGAGATCGTTCGCCTGGCAGACTCGCGTGAGCACGATGCAGTCGACTATGTCTTCGGCGGCCTCGACCAGAACAACCGTCCCCTCATCCGAGCCCGCATCTTCACCGGAAACTTCTATTCCCTCGACCTAAAGTAGCTCTGCAACAACCCAGCCGCCCTTACATTTGCACTTGCACTTGCATTTGCACTTGCATTTGCACTTGCATTTGCATTGCCGTTGCACTTGCACTTGTCTTTCTGGCTGTCATTCCGAGCGCAGCGAGGAACCTGCTTCTCGCGCGAAGCGCGCCCGTTCCTATAGCCGGGGGGCGAAATCCAGCGCGCAATACCTTTTCCACACACAAGCAGCTCCACGCTCAGTCGCCCATCCGCTTAACTCATTCCACAAAACATCTCATTTAAAAGTTCTTAGCTGTTGAATTAGAAATGAGCTACGTTGGGCGATCTCTGCATTGCGATGAAGCAGAAAAACCTATTCTCTCTACAACTATGCTCGCCCTTCGCCTCGCTCCGACCCGGCCTCGCTCCCTCTCCGTCTGCGTTCTCTGCGCCACCTTAGCCTCCCCTCTCTTCGCGCAGGCCCCCGCCGCTCTTCCGTCCTCCGCCCACACCCCCACCGGTCTCCAACTCTCCGACAGCACCCTGACCCTCCGCGTAGACGCCCTCCGCTCAGACGTCCTCCGCGTCCGCCTCTACCCCAACAACCACCCCGCCGAAGACGCCTCCTGGGCCGTCCTCCCCGCCTCCCGCACGGCCAGCATCGCCGTCACTCCCGAGCCCGCCGGATTCAGCACCGCCGACCTCCGCGTCGCCGTCGCCCCCGACCTCCGTCTCACCATCTCCGACCTCGCTGGCCACGTCCTCCAATCCGACGCCCTCCCAATCTCCTGGACGCCCCAAGGCTTCACCGTCACCAAGACCAAGTCCGACGTCGACCACTTCTTCGGTCTCGGAGACAAGCCCGGCCCTCTCGACCGCGCCGGTGAAGCCTTCACCATGTGGAACTCTGACAGCTTCGGCTTTCAGGAATCCACCGACCCCATCTACAAGTCCATCCCCTTCTTCCTCGAAATGCACGATAGCCGCACCCTCGGCATCCTCCTCGACAACACCTATCGCACCTTCTTCGACTTCGGCCGAAAGAACACCGCCCAATACACCTTCTCCGCCCCAGCCGGCCCACTCGACTACTACATCCTCTACGGTCCCGAGCCCAAACACGTCATCGAAACTTACGCCTGGCTCACCGGCCCCACCCCGCTCCCTCCCCTCTGGTCTCTCGGCTACCAGCAGTCGCGCTACAGCTACACCCCGCGCTCTGAAGTAGAAGACGTAGCCGCCCACCTCCGCCGCGACAAGATCCCCGCCGACGGCATCTGGCTCGACATCGACTACCAATACAAATACCGCCCCTTCACCGTCGACCCCGTCACCTTCCCCGACTTCCCCGGCCTCATCCACAATCTAGCCGCCCAGCACTTCCACGCCATCCTCATCGCCGACCTCCACATCGCCGACGCTCCCAATCAGAATTACCCCGCCTACGACAGCGGCGTCGCCACCGATCAATTCGTCAAACAAAACGGCAAGACCTACGTAGGCGACGTCTGGCCCGGCCCCTCCGTCTTCCCCGACTTCACGCGAGCTACCACCCGCACCTGGTTCGCCTCTCTCTACAAAGACTTCGTCAACGACGGAGCCGCCGGCTTCTGGGACGACATGAACGAACCCGCCGTCTTCACCTACCCCTCCAAGACCATGCCCGACGACGTAGTCCACCGCATAAGCGGTGAAGAGGCCGAAGGCTTCGCCCCCCGCCTCGCCTTCCACACCGAGATCCATAACATCTACGGCATGGAAAACTCCCGCGCCACCCAGGAAGGCCTCCTCACCCTTCAGCCGAACCTCCGCCCCTTCGTTCTCACCCGCGCCACCTACGCCGGAGGCCAGCGTTACGCCGCCACCTGGACCGGCGACAATCTCGCCACCTGGAACCACCTCCGCATGACCACCCCGCAACTCCTCAACCTCGGCCTCAGCGGCTTCTCCCTCTCCGGTGCCGACGTAGGCGGCTTCGGCGGCAGCCCCTCCCCCGACCTCCTCACCAGGTGGCTCATGCTAGCCGCCTTCCAACCCATCGACCGCGACCACGCCGCGAAAGGCACCCGCCCCCACGAGCCCTGGGCCGACGGCCCTGAACAAGAAACAATCCGCCGCCATTACATCGAAGAGCGCTACCGCCTGCTTCCCTACCTCTACACCACCGCCGAAGAAACCTCCCGCAACGGCATCCCCATCATCCGCCCTCTCTTCCTCGAGGCCCCACATGCGACCGCCGACGACCACCCTCTCGACAACGACGCCCCAGGCGAGTTCTTCTTCGGCCCCTCCCTCCTCGTCGCCGCCTCCCCGCTACCCGACGACGTTGCACCCTACGAAGTCCATCTTCCCCCCGGTGTCTGGTACGACTACTGGACCGGCGCCAGGCTCGACCGCCGCGAAACCCTCATCTCCCGCGATCTGGAGCTTCGTAACCCCACCGCCACCGGCAAGTCACAACTCCCACCCCTCATGGTTCATCCCGCCCTCGGCGATCTACCCGTCTACGTCCACGCCGGCGCCATCATCCCCATGCAACCGCTCGTGCAATCCACCGAAGAAAAGCCCAACGGCCCCTTAACCCTCCGCGTCTACGCACCCGCAGACACGTCCACCCCCTGCACTGGCGACCTCTACACCGACGACGGTGCGACCTTCGATTTCCGCCACGGCGCCTACCTCCGCCTTCACCTAACCTGCACCATCTCCGTCGACGGCGCCCTCACCCTCAACATCCCCGCCCGCGAAGGCGACTTCCACCCCTGGTGGACCCAGTTCCGCATCGAAGCGATCGGCTTCACCCCTCACACCGCACAGGCGTCCACCAACGGCCACACCACACCTCTCGACCACACCGACGTCGGCTATGCCGTCACCGTTCCCGACACCGGCCGCCCGCAGACAATCGTCCTTCACTGACCCCGCGCAAGCCAGAACGCCTCAAAACGATTACTCTTAAATCGAACACACACGCGCACTCTGCACGAAGGAGTTCTTCTTGGCCGTTCCAATCCGCAACGTAAGCTCCCCAGGTTACTCTGACGACCTGCAAATGAAAACCGACACGCGCGCCATGAGCGTAGCCACAGCCCTCTTCTTCATGGTCGGCTTCCTCACCTGCCTCAACGATATCGTCAGCCCCCACCTGAAATCGATCTTTGCACTCGACTACGCCCAGACCCAGTCCATCCCCTTCTTCTTCTTCTCCTCCTATTTCGTCTTCAGCTATCCCGCAGGCAAAATCGTCGAACGCTTTGGCTACAAAAAGTCCATGGTCGTCGGCCTCTTCGTCATGGCCCTCGGCGCCTTAGGCTTCCTTCCCGCCGCGCACCTCGCCACCTTCGCGCTCTTCCTAGCCGCCCTTGTCATCCTCGCCGCAGGCATGACCGTCGTACAGGTTGCGATCAACCCCTACGTCACCGTCATCGGTCCCGCCGCTACCGCCTCCAGCCGCCTCAATCTCGCGCAGGCCTTCAACTCCGTCGGCACCTTCATCGCCCCCTTCATCGGTACCTACCTGATTCTCCGCAACACAATGGCGCCGGCAACCAGGGAGCAACTCCTGGCCATGACAGCCGTCCAGCGTCAGGCCTACCGCGTCCTGCAAGCCTCCACCGTTCAAACGCCCTACCTCATCATCACCATCGGCTTGGTGCTCCTCGCTCTCGCCCTCGCCGCAATCAAGCTCAAGCCTCAAACCGGACACACCGACCTCACCCAGGACTTCCGCCCCGGCGCCTTCGCCGAAGCCCTCTCCGCGCCCAGCAGCATCTGGAAACACAAATGGGTGATCTTCGGCGCCCTCGGCATCTTCACCTACGTCGGCGCCGAAGTCAGCATCGGCAACCTCCTCGTCAATTACATGGGCCTTCCCCAGATAGCAGGCCTGCGCGAGTCCATCGCTGGCTACTTCCTCATGTGCTACTGGGGCGGCGCTATGCTTGGCCGCTTCGTCGGCTCTGCCGTCCTGCAGAGAGTCCGCACCGGCCCGGTTCTCACGGTCGCCGCCATCGGCGCCTTCACCCTGGTCGTCATCTCGCTCCTCACCCATGGCCACCTAGCCATGATCGCCATGCTGGCAGTCGGCTTCTGCAACTCCATCATGTTCCCCTCAATCTTCACTCTCGGTATCCAGGACCTCGGCCCGCTCACCAGCAAGGGCTCCAGCATCCTCATAGGCGCCATCCTCGGCGGAGCCATCGTCCCCAAGCTGCAGGGCATCGTCGCCGACCACATCGGCCTGCACCGCTCCTTCTTCATTCCCGCCATCTGTTACATCTACATCGCGGCATTTGCCTTCGCAGCCATCAAGCGTCCCCCGGCCCGCGACTCGCTACTCCCCGTAGAACCCGTCTAACACCACTCCCTCTTCCACACAAACACAGCCTGCTGCTTCGATATCACTCGAAGCAACAGGCTGTCATTCATGCGCTCCCCAAACTCTGACCTCTTCCTTGTCGTTACCCTTGCCGTTGCTCTTGCCCTTGCCTCTGCCGTTGCTCTTGCCTTTCTGGCTGTCATTCCGCAGCGCAGCGAAGGAATCTGCTTCTCTACCACCAACGCCAGTCATCTCGACGGAACCCTGAGCGCAGTCGAAGGGGAGTGGAGAGACCCCTGCATTTGCTCTCGCCCGTACACTTCACCCTCACTACTCACCATTACGGCGCCACCAACACCGACGTAGTAGCAAACCCGCTTGTCCCCGTAGCAGCCGCAATTCTCACCACCTGCGCCACGCCCGACACCTCCATCGGCGTCACCTGCACTATCCCATTGCCATTCGATACCGCCGTACTCCGCGCGGTCTTCAGCACAGGCGCCGACGCGCACACACCGTTCGCCGCGCACACACCCTCCCACGCGTACGCCGTCTGATACACATTCACTGTTGCCCCCGGCAAAGCATGCCCTGCGCCGTCGGTCACCAGCAGCGTCACCACTGCCGGCGTCACACCCTCCACCAAGCTCTGCCCGCCGCCACTCGACACCGCAATCATCCACTGCGACGCCGCCACCCCGTACACAGTCCAACTCGCGCACACACTAGTCCACGCACACCCCATCACCACGTTCGTCGACCCGCTGGCAATCGCGCCAACCTGCGCCACTACTGCCTCCGTCCCGTTCGTCGCCGTCGTTCCCGTAGCCGGCGCCAGCGTAAACCCACTCGCCGCGCTCGACCACACCACCGGAACCCCTACCGCCACCACCGCATCCTGCACTGCTGTCAACGACAATCCCCAACTCCCCGCCGCTCCCGCTGCCAGGTACTGTGCCGTCGCGCCGATCGTCACTGTCTGCACAACATTCGCATCCGCGATGGTCACCTTCACCGAAGCGCCACCACTCACCTCCGTTCCACTCACTGTCACGCTACCCGGCGCAATCCCCATCAGCGGCGTAGACGCCAGCCCCGTCGCATCCGTCTTCAACACGCACCCCGTTTGCGCGCCGCAACCCGTCGCCACCGCCGCGCCGCCGCCACTACCCGCCACCACAAAACTCACACTCGCGCCCTTCGCCGGCGTCACCCCATCAGACGCATACACCCGCACCGCAAACGGTGTAGCCGCCATAGCCAGCGTCTCCAGCGACGCCGGAGCCGACACCAGAGTCACCACGTCCTTCGTCCCCAGGTTGTAAGTCAGCGCTCCCGCGATGTCCGTCACTCCCCCCGTCGTTGCATCCAGCACTTCGACATCCACCGCCGTCCCGCTGGCCGCTCTCGCCGTCGTCATCGACGGAGCTAGCGCCACAATCTGCGTCGACGTCCAGCTCTGCACCGTCGCCAACACGCCATCAATCAACACCTCGTTGCCCGTCTGAAATCCCATGCCGCTAATCGTGATCAGCCCGCCCGCCGCGCTCAGCGTCGCCGGTGATACACCGCTCGCATACAGTATCCGCGCCGTATAGTTGAAGTCCGGCCGCCCCGCCCAAAACTGGTCCGCAATCGCAATCCGGTAGGTCGACGCACTCGCCGCAGCCCACACGCGCAACTGTGTCATCCCCAGCACCATCGAATTCATCGCAGCCGCCTGGCTCGCCACCGTCGGCAGCGTCCCCGTCGCATCCGCCTGGTTCCATACCCCAATCACCGGCTGCAGCTTCTGCACCGACCCCACTCCCGCCTCATTCAGCGCCGCCACCTCAATCGTCCAGCTAGTGTTCGCATTTACTGCCGTCTTGCGCCACGCCGTGTAATCCGCAAAACATATCGGCCCATTCCACCATCCCGTCGAGCTAGAAGCCGGAGGGTTCGTCTCCACTGAATCCGCATTCTGGCACCAGTTCGCCGACGCATTGCTCTGCGATATCGTCATGGTCCCCGACGCACCCGCCTGGATAGAGATCATCCCGGATTGTGTCCCCGACCCTGACATCGAGATCACCGGCCGCTGATAGGGCCCAACCGCATGATCCCCAACGTACAACGGATTGACTGGTTCCACCACAAAGTACAGGTAAGCGCCCTGCGGTCCCGCCGCAATGTGCGGCATACTCCACACCCCCTCATCGGCCGCCGCACCCGCTCCCGCATTCTCGCTTGCAGGCTCAACTCCGGTTATCGGATTCCCACCGTTCTGTTGAAACGGATAACCCGTCGTGCTCGAATACACCGGATTCGGCTCCCAGTTGCCGTCCTGTCCCACAATGATTCGGTGAGCCACTACATTCACCAGCTCCATCCCCTGCTGCGTCGGAAACTTTACCGTTCCATTGACCGACACCGAATTCAGGTTGCTCTGCGTCTTTCCTCCTCCACTGCTCGCCACCGGGTACAGCGTCACCAGCGCATTGATATCATCCGGCCGCAGCGTGAACGGACCCTGCATGCACTGGTAGCTATAGTTCCCACAGATCACATCGATCGGATGCATCAGCGGCCACAAGGCCATCTGCGCAGCCGTGGGTTGCGGCACTGCCGTGAACACATTGTCGTTCAACTGCGACCAGGCGAGCCCCAGCACCCGCCCAAACACCCGCGTCAACTGATACTGCATCTGCGTCAGCTGGTTTGGGTCCGAACCCACGCACAGCCCGTCGAGCACGATAACCGCATGCTGGATCGTTCCAGTCGATCCGAAACTGTCCACGCTCTCCACCACCCCATTCTGCCGGCACTCGCCCGGACCGCTCGCCCCACTCCCCAGCAGCATATCGATCACACTCCCATCGCTGTCATAAATCACGGGAATCTGCACCGACGCATAGTTCGTCGCTTGAACGTCGGCCGGAAACACCATCGCCGTTCCGTTGAAGTACACATTCACATCTGCCCCATTGGCCTCAACATGCTCCGCAAGCTCGCCCCCTTGCGTCACCATCACACTCGCCGTAGGAATATTCCACACCGCCGCAGCCGCCGCCACCATCGCATCCGCCTGCGCATGCGTCACCGTAGCGCTCAGATTACCCGGGTCCGTAAAATACATCGGCGCATTCGTATACCAGGCCATCGGCACGCCTGCCATCGGATAACCACTAGTGCCCGTGATAAACCGCGGACCGCCAGCCCACGCACTCGCCGCGCCCAACACCAGGCCAGCCATCAACAACATGTGTCCCCATTGCCTAGCGACGCGCATCGTCCACCTCCTTCACCCACCCCGTTCCCAAGCTCTGCTCCACTCTCACTCCCTGTAACGGTGCCGGACTTCCCTCCCGAGGCAGTAACCCCTCCGGCAGCCGAACGCCCTTCGGTTCCGCCATCTCACTCGTCTGCCAGGCCTTCGTCGCCGCTACCCCATCCACCAGCGCAATCCCACCCGTTGAAGTCCCCGTAGCACCTGCCAGCGGAGCACCCTGCGCCCGTCGCACCCGCGTCGCCAGCCAGCGCACATCCAGCAGAGCCACTCCATTCGCGCCCATCGGCACCACCGGCACCACGCCCATCATCCCGTCCACCGCCGAGCTCAATCCGCCCACACTCGGCGTATGTAAAAAAAACATCGCGCGCTGTCCCACCTGGAAATGTTGTTGCCCGCCCGTCCACCGCCCCGCCCACTCCCGCATCACATACGAGCCGCCCACAACCCCCAGCACCGGCTGCTGCACCGAAAACGTGATCTCCACCACCCCGCCACCCGGCTCACCGGCCGGCTGGTCCTTGAACTCAATCTTCTCCACCTGCCCCACAAACACCACGCCCGCGCGCGAAGCCAGCAAGCGCAGCTCCGCCCCGACACTCTCCGCAGGAGCCCGTTCGTCCCGCTGTTGCGCGAGCGCTCCGCCGCCCACCGTACCCGCCAACAGCAACCCGCCCCACACCCAACCGCGAACACGCATCACACTCTAGCCTCTGCAACTCACTTCGTCGCAGAACGCCAAACCCACACGCGTGTCCTATTGTGAAACAGCCCTCAAGCTGCCGATAACCGCCCTAAATCTCGGGATAAAAATCGAAGAATGCATCGATACTATGCCGCAGCTGCGCCTCAATCTGCTCGCGGCTGCCCTCCACAATATGCATCGTCACCTGGGCATCATGCCCATTCTTCAACTTGATCGGCGCAGCCTGCACCGCCTCAACTTCATCCGCCGGCAATAGCCGTAAACCGTATACCAACACCAGATCAGCCATATCCCCATCCTAATCCCCGCCCTTGCACCGTTTCCAAACCGATACAATCAAATCTCTATGTCCGATCAGATCGAAATCCGCGACACCGTCATCCTCGGCTCCGGCTGCGCAGGCCTCACCGCCGCCATCTATGCTGCCCGCTCCAACCTCAAGCCCCTCGTCCTCGAAGGTCACGAGCCCGGCGGCCAGCTCTCCATCACCACCCTCGTCGAAAACTTTCCCGGCTGGCCCGACGGCGTCCAGGGTCCCGAGCTCATCGAGAACATGAAGAAGCAAGCCACCCGCTTCGGCGCCGAGCTCCGCATGGCCCACCTCTCCACCGTCGACCTCACCACCACGCCCTTCACCCTCGGCATCGGCAAGGACACCATCCACACCCGCTCCCTCATCATCGCGTCCGGTGCCTCCGCCCGCTGGCTAGGCCTACCCTCCGAGCAAGCCCTCATCGGCTTCGGCGTCAGCTCCTGCGCGACGTGCGATGGCTTCTTCGCCAGCGGCAAAGAGATCGCCGTCATCGGCGGCGGCGACAGCGCCATGGAAGAAGCCCTCTTCCTCACCCGCTTCGCCACCAAGGTCACGCTGATTAACCGCAGCGAAAATTTCCGCGCCTCAAGAATCATGCTCGAGCGCGCCGTAGCCCACCCCCAAATCGAGTTCCTCCACAACACCCTCGTCGAAGAAGTCCTCGGCGTAGAAGAGAAGGACCTCAAGGGCCTCAAGCTCTTCAACAAAAAAACCGGCGAACGCTGGACGCTTCCCGTCAGCTTTATGTTCCTGGGCATCGGCCACATCCCCAACGCCCGCATGTTTGAAGGCCAGCTAGACCTCGACGCCGACGGCTACATCAAGACACAGGAGAACGTCTTCGTCTCCATGATGGGCCAGCGCATCCCCGGCGTCTACGCCTGCGGAGACGTCCAGGATCGCCGCTACCGCCAGGCCATCACCGCCGCCGGAACCGGCTGCATGGCCGCCCTCGAAGTAGAAAAATACCTCGAAGAACAAGGCCGCTAATCAAACTCGCCCATGACCTCGCATCGCCACATTTTGGCTAGCATCAGCAAGCTCTTACTCGGCAGCGCGGTCATGGGTACACTCTGCATCGTCAGCACAGCGCAGTCCGTCCCCAACCCCGCGCCCGCGAACCCCATCCTCGCCCACGCCGACCCCTTCATCACCCTCCACCCGGTCGACGGCCGCTATCTCCTCCTCGCCACCACCGGTCTCAACATCACCATCTGGAGCGGCACCACCATCCCCACCGCCTCCACCGAATCCAAAATCGTCTTCACCCCATCCGAACCGATGGAGCAACTCTGGTCGCCCACGCTCTGGCACATTGCCAACCGCTGGTGGATCTACTTCACCGCCCAGCCACCAGGCGGCCAGCACGCCATCTACGTTCTCGAATCCGACACGGACGATCCTCTAGGCAGCTACACCTTCCGCGGCCCCCTCAATCTCGACAACCGTCCCGCCATCGACCCCTCCATCCTCACTCTCAAAGGCAAGTACTACCTCATGTACGTCACCGTCGATCGCGGCGAGAACGCCATCCAGATCGTTCGCCTCGCCGATCCCCTCCACCCTTCGGGCGCCCCCTCCCTCATCGCTGAGCCCGAGTTTCCCTGGGAAAAAGGCGCCGGCAGCACGCGCACCTATCCCGTAAACGAAGGCCCCACCGCCGTCTACCACGGCCACAAAGTCTTCATCGTGTACTCCGCATCTGACACGGCCTCGCCGCTCTACTGCCTCGGCCTGCTCACCCTCCAGGGCGGCGACCCGCTCGATCGCAACAACTGGAAGAAGACCCCGCAGTCCGTCTTCTCCGCCTCACCCGCCAACAACATCTACGGCCCGGGCCGCGGAACCTTCGCTATCGCCGAGGACCGCACGTACTGGCTCCTCTACGCCGCCAAATCCGCCGACGCCCCAACCGCCGCCAACCGCGCAGTCCGCGCCCAGCGCTTCACCTGGAACCCCGACGGCACCCCAAACTTCGGCACCCCCCTCAAAGACGGCCCCCTCTAGTGCCCCGCAGCTTCCGGTGAGGGCTTAGCCGCCTTGCCAGGCAGGCGCATAACAAACGGCAACGGCGTGAGACACATAATGACAGCCGCCAGCAGCGCGAACGCGTTCTTGTAACTCAACATGCTTGCCTGCCGAAGCATCTGCTGGTATGCATACCCGACCGCCACCTGGCCAGCCTGGGTGGCGTTCATCCCCTGCGACTGCGCCATATTGGTGACGTGAGAGATGTAGTTGTTATAGCCTGCGCTGCCGGCTCCGCTATGTGCGGCGAGCTGCATCTGATGCGTCTGCGCGGTACGCGCAAGGAACGTAGTCAGCAGAGCCGTACCCGCGCTGCCACCGAGATTACGCGCAAAGTTAGAGAGGCTCGAGATCTGATTCATCTTCGTCGTCGGCACCCCCACATAATTGAGCGTGCTGATAGGAATGAACACCAGCGGCAGCCCAATCACCTGGAACATGCGCCACTGCGTGATGGTCGCGAAGCTAGTGTCAAGCGACAGTCGCGTCAGGTTATAAAGCCCCACCGCAGTAATCACGTAGCCAATACAGACAAGCAATCGCGGATCCATTTTCCCAATGAGCCGGCCCGCAACAAACATCATGAACATCATTACGAATCCCGCAGGGCTCAACGCTTCGCCCGCAAGTTGCGCAGTAAACCCAAGCAGCGTCTGCAGGTATTGAGGGATCAGCACAGTGGACCCAAACAGCACCATGCCGAGCACCAACTGCAGGAAAACCGCCGTCCCGAAGTTCCGGTTCTTCAGCAGCTTGAGATCGACGATCGGATCCTCGTGGTTCCATTCCCAAAAAACAAACGTCACCAGCAACACCGCCGCAACGACAGCTGCCGTCGTAATGAGATCCGAGCCGAACCAGTCCTTTTCCTGTCCCTTATCGAGGAAGAACTCAAGCACGCCCACGCCCGACGCAACCAGCGCGAGCCCGGTGAAGTCAACCTTCCTTCCCACCGAAGCCTTGCGTCGCTCGATCAGCGCCGGCGGGTCCTCCACCATGCGCGAGCTCAGCCAGATCGAAAACAGCCCAATCGGAATGTTGATAAAAAAGATCCAGTGCCAATTGAAGTTGTCCGTGATCCATCCGCCCAGCGTAGGCCCAATAGCCGGAGCAACCACCACAGCCATGCCATACACCGCAAACGCCTGACCACGCTTCTCCACCGGAAACGTGTCCGCCAAAATTGCCTGTTCCGAAGGTGCCAGGCCGCCGCCGCCGAGTCCCTGCAGCACGCGAGCGACGATCAGAAACGGCAGCGTCGGCGCCAGCCCGCACAGCAGCGAGCATGCCGTGAACATAATCACGCACGTAATGTAAAACCGCTTGCGCCCAAACCGGTCCGACAACCACCCCGAAATGGGCAGGATCACCGCGCTCGCTACAAGGTAGCTGGTCAGCACCCACGTCGCCTCGTCCTGCGACGCGCCCAGCGAGCCGGCCATGTGCGGCAGCGCAACGTTCGCGATCGAGGTGTCCAGCACCTCCATGAACGTGGCGAGCGTCACCGTTAGGGCGATCGCCCATGGGTTGTATTTAGGTTTCCAGTTTGCGTCGTAGGCCATATCAGCTACCTGATATAGAATATCAGGTAGCTGATATGGATTCTTTAAAGACGAAAAAACAATCCGCGCGGAAGCCAGCCGAGCTATACATCAGCAAGCCGGTCCTGGAGCGCATCTCGAGGATGAAGGCCGTCCTGCAGGGATGCAGGGTGGTGCTCGACGAAGAGTTACAGCCCCTCGGCATTACGACATCCCAGCTCCGCATGCTGTGGTCCGTCGCCGAAAATCCCGGCATCTCCGGCGCAAAGATGGCGCGCCTATGCTCCGTGACGCCGCAGTCAGGTCAGGCGACGCTAGCCATGATGGAGGCCCAGGGATGGGTCCGGCGATCGCCCAGCCAAGCGACCCATCGCGTCCTGGTAGCCGAGTTAACCGGCAAGGGGCAGCAGATCCTTATCAAGGCGCGAAAGATTGCGCAAGCCCTGGACCGCAGACTCTGGAAAGGGATCGGCGAGCGCGACCTGGCCGGCCTCGATGCCGCACTTCGCAGTGCCGTCCAGACCCTGACAGTCAAGTAGGCATTCCCCGCCTCACCAACTCAACCGCATCAACTCCATCGACTCCCGCTCCAACTTCGTCTCCACCCTCACGCTCCCCGCATCCACGTCCACCCACCCCGGCGACCCCAACAACTCCAAACCACCCGCCCTCTTCAGCGCCGCCACCTGCTCCGCGCTCGGCGTCTGCGGCGACCCCATCGCCTTCCACGCGGTATACGCATTGCTATGCGTCTCATCCAGTCGATACCGCTGCACGAGCGCTCGCCGCACGCCCACCGGCAATCCCTTCACCCGCACCTCCACGGCCGCACCCCCACCACCCTCCGCCACATCGTGGTAATCCCACACCAGCACCGACGCGCTCCTCCCCTCCCGCGTAGCCAGCCCATTCACATCCGCATCGCCGCGCACGCCCGTGCTGATCATCGCCTCCATCGGCACCGCGCCCGAGCTCTCCACCGACACCCGCTCGCCCCCCATCATCCCCAGCATCCGAAACACATTCAGCACCGGCTTATCCACCCCATTTGTACTCAGATCACGAAACCCCTCAAAATAATCCCGCCCCTCAAACTCAAACGACCAGCTAAGCATCCCCAACAAATTCACCCGATGCTTCGCCGCCAGATCCAACAGCCGCGCATACGCCGCAGCCGTATACGCCGGATACAACGTTCCATTGCGATAGTTATTCGCCGGATTCACCTTCGACGAGCAAGCCGCACATCCCTCAGGATCAGCTTCACTCAACAAAATCGGCAGCTTCGCAAACTTCGAAAAGCTAGCCACCAACCCAAACCCGCGATCCACATCCTTCAGCTCGCGATCGATCCCCATCGTCACTTTGCCGCCCTCAATCACCGGCTGCCCCTTCGCATGAAAGCTGATGAAATCCAGCGGCACCACACCTCCCGTAGCCGCGCTCTTCCCCGAAGCCGCATGCTCCAAAAACTTCTGCAGGTATCCATACGCATGATCATTTCGAGGACTCGTAGTAGCAGGCCCACCCACCCGCGCACCCGGCAGCGCAGCCCGCACGCCCGCCACGGCATAGTCATACAGCTTCAGATACTCATCCTCGGTCCCATGAAAGTACTCAATGTCCGGCTCATTCCAAACCTCGAAGTACCACGACAGCACCGCCTCTTTCCCATACCTCTCCACCAAATGCGCCGTCACCACCCGCGCCAACTCCTCCCACTTTGCATAATCCTTCGGCGGATTATTCGAAGCCCCCGCCAGCGTGTCCTTCGGATACAAAATCTTGTACGGCTGGTCCGGCTTCCCCGGCAGCACCGCCGCCAAATCCTTCGGCATAAATCCCAACTCCACCACCGGTCTCACGCCCTCAGCCTTGTACGCGTCGAAGATTCCATCCATCAACCGAAAGTCATACACCGGCTTCCCACTCGCATCCTCGCTGTACACATTCGTCGAACTCCACTTCAACGCCGGCACCCCATCCCCCGACGTCAGCAAATGATGCGCCCGAATATAAACCGGCGCCGCACTCAAATCATGCAGCTGCCCCAGCAACTCCCTCCCCAGCACCGTAGTCGAGTAGTTCCCCTCGTCATACCCGAACCACGCATACGCCGGCTCCCACACCCCCACCGGCTTCGCAAGATCCACGTCCACCGTCACCGGCGCCTGCGCCCGCAACATCCCCAAGCACGCAATGCAACCGACTAACAGCGCCGCCATTCTCAACCCAAATCTCGCTCGCATCATCACAACACTCTTGTACGCGAAACTCCTGAGCGCCGCCACCACGCTTTCACAAAGGATCCCCACCTTGCATCCCGCATAAAACTCGTATACCGTAGGGGGGTATGCTTCTAATGCATACCAACCATCTTACTGGAGCACCTCATGACGAACTCAACCACAAAGGAACCTCCGAGTCCTCGGACGCCCTCCTGCGCTGCGTTCGCCAGGTGAGGTAGTACGGTAGTCTTCTTCCCAAGCTTCAAGACCTGAAGGCGTCACCCTCCCCTCCGCGCGCAGTGCCCAACCACGGCACACGCGACCCGAATCAACACGTGCCCACAAGCACGCCTTCGTCGTCGCCTCCACTCGCATGCAGCCGCATGCAGTCAGGAGGACCCATGTCCCTCAACATCACCACCTACATCGATACCCGCCGCCCCACGCTCATCCGCGTCTGGCGCACCGACGGCGCCCACCTCATCAGCACGTGGATGCCCACCCTCGCTCCCAACACCAACATCGAAGGAGGTCCGCGTCCATGACCCTCCTCCAACCTCAACTCGCACCCACCCACGCCATTCGCGTCCGTCGCCCCTGGCAGCGGACGTTGCTCAGCTTCCTCGTCGCCTTCGGCCCCGGCCTCATCGTCATGGAAGCCGACAACGACGCCGGCGCCGTCTCCACCTACATGCAGGCCGGAGGTCAATACGGCCTCCACCTGCTCTGGGTCCTCGTCCTTCTCCTCCCCATCTGCTACTTCGTGCAGGAGATGGTCGCACGCCTCGGCATCGCCACCGGCAAAGGCCACGCCGCCATGATCTACGAGCGCTTCGGCAAAGCCTGGGGCCGCTTCTCCCTGTTCGACCTACTAGCCGTCAACTTCCTCACCCTCATCACCGAATTCGCCGCGATCTCGCTCGCCATGCGCGGTCTCGGCGTAGCGCCCATCATCTCGGTGCCCATCGCGGCCCTCGCCCTCGTCGGCCTCATCGCCACCGGCAGCTACCGCCGCTGGGAGCGCATCGTCGTCATCCTCTGCCTCCTCGACATCACCTGGTTCATCGCCGCCGCACTCCTTCACCCCAACTGGTCCGCAGCCCTCCACAACACCTTCGTCCCCTCACTCCCTCACACCGGCAAAACCGGCGACCTCGTATTCCTCATCATCGCCATCGTCGGCACCACCATCGCTCCATGGCAACTCTTCTTCCAGCAGAGCTGCGTCGCTGAAAAGCGCCTCCGCTTCGCCGACCTCAAGTGGGCGCGCCTCGACACGCTCATCGGAGCCATCTTCACCGTCCTGGTAGCCGGCGCCATGATGCTCACCGGAGCCTTCGCCTACAACCACCACATCCCCTTCACCGACCCCGCACAACTAGCCCAATCCATCGCCATCATCCTCCCGCACCGCAGCGGCATCTTCATCCATCACGCGCTGCTTCTGCTCATGGTCAACGCCGCCGTCCTCGGCACAACGGCCATCTCTCTCGCCAGCGCCTGGGCCTATGGAGAAGTCGCCGGCTGGCAGCACTCCCTCCACAAAAAGCCCTCGGAAGCTCCCGGCTTCTACGCCGTCTACGCGATCTGCGTCTTCGCCGCCGCGGGCATCGTTCTCCTCCCACATCTACCGCTGCAACTGGTCATCGTCAGCGTGCAAGTCTTCGCCGGCCTCATCCTCCCCTCGGCCATCATCTTCCTCCAACTCCTCCTCAACGACCGCGCTCTGCTAGGTGATCGCTGGGTCAACCGCCCCTGGAACAACTGGATCAACTGGTCGATCATCATCGTCCTCTTCGCGCTCTCACTCATCCTCGCCGCGCAAGTCCTTCTACCCAACCTCTTCAACTAATCCCGAAAGGAGCCACCATGGCCGCCGCCGCAACCCAACCCACCCCGAATGAAACGCACCTCTACGTCATCCATCCACTCGACGACGTCCACGAGCAGAAGTGCACCTCCGAAGGCCTAGGCCTCATGCACCTCACGCCAACCGTGCGCTTCGCCCTCACCACCCTCCGTGTCTACCTCATCGCGATGACGCTCATCATCCTCTACCGCACCCTCACCCTCGCCCACTTCTTCGCCCCACACGCGCACTAACCCGCACCGCACACCCGAACCGCTTCCCCACATCGGTTCGGGCCCTCTCTCATCCCATTGATCGATAGCCAAGCCCTTCAAGTGACCGATGTTCAACCGCGCCTACATTCCCTACACTTGGCCGGTAACTCAAAACAGAAATCATCCGCATCCAGCGAGCGAACCTCATCTGCCGTATCCGAGCCCGCGTCGCGAGAAAGATTCCATGCACCAGAAAAACCGTCTCCCTTCGCTTCTTTTCTCCCTCTGCCTCATCGCGCTCAGCTCCACCGCCGCCTTCGCCCAGACCACCACCGCCCAAACCACCAACACCAACTTCTTCTCCGCCTGGGAGAGCCGCGTCCGCGCCACGCTCGCCCGGCAACCTTCCTATCCTATCCCCGTCATCGCACCCTCCGCGCAGATGGTCCAGCTCTTTCGCTTCGACTACGTCCACGAGTACACCCCCGCCCGCACCGCAACCGACATCTTCACCAACGGCAAGGGCCTCAACCTCATCCCCTGGGCCAACACCGAAATCGACATCGACCTTCCCCCCTACATCCAGCACCACAATCCCAAAGTCATCGACGGCGCCGGCGATTTCTCCTTCGTCGTCAAGTTCCGCCCCTTCGCCAGCCCCGACAAGCATCACGCCTACTCCATCGGCGGCCAGGTCGCCGTCTCCGTCCCCACCGGCAGCTATAAGAACGGCGCCCTCGTCTCCACCATCACGCCCACCGTCATGGGCGGCAAAGGCTTCGGACCATTCGCGATTCAATCCACCATCGGCGCCATCCTCCCCAAGAGCGACGCCTCCACTATCGGCCGCACCATCACCTGGAACACCACTCTCCAGGCCCGCGTCGCAAAAATCTTCTGGCCCGAAATCGAATTCAACTCGAACTACTACCATGAAGGTCCCAACAACGGAAAGAATCAGACCTTCGTCTCGCCCGGCTTCATGGTCAGCAAGATCAATTTCCGTCACACCCCCGGCAACCGCCTCGCCCTCATCTTCGGATCGGGCTTCCAGGTCGCCACCTCCACCTTCCACACCTACAACCACGCCTACGTCTTCACCTCGCGCTTCGCCTTCTAGAGTTAGTGTCCAACGAAACCACCATTTGCTTTTTGCCTACAAATTTTCGCTTCTAGGTAACCTCAAGGCTCTTGATTCCAAGCACCCAAGGCACTCGCTATAGCTATCAAGCCGCTCGCTTCTAGGTACCCCAAGGCTTCAGTCTTGGGTTTCATAGGCCCGCAAATGTGGTGGGCTTTAGCCCCCGGGTATGCCTTCTTATCCCCGGCCCCCCTTCACCAATACAATCGCAGCGTATCCCCAACCTCCGGCGGCGGCCAAGTATCATCGAGCCAACAGCCCAACCGCCGGAGCTACCTCATGTACACCCCCAAAGACTTCCTCGTCGACGACCTCCCCACCCTCCACGCCGACATGCAGCGCAACTCCTTCGCCGCACTCGTCACCCTCACCTCCTCCGGCCTCGTCGCCACGCACCTCCCCATCCTCCTCGACCCCGACCGCGGCACCTTCGGCACCATCCTCGGCCACGTCTCCCGCGCCAACCTCCAATGGCAGCACACCGACCCCGCCACCGAAGCCCTCCTCATCTTCAACGGCCCCGACACCTACGTCACCCCCAACTGGTATCCCGCCAAGCAGGAAACCCACCGCGTCGTTCCCACCTGGAACTACGCAGCCATCCACGCCTACGGCCCCATCACCTTCTTCGACGACCCCACCCGCCTCCGCGAAATCGTAACCCGCCTCACCGACCTCCACGAGTCCACCTTCCCCAGCCCGTGGAAAGTCACCGACGCCCCCGCCAACTACATCGACGGCCAGCTAAAAGCCATCGTCGGTTTCGAGCTCCCCATCTCCCGCGTCGAAGGCAAGCGCAAGTTCAATCAAAACCGTTCCGCCGCCGACCAAACCGGCGTAGTGCAAGGTCTCCGCTCCCTCAACGACCCCACCAAATCCCACGTAGCCGACTTCATGCAATCCCTCACCGAGAAATCCAAACCGGAGTAACCTCTCTCCATGCGACTCCCTCTCCGCACCGCAACCTCCCTCCTCGCCCTAACCCTCTCCACCACCGCGCTCGCGCAGACCACCCTCCTAGCCCTCTCCAAGCACGACCACACCCTCTCCGTCATCGACCCCACCACCCTCAAAGTCCTCTACACCCTCCCCGTCGGCCCCGACCCCCACGAGGTCATCGCCTCCACCGACGGCACCACCGCCTACGTCTCCAACTACGGAGGCGGCGCCTTCCACACCCTCGCCGTCCTCGACCTCATCCACCACACCGCCCTCGCCTCCATCGACCTCGGCCCCCTCAACGGCCCCCACGGCCTCACCTTCGTCGGAGGCAAACTCTACTTCACCGCCGAAGGCGCCAAGGTCATCGGCCGCTTCGATCCCGCCACTCAAAAAGTCGACTGGGTCCTCGGCACCGGCCAAAACCGCACCCACATGATCTACGTCTCGCCCGACCTCCAACACATCATCACCAGCAACGTAGCGTCCGCGACGGTCAGCCTCATCGACATGCAAACCCTCCCGCAACAAGGCCCACCCCCCGGAATGAAACCGCCCGCCGGTATGCACCCGCCGCCCGGCCCTCCACCCACCCGCAAAGACTGGAACGAAACCGTAGTCCCCGTAGGCCACGGCTCCGAAGGCTTTGACCTCTCCCCCGACAACAAAGAAATCTGGGTAGCCAACGCGCAAGACGGCACGATCTCCATCATCGACTACGCCGCCAAAAAAGTAATCGACACCCTCCACCCCGACGTCCGCAGCGCCAACCGCCTCAAATTCACCCCCGACGGCAAGCACGTTCTCGTCTCTCTCCTCGGCAATCCCGACCTGGTCATGCTCGACACCGCCACACGTAAAGCCATCAAGCGCCTCCCCATCGGCACCGGCGCAGCCGGCATCCTCATCGACCCCACCAACAACCGCGCCTTCGTAGCCAACACCCCCGACAACAAAATCACCATCATCGACCTCAACACCCTAACCATCACCGCCCACATCCCCAACATCGCCGAACCCGACGGCATGGCCTGGGCCACCCACCCCTAACCGCCCCCCTCAACCCACATCTCCGAACGAAGGAAACCCATGCGCGCTGATACCAAACACGCACTCAAACAATTCGGCCTCGGCTTCCTGAACTTCACCATCGCCATCGGGCTCCTGATTGCCTTACAGGTGCTCGCTCACGGCCACCTGCCCAATCGCATACTCAACCTCCTAGCCGTCGCGATCATGCTAGCTGCCTACCTCGGCGGAACTCGCCTCATCGAACGCGTGCACCTAACCGAGTTCGACAACACCGGAGGCTTCCGCGAATTCGCCGGCGGCCTCGTCCTCGGCTTCTGCCTCTTCTCCGCAACCATGCTTCTCCTCTGGGCCTTCTCCGTCTACCACCCAAACGGCTGGGGCTCTGCATCCAGGCTAGGCGCAGGCATTATCGCTGCTCTCTCGGCGGGCATCATCGAAGAGATCATGTTCCGAGGCTTTCTCTTTCGCCTGATCGCAGGACTAGCCGGCACCTGGTGGGCTCTCGCCATAACCTCAGCCCTCTTCGGCGCCGCTCACGCCTTCAATCCCGGCGCAACCATCGTCAGCTCCATCGCGATCGCCGTAGAAGCCGGCGTGCTTCTCGGCGCCGCCTACGCCCTCACCCGACGCCTCTGGTTTCCCATCGGTCTCCACGCTGCCTGGAACTTCACCGAAGGTAACGTATACGGCATGAGCGTCTCAGGAACCGGCGCCGCCAAAGGCTTCTTCACCGGAACCCTGCATGGCCCAAACATTCTGACCGGCGGACAATTCGGTCCCGAGGCCTCCCTAATCGCTGTCCTAGTCTGCCTCTCAGCCGCGTCCCTCATTCTCTGGCGCGTCGTTAGCCGCAACCGCGTCCAGCCCCCCATCTGGACCCGCATCCCGCCACCGACGAACTCCTGAACCCGCAAACAAAAGAGCGGCGACCGTAAGGTCGCCGCTCGTCTTTCTCTACGCTCTACACTCTACCCTCTACACCCTGCCTTTAGTGGATATCAAACTGCTCCGGATGCAGGCTAGGATCGCTCTTCACCAGGATCGTCTTGCCTGACATCTCTTCCATCTCCTGCAGCCACTTCGCTCCGCCGGTCTTCAACTGCTTCACAACTTCCGGATTCACGCGCAGCATAATGTCACCCTTCTCGATCAGCTTATGCATCTTCCGCATCTCGATATAGATGTCATTGCAAACAGTAACCGGCGACTTCACCATACCCGTGCCAGCGCAAATTCCGCAGGTCGTTGACAGTGTCCGTTCCAGCGACTGCTTCACGCGCTTCCGAGTAATCGCGACCAGTCCAAAATCATTGAACTGCAGCACCTTCGACGGAGCGCGATCCTTCTTCAGCTCGTCTTCCAGCGCAGCCATCACCTTGTTCCGATTCTTCCGCTCATCCATATCGATGAAGTCGATGATGATAATTCCACCTAAGTCGCGCAGCCGAATCTGCCGAACGATTTCAGGAATCGCATCCAAGTTCGTCTTCACGATCGTGTCCTCAAGCCGAGCCGTCTTGCCGACATACTTGCCCGTATTGATGTCGATCGCCACCAGCGCCTCCGTCTGGTTGATCACAATCGATCCGCCCGACTTCAGCCACACCTTCGACCGCAGCGCCGTATTAATCTCCTCGGTAATCCCGAACTGCTCAAACAGCGGCGTGTCCTTCGTATAAAGCTTCACGCGCCGAATCAAGCTAGGCTGGAACCTCTGCAGGAACCGCAGCACGCGCTCATATGCATCCTCTGTATCCACCCAGATCGCGGAGAAATTATCCGTAACCTGGTCACGCAGAATCCGCTCCACAAGATTCAAATCGTGATAAATCAACGCCGGGCTCTTCGATGACTCAGACCGCGTCTTGATATCCGCCCACAGGTTGAGCAGGAACCGTAGATCGCTCCGCAACTCCTCCTCGCTCGCTCCAGCCGCCGCCGTGCGCACAATAAAGCCGCCCTGCGCGTCACCCTTCTCGCTGAGCAGAATCTCCTTCAGCCGCCGCCGCTCGCCGTCCGACTCAATCTTCCGCGACACGCCCGTATGATTCACCGTCGGCATGAACACCAGGAACCGTCCCGGCAACGCAATGTGCGACGTAATGCGCGCACCCTTCTTCGCAATCGGCTCCTTGGCAATCTGCACCAGGACTTCTTGCCCCGGCTTCAGCAGGTCGCTGATCGCCGGCAGGTTCGTCGACTGCATCGACCGTCCGCCACGATCCCGTCCGCCGCCACGAGGCCGCGAGTTTGCCATGCCACGGCCATCGCGCGAACTACGCTCGCCACCGCGGTCGCTGCTGCTGCTGCGCTCGCCGCTTCCACTGCGTTCACGATCACGTCCCCCGCGACGTCCATCTCTACGCCCACGACGTCCACCCTCGCGTCCGCCTTCGCGACCACCCTCACGCTCGCCGTCACGCACTACCGGCTGACCTTCTACCGTGGCCGGGCGCGCATCGCCATTCTCATCAAAGCTCGAGGCCTCCGCAAACTCCTCTTCCTCGGCCTCGCTGATCTGGCTTCCCGAAACTTCCTCTTCGACGAAATCCTCTTCGCCATTCGACGCGAGCTCGTCTTCTTCGAAATCCTCTCCGTCGTCGTCGAAGTCCTCGTCCTCGTCGTCCTCTTCATCAATCTCAGCCGGCTCAAGACCCGTAATGTCATCGATCGTCATGTCGCGAATCATGCTGCCCAAATCGGCCGCACCCTCCAGCGTCTCTTCCTCGACGTCATCATCAAACGCGCCAGCATGCAGCGACCCAATCTCAGCGTCCTCTTCATCCAGCAGCTCTTCCTCAAGCTGCCCATCGCCCGGCGCAAATCCCTGCGCCGCGTCCTGCGCGTGCACTCGCTCGCCCTCAATCGACACCGGCGTCTCCGCCTCGGCCGCATGCACCGACTGCACTACCGCCTCATGCTCAATCGGAGCCGTAGGATCAGCATGCACAATCTCCGCATGCGCCACCTCCGAGATCAGCTCACCCGTAGGCTGCAGACTCGTAAACTCCGGCTCGTGGACAGTCTCCGCAACCGGCTCTTCCACCGTGCCGCTCTGCCGAAACTCCCGCGCACCCGCCGGGTCCACACGGAACGAAGCCGACGCATTCTCCTCCGGCTCATACTCCGCCGTCGTCTCATGAAACTCCGGCTCCGGGAGCTCAACAGCTTCCCGCAACTCGGCATCATGCACCGACGAAATCGCCTCTTCGAACTCCGCCTCATGCTCAGCCGCCGGCTCCAATGCCTCCACCGGTGCCAAATCCGTCTGCCCCGCATACTGAGGCTCATACTCACGCTCAGCCACATCATGCGCCGAGCTAACAGCCGGCATCACAGCCTCCGCCGGATCGATCCCGCGCGGCTCCGCACGATACTCCGTCCGCGGTGCGTCCTTGCGCTCGCCCCCGCGTCCCTTCTGCTCATCGCGTCCACGCCGGCGATCCCGTCCACGTCCACCACGGTCTCCACGATCATTACGATCACGATCTCCACCACGGCTCTCGCTCGACGACGACTCGCCGCGCGACTCACCACCCCGCGGCTCACGTGCCCGCAACGTCTCGCCCGGCAACACCGCTCCGCCATCCCAACCAACCAGCGGCGTAACTTCAGTTGAAGGCTTCGCAGCAATCGTTGAACCCGACGCCTTAGCAGGCTCCGCAGCCGCGCCATTCTCTCCCCGCCGATACTTCGACAGCGACTCGCCCGGCAGAATAAACGGCTCCGCCTGCGATCCCGCCGACGCACTCAGATCGACAAACTCATCGTCCGCCGAACCCGGCCGCGCACCACGCGGCGCAAACCGCTCCCGCACCGAATCCAGCCGCGAATCGCGTCCACCAGACTCACGCGCACCAGAAGCCTCACGCGCACCCTGGTCACGACCGCCACGATCACGGCCGCCGCGATCCCGTCCACCACGATCTCTACCACCACGATCACGGCCGCCGCGCTCACCACCCCGATCGCCGCCAACCTCACGCGACTCCGGCCGACGCTCAGCCGAACGCACCTCTTCTCGAGGAGCAACTTCACGAGGAGCAACCTCGCGCGGCGCAGCAGTCTCTACGCCAAACTCATCCGCCTCATTCCCAACTGGCGCCTCTGCCGAAGCCTCACCCGCAACCCCACGTCCCCGCCGCCGTCCACGACGTCCACGCCACCGGCGCTGACCATCCGCACCCGGAGCACCCTCACCAATCTCATCTTCTTCCCCAGCACGCGGCGCCGCATCCAGCACCTCATCCTCAACCGGAGCAAAACTCCGAGCCTCTTCAACCGGGCTCTCCGCGCCGCGATCCGCCGGCACCGCCTCACGGTTTCCACGATCCCGATCGCGCCCATCGCGCCGCCCGCGTCCACGGCCTTCGCCGCGACCCTCACTGCGTCCCTCCGTACGACCCTCACTCCGAGGCCGCTCACCCCGAGGCGCACGATCCCCACCACCCGACGCCGCGCCATCAAAGTCCGCAGCGTCTCCGGCCTCTTCCATAAAGTCCGTAATGTAAAGGAACGCATCGCGCTCGAGCCCAATATCCACAAAGCTCGACTGCATGCCCGGCAGAACGCGCGTCACACGCCCGTTGTAAATCGAGCCTGCAAGCGTGTACTCATTCTCGCGCTCGTAATAAATCTCTGTGAGTTCTTCTTTTTCGACAATCGCCAGCCGCGTCTCATGGGGCGTGCTGGATATATAAATTTCTTTCGACATTGCTCTGCTTTCTCCTCGCACCCGGCTCTCAAGCCGGCGTGCTCTGGCAGAACAAGCGAAGATCGCGCTGCACAAGCTCTAACGCACTGCGTTAGCTCCCTGCAGCAGCCTCCTGCGATACGGACAGAACTTGAGCCATGTAAACATGAGTCGCGGAGACTGGAGCTATTCCAAACCCGTGCGCGCCCGCTACAGCACGCCTTCCCGCACACAAAATCCTGCGCTCTTCGCGCATCCGCGTGCCGGAACCGGGAGAAAACTTTGCCAGTGTTGTACCGCCTGTCGTGGGCCCACTGTTTCTGCCCCTCGACACCATGCCGTCAACGGAGTTTGTGACCAACGCAACCTCAACCTGAGGCGGG
This sequence comes from Granulicella sp. L46, assembly GCF_009765785.1. GTDB lineage: Bacteria > Acidobacteriota > Terriglobia > Terriglobales > Acidobacteriaceae > Granulicella. The sequence goes on from NZ_LMUT01000003.1 coordinate 542,054, forward strand.
GCCGTTAACCGTCCGTTTACGTTCATTCTCAAAACCTGTCCGGCCATCGGAAGTTGATCCGCGCCTGGCCGGCCTTCTCAAAATCTTGTTTCTAAAAGTCTTGTTGCTAAAACTTGTTAACCGCTGCAACGGGAAAAATCATCGCATCCGTGCCGCAGTCCCTGTAACCGATCAGCCCTATGGCAGATCGTCTGCTTCTAGTATGCACCAAAACTTGGCACTTTGCTTCTCCGCCCCTCAATTCCGTCTAAACCCTTGGCACCCAACAGTTCCCCATTGCTTTCCCGGTACCCCGCATCTACAGTTCTCCCATCCCCACCGGAGGCACCCTCCATGCCCGCTTCCCCCGAGATCATCCTTCAGGTCACCAACCTCCGCGCCGCCACCAGCTTCTATCAGCGCCACCTCGGCCTCACCATCTTCCTCCGCCGAGCCAACCTCATCGGCCTCGATGCCACCGCCTTCCGCCTCTACCTCGAGGAAGCCCCACCCCTCGGCCCCGTCCTCGAATTCTTCGTCGAAGACCTCGAACAATCCAAGCGCGACTTCCTCGCCGCCGGCTGCGAAATCATCGACGACAACCCCGCCATTCCCCGCTGCTACATCCGCGACCCCTACAACCTCGTCTTCAACCTGGCCGAGCGCAAACCCTAACCACGCCTCCGATTTCAATCCCTACGCTCTACACTCTACCTTCTACACTCTGCCTCAATTCACGAACCGCCGCATCCGTACATTCATCACGATCCCCAGCGCCAAAAACATATAGATAATCGACGACCCGCCATAGCTCATCAGCGGCAGCGGAATCCCCGTCACCGGCATCAGCCCCACGCACATCCCGATATTCACCGCGATCTGAAAGAGCAACACCCCCACAATCCCCATCACGATCAAACTTCCTGGCGGATCGGCCGCCGTCTGCGCATTCTGAATCAGCCGCACCAAAATCAAAAAGTAAAGCAGCAGCACCCCAATCGCCCCAATAAATCCATGCTCCTCGCAGAACGCAGCAAAAATAAAATCGGTATATGGAATCGGCAGAAAGTCTCCCTGCGTCTGCGTCCCTTTACTCTGCCCCTTGCCCCAAAGCCCACCCGACCCCACCGCAATCAGCGACTGCTTAATCTGGTATCCCGAAGCCATCGGATCGCTATCCGGATTCATAAACGCCGTCAGCCGCTGCCTCTGATACGGCTTCAGCAGCTTGCCCGACCACAGCCCCACTCCAACCACCAGCAACAACCCCAAAACCAAAATCCCGGCCTGCTTCCATTTGATCCCGCCCAGAAACAGCCCCACCACCAGCACCGGCAGATACGTCAGAGACGTCCCCAAATCCGGCTCCTTCAACACCAGCATCAGCGGCACGCCAATCAGCAGAAACGCCTTGCCAATATCCTTCCAACTCAAATCGCGCCCATTCTCCACAATGTCCCAGAAGAATCGCGCGGCCACCAATATCAACACCAGCCGCACCCACTCCGAAGGCTGAAAGTGAATCCCGCCGCCAAGATTAATCCATCGCCGAGCACCCAGCACCTTCGTCCCCACCACCTTCACCGCCAGCAGCGACACAATGCTGACCCCATACGCCCAGTATGAAATCTGAAGCAGCCGGTGATAATCCACCAGCGCAAAGACAAACATCCCCACCAGCCCCACGCCCAGAAACACAAGCTGTTTCTGCTGGAACCCATGGAACTTCGTCATCTCGGTAGCCGACCGAATCTCCAGCACACTCACCACCGACAGCACCATCACAATGCCCAGCAGCATCCAGTCGAAATCCCGAAACCGCGATCCAATCATTTCCTCACTCCGCGCTAGGCGCCGCCCCAACATCCCCCGCCGTCTTCGGCGCCTCGGTCTTCGGCACCGCCACCTCTTCCATCTTCAAATTCCCCGACCCCTTCCTCTGCTTCGTCACATACGTATCAATCACCTGCGCCGCCAGCATCGCCGAGTAATTCCCCCAATACCCGTGCTCCCACAACACCGCCACCACAATGTCAGGATTCCTCCGCGGCGTCATCCCCACAAACCACGAATGCGGCAGCGTGCTCTTGTCCGAGCTGTTCTTCTGACGCCCGGCCACGATGTCCGCCGTTCCCGTCTTTCCCGCAAGGTCAATGCCGTCCAGGTGCGCCGCCGCCGCCGTACCGATTGGGCTCAACACGTTCGCCATATCGTCCGTAATGATCTGCCAGTTCTCCGGCGTGATCGAAATATGTGCCACGCCCGAGCCCGGAAACTCCTGATCGATCGTGCTCTGTTCCTCGCTCGAAATCTGACCCGGCATCAGCACATGCGGCCTCACAAACACTCCGCCTGACGCGATCCCACTCAGCGCCCGAGCCAACTGTATCGGAGTCGCCTGGGTCGCCCCCTGTCCAATCCCCACTGAAATCGTCTCGCCCGCATACCACTTGTCATGCTGCGTCTTCAGCTTCCATTCCTGGCTTGGCACGACGCCTGCCTGCTCGTCCGGCAGATCAATCCCCGTCTTCTGTCCCAGCCCCACGCTGTGCGCATAGCTCGAAATCTTGTCGATCCCAAGCTTATTCGCCAGCGTGTAATAAAACGTGTCACACGAGTAAGGCAGCGCATTATGAATGTCCACAGACCCATGGTGCTTGTCGCATCCAAAGAAGTGCCCATAGAACGTAGCGCCGCCGTTGCACGCCACATGCAGATCCTGCGCCTCATTCTCCTGCAGCCCCGCCAGCGTCATCACCACCTTGAACGTCGACCCCGGAGGCAGCTGCGCCTGGATTGCCTTGTTCATCATCGGGTGGTTTTTGTCGTCCATAAGGCTCTTCCAATAAGCCGAAGTCAGCCGCACCGAAAACTGGTTCGGATCGAACGCCGGCCGTGACGCCATCGCCAAAATCTCTCCCGTATGCGGATCCATCGCGACAATCGAGCCGTTCTTCCCCTCCAGCGCTCGTTCCGCCGCGATTTGCAAATCCAGATCAATGGTCAAATGCAGGTCCTTGCCGGGCACCGCCAGCTCCTGCCCCATCTGCCCCACTTCTTTGCCGTGCGAGTTCACAATGATGTCGCGCGAACCATCGATCCCGCGCAGCGTCCCATCATACGTCTCTTCCACACCGAACTTACCCACCACATCGCCCGGCTGATACGCAGCGAATCGTTCATCATTTAGATCCGCTTCGCTCACCTCGCCCACATACCCAATCAAGTGCGCCGCAAACCCATCCTTCGGATAAAGTCGCCGCTCGGTATCCAGCGTCTCGAGCTCCGGCAGATCATCGCGATGCGCCGCAATAAACGCCTGCTCATCCGGCGTAATATCCTGCTTCAGCGGAATCGGCTGATACTTCGGCGCATATTGAAAGTGCCGCAGCGTCGCCTGAATCTGCTCCAGCGGAATATGCAGTCCCTCCGCAATCAACGGCAGATCCGTATCCAGCTGCTTCTGCTGTTCCCGCACCAAAAAGCAAGTCACCGACGGATAGTTATCCACCAAAATCCGTCCATACCGATCAAAGATCTTTCCCCGCGGCGCCAACACCGGAACCTTGCGCACCCGATTCTGTTCTGCCAGCACGCGATACTGGTCCGCCCCCAAAATCTGCAGCCGCCAAAGCCAGCAACCCAGCACCACCAGCACCGCCGCCACCACGTACTGCGACACATGCAGCTTCGTAGCCGACAACTTCTCCCGCCGATCGATGCCGCCCATATCCATCCGCTTCGCCGCTCCCTTTCTAAACCTTACGCTCGAACAACTGACAACTGAGAACTAACAACTGACAACTAGTCTCTTATGCGGAACCGATCCAGCACCGCAAACATCGGAATCGCCACCACACAATTCGCCGCCGCCGAAATCAGCTCCACCACCGGCAGAAACCGATACGACACATCGCCCAGCAGCCAATGCGCAATCACGTACAGCAATCCGCTCTGCGCCATACTCAGCGTAAACACCAGCCCAATGCGATTAATAATGTTGTCGACATCCACTGCAAACCCAATGCTAGCGGCCACATATCCCACAACGCCCTTAGCAATCCCATCCACCCCAAACGGATGATTCGTCAACCCATCCTGAAACAACCCAATCAGCGTGCCCGTCACCGTTCCGGCAATCGGGCTCCGTCGCGACACCGCAAAAAAAATCGTAGCAATCAGCGGCAAATCAATATGGATCAGCCAGGGAAACGTCTTAGGCAGCATAGCCTGCAGCAGAATGCAGACCAGCGGCGCCATCACAGTCACTCCCGGATGGAACCCGTACTGGTCCAGTTCTTCGCGGCTTGTATAACTACGCTCTGCCATCGCCCTCGCCCATCTCTACTGCTCTTGCGGTTTCTGCGGCGCCTGCTGCGACGCCGGAGCACCCGGCGTCAACTCCGTAGCCGGCGGCACCGTCCCCGGCGTAAATTTGTCCGGATGCACCGCAGGCTTCGGCCTCGGCAGCCCCGAATTGATATACCCCACAGCCCCGCCAACCTGGCTCTCCGGATCATCCGACACCGGCTTCCCATCAGCCCCCACAGCAGGCGTCCCCGCAGCTCCCGGTGCAGCATCCCCATCCGTATGCAAACCAGGCAGCTTCTCCGCAATCAAATCCGCAGCCCGCTGATTTGCATCCTGAGTCGCCTCCGCGGTCGCCGCATCCTGCGCAGCCGTCGGCGGCAACGTAGCCGACGTCCCTGTAATCACCAGCACCTCTTCCAGCCGATTCAAATTCGCCGCCGTCTTAATCACAATCGCGGTATACGGCTGATGCAGCGGGTCCGGCGCAATCGACTCAATCGTCCCCACCGGCAGCCCCCGCGGAAACACCAGATCTCCACCCGACGTCACCACCAACTCCCCCACCTTAATCCTTGAATCCGCCGTCAGATTATCAATCTCCACGCGCCCCGTAGCCGTGCCCTTCACAATCCCGCGTATCCGCGTCGACGCCAAAATCACCCCCGCGCCCGACGACGAATCGCTGATCAACAACAGCTGCGACGTATGCGGGAACACATCCCGAATCTTCCCCACCACACCATCCGGAGTAATCACCGCCATCTCCGGCTTCAGCCCATCCTCCGAACCTTTATCCAGATACAGCACATGCGACCGCTCCGACCCGCTAGTCCCAATCACCTGCGCCGCCACCGTGCTCGTCACATAGTGCTGTCTGAAATCCAGCAGCGTCTGCAACCTCCGCCCCTGCGCCGCGTCTTCGGCAAACGAAGCCTCTTCCACCCGCAGCCGCGCCACTTCCTGCTTCAACGCCGCATCCTGCTGCCGCGTATGCAGCAGGTCGACATAATTTCCCCACGCTCCCCGCACCTTCACACTCGACGAATGCACCGCCGTCTCCAGCGGCGTCATCGCCGTCACCGTCCACCGTCTCAGCAACGACACATGCTTTCCATCCGGAGCCGACCCTGCGTCCTCCATCGCACGCGCACTAACCGGCACATCCGCGTCCTTCCCCGGCCGCTGCACCTGCATCGCCAGCGCAATCACCTGCATCAGCACGATCGCAATCAACACCAGCGGATTTCGAAATCGGTAAAAGAATGAGTCCATCGTGACGCAGCAACCGCGCGCAGCGACTTCCCGCACGCTCCTCCATTATTTCATTAGCCGATCATTTCATCTGTGACCACCGCCCGCGCCACAACTCTGCCCCACCGTACCTCCGCAGCTACCACCCCGCCCAATCTGCTCCTGCCCTTGCACTGACCTTGCCTTGCCTTTGCCCTTGCCCTTGCCCTTGCCTTTGCATTTGCCTTTGCCTTTGCATTTGCCTTTGCCCTTGCCCTTGCCTTTGCCTTTGCCTTTCTTTGGACAATTTCTAAAAGAAATTGTCATTCCGAGCGGAGCGAGCGAACCTGCTGTCTCCCGTTCTTGCCCTTCCCCTCCTTTCTGTCATTCCCTCTGGGAATCTGCCTTTGTTTCTGCCCTTGCCTTTCTTTCTGTCATTCCCTCTGGGAATCTGCTGTTCGCTCGCTGCCCCCTCGCTGTGCCTTCTCCACGACCACCACCACCACCCGCCCACCCAACCTGTTTCGCAGAACCTCCGCTGCTACCATCAAACCCGATGCCGCTCCAGCTCTCCACGCCCGTAAAATTCGTCAAGCGCATCGGCGACCGCATCGCCGCCGGCCTAGCCGATCGAGGCATCCTCACCATCGAAGACCTCCTCTACCACCTCCCCTTCCGCTACGAAGACCGTCTCCACCCCAAGCCCCTCAGCCTCTACAACCCCGGCGACATGGCCTCCCTCATCGGCGAAGTCCGCGGCACCACCCTCCTCCGCACCCGCTCCGGCCCCATCTTCGAAATGACCGTAGGCATCACCCCGCCCGACCCCAACAGCGAAGCCGCCATGCAAGGCCTCCTCGCGCCTCCACCCTCGTTCGCCCCGGGCTCCTCCAACTCACCACAAATCGGCCAATCCCCTATCGCCTCACCACAAATCGGCCAATCCCCTATCGCCTCACCACAAATCGGGTACCCCGAGGCTTCAGCCTCGGGTCTCATATCCAGCAATAAAAATGGTGGGGCTTTAGCCCCGGGGCGGAGCCCCATCCTCGAAACCGTAAAGTGCATGTGGTTCCACGGCACCTATCTAAAAGACAAATTCCACGCCGGCCAAAAAATAGCCCTCTACGGCAAGTTAGAAGGAAGCCGCAGCGGTAACGCCCTCGGCGCCATCCCCGGCACCACCCGCTTCAAAATGATCCAGCCCACCTTCGAAATCCTGCCCGACGACAACGCCACCGGAGAAGACGCCGAATTCATCCTCCTCGAAATGGGCCGCATCGTCCCCGTCTACGAATCCCTGGGCGGCAAAACTCCCTGGGGCGCCAAACTAACCTCCCGCTGGACCCGCCGAATCCTCTGGACCATCTTCAAAGACCTGGCCGAATCCGAACCTCTCTCCCAAACCTCGTCATCTGCACCTGCACACGCCACCCAAACCTCGTCATCTAGACCCGCACCCGCTACCCAAACTTCGTCATCTCGACCGGAGGCCGCAGGCCGTAGTGGAGAGACCCCTGCATTTCGTTCGCATCACCCAAACTCTGTCATCCTGAGCGCAGCGCACAGCGCGCAGCCGAAGGACCCGCCAGCCCGCCAGCCTCAGCAGACAAGCCCGCCCCTTTCCACCACGCGAAGCCCCTCACCGTCCGCGCAGGACGAAACCCTCCCCACGTCCCTTCGCAACCGCCTAGCCTTCCCCACCCGCATGGAAGCCCTTCGCGACCTCCACTTTCCCCCCGCCGGCACCTCCATGACCGACCTCATGTCCGCCCGCACCCCCGCGCACCGCCGCCTCATCTTCGAAGAGTTCTTCTACCTCGAACTAGGCCTCGAACTAAAACGCCGCAAGCTTCACAACCGCCAGGGCACAGCCTTCGTCACCAACGATCAAGTCCGCGAAGCCCTAAAACAAATCCTCCCCTTCAAACCCACCGCCGCCCAAAAACGAGTTCTAGGCGAAATCGTCCACGACATGCGCCGCACCCAGCCCATGCGCCGCCTCCTGCAAGGAGACGTAGGCTCCGGCAAGACCATCGTCGCCTTTCAAGCAGCATTAATAGCGATCGAAAACGGCTACCAGGTAGCTCTCATGGCGCCAACAGAAATCCTGGCAACGCAACACTACCTCTCCGCGCGCAAACTGCTCAGCGAAAAAATCTCACCGCGCACAAAGCGCCCCTACCGCATCGGCCTTCTCACCGGCTCGCTCGACGACAAGACAAAGCGCGACACCCGCGCCCACATCTTCCGCGGCGAAATCGATCTAGCCATCGGCACCCACGCCCTCGTAGAAGAAAAAGTAGACTTCGCCAACCTCGGCCTCGTCATCGTCGACGAGCAACACCGCTTCGGCGTCCAACAGCGCTTCCAACTAATGCGCAAACCCAACACTGGCACCGCCACCACGCCCCTCCCAGAATCGGGTGCCCCAGGTCCCGCTCCTGGGACCCGGGTTTCCAGAGAATCCTTCGCAACCACCACTGCAAACACCACCACGCAAAGCCCCTCGCCGTCCGCGCAGGACTCTGTCATCCTGAGCGAAGCGCGCAGCGCGCAGCCGAAGGACCTGCCAGCCAGCCCGCACCAGCAAGCAAGCTCGCCCCTTTCCGCCACCCAAACCCCCGCACACGACACGTACAGCGAACCCGACGTATTAGTAATGACGGCAACCCCCATCCCTCGCACCTTGGCCCTCACGCTCTACGGCGACCTCGAAGCCTCCATCATCGACGAGCTCCCCCCGGGCCGCACCCCCATCCAAACCCGCCGCATGCCCGAAGAGCGCTCCGCCGAAGTCTGGGACTTCATCCGCAAGCAAGTAGCCGCCGGCCGCCAGGCCTACATCGTCTACCCCATCATCGAAGGCGCCACCGACGACCAACCCGAATTAGACTTCGCCAAGTTCGACGACTCCGAACCCTTAGCGCCAACGGCGCGGCCCCATACCAGCGAGGGGCAACGCTCCTCGAAATTGTCCCTCAAGAATCCCTTGAGGGCTGAAGGCCCGACCCAATCCGGATCGCCTAAACCCTCTAAATCCAAACGCGCGACCACCAAACTCCGCTCCGCCACCGACATGCACCACGACCTTCAATCCGGCCCCCTCGCCGGCCTCAAACTCGGCCTACTCCACGGCCGCATGTCCGCAGACGACAAAGAAGTCACCATGGCCCGCTTCAAGCGTGGCGAGCTAGACGTCCTCGTCTCCACCACCGTCATCGAAGTAGGCGTCGACGTCCCCAACGCCACCGTCATGGTCATCGAACACGCCGACCGCTTCGGCCTCGCGCAACTCCACCAACTCCGCGGACGAGTAGGCCGAGGCGCCGCTAAAAGCTTCTGCATCCTCATCACCGCCGCGACGGTAACCCCCGAAGCCGACCAACGCCTCAACGCCATGGTCCAAACCCAGGATGGTTTCGCGTTAGCCGAACTAGACCTCCAACAACGAGGCCCCGGAGAATTCTTCGGCACCAAGCAAGCCGGCCTCCCCGAATTCCGAGTAGCCAATCTAGCCCGCGACCGAGACCTCCTCGAACTAGCCCGCCAGGAAGCCGCCCACTTCGCAGAACAAGAAGACCCCACCATGCCCCGCCCCGAAATCGACGCAGTCTGGTCCCGCCTCAAGCAACAATGGCAACGCCGCTACGGCCTAGTCGAAGCCTAACCCCACCACGCTCAGGTACCCCGAGGGTTCAGCCTCGGGTTTCATACCTCCGCAGAGATCTGGGCTTTAGCCCTAAGGTTTGCCCTTGCTTTTCTTTCTGTCATTCCCTCCGGGAATCTGCTTCTTCTTTTGCCTTTGATCTTGCTTTTCTGGCTGTCATTCCGAACGCAGAGAGGAACCTGCTTCTCGCGCAAAGCGCGCCCGTTTTTCTCCACCCAGGCAGCAAGCGAGAGGGGGGTGGGTCAAATGACCCACCCCCACCCAAACCCACTCCCAAAACCCACAATACGTGTCCCGAAACCAGGCTAAACAAGTCGCTGCGTAACCCGAAACCGGGCTCAGTCATACACCAAATTCACAACTTCCGGGCTTAACTCGCCATCGCGACCTGCACCGGAGCCGCTTCCACACCAACCGATTGCACCTGCTTCTTCGGCCCCCGCTTCCGCGCCACCAGGATCCGAATCCTATCCAGCACTTCCGCCGGCGTGCACGCCCCCTTAGGCAGAAACGCGTCCGCCGCAGCCGCCCGGTCAAAGCTAGTCACCGTTCCCGAAACCAGCAGCGTCGGCAACGTAGGGTGAACCTGTTTCGCCTTTCGAATCAGCTCATTACCGTCCATCTGCGGCAATATCAGATCCGCCATCAAAAGGTCCACCGACCCCTGAGCCGCCCCCTGCAGATATTCCAAAGCCTCGGCCGCCGTACTCATCGCCAGCACCCGATATCCCCTCGTCTCCAGCAAAAACTTCCTCACCGAAAGCACCTGTTCGTTATCTTCCACACACAAAATCGTCTTGCGAGGTCTCATCGTTTCTCTCCATGCCGGTGGTCCCCGGCTTTTTAGTTGACTTAGTTCAAGTTAGGCGGCGCTCTTCAAATCAAATCAATGACTTACGAGGCGCAGTACTTCCGTTGCTGGGAGCCGAGCGGAATCGTTTGCGCCAAAAGGGCGCATCCATCCTCCGCTCGGATTGAGCGTTTCAATTTGCCGCGATACAGCCTTTTCCCCGCAAAAAGGCCACATCGATCGCGCCAAAGCGCTGACCGTGCGTCTGCTGTGGATAGTGTGGATTGCCGTGGAAAAGGCGCAAAAAGCCTCCCCACCGCTTCACAACCATCGTGAAAGCAGTGCCTCTTTACAGCTCAAGTTGGGATTCCCCCAAAGAACTGGTTCGTAGCTCGCAATAGCCCAGCCACCCTCAAGATTCTCTACAGCGCGCGGCCTTACGAAGGTTTCATCGCAGCGCAGAGAACGCCTGTTGGCGCTTTGCTATCACACAGATTGTCGGTAAATCAGGCGAAAAATTGCGTCTCGGAATCACTTGGTTCGTTGACGATTTGCTGAGCATACGGAGCCGCACCCCCCATGGCAACAGTGAATTTTTAGCGAAAATCCAGCTACTTTGGAGTGGCGCTTCCACCGCCGCGACGCATTGCTTGTCCCTGTTGGCGTTTGCGATTCTCCCCTTGTGGAAAACTCCCGTTTTCAGGGCAGGAAAAACCGTCCTTCTGCCACAGAAATGGTGCGTCCCGAAACTTCTACCGAGTGAACCCTCTCCCCCTCCAGCGTCGCCCGCACCCCAATCCGACTCGGCCGCTGCATCTCAATCCCCTGCTCAATCAATACTTCACGCCCAGATGAAACCAGTCCCGTCTTGACCAGCCACGCAATGCAGCAGCCCGCCGCCGATCCCGTTGCTGGATCCTCTCCTGAATAAAACTGCATGCGCGCATGCCAATCTGCCCCACCCGCCTCCTGCGCCAACGGCGCAATGCAATAGAAAAACTGCGCATCATTCCTCGCTGTCCATACCTGCGCCTCCTGTTGCACTAATTGCAATCGCTGCGAAACTTCAACCGACCGGAGCAACACAATGCAAAACGGCACACCCGTCGACACCGTCTGCGGCAGATACTCTACCGAGAGATCATCGGCATTCAATCCGATCGCGCGCGCAACCTCCGCTCGATCATGCGTCGCCCCAAACACAGGATCCTTCTGCGTCATCGTCGCGCGCACACCAACATCGCCTTCATCACATTGATCAAAGCGAACGGTAATCCTCCCCACATTCAATCGCAGCGTAATCATCTCCGCGCCACGCAGCGTCGGATGGTTCAAGTACAACCACGTAGCCGTACCCAACGTCGGATGTCCCGCGAACGGCAGCTCTTCCTGCGTGGTGAAGATGCGAACCCGCACACCTTCGCGCTGCTCCTTCTCCGCGTCACTCGGAAAAATGAACGTCGTCTCAGACAAATTCGTCTCGCGAGCGATCCGCTGCATCTCGTCATCGGACAACCCGCACGCATCATGAAACACAGCCAGTGCATTGCCCTCCAGCGGGCGCTCAGCGAAGACATCGAGGACGGAATATCCAAGCGTACGTGGCATGTTTCCATCCTATGTGACCCAGCTAAGTGCAGACGCCGCAAGCAACCACCTTTTGGAGTCCAGACCTGGGCCGGTCTTGACATCGATAACGCGCCGCCGTACCTTATCAACAACCGCAAGGGAAGCGAAACTGCTTCTACGCTGGCGCTAGGCGCCCGCGGCGGTACTAAGTTTAGAAGCACTCAACTCAATGACACTGACCGTCTCCAACTCGATGCTCTGCTGCTGTGGTTGCTGCTGTTGCTGCGGCCCCACACGGGTGAGCGGATGAGCGAATCGAGACGATAGCAAAGCGTCAAGAAACGAACATCAAGACCCACCCAAGGCTCAGCCGGGTGGGTTTTCTGCTTTTACCGACATTCCCCAAAACTGCTCTTCAAGCAAAGCTCAAACTTTATTCAGAAGGACGGAAAACACGATGTCACTCCGGATCAACGATATTGCTCCCGATTTCACCGCCGACACCACGCAGGGCACCATCCACTTCCATGAATGGATCGGCGACGGCTGGGCCGTTCTCTTCTCCCACCCCAAGGACTTCACCCCGGTCTGCACCACCGAACTCGGCGCCGTGGCTGGCCTCGAACGCCAATTCGCGCAGCGCGGCGCGAAAGTTATCGGCCTCTCCGTCGACCCCGTCGACAGCCACAGCAAGTGGACCCAGGATATCGAAGACGTCGGCGGCCACAAGGTCAACTACCCGCTCATCGGCGACCCCACCCTTACCATCGCGAAGCTCTACGACATGTTGCCCGCCGACGCCGGTGAGACCAGCGAAGGCCGCACTCCCGCCAACAACGCACCCGTTCGCACCGTCTTCGTCATTGGCCCCGACAAGCGCATCAAGCTCCAAATCGCTTACCCCATGACCACCGGCCGTAACTTCGACGAAGTCATCCGCGTGCTCGACTCCATCCAACTGACCGCGAAGCATAAAGTCGCAACGCCAGCCAACTGGAAGCAGGGTGAGGACGTCATCATCACCGGCGCCGTTTCCAACGAAGATGCCGACAAGATCTTCCCCGGCTACAAAACCGTGAAGCCTTACCTGCGTACGACAGCGCAGCCGCAGTAGTTTCTTACAGAACCTTCTGCCGTGTATCGTCAACATGCGCGGCAGAATCATGAGCACCGGTGGCGAAGTGGCTAACGCGCTGGTCTGCAAAACCAGTATTCGCGGGTTCAATTCCCGCCCGGTGCTCCATCATTCTTTCGCCTCGAGTTGTTGACCAAACCAAAGTGCGTGATCGATCGTCACTAAGCTCCAAGCGAGTAGGTCTTGGCGAGCTCCGCACCATCTCAAACATGACTGCCAGCCTTTGCGCTTTTCGCACACGCCGTGCGACTATCGGCCACTCGCCGAGTCTTTCGTTACTCCGTTACAGTCATACAAGGGGGATCCCTCACCCCTGGAGAGCGCTTCATGTGGATTGTCCGGCTTGCGCTTAACCGGCCGTATACCTTCGTCGTCCTCGCGATTCTCATCCTGATCGCAGCGCCGGTGCTCATCCTGCGGACCCCCACCGATATCTTCCCCAACATTAATATCCCCGTCGTCTCCGTTGCGTGGCAGTACACGGGCCTCAGCCCCGAAGAGGTCGAGGGTCGCATCACCGGCCCCTACGAGCGCTCCCTCACCACCCTCGTCGATAACATCCAGCACACCGAATCGACCAGCCTCAACGGCCAGGCCATCGTCAAGATCTACCTGCAGCCCGGCGCCTCCCTCGATACCGCCAATGCTCAGGTCTCTGCCGCCGCCGAGGGCCAGCTCAAGTCGCTCCCTCCCGGCATTCTCCCTCCCCAGATCATCAATTTCTCAGCCTCGAGCGTTCCCATCCTTCAGCTCGGCCTCTCCGGCAAAGGCCTCAACGAACAGCAGCTCAACGACTACGGCCTCAACATCATAAGACCGCAGTTGGTCACCATCCCCGGAGCCGTTGTCCCCGCCGTCTACGGTGGCAAGCAACGCTCCATCATGCTGAACCTCGACCCCAAGAAGATGCAGGCGGTCGGCGTCTCCCCAGGCGAGGTCCTTGCCGTCTTCGGCAATCAGAACATCGTCGAACCCGGTGGCACCGCTAAGATCGGACCCTCCGAATACGATGTCCGTTTCAACAGCACGCCCAGCACGCTCGAGGGCCTGGGAAATATCCCCCTCAAACAAGTCAATGGCGCGACCGTCTATCTCAAGGACGTCGCCACCGTCAGCGACGGCTCCATTCCCCAGACCAACATCGTTCGCCAGGACGGACACCGCGCCGTCCTCATTACCATCCTCAAATCCGGCTCCGCCTCCACACTCAGCGTCGTCGAGGGCATCAAGAATCTTCTCCCCCGCGTAGCCGCCACCGTCCCCAAAGAGCTTAAGATCCAGCCCATCGGCGACCAGTCCATCTTCGTCCGCTCCTCCATCGACGGCGTCATCCGCGAAGGCGTCATCGCCGCCACCCTCACCGGCCTGATGATCCTCCTCTTCCTCGGCTCCTGGCGCTCGACGCTCATCATCGCGGTGTCCATTCCCCTCTCTATCCTTGTCTCCATCATCGTCCTCAGTCTCATCGGTCAGACCATCAACATCATGACCCTCGGAGGCCTCGCACTCGCCGTCGGCATCCTCGTCGACGACGCCACCGTTGAAATCGAAAACACCAACCGCTACCTCGAAGAAGGCCACCAACTCCGCGAAGCCATCCTCGAAGGCGCCGCCCAGATTGCCGTTCCCGCCCTCGTCTCGACCCTCTCCATCTGCATCGTCTTTCTCCCCATGTTCTTCCTCTCCGGCGTCACCGGCTACCTCTTTCAGCCGCTCGCCGAAGCCGTCGTCTTCGCCATGCTGGCTTCGTACTTCTTGTCCAGAACCCTCGTGCCCACCATGGCCATGTATCTGCTCAAGCCCATCGACCACCACGCACCGCTCTCCCAGGGTTTCTTCTCCCGCTTCCAGCGCGCCTTCGAGCGCGGCTTCGAAAGCGTTCGCTCCGCCTACGAATCCCTTCTCACCCAGCTCGTCAAAGCCCGCGTTCTCTTCATCCCCCTCTTCCTGCTTGCCTGCCTGATCTGCATGCTGCTCATCCCCCTGCTCGGCCAGAACTTCTTCCCCAATAACGACAACGGCTCGTTCATCCTGCACGTGCGCGCCAAGACCGGTACCCGCATCGAAGAAACCGCTCGGCTCTGCGATCTCATCGAGCAGTCCATTCGCTCCACCGTGCCGCAGAATCAGATGGACAACATCCTCGACAACATCGGCCTTCCCTACTCCACCCTCAACACCCAGCACGCCACCAGCGGCCTCTTCGGAGCTGCCGACGCCGACATCATGGTCTCCCTCAAGAAGGATCACTCCCCCACCGCCGACTATGTCCGCACCCTGCGCGAGCGCCTGCCCCGCGAGTTCCCCGGTGCTACCTTCTACTTCCTTCCTTCCGACATCGTTACCCAGATCCTCAACTTCGGCCTTCCCGCACCCATCGATATCCAGATCGAAGGGGCCGACGATCCCGGCAACCGCATCGTCGCCGCCAGGATGATGCAGCAGCTCGGCCAGGTCCCCGGGCTCGTCGATCTCCGTCTCGAACAACCCAATGACGGGCCCGTGCTCAACGTCGCCGTCGACCGCACCAAGGCTCTGCAGGGCGGCTACACCCAGAGCGACATTGGCACCTCCGCAGTCAATATTCTTTCTGGCTCGGCGCAGCTCCAGCCGCAGTTCTTCCTCAACGGCAAGAACCACGTCGCGTACAGCATCATCGCGGAGACGCCGCAGTATCAGATCCAATCTCTGCGCGACCTCGAAAATATCCCCCTCGCCTCGCCCACCGCCAAGACACCGGAAATCCTCGCCGACGTAGCCGCCATCTCGCGTTCCACCGAGCCTCCCATCATCAGCCACGTCAACACCCGCCGCACCCTCGACATCTACGCCAATGTTCAGGATCGCGACCTCGGCTCTGTCGCCCGCCAAGTCAAACGCATCGTCGATAGCAATCGCCCGTCTCTCGCCCGCGGCAACTTCGTTCGCATCAGCGGCCAGGTCGACACCATGCAGACCTCCTACATCAGCCTGCTCTTCGGCCTCGTCTTCTCCATCGTTCTCGTCTACCTGCTCATCGTGGTCAACTTCCAATCCTGGCTTGACCCCTTCATCATCATCACCGCTCTACCTGCGGCCATCGCCGGCATCGTCGTCTTTCTCTTCCTCACGCACACCACGCTCTCCGTCCCCGCTCTTATGGGTTCGATCATGTGCATGGGCGTTGCCACCGCAAACTCTATCCTCGTCGTCTCCTTCGCCAAAGATCGTCTGCGCATCAGTGGCGACGCCTTGCTCGCTGCTGTCGAAGCCGGCACCACTCGCTTCCGTCCCGTCTGCATGACGGCCCTAGCCATGATCATCGGCATGGTTCCCATGGCGCTCGGTCTGGGCGACGGTGGCCAGCAGAACGCTCCGCTCGGCCGTGCCGTCATCGGTGGACTTTCGCTCGCTACGGTCGCCACCCTCATCTTTGTACCCGCGGTCTTCGCACTTCTGCATGGCCGCGAGCGACGTTCCGATACCATGCCAGCATCATCCCCACAGGAAACCGTAGCGATCGGGTAGCCCGTCCGCACCAAGCACCCACTGGAGATCAGGACCATGCCCATCCACAACACCGACGTCCAAACCGACATCAATACCGACATGACGACACCCTCTGCTGATTACGCTCCATCGGAGCACCCGATCCCAGCTCACCCCGATCCCGCCCGTGCGCTCCCCTCCCCGCAGCGGCTGCCCAGTGCTGTCATCGTCACCCTCATCGTGATCGCATTGCTCCTGCTTGCCGGCATCGTCTATCGTTTCATCGGCGGTGCAGCCGATGAGCGTCACCTCGCGAAGCAGACCAAGCTCGACGCAATCCCAACCGTGGACGTCATCTCCCCCATCGTCTCGGGCGCAACCTCTGAAATCGCGTTGCCCGGCAACACCCAGGCCTTCGACGACACGCCCATCTACGCGCGCACCAGCGGCTACCTCAAACAGTGGTTCGTCGACATCGGCCAGCACGTCAGCAAGGGTGAGCTCATGGCCACCATCGAAACACCCGAGCTCGACGAGCAGCTGCAGGTAGCCCAGGCCGATCTCAAAAGCGCGCAGGCCGATCTCAACCTCGCTATCACCACCTCCAACCGCTTTACGAATCTCCTCAAGCTCGACTCCGTCTCCCAGCAGGAGACCGACGTTGCCGTCTCAGGCGCGGCCGCCAAACGTGCTGCCGTAGAAGCTGCAGAAGCCAACGTCCGGCGCCTCTCGCAACTCCAGTCTTTCGAGAAGATCTACGCTCCCTACTCCGGCATCGTAACGCAGCGCAATACCGACATTGGCGACCTCATCAATGCAGGCTCCGCCACAACCACCAACACCGCCAAAGAGCTCTTCCATATCGCCTCGGTTAATCAGTTGCGCGTCTTCGTCGCCGTACCCGAGGTCTACGCCCCAGACATTCATAACGGAGATACGGCAACCCTTACTCTCGATGAATATCCTGACCAGGTCTTCACCGGCATCGT
Source organism: Granulicella sp. L46 (assembly GCF_009765785.1). Lineage (GTDB taxonomy): Bacteria > Acidobacteriota > Terriglobia > Terriglobales > Acidobacteriaceae > Granulicella. The sequence continues at coordinate 559,195 of NZ_LMUT01000003.1, forward strand.
CACCCGCAACTCCGGTTCCATCGATCCAAGCTCTCGAACGCTCAACGTTGAGGTCGACGTAAACAACCGCAACGGCAAGCTGCTCCCCGGTGCCTACGTCTTCGTCCACTTCAAGATTCCATTCCAAAGCCGTGAACTCTCCATACCTTCCGACGCCCTCATCTTCCGCGCCCAGGGCCTGCAGGTGGGTGTTGTGCGCGACGGTCATGTGCACTTGCAGACCATCACCATCGGCAAGGACAACGGCAAGACCGTAGAGGTTGCCACCGGACTCTCTCCGACCGACAAGGTCATCCTCTCTCCCTCCGATTCGCTGGCCGAAGGTCAGCCGGTGAACATCGCCACGCAACCGGCGGTGATGCAATGAAGCCTCGATCGCCGCTTCAATACGCGTCGCTCAGCGCAGCCTCCCTGGCCACCCTCGCGCTCGCAGGATGCATGGTCGGTCCTAAATACAAGACACCCTCTGTTCCAACCGCGCCCTCCTTCAAAGAGATCAGCCCCAGCGCCGACTCCAGCGCCTTCAAAGACAACGCAGACTGGCAAACCGCCAAGCCGCAGGACACCATCCCCCGCGGCAACTGGTGGACTATCTTCCACGACGACGGGCTCAACGCACTAGAACCGCAGGTCGCCGACGCCAATCAAACCCTGAAGATCGCAGATGCCAATCTTCGTGGCGCACGCGCCAACCTTCGCGTGCAGAATGCGACCAAATATCCGACGGTTGGCCTCAATCCTTTCCTGGGCGGCGTACGCGACTCCGCCAACCAACCCTACTTCAATGTGGCATCCTCCAACAGCGGAGAAGGTGACCTCGAACTGCCCTTGCAACTGAGCTATGAAGTCGACCTTTGGGGAGCAGTCCGGCGCAACATCACCGCGGCCCGCGAGCAGTCACAAGCCACCGCAGCCGACCTCCAAACCGCCCTCCTGTCTCTCCAGGCAGAAGTAGCAATGGATTATTTCGAGCTCCGTGCAGCCGACGCGCAGCAAAAACTTCTCAACGACACCGTCTCGCAATACGCAGAAGCCGTTCGCATCACCAACGACCGCTACCTCGGCGGCGTCGCCGTAAAGTCCGACCTCACCCAGGCAAAAACCCAGCTTCAGGATGCCGAGGTGCAGGCCTCCGATGTTGCCATCGCACGCTCCCAATTCGAGCACGCCATCGCCATCCTCATCGGCAAGCCTCCCGCGTCCTTCAGCCTGCCGCCGTCCCCGCTCCCACTCTCAGATGCGCCGCCGGTCATTCCTCCCGGCCTCCCCTCGCAGCTCCTCGAGCGCCGTCCCGACATTGCTGCCGCTGAGCGCCGCACCGCCGCTGCCAACGAGCAGATCGGCATCGCACGCGCCGCCTACTTCCCTTCGCTCAACATTGGCGCGACCGCCGGGCAGGAGAGCACCAGCTTTACCTCGCTGTTTGAATCCTCCAGCTTCATCTACGCGCTCGGTCCCACCATTGGCCAAACGTTCTTCGACGGCGGCCGCCGCCGCGGCATCTCCGAAGAAGCCCTCGCCAACTACGACAGCACCACCGCCAGCTATCGCCAGACCGTCCTCACCGCCTATCAGCAGGTCGAGGACAACCTCGTCGCGCTCCGCGTTCTCTCCCACGAGCAGGATCAACAGCGTGAAGCCACCGCCTCCGCCGTCGAATCAGAACGCATCTTCAACAACCGCTACGTCGGAGGCGTCGATACCTATCTGCAAGTCATCACGGCCCAGACCTCGGCGCTCATAAACCAACGCAACGACATCGACATCCTGCGCCGCCGCATGGACGCCAGCGTTCTCCTGATAAAAGTCCTCGGCGGCGGCTGGAACCGCACCCAACTCCCCACCCATTAAACACGCACCTTACATCACGCAGAAAGGCCGCTCACCCGAGCGGCCTTTGTCTTCTCTACACTCTATCCTCTACACCCTATCCCCTGTACTTAATCGATCGAGATCTTCCGCAGCAGCCGGAAATCCGACAACATCTTTCCGGTTCCCAGCACGACGCTAGCCAGCGGATCATCCGCAATCGTCACGGGAAGTCCCGTCTCCTCGCGAATGCGCTTATCCAGATTCTTGATCAGCGCGCCGCCGCCGGTCAGCACAATCCCGCGATCCGAAATATCCGCCGACAGCTCAGGCGGTGTGCGTTCCAGCGCCACGCGAATTGCATTCAGGATCGTCGCAATGCATTCAGCCAGCGCCTCGCGAATCTCCGTGTCGTCGATCGTAATGGTCTTCGGCACGCCCTCAATCAGGTTGCGCCCCTTGATCTCCATCGACAGCGGCCGATCCAACGGATACGCCGAACCGATATCGATCTTGATCTGCTCTGCCGTGCGCTCGCCGATCAGCAAGTTGTACTTCCGCTTCAGATACGTCATCACGGCTTCGTCCATCTGGTTGCCGGCCATGCGCACCGACCGCGAGTACACAATGCCCGCCAGCGAAATCACCGCAATGTCTGTCGTCCCGCCACCGATATCGACAACCATGTTGCCGCCCGGCTCAGTGATCGGCAAGCCCGCACCAATCGCCGCCACCATCGCCTGCTCCACCAGGTGCACTTCGCTCGCCTTCGCGCGATACGCAGAGTCCATAACCGCGCGCTTCTCCACCTGCGTAATCTCGCTCGGCACGCCAATCACGATGCGCGGATGAACCATCATCTTCCGGTTGTGCGCCTTCTGGATGAAGTAGTTCAACATCTTCTCGGTCTGCTTGAAGTCGGCAATCACGCCATCCTTCATTGGCTTGATGGCAATGATGTTGCCCGGCGTTCGGCCAAGCATCTCCTTGGCCTCCTTGCCCACAGCCTCAACTTCGCCCGTCACGCGATTGACAGCAATAATCGAGGGCTCATTCACAATGATGCCCTTGCCATGAGCAAAGACAAGAGTATTAGCCGTCCCCAAATCGATCGCGAGATCGCTCGAGAACAGCGAAAAAATGGATCGCATGTTGCTCACACGCGAGGTCCGCATCTGAAAGTTTTTCGAGGACATGAGACCGATCGGTTTCCTAAGATAAAAAGATAGAAAAAGTTATGTGAAACAAACAGAAAAGTTGGGGTTTAGCTGACCCGGCACAACCATTGTACGGCCTGAGGAGCAGTCTACTGCCTCAGGGCACAGGCGACTATACTCAAGAGGTTTGCAAGTTTGGCTCACAGTACCACCTTCAGGAGAGATTCAGGCATGATCATCGGCGTCCCCAGGGAAGTAAAAGACCACGAAAGCCGCGTCGGCGTCACCCCAGCCGGTGCCAAAGCCCTTGTCGACGCCGGCCATAAAGTGCTCATCGAACGCAACGCTGGCGCCCTGTCCTCCTTCCCGGACGAAGAATATCTCGCCGTCGGCGCCGAAATCGTGCCCGACGCTGCCAGCGTCTGGAACCCAGCCAACATGGTCGTCAAGGTCAAGGAACCGGTGGAAAAGGAGTACCCCTATTTCCGCCCCGGCCTGGTGCTTTTCACGTACCTCCACCTCGCCCCGCTCCGCGCCCTCACCGACGCCCTCATCGCTCAAAAAGTCACCGGAATCGCCTACGAAACCGTTCGCGACCAAGCCGGATCCCTGCCCCTCCTCACCCCCATGTCCGAAGTCGCCGGGCGCCTTTCCGTGCAAGTCGGTGCCGCCTACCTCGAGAAGGAGCATGGCGGCCGTGGCGTTCTCCTCGGCGGCGTCCCGGGCGTTCCTCCCGGCAACGTCTGCATCATCGGCGGCGGCATCGTCGGCATCAACGCCGCCAAGGTCGCGCTCGGCATGGGCGCGCGCGTCACCCTCGTTGACCTCAACCTGAATCGCCTCCGCGAACTCGACGACATCTTCTCCGGCCGCCTCTATACCCTCTACTCAAACGCCTACAACGTCGAGCGCGCTGTCTGCGAAGCCGACCTCGTCATTGGTGGCGTCCTCATCCCAGGAGCCGCCGCCCCCAAGATCGTCACCAAATCCATGGTCTCCAAGATGCGCAAGGGCGCCGTCATCGTCGACGTCGCCATCGACCAGGGCGGCTGCATCGAAACCGCCCGCCCCACCACCCACTCCGACCCCAGCTATGTCGTCGACGGCGTGGTCCACTACTGCGTCACCAACATGCCCGCCGCAGTCCCCAATACCAGCACCCTCGCGCTCACCAATGCCACCTTCCCCTACGTGATGAAGCTTGCCAAGCTAGGCGCCAACGCCGCCATCCAGTCCGATCCTGGCATTGCCGAGGGCGTGAACACCTACAACGGCTCCCTGACCTACAAGGCCGTAGCCACGGCGCAGAGCCGCGACTTCACCCCCGTCGCCCAATTGTTGCCCTGATACCCAACTCCCATACAGAGTTCCCCATTCACGGCAGGCTCGTGTCAGGGCCGGGGTAGAGAATTCCCAAACCCGCAGAAAGTCCAACTCTCGCCGTCCGCGCAGGACCAGCGCAGGACCAAAGCGAGTAAACTTGCTCGCATGGGAGCTGGTACATTTCGCCGCAGAGCCTTCGTCATCGCGCTCGGCGTGTGCCTCTTGGTGCTCTTTCTTTCTCTCGCAGCGCTCAACGCTTTCAACCCAAAGTTCCTCAATCCAAACTCCCCCCTCCAGACCCTGGTGTTCGTCAGCCTATCCGTCATTGGATTCCTCCTCTTCGTCGGCGTCCTGGTCCTGCTCGTTCGCAACGTCCTCAAGCTCTACGCCGACCAGCGCAGCCGCGTCCTCGGCACGCAACTGCGCACCCGCATGTTGTGGGGAGCAGTCCTGGTCTCCCTCGTTCCCCTCGTTTTCATGTTTGCTTTTAGCTATTTGCTCATGAATCGCGCAGTCGATCGCTGGTTCTCCCAGCCCGTTACGCAGATGCGCGATGACGCCAACACCATGGCTCTCGAGCTCTACCAGTATGCCGATGCCAACGACCGATCCGAAGCCGACAGCATCGCCGTCGACCTTTCCAACCTGCCCCTCTCAGACACGCAGCCACTCCCCCCCGACTCCATCGCCGCAATTACTCGCATCTTCCAGCGCCACGAGGTTACCCTCCAGGGCGGCTTCGTCATCCTCTATCGCGACCGTCAAGCCATTGCCTCGCTCCATGTCCCGAGATCCCCCACCGGTAAATCAGAGCTGCGCTCCATCCAGCCCTCCGAGCCTTCCACCGACGAGAACTCCGACCCACGACCCGCCACGCTCGCAACACCGCTCGAAGGCCCCACCGAACAGGCAATTCTCCAAGCCGCTCAGCGTACCGACGAGCCCTTCTATTCCCTCTCCGGAATTGACTACACCCTCGCCGCCGCCGGCCTTCCCAACGGCGATCTGGTCGTCTCAGGCATTCCGATCCCTGCGGGAATCTCCGCTACATCGCTTCGTCTCCGTAAGTCTGCTGACAAATACTGGATGCTCTACCGCGAACGTCGAGAAGTTCGCAGCCTGTACACCGGCTTCCTGCTCCTGACCACCGCGTTGGCACTCTTCGCCTGCTGCTGGCTCGCCCTCAATCTCAGCAAGCAGGTAACGCGCCCGGTAGAGTCCCTCGCCGACGCGATGGAGGCCATCGCCGCCGGCGACTACGCCCACCGCGTCGGTCAATCCTCCACCGAAGAGCTCGGCGAACTCGTCGACAGATTCAACGTAATGGCCGCCGATCTCGAGAGCGCCCACGCCATCGCAGAGCGATCCACCGCTCAACTCTCAGACCTGAACCACGCGCTCCAGGCCCGCCGCACCGAGCTCGAAACCATCATCGAGACCATACCCTCCGGCGTCGTCACCCTCTCCGCCGATCGCCGCATCCTGCTCGCCAACCGCGCCTTCTCCGAAATGCTCGACCCCGGCGGCCAGCGCCAGTTCATCGGCCTGTCTCTCTCCTCCGTGCTTCCCGGAGACATCATCGATGCGCTGGATCATCTCCTCCGCCGAGCGCACCGCATGGGATCCGCTTCCGCCGAAATGCAGATGCAATCCAACGCGGGCATTCTTCACCTCGCCGCCACGGTCGCCCTCCTCGAAGGCCGTCTTGCCAACGGCCCCGGTTCCCTTGGCTTCGAGGACATCAGCCGTGAACATCGCGGCTATGTCCTTGTCCTCGAAGACGCAACCGAGTTGCTGCGCGCCCAGAAACAAAGTGCCTGGAAAGAGGTAGCCCGCCGCGTAGCCCACGAGATCAAGAACCCTCTCACCCCGATCTCTCTCAACGCCGAGCTCATCCAGCGACACATCGGCCGCCTCAGTTCCCTACTCAACGAGCGCAGCCTCGAATCTCCCTCCCCCGCCATCATCCAGCGCTCCGTGGAAGTCATCTCATCGTCCGTTGAGACGATGAGATCGTTGGTAGATCAGTTCTCCTCGCTTGCCGAATTCCCCAGCGCTCGCCCCCACCCCTCCGACCTCAACACCATCGTCGAAAACTCGCTCGCCCTCTTCGCCGGCCGCCTTGGCAACATTCGCGTACGCAAAAATCTGGCCCCGAACCTGCCGCTGGTCCTCGCCGATCCCGAAGCCCTCAAGCGCGCTCTCTCCAACCTCATCGATAACGCCGCCGAGGCTATGCAGCAAAGCCTCCTCTGTGAGCTTCACCTCTCCACACGCGCACTCCCCTCCGGCATGGTCGAGCTCATCATCGCCGACACCGGCCCCGGCCTTACCGACGAGATGCGTGAGAGCCTCTTCCTCCCCTACTTCTCCACCAAGCAGCGCGGCACCGGCCTCGGCCTCTCCATCGCCGCAAAAATCCTCCAGGAACACCACGGCTCCATTCGCGCCGAAAGAAATATCCCCACCGGCGCCCGCTTCATCCTCGAACTCCGTCCAGCCACCGACTCCACCGACGCCCCTGGTCCGACTACCGAAAACGCCCTCCATACCGAAGAAGAGCTCGCCTAACCACCACTCCAACCCCTATCCCCTGCCCCTATGAATCACGTTCTCATCGTCGACGACGAAGCCGACATCCGCGAATCCCTCGAAGCCATCCTCAACGAGGAAGACTACGTCATCACAACGGCAGGTACCGCCGCTGAGGCCCTCGAACTGATTCGCGATGCCGACTACCAGGCCGTCCTCCTCGACATCTGGCTACCCGACGGCGACGGCCTCGACGTCCTCGCCGCCATCCGCGGCGACGCTTCCCATACACCGCGCCCCGGCGCTCCCGAAGTCATCATGATCTCCGGCCACGGCACCATCGAAGCTGCCGTCCGCGCCACCAAGCTCGGCGCGTACGACTTCCTCGAAAAACCTCTCTCCATGGACCGCACCCTGCTCGTCCTTCGCAACGCCATCCAGGCCCATCACCTCCGCGAAGACAACCAGGAGTTCGCGCGCCAGCTCACCAAGGGCTCCATCACCGGCGAATCCATCTCCGTCAAAGCCCTTCGTCAGCAGATCAAACTCATGGCGCCCACCAACGGCCGCGTGCTCATCTACGGAGAATCCGGTGCCGGTAAAGAACTCGTCGCCCGCTCCATGCACGCCGAGTCCCTCCGCCGCGATCGCGTCTTCGTCGAGCTCAACTGCGCCGCAATCCCCGAAGACTTCATCGAGACCGAACTCTTCGGCTATCGGCACGGCGCCGGCCCCGGTGGTCCCAATCAACCCACAGAAAAACGCGGCACCTTCGAGCGCGCCGACGGTGGCACCCTCTTCCTCGACGAAGTAGGCGACATGAGCCTGAAGACTCAAGCGAAAGTCCTCCGCACTTTAGACGAGCAGCGCTTCTACCCAGTCGGCGCCAGCACTCCCGTCCACGTCGACACTCGCGTCATCGCCGCCACTAACAAGGACCTCGAAGAAGAGATCGCCCGCGGCAACTTCCGCGAAGACCTCTTCTATCGCCTCAACGTCATCCCCTTCTTCGTTCCTCCTCTGCGCGACCGCAAGGAAGACATCCCTCTCCTCGCCCGCGAATTCCTCTCCGAGTTCGGCCAGCAGTACGGCCGACCCCACGTAGAGATCTCAGACCCCGCCCTCGCCGCGCTAAAGCAATATCACTGGCCCGGAAACGTCCGCGAGCTCCGCAACGTCATCGAGCGCGTCCTCATCCTGAATCCCAAGGTCCAGCGCATCGAATCCAAGCACCTCCCCATGCTCGTGCAACGAACGGAGGGTGTATCTCAACGCACCGAAGGCAGCGTTCCCACCCGCTCCAGCAACGGCAATCGCGAAGAGTTCTCCACCCTCCTGCAAGCCCGCGAAGCCTACGAACGCGACTACATCCTGAAAGAATTAGACCGCTGCCACGGCAACGTCTCCCGCGCCGCCGAATCCCTCGGCCTGGAGCGCTCCCACCTCTATCGCAAGATGAAAGCCCTGGGCATCAGCACCCACGATTAGTCGTCCAGCAACTCCGCCAACCAAACTGATACGCTAGCCAAACATCAGCACACCGAGGTCCCTTTGCGCCTTCGCACTCTTTCGCCCGCCCTCGTCTTCATAACACTCGTCCTGGCCACCACCGCTAGCGCCCAGACCCCGCTCCCCGAGACCCCGCTTATTGCTATCTACAAAGACCTCCACACCCACCCCGAACTCTCCCACCAAGAAGAGCGCACCTCCGCCATCCTCGCCCAGGCTCTCCGCGAAGCCGGCTACACCGTCACCGATCACATCGGCCTCTACCCCGACGGCTCGCACGCCTTCGGTGTCGTAGCCATCCTCAAGAACGGCCCCGGCCCAACCCTCCTCATCCGCGCCGACATGGACGCCCTCCCCATCGTCGAAGAAACCGGCCTCCCCTATGCCAGCCACGTCACGGTCACCAACGCCGCCGGCCAGAAAGTCGGGGTCATGCATGCCTGCGGTCACGACATCCACACCACCGTCCTCATCGGCACCGCGCGCGCCATGGCCGCCAACAAATCGCAATGGCACGGAACCCTCATGCTCATCGGCCAACCCTCCGAAGAATCTATCGACGGCGCGAAAGCCCTACTCGCCGACCACCTCTACGAACGCTTCGGCCGCCCCGACAAAATCATCGGTCTCCACGACATCAACACCCTCGCCGCAGGCCAGGTAGGCATCCTCGCCGGCCCCGCAATGGCCAGCTCCACCTCCATCGACGTAGTCATCCACGGCATCGGCGGCCACGGCTCCGCACCCCAGCTAGGCCGCGATCCCATCACCCTCGCCGCCCTTTACATCATGCAAATCCAAACCATCGTCAGCCGCGAAGAAGATCCCCAGGACCCCTCCGTCGTCACCGTCGGCGACATCCACGGTGGCACCCGCCGCAACATCATCCCCGACTCCGTCAAGCTCGAGCTCACCACCCGCGCCTTCACCCCGCACGCCCGCCAGGTCATCATCACCGGTCTCCAGCAGATGGCCGCCGGCCTCACCAACTCCGCCGGCCTGCCGCCAGACAAAGCAGTAACCGTAACCGTCCTCGATGACGAATCCGCCCCCGTCCAGATCAATGACCCCACCCTCACCGCCAACGTCCAGGCCACGCTCATCAAGACCCTCGGCGCCCCCAACGTGATTACCGTGCAGAAGATGATGGGCAGCGAAGACGTCGGCGTCCTCTCCCTCAACCAGCAAATCCCGCTCGTCTATCTCCGCCTCGGTGCCATGGATCCCGCCAAACTCGCCGCCGCCGAAGCCCAGGGCAAAACCCTTCCCGGCCTCCACACCAGCCGCTTCGAGCCGCTCCCCGAACCCACCATCGCCACCGGCGTCAAAACCATGACCGCCGTAGCCACATCCCTGCTGCAATAAACACGCCGCAATAGCTAACGCGTTCTTCGGTACCGCACCGTCCCCGAATCATCACCCTCGCCCACGTAGCTCATCCCGCAGCGCTCCATCACCTTAATCGACTCCGGCAGCCGCGGATACGTCTGCGCGCTCACCGACTGCACGCCCTCCACCGTCAGCAGCCAGTCCACCAGCGTTCTCGCCGATGCCGTCGCATACCCTCTCCGCTGAAACCCCGGCAGCGTCGAATACCCAATCTCCACATCCCCCTGCGCCCGCGGAAATCCCCCAATCGCCCCCACCAACGTCCTCGCTTTCCCAAATCCCCCGTCCAGCACCACATACCGATGCCACCCGAAGCTCGCCGGCCATTCGTCATACTGCTTCTGAATAATCCGATACACATGCGGCTCCCAATCCACCGGAGGCCACTCGCTCGTAAGCTTTGCCCGCAGCAGACTCCCCAGCCCCACCGCGTCGCCACTATGTTCCGCCGTCAGCATCTCGGACGTGATCGCCACCAGGCGCAGGCTGCCAACCTTCAACTCCGGTACACGGGCAGTTCGGGGTTGCAAGCCGAGCACGGCTCCCCACTGCAAAAAATCAATCACTCAGCATCCTCCGCCGTTTTCGTTCGGCTTTCAGCAAGCTTCTGATTCCTGTGCTGCGTCTCTGCCAACTGCTCTAACTGCCTGCGCCAATCCAATTCCTCGACAAACCCGCGCGAGCTTCTCCACTCATCCTGCACCTTCACAAACAGCTCCAGGAACACCCGCGTCCCCAGCAGACCTTCAATATCCTTACGAGCCGTCGTGCCAATCTGTTTCAGCATCGCGCCCTGTTTGCCAATCAAAATCGCTTTTTGGCCCTCGCGTTCGCAAAAAATTGCCGCTGTAATTTTCGTCACCGGCAGCCGCCCTGCCTTATCTTTCTTAAGATTCTCCGGCTCCTCCCAACGCTCAATCACCACCGCCGTCGCATAAGGAACCTCTTCGCCAGTCAACAGCAAAATCTTCTCACGAATAATCTCCGCCGCCAGGAATCTTTCCGGCTGATCCGTCAATTGATTCTTCGGGAAATACCTCTGCCCCTCCGGCAGCTGCGCCACCACCTTATCCAACAGCAGCTCCAACCCTTCCTTTTTCTTCGCCGAGATCGGAATCACATCCGCAAACGTATGGAGCGACGTCCAGTGCGCAATCAAGGGCAGCAGCGCACTCTTCGGCAGCGCGTCAATTTTATTCAGCACCAGAATCACCGGACAATCCAGCTTCTTCACCAACTGCAGCGAAAAATCATCCTCCGCCTTCGACAGCAGCCGCCGATGCTGCCCCAGCGTCCGCACCCTGCGCGCCTCCGCAAACTCCTCACTCGTCCGCGGCTTCTCCGCCACCGGCAGTCGATGCGTCACGTCCACCAAAAAAATCACCGCATCCCGCGTCTCCAGCGCATCATGCACCTCCTGCATCATGCGTTTATCCAACTGCGTCTCGGGCTTATGCACTCCCGGCGTATCGACCAGCACAACCTGCGCCTGCGACCTCCCGGGATCCCCCTTCGCCTTCTTCCGCACCGGCAACTCCAGCACCCCTTGGATACGCGTCCGCGTCGTCTGCGGCTTATGCGTGACGATGGCCAGCTTCTGCCCCAGCAACGCATTCAATAGCGTAGATTTCCCTGCATTCGGGCGGCCAATAATCGAGACGAAACCAGTACGTAATGCCATCTCTATATGATGACACCGATTCAAATCTCAACCCTCAGGAATCTGCTCTCGACGTCAGCCCGCTCCCACCCGCGCGCACCCGGGAAACGCGCAAATGGATAGCTGCGGCCCTTCTAATGAGCCATTAAATGGCCAAGTACTGTGCCAACGATCACCTGCGCAAGCACGACGACGAGTATCACCGACCGGATGATCCAATGAAGTCTTCGAGCAGACTTCGACTCGGCAGTTTGGCTGGTCCACAGTACGCCGAAAAGCACCCCACGCTGATGCCACAAGAGTAAGAGCATGCACCCCAGGATGAAGGCGGAATTACACTCTGCGCCCACGCTAATGGAATAGAAGATATTGATCAGCAGAATGTTGGCCATAACAGGTGTCATCATCACGGCCGCGAGCAGGGCCGACTTGCGAAACAGCAACAGCGACGCGCCTATGACCTGGGTCAGTCCGAGAATGTCTTTATAGAGGTGCGAGTAGCTGTAGTAATACCAGGTCAGCCAGTACCCGCTCAGCGAACCAATCGGTTGCTGCGCCATTTCAGCAGGAACCGTGAGCTGATGCCCGCTAAGCTTGGCCATCCCATAGAAGTACAGCAGGCAGGCACAGATATAGCGCAGCCAGTCGAAATATCTGGGATACGGCTTCATGCGGTCACCTTCCTTGAAACTTACGCCGCGTCACCGCCAGCCGGAAATCCCATCAAGCCCACCCGCACCCGCTCCACCCGTCGATCCGTCGAAGCAATCACCTCCAGCCGCAGCGGCCCATCCTCCACCACCTCGCCCGGCAGCGGGATATGTCCCGCCATCTCGCTCACCAACCCTCCCACCGTCGACGCCTCGTACTTCCGCAGCAACTCCGCCAGGCTCTCTTCCTCATCCCCCCCATCGATCTCATCCTCCCCAAAACTCTCCCCCACATCCGCGCCCTCACCCGACTCCTCCAGCAACTCCCGCAGCCGATCCACCTCAAAGTTTCCCTGCACCACCCAAGTCCCCTCAGGCTCTGCAACCGGAGCGTCCCCATCCGCGTCCGTATCGTGCTCGTCCTCAATCTCTCCCACGATCGCCTCGATCAAATCCTCAATCGTCACCAGCCCCGCAACCCCCCCATACTCATCAATCACGATGCCCATATGCTGCTTCTGCCGCTGCATCTCCCGCAGCAGCTCATTCACCTTCTTGGTCTCCGGAATAAACAAAGCCGGCCGCTGCAACTGCGCGACCGTCCGCGTCGCAGCGTCCGTATCCTTTACCGCCAACAGATCTCGTGCAAACGCAATCCCCGTAATGTGATCCAGCGATTCTCCATACACCGGAACCCGCGAGAAATTATGCGCATTCACCTCCGCCGTGAATTTCTCCAGCGAAGTTTTTCCCGCCACCGCGAACATCTCTGGTCGTGGAGTCATCACGTCGCGCACCACCTTGTCACCGAACTCCACAACGCTCCGCACCAGCTCGCGGTCCTCCTCGTCCAGGACGCCTTCTTCTTCTCCCGCCTCCAGCAGCGCATCCATCGCCTCCCCCGGATGCTCAAGCTGCTGCGTCTCCGGCTCTGCTAATCCCGCGATGGACAGCAGTAGCCCAATCGTCAACGTGAGCGGAAGCACCAGATAAAACAGCACCCGAACTAGAAACGAGATCCGCGCAATCCACTCGCCCCTCGTCTTCGTAAAAAATATCTGCGGCAGCAGCCGATCGAATACCAGCATTGCTAACAGCAATTCAAATACGGTCCGCCCAATCTCAACCGGACTCTCTCCCACCTTCCCCTGCAGATGAATCGCCAGCAGGAAGATCAGCGCCCCCAGCGCAATCTGCCGCAACACCGAAGCAGCCATCGCGGACGACTGCCGGCTCAACCGCAACTTCGGCTCAACATGCGTCTCCCAAGCGTCGATATTCTCCGTGTACTCGCGCGAAAGAAACTTCCCCATCTCAAAATAAATCCGGTCAACATAAGCCGCCAACGCCAGCAGGCAAAGCAGCAGAGACACCGTTACGTCATAACCCGTAATCATGCCCGTACCCCGCTCCACCGCTGTACTCCGCGCCCTTCGCGTTTAAACTTCGCGCCCTTTGCGTCAAGAGTCGTTGCCTTTGCTCCAGCCTTGGCTCTAGTCTTTGCGCCCGCTTTTGCCCTTGCTGTTGCCGTTGCCCGTCTTTCGCCGTCATCCCGAGCGGAGCGAGGGACCCCCGCATTGGCCTTTGCTGTTGCCCGTCCTTCCACCCGCGCAATCAACCCACTCGACAGCCGCAGCCTCGCCCGCAACTCCCCCTCGCGCTCCGCCATCTCCCCACGATCAGCCTCGTGATCCATCCCCGAAAGATGCAGCAACCCATGCAACAGCAGCACCCTCACTTCATCCCTCAACGTATGCCCGTGCTCCTCAGCCTGCCGCTTCGCCGTATCCAACGAAATCGCCAAATCCCCACCATGCGAACCCGCAAGCTCTTCCGCCGCAGGAAAGCTCAGCACATCCGTAGCCTTGTCCTTCCCCCGATACTCTCGATTCAACCGCCGCAGCGTCCGATCTCCAGCTAGCAGCACGTCCACCTCGCCCTCAAGCCCCACCACCGCCTGCGCCACACTCAGAAAACGACTAAGCCCCGACCGCGACAATCCCCACGCACGCCAAACCTCGGCATCCGGAACCTGCCCAAGCTTCCCAGCATTCCCACTCAGCGTTCGCGGAGGTTCCATGGTCATCATGCTTGCTCTGATGCTACCGCAACCAAGCCCCATAGCAAGCGATACCCATCACAATCCAACGCGATTTCAACCTCTTAGAAACAAGTCGTTTACGACTTGCCCCCGCGTACCTTCCCGAAATGCAGCGCCAGCTGAATCGAGATCGCCAGCGCCCCCGCACCCAGCGCCACCCACCCGGCAGCACCCCACGGCCAGAAATAATGCAACAGCACGAACCCCACCACCAGGTTCCCAAATCCCCACAACACATTACTCAGCGCCGACGACTCGCCCACTCCCGGCGGCTTCGCAAACGGCGACTGGAACGGTGCCCCGCTAACTCCATGCACGAAGTGCGGGACACCATTCGCCAGAAACATTCCACTCAAAAATTCAAGCAAGTAAAAATACCAAGGCATTCAGAACTCCAGCACACTACTGCGGATGCAGCATCCGTTTCCGCGTCTCATCTTCCTGGATCGTCAGCGGAACGCCATCCACAGCCAGCGGCAGCTGCTCTGCCCGCTGATAGGTGTCATACGCCCGCACAATCCTCTGAACCAGTAGGTGCCTGACAACGTCTACATCTTCGAAATGGCAGAACTTGATGCCCTCCACGCCATCCAGCACGCGCATAGCCTCAAACAATCCACTCTTCTTCGGATTCGGCAGATCAATCTGCGTCAGATCGCCGGTAATCACCGCCTTCGACGCATTCCCCAACCGCGTCAAAAACATCTTCATTTGTTCATTGGTAGTGTTCTGCGCCTCGTCCATGATGATGAACGCGTCATTGAGCGTGCGCCCGCGCATAAACGCCAGCGGCGCAACCTCAATCACGTTCGTCTCCAGCATCTTGTCGACCTTCACCGGATCCAGCAAGTCATACAGCGCGTCATACAGCGGCCTCAGGTAAGGATCAACCTTCTCCTGCAGTGACCCCGGCAGGAATCCCAGCCGCTCTCCCGCCTCAACCGCCGGCCGCACCAAAATAATCCGCGACACCTTCTTCGCCAGCAACGCACTCACGGCCATCGCCACCGCCAGGTACGTCTTGCCCGTACCCGCCGGCCCAATCCCAAAGACCATGTCGTTGGTCTCAATCGACTCCACATACTTCCGCTGGTTCGGCGACCGTGGCTGCACCGAGCGCTTCGTCCCAACCGCCCGCTGCTTGCCACTCTCCACCAACCCGCGCAGCGTAACCGCCGGATCGGACACCACCATCTTCAACAGCGCGTTCAACTCGCCGTTGTGTGGATGTACCCCAAGTTTTCGCAGATGTTCAAAATCGGAGAAGATTCCCTCCCCCCGGGCCACCGCCGCAGCCTCGCCCATCAACTGGATACTGTCCGACCGCAAGTCGATCTGGACCGCCAGCCCATCTTCCATCAAACGAAGGTTCTCGTCGCGAGTGCCATACAACGGCTCGATTCCAGGAGTGAGATGCAGGGATTTTTTTACCAAGTAGAAGCCTGACCTCCGTCAGGAGAGTGCAAGAAGAGGTTTGACGCCACCTCTCTATTTTTAGATGCAGGGGGAATTACAGCGACTCTATACCGCCGGCTGCAGCACCGGTTCGATACAGCGGCCATGCGATCCATCGCACGCTGTACATTCACCGGATTGGCCCTAACCAGATTGAAGTTTGCCAATAGAGTATCGATGTTGAGCCAGAGCCTAACCGCCTCCGTCCTCACGCGTCAAGCCACACTGTGTAAATTCCCGACCAATCGCGAACCAAGCTCGTACCCCTCAAACACCAACCCTCTACTAAGATGGTTCCGTGAAGATTCCACTTCTGGTACTCGCAGTTTCAACGATCGCGGCGATTCTTGGATTTTGGCTGATCGGATTTCCGGGCACCTGTGGCTTCACTGGCCTGTATGGCGACGCTCTATCCAAGACTTCCATCGGCTTCTGGGTCGCTCTCCTGCTCGTGGTCCTGCCCATCCTGGGAATCGTCGTTGGCTTCTTTTGGGCTATGGCAAATAAGCTGAAGGCCTTTCCGACCGCTCGATAGGGCCCGCCTTCATTGACCCGTCCCCCTCAAATCCCGTAAAATCAAGGCTGCAGAGGACCGCTGCACTGCGCTTCAGGTTCAGCACCAGCCTCCTCCAGCATCCCCCTTTCCCAACCGGAAAAGAAAAGAGTCTCGCACCATGGCAAATCACGTATCTTCGCTCAAGCGCGCCCGTCAGACCATCACCAAGACGGCCATCAACCGTGCCAACAAGTCCAAGCTCCGCGGCGCCCTCCGCCTCATGCGCGAGGCCCTCACCGCCGGCGACAAGAAGACCCTCGTCGAGACCTACCGCTCCACCGTCTCCGTCCTCGACAAGAGCGTCCAGAAGGGCGTTCTGCACAAGAACACCGCCAGCCGCTACAAGGGCCGTCTCAACGCCCGCGTCAAGGCAATCGTCACGAAGGCCAAAGCCGCCTAAGACCTTCCCTGCTTCCCCAAAAGGCCAGCCTCGCGCTGGCCTTTTGCTTTTCCCCTTTTGCATACACAGGCAATCCCACCCGAAACTCTCCGGGAACCTGCGTCCTCACCTCCGCGTACAGTACTCTGTCAGGGACATTCTCGGCCCACGCACAGCTACGCCCAAACTCCTCCACCAACCGCCCATCAGCCTCACCCCAACCCGAACCGGAGTCCTCTAAATGATTGACCGCCTCCCGCGCCGTGCATCCTCTCTGCACCGCACCCTCGCCGCCCTCCCACTCTGCGCCCTGCTCCTTGCCACTCCGCTCGCAGCCTTCGCGCAAGCACCCGCCGCTCCGCCCCAGACCCACTACCTCCCCGCGCCCGCATTCGACACCGCCTCCATCAACAAAGCCGTCGACCCCTGCACCGACTTCTACAAGTACGCCTGCGGCAACTTCGCGGCCGCCAATCCCATCCCCTCCGACCAGTCCGGCGTCGACCAGTTCTACACCCTCTACAACGTCAATACCCAGGAGCTCAACGGCATCCTCACCAAGTACGCCGCTCCCGACGCCTCCCGCACTCCCAACCAGCAGAAGATCGGCGACTTCTACGCCGCCTGCATGAACACCTCGCTTATCAACCAGAAGGGCCTCACTCCCGTACAGCCCCTCCTCGATCAAATCAACGCCGTCTCGAAAGATGACCTCACCTCTCTCGCCGGTGAACTCCAGCGCTACAACGTCAACGTCTTCTTCGGCTTCGGCGAAGAGCAGGACTTCAAAGACTCCAGCAAGCAGGTCGCTGTCATCGATCAGGGCGGTCTCGGCCTTCCCGAGCGCGACTACTACACCCGCACCGGCGACAAGGACAAGCAGCTCCGCGCAAAATATGTAACCCACATCGCCAAGATGCTCACTCTGGCCGGCGAGTCCGCCGCCGACGCCCAGCGTGATGCCACCAACATCCTCGCCTTCGAAACCAAGCTCGCCGAAGCCTCCATGACCAACACCGAGCGCCGCGACCCCGAAGCCGTCTATCATCCCCAATCCCTCGAGACCTTCGAGCAAAGTATCGGGAATATTGACTTCACACCATTCTTCGAAGCCGCTCACGCCCCTAAAATCGATTCGCTCATCAACGCAAACCCCAAATTCTTCCCCGCGATGGTAGATGCCGTACGCGCAACAGACATCGACACTCTTCGCGCCTACATTCGCTTCCAAACCCTTACCGCCTTCGCCGGTCAGCTGCCCCAACCCTTTGACGCCGAAAACTTCGACTTCTACGGCCGTGAGCTCGAGGGCGTGCCTGCCCAGCGCCCGCGCTGGAAGCGTTGCTCCTCCGCCGTTGACGGCGCCCTCGGCGAAGCTCTCGGAGCCGTCTATGTCGACCAATACTTCGCCGGCGACAGCAAGGCCAAAACCCTCCAGATGGTCCACGACATCGAAGCCGCCATGGACAAGGACATCGACACCCTCGACTGGATGAGCCCCGCCACCCGCGTCCGCGCCAAGGAGAAACTCCACGCCGTCGCCGACAAGATCGGCTACCCCGACAAGTGGCGCGACTACAGCAAGCTCACCATCAGCCCGGACGATGCCCTCGGCAACGACCAACGCGCTATCGCCTTTGAGAACGATCGCCAGCTCAACAAAATCGGCAAGCCCGTCGACCACAACGAATGGGGCATGACACCTCCCACCGTCAACGCCTACTACAACCCCAGCATGAACGACATCAACTTCCCCGCCGGCATTCTCCAGCCCGCCTTCTACGACCCCAAGGCCGATCTCGCCGTCAACTACGGTCACATCGGCGCCGTCATCGGCCACGAGCTCACCCACGGCTTCGACGACGAAGGCAAGAAGTTCGACGGCAAAGGTAATCTGGCCGACTGGTGGACCGCCGAAGACACCACCAAGTTCGAAGCCAAGACCGGCTGTGTCGTCAACGAGTACGGCAACTTTGTAGCCGTCGCCGGCGCCACCCCCAAGGATGACGTCCACGTCAACGGCAAGCTCACCCTCGGCGAGAACACCGCCGACAACGGTGGCCTCGTCCTCGCCTACCTCGCCTACCTCGATCGCGCCAGCAAAGACGGACTCGATATTCACAAGAAGCTCGACGGCTACACCGGCCCGCAGCGCTTCTACATCGCCTTCGCTCAGAACTATTGCGAGAACTCCCGCCCCGAAGCCATCCGCGAGCAGGTCCTCACCGACCCCCACTCGCCCGACCACTTCCGCGCCAACGGAGCCATCGTCAACCAGCCCGGCTTTGCCACCGCCTTCGGTTGCAAAAAAGGCACCCCCATGGTCCCAGCCGACAGCTGCCGCGTCTGGTAATCCCCAACTCAACCGCAACAACCCAACGCCCCGGATCCTAACAAGCTCCGGGGCGTTCCTGTTGCGGTTGCTGTTGCGGTTGCTTGTTTTACGCCGTCATCCTAGAGCGCAGCGAAGGATCCCTGTATTGGCTTTTGCTCTTGCTCTTGCATTTGCCTTTGCAGTAGTCGTTGCTCGTTTCTCACCGTCATCCTGAGCGGAGCGAAGGACCCCCGTATTGGCTTTTGCCTTTGCTTGGCCTTCCTTTCTGTCATTCCCTCCGGAAATCTGCTTCTGCCTTTGCCTTCCCCCGCAAAATAAAAACCCACAAAACAGCCCAAATTTCACGTGTCAACCCCCCAACCACCCCCAAACATCACAAAACCCGCATCAACACCGGCGATTTCCATTTCCAGAACTTGGCATAGTTCCCTACGCAACTTGATACACTTTAACTAGACCCAAATCCAAAGCCGCACCCACAGCTTCACATTTGCCCCCTAACTCCAATAGAAAGAAAATGATACCCGTAACCCTTTTAGAATGAGCCGTTTGAAAGCAGCTTTCGCCTACTAACTAGCACATTCCAAACGACTTCACTAACGAAAAGTGAAAGCAGGGGGAGGGGGGTACCGTCATGCAGACACTCGGAAAACACCGCACCCTCGGCTTCCTCGCCGCGTTCCTCGCCAGCAGCTTCTGGGGTTGCGGGTTCTACTTCGGAAAGATCGCCCTCGCCGAGATGAGCGTTGGCGCAATGGTCTTCTACCGCTTCGCCTTCGCCCTCCTCGGCCTTGCACCTCTGCTCCTCACACACCGCCCAAACTTCAATGCTGCCGAATGGCGCATGCTCATCTTCGCCTCCTTCATGGGAGTTCCCCTGCAGTTCATCCTGCAGTTCAAAGGCCTCTCCCTCACCACCGTCTCGCACGCCGCGCTCATGGTCGGCACGATGCCCGTGATCCTTGCCGTCGGCGCAACCATCTTCGCCAAGGAACGCCTCAGCAAGCTAGGCTGGTCTGCTCTCGCCCTCTCCACCACCGGCGCAGCCCTCATCGCGCTCGGCGGTACGCATCATCACACCGACGGAGGCCCAACCCTTGCCGGCGATCTCCTCGTCGTCTTCTCCCTCTTCATCGCGCTCTTCTGGATCCTCTTCAACCAGCGCCTCATGAAGCGTCACAGCCACATCGTGGTCACCGCCTACGGCATCGCCATCGGCACCGCCATGCTCGCCGTCTACGTCCCCATCGTGTACGGCGCACCACCCATCCACGGAGTTTCACTCAAAGCGTGGCTCGCCCTCGCCGCCAGCGGCCTGCTCTGCACCGCCACCACCACGCTGCTCTGGAACTGGGGAATGACCCAGGTCCCCGCATCGCAAGCAGGAGTCCTGCTCAACATGGAACCCCTCATCGGCTCACTCCTAGGCGTCTTTCTCCTCAGCGAACACCTCGGCCCCGTCGCCTGGCTAGGCGGAGCCATGATCCTCATCGCCGCCATCGCCCTCACTACCCGCTCCAACACCTCACCCCAGGACCCAGCAATGGTCTAACTAGACCGGCGTAATAATCCCGCCCACCGGCAACGAGGTAGGCAGCGAACCCGGCCGCCGCAGATGCATCGCCTCCGCGATCACGTCCACATACTTCAACCCCGCGCCGGTATTGAACAGCACCACCCGTTCCCCACGTTTGATCTCGCCGGAAGCCAGCAGCGTGTCATACGCCGCGGTAGCCGCCGCGCCCTCTGGAGAAAGAAAGATCCCCTCCTCCTTCGCCCAATCCAGAATCGACGCCAGGATCGCCGCATCGTCGGACGCCACCACCTTTCCACCCGACTCCCGCACAATCTCCAGAATAATGTTGTCCCCATAAGGCTTCGGCACCCGCAACCCCGATGCAAACGTGGCCGCACCATCGAAGAACTCACTCACCGCCTTGCCCTCGTCAAACGCCCGCTCCACCGGCGCGCATCCTGCAGCCTGCAGCGCATACATCCGCGGCCGCTTGCCCGTCACCCACCCCAACTGCTCCATCTCCTCAAACGCCTTCCACATCCCAATCAGCCCAACGCCGCCGCCCGTCGGATAAAACACCGCATCCGGATACTCCCACCCCAACTGCTCCACCAGCTCATACCCCATCGTCTTCTTGCCCTCCACGCGAAACGGCTCCTTCAGCGTCGACATATCAAACCAAGCATCATCCGCCGCAACGCCTGCCTCCTTCTGTCGCTTGATCTCCTCGCCCACCATCCGCGCGCAATCCGAAATGAGCCCATCCACCATCCGCACATCCGCGCCATACACGACGCCCTCAAGGTAATTCGCGAACGGCACATCCTTCGGCATAAAGATATGCGCCTTCATCTGCGCCGCGGCAGCATACGCCGCCAGAGCCCCAGCGGCATTGCCAGCCGAAGGCGTCGCCAAATGCCGCAAGCCATACTGCTTCGCCATCGACACCGCCATCGACATTCCCCGTGCCTTGAACGTCCCCGTAGGATTCGCCCCCTCTTCCTTCACAAACAACCCCTCATACCGACGACTGCGCAGCATCGGGGTCCAACCCTCGCCCAGCGACACCGGCTCAACCTCCGGCAATACGTCCGCATAGCGCCACATCCCTAGGCTCTTGCTCGACGCGGCAGCCAACTCCGCCGGATGCTCCCGCCTCGCCGTCATCTTCAGCGACTCCATGTCGTACCGCACATACAGTACCCCTCCATCCAACGGGCAAAGCGTCTGCGGTGTATCAGCGGAAATCCTATGGTGGCAACGCGAGCATTCAAGAGCAGCAATCTTCGGCATACCCTCAATCCTATCCAATTCGCCTTGTAACCCGCCTGTCACCCGACTTCGACTACCCTAGAAGCACATGCCCCCTCGCCTCATCGCCATTGACCTCGACGGAACGCTCCTCAACTCCTCCGGCCAAGTCAGCCCCCGAAACCTCGCCGCCCTCCGCCTCGCCGAGTCATCCGGCATCGAAATCGTGATCTCCACCGGCCGCCGCCACAGCTTCGCCATGCGCGTCCTCCGCGACCTGAACCTTCAGCACTCATCCGCTGTCGTCAGCTCCAACGGCACGGTCATCCGCACCATTGGCTCCGAACTCATTCATCGCACACACTTGCCGCTCTCCACCGCGCGCTGGCTCTGCGCGCACCTCAATGACTACCGCAGCACCCTCGTCCTCACCTTCGATCTCACCGGCCCCGACGGCGAAGACTCCCGCGGTGCCCTCATCGTCGAACATCTCGACGATCTCCACACCAGCATCGGCCGCTGGATGCGCGCCAACGAGCCCTACATCCAGCATGTCCAACACATCGAGGACGCTCTCAAGTCCGGCGCCAATCCACCCATCCAGATGATGCTCTGCGGCCCCATCGATCGCATGCGCGAGGCAGAAGCCCTGCTCGACCAGCACCCCTTCGTAACCGCCGTCGGTGAGCAGGAAGACACTCAGGCCGAGGTAGCACTCCACCGCACCACCTACCCTGAAACCGATCTCACCCTCTTGGATATTCTTCCCGCGGGCTGCTCCAAGGCCTCTGCCCTCGGACACCTCTCCAACCTCCGTGGCCTCACCCCAACCGACATCCTCGCTATCGGCGACAACTGGAACGACGTCGCCATGCTCCGCCTAGCCGGCCAGGCCACCCTCATGTCCAATGCCCCCGACGACCTCAAGGCTCTCGCCTCCACGAGCGGATGGACCATCGTCCCCTCAAATGACGAGGATGGTGTCGCCGTTGCCATCGAATCCGTACTAAGCCAGGTTCCGGTCTAGCTCCAATTCATCGGTAGCCTCAACCCGAAAACTCGCTCAGCCAGTCCAGACCGGGGAGGGCTTGGTCTGCTGCTCTTCCCGCGCCCGCAACATCTTGCGACTCATGCACGCGGCACATCGCCACGGATACAGCCCAAGACGGCTATACAGCAGCCGTTCAAAGCTTGACTGCTTCGACCGAAACATCCGGCCCTTCTGGCAGCTCTGACAACGCATAACTGTTCGCTCCTGAAAGTCAATTGGAAAAAACCAGCACGAACAACATCGGCAGTTCAGGTGAAAACTTCTAGGGAGTCTCGATCTCTTTGCTACCCGGATCAACGCGATGATAGTCTCATAAACAGTGCAGATTCACCGTCTAACACGTATCTATCTAGGTTCCGCCCTTCTCCTCGCACCTTTCCTGTGCAAAAGTGCGGACGCATTTCAGCGCGTCACGCTGCGCAATGGCTTCTCCTACGATTGCGCCCGCTATGAGCCCATCGACGACTCCCACATCCGCCTCTTCCTTACCACCCAGGCCTCGGACTTCATCGATCTTTCCCGCCAATCCATCGCCACCATAGAAACCCTCCCCGACCCTCCTCAACCACCGTCCGCACCCGTGGCCTCTGCCGCAATCGCAGCCCCCAACGTTCCCGAACTCATCACCGCAGCCGGCGCCCAGCACCACATTGACGCCGACCTCCTCGCCAGCGTCATCCGCGCCGAGAGTGGCGGCCGCGCCAACGCCGTCTCCCGCACCGGGGCCCGTGGCCTCATGCAGCTCATGCCCGGCACCGCCCATCAGCTCGGCGTCAGCGACGCCTTCCGTCCCGACCAAAACATCGCCGGCGGCACCACCTACCTCGATCAGCTCCTCGATCGCTACGACCCCCACAACGACACGCACGGTCTGGCCCTCGCGCTCGCGGCCTACAACGCAGGCCCCGCCGCCGTCGACCGCTATCATGGCGTGCCCCCCTTCAGCGAAACCCGCGCCTACGTCGTTCGCGTCATGAATGAGTTCAAGCGCCGCAAGCTCGCCCTCGAACATGGAGCGACAGAGCATGCCCACCCCCAACTTTCCTCTCCCACCGCCTCCCTTGCCGTAGCGTCCCTCGGCTCTCGCTGATGCCGAACCCAGACCTCTCTCCTGGTGTCTCCAGCGTCCCTGCCCAGCCTTCCGCGAAAAAGGGTATCTTCTCCTCCCGCACCATGATTCCCGTCGTGCTGGTTCTCCTCGTCCTGATCATTTGGCTTGCCCGCGGCCACGCCTCCTTTGATTGGAAATCGCTAGGCCATCAGCTTCGTTCCGTCTCTCCAGTCCTCATTCTCATCGCCTTTGCCTCCACCTATCTCGGCTACGTGCTGCGCGCCTGGCGTTGGTCCGTGCTGCTCAAACCGCTGCATAAGACCACCACGTTCGAGATGGTTCCCTCTCAGTTCATCGGCTTCACCATCGTCGCCCTGTTTGGCCGCTTCGCCGACCTCGGCCGCCCCTACCTCATCGCACGTCGCCTCAAGACCCCGGTCGCCACGCAGCTCGCTGTTTACTCCATCGAGCGCGCCTTCGACCTCGCCTCCGCAGCCATCATCTTCTCCGTCACCCTCGCCTTCGCTCCAAAGAACATGCCGCACCACGAAGCCTTCGCTCGCGCCGGCGCCGTCTCCCTCGCGGCGACGCTCTTCCTCGCCGTCTTCGCCATCTCTCTCCGCCTCGCCGGCAACCACATCGCGAGCAGCGCCGCGAGCCTGCTTCGCCTCATGTCAGACTCCTTTGCGCAATCCGCCTCTGCCCGCATTCTCGAGTTCAGCCAGGGCCTTCGTATCATCTCCACCTTCGGAGAATTCTTCTCCGCGCTCGCCATTTCCCTCGGCATGTGGCTGCTCATCGCCTTCATGTACCTCGAAGCCGTCCACGCCTTCCGCGCCACACCATCCCTAGCCAACCTCAGCTTCGCCGGCACCATGTTGCTGCTCGCCACCGGCCTAGGCGGCTCACTGATCCAGCTTCCAATCCTCGGCTGGTTCACCCAGATCGCGGTCCTCGCCGCCGCCCTGCATGGCTTCTTCAACGTCCCCCTCGAGACCGCCACGGCCTGCGGCGTCGTCCTCCTGTTCGTCGCGAACCTCGCCATCATTCCCGGCGGCTTTATCGCCGCCCACTTCGAAGGCATCTCCCTCCGCGAAGCCGCAACAGCCCCCGCACCATAGCCGCACTCAACGCCCGCCGTCCGCGCAGGACCGCCCTGCGCGTAGCAGTAAAATGAGAGCTTATGAAATGTCCGTACTGCGGCTTCACTGAAGACAAGGTCATCGATAGCCGCGAGAGCAAAGAAGCCGACTCCATCCGTCGCCGCCGCGAGTGCGAACGCTGCAACAAGCGCTTCACCACCTACGAGCGCCTCGACGAGATCCCCTATATGGTCGTCAAGAAAGACGGCCGCCGCGAAAACTTCGACCGCCAAAAGGTCCTCGCCGGCCTGCTCCACTCCTGCCAGAAACGCAAAGTCTCCGTCACCCAGATGCAGGAGATCGTCGACGCCGTGGAAGCCTTCGTCATCGACAGCCCTGAGCGCGAGCGCTCCACCGCATCAATCGGCGAACTCATCATGCACCGCCTCAAAGACATCGACACTGTCGCCTACATCCGCTTCGCCAGCGTCTATCGCGACTTCAAAGACGTCAACGAATTCAAGATCGAACTTGAAGGCCTGCTCAGCGGCAAAGACTCCCGCAACAAACGCCCCAATCCCCGTTAAATCCACCTCAGCATCCAAAGGAGCATGGTGATGCCTCGAATCCCCGCTGTCCTCCTGTGCGCGCTCATCCTCACCGGCTGCAAGGAGCCACCCACTCCCGCCACCTCCGCGCCCGCCGCCACGCACATAACCGTGCACGCCGCGCCACCCGTCAACCGCGCCACCGCTGGCACCATCTCCGGCGTCGTCCGCTTCGATGGTCAACCCCCTGCGCGCATCCCCATCGACATGTCAGCCGACCCAGCCTGCAAGCTCCCCGACCTGCCCTATCTCACCGAGCAGACCATCGTCACCGACCAGCAGCTGGCAAACGTCTACGTTTACATCAAGTCTGGAGCGCCTGGTTACACCGCCCTCCCGAACGCTCCGCCTGTCCGTCTCAATCAGAAGGGCTGCCGCTATTCCCCGCACGTCATCGCCGTTCAGCAAGGCGGCTCCGTCACCTTCATCAACTCTGACTCGACCGTGCACAACATCCACACCATGCCCGACCAGCCGGGCACCGTCTCCATCGACATCTCCCAGCCCGCCAACAGCGCTCCCCGCACCCGGGCCTTCCCCACACCTGAAGTGATGGTCCCCGTCCGCTGCAACAACCATCCCTGGATGAGCGCGTTCATCAACGTCGCCCCCAATCCATGGTTCGCTGTCACCGGCACCGATGGCAAATTTACTATTACCGACGTCCCGCCCGGCACCTACACCCTGGCTGCGGTCCACGAAAAACTAGGCGAGCAGGACGTCCAGATCACCGTCCCTCCAAAATCGGCTGCCCAGGCGAGCTTCACTTTCTCCGCCAAATAGCATCCAACCGGGAGTATCGTTTCACTACGCAACCAGCAACTCAACTCAAGCAGCGTAAAGCGCACGCCAGGAGCCAGCACGCATGAACGTCCATCTTGACCTTGCCACCCACACCATCCCTCTCTGGTTTCTCGTTCTCTCTCTCTTCCTTCCGCGCATCTGCATCGTGGTCGCGTGGTTCCAGCACAGCATGACGCAGTACATCCCGGCCGTCGTCGGCATCATCCCCGTCATCGTCGCTCTGCTCATCCCACGCCTCTTGATCCTCTTCTGGATCTACAGCGATCAAGGTATCGGCCTCTGGTTCCTCATCCACGTCATCGGTCTGCTCGCAGCCTGGGGTGGTGGCGGTTCCCGCGTCTACTCCCGCCGCCGCGTCACCTACGTCGACTAGGCCATTCCCACCCAAAGCAGCGCAGCGGAATCTCCCTGCGCTGCTTTTCATTCACACCCGAAATACGTGACCTTTTCATAGCCTCTGAATGCTCACGCCTGCGATATCCTAGACAGATATGGAACGGCGAAACGTAGGCATTCTCGGCGCAACCGGCATGGTCGGTCAGCGGTTCATCCAGCTTCTGGAAAACCATCCCTGGTTCAACATCACCTGGCTCGCCGCCAGCGATCGCAGCGCCGGCAAGACTTACGCCGAAGCCTGCGCCTGGCGCCTCGACACGCCGCTCCCCAAACGCATCGCAGGCATGGTCCTGCAGCCAAACATCCCCGAGCTCTCCACCAGCGAAATCCCGCGCGTTATCTTCTCCTCCGTCGACGCTCCCATCGCCCGCGAGCTCGAGCCTCTCTTCGCCGCCGCCGGTTGCGCCGTCATCTCCAACTCGTCCGCCTTCCGCATGGCCCCCGACGTCCCCCTCGTAGTCCCCGAGGTCAACGCCGACCACCTCGCCTTCATCGAACAACAACCCACCCGCAAGCGATCAGGCGGCTACATCGTCACCAATCCCAACTGCTGTGCGATTGGCTTAGTTCTCCCCCTCGCTCCTCTCGAAGCCCGCTTCGGCATCGACAAACTTTTCGTCTCCACCCTGCAAGCCGTCTCCGGCGCCGGCTATCCCGGCGTAGCCTCACTCGACATCCTCGGCAACGTCATCCCCTACATCAAGAATGAAGAAGAGAAGCTCCAGGAAGAAGTAGCCAAGCTGCTCGGCACGGCTTCCACCTCTGGCTTCGAGCCCGCGCCCCTCACTCTCTCCGCACACTGCAACCGTGTCGCCGTAGTCGACGGTCACACCGAGTGCGTCAGCATCAAGCTCCGCAAGCCCGCAACCCACGAGCAGATCCTCCAGGCCTGGGCCGAATTCCAGCCCCTCCACGGCCAGGGTCTCGACGGCCTGCACCTCCCCTCAGCGCCGCTCTACCCAGTCGAGTACGCGCCCGAAGACACCCGCCCCCAGCCTCGCCTCGACCTCATGCGCGGCAACGGCATGGCCACCACCGTCGGCCGCCTCCGCCCCTGCTCCCTCTTCGACTGGAAGTTCACCCTGCTCTCCCACAACACCATTCGCGGAGCCGCCGGCGCCGCCCTCCTCAACGCCGAAATCCTCGCCGTCATGGGCAAGTTCGACTTCCGCGCGTACCCACCGATCTCGTCTGGTGAAAAATCAGCGACGCTGGTGCCTGCATGAGCACACCGCGCAGCAACATCGTCGTCATGAAGTTCGGCGGAACTTCCGTCGAGGACGCCACCGCCATTCTTCGCACCGCCGCCATCGTCGCCTCGCGCCTGCGTAGGAACCTCAACCCAATCGTCGTTGTCTCCGCGATGTCCAGGGTCACCGATACCCTGCTCGCTGCCGCAGCAGCCGCCGGCCGCAACGATCGCGAAGAGGCCCTCAAGATCTCCGACGCCCTGCGGACCCGCCATCTCAACACCGCCGCCGAGCTCGTCTCCAACCCTCCCAACTCCCATCCCGACGAACACGGCGACCGCCTCACCAGTCTCCAGCTCAACATCCACCACGACTTCGACACCCTCGACGACCTTCTCCGCGGCATCTCCGCCGTAGGCGAACTCACGCCGCGCACCTCGGACAACGTAGTGAGCTTCGGCGAGCGCCTCTCGTCCGTCCTCGTCACCGCAGCCTTCGCCCAGCAATCCATCCCCAGCACCCACGTCGACGCCCGCACCGTCATCCTCACCGACAACCACTACGGCAAGGCAGCTCCCAACGAGCCCGCCATCGAAGCCGCGCTCACCGAGCAAGTCCTCCCCCTCATCGACCTCGGTCGCGTCCCCGTCATGGGCGGCTTTATCGGCTCCTGCAACGGCATCACCACCACCCTCGGCCGCGGCGGCTCCGACTACACCGCCGCCATCGTCGGCGGCGCTCTCCACGCCGGCGCCATCGAAATCTGGACCGACGTCAACGGCATCATGACCACCGACCCGCGTATTGTCCCCGAAGCCCTGCGCGTCAAAACCATCTCCTTCGAAGAAGCCGCCGAGTTAGCCTACTTCGGCGCGAAAGTTCTTCACCCCGCGACCATCCTCCCCGCAGTGCAAAAGAACATCCCCGTCTTCGTTCTCAACTCCCGCAACGCCGACAATGAAGGCACCAAAATCACCGCCACGCCTCCACCCTGCGCCAGCCCCTTCAAGTCCATCGCGGCGAAAAAGAAACTCACCATCATCGACATCGTCGCCAGCCGCATGCTCCTCGCGCACGGCTTCCTCGCCGCCGTCTTCGCCATCTTCGACAAGCACGGCTGCGCCATCGACATGGTCTCCACCTCCGAGATCTCCGTCTCCGTTACCGTCGACTCCAAGGAAGCCCTGCCTGCCATCTGCGCCGACCTCGGCCAGATCGCCGACGTCAAATACGAAGGCAACAAAGCTCTCATCTGCCTGGTCGGCGAAGACATTCGCGGCCAGTCCGGCATCTCCGGCCAGGTCTTCTCCTCCATCGCCCACGTCAACGTGCGCATGATCTCGCAGGGCGCCAGCGAAATCAACATGAGCTTCATGGTCAACGAAGAAGACGTAGACGAAGCCCTCCGCTCCCTCCACAAAAAATTCTTCGCCAACCCCGACCCCACCATCTTCGACATCGAAGCTCGCGTCGCGGCAATGGACAACGTTTAGAATTTTTCATTCGTGGACGCCCTTATGTTGCCGTCATCCTGAGCGAAGCGCGCAGCGCGTAGTCGAAGGATCCTTGTATTCTGCTCGCACCGCCGATACTCTTCGAGGGGTACCCCAGCGATGGCGCCAGTTCACGTCAACATCAAATCCCGCTCAACACTACTATTCATCGCATCCGCCTCGCTCTTGCTCGCCAACCTCCACGCTTTCGTCGCCCTCTCTCACAGACTCACATCCGTCGCAAGTCTGCTCGGCATCCTTCTCACCGGTTCCGTTGTTTGGAACCTCTATCAGCTTCACGACCAACTCTCCCCAGAGCCCCAAGACAAGCCCTCAACGTCATGGATTGATGCACTCTTCGCTGTAGCGGGTACAGCTCTCCTGCTGGTAAACCGATTCATTCATCTCAGGCCTTCATGGCATGGCGTTTTTAGCATTGCTGGATGGCTGCTAATTATCGCCTGCTGGTCATTCCCAACCTCACGCGCACAATCGTTCGCCGTCTCTGGCGTCTGCCTTATCGCGATCACCGACATTCGCTGGAGGACATTCGCCGCTTTCCGTGATGTGCCAACCTACGTAACGATTGTCCTCGGCGTGCTCTGGCTGACGGTATCCGCACTCACCTACCTCTACCTTTCCCGCCGAGCTGCATCTCCTTCGCCGCGGGTCTAAACTAGTCCCATGCGCATCCTAATTCTCGGTGCCGGCAAGACCGGCAGACTCGTAGCAGAAGTAGCCTCCGAGCGCAGCCACACCGTTCGCGTTCTCGCCTCGAGCGAAAACGCCAACGCTTCCGCCCTCACCCCCGCCTTCCTCAAAGACTTCGACGTCGCCATCGACTTCACCACCCCCACTGCCGTCGTCGCCAACATGCGCGCCTGCCTTCCCAACGGCATTCGCATGGTCATCGGCACCACCGGCTGGTACGGCCAGCTACCCGAACTCCGCGCCCTCGCCGCCCAACACAAAACCGCGCTCCTTTATGGCACCAACTACTCCATCGGCATGCAGATGATGCTCAAGCTAGCCAAAGAGATGACCACCACCCTCAAGGACGCAGGCTACGCCTTCACCATCTCCGAAACCCATCACGTCAGCAAACTCGACGCACCCAGCGGCACCGCCCTCACCCTCCGCGACGCCGTCCTCGCCACACTCGACCTCAAAGACGCCAGCCCCAACAATGAAATTGTCATCACGGCCAACCGCACGGGCGATGTAGAAGGCATCCACTCCCTCATTGCCACCGGCACCTGCGACCGCCTCATCCTCACCCACGAATCCAAATCTCGCCGCCCGTTCGCCGAAGGTGCCGTCCGCGCCGCCGAATGGCTCACCACCCACACCGGCGTCTACGATTTCCACGAAGTCTTCACCGAGCTCTAGACCCACCCGTCAACACCAGACCCCGCCCTGCAAAGTTGCATACATCGCCGCTGCCGCCTACCCTTGCATCATGAGTTCTGCAACCGCCCTCGCGCACGCCCCCTTCGCTCTCCTTCCCTTCGAACATAAGCTTGACCGCCTCGCCGAAGTCGCCGTCCGTATCGGCGCCGGCCTCCAGCCCGATCAGGAGCTCGTCATCACGGCTCCCATCGAAGCCGTTCCGCTCGTCCGCCGCATCACTGAACAAGCCTACAAAGCCGGAGCCAAACTAGTCACCACCTTCTACGCCGACGATGCCGCCAGCCTCGCCCGCTACCAGCACGCGCCCGACGGCAGCTTCGACTACGCGCCCACTTGGTACTACGACGCCCTCGCCGCCGCCTACAAATCCAACGCCGCCCGCATGGGCATCACCGGCGCCAATCCTGCGCTGCTGGCTGGCCAGGATCCCGCCAAAGTTTCGCGCGCGAACACCGCCATGTCGGTGGCCTACAAGCCCGCCATGGAACTCATCACCCGCTTCGCAATCAACTGGACCATAGTAGCCGCCGCCACCCCCGCCTGGGCCGCGCTCGTCTTTCCCAACGATTCCCCCGAGCTCGCCCTCTCCAATCTCTGGGAAGCCATCTTCTTCACCTCCCGCATCACCGGCGAAGATCCCATCGCCGATTGGAAACAGCACAACGCCAACCTCACCCTGCGCGTCGACTACCTCAACCACAAGCGCTACCACTCCATCCGCTTCTTCACCCCCGACAATGCCACCGACCTGACCGTCGGTCTAGCCGATCAACACCTTTGGGCCGGCGGCGGTTCCACGGCCAGCAACGGCTTCTACTGCAACGCCAACATCCCCACCGAGGAGTGCTTCACCACACCCCACAAGGCGCGCGTCAACGGCCACGTAGCCGCCTCCAAACCCCTCTCGCACCAGGGCACGCTGATCGAAAACATCCGCTGCACCTTCAAGGACGGCAAGATCGTCAAAGCGACCGCCACCGCCGGCGAAGCTGCCATCAACAAACTCATTTCCACAGACGAAGGCGCACGCCAGCTTGGCGAAGTTGCTCTCGTCCCCCACAACTCGCCCATCGCGCAGTCCGGCATCCTCTTCTGGAACACCCTCTTCGACGAGAACGCCGCCAGCCACATCGCGCTTGGCCAGGCCTACTCCACCTGCCTCATCGGCGGCGACAAGATGTCCAAGGAAGAGCTCTCCGCTCTCGGCGCCAACGACAGCCTCATCCACGTCGACTGGATGATCGGCGGCCCCACCATGAACGTCGACGGCATCTCCGCCGATGGCACCGCCGAACCCCTCATGCGCGACGGCGACTGGGTTTAGCGCGAGCAATGTCATGCCTCCTGCAACAGTCTCCATCCGTCGCGCAACCGCGAGCGATCTCCCCTCCCTGCACGCTCTCCTTCAGCTCTATTACAGCGAAGGAGACGTGCACCACACCGAAGACGAGCAGTCACTCCACGCAACCCTCAACCAACATCCCTACGGTTTCTTCTTAGCCGAACTCTCTCCCACAGCCACCACAGCACAAAGCGCCGCGGCAAATACTATCGCTGGCTGCGTTCTCTACCGCGCCCTCGACACCATTCCCCAAGCCGCTGAGTGCAAGCGCCTCTTCGTCCTCCCCGAGTTCCGCGGCCACAACATCGCCGCCCGCCTCATGGACACGCTCGAAGACACTGCCCGCGACTCCGGCCTCCGCTGGATCTACCTCGACAGCAAAGAAAACTTCCAGGCCGCCATCACCATGTACCGCGGCCGCGGCTACACCGACTGCCCTCGCTACAACCAGAACGCCGAGGCCACTATCTTTCTCCGCAAAGATCTTGCAATCCACAAAGAGCTAGGAATGTGACGCAGCCACCGGCGCCTTCCCCCCGACCGCGGATCCCACAGCAGGCGTCACCGCCCGCATTCCCACTTTCGCAAAATCAATAAACGCCCGCGCCGGATCCGTGTGCAGCAGCTTCACGCTCACCTTGTCGCCCACATCCAGCCCCTGCTCGCCCTGGATCACGCGTCCCTCAAACGGCGGCTGAAGTACGCGCGCATACACACCCTTGTCGCTCGACCCGGTGACGACGGCCGCAAACACTTCGCCAATATGCGACGCCATTGCCACCGCGGCAACGCGCTTCTGCATATCGCGTTCAATCTTCCGCAACGCCTTGTCCGCATCATTGCAGTGCGCCGCAATCGCCGTAAGATCCCCGTCACTATAAGGCGCGGGCTCTCCATGCGCCATCGCGTGCAGAACCCTCTGCGTCACCAAATCCGGAAACCGCCGATTCGGTGCAGTCGAGTGCGTATAGTCACGTGCCGCCAAACCAAAGTGTCCCGTCGGATCGTCATCCGGCCGCATCAACATGTACTCACCCGGCCCCATCAACTTGATCACCGCCACCGCAATATCCGGATAGTGAACCGAATCCGTCCTCCGCTGCACCTCCAGAAAATCATTCAGCAACACCGAGTTCGGCACCGCCGGCAACTCGATCCCATGCTGCGCCGCCAGCGCTACAATCCGATCCCAACGCGCCGGCACCTTCACCACCCGCTGCAATCCACTGCGCCCGCCCTTGCGCAGCGCCCGCGCCATCACACCATTCGCCGCCACCATCAAGTCCTCAATCAAATTCATCGCGCGATTCTGTATCGCCTCCTGCACCGAAATCACGCGCCCATCCACCACCACCGGATCAGCCTCCGACTTGTGAAACTCCAGCGCTCCGTTCTTCACCCGCGCCGTATGCAGCGCCTGCGCCGCCTCATCCTGCAGCTTCAACTGCTCCACTAACCAGTTCGCCCCCAACGGTCCGGGCGCTGTAAACAGAGAAGCATCCGCATCATGCTCCCGCGCGCTATCCGACCGCAACGACATCACATCGTTATCCACCACGCCCGCTGCCGTATTCTCCAGCCACGGTCCCACCCGCGAGTACGCCAGCTGCGCCCGATTCCTCACCAGCGCCAGCGACACATTCTCATCCAGCATCTCGCCATCCGGCCCCACCGTGAACGTCATCATCACGGCCTGCCGGTCGCCACTCTCGTTCAGCGACGTCACACCCGTCGACAGCTCCAGAGGCAGCATCGGAAAATTCTTCACTGCCGTATAAATCGTCTGCGTCTGCGCCTGCGCATGTTGATCGATCGGACTTCCCTGCGCCACCGCCGCCGCCACATCCCCAATCGCCACCCTCAGTTTGATCCCACCCGCAATACGCTCCGCGACCTCAATCTGGTCCAGGTCCTTCGACGTATCGTTGTCGATCGACGACCATCCCAACCCCCTCAAATCCTCCACGCCCGCCGTCGGCGTCAGCTGCGCCAGCACCTTCTCAATCGCCGCCGTCTGCTGATCTACCCCCGGCCCAAACTCCGGCTTGAACCCGGCCGCATGCATCTCATCCAGCGCCGATTGAGCCAGGTCAAAACCGCCACCATGCCCACCATGCGTCGGCTGCGATTCTTCGTGCGATCCCTGCGGATGCTGTGGTTGCTGTTGTGAAGAAGGAATGGACGAGAAACCTTGCGAGCGACCTCCGCCACGCTGGCGGTAGCTATGTTCAGACATGCTCCGCAGACTACCACGCAACCCCTACCCCTCGCCTTCCCCGCTTCCATGTCAGCAGAACGGATCTGTTCCCTCGACGGGCCAACGAGCCTCTCCCTTTCTTTACAACTAGAGCAATCCGGTACAGCGCTCCCCGCAACCCCTGGTAGAACATTGAACTGCCTTCGCTTACGCGCTCAACTCCCAGGAGGCCTGCCATTCTCCCTCGCAACTGTCAAAACTGTTCGGTTCTCGGCGCCCCGGCCTTCGACACGCTCTCATCCAAGGCTCTGCGCGACTTCGATTCCATCGGAATTTGTCGCCATCGCGAATCCCACGCAGTCCTCTTCCACGAAGGCTTACCCGCCGATCACCTCCTGATCCTTTGCGCCGGCCGCGTCAAAGTCACCGCCTCCTCCAGCAATGGCCGTCTCTTCCTCCTCCGTGTCGCCGGCCCCGGCGACATCCTCGGCCTCGCCGCTTTGCATGAGCAAACCGCCCACCGCGTCACCGCCGAGACCCTCTCCCCCTGCACCATCAAATCCATCCCCCGCGCCGACTACATCCGCGTCATGAAAACCAACCCCGACGTCAGCCTCATCACCGCTTTGGCCATCGCACGCGAGTATCAAAGCGCCTTCCTCTCCGCGCGTCGCCTCGCTCTCCATACCTCCGCCGCCGGCAAACTCGCCAGCACCCTTCTTGACTGGGCCCGTACAGACCACGGCAGCCACTGCCCCACCCCAGCCAACCTCCCCATTTCCTTCCACATGCAACTTAACCAGGAAGAGCTCGGCAGCATGGCAGGCCTCTCCCGCGAAACCGTCAGCCGCCTCCTCACCCGCTTCCGCCGCGAGGGCCTCGTCGATCAGAGCGACGACCGGATGACCCTCAACAACCCCGGTCGCCTCGAAGCACGATACCGCTAGACCCTCCCACCCAACCCCTTAAATCTAGTTGCCGCTCGAGAGGGACCCCGAGCGGCAACGTCTCTATCCTGAGGCCCTTTCTCCCAAGAGAGTCCCGAATAGAGCTTCAGCTACCAGTAGTTACCGTCCTGCCGACAGCAATATTCACTGGTTTGAAGATCAATCTTCTACGCGGCTGCCTCCTCATCCAACGAAGCAGCCAGCTCCTTCTTGGCCTGATCCAGCGTCGCCAGCACCAGCAGCGAGGGGCAGCCAGTTCGAGTTCCATATCCAGCACAGGGTCCAGCACACGAACAAGGTGTCGGCAACGATTCCTGCACAACCTCTGGGAGAGAGTTCGACGGCATCTGGTGAATCCTCCAACAACTTCATCCTGAAGCCTCGCATCAAGACCCGTCTGTGATACTCATCACACCCCCAGCCTTTCTCTCCCCCGGACCCCACCTCGCGTCCAAACCCAATCCCATGACATCCTATGAGTGCATGCCTGCCACTTTACAAGTAGAAACAACCCGCGAAACCACCTTCGACCTCTTCCGCCGCTGGGGCTACCTTCAGGCCTCCCTCGACCCCCTCGGCCAGCTCCTCCCGCCCACGCCATTCCCTATCGCCGACCCCGCGCCCGACGAAGACTCCCCTGACACCAAAGAAGCCCGCCGCATTTACGCCTCCTCCGTTGGCGCCGAGTTCATGCACATCCCCTCCGCCGAAAAGCGCGCCTGGATCCAGCAGCGCCTCGAAGCTCCGTTTATCAATCCCGACGCCGTCACCCCCACCATCCCGGCCGCCCGCATCCTCACCGGCCTCCTCCGCGCCGACCTCTTCGAGCAGGTCATCCAGCAGCGCTACCTCGGCACCAAGCGCTTCTCCCTCGAAGGCCTCACCGTCCTTATCCCGTTCTTAGACCAGCTCTTCACCACCGCAGCCGAGCTAGGCGTCAACCGCTCCCTCTTCACCATGAGTCACCGCGGCCGCCTCAACGTCATGGTCAACACCATCAACCGTCCCTCCCGCGACATCTTCACCAAGTTCGAAGATGTTGACCCTCGCAGCACCCTCGGCGGCGGCGACGTCAAATACCACATCGGCGCCACCGGCGACTTCATCACCGCCACCGGCAAGACCGTGCACCTTCACCTCGCCTCAAACCCAAGCCACCTTGAAGCCGCCGACCCCGTCATCATGGGCCGCGCCCGCGCTTATCAAGAACGCCTCGCCAAAAACCGCAGCAAAGAAAACTTTCTCGAAGCCCGCCGCCAGGTTCTCCCCATGATCATCCACGGCGATGCCGCCTTTGCCGGCCAGGGTATCTGGGCCGAGAGCCTCAATCTCGCGACCCTGCACGGCTACAACATCGGCGGCACCGTCCAGGTCATCGTCAACAACCTCCTCGGCTTCACCGCCCTTCCCGGCGAATCCAACTCCTCACGCTTCGCCTCCGACCTCGCCAAGCGCCTCCCCATCCCCATCTTTCACGTCAACGCCGAAGACCCTCAGGCCGTCGTCCGCATCGCCGCATTAGCCGCGGAGTACCGCCAGACCTTCCACTCCGACGTCGTCGTCGACCTCATCGGTTACCGCCGCCACGGCCACTCCGAAGTCGACGACCCCACCGTCACCCAGCCCCTCCGTTACGCCAAAATCAAGGACCACCCGCCCCTCTACCAGCTCTACGCCAAACAGATTGGCGTTGACCCCGCAGAAGAAATCGCCTTCTCCCAAGGCAAGTTCCTCGAAGAGCAGAAAGCCGCCACTGCCGCCAACCGCAAGCCCAAGCTCTTCGACATCCGCGACTACTGGAACCCCTACTACGGCGGCCCTCTCCGCGCCGACGACGACCCCCGCACCGGCCTCGATCTCGCCGAAATCGCCTCCCTCACCAATGCCCTCACCACACCGCCCGAAGGCTTCCACGTCCATCCGAAAGTACAGAAGCTCCTCGAGCAGCGCGTAGAGATGGGCACCGGCAAGAAGCCCCTCGACTACGGCATGGCCGAGCTCCTCGCCTACGCCTCTCTGCTCAAAGTCGGCACGCCCGTGCGCCTCTCCGGTCAGGACACCCAGCGCGGCACCTTCAACCAGCGCCACTCCGTCCTCATCGACATCGAGAACGAAACTCGCTTCTCTCCACTCTGGAACCTTGGCCCCAAACAAGGCCGCTGGTCCGTCTACAACTCCATGCTCTCCGAGGCTGCCTGCCTCGGCTTCGAATATGGCTTCTCCCGCGACTACCCAGAAGCCCTCGTCCTCTGGGAGGCTCAGTTCGGCGACTTCGCCAACGGCGCCCAGATCATCATCGACCAATTCCTCTCCGCCGGCGAAGCCAAGTGGGGCCTGCTCTCCGGCCTCGTCATGCTCCTCCCCCACGGCTACGAAGGCCAGGGCCCCGAGCACTCCAGCGCCCGAATCGAGCGCTACCTCCAGCTAGCCGCGCAGGACAACATCCAGGTCGCACAGCCCTCCACAGCCGCGCAGTACTTCCATCTCCTCCGCCGCCAGTCCTTGCGCAAGTGGCGCAAGCCCCTGATCGTCTTCACCCCGAAATCCATGCTCCGCCATCCCGACGCCATGTCTCCCGTCGCCGACCTCACGCTCGACCACTTCCAAAACGTTCTCCCCGACAACTCCGTCACCAACCCCCACCGCCTGCTCGTCTGCACCGGCAAAATCGGCCACAACCTCCGCGTCGAACGCGACAAGCGCAAGGTCACGGACGTCGCCATCATCTTCCTCGAACAGCTTTACCCCTTCCCCGAAGCCGAGCTCCAGGCCGCCCTCGACCAGCACCCTTCTGCGACAGAAATTGTGTGGGTACAAGAAGAGCCCGCCAACATGGGAGCCCTCTCCTTCGTCATCCCCCAACTCCGCCGCCTCGCCGGCGACCGCGCCGTCCTAAGCGTAAAGCGCACCGCCGCCGCCTCGCCCGCCACCGGCTCCGCCAAGGCCCACGCCCTCGAAGAGAAAACCCTCATCGACTTAGCGCTAGGCCACGAGTCTTAAGTTCAGATCAGCACACAAACCGGGTGCCCTATGTCTCGCTTCTGAGACGTGGGTTCGCAGAATATAGTTCGGCGCATTCAACCCACTGAGTAAACCTCAGGCCCACTCAACTTGGGCCTGAGCGCCTTACTCTCGCTCGCCGCCGGCGTCCGCACCTCACCTCCCACCAACAAACGCTCGCCCTCGCCGAGCACCCGCACCCTCTCCAGCACGCCCGCGCGTTTCGCCGCCTTCAACAACCTCGCCAACGGCTCGTCCATCGACTCTCTTCCCAACCGAAACGTGTTGTAGTGCATCGGCACCATCGTCTCCGCGCCTAAATCCAGAAACCCCTGCAGCGCCTCCTCCGGACTCGTATGCACGCTCCGATAACTATCCGGGAAATATGCCCCAATCGGCAGCAGAGCAATCTTCGGCGCCAACCTCTTCCCGATCTCCGCGAACCCCCCAAAGTAAGCTGTATCGCCCGAGTGATAAACCGTCTCCGCCCCCTCAGCCTCAAGCACATACCCACCAAACCCCCGATGCGTGTCCTTGAACATCCGCGCGCCCCAATGCCGCGCCGGCGTAGCCGTAACCTTCAACCCCAACACCTCCGCAGACTCCCACCATTTCAACTCCACCACCTTCGAGAACCCAAGGTCCGCCACCAAATCTTCCACGCCGTTCGGCACAATCGCCACCGGCGCCACACGTCCCCGCCGCCGCATCTCCTGCACCACCGCGCGCAGCGACGGCCGATTCAAATGATCCATATGCGCATGCGTCAACAGCACCGCATCGATCACCGGCAAATCCTTCACGCGAACGCCCGGCCGCCGTTGCCGCCGCAACAAAATCAGCCGCGTAGC
Organism: Granulicella sp. L46; assembly: GCF_009765785.1. Lineage (GTDB taxonomy): Bacteria > Acidobacteriota > Terriglobia > Terriglobales > Acidobacteriaceae > Granulicella. The sequence goes on from NZ_LMUT01000003.1 coordinate 598,239, forward strand.
AAACACCGGATCAATCAACACACCCAGCCCCTTCATCTGCACCAAAAACGACGAGTGCCCAATGAACGTAGCCGCCTGCTCCTCAACCCCCAACACCGCAGGCTTGCGCGGCTCACCCTTGAGTGGCTCCGCATGACTCTCCCTCACCAACCGCCAAAGCTGCTTCAACTTCTCCATCCGAAACGCCATGCTCACTCCTAAACTCATTAACCAGTAGATGGCGCAACCGCGTCCCTCGATGCGGCAAACATCCCACGCCCAACCGGCCACATACCCGAGTGCCCCACATCTCGATTCTGAGATGCGGGTTGTACGATGAGGTCAAGCGACCGCGAGCCGCCTCGATCAGTCAGCCACCCCATGCCCCGCAAAACGCCTCATCCCGCTAGTCGCCGCCGCTTCCTAAAGCAAGCCGCAGCAGCAGCCCTCGCCTCAACCCTCCCCTGTCCCACGACCCACGCTTCCCCTATCGCGCCCACGACCCCCAAGAACCGCGCCCTCCTAGCCCCCAACGCCTTCTACCCTCTCCCGCTAGGCTCGGTCCGCCCCACCGGCTGGCTCCGCGCCCAACTCCAGATCCAGGCCAACGGCCTGGGAGGCCATCTCGACGAAACCTGGCCCGACGTCGGCCCCAACAGCGGTTGGCTAGGCGGCACCGGCGAATCCTGGGAGCGCGGCCCTTACTTCCTCGACGGCCTAGTCCCCCTCGCCTACCAACTCGACGACCCCCGCCTCAAAGCCAAAGCGCAAAAATTCATCGACTGGACCCTCACCCACCAGCAACCCAACGGCAGTTTCGGCCCCGCCTCCAACAACGACTGGTGGCCCCGCATGGTGATGCTCAAAGTCCTCACCCAGTATTACGAGGCCACAAGCGACCCGCGCATCCTCCCCTTCCTCACCCGTTATTTCGCCTACCAGCTCGCGACCCTCCCCTCACGGCCTCTGCAAGACTGGGGCAAGTTCCGCTGGCAGGACAACGCCCTCACCGCACTCTGGCTCTACAACCGCACCGGCGACACATCCCTCCCCACACTCGTCCGCCTGCTCCACACCCAGGGCTTCGACTGGCAAAAAAACTTCGCCGACTTCCGCCACACCGAACGCATGACCGCCGACCAACTCCACCTCCCCGAAGGCGGCCTCAGCGACCTAGCCCTCGCCACCCACGGCGTCAATAACGGCCAAGCCATCAAAGCAGCCCCCGTCTGGTCCGTCCTCTCCAACAAAGAAGAAGACCGCGCCGCCATCCACCGAATGCTCTCCGCGCTCGACACCTACCACGGCCTCCCCAACGGCATGTTCTCCTGCGACGAGCACTTCGCCGGCCGCAACCCCTCGCAAGGCTCCGAGCTCTGCACCGTCGTCGAGACCATGTTCTCCCTCGAACAATCTCTCGCCATCCTCGGCGACCCCACCCTCGGAGACCGCCTCGAACTCCTCGCCTTCAACGCCCTCCCCGGCGCCTTCACCGACGACATGTGGGCCCACCAATACAACCAGGAGCCCAACCAGGTCGAGTGCTCCCTCCACCACAAACCCTGGACCACCGATGGCCCCGAGTCCAACCTCTACGGCCTCGATCCCAACTTCGGCTGCTGCACCGCCAACTTCCACCAGGGCTGGCCAAAGTTCACCGCCAGCCTCTGGATGGCCTCCCACGACGATGGCCTCGCCGCGACCGCCTACTCTCCCTCCACGGTAACCACCACCATCCGCGGCGTCCCCCTCTCCATCCACGAAGACACCGAGTACCCCTTCCGCGATCGCATCACGCTCACCCTCAATCCCGCCACGCCGACAGCCTTCCCCCTACATCTCCGCATCCCCGCCTGGGCCGCGAACGCAACCCTCCGCATCAACAACCAACCTCAACCAACTCCCACCCCCAACACCTTCGCTCGCATCCATCGCACCTGGACCTCCGGCGACGTAGTCGAACTAACCCTCCCTCTAACGCCGCGCCTCATCACCGGCTTCAACCAATCTCTCTCCATCAACCGAGGCCCACTAGTCTTCTCCTACCCCATCGGAGAAACCTGGCTCAAACTCCGCGACCGCGACCTGACCGCCGACTGGCAAGTCTACCCCAACACCCAGTGGAACTACGCCCTCGCCGTCGACAACACCACAACCCTCCACGCAACCGAACACCCCCTCACCGACGCCCCCTTCACCCGCCATGCCGCACCCGTGACCATCACCCTCCCCGCCCGCAAACTAAAATCCTGGCAAGCAGTCGACAGCGTAGCCGACCCCGTCCCCCCAAGCCCAATCACCACCTCCGAGCCCCTCGAGCAAATCACCCTCATCCCCTACGCCGCCGCAAAACTCCGCATCACCGCATTCCCCCGATGCGCTCCCGCACAAGTCTCAACTTAATCCCACAACCTCTCCCAACTCCACATCGCACTTATTACATCCTTCGGCAACTCAAACCCCATCTGATGCGCCAGCATGCAAACCTGCCCACGATGATGCGCCTCATGCGCCACCATGTAACAAACCATCTCCGTCCCACCCGGTGTCATCCCCAAACGCCAGGCTGTCGCCCACCCATCGCGAAGAAACTCCCTGACCCCGCCGTTCTCTACCAGCGCCAGCATCCTCTCACAAGCAAGAGCACTCTCCCCTAACCCCACCTGCGCCTGCTCCTGCGTACAACTCGCCCACTTTAGCTGCGCCGGCACTCCTACCTGCGGTGCATTTAGCCGCACCCATTTCGCGCGCACATTGTGCACATGCGTAACGATTGCGGCAATCGTCCGCACCCCACCCACTGGCTTCGTTCTCCACGCCGCAGCATCCAGCCGCTCCAGCAGCAACTGGTTCACACGCTCATTCACCGCAAAGATCTCCGCAGCCGTCCGACCCACTCGAGTCTCCACCGCTCGCCGACTCTTCGCCACGGCTCTCACTCCTCAAGCGCGACATCCAGCAACAAAATCCGGCCGCCCCGTATCTCGATTCTGAGATGCGGGATTGCAGGATCCTGGTAAGGGCGCGCCGCTAATCCGCCGCCCGCTCCGTCCCAGCCACAAAGCTCTTCGCATGCGCAAACTCCGGCCGCGCCGACCCCGCTCCCCCGTCGGTGGACTTCAACAGCGCCGCATAATAAAACTCCGCCTTGCCCTTCTCGCCAGCCGCCTCCGCCGCCCTGCCCGCGTTGAACAATCCGTTCAGCCGGTTCGGACTGAGCTTCAGCGCCACCGCATACTCCGCCAGCGCCTCCTTCGGCTTGCCAAAATTCAGCAGCATATCCGCGAGCATCTCGCGCGCCGGAATGTCCACCTCGCCCTGCCCCACCTGGTCCTGCAAGTCGGCCGCGGCGCGCATCGCCATCAACGCCGCCTCCTGGTTGCCTTCGGCATACGCAACCCACGCCACCATCTCGTTGCGCTCAATCTTCGTACCCGTTCCCTCCAACTCGTACGCGTCTTTACTCTTCTGCACCTCCGCAACAAGCGCGTCATACTTCGCCAGATCTGCACGCGCCTTCTCCGGCTCCTTCAAGTGCCCATCTCCCACCACACGCAACCAGTAAGCCAGCGTAGCCGTTGCCGGTCGCGTTCCCGCCACCGGCTCTATCCCAGACGCGGCCTTCCACTCATGCATCTCCAGCGCATAGAACCCCGGTAACTTCAGCCGATAGTACGGAATCATTCCCGCCATATATCCCGCACCCATTCCCTGCATCGCCGCAATCTTATCCAGCGGCTCTTTACTCGCCTCCAGCTCCTTCTTCGCCTGGACATCCTCCCCACTCTGCAAATACGCATAGATCAAAAAGTCATACGAGTGCGGCTCGTCCATCAGCCCACTCTCACCCCGCTTCTCCGCGGCCTGTGACGCCGCAATCGACCCTAACTGCGACGCCTCATCCTTTTGCCACAATCCTAGCCGTGAGTAAATGTGTCCCGGCATATGAAACGCATGTGGGCCAGACTGCGCTATCTCGCCATAGTGGTCGGCCGCCGCCAAACCCTCCGCCGCCATCGCCGGGTTATCGCACGCATGAATAATGTAATGCACCACTCCTGGATTATCTGGGTACTTCGCAAACAGCGGCTTCAACACCACCATCGCCTTGCGGTCCTGTGCCTGTGTCAAATCGTCAGGAGTCTTCGCGGCCAGCAGTGACAGCGCGTAAAACGCCCCCGCATCCACGTCTTCCGGATACTTCGCATACAACCTCCCCATCGCATTCGAGTACGCCGCAATCCGCGCTGGATGCTCCGCCGGCCCCGGCTTATAAAACTCCGCCAGCGCAGCAATATAATCCTTCTCCCGCTCGGTTTTCACCGGCAGCGCCTCCGCCGCCTGCATCTGCTCCCACCCCAACTTCCTCGACTCCGCGTCCGGCCGATCCCATATCTGGTGGAACGAGCTCATCGCCAAACCCCAATGCGCCATCGCACACCCAGGATCGTTCTTCGCAATCCGCTCAAACTGCTTCGTCGCCTCCGCGTACCAGAAGTCATGCAGTAGCGCCACGCCGCGATCGAAATACGCCTGCGTCCCCGCCCCGCACGACACCGGAAACGAAACCGTGCCCAGCCGCTCTTGCATCTGCGCCGACGTAGCCATCACCCCCGCTTCCGCAGGCCCCATCGACATGCCATTCATCGACTGCGCACCCAACGGCGCGGCAACCAAACAAGAAAGAACCACTGGAAGGAGGGAGAAGGTCGCACACAAGTTTTTCATAACTGAGGAATTATAAGTCGCCGAAACCCACCCGCGCCCACCCCACATCAGCCGCCACGCGAAGCACCCTCGCCGTCCGCGTAGGACCCCGCCCACACCTGGTACGTAATCTTCGGCGACTCCGTCCCCCGATGCAGCGCATTCACCTGCTCGCGAATCGCCTGGTCCGCCAGCGTCATTCGCTCCCGCGACCGCAAAAAATCCAGCCAGCTTTCCATGATGAATGTCTCGTTCAGATGCTCCGGATCAGCCGCATCCCGATAGATACCCCACCGCACCGCGCCCCCACGCAATCGCACCCCTTCCAGTCCTCGCACAGCACGTGTAAACGCTGCATAGTCCTCCGCCGTCACACGGTAATCCACCGAGATGCGCACCGGCCCCTCATCCGGATCAGCGGCCGTCGCAAACCCCGGCAGCGGCCGCTTCCACCGATAAGGCGTAAGGTCCGGCAGCATGCCCTTCAAGATATGAATCCGCCGCGTCAACGGCAGGCTCATCGCCAACCCCACCGCCGCACAAATCAACGAAGTCTTCGTTGACGTCCGCTCCGCCACCGCCCCCCACAGCGCACTGCCCAGCGCCAGCCCGCCCTGGAACGCCATCAGGTACACGCCCAGCGCCCGCGCGTACACCCAGGCCGGCACACTCAACTGCACGCTCACATTCAGCGTCGACATCGTGGTTGTCCAAGCAAATCCCGCACCCAGCAGCGCCACAATCGCCACCCACGGCAGCGGCACCAGCGCCAGCACCACCATCGTCGCCACGTAGTACACACCCGTCGCCAGCAGCAGCGTATCCGCATCCACGCGCTGCCGAATCCACGCCAGCGTAGTAGCCCCAACCACCGCCCCCACTCCCAGGCAGCCATTCAGAATGCCGTACCCCATCGCCCCCTGGTGCATATCCCGCTTCGCCACCAGCGCCAGCAACGACCACACTGAACTCACAAAAAATGTAAACGTAAACGCGCGAATCAACGGCCCCTGCAAGTCCGGCGCATAGCGCAGATACCGCAGCCCCGATCGCACCGAGCCCGCAATCCGCTCCGCCGGCAACGCACTCTGAAAAATCGGCTGCCGCTTCCACCGCCACAGTATCCAGATCACCCCCGCAAACGACGCCGAGTTCAGCGCGAACACCCAAGCCGCCCCGCGATGTGGCACCGCATACGCCGCAATCATCAGCCCACCCAGCGCCGGCCCCAATGCGCGCGCAATATTATTGCTCGCCGCATTCAACGTCACCGCATTCGGAATTTCATCATGCGGCACCAGCTCCGGAACAATCGCCTGCCAAGCAGGATTGTTCATCGCCGACCCAATATTCAACAGAAACGTAAACAGCAGCAGAGTCACCGGCGTAATCACGCCCACAAACGTCAGCACCGCCAGCACGGCAACACTCGCCAGCATCCAACACTGCCAAAAGATCAGCAGCCGCCGCCGCTCATAAATATCCGCAGTAGCTCCGGCCAGCAATCCGAGAAACAACACCGGCAAGCTAGCCGCCGTCTGCATCAACGCAATCAGCAACGGCGACGTTGTCAGCACCGTCATCAACCACGTGCCCGCCGTGTCCTGCATCCACGTGCCCAAACTCGACACCGTCGACGCAACCCATCGGTCGCGGAACAACGGAATCTTCAGCGGCTCAAACGCATTCGGACTGCGCTGCAGCGTCTCCGTCGTTACGGCGATGTCAGTCGAATCTACGTGCCCAGTCTCACCCACACCTCTATGATGCCATCCCCGTCAGCTGTCAGTCTTTGCCTCCCGCATCTCGCCTCTCGTATCTCGGTTTATCCTTCAGCATGGGCCAACGCTGCCGCGCACTCTTCCTCTGCATCGCCAGCGCGACCAGCTCCGCTCAGCAACCCACGCCTCCGGCCGATGCAACGCCGCCCACCATGCAGCCGTTCCCTCCCACCACCCAACTTCTCCTCGACGTCGAACGCAATCAGAAAGCATCCGAGGCTGCCAACAAGGACTACACCTACCACGTTCACATCGAGCAGCAGGAGTTAGACCGCAAAGGCGAAATCAAGAAGACCGACACCACTGACTCCGAGAGCCTCACTATCGAAGGCATCCGCGTCGACCGCACCGTCGCACGCAACGGCAAGCCTCTCTCCGACAAAGATGTCCAGAAAGAAAGCGATCGCCTCGACAAAGAAGTCGCCAAAGCGAAGGAGCATCGCGAGAAACTCGCCAGCGAAGGCAAACCCACCGACGCCCGTGGTGACGACCTCCTCACCGTCTCCCGCATCCTCGAGCTAGGCACCTTCTCCAACCCCCGCCGCGTCGATCTCAACGGCCGCCCCACCATCGTCCTCGACTACGCCGGCGATCCCAACGCCAAAACCCACAACGAATTCGAGAAAGTGTTCCGCGACCTCGTCGGCACCGCCTGGATCGATGAACAGGACCATGTCCTCGTTCGCGGCCAGGGCCACTTCCTCCACGACTTCAAAGTCGGCGGCGGTCTCGTCCTCAACATCCATCAAGGCCTCAGCTTCGACTTCACCGCTACCCACATCACCGACAACATCTGGCTCCCAGCCGCCGTCGACGCCCAGGGCAGCGGCCGCTTCCTGCTATTCGACGGCATCAATGGACGCTTCCACCTCGTCACCTCCGACTACCGGAAGTTCCATTCAAAATCCACCATCATCGACTCGAACCGCCTGATCGGCCCGGACGGTCAGCCCATCCCCGACCCGCCACCACCCTCGACCACGCCCCCGCAGCCTTAAATGCAAAAGGGAAGAGCACAGCTCTTCCCTTTTGCTCAGTGAACAAAACTCACCCACCGGTCAAACCGCTTTAGCCGAAGCTTAGAGAGGCTGAACGTCGGACGCCTGCCACCCCTTCGGTCCCTTTACTACGTTGAACTGAACGGCCTGGCCCTCTTGCAGACTTTTGAAACCATTGGAGTTGATCGCCGAATAATGCACGAACACGTCTTCACCATTCTGACGGCTGATGAAGCCAAATCCCTTGGCGTCGTTGAACCACTTCACTGTTCCCTGTTCCATGTCTCGTAAATCCTTGTGATTGACTTTGACGCTGAATCCAAATGGGTATTCGGCTACCGCTGATGCAGAAACCAATCTGTTTCAAACGATTGAGAAATGTTAGCACGAAGGTCGAATTTTCCACCGGAAAAATTGCGAAAGGTTGATGTTTGCACTAAGAACAGTGCAACTATTCGCGCGATTCGCACAGTCTATCCCTTCGGCTCTCTCAAGTGAGCGTCAACAATCTCCTCCGCCGCCCGCAACACCTGCTCCAGGCTCATCGCCGTCGAATCCAAAATCACCGCATCCTCCGCCGCCCGCAGCGGAGACTCTACTCGATTCCGATCTCGCGCATCCCTCTCCTTGAGTTCGCGGATCACCGCTTCCTCCGTAACCTCCGCCTGCGCCGGCACCCCCTGCCGATACCGCCGATTCCCCCGCACCTCCGGCGCCGCATCCAGAAAAATCTTTACCTCCGCATCCGGAAACACCACCGTCCCGATATCGCGGCCCTCCATCACCACGCCACCAGCGTCCCCCAACAGCCGCTGCTGCTCCACCATCCATTGCCGCAACCGCGGATGCACCGACACGCGCGAAGCTGCCGCCGTCACATCCCCATCGCGCACCCGCCGCGATACATCCACTCCATCGAGCATCACCAGGTTGCCTTCCAGCTGCGGCTTCAACGCAATGCGCGTCCTTTCCGCCAGCTCCAGCAACTCCGGCTCCTCGTCAAAACTCAAATCATGGTCGATCGCCTTCAGCGCCAGCGCTCGATACATCGCCCCCGTCTCCAGGTTCAGAAACCCGAATCGCCGCGCCAAGTGTGCTGCCAGCGTACTCTTCCCCGCACCCGCCGGCCCATCAATCGCGATCACCGGCCGCGCCCGCCGCGCCTTGCTCTCAGCGCCCGCTGATTCCATTCCTGATCCGGTAGTCGCTGAAGGCGTGCTCATCCTCAACTCCTATGCCCCAGGCTTCCTGCGAAATGTCGGCTTCGCTCCACCAGGCCCACTCCGCTTCGCTCCAAATCCACCCGGCTTACCACCAAACTTCGGCTTGCCGCCAAACGAGGACTTGCCGCCAAAGCTCTTTCGCTTCGTCCCATCGCCCTCGCTCTTCGGAACCCACGGCTCCTTCGTAAACGGACGCGTATGCGCATCCGCAGCGCGAGGCTTGTACGGCCGCTTCGGCAACGACCGCTCCACCGTCGACTCCGCACCACCGCTAGCCTCAACTCGCGGCGTATACGCCTTCTTCATAAACGGTCGCGTCCCGCCTTCACGCGCTTTGTAAGGACGCTTCGGGAACGGCTTGCCCCCGCCTTCCTTCCCGGCAAAACTCCGTGGCTTGAACGAAGCCCGCTCTCCACCCTCTTCCGTCCGAGGCGTGTAGGGTCTCTTCGCAAACGGCTTCGCTCCACCCTCTGCGGTCCGCGGCGTATAAGGCCGTTTCGTAAACGAACCCTCTGCGCCCTCACCACGAGGCGTATAGGGACGCTTGGCAAAAGGCTTCGCTCCACCTTCAGTGCGTGGCGTATAAGGCCGCTTAGCAAATGATCCCTCACCACCCTCACCACGAGGCGTGTACGGTCTCTTCGCGAACGGCTTTGCACCGCCCTCAGCATCGCGCTTCACATACGGCCGCTTCGCTCCAAACCCGCCAGCCTTCGCCACGCGATCCTTGCTCTCATAACTCCGAGGCTTGAACGTCGCCCGCTCACCACTCTCTTCGGTCCGAGGCGTATACGGCCGCTTCTCAAATGACTTAGTCGCCGACCGTGGCGGAGTCCGCCGTTCCACCGGCAACCCCGCCTGCTCGCGCGCACCCAGCGGCGCACGATCCTCAGGCGCCGGCCGCCGAAACTTTGTGAACCCATCAGCCTTGGCAGGCGCCGCAGCCCGCGGCTTCCGATCCTCGTCCCAAGGTTTCGTGAATGTCTTCTTCACCCCACCAGCCCGCGCCGGCGCCGCTCCATCCTTCTTGAACGGCCGACGATCCTTATCCGTCTTCCCATCCAGCCGCGCCCCAAACCGAGCCGACGGTTTCACCGGCCCAGCCCCCGGTCGCTTCGCCGCAAACCCGCCACGTCCCGCAGGCTTTGCAAAACTCTTCCCAGCAGGCTTGCCCCTGAACTCGCTAGCAACCTTACCTTCGCTCGCAAAGCTCTTGATCCGTCCCGTCCCAATCTTCTTCGGACGCTCGACCACCGCAACCGGCTCTTCACCCTCCACCGCGAGCGCCTCGCCCTCAACCGCCGCAGCCACCGGCAGCCCACCAGGAATATGCAGCAGCGTCTTGCCCTCGACCACCACGGTCTCCAACTGCCGCGCACCCACCAGCGCATGCAGCACCTCGCGCACGCGCGACCGCGCTGTCAATGGCGAAAGAAATGTCGTCACCTCTTCTTCCGTCGCCGCAAACACCTGCGCCAAATACAACGACACCAGCGCCGACAGCGCCGTAGGCTGCCCAGCATTTGCCCCCGCCTTAATCGCCTTCGTGAATCTGCGCGACGTCAACTCCCACAACGTCCCGCCGTCACCCTGTGCCAACAGCGGAATCACCCGCAGCTGCGACCAAAGCTCTGTCAGCGAGCGCAGAATCGCCGCCTCCGTAACCTCGCGTCCCAACTCCTGCGCAACCTCCGCAGCCGACACCGGCCCACGCTCCGTCACCACCTCGTACACCTTCAGCCCCAGCGGCGAAACCTTCACCGCCCCCGACGTCGACGGCGGCTGCTTCCACGCCTTATCACCCCGCATCGTGAACACAAAGCTGAACACCTGCGCGCTCACTACGAAGTCCGGCGCATCGCCAGGCACTCCCAGCAGATTCAGCGGCAGCGCCAATCCCTCACCCACCAGCCGCGAAACCAATCCCCGCGCAACCTCTGTCTCGGCAAACGTAGGTGCAGCCTTCGCCACGCCAAGTGTAGCCTCCACCAGCGAGGGCGCCGGCACCGGCAGTTGCGAACCGCGCGGCGCAAACAGCACCAGCCCGCGTTCGTTGATCCAGTCGCGCGCCGCCTCGAGCGTCAGCAACGGCTCGCCCGTCTGCTTCCATGCTGCAGCGCGAGCAGCCTCGAGCTGCATATCGTTAAACTCCGGTGTTGTACTCAAAATTGCCTCTATCGTTTTCTGCTACGCCTTTTACGCGCAGCTTCCGAGATACCACGCAGAGAATAGACCTCAGTTCGCAGTGCTGTCATCGGAGAAAATCCTGTAAAGTATCCGTAAAAAAATCCTGCAAGAATAGCTCTTGCTCGCGCCTAGATACGCTGAAACGCGCGTTGGATGTCTCTTAGAGAATACCGCAATGCGATCGGTCTGCCGTGCGGACAGCTCATCGGATGCTCAGTTTTCCCCAATTCCCGCAATAACCAGTCAATCTTCGCCGGCTCCAGCACCATATTCACCTTGATCGCCGCATGGCACGCAATCGAAGCCGCAATCCGCGTCCGACGCAGCTCCTCGTTCTCCACCTGCGCCGACTTCTCCGTCACCCCCAGCACCTCCTCCAACACCCGTTCCAGCACCTTTCCCTCCAACCCCACAGGAGTCGCCTTCACCGCCAGCGTCCGTGGCCCAAACGGCTCAGCCTCAAACCCATTCCGCTCCAGCTCCTCAGCGATCGCAGCAAACGTCACAATCTGCTCCGGCAGCAACTCCACCAGTACCGGCATCAACAGCCGCTGCCGCTGCACCGCCTCCACCTGGCGCTCGCGCAGGATCTTCTCAAACAGCACCCGCTCATGCGCCACATGCTGATCAATAATCCAAAGCCCCTCCTCATTCACCGCCAAAATAAACGAGTCCCGCAGCTGCCCCAGCGGCTTCAACGAAGCCAGCCCATTCAACGTCGCCTGGCTTCCCACGCTCTCCTCCGCCAGCTCCGTCAGCGTCGCTCCCACGGCCTCCTCATACCCCACCGCCATCCCCGGCCCACTAAATCCCAGCCTCCCAGCCGAAGCAGGCACCAACCGCTCCCTCAACTCAAAGTTCGCCACATCGCCCGGCTCAATCGCCCCCTCACTCTCCTCCACCATCAGCGCTCGCGGCTCAAATACCGCACCATCCACACCCGGCAGCGGACTAACATCCACCATCAACGACTCGCTAGCCCGAGCTCCCCCGCTCAGCGCCTGAAAAAAACTAGCGGCAGGCCGCGCATTCATCAACGCCGTCCGCACCGAGTCCCTCACAAAATCATGCACAAAGCTTCCCTGCCGAAACCGCACCTCGGTCTTAGCCGGATGCACATTCACATCCACTTCCTGCGGCGGCATCTCCAGAAACAGCAGCACCACCGGAAACGAAGTCGGCGGAATGATATTTCGATAAGCCTCATTGAACGCATGCAGAATCAGCTTGTCGCGAATCAGCCGCCCATTCACAAACACATAAATCGAGTTCCGATTCAGCTTCTGCAACTCCGGCTTACTCACAAACCCACTCAGCCGCACAAAACCCGGCTCCGGCGCCTCATAATTCTGCTCTCGCTTCCACGGCGGAGGCTCCGGCAATCCCGCCCGTGCAAAATCAATCTCCGCCGCCACCGGAATCAAACTCTCAAACGTCTCACGCCCAAAAATCTGATAAAGTCTCTCGCCGGCATTCGCCACCGCAGGCGCAATCAACAACGCCTGAGTAGCCGAGTGCAACTCAAAATGTTTCCCAGGGTTCGCCAGCGCATAATGCGTCACCAGCGCCGCCACATGTCCCAGCTCCGTCTGCTCCGCGCGCAGAAACTTCCGCCGCGCCGGCGTATTAAAAAACAAATCCCGAACCGCAATCGTCGTCCCCTCAGGTAATCCCGCATCTTCCACGCGCAACAGATTGCCCCCCGCAATCTCCATCACCGTGCCTACTTCATCCTCCGCCGCACGCGTCTCCAAACTCACCCGCGCCACGCTCGCAATCGAAGGCAGGGCCTCGCCGCGAAACCCCAACGTAGAAATGCTCAACAAATCATCCGACGACCTTAGCTTCGACGTAGCATGCCGCTCAAACGCCAACAGCGCGTCATCTCTCCCCATCCCATGCCCGTTATCGACGATGCGAATCAGCTTCCGCCCGCCAGCCTCAATCTCCACCCGAATCCGCGTAGCTCCCGCATCCAGCGAATTCTCCAGCAGCTCCTTCACCACCGAAGCAGGCCGCTCCACCACCTCGCCCGCTGCGATCTGGTTCGCTACCTGGTCCGAAAGAACGCGTATCTTGCCCATGGCTCGATTGTAGTCAGCGGCCCCACATCAACCCTGCGCAAATCTCGCCTCTATCTATCCCCCGCCCGATGTAGCCTCATGAAATTCGTCGCGCCCGTCTTCGTCGCCGTTCCCGCCACGATCCCCACAACCTGCTGCGGCTTCAGATATCCGCGCTGCTCCAGCATCTCCTCAGCCATCATCACAAGCGTGTCCGTCCCCACAAACCGCTCGCAATGAATCGCCATCGTGCCCCACAGCAACATCGCCCGATGCACCACTTCTTCAAACGGACTCAGCGCAAAGATCGGCGCATCCGGCCTGTACTTCGACAGCAGCCGCGCCGTGTTCCCGCTCTCCGTAAAGATCGCAATCGCCGCCAGATCCAGATCCTGCGCCGAGTGCGCCATGCACTCGCAAATCGTCTCCGGCACCGTCAAATACGTTCGCTTCCCCTCGCTCACATGCCTCGGCCCAAGCCTCTGTCCCAGCTCATGCATATGCTTCTCTGTCTCGAGGATGATCTTGGCCATCATCGCCACAGCTTCCACCGGGTACTTTCCCGCCGCGCTCTCCGCAGACAGCATCACCGAATCGCTTCCGTCATAAATCGCATTCGCAACATCTGACGTCTCTGCACGCGTCGGCCTTGGGTTCTCAATCATCGACTCAAGCATCTGCGTCGCCGTAATCACCGGCTTCCGATACTCCGCTGCCCGCCGAATAATATGCTTCTGAATCGCCGGCACTCGCTCCGGAGGAACCTCCACGCCCAAATCGCCGCGAGCCACCATAATCCCATCGGCCGCCTCCAGGATGCTGTCCAGGTGGTCCACCGCCTGCGGCTTCTCCAGCTTCGCAATCACCCACGCGTCCGATCCCAGTTCCTTGATCCGCCGCTTCACGTACAACACATCCTCAGCCGTCTGCACAAACGACACCGCCACCGTGTCCGCGCCAGCCTTCAAACAAAACTCCAGGTCGATCTCGTCCTTCTCCGTCAGCGACGGCACCTTGATCGCCACGCCCGGCAAATTAATTCCCTTGTTCTCGCCCAGCATCCCGCCGTTGACGATCTCCGTCACCACATCGGCGCCGGCAATCTCCACGACCCGCAACTCGATCAATCCATCCGACAACAAAATCTGATCGCCCGACTTCAAATTCTCCGCCAGCGTCGTGAACACCGTGCTCACACGCTCCACCGTTCCCTCAACCGTCTCAGGAGTAATCACCAGCCGTTTGCCCGCCGTCAGCAGCACCGGCTTATGGTCCACCAGCTTCCCGGTCCGGATCTTTGGCCCCTGCAGATCCGCGAGGATGCATATCGGCTTCCCCTCTTCTTTCGCTACCTTGCGCACCATCGCGATCAGCTCAGACTTCTGCTCGTGCGATCCATGCGAGAAATTCAGCCGCGCCACATCCAACCCAGCCCGCACCAGCTCACGAAACGTAGCCTCGGTACTCGACGCAGGTCCCAGCGTTGCCACAATCTTTGCCCGGCGTCCGCCACTCAGCGGCGTCAATCTTTCCCGTACATCCATTCCTGCATCATCCTTCCAGCCCAACCCCTGAGATCACATTCCCAGGACGAGGCCGCAAACGTTTTCTCTCTGTCAGTCAGCAATTCTACCTGTCCGGCGTCTATGCAGTCCCGGCAGCTTCCACAGGAACTCCGAAAGCTCCGGATCGCGCCTCCCTGGACCTTGCGCCGCTCGCTGCGCATTAAACTCCGCGCCCAGCAACACGCTCAGCGCAATGATGTATAGCCACGCCATCAGAGCTATCGCCGCACCCAGCGATCCATACACCCTCGAGTAATCCGCAAAGCGCGTCACGTAATACCCAAACAGCAGCGTAGTCACCAGCCAGAACACCGTTGCCAGCGCCGCTCCCGGCAAACTCGCGCGCCAGCTCCAATCCTTGCGCAGAATCCCCCATGGCTCCCGCAGCAGCGGCTCCAGGTGCTCCCGCATATGCTTGGTCAAGTCCGTTCCCAGGTGATAGATCACCGCAATAATCCCCACACTGCCCGCAAACGCAATCGTCCACCGCATCACCGACGAGATCACCAGGACCGGCACGCGCAGCGCCGGCGTCACCTCTCCCGCGAGCCACTGCGAGATGAAATGGCCAAACACCACCAGCGCACTCGCCGCCGCCAGCGGCACCAGCGATACCGGTACCAACGCCAGCGATCGCACCCTTCGCGGCCAGAAGCTTCTCCGCGTCAACGGCAGCTCATACGCCCGCCGAAATCCTTCCATCAGCGTCCCCATCACGCTCGACGCACCCGTCACACTCACCACCACCGCCCCCAGCAGCGCCCTCACCGTATGCGCGCTTCGATTCACCGGCGAAAAATAAATTTCCAGCAGTGGACTCACATTTGGCGGCAGCACCTGGTTGAAGAACTGCGCCATCTGCGCTCGTAGCGGCGTCGTATCCGGAACGAAGCTGATAAATGCCGCCGCCACAATCAGCGCCGGGAATAAAGCCACCATCGCCGAATACGCTGTCGCCTGCGCCACCGTCAGCGCATCGTGCTCCAGCGCCGCGAGGGCCGCACGACGCACCATCTGCGCCGTGCGCAACGCCGCTCCCGGCCATTGCCTCCAGCCGCGCGTGTCCAAACTCTCGCCCGTCACAACTTCCATCCGAGCCTCGTGCTCTTACGGCTTCCACTTGTTCAGAAACTCCGTCACCGACGAGGCCTCCATGTGCCGCATATCCGCGAACTCATTCTTCTGCGAATACAGCACCTTGCCGTGCTCATCCAGCACCACCAGTGCCGGAACACCATGCGGCATCGGTACGCCGTACTTGCTCGCAATGTCAAGATTGGCGTCCTCGCGTCCGATATTCACATCCACCAGGATGAAATTCTTTTCCAGCAACTCCGCATTCGGGCTCTGGTGAAAATAAATATTCAGCACCTGGCAATCCCCGCACCAGTCCCCACCAAAATCCAGGATCACCCGCTTATGCGTCTTACGCGCCTCTTCCAGCGCCGCGTGAATATCCGCCTGAGCCGAATCCACCGTCGGATAGATGTGCGCATGTCCCGGCACAACCTGTGCCTCCACTCCAACACTCAACCCCAACGCCAACGCCAAACCCGCCGCAACCAAACCCATCCGAAGCTTCCCTGCTGTCATCACCGTCTCCTTGTTCCAACTACATCCATCATCTGTCAGGTTGCACCAGCATCCAAGCCCTAAATCAAAAAACGCGCCCGCTTGCCCTTCCCGGGCATCCAACCCGTCATGGAAATCGAGCAGCTTCCACCTAACCAGCCCAACTTTCTGCGCGTCGTCCTTCTCTTCGGCGCCGCTTTGATCGTGTTTTTCATCCTCGCGCTTTTCTTCCTCCGCTTCGACGGAAAACACCTCACCTTCCGCCACCACCGCGCGCACCCCACCTCGCAACTCGTTCTCCCCAAAACACCCCACACATTCGGGTTCCCCATTCATGACAGCTTCACGTCGTGAGTGGGTTCGGAAGAAGCTAGTCGCGCCCATACACCACCCCGGTTGACGCAATAAAGCTGCGCCATGGAGCCCGCGCAACTTACTCGTCGCTCTCCCGCAACTGCGCCAGGATGCTGAAGTCCTCCAACGTCGTCGTGTCGCCCTTCACCTCGCCCGTCGTAGCCAGCTCCCGCAGCAACCGCCGCATAATCTTTCCCGATCGCGTCTTCGGCAACCGTTGAATAAATCGCAGATCATCCGGCCTCGCCAGAGGTCCAATCTCCTTGCTCACCCACTGCCGCAGCTCCTGCTTCAACGCCTCGCTCGGCTCATGGCTTTCTTCCAGCGTCACAAACGCAGCGATCGCCTGCCCCTTCGCCTCATCCGGGCGACCCACCACCGCGGCCTCGGCCACGCTCGCATGTCCCACCAGCGCCGACTCGATCTCCGCCGTTCCCAGTCGATGCCCGCTCACATTAATCACGTCATCGACGCGCCCCATCAGCCAGTAATACCCATCCCCATCGCACCGAGCTCCATCGCCAGTCACATAAACGTTCTTCTCGCCCGGAAAGTACGCAGCCTCATACCCTGCAGCATTCCCCCAGATGCTTCGCGCCATCGATGGCCATGGCCGTGTAATCCTCAGCAGACCTCCATGTCCCGGCTCAACCGGCTCGCCGGTCTGCGACACAATCTCCGGCACCACTCCGAAGAATGGCCGTGTAGCCGACCCCGGCTTCGTCGCCACTGCTCCCGGAACCGGCGCCAGCATAATCGCTCCCGTCTCGGTCTGCCACCACGTATCCACAATCGGGCAGCGCTCCTTACCAATCTCGCGGTGATACCACATCCATGCCTCAGGATTGATCGGCTCGCCCACCGTCCCCAGCAACCGCAAGCTGCTCAAATCATGTTTGTGCACCCAATCCGTGCCCCACTTAATGAACAACCGCACTGCCGTAGGCGCCGTATAAAAAATGCTCACCTTGTGCCGGTCAATAATCTTCCAGAACCGATCCCTCTCCGGAAAGTTTGGTGCCCCCTCATACATCACCACCGTCGCGCCATTCTGAAGCGGCCCATACAGCCCATAACTATGTCCCGTCACCCACCCAATATCTGCGGTGCACCAATACACATCCTCGTCCCGCAGATCGAACACATACTTGGTCGTCAGATATGTCTGCACCGCATACCCACCCGTCGTATGCACCAGACCCTTCGGCTTACCCGTCGTCCCACTCGTGTAAAGGATGTACAGCGGATCCTCTGCATCCATCCACTCCGCCGCACAATCACTCCCCTGAAACTTCAACATCTCCGCATCCAACCAGTGGTCACGCGTCGGATGCATCGCGATTGGCGTTCCCGTACGCCGATGGACAAGAATATTCTCAACGGTCGGGCACAGGGCGACGGCCTCATCCACAATCGACTTCAATTTGATCTCAGTTCCGCGACGATATAAACCGTCTTGGCTGATGACCAACCTGCATTGGGCATCATTGATACGATCCGTCAGCGCCTGCGCACCGAACCCACCAAACACGACCAGGTGCACCGCGCCAATCCGCGCACAGGCAAGCAGCGCGATCGCAAGCTCTGGGCACATCCCCATATAAATGGCGACCCGATCCCCCTTCCGAACCCCCATCGATCGCAACACATTGGCAAATGCCTGCACCTGCTCATGCAACTCCCCATAGGTCAGCCGTCGCACCTCGCCACCGCCGCCCTCGGAAACCGGCTCACCCTCCCACACCAGCGCAACCTTATCCCTGCGCGCACCCTTCGCATGACGATCCACACAGTTGTGCGAAAGGTTCAGTTTCCCGCCGGTAAACCACTGCGCGTGCGGCCCACTCTCATCCAACACCCGCTCCCACGGCGCAAACCACTCCAGCTCCCCCGCCGCATCTCCCCAGAACCCCTCCGGGTCTTCCACACTGCGCGCATACATCCGTTCATACTCTTCCATGCTTCCCACGCGCGCTTTCGCCGAAAACTCGGCCGGCGGAGGAAACACACGCAACTCATGCATGTGCGTTTCGAACAAATCTGTATTCAAATTTAAAGTCACGACATCCTGCGGCATCGTCTCAATCCTACTGGAGTCCGAATCGCGAGCAGGATCGCGACACTCGGCACAGCACCCAACATCCTTAAATTACCCCAGAAAAGTCCCTCCAACTTCCCGGAAATAACTTATCCTGCGGCTGCTAGAACGAGCCGGCCTAGCCCTGCAGAGCACAGGGCATACCATTGCTTCATCGTGGACTTCTTCTCCAGCTCGCTCATCGGCGTCTTCCTTGGCTTCGTCTTCGGCGTCGGCTGCGCCCTGGCCGTCATGTACTCCATCTTCATGGGAGGCTACCGCGCCGCCATCAAAGACGCGCACCTGCCCTCGCCCCCAAAACGTCTCGTCGCCGCCCGCGCCAAATACCTTCCCACCCCAGCGCCGACCCCACCCAATGACTAGGCCGCCCGCAACTAGCCCTGCGCCGCGACTTCCCGCCTCAGTGCCTGCACCTCCGCCGTCAATGCCGCCAGCGCCTTCATAATCTCCCCCCGCTGTAAGTCATCGCTCGACAGTTTCTTCCCCTCCACGAAGAACGTCCCATTCGGCTCCAGCACGCACGTGTGCACGTCCCCCAGATCGTTAAACCCATTCTTGTTCAGCACCGAGATCAAATCCTCGTGCGTCAACGACTGGTTCTTGAGCTCCGCCTCGTCCACCACTCCGTCCCGTATCAGTGTCGCCGGATGCCCCGACAGCAGTACCGTAGCCTTCGGAGCACGATATAACACCCACGCCAGCACCCAGTTGATCGCCAGCAGCGAGAATGCCCCCACCAGCCCGCCCGAGACCGAGTTATCGTCCCCAATCATGGCATTCTGTACCGTGTTGGACAAACTCAGCAGTACCACCAGATCGAACGGGTTCAACTGCGCCAGCTCCCGCTTCCCGAAGATCCTCAGAAACACCACCAGGAACAGGTAGACAATCACCGGGCGAAGAATCTTCTCCGCCAACGGAAGCGGCATCAAAAACATGTCGTGGGACAGCGTATGCGTTAGCTCGTGCATCGATAGTATCTCCAATGGCTACAGGCCTATTTCAGACCCACCCCGGGATTAATCCGCCGGTACCTTTGTGCTATCCTAACCGCGACGGTGATCGCGCCTGTGAATCATTCCGGTCCGCCGTTCGACCTGCTGTATTTCTTCTCCTGTACGCGCTAGCCAAGTAAAGTCTCCGACCACGGAGCGCCTATATCCTACTTATTCGCCTCGCGATTCTTTCCGTATGCGATGAGTTACTTTTGGATCAGCTGCGTTCATGCTAGTAGCTAACTCGCCAATGAGAAGAAAGATGCACAGTGCCCACATACACTAGAACTTCAATCTTCGCAGTGATGGTTAGCGAAATTCTTCTGCTATGCTCTGGATACTCTTTTCCATGAGTGCTACCCCCTGCACCCCTATTAGTGCAAGTTTGAGGACCGAATTCTAAATGGCTAAGCCACTTCGTAGCGACGATCCCAATCCACCTAGTGTCCAGTTCCGGGACTTCGGTGTTCTTAACGACGGCCAGCGCAGCAAGGGTGCTGCCGCAGCCTCCATTGCGATCAATGTTACCCTCCTGGCCCTGGTGGTCATCTTGGGCATTGTCATTAAGACCAGCCCCGCGGTCGCCAAAGAGGTTGCTGTCCTGACCCTGCCCCCTCCGCCTCCCCCGGAGAAGCCGATCCCCAAGCCGCCACCCATCAAGATCAAGCCGGCGCCGCCCATGCCAGTGCCGCCACCCAAGATCAAGCTGCCCACGCCGCCGCCCATGCCGGTTCCCCCCGATATGAAGCCGCTGCCCACGCCGCAGCCCAAGCCCGTCCTCGCCCCACCGACACCGCCCAAGGCGGTCACGCCCCCACCCGCGCCGGTCAAAGTCAATCTCGGCGTCGCTTCGGCGGCCTCAGTTCCCAATCATGACCTTCACCCCAGCGCTGTCCGGCTTGGTGTAGCTACCAATCCCCTCAAAACCCTTGATGGTCCCGCCGTATCCAATGTCAACCTCGGCAATGCAGGCATGCCGGGTATGAACAAAGGCAATACAGGCAACGGCCCCCCAGCGACTGCCGTAAACCTCGGTTCCGGTTCACCCAACGGCAAGATGGGTGGCAAGGATAACGCCGCCCAACCCGTTCGCGGAGTCGCACTGGGCTATGGAACCGGCCCTGTTGGCGCCAAGAACTACGCCGCGGTCAAGCCCGTCGGTCTTGGGACCCCTCCGCCAGCGGCCGCCGAACGGCCCGCTATGAGTGCTTCTTCGATTTCGGCTGCAACCCCGCCAAAGGTCACCTTCAAGCCTGAGCCCGTCTATACCCAGGAAGCCAAGGACCACCACGTCGAGGGAGATGCAGTCGTCAAGGTCATCTTCCGTGCCAACGGCACGATCGAAGTCATCGGCCTGGTCCGCGGCCTCGGTTATGGTCTCGACGAACCGGCCCTCCAGGTTGCGCGAGGTATCCGCTTCCACCCCGCGCTCAATGCGGCTGCCGAGCCGGTCGACTTCCCCACCAACGTCATCATTCACTTTGTGATTAATAACTAACCGGTATGCCGACGATACTATTCGGTAGCAAGCTTTTAAAACTTCAGGATATTCTAAAGTCGTATCAGCACAATAGCCCGACAGGCGTACCTGATCAAACGTAGTCTTTTCCAGAATTTAGAAAGGGTCACCCGCAGGGGTGACCGCACTAGCCAAGGAGCCCCCGAATCCTATGAACCTCCCGTCAAAACTGACCGCCGCCGTGGCTCTCACCGTCCTGGTCGCATCGGCCCTGCCCGCTGCAGCCTTCAAACCCAAGAAGGCAGATGCGGACTCCCCCTTTGCGCGCAAGCTCACGCCGACCCAGAATGAACTGGTCAATAAGGCCATCGCCCGCGAGGCCGTCATCATCAAGACCCTCCGCGAGCGCAGCCCCATCGTCGAGACCTATATCCAGAACATGCGTCCCGACCCCGTCATGGGCCAGACCGTAGATAGCGATGCCCATTTCCTGGCACGCGTCGACTTCGGCAAGGTCATCGGTGAGAGCGGCTTCCTCACAGGCAATGAGGCGAAGCAAGGCCGCTTCAAGCACTCCCTCAGCTACGTTACCGGCCTCTCCAAATCGCTGCGTCTCAACTTCAACGAAGCCGGCTTTGTGCGCATGATCGTCATCGATAGCACCGGCTTCGATCGCCAGCACTACAACTTCGCCTTCCTGCGCAACGACTTCCTCGGCACTGTTCCCACCGTGGTCTTCGATGTCGCCCCCATCAAGAAGGTTCCGGGTCGCTTCTTCGGCCGTATCTGGGTTGAGCGCAACGGCGGCAACATCGTCCGTTACGACGGCGACCTGGCCGGCGGCGAGAAAGACAATATCAACGAGTACTTCCACTTCAACTCCGTCCGCACCAACGTTCAGGATGGCCTCTGGCTGCCCACCGCCTCCTATATCGAAGAAACCGACCCCAAGAGCCCGTCTCACAGCCTCAAGTTCAAAGCCATCAACCAGATCTGGGGCTACTCTCTGAAGGTTCCTGCCAAGGAAGAGGACCAGGCAGACATCGAAGTCGAAGGTGCAACCGACGAGAGCTCGCAGAACGGCAACCTGAGCCCCCTCGCCGCCCAGCGCCAGTGGATTCAGCAGGCTGAGGACAACGTCATCGACCGCCTCTTCTCGGCCGGTCTCATCGACGCCCCCAGCGACTTCGACAAGGTGCTCGCCCTGTTGGCCAACAACATCCTGGCCTACAACCAGATCCCCATCGATCGTCCCATCCGCGTTCGTACCCTGCTCACCGCGCCTCTGGAATCAGTAGCGGTCGGCAACACCATCCTGATCTCTAAAGGTATGGTCGACACCACCGCTGTAGTCACCGCGGACGGCGCCCAACAAATGGGTAACCTCAATGCCCTGCTGGCCTTCCAGACCGCCCACATCGTCCTCGGCCATCACATCGACACCAAGTTCGCCTTCAGCGATCGCCTGCTCTTCCCACCTGAGTCGGCCTTCGCCCGCCTTCCGCTCCAGCACACCGATGCCGATGACACCGAAGCCTCGAAAAAAACCCTCGAGCTCCTCAGCGTCAAGGATTTGGCCGACGGACAACAGTACTTCGGCCTTTACCTGCAGCAGTTGCAGGCTCGCGAGAAGGGTCTCAAGGCCCTCACTACCCCGCAACTCGGCGATAGCCTGGTCAAGACCGACGGAACCTTCTGGTTGCAGGCAATCATCTCCAAGTCTCCCAAGCTCAACAACACCGACCTCAAGCAGCAGGCTGCTGAGCCTCTCAACGCCTACCTTCGTAATGATCCCTGGACCGATCAGGTCATCAAGCTGAATGCAGCCGTTGAGCCGCTCCTCAGTGCCCGCGACAAGCTGCCCTTCGAGATCACGCCAGTCTCGGTGAACCTTGCCTACTGGAAGCCGGCCGCTGATCCCGATGCAACCTCCGGCGCCGCCGCACCCGCAGCTGCTCCTGCTGCTCAGCCCCAGCCCTGATCCCTGGGCATCCCCGCCGGGTCCAGGTAACTAATCAGTCACTCCAACCAACGGCACTCACCCTTCCAGTGAGTGCCGTTTTCCGATAGGATCACCACAACCCTCTTCGCACGAGGAGCGTCTTAGCTCCTAAGAGAAGCTTCAACTAACAACAATTGTGTCTCCTTCAGGTTCGTCCAAACTACTGGAATCATGAGGATATCCTCAAATAATGCTGGTATTTCCAGCACAACTTCAACTACACTGAAGTCGAACCCGATACCATACCCCGGCCAATGGAGGCCATCCATTGAAACGAATTGTTCTCATTCTGGCTATGTTGGCTGCTAGCTCCTCTTTTGCTCTCGGACAGGCTATACCCGGTGCCACCCGCAGGATTGATATTCAGGCGGGCGGCCTGTTTACCTACGCCGTCCCCGACTACACTCCGCAGAACGCCATAGGCTATGGCATCTTCGGGGATATAGATATTACCCCCCACTGGGGCGCCGAATTGGCGTTCAATTCGATCGACATCCTCCAGCACTCCCCTGCAAAAGAGTGGACGTTTGAGTATGGTGTCCGTTACCACCGTGACTACGGTCGATTTAGTCCCTACGCCAAACTCTCTGCCGGTCGCGGTACGTTCGATTCCATCCCCCTGTTCTATCAAGGCAACCGGTCTCTGGGCTATAACATGATCGTGTTTGGCGGTGGCACTGACTTCGCTATCAACAACCGCTTCAGCGTTCGCGCCGGTGCTGAGTATCAGGACTGGTTCACGGGCGGCCTCAAAGGCGCGGAGGGCGTTGGTGGACCTGGTCAAGACGTCTACCTGCCCCATGGACTAACGCCGTTCCTCGTTCAGGTTGGCATAGCCTACCACTTCACGGGTAGCGAAAAGATTCAGTAGTTGCACCCTCACCCATTTGCCTGGATAGCCGGGACGGATGATTTGCACGGGCTTACCCACGCAAATCCCTCCACCCCCGCTCTCCAGGCATTTGCCGTTTCTAAGCCGACCCAGCATCTTGCCCACCGAAGGACATCCTTCTCACCGCAAATGCTCAACCCTCCCGGCCGGCCCACCAGGAGACCGTCAACATTCCCGTCAGCATCGAGCCCCCAGCCTCATCGCCCTCGCCTCTAGCCCTCCTATACCGCCTCCCGCGTAGCGGCTCGGGCCTGTATCTTTCCCTCTCCCCCACCAAACAAAGCGGCCCAGCCATAAGGCTGGGCCGCTTGCGTCCTTCCCATCGAATTAGAAGTGGTAGGCAACACCAATCGACGGCGTCATTAAGATGTAGTAACGGTTGGTGGTAAACAGACCATCCGTTGCGCCAAACGTCGGTGCCTTCATGATGAAGCCGCGATACTCTGTCCGAATGTCCCAGCTCGGGCTCAGTTCATACGCCACTCCACCGCCAAACAGGCCGCCAATCTGCAGATCCTGCTTCAGGCCCTTCTGGGTCGTCCCGTTGTCCAGGATTGGCGTAAAGATTTCCACGCCAACGCCGCCTTCCAGAAACGGGTTCCACCGCTTGTACGTCCGCTGGTATACATAAGCGCCGCTAAGCTCCTGCGCGCGCGAGTGTACCCGGCTGTTGGGCTGCGAAATCGGGTTGTACTTAATCGAGTTCTGGAAAAAGGTGTAGTTCAACTCCACAGCGCTGCGGGGTGTCAGCAAATAACGGTAGCTCGCCAGGAAGCCTCCGGTGTGCGTCGTCACCATTGGATGAATATTCAGTCCATAAACGTCTGGTGCCAAAACCCCGAAAAAGCTGATGCTGGCGTCTTGCCGGCTCTCTTGTGCGTGTCCCACGGCGGCGATGCACAACGTCATCAGTGCACCGAGCAAAATTCTTTTCTTCATGCTTGCTGAAATCCCTTCGCATGCTCACCACGGCCCAAAAACTCCACACGTCTCTCGTTGTGGTCGTCCAGCCGGTAACCGCGGCGCGCTATTGTCTTATTGTACCTGTACGCGACGCCGTAACGCGCATCACGCCTCATTCTGGCCCGCATCCTTGCTTGTTTCTTCCTTAAGTTTGTTCTTCCGGTAGTGTCTAAATCATTTTCTGGTGGTCTCCCTATAGACGAAACAAGCCCCGTTCCGTGATCCGGAACGAGGCCTCTTCGCTTGCTTTTTGCTCTCTCTTACGCCTGCGGGCTTCCTGACGGTGGAGGAGGCACAGGCGCGCCCTGCCCTCCCTCATCGCCATGACGCTCCCGCATCCTCGCCTGCATCGCGTCAAACTTCGCCTGCTGATCCGGCGTTAGCACCGCGCGAATCCTCGCCTGCTCACCCTGGTGCAGCGTCATCATCTGCGCCCGCCGATCCCCTGGCGCCAGCGACGCATTCGACCGTATCGTCTCCATCTGTGCATGCGATTCCGTGAAGATCTGCCGCACCTGCGCCGTCTGGCTGTCATTCAGATTCAGCCGCTGCTGCATCATCTCCACGCGCCGCTCCGGATCCATGTGGCGCGGTCCCTGCATCTGCCCGTTCGGCGGCGGCCCTTGCTGTTGCTGATCCGGCGGTGGTGGAGGCGCCGTCTCCTGTTGCGCTACCGCCGCGCTCAAACCCAGCCCGGCACTACACAGCACGACCGCTGCTGCACGAAACATCCTGCTCTTTGCAAAGTTTTCCATCGCCTGTACCCTGCTCTCTCGAAGCATCGCTGCATCCTTTCGCTGCGCTGCCGTCACCAGTACAAACGCGACTTCCCGCAAAATGTTCTGCCTTCCCTTCGAGATTCTTTCGCTGAAACTTTCCCCAATCACCCGCGTCTTAAGCCGGCCCGCCCCCCTCAATTTCGCACCTGCACTTTCCTCTCTGGCTGTCATCCCACAGGGATCTCCCTTTGCTCTTGCTCTTGCTTTTCTAGCTGTCATCCCGCAGGGATCTGCCTTTGCATTTGCGCTTGTTTTTCTGGCTGTCATTCCGAGCGGAGCGAGGAACCTGCTCCTCGCGCGAAGCGCGCCGGTTCTCCCCTACCCATGACTCCAACCCCGCCTCAGCCCTTCTCGACCACAAAACTAAATGGCTTTCCATGCTCCACCGCATGCGCCTGCACCACGCGCAGAAACTCTCTCGCCGCATGGCTCAACGCCGCGCCCCGCCGATGCACCAGCCGCAGCTTCCGCTCCATCTGCAGCTCAGGAACCTCCACCGCCACCAGCGTCCCACTCTCCAGCTCTCCCTCCACCGTCAAGCGCGGCACCAGCGCCACACCATTTCCCCGTTGCACAAACCGCTTGATCGCCTCCAGCGACGGCAGCTCCACCTCCATCTGCAGCGGAATCTTCCGCCGCGCAAACGTCTCAATCACCTTCTGCCGCAGCGGCGACGGCACGTTATGCGCCACAAACGTCTCCTTCCCCAGCCGCGCCACCGTCACCTTTCCCGCCTTCGCCAGCGCATGCCCCGGACTCATCACGCACACCAGCTCATCCGTATACACCAGCGTCGACACCACCTGCGGATCCGCCGGCCGAAAACTCACCACCCCAATCTCCACCGAGTGCGACTGCACCTCGTCCGCAATCCGGCTAGCCAGCGTCCGCTGCACCGCTACCTTGATCCGCGGATGCTCCCTCCGGAACGCATCCAGCACCGGCAACAAATAAAGACACGTGTACTCATTCGCCGCTAGATCCAGCCGTCCCCGATGCAGCGACCTCAAATCCACCAGCGCCGCACCCGCATCCTTCCGCAGATTCAGCATCTTATGCGCGTACTCCAGCAGCACCTTGCCGGCGTCGGTAGGCTGTCCCGCCGACCGTTCCAGCAGCGTCTCCCCCAGCTCCGCCTCCAACTTCGCAATTACCTGGCTCACCGCCGGCTGCGTACGGTGCAAACGTGCCGCCGCTCGTGAGAAACTTCTCTCCTCAGCGACGGCAACAAATGTCTCGAGCTGAAATAAATCCACGCGCCCCCACTCAGATTCCGTGCTTCGATCTGACCTATAGGATCATTAGAATGCACAATACATCTGGTTCTGAGCATAAGGGTACGTTATGATCCTGTCTAGACGGAAAGGTCTTCAATCTATGGCTACCGACACCCAGCTCGTCATCTTCGACACCACCCTCCGCGACGGCGAGCAGTCTCCCGGCTGCACCATGCACCACGCCGAAAAGCTGCGCTTCGCCCACCAGCTCGCCTCCCTCGGCGTCGACATCATCGAAGCCGGCTTCGCCATCGCCTCCCACGGCGACTTCAACTCCGTCCATACCATCGCCCGCGAAGTAAGTGGTCCGCGCATCGCCTCCCTCGCCCGCTGCAAACGCGAGGACATCGAAGCCGCCGCCCGTGCCGTCGAGCCCGCCGCCAAGAACCGCATCCACGTCTTTCTCGCCAGCTCCGACCTCCACCTCGAAGCCAAGCTAAAAATCACCCGCGCCCAGGCCCTCGACAATGTCGCCACCGCCGTCGCGCTCGCCCGCACCTTCGCCGACGACGTAGAGTTCTCCACCGAAGACGGCACCCGTTCCGACCTCAACTTCCTCGTCGAAATGGTCAACGTCGCCGTACAAGCCGGCGCCACCACCATCAACATCCCCGACACCGTCGGCTACACCACCCCCGCTGAGTACAAGCAGCTCTTCGAAACCGTCCGCCTCCGCGTTCCCGGCAGCGAGAAAATCATCTTCTCCACCCACTGCCACGACGACCTGGGCATGGCCGTAGCCAACTCCCTCGCCGGAGTAGAAGGCGGAGCCCGCCAGATCGAGTGCACCATCAACGGCATTGGCGAACGCGCCGGCAACGCCGCCCTCGAAGAGATCGCCGCGGCCATCGCCACCCGCCACGACCGCTACCCCTACACCACCAACCTCGTCATGACCGAGCTCTACCCCACCTCCCACATGCTCGGCGAGATCATCAGCTTCACCTGCCCGCCCAACAAAGCGGTCGTCGGGAAAAACGCCTTCGCCCACGAGTCCGGCATCCACCAGCACGGCGTCCTCTCCAACCCCCTCACGTACGAAATCATGACACCAGCCTCAGTAGGCTTCTCCGGCCAGAACATCGTGCTAGGCAAACACAGCGGGCGCAAAGCCTTAGAGTTCCGCCTCAAAGAACTAGGCCACACCCTCTCCACCGAAGAACTCAACGCGGTCTACCACCGTTTCACCGAACTAGCCGACCGCAAGAAGAACATCTACGACCAGGACATAGTAGCCCTACTCCACGCCCCAACCACTGAACCCCTGGTCACCAACGTCCCGTAGCTCGCCACTGAGTTGTCGTACGCCACAGATTTGTCATCCCGCGCGGCAGGCGGAGGACCTGCTTCAAGGTTTTGTCGTTGCCTTGCTTTCGCCTTTGCTAGTTTTTCGTCGTTGCCTTGCTTTCGCCTTTGCTAGTTTTTCGTCGTCGCCTTGCTTTCGCCTTTGCTAGTTTTTCGTCGTCATCCTGAGCGAAGCGAAGGACCCCCGTATTGTCTGTTGCGCTTGCAGTTGTCGTTGCGCTTGCAGTTGTCGTTGCACTTGCTTTTCTGTCTGTCATTCCGAGCGAAGCGAGGAACCTGCTTCCTCCCGTTCTTCACTAACACTAGCCACTAATCACTGGACGCCCATGAACCTCAAGATCGCAATCCTCGCCGGCGACGGCATCGGCCCCGAAGTCACCCACGAAGCCGTCAACATCCTCCAGGCAGTAGCCGAAGCCGGCGGCCACGACTTCACCTTCACCGAAGCCCTTCTCGGCGGCGTAGCCATCACTGCCAAGGGCACGCCCCTCCCGCAGGAAACCATCGACATCGCGCTAGACTCCGACGCGGTGCTCCTCGGCGCGGTAGGCGACAACAAGTTCAACGCGCTCTCCCCCGACAAGCGCCCCGAGTCCGGCCTCCTGCAAATCCGCCAAATCCTCGGCGGCTTCGCAAACCTGCGCCCCTCGGTCGCGTACCCCGCGCTCAGCGAAAATTCCCCCCTCCGCCCCGAAGTCACCAAAGGCGTCGACATCCTCTTCGTCCGCGAACTCCTCGGCGGCCTCTACTTCGGCCAACCCCGCAGCTGGAACAAGGACGCATCCGCCCCCGGCGGCGGCGAAGCCATCAACACCATGCGCTACACCCGCGACGAAGTAGTCCGCGTAGCCCGCATAGCCTTCGAGCTAGCCGGCAAGCGCCGCAAGAAACTCACCTCGGTAGACAAGGCCAACGTCCTCGAGTGCTCCCAACTCTGGCGCGCAACCGTCGACTCGCTCAAGTCCGACTACCCCGACATCACCGTCGAGCACCAGCTAGTCGACTCCATGGCCATGCACCTCATGAACGTCCCCCGCAACTTCGACGTAGTACTCACCGAAAACCTCTTCGGCGACATCCTCTCCGACGAATCCGGCATCATCACCGGCTCCCTAGGCATGCTCCCCTCAGCCACCATCGGCGGCAAAGTAAATCTCTACGAACCAGTCCACGGCTCTGCCCCAGACATAGCCGGCACCGGCAAAGCGAACCCCCTGGGCGCGATCCTCACCGCAGCCATGGTCCTCCGCCACTCGGCAAATCTCGAGCAGGAAGCCCTCGCGATCGAAGCAGCAGTACAGCAAGTCCTAACCGCCGGCCACCGCACCGCCGACATAGCCCGCGGCAACATATCAGCAACGGTCACCACCCAACAAATGGGCAAGCTAGTCCACAGCGCCCTAGCCGAATCCATCGACCGCAGCCAATCCCTCCACGCCGTCTAGCAACGTCGTTGCTTTTGTCTTTCTGGTTGTCATCCCGTAGGGATCTGCTTCTGTCGTTGCAATTGCTGTTGTCGTTGCTTTTGTTCTTGTCGTTGCTTTTGCTCCTGTCGTTGCTTGTTTTTCGCCGTCATCCTGAACGAAGTGAAGGACCCCCGTATTTGCTTTTGTGGTTGTCGTTGCTCTTGCTCTTGCTCTTGCTCTTGCTCTTGCTCTTGCTTTTCTAGCTCACATCCCGCAGGGATCTACTTCCGCTCTTTCCGACAATGCGCACAAACCTCCAACTCGCCGCCACCCTCCTCCTCTCCATCGGAGCAGCGACGACCACCCGCGCCCAAGTCTCCGACCCCAACAAACTAATCGCCCCACCGCCCCGCAATCCCGCGCTCCAGCACACGGCACCCGCCGACAACCTCCAGTACCTCTGGCAATTCACCCACCCCGCCCCCCTCGGCGAAGCGGCCAACCTCCGTGTCGACGCCCGCTTTCAATCCTTCCTCCGCGACGCCTTCCCCCAGCCCCAATCCATGTGGGGCCCGCCCAACAGCAATGAGCCCCTCGCCACCATCATCCCGCTCTTCCTCACCCAATACGGAGCCGTCACCGCCACCGACAACCGCTACATCACTATCGACGGCTGCGTTCCATCCTTCTGCGCCGCCTCCGGCCTCCTCTGGATAGACCTCGGCCGCCCCCACCCCCTGGCCGTCTTCGCCGCCGTCAACTGGAATCCCGAAGACCACACCACCGACCAACCTCAGGCCGACTACAACCTCTGGCTCTTCGCCAACCACCAGCTCGACGCAGACGCCCTCCCGCTAGCCCTAACCCAAGCCATCGCCCACTGGAACATCCGTCTCGCCACAGCGCACCGCCTGGTCCCCCACATCGCCCACGCCCTCCTCGTCGAGCCCGACGGCACTCCGCTCGCCCTCAACCCCGAACAAGCCGGCGCCAACACCATAGCCCCTCAACCCGACACCACAACGCAAGCCGCAGCCAACTGACATTTCGCACTTCAACTGACAACGAAGAACTGACAACTGAGAACTAATCCCCATGACCACATCCACACCCCGCACCCTCTTCGAAAAAGTCTGGCAGCAGCACGTAGTCACCGAACCCGCCGGCGAGCCCACCATTCTCTACATCGACCTTCAGCTAGTCCACGAGGTCACCTCCCCACAAGCCTTCGAAGGCCTCCGCCTGGCCAACCGTCCGCTGCGCCACCCCGAGCGCCACGTCGCGACGGTAGACCACAACGTCCCCACAACCTCCGTCCACGATCGCCTAGTCATCACCGACCAGATCGCCGACGCCCAAATCAAAGCCCTCCGCAAAAACTGCGCCGACTACGGCATCGAGCTCTTCGACGTCCAGGACGCCGAGCAAGGCATCGTCCACATGATCGGCCCCGAGCTAGGCCTCACCAAGCCCGGCATGACCATCGTCTGCGGCGACAGCCACACCAGCACCCACGGAGCCTTCGGAGCCCTCGCGTTCGGCATCGGCACCAGCGAAGTAGAGCACGTCATGGCCACGCAAACCCTCCCGCAGGACAAGCCCAAAACCTTCCGCATCACTGTAGACGGCGAGCTCCCTCCCGGTGTCACGGCCAAGGACATCATCCTCGACATCATCGGCCGCATAGGCACCGACGGAGCCACCGGCCACGTCATCGAATACGCCGGCTCCGCCATCCGCGCCCTCTCCATGGAAGGCCGCATGACCATCTGCAACATGAGCATCGAAGCGGGAGCCCGCGCCGGCATGATCGCCCCCGACGCCACCACCTTCGCCTACCTAAAAGGCCGCCGCTTCTCCCCCGGCACAAAAAATTATGAGTTGTCATCCTTCGCCAAAGGCGGAGGATCTGCTTCTCCAGCCGACACCATCGACGAAGCCACCTGGAACCTCGCCGTAGAGCAATGGTCCGCCCTGGTCACCGACACCAACGCCACCTTCGACCGCGAGCTAGCCATCGACGCCTCCACCCTCGCCCCGTCCGTCACCTGGGGCACGTCCCCCGGCATGGTCACCACCATCGACGCGACCGTCCCCTCCCTAGCCGACGCCCGCTCCGAAGCCGATCAGAAATCCTTCTCCCGCGCCTACGAGTACATGGACCTAAAGCCCGGCACCCCCATCGAAGCCATCAAAGTAGACGCGGTCTTCCTGGGCTCCTGCACCAACGGCCGCATCGAAGACCTCCGCGCCGCCGCCAAGGTAGTCGACGGCTACCACGTAGCCACCACGGTCCGCGCCATGGTCGTCCCCGGCTCCCAAGCGGTCAAGCATCAAGCCGAGCAGGAAGGCCTCGACCGCATCTTCAAGTCCGCCGGCTTCGAATGGCGCGAGCCCGGCTGCTCGATGTGTCTCGGCATGAACCCCGACATCCTCCAGCCCGGCGAACGTTGCGCCTCCACATCCAACCGCAACTTCGAAGGCCGCCAGGGCCGCGGAGGCCGCACCCACCTCCTCAGCCCCGCCATGGCCGCAGCCGCCGCCATCACCGGCCACTTCACCGACATCCGCACCTGGAAATTCAACAAATGATCAAACCGCCGCCGTTGCTGTTGTCGTTGCGTTTGCTGTTGTCGCGCCGGTCGTTCGCGTCACCCAAACTCTCGTCATCCTGAGCGGAGCGAATGGACCCCTGTAGTTGTCGTTGCTGTTGCTGTTGCCTGTTTCACCGGATTAGCGGCGGGCTTTAGCCCGCGGTACCACCACCAAATGAAGAGGGGCTTTAGCCCCGGGCCTTTCGCCCCTCGAGGTACGAACCCAATGCGACCCATCAACACCCTGACCTCCACCGCCGCCCCGCTCCCGCTCCCCAACATCGACACGGACCAAATCATCCCCAAGCAATTCCTAAAACGCATCGAGCGCACCGGCTACGAAAACTTCCTCTTCTACGACTGGCGCCGCCTCCAGGAAGGCCCTGACGCCGGCCAGCCCAACCCCACCTTCGTCCTCAACAAGCCCGAGTACAAGGGCGCCGAAATCCTCCTCGCCGAGCGCAACTTCGGTTGCGGCTCCTCGCGCGAACACGCCGCCTGGGCCATCAACCAGTACGGCTTCCGCGCCGTCATCGCCCCCTCCTTCGCCGACATCTTCTTCTCCAACGCCGGCAAGAACGGCATCATCCTCGTCCGCCTCACGAACGCTGAAGTCGAAACCCTCATCCAGCGCAGCACCGCCAACCCGCAACACAAACTAACCATCTCGCTGGAAGACCAAACCGTCACCGACGCCGAAGGCTTCCACGCGACCTTCGACATCGACCCCTTCCGCAAGCACTGCCTCTTGAACGGTCTCGACGACATCGGCCTAACCCTTCTCCACGAAGACAAACTAAACGCCTACGAATCCAACCACCAAAAAGAATTCTGGCTCTCCCCGAAAGCAAACATCGCCTAACACCCAATGCCGACGCCCCTCCATCTCGATCGCCGCACCCTCCTCAAGTCGCTAGCCTTCGCAGCGGCTGCGAGTTCCTTCGGCGTAGCGTTCGGCGATGATCAGCTTCACCAACCTCTCCCCGCCTGGACCGAAGGCCACTTCGACATCCACCACATCGACACCGCCCGCGGCAACTCCGCGCTCCTCATCTTCCCCGACGGCACCACCATGCTCATCGACGCCGGCGACGTCACCAACGCACCTGCCGACACCATCAACCCCGCCCGCCCCAACGCCTCCCGTCGCGCCGGCGAATGGATCGCCCGTTACATCCTCGCCCACTCCCCCAAGCCCACCCTCGACTACTTCCTCGCCACCCACATCCACGGCGATCACATCGATGGCCTCCCCGACGTAGTCACACAAGTCCCGATCACCACCTGCATCGACCGCGCCTTCCCCAACTACGCGCCCAACCAACTCCCCGCC
The DNA here is from genome assembly GCF_009765785.1 of Granulicella sp. L46. Classification (GTDB taxonomy): domain Bacteria; phylum Acidobacteriota; class Terriglobia; order Terriglobales; family Acidobacteriaceae; genus Granulicella. The sequence continues at coordinate 631,771 of NZ_LMUT01000003.1, forward strand.
ACCGCCCCCTTCGCGCAAAACTATCTCACCTACCTCCGCACCCGCACCAGCAACAACCAGTCCGTTGAAGCCGCGCAAGTAGGTTCCACTACGCAAATCCGTCAGCACCTTCACCCCGAAAAATATCCCACCTTCAGCGCCCGCATCCTCTCCGCCAACGGCAACATCTGGAACCCCACCACCAACGCAGTCGACGCGCACCTCGCCAACATCCCCCACGCCTACGAGAACAACTTCTCCATCGCCACGCGCTTCACCTACGGCGCCTTCAGCTACTTCACCGGAGGCGATCTCAACTGCGACACCTTCGATGGCCGCGTCCCCGAGCTCGACACAGAATCCCCCGTAGCCCGCGCCGCCGGCCGCACCGAAGTCGCCGTCGCCGACCATCACGGCTACTTCGACGCCTGCGGCCCCGCCTTCACCAACTCCCTCAACGCCCAGGCCTACATCATCCCCTCATGGGACATCGGCCACCCCGGCAGCGCCCAAATGCAGCGCATGCTCGGCGCCTGGAACGACAACAACGGCAAAGCCACGCACGACGTCTTCGCCCTCGAGCTCCTCCCCGCCAACGCCCTCCTCAACCGCCGCTTCGCCCCGCAACTAAAATCGCAAACCGGCCACGTAGTAGTCCGCGTAGCCCCCGGCGGCAGCACCTACACCATCCACACCCTCGACGCCACCACCGAAAACGGCACCATCACCGGCACCTTCGGTCCCTACCAATGCAGAGCCTAGACCATCAAGGGAACACGATGACCAACACCACGAGCAAGCTCAACTCGAATACCTTTACCCAACGCGCAATCCTCGCGCTCACCCTGCTCCTCGCCATCACTCCGCACCTGCGCGCGCAAGCAACCGCCTCCGCACCACTCCCCGCGCAACTCACCACCGCGACCACCGCCTTCCTCGCCAACGCCGGCCTCGACAACGCCACCAGCACCCAGGCCTACAACACCTTCTACCAGGGCCTCTACACCTGGAATCACTACCAGATGAAGCCCACCCCCGCAGCCGCTGAACTTACCTTCGAGCTCTCCATCAACAGCCTCGTCACGAACGTCAACAACGGCTCCTCCTTGAACGACACGTACCTACGCCTCGTCATTCGCGATACCAAAACGGGCGCCCTCCTCTGGAGCCTCTCCGAAAATATCCGCCCCGCCGCTCGCCAAAAAACCTTGGACACAAACCTCAACGACGCCGCGACGAAACTCCTAGCCGATCTAAAAGCCGTGACCTCATCCTCCACTGCTTCTGCACCGCGGTAACGCACAAAATCATCAAGGACCCAATGACAAACACCGGCAAGACCCACAGCAACGCACTCACCGAAGGCCCCTCCCGCGCCGCAGCATTTTTCCTCTGCATCGTTGGTGCTCTCCTTCTTGCGGTCGCACCCAGGCTGTCCGCGCAGGCAACTCCGTCGCACATTCCGACGCAGATCGCCTCGGCCAAAACAGTTTTCCTCTCCAACAATCTCGGAGCGCCGCTGGCCGACACGGACAAAATCTTCAATGAGATCTATGCAGGAGTTCAACAGCAGAACCGATTCACTATCGTCACCGACCCGCAAACCGCCGATCTTCTCTTGCAATTCAGCCTCGTCAACAGTGGGGGTGCTGGCGTAGTTCAAACCATCACGCTGCAAATCATCGACCCCAAGACGCAGGTGATTCTCTGGTCCGTCAGCGACGCGGGACAGACAAAGGCTATCTATGGCTCCAAAGATAGAGACCTCAATAAGTACGACGTCGTGGATAGCGTCCTCGCCTATCTCAAAATCATCTCTGGACCGCAACCCACAACTTCGTACTAGGGAGAAAGCATCCTCATGGCCAACACCGGCAAGACCCACAGCAACGCACTCACCGAAGGCCCCTCCCGCGCCGCAGCCCGCGCCATGCTCCGCGGCGTCGGCTTCTCCAAAGAAGATCTCCACAAACCCATCATCGGCATCGCCAACACCTGGACCGAAATCGGCCCCTGCAACTTCCACCTCCGCGATGTAGCCGAGGCCGTCAAGCAAGGCATCCGCGAAGCCGGCGGCACGCCTATGGAGTTCAACACCGTCACCATCTCCGACGGCATCACCATGGGCACCGAAGGCATGAAAGCCTCACTCATCTCCCGCGAAGTCATCGCCGACAGCATCGAATTAGTCGCCCGCGGCAACTCCTTCGACGGCCTCGTCTGCATCGCCGGTTGCGACAAAAATATGCCCGCCGCGATCATGGCCCTCGCCCGCCTCAACATCCCCGGCCTCATGCTCTACGGCGGCTCCATCGCCCCCGGCCACATGCACGTAGGCGCCGACAACAAGACTCCCGACCCCACCTCCACCAAGACGATCGACATCACCATCCAGCAAGTCTTCGAAGCCATCGGCTCCCACGCCGCCGGCCGCATCACCGACGCCCAACTAGAAGAAGCCGAAGCCACCGCCTGCCCCGGCCCCGGAGCCTGCGGCGGCCAGTTCACCGCCAACACCATGGCCATGGCCGGCGAGTTCCTCGGCATCTCCCCCATCCAACTTACCGGCGTCCCCGCCATGTCCGCAGAAAAACACGAAGCCTCCCGCGCGGCTGGTCGCTTAGTAATGGACCTGGCCCGCTCCGGCCTCACCCCCCGCAAAATCATGACGCGCGAGTCCCTCGACAACGCCATCGCCGCCGTCTGCGCCTCAGGAGGCAGCACCAACGCAGTCCTCCACTTAATCGCCATCGCCAGCGAGCTAGACATCCCTCTCACCGTCGAGGACTTCGACAACATCAGCGAAAAAACTCCCTTCATCTGCGACCTCCAGCCCGGCGGCAAGCTCGTCGCCAAGGACTACCAGGACGCCGGCGGCTCCCGCGTCCTAGCCGCCCGTCTCCTCGAGCGCGGTCAACTGAATAACACTTCTACCGTCTCCGGCAAAACCCTCCACGAAGAGGCCGCGCTCGCCGTCGAAACCCCCAACCAGCAAGTCATCCACCCCTGGTCGAACCCGCTCAAGCCAACCGGCGGCCTGGTCATCCTCAAAGGCAACCTCGCCCCCGAAGGCTGCGTAGTAAAAGTAGCCGGCCACGAGCGCATTCACCACACCGGCACCGCCCGCGTATTCGACAGCGAAGACGCCTGCTTCCACGCCGTAGAAGCCGGCCTCATCAACCCCGACGACGTCTTAGTCATCCGCTACGAAGGCCCCCGCGGAGGCCCCGGCATGCGCGAAATGCTAGCCGTCACCGCAGCCATCAAAGGCATCCCCGAACTCTCCAAAACCGTAGCCCTCTTAACCGACGGCCGTTTCAGCGGAGCCACCCACGGCCTAATGGCCGGTCACGTAGCTCCCGAAGCCCAGCTAGGCGGCCCCATCGCCGCCGTCCACGAAGGCGACACCATCACCTTCGACATCCCCAACCGCAAACTAACCCTCAACGTCTCCGACGAAGAAATAGCCGCCCGCCTAAAAACCATCAAGCCCCCACCTCCGCGCTACAAGCGAGGCGTCTTCGCCAAATACACCAACTCCGTAAGCGGCGCCAGCCAGGGCGCCGTCACCAACTAACCCGAGGCCAAACCACCGTCCTCCAACCGCCGTCATCCTGACCGTAGTGAAGGATCCCTGCATTGCTATTTGTCGTTGCACTTGCTGTTGCACTTGCCTTTCTTTCTGTCATTCCCTCTGGGAATCTGCTTCCGCTCTTGCACCTGTATTTGCATCTGCCCTTGTCGTTGTATTCAACACGCAACGCCATGAAAGGTTTTTAACCGTGAAGACGACAAGACTCACCACCTCCGAATCGTTGGCGCTCGACGTCATTCGCGTAGTGGCGTCTGCGGTCGTGGCGTTTGGTCACCTCACCCAGTCTTATTTCTCCACTGGCTGGCGAGACTACACCTACCTGGCGCAGGACTCCGTAGCAGTCTTCTTCGTACTCTCCGGTTTTGTCATCCGTTACGTCACCTGCAGGCGAGCCGGCACCTTCGGCGGCTACCTCAGCGATCGAGCCTCGCGAATTTATTCCGTTGCCATACCGGCACTGCTCTTCACCGCCCTCATCGTCCCTATCGTTCTTCGCTACGACCCGGCCCTGTACAACAGCATTCCCAAAAGTTCCGGCTCGACGGCATACCAGCTTGCGATCAACCTCGCTTTCCTTGGTCAGCTTCCATTCCATGCGACCGAAGCGCTCATCAATCTTCCGTACTGGTCCGTGACCTACGAGGTCGCCTATTACGTTCTCTACGGCTGCTTCTTTTATCTCTCCGGCAAAACGCGCTGGCTTTCGCTTCTATTCCTCGCCCTCCTCGCAGGCACAGCCGTCCTCTATCTCTTCCCTTTGTGGATCGCCGGCTGCATTACCCATGATCTTTACCAACGCTGGAACGAAGAAGGCACAACTCTCAGGAACCTCCTTCGCGCCACATTGATCAGCGTGATCGCGCTAGGGATCGCAATCCTCCTGCTAAAGCATTTTCATTTAGCCGGCCAGCTTAGCCATTACCGCCCGTCCAGTGTCGGCGATCGACTCCCCATCACTAGTTATGCGTTTGGCGGATTCTCGGCCATCGCGTTTATTGCCATCCTCTCCTTCGCTCGTCGATTCGCGATCAGCTCGGAATCAACCTTCGTCAAAGTCACCCGCTTTATCTCCGAAGGCACCTTCCCCCTCTACCTCTTGCATTTCCCACTGTTGGTGTTAATCGCAGCCTGTATTCCTTATAACCACGCCGCAGTCATTCCTAAATTAGCCATCTTCTTCTTCGTCCTGCTTGCCGGCATCCTTGCAGGACATCCGTGCAATCTCTTAAAGGACCGACTTCGCAACCTATTTCAGTACGCCCTGTCTCGCCCCGCTACTTCAAGCTAGCTTGCGTTACTACTTACGAGGACCATTCGCATGTCAACTAACACCAACCAACACCCCACCCTAACCGGCTCCGAAATCCTCTGGGCCACCCTAGCCGGCGAAGGCACCACCACCGTCTTCGGTTACCCCGGCGGCGCCATCCTCCCGATCTACGATGCGCTGAGAAAATTCCCCACCATCCATCACGTTTTGGTCCGCCACGAGCAAGGCGCCGCCCACATGGCCGACGGCTACTCCCGCGCCTCGGGCCGCGTAGGCGTCTGCATGGCCACGTCCGGCCCCGGTGCCACCAACCTCGTCACCGGCCTCGCCACCGCCATGCTCGACAGCATCCCCATCGTCGCCATCACCGGCCAGGTCTCCTCCAAAGTCCTCGGCAGCGACGCCTTCCAGGAGATCGACATCACCGGCATCACCCTCCCCGTCACCAAGCACAACTTCCTCGTCACCCGCGCGGAAGACATCGCCCCCGCCGTCCGCGAGGCCTTCCAGATCGCCCGCTCCGGCCGCCCCGGCCCCGTCCTCGTCGACATCACCAAGGACGCCCAACAAGCCTCCGCCCTCTTCGACTTCGATGCCGCCAAGCCCCACGCCTACCGCCCCCACCCCATGCTGCGCGCCGAGTCATCCTCCATCCGCGAAGCCGTAGAGCTCATCCAGCAATCCCAGCGCCCCATCATCCTCGCCGGCCACGGCATCGTCGAGAGCGGTGCCGAAAAAGAAGTCATCGCCTTCGCCGAAGCCCACCAAATCCCCATCGCCAGCACCCTCCTCGGCCTCGGCGCCATCCCCGCCGCCCACCCTCTCTCCCTCGGCATGATGGGCATGCACGGCGAGAGCTGGGTCAACAACGCCATCCAGCAAGCCGACCTCCTCCTCGCCTTCGGCATGCGCTTCGACGACCGCGTCACCGGCAACCTCACCAAGTATTCCCCCAACTCCAAAAAGATCCACGTAGAAATCGACCCCTCCGAGATCAACAAAAACGTCCGCGTAGATGTAGCCCTAATCGGCGACCTAAAAGAAGTCCTAAACCTCTTACAGCCGTTGCTTTCAACTGACAACGGACAACTAACAACTGAGAACCCCACCCACCAGTGGCTGGATACCATCAATCAGTCCAAAGGCACCGCCGCAGTCCGCGACATCATCAACCTCCCCGACAACGGACACCTCTACGCCGCGCACGTCATCAACGACATCTGGCACGAAGCCGCCGCCGCCGGCCGCCTCGAACAAACCATCATCGTCACCGACGTAGGCCAGCACCAGATGTGGGAAGCCCAATACTTCAAGCACGAAGCCCCCCGCTCCCTCATCACCTCCGGAGGCCTCGGCACGATGGGCTTCGCTCTCCCCGCAGCCATCGGTGCGAAGACTGCCTGCCCCGACAAAGACGTCTGGGTCATTGCCGGCGACGGCGGCTTCCAGATGACCGCCGCCGAGCTCTCCACCATCGTCCAGGAAAACCTCGCCATCAACATCGCGGTCATCAACAACGGCTTCCTCGGCATGGTCCGCCAGTGGCAGGAGACCTTCTACGACAAAAATTATTCTGCGTCCCCCATCCTCTCTCCCGACTTCGTCCTCTTAGCCGCAGCCCACGGAATAGCCGGCGCCAACGTAAGCAAGCGCTCTGACGTGACGCCCACAGCCACCAAAGCCCGCACCTCCAACCAGCCATTCTTAATTAACTTCCAAGTAGAAAAAGAAGACGGCGTCTACCCCATGATCACCCCCGGCTCTGCCCTCCACGAAATGGTCCGCCGCCCCACCAACGACCCCCTCCTCGAACTCCCGGAGGAAGATTAATTATGCCGCGACTTTCCGCACGAAATATCCTGATGACAATTTGTTTTCTGGCGGCAGGCTATTGCCTGATTCAGTCGATTTTTTGGCACGTGATGGCAGCCCTGCCGGGGCTCTACGGGCTCACGTGGGGGAAAATTTCCGGCCTTTTGCTAATTGCTGAAATCATCTCGCTCGCGCTCTTCTTCAAGTGGCCGATTGCACTCCTTACGTTCACCACACTGCGACTCGCGCTGTCCGCCTTTCGCTTTTTCCCATGGGATGGCGCCGGACCGAAGGCCTTCACTACGCAGCATGCATGGACCCTCGCGCTTTTTTTTGTGACGATTTCCGCCACATTCATTTCGCTCATGCCGGACCGGCCTCAACTGCACCCTCGCAGCTCCACCACGTGACGACCACCCTCCAACTCGCCACCCCCCGCCTCCTCCTCCGCCCCTGGCAGGACCGCGACCGCGCGCCCTTCGCCACCATGAACGCTGATCCCGAAGTCATGCGCTACTTCCCCACCCTGATGACGCAGCAAGAAACCGACGACGCAGCCGATCGCTACAACCAGCAACTCGACCGCGACGGCTTCACCATGTTCGCCGTCGAAGACCGCACCGACCAATCCTTCCTCGGCGTACTCGGCGCGCAAACCATGCGCTTCGAAATCCCCAACCTCCCTCAACCGGCCGTAGAAATCGGCTGGCGTCTAGCCTCACAAGCCCAAGGCCGCGGCCTCGCCACCGAAGGCGCCCACGCCATCATTAACCACCTCCGCAACGAAACCACCATCCGTGAAGTCGTAGCCATCACCACCCCCGACAACCTCGCCTCGCAAAACGTCATGCGCAAACTAAACATGACCGTCCGCCCAGAGCTCACCTTCGACCACCCGCTCATCGCCGCCGACCATCCACGCCGCCAACACGTCCTCTACAACCTGGACCTCTCTTCGCCCTATGCCAAATAATCTTCAGCCACGGATTCTCCTGCCAACACCTCTACACCGCGCCAACTAACTGACAACTGAGAACGGACAACCAACATGCTCCATACCTTCGTCGCATTAGTCCAAGACAAACCCGGCGTCCTCACCCGCGTCGCCTCCCTCTTCCGCCGCCTCAACATCAACATCGTCTCGCTCACGGTAGGCGAGTCCGAGCGCGCCGACACCTCGCGCATGACCATCGTCGCCGACGCACCCGAGAACGCCGCGCATCGCATCCGCGCCTCCCTCTACAAGCTCGAAACCACCATCGACGTCGATGAGGTCAACCGCTCCGAAGCCGTCGTCCGCGAGCTCTGCCTCATCAAGGTAGCCGCCGGCCCCAACCAGCCCCACGGCCTCCACTCCCGCTCCCAAATCTTCGAGCTAGCGCAAGTCTTCCGCGCCCGCGTCGTCGACCTCGCTCCCGAATCCATCATGCTCGAAATGACCGGCAGCGCCTCCAAAATCGAAGGCCTCCTGCAAGTCCTCCGCGAAAGCTCCTACACCGTCCTCGAGGTCTCCCGCACCGGCCGCATGGCCATGCGTCGCGGCCACCACACCACCCGCGTCCTCAAGGCCCTCGGCACCCCTGGCAACAATCCCTCGGCCCCTACAGAAAATCCCTCGCCGTCCGCGCAGGACCTAACCGACGACGAAATCCTCCCCACCGAATTTGACGAAGAGTAGGAACGCCGTTCCGAGTCACGCCTACGATTCCCAAAACTTCCCTAAACTAATAACTGACAACTGAGAACGAACAACCGAAAGGCATCTCTAATGGCAAAGACCTACCACGACCAAGACGCAGACCTCTCCCTCATCCAAGCCAAAAAAGTAGCCATCATCGGCTACGGCTCCCAGGGCCACGCCCACGCCCTCAACCTCAAGGACTCCGGCGTCGACGTCCGCGTAGGCCTCCGCCCAAACTCTCCCAACGCCAAAAAGGCAGCCCTCGCCGGCCTCCACGTCGGCTCCGTCGCCGAAGTCTCCGCCTGGGCCGACGTCATCATGAACCTCACGCCCGACCAGACCGCCGCGCGCGTCTATCACGACGAGATCGCCCCCAACATGAAGCCCAACGCCACCCTCATGTTCGCGCACGGCTTCAACATCCGTTTCCGCACCATCACCCCTCCCCCCACGGTTGACGTCTCGCTCGTCGCACCCAAGGCCCCCGGCCACCGCGTCCGCGAAGTCTTCACCGAAGGCGGCGGCGTCCCCGCACTAGTAGCCGTCGAGCAGGATGCCAGCGGCACCGCCCTCGCCCTCGCTCTCTCCTACGCCAAAGGAATCGGCTGCACCCGCGCCGGCGTTCTCCAAACCACCTTCACCGAAGAGACCGAGACCGACCTCTTCGGCGAGCAGGCAGTCCTCTGCGGCGGTACCTCGGCCCTCGTCAAGGCTGGCTTTGAAACCCTCACCGAAGCCGGCTACCAACCCGAGCTCGCCTACTTCGAAGTCCTCCACGAGCTCAAGCTCATCGTCGACCTCATGCAGCGCGGCGGCCTCGAATACATGCGCCACTCCATCTCCGATACCGCCGAGTGGGGCGACTACGTCAGCGGCCCCCGCATCGTTACGCCCGCCGTCAAGCAGGCCATGAAAGAAGTTCTCGCCGACATCCAGTCCGGCGCCTTCGCCAAGCGCTTCATCGACGACCAGAACAACGGCCGCAAGGAGTTCGAAGCGTTCCGCGCCCAGGATCGCAACCACCCCATCGAAAAAGTAGGCGCCGAACTCCGCGCCGGCATGCCCTTCCTCGACCCCGTCAAGGTAGTCGACGGCGCCGTGGTCAAAGCCTAACCAACCCGCACCAAACCGGGTGCCCCATGTCTCGCTTCTGAGACATGGGGTTTCTCTTTGCGCACCATTTTCAACCAGTCTTCCGCGGAGGCTCCGCCGCACTCCCCCGCAACCGCCCACTCTTCAGCTTCCAGCTAAACTGCCGCTTCCTCAACATCGCCCCAAACTGTTCCGCCGGCACCGGCGAGCTAAAGTAAAACCCCTGCGCCTCATCACAATCCTGGGCTCGCAAAAACTTCATCTGCTCGAGAGATTCGACGCCCTCGGCCACCACTCGCAGTTTCAGGCTCCGTCCCATACGAATGATCGCCACCGCGATCGACGTGTCGTCCAACTGCTCCTTCAGCGGGCGCAGGAACGACCGGTCGATCTTCAAAATATCCACCGGCAGCCTTTTCAGGTGACTCAAGCTCGAGTAGCCTGCGCCAAAATCATCAATCGACACCTTCACGCCCATCCCTCTTAAATGCTGCAGCACCGCCAGCGCTCGCTCCGGCAGATTCATCAGCACTGTCTCCGTCACCTCCAACTCCAGCGACGCAGGGCTCAGCCCCGTCTCTTCCAGCACCCGGCACACCTCGTTGCGAAAGTTAGCATCCTGCAGTTGAATTGCCGAAGCATTCACAGCCATACTCACCGCCGGCAGCCCTTCGTCCAACCAACTCGCCGCCTGCCTGCACGCCTCGCGCAGCACCCATGAGCCAATCGGCAACATCAGCCCACTCTCTTCCGCCACAGCAAGGAAGGTCTCCGGAGTCACTACCCCGCGCGAGCCGCTGGTCCACCGCAGCAACGCCTCCACCCCCGCGATCGCACCTGTCTTCAGATCAATCGTCGGCTGATAATGCAGCTGAAACTCATTCCTCCCCAACGCCCGCCGCAGGTCCTCTTCGATTGACCGCCGATACACCGCCCGTGCATTCATCGCCGGCTTGAAAAACTTCACGCACCCGCGCCCACTCGCCTTCGCCTGGTACAGCGCCGTATCGGCATGCTTCACCAGCGTCTCTGCGTCCACTCCATCCGCCGGATAGCGGCTTACCCCAATGCTCGCCGTCAGGTAAAGCTGGTTCTCCCCAATCGAGTGCACGCTAGCGACCGCGTCCAGAATTCTCTTCGTCACCACCTGCGCGTCTGCCTTGGTCTTCACCTCCTGCAGCAGCACTACGAACTCATCGCCGCCCTGCCGGCTCACCGTGTCCGGCGTCCGTACCTGTTCCTGCAGCCGTTCTGCAACCGACTGCAGCAGCTTGTCCCCTACCAAATGTCCCAGCGAATCATTCACCTGCTTAAACTGGTCCAGGTCGATATACAGCACCGCCACTTCACCCGAGTGCCTCTCCGCCAGCGCAATCGCCTGCCCCAGCCTGTCCTCCAGCAGGAGCCGATTCGGCAGCCCCGTAAGAAAATCATGCTGCGACGCATGCATCATCTCTTCCGCCACGCGCCGCGCCTCGCTCACATCCCGAAACACGATCACCGACCCGGTAACCTTCCCACCCCGACCGTGAATCGGTGCCGTCGAGTCCTCAATGTAAATCTCTCCCCCATCCCGGCGAATCAAAATACAACACCCCGGCAGATGCCCCGGCCGGTGTTGCTGTCTCGACGACTCCATCGGATCTGGAATGCTCTCCCGCGTCGTCGCATCCACGACCTTAAACACCTCTTCGATCGACCGGCCGCGCGCCTCCCTCACCGGCCACCCTGTTAATCTCTCCCCCACCACGTTGAGAAACGTAATCTTCGCCTCGCGGTCCGTACTGATCACAGCTTCGCCAATCGACTCCAGTGTCACCTGGGCGCGATCCTTCTGCTCAACGTTTACTCTCTTGATTCCAGCTTTAGACACTTCACCCAACTTCTTGACGGGACTAACCCCGGCAACCATCTCAGCGTCCGCAGGAAAATCGCCTATCCTTCATCAGACACCTCCGCGGCCCTCGGCGTTGCATTGAGCACACACCTTGCGCCGCAAAGCCCATTCCTGTCTATCCCTTCACCTTCCGCGGCGTCCGAATACCGCCGCCACCTCCCGCCCCCCAAAGCATCTGATCCCTATAAGCCCCACCCGACCCAAGGAGCACCGCATGTCCGCCACCGCCCTCCGCCTGAACGCCTTTGGTCTCGACAACCTCTCGCTCGAACCCCTCGCCCTCCCTGACCCCGGCCCCACCGAAATCCTCGTCGATCTCCACGCCGCCAGCCTCAACTACCGCGACCTCATGGTCATCCTTGGCACCTACAACCCTAAGCAGGCTCTCCCTCGCATCCCCGGCTCCGACGCCGCCGGCATCGTCACCGCCATCGGCTCGGCAGTCACCCGCTTCAAAGTAGGCGACCACGTCACCAGCCTCTTCTTCCAGGACTGGCTCGACGGCCCCATCCAACCCACCACCGGCAAGTCCGCGCTAGGCGGCCCAATCGACGGCGTCTTCTCCACCCAGCACCTCTTTCCCGAAACCGGCCTCATCCACGCCCCCGCCGGCTTCACCCACGCAGAAGCCGCGACCCTCCCCTGCTCCGCCCTCACCGCCTGGAACGCCCTCGTCGAAAAAGGAAATCTCCACGCCGGCCAGACCGTCCTCCTGCTCGGCACCGGCGGCGTTTCGCTCTTCGCCCTGCAGATCGCCAAAGCCCACGGCGCCCGCGTCCTCATCACCAGTTCCTCCGACGAAAAACTAGCCCGCGCCCGCACCCTCGGCGCCGACGACGTCATCAACTACCGCACCACCCCCGACTGGGACCGCGAAGTCTTCCGCCTCACCGCGAACCGCGGCGTCGACCACATCGTAGAAGTCGGAGGAGCCGGCACCCTCCCTCTCTCCCTAAAAGCCGTAACCCCCGGCGGCCACATCTACGTCATCGGCGTCCTCGCTGGCAAAGGCCAGCTCATCGACCCCACGCCCATCCTCGCCAAGGCCATCCACGTCCAGGGCGTCTACGTAGGCAGCCGCGCCATGTACGCCCGCATGAACGCCGCCATCGACACCAACCACCTCCACCCCGTCATCGACAGTACGTTCCCCCTCACCCAGGCCCGCGAAGCTCTCACCCACATGCAGTCAGCCAACCACTACGGCAAAATCGTCCTCAACCTAAAAGCCTGACCCTCCGGAACGGTAGTCAGAGAACGGGCAAACCTATCCGCGATTCAGCCATCTTAGACGAACGAGGAGATATCGCTATGAACCGCAAATTGTTAGTTGGGCTGTTGGGATTAGGGATTGTATTGAGCGCGCCGCTGGTTGCGCAGAACACCGCGGATACCACGACGGCAAAGAAGCAGCTCAAGAGCGACCAAAAGGTAGACAAGCAGCAAGCCAAGGCGGACAAGGCGGAGAGAAAGGCACTCGGCACCAAACAGCAGAAGAAGGCTGATAAGGCTCAGGACAAGGCAAACAAGCAGGCCGAGAAAGCCTCCGATCCACAGGGTTAACCAGCGAACCTAGCGACTCCGAACCATCGCCAGCGCCGTCATGTCTTCCGGCACCGTCTTGCGCCAGAACGCCAGCCGACCCCACCGGCCCTGCTGAAACAAATGCGCCGCCTCCAACACCTCGCGGCACACTTCCGCTGCCGACTCCTGCTTCGAACTTCGCAGCACCTCCATAACCCGCTCAGCACCAAACGGAGTGTTGCCGCGCATGCTCTGCGTCACTCCTTTGGTGACGATCAGAAGCACCGCACCCGGCTCAAACGCCTGCATCGAAGCGTCATAGATCAAACGCGTAAACAGGCCGAGCGGCATTGCCACGTCGGGCAAAAGTCGCGTCCCCTCCGAATCCCGTATTGCCGCCGTCTGCCCGCCCGCGTTTACATACGCGAGTATCCCAAGCTGCACATCGTAGCAACCCACCATCGTCGGAGCGAAACGAATCTCCTTTGCGGGCCCCGTAATCCCTTCGTTGATCGCCTGCACCAGTAGCTCCGTGCCTTCCATCAAATTCACATCGCCGGCACCGAACAACTCAACGGCCTTCGCTCGAAACACCTCCTGCGCGCGCGCCGCGACTGGGCTGGCCTCGCCTCGTCTGCCCGCAATATCACTCAGGAGAAACACAACCCGCGAGCCCACGCGCACCGCATCAAAAAAGTCCCCGCCTGTGCGGTCAACATAATACTGGGCATGAAGATCAAGCCCATCGACGATCCCCAACTCCGCTCGCCGCGGCTCTTGATCGGATGCAGCCAGCTTCGTATCGACACCAGGCATAACACTCTCCACGATCGTTTGCTTTGTGAGATTGTAGTCCGGGTCACGCCCTTCGCGTGCTTTAACTTGCATAGCGTTCAGATTTGCTTCCGCCAAGCCCTGGCATGCTCTTACGACGCCATCCTGCGAGGCATCAACGCTATGCTTTCGAGACCCTTCCCCACAGCGCAGCTTCTTCCTTCCGTGCCGTCTTCAGGAGTCAGGGACTGCCGAGCCTGATCGCGGAATTCGTTGATCCCGATAAAAAATTCGCGCATCATCACGACAAAAAGATACTTCCCCCTGGTCGTCAATCGGATCACCGCAGAATCTGAAAAATCCAAGGCTCCATTCACCGTAAAGTAGGACAACTCCATAGCGAGTCCAAGCTCAACCGGCACCCCGAACCGGTCACGAAATTGCCTTCGGTCCAGCCCGGAGCCGAACAAATCCATCAAAAAATGGTAACGCATCTGATTATGGTGACTATACGATTTCGATCCCATCACCGGCCTCCGCCCACCCTGAATTTTCTTCTGTATAGCTCTTCAACGAAAAAGTGTTGACGTAGATGGTCCCATCCAAATAACTGAATGCCCCTGAGCCGATGCCGACGTACTCCTCCGTATCCACGATGTATTCATCGATTAAGCTGCCATTTTTGCGGGAAAACGCCCAACCAGTCGTTTGTTCAAACTCTCCAGCCATCTTTTCCAGGATCAACTGATAATCCTCGTACTCGCAATCGTAAGTAACAACGCCGACAGTTTGTTTCAGCGACTTCACGACCGACGATGGGCTCATCAATGGATAAAACGTGATCTGATTCGCGCCCGACCCCGACGCCAACTCGATATCCCTCAGCAGCACCTCTCTCGTTTGACCAGGAAAATTAAAGATGATGTCCACGTTCAGCGATTGAAACATTCCCTCTACGCTATGAATTCTTTTTAATATCTGCTCGCCGTCCCCGAAGCGCTCCAACCGGCTCACTTTATGAAGTAGCGCGTTATCAAAACTCTGGACCCCAACCGACATCCGCTGAACTCTTCCCGCCAATCTCTCAGCCAGGGCTGGCTCCAATTGATTGGGATTGGTCTCACAAGAGATATCTGTAATTCCAAAGAGTTCTTTAGCCAGATCAATTGTCGTTATCAATTCATCCAGCAGAATCGTGGGCGTCCCTCCGCCAAAATACAAAGACTGGAACTTGTAACCCAATGCGGCCGTCATGCGCATCTCATCGCGCAAGCTTACAAAGTAAGTTCTCGCTGCCGGCTCCTTATAAGCGAAGCGGTTGAATGAACAATACGGACACAGAACATCACAGAACGGTATATGGATATACAGCATGTAGCGTCGATCTAGCTTTGGACCAGGCAGGCTGGTTGCGCCGCTTTTCTCCAGTTGAAATGCATCTCGAGTGACAAACCGAAGCAGTGGCGTAAGAATTTTTTCCGATAGCATGGTGCGTACCTCAGGCGATTCCGGCAGACTGTCTTCGCAGCTCGAAGCTCCGTCCTTGATTCACGCTGCCATGGATCCTGACAAGCTGTTCGTTCTAAGCCTGACCCGAGTGTATGCCGTTCCATCGTGACCGCCATCACAGCAGCGCCACAATCCCCGCTTGTAGGGTTACACCCAGCACGATGACGAAGGGAGTAGTTTGTGGACTCCGGTTCAAGTGTGTTGGTAACAGATACCTCACGTCGAGCAGTCCTCTGTCTTTCAGCGGCTCCTACCTCTCCCTCCTTCCCATGCACCACAGCCAAACGGCTGAAGATTCGTACAATTCAGCTCGTTAACAGAGCCCTCACCGCGCCCTAATTTCACGGCAACGCGCGCACAGGCGAGAGGAAGCATCATGAACTACCCAATCTGGGACGTATCCTTTGGCGCAGGTTTACTCATAGCGCTCGTAGCCGGACTCCACGTCTTCGTCTCCCACTTCGCCGTCGGCGGCGGCCTCTTCCTTGTCCTCACCGAGCGCAAGGCCATCAAGAACCACGACCACGCCCTGCTCAATTGGCTTAAGGCCCACACCAAATTCTTCGTCCTTCTCACCGTCGTCTACGGAGCGGTCAGCGGCGTCGGCATCTGGTTCACCATCGGCCTCATCTCCCCCACCGCCACCAGCGACCTCATTCACATCTTCGTCTGGGGCTGGGCCATCGAGTGGGTTTTCTTCTTCGTCGAAATCACCGCCGCCCTTCTCTACCTCGCCGGCTGGGACAAGCTAAGCCCCAAACTCCACCAGTGGTACGGCTGGATCTACTTTTGGGCCGCCTTCGCAAGCCTCGTCGTCATCAACGGCATCATCACCTTCATGCTCACGCCGGGCAGCTGGCTCGACGTCCACAAGTTCTGGATCGGCTTCTTCAACCCCACCTACTGGCCATCCCTCTTCTTCCGCAGCGCCATCTGCATCGCCCTCGCCGGCATCTACGCCCTCATCACCGCAAGCGTCCTGAAGGACAAAGACCTCAAAGCCCGCATCGTCCGCTGGGGCGCTCTCTGGACCATCCCATCCCTACTCGCCCTCATACCCTTCGGCTATTGGTACATCCGCGAAGTCCCCGCCGCGCTCTTCCTCAGCGCCCGCGGCCTCATGCCCACCGCCACCCACTACGCCTTCCTCGCGTGGAGCCTCCTCGCCGTCACCTTCATCCTGATGCTGCTCGCCCTCTTCACCCCGCGCCGCATGCACCTCGTCTTCGCTCTTGTCATCGGCCTCGTCGCCCTCGGTGCGATGGACTCCTTCGAGTTCGTCCGTGAAGACGTCCGCAAGCCCTTCGTCATCGAAAACTACCTCTACGACAACTCGCTCTACGCCGCTGCCATGCCCGGCGACGGCGGCTTCACCGTCGACAACCTCAACACAGTCGGCGTCCTCCACTCCGCCGCCTGGATCGACCAACGCACCATCACCGCCGAAAACCAAATCGCCGTAGGCCACGAGATCTTCCGTGTCGAATGCCAGGCCTGCCACACCGCCAACAGCTACCGAGGCATCCATCAACTCCTCGAGCAGCGACAGTGGGATCCCACCACCACCCGCGCCATGCTCAGCGGTCTCGCCCTCATGCACAACGGAGTCATGCCACCCTTCGCCGGCACCGACCCCGAACGCGACGCACTAGCCGCCTACCTCAACACTCTCCAGACCATCACGCCCACACCCGCCACCGACGGCAAACTGATCTACCAGAACAACTGTTCCATGTGCCACCAGGATCATCCCAACGACCAGTTCTTCACCAGCATCGTCACCGACCCCAAGGCCGCCGCTGACTCCTTCAAGGACCTCACCAGCATCTTCCCCCTCATGCCCGACATCAAGTTGAACGAGCCCCAGCGCACCGCCCTCGTCCAGTACCTCAACACCCAGCGCCCACCCGCCCAGCACGCCCAGAATCAACCCAGCCCCGCAGCCGAAGGAGGCAAATAACATGATCGACCCCAGCATCGTTCCCATCGTCGACCCCAATCCGCTCCCCGCTCCCTACTGGCTCTTCAAGCTGCTGCTGCTCGTCACCTTCACCCTGCACATCATCGCGATGAACTTCATGCTCGGCGGTGCCTTCCTCGCCGTAGTCGCCCGCTTCACCTCAAAGGGAAAAGAGTTTCGCAACCGCATCTTCCTCGACCTAGCCAAGAAAGTTCCCGTCTTCCTCGCGGCCACGATCACGATTGGCATCGCGCCGCTACTCTTCGTACAGGCCATCTACGGCCAGTACTTCTACACCTCGACCATCCTCATCGCCTGGCCCTGGTTCCTAATACTGGTCCTCCTCTGCATCGCCTACTACGGCTTCTACTACGTCGTCTACAACGGCCAGCGCCGCCCCGGTCCCGCCGGCATCGTCCTTCTCGTCAGCCTCACGTTCGTCCTAATCGTCGGCTTCATCCAATCCAACAACGTCACCCTGATGCAGACCCCGGCCCACTGGGCAGCCAAGTACTTCGCCTCCCCCACCGGCTGGAGCAACAACCTCTCGGACCCCACGCTAATCCCGCGCTACCTGCACTTCGTCACCTCCGCGATCGCCGTCGGCGGCATGCTTCTTGTGCTCCTCGCACTGGCCCGCTGGAAGAGCGATCGTGAGTACGCCACTTACCTCTTCCAGTACGGCGGCAAGTCCTTCATGTACGCCACCATGGCCCAGTTCATTATCGGCACCTGGTTCCTCGTCACCATTCCACGCAACCTCCGCATGATCTTCATGGGCGACAACCCGCTCGCCTCGGTACTTTTCATCATCGGCATTCTCGGCACCATCGCCGCCATCTTCCTCATGTCCAACGCCATCCGAAAGCAGAACATCCGCGTCGCCGCTTACGGTGTCTCAGGGCTCCTCGCCGTGGTCATCATCACCATGATCATCATGCGCGACATCCTGCGCGACGCCTATCTCGAACCCTACTTCCACCCCCACCAATTCGCCGTGAAAACCCAATGGGCAGTCCTGCCAGTCTTCCTCGTACTCTTCCTCGCCGGCGTCGGCCTCTGGCTTCTCATGCTCAAGCGCTACGGCCTCTTCAGCGGCAACAAGCCTCCTCTAGCTGACACTACCCCAACGGCAAACGCGGCAGCCGAAACCGAAGTCGAGCTAGTCCACTAAAACTTCCTCCTGGAAACAGAAAAAGGAGCCATCACCGGCTCCTTCTCTGTTTAACCCCCCTCGCCCTCAGGCAAATCGTCCAATCCCAATCCCAATCACGTACGTCACGACGCCCTCCAGCAGTCCAACAAACGTCATCTCCAGCCCACTACTCCACCACGACCGAATCGTAATCAGCGACTTCGCCGCGCCCACCGCAAAGTGCGCCAGCAGCGAAACAATCGCCGCCACCAAAATCGCCGGATATCCCGCCAGGAAGAAAAACGGAATCACCGGCACCAGCGCACCCACCGCCGTCGACAACGCAGCCGTCGTGGCCGACACCCAAGGTTTGCTCAATCCCTCTTCACTCACATGCAGCCGCTCCCTCGCCAGCGCCTCCACCAGCTGCTCTTTCTTCTCCGCAATGTGTCCCACAAAATGGTCCGCATCTTCAGCCGACAGCCCCCGCACCTGGTACGTCAGCGACAGCAACTCTCGCGCCTCAGCCTCGTTGTTCTCCACCGCATCCCGCTCGCGTGCAAACTCCGCCTCATAAATTTCGCGCTCACTCTTCGCCGCCAAATACGCGCCCGACCCCATCGAGAGTGCGCTAGCAAACATTCCTGCCAGCCCCGCAATCAGCACAAACTTGCTGTTCCCCAGCGTCGCTCCCGACACGCCCGACACAATCCCGAAGATCGCGCCCAACCCATCATTCACGCCGTAGATTGCATCACCAATCCAGCTCGCGGCCCGCGGTTGACCCTTCTCGCGCTCGGCCACCAGCTCATCCAGCGCCTGCTGCGCCGCCTCCGGCCCCAGCGGCTCAGCCGGCAGATGATGACGAATCAACCCACCCAGCGTAAGGTAGTGATCCGCCTCATCCGAAATCACCTCTTTCAGAATCGCAATGCTCTCCTCATCGCCCAGCTCGCGAATCTGTTTTCCATAGCGCGCAATATCGCGACTCTCGTCCAGCTCCAGTCGCCGCAGTGCAAGATCCTGTCCGCCCACCCTCGTTGCCAGCGATCCAGCCTCACCCGACTCCGGCCCGTCGTATTTTGGGATCGCAGCACCCAGCACCGTCAGCCGCGTCGCCCACAGATCCGCATGGTGTTTCTCCGCCAGCGCCAGGTTGCGCAGCGTCCGCCGCCGCTGCAAGTCGCTCTCCTGGTCAGACAGTGCCTGATACGTGTGAAATCCCCGCATCTCCGCCTGCCAGTTGCTGGCCAGCGCTTCAATTAAATGTGCAGCGTCCTTGCTATTCATGAAAGTCTCTCATTCGTTTTCCCAATTCTCGCTTAACCCTCCGCTTTACGCTGTGACGGCCGTTCACGCTCTACCCTTCCCCAACCCCGCAACCGGCACCCCCGCCATCGACGACCGCTTCACCAGCCGCCTAACCTTCTGCGGCGACATTGCCAGCTTCTTCGCCACCCTCGAAATCTTGCACTCCTCCCGCATCCACACCCGCGGAATCACCAGCTGCGCAAACTGCTCCGTCACCTCCTGAAAACTCTTGCCCGTAATAATCCCCTGCGACCACGCCCGCAGCGTATCTTCAATCCCCACCACCTTCAGCAGCCGAGCCTTCAGCACATTCAACTCATCCACCGCATAGTCTGCATCCTGCGGGTCCAGCAGCGCCGACGCCGCATCCACACACCGCTGCGCCAGCTCATAATCATGAAAGAAATTATTCGCCGCCGTCTCCCCCAGCGCCACATAGGCATTCAGCAGCACGCGCTTATTCTCCATCGACTGCGCCAGCGTCACTGCCTCCATGCAATGCTGCTTTGCCAGCCGCGCATACACCGGAATCTCCTCAGCCGATCCCAGCAGCTCCTCCACCCGCGCATTCTCAATCATCCCCATCAGCGTGCACGCCCTCGCCCGCAGCAGCACATTATGATGTGCCTCCGCAATCTCCAGCGCCTGCGCCGCCTCCTTCGCCGACATCCCCAAATCACCGACATCCAAATGCAGATACCCCGCATTCAGCAGCGCCGACCCCAACCCGCCATGCTCCCCATGCAGCGTACAAATCTCCTTCGCGCGCTCCAGTTCCAAAATCGCGCTCCGATAAAGCTCCTGATACTGGCGATGAAACTCCCTCAGTCGCGACTCGCCAGACTTCCCCGCATCGCCCTTGCCGGTCTTCCGCGCCGCCGTCACATCAATATGCTTCTTCAACTGCGCCGCAAGCAGCCGCTTCACAAAACTTAAATTCGTAACTGCGCGCGCCAGGTTTGTATGATCTGGATGGCTGATCTCATACAGCGCCACGGCGCGCTCAAAGTGTGTCGCCGCCAGCGCATAGTCGCCATGCCTGCGCACAATCCGACCTCGCGCGCTCTCAATATTCCCCAGCGCAATCCAATGGTCCGTCTTCTTCAACTCCTTTTCGGCCTCGCTCAGCATCTGCAGCGCGCCCGCACTATCGCCATTCTGAAACACAATCCACGCCTGCTGAATCTTGATGATCGCCACCAGCGCCTCCGACCCCGGCATCGCATGTGCAATCGTGAGCGCCGCCAGTAGATGGTCTCGCGCCATGTCGTAGTCCGCCTTCTTGCGATGCGCGCGCGCCTTCCACAGATTTGCCAGCGCCTTCAACTCCGCATCCTGAAACACATCCTCCATCTGCAGCAGCCCACCCAATATCCGGATCGCCCCGTCCGCATCATTGGTCGACAGCGCATAGAACGCCTCCGTCATCCTCACCCGCACATACGCCGCCACACCCATCTGCTCCCGCTGCGCAGCCGTCAGCCGATCCAGCCTCTCGCGCAACAACTGCGGCTCGCGATACCCCACATCCACCCACTGCGCCAGCATCAACAAAACCTCTGCCCCATGCCGGTCATTCAACTCCAACGCCTTCCACGCCGGCTCCGCTCGATCCAGCAGCTTGATCCCTTCCGCAATACTCCGCCGCCGCAGGCAATCCATCATCGCGATCAGCCACTCGCGATCCGCCGCCACCGCTCTTGCCTTTCTTTCTGTCATTCCCTCTGGGAATCTGCTTCTGGTTTTGCTCTTGTCTTTCTTTCTGTCATTCCCTCTGGGAATCTGCTTTTGACTTTGCTCTTGCCTGTCTCTCGCACTCTTCGCAGTCATCCGAACCTCCGCTTGCTCACCAGTCTCCAGTGTCCTCTACCTCCACGTCTGTGTTCTGGCACACTTCGTTCACTAGCACGGTTCGTACCACCCCACCTTGCCATCGCGCTCGCAATCCACTCTACTCCGAAATAAGGCAACCACCCCACTGGAACCAAGGAGTAGAAAATGACCAAACAACAGCAGATTCAGCAGATAGAAACCAACTGGAACTCCCCTCGCTTCGCGGGCATCAAGCGCGGCTACACTGCCGAGGACGTATACACTCTCCGCGGCTCGGTCCACATCGAATACTCCCTCGCCCGTTCTGGAGCAGAGCGTCTCTGGAACGAACTCCAACACCCCGGCCACATCGCGGCCCTCGGCGCCCTCACCGGCAACCAGGCAGTCCAGATGGCGCAAGCCGGCCTCAAGGCCATCTACCTCAGCGGCTGGCAGGTCGCAGCCGACGCCAATACCGGCGGCCAGATGTACCCCGACCAAAGCCTCTATCCCGTCAACAGCGTTCCCCAGGTCGTCAAGGCCATCAACAACGCCCTGCTACGCGCTGACCAGATTCACCATAGTGAGACAACCGAACAGGCCGCAAACAAAGCCAGCGACACCAAGGACTGGATGCTCCCCATCGTCGCCGACGCGGAAGCCGGCTTCGGTGGCACCCTCAACGCCTTCGAGCTCATGAAGTCCATGATCGAAGCCGGTGCAGCCGGCGTCCACTTCGAAGACCAACTCTCCTCCGCCAAGAAGTGCGGCCACATGGGCGGCAAAGTCCTCGTGCCCACCCGCGAAGCCGTGCAAAAATTAATCGCTGCACGCCTCGCCGCCGACGTCCTCGGCGTCCCCACGCTCCTCGTAGCCCGCACCGACGCCAACGGCGCCCAACTCATCACCTCCGATTGCGACCCCATCGATGCCGAGTTCGTCACCGGCGAGCGCACCATCGAAGGCTTCTGTCGCATCAACGGTGGCATCGACTGCGCCATCGCCCGCGGCCTCGCCTACGCCCCCTACGCCGACATCATCTGGTGCGAGACCTCCGAACCCAACGTCGGAGAAGCCAAGAAGTTCGCCACTGCCATCCACAAGCAGTTCCCCGGCAAGCTCCTCGCCTACAACTGCTCCCCCTCCTTCAACTGGCGCGCCAAACTCTCCGAGCCCGAGATCCACGTCTTCCAGAAAACCCTCGCCGCCATGGGCTACAAGTTCCAGTTCGTCACCCTCGCCGGCTTCCACGCCCTCAACCTCTCCATGTTCGAGTTAGCCGAGGCCTACAAGCACGACGGCATGCTCGCCTACTCCCACCTCCAGCAGCGCGAGTTCGCCCTCGCCGACCAGGGTTACGGTGCCGTCCGCCACCAGCGTTTCGTCGGCACCGCCTACTTCGACAAAGTCGCCACCACCATCTCCCACGGCGAAACCTCCACCAACGCCCTCCCCGGCAGCACCGAAGAAGAGCAATTCGAACCCGAATCAGCCGCCGCCTAACCAACCCACAGTGCGCCCCGAATCGCAGGGGCGCACTTGCACTTGCCTTTTTTGCACTTGCCTTTGTCGTTGCAGTTGCAAGTTCTTCGCCGTCATCCTGAGCGGAGCGAAGGATCCCTGTATTTGTATTTGCATTTGCACTTGCGCTTGCCTTTCTTCAACAATTTCTAAAAGAAATTGTCATTCCGAGCGCAGCGAGGAACCTGCTGTCTTCCGTTCTTGCCTTTGCCTTCCTTTCGACCCTCCCCAAGCCACCCCAGGCCCTCACGCCAAGGGTGGCTTCTTTCAAGCGCCGCAGATCCAAGCCCCTAAGTCATCACGATCTCGAAGGGGCACGGCTTCAGCCGTGCCATAAACCTGTTCCTACCCATCGGCTTGAGCCGCCGAGGGTAGCCAGGCAATCTTTACCATCCCCACAATCCTCATCCCCCAGATAAATTCCCTCGCACCCAAGTAAAATAAACAGTGTGAAGAAGATCGCCGTCCTCGGCTCAACCGGCTCCATCGGCCAGAGCACCCTAAGCATCTGCGAGTCCCACCCCGACCGCTTCCATCCCATCGCGTTCGCCGCCGGCTCCAACCTCGACATCGTCTTCGAGCAGTGCCAGCGCTGGCGCCCACAGATAGTCTCCGTCGCCACCGAACCCCTGGCAGACAAGCTCTCAACCCGCCTCAAACAAAACGGCCTCACCGGTATAGAAGTCGTCCACGGCACGGCCGGCACAGTCCGCGTCGCCACCCTCCCCGCCGTAGACTTTGTAGTCGCGGCCATCGTGGGAGTAGCCGGCCTCGAAGCCACCTACGCCGCCGTTCTCTCCGGCAAAACGGTAGGCCTCGCTAACAAGGAATGTCTCGTAGCCGCCGGCGACCTAATCCTCGCCGCCGCCCGCGAACACAACGTAGACCTACTCCCCATCGACTCCGAGCACAACGCCATCCACCAATGCCTCCGCGCCGGCACCGCCGCCGAAGTCAAACAAATCTGGCTAACCGCATCCGGCGGCCCCTTCCGCAACACCCCGCTAGCCGACTTCGACCGCATCACCCCCGCCCAGGCCCTCAAGCATCCCACCTGGGTCATGGGCCAGCGCATCACGATCGACTCCGCCACCATGCTCAACAAGGGCCTCGAAATCATCGAAGCTTGCCGCCTCTTCAACCTTCCTCCCTCGCGCGTCAAGGTAACCGTCCACCCCCAATCCACCATCCATTCCTTAGTCGAGTACATCGACGGCAGCATCCTCGCCCAAATCTCCGTCACCGACATGCGCCTCCCCATCCTCTACGCCCTCTCCTGGCCCGACCGCGTCGCCAGCGACCTCACCTTCGACCTCGCCCATCTCTCCCAACTCGACTTCCAGACCCCCAACTTCGCCCGCTTCCCCTGCCTCCGCCTCGCCTACGAAGCCGCCGCAGCCTCGCAGAATCACTGCATTGCCCTCAACGCAGCCGACGAGATCGCCGTAGCCGCCTTCCTCAACGGTCAACTCTCCTTCAACGGCATTCCGCGTACAATCGAAAGGGTGCTGGCGCTAACCACTAGTGGTTCTCCTGCGTCCATCCCGGAGGTCCTCGCCGCCGATCTCCTTGCCCGCGAACAAGCCTCCGAGCTCGTCGCGAATTCTCAAGTTTTTTCATCCTGATCAAAGGAATATTTCGCTCAACCTGCCGATCTTCTTCTCTAAGGTTCCCGCGTAGTCCGCATGCATATTCTCCTCGTCATCATTGAATTCGCTATCGTCCTTGGATTCCTCGTCCTGATTCACGAGCTCGGCCACTTCATCGTTGCCAAGCTCTGCGGCGTCCGCGTTGAAACCTTTTCCATCGGCTTCGGCCCCCGCCTCGTCGGCTTCCGCTACGGCGACACCGACTACCGCATCTCCATCCTCCCCGTCGGCGGTTACGTCAAAATGGCCGGCGAACTCGGCGGAGACGGCGATGTCTTGCATGCTGGCATTCAATCTCTCCCGCCCGTGCCCGACGACCTCACCTCCAAGCCCCGCTGGCAAAGAGTCCTCATCGCCGTCGCTGGCCCCATCTCCAACTTCCTCGTCGCCTTTGTCCTGCTCTTTGTAGTAGCCCATTACCACCACGAAGTCGACCAGTACCTCACCGGCGCCGCAATCGTCGACTATGTCCCCCAAGGAACCGCCGCAGCCAGCGCCGGCATCACCGCAGGCGACGTCATCACCCGCTACAACCGCATCGCCAATCCCAACTGGGAACAGATCCTCGAAGAGTCCGCCCTCAACCTCAACCGGCCCCTTCCCATCGCCTTCAACCACAACGGCCAGACCCTAACCAGCACCCTCACCATCACCGTTCCGCCCAATACCGAGTTTGGTGTAGACGACGTCGCCAACGTAGGCCTCATCCCTCGCATGGATCCCGGCCCCATCAACGTGCTCTCCGTAACCGGGGGAACTCCCGCCGATCGCGCCGGGCTGCAGGCTGGCGACCAACTCCTCACCATCAACGGGTTTCGCCCCCACTCGGTCTACGCCCTGCTGGCCTACCTCAAGGACAACAAGGGCGCCGCCGACACCCTCGGCATCCTCCGCAACGGCCAGCCCCTTACCCTCACCGCCACTCCTGAAAAGATGGAAACCCCAGGCGCCGCCGATCAATACCGCCTGGGCTTCACCTATCGCCCGCCACCGGCCGACATCGAACACCTCCCCGTCGGCATGGCCATGGAGCAGTCCCTCAAGGACAATCGCGAAGGCTCCATGCTCATCCTCCGCGTCATCAAGGGCCTCTTCACCCGCCACGTAGCCGTCAATCAAATGATGGGTCCGGTCGGCATGGCGCAACAGATCGACATCGCCACCCAGATGGGGATCTGGCCGCTGCTCAACCTGGTCAGCATCATCTCCCTCAACCTCGGCATCTTCAACCTGATGCCCTTCCCCCTCCTCGACGGCGGCATGATCCTCTTCCTCATCGTAGAAAGCATCATGCGCCGCGACGTCAATCAGCAGTTCAAGGAAATCGTCTACCAGGTAGCCTTCGTCTGCATCATCCTCTTCGCCTTCTTCGTAATCTTCAACGACATCACCAAGCTCCACCTGCACTAGCAGCCAGCGCCTAACTTTTAGATCTGGCTTCGCGCCCACGAACTCCGAACACCGAGCTTCGAGCTTCGAGCTTCGAGCTTCGAGCTTCGAGCTTCGAGCTCTTTAGATCAAACCGCGTGCCTCCACCGATGCCGTCATCCTAGAGCGAAGCGAAGGATCCCTGTATTGGCTGTTGCTGCCCTTGCCGCTGCTTCTGAGATAGGTCCGGGCTTCAGCCCGGACACTAACGGAACACCCAACCACCGGGCTTTAGCCCCTGGGACATTCCCTCTATCCTCGCTGCCAGTCAGTCCGCAGCCGGGCAATGGAATCTGCCGTTGCCTTAGCTAAGACCTAGGCGCCGCTCTTCTCCAACTCCGCCACAATCTCCCCCACCGCCGCTCTAGCCTCATCTTCCTTATCCACCGCGAAGCTGATCGCCCCCACGCGCGCGTGTCCCCCGCCCCCATACCGCTCGCAGATCGCCGCAATATTCGCCAACTCTCCCACATCCTTCGTCGTCCAGGGATTCGTCCCCACGCTCACCTTCGTCCGAAAGCTAGACTTCGACAGCCCCACGTTATACGTCCCCTCCGGAAACAAATAGTACGGAATAAATTTGTTATATCCCTCCGTAGGCTGGTCCGTAATATCAAAACGAATCACGCCGCGCTCACACACCGCCCGCTCGCGAATCAACTCCAGCACCGCAAAATGCTGCTCCAATAACGGCCCCAGCAACTCCTGCACAAACGGCTGATCAAGCACCTGTTGCAACGGCATCTCGGTCAGCAGCGGAATAAATTTCTTCGAGACCGATTCCCCATCCTCATCCGGCGCGCTCTCAATCACCATGGTCAACTTCATCGCCGGCTCGGCCATCTCCACCGCGGCCTTCGCGCTCTCATACTTCGCGCCGTCCACGATATTCGCCCAATAGATCAGCTCCCGAAACGGCACCATATCCATCCCGAACTTCGTCTGCGCCACATGCGCAATCAAGCCTGTACAGCTCGTGTACGCAGGATCGAAGAACTGCCGCATCGTCTCGGACCCATCCATCTGCCCACGCCGAAACCTCTCCTCATCCTTCACCGTCATAAACGCCGACAGATGATGATCGAACCACCAGGTCAGCTTCGGTGACGCCGAGTACTTGAAATCCACAATCGCATTCTCACCCCGCGCCTCAAACCAACTCTCCTCAAACAACGACCCCGCACGATGCACCAACCCCTGGTACGCATAGCGCCACGCGGACCCGTCCGCGGCCTTCACGCACTCCGTGTGGAACCGTGTAAACATCGCCGCCGAACAAGCGCCGTCAAAACATTTATCGTGATAAAAAACTCTGCAGTTCACGTCGCCCCGCCCCTCTGGATTTCCGAATACACCCACAGCATATCTGACCCACCACGAAACCATCGCGCTCCCCCACGCGTATCATCGTGAACATCTTCATCTCTCCACCACAAACCCACTCCAGAGAAACCCCACGCATGGACATGACACCCCCGCAACACCCCTCCGACCCGACAACCATCCCCCTCCCGCCGTCCGCGCAGGACGTGACGGTTGCACCCAAACCGAACACGATATTCTTTGGCCGCTTCGGCCTTCGCGCCGGATGGTCGATCGCAATCTTCGTCATCATCGTCGCCATCGTCGTCACCCTCAGCGGCATCTTCTCTGTCGCCGCCACCGGCCAGCTCAAAGAGATGATCGCCGCCCGCGCTCAAGCACAAGCGCATCCCCAGGCGCACCCCGTCCACCCAACCGTCCCCTTTCAGCCAACGCTGGTCATCGTGAATGACGGCCTCACCTTCCTCGGCATGCTCGGCCTCTGCTGGTTCTTCTCCCGCGGCGAGCGCCGCCGCCTCGGCGTCTACGGCATCGGAGCTTCTCGCCGCAGCGACTTCTTCTTCGGAGCCTTTTGGGGCCTCGTCGCTCTCTCCGCTCTTGTCCTGCTCCTTCATTCCCTCCACCTGCTGTACTTCGATGCGCGCCTCCTCACCGGCACCGCCCTCTGCCTCTACGCCGCCAAGTGGCTCTTCGCCTTTCTCCTCGTCGGCTTCTCAGAGGAGTACATGCTCCGCGGTTACCTTCAATTCACCCTCACCCGCGGCGTCTTCGGCCTCGCCGAAAAAATCTCTCCCACCCACGCACGCCTCGTCGCTTTCTGGATCGCCGCCATCATCATGTCGCTCCTCTTCGGTGTCCTCCACCTCGGCAACTCTGGCGAGAACGCCCTCGGTATCGGCCAGGTCGTCCTCTTCGGCCTCATCTTCAGCTACACCCTCTGGCGCACCGGCTCCCTCTGGTGGGCCATCGGCTTCCACATGGCATGGGACTGGGCACAGAGCTTCCTCTACGGTGTCCCCGACAGCGGCAACCTTTCCGTCGGCCGCCTCTTCCAAACCCACGTCGCCGGCAGCCCTCTCCTCTCCGGAGGAGTCGACGGCCCCGAAGGCAGCGTCCTCTGCATCCCCGTCCTTCTACTCGTCGCCCTTGTCGTTCGCTTCACCACCCGGCCCGGCACACAGCCTCCCCTCGAACCCGACTTCGACCCACTATCCATGCCCGTTCCTCCGTCCTTCTAATCACCACCGTCCCAGCCCCCGCCGTCCGCGCAGGACTTGGGTGCCCCATGTCCCGTTTCTGGGACGTGGGCTCGCACGATGTCCGCCCAGCACCACCAACCTCGCCTCACCTCCAACGCCGGCGTGACCTAGAATCGCTCTAGACCATGTATCCCTCCGACTCCGATAACCCAGACGACTCCGCACCCCTCCGCCACCGCACAAGCTCCCATCTCTCGCCGTCCGCGCAGGACCCGTCCGCGCAGGACCTTGACGACGCCCGCTCGCTAAGGACCACGCGCCTGAGACGCTGGCTCGGCCGCGTCGCGTTCACCTTCAGCATCCTGCTCGTCCTGTTATTCGTCGCGCTCGCAATAATCGCCGTCTCCCTCCGCCGCGACATGCGCGCCAACCTCCTCACCAACCAGGGCCTCCTAGACGGCAACGTCCCAGTCTCCGGCCTCTCCGCGCCCGTCACCATCACCCGCGACGCGCAGAGCGTTCCCTCCATCCACGCCGCCAACCTCGACGACCTGCTCTTCGCCCAGGGCTACATCACCGCTGCCGACCGTCTCTTCCAGATGGACGCCCTCCGCCGCCACGGTGCCGGCACCTTAGCCGAGATCCTCGGCCCCTCCCTCATCCAGCACGATCGCGAACAGCGCATCCTCCAGCTCCGCGCCGCCGCCGACCGCGCCGTCGCCGTCCTTCCCCCCGACCAGCTCCACCAACTCCAGGCCTACGCCCGCGGCATCAACGCCTACATCTCCACCCACAGCGGCGCCAACACGCCGAACACCCTCCCCGTCGAGTTCCACATCCTCCACTACTCCCCTGAACCCTGGCAGCCCCGCGACTCCATCCTCATCGGCATCATCATGGCCCAGGACCTATCCACCGAATTCCCCACCAAGCTCAACCGCGAAGCCTTCTCCGCCAGCCTTCCGCCCAACCTCGTTCCCGATCTCTACCCCGTAGGCTCCTGGCGCGACCATCCCCCCACCCAGCAGCCGCCAGATCTAACCGCCCCCTCAGCCCCCGTAGAGCAAATCCCCCTCGACCCCACCCAATCCTCCATCAACCCTCAAACCGGGTGCGACCGAGTCCCGCGTTCCACCAACAAAATCGGGTGCCCCATGTCCCGCTTCTGGGACATGGGTTTGCAGAACGCCAGCAATCTCCCACCAACTCTCGAACCCCCACCGAACCCAACTCCCGCCGCTCACGCAGGACTAGCATCCCCGCAAGACCTCCTCCGCATTTACGCCGACCTCCGCGCCCACCAATGCAACGGCTGCCGCGACGGCTCCAATAACTGGGTAGTCGCCGGCAACCACACCGCCACCGGCGCCCCCCTCCTCTCCAACGACATGCACCTCGGCCTAACCGCCCCCGACATCTGGTACGAAGCCGCCCTCCACGCCGACGGCCCCACGCCTCTCGCGGTCGAAGGCTTCACCCTCCCCGGCGTTCCCTTCGTCATCGTAGGCCGCAACGCCAACATCGCCTGGGGCTTCACCAACTCAGGCGCCGACGTCCAGGACGTCCTCATCGAGCACCTCCGCAAGAGCGGCTCCGAAACCGAGTACGAGCATCCCGACCACACCTGGTCCCCCGTCGCCCATCACACCGAACTCATCCACGTTCGCGCCGGCCGCGACGTCACCCTCGACGTCCTCACCACCACCCACACCATCGGCACCACCAACATCCAAACCCCGATCATCTCTGCCCTTTATCCCACCGAACACCGCCCCCTCGCTCTAGCCTGGACCGTCTACGATCCCTCCACCCAAACCGCGCCCTTCCTCGCCATCAACACCGCCACCGACGCCGCCTCCCTCGTCGCCGCCTTCGCCAGCTTCAGCAGCGTCTCGCAAAACCTCGTCTACGCCGACGCGCACCACATCGGCTACCACCTCCTCGGCCGCATCCCCATCCGCGGACCCGCCACCCAGCGCCCCCGCACCACCCAACCCTTCATCCTACCCAACACCACCCCCCCTCAAGACGAACAAGACGAGTCCGGCGACAACCCCTCCGCCTCCCTCCCCCACCCCCAAGCCATCCTCGCCTCTTTCTCCCCCACAATGTCGTCATCTCGACCGAAGCGCGCAGCGCGTAGTGGAGAGACCCCTGTATTTGCACTCGTCAGCACCCCGCAGCAATCTCCGTCATCTCGACCGGAGCGCGCAGCGCGTAGTGGAGAGACCCCTGTATTTGCACTCGTCAGCACCCGCAATAACGCTGTCATCCTGAGCGCAGCGCAGCGCAGCCGAAGGACCCCGAAGATTCCAGTCCCACCCACGCCCTCGACCCCTTCCACCACGACGGTCCCCACAACCCCCACCGTCGCCTACACCATCGGCTCTCCCCTCTCCCCCATCCCCGTCGACGCCCTAGACCTCACCCAATCCTGGTCCGGCTACATCCCCTACGACGCCCTCCCCTCCGTCCTAGACCCCACCTCCGGCATCCTCGCCACCGCCAACGCTCGCATCGCCCCCGACGACTACCCCTACTACATCTCCAACAACTGGGCCGATCCCTACCGCGTCGAGCGCATCAACCACCTCCTCGACGCCAGCGTCACCGCCAACCACCCACTAACCCCCGCCGACATGCTCCGCATCCAGATGGACGTCCACTCCGAGTTCGATCTACTCGTAGCCCAGCGCCTCGCCTACGCCCTCGACCACAGTTCGCTAACCCACAAGGACGCGCGCCTCTTACAAGCCGCCAACATCCTGCGCGGCTGGAACGGCGACGTCTCCGCCGACTCCCCCGCCGCCGCCATCACCTCCGCCGCCTATCACGAGATCTGGTCCATGCTCCTCGCGCCCCAACTCCGCGACTACGCCAACGCCCGCTACCACCTCAAGCTTGACGACGTACGGTTGACGCGCATCCTCAATCTCTACACCTGGGACGAAGACCGCACCGCCCTCGAGCAGCTCCTCCAGAACACCCCCGCCCGCTGGCTCCCGCAAGGCTACTCCAACTGGAACGATCTCCTCGCGATCTCCGTAGAACGCGGCCTCCACTTCATGAACGCGCCTCGCGACCTCTCTACCCTCACCTACGGCTCCGCGCACCCCATCGACATCGCTCACCCCATCTTCGGCAGCCACAGCCCCATCAGCACCATGCTCGGAGTAGCCACCGGCTCCGGCTTCCATCCCAACGGCGGCGACTCGACGACAGTCAAAGCGGCAGGCCTCCACTTCGGCCCCAGCGAGCGCTTCACCGCCGACCTCGCCGACCCCGATAACACCCACGCCAACATCCCCACCGGCGAATCCGGCAACCCAGCCAGCCCCTCGTTCCTCGACCAATTCCAACCCTGGCTCCAGGGCACCACCTTCACCCTCCCCCTAACCCACCCCACCATCCAACACACCCTAACCCTAACGCCGCAGTAGCAAGCTCCTAGCTTCCAGCTCTTCGCTCGTCGCTTCTAGTTGTTATCGCCGCCCAGAATCCCGTCATCCTCGAGCGAAGCGAAGGACCCCTGTATTGGTCGTTGCAGTTGCGTTTGCTCTTGCTCAGGCAGCTGCATTTCCGGCAGTCATCTCGCGGGATCCGCTTCTTCTCTTACCCTTGCCCGTGCTTCTTCTTTACCTCGTCCTTGCTCTCCTTTGCCCTCGCCGTTGCCTCTTCTTTCGCCCTTGCCCTTGCCTCTGAGATAGGTCCGGGCTTTAGCCCGGACAATCACCGCTCACCTAGACAAAGGGCTTTAGCCCCGGGCCGTTGTCCTTGCCTTTCTTTCTGTCATTCCCTTTGGGAATCTGCTTCTTCTTTTGCCTTTGCCCCCGGCTGTTGCTCTTGCCCTAGCTTTTCTGGCCGTCATTCCGACCCTGAGCGAAGCCGAAGGGGAGGAACCTGCTTCTCGCTCGCGCAGCGAGCGCCCGTTCTCGCCTTAGCCAGAGCTAAGAGCTAAACGCTTTCTCGAATGCAACAATACCTAATGCCCGCCGCCGCGCCATCCCCCGCACCGAAGCGCGCATTCATCCTCATCCCCTTCGCCGTACTCCTGGTCCTCCACCCCCTCCTAATTCACGGCCCCTCCTGCGGCCAGGACCTCGCCTTCCACGTCCAAAGCTGGCTCGACGCCGCGCACCAACTCCGCCACGGCACCCTCTACCCCCACTGGGACGCAACCGCCGCCTGGAACGCCGGCGAACCCCGCTTCCTCTTCTACCCCCCAATCTCCTGGCTACTCGGCGCCGTCCTCACGCTCATCTTTCCCACCATCCTCTGCCCAACAATCTTCATCGCCATCGCTCTCCTCGCCTCCGGCTTCACCTTCCACAAACTAGCCAGCGAGTTCGCAAGCCCCAACGCCTCCCTCATCGCCTCCACGCTCTACCTAGCCAACCCCTACATGCTCTTCACGGCTTTCGAGCGCTCTGCCCTGGCCGAACTCCTAGCCGCCGCCTGGATCCCCCTCCTACTACTAGCCATCCTCCGCTCACGGCCCACCATCCGCGCCATCGCAATCCCGCTAGCCCTCCTCTGGCTAACCAACGCCCCCGCCGCCGTCATCGGCAGCTACACCCTCGCCCTCCTCGCAACCCTCCGCATCGTCTCTTCTTTCGCAACAAAGAAAGCCCGTCATCCTGAGCGGACCCTTCACACCGTGAAGGGGGAGTCGAAGGACCCCGAAACCTATAGCCAACCCCTCTCGCCCATCCCTTTTCAACCGCGATCACCCAGTCCCCTCCAACTCGCCCTCACTTACCTCGCCGGCACGATCCTCGGTCTAACTCTCCCGGCCATCTACCTGCTCCCCGCGGCCTACGAGCGCAAGTACATCCAGACAGCCATGGCCCTCCTCCCCAACATGCGCTACCAGGACAACTTCCTCTTCACCCACACCACCGACGCCGCCCACAACGCTGTCAACCACTCCATCAGCCTCCTAGCCCTGACCCTCCTGCTCCTAGCCGCTGCCTCCTTTCTAACCTTGCTCCTCAAAAAACCCCTCACCCGAAAAAACTTCGCCGCAAAAAAGCCCGTCCCCTTGCGCTCCCAAGAATCTGTCATCCTGAGCGAAGTCTCTCGCAGCAACGCGCGAGAGACGCAGCCGAAGGACCCCGAAGCCCTCAACCCCACCGATATAGCCGGCCCCTTCTCAACCAATACCCCCGCGACCCTCACTTACACCCTCGCTCTCCTCACCATCGCGATCGCGATCCTCCTCACCCCCGTCTCCGCCCCCATCTGGCACCATCTCCCCAACCTCGCCTACCTCCAATTCCCCTGGCGCCTCCTCACACTCCTAACCCCGATCCTCGCCCTAACTATCGCCCTACTCCTCGACACACCCAAAATTATGGGTGCCCCAGGTCTCGCTTCTGAGATCTGGGTTAGCAGAACGCCGAGCGGCCTCACCACCGCCCTGTCTCTCCTCCTCCCGCTAGCCCTAGCCGTCCCCGCCTACCGCCTCTACCACCAACCCTGCGATCCCACCGACGACCCCAAGCACCTCGCCCAACTCTTCACCACCCACCACGGCTTTCCCCCCACCGACGAGTACACCCCCACCCTCGCCGACAACGACCCCCTCCGCTCCAACAACCCCGCCTACTGGCTAGCCCCTTCCCCCAACGACCCCGCGCCCAACACCACCCCCACCGCCTCCGAACTCAACCCCTCGCTCGACACTGACGACACCCCCATCCCCGACACCGAAACCCTCTCCACCCCAGGCCCCCACCACTTCCAAATCCACGCCCCCACCCCCAGCTATCTCATCCTCAATCTCCGCGACTACCCCAACTGGCGAATCACCACGACTTCAAAACCCTCGCCGTCCGCGCAGGACCCCGCCCACATCCCCCGCCCTGACGGCCTCATCGCCATCTCCCTCAATCATGCCGACGACTACACCATCAACATCACCTGGCACCGCACCCTCGATCAGCAGCTAGGCCTGGCCCTCACCACCCTCGCCTTCATAGCCCTCGCCCTCACCTACCGCCGCAAACCGAACACATAAATCCCCCCACCCCGAACATCGTCATCTCGACCGAAGCGCACAGCGCGTAGCGGAGAGACCCCTGTATTGGCACTTGCCTTTGCATTTGCATTTGCATTTGCACTTGCCTTTGCCTTTGCCTTTGCCTTTGCACTTGCCTTTGCCTTTGCCTTTGCACTTGCCTTCGCACTTGCCTTCGCACTTGCCTTTGCACTTGCTGTTGTTCTTGCTTTTCTGGCTGTCATTCCGAGCGCAGCGAGGAACCTGCATCTCGCGCGAAGCGCGCCCGTTCCCGCCTCTGCCTTTGCTAGACGCTAGAAGCTCACCCACGATCCCAACTCCCGCCGCCCGCTCAGGACCGCAGGACGTAGAATCAACAGTGACCATGAACCCTGAAGTGCAGAACATCCTAACCTCTGGCGTCACCCTCACCGACGCAGCGCTCGAGCGCCTCCTCCCCTCGGCCACCACCGAACCCCACTCCATCCACCGCGCCATGCGCCACAGCACCTTCGCCGGCGGCAAGCGCCTCCGCCCCATCCTCTGCATGGAAGCCGCACGCATGGTAGCCGGCACCGGCCAGATCCCCGAAGGCGCAGCCGACCTCGGAGCCGCCATAGAAATGGCCCACACCTACTCCCTCATCCACGACGACCTCCCCGCCCTCGACAATGACGACCTCCGTCGCGGCAAGCCCACCTGCCACGTAGCCTTCGGTGAAGCCATCGCGATCCTCGCCGGCGACGCCCTGCAGAACCTAGCCTTCCAGGTCATCTCGAATCTCCCCGCCCCACCCGCCACCATCGTCGCCATCCTCCACGACTTCGCCCTCGCCATCGGCACCGGCGTAGGAGCCCCCACCGGAATCCCTCCCGGCATGATCGGAGGCCAGGTCGTCGATATCGAATCCGAGCACCACAAGCCCACCCCCGAGCTAGTCGAGCGCATCCACCGCGCCAAGACCGGCGCCCTCATCACCACCAGCATCGTCTGCGGTGGCCTGCTCGGCATGGCCTACGCGCCCGTCCAACGCTCGCCCTCCGCGCAGGAGCTCCGCACCTTCGGCGAAAGTGCCGGCCTGGCCTTCCAGATCGTCGACGACATCCTCGACATGACCCAAACCTCTGCCGAGCTAGGCAAGACCGCCGGCAAAGACACCGCCTCCGACAAAGCCACCTGGCCCGCCGTCTACGGCATCGAGCAATCCAAAAAAGACGCCGCCTCCCTCATCGCCGACGCCTTCGCCGCCCTCGAACCCTTCGGCGAATCCGCCACCCCCTTAAAATCCTTAGCCCAATATCTAGTCGACCGCACCCACTAACCGCGTTGTCAGTTCTTAGTTCTCAGTTATCAGTTTCCCTCCATGGAGTCCTGAGAACGAACAACTGAGAACTGACAACTAACAACTGAGAACCGACACCCATGAATCTCCGTCCCCGCCACTACATCCTCCTCGCCGTCGTCATCGGCCTTTTCATCTTCAACATCGTCCGCCATCGCCGCGACCAGCGGAACCTCACCTCGACCAACAACACCCCCGCGCCGGTCGTCATGACCACGCCGCGCATCAACACCCCCGCCTGGGTAGCCTTCGACCACGCCGCCTCCCTTCGCGACGATCCCCCCGCCACCTTCAGTCCCGCTCTCCACGATCTACAGCAGCTCATTCCCGTCGACCCCAACCAGAAGGACGGCCACATCGAAGACATCAATGGCTGCCTCACCTGGCTCGAGTTCTACCGCCAGGGCGCCCAACCAATCCACCCCGACCCCACCATGAAAGACCGCGCCATCCGCCACATCGACGACTGCGTAAAGCTCCACAAGGACAGCGGCAATTAGCTAACCGCCCGACCACCGATCCGGGCGCCACCTATCTCGCTTTTGAGATGTGGGTTTCCACCGATCCCCACCCACTGCGAACTAACGATTCAGCCTTACTGCGATGTACTCCCCGGCTGGACTGTACCTCCCGGTGAGACCGTACCACCCTCCGGCAGCGTACCCCGAATCGCGTCATCCAGCTCCACGTGGTTCTTCTCCAACAAATCTCCCAGCGCATAATCCAGACTGATCCGCGCCTTCATCCAGTTTGACCGCGCCGCAATCTCGGTCGACTTCGCCTGCGCCAAATACGCCTCGTTCTGCAATACCAGCAAATCCGTCGACTGCCCCACCGACAACTTATCTCTCTCCGCATCCAGCAGCTGCCCCTGGTAGTCCCTGCTCTGCGACGCCGCCTCGTAAGCCGCCTGCGCCGTCTGCAACGCCACCACCGCCGTCTCCACATCCTCGCGAATCTGAGCCGCCATCTTCTCCGTGCGCGCCTGCACCTGCCGCAGCTGCACCGCATCCCGAGCCGCATCCGCCTGCGCCACACGGTTGCGCAGCGGCAGCGTCAACTGCAGCCCGCCTTGATAAATTGTCGACACCCTCAGCCCGCCCAGCGCCAGATCCTGCGGCGTCGTTGGCAATCCCGTCCCCGGCGACCCCAGCTGTTCATACGGCTGCTCCGTCGCTCCCCGCGTCTGCGCATTCGCATACAGATTCAACTGCGGCCGCGCGTTGTTGCGACTCGCCTCCACGCTGATCTTCCCTGTCTCCACCTGCAACTGCGCCTGCGCCAGATCAGGCCGCTGCGATAACCCCTGCCCCACCAGGTCCGGAACATCCAGGTCCTCCAGCTTATCCGGCACCACAATCCGATCCGTCGGCACAATCTCGTCGAACTGCGCCGTGAACACCGGCGACGCCGTCCGCACCAACTGGTTGCGCAGAATAATCTCTTCCTGCTTGTACAGTCCCTGCGCCTGGATCAGCGCAAACCGGCTCGAGCTCTCCAGCGCCTTCGCCTGCGTCAATTGAATCGGCGCCAGCGTCCCCATCTCCTCCTGGTTCTCGTAATCCTGGCGCTGCTTCGTCGCCGCGCGCAGCGACTCCGTCTTCACCAGCACATCCTCACCCAGCGACACCAAATCAAAATACAGCCGCGACGTCCCGTAGATCGTTTGCAGCACCTGTTCCTCAAACAGCAGTCGCGAAATCCTCTGGTCCACGCGCGCAATCCTCAGATAGCGCAGGTTCACTCCCCGCCCAAACCCCCGCAACAATGGCTGCGTCAGCGTCACAGAGGTGCTCGGCGTCGAAAACGGATTCAGCTGCGAAGCCGACCCGTACTCCACCGACGACGCATTGTTCCCAATCGCCACCAGCTGCAACCCTGTCGAAAACCCCTGCATGTACGCCACATTCGCCGCAACAAAATTCATCGGCCCCGTGCTCGCCGTCGTCCCAGTTCCGGTCGTCGTCGTCCCCGTCCCCGTCGTCGTCGTGCCTTCCAGCGTCACCGAATCCGATCGCCGCAGATACCCCACATCGCCAATCAGCTGCGGATCAAACAGCGGCACCGACGGCCCCAAAGAATACGTAAACCCCGTCGACAGCTGCGATAACGACTGCTGTATCTGCGTCGTCGAATTCAGCGACGTCAAATCCGTGACCGCCGGCGTCGTCGGATTGCTGTTCACCGTCACCGCATTCAACAGCGGCGATCCCGGCCCGCCCACCCCGTTCTGCGGCAGCTGCGCCGTGAAGTCGAGACCGCGCGTGCTCCCGCCCCCCGCGGCCCGCACTGCATCTGTTCCCGCCAGCGTAATGTTGTAGCGCTCCGTCTCCACATCCAGATTATTTTCCAGTGCCAGCGCAATCGCATCCTGCAACGTCAGGTAAAGCTTCCCGTCGCGGATCAACCCATCCAGCCGCGTAGCATCCCCTTGAAACAGTGGTGGTACCGTCGGCCGCCGAAACGGCCCCAGGAACCCCAGAAAATCCGGCCGCAATCCAGTCACGCCCTCACGCTGCGGCTCCGTCTTCGAATCCTCTGCCTGCTGCAACTGCGGCTCCGGCGCATTCGGCGGCGGCACATGTCCATCCAACGGCGAGATCTGCGGCACCCGCATCTTTGTCCCCGCATCCGTTCCCGTCACCGGCCCCGGCGGCACTGACCTCTGCGTCGGCTCAGGACTCAGCGCCGGTGTATTCTGCGGCGTCAGTGGCGGCGAAGGCGACTGCCCCCACACCACACCCGCAGCCGCCAGCAGCAGCAACGCAACTCCCTCG
This sequence comes from Granulicella sp. L46, assembly GCF_009765785.1. Classification (GTDB taxonomy): domain Bacteria; phylum Acidobacteriota; class Terriglobia; order Terriglobales; family Acidobacteriaceae; genus Granulicella. Next base: position 670,359 of record NZ_LMUT01000003.1, read on the forward strand.
CTCCAACTCCGCCTCGCCCGCCTCATTGTTTACTCTCACTACTCTTCTGCTTACTCGGGCCCTGCTGCTTGCTTTTGCCCCCCTGGTTCTGCTGCCCTTGCTGCCCTTGCAGATTCTGGTCCGTAATATTCGCATTGCCATACTGCGTACTTCCGCCCAGCGGCACATTCTGCTTCGGCGCAGTCGACTGCTCCTCCGAACCCTTCGCCATGTGCATCTCCACCGCCGCGCCCTCGACCACCTCATCGGTCACATCCGTCACAATGACGTCGCCGGCCTTCAACCCATTCACGATCTCCGTCTCGCTACCGAAGTCGCGCCCAATCGTCACCGGCACCCAGTGAATCTTCCCATCCACCACTGTCGCCACCATCGACGTATTCTTGCGAATCGCAATCGCGTCTCCGGTAATCACCAGCGGCGCCTGCACTCCCGCCGCCGGCGGGAACGTCACCACCACGTACATGCCCGAGATCAGCTTGCCCGCCGAATTATCAATCTGCAACTCCGTCAACATCGTCCGTGTGTTCGCATCAATCGAATTCGCCGTCCGCGTTACCTCGGCAAACAATGGCGCGCCCTGATACTCTTGCACCTCAATCGGCGCCTTCAATCCCGGATGAATCACCGGCGCATACCCCTCCGGCACCGACACCAGAATTCGCAGCCGCTGCATCTGCGAGATCCCAAACAGCGGCCCACCCTGCCCCGGCGACTGCGCCGACACAGCCGACGTCGGCCCACTTCCCGAGCTGCCCGAACTATTCGACGCTCCCGCCTGCGTCGTTCCCCCGGCACTCGAGTTCTGCCCCTGTGGCGCCGGCGAACCCTGCGCCCCCGAGCTCGCCCCAGCCGCCGAAATCAGCGCCCCCACATCCACATCGCGCTCCGTAATCACGCCCGCAAACGGAGCCCGCACCTGCTCATAACTCTGCAGCGCCAACTGATGTTCTAGATTCGCGTTGAACGCATCCACGTTGCGCTGCGCCGCCTGCACATTCGCCACCTGCGACCCGTAGTTCGCCTCCTGCGTGTCCCCGTCTTGCCGCGAAAAAACACCCTTCGCCACCAGCACCCGATAGCGCTGCACCGTCACCGTGTTCAGCGCCAACTGAGACTTCTGCTGGTCCAGCTGCCGCTCCGCCTGGAACACCTGCTGCCGCGCCTGCGAAACCTGCGCATCCAAATCCGGCGCATCGATCACCGCCAGCAACTGCCCCTTCTTCACGCGATCGCCGATGTCCACAAACCGCTTCTGCAAATATCCATTCGCCCGCGCATACACATACGCCTGCGTCAAAGGTATCGCCGTTCCCGGAACCGCCAGCCCCGCCTGATCCTTCGGCTGGACCACCTGCATCGTCTCGACCACTGGCTTCGCGCTCTTCTCCTGTTTCGACCGCTCGTCGATGTCCTTGTTGCGGGAGAGTCGCGGCAGCCCACCCGCCAGCACCGCCACCACTACCAGGATCACAAACGCGATCAGAAACCAGTACAGCGGCTTACGATTCTCCGGCCAATGGATCCTCTCCTTCAGCGGCTCGTGAGGATGCTTCGCGCGGCTGGAGTTCGTCTCCTCAAACCGCTTGCCCAACCGCCGATCATCCCCCGAGTTCGGATCGGCAAACTGCTCGCCTACCTTCGCCGGATCGCTCTCCTCCGGCCACGGCAGCTCGTGCTTTGGATCAATCGGATCGTTCCTGTCGTCGGCCATTACGCTGGTTGCTCCTGACTTCCTTGCGAGGGATTCGGTGGTTGCTGGCCATGCCCACTCAACGCCGGGCCCGCCTCTTCGTCAATCTCTTTCGAGTAATCAATCGGTGGATGCGTCTTCAGCAACGAATAAATCGTCGGCACCAAAAACAGCGTGCCCATCGTCGCAAACAACAGCCCCCCAATCACCGCTCGCCCCAGTGGCGCATTCTGCTCGCCACCCTCGCCGAACGCCAGCGCCATCGGCAGCATGCCGATGATCATCGCCAGCGCCGTCATCAGCACGGGCCGCAGCCGCGTGTGGCCAGCATTCAGCGCCGCCTCGCGCTGGTCTTTGCCGGCAAGTCGCTCGTCATTCGCGAACACCACCAGCAGAATCGAGTTCGCCGTCGCCACGCCAATCGTCATAATCGCGCCCATCAGCGATGGCACACTGAACGTCGTCTGCGTCAGGAACAGCATCCACAGAATCCCGCAGAACGCGCACGGAATCGCCATCAGAATAATCAGCGGATCCAGCCACGATTGGAAGTTCACCGCCATCAGCAAATACACCAGCATGATGGCAAAAATAATCCCGACGCCCAGCCGCACGAACGACTCGTTCATCGTCTGCACCTCGCCGCGCAACGAGATCTGCGTCGTCTTTGGCAGGCCCTTCTTCGTCTGGTCCATGATCTTCTGGATCTCGCTCGCCACGCCGCCCAGGTCTCTCTGATCTACATCGGCATAGACGTCATACACCGGTTGAATGTTGTAGTGGTCCGCAATAATCGGAGACAGGTCCCGCCGAAAGTCCGCCACGTTTCCCAGCAACTGCGTCGTGTTCCCGTTCGGCGACGTAATCGGCGTCCGTGCCAGCGACTGCAAGCTGTCGATCCGGTAAATCGGCGTCTGCGTCACAATCTGGTAGTTCACCTGCGTCTTCGGATTCAGCCAGTAGTTCGGCGTCGTCTGCCCGGACCCCGTCAGAGAAATCAGCGTCGAGCTCGCCACATCCGTCTGCGTCAGCCCTACCTGCCGCGCCTTCGTCCGGTCCGCATTGATCTGCATCGTCGGATAATCCACCTGCTGATGCAGGTGCACATCTACCGCTCCCGGAATCCCCGCAATCTGCTTCGCCAGCTTCGTCGCCAGCTCATAGTTTCCCGGATCGTGCCCAATCACCTGCAGATCAATCGGTGCCGGCAAGCCAAAGTCCAGAATCTGGTTCGTCATGTTCGCCGGCGTAAAGAAGAACGTAGCAGTCGGAAACTTCCGCCGCAGATCATCGCGCAAAATTCGCGTATACATCTGCGTATCTTTCTTGCCCGGCTTCAACGCAATCTGAATATCTCCATCGGAGTTGGATATCGTCGAAGTGCCCGAGAACGCCAGGTTAATACCGCTGTTCGGCAGCCCGATATTATCCAGAATCAGCTCAACCCGATCTGCCGGAATCTGCGTCCGGATCTCTTTCTCCACCGCCGCAAAAAACTGCTCCGAATCTTCCAGCCTCAACCCTGGCGGAGGATTCACATGCAGCTTCATCTGCCCTGAATCCACATACGGAAAGAAATCCTTTCCGATAAAGAATGTTAACGGCAAGCTCACGATCAGCAGCAGCACGAACAGTCCCAGCGTGATCGCCGCATGCTCCAGGCACCAGTCCAACAAATCTTTATAGCGATGCTGCATCTTCTCGAATTGGCGATCAAACTTCGAATGAATCCGCCACACAATGCTGCGCCGCTCTTCGCGCTCGCTCTCGCCTGGATCCTGGTACAGCGCAATCTCTTTCCCCAGCAGAAAATGCATCATCGTCGGCACCAGCGTTCGCGATAGGAAATAACTCGCCATCATCGCAAACGCCACAGCCTCAGCCAGCGGCGTAAACAAAAACTTCGCCGCGCCCGTCAGCAGCACCACTGGAACGAACACAATGCAGATCGACAACGTCGACACAAATGCCGGAGCCGCCACCTGCTGCGCCGAGTGCAGAATCGCCTGCGTCAGCGGCCGCTTCTCCGCCATGTTCCGATGCGTGTTCTCAATCTCCACCGTCGCATCGTCCACCAGGATGCCCACGGCCAGCGCCAGACCACCCAGCGTCATTACATTAATTGTCTCGCCCAGCGCGCTCAAAATGATCAGCGACGTAGCAATCGACAGCGGAATCGAAATACAAACAATCAGCGTCGATCGCCAGGATCCCAGGAACAGCAGGATCATCAACCCCGTCAGCGCCGCCGCAATGCAAGCCTCGCGCACCACTTCGTTAATCGACGACCGCACAAAAATCGACTGATCAAACAGCGGTGTAATCGTCAGATTACCCAGCCCCGCCTTCAACTGCGGTACCATCGCCTTCGTCTGCGACACGATATCCAGCGTCGACGTATCGCCGTTCTTCAGCACCATCAGCAGCGCCGACCGCTTCCCGTTCTCGCGCACAATGTTCGTCTGCACTGCGTAGCCCATGTGCACCTGCGCCACGTCCTTCACATACACCACCGCACCATTCGCCGCGCGGATCGGCAGATCGTTCAGCGCAGACAGATCGTCCGGACTCGAGTTCGTCTTCATCACGTACTCGCGATCGCCCATCCGCTCCGTGCCCGCCGGAAGAATCACGTTCTGCTGCGAGATGGACGCCGATACGTCGTTCGCCGACAAATGCCGCGCGTACAGCAGGTTCGGATCCGTATCCACCATCACCTGCTTCACCTTGCCGCCCCACGGCAGCGGAACGCTCGCCCCCTTCACATTCGCCAGCCGCGGCCGAATAAACTGCAGCCCATCGTCATACAGATCGGCCTCGCTCAGCCCCTGCCCGCTCAGCGCCAGCTCCACAATCGGCACCGACGACGCGTCGTACTTGATCACGAACGGCGGATACGTCCCCTGCGGCAACACCCGCAAAATCGTCTGCACAATCGAGGTCACCTGAGCCAGCGCCTGCGCCACCTGCACCTGCGGCTGGAAGTACACCTTCACCACCGCGATGCCCTGGTAGCTCTCGCTCTCCGTGTGCTCCATGTCGTTGACCGTCGTTGTCAACGCGCGCTCGCACACCGTCACCACGCGCCCTTCCATCTCCTCGGGCGTCAGTCCGGCATACGTCCAGACAATCGTGATCACCGGAATATTGATGTTCGGAAAAATATCCTTGGGCGTCTCAATCGCCGACCCGATGCCCAGCAAGGCAATCAGCATCGACAGAACAACGAAGGTATAAGGGCGCCGAAGAGCTAGCCGAACAATCCACATAGACGCCTCAGGGGGTTGTAGTTCGCGGTGAAATACATTCAGTTATGAGACGCACAAAACCCTTCCGAAGACTCCAACTCCTCACCCGCCAAACATTTGCATCCACCGCCTCTTCAATTACATCAAAACCCGATTGCCGATATCTTTATCTCGCAGTCCGATCAGAAGCCCGCGCACCGCACCTTGATTATTCCACCGCGCCCTTGCCTCACTTCTTCGCCGGCATTAAATCCACGCTCTCCTGCGTAGCGCCCTTACTCCGCACCGCGATCACCTGGATCTCCACCAGCCCCCAATCCGTCGCCAGCGCAGCCACCTGCATCGCCGCCCTCACTGGCCGATTCGGTTGCTCCGCTGTCCCAAAGAATTTCGCATACGCCGCATTCAATCCAGCAAAATCCATCTTGCCGCCCTTGGCCGGATCACCCGCAAGGAAGCACTGCATCTCGACCACATCACCCATCGTCAGACCCTGCGTCTTCAGCAGCGCCTCAATCTTCGTCAGCACACTCGTCGCCTGCGTCTCGGTATCGCCAAACACGGCGGGCGTACCCTTCGCCGCATCTTCCGCCGTCACCGGGCTAGCCATCTGCCCCGACAGATACAGCGTATCCCCCGCCCAGATAGCCGCAGCAAACCTCTGCGACGCCACCGGCGTCCCCGCCGAATAAATCCGCTTCACGGCAGTCTGCGCCTGCACACCGCAAGCAACCATCATCATCGCAACCGCCAACACCGCCATACGAATCTTCATCGCTCTCTCCTCAATTAAATTCCTGCCAGCCTCTAGCGCGGAGAACCTCAGCACCGAAACTCCTCAAGGCTGTAACGTCCCCGCATACCCGGCCTTCACAATATTGCCCTGCACCGTCTCCAACGCCGCCTGCGTCGGCATGCCCTTCGTCATCACCCCTTCAAAGAAATAGCCCGTCGCCCAATTGCTGTTATCGCCGCCGATCCCCAGGATAATCGCGCCCTCCTGTTGCATTGGTTGATAGCCCTTCGGCAGAGGAATGATCCCTGTAGTCGTCAGCCCTCCGCTCTGCGCATTACCCTGGTAGATCGCGTAGCTATGCTGACCATCGCTCACGCCCATGTCCGTAACAAACATAGTGCCGCTCGGCACACGTAGATTGCCGTAGATGCCGTCCTCCATATCGAGCCCCGCGCCCAAGCTGCAAGGTGAGCCGTAACACATCACATTGATGGCATCCATATGGCCTGCCTTGTTGTCCAGATTATTCGACTCCGCATTGCCAAAATCAAAGCAGCATTTCTCATTGAGATGAAGCGCCGACGTCACCATGTACACGCCTTCCGCCTCACCGTGCACGGCCGTCCCCTTCGGAGTGTCATTGCGATAACCCATGCCCGGCGAAATCGCAATCCCATACACCTTGTGTCCTCCCACCATCGCAGGAAGCGCATCAGCCACAGCCGGCACATCGGACCCATTCGGCCCAGGTCCGCGCGCCGCTCCCCCAGCAGGCGCAGGCGTAAGGTCGTTATGATTCGGCGACTGGTCATAGATCTTCGTGATGGTGCACGTCGTGTTCGCGCAGAAGCTGTCCTGCGCCGCCGCATTCGCATACCCATCGGGAAGCAGCCCAATGTCAGCGTGCGCGTTATCCGATTGCCGCGTCACCTGGTACAGCGGTCCCGTATAGGCCACGTACAACGCTCGAGTCGTGCTGATCGCCGCCACACACGGCGTCGCCGACGCAAGCAGGTCACACGGCTGCGGATTTGCCACTGCCACTACCGCTGCCCCAGTCGCCGCGGCCGCGCAGCCCATATTCATCACAAAAGCGGACAGAAGAACGCCCAGCGACAGGAGATTTCCAAACACTGAGTTCAATTTCTTTGTCATAGGATTTCTGTAAGTCCTTTGCATAATCTGTATTTCCTCCCGCCAATCAGTCGCTCACGACGCCGGATTCTCACAGCACAGAAAACGTTTTATCCGACACCCCTACATACTACTCACGCCGAGCTGATCAAGCAGCGGCCACCAAAAATTCCCATCCGCTTACAACTCTGCCCTCTCCATTGCATCGCATGTCTCATCCCCGCAGCGACTCTCGGGGCGTGCGCCGACGATCCTGGCGTTTCGATCGTCTCAGACGGCTGACACATGAGCTCGTTCCGTATGTCAGAACATGACCGAAGGGCGGGATTCAAGTTGCCAAACGACATCGATGTACTCATCCTGGGTGCCGGCATAGCCGGCCTTACCGCCGCGCGCACCCTCGCCGAACGCGGCATGCGCGTCTGCGTCCTCGAAGCAAAACAACGCGTCGGTGGAAGAATCCTGTCGCAGAAAGTCGAAGGCGGTGGAACCGTCGAGCTCGGCGCCGAGTTCATCCATGGACGCGCGCCCGAGCTCTGGGCACTCATCGACGAAGTCGGCGTCAAAACAGTCGAGCGCCACGGCTCAATGCTCCGCGAACTCCAGCCCGGCACGCTCGTCGCAGATGACCCACAAGACAACACGATGTTTGAACCACTCGAGCAGCTTGAAGATTTCACAGGCGAAGACAAGCCCTTCGCCGACTGGCTTGCCGCCAGCAATGTCGCCAACGAACTACGCCCCGCGCTCACAGCCTATGTCGAAGGATTCAACGCTGCGGACGCGCAACGCATCAGCGTCCACTCGTTAGGCGTGCAGCAAAAGGCCGAGGACGCCACCGAGGGAGATCGCTCCTGGCAGCTGCCCGGCGGATACGCGCAGCTACCCGACTATCTCGCCGCCCGCCTCAAAGATCTAGGCAGCGAAATCCGCCTCAACTGCGAAGTCCTCGGCATCCATTGGAACCCACGCAACGTTGCCGTCGTAACAACCCACGGAGAACTTAACGCGCCGCAATGCATCGTGACCTTCCCGCTCGGCGTCCTGCACAAGGTCAACCGGCCGGGCGGAATTTCAATCACCCCCGAACCCGCCGCGATCTCTCAGGCACGTCGTCTCGCGATGGGCCACGCCTCGCGCTTCACCATGATTTTTCGTAACCCATACTGGCAATTAACACAGTTGATCGATCAGCAGACCGTGGATAGTATGAGCTTCTTGTTTGCCTTAAATCACATCCCGCCTGTGTGGTGGACATCCCACCCCGACCCCAACACCCTCCCTGCCCTAACAGGATGGGCAGGTGGCCCGCGTGCCTCAGCGCTGCATGGAAAAACGCCCGACGAACTAGCATCCGACGCGTGCGCCGCGCTTGCGCAAATATTTGCAGTCGACGAGAAAATTTTTCGCCAAAACCTCATCGCGACCTACTCGCACGATTGGTCCGCCGACCCCTTCGCGCAAGGCGCCTACAGCTACGCCCCGGTCGGCGCCGTCGATGCCTCCGCGGCGATGACCCAGCCTGAAGCCGACACAATTTTCTTCGCTGGCGAGCATACCGACATCACCGGCAACTGGGGAACAGTCCATGCCGCGATTCGCAGCGGACTTCGCGCCGCAGAACAAATTCTCGAGGGCCGCGCAACGGGCTAAAGGAGGTCGGGGTGTCCTCTAAAATTTGCGTACGTTTGCGCAACCTCAGCACTCCGGCTCGACGTGTGCTGTTCTGCCAATTAGTCTGCCTGCTCGTTTTGGCATTCAGCCACTGCGCCTCCGCGTATTCCCAGGAGCCCGCTCCCGTCACGGCCACGCCCAATCTACCCGACGCTCCCGGCGTACAACCCACCACCGTCGCCGAGGCCGACAACCCGCCGCCGTTGCCGCGGGAGAACTTCGCTCCCAACCCCGACGATGAATCGTCGCAGGTGCCCAATCAGTCCGGCCCGCCACGCTGGTGGAAGCAATCCACCTTCGATCCCGACGCCAAGCCCGATCCCGACTACCTCAAACACTACCAATGGCGCGGCCTCATCTGGCAGAGCGTCGAGTTCAACGTCGTCGAAAATGGCTTTCGCGTCTCCAGCGATCCCGTCATGCGCGACATCCTCGCCCACCGCCCCTACTGGCACGATTGGCTTGCCTCCATGAAACAGTTCAACATGCGCCGGTGGAATGACGGCGACGCCTTCATCGTCAACTATGTTGGCCATCCCATGCAGGGCGCGATCGCCACGTACATCGAGATCCAGAACAGCCCCACCGACCGCCGTCTGCAATGGGGCGACCCCGGGTATGGCAAGTCCCGCTTCAAAGGTTTCCTCTGGTCAGTCGTCTACAGCACACACTCCGAGATCAGCCCCGCAGGCGAGGCCGGCGTTGGCAACGAGGGCGGCTTCACCTACCCCACAAACTGCCTCTACCAGTCCTTCGACTTCCCAATTGGCATCTGCCATCCAAACACCAAGTACACCAACAACACTGGTTGGGTTGACTTCATCATCACCCCCACCGTAGGCATGGTGTGGGTCACCGCCGAAGACCTCATCGATCGCTACGTCACCAAGCCAATGGTCCTGCGTCACCCCGACCGCTTCTGGCCTCTCGTCGTCCGCAGCGGCCTCAGCCCTTCGCGCTCCTTCGCCAACATGTTGCGCTGGAAGGTCCCCTGGTATCGCGACTACGAGGCGCCCATCCAGGAGCCCAATCGCGTCTACTGGTTCCCCTCCAAAGAAGTCGCCGAGTACCGTGCACTTCCCGACGTCCAACTCGCGCCCTTCTGGAATAGCGTCAGCATCGCCTCGAACACTTCCACCTGCTTCAACTGCCGCGAGACCACCATCGGCGGCGGCCTCCAGACCACTCTCAAAATCCGCGGCTGGCTTGGCTTCGACACCGCCGTCAGCTACCACCCCAACGCCAGCCCCCTGCCCAGCGACCGCGCCGGCGGCAACATGCTCGCCGCCTTCTTCGGCCTCAGCGCCAGCAAGCAATGGCACTACTACGCCCTCCACTTCGCCATGCGCCCCGGCATGGTCCAATACAGCCAGGCCTACCTGCGCAGCCCCGTACTGTATTCCGTTCTCACCTCACCTCCGCGCATCGCAACGACCGGCGGCAACGCGGAGGGCCTCCCCTACCCTGGCGTCACCGACGCCAACGGCACCCCAAACGAGCCGCCCCTAGGCTCCATCCATCACTTCGCCTGGGACTGGCAGCTCGCCCTGGACTACCGCGTGAACAAACGCATCGCCTTCCGCGTAGGCCTCGAAGACGCCATCGTCCGCTACCGTACCAACAAGGTGGATGACCCCGGCACCGGCGCGCCCCCCTTCTTCAGTTGGCTCTCGAAAGAACAATTCATCAACCGCGGCAACTTCGTCCTTCAACTAGGCCCCGTCTTCAACTTCTGATTCACACCTTCTGCTCGACCCACTGCTTCCGCCAAGCGGGCGCCTCAAAAGGATCCGCAAAATACTGCGTCTCGTGCACCACCTTTCCATCGCGAAACTCCATGATGCTAACGGTGAATGCCGGCTTCCCCTGGTAGACAATCGTGTATTCCGTAACCCACAGATCATCTCCCCCAACAATTCGCCGGACCTGAAACCCCGAAGGCTTCCCCGGATGATGACTCCGCAACGCCTGCAAATTCTTTCTCCCCAAAATCCGCTCGCCCGACTGCGGATAATCGCAGATCGAATCCTCGGCGTAAATATCATGTTCCGCATCGGCCTCGCCATCCGCCGAAGCCCGCCAATGCGCATCCAACGCTTTCCGTATTTGTTCGTCGCCCATTACATCCCTCCCGTCATGATTCGAACTACATCCTAGTCCGCTCCGCTAACGCACGTTCTCGCAACCGCCTAGCACCCACTTTGCGCCCCCACGGAAGCACCTGCCGTTGCTTTTCTTTCTGTCATTCCCTCTGGGAATCTGCTTCTGCCCTTGTCCTTGTTTTTCGGCTGTCATTCCGCAGCGCAGCGAAGGAATCTGCTTCTCCAACCACTAACCTCGTCATCTCGACCGAAGCGCGCAGCGCGTAGCGGAGAGACCCCTGTATTGGCTCTTGCCCTTCGCCCTGCCTTTCTTTCTGTCATTCCCTCCGTGGATCTCCCTCTTCTTTTGCCGCTGTACCTAAAAATCCTCGAGTAGCGAAGGTCAACCAAATAGACGCCCAGCGACGCCGGCTTTATAAAGGAGGGATGACGAAGAAGCACAGCAAGCACATCACGTCGACAGCAGCAGTCCTCCTGTCGATCCTCGCAAGCGCGTACGCCACACCAATCCTCGCTCAAAGCGCACCCAACGTAGCGCCCAGCACCATCGCGGCAGTGGAGGCTTCCGTCAGCGCACAAAACATCCGCACCCAGGATCAATTCATCTCCGACGACCTCTTCGAAGGCCGCTACCCCGGCCTCCGCGGCGGCCAGCTCGCCGCCCAATACATCGCGACCCAGTTCGCCCTCTACGGCCTCGCCCCCGCCGGCGACAACGGCACCTACCTCCAGCAAGTAAACTTCGTCGGCATGAAAGTAGTCCCCGACCAGACTACCTTCACCCTGAAGCCGACCACCGGCCAACCCGTCCTCCTAAAATTCGGCGACGACTTCGTAGTCTCCAACCAAACCCTCACCCCCACCACCACCCTCGACGCCCCCATCGTCTTCGTCGGCTACGGCGCCACCGCACCCGAGTACAACTGGGACGACTACGCCGGCGTAGACGTCAAAGGCAAAGTCATCCTCTGCATCGTCGGCGACCCACCCTCCGACGACCCCAAATTCTTCGCCGGCAAAGCCCTCACCTACTACGGCCGCTGGACCTACAAATTCGAACAAGCCGCGCGCAAAGGCGCAGTAGGCGCCCTCATCATCCACCGCACCGACCTCGCAAGCTACAGCTGGAACGTAGTCCACAACTCCAACTCCGGCGAAAAAACTTTCCTCCGCGACGACGCCAACCCCCGCCTGCAAGCCGCCAGCTGGATCCAGCTAGACGTAGCCCGCAAGCTCTTCGCCCTAAGCAACCTCGACCTCGACAAAGAATTCGCAGCCGCCGGCAAGCCCGGCTTCCACGCCATCGAACTCCCCGTACACCTCAAGGCCACCGTAACCAGCACCGTCCGCCCCTTCCAAAGCCCCAACGTCGTAGCCATCCTCCCCGGTGAGTCGTGCGGGGGCAGGGACGGTAGGAACGGTTGCAAACCCGGCCTAGATCAGGCCGTCCTCTACACCGCCCACTACGACCACCTGGGCTTTGTCCCCAACATGCCCGGCGACAACATCTACAACGGCGCAGCCGACAACGGCACCGGCGTAGCGATGCTCCTCGAGATGGCGCGCGCCTGGGCCCAATCCGGCATCCACCCGCCCCACTCCGTAATCTTCGCCGCCGTCACCGCCGAAGAGCAAGGCCTCCTAGGCTCCGAATACCTAGGCCAACACCCACCCATCCCCGCGTCCCAAATCTCCCTCGACATCAACTTCGACATGCTCCTCCCCATCGGCGTCCAACAAGAAATCAACGTCAACGGAGCCCAGCGCACCACCTTCTATCCGCGCGTCGAAGCAACCGCAAAACGCTTCGGCCTAACCATCGTCCCCGACCCCCGCCCCGAAGCCGGCAGCTACTACCGCAGCGACCACTTCAGCCTCTCGCGCGTAGGCATCCCAGCCTTTTCCGTCGACTCCGGAACCCTCTACGAAGGCCACGATCGCGCCTGGGGCGTAGCCAAGGAGAAGGATTTCAACGACAACCACTACCACAACTTCTCCGACAACTTTGACCCCACCTGGGACTTCACCGGCGACGCCAAGCTAGCCCGCTTCGGCATCGACCTCGGCTGGCAAGTCCTCAACGCTCCCCACACCGTCGAGTGGAACAAGGGCGATGAATTTGCGCCCGCTCGCATCGCCAGCGAGAAATCCCACTAGCCCTCACCTCAGCACGCGAAACGAAGGCAGCCCAATCGGCCCGCCTTCGTTTTTCGCTCACCGCTGCCGAGTATTCGCAAGCGCCCGCAAAATCGTGCGCGTGTTCTTATTCATCACCTGCCGCAGATACATCGTCAGCGCAAACGCGAGCACCAGGAAGAACAGATCCACGCGCAGTATCGAGTGCAGCAGTTCCCCCAGGTTCTCAGGCGGGAACATGTGCATGTGCATCCACACAAAGACAACGACAACAAGTATCGCAAGCACGCCAACAACAATCCGCGACGTGCGCTCCGACCGGTCAGCGTCCGCCAAAGCTTGTTGCACAAACGCGCGCTCTCCGCCGGCGTTTTCAGGATTAGTAGATTCAGGGCTCATGCTGGTTTCCTTTCATCAGTTAAATATTTGCGAAGCATAGTCACTCCGTAATGCAGCCGCGACTTCGCGGTGCCCACAGGAATTTCAAGAATGGCGGCAGCTTCTTCCAGCGACAAATCCTGCTGATACCGCAGCAGCAACACCGCCCGACTAGCCGGCGACACGTTCTCGACCAACCTCAAAAACCCCTCGTCAGGCGGCTCCCCAAGACGATCATCAAACGTAGTCAGTTGTTCCGCCGGCGCGTCCTCCAGCGGTTGCCACCGCCGCGCGCTCTTCATATGCGAGAACGCAATCCGTGAAGCAATCCGAAACGTCCATGCCCGAAACACCGCAGGCTCGCGCAAATGCGGCAGCTTGCGAAATATCTGCAGCGAAGTCTCCTGCAAAATATCCTCAGCGAGCGCGGTCCCGGCGAGATACGTGATGTACCGCCGCAGCGGCGCATACGCCTCGCGCAGAAGTTCTTCCAGCGCACCCCGGTCGCCGCTCTGCGCCAACAGCACCAGCAGCGTTGAGTCGGACGTCGCGAGCTCCTTCGCTTCCATTCCGGTGTGCATGCTAGAGAGAGGCCTTGCGATCCCAGAAAGTTCGGTTCAACGATAAATAATTATCCAGGCGTACCCGCACGTTCCCCACCAGCAAGGGAAAGCTTCAAACGCAAACCCGATAGCATACCTAACCAACAGAAGCCTTCTAACGCTTCGAACTTCCACCCAGCAACGAACCCAGCACCCCGCGAATAATCTGCCGCCCCACCGTACTTCCCATCGTCCGCGCAGCGCTCTTTGCCATCGACTCCATCAGCGAATCGCCGCGCCCGCTCGTCCCTCTCCCCGCATTCAGCACACCGCTCAACATATTCCCCGCGCCGCTCACCCATCCCGCGCCGCCGCTCCCCGCAGTTCCATCCGCCGCAACAGGCGCAGCCGTCCCCGAAGCATCCACCTTCCCCTTCAACTTTTCGTACGCCGACTCGCGATCCACCACCGTCTCATACACCCCAGCCACAACCGAGCTCTTGATCAGCGCCTCTCTCTGCTCCGGCGTAATCGGCCCAATCTGGCTATGCGGCGGACACACCATCGCCCGCTCCACCATCGCCGGAATTCCCTTCTCATCCAGAAACGACACCAGCGCCTCGCCCACACCCATCTGCGTAATCGTCTCTTCCACATTCACCTTCGGATTCGCACGGAACGTCTGTGCCGCAGCCTTCACCGCCTTCTGGTCCTTCGGTGAAAACGCCCGCAGCGCATGTTGCACTCGATTCCCCAACTGCCCCAGAACCGTGTCCGGCACATCAACAGGATTCTGCGTCACAAAGAAAACCCCAACACCCTTCGAACGAATCAGCCGCACCACCTGCTCAATCCTGTTCTGCAACACCGAAGGAAGGTCCTTGAACAGCAGATGCGCCTCATCAAAGAAGAACACCAGCTTGGGCTTTTGCTGATCACCCACCTCCGGCAGCTTCTCGAACAACTCACTCATCAGCCACAGCAGAAACGTCGCATACAACTGCGGGGACTGCATCAACCGGTCCGCAGCCAGCAGGTTCACCACACCCTGCCCGTTGCCATCCACCTGCAACAAATCTTCGATGTTGAGCGCCGGCTCACCAAAAAATAAATCCCCTCCCTGTTGCTCCAGCGTCACCAGCCCTCGCTGAATCGCGCCAATGCTCGCCGCTGAAATATTTCCATACTGCGTCTGGTACTCCTTCGCGCAAGAGCCCACATGCTGCAACATCGCCTGCAGGTCTTTCATATCCAGCAGCAACAAACCACTGTCGTCAGCAATCTTGAACACCAGCGTCAACACGCCCGACTGCGTATCGTTCAAGTTCAGAATCCGGCTCAGCAGCAGCGGCCCCATCTCGCTCACCGTCGCCCGTACAGGATGCCCCTGCTTCCCAAACACATCCCAGAACACCACCGGGCATCCGGCAAACTTCACCTCGCCCAGCCCCAGCATCTTCACGCGTTCATCAAACTTCGGCGAGCTCTTCCCCGGCTGACTGATTCCCGAGAGATCCCCCTTCACATCCGCGGCAAACACCGGCACCCCAATCGAACTCAGCGCCTCCGCCATCACCTGCAGCGTCACGGTCTTCCCCGTACCCGTCGCTCCCGCCACCAACCCATGACGATTCGACATCCCCGCCAGCAGATACAACTCATCCGCGCCCTTCGCGATCATTGGCATCTCGACCATCAGCGGCCTCCTCCATAAATCTGCAGAGATTCAAGCCTACACATTCCACTCAAAACCGCATAACAAAACAACAGCCCGCTGAAGTTGCTAGCGCAAGACGCAGCGGTGCTGAAGCTAGGACGAGGCTTCAGTAGAACCCGCATAGACCAGAAGTGCATCGACGATGCGTCCTTCGACTCACTCCCACTCCCATCCTCCGCCCGTAACGATACAGTGAGAAGGACGATCTTCCGCGCGCCAACCCTCATGACCGAAGCCGACCTCCTCCACCTACTCCGCGACTGCTACACCCCCACCGGCCCCAACATCGTCGCCGCCGGCCTCGTCCGTTCCGCCACCCTAACTCCCGACCCCGACGCCCCCGGCGCCAACGTCCCCGGCCTCCCCCCGCGCTTCATCGCCCACATCACCCTCCACGCTCCCTCAACCGACGAGACAGCCGCCACCCAACTCTCCGCCCAGGTCGAAAATCGCCTGCTCGGCGTCCCCTCCATCTCCCGCGTCGAGATCAACCTCCTCCCCGCACTTTTCCCCATCCTCTAAAATCCGCGCTACCCGAAACTAGGCTAAAGCAGTCGCTGCGTAACCCGAAACCGGGCTAAGTCGACACCAAACGCACCCGATTCCCCCTCAATATCCATGCCAAGACACAAGTCCGAACCCGCCATCCACCCCTTCGACCAACTCCACGGCACCGACACCTCCGGCCTCATTCCCGGCTATGTCATCGCCGAAGGTACCGACGCGCAAGTCTCTGAGCTCACTGCCTACTACGGCGTAGCTCCCTCTATCCTCCATGGTTTGTTAGACATCTGGCTCCAGCGCACCAGCCCTCAGCCCATCGACCGCACCGTCTTCCTCGACATCGGCGCCGGTAAAGGCCGCGCCATGCTCCTCGCCTCCCAGTTCCCCTTCCTTCGCGTAGAAGGCGTAGAGCTCAATGCCGACCTAGCAAGCATCGCTAATGTCAACATCTCGCAATGGCACAATGACTTACAAGCCAACGCCCTCTCCCCCCTGACCCTCCATCACTCCGACGCCACCACCCATCCCTTCCCCTCCGAACCCACCCTCGCCTTCCTCTTCCACCCCTTCGAACTCCCCCTCCTGCGCCGCTTCCTCCGCCATGTAGAAACGTCTATCTCTAACAATCCAAAGCCGTTCGACCTCCTCTACGTCAACGCCGAGCACGACTCCTACCTCGACCGTCACCCCGCCTTCACCCGCCTCTGGACCGGCCTAATCCCCATGTCCCCCGCCGACCACGCCGCCGACCTAGCCGCCATCGCCCAACAAAAGGAATACGGCTCCACAGGCGACGAACTCTGCGCCATTTACCGCTTTAAAGGCCGAAAAACACCTTAGACACAGCCGAAATCGCAAAAACCAAAACCGAAAATCGCAAGGAATTCGAATTCATCATCCCGTCACGGAACTAACCCCACTCCACTCCCGTACTACAACTCAGACCTGATTCGCCCCGCTTTTCCCAACAAATTACGGGTAGCGTGCGAATAACGGCCAAGACGAGCGATAAAAGATTGAGTCCAACGGAACCAATCGCAAGTCTTATACGTAACAGGTTGTGTGCACAATACCCGGATGCCCTCCCTCAAACTGAGCGAGCGACCGGCGGCTGAATGTTCCCGGTGAGCTCCTGGGACCGCCAAAGCCACAACTTTATCCCCGCGAACGCGACGGCTGAGTCAAGATCTCAAACCGCCCACACGGACGACATTCACTGATACCAAACGCTTTATTAGAGCGCCGCAATCCCGGCATGCCCGGTCGCGCGCGCCAAAGGAGAAACACTATGTACCTCGCTCTCGTAGCACTCGCTTCCGCTTCCACCATCTTCGTTCCCAGCTTCATCGCTATTCGCGATCGTACGAACGCTGACTGGCACGCACGCTTCTAAATTCAACCGCAACAAAACAAAGGCCGCGATCCATTCGCGGCCTTTTCTGTTTTCACTCCATCCCTACCATTGAACCCGTAGCAGTCGTTCGTTTTCCTCCTCGCCCTGCCCAATCGAAATCTCCGCATCAGCCCGCTCCATCACGCTCGCAAACCGATCGCCCCACTCCACCATCACGAGCGCATCCTGCGCCTCGGCCATCTCCCACAATCCAATCCCCTCAATCTCCCGCTCCTCCTCCAACCGGTACAAGTCCAGATGAATCAGTCGAGTCTTCCGCCCCTTGTACTCGTGCACCAGCGTAAACGTAGGACTCGTAACCCCCATCGAATCAGCGCCAAGCGCCGCCGCCATCCCCCGCACCAGCGTCGTCTTCCCCATCCCCAGATCCCCGCGCAACACCACCAGCTTCGGCGCCGGCAGCAACTCCGTGAGCAACTCCCCTAACGCCAGCGTTCCATTCTCACTGCGCGTCCGCAACCGCTTTTCCCGCGTCCACACCTTCATCGCCCCGCTACCTCAATTCCGTTCGCCGCCGTCCCCGCAATCCACGTCAGCCCATCCGAATCTTTTACCCGCGCCCGAAACGCCTCCCACAGATGCCCCACCGTATCCGTGGCCAACACTGTATGTTCATCCTGCGCCAGGCAAGCAAAGTCCCCGGCCAGCCCATGCAGAAACACCGCCGCCTCCACCGCGGCAGCCACATTATCAGGATATTGCGCCAGCATCGCGCTCACGATCCCAGTCAAAATATCTCCGCTTCCACCCTTCGCCATCGACGGATTCCCCGTAGTATTTACCGCAACCCGTCCATCCGGATGCGCCACCAGCGTCCGCCAACCCTTCAAGACCAGTGTCACGCCATTCTCAGCCGCGAATCGCCGCGCCAGCCCCACGCGATCCGCCTCAACCTCCTTCACACTCATCTCCGCCAACCTCGCCATCTCTCCCGGATGCGGCGTCAGCACAATCGTCCGCGGCCTGCCCGCGGCATCCACCGCATTCTTCAGCAGCGACATTCTCCCCGCCAACGCATTCAGCGCATCCGCATCAATCACCATTGGCAGTGTCACGCGCTGCACAAACGTCCGCACCCATTCCGGAGTAGACCCTTCCTGCCCCAATCCCGGGCCAATCCCCACCACCGAAATCCCCTTCAGCAGCGTAGCTAACGACGCTTCGTCCAGCGCCTCCATCTCAAGTCCGCCCGACCCCTCCGTCGCCAGCGGCGTTAGCATCAACTCCGGCGCAACCGCGGCCACGATCGGCAGAATCTCCCGCGGCACCGCAGCCGTCACCAAGCCGGCGCCGGCGCGCAGAGCAGCCAGGCTCGCCATCGACGGCGCGCCCGCCTTCCCAAACGCTCCTCCCACCAGCAGCACATGTCCCAACCTGCCCTTGTTCCCATTGATCGCCCGCGCCGCTTCCGCAATCACCTTCGAGCTCCCACCCCACGTCAGCCCGCTCGCCGACTCAATCGCCCCCGCCGGCGTCCCAATCTCCGCCACCACCACCGGCCCAAACGTCGCAGCCGTCAGATGTCCAAACACATGAGCCAGCTTAGGAGCCGTGAACGTCACCACAGCATCCGCGCGAAACGCTCCCTCAGCCTTCTCCTCCATCGAATCCGCATCCCACCCACTCGGCAAATCAACCGCCACCACCGGCACGTCACTCTCCGCCAACATTTTCTGCGCCGTCGCCGCAAGCCCGCGTAGCGGCGGCTTGAACCCCGTCCCCACCACCGCATCAATCACCAGCGCCGCACCCTCAAGCGTCTCCCGCAACCCCGCCTCGTCCTCAATCTCGCGCACCTCCACGGAAATCGGGTGCCCCCTTTCGGCAACATTAGCCGGGTGCCCCATCTTCGCGACGGCTTCATCGTCGCTAAGGTGGGTTATCGACTCCCAAGCCCGCGCGGCCTCGCCCTTCAGTTCACTCGCCTTCCCCAACAACACCACCCGCACCTGCCGCCCAGCCTCCGCCAGTCGCAGCGCCGCAACCATTCCATCGCCGCCATTATTTCCCTTGCCAGCGAGCACCACCACCAGCCCGTCCCCCCAAAATCGCCGCAGGCAAAACCGCGCCACCGCCTCGCCCGCATGCTGCATCAGCGTACCCACCGGCACGCCGGCCTCGACCGAGCGCCGGTCCGCCCCACCCATCTCTTCTGCTGTCAGGATCTTCATCGCGAATCACTGCCTCATACAATAAACGCAACCAATTCGGCCGCATGACGATGCACTCGCCCTCACAGAATAACGATGCAAGCGTCGACCAGAGTACCCACCCTACTTCTGCGCCACACCGCCGCTTCCCAACATAGCCGTGGTCTCGGGCTTCGACTGCAAAAAGTAGTTCCGATCAGACATCGCGCGATAGAACTGTCCCGTCAACTCAGCTGCCTTCGGTCCAAAGGTGTCCCTGCCACCTTCCAGGAAGATCACCGTAACAATCCGTCCGGTCGGCGCATCGCCATAGCTGACAAACCATCCAAACCGCGTCCCGTTATCCGAGCAGGTACCTGTCTTCCCAAACACTGGAAACTGCACAAAGTTCGTTCGCAAAGAACGTGCCGTGCCATTCGAAAAATCCACTGCGCCCTGCATGCCGGGCAGAATCTGCGGGATCACATCCTTGATGTCCAGCAGCCGTTTCACCTGGGGCTGGAAGTTCGCAACCTCAACCTGAGTCGTCGGATGCTGCAAGTAATACAGCGTGCCACCATTCGCAATCGCGCTCACCAGCGCACCCAGTTGCAGCGGAGTCATGCTGATACTCTCGCCGAACGAACACATCCGTCCCACCCCGCCACTGGCCGCCGGCAGCTCCGTATCGGGATACACCCCCAGGTGCTCGCCCGGAATGTTATATCCCGCCAGCTCACCCAAACCAAACTCGTTCGCATAGTGCTTCACGCGCTCAAAGCCCATCGAGCGTCCCAGCACCTCGAAGTACAGATTGATCGACCGCGCAAGCGCATGCGTCAGATCCACCGCATAGTGACCGCCCAAATTCACCGGCGTATCAGACTTGACCAAACCCTCTTTCAACGCCGCCAACGCTACGGCTACCTTAATCGTCGAGCAAGGCTCCGCGCCCGCGCTCAGCGCCAGCTTCTGGTTGACCATCGCCAGGATGCGCCCGTCCGAAGGATCGATGGCAAGCACCGTCCCATTCATGTTGCCCAGCGCTTCAACCGCCGCCGCCCGCACCACCGGATCCTCTCCCGCGCTCACATCGTTCGCAGTCAAAGCATTCACATCGGTGAAGCTGCTCGCCGTAAACCGTTCTCCATAGTAGCGAATCCGCCCCCGCCTGGCACTCACGCGCACCATCGCCGCGTGCCCATGAGCCGACACGCGCCCTGCAACATGCACAACCTCTGCATGTCCATACGCTGCGGCCGCCCGCGTCCGCCGAACGCTATGCGCCACCATGCGATGGGATGTAGAGGCCGCGATCATCCTATGTCTATGTCGAGCCGGCGTAATCGTCGCATGCGCGCTCAGCACGCCTGCAAGCATGAACAACACCATCGCCAGCCCTGATATCCTGCGTCCCATCTCGTCTCTTCTCTGCGAAAATTCAACTATCTACTACATTCGTGCCTTGCAGCTGTTCTGTCCGTCCCTACAAACACGCCAAACGAGACTACCGCACCCTTCTACCTCTCCTCGGCCACACCGCCCCGGACTCCAGCCTCAGCCATCGATCAATGCCGAGCCGTCTACTGCTTCCGGCGCAGAAACGCTGGAATATCCAGCTCATCGTTCTCTGCCGCGGGTTCACTTGCATACCCCGCGAACGACGGAACTCTTGCATCCGGCCACGCCTTGGGAGTCGCATCCTCAGCAGCCTTGACCTCCGCCGCCTCTTCCTTGGGCTTCCGGAAAAAATCATCGTCGAACACCGACGAATTCCCTGGTGTCTGCTCTGCAGCCGACTCCACCTCCGCAGGTGCATGCTCAGCCGCCTGCGGAATATGTTCGACAACCACCGGAACCGGCGCAGTCGCCGTTTCAGAAATCACAACAGCCTTCGGCTCCTCTGCCGCCTCTATATAAGACGGCACGGAACGCTGAAAGTCTTCCGCCGGAAGCGCCGTGGGCTCAACCCGCGGCAACTCATGCCACGCCTGCCGCCGCGCCGTCTCGTAGTACGACGAGACCGGATACGTCGGCCGTTGCACCGGCGTCTCAACTACCGGCTCTGGAACAACCTGCGCTTTGGGCTCGCTAACCGATCCGGCACCCAGCGCCTCTTCCACCTCGGTCTCGCTCGCAAACCGAATCGCCGGCTTTGCCGCCTGCGATCCAAAGATCAACGGCTGCGTCTCCTCCGCAGGCTTCTCGACAGGTGCAGACTGCGGTACCAGTGGCCGCGATACAACCCTCGGCGGCACAATCTCGTGATGCGCCGTCGGCAGCGCGGAGGCTGCCATCATGCGCTCCCGACGCTCCGGCATAGCCTCGCGGAACCCGGTCGCGATCACCGTAAACTTCACCTCGTCGCCCAGCGCCTCATCCAGCACCGCTCCAAAGATAATGTTCGCGTCCTCGTGCGCCGCCTCCTGAATAATCGACGACGCCTCGATCACCTCGCTCAACTTCAGGCTGCTTGACCCGGTAATGTTGATCAGGATCCCGCGCGCTCCATCGATCGCTCCTGCCTCCAGCAGCGGCGAAGCAATCGCGGCCTTCGCTGCCTCCTTCGACCGATCCGGCCCCGACCGCACGGCGGTCCCCATCACCGAATAGCCCATCCCCGCCATCGTCGTCTTCACATCAGCGAAGTCGCGATTGATCACGCCCGGAATCGTAATGATGTCTGAAATTCCCTGCACGCCTTGGCGCAAAATATCATCGGCAATCCGGAAGCTCTCAAAGAAGCCAGCATCTTTTGCCGTCGTCAGCAGCTTGTCGTTCGGAATCACGATCAGCGTATCGACCGACTCCAGCAGCTCCTGCAACCCGCGCTCCGCCTGCATCGCCCGACGCTTGCCTTCAAACGCAAACGGCCGAGTCACCACAGCAATCGTAAGCGCGCCCATCTCGCTCGCCAGCGACGCGATCACCGGCGCAGCGCCCGTGCCCGTCCCGCCGCCCAGACCGGCCGTCACAAATACCAGGTCCGCGCCCTCGAGCGCCTCGATGATCTTGTCCGAATCCTCCAGCGCCGCCCGCCGCCCTACATCCGGATTCGCTCCCGCACCCAGCCCGCTCGTCAGCTTCACACCCAGCTGCAGCTTTACCGGCGCATGCGACCCTTCCAGCGCCTGCACATCTGTGTTGGCCGCGATAAACTCAACGCCCTGAACATTCGCCTCGATCATGCGGTTGATGGCATTGTTGCCGCCACCACCCACACCAATCACCTTGATCCGCGCGTTCCGCCGCGTCTCTTCGTGATATTGAATCCGGAGGGAATCCGGCTGTTTATCGTCGAGCGATTCTTGCGGAACGCCGGGTGCGTTTTCAGGCGGCATAGGCATAGGCGTATCTCCTTCGGCGTTGCTGATTTGCTTCTCTTCATTCTGCACGGCGAACGCCTCCGTGGCATGCATGAAATGCCATCGTGCATCTAAATCGATTACAGCCGTCCCGTTCGGGCACCGGCTTACCTGCAAACCTGTCGCGCCAACCTACCGCGAAGAAGGCAGATGGAACACGACCGATGCCCCGATCGACGCCACGCCAACCGAGCTCGGCCCATCAACTGTCGCACCGCTGTTACCAACCCGGTTCATGTTCCCGATGCCCAGCTCTATCGGCCGCAGATCAATCATCGGGAAGATGTGGATGGTCAAGCCAGCGAACCCTTCATACATGATGTAGCTGTCTTCCAATCGTGGTAGTGGCGTGGTCGTCGTCAGGCTCGCGCCGAACGGCAGCGTCGCATTGCTGCGCCCATACCCAGCCGATATCTGCACATACGGTGTCAGCCACGAGATCGGCGTGTGAAACGACCCCCTGACGCCAAGCAGCGCGTTGTCCAGCACCGTGGTATCGTTGCCCCCTGCGGAACTCGTCGCCGACTTGTTCGAGTGCATCACGCCACCTCGGAAATCCACTCCCAGCCGCATCGGCCCTACATTGCGAAAGTCGTAATAAGCACCCGCCTGAAAGCCCGCCGGGTTCACTTTACCGCCCGTGCTCGAGCACTCAAGTGGCGCTGTCTCGAAGCACGTGATGCCACGCAACTGGGTCGCCTGGTACCCGATATATACGCCTGCCTGGGCATGTGCCGCCGCGGCAAACCCAAATCCGAAAACTCCAAACAAAACTACAGCCAGCCTTGTGCAAAATCTCATATACACCCAGTCTACCGTCTTCAGCCCTTCCTCCATAGCCACAGATGCCTAAAAACTGCCCGCGAAGATGGACTTCAGCTTCTGCGCCAGCCCCTGTTCTTCGCTCGCCTTGCGTACCTGGGTGCGGTGCGTGTATAGCAACATTCCAATCGCCACGGAAAACTCCGGCTTCGCCAGCTCTGGCGGCATCCGGCTCAACGGCACCGGATATCCAATCCGCGCCGGCACCCGCAGCAAACTTTCAGCGTTATCAAGAAAGCCAACCAGGTGCGCTCCCCCGCCGGTAAACACGCAGCCCGCGCCCATCGCCTCCAGCACACCGCCGTTACGCAAATTGTCGCGCAGCATCGTCAACAACTCCCTCGCCCGCGGCTCCAGAATCTCCGCCAGAAACCGTTGCCGCACCAGCCGCACCGATTGGCCGCCCACAGCCAAATCACTGCCAATCTCAATCTCGTTCATCTGCGGAATCGACGTCACCACGCAGTTGCCGTACATCCGCTTCAACTGCTCAGCCTCTTCCACGCTCACATGCAGACCCACCGCGAGATCATTCGTAAAGTGATCGCCGCCAATCGGAAGCACCGCCGTGTGCGCCACGCTGCCCTCAAAGAACACCACCAACTCCGTCGAGCTCGCACCAATATCGACCACGCAAACGCCCAGTTCGCGCTCGTCAGCCGACAGCACCGCCTCCGCCGCCGCAATCCCCTCAAACACCGTGTCCACGACCTCGAGCCCCGCCCGATTCGCGCAAGTCACCACGCTCTGCGCCGCCGACCCCGAGCACGTCGACAGATGCAAACAGACCTCCAGCCGATTCCCTACCATCCCCACCGGATCATGAATCCCATTCTGGTCATCCAGAATAAATTGCTGTGGCAACAGATGCAGCACCTCGCGGTCCGGAGCCAATCCCACACTCCGTGCCCGGTCAATCGCCGACCGCACATCCTCACGAGTAATCTCTTTCATGCGGCTGCCCATGCTGATGCCGCCCTGCGAGTTCATCCCTCGCACATGCGGTCCGCCAATCCCCGCCACCGCCGTCTCAATCGGAGCCTTCGCCGACCGCTCCGCCGTCAGTGCCGCCGCATTGATAGCCTTCGCCGCCGGCCCCAGGTCCGAGATCACGCCGCGCCGCATCCCGCGCGAAACTTCCACCCCGTGCCCACGATACCGCAGCACGCCATCAATCAACTCCGCCACCAGCACGCAGCTCTTCGAGCTCCCCGCGTCCAGCACCGTGATCAGGTTGTCCATCTTTGCATTCATGGAGTCGCTCCATTCTTTCCACCGGCTCCGCCACGCTTCTTCTCAGCCTTAGCCGTCGCCGTCTTGTGTGCCTTCGCCAACTCAGCCCGATGCTCCGCCGCCAGCCGCTCAAACACCTTCTCGTTCGCGGCGCTCATCCCCGATCCCGGCTTCGGCTTCCCAGCTACCGGCTTCGTCACAACCTTCTTCGCCGCCGACTGACTCGTCTTTGCCGCCACCAGCTTCGGCGCAGCCACAGGTTTCGGCGTGGCAGGCTTCGGCGCGGCCGCGTTCAATACAACAGGCTTGGGCAGCGCAGGCTTTGGCATAGTGGCGTTCGAGAAGTCAGGCTTCACCACCGGTTGCTTCGACGAAGCAACATTCACCGCAACAGGCTTCGGCATCCCTGGCTTCGGTGCAGCAGGCTTCGACGCAGCAACATTCGCCGGCGCAGGCTTCGGCACCGGCGGCATCGACGCCGCAGCGCTCAACACCGGCTTCGGAACAAGAGCCTTCGGCGCAATGGATTTCACCGCCGCGGGCTTCGCGCTCGCAACCGGCTTCGCTTCCGTCACCGGCTTCGAGATCACAGGCGCAGGGCTCTCCGTGCTCGCTGTCGTCGCCGCGCCAGTCCCGACGGCTGCTGCCTTCCCGTCCCCCTGCATCTCCAGAACAATCTGCCCTTCATACCGCATGTCTGCCGACGCCAGCTTGGGATACTGCTGCTTCCACTCCTCCAGATGCTGCTCGAATTCCTGGTACCGCTTCAAAAACTTTTCCTGCCCAAAGTGCACCAGGATGTCTGAACTGCCCGACGTAATCAGTCCCTTCACGTCCTCCGGATCAGCAACGTCCACTTCGCTGACCGAGTTCGTCAGGCGCTGCCCCGAGCCGTCCAGGTCATGCATAAACTGCTCGTAGACTTCCATCTTCGCCGCGCGTTCCGACATCGCTTCATCAGCCGACAACCCCGTCAGCACCGGAAACGAATAGTGCGGATCGCCGGCCGCATCCGCAGGCATGTCCAGCAGCACGCCGCTCGCATCTACCAGCCCGATCTGCGACCCCTGCCGGACAAACGCCACCGGCGTCCGCTCCACAATCTGTACACGCAGAACATTCGGCAACAACCGCATCACCGTCGCATGCGCCACCCAAGGCAGCCGCTCCAGGTCAGCCTGCCGCTCCCCCAGCGACAAGCGGAAGATATTCCGTTCCAGGTCCGCGCCAAACACGCTCACGATCTGCTCACGCGTCAGGTGTTCAGCGCCCGTGATCTGAATATCATCCGAACTCGCCAGCACAAATCGCGCATCATGCATCAGGTAAGAGCGCACACCAGCAAACGCAACCGCAACGGCCCCCACCAACGCGAACACCACCACGCCCAGCACAATCCGACCCGCCACACTGCGCGGCAGCCTACGAAACTGCAGGATCTTCCCCCGCTGCGGAACGTACTCGGACTCATCCGAATAGGAGCCTTCAGCCCCCGTTTGATCATAGCGATCGTTGCCATACCCGCGCTGCAGCGCGCCCGCAGGCGCTGGCCCTTTGCGCCTTCCCGGAGCATCAGCCTCCGAAGCGTAACTCTCCTCAGGCGCCGTCAGCACCGCCGAGCCCAGTCCGGAGTCATACCCGGACACGCGCTTCGCACCTGTCTTCTTCATCTCCGCAAGGCCCTGAGCAAGGCCGCGGAAGAATCGCCGTTCTCACAACTATAAAGGTCCCCACCCCCACCGCCGAAATACTAAGCCCCGGGGTACCCCATCAGGAACACTTCTGTTCCCCATTCCGACCAAACGGCAAACATATACCTCAAGACTTCAGTTCAAACCAAGAACAGGTACCCACGGCTTTAGCTCAAACCACCAACAGGACCCCAAGACTTCAAGTCGAACCTCGAACAGGTACCCCAAGGCTTCAGCCTTGGGTCTCATAGCCTGGTAAGTTCTTGGGCTTTAGCCCTGGGGTATGCCCTCGTTCACTCTCGCCGTCCGCTCAGGACCTCAACGCCTCCAGCAACATCGGCCCCGCCTGCGACACGCTCCCCGCCCCCAACGTCAAAATCATCTCCCCCGGCCTTGCATCCTCCACCAACCGCTCCACCGCCTCCGCCATCGACGCCGCATACATCACCCGCCCCCCATTCTTCGCCTGAATCGCCGGCGCCAGCGTCTCCCCGGTAATCCCCTCAATCGGCTGCTCGCTAGCCGCGTAGATATCCAACACCTGCACGGCATCCGCATCGCCAAACGCCCCCGCAAAATCCTCCATCAAATCTCTCGTCCGTGTGTAACGATGCGGCTGGAACAGCACCAGCACCCGTCCATACCCACACTCCCGAGCCGCCTGCAGCGTAGCGCGAATCTCCGTAGGATGATGCCCATAGTCATCGATCACGGTCACCCCCCGCTCCACCCCGCGCACCTGAAATCTCCGATCCACCCCCCGAAACGTAGCCAACCCCGCAGCAATCTTCTCCGGAGTCAGCCCCAACTGCACCCCAATCGCCACAGCCGCCGTAGCATTCAGCACATTGTGCCGCCCCGGAACATGCAGCTCAAACGGCCCCAGCACCAACCCCCGCGCATTCACCTCAAACCGAGCATGCGAGCCTTCCTCCGCCGGCAGCATTCTCAACCGAAAATCCGCCTCCGCGCTAACGCCATACGTATAAACCCGCCGCCTCACCCGCGGCAGAATCCCCCGCAACCGCTCATCATCCACGCAAGCCGTGACCGCGCCATAGAACGGCACCTTATCCATGAACTCCACAAAGCAGTTCTCAACATCGCTCATATCCGCATACGAATCCATATGCTCGCGATCGAGATTCGTCACCACCGCCAATATCGGCGACAGCTTCAGAAAGCTCCTATCACTCTCATCAGCTTCTGCAACGAGATATTGCGAACGACCCAGCCGCGCATTCGACCCCATCGCATCCACGCGCCCACCCACCACCACCGTAGGATCGAGTTCCCCACCCGCCAGCACGGCCGCCACCATCGACGTAGTCGTCGTCTTCCCATGCATCCCGGCAATCGCAATCCCATACTTCAGCCGCATCAACTCCGCGAGCATTTCGGCCCGCTGAATCACCGGAATCTTCCGCGCCCGCGCCTCCACCACCTCAGGATTATCCTTAGCCACCGCCGAGCTAGTCACCACCACATCACTAGCCGCAGCATTCCCCGCCGCATGCCCGATAAAGATCGTAGCCCCCAACCGGTCCAACCTCTCGGTCGTCGGAGACCCCCGTAAATCCGACCCCGAAACCGCATACCCCATCGTCAGCAGGATCTCCGCGATCCCACTCATCCCAATCCCACCAATCCCAATAAAATGCACCCGCTGCGAAGGCGCAAACATAGCGTGTTCCGGCAATCCCAAAGTCTTCATCGCTATGTATTGTCCCACCCTCAAGCGTTGTGCATGCTATATAAGCTCGTTGTGCGTGCTATACAAGCTCATGCGCCTCAGCCGCCTCCTCCTAGCCGCCACTCTCGCCGCGCCACTCACCGCCCAGACCACCCACACCCTCCTCGCCACGCCCACCACGGTAGCCTGGGGCTACTACTCCGCGCACGCCAAGCCAGTTCTCACCGTCAACTCCGGGGACACCGTCATCATGCAAACCGCCAGCACCTGCGGCCCACCCGAGCGCCTCCAGTCCGAAGGCGTCGCCCCCGCGCAGATCCCCGCCTGGCTAGCCCCGCTCTACGCCGGCGTTCCGCAATCCGACCGCGGCCCCGGCGGTCACATCCTCACTGGCCCCGTCGCCATCGCCGACGCGCAACCCGGCGACATCCTCGAAGTCCGCGTCCTCAAAATCGACATCACCACCGACTTCGCCTGCAACGGCTTCGGCGCCGGCCGCGGCTTCCTCCCCGACGACTTCCCCTACGGCCGCACCAAAATCATCCCCCTCAACCGCGAGAAGATGACCGCCGACTTCGCCCCCGGCATCACCATCCCGCTCCATCCCTTCTTCGGCTCCATGGGCATCGCGCCCCCCGAGTCCGCCGGCAAGTGGAACTC
This sequence comes from Granulicella sp. L46, assembly GCF_009765785.1. GTDB lineage: Bacteria > Acidobacteriota > Terriglobia > Terriglobales > Acidobacteriaceae > Granulicella. The sequence continues at coordinate 699,230 of NZ_LMUT01000003.1, forward strand.
CGCGCCCCCCTGGATGCACGGCGGCAACATGGACAACAAGGAACTCACCGCCGGCTCCGTAATCTTCTACCCCGTCCACGCCGAAGGCGCCCTCTTCGAAGCCGGCGACGGCCACGCCGGACAGGGCAACGGCGAAGTCGACATCACCGCCCTCGAAACCTTCCTCACCGGTACCTTCCAGTTCGTCCTCCACAAGGGCGAAGCCACGCGCCAGCGCCTACTCTGGCCGCGCGCCGAAACCCCGACGGCCTACATCGCCATGGGCTTCTCCCCCGACCTAAAGACCGCCACCGAAATGGCCGTCCGCAACATGATCACCTTCCTCTCCGAGCAGAACCCCGACTACCCCCACCTCTCCCGCGACGACGCCTACGCCCTCATCTCCACCGCCTGCGACGTCGACATCACCCAACTCGTCGACACCAACGACGGCGTCCACGTCCTCTGCCCAAAATCCCTCTTCACCGGCCCCAAATCATCGCCCAAGAAGTAAACAACCGCTAGCAATCCATAAATCGCCCGAGAGCCAAAGGCCATCAATCGCCGATGGCCAAAGGCCGCCCTCATCACAGCCCAGGCCGAAGGCCTAGGCCACCTGCATGGCGGGTGGCCCAGGTGTGGGTGCCCCATCTTCGCGACGCCTTCATCGTCGCTAAGGTGGGCATCGCGCGATAGCGCGACCGCTCCCGCCCATCTCCACCTCACTCATACAGCCTGTCATCCTGAGCGAAGCGCAGCGCAGCCGAAGGACCCCGACGCCCTCAACTCACCCACACCTTCAACACCTTTCTCACCACCAAGCCCAACCCACATATCCCGCCCAAAAGCTCCCCGCACCCTCGACACACCCAACCCCTCGGGGTCCTTCGACTTCGCTCAGGATGACAGCGATCACATCCTACCAACCAACCGCCTGCTAGCATCCACCCATGCCAGCCGGACACACCTACATCATGGGCAGCACTTCCGGCACACTCTACATCGGCGTCACCAGCGTCTTCGACACCCGCATCCTCCAACATAGAAACGGAAGCTTCGAAGGCTTCTCCAAAACCTACGGCTGCACCCGCCTCCTCTACTCCGAAACGTACGACAACATCCGCACAGCCATCGCCCGCGAAAAACAACTCAAAGGCTGGCGCCGCCAAAAGAAACTCGACCTGATCCGACCACCAACCCATATTTTGAAGATCTCGCGGAAAAACTAGGCTGGCACCTCATCACCAAGTACGAACGCCCAAAACCCTGATACCCCACCTCTGCATCTCCCACCAAGACCATCGAAGGGGCACGGCTTCAGCCGTGCCATAAACCCACCGGGCCAACGAGCGTACCGCTCTGCCGAAGGCCGGAGTGCAGTCGGAGGCGCAACGACCAACCTGCTTTCTTCGTTCCCACCCATCCCACAACCGACAGCCACGCGAAGCCCCTCGCCGTCAGCGCAAGAACCTGTCAAGCCCCCCAGCACCCCCAAATCCACAAAAGCCCCTATAAACACTGGCGATTTATATTTCCAAAACTTGGCATAGTTACCCCCACCCGCTAACTACAATAGAGATAGCCCCCAAACACCAACACCATCCCTCCCCCTACTGCCTCAAAAACAGCTAAGTCCTTTAGAAAGTCATACTCCACCCATAACATGTTTGACGAGACTACTTTAGCCCCCTACTCGACCCCCAGGTCAGGGGTACTTTCGCCCCTAACCCGTTTGTTGAGACTACTCTAGCGTCAAGTCATACCCGAAGGGGGTGGGGGGTGCCCACCACCATCCACAGATCCCGTCATTCCGGCCACGACAAGAAGCCGGAAAAACATGCCATGTGCGATTGTGTGAAACCCGCCCGAAGAAACCGCAACAAATTAAGCAGACCTTGGGTCTAATCTGATTGAGAGCCGGTACCGCAATCAACGCACCGGACTCCCACGCCGCACTCGCACCTCCTGCTGGAAGAATGCGATCAACGGCCGGAAGGCTAGGAATCATGCAATTCAAACGCGCAATTCGCACCTCTCTTACCGCGTTGGCAGTAGCGACGGCCGCACTCATCGCCACACCAGCGTCGCACGCGCAGGACCCACAGGATTACCCGGCCCAGGACCCCCAAGCCCAGGGCTATCCATCCCAGGCGCCAGCCGCGATACAGTCAAACGTTGCCCCGCCCGAGATCCCGGTCTACGATCAGCCCGAGTGCCCCGGCGACGGCTACCTCTGGACCCCCGGCTACTGGGCCTGGGTTGGCGGAACCTACTCCTGGGTCAACGGTGCTTGGGTCCTTCCTCCCTACTCTGGAGCTCTTTGGACCCCCGGCTACTGGGGTTATGGTGGCGGCTACTATGGCTGGTACCCCGGCTACTGGGGCCTGACCGTCGGCTACTACGGTGGTATCAACTACGGTTGGGGCTACTTCGGCATCGGCTTCTACGGCGGCTACTGGCATGGCGGACACTTCTGGTACAACCACGCCTACGGCCACTACGGATCCGGCTTCCACGGCTACTCCTATAACCACGAATACGCCGGCTACCACGGCGGTCATCCCACCGGCGGAGCGTCCTACGCCCACGCTGGCTACAACGGTGGCGCCCACGGCAGTGAAGGCTATCGCGGCTCAGGCATCAACGGTGCCACCCGCGGAGGCTACAGTGGCGGCAACGCAAGCCACGGCGGCTACAACGGCGGCGGTTACAGTGGCGGCAACGTAAGCCATGGCGGTTACAGTGGCGGCAACGCAAGCCATGGAAACTACAGCGGCGGTGGCGCAAGCCACGGTGGCTACAGCGGCGGCGGCGGTCATGCCGGTGGTGGTGGCGGCGGTCACGGCGGCGGCGGTGGCGGACATCACTAACCAACGAGTCCGCTGACCAACAAAAATCAAGGGCTGAGGAGCAACTCCTCAGCCCTTCTTCTTTTTCCCGCTCAACCATTACTGCCCGGCCAGCCGCAACACCATCTCGGCAATCCGCTGCAGCGCTTCTGGCCGCGCCAGCGCACGAGCCTTCTCCGCCATCACCGCCCGCCTGGGCGCATCCGTCAGCAACCCAACCAGCGCTGTCCGCAGCGTCTCCGGCGTGACATCCCGCTGCAGCAGCATCTCAGCCGCTCCCGCCTCAACGAGCACCTCCGCATTCTTCCGCTGGTGATCATCCGCGGCCCCAGCAAAGGGCACCAGCAACGACGGCTTCCCAGCCGCACACAACTCCGCGACCGTACTCCCCGACCGCGCCAGCACCACATCCGCCGCCGCATACTGCTCCGGCATATCCGTCAGAAAAGCTTCCACCCTCCACCGCGCAGGATCCGCGCCGCTCTGTACATACGCCGCTCGCGTAACCTCCAGTGCCCGAGGCCCCGATTGATGCACAATCGTCAACCCCGGCACATCCTCCAGCAGCCGCGCCGCAATCAACGGCATCGTCTCATTGAACACCAGCGCCCCATTACTCCCCGCAGTCACCAACAGCCGAGGCGCCGCGCCACTCGCCCGCTCTGGCAACGAGAAGATCTCCGGCCGCACCGGAACTCCCGTCACCTCGGCATCGTGAAAGTACTTAGCGGTCTGCCCAAAGTTCACCGCCGCAGCGCTAACCCGTTTCCCCACCACCCGATTCGTCATCCCCGGCACCGCATTTGGCTCATATGCCAGCGTAGGAATCCGCAGCAGCAACGCCGCGATCATCGCCGGCCCGCTCGCATATCCACCCACCCCCACCACCACCTGCGGCCTAAACTCCCGCAGCAACGAAACGCAGCGCAACACGCCCAGCGGCAGATCCGTCATCGTTCTCAATCGAGTCGCGAGGCTGACATTCTTCAGCTGTCCAGACCGCACCAGCTCCAACCGAAACCCGGCCTCCGGAACCAGCCGCGTCTCCAACCCCCGTGCCGTCCCCACAAACCAAACCTCGGCCCCATACACATCGCGCAGCTCGCGCCCAATCGCCAGCGCCGGCACCACATGCCCCCCGGTCCCCCCGCCAGCGATCATCACACGCAGCACGTCGTCTTTCACTATCCTCTACACTCTATCCCCTACACCCTGCTCTTAATCGATCTCGCGCGTCACATTCAGCAGCACGCCCATACAAGCCAGCGTCACAAACACACTCGTTCCGCCCGACGAAATAAACGGCAGCGGAATTCCCTTCGTCGGCAACAGCGCGAGCACAACGCTCATGTTGAAGAACGCCTGCACCAGGATGATGGTCGTCAATCCAAACGCCAGGAACCGCGCAAATGGGTCGGTCGAGAGGAACGCAGCCTTCAGCCCGCGATACCCCAAAATGCAGAACGCCGCCAGCACGCATATCGCACCCAGCAGCCCCAGCTCCTCAGAGATATTCGCGAAGATGAAATCAGTATGCGGCTCCGGCAGATAGAACAGTTTCTGCCGCCCTTCCATCAATCCCAGACCCCGAATCCCGCCCGTTCCCACGGCGATCAGCGACTGCATAATATGAAATCCCGCACCCTTTGGATCGGCCTCGGGATGCAGGAACACCAGCATGCGCTTCGCTCTCCACGCCACGTGAAACAACATGTAATACAAGATCGGCGATGCAGCGGCCGCGCCCATCAGCAGCCACTTCATCTGCAGCCCCGCCAGGAACAGCATCAGCATCAGCACCGCTGCACACACCAGCGCCGTACCTAAATCAGGCTCCAGCAAAATCAGTCCGACAAACAACAGCGGAGGAATTACCGCCGGAAGAATCGTCTCCTTCACGTTGTCGATCGTGTGGATGCGCGTCTGTAGAAACCACGCGAGGAACAGCACAATCACCGGCTTTGCCAGCTCCGACGGCTCCAGCGTCCCCAACCCCGGGATCCGCACCCACCGATGCGCTCCATTCATTCCGCCCCACGCAAACACCGAAAGCAACAGCAACCCCGTAATTCCCATCAGCGGAAAGATCAGCTTCGGATTGTTGTACTTCCTATAATCCACGCGCATCAACACAAACAGCGCAACCATTCCCGCCAGCGCGAATCCCGCCTGCTTCACCACGTACGCATACGGCGATCCAAGCGTCGCCTTCGCAATCACAGCCGAAGCCGAAAACACTGACACCAATCCAAACAGCACCAACAGCAGCACCGTTCCAAACAACCATTTATCGACGCCTACCCGTTTCGCCATCTCTCTTTACACCCATTCGCTTCACTTCGCGAAACTTAGCGCTTTCCTTCGCGCCCTTGCGTCAAAGCCTTTGCGCTTGCTTTTCTTTCTGTCATTCCCTCTGGGAATCTGCTTCTTCCTTTGCCGTTGCTTTCCTACAATCCCTGCACAAGTTCCTTGAACACGCGACCACGCTGCTCATAATTCTCAAATTGATCGAAGCTCGCACACGCCGGAGCCAGCAGCACCGTATCGCCTGCAACCGCCGCTTCATGCGCAAACGCCACGGCGCGTTGCAGCGTCTCCGCTCTCTCTATCTTTACGACCCCATCGAGCTGGCGCTCAATCTTTTCTGCCGCTGAACCAATCGTGATAACCGTCTTCACCCGTTCACGCAGAAACGGCTCCAGCACCCGGTAGTCCGATCCCTTATCCTTCCCACCCAGAATCAAGTGAATTCCACCCGCAAACGCCTCGACAGCCTTCATCGTCGCGTCCACATTCGTAGCCTTCGAATCGTTGTAATACCGCACGTCTCCGACCTCGCGCACGAACTCCAGCCGATGCTCGACAGCCTTAAACTCGCGCACTGCCGCGCGAATCGTCTCGCTCTCCACCCCTGCCAGCCGAGCCGCGCAAACCGCCGCCAGCACGTTCTCCACGTTGTGCGCCCCCGCCAGCGAAATCTCCGCCACCGGCATCACCGGCTCCGGCTTCGCGCCCTCGCGCGGCACAAACAGGATCGACTCGCCGTGCACAAACGCTCCCCGCTTCATCGGCCGCCGCCCGCTGAACCAGTAAACCTGCGCCATCGTCTTGGCCGCGATCAGCTGCGTTTCCTTATCTTCACCATTCAGTATGAGAAAGTCTTCGGCCGTCTGAAACTCCGTGATCCGAGCCTTCAGCGCCGCATAGGCCTCAAACGTTCCGTGCCGATCCAGATGGTCCGGCGTAATATTCAGCACCAGCGCAATCCGCGGCTTGAACGTCTCCACCGTCTCCAACTGAAAGCTAGAAACCTCCAGCACACTCCAGCTCTCCGGCGTACTCTCCTCCACCATCGCCGTAACCGGCCGCCCGATATTTCCGCCCACCAGCGTAGGCCGCCCCGCCGCCTTCAAAATCTCCCCAATCAACGAAGTCGTCGTCGTCTTCCCATTCGACCCGGTAACCGCCACCACCTCGCCCTTCAAATACTCCGCGCCCAGCTCCAGCTCGCCGACAATATGCGCCCCCATCGCCCGCACCTGCGATAACACCGGCGTCGACATTGGCACCCCAGGACTCACCACAATCAAATCCTGCCGCCGAAACGTCAGCAGCCCATGGCTCCCCGCCTCCACCATGAAACCCTGGTCCAGCAACTCCGACAGCTCCGCAATCAACGTCGCCGGTCGAGCATCGCTCACCGTAACGCGCGCGCCCAGCGTCTTCAAAAAATGCGCCGCCGCCAGCCCGCTCTTCCCCAGCCCCACCACCAACACGCGTTTGTTCTTCAGTTCCATCAATGCCCCTGTTCCAATAACCAAAGATACCCGCCAGCGGCGACGAGAAGTATCGAAACCAGCCACCAACGAGAGCCACGGACGACACCAACTAGCACCAGAAGCAACGCCAAGAGTTGCGCCCAACCAGCAGCATTCACAATACCAAGATTCGGGCCTTGAAAAACTAGACCAGCCGCGCTTGCCACAACGGTTAGAACTAATCCGAGGCTCGCGAGTTTGTCCGCGGTCTTCATCCCAATACTCCTCACCGCGAATCCAGCGCCAACGGCGCGGCCCATCACAGCCTAGGGCGAAGCCCTAGGTATTCAGCCGCCCAAACCCAGAGGGCTAAAGGCCCGACCCAAGCCCTACTTCCTGCACTTCTCATCTCAGCTTCAGCGTCGTCAGCGCAAACAGCGCAAACACCAGCGCCGTAATCCAGAACCGCGTAATCACTTTCGACTCCGACCAGCCCATCAACTCAAAGTGATGATGCAGCGGCGCCATCTTGAAAATCCGCTTACCATTCCGCAGCTTATAACTCCCCACCTGCAGAATCACGCTCATGATCTCGAGCACAAACACCCCGCCAATAAACGGCAGCAGCAGCTCCTGCTTGATAATCACCGCCACCGTCCCAATCACGCCGCCCAGCGCCAGCGACCCCACATCGCCCATAAACACCTCGGCCGGATGCGCGTTGTACCAAAGAAATCCTATACTCGCCCCCACCATCGCCCCGCAGAAGATCGTCAGCTCGCTCACCATCGGCATGCGTTGCAGCTCAAGATAATCCGCGAACACCACGTGCCCGCTCACATACGTCAGCACAGTCAGCGCGCCGGCCGCAATAATTGTGCACCCGATCGCCAGCCCGTCCAATCCATCGGTCAAATTCACCGCATTACTCGAGCCCGTAATCACCAGCATCACAAAGATCACGAACGGCACAAACGCCAGTGGCCAAAGATGGGGATAGCTCAACAGGCTACCAATAATCAGGTCCGGCCGAAACCGCTTCACAAACGGCACCATCAGCCGCGTCGAGTACGAATGCTCGCCACGCAACACCAGCAGCGTAATCGCAATCGCTCCACTCACCAGCAGTTGCAGCGCCAGCTTCTGCCACGACGTCAGTCCCAGGTTCCGCTTCTTCACCACCTTGATGTAATCATCGGCAAACCCGATCCCACCAAACGCCAGGGTCGCAAACATCACCATCCAGATATAAGGATTCGCCAGGTTCGCCCACAACAGCGTCGGCACCAGGATCGAAATACAAATCAGCACCCCGCCCATCGTCGGCGTGCCGCCCTTCTTCAGATGGCTCTGCGGCCCATCTTCACGAATAAACTGCCCGATCTGAAACTCCCGCAGCCGTTCAATCACGAACGGTCCAATCAGCAGCCCGATCAGCATCGCCGTCATGCTCGCGAACGCGCAGCGAAACGTCACATAGCGGAAGATCCGGAACACCGGAAAGTATGGGAACAGCTTTTGATAGAGCAACCAATAGAGCAACGGATCTTGCCTCGTATGTATCGTCGAACCGGATAGTGCACCCGTAGTTCTCCGCTAATGTTACCCCTCACGCTTGTGCTTCTTTTGTGATTCCCGCGCGTATCCTCGAGCAGGAATCTCCTTCTATACATACTGCCTCGCCTCACGTCGTACTCAACACCTCGAGCGCCCGCTCCAGCCTCACTCCCCGCGACGCCTTCAGCAACACCAAATCCCCCTCCCGCAGATTCTCCCGCATCCACTCCCCTGCAAGCTCAGGCGTCTCCAAAAACTCCGCCCTCACCCCCTTCGCCTGGGCCCCCGCAACCAACTCGCGCGCCAACCCTCTCACCCCTAGCACGACATCCACGCCTCCCATCGCCTCACCACAACCCTCATGCAGCCGCGCTCCCTCCGGCCCCAGCTCGAGCATCTCGCCCGCCACCACGATCCGCCGCTTCGCCTCCGTCTTCATCAACGCCTCGACCATCCCCTCCAACGCCTTCGGATTGGAGTTATACGTGTCATTCACAATCTCCGCCCCACGCCACTCCAGCAGGTTGCCGCGCTTCTCCGTAGGCCGCATCCGCTCCAACGCACCAACGGCATCGAACTGCTCCACACCGCTCCAGCTTCCAACCGCGTACCCCGCCAGCGCATTCATCACGTTGTGCCTTCCCGGCATGTGCAGAACCATCGGCCACAGCATCGGCCGCGCTCCCGCCACCAACTCGAACTCCGTTCCCCTCAGCCCGTGATCTTCAATCCGCACCGCTCGCACCACCGCGCGCTCACTCATCCCAAACAAAACCGCGCGATCCCCCATCCCTTTTCCAAACTCCCGCACCCGCGCATCATCCGCATTCAGAAATGCAATTCCGTCAACCGGCAGCGCCTCCACAAGCTCATACTTTGCGCGCGCAATCCCTTCAATCCCATCCTCGAAAAACTCCAGGTGCACGGCCGCCACATTGCTCACCACCGCCCAATTCGGCTCAGCGATCTTCGCCAGCGCCCGAATCTCCCCCGCATGATTCATCCCCATCTCGAGCACGGCCACCTCGTGCTCGGGCTCCAGCCGCAACAGCGTCAACGGCAATCCAAAATGATTATTGAAATTCCCCTCCGTCTTCAGCACCTGGAACTTCGTCGCCAGCACCGCCGCCACACACTCCTTCGTCGTAGTCTTTCCCGCCGAGCCGGTCACCCCGATCACCCGCCCGCCCCACGCCCGCCGCACTTCCCTCGCCAGCGTCTGCATCGAGTGCAGCACGCAATCCGACGCACTCTCCGGAACCCGCAGCAGCCGCGCCTCTTCAACCAGCGCTGGCTTCAACCACCGCATGCTCACGACGGCAGCCACCGCCCCAGCAGCTAACGCCGCCTCAACAAAATCATGCCCATCCACGCGCTCCCCACGAACCGCAAAAAATAAATCCCCTGCACCAATCGTCCGCGAGTCAATCGAGTACCCCAACGCCTCCCCGTCTGTATCAAACTCGCCCTCGGCATGAATCCAATCCGCAATCTGTCCAAGCGTCAGCTTCAAGTCCTCACCCCCGCCTTTATCGCAAGCAACACCCGCTCCGCCTCTGCGACATCATCAAACGCCACTACGCCGCCGGCAAACGTCTGCGTCTTCTCATGCCCCTTACCAGCCAGCAGAACGATGTCTCCCGCCCGCGCCGCACGAATCGCAACCTCAATCGCCACCCGCCGATCCACCTCCACCACGCACTCCACCTCTGTCTCCCGCACCCCAACCAAAATCTCCTCAATGATCGTCATCGGATTCTCACTCCGCGGGTTATCACTCGTCACCACCACCAAATCGCTTCCCTGCGCAGCCACTCTCCCCATCTTCGGACGCTTCGTCTTATCTCGATCCCCACCACACCCAAACATCGTAATCACGCGCCCCTCGCCCACCAGTCTGCGCGCAAATCCAATTACATTTTCCAGCGCATCATCAGTATGCGCATAGTCCACCACGACCGTAATCCCAAGCTCATTCGGCACCGGCTCAAACCGCCCCGGCGCCGACCGAATCGTCGCCGCACATCGCACCGCCTCATCCAGCGTCAACCCGCACGCTATCGCCGCCGCCATCGCCGCGATCAGGTTATCGACATTGAACCACCCAAACAGCGGAGACCGCACCTCCCGCATTCCATCCGGTGTCACCAAGTCAAACGTCGCACCCAGCGCGCTCAACACCACATTCCGTGCCAGAAAATCCGCCTCGACACGATGCCCATACGTCCACACCGTCTCCACACCGGCAGCCGCATCCTTCATCGTTGACCCATACGCATCGTCCGCATTAATCACCGACACCCGCGGCGCCCCCGTTCCCACACCCTCAAACAACCGCGCCTTCGCCGCCGCATACTTCCCCATCGTCCCGTGATAATCCAAATGGTCCTGCGTCAGGTTCGTGAACATCGCCACATCCACCGGAATGCCCCATACCCTCTCCTGCTCCAGCGCATGGCTCGACATCTCCATCACCACCTCCGTGCACCCCGCCCGCACACCCTCGGCAAACAACGCCAATACATCCCTGCTCTCCGGAGTCGTATGCTCACTCTCCCTCACCACATCGCCTACGTGCGTCTCAATGGTCCCCAGCAACAAGCACTTCCGCCCCACGCTCTTTAACATCTGCTCCAGCAGAAACGCCGTCGTCGTCTTCCCGTTCGTCCCCGTCACGGCGCTAACCTTCAGCCTCTTCTCAGGAGCACCAAACACCGCCGAGCTAATCTCCGCCAGCGCCCGCCGGCCCCCATTGGCCTCGCGATCCACCAGCGCCAGCGCCAACTCCGGCTGCTGCGTCCGCAGATCCACAAACTTCTCCAGCGAGTCCGTCACAACAGCCGCCGCGCCCTTTCGGATCGCCGCGTCGATAAACTCATTCCCATCCGTAGTCCCACCGCGCATCGCCACAAACACATCGCCCGCGCTCACCTTCCGCGAGTCGTACTGCACGCCGCGCACCTCAATATCGCCCCGGCCCGCTACCTCCACGGTTCTCACGGCCGCTCTGGCTTCACTCCACTGCATTCTGAAGATTCTACCTTTGCAGGAACAATCGGACCGCTACCGCCGCCAGCACCACCGCAAACCCTTTGCGAACGATGCCGACCGGCAGTTCCTGCGCCCAGTGGCCACCCAAATATCCACCCACCGCCACGCCCGCAGCCAACAGCAGACCCAGCTTCCATTCCACATTCCCGGCCCGGGCATACGGCACTAGCGGAAACGCCCAGATCGGAAGTAGCGCAATGAACAAAGACGTCCCTTGCGCTCGAAGTTGCGTCAGTCCAAACACATAAATCATCACCGGGATCATGATCGCTCCGCTGGTGCCCAGCAAGCCAACGAACACACCCACCACCGCTCCCACCACAACCACCACCCCTGGTGACGAAGACATCATCGCATGAACCGAACCACGATCTCGGTCCCCAGCGGCACCATTGTGCCCGCCAACGGAGCCTGCTCCTGCGCCAGCCCGCTGCCTAGCGTCCGCACTCGCAGCCGAAGCCCCCCCGCACGTTCCACCACCATTCGCAGATCGTTGCCATGAAAGTCCGGTACGGCTACCCGCTTTCCTGGATCGACCACCACCGCCCCATTGTCCCGCACCTGCACCTGTGGGCGAATCAGCGGCGCGGCCACACTCTCGTTTCTATCCACAGCGGCAACCGTAGTAAGTGCCGACGCACCTCCATGCTTATGGATTGCATCCAGCACCTTGTCCGGCAGCGCCTCCAAGCCAACCGGCTTCGGTTTCGCCTTTGCTGCCTCCTCGAACGCCTCATCCGCGTTGCGATTCTCCGCCATCGCCGCCGCGTTCGCCGGCTGCCGCAGCGGATCATCCGCCGGCAGGCTGTTCACCTCGTCGAACACCGCGTTCAAGTCCCCGAGATGCTGGTCCGGAACATCATCCGGCTCCACCGTGTTCTGTGCTTCCTTCATCTGCTGTGCCGTCTTCAGCGCTTGATCGTGCGGCACACCCAGGTACTCCAATACTTCCTGCGCCACCTCGCGAAACACCGGCGCACTTACCTCCGCGCCATACAGTATTCCCACAGTCGGCTGATCGATCACCACCGTCACCGAGATCGCCGGATTGTTCACCGGCGCAAACCCCGCAAAGCTCGCCACTACCTTCGTGTGCGAGTACGTGTGCGTCACCGGGTCGACCTTCTGTGCCGTGCCCGTCTTTCCCGCCGAGCTGTATCCGTTTAACTGCGCAGCCTTGCCCGTCCCTTCACTCACCACGCCCGCCATCATCTCCCGCATCGTCGACGCCGTCGCCTCGGTGATCACCCGATGCGCTCCATCTGGCAACGTCGCCGGCAGCCCCTCCCCGGGATGAAACGGGCTCGCCCCCAGGTGTTCTTCTCTCTTTAATGCATCGCTCGACTGCAACAAAATATGCGGCGGAAGATACACGCCTCCATTCGCAATCGCCGACACCATTGACACCAGTTGCACCGGCGTCACGGCTACCTCCTGCCCAATCGCCATCGACAGGATGCTCGTCGATCCCCACTTCCGCGGCGGCGCCAGCAGCCCCCGCGTCTCGCTCGGCAGTTCTACTCCGCTGCGGTCGCCAAAACCGAATCCCCGCATGTACTTATAAAACTTGTCCGGCCCGAGCTTCAGCGCCATCTTCGCTGCGCCAACGTCGCTCGAGTGCTCCAGCGCATACTTCACCGTCACCACCCCAAACCGATCGCTCTTGTCATCATGCAGTGTGCGGCCAAACATCGTCATCGCACCGAACTGGCAGTCCACCATGTCCGTCGGCTTCACACCCGCCGCATCCACCGCCGCCGCGTAGGTCACCAGCTTGAACGTCGACCCCGGCTCATACACATCGCTCACTGCCAGATCCGTCAGGTCCTGCGGATCCACATGCAGCGCATCATTCGGATTAAATCGTGGGCTCACCGCCAGCGCCAGGATCTGCCCCGTACGCGGATCCTGCACCACAATCGTCCCGTGCGACGCCTTCACCTTCGCCATCTGCGCATCCAGTGCGCGCTCCGCCATGTACTGAATGTTCGAGTCGATCGTCAACTGCAGGTTCTCACCCGGAATCGGATCACTCTCATCCGATCCCAGCACATGCCGCTTCGCATCGATCGCCGTATATTCGTGTCCCGGCTCTCCATGCAGTTCATCATCGAACTTCGCTTCCAACCCACCCAATCCGTTATCGTCCGTACCCACATACCCCAGCACATGCGAGCCAAGATCTCCATTCGGATAAAACCGTTTGAACTCTTTCTGAAGATAGATTCCTTTCAGATTAAGCTGCTGCACGCGATTCGCAATATCCGGTGTCACCTTACGCGCCACCCATGCAAAGTGCTTCGACGCGTTAAATCGCGCATCGATCTCCTTCTCCCGCGTGAAGCCATCCAGAGGATCTGCATGCACAATCTTCGCCAGCAGCGCTGCATCGTCCGCGCGGTTGTCCCCCAGTTCGCTCGGCACCGCATAGATGCTGTCCACCAGCACCGTCATCGCGAGCGCTTTCATGTTGCGGTCATACAGCACGCCCCGATGCGGCGCCACCTCAAATGTCCGCTGCTGCTGCTGCTTGGCACGTTCCACCCACGTACCGTGCTGCACCACCTGCAGCCACGTCAACCGGACGGCAATCGCGCCCGCCCAGAAACAGAAAAACATCGCAACGTAGACAAACCGCACCCGTCGTATGGGTGCGGTAAGCTTCTGACGCGACGTCTCTTTCATCCTGGAATTCCTGTTCCCATGCCAAACTCTGTGCGATGCCAACCAGCCATCGCGGCCACCTAGTTGCCCGTCAGCTTTTCGGTTAGCACGGGGATCCGCGCCTGCGCCATCACCGCGGTTGTGTCGCTCATCCCGTCCGCCCGTACTACCTGCCCCGGCTGCGGTGTGTCGAGTCCCAACTGCTTCGCAATCTTGTCAATCCGGTTCGGATCACTCAACTGCGCCTCGGTCAGCTCAAGTTGACGATTCTTCTCCTGCAACTGCGCCACCTGGGTCTTCTGTGCCTCTACCCGATAGCCCACTTCGATTGCCGAAAAGTGCTGCCACACATACACCATCGTCAGCAGAAAAAACATCGTCATCGCGATCGTAAAACTGCGCATCTCCTTGCGCCGCTCCGGATCATCCGCTTTCACAATACGGCTGTTGTCGATGTGCTTAGCAAAAAACATCTCAGGCGTCGGCCCACGACGGCGCGCGCGCTGCTGCTCATACAGCTCGCGGTTCCGCTCAGCCACGCTCGCCCCACGGCGCACGCTGGGCCTCGCCTGCATCTCCGCCATCTCTTGTCCGCCTATTGCCATCGTCGCCATCGCGCATCCTCCGCCTTGCAATCTCAATCTCTTCATCCCCTTTCCCCGACTCGTCTAGCGAGTGCAACCCGGGCCGGGGTTGCTGATGGGGGAAGGGAATTTTCGTACATTGGTTGTCTTTCGCCTGAAAGCACGGCAGGACAACCCCGGCCCGATCTCTAAAACTTTTTTGCGGATCTCATTGAGCTCTTCAAAATCCGTTCAGCAGCTCTCAACTTCGCGCTTCTCGATCTCGGATTCCTCAGCGCTTCTTGCTCTACCGCCGTCGCCGGCTTCTTCGTCAATATCTCCAGTTCGCCCAGCCTCGCGCTCTCGCGAAAACTGTCCTTCACCAGCCGGTCCTCCAAAGAGTGGAAACTGATCATCACCACTCGCCCGCCCGGCTTCAACAGAGATCCCGCGCTTTTCAGCAGCGTTTGAATCTCGCCCAGCTCATCATTCACTCGAATTCGAAGTGCCTGGAAAGTCTTTGTCGCCGGATGAATCTTCTCGCCTTTTATTGGCGGGGCAACGGCCGATATGACGCGAGCAAGTTCTGCTGTTGTCGTTACCGGCCGCGCCCGCACAATAGCTCTGGCGATTCTCCGCGACCTCCTTTCCTCTCCGAATTCGTAAATCAAGTTCGCGAGATCTTCTTCGTCCGCCTGATTTACCACTTGTTCGGCCGTCAGCCCGCTCCGCGTATCCATCCGCATGTCGAGCGGTCCATCCGACCGGAAACTAAAACCTCTGTGCGCCTCGTCCAGCTGCATGCTGCTCACGCCAAAATCGGCAAGCAATCCATCCAGCGTGCCCGGCGAGATGACCTCGGCAATCTCTGAGAACGGCCGCCCCACGAATTCCACCGTGGGCATCTCGCCTCCCAGCTCCTGGGCCAATCCCGCCAGCCGCGCCCGTGCCAACTCCATCGCCTGCTCATCGCGATCGAAGCAAATCAACCTGCCCGACCCTCCAAGCCTCTTCGCAATTGCCAAAGAGTGGCCGCCAAACCCGAGCGTGCAGTCAACCATCACGCCGCCCGCGCGCACATTCAGAAAGTTCAAACTCTCTTCCAAAAGAACCGGTACATGTTGCGGTTCAGCCATACCTTCCGCCTCATGCGTCCCACTGAGGGACTTGAAAACCTAAATTCCTGCCGCTCCCAACGCATCCATATCTGCGTCTGTCAGCGGATTCTCTTCAAGCGACGCCTTGTGCTTCTTGTCATCGGCAACCGCCAGGTACGTCTGCATACCCAACACAGCTACATCGCTCGCCAGCGTCGCGGCCTCGCGCAGCAATTGCGGAATCAACAACCTTCCCTGCGCATCCATCTCCACAACCTGGCCGTAATAGTTCGTTACATCCAGAAACTTCTTCTTGGCAGCGCTCGAAGGTGCCTTCGCCAGCGCATCCTCAATCCGCTCCCATTCCTTCATCGGGTACAGCTCAGCCCGTTTGCCGTCCTTGCTCGTAATAAAAAACTGCGGTCCATAAAGCTCATCCACACGGCGCTTGAAGTCAGCCGGGATCTTCAACCGGCCTTTCTCATCAACGCGCGCTGGGTGATTGCCGCGAAACATTTGAAATCCTCATCTCAAATCCGAACCAAATCCCGAAGGGTACCTGCCCGAAGACTCTTACCTGGCCCTTGTTTGCCGTACTATCAACACAGATTCGGCCTTGCCTTACCTGTTTTGACCACTTTGTTCCACTTCGTTCCACTAAGAATGTAGCGTAAGGCGCTGGATAGCAAGTGAAATCTCAGGGTTACGTCCCCGGTTTTCCGAAGGAAATGTGGAAAATCCATTATCTAGCGTTTTTTGAGTACCCCACCCCTACATCTTGTGTTATCTCGAATGATTCGCCCCCGCCTGGGTACTTGCCAGCTCATTCTGCCTGTTGTAAGCGAAATAAAAGCGAAAGTAGTCTACCCAACCCCGTCCCCACCGTAGCTCACACCCTCATCTTCGCGCCGCTTTTTCAAAATCCACACCAGATACAGCAGCACCGCCAGGTTGATCACCATCAGCCCCACCTTATACGGCGAATACCGATGCAGCAGTTCATAGCCCTCCCACGGCAAGCCCATCGCCGTCAGCGTTACCGTGAAGTATTCAGCCCAGCGTTTCTCCAGCATCAACCCTGTTCCTTCCACCACGCAGACCATCGCGTACAGAAACGACAGGATCCCTGCCCTCTTCAATTGATGTGAATCAATCAGCCCCACATGCTCCATCAATATCCCGACAAAGTGTCGCTCTGGATCGATCCGCAACGCGTCGATCACATGTATCACGACGTCGTTGATGTTCTTGTTCATAAGGTCCAGCGCACCTGCTCCCACTGCGGTAAAGAAGACCGCCTTACTCAGCTTGAATAACCCCACCAACAGCAACCCGCGCTGATGGCCAACGCGCGCCAGCGCCGTCTTGATTCTGGATTGGTCGCCCCTTTCGTGCATTCTTCCTCGCAACTCCCTTTGCCTGGCCATACGCTTGCTTCAGTTGACGGTTGCTCTGCCGCTTTGTCAATGCAGGTGAACCTCTCCCTGCACACCTCCCGCCAATCGTCGCCCACCGTCGTCTTCTCTTTGATTCCATCTAGACCTGCGCACACCGAACAATTTCCAGTTCTTTGTCCACGCCTTCAAACCTTGCCCCGAATCCTCGGTTAAACCCATCCTTCTTTCGCATCTTCTTTCATGAGCGGAACAATCCACTTGCAACTCACCCGCGTAGATAGGATGTGCGTCTCTACGGAACAGCGAGACGAAGCAATGGTTTTGTTCCTCACTTGATCTTCAGCAACAACCTTTGAAAGGGAAAACCACAATGAAGAAGTCTTTGATCACCCTCATGGCAAGCGCTGCGCTCGCCATCACGTCTTTCGCAGCCACCGCCCAGATGAAGGACCCCACCGTAGGCGGCGCTGAAATGTTCCCGACCAAAAACATCGTCGAGAACGCAATCAACTCGCCCATCCACAAGACCCTCGTCGCTGCTGTCAAGGCTGCCGGTCTCGTCGACACGCTCGAAGGCCCCGGCCCCTTCACCGTCTTCGCTCCCACTGACGACGCCTTCGCGAAACTCCCCGCCGGCACCGTCGACAACCTCGTGAAGCCAGAGAACCACGACACCCTCGTCAAGATCCTCACCTACCACGTCGTCCCCGGCAAGATCACCACCAAGGACCTGAAGGATTGGATCAAGAAGGGCAATGGCACCTACTCCGCTAAGACTGTTCAAGGTGGCATGCTCACCTTCACCGACCACATGGGCCACATCATGATCACCGACGAAAAAGGTGGCAAGGCTGAGATCACGACCGCCAACGTCCATCAGTCCAACGGCGTCATCCAGGTCATCAACGCAGTCCTGATGCCTAACTAAAGCTCCTCCACCCAGCATCCCCATAAACCAACAGTGGCGTCCTTCGGGACGCCATCGTTGCTTCTCTCGCTGCCGCTAGCCTTTGCCCGTTTTCGCCGCGCGGCGAAAGATCCTCTGTAATGGCTTTTGCCTTTGCTCTAGCGTCAGCTTTGCCTTTACGTCGGCTTTTCTTTGGACAATATCTGAAAGAAATTGTCATTCCGAGCGCAGCGAGCGAACCTGCTGTCTCCCGTTCTTGTCCCCCCACCCGCTACACTCACAACGAAACCCATGCGACTCCACTTCCAAACCGAGCAGCGGCTGCCTTACCCCATCGAGCTGGTCTTCGCCTTCTTCGCCGACCCAGCCAACCTCCCGCGCCTCATGCCAACCTGGCAGCACGCGCGCATCGAGCACTCCACCCTCGTCCCGCCGCCTCCACCACCCCAGCCCTTCCCCGGCTCCGACCGCATCACTGCCGGCACCGGCACGCGCCTCACAATCACCGTTCGCCCCCTCCCGTTCTCCCCCATCCGCCTCACATGGGATGCCCTCATCGAAGACTTCCGCTGGCTCGAAGGCTTCTGCGACGTCCAACTCCACGGCTCGTTCCGCTACCGGCGTCACTGCCACACCGTCCAGCCCCATCGCAGCGGTACTCTCCTCCACGACGAAGTCGAATACGAACTCCCCCTAGGCCCCCTCAGCTCGATCGGAGCCCTCAGCGCGCTAACAGACAAACTGTTTGTCCACCGTCAGCTCACCGCCACCTTCCGCTACCGCCAGCGCCGCACCCTCGAACTCCTCGCCATCGAAGCCAGCGAGCAATCGCTCTAACGTATCAAACCGCAACCACCCTCTTCAAAAACGGCCGCGACCGCTCCATCGCCGCCTCTGCCGTCAGCCCATACTTCTCGCGCAACGCCTCCACCTTCCCATGCTCAATGAACGAATCCGGCCACCCCACCCGCAGTACCGGCACCTCCATCGAGTGTGCGTTCAGGCACTCCAGCACGGCTGACCCGAAACCACCCGCGAGCACATGGTCTTCCATCGTTACCAATAACTCGCACCGCGAACCAAAGCGCACAACACACTCTTCATCGATCGGCTTCGCAAACCGCGCATTGATCACCGCAACGCTATGCCCCTCGGCCTCCAGCATCTTCGCCAGGCGCTCTGCCTCAGCCACCATGTTGCCCAGCGCAAAGATCGCCACATCCCGACCATCCTTCAGCACCTCGGCCTTGCCAATCTCCAGCGCCACCGGCCGCACCTTCACCTCAACGCCCGTCCCGGTCCCACGCGGATACCGAATCGCGCTAGGCCCCTCATGCTCCAGCGCCGTAAACATCATGTCCTGCAACTCATCCTCATCCTTCGGATCCATGTGGATCAAGTTCGGCACGCCGCGCAGATAGCTGATGTCGAACAGCCCATGATGCGTAGGCCCATCATCGCCACTCAGGCCGCCGCGATCCATGCAGAACACCACCGGAAGATTCTGCAGCGCGACATCATGCACCACCTGGTCAAACGCCCGCTGCAAAAATGTCGAGTAAATCGCGCAGAACGGCCGATACCCTTTCGTCGCCATGCCCGCGGCAAACAACACCGCATGCTCCTCCGCAATCCCCACGTCGAAGTATCGCTTCGGATGGTGTGGCCGAAACAAATCCAGCGCCGTCCCATTTGGCATCGCCGCCGTAATAGCGACGACCTTTTCGTTCTCATTCGCCAGCTTCGTCAAACTCTCCGCAAACACCTCCGAGTACGTCTTCTGTCCCGTCGATTTCGTCTCACCCGTCGCCGGATCATACGGCCCCAGCCCATGAAACTTCTTCTGCTTCTCCATCGCCGGCTGGAAACCGCGCCCTTTCTGCGTAAGAGCATGCAGCACCACCGGCCGCTTCTGCTTCTTCAAAAATTTAAAAGTCTCAATCAGCATCGGCAGATTATGCCCATCCACCGGGCCAAAATAATTCAGCCCAAACTCCTCAAAGATCATGCCCCGTCCAACAATCCCCTTGGCCGCCTCTTCCGCCTTGCGCGCAATATGCCGAGCAGCCTTGCCGCCAAACTTCTCCACCAGCACCGCCGCCCGATCATGCATGCTCACATACGTCGGATTCGTCGCAATCTTGTGGAAGTACTCTGCAATCGCTCCAACATTCTTATCAATCGACCACTCGTTATCATTCAGCACAATGATCATCCGCTTAGTCGACGCCATATTATTCAGCGCCTCATAGCTGATCCCATTGGTAAACGCCGCATCCCCCGCCAGCGCCACAATGTGCTCATCCCCACCGCTCATATCCCGAGCCACCGCCATACCCAGCGCCGCACTCAGCGCCGTCCCAGCATGCCCCGCACCGAAGCTGTCGTGCTCACTCTCCGTCCGCAGCATGAAGCCATTCAGCCCACCCGGCTGCCGGATCGTCTCAAACTGGCTCTCGCGCCCCGTCAGCAATTTGTGCACATAACTCTGGTGACTCACATCGAACACAAAGCTATCGCGCGGCGTATCGAACACGTAGTGCATCGCGATGGTAAGTTCCACCACGCCAAGATTCGGCCCGATATGCCCACCCGTCTTGGCCACCCCAACGATCAGCCGTTCACGGATCTCCTCCGCCAGCCGCTCCAGCTCCACGAGGCCAAGCTTCTTCACATCCCCCGGCGACTTGATCTTACTTAAGTATTCGCTCATGCTCGAAAACCGTGGACCCCTGACCTCTTGTTCATAGGACGCGACCTGTATCCCTCCAGTGTACCAACCCACCGCATTTCCTTGCCCACCCCACCAACACCCTGCCTCCACCCGTTGCCCCCATCAACGCCGCCGAATTTCTCACCCGGCTCTGCCGCCCAGCCACCACGTTCCAGCCAAACTCCTTGCAGCCGTGCTTCTGTTTCTCGCCCTCGCTTTTCTTTCTGTCATTCCCTCTGGGAATCTGCTTCAGCCTTTGCCCATGTTCGTGGCAAATCTCACGTCGACGTCCGGCGCGAAGCCCTCCGCCGTCCGCGCAGGACCCTCCAATCCGCACAGGCTGCAAGACTGGGATTAGTATGGTCGGCATGAAGTGCCCCGCTCTCGCTATCGGCCTGATCACCTGCACCCTCCTCCTCACCCCTGCAATTCTCCCCTCCGCCCACGCCCAGACCGCGCCTCTCACACTTCCGCTCTGGCCCCACGCCACCCCCGAGCCGCCCCAGACAACCGCTCCCGAAATCGACACCACCCAGCCCACCGACAACTTCATCAGCGGCCGTCGCGTCATCCGCCTCACCAACGTCACCATCCCCACGCTCACCGTCTATCCGCCACACGGCCAGAACACCGGAGCCGCGGTTCTCGTCTTCCCCGGCGGCGGCTATGTCCGCCTCGTCACCGACGGCGAAGGCACCGACGCCTGCCACTGGCTCAACTCCATCGGCATCACCTGCATCCTCGTCAAATACCGCGTTCCTCAACCCAGCGGCGAGGCTGGTCACTATCCTGCCGACCCCTCTGACCTCGAGGACGCCCAGCAAGCCATGCGCCTCACCCGCGCCCACGCCGACGAATGGCACATCAACCCCAGCCACATCGGCGTCATGGGCTTCTCCGCCGGCGCCAATCTAGCCGTCCTCCTCTGCACCCATCCCAACGACGACCACGTCGCCTCCACCCCCGCCGCACCCGACGCCAATACCCACCTCAGCGCCCGCGCCGACTTCGCCATCATCGTTTATCCCGCCTACCTCGGCCTTCCTCCCGACAACGCTCAGCTCAATCCCGTCTACGCTCCCAACGAGTTCACCCCATCCACCTTCCTCATCCAGGCAGAGAACGACCGCACCCACGGCAAAAACGCCCTTGTCTACTACGCCGCCCTCATGGACGCCCACATCCCCGCCGAGCTCCACTACTACGCCACTGGCGGACACGGCTTCGGCATGCACCCGCCCAACGCCCCCGAAGAAAACTGGCCCAAGCTAGCCACCGCCTGGCTCCGTTCCATCAACATCCTTCCACCCCGCGCGGACCGCCACGTCAACGAAGGTCCCAGCGGCACCCCAGCCCCCTGCCCCGCACCCCAACCTCCCGCACCCGGAACCACCTCCAGTCCCTC
>NZ_LMUT01000003.1:721371-744332 GCF_009765785.1 Granulicella sp. L46
ACTGCTGGTCCACCCAACCCTAAGAAGACGAGCCCTACGCCAAACTCTGTCATCTCGACCAGAGCATCACGCACCAGTTTTCGTGATGCGCAGTGGAGAGATCCCCGCATTGGCACTCGCGCTGGAACTGGCGCTGGCAGTGGCACTACCACTGGCACTGGCAGTAGCACTGGCACCGGCACTGGCACCGGCGGTGGCGGTGCGGTGGCACTAGCGTTGCAGTTGCTGATGCCTTCGCCGTTGCCGTTGCCGTTGCTTTTCTTTGACAATTTCTGAAAGAAATTGTCATTCCGAGCGCAGCGAGCGAACCCGCTTTCGCCCGTCCTTTTCCCTCGCCTTTTCGGAAGGGAGGCGCTTTAGCTCCACAGAGGCCCTGATTACCTTCCCCTCGCCCCACCAAAAATAAATCTCCCAAACCGCTCTCAAAAACAGCCCATAATCCGCATGTCAAGACCCCAGCACCCACCCAATCCCACCAAACCCGCGCCCCCACTGGCGATTTCTCTCCAGGCAAGTTGGCATAGTTACCCCCACCAACTCACTACAATTGAACTAGACCCTCCCACAAGAAACGAAACCACGTCCACACAGGCCACCACAAAGGGGCCAACGGCCCGACATATCACCGAGTGGGGCTAACGGCGCACCCAACAAGCCGCCCAAACAGGGGGATACTTTGCCACCTAACTCGCTTGAATGGACTACTTTACAGCCTGAGTCATACCCGAAGGGGATACTTTGCCGTCTAACCCGCCTGAATGGAATACTTTACAGCTCAAGTCATACCCAGAGGGGGGAGGGGGGGTACCCTACGCCTCGGCCCCATCCCGCACCACTTCGCTAGCCGGCTCCGTCCCAAACTCGCCCTCCCACTTCGCGATCACCACGCTAGCCAAACAGTTCCCCACCACGTTCACGGTAGTCCGCGCCATATCCATCAGCGCATCAATCCCGAGAATGACAAAGATCGGCTCCATCGGCAGATGGAACTGCGAAGCTGTCGCCAGCAACACCACCAGCATCGCCCGCGGAACCCCCGCCACGCCTTTGCTCGTCAGCATCAGCGTCAGCATCATCACCACCTGCTGACCCAGCGTCAGGTGCATCCCCGCGGCCTGCGCAACGAAGATACTCGCCACCGCCAGATACAGCGTCGACCCATCGAGGTTGAAGCTGTACCCCGCCGGAATCACGAACGCCACAATCCGTCGCGGCACTCCGAGCGCCTCCATCTGTTCCATCGCACTCGGCAGCGCGGCCTCGCTGGTCGACGTAGCAAAGGCAATCGTCGCCGGCTCTGCCACCGCGCGCAGAAACCGCAGCACCGGCACACGAAACAACAGCGCCACCGGCAACAGCACGCACAAACCAAACACTACCAACGCGCCGTACAACGTCGCCAGCAACTTCGTAAGATTCACCAGCACGCCCAACCCCATATTCCCCACGGTGTAGGCCATCGCCGCTCCCACCGCGACCGGCGCAAAGTACATCACGACATTCGTAAACCGGAACATCACCTCGCTCAGGCTCTCGCACAGCCGCAGCACCGGCGCACGTTTGGCCTCACTCACCGTAGCCAGCGCAATCCCGAACAGCACCGCGAACACCACCACCTGCAGCACCTGCCCCTCGGCAATACTCTTCGCCAGGTTCTCTGGAAACACATGCAGCAACACCTCATCCCACCGAGTAGCCACCGGCGCAGTCACGATCGGAGCCACACCCGAAACCGTCAATCCCACACCAGCCTTCGTCAGGTTGATCGCCACCAACCCCACCGCCAGCGCCAGCGTAGTCACGACCTCGAAGTAAACCAGCGCCTTCAACCCCATGCGCCCGACGCTCTTCAGATCCCCATGCCCCGCGATCCCTACAATCAATGTCGCCAGGATCAGCGGAGCCACAATCGTCCGAATCAGCCTCAGAAAAATATCCGACAACACCCTCAACTGCACGGCCACATGCGGAGCATCGAACCCCAGCTCTGCTCCCGCCACCATCGCCACAAAGATCCACGGCGTCAAACTCTTCCGCCGCCACGCATACACCATCATCAGCAGGACACCCGCCCAGCGCACGCCCATCGCCAGGGCATGCGGAGCGTGCATCGCACTCATAACAACCCCGGCGCCCACCACCATCCCACCCGCAGCCGCAACCAGCAACTCGCCCTTCGCCCTGCCATGTCCCATGGCCCGAAGCATATCAGCCGCACCCGCCCAAACGTGTCCCAGCCATATCCCAGTCGTATCCCAGCCGTATCCGAGACGTACAATTCTCCTCATGAGTCGACTAACCCTCGTCCTTCTGCTCACTGCCACCACCTTCACCGGTCCCGCCGCGCTCCACGCGCAGAACCTCCCGCCAGCCAGCGCCGTCAGTCCCTCGACCAACCCGTCCGTCCCGGCACCAGCGAGCCCTTCCAAGGCGCCTTTCACCTACACGCCCCTCCACTTGCCGAATCTCCCACCTGGCGTTCTCGAGATGCTCAAACTCGAAGGCCAGTTCTCCGCGGCTGTAACCGAAGGCGGCGGTAAGGCCTTCAGCTCCTGGTTCGCCGACGACGGCGTCACCCTCAACAATGGCCAGCCTGCCGTCCTCGGCCGCTCCGCCATCGCCTCCATCGCCAACTGGGATCCCGCCGCCTACAAGCTCAGTTGGTACGCCGAAGGCGCCCAGATCGGCCCCTCCAACGACACCGGCTTCACCTGGGGACACTACGACGCGACAACCATCGCGAAGGACGGCAAATCCACCACCACCACCGGTCGCTACATTACCTTCTGGAAGAAGGTTCACGGCGAGTGGAAGGTAGCCCTCGACGCCAGCGCCAACGAACCTCCCCCAACCAACGGCCTTCCCACCCCATGAGCTCTAGCGTCAATCCCATCCATCCCCAGACCCGCATGGGTCACGTTCACCTCCGCGTCGCCAACCTCAACCGCGCTCTCGCCTTCTATCACGGCGTCCTCGGCTTCGACATCACGCTGCGCATGGGCGACTCCGCCGCCTTCCTCTCCGCCGGCGGCTACCACCACCACATCGGCCTCAACACCTGGGAGTCCCTCGGCGGCCAGCCTCCCGCCCCCGGCACCACCGGTCTCTATCACCTCGCTGTCCTCTACCCCACCCGCGCCGCCCTGGCCGACGCCCTCCGCCGCCTCCTCGCCGCCAACATCTCTCTCGACGGCGCCGCCGATCACGGCGTCAGCGAAGCCCTCTACCTCCACGACCCCGACCTCAACGGCGTCGAGCTCTACTGGGACCGCCCCGAATCCGAATGGCCCCGCGACCCCAACGGAAACCTAACCATGTACACCCGCCCCCTAGACCTCAAGGGCCTGCTAGCCGCCCACGAAGCCTAGCTCCACGCAGTTCTCAGGTGTCAGTTGTCAGCCGCAGGGCTTCGCTTTTCCTGAGAACTGACAACTGAGAACTGAGAACGTTCCCCCCTCACACCATCGTGTTCCCGCCATTGACCGCAATCTTCTGCCCCGTCACAAACGAAGCCCCATCACTAGCCAGAAACGCCACGACCCGCCCAACCTCTTCCGGCAAACCCATGCGTCCCAGCGCAACTCCGCGCACATACCCAAGCTTCTCTTCCTCCGTCGCATCAAACGCCCGCTCCGTAGGAATCCATCCCGGCGCCACCAAATTCACCGTAATTCCCGACCCCCCTAGCTCACGCGCCCACGACCGCGTCTGTCCCAGCTGCGCCGCCTTCGCCGCCACATAATTCGCAAACCGCGGATTCCCCAGCTCCACCACCTCGCTGCCAATCTGGATCACCCGCCCAAACCCGCGCGCCCGCATCCCCGGCAACACCGCCTTCATCAACAGCAGCGGAGACTTCACAAAAAATTCCATCTGATCCAAATACGCCTGCCACGTCTGCTCCTCAATCGACAGCAGCGGCTGATGCCCCGTAGCATTCACCACCAGCACCTCAATCGCGCCCAGCGCCGCCTCGACCTCGCTCACCAAACGCGAGACCTCGGCCTCATCCCGCACATCCCCCTGAAACGCCTGCGCCACCAACCCCTTCGCCCGCAGTCCCGCACAAAGCTCCTCAGCCCGCGCTGCGCGCTCAAAGTAATTTACCGCCACGCGATGTCCAGCCTCAGCGAGCGCCATCGCCATCGCCGCGCCCAACCCCCGCGAAGCCCCCGTCACCAGCGCAACACGTCCGCTCATACAGACACCATATCCCTACCGCTTTCCCGCACTTCCACTCGTCAGACTCACCTGCTCATCCTGGTACACCCGCACATAATCCACCAGCATCTCCACCGTCGCAGGAGTAGTAGCCGCCGGCGGTCCCGGCCAATCTCCACCCATCGCCAAATTCAACAGAAAGAAATACCGCCCATCATCGAACGGCCACACCGCACCCTTAGGCAGATCGGCCCGCGTATACGTCGCATACGGATGCGCCGGATCATCCACGTAATACTGCACCCTGCCCGGCGACCAGATCATGCCGTACGTGTGAAACGCCGCAGCAAACTCCGCGTCCGCCGGCAGCGTGGCGACCGTCGTCAGCGGCGTGCCCGTAAACCCAATCCCATGCACCGACCCATGAATCTTCCCCGGCTCCTTGCCAATGTTCTCCATGATGTCCAGCTCGCCACACGCCGGCCAATGCCTCTCGACGACATTATCGCCAAGCATCCAGAACGCCGGCCACACCCCGGGCCCTGCAGGAATCTGAATCCGCGCCTCAATCCGTCCATACTGAAAACTCTGCAGCCCCTTAGTCGTCATCCGCGCCGAAGTCCACTTGCCCGTAACCGCATCCCGTCGCGCCACCAGGTGCAGATACCCATCCGTCACCACCACATTCGGCGTCGCAGTCTTACAAGGCCCCACCCCCGATCCCAGCGCACAATAAGTCTCCAGCTCATGATTCCCCCACCCATTCCCACCCGTCTCAAACTCCCAGTTCGCCGGATCAGGAACACTACCAGCCCCATTAAACTCATCCGACCAAACCAGATGCTCTGCCCGCGGCACCTGCGCGTAAATCACGCCACCCAAACCCACCAACACCACCGCAAGAAATCTCTTCACAGTTTGAACCCGCATCTCCGATGGGCGCACCCATCCGTTTCTCCGATCTCCCATCTTGCCTCATGCCCGCAAGCAACGGCAAGAACTCATCACAGAGCCGTCCCTAAACCAAACAAGAAGGGCGGCCTCTTTCGAGTCCGCCCTTCCGTTCTTGCCTTTGCGCGACCCGCTATTCGCTGGTCGTTTATTCTGCGGCCATTTCTTCCTGCTCGCCTTCCATGCGCATCTGTTCCAGCTCGCGCTCCTCGGCTTCGATCGCCGCAGTAACCTCTTGCTGAACCTGCGCCGCCGCCTCTTCCAGCTCCGGTGAGAGCTGAACGTTGCGGTAGTAGGCCATACCAGTACCCGCCGGAATCAAGCGGCCGACGATGACGTTCTCCTTGAGTCCGCGGAGCGTGTCGACCGAGCCGTTGATGCTCGCTTCGGTAAGCACACGCGTGGTCTCCTGGAAGCTCGCCGCCGAGATGAAGCTGTCGGTAGAGAGCGACGCCTTAGTGATGCCCAGCAGCAGCGGACGTCCGATGGCCGGACGGCCACCCTCCATCAGCACGCGCTGGTTCTCGGCGTTGAACCGGAAGCGATCGATCTGCTGCTCGAGCAGGAAGTTGGTGTCGCCAACCTCTTCGACCTTCACCCAACGAAGCATCTGGCGGACGATCGTCTCAATGTGCTTGTCCGAAATCGACACGCCCTGCAGACGATAAACCTCCTGAATCTCGTTGACCAGATACTGCTGCAGCTCGCGCTCGCCCAACACCTCGAGGATGTCGTGCGGATTGCGAGGTCCGTCGATCAAAGCATCGCCGGCACGCAACCGCTCGCCTTCCTGGACGTTGACGTACACACCGCGAGGAACGCTGTACTCCTCTTCCTGGCCGTTGTCCGCGGTGACGTACACCTTGCGCTGACCCTTCGAGACGTCGCCAAACCGCACCACGCCATCGATCTTCGAGATGATCGCCGGATCACGTGTCTTACGCGCTTCAAAGAGTTCAACCACGCGCGGTAGACCGCCCGTAATATCCTTCGTACGCGTCGTCTCACGTGGGATCTTCGCGAGAATATCTCCCGGGAAAACCTCGTCGCCATCCTGCACCATGAGGTGAGCACGTGACGGCATCAGGTACCGCTTGGTGCCCTTCGCGCTCTTGATGATGATCGCAGGCTGCCGCTTCTCATCGGACGAGTCGCCGACGACCAGGCGTCCCAGCCCAGTAACTTCGTCGATCTCTTCGTTGAGCGTGAGGCCTTCCTGCAGGTCCTTGAACTGCACCGTTCCGGCAATCTCCGTGAGGATCGAGAAGGTGTAAGGATCCCACTCGCCGATCACGTCGCCGAGCTTGACCTCCTGCCCATCCTCTACTTTCAGCTTCGCGCCGTAGACGATGGCATACCGCTCCTTCTCGCGACCCTTCGCGTCGATGACGGCGATGGATCCGTTGCGGTTGAATGCAACCAGTCCACCTTCCTTCGCGCGAACCGTGACGAGATTGATGAAGTGGATCTTGCCCGCGTTCTTGGCTTCAAGATGCGACGTATCCTGCACACGCGACGCTGTTCCGCCGATGTGGAAGGTACGCATCGTGAGCTGCGTTCCAGGCTCGCCAATGGACTGCGCTGCGATAACGCCGACAGCCTCGCCCATCTCAACCATCTTGCCCGAGCCGAGGTTACGGCCGTAGCAAAGGATGCAGCATCCGCGCTTCGACTCGCAGGTGAGCACCGAGCGAATCTTCACGCGCTCAATACCCGCCGCTTGAACTGCGGAGGCCTTATCTTCGTCGATCTCTTCGTTGATCTCGACGATCACCTTCCCCTCGAAGTCCTTCAACTTCTCGAGCGACACGCGGCCAATGATGCGGTCGCGCAACGGCTCGATCGTCTCACCGGCTTCGATGATCGGGGTAACGTAAATGCCTTCCACCGTGCCGCAATCCAACTCGGAAATGATGACATCCTGCGCCACGTCAACCAGGCGACGCGTGAGGTAACCAGAGTCCGCCGTCTTCAACGCCGTATCCGCCAGGCCCTTACGCGCGCCGTGCGTCGAGATGAAGTACTGCAGCACCGTGAGACCTTCACGGAAGTTCGCCGTGATCGGTGTCTCGATGATTTCACCGCTCGGTTTCGCCATGAGTCCGCGCATACCAGACAGCTGACGAATCTGCTGCTTGGAACCACGTGCACCAGAATCGGCCATGATGTAAATCGGATTCATGGCTCCTTCCTTGTCCGCGCGCTTCATGTTGTTGAACATCTCGTCAGCAACCCGCTCGGTAACGCCAGACCACATCTGCGTGACCTTGTTCGACCGCTCGAGGTTGGTGATCGATCCGTCAAGATACTGCTGCTGCATGGCGATAACCTGCTTCTCCGCCTCGTGCACCAGCGTGTACTTCGAATCCGGAATGACCATGTCGTCCAGGCCAACCGACAGACCAGAGCGCGTCGCGTACTGGAAGCCGAGCTCCTTAATCTTGTCCAACGCCTTCACGGTCACTTCGAGGCCGAGATTCAGATAGAGGTAATTGATCAGCTGACCAATGCCCTTCTTCTTCATCAGGCCATTCACGAACGGCATGCCCTCAGGCAGCGCGTCGTTCAAAATCGCGCGGCCAACAGTTGTGTTGATGAACTGCTTGGTGAACTCAACAGGCTCGGTATGCAGAATGTCCTGATCGTCATACGCGACGGTCATATCCAGCACTGGTCCGGTGTAGCGCAGACGAATCGGCGTCAGCGTCTCGACCTGCTTAGCCTCGAGCGCCATCAATACTTCTTCGATGTTCGCAAACACGCGGCCTTCACCCTTGGCGCCCAGCTTTGCCTTGGTCAGGTAGTAGAGGCCGAGCACGAGATCCTGCGTAGGCACCGTGATCGGGTGACCACTGGCCGGCGAAAGAATGTTGTGCGAAGCCAGCATCAGCACCGAAGCTTCGATCTGCGCTTCGGGGCTCAGCGGAATGTGCACAGCCATCTGATCGCCATCGAAATCGGCGTTGAAGGCGGTGCAGACCAGCGGATGAATCTTGATGGCCTTGCCTTCGACGAGGACCGGCTCAAACGCCTGGATGCCCAGACGATGCAGCGTCGGTGCGCGGTTCAGCAGCACTGGGTGGTCCTTGATCACCTCTTCGAGAATGTCCCAGACGATCGAATCCTGCTGCTCAACCATCTCCTTGGCCTGCTTGATGGTCGTGCAATGGCCGGTCTGCTCAAGACGGTGATAGATGAATGGCTTGAACAACTCGAGCGCCATCTTCTTCGGCAAACCGCACTGGTGGAGCTTCAGTTCGGGTCCAACCACGATCACCGAACGTCCCGAATAATCCACGCGCTTACCAAGCAGGTTCTGACGGAACCGGCCCTGCTTGCCCTTCAACGTATCCGAAAGAGACTTCAGCGGACGGTTGTTCGCACCGCGCAACACGCGGCCACGGCGGCCGTTATCGAACAGCGCGTCGACAGCCTCCTGCAGCATGCGCTTCTCGTTGCGGACGATGACCTCAGGTGCGTGCAGGTCCATCAGCTTCTTCAAGCGGTTGTTGCGGTTGATCACGCGGCGATACAGATCGTTCAAATCCGACGTAGCGAAACGTCCACCATCCAGCGGCACCAGCGGGCGCAGCTCAGGCGGGATCACCGGGATCACGTCCAGGATCATCCACTGCGGCTTGTTGTCCGAGCGGCGGAAGGCCTCAACGACCTTCAGGCGCTTGGCATACTTCAACTTCTTCTGCAGCGAGGTCTCGGTCTTCATGCGCTCGCGCATCTCGATGGCGAGTTCGTTGACCTCAACGCGCTTCAGCAATTCCTTAATGGCCTCGGCGCCCATCATGGCCTTGAAACCAGACGGCCGATACTGCTGGTCGAGCTCGCGGAAGCGGTTCTCGTCCTTGATGACCTCGCGCTCCTTCACGGGCGCGTCGCCTGGATCGACCACAACGTAGCTCTCGAAGTAAAGAACAGCCTCGAGCTCGCGCAGCGAGATGTCCAACAGGTGACCAATACGCGACGGCAGGCCCTTAAAGAACCAGACGTGCGAGCAAGGCGATGCCAGCTCGATGTGGCCGAGGCGTTCGCGACGAACCTTCGACAGCGTGACTTCGACGCCGCACTTGTCGCAGATCACGCCGCGGTGCTTCATGCGCTTGTACTTGCCGCACAGGCACTCCCAGTCGGTGATCGGTCCAAAAATGCGCGCGCAAAACAAGCCATCGCGTTCCGGCTTGAACGTGCGGTAATTGATCGTCTCCGGCTTGGTGACTTCACCATGCGACCACGAGCGAATCTTCTCGGGCGACGCGAGCTGGATCTTAATCGAGTCAAAGTCCGTAATCGGACTGGTTGTTTCAAAGGGGCTGGAGCGGAACATATTTTTTCTCTCCGTGTGCAGTGCTTAGCTCGATACCAACTTTGTGCTTCACTCTTCAACTTCAAGAGCCTGTGTTGCGAGCTTCGCTGCTGTTTCGATTTCTATTTCTATTGCCTTCGAGATGATCCAATCTTCCGGCCTCATCCCTTCAAACTTTCTCGCCCTCTGCCGTCGGCTCCTGCCATTACACAAGCCCGGAGCCGACAACAGCGGCGATCACTAATCAAGCACTAATCCGCGACAGCAAGCTCCGGCAGCGGCACAACTTCTTCCGCCGTCGCAGTCTTCTTCACCAGCTCAACATCGAGGCAGAGTGACTGCAGCTCGCGGATGAGAACGTTGAACGACTCGGGCACGCCCGGCTCGATCGCTGCCTCACCCTTGACGATGGCCTCGTAGATCTTCGTACGGCCATAGACGTCATCGGACTTCGCGGTCAACAACTCCTGCAGGATGTAAGCTGCGCCATAAGCCTCAAGCGCCCACACTTCCATCTCACCGAAGCGCTGTCCGCCGAACTGCGCCTTACCACCCAGCGGCTGCTGCGTGATCAGCGAGTACGGTCCGATCGAACGAGCGTGGATCTTATCGTCGACCAAGTGGCTCAGCTTGAGCATGTAGATATAACCGACCGTCACAGGCTGCTCAAATGGCTCGCCCGTCATGCCGTCATACATCTCGCTCTTGCCCGAGCTCGGGAGTCCAGCCGCTGCAAGCAGCGCCTTGATCTCGCTCTCCTTGGCGCCGTCGAACACCGCCGTTCCAAACCAGATGCCGCGCTTCATGCCGGCAGCGACGCGAATCGTCTGCTCGTCATCGAGTGCCAACAGCTGGTTCAGTGCCGCCGTATTCTTGAACGCATCCTTGAAGATCTCCTTCACTTCGCTGGCCTTGTTGTGCTGCTCAGCGAGTGCGGCAACCTTCGCGCCGAGCTCATGTGCAGCCCAGCCAAGATGCGTTTCGAGGATCTGACCGACGTTCATACGCGAAGGCACACCGAGCGGATTGAGTACGATCTCCACTGGAGTCCCATCGGGCAGATACGGCATGTCTTCTTCAGGAAGAATGCGCGCAATCACGCCCTTGTTACCGTGGCGTCCGGCCATCTTGTCGCCAACCGACAGCTTGCGCTTCATCGCGATATAGACCTTCACCATCTTGATGACGCCAGGCGAAAGTTCATCGCCCTTCTGCATCTTGCCGATCTTCTCGTTGGTGATCTTGCGCAGCACATCGATCTGGCGAGACGTCATCTCCTCGATCTCGTCGATCTGCTCGTTCACACGCGGATCCTTGTCAGCGTAGCGAATACGCTTCAGGTTGCGCGTCGAGATCAGTTCGATGATGTCGCGGTTCAGAATGTCGCCCTTGGTCAGCAGCTTCTTGTTGGTGCGCTCATCGTGCAGATCAGCGAGTACTTCCTTCGCGCCAAGAATGTTCTCAAGCCGCTTGAGGCGCTCGTCGGTGAGAATACGAATCTCATCCGCCAAGTTGCGCTCCAGCTTCTCGATCATCTCCTGCTCGATCTGCAACGCGCGCTGATCCTTTTCCTGACCCTTGCGCGAGAAGATGCGAACATCCACAACCGTGCCTTCGATGCCCGGAGGGCACGTCAGCGAGGCATCACGAACGTCGCCTGCCTTCTCGCCGAAGATCGCGCGCAGCAACTTCTCTTCCGGCGTCAACTGGGTTTCGCCCTTGGGCGTTACCTTGCCGACGAGGATGTCGTTGTGACCAATCTTCGCTCCGATGCGGATGATGCCCGACTCGTCCAGGTCACGCAGCGCGTGCTCCGAAACGTTCGGAATATCACGCGTGATCTCTTCCGGTCCAAGCTTCGTATCGCGCGCCTCAATCTCGAACTCCTCGATGTGAATCGAGGTGTAGTAGTCCTCGCGGACCAGCTTCTCCGAGATCAGAATCGCGTCCTCAAAGTTGTACCCGCGCCATGGCATGAAGGCCACCAGCACGTTGCGGCCGAGACCAAGCTCGCCCTGCTCCGTGCACGGACCGTCCGCAATCACCTGGCCCTTGATTACGCGATCACCCTTGCGCACCACCGGCTTCTGGTTGATGCAGGTGTTCTGATTCGACCGCTTGAACTTGGTCAGCTGATAAATATCCGAACCAACTTCACGCGACAACTGCGTCGGATGATGCTCGCCTTCCACGCGCACGATAATGCGCTCGGAGTCGACCGAGTCAATAATGCCGTTGCGCTTTGCAAGGATCACAGCGCCAGAATCGCGCGCCGTTACGCCTTCCATACCCGTACCAACAAACGGAGCCTCAGCAACAAGCAAGGGCACCGACTGACGCTGCATGTTCGCACCCATCAGGGCGCGATTCGCATCGTCATGCTCGAGGAACGGAACCAGCGAAGCCGCAACCGATACCAGCTGCTTCGGGCTGACGTCGACATAATCGACCTCACCCTTCGGCACCAGCACAAAGTTGCCAGCCTTACGCGCATTCACGAGATCCTCAACTATGTGCAGGTTCTCGTCCAGGCCAATGTTGGCCTGCGCGATCGTGTGACGGTCCTCTTCCCAAGCCGAAAGATAGAAGCTGAACGGCTCGAGATCCATCGTGCGCTTGCCGTCCTTCTTCAGCTGCTTGTTCTGCTTCACCGAATCCGAAATCTCGAGGAAGTCGCCCTGGCGCAAACCAGACTCGCCGGCGTTGGTGACAGCAACGTAGTCCAGGACCACGCCGTCCTTCACCTTGCGATAAGGGCTCTCGATGAAGCCGTACTCGTTGATCCGTGCAAAGCACGACAGCGACGAGATGAGTCCAATGTTTGGACCTTCCGGCGTCTCGATCGGGCAGATGCGTCCGTAGTGAGTGGGATGAACGTCGCGGACTTCAAAGCCAGCGCGCTCACGCGACAGACCACCAGGTCCAAGGGCAGAAAGCCTCCGCTTGTGCGTAATCTCCGACAGCGGATTCGTCTGATCCATGAACTGCGACAACTGCGAGGACCCAAAGAACTCGCGAATCGCTGCCATCACCGGCTTCGCGTTAATCAGGTCGTGCGGCATCGCCGTCGACATCTCCTGATACACGCTCATCTTTTCCTTGATTGCGCGCTCCATGCGAACAAGACCGATGCGGAATTGGTTCTCCATCAGCTCGCCGACCGCGCGAACGCGGCGGTTGCCAAGGTGATCGATGTCGTCGACGTTGCCGATATTCTTGCGCAGCTTCAGCAGGTAACGAATCGTGCCGTAGAAGTCCTCAGACGTCAGCGTGCGCTTGTCGAGCCCGCTGGGATCCTGGTTCTCATACAGCTTGATGTTGAACTTCAGACGGCCAACGCGCGAGAAGTCGTACTTGCGCGGATCGAAGAACATGCCTTCGAAAAGCGCAGTCGCGGTATCCAACGTCGGTGGGTCGCCCGGGCGAAGCTTGCGGTAGATCTCAATCAGCGCCTCTTCCGGCTTGCGCACAGAGTCGCGCCGCAACGTGTTCGAGATGATGTTACCCACATCGTCGCGCTCCGGGAAGAAGACCTGCAGATTGGTCACGCCCGACTGAATGATCTTGTGCAGCTTGTCGGCAGTGAGCTCTCCGTTAGCCTCATACAGCAACTCGCCCGTGCCCATGTCGATCACGTCGGCCGCAATCATCGCGCCGTCGAACTCGCTAGGCTCAACCTCAATCTGCGCAATGCCCGCAGCGCGGACATGCTTGATCGACGACGGACCAATCTTCTTGCCCGCAGCAACCAACTCTTCCTTCTTCGCACCATGCAAAGCAATGGCCGAGCGCGTACCGACCAGATTCGTCGGCGTCTCTTCCGGCGTCACCGCCCAGAACAGCTTGCCATCCTTCACCGTGATCGTGTCGACAACGTAGAACGTCTTGAGAATCTCTTCATCCGTACGCAAACCAAGCGCACGCAGGAAGATCGTTCCCAGGAACTTGCGCTTGCGATCGATGCGCACATACAGCGTGTTCTTCTGGTCGTATTCAAACTCGACCCACGAACCGCGGTACGGAATGATCTTGCCCAGGAAGTAGGTGCGGTTGTTCGCCGTCTCAAAGAAGACGCCAGGCGAACGGTGCAGCTGCGACACAATGACGCGCTCGGTACCGTTCACGATGAACGTACCGTTAGCCGACATCAGCGGAATATCGCCAAAGAAGACTTCCTGCTCCTTCATATCGCGCAGGGTCTTCACGCCCGTCTCCGGGTCCTTGTCGTAAATCTTCAGGCGAATCGTCACCTTCAGCGGCGCAGAGTAGGTCATGCCGCGCTCTTCGCATTCAGCCTGGTCGTACTTCAGCTGCAGACCCACCGGGTCGCCGCACTTGGTGCAGAAGTCAGGCGTGTTCTTGTTGTACGTTCCGCAGAACTTGCACAGTACGTCGCCGGGATGGAACGGGTCGGTAATGACCATGTGCCCGCAGCTCGTACAAGCGGTGCGCAGGTGGTTCAGACCCTTCAGGTAGCCGCACTTGCACTCCCAGTTGCCGATCGAGTAATCGACAAACTCAAGCTCGGATACGTTACGGAAATCAGTGATCGGGAAAACGGAGGTAAAGACCGACTGCAGGCCATTGTCCTCGCGTTCGCGGGGCAGCTTGTCCATCTGCAGGAAGCGCTCATAACTGCGGCGCTGGACCTCAATCAGGTTGGGGATCTGGATGCTCGTCGGAATCTTGGAAAAATCCAGTCGGGTGCGGATCGCGCGCATTTCGGTGGGGTTTGTTTTCGACATGCTCTCTCCTGTTGCTCGGTCAGCCTCTTGGGGCTGACCTTCTGCTTGGCTCGAGGCCCTCCGGAGTGCGCCCGCTTGGAGCTACTACCCTCGGAAGGGAGAAACCACCGCATCTGCGGCATCTCTCATTGGACTTGATGTGCGCCTGTTCCGGTGCAGCCTCTCCTCGCAGAGATCGCACCTGAAGCGCGTAGTACAGAAACCCCAGCGAAGCATTCTGCGGGGTGGAAACCTGGGTGGTGCCGACGCCTTACGTACACAAGGCAAAATCTGTTACAACAGCCATACATCCCATGGGACAGGAGTAAGATCTAAATCTGTTACTACCTGTTTGGTGCCACTACAGCGCCCGTTTCGCCAGAGACGGCGAAAGCGCCCTGCGGGACAGCCTGCCCGGAGAGCGCGCATACGCTATTCGTAAGTGAGTTGATACAGAAACGGTGGATAATCGCCGCCCTTTGATCCCGTACGCCGTACGGGTCTCAACGTTTGCCGCTTGTCGCACGTTTGCACCCTGCGGACCCGCCGCTCGAACCACAAGGTGGCCGGCTCCATAACCTGCTTCGCATTGCCAGGATGAACCGGATAAAACCACTAATTCAATAGTATGTAACTGTTAGATGCCAGTTAGACGCCGTTAGATTCTAAGCTTTCGAGATCCGCAGAAAAACGTTGCGCCGAGGCAGCTGCGGCAGTCTCCCATCAGAGAGATTACCGCACATCTGCCTCGGCTGCAACCGGAGGATTTCAACAGGCCCGAACCCGAGGTCCAGACCTGCTCCTCCTCAAACTGCGGCCGTCGTTACTTGATCTCGACGGTCGCAACGCCATCAAACTTCTTCGCGATGGCAGCTGCATCTTCCTTCGAAATGTTCTCCTTCAACGCCTTGGGCGCGCCATCGACCAGGTCCTTGGCTTCCTTCAGCCCAAGAGCGGTGACTTCGCGTACGGCCTTGATGGTGTTGATCTTGTTCGCGCCAGCATCCTTGAGGATGACGGTGAACTCGGTCTTCTCTTCAACCGGCGCAGCCGCTGCCGCACCGCCGCCCGCAGGAGCCGCAGCAACCGCAGCCGCTGCCGAAACGCCAAGGCGCTCCTCAAGCTTCTTTACCAACTCCGAAGCCTCAAGAAGGCTGAGGCTAACGATCTGATCTTCCAACTGCTTAATGTCCGCCATGTTTCTCTCCGTATACTGCAAATTTCAAAACTTGATACCGCTATACTGCTGATTCAACTCACCTAAAGCCGTCTTCCGCTCTAAGCTGCCGCCCCTTCGGTGGGTTTCCGTTGCGCCCAGACTGCGCACCCGCCAAAGACTGCGACGAAACTTGTTATCCTTCAGCCGGTTCCGTGCTCGCCGCTTCACCAGCCTGCGACGCCGTGCCGTTCTCCGGCTCAGCCGCGCCCGAAGGCTGCTCGCCCGCGGAAGCCTCTTCAACGTGCGCTGCCGTAACCTCGACCACTGCCGCTTCCGCTGCAGGAGCCTCTGCCGCAGGTGCTTCGGCAACCGGTGCAGCCTTCGCCGCCGGTGCGCCAAACTTGCCCTGCTCCGCCGCCATATTCACGACGACCGCCAGGTTGCGACCGGTAGCATTGATGACCGTAGCCAACCGCTGGGCTGGGGATTGAATGAGAAACAGCAGCTTCGAGAACAGCTCTTCCTTGCCCGGCAGCTTCGCCAGCGAGTCAATCTCGGCGACCGTAATCACCTTGCCGTCGACGATGCCCAGCTTGAACGTGTACTCCGCGTTGTCCTTCACCCAGGTCGAAAGCGCCTTCGCCAGCGCCACCGGGTCACCCGACGTGTACGCAACCGAGTTCACACCCTTCAAACCCTGCAGTGCAGCCTCTACCTTGGTGCCTTCCGACGACTTCGCCGCCAGCTTGTTCTTCACCACGTGGTAAGCGCCGCCCGCTTCGCGGATCACCTTGCGCAGCTCAAAGTCCTTCGAGGCAGTCAGCCCCTTGAACGTGCCGATGATGGCCGTAGTCGAGCTCTCAAGCTCGCTCGCCAGCATCGCTACTTTTGCGTTCTTCTTCGCCTTGGTCAATGCCATATAAAACCAGCCTTTAGCTGCTAGCTCTTAGCTTTCAGCCGAATTGCGGCTTGCAGCTGCTAGCTCAATCTGTATCTCACCGGGCCAAACTCTCCGCGGGAGTAAAACTCAATCCTGGTCGGTCCTTAGCTGGTAGCTGCAAGCTAGAAGCTAAAAGCCGCGCTTACTTCGTAGCCACATCCGCAACAGCTGCCTCAAGCTCAATGCCGGGGCCCATCGTCGAGCTCAGCACAATCCGCTTGATGTACTTGCCCTTGGCAGCCGAAGGCTTAGCCTTCACCACCGACGAGATCACCGTCAACGCATTCTCCTGCAACTTCTGCGCGCTGAACGAAAGCTTGCCAACCGGCACATGAACCAGCGCGGTCTTATCGGCGCGGAACTCAACCTTACCGGCCTTGATCTCGCGAATAGCTCCAGCCACATCCGTGGTCACGGTACCCGTCTTCGGGTTCGGCATCAAGCCACGCGGTCCGAGGACCTTGCCCAAACGTCCAACCGAACGCATCATGTCCGGCGTAGCGATCAGGGCGTCGAAATCGGTCCAGTTCTCTTTCTGGATCTTCTCGACCAGCTCTTCGCCACCGAAGAACTCAGCGCCGGCAGCCTCAGCCTCTTTGACCTTATCGCCCGAAGCGATAACCGCCACAACCTTCGACTTGCCGCCCAGCCCGTGGGGTAGAACAACCGTTCCGCGGACCATCTGGTCAGCGTGACGCGTATCAACACCCAGCCGCATGGTCAGGTCGACGGTCTCGTCGAACTTGGCGTACTTGGCCTTCTGCAACAGGGGAATCGCATCGCCGATCGTATAAGGACGCTGCTCCACAAGCGCGCGCGCCTTCGTAATATTCTTGGATAGCTTCTTTGCCATTATTTCCTCGTCTCCCACCCCGTACCTAACGCCTTTCCGGCGAAGGCCTTGCACTGTTCCGCAAGGGCGTGGTCCCGACTAGCCTGCATAGGAGTGCAGACAACCTTCTAAGTATGCCGGATTTCGGGGGAAAGGTCAATCTGCAGACTGACAATTCACAGGCACTTTCACCAGAAATCGTCCTTCACGCCACACAGGGCCGGCACGCAAGAGGTTCCAGGCCTATTCAGTCATCCCCACAACGACGCACTTCAAGACCCTACGATTCGGCAGCAGAAATTCGTACTCGTCTCCCAGCTCCGTCCCGGGAGCATTCTTCAATACGCGCGCATGGACGTCTCCAAACGACAGCAGCCTCGTCTTATTGTAGGGATCCTCGGGGATAGCGTCGCTGCTCACCAATTCGAGCTTTCGCCCATTTGAGGTGATATCGGCAAAAAGCACATCGGCGCACTGCCCCTCCCAGTGCCCCAGCGAACAATCAGCGCGGATATGTACCCCGTAAACATGAACCACCATCGGGTAATCCATACCCGGTTTCGCATACGGCAGCTCCTGCGCCATCCGGGTCTTCTGAGCATGCAGAGAAACAGAACAGAGCAGAACAATGAGCCCAGCACAAAGCCTTTTCATCAAATACACCTCAGCTTAATGAACAAACGTATCTGTTTATACGGTGAACGAGCTCGTTAAGCTTCAGCGTCTCCCTCGTCCTCGCGTCCCTTCGACGGCATCAGAAGGATAAGCAATATCTGTATCGCAACTGCTACGCCACATCTACACTGGCCCAACATCCAACACACAAGGAGACACACAAATGCAACTAGGAATGGTAGGCCTGGGAAGAATGGGCATGAACATGGTGCAGCGCCTCATCAAAGCCGGTCACCAATGCGTAGGCTTCGACAGCAACCAAGCCACCATCGACACCCTCACCAAGCTAGGCGGCTCCGGAGCCACCACCCCCGAAGACTTCGTCCAGAAACTCACCACCCCCCGCGTCATCTGGCTCATGGTCCCCGCCGCGGTAGTCGACGAGGTGATCGCCAACCTCCTTCCCCACCTCCAGCCCGACGACATCCTCATCGACGGCGGCAACTCTTTCTACCAGGACGACATTCGCCGCGCCGAAGCCCTCAAGCCCAAGTCCATCCATTACCTCGACGTAGGCACCAGCGGCGGCGTCTGGGGAGCCGACCGCGGCTATTGCCTCATGATCGGTGGCTCCGACGCCCCCTTCCAGCGCTGCGAACCGATCTTCAAGTCTCTCGCCCCCGGCATCGATGAAGCCCCCCGCACTCCCGGCCGCGAAAAGATCGGCGGCACCGCCGAGCACGGCTATCTCCACTGCGGCCCCCACGGCGCCGGCCACTTCGTCAAAATGGTCCACAATGGCATCGAGTACGGCATGATGGCCTCCTACGCCGAAGGCCTCAACATCCTCCACCACGCCAACGCCGGCAAAACCAAGCAAGACTCCGACGCCGAAACCACGCCCCTCCGCGATCCCGAAAATTACCAGTACGACCTCAACCTCGCCGACGTCACCGAAGTCTGGCGTCGCGGCAGCGTCGTCTCCTCCTGGCTTCTCGATCTAGCCGCCGCCTCCCTCCTCGAGAGCCCCGACCTCAGCAAGTTTGCTGGCCGCGTCTCCGACTCAGGCGAAGGCCGCTGGACCGTCAAAGCCGCCATCGACGAATCCGTTCCAGCGCCCGTCCTCAGCGCCGCTCTCTTCGATCGCTTCAGTTCCCGCGGCGAAGCCGACTTCGGCGACAAACTCCTCTCCGCGCTGCGTTACGAATTCGGCGGCCATCAAGAGAAAAAATAGCTTCTACAGGTTCCGACGACACGAGGGGAGAGCGAATCGCTCTCCCCCTTGTGTCGTTTGGGGCGATATCCCCTGCGAAAGGCGGCGATCTGAAATACGTCCCTCGGGTTGCCCGTCTCCATAATTTATTTGTAAAGCGAGCTATTTTGACCATCGCCGACCAAGTATCCTGAATGATCCTTTATCTGGAGTCGCTTTTCTTAGTCGTATTCGGGCCATGATCACCGGGCACGTGTTGACAAGGTAGTGGCGCCGAGGAACCGCCACATGCCAGCCACGAAAGGACACTCAATGAAGACCAAAAGTGATCCCAAGCTTTCCTTTACTGAATTCCTGAATATTGAAGGTCCAGGTCGTAAACTCGTCCACCTGAAACCAGGCGGGGCCTTCTTTTCCCAAGGCACAGAGTCCAACTGCGTCTTCTATCTCACCGCAGGCCGCGCCAAACTCACCGTCGTCTCCCAGGCCGGCAAAGAAGCCACCATCACCCTACTGGTCCCAGGCGAGTTCATTGGTGAGGAATCCATCGCCGGCGCCGGCGGCCTGCGCATGGCCACCGCCTCAGCCGTCACCGCCTGCACCGCCATGAAAATCAATCGCGACGAGATGATTCAGGCCCTCCACGACGACCACACCTTCTCCGACTTCTTCCTCCGCTTCCTCCTCGCTCGCGGCATGAAGACCCAGGCCGACCTCGTCGACCAGCTCTTCAACTCCAGCGAAAAGCGCCTCGCCCGCACCCTCCTCCTCATGGCCGAGTTCGGCAAGCCCGGCGAGCCCGAAACCCTCATCCCCGCCATCACCCAGGAAGCCCTCGCCGAAATGATCGGCACCACCCGCTCCCGCGTCAGCTTCTTCATGAATCGCTTTCGCAAGCTGGGATTCATCGAATACAACGGACGCATCCGCGTCCACAAATCCCTTCTCAACGTCGTCCTGCACGACCAGTTCAGCGGCCATAACTCCGAGCGCCCACCCATGGAAATCGAAGGGCGCGAGCGCACCCGCACTGTGCCGCCCAAATCAGTCCCATCAAAGAAATTGCGTCCAGCAGCCGATTAACAGCACGCCATCCGTTGCATCCGTTCGCTTTAGAACAGATAAGTTTCGCGCCCCGTGACAGTCTTGATTCACGCTCCTTTCGCCCACCAGACAGAAAGGAAATCCTTATGTCGAAGACCAATCTCAACCTGCTCATCGTCGAAGACGAACCCGACACGCGTTACCTCCTCACCCAGATCTTTACCATGCGCGACTTCACCGTCCGCTCCGCAGAAGACGGCTTTGCCGCGCTCCAGATGATCCGCTCCTGCGTGCCCGACATCCTCCTCTCCGACCTCAACATGCCCGGCATGTCCGGCTTCGAGCTCCTCTCCGTCGTCCGCAGACTCTACCCCCAGATCCACGTGATCGCCACCAGCGGCGCCTACTCCGGCAACACTGTTCCCAAAGGCATTGCCGCCGATGGCTTTCACGAAAAGGCATCCGGCCTGGCAAGCCTCTTCGAGCTGATGGACCTGGCCGCCCACCTGGGTCACACCTCGTTCTTCTCCCATCGCACCCCAACGCCCCTCTGGATCGACCTCGAATCCCGCATGCCCTTCGAGTCCAACCACGTCCTCCTCAACTGCCCCGCCTGCCTCCGACCCTTTCGCCAGACCATCGAAGAGATCGACGCCGAGATCCGCGAAACCAACTGCCGCTTCTGCGGCGGCAAGGTCGACTACGCCATCGCCCTCGCGATCAAACCCAAAATCGTTCCCAGCGAGCCCAGCACCATGGCCAGCGAATATCCCGGCAACTCCCTCAACGCGCGCCGCGCCTGACCCCTCCATCCTCCCGCCTTCAAGATAATCCCGTTATGCCCCACGGCGTCCGCTAGCCTCAGCGACGACCCCTCGTCCTGCCCGCTCCATGAAGCTTCGTTCCTGCAGCTGCGCTTCTTCGCCACGCGATCAATTCATCGCCCGTCTCCTCAACTTTCGTGGATACTGTTACTTACCCATGCGAGCCGAGCCCTTCACTCCGCCAAACCCGCAAGGCCTCCTCTACCCCGACGCGTTCCCACCCGCGTCGCCGCAAGGCCTCGCGCACTGGCTCGAGCTCGCCATCACCTTCCTAGTCCTGCTCCTTTTCTCCTGGCTCGGCATCAAGCTCTCCAACAGTTCTGAGGGCGTCGCCACCATCTGGTTCACCAATGGCATGCTCTTCGCCCTCGTCATTCTTCGTCCCCGCCGCCTCTGGATCCAGTACTTCGCCATCGGCCTCTTCGCCGATACCCTCGCCGACGTCCTCTACGGCGACCGCTTTGCCCTCGCCTTCGGTGTCTCCCTCGCCAACTCCGTTGAGGTCATCCTCTCCGCCCTCGTACTCACTTACTTCTTCGGCAGCCCCTTCAACCTCTCCCGTCGCAGACCCCTCGTCGGCTTCCTCTTCATCGCCGTCATCGGCGCCACCGCCGTTACCAGCGCGCTGGGCGCTGCCTGGACCCTCCTCTTCGTCAACGCCGGCCCCTGGCTCACCCTCTTCCGTACCTGGTATCTCGGCGACATCCTCGGCATGTCCATCATGGCGCCCCTCACCTTCATCCTCCTCCGCCCCGGCTTCTTCCACATCCTTCACCG
Source organism: Granulicella sp. L46 (assembly GCF_009765785.1). Classification (GTDB taxonomy): domain Bacteria; phylum Acidobacteriota; class Terriglobia; order Terriglobales; family Acidobacteriaceae; genus Granulicella. The sequence continues at coordinate 742,930 of NZ_LMUT01000003.1, forward strand.
CCGCCGGCTCCTCAACACCCTCGGTCTCCTGCTCATCCCCGCGCTCGCCACGCTGTTCGTCTTCACCCACAACCAGGACTCGCTCATCTTCCTGATCGTCCCCGCGCTTCTCGTGGTCGTCTTCCGCCTCGGATTCCCCGGCACAGTCCTCGCCGTCTGCGTCATCGCCGTCATCTCCATCCCCCTCACCATCAACGGCTACGGCCCGCTCATGCTCGACGTTGACCACCGCATGCTTCACCGCATCGTCGTCGTCCAGATCTTCCTTGCCGTCGCGCTCTTCACCTGCTTCCTCGTCGCCACCTTGCTGGAAGAGCGCACCGAGCTCGAAGTCTCCCTCCAGCAAAGCGAAGCCCGCTACCGCCTCCTCGCCTCGCTCGACGGTCTCACCGGCCTGGCCAATCGCCGCGCCTTTGACGAGCGCCTTCAGGATGAATGGGGTCGCGCCCTCGTCGCCAACCAGCCCCTCTCCCTCCTCATGATCGACGTCGACCTGTTCAAGAAGTACAACGACCTATTCGGCCATATCAACGGCGATAACTGCCTCCGGCAAATCGCCAACATCATCGCCGACGGCATCTCCCCATCCCACGGTGAAGCCTCCCGCTTTGGCGGCGAAGAGTTCGCCGTCATTCTTCGCAACACCGATAGCGCCCAAGCCATGGCCGCGGCCGAAAATCTTCGCGCCGCAGTCGCCGCCATCAAACTTCCCCACCCCGGCAGCCCCTGGCATCTCCAGACCGTCAGCATCGGCGTTGCCGTCGCCGTCCCCGAAACCGGCCAGTCCCCCGTCTCCCTCCTAAACGCCTCCGACAGCGCCCTCTACCTGGCCAAGCTCCTCGGCCGCAACCGCGTAGAATCCAACCTCTCCGACTTCCCCATCCCACTGGAAGCCCAGCAGCCCGAGCTCCCAGCCCACCCACGAAGGCGCAAAACCGACTACCTGTAATCCCCCTTGACACTCCACCGATAACCGCCTACTCTCATTTCCAGCGAGGCGAAGAAATGGCGAAAACCAAACTCACCCCCAGCTCCCTGTTCCCCATCCTCAACCAACACCCCGGCCCGCGGCTCCTCGGCATGGCCCGCCTGGCCGCCGAGTCCACCCACACCGACGACGGCCACCAAATCGAATTCCGCACCCTCCAGCCCCGCACCATCCTCAATCGGTCCGTCTCCAAGCGCCAGCTAAAGAACTACTGGACCATCAACCCCTTCCGCGGCTGCGAGTTCGGCTGCAAATACTGCTTCGCCCGCTACACCCACGAGTTCCTCCAGCCCACACCCATCACCACGCCCCCCATCGGCACCCTCGACATCCCGCAGCAACCCTGGGCTCTCGCCTTCGAGCACGAAATCTACCTCAAAGAAAACGCCGCTTGGCTCCTCGAGCAGGAGCTCCG
>NZ_LMUT01000028.1 GCF_009765785.1 Granulicella sp. L46
TCAGCTACTCCTCCGCTTATTGATATGCTTAAGTTCAGCGGGTATTCCTACCTGATCCGAGGTCAACCATTCAGAAGAAGGGTGTTTAACGGCAGAAGCAGTAGCATCTCGAAAGCTAGAAAAAATTACTAAGCTCAGAGGGTACTACAACTCCGCCGCTGTCTTTAAGGAACTACAGGGTAGCTACAGGGTAGCTTCTGTAGGTTCCCAACACTAAGCAGGGCTTAAGTGGACTTAATGACGCTCGAACAGGCATGCCCACTAGAATACTAATGGGCGCAATGTGCGTTCAAAGACTCGATGACTCACGCTAGA
>NZ_LMUT01000029.1 GCF_009765785.1 Granulicella sp. L46
TCGATCACTCCTCCGCTTATTGATATGCTTAAGTTCAGCGGGTATCCCTACCTGATCCGAGGTCAACCTGATAAAAAGTTTGGTTGATCGGCAAGCGCCGGCCAGGCCTACAAAGCGAGTGACAAAGCCCCATACGCTTGAGGACCGGACGCGGTGCCGCCGCTGCCTTTCGGACCCGTCCCCCGGAAGGAGGACGGGGCCCAACACACAAGCCGTGCTTGAGGGCAGCAATGACGCTCGGACAGGCATGCCCTCCGGAATACCAGAGGGCGCAATGTGCGTTCAAAGACTCGATG
>NZ_LMUT01000030.1 GCF_009765785.1 Granulicella sp. L46
GCAAACCTTCAACCTTGCCAGGAGGCTCATTGCAACTCGTCCGCAGGTTCCGCATCCCAGCTTTGTTCTGCGCCCTCTGCGTGCTGGTCTGCGAACTCATCAGCCGTCCCTACGCCAACATGGGTATCTCCGACGACGGCCCCTACATCCTCATGGCACAGACCCTCGCCTCCACCGGACACGTCGTCTACAACGGATGGGCCGCCCCCATGCTTGTCTTCCAGCTTTATCTCGCGGCGGCCTTCGTCAAGCTCTTCGGCTTCTCCTTCACCGTCGTCCGCAGCTCCGCCCTGCTGGTCGCCATGCTGATGGCCTTTCTCTTTCAGCGCATCCTCGTCCTCGCCAACGTCTCCGAACGCAACGCCACCATCGGAACCCTGGCCCTGGCCCTCTCCCCGCTCTATCTCATGCTCTCGGCGACATTCCTGACCGACATCTTTGGCCTCTTCGCTATCATTATCTGCCTCTACGGCTGTCTGCATGCACTCCATGCCCGGTCCGATCGCGCCACCATCGCCTGGCTTTGTTTCGCCGTCATTACCAACGCTCTTTGCGGCACCTCGAGACAGATTGCGTGGCTCGGTGTCCTCGTCATGCTTCCCTCCACACTGTGGCTGCTTCGCTCGCGGCGTCGAGTCCTCCTCGCCGGCTCAGCCGCTACCCTCCTCGGCGCACTCTTCATCTTCGCCTGCCTGCACTGGCTCAAGCACCAGCCCTACATTGTCCCCGAGCAGCTGCTTCCCAAATCCATCCATGCAACCGGAATTGTAAAAGCTTTCGCCTTCCTCTTTCTCGACGCTCCCTTTCTTCTACTTCCACTCTTCGCCCTCTTCATCCCCGTCTTATGGTGGCGCAATCGCCTCTCCATCGCCGTCGTTCTCGCAATCTGCGTCGCCTATACGCTTCTTAGCTTCCATCGCGGATATCCCTTCTTGATGGAGCCGCTAGCGGGCGACTGGGTCAATCTACAAGGAATCTACGGCAGTAGTCATCTGCAGGGCGATCCTCCCATCTTTCTGCCCCACTGGGTGCGGCTGCTCCTGACCATCGCTTCCCTCGGCGGTCTTTTAGGTCTCATCGCATCTTTCTTTAGCAGCCCCCCAACCGCGCCCGCAGCCGAGCTTCCAAAACCGATCTCCTGGAATTTTCTCGCCATGCTCCTGGCGCCGTTTGCCATCGCCTACACGCTGCTTCTCGTTCCGAGGACAGTCGACGGTACGATCTTTGATCGTTACTTACTCCCACTCCTTGCCATCGCGCCAATCTTCCTCCTTCGCTACTACCAGGAAACCATTCGTCCGAAGATCCCTGCGGCCGGCGCAGTCTTGGTCCTTGTCATGGCCGCGTATGGTGTTACTAACACCCATAACCAGTTCGCCTTTTACCGCGCGCGCGGAGCCATCGCCGAAGAACTCCGCGCCCACTCCATCCCGGACACCGCCGTCGACGGCGGCTGGGAGAACAACCTCGACGTCGAGCTTCAGAACTCCAGCCACATCAACTTCCCCACCATCGTCGTTCCCGCGCACGCGTATATCCCAACGCCACCACCTCCACCCAGCGCCTGCCACGCCTTCTGGTACGACTACACGCCACACATCCATCCTCTCTACGGCGTCTCCTTCGATCCCAACGCCTGCTATGGTCCCGCGCCCTTCGCTCCGGTGCATTACTCCCGTTGGTTGACGCGCACGCCAGGCACGCTCTACGTCGTCCGCTATACGCCACCTTCCCATCCATGACCGGTTGCTATCCTGTAAGCGCGATGCAGCCCTCCCACATCGCTTGATCCGCGCAAACCTTCAACCTTGCCAGGAGGCTC
>NZ_LMUT01000031.1 GCF_009765785.1 Granulicella sp. L46
GAGCGTGAATCATCGAGTCTTTGAACGCACATTGCGCCCTCTGGTATTCCAGAGGGCATGCCTGTTTGAGCGTCATTCCTCTCTCAAACCCTCGGGTTTGGTATTGAGTGATACTCTTAGTCGAACTAGGCGTTTGCTTGAAATTTATTGGCATGAGTGATGCTAAAAAGTGCATTCAGGAACTATCAATGTATTAGGTTTATCCAACTCGTTGACAATCCTTGATTGTGAATTTTTAGTGTTAGGCTTTGCCTTATAAAACAACAAACAAGTTTGACCTCAAATCAGGTAGGATTACCCGCTGAACTTAAGCATATCAATAAGCGGAGGAGTCACACA
>NZ_LMUT01000032.1 GCF_009765785.1 Granulicella sp. L46
TCCGCTTATTGATATGCTTAAGTTCAGCGGGTAATCCTACCTGATTTGAGGTCAAACTTTGTGTAAGCTATTGTAAGGCCGAGCTGAGAAACTTGCACTTACTGCCTAAATATCAACGAGTTGGTTAGACCTAATACATTGAGATAAACAGTAAGCACTTTGAAAAAGTAACTCCCTCCTGCCAATACTTTTCAAGCAAACCCATTGTTGTAACAACCTTGAGTATCACTCAACACCAAAATTATAAACTTTGAGAGAGAAATGACGCTCAAACAGGCATACCCTCTGGAATACCAGAGGGTGCAATGTGCGTTCAAAGACTCGATGACTCACGCTC
>NZ_LMUT01000033.1 GCF_009765785.1 Granulicella sp. L46
TATCGCACTCCTCCGCTTATTGATATGCTTAAGTTCAGCGGGTATCCTTACTTGATTTGAGGTCAAAATTAATGATTTTAATTTGATATTAGGCCCAAATTATTTCATAAACCAACCATTATGAATAAACTTAAAAAAATGGGTAAACCCTTAGATAATAAGTTGTCAAAATAGCATAAAGGTTTAGAAATCAACCTTGCCAATTCATTTCAAAAGGGTTTTTCTTTAACAAAAAACTCCTTTCAATACTAAACCTAAAGGTTTAAGAATGAAATGACGCTCAAACAAGCATACTCCACAGAATACTATGGAGTGCAATATGCGTTCAAAGACTCGATGACTCACGCTC
>NZ_LMUT01000034.1 GCF_009765785.1 Granulicella sp. L46
TAGAGCACTCCTCCGCTTATTGATATGCTTAAGTTCAGCGGGTATTCCTACCTGATCCGAGGTCAACCTTGTAAAATTGGTTAAAAAAGACCGGGTTAAAAAGGCCACCTATCATGCGTGCTAATGAAAGCTCGTTGCATCTGGGGTCTAATTAACAACCGTCATTATCTTTAGGACCTGTCGCTTTAACGACAAGAGGTCCAACAGCAAGCCAGGCTTGATTAGTGATAATGACGCTCGAACAGGCATGCCCTTCAGAATACTAAAGGGCGCAATGTGCGTTCAAAGACTCGATGACTCACGCTC
>NZ_LMUT01000035.1 GCF_009765785.1 Granulicella sp. L46
ATCTGCGTGAGTCATCGAATCTTTGAACGCACATTGCGCCCTTTGGTATTCCAAAGGGCATGCCTGTTCGAGCGTCATTTGTACCCTCAAGCTTTGCTTGGTGTTGGGCGTCTTGTCTCTAGCTTTGCTGGAGACTCGCCTTAAAGTAATTGGCAGCCGGCCTACTGGTTTCGGAGCGCAGCACAAGTCGCACTCTCTATCAGCAAAGGTCTAGCATCCATTAAGCCTTTTTTTCAACTTTTGACCTCGGATCAGGTAGGGATACCCGCTGAACTTAAGCATATCAATAAGCGGAGGAGTCTCAGA
>NZ_LMUT01000026.1 GCF_009765785.1 Granulicella sp. L46
ATGCACGTGCCAGCCGCCGCGGTAATACGTAGGGTCCAAGCGTTAATCGGAATTACTGGGCGTAAAGCGTGCGCAGGCGGTTGTGCAAGACCGATGTGAAATCCCCGAGCTTAACTTGGGAATTGCATTGGTGACTGCACGGCTAGAGTGTGTCAGAGGGGGGTAGAATTCCACGTGTAGCAGTGAAATGCGTAGAGATGTGGAGGAATACCGATGGCGAAGGCAGCCCCCTGGGATAACACTGACGCTCATGCACGAAAGCGTGGGGAGCAAACAGGATTAGATACCCCAGTAGTCCGGCCCTAGT
>NZ_LMUT01000004.1:0-7390 GCF_009765785.1 Granulicella sp. L46
TAGATTATGGTCATGGTCTACCACTACGTAAAACCCCGAACGGCAAATCGGGGCGATTTCACAAAATTGCTGGGGAGGTTCCCGCAAAACGGGGTTTTCGGCAACTACGGCTCGAACTTGCCGAAAATGCGACTTTGCAGGAGCTCGCAAAGTTAGTTCGCCGTCGGGCGTGCAGCGTGCTCCACAACCAGCACTTGGGTCGGAACCTTCGCCGATTGGAGTTTCAAGCCTAGCTGCGAGCGCACAGCCTCGAAGAGATCAGGAGCAGGTTCTCCGGTGACCTGCGACGCAGTTATTGGCGGCTGACCATCAAACTGACTCTCATTCGGGAGGAAGGTGAGCTGAAAGTCAAATCTACCTTTGAGCCCGCTGCGATCAACGACGGGCCGGTCAAGCACCACTTGCTGCATCATCTGGCAGAACTCGCCGAGGGCCGCATTTCGCGCAGGCAAGATTACCCCATTTGGCGCGCGATTAAATTCGAGGCTTGGGTAAGGGCTTGTGCGCGTAGACGGCGTCAGGTTCTTCGGTCCGGATTTGTCTACAGTGAGCACGTAAGACGCAAGGTCGCGTTGCTCCCGGCGGAGCGTGAGCGCAAACCGGTCGGTAAGCAGGTTGCGGATCATCGCAATCCACCCCGCACTGCCCGGATCCGCTTCGCCGGGATGAGTCCCTGCAACGTCGAACTTTTCTGTCCGAACCCAGTTGGGAGCGTCAATGATTTGGCTAGGGTGGACGCCGTAAGTGAGATCAATCAAATCAGCTAAGGAAACGTCGTGAGCGAAATAGACGCGACCCGCAATGCGAAAATATCTTCCGGGCTGTGCTGGATCGGTTGGCTTTATGGTTGCCACTTCAAACGAAGGGTTCGGGTTCGTAGATGGCGACTGCGGTGCGGTCGCAGTGGGCTTATCGGCTGCCGCTTGCGCAACGCAGGATGGTCCCTGAGATACAAAAGAAACGCCAAGTCCCGCAGCCAGAAACGATAGGTAGATTTTGTTCTTCCAGAAGCTCACATTGACTCTCCTCGGCGCGATCTATTACGAAGACGCGCGACTTAGAGATTCGCTCGGAAATATTCTATGCAGTACGAACGGCATCTTCTGACATCACCAACGAGGCATCCACGGTCTTCGTTCCCTGAAAACGGCGTTATAGGAAACTACGGCCCGAAGTTGCCGAAAACCCGACTTTTAGGGAACGAGGAACAAGTCTTCCAATACAAAAGCTCGGTATCGTCATCCTGCTATGCAGATGGTCGAGTGTTGACGACGTAAGGCGGATGTTCCGATGCTCGACGAGGTCGAGTACGCTGCGCTGGTAGTTTGAATTACTTCAGGCTGATCTTTACCTTCTTGAATACGTCAGCGAGCTGCTTGGCGGTAAACTTGCTTACGTCCGCACAAATGATCCTGCGTTTTGCGGGATTTGGGGCATCGTTATCGACATGGTTTTCCAGCTGCAAAGCAACAGGAATCTCCCCAACCGGTCGTAGATATGCCTTGTCGTCGAAATACAGTCCCACTCCGGTGCTGAGTTGCTTTAGCGTGCAGCGTGACGCCATACCTCTGTGCCTGGTGAGAAAGTCGGCCACTGCTTCTATGCGCGCAACACGCACAGCGAGCTTATTCAACTTGTTTTCTAGATTTTTCTCGTCGGTCATCTCGCTCAAACCCCGTTTTGCAGCACCAACCAAACGCCAGAAGCAATGATGCGATGTTACTCAGTCTTCGCATCGATCATGCTACCGCACCGGACAAAGAAGGACCGCAATTCCTTGAAACGGCGTTTTCGGCAACTACAAATCTAGAGCCCTCACCATTCCTCGGAAATGGGTTTGGTGAGGGCTTATCTCTTGTTTAAGTTGTCAATTTGTTTAGGTGCGAGTCCTCCTCCCGTGACAAAAGGTACAGGCATATGGGGAAGACGGTCGCAGGTTTAAACAAGCACAGTGCAGGCTAAAGCGCTGGTGATGTGTTATCGGTGATTTGAGCCTCTGAAGCGCGTGTGCGAAGACAGTCAAAAGGAGCGTCAACAGCGACATTCACGAACTATACACAGCAAAAGCTCAGTAAAACCATAGCTCGTAACGCTGAACGCCAGTAGGCAATAGTGTTTGAGACCACACCACAACATCTAGTTGTTTTATACTTGACGCGTAACAGATCAGACGTCAGTATCAGGTGCAGGCGAGGATGGAGAGCCTCCAAACCTCACCTGCACGTCCTCGCCACGCGTTCCCGAGTCCCAAGGTAGGCTCCAAACCTGCCTTGGGAGAGCGCTTTGGCGGCAAAATCAGATTCGTCGCAATGTGTTGTTGCAGTCCGATTGCGAATCTGAGGTAGTGTGCAATTGTACGAGGGCTGTGTCAACACCATATTCTGCACAGCCATAAACTGTTGGTTCTCCGCCTCATTAGGCGCTGTTGAGCTCTTAGGACACGTGGTTCCGCACGATACCCACAGCCGGCTGGCCTTGATTTTCGTTTGCCCGACTTACCTCAACGAACCCTGCCTCCTCCAACATGCCAGGTCCGTAATGGCCTGAGCCACGAGCATCAGGTCCTGAGTACCGAAGTCGCTGCGCAACCCGTCATAATGTTCCAACAAGGTAAGCAGACCAATGTGCCAGAGGTCATCGGTGCAATCCTGCTTGACGGGTACACCTTACTCGACCCCCTGGCGAGGTCAAAGGTCCTCGCCATTGCCTAAAGAGATTGCCCGGGCGCCAACAAATGAGAACGCGAACGTCCATGCTTCTGAGATGCAAGTGATCCGATGATCCGCAGTTACCACCCGGTTGTCAAATGCGGAACGAAAGAATCGAAGTTGCCGAAAATGCGTGCCGATTCAACCGGTCGATGCAACACTATATCTAAACAGCTGATCCACGAATGCTTACCCTGAAGAATTGATCTATTTGACCGATTCGGCCAAAGCTAGCCAGGGTAAGGCTCCGGCCTGATCTAACCCTATCCAGCGTTTTTAGCTTTTGTTTTCAATGAAGGTGGGTCTGAGCTGAGTGTTGCATCGACCCATTGAGACCACCCGACTTTGCGGGAGTTTCGGCGAACCGCTTGTGTTATCAGTCAACACAACAGCGTTTATCGTTACCGATCCTGAAAATGACGCGGAAGTGTTTACTTCTATTTAACTTCCGAATCGGCCACTAACCGCTATCACGCCGAATCATCCGGAGAATTCTACGTTGCACAGGGATTTGATAGACTCCGGTCAAGACGCAAAGTCGACGATAGTCGAACGTACATGAAATCATCCCTTTCGAAGGGACAGCTGCGAACGCCCTGGGGCTCGCCAGCCTTCATGAGGAGCCCTTGGATGCGCCCAGCGACGAAGACTTCTCCTGTTTCAACGAAGCCCGCAGCTTCCGCCAAGATCAATCAGGAGGAGACTCCTTTCGAGGCGCTGGCCAGCATCTGTTCAGTTCTGGTGGTGGGTCTGTTCATTCAGGCCTTCTTGGCTCAGAACTACGTCATTCCGTCAGGCTCGATGGAGAACACGCTGCTTGTGGGCGATCACCTGGTCGTCGACCAGATCACACTAATGCCGCCTACTTCGTGGATGCCGCTCATCAGGTATCGCGAGCCGAGGCGCGGCGATATCGTGGTCTTCCACAAGCCCGTCAATCAGCCTGGTATTGATGCCACCGACGCCGACGGAACACCGCAATACACTCCCCTGGTGAAGAGGTTGATTGGCGTACCGGGAGATCATATTCATTTACGCAACGGCATTGTGTTTATCAATGGAGTCGCACAGCCGGTGGGATTTGCGCAGCCGACAACGACGGATAACTTCAACGAGTTCCTCGACGATTTTCCCGCAGTACCTCCAGCCGAAGTGCCTGGGTCAGCAGAGTCGTGGGCCGTGAACTTCTCGAGTTATATCCAGGATGGCAATCTGGTGGTTCCACCTGGCATGTATTTCATGATGGGCGACAACCGGCACAACAGTCTGGACTCGCGCTACTGGGGCTTCGTGCCGCGCGCTAACATACTTGGCCGTCCGCTTTTCAACTATTGGTCTTTCGAGGCCGCAGACGGGCAACTTGAACAAACAGGATTCGGTCACCAGCTCGCGTGGATCGGCCACGTTCTGGTGCGGTTCTTCCCAGACACGCGCTGGAGGCGGACTTTCCACGTTGTTCGTTGAACCGAAATTGTGAGATATCGATTTGATCTTGGTGCGCTCCGGTCGTATGACCGCCTACTCAGCAATTACTACTTGTGCACTACCCGACACCCAGCCGCAGTTTCTTGCCAGGATTACTGCCCAGAAGTCGGCTTCTGTGACCGATCACAGCCAGCCAGTCGGTCGCGCCCGCAATACGGCGTTTTGTCGAAGTTCGATCTGCTGGATAGGCTGGTCTGGCCAACTTAGACAAAACCCGACTTTCAGAGAGCTTGTACACTAAGGCGAATCTGGTGCCCATGGAGCGGCATAGCCATGATGAATCGGAAAACCTGTTTGGACGTGATGCTCGCATTAATAGGAGTGGCTTGCACGGTTCCAATGAACGGTCAGATTCTTCATGCCAGTGGGCCGCTGCCTTCTTTTGAAGTGGAGACGGTCAAGCCCTGGAAAGCGGCCCCTCGGCCGATGACCGCTCCGGGGTCGGCATCCGTTGTCCCCATCATGATCGACCCGGGCCAGCATGCTCAACGTCAGGAGACGGATCGTGTCTACTTCACCGGCCAGGTGGGCCTGCTGATCATGAAAGCCTATAACCTTCCCATAGGCTCTGAGAGGCGGATTCTGAAAGGACCGCAGTGGGTTGAGAGCGAGAACGATCGTTACGCGGTTGAGGCAAAGATAGACGCTTCGCGGTTTGCGGAAATGCAAACAATGACTCCAGAGCAACAACAGGAGCAGGTAGCTCTTATGGAGCAGTCTTTGCTTGCCGAACGTTTCAACCTCAAGGTTCACTTTGAAATACGGGGGGAAACTCCGGTTTACGCGTTAATCATTGCAAAAGGCGGCCCAAAGCTAACCCCGTCCAAAGACAAAGAGACGACTTCGCTTTCCGCTCGCAAGGATGAGATGATCGCCGAGGCAGTGACCGTCGATCAGTTCGCGCGCTCGCCACTATGGACGCCCATTGGAGACCGGTACGTCGTGGATCAAACCGGCCTTACGGGAACGTACGATTTCACGTTGAAGTGGAGATCGGACCCGCTCGATGAATCCGGGGATTTACCGGATTTGTTCAACGCCATCCGGGAGCAACTTGGGCTGAAGGTTATCGACTCGAAGGCTCCGCTGGAAGTCATTGTCATTGACCACATTGAGCGTCCATCGAAGAACTGATAGTAGGCTCCAGAAAAACGATGTTTTCGGAAAGTTCAGATCGAAAAGCAACGCGCATTGAGGTAAATTCTCAACATGGTTTTTACCAAACGGCTTCGCGATAGAGTTCGACGGGGAGAGATCACCAGTTCCGTCCGCATCTGGATGAGTCCCCGCGTGAGCGTGGGTCGGCGATACCGTATGGAAGAGGGGGAGATCGAGGTAGACTCGATCGAACCGATCGGATTTCCCGACATCACTTCGGAGATGGCCCGTGAGTCTGGATTTCTCGGCGTGTTGGATATGCTCAAAGTCGCCAAGCATGGCAGGGGTGAGAACATCTATTTAGTGCGCTTCCATTTTGTGCCTCCGCCAAGGGCCAGGGCCAGCGCCGCCTCCAAAGGCAGCTCTACATCGCCAAATCGGTCAAAGTGAAGCGAGACAGCGTTTTCAGCAGTATCCCCGAAGTTGCCGAAAATCCGACCTTGCAGGAATTTCGGTGGACGTCCACGGCTCAAGCATCATCCCGTTTCAGTAGATAGTCCAAACCGCAGACGCGAAACCAGCGATATCCATAGGGCTCCATCACGATCGCATGCTTGCCTTTCTTATTCGGTTCGCTGTGATCGTTCGAGAGCAGATTTACCAGCACGCAACCCTCGCCATCATGTTCCAGGGTCATCCGTATTTCCGTTGGAGCTCCCTCGAGGTTGTGCACGCATACGACCGCATTGTTACGCCACTCGTATTCCATGGCGAGAACTTTCTCAGTCCCTGTACTCACGAACCGAAAGTCGCCCCATCCGATCTCTGGCACCTCTTTGCGCATGCGGATCATGCGCTCCATCCAGTTGAGTAGTGAGTTCGGATCGCGGCGCTGATCCGCCGCGTTCAGATGATCGAAGCCATACGGACCGTGGTCGATGACGGGAAGAATCGGGTGTTCGCTCTTGGTGAATCCAGCATTCGGCTCCGTGGACCATTGCATGGGCGCACGCGCGCAGTTTCTTTCTGGAAGGCGCAGGTCGTCTCCCATGCCAATCTCATCGCCATAGCGAATGACGGGCGTCCCGGGAAGCGTGAGCATGAGGCTATAGGCCAACTCGAGGCGTCTCCTGTCGCCGCCGAGCATGGGCGCCAGCCTTCGTCGTATTCCGCGTTTGTAGAGCTGCATTTCCGGCTCGGGGCCAAAGGCGTCGAAGACGGTTTGCCTCTGCTGCGGTTCAAGCCGCCCGAGATCGAGTTCGTCATGGTTCCGAAGGAACTGTCCCCACTGCGCAGTAGCTGGCCGTGGCCTAGTGTCCTTCATGGCCTTGACGAGCGGTCGGGTGTCGGCGCTCGCAAGGGCATAGAAGAGATGCTGGTTGACGTCGAAGTTAAACATCATCTGAAGTCGCTCGCCCGCCTTGCCGAAGTAGTTCATGTCGGTTCCGGGCAGGACGTTGGCCTCGGCCAGGATGATGGCCTCGCCCTCGCGCCAGGTGAGAAACTGGCTGAATTCACGAAGCATGTCGTAGTGCTCCACGGGCTTCTGGCCTGCGTCCGCACCCTTAGCCGAAATTACGAACGGGACAGCGTCCATGCGAAAGCCGGAGACGCCAAGCTGCAGCCAGAAGCCCATGATCTTGAGGATCTCGGCCTGTACCTCGGGGTTTGCGGTGTTGAGATCGGGCTGAAAGTCATAAAAGCGATGAAAGTAATATTCCCCGGCCACTGCGTCCTTATCCCACGTTGAGCGCTGCACTCCTGGGAAGACGATCCCTTTCGCTGCGTCCTTTGGCTTCTTCTTCGACCAGACATACCAGTCGCGGTACCTTGATTGTGGATCGCGGCGAGCGGACTGGAACCACGGGTGCTGATCCGAGGTATGGTTCACCACAAGGTCGATCAGAACGCGCATGCCGCGCTGCTTGCAGCCGTGGGCGAATTCTACGAAGTCACCCATAGTTCCATAGCGCGGATCGACGCCGTAGTAGTCGGCAACATCGTAGCCGTCATCGCGTCCCGGTGAGGGCTGAAAGGGCATCAGCCAAATGGCGGTAACACCCAGGCCCTGCAGGTAATCAAGCCGTCGCATGATGCCC
>NZ_LMUT01000004.1:7400-15268 GCF_009765785.1 Granulicella sp. L46
GAGATGCTTGGTGAACGGTGATCTGTCTCGCACATTTTAACAACCTGATCTGGTCGAGCCAGCCGGAAGCCGCGAACTTGCCGAAAACTCGACTTTGCGGGAGTTGTCGAAGTCGCTCTAAACGAGAAGCGTTTGCTGCCCTATCCGGAACACTGTTTATAGGTGGCCCTTATGTCCGTCCGAAGCCTGAGATAGATGACTCTTAGGCTCCCAACGCTCGGGTGTACACCGCGAATAACCATGCCTTGTTCGTTCTTACATGGTTCCGTTGGCTTGGCGTGGCAGGTGAGACACGGGCGATCAAAAGGTAAGGTATCCATGCCAGCCACGCTCTCAGGCACCAGCGATAGAAGGCAAGAGTCGCACCAGTCAACCGAAGTTGCCGAAAACCCGACTTTAAAGGAGTTTCGATCCTCACTCTGATTCTCCTAAAGCCAGAGCAGGATCGTCGAAGGCAAAAAAACAGCCCCGTGGGAATTCAGGGGCTGTTCCGAGATGTTCTCTAACTGCGCTCGATTTTAGGCTTGGCTGAGTTCAATTGCAAACAGAGCTAAGGTGCGTCTGAGGGTAAAAGCAATCTAGTGGTGAACCGGGTGATGCGCTGGAGCCGGCTTCGGAGCAGCCTTCTTCGGCACAATCGCGCCATCCGACATGGTGATCATCAGCGGGCTAGCCGTGTACGAATCGTACGTTCCGTCGACCGTAATTTTGTCGCCCGCCTGCGGGATCGTCTTCAGCGGTTCCTTCAAATTCACTGTGAAATCAGGGGTTTTGCTCGCAACCGCATCGTCTGAAACCTCCAGAACCAGCTGGCTTTCCGTAGCCGAAACCACCGTCACATTCGGGAACTCCACCTGCTTGCCCTTCACCGAATCGAATACCTTCTGAGCGTCCGCCGGCTTGCCATACTGCAGCGCCGTTTCCTTATCTCCCAAAGCCAGCGTCGCCAGATCCGGAGTGCTCGAAACTAACTGAGCCACAAGATCTTCCGGCTTTGGAGCAGCCGTAACCGTGAACCCAGCGGGCGGATCCAAATTGGTCTGCACCGCCGTCTGCATGGCCGCATATCCATCCATGCTGCCGTGATACTTCTTGTAGCAATAGTTCGCCAACGGCTCAATGGTCGTCTTGTAAGCCGCGGGAGCAAACGCCGCAGCACGCGTCGCATACCAGGCACAATTCAGATAGTCAGGCGGCGTCGAGCTGTAATAAGCCTGCGCCAGAACATACACGTCCTGAAGAGTCTGACCAACCTTCGTCGTATTGTCTTTATCTTCTTCGATCTCCTTTTTCAGCACTGGGATCGCATCGGCAAAGTCTTTTTTAGAGATGTCGTCGTCGGCAATGGCGCTCTGAAATAGTGGATCGGTCTTCGCCTTGAGGGCTGAAAAATCAGCGTCCGCCATGTCCTTGGGCTTTGCCGCGTTTATACCTTGCTGAGCATACTTGACAACCGCATCAAGCGCAGACTGTTTGGCTGCTGGATCAGTCAACTTGTCGGCATCTGCTTTCCGGTAGAACACCTCGAAAAATAAGGCGCGTAGATTATTGGGATCCACCTCCAGAAGCCGATCGGCGGCGTTTAGTATTGCAGCCTTGTCCTGAAGCTGCGCGTCAGCAAACAAAATTTGATTCAGCACATCCACTTTTACCGCCGAGTTTGGATACTGCTTCAAATATGCCTCGAACGCTGCTGCTTTTTCTGCCGGTGTTGCCGCCGTGTTGGCTTTGTTATAGGCCGCGTATTCATCCTGTGACATCTGAATCCCCCCAGAAGCCGCTTGCTGGGAATACACCGGAGACGCGATTGATCCTGCACTAACCACAACCAACAGCGAAGCAAGTATGAGCTTCTTCATATCAGAAACCTCCTCGGGGCAAAGTGCGACGGTTTAAATCAAGGGAATAACGGCAGTCAGGAATTTAATGCCCAACCGGAAGAATGCTACCAAAGATGTGGCATACCCTCCACTTGGAATCGTGTCCCCGCTGTTCACGCAAAAACGGGGTTTTGGGAAACTACGCTTTGGGCGCTTCAAACTCCCTTATCAGCTAGCTTACGATATTGCTCCTCTGTAAGTTGCAGATAGATTCCGCCTCTGCCCCTAGCGATTGCGTGCTCAATAGCCTGCTTCGCTGCAAGGTCCAACCGCGCCGGGGTTCGGGCTAGGAGCTCTTTCACCTTGTCGATGCTGCCGAGCTGGCGGATACGGCCAACAGGCGTCTTCAGGTTTGGTTCCAAGAACTGAACATTCCAACCGTCACTAAGCAAGTACGTCATATATACATCAATCTCGAGAGGCTCGGGCTTAGTAGCTAAGATCGAGGATCGCAGGAACATTGGTGACAGTAGTTGGTGTGCCTCCGGTTAAGTCGATGGTATAAAGCTGCTCCTGCGACGAATTTTGTCCTGTCACGATCTGAAAGTATTGGTGTTCGATCGGGTCTAGCGCCCCATCATAAAGTCCGGGGTACGAAGACGCTGGGAAGCTGTAGATGGTACCGACCGAGCCGCTCGACGGATCCAGACTGACGAGGGCATAACTGTCACCCGGAAGGATCTCGATTCCGTACAGCAGGCCAGACGAAGAGTCGAACACGAGATTATAAATTTGGGGCGCACTCACAACTTGAGGGGCAGCGCTTCCTGTAAGGTCGATGTTGTAGAGCTGGAACGAATTCGCTCCTGTCATCCCGATCTGAAAGTATCGCTGCCCCACCGAATCGACGGCGCCTTGCGCATAGACGATGTAGAACGTGATCGGGAACGTATACATCGATTCAATCGCACCGGTACTAGGATTCAAGCTCACGAGCGGCACGCCTGAGCCTAGGGCTTCAGTTCCGTAGAGGAGCCCAGATGATGCGTCAAATTGCAACCCCCACATTGCAGGTAGATTCGGGAGCTGTGTCACGCTCGGCGACGAAGCCCCGGTGACGTCGACCGTGTACAACTGCTGCGTTGATGCTGTCCCACTATCTGTCTCGACGATCTGGAAGTAACGATGTCCCAATGGGTCGAGTGCCCCCTCCGAGAGACCGGTGTAGAAATTGGAAGGAAATGCGTATAGAGAACTAACAGTCCCGCTGGAAGGGTTCAAACTCACTATTGTGGGAGTGCCGGCTTGCGATTGCTCTATTCCGTAGAGTGGCTGAGTACAAGCGACAACCTGATTTCCGGATTCGCAAACTTGAACAGGCTGAACGAGGTTCCAGTAATAGATCGTGAGCGATAACTGCGTTGCGGTGGGCAGAGCTTGCGCTGTTAGACTCAGCAATTGCAGCCACTTATTGTAAGGATTCAACCACGTAGCGATCGTAGAAAAAATGGAGGTCGTACTCGCCTTTGCCGCACAGCTAAAAGCTATCTTGAATGCTCCGCCAAGACTGGCTACGGTGAGGTTGTTGGCTAGGCTCAAGTCGACGCCTGCTCCCGTCGAAGCCGATAGAATGACGGTGTTGTAGGCTGTGCCCATGCCATTGATCAACTGCGTTACGCCCTGCTGAGCGCAGGCGTCCACGTTGACACCAGTAGCAACCTTTCCTAATGCCTGGTTCATAATAAAAATCAACACATTTGCGATGCCTTGCCGAACGTTTGCATCCCGAGCGGCGGAATTCTGATCTACGGTCACCAGAAATTGTTGGCCATTTCCCCCTACATCAACTGCGGTAGCAGTTTGGGGGTACGCAAACAACGGAGGCGCCGCGGGCAGGGATAAGCCTGGATTAGGACCAACAATATTGTTACCGCTAAGATCGGCACTGTAAGCATGAAGGGCAATCGGCAGCTTGTTGGTAATTTCTACTCCGCCGTTTCCATCTGGAGCGTTGATATAAACCGAATAAAACGTAGCCAAACTGGCGATAGGCCCAAGGATCTGGAACGGAAGCGGAGGGCCGGCGATTTCCGCCGGCGAAAGGGAAGACCTGACAGTGTTCGCTGACGGAGTCTCTGCTGTTGCGATCTGAGATAGGACGACCGGAATGACTTGATTTACGACGATTGCCACGTCACCGAGCACGCTGGACGAGGTAACCGGAGCGGTTCCCGACTGCAGACTGAATAGCACAGCAGCAGAAAGCGCACTGTAGCCGGCGGCATTCTGAACATCCGCTTCCATCTGAGAGTAGGTGAGCACTGACGAGGAAGATGGATCTAGAGAAGATAGAACTAGCGCCACTGAAGTACTATCCACGCTTAGGACGGTTGTATCCGCATTTGCAAAAGCGGCAAGTATGGGATTTTGGTTCTGATCAACAGCAAAGATCAAACTGGACACACCGGCAATACCGGCGGGAATTTTCAGCGCCGTAGCTGGCGGTTCGCTATCCGCAACCGAGACGACCTTGGTGATCAGACCCTGGACCGCTGCTGGTAGCGACGGGTCCAATCGGGCGATAGTTAGGGTCGTTTCCGACGTGGTAACTTTTTGTGTACCGCCGCCGCCGCACCCCGCACAGGCCGTCATCACAACACTTACTGATAACCAAAAACCGATTGGCCTCATGGGGTTGCCCTCATTTTGTTTGATTGGGCTATCAAAGCTGTGTTCCTTCCTCCCTTTGGGCTTTGCAGACTACAGACTAGATTTGTGGCGTCGAATAATGAAATGTTCCTAGAACCCGTCTTGCGGCACTTATCTCCGTGTACACCGCTGCATAAATCTGCCTTGAACAGACGTTGTAGAACGACGTACCTCCGCCGCTTGCGTTTCTCATGGAGAGGCAGGATTCGACGCTAGGAATGTAAACAGGCTGCTGAGCGTTGAGGCAAGCAGGTGCCGTAATACCGAAGCCAATTAGAAGCGTCCAATATTCCACGGGGGTATCCTTCAATGGCTGAAGTTCTGTATACGCATCACACCAACCTGCAAGAACACGTTTGAATAGAGGCAGAAAGGAACTTTGTAGTTGAGAAGTAGGCCCACTGGCGAGAAGGCAAGTTCCACTAAAATACCTCTTTCGTCTGACCGCCCGCGAGTTCGATCATATGCAAAATCGCCTTTACTACGCGGTCGCCCTCCTCTCTGGTCATTACCGGCAGGCCGAATTTGTATGTATTGGCGACACCGTCGTTCAAACGAACCCAATAGGGAGTGTTGATGGAGAAGCGATACGGAACAGCTGGGCAGGGCCGACCGCCGCAATTTGATGCGCCCATAGCATGATCGTCTCTGCAACTTGCCTCGGCAGGATTTTCTTCCACTACTAGCGACGCTATTTTGATAGAACGCAGAACAAAAGTAATGTTATGGTCTTGTGGCTGAATCTTTTCGGTCGCATCGTCGTCGTATCCCGCAGTTATGTATCGGAATGTAAGCGTTCCATTTGCCGCGGTGACGCTGTCTATACCTAATGCTCTGACTGTGTCACTCGCAGCCGTGATGTAGCCGTGCGGGTCCGAATACTCAGTATTTACGCATTCGGAGTAATACGTATGGCGATGGCTGTTCAGAAAGTCGAGAGTTTCCTGAGACGTCGGAGCTACTTGAGGGTTCTGATCCTGGGCAAATGTTGGGCGTCCAGAAATGAAAAACATCACGAGCAAGACGGCGGGCAAAGCTATTTTCATATTTCACCTATTAAGAATCGGGACCCTGGATGCGGAGAACTTCCCACGAGCGGTTGCCTCACATCAGTTTTTCTTGCAACGGAATTGGGTATTTGGTTTTGTGACGCTTCGATCGCTCCCATCAACGGCCCAGTAACTTCGGGGACAAATGTAGTAGTCCCACCCGCCTGCCTCATTTTTCTCGCGCGTCGTACTCCCTGTTCCCGAGGAGGACCCTGGACGGATCTCGAGTTGACCGCCGCTGCCACCGTTAAACGGAACCCACTGTACCGATAGGCTGATATTGCAGGTATTCTCTATTCCAATCGTGCCGAACCCTCCATCCACGAGGCGAATGCAGTTGTTGTAGTTTGGTCCGACATACTGCTGAGCCTTGGCTGAAGCTTTCATCATCAGGGACAAAAGGATTGCGAAGGCGCAACGCATGGTTGTTTTCATGCATTGAGTTTCCTTCGCTAGCTCTGTTTCGGCATGTCCTAAATGGGATATACCAAATGCTTAATTTGCGGATGGTTGCGGGATAGCCATCAGCAGGCGGACCATCTCACTCTGACGGTTCGTGTTTGTCTTGCCCATTATGGATTTGAGTTGGTTGCGTACCGTTCCCGCTGAAGCCCTTCGCAGGCAAGCAATTTCATCGGGGGAGTAGCCCATAAGGATTCCATTTGCGACTTCCACCTCTGCCGGAGTAAGCCGATAGAGCTCACGAAGGACATCATCCGGAAATCGGGTAGCCCTTTCCGGATCAATGACAAGGATCAAAAAATCCGCGCCTGAGCGGAGGGTTTGTTTTTGGGGCAGGGGAGAGAAAAGTAACTGCGAAGGCCGTCCACCATCTGTACGCGGAAGTAGTATCGCGTGATTCGGGCCGGCAACGCTTGATGCCGGAGCTCGATGGCTACCTGACAGCGCTTTCCGAAGTGCGATGGCCGCATCTTGATCTAATGGCCTGAGAACTCCTGCCGAGAGTGTTAGTGCTCTTCCATCGGCCACTAATGAATCCGCAGCGGCATTTCTGTGAATGACAATCCCACTCCGCTTGACAAGAAATGTTGCTGTGAAACTGGCATCTGCAATCGCTTCGGCTCCCGCAAGACGCTGTCGTATTGCACCGAGTTCACGGTGTATTTCCAAAGCCTTCTTGATATGAGGCAGAAGAAGACGAAGCAGCTGGTTGCAGTCTTCATCCATTGGGCCCATCTCGGGAGTGCGCCAGAGACTGATTGCTTCGAGGCGCCGCACGGAGAGGGTAAGTGGCACTAAGGTGGCGTAGCGGGCGCCAACTGGCTGCGCCAAGTCGCGATACATGTCGGTTTGCAGGAGGCCTTCGTGCGGTAGGATGTCGTCGCCCTGGAAGACACCTATTTTTGCATTACGAATAAGCGGAGCTCGAAAGGGATCGCTAGTACCGTATCGCTCGTTGTAGACAGTTATGAAATCTATGTCGTGACGAGAACCGCCCATGGCACGAACTGTGACACCCAAGTGAGTATCCGCACAGAAGAAAAGCCCATATTTGCTGCTGGTGTGGTGGCAGAGAAGCGTTAGGAATTCTTGCCATTGCTCCTGATCGAGCGGGGCCGAGTAAAGAACCTCCAGCAAATCCGAAAAAGACTGAAGAGACATGGCTAAGAAAGGGGATCGCGTTCAGCCTACTCTATTTCGCAACGGTCATCAATCGTCAACAGAAGACGCAAATTGGTAAGTTTCGGTGAGGAGTTGGAGATCAGCTTTTCAGCTTCCTATCCTGTGCCGCAGCGACTTCCAGGTAGATTCCCCGCGACCCGGGCCGAGGACGCTGCGGCATATGAAGCGTTCCTGCGCGAGCGAGCCGCGCCAGACTATGCCTCTATCCCGGGCCTTCTCAGGGCCGTCTTCACGCGACGCGACGAAAGCGATGGGGCTCATTTTCTTTTGGTGACGTTTTGGGACGGCCTCGAAGCGGTGAAGGCGTTTGCCGGAGCCGACCCGGCCAAGGCCAAATACTATCCTGAAGACGACCGCTATCTCCTGGAGAAGGAGTCTCAGTCGCTTAACCACCAAGTGTTCTTCGACAGCGATGACGTGCGCCGGGTGCCCTAAACATATTGCGAGCTAGCTTGCAGAGGCGTCGTCCATGCTCGTCAGACATATCGCAGTCGTCGGACCACGTTTGCCACGCGGGCGGTCAATGCATGAAGTTCCTTGAAACGGGGTTTTCGGCGACTCGGCCCAAAGTTGCCGATAACCCGACTTTTGGGGAACCCGGAGACATAGCTCTCCAGAGCGCAACGAGCACATTGGCCGTTCGGCG
>NZ_LMUT01000037.1 GCF_009765785.1 Granulicella sp. L46
TAGCTCACTCCTCCGCTTATTGATATGCTTAAGTTCAGCGGGTATTCCTACCTGATCCGAGGTCAACATTTCAGAAGTTTGGGGTGTTTAACGGCTGTGGACGCGCCGCGCTCCCGATGCGAGTGTGCAAACTACTGCGCAGGAGAGGCTGCGGCGAGACCGCCACTGTATTTCGGGGCCGGCCCCGTAAAGGGCCGATCCCCAACGCCGACCCCCCGGAGGGGTTCGAGGGTTGAAATGACGCTCGGACAGGCATGCCCGCCAGAATACTGGCGGGCGCAATGTGCGTTCAAAGATTCGATGACTCACG
>NZ_LMUT01000038.1 GCF_009765785.1 Granulicella sp. L46
TCTCGTACTCCTCCGCTTATTGATATGCTTAAGTTCAGCGGGTAGTCCCACCTGATTCGAGGTCAGATTTAGAAAATTGTCCTGAGACGATTAGAAGCAGTCTATTGGATGACCTGGCCACTCCGAAGAATGTCCTCGACGTTAGATAATTATCACGCCGAGTAGAACCAAGCCTTCACAAAGGCCAGCTAATACTTTTAAGACCAGCCGCACCTATTGAAAGACACGGCAGAGTCCAAATCCAAGTCAGATCCAATAAAAGACCTGACTTGATAGTTTCATGACACTCGAACAGGCGTGCTCCCCGGAATACCAGGGAGCGCAAGGTGCGTTCAAAGACTCGATGACTCACGCTAGA
>NZ_LMUT01000039.1 GCF_009765785.1 Granulicella sp. L46
TCTCGTACTCCTCCGCTTATTGATATGCTTAAGTTCAGCGGGTAATCCCATCTGATTTGAGGTCGATTTGATCAGGTTGTTTGCCAAAAATTGGCAGTTAGAAGCAATCACTACAAA
This sequence comes from Granulicella sp. L46, assembly GCF_009765785.1. Classification (GTDB taxonomy): domain Bacteria; phylum Acidobacteriota; class Terriglobia; order Terriglobales; family Acidobacteriaceae; genus Granulicella. The sequence goes on from NZ_LMUT01000039.1 coordinate 118, forward strand.
TTACTAAGGCGAGATTACTCTCTGACTGGTGATGGATGTAATCCATTATAACACACAGTATTAACCCATTCATAAGGTCATCACTAATTATTTTAAAGGGAGTCATTATACATGACAACCTCAAAACCCATAATCAATTTTAAAAAAAACTAATTATAGAGATGTTCGCGACGCTCAAACAGACGTACTCTACGGAATACCATAGAGTGCCATTTGCGTTCAAAGACTCGATGACTCACGCCG
>NZ_LMUT01000001.1 GCF_009765785.1 Granulicella sp. L46
TCGTCTACTCCTCCGCTTATTGATATGCTTAAGTTCAGCGGGTAGTCCTACCTGATTTGAGGTCAAATTGGTCAATAAATTGTCTTCAAAGTAAAGACAGTTAGAAAGCAAATCCTTATTAATATCAATAGCGTAGATAATTATCACACTAGAGATTGTTAACAAAGGTTTCACTCATGCTTTTAAGAGGAGCCGACTTCTTAGAAAGCCCGCAAACCTCCACAATCCAAGTCCTTAACAGTAACAAAACTGTAAGGATTGATTAATTTAATGACACTCAAACAGGCATGCTCCTCGGAATACCAAGGAGCGCAAGGTGCGTTCAAAGACTCGATGACTCACGCTAGA
>NZ_LMUT01000036.1 GCF_009765785.1 Granulicella sp. L46
ATTGAGTGTGCCAGCAGCCGCGGTAATACGTAGGGCGCAAGCGTTGTCCGGAATTATTGGGCGTAAAGAGCTCGTAGGCGGCTTGTCGCGTCGGATGTGAAAGCCCGGGGCTTAACCCCGGGTCTGCATTCGATACGGGCAGGCTAGAGTGTGGTAGGGGAGATCGGAATTCCTGGTGTAGCGGTGAAATGCGCAGATATCAGGAGGAACACCGGTGGCGAAGGCGGATCTCTGGGCCATTACTGACGCTGAGGAGCGAAAGCGTGGGGAGCGAACAGGATTAGATACCCCTGTAGTCCGGGAGGAT
>NZ_LMUT01000005.1:0-105776 GCF_009765785.1 Granulicella sp. L46
CCCTATCCCACCGGCCTCACCGAACCTCCCTCCGGCCTAACAGCCCCCAGAAACTTCCACGCCAACCTCGTCACCCTCTCCATGCACTACGAGTTCTAAGCGAAGGATCAAACCAGAAGCTAATTCATAACCAAAAAGGAGATCGGCCATGAAAACACAACTAAGACTTGCCATGGTGTTCGCAATAGCAGCATGCACGCTCCCCACCTTCGCCCAGAACACCGGTGCGACCACCTACACCTCCAAGTGCCAGATGTGTCACGGCGCAGATGGAACGGGCAATACTCCTGCCGGAAAGGCTATGAAGGTTCCGTCTTTCCTCTCCCCGGCCACCGTAAAGGAATCAAATGCCGATCTCATCGCGGTAACAAAGAACGGTAAAGGGAAGATGCCGGCGTATGGCAGCAAACTCACCGATGCGGAGATCAAAGACGTCATTGCTCATGTACGAACCTTGCAGAAATAGCAGGAGCATCAATACCAGGCAGACCTATCTCCTCGACGGAGATAGGTCTGTTTGGTACAGTACCGCGTGATTTTATTCGTTACCATGGAGCGCACGACGGGCACAGATCCTGGGTCCCGAGCGTCTCAAAAATACGAAACAGGAGCAATCATGAAAGTCCTTCTGACGATCGCAGCAGCTTCACTTCTAGCCGCATCCTTTGCCACCCCTGCCCTGGCTCAGGGAGCAGGCGCCGCAACCTACAAGGCAAAGTGTCAGATGTGTCACGGTGCCGACGGCCAGCCAACCGCGGCTGGCAAGTCCATGAAAGCGCTGCCCCTCAACTCGCCTGAGCTGAAGAAGGCGTCGACCGCTTCGCTAATCGCTTCGGTAACCAATGGCAAAAACAAAATGCCGGCGTACGCAGGGAAGCTCACCGACGCCCAGATCAAGGAAGTCGTGGAATACACTCGCACGCTGCAGTAGCCACAGTGTAGAGAGGTAGTCACGTCGGGTACCGCCCGGAGAGAAGGGCTAAGCCGCCCTCCTTCCCGCAGTAACTCTCGAGCTAGCGCCCGGATCGCTCCCCGGACTTGCGCCCACACGGCTGTGCCTCGCTCCACCTGCCACGTCGGCCAGCGCGAACGGCCCGCCGCAGTCTGAAAAGCAAACGAAAAACTGGAGCAACCACTCGCTCTGGGCAATCACAGGACTCCCAACATCAGTGCAGTGACCAGCCTCACAGCTTTGCTCCTCTGCACCGTGTTACTGCTAGGGACAGTGAATGCATCTCCCCGGGAATCACAAAGCTTTCCCCGGGCTCCCGGCCCCTGTTCATCCCGTGCAAATTGCCAGGAATCAGGGCCCGGAAGAACAAAAATTCAGCGATGAGGCGTCCTTCGTGTCCGTATTCAAGAACTTCAAAGAGCAGTGGCTGCAACCCTTCGTCTATCTGGGCAAGAACCGTCTCAGTCTAATCGGGGGCGCCATTACCACCGCCTGCGCCTTCGTTCTGGTTGGCTTCTGGATGGTCGACGTCCTTGGGCATGGCGGCTCATCGAATCCCTACATCGGCCTGATCCTCTTCCTGTTCCTGCCCGCCTTCTTCCTCATCGGCCTCATCCTAATCCCGATCGGAATTTTCTTCCAACGGCGGAAACTACTTGCCAAGGGTGCCCTGCCATCGATCTATCCCGAGATCAACCTCAATGAGCCCGTCTTTCGCCACGCGCTCAACTTTGTCATTATCGCCACGTTCGTCAACTTCGTGATCGCCGGCGTCGCCAGCTACCGCGGCGTCGCCTACATGGACACCCCAGGCTTTTGCGGCACAGCCTGCCACGTCCCCATGCAGCCCCAGTGGGCCGCCTACCCGCACTCGCCGCACTCCAACGTCGAATGCACGGAGTGCCACATCGGCAGCGGTGCCAAAAACTTCATCCACGCCAAGATGGCTGGCACCCGGCAGCTCTACGCCGTCGCGTTCAACACCTTCCCGCGCCCCATCGTCGCGACCCTCTCTGAGCTTAATCCCGCCAGCGAAACCTGCGAGCAGTGCCACGCTCCCGCTCGCTTCATCGGCGATCGCCTTCTCGTCAAGACCACCTTCGGTGAAGACGAAAAGAACTCGGCGACCAAGACGATGCTCTCCCTCCACGTCGGCGGCGTCGACTCCCTCTCCCGCATCAGCGGCATCCACGGTGCTCACCTCTCCAACATCGAGTTTGTCGCCACCGACGCCACCAACCAGACCATCATCGCCGTTGACGCCACCGGTCCCGACGGCAAGAAGGTTGAGTACCTCAGCTCCGACTGGAAAGGTCCTGTCAAGGGTATCCGTCGCACCATGGATTGCATGGACTGCCATAACCAGGCCGCCCACGCTCACAAAACCGCGGAGGCTGCACTCGATGAATCCATGGCCACCGGCGCTCCCGATCCCTCACTGCCCTTCGTCCATAAGCAAGGCTTAGCCCTGATTCAGGGCAAGTACATCTCGCAGACCGAAGCCGCCGCTAAAATCAAAACCGGTCTCGAAGACTTCTATCGCTCGCAGTACCCTGCAATCTGGAGCAGCCAGCACGGCAAGATCGAACAGGCCGCCACAACCCTCACCGCCATTTACGCGACAAACGTCTCCCCGGAGATGAAGGTAGCCTGGGGCACCTACCCGAACAACATCGGCCATACTGACTCTCCCGGTTGCTTCCGGTGCCATGATGGAAACCACACGTCGAAGGACGCGAAGACCATCAACAACGACTGCGCCGCCTGCCATAACCTGCTAGCCGTCGATGAAGCCAACCCCAAGCTGCTGAGCGAACTCAGCCCCCAGTAGCCCCATACTTCCAAACAAAAGCGGCATCCTTTCTCAGGATGCCGCTTTTGCTTGTCCGCTAAGCTTCACTCCTGCGCGCCCCAACTCCGCATCTACGGAGTGCCCGCAACCTGCTTCACGGCCGCATTGGTGTTCACCGACTTCGCCGCCGGAAGCTGCGTAGTGTCCCATCCTCCGCCCAGCGCCTGCACCAGCTGCACCGCCGCCGTCATCTCGCTCACGCGCAGCGTAATCTGAGTTTGCTGATTGCTCAGCAGCGTCGTCTGCGCGCTAATTACGTTCAGATACGGATCGAGACCCGTCTCGTAGCGAGCGTTCGCAATATCCAGATACCGCTGCGCCGACTTCACCGCCGTATCTTCCTGTTGAATCTGCTGCGAGGTCACACGCAGCGTAGCAATATAGTCTTCCGTCTGCTGGAAAGCCGTCAGCACCGTCTGCCGGTACGTCGCAACATCCGCGTTATACGTCGCGGTGTACTGAGCGACCGTCGCCTTCCGCAGGCCCGCATCGAAGATCGTCTCCGCCGCCGAAGCGCCCACTGACCAGAACAGCGCCGGCGCCGAGAACAGCGACATAATCGTCGACGACTCCAGGCCGCCTCCGCCAGTCAGACTCAGCGTCGGATAGTATGCCGCCTTCTCCACGCCGATCAGCGCATTGGCCTCCGCCATCGTGCGTTCCGCGCCAGCAATATCCGGCCGCCGCTCCAGCAATTGCGAGGGCACTCCCACCGGTATGGCCGGCACGGGCGTCGTCAACGACTTCACCGGCATCGAAAAGTTCGAGGCCGGTTTGCCGATCAGCGTCGCAATGGCATGCTCGTAGATTGCACGATTCGTCGCAATGCCCGTCGCGATCTCCTGCGCGCCTTGCAGCGTCACCTCTGCCTGTGCCACCGACTCATCGCTGTCGATGCCCGTCTCGTACAGCGACCTGGTCAGCTCCAGCGATTTTTTATCGGCCTCCACCGTCTCGTCGTACAAATCCTGTAGCGCATCCTGTCCTCGCAGCTGGAAATAAAACTCCGCCAACGCTGCCTGCTCAGTCAGCCGCTCGTTCTCCAGGTCCGCCGCACTCACCTGCGAGGCATATTGAAACTCGCGCACTGTATTCCGAATCTTGCCCCACAAGTCCGGCTCCCACGACACGTCGAACGGCAGCGCTAATTCGTTCGAAGTGACGCCAGCGGCCCCAGATGCAGCGGCCCCGTGCAAGGCCGCGGGGGTTTTTGTGCGGTTATACGAAGGGTCCGTCGTCACGGTCGGATAGAACTGCGACTTCGCCTCCAGCACCTGCGCACGCGCAGCCATGAAGTTCTGGAAGAACACCGCGATGTTCTGGTTGTTGATATTGAGCTGTTCTTCAAGCGCATTCAATTCAGGCTCGTTGAAGATCTCCCACCACTTGCCCTTAAGCGCCGCATCCTGTGGCTGCGCAGGCCGCCACGTTCCGTCCGGAGTAGTTCCCTCAGGCGGATTCGTATACGCGGCTGGTGCCGACTCTTTGAATTCCGGCGCCACCGCCGTCGCGGTCGGCTTCACATACTTCGGTCCAACATTGCATCCGCTCAGCAACACCGTCGCGCATGCGGCCGCACACGCCAAGTTCTTCGCGCCAGCGAAGCGGGAAGCGCCTGCCGTCATCTCTTCCAACGTCTTCCTTCTCTTCATTCCCATTCTCATTGGGCCTGCTTTCATCGCGCCGTCGCCGGAGTAGCGGTAAAGAGCCTTGCCCGCTTATCTCCCTGGATCTTCAGACGCAAGTTATCCATGAACAGGTAAATCACCGGTGTCGTATACAGCGTCAGCACCTGGCTCACCAGCAATCCGCCGATGATCGTGATGCCCAGCGGCCGCCGCAGCTCCGATCCCATACCGGTTCCCAGCGCCAGCGGCACCGCGCCAAACAGCGCAGCCATGGTCGTCATCAAAATCGGACGAAACCGCAGCATGGACGCCTCAAAGATCGAGTCCCGCGTATCCTTGCCCTCAATACGCTCGGCATTCAGCGCGAAGTCGATCATCATAATCGCGTTCTTCTTCACAATCCCGATCAGCAGAATGATGCCGATGATCGACATCACATCCAGCTCCGTTCCCGTAAGCCGCAGCGCCAGCAACGCTCCCAGGCTCGCCGACGGCAGCGTCGACAGAATAGTAATAGGATGCACCAGGCTCTCATACAGAATGCCCAGCACGATATACACCGCCCCAATCGCCGTCAGAATCAGCCACTTTTCGTTGCCCAGGGATTGCTGGAATGCCTGCAGCGTTCCTGCATACTCTCCATGCACCGATGCCGGAACGCCCAGCTTCTGTTGAATATCGGTGATCTCTTTCGTCGCCTGCCCCAGCGACACGCCCGGACTTAAATTGAAGTTCACCGTCACCGACGGAAACAGCCCCGTATGATTCACCGACAGCGCCGACGTCGACGGAGCATAGTGCATCACGGCATTCAGCGGTATCGCTCCTCCTCCGCTCTTTTGGATCAGGTACACGTCCTTCAAACCCTGCGGAGACTGCCAGTACTTCGGCGCCACTTCCATCACCACGTAGTACTGATTCAACTCCGTATTGATCACCGACGCTTCCATCTGTCCGAACGCGGCGTACAGCGTCGAATCGATCGTTTGCGGTGTAATGCCCAGCCGCGCCGCCGTTGGGCGATCATACGTCAACAGCGCCTGCAATCCATTGTTCTGTTGGTCGGTGTTGGCATCCTGAATCCCCGGCGCCTTGCGCAGCGCAGTCAGCAGCTGCGGGCCATACAGTTGCAGGTCCGCCGTTGTCTCTGCCTGCAGCGTGTATTGATACTGCGCGCTCGACTGCCTTCCACCAATCCGAATATCCTGCACCGGCTGAAGATAGGTTGCGGCGCCCGGAACCTTCGCCAGAAGCGGCCGCAGTCCGTTGATGATCTCCGCGGCACTCTGTGTTCGCTCATTCAACGGCTTCAACGCAATAAACGTAAACCCTCCGTTGGTCGCGCCTTGGCCGCCCGTAAAGGCCATCGCATTCTGGACACCCGGATAGCTCTTGATGATCTCATTCGCCGCATGCACCGCTCTATTCATCGCGTAGAACGATGTGTCTTGTGCCCCCTGCATGCCGCCGTTTAGAACGCCCGTGTCCTGCTGCGGGAAAAAGCCAAGCGGCACGGTGACTGCCAGATAACCCGTTGCCGCAACGGTCGCCACAAACACCAGCAGCATCAGTGCCGGGCGGTCCAGCACCCACGTCAGCGACCTTCGATACCCGGCCAGCAGGCCATCGAAAAACTCTTCGCTCCACTGGAACAGTCGGCCATGTTTTACATCCGCCTCGGAGCGCATCACCCGCGAACACATCATCGGCGTGGTGGTCAGGGAGATCACCATCGACACCAGGATTGCCGTTGACAGCGTGATGGCAAACTCGCGGAACAGCCGACCGATAATGCCGCCCATCATCAACAGCGGAATGAACACCGCAATCAGCGAGATGCTGATCGAGAACACCGTGAACCCAATCTCCTGGGCGCCCCTCAACGACGCCTGCATCGGCGTCATCCCATCCTCAATGTGGCGCGAAATATTCTCCATCACCACGATGGCATCGTCCACCACGAATCCACTCGCAATCGCCAGCGCCATCAGCGATAAGTTGTCCAGCGAGAACCCGCACAAATACATCACCACGCAGGTCCCGATCAGTGACACCGGAACCGCCACCGCAGGCACCAGCGTCGCAGGAATATTACGCAGGAAGAGGAAGACCACGAGGATCACCAGCACAACCGAGATGACCAAGGTCCGTTCAATATCGTGTACGGAGGCCCGGATGGTCAGCGTTCGATCGAGGATCGTGAAGATGTGCATGCCTGCTGGAATCGAGGCCTGCAGCGAAGGAAGCGCCGCCTTGATCGCGTCCACCGTCGTGATAATGTTGGCGCCCGGCTGTCGGAAGATGATCAAATCGACCGACGGTTTGCCGTTCAGATATCCTGCCTGCCGCACCGACTGTTGCGAGTCGATCACATCGGCAACGTCCTGCAACCGCACCGCTCCGCCGTTGTGATATCCCACCACCAGCGGCCTATACAGCGCCGCCTTCGAGATCTGATCGTTGGTGAGAATGTCCGCGGTCGTATTGCCATTCGATAGCTGGCCCTTGGCAATGTCCGCGTTTTGTCCTGCGATCACCTGCTGCACCGCCGGCAGCCCAATGCCGTAGCTATTCAGCTGCTGCGGATTCAACTCCACCCGAACTGCCGGCAGGGAAGCGCCCACGGCGGATACCTGGCCCACACCTGAGATCTGCGAGATGCGCTGCTCGATCACCGTCGAGGCCTCGTCATACATCGCAGGAACATCGTAAACATCCGACTGCAGCCCGATCACCATGATCGGTGAGTCCGCAGGATTCACCTTGCGGTACGTCGGGTTCTGCGGCAGGTTCGCTGGCAGATACGTGCGCGCCGCATTGATGCCAGCCTCCACATCCCGCGCCGCTCCGTTGATGTCGCGGTTCAGATCGAACTGCAGCGTGACGCTCGTCGTACTCAACGAACTCGACGACGTCATCTCCGTGATGCCCGCAATGTGCGCAAACTGGCGCTCCAGCGGTGTCGCTACCGAAGACGCCATGATGTCCGGACTCGCCCCAGGTAATCCCGCCGCCACCGTGATGGTCGGAAAATCCACCTGCGGCAGCGGCGACACCGGCAGCACCCCAAACGCAATGATGCCCGCAATCGCCACCGCGATCGTCAGCAGCGTCGTCGCTACCGGCCGCTCAATGAAGACGCGTGAAGGGTTCATGCCTCTGCTGCCTCGTGGGTTCCATCGGTTTCAGGTCCGCCGTGCGTCGCCTTGCCGCCGCGTCGTGAGAACCAGCCACCCAGGTTGTCGAAGAAGATATAAATTACCGGCGTGGTATACAGCGTCAGCACCTGGCTGAATAGCAATCCGCCGACCATCGCCACGCCCAGCGGCTTGCGCAGCTCGGAGCCGATTCCGCTTCCGAACGCCAACGGAATGCCGCTCAGCAGCGCGCACATCGTCGTCATCAAAATCGGACGGAAGCGCAGCAGCGATGCCTGGTAAATCGCCTCCGTAGCATCCAGCCCATGATGCCGCTCCGCTTCGAGCGCAAAGTCCACCATCATAATGCCGTTCTTCTTAACGATGCCAATCAGCAAAATGATGCCAATGATCGCGACAATATCCAGATCAAGGTGGAACAGCTCCAGCGCCAGCAACGCGCCCACACCCGCCGACGGCAATGTCGAAAGAATCGTTACCGGATGCACGAAGCTCTCATACAGCACGCCCAGCACGATATATACCGTCACCAGCGCGGCCAGGATCAGCAGCCCTTCATTCGAAAGCGATCCCTCGAACGCCGCCGCCGTGCCCTGGTAATTCGAAACCACGCTGGTCGGCAGCTGATCCTTCTTGATCACATTGTTGATCGCATCCAGCGCCTCTCCCAGCGAGTAGCCCGTATTCAAATTGAACGAGATCGTGACAGCAGGGAACTGGCCCATGTGATTGATCGAGAGCGCTTCGCTCGTAGGCACAAAGTGTGCAAACGCGCTCAACGGCACCGGTGTCTGGAGCGCGGAGCTGCTGCTCGAGCTGCTCGATCCGCCCCCGCCCCCGCCTCCACCGCCCGCCGAGCTCCCCGTAGAAGGCGATCGCGACGTCCCACTCGCCGACGTCGTCGCACTCGATGACGTCGCTGTGCTTGTGCTCGTGGTCGAAAGTACCGACGAAGTCGTTCCCGTCGTCGACGACGTTGACAGTGCCGAGCTCGAGTTCACAGGCGACGCCGCCGACGTCGTCGTTGTGTTACCCGAGGCCAACGCAGACGTCGACGAGGACGCCGAGGAAACTCCACTCGACGACGCCGATGGCGTCAACAGCGACGTAGTTGCCCCGCCTCCGCCCGACCCCGCGCCCGACGACGATCCTGCCGTATTGGAGGCTTGCGCTCCCACCGTCCCCGTTGTCGTCGCCTGCACATAAATGTCGTTCAACTTGTGCGGGTCCTTCTGGAACTGGGGATCCGCCTCCAGAATCACGTGATACTGATTCACCTGCGTGTACATCGTGTTGATCTGCCGCTGTCCGAACGCGTCATACAGCGTGTTGTCGATCGTTGTTGTCGTCACGCCAAAACGCGAGGCCGTCGCGCGATCGATCTCCACTTGCTCCGCCGCCGCACCCAGTTGCTGATCCGTCACCACGTCCGCAAGCTGTGGCAGCTTCTTCAGCTTCGCCACCAATTGTGCCGCCACCTGGTTAAGCTCTTGCTGGTTTGGATCCTCCAGCGTGTACTGATATTCCGTACGGCTCACCATGTCATCGACCGTCAAATCCTGTACCGGCTGCATGTACAACTTGATCCCGGCAACCTTCTCCAGCTTCGGAGAAAGCCGGTCGATCACCTCGGTCGCCGACAGCCCACGGTCCTTCAGATCCTTCAAATTAATCTGCACGCGCCCGCTGTTGAGCGTCGTATTCGTTCCATCCGCGCCGATGAACGACGAGATCCCCGACACCGCCGGATCCGCCAGCAGCACCTTCGCAATCTCCTGCTGCCGCTGCGCCATCTCCGTAAATGAAGTCGACGGCGACGCCTGCGTGATGCCTTGAATAATCCCCGTATCCTGCGTCGGGAAAAATCCCTTGGGAATCTCGATGTACAGGAAGACCGTCAAAACCAGTGTCGCCACGGCGACCAGCAGCGTGATCGTCTGGTAGCCCAGCACCCAGCGCAGCGTGCGTCCGTAAAACGCGATGATATCTTCGAAGACCTTCTCGCTCTTCTTGTAAAACCATCCCTGCTGGCTCACCGGCGTATGCTTCAAAATTCTCGCCGACATCATCGGAGTCAGCGTCAGCGATACGAACGCCGAGAACACAATCGTCACGGCCAGCGTGACCGCAAACTGCCGGAACAGCCGCCCCGCCACATCCCCCATGAACAGCAGAGGAATCAGCACAGCGATCAGCGACACGGTCAACGACAGAATCGTGAACCCGATCTGCTCTGCGCCGATCAGCGCCGCTTCCATCGGCGCCATCCCCTCTTCGATATACCGCGAGATGTTTTCGATCATCACGATGGCATCGTCCACCACGAATCCCGTGGAGATCGTCAGCGCCATCATCGTCAAATTATTCAGGCTGTAGCCCGCGAGGTACATCACCCCGAGCGTGCCGATCAGCGACAGCGGCACAGCCGCGGCCGGAATAATCGTCGCCGACAAACTGCGCAGGAACAGGAAGATCACCAGGATGACCAGGCCGATGACCAGGCACAATTCAAACTCAACGTCCGCCACCGACGCGCGAATATCCGTCGTCCGGTCCGTAACGATCTGCACCTTTACCGATGCCGGCAGCGTCGATTCCAGCTGCGGCAGTAGCTTCTCAATCGTGTCCACCACCTGGATCGTGTTCGCTCCCGGCTGGCGCTGAATATTCAAAATCACTGACGGCGTCTCATTACTCCACGCGGCCAGCTTGTTGTTCTCCACTCCATCCACAATCCGCGCCACGTCCGTCAGCATCACCGGCGCGCCATTGCGATACGCCACCACCACCGACTTGTAATCGTCGCTGCTGATCAGCTGGTCGTTCGCGTTGATCGTGTAGTCCTGCGAAGGTCCATCAAAGTTTCCCTTCGCCGCGTCCAGACTATTCGCCGTCAGCGCATTGCGAACATCTTCCAGATTCACGCCATACGCCGAAAGCGCCGTTGGATTCGCCTGGATGCGCACCGCAGGCTTCTGTCCGCCCGAGATGCTCACCAGGCCTACGCCCGACACCTGCGATATCTTCGGCGACAGCTGCGTGTCCGCCAGATCTTCCACCTTCGATAGCGGCATCGTCGAAGATTGCAGCGCCAACGTCAGCACCGGTGCATCCGCCGGGTTCGATTTGCTATACACCGGCGGCGCCGGCAGATCAGCCGGCAGAAAGCTCTGCCCCGCGTTGATGGCCGCCTGCACTTCCTGCTCAGCAATATCAATGTTGAGGCTGAGCTGGAACTGCATCACGATGATCGACGACCCGCCCGAGCTCGTCGACGTCATCTGGCTCAGTCCGGCAACCTGCCCAAACTGCCGCTCCAGCGGCGCCGTTACCGCCGACGCCACCACGTCCGGGCTCGCACCCGGATAGAACGTCATCACCTCGATGGTCGGGTAATCCACCTCAGGCAGCGCCGAAATCGGCAGCTGGGTCCATGCAACCAGACCCGCCAGAAAGATTGCCGCCATCAGTAGTGCCGTCGCAACCGGACGAAGAATAAATGGGCGCGAAGGACTCATTGGGCTGTGCTACCACCGGTCGGGCCCATGCCCGTTGACTGTGTGTTCGTCTTCGGCTTGCTCTGCCGTACCTGCACGTGCGCGTTATTCTCCAGCCGATCGAAGCCGCTGGTCGCAACCGATGCGCCGGTGTTCACGCCCGTCACCGCCGTAACCTTTTCATTGCCGGTCAGCACCTGTACCGGATGCACGGCAACGGTATTGTTCGGATTCACGATGTACACAAATGCAGCCGTGCCGTTATATTGAACCGCCGAGGTCGGCGCCAGCGTCGCATTGGTCAGCGTCCGTTCCAGCAGCCGCGCATTCACAAACTGGTTGGGGAACAGAACGAAGTCCTTGTTCGGAAAGTTTGCCCGAAACTTCACTGTGCCCGTCGTCGTGTCAATCTGGTTGTCCAGCGACGTCAGCTTGCCCGCCTCCAGATTCTTCTCGTCCGCGCGATCGAACGCGTCTACTTCCATCGCCCGATTGCCCTTCAACTCCGTCTGTACGCCCGGCAGATCATCCTCGGACACGTTGAAGACCACCGTGATCGGCTGCAACTGCGTGATCACCACCAGCGTCGAGCTGCTGCCGGAAAACACCGTGTTCCCCGGATCCACCAGCCGCAATCCCACCCGCCCGTTGATTGGCGCAACAATGTGGCAGTAGCCCAGCTGAACCGTGTCATAGTCCACCGTTCCCTGGTCGGCCTTCACCGTGCCCAGGTACTGAATCACGGCTTTCTCCTGGTCGTCCAGTTGCTGCTTGGCGATGGCGTTGCGTGCGTACGCTGCCTGGTAGCGCTTCAGATCCATCTCCGCCTGCGCCAGCACGCCCTGGTCGTGCTCCAGAACTCCTTCTGCCTGCGTCAGTGTCGCCTCATAAGGACGCGGATCGATGTCCACCAGCGGATCGCCCTTGCGCACAATCTGACCCTCGCGATAGTGCACGGACATCACCACGCCCGTAATCTGGCTGTAAAGAGTCACCGTAGCCACCGGCGTCACGGTGCCCAGCGCGCTCACATAGACGTTGATATTGCCCGACGTCGTCTGCCCTACCGTGATCGCCGCCGGCCCATTTTGTCCGCGGCCCTTCGCCGCATCCGCCCCGCCGGTCTTCGGCTTGGTGAAGTAATACACCAGGAACACCGCCAGCAGGACCACCACCACCAGGAGGATCCACACCACGGTGTGCGACTTCTTGTGTACCAGCAGCTCGGGCGAAGCGTTCCGCTCTTCAAATGCCGACCCAACATTCCCGCTATGCGCTTCAAACGACTGGCCCAGATCATCAGCGTGCGGTCGCTTATCCCGGCTATCTTCCAGAGCCATTCTTATCCTCTTCGATCAATTCGTCTTAAATGTCTTGTGTTGGGGGCGCCAGGCGCCAATGGATTCTCTACATCTATGGATGGTTAAGCCTGAAAAAAAGTTTCGATTGCCCGGCAATGCCATTCTTCAGTGTTCATGACTCAAGAAACCTCCAGCAATCAATTACTCAACCCTAACAACATCGTTTTACGACTCCTCGTAATTTGGAGCCAAGCCGACTTCCTTGATTATCTGTTAGCGTTGGCAACGGTGCCAACAACTCGCCTCGTTTCTTAACCTAATCCCCTGGGATCGCACGAATCCCCAGCACCCCGCAGGCTCCTGCCGCCTCACTCCTCGAAAGCACACACCATGCCCGATCTAGCCACCCTCACCACCCTCCATTGCATCCTCGAAGGCCCAGTCGCCATCCTCACCCTCGACCGCCCCGAGGTCCTCCACGCCCTCAACAGCGTCATGTTCGACGAGCTCGAGTTCGCCTTCACCACCCTCGCCGCCGACCCCGCCATCCGCGTCGTGATTCTCACCGGCTCGGGCGAACGCGCCTTCGCCGCCGGCGCCGACATCCGTGCCCTGGCCGAAACCGATGCCTCGACAGGCCTCGCCGCCTCCCAACGCGGCCAACAAGTCTTCGACCTCATCAGCTCAACCCTCGAAGCCGCAGGCAAGCCCGTCATCGCCGCCGTCAACGGAGTAGCCCTCGGCGGCGGCTGCGAGCTAGCCCTCGCCTGCACGATCCGCATCGCCAGCGACAAAGCCCGCCTCGGATTCCCCGAGGTCAAACTCGGCCTCATCCCCGGCTACGGCGGTACCCAGCGCCTCACCCGCCTCATCGGCCGCAGCGCCGCCCTCCGCCTCATGCTCTCCGCCCAGATCGTCGACGCCCTGGAAGCTCTCGGCCTCGGCCTCGTCGACGACATCGCCCCCGCCGCCGAGCTCCTCACCCGCGCCCACGCCCTCGCCGAGACCATCGCTTCCATGGCCCCCCTCGCCATCGCCGGCGTCCTCGAAGCCGTCGCCCGCGGCGAAGACCAGCCCCTCCCCGAAGCCCTATCGGTCGAAGCCCACATCTTCGGCCGCCTCTGCGCCACCGCCGACAAGCAGGAAGGCGTCACGGCCTTCCTGGCCAAGCGCCCCGCCACCTGGCAAGGCCGTTGACCCGCACCTCAGCCGTCCACGAATCCGGGTGCCCCGGGCCCCGCTTCTGGGACCTGGGAGCTGATGCCCTACGGCGTCGTCTGCGTAGTCGTCGGCTTCTTTACCCCGGTACTCAGCTTCTTCAGCAAAAACTCCTGCAGCAAATTCGTAGCCGCATCCGATGCGATCCCCAGAAACCCATTCTCAATCGTCAGCCCCGCCCCATTTCGATTGGCCGCCGGATAATACAAATTCGAGATCGCCCCCGAAGCAAAATCACCCAGCACACTTGCATACGCAGGCTGCCGCTTGCCGTTATCTCCGCGCGAAATCACCGACGTCGAAATCGCATACAGCGCCCGATGCCATACCGTTCCTTTGCCCATGTAGAAGTACCGCGGATCCTGGTGAAACAGCACCGGGAACACGGCTCCCCCCAGCATCCCACCGATAGCCCCGTCCGCCAGCAGCGCGCCATATCGCTTGCCATAGCCCTCCCATCCCGGGCCAAAGCCGCTGTACTCGTCGCTCGATTGCTCAAGCCCCGCAAACCCCGCCGCAATCACAAACGTCGCCGGATCAATAATCGACCGCGCCGCCAGCTTGAACTTCTGCTTCGGCGTCATCGGCGCCGCCTTCCAGACGTAGCTCACGTAGAAGTTCGGCACCAGCCCCACCAGCCGCTGCTTCTCCTCCTGCTTCATCTGCATCTCGGCAATCTCCACCTGCGTCAGCGACGACACCTCCACCTCCTCGCTCGTCGCCGCCCCCAGCGCAATCGGTGGCAACTCCAACGACTCATCCGCATTCAGCGTCCCCTTCTGCGTCGTCGGCTGCATTCCCTTAGCGATAATCGTCAGCAGGTAAGGCCCCGCCGCCACGTTGCTGAAGCTGAAGTGCCCATTCCCATCCGCCACCGTACTCCGCCGCTTCGTCGACCCCGCCTCCAGCAACGTCACCGTCGCTCCTGGAACCAGCGCCCCATCCACATCCGTCACCACGCCGCTCAGCGTCCGCACCGCCGTCGCATCGCCCTGCACCTGCATCCCAGCCGGTGCGGGTGCATCCGGAATCGTGCCCGGAGTCTGTTGTGCCCCCGCTGAAGAGATTAAGCAAACAGGAAAGCAGCAAAGCAGGGTTAGAACCAATCGCATCCTTCGAGCATATCTGTTTCATCCGTGGTTTTCTGCTCCGACATCACAGCCTCCGCCCTCATCGGCAAACAAGGAGCAATCTCGCCTCCCACGCGGCCATCGTCAGCACCGGCGAACCCATGCCAGGCAAGCACTTGCGCGCTTGCGCAACTTGTCGAGCACAACTGTGTCTATTGCATTAGCGTGCATCGGTTGCGCATTCTGCATCCAATGCACATGACCGCTTTCCCGCGGCACGCAGAGGTGCAGTGCGCGAAACCGAAATCAGCTTCAAGTACGATTAACAAGCGAGGCATCAAAATGCGTGGATTCAAATGGATGGTTTGTGCAGGCGCACTCTTGGCTTGTCTGGCACTAGCCCCGACAACGGCTAGCGCACAGGTCTCAGTTGGCGTTGCCATCGGCGGCCCTCAGTATGGAGTCGTTGGCGGCCCTCCTCCGGGGTGCCAATGGGGCTACTACGACTACGCACCCTATGCCTGCGTACCGTACGGCTACTACGGTTCCGGCTACTTCTACAACGGCATCTTCCTCGGCGTAGGCCCCTGGGCTTATTGGGGCTACCACCACGGCTGGGGCAACTACCGCTTTCACGGCGGTGGCGGCGGTTACTACCGTGGCGATATCTACGGCCATAACGGCGGCTGGCACGGCGGCGACGGCTACCACGGCGGCGGCTACCATGGCGACAACGGCTATCACGGCGGCGGCTACCACGGCGACAACGGCTACCACGGTGGTGGCGGCTACCACGGCGACAATGGCTATCACGGCAACGGCGGTGGCCATCCCAACAACGGCGGCGGCGGACATCCCCAAGGTGGCGGCGGCGGCCACCCACAGGGTGGTGGCGGCGGTCATCCCAGCGGTGGTGGTGGACACAGCGGCGGTGGTGGTGGCGGACATCACTAGATAGCGACCATCGCGAAACCAGCGACGAACACAGCACTTCAGCGGCGAGGCCTACAAGCCTCGCCGCGCTGCTTTAATCCGCCTCTCGAAAGCAACGATATTGCAGGCCGCGCCGCGCAAACAGAACGAACTTCACGCCAACAACCCTGCAATTGCAATCTTTTCGATACCCTCGGGCACACCCCGAATAGCCATTCGGCATCCAACGCGAAGCGGTTAGAATTTTCAGCATCTTCGAGGCATTCCAATCCGTGTAAACGTGCCGCTCACTCCATCAAACAGCAGCTACTGTCAGTGAGGTCTCAAAATGCGTGGATTCAAATGGATGTTAGCTGCAGGCGCGTTGCTTACCTGCTTGGCCCTCGCTCCAACCACGGCGAGTGCGCAGGTCAGCATTGGGATTAACGTCGGAGGCGGACCTCCGAGTTGCCCGTATGGCTACTACGACTACTCCCCCTACAGCTGCGCACCCTATGGGTACTACGGCTCCGGGTACTTCTACAACGGCATCTTCCTCGGCGTCGGACCCTGGGCGTACTGGGGCTATAACCACGGCTGGGGCAGTTACCGGTATCACGGCCCCGGCGGCGGGTATTACCACGGCAATATCTATGGCCGTGGTGGCGGCTATCACGGCGGCGACCACTATCGCTACAACGGTCGTCCTCCCAGCCATCCACCGGGATATCGTCCGCCCAACAATGGCGGTCACCCGCCCAACTATCGTCCGCCCAACAATGGCGGCAAGCCCCCGAATAACGGTCGCCCTCCTAACAACGGCGGCAAGCCTCCGAACAACGGACGCCCGCCCAACAATGGCGGCAAGCCTCCTAATAACGGTCGCCCGCCTAGCGGTGGCGGCGGTAAGCCCCCCAGTGGCGGCGGTGGTCGTCCCCCCAGCGGCGGCGGCGGTAAGCCTCCCAGCGGTGGTGGAGGCCGTCCCCCCAGCGGCGGCGGCGGCGGCAAGCCCCCCAGTGGCGGTGGAGGTCGTCCCCCCAGCGGTGGCGGTGGTAAGCCTCCCAGCGGCGGTGGCGGACGTCCTCCCAGTGGCGGAGGTAGCGGCAAGCCCAGCGGCGGCGGCAAGCCCCACTAGTCGTCAGCCATCCATCATCCTTCAGTGACGGAGCCCACCAGCTCCGTCGCTGTCTTTTCGCCAGGGCTCTCCGCTGCTTGATATCCTGTTCGAGTGTTGAACCCACGCAGCCTCCGCAGGCCCCTCCTGATCCCCGCTCTTCTACTCGTCCTCTCGGGCTGTCACACCCAGCCCTCTGCAGTCTCCCCGCAGCAGGCCCGAGCCCAGTTGCAGCAGGACCGTGCCCAGCTTGAGACCCAGCGTGAACAGCTCGACCTCATCCCGCCGCCCACCAAAAGCACCTTCATGACCGTCCACACCTACGACAGTTGGCAGAATCCCGTACTCACCATTCAGCCCAGCATGCTCGAGCTCCACGTCCTGCTCGCCGACGCCAACACCACGCCCATCGGCGTCGGTGGCATGTTCCGCCCCGTCAACGCCCGCCGCCAGGAGCTCAACATCAGCATGTCCACGCTCGGCGACGCCATCAGCTCGATCCCCCACTCCTCCTGGCCCTACGGCCGCGTCGTCGCCATCGAAGAAGCCAACAAGACGCCACCCTCAGCCGAACCAGCTGTTCGCCGCAACATGGAAGTCACCATCAGCAAGCTCAACGACCTCGGCATCGTCGTCTACGACCTCTCCAGCGGCAAAATCCAATAGCCGGGAGGAAGTTCTCAGTTGTTAGTTCTCAGTTCTTAGTTGAAGGCAAACTGAGAACTGACAACTGAGAACTAAGAACTCAAAATGGAGAACCAAGGCACCCGAACGTCCACTAATCGGCCAACACACTCGCCCAGAGGCATCCCCACGCCGATTCTATACATCGAGTCAAGGAGTCAATAACAAACTGTCCCCTGGTGACCCGCAATGCGAGATAAGCAAGACGCCACGAAGCCATCTGCTCCGATACCTCCTCCTCTCGACGAAGTAGTCCTTCTTCCCGAAGAGAAAGATCTGCCCGCCCTCCCGCAGGATCACTCCAACGTCCAGGTAGGCAGCGACGCTGTTGAATCTCTCATCGCCGAGAAGCGCATCGGTCTCCGCATCCGCGCCCTCCGCCAGAAATCCTCCCTCGGGCTCGCAGAGCTTGGCCGCCATACCGGCCTCTCCTCCAGCTTCCTCTCTCAACTCGAAACCGGCCGCGTCGTTCCTACCCTGCGTAACCTCGCCCGCATCGCCATGGTCTTCAGCAAGGACCTCAACTACTTCTTCAGCCCCATCCCTCTCTCCCTCTTCCGTGTCCACCGCGCCGCCGATCGCGTGCGCCTCCCGCAGTCCGGCGTAGAGCACCCCCGCTATTACTTCGAGAGCCTCGGCTACCTCGTCCCCGACCGCCAGCTCGATCCCTACCTCGCCGAGTTCCAGCCCGGCAAATTCCCCGACGACAACTTCCACCAGCACGCCGGCTTCGAGTTCCTCTACGTCATGGCCGGCACCCTCAGCGTCCAGCACGGCGAAGTCGTCCACGAGCTCCGTACCGGCGACTCCGTCTACTTCGACTCCTCCACCATCCACAGCTACGCCTGCGTGGGAGACGAACCCGCCACCGCCCTCATCGTCACCCTCCTCCAACCCATCAACCTCGCGTCAACCCGCCTCGGCGGAACCCGTCCCTCCGGCAGCCTTCGCGCCGAGACCGTCGCCACCCGGAAGAAGCTCCAGTAGCTCCTTCAAGTCCACTTGACTTCGGTCACTGAAAACTCGGCGTGCGCTACCCGAAACGAGGCTAAAGCAGTCGATTTGTAGCCCGAAACCGGGCTAAGTCTGCCGCAATCGCGCGGGTTTTTCAGGCTGGCGATACAATCAAACTCATGATTAAGGGATTGACCACCGTGGCGCGCGTTGCGTCGGAAGAAGCCTTCACCCAGCTCTCTGAACTATTCCAGACACTAGGATTCGAACCCGGCAAAGGCTGGGATGATAGCACCGGAAAGGGCGCAGCCTTCCTGGCTCCGCTCGGAAACCTGGAGCTTGCCATCGGCTATCCGCCGACGCAACCCACTCTAATGGTTGAAGTTACGCAGTTGGACGAAGTTCACGCCGCGGTCAAGACCTGGATTTCGGCCCACCAGGGCACCGCTACCAAACTCTCTGAGCCCACCCTCACCGACTGGAACTCCCGCCTGTTCACGGTAGAGCCAACCAAGGATCTGACCGTTGGCTTCTGGCAGTCAGAGAACCCCGTACACAACCGACCCATCGCCGTCGAAGGCGACCTATCTGCTGCAGGCAAAAGGTTTGCGATCGTGGTAGCGCGCTGGAATGCAGTCATCACCGACCGACTCCTCCAAGGCTCTCTCGACGCCCTCACCCGCAGCGGCTGCGCCATGAAAGACATCCAGATCGTCCGTGTCCCCGGTGCCTGGGAGATCCCCTCGGCCGCCCGCACCCTCGCGGAAACCAAAGATTACGCAGGAGTTATCGCGCTCGGCGTGCTTCTCCGCGGCGAGACCGCTCACTACGAAGCCATCTACAACGAGGTAGCAAGAGCCATCGGCCAATCGCAGCAGGAGACCGGCATCCCCCACGCCTTCGGCGTCCTCACCTGCGAGACATTAGAACAGGCGCTCGACCGAGCCGGCCTAAAGGCTGGAAACAAAGGGTTTGAGGCTGCCATCGCGGCCATCGAGATGGCCTCCATTCAGGAAAAACTGGGCGCCCAGACAGCCGAACTTGCCGGAAGGAAGCCATAATGGGCACCCGCCGGAAATCACGCGAATTAGCCATGCAAATGCTCTTCCAAGGCGACCTGGGCAAGCAAAAACCGGAAGAAGTTGAGCGCCTCTTCTGGGACGCTCGCGAAGACGTAGATGAAGAAACCAAAGGGTTTGCAGACGATCTTCACCGCGTCGCCACGCAGCGGGAAGACGAAGTGGACGCCCTCATCCAGAAGCACGCTCAGAACTGGCGCCTGGAACGCATGCCGGTCGTCGATCGCAACCTTTTGCGCGCAGCTATAGCGGAAATGCTGGGATATCCAAAGACGCCTGGGGCAGTCATCATCAACGAAACATTGGAGATAGCTCGCCGTTATGCCGCGCCCGAAAGCATCCACTTTCTCAACGGCGTCCTCGACGCCGTAGGGCGCGAACTTCTGGAAGCACGCCTGAAACCGTAGCCAATCAGCAAGTTTCAACACAAAGGCCCTCGAGAAATCGAGGGCCTTTGTGTTCCTAAACTGCTCAAAACACTAGGTAGTCGTCTTCTTCGGATGCTGTGCGATCAAATTGACCGGCGCAAAGCCCGTCCCCGTCGACAACGGCAGCTGAGGAGTGATTTCGCTCCCCGTAGCTTCGGTCGCTGTCGGCTGTCCACTTGTGGGGTAAGTCATTGTAATCAAATGGACATCGTTGTTGGCTGAGGTTCCGTCAGCGGCGCCCGTACCGACGTAAAAAGTGAAGTTATCCGTGCTGAAGATTCCAGCAACCGGCGCGGCCGCCACGGTAGCGCCGTTGCCCAACGTAACCACTTGAACTGTTCCGCTACCGCTGGCAGGGGGGAAGTAAAGCGGAATCGATCCGCCGCCAGTCGTCGCACCTACAGGCAAAGTGTAGGTAACAAAGGCGGCTGCCGAGTTGCTGGCCGGTTGAACGCCGGTGATGGAAGCAGCATTAATACCCGGTAGCGGCTGCACTGTGAACGTGCTCGTAAAGTATCCAGTCGTCGGCTGTGCCGCTGGAGGAATCGGACAACCTGAATTGGTAGGAAGCACGACAACGAGATCGCTCAACGTCGATGTTCCACCCAAGATCGCATGCGCTCCAAGGATGTGCTTGCCGTCCGTAGTCGCCGCGACCTGGTCAGTCATGGCGGCCTTTTCGTCAACCAGCGGAATAAATTGATTGCTGACGTTCGGTGGTTCCCCGATGGCAGTTACGGTGCTCGCCGGGCAATAGCTGCGACCATCGGTGAATTTGGGTCCAGCGAAGTACGCTCCTACGCTGGGCACAGTCACCGTGACGCCCGTATAGATCTCATCGGCCGTTGACGTCTGCCAGTCGGTAAACGTGGAGTGGGTCAAAACCGTGTCGGTGGTGGTCGTGATGTAGACAGCCTGGTCATCCGGAGACCACGAAGCGCTGGTGCCAACGCCACCATAGCTTGTCGACACCGCGTTGCTCGCGGTGGCCACCAGGGAGATCGTTTGCCGGATTGGGTCTGTAACTACAAGGGTGCTCCCGTCTGGCGAGATGGACAAAACGACGCCCGGGATCAGCTGATTTGCCGCCGAAACCGTGTTGCTGGCTGTGGCGACCGTCATCAGGCCCTGGGGGCTTCCCAGATAGATCTCTGTCCCAGCCTGATTCATCACCATGGAGTTTGGAACGAAGGGGAGCTTGATCAGGGTACTGGTCTGGTTGGTGGTGAAGTCCCGGAAGGCTAGATAGTCCGAAGACGTGCTTCCCATGTAGAGCACAGTGCTGCTGGTTCCCGGAGTATTGATCGTGATGGGATTCGAGGTGATCGCCTTGCCGTTTCCGTACAGGCCAATCTGATTGAAGGGCGACGGATTGCACGTAGCCGGCTGGCAGACGGCGGTAATATCCGCAGAGCCCGGAAAGAGGGGCGTTACCGAACCCACGGCCGCAGGAATAGTTTGCGGGGTGGTCGAGTTGTACTCGAGCGTAAGGCCCGTGATGACGTTTCCATTCGTGTCCCGAACGGTAGCGGTCAGTGGTTGAAGCGTGTTCACCGCGACGTTGATGGGGTTCGATGAAGAACTTGGGTCCGCGAGCACGATAGAAGCTGGCGGGCAGGTGGAGAAGTATCCCGCATTGGTTGCTGTTGAGGATTGAGAGATTGTCGCAGTAATCGTGGTGGAACCGGGTTGTTGCGCAGTGGCGGCGCCGTTCTGGTCAATGGACACGATGCCCGCGGTCTGGGCGCCGAAGGTCAAGTGGCCGACCTGGCAGGTGATGTTCTGGGCAGCATCACCCGTAGTGCCACCACTCTGATAGGCGCGCGCTACGAGCTGGCCGACCTGGTTCTGTGACAGGCAGGAAGTGCCGCTATAAGGCGGTGCGATGACAGGCGTCCCGACAGTATTATTGGGGCAGCAGTCTGTACCAGGATCGATGGTACAGTTTGCCGTGGCGTGGCCAAGGATGACGCCGGTGGCGACAGGGTGAACAAAGATGGGAATCGCATTGCTGGTGGCGCCATTGGCTGAAGCGGTGACGAAGGCGGCGACGCCGTTGGAGGTGAAAATGGCAGTCGGTGCTCCGGTGTAGAACGCGGCGACGATATCACCCGCCTGCACAGGAAAGATGCCAGATGGCGACGGCTGCAGTGTCATCGCGCCACTGGTTGCCACGTAGGTGTAGATCGCAGAGACGGTTCCTCCCAGTATCTGGAGCGCCCCTGGAGCAGTCGCCGTGTAGGCATAAGCCGGCGTGAACGTCAGGGTCGGCAGCTGGGCCGCGGGCGTGTAGGTGACAGTAACGGTTTCCGACGGGACAACGAAGAACGGGACGCCGGTCGAAACTGTGTTGGTCGCTCCGTTGAGGGTTGTGGTGATGGAGGAGATTCCCTGACCCTGGACGGTGATCAGGCCTGCGGCCGACACTGCGTAAGCATAAGGAGACGCCCCGGCGTCAGTGGTGGTGGGAGGCGGGAGCGTCGCGGGAACGCTAAGGACGACTGGCTTCGGCGCAGGCGGTGCCGTCGAGGGCGGGGTGCAGGTGGTGAAATCCGCAATGCCGCCGCCGGTGTTACGGTTCCAAGTGCCACCGCAGACCTGTCCAGTCGCTGGGTTGATATCTGCGAGGACGGGGCCGCCGTTGGTGTTTGCTCCGAAGCTGCTGGTGCTGGCGTAGGTGAACGACTTGACGGAGACCGCATTGCCCTTGCAGTCGATGGCCGAGGCCGAGAGCGCCTGGCCCATCTGCCCGTAGTTGAGGCTTTCGCCCGTCGTTGCAAGGCTTGACGACAGCGTGATCGTGGCTACCTGGCCGACCACCGGACCGGAGTCACCGGCGAAGCAAAACACGACAGGGGCCGCGTGATGTCCGCAACCGGTCACCGACAGACCCAAAGGAAGCGCGAAGAACAGAAGAACAACCAGACCAACGAACCGACGCGCCTTATTCAAAAAAACCAACCGCACTAAGAACCTCCCCGTTCAACTAGAACGAAAGCTGAACGGTAATACCGTCAACTGCGAAAACTTTCGAGTCTCCAGTTTAGGGGTTGGACGGTCCGCGAGCAAATAGGGAGTACAGGAATCGTCAAAGGGGGAGCGGGAAAACTGGAAAAGCAAAGCGGCCAGCCTCCAGAATGGGAGAGCTGGCCGCACTTCGTTGGAGCTGTAAGGTGACGTTATTGGCTGGGCGGCATATTTTCCGCAAACCAGCGCACCTCGCGTTCCGTCCGGTCGTGGATGTGTTCGGGGTTGGTAAATCCATGGCCTTCGTTGGGGTAGACGACGAGCTGGGTCTTGACGCCGAGGTCGCGGAGAGCGTGCCAGAACTCAAAGGATTGCGGTGCAGGGCACTCGCCGTCGCGGTCGCCGACGATGACCAGCGTGGGAGTTTTGACGTTCTTGATGAAGGTCATGGCGGAGGACTTGGCGTAGACGGCCGGATCGTCATAGACGCTGGCGCCGAAGAACGGGGTCATCCACTGGTCGATGGAGTTTTCGCCGTAGTAGGAGAGCCAGTCGGATAGACCGGCGCCGGCGACCGCGGCACGGAAGCGATGAGTTTGCGTAACGGCGAACATGGTCATGAAGCCGCCATAGCTCCAGCCGGTGAGGCCTTCGCGGCTCTTGTCGATGGAGACTTTGGCCTCGACGGCGTCCATGCCCTTGAGGATGTCCCGGAGATCGCCGTAGCCGAAGTCCTTACGGTTGGCGGCGGTGAACGCCTCACCCTGGCCGAAGGAGCCGCGAGGGTTGGGATCGAATACGAAGTAACCGAGTTCCGACCACTGCGCGCTACCACGCGGGCCGGCGGAGGCTGATGGGCCGCCGTGAACTTCCACGATCATGGGGTACTTCTTGCTGGGATCGTAGTCTTTCGGGTACGTCAACCATCCCTGCACGTGAAACCCTTCGTTCTGCCATTCGATGGATTCGAACTTGTAGGAAGGAGCGGGGCGGCCGGCATTCACGTGGGTGAGTTGGCGCAGGTTGTTGTGACTGTCCAGCGTCCAGACTTCGGGCTGAGCGCTGAAGCCTGATTTTACGAAGGCAATCGTGCCGCCATTGGCAGGGGTATACGCGACGGCGTTCTTGATGGCGCCGCCTGTGACCGACACCTCGCCGAGATCGACTTCGCCACCGGGCAGGAGGGAATGTTTATCGGCGTCCCAATCGACGGCGAGCGAATGCCCGCGGCGATCTTCGATGAAGCCGAGCGTGTGGTTGCCGGTCCAGATGGCGTAGGTGGGCGTGCCGTCTATTCCTGGTGTGGCGTCGACGAGATGCTTGCCGTCGGCGTCGATGATCCAGATGTCGCCGCCGGTGGAGCCTTGGTCGGACATCAGGCCGCCGATGACGGAGAGGCGCTTGCCGTCGGGAGACCAGCGGGGGACAGCGATCTGGAGACCATGGAGAGCGCCGGCAACGGTGACTGGATCCAGGATGACGCGAGGATTGCCTCCTGAGACTGGCACTGCGTAGAGCTTGGCAACCCACCAGTTGTTTTCGCCAGGAGGATTGGCTGCGATAAATGCAATCTCACTCGAGTTCGGAGCCCAGCTGAATTCGTATACATGCAAGCGGTCAGGAGTGAGCCAATGGCCTGTGCCATCAGCCGCGTTGACCGCATAGACGCGTTGAATCTCGACGCCGTCTTCGCCGATGACGCCGGACCAGGGCTTCATGGCGTCGAGTGCGCCGGCAGAGCGAGTGGCGTTTTCTACGAAGAGGAAGGCGATCGATTTGCCGTCAGGAGACCATGCGGGCTCCTGCATGTCTCCGGTGAGATGGGTGAGCTGCTTGACGTCTCCCGAAGCTTTGGACCAGAGAAAGATTTGATCCTGGTCGGGCTTGGATTTGTCGCCTGTGCAGGTGGAGCGAAACGCGAGGGTCTCTCCGTTGGGAGCCCAGGTGGGATTGTTGACCGAGCAGTCGGTTGCGCCTTCGAGCTTGATCAGCTTGTTGTTGGCGGGGTTGGCGACCTCGGTCAGGTGAATGGCGGCGCCGGCGTGGCCGCGGAGCGTCCAGGCAACGGTGGAGCCGTCGGGCGAGATGGCAACGCCACCGGGCTGGGGGGCGCGGGTGAACTGCTGATTGGGATTGGCCGTGTCGGGGGCTGCGGTTAGCGTCGGCTTGGCGGGCGTTTGAGCGGTGAGGACGGAGACGAATAGGAGGGAAGAGGCTGCGGCGAATAGCTCCAGGCGGGAGCGTCGAACACGAAATGTCATGTTGAAAAGCGTAACATCGGTGTCCTGCGCGGACGGCGAGCGATGGGGGAGGAGTACCCCCCTCCCCCTAAGGGGGTACTTTTGGCCTAAAGTAGTCTCGCGAAACGAGTTATAGGGGAAAGTATGACTTGGGTGCGACAGTCTCTGGCTGCAAAGTAGTCCATTCAAACGGTTTACGGGGCAAAGTGTCCCCTGTTTCTGATGGGCGCGCTGGGTGGGGCCACGTTTTATTTTGGGGGTTATTTCTATTGTAGTGGGTTGGCGGGGGTAAGTATGCCAACATTGGCGGAGAGAAATCACCAGTGTTCATGGGGGTTTTGCGGAGTTTGGGGATGACTAGGGGGTTGACACGTGGAATTTGGGCTGTTTTTGAGGGTGTTTGGAGGAGATTTCTTTTTGGGATGCTCCGCAAGCGGGAGTCAGATCGATGCTCGTGAGTGGTGTGGATGCTAGGCCGGGCGCTTGAGACGGTGGAGGTGAACTTCGCGGAGGGTCTCGAAGCCGAGGCGATGGTAGATGCTGATGGCGGCGTGGTTGGTGGAGACTACGTGCAGGACGGAGCGGGCGCGGAGGCTGCGCTGGTGGTGCAGGACGTGGGCGGTGAGGGCGGCGGCGTAGCCCTGGCCGCGGTGGTCGGGGTGGGTGCAGATGCCGCTGACCTCGCGCGTGGGATCGAGGATGAGGCGCTCGCCGGCCATGGCGATGAGTTGGCCGGGGTCAGTAGGGTTCCAGATGCCGAAGTAGCTGCCCATGACGCAGGTGCGGAGGCGGAAGAAGCCGGGGAAGGCGACGTCGGTGAGAGCGACCATGGCGGGTGCGTCGGCGCAGGTTAGCGTTTCGATGGGGAGGTCCGAGCTGATCGTGGGAAGGTATGCGTCTTCGGGGATGGCCATCTGGAGGCAGGGGGTTGCGCCGCGGTAGAGGAGGGCTTCGCTGGGTGGTGGTGCGTCGCCGAGGATGTAGGTGGTTTCGCCGGGAGCCATGAGGGTGTGGAGGTCGCTGAGGGCGGTTGGGGTGTTTTCCGCGAGGCAGGCGAAAGGGGCTATATCGGCTGGGTATTTGAGGGCGAGGTTGTGAGACAGGGCGAGGTGCTGGTGGGTGGTGTGGAGGGCGTTCCAAATGGCGTTGGCGAAGGGGTCGTCGGGGGAGGCCATGTTGAAAGGGTATCGCGGTGTGGTGGGGGGAACGAAAGAGATGAGCCTTGTTCAGGCCGGAGTTGTTGCTCTCCCACGTCCGAAAATCCGGACATGGGGTACCCGTTTTTGGGGTGGGGTTGGGCAGCAGATTTTCTGGGGTGAGAGAAAGGAAGGCAAGAACGGGAGAAAAGCAGGTTCCTCGTTTAGCTCGGAATGACAATTTCTTTCAGAAATTGTCTAAGAAAGGCAAAGGCAAATACAGGGGTCCGCTTCGCGAAGGATGACAACTCGTAAGCGTATCGGACGTCGAGGTGGTCAGACGCCTAGTTCATGGGAGGCCAGGTCGTTGCCTTCGACGCGGGCGCGAATCTTGCTGAAGGCGATATCGCGGGCGGTTGAGATGTCGTCTGCAAAGGGTGCGAAGCCGCAGTCGTCGGTGGTGCCGAGTTGGGCGACGGGGAGTATGGCGGCTGCTTCGAGGATGCGGGTCTTCACTTCGGTTGGGGTTTCGATTGCGGGGTTGATGGGGTCGATGACACCGATGAAGACGAGGTGTTGCGGCTGGAGGGCCTGTTTGATGATGCCGAGGACGCGCTTGCGGTCGGGCTCGCTGGCCATCTGCAGATAGAAGCGGCCTGCGTTTAGTTGGAACAGTTCGGGGATGAGGGAGGCGTAGTCGATGTCCGCGCTGTGGGTGGAGTCGCGATCGCCGCCGGGGCAGACGTGGATGCCGATGCGCTCGCGTTGTTCGGGGGTGAAGGCTTCGAGGACCTGGTTGTTGAGGGCTACAAAGCTGCGGAGGAGGTTGCCGGAGGGATCGAGTTTGAGGGAGAGGCGGGCTTCGGTGAAATCGATTTGGACGTTGGCGGCGCCGGCGTCGAGGGCTCCGCGGATGTCTTCTGTGGCTTCAGCGATGAGGTCGGAGAGAAAGGCTTCGCGAGTGTAGCCGGGGATGCCTTGCGCAGGGTAGAGGAGACTGAGGGCAGAGGCCGAGATGACGGCTTGCTTGATGGGCCGTTGGGTGTGGGCGCGGGCAGCCTTGAGGTAGCTGGCTGCATGCACGCCGTATCTGAAGGGCGCGGTGAGGCGCGGCAGTTGGCGGGTGTGGCCGTCGGCGAAGGGAATCACTACGCCGTCGGGCGCGAGGTTGGTGAGGCCGGCGAGAGGGTAGGTGGCGAAGCTGGACTTGGTCTGCTCGCCGTCGGAGATGACGGGGGAACCGGTCTGTTCCAGACGTGCGATGGTTTCCTTGAGGGCTGCGGCGTACTCGTCTTCGAGAGCTTCGGAGCTGAGTTTATTGGCCTGGAAGGCAGCGACGGCTTGGATGAGCGAGGGTGGGCGGGGAATGCTGCCAATGGGTTCGGTCGGGAGAGCCATGGAGCGCAGTCTAGCGTTCGGAGTGACTCGTGCACATCCATCAATGGGTTGAGGTCAAGCGGTGCGGCCGGGAGGGGAGGGAGGGTGCGGAATCATCAGAAATTCATGAAGGCCCGGGAAAACGAACGCTAGTATGTCGTCTATCGAGCAAAAAGGGAGATTGTTGATGGCCACTGCTTCGGATGCCTCGTTCTACTTTGACGTGCAGGAAACGCGGGACGATCAAGACTGGCGCGTGTTTACGGTTACGTGCCATGGGAGGCTGACCAGCGCAACGGGCGAGAGCCTGCATACCGAGATCAAAGGGTTGATCGAGCAGGGCGGACACATCCTGATTGACTGCGCGGACGTGCCGTTTGTGGATAGCTCGGGGCTGGGAGTGCTGGTGGGGCTGAAGGTGTCGGCGGTGAGCAAGGGGTATTGCACGCTGGAGCTGGTGAATCTGTCGCCGCGTATCAGCGATCTGCTGAATTTGACCAAGTTGACGTCGATCTTTTCGCGGTAAGCCGGGAGGGATGCCGAGTTGCCTGATCGGCTGATATCGGGGCGAGAGAAATGTTGACGCTAATGCGCCGACTTGATACAGTTAGAAGGTTCCGCGAGTATCCGGAACGTGCCGTCACGAAGAGGCTCGGCGGGCTTTGGCCTGCGATACACTGGATACAAGAGATTCACCGCAGGATTCGCCAGGAAAGTTGAGGGTGGATCAGTAAGTCTGCGGTTGGCGAAATGCCTATCTAATCGCGCCTGCGACACCCTCCTCCCCACTGTGCCACGGTGGGACCCCATGGGGATGGGCTATGTGGGCCGGAACAGCGAAACGGAGTTGAGTCGTTGGGCGGCTTGAAAGAGCTGGTCTGATGCACCTCGGCCACCGTCGACTGTTATTTCGTTTGATTTGAGTGGTTTGCAGTTGTTGTTGGTAGTGCGCGCAGTCAGTCGTACGGCCGTGTGCAGGATTCAGAACTTCGCCGAAGCGTGTTTTTCTTCTTGAATGGAGAAAATGCATGCTTCGCCTTCCGTGCGTCCGGGTTGGATTTCTGGCGTGTGGGAAGAAGAGCGAGAGGCGCTGCCCTGCACCGAGCCCGAACAAATGGTTTCGGGTAGTTACTGCCTTAGGGTGGTGATTGCTAACAGGAAGTCGCTGGACTTCTGAAGTTCTAAGGAGCAGTAAAGTGCCTACGTTTCATCAGCTCGTCAAGCAGGGCCGGACGCCGACCCGCTACAAGACCGCATCGCCTGCACTGCAGGGCTCGCCGCAGCGTCGCGGTGTTTGCACTCGCGTGTACACGCAGACCCCCAAGAAGCCGAACTCGGCGTTGCGCAAGGTTGCGCGCGTGCGTTTGACCAACGGCATTGAAGTTACGACCTACATTCCGGGCATTGGCCACAACCTGCAGGAGCACTCGATTGTGCTGATCCGCGGCGGCCGTGTGAAGGATTTGCCGGGTGTTCGTTACCACGTGGTTCGCGGAACGCTGGATTCGGTTGGTGTTGCTAATCGCAAGCAGAGCCGCTCGAAGTACGGCGCAAAGAGGCCGAAGGCTAGCAGCAAGTAGAGATTTGGGTTCTCAGTTCTTAGTTGTCAGTTCTCAGTTAGAGCTGGCGTAACTAACAACTGAGAACTAACAACTGAGAACGTTTCAACAGGCCCAGCTCGTGAGAGGTTCACCGCGCTGGGGGAAGAAGAGAAAGAAGAGAGATGCCGAGAAAAGGTTACATTGCCAAGCGTGAAGTTCCAGCTGACCCGATCTATGGGTCGACGCTGGTAACGAAGTTCGTCAACAGCATGATGTGGGGCGGCAAGAAGTCGACTGCCCAGGGCATCTTCTATGAGGCCATGACCAACCTTGAGGCAAAGGGTGGGGATGAGGCGCTGAAGCTGTTCAAGAAGGCTGTTGAGAACGTGAAGCCGATGCTGGAAGTGAAGAGCCGCCGCGTTGGCGGTGCGAACTACCAGGTGCCGATCGAAGTGCTGCCGGAGCGGCGCACGTCGCTGGCGATTCGCTGGCTGGTAACTTACGGTCGCGCTCGTGGCGAAAAGGGAATGGTTGAGAAGCTCACCGCTGAGCTGCTCGACGCAGCCAATGGCCGCGGCGCCGCGATGAAGAAGAAGGAAGACGTTCATCGTATGGCCGAGGCG
This sequence comes from Granulicella sp. L46, assembly GCF_009765785.1. Lineage (GTDB taxonomy): Bacteria > Acidobacteriota > Terriglobia > Terriglobales > Acidobacteriaceae > Granulicella. Next base: position 29,732 of record NZ_LMUT01000005.1, read on the forward strand.
AATAAGGCGTTCGCGCACTATCGCTGGTAAAGAGAGTTATTAGATGTCAGATGTCGGTTGTTAGTTAGAACGGCTTTACTAACAACTGACAACTAAGAACTAAGAACCTGCAAGCTTCGGCTTGCGCACAAAGAAAAGGAATCACCGTGGCTCGCACAGTACCTCTACAAAAATGCCGCAACATTGGCATCATGGCTCACATCGACGCCGGCAAGACGACGACGACCGAGCGCATTCTCTTCTATACGGGTGTCAACCACCGTATCGGCGAAGTGCACGAGGGGACCGCGACGATGGACTGGATGGAGCAGGAGCAGGAGCGTGGCATCACGATCACCTCTGCTGCGACAACCTGTACGTGGGACGGCATTCGCATCAACATCATTGATACCCCGGGCCACGTGGATTTCACGGCCGAGGTTGAGCGTTCGCTGCGCGTGCTCGATGGCGCGGTGGCTTGCTTTGATTCGGTGCAGGGTGTACAGCCGCAGTCTGAGACTGTCTGGCGCCAGGCGAACAAGTACAAGGTTCCGCGCATTTGCTTCATCAACAAGATGGACAAGGCTGGCGCGAACTTTGAGTACGCGACGTCGACCTTGGTAGCGCGTCTTGGTGCGAAGGCGATTCCGATTCAGATCCCGATTGGCGAAGAGGCCAAGTTTCTTGGGGTCGTTGACCTGGTCGAGATGAAGGCGATTCTGTGGCACGACGAGACCATGGGCGCGAAGTATGACGTCGCCGAAGTTCCTGCGGCGCTGAGGGAGAACGCTGAGAAGCTGCGCACGGAGTTGATCGAGGCCGTTGCCGACTCCGATGAAGACGTGATGCACAAGTACCTCGAGGGCGAGGAGATCACGATTCCGGAGCTGAAGAAGGCAATTCGCAAAGCTACGATCGCGATGCACGTGTTCCCGGTGCTATGTGGTTCGTCCTTCAAGAACAAGGGTGTGCAGACGCTGTTGGACGCGGTTGTCAATTACCTGCCGAGTCCGCTGGATGTTCCTCCGATTGAGGGCACCGAGCCAGGCGAGCCGGAAGTGAAGCTCGTTCGTCATGCTGACGATACGGAGCCGCTCGCTGCGTTGGGTTTCAAGATCATGACTGACCCGTTTGTTGGTCAGCTGATCTTCATCCGGATCTACTCGGGAATTTTGAAGACGGGTGATTCGGTGTTGAATCCTCGCACCGGCAAGACGGAGCGCATTGGGCGTTTGCTGAAGATGCATGCGAACAAGCGCGAAGAGATTACAGAGATCATGGCAGGTGATATCTGCGCCGCCGTGGGTCTGAAGAATCTGAACACGGGCGACACGATCTGCAGCGACAAGGCACCGATTCTGTTGGAGTCGATTGACTTCCCGGCGCCGGTTATTGAAGTTGCGGTTGAGCCGAAGACGAAGGTTGACCAGGAAAAGATGGGCATGGCTCTGGCGAAGCTCGCACAGGAAGATCCTACGTTCAAGGTTCGCACCGATATCACGAATGGTCAGACGATCATCTCGGGTATGGGCGAGCTGCATCTCGAGATCATTGTTGACCGCATGATGCGCGAGTACAAGGTCGAGGCGAACGTCGGCAAGCCGCAGGTGAACTACCGCGAGACGATCCGCGCGAACGCTGAGGCGGAAGGCAAGTACATTCGGCAGACGGGTGGCTCGGGTAACTATGGCCACGCGAAGATTCGCATCTCGCCGAATGAGCCGGGCAAGGGCTACGAGTTCTCGAATGACACCAAGGGCGGCACGATTCCCAAGGAGTACATCAAGCCGATCGACCAGGGCATTCAGGAAGCGTTGCTGGGCGGAATCCTGGCCGGCTACGAGATGGTCGACGTCAAGGTGAGCTTGTACGACGGCAGCTATCACGATGTTGACTCGAACGAAATGGCGTTCAAGATTGCCGGATCGATGGCGTTCAAGGAAGCTGCGCGCAAGGCCAAGCCGGTATTGCTCGAGCCGGTGATGGCAGTGGAAGTCACGGTTCCCGAGGAGTACATGGGTACGATCATTGGCGACTTGAACAGCCGCCGTGGCCGGATCGAAGGCATGGAGATGGTTGGCGGCGTGCAGGCAATCAAGGCAACCGTGCCGCTGTCGACGATGTTTGGTTATGCGACCGCGATGCGCGGATCGACGCAGGGCAGGGCCAACTTCTCGATGGAGTTCAAGCAGTACGAGGAAGCACCCCGCTCGGTCTCAGAAGAGATTATCGCGAAGGTGCAGGGCAAGGACAGCAAGTAACTACCAGCCGCGCGCTGGAGCCAGCGAGTTTAGCTGGCGCGCGCAAAACGGAATCAGGCGCTACGTAACGGCCTTTGAATTTTGGTACTACGGAGAGAGTCATGGCGAAGGAAAAATTTGATCGCAGCAAGCCGCACGTAAACATTGGAACGATCGGACACATCGATCATGGCAAAACGACGCTGACGGCGGCGATTACGAAGGTGCTGTCGAAGCATAATCCGAAGAACAGCTTCCGCTCGTTCGACACGATCGACAACGCTCCCGAAGAGCGTGAGCGCGGCATCACGATCTCGACTTCGCACGTGGAGTATGAGACGCCGAACCGCCACTATGCGCACGTCGATTGCCCGGGCCACGCGGATTACATCAAGAACATGATCACCGGCGCAGCGCAGATGGATGGCGCGATTCTTGTGGTCGCCGCTACCGACGGCCCGATGCCCCAGACCAAGGAGCATGTGCTGCTTGCTCGTCAGGTTGGCGTTCCGTTCATCGTCGTGTTCCTGAACAAGTGCGATGCGGTTGAAGACGAAGAGCTGATTGAGCTGGTGGAGATGGAAGTCCGCGAGCTGCTGTCGAAGTACGATTACCCGGGCGACGATACACCGATCATCCGCGGTTCTGCACTTGGTGCGCTCAATGGCGAAGCCCAGTGGGAAGCGAAGATCGACGAGCTGATGGCGGCGGTGGACAAGTTCATTCCGCAGCCGGAGCGCGCGGTGGATCTGCCCTTCCTGATGCCGATCGAGGATATCTTCTCGATCTCTGGCCGTGGAACGGTGGTTACCGGCCGTATCGAGCGCGGCAAGATCAAGGTTGGCGAGGCTGCATCGATCGTCGGCTTCCGCGACACGCAGGCGACTGTCGTTACCGGCGTTGAGATGTTCAAGAAGCAGCTGGATGAAGGTCTGGCGGGCGATAACGCTGGTCTTCTTCTGCGCGGTATCGCGAAGGAAGATGTTGAGCGCGGGATGGTGTTGGCGAAGCCCGGTTCGATTACGCCGCACACCGTGTTCAAGGGCGAGGTTTACGTTCTGAGCAAGGAAGAGGGCGGGCGTCACACTCCGTTCTTCAACGGCTATCGTCCTCAGTTCTATTTCCGGACCACGGACGTGACCGGATCGGCGAAGCTGCCGGAAGGTACCGAGATGGTGATGCCGGGCGATAACATCTCGCTTGAGATCACGCTGCACACGCCGGTTGCCATGGAGAAGGGTCTGCGCTTCGCGATTCGTGAAGGCGGCCGGACTGTGGGCGCGGGTACGATCTCCGAGATCATCAAGTAAGCGATCTCGAAACGACTAACGAGGGCTGCCGGTTCGCCGAGAGGTATGACGGCCGGCAGTCACTCCAAACGATCTTTGAGTACCAAGAAAGAGATTTGACATGGCACAGCAACGCATTCGTATCCGCCTGAAGGCTTATGACTACCGCGTTCTCGACGTCTCCACGAGCGAGATTGTTGAGACCGCAAAGCGCACGGGCGCACAGGTTGCGGGACCGATTCCCCTACCGACGATGAAGAACAAGTATTGCGTTCTGCGTTCGCCACACGTCGATAAGAAGTCGCGCGAGGCTTTCGAGATTCGCACGCACAAGCGTTTGATCGACATTCTCGAGCCGACGCAGCAAACGGTCGATGCGCTGATGAAGCTTGATCTGCCGGCTGGTGTGGACGTCGAGATTAAGACCGTTACCAAGTAACTGGTCGTGAGTTTGAAGTAGCAAGTTGGAAATTGCAGTACCTACAGTGCAGGCGCTCAACGCCACGCATGATGAGGAAGAGGAAATTATGAGCGTTACAGGAATTCTGGGTAAGAAGATTGGCATGACGCAGCTGTTCGACGACCGCGGCGACATTCATCCCGTCACGGTGTTGAAGGTTGGCCCGTGCGTGATCACGCAGCTGAAGACGGTTGCCAAGGACGGCTATGATGCCGCACAGATTGGTCTCGTTGAGTTCGTCAAGGCGTCGAAGGTGAACAAGGCGATGACTGGCCACTTTGCCAAGTCGAATGTGCCGCCGGTTCGCGAGATCCGTGAGGTTCAGTTGGAGTCAGTTACTGGCGGCGAAGATGATCAGACAGCCAAGGCTGGCGATCGCATTACTGTCGAGATCTTCAACGAGACGAAGTTTGTGGACGTGATTGGCAACTCCAAGGGCCGCGGGTTTGCGGGCGTTGTTCGCCGTCACGGATTCGGCGGCGGTCCCAAGTCGCACGGACATATGTTCCAGGTGCAGGGTTCGATTGGCGCCTCGTCGTTTCCTTCGCGCGTGTTTCCTGGGCAGCGTATGCCGGGTCACATGGGCACTAACCAGGTGACGGTTCGCAACCTGCGCATTCGCGGCATCGATGTGGAAGACAATCTTCTGCTGGTTGAGGGTGCGGTTCCGGGAGCTCGGGACGGTTACGTCCTGGTTTCCAAGTCGAAGGCGCCACCGAGAGAACGTCGTGGATTTGCAGGTGCTGAGACGCGCGATGCGTTGAAGGCTTCCAAGAAGGCAGCAGCCGGCGGCAAGAAGAAGTAAGATCCTGCGCGGATGGCGAGAGGCGCCTTTGGCGCATAAGCCAGAAGCGAGTGAAGTATAGAAACAACCTCTGCGCGGGGAACAGACCGAGAACGCAGACGAACAAGAGATAGGCCCGCGGCAACGATCGCGGGCAAGAAGAGAGAATAGCGATGGCAAGCATCAAGGTAGTGAATCTCGGCGGGAAGGAAGTCGGGACATTTGAGCTCGACGAGATCTTCGCGGGCGAGGTAAATGAGGCATTGCTCTGGGAGTCGGTGAAGCACTATCGTGCGAGCCTGCGCCAGGGAACAGCTGCGACCAAGAACCGTAAGGCGGTTTCGGGTGCTGGCAAGAAGCTTTGGAAGCAAAAGGGAACCGGCCGCGCTCGCGTGGGTTCGATTCGTACTCCTCTCTGGCGTGGCGGCGGTACGGTCCACGGACCTCAGCCGCGCAGCTACGAATACCAGTTTCCGCGCAAGAAGCTGATGGGCGCGCTGCGTTCGGCGATTGCTTCGAAGATCAACGACGGCAAGCTGACGATCGTTGAGAACTTCGATGTTGTCGAGGCGAAGACCAAGGTCTACCGCGAAGCGTTGAACACGTTGGATGCGAAGAAGACGGCGCTGCTGGTCGAGACCTCGCAACAGTTGAACGAGAAGCTGTATCTCGGATCGCGGAACCTGCAGGGTGTTGAGCTGGTGCTCTCCTCTGAGGTTCATCCGTATGACTTGTTGAAGTATGAGAACGCTATTTTCTCGAAGGCTGCGTTCGAGACCCTGACGGAGACGCTGAAGAAGAGTGTTTCCAAGCGGCAGCACGCCGAGAAGGAGGCTGCATAAATGCCTACCCTATATAACGTAATTCGCCGCCCGTTGATTACCGAGAAGGCCCTGACCACGCGTGAAGTGGAAGGCTCGTTGGTATTCGAAGTGGCTGCCAATGCAACGAAGACCGAAGTCAAGCAAGCGGTTGAAACGCTGTTCAATGTGAAGGTGGCGAGCATTCGCACCGCTAGCGTTGTCGGCAAAGAGCGCAAGCGCGGACGCTATGCAGGTTTCCTGCCCGACTGGAAGAAGGCGTATGTACGCCTGAAGGCCGGCGAGAAAGTTCCTGATTTCGCAGCAGAGATCTAGTACTACGTTGTCAGTTCTCAGTTGTTAGTTCTCAGCAGAAGCATTTACTGATAACTGAGAACTGACAACTAAGAACCCAAAGCACCATGTATCGCGCTCACCAAGAAGTCAGCACTTAGCGCGGCAAAGGAATAGCAACATGCCGATTAAATCATTTCGTCCGATCACGCCGACCCTTCGCTTTCAGACGAAGCTGGTCAACGATGACATTACGACCGACAAGCCGCATAAGCCGCTGCTGTCGGTAAAGCCACGCACTGGCGGCCGCAACAATATGGGCAAGCTGGTTGTTCGCCACCAGGGCGGCGGGCACAAGCAGAAGTTGCGCCTCATCGACTTCAAGCGCGACAAGTTCGGTGTTCCGGGCACGGTCGCTACGATCGAGTACGATCCCAACCGTAGCTCGCGCATTGCGCTCGTCCATTACGCCGATGGTGAGAAGCGCTACATCATTCAGCCGATCGGGCTGAAGGTGGGGCAGAAGATCATGAGCGGCCCTGAGGCCGATATCCTGGTCGGCAACGCTCTGCCGCTCAAGAACATTCCGACGGGTACGATCGTGCACAACATCGAGCTGCGTCCTGGTAAGGGCGCGCAGATGGCGCGTTCGGCTGGTGCCCAGGTTAATTTGATTGCCAAGGAAGGCGACTACGCACTTCTGAAGCTGCCCTCTGGCGAGACCCGCAAGGTGCTCGTGGAGTGCATGGCGACCATTGGCCAGGTTGGCAATACGGATCACGAGAACGTCACGATCGGTAAGGCTGGACGCAACCGGTGGAAGGGCATTCGCCCAGCCAACCGTGGCGTTTCGATGAACCCGGTCGATCACCCGCACGGTGGTGGTGAAGGTAAGACCTCGGGCGGACGCCATCCAGTGACGCCGTGGGGTCAGCCGACTCGTGGCTATAAGACTCGTAATAACAAGCGGACCGATGTGTTTATCGTGACGCGCCGGAATAAGGGCAAGTAAGCATTTGCAGTTAGGGAAGTAAAAGCTACACCAAGTCTCGTACCTGAGAGATTCGTCGTATTCAGCACCGCAGTATGGAGTGAGTTATGTCACGTTCAACGAAGAAGGGCCCGTTCATCGACGCCCACCTGATGATCAAGATCGAGGCGATGAACACCGCCAACGAGAAGAAGGTCATCCGCACCTGGTCGCGCCGCTCGACGATCCACCCGGATATGGTGGGTCACACGATTGCTGTGCACAACGGCCGCAAGTTCATCCCGGTCTATTGCACGGAGAACATGGTGGGCCACAAGCTGGGAGAGTTCTCGGCGACGCGCACGTTCAAGGGCCACTCGGCGAAGGCTGGCGACACGGCGAAGGGCAAGTAAGCCGTCGCAGGCAGTGATTAGGATTCGACAGATTTGTACGTTTGAAGGACATCGCAATGCATAAAGCAATTGAAACAAAGAATACCGAGTTTCGTGCTGAGGCCCGCTTCCAGCGCTGCAGCCCGCAGAAGGCCAAGCTGGTGCTTGACCTGATCAAAGGTCTGCGCGTGGAGAAGGCAATCAACACCGTGGCCTTCACCAACAAGCGCATCGCGCCGGTGGTGGAGAAGGTGCTGCGCTCGGCGGTCCAGAATGCTCAGCATTTGTCGGATGAGCGTGGACTCGACATCGACATCGACAACCTGTACGTCAAGACCGCGGTCGCGAACGAGGGACCGCGGATGAAGCGCATCCGCCCTGCTCCAATGGGCCGTGCGTTCCGTTACCAGCGCCGCATCGCGCACATCATCATCACGGTGGCAGAGAAGAAGGCTGCCGGTGCTGAGGTTGAGGCGACGACGGCGCCGGTGAAGGCGACCGCAGGCAAGCCCGCAGCGAAGAAGGCGGCGGCGAAGAAGTCTCCAGCAAAGAAGGCCGCGGCGAAGAAGGCTCCGGCAAAGAAGAAGGCTGTCGCCAAGTAGTTGGGCGGGAGTTACAACGATTTTGCAGTAAGTGGATCTTAACAATCACCGCGCCGGCTCAACCGGCTATGGTTCAGGAATAGGGAAGCTATGGGACAGAAAGTCCATCCGTACGGATTCCGCCTCGGCGTCAACAAGCCCTGGAAGTCACGCTGGTTTATCGAGCGCGGCTACGACAAGCTGCTGGTCGAGGACGTGAAGTTGAAGGCAGAGCTTCGCGAGAAGCTCAAGGCTGCCGGCGTGAGCTCGGTAGAAGTTGAGCGGCCGGGCAACAAGTTGCGGCTGATCATCCGCACCGCACGTCCGGGCATCATCATCGGGCGCAAGGGCGCGGAGATCGACAAGCTCAAGGCCGATATCCAGAAGCGCACCAGCCGCGAGGTGTTTATTGACATCCTCGAGGTCAACAAGCCGGAGCTCGACGCTCAGCTGGTGAGCGAGAATATCGCCCTGCAGCTGGAGAAGCGCGTCAGCTTCCGCCGCGCCATGCGTAAGAGCGTGGATTCGGCGCTGCGGTTTGGTTGCAAGGGCATCAAGGTCCGCGTTTCGGGCCGCCTGAATGGCAACGAGATCGCTCGGTCGGAGTGGTATCTGCAGGGACGTCTGCCGCTGCATACGCTGCGCGCTGATATTGACTACGGGTTCTCCGAGGCGCACACCACCTATGGAATCATTGGTGTGAAGACCTGGGTTTATCGCGGCGATATCTACGAGCAGAAGAAGCGTCGCGAGCCGGCAGTCATTACCACCGGCGCGTTCTAACTTTTCTTTGTGTTTCGGGAATCCGTGGCGAGCTTTTTCCACGGATTTCCGGTATACTTAACAGGTTTGGCCCCGAGTCTGCCCGTATCGAAGGCGTAAAGCTGGAGATGTTGTGGCAGAGACCCCGGTCAGCACCTAAGCCGTTCCCCTGAGAAGTTGACAGGTTTGTTCAAAGGAAATTCCTCATGCTTTTACCCAAGAAGGTTAAGTATCGCAAGCAGCAGCGCGGTCGCATGTGCGGCAAGGCGTGGCGTGGCTCCGACATCTCGTTCGGCGACTACGGTTTGAAGGTTCTGGAGTGCGGTTACATTACCGACCGCCAGATCGAAGCCAGCCGTATTGCCATGACGCGGTTCATCAAGCGTGGCGGCAAGGTTTGGCTGCGTTTGTTCCCGGACAAGCCAATCACGAAGAAGCCAGCCGAAACCCGTATGGGTAAAGGTAAGGGCGCTCCGGATCACTGGGTCGCTGTCGTTCGTCCGGGCAAGATTTTGTTCGAGATGGAAGGCGTTCCCGTTGAGTTGGCCAAAGAGGCGATGCGTCTCGCGGCTCACAAGCTTCCGCTCAAGACCACGTTCGTTGTACGCCCCGGCCTCAAGGTCGAAGTGGCTGCTAAGTAATAGCCGTTCAGGCGAGAAAGAAGTTATTTATGGAAATCGACAAGATCCGCAACATGAGCGATGACGAGTTGAAGAGTGAAGAGGCGAAGGCCGCTGAGCAGCTCTTCCGCATTCGCTTCGCGAAGAGCCTCGGAAAGCAGGAGGGGATTGGCAAGATCAAGTCCCTCAAGCTGGATATCGCAAAGTTTAAAACAATCAGCAAAGAGCGTTCGCTCGCGGCGGTTGGAACGAAGACAACAGCTGCCAAGGCAGGGAAGGAATAATCATGGCTGAGACCACTGTCACTACCCCCGTCGCCGAGCAGGCTGCACCGCGTCGTACCGAGAAGGTTGGCCTGGTTGTTTCGACCAAGATGGAGAAGACCATCGTTGTCGAGATCGAGATGCGCAAGGCTCACCCGAAGTACAAGCGGGTGCTGAAGTCCAACAAAAAGTTTTATGCGCATGACGAGCAGAACTCGGCGCGCGTTGGCGACATGGTTCGCATCCGCGAGACGCGTCCGCTATCGAAGCTGAAGCGCTGGTCGTTGGAAGAGATCATTCGCCGGTCGTCGTTGTCGGCGCTGCCGGATGAGAAGCCGGTTGTCGTAGCAAAGTAGTTGAGCGGTTTTAAGGTTTTGCGGCTGAGGTTTTGGCCGCGCAGCACGAGATAGCAACGGCTTCCCGCCGCCAAGCTCTCGAGCAAGTTTCACCTCTCGAACCAGTATTCGGCGAGAGCTTGAACCAGGAGAATCATCATGGCAGTTCAAATGCGCACTATCCTTGCCGTCGCCGATAATTCGGGCGCCCGCAAGCTCCAGGTCATCCTGCCGCTCGGCGGCGGTCTCGGCAAGAAGGCCGGCCTTGGCGATGTGGTTACGGCAGCGGTGAAAGAAGCGTCGCCGGATGGCACGGTCAAGAAGGGCAAGGTCGTCAAGGCGGTCATCGTCCGGACGCACAAGGAGTATCGCCGCCGGGATGGAACGTACATCCGCTTCGACGAGAATGCCGCGGTCGTCATCAATGACGCGATGGAGCCCGTTGGCACGCGCGTATTTGGACCGGTTGCACGCGAGTTGCGCGATAAGAAGTTCCTGAAGATCGTTTCGCTCGCGCCTGAAGTTATCTAGAGGCAGTTGTCAGTTGTTAGTTTTCAGTTGTTAGTGAATCGGATTCCGACTCCGTAGGGTCGAGCCCGCTAGAGCGGGGAAAGGTAATAAAGATGCCGAACAAGTTCAAGCCGACCGCAGGCAGCAAGTCGAAGATCCGGATCAAGCGCAACGATATGGTTGTGGTGATTGCGGGTAAGGATAAGGGACCGAAGGCTCACCGCGTACTGCGGGTGATCGTCGACAAGCAGCGCGTGCTGGTCGAGGGCGTTGGGATGATCAAGAAGCACATGAAGCCGAATCCGCAGAAGAACGTGGCGGGCGGCATCCTGGAGCAGGAGGCGCCGATCCACATCTCGAACGTGATGCTGGTCGACTCCGAAGGCAAGGGAACGCGCGTTGGGTACCAGGTTGAAGGCGATAAGAAGACACGCATTGCCCGTACGACCGGCGGCGTGATTGCCGAGAAGAAGTTCAAAAAGTAGTTGGGTAAGTTGGATCAGACGCAGGCTCTAAGTTGAGTCGAAAGTAAATTGAGTACCCCACGAAACGGTATACAGCGCAAGCTACTCCGGAACCGTGGAGAAAGAGAAGAGAGATCATGGCAGCACGTTTGAAAGAGAAGTATCACGGCGAGATCAAGCAGTCGCTTCAGAAGGAACTCGGCCTCGAGAACGCGATGGCGGTTCCGAAGCTCGAGAAGATCGTGATCAACATGGGCCTGGGCGAGGCTACCCAGAATGTGAAGATCATGGATCCCCTGCTTGCTGACCTGGGATCGATTGCCGGACAGAAGCCGGTTATTACCAAGGCGAAGAAGTCCATCGCGGCGTTCAAGCTGCGCGAGGGCATGCCGATTGGCGCGATGGTTACGCTGCGCGGCGACAAGATGTACGAGTTCCTGGATCGCCTGATTTCGGTGGCGCTGCCTCGTGTGCGCGACTTCCGCGGCGTTAGTTCGAAGAGTTTTGATGGGCGCGGCAACTACACGCTCGGCCTGCGCGACCAGCTGATCTTTCCGGAGATCGACTACGCGAAGGTAGACAAGATCAAGGGTATGAACGTGACGATCGTGACCACGGCGAAGGACGATAACGGTGCGCGCGAGCTGCTCAAGAGCTTCGGCATGCCGTTCCGCGTGGGCGCGTAAGACAACACTTTTGGCGGGTATTCATACCGTCAGGGTTTCAACGCAGTTAGATTGAGAGAATAAAGAGATATGGCAACCACAGCAAAACGCGTTAAAGACGCACGCAAGCCGAAGTTCAAATCTCGTCAGCACAACCGCTGCCAGCTCTGCGGCCGTCCGCGCGCTTTTCTGCGCAAGTTCGGTATCTGCCGCCTGTGCTTCCGCAGTCTTGCGCTGAAGGGCGAGATTCCGGGCGTCGTCAAGTCCAGCTGGTAGTCGTTCGCGGCTGCTTCACCAAACGCTGCAGGCCGCTCGCTAGCGGTACTCGCGCGTAGTCAAGATCGGCGCTTCGGCGCCACAACCATTCCCGCAGGTTCTCCAGGCTGGCTGAAATAGTCGGCAGGAGCGAACGGGGGATGAAAGGAAAACGATGAACCTCACCGATCCGGTAGCAGATTTTCTTACACGTATTCGCAACGCGCACCGTTCCCGCCACCAGAAGCTCGACGCTCCGGCTTCGAAGCTGAAGACCGAGATTGCTCGCATCCTGAAGGAAGAGGGCTACATTGCCAACTACAAGGCCGCTGAAGAAGATGGCCAGAAGGTGTTGCGCGTGTACCTGAAGTACGGCCCGAACAACGAGGCTGTGATCCGCGACCTGAAGCGCGTCTCGCGTCCTGGCTGCCGTGTGTATATCGGCAAGGACGAGATCAAGCGCGTGCAGGGCGGCTTGGGCATCTCGATCATGACTACGCCGAAGGGTGTGATGACGGGTCGTCAGGCGCGCCGCGAGGGCGTTGGCGGCGAGATTCTCTGCGAAGTCTGGTAAGAGAAGCGCACGTAGATTTTGGGATTAGAACAAGCGGGTAACCGCCGGCTGCAGTGGAACTCACACGATGTGAGGGACTCGCAAGCCATCAAGGATTGAAGTTATGTCACGTATCGGCAAGAAGCCCATCACGCTGCCCAAGGGTGTGAAGTACACCGTGCAGAGCAACGTCGTCGTCGTCGAAGGCCCCAAGGGCAAGGTGAACGCCTTGATTCCCGCGGGCATCACCTTCTCGGAGAAGGACGGCGTTCTGACTGTCGAGCGTCCCGATAACGCTCATGCGGCAGTGCATGGACTGGCGCGCGCTCTCGTGTTCAACGCTGTTGAAGGCGTGACGAATGGCTGGAAGAAGGAGCTCGACGTGGTCGGTATCGGATACCGCGTGGAGATGAAGGGTAAGAATACGGTCGTGTTCACGCTCGGCTACTCTCACCCCATCGAGTTCCAGCTGCCGACGGGTATTGAAGTTGCGATTGATCCGAAGCAGACGCATGTGACGGTCTCGGGTATTGACCGGCAGAAGGTTGGCCAGGTTGCGGCGGATATGCGGTCACTGCGCAAGCCGGATCCATACAAGAACAAGGGTGTTCGTTACTCCGACGAGAAGCTCAAGAAGAAGGTCGGAAAGACGGGCGCTAAGTAAAGTTTGAGCGTACCGGTTCGACGGGCGGTAGCCGTCAAGACGGGCGCTAAATAAACTGAGCGGCGGGCGGCATTTGAATGCCGTCCGCCGACTCCCACAAAGATTACCCCGAACGTCGTCAAGCTATGGCGACGCCTTTAGGAAGGAAGAACTACGATGATCAATCTTCGCCAACGCAACAACATTCGCCAGACGGTGCACTCGCGTATCCGCGCCAAGATGTCGGGCACTGCCGAGCGTCCGCGCCTCAATGTGTATCGTTCGCTCAACCACATCTATACGCAGCTGATCGACGACGCGAATGGTGTCACCATCGCTTCCGCTTCGACCATGACCCCCAAGAGCACAGAGCGTAAGGCCGGCGGCAACGTGGAAGCGGCGAAGGCTGTGGGCAAGTTGATTGCCGAGCGCGCTAAGGAAAAGGGCATCAAGAAGGTGGTCTTCGATCGCGGCGGCTACCTGTATCACGGCCGCATCAAGGCACTGGCCGACGCTGCTCGTGAAGCTGGTTTGGATTTCTAGTAAGGATCAATAGAACGCGTTAGACGTTCAAAAAACGCAGCGCTGACTGCAACCTCCGGACCGGTGTGCCGGGGAGAAAAATAGAGGAAATAACGATGGCAATACAGAAGAAGAGACTCGACGGAAACCGGATGAACCTGAAGGATGAGGTTGTGTCCATCAATCGCGTAACCAAGGTCGTCAAGGGCGGCAAGAACATGTCGTTTGCGGCGCTGGTAATCGTGGGCGATCCTGCTGAGGGCGTGGTTGGCTACGGCTCAGGTAAGGCGAAAGAAGTTCCGCAGGCGATCCGCAAGGGCATCGAAGCGGCGAAGAAGAATTTGATCAAGGTGAACTTGACCGGCTACACCATTCCGCACGTGGCGCTGGGTCACTACGGTGCTGGTGAAGTTCTGCTGAAGCCGGCTCCTGAAGGTACTGGCATCATCGCGGGCAAGACTGTTCGCGCCGTGATGACCGCCGCGGGTGTGCAGAATGTGCTGACCAAGAGCCTCGGCTCCGCCAATCCGCACAACGTGATCAAGGCTACGTTCGACGCACTCACGCAGCTGCGCGATAAGGCAGAAGTTGCTGCGCTGCGTGGCAAGTCTGTGGACGAGCTGTAAACCAGTTTCGCCGAGTGCAAGAGATTCGTAAGTTTATTTAGGAGTTCGTTATGGCTGATATTGCCAAGATCAAGATCCAGTACTTCCGTTCGCAGATCTGCACGCCTGTGAAGCACAAGCTCGTTGTAAAGGGCCTGGGCTTTACGCGCCTCAATCAGATTGTCGAGCGCGAGGACACAGCGTCGATCCGCGGCATGGTGAAGAAGATTCCTCACCTTGTTCGTATTCTCGACTAGTTTATTTCGCCTCCATTTCGAGGCCACCACATGCGAGTCAGGCGGCAGCCTGGCGTTAGCGAGGAAATCATGGCACTGAATCTCAGCAATCTGAAGGCGCCCAAGAAGGCGAATGAAAACAAGAAGCGCGTTGGCCGCGGTATGGGCTCGGGTATGGGTAAGACCTCGACGCGTGGCCACAAGGGCCAGGGTTCGCGGTCGGGTTCAAGCCTGATGCGCGGGTTCGAAGGCGGCCAGATGCCGCTGCACCGCCGCCTGCCGAAGCGTGGCTTTACGAACATCTTCCGCGTGGAATATGCGGTTCTTGGACTCGATACCATTGCCGAGCTCAACGAGAGCGAGTTGACGCTCGAGAAGCTGACCGAGCACGGCATCTTGAAGAAGCGCAACGGCTTAGTGAAGGTCCTGGCGAACGGCGAGTTGAAGTCGGCCGTTACAGTGCATGCGCACAAGTTCTCGAAGGCGGCCCAGAAGGCCATCGAGGCAGCCGGCGGCAAGGCCATCGTCATCGGCGGCGAAGCTGCTCCGGCAGCGTAAAGAATCGGGCCGGGGACAAGCGCCCCGGCCAATTTTGCTTCTGCGCTGTTCGCGAAATATTGCGCGTAGAATATTGTTCAAGCACTCCAGCAGAGTGGTCGCATCAGGCAAATAACGCCGGCGGCTCTCCGCTCCCAAATCTTCGGTTCAAGGCCTCAAACTTCGATGCTCGAGAAATTCCTCAACATCTTCCGCATTCCGGATCTACGCAAGCGCATCGGCTTCACGCTCTTTCTGCTTGCGGTCTACCGTCTGGGCGCACATATTCCCACGCCTGGCATCGACGCCGCCAAGCTCTCGCAGTTCTTTAATCAGAACGCCGGCGGAGCTCTCGGCCTGCTAGACCTTTTTAACGGCGGCAACCTGCGGAAGCTGACGGTGTTTGCCCTGGGCATCATGCCGTACATCACCGCATCCATCATCTTCCAGCTGCTCACGGTCATCTATGAGCCGTTGGCGAAGCTGCAGAAGGAAGGTGAGCTTGGCCGTCGCAAGATCACCCAGTGGACCCGTTATGTCACGGTTCTGCTTGCGGTTGTGCAGAGCTTCTTTATCGGCCTGACGCTGACCAGCACCGCAACCGGCGAGACGATGGTGACTCTCAGCAAGGGCGAGTTCCTGCCGCTCTGCGTGATCACGCTGACCGCCGGAACAGCCTTCATCATGTGGCTGGGTGAGCAGATCACTGAACGCGGCATTGGCAACGGCATGTCGCTGCTGATCTTTACTGGCATTGTAGTTGGTCTGCCACGCGGCATCGCCGATCTCTATCAGAAAGCTGCGACCCAGGCATGGGGCGGCTTCACGCCGATTGCCATCGTACTGTTGATCGTCATCATGGTCGCGGTGGTCGCGTTCATCGTCTTCGTGGAGCGCTCTGAGCGTCGAATTCCAATTCAATCTGCGAAGCGCATGGTGGGCCGGCGCATGACGCAGGCTTCCAATAGCTTCCTGCCGCTCAAGGTGAACTCGGGCGGCGTGATGCCGGTCATCTTTGCGGCTTCGATTCTGTCGGCGCCGTTGTTGCTGCAGAACGTTAGCCTGTTTGGTTCTGGCCCTCTGCGTGACACCAGCTTCCTTGGCCCGATCTTCCGTGCTCTCGGGCCAGCCGAGCCCTGGTATGTCGTGCTCTACATGCTGGCGATCATCTTCTTTGCTTACTTCTATATTTCCATCATTTTCCGTCCCGACGACATCGCGGACAACATGCGGAAGTATGGCAGCTTCATTCCAGGCATCCGACCGGGCAAGCGGACCTCCGACTTCATCAACGACGTGCTGACTCGCATCACGCTCGTTGGTGCTCTCTATCTCGTCGCCATCTCGATTATCCCGATGTTCCTGATGTCGGGTATTCACTTCAACCATCTCTGGTTGATCGGCGGCATCTTTGACCGCATGCCGACTTGGGTGACCAATGGACTTGGGCTTAACTTCTACTTCGGCGGCACGTCGTTGCTGATCGTCGTGGGTGTCGCGATGGATACGGTGCAGCAGGTAGAGGCGCAGCTGATCATGCGCCACTATGACGGCTTCAGTCCGAAGTCGGGTCGCATTCGCGGTCGCCGCAGCTGGTAGTCGCTCTCAGCCTCTTGTAGTACGCAAGTACCCAGGTCTGGAGTCTCGGACCTGGGTTTTTACTGAGGGTTGGATAATAGATTTTTGCTGAGAGCTTCAGTAGGACGTTGCAATGGAAGCATCGATGATTCGCATGACCGACCCTGTGACCAACTCGACCGCGTTTTTGCCTGGACCTGTGCTTTTGCTTGGCGCGCCGGGTGTTGGAAAGGGAACGCAGGCCAAGCGGCTGATGGATGAGTTTGGCATTCCGCAGATTTCAACCGGCGATCTGCTTCGCGAGCATCGCAGGAACCATACACCGCTGGGCATGATGGCTGATGAGTTGATGGCCACGGGGCAGCTGGTTCCGGACGACCTGGTGAACCAGATGGTCGCGACGCGACTGACGGAGCCGGACACAGGGCGCGGCTACATCCTCGACGGATTTCCGCGCACGCTCAACCAGGCAGAGTGGCTGGACGGACAGCTTGCGAATTCGACCTTGCCGGTGGTTGCCGTGAGCATCGTGGTGCCGGAGCGCATTCTGCTGGAGCGCATTACGGGACGCCTGACTTGCCCGGTCTGCGGGACCATCTACAATCGATACTCTGAACCACCGCTTGCGGCGGGTATTTGCGATCGCGAGGGCGCAGAGCTTGTGCAGCGAGCGGATGATACTGAGCCGGTGTTCTACGAACGGATGAAGGCGTTCGAGGCGAAGACCTCAGACGTAATCGAGTACTATCGGGCCCAAGACAGCCGTTTTGCCGAGGTTGATGGGAATCTTCCTGTCGATGAGGTAATGCAGTCTATCCGCGCAACGCTGTTCCGGTTGCGCCACTATACGGAGTCGTAGAGAGACTTCGGTCATCGAATGGTTTGGCTTTTGAGTTATGGCAATCCTGATCAAATCCGAGGCTGAGATTGAGAAGATGCGCATCTCAGGCGTCGCGCTGCGTAAGGTGCACGACGCGGTGAAGAGTGTTGTGCGCGTTGGTGCGACGACGATGGATCTCGAGCGCGCCGCGGTAGCCAAGGTGAAAGAGCTGGGCGTGAAGCCAGCGTTTCTGGACTATCACGGATATCCGGCGGTGCTCTGCACATCCGTGAACAACGAGGTTATCCACGGAATTCCCAACGACAAGCGCGTGCTGCACGAGGGAGATGTGGTCTCGGTCGACTGTGGCGTGATCGTTGATGGCTACTACTCCGATGCTGCTGTAACGCATCCGGTTGGGAAGATCTCAGCGTCGGCTGAGAAGCTGTTGCGCGTTACCGAGGCATCCCTCTATGCCGCGATTGATAAGGCTTTGGTTGGGGGGCGGCTCTTCGATATCTCGCACGCAGTTCAGGCGATTTGCGAGGCTGAAGGCTATGGTGTGGTGCGCGAATTCGTCGGTCATGGGATTGGCAAGAGCATGCATGAAGATCCGCAGGTGCCGAACTATGGCGACGCTGGCAAAGGGCCGCGGCTGAAGGCGGGAATGGTGCTGGCTATTGAGCCGATGATCAACATCGGGTCTGCCGAAGTGAAGGTGCTCGAGGACGGTTGGACTGCGATCACGGTGGATGGCAGCATCAGCGCGCATTTCGAGCACACGGTCGCTATCACCAAAGACGGCCCTGTCATCCTCACCCGTTAGAAAAGTTCGTTGGATGGATGATGTTGATTTGGAATCAGCAGCAAATTTCTCCTGGCTTAACCATTGTGAGAGCTACATGGAAATAACAGATGCGGTCGAGTCAGACATTCCTGCAATCACCGAAATTTACAACGACGTGATTCGGACCTCAACGGCGATCTTCAATGATGCTCCTGTGTCTGTAGAGGATAGGGTCGCCTGGTGGAAGGCACGCGCTGCGCAGGGCTATCCAGTGCTGGTAGCAAACGATGAGAACGGGATTGCGGGATTCGCAACCTTTGGGGATTTCCGGCCGTGGCCTGGATATCGATTTACAGTCGAGGGAACTATTCACATTGATTCTTCGGCACGCCGCAAAGGCGTCGGCGCCGCGCTGCTAGAGGTGCTGATTGCGCGCGCGCGAATTGCCGGGAAGCATGTAATGGTGGCTGGAGTTGACTCGG
The DNA here is from genome assembly GCF_009765785.1 of Granulicella sp. L46. Classification (GTDB taxonomy): domain Bacteria; phylum Acidobacteriota; class Terriglobia; order Terriglobales; family Acidobacteriaceae; genus Granulicella. Next base: position 48,158 of record NZ_LMUT01000005.1, read on the forward strand.
CGAACATCGCATCTCTGCGTTTCCTTGAGCAGTCAGGATTTGAACGCGTCGGCCATCTACGCGAGGTTGGGAACAAGTTTGGACGATTCCTGGACCTGGTATTTCTCCAATACATGCTCGACCCAGCATCCGCGCCGCCAAGCAAACTTAGTTAAACGTGCTCTGCGAGAAAGTCACCGATCTCCCGGAACTCGTCTTCGGACAGCCGAAACGTTGCCGCCGGAAGCACGCCGTCTACCTGCTCGCCACTGCGTCCGCCAACAATGGCCGCGGTGATCGCTGGGTTATGAAGCGTCCAGGCAATTGCTACAACGCCGGGGTCCACTTTGTGGCGTTTGCCTATGCTGCGCAACAGCTCTACGAGCTCCAGATTGCGCGAAATGAGTGGCTCTTGAAACTGCTTCGAGTTGCGGCGAAAGTCGTCCTGCGGCATTTTCGCGATGCGTTCCTTTGTCATGGCGCCCGTGAGTAGACCTGACTGCATCGGCGAATAGTTGATCACGCCGATGTTGTGTTTCTGGCAGAAGGGCAGGATCTCCGCTTCGATCGAACGGTTGATCATCGAATAAGGCGGTTGCAGAGACGTAATTGGCGCTATCTTCAAGGCGCGTTCCATCTGTGCCACACTGAAGTTTGACACGCCGATGTAGCGCACCTTCCCCTCCCGCTGCAGGTCAGCCATCGTCGTCCAGCCCTCTTCGATCTCCTCATCCGGGACGGGCCAGTGGATCTGGTAGAGGTCAATTACGTCGACCTTCAGGCGCCGCAGGCTTCCCTCAACTTCTTCGCGAATCTTCTTTAGCGTTTGAACGATCTTGCGGTCGGCGCCCCAGGTCATGGCGCACTTGGTAAAAATCAACGGCTTGGCGCCGGTGGACTTTAGCGCGGTGCCTACAACTTCTTCCGAGTGTCCCAGGCCATAAACTGCGGCTGTATCAATCCAGTTGATCCCCGCGTCAAGCGCACGATGGATCGCTTCGATCGACTTTCTATCCTCCTGCGGTCCCCAGGCGTACTGCCAATCGCCGCCGCCAATGGCCCAGGCTCCAAAGCCGATGGCCGTCAGTTGCAGATCGGAGTTTCCGAGTTGTCGGGTGCTTCCCAGGACGTGAGCGCGAGATTCTGTTGCAGATGATGAACTCATACCTATTTTGGATGCACAGGAGCGGGCCGGGGCTTCATGAGATCAATGCCCGTATGATTGAAAAAGCGATATCCATCCGCGCGATCAAGCATCAAAATACTGAAAGACTTTCCGAACGATAGAGTTACGGAGGCTAGACCGAGATGCCTGCTGCAAATCCAAACCGCGAACGATCGCGAGTCGTGATTATCGGTGCGGGATTTGCCGGAATCAAGGCAGCGCAGAAGCTCGGAAAACTTCCGGTCGATGTGACGATCATTGATCGAAAAAACCATCATACGTTTCAACCTCTTTTGTACCAGGTGGCACTTGCGGTGCTTTCGCCTGGCGACATCGCCCAGCCAATCCGTGCGATTCTGCACAAAAATCGCAATACTGAAGTGGTCATGGACGAGGTGCTTGCGATCGACACAACAGCGAGGCAGGTCTCGGTGGCCAGCGGCGCGATCATGGCATACGACTATCTAATCGTCGCCACTGGGTCGACGCATAGCTACTTCGGTCACGAGGAATGGGCGAAGATAGCGCCAGGCCTGAAGACAATTGAAGATGCTACCGACATTCGCCGCCGTGTGTTGCTCGCGTTCGAGTATGCCGAGCGACAGATGCTCGAGACTGGTGCGCATCCACCGCTGCGGTTCGTTGTCGTCGGAGGAGGGCCGACGGGAGTGGAACTGGCGGGCGCAATCTCCGACATCTCGAAGCTGTATATGACGAAAGATTTCCGGCACATCGACACCAAGACTGCCGAGGTACTGATCGTCGAAGGCGGGCCGCAGATTCTGGGGATGTATCCGGAAGATCTGCAGAAGAAGGCGCTTGAGCAGCTACACGGGCTCGGAGTGGAAGTTCGCTGTGGCGCTCGCGTTACCGACATTCAACCCGGCTTCGTGATGGTGGGCGAGGAGCGCATTGAGAGCGTTTGCACGTTATGGGCAGCGGGTGTGGCGCCTTCGCCCCTGGGGAAGATGCTCGGGGTGGAGCTCGACAAAAAGGGGTGCGTGCTGGTGAATGAACGCCTCAACCCTAAGAATCGGCCCGAGATTTTTGTCTGCGGCGATCTGGCGCACTTCGAGCAGGATGGGAAACAGGTTCCCGGAGTGGCGCAGCCCGCCATGCAGATGGGCGACTATGCGGCCAAGCGGATTGGGTTGCTTGCGGCACGGTCAGACAAAGCGGCTTATCAGAAGCCATTTCGTTATTTCGATAAGGGCGACATGGCGACCATCGGCCGCAAGGCAGCGGTCGCCCGCATCGTTTGGCCGTTCCATGCGAACTGGAGCGGCTTCATTGCGTGGATGACCTGGATGTTTGTTCACATCTTTTTCCTTATCGGCTTCCGTAATCGCTACTCCGTCTTTCTAAGCTGGGCATTTACCTATATCACTGAGCAAGATGGAGTTCGGCTCATTGTGGGATCGCAGAACCTGCCCGGCTGGGAGCTGCTGGCAGCGACGGACAATAGCGACAAGAACTAAGCAGGGGGATCGGTCAATGGAAGATTCCAGCGACTCGCGCTGTGGCAAGGTCGTCCAAGAATTAGTTAGGAGTTCACCCAATGTCCAAGTCGAATAACTCGGCCGCGGTTACCCGGCGGCATTTTCTGTCCGTAAGCGGAGCTGCCCTGGCGGCGGCTTCGGCTGTTCCGCTGGCCGCGCAACAGGCTAATCAGCAGATTCGATCGAGCGATCATCACCTGCCAAACGAGCAACAGCCAGGGCCGAATAACACGGTCAACGATTCGCTCAATCCTGATTCGGTGTGGCCGTCCGAAACAGACAACGGTACGATGTTGCCGTTCAAGTATTCTTTCGATCTCTCGCACAAAGAGATCGACTCGGGCGGTTGGACACGCCAGGTGACGGTGCGGGATCTCGCCATCTCGAAGACAATGGCCGGCGTGGAGATGCGACTGACGGCGGGAGGCATCCGCGAACTTCATTGGCACGTATCGGGTGAGTGGGCCTACATGATCTACGGATCAGCCCGCATCACGGCTGTGGATTCGGATGGGAAGAGTTTCGTGAACGATGTGAAGGCTGGCGACTTGTGGCTGTTTCCGGGCGGAGTTCCGCACTCCATCCAAGGCCTTGGGCCTAACGGCTGCAAGTTTTTGCTGGTATTCAACCAGGGAGATTTCGATGAGTTCAGCACATTCCTTTTGAGTGATTGGTTCAAGCACACTCCAAAGGAAGTTCTGGCGAAGAACTTCGGTGTGCCAGCCTCTACCTTCGACAACATTCCCAAAGAGAAGCTGTACATCTTTCAAAGCGATCTGCCACGACCGCTCGCGGAGGAGCAACAGCAGGCCGGTATGGGAACAGGAACGATCGACGAAAAGTTTATCTTCCGCCCCGGTGACATGAAGCCCAGCAAGGTGACTGCGGGTGGTGAAGTCAAGATCATCGACAACAAGAATTTCCCGGTGACCGATATTGCTGCAGCAATTGTGCGGCTCAAGCCGGGCGGGCTGCGCGAGTTGCACTGGCATCCGATGTCGGATGAGTGGCAGTACTATGTGTCAGGCAAAGGCCGGATGACCGTCTTTGACTCCGGCAGCAAGGCGAGGACGATGGACTTTCAAGCGGGAGACGTCGGGTACATCCAGGTTTCGCGGCCACACTACATCGAAAACACTGGCGACGAAGATCTTCTGTTCCTTGAAGTGTTTCCGATTGGAACGTACCAGGACATCTCGGCTGCCGAATGGCTTGCGCATACGCCGACGCGACTGGTGGATGAACACCTTCGCACCGGCGATGACTTTTTAAAGAAAATCCCGAAGAACGAAACTGTGGTGATGCCGCTGTAACGACAGTACCGCCAAAAATCATCCAGTGGGTAAGACCTGAGCGCTCATTCTTATTTGAAACGGAAGACGAAGCCCGTGCTGAACGTAAGGATGCGAGCTGCCGGAATGGGGGTTGGGCCGCCGAAGGTATGACTGCTGATGGTATCGACGGAACCGTAGCTAACTTCAATGATGCGCCAGTCCACATGCTTGGCGAGCGCTTTGTCGGCGCCAACGAAGATGCCATACTGCAGTCTTTCGATAGTTGCGTTGCTTTTAGGCGCCTTCGTGCGACCAGCCCCAACCGAGAACTGCGCATATGGCTTCAGACCACCGAAGGACATCGGCTTTGCGGCGAGGCGCAGTCCCACCAGAAAGCTGTTCAGGGAAGCGTTGTTGCCGTGCTCAAACGCATCGCGCAGATCCACGCCCACATCGGCTTTTGAGAAGTGTGCAAGATCGTAGTAGGCGCCGAAGTCGACGCCGCCAAATGTCTGCGCGGTCTCGCCGCTGCCCAGAAAGGCAAATGGGCCGGTATCGGCGACACTGTTGCTGATGCGGCTGACGACCGGGTTAACGTAGATGCCTACCTGAGCATGAGCAGCGATGGTCGTAAGTGCCAAAGCAAGTGCTGGAACAAGAAACCGCAATTTCATCGAGTAACAATCCTCAAAAGATAAACCTGGAGCCTTGTTCGCAAGCGAGCAAGCACAGCTACCAGTCTAGTTGCATAAGCCGGGTACATCCTAATCCTGGCTGGGAGAGCGGCAGTCGCAAACTGCCGCATGGGTATGACCCGGCAAAGGGACTAAACGGTAGCTGTCTCGCGAACGGTGACCGGGGTAAGCCAGTTGTAGCGGTCTTCGGCCAGTCCATTCACGATGTTGAAGAACGCATCATGCAGCGCCGTGGTCACAGGACCCATGGTTCCGTCGCCAATCATGATGCGGTCGACGGAGCGCAGATGCGTAACCTCGGCGGCCGTCCCAGTGAAGAACGCCTCGTCGCAAATGTAGAGCAGTTCGCGTGGAAGCGCCTGCTCGACGACCGGAATCCCCAACTGGCGCGCAAGCACGAGGATAGAGTCGCGCGTGATTCCGTTCAGCACCGAGTTAGCGAGGGGCGCGGTATAAATTGTTCCGCCGCGAATGACGAACAAGTTCTCGCCCGAACCTTCGGAGAGATAACCGTTGGTGTCGAGGGCGATGCCTTCTACGTAGCCATTGACTTCGGCTTCCATGCGGATCAACTGCGAGTTCATATAGTTCGCACCAGCCTTGGCGAGCGAAGGCATCGTGTTCGGCGCGAGGCGATTCCAGCTGGAAATGCATACATCCGCGCCGTCGTTGCCGGCAACATACTTGCCCCAAGGGAAGTTCGCAATGTATACATCCACCGGCGAACGAAGCGGATTGACGCCGATCTCTCCGTAGCCACGAAAGGCGATTGGACGGACATAACAAGGTGCGACTCCGTTGGCTTCCACCACGTCGATCACGGCCTCATTGAGCTGCTCGACGGAATAGGCCAACGGCATACGGTAGATCTTTGCCGAGTGAATGAGCCGCTGCATGTGCTCGGTGAGCCGGAAGATTCCTGCGCCGCCGGGCTGCGTATAACAGCGAATGCCCTCAAACACCGAAGACCCATAGTGAATGACGTGACTCATCACATGGATATTGGCCTTCTCCCAGGGGATCAACTGGCCATTGTGCCAGATATTCTTGGTTGCTTCGATCGGCATACGTTTCCTCGCTTTCCAAAATTATACGTTGCCGTCGCAGCCGATGAGCAGCGGATATGCGCGTGATTTGCGGATTCTGCGCGTATTTACGGCGCTTCGCTGCATCCCGCTCTGCGTGAAAGAATCAAATCATGATGTTTGGTCCCAGCACCACAGCTCTCACGCATCTGGAGGGGTCGGTCTACGTTCGATTCTCGTTGCTTGCACTTAGCTCGATCTTCTTTCTCGTTGACCCCTTTGCTGCTCTCCCCACGTTCCTCGCCGTAACCGAAGGCCAGGACAACGCCAGGCGTGTTCGTACCGCCCGCAAGGCCTCCCTGACGGCCTTTGTGATTCTTAGCGCCTTCGCACTTGCCGGTACCTATATCTTCCGTTTGTTCGGAATCACCCTTCCGGCTTTCGAGATCGCAGGCGGTATCATTTTGCTGCTGATCGGTCTGGATATGCTCGCCGCGAAACGTTCCCCTACGCAGGAATCCAGCGGGGAAACCGCCGCCGCTGCCACCAAAGACGACGTCGGTATCGTACCCATGGGCATTCCCATGCTCGCGGGTCCCGGCGCGATCACGTCCGTGATGGTGCTGGTCGGACAAGCGCATCAGTCCGAAGGCTACTGGCAGATGGCCGCGATCTTCGGGGCGATTGCAGTGACCGCCGCCATCTGCTTCCTGGTCCTTGCTAGTGCGTCGCGCGTTGCCACTGCTCTCGGAGAGACCGGCATTCGCATCCTGATCCGCGTCATGGGGCTTCTGCTGGTCGCGCTGGCCGTGCAGTATTTCGTCAACGGCTTTGTCGATCTCGGCGTGCTGAGCCGGCCAAGTGTCGGCTGATTTCGCAGGCGCGAGCTCCTGCTGCATCGAGCGCTCGCAATAGGATCGTGTTGACAGCGCGACTAATGCATCAGTAACGCGGTTGCTCCCTCGATAACGCCTAGGAGTCCAAGGCACAATCCGAAGAAGAAGAAGCGCCTCTGCCGCGTCAACAACGTGATCGACGATAGAACGACAGAAATCTCCAGCAATGCCTCGCCGAGGTCGTAGCGGTTCGCGCGGCGTTCGGCGCCAGCTACCTCACGCTCAAGATCGTGAGCTGCCTCTTGTTCCTCGTTGATCTCGCCGTCCCACTTCTGCAGGTGTGATCGATATTCCGCGAGCTTCTTCTGGACAGCCTCGTCATTTGAGCTGGGTTGCAACGAGAGAAGATCCGCTGTCGTGCTGACTTGTTCCTGGCGGATTTTCTTTGCCTGGTACTGATTCCATTGGTCAGCTGCACGCGTTTGCATGAGGATGGCTTCGGTATGCGAGCGATGCCCAAGCACAGTCACCATGGCTACGAGTACCGCAAGTACGCTGATCGCGAGAGAAACGTGGCGCATTCCTTTTTCGCCAGCCTCTTTCATCTCTTCCGAAAACTCGTGTATTTCAGTAGGTTCCATCGTGAAGGGATTCTACGCGAGGGGAGAATTTCTTGGAAATTCTCTCCTTTTCCACCGCCAGTCCACAGGGGACGGGTTGCGCTTCCGGCATTAGGTTGTTAGTCTCAGGAAGTCGCAACTGCAGTACGGGATGCGATAACCACCCTGAGCTTGCACAATCGATTCGATTGGGTTACTCTAGGTGAGTTGCACAAAGCTTCGCGCCGGAGCCGGCTTGGAAAGTTCAAGCAGGGTGATGATGGCAAGCCGGAGCGCAGTCCAAGCGTTTGAACGCGGTGTAAGAGCTTCTAAAGCCGACCGTAACCAAGCCCAAGCCACTGCATCAAATCCCGAGGCGTAAGTCTCAGGGAATCAGAAGCTTAGAGCTTCGCGATTCGATTTCGAGTCGTACCGATGTTTTGACATTTTGCGCTGTTGCAGCCCGAAACGAGGTCTCCGAAAGAAATTGGAGAATTTCTGTTGACAGGCGATGCGAACTCCGATAGACTTGGTAAGTTCGCGCAAAATACTGCAGCGAGGCCGGCGAGTAGGACTTGTGATGATGACAAGCGATCCCCGGACACTCCCCCAGTTCAAACAGCGCAATCAAGTTCGAGGACACAAATACTGTGGCTTTGCCCAGTGTTGGTCCTTGATCCAAAACTGTCCGCTTAGGCGAGAACAGTCAGGATCTTTGACAACATAGTTGAACGTGCCAGTCGTGAGATGACGTGAAGTTTGGTTGTGTCATTCTCACTAGTATTAAACCTCCGCTGCTTTTCGAGCTGGCGGAGGCGGTTGACTCTTGGGACCCCTGTCCTACAAGAGCAACCAAACCAAGATTAAACGAGAGTTTGATCCTGGCTCAGAATCAACGCTGGCGGCGTGCCTAACACATGCAAGTCGCACGAGAAAGGGACTTCGGTCCTGAGTACAGTGGCGCACGGGTGAGTAACACGTGAATAATCTACCTCCGAGTGGGGAATAACTGAGAGAAATCTTAGCTAATACCGCATAACACTTACGAGTCAAAGCAGCAATGCGCTTGGAGAGGAGTTCGCGGCAGATTAGTTAGTTGGCGGGGTAATGGCCCACCAAGACGATGATCTGTATCCGGCCTGAGAGGGCGCACGGACACACTGGAACTGAAACACGGTCCAGACTCCTACGGGAGGCAGCAGTGGGGAATTTTGCGCAATGGGGGAAACCCTGACGCAGCAACGCCGCGTGGAGGATGAAATCCCTTGGGATGTAAACTCCTTTCGATAGGGAAGATAATGACGGTACCTATAGAAGAAGCCCCGGCTAACTTCGTGCCAGCAGCCGCGGTAATACGAGGGGGGCAAGCGTTGTTCGGAATTATTGGGCGTAAAGGGTGCGTAGGCGGTTTGACAAGTCTTATGTGAAATCTTCGGGCTCAACCCGAAGTCTGCATGGGAAACTGTCGGGCTTGAGTATTGGAGAGGTGAGTGGAATTTCCGGTGTAGCGGTGAAATGCGTAGATATCGGAAGGAACACCTGTGGCGAAAGCGGCTCACTGGACAATAACTGACGCTGATGCACGAAAGCTAGGGGAGCAAACAGGATTAGATACCCTGGTAGTCCTAGCCCTAAACGATGATTGTTTGATGTGGGGGGTACCCAATCCTCCCGTGTCGAAGCTAACGCGATAAACAATCCGCCTGGGGAGTACGGTCGCAAGGCTGAAACTCAAAGGAATTGACGGGGGCCCGCACAAGCGGTGGAGCATGTGGTTTAATTCGACGCAACGCGAAGAACCTTACCTGGGCTCGAAATGTACAGGACAGTCGTAGAAATACGATCTCCCAGCAATGGGTCTGTATATAGGTGCTGCATGGCTGTCGTCAGCTCGTGTCGTGAGATGTTGGGTTAAGTCCCGCAACGAGCGCAACCCTTATCTCCAGTTGCTACCATTTAGTTGAGCACTCTGGCGAAACCGCCTCGGATAACGGGGAGGAAGGTGGGGATGACGTCAAGTCCTCATGGCCTTTATGTCCAGGGCTACACACGTGCTACAATGGCCGGTACAAACCGCTGCAACCCCGCGAGGGTGAGCTAATCGGAAAAAGCCGGCCTCAGTTCGGATTGGAGTCTGCAACTCGACTCCATGAAGCTGGAATCGCTAGTAATCGTGGATCAGCATGCCACGGTGAATACGTTCCCGGGCCTTGTACACACCGCCCGTCACATCACGAAAGTGGGTTGCACTAGAAGTCGGTGCGCTAACCGCAAGGGAGCAGCCGCCCAAGGTGTAATTCATGATTGGGGTGAAGTCGTAACAAGGTAGCCGTAGGAGAACCTGCGGCTGGATCACCTCCTTTCTAAAAGAGAACGTTCTGGCAATCTATCCCGCCTCGCGATTGCGAGCAGCTTAGGACATCGTCCAACGCTGAGGGTGCGATGTGCCAGACAACTCCTGATTGCGCTGAACCGATCTTGGTCGGGGAGGCAAGAGATGGAGAATCTGAACACAACCTTCTTTTCTTTACGATCCATCAACAACGATGGTCAGATTCGGCGTAGCCGTTTCGCACGTTCAACTGTGTCCTCGAAAACCTTCGAGAGAGCTCACAAGCCTGTGGCCCCTGTTCTTCGGAACTGGCGGCGCGGGCGACAGAGCAAGCAAGCCAGAGCGGCTAATGCCGGTCGGGCGATGCCGGGCCTGTAGCTCAGTTGGCTAGAGCGCACCCCTGATAAGGGTGAGGTCGATAGTTCGAATCTATCCAGGCCCACCACTTTATCTGTATCGGTTATACTGATCAGACGGGGCTGTAGCTCAGTTGGGAGAGCGCCTGCTTTGCAAGCAGGATGTCATCGGTTCGATCCCGGTCAGCTCCACCATTTTCTCTGAAGGTCATCGAAGCAAACCAGCTCGAGGTTGAGTCTCTGCACTGTGAAGTCAACGGTTCAGACACTGATCCTTGAGCTTGTGGTCCGCCTTGGTGGTGGACCGCTCGTCTCCAGCGCGCCCTAGTGGCGCGTAGCAGCAACTAAGGTTGCCGCAGACGATTTTTGACAACTGAATAGATTGGGTAAATATAACTACAAGGCTGAGCAGCTTTGAACTTATAGGTAGTTTCTATGAGGGATAGCTGATTATCAGTATTGAGTGTCTTTAGAATATTCTCGTAACCCCTCACCCTAATCCAGTGAGGACATGTTACAGAAGGCGGACGAAAACAACGTAGATGTCTCTACGGTCAGAGGTAGTTTCTCTGATGCGTGCGAGTAAATTCTATGGTCAAGCTACTAAGGGCGCACGGTGGATGCCTTGGCAGAAACAGGCGATGAAGGACGTGGCAAGCTGCGATAAGCTTCGGGGAGCCGCACACAGGCGTTGATCCGGAGATTTCCGAATGGGGAAACCCAACATGGCAAACCCATGTTATGTCCTACTGAATACATAGGTAGGAACAAGCGAACGGAGGGAAGTGAACCATCTCAGTACCTCCAGGAGAAGAAAGAAACCTCGATTCCGATAGTAGTGGCGAGCGAACTCGGAACAGCCCAAACCCGTACTATTTCGGTAGTTCGGGGGTTGTAGGGCCTGCAACAGTAGAGTTACCAATCTGGTCGATAGTCGAAGTCATTGGAAAGTGACCCGATACAGCGTGACAGGCGCGTAGACGAAATTGATCCAGACTCGAAGCAGGTACCTGAGTAAGGCGGGGCACGAGAAACCCTGCTTGAATCCACGGGGACCATCCCGTAAGGCTAAATACTCGTTTCTGACCGATAGTGAACCAGTACCGTGAGGGAAAGGCGAAAAGAACCCCGAGAGGGGAGTGAAATAGTACCTGAAACCGTGTGCCTACAAGCAGTGGGAGGACTATGCCCGTAAGGGAATGTCTGACCGCGTGCCTATTGCATAATGAGCCGGCTAGTTATTCTTGTCAGCAAGGTTAAGCGTGAGCGAGCCGCAGCGAAAGCGAGTCTGAATAGGGCGTTCAGTTGGCAGGAATAGACGCGAAGCGGGATGATCTACCCTTGGCCAGGTTGAAGTTGGGGTAACACCCAATGGAGGACCGAACCGGTGTTTGTTGAAAAAAGCTCGGATGAGCTGAGGGTAGGGGTGAAAGGCTAATCAAATTCCGTGATAGCTCGTTCTCTCCGAAATAGCTTTAGGGCTAGCGTCGTGTGATTTGGATCGGTGGTAGAGACATGGATGGACTAGGGGGCTTTCCGGCTTACTGAATCCAACCAAACTTCGAATGCCGATCACAACCAGCACGGCAGTCAGACTGTGGGGGCTAAGCTTCACAGTCGAGAGGAAAACAGTCCAGATCGCCTGCTAAGGTCCCAAAATTATAGTTAAGTGGGAAAGGAAGTCGGAACGCTCAGACAGCCAGGAGGTTGGCTTAGAAGCAGCCATCCTTTAAAGAAAGCGTAATAGCTCACTGGTCAAGCGGTCCGGTGCCGACAATACAACGGGGCTAAAACTATATACCGAAGCAGCGAATGCACACCTTTGGTGTGCGTGGTAGGAGAGCATTCTCTCGTGAATGAAGCGTAACTGTGAAGATACGTGGACATTAGAGAAGAGACCCTGCCGGCATAAGTAGCGATAATGAAGGTGAGAACCCTTCACGCCGAAAGTCTAAGGTTTCCTGAGGAAGGTTAATCCGCTCAGGGTTAGGCGGTCCCTAAGCTGAGGCCGAAAGGCGTAAGCGATGGATATCCGGTTAATATTCCGGACCTCCCAATACCTCGTTATTACGATGGGGTGACGCATAAGGATAAGCAGGACCTCATATGGCTATGGGGTTTGATACGCGTAAGCTGGATTCTCTAGGCAAATCCGGAGAGTCTTAACAGTGAGGCGTAAAACAGTAAGCCGTAGGGCTGAAAGCTGCTGATTTCATGGTGCCAAGAAAAACCTCTAAGGAGAGAGATTGGGAACCGTACCACAAACCGACACAGGTAGACGAGGAGAATATCCAAAGGCGCTCGAGTGAAAGCTTGTTAAGGAACTCGGCAAATTAGACCCGTAACTTCGGGAGAAGGGTCGCCCCCGTGGGTGCAAGCCTAGGGGGGCCGCAGTGAAACGCGAACGGCGACTGTTTAACAAAAACACAGGTCTCTGCAAAGTCAAAAACGACGTATAGGGGCTGACTCCTGCCCGGTGCCGGAAGGTTAAAGAGAGAGGTTAGCCGCAAGGCGAAGCTTTGAACTGAAGCCCCGGTGAACGGCGGCCGTAACTATAACGGTCCTAAGGTAGCGAAATTCCTTGTCGGGTAAGTTCCGACCTGCACGAATGGAGTAACGATCGTTCGACTGTCTTAACGAGTTGCTCGGCGAACTTGTAGTACCGGTGAAGATGCCGGTTACCCGCAGCTAGACGAAAAGACCCCGTGCACCTTTACTATACTTTTACTATGAGTTACGGCACTTGCTGCGCAGGATAGGTGGGAGGCTTTGAGACCGGACTTTTGGGTTCGGTGGAGCCAACGGTGAGATACCACCCTGCGATTGTTGTGATTCTAACCTCCACCCCTTATCGGGGTGAGGGACATAGTAAGACGGGTAGTTTGACTGGGGCGGTCGCCTCCTAAATTGTAACGGAGGCGCGCGAAGCTACACTCAGGTCGTTTGGAAATCGACCGTCGAGTGCAAAGGCATAAGTGTGGTTAACTGCAAGACCTACAAGTCGAGCAGATGCGAAAGCAGGCCTTAGTGATCCGGTGGTTCTGTATGGAATGGCCATCGCTCAACGGATAAAAGGTACGCCGGGGATAACAGGCTGATCGAAGCCAAGAGTTCATATCGACGCTTCGGTTTGGCACCTCGATGTCGGCTCATCGCATCCTGGAGCTGTAGAAGGTTCCAAGGGTTAGGCTGTTCGCCTATTAAAGCGGTACGTGAGCTGGGTTCAGAACGTCGCGAGACAGTTCGGTCTCTATCTGCTGTGGGCGTAGGAGATTTGAAGAGGGCTGTCCTTAGTACGAGAGGACCGGGATGGACGAACCTCTTGTGTTCCAGTTGTCATGCCAATGGCACGGCTGGGTAGCGAAGTTCGGTTGTGATAACCGCTGAATGCATATAAGCGGGAAGCACGCTCTAAGATGAGATCTCCCAACCCGTAAGGGAAATGAAGGGCCCAGGAAGACCACCTGGTTGATAGGCTGGAGGTTGAAGTGCAGTAATGCATGTAGCTTACCAGTACTAATCGCCCGTTCGGCTTGTCCATAGAATTTACTCTGCGCAATGTATTTCGTTCATTGTTCTAGAGTCATTCAATACAAGCTTTGTAGTTATAAAATGATCGCCATTCGTGGCTTTCAGACAATAACTAATACGCAAGAAATTTGGTATATAGTCTGCTCAATCTATTCAGTTGTGAACGATCGCGCTGCGGCGCATCTTTCTAAAGTTTGCCGGTGAGTTTACTACGAGGGTTCCACCCGTTCCCATCCCGAACACGGAAGTTAAGCCTCGTTGGGCCGATGGTACTGCACGCGTAAGTGTGTGGGAGATTAGGTGATCGCCGGCATAATTCAAGAAAAGCCCACCCTTGCGGTGGGCTTTTCGTTTAAGATTGTGGCCCGTTTCCTCTAGGATTCGTTCACTAGAATCTGCTTTTGCCTTCTCTTTCGATCGTTCGCGGAGCCCTATAATCATTGGGCGAGGAAATCATGGCACGGTATCTTATTACTGGAATTGCGGGGTTCATCGGTTCTTCTTTAGCGCACGAGCTCGTCAATCAAGGACACGACGTCAGCGGCTTCGATAACTTGTCTACAGGAAATCTCGAGAACCTGACTGACATTCGCTCCTCCGTCAATTTCCAGGAGATGGATCTTCAGGATAAAGATGGAGTCAGGGAGGCCTGCAAAGGCATCGACTACATTCTTCACCAGGGCGCATTAGCTTCGGTGCCCCGGTCTGTGAAAGATCCCCTCACCTCGCACGAGTCCAATATCAATGGCACCTTGAACCTGCTGTTGGCGGCGAAAGATGCAGGGGTGCGGCGAATCGTTTATGCGGCCTCGTCCTCTGCTTACGGAGATCAGCCTATCCAGCCCAAACGCGAAGACATGTTGCCGATGCCCTTGTCTCCCTATGCCGTACAAAAGCTGACCTGCGAGTATTACATTCAGACCTTCAATCGTGTCTACGGTCTACAGGGTGTCTGCACTCGCTACTTCAACATTTTCGGCCCGCGGCAGGCTGCAGACTCTCCGTATTCAGGAGTCATTGCGCAGTTCATTCACAAGATGATGGCCGGCGAAACTCCCACAATCTTTGGCGATGGAAGTACTAGCAGGGACTTCACCTACGTCGATAATGCGGTGAATGCGAACCTGCTGGCTTGCGTGGCTCCTGATGAAGTGGCGACGGGCCGGGTGTTCAATATCGGAACTGGTAAGAGCCAGACGCTCAATGACGTGTATGCGGGCATCGCAAAGATTTTAGGATTCTCAGGAAAGCCAATTTATGGGCCGCCCCGCCAAGGCGATATCCAGCATTCGCTGGCGAGCATTGATCGCGCTCGCAACGAACTAGGGTACAAACCAAAGGACGACTTCTACGAAGGCCTCGAAAAGACCGTAGCCTGGTATATCTCGCAGGCGCCGGCTCGATAGACGCCAGTGTCCGAGCCCGCAAAGAAATAGTTCTTATGATCTATGTCTTGTCGAAAAGTCTCGTTTGCCGCTCGTGTCTGTCCTTGGGGCTTGTCCAATCTCGAACAATTTCTCTCATAGTCTTTCCTGTGCTGACACTGTTCGGCCGTTCTTCCAACACGCACTTGTCCGCGCGGCTTTTGGCAAACGAATCGGCTTGCTTGCAAAGGGTCCAAATAGGCCGGGGGGCATTTCCAGTGCTGTTGATCCTGGTGAGCGTCCAGCCACCTTTCAGCTTTTCTCCACGCAACGTAAATCGCAGGACGCCCCTGCTCAGAGCACTCCGGATATCGTCGGATTCCAGCTGTGGCTCCCACGTTCCGCGATCCCAGAGCATGATGGGACCTGTTTCATGCACGCCCTCGAACAGTAGGTTTGCCCTGCTGTGATCCTCCATCTCGATGGCTTTACGAATCGTTCCGGCACAGCAACTGGGCCCTTCCGGAAGGGCCCAGCTCAGCAGCACTCCGTTCCACTCCAGTCTGAGGTCGTAATGGAGGCGCGTTGCGTGATGCTTTTTCATCGCATAGGCGTGCTCGCAAAGAACACGACGCTTGGCTTCTGGTTCCATCTCGGAGCGTCTTCCTCCTTCCTATCGGCCTGCTTCTAGCAGGTGGGAAGGATACCAGAGCGAAGATCCTCATAGAATGCGGCACATGCCCGTGCGGTATTTATCTCGCGGCTTGGCTGAGATGCCAGAGGGAAAGACCACACGCTTATAGTGATTCGGGATTAGGAGGCGCTCTTGGCGCGGTGCAGGCTCTTGACTCTAGGGCGCAAGCCAAGGATCTCAAACCCCGTGAGCTTGCTCTTCGACACATAGATCAGCCAATTGTTCCCGATGGGATCCGCCGGCGCCATAAAAAAGCCTGGACCGACGATATAGTCCAGCGCGTTGTGAATGATTCCTTCAACCGTCTCGCCGTCGTCAAAGCGGATGCGAATCCATAGGCACTCCATCGGTGGCAGCCGATCATGGAAGAGAAGATCCACGTGACTGGTCTGGCCCGAGAAGTCCTTCACAAAAAAGACGGCCTTAACATTGTCGAGCGAAACATCTTCCACCACGCCCGATTGAAAGTGTTTCAGGCGAATCGAACTCAAACCCCGTGCATGAACGTCATCCATATCGGATGGCCACTGACTGCGGTCAGCGTATCCCTTGATCGTGTAATCTTCGCCGCGGATCACGATCATGTAAGGATCGTCTGAAGGCTCTTGGGGTGGAAAGTGATTTAAGCTCGCCGTCTGGGCGCGAGGTCGTATTGCTTGATCTTGTACAGCAATGCCTTGTAGCTGATCTGCAGTTCGTTTGCCGCTGCTTTCCGGTTCCATCCATTTGCCTCCAGAATCCGTTCAATCGCCGACGCCTCAGCATCGCCCTTCAAACTGCGGACGAGCTGCTTCAACCCTGCGCCTTTCATCTGATCCTGGGACGAATTCGCCTCGGCATGCAGGTTCGAAAAGGGACTCAAATCGGCCAGAATCGCCATTTCGTCGCCCAGAATCAAGAAGCGGTTGATTACGTGCTCCAGTTCTCGGCTATTGCCCGGCCAGGAATAGCGAGTCAGCGCATCCAGCAGGTTATGCGAAAGTGTTAGCGGTTTGCTCCCATATTTTGCGGCTCCCTTACGCACAAAGTGCTGCGCCAGAATGCAAATCTCATCCCGACGATCACGAAGAGGGGGAATGACCAATGAGAAGCCGTTAAGCCGGTAATAGAGATCTTCACGGAAGCTTTTTTGCGCGATCGCCGCCTTCATGTTGATGTTCGTCGCCGCAATCACGCGAACATCCACCTTCATCGGCGCCCGGCTTCCCAACCGGGAGAATGTTCCGTCCTGCAACACCTGGAGCAGCTTGGCCTGCAGAATCGCGGGCATTTCCCCGATCTCGTCGAGAAAAATAGTTCCACCCGTGCAGATTTCAAACTTACCCGGCTTGGCCTTGATCGCGCCCGTAAACGCTCCCTGCTCGTAGCCAAACAGTTCGCTTTCAAGCAGATCGGCCGGCATAGCAGCGCAGTTTACCTTCAGGAACATGCGTTCGCTGCGCAGCGACATCTTGTGGGTATACATCGCCAGGATCTCTTTACCCGTCCCGCTTTCACCCATGATGAGTACTGGAATATCGGACTTTGCCACGAGGGCGGCCTGGGCCTGCAACTCGCGCATCCGCTTGTTAGACCACACAAAAGAATGACTATCGTCTAACTGGATCTCCTGAGGCTCCGCGGAGGTGGCGCGGTCCACGCACTCGAGATGCTCCTCGATCGCGATTTCGAGGTTTCCATCCACAAACGGCTTCAAAACCACGCCCCGAGAGCCGATTCGGGTCACTATTTCAAGATTTTTCACCTCAGCAGAGGTAGAAAGGATGATGATAGGTACGTCGGGAATTGAGGCGCGAACGTGCGACAAAATCGGCAGAGATTGTTCAATGCTCTCCCATGCCAGCAAGACCAGATGCGGCTCTGGGCCATTGGTGCATTGGTGCAACAGAGCGGTTTCGTCGGAAAAGAGGCTGAGACTATACTGGTTGCTCAGTACCGCGCGAAGGTACTCGAGAACAGCGAGGTTCGTATCCAGGACGAACAGTCTGGGCTTTGGTGCCTGCGCGAGTTTCGGAACACCAAAAGGCAATGCGGTAGACATCAAAGGACTCCAACACTCGGCGGCGGCTGCGTGCGGATGACGTTCATCAGCTTTTCGCATCTTGGCGCCAATTCTAGACCGTGAAGACATGAATCGACTCGGTTCTTAGGCGCCTCAAGGTGGATTTAGTCTAGCCGAACGTTGCCACAAAAGGAAGAACTTTGCAGTCAAAAAGAGAAAAAAAGTTCCACATTGGTAGCGTTAATCACTCGGTAAACAAAGGGGATTTGTATCCCTTCAAGATGCAACGATAGGCACATGCAGATTCAAACACGGGATTTGGCCCTAAGTTGTGCTTCTCACCTATATGGCCTCTAACGTGCTACCTCCAAGCTAGGTTTGCTAAATCAAGCTCGTTGGTAGGACATCCCTTGGACCATTTCGTGAACTCGGCCGCTTTTCTGGATCTCCCTCCTTTAGACATCGTCTTTGGGCGTACACCCGGCATGCAGGCAATCCGTCAGAAGCTGGAGCGCGTCGCCACCACGGACGTGCCTGTTCTTCTCCAGGGAGAGACCGGTACCGGCAAGGAGATCTGCGCGCGTCTTTTGCATGCTTTCTCGCGACGCTCAAAAGACTCCCTGGTTAAGGTAAGTTGCCCCTCCATCCCCCAGACGCTGCTTGAGACCGAGCTATTCGGCTATGAAAAGGGTGCATTTACCGGCGCGCACTCCACCAAGCGTGGCCGTGTCGAGCAAGCCCACATGGGCACTCTATTTCTGGATGAGGTCGGCAGCCTAGATCTGATGGTTCAATCCAAGCTATTGCAGGTGCTTCAGGATGGCACCTTCGTCCGCGTTGGCGGCCACACAACGTTGACCATCGAGACGCGCCTTGTTTCGGTCGCCAACCAGGATCTCCGCGCACAGGTAGAAGATGGATCGTTTCGGCTCGATTTCCTGTATCGCATCAATGCCGTAACCATTAATCTTCCGCCATTGCGCGCGCGGAAAGAAGATATCCCGCAGCTGGTGGACTACTTCATCGATCAGCACGCCCGGACCTTCAGCCTTTCTCCCAAGCCGCTCTCCCGCAATGCAATTGAACTGATGCAGCGCTATGAGTGGCCGGGAAATATCCGTCAGTTGGAAAACATTATCCGTAGCTACGTTCTCATCGGTAATGAAGATATCCTGGCGGACGAACTTCTGCCGCAACAGCACACGGCCGACAGAATTATGGCGGATATCGATCTAAGTGAGCCTGTCTCGCTAAGGCATATTACAAAAAAGGCGACCCTCGATCTGGAGAGGCACATTATCTTGAAGGCTCTCCAGGCCAACAGTTGGAATCGCCAGAAGACTGCAAAATGGCTTCACATTAGCTACCGATCGCTGCTGTACAAGCTAAGCGAAGAGAGCGCGCCTGTTCTTCTTATGCCGTCGTCTCAGAAGCACGGTCCAGTCAAAGCCACAATGGATGAAACCTTGCGACGCAAGTTGAGCGTACCAACACATATCTGACAGCAAAGCTTTCAAGGACGTTGAAACAAAAATTCCAGGATCAGCCAGTAAGGCATTCGCAAGGGACCCAGATGAAACTCAATTTCCGAATACCGCTCTTCATCACACTGGTAGTTGCCAGTGTCGGTATTGGTACCGTAGGCGTCCATGCCTCAACGGACTGCCAGCATCTATTTCATACGTACAAGGATCAG
This sequence comes from Granulicella sp. L46, assembly GCF_009765785.1. Taxonomy (GTDB): domain Bacteria; phylum Acidobacteriota; class Terriglobia; order Terriglobales; family Acidobacteriaceae; genus Granulicella. The sequence continues at coordinate 67,205 of NZ_LMUT01000005.1, forward strand.
CTCGCCAAGCACCTTCACCACAAAGTAAGTCCGGAGACGCTTGCGCGTTGGGCCGCGTGGAATAAGGCCCATCCCCACTACCATCCGACGAAGAAGGAATCCATGGACAAGATCGACTTTGTCTGCCAGGTCCCCATGGACGATGCTCCGATGACGGATGACTTGCCACCGATTGCTCTGCCTCCGCTGCTCAACTCGATGGCCGATACCTTTGCGGCTCCGTCTCAGCCTAATATCGTCGTGAGCAATCTCGTGCCGCCGGATAACCCAGTGCAGCCGCCTGTTGCGAATCCAATCTATCCGCCTGTCTATTACCCGGGCCCACCGACGATCTTCTCTGGCGATGCCCCCCCTCCGCCGACCACGTTTAGCGCCCCCACACCGGAGCCGGCGAGTCTGTTGTTGATGGCAACCGCACTTGGACTCATGTCAGTCTTGATCTATCGCAACAAAACCAAAGAACAGGCCAAGCTCATTAATGGCTAATCGACTTTTCCATCATGGAAAACAAGAAGGGCTGCCAGTGGCAGCCCTTTCGATTGTGAGCGCCCCAACGCTACTAGCGGCGGCTCCCTATTTCTTCACACGGCAAACTAGCATTTGACGATCTTGTCAGAAACAATTCCCTTCGTCGCATTGCGCGAGTCCACCACCAGTTGAGAGTTTTTGACGATCTCCTGATAGTTATAGTCCGAGTGATCCGTGACGATCAGCACGCAATCATATTGTTCTAAATTCTCCAGCGGCGTGCAGGTCATGTTCAGGTTGTAGTGCCTGCCTCTTCCGACTGTGGGGAAGTAGGGGTCGTTATACAAGACCTCCGCCCCTTCGTGGCGCAGCAGTTCGATGATGGTCAGCGACGGAGACTCACGCAAATCATCAATGTCCTTCTTGTAAGCCATCCCCAACATCAGAATTTTCGACCCGTTCAAAGCCTTCTTGCGCTGATTAAGCGCCTTGCCGACCGTCTGAGCAACAAACTCCGGCATCGCTCCATTCACCTCGCCGGCCAGTTCGATGAATCGAGTATTGAAGTCGTATTCTTTCGCCTTCCAGCTCAGGTAAAAAGGATCGATCGGGATGCAGTGTCCCCCCAGGCCAGGCCCCGGATAAAACGGATGGAAGCCGAACGGCTTGGTCGAAGCCGCGTCGATTACCTCCCAAATGTCCACGCCCATGCGCAGCGACAGAATTTTCAGTTCGTTGACCAGCGCAATATTGACGCAGCGATAGATGTTCTCAAGCAGCTTGGTCATCTCTGCCGTCTTCGTCGACGTCACGCGTACCGACTTCGTGAAGATTCCCTCGTACAGCGTCGCCGCTAGCTCGGTCGCAATCGTGTCATGTCCGCCGACGACCTTAGGAATGTCATGCCGCGCTACCGTCGTGTTGCCCGGGTCTTCGCGCTCTGGCGAGAAAGCTACATAAAACACGCCTTTGTCCAATGCAGGACCGTTTCCCTGCACCTTCAGTCCTCGAGGATTCTCCGCTTCGAGAATCGGAATCAGCAGATCCTCAGTCGTTCCGGGATAGGTGCTGCTCTCGAGCACGACGAGCTGTCCCTCGCAAAGCCACGGCGCTACTGACTTCGCTGTCTTCTCAATGAAACTCAAATCCGGTTCGCGATGTTCCGTCAGCGGCGTCGGAACGCACATGATCACAACGTCCTGCTCCGACAGATTCGAAAAGTCGGTAGTGGCGCGGAGACCCTGCTTGCGCGCCGTCTGAATCTCTTCCTGCGGAATTTTGATGATGTAGGTGCGACCCGCTTCCAGGTCTGTAACCTTCTTCTCGTCGATATCAAAGCCCGTCACCTGGAAGCCTGCACCCGAGAGCAGAAGCGAGAGCGGTAACCCTACATATCCGAGACCAATGACCCCGATCTTTGCTGTGTGAGCCTGCAGGCGCTCCATGCGTTCCCGAGCGATGTCAGGCAGGGCAAGCGTTTCGTTTTTCATCATGTGGACAATTATTGCATCTCGCCCGCAGGCAATGATTCGTATTCACCATCGCTTCATTACTAACTATGAACTCGAAAGAGACAGCGCTGAGACCCGTCCATTCCAAAGCATTCGTTACGCAGTGAGGCCTCTCTCATCGCGATGCTCAGCCTGCGGCGCACCCATCGCACGTCCCCCATCGCAGATAAATTCTTGTCGCCGACTGCAGCCAATCCAACGGCCTCAGCACTCGCTGAAGTATTGCGGTGGCCCTCAACTCCTTTCTACGCATAACCCCACAATTGGATCGTCTACGCAGAATGGCCGGCCAATGTATGCAAAACTTTGCACCTATTCTGACCCAGCAAACGCAAACCATTGATTCTAAAAGAAATAGTTTGGCGCATAACGTGCTTCTAGTAAGTCATCGTCACAGAGTTGTAACCGTTGGGAGTTCGTCTCTCAAACGGCAATTGCTTCTAAGGTTTTTCTGCTTGCGCGCAGGTGCAGGCAGGCTTGTACGCTGTACCGTTTTGCCCGCTTTCCAGCGGTAATCTCAGGAGATTTAAATGAAATATCTCGGCAAGTTCACAATCCTCGGCGCGGTTCTTGCCGCGTCTACAACCTTGGCCTCCGCGTCTCCCATCCAGCTCGGCAGCTATGCATCCACCGCTGGCTCCAGTTTGGGAAATGCCAACTCTGCTCTGACCCTTACCGGGGTAGATCTCACGGGCAGCAGCCTCACTGCTTTCACCAGCTTCAGCAGTCCCGGTTCCAGCAGCACCTACACCCTCAGTCCAGGCAGCGTTTGGGACGCAGCGCTCTCCAACTCCACCTGGGTTGGCGCAGCGCCTACGGCAGGTCCTGGCTCCGGTGCTGCTTTTGTCAATCCACCCTACGGTTACTATGAGTTCACTACCACCTTCGACGCCACAGCCGGTACCTATAACGGGAGCCTGAATGTGCTCGCGGACGATACCGTGGAAGTGTTGCTCAACGGTACTCCCATTGTCCCCTTCGGTGCCCTTGGCAACGACTCGACCTGTGCACAGTTCACCCCCGGCTGCTTGGCTTCAACGGAAGACACCCTGCTCTTGCCGGGCGTTTCCTTGGGCTCAAGCAACACCCTGGAGTTCATCGTTGAGCAGGCAGGGACGGTGTCCGGCTCGCCCGGCAGCGATCCTTCTGGCGTTGACTTCGACGCTTCCTTCACTCCGACGGTTACCCCTGAGCCCAGCTCTCTCTTCCTGCTCGGCACGGGCCTCCTCGGAGCCTGTGGAGCCGTGCGTAGACGGTTTGCTGCGTAATCCACGCTCAAGCCAGTGAATACATGAGGAAGCCTCTTCGGAGGCTTCCTTATCTTTTTCGGACTGAGCGTACGATCCTTCTTCCCGTGCGCAATCGTCCTCGCTCCGCTTCCGATCTATGACAACCAATCTCCATCTCGCAACCCGAACACCTCCTTGCAAACGGTCCGCGGACCAAAGGGAACCTCCCTTATGAGGCCAACGATCCGGGACCTGCGGAGCGTTCCTTTTATCTGAGGGAATATGTGGGGCAAGGACTGTGCAAACTGTTGCTTAACGCCGTCATTAGATTCCTATAAGTGATTGATTAGACAGAATTAATGTTTGGCTATCCAGATGCTCTAAGTAGAGTGCTAGGGAAACTCAGGAATCGGTTGGAAGGCATGCTGTAGCCCCCTTCCGAAGCAGAGGGTTCTTTGCAGCATGCCGCAATGCTTTCAGCTCGACCCGCGACAGCGGTAATTTTTTTCAGGAGGATGTAATGAGGATATTTTCGAAATTACTCGTTTTAGGTGCAGCACTCGCAGTTTCAACCTCGATGGCGTATGCCGACCCGCTCCTTGGTGTTGGAGCAATTGGTATCGCTCCTTTCGCCGACTCACCAAACATTGCATGGACTGCTACCGGAATCTCTTATCCGGGTGGTGGAGACGGTGCTGTTAACGAAGCCTCAGGCAGCCTTGCCGGCTTCCTGAACGACAGTGCAGATGTCTTCGGTTTTCAATACAGCTGGGTCTCGGCAGCAACGCCAATTGAGATGTACACGGCGAATGCTGGCGCGAATACACTCGAGTATTTCTTGACGTCCGTTAGCGTTTCGTTCGAGAGCTCTTCGGAGCTGGTTCTCGAAGGTTCGGGCTATTTCGTGGAGGCCGGTTTTGACAACACGCCTGCCAACATGATCCTTAGCGCTTCCAGTGACGGCGTTACCAACTTTGAAACCACCTCAGCTATCGCACCCACGCCTGAGCCCGGCAGTCTTCTTCTGCTCGGCACCGGCCTGCTCAGTGCAGCTGGAGTCGCACGTCGTAAGTTTGCTTCAAAGATTGTCTAACAGTCCATCTCCAGGTTCGGCAGGGCGCCTCGATGGGGGCCCCCTGCTCTACTTGATAAGTTTGCACTTATGCGATCTTGAAAGCCTCGTCCCGATGAGGAAGATTGTGGGTTGACTAAAAACGCGGCTGTTGCATCGTGAGAAACATGAGCCGCAGCGATTCAAGAGCTGTCGTTCACGTTATGAGAGCCACCTCTCCCGGGGTGGCTCTTCTCATGTTAAGTGGCCACTCCACCAACCTTTATCTTCACCCTCGACCGACGGCCCGCATCCGAGATCAACAATGCACTGATCGCATAGCCCCGGCTCACGCCCTGATGCCGTATCGATGGCCTTCTGGATCGAGGCCCATGCGCATCGGAGCCCTTCCACCTCAGGGCCCCCTCATCTAGCCCACCAGACTCCACGACTTCGGCAGGCGGTCAGGACTCTGGTTGCCGGCCTCCAATCGCGATCCAGCCGCGCAACCCTGCCTCGTGAGCCCATCCGTCACGTAGTTCAACGGCAACCCCAGCGCCGGACCCTCGGCTTCAGCGCGGACGCGTCGCGCGCGCGCGGCTGCTCCATAATCTCTCAAGTGATCGTTGATTGAATGCGATGACGTACATCGGGTCGGGCAGGGAAGCGGTCCGTCTGCGACTACTGCGCTCTGCCAGCGATTACTGTGCTCCGCGGCGCCGAAGGATCGTCTTGATGGTCTCGAACATGATCAACAGATCGAGGCCCAGCGTCTGATGCTTCACGTAGTACAAGTCATAGGCCAGCTTCTCGCGACTCTGTTCAAGGGTCGCTCCGTAGCCGTAGCGGATCTGCGCCCATCCGGTAAGGCCGGGACGGATCATGTTCCGTACGTCATAGAAGGGCAGCTCCTGCGCGAGCCAGGATACGAACTCGGGACGCTCAGGCCGAGGTCCAACAAAGCTCATATCGCCGCGCAACACATTCCACAACTGCGGAACCTCATCCAGGCGCGTCTTGCGCATGAACTGTCCCACCCGCGTCACACGAGGATCGTTCTTCTGAGCCCACTGTGCGCCTTCGGCCTCTGCGTCCACCACCATCGTACGGAACTTGTACACGTTGAATATCTTGCCGTTCAGGCCAACCCGTTCCTGCCGAAAAAATACCGGCCCTGGCGAGGAAAGCCTCACCAGCAAAACCACAAACGGAAATAGCGGCAAAAAGAGAATGAGGCCGATCGCTGCCACCAGTGTTGAAGCGATCCTCAACAGGAACTGTTGCGACGGCTTCATCCGAAAGCCTTCGCAAAACAGAAGGTCGCTTGGGCGGAGCCCATCCAGCTGCAGTTTGCCGGTCAGCCGCTCGAGCACACTGCCTACCTCTTCAATCGTCACTCCGCGAAAGCGCATTGAGAGCAGGCCGTCGACGGGTAGCTCTCCGCGGCGGTCGTCCAGCGCAATCACGATGCGATCGATCGATGTCTCCGACGCCATCTGCTCAACGGCTGTGGCGAACGTCCGTTTACGCCCCGCCTTATCCAGCGCGGGGGCGTCCCACCCAACGACCACCATGCCGCACTCGCGGTGTTCGCGGATGGTCTCGATGATCGAGTTCGCTCGCTCGCCCTCGCCCAGTACATATACCCGTTCCTGAAACACAGCATGTCCGCTGATCCACTCAAACGCGCTGCGCCATACAATCAACCCCGCCACCACCAGGATCAGGCCGAGCAGAAATACAAACCGCGCAATCGCCGCTTGCGGAAATACGTACACAATAGCCGACAGCGCGAATGCCAGGCATCCCATCACCAGCAGAAGCCGGAAATAGATCTCCCAGCGTGCTGAGATATGTTGCGGCTCGTAAAGATCGAAGTAGTAGGCGCACAAAATGGTGCACACCGTCAGGGCCGCAATCTTCACTATCCCGTGGTCATGCCCGAGCACATTGAACGTCTGTCCACCAAGTACGATCGCCGACGCCAGTACGAACGAGCCGCATACGATGAAGGCTTCGCACAGAATCAGAACGACCGTCCGGGTCGGATAGTAAACATTCAGTAGCTTTATCATGCGTGCACCGTACTCTGCCCTACTCTTTCTTTGTTTCGTAGCGGTAGTAGTAGCTTCCGCTCATGGGTGGCTTTTCGACGGCATTCAGTACAAACCCAATAACATTCGAAGCCTTCAACTCCTGCTGTGCGCGCTGTGCTACTGGGAACGTCGTTACACCGGAGCGGGCTACCAAGAGCACCGCATCACACGATCGCGCCAGGTTCACCGCATCGGAAACCAGCAACACCGGAGGTGAGTCGACAATGATCCAGTCGAAGTGCGGCTTTACGGCTGTCAGCAACTCATCAAATCGCTTGCTCGCCGAAAGATCGGCAGCGAGGTCTCCACCATCGCCGCCCGGAATGAATGCAATGTTATTCAACACCGCGGTCATCGAGGGGTCGCGGTCCTTTGCCTCTTCAGGAAATTGCATAACCTCCTGCAGGCTGGCTTTCCCCGACAGATAATCCGGAAGCCCAGGATGAAACTCGCTCCCCAAATAATGATGCAGACTGGAGCACCGCATATCGCCGTCGATCAGCAACACCTTGCTGCTCTTGTGGCGAGCCAGGTTGATCGCCAGGTTGACCGCGATGAAGCTCTTGCCTTCCTGTGGAAGGCCGCTGCTGATCAAGACAGTCTTCAGGTTGCGAAGATCTCGAAACTCCTGGATCCGCGATCGGAGGCTGCGGAACTGCTCGACGCCTACACCGCCGCGCTCCAGCGCAGGCAACCGCTCAAACGACGGATTCCATGGCCTCCGGCGTACATCGCTAAGGAACGAAGAGTCGACCGTTACAGGTTCCTCTGTCAATGCCGAGGCTGTTACCTCCGGCGCCTGCACAACATCCGCAACCACCGGTGGCATTGCCGCCGCGAACGCCAGACTTTTGTGCTCTGGCTCCTCAGGTGTTGCAACGGCTTGCGCGCCAGACTTCCGCTCCGCCTCTGCTCGTTGTAGCGCTTCGTAGATGTGGCTCATCGGCCGCCCCCAGGTTCTCTATTAAAGGAGTTCATAAACTTTCCCGTTTCCATCGGACGAAGTGGATTGTGCAGCCCTTCTCCGTGCTGTGAAGGAGCCATCAGAAAGGACTGCATGTCCAGTTCCAGATCTGCCGCCACCTGAGCGATCAGCGATCCCGGGATCACGTTGATCTGCTCAACATAGCCAAGAATCAGCGAATGCTCACAGATCAAGTTGATCGTCCGGGGAATCCCCTGGCTGTACGTGTAGATCAGCTGGATCGCTTCTGGCGAAAAGATTGCATTCGTGGTGCCCGCAATCCGCAAACGCTCCGCGATGTATTCGCCAGTCTGCTCAGCAGTAAGCGACTGCGTGCGGCACCATAGGAAAATTCGTTGCCGCAGCTGCCGCACGCTGGGATGCCGCAGCTTCTCCTCCAACTCCGGTTGGCCGGAAAGCACGATCTGCAACAGTTTCTCGGACGACGATTCGAGGTTCGTGAGCAGGCGAATCTCCTCCAGCAGCTCCCACGAAAGATTCTGCGCCTCGTCGACCACCACCACGCATGTCTCCTGCGCGCGATACCGCTCGATCAGCCAGCGATTGAGTTGCAGCAGCATGCCCGACTTGGTGCGCGAATTCGGCGTGAGCCCGAAATCCGTCAGGACGAACTCCAGGAAGTCGAGCGGATCGAGCAGGGGATTGAACACGAACGATGTGTGTACGCGTCGTTGGCCAAGCGATCCGAGCGCGCTTCTCAGCAGCGTCGTCTTGCCCGTTCCCACTTCGCCCGTGAGGACCGTGAATCCCTTGCGCTCCGAGATGCCATACTCCAACCCCGCGAGAGCCTCTCGCGTGTGCGGCATCATGTACAGGAAACGAGGGTCTGGACTCGTGCCGAATGGACTGGTTTGCAGATTGAAAAATTTTCTATACATGGCTAGCTACCAACATTCGCAAGCGATTTGTTTGCGGCAGGAGCATCGTCTTTCAGCAGGTTTTTGAGGGAACCCTTCCCTTTGCCTTTGGTTTCATGAATCAAGGCAATCGTGGCCAGCGTCGGAAGCTTCGTGAACGTCCATACATCGCGCTCTGTCCGCAAAGATTTGTCCTTGAACTCAAGGAACGCTATCAGCAGTACACCAAATCCGAGACCGAGCACCAATCCGCCAATCGCAAACATGCTGCGATTCGGGAACGTCGGCGCATCCGGAAGATTTGCGTCGTCCATGATTTTGAAATTCTCACCCTCCTGGCGGCGTTCCAGGTCGGTTGCCATCTGTGAGTTGTTCATTTTGCCGAGCAGACTGTTATAGAACTCCTGTGCTTGGTCATGATCGCGCGTAAGGTCTTTCATCTTAGCCTCAACCAGCGGTGTGGATTGGATCTTGCCTTGATACTGACGAATCTGGGCCTGCAGCTCGCCCTGCTGCTGCTTCTTCTGCGCGATCGCCTGGGTCATTGCCGTAACCTGCGCGCGCAGTTGCATCGTACCGGGCGTGTCGTAGTGTGGCGCTGCCGGGGTTGCTGCGGAAGACGCCGCTGGTGCTGCCGCTACTGCCATCTGCTTCTTCAAATCGTCGATCTGCCGCTGAACCGCAATCACATCTGGATAATCCGGTGTGTAGCGCGCTTTCAGATCCGCTTCCTTGTCTTCAAGCCTCTGTAGCTCGAGCGTATCGGCTTGTGGCGTCGACCTCATTCCCGGCGCCGCCGGCGACTGCCGCGACTCCTGCGCAAGCATCGACTCAACCAGGGTCTTTTCACTCTCCATGCGCGTCAGCGTCTGCGTGGTTGCGTCCAGCTGCGTATTCAGGGTATTGAGCATCTCCATGTTCGGCGCCTGCTGCTCTGGCAGCGTCCCCATGTATTGCTTCTGGAACTCGGCCAGCTTCTGGTCCTGCTGATCCAGGTTGGCCTTTGCCTGCTCCAGTTGGCCCTTAATAAACGCTGTAGTACCTTCAGCCGACTGCTCGCGAGCCTGCAGGTTTTCACTAACAAACAGCGATGTAATTTCGCGGCACACCAGCTGCGCCGTGTGTGGATCCGACGCCGTGAACGAGATGAAGAATCCCGGCAGCCCGCCCGCTCCTTGGATCTCGGAATGAATCGGCGTGATGCCGATGTTCTTCCGCGTGCTGACGACCTTGTCGTCCATATCCATTCCGGGCGTGCCAAGATTGAACCGCTCAATGATTGGCTCCAACCTTGAGCGGCTCAGAATTTGCTCCTTCATTGAAGCCAGCCGGCTATCGAGGTCTTGCTCGATGATCGGCTTCACATACGTGTCCGGCACCGTCTGCGGCTCAATCAGCACCAGCGTCTGCGACGTGTAAATCGGCGTGATCTTGTACGTGATCGCGACCGCGATGATCGGCAACAGCAGCGCGGGGATAATGATCATCCAGCCGCGGCGCTTCAGGATGGCGAAATAGTCTTCAATTACGAGTGGACGATGACCAAGCATGCGATTTCCTTAGAAGTGCCCGAAATGTTGTGCGCCCGGTGAATACGTAATTCCAACCGAAAACGTCTGGCTAAGACCACTGTAGGCCGGCTGTACGACTACAACATTGCTTTGGTTCTGAGTTACGGCCGTATAGCTGAAATATGCGGAAAACGAGCGGCTGAGTCTGCGTGATACCTGGCCTCCGCCGTACGTTGAGTGATAGTCTTCGTCGACTCCAGCGATATTCGCCAGCGACGAGCTCTGTGCGTAGGATGCCGTCAGCGCTCCCTGCCAGTTGCGGCTGAACTGCTCTCGAACGGTGCCCCCAATCGTGCTCGTAAGCGCTCCAAACACCACTCCCGACCCTGCGTTTGTGGCGCGAGAGTAAGCTACGCTGGCAGTTGTGGTTCTGCGGCTGTACGTGAGGCTTGCACTCGCTACCGGAGTTATCTCCGAGGGAATTAAATTGGAGGTAGAGCCGGATCCAAACGTTCTCTGCGGACCTGCCGTGACGATCATCGTCAGGAAGCGCGTCAACTGACGTTGATACTCGAAGGTGATGCCTTCGGTTTCAAAAGGGTAGCTTTTTCCAAGGTACTTGTTATCCGTGTAGCTGTAGATGACGTTGGCGCTCGCTGAACTTCGCGCATCGATTCGATACGTGGGCCCAACGCTTCCGGTAAACGTCGAGGAGTCGATGCCTTGGTTGCTTAGAAAGTGCAGGATCTGCCATGAAGCCGAACCGTTGATCGATAGACTCCGGTTCACGGTGCGTGTGACGCCTCCGTTGAGTCCATTCCCCACGCGCGTCGCATAGTTCGTGAAGATGCTCTGCGTCGGCTGGTCTCCAATCTGCACTGGCTCAACTCCGATATCTCCCACCCCTGGTATTCCCGAGAGCCCGGTCGTCGGCGATTCCGGCAGATAACTCACCGCATCGTCGATCACAAAGTTCCAGTTCTTGGTGGCCACCACCTGGCTCGCCGCCAGGTTCTGGAAGGTTGAGTTCGGCGGATATCCCGGTACCGAGGAATACAAATAGCCGCCCGAATACACCAGGCTGAACGGCTTATCCGGACTCGAAGAAAGATAGCCGAGACTTCCACTCAAGGCGGTCGAGTAATTGGTTCCGCTGTTATATCCCGTCAAGAACGATTCCGAAGCGCTCAACGAGTACGTCAGCGTTCCCTCGACCGATGGCAGAGAGAACCCGAAGCTCGGAGGTGTCGACATGGGCGGCGCCTGTGCCTCAGCCCGCCATCCAAGCGCCAACAACAGAACCGGCGCCACAAGGTATGCCTTCATCGTTCTCCTCATGGGACCACGATCGTATCCCCTGGAAGCAGAGGAACGTCCTGAGAGTTGTCGCCCTTAAGCGCGAGCTTGTAGTTGAACGGAATTTTGGTCTGCTTTCCCTGGGGCCCGCGCAGAATATAGATATGCTTTCCGCTGGTGTAAGGAGTCAGACCACCTGCCTGGGCAATCGCCTGCAACGGGGTCATCCCCGCCGTCAACTCAATCGGCCCCGCGTGCTGTATCTCTCCCACCAGGTACACCCGCTGACTTCTCACCGCAGCAACCACGACCGAGACAATCGGATCCTGAATATACTTCTTCAGCTTCAACGTAATGTCATGAGCCAGGTGCATCGGCGTTAAACCAGCCGCAGGGATATCACCCACAAGTACCAGGGAGATCATTCCGTCTGGACGCACCGGGAACGTTCCTGAAACGCTCGGCTCCTGCCAAACCGTAATCTGCAATGAGTCATCGGGCCCGATGATGTACCGTGTGGCGTCCGTATCTACCGCCGCGGCGTCCGCCTTGGGAGCCGCCACTTGGGGAGCCGACTCCGGCTTTGCCGCTGGGGTGATCACAGGCTTCGCCGTCGTCTGGGCTAACCCAGCAGGCGCCAGCAACAGCGCCATCCCCGAGATCAGAACAAAGGAAGAGGCAAACTCGGTCAATCTTCCTCTAGGTCGCACTACACCACTCATGAGAACTCCTTAGGCAAATACTGATAGCACCGCGTGGGCCAAACGCAAAAAGTTGCATGTACTCTTTCAATCAAAATCGCGCTTCTACGGCAAGTAACTTGTTTTGTGCTGGTTACCATCCAGGAATAGGCTGCCGACTAAGCACGATGTCACGACGGCTTTCAACTGCAGGTGCAAAGTGATGCACGACGTTGTTAAAAGTGGTAAATCTATTCCACATTGGCAAGGAGACTTCCTTTCTCCTTCCCGAATCGGACTCATGCCTGGTGGCGCCCGTTGATCGGTCGCTCTTTTAGCCCCCTTGGAAGCTGCCCTCTTAGGAGAAACAAGGCTCTATAGCTCGCTGCGTCACCTCAGACGGGCGGGCAGGAAATCCCCTGGAATGCGCTGGCTGTCGATGAAGTTACGCCCACAATCCTCGCTTGGATTGAATCTCGCCACTACGTTCCCGACGCTTTGCAGGCGCGTCCAGACGCCGGGCTCCGCCCAAGCGTAGTCATAACTCTTTTGTTGTGATATTGATAAGGACGATCGAAATCGAGTCGACGCATTGGATGGCCCCGATCACCAGTCTTCGCAACGAGCTAAGAGCACTTCAGAATTGCGATAGCCAGCACTCCAACGCGAACAGATCAGCTTCAAAGCCAGACCCCTCCCGGCTCGCGGGTCTTGTGATTGACAGATAAACTCGTCCCGGCGCACGGTTGTGGCAGCGGAATTGCTTGACTTCTCTAAGAAGGTACCTTTCAGCATGCCGGACATTCAATCCGCCACCATCCCAGCGCCGACGATCGAGAACGAGAACGAGCACGCCCCGGCACCCTCGCGGGCGACCGAATCCTGGCTCCCGTGGCTGCCGTACATCATTCTCGCGCTGGTCGTTACCGCCCTCTACTACCAGGTCATCGGCAAGCTGGTAATGGATTGGTATGACAACCCTGACTTCTCTCACGGCTTTCTGGTCGCTCCCTTCGCGGTCTTCCTGCTGTGGGACAAGCGCAAAGTTCTGCGCGACACGCCAATCCAGCAAACCTGGTCAGGCATCTGGCTGCTCATCGCCGCCATCTTCGTCCTGTTCATGGGCGTCTACGGCGCAGAACTCTTCCTCTCCCGCCTCTCGTTCGTTATGCTTCTCGCCGGCATCGTCTGGACGCTCTGCGGACGGGCCATGCTGCGCGAGATGCGATTTGCCATTCTCGTTCTCCTGCTCGCCATTCCCATTCCGGCCGTAATCTTCAATCAGATCACCTTCCCCCTGCAGCTACTGGCTTCCCGGATGGCTAGCGCGATCCTCCCAATCTTTGGTGTTCCAGTTCTCCGCGATGGCAACATCATCCAGCTTCCCTCCATGCAGTTGGAGGTCGCAGAGGCCTGCAGCGGCATTCGTTCGCTGATGAGCCTTTTCGCAGTCGCGATCTTCTATGGCTACTTTCTGGAGCGCAACACCTGGCGCCGTGTGGTGCTCGCGCTAGCCAGCATTCCCATTGCTGTCTTTGCCAACGCTGCCCGCATTGTTGGCACCGGCCTGTGCGTTCAATATTGGAATCCCGATAAAGCCGTCGGCTTCTTCCACGAATTCTCCGGCTGGCTGATGTTCATCGTCTCTCTCTGCTGCCTGTATTTCGTCCACACCTTGATGCGTCTCAAAATTCCCTCAAGCAGGAACGCAAAATGAAAAGCCCTCGCTTCTGGGTAGTCTTGCTTCTATTGTTGGCGGCGTTCACTACGCTTCACCTGCGCGCCAGCGTAGATCGCGTACCGCCCAGCGAGCCCCTCAACCTGCTCCCGCAGACCATCGATTCATGGTCCAGTCAGGACGTTCCCATCAGCCAGGACACCCTCGATATCCTCGGGGATGGCCGCTTCCTCAACCGCCTCTATACCAAATCCATGCCCAGCGGTCGGCTGGCTGAACCGCCCGTGTCTCTCTTCATTGGGTACTTCCCGACCCAGCGCACCGGCCAATCCATCCACTCTCCGCAGAACTGTCTGCCCGGCGCCGGCTGGACGTTTGTCTCTTCCGGAAAGATTTACCTGCAGGGTCCGGAACTCAAGAACTACGCTGTCGGACAATATGTCATCGCGAACGGAACCGCCAAGCAAGTCGTTCTCTACTGGTACCTCGCCCACGGCCGCAGCATTGCCAACGACTACGTCGCCAAGGCCTACATGATGGCCGACGCGATTCGCTACAACCGCACCGACGGCGCGCTCGTCCGCCTGGTCACACCGCTCGAACCCAATGAGTCCTTCGCAACCGCACAAGCTCGCGTCGTCAAGTTTGCCGATCGTTTAGTCCCAACGCTGCCGCGCTTTATTCCCAACTAATGAACACCCCGTCCTTCACTGGAGTGGTAGTTGGATTGCAACAGTCTTAGCAACAAGTCAGTCACGCTCGCCAGCTCTCAGAACCCGCAAAGTTTGATTTACAGAATGGAAGGAAGTTCGATGAAAATGCTACGGAGTCAGGGAACGATTCGCTGTTCAGCGCTGTTGCTCGTATCGATCAGCGCAGGTCTTCTCCAGGGATGCACCCGCGATCCTAACGTCAAGAAGGCGAAGTATCTGAAGAGTGGCGAGAACTATGCTGCGCAAGGCAAGCAGCAGGAGGCCATCATTCAGTTCTCCAACGCCATCAAGATTGACAAGAACTACGCCGCCGCCCACTACGATCTCGCCAAGGCCTACATGAAGCTCGGCGCCTTCGCCGGCGGCTATCAGGAACTCCAGCGGACCGTTGCACTCGACCCTAAAAACATCCAGGCCAGGCTCGATCTCGGCTCTCTCCTGCTCGCCGCCAAACAGTATCCCCGCGCGAAAGAACAGGCTGACGCCGTCCTTGCTCAACAGCCCAACAACGCGGACGCCTTCGCTCTCCTCGCCAGCAATGCGCTAGCCCAGGGCGATCATGCCGAGGCTCTCGCGCAGATCCAGAAAGCGCTCGCCATCGATCCCAACCGTTCCAACTTCCACACGGCGCTCGCCCTGATCCAAGCCGGTGACCCGGCCCAGGAAGCAACCGCCGAAGCCGAGCTGCAGAAGGCCATCTCCATCGATCCGAAAAATTCGATGGCGCATCTCATTCTCTCCAGCCTCCTGCAAAAGAAGGGCGATCTCCAGGGTGCCCGTCAGCAGGCCTCCGCGGCCGTCGATCTCGACCCCAAAAACATCCGCGCACGCGTCGCCCTCGTTGGCCTCGAACTCCGTGCCGGCGACAAGGCGGCCGCCGAAGCCACTCTCCTCCAGGGCACCGACCTGCTCTCCGACACCCCCGAAGGCGCCGAGCTACTCTGGGATTACTACGCCCGCACCGGCCAGGTCGATCAAGCTGCGTCTGCCTACGCCAACCTCGTGGCCAAGCATCCTAAGAGCGTTCCGCTCAAGGTCACCTACGCGCACATTCTCATCCAGCAGAAGAACTACGCCGAGGCTACCAAGGTCTCTGATGACCTCATGAAATCCAACTCCAATGATCCCCAGGTGGCTGTCCTCAACGGCATGCTTCTGCTCCGCGCCGGCAAGGCCAATGACGCCTTCATCGCTCTGGACAAGGCCGAGAAGAATGCTCCAGACAATGTTCCCCTCAAGCTCTGGCTTGCCCAGGCTGCACAGGCCAAGGGTGACCTCAGTGATGCCGAGAAGAACTTTCAGGCCGCGCTCAGCAAGGATCCCAACAATATCGATGCCGCCCGCGGCCTTGCCAGCGTAGCCAACCAGCTGCACGACTACAACCTCCTGATGCAGGTCGCCACCACCGTCCTCGCACACAACCCCGACTCCTCCGACGCTTACCTCTGGAAGGGTGTCGCTGAGCTCCATCAGCAGCAACTCGACCAGGCCGCTGCCGACCTGCAGACCGCCATCAACAAGGGCCCCAATAATGCCGTCGCCATGCAGGAGCTTGGCGCTCTCCGCCTCTCTCAAAACAAGCTGCCGCAAGGCAAGCAGTTGCTCGAACAGGCGCTTGCCGCCAATCCCAATGATGCCGCCGCTCTGCGCGTCCTCGCAGCCTATTACCTGCACGAAAAGCAGCTTCCGCAGGCCATCGCCGTCGTTCAGCAGCAGATTGCCAAGGCCCCGTCCAACAGCCAAATGTACGACCTCCTCTCCGAGCTGCAGCTTGGCGCCAAGAATGGTCCCGAAGCCCTTGCCGCGGCACAGAAGGCCATGCAGATCGATCCCTCCGATGGCAGCGCTCTCACCGATTTCACCCGCGCCCAGGTCATGCAGGGGAACGTCCCGGCCGCCATCGCCACCTGGAAAAACTGGCTCAACGCGCATCCCACCGATGCGCGCGCCTACTCTATCCTCGGAACGCTTCAGGAAGCCCAGGGCGACTCCAACGCAGCTGAGGATTCCTACAAAAAGGCCCTCGCCAATCAACCCGATCAGCCGCTCGCCGCCAACAACCTTGCCTACCTCATGATGGAGCGCGGTCAGGACATCGATGTCGCGCTGTCGCTGGCCGAGACCGCCCACCGCGGCTTGCCGAACTCTCCCAGTACCGCCGACACCCTCGCCTGGGCCTACTACCACAAGGGCACCTATGGATCAGCTCGCGATCTCCTCGAGAGCGTCGAGAAAACCGATCTCAACAATCCTTCCATCGAATACCACCTGGGAATGATCTACGCCAAACTCGGTGATAAGCCCAGCGCCATCACCCATCTCAAGAAAGCGTCCGCCCTCGCTCCCAATACCAAGACGCAGAAAGACGCGGATCAGGCGCTTCAAACCCTCGGCTAACCCCTCACGAACTAGAGAGTAAACGCACGCTGGCCGCGTTGAAATGTTTTGCAGAATCTGCAATGCGTTTCAGCGCGGCCAGCGTGCGTTTGCCTTCGTATCGCCCGCCTTTCCCGCTCGCGTGCAGCAAAGTGGTACGTAAGCCGAGGAAGCTCCGCAAAGTTCTGCATACAAGCAGTCTTCATGCCTTGCAAGTGACTCATTTCAAGCCATCTACGATTGGCGACCGAGTTGCCTTAGAAGGGTTGTACCTGGATTCGGCTGGCATCGATTCTGTTCTCAACACAACCGTTTGAGAGCAGCGGCAGAGGCTGAAAATCTGGAACTAACCAAGAAAGGTTCTTATGAAGCCCGTATTCAATTTCGTGTCCGACAATGGTCCAGTCCTGCTGATCTGTGGTGTGGTGGTAAGCATGGCTGCCAGCCTTCTGCTCTACACTGCTGCCTACCTCCATGCCTGATCAGGCATCGCAGCATCGCCTACCTCCAACCAGTCTTGGTTGTGGGAGTCCCGCGCCGCGTGCAGTGCTTTGTCTCACAAGGCGCTGCACCGGCTGCGCGCGCCTGTTCAGCGTTTTGCAAAACGCGGGCCTTTATTTGGCGTCTGCTGCTTGGATTGCGATCCGGCTTATGCGCTGATTGACCGCACCTGCCGCGACGCAGGCTGACGGATCGACGGCGGAGAGATCTTGTGGTCAGTGTCGGTGTTGGGATGCGCCTTCCCCAGCGCCTGCGAAATCTCTTCCGGCGACATAGGCTTTGCAAACAGGTAACCCTGCATCCCGTCGCATCCCAGCCGGTCGAGAATCGTCCTCTGTTCTTCCTGCTCTACGCCCTCTGCAATCACTTCCATCTTCATGCTGTGTCCCACCGCGATAATCGCCTTCACAATGGGATAGCTGCTGGAAGAATCGCATAGCCGCTGCACGAACGAACGATCAATCTTTACCGTCGAAATGGGCAGCCGATGTAGATGCTGAAGCGACGAATAGCCCGTTCCGAAGTCATCCACGGCAAAGCGAACACCCATCCCCGCAAGCTCATGCATCTCCGTGCTGATCTCGTCGAAGTTCAGAATCGCTCGCTCCGTAATCTCCATCTCCAGGCACGACGGATCGATCTTCCACTTCGCCAGCGAGTCAGCAACCTCTGACGCAAACTCCTTGCGCATCAGTTGCGACGGCGACACATTCACGGCCACCCGCATTGGCGACGCTGAGACCGACTTCCACGAATCCATCTGCCGGCACACCTCTTCCACCACACACCGCCCCACCGGGTAGATCATGCCGTTGTCTTCGGCTCGCGCGATGATTCGATCCGGGCTCACATATCCCTGCCCCAAATCCTGCATGCGGAGCAGCGCTTCCATCCCGCGCACGGCGTCATTCGGCGAATACTGAAGCTGATAGTGCAGCAACAGCCGCTCTTTCTCCAGCATCTCGCGCAGCCGCTTGTCCAGGGCCGCGCTATCATCCGCAGAGCTAGATGCATCCGGCCCGGCAACAATATAGCGATTGCCGCCAGCTCGTTTCGCGCGGTACATTGCCGCGTCCGCGCAGCGCCAGACCTCGTCCATATCCGAGCCATGCTCCGGATAGATCGCAATCCCCAGGCTGCCGCGCGGCTGAATCGTATAGCCGCCAATCACCGTCGGCTTATTCAACGCCTGCAACAACATCTTCCCTACCAGGCCGGCAGACTCTACGGTGCTGATCTCTCCCAGCACGATTGCAAACTCGTCGCCGCCCATGCGCGCCACCGTGTCCATGCCCCGTAGCCGGCTAGTCAGGAGTCCCGCCACATGCTTCAGATAGGCATCACCGATCGCGTGCCCATACCAGTCATTCACCTTCTTGAAGTGGTCCAGGTCGATCGAGATCACGGCAGTCTTGTGCTTCAGCCTCTGTGCCGTCGAAAGTGCCTGCGCCATGCGGTCCGAAAGCAGCATCCGGTTCGGGAGCCCCGTCAGCGCATCGTGATGCGCCATCTGGATCAGCTCCGCATCCACGTGGCGCCGCTCCGTCACGTCTTCGGCGATCACCAGCTTGCAGGGACGACCGCCGTAAGACACGTCGTTGGATCGCACCGCGACATCAATCTGGGTACCATCGCTGCGCAGGTGCCGCTGCACTACGTTGGCCTGCGATCGGACGCGGTCGCCGTCGTCACTTCCCAGCGATGGCTGCTGCGTAGAAAGAACAACATCGCTCAGTGTGAGCTGCAGAAAGTCCACGCGCGTGTACCCATATTGGGAGAGCGCGCTCTCGTTTGCATCTAGAAACTGGAAGGTTATGGCGTCGTATATCCAGATTGCCAGAGGGTTGCCATTGAACAAGATACTCACCGCGGAGATCGGAGACTCAGGCGGCAGATCGTCTTGTTCTTGCAGAACGTCAGGTCGCATTACTGAATACCTCAAAATGATTCCGAAAACAATTGAGTGGCAGCTAGCCATGCGAGGGACGGTATCCGCATACAAACGTCAGATTTGGTGCGGTTATCACACCCCATCCGGGCATTGGGAGATCGAGACAATCAAGACGTGCAAGTTAGAAGTACATACCGGGCCATGGACTCTATCGTGACCGTGAGCTCTGCTTCCGGATAGTACGAACAATTTGTTGATAGCTTACCGCTAAAGTTAATACGTTGGCGACTACCTATTTGCATTTTTTAACAATTCAACTTGCTTTCTATTGAGAGCAATCGTATGGCCAATCTATTAAGTATCTCAAGGGAGTTCGATGCCAGCGGGCGCGAAGGGATTGCTCGCCCTCGCGACCTCGGCCGATGTCGGGGTATGGTGGCTTGCTCTGCGAGGTAATTTAGAAACGCGCGTCCCGAAACAGGGCTAAACCTGTCGATGCGTAACCCGAAACGAGGCTAAGTCGCACGAAATTTCACCCGAAAGTCAGCGAATCCCGCCAAATCGAAACTATCGTTTCTTCGCAATGGATAGTTGGTTATGTCCTGAAAGCACAAGACCAGGCGTTACTGGGAGTGCGGCATTTAGTCCTCATCCGCAGGAGGAGCAGGCGCAGCAGGAGGAACAGGAGCGCGCGGAGCCGTACCAGCCTTACGAGGCGGAGGTTTCATCGTAATGCGTGGTGCAGCCGGAGGTGCAGGTGGCAGTGGTGCAACGGTGCTCCGCCGTACCGTTACATCCCCGTCGGTCGTCGTAATGGTCACCGTGGGGCCGCCTCCGCCGATCCGACCTCGCAGCGTGTGAACGTCGTCATCTCCAACAGGGGAAAGGTCGAAGTCGTTCTCCATATCGCCGTTTTTCGTCTGCGCATTCAGCGTGAACCCGACACCCCCCGGCAATCCCAGATCGACGGACCCATGCTGATTTTGTATCGAGATAGCGTCGAGTGGCGGAGCATGGGTCAATTCCACGGATCCATTACGATTCGAGACATCCGCACTCCCCTGAATGCGGTCGAGCGTTATGTTTTTATTCTCTGTTTTCAGGACTACCGGGCCGAGCAACTCGCTGGCATTCAGGCTGTCTTTGTCGACGTTGAATTCATCATCCAACCGCGCGGCACTGAACTGTGTCCTGGTTGTAGTGAAGTGAATTGGACCATTGATGTGTTCCAGCTCGGTTGAGCCAAAGAAATCGCCTTGCAGTGTGAGGCCGCCCGTCACATCCGAGATATCGATATCGCCGCTATGGCCCTGAACCGAGGCGCCCCCATGAATGCTGTGCAGCGTAACGCTGCCGTCGTCGTCGTTCATGTGAAGCGTAACGTTGCTATCGATTCCACTCACGTCCACATCGCCATGGTTGGCGGTGATTGTTACGGCTGCTGCCATCTCGCTCACGTTTACGTCGCCATGGTCCGCCTGAACCGTCAGCGGAGCAGAATGCGGAACGGTGATCGTGAGATCCGCCTCTCCACCTTCTACAGAGTTGACATTGAGTTTTAGAACCCCTCCATCGCTTGAGAACGTTGGTTGAAGATCCTTTGTCTTGCGCTCGATATCGGATTCTTTCCACGCATAGGTTTGAGTGTGCAGGTTTACATGCACCTGGCCGTCGCTGCTCGAACCCGTGACCGTCACGTCTCCATGCGGGTTGATGATTACAAGGGGCGTTGCCGTTCCAAGCGGAGAGGTCAATGTGCTGTCTGCTTCATGGCGATCGCCCAACAGATAATCCAGCTTGTTATAGCCGTTTCCAAACGTATGGTCTCGCCATGTCATCCCATATTCCACCGTGCGGGATGCCAGGCCGGCGACGACCAGCAAAATCAGCAGGAACACAACGCCGCCACCCAGGACCCGGACATGACCTGTCTCGCTTCCTCGCTGTTGATCGAGAAACCATTCCAAGAGCAGAACGACACCTGCAACGATCAGGACAGCAGGCCACCAGCGGCCGTACCACTCCAGAGATTGTCCCCAGGAGATTCTGCCCATCTCAGCCAGGAGGAACATCACACCAATGCCGAGAATGATCAGCGGCCCAACAATGGATCCTCGACGAAGGCCGCGGCGTTGAGCTCGCAACTGGTAACGCAGTGCGCGTTGCTGCGCTTGTTGGGCTCTTGCCTGGGCACGCAAGATCTGTCGCTGCGCCCGCAGGGCATTGCGATCATACACAGGCGGGTATTGGCCCGGCGGGGGCGGTGGCGGATAGGAACTCATCTCACTGTCCACCCTTAATATCGTCGGCATTGTGTGGGACTTGCTCGCTGCCTGGTGCTCCCCATGCGGCGCGTGCGGGAGATTCTGCCGCCTGTACATTGCCATCTGGGGTGACGGTGTAGGGAGCTGGTTCGAGCGGGGGTGGAGCTATGGGGATCGCACCGGCCGCGCGCTCGAGCAGCAAGAGCGCTCCAAAAGCGATCAACAATATCGAGCCTGCGAGTCCGATCGTTATCGGTACGTAGGCCGCATGCAAGATCAGCAGGACGGCGAGCACCATCAGAATTACCGGCCAGCGAATGATGCACACCAGCCTGGCTCCTGAATGCAGCCGACGGGTAAACAACCATACGGACAGGCCAGCTAAGAAGATCGGGGGCCACCACTGCGCGGTCAATTTCCAGTCCGGTAGAAGATTCGCGACAAGGATCAAAACTCCGAGTGCGATCAGCCAGATAGCTCCGGTTGGAAATCGCCGACCTGCCGTAAACGGGACGCTGGACGCCGTGGGAGTGGTTGCTGCTCCGTATGTCTGCGTAGTACCTGTGTAGGTCTCCGCGTAGGGGGCATGACCGAAGCCGGCGTCCTTCGTCGCCTGTGCGCGAATCTGGGCTGACATTGCAGCAGCGGCGGTCGCCTCTGGTGTTGCTGCCGCATTTCCAAAGCTGGATGGTGGAACGTAACCGACCCAATCGGGAGCAGTGCCCACGGGGATGGGGGTCACCGGCGTGTAGGGTGGGCCAGCGACCGGATTTGTTGCCTGGGCTTGGCCGGCGGCTACAGGTGGCGCGCTGCCTGGGACCGGTCTCACGGGATTCACCGTTCCCCACGACTTCCCGAAGCCCATGCGTTCACCGATGTCGTTGAAGCCGAAAGCATTCGGCAGGGGCAAGCCGTCGCGTCGCGCCACCGCGGTGTGGTAGGCCTCAAATGCCATGTAGAAGATCCAGCCAGCAGCAAATAGTCCGAAGATATCGTTTACATGATCAGACAACGAAATAAAAACAGCAAAGACGGCGAGATGCGCAAGTCCTTTAGCAAACTGCCCGTTATACATGGCGCCGACACCGGGAATAAAACCCAGCAGGGCCGCCAGTGCCGGGCTCGGATCACTCGCCGGTGCCGGTGAGGGTGGGACGGTGGAGTAGGGGGGAACAGTCGTATACCCTGCCGGAGGAGCCGAAGCGCCGACGCGTGTGGTGAGACATGGCTCGCAGAACACACCAGCACCTACTGCGCGGAGGGTTTCCTGGGTCAGCGGCTTTCCGCAGTCCTGGCAGAAGCCCACCCGTTGCGGATCAGCTTGCGGCTCTCCTTGACTTGATTTTTCGGTGTCACTTGAGGTTTCTGTCGGACCCCACCCGTCCGTTCTTGTCGTGTCGTCGTTCATGCCTGCCACACCCTTCCTTACCGACGCCCGGCCGGGGATGCATCCTCATCATTGTGCAAGTCGCTCAGCCGTGATTCCACCTGGTATACCGCCCGATTGTTCTCAAACCTCCGTGTAGCTGAAGCATTCATGTCCGCTACTGTCCGCTTGATGGCAGACGGCGTAAAGTTCGACGCTCGCAGATCGCGTAACCGGACCCCAGTGAGATTCAACGTCAACGCGAGCGAGAAAAACGCCATGGCAGCCGTCATCGCGAGTCGAGGTTGAAACATAATCCGCGCGCTGTTGGTCGCAAGAAAACCGTCCCACAGCTTGCGAAGCGGCGGTCTTTGGTCGGCGAATCCTTTTTGCAATTCGACTACCGCAGGAGCCACAGCGGGGAGCGCAGGAATAAATGCGGTGCGAGCGGCAGCAGGGAGCACGTGGTTCTGAGCTGCGCCGGTTGTTTCGGCCAGGATCTTTGCGAGCAGTCCGGCAGGCGGTTCAGGGGCCTGGCTCTTCAGCATGCTCAACCAGGCCGCACCCCGGCGTGCCTCCGCCAGCTCGCGCGCACACTCCACGCAGCCTGCAACGTGCTTATCGAATGCACTCTGCTCGGTCTCACTCAACATGCCATCGACAGCCTCGGGCAGCATCGCCTCGCAGACGGAACACGCTCCGGAGCGACCCTCAAACTCTTCGAATTGGTTCATGTTTGCCACTCACATCACCTGCCCTTCTATACGTTTCAAAAGCCTTGCAAGTTCACTGCGCCCACGGCTGATCCGGCTCTTCACGGTGCCTTGGGGTACACCTAAAATCTCTGCGATCTCTTTGTAATCCATATCTTCCAGATCACGCAAAATTACCGCTTCCCGCAAATCGGGAGACACCTGCTTGAGTGCCTCTTGAATCTGTGCCTTCAGTTCCAACCCGGCAACATGCTGCTCCTGACTCTTGCCGCCATCGGTCAGGCGTTCCGCTTTGGTCGGTCCATCTTCTTCGCCTTCGTAGCCTTCGTCCAGCGAATCGCTCACACGTTCCAGGCGTGACCGACGATAATTGTCGACGAGCAGATTCCGGGTAAGAGTCGTGAGCCAAGTCGTGAAACTGCCCTTTTCCGGATCGAAACTTGCTAAGTTCTTATACATCTTCAGAAAAGCTTCCTGGGACAAATCCTCTGCATCGCTCTGCGACCCAGTAAACCTGTAGCAGATCCCATAGATTCTACGATGCTGCGACTTGGCTAGTTGCTCCCAGGCCTGGGCGTCTCCAGCAAGGCAACGAACTGCCAGGTCCGCTAACGCTTTCTGCTCGGCGAGAGCCGCAGTTCGGTCGCCCTGTAGCTGGGTCTGCGACTTTGGCTCTTCGGGCGACATGTGCGCCTCGGCGAGGCGAATCTCCTTGGAAAGCGGCTGTTGTATCCGATGGGTCTTGTCGCGCGTCAGCGGGGTTGACCCGAAGCGTGCGGGCGGCACCGCCAGAGGTGTCTTTGCACACCGTCCAAAGAGTGCCGGAATGGTCGCGCTCGCCATAGATTGTCATACGTAAAAGCTGCGGGAGCGGTTCCATTGGGGCAAAGCAGGCTGCAGCGAACCGGTATCAGCCCATGGTATCTGGCTTTGACCGGCCGCTGGCGCCTTTTTCGCGTTTATTGGCCTAGGGTTTGATCACTCCGCAGGCGATCCTGTTTCCTGAATCCCCGCTTGGATCGGTCTTTTGGTCGTCGGCCTTGGCATGGACCACGATCGAAGTCCCCCCGTTTAGAAACAGCGAATTAGGTGCTGCCGGGTCCATCGAAATCGACTGAAGTACAAAGGTCGCCGACCCCATATGATTCTCGCCGACGGAGACACTTTCTGGCATGTCGCCGTTGTGGTGTCCCATAGGGTTCTGGTAGCCGTGGTGTTTGCCATCGGGGTTGAAGTGTCCGCCAGCACCCTTGAAGTCGGGTGCATCACAGACCGGATTTTGGTGGATATGCACGGCATGGAGTCCAAATTCGAGGTTTTTCAGTTCGATTTTGACTTTCACGCCCTTCTTCACGGCCTTGAAGGTTGCAGAGCCGGCGTCCTGGCCGGTCGCGCTCAAAATCGGAACCTTTATTTGCTTGGGAGCTTCTTGGCCGCGAGCTCCAGAGGCTGCCATAGCCGTTAAGATCAAACCTGTCGTCAACCATCCAAAGCGCATAAGAGACCTCCCGATACATCGGTCAGCATACCTCAGTTGTCCACCGCTTCGCACCAATTTACGATAGGCACCTATGGCATCCACGAATCTTCCCGGTGTTCTCGAAGTCATCACGGGTCCGATGTTTTCGGGCAAGAGCGAGGAATTGATACGGCGTCTGAAGCGCGCCCGGATTGCTCGCCAGCGCGTCGCCTGTTTCAAACCCGATATTGACCTCCGCTACCACCGGTCCGCCATCGCCAGCCACAGCGCGCAGACGCATGAGGCAACCACCGTGGCCAATGTCGAATACCTACGGGAGGCGCTCTATCCGCAGCTCGATACGATCGAAGTCATCGGCATCGATGAGGTCCAGTTCTTCGATGCGGGAATTGTTCCACTCGCGGTCGATCTTATTGCGCTGGGAAAACGCGTCCTCATGGCGGGCCTCGACACTACGTTCGCAGCCGAGCCGTTTGGGCCTGTCCCTAACCTGATGGCCATTGCTGACACGGTTACGAAGCTCTCGGCTGTGTGCATGGTTTGTGGCGCTGCTGCAATTCATACCCAGCGGCTGGGGCAGAGCCAGGAGCTTGTTGTCGTTGGGGCGGCGGGGCTTTATGAAGCCCGTTGCCGCGCGCATTTCCATCCGTATCAGGACGAGCACGCCTCAGAGCAGCTGGAACTGACGTCGGTGGTAGAAATTCCCAGGACCGCCTAAGAGTTTCGTCTTCACTAGGGCTCCGCTGGGAAGGCCTTCGGCTGTCGGGCAAAATGCCACATAACGACTGCCATCAAAGCGCAAGCGGCAATGCTTAAACCGCCGTCAATCAGATACATACGCGCCAGCCCGTGGCTGTCGTAGACCCGCCCGTCCAGGACGCCCATGTAGAGGATCGGAATCACGGTCGCGGAGGTAAGCAGGCTGAACTGGGTTGCGGCGAGGGGATTGTTTCTCCCGATGGTGGCAAAACAAATGGCTACCGCGGCTGTGAAGCTGAGGGCTTGAACCACGTTCTCGCCTAGAAACGCCAGGGCGAAGGTGGCGGGTGTTCGAGGGAGCAGAAGGAGGGTCAGGGTGAAGAGGCTGCCTACTGTACCGATCAGTAAGTAAAGGGGAAGGGATTTGATCCAGCGGGCGAAGAGGGGTAGCAGGAGGCAAGCGGTGGCCCCTGCTAGTGCGAGGACAACTCCGCCCATGCGACCAACGAAAGCTGGCGAGGTGTGAAAGTCTGCGGAGACGCCACCGAGTTGGTTGGTGAGGGCGAAAGAGCCTGTGGGCGCGGCAAACAATAGCAGCGTAAGGACTACCTCGCGTCGCTTGACGAGGGAAGCGAGTTCTGAGAACAGCTTTTTGAAGCCGTCCCGGGCTAGATTCAGGGTGGATTTCGCGGCGTCTGGGGAGGTTAGCTCTGGAACCGGGATCCAAGGGAAGACGGCGGCGGGAAGCACGACGAGGGCACCAAGGAGTGGGGCGATGATGGTTAGGGGTAAGCGGCGCATGCCTTCGGCTGCGAGGCCGGCCATCAGACCGTTGCCTAGAAAGAGCCCGACCTGGGTCCAGGCGCTTAGGCGGGCGCCTTCGTGGTTCGGATTGTCTCCGTCAGATTCGGCAACGTCCGGGATGACGCCTGCTAGCCATCCACCGAGGGCGTTGGAGCTCAGGACGGAGGCTGCGTAGGCGATCATCAGCAGGATTTCCAGTGTGAGCAGGTGCCCGCGCATAAGTACAGCTGTCATCAGTCCGATACCCGCAAGTGCTGCAAAGAGAGTGGCATAGAAGCGGCGGGTGAAACGGATGTCGAGCATGGGGCCGAGCAGGAAGACCCAGAACCCGGGGGAGAGGCAGGCGGCGCTGATGGCGGCGATTTTGATTTCGGGGACGCCCTGTGCAGCGAGCATCTGGGGCAAGGGCAGCACGATGAAGCCGCCCGCGAGGCCGATGGTGGCGTTTGAGAGGCCCATCAGCCACACGGGGGCTCGTCGGCGATGGGTGCTGGGGGGCATCGCCACAGTGTACGGCAGAGTGGTTGTTCCTAAGATTCCAGCGGTTGCCAGAGTTCTACGCGATTGCCGTCGCAGTCCTTGATCCAAGCGAATTTTCCGTAGGAAGCGTCGTCGCGCTTGGGGTCGATCCATACGCCCGCTGCGCTAAGTGATGCAAGCAGGGCATCTAGGTCGTCTACGCGGTAGTTGACCATGAACTGCTGCTGGCCGTCGCCGAAGTAGCTGGTGTCCTGGGGGAAGGCGGACCAGGCGGTCATGCCGGTGCCGGCGGGGACTTCGTCAGACCACTGGAAGGCGGCGCCGTTGAAGTCGCTGAGGGTGATGCCGAGGTGTTCGGCGTACCATTTTGCCGTTGCCTTTGGGTCGTTGGAGCGGAGGAAGACTCCGCCGATGCCTGTAACTCTTGCCATATGAGCCTCTTAGGTTTGCTGGAGAGCGTTGATGAGGTGGGTGACGGCGCCGGTGTCGATGGTAGTGGCTGCCAGTTGGATGCCGTCGCGAAGGTTGCTGGCGAGGCCGCCGACAACCAGGACGGCGGCTGCGTTCAGCAGGACTACGTCTCTGGCCGGGCCTTGTTTTCCGGTGAAGATCGCTTTTAGAATCAGGGCGTTGTCGGAAGCGTTGCCACCGGCCAGGGCGGAGAGGGGGGCGCGCTGGAGGCCTAAATCTTCGGGGGTTATGGTGTATTCGGTGACGTTTCCGTTGCGGAGTTCGGCAATTTCGGAGGGACCGGAGAGGGCTAGCTCGTCTAGGCCACCGTCGCCGTGGACTACCATGGCGTGGTGGATGTCAAGTAGAATCATGGCGTTGGCGACTAGGGGGACTAGGCGGGACTGGTAGACGCCCATGACCTGGCGGCGGGCTCCGGCGGGGTTGAGGAGGGGGCCCAAGATGTGCAGGATGGAGCGCACGCCGAGGGCTTTGCGGACTGGCATAACTGCTTTCAATTGAGGATGATGCGAAGGGGCCAGGAGGAAGGCAAAGTGGCGGGTGCGGAGGGCCTGGGCGGCTTCGGTGGGGGAGAGGTGGATGGGGATGCCGAGGGCTTCGAGGACGTCTCCGGAGCCGCAGATCGAAGTGACGGCGCGGTTGCCGTGCTTGGCTACGCGGATTCCGGCGGCTGCAGCGACAAGGGCGGCGGCGGTGGAGATGTTGAAGGTGCCGCTGGCATCGCCTCCGGTGCCGCAGGTGTCGACGAGCTCCTGCTGCTCTATCTGGCTGAGGGGAAGGATGTTCGCCGCATTACGGAGGGTGGAGGCGAAGCCGGCGATCTCGGCGGAGGTCTCGCCGCGGGCGGCCAGGGCGCCGAGGAGGGCGGCTAATTCAATGTCGCTGGCTTGGCCGGCGAGGATGCGTTCCATGAGCGCGGAGGCCTCGGAACGCGAGAGGGTTTCGCGCTGTTCGAGGATGCGGCGGAGCTCGTTCTGGATAGACATTGCGCTTCTGAGCGTATCAAACGTGTATGACTTAGCCCTGTTTCGGGCTCCAAATCGGGGTGTTTAGCATAGTTTTACGCGGTGCGGCGGGCAGGTTTTGGGTCGAAATGTAAAGCGTGCTTGACACTTTTGGGCGTCAATGTAAAGCGTGCTTTACAGCCGACCTAACGAAAGTCAAGCTTCCTTGACATTGATAGAAATCGCACAATCTTTCCGATTATCGCCGCGTGGGTTTGCTAGTCGTTCGAGCGAGTCACTAGGATGATTTCGATGGCGTGAAGAAAAGCCGTCCTACTTGAAACTGCAAGGCTGGAGTCCGCATGAAGATCCACGAGTACCAAGGGAAAGAGATTCTGCGCAAGTATGGAGTGACTGTTCCCAATGGGGAGATGGCGACGACCCTGGAGGAGGCAGACACGGCGGCGAAGCAGCTTTTCTCTGAGGGGAACGCGGTGGTTGTCGTCAAGGCGCAGATTCACGCGGGGGGACGTGGGAAGGGCGGCGGGGTGAAGCTGGCGAAGTCGATGACGGAGGCGGCTGCCGCGTCGAAGGCGATTTTGGGAATGCAGTTGGTGACTCACCAGACGGGGCCGCAGGGGCAGAAGGTGCAGCGGCTGCTGATCGAGGCTGGGTCGGCGATTGAGCGCGAGCTTTATTTGGGGTTGGTGCTGGATCGTGCGTCGGCGCAGGTGGTGTTTATGGCGTCGCAGGCGGGCGGCATGGACATTGAAGAGGTGGCGCACGATACGCCGGAGAAGATCTTCAAGGAGTATGTGGATCCGGCGATTGGATTTCAGCCGTACCAGGCTCGCAAGCTGGCGTTCAAGCTGGGGCTGGCGCCGGCGCAGATTGGCGAAGCGGCTCGGCTCATGATGGGGATGTACAAGGCGTTCATGGATACCGACTCGACGTTGATGGAGATCAATCCGTTCATCACGACGAAGGATGGGAAACTGCTGGCGCTGGATTGCAAGATGAACTTCGACGATAACGCGATGTTCCGGCATAAGGATTTGAAGGAGCTGCGGGATATTTCGGAAGAGGATCCGCTGGAGGTTGAGGCGAGCAAGTTTGCGCTGAATTACATCAAGCTGGATGGGTCGATTGCGTGCATGGTGAATGGCGCTGGGTTGGCTATGGCGACTATGGACATCATCAAGTATGCGGGTGGAGCGCCGGCGAACTTTTTGGATGTGGGCGGCGGCGCGAATCAGGAACAGATTGAGAATGCGTTTGGGATTTTGTTGAGTGACCCGAATGTGAAGGCGATTTTCATTAATATTTTTGGCGGCATCCTTCGTGTGGATGTGCTGGCTACTGCGGTTGTTGCTGCGGCGAAAAAACTCAACGTTCACTTGCCGATTATTCTTCGGCTTGAAGGAACGAACGTTGAGGAGGGCCGGAAGATTATTGCGGAATCTGGAATGAAGGTGCAGATTGGCGCGACGATGAAGGAAGCGGCGGATTTGGCGGTTGCTGCGGCGAAGGGTTGAGCTCCGACTGATTTATTGGATACCACGCATGCGCGCTATTGACGGAAAGAAGATCGCACTTGTCGGCGGAGGTCCGGGAGGACTTACGCTGGCACGGCTGCTTCAAATGGGTGGCGCGGACGTTGCGGTTTATGAGCGTGACCAGAGCCGCGAGGCACGCGTGCAGGGGAGTGCGCTGGATTTGCATGAGGATTCCGGGCTGGCGGCGCTCGATGCCGGGGGACTGATGGATGCGTTCTGGGCGAATCACCGTGCGGATCTTGATCGCCTTCGGTTGACGGATCAGGACGGCGTGATTCTGCACGATCACGAGCGGAAGATGTCGGGGGCGGGCAAGCGTCCTGAGATCGAGCGCGGTCCGCTGCGCGATCTGTTGCTGGATTCGCTGCGGCCTGGGACGGTGCATTGGGACCGGAGGCTGGAGGGTGCAGAGATTTCCGGCGAAAAGGTAAAGCTGCAGTTTGCTGGTGGGGAAAGTGTGTTGGCCGATGTGGCGATTGGTTGCGACGGAGCGAACTCGCGGTTGCGGGCGGTGGTGACGCCTATCCGTCCTGAGTATGTCGGGGTGGCGCTGGTGGAAGGCGTTGTTGTTGCGGCGAAAGACGCGGTGCCGGAGTTGTGGAAGCTGTTGGGCGGAGCAGCGTTAATTGCGCTGGGCAGCGAGCGAACGATCGGGATGGGGACCAAGCCTGACGGAAGCATCCTGTTCTACGCCGGGCTGAAAAGCGCGGATGCGGAAGGTAGACAGAGGCTGGAAGCGGCCGACGACGCGGACAAGCGCGTGGCGTGGTTTCATGAGAACTTCGAGGGCTGGAGTGCGCTGTGGGAACCGCTGTTTGCGAAGGCGAAGTCGACGGTGTGGCGGCCGCTGTTGGTGTGTCCTGAAGATCAGCATTGGGATCCAAAGCCGAACGTTACGCTGATCGGAGATGCGGCGCACGTGATGCCACCGTATGCAGGCGAAGGCGTGAACATGGCGATGCTTGATGCGCTGGTGCTGTCGCGGGAGTTGCTGCAGGAAGGCGATGCCGGAAGCGCGATCGCGCGTTACGAGGCAGAGATGTTTGAGCGCATGCGGGGCATGACGAGCGACACGATGATGAATACCGAGATGTTTTACTCGACGGACGCAGCGGATCGCGTGGTTGGGTTGTTTCAAAGTTTTGCGGGAGCGGCATCAAGCGCTTCTGCAGCACAGAATTGAATACAAGCCGCGCATTGCGTGGGCTTGATAGGAGAACGTGAATGTCAGTATTGGTTGGCAAGGGAACGCGGCTTATTGTGCAGGGGATTACTGGGCGTGAAGGGTCGTTTCATGCCAAGGGATGCGCGGAGTATGGGACGAAGGTGGTGGGCGGCGTTACGCCGGGTAAGGGCGGGACTACGTTTGAGGGGTGGCCGGTTTTTAATACCGTCGATGAAGCGGTGAAGGAGACGGGTGCGAATGCGACGATGATCTTTGTGCCGCCACCGGCTGCTGCGGATGGAATTCTGGAGGCGACGGCTGCGGGGATTCCGCTGATCGTTTGCATCACTGAGGGGATTCCGGTGCTGGATATGGTGAAGGTTTGGGAGGTCGTGCGGAAGTCGAAGTCACGGCTGATTGGGCCGAATTGTCCCGGGGTGATTTCGCCGGGGAAGGCGAAGATCGGGATTATGCCGGGGCGGATTCATAAAGAGGGTTCGGTGGGGATTGTTTCGCGGTCGGGCACGCTGACGTATGAGGCGGTGTATCAGCTGACGCAGCGGGGGATTGGGCAGTCGACCGCGATTGGAATTGGTGGCGACCCGATTATTGGAACGAATCATATCGACGCGCTGCGGTTGCTGAATGATGATCCGGATACTGAGGCGATCATCATGATTGGTGAGATTGGTGGAACAGCGGAAGAGGCTGCGGCTGACTTTGTTAAGCAGTACGTGAAGAAGCCGGTGGTTGGATTTATTGCGGGGCAGACGGCCCCTCCGGGGCGACGGATGGGGCATGCGGGCGCGATTATTTCTGGCGGCGAGGGGACGGCGGAGAGCAAGATGGCGGCGATGATGGCTGCGGGGATCCACGTGGTGAAGTCGCCGGCAGAGATTGGCGAGACGATGCAGCGGGTGATGGGGAAGTAGTAGAACAGGGGATAGGGGATAGAGTGTAGAGGATAGAGAAAGGCGAGGCTTGGGCGGAGATTGGTGGGGACACGGTTGTTGGGGCTGGGCTTGCATCTAACGAAGTGTCGGCCCAATTTTTGAAGAGCCTTCTGCAGCGGGCGTGGATGCCCGAGCGAGGCTTTTGTGCAAAAGCGAATTCTGGTTGTTTCCCATGATCCGGTGTTGAGAGATTCACGATCGGCGTTGCTGCTGCACGCCGGGTTTGCGGTGTCCGCTGTCGGTCACAATGATGAAGCGATGGCGTTGATGGTGCAGAACACCTTTGATGTGGTGGTGATTGGGCGAAACTCGCATTGGCCGGAGATGGGGCTGGATGAGCGTGTGCGGGCGATTTATCCCGAACAATTGATTGTGAAGATTGCGCAGGCGGGCGAGCCAAAGAGCATGTTCTGTTCGCGCATTACGGACTCGTTTCCAACCAACGTTCTGGAAGCGGTGAACGAGGTGCTGGGCGGTGCGGATCCGCTCGGAGGATCGTTTGGAGCGTTCGCTGTCGAGGGGAATTGATCGTGGCTAGCGGGTTTGCTGGCGGGAGTAGAAGGCCCAGGCGATGGCGAACATGACGGCTATCATGAAGGAAAGTTCCGCGTGGGGGCGGTTGCGGTAGTAGAGGTTGACGATGGCGTCGAAGGTCCAGGCAGCGGAGCCGACGGCCCATATCCATGCAGTGCGACGCATCATTTCTCCTTGGACGCAGGAAGCCGCGGGAGGACGCGCTCGGTGGAGCGTATAGAGCATTTTATGCGCGAATTTGCGGGGCGAGGGGTTGGGGTTGTTGCTGGAGGAGGTTCTATACTCTCGTATGCGCAGAGTGCTTGTGGGTTTGGTTGCGGTCTTGGTGTCGGTGTCTGCGGGTGCGCAGACGGTTGCGGTGCGGTTTCCGGCGGCGGTGTCGGGGAAGGCGCTGGATGGGCGGCTGATGGTGCTGCTGTCGAATGATCCGAGTGAAGAGCCGAGGATGCAGATCAACGATACGATGGCGTCGCAGCAGGTGTTTGGCGTGACGGTGGATGGGATGAAGCCGGGGCAGACGGTGGTGGTTGCGGACGAGGGCGGTGACGGAATCTCGGGGTATCCGCGCGCTACGTTGAAGGATGTGCCGCCCGGGGATTACACGGTGCAGGCCGTGTTGAATGTGTATGAGACGTTCCATCGGGGGGATGGGTCGGTGGTGAAGCTGTCGGCGGATCGGGGCGAGGGGAAGCAGTGGAGTGTGGCGCCGGGGAATTTGTATTCGAAGCCGGTGAAGGTTCATGTGGGGCCGGGGACAAAGCTAGAGATTTCGATGGACCAGGTGATGCCGGAGATTAAGCCGGAGGCGGATACGAAGTTTATTCGGCATATTCGGATTCAGTCGGCGCTGCTTACGAAGTTCTGGGGGAGGCCGGTGTTTCTGTCGGCGGTGGTGATGGTGCCTTGGGGGTTCGATGAACATCCGGAGGCGCGGTATCCGCTGATTGTGGCGCAGGATCATTTTGTTTCGGAGTTCGATGACTTTCGGACTGAGCCGCCGGATGCGAATTTGAAGCCGGTGTATTCGGATCGGTTTCATCTTGCGGGGTATAACCGGATCATGCAGGAGGAGGCTTATAAAAATTACCAAGAGTGGATTGCGCCGAAGACTCCGCGGATGTTGATTGTGAAGCTGCAGCATGCGAATCCGTTTTATGACGATAGCTATGCTGTGAACTCGGCTAATGTTGGGCCTTATGGGGATGCGATTGAGACTGAGCTGATTCCGGCGATTGAGAAGCAGTTTCGTGGGATTGGTAAAGGGTGGGCTCGGTTTCTTTATGGCGGGTCTACGGGTGGGTGGGAGTCGCTGGCTGTGCAGATGTTTTATCCGGATCACTATAACGGGGCGTTTGTGGCTTGCCCTGATCCCGTTGACTTTCATGCGTATATGACGAGGGATTTGTATAAGGACGACAACATGTTTTATGCGCAGGGTGCCAATAAGCGCGTGGAGCAGCCGGCGATGCGGAATTATTTGGGGCAGACGTTGATCTCGATGCGCGACAACATTGCGTACGAGGCGGCGTTGGGGGATCACGGGCGGTCGGGCGACCAGTTTGATATTTGGCAGGCTGTGTATTCGCCGCAGGGGAAGGATGGGTATCCGTTGCCGATTTTTGATAAGACTACCGGCGTGATTGATCATAAGACCGCGGAATATTGGCGGGAGCATTATGATCTCGACGCGATACTGCAGAAAGATTGGGGCACGCTGGGGCCTAAGCTGCAGGGGAAACTGCATATCTATGTTGGGTCGGATGACACTTACTTTTTGAATAATGCGGTTTACCTGATGCAGGACTTTTTGGATAAGACAGGGACTCCTGGGTATGGGGTTCCTTATGAGGGCGAGGTGAAGTATGGACCTCGGGCGGAGCATTGCTGGAATGGGGATCCTGCGAAGCCGAATGCTTATTCGCGGATGCATTACAACCAGATGTATGTGCCGCAGATTGTAGAGCGGATGGAGAAGACCGCGCCGGCGGGGGCGGACCTCAGTAGCTGGAGGTACTGAGGCAGAGTGTAGAGGGTAGAGTGTAGAGCCTAGAGAAGGCGTGGGTAGCGGCAGAGGTGTCCCAGGGGCTAAAGCCCTATCGGCGGGCGTGGGTGGATGTCCGGGCTAAAGCCCGGACCTATCTCAGAGGCAAAGGCAAGAACACGGGTAAGAGCAAGGGAAGAAGCAGATTCCCAGAGGGAATGACAGAAAGAAACGCAAACGCAAAGGCAAACGCGAGCGCTGTGGTTAGTCGATGAAGGTGCCCATGGGTTCGCCTTCTTTCAGGTCGGCGGCGAAGCGGAGGCGGTGGTTGTCGGGGTCGAGGACTTGGATTTCGCGGGAGCCCCAGGGGAAGTTGGTGGGGCCTTGCAGGATGTTGGCTCCGCTGGCTTTCCATTCTTCGTAGAGAGCGTCGGCGTCGGAGACGGGGGCCCAGATCCAGGTGCCGGGGTTCCCCTGGTCTCCTTCGCAGAGCATGATCGAGCAGGTGCCTCGACGGACGGAGGCGTAGTAGGGGAGCTGCCAGGGGATTTCGAAGCCTAGGATGCGGGTGTAGTAGTCGAGGCTGGTGGCCAGGTTGGCGACGCGGAAGATGGGGATGGCGTGGTGGAGGCGGATTTCGTTGGGGGTTTGGTCGGTGGGAGGCATGTGGGGTCCGTGTTCGGCTTTTAGCTTCTACCCTCTAGCTTTTAACTAAAGGCGAGGGCAAAGGCAAGGGCGGAGGCCGATCCCTGCGGGGACAGCTGGAAAGGCAAAGGCATACCTCGGGGCTAAAGCCCAGATGTTTCCCGGGACATGAGACCCGAGGCTGAAGCCTCGGGGTACCTGGTCTGTCGCTGGAGCCTCGGAGGGCCGGGCTTGTTGCTAAGCAGGTACACTGGTAGAGCAGTCTAATTAAGGAGATTTACGTGTCAGAGCGCACTTTTAGCATCATTAAGCCGGACGCCGTTAAGAAGGGCGATGCCGGCGCTATTCTCGCGGAGATTGTGAAGGCGGGATTCAAGATTGTTTCGATCAAGAAGATTTCGATTTCGAAGAGCCAGGCCGAAGGGTTTTATCATGTGCACTCGGCGCGGCCGTTTTTTGGCGAGCTGACGGAGTTCATGAGCTCGGGGGCGATTGTTCCGATGGTTCTGGAGAAGGACAATGCCATTGCTGATCTGCGCAAGTTGATGGGCGCTACCGATCCGGCTAAGGCTGAGGCGGGTACGATTCGCAAGATGTTTGCGGCTTCGATTGGCGAGAATGCGATTCATGGTTCGGACGCGGAGGATACTGCGGCGTTCGAGATTGGGTACTTCTTTGCTGGGCTTGAGTTGAAGTAAAACGCGCGGGGAGCGAAAAATCAGGGGCGGCTCGCAGATTATGTGCGGGCCGCCCCTAGCTCTTCATCTGGGAATACGAGTTCTTTATCGGATGGGGGACAGAAAGCTTTAGGGCGTTCGGGTGGTGGCAGTTAAGAACGGGAGACAGCGGGTTCCTCGCTGCGCTCGGAATGACAGCCAGAAAGGCTAGGGCTAATGCAAGGGCAAAGGAAGAAGCAGATCCCTGCGGGATGACAGCCAGAAAAGCAAATGCAAAAGCAAAAGCAAATGCAAATGCAAATGCAAATGCAAATGCAAGGACTAATACAGGGATCCTTCGCTTCGCTCGAGGATGACGAAATTTTTGGTGGCGGGTCGAGGCAAAAGCAAGGCAAAGGTAAAGGTAAAGGCAAAGGCAAAGGCAGAGGCAAAGGCAAAGGCAATGCAAAAGGCCAATGCCAATGCGGGGATCTCTCCGCTTCGCATCACAAAGACAAGAGCGTGATGCTCCGGTCGAGATGACGGCGGATTGGCGCTGGCGAACGGGCTTGGGTTATTTGGTGAAGAGGGTTAGGTCGATGGCGTCGGCCATTAGGTGGAAGCCGGCGTCGTTGGGGTGGAGGTGGTCGCCGGAGTCGGCGGCGGGGAGGAAGACGGAGGGGTTGGCGGGGTCGCGGGTGGCTTTGTCGAAGTCGATGACTCCGTCGAAGAGAGGGGTGGTGCGGATCCACTGGTTGACGGTTTGGCGTACGGCGTCGCCGGCGGGGGAGGAGTAGCCGGCGCCCATGTAGGGCGTGAGGGTCGCTCCGATGACTTTGAGGTTGTGGGCGTGGGCGCGGGCCGCTAGCTGGGAGAGGCCGGTGATCAGGTCGTCGGCGGAGACGATGTCGTATTGCTTTTTGGGGTCGTAGGCGTGGCCGATGTCGTTGATGCTTTCGAGGAGGATGACGTACTTTACGCCGGAGGGGGCCAGGACGTCCGAGTCGAAGCGGGCGAGGGCGTTGGGGCCCCAGCCGTCGTGGAGGACGCGATTGCCTCCTATGCCTTCGTTGATGACGGCGAGGTTGCTGGTGGCGGGGTTGGCCTGGAGGCGGGCGGCGAGGAGGTCGGGCCAGGTGTTGTGGGTGCCGGTGGTGCTGTGCCAGCCGTCGGTGATGCTGTCTCCGAAGGCTACGATGGTGGCGGGTTGGGATGGGGATTGCGGGGCTTCGACTTCTACGCCTTTGATGAAGTCCCAGACTTCGGTGGTGGCTGCGTCTTTGAGGGTGGGGGAGGTGACCTGGTCGAAGCTGGCGATGTAGTTGGTTTCGAGGGAGAGGTCGTGCTGGGTGAGGGTGGGGATGGCCTGGCCGGCGATGGAGAGGGATATTGCCAGGTCGGAGAGGGGGGCGAGGTTGAAGGGGATGGGGTCGCTGACGGCTATGGAGCCGGGTGGGATGGTGATGGCGGGATGGCCGTTGAAGGTGAGGGGAACGGAGGAGTTGGGTTGGATGGCGCCGGCAGGGGCGGGGAGGGTGGCGGCGGCGTCAATGACCAGGGAGCTGACGCCTAGCTCGTTGGTGAGGACTACGCGGATGGTGGAGCCGCCGATGGAGACATGGACGATCTGGCGGAGGGTGGTGGGCATGGTGAAGGCGTGGTGGTCGTTGGCGTGGGCGACGGGAGCGGTGCCCCAGGTGGCTACCCAGTGAGGTTGGGTCTGGGCGGCGGCGGGGAGGGTGGTTAGGGGGAGGGTGGTGGCTAGGAGGGTGAGGCGTAGAGCGGTGGTGGACAAGCGCACGGCGGGGACTCCTGGAGGGTTGGCTAGCGGTGGATGGTGAGGTTGGGTTTTGTGTCGGGTACCAGCATACGTCCTGCGCGGACGGCGGGAGGCTTCGCGTTGCGGGGGAACATAGGGGGATTGGGGTGGGTGTTGGAAGAACGGGAGACAGCAGGTTCCTCGCTGCGCTCGGAATGACAGACAGAAAGGCAACAGCAACAGCAACAGCAAAAGCAACGACAAATACGGGGGTCCTTCACTGCGTTCAGGATGACGGCGAGAAACTTGCAACTGCAACGGCAACAGCAGGTTCCTCGCCTCCGGCTTTGCTCAGGGTCGGAATGGCAGCCAGAAAGGCAAAGGTAGAGGCAGAGGCATTGAAATAGTTTTTTGGGGGATGCGTAATTTGGGGGGACTGCTTCGTATACACCGCGTATGTACGGATACGATATGGCATTGGCGAGCACGGTGAACCGAGATACGGGGGATACGCGGGAGATTGCACGCGGCCTTCGCGATAGAGATGTCGCGCTGCTGCAGATGCTGGTGGAGGAGTATCAGGACCGGCTGGTGCGGTATCTGGTTTATGTGTTGGGGCGGCGGGATGGGGTCGACGACCTGGTGCAGGAGACTTGGCTGCGGGTGATGGAGCGCGGCAAAAGCTATGATGGGCGGTCGCGGTTTGAGCCTTGGCTGTTCACGGTGGCTCGGCATTTGGCGATTGATTTTTTGAGGCGGCGGCGCGAGGTGAGTTTCGACGCGGAGGATGATGGGCGGCTGGTTGTGATGGCGCCGGTGTCGCAGGCGATGTCTCCGTTTGCGCTGGCGGCGCGGACGGAGGATGCGGAGCGGCTGGCGGCGGCGTTGCAGGGGCTGCAGGCGATTACTCGCGAGGCGTTGGTGCTGAGGTTTATGGAAGACATGTCGCTGCAGGAGATTGCGGCGATGGTGGGTGCGCCGGTGCCTACAGTGGCGGCGAGGATTTATCGAGGATTGGCGGCGTTGCGGTCGCAGATGGAGGAGAGGCATGAGCGCTGAGAGGCATGAGGATTTTGAGCAGAGGATTGACCGCAGTTTGGCGGGGGCGGGGACTCCTGAAGATGAGCGTTTGGTGGAAGTGCATGTGCGTTCGTGCGCGGCGTGTGCGGAGTATTTGAGCGCTAGCCGGCGGGCTGTTGCGGGCTTGAAGGGCTTCTCGTTTGAGGCGGGGGGGGGGGTGGATGCGCGGGGGGTGGGTG
>NZ_LMUT01000005.1:105954-174410 GCF_009765785.1 Granulicella sp. L46
CGCTGGTATTGACGGTGCTGGGAACGGTTGTGGATTTGCAGGTTGGACGCTGGGCTGCGGCGTTCTTTGGGCTACCGTCGAGCGCGGTGCATCACGGGTTGTTGGCGCTTTGGATTGCGCCGTCGTTTGGGTTGCTGGTGTTGTTTCCGATGCTGCCGTTGTTGTCGGCGAAAGGGAATGGGAAGGGAAGGACGATATGAAGAAGTTTATGGAGTTGGTGCCGAAGGGCGTGAAGGTTACCGCGGTGGTTTGGATGTGCGCGATTGTGGTGTTGGGGATTGTGGCTGGCTGGATGTTTCCGCATTGGGGAGATAGCGGGAGTTGCCACATGGGGGCGGTGGCAAGCGTGGCGATTGGCGCGATCGGCGGGCTGGTGATGGGCGCGTTTATGGCGGCGTGGACGCTTTGCCTGGGGTATGTGTATGCGGATGCGAAGCGGCGGGGGATGCGGCCGGTGCTGTGGACGCTGATTGCGGCGCTGTTTCCTCACCTGTTCGGGTTCCTGCTGTACTTTGCGCTGCGGCAGCCGATGACGCCACGATGCCCGAAGTGCGGGCAGCCTGTGACGCTGGACCAGCGATTCTGCTCGTGGTGCGGAACGCCGGCGCCGGTGGCTTCCGGGGCGGAGTCTGGGCCCGCAGTTTGAGGAGGTTAGGATGCTAGCCTTCTGGGCTGAAAAAAATGAGCGAAATCACTGCCAATCGTTGTTGAACGGGACTATTATGCTGTCGAACCGCCTCTCCTACCCCCCGAGCCCGGGAAGAACCTGACTTGCTCGGTATCAGGACGGCTCAATACTGAGTCTTGAGGTGTTGTATGGAAATGCTACGTGTTTTGGTCATTGCGTGGGGAGCTGTTGGGGCCGCGTTGCTGGTGCTGCTTGGATACCGTGGAACGCTGACACGGTATGAAGAAGACCAGATCTTTCTGAGTGATGCGGTCAGCATGGAGTCTCAGCAACAGACCGACATTCAGCGGAAGCTGCTGAGAATCCGACCGGCTCTGGTTACCATGGTATGGACGATTGGTGCGCTGACGGCCGTGATTCTTGTGGTGTTTGTCAAGGACATGGTGTCGCACCTGCTGTAGAGAGTTTGTACAGGGTAGGGGTAGCCGGAGCGGCGGGCTCCGGCGCGGCGCACTGCCGCACTTTCGGGCCATCGCGTGAGGCTTCGCGCGATTGGGGAGAGTCTTTTATAGAATCGGGAAGAGCCCAGGTGATTGACGGGGTTGCGATCGAGACTGGGTAGTGGGGTGCGTGCTGGACGCAGGGAAGCCATCGAGGACGGCGTTGGGGGTGGCGATCCGCAGAGCCACGCATCAGTTGTACGATGCAGAGCCGCGGGTGCTGGACGATCCGATAGCAGTGCCGCTGCTGCGCAAGACGTATGGGGCAAAGCTGGATGAGGCGGCGGGGACGTTCAACGAACGATCGTCGCTGGGAATGCGGGCGTGGATGGTGTCGCGCAGCCGGTTTGCCGAGGACAAGCTGGCGGAGGCGGTGAGACGCGGGGCGGAGCAGTATGTGCTGCTGGGGGCGGGGCTGGACACGTTTGCGCATCGCAATCCGCATGCCGGGGTGAGGGTGTTCGAGGTGGACCATCCGGCGACGCAGGCGTGGAAGCGATGGCTGGTGGCGGAGAGTGGTCTGCCGGAGGTGGATGACGTGCAGTATGTGCCGGTGGACTTTGAGCGGCAGAGCCTGGCGGCGGAGCTGGAGGCTGGGGGCCTCGATGGCTCGAAGCCAACGATGTTTGCGTGGCTGGGGGTGGTGCTGTATCTGACGCATCCTGCGTTTCGGGGCACGCTGGATTGGATCAGCGGATTTCCCGAGGGGAGTGGTGTGGTGATGGATTATGCGCTGCCGCGGCATGCGCTGCCGGAGGAAGAGCTAGAGGGCCGGGATCTGCTGTCGGCGAGGGTTGCGAGTATTGGCGAACCGTTTCAGCTTTTCTTCACACCGGAAGAGATGGGGGCGGAGCTGGCTGCGTTTCAGGAGATTGAGGATGTGGACACGAACGAGATCAACGCCCGGTATCTGGCGAATCGGACGGATCGATTGAGCCTGGGAGGCAAGGGCGGGCGAATGGTGTGTGCGTGGCGGTGAGAGGGATGCGGGGTGGGTTGTATGCTGGACACCTATGGGAATCGTCGATTCGGGAACGCAGGTAAAGACTGAGATGTTTGGGACGCTGGCTGGTGGCGGCGTTGTGCAGAAGTACACGCTGACGAGCGCTGAGGTTGAGTTGGAGCTGATCTCGTATGGCGCGCGGGTGGTGGCGTTGAAGACGAAAGATCGCGATGGAGTTTGGGGCGATGTGACGTTGGGGTATGGCGAGCTGAAGCCTTACGTGGAGAACACGAATGCGTTCTTTGGGGTGATTGCGGGACGGTATGCGAATCGGATTGCGAATGGGCGGTTTGAGCTCGAGGGCAAGACGGTGCAGACGACGATTAATGACGGCGAGAATATGCTGCATGGCGGGGTGGAGGGGTTTGATCAGCGGAACTGGGAGGGCGAGGTGGTGGCCGATGGCGTGGAGTTTGCGCTGGTGAGTCCGGATGGCGATCAGGGGTATCCGGGGGCGCTGACGGTGCGGGTTCGGTACACGCTGAAGGGGAGTGTGGTGCGGATTGATTACTCGGCGAAGAGCGATAAGACGACGGTGGTGAACCTGACGAATCATGCGTACTTCAATTTGGATGGAGAGGCTTCGGGGACGATTCTGGGAGAGGAACTGACGCTGGAGGCGGATGCGTATACGCCGGTGACGGATGCGGCGGCGATTCCTACAGGAGAGATTGCGAAGGTGGAAGGGACGCCGTTTGATTTTCGTAAGGCTACGGTCATTGGGTCGCGGATTGGCGAGACGAACGACCAGCTGACGTTTGGGCGTGGGTATGACCATAACTGGGTGGTGCGGGGGAAGGCTGGGGAGTTGAGGCCGGCGGCGAAGGTGGTTGCGCCGAAGTCGGGGCGGGTGCTGGTGGTGGAGACTACGGAGCCGGCTATTCAGTTTTATTCGGGGAATTTTTTGGATGGAACGCTGGTGGGGAAGTCGGGCGTGGCGTATGTGCAGCGGAGTGGGTTTTGTTTGGAGACGCAGGCGTTTCCGGATGCGCCGAATCACGGGAATTTCCCTAGCGCGACGTTGAAGGCGGGGGAGGAGTATACGAGCGTGACTACTTGGGAGTTTGGGGTGGAGTAGGGTTGGCGCGGACGGATTGTTTCTGGCAAAGACAAAGGCGGAATGCAGGGACTCTCCGCTGCGCTGCGCTTCAGTCGAGATGACGGCGGTGTTGGTGGGCGAAGAGGATTCCGGGGGCTAAAGCCCTGAGGTTTGGGCTGGGATATTGTCCGGGCTGAAGCCCGGACCTATCTCAGGAGCAAGCGCAACGGCGGATGAGGGCGGCTGGTGGGTGGGGTGTAGGTGGGAAGAACGGGAGACAGCAGGTTCCTCGCTGCGCTCGGAATGACAGCCAGAAAGGCAAGTGCAATGGCGAAAGCGGAATACAGGGGTCTCTCCGCTACGGCGGCTGTGCCGCCTTCGGTCGAGATGACGGAGTGGTGGGTTAGGAGTTTGCCAAGAACGGGAGACAGCGGGTTCCTCGCTGCGCTCGGAATGACAGCCAGAAAGGCAAGTGCAAGTACAGGAACAACAGCAACAGCAACGACAAATACGGTGGTCCTTCACTGCGTTCAGGATGACGGCGGGAAACTTGCAACCGCAACAGCAACAGCAGGTTCCTCGCTGCGCTCGGAATGACAGCCAGAAAGGCAAGAGCAAAGGCAGGAGCAAAGGCAGGAGCAAAGGCAAGAGTAACGGCAGGAGCAAAGGCAAAGGCGGAATGCAGGGATCTCTCCACTGCGTCTTCGCTGCGTTGCGACTTCGGTCGAGATGACGGCGGTGTTGGTGGGCGAAGAGGTTGGATTAGTGGGAGCTGGCTATCTGGCGGTCCAGGGTGTCTAGCTGTTGGGGGTCTAGTTGCTGGCGGATCTGGAGAAAGGTGTGGGCGTATTCCTTTTCGAGGTCGCTGCGGGCCTGGGAGACGCGGTCGATGGCGGCGAAGACTTTGGTTTCGTCTTGAAGATCGGTGCGGGAGAGGCTGGCGAGGCCGATCTGTTCGCGCTGGAGGTTGGTGTAGAGGTTGGTGATGGTGGGCCAGTTGGTCTCGAAGATGTTGTCCATGCGGTGCTGCTGATCGGAGGAGAGGTTGAGCTTTTTGACGGTGCCGTGATCGTCCCACCAGCGACCGTTGAGGCCTAACTGCAGGCCCATGCGGGGTTGACCGTGGGAGTCGAACCTGGGGTGTTCGAAGCGGCCGGGGTTGCCGGGTGCGGGGGCGTGCATGCCGCGCTCGCCCATCATGCCGCCGGGATTGCCGGTTCCCATGGGATGGCCGCCGCCTCCGTGCTGGGCCAGGGCGGGGGTTGAAGCGAGGGTCACGAACAGACACAACGGCGCAGCTACCAGCAGGGCAAAGCGCCCGGCGACGATGCGTCGAGATGTGAGGTTAAGGGTCAAGCGTCCTCAGCAGTCTGAATTAGTCCTGGATCGAAGCCGGGGGCCCGGGATTGGGTGCGGTCGGGGATTGGAGGCCGAGGGCCGCGGGTGAATCGGTGGCGGGATCGAGAGAGGCGTCGATGTTATGAAGCATTTGATTGTCGGCGGAGACCTGGGCGGCGGAGTGGGCGGCGCGCGGAGGAGGGGCGATGCTGGCGGTCTCGGTGAGCGCGGGAGCCTTGGGCGCGACGGATGGTTGCTGAATTGGAGCCGGTTGGGCCGATGCAGCGGGCGCGGGCTGGGGTGTGTTCAGGACGGAGAACTGGTGGGTGGCATTGATGAAGGCGAAGCCGAGGGCCATCGAGAGCGTGGCGGTCGCCCAGGCTGTGTGACGCTGCCAACTGGGGCGTTGCGAGGGGATGGGGATGGGTAGAGTGGCGGAGCGGCGCTCGCTCCAGGCGGTGGAGACTTGCTGGAAGCTGGCGATGGGCGAGCGGGCAGCAGCAACGCGCTCGGCGCAGAGAGTGCAGGCGGCGAGGTGCGCGGCAGGGGTGGCGGCGAGGTCGCCGATGAGGAGGTCGTCAATCTGGTCCGGCGTCAGGTGGTGCGTGAGACGCGCGGCGGAAGACTCGGCGGCGATGAAGGCGAGTTGGTCCGGATGATTGTTCATAGGGTTTCTCCGGCAGGATGGGATTCAGGTGATGCGGTGTGTTGCGAACTCCGTGCTCGGCGGCGCGGTTTGGGGTTACGGGCTTGGTCGGGTGTGGCTGACTGGGCGGCGCGAACCTGGGCGCGCACGGATTTGAGCGCGCGGTGGAGATGAGTCTTGACGGTGTTGACGGGGATGTTGGTGATGGCGGCGATCTCGGAGAGCTCGAGGTCTTCAGAGAAACGCATGAGGAAGACGGTGCGCTGGTTGGGCGAGAGGTTCTGGAGGGCGGCGTAGACCTGGGCGGCCTTTTCTTTGACCAGGAGACGGGACTCGGGGGAGCTCTCGGGGCTGGGGAGGAAGTTGGCGGCGTCGGTGATGTCGATGGCGGTGGCGCGGGCCTGGCGCCAGAAGCGGAACTTCTGCAGGCGCTGCTGATCGCGAATGAGATTGACGGCGATGCTGGTGAGCCAGGTACTGACGGAGCAGTCGCCGCGGAAACGTTCGCGGGCGTTGTAGGCCTTGAGGAAGCAATCCTGGGTGATGGATTCGGCGAGGTCAGCGTCGCCGACGGAGAAGGCAACAAAGCGCAGCAGCCGTGGCCTGTGGGTGCGGACCAGGGTGTCCATGTCGTCCAGCTCCGAGGCGGTGCGCTCGGTGGCGGGGACGTTGGCGATGGATGCGTCGAGAGCTAACTGCATATGGTTGGAGACGTGCGGGCCTCTCCTTCAGGTTACATAAAAGATGAGGGAATTCGGGGGGAAGTTTCAGGGTGGGGGTTCGTCTTCTGGACGATTGGCTCGCCGCGCTCGCGGGAGCCGCTGCGCGACTCGAAATACGGGGGTCCTTCACTTCGCTCAGGATGACGGCGGGTGGTGGTGGGGAGGGGGCTAATGGGATGCTTTGTCAGAGGCTTGGGCGGATTCGGCGGCGTGGGCGGCGGACTCGGCTGCGGAGGCTGCCGAGGCTTCGGCGGCGTGGGCGGCGGCGGCGGCCTCCTTGGATTCGGTGTAGGCGACGGCGGCGGCCTCCTTGGATTCGGTGTAGGCGACGGCGGCGGCCTGGGCGGCGGCCTGAGCGGCTTCGGCGGC
The DNA here is from genome assembly GCF_009765785.1 of Granulicella sp. L46. Taxonomy (GTDB): domain Bacteria; phylum Acidobacteriota; class Terriglobia; order Terriglobales; family Acidobacteriaceae; genus Granulicella. Next base: position 112,200 of record NZ_LMUT01000005.1, read on the forward strand.
GTCCTGCTGAACGAAGTACTCGTCGATGATGACGGCGATAAGGGCGGCGGTGGGGATGGCGACGAGAGCTCCGACGATGCCAGCGAGGTCTGAACCTACGAGCAGGGCGACGATGACCGAGAGACCGAGGAGGTTGACGCGGCTGCGCATGATGCGGGGGGTGAGGAAGCCGTTTTCTATTTGGATATAGATGACGTAGAAGATGAGGACGCCAGCCATCTTGGTCCAGGAATCGGTCGCGGCTACGCAGGCTGCGAGCACGATGGTGATGAGACCGCCGGCGATGGGAATGATGTTGAGCAAACCCATGAGTACGCCGAGGAGAACGAAATATTTTACATGCAGGAGGCCGAAGACGATGGTGCTGCAAACGCCGAGGATGAGCATGAGGGCGAGTTGACCGATGAGCCAGCTGCTCATGCGCGCTTCGCCGATGACGAGGGTTTTGGCGAGGCGGTCGCGAGAACCGTCGGGGACGAAGGAGAGGAGGTAGTAGTAGACAGCGTCGCCTTCGAGCATGAAGTAGATGCAGAGGATGAAGGCGGTGATGAGGTCGAGGAAGTGGCCGAGCCAGAGCGGAGCGGTAGCGAAGATGTATTGCGCGGTGGCTGCGAGGGCGGCTTCACTTTTTGCGGCGAGAGAGTCGACGCCGAATTTGTCTGCCATGGGCAGATGTTTGAGTTTGGCAATGAGGCTGGGGATGCGTGGGGGAAGGTCAGTAGCAAAGTGCTGGATGTCTTTGGCTACGGGGGGAAGGGCTACATAGAGGAAGACGGTAAGAGCGGCGAAGACGGAGAAGACGAGGGCAACGATCGCGACCGGACGCGAGGGCGAGTATTTGCGGATGCGCAGGCACATGATGCGCTGCACGATGGGGCCGAGGACGACGGCGAAGAGCGCGCTGACGTAAACGATCTCAAGAACCTGGCGAAGGCGCCAGGCTAGCGCGAGGCAGAGAGCGATCCCAAAGGCGAAGAGGATGTAGCCGCGCACGGTGGAGACTTGCGTCGCGTGATCGTCAGCGGGATTGGAGTTGTAGGGCTGCAGCGACAGCGGGCACACTCCTTGGTTGGGCGGATGCGGTTGTAACGGATGCTCTCACTTGGATGCAAGGGTGCGCAACTTGGCTGGCTACTGTTATTTAGTGGGTGTGGTTACTTGTTGGGTGCAGGAGGGATGAGTTTGATCTGGAAGATGGTGGGCCACTCTTTGCCGGTGACGAAGAGGCGGTCGTGCTGGGCGTCGTAGGCGATGCCGTTGAGGACGGCTTCGTCGTCGAGATGGAGCATGGGGGAGAGGAGGCCGGTGAGGTCGATCCAGGCGATGACATGGCCGTCGCGGGGATTGATGCGGGCGATGCGGTTGGTGTGCCAGACGTTGGCGTAGATCTCTCCGTGGATGTACTCGAGCTCGTTGAGGAGGGTGACGGGTGAGCCCTGGTCGGTGACGGTGATGTTGCGGACTTCGTGGAAGTCTTTGGGATCGCGGAAGCGGAGGGTGGCGGTGCCGTCGGAGGTGATGATGTGGGTGCCGTCGTGAGTCATGCCCCAGCCTTCGCCGGTGTAGGTAAAGTTGGCGAGCTTGTCGAGGGTGGCGCGGTTGTAGACGAAGCCTGCGTTGGTTTGCCAGGTCCACTCGTAGAGGTTGGAGCCCCAGTCGACGATGCCTTCGCCGAAGTATTGCGGGGCGAGGTCGATGTGCTGGGTGATGCGGCCGGTGGCGGGGTCGGTGACCAGGATTTGGGAGTGGCCCTTGATGCCGGTGCCTTCGTAGAAGAGGCCGTTGAGGTAGAAGAAGCCTTCGGTGTAGGAGGAGGTGGAGTGGGGGAAGGTGGCGACAACTTTGTAGCTGTAGACGGGGGTGGGCGAGGTTTGGGCCGGCGCGGAGGGGAGGGCGAAGAGCAAGGTGAGGGCGAGGAGGATGGCGCGGCGCATGAAGGTGAGGATATCGCAGAGGGGTAAGAATTACTGATTGCGCAATAGATGATCGTCGAGTTTAATCGCCGTCAGGAAGTGACTCGCAGTGCTTTGTTGTTTACGAACATTTTCGAGTGTGTGAAGGGTCTCCTTCTTATTTAGCTGAGTATGGGATGCTGCGGTCCAACGCCGGTATAGCTCATCGAGGTCAACATGAATACTAGGATTTGTCGGCTTCTCGTCTTTATTTTTTGGGGTGCTTTCGGATATCAAGTGTGCGCGCAAGGGCCGGGGGGAAGACCTGGCTCGGTGACGCTGTTTAATAATGTGCGTGTGTTGAACAGGGCGGGAGAACTTACTGCGCCTACGAATGTGCTGGTTCGGGGCAACTTGATTGAGCGGATTACGACGTCTCCGATTCCGACGGACCGGATGGCGACTACGAAGATCATCGAGGGCGGCGGGAGGACGTTGATGCCGGGGATGATCGATGCACATACGCACATCATGATGCAGGAGATTCCGATGTCCGTGGCGATGACTGCGGACATTGGATACATCACGCTGGTGGCGGGCAAGGCGGCGACGGACACGTTGATGCGTGGGTTTACCAGTATTCGCGATCTGGGTGGGCCGTCGTTTGGGCTGAAGATGGCGATCGACCAGGGGCTGTTGCCGGGGCCTCGCATTTATCCATCGGGGGCGTTCATTTCGCAGACCAGCGGGCATGGTGATTTCCGGATGCCTTATGAGATTCCGCGGGTGATTGGAGGACCGTTGAGCCACGCGGAAGTGATAGGAGTGGCTGCGATTGCGGATGGTCCTGATGAGGTGCTGCTGCGCTCGCGCGAACAGCTGATGAAGGGAGCTTCGCAGGTTAAGCTGATGGCGGGCGGCGGGGTAACGTCTGTGTACGATCCGCTCGACGTGGCGCAGTACACGGAGCCGGAGATTCATGCGGCGGTGCTGGCGGCGGACAACTGGGGCACGTACGTGACGGTGCATGCGTATACGCCGAAAGCGATTCAGACGGCGATTGCGGCGGGAGTGAGGTGCATCGATCATGGACAGCTCGCGGATGATGCGAGTGCGAAGCTGATGGCAGAGAAGGGGATTTGGTGGAGTCTGCAGCCGTTCCTCGATGCCGATGATGAGAGCGCTGTTTTGCCGAACCCGGCGAACCAGGCGAAGAGGCTGCAGATGAGAGCGGGGATCGACACGGCTTACAAGTTAGCGAAGAAATACAAGATTAAGACAGCGTGGGGGACGGACACGCTGTTTGACGCAAAGCTTGCAACGCGGCAGGGCGCGCAATTGACCACGCTGGTGCGCTGGTACACGCCGTCGGAGGTATTGAAGATGGCGACGGCGGACAATGCTGAGCTGTTGGCGCTGTCGGGGCCACGCAATCCTTATCCGGGAAAACTGGGCGTGGTGGAAGAGGGAGCGTTGGCGGATCTGCTGCTGGTGGATGGCGATCCGGTGGCGGATATTAAGTTGATCGAAGATCCTGGGAAGAACTTCGTGGTGATTATGAAAGACGGTGTCATTTACAAGAACATTGTGAACGCGGAGGGGCCGCGATAGAGGTGCGGGTGGCGATGGAGAAGCAGATTCGCCAGGAGAATGACAGAAAGAAAAGCAAGGACAAGAACGGGAGACAGCAGGTTCCTCGTTTCGCTCGGAATGACAATTTCCGTTGGAAATTGTCGAAGAATGGCAACGGCAGAGGCAAAAGAAGAAGCGGATTCCCAGAGGGAATGACCGAAAGAAAAGCAACAGCGAAGCCCGGCTGGTAAACGGCAACGATGTTGAAAGCCCCCGGGGTTAGCGGGGGCTTTTGATGGCGGCGAGGACGGCTTCGACGGTTTGGTCGAGGGAGAGGTCTGTGGTGTGGATGGTGTGGGCGGCGATGCGCTCGTAGTGGGGGCGGCGGAGGCGGAAGCGGCGCTCGGCGAGGTTGAGGTCGGCGAGGTTGGGGCGGGCGGTGGCAGAGGGGTCGGTTGCCTGGACGGCGCAGCGGGCGACGAGGGTGTCGAAGTTGGCGCAGAGGTAGACGACGGCGGTGTGGGGTGTCTGCTCGAGGAGCAGGCGGTTGCCGAGCTCTTCGGGGGCTCCGCCGCCGAGGGCGAGGACGAGGCGGCGCTCGCCTAGCAGAGAGGCTAGCGTGGAGGATTCGAGGTGGCGGAAGTGGGCTTCGCCATTCTCGGCGAAGATCTGGGGGACGGTGCGTTGGTGGCGAGTTTCGATCTCGCGGTCGAGATCGAGGAAGCGCCAGCCGAGGCGCTCGGCGAGGAGAGCGCCGGCGGTGGTTTTTCCGGAGCCCATGAAGCCGGTGAGGATGATGCGATCGAGGGTGTCGCGTTTGGGGATGGAATGGTTCGTGGCGGGTTTGGGTTTGGTGGGCATGGCCTGGGTTGGTTCGATAAGGGTGGCTGTACTCATTGTCGTCTCCGTTGGTGGTTCGGTGAAGCAAAGTTTGTTGGGGCAAAAGAAAAACCGCAGACCTTGTGGGCTGCGGCTCGGTGGATGGCTTGGGTTCTCGTTAGGGGTGATCAGAGAAGCGCACAAGGCCGCCGGGCCGCTGGGGATACCAGTAGCAATAGCTAAATCGGCCGGTGGTGGGGCGCAGGTTCATCGAGATTGATGGTAGCGCGATGAGGAGCTAATGGCAAGAAGCAATTCTGCGTGCAACGCAGGCTGTAACTCTTGACAGTAGTGTGGGGGCCTATGCGGCCTATAGATTTTCTTCCCGAGCCCGGACGAAGGTTCTATGCGCGGGGCAGCGTCAGGATATGGAAAACCGGAATGCAGAGTAGAAGAGTAGCGACTACGAGTAGTGCTAATCGGACACCGCGAGTTTTGAAACGCTGACTGATTGCCATCAACAGGAGCACCGTTGCCAGCGTCACGGTTACTCGCACGTACTGGTCGGAGAGCTGTCGGTCTCGAGTGCCTTGCTCGAATACTTCCGTAGCTTGGTCATTCAATTTGGCAGCTTCTTCCGTCTTGGAGCTTCGGTATGCCGTCATCGACTGAGGACCTGGCGGAGCATTTGGGTTGTTGATGGGGTCAGTGTTCTTCCAAGCTTCAAAGGAGGGACGAAATTCAGGAAGCAAACGCCGTTCAAAAAGATCGGCGAGTTTCTTGTCGCCGTGCGCTTCCGCTTTCAGCCACTCAACCACGGTCGAAGAGTTATACAAACGCTCCTGATTCGCGTAGGTGGCAGCTCCCTCGGCTTGAACCCGCAGTTTGCTTGCCTGGCCATAGAGCTCTGACTGATGCCCGGTCCAAAGCGCTGCCTGATAACCACTCCAGGCAGTGGTAATAGCGACTATGGCGAGGATTAAGGCCTCGACGATCTCCAATATTTCGTGCCCCACGGACTGTGATGGTTCTTTGCGCTCGCTTAGGTGGTGAGCGATTTCGATGTTAGAACCTCCAGCCTCGGGCATTCGGAAGGTCTCCTCTTAGAGCGTCCTATGGTAAATCACGGGTCGAACTTTAGCATATGCCGGCAGTGTTGAGAGGCCGCGCTGTGTTGCCGAAAACACCGTTTTGCGGGGAGTGGCCTTCGTTAGTCTCACATCTGCGAGAGTTGATAATTGAAGTTCTTGATCGCAACTGTCATCTGTTTGCTGACCCCGTTGACCAGTACGCTGGAAACATAGTTGACTCCAACCGGCAGCTTGGAAAATTGCACGGCGAGGGTGACAGTATCGGTCGGCGCGGTTAGATAAGTGGCGACCTGCAGCGACAGAATCGACTTCGACGCCTGATCGAATACGAGAGTCATTGAGTCTCCCGGTTTGATGTAATTCCTGATCACCAGAGTAATTGTGCCGGGGGCTCCGCCTAGTTGAATCGAAATATTGCCCGTCGCGTAAGCCCGCTGCAATAGCTGCGGGTCTGGCGGTGCATATTGCTTTACGAGCCCGGCGACGTCCTGGCCGTACTGCTGAAACTCACCGGTCTTCTTTGCGACAATCCTCTGCTTCAATCTTCCACCCGAGGGAGGGGGTGCGGAGGTTGAACCTAATTCAATCTTCTGCTGCTGTCCATCGGGGCCGAGACTGACCTGGTAGCTTACCGTCTTCTTAACCTCGCCCTTCAGGCTGATCACTTGTTGCTCCTGCCAGGTGTAGCGAGCGAGGGCCTGTTTGTTTGCCGCAGCAGCTTGTTTGACTGCCTGCACTTTCGCCATCAATTCTGGATTTTGTGCGTAGGCTACGGGGACAGCAAATACCAGACCGGAAGCGATGGCTGAAAGGACGACTGCCGAAACCGTGGATGTCAGATGAGTCTTCATATTTTTCCTCGTTAGAAAATTGGATAGCTGCAGGTTTCGGGCGGCAATGCCCAGCGAATCGTTGGTTTTCCGAATGATTGCCGACCCAGTGTACGCCTCGGTCGGCGCGCAACGTCGATGGAAGCCACCGGCACAAACACCGTCAGGCGTTGTTTGGGATAAAGCTAGCGACCCTCTTTGCGGTTGCGGATTATCAAACGGGAGACGAAAAATACAAAGAACACCAAACCGGCGCCCAGCAGGAAACCGTACCAAAACTCATTGGTTAGCATGCTGAGGAGAATAGCATCCGTCACAAAACGGTTGATTGGGTGGTGGGCGGTTTGCTGTTTTACAGCGAAGAAATATCTGGCCTTCAACACTCGTTCGCAAAATCTGGTTTTCGGCAAGGTCAGCTTAAGTTTCCGAAGACACCGTTTGTGAGCGAGGGTGCCACTTGCTTCGGGCCGAATTTCTCGGAGGAGCTTTCTGTCTTTGCTCGGTCCGAACCCGAGCGATGCCTCAGTCACCGTGACATCACTGTGACAACTTTTTCGACAGGCCTGATATACGCTGATCGCAGAAGCATAGAGGTGCCCCTTGGGAAGGCGTTTTATCCAATCGCTGCTCGAAGCGTTGATGCTTCTCTGCTCGTTATTCTTGACGATGCCCGACGCGCTTGCGCAAGAAGCGAAGGCGAAATTTGTTGGATCTGCGACCTGCGAACACTGCCATGCAAAGGAGTTCAAAGGATGGGAAAAAACCCGCATGGCGAATGTCGTTCGCGATCCGCACACACATCCTGACGCGGTCTTGGGAGACTTCTCAACGGCCGATCCGGTCCGGACGTTCGGACTCGATGAGGTGGCGTTCGTGTACGGCAGCCGATGGAAGCAGAGGTACTTTACCAAGCGCGGTGATGACTACTTTCCGCTCCCGGCTCAATGGGACGTTGCGAAAAAGCATTGGTTGCCATACCACGCTGAGACGGGCACCGATTGGTGGCTGCCGTTCTACGGTCCCAGCAACTTTGATCGACCTACGGGACCAACGTGCGACGGTTGCCACTCCGTGAACTATGACATCGCAACAAAGACGGTCACGGAGTGGAATGTCGGGTGCGAGAAGTGCCACGGGCCAGGAAGCCTTCATGCGGCGCATCCAACGAAACAGAATATCGTCAATCCCGAGACGTTGGACTACGTGCGTGGCAATGACACCTGTATCCAATGCCATAGCCAGGGTCGTCCGGTAACAGCTTCGGCGGACGGGAAGGTCTATGACTGGCCGGTGGGGTATCTGCCCGGGCAGCGCCTGGCGGATATTTGGAAGCTGGAAGACCTGAAGCCGGGTGTGACGAACTTCTATCAATATGCCGACATGACGGCGCACAAGAACCGGATGCAGGGCAACGACTTCGTGCAGAGCACGATGTACCACCGGGAGCTGCGTTGCTTCGACTGCCACGATGTCCACAGCACTGCGAACGTAGCGAGCCTGAAGCTGCCGGGGAACGCGCTCTGTCTGAGCTGCCACGCGGCAGAGATGGAAAATGCTGCAGGACTTAAGGGAACGGTGAGCGCTCACACTCATCATGCGGAGGGGAGTGCCGGCAGTGAGTGCGTGGCTTGCCATATGCCGAAGATCGAGGCCACGATCAAAGACAACTTCGTCCATGCACATACGTTCCGCTTCATCACGCCGAGCTTGACGGAGAGTTCGGGTGTACCCAATCCCTGTACGAGCTGCCATGTAGGGAAGTCAAATGCGTGGGCAAAGAAAGAGTTGCAAAGCTGGACAACAACTTCGCCGTGGCGTGTTGGACAGTAGCTCGCGAAGCTCCCGCAAAGTTGGGTTTCGAGCAACTGCAGTGGCTGGTAATTGGGAATGGGCCGATGAGATTGTTGAGGGGCTATTGATTCTTTGGCGTTGGTTTGTCGGCTGCTTGAGGTTAAAAGCGAATTCCCTTCGTAGGCGAACAGGCGGGTGCCTGAGGGTACGAAGGGAATTGGTGGAAGGGTGGCTAGTTTTCTTTAGTGGTGGGGGGTTCTTCTTTTAGCTTGCTGGCGATGTTGGACCAGACGGCGTCGCTGGGTTCGGAGCCGGAACCTTCGCCGCTGGGTTCGAAGAGGCTCTTGGCTTGTTCGGCGATGGTTTCGAGGTCACGGACCAGGGAGGCGCAGTCTGGATGAGCTTTGAAGAAGTTGGCGAAGCGGGGGTCTTTGCTGATGGAGCCGCCGCCGGACTCGAAGAGCTCGGGGAGATATTCTTCAAACTCTGCGGTGGTCATGTTGTCGAGATTGGCTGAAGCGAGATCTTTCATCGTGTGATCCCCTTCTGCGCTGCGGGCTCTGCGAGGCTGTCTGCAGATTGAACTGAAGCGGGTTGAAGGGCCTGGGACTCGCGAAGGAGTTCGCGAAGCTTGAGGCGGGCCTTGTGGAGCTGGGACTTGCTGTTGCCGGTGGAGCATTCGAGCATGGTGGCGATCTCATTGTGCTCGAAGCCTTCGACGTCGTGGAGTACGAAGACCATGCGGTAACCGGGGGGAAGCAGGGCGACGGCGCGCTCGAGCGTGACGCGGTCGACCGAACCCGAGAGCATGGTGTCGCGGGAGCCGAAGTCGCGCTTTGGCGCGTCTTCTTCAGAGGGGTTGATGGTCTCTTCGAGCGAGACGAGCTGGAGGCCCTTCTTGCGCAGATGCATGAGCACGAGGTTGACGGTGAGGCGGTGCAGCCAGGTGGAGAAGGCGCTCTCGCCGCGGAAGCTGCCGAGCTTGCGGAAGAGGTGAAGGAAGGCCTCCTGGGTCATGTCCTCGGCTTCGGAGACGTTGCCGAGCATGCGCAGGCAAAGGGTGTAGACGCGGCGTTTGTGGAGGGCGTAGAGCTTGGCAAAGGCATCGGGGTCGCCATTTTTGGCGCGCTCGATGGCTTCAGCTTCACCGGCAATTGGAGCGTTCCGCTTGAAAAAGCCGGGGTTCGGTTTCGTCTGCATTCTAGGTAGGCCTTGAAGTTCCATGAATTTGTCCGCTCTCGGCTAAATCGAACGGCGCAGGTTCTTCACGTACTCAGGAGTTGAACGCTGCGCGATAGATAAAGGTTTCAAGAGCTTGGACTGAGGAATGAGCCGGAGGGTTGTCCGGTGGATTCCTGGGGTGGCTAAGGTGATAGCAGGAAAGGGTTTGTTGTTGATTCAAGTGTACCCTAACTGCCGGAAGGCGGTTGTCAGTTCTCAGTTCTCGGTTGATTAGTAGAGCTGAAGCTTGCGGGGTCAGCTGCCGAGGAAGCGGGCGTAGAGGGAGCGGGCCAGGCCCGGGTCGGTGGTGCCTTGGATGAGGGCGCGGCCGTCAGGAAAGACGGTGAGGGTGTAGGGGTCGTAGGTGAAGCGGAGGAGGAGGCCGTTGGCTCTTACCTGGCCTAAGGGTTGGAGGCGGGTTTCGAGCTCGGCTAGGTTTAGGGGGTGGTTGTGTTGGTGGATCTGAACGGAGTTGCGGCCGCAGAGGGTGATGTGGGGGCGCTGCTCTCCGGCTAGGGCGCGGAAGATGCGCTGGCCGCAGACTTCGCAGTCGGCGCGGGGAGTGGAGGTGTTGATTTCGGAGCGGGTGTTTGCCCAGAGGTCGAAGGAGAGGAGGGTGCGGCGCATGCGATCGGGTTGGTGGGTTAAGAACTTTAGGGCTTCGGTGACCTGGAGGGAGGCGGCGAGGTTGACGGCGGTGGAGAGGATGCCGGCGGTGTCACAGGTTTCGATGTTGCCGGAGGGGGCCGAGGGGAAGATGCAGGCGAGGCAGGCGGTTGCAGGGGATAGGGGATAGGGGATAGAGGATAGCGGTACGTCGCTTCGCTCCGTCTGCAAATACGGGGGTTCTTCGCTGCGCTCAGAATGACGGTGTGCAACTTCGGAAGGGATTGGTCGGGGGAGGATGTTCATGGTGGCGGCGTAGGCGCCTACGGCGGCGGCGTAGATCCAGGGGCGGTGGTCGCGGACGCAGAGGTCGTTGATGAGGTAGCGGGTTTCGAAGTTATCGGTGCAGTCGAGGACGATGTCGGCGGAGAGGAGGCCGGGGGCGTTTTGGGGGACGAGGTCGGTGATGTGCGCGTCGATGTGGACGCTGGAGTTGATGCGGGCGAGGTGGCGGCGGGCGGCTTCGGCCTTGGGGAGGGAGGCGCGGGCGTCGTCTTCGTCGAAGAGCATTTGGCGCTGGAGGTTGGAGGGCTCTACGAAGTCGCGGTCGATGAGGGTGAGACGGCCGACGCCGGCGCGGGCTAAGAGGCTGGCGGTGGCGGCTCCGGTGGCTCCTACGCCGACGATGGCTACGTGGGCGCGGGCGAGGAGTTGCTGGCCGGCTTGGCCGATGGGGGCGAAGAGGATTTGGCGGGAGTAGCGGTCTGCATCTGAGATTGGGTCTGGGATGGGGGTGGTCAGGTCGTGGGTGGTCAACGCAGACATAAGCGAAGTATACGGTTTGCGGAGGGCGGGCTCGGGTCTGCCACAGGTTCTGCGAGTGCGTGTGAGAAAGAGAATGAGGGTTGTGGGTGAGATGAGAGCCTCGGGGTCCTTCGGCTGCGCTCAGGATGACAGGTCTCTTGGGTCAGGTTCGTCGATGGGAATCCGGAGGGGGTCGGTAAGGGGGAGCGAACCCGCGGAGCGTGGATTGCATCTGTAAAATGAAACCCATACGGGATGCGTGAAAGCCGTGTGTTTTGAGGCTGTGCGGAACGGGCCGCAGGATGATGGATTGACGAGAGACAGGGCGGCTTTCGAATTTGCGAAATTGAAGGTTGAGAGGATAGCGGCGTTGGCGCGGAGCGAGTGGTTGGGCGAGCGCGAGATGAAGCGACTCTCCGCGCGCCTGCTGGGGGTTGAGGGTGGGACGCGTCCGTGGGGATGGACGCGATGGGCGATGCTGCTGGTGCTGGGATGCGTGGGAACGGCTGTGCGGGCGCAGACGGTGGACACGGTTGCTCCGCCGGCGCCGCATCCGAGCGCGGAGAATCAGAGCGCACAGGTGACCGATGCACTTCCTGCGTTGCAGACGAGCCTGTGGGCGAAGGCGGGCACAACGGTGACGGCCGTCCGGTTTGTGGGAGTGGTGTTTGGGGAGAAGAATGCGATTGTTGGGGAGTTGTCGCAGAAGGTGGGCGAGCCGCTGAATCCGGACAAGGTGCGGGCGGATTTGCGGCGTCTGTTTGCGTCGGGGCTTTACGTGAATATCAGCACAAGCGTGGTGCCGGAGGGGAAGGGTGTGGCGCTGGTGTATTCCGGGCAGCCACAGTATTTTGTGGGGCGGGTGACGATTGACGGGGTGAAGAGTGAACGGCTGGCGTCGTTGCTGGAGTTTGCGACACGGCTGGAGCCGGGAGTACCGTTTGCGAATGGCGCGCTTACTACGGCAGTGGAGGCGGTGAAGGAGTCGTTGGCGGAGAACGGATTTTTTATTCCGAAGGTGACGCTGGCGACCGATGTGGATGATGTGAATCGTCAGGTAAATGCGACATTCACAATCGAGACGGGACCGCAGGCGCGGGTTGGCACGGTGGAGGTTGGGGGAACGGATGCGGGGATCGATGTGGCGACGTTCCGGAAGAAGGGGCGTCTGAATTGCAGCTGGCTGACGACGTCGTGGGATAAGTTGTTTGGCCGCGCATGCGATCTGAAGGTGACGCGCGAGACGACCAGCAATGCGCTGTCGGGCGTGCGGGAGTACTACCAGAAGCAGGAACGGCTGGAAGGAACGATCAGCCTGCAGAAGTCGATCTACGCGGCGCCGCGGCGGCAGGTGGATTACGATTTCTCGGCGAACCAGGGGCCGGTGGTGCAGGTGGTGGTGAATGGGGTGAAGCTGTCGAAGTCGCGCGTCAAGCTGCTGGTTCCGGTGTATGCGGAAGGCGCGGTGGATATCGATCTGCTGAATGAAGGTGCGTTCAACATCAAGGACTTCCTGCAGCAGAGTGGGTACTTCGACGTCACGGACAAGGTGGAGATACTGGGCGCGGGGACGGCGCAGGTGCAGGTGGTGTACACGGTGGATCCGGGCAGGAAGCACAAGGTGACCGAGGTGAAGCTGCAGGGGAACAAGTATTTCGACGACAGCACGCTGGAGGACGTGATGCGGGTGAAGAAGGCCGACGCGTACCAGCGCAGCGGACGATATAGCGCGCAGCTGCTGGCGGCAGATGTGAGCTCGATTGAGGCGTTGTATCGTGCGAACGGATTCAGCGCGGTGAACGTGACGTCGGAGGTGAAGGACGAGGACAAGGGGCCGCATGGAGCGGACTTGAAAGAGGCACAGATCCAGGTGGTGTTCACGATCCATGAGGGGCCGCAACAGAAGTTTGGCAACGTGGAATTGACGGGCGTGGCGGAGGAGCGCAGGAAGGATATTTTGGCGATGCTGAGTTCGAAGACGGGACAACCGTTTTCGCTGATTACCCTGTCGGGCGACCGCGACGCGATTCTCAACTACTACCTGGCGCACGGATTCGATCAAGCGCGGGTGGAGCTTGCGCAGGCCAAGGAGAATACGAATGAATCGCGCACCGATGTGGAACTGACGGTGAGCGAAGGGCAGAGGGTCATGGTGCAGAACGTACTGCTCTCGGGGATTGTGCACGCGCGGCCGAAGGTGGTGCAGGGTCAGATTCTGGTGCACGCAGGCGATCCGCTGGATCAGTCGGCGTTGTTGCAGACGCAGAGAAATCTTTACAACCTGGCGCTGTTCAGTGAAGTGAATACAGCGGTGCAGGATCCAATGGGGAATGCGCCGGAGAAGAATGTGCTGGTGCAAGTAACCGAAGCTAAGCGGTGGGATATTACGTACGGGTTTGGGATCGAGGCGCAGACGGGGACGCCGACCCTCATTACGGGCGAGACGCAGGGAGGGACGGCGGCGCAGAACGGGAAGGCGGGGGTGAGTCCGCGGGTATCGCTGGATGTGTCGCGGATTAATCTGCGCGGGACGCAGGACTCGCTGACGCTGCGCACGGCGTACGGGTTGCTGGAAAAGATAGCGACGCTGAGTTTCAATGTGCCGCAGCTGTTTGGGAACAGGAGGCTGACGGGAAGCCTTTCGGGCGGCTACTCGAATGTGCAGAACATTACGACGTTCGCGTCGTCGACGCTGCAGGGCGATGTGCGGATGGTGCAGAAGGCGAAGCGGGCGGACACGTTTATTTACGACTTTGAGTATCGGCGGGTGTCGGTGGATCCGAACTCGCTGGCGATCACGCCGAATTTGATTCCGCAGTTGTCGGAGCCGGCGATTGTGGGAGGGCCGCAGGTGACGTGGATCCATGACACGCGGGATCCGAGCCCTCTGAATGCGGGAAAGGGAAACTATTTTTCGTTGACGGAATTTCTGGCGGCAACCCAATTCGGATCGGAGGTTGGGTTCAACAAGTTGGACGGGACGGAGTCGACGTATTACACGTTCGGGAAGCGGAAGTACGTGTTTGCGCGCAGTCTGCGGATTGGATTTGAAAAGTCGTGGGGGCCGAATCCGAATGCGTTTAATGGCGGCGACCAGATTGGGGTGCAACCGACGGCTTGCGCAGGACCACTACTGGAGACCAATCCGACGTGCAATGCGGTGCCGCTGCCGGAGCGGCTGTATGTGGGTGGAGCGACGTCGCATCGCGGGTTCGGGATCAATGACGGAGGGCCGCGCGATGGCACGACAGGGTATCCGGTGGGTGGAGGAGGAGCGGTGGTGAACACGTTCGAACTGCGTATGCCTCCGCCAACGCTGCCGCTGGTGGGCAGCAGCATCTCGTTTGTGTTGTTTTGGGATATGGGCAATGCGTTTCAGTATTCGGGAGATATGTTCAAGAGCATCGAACATTTTCATCAGCCGGACAAGGCACAGTGCAGGGACCTGGCGGGGCCGCTCGCGGCCGCTGGCGGCAATGCGTCGGAAGCGGTGGGCACCTGCAACTTCAACTATTACTCGGACGCGGTGGGGCTGGGCATTCGGTATGGGACGCCAGTGGGACCGATTCGCGTGGACTTCAGCTGGAACTTGAATCCGCCAATTTATCCGGTGTTTGACGACTATACGGGCGCTGCGCCTTATGTGGGGCAGGCTAGCCACTTCAACTTCTTCTTCAGTATTGGACAGAGCTTCTAACGATGATGCGACGCGCGGCACAACTCGAGAGCAGGCAATGGGGCGGAGGGACGCTGCTATTGTTGTGCGCGCTGTTGATGTGGGTGCCGCGGTGTATCGCGCAGAACGCACCGGTGGTGCCCGTGGTGCCGACCGGGACTACGGCCGCGCCTGCGGTGCCCGCGTTGCCTGCGGGATCGGTGCCTTCGGTGGCGCAGTCGCAGGCAGGGCCGACGAAGATCGTGGAGCCGACGCTGCCGGGGATGCCGCCGGCCCAGGGTGAAGAGGTTGATCGGGTGGTGGCGATCGTGAATAGCCAGCTGATTCTGGACAGCGATGTGGATAGGGAGCGACGGTTTGCGGCGTTGCTGCCGTATCGCGAGGCGAGCGGGCCCTATAACCGGGACGAGGCGATCGAACGGCTGATCAATCGGGATTTGATTCTGCAGCAGGTGCAGTTGCAGCCGGCTGGCGAGGTCACGGAGCAGGCGGCGGCGAAGGATCTCGATGCGCTGCGGAAGTCGATACCGGCTTGCGCGGAGTATCACTGCGAGACGGAGGAAGGCTGGGACAAGTTCCTGGCGAGCGAGGGATTTACCGAAGAGAGTTTGACCACCCTGTGGCGGCAGCGGATGGAGGTGCTGGCGTTTATTGAGCAGCGCTTCCGCATGGGAATACGGATTTTGCCGGCCGAGATACAGGAGTACTACACGAAGACGATGCTGCCAGAGTATGCCGCGCAACACGTGACGCCTCCGCCGATGCGCACGATCTCGAGGCGAATCCAGGAGGTGCTTCTGCAGCAGAGGGTGTCGAAGCTGCTGGATGATTGGCTGGCCAGTTTGCGCGCGCAGGGTAACGTGGTGGTGTTGCATCCGGGAGAGGAGGCGCGATGAGTGACGATGCGAAATTGCCGCCGCCCGACGAGACTGTGACAACGGGAGAGACGACATCGACTGCGCATGTGACCAGGAAGAGGCACCGTGTGCTGCGGGGGTTTGCATGGGTTGGGTTGGTGCTGGTGGGGCTGGTGGCAGTGCTGGCGCTGGTGGCTACGTGGTATACGGGCACGGCGGACTTTCAGCGTCGCGTGGGCGGCGAGGTGGTGAGCACGCTGGAGAACGCTACGGGTGGGCGCGTGGAGTTGCGATACATTTCGTTTAACTTGTGGCACCTAGCGGTCGAGGCGGATGGGCTGGTGATTCACGGAACGGAGGCGCCAGGAGAGATGCCGTACTTGTCGGCGTCGAAGATTTTTCTGCGCCTGCACCTCAACATGATCCTGACGCATGTGCGGGGGTTGGGGCCGCAGTCGCGGATCAGCTTGCGGTACCTGCGGGTGGAGCAGCCGCACTTTCACTTGATCATGGATAAGAACGGACACAGCAACGCGCCGGTGCCCAAGCATCGGAGTACCAGCAACAAGTCGGTGGAGGATACGTTGCTGGATCTGCGAGCGCGCAAGGTTGAGCTGGTAGATGGATTGGCGGTGGTGAATGATAAGGCGGTTCCGTTCAATGTAGCGGCGAAGGATGTGAGCGCGGAGGCGCATTATGAGCGAAAGGCTGATCACTATGGAATAACGATCGACCTGGCGGATCTGCGGACGAAGCTGGCCAACGAGAAAGAGGTGCAGTCGAAGATGCATCTGACGGCGGAGTTGGGGCGTGACATGTTTGCGCTGAAGAGCCTGGATTTCTCGACGACTCCGGACGGTGGCTTATTAACCCATTTGACTGCCGATGCCCTGGTGCAGCACTTCGCCAGCCCGGAGTGGCAGGCTTCGGTAACGGGCAATGTCGATGTGAAGCAGTTGGGCTATCTGACCGATGTGGAGGGGCTGAAGGGGGGAACGCTTGATCTGAAGGTGAATGGGCACAGCTGCTCGGTGACGCCGCAGGTGGCGCAGAAGAATCCGCACTTCTGGCAAGGGCACAAGCATCTGCCGCCGAGTGCGAAGGTGTTGCCGCCGGATCCGAACTGCGCGGCGGGATATCTCCTGGTGGGCTCGATGAAGATGCACGACATTGCGTATCGTGACGAAAACGTGCGGCTGCAGGGCATCAATGGTGGAGCGGATCTGCACATTACGCCGACGGAACTTTTGTTTACCGCGCTGAGCGGGTATCTGCCGGGTGGGGGCGATGCGAAGGGGCAGTTGAAGATCGAGAACTGGCTGGGTGAGGCTTCGCCGGATTCTGCGGCCAGCTCTCCGACGACGGTTGCGGCAGCGACGACGGTGAACTCGGGGGCGAAGAGCATTGGGGCGAAGGCTCCCATCACTTCGTTGAAGTCGGCGCCGGTGCAGAGCGCGCATGCGTATCTGACGGTGGTGGTGGAACGCATACCGCTGCGCACGATCATGGATGCGACGGCGACTCCAGGCTATGGCGACTTGGGATTCGACACGTCGATCACGGGGCCGACGACGGTGGAGTGGGGCGGACCGGAGAAGGATATTTCTGACACGGTGCAGGTGCAGGCGCATTTGACGTTCGCTCCAACGGGAGTGAGGCGGAAGGGCGCGCTATCGAATGTGCCGGTGAGTGGGGAGGTGGTGGGACATTACGACGGCCGCATCGAGGTCGTGAATATTGCGCAGCTCACGCTGCGGAGTCCGTCGGCCACACTCACAACGAATGGGGTGTTGGGTGTGAATGTGGGAGACCCTCTGACGAATCTGCAGGTGAATTTGCAGACGCGGGATCTGGGCGAGTTCGATCAGCTGTTGCAGACGCTGGCGTTTGAGGGGAATGGCAGAAAGGGCGCGGCGGCGATTCCAGTGGTGCTGCATGGGAATGCGAATTTTGTGGGCACGGCGAAGGGTGCGATTCGCAATATGGAGGTGAAGGGTCATTTGACCGCGAATGACCTGGTGCTGCAGGCGAGTGAATTCGGGGAGGATGTACCGGATGTACATATCGATTCGCTGGTGACCAATGCGGACTATTCGCCGAATGGGGGCGTGACGGTGGTGTCGTCCACGATTGAGCGCGGCACGGCGGTGCTGAATTTGGTGGGGACGGTGAAGCCTCATCACGAGATTTTGCATGGGGCAGGGACGTATGCGTGGGACAAGGAGATGGAGATTGATGCGTCGGCGAAGCTTGCGAATGGGCAGGCGACGGATGTCTTGCAGATTGCCGGAATGCAGGCGAAGGTTCCGGTTACGGGCACGGTGAATTTGGATCTGAGCGGGAGCGGTACGATCCACAACATCATTGGCGGCGGCATGGTGACGCTGACCAACGGTGTGGCGTACGGGGAAAATTACCAGAAGATTGCGGTGGATATAGCAGCCGAGGGACAGCAGGTGAGCCTGACCAAGGTGCTGCTGGAGGCGCATGGGCTTTCAATCACGGGGAGTGCGGGGTACAACCTGGGCACGAAGCTGATTCGCGCGCAGGCGAGCGGCAACAATCTGCAGCTATCGAAGTTCGATACGATTCGCAAGGCAGAGCCGGATGCGGATGGGGTGCTGTCGTTTACGGCGATTGCGAATGGAACGTTGCAGGAGCCGGATCTGCATGCGCGGCTGACGCTCGAGAAAATCTCGGTGCAGGGTAAGCCGCTAGGTGGGTTGGAGGCGAAGGCCGATAGTGCGGGTTCGAATTTGAACTACGAACTGCAGTCGAAGCTGGTGGGTGCGCAGTTGAATGGGAGCGGTGAGACGTCGCTGTTGGGCGACTATGAGACGAAGGCGAAGCTCACGATAAGCGGGCTGGATATTGCGAATGTGATTACGCTGATGGCACCGGGGTCGTTCAAAGGGAGCTCGGCGATTGCGGGAACAATTAATGTGTCGGGCCCAGCGGCGACGCCGAAGGTGATGGTGGGGTCGGCTGAGTTTAATGAACTCGACTTAAAGCTGCAGGGGGTGGAGTTGAAGGCGGCAGAGCCGGCGCGTGCGAGCTTGCGCAATGGCACAGTGACCCTGGATCAGATCCATGTGATCGGTCAGGACACGGACCTTCTTGTGTACGGCACAGCGGTCGTCTTCGGCGATCCAAATCCGCTGGGTGGACGGATGGCGGTGCATGCGAATGGCAGCATCAGCATGGCGTTGGCGAAGACCTTCAATCCAGATTTGATTAGTTCGGGCAAGGTGACGTTCAACGTGGCTGCTGGTGGGCGGATGAAGAAGCCGACGTTTACGGGTGATGTGCGGTTCCAGAATGTCAATCTTTCCATCGAAGGGATTGCGAACGGGCTGAGCAATCTGAATGGGACACTGGTGTTCAACGAAGACCGGCTGGAGGTGCAAACCATGACGGCGATGACGGGCGGCGGGCAGCTAAAGATCGGCGGCTACCTGGCGTACCAGAAGGGCCTGTTTGCAGACCTTACGGCTACCGGCGACGTGGTGCGCGTGCGCTACAACGGTTTAAGTGCGACAGCGAATGCGAGCTTTCGACTGCAGGGACAGCCGCAGTCGATGCTGCTTTCGGGGAATATTCTGGTGACGAGATTTGGTGTGGGCGCGGATGTGGACTTCGCCGCGCTGTCTGCTGCAGGAGGCGTGCAGGCGCCGCCGGATCCGGATTCAGCGCTAAACAAGATTCGGCTGGATGTACACATTACGAGCTCGCCGCAACTGGATTTTCAGAACTCGTACGCGAAGCTGGCGGGGTCGGTGAATCTGACGGTGCGTGGGACGCTGGCGCAGCCGAGTGTGTTGGGGCGGATCCAGATTACGGATGGGAGCGCGACGTATCTCGGTACAAAGTATGAGCTGCAACGAGGAACGATTTATTTCAGCAACCCGGTGCGGATCGATCCGACCATCGATCTGGACGCGACGGCGCGGGTGGAGAACTACGACTTGACGATCGGCGTGCATGGAACGGTGACGAATCTGAAGCCGACGTATCGATCGGAACCGCCGCTGACGGAGGCGGATATTTTCAACCTGCTGGCGCTGGGACGAACACAGGAGGAGGCCCAGTTGTACCAGGAGCAGCAGTCGCAGATAGGGGCGGATCCGACGACGAGCGCGCTGCTGGGCGGAGCGCTGAATGCCACGGTGGCGAGCCGCGTAGGTAAGCTGTTTGGCGCGGGGTCGGTGAAGATCGATCCGGCGTTTATTGGCACGCTGGGTAATTCGTCGGCACGGATTACGGTGTCGGAACCGCTGTCGAAGCAGTTGACGCTGGTGTTTGCGACGAATGTGAACGAGACGGCGCAGCAGTTGATCCAGGTGCAGTACCAGTTGAATCAGCAGTATTCGATTGTGGCGACGCGCGATGAGTCGGGCGTGTTCTCGTTCGTGTTCAAGATTCGGAAGCGGTATAAATAACGGATTGTTCAGGCGGATGTTAGGGTGCGGCCGCAGCAATTACGATAGATAGAGATGGAAAACGTTCTTCGTAGTACGCGCGTTACGCTGGAGATGATCAAGTGGGAACACTCGATCTTCGCGCTGCCGTTTGCTTTGACGGGCGCGGTGCTGGCCGCGAATGGATGGCCGACGCTGCGGGTGCTGGGGCTGATCGTGTTGTGCATGGTGTCTGCGCGGTCGGCAGCGATGGCGTTCAATCGGCTGGTGGACGCGCGACTCGATGCGGAGAATCCACGAACGGCGATGCGGGCGATTCCGGCGGGGCATTTGTCGTCGGGATTTGTGTTGGTGTTTACGATTGTGGCGTCGTGCGTGTTCCTGGTGGGAGCGGCGCTGCTGAATCGGTTGACGTTGGAATGTGCGCCATTGGCGTTGGTGGTGGTGCTGGCTTACAGCTACATGAAGCGGGTGACGCGGTGGTCGCACCTGGTGCTGGGACTGGCGCTGGGGATTGCTCCAGCGGCAGCATGGATTGCGGTGCGAGGAACCTTTTCGCCGCGGGCGGCGCTGTTGACTGCCATCGTGATTCTCTGGGTTGGCGGCTTTGATGTGCTGTATGCGTGCCAGGATTTTGATTATGACCGCAAGGTTGGGCTCTTCAGTGTGCCAGCGGCGTTTGGGCTGGAACGCGCGTTCTGGATTGCGCGAGTGATGCACCTGGGGGTGGTGGTGCTGCTGTTCGTAATGCTGCATGTGTTTGGGCTGGGCGTGATTGCGTTGGTAGGGATGTGCATTGTGGTGGTGCTGCTGGCTTATGAGCACATGATTGTGAGCCCGACGGATTTAACGCGCATGAACGCTGCGTTCTTTACGTTGAATGGGATTATTTCGGTGGTGTTCTTTGTGTCGGTGGCGGTGGATGTGCTGCACCGACGCTAGGTAGACGGGTTAAACGAAGAGGCCCGCTGATGCGGGCCTCTTCGCTTAACCTCGGTTCGGTCAATCTCTGTGACTTTGATTGGGACTAGCGGTCGTGTTTGGCGCGGAAGTCTTCGACGCTGTCCTGGATTTTGTTCTTGACGTTCTGTGCGGTCGAGGCAATGGACTCACGGACGTCGTGAGCCTTGTGTTCCCCCTCGTTCTCGTGGATTGCGCGGGATTCATTGGCGCGCGCGCGGGCATCGGCGGCTGTGTCGCTCGTTGCTGATTTGACCGATCCCCAGGCTTGCTCGGCGTGGCCTTTGACCTGCTGCGCTGTCCCTTTGTTGGCGAGGTTGTCGTTGTGGGTGGCTTCACCGACGGACTGCTTTACCTTGCCGGCGACTTCATCAAACTTGCCCTTCAGTTTGTTTTCGGTTGCAGTGCTCATAGC
Source organism: Granulicella sp. L46 (assembly GCF_009765785.1). Lineage (GTDB taxonomy): Bacteria > Acidobacteriota > Terriglobia > Terriglobales > Acidobacteriaceae > Granulicella. The sequence goes on from NZ_LMUT01000005.1 coordinate 133,152, forward strand.
CCAAATTCCCTTCTCAAGCAGGACGCCAGGAAATAATTCTGCTTGCGTAACATTTATGCGGCCAGGACATGGGGTCATATCCGGGCCGCGGTTTGATTCATTGGCTGCGGGTTGGCTTAGAGTGCTCGCCTACCCGACAGCAGGTTGAAGATAAGAACGATAACGGCGAGAACTAGCAGAAGGTGTACCCAGCCGCCGAGCGTATAACCGCTGACGAGGCCGAGAAGCCAAAGAATTACCAGGATGACAGTGATCGTCCAAAGCATGACGCGCTCCTAAGTGATCGTGCGGCCAGGGTTGCGCCACCCGAGAGTCCCGCCGACAGCATCGCAGCGTTCGTTATGGTAAGTTGCGGGGCGGAGAGGCGAGGTTGTCCTGTGCGTGGGAGAATCTTTATGAGGGCGCGGGAGTTGCATGGTGAGTGAAGGAAATTTGCAGGAGCGGACAATCGGCGCGGGTTTAGGTCGGATTGCGATCCAGGGCGAGCGCGGATCGAACAGCCACATGGCTGCGGTGGAGATGCTGGGCGATGTGGAGGTGGTGCCGTGCGGCGTCTCGGCCGAGGTGATCGATGCGGTGCTGACGCAGCGGGTGGACGCGGCGGTGTTGCCGATTGAGAACAGCCTGCATGGATCGGTGGCGGAACACTATGATCTGCTACTGGCGAACCCGGTGAGGATTGACGGCGAGAGCCTGTTGCGGATTCGACACAATTTGATTGCCGCGCCGGGGGTGAAGTTGGAGGAGATTCGGAGTGTGCTGTCGCATCCAGTGGCGCTGTCGCAGTGCCGGAAGTTTCTGGGGGAGTTCAAGCAGGCGAAGACCGTGCCGTTCTACGACACCGCCGGGAGTGTGAAGCATTTGATGGAGGCTGGGCTGCGGGATACCGCGGGGGTGGCTCCAGAACTGGCGGCGAAGGAGTACGGAGCCGAGGCGCTGGTGGCGGGGATTGAAGACCACGCGCAGAATTTTACGCGGTTTCATTTGCTGCGCCGGGATGTAGATGCGCGGGTGGAGGGCTTCGGCGTGGCGAATAAGTTGACGCTGGCCTTTGCTGTGGAGCATCGGCCGGGGACGCTGGTTGCGGCGTTGGAGCAGCTGCGCGATGCGGGGGTGGATTTGACGAAGATCGAGTCTCGGCCGGTGCCGGGAAAGCCGTGGGAGTATGTGTTTTATGTGGAGTTGCGCTATGCGGATGAGGCGATGGCGGATCGCGCGGTTCGCTCGCTGGCTCCGCATTGCGGGATGGTGAAGGAGTTGGGGCGGTACGCGGCTGCGTGAGACGTTGGTGGGTTTTGCGTCCGTATTCTCCTTGCGTCAGTGAGTGGCGAACCATATAGTTCTTCCATCCATATAGTTCCCCATTCATGCCAAGGAGAGTTTCATGAAGCGTGTCATTGCGGTCCTTCTCTGTCTATTGTTCCCAGTCGCCGCGTTTGCAAGTGATGAGAATTCCTACAAGATCAACTACGACGGCGGGTCGCTTCCGGGAATTAAAGCTGGCACGGACGCAAAGCTGTTCATTGATCCAAACCAGATTCGGATCGTCCATGGCAAGGACACATTGGTGACGATCCCGGCGGGTAGCGTCACAGAGATTTCGTATGGGCAGGATGTGCACCGCCGCGTCGGAGCTGCGATTGGGCTTGCGATTTTTTCCTTTGGATTGGGGGCGCTCCTGGCTCTCAGCAAATCGAAGAAACACTTTGTCGGCCTCACCTGGGCTAATGGTGACCAGAAGGGTGGTTTCGCGATGCAGTGTGACAAGAGCGATTACCGCGGGGTGCTTGCTGCTCTGGAGGGAATTACCGGCAAGAAGGCCGTCGACTCTGACGCTATGAACGTTAAGAACTAGCGAAACCGAACGATCGTTTTCCAAACAACTGCATTGCCATCTACTCCTGTTGGGAGATGACAATGCAGCTTTGTTTTTGTGCCAAGGAAGCAAAATTCAAGCTGAGACTGGGGTGGTCATGACTTTTTCGAAGGCGGTCTGGAAGAGTTCCATTTCGTGGGGCGTGCCTACTGTGATGCGAACGTAGGTTGGCCAGACGGGCCAGGTGCGGCCGATGTAGACGTCTTGCTGGCGCATGGCGGCCATGACTTGGCGGCCGGGGCGGCCGGTGTCGATCATGAAGCAGTTGGAGACGGACGGGATGTATTTGTAGCCCTTGCTGTCGAGCCAGACGAAGGTGGAGGTGCGGGTGTCGGTGACGATTTTACGCCGGGTAGGAACGAGGTCGGACTGCTTGAGGCTGGCGGAGGCGGCGGCGATGGCGGTAACCGGGAGTGGGTTGCGGCCGTAGAGGCTGAGTTTTTCGAGGAGATCGGGGCGTCCGAAGGCGACGCCGCAGCGGATTCCGGCCATGCCGTAGATCTTGGAGAAGGTGCGGAGGACGACGATGTCCTTGCCGAGGGCGACCTGGTCGGTTACCGACGGGGAGCCGCTGAGGTGGATGTAAGCCTCGTCGACGAGGAGGATGGAGCCGGCTGGTTTGTGTTCGAGTGCCCAAAGGATGTCATCCTTTGGTGTCAATGTCCCGGTGGGATTGTTCGGACTGCAGATATAGATGACGCCCGCATTGGGATCGGCGGCGATCATCGCACGGACGTCGTGGGCGTAGGTGCGGGTCAGGGGGACTTTGATGACCTTGGCTCCGGCGGCGTTGGCGGCGACCATTCCGGCCTCATAGCTGGGGTCGGCGGTGACATAGCTGCGCGTGGGAGAGGTGAAGGCGAGGGTGGCAAACTGCAGAGGCTCGCTGGATCCTGCGTAGATGGCGAGATGATTGGCGGGGACGCCGAATTCAGCGGCGAGCTGCGCCGTTAGCTCGGCTTCGCAGCCGGTCGCATCGTAACGTCCGCCGGTGCGCGCGATGGTGGTGATGGCGGCGAGCGCGGCGTCACAGGGACCGAGCGGATTCTCGTTCGCGTTGATCATGACTGCGTTGGGGTTGGTGATGTGGGGAAAGTCGTCGGGAGCTTTCGGCGCTGCGGCTTGTTGCGCTGCGCGGGCGAGATGGCCCTCGGAGATGAGAGGGAACGTGGCGGCGAGACCGGCCAGTTGCAGGAAAGAACGGCGGGAGGATCCTAAAGACGAACCGCGGGAAGATTCGAAAGACGGACATCGATGGGATGACGACATGGCGGTCACCTGCAGAGTGGTTTTATGGTGCGGGGCTGCAAACACTTTATCGCATGTATGCAGTCAGGAAGCGGAGAGAGAGGATGCCGTCGAAATCCTGAAGTGAGAGCTGGCGTCTAGCTAGCCGCAAAAGGCGATGAACTTCGAGAGAACCTGGTGACGGAAAATGAAAAGCCTACTCACGGGGAGTAGGCTACTGGACTTTCAACAGGCCATGCTGCGCGGTAACCCAACACGTCGGTGGGCCAGTCGTCAGACATCTAAACCTAGGAACGCGACTTGGCGACCATTTGCGCGACCCAGATACCGAAGACGAGCACGGTCATGAGGGCGGCAACGCCACCGGCACCAGCGCAGAAGGGCTGGATGAAGTTAACCCGGCGGATGATCTCCTCGTTCTCTTCCTGGGCCATCGGAAGAGCGGTCTCGCTTAGAAAAAGCTGATCTGTTTCGTGCTGCGTGAGAGTGCCACGGTAGACCATCAGACCAACGAAAGCAGTAACGCAAATGCCCCAGATTACGGCCACGATATGAAGTGTGTTCATGGTGTTCCCCAGAAAAAAAGGATGGCCTAGTCCCAAATACCGCAGAGATCACAGTCGGCGTGAGCCCGACGGTAGGTAGGGCCGGCAAGCAAAGAATACGCCCAAAAGTGCTTTGTTGCTAACATTTTATGGTAACTTACCTTGGTTCATCGGTTTTATGAACTTTAGTTTACATATTGTGGAAAACTATGATAGTCGCGGTTCCGATAGCGAACACGATGAGGGTCAAAAGCCCAAAAAGGAACCAGACGGCGCGACGGAGGGCTCCGTCGCTGGGCTGGGTGATGCCGAAGGTTCGAAAGAAGGCGGTTGCGAGGGCTTCCAAGAATCGCATACCTGGATGGTACGCCGTTGAATTGCAGGGGGTCCGCGGTCGGATTGCAGACGGGGGCAAGTTCCCTGTCGGGGTTGGTAGGGGGTAAAGAATCCAGCGCGGTACAGGAACATCCAATATGGGAATGGTTGTGGCTTGCTGCAACCAACGCCCGGGGCTAGACTGGGAAGAAGGTCTGTCCGGACGCAGAACCGAAACAAGCCTGAGATTTGAGGAGATACCCATTATGTCTACCGCCGCCGTTAATCCGACCGTAGAAGTTGTGAATGCGCCTGCACCGCCGTCGTCGCCGGTTGTGCTTACGCCCGCCGCGATCGCGAAGGTGAAGGAGATTATGGCGACGCAGGATCCGGTGCCGGCAGGGCTGCGCATCGGTGTTGCGGGTGGTGGGTGTTCGGGGTTCCAGTACTCGATGTCGTTTGAGAACGCGGCTGGGATGATGGACAAGATTGCGCGGTTTGACGACCTGAAGGTTTTCGTGGACGCGACGAGCGCGATGTATCTGAACGGATGCACGGTGGACTATGTGGAGACGCTCGAAGCTGCGGGATTCAAGTTTGAGAATCCCCAGGTGAAGTCGACCTGCGGTTGTGGTTCGAGCTTCAGCGTGTAACCAATCGAGATTGTTAGCAAAGAGGCCTCGCCAAATTATGGCGAGGCCTTTTTGCGTGGGGTAGAGCTTAGGTGGGGTCTAGTTCAGGTGTCTGTGGACGGCGCTAATCAGTTTGGCGGGACCTTCGCTTGCTTCCATGATGGTATCGGCGGATTTGGAGCCACAGCCTGATGAGCCGGAGACGAGGGCGATGGTTTGGATCCGCGGCCAACGCTCGTGGGTGATGGCCAGGCGTCTGCGCACTCCTGGATGGAGAGCGAATGGCAGAGCAGCATGACATCTATCGAGGTTCGGAGAGCAGCTGTTGGATGTCGGGGAGGCTGGAGGCGGTTCGAACCTGGAAGCCGGCCTTTTCAAGGATGAGGCCGCGGGTGTGAACGAGCTGGTAGTCCCGCCCAAACACTAGCACGGAAGCGGGAGTGAGCATGGGCATGCGCGGCATCCTTTACACCGAATCGAAATATACAACCATGGAAGATATGCGCTCGCAAGCATCCTGTCTGTTCAATTAAGAACACTTTCTATCTATCAGCCGACCCAGCATGGAATAAAAGAGTATGGTCTACATCACCCGTCGAGGTGCTAACGACGGGCTGGACCCCGGTGCGTGAAAGCCGCTGAACTGTATTGCGGACTCCCTTGCGAACGGATGTGAAGGAGTGCGCGCGGCCTTGAAATACCAAAATCTTTTTCTAGAATCGCTGTCGCGAGAGAGCCGGAATTCTCTTGTGCGGTTGTGCGTGGAGGTCGACCTACCGCTTAGGAAGTCGCTATATGAGCCGGGAATTGCGCCGATGTACGCGTATTTCATGACGTCGGGTATTGCGTCGGTGGTGGCGATGATGGAAAACGGGGGAATGGCCGAAGTTGGGCTGATTGGGCGGGAAGGGGTGGTGGGGAGCTTTCACCTTCTGGGGCCGGCGAAGGTGTCGACGAGCTGCTTTATTCAGTTGGAGGCGACGGCGCTGCGGATACGCTTTGCTGACCTGATGAACTGTTTCCGGGCGAACGAGGAGATTCGGGAGCGCTTGCTGGAGTTTGTGCAGGAGCAGGCGGTGAGTTTGAGCCAGCTGGCGGGATGCAATCGTCTGCATGACAACGAAGAGCGGCTGGCGCGGTGGCTGCTGATGGCGCAGGATCGAACGCAGACGGACACGCTGAACTTCACGCAGGAGTTCCTGGCAATGATGCTGGGGTCGAGGCGGACAACGGTGACATTGATCGCGGGTGTGCTGCAACGCGAAGGGCTGATCAAGTATCAGCGCGGAAAAGTGAAGATTATCGATCGCGCGGCGTTGGAGGCGGCGTCGTGCGACTGTTATCAGATTACGAAAGAGCTGTATGCGAGCTTGTATAGCCACCCGGTGCTGGCGGGAGAGGTTGACATGGAGGCTTCGGGAGCACTGGCGGGCGAGAAGATGGCAAAGGTGGTTGCGCCGGCAGGAGGCAATGGGGCTGGCGGGACAGACACATTGGGACACAAAGATTTCGTGGGGCGCGGGGCGGCGGCGAAGAAGACGAAGACGCCAAAACGCTAGAATGCGGGTGGTTTACCGCATAGAGGCGAAACGGCGGGCTGAACGTCTAAGATGGCAGAGAGCCCTCTGTTTAGAGCCGAACTGCGCGCATGAACGAATTTATTGTCAAACTCGCCGATGAACGTGGCCGTGTGCAGGAGCAGACGCATGCGGCGGCGACGGCCGAGGAGCTGCGGTCGAGGTTTACGCAGGCGGGTTACCTGGTGTATTCGGTAAAGCCGCGGTCTACGCTGGGGCGGTCGGCGAAGAAGAAGGTTAAGCTGGACATATTTCTGATCTTCAACCAGCAGTTTTTAACGCTGATTCGGGCTGGTCTGCCGATATTGAGTTCGCTGGATTTGTTGGCGAAGCGGCAGAAGGATTTGAGCTTTCGGGCGCAGTTGGAGGATGTTGGCGGGCGGGTGAAGACGGGCGAGTCGATCTCGGCGGCGTTTGAGGCGCAGGGGACCGTGCCGCTGGTGTACACGACAACACTGCTGGCGGGAGAGCGGTCGGGAAATTTGGAAGAGGTTTTGCAGCGGTATTTGGACTTCCAGCGGGTGGCGTTGACGTTCCGGAAGAAGCTGCGGGCGTCGCTGATTTATCCGGCGTTTTTGATTGTGATGGTGATTGGGCTGTTTACCTTCCTGATTACCTTTGTGGTGCCGCGGTTTGCGTCGCTGTATGCGCAGTTAGGGACGAAGCTGCCGACGCTGACGCTATGGCTGCTCACGCTGGGGCAGAATGCTCAGCATTATGGGCTGTATATTGCGCCGGTGTTGGTGCTGATCGGGTACCTGCTGGTGCGGTGGAGCAAGAGCGAGGCTGGGGCGGATTTGATCGACAGGGTTCGGATCAGGACGCCGATCCTGGGGACGGTGTGGCTGAAGTACCAGGTGGGGCTATTTTCTCGGACACTGGCTACGCTGCTGACGGGCGGGTTGCCGCTGGTGCCGAGTTTGGAGACGGCGGCGCGGTCGATTGAGTCGCGGTCGATTGCGAAGGCGGTGCGGGTGTCGGTGGAGACGGTGCGCGAGGGTAAAGGGCTAGCGTTGAGCTTGGAGCGGACGGGGGTGTTTCCTGAGCTGTCGATTGAGATGATTGAGGTTGGGGAGAGTACGGGCGCGCTGCCGCAGATGCTGAACTCGGTGGCGGAGTTTTTTGAGGAGGACGTGCAGACGTCGCTGGCTGCGATCATGAGTTTGGTGGAGCCGATTATTCTGATTGGGATGGGCGTGGTGGTGGTGATTGTGTTGATTGCGCTGTATCTGCCGATATTTAGTTTGAATGGCGTTGGCGGGTAGGCAGTAGACTGTTGCGTTTTTGAGGAGTCCAAACATTATGGCAAGTACAATTCCCGTCGCGATTCCGTATAGCAATGAGGCGCTTAGTGAGGTGGAGCGGGCGCAGATGCTGGCGCGACGCTATCACGCTGAGTTTGTCGATCTGAAGAACTTCAAGATCCAGGTGGAGCTGTTTAAGTCGGTGCCGGTGGACATGATGTTCCGCTATAACTTTGTGCCGCTGGAACAGAGTGAGGGGCGACTGGCGATTGCGGTGGCGGACCCGTCGAAGCTGATGGTGATTGACGAGATTGCGGGGCTGCTGGGGGCGCGGATTGTGACGCGCGTGGCCACGCTGAGCCAGATTACCGACCTGCTGAAAAAGAATGAGCAGTCGCAGCGCGTGCTGGATGAGGCGAGCGAGGGGTTGGCGTTCGATGTGCTCTCGAACGAGGAGAATGCGGAAGAGAATATCTCGATTGAGAAGCTGACGGCGGACGATGATATTTCTCCGATTATCCGGCTGGTGGATACGACGATTTTTACGGCCCTCGAGCGGCGGGCTTCGGATATTCATTTGGAGACCTACGACGATTGCCTGCTGGTGAAGTACCGCATTGACGGCGTGCTGCAGCAGGCGATGGCCCCAATTGCGCGGGAGCATCACCAGACGATTCTGTCGCGTATCAAGGTCATGAGTGAGCTGGATATTGCGGAGCGTCGCGTGCCGCAGGATGGACGCTTCCGGGTGCGGTATAAGGGGCGGCTGATAGACTTCCGCGTGAGTATTATGCCGACGGTGCATGGCGAAAATGCCGTGCTGCGCGTGCTGGATAAAGAGTCGATGTCGGAGAAGTTCAAGCAGCTTTCGCTGGATGTGGTGGGGTTTGCGGAGAAGGATTTGACGCGATTTCGGCGGTATATCAAGGAGCCGTACGGGATGGTGCTGGTGACGGGGCCAACGGGTTCGGGTAAGACGACGACCTTGTATGCGGCGCTGAATGAGATCAAGAGTGAAGAGGACAAGATCATCACGATTGAAGACCCGGTTGAGTATCAGATTCGCGGGATCACGCAGATTCCTGTGAACGAGAAGAAAGGCCTGACGTTTGCGCGCGGGTTGCGATCGATTTTGCGGCATGATCCGGACAAGATCCTGGTGGGCGAAATCCGTGATGCAGAGACGGCGCAGATTGCGATCAATTCCGCGCTGACAGGGCATCTTGTGTTCACGACGGTGCATGCGAACAACGTGGTGGATGTGTTGGGGCGCTTTCTGAACATGGGCGTGGAGCCTTACAACTTTGTGTCCGCGCTGAACTGCATTTTGGCGCAGCGGCTGGTGCGGCAGGTTTGCGAGTTCTGTGTGAAGGATGTGCACTACACGGATGCGGAACTGGAGCTGAACGGGTTGGTGCCTTCGGAGTGGCGGGACGTGGTGTTCAAGGAGGGGCCGGGTTGCATTGAGTGCGGTGGGACGGGATATCGCGGGCGGTCGGCAATTCATGAACTGCTGGAACTGGACGACGAGATTCGGGAGATGCTGCTGGAGAAGCGGCCGGGGTCGGAGATTCGGAAGAAGGCGAGGGACAAGGGCATGTCGTTCCTGCGAGACTCGGCTTTAGAGAGAGTGCGGGCGGGGATTACTACGCTGCGGGAGATTAATAAGGTCACATTCATTGAGCAGGGGCGGTAAGGGGAGGATTGGGTCGATTTTCATAAACGGGACGTTGAATGGAACGTCCAACGACTCAGCAATGACCTCCTTAACCGTTGCAGGGTACTCTAGATAGAGCTCGATGAATTTACTTCCCAAAGCTTCCGGAATCCGCCCACGTGTGGCGTGCGAGATTATGCCGCAGGGCGTCGTTGCAGGGTGCTCTGCGGACGCTGCGACGCCGTTGTCCGCGGTGGCACGGGTGACGCTGGTGGAGGGTGCGGTCGTACCGAGTCTGAAGCCGGGGAATATTGTGGACAGGGTTGCGGTGACGGCGGCGATCCGGAGTGTGCTGGAGCAGATTGGCGCGCGAGCGAATGTGCGGGATGCGAACCTGACATTGGTGATTCCGGACTCGGCGGTGCGTGTGCTGCTGCTGGACTTTGAGGCGCTGCCTAGCCGCGAGGCTGAGGCGCTGCCGCTGGTGCGTTTTCGGCTGAAGAAGCTGCTGCCGTTCGATTCCGATGAGGCGATGGTGACGTACCAGACGATGAGCACCAGCAAGGGCGTGGTGCGGGTACTGGCTGTGGCGATTCCGCGGGATGTGCTGAGCGAGTACGAGACGGCGGCGCGGGAGGCGGGATTTGAGCCGGGGTGTGTGCTGCCGAGTACGCTGGCGTGTTTGGCCGCGGTGGGCGATGCTGAGCCTGCGCTGCTGGTGAACGCGAATTCACTTGGGGTGACGGCGGCGATCGTGCGCGGCGGTGTGTTGCTGCTGCATCGCAGCGTGGATTTGCAGGAGCATTCGGTGACGACAGCTACGCCGTTGGCGGGTGAGATCAGTCTTCCGTTGGTAGATGCGCATGAGACGGCTGGGGAGTGGGCGGCGCAGGAGCCGCTGCCGGAGCACGGGCGGAATCCTTATGCCGACCAGGTAGAGGATGAAGCTGCGGTGCAGGATCCGGGCAGCATTACGGGGATCAAGTTGCCGGACGTTTATTTGGCAGGGCAGGGGAATGTGGGTGCGTCGGATCTGCAGCCGGTGCCGCTGTCGGCTGAAATTGCGCAGGCGGTGAGCGTGGCTGCTGCTTATTTTGAGGACACGCTGGCGGTCGCGCCGACCGAGGTGCTGAGTGCGGGTTCGTTGGGGGCGGAGAGGCTGGAGCGGATTCTCAAGACGTCGGGCGTGGGTGAGGAAGACGGATTGCGGGTGCGGGAGTTGGTGGACGCGGCAGCGTTGTTGCCGGATGCGGTGACGGCGAGTGCGCCGCGGGCGTGGCTTTCAGGAGTGGTGGGGGCGCTGCGGGGCTGATGAAGATTACTGTCAATCTCGCCACGCGACCGTTCATTGAGCTTCGGCCGATCTTTCTGCGGCTGCGGATTTTTATGGCGGTGCTGGCAGTCGTGGCCCTGGGCGCGCTGGTGGCTAGCCACATTCTGCAGCGGAGGCTGGACGTTGCTCGGGCGCAGATCAATGCGGTGCACGCGAAGGTGGTGGCAGCGCAGGATGAGAAGCGCAGAAATGAGCAGCGGATGCGCGAGCCGCAAAACGCGGCGGTACTGGCACGCGCGCACTTTCTGAATGCGCTGTTTTTGCGCAAGAGTTTTTCGTGGACCGCGGTGATGATGGATTTGGAGACGGTGTTGCCGGCGGGCGTGCAGGTGACGTCGATTGAGCCGGAGCCGACCAGCGATGGCGACGTGATGATTCGGCTGCGAGTATCTGGGGATCGAGATCGCGCGGTGCAGCTGGTGAGGAATCTGGAGCGGTCGAAGCGATTTTTGGCGCCGCGATTGACGGGCGAGGCGACGCAGGCGAAGGAGGCCGGATCGCAGGGCAACAACTTCAATGCGAACAGCCTGGCGCCTGCGGGGGTCGAGTTTGAGATTCTGGCGAACTACAACCCGCTGCCTCCCGGTGAATCGTATGCGAGCCCGAAGGCCGCGAAGAGTGATGCTGCGACGGATACGGACGAGCCGCGTGGCGGGGCGGTAAAGGGCGGGACGGCGAGCGGCAGACGGCATGGCGCGGCGATGCCCAGGAAGGCTGGTGCGCGATGAGCCTGACTGCAATGGTTACGCCGCCGCCCAATCGTTCGTTGCCGGAGCGCACGGTGCCGAGGTTGACTGCGCGAGCGCGAGCGTTGATGACTGCGCTGAACCTGCACCTTGCCGGGGTTGCGGTGCTGGCGCTGCTGGTTCTGTATTTGATCGTGCACCTAATTTTTGTTTGGCAGGGGTTGAACGCAAACAATGCCGACGCGCTGGATCAACAGCGGGTGCAGTTGACCGCGGCGCAGATCTCGGCGAAGCCTTTGCGGGGGCTGGATACGAAGCTGGTGGCGTCGACGCATGACGCGAATGCGTTTTATGAGACGCGCCTGCCGTATGCGAATTCGCAGGTGCTGGCAGAGATTGGTGCGTTGACGCATAAAGCAGGCGTGCGCTGGACGCACGCGCAGTATGCGTATAACCCGCAGCTCTCGGGCAGCGACGGGCTCACCCAGATGAGCATTGATGCGAGTGTCTCAGGGGATTATCGGCCGATTGTGGAGTTTATCAATGCGGTTGAGCGGGACAGACTTTTCTTTGTGATCAATGGCATCAACTTGACGGGACAGCAGACCGGGCAGGTGAACCTACGCATACGGCTGACGACGTATCTGCGGCCAGGGAATGCGGATGAGCTGTCTGCAGAGGTGCCGGCGGCTGCGGCGAATGACGCTGGGAAGCATGACGGCGAGATGGGAGGCCGGCCATGAGTGCTGCTCCAGCGAGAGACAAGAAGCAGATTGTGGTGGTCTCCATCTTTGGAGTTCTGCTGCTGGTGTTTGTGGTGTATGCGTACAACAGTTTCTTTGGCGGATCGCCGAATCCTGCGGCGACGGCTCCGACGGCAACTGCGCCGGTGGTGACGCGGTCGAGTGAAAGTCGCGTGGAGACAGAGGGCACGACGATTCCTGCGGGGAATGCGAGGGCAGGGCAGGGCGGTGCGGCGCCGGGAGTTGCGGCGAAGCGGATGGCTAGTACGTCGTCGAGTCTTGACCCGACGTTGGATGAGTCGGCGATGTTGAGGACGGAGAGCCTGGTGTATTCGGGTACGGGGCGCAATATTTTCTCGTCGATTTCGGCGCCGCCGATGGTAATTCCGACCAATGTTCCGAAGGCGCGGCCGGGAGTTGTGCTGCCAGTGATGCCGCCTATGCCGGTTGGGCCGCCTCCGCCACCGCCGATCAATCTGAAGTATTTCGGGACGGCAGTCCGCATCAATGGGCGGCGGCAGGCGTTCCTGCTGCAGGGCGAGGATGTTTACCTGGCGTCCGAGGGTGACATTGTGGCGCGGAAGTACCGGATTGTCAGTATTGGCACGAACAATATCCAGGTGGAAGACCTGGTGTACAAGGACACACAGGCGATCCCGCTGATTGGGCGTTGAGATTCATAGGGCGACCGGCTGAACTGAGACCACGGGCCTTCCGATTCGTCCAAATCTTGTCAGGGTGCGCGTTTTCCATTTCTATGAACCGGCCTATTCAACTCGATTGCAAACAGACTGTAGGCAGTCGCGACGACGTGCGCCGAGGCGAAGAGGGTTTCATGCTGCTGGCGGTGGTGGTGATGGTCGCGATTTTGTTGATTGCGCTGTCGGTGGCTGCGCCTGTTGTTGCACGGCAGCTGCAGCGGGAGAAGGAGGTCGAGAGCCAGCATCGGATGAACGAGTACGTTCGCGCGATTCAACTGTATCAGCGGAAGTTTCCGGGGCAGTATCCGGCATCGATCAAGGTGCTGGAGAGTACCAACAACGTACGGTTTCTGCGGCATGTGTATGTTGATCCGCTTACCGGGAAGGCCGACTATAAACTGATTCACCTGGGCGAGCAGAAGACCAAGATTCACGTGTTTTTTGGGCAGGAGTTGGGCGGGCTTGCGGCTAGTTTAGGGTCGGCGGCGGGGATGCAGTCGGGTGGCGGCATGGCTCCGGGAGGGTTGGCGGGCGGATCTACCAATGTCACGTCAACGAATGCTTTGAACTCAGGGTTTGGGGGGGCGACGATTGGTGGGAGTAGCGGGACGAGTGGGTTGGGGTCGACGAGCGCATCGGGTACCAACGGATCGCAGGGCAGCGGCAGCTCGACGGGCGCGAATGGGACTAATGGGACGAATGGAACTTCGGGTACGAGTGGGAGTTCGAGCTCAGACTCGTCGATTGGAAGCCTGGGCGTGATTGTGGGGGTTGGAACGGCGAAGAGTGGTTCATCCATCACCGAGCCGAACGCGCAGACCAACTATGAGGCGTGGGAGTTCTGGTACGATCCGCGCATTGAGATGCTGAAGCAGGGCGTGAACGTTACGGGTGGCGGGATGACGGGAAGCGGGGCGCCGGGAAGCGGCATGGGCTCGCAATCGGCTAGCAGCTACGGGCAGAATGGGGTCACTGGCCAACCGAACTCGCCGACAAATACCACGCCGGGTGCGACGAGCGGCAACGGAACGAGTGGGTCGACTAATCCGAATAGCTCTGTACCGAACCCGTTTTAATCAGGGCTCGGAGGAGCGTACCCATGGCCGGCGAGCAAACAGCAGATTCCCAGGGGGAATGACAGAAAGAAAAGCAAAAGCTTCGAGCCCCCAACAATGGGCTCGATTCAGTTGAGGCTGTCTGGTGCGGGTCGGGCTAGTGTTTGATGAGCCACATCGCCCAGCTGGCGACGATGACGGCACCTACCAGAAGGACGAAGCAGAGGGCTCCGAAACGGAGCATCATTTTGGGGGCCGCGCGTTGGGTGATGCCGAAGACTATCGAGACGCAGAGCGCGAAGACGAGCATGGCGGAGAAGTGCGTCAGCATTAGAGCGAGGCCTTTCTGCCATTGGCCAGGGAGTGCGCATCGACGGCTGCGATGATGTTGAGCAGGCCGCCGACGACCAGGAACTTGGTGCCATAGTCCCCCATGGCATTGATCACCGAGGTCGCTCCCCAGCCGAAGAAGCGGGCGAGGACGTAGAGCAGGCCTGTGCCAAGTTGGCCGACGAAGCCGAGCATGTCGAGCAGGTCGCCGGTGTTGGGCGTGTAGATTTTTCCGGAGAGACCAAGGCCGGTGAGGTACATCGTCAGGATTGCGGCGAAGAGTAGAAGGGCGCGCACCCACTTGCCGACGAGGAAGTGTCCGGCGCCGGGAATGAGCCAGCCTGCGAGAAGGACCAGGGCGGGGAACATCGACTTCTCGCCGGGGATTGGTTGAGCGATTTGTTGCTGCTGAGAGGGTGATGCCATCGTTCTCGATTCTATCGTCAATTGTGTTGACGGGGGGTAGAGGGTGGGGCTCAAATTCGCAGGAGCTCGCGCTGGATGGGGCCGGTGACGATGGCGCTGCCCGCATGCTCAGGGCTGCTCGGGCGGGTGATCATGTTGACCTCGCTGCGTATGCCGAACTCGCCGGGGAAGTAGATGCCCGGCTCGACGGAGAAACAGGTATTGGGCAGGAGAAGGCGCTCGTCGTGGGTCTCGAGGTTGTCGAGATGCGCGCCGTTGCCGTGGAGCGAGACTTCGATGTTGTGGCCGGTGCGGTGAGTGAAGAAGTCGCCGAAGCCGGCATCGCGAATGACGGCGCGGGCTGCGTCGTCGGCCTGCCAGCCGGCGATGGGGCGACCCTGGACGTAGGCGCGCTGGATGGCTTCGATGGCGGCATCGCGTGCGTCGCGAACGGTGTTGAAGATTAACTGCTCGCGGGTGGTGGGATCGCGGCCTACGACTCCGGTCCAGGTGATGTCGTACCAGATGGCCGTGGGATCATTTGCGAGCTTGGCCCAGATGTCGATGAGGATGAAGTCGCCGGTGCGGATGACGCGAGAGGTTTCTCGAGTGGGCTCGTAGTGTGAGTCGGCGGAGTTCGGGCCGGCGCTGCAGTTCGGACCGTGGTCGGTCCAGAGGCCGGATTTCTCCATTTCCTGCTTGAGGAACTCGACTACATCGAACTCGGTGATTGGGGTGTTGCTGCGGACGCTTTCACCGATCTGCTTCCATCCGGAGGCGAGAACAGCGTCGAGACGGCGCTGGGCTTCGAAGTGCGTGGCGATTTGGTGGTCGGTGAGAACGGCTTCGAAGACGCTGACGAGATCGGCGGAGCTGATGACCTTCTTGCCCATGGAGCGGATCAGCTCGACGGTGCCGGCGTCTACCATCGCAACGTACATGATGGCATTGCGCGGGGAGTATTGCATGGCGATGGTGGCTGCGCCGTCGAGCATCGCTTCGAGCTTATTCTCGAGCTCCTGCCAGGAGGAGTAGGCGTCCTTGGTGCCGGGGAGGGAGTCGAGCTTGCCGGACTCGATGCGGTGCACGAGTTTACGCGGTTCGCCGTCTGCGGGGATGAAGTAAAACCAGCGGCGGGAGACGAAGCTGTCCTCATCGAGCCCGAGGATGCGATAAGCAATGGGGTCGCGATGGTGGTGGTCGTAGAAGAGCCAACCGTCGAGCTTGTGTTCGCGCAGCGCGGATTGAATCGCGTTTAGATTCATGCACATTATCTTAGCTTTCACGGTCGCGGAGTGTCCTGTGTGAATCGTTTTCGGCGCGATTGGCGGGAGTTGGAGAAGTCGCATCTTATCGTAAGGATTTATCCGCAGATGTTTATCCCAAGGAGAGTTTCATGGAAACCGCATCACGCTTTACAGCTCAGCACCGAGTGGCCCTGGCGGGCAGTGAGAAGAAGCCGTTTGCAGCGGAAGCTGCCCAGCCACAGTCGACTACTGCGCAGGCTGCGACGGAGACTGGGGAGATTACTGTGTCTGTGATCGTTGCGCCGAAGACGCCGTTCACGATGGACGGGGATGGACCGCCGGAGCGACTTACGCGCGAGGAGTTTGAGGTCCGTCATGGAGCGAATCCTGCATCGGTGGAGCTGGTCCAGGCGTTTGCGAAGGAGTTTGGCTTGACGGTGGAGACTTCGCCGAGGGCTTGCCCGTGCACGGTGCGTCTTAGCGGCAGCCTGGCTGCGATCGAGAAGGCGTTCGGTGTTTCGCTCAGGACGGAAACCACGGAGGCTGGGACATTCCGCGTGCGCGAGGGAGCGATCTATCTTCCGGAGGAGCTGTATGGACATGTTGTGGCTGTGCTGGGTTTGGATAATCGGCCGCAAGCGCGGCCTCATTTTCGAATAGCGCAACCGCATGCTGATAACGTCTCGTACACGCCGGTGCAGGTGGGCGCGCTGTATGGGTTTCCGGCGGGAGCAACGGCCAGTGGACAGACGATTGGGCTGATCGAGCTTGGCGGGGGCTATCGCGAAGCCGACGTGACGGCTTACTTCAAGACGCTGGGCCTGCCGGCGCCGACGATTACGGCCGTCTCGGTGGACAAGGGGAAGAACACTCCTGGGGACGCGAACGGTGCGGATGGAGAGGTGATGCTGGATATCGAGGTGTGCGCTTCGATTGCGACGGGCGCCAAGGTCGCCGTGTATTTTGCGCCAAATACGGACCAGGGATTTATCGATGCGGTGACAACGGCGGTGCATGACACGACACATAAGCCGAGCGTGATCTCGATCAGCTGGGGAGGGCCGGAGTCGAGTTGGACGGCGCAGGCGTCGACTGCACTGAATGCGGCTTGCCAGGCAGCGGCTGCGGTGGGTGTCACGATTACGGTGGCGTGTGGAGACGATGGGTCGACGGATGGTGTAACGGGGAACAACGTGGATTTTCCGGCGTCGAGCCCGTATGTGCTGGCATGTGGGGGGACTACGCTGGAGGGTTCCGGCACGAAGATCAGCAGCGAGGTGGTGTGGAACGAGCTGGCGCTCGGCGAGGGAGCTACGGGCGGCGGCGTGAGCACGCTGTTTGCGCTGCCGACGTGGCAGAAGAGTTCGAAGGTGCCGGCGTCGACGACCTCGGCTGGTGGGCGCGGCGTGCCGGACGTTGCTGGCGATGCCGATCCTTCTACGGGTTATGAGGTTCGCGTCGATGGACAGACGATGGTCATCGGTGGCACCAGTGCGGTGGCGCCACTCTGGGCCGGGCTGATTGCGCTTGCGAACCAACAGATGGGCGTGGCGGCGGGCTTTGTGAATCCTGCGCTGTACGCGGCTGGAGCGAAGGATGCGTTCCGGGATATCACTGGGGGTGATAACGGGGCATTTTCGGCAGGGCCCGGGTGGGACGCTTGCTCGGGGCAGGGGAGCCCGGTGGGCAGCGCGGTCATTGCGCTGCTGGGCGCTGGGTCAGGAGCGACAAATCAAAAACCTAAGAAGTGAATAGGGGGGTGCTGCCGTGGCGCCAATTCCGGGCGAGAACGTACGCGGATATGCTCCTGAAATATACATCGTGGTACCGACGTAACCTAAGCGCTTGACAGGGGTACTCTGACGCTGCTAAAAATTCGACCGTTGCACAATCGTTTGCGCAAGGTGTGCAAACGATTGTGCAGACCCAGTTACGGGCAAACATACAGCAACACTTTCGGAGGCACTATGCCGCACGCACGTCCATGCTTATCCAGTCCGAGCACGACCGTCGACGGAGCTTTTACGCTTCGCGCTTGGCTTCGCTACTCCGCCTTCTCGGCACTGGTTCTTCTCCTTGCGATGTTTACTACGAACTTCGCTCATGCCCAGTTCCGTACATCCGTTCAGGGTGTCGTCACCGATCCCACAGGCGCCGTCATTCCCGGCGCCACGCTTACGCTCAAGAACAACACCAACAATGAAACGGTTGTGCGGACGAGCGACAGCACAGGCACATTCAACTTCAATGCATTGCCCGCTGACACATTCACGCTGACTGTTGATCACACGGGGTTCCAGCAGAAGGTGTTGACGGATCTGACGTTCATCCCGGAGCAGGCGAACTCGCTCACGGTGCAGATGTCGCTGGGTGGAACTACGCAAGAAGTAACCGTTAATGCTTCAACGGTTTCGGCGATGGATACAGAGACTGCCAACATAGGCGGCACCATTACCGACAACCAGCTTCAACATATGCCTTCATGGAACCGCGATCCTCTCACCCTGACCCAATTGGTACCGGGTGTGATCAGTGACGGTGCACAGTCGAACGGTGGCGGCGTCTATACCCCGCCGGGGCAGCAGAGCGGTGCGAACGGCAGCGGTTCGGGTGGCACGGCTCCAACGGAGAACGGACCGCCGGTGAACTCAAACGGCGGCCACATGGAGACCAACGGCATCTCGATCGACGGTATCAGCACATCGAGCGCGGTATGGGGTGGAAGCACGGTCATCACCCCCGACCTGGAGTCGGTGGCGAACGTGCGCGTGGTGAGCAACGACTATGACGCCGAAGTTGGTCGCTACAGTGGCGCACAGACCCTCGTGACCTCCAAGAGCGGAAGTAACACCATCCACGGCGGCCTGTTCATCAATATTCATAGGCCGGGGTTGAACGCTTACCAGCACGGGCTTACGTTCGAAGGGAATTCGAGTAACCCACAGAGAGATACGGCACGCTTTAATCAGTATGGCGGTAGCGTGGGCGGTCCCATCTGGAAGAACAAGGTGTTTGCATTCTTCGCCTATGAGACATCGCCAAATAATTCGACCACTACTGGAACAGGCTGGTATGACACGTCGGCGTTTGACGCCCTGGGACCCTCGGGCAGCATCTCCTCGACGTATCTGACGTTTCCGGGAGCAGGTGTGACGGCTACAGGAATCATCCCAGCAACGTGCGCCGGCATTGGTCTGGTGGAAGGGGTGAACTGCAATACCATTGCCGGGCAGGGCTTGAATATTGGCTCTCCCCTTAATCCTGCGCTATATCCGCTGGGAACGCAGGACCCCACGGCAACGGGTACTTCGGTCAATCCGGGTGTCGGCGGTGGTTTGAGCAACGTGGCAGATATTGCGGACTTTGCTGTGACCAGCCCGTTTTCCTCTTACTACACGCAGTACAACGGTCGTATGGATGCTGACGTGACCAAGAAAGATCACGTAGCCTTTGCTATCTATTGGGTGCCGGCGGGCAGCACGGACTACAACCCCAATTCACGTACGTACAATCTCTTCCATCACAATCAGATCAACGATGCGTTTTCAGTCATCTGGAACCATACGTTCGCTCCGACTTTCTTGAATGAAGCGCGTGCCAATGCAGCCGGCTGGCGCTGGAATGAGATTGCAGACAATCCCCAGGCACCGGTTGGATTACCACAAGACAACATCGATCAGATCGGATCGATCACACTCAATCAGTTTGGTTCCGCCCTGGGTAGCATTTTCAACCAGTGGACCTATGGCTACAAGGATGTAGCTACCAAGGTGATGGGTAACCAGACCATCAAGTTCGGTGCTGATTTCACTAACCTTCATTACCTGAGCGATCCCATTGGACGTCCGACCTATAACTTCTACAACGTTTGGGATTTTCTGAACGACGCTCCGCGAGACGAGAACGGAGTCTTCAATACAGCAACGGGATTCCCGGGCGGAACGCGTCAGGACTTTCGGGAGAATATGTTTGGCGCCTTCGTTCAGGATGACTGGAAGATCCGGCCGAATATAACGTTGCATGCCGGGATCCGCTACTCCTATTTTGGAGCGCCCTATACCACGCAAAATAATCTCGGTGTGGTGGTCTTCGGGTCAGGCGGGGACATCTTCACCGGACTTAGCATCCGGCAAGGTGGACATCTCTACACGCCTCAGAAGGGCAACTTCGGGCCGCAGCTTGCGATTGACTGGAGCCCGGAGATGTTCCATAACAAGCTCGTTGTCCGGGGCGGGTATGGGTTGAACTTTAACCAGCAAGAGATTGCGATCACGGGGAACGCGGACCAGAATCCGCCGGCTCAAGGTTATTACGACTTCCCAAGCGGATCGCCGACAGACATCAATCCGAACATTCTCTATGGGATTTCGAGCAGTCCGACGTCTCTAAACGGCTTCGCCTCAAATCCCGCGACGAAAACAACGTTCAACTCGGCTAATCTTCCGACCGGGGGTAGTGCGAGCGTCTTTGCGTTCGGCAACACGTCGGGCGGACTCCCCACGCCTTATACCCAGCACTACTCGGTGGATATGGAGTATCAGATCGGGCAACAACTCGTGGCAAGCATTGGTTATCAAGGTAGCTCGTCGCACCACCTGAATACCCAGACAAACGCAATGGCAACTGCGCTCGTTCGGGGTGTCGCGCTCAATCCTTTGATCACCAACCTGGACTACTATCCCAACGATGCCTCTTCCAATAACAACGCTTTCCTGGCGGAGTTGAAGCATCCGATGGCCCATCACTTCCAGGTGGACGCCCAGTTTATGTGGGCCAAGAGCATGGACAATGCTTCTGGACCGTATGAAGAGGATCCATACTATCCGGAAAACCCGTTTTACTCGTGGGGACGGTCCGACTTCAATGTTGGGAAGTCTTTCAAGGCGTTCGGTCTTTGGCAGCCTGTTTTCTTCAAGGGCAACAACAGATGGCTGGAGAAGATTGCGGGTGGCTGGTCGTTCAGCGGAATCTATAACATTCATACTGGATTTCCCTGGACACCAAATTTCGGAACGGCGCAATCGCTTTACTGCAACGCATATTGCGGCTACTACAATTTGCGTCCTCAGTATCTCGGCGGTGGCGGAACATCGACCAGCAATAACGCGTTCGTATCGGGTAGCAATTTCCCCGGTATCCTGACAAATCAGGTTTCTGCCAAAGCGGCCGTCAACAACCCTACCTGTGTTCCTGGCAACCCCCAGTATCCGAACTGTTTGACGGTCGTCGCTTACTCCAACAAGTACTTCAACGTGCCGAACTTCCAGGCGGCGATGACCGGACAATTCCCGGGAGTCAACGCAGCACTGCCTCCACTTCCGGGCATTGCGCGTAATTCTTACAATGGTCCAAAATATGAGGACTTTGACGCGTCGCTGACGAAGGCGTTTGGCCTTCCGAAGGCGCGGGTTCTGGGCGACAACGCGAGCATCGAAATTCGCTGCGACGCTTATAACCTGTTCAACAAGACCAACCTCAATGTTGCCTCGATCTCGAACAACATCAACAATTCGAACTTCGGGAGTGTCAACCTGGGCAACTCGAACGTCATGCTTGGATCACGCACAGTGAGCTTCCAGGCGCGCTTCTCGTTCTAAACCGATGCTAGATGAACGGCAGAGGGCGCGCTACGGCGCGCCCTTTGCATTACAGCTCTGCACCATGCATTACAGTTGAACGTGGATTCGCTTCGTGAGACTCATGGTCGATTTGCCGCTATGACTGAAGAACGCAAGATAAATGCAATCAAACACATGGGTTCCGGGCGCACCCTGAAGGAGTTGGCGAAGCACCTGGGGCTCTCGCAGACCACTGTTTCACGGGTGATCAACAACTCTGGAAACGCGCACCGTATCTCGGAGACGACGCAGAAGCGCGTGCTCGCGGCTGCGGCTGAATTGAACTATAAGGCCAGTCCGTTGGCGCGCGGCTTGCGTAGCCGGCGGTCGCAGACGATCGGCGTGATGGTGCCGGAGATCAGCGGTGGCTACTCGGCGGCTGTTCTGAGCGGGATTGAAGACGTGCTGCTGATCAGCGGCTTCTTCTACTTCGTGGTGAGCCACCATCACCGTGAGGAGCTGCTGCGCGACTATCCTGCGCTGCTGCTTTCGCGGGCCGTTGAAGGCATCATTGCGGTTGACTCCGCGCTGAATGTTGAGCTGCCGGTGCCGATCGTAGCTGTGTCGGGCCACTTGCGTTCGCCGTCGATCCTGAATATTGAGCTGGATCATAATCTCGCGGCGCGCTATGCACTCGAGCACCTGCAGCGGTTGGGTCATCGCAAGATCGCGTTTATCAAGGGGCAGAGTTTCAGTTCTGATACGGAGGTCCGCTGGCAGGCGATCACGAGGGTCGCTGCCGAGCTCAAGATCGCGATTGAGCCGCACCTAGTGATTGCGTTGGAGGGCGATGATCCGACGCCGGAGCCGGGGCGCGTTGCGACGCACAAGCTACTGGCAGAGGGTATGCCCTTCAGCGCGATCTTTGCGTTTAATGATCTGTCTGCGATGGGGGCGATTGTGGCCCTGCGCGAAGCCGGGGTGGATGTGCCATCGGAGGTGTCGGTGCTGGGCTTTGATGACGTGGTTGGGGCAGCGACGAATAATCCCCCGCTGACTACCGTGCGGCAGCCGCTGCAAGAGATGGGGAGGGCGGCTGCGACGGCTCTTCTGCACCGTATACGCCATCCGAAGGCGAGCGATGCGACGGCGCAAGCGTCCGAGTCGATTCTTGTGCTGCCGACGTTCGTGGAGCGCAAATCGACGGCACCTGCGCGCAGCTAATCGCTTTGTCTTGTGAATGATGCCGATTGCAACGCTGACCCTCGAACTCGCGATTGAACATGCACAGTCGCTTAAGGACCGTCGCCAGGTGGTGCGGTCGCTGAAGGACAGGCTGCGGCACGGGTTTAATATCTCGATCGCAGAGCTGGACGATGCGTTGCTGTGGAACCGGGCAACGCTGGGGGTGGTCGCCATTTCGAATTCGACAGCCTACTTGAGCGGCCAGTTGCGCGAGGTGGAAACGGCGGCTCGCCGTCTGGCCGTGGGCCTGGGTTGTGAGATTGTGGACAGCTATATTGAAAGCGACCTGTCGCTGGATGATTAAAAGACAGATGTGGGTATTTCGCCGCCTCAGGGATGCTAACCTGTAGAGTCAGCCATGCCCGAGCAACGAGCCAGAACGTATCACCGCGGTCGCGTCGTCAACACATTCGCCGAAGAAATCACAGCTATGCTGGAGGGCGAATTATCTGATCCGCGCATTGCGCCTTGTCATGTTACCGAGGTGGTTTTAGCGCCGGGCGGAAAGAGTTGTCGTGTCTTTATTGCTGTAGTGGGTACGGAGCAGGAAGAGTTGGCGACGCTGGAAGGATTGATGACGGCGCGCGGCTTTATACGCACCGAGATTCGTCAACGCATGAACGTGCGTCATGTTCCGGAGATCACTTTCGCAATCGACCGCTCGGAAAAGATCAACTCACGCATGGATGAGCTGCTGGGGCGTATGGAAAAGCGCCGCAATAAACTTGCCGGTAAGGGTGCGAAGGAGACGTCGAAACCAGCCGAGCCAACTCAGTGAGCTGGCTCGGAGTTTTTTGTCTGCTATGAAAAATAAGGCCTCGATTGCCGCCTTGCTCGAGCTTCTCCGCGAACGCAGCAGCTTCGTGATCAGCTCACACCTCCGTCCGGATGGGGACGCGATCGGCTCTGCGCTGGGATTGATGCATCTGTTGGAGGTGATGGGTAAGCAAGTCACGGTGTGCTTTGTGGATCCAGTTCCAGCGAACTTTCGGTTTCTTGATGGAAGCGATCGAGTTGCGAGCACCTTTCCGCCTGTGGATGCGGCGATCTTTCTCGAATGCGATTCGATTGAGCGCAGCAGTATTGATAGGCGCCAGTTTGAGGCGGCATCGCCGGCGCTGACGATCAACATTGATCATCACCGCAGCGGTCGCGAGTTTGCCAACTTTAACTGGATCGACCAGGAGGCGGCCGCTGTCGGTTGCATGATTTACGACCTTGCAATGGCGGCAGGAATTCCGATCAGCCGTTCGATGGCTGAATGCCTTTACGCGGCGATTCTTACTGACACCGGCTCCTTCAACTATCCGAGCACGAGTGCTTCTACCTTCGCGATGGCGGAGCATCTGGTGCAGAGTGGGGCCAATCCGAATCGCATAGCCGCGGATGTCTACTTTTCAAACCCGCCAAGCAAGGTGCGATTGCTTGGCATAGCGCTCAGCAACATCCAGATTGAGGGTGCGGTCTCGTGGAGTCATGTGACGGTGGAGGAGATGGAGCGTGTGGGTGCGAGCGTGGAGGACTGCGAGGGCGTGGCGAATCATCTGATTGGCATTGTGGGGGTCGAAGCGGCTGCTTTTCTGCGCGAATTGCCCGAGCAGAATCAATTCCGGTTGAGTTTGCGAAGCCGGCGAGCGCTGGACGTGTCGGTAATTGCCGAGGCTTTTGGCGGCGGCGGGCATCGCAATGCAAGCGGCTGCAGCATGGAGGGGACGCTCGCGGAAGTGACTCGCCGCATCGTTGCACACATGCGTGAGGCCTGTTTACCCCTGCGGGACGAAGCTGCATCGATCGACGCTCCTACGCTGCCGTCGATTCTGTTAGCCTAAGTTTCGCTTCGCGAATATGCAGCAGGCGGTTCAAGTAGACCTGCAAGGGCTTCGGCCAAAACGAGTTGCGCTTGCAACTGAACTCTCTGATATCACTTTGACGGACCTCCCCCAATCCGCGCTTGCGCCTTCGGACTCAACCGCCGCAGCATCGTCGTCGACGCGGCCAGGCGGCGCGAACGGCGTCGTGCACTGGATACGTCATACTCATTTGGGCTATACCGCCACAGAGTTCGTTGTTCTGCTGCTGTTTGTTGGCTTCTTCCTCTTTTATGGCCTGATTCCGATTTTTGGTGGGGATCAGCTGGGGCTGGTGGGAGCGGATGAGCCGCGATATGCGCAGATTGCGCGCGAGATGCTTGCGGCCCATACCGCGACATGCGATGCGGTGCACGCGAGTATCCTGCCGAACAGCCTAAGGGCTGCGTCGCTTCGAGCGTCGTACCAATGCCTGATGGGCGGCACGGTAACGCCGATACTGTATGGCAAGCCGTGGCTGGAAAAGCCGGCGCTCTATTACTGGCGGGCGATGGGTTATTATCGCGAGCTTGGCGTTTACGACTGGACGGCGCGTTTGGCTTCGGCCACGGGAGCGCTGGCTCTCATCATTCTGGCGTTCCTGCATCTTAAGCGCTTCCGGCCAGGGGGGCACCTCGATGCCGCACTCATTATGGTGTCGGCTATCGCGATGTTCGCGTTCTCGCGCGGCGCTTCGACAGACATGCAGCTGGCAGCGCCTTTTTGTATCGGCATGCTGGGCTGGTATGCGTGGTATGAGACGGGCAAGAAGTTCTGGCTGTTCGATCTTTATTTTTTTGGCGCCGCGGCCACGCTGGCAAAAGGTCCGGTAGCGCCCTTTCTTGCGCTGTCGATTATTTGTCTATTTCTGGGTCTGCGCCGTGAGTGGTCGGCCCTGCGCCGAACGATCTGGATTCCGGGAATTGTGCTGTACCTAGTCATGGTATTGCCCTGGTATATCGCAGTGCAGCGCCGAAATCCCACGTTTTTAAACGAGTTTTTCTGGAAGCACAATCTAGAGCGTTACACGACCAATCTTTACCATCATCGCCAGCCGTTTTACTATTATCTGGTCGTGCTCATTCTGGGCATGATGCCGTGGACGGCGCTATCTGTTCGCGCGTTGGTCGACGGCTTGTCCACTTCTTTTGCGGAGTGGAAGGCTCGCTCCAAACGGCAGCGGTACGTAGGCCACGTTCGCGCCGGCGACGCGTTCCCGGAGTTCCTAGTGCTGTGGGCGCTCTTTCCAATTATTTTCTTCTCCTTCTCCGATTCCAAGCTTCCTGGCTACATTCTTCCTTCGATGCCGCCGCTGGCGATCCTCACGGGGGATTACCTGTTTCGGATTCGGAGGCAGGGCATCTCGAACTGGTTGTTGTACACCCATGGGGTGCTGACGGCCGTTCTAACTTTCGTTCTGATCCTTTGCCCGCAGTACATGGTCTACCAACGCTTGATTCCGGCGGCGGGGATATTGTCCGTGGCGATCGTGCTCGGTATTGCGGCGGGGCTGATGGTTGTCCTGGCGACACGTCATTACGGTGTGCGTATGCTGCGTTTGGTGACGATGATTCCGCTGGTGATTCTGCTGTATTTTCTGCTGGGCAGAAATGGGCGACTGCTAGATCTCAACTACTCCGCTCGTCCCCTGGCGCGGGAGATTCAGCAAGCCGATCCGAATGCAACGGTGGTCGCCGAATTCAATGTGCGCCGTGACCTGGTATATGGACTGGCTTTCTATCGCGATCAGCAAATCGTCAGCTACACCAGCGGGGGGGTTCCTGAAGGTGAACACCTGGTGGTATTTCCTACGCGCGATGAACCCTTGTTAGAGAATTATCTGAAGGGGAGATTTACACAGCCACTGCTTCTGTATCAGGCGCAGGGGCTATCGGTGTATAGGGTCTATCCTCGGAGTTAGGAAGTTAGAGGTCGAGCGCAGTTGAGCCAAACGCTGAGTCACTTCGCGCAACTCGAGATACTGGACCTTCGCCACTTCTCAGCGGCGCAGTTGAGGCCGTTACTGCGCGACGAGGCTGAGCGCTGGCAGCGGCGGTTGCACTGGGACTATGGCCGCGCCTCGAACATGCTGCTGGATTACCTGGATAGCCGAATTCTTCCGGGCTTTGTTGCGCTCCAGGCGGGAAACATCGTCGGCTACGCCTTCTGCGTCTGCGAGGGAGCGAAGGCCGTGATTGGGGACGTCTACGCGTTCGGCGAGACCGAGTCCACGGAGAACCCGATCTGCGATACGCTTTTGCATCATCTGCTGGAGCTGGTGCAGGCTACGCCGGGAGTTGATCGTATCGAGTCGCAGCTGCTGATGTTTCCGGATGGGGCGCTCTGTGAGACGTTTCAGGCGCGCGGATTTGTGAGCTTCCCGCGGTGTTTTATGCTGCGCGACCTAGAAGCTCATCCATCGCGCATGGATACCGATCTCGCTTCGCTGCATCCTGGCAGGAGTCTGGTTCTACAAGCCTGGCAGCCGGAGTTTTACGAGGGAACCGCGCAGCTGATCCATCGTTGCTATGCCAACCATATGGATGCAGGCATCAACGACCAGTATCGTACGCTGCACGGGGCGCAGCGGTTTCTGCACAACATTATCCGATTTCCCGGCTGCGGTGTGTTCGATCCGGAGAACTCCTGGGTGCTGCGGGACGCCGCAGCGTTGGCACACAGCAATGGCGGCAATGACACCACCCAACGGACTGCCCCCATCGAGGCGGTACTGCTTTGCTCCAAGGTGCGCAGCGATGTCGACCACATCACGCAAATTTGCATTACGCCGTCTCTGCGCAGTCATGGACTCGGTCAGATGATGCTGGAGCACTGTGCGCGTGAGGGTGCGAAGCGTGGGGTTCGTCAACTCTCGCTTACGGTGACAGAGGCTAACCTGCCAGCGCGCCATTTGTACGAGCGCAACGGATTTATAACCCTGCATCGGTTCGAAGCGATGGTCCGCGACACAAATGCGCCAGAGGGATCGTTTCGCTCGGAGTTCTCAAGCTTTAAGGCAAACTAGGTCTTGGAGAGGGCTATTCCACGTGGTAGTTGGGAGCCTCACGCGTGATGACGACGTCATGGACGTGGCTTTCGCGGAGGCCGGCGCCGGAGATGCGAACGAACTTCGCCTTCTCCTGGAGATCCTCGATGGTTGCGCAGCCGAGGTAGCCCATGCCGGAGCGGAGGCCGCCGACCAGCTGGTAGACCATCGCCTCGAGCGGTCCGCGGTGCGGTACGCGTCCTTCGATGCCTTCGGGGACGAACTTGGCAAGGCGATTGCCGCTCTCTTCTCGCGCGGTGATGGAGGGGCGGTCGCCGGATGAGAATTCGTCGATGTCGGCCTTGCTCTGGAAGTAGCGTTCACCGCCACCCTGGGCCATAGCGCTCAGGCTGCCCATGCCGCGATAGGTTTTGAAGCTGCGGCCCTGATAGAGGATGGTCTCGCCGGGGCTTTCATCCACGCCTGCGAAGAGCGATCCCATCATGCAGACGCTGGCGCCTGCGGCGATGGCCTTGGTAATGTCGCCCGAGTACTTGATGCCGCCGTCGGCGATGATGGAGATGCCGCGTGATTTTGCGGCGCGATAGGACTCGGCGATAGCGGTGATCTGCGGCATACCGGCGCCGGTAACCATGCGCGTGGTGCAGATGGAGCCGGGGCCGATGCCGACTTTGACTGCGTCGGCACCGGCGTCGATGAGGGCCATGGTGCCTTCGTAGGTGGCCACGTTACCGGCGAGGAGATCAACTTCGGGGAAGCGCTTCTTGCATTCGGCAACAGCTTCGAGGACGCGGGTGGAATGGCCGTGCGAGGAGTCGATGGCGAGGGCGTCGACGCGGTACTTGACGAGCTCTGCGGCGCGTTCAAGGAAGTCGCCTGTGGCTCCGATCGCACCGGCGACGCGCAGGCGACCCTGCTCGTCCTTGCTGGCGTTGGGGTATTTCAATTTCTTCTGGATGTCTTTTACGGTGATCAGGCCCTTGAGTTCGTAGTCGTCATTGACGACGAGGAGCTTTTCGACGCGATGCTGGTGGAGGATGTGCTCGGCTTGTTCGAGGGTCGTGCCGACGGGAACGGTGATGAGGTCGGTCTTGGTCATCACGTCGCTGATGGGAATGTCGGTGCGCGAGACGAAGCGCAGATCGCGGTTGGTGAGGATGCCGACGAGCTTGCCTTTTTTGGTGACGGGCACGCCGGAGATCTTGAAGCGGCGCATGACTTCGAGCGCGTCGGAGATGGGGCGCTCGGGCTCGATGGTGACGGGGTCGACGATCATGCCGCTCTCGGAGCGCTTGACCTTGTCGATCTCGCCGGCCTGCTGTTCGATGGTCAGGTTGCGGTGGACGACGCCGAGACCACCCTGCTGGGCCATGGCGATGGCCAGACGCGATTCGGTCACGGTATCCATGGCAGCCGACATCAGCGGGGTAGCCAGTACTATTTTCTTAGTCAGCCGGGTCTGGGTGCTTGTCTGGGTGGGCACTACGTCAGAGTAGGCTGGAACCAGCAACACGTCGTCGAACGTGAGCGCTTCGGGGATTTGAGTAGGGATCATACTTCTCTATTGTTGCACTGGAGAGGCCAGAGTTGAACTTTCGGTGGACTTGGCCTAAAATTCCCTAAGCAGACGAATTTGTTCTGCCGCTGAAAGCAGCCGTCTGGCAAACGGTCGGTATCCGTGAGTACACCGGAAAAGTGGCGGAAGAGAGGAGTGGGCGAGAGCCCACTTTTTGTTTGCTTTAAACACAGGTTGGCGGACGGTGAAAGCACCCGCTCAACCCAAGCACGACAAGACGGGAAGTTGCCGTAAGCACTATGGCTTTGCAGATGGAGACAATTCGCGCCACGGCTGACCGCGTTGCGGCCTCGCACCAGCTCGACCTGGTGGACCTGGAGTTCACGGGCGGGGCGAAGCATCGGATACTGCGGGTGTTTCTGGAGAAGAATGCAGAGGCGCGTGCCAAGTTTGCGGCGGAGGCAGCATCCAATGAGGAAGCAGGCCTTCCCAAGGGTGTTCCGGTTGAAACGCTTTCTGGGGTAACCCATGAAGATTGTGCGAATTTTGCTCGCGACTTCGGAACCGTGCTGGATGTGGAAGATCTCATCCCTGGTTCGGAGTACACGCTGGAGGTGAGTTCTCCGGGGCTGGAGCGAAAGCTGCTGAAGGCTGTCGATTACGAGCGCTTTCGGGGCAGCCTGGCGAAGGTACAGACGTTTACAGCGATCGACAACAATCGCCATTTCACGGGCAGGTTGACGGCGTTTGATGGGAAGACGATTATGCTCGATCTTTCTGCGGTGAAGCAGAAGGGGAAGGCAAAGAAGACACAGACGGCGCAGACGGTCGAGATACCGCTGGCAAATGTGGAGAAGGCGAACCTGGTGGCGGAGATTTAGGCAAGGTTTCAGACGGTAAGGAAATTGAATCATCGGCGGTAGATCGCCGAAAGAAGTGAGAGACGACATGGCAAGTGCTCTGTATCAGTCGATTGAGATTTTGGGACGCGAGAAGGGGATTGACCCTGAGATCGTGGTGAACGCGGTTGAAGACGCTATCGCGCTCGCGACCCGCAAGTACTACAAGACGGTCGAGAACATGCGCGGCGAGATGGACCGCGAGACCGGCGAGATTCGTGCGTACGTGTACAAGACCGTGGTGGAGACGCCGGAGCTGGTCGAGGACCCGGACAACCAGCTGACGTTGGAACAGGCTCGCGAGCTGGCGCCTGAGGTTGAAGTAGGCGGAGAGTTGCGCTTCTATAAGGACACCACACCGCTGGGACGCATTGCCGCGCAGATGGCCAAGCAGGTCATCTTCCAGAAAGTTCGCGAGGCCGAGCGCGATACCGTGTTCAACGAGTATGCGCATCGTGCGGGTGAGATTCTGACGGCGACGGTCAAGCGGCTGGAGCCGATGGATGTGATCTTCGACCTGGGTAAGACCGAGGCGCGGATGCCGAAGCGTGAGCAGTCGCGGCTGGAGCAGTTTGCCGTTGGTGAGCGGGTGCGCGTGGTATTGCTGCGCGTTGATCGCGCGGCCAAAGGTCCCCAGGTGATCGTGTCGCGCGCGGCGCCGGCGCTGGTGCAGTCGCTGTTCCAGTCCGAAGTGCCCGAAATCTACGACGGCACGGTGACGATTCGCGCTATCGCCCGCGAGGCAGGGGAGCGCAGCAAGATTGCGGTGATGAGCCGCGATAAGGATGTTGATCCGGTTGGCGCGTGCGTTGGCATGAAGGGCATGCGCGTGCAGTCGATTATCCGCGAGTTGCGCGGCGAGAAGATCGACATCATTGAGTACTCGGACGAGATCACGACGTTTGCCGAGAAGGCGCTGCAGCCGGCGAAGGTCTCGCGCGTTTCGATTACGGATCTTGCGGAGAAGCAGCTCGAGGTCATCGTCGATGACACGCAGCTATCGCTGGCGATTGGCAAGAAGGGGCAGAATGTTCGCCTGGCGGCGAAACTGCTGCAGTGGAAGATCGACATTAAGAGCGAAGAAGAGAAGCGGCAGGAGGTCGAGCAGCAGATGCAGGCCATGGGCGGCGGACCTTCGACGCCGATTGAGCAGGTTGTCGAGCTGGGCGATTCTGTGATGGAGAAGCTGATTGCGGCCGGTATTACGACCGTCGAGGCGCTTGCCGATATGACCGCCGAAGAGCTCAGCGAGATCCCGGGCATTGGTGAGAAGACGGTCGAGAAGATTGCCGTCGCCGTTCGCCACTACTTCGGACAGTATGAAGAGGGTGAGGAGCGTCCGGTTCCGGTGCCTTCTGAGCCGGCTCTTGTAGAGGGCGAAGAAGCCATTGCCGCGGCGGCTGCATCCGATGAGGCGGGAGACGAGGTACATTCCATGACCAATACGCCGGAAGAGATTCTTGCTGGGCAGGCAGCCGATGTGGGCTCAGCGGAAGAAGTCAGTGAGTTTTCAGCCGAGGATATCGCGGAGGCCGAGGATGAGTCTTCGGATATCGACGCGAATGACGATAACGACGCTCGCGAAGCGGGCATTGAACTGGATAACGACACCGTAGACGAACTGGTCGATCAGGCCCAGGAAGTCTCGGATGAAGGAATCGACGACGGCGAGCGCGACCGTGATTAGTGCGGGCGCGTTCGGCGGAGTTTTTGGCCGTATTTCGAAAATCGCTGTAAAACCCAGCCAAACGGCTGAAAAGTTAACAGATTCAAGGGATAATAGCCTTGAACGAACTCCACCTTCGATTGAGGCTGATATGAACAGCTAAGTGCGCAGTGGAACTGAAAAGGGCCGAGCGGGTGACCGCCAGCCCCTACAAAAGGGATAGATGAGCAAAGTTCGCATCAACGATCTTGCACGTGAGTTAGAGGTCAAGAGCAAGTCCATTCTGGATGCTCTTACGGCGGTTGGCGTCACCGAGAAGAAGACGCATTCGAGCTCCATCGAAGAGGATGAGGCCGAGAAGGTGCGCGGCTACTTCAGCCGTGGAGGCCGCACGAGTGCGTCCCGCGTGGCGCCTGTTGACACCAAGCCCAAGTTTGATCTTTCGCACGTCTCGAAGCCAGGCGATGCGCTGAAGGCGATTCTAGAGCGCAAGCAGGCAGAGACGGCAGCGCGCAATGCGCCTCCTCCGCGGCCAGCAGTGACCGTGGCGCCTCCGACAAACCGTCCGCCGGTTGTGGCGCGGCCCGCGTCGGCGCCCTCAGCAGCGCCGGTCGTGGCGCACGTTGCTGCGGCTACACCCGCGGCACCGGTTGCGGCTGCTGCGCCGCCTGCGGCTCCAGCTCCGCGGCGCATTGTGCCGATTCCAAGGCCTGCTGCACCCAATTACGTTGTTGCGCCCGCTATCGCGAGCCGTCCTGTCACGGGACCGGTTGTTGCGCGGCCGGCTGCGGCGTCTGCGTCACCGGCTGTCGCGGTTGTACCGCCTTCTGAGCCAGTGGTCGTGAAGCCCGCGGCGGTTGCGCCTCCGACGCCCGCTCCAGCGGCTGCTCCGGCCGCGGCTGCTCCGATTGCCGAGCCTGTTGCTCCTGCGGCTCCGGAACCGGTTGCGGCAGCTCCTGCAGCACCGGCTGCCAGTGTTCCGGCGCCGCGGCGCGTCGTGATGCCGCAGACTGGACCGCGACCGACGTACAGTGCGCCGCCTCCGCCTCCAGGCGGACCGCCGCGCACGCCTATCTTCCAGCGGCCACGTCCTGGATACCAGGGATCGAATCCTTCGGGTGGACCTGGAGGGCCTGGAGGACCGGGCTCGCGACCGGGAATGGCTGCGGGCGCTCGCCGTCCGATGCATCCGACGAGGACGTTTCCGGGCGGAACGGGCGGAGGTCCGGGAGGTCCGGGCTTTGCTCCGCGACCGGGCTTTGGCGCGGCACGACCAGGTTTTGGGAATCGGCCAGGAGCTGCTCCGGGCGGGTTGATGCCTGCTCCGGGCGAGGCTCCGGGACCGAGCCGTCCGGTTCGGGCGGGATCGCGTGGCCGTGGCGCACCGCGTTATGAGAAGAACAAGGAAGTCGCACTCAAGGGATACAGCGTGCCGCGCTTTGGCGGGCCGCAGATTCCGCAGGGCGATGTGCCGATTACCAAGACGATTACGGTGACGGAAGGCATCTCGGTGAAGGACCTGGCCGTGATGCTGGATGTGCGCGGCAAGGACCTGATCGCTACGCTGCTGATGAAGGGCGTGATGGTGACGGTGAACCAGTCGCTGGACGGCGAGCTGGTGAAGGAAGTGGCGCGCCAGTTTGGCGCCGATGCTACCGTCATCTCGGTCGAAGAGCAGTTGGAGAACGAGGCTATCGAAGGCTTGTTGGAAGATACGTCCAACATGGTCGAGGTGGTGCGTGCGCCGGTGGTTACGATCATGGGCCACGTCGATCACGGTAAGACGTCGTTGCTGGATGCGATCCGGTCTACCGATGTGGCGGCAGGTGAAGCTGGCGGAATCACGCAGCACATTGGCGCGTACAAGGTGAAGATCACGAAGCCGGATTCCCCTGCGTTCGGACGCGAGATCGTGTTCCTCGATACCCCTGGTCACGAGGCGTTTACGCGCATGCGTGCTCGCGGAGCGAAGATCACGGACATCGTTGTGATCGTGGTTGCGGCGGATGACGGCGTGATGCCGCAGACGCTGGAAGCGATTGATCACGCGCGTGCGGCGAAGGTGCCGATCATCGTGGCGGTGAACA
Source organism: Granulicella sp. L46 (assembly GCF_009765785.1). Lineage (GTDB taxonomy): Bacteria > Acidobacteriota > Terriglobia > Terriglobales > Acidobacteriaceae > Granulicella. The sequence goes on from NZ_LMUT01000005.1 coordinate 166,571, forward strand.
AGATCGATAAGCCGGACGCTGATCCGAGCCGGGTGATGAATCAACTGGCTGCTCGCGGCGTGCAGGCTACGTCGATGGGCGGAGACACGGAGTTCGTGGAAGTATCGGCCAAGAAGCGGATTAACCTCGACCAGTTGGAAGAGATGATCTGCCTGGTTGCCGATGTGAACGAGCAGAAGGCTACGCCGGAGCGTCCCGCGGTTGGTACGGTCATCGAAGCGAAGCTCGATCGTGGTCGCGGTGCGGTTGCGTCGATCCTGGTGCAGAACGGAACGTTGCGTACGGGCGATAGCTATATCGTCGGCAACACGTTTGGTAAGGTGCGCGCGATGTTCAACGATCGCGGGCAGGAGATCAAGGAAGCTGGACCATCGACTCCGGTCGAGATCCTCGGACTTGAGAGCATTCCGGATGCTGGCGATACGTTCCTCGTGATGGCGGACCGCGACAAGGCCAAGGGCATTGCGCAGTACCGCAAGATGAAGGAGCGCGAGGCGCAGCTGGCGAAGAGCTCGCGGGTGTCGCTCGAAGGGCTTGCGGAACAGATCAAGCAGGCGGGCGTCAAGGACCTCAACCTCATCCTCAAGGGCGATGTGCAGGGTTCGGTCGAAGTGCTGGCCGATTCGCTGCAGAGAATGTCGACCGAAAAGGTTCGTGTGAAGGTGCTGCATTCGGGCGTTGGCGCGATCACCGAGTCGGACATTCTGCTGGCTTCGGCTTCCAATGCTGTCGTCATCGGATTCAACGTTCGGCCGGACCGCAAGGCTACCGATGTTGCGGAGCGCGAGAACGTCGAGATCCGGTTGCACTCGATTATTTACGAGCTGCAGGACCAGATTACGAAGGCGATGTATGGATTGCTCGAGCCGGTCTTCAAGGAAAATTATGCTGGCCGCGCGACTGTCATCAACGTCTTCAAGATCACCAAGGTTGGCCAGATTGCCGGCTCGCAGGTGACCGATGGTCTGATCCGGCGCGACAACCAGGTGCGCGTGCTGCGTGACGGCGAAGAGGTCTGGAAGGGCAAGATTTCGTCGCTCAAGCGGTTCAAGGACGATGTGTCCGAGGTGCGCTCGGGTGTTGAGTGCGGTATCGATCTGGCTGGGTTCAAGGACATCAAGGTTGGCGACGTCATTGAGGCGTTCACGACCGAGAAGATGGCCGATGAGCTGGGCCGGAACTCTGCGGAGGCGAAGAAGGAGCGCGACGTTGCGGCTCTGAAGGCAGCCAAGGATGCCGAGAATGAAGTTGCCAAGGCTGAAGCGGATACCGCGAAGGCTGAGGCGGAAGCCGCTAACGCTTAGGGCTTTTGGTTGTGAGGGAAGGCCGGGAGAAATCCCGGCCTTTTTGTTTGTGGGGAGGTTGTACCCCCCTCCCCCCCGGCGGTCATACCTGTCCTCTAAAGTAGCCTATTCATGTGGGTTAGGGGTGAAAGTACCCCCGGGGTTACCCGCTCTCTGGCTGTAAAGTAGGGCAGCCGGAGACTTTACGGGTAAAGTCTGGCACCCATTGAAGTTAGGGCGGTGCTGGGGCTGCGGCACCTTGGGGAGCGCCCCCTTGGTAGGTTGGGGGGGAAGGGCTAGTTCTATTGTAGAGGTTGGGTGGGGGTAACTATGCCAACTTGTTGGGAGAGAAATCGCCAGTGTTGGTAGGGGTTTTGGCGATTTCGGAAGGTGATGGGGGATTGACATGCGGATTTTGGGCGGTTTTCGCGGGTGAATTTGGGGATTTATTTTTGGGGCGGGATGGAAGTAGGGAAGAAGCAGATTCCCAAAGGGAATGACAGAAAGAAAGGCAAGGGCAACAGCTAAAGCGGGCCCTTCGGCTGCGCTCAGATGACAGAGTCTGGGTCGGTTTGAGAGTCGTGGGTGATATATCTGGCTGCACGGTTTAATTGCAGAAGAGAGTGTGTGGAGGATTGGGATGGCGCGTTCGCGTAGGGAGTTTTTGGCGAAGGGTTCGATGGGGTTGGTGGGGGCGGCGATGGTTGCGAAGGCGTCGGGCGGGCAGACGCCACAGGCTGCTGGGCCGCAGGTTCCGGTGGGGCCTCAGATTCCTAGTACGCCGGGTGCTCCTGGGGCGTTTGGGACGGCGCCGGTTACGGGGCCGGAGGTTTCGGTGGAGACGTTTGTGCAGGCGGAGAAGCTGGTGCAGGTGGAGATGTCGGGGAAGGATCTGGCGGAGGCTGCGGGGAACTGGCGGCAGAGTATGGCGGCGGTGTATGAGAGGCGGGTGGGGCCGCGGAAGCTGGCGATCGGGTATGACGTGGCGCCGGCTACGGTGTGGAATCCGCTGATGCCGAAGGTGCAGGGCGTGGCTTGGACGAACGTTGAGCCGCAGGTAGACGCAAACGGTCGAGTTCTTCGGGGAGACGCGGGCGGAGGTCCGCGCGGGGTTGATCGTCTGCCTGCGAAGGATGAGGACATCGCATTTGCTTCGGTGGCGCAGTTGTCATGGTGGATTCTGTCGAAGCAGATTACGTCAGAGCGGTTGACGGGGATTTATCTGGAGAGGCTGGAGCGGTTCAACAAGGAGTTGAATTGCGTGATTACGCTGACGCGGGAACATGCGCTGACGCAGGCGCGGGCCGCCGATGCGGAGATTGCTGCGGGGAAATATCGCGGGCCGCTGCATGGGATTCCCTGGGGAGCTAAGGATTTGCTGGATACGGCGGGGATCAAGACGACTTGGGGGGCTGAGCCGTTTCGGGATCGCGTGCCGGTGGAGGACGCTACCGTAACGAAGCGGTTGAATGAGGCGGGCGCGGTGCTGGTGGCGAAATTGAGCCTGGGCGCCTTGGCGTTGAATGATGTGTGGTTTGGGGGGCAGACGAAGAATCCGTGGAACCTGGATGAGGGGGCGTCGGGGAGTAGTGCGGGGCCCGGTGCGGCGGTGGCGGCGGGGCTGGTGGGGTTTGCGATTGGGTCGGAGACGCAGGGGTCGATTGTGTCGCCGAGTATGCGGGATGGCGTGACGGGGTTGCGGCCGACGTTTGGGCGCGTGCCGCGGACTGGCGCGATGACGCTTAGCTGGACGTGCGACAAGTTGGGGGTGATGGCGCGCGGGGTGGAGGACACGATGCTGGTGCTGGAGTCGATCAAAGGGCCGGATGAGAAGGATGTGGCTTGTATTCCGGCGGGGTTACGGTTTCATGCGGGGAAGAGTGTGGCGGGGCTGAAGGTGGGATATTTTCCGGAGTGGATGAAGACGGCTCCTGCTACGGAGGTTGATCGCGCTGCGCTGGAGACGGTGAAGAAGTTGGGGATGGTGCCGGTGGAGGTGTCGCTACCGGATTGGCCTTATGACTCGCTGAACATTATTTTGTTTGCGGAGAGTGCGGCGGCGTTTGAGGAGATCACGCTGAACCATCAGGTCGATGAGTTGAAGATGCAGGTGCCGGATGCGTGGCCGAATACGTTTCGGCAGTCGCGGTTTTTGAGTGCGGTGGACTTTGTGCAGGCGGATCGGTTGCGGCGGATGGTCGCTATGGAGATGGAACGCGTGATGAGTAGCGTGGATCTGCTGCTGGTGCCTAGTCTGCGGGATGAGTTTTTGGTGATTACGAACTTTACGGGGCATCCGTCGTTGACGCTAAGGGCGGGGTTTGTGGAGGTGAGTGAGGCTCGGAGTGATTGGGCTCCTGATGTGAAGAACCCGGTGAAGAAGTTTGCTAAGCCGCGGCGGGTGCCGCATGGGGTGTCGCTGGTGGGAAGGCTGTTTGATGAGGGAACGATTGTGGAGGCGGGGATGGCGATGGAGGCCGCGTTTGGCGTGGCGGGGGAGCGGCCGTCGGGGTTCTGAGGCGTTGTCAGTTCTCAGTTGTCAGGGAGATTGGTGGGGCTAGTGGGGGTTATTGGGGGTGAAGATTAGGGTTAGGTCGACCTCGTGGGTGGCGGGGTCGCCTACTGCTTTGAAGCCGGCGCCGTAGGGCTGGAAGGGCGGCTGGGCGATGTGTTTGGCGAGGAAGGCGTTGACGGCTTGGTCGCTGTAGGGATCGCCGGGCTTCATGGGCCAGTCGGCGTTGAATTGCTGGAGGGCTTGCGGGGAGAGGCCGGTGACGTTGACGGTCTTGAGACGGTAGATTTCGCCGGGGACGGGTTCGAAGGTGTAGGCGACGGTGTGGGCGGTGGCGTCGGGGACGGGATGGGAGAGGACGTAGACGTCGAGGTAGCCCTGCAGGAGATAGGCCTTGGAGATGGCGGCTTCGGTTTTGGCGAGGTCGGATTCATTGGCGAGATCGCCGGGGTGGAGTTTGTTGTCGCGGGCGAAGTCGGCGGCGGAGTAGAGGGGCGTGGGGTTCCAGGTGAGGGTGGAGATTTTGTACGGGTCGCCGGTGACGATGCGCGCGGTGTAGGTGACGAGGAAGGCGCTGGCGTTGGCGTTGGCGTTAGCGTCGGCGGGTGCGGGGGCAACGGTGCGCTCGATGTTGTCGAGCGAAGCCTGGACGTAGCCTGCGCGGCGAAAGGGGTCGAGGAGGATGCTGGAGAGATTGATGCCAGTGAGCCCTTCGTTGAAGGGATGACGGGTGGCGGCGTTGGCTGCCTGCTGGAGGCCAGGAGAGAGCGTTGCAGAGGCGCCGGTCGGGGCAACCATGGAGAGGTGCAGGGTGCCGAGACGGACGAAGGGCTGGTCGATGCTGAAGTTCACGACACGGTGGGGCTGAAGGTTGGTGGGCTCGGCGATGGTGTGGGAGATGGAGGCGGTGATGCCTTTGGCGGCGAGCATTTGCTGGAGGGCGGCCTGGATGTCGTCGGGGAGGGAGCCGGCGTCAGATGCTACGCCGCGGTAGAGGGGGACCTGGGCGTGGATGCCGGCGGTGAGTTCTTCGGGGGTGAACCAGACGAAGTTTTCGAAGCTGGCGGGGAGGAGCTGGTCGAGCGGGATGGGGCTAACGTCGACGACGATGGCGCGGGCGCGGGCGCTGTTGCCATAGTTGATGGTGGCGTCGGCGAAGAGGCCAGTGTTGAGGAGGCGCTGGGCGGCGTTGGCGAGGGAGTCGTTGCTAAGGAGCTGACCGGGTTTGAGGCCGGAGACGGCGAGGAGTTCGGCGGGCGCGTAGGGGTCAGCGTGGCGGAAGGTGACGCTGGCGATGGAGTACTGTGCGTGCGCTGCTGCGAGGGGCGCGAGAAGGAGGAGGGCGGCGAAGACTCGGTGGGGTCGCAAGGGAAGCTCCTGGGAGAGATGGATTATTTGGGGTGTGCGGAGGCGGCTGTCTTGAGGATGATTTTTACTGTGTGATTTGCGGGGTCTGGGACCATGCCAAGGCCGACGGGGAAGCCGAGGTTGAGAGACTGGAGGGCCTGGTGGATCGTGGTTCTGAGATCGGCGTTGGCGATGGCTCCGGGAGCGGTGGTGAAGGCGCGGGCGAAGGCGGCTTGCTGGTCGAGCGCGAGGGCGGAGGTGTCGATGGAGGCAAAGCGGTAGACTTCGCCCGGGACGAAGTTGCAGCCGTAATCGACGGTGTGGGCTGCGTTGTCCTGATGCGCGGTGAAGAGGGCTTTGGCTTCTAAGTAGCCTTGGTCGGCGTAGAGCTTCTGCATTTCGGCGCGGGCTAGGCGCTGGGCGGCGAGTGAGGCGACGTCGCCGGGTTTGATGTTGGCAGCCTTGGCGAGGTCGGCTTGGGAGACGGGTGGCGCTGCGTTGATGTGCAGGTTGGAGACGTGATAGATGTCCCCGGGCGTGATGGTGGAGGAGAGATCGACGGCGTAGGTGAGGAGATCTTTGTGCGGCGCGGAGGTTGTGGGGGCGGTGGTTTGGACGTCGAGGTAGCCGGCGTCCCGGTAGATGTCGTTGACGCTCTCCTGAACAGTCTTGGTAGTTTCGGCGATGTCAAAATCCTGGCCGTGGAGGCGGTGCCGGAGGGTTGTGATCTGGGGGTGAAGTGCGGGGACGGAGTCCTGGAACTGAACGTCGCCGATGACGATGGAGGGGCTCACGATGCTGAGCGTGACAGAGTCTGCGGAGAAGCCGTTCTCGTGTGCGTCGACCGTTGCATCCACACCCTTGGTGTGGAGAAGGGCGACGAGCTTGGCTTTGACCTGGTCGGTGAGTGTGCCGGCGACGGGGAGTTGGCCATGGTAGCCGGGGACGGCGGCTTCGAGGAGGGATTCTAAGTCGGCGGATTGCCACCAGACGAAGTTGGAGAAGTGCGCGGGCTGGAGTTGGCTGCTGGCTGACGGGGTGAGCTTGATGACGAGGGCGGTGGCGTTGACGGTGTAGCCGACGTCGCTGAAGAGGCCGGTGTCGGCGATGCGTTGGAGGGCGGCTTCGATTTGTTGCTTGGTGAGCGGGGTGTTGGTGGGGAGGGCGGCGATGCGGAGAGCTTCGGCGGTGTCGACGGCGGGGGGTGCGTCGATGCGGATGGTTTTGGGAGTGTAGGTTTGCGCGAGTGCGGTGAGGGGCGCGAGAAGCAGTAGGGCGGACAGTGCTCGGCTGAGAGGGCGCATGAGGGTTTCAGCAAGAGTATGGGGGAGCGGGGAGATTGGCAAGCGGGGACGGCTGTGTCGTACCGGGGGGAAGAGAGGCAAGAGAAAGAACGGGAGAATGCGGGTTCGTTCGCTGCGCTCAGAATGACAATTTCTTTTAGAAATTTTCAAAGAAAGGCAAAGACAACAACGGCCGAAGCAGATTCCCAGAGGGAATGACAGAAAGAAAGGCAAAGGCAAAGGCAAAGGCAAAAGCGGATGCGGGGATCCTTCCCCTTTGCTGCGCTCGAGGGTGAGGATGACGACGAACAACGGGATTCGGCAAAAGACGAGTGCAGATGTGGAGTGCTAGCGGCGGGGCTTGCCGGCGTAGACGCGGTCTTGGATTAGGTCGAGGGTTAGGCTGTCGAGGGAGTTGATGAGGTCGCGGCCTAGGGCGCCTTCGTATTCGTCGGAGAGAGTGTTCTGCGGGTTGTTGAAGACCGCTATGTGCTGCAGGTCGATGATGCGGTTGGCTAGTTCGAGGTCGACGTGGTCGAGGACGTAGACGTGATCGGTGGAGGTGCCGCCGGCTCCGTATCCGTTGCGCGTGCCTTGCTTCTGGTGGAGGAGGTCGGCGGGGAACTCGCGGTAGTAGGGGAGGAAGAAGGTCGTGGCGTTGGCGCCGGAGTCGAAGAGGAAGAGGCGGGAGAGATTGTGGGTGCGGCAGGAGAAGAGGATGTTGAGCTTCTCCATATAGATGGGGGAGGGGTAGATGGGCGAGGAGTCGTCGGTGAGGGTGAGCGTGGGGCCGGCCTGGAAGCGGTGGTCGTGCGTGAAGCGAATGATGCCGAGGGCCTGGAAGACGGGGTAGCCGAGGATGGCGGGGATGACGTAGGACTTTTTCTTGCCGGTGGCAATGGTGAGGTTGGCGTCGGGGAGGACGAGAAGAACGACGTTGTGGACGGTGGCGGTGCCGATGGCGAGGGTGTCGAGGATGGCGGTGTGGAGGGGATTTTCTGCGCCTGTGGCTCCCTGGGTGTGTGCGGTGCCGGTGCTGAGGGTGAGGCCTAGCTGATGGGCGAAGGATTCGGAGACTACGGAGAAGTTCGCGCCGGTGTCGAGGATCCAGGGTGCGGTGATGTTGTGGGCGGTGAGGTCGGCGGTGATGGAGGAGAGGCGGTCGGAGTGGGTGGGGATGTCGATGGGGGTGGTGATGTCGATGGTTTGGGGTGGGGCGGCGAGAACGAGCTTGATGGTGTCGGCGTCGTCCTGATCGTCTTTGAGGAGGGTGGGGGAGAGGCCGGCGGGGGCTTCGGTGAGGAGTCGGGTGTAGAGGGCGCTGGCCTGGGCGTAGCGGTAGAGCTTGAGGTTGGCGTCGGCGAGCGAGCCGAGGACGAGAGCGAGGCGGGGGGGGGGGGGGGGGGGGTCGGGGG
>NZ_LMUT01000005.1:174641-240703 GCF_009765785.1 Granulicella sp. L46
AGGTTCGCGGCGTCGGCGTCCAGCTTGTGGGTGGTTTGGGCTGGGGATGCGAGCGTGAGGACGAGGAATGCGGTGGAGAGGGCTCGGTGGATGGCGCGCATGGTGGTCAGGGTATGGGAGATGGTGCGGATGCGCAATTGCGTGTGGGTTGATAGTGAAGGGCGAGCTTGGCGGCTCGCTCTTGGAGGAAGCAGATTCCCAGAGGGAATGACAGAATGAAAGGCAAGAGCAAGAACGGGAGAAAGCAGGTTCCTCGCTGCGCTCGGAATGACAGACAGAAAAGCAAAAGCAAAGGCAAAAGCAAAGGCAAAGGCAAAGGCAAAGGCAAAAGCAAGAGCAAAGGCAAATACGGGGGTCCTTCGCTGCGCTCAGGATGACGACGAAAAACGAGCAACGGCGCTGGCTTGCCGGGGGGCGCTCGATTGCCGGGAGGGCTAGCTTGCCGAGAGAGCTGGCTTGCCGGGCGCTCGCTTGCCTATGTGGTTATGGGTTGACCTTTAGGGTCCAGGGGCTGGCGGCTTCGAGGGCCTTGTTTACGTTCTGGATGTTTTCTACGCCGGTGGTTTCCAGCCACTTGCGGAAGGCGTCGGCGCCTTGTTTGGCGTAGATGGCGATGCCGTCTTTCCAGGTGGCGCGGCCGCAGAGGACGCCGTTGAAGGCTACGCCGGATTCGCCGGCTAGCTCCAGGGTTTCGATGAAGACCGGGTTGGAGACGCCGGCGGAGAGATAGATGAAGGGCAGGGTGGTTTCGGCGGCGGCGGCGCGGAAGAGGTCGAGGGCTTCGGCGCGGGTGTAGGCGTTGGCGCCCTTGTTGGCCTTGGTGCCGGCGACGTATTCCATGTTGATGGGGACTTCTACTTTGAGAACGTCGACGCCGTAGCGGGGCTTGGAGAACTCCTTCATGGAGCCGGAGACGACGGCGGGTTTCTTGCGGGCGAATTCGATGGCCTTTTCGTCGCCGCCGTGCTCGTCGTAGCCGACACACTCGAGGAAGAAGGGGATGTCGTGGGCGCGGCACTCGTCGCCGATGCGCTCGACCCAGGCGTGCTTGATGTCGTTGATGCGGGGCTGGTCGAGAGGGGTGTAGTAGAGCAGGATCTTGATGCAGTCGGCGCCGGCTTCGGCTAGACGGCGAACGCTCCAGAGATCGAGCAGGTCGGGAAGGCGGCCTTGCGTGGTGGCGTCGTAGCCGGTCTTCTCGTAGGCGAGTAGAAGGCCTTTGCCGTTGCGGTGTTTGGCGGCGGGCAATCCGTATTCGGGATCGAGGAGGATGGCGGAGGCGTAGTGGGTGAGGACTTCCGTGACGAGCGTTTTGAAGACTTCGAGATCGTGGCCGTCGGCGGTGGCGCCGCGCTCCTTGGCGAGGGACTTCTGCAGGGATCCGCGTTGATCCATGGCGGCAGCGGCGATGACATTGCGCTCGTTGGAGACGGATTTGAGACCAGCAAGTTTTCCGGGCGTGATTTTCATGATTTTCCTCGAACTGTATAGCTATTGGATGCTCGACCAACCCGTCGGGAATCGGGGTATAGTCTGTGCGACCAGATGAGATTGTACATAGCGGTCGGGAAGGATCGCACGCGGTGTGCGTTGTTCGCGCGTTACGTTATGGTGAAAGATCTGTGAAGCCCACCCACGACGATGGGGCCGTCGTGAATGGGGCACCCAGGGGAAGGGTTGGAAGCTATGCGCGGAGGCGGTCGCGTAGATCGCCGGCGAGTTGAACGAGGTGACGGAGGCGTGGAGCCTGGATCGGGGACGCGTCGCGGAGGGCTAGCTCCGATTCGAGCAGGACGCCGGCGAGGGCGGTATTGAGTTCGCTCTGGAGGGCGGATGCGGCTGCGGTGTGAGCCTTCGAAAGTTCCTGGGTGCGGCGGGCTAGTGCGCTGCGGGCTTGTCGGACAACGCGTGCGGCGCTGGAGAGGGCGAGATTGAGCTCGAGGATGAGAGCGCTGCCGGAGTTCTGGTAGAGGAGGTCGGTGGTTGCCGGTTCGGCGGAGGCCAGGCTCTCGTCGATGAGAATGAGGGCGAAGTCCTTGCGACGCAGGAAGGTGAGCGCGGCGCGGCGGCTGGCAGTGGTCTCGACTTCGGCGTGGAGTTCCGAGCGGAGGGCTTCCGCGATGGGTTGGGCGGCGGATTCAGGGGCGATCAGGAGGAGGGCTGTGGGCATAAGGGCAGAGTGTAGAGAGTAGAGGGTGGAGGGTAGAGAGGGCGGCGGGGCACCAGGGGTGGACTGAGGGTTCGTCATGCAAGCTCCTCGCCGAGGCCATATTCCTTGAGCTTGCGGTAGAGGGTGGTCTTGCCGATGCCGAGCAGGCGGGCGGCTAGTAGTTTGTCGCCGTGGAGCTGGGTGATGGTAGTGAGGATGGCTTGCTTTTCGAGGTCGGCGATGGACTGTACGGTGAGGGTTTCCGGCGAGCCGGAGAAGGTGGTGGCATCGCCGTGGCTGAGTGCCTGATTGAATTGCTGGAGGGATTGCTGGGCGTGGAACTGGTAGTCCTGCATCTGGGTGGGGAAGTCGCCTAGATGCAGGATGGGGCCGCTGGAGAGGGAGCAGGCGCGCTCGATGGCGCGCTCGAGTTCGCGGACATTGCCGGGCCAGTCGTACTCCATGAGCAGGTGTAGGGCTTCGTCGGCGAAGGTGTAGGCGAGGCCGTTTTCGGCTTTCATGCGTTCCAGGATGTGGGCCGCGAGTAGCGGGATATCGCCGCGCCGCTCGCGCAGTGCGGGGATGCGGAGAGTGACGACATTGAGACGGAAGTATAGGTCTTTGCGGAAGCGGCCAGTCTCGACCATCTGGGTGAGATCACGGGTGGTCGAGGCGAGGACGCGGGCGGTTAAGGGGGCGCCGTTATCGGAGCCGATGGGGAGGACGATTTTGTCCTGCAGGGTGCGGAGCAGGCGGCCTTGGAGATCGAGGGGGAGTTCGCCGACTTCGTCGAGGAAGATGGTTTCACCGTCTGCACCGGCGAGCAGTCCTACCTTGGCGCGAGTGGTTCCGGGGACCGCACCCTTGGCGTAGCCGAAGAGTTCTCCCTCGATCATTGCGGGTGCGAGTGATCCGCAGTCGACTGGGAGAAAGGGCTTGTTCGCGTTGGATCCGTTGGTGTGGATGGATCGGGCGACGAGTTCTTTGCCGGTGCCGGACTCGCCGACGATGAGGACGGGATGGGTGGTACCGGCGACCTTGGAGAGTATGCGGTAGAGCTTCTCCATGGCGGGCGAGTTGCCGACCAGGTTGCCCATGGAGGCGCCGGTGCGGAGGCGGTCGCGGAGCAGGCGGGATTCGACGTCGAAGGAGCGACGCGTCGCTGCGCGCTCGAGGGTGGTGGAGAGCTCTTCGAGGGTGAAGGGTTTGGTGAGATAGTCGCCCGCGCCGGTGCGCATGGACTCGACTGCAGAGTTGACGGTGGCGAAGGCGGTCATGACGATGACGATGGTCTGAGGATGATGGGCGTGGATGTCTTCGAGGAGAGAGAGGCCACCGCCGCCGGGAAGTTTCAAATCGAGGAGAAGGATGTCGATGGAACTGTGGGCGAGGGCGAGGCGCGCGGTGGAGACGGAGTCGGCGGACTGGGTGGTGAAGCCGAGGCTGGTGGCGATCTCGGAGCAGGCATTGCGGACGGGGGCGTCGTCGTCTACGACCAGGACACGGAGGGCAGGGGCGCGATCGGCGTCGGTGCTCCGCGAGACGGGGTACGTTGGTTTGTACTGGGGCCAGGAGACGGTCGAGGGCTGCGGCGCGGGGGCCTGGTGGGGGACCGGTGGAAGCGGGGCGATGGAATCGGGTGAGTACAGCTTGGGGGTTAGCACGGGATGATCCTCGGAGGTGCTTAGGGGGTAGGGGGACTTGAGTGGATGTTCGAAGGGCAGGGCTCGACGGTTAGGGCGGCTTGAATGGGCCACTTGAGACGGAAGGAGGTGCCCTGGCCGGGGCGAACGCGGATAGAGAGCTGACCTTCGCTGGCGGCGGCCAGCTCATGGACGATGCGGTGGCCGAGGCCGTGGTTGGCACCGGGTGGCAGCGGCTCGGGATGAAGATAGGCCTCGACGTTGGTTGGCGACATGCCGGGGCCATTGTCTTCGACGGTTAGCTGCAGACGATCATCGACGACGGCGAGGGTGACACGGATTTCGCCAGCGGGGAGAAAGGGAACGAAGGAGGCGCGGGCCTGGTCGCGCCGAATGGCTTCGGCGGCGTTGCGGACGAGATTGACGGTGATGCGCTCGATGGTTTCGGAAGGAAAGCCGAGTGGAGGAAGCGAATCCTGGCACGTGACGGCGACGTCCGCTGCTCCGGCGGCGATGCGGCGGAGCACAGGCGTAAGGCTGAGCAACATGGCGGCGTGGTTGGAGGTGTTGGCGAGGACGTCGGAGGTGCGCGCATTGCGGCGGCGAAAACGCTTGGATGGACGAACAGAGGCGGCGCTCGCGCTGAGCGAAAGGATGCTGGTAGCGGGCTTCGCCAGGAGGCGATGGATGAGCTGGGAGCTGCGGTCGGAGATGAGGCGGAGTTCGGTGGCGTAGTGCTGATGCTCTGGACGCAGAACGCCAGGGACCTTGAGGAGATCGCAGTAGAGACCGAGCGCGGCGAGCAGGTTTCCTGCGTCGTGGGCGAGGCCGGTGGTTTCGGCGAGGGAGGACGCCGGATGCGGCGCGGGCTGCGTCTTGAGGGAAGGCGCTGGGACTGGCGGTAAACCGTGCGGTGAGGGAACCCGTGCGGCCAGATTGCTCTGCGGTTGAGCCTGCATGGTGATCTCCGGGGTGAACAGGTATTGTTTGGTTTGAGTGGCCTATCGCGTTCCGGATTGGAACGATTGAATCGCGACGGGTTGGGACTACTCTTACCTCTATCGACAGATTTAGCCTTGAGATCAGGAATTCCCGAAAAAATTCCCGAGATGGAACAGGACTATGGGATGCACAGTAGCACAGGCGGTTGGGAATTGCAGTGATGGATGTACTGATTCGGAGCAGAGGAGTGGAAGGGTTTCTATAATGAGCGGTATGACTAAGGTTGAGGGTTCGGAGCTGTATCGCAGTGGTGGACGTGGAGCGCATGAGGCGCGGGAGCTGAAGTTGACGCCGGGATTTGTGGCGACGGCGGAGGGGTCGGTGTTGATTGAGGTGGGGTATACGCGGGTTTTGTGCAATGCGACGATTGAGAATGGGGTGCCGGGGTGGATGCGGAACTCGGGACGCGGATGGGTGACGGCGGAGTATGGAATGCTGCCGCGGGCTACGCTGACGCGGTCGCCGCGGGAGGCCGAAAAGGGCAAGATTGGCGGGAGAACGCATGAGATTCAGCGGCTGATTGGGCGAAGTCTGCGCAGCGTCGTGGACATGAAGCTGCTTGGGGAGCGGACGGTGATTCTGGATTGCGATGTATTGCAGGCGGATGGCGGGACGCGGACGGCGGCGATCACGGGAGCTTGTACCGCGCTGGCGTTGGCGCTGGGGAAGTTGGTGGAGGCGGGGAGTTTGAAGGAGTCTCCGATGCGGGAGATGGTGGCGGCTACCAGTGTTGGGGTGGTGGATGGGCGGGTGCTGCTGGACCTGGCGTATGAGGAGGACTCGCGGGCGGAGGTGGATATGAATGTCGTGATGACCTCGGGGGGCGGTTTGGTGGAGACGCAGGCTACGGCGGAGAAGGGGACGTACACGCGGAAGCAGCTGGACGAGATGCTGGATGTGGCGGAGGTGGGGATTCGCGAGTTGCTGGCGGCGCAGAGGGCTTGTCTGGAGGGTTGACGATGGAGACGACGGCGGGTCGGAGTGCGATTCGAGAGTGCGTGATTGCACCCTGGATTTCGGTGAAGAAGGGCCGCGGGGTGGAGGCGGTCGAGTTCTATAAGCGAGCATTTGGCGCGGAGAATCTTCTACTGATTGATAACGAGGGGGGCGTGGTGGCTCGGATGATTGTGGATGGCGCGGAGTTCTGGTTGGCGGACGAGTCGCCGGAGAATCGCAACTTCAGCCCGGAGACCGTGGGCGGCGTGACGACGCGGCTGGTTCTGGTGGTGGATGATCCGGATGCGCTGTTTGCGCGCGCGGTGGCGGCGGGTGCGACAGTTCTTTGCGCGATGACGGATGATCATGGATGGCGGGTGGGAGGGGTGCTGGATCCGTTCGGGCACCGTTGGGAGATGGCGCGGGAGACGAAGTAGGGCAATGGCGCTATGATTTCGTTTTGCGGTTGGAGGAAGGAATCGAGGAGGGATTATGGCGTGTCATCATTTTGAACATTTGAAGCCGGTGCCGAGTGCGAAGGCTAGCTATGCGAAGGGATGTGCAGAGTGCATCGCGATGGGCGATGAGTGGGTCCATCTGAGGGAGTGTTTGGTGTGCGGGAATGTGGCGTGCTGTGACTCGTCGAAGAACAAGCATGCGACGAAGCATTTTCATGCGACGAAGCATCCGGTAATGCGGTCGGTGGAGCCGGGCGAGGCTTGGGGATGGTGTTTTGTGGATCAGGTGATGGTGGAGTTTTAAGAGCCAGTTGTTCGTTGTCCGTTCTCAGTTGTCAGTTGGTGCGGAGGTTGGATGAAAGGTGTGCGGGTGGGGGCTTGTTGTGTTCGTCGGGGTGGTTGAAGTCCTACTCCGTTGCGATGGGTAGGCTGATGTAGCTGGCCTTGCCGGGTTCGTGCCAGATCTTTTGCGTGGCCTTGATGTAGTCGGTGGGCTTGGCGTTGAAGATGTTGGGGACGAAGGTTTGCGGGTTGCGGTCGTAGAGCGGGAAGAGCGTCGACTGCACCTGCACCATGAGGCGATGGCCGGCGGGGATGGTGCGGTCGATCATGGGTAGACCGAAGGTGAACTCGGCGGCCTGGTTGGGGATGAGGGCAGAGGGGTGCTCGAAGCTGGTGCGATAGCGGCCGCGGAAGATGTCGATGCCGATGGGGGCCTCATAGCCGTTCATGTTGTAGGGGGTGCCGAGGACGCCGGCGAAGGGGCCGGTGTCGCCCGCGCCTGCCGCACCTGCGCCACGAGTCATCGGGACGTCGGGGTAGACGTCGATAATTTTGACGACCCAGTCGGAGTCGGTGCCGGAGGTGGAGGCCCAGAGATGAGCAACCGGTTCGCCTGCTAGCTTGAGGGGCGCCTTGAGGGGCTCGGAGATATAGGTGAGGACGTCGGGGCGACCTTCTACGAAGTGCTGATCGGTGACAAGCCAGGTGCGCCAGTTGGAGCCGTCATAGGGACGTGGGGAGAACGGCACGGGATTGGCGGGATCGGAGACATACTCGTCGGGTGCGCCGGCTGTGGGGGCTTCGAAGGAGAGCGTGCCGTTGGCGGTGAGGTAGAGCGGCTTCGAGGTTTCGGGGCAGCCTTTCTCGCAGACCGTGGGCCAGACTTTGGGGGTGTCCCAGTGGTCGGTGCCGAGGCCTCCGAGGTTTTCGCCGCCGGCGTCATAGATGAGCGCCTTGGGGAGATCGAATTTGGGAGAGCCGGGCTTCAGGTAGGTGTTGAAGAACGGAACGAGGTAGTCGCGACGCCACTGTTCGGCTGTGTCCGTCGTCCACTGGAAAGGGCCGAGGCTGCGGCCACTACGATTGATTTGCGAGTGGAACCACGGGCCCATGACGATGTGGTTGAGCGGATCGTTTTTGTGCGTGGCCTCAATGGCGCGGTAGGAATGGATGGCTCCCCACATGTCTTCCTGATCCCACTCGCCCTGCTCCCAGAGCGTGGGGACGGTGAGGCCCTTGGCGGCGAGGAGATGATCGAGGGCCTGGGATTGCCAGAAGGCGTCGTAGGCGGGATGGGCTTCGACCACCTTCCAGAAGGGAAGTTGATCTTCGCCCATGGCGCGGGCGGCGTCGCCGGTGCTGCCGAGGCGGAGGAAGTTCGCATACTCGTCGCGGCCGCCGCGGGGGACCATGTAGCCTTCACCCCGCTTCGCTGTCTGCTCCGTAAAATAGTCGAGGTTCGGCTGACGGAAAGCGCCGTAGTGGAACCAGTCGTCGCCCATCCAGCCGTCGACCATGGGGCTTTCGGGTGCGGCTACCTTGAGCGCGGGATGTGGGTGGAGCAGCGCCATGACGACGGTGAAGCCTTCATAGGAAGAGCCGATCATGCCGACGCGGCCGTTGGATTCCGGTACGTTCTTCACTAGCCAATCAATGGTGTCGTAGGCGTCGGTGGTGTCGTCGGCGCCTGAGGTGTTGAAGCCAGAGCCTACGGGCGGCGGGGTCATGAGGTAGATGCCCTCAGAGCCGTACTTGCCGCGGACGTCCTGATAGACGCGGATGTAGCCGTTCTTGACGAAGTCCTCGTCGCTGAGCGGGAGGGCTTCGAGCATCTTCGGGGAGGTAGAGCGGGCGGCGCGTCCGGCGGCGTTGTAGCAGGTGCGCGTGAGCACGATGGGCGCTCCCTTGGCGTCCTTGGGCACGACGATGACGGTGTAGAGCTTGACGCCGTCGCGCATGGGAATCATGACGACGTGTTTTTCGTAGTCAGGCGCCGCGGCAGGTGTGATTGCGGGCGGTTTGAAATTGGGATTCAGCTCGTCGGTGACGGTTTTGGCCGGGTCCTGTTCCTGCGCGATGGAGTGGCTGGAGACGAAGAGGAGCGAAAGGGCAAGCGCGGTGGCGAGACGATACATGACGTGTCCTGTTGGCCCGGTTGGGCTGAGTGAATATTCAGGATAGCAGCGGGGGCGAGCGGTCTGTCGGGGAGTCGGCGCTGCTATGCTGGAGGTTCGTATGGAGGTGTTGGATATGGCAGATGAGACAGTTTGTATTACGGTGCGGCCGAATGGTCCGTTGCGGGTGGAAGGGCATATTGTGCTGAAGGATGCCGATGGGCGGGAGTGGGATTTGACGGGTAAGCCGGCGATTAGTCTTTGTCGTTGCGGGTTGAGCGAGAAGCGCCCGTTCTGTGATGGAGCGCATGCGCGGAATAACTGGTTGTGTGAGACCGTGCCTCCGGGAAATCTTACTTAGGGGCGGTTCTCAGTGCTCAGTTGTTAGTTCTCAGTTGTCAGTTCAGCGTTGTGGATGCTGTTTGGGAGAGTGCACATGCGGTCGATGAAGCTGGCGGTTTGTCTGGGGTTGGTGGGGAGCTTGGGTGGGTATGGTTTTGCGCAGACGGCGCCGGCTTCGACGACAATTCCGACGATCACGACGCAGGTGCCTGCGGCAGTTCCGGCGAAGGCTGAGGATGAGGCGGCGGCGCGGAAGGCTCGAATTGCTGCGGCGTTGAAGGACTATCACGGGCCGGAGTACGTGCGGTCGGAGGTGATGATTCCGATGCGCGATGGGGCGACGCTGCACACGGTGATTCTGCGGCCGGTGGGGAGCGAGAAGGATGGGGCGCCGCTGCCGTTTCTGATGACGAGGACGCCGTATGGAGTGGAGGGGTATTCGGACGTTGGGCTGAAGCTGCAAAAGCCGGAGCTGGCGGCGAGCGGATACATCTTTGTGGCGCAGGATATTCGCGGGCGGTATGCGTCGGGTGGGAAGTTTGTGATGAACCGGCCGATTGTTTCGCATGCTACGAAGGATGGTGTGGATGAGACGACTGATACGAATGACACCGTCGACTGGCTGGTGAAGAATGTGCCGAACAATGCTGGCAAGGTGGGCGTGCTGGGGATCAGCTATCCGGGGTTCCTGGCGATGATGGCGGGGATTGATGCGAACCCGGCGGTGAAGGCGATCAGCCCGCAGGCTCCGATGACGAATATTTGGGTGGGCGATGACTTCTTTCACAATGGGGCGTTTCGCGAGTCGTATGGATTTGATTATGTGCAGCAGCTCGAGGCGCAGAAGACGGATGGGGTGGTGAGCTCGAAGGAGGATCAGTTCAATTTCTTCCTGAGTCATGTGAACTTTGCGGGCGCGGCAGCGTCGGCGGGGATGACAGACCTGCCAACGGCGAAGGTTTTTCTGACGGAACCGAGTTATGTGAAGTTCTGGCAGGACATGGCCGTGGAGCCGCATCTGAAGCGGCCGGAGGTTCCTACGCTGGAGGTGGGCGGGTATTGGGACCAGGAAGATATGTGGGGGACGCAGGCGGAGTACGCGGCGCTGCGTGCGCATCAGAAGGCTAACGAGCCGCTGCATAAGGTGTGGATGGTGCTGGGGCCGTGGAATCACGGTGGATGGGCGGGCGGTCCGGGAGACAGGCTGGGCGGGAAGTTTGGAACGATTACGTTTGGTGGAGAGAAGACGGGTGCGTATTATCGCGCGCACTTCGAGGCTCCGTTCTTCGAGATGTATTTGAAGGGCAAGCCGGGATTTGATCTCGAGGATACGGCTACCTTCCGGACGGGCGAGAACCGGTGGCACACGTATGCGATCTGGCCGCCGAAGGTGGGATATCACGCGGAGCGTTTGTATTTGGAGGCCGATCATAAGCTGGGGTTCGTGGGGCCGAAAGGTGATTATGACGTGAAGGCGGCGGCGTATGTGGCGGATCCGGCGGACCCGGTGCCTTATCGGCATCGGCCGGTACAGTCGACGTATGGTGAGGGATCGACTTGGCGGACTTGGCTGGTGGAAGACCAGCGGTTTGTGAGTGGAAGAAAAGATTTGGCGAATTTTGAGACACCGCTGCTGACGAGCGATGTGACGGTGACGGGCGACGTGGTGGCGGATATCTTTGGCGCGACGACGGGCACGGATTCGGATTGGATTGTGAAGCTGGTTGATGTGTATCCCGAGGGCGCGGATGGGGTGACGACTCCTGAGACTGGAGAGGCTACGGGTGAAGGCGCGAAGGGCGGATATGAGCTGATGGTGGCCGAGGAGATTTTGCGCGGGCGCTATCGGAAGAGCTATACGAAGCCGGAGGCGGTGAAGCCGGGTGAGGTGGCCGAGTACAAGTGGAGTCTGCATGGGGTGGACCATACGTTTTTGAAGGGGCATCGGATGATGGTGGAGGTGCAGTCGAGCTGGTTTCCGCTGTATGACCGGAATCCGCAGACGTATGTGGAGAACATCATGACAGCGCCGGCGTCGGCATATCAGTCGGAGACGGTGTCGATTTTTGGGTCGGCGAAGTATCCGTCGCATTTGGATCTGCCGGTGGCGGATGGAGCGGCTTTGCCGTAGCGAAAAAGATGATGACGGTCCGGGTCAACCAGCATCCAAGTTGAAATGTGGACTGTGTTGCTTCTGATCGGATCAAACATCTTTATGACGTTTGCGTGGTATGGCCACTTGAAGTACAAGGAAGTGGCGCTGTGGAAGGTCATCCTGATCAGCTGGTCGATCGCGTTCTTTGAGTATTGCCTGCAGGTGCCGGCGAATCGGATTGGCTCACGAACGTTCTCCCCGGATCAGCTGAAGGTGATCCAGGAGGTGATCACGTTGAGTGTGTTCGGCGTGTTCAGCGTGTTTTACTTTGGGGATCGGCTGCACTGGAACCACTTCGTGGCTTTCACCTGTTTGGTGGCGGGGGCGTTCTTCATGTTTCACAAGTTTTAGGTGCGGCAGACTTCCTGACTGAGCGCGCGGGTCCTTGTTTGAGTTCGGATGACAGGGTCAAGCGTCGATCGCAAGATGTGTCAGCCACATCGAGGTTTGTCCAAGTAAATTATTGAGAAATGAGCACATGGGCCGGGTTTGTCTGGTTGCGATGTAGTCTAGAAAACGTATTTTCCAGAGAAACTTTTGCGCCCTTGGTTCGTATCTTGAAGAGTGCCTGCGTGTTCCCGGCGGGAAGCGGCTTTGTTTTTGGGCGCTTCGGCTGCGCGAGCGCCGGGTCATCGCTGCCTGGTTGGACGGGTCGTTCCCGCATCACAGGTAGAAGAAGAATGACTTCCGATGCGATGAGACCAAGGATGAGAGCAAGAGAGATGCGAATGATGAGCTTAGCGAGAGTTTGGGCGAGAGTGTCGATGATGATGGCTGTGCTGGCGGTTCCGATGATGCCGATGGCGGCGCAGGCACCGGCAGCTGCGGGGGAGCGGCAGGTGGGGACGGTGAAGTCGACGAGCGCGACGGGGCTGACGCTGACGACGGCGGCTGGGCAGGATGTGGTGGTAACGATTCCGGATGCGGCGAAGGTATTGATGGTCGCGCCCGGGAGCAAGGATTTGAAGTCGGCTACGCCGGGAACGTTGAGCGATGTGACGGTTGGGGATAAGGTGCTGGTGGTTGGGGATGCCAGCGGTTCGGGATTGACGGCGACGCGCGTGATTTTGATGAAGGCGGGGGCGATTGCGGCGACGCACCAGGCGGAAGAGGCGGCCTGGAGCAAGGGTGGGGGCGGGATTGTGAAGTCGGTTGACCCGGCCACAGGAACGATTGTGATTGCGAGCGGGCTGAAGACGGTGACGGTGATGGTGACGCCGCAGACTGTGATTCGGCGCTACTCGGGTGAGTCGGTGCGGTTTGCGGATGCGAAGGTGAGCACGATTGCGCAGATTCAGAAGGGCGATCAGCTGCGGGTGCGGGGCACGAAGTCGGCTGATGGAAGCACGATTACGGCCGATGAGTTGGTGACCGGGATGTTCCGGAATTATTCGGGGCTGGTTGCTTCGATCGATGCGACGGCGGGGACTGTCACGCTGAAAGATCTGACGACGAAGAAGACGGTGACGGTGGCGGTGGGGGCGAATAGCGATGTGCGGAGGATTCCTCCAATGATGGCGGAGAGGGTGGCGGCGCGGATGAAGGGAACGGGCGCAGCGCCAGGAGCCGCGGGTGCAGCTCAAGGAGCTCCGGCTGCCGATGGGGCGCAGCGCGAGCGGAGTGCGGGGTCGGATCTGTCGCAGATGTTGTCGCGGCTACCGACCGAGACGTTGGCTGGGTTGAAGGTTGGGGATGCGGTGATGATTGTGGCGACTTCGCCGAGCTCGGATACGGAGACACCGATGGCGGTGACGTTGTTGGCGGGCGTGGACGCGATTCTGCGGGCGTCGCCGAGCGGGCAGACGATGACGTTGTCGCCGTGGAGCCTGGGCGGTGGCGAGGGCGGCGAAGGCGGCGGCGGACCGGAAGGCGGACAGCGGTAGGCGAGTTCGCGATAGAAGCGGTTGCAGTGGAATTTACACGTAGGTAGGGCCTGGGTGTGTAGGCGTAGGCGACGTGTCGGTCGTCCTAAGCAGAGAAGATTCGGTTGTGAGGATCGCTGCAGAGCGAGACGGAAGACGGACCGTTGGAGAGTTCAGGAGTGAGAATGCTGGTTGATGGCTTGTGCAGGAAGACGATGTCGGGATGGTTGGGAGCAGGGTTGGCGGTCGCACTGATCGTTGGAGCGCATGGTGCGGCGAGCGCGCAGGCGGCCGGGGCTGCGGTGGTTCAGTCGGGGAAGACGCGCGTGCATGGCGTGGTGACGGATCCGGATGGAGCGTTGATTCCGGGAGCTACGGTGACGCTGACGGGGAACGGGCCGGCGGTGAAGGCGACGTCGGGGTCGGACGGATCGTATAGTGCGGCGGTGACGCCGGGGACCTATACGGTGACGTTCACTATGCCGGGCTTTGCTACGTACACGGCAACGGATATTGCGATTGGCGCAGCGAACGGGATGACGCTGAATGCGAAGATGCAGATTGGCGTGCAGTCGCAGGTGATTACGGTGAATTCGGATTCGGTGCAGTTGAGTGTGGATCCGGATTCTAACGCGAGCGCGGTGGTGTTGACGGGCAAGGACCTGGATGCGCTGTCGGATGATCCGGATGAGTTGTCGGATGAGTTGACGGCGCTGGCGGGGCCGGCGGCGGGGCCGAATGGTGGGCAGATTTATGTGGATGGATTCACGGGGGGGCAGCTTCCGCCGAAGTCGTCGATACGCGAGATTCGAATTAATCAGAATCCATTTTCGGCGGAGTATGACCAGCTTGGGTATGGGCGCGTGGAGGTGTTTACGAAGCCGGGAACGGACAAGATCCATGGCAACTTCCAGGTAAACGGAAACGCTTCCCAGTTCAATTCCGGCAACCCGCTGGCGACGGGATATCAGCCCCCGTACCACACGCTTTTCGGGTTCGGAAATCTAACGGGGCCGCTGAACAAGGGAGCGTCGTACAACATTGGCGGAAGCTATCGCGACATTGAGTCGGATGAATTTACGAACGCAATTATTCTGGCGCCGGAGGCGGGTTCGCCGATACTGTGCGCGCCGGGAGATGCGACGTGCGTGGAGACTCCGTTCCAGGCGTCGACGTATTTCCCGCAGAAGCGCGGGGACATTAATCCGCGGCTGGACCTGGCGCTGGGAGCGAAGAATGTTCTGACGACGCGGTACCAGTATGTGAACAACTCGGCTAAGAATGATGGCGTGAACAATTTGAATCTGCCATCGACGGCATACGACCAGAGTTCGTTGAGCAACATTCTGCAGATGAGCGATACGGAGACGTGGAACTCGCGCATTGTGACGGAGACGCGGTTTGAGTATGAGCGCGAACATACGTCGGTAACGCCGGCGAGCACGGCACCGGCGGTGGGTGTGTCGGGATCGTTTACAGGCGGCGGCTACTCGGCACAAGGGTTGAGCGATCACCAGGATCACTACGAGGTGCAGAGCTACAACTCGATTCAGTTGAAGAAGAATTTCATTCGATTCGGCGGGAGGCTGCGGGCGACGCGGGAGGCGGAGAACACGGGAAATCTGACGAACGGATCGTTCACCTATGCGACGTCGGATGATTATTTGGCGGGAACGCCGAGTCAGTTCCGGATTACGGTGGTGAACAATCACAAGATTGGGGACACGCTCACGGACGTTGGACTGTATGCGGAGGACGACTGGAAGGCGCGGCAGAATCTAACGATTTCGTATGGCATCCGGTACGAGACGCAGAATCATCTTGCGAACAACCAGGCGGTCGCTCCGCGCGTGGCGTTCAACTATGGATTATTCAGCGGCAAGGGTGCGCCTAAGACGGTGATCCGTGGGGGATTCGGCATGTTCTACACGCGGTTTGCGCAGGAGTACGTGCTGACTACGGAGGAACAGAACGGGATCAACACGACGTCGTACACCGTGGCCGATCCGGGAACGAGCTGCAATCCGAGCGCACCGAATCTGATTGAGGCGTGCGGCGCTACGTCGGACTCGCAGACGACCTATACGTCGGCGCCGAATCTTCGCGCACCGTACATTCTGGAGTTTGCGGCAGGTGCGGATCAGCAGGTGGGACGCAATGGAACGATCTCGGTGAACTATCTGCACACGCAGGGTGTGCATCAGTTTGCGACGCAGAATATTGGTTATAACTTTGCAGATCCTGCGGCGAGCACAGCGCAGTATCAGTTCTTCAGCGAAGGCGTATTCAATCAGAACCAGTTGATTGTGCATGGGCGGGTGCAGACGGGGAAGGCGATCTCGCTGTTCGGGTATTACTCGTTGAACTCGGCGCATGGCGATACGTCGGGCGCGACGTCGGACATTACGACGCCGGAAAATATTGCGGCGGATTATGGACGCACGGCGTTCGATGTGAGGAACCGGATATTCCTGGCGGGGTCGGTGACGCTGCCGAAGTATATCCAACTGAGCCCGTTCTTCCTGGCGCAGAGCGGAACGCCTTACAACATTACGACCGGCAGCGACAACAATCTGGACACGTTTTACAACGACCGCGCGGACCTGGTGACGGGCGTAGCGCCGAATGGAAGCACGATCAAGTCGATTCCTGGGTGCGGAACATTTGCGCAGCCGGGGATTGTGGGCGGAGCGCCGGTGGTGCCGATCAACTATTGCACGGGGCCGTCGCTGTATACGTTCAACCTGAGGGTGACGAAGACGTTTGGCTTTGGAGCGTCGACGCGGGCGAATGCTGGCGGAAACGGTGGTGGTCCGGGCGGTCCTGGCGGCGGTCCTGGTGGTGGTGGCGGTCGCGGCGGCGGTGGTGGTGGAGGCGGCGGTCGCGGCGGTCCTGGCGGAGGTGGTGGGGGTATGGGAGGCGGCGGCGGTACGAGTACGGGCAAGCGCTATAACCTGGCGTTCGGCGTGCAGGTGCAGAACCTGTTCGACAATAAGGATCTGTCGACACCTCAGGGTGTGTTGTCGTCGTCGAATTTTGGACAGTCGACGCAGATTTACGGACAGCCTTATACGACGACCAGCGCGCTGCGACGGATTACGCTGCAGACGTCGTTCACGTTCTAACTGCAGGCGGGGAAGAGAAGAGGCGCAGCCTGGTGGCTGCGCCTCTTTTGCTTAGATCACCTGGGCACCCGGATTTGTGGTGGCGCTCAGCGTAGGTGGAGCATGGAGCCGTCGGGGGGTGGGGGCGTGTCGTCGTCCTTATTGGGCTCCTGGGGATTGAGTTGGGAAGGAGCTGGCTCGGGTGGGGGTGGTTCTGCCGGGATTGGCTCGGCGCTGGTTGGTTCGGGCTGGAGCGGATTTGGAGAGTTGGGCTCTGTGGTTGGCGACGAGGGCTTGTTCGGCTCGAATTTGCGTATCTGATCGGCGATGTGCTGGAACTCGTTTGGCTTGTCGGAGCGCGGGTCGGCGGGGGGCTCGGATGTGGGTTTGGGTTTGACGTTGTCTGAAGATTTGTCTGTTGATTTGTCCAGAGGAGTGGGGTGGGTTTCGGCGGGGAGTTCGGCGACGACGATGGTCTTGGCGTTGAGGAACTCGCGCATGCCGGCGGCACCTAGTTCGCGGCCGTAGCCGGAGCGCTTGATGCCGCCGAAGGGAAGGCGGGGGTCGCTGGCTACGGGGGTGTTGAAGAAGACAGCGCCGCACTGGAGCTCGATGGCGAGGCGCTGGCGTTCGGCGTCGTCGGTGGTCCAGGCACTGGCGGCAAGGCCGAAGGGGGTGTCGTTGGCGAGGGCGATGGCGTCGTCGAGCGAGGCGACGCGGAAGAGCAGGGCGACGGGGCCGAAGATCTCTTCCTGGCAGATGGGGGCGTTGCGCATGAGGCCGGCGATGACGGTGGGCTTGAAGTAGTTGCCCATGTCGCCGTCTTCGACGAAGGCGCGGGCTCCACCGGTGAGGACGCGGCCACCGGATTCGCGAGCCATGGTGACCTGCTGGAGGAGCTCTTCGAGGATCTCCGGGGTGGCGAGGGGGCCGATGTCGGTGGTTTCGAGCATGGGGTCGCCGATGCGAAGGTCGGCCATGCCGGCGACGAAGCGTTTTTCGAACTCGGTGTAGATGCTTTCGTGGACGATGATGCGCTTGGCGGCGATGCAGCTTTGACCGTTATTGATGCAGCGGGCCTTGATGGCGTTCTCGACGGCGGCGGCGAGGTTGGCGGAGGGGAGGACGATGAAGGGGTCGGAGCCGCCGAGTTCGAGGACGGACTTCTTGACGAGCCAGCCAGCCTGGGCGGCGACGGCTCGGCCAGCGGCCTCGGAGCCGGTGAGGGTGACGGCGGCGACGCGGGGGTCGTTGAGAAGGTGTTCTACCTGGCGGGCCTCGATGAGGAGGGTTTGGAAGACGCCGCGGGGGAAGCCGGCGCGGCGGACGAGGGCCTCGATGGCGAGGGCGCATTGCGGGACGTTGGAGGCGTGCTTGAGCAGGCCGATGTTGCCGGCCATGAGCGCGGGGGCGAGGAAGCGGAAGACCTGCCAGAGGGGGAAGTTCCAGGGCATGACGGCGAGGATAACGCCGAGGGGGTCGTAACGGACGTAGCTGTCGGAGTGCTCGGTTGCGATGCGTTCGGGGGCGAGGATGCGGGCGGCGTTGTCGGCGTAGTAGCGGCAGCCGGCGGCGCACTTGGAGACTTCGTCGCGGGCGGAGACGAGGGTCTTGCCCATCTCTGAGGTCATGGTGATGGCTAGCTCTTCGATGTCGGCTTCGAGGAGCGCGGCGAGACGACGCATCCAGAAGATGCGTTGGTCGAGCGTCTCCTTGGGATAGGTTTTGGCGGCGCTCGCTGCAATGGCTAGCTTGGCGTTGAGAGCTTCAGGTGTGAGCGGATCAAAGCTGCGGAGAAGCTTTCCATTGGCCGGATTCAGGGATTGGATCATAGGCAGAGTGTAGAGGATTGAGAGTTAAGGCTAGAGCGTGTGGTTCGGTGAAGATTGAAAGATGGTTGCTTCCGTCTTGGTGTGAGTAGTGTAGCTGTAAGGCGGCGTCGGGGCTAGGAGGTGTAAACCTCTTTGGTTAACTGTGCGAGGGCGAGCGCGAGGACGCGGGTGCCGAGGGCGATGGATTCGGGGGTGGCGTATTCGTCGGGACGGTGGGATACACCGTTGCGGCAGGGGATGAAGAGCATGGCGACGGGAGCGATGGGGGCGATGAAGTTAGTGTCGTGGTAGGCACGTGCCACCATTTTTTTATAAGGGATGGCGTTGGACGTGCAGATGGATTCGAGGGTGGCGAGGATGTGGGGGTCGCTGATGGCGGGGACGTCGGCGTTGATTTTTTGTTCGGTGATGGTGACTTGGCGACGGGATTCGATCTCGCGGATGTCGTTGTGGAGGGCGGACATGATTTGGTTGCGACGGGCTACGTCGGTGTCGCGAATGTCGAGGGTGAGGGTGACGCGGGAGGGGACGGAGTTGATGGCGCCGGGATGGACGGCGATGGTGCCTACGGTGGCTACGGAGTCTGAGGTGCCGGAGGCGGCGTTGGCTGCGAGGGTGTGCTTCTCTATGGAGAGGATTGTTTCAGCGGCGGCGCAGAGGGCGTCGCGACGGTCGGGCATGAGGAGGGCGCCGGCGTGGCCGCCGAAGCCGGTGATCTCGTAGCGGTAGCTGGCGGGGGCGGCGATGTTGGTGACGATGCCGATGGGGATTTGCTCGCGTTCGAGGAGGGGGCCTTGCTCGATGTGGAGTTCTACCCAGGCGTGGTAGTAGTGCGGGGGGAGCTTGACGGTGTCGAGGCTGGCGGTGAAGCCGGCGGCCGTGCGGACGTCGTGCAGGGTCAGGCCGGTGGTGGCCTGGGGATCAGTTTCGGGGAGCCGGTCGGGGAGGTTGTCGGCTGTGGTCGGGTCAATGGAGCCGCCGAGGAGGCGGGAGCCGATGCAGCCGATGCCGAAACGGGTGGGCTCCTCGGAGGTGAACATTAGGGTTTCGATGGAGCGCTTGGGGATGAAGCCGGACTCTTTGAGGGAGCGCATGGCTTCGAGGCCGCCGAGGACGCCGACAGTGCCGTCGTACATGCCGGCGTGGGGGATGGCGTCGGTGTGGGAGCCGGTGCCTACGGCGGGGAGGGTGAGGTCGGTGCCGGGGAAGCGGATGAAGGTGTTGCCGATCGCGTCGACGCGGAGAGTGAAGCCTGCGGCTTCGGCGAGTGTGCGGATGTAGGCGCGGGCTTCGAGGTCGCGGGGAGTGAAGACGATGCGGGTGACGGCTGTGGTGGGGGAGGCGAGGGTGGTGTCGGTGTTGGGTGGGCAGTCGGTTAGGGTGGCGAGGTGGTGGAGCTCGCGGAGGAGGCGGTCGGTGTTGATGTGGAGGTCGGTCATGGTTGTTCCTTGAAGGAGCGGGCGCGCGATTCGCGCGCGAGAAGCAGGTTCCTCGCTGCGGTTGGAATGACAGACAGAAAGGCAAGAGCAACAGCAAGAAGCAGATTCTTAGAGGGAATGACAGAAAGAAAGGCAATAAGAACAGCAACAGCAACAGCAAAAGCAAAAGCGACGGCAACTACAGGGGTCCTTCACTTCACCCAGGGTGACCGCGAAAAACAAACAAAGGCAGGTGCAACTGCGAGGGCAAAACCAAAAGAAGAAGCAGATCCCTGCGGGATGACAACCAGAAAGGCAAAAGCAGCAGCAAGGGCGTGTTGTGCCCGGGGACGTCAGCCGAGGGGATGGCGGTTGAAGTCTTTGTAGATTAGATATTTTGCGGGCGCTTTGCCTATGGCGCCGAACCATTGGGGGCAGTAGGCGGACATCCAGATGAAGTCGCCGGCTTTGGTTGGGTACCAGCTGTCGCCTAGGCGGTAGATGCCGCCGCCTTCTAGCATTAGCAGGCCGTGCTCCATGTAGTGGATCTCTACTTGCGAGAGGGCGGCGCCGGGGTCGTAGGTCATGGTGTTTACGGCGAAGTCGAAGATGTGGGAGTCGGGCAGGAGGGAGCGGACCTGGAGGCCGGGGTCTCCGTTGAGGGCGACCGGGGCGATGTCGGGTTCGCGGTTGAGGAGGAACCATGGATCGGGGTCGGCGCCGGGGTCGTTGATGTAAAGCGGGTCGAGAGGGAGGAAGGGCTTGTCGATGACGGCTACGCGTGCGGGTGTGACGGCGGTGAGCGTGTGTTCATAGCCCGTCGGGAAGTAGGCGTAGCTGCCGGGGGAGAGGTCGTGGGGGATGGACTTGCCTGGCTCGTCTAGTTTGAGATTGCCTTCGAGGACGTAGAGGAACCGTTGGCTCGGGCCTTGGATGAGTTTGCCGTCGGCTGCTATTTCGAGGGTCATCATAGTGAAGGCGGCGCCGGTGGGGGGAGCGACGTGGACGATGGCGAGGCCGTTGGTGAGGCCGGGGAGGGGCGTGCGGATGAAGGTGTCGGGGGTGAGGAGCAGGTGGTCGCGATGGTTCGCGCTGCGCGTTTGGCCGAGGTTGTGCATAGGAGAGAGTGTAGAGGAAAAGGGCAGGGGATAGAGCGTAGAGGATAGGGGATAGGGAAGCGGCTCCTAGCTTTTAGCTTCTAGGGAAAGGCAACTGCAGAAGCGGAGTTCGGTGGGCGACAGCGTCCATGAGGATGGGGTCGGCTGGAAGAAGAACGGGAGACAGCAGGTTCCTCGCTGCGCTCGGAATGACAGCCAGAAAGGCAAGGCAGAGGCGAAAGCGGCGGTGGGTTATTTGTGGGGGTGGAGGTGTAGGAGGAGGTTTAGGACTGTGGCTAGGGCGGCTTCTACGTCTTCGAGGCGGACGTCTTCGTCGGGGTGGTGGGAGAGGCCGTTGGGGGAGCGGAGGAAGAGCATGGTGGTGGGGACGGCGGCGGCGAGAATCATGGCGTCGTGGCCAGCGCCGGAGAAAATTGGTTGAGCGTCGAAGCCGGCTCGCTCGGCGGCTTGATGAAGCTTGAGGGTTAGGTCGCGATCCATGGGGACCGCGCGCTGCTCGGACTGGACGGTGGCATGGACGCGAACGCCGCGGAGGGCGCCGGCGGCTTCGGCCTTGGTGAGCAGATGGGCGATGGCGGCGTGGCGGGATTCGTCTTTCGGGTGGCGTATGTCGAGGGAGGTGCGGACCGTGCCGGGGATGACGTTGATGGCTCCGGGCTCGGTGGAGATGCGGCCGACGGTGGCGACGAGTTGGGTGTAGTTGGCGGCGTAGCGCTCGACTTCGACGATCCATTGGGCGGCGGCGGCGAGGGCGTCCTGGCGCAGCGACATGGGGGTGGTGCCGGCGTGGTTGGCGTGGCCTTCGAAGGTGAGCTCGAGGCGGGACTGGCCGACGATGGCTTCGACTACGGCCAGGGAGGTGTCGCTCTTGTCGAGGACGGGGCCTTGTTCGATGTGGACTTCGAGGGCGCCGAAGGTGTTGGGGGCTAGCGGGCAGGTGAGGGGGATGTTGTCGGGGTCGAGGTGCGTGCCGTCGGTGCGCGTGAAGTTGCGGATGGCGTCGGCGAGGGTGATGCCGGCGGCGTCGGTGCGGGCGAGATGGTCGGGGTTGAGTTGGCCGGTGGTGGCTAGCGAGGAGAGGAAGGGGAAGCCGAAGCGGACGCCCTCTTCTTCGGCGAAGGCGATGAGCTCGATGTGGAAGGGGAGAGGTGTGGCGCCTAGTTGCTCGATGGCGGCGAGGCCGAGGAGGACGCCGAGGGGGCCGTCGAAGGCGCCGGCGTTGGTGATGGTGTCGATGTGGGAGAAGAGGACGAAGGTGGGGGCGTCGGGGTGGGGAGAGCGGCGCGTGGCGCGGAGATTGCCGGCGTCGTCGGTGCGGGCGGTGAGGTTGGCCTGGCGGATCCACCACTCGAGGAGGGTGTGGGCGTCGCGTGTGGCGGGCGAGAGGAAGAGGCGGGTGGTTTGGTTGGGGATGTCGGTGATGCGGGCGAGCTCGCGGCAGCGCGCGATCACGGTGGTGGCGCGGGCGGCGAGGGATTCGGTGGTGGTGGGCGTGTGGGGCATGCAGCAATCATTCTACGGTCCTGCGTGGACGGCGGTCCTGCGCGGACGGCGAGAGTTGAGTTTGGTGGATCATGGAGCGTACATCCCACTGATGACGAGAAGATGTCATGAATGGGGCGCCCCGCAGTTGTGGCGGCCCACCTTAGGCGCAACGTACGCGCCGAAGATGGGGAGCCCAGTGGGGAGGGACTAAGCGCGGCGGATGGTGGCTTCGATGGTGCCGTGGGGTTCGTCGGTGGGGACGAAGATGTGGTTGGGGTTTTCCTGGCCGAAGCGAGCGAGGTCGACGAGGAGGTTGTGCTTGTTGGGCATGAGGAGGTAGATCTCGTCGATGAGGGTGGTGTGGTGGAGCGCGGCTTCGGCCATGGCGTAGAGGGTTTGCTGGACGGAGAGGGAGTCGTGCTTGGCGAAGACGGTGATCATGACGTCGCGAATGTGATCGCGGACTTTGTTGAAGTCGATGGCATTTTCCGGAGAGGACGCGGCGCTTGCAATGGCTTCGGGGGCGTAGGGCCATTCGGCCTTGAGGGCCGTGCCGAAGAGACGGTCGGTGGTTTCGGGGAGGGTGGTGAGGGAGTCCTTGATGTAGCCGGTGAAGGCGGAGTTCGAGGTCTTCAGGAGGGTGAGGCGGTCGAGGCCGGCGGTGATGGTGAAGGGAGCGTTTTGCGCGCGCGCAACGGTGGTGGTCTGGCGTTCGTCGGAGCCGCGCATGAAGGCGGTGGGGAAGGGCTTGCCGTCGACGGTGAGACGCTTCCAGAGAGTGGATTCGATGATGACTTCGGCGGAGGCGACCTGGGGGTTGCGAGTGAGGATGTAGTCGACGAGCTCCTGGGCGTAGCACTCCATGGAGGTGGACTTGGTTTGGCGTGCGACGAAGTAGACGGTGTTCTTCATCGTGTCGGTGGGGAGGATTTTGGAGTTGTCGCCGAGGGTGTGGGCTGTTTCGAAGTCGCCGGTGAGGAGGATTTGGACGGTCCACTCGTCGAGGTCGTGGTGGTCGAAGTGCTTGGTGAGACGCATGAGGCGGACGCGGGATTTGCCGTAGCGGTTGGTGTGGAGTTTTGCGGGCATGTGGGCTCCTGGGTGCGAGTTGTCAGTTGTTCGTTCTCAGTTCTCAGTTGTGCGTTACAGGCACTGAGTCGATCAACTGCCTCTGTACGTTGTGTAGCCGTTGGCGGTGAGCAGGAGAGGGATGTGGTGGTGCTGGGTGGGGTCTGTGATGGTGAAGACTATTTCGATGTAGGGGTAAAGGCTGGGCAGGCTCAGCGCATGGAAGTAGGGCGCGGTGTTGAAGCGGAGCTTGTAGGTGGCGGCGGCGAGAGGGTTGTTGCCGAGGAGGGTTTTGCAGCGGCCGTCGGCGTCAGTGTGGCCGCTGCCGATGTCGTGCCAGGCTTCGGCATCGAGTTGCGAGAGCGTGATGGTTACGTTGGCGGCGGGGCGTCCGAGCGCTGTGTCGAGGATGTGAGTGGAGAGTCCCATTGGACAGAGTGTAGAGGATAGAGGGTAGAGCGTAGAGAGGGACTTTAAGAGGCCAGCCACTTGCGAAGGCGGATCTGGGTGATTTGGCGTTGTTGTTCGGCGGCTTCGCGGAGTTCGGTGGCAGGGTCGTTGAAGAGGCGGCGTTGGAGGATGGCTAGCATCTCGTCGGCGGATTTGCCGGTGGCGCAGACGATGAAGATGCGTCCGAACTTTTCTTCGTAGGCGCGGTTGGCGGCGGCGAGGGCGGCTTCGGTGTCGGTGGTGAGTTGCGCGGTGGACTGTTCGGTTGCGGAGAGAGCGAGGCTCTCGGCGGTGGCGGATTTGGCGTGGCGCTCGCCGATGCGGGGGTGGGAGTCGAAGGCATGTTGCTGGTCGGCGGCGGGGAGGGAGCGCCAGACTATGTCGGCGGTGCAGGTTAGGTCGAAGGGGGTAGCGAAGGGGCGGAGGGCGGCCAGTTGGTCGGCCCAGGCCTGCGAACCGTTGCAGGGGAGGATGGCTGCTGCGGCGGCGGAGGTGTCGAGGGCGTGCCAGGCGTCGAGGGTGGGGTTGGTGGTCGACATAGTTGGTGGTGTTGGTCGAAGAACGGGAGACAGCAGGTTCCTCGCTGCGCTCGGAATGACAGCCAGAAAAGCAAATGCAAATGCAGAAGCGAAAACGAAAGCAAAGGCAAAGACGAAGGCGAAGGCAAAGGCGAAGGCAGAAGCAAATACAGAAGCGAAATACAGCGGTCTCTCGACTGCGCATGACGTGAAGCCGTCATGCTTCGGTCGAGATGACGAATTTTACCGCGTTGCTTTACGGTGTTGAATTGCTTTGTCGAGTTGGATTTGACCGTTGGATTTGGCCGCGTTGCACTTACCTCGTTTATGGAGGCGGTTTAGGAAAAGGATATCTGGTGTTCGCGGCCTTGGGGTGGGAGGGAGAATTCGTCGGTGTTGTTGGTGCGGGTGAAGACTCGTTGGCCGCGGAGCCAAGTGGAGCGGACCTGGCCGCGGAGAGTTTCGCCTAGGTAGGGGGAGATTTTGTGGCGGTAGTGGAGCATGTCGGGGGTGAGGGTGAAGATCGCGTCGGGGTCGAAGGCTACGAGATTGGCGTGCTTGCCGGGTTCGATGGAGCCGATGTGCGTGGCGAGGCCGGCGAGACGGGCGGGCGCGGCGGAGGTCCAGTGGGCTAGGTGTGTGAGGGGGAGCTCGCGGCGGGTGCACTCGGTCCAGAGGACGGAGAGCGCGGTGGAGAGAGAGGGGATGCCGCCCCAGGCCAGGTCGAAGCGGCCGGCGGCTGTATTCCCATTTTTGTAGTCTTTCAATCGCTTCATGTGCGGCGGGCAGGGAGAGTGGTCGGTGGCTATCAGGTCGATGGTGCCGTCGATGAGGGCTTGCCAGAGTTGTTCGCGGTTGGCGGCGCTGCGGATGGCTGGTGCGGACTTGCAGAGAGTGGGGCCGTTGGGATTCGCGGGGATGGTCTCGGCGGTGAGGTGCAGGAAGTGCGGACAGGTTTCGACCGTGACGGGAAGGCCTTCGCGCTTGGCGGCGGCGATGAGTGGAAGTGCACGCGCTGTCGAAAGGTGGACGATGTGGAGCTTGAAGCGGTGTTCGCGGCAGAGTTCTAGAAGCATTTCGATGGCGTCTAGCTCGGCTTCGTCGGGGCGGGAGGCTAGGTAGGTGGCGTATTGCGTCCAGTCGGCGTTGGTGGCGTTGAGGTGGGCTACGGCGGCGTTGATGGAGGGGTCAAGTTCGGCGTGGACTAGGAGGGGAAGGCCGGTGCGGACGATGTGGGGGATGGCGCGGATGAGGTTTTGTTTGTCGATGGCGGTGAAGCCGTCGCAGCCGGGGTAGATGAGGAAGCTTTTGAAGCCGGCTACGCCGGCTGAGGCGAGGGGTTCAAGGTCGCGCTGGTTGTTGTCGACGCAGCCGCCCCAGAAGGCGTAGTCGATCATGCACTGCGAGGTTCCGTTGGGGCCGCCAGTTGCTGCGGCTTCTCGCTTGAGCTCGAGGGCGGCGACGTTGGTGGTTTCGGGGAGGCAGTTGAGCGGCATGTCGATGAGGGTGGTGAAGCCGCCGGCGGCTGCGGCCCGGGTGGCGGTGGCGAAGCCTTCCCAGTCGGTGCGGCCGGGTTCGTTGATGTGAGTGTGGACGTCGATAAGGCCGGGGAGCAGGGCGAGCGAGCCGAGATCTTCGGTGGGGAGATTCGAATGGCGGGATGCGTTTGGGTGGACTGCGGAGATGATGCCGTCCTCGATGATGACCGTGGCATCCTGCTCGCCATGGGGCGTGATCACGCGACGGGAGCGGAGAGCGTGTACCATGATGCTGATTACAACAGAGTGTAGAGGATAGGGGATAGAGGGTAGGGAGAGACTCTCTACTCGAAAGCTGGGTGCTTTCGTGGAGGCGGGATGGAAGGTGGTAACCAAGAGTTTATGCAGCAGGCGATTGCGTTGGCGGTTGAGAACGTGACCAGCGGGCGGGGCGGACCGTTCGGCGCCGTGATCGTGAAGGATGGCAAGGTGATTGCGACCGGCGCGAACCAGGTGACTGCGACGAATGATCCGACCGCGCATGCGGAGGTGACGGCGCTTCGGAATGCGTGCGCGTCGCTGGCGGCGTTTCAGCTGGAGGGTTGCGATATCTATAGCAGCTGCGAGCCGTGTCCTATGTGTCTTGCGGCGATTTATTGGGCGCGGTGCCGGACAATTTATTACGGGTGTACGGCAGCGGATGCGGCGAAGGCTGGATTCGATGATGCGTATTTGTATGAAGAGATGAAGAAGCCGCTTGGTGAGCGGACGTTGCCGGTTGTGAATCTGTGTCGGGAAGATGCGGGGAAGGCGTTTGCTGCGTGGATGGAAAGCCCAATGAGAGTGGAGTATTGATGTCTGACGAGAGTGTAGTGCGGGTAGGGCTATTGGGGTTCGGGACGGTGGGCAGCGCATTTGCAGAGGTGCTGGCGGCGCATGGCGACCTGGCTGCGCATGGAGATGCGGCGGCCCACGGGCACGCGTTGGTGCGGGTTACGCATGTATTCAATCGCGGCGTGGACAGGAAACGGACGCATGCGCGGGCGAAGTTTCTTGCGAAGGATGTGGTGTGGACACAGCGGGTGGAGGACGTGCTCGAATCGCCGGATGTAGATGTGGTGGTGGAGTTAATGGGGGGGCTGGATCCGGCGGAGGGCTGGATACGCGCGGCGTTGAATGCGGGTAAGCACGTGGTGACGGCGAACAAGCTGTTGATTGCATATCGCGGTGCGGAGCTGTTTGCGCTAGCTGCGGAGAAGGGCGTGCAACTGCGGTACGGGGCTGCGGTTGCGGGCGGCGTGCCGGTGATTCCGGGGATTGCGCAGGGGCTGAGCGGGGATGTGATTACCCGGATCAGCGGGATCGTGAATGGGACGTGCAATTTTATTTTGAGCTCGATGGAGGACGGCGCGGACTACAGCGAGGTATTGGCGAAGGCGCAGGCGGCGGGGTATGCGGAGACAGATCCGTCAGCGGATGTGGATGGTTTCGATGCGCGGGCGAAGCTGTGTGTGCTGGCGCGGCTGGCGCTGCATGCGGAGATTGATCCGGACGAGGTGCCGACACAGACGATTGCGATGATCTCTGCCGTGGACTTTGCGTATGCGAAGGAGCTGGGGTGCACGGTGCGGCAGGTGTCGCGCGCTGAATTGATCGAGGGTGTGGTGAGCGCGAGTGTGGGGCCGATGCTGGTGCCGAGGACATCGCCGATTGCGTACTCGCACGGGACGCAGAATATGGTGGTGACGAGCGGCAAGTTTGGCGGGGATGTGGTGTTCAGCGGACATGGTGCGGGCGGGCATCCTACGGCGGTCGCGGTGATGAGCGACGTGCGGGCGATTGCGGAGGGAAGCGTGCAGGTGCGGCTTCCGGCGCAGAAGATGAAGGTGGTGGGGGACGTGGTGGCGCCGCACTATCTGCGGTTCGTTGTGGCGGATAGGCCCGGGATTGTGGCCGCGATTGCGGGGGCGCTGGCGAAGGTCGGAGCGAATATTGATTCGATCCTGCAGCACCGCGGCTTTGCGGGGGATCGGTTGCCGTTCGTGGTGACGACGGAGCCGTCGATGAGTGCATGGCTGAAGGAGGCGGTGGAGGAGATGGCGGGGTTTGATTTTATGCTGGAGCCGCCGGTCTGTTTGCAGATATTGGTGGTAGATGATCGGGACACGGACTAGCGGGCTGTGAACTAGCGGTGGGCGAGGTTGACATAGAGTTCGGAACGGATCTTCCAGCCGTCTTTGGTGTGTTCCCACATGGCCATGTAGGTGCCGGTGTAGACGGTTTTGTTGTTGGCGTCGGTGGCGATCCAGTGGCCTTGTTCGGCGGCGATGGGGTGGGTGGTGGAGAGCTGGATGGTGTCGGTGACGCGCTCGTAGGTGAGCGAGGTCTTGGGGGCGTCGAAGCCTTGCTTGAAGAGCTTGAGGTAGGCTGCGCGGGTGGGGACGAAGGTGCCGTCGCCGATGACGGCTACGAAGTTTTCGGCGAGAGAGTCACCTACGCCGAGGAGGTTTCGGCGGGCGATGGAGCGGTTGGAGTGGGCGCGCGCGGTGCGGATGTTGGCTTCGTCCTGGGTGGGGTCGGTGATCATGGAATTGTTGTAGCAGGTTGGGGCGCGACCGCAACGATAGAACGAGATTTCCAGAAGTTATGACAGAAGGAATGCAAGGGCAGCGGCAAGAACGGGAGAAAGCAGGTTCCTCGCTGTGCTCGGAATGACAACCAGAAAAACAAGGACAACTGCAACGGCAACGACAGAAGCAGATCCCTACGGGATGACAGCCAGAAAAGCAAAAGCAAAAGCAAGAGCACGGCAAAAGCAAGAGCGAGAGCAAAAGCAAGAGCGAGAGCAAAAGCAACGACCCTCGGGAGGAGGGCCGTTGTTTCGTTGCGTAGTTGTGTTGGATTAGTACTTGGGGAGGGATTTATCGATGCGGTCGGCCCAGGCTAGGATGCCGCCGGAGAGGTTGCTGACGTTGGTGTAGCCCTGTTCCTTGAGGAAGAGGGCGGCGCGCTGGGAGCGGGCTCCAGATTTGCAGTGGACTACGATTTCGGTGGTCTTGGGGAAGGTGAGGCGGTGGAGCTGGTTGGGGAGATCGCCGACGGGGATGAGCGGTGCGCCGATGTCGACGATCTGGTATTCGTGGGGCTCGCGGACGTCGAGGATGAAGGGCGCGGTGTTGCTGTCCATGCGGGCTTTGAGCTGCTCGACGGACATTTGCGGGATACCGTCGACGATGGGGAGATCGGGCGTGGAGCCGTGTGAGGAGACTTCGAGGGGGCCGGCTTCTGTGGGCTTGGGGATGCCGCAGAACTGGTCGTAGTCGATGAGCTCTTTGATTTCGTGGGTGCCGCACATGGGGCACTCGGGATTTTTGCGGAGCTTCATGGTGCGGAAGCTCATGGCTAGCGCGTCGACTAGAAGAAGGCGACCGATGAGGGGTTCGCCGATACCTAGAATTAATTTAATGACTTCGGTTGCTTGAATGACACCGACGAGGCCGGGGAGAATGCCTAGGACGCCACCTTCGGCGCAGCTGGGGACGAGACCCGGCGGTGGTGGCTCGGGATAGAGGCAGCGATAGCAGGGTCCGTCTTCCGTCGCAAAGACAGAGGCCTGGCCTTCGAAGCGGAAGATGCTGCCGTAGGCGTTGGGCTTGCCGGTGAGGACGCAGGCGTCGTTGACGAGGTAGCGAGTCTGGAAGTTGTCGGTGCCGTCGGCGATGACGTCGTAGTCCTTGAAGATCTCGAGCGCGTTGGCGCTGGTGAGCATGGTGTTGTGCTTGATGATGTTGGTGTTCTTGTTGAGGCCTTTGAGGGTGATCTCGGCGGAGTCGACTTTGAGTTTGCCGACGGTGGACTGCGAGTGGATGATCTGGCGCTGGAGGTTGGATTCGTCGACGATGTCGAAGTCGACCAGGCCGATGGTGCCGACGCCGGCGGCGGTGAGGTATAGGGCTAGCGGGGCGCCGAGGCCGCCTGTGCCGACGCAGAGGACCTTGGCGGCCTTGAGTTTCTGCTGGCCTTCCATGCCGACCTCGGGGAGGATGAGGTGGCGGGAGTATCGGGCGATCTCCTCGTTGGTGAGCTTGGGGAGGGCGGCGGTTTCGGGTTCGAAGGCGGTCGGCATGGTGTCCTTAAGTGTAGCGGCGTCGGCCCACATCTCCAAGGCGGGATGCGGGGCGCGGTGATGCCTACCTAGAGCAGATGCTCGGGGTGGCGGGTGCGATTCGGATGTGGGGTGGGGTGGGGTTCTCGCGGCTAGCGACAACAACCGGTGGCGGCGGAACCGCCGGCGATGCTGGGGATGATAGTGAGTTCGTCGGTGGGGGTGACGGCGGTTTCTTCCTTGGCGGGAAGGTACCGGACGTCGTCGTCGTTGAGGTAGAGGTTGACGAAGGAGCGCAGCTTGCCCTCGGGGGTGTAGAGGTGCTGCTGCATGGCGGGGTGCGCGGCGACGAGCGCAGCCAGGCCTTCGGAGACCGTCGAGCCTGAGACCGAGACAGTTTCCTGCTTGTCGGTGTAGGCGCGCAGCGGGGTGGGGATGTGGATCTGCATAGCTTTCATTATGACGCGTCAGGGTGCTCCATCGATAGAGATGCGTTGGGCGGTTACACGCTACCTTGCGGACCTGTATCTGTGAGTGCCAGGTATTCGTGAATGAAGGCAATCGACATGCTGCCTTCGCCGACGCTGCTGGCAACGCGTTTGACGGAGCCGTGGCGAACGTCGCCGGCGCAGAAGATGCCGGGGATGCTGGTTTCGAGCGCGAAGGGCTCGCGGTCGAGTGACCAGGTGCTGATGTCGCGGCCCGTGCAGATGTAGCCGTTGGCGTCGCGCTCGAGGGATGGGGGTAGCCAGTGGGTTTTGGCGACAGCTCCAGTCATGATAAAGAGTGCTTTGGCGTCGCGGGTGCAGGTGGATTCGGGGACGTCGGGTGGTCGGGACGTGGTTGTGATCTGCTCAAGATGGTCTTCGCCGAGGACGGCTGTGACCTGGGTATAGGGCTCGACTCGGATGTTGGCCTTGTCGTGGATCTGCTGGATGAGGTATTGCGACATGGTTTGTGCAAGCCCGGCGCCGCGGACAAGCATGATGACTTCGGCAGCGTAGCCGGAGTAGAAGACGGCGGCCTGTCCGGCAGAATTGCCGCCGCCGATGATGAAGATACGTCGGCCGGTGACGGCAATACCGTCAAAGCGGGACGCGCCGTAGATGATTCCTCGGCCGAGCAAATCGTCGTGGCCTTCAAACTCGAGGCGATGCCAGGAGACGCCGGTGGTGAGCAGGAGAACGGATGCGCTGATGCGGTCGCCGCCATCGAGGGTGACGCAGTGGCCATCGTCGAGCGATTGCACCTCCTCGATGTTGCGCTTGACCAACATTTCGACGCCGAAATGTTTGACCTGCTTGAGGGCGCGTTCGGTTAGTTCGTCGCCGGAGATGCCGGCGGGAAAACCGAGATAGTTTTCGATGCATGAAGATGTGCCCGCCTGGCCTCCAGCGGCGAAGCGTTCGACGAGGAGAACCTTGAGTCCTTCCGAAGCGCTATAGACAGCGGCGGCCATGCCTGCTGGACCAGCGCCGGCGATGATGATGTCGTAACGCGAATGTTTGGGGATGGTCTGGAAGCCGAGGGCTTCGGCGACGCTGCGGACGGTAGGAGTTTCGACCTCTCGTCCTTCTACGAAGGCGGTGGTGATGGTTTCCGCCTCAGGGGGTTCGGGAGGCCATTCGTAGTCGTACTGGATGCGGTTGGCGGATAGAAATGCCCGGATGGCGCGGCAGTTGTGGTCGTATTTCGATCCGGCGATGCGAACGCGCGAGGAGGGCGTGTCGCGAGCGAGCTGTTGGGCCATGCCGAAGCGTTGGGTCATGGTGGAGAAGATGATTTCGCCGGCGGAGGGGCTATCGCGAACGAGCTCCTGGAGCTGCTGGCGTTCGAAGCGAGCGACGCGGCATTTCGTAACGGCGCGGACGGAGACGATGTTGGCGGTGCCCATGAAGATGGGCGTTTCTCCGGAGAACATGCCTGCGACGCTCCTTCCAAGTACGCGACGCTGGCCGACGATGTCTTTGATAGCGTCGAGTTCTCCATCAAGGATGACGAAGAAGCGCGGCTCTTCACCCTCACGGGCGAGCCACTCTCCGGGTTCGAGGTGAATGTCGGCGGCACGGCGCGCGAGGCGTCGTCGTTCTTGTTCTTCAACGCCTGCAAAGAGCGGAATTTTTTCAAGGTCTGCGGAAGTAATCATTGCCTTTTCTTAGCATACTGACGGGTGGGATTGTTACGTCGGGTCTGTTGCCTTGACTCGTGCGTGCGAGAACAAGATGTTTGAGGCGCTAGGTGACTTCGATGGGATGTGAGATGAAGGTTTTGTCGTCTTCGGTGGTGCCGGTTAGGAGGAAGCTGTTGGTGATGGCGGCGTGGCCTTTTTCGATGGCGGTGATGACGTAGGCGCAGCCGAACCAGTGGGCCTCGGCGAAGTCGGTGGGGGACCACTGGGCTGGGTGGTCGGGGTGGGAGTGGTAGAAGCCTATGATGTCGAGGCCGGACTTGCGGGCCTGGCGCTGGGCGGCGATTAATTCTTGAGGGGCGATGTTGTAGCGGTTGTGGGCGCTGTCCGTGCGGGTGTTGCCGGCGCGGATTATCTGGTGGACGTGGAGGTCGGGGTCGGCGGATTTGCCGAGGAGGATGCCGCAGCACTCGTGCGGGTAGGTTTCTTCGCCGTGGGCGCGGAGTTCGTCGTAAAGGGGCTGGGGGATGGTGAGGGGCATTTGTGGTTGCTCGAAGACGGATCCGGTTGGAAAGTGGTGGAGAGTTGAGGTCAGATGGACAGCGTCGGGGTCCTTCGACTGCGTGCTGCGCACTCCGCTCAGGATGACAGATTTCTGTTCGAGGCAGCGAGATTTTAGTTCGTAGAGTGGGTTATTCGCCTTCTGTTTTTTCGGTCCAGTAACGTTCGCTTAGGTATTTGTCGGCGGAGTCGGGGAGGATGGTTACGATGACGGCTTCGCGGTTGGCGCGGGCTTCGGCTTCGGCGATGTCGAGGGAGGCGGCTACGGCTGCGGCTGCGGAGACTCCGACTAACAGGCCTTGGGTTTTGCCGAGGCGCTTGGCCATGAGGTAGGCGCGCTCGGTGGGCATGTCGATGTTGCGGTCGGCGAGGGTGGGGTCGTAGATGGGCGGGACGATGGCGGTGGCCATGTGCTTGAGGCCTTCGAGGCCGTTGAACGGCGAGTTGGGCTGCATGGAGATGCACTGAATGGACGGGTTGAGCTCGCGCAGGCGGCGGGTGGTGCCCATGAAGGTTCCGGAGGTGCCGAGGCCCGCGACGAAGTGAGTGATGCGGCCTTCGGTTTGCTGCCAGATTTCGTTGGCGGTGCCGTGGTAGTGGGCTAGCCAGTTGTTTTCATTGCCGTATTGGTCGGCGTAGAAATACTTTTCGGGTTCGGCGGCGGCGAGCTCGCGGGCTTTACGGATGGCGCCGTCGGAGCCGTCGGCTGGGTCGGTCCAGATGACGTTTGCGCCGTAGGCGGCGAGAATGTTTTTGCGCTCGGGGCTGACGTTCGAGGGCATGCAGAGGACAACGGGGAAATTCATTGCGGAGCCGAGCATGGCGTAGGCGATGCCGGTGTTGCCGCTGGTGGCGTCGAGTAGAGTTTTGCCGGGGGTGAGCTTGCCTTCGCGCTGTGCGGCGAGGACGATGGCCGATGCGGCGCGGTCTTTGACGCTGCCGCCGGGGTTAGACCACTCGGCCTTGCCGAGGAGCTGGATGTTGGGGAGATGCGATGTGAGGCGATCGAGACGCAGGAGGGGCGTGTTGCCGATGCGGTCGAGGAGGCTGGTGCCTAGTTGCGTTTGGGTTGCGGTGGACATGAGGTGTGCGGAAGTTCTCGGTAGCTTTTGAGTGTATCGTCCGGCTGTGATCTGGTTCATTGAATCTGCGCGCGGGGATGTGCGAGAGTTAGTAGAGGTTTAGCCGTTGGCTCGCTGTGCGTGATGGGCGGGCTGGGCAGAGAGTTGTGAAATCGATCATGGCAAAGACGAAAGCGGTTCCTACGTTTGATGAAGTGCTGGCTACCCTGGGTAGCGAAAAGTTTGATGTGTCTCCGGCGACGGAAGGTTCAAATCGAGCGGCGGGAGCGTACCGGGTGAGTAAGGACGGGTGCGCGGCAGAGATTGCGCCGAGCCCGGAGAAAGATGCTCCGACTCGTTTGCTGACTAAGGGCGGATGGGTGTTGGGTGGAGAGATTGCGCGCCTGGTGGATCGTGGGTATCAGAAATTTCTCAAGACTGGCAAGCTGGAGATTCCGGCGACGGCTGATCATCTGCGCGCGCTGCATGGGTTTGATGAGCAGTTGAAAGAGGCTGTGGGATCGATGGTGCTTTATAACGAGGCGCTGGGGACGACCAGCGATCGGTATGACTACGATCGGATCAAGGGGCGGTAGAGGCTTGTTCGCGCGATATGCCGGGCCTTCAGCCCTTGGTATTTTGGCGGCCTGAGCCTAGGCCTTCGACCTAGGCTGTGATGATACCGCGCCGTTGGCGGTGTGGAACCAGGTTAGCGTTTGCGGGGTTGGGAGCGCTGCCATTCGCGGTAGGCTTCGCTTTTGCCGATGTTGCGGGATTTGGCTACGCGCTTGAGGGCGTCTTTTTCGGATAGGGATTCAGAGCGCATGAGGGCTGCGACTTCGTCGGATAGGGTGGTGGGGCGCGTGGTTGCGCTGGTGGTAGATGCGGTGGTGGGAGTGCCGTCGATGAGGAGGACCATTTCGCCGCGGACGGAGGGGCGGGCGCGGAGGTTGGCGAGAAGCTCGGCGGCGGTGCCGCGGAGGAACTCTTCG
Source organism: Granulicella sp. L46 (assembly GCF_009765785.1). GTDB lineage: Bacteria > Acidobacteriota > Terriglobia > Terriglobales > Acidobacteriaceae > Granulicella. The sequence goes on from NZ_LMUT01000005.1 coordinate 208,903, forward strand.
TGGAGCTTGGTGAGCTCGCGGGCTAGGACTATGCGCTGGTTGGGGCCGAAGAGGTCGACGATGTCGGCTAGTGCGTCCACGATGCGGTGGGGGGTTTCGTAGAAGATGTGGGTGGTTGGTTGTTCGCCGGGGCTAAAGCCCCTCATCTTTTCTGAAGGGTTGTGAGACCCAACGCTGAAGCCTTGGGGTACCTGATCTGGGGCGGTCCCCGAAGACGAAGGACGATCTACGGAACGAGGGTAGAGCCCATCGCGCAGGGTTTCGAGGGTGGTTCGGCGTTGGCCTTCTTTACTGGGGAGGAAGCCGTGGAAGGCGAAGCGTTCGGCGTTGAGGCCGCTGGCGATTAGGGCGCTGAGCGCGGCGTTGGCTCCGGGGATGGGGTAGACGGTGATGCCGGCGGCAATGGCTTCGGCGGCGATGGTGGCGCCGGGGTCGGCGATGCCGGGCATGCCTGCGTCGGAGACTACGGCGATGCGGCCGCCGGCTTTGAGGGCTTCGATGAGCTCGCTGGCGCGGGCATTTTCGTTGTGGGTGTGGTAGCTGATCGTTGGTGTGCGGATGCCGAAGTGGCCGAGTAGCTTGGCGGTCTGGCGGGTGTCCTCGCAGGCGATGCGGTCGACTGAACGAAGGACGCGGAGGGCGCGGAGGGTGATGTCTTCGAGGTTGCCGATGGGGGTGGCGACGAGGTAGAGGCCGGGGGCGAGGGGCCTGTCGTGCGACAGCTCAGAGTTGGACAGGTCGTCCTCGGCTGACGGGTCAATCACGGATGTTCTCGCGCAGTTTGGAGGTGGTGGGACGCATGAGTTTGATTTGCTGGACGGCGCGGGAGAGGCTTTGCGGGGTGAGGATGCCGATCATCTTGAAGTCGGCGCCATCGTCTTCGACGACGGGAATGAATTCACTGGCGCCAAGCAGGGCGGCGCGGCGGAGGGCTTCGACTAGCTTGTCGGTGGGGCTGGCGAGTTGCAGGCTGCGGGTCATGATGCCTTGCAGATAGCTGTCGCCGTCGGAGACCAGGCGGTCGGCGATGGTCTGGCGGGCGATGGAGCCGACGAGGCGGTCGCCACGGACGACGGGGAAGACATCCTGGCCGCTGTGGACGGAGCGGTCGAGAGCGCCCTGGAGGGTGTCGGAGCTGGAGAGCAGGGTGTACTCGGTGAGCATGACTTCGCGGACGAGGATGGTTTCGGCGTCAGTGGTGGAGACGGTGTGGGCGCTGGAGAGTTGTGCGCCAAGCATCATGAAGCCGCCGAGGATGACCATCCACAGGCTCATCAGGATGAAGCCGGCGACGATCATGGCGAGGGCAAGACCGGTTCCCAAACCGAAGGAGGGGAAGGGCAGCATGCTGGCGACGCCGGACTTCGCGGGCTTGCCTTCTACTGCGGGTTCGGTTTTGGCGGCGGCGGGGACCACGGGCATAGGCAGAAGGCTGACCATGCCGAGGATGATCTGCATCCAGACCAGGCTGCGGAGGATGTGGCTTGTCGAGATCCAGGGCTGAGCGAGGAGTGAGACATGCGGCTCAAGGCCATAGCTTGTGCCCAGCAGGAGCAGGCCAACGCCGAAGTTGGCGATGGGGCCGGTCAGCATCAGCAGGCGGGTGTTGGCTTCGGGAGTGGCATCGTTTGAGGATGTGGAGAAGGCCATGAGGCCGCCGATGGGGAGAAGAAAGAGCGCGCGCAGACGGAGGCCTACGTAGGTTGCTGCGATGGAGCGCGCGACTTCGCGAACGAGAACGGCGGAACACATCCCGAGCCACAGAGCAACGCCGCGGGTGGCGCCGCCGTTTTCGACGACGGAAAAGCCGACGGAGATGATGAGCAGAAGGACGAAAGAGATGTGTACGCGCAGATCGACATTCATGAATCTGCCGATGGCGATGGACGAACGCAGCATGGATCTATTGTAGGCGGAAGAACAGGGGATAGAGGATAGAGTGTAGAGCGTAGGGAGAAGAACTTAAGATGCGAGTGATTGCGGGGGAGTACCGGTCGCGGATGTTGCAGGCGCCGAAGGGCGTCGCCACGCGGCCAACCAGTGACCGGTTGCGGGAGACGCTGTTCAATGTATTAGGGCCGCTGGTGGAGGGTTCGCGGTTTGTGGATTTGTATGCGGGTTCGGGGGCGGTGGGGATTGAGGCCATCAGCCGGGGCGCGGATTTTGTGTGGTTCGCGGAATGTGCTCGGCCGGCGGCAGCGGCGATTCGAGCGAACCTGTCGGCGCTGAAAATTGCTGGGGGTTTTGCGCTTGAAGATCGAGGCGTGAAGAAGATGCTGGAGTCGTTGCTGACGAAAGAGCGCGCCGCGGAGATCGTGTTTCTGGATCCGCCGTACGAGGATGCCGAGGCTTATGAAGAGACGCTGAAGTTTCTGGCGCGGCATCATGCTGCGGTGCTGGCGGATGGAGCGGTGGTGGTGGCGGAACATGCTCGCAAGTCGCCGCTGGAGGCGAGGTATTCGGTGCTGCAGAGGACGCGGGTGTTGGAGCAGGGAGATGCTGCGCTGAGCTTCTATCGGGTTGTATAAAGCGAGCCGACTTTGTTGGTTTAGCTGGGGTGGGCGGCGAGGAACTGTTTGTAGTTGGAGGAGAGTCCCTCCATGAACGAGTTGACGAGAATCAGTTGCCCCTGGAGGACTTCGATCTTCTCGATGATGCTTTGGGCTTGCTCGCGAGAGGGCGGCGCAGAGTCATTGGGCTGGTTGAGGAAGGGACCGATGGCGAGGACGGAGTCGCGTGCGGCCTGTTGTTCTGCGCCAGTGAGCAGGTCCTGCTGCGAATAGATGCTCGAGTAGTCCTGGGCCAGGTCGTAGGGCATGTAGGAGAGCGCGCCGGTAGATTGCGCGGTCTTCCAGCCTACGCTTTCGAAGCCGACAATTTGGAAATCTACCTGCATGTGTTTGTCCTCGGGATATTTTCCGTTGGTGGCGATGTAGTTGAGGACGTAGACGTCGTGCTTGAGGATGTCCTGGCGCTTATGGAGGTCGGCGAGGGTGGCGTCCATGTTTTGCGCGTTGCCTTTGATTTCGGCGTGCAGGCCGGCTTCGGCGTCATGGACGAGATGGCGGCGGTGTTGCCACTCAACCATGCCTTCGAGCGAGAGCGCGATGAGCAGGCCAATGGTGATGGTGGTGAGGTGGAGAAAGAAATCGCGCCAGCCGTGCATGGATTCGTGGGGAGGGTGGACGTCCAGCAAGAAGGGCACCTCGTCGTCGAGCGATATGGGTAGCGTAGCAAAGTTGCAGGCTGTGGCGTGAAGCTGCCAGCCTTCAGCCTGTAAAGCCGCCTCCGTGGTGAGCGCCGGTTAGAAGATCGACGGTGAAGGGAACTTCGCGGTCGGTGTGCAAGTTCCATCCGGTGCCGTGAAGGTGGTCGGCGTCGGTGTGGGTGAGGGTGATGCCTTCCCAGCTGAGGCGCGCGCTTTGCCAGCGGATTCCTGCAGCGTCGAGGGCGAGGACGTTGTGGAAGCCGGCGAGGAGGATGAGGCCGGCGGTGGGCGCCGGGAGGACCTGGGTGACGGGGCGGAGGGGGAGGTGGAGGCAGTGATCGGGGGCGCGCGTGTCGATGAGATAAGCGTAACCGCCGGCGATGGCGAGCAGATCGTCGGGGCGCGGGCAGGCGAAGATTCCAGTGGGAAGGGAGGGCTCGCGGAAGCCGAGGGCGCAGGTGGCGAGAAAGTTCGGAGAGGCTGCGGGTTTGACGTCGAGTAGAAGAGCGCCGCGGTTCATGGCGTCTTCTTCCCCGGGGATGTGCTGCGGGTAGACGTACTGGCGAGCAGGCGCGATGAGCGGCGGAGCGGTGAGGATGCGCGCGGTCCAGGTTTGAGGGAAGGATTGGGTCATGGGCTGAATGGTTCGAACAATTTGGGTAGGGCCGGCGTCTTCGGGATTCATCGACTGCGTCTCTCGTATAGTGCCGCGAGAGACTTCGCTCAGGATGACAAATTATCTAGCTGAAGTGTTCCCAGCCGTGGGGTTGGAGCTCGAAACGGTCGTTGTCGCTGAGGAGGGTCATCTGCGGTTTGTTTTTTTGCGGCTTGAGGAGGCGGCCGATGCGGGCGATGGGGACGCCGGCGATGGAGCGCGGGATTTTTGTGGAGGGAGCGGCGGTGAAGAGGAGTTCGTAGTCTTCGCCGCCGTGAAGAAGGGCGGTGATCTGGGCGCCGTCGTCGAGGCTGGCGGCTAGAGGGTGGAGTGGGAGTCGCGCGAGGTCGAGCTCGGCGGCGACGTTGGAGGCGGTGCAGAGGTGGGCGAGGTCGGTGGAGAGGCCGTCGCTGATGTCGATGCAGCCGGTGGCGAGGCGGCGGCGTAGGAGGGCTTGGCCGACGGCGAGGCGCGGCTGGGGGAAGAGGTGCGGGTGGTTGTCTGCGGAAGTTACGTTGCGGAATTTGCGTGGCGAGGCGGAGAGGGCGGTGAGCTCGGCTGCGGCGCCGCCGAGAGTGCCGGTGCAATAGACGAGGTCTCCGGGATGGGCTCCGGAACGGTGGAGAGCGCGGCCTGCGGGCGCGGAGCCGATGAGGACGATGTCGGCGAGGATTTGATCGGCGGGAGATTGCGAGGTGTCGCCGCCAGCTAGGGGCACGTTGTATGTGGTGGCGAGGGCTAGCAGTCCATCGAGGAAGCCATCGAGCCAGCGAGGGTTGCGGGCGGTGGATTTCGGCATGGCGAGGGAGAGGAATGCGGCGAGGGGCTTGGCTCCCATGGCGGCGAGATCGCTGAGGCCGCGGGCGAGGGCGCGATGGCCGATGGAGGTTGGGCTATGCCATTGGCGGCGAAAGTGGCGATCTTCGAGGGAGAAGTCGGTGGTGACGAGAAGCTCGTGGCCGGGGGTTGGTTTGAGGATGGCGCAGTCGTCGCCGATGCCTAGGCGGACCGCGTTTGAGAGGGAGGTGCGGGCGCGGATGCGGTCGATGATGCGTAGTTCGCCGAAGGGATTTTGCACAGGGCGGCGGCGGGAGGGATAAGGCACAGATTCCAGAGTAAATCCACGAGGCGAAGCGCTGTTGGAGAGTGACGGAAAGGCTGCGAACGGCTGGTTTACTGGTTGCTCTAAGGCGACCACTCCGTTAAGATAGAGAGATGTTCATCGGGTGATCGTATGGAACTCTCCCAGGTTTCCAACTCGATGCTGATCACAAAAAAGGTCGCAAAAAAAGCGGCTATCGTTACGGCCCTGCGTTGCACTCGGGAGTATTGTTTCAGCGAGGGAAGGAAGACGCGCAAGGTTGTCGCGAATCTGGTGTAGGCAGGAGAAGCATTGCGGAAACGCTTTATTGTTTATGTAACGCAGCATGAGGATGGCACGGTGGAGCGTGTGGGCATCCCGATGCGGTACGTTACGATGTTCGTCGTGGCCGGGGTGGTGGGAATGTTTTCGATCGCCGGCATGGCGGGATCGTACACGCGGATGCTGGTGAAGGCCGAATCGATTAATCACATGCGTGATGAGCTGGCGATGACGCGCAAAGATTATGCGGGCCTGGAGAAGCAGGCTCATGAGAAAGATGTTCAAGCGGCCAGCCTCGGGTCTCTGGCGGTCGAGGTTTCGGCAATTTACGGGCTGACTGCCGGGAAATTGACTCACATTCACGGGCCTCACCTTTCGAAGTCGGCGGCGGTGGAAGCGGCGAAGGCGCCGTTGAAGGATGATGCGGCGAATTTCAGCGATGATAGCTATTACAAATCGCTTGAGACGTTTAACGCGCTGAAAGACACGGCTACGGAAGGACTTACGGCGCCGCAGCCGGTGAATCAGAATCTTGGGGTTCGCGGTGTGCTGAGTGATTTCGCGTCATTTGATGCGAGCGTGGGTGCGAATGTTCCCGATATGTGGCCGATCATGGGACCGATTAATAGCGGTTTCGGCGAGCGTGAAGATCCTGTTTTAGGCACTGGGGAAGGGGAGTTTCACGAGGGTGTGGACATTGGTGGGCCGAATGGGACGCCGGTGCATGCTCCTGCTGGGGGGCGGGTGGTTAAGGCGGGGATGGGGACTGGGTATGGGCGCGAGGTGCAGATCGATCACGGGAACGGGATTGTGACGCTGTATGCGCATCTGCAGGGGTTCAACGTGATTGCCGGCCAGAACGTGGTCAAGGGCGAAGTGATTGGTTATGTTGGACATAGCGGCACGCGGGTGACCGGGCCGAACCTTCATTACGAGGTTCGGGTGCGGGGAATCCCGGTGAATCCGCACAAGTATCTGCGCACTACGATGGCGCAGATTGGTGGCGTGACGGGCGGCGGACGCTAGCCTCGAATCTGGAAAAGAGCGTGTTTTCGGTGTTTTCCTGCGCGACTTAGCCCGGTTTCGCGTCCCAAATCAACTTGTTTAGCCTAGTTTCGGGTGTCTGAGCGGGGGGCAGTGCTGCTGCAGCGTTTCGGTCGTCTGTGCGAGGGTGTGTTTGGCGGCACAGACGAAAGAGGGCATTTGGTAGAGCCTCCTGGTAGAGGTACTCCCAATGACTCAATCCCGATCAACCAGAAGTATTATCGACACGCATCGGCACATCTTCGGTCCGAAACTGCTTCAGAAATTCGTGGAGAACATAGGCTTTGATCCGTCAAAGCCGTTGCCGCAGGCAAACGCTGGCGAGATGTTTTTCTATCGGGAGTCGGTGGACGTTGATTATTCGATGGAGATCCAGCAGAAGAGTGGAGTGACGCTCTGCCTGAACAGCTATGGCGGCGAGATCGAGACGTTCGCCCAGAGCATCATTAAGGCAAGCACCGTCGACACAATCAAATTCCTGCACGACGAATCCTTCGAACTTCGAGATAGATTCCCGAAGGACATTGCCGTCATGGCCAACGCCCATGCTCTCGAGGAGAATACGCGTGATGTTATTGATCCTCTGATTTCCAGCAAAGAAGCATGCGCCATCAGCATTTGCACCAGCTACGGAGCCGGTGCCGATCAGGTGTTTCTCGACTCGCCGAAGGCCGAGTGGCTATGGGAGTATGCGCAGGATAAGGATGTTCTGGTTCATATTCATCCACCGCTGGTAGCGATAGGCGCTGTCGCCATGCAGAAGTACAGGCTCAATGAAGCGCTCGGCCGGCCATTCGATACTGCGCTGTCGGCGGCTCGCATGATCTATAGCGGCGTCTTTGACAGGTACCCAAGGCTCAAGGTTCTTTTCGTTCACATGGGCGGAGCGATTGCTCCGGTGATTTGCAGACTCGATTGGAACTGGGAGTTGAACTATAAGGGGATTCAAAATCCACCGATTGAAAAGGTGGATAAGAACCTTCGCAAGCCGTCGGAATATTTCAAGTCGAATATCTATGTGGATACGATGGGCCCAAGCGCGATCGCTCTTAGGGGCATCATCGAAACGTGCGGCGTTGACCACGTATTGTTTGGAACTGATTTCGGACCGGTCCCTATGAGTCCGAAGTTGCACATCGATCTTGTAGACGACACGATCGCCGATGAAGGCGATCGCAAGAAGATCTTCTCGACCAATACTCTTGCGTTGCTCCATCTGGCTGAGACCGCACCTCGGCTTGTCCCCAAGGCTGCTTAGTCTTTGTGCGCGGGCCCTTGGAAAAACGCACGCCTGGAATATCGATGGCCATCACGAAAACTGTGCTTTGTGATGGCTGTCTTTCTGCTGAGATCGCTCAGAAGACCAGCAGGTTTGAGGAGGGTCTAGTTTGCTCGGCCGAACCAGCGTTCGATTGCTTCGTTCGCGGAGCTTGCGACTGGCTTCGACTCAGTGGCCCAGACTACGAAGCCGTCGGGTCTGACGAGGAGCGCCGTGAGGCCTCTGGCGTCTTTTACTTTGGCGGAGACAAATTTGAGTTGCTCGCGTGGGGTGTGGCCGAGGGCGGAGAGCTCGGCTGCCTCTGTGAGGTCGAGCAATAGACCTTTGCCATCGTGCAAGCGATCGCCTAAGCGGGTGCCATCTTCGAACTCAAGGTCGGGGGCGCTGCAGCCGATCAGTGGGTGGTCGCCGGGCAGGTTATATCGCAACGATATGCCAGACGTCTTTGCTACGAAGTAGGTTGATGCATCTTTTGTCTGCATGAGGTCGCGGATGACGGAGGCGATGGCGCGTGCGTGTGGGTCGGGTCTCATGATGGCAACCTGGGCGCGTGTCCAGTTGAGAGCCCAGGCACCGATGGGATGACGTTCCTCGGTGTAGGTGTCGAGGAGGTCTGGAGGCGCCCAGCCTTTGATGGTGGCAGCGAGTTTCCAACCGAGATTCATCGCATCGCCGATACCGGTGTTCAATCCCTGGCCTCCGAGCGGCGAGTGCACATGGGCGGCGTCTCCGGCGAGCAAGACGCGACCTTTGCGATAGGTGGTTGCCTGGCGTGCGCGGTCGGTGTAGCTGGAGGCTACGCCCAGAGAAGCGATGGTGACGTCGGTGCCAGATACTCGCCGAAGGACAGCCTGAAGGCTTTCGAGGGTGATGGTGGTGTTGCGGTCGAAGGCGGCATTGTCGAAGTCGACCAAGCCGATGCGATCGGGTCCGGGTCCATTGATGTACATACCGGTTTCAGTGAGATTGAAGCCGGGCCGGAGTTTCTCGGGGTCGACGAGTTTCGCGGACGCGGTGTAGCCGGTGAACTCGGGCTCGGTGCCGGCGAATTCGAATCCTGCGAGCTTGCGTACGGCGCTGCGTCCGCCATCGCAGCCGACCAGCCAATGGCCTTCGAAAGTCTCGTCACCGGCAATGACAGTGATTCCGTTCTCGTGCTCCTTGAAGTCCGTGACTTCGAGGCCCTGCTTCAGGTCGACGCCCAAGGCTACGGCGTGTTGGGCTAACAGTAACTCGAGGGTTTCGAGGCTGATCATGCCGCCGGAGGCAGAGGGGCCGGAGAGCACGTATTTCCGATCGGAAAAATCGACCTTCGCCATGTCGAGCATGATGCCGGCGAAGTGCCCGGCAAAACGTGGCGCGGTGGTCGGGGCTGCACCGCCGGTGCCGCGCAACTCGAGGCCAGCCTTCGGGTCTGCACCCATCCATCCCAACGCGCCGGCGCGCACCTCATCCAAGAGCCCTCTACGATAGAACGCTTCGACGGATGGGAAGTTGAGGCCACGCATGCCCATCCACCCTTCTTTCAGGGGAGAGCGAGGATCGGCCATCTTCTCGAGAACGAGGACGGATACTCCTGCCAACTGCAGCTCGCAGGCCAGGAAGAGGCCTACTGGCCCACCGCCGGCGATCACTACGTCATAGATCATTTCCGTTCTCCGAGAGATGAAGCTTGCGAGCGAAGTATAGCGTGAGGTTGGATGGGCTACGAGGCGGCGGTGGAGCGGGCGTACTGCCTGGGGGCGCAGCCCATTACGCGGCGGAAGGCTTTGCCGAAGGCGCTTTCGGATTCGTAGCCCAGGGAGGTGGCGATGACCGAGAGGCAGTCTGTTGTGTTTTTTAATCGGTCGGCACCGAGGAGCATGCGCCAGCGGGTGAGGTACTCCATGGGGGTGGCGCCTACGATTTCGCGGAAGCGGAGGGCGAAGACGGAGCGGGACATTCCGACGCGTTCGGCGAGCGACTGCAGCGTCCAGGGATGGCCGGGGTCGTTGTGGATGCTGGTGATGGCGAGGCTCATGTGTTTGTCGGAGAGAGCGAAGAGCCAGCCTGGGCTGGCGGTGGCGGCGTCGGCCAAGTGCAGGCGGAGGGCCTGGACGAGCATCATGTAGGCGAGTTGTTGCGCGATGAGGGAGCTGCCGGGTTGGGCGCTGCGGAGTTCTTCGCGCATGCGCTCGAGGGACCAGCGCATGGCTGCCTTGTCGGACTCGCGGCGGATGTGGACGATGGGCGGGAGCGATTGCAGGATCATCTCGGCGGGGCCGCCGGTGAGGGCGAAGTGGCCGCCTGCGATGTACGGCGCGTCGAGGTGGTCGCCGGGAGTTTCGCTGATCGTGCCGAGGCGAGCGAAGGCTTCGGTGTAGTGGATGGGTTCGAGGCTGAGGTCGGTGGCGAGGCGGAAGGGTAGACCGCGGGGGAGGAGGAAGCAGTCGCCGGCGTGGAGGAGGACGGGCTCGGGCACGGTGTCGACTACCAGCCAGCATTGACCGGCGAGCATGGCGTAGCACTTGATGCCTGCGTGCTTGGGAAAGTGGACGGCGATGTCGCCGATCACCGCGAAGCCGCCGGCTACGTAGAGCTGGGGTTTCATGAGGGCGAGGACCTCGGAGAGAGGGTCCATGCGGGGGCTCAAGGGCTGGTAAGGCTTAGCGGGCGGCGTGGTGGAGTTGGTGGTGTGGTGAAGCTCGATGGGCGGGACGATTGGACTAATCATACGGACTTTCAGTATAGATCGTCCGAAGTGTAGGAGCCATCTAGTGATCGACGGTGCAAGATGGCCGGACATTCTGGATTGAGGAGAGAAGCTCATGCGTATTTTTGTGACGGGCGCGACGGGATTTATTGGTTCGAGGCTGGTGCCGGAGTTGATCGCGGCGGGGCATACGGTGCTGGGGTTGACGCGGTCGGAGGCTGGCGCGGAAGCGCTGCGGGCGGCTGGGGCTGAGGTGCAGTATGGGGATCTCGAGAACCTGGACAGTTTGCGCGAGGGCACGGCGAAGTCAGAGGGTGTGGTGCATCTTGCGTTCATCCACGACTTCTCGAATTTCCAAAAGGTTTGTGAGGTCGACCGGAGCGCGATTACGACGATGGGCGAGGTGCTGCTGGGGTCGAAGCGGCCGCTGGTGGTGACGTCGGGAACGGCGATTGCGGCGAATGTTGACGGTAAGCCGTCGACTGAGGACAGCCCGAAATCTTCGCACAATCCGCGTGCGGCTTCGGAGGCGGCGGTGCAGGCGTTGACGGAACGCGGCGTGAATACCACGGTGGTGCGGTTGTCGCAGATTCACGACACGCACAAGCAAGGGCTGGTGCCTTACGTGACAGCGGTGGCGCGGGAGAAGGGCGTGTCGGTTTACCTTGGCGAGGGCGGAAACCGGTGGCCGGCGGCGCATGTGTCGGACACGGCGCGGCTGTATCGGCTGGCGGTGGAGAAGGCGGAGCCGGGGGCGATTTATCACGCGGTGGATGAGGAGGGCGTGTCGATGAAGGCGATTGCCGAGGCGCTGGGGCGCGGGCTGAAGGTTCCGGTGAAGAGCATCACGCCGGACGAGGTTGAGGCTCACTTTGGGTGGCTGGCGATGTTTGCGCGGCTGGATATGCCTTCGTCCAGCGCGATTACTCGGAAGAAGCTGGGATGGAAGCCGAGTGGGCCGGGGCTGATCGCTGATTTGGATGGGATGGATTACTCGCAGGTCCAAATCTGAGTGAGGGCGCACCGGCGTGGGTTAAGTGCCGGTGTGCTTTTCGAGATGACATGTTGGGGAAGAACGGGCGCGCTTCGCGCGAGAAGCAGGTTCCTCGCTGCGCTCGGAATGACAGACAGAAAGGCAAGGGCAAGGGCAAAGGCAAGGACAAGGGCAAGGGCAAGGGCAAAGGCAAAGGCAAGAGCAAGAGCAAGGGCAAAGGTAAGGGTAGGGTGAAACGGCGACAACTTTTGCTGTCGCCGTTTGATTTGGTGGCGGGGTTATTTGCTTAGGTAGCTTACGTGCCAGACGGAGCGGCTGCCGTCGTCGGTTACGTAGAGGCTGCCGTCTGCGCCTACGGTTACACCTACGGGGCGGCCCCAGACCTGGCCGTCGAGGGTTACGAAGCCGGTGAGGAAGTCATCGTATTCGCCGGTGGCGCGGCCGTCTTTCATGGGGATGTAGATGAGTTCGTAGCCGGCGCGGTTGGCGCGGTTCCAGGAGCCGTGCTCGGCGGCGAAGATGCCGCCGTCGTAGGTTGCGGGGAAGGCTCCGTGGGCTTTGCCGATGGTGGTCTTGTCGGGATAGAAGGTCATCTCGAGGGAGGCCATGTGGGGCTGGACTAAGACGTCAGGAGTGCGGACTTTGGAGGAGAGGTCTACGCGCTTGCAGTCTTTGGCGTCGGCCGCGGAGAGAGGCTTGGCGAGGCCGGGGTTGGGGCCGGTGCCGTTGGCGCAGGGTTGGGGTAGGCGTGGGTCCTGGTGGCCTCCCATGTAGTACCAGGGCCAGCCGAAGAAACTGCCATGCGGTACCGACGTCACGTAGTCGGGGACGAGGTGGTTGCCGAGGTTATCGCGCTCGTTGGTGGAGCACCAGAGAGAGCCGGTAACGGGATTGATGGCCTCGCCGACGCAGTTGCGAAGGCCGTTGGCGTAGACCTCGACGAACTTGCCGTCGGGGGTGTAGGCGAGGACGTCGGCGCGGTGGAACTCGCGGGGGTGGGTGTCGGCGTCGTCTACGTTGGAGCCGGAGCCTACAGAGACCAGGAGGTACTTGTCATCCTTGGTGAAGACTACGTCGCGGGTCCAGTGACCGCCGCCGCGGAGTTGGGCGTAGCCGGGGATGTCGGGGACGATGGTCTCGGGTTTGCCGGTCGCGTGAAGGTCACCATTTTTGTACGCGAAGCGCTGGATGGTGGTGGCGTTGCCGATGTAGACGTACTGAGGGTTGGGTCCGGAGGGGTAGAAGGTGATGCCGAAGGGGTGGTCAAGGCCAGTGGCGAATTTTTCGATGGTGGCGGCGCGGCCGTTGGGGGCGATGCCGCGGAGGATGAAGATGGTGCCGGCGCCGGAGTCGGCGAGGAAGAGATCGCCGTTGGGGGCGGTGCGGATGAGGCGCGGCTCGGTGAAGGTGCCGTTGGAGAGCTTCATGTGCTCGGTGGCGTCTTTGCGCTCGAGGGGCGTGGAATCGCCGCCGGCGTAGAGGGTGACGCTGAAGCTGGCGGGCGCGATGGGCCACGCGTTGATGGGGCGGGGGACGACGTTGGGACCGTTGTCGACGGCTTCGGTGGGGTTGGGGGCGGGGAGGTCGGCGGTGGTGATCTTGTGGCGGACGCCGGGATGTTGCTGGTTCCAGTCGGTGAAGGCGGCCTGGCCGGTGAGGAGCGGCGGTGGGGGCGCTGTCGCGGCTGGGATTTTCTGGGCGACGGCGGCGGAGGTGCAGAGGGCGAGAGCGAGGAGGGTGATTCGCGGGTTCATGGGCAGTCCTTGGTGGCGAAGGGTGGTGAGGAAGTGCAGCTTTTTGTTAAGGGCAAGATCAACGGCGAGGGCGACGATGTCCCAGAGGCTAAAGCCCGTCTACGGGTGGGTTGTTATTGTCCGGGCTAAAGCCCGAACCTATCTCAGGAGCAACAGCAACGGCGAGAACAACGGCAAATGCAAGAACAACAGCAACGGCAAATGCAACAACAAATACAGGGATCCTTCGCTTCGCTCTAGGATGACGGCGTAAAACAAACAACGGCAACGGCAACAACAACGGCAACGAGTGCTACAGGGTTCGGTTAGTTGGACGCAGCAGGGGGCGTTCGGGTCGCATGGTGAGGTTTTGGGGCAGGGGATTGGCGTGCCGGTGGGGAGGAGGGCGGTGGGGCGGGGGTTGGGGAGGTGGGGCTGAATGATGAGGGGGCGAGGGGGGAGGCGGCGGGGTCGTGGGTGGTGGTTAAGGCTTTGAGCTGGTCGATGCCGGCGTTGGCGTTGAGGAGGACGCGGTCGTCGTGGTGGGTGAGCGTGATGGAGTTGAGGATGGACTGGATGGCATCGTTGGAGGGGTTGGGGGGTTGCTGGGCGGCTGCCTGTTCGGCGCTGATGCCGCGGAGGAGGTTGAGTAGGTTGGTGAGGGCGTCGACGGTGGAGGTGGCGGAGGTGGAGTCGGGCGCGAACTCTTCGATGCGGAGGTGGACGGCGCCGCCGGAGAGGACGTGGGCGGCGGCGGTGTAGCGGAGGCTGGCGACGAAGTCGGTGTCGGTGCGGAGGGGGAGCTGGAGGCCGAGGACGCTGATGAAGTTGGGGTCGTCGTCGGAGGAGAGCGGGAGGCCTATATGGCCGATGCCCCAGGCTTCGGAGAGGATGGGGACCTCGTGATAGCGGGCGGCGAGGAGCGAGGAGCCGGGGGTGGAGAGGGCGCCGGCGCGGGAGCGGTCGAGCATGGAGTGGATCTGCTCGGTGGTGGGCATGTTGGAGGCGGCGAGAATATCGTAGCCGAGCTGGGCGATGCGAAGCTGGCGGCCGTCGATGGGGATGGTGAAGATGGTGCGGCCGGCGTACGGCTCCTCGGTGGAGGCGAGGGAGTGGAGGTACTGGGCGAGGCGAACGCCGTCGAAGCGGCCGACGAAGACTTCGGAGAAGGCGACGGGGCCGTTGGGGCCGTTGGGGTCGGGCATGCGGTGGAAGGCGAGGGCGACGGAGTCGAGGTCGCGCTCGGGGACGATGCCGGTGACGTCGATGAAGTGCTGGAAGTCGGGGCTGCGCTGGAGGGTAGTTTTGTCGAAGTGGGTGGCGGCGCGGACGGGCTTGAGGTTGAGGAAGACGATTGCGTCGGATTCGGGTAGGAGGCGCGCGGCTTCAGGGGGAGCCTTGGCGCGGAGATAGAGCATGACTCCCAGGACGCAGAGCAGGAGGATGGCGATGAGCAGGGGAATCAGCGTGCGTTTGCGCATGTGCCTTTGAGGTTGTGCGGGGAGGGTGAGGCGAGGGAGGCGCGGCGCTGAGGGTGGTCGGCGAGCGGATGTATGGGTGCGGGTGAAACCGTGGCCATGGGTGCCATGCTACCACTACGCGCTGGGCAAGACGCGCTGCGCGCGCCTGGGCGGTCAGGGTGTGTGAGAGATGGGAGCTTTTAGCTTCTAGCTTTAGCTAAAGGCAAGAACGGGCGCTCGCTGCGCGAGCGAGAAGCAGGTTCCTCGCTGCGCTCGGAATGACAGCCAGAAAGGCAAGAGCAAGAGCAAAAGCAAAGGCAACGGCAAAAGAAGAAGCAGATCCCTTCGGGATGACAGCCAGAAAGGCAAGGGCAACGACAAGTGCCAATACAGGGGTCTCTCCGCTGCGCGCTTTGCGCTTGGGTCGAGATGACGAGGCTGGTGGGTGGTGGGACGTCTTCGTTCCCACCCGCTCGCTGGTTCGCGGACGGGTGGGGTACTGCAAGGCCGGTAGCTAGCAGTTTGGTTAGGCTACGGCGAAGGCGGTGGCGGCTTCGAGCATGATGGCGCGGGGAAAGAGGATGTTGTTTTCTAAGTGCATGTGTTGGCGAAGGTCGTGCTCTAGCTCCTGGAGGCCGGTGTAGAAGATGCGGTAGCTGAGGCAGACGCCGAGGGGTGGAGTGAAGTTGTGGCTTAGTTGGCGGATGTGGGAGAGGAGGGCGCCGACATCTTCATGGTCGTGGGAGAGGACGGCGACGGGGTCGGGGAGGAAGCCGTAGCAGCTGACGGGATCGACGTCGGGTGAGGTGAGGGAGCGCTCGAGGCTGACGATGTAGGGGAAGAGGACAGACTCTTCCTTGGCGAGGTGTTGGTTGATCTCGGTGTCGAGCTGGGAGAGGGCGGCATGGATGGCGGCGAGCTCGGGGTGGGTTTCGCCGTGGCGGGCGAGGACGTTGGTGGCCAGGTCGAGGAGGCGGGGAAGCTCGCGGCGGGCGTAGGCGTGGTGCTTGACGATGATGTGGGCGCAGAGGAGCTCGAGGGAGGCCTTGCCCCATTCGGGCTGGGGGAGGGTGGGGCGGCCGGCGGCAAACTCGAGGGCGAGGAGAACGGCGTGGGCGTCGAGGTTGACGGCGGCGCAGGCGGCGGCGAGGGACTGGTTGCCACCACAGCAGTAGTCGATCCCAAGGTGCTCGAATACACGGATGGCGGTGGGTTGGTGGAGGGCGATGTCGCGAACGGTTGGGATGGCGGCGAGGTACTCTGCGGCGTTGTGGGTTGCGGGTAGGTGGGTCTCGGTGGACGTCATGGCTAACTCCCTTGGATCGAACTTAGAAGGGTTGGGCGGGTTGTCGCTGCGATTGAAATCACACGACGCACATTTATTTTTTTGGGGATGACATTTCGGGAATGGATCCCTGGGATATGTGATGGGCGTCGCAGCGCGGGTTGGCAGGTGGTGGTTAGGGTGGTGGGGTAGACGGAAACAGTAGATGGAATCCAGGGAGGAAACGAGACATGTTTTGCTATCAGTGTGAGCAGACGGCCAAGGGTGTGGGATGCCAGACGCAGGGTGTGTGCGGCAAGGATGAGACGACGGCATCACTGCAGGATTTGTTGATTCATGTGGTGAAGGGGATTTCGGTGTATGCGCACCATGCTCGGTTGCTGGGCGTCGCGGACAAGCGGCTGCGGGTGTGCGATCCCGAGGTGGACGCGTTTGTGGTCGAGGCGGTGTTTGCCACGTTGACGAATGTGAACTTCGATAAGGATCGGCTGGTGGAGCTGATTTATGAGGCGGTGGCGATGCGGGCGGCGGCGCGGTGTGTGTATGAGCGCGCGGCGGGCGAGAGTGGGATTGCGGCTGTAGAGTTTGGCGGCACGGCGGAATGGATACCGGCGGAGACGGTGGAGGGATTGATTGCGCAGGGACTGACGGTGACGCTGCCGGCGCGGATTCAGTATGAGAGCAAGGAGATTGCGAATCTGCAGGAGTTGGTGCTGTACGGGATCAAGGGGGTGGCGGCGTATGCGGAGCATGCGCTGGCGCTGGGTGCTGGCGATCCGGAGGCTTTTGGGAAGATTCATGAGGTGCTGTGCTTTCTTACGCACGAGCACCCGAGCGTGGCGGAGTTGTTGGCGATGGCGCTGAGCGTAGGCGAGTTGAATTATCGCGTGCTGGAGGTGCTGGATAAGGCGCATACGGGGACGTTCGGACATCCGCGACCTACGAAGGTGCGGCTGGGCGCGCGCAAGGGTAAGGCGATCCTGGTTTCGGGACATGATTTGCATGATCTCTATGCGCTGCTGGAGCAGACTCGGGGGACGGGGATCGAGGTGTATACGCATGGCGAGATGCTGCCGGCGCATGGGTATCCGAAGCTGAGAGCGTTTGCGCACCTGGCGGGGAATTATGGCGGGGCGTGGATGGATCAGGCGACGGATTTCGCGGCGTTCCCGGGGGCGATCCTGATGACGTCGAATTGCATGCAGCAGCCGAAGGTTTCTTATGAGGGGAGGATTTTTACTTCGGGCGCGGTGCATTGGCCGGGGGTGAAGCACGTGGAGGGTGTGGATTTTGCTGCGGTGATTGAGGCGGCGCTCGAGGCGGAGGGATTTGCGGAGGCTGGTGGGGGCCGGGAGATTACGGTGGGGTTTGGACATCACGCGGTGTTGAGCGTCGCGGACAAGGTGGTGGAGGCGGTGAAGTCGGGTAAGCTGCGCCATTTGTTTTTGGTTGCGGGATGCGATGGGGCGCGGTCCGAGCGGAGTTACTACACGGAGCTGGCCAAGGAAGTTCCGGAAGACTGCGCAATTTTGACGCTGGCTTGCGGGAAGTATCGGTTCAACAAGTTGGAGTTTGGCGAGGTGGCAGGGCTGCCGCGATTGATGGATATGGGGCAGTGTAATGATGCGTACTCGGCCGTGCAGGTGACGCTGGCGCTGGCGAAGGCGTTGGAGTGTGGGGTGAATGATCTGCCGCTGTCGATCGTGCTGTCTTGGTATGAGCAGAAGGCGATTGCGGTGGTGCTGACGCTGCTTTATTTGGGGGTGAAGAATCTGCGGATTGGGCCTACGCTGCCGGCGTTCTTGTCGCCGGGAGTGTTGGCGCTGTTGCGGGAGAACTATAACTTGATGGCGATTGGGACGGCGGAGGAGGATTTGGTACAGATGCTTTCTTAGCTTCCAGGTTCTGGCTTTTAGCAAAGGCTAGGTCTTTGGTCCTGCGCGGACAACGGGAGCTAGATGTGGGGAGGGGCTTGATTTATGGGCGTTGCAAAGGGGAGAACGGGAGACAGCAGGTTCCTCGCTGCGCTCGGAATGACAGACAGAAAAGCAAGGGCAAGAGCAAGGGCAAGAGCAAGGGCAGGAGCAGGAGCAAGGGCAGGAGCAGGAGCAGGAGCAGGAGCAGGAACAAGAGCAACGGCAATTGCAAATGCAGGGGTCTCTCCGCTGCGCGCTTTGCGCTCCGGTCGAGATGACGACGGTTTGGTGGTCGGAGACGGAGAGTGGAACTGAGGCTAGTGGGTGTAGTCGTCGGCGTGGGGGACTAGTTGTTGGTAGACCGAGCGGGGTAGGTTGGTCTGCCAGTGGTGCGTGATGCGGGCTGCGGTGATGAGTCCGAAGAAGAGGATGGCTAGGATGAGGACGACTGTGCGGGGTTGGAGGGCGCGGTTGTGCCACCGGATGGTGGAGATGGCGAGGGACTGAACTGCGGGCGAGATGTCCGCAGCGAGCTGGACGTTCGGTGTTTGGCGCGGTAGGAAGGCGAAGTTGAGGGCGTTCTCTGCGGGGCAGATGGCGATGCAGCTTAGGCAGCCTGTGCACTCGGCGGAGCGGATGGTGACGAGCTGGGCTACGGGGAGGTGGGAGGGACAGGCGTGGGTGCATTTGTTGCAGTCGATGCAGGCGGCTTCGTCGCGACGGATTTTTACTGGGCTAAGGATGGAGACTAGGCCCATGAGCGCGCCGTAGGGGCAGAGGAATCGGCACCAGACGTTCTGGATCATTAGGGAGAGAAGCACGAGGGTGAGGATGACGGCGATGCCGATGAGGCTCATGTGGCGGAAGAAGTTGAGCATCTTGACGTCGGCGATGATGCCGAAGGGGGCGAGGAGGAATTGGTGGAGGCCGTCGGCCGAGAGCGTGGCGACGACGTAGACGAAGAAGGCGAGAAGGATGTACTTGAGGCTGCGGAGGGGGATGTCGAGCCAGCGGGGGAGGATTAGGCTGCGGTGGAAGAGTTGCTGGCCAAGATGCCAGAGGTATTCCGATGCGGTGCCTACGGGGCAGAGCCAGGAGCAAAAGGATTTTTTCAGGAGCCAGCTCGAGATGAGGAAGATGACGAGGAGAACCATGGCTGCGGGATGGATCGCGGAGACGTGGTGGGTGGAGAGGAAGTACTTGAGGTTCATGAGGCCGGCGATGGGGAGCCAGCCTTCGATACCGGCGGGGCGGTCGATGTAGAAGCCGCGGCCGTTGGTTTCGTAATAGCGAACCCAGAGATAGAACTCCAGGCCGAGCCAGGCGTTGAGAGCGAGGAAGGCGATCTGGACGGCGTGGCGGATGCGCTGGGAGTGGTCGAGGAGATGGCGGCGGATGAAAGGCTTTTTGGCCGACGTTGTTGCGGTGGGTTCGGGAGCGGTGAGGGTCGGCATGGGCTTCCTTCTGCTGCTGACTGTAGGTGGATGGGGAGGGCGGCGATAGGGCGCCGGTCACAGGGGTGGGGATGATTTTTTGGTTGCGTGTGGGGGGATCGGGTGACTAGGATGCTCGGTAAATGGTGGGGCGGAGGTGCTTTGTGGTTAATAAGATGTTGGTGAAGGTCGTGGCGACGAGCGGGTTGCTGGCGGGATTTTTTCAGGCGCCGATGGCGCCGCCGATGAAGCTGGGGTTGTGGGAGACGACGTCGTCGACGACCATGCAGATGCCGGGGATGGATATGCCGCCGCGGTCGATGAAGATACGGAGCTGCGCGACGGCGGAGTCGTGGAGCAAGGCGTTTGGGCAGTCGCGGCAGAATAAGGACTGCACGCCGGTGAACGAAAAAAGGACGGCGACGAGCTACAGCTTCGATTTGAGCTGCTCGTCGAGCAAAGCGACGGGGCATGTTGAGATGGATTTCGGGAGCGGGTCGACGGGGCACGGGTCGATGCACATGGTGATGAACGCCGGGGGAAAAGAAATGACGATGGATACGAAGTGGGAGAGCAAGTATGTGGGGGCGGACTGTGGATCGGTCGCGCCGGGGACGCCGGAGATCCTTCAGTAGGGCTGATTATCGGGCAGGGGATGCGTCGCGCGGGGGTTTGGCGGGGTTTCTCGCGGCGTGCCGCCTATGGTAAAGTGAAAGCTGCGCTCGGGTGTTTTGACGAGCGCCGTTTACTGTTAGAACCCAGTTGGGCAGCGATGTCTTGAGAGGGTTTTGGCGTACTGCCCGGAGAGCTTCGAGCTGAGGAATTCAAGCGAAGAGATTCGAAGGGGGCCCGGCTATCGGGCTGGCGTAGCTCAGCTGGTAGAGCACCTGATTTGTAATCAGGCGGTCGGGGGTTCAAATCCCTTCGCCAGCTCCAGACTTCTGGGGCGCAGTAGATGAGAAGGAAGTTGGTTGTACCTGCCGGTTGTTACCCCTTGCAGCGTTCGCCATCGACAACTCCGGCAGAAGATTTCGTGCGAGATCGCGCGAACTTGGATTGCGGAAGCGATGGGTTGCGGGAAAAGCGATTGGTGAGGCTTGGGCACAGGTGGCCGAGTGGTTAATGGCAGCAGACTGTAAATCTGCCGCGTTATGCGCTACGAAGGTTCGAATCCTTCCCTGTGCACCATTTTTCAGTTGTTAGTTGTTAGTTCTCAGTTGTAAGTGGAGTGAGTGAGGTATGGAACGATCACTCAACCCGGCGGCGGACCGAGGGCGGATGTTTGTTGCACTCGGAGTTTTGGTAGTCTTAGGCTTGCTGTCGTGGTTCACGATTGATCCCGCGGCGGTACTCCACATGCATGGGTATTCTTCCAGGTATGTGGGGATTGCGGATCGGGACGTCGAGATTCGATGGTTGCCGATCTTGTTTTTAGGGCTCTTTGCGTTTCGGGTCGTGATCGCGAATATGCGCGCACGAATCGAGGAGCGAAGAGAACAGGAACGCTGATGTAGCTCAGTGGTAGAGCACTCCCTTGGTAAGGGAGAGGTCATGGGTTCAAGCCCCATCATCAGCTCCAGAATTTTGTAAGGCAGGGCGGGAGTAACTCAGTGGTAGAGTCACAGCCTTCCAAGCTGTTGGTCGCGGGTCCGATTCCCGTCTCCCGCTCCAGATTTTGAAGAACCCCGAAGGACGGTAGTACACGATGGCGCAACCCCAGTTTCAGGTAGACCGCACGACCGCTCTGTATGAGCGCCCGGCAATGGATATTGTGGACGCAACCACGTTTGCCGAGGTGAAACAGGCGATTGCGAGCGCGTTTGCGCCGGGCAATGTGGAGAAGTTTTTGAAGTCGGTGGAGCGCGCTGGCGTGCGGATTCGCAGCTTTGAGAGCGTGCTGCAGGCTGGGCTGCTGGGCAAGGAGACGGCGGCGCAGTATGGGAAGTTGTCGAATGGCGACCAGGGGCAGATTCGCGAGTTCTACCTGGCGTCGGTGGAGCAGGTGGAAGTTAAGCTTCGTGACAAACATTTCAAGATCTACGCGTATTACTAGGAAGAGCTAAACGCATGAGCCGGATTAAGGCTGGGCTTTCGGGACAGCGGCCGGCGGTGAGTTGTGCAGTAAGACAGATTCGATATCGAGAGGAAAGTGAGCAGTCATGGCGAAGGAAAAATTTGATCGCAGCAAGCCGCACGTAAACATTGGAACGATCGGACACATCGATCATGGCAAGACGACGCTGACGGCGGCGATTACGAAGGTGCTGTCGAAGCATAATCCGAAGAACAGCTTCCGCTCGTTCGACACCATCGATAACGCTCCAGAAGAGCGCGAGCGCGGCATCACGATCTCTACTTCGCACGTGGAGTACGAGACGCCGAACCGCCACTATGCGCACGTCGATTGCCCGGGTCACGCGGATTACATCAAGAACATGATCACCGGCGCAGCGCAGATGGATGGCGCGATTCTTGTGGTCGCGGCTACCGACGGCCCGATGCCTCAGACCAAGGAGCATGTGTTGTTGGCGCGCCAGGTTGGCGTTCCGTTCATCGTCGTGTTCTTGAACAAGTGCGATGCGGTTGAGGACGAAGAGCTGATCGAGCTGGTGGAGATGGAAGTCCGCGAGCTGCTCTCGAAGTACGATTACCCGGGCGACGATACACCGATCATCCGCGGTTCTGCACTTGGTGCGCTCAATGGCGAAGCCCAGTGGGAAGCGAAGATCGACGAGCTGATGGCGGCGGTGGACAAGTTCATTCCGCAGCCGGAGCGCGCTGTTGATCTGCCCTTCCTGATGCCGATCGAGGATATCTTCTCGATCTCTGGTCGTGGAACGGTTGTCACCGGCCGTATTGAGCGCGGCAAGATCAAGGTTGGCGAGGCTGCATCGATCGTCGGCTTCCGCGATACACAGGCGACGGTTGTTACGGGCGTCGAGATGTTCAAGAAGCAGCTGGATGAAGGTCTGGCGGGCGATAACGCTGGTCTTCTTCTGCGCGGTATCGCGAAGGAAGATGTTGAGCGCGGGATGGTGTTGGCCAAGCCGGGTTCGATCACGCCGCACACCGTGTTCAAGGGCGAGGTTTACGTTCTGAGCAAGGAAGAGGGCGGGCGTCACACTCCGTTCTTCAACGGCTATCGTCCCCAGTTTTATTTCCGGACCACGGACGTGACCGGTTCGGCGAAGCTGCCGGAAGGTACCGAGATGGTGATGCCGGGCGATAACATCTCGCTCGAGATTACGCTGCATACGCCTGTTGCCATGGAGAAGGGTCTGCGCTTCGCGATTCGCGAAGGCGGCCGCACCGTGGGCGCGGGTACGATCTCCGAGATCATCAAGTAGTCCTGCGCGGACGGCGAGAGTTTCCTTGCCGGTCGCGAAACGAATGAAAGCGGCGGGCTTCGGCTCGCCGCTTTTTGTTTGCGCAAAAAATGAGGGACATTTGCGATTAGATGGAGACCAGGCCGCCGTCAACATACAGGTCGACGCCGTTTATAAAGCTCGAGTCACTTGAGCCAAGAAAAAGTGCGGTGGTTGCGATTTCCTCTGGACGTCCGATTTCACCCCGGGGGACGAGCGCGGTGAACTGCTCCTTGGCGTCGGGACCGAGGGGATCGAGGATTGGGGTGTCAATTGGGCCGGGGCTGATCACATTGACGCGAATCCTGCGGTCCTTGAGCTCATTGAGCCAGGTACGCGCAAACGAGCGCACGGCTGCCTTGCTCGCCGCATAGACGCCGAAGGCAGGGAAACCCTTCACGCCAGCGATCGAGCCGTTCAGGATGATTGAGCCGTTGTCGTTGAAGAGGGGCAGAGCCTTCTGCACTGTGAAGAGCGTGCCGCGAACGTTGAGGTCGAAGGTCTCATCGAAGTGCTGCTCCGTGATCTGACCGATCGCACCGAACTCTCCACGTCCTGCGCTGGCAAAGAGGATGTCGATGTGGCCTTTTTCTTTCTTGACGGTGTCGTAGAGTCGGTCGAGGTCGGCGAGGTTGGAAGCGTCGCCTTGAACGCCGGTAACATTCTTGCCGATGGCTTTGACGGCTTCGTCGAGCTTGTCTTTGCGGCGGCCGGTGATGAAGACGTAGGCGCCTTCTTCGACGAAGAGCTTGGCGGTGGCGAGGGCCATGCCGGAGGTGGCGGCTGTGATGACGGCTACTTTTCCATTGAGCTTACCCATGATGAGACTCCTGTGAAGGCGGTGGTTTTTGGCGGGCTCGGGATGAGCAGCGTCGTTCTGCCTTCTGGAGCATCGGATGAGAGGTGGTAGTTCGGCGATTCAATAGTTCAGGAATTATGAACTATGTGTGTTGAAGAGCTAGAATGGGGTGCGATGCGACCGCTTGTTCATCCCGCGATTGAGGAAGTTACGGTGGAGGCGATTCTGCATGCGCTTTCGGACCCGGTGCGGGTGGCGATCTTTGCAGAGATTGTGGGGCAGGAGTGTACGCAGAAGTGCTCGAGCTTTGTACCGGTGGGAGGAGAGGCGATTCCGAAGTCGACGCTGTCGCAGCACTTCAGGGTTTTGCGTGAGGCTGGGCTGATACGAGGGGAGCGGCGGGGGGTGGAGATGCATAACGTGTCGCGGTATGTGGAGGTTGATCAGATGTATCCGGGGCTGCTTGCGGCGATTGGTCAGGCACATACGCTGCAGGTGGGGCGCGCGGCGAAGGCGGCGAAGAAATCGGGGAAGAAGACAAAGTGAGGTTTTGCGATCCTGCGCGGAGCGAGGAGGGTTTCCTGCCGGGTCGCGACGTAAATTCAGGCGACAGGCTTCCACTCGCAGCTTGTCATTTATCGCGGAAACCGTTACAAGCTGTGCATGCCGATCTTTTCTCGTACGGTGTTCTTTCTTTCCGCCGTCTGTGCGTTGCAAGGCTCTCCTGCGACTTCGAGAGAGATCAAGTACGGCTCGGAGGTAACGATGCATGGGCGGTTGGTGTCCTCTTGGAGGTTCGGTCCCCCCGGCTTTGGAGAAACTCCGAAGACAGACCCAAAGGTTCGGTTTGTCTTCCTCCAGCTGAATGATCCGGTCAACGTCGGTCCTGCCCAGGCTGTCCCAAAGGATGATTCAGATATAGAAGCTCACAATAACGTCAAGGTAATTCGACTGTGGTGTATGGATAACGTGGAATGTGAAGCTGTCGTGAAGCACCTTCCAGTATGTCCAGTTTCAGTGTCCGGGAAGTTGCACGCGGAGGTTGCACCTCTGGACTTTCTTCCCGTGACGATGGATGTTGACGAAGTGAAGGTGGAGCATTGTGCCAAGTAAAGGCCAATGATCGCCTAGCTTTGGCAAAATTGGCGATTTCGTGGATAATGGGAGAGGGCGAGCGTGTGCCTGACCGCTTGGCTATCCCGTTTCAATTTCAGGAATACAGGTTGCAGGGACCTTAACCCTGCGTTGCGGCGTGACCGGTGGGCGGAAGCTAAATGCTTCCAACTGCAGGGCAAGCTGCTTGCCAGCCGAGGTGGCTGGCCAAACTAGAGAGGAAGTACTTATGCGCGAGATCATTACCCTGCAGTGTCCGGATTGCAAGAACCGGAACTATTCGACGACGAAGAACAAGAAGACAACCACGGGACGGTTGGAGTTCTCCAAGTTTTGCAACACGTGCCGGAAGCACACGGCGCACAAAGAGACCAAGTAACGATTGGTTCTCAGTTGTCAGTTCTCAGTTGTTAGTAAGAGCGGTTTTGAACTGAGAACTGAGAACGGATAACTGAGAACTTACAGGGGCGTAAGCTCAACGGTTAAACTGTCGGTCTCCAAAACCGAACTTCTCGGTTCGAATCCGAGCGCCCCTGCCAGACTTTTGAAGATCGGTAACAGAACGCAGCAGCAGTTTCAGGAGTACATCCATGGCGAAGGCCGCCGTAGTTGAGACAAGCGAACAGAGCGCAATCCAGCGGGCAACCGCGGGTCCCCAGCGGCTCATTGAGTTTCTGAAGGAAACGCGGCAGGAGATGAGCAAGGTGCACACGCCGTCGCGGGCAGAGGTGCAGGCGACGACGATCGTGGTGATCGTCACGGTGTTCCTGTTTGCCGCGTACTTTGAGGCGGTTGACCTGGTGCTGGGCTCGGGCATCGATAAGATGTTTTTGCATCTGACGAAGCACTAGATTCGAGAGGCGAGAGGCTAAGTCTCGAATCTCGAACGATGACAAGATTTTGGTTTGAAGGAAAGTAAAACCATGGCAGATGAGTTGAAGCAGGAAGAAGAGCAGGTCGTACCGGTCGGAGCCGATGAGGCGCTGGCGAGCGACGTTGCGGTTGACCCTGAGACCTCGACTGAGGGCGAGGCTGTTGGCGGCGAGACAGCGGGCGGCGAAGTTGCTGCCGCGGCGCCGGTCAACGAGAACTTCAAGTGGTACATCATTCACGCGTACTCGGGATTTGAGCGCAAGGTGAAGGAATCGTTGCAGAGCCGCGTGGCGGCGTACCACCTCGAGGACAAGGTGGGGCGGATCGAGATTCCTACCGAGCCGACGACGGAGCTGCGCAACGGGAAGAAGTACACGATCGACCGCGTGTTTCTGCCGGGGTATGTGTTCGTGGAGATGGCGCTGGACAACGATATGTGGCACGTGGTGAAGAACACGCCGCGGGTTACGGGATTTCTGCAGACGGGCGATCAGCCCAATGCGCTCTCCGAGGCTGAGGTTAATGCGATGTTGAATCGCAGCGATGTGACCAAGGAGAAGCCGAAGCTCAAGCTCAAGTTTACGAAGGGCGAGCAGGTTCGGATTACCGATGGGCCGTTCAACAACTTCAATGGCGCGGTCGATGACGTCAATGAAGACAAGCAGACGCTGAAGGTGATGGTATCGATCTTTGGCCGGCCAACGCCTACCGAGGTTTCGTTTGCGAATGTTGAAAAGGTAGAGGCGTAAAGGCAGAGCGTAGAGGATAGAGCGTAGAGAGTAGAGCGTAGAGAAAGACTTGCTCGCGGGGCGAGCATGAGCAGCAGACAAGTTTTGGGAGTCACAGCCCGGGCGCTTCACCGGACCTTCTAACTCCTGGCAGTACGAGCGGTAGAAAAAATCATGCGAGGCGATGTGCAGTTGCACCGCCCGCAACATTGAGAAGGATTACGAATATGGCACCGAAGAAGGTTCAGGGATACGTCAAGCTACAGATCATTGCCGCGAAGGCGACGCCGGCACCGCCGGTTGGACCAGCGCTTGGACAGGCGCAGGTCAACATCATGGAGTTCTGCAAGCAGTTCAACGAGCGCACCAGCAAGGATCCGTCGATGGCGGGTCTGACGATTCCGGTCGTCATCACGGTGTATGCGGACCGCACGTTTTCGTTTATCACGAAGACGCCGCCGGCTCCGGTACTGCTGTTGAAGGCGGCTGGAATTCCTAAGGGCTCGGGCACACCCAACAAGGACAAGGTTGGCAAGGTGACCGAGAAGCAGATCCAGGAGATCGCGAAGCAGAAGATGCCGGACATGAATGCGGCGTCGATTGAGTCGGCGGCGAAGAGCATTCGCGGTACGGCGCGGTCGATGGGCATTGAAGTCGTCGCGTAAGCGGAAGTTTAGAAGAACAAAGGGCGCAGAAGGATTGTGGAGGGTCTCCCTCGCGATCCGGCTGCGCCCTTTCTGTTGCCGGGTGGTGAATGGGGTACGGCTGCGGACTCGCGTGGACGCATCTTATTGTTAGCGATCGAAGTGTGCGATGCTGCTCATTGTGCACAGATGCGCGGTGTGCGAGGTATCAGAACTGACTCATGGCCGTTTCGAATACATTCCAGCGCGATAATCCTGCGATCAACCTTGGGGCGGAGGGATCGGCCTCCTTGCTGGAGGCGATTGTCCATTCTTCGGAAGACGCGATCATTGCGAAGGATTTGGATGGAATTGTTACGAGCTGGAACCCGGCGGCTACAAGAATCTTTGGATATCAGCCGGAGGAAATCGTTGGGCAATCGATTCTGAAGTTGATTCCTCGAGAGCTGGAGCATCAGGAGCCGTTCATTCTGGGCAAGGTGAGGGCTGGGGAACAGATCGCGCACTTTGAGACGGAGCGGGTGAGAAAAGACGGGCGGAAGATTTTTGTGTCGTTGACGATCTCTCCGGTACGGGACAGCCGCGGGAACGTGATTGGGGTGTCGAAGATTGCGCGGGACATTACGGACCGGCGGCAGATGGAGATTGCCCGGGCTCGGCTGGCGGCGATAGTGGAATCGGCCGATGATGCGATTCTGAGCAAGGATCTGAACGGCACGATCACGAGCTGGAACCAGGCCGCTGAGCGGACGTTCGGGTATAGCGAGGATGAGATGGTGGGGGCGTCGATTTTGACGCTGGTGCCGGAGGAACTTCATCCGGAGGAGCAGATGATCCTGGGGAAGATTCGCGCGGGGGAGCGGATCGAGCATTACGAGACAGTTCGTCTGGCGAAGGATGGGACGCGAATGAATGTCTCGCTGTCGATCTCGCCGTTGCGGAATGCTTTGGGTGAGGTGGTGGGCGCGTCGAAAGTGTTGCGCGATGTGACACAGCGGAAACGGATGGAGCAATCGCTGGTGCAGGCGGAGAAGCTTTCCGCGAGTGGGAGGATGGCGGCGTCGATTGCGCACGAGATCAATAATCCGCTGGAGGCGGTACTGAATTTGATTTACCTGGCGCGATCCAATTCCTCGGATGGGGAGGTGATCTCGTATTTGAATACGGCAGAGAGCGAGCTGGTGCGGCTGTCGCATATTGCTAAACAGACGCTGGGGTTTTATCGCGAGCAGAATTCGGCGGCGATGGTTTCGTTGACGGAGTTGGTAGGAGAGGTGCTGAAGATTTATAGCTCGAAGCTGCAGGAGGCGGGGGTGAAGGTGGAAACAAGCTTCGCGTCGGCACGCGCGGTGGTGGTGCGGAAGGGAGAGCTGATGCAGGTGGTCTCCAATCTTGTGACGAATGCGATGTATGCGATGACGCCGGGAGGTACGCTTCGAGTGACAACCGAGGATGGAACGTGCGGCGACCGGGAAGCGATTGTGCTTTCGATTGAGGACAACGGACGAGGCATTCCGGCAGAGAATCTTCAAAAGGTGTTCGAGCCATTCTTTACGACGCGCGGAGCGATTGGTACCGGGATCGGGTTGTGGGTGGCGAAGCAGTTTATTGCGGGGCACTCGGGAACGATTGGGGTGGAGAGTAGCACGGATGGGGTGTCGCACGGGACGACGTTTCGGATAGCGCTGCCGCTGGAGAATGCGTATGCGAGCGACTCGGCGAATTAAGCGCGGGACTAGTGGGGGAGCAGTTTGCTAATGGTTTCGATCGCACGCTGCTAGTGGTTGCGATAACACTCGACTTGCATGAAGTCGGTCCAGGTGCGGGCGTCGGTGGATTGATCGCCTTGGTTGTACGCCGTTAGGAACGCCGACTCGTTGGTGGGTTCTATCTTGCCACAGCCGGGCGAACGCGTGGGGGCGTGAATGATGGCGTGCGCGGTATCCGACGAGAGACGTGGTGTGTCGGGCATAATGGTTGCTTCGCGACAGGCTGCTTGATCTGGGCTGTGGTGAGTGCGAGATCGTACGCGATTCGCGCGGAGGTTGCCGATGTTTGTTCCGTCCACGTTTGCTGTGGCGCTGCTGATGACGATCCTTAGCACGGTGTGCTGGGGTTCGTTTGCGAATACGTTCAAGGGAACGAAGAATTATCGGTTCGAGCTGTACTACTGGGATTATGGGCTGGGGATTTTTTTGATTGCGCTGGTGCTGGCGTTCACGATGGGGAGTTATAAGGGCGGGCCTACGGCGTTTGTCGCGAATGTACACTCGGCCGATTACTTGAACCTGGGGTATGCGGCGCTGGGTGGGTTCATCTTCAATATTGCGAATGTGCTGTTGATTGCGGGCATTGAGATTGTGGGGCTGTCGGTTGCGTTTCCGATCTCGATTGGGATTGCGCTGGTGGAGGGCGTGGTGCTGAGTTATGCGCTGCAGCCGCGGGGGAATGCAGTGTTGCTGGGCGCGGGCGTGTTGATGGCGGTGGTGGCGGTGGTGCTGGTGGGGAAGTCGTATGGGGCGTTGCGGTCGGGCAGCCAGGAGGTGTCGAAGAAGGGAGTGTGGGTGTGTGTGGTGTCGGGATTTTTGATGGGGATCTTTGCGCCGTTTGTGACGCGGGCGATGACGCATGGGAACACGTTAACTCCTTATACGACGGCGGTGTTTCTTACGGCGGGGGCGTTCGTGTGCTGCTTTTTCTTCAACACGATTTTGATGAGGAAGCCGATTGTGGGTGTGCCGGTGGCGGCGTTGGATTATTTTCGCGCGCCGCTTGGCTATCATGCGCTGGGATTGCTGGGGGGAGCGATCTGGGGGCTGGGCACGGTGTTTAATTTTGTGGCGGCGAGTTTGGTGGGGGTGGCGATCTCGTATGCGATTGGACAGGCGTCGCCGATGGTTGCTTGCTTGTGGGGAGTGTTTGCGTGGAAGGAGTTCAAGGGCGCGAACAATAAGGCGAAGGGATACTTGGCGGCGATGGTGGTGTCGTATTTGCTGGCGCTGGTGTTGATTGCTCGTGCGTATGCTGGATGAATGCGGGAGGGTTTGTGGTCCTTGAAGCGGCGGTGCTGAACGTGGTTGGCGGCGAGGAGCGGGCATTTGAGCAGGCGATGAGGACCGCGCGTCCGCTGATTGAAATGACGCCGGGGTTTGTGTCTCTGGATCTGCATCGGTGCATGGAGACGCGGAGTCGTTACCTGCTGCTGGTGCGGTGGGAGAGCCTGGAGGATCATACGATCGGGTTTCGGCACTCTGACCGATATGAGCAGTGGCGCGAGCTGCTGCATCATTTTTACGAACCGTTCCCGTTGGTTGAGCACTATAGCGAGACGCTGTTTGCGAACGATTGAGATGGAGAGTATGGCGAAGAAGATTCTAGTGCTGGGAAGTTTTGTGGCGGACGCGGCGTTTCGTGCGGCTCGGCTGCCGGGCTGGGGCGAGACGTTGATGGGGAGCGGGTTTGCGCTGGGGCCGGGGGGTAAGGGGTCGAACCAGGCTGTGGCGGCGGCGCGCGCGGGAGCGCAGGTGCAGATGCTTTCGCGACTGGGCGATGACGCGTTTGGGAGGCTGGCTCGGGATACGTGGGCGGCGGATGGTATTGATGCGTCGCTGACTGAGAACTGCGAGACGCCGACGGGGTCGGCGGTGATCATGGTCGATGAGGTGACCGGACAGAACGCCATTATTGTTGTGCCGGGGGCTTGCTTTACGCTGCGGCCTAATGATGTGGAAAGGGCGGGGGCGGCAATTCGGTCGGCTGGAGTTTTGCTTGCGCAGTTGGAGCTGCCGCTGGATACGGTGGAGTGTGGGTTGCGGATCGCGCGAGAGGCGGGAGTGCGGACGATTCTGAATCCTGCGCCGGCGCGGGCGTTGAGTGATCAGATGCTGGGGCTCGCGGATTTTCTGATTCCGAATGAGAGTGAGGCGGCGCTGCTGACGGGGCTGCCGGTGGAGAGCAAAGAGGAGGCTGAGGCGGCGGCGCGGGTGTTGATGGGGCGAGGGGCGAAATGCGTGATTGTGACGCTGGGGGCGCAGGGGGCGCTGGTGTGTGCGGCGGGGGCAGACGCTCAGCTGGTGGAAGCGTTTCATGCGGGGGCGGTGTTGGATACTACCGGTGCGGGCGATGGGTTTTGTGGTGGGTTTGCGGCGGCCCTGAGTGAGGGGCGGACGGTGCTGGAAGCAGCGAGGTTTGGATGCGCGGCGGCGGGGATTTCGGTGACGCGGGCGGGGACGGCGCCGTCGATGCCGCGGCGGGAAGAGATTTTGGCGCTGCTGGGATAGCGAAGTTGCGTTGGCGGGACGGACGCACAGACGCGCGCTTTGCGCGCAAGAAGCAGGTTCCTCGCTCCGCTCGGAATGACAGCCAGAGAGGCAAGATCAACTGCAAGTGCAAATACAGGGGTCTCTCCACTGCGCATCGCGAAGAGTGCGATGCTTCGGTCGAGATGACGGGTGTCGGTGGGGAGGGGTGGGTTAGCTGGTGGCGAAGAGGCTGGGTTGGGCGGGGCTAGTCCGCTGGGCTGGCTTTTTGCGTTCCCACATCTCAGAAGCGAGATATGGGGCACCCGGCTCGGAGGAGGGATGAAGGGTGTTCGTTGAGGTGTGGTTGGATGAAGTAACGGGGGTGGAGAGGTCGCGGGTTAGGTGGGCTTCGGATTGGCGCTCGTGGAGGTGGTGCTTGCGGCAGATCTGGCGGGTGATGGTGGACATGCGGTTGCGGTAGGTGGCGTCTACGAAGTCGGCTTTGGAGTAGCGGCGATTGTAGTCGTCGGCCAGGTGGGGAAGGTGTTCGCGGATGAAGGCTAGCCAGGTGGGGCGGGAGCAGGATTTGAGGAAGAGAGGATTGGCGCCGAGGAAGCAGGCGCCGGCGGCGGCGGCGCGGGAGGCGACTGCGTCGATGGAGGCTACGCTGTCGTTGATGCCGGGAAGAAGGGGGCAGCAGAGGACGCCAGCGTTGAGGCCGGCGATGCAGAGCTTGCGGAGAGCGGCGAAACGGAGGTCCGGGCGGGGGGCGCGGGGTTCCAGCTTGCGGGCTAGGGCGGCGTCGGTGGTGGTGATGGTGAGGTGGATGACCAGGGTATTGTTGGCGGCGATCTGCTGGAGTAGGTCGATGTCGCGGGTGATGAGGGAGGACTTGGTGATGATGCCGATGCGGAGGCCTTTTTGGCGGGCGAAGACTTCGAGGAGAGAGCGGGTGATGCCTACGCGGCGCTCTATG
>NZ_LMUT01000006.1 GCF_009765785.1 Granulicella sp. L46
TAGAGCACTCCTCCGCTTATTGATATGCTTAAGTTCAGCGGGTAATCTTACCTGATTTGAGGCCAGAAAGGAATACATAAAGAATTATGTATGTGTGTGTTTGTTTGGTAGCAGATGACAAAAGCACAAGATTTTTATGGGTTTGCCTTAACAAAAATCTATGGCTGACACTCATCCACTCATACTTTTAAGGCAAGGTGATACAAAGAGGCTAATCTCATCACCAAGCCCAAGGACCCGTTAAAAGAAAAAATCTTTTAATGGAGATATTCACGACACTCAAACAGGCATGCTCCGAGGAATACCAAGGAGCGCAAGATGCGTTCAAAGACTCGATGACTCACGCAGAT
>NZ_LMUT01000007.1:0-108037 GCF_009765785.1 Granulicella sp. L46
CGACGGTTTCGCGCGCGTCTCGGTCGACGGCAAGATGGTCGCGCTGCAGTACGGATCGCAGGGAGTCGAAACTCACCTTGGGCGCGTTCATCTCGTGAAGGGCGAGAAGGTTGCCCTGGACGTCCAGTATCGAAGCGCGGACGACCGCAAACCCACCGCCAAACTTATCTGGTCGGTCGTAAATGACGCGCCCGCGCCCGAAGCAGTTGCCGCCGCACGTAAAGCTGATCTCGTCATCGCGGCTGTAGGCATTACCAGCCGCCTTGAAGGCGAAGAGATGCCGGTGAGTCAGCCAGGATTCCTCGGAGGAGATCGGACCAGCATCGATCTGCCACAGCCCGAGGAGGACCTGGTGGAAGCAGTGGCGGCGGCGGGCAAGCCCCTGGTCGTCGTGTTGATGAATGGCAGTGCGCTCGGCGTCAATTGGATTGACAAGCATGCCAACGCTGTTCTCGAAGCCTGGTACCCCGGGGAGGAGGGCGGTGCAGCCGTCGCCAATACTCTCGCCGGTGAAAACAATCCCGCTGGCAGGCTTCCTGTCACCTTCTACAAGGACGTGAGTCAGCTTCCGCACTTCGAAGACTACTCAATGGACAATCGCACCTACCGGTACTTCACCGGTAAGCCACTCTATCCCTTCGGCTATGGCCTGAGCTACACCAGCTTCAGCTACAGCGCGCTGGCTGTTCCCGAGAAAAGCGTGAATGCGGGCGATCCGGTGATTGCTACCGTCACCGTGACAAATACGGGGAAGGTTGCTGGAGATGAAGTTGCGCAGCTTTACCTGAAGTTTCCATCAGTAGCCGGTGCGCCGCGGGTCGCTCTGCGTGGGTTTCAACGAGTTCATCTTGAGCCTGGGCAGAGTCAGCAACTCCGCTTCGAACTCAAGAACCGCGACCTCAGCATGGTCACGGAGGAGGGCCAGCCTATCATCGCTGGTGGCGATTACACCATCAGCATCGGCGGCGGGCAGCCCGATACCGGGGCGGCTGGAGCCACCGGGCGCTTTCACGTGGAGGGACGGATCGCGTTGCCAGAATAGCTTTCTGTAACTTTGCGTCGCCCGCCACCGTTTGATGGACCTGGCTTGATCGTCTTACTCGCGGGTCGTCTCAAAGAGGAACCAGATGCGACGTTCGCCTTGATCGATCCAGTTTTCGAGGAGGCTGGCGGTGGCAACATCGCCTGCTTCATCGCAGACAGTGTGGACAGCTCGCATGCTCGAGACCAGGGCCTTCTCGTCCTCGCGAAGCTCGCTCAACATATCTTTCGGAGTTACATACTCCGCATCGTTGTCGGGGATGCGCTGTAGACGAGCGATGTTTCCGATGGACCGGATGGTGGCCCCACCGATCTTACGAACACGCTCGGCGATCTCGTCCGTCATCGCGAAGAGTTGATCGCCGTGATCATCAAGCAGAAGGTGGTAGTCGCGGAAGTGAGGACCGGTCATGTGCCAATGGAAGTTCTTGGTCTTGAGGTAGAGGGTAAACACATCGGCAAGCAGGGCATTCAGGGCTCCAGTGATATCGGCGACTGCTTCTGGAGCGATATCGGTTGGCACCTTCAGTGGCGCCTTTTGGAGGGCAACGCGTTCTTTGGTGGTTGACATGAATTCTCCTTTGGGTGGTGCGTGTCGTGCAGGTTAGAAGACGCTCAACGGAGAGGACAGA
This sequence comes from Granulicella sp. L46, assembly GCF_009765785.1. Classification (GTDB taxonomy): domain Bacteria; phylum Acidobacteriota; class Terriglobia; order Terriglobales; family Acidobacteriaceae; genus Granulicella. The sequence goes on from NZ_LMUT01000007.1 coordinate 1,674, forward strand.
TGTTCAGATTCATCAGCAGGCGGCGGCTAGATTCGGGTTTGGAAATGTATCTTCGTTCTCCGCGTCGGTCAGATCCAGGCAGGCGAAATCCTTTTCGATAGCGACGGAGAGTACCTGATCGTCAGCTAGCGCTACGTCGGTGTAGATCCCAACCTCGACGCTGCCTGCCCACTTTTTTAGTTGGAATTCCGGCACGCTTACCGTGATATTCCCTGAGCGATAGGCCACAGTTGCATTTGGTTCAGACAGGGAACTGATTATTTCGTACGTAAGCCGATCCTTAGGATTGGGAGTGAATTGAACGTGCTCTCGAATGGCTCCGTCGCGCAGAAGTTGCTCGACGTCTGAGGGCGTTACGCGGAGGCGTAGAGAGTTTCCTTTGATTCGCAGTTTCATTGCAGACCTCCTAACAGCGGTAGGGCGTTCCACTGAGCCCCAGCACGCGATGTGGAGCGGAGTAGATGTTGAAAGACTCGGGGCGCAGAAACCCCACGAGGGTGATAGAAAACTCGCGGGCGACTTCGATTGCCAGACTTGAGGGAGCACCGATCGCAGCAACCATTGGGATGCCGCCCATGACTGCTTTCTGCAGGAGCTCAAAGCTTGCGCGTCCAGAGAGAAGCAACAGATGGTTGCGAAGAGGGATTGCGTCCTGAAGGAAGGCTTCGCCGAGAAGTTTGTCGACGGCGTTGTGCCGCCCGACATCTTCCCGCACGGAATACAGCAGCCCGTCCGCGGTGAAAAGCGACGCGGCATGCAGGCCGCCTGTTTTTTTGAAGGCTGCCTGGACCGGCTGAAGTTGTTGAGGAAGTGTAGACAGAATGTCGGAGCGGATCATGAAGTTGTCGTGTTGCGGCAACGGGCAGAGCGTTCTAAGAGCTGTGAGAGATGCCTTTCCGCAGACACCACAACTTGAAGTGGTGTAGAAGTTTCTTTCCAGGGTCGACATGCTCACTTCGACTTCGGGTGAAAGTTCTACACGAATCACCTGCGATCGTAATCCCGTCGGTAGAGCTACCTGCCTGCCGTCGGTCCTGTTCGGTGGGGCCGTTTTGGCTGCTGATGGAGTTCCGATTGAGGCAATGTGTGTTGCGTCACGCACCACGCCTTCGGTCATCAGGAAACCGGCAGCCAGTTCATCGTCGTTGCCTGGCGTCCGCATCGTGATGGAGATCGACTTGACCTTGCGATTGGCGGCGGCTCCATATACAAGTTGGATCTCAAGCGGCTCCTCTGCGGCTACAGCATCCTGTAGTATGGTGGTCTCGCCGCGCTTCACTCGGACGATCTCCGCAGGCCTTACCGAAGGATTTGTGTCCTCGAACGAGGCGTCAGCGGGCACTTCCGGTTCGGAAGGTTGATGCTCGAGTTGAGCTTCGGGAAGACTCATTTGGAACCAGCTGTTGACCCGGACTTACTGGCGCTTAGGTTCGCTGGAGGACGAGCGTCAAGTGCAACCGGTGCAGCAATCGATTTCGGCGGCGAGATAAGAATGGGAAGAATCACCGACACTGCCACGATGCCTGCTACAACGTGAAGACCACTGACGTAGGATCCGCTGATTTGCCGCATGTGTGCGATGAGGAGAGGACCGAATGCACTTGCGAAACCCCATGCCGTTAGCATAAGGCCGTAGATCGGCCCAACATTTTTGGAGCCGAAGTAGTCGGCCGCAAACGCCGGCATGGTTCCGAAGCCTCCTCCGTAGCACATGAGGATGATGAACACCAGGACCGCGAGAATCGCTGCGGAAGAGATGCCTGGCAGGATCCAAAACAGGCCGATCTGAATGAGAAACATGATCGCAAATGTCCAGCGCCGGGTGATTGCGTCGGAGACCCAGGCCCAGAAGACTCGACCAAACGCATTGCCAATGCTGACGATGCCAACCATTCCAGCAGCGACGACGGCGCTGACCTTGGCGATCTCCTGAAACATCGGCGACTCCTGCGAGATGATCGAGATGCCTGCCGAGGTATTCAGAAACAGCAGCGACCACAGAGCCCACCATTGCCACGTCTTTAATGCGCCGCCCAGGGTGTAATCGGCTGCTGCGCGCTGGGATGACTGAGTCGCACTTGGGGTCCAGCCTTCCGGCTTCCACCCGTCGGGCGGGTTCTGCATGAAGTAGCCGGTTGCCATGGTAATTACGAGATAAGCGATACCGAGATACGCGAAGGTCTGCAAGACTCCGACACTCTGAATCAGGCGGGTCGCTACCGGCGCAGTTACAAGAGCGCCGGCGCCGAAGCCACCTACCGCAATGCCTGTAATGAGGCCTCGACGATCAGGGAACCACTTGACCAGCACAGCGATGGGAACGATGTAGCTGAGCCCAACGCCTATTCCTCCAATGACTCCATAACTAAGGTAGAGCCACCATAGCTTGTTGGCGGAGAAGCTTGCGAGGAAGACGCCGAGGCCGTAGAGGAAGCCACCCGTGAGGGCGACGACGCGAGGTCCTTTCTTGTTTAGCCATAGACCACCGAAGAAACAAGCGATGCTCAGGACAAAGATCGAGATGGTGAAGGTAAGGGTTACTTCCTCGATAGACCAGTGAAACTGCTTGACGAGAGGAGCCCTGAAAACGCTCCAGGCATAGACGGCCCCCAGAGCCATTTGCATCAGGAAGCCCGCTACTGCGATTGCCCAGCGATTGCTTTTCGGCATACTTTCTCTCCAAACATCACTTGTGAATATTGAGTGGTGAATCGCACGAAAGGATTCATCTGATTTCGTAGCAACTCATTTGGGGCCGGTGGCCGGTTCAGGCTTCGCACTGGTAAATCGCCCGTTCTCCCGCGAAAGAAGAAGTGGCCACCAACGCAATACGGTTTGCGATCTCAATTGGTTTCTTTGCCACTGAGTTGAATCGCAGACACCCCCAATCGCAAGCCATAGGCTGCACTTCTAATGCCAAACAATTTACACCTACGCCACGTAAACTTCCCATAGTTTCTTGCAATCCGAGAGTTAAAGATTTGTTAACTCCAGGACGCCGACAGAATGCGTCAAGATTTCGACAGCGGCTGTCTAACTACTGACGCCGACGCGAAGTGCGGGGCATCTAAGTTCGGAGGATTCGAGTACGGTCGGGATCTGCCTCTGTCAAGAAGTTGGTAGATATCCCTCCGAATACGTCGGTGCCGGTTCGGCGGCAATTGCCAGGTTGCATTTTCAGCAAAGGGGAACGAACAAATGAGACCTCAAGACGCTACTTCGAGTGAGATTTTGAAGGGTAGGGTGGCGGTAGTTACGGGAGCCGCGCGTGGCACTGGAAGGGCAGCAGCAATCGCGCTGGCACGAAGCGGGGCGGATGTAGCGGGGATTGATATTTGTGCACCTGTCGATCCGAGATCGGGTGTGACGCCGGCAACGCAGGCAGATCTGGACGAAACCGGACAGCTCGTCCGGCAGGCTGGTCGCAAGTGGCATAGCTTCGTGGCGGATCAACGTGACCTCCCAAGCCTTCGCTCCGCGGCCGCACAGATCGAGCAGGGATTTGGGGGGATTGACATTCTGTTTGCGAACGCCGGAATTCAATCTTTCTGGCCCATCCTTGAGATGGAAGATTCCGACTGGCAAATTACGATCGACGTGAATCTGACGGGAACAGCAAATGCCATTCGCGCATTCGCACCCGCGATGGTGAAGCGAGGCAGCGGCCGGATCATTGTGACAACCTCCACGCAAGGACGCCACGGAACGTTGAATGCTTCTGCCTACTCAGCCTCGAAGTGGGGCATCATCGGGCTGATGAAGTCGGCGGCGCTCGAACTTGGCAAGCACAAGATCACGGTCAACGCGCTTGTTCCAGGATTGATTGATACTCCATTGACGAGACATGAAGAACGCTACGCACAAGCGCTCGAAGTGGCTGGTCGGACTCCGACGGGCAATCTGCAGAAGGACGAAGAGGAGGCCAAAAAAATACTTCAAGCACGATCGCCATTTGGAGTGCCATGGATCGATCCTTCGGATTTGGCCCCAGTTGTGGTGTTCCTGGCATCGGATGCTGCGCGAATGGTCTCGGGCTCAACCTATGACGTTACCGCCGGAGACAGCGCGAACAACACCGCGTGAGCAGGTGATGGCACCTACGCCTCTGGGCGGCATTTTCTCCATTCTCTGAAGTAATGATTGCGCGCGATTGGCAACGGTCTTGACTTGCTGGAAGCTTACCCGCGTTCGCTGTTTACCGGAAGATTTCGCTGGGATCGGCGGACGGTGTGAAGCGGCTTCAAGTAACCTATGCTTTTACAGCGGTGTGGCGTGGGCGGAGGAGCTGTGCGATGCGGTTGAGAATCGGTAAAGGTCCGTGGAGAATGCAGTGGGGAAGGCTGGCTGCTGCGCTGCTCCTCTTCCTGTGCGCGCATGTCTTTGCCCAACTGCCCAGTCCGGTGGCCTCGCAGACACCGAGCACGCACCCGGAGACCCACGTCGATCCGTATGGCCGTACTACGCCCAGGGGCACCGTCACGGGCTTCATTCGGGCGACGCAGCGGGGAGATTTTGCGGGCGCCACACGGTTCATGCAAGTGCCGACGGCGCAATCTCCGGACGCGGAGCCCGTGGCTCGTCAGCTCAAAGAATTGATGGATCGGTACTATGTTCATTCGATCGAGAGCATCAGTGACAAGCCCGCGGGCAATGTGAATGACGGCCTCCCACTGGATCGTCAAAACGTGGGGACGCTGAAGATCGGATCGCAGAAGCTCGACATCCTTCTTATCCACGTACACGATGAGGAGGGGGGCCAGATCTGGCTGGTTTCCTCGGATACGCTCGCCCAGGTACCAGAGATGTATGACCTGATGGAAGAGACCTGGGTCAACCGGCTGATGCCGCGGATTTTGGTCGAACGCGCATTTCTGGGGTTCTCGGCTGCGCAATGGATCGTGTGGGCGGCTTCGATCATTCTTCCTCTTCTGCTGATGTGGTTGGTATGGCGAGTCTGTCTTGTCGCTGTTGAACGAGCAGTCGTCAATGCCTACGCCAGAGAGCGGATTAAAACATGGCTCGGCGAAATTCGCGGGCCGATAACATTTCTTGTTCTGCTTACCTTTCATCTGCTCACGGTGCGCACGCTCGGCTTTTCGCTGAGCTTCCGACTGGCCTACATGCGAGGGGGATCGGTTCTTGTCCTCATCGGGGTGACATGGCTCATTCGCCGCGTACTGAAGCTGCTCTTTGAGCGAGCGGGCAGGGTTGCGTGGATTCATGGCGAGACGAACAGGAAATCGCTGATGCTGCTGGGCGAGCGATTGATGAATGTTTTCGTCGTCGTGGTAGCGATCTTCGCGATCCTCACGGTATTGGGCGTTGACACGAAGACTGCCCTGGCCGGCGTCGGGATCGGCGGCGTCGCGGTCGCGCTGGGTGCGCAGAAGTCGATCGAGAATATTCTTGGCGGGATCTTTCTGCTGATGGACAACGCCCTGGCTGTCGGCGACCGGTGCTCGATCTCCAACCGGATCGGGTACATCGAGGACATCACGCTACGCTCGGTAAAGTTGCGAACGGATGATCAGAGCCTGCTGTCGATTCCAGCGGGAGCGCTCGCGCAGTCGAACATCGAAAACTTCGCGACGCGCAGAAAGACGTTGATGGAGACGCGTCTGCGGCTCCGATACGGAGCGACCGCTGCGCAACTGCGCGACGTGCTTGCCAAGATTCAAGAGCTCGTCGCGAACCATCGACGAGTCGAGCAAGACACGAAGCGCATTCGGCTGATTGGCTTTGCGGAGCGAGGTATGGAGATCGAGTTGTATCTCTACGTCTTGACTGCCGACACGTTGACCTTCTACGAGATCCGCGAACAGTTACTGCTGGAGGTTGCGGAGATCGTCGAGGCATCGGGCAGCGGCTTTGCTGGGCCGACGGAGTTCGTCTACCTCGAGAGCCCAGGAGACGGTGGGAAGGACGGCGTTGCCGGTGCTCGCATCACGCAGCAACGCAATCCCGCCGAAGGCTGAGATCACTGGGTGTTGCCCAGCCTCACAGAGGAGTTCAGTCTGAAATGGATGATGGTTTCGGACGGAAGCGTGATGTCGCGGTTGGTGGTAGCAGCGCCGACCGTGCCCGCGCCTGCACCGATTAGGCCGCCGATGAGGGCGCCTTTGCCGCCGCCCGCGATTCCGCCGATTAAAGCGCCGCCGCCTGTTCCGCCGCCGACCATAGCAGCGGTTCGCTTGCCTTTGCCGGTTGAGGTCTGAGCATAGGTTGCGGTGTTGATGGCGAAGGTCGCGCCGTTGAGACGAAAGCTATTCAAACGGAGATTGAGGGTTGCTCCGCCTTTGAAACGTCCCGAGGCGTGGGCCTCCGTCACGGTTCCGACAGCCCTGGTGCCGACGGGGACCACCGTATTGCCGTTGACCACAACGGGGGAAGAGAACGTTGCATCGAAACTCTGGCCGGGGTCGCTGATTTTGGATCCTACCGGCTGCACGAGCCTGACCCGCAGGGTTGTTCCGGCCGGGATAACGACAGGGGGCGGCGGTGGCGGGGGAGTGGGCTCAACGGCCGGAGGCGGAGCGGTGGCTTCCATGGGTGCGGGTTCGGGGGCGGACGAAGCCGGAGAGTTGGGTGAAGAAGTTGGGGCGGAGGACGGGGATGCAGAGGACGGAGCCGCGCCGGGCGAAGCGGGTGAATTCGGTGAAGTCTGAGAGGAGCTCGTGTCAGACGAAGCTGGCGCTGATGAAGTGCTCTTGCAGCCTGTGCCCCATACCGCAAAACTTAGGAGCAATGTTGATGTAAGTACAATCCTGGTTCGCATCGAAACCTCTTTCCAGTGACGGTTGACATCGGGGAAGTACTGTCGTGTTTGCCTGCTTAGATGCAGGCTGTTACGTCTCGGGATACATAATAACTCTCGGCGATTGCCAAGTATCGTTGCAGCGATCATCGTGATTCCAAACAGGCTCGTGAACCACATGATCGCTTGTGCGAGGTAGCGGCGAGTCGATTTACTGTCGACCCAGGGATTGAGAGAGGATGAGAAGGTTCGAAGGCTCGAGGCGGATAAGTCCGGCTCGCGGGGACTCGATATCCGCGATGAGCAGGAAGGATATGGCGACGAAGAGCGGAAGAATGAACGATAGCAGCCTTTCTTGTGATGGCCTGCGGGAGGTATAGCCGATCATCAGGTCGCAGCCGATGCCGATGGCTAGCAACAGCATCCAGGCTGTGGCGGGGATGTGGTCGTCCCAGGCAAATTGGGTATAGCCCTGCGAGTTCAGGACGTCGTTCATACCGGAGGCGGCGAGGGCGGCGACCGGCGTGGGATTAGCGAGGGCGGGTGTTTGAACTGCGGACCAGAGAGCGGTCTGAAGTTTCTCGGTATCCGCGTTGATTTGTGGCAGCTTGCGCTCATCCGTGGCGCGGTAGAAGACGATGCGTTGATCGAGATAACTGCGAAGCAGTTGATGCACACGGTCCGCATCGGCCGGTGCCAGCAGATCGGCTCGCAGGTACTCCGTGCCGATTGCGTTCGCCTCCGCCTCTTCAAAATTCTTGCGTTGATCGAAGCGAGTCACGGCCATGGAGAATGTGAATCCGATCATGAGCCCGAGTAAGGTAAGCGCGGCCGTGAGAATCACATCGAAGTCCTTGCGCATGTCGTCGGCCGGCGGACGGCGTTTGCGAATGGCCGCGCCGATTCTCTCTGAGATCCAGAGAACAATAAGGGAGACGAAGAAGAAGAGAACTGGAGAAGCCATCGCTCGAGATGTCCTTTTTGGCGCTGTAGCGCTTGATCTACGCTGCTGTAACCGGGCTGGCCTCGGTTGCGGTAGTCGGAGTCGCTGGGTACGGCAGGCTTCGACAATGCGACGCTGTGGTGCATGACCGATGAAGAAGAAAGCATAACAGGTGATGAAATCCAGAAAGGCTCCCGCGGGAGGCAGGGGAGCTCGCCAGGCGGGTTTGAAGGAGGACTAGTGCAGCTCGGCAGTGCGGAGAAAGTCGAAACTGCCACCGGGGTCGAGCGTGAGGTTCGTCAGGCGCGCAGAGTGGATGACGATGTTGTCTGGATACCAGAGAGGGATGGTGGGAAGATCTGTGGCGAGGATCTGCTGGATTTGAAGATAGTCCTGGCGGCGCGTGGCTTCGTCGGTGCTTGAGGTGGCGGCTTGCAACAGCGCATCAACGCGGGGGTTTGCATAGTGGCCGCGGTTGGCGCCCTTGGGCGGAAACATCTCGCTGGAGTAGCTGTAGTGGAAGATGTCGGGGTCTTCGTTGGAGCCGATCCAGCGCAGCAGATACATCTGGAACGCGCCCTTGGTGATGTCGGAGTAGAAGGTGCCGAACTCTGTCGAGCGCAACGAGAGGTCGATGCCGACGTCGCGAAGCTCGGCCTGCATGGCCTGGGCTTCGAGCCGCGTGGTCTCGTCGGTGGAGGTCTTCATGGTGAGGTGAAGGCGGATGCCGCGGCTGTCGGCGGCGTTGAGTAGCTGGATCGCGCGCGTCGGGTCGTGCGGGTATTGCGCGAGATCTGCGTCGGGCGCGGCAGCCCAGTGGCCGGGCGGGAGCAGCGTGTCGGCGAGATGGGCGTGGCTGCGCCAAAGAGCTGCGATGAGCGCGGGACGGTCGATGGCGAACGCGATGGCCTGGCGAATGCGCGGGTCGCGTAGTGCGGGGTCCTGCACGTTGAAGTTGAGGTAGTCGACGCGCGCGCCTGGACCGGTGGAGACGCGGAGGTTGGGTGAATCGCTGAGGGCGTGCACCATGTCCATGGTGAGGACGTTGCTCTCGACATCGGCCGAACCTTTCTTCATCTCGAGCGCGGCGGTGATCGTATCGGGGACGACCTGGAAGCGAACGTGCTCGATGGTAGGGCTGGGCGGGCCGGCCCAGTAGGTTGGATTGCGGTCGAGAAGGACTTCTTTGTCCTGCACCTGCGAGACGAAGCGGAAGGGGCCGGAGCCGATGGGATGAAGACCTTCGTCGCGCGCGGCGCCGGCCTCGACGACGCCGAAGAGGCCATCGCTGAGGTTGAAGAGGAGGCTGGGCTGCGGCGTGCTGGTGTGCACGATGACGGTGAGTGGGTCAGGCGTCTCGACCGCGGTGATGGATTTGAATGCACCACCCTTGGCTGTGATGATCGCTCCGTTGGTCATGCTGCGAATGGACCATGCGACGTCGGTTGCGGTGAGTGGATGGCCGTCGTGGAAGTGCACGCCCGCGCGCAGATGGAAGACCCAGGTGAGTGGGTCGGGGCGGTCCCATGAGGAGGCTAGCCAGGGCTGTAGGTTGAAGTGTGCATCTTTGCGGACGAGGGGATCAAAGATGAGGCTTCCGATGCGTTCGGATTGCGAGTCGGTGCCCTGGCGGACGTCCAGGTTGTTCGGCGAGGACTCGATGAGGAAGGTAAGGGTGTGCGGGTCCTTCGCGGACGACGAACACGCGACGAGCGCCAGGCAAAAAAGTGTTGCGAGCAAGGGGCGGGTGCGGGAGGTCATGATCCGTTGGCCTTTCCCGTGATCGGGAGCTGGTGAAGGATTTTGACTGCGTCCGCGAGGCTGGCTTCCTTGCCCCAGGTAAGAATTAAATTCCACGGCCCGTCTGCCGAAACGCAGAATAGTTGGATCTCTTCAGGAGTCGGCGTGCGCGAGATGATGCAGTCGTAGTTGCTGTCGACGAATGGGTCTGCGGAGTAGGTCTCTACGGTGGTTTGTCGTGAAAGTCTTGATGCAAGCATGACGTCACGGAAGCGTTCGATTCGTTCGCGCCCGCTGTTCGGGGAAGACTTCCCTTGGTTAATCATGATTGACTCGTCAATCATCCCGAAGTTTCTGCTCGCGCGGCGGAGCAAGAGTTCGTGCTCTCCTCGAAGGGTGTCTTCCTGCCTCCAGGGAAAGGGAACCTTGATGAGGATTCCTTCATAGTTGGCCACGCCGTGGTGTTGCGCATACCAGATCCAGTCGCTGGCGCGGTCGCCCACGGTTACCCATAGAAATAGAGGCGCGATGATCGCGAGGGTGACGTAAACAAAAGGGCGGAGCGGAATCGGTTTGTTCCAGATCGTCTTTTTATCGTCGACCGTGACAGTCATACGCGATCCTCAAGAGGCATAGGTTATCTTCCCGAGAACTGCGGGGTGAGCGGCGCCGGTGGCGCTGGGGATGTTGCCGGGGAGGTGGTGCCAGGTGAGCCAGCCTAGTAGCGCGAAGGCGGCGGCCTCCTTGGCTTCGACGGGGAGGCCTGCGTTGGCGGTTGTGGAGACCTTGACGCCGAGTTGTGCGAAGCCTTCGGTGAGCATGCGCATGAGGGTGAGGTTCTTGGTGCCGCCGCCGGCTGCGATGAGTTCTGTGGCGCGGGCGAGGGGGGCGTGCTGCCCGAGGTGTGGCCAGCAGAAGCGGCGGTAGGCGTCGAGGATGGTGGAGGCGGTGAGCGCGGTGGCTGTGGCGATCACGTCCTGCTTCGGAGCTTGCTTGCAGAGGGCGAGGAGCTGGTGCGCGAAGGCGGGGCCGAACTCTTCGCGGCCGCAGGATTTCGGTACTGGGGCAGAGAAGTAAGGAGTGGTGAGGAGGCGGTGGAGAACGGGCTTGAGAACCTGGCCGCTGGCTGCGATTGCGCCGTCCTTGTCGAAGCGACGGTTGTAGAGCTGCTGCATGAGCAGGTCGATGAGGATGCTCGCAGGGCCGGTGTCAAAGGCGAGAACGTCAGCTGAGGTGCAGGCTGCCGGGAGCACAGTGACGTTGGCGATGCCGCCGAGGTTGAGCAGCACGCGGTTTTTCGTGGCGTGGCGGAAGAGGCAGAAGTCGAGCATGGAGACCAGCGGCGCGCCCTGGCCTCCGGCAGCGAGGTCGGCGGGGCGGAAGTCGTTGACGACCGGGATGCGCAGTCGCTCGGCGAGTACCGCGGCTTCTCCGATTTGCGAGGTGCAGCGGATGGGCACGCCGAGAAACTTTGCGGCGGTGGCTTGGTGGTAGATCGTCTGGCCATGCATGGCGGCGAGTTGCGGCTTGAGGTTGAGCTCGCGGGAGGTGGTGGCGATGCAGTCGGCGTAGAGTTCGCCGAGCCGCCAGGAGAGTTGGCTGAGTTCTGCTGCCGTGGTGTTATTGCCGGCGGCGATGGAGAGGATCATTGCGCGCAATTTCTTGTCGTAGGCGAACGATCGGTGGCCAAGAAATTTGAGGCGCGGCGCTGTCTCGGTGCGGAGTGCCGGTGAGATGCGACAGAGAGCTACGTCGACGCCGTCGGCAGAGGTGCCGGACATGACGCCGGCTATGAGAAGCGGCTTGGGTTGCGGTGGCTTCATGCGTCCCCTTTGAGCTCGCGCTGTAGTTCGGCCAGAAGCTGCAGAGCTTCGCGCGGGGTAAGACCGTCGATGTCTACCTGCTCGATGCGGTCGACGATGAGTTGCGAGAGCGGCGTGAACATGGTCATTTGGATTTTCGCTTCGCGGGAAGGCGCGGCCTCGCGGACCTGCTGGGTTTCGGCGCGCTCGTGGACCTTGAGGACCTCACGAGCGCGGCTGATGACGGCGTTGGGAAGGCCGGCAAGTCGCGCGACCTCGATGCCGTAACTCTTGTTCGCCGCGCCGGGTTCGACGGTGTGGAGGAAGACGATGCCGCCGGAGTTTTCGCGCACCGTGACACGCACGTTGCGCAGGTGGGCAAGGCGGTCAGCGAGCAGCGTGAGCTCGTGGTAGTGCGTGGCGAAGAGGGTACGGCAGCCGATGGTGTCGTGCAGGTGCTCGACCGTTGCCCAGGCGAGCGAGAGGCCGTCGTAGGTGGCCGTGCCGCGGCCCATCTCGTCGAGAAGAACCAGCGAGCGCGAGGTTGCGGTGTTGAGAATCGCGGCGGTCTCGGTCATCTCGACCATGAAGGTAGACCGGCCGCGCGCGACGTTATCCGCTGCTCCGATGCGGGTGTAGATGCGGTCGACGAGGCCGAGGCGCATGCTCTCTGCCGGAACGAAGCAGCCGCTCTGCGCCATGATGACCAGCAGTGCAGCCTGGCGAAGATAGGTGCTCTTGCCGCCCATGTTGGGGCCGGTGATGAGCAGCAACGAGGCTTCGGCTGCGGCGGTATCGCCGGCGCAGAGGTGAAGGGAATTGGGGATGAAGCGGCCGGCGCCCTGGTCCTCGAAGCGGCGCTCGATTACGGGGTGGCGGCCGTTGTGAAACTCGAGCAGCCCGCTATTGTCGACCTGCGGGCGCACCCAGCCGCGCAGAGCTGCGAGATGAGCGAAGGAGGCGAGCAGATCGATGCGCGCGATCACGCGGGACGTCTCGCGGATACGTGTGGCGTTGGCGAGTAGCTGGCGGCGAAGTTCGGCGAAGATGCGGCGCTCTATCTCGCCGCAGCGCTCCTGCGCGGTGAGGATTTTTACTTCGAGATCTTTGAGTTCCGGGGTGGTGAAGCGCTCGGCGTTGACGAGAGTTTGCTTGCGTTCGTAATCCGCGGGGACGGACTTGGCGTTGGCCTTGGTGACCTCGAGGTAGTAGCCGAAGACAGAGTTGAAGCGGACCTTGAGCGAGCCGATGCCGGTGCGTTCGCGCTCGCGCTCTTCGATGGAGGCGATGCGCTGGCGGCCTGTAGACGAGAGGTTGCGCACAGCGTCGAGATCCTCGTCGACGCCTTCGCGAATGGCGCCGCCGTCGGAGAGTGCGACGGGAGGTTCGTCGACCAGGGTGCGTGCGATCAACTCGTTGAGATCGTCGAGCGTGTCGAGGCTGGTGGCGAGTTCGGCCCAGCGGCTGTTGGGATTCGCGGCGACAAATTCGGAGACCGCAACGCGCAGGCCGGGAAGGCGCGCGAGCGTTTTGCCCAGGGCGACGACTTCGCGCGGCCCGGCGGTTTCGAGGGAGACGCGGCCGAGCAGGCGCTCGAGGTCGAGGATGCCGTCCATGGCGCGGCGCAGGGCCTCGCGGCGGCGCAGGTCAGAGACGGCTTCGGCTACCGCGTCCAGACGGCTATTGATGGCGTCGACCGACTGCATAGGGCGCAGCAGTTGTGCTCGCAGAAGGCGCTTGCCCATGGGCGTGCAGCAGGCGTCGAGGGTCCAGAAGAGGGTGGTCTGCGGGCCTTCGCTGGAGAAGAGCGGCTCGACCAGCTCGAGGTTGCGCACGCTTACGGCGTCGAGCTCGAGCGCGTCGTTACGCTCGTAGTAGCGCAGGGTGTCGAGATGCGCGAGCGCGCCCTGCTTCGTGGCGCGAAGGTAGTGCACGATGGCGCCGGCGGCAACGGCTGCGGCATGGTGTTGGCCGAGGCCCATGCCGTCCAGCGAGTGCACGCGCAGCTGCTGGCGGAGGAGGGGAAGGGCGTAGTCCTCGGTGAAGGCCCAGTCTTCGACCTCGGTACGGGCTCCGGAGATGTCGAGTTGCGCGGGCTGCTCAGCGGCGGCTTCTTTCGGCGCGGCGGGATCGTGCAGGACGCCCTGGCGAACGCTCTGCGACGTGCTGCCGAAGCCAGCGCTGCCGCGCGCGTAGATCACTTCGGCGGGACGCATGCGCGCGAGCTCGTCTAGAGCCAGCGCCCAGGCCGAGGGACCCGAGAACTCGGTGGCGCGGAAGTCGCCGGTGGAGAGATCGAGCGCGGCAACACCTACAGCCGCGGCAGGCCCGTTGCCGGAAGCAGAGATGCTGGCAAGCCACTGGCTCTCGCTCGCGTCGAGTGCTGCGTCGACCGCGGTGCCGGGGGTGAGAACGCGCGTGACTTCGCGGCGAACGATGGTCTTCGCGGTCTTCGGATCTTCCATCTGCTCGCACAGGGCGACGCGATAGCCCTTGCGCAGCAGCCGCTGCAGGTAGGTGCCGGCGGAGTGGTAGGGAACGCCGCACATGGGAACGGACTTGGTCTTGTCGCGCGAGGTGAGGGTGAGCTGCAGCTCGCGGGAGGCGATCAGCGCGTCCTCGTAGAAGAGCTCGTAGAAGTCGCCGAGACGGAAGAACAGCAGAGCGTCGGGATGCTCGTCCTTGGCGGCGCGATACTGCCGCATGACCGGGGTAAGGTCGCGCTCAGTGGCGGCTGCGGTAGTTTCGGTGGACAAGGTCATGCACTCGTATCTGAACGCCCAGAATATCGCACGCGCCTGTAGTCATATCGCAGACGCCTGTGCCACCCGCTTGGCGAAACCCTGCGCGTGCCCCTAGACTGGCAGGATGATCGAGATTCCGATGTCTGAGACGCAGTTCGCTGCGGCCACCGAACGTCTGCGTGCAAACGGTATCGAGCTGGCTGGAACCACGGGGACCCTGAGCAAAGACGGCGTGACAGCGAAGTATGTCTACGGGGAGGGCAAACTGGCGGTCGAGATCGTGGATCGGCCGTTTATGCTGCCCATTTCGCTGATTGAGGGGAAACTTCAGTCGTATCTCGAGCAATCCATAGCGTACGACTCAAGTAAAGCGCGCTAAATGTGAAGTTTGCCTTGCCCATTCACGTACGCCGGATGTAGGATTCTATTTTTCCTGCTGTTGTGTGGCGTACGAAAGGTACGATGATGCACAATTCTGGGAATACGTTTTCTTTTGATCCCGTTGGTTTGAATGTGCGGCGCTCGCGCAAGAGTGGTCGTGCGCCGGTGAGTCTCCGCAAGATCCTTCGCGTGGTGATCGTTCTAGCCGCTTCAACCCTTTGTTGGGCAGCAATCGGCTGGTTTACGTTCCAGATATATCGGCTGGCTGCGCACTGAGGCGGTTGCGATCTCCGGTCTGTGAGCGTGGTCACAAATCGACCGAGCAATGCAGATATACTGGATTTTCGTGCATAATCTGCGCGCGAAGCTGAACGTATGACCCTGCTCTGGCTCCGACTTGCGGTGATTCTCTACGGCGTTGCCGCCCTCGCGGTACTGCCCGCCGCGCTCTATAACCGCCCGCGCTGGCGCCATATCGCGGTGCCGGCGGCGTTCCTGGGGGCGTTTTTCCACTTTGTCTCCATTGCTGAGACCCTGTACGCGGCGCATCGCGCCTTACCCGTAGACACCCACGAGACGCTGTCTATGCTGGGCCTCCTGCTGGTGGTGGGGTTCCTGATCCTGGCAGCGCGCTACCGGACCGTGTCTTTCGGGATTTTTCTGCTGCCGATCGCGGTGCTGCTGGCGATTGTTCCGGCGTTCCATCCTGGCCATGAGCAAATCGCCTACCCGCTGGTGCGGACGGGCTGGATTCTGCTGCACATTGCGCTGTTGCTGGCGGCCTATGCGGCGATGTTTCTGTCGCTGATCGCGAGCATGCTCTACCTGATCCAGGAACGACGGCTGAAGGAGAAGCGAACGGAGTCGCAGCGCGGATGGCTGCCGCCGCTCGAGACCCTGGACCAGATCGGCTTGAATTCGCTGCGCTTTGGCCTCCCCTGCATGACGGCGGGGTTGCTGATTGGGTCGGTGCTTGCGATCCAATCCATTGGGCCTGCCTTCTTCGCGGACCCCAAGGTGCTGCTCTCGATTGCGATGTGGATTGCCTACATCCTGATGATCTATATCCGCAGCAACAGCGGATTGCGCGGACGGCGCGCGGTGTATTTGTCATGCTTCGTGTTTCTCGTGATGGTCGGGGTATGGGCAGCGAACTCGCTGTCGGCCGTGCATAGGTTCAAGACGCCATGAGCGATTTGACGCATGACGCGAAGTTCGAAGAGACTGTGCGGTCGACGCCGCAGTCTTCGCAGCAGTTGCTGTTGCTGGGGGTGAGCCATACCACCGCGCCGATTGCGGTGCGCGAGCGGTTGGCGATCCCTGGGCATCGGCTGGCGGACGCGACGCGCACGCTGGTGGATCAGCCGGGGATTCGCGAGGCGCTGATCCTTTCCACCTGCAATCGCGTTGAGATTTTGACCGTCCAGGACGGAGTGAACGAAGAGAACGCGGAGGCGCGCGCGGGCAAGCGGCAGGCGCCGGCGCTGAGCGTGATTCACTTTCTGCATGAGTACCTGCAGGTCCGAACGACCGATATCGAGCCGCACGTGTACGAGTATCACGAGCGCGATGCGATCCGGCATCTGTTTCGTGTGGCGAGCTCCCTCGACTCCATGGTCGTGGGCGAGCCGCAGATCCTGGGGCAGGTGAAGCAGTCCTGGACGGTGGGCCGCGAAGTCGGTGCGGTGAAGACGATGCTCGACCCGCTGCTGCAGCGGGCGTTCTCGGTGGCCAAGAAGGTGAGGACGGAGACGCAGATCGGTAACACGACGGTCTCCGTAGCCTCGGTTGCCGCGGAGCTGGCGCGCAAGATCTTTGGATCGCTCGCCGGCAAGACAGTGCTGCTCGTGGGCGCGGGCAAGATGAGCGACCTGACCGCGCGGCACCTCATCCAGCAGGGCGCGACGGTGCTGCTGGTGGCGAATCGGACCGAGTCGAAGGCGCAGGCGATTGCCGATGCGCTGCGCACGCCGAGCATTACGACCGGGGTAATTCCGATCGATCAACTGCATGAGCAGGCGCATCGCGCCGACATCGTGATCACGAGTACGGGCGCGGGCCAGGTGTTTACGCCAGAGAGCGCGCGGGCGGTCTTGCAGCGTCGCAAGAATCGGCCGGTGTTCTTCATCGACATTGCGGTGCCCCGCGACGTAGCGCCCGAGGTGAATAAAGTCGACGGCTGTTTTGTATATGACATCGACGACCTGCAACAGGTGGCGATGCAGAACAAGGCGGTGCGCAATCGCGAGGCCGAGGCGGCCGAGTCGATTGTGACGCGGGAGGTGGCGCGCTACAGCGACCGGATCTCGCAGGCGCCGGTAACGGAGTCGATTAAGGAACTGCTGACGAGCGCAGAAGAGGTGCGGCACCAGGAAATGGCGCGAATCATGCATCAGCTCGCGGGACAGCCTCTGACGCCCGAGCAACTGGCTGCGGTCGATCGCCTGACCAAGTCGCTGACTGGCAAGCTGCTTCATCCACAGATTGCGGCGCTGCGCGAAATGGCAGCCGAACGCGAGTCAGACGAGTAGGACCGGGCTGCGTCTAACCAATGATTGTGATTACTACGTATTTACCCAGAAGAGCTGGCGCGCGACGCGGAAATTTCTTTCGATGAACACGGGTCGCAGCGATCGTTGATGCCATGAATGCTTCACGGCGCTGAGGTAAACTTAAGAGGGGTCCGGTGATGTCAGGCCGCGAATCATAACCATAGAGTGACAGGTAGGAGAGCAAGCTGAAATGAGTCCCATAGCGCCATTGCGGCCCGGTCGGCAATCGCGCCTTCGATTAGCCTATGTGCTTGCCGTGCTGCTGCCCGTGTTGGGAACGGTACTGACGCAACACATGGCGTTTCTGCACGGCATACCCAACTCCACAAACCTGCTGGCGGTGGTGATTGTCGGGATCCTTGGCGGCCTTGCGCCTTCGCTGGTTGCGATCGCGGTCGCAGTGGTCACGCGCATCCTTTATCTCTCGATCATTCCCGATCACTCTTTTTCATTTTCGTACGAGTTGCTGCATGTGCTGATCATGCTGGCCGCGGCGTTGGTGGTCTGGTTCATGAGCCGCAACCGGAGGCAATCAGAAGAGAAGCTGGAGGCGACGCTGGTGTCGCTGCAGGAGCGCACGGATGACCTGGTGTCGTCGCTCAACAGCAGCCGCTGCGCATGCTGGACGCTGGATCTGGATAGCGGCCGCAGTGAGCGCTGGTACAGCGGCAGCTATCAGCTCTATGGCCGGCCGTACAGCGAGTTGGAACAGCTCTCTTCGCTCCAACCCCTGGTGCATCCCGAGGATGATGTGCGGCTGCGCGAGTTGATGCTGCGCATGCGGACATCGTGGGAGCCGGTGGTGTTTGAACATCGCGTGACCTGGCCGAATGGAGAGATTCATACGCTGGAGATGCGTGGCAATCGTGTGGCTGGACGGGGCTGCGTGTGGCGCGGCGTCACGCTCGACATCACAGAGCGCAAGAAGACAGAAGCCGCTCTGCTGCGCGCCGAGAAGCTGGCGGCGATGGGCCGATTGGCGTCGACGGTGGCGCACGAGATCAACAACCCGCTGGAGTCGGTGACCAACCTGCTGTTTCTTGCGCAGGCGAGCCAATCGCTGGATTCCGAGACGCAGATCTACCTGGCCACCGCTGAGCGCGAGCTGGCGCGGCTGAGCAACATCACTCGCCTGACGCTGGGCTTTGTTCGCACCAGTGCCAGCACGGATGAGACCGAGATGGCCGACGTGGTCAATGAGGTTCTCTCGATCTTCAACCACCGCTTCGAAACCAAGGGCGTCCGGGTGGAGCGCCGCTACGAGCCGGACGTCAGCATCACGATCGCTCCGCATGAGCTGCGGCAGATTGTGACCAACCTCATCGCCAACGCCGCGGATGCGGTGGGCATCGAGCACGCGTGGATTCGAATTCGTATTGCGCGCGAAGGTGAGAAGGCCGTGCTGGAGGTGGAAGATAACGGCGAGGGCATCGACCCCATCCATCTGCCGCGAATCTTTGAGGCCTTCTTCAGCACCAAGGAAGAAGTGGGCACGGGCATTGGGTTGTGGGTGACGCGCGAGCTGGTGGAGAAAAACGGTGGCCACATCTTCGCCGAAAGCAGCACAGAACAAGAGCTGCCTTCGGGTGCGACGACACAGTTCCGGGTCGAGTTCCCAGTGACTGCCTGAGTTGCCGCGCTAGGACTGCGGCGAGTGTCCTGCGACCGTAGGTGCGAGCCCCTTTGGTTTGCGCGTGAGCAGGAAAATCATCCCGGCCACAATGACCATCGTGATCATGCCGGCGATTCCAAGGATGCGCACGATGGACACCGAATAGCGGCCCACCGCCGGGCTGTAGTTGCAGCAGTAGAGGATGAGCAGGTCGACCGGGTTGCTGATCTTCTTGTCGCCCGCCTGGAGCAGTGCCATACGCAGGTCGCGGGCAGGGTAGTCGATGCCGGAAAGATAGCGCGACATGCGGCCATCCGGCGTGGCAAACATGATGACGCTGGAGTGCGCGAACTGGTCCATCTTGCCGTCGGGACCGGGCACGCGCACGTAGTGGAAACCGGAAGCGTTGGTGATTGCGTCGATGCTCGGCTGGTCAGCGGTGAGGAAGTGCACAGCGTTTGCGGCTGTTGGATTATTCGTCCATCCGGCTTCACTGAGAAAGGTCTTTTTTTCGTCGACGGCGTTGGCGGGTTTGTCCATTGTGTCGATGCTGACCACGAGCACCTGATAGTCGCTGCCGGGCTTGAGCGTGGTTTGCGCGAGGCCGGTGGCGAGGCCATGCTGCACCTGCGGACACATCATCGCGCACTGGTAATACACCTCCGCCATCACTACCGGCTTGTTGCTGAACCAGCTGCTGAGCGGGCCCGTGCGACCAGTTTCGTCGGTGAAGACGGCGGCCATCGGCAGGGGCTGGCCGAGACGTTGCTCGATTCCTGCGTGGGCGAGATAGGCGGGCATCTGCTGGGCAGCCATGCCCATGGGTTTGTCCGCTTCATAGCCCTGCGCGTGCAGCAGGGGGGAAGCCAGACTTCCCGCAAACATCACCGCCGCTCCAAGTTCCTTCAGTCCCAGCCTCAATCGCTTCACCGTTTCCTTACGTCTCCATGATAAACGTGCGCCGCGACTCGAAGCACATGCGAGCACCCACCCAAACCGCGTATCCTAACGAATGTGAATACATACACGATTCGAATTGGATCGCGCGGCTCGCAGCTTGCCTTGTGGCAGGCCAACCATGTTGCCGCCGAGCTTCGCAGCCACGGCCACACGGTAGAGATTGAAGTCATCCGCACGGTCGGCGACCGCATGCAGGACCCAAGCTTCGTCGCCCCCGCAACCTTTGAGGACGGCACGCCGCTCGATGCAAAGGGCATCTTCATCAAGGAGATCGAAGACGCGCTGCTAGTTGGCAGGATCGACCTTGCCGTCCACTCGCTCAAAGATCTGCCGACCACGCTGCATGAGCGCTTTGCACTCGCCGCGATTCCTCCCCGTGTCGACGCACGCGATGCCTTCGTCTGTGAGAAGCATTGGGGCCTGCACATGCTCCCCTCCGACTCGACCATCGCGACCACCAGCCCGCGGCGGCAGGCCATGATTCTCGCTCTGCGCCCCGATGTACGCTTCGTCGAGATGCGCGGCAACATCGACACGCGCCTGCGCAAGTGGTCCGAAGGTCAAGCCGACGCGCTAGTGCTTGCATGCGCCGGTCTCGATCGCCTCGGCCACACCGAACATGTGCACTATAGATTTAGCGTCGACGAATTGACGCCGGCGCCAGGGCAGGGAGCACTTGGCCTCGAGACGCGCAGCGCAGAGCATCCACTCGACACCGAAGATCCCGAGCGCGATCCGTTTATCTACAAGGCGGTGCGTGCGCTCAACGACCCCGATGCGGAGTTTGCCACGCAGGCCGAGCGCGCGGTGCTGAATGCGCTCGGTGGCGGCTGCCAGTTGCCGCTGGGCGCCTATTGTCATCGTGTGGACGACACGTGGCATCTACACGCAATGGTTGTCGCGCGTGATGGCGAGCAGGCCGCGCACGTAATCAAGAAGGCTCCGTTAGGCACTGCCGCATGCGACCTCGGCGCTTCGGTTGCAGAGGCGTTGATCGAACGCGGGGCGCAGGAGTTGTTGGCGGAAACCGCGCCTGCCTGACACAGCCTTACCGTGCTTCGAACTCCTGGCGGGTGCGCTGAAATTGCGGAACGCTCCGAGCGACCCAGTTCCACAGCGGCTCAACGTGCGAGAGCAGCTCCAGCCCCAGAGCCGTAATGGTGTATTCCACGCGCGGGGGCACTTCGGCGAAGATCTGACGCGTGATCAATCCATCGCGCTCCAGCGCCCGCAGCGTCTTGGTAAGCGACTTCTGACTCACCCCTTCCACCCGCTCCATGAGCCGAGTAAATCTCAGCGGGCCGTCCTCCTCGGCCAGGATCGCCAGCGTCCACAGCGACCATTTATCCGCCAGGCGCATTACCATTTCGCGCGTCAGTTCCTCTTCGGTTTCAGAGAGGGCGTCGCACGCGGCGTTGATTTCTTCCCACCGATTCGCTTCGACTTTGCCGCTGTTTCCCATTGGTTACCTCCGGGTACCTACGCGCAAGAAAGGTGCCTACTTGCCAAGAGATACTAATGGGCCAATACTACTCTCATGAAGACTGAATGGACTACCAAAGATATCCCCTCGCAAGCAGGCCGGCGGGTTTTGATCACCGGCGCAAACAGTGGCATTGGCTGGGAAGCAGCCCTGGAGCTGGCCCGGCAAGGCGCGGAGATTATTCTGCCAGCGCGGACCGAGGCCAAGGCTAACGACGCGATCGCCCGCATCCGCGCCCAGGTTCCGAACGCAAAGTTGATCCCGGAGATTCTCGATCTCGCCGACCTGAACTCGGTGCACGCGTTTGCCAAGCGGGTCGCCGAGATGTTCCCGGGCCAGAGCCTCGACCTGCTGATCAACAATGCCGGCGTGATGGCCGTGCCGACGCGCGAACTGACCGTCGACGGCTACGAGCGCCAGTTCGCGACCAACTATCTCGGCCCCTTCGCGCTTACGGCGCTGCTCTTCTGGTCGATCAAACCGCAGCCCGGCTCTCGCATCGTCACGGTTTCGAGCGGCGTCAGCAACCAAGGCAAGATCGAGTTCGACAACCTGCAGTCCCAGCGCCGCTACAGCCCGATGTGGCAGGCGTACGCGCAGTCGAAGCTGGCCGACCTAGTCTTCCAGCAAGAGCTGCAGCGCCGACTCACGGCCATGGGCTCGCCCATCCTCAGCACCGGCGCCCATCCCGGCTATGCGATCACAAATCTGCAGACAACCGGCCCGGGCGAAAACGTTCCATTCCTTATGCGCTTCGGCATGATGATCCTCAAACCCCTTGCCTCACAGGATGCGGCTCATGGCGCGCTGCCAACGCTGTACGCTGCAACCGCGCCCGAAGCCACCCCCGGCGGGTACTACGGCCCCAGCGGTTTCCAGGAGCTTAAGGGCTACCCCGTCCCCGCAAAGATCACCGCTGCAGCGAAGGATGTCGCACTCGCGCAACGTCTCTGGGCGGAGTCGGAGCGGCTTACCGGCGTGAGCTTCGGTGCGCTCTCGGACGCGGCGTAGGCGTCGGAAATAAAGACTACTCGCCGTAGGGTACCCAGATGTTCTTTACCTGCGTGGCGTGGCGAAGGAACCATCGGCCCTGCGCCTGCGCGGGATCGAACCAATCGATGGCGCGGCCATCGTTGCTGAAGACTTGCTTGAGGTTTCCGATGGACGCAGCCTTTACCATCGCGGAAGCCGCCTCGTCGCGGAAGCTCCAGATCGCGTCGATGTCGTCATGCTCGGCGAGTGTCTTGCCGAGCTCGCTGGCTTTCCCGGCAACAAGATTCACAACGCCGCCCGGCAGATCGCTCGTGTCGAAGACCTGGTAGAGCTCGCCCATCAAGGTAGCGGCGCGCTCGCTCGGAACCGCAACAACCGTGTTGCCCATCGCAATTGCGGGCAGCACGAGCGAGAGTAGCGAAAGCAGCGGAGCCTCGTCCGGCGCAAGAATTCCAACCGTGCCGACCGCCTCTTTCATCGCCAGCGTCACCATGCGTGCGGGAGGATTGTGCACCGTGCCTTCGAACTTGTCCGCCCATGCCGCATACGTGAATGTCCGTTCAACGCTCTGGTCGACCTCGACCGCAGCCTGCTCCGGTCCAACAAACGCGGCGAGCTTGGCGATGATTTCCGCGCGACGCTGCACGAGGTTCTCAGCGAGGAAGTACAGCACCTGCGCCCGCCCATGCGCTGTTGTCTTCGCCCACTTGCCCGCGGCGCGCGCTGCTTCTACGGCATTGCGAAGGTCCTTGCGACTCCCCAGCGGCGCTTCGCCTACAAGGCTTCCATTGCGTCCATACACTGGATAGCTGTACCCCGAGTCAGGCCTAGCCTGCTTGCCGCCGATGTAGTTCTTCACCGTACGATCGATGCCAACGGCGTTCTCAGTTGTTAGTTCTCCGTTCTCAGTTGCAACAACCTCACTGACAACTGACAACTGAGGACTGAGAACCTGCCCCCGCAGCCACGCCGGCTCGAGGTACTCGTACATCCCTTCCTTGCCGCCCTCGCGTCCGTAGCCCGACTCGCGATAGCCGCCGAAGCCACACGCCGCGTCGAAAAGATTCGTCGCGTTCACCCACACGACGCCGGCCTTCACTTGAGCCGCAACATCCAAGGCGACGTTGATGTTCTCGCTCCAGATGCTCGCGGCCAGCCCGTACGCCGTGTTGTTCGCCAGCTCGACAGCCTCGGCCGGCGTGCGGAACGTCATCGCCACCAGCACCGGCCCAAAGATTTCCTCCTGCGCGACGGTTGCACTTGGGGATACGCCGGTCAGCAGCGTCGGCTTGAAGAACAGCCCCTTCTCCGGCATCGTCACGTCCGGCTGCCAGCAGGTCGCGCCTTCGGCGATTCCGGTCTTCACCAGCGCCGCAATGCGGTCGTACTGCACCTGGTCGACGATCGCGCCAATGTCGATGGCCTTATCCAGCGGCGAGCCAATCCGCAGCGTCTGCATGCGCGCTCGAATCTTCTCGAACAGCCGCTCGGCGATTCGCTCCTGCACGAGGAGGCGCGAACCGGCACAGCATACCTGCCCCTGGTTGAACCAGATGCCGTCGACGAGGCCTTCCACCGCGGAGTCGAGATCGGCGTCGTCGAAGACGATGAACGGGCTCTTCCCGCCGAGCTCCAGCGACAGCTTCTTCGAGGTCTTCGCCGTGGCCTTCCGAATAATCCGTCCAACCTCGGTCGAGCCGGTGAACGCAATCTTGTCGATGCCCGGATGTTCGACAATGGCCGCGCCCGTCCGTCCATCGCCGTTCACCACATTCAGCACGCCCTTGGGCAGCCCAATCTCGTCGGCGATCTCCGCAAACATGATCGCGGTGAGCGGCGTGTACTCGGCCGGCTTGATCACGACGGTGCATCCGGCAGCCAGCGCTGGCGCCACCTTCCACGCAAACATCAGCAGCGGAAAGTTCCAAGGAATAATCTGCCCGACGACACCCGCCGGCGCATACCCGGGAAACTCCTCGTCAAGAATTTGCGCCCACCCGGCATGATGATAAAAGTGCCGCGCCACCAGCGGAATATCAATATCCCGCGACTCGCGAATTGACTTGCCATTGTCCAGCGTCTCGAGCACGGCTAGCCGCCGAGCATGCTTCTGCACCTGCCGCGCCAGCGCGTAAAGATACCGCGCCCGCTGATGCCCCGTAAGCGCCTGCCACCCCGGCAGCGCAGCCCGCGCAGCCTTCACCGCAAGATCCACCTCCGCGGCACCAGCGGAATTCACGGTCGCCAACAACTCGCCAGTCGCCGGATTCTTCACGGCAAACGATTCGCTCTTCGCCGTCGATCCCGCCGCCGTCCACGCCCCATCAATGTAAGACCCAAACGCCCGCCCATGCGCCTCCAGCCAGCGATTCACCTCACCAGCATCTTCCGGCGCCGGCCCATACTCCATCGACTCAAACTTCTCCACAATGCTGCTTGCCATTACTGACCTCTCAATTGCTCTGATTACGGATGTTGGAGCAGATATTCGCTCTTCATCGACTCGCCGCGTACGAATGCAAGTTTGCCCGGGATGCACGAAAGTGCGGTGAACTGGCAAATTCCCCAAATAGTTTTCATAGCTTCATCAAGCGGGAGTTGGCGCCCGTCCAACGTTTTATCTTCAGAAATTACCCATGCGTATTGGCCTGCACCATTTCGTTTGAGGAGCGCCACAAGCTCGTCCGATGTATGGGCTACGCTGGCCGGAACTTGCGTTGCATAGCGTTCGTCGAGCCAATTTAAGTGCGCTAGCTTGCCGGTCAATTCATGCCTCTTGGCGGGCGTTTTCATCAAGACAAGTGCACGTTCCCGCCGCGCTTTCTCGATGAAAGACTGCACGAACATTTCTTCATGTACTGCGCCTGGTAGAAGGTCGGTCTGCGGCTTTGAATGATTTGCCAAGGAGTGCCTCACGCAATCGGGTGCCGATACGCAGCCGAATACCTTCCCGTAACAAAGTGCTCCAACTGCCGTTCAATATCTCCCAGCATCGAACTCGCGCCATACCGGAACAGCGTCGGCTCCAGCCACGACCGCCCCAGCTCATCCTTCATGGTCGCCATCCAATCCAGCGCCTGCTTGGCCGTCTTAATCCCGCCCGCCGGCTTGAACCCGACCGCCATGCCTGTCCGCTCGCCATACTCCCGCAGCGCGCGAATCATGACAAGCGAAACGGGCAGCGTAGCGTTCACGGCCTCTTTGCCGGTCGATGTCTTGATAAAGTCCGTCCCCGCCATCATGGCCACCCAACTCGCGCGCGCAACGTTGCGCAGCGTCAGCAAATCGCCCGTGCCGAGAATGGCCTTCATGTGCGCCGGTCCGCACGCATCCTTGAACGCGGCAACCTCGTCGTACAGCGCATTCCACTCGCCGTTGAACACATGCGCGCGCGTGATGACGATATCGATTTCGCTGGCCCCAGCCTCCACGCTCCGCCGAATCTCCGCGACCCGCGTCTCCAGCGGCGACAGCCCGGCAGGGAAGCCCGTCGACACCGCGGCCACGGGTATCCCCGAGCCCTCCAGCGCCTTCACGGCTGTCTCGACAAACGCGTGATACACGCACACCGCGCCGACGGTCAGCCCCAGCTCCTCAATCCCCAGTGCCTTCACAATCTTGTCTTCCACCGGCCGCCGCGCCTTCGCGCACAACCTCCGCACGCGGTCCGCGGAATCATCTCCTGACAAAGTCGTCAGGTCCATGCAAGCGATCGCGCGCAGCAGCCACGCTGCCTGCCACTCCTTCTTCACACTGCGCCGCGCAGGTATCGTAGCCGCGCGCCGCTCGACCGCGCTGGTATTCACACGGATCTCTTCCACCCAATCGAGATTGAGCGGCATTCGCCGGTTCGCCGACATCTCGCGCCCATACAACATCACCGGCGCGGCCGCCTCCGCGTGCCTATGTAGCTCCGTCACCTTCGCCTCTTTGGTCGCCATAAAACTCTCCCGCGCCGCCTCACGCCCGCAGCGCAAACCCAAACAATCCGGCCCGCCATCCACTGGCAGGCCGCTAAGGGTGATAACGATTAAGTGTATACCGCAAGGCTTACGGTCGCGCTCCGTGCCTCACCCCGAGCTATGCGTTCAGAGGGCGATACAAACTGCGCAGGGCATTGTTGCAGATGCGATAGCAATGGCACGCGGCCTTCTCTAGCTCTGCAGGGGCGAGGATGGTGACCTTGCCGCGGCGATAGCTGATCATGCCGCGCTCCTGCAGCGAGCCGGCCACCAGGGTGACGGTGGTGCGGCGCGTGCCGAGCATGTCGGCCATGAACTCCTGGGTGAGGGTCATGGTGTCCTGCTGGGAGCGATCGCGACACATCATCAGCCACCGAGCCAGACGTTGTTCGGCCTCGTGCAGCCGGTTGCAGGCTGCAACCTGCTCGAGCGCGACATTCTGCTGTTGCACGAACTCGAGGATGCGGCCGCGCAGCTCTTCCGATGTGATGAAGATTGCGCGCAGGTCGTCCAGCCGAATCCTTAGCGCCGTAGCCTGCACCAGGATGCAGGCCTGGGACGGCGTAGGGGTCGGTCCCAGCAGGTGCATGGCGCCGACCACGCCCTCGTGGCCAGTCAGGCCCACCTCGGCGCTACCTCCTTCCGCCATCGCAACCTCGAGCGAGGCTACCCCCGTGCACAGGAAATAGACGTAAGCCGGCGCCTCGCCCTGTTCATAGAGCTGGGTTCGGTTAGGAAGATCAATAGCGCGGCAGGGCGCTAGGATTCCTTCGCGAAGCTCAGGCGATAACGCGTCAAGCAGCAGGTTTCCAGTCGTAGCAGGCACGTTCGGTCCTTCTTATCTCTTGAGAACGAGTCCTTCCATTGCCTGCAGGTGCAGTCGGCAAAATCGGTAAAGGTCTCATTTGCCGGACTATAACGGTCGCGGGAGGCGTACATTGTGCGGTGGGAGCGTTTTGGCCTTGCCGCGGGGAGCGCAGTATGATGAAAGGCTCGTTCGAGTTGTGGCCCGAAGCGATATCGGAGGCGTCTTTCCTCCAGATACCGGATTACTTGGCCGATATCCTACACCCACATTTATGCATTTGTAAGCCCTATATCTTACAGTCGGACCCAACTTTATGACGACACCTGTAGCACCACTCAATCACGCCGATCGCCAGGCCCTCGGCCACAGCGCACGCAAGCAGCTTGCCCGCAGCGAGCACGGCAACTTTCAGGCTTCCACCTGCACACAGGATCCCCTCGCGGTCCTGCGGGCCGCCATGACCGGGCGCGTGCCCAGCCTCATCCCGATCAAGTACGAGCGCATGGCCGCCAGCCCCTTCGGCTTCTTTCGAGGAGCGGTGCCGATCATGGCGGCCGATCTCGCCTGCCATCCCAACACCGGCATCACCACGCAGCTTTGCGGCGACGCCCACGTCCTCAATCTCGGTGCCTTTGCGGCGCTCGACGGGCGGCTGGTCTTCGACATCAACGACTTTGACGAGACCATTCGCGGACCGTTCGAGTATGACGTCAAGCGTCTCGCCACCAGCCTGCTCCTCGCGGGCAGGGCAGCCGGCGTCAAGCGAGCGGCGCGGCGCGATGCGGTGCTTCATTTTGCCCAGCAGTATCGCACCATGATGCAGACGTTTGCCGCCATGCCTGTATTGGAGCTTGCGCGTTACCAGATTCATCGCCTCGGCGCGACCGAACCCATGCCCGCTATTCTGTCGCAGGCCGCTCACTCGACGCCACAAAAGCTGCTCAAGTCGATCACCCAGCCAGCCCCTGCGGCGGCCCGATCGGCGGCCAGCCCGACTTTGAACTCAACTGGCAACTCGGCAATCCCGCGCATCTTCCACTCCAATCCTCCGCAGCTCGAGCGTGTCAGCGCGAAGGAAGCTGCCCTCGTCCTGGCGGCGCTGGGGCCCTACAGTCGCACGCTTCAGCCTGAGCGCGTCCACTTCCTGAATCAGTACGTCGCGCAGGACGTCGCCTTCAAGGTGGTTGGAACTGGCTCCGTCGGCCTGCGCGACTACGTCATCTACTTCGAGGGCCTCAGCCGTCCGCACGGCGTCGACCCGCTCTTTCTCCAGTTCAAGGAAGAGCCTGCGTCGGCCTACGCGCCCTATCTGCCGGAAGGCTCCGGCCACACCCACGAAGGCCACCGCGTGGTCGATGGACAGCGCGCCATGCAGCTCACCTCCGACCCGTTCCTCGGCTACACCACCATTGAGGGGCGCGACTACCTGGTGCGCCAGCTGAACGATCACAAGGCGTCGCTCGACCTCGAAATTCTGAACCCGACTTCGCTGCTCGGGTTCGCCGACATCTGTGGCGAGATGCTGGCCCGCGGACACGCGCGCGCCGGCGACCCGGTCACGATCGCCGCCTACCTCGGCACCTCCAACCGCTTCGATCGCGCCATCCTCAGCTTCGCGCGTGCCTACTCGGACAAGACCGAGCGCGACTGGGAAGCGCTGATCAAGTCGAAGGACCTGCGGGACGCAAAGAAGGCCCTCGACAGCGACACCCCGAAGGTTCCCAAGAAGAAAACGAACCAGCCACCCCAGAAAACCGCGAAGCAGCTACCGCAGAAAAAGTAGCGGTAGCCCGCTCTATCGCGGGCAGGTCGAGCGCGGGCTTCGTAACCAGCGCTTAACGAGCGACGCATCAACTCCGTCAATAAGCGAATCGGCTGTTGCACTAAGCTGGAAACAAGCACATCATTCGACGACGGGGGATCCGGACATGAAGAGCATTTGGATCGCAAGACTTGCCAGCTTCCTGGTCGCCGCGTGCGGTGTCCTGTCCTTCACTTCCTCCGTCGATGCAGGCAAGGACAACCTCCCACGATTGCCGGCAGCAGCGTTGTTGGTCGGAAATTTAAGGGACGACCTGGCGGTAACTGTCGGCGACAGGACAACACAGATACAAGGTGGCGGCGGTTGGGTGGTGATTCCAAGCATCTCGGTGAATGGGCGCGTCGTGGCTTCCGCTCGCATGATCCCAGTGAATACCCTGGCAGACAAGCCGACGTATATCGTTGGAACCTACGATATTGCCGGCAATCAATGGAAGGATTACAACGAACTCCAAATCAAGGGGGGCTCGGTTGCAATTTCTCCGGATGGCACCAAGCTGGCGTGCAGCAACATGGCTTCTGAGCCTTCTCTACTTCACGTACTCGACTTGAAGACTGGAAAGATAACGGTAGGCCCAGAAGCGACGGAGGGTGCTCGCTTCCTCACCTGGTCTCCTGACAACCGGCGCATTGCTTTCGACAAGGAGTTTCAACGAGGAGCGGATGGGGCTTCAGTTTTGCTGTCTCCGGAGATCTACGTTTTTAATGTCGAAGACGGAACCGTCTCAAAGATTGCAGAGGGCACCGAACCTTCCTGGTCGCCTTCGGGAGAGTGGATTGCGTTCAGTGATTTCTCCGCATTTCGAAGTGGAAAGTATGCCGACACGCCCAGCCGCCTGAGCCTGGTTCATCCCGACGGGACGGGTTCCAAAGTCGTCACGTTTCTCAAATGGAACGAGGATTTGTTCCTGCCAGCCATCTGGTCTCCCGATTCCAAAGACCTCCTCATCGAACGGCCGCAGGAAGACGAGGTGAATCCACGGGTAAACATCTACGAGTTGGATCTCGCCACGCTCAACCTCACAGCGAAGTTCAGGAAAACTCCAGAAGTCTACGGATGGGCGACGACCAAATAATGCGGCGTTGAACTGAAGCGCGTTTCAAATATCCAAGCACGCTACGGTTGGTTGGGATTCGCTGGCCGATCCTCAACGGGGACGTTGACGGGGCCTGCCTGCGTCGAGGGGTGCGTGATTGGGACGGTAATTTGGGAAGGGCGGATCAGCTTGGTGGACCTATCGATAGTGACCAGCGCCTCATGAACATTGTTGTTTATTGGGGCGGGCATCGGAAACTGAAGGATGTAACGCTGACGAAGGAAGTCGATGAACTGCGCGAGCGTGTGGGAGACGCGTTCGGGCGTGGTGGTCATGTTGAGGCCGCCGGACCGCTGGGAGAGGTCGTTGAAGGAGCCGCCCCAAGGAAAGAGCTGCGCGTCAGGAACGTTGATGCCGAAGGTCGTCACCGAGTACAAGGCGGCATCCGAAATTAAATCCGTCCATACGAGAAGGCCTTTGTCGTCCATCCCGTCGCTGAGGATGAGCACGACGCGGCGACCGGGCATTGGATAGCTGCGCTCGATGATCAAGTCGAGGTAGTCGCGAAGACCCGATTGATCCTGACATGCGACGTCACCTTTCTTGCCATCGGATTGCGCGGATCCAATGACGGAGTTGAGGGCGGTCTCGAGAAGCGCTGCGTTCGGGGGCTGATCGTATGCAGTTCGAAAGAGCGCACAGTTCATCGCGTACAACGAAACCCGGTCTTGAGGCCGAAACGAACTGGTGATCCACGCCGGGAAGCCGTTTTGAAACGCGGTGAGCAAAGGAGATTGTTTCCCTTGCGTATCAATGAGAATGGCGAGAAGGATGGGGTCGTCGCCTTCCAGGCGAATGCCGCTGGGGTGGAAGGGTGAACCTCCGTCGAGCCGGATGTTGATGTTCTTTGGGTTCAGGGATCGAACGGGGTGATCGTTTCGACCAAGAACGAGGGTTGGAAGCTCAATCAGGTCAGTGTAGACGTGGAGGGTGTAAGCGGGGGGCGCGTCGGGCGGCGATTGTGCGCGAGCTTTGCAGGTAATAATCGTCAGAAAAGCAAGGAACAAGAGGCAAGATGGACGGTGTACGCCCGCAGAGGATGCTCGAGGCGGAGTGGATCGGCGCAGACCCATGGGGGCAAGTATGACAGAAGTTGAGCCCGGAGAGCGAGAGCAGTCCGCAAAGTCCTGGAAGCTTTACGCGTAGCTGAAACAGGAAAGATAGCGCTCTCGTGTCCTTCCCGCGGACTCCCGGAAAACGGTGTTTGCGGAAACTCCGTTCAACCGACCACCACCGGGTTTCCGCCGCTTCTATTGTCACCCGCTCAGTTTGTTACCCTTCCTGCATGCGTGTTCGTGTCTTTTCTTTCGTCCTCGGCCTGGCTGTCAGTTCCTCGATTCTTCTTCCCACGACCCTCACTGCGCAGTCCTTCACGCCCAAGCGCGAGTTGAAGAATCTCTCGCCCTCTGCGCTCACCACGCTGCACACTCTCGAGACCCTCACCGAGCTTCCTGCCGGCGAGTGGCGCCTCCACGTAGGCGACGTTCCGCACGGCGAATCGCCCGCACTCGACGACTCTTCCTGGCAACTCGTAGCGCCGCACTCGACCGCCCCCAAGGACGCCGTCTGGTACCGCCGCACCATCGAAGTCCCTAAGACCCTCAACGGCTACGACATCACCGGCTCCCGCATCTGGTTCCAGTTTCAGGCCGACGCCAACGGCCCCATGCCCGAGATCATCTACTTCAACGGCCGGCGCGTCGCCCTCGGTGATGACCTCGAGCCCATCGTGCTCTTCGCCCCCGCCAAGCCCGGCGACAAGATCCTCGTAGCCGTCAAGCTCCTCCACACTGTCGACGTCAAAACCTTTGAGGGCATCAGCCTCCGCGTCGATCCCAACCCCGACGACCCCATCTCCAGCGCCCGCCCCAACCCCCAGGACATCCGCATCCAGTGCATCGCCGCCGCGAACATCCTTCCCGCGCTGCCCAAGCCACGCACCGACCTCCTCCCCACCGTCGAAGCCGCCATCGCTGCGATCGACCTCAAGGCGCTCGCCTCCGCCAACCAAGCAGCTTTCGACGCCTCCCTGCGCAAATCCCAGCAACTTCTTGCGCCGCTCCACCCCATCCTCCAGCAGGCCACCATGGACCTCGACGGCAACGCGCACATCGACGCCGCCTGGCTCTGGCCCCGCACCGAAACCGTCGACGCTGTCCGCCGCACCTTCACCACCGCCCTGCAACTGATGAACGAGTATCCCAACTACGTCTTCACCCAATCCGCCGCGCAGTATTACGCCTGGATGGCCGACAAGTATCCCGACCTCAACGACCAGATCAAGCAGCGCATCAAGGAAGGCCGCTGGGAAGTCGTCGGCGGTATGTGGGTTGAGCCCGACCTCAATCTCCCCTCCGGCGAGTCGCAAGTCCGTCAACTCCTCGTCGGCCAGCGCTTCTTCAAAAAGGAGTACGGCGTCACCGCCCGCATCGGCTGGAACCCCGACAGCTTCGGTTACAACTGGCAGCTTCCGCAGATCTACAAGCGCTCCGGCCTCGACTACTTCGTCACCCAGAAGATGCATTGGAACGACACGAACCAGCTCCCCTTCCGCCTCTTCTGGTGGGAGTCGCCCGACGGCTCCAAAGTTCTCACCTACTTCCCAACCGACTACGTCCACATGGACCTCAACCCCACCCGCATCGCGGCTGACTACGCCGAGTCCGTCGCCCGCAACCCCGGCACCATCGAGCACCTCGACCTCTACGGCATAGGCGATCACGGCGGCGGCCCCACCCGCGACATGCTCGACCAAGGCGACCACTGGATCGCCGAAGGCGCCAAGCCCGACACCGCCGTTCCCGCCATGCGCTACAGCACGGTGCAGCATTATTTCGACGACGTGCAGACGCACCTCAACCCCAACTCGCCCACCTGGGACTACGACTCCATCGCCAAGGGCTACACCGCGCCCCCGGCTGGTCCGAATGGAGAAGTCGGCATCCCCACATGGAAAGACGAGCTCTACTTCGAGTACCACCGCGGCGTCTACACCACGCAAGCCAACCACAAGCGCAACATTCGCACCAGCGAAACCGCCACGCTCGACGCCGAGAAGCTGGCCTCCTTCGCCTGGCTCGATGGCGACGCCTATCCCGACCATCTGCTCAACACCAACTGGCAGAAGATCACCTTTAACGAGTTCCACGATCTAGCCGCCGGCTCCGGCATCGCCGTCATCTACCGCGACGCTCAGGACGACTTCACCCAGGTCTTCGACGCCGACCACAACATCAACGAAGCCGCCCTCCACACCCTCAACTCAAGCGTCGACACCAGCTCAAAAACCGGCGTCCCCGTCATCGTCTACAACACCATGGCCTGGCCGCGCAGCGAACTCGTCACGCTGCACGTCGAGCTCCCCGAAGCCTCCAACGTCATCACGCTCACCGACGCCAAAGGCGACCTCGTCCCCGCGCAGGTCACCAATCACATCGCCGGAACCGATGACTTCGAAGTCCTCGCCAACGTCGCCAACATCCCCGCACTGGGCTACACCGTTCTGCATGCGGACAGCAGCAAACAATCTGCGAAGCCGAACACTGACTTGAGCCTGGAATCGGACGCCTCTTCCTTCACCCTTGCGAACGCGCGGATTAAGCTCGTCATCGGCAAAGAGAACGGCTGCATCACCAGCATCCTCTCCGACAAAGCTGAATACCTCGCCCCGCAAGCCTGTGGCAACCAACTCCAGACCTACGTCGACACCCCCAAGCAATACGACGCCTGGAACATCGATCCCGGAACGCTCGACCGTCCCATGACTCCCATCGACCACGTCGACTCCATCGCCATCACCGACAACGGCCCCCTCCGCAAGACCATCCGCATCACCCGCACCTGGAGCAAGTCGCACTTCATCCAGGACATCTCGCTCGACGCCGGCAGCGACGTCGTTCGCGTGTCGACCACGGTCGAATGGCACGAGACCCACGTCCTCCTCAAGGCCGCCTTCCCCCTAGCCGCCTCCGGCCCCAAGGCCACCTACGAGATCCCCTTCGGCAACATCGAGCGCACCACGACGCGCAACAACTCGTGGGAGAAGGCGCAGTTTGAAGTCCCGGCCCTCCGCTGGGCCGACCTCGGCGACCAGCACCAGGGCTTCTCCCTCCTCAACGACTCGAAGTACGGTTACGACGCTGCAGGCAACGTCTTCCGCCTCACTCTACTCCGCTCGCCCACCTGGCCTGACGCCGACGCCGACCGCGGCACCCAGCACTTCGTCTATGAACTCTACCCGCACGCCGGCTCCTGGAAAGACGCGCTCACCGTCCGCCGCGGCTACGAACTCAACACCCCCCTGATCGCCGAACAAGTCTTCGCCCACACCGGCGAGATGCCCGCCACCCACTCCTTCGTCTCCCTCGACGCGCCCAATGTAACCCTCAGCGCGGTCAAGAAAGCCGAAGACGGCAACGCCCTAATTTTCCGCATGTACGAGTGGGCTGGGAAGCCGACGGAGGTCAAACTCCACATCCCCGCCGGCGCCCGGTACGCTATAGAAACCAACCTGATGGAAGACCCAATCCCCAACGCCGAGCACCTACCCCTAGCCGACGACACGGTAACTGTCTCCATCAAGCCCTACGAGATCCTGACCCTGCAAGTCACCTACCCGGAGAAGACAGCCGTCGCAATGAAATAGTGACGCTGCCTGCATCACGACACGATCACCAAACCAAAAGGGAAGAGTCTTTCGATCGCAAGCAATCCATCCGCCACGGAGTAGTCGATGCCATCTGTCAGCAGAGTTAGCCGAAGCACCGTCTATAAGAATCTCTCGCTGCTTGCCGTTGCATTGCTGGTTGCCGTGGCTGCACGCAGCCGGGGCCAGGCGCCCGTTTCCGCGTCGCAAGTGGCCGCGCCCGCCTATGACGTCGTCTCCGTCAAGCCCAACAAATCTGGTAGCGGCGGCATGAGTCTCACCGACGTGACAGCAATCTTCCAGGCCAAAAATATTACGGTCGAGAATCTTGTCTTCAGCGCTTATAACCTGACCTCGGAGAATCTCATCTTCGGTCTGCCAGGGTGGGCGCGCTCCGACCACTTTGATGTCGACGCAAAGATGGTCGACCCTGACCCGAAGCAAATCGAGAAGCTCACGGTTGACCAACGCAGGGGAATGCTCCTCGCTATCCTCAAGGATCGGTTTCATTTCCAGGCGCATCTCGAAACCAGGACCCTTCCCGTCTACGACCTCGTCATTGCCAAGGGTGGCCCGAAGTTCACAGGAAGTAGTGAATCGAGTAAGGAGATTGCCGCCACGATCGCCAAAAGAAATCTCACGAATGGCGGCATGATGATGAGCGACGGGGAGCTAATCGCGGGGGACACGCCGGTATCCACGCTAACCTATAGCCTCACCGGGGCGGCGGGTCGCACCGTCATCGATAAAACCGGCCTGACGGGTACCTACAACTTCGAGCTCAAATGGACACCCGAGCGCGAAGGCCAGGCCGACGCGGACAACGGCCAGGCCGACTCGCAGAATTCGGCCTCGTCCATCTTCACCGCGGTCGAAGAGCAACTCGGTCTCAAGCTCCAACCCTCAAAGGGCCCAGTCCAAACTCTGGTCGTCGACCACGTAGAATTGCCATCAGAAAATTGACCCCCTTGCTTTTCTTTCTGCCATTCCCTCCGGGAATCTGCTGTTCGCCACATGCCGCACTCATGCTCGCTCCCGCATCGCCACACCCCTCACCTTCAGATGAGAAGATGAAGGGCAGAGAACCACCATGCCTGCCCCCCGCGTCCTGATCACCCGCTCCCCCCACCAGGCCTCCGCGCTCGCCGACCAGCTCCGCGCCCACGGTGCCGACCCCATCCTCATCCCCACCATCGAGCTGGCCGACCCCACCACCTTCGCCCCCCTCGACGCCGCCCTCGCCCACCTCGACCACTTCCACTGGCTCCTCTTCACCAGCGCCAACGCCGTAGAAGCCTTCCACCGCCGCCTCACCCATCCCGCCGCAGAACCGGGTGCCCCAGGTCTCGCTTCTGAGACCTGGGTAGTCCCGAGCGAGAATCAAGCCCCGGCAAAAATCTCTGTCATCCTGAGCGAAGGGCAGAGCCCGCAGCCGAAGGACCCCGACGCCGCCAATCCGACCTCAACCCCATGTCCCTTTCCGCCCCTAACCCTCCCGGCCAACCTCCGCATCGCAGCTATCGGCGCGGCCACGGCCCGCGCCCTCGAAGCCGCAGGCCTCCACGCCGAGCTCCTCCCCCCGCAAGCCGTGGCCGAGTCCCTCGCCGAAGCCCTCCTGCCCCACGCCCTCCAGCCCGACGGAACCCCGACCCGCTTCCTCCTCCTTCGCGCCGAAACCGCCCGCGAGCTTCTCCCCGATACCCTCCGCGCCCCAGGAGCCGACGTCACCATCGCTCCCGCCTACCGCACCATCGTCCCCACAGAGTCCATCGCCGCCATCCGCCAACTCTTCTCCACGCGCGAGAACTGGCCAGCCGCTATCACGTTCACCAGCAGCTCAACAGCGACCAACTTTATAGGATTACTTGAGGTTTCTAACCTAAGTCTTCCACAGGAGATCCTTCGCATCTCCATCGGCCCCATCACCTCCCAAACCCTCTGTGACCTCAATCTCCCACCCCACGCCGAGGCCGCCGAGCCCAGCCTCCCTTCGTTAGTCGCCGAAGTTGTCAAGGCCCTCACCTTGACCAAATCTTCGTAACTAGCTCATTGCAAACGAGAAGAAACTTGCCGGAACTTGGCATAGTGACCCCATCGGAACGCCTATAATTGAAACAAGCCCCCCACCAGCCGAAAAGTAGAGCCAAACCGGCTCGCTTGAGCTTTCCGAGTTCCCCACAGGCCCACCAAAAATCCACAGCCCGCGACGCGCCTGCCCTGTCGAATTATCCGGTGCCGGAGGGGTACTTTTTGGACCTAAGCCAAGCGATTGCAATACTTACAAGCAAGTCTCCGGCCCTATAGGGGGATACTTTGGCCTCTAAGGGCAATAGGATGAGAGACTTGAACCTCAAGTCATACTTGGAGGGGAGGGGGGTACCCCTTCCTAGTGCGAACTCCACGTTTTATCCACAGAGTTGCATAGTTTTTCCAGCGAGCAATCCACACATCGCGGCTTCCGCGCAATACAAACTTGCCGTCCATGATGGATCAGTTCGTGCGAAAACTGGATCCAGTGATCCTGCGGAATGACCTTCTCCAGATCCTGCTCGACCTTCACCGGATCATCCTGCTTCGTAAGCTCCAACCGCCGCGACAGTCGACCAACATGCGTGTCGACGACGACACCCGAAGCAATCCCAAACCAGCTTCCCAGCACGACGTTCGCGGTCTTCCGAGCAACACCCGGAAGCTCGGTCAGCTCCTCAATTGTCTCTGGAACTTTCCCCCCAAACTTCTCCACCAACACCTTCGCCGCACCTTTAATATTCTTCGCCTTCGCCCGATAAAACCCAGTCGATTTGATAATCCGCTCGAGCTCCGGCAACGGCGCGTCGGCGAGCTTGTTCGGCGTCGGATACATCCGAAAAAGCTCAGGAGTAGCCTTGTTCACTCCAACATCCGTCGTCTGTGCGGACAGGATTGTCGCGATCGTCAGCTCGAAAGCATTGTGGTGAGTAAGCGCGCACACGACGTTCGGGTAGGTCTTCTGCAGCGCGTCGAGAATGGCCCGGATGCGTTCTGGTGCGAGCGGCTTGGCGGTCTTGCCACGCTTCACTTTGGCGGAGACAGGCTCTTTGGCCGCAATCGCCCTCGCCTTCGCGGCTGGAATGCCCTCAACCGCAGCTTTCCGAGCCGCAGGCTTCAGCTTCTGTGGCGGAGTCAGCTTCTTTGCTGCCTTGGTCGTCGCCATTGATTACCCGAGGCGGTCCAGCATCTCCATCGGCTTGAGACGCACGCAGCTGAAGATGGGATAGTCCTTGAGGGTGTAGACGCTGATCTCGGTCTCGCGCAGCTGCTGCACGAGGTCGAGGAAGTCCTCAGGGAAGTTGGTCTCGAAGGCGACCACGAACTCCTGATCATCCAGCCCGAACGAGTAGGTCGTGTTTAGCTTGACTCGCGGATACATCAGCCCGATGCGAATGTGCTCGTCCATCAGGCGCTTGCGTTCGGTGGCCGAGAGCAGGTACCAAGGCCGCGTCTTCCAGAACGGGTAGATGAAGATGTACTTCTGCCCGCCAGGACGAATCGCCCCGCGCCCTTCGCCCTCGCTCTCGTCCTCGCGGTCGATTGAGTACTGCGAGCGCTTGGTCATGGCCAGGAAGCTGTGCGGCGTGCTGAGGTATCCGCCCAGCGGCGTAGCCATCAGCTCCGAACGCATCTTGTTCAATTCATCGACAGCGTAGCCAATCGACCAAACGCACATGTCCACATCGCCGCGCGTGCCAATCGTCGAGTAGGTCAGGGAGAGAAACTCGCCCGGCTTATTCCATTTCGTCAACACCTCTGCGAAGGCCAGCTTGTGAGCAGCCTTCTCCTCTGCCGGCAAACGCCGCCACTCGGGCATCACCTTGTAGAAGCTGAAGCACACAACCTGTCGCTTTACCGGAGTCGCACCGTGAGCGGCAGGCGCTCCATAGCCGCTGGGCTGAGGACGTGCGGGAACTGCTGACTCGGGTGCGGCGGCGACGGGTGCGGTAACGGCTTCAGACATGCATCTATGCTAACAAACGCGGCAACCAGGCTAATGAGCGAAACAGATCGCAGCCGGTATACTGGAGCCTCATGTCTGCAAAGTTGATCGCACTGATTGTTGCCCTCATCGCCAGCGGCGGTTACGCCATGGTTGCGTTGCTCATGGCCATCCAATCGGCCTGCATTCCTATCCCGTCCGAGGTCATCATGCCCCTCGCGGGCTATGCGCTGGCGCACACGCAACTGCAGCTTATCCTGTTGGCAGTTGTGGCCTCACTCGCATCGAACCTCGGCTCCATTCCGGCCTACTGGGTAGGCGCAAAGGGTGGCCGGCCCATGGTCGAGCGCTACGGCCGTTACCTATTGCTGAGCAAGCACGACCTGGATATGGCCCACAACTTCTTTGACAAGTATGGGTCGATCACGGTGTTGGTGGGTCGCATGCTGCCGATCGTCCGGACGTTCATCGCGTTTCCGGCGGGCGTCGCGCGGATGAACCAGGCGCGCTTCCACATCTACACCTTCATCGGGTCGTTTCCGTGGTGCTACGCGCTTGCATACATTGGCATGCGGCTCGGCGCGCAATGGAATAGCGATCCCCGGTTCAAGGCGTTCTTCGATCGTTTCCATCATGGCGTCGAGGCGGTGCTGGTGATTGGCGCGGCGTACTTCATCTGGACCCACTGGAAGAATCGCGCGAAACTAGCCATCGACTAGGCGAGCAGTTTGGCCATCGCTGCCTGCAGCCTCTGGGTGGTCTGGTCTGGCGTGCTGTGCGGATCGTACGGGATGGGCTCGCCGACGCGGACAGTAATACGGCCGGAATGAAACCAACGCTTATTCGCTTGGACGATCTGGTCGAGGCCAACGAGCGCCACCGGCAGAACGTCTGCGTTCGCTTGCTGCGCGAGTAAACCGATCCCAGAGCGAAACGGCTGCAGCGTGCCGTCGGCGGAGCGGTGGCCTTCAGGGAAGATGATCACGGAATAGCCGCGATCCAGCGCACGTCCCGCGTGTTCGAAGCTGCGCCGGAAGCCGCCCAGGCGCGGCAACGGGAACACGTTCATGAAGACCGTGATCAGCCAATAGGCAATGGGCAGCAGTGGGTTGAGCACAGGGCTAGACGCACCGCGGCCACGGCGGAAGTCCAGCAGCATCTCTCCGGACATCGCAATGGCGACCCGGTGGCGCAGGTCCGACGGCAGGCCATAGAGGATTAGCGGGACATCGTAAGCCGTGACGTGGTTGGCGATGATGAGCAGCGGCGGTCGCGTGCGGGATGAGAGGCGGCGCTCAACCCGCGGCGCGGCAAGCAGCCAGACCAGCGGCCGGATGGCAAGCTCCTGAACTGTGACTCGGAGGGCGTTGATCGGCGTGAGCCAGGGCCAACGCGGATAGCGGTGCGCTGGGTCCGTTGCTCCCGCTGCAGGAACAGCTGGAGCAAAACGCGCCGCAGTGACGGGGTGGGCTTCGGTCGGTGCGGCTTGCGGTCCATGGCCTTCGGTTGGGCTGGACGCTCTGCTGGGTGCGGATGCACCGGTCAGAGCGCGGAGCTCGGCGAGTGTCTTTACCTGTGCGATCTGCTCGTCGGCCAGCTCGAGGCCGAAGCGTTGTTCGAGAAAAGATTGCAGTTGCACGCGGCCCAGGCTATCGAGGTGCAGGTCTTCGGCCAGGCGCGTTGAGTCGGTGACGTTCGCTGGAGCTTCTCCAGTCACGGTGGCGATCATCTGCACGAGCACATCACCGCGGCCAGCGGAGGGATGCGCGGCGGTTGCGGCAAGCTGATCGGCGGCCCAGTCGGCGACGACGCGGCGAAGGAGCTTGCCCGTGGAGGTGAAAGGGAAGCTGGGCTCGGGCCAGCGCAGCACGCGGCGAATCTGTTGGAAGTCGGCGAGCGAGCCGTTGGCCTGCGCGAGGATCTGCCTGAGCTGTGACTCGTCGGCATCGGCAATGAAGACCGCGACCGGCTCAGGGCCATTCGCGCCTTCGCTCGCGACGACGGCTGCGGCACGAACGCCCGGCTGCTTCAGGAGCGCGGCTTCGAGGTCGACGGGATAGATGTTGAGACCAGCGGCGGTAACGATGACGTCGCCGCGCCGGCCGGAGAAGCGCAGCTCGCCCGAGTCGTCCTGGGTGGCGAGATCGCCGGTGGCGAGCCACTCGGTCGCGCGAGGCTGGATTGCGCCGTCGGCCCACGTAGAGCCGGAGACCACGTCGCCGCGCACCATGATCTCGCCCTCGGGGCTGATGCGAACTTCGCGGCCAGGCAGCGGCTTGCCGAGCGTTCCGCGGCCGACGTGGAACGGATGATTGAGGGTCACGAGCGCGGCAGTCTCCGTCATGCCGTAGCCCTGGATGACCGCGTAGCCGAGGCGTCCCCAGAAGAGTTCAAGATCCGGCGGGAGCGTCGCGCCGCCGGAAATCAGTGCCCAGAACTTCCAGCCGGTCAGGCGGTGAACGTGTCGGAAGCGGACGAAGCGTTTGTAGATCGGCCAGCCTTCGGAGGCAGCGAGCTGCGCGCCAAGTTCGGGGAAGAGGAGTTGGAGGTGGGAGCGCAGCAGCTCGAGGGAGCGCGGGACTGCGATGAGGACCGAGATGCGCTCGAGGCGGATGCGGTCGAGCATGCGGGCTGGCTCGAGGTTGGTCTCGAAGTGAACCTCGGCGGCGAGCAGTGCGGGCGTCCACAGACCCATGAACTGGCCGAAGACGTGGCTGAGCGGAAGGCTGTGCAGAAAGCGCAGGGGATGAACCAGCCGCTCGTAGCGCAGATACTTTTGCATCTCGCGCTCGATGGGGTCGAGGCTGGCGAGCACGTTGCGGTTGGTGTGGACGATGCCTTTCGGAGCGGCCGTGGTGCCGGAGGTGAAGATGATCTGGAAGGGTGCATCGAGCGTGACAGCTGGATTGACTGTGAAGAGCGGCTCAGTGGGGAGCGAGTGGGCGAGGTCGTCGAGCAAGAGCTGCGGGACGTTGGCGGGCAGCGCGGAAAGACGCGGCGTGTCGGCGAGGATGAGTTTGGGCGAGACGTCCGCGATGACACGGGCCGCAAAGTCGGGCGAGCCTGCGGCATCGAGCGGAACCGCCAGCACCCCGCGCAGCAGACAGCCGAAGAAGGCAGCAACCCATTCCGCGGAGTTCTCGCCCCACAGAACGACTCGGTCGCCAGGAGTGATGCCGCGGCGCTCGAGGTCGGCGGCAAATCTGCCGGCCAGCGCAGCTAAGTCGCCGTACGTCATGGTGTAACGCCGCACGCCGCGATAGCGCACGATGGCAATCTGCGGGCCGTTGCGGCGGAAATCGTCGACCAGGCTGGCCAGATGCGGACGCACGAAAGAGCTCTCCTCCAAGTGAGATGATTAGAGCAGATTCGCAGAGTTTCGCAGGTCATTTGCAACACGGTTTGCTGAAGAGCGATACTGGAGTGTCCGCATGACTCTTACGGAAATCTAGAAATTTGCACGATAGGAAGGGCACGTATCGCAATGTCGACACCCAACGCCGCGTCTCCGGATGCAGCGAGCATCAAACCAGCAACAGGAAAACTTGGAATTATGATTCCCGGCATGGGAGCGGTCGCGACGACGCTTATCGCCGGAGTAGAGGCAGTTCGCAGAGGATTTGCCAAGCCATTTGGGTCAATGTCGCAGATGGGAACGATCCGACTTGGCAAGCGGACCGACGATAACACACCGCTGATCAAGGATTGGGCGCCGATTGCGCAGCTCGATGACCTTGTGTTTACGGGCTGGGATATCTTCGGCGGCAACCTGTATGACGCGGCGAAGACAGCCGGCGTGCTCGATCGCGATCAGATCGAGAGCATGAAGGACTTCCTGCAGGGCATCGAGCCGATGCCCGCGGCCTTCGACCAACGCTGGGTCAAGCGGCTTACGCCACAACATCAGAAGGTCGGCAAGAACAAGTGCGACCTCGCTAGCCAGATCCGCAATGACATTGCCGAGTTCAAGACCAAGACCGATCGCCAGGTGATGATCTGGTGCGGATCGACCGAGATCTACATCCAGCCGTCAGCCGTTCACCAAACCCTCGAGGCCTTTGAAAAAGGTCTTGTTGACGACGATCCCAACATCTCGCCGTCCATGCTGTATGCGTGGGCTGCGTTGAAGGAAGGAATTCCGTTTGCCAACGGTGCGCCGAATCTCACGGTCGACATTCCTGCGTTGCAGGAGCTGTCGAAGAAGATGAACACACCGATCTGCGGCAAGGACTTCAAGACCGGCCAGACGTTCATCAAGACCGTGTTGGCACCGGGCTTCAAGGCACGTCAGCTTGGCGTCAGCGGATGGTTCTCCACCAACATCCTGGGCAACCGGGACGGCGAGGTACTGGACGATCCCGACAACTTCAAGACGAAGGAAGTGTCGAAGTTGGGCGTGCTGGAGCACATCTTCCAGCCGGACAAGAACCCAGATCTCTACGGCGACGCGTTCCACAAGATTCGGATTGAATATTATCCGCCGCGCGGCGACAACAAAGAGGGTTGGGACAACATCGACATCTTCGGCTGGCTCGGCTATCCGATGCAGATCAAGGTCGATTTTCTCTGCCGCGACTCAATCCTGGCGGCTCCGCTGGCGCTGGATCTTTGCCTGTTCATGGACCTCGCAGCACGTACGCCGGCACTGCGCGGGCTGGGCATCCAGGAGTGGCTGAGCTTCTACTTCAAGGATCCGGACAGCGCGCCTGGTGTGTATCCGGAGCATGATCTATTCATTCAGCAGATGAAGTTGAAGAACACGCTGCGGCACATTATGGGTGAGGATTTGATCACGCATCTTGGGCTGGAGTACTACGGCGAGTAAGCAGTTTGGAACGGCCGAGAAGCCCTGCAACGGAGGTTGTTGCAGGGCTTCTCTGTTTGCAGGGGAAGGGTGCGACGCGTGGACTTGAGCGGAGTTGATCTTCAACGACAGACCCTGCGGCTATAC
The DNA here is from genome assembly GCF_009765785.1 of Granulicella sp. L46. Classification (GTDB taxonomy): domain Bacteria; phylum Acidobacteriota; class Terriglobia; order Terriglobales; family Acidobacteriaceae; genus Granulicella. The sequence goes on from NZ_LMUT01000007.1 coordinate 44,895, forward strand.
GGTGAGCTGGCAGCGCGGCGCGAGAGCTGGGCTGGGCAACTGGTCTTCGCGTGCGGAGCGAGAGCATCCGGAACGGGGTTGCCGGCGGCGGTGAGCATTGCTGGCGGGACGTCGTTGCTGCTGGATCCCGATACGGCAGCGGTGAAGTCGGTGTTCCGGCAGGGCGGCGTCGACTTCGTGGTGAATACGCTGGATGAGGCGCTGAGGGTTCTGAAGAATGAGATCCGCAAGCATCGGCCGCTGAGTGTGGCGCTGGAGGGGGAGGTGGAGCCAGCACTAACGGAGATGCGCGAGCGAGGCGTGCTGCCGGATTTGCAGGTTTCGGTGGGAGAGGCAGCCGACAATGAGGGGCAACTTGGCGCCGAGAATTTGTGGCTGGCGAGGGAAGGTGCGGTGTTGGTTTCGAGCGCGCGCCTTGAGGCTTGGCTCATGGAGCGAGGATGGTACGAGGTGGTGCTTGAGTGTGCGACGACGGCGGAGATGCGGAAGTTGGATGCCCGGCTGCTGGCGCTGTTGCCGGAGACAGATGCGAAGCGGCGCACGTGGTTGCAGCGAATCGGGCACTATCAAAGGATAGTGGCCGGTGGCACCCGAGTGGTGTGGTTGACGGAGGCTGAGCGCAGAACGGTGGAGAACTCGGCTGCAATTTAGACGGGGTCAGTTGTCATGGCTCTGCGTTGAATCGCTAATTCTGAATGACGTTAAGGATCTCTGGCCAGAGGGTCTTGACTCCTCCGACGGATTTGGACGAGACAGGCAGAACGCGGTCGACGCCGTGCGCCTTCTTGAGAGCGGCCAGCGACTTGGTAAGCTGGTTGCCGCCAAGGCGGTCGGACTTGGTGCCGACTACCAGGTGCGGGCGCTGCATAGCGTGCAGAGCGTTGATGAGCAGGGTATCGCTCTCCTGCGGAGGAATGTTGGTGTCGACCAGGCAGATGCAGAGGGCGAGTTGTTCGCGTTCGGCGAGGTAGGGCTCGATGAACTTGGGCCACTCGGCGGAGATGGACTTGGAGATCTTGGCATAACCGTAGCCGGGAAGGTCGGCGAAGATGAGCGCCGGCCGGGCGTTGAACTTGGCTTCGGTACCGTCATGGAGCGCGAAGAAGTTGATAGCGCGGGTGCGACCGGGAGTCGAGGAAACCTTCGCCTCCTTTGAGCCGAGCAGGGTATTGATCAGCGACGATTTGCCGACGTTGGAGCGGCCTAGGAAGGCGACTTCCGGGGCGTCGAAGGTGCGGGACGCGTCGGGGAAGTGGTCGGGGCTCATGGCGGAGAGCAGGAACTTTGGAACGAAGCGCATGGTCTGAGCTTATCGCTTGTAGAGGTCGTGTGCGCGGAGACACAGAAGGAGGTCGGAACACTGGGGTAGGATGACACCGAATCCGTTATTTGCGCGAAAGACTGTGGCGCATCGCTGAGGAGGATTCATGCGCAGTCTGTCGATGTCAAAAAGCGCGGGCGAGGGCCGTGGCAGAGAGTTGCTGGCAACGTTTGCGGCAGTGTCGGGCGAGGCGGTGCTGGTGGGCATGGTCGTGGCGCTGATCGGCTTGCTGCTGGTTCTGGCTAATGCGCAGGCTAAGGCGCAGGGAATGACGCTTCCGGTTGCGATGCCGTTGCTGCCGAGCAGTGTGGCCTTCGACGCGGCAGGAAATCTTTACTTTTCCGATACCAATCGGCAGGTGGTCTACGAATCGTCCCTCGCCGGTGTGCTGAGCGTGGTGGCGGGCGATGGTGTGCAGGGATTTGGCGGCGATGGCGGCGTGGCAACAAGTGCTGAGTTGAACGCGCCGCAGGGAGTCGCGGTCGGGCCTGATGGGACGCTGTATATCGCAGACACGGGCAATGAACTGATTCGGGCGGTCAGGGGCGGGGTAATCACGACATTTGCCGGCAATCGGAGCGTGGGATTTGGGGGCGATGGCGGAACGGCGACGAGCGCAACGTTTCGCTGGCCAAATGCTCTCGCCATCGATGAGACTGGTGCGGTGCTGGTTTGCGATTCTGGCAATGAGCGGGTGAGGCGAATCAGCGCGGGCATAATCACGACAGCAGTGGGCAACGGGGTGCAGGGATTTGCGGGAGACGGCGGTGCAGCAACAGGCGCTGAGCTGAACGCGCCTCAGGGTGTCGCGGTGGGAAGCGACGGCCGCATCTTTGTTGCAGACTCGCGCAATCAGCGCATCCGGGTGATAGCGACAAACGGTGTCATCACCACATTCGCGGGTAATGGCGCGGCAGGGTATGCAGGCGATGGTGGCCCCGCGGCTGAAGCGGAGCTGGCGATGCCGCGCGGACTGTTCGTGACGTCGAATGGTGCTGTGATCTTTGCGGATTCGAATAACCAGAGGCTGCGCATGGTAGATGCGAGTGGCGTGATCACGACGATTGCGGGCAGCGGCGTGCAGGGTGGCTCGAGTGATGGAATGGTGGCGGGGACGGTGGCGATGAATTCGCCGCGCGGGGTGGCCGTGTCGAGCTTCGGTGCGCCAGTGTATGCAGACGTGCTGAATCACCTGGTGCGCGAGAGCGTGGCGAATGGGAATGTATACGTGCCGGCAGGGCTGGCGCCGGCACGAACGACCCAGGTCGCGCTTAGTGCGACTTCGAGCAACGGACAGACGAACGCAGCGGTCACGGTTGCAGGCCCGGCGGGAACGGTGCAGGGCGTGGTGGAGCTGCTGGATGCAGGGTTGTTGGTGACGCAGACGACGCTGGCGGGAGGATCGACGACGTTTGCTCCGCAGACGCTCCCCGCTGGCACGCAGTCGCTGTACGCAGCCTACCTGGGAGATGGAGTGAATCCGGCGTCGACGAGCGCCGCGGTGAGCGTGAACGGCGGCATCGGGGTCATCACGGCGACGGCGAATCCCGCGATGGTGGAGTATGGGCAGGCGATACCGTTGCTCACGGGGACATTGACGGGTGCGTTACTACAGGGTGCCAGCGTTGTGGTGACGTTTACGACGACGGCGGGCTTACTGTCGCCGGTGGGAAACTATCCGATCGTTGCGGCGCTGAGCGGGCCCGCGAGCGCGAATTACACGGTCGTGATGAGCCCGGCATCGGGAGCGTTGCAGATTGTGCCGGCGGCGAGTGTGACGGCAGAGCTGCCGCTCACGCAAGGTTCGTACATGGGCCTGCCACTGTTGTTGAGCGCTAGTGTCGGCTCTACGACGCAGGGAGTGCCGACGGGCATCGTCACGTTTCTTGATAACGGGACGGTGATCACTAGCGCTCCACTGACGAACGGTGCGGCGAATGGCACGTATCTGTCGCCGGGAACAGGCACGCACTCGCTGGTGGCCAGCTATGGCGGTGACGGGAACTTCCTGTCGAGCGCATCGCAGGCGCAGATAACGACGGTGTCGGTAATGCCAGATTTCACGATGGTGGCGACTGGCTCTACGACGCAGACGGTTGCCGCAGGCGATGTGGCGAACTATGCGATGGTGGTGGGGGAGCAGGCGGGAGCGTTTACAGGAATCGTGGACTTTAGTGCGAGTGGATTGCCGGCTGGAGCGACGGTTTCGTTCTCGCCGCCACAGGTTGTTCCCGGAACTGGGTCAGTGAACGTGACGATCAGTGTGCAGACCAGCGCGGCGCTGCTAACGCTTGGATGGAGACGCGTGTCGACTGTGGTGTTGGCTGGCCTGCTGTTTCCGGTGTGGATTGTGGGAAGACGCAAGCGGATCAGCCGGGGATGGTTGGCGACCTGCACCTTGCTGATGGGGATGCTGGCAATGGTGGGATGCGGTGCGCGGAGCATTTCGACGCCTCTCGCGGGTGGAAAAACGTACATGCTCACAGTTACGGGAACGTCCACTAACCTTGCGGGAACGGTGGTAAGTCACTCGATGCAGGTTACGTTGGTGGTGGAATAGGCAGCCAGGTATGTTGTTCATGCCGCGGAACGAGCACTTGGAGACAAGCAGCGTTCGCGACGCAATTGTGCATCTACTAGGAAGACACGCTCCAGGAATCGCAGTTTTGAAACCAAAGGGCGTTAACCTCCAACAATCGAAACGAGATCTATGCCACGCACGCTGCTTCCTGGAAAGCCTTACCCTCTCGGCGCCACGCCTACTTCCCTTGGCACGAATTTTGCGTTGTACTCCGAAAATGCTTCGGCGGTGCATGTTTGCCTGTTTGACGACGCGGGCAAGCAGATCGACTGCGTTGAATTGAAGGAGACGACGGCGTTTGTGTGGCATGGATTGCTGCGCGGGATTAAGCCGGGGCAGCGCTACGGATATCGCGTAGACGGTCCGTGGGAGCCGGAAAAAGGTCTGCGGTTTAACAAGAGCAAGTTGTTGATCGACCCCTATGCAAAGGCTATCGCTGGCGAGGTCGACCACAAGGGACCGATCATGCCCTATGACATCGCGTCCGGCGATGACATGAAAATTTGCAACATCGATGATGCCGACTTTGTGCCCAAGAGCGTCGTGGTGGATTTTCACTTTGACTGGGGCGACGATTGTCCGCCTGAGACGCCGATGTCGGACTCGATTATCTACGAGATGCACGTTCGCGGGTTTTCCATGAGCAATCCAGCCATCCCCGAGAAGCTGCGCGGAACCTACGCGGGGCTTGCCCACGACGCCAGCATTGACTACCTGAAGAAGCTCGGAATCACCGCGGTGGAGTTGTTGCCGGTACACCACTTCATTGATGAAGGGCACCTGCTGGATAAAGGGTTGCGCGACTATTGGGGGTACAACACCCTGGGATATTTCGCGCCGATGTCGCGGTATAGCTCAAGCGGCGATGACGGGGAACAGGTCACCGAATTCAAGCAAATGGTGAAGCGGCTGCATGCCGAGGGTCTCGAGGTCATCCTGGATGTGGTGTACAACCACACCTGCGAAGGCAACGAAAAGGGCGAGATGCTTTCGTTCAAAGGCGTGGATAACACAACGTACTACCGTACGGTGGCTGATGATGGCCGATATTACGTGGATTACACGGGAACGGGCAACACGCTGAATGTTTATCACCCGCAGACGCTGAAGCTGTTGATGGACAGTCTGCGCTATTGGGTTTCCGAGATGCATGTCGACGGGTTCCGCTTCGATCTCGCATCGACGCTGGCGCGTGAGCTGCACGACGTAAACAAGCTGGGAGCTTTCTTCGATACGATCCACCAGGATCCTACCCTTGCAGACGTGAAGCTGATTGCCGAACCGTGGGACATTGGAGAGGGCGGCTACCAGGTGGGCAACTTCCCAGTGCTGTGGGCGGAGTGGAACGGTAAGTATCGGGATACGGTGAGGCGGTTCTGGAAGGGCGACAATGGGCAACTGTCGGACTTCGCGTATCGGCTGACGGGGTCGAGCGATTTGTATAAGAGCGATGGGCGAAAACCCTCGGCGTCGATCAACTTCATCACGGCGCACGATGGATTCACGTTGTGCGACCTGGTGAGCTTCAACGAAAAGCACAATGAGGCGAACCTCGACAACAATACCGATGGCGCCGACCATAATGACAGCTGGAACATGGGTGCGGAAGGGCCGACCGACGACCCAGAGATCAATAAGTTGAGAGAGCGGCAGACGAGGAATTTTCTGGCGACGCTGATGTTTAGCCAGGGTGTTCCCATGCTGCTGGGTGGCGACGAGTTTGCGCGGTCGCAACGCGGCAACAACAATTGCTATTGCCAGGACGACGAACTGACCTGGTTTGACTGGAACCTCGATGAGCCGCGTAAACGGCTTCTAGAGTTCACCTCGAAGCTGATCAAGTTGCGCAAGGATCACCCCAACCTGCATCGGCGAAGGTTCTTCCAGGATCGTGAGATTCGTGGTTCCGTGGTGCGCGATATCGCGTGGTACGGAACGGATGGGAACGAGATCTCGGACGATGCTTGGAGCGAGGAGTGGAATCGTTCGATTGGGCTAATGCTCAATGGACAGACGCTGCAGGTGATGGACGACGAAGGCCATCCCGTGGTGGACGACAGTTTCCTGATTCTCGTGAATGCCGCAGCCGAGGGCGTCGAGTATGTGTTGCCTGCGCCGCCGGATGGGAATCCATGGAGGCAGGTACTGGACACCGAGAATGTTGAAAACCCCTTCTGCGACGCCGCCGTGGAGGAGAAGGTGATCCTGGGTGGCCGATCGATACGGGTCTACTCGGATTGCACGGAGGAGATCGCGAAGTCGCCGGTGCGGTATAAGCTGACGAGAACGCTCTAGATCGAAGTAAGCGAAGTTCGAATTACGTCGCGCTTGCTCCGTTGGGATTGAGGAGATCGACAAAGAGAGTGTAGCCGCGATGGGTCGCAAGGCTGAGCGCGCTGTCTTCTTTGTTGTTGCGGGCGTTAATGCCTGCACCCTTTTCGATAAGCAGGCGGCCGATGGACACGTCGCCTTCGACGGCGGCGAGCATGAGGAGGGTCCAGCCATTCTGGTTGGCCAAGTTGGGATCGAGGCCCTGTTCCAAAGCCGCGCGGAGACCGGCCTCGTCGCCGCGTTTGATCAGGTTTTGTGCGCCGCGATAGGTCATGAGCTACTCCGCTAAATGTTGGGGCTTTTCACCGAAGTGTTCGCCGAAGTAGAAGCGCTCGACGAGCATGCAGAGGATGTGCTCAAGGGCCAGGTGGGATTCCTGGATGTTCATCGTGGTGTCGGAGGGAACGATCACGTTGATGTCGGAGATGTCTTTCATCGCGCCGCCGTTGTTGCCGGTGTAGGCGATGGTGTGGACGCCGAGGGTGCGAGCACACTTCAGGGCCTTGATGCAGTTCTTCGAGTTGCCCGAGGTGGAGATCGCGAGGAGCACGTCGCCGGGCTGACCGAGGGCCTCCACCTGGCGCTCGAAGATGTGGTCGAAGTAGTAATCGTTTCCAACCGCGGTCATGATGCTGCTGTCCGTTGTGAGGGCAATGGCGCGGAGTGCCGGGCGGTCGATGGTGAGCCGCGCGACGAACTCGGCGACGAGGTGCTGAGCGTCGGCAGCCGAGCCTCCGTTGCCGCAAACGAGGAGCTTATGGCCGGACTTCATGGAGTCGGCGGTAAGGCGAGCGGCGGCGACGACGGCGTCGTGGATGGTCTCATCGCGGAGGACGCGTGTCATGGTGGAGATGGACTGGGCGAGCTGGCGTTTGACGATGTCGATCATGGTGCGTCCTCCCGGAGTGCACGAATGGGGGTTGCGAGCCTGAGCGTTCGCGGATTCATGTTGCCGAGTTTACGATGCGTGAAAACGATACATGAATTGCCTGGCTTTAGCGCAAGTACGCGTCGTCGCCTGTGATCCAGTCCTTGCGGGGCGGGGCGAAGATGTCGAAGTCGACGGTGTCTTCGAGCGCCTCGGCTGAATGGGGAACGTTGCCGGGAATGATGAGGATTTCACCCTCACGGATGATCTTTTCTACAGCATTTCCTTCGTCGCCGAGCAGGAAGCGAAGGGCTCCCTGGGTGATGTAGGAGATCTGCTCGTTGGGATGTTGATGGCGCGGAACGATGCAGCCTTTCTTGAGCTCGATGCGCGCGAACATGGATTTCGATCCGGTAACGAACTGGCGCGTCAGCAGGGGATTGAGCTGCGTTGCGGGGATGTCGGACCAGCGGGTGTGAAGCAGTTCTTCAGACATGTCCAAAGAGTATCGCAACCTTGGAGCAAAGGCATCTGCAGGCGGAACAGGATGTTGTAAAGTAGGGGGAACTGAACAAAAGCTGCAGGTCCGCGAGCGTTAGTATGCTCGCAGATCGAAACAAATTTCTGTGCCGCGGGGCGCGATTGCCGGCACATACACCAAATGGCTCTGATTTCCGACGAAGGTGATGGACGTATGGGTTGGATGAAGCAATGTTCCCCTGAGGCGGTCGGCGCGCGGAGATCGCGGCGGTCCCTGGGATCGGCTGCTCGCGGTGTGGCTGCGCGGACGATGGCTGCGCGGTGGCTGATGGCCCTTTTACTGTGTTGGGGCATGGCCGCGGGGATGGCATGGGCGCAGGCGCCCGCGTCAAGCCAGGCCGACAGGATTGCGGCGCTCGAGAAGACCGCCGGAGAGAACGCCACGGCGATCGCCAAGGCGCAGAGTGCAGGAGACAACGCCTGGATGCTGACCAGCGCGGCGCTGGTGCTGATGATGAGTGGGCCTGGGCTGGCGCTGTTTTACGGCGGCCTGGTGCGGAAAAAGAACATTCTCGGAACCATGATGCAGACGTTCGCGATGATGGCCGTGATTACGGTGCTATGGGCGTTCGTGACGTACTCGCTGGCGTTCGGAACCGGGAACGCGTTTATTGGCGGCTTGCACAACGTGTTTCTTCGCGGCGTGGGGCTCGACCCCAATCCAGCGTATGCCGCTACGATTCCGCTTCAGACTTACATGGTCTACCAGCTGATGTTTGCGATCATTACGCCGGCGCTCATCACCGGAGCGTTTGCCGAGCGAATGAAGTTTTCGGCGATGCTGGTGTTCATGGTGCTGTGGGCGATCCTGGTGTACTCACCGATGGCGCACATGGTATGGGGCGTGGGAGGGCTGCTGAACGCGACCGCGGTAGGAACCGGGGGACTGGCGGGACGGTTTCCGTGCCTGGACTTTGCAGGCGGGACTGTCGTGCATGTGACCTCCGGCGTAAGCGCGCTGGTAACGGCGATCTACCTTGGCAAGCGGCTGGGATTTCCGCAGAAGGCCTTCATGCCGCACTCGGTAGTGCTGAGCTTTATCGGAGCTTGCCTGCTGTGGGTAGGCTGGTTTGGATTTAATGCGGGGTCGGCGCTGGCGGCAAGCGGCTTGGCAACTTCTGCGTTTGTGGCCACCCACTTTGGGGCGGCCGCGGCTGCGATTGGCTGGTCGGTAGCAGAGTGGTTGCGCAATGGGAAACCTTCAGCGCTCGGAGCGATTTCGGGCGCGGTGGCAGGGCTGGTAGCGATTACGCCTGCCTCCGGATTTGTGACGCCGATGAGCGCTCTGTGGATCGGCTTGCTCGCCGGCATCTTCTGCTTCTTCATGGTCGTCGTTGTGAAGAATATCTTTGGCTATGACGATTCGCTGGATGCGTTTGGCGTGCATGGAGCCGGCGGGACCTTGGGAGCGATCCTGACCGGTTTCTTCGCGAGTTCGGTGATCAATCCGATCTTTGGAGCAGGGAAGGCGACCGGTTTCTTTGAGGGCAATCACGGGCAGGTACTCAATCAGTTGGTGGGAGTGTTAATCGCCTGGACGATTTCCATCGTGGGTACGCTGATAATTTTATTTGTAGTTGATAAGCTGATTGGCCTGCGTGTAAGTGAGGATGACGAACGCGCGGGACTCGACCTGTCGCAGCATGGCGAAGAGGGCTATGACTGGGAAGGCGGGTAGGCACGCGATGGATGCAGGAAGGAACGAGAGGCAAAGATGCAGAAGATTGAGGCAATCATCCAGCCGTCCAAGCTGGATGCGGTAAAGGATGCTCTGGTAGAGGCCGGTATCTCTGGGATCACGATCTTCGAGGCACGAGGGCATGGCCGCCAGAAGGGACATACGGAGTTCTATCGAGGTCGCGAGTATGCCGTCGACCTGCTTCCAAAGGTCAAGCTGGAGCTGGTTGTGTCGGATGAACTGAAGGATAAGGCCATCGACGCGATCATCAGCGTTGCGCGGACAGGACGCATCGGCGACGGCAAGATTTTTGTTTCAAGAATTGACGAGGCTATAAGGATTCGCAACGACGAGCGCGGAGAGATCGCGCTGTAAGGGGTGCAGCGACGAACCGACTATCAAACAACGCGAACGAGGGCGGCGGTGGGATGAATCCAAAGCCGGGGGGTTCGGCACGCGGGGTCTATGAAGAGCGCCTCGCAGAGATTCGCGGCAACTTTGAATCGAGCGGCGATGGACTGCAGGCAGCGGCCGCCCGCTCGGCACTGGTCGGCGGACTGGTGATGCAGTTTTGGGAGGAGCAGGTTGCCGCAAATCCGAAACTGGGTAAGGGAGTTGCCGTCTGTGCGATCGGCGGGTTTGGGCGCGGACAGCTGTTTCCTTACTCCGATGTGGACCTGATGTTTTCGGTGGAGAAGGGCTCGGAGAAGTTGGCCAAGGAGCCGATTCGAAGCGTTTCACAGTCGCTGTGGGATTGCGGCCTGCAGGTTTCCTTTGTGACTCGACCGCCGGGGGAGTGTGAGCGCCTGGATGTGGCGAATCCCGAGTTTGCCCTGGCGCTGCTGGACTTGCGGTGGCTCGGCGGGGATCAGGACGTGTTCGCCCGACTAAAAGAAAAGTGTGTCGCAAAGCTGAGGTCATGCGATGGCAAAGCGATCGGTGTAGAGCTGGCGAAGCTTACCAGCGAGCGCCATGCGAAGTTCGGCGACACGCTGTTTCACCTGGAGCCGAATATTAAGGATTGTCCCGGCGGCCTCCGGGATGCGAACGTCCGCCAGTGGCTGGTTGGGCTGCGGACTGGAAAGAATTCGCAGAACGTGGGGAACGCGGTGGCGTCGAGTCCCAGCAGCGAGGAATTTCAGGAAGCGGTGGCATTTCTAGCGGCCGTCCGTTGCTTCCTCCACTATCGCCATGAGTGCGACGACAATACGCTCGACTGGCAGGCACAAGATGGGGCAGCGAAGCACCGAATCGGGTTGCCGGGACCGGGGCACGGCAGTGTCGATGCAGCGTACTGGATGCGAGTGTACTTCCGTCACGCGCGGGTCATTGAGAAATGCTTGCTTCGGGAGGCGGAGAGTGCGGGGCTTGAGGTGGAAACTCCGTCGGTTGCGCGAAAGATTCGCGTGCCCGAGGAAGCCGGCTTCCAGATCAAGGCCGGCGTCCTGGATCTGAGGGAGACGTCTTCCGGTGGCGTGGATGCGGCGTACGAACCGGAGATCGTCCTGGCAGCGTTTCGAGCGATGGCGGAGAGTGGCGCGCGGCTCTCACAGAGCAGCGAAGAGCGGATTGCGAATGCTATTCCAAGACTGTCGTCGAACCTCGAAGAAGGGCCGGGGTTATGGAGGCAGCTAAGTGCGATCCTGGTTGGTCAGCGCGCGGGACACGCCTTGCGCGCCATGCATGCCCTGGGTGTGCTGGAGTTGATCCTGCCGGAGTTCCATGGAATTGATGCGCTGGTGATTCGGGACGCCTACCACCGGTATACGGTCGACGAGCATACGTTCGTGCTGATTGACACATTGCACGGCCTGTCCGCAGATCCCAAGAAAGACGCGCGCAAAGAGGTTGAGGAGTGGCGCGTCAAGTTTGGCGCGATCCTTGCAGAGCTGCAGAATCCAGGGCTTTTGTATCTGGCCGCGGTGCTGCACGACACCGGCAAAGGGCGCGTCAGCGAGAATCACGCGGCAGAGAGTGCGCGGCTTGCTCAAAGCGTGCTGAGTCGACTGGAGATGGATGCCTACGACGGTGGTGTGGTGATGCGGTTAATCGAGACACACCTTGAGATGTCGGCTGCGATGCGGCGAGACATCTTCGATGCTGAAACAGTTCGGGCGTTTGTGGGTAAGGTGCAGACGCACGAGTCGCTGCGTATGTTGACGCTGTTCACCTACGCCGATATTGCCGCCGTACATCCAGACGCACTGACGCCATGGAAGGCGGAGAACCTGTGGCGTCTGTACATTGCGACGGCCAATCAGCTGGACAGGAATGTTGACGAGGTGCGGGTGCACACGCGCGTGTCTGGAGGGGCGCTGGGCGGCTGGCGGAAGGATGAGAAGATCACCCGCGTGCTTTCGTTGGTGCCGGGCAGGGAAGCAGCGATGGAGCAGTTCCTCGAGGGCTTTCCGGAGCGATATGTCAGCACCCGATCTGCAGAGACGATGCGACAGCACTTCGAGATGACCCAACATTTTGCGGACGACTCGTTTCAGATGACCTTTCAGCATGGAGACACACGGTCCGGATCGGTGAGCGAGATTACGCTGGTTACCCAGGATCGGCCCCGACTGTTCGCCGGTATGGCGGCTGCTCTTGCTGCCTGGGGAATGAATGTAGTGACGGCCGACGCGTTCGCCAACCAGGCCGGTGTGGTCGTGGACACCTTTCGGTTTACCGATACCTTCAAGACCTTGGAGCTGAATGAGAGCGAGCGTGGCCGCTTCCTGTCGAGTGTGCGGGACCTGGTGGCGGGCCGTGCGTCCGTGGAAAAGCTGCTGAGCGGACGCCGCCGGGCAAAGCGGAGGCCACCCCTCGTCCCGGTGGAGACCAGGATCGAGTTCGATGAGACGGCGTCGTCGCACAGCACGCTCCTGCAAGTAATTGCGCAGGATATTCCGGGGCTTCTGCGAGCGATCAGCGCGACCCTGAGTGAGCGGGGGCACAACGTGGAAGTAGCGTTGGTCGATACCGAAGGCGAGACCGCGATCGATGTCTTCTATCTCACGACGGGAGGCAAACGGCTGACAGTCGAGCAGGAAAAGGAGTTGCATCAGGGGTTGATCGAAGCGATTGAGGCGAACAGCCGCTGAGACGACTCTCGCCATAATCCGGTTCACAATCTGCAAACTATTTTGTCCCTGAACAACCGCTTCAAGGGCTGCCGCATCACACGAGGGACAAGTTTTGAATTTGAGGAGCCACGAAAGGTTGGCTAAGCGTCTGGCTTTTATGGCCGATTATGGGCCGAATCTCATAACCTAATGAGATCAAAGGGTTCCGAGAACGTATACTGAGCATCATGACCCAAACTTCCAACCAGATGGCGACCATGGGTGAGCCGACCAAGGCTCAGCAGCAGAGTGACCGTTACCTTTTCGGTAACCTGGAAAGCTTTGGAAAGAACCGCCAGATGGTGCAAGAGGTGAACTGGGGAAGCAGCCAACCTGAGGGTGTGGTGCTGGCTTCCCTGGATGCCGCTGTTAATTGGGTACGAAAGAATTCGATCTGGCCCATGACCTTTGGTTTGGCATGCTGCGCCATCGAAATGATGTCCATGGGTGGATCAAGATACGACATTGCAAGGTTTGGCGCAGAAGTCTTCCGGCCGTCGCCGCGGCAGAGCGATCTGATGATCATCGCGGGCAGGGTTTCGCAGAAGATGGCGCCCGTCATTCGCAGGCTCTACGAGCAGATGCCCGAACCAAAGTGGGTGATTTCTATGGGCGCATGCGCGACTTCTGGAGGCGTTTTTAATAACTACGCGCTCCTGCAGGGGGTTAATCAAGTAATACCGGTCGATGTGTACGTGCCGGGATGCCCGCCTCGGCCGGAGCAGTTGTTGTACGCGATCACGCTTTTGCAAGAGAAGATTCAGGCCAGCCGCGGAACGGTTCGGCAGACGCTGAATCTGGACTGAATGCAGAGTTTCTGGACTAAAATGGCCTGTATTCGGACCTTAACAGAAAGGGTTCATCTCGAAATCAGGAACAAGGACGGGATGGAGTTGCTGTAGCGTTGTTATGTGAAGAACTGGGTGCTTTGGGGCTGCTGAAGATTTTTATTGCACGATCGGGCATTCGAGGTACACTTTTCGGGAATGGTTATAGGTATAGTTAGAAGGCTAACCACTAATAAATAACCATAGAACATTGAATTAGAAGCTTGACTTGGAGGATCGTCGAATGTCTTATCGCCCATTTCGCAATATCGGCCGGTTGGCTCTGGCTGCATGTGCGGTCACTTTTGGAGTAGCCATCGCGGGTGCGCAGAGCACAATGCCCAACGCTCCCAATCCATCGCGTGTAGACATATTCACGGGCTACTCCTACTACGGATTGCACAGTCTTAATCAGCCCTCTGGTGAACAGTTTGGCTCCGTAGATGAGGGCGCCATCGGTAGCGGCGCTTACTATTTCAACAGGTATTTTGGCGGCGAAGTCGCTATGATCGCCAACCCCAACGGCAACGGTGACGGCTTTTACGGCTATTATGCCGGCCCGATCTTCCGCCTTCCGATGCAGAACTACACGCTCTTTGCGCACGGTATGGTAGGCGGCGTTGATGGCGTTGGACCCAACAACCCCGGCGGCGTTGGCTACAACCCGTACCAGTGGGGTGTTGGCTTAATCGCTGGCGGCGGTATGGACTACGATCTTCCTTTCTTCAATCATCGCCTCGGTCTGCGCCTGTTTGAGGCGGATTATCGCTACACGCACATTGACTTCGGTCCGGCAAATCCGGCGATCTACCTTCAGGGCGGACGCGCAAACCTGTCCGGCGCGGAGCTGAGCACCGGTCTACTGTTCCACTTCGGCAGCATAGTCCCACCGCCGCCGGTTACCTATGCCTGCGCAGTGACGGCGCCGACGGGAACAATCTATCCTGGCGACCCGGTCACGGTCACCGGTACAGCGACCAACCTACGCCCCAAGAAGGACGCGCACTACACGTGGACCTCGGATGGCGGTACGGTATCGGGTGAGTCCAATGTTGCGGCGATCGACACCAAGACGCTTTCGGCCGGAACTTACACGGTCAAGGGTCACGTTGAGCAGGGTCCAAAGCCCGGCATGTTCGCAGATTGCACCGTGCCGTTCACTGTGACGGCATTCCAGCCGCCGACCATCTCCTGCTCGGCGAATCCAAGCACTCTCAATGCGGGTGATCCTTCCACCATCACGGCTGCTGGCGTAAGCCCGCAGAATCGTCCTCTGACTTACAGCTACAGCGCTACGGCTGGATCGATCAGCGGCAACACTGCTTCGGCGACCCTGTCGACGGCCGGTGCGGCTCCTGGCACGACGATTACCGTGACCTGCAACGTAGTTGATGACAAGGGCCAGACTGCCTCCGCGCAAACGACGGTTACGCTGAACGCGCCGCCGCCGCCGCCGGCACCTGTGACCCAAAGCCTGTGCACCATCACCTTCGACAAGGACAAGGCACGCCCAACCCGTGTGGACAATGAAGCCAAGGCTTGCCTTGACGACATCGCCCTGACGGCGCAGCGTGACACGACCGCGAAGCTTGCGATCGTTGGTAACTCTGCTCCTGTGCCGGTTCGCGGTAAGTCGACCCCGAAGAAGGAACAGATGGCGACTGACTGGGCCAACAAGCGCGCTGCAGAGCGTGCGGTCAACGAGAAGAACTACCTGGTAACGGAGAAGGGTCTGGATGCCTCGAGCATCTCGGTCTACACCGGAACTGCGGGAACCAACTCGGCTGCCACCACGCTGATCCCTGCCGGAGCAACGCTTGACCAGACCGGACTCACCCCAGTGGATGAGACGGCGGTCAAGGCTGTGCCCCGCAAGGCAGCGGCTCCTCGCCGCCGCCGCAAGGCGGCAGCAGCAGCGGCCACGATGTAAACCTGCCTCAATAAACCTCAACGGCCGGCCGGGAGCGATCCCAGCCGGCCGTTGTACTTTAAGGGTGAACAATCCTGCCTGCCTCGCGCTCCGTCCGGACGCATCAGGCTAGATAAGTCCCGCTCCCTTCGTGCGTGCCGAATGGACGAGGTTTAGGTTAGCCTTATGGAATAGGAGCAATTTGTTGAAAAGTCTGAAATCCCTGTCCCTGCGTGTGCTTGCTGCCCTCGTCCTGAGTGGGACATTTGCCCTTCCGATGCATGCTGCGGCGAACTGGTTTCCCTTAGGACCTTATGGCGGAGATGCGCGCTGTTTCGCCGCGGATCCTGGAAACTCGAAGCATCTCTACCTGGGGACCGCCAGCGGGTGGATCTACGAGTCGCGTGATGGCGGAGGGACCTGGTCGCGCCTAAGTCAAATTCGCGATCGCAACGACCTAATCATCGATCACATTCGCACCGACGCCAGGAACCCACGGCGCCTTGTTGTTGGCGCGTGGATTGTCGATCATCCCGATGGCGGAATGTTCATCAGCGAAGACGGCGGCAAGACCTGGAATGACGTTCCCCAGATGCATGGTCAATCCGTGCGGTCGCTGACGCGGTCGGATTCCAACCCCGACGTGATGGTCGCGGGAACGCTGCAGGGGGTGTTTCGTACCATCGACAACGGCTTGCATTGGAACCAGATCAGTCCGGCCGGAAGCACAGAGATTCATGAGGTACAGTCGGTCGCGATCGACCCGAAGAATCCGCAGATCATCTATGCCGGCACATGGCATCTGCCGTGGAAAACCGTCGATGGCGGAGCTCACTGGGAAAACATCAAGCAGGGAATCATCGAAGACTCGGATGTGTTCTCAATCCTTATAGACCCAACCCAGCCCCAGACCGTTTATCTAAGCGCGTGTTCCGGAATCTACAAGAGCGTTAACGCGGGCGCCCTGTTCAAGAAGGCGCCGGGTATTCCCTCGGCAGCTCGTCGCACCCGCAAGCTCCTACAAGATCCAGGTCATCTGTCGACGGTATATGCAGGCACTACACAAGGGCTCTATCGCACGTTGGATGCTGGTCAGACCTGGGGCCCCTTGACTCCTGACAACGTGATTGTGAACGACGTCTATGTCGATCCGAAGGACTCTGGACATGTCTTGCTGGCGACCGACCACGCAGGGGTTCTGCGCAGTGACGACTTTGCCGCAAGCTTTCACCAATCAAACACGGGATTTTCGGCACGCCAGGTGGTGGCATTCGCGACCGATTCCATTCACCCTGCCGTGGTCTACGCCGGTGTGGTGAACGACAAAGAGGAAGGCGGCGTCTTCCAGAGCGTCGATGGCGGTGTTCACTGGCGGCAGGATAGCGTAGGTCTGAACGGACGCGACGTGTACAGCCTTGCTTCGACGCCTGCAGGCACGCTGCTCGCCGGAACCACCCACGGAATCTTTCGACTGGAAGGCGAGATCTGGGTGAACACAGGCCAGTGGCTCAAAAATGTATCGCACGAGAAACGGCCGGCTGCCAAATCTGCAGTACCTTCGCGCGATGATAGTCGCCTGACGAACCAGCCCATGGTCGATTCGATCGTCTATTCCATGGTTTCGGACGGAAACGTCTCGACCTTTGCCGGAACGTCCGACGGTCTCGTGCACAGCGAGAACGATGGCGTTGCGTGGACTCCGATGTCGACGCTACATATGGGCGAGGTGCGCTTCTTTGCCGTGGAGCGGGGAATCATGCTGGCAGCGGGCCTGAAGCGGATGTCGCTCTCCACGAACGGAGGCGCTCGATGGGCATCCCTCGCACTGCCTGCGGCGCTCACACAGATCTCCGCCGTTGCCGTCGATGGCAACATGAATCTCTGGGTGGGCGGCCGGGAGGGCGTCTTCTATTCGTCAGACAGTGGCGCCACGTGGCGGCCAATCCACAACCTGGAGATTCCACAGGTAGACGGAATCTACTTCGATCGCACCGGCAATCGGATACTGCTGACCACAGCCAACTCGACAATGGTCTTTGCGGTTCAGCTTCCAGATCACACGGTCCGATACTGGGAAACCGGTTGGAGGCTGCGCTTTGCACGGCCCATGGGCACCCATCTGCTAGCCGCCACCTTGTATGACGGCGTCGTTATTCAACCGAAGATGGTGGACTCGGAGTTTGGTAAGCAGTTCTCCGGGACTGCGCCTAAGGCAAGCAGTGCTGGAGCGGGCTCTCAATAGCGCTGGAACCGGCGGCACATAACGGCGCTAGAATAGAGAAGTATGGAAGCAACTATGTCCACGCCACGCCCACGCCACTCGTTTCAGACCGACGACCCTTCGCTTGAACCCATTGCGAAGAAGGTTCAGGCAGGAAAGCGTCTCAGCTTCGATGACGGTCTTACCCTGTATCGCAGCGGAGACATCCTTGCCGTCGGCTGGATGGCGAATCTGGTGCGTGAGCGCATGCATGGCGATGTCGCGTACTTCAACGTGAATCGGCACATCAATCCTACGAACGTCTGTATGGCGTCGTGCAGGCTTTGCGCGTTCGGCAGAAAGAAGGGTGAGGCCGACACTTACACCATGGCTCTGGAAGAGGCATGGGAGACAGCCGGCCAGGGGCTCACAGAGGCGGTCACCGAGTTTCACATTGTTGGCGGTCTGCATCCTGATCTACCGTTCGAGTACTTCATGGACCTCGTGCGAGGCTTGAAAGAGCGCTACCCTAAGGTCCACATCAAGGCCTTCACGATGGTGGAGATTTCCTTCCTGGCAAAGATTGGAAAGATGTCGATTCCAGAGGCGATCGAGCGCATGAAGGCAGCGGGCGTGGACTCCTGCCCTGGCGGCGGCGCCGAGATCTTCGCTGACCGCGTGCGTCATATTATTTGCGACCACAAGATCGACGGCGGCGAGTGGCTGGAGACGGCTCGGTTGCTGCACAAGGCTGGTTTGCGATCCAACGCGACGATGCTCTACGGTCACATCGAAAACGATGAGGATCGTGTCGACCACCTGCTCAAGCTGCGCGAGGTGCAGGACGACACCGGCGGATTCCAAACATTTATTCCGCTCAGCTTTCATCCGGACAATACGGCGCTCGGGCATCTACCCAAGTCCAGTGGCATGACGGACATTCGGCAGATTGCCGTCAGCCGCTTGCTATTGGATAATTTCTCACACATCAAGAGCTACTGGCAGATGGTGACGCCGAAGATGGCGCAGATTTCGCTGCGTTTCGGCGCGGACGACATCGACGGAACGGTTGTGGAAGAGAAGATCTATCATGACGCGGGCGCGAATACGCCGCAAGGCCTGCGGCGCCAGGATCTGGTCCGACTCATCACCGAGGCAGGGCGCATTCCGTTTGAGCGCGACACCCTCTACCGCGCGGTAACACGCAGCGAAGACAGCTTCACCGTCGCGGTGTAGCGAGGGCGGCACTAAGACCTTCTGCGCATGTATTGAAGACCATTTAGCCGAATCAGCGCTGAACGGATTGCGATGGTGACGTTGATGATGGGTGAAGAAGGTGGGCATCACACTACGTCCGTATCGCGTGAATGATCTGGACGCGATGCATGCGTTGGATGTGGAGTGCTTCGATAAGCCATTCCGCTTTTCCCGCGGCGCGATGCGACGTTTTGCCGAAGCGAAAAAAGCGCGAGTGGTCATTGCGGAAGATAACGACGCGTTGGTGGGCTTCGTCATCCTGGATATCGAGGAAACCGAAGAGGGGCGGTTCGGCTACATCGTCACGTTAGATATATCTCCAGGATATCGACGTAGGGGCGTTGCGGGGCAGTTGATGGAGCAAGTGGAGCGAGAGGCTCTCCGTGAGGGCTGTGCTGCTGTTGTGCTCCATGTCTTCACCGGAAATGAGCCGGCGATACGTTTCTACGCCGGCCGCGGTTTCGTGCGGTCTCATCGGGAGAATGATTTTTATGGTCGGGGAATCGATGCGTGGGTATTCCACAAGCCTCTGCATTCAGCCGACGAATGATGTCGAAATGCGGCCGATCCGTACCGTCTGCGATACATTGAGGTCATCAGAATTTTTCAGGAGACTAGGATGCAACTTGGCTCTGCGCTGGTAGCGATCATGTTGGGCGGGTACGTAGGAACGATGAGTGCTCAAACAGTAGCAATTCATGGAGACAACGGGGTCGTTCTTGGGCCTCCGCCGGCTGTCACCGTTAAGCCGGTGACCGAGGATGTTGGCGGTCATAAGATTACCGACAACTATCGCTGGCTGGAAGATCAGAAGGCTGCAGATACGCGAGCCTACATCCAGGCACAACAGCAATACGCCGATACCTATTTTGCGCAGATCAAACCGCTGCGAGAACGGCTGGTGACGCGGTTGACCGAGATGCAGCGCGTGGACTCGGTGACTCCGCCGACAGAACGACACGGCCGGCTCTTCTACACCAAGCGCCTGGCGGCAGAGAATCAGGCTTCTATTTACTTCCGCGATGGACTCGAAGGACCCGAGATCAAGCTGATCGACGCGGGCACGTTGAGCGCCGACGGCAACGCATCAGTGAGCATCTCGGACGTCTCTTCGGATGGCAAACTGTTGGTCTACGGCGAGCGTCGTGGCGGGGCCGACGAAGAGTCAATCCACCTGCTGGATGTGGACACCAAGCAGACGCTGAGCGACATGCTTCCACTCGCCCGCTATATGGGTGTCAGCCTGAATGGCAAAACGCTTTACTACTCCAAGATCGTCACCAGCGGAAGCAGCGCGGTGTTCTCGCATGCTCTGGGCACACCCGCCGACAAAGATGTTGAAGTCCTCGCAGGCAGTTATAACCGGGAGCAGCTGGGTCCGCTGGATCTGGTGGGATGCCACGTCTCTGAGAACGGGCACTGGCTGATTGTGACGATCGCCCACGGTGTGCCGTCGACGCGCGAAGACATCCTGCTAGAGGACCTGCGTAAACCCGGCGCGAAGCTCGAACCGTTGGTTTTCGGAATTGACTCTCGTTTCCAGTTGCATCTTGACGGTGATCGCATGCTTGTCAGCACGGACTTTGGCGCTCCTAATGGCAAGGTGCTGCGGGCAAGTCTTGGGGATCCGACAACGAAGAGCTGGCCCGTGGTGATTCCCGAAGGCAAGAGCCCGATCGACGAAGTCTCGATCGCTGGAGGAAAACTATTCATCGGGCGTCTGGTCGACGTGAAGTCGGAAACCACTATATACAGTCTCGACGGAAAGAAGCTTGGCGCGATTGCCTATCCGACGATCGGAACTGGAACGGTGGTGCGAGGGCGCGCCGATTCTAAGATCGGGTTTTATAACTTTTCCTCGTTCACCGTGCCGCCGACAATCTATCACTATGACATTGCGACCGGAAAATCGACGGTGTGGAACCGGGAGCAGGTGCCCTTCGATTCCGACAAGTATGAAGTGAAGCAGGTCTTCTACACCTCGAAGGACGGAACGCGCGTGCCCATGTTCATCGCCGGTCGCAAAGGCCTGGTGCGCGACGGAAGCGCGCCGGTCATGATGACCGGCTATGGCGGATTTCTCGTCTCCGAAACGCCGAGCTTCAATGCGAAGTATGCCTGGTGGATGGAGCAGGGCGGCTTCTTCGCGCTGCCCAACATGCGCGGTGGCGGGGAGTACGGTGAGACCTGGCACAAGGCTGGAATGTTTGAGCATAAGCAGAATGTCTTCGACGACTGGTATGCCGCGGCGGAGTATCTCATCGCGAATAACTACACCACCAGCAAAGGGCTGGCAATCACGGGCCGGTCCAATGGAGGCTTGCTCATGGGCGCGTCCATGACGCAGCGCCCGGACCTGTTTGGCGCCATCTTCTGCGGATATCCGCTGCTCGATATGTCGCGGTTCCAGAGGTTCCTCGTGGGACGCTGGTGGACGACCGAGTATGGCTCCGCCGAAAATTCGCAGCAGTCTGACTATATTCTGAAGTACTCGCCCTATCAGAACGTACGACCCGGTGTGAAGTATCCTGCGATCATGTTCTTTACCGGCGACAGTGACACCCGTGTCGCTCCTCTGCACGCGCGCAAGATGGCGGCGCTCATGCAGGCGACGGTGATGGCCGAGCCAGAGGCCGACCGCCGGCCCGTCCTTCTCCACTACGACGTGAAGAACGGACACAGCGCCGGGATCAGCGTCGATCAACTGGTCAGCGACATGGCGGATGAAGTTGGTTTTCTCTGGAATGAAACGGGCGGAAAGTAGCAGCGGCTGGCAGCAGAAGAATTACCGCCGCAGCGGCATTAGCAGGGCATCGTAGCTGCGATGAAAGCGCAACACGGCAGCCCACTCGCCGCCGCGGTCATCCTGCCAGACGATCTCACCGCCAAGCAGCGCTGCGATCTCAGCCGGCATCAGGTCGCGGCTCACGGCAAACTCCTTGCCCCGGCGTGTGTTGGGATGGCTCATCAGGTAGCTGCGGAAAGCCGGCGACACGAAGTGCGACGTGAAGACAATGGCAGTGTCATAGCGCTCGGGCTCCTGCGCGGCCTTTCGAATCTGCGGTAGCGTAAAATCGTCGATCGATATCCCCTTGATCGGAGTTTTTACATAACCGAGCTCCGGACGAAATAAATCAGCGGCAACCGGCCACGCGGTGAGCACGGTCGCGTCCGGATAGTGTTGGGCGACGAAATCGATCGCCTCCTGATGCACCACGATCATGTCGCGATAGGTGAGGTTGTCCTCAGGAGCAAAGGACGTGGGCGGATTCACCCAAAGCGCGCTGACGAATGCGACGCCAGTCGCGGCCGCGAGGAAGGGCCAGCGTCGGGTGTGGGTTCGCCATAGATCGACGCAGACAATCAGGATGAGCGGATAGATGGGCAGCAGGTAACGAGTCAGCAGCGCCCCTCCCAGCACCGAGAAGGCGAGCCAGTTAGCGACCACCAGCACGGCAATCGTAGTTCGAGCGCTGGGCGTCAGTGACCTCGGAGCATCATCTCGTCGCGCCAGAAAGAGGCAGGCG
Organism: Granulicella sp. L46; assembly: GCF_009765785.1. Lineage (GTDB taxonomy): Bacteria > Acidobacteriota > Terriglobia > Terriglobales > Acidobacteriaceae > Granulicella. The sequence goes on from NZ_LMUT01000007.1 coordinate 67,047, forward strand.
AGCGCAAACACAATGGGCATCCAGATATTGCGCTGCCAGAAAAGATGCAGAAAGCGATAGCGCACCGCCTGCAAGACATGCGCGGCAGTGAGATTGGCGGTCGCGTTGTAGCGGAGAAATTCCGGGTTGCCAAACGTAAAGCCGGTGACATGGTGGTGGTACGCAAACCATGCCACAAGTGGGAGTAACGGAAAAGAAAGGGCGGCGATCCAGCCGAGACGACGGCGCCGCAGCAAAGGGTTTTGCCAGTCACGAAAAAGCAACGCCAACTCGAGTGCGCCCAGTGCTGCCGGCTCAAGAATAGAAGTCTCCTTCGACAGCGCGGCCAGCGAGAAAAGTGCAGCCACGGAAAGATATCGCGGGGCATCACTGGTCGCGCCCGGAAGATAAAGCGCAAAAGCCCAGAGCGTAAAGGCTGCGGCGAAGATGTCGGCATGGGCCAGCGAGCTCTGCGCAAACCAAATTGGATAGACGGCCGTGAGTAGCGCGACCGTGACGGCGGCTGGCACGTCTAGCAGCCGCTGCGTGAGCCGGAAGATGGCGAGAAGACCTGCAGCCGCGAAGGCGCACACCAGTAATCGCGTGGCCACAATATGGTAGCCAACGATATGCCACAAGCTGCCGAGCAGAACATTTGGCAGGGGCGGGTGGGCGTTGGTGAAGTGAGGAACCAGTTGGCCGGTATGGTAAAAGTCCAGGGCCGCCGGAATGTAGTAGCCGCCCTCATCCCAGAAGTAGGGCAACTGCAGCAGCGTCAGGTGGCTGATGGCAACCGCTGCGAAGAACAATAAAAACAGGAGGAGTCCGGGCAGAGCCGCGAATTGGGCGCACGCCTGGCGAACTCGATCGGAGGGAGATTCCACGATAGTTAGTGGACGGGACCGTTGGAGGGAACGGCGAAGCGCTGAACGCCAGGCCCTTCCAAGGAAATCGTTCCGAAGCTCTGCTCGTACTGGGCAACGTTGTGGTTCAAGACGTTTGCCAGTGCCTTGGCCTGCTGCGGGCTGAGGTAGATACCCTGAAAGTTATCCACGCGCACCTGGTCTGGCGTCTCCTGCTCGAGCGTCCCGAATACCAGGAAAAAATCCCAAATGGAGAGGCGTACCTGGACGCTATTGGCATAGGAATCGCGGTAATCCGCTGATTTTTCAAGCGTAATTCGCGTGTTATCGGGTTGCGTGATGGTCTGGCTCATGTCGCTGCTTTCCGGATACTGAATACTGGTGCGGGAGAGGGGACTTGAACCCCTACGCCTTTCGGGCACAGGCTTCTAAGACCTGCGTGTCTGCCATTTCACCACTCCCGCGATCAATCTAAGCCTAACGGCTTGCGGGGCGGCTTGCAACGGAACGTCGGAATTGCCCTATTTTGATTGGTTGCGCCGACATCGCCGCGCATCTCATGAAGCAATACGAAGGAACTTGAAAATTGCCCCCAACTTTTGCTGCCAGATTCCGTATCCATGATTAGCAGTACGAGCGTCAATCGATGAAGAATCCGGGCGTAGGGAAGATAGGGCCTAGCGAAGGACGGCAAACCGCCGATGAACTCTGGGACGGCTGCTTAGGAGCCGGCGGACGGGATGGCGTCCGGAGCAAAAGGGTTGCGTCCAAACCGTATCCTAGTGCATCCTATTCAAGAAAGTTGATAAAGGAACACTCAATTATGGCAAATGAATTTGTAAGCGTGATCAAGCCGACCAGCAAGTCCGCCGGCACCGAAGGCAAAGGCAGAGCGTATCCTGTTCTCCCAGTTAGGGATACGGTTCTATTCCCGCATGCAGTTTTGCCGTTGACGGTTGGCAGGGAAAGCTCTATCCAGCTGATCCAGTCGCTGGGTGAGGAGAAGACCATCCTGGTCGTAGCTCAGCGCGACGCACGCCAGGACTCGCCCGAGGGTGGCGATCTGCACCAGGTAGGCACCCGCGCGACCGTCCACAAGGTCGTCAAAATGCCCAACCAGAGCCTTTTTGTGTTTACTGAGGGCATGGAACGCGTCCGCCTGGGCGAATTTGACCAAACACAGCCGTTTCTGACGGCAAATTACACCGCATTGGACGAGGTTATTCCCGAGCATTCGCCCGAGGCCGAAGCTTTGCAGCGGAACGTTCTCGCGCAATTTCAGGAGATTGTTACGTCGTCTTCGACCCTTTCGGACGACCTGCAGACCATTGCACTGAATATCGAGGAGCCGTCGCGCCTGGCCGACTTCATCGCGGCCAGCTTGCCCTTCCTCACCACGGCCGAGAAGCAGGAGCTGCTCGAGACCTCCAATGTGAAGACGCGGCTGGAGATGATCAACAGCTACCTCGCCAAGGAGCTGGGCGTTCAGCAGCTGCGCAACAAGATCCAGAGCGAAGTTCAGGACTCAGTTCAGCAGTCCCAGCGCGACTTCTACCTTCGCGAGCAGATGAAGGCCATCCAGAAGGAACTGGGCGATCTCGACGAGACCCAAAAGGACGTTGCTGACCTCAAGGAGAAGATTGAAGCCGCCGGCATGCCGGAGGAGACCAAGAAGGATGCCCTGAAGGAGCTCGCCCGCCTGGCGCGGATGAATCCCGCGGCGGCAGACTACTCGCTCACACGCAATTATGTGGAGTGGCTAGCGGTTCTGCCCTGGTCGAAGAGCTCGTCCAGTGAGGTCGACATCAAGAAGGCCAAAGAGTTCCTCGACGAGGATCATTATGGCCTCAAGAAGGTGAAGGACCGCATCCTCGACTACCTGAGCGTCCGGCGTTTGAAGCCGGATATGAAGGGGCCGATCCTGTGCTTCGTCGGGCCTCCGGGCGTGGGCAAAACCTCGCTTGGTCGCAGCATCGCGCGCGCCCTTGGACGCAAATTCTCCAGAATTTCGCTCGGCGGTATGCACGACGAGGCGGAGATCCGCGGTCATCGCCGCACCTACATTGGCGCGCTCCCAGGCCAGATCATCCAGCACTTGAAGCGCGTCGAAGTTAACGATCCCGTCTTCATGCTGGACGAAATTGACAAGCTGGGACGCGACTTCCGTGGCGACCCTGCGAGTGCGCTGCTCGAGACACTCGACCCGGAACAGAACAACACCTTCCGCGACAACTACCTCGATCAGCCCTTCGATCTAAGCAAGGTGCTCTTCATCTGCACGGCCAACCAGCTGGACACGATCCCGGCCCCTTTGCTCGATCGCATGGAGATCATCGAACTCACCGGGTATACCGAAGAGGAGAAGGTCAACATCGCCGAGCGCTACTTGATTCCGCGCCAGATCAAGGAGAACGGCATCGAGCCTAAGGAAGGCCAGGACGCGATCATCGAGTTTCCGACCGCGAGCGTAGGCCTGATCGCGCGCCATTACACGCGAGAAGCCGGTGTGCGGCGCCTGGAGCAGCTTATTGGCACTGTCTGCCGCAAGACGGCGCGCCAGGTTGCCGAAGGTCGCACCGAGAAGCTGATCGTCACGCCTGAGGTCATCCACGAATTTCTGGGCGGCATCAAGGTGCGCGTCGACACCGAAATCGCCGAGCGGACTAAGCGTCCCGGCGTAGCGGTCGGTCTCGCCTGGACACCGGCAGGCGGCGATGTGCTCTTCATCGAAGCCAACAAGATGAAGGGCAAGGGCGGCTTCACCATGACGGGCCAGATCGGCGATGTCATGAAGGAGTCCATGCAGGCGGCCCTCACGTGGGTGCGGTCAAACGCGCTCTCCTTAGGGCTGGATGACGATGTGCTCAAGGACATCGATCTGCACATCCACGTGCCTGCGGGCGCGATTCCGAAGGATGGCCCAAGCGCAGGTGTCACCATGGCGACAGCGCTAGTCTCCCTGCTGCTGGATCGGCCGATTCATCCGCTGCTGGCTATGACGGGTGAGATTACCCTGAGCGGCAACGTACTGCCGGTTGGTGGCATCAAGGAAAAGTTCCTTGCGGCCAAGCGGGCTGGCGTGCGCGATGTGATTCTGCCGATCGACGTGAAGACCAACGTGGAAGAGGATCTGTCCGCCGATCAGATTGACGGTGTGACGATCCACTATGCCTCGCGGATTGAAGACGTACTGGATGTTGCCTTGCCGAAAACTATCGGCGAGGCAGCCCAGGACGAAGAAGTTCGTGAAGAGGTCCTCGCCGCGGTAGAGTAAGTGGCTTTGCCTTCCAGCGGTCCGTAGAGCCCGCCGCGCGGTATGCTCGGAGTGTGGATAGGACGTTGACCCAAGACGAACGACTGCTGCTGATCGATACCTGCGGAGAGACCGCAGGTATTGCGTTAACTTGTGGCGAAGAGGTATTGGCCACTCGGGATCTCGCCCGCGGAAGCGCCTCGGCAGAGATTATCGACGCCATCCGCCGGCTTCTGCAGTCGCAGCCAGGAAGCCAGCTGCGGAATCTTGATGCGATTGGCATCGTTCATGGACCGGGATCGTTTACAGGCATACGCGCTGGCCTGGCGACAGCCAAGGGGCTTTGCGAGGCTGCGGCACTTCCCATGGCAGCCGTCTCCCGCCTGGAGGTTTTGGCGAACGCAACCGGTCTGGCTGATGGCTATGCTGCACTCGACGCCGGACGCTCTGAGGTCTACGTGCGCGAGGTCAGCACAGGTCGCGAGTGGCTCTGCACCACCGGCGATCTCCAACGACAGTGCCATGGTGAGCGGATCGCTTTGGCGGAGAGCCGTCTGGTCGATCAGCTACAAGGCTGCGAAACAATCCTCCATACCCTGCACGCATCGGACGCTCGGGGCGCGGTCTTACGCAAGCTGCGCATGGGTGGAAGCGATGTCGCGCTTACGGACGCCAACTACGTCCGGCAGGAGAGCGACATCTACCGGAAACCAGCTGGGGCGGTCGGTTGATGTCCGCCGATTGGCTAATACGGTGCGCGTCACCCGCTGATCTGGATGCCATACTTGCAATCGAACAAGCCTGCGCTGAAGCGCCGCATTGGACCCACCCCCTATGGCTGGCAGCTCTCAGCGGCGAGCAGGGGAGCGAGCCCCAGCGCGCGAGTTTTGTGGCGGAAAGCAACGGAGGCATCGTTGGATTTGCCGTTGCCAGCCGTACGGGTGAGTTGGCGGAGCTCGAGAGCGTGGCTGTCTCCCCGTCGGTACGCCGCAAGGGTATCGGCAAGGCGCTTTGCCAGCAGGTGATGGATTGGTCGCGAAACGGAGCAAGCGAGCTCGAGCTCGAGGTCCGGGCATCGAGCGACGGTGCCTTGGCGCTCTACCGCTCGCTCGGGTTTCTGGAGCAGAGCCGCCGCCGGGAATATTATCGCAACCCGACCGAGGATGCCGTGCTGATGGCTGCTCGGCTATAACGTCAAATGCTGCATACGATCAAGGTCACCACACTTCGCAGAAGGTTGAGGGGCGCGAAGGTATAATCGTTGCCTATGGTTCGGGATGGACTTTATTACGGAGTTTCGCTGCTGGTCGTCGCAGTAATCGTTTATTTTGGGACGCATTGGATCAGTCTGACGGCGATTCCATTCCTGCTTGCGGTGTTTTTTCTGATATTTTTCCGTGATCCAGACCGCGAAATCCCTGCCGGACCTGGTCTGATCGTCTCCCCCGGTGACGGCAAGGTGGAAGAAGCGGAATGGATTGAGACCACGGCGGGCGCCCGATTCCGCGTCAGCATCTTCCTCAGCGTCTTCGATGTACATGTCAATCGCGTGCCAATCAGCGGCAAAGTAACACTAATGGAGTATCGCGAGGGTCAGTTCCTGAATGCCATGAGTCCGGAATCAGCAATCCTCAATGAGCAGACGCTGATCGTGATCGAGGATGGGGAAAATAGCGTTAGCTTCAAGCAAATTGCCGGACTTTTGGCGCGACGCATTATCTGCAATGTGAAGACCGGCGACGTCGTACAGCGCGGGCAGCGGATGGGCATGATCAAATTCGGCTCCCGCGTGGATGTGCTGATGCCTGCTGATGTCGAACTCCGCGTGAAGCCGGGCGATCGCGTGCAGGGTGGCAAATCCATATTGGGTGTGCTGCCGGGTTATGGTGAGGACACGGCGAAAAAATCCTCCTATGGACGGAGCTAATGGCCGAGGCTGAGGCGCAACGAATGCATCCAGCGCGGCGCGGCATGTACGTGCTGCCGTCGCTGTTCACCTCAGGCAGCATCGCGCTGGGGTACTACATCATCATGCAGAGCATCCGCGGTTCGGTCATGGCCGACCCCGCATTGTCCGCCGCTGCATTCGATCACGCGTCTCTCGCGATAGCCTTTGCGATTGTCTTCGATGGATTGGATGGCCGCATCGCCCGCATGACTAATACCTCCAGCGCCTTCGGCAAAGAGTTGGATTCGCTCGCCGACGTGATCACGTTCGGCGTTGCTCCCAGCCTGCTCGCTTACCTCTGGGGAGTGCGCCAGCTCCCGCCCTCGATCCATCCCGAGATTGAAGCGCGCGTGATGCACTTCGGCGTAGTCGTATGTTTTCTCTTCCTGATTTGCGGAGCTTGCCGCCTGGCGCGCTTCAATATCAGCGTCAATCCGCAGCCCCGCAATCCCGGACGACCTGGCCGAAAATACTTTGTCGGCATGCCAATCCCCGCAGGCGCAGGCGTCCTCGCTGCCGTCATTCATTTTGAGGGGGGGTCGCCGGTCCACAACTTGTGGCTCTCGCTGGTATGGCTGGCGCTGGTCGCGTTCGTTGGATTTCTCATGGTCAGCAGCTGGCGTTTCTGGAGCGGCAAGGAGATCGACACCAACACGCGCAAGCCGGGCCGCTTGCTGGTTTTGTTAGTCGTGGTGATCGGCATCATTGTTGAATGGGATCAAATCGCCTTATTGGTCATCGCTCTCGGCTACCTGGTTTCGGGGGTGATGGCGCGGCTTGCATACTCCTGGAATCGCCGATTCCATGCGGTTTGATCGGTAGAGAGCTGCATCAAAAAGCAAAAGAGGACTAAAGATGGCTGGGAAAACATGGCGCGGAGCAGTTGTCGGCGCGTCGGCGCTGCTGGGTAAAGAGCTTGCCGAAGAGTTGAGTGGTGCCACAGAAGTTTTGTGGGATATCACGCTATTCGACGCTGAAGATGCCGGTGGAACGATTACAGCGGCAGGCGATGAGGCCCTGGTCATCCAGACCATTGCAGCCGATTCGTTCGTCGGCATCGATGTGGTTTTCTTTGCAAGCGAAGGTGCGACGGCGCTGCAGTTTTGGAAGGCCGCCCATGCAGCCGGAGCAGCCATCGTCGACCTCACGGGTGCACTCGAAGGGCAGCCCCACGTTCAAGTGCGTTCACCGCTCGTCTCAGGTGGCGCCAGACCCGACCTGGCAACGATCGCCGAGGTGTCAGCTCAACCAGCGGCGATTATGCTTGCGCTCGCAAGTAAGGCATTGAGTGCGGTCGGCCTGGAGCGCATGGCCGCCACCGTGTTGCAGCCAGCGTCCCAACTTGGAAACGCAGGAGTGGAAGAGGTGCATCAGCAGACCGTGAGCCTGCTGTCCTTCAAGCCATTGCCGAAAGATGTCTACGATGCACAAGTGGCGTTCAATCTGTTAGCGTCTCTCGGATCAGTGGCGAAGGCGAATCTTGAGAATACCCGCGACACCATTCGACGCCACATCGAGATTCTAACCAGCAAGGATGCGGCTGATTCTGTCGCGTTGCAATTACTCCAGGCTCCGGTATTTCATGGCTACACAGCATCGGTGTTTGTGGAGACCTCGCAGCAGATGGACGAGAAGGCCCTGCGCAAGATGCTCGTCGAAGGTCAGCCCCAGTTTCTCGAGGATGAGTCTCCGAGCAATGAAATCGCTGCGGGGAAGGGTGAGGTCCTCCTGCGTGTCACCGCGTCTGAAAGCAAGAAGGGAAGCGCGTTCTGGTTGTGGATGGCAGCCGACAACCTCCGCCTTTCCGCACGCAACGCCGCTGCCTGCGCCCTGGAACTACTGCAATTGAGGCCGGCAAGTGGCGTTCAGTAGCCTTGTAGGCTGACGACCGCGTACCTACTCTCGTATGCTCTGGAATGGATATTGAAGGAGGCCATCAACATGCAGCTATTAGGACTAGCAAAGAGCGCGAGCGTGGGCGCGGCGCTGATTAGCGCGACGTTGCTTCTGGCGCATTCCCAGCAGGGTGCGACGCCATCTACGCCACCCGCCGCTCCCGTCATTCAGGCTTCGCCAGAAGTATTAAATCTGGACGCACTGGCCGCGCAGGGCGAAGCGCTCCTGGCCAAGGCGCGCGCAGGAAACGGCAGCACAGGAATCACGCTCGCGAACTATAAGGGCCACTACACGATGCTGACCGCACGCACCAAAAGTGGTGGCGGCGAGCTCCATCAGCACTATGCCGATTTCCTTTTCGTGATAGCGGGCGAGGGAACCGAGATGACGGGTGGCACATTGCTCAACCCGAAAGATCAACCCGATGGCGAAGTGCGCGGTACAGGCCTCGACGGAGCAACCCCCCACGTATTGCATAAAGGCGATGTCATTCACATCCCGGCGGGCACGCCACACCAGGCCATCGAAGCGCCGGGCCAGACCATCACCATCTACGTCGTCAAGGTGCGTGAGCCCGAAGCGCAGCCCTAGTAAAACGTGAGGAATTGAGTATGAAGATAGTGCAGATGGCGGACGCCGTTCGCTACCCAACCATGACAAACGCCGAATTGCGAGAGACGTTTCTGCTCGAGGACCTCTTTCGCGCAGGAGAGATCGAAACGCGCTATGTCGACCTGGATCGAGCCGTCATTGGCGGCGCCGTTCCGACGAATTCAACCTTGACCCTCGAAACGCAACCGGAACTTCGCGCCGATTATTTCCTGGAGCGTCGTGAGTTAGGTGTGTTGAACGTAGGCGGTTCCGGCACCGTTTCCGTGGATAGTGCTTCCTTCGCGATGGAGAAACTCGATTGCCTTTACGTCGGTCGCGGCAGTAAATCCGTGACCTTCGCAAGCAGCGACGCCACCAAGCCCGCGGTGTTTTACCTGCTTAGCTATCCCGCCCACGCGGTCTATCCAACCACTCTGGCCAAGTTCAACGATTTAGAGCCGGTCCATCTTGGCTCCGAGGAAACTTGCAATAAGCGGTCGATCTATAAAGCGATCTTCCTCGACGGAATTCGCAGCTGCCAGTTGGTGATGGGTTTTACTCTGCTCGCACCCGGATCAAACTGGAACACGATGCCGCCGCACACGCACATGCGCCGCAGCGAGGTGTACTTTTACTTCGATGTAGATCCGTCGCAGCGCGTGCTCCACCTGATGGGGCCCGCCACCGAGACACGCCACCTGGTCGTGCGTGATCGAGAGGTAGCGATATCGCCGGGATGGAGCATCCACGCCGGCGTCGGCACAAAAAGTTACGGCTTCTGCTGGGGCATGGGCGGCGAGAATCAGCGATATGACGACATGGACCTTCTGACGATCGCTGACTTAAAGTAAACCGTCCCGGAGAGGAAGTCGGCGCCGACGTTCATCCAGTCGGCTCGCTCGAATTGGAATCGGCCGCAAGGCTATGCGATACTAAACCTGAGTAGAGCTACCGATTCTCAGTCGCGACTTGCGATATCGATTCAAGAATCAGTAGCTCCTCACGCCTCAACCTGCACAATCGCGCAGGGCCGGGCCGGGATGGCGGAACTGGCAGACGCAGCGGACTCAAAATCCGCCGAGGGCAACCTCGTGGGGGTTCGACCCCCCCTCCCGGCACCAATCAATTCAACAGTTTGGCTTCAGTTCACGGTCGCTAAGGGTGGCGTGACAGCTTCCGTGACAGTAGTTACGAAGATTTCGTCCATTCGATCGGCGACTTCATTCCTAAGTGACGGAATCATGTGTGAGTACGTATCCATGGTCAGCTGATAACTTGAATGACCCAAGGTCTCTTGAACGAGCTTCGCTGCAACTCCCAGCGATAGGAGAAGCGTTGCGCAGGAGTGACGGAGATCATGGAAGCATCCTCGGCGTGATCACCCTTGCTTTGAGCGGATTCATCGCCTGGTATGCCTATAAGATCACTGCGCCCCAACGTTTCTTACCGGAATCGGCAGAGCCCGAACTCATTAGCTAGTCCCGCAAAAAAGAACGGTCGCTCATTTTCTGATTGGGCCAAGTGCCCTCCAGCCCCCATGAGAGGCTGCGGACTCCGCCAACCGTCCGTGAAGTCAGGTTTTCGGCAAGTTCGACCCGCTATTTGCGAAACGCCGTGCGCATGCGCATTCCCACAATGAGTGCCAAACCGTCGACGCAGTTCGGGATCGGAAATCAGTGACGATTAATTGGCTGGCTGCAAGTTAGGACAACTCAGAAGGAGGGGCGTTGGAGGCATATCGGCACCCGCCTGTAAAGTCGGGTTTTCGCCAAGTTCGAGACGTTGTTTCCGAAAACGCCGTTTTGCGGGAGCGAGTTTGGTATCGTTCTGATGAAAGGTTGAGTGGCTTTCCTTCGGAGGCGGGCAATGAAACGACGGCCGTTATTGCTTCTTGGAGCATTGAGTCTCCGCCCATTGCTTCGAGAATACATCGGGCATCCACGATGTCCCGTCGATTGTCATTCGTTGATGTTTGGGAGCACTGCGTCTTGGCTATTTACTCTGGGTATAATTGCGACCGGGATGCGCGCGGTCCCGTTGTTGGCGGCTCTTACGCGCTCGCTGAAGTAGCACGGAGGCTTCGCCGCCTCGGCCGTGTGTATGTCGAAATCCTCACGCTCACATGACGCTTTTTTGTTCTGAAAAGTCTGCAGTTTCCCGAACTATACTCTACGTGCGGCTGTCCTCACGACACGAAAAGTCACTGCCCAGCTGATCCCTCGGAATCCACTACGCACATCCGGAACTTCTCCGGTACTCTCAAGTTAGAACAGGCAGAACTTCTCTCGATTCTCCTAACGCTTCACCCGTTTGGTGCATCCCGCTGTACAACAGGTAATGAGCTCCGTTAATGCCCTCAAAGATGGTAAACCAATGAGTCTCCTACTTCCTGCAACGTTACTTTTCGTGCTCGTGGCTGCCTACATCTGCCTCTGGCGCTCCAGCCACGAAGCGCTTAAGTATGCCCGCGAGTACCAAAATCAGGGTGGTCTGCTCATCGACGTCCGTAGTCCCTCCGAATACGATGCGGGCCATCTCCCCAAAGCCATTAATCTACCGCTTAATGAGTTAGACAACTACGTCCCCCGGCTTGCCCGGGACAAGAACCAGATTCTCCTCCTTCACTGCAGCACCGGCCTGCGCTCTGAGCTGGCCGCAAAGCGGCTCAAGCGCCAGGGCTATGCCAAGGCATTCAGTCTAGGCTCCTACAGCCGCGCCGCCCGCCTCATCCTCCGCCATCAACCTCAAGTCTAGACTTTCCTCCGCTTTCCATCCCGACTACACTGCAACAATGGATGTTTTGTACGGCCGACACCCGGTTGAGGGCTTTCGCGCCAGCACTCGACCTCTCGCTCGCCTTCCGTGCCCGCGGCGCCCCATACGTTGTCCGCTGCCCATCGGCGCTGCATCGATGATCGGACTATCTTGTAAGCGCGGGTAGACGCCCTGCATCGCTCAACCTATTCAACCTTTTAGCCTTGCCCGGAGACTCTTTGCAACTCGTTCGCAGGTTCCGCATTCCAGCTTTGTTCTGCGCCGTCAGCGTGCTGGTGTGCGAACTCATCAGCCATCCGTTCGCTGAAATGGGAATCTCCGATGACGGTCCCTATGTCTCGATGGTCCACACTCTCGCCACCACCGGCCACATCCTATACACCGGCTGGGCCGCACCCATGCTTGTCTGGCAACTCATCTTCGCCGCCGCCTTCGTCAAGCTCTTCGGATTCTCTTACTCCGTCGTGCGCATGAGCACCATTCTGAATGCCTGCGTTATGGCTTTCGTCCTGCAGCGCATCCTGGTTCGCGTCGGCATCTCCGAGCGCAATGCCACTCTCGGCACCCTCGCCCTCGTACTCTCGCCTCTCTACCTCGTACTTTCCGCAACCTTCCTCACCGACATCACCGGCCTCTTCGCCATCGTTATCTGCCTCTACGGCTGCCTGCGCGCCCTGCAATCCGCCACTGATCGCGGTGCCATCGCCTGGCTCGTCTTCGCCGTGATCACCAACGCGATCTTTGGAACTTCCCGCCAGATCGCATGGCTCGGCATTCTCGTGATGCTGCCCTCCACCCTCTGGCTCCTTCGCTCGCGCCGGCAAGTGGTCATCGCCGGAGTCGCCGCCACACTCGCCGGCGTCCTCTTCATCGTCGTCTGCCTCCAGTGGCTCAAACACCAGCCCTACTCCATTCCCGAGCACCTCATCCCCACCGTCTTCCCCTTCGCCAATCCCATCGGCGAGATCGCCCACACCATCGGCGAGTTCGTCCACACCTTTCTCGACGTGCCCTTCCTCCTCCTCCCGCTCTTCGCTCTCTTCCTTCCGCAGATTCGTAAGAGCCGCTCGCGCGTTCAGATTATGATTGCGGCCATCTCGCTCATCTACCTCCTGTTCGCCATCCACTTGAAACCCTCCCATCCGGACTTCCTTCTCGAGCCCACCGCCGGAGCGCGCGGCGGCTGGGTCGGCATTCACAGCATCCATGAAGGCACAGACCTTCTTGGCGAACCCCCCATCTTCCTCCCGACCGTAATGCAGATCCTCATCACCATCATCTCCATCGGAGGCTTGCTGGGACTGCTTGCATCCTTCGCTCGTTCCCGTGCCTCCGAAATCTCGACACCGGTCTCCCCCTACCCGCGTGTTTCCTGGAAGCAACTGGCGATCCTACTCGCGCCCTATACCACCGCGTATACGCTGCTGCTCATTCCACGCGCCACCAACCTGCTCTTCGATCGCTACATGCTGGCGCCTCTGGTCATTCTCGTTCTCTGTCTCGTCCGCTATTACCAGGACACGATCAGTCCCCGCATCCCCGTAGCCGGCGTTCTACTCGTAGCGATCATGGCAGGTTTCGGCGTCGTTCACACCCACAACACATTTGCGTTCTATCGCGCGCGTGTCACCCTCGCCGCCGAGGTGCACTCCGCGGGCATTCCCGACACCTCCGTTGACAATGGCTGGGAACATAATTTTGACGTCGAGCTTCAGCACTCCGATCACATCAACTTCCCCACCATCGTCGTTCCCGCGCATGCGTATGTTCTCACCCCTCCGCCGCCGCCCAATACCTGCAAGGTCTTCTGGTACGACTACACGCCACACATCCACGCCCTCTACGGCGTCTCCTTCGATCCCAACTCCTGCTACGGTCCCGCGTCCTTCGCTCCAGCGCACTACTCCCGCTGGCTCGCACGCACACCAGGAACGCTGTACGTCGTGCGCTATACGCCACTTTCCAATCCATGACCGCTGCTAACCTATAAGAACAATGCAGTCCTCCTGCATCGTCCGCTCTGCCAATCTTCAACCTTGCGAGCAGGGACGTGCAGTTCATTAGCAGGTTCCGCATGCGCCGCCAAGCATGCGCAGTCCCAAGAAGCACCGTGACCTGCTTTCCGGAACACTTGCACGAAACTGATTCTCTACGCTTGGCGCTTCTCAGTCGGCAGCAGGAACATGCACCCGAGGAAGAAGCATGTCAGCAAAAGCAGCGTCAATGGGAGAGGACGATTGAAGAGGAGCCACACAGGTCCCGATAATCTGCCAACACGATCACTCAGCAAAGTCCCCAGGTGAGGAAACTGATGGGTCATCGTAATCGTTGCAAAAATACTCAGAGCAATTGCGAGTCTACCTCGCACTCGATCGGATGAGGCTAGTAACGCAACCGCGGGAAACATGAGCAGTAGGTACCCCGTGTCGTACTGTCGATGGTACAGAGGTAAGAAGGTTAATGCGGATGCAGACGCGAGGGCCAGAAGGTCGCGTGATTCGGCGAGCGTAAACCTAGTCGTACCGTAACAACACAGTTGGGGATGCTCCATCGGGCGAACGACAAGATATACCCAAATGAGAAATAACGGTAAAAACACGGCGATCGTGGCGCGATTGTAGAAGCTTGGTATGTCGTGTATCAGGCTGAAAAGCGCTTGGAGATTGGCAATGCTCGGCGCGTCAGCGTTGGTTGGTCCAGGGTTAGACAAATGTCCCTGGCCGGCGATGCCCTGCAGGTTAGCTCGCAGCTCCTGCGGCCAATGAGAAGTAGCTGGATGATGAAACGCGAGAAAAATTCCCGGAACACTCAAAATGAAAGCAACCACTAAGATCTGAAGAGCCAGTCGCCGAAACCTAACACGAGGTGAAGTCTCCGAAGTATTAGGATATGTCAGGCCGCAGCTGTTCGAAAGCAGTAAGAACAGCCATACAAGAGCCCCCAGGTGCGGCTTGAACACGAGACTTATTGCGAAGCTGGCGACACCAATCGCCAGGCAACGCTGTCGCAGGAAGCACCATAGGGCGATGACCACAAGACTGATTGACATCAATGCTGGTTGAGCCAACATCACCGGCATCGTGTTCAGAGCTACAAACACCGCGAGAATGCATTGAACGATCAGGGCGCACCGGCCGACGCACAAATCCGAGATACAGAATGCCGCGCAGCAAAACAATAAGATGCTCATGATCAGCCAGATCACGTGAGCAGGGCCGTAAGGAAGCATCGCCAAGGGGATTGTGAAGAATAACGCGGAGGGAAGGTAATTGGCTGTATACGGTGCGAACGGTACCGGATCGGAAAGATTTCCCCCATGCTCCAGCATCACCCGTCGGAGCTGAACGTAGTCATACGAATCGCAGCCATCGATCAAACAACGCGCACCAGTATACACACACTTAAAATCTCGCGACTGAACAGCCTCCGTCTGATCATAATATCCGCGTATTCCAAAGAACAGGCAACCGAGCAGAACGATGCAGAAACCGTGAATGCGACGACGACCCAATGGTTGATTCATCTCTATGAAAATTCTCCCTGGCTAAGTATCTCGGTTGGTTCGAACCCGCAGAGGATTCCACGCGTGACCCGGTAACGAAAGATAGGCCAGGCGCTTTATCTCTTTGCGACCACGCGATACCGAGTCCAGAATCAGCCCGCAAACAAGCGAGAGAAACGAAAGCATCATTATCGCAGCGCAGAGCACGGCCGTTGGCAGCCGCGGGACCAGGTGCGTGTGGCGAAACTCAACCATCAAAGGAACTCCAAGCACCACCGCAACCACGAACAGCACGGCCGAAAGGATAAAGAAAAGCAGCAAGGGCCGTTCTTGTTTGATTAAATTGACAATGACCAACAGGATGCGGGCGCCGTCTTTGTACGTGCTCAGCTTTGAGGTGCTGCCTTCTCCTCGATCCCGATAGGTGGTTTTCATCTCTGCAAGGGGCATCTTCACTTCGAGGGCATGAATTGTCAATTCCGTCTCGATCTCGAACCCCGAACTCAACGCTGGAAAACTTTTTACGAAGCGCCGACTAAACACCCGATAGCCGGACAACATGTCGGTGATACGTTTGCCGAAAATACCCGCAGCAAGGCTAGTGAGTAGGAAGTTGCCCAGGCGATGTCCCCTACGATACGCCGCAGGGATGTCCGTAACGCGCGTCCCGGTAACCATGTCCGCGCCTTCGCTGAACAGAAGGTCGAGCATAGCCGGGGCGCTGGTCGCATCGTATGTGTCATCGCCATCCACCAAAATATAGACGTCTGCGTCGATGTCTGCGAACATTCGTCGAACCACATTCCCTTTACCCTGTAAGCGTTCCGATGCGACTATCGCACCTGCATTCCGAGCAACCTCGGTTGTCCGATCGGTAGAGTTGTTGTCGTATACATAGACCGCAGCTTCGGGCAGCTCGTGTCTGAAGTCAGCAATCACTTTTGCAAT
Organism: Granulicella sp. L46; assembly: GCF_009765785.1. GTDB lineage: Bacteria > Acidobacteriota > Terriglobia > Terriglobales > Acidobacteriaceae > Granulicella. Next base: position 82,802 of record NZ_LMUT01000007.1, read on the forward strand.
GGCGACCTCTTCATTGTGGCAGGGAATCAATATGGCGGTGCGATAGGTTTCGGCGGAATTAGGCCAACCGAATAAGTCCAGCGTCTCATCGTTGCCATTTATGCGGGCCATTGCTTTGAGAATACAACAGCCACCCACAAAGGAATCCGAGCCTACGTGCTTGAGCGCATTAAGGATGCAAGGGCGCGAACAAAACCGACACGTAGAACCTCTACTGCCATGGCCAATTTTCAGACTGAGCCGTTCCCAAGAAACCGCGATGGTAGACCGCATTAGCTATTTTGAGTACAGTCTTGTCATGCGAGACGAACGAGGATCGGATACGAATCAAAGTCCTTGGCTAGATGTTGCTGTCGTGGTAGTCATCGCCTTGATCCTTGTCGTATTCTGGGCTGCCCCTTGAACTTGGTGGCCGTGTAAGGCGGCTTTTCTTCGCCCCCGGGAGGTCATCATTCGCGATCCCACTAATTGCGGTTCGCGCGAATGCTGGTGTCGGAGCCTTTGGCATCGTCTTTAGTTTCGCTTCGCCTCGTATCCAATTGCGACGAATCATTCGCACGAGACAATACCGTTGGAACCAATCACAACTAGACGTTTCACGCCCATGTCCAACCCGGGCCAAGCGCATATGTCGGCGATCACAGCCGATGCCGTCTTCCATGAGCAGTTGTTCTTTGTCGACGCGTAGCCGTCATCGCGTCCCGGTGAGGGCTGAAAGGGCATCAGCCAAATGGCGGTAACACCCAGGCCCTGCAGGTAATCAAGCCGTCGCATGATGCCCTGAAAATCTCCGATCCCATCACCGTTGGTGTCCAGGTAGGTGGCCACGGAGACACAGTAAATCACCGCATTTTTGTACCAAAGGTCATTGATCATGCGTGTCCCTCACCCACTCAGATGCTTGATGAACGGTGATCTGTCTCGCACATTTCAACAACCTGGTCTGGTCGAGCCAGCCGCGAGCCGCAAACTTGCCGAAAACCCGACTTTCAGGGCACAAACGAATTGTGCTGATCTTCGAGGCTGCGGAATGGCTTCGTGGAGAATGCTTTCCAGATCCACAGAGCAATTGCGCCCTCCCCTGCAATGATCATTACGAGCAATACGTAATTAGGCCAGTGATGTCTGTACTGGGCATAAATTGTCCAGTAGGACTCCTCACCCAACTGAGACTCGTCATTGGCTGAAGTCCAAGAACTCGGCCCTACCAACGCGGACTGGAACGCTTGCGTGCGTGTGTCGAATGTGAAGCGCTGGACACTGGAAGTTTTGAAGTCGAATAGCGTGCCAGTAAAAACGTCGCCCGATAAGTGAAGGTTGATGATGGAGCGCACATAACCGGGGCCAGCGACCGGCACGTCGGTCTTGGCTCCAGGAGCCTTGAGATAGCCGCTGTATGTGTTGAGACTGCCAACTTCATACCCGTTAGGGAGCGTGACATAGGGATCGCCGCTCAAACCGCAATCTTGGTGGGCCAATCTGTTTGAAACTTGTACATGCACAAGTAGGGCTATGACGAGCCATGCGAGGCCCAGAAATGGCGCGGCCACACACGTCACCAGCAACCTACGATCCGTCCGGCTTTCAACTCGCAGTTTTCGTCGCGCCGCGAAAAAAAGGATGGAGGACAAAACGGCAGCGCCGACGACCCCGATGATCGCACCCATGAAGATTGTCATCACAACTGCGAATCCAGCCATCTGAGGAGTCTACCGCGAGCGATTCCCGCAAAACGGTGTTTTGGGAAACCTGGCCGCCGTCAGAGCCGAAGTTGCCGAAAACCCAACATTACAGGAGTATGCGGTTTGCCAATCGATCCAAACATGAAAGCATGACCACATGAGGCCAGTTCCTTTCGAAGTGCTGCTCTTGATTTATGGATTCGCGGTTGGAGCAGGCTGCCTTCGGGTATACGCCATGAACCGGAAGGAGGCCTCCTTTCAGCAGGAAAGCAAAGCTCCAGATTGTTTCGGTTTTGCTGGGATTGTTTCTGTTGCTCGCTGCTCTGAATGCAGTTGCAAATAGCCGGAGCGGACTGCCCCAGTTCTGACCGAGGGTGTTGGTACTCGTCAATGGGGTCTTAGGAAGCGGACGCGTGCGAAGTTGCCGAGAACCAAGCTTTCAAAGAATTGAAATCGGTTTGATCGCCCATGCACCAAAAGGCGCTGCTGCCAAACATGTAAGCCATTTTGTCACGGTAGCTGTGGGAAGCTTTATCGCCATAAAACAGATAAAGCATGCTGGGACAAGAAATGAGGTTCGCAGGATGATCTCGCAAGTGATCAAGCCTCGAGTATCTGTGCGACCTTGCCTATGCAGCCTCATCAAAGCCGCGTATCCGGGAACACAGGCGCAAAAGGCAATGAAGTAGATGAACATTATGGCGAACCCCTCACCGATCGGTCCGTCGGGTGGAAAAATGGCATAAGTGACCAAAAGGGTCGGGAAAATCGCCATCACCAATCCAACCAAAGCCGCTGCGAAGTACTCCGCTCCTGCCAGCAACATACCCATCGTGAAAGCATACCAATCCGCAACCGCCCGGGAAACGGTGTTTTAGGCAACTTCGATTTCACAGCTGAGTAGGGAACTGGCCAAGATCGGAATCGGGTTGGCTACTCTGAACCTGCGAGCACTCGTCCATTTGGATCGCATATCGGTTTTGAGGGGCCGACTGGGGGGCTGTTTGCGCGATATCGGTTGACATAGTCCCAGATAGCGTGGTGAGCCCAGAGATTCTACGGCAGTATTGTGGGGCGATTTCGCACCGTAGCCGTCCATATATCGCGGCAGCTCATCGGATAGGAAAGACATTCGCGACAAAATCCGCCGAGGGCAACCTCGTGGGGGTTCGACCCCCCCTCCCGGCACCACACTAAATACTTTTCTATGTATCACTTAAGGCCGCACCAGAAGTTAGTGAGTATGGCATTTCCAAGCCATTGGGGCTCGGGGGTCTAAATGGGGCTTAAGGTGCGAACGCCTGTCTGGTCATCCTCAGGGCATAATTTGCGTCCTAATCTGGCTAGGCCGGTAGTCTGATCGAGCTATCAGGTAGATTTGCAGTCCGGCGCGACGACTCACGTATGCCGAAAACGACATCCAATCTTATCGCCGCGGATGCAGTATGACGGGCATGCGCGAATGGATTCGCGACATCAGTTCGTTCGTCTCGGTAGTCACGATGGCGTACGACTGAAGCCAGTGGTCCTCTCCATCCTTTCAGGCATTCCAAATGTCGGCAAAGTTTCGGAACTTTGCCCACACGTAGTCCCTCGAGAACAGGCAGCTGATAGTTAGGGGTAGGACATTTGCGACATAATTTCTATGCGCAACGTTCACAAGATAATCGTTGACTAGATCAATAGGCCCTAGCATGGTCTGTTGCGAGCGAGGCTAGCCCGGCGCGTGCAAGATGGTGGGACATGTAGGAATCCGGAAGCATTAGGGCGTTGCTGAAAGATTTGTAGGCGGCAGTCGTATCGCCGAGTGCCATTTGGTCAAGACCGATGACATACCAGCGGCGACTACTAAACGCAGCGCTCTCGGTTAGGTGTTCTGGGGCAGGGGTCGAGGCCTGGATGGCGGCTTTCAAGAGCCCAACGTCGCTGGTGCCGAGAGCTTCGCTTGCCCGGATCATCCAAGGGAGATTTTCAGGACTTGCGTTTGCACCAGCAGCCTTTTTTAGCAGTGCCTGCGCCTGCTCTGACTCGCCGCAATGCTCGGCGATTTGAGCCAGTTTAAAGAGCGTTCGCGGCGCATTGGTGACCGCCGACGAAGACGACGCGCTGGTCAGGAAACCCTTCGCCGATCCGCAATGTGAGTTGGATGAATCGGCCTCCGCTTGCATGAGGTTCACTTCGAACAATACCTGATCGGATGCGATGCCTCCTTCCTCGCGCGCGAAGAAGCGACGGTTGAACAGAGAGAGCGCGGAGGCGAATTGACCGGCTTCGGCTCGCGTAAGGGCGAGCTGGTAAACAAGATTAGAGGGCATTCTGGACTGAGGATTATCGGCGCCTGGATAGCGTGAGAGCATATCGGCGCGTTCTGCGGCAGGTGACGAATTCAAGCTCATCGTCTGGTCGAGACCAACATAGATGTCGGCATTGGTGGGATCGCTGGTTGACCCGTTCATAAAAGCTTGCTGAGCTCGATGGGCGTCGTGCTTGATGAGTAGCAAGGCCTTCCCGAGGTCTGCGTCGACTACCGGCATCTGTGGTTCAAATGCTTTCGCCTGCTCCCAGTGCTTGATGCCGGAGTCGAACAGACCCTTGGAAAACAGTTGAGTTCCTAGTAAATAGTGGGCCGTAGCGTCTGAGGGATTCTGCGTGAGTGCCGCCTCCAGGACGAGGCGATCGGTCTCGGTCGAAGGGAAGACAAGGCTGGCGGAAAGCTTGGACGCATTGGCCCAATCCGTCGCGCTGTTCTTGTCAAGCTTCAGGCGGCAATATGCAGCGTAGTACATGACGAGCGGATGATTCTGGGGAAGGACAGACCCAGGCTCACTTTGATCATCCGGCACGGGCGAGTAGGTACGGGTGAGGACCACGAGGGCTTTTTCGTAGAGGCCGAGGTCCATATATTCCGCCGCGACACGCAGCACGCGATAGGGGTCGGCGGCAAGGTGCGTTGTGTCGGCTGCGGCAATCTCCTCCTTGAGGAAGTCGCTGTTTGGAGACAGTTGAAGACCGTGGTGAGCTTCTAAGTCGGCTTCCGGAATCGCCCCGGATGCGCGCGTGACGGCCTCTAGCTCCTCTTGCGCCAAGGAGTCGCTGGGACGTGCGGTGAGGGCGGCGTTGAAGAATTCGATGGCGGCCTGGTGCTTTCCTTCACGGGCGCGCAATTGTCCGAGCTTGATGGCGGCTGGAGCTCGCATCGCGTCCTGGCGGTAGGCGACGTCGTATGCTGCTTCCGCTGCACGCAGATTTCCGAGGCCTTGCTGGGCGATCCCGAGATAGTAGGCGACAACAGAATTGGGCGTGTCTCGGCTTTGGGCGTCCTCGAGTAGCGGAACTGCTTCGGCGTAGCGCTGCAGCGACGCAGCCAGCCGGCCTTCCGCTACTTTCAGTGAGAAGCTATGCGGGAACTTCCTCAACGCAGTTTGATAGGTTACGAGAGCCTGAACGACCTTTCCGTTGAGCTCCTGGTCTGCGCCAAATTGTATCCAATCGTCTTCAGTACGCTGTTCGGTGCCGGGCATTGCGTATGAGGTCTGCGGGCCTATGTTGATGGAGCCTGGTGGATCAAGGTCGTATTGGTTAGCCGTCTGGATTAGAAGAGAATGACCGTCTCGATCGCGTAGCTCGAAGGTGATGTCGGAGGTGGCTTTCTGGATGGGTATGGATTTCGTCCAGGTTGCGGCAGGATCCAGGTTCGATGTCTCGTGCCATAAAATTTGGCTGCCTCGTGAAAGCGATAGATTGGCGGCGGGGATAGGGGCGTTCACGTTTAGGCGAGCCGTCAAGCTTGTATCTTGAACGTCAAGATGAACGACGGCTGCCTTGTTGGCTCGAGAGATACCTCCTGTCCCGCGCACGGGCATCCAGTATTCTGTGAAGCGAATCGTTTGACCAGGATCGAGGAACGCGTAGGTTTCCTGATTGCGGAATAAACCTGCCTGCACTTCGACGTAGGCACTCTGATTGTCGGAAAGCGCATTCCGCCAAGCCATTCCATCGGCGTCGGTGCCCCAGGACCAGATCTTATTTGCAGGCAGGTCTTTGTATTCCGAGAAATGAGCTGTGCCTGTATCTGTCTTCGGATTCCAGATGCCCATGAAGGTCTCGTGGCTTCCGTGGGCGAAGTAGGAGACTGGGCCGTCTTTCTGATTCGCGATGATCCTGAGGTCGGGACCACCAGGACGCAGCTTAGGCCAGGGATATACATCCGCAAATCCATGCGAGGCGACATACTTCATTGGATAATCAATGCGTGAATCATCCCAAACCTGTACCGCGGCATTATCCCACCAGTAATAGCGGTGGCGCACGTCGCTGCGGTTGTACAGCATGACGTGCTCTTCAAGAAGAGTTGATTTTGGCTTCAGGACGAGCTCGACGGTCCATTGCATCCCATAGGGTCGATCGATGTTGCCGACGGTCACCGAAGCGCTGCCGTCGGCATGGGTGGCGTAGGTGAAGTCGACGGGTGACAGCGATGCCCAGTTATGGGAGACGGGGAAGTTGTACTCAACGCCGAAGGCGGCCCAGGCTCCACGATGACCGATCTCCGCCTTCTTGATGGAAGGATTTTGGTAGAACATCGGCTGCCCGCTGATTTTGTCGAGGCACGTGTAGATGTGTCCACCGAGGTCAGGCAGGATTGTGCATTTGAGGTATTCATTTTCGAGGATGAGAGCCCGCCATGTGTGTTCGGCCTTCGTGCCGGTGAGACTGGTACGCATGGTGTAGGGATAGTTGAATTCTTCGGAGGCATAGATGTCGAAGGGAGGGTTGGGATCAGGCGATCCTTCTTCATAGGTTGGCAGGGTAATAGAGCCGATGGAGGCTTTGGCCTGTGCGCGCATCTGCGTGGGAGACAAAATTAAAAGGCTCGAGAGGACAACGGGGAGGATGGCTGAATTCCAGAAACCCACTTCATGAGGAGAAAGCGATTTGCGAGGATTTGCCAAAGAGTCTCCTTGACACGGTTGGGATCGAGGTGGACCGCCATGGTCCTCACCGTATGATCGCACTGGCAGAATGCGTATGGTCGCGATGTTACGGCTTGACCGTCAGCATAACGACGCCGTGCGAAGCAACTTCGGCGGTGAAGGAGCCTTTCGAGCTGCCGAGGTCCTTTGCCTTCCACAGATCCCTTATCTGAGCGTTGAGTGAATCAGGGTAGCTGATGTCTGACCAATGCACTGTAATGTTCTGGGCCGTTGCTCCCCGATTCAACAGGACCACTGCGCGATAGCCTCCGCTCAGGTTGCGAGACCACACCTCGAGGTTTCCGCTGCGCCAAACGCGCCGCCCGGCTTCCCCCAAGGGGTCCTGATCTATTGCGATGACTTCCTTATTCAGGAGGATTGCCTTGGTATCGTCGGACATGCTGGACAGATCGTTGCCTGCGATGAGTGGCGCCGCCATCATGGCCCACAGACTGAAGTGGGTGTGATATTCCACCGGCGACATGCCGCCGTTGCCAATCTGCAGCATGTCAGGATCGTTCCAGTGGCCTGGGCCGGCGTAGGAGTACAGGTCGGCGTTTTGGTCGACGATGTCGATCATGCCGAAACGATAGTCATCCTTGCCCTGAAACTTGTCGGCAATATCGCCAGTCGTGCGCCAAAGGTTGCCGCCGACCTGATTGCCCCACAGATAGGGTTTGGCGGTACCCCATTCGCAGATGCTGAAGACGATAGGCCTGCCCGCAGCCACCAGCGCTTCGTGCATTGTGGCGTAGGAAGCCTCGGCATTCTGCGTGCCGGTGTTGCACCAGTCTTCCTTGAGGTAGTCGACGCCCCATGCAGCGTATTGTTGCGCGTCCTGAAATTCGTGACCCCGGCTACCTGGTCGTCCCGCGCAGGTCTTGGTGCCAGCATCGGTATAGATGCCGAACTTCAGACCGCGGGAGTGCACATAGTCGGCCAACGCTTTGATGCCTGTAGGGAACAACTTGGGATCTGGTTGGATGTTGCCGTGGGCATCGCGTTCGCCGTGCCAGCAGTCGTCGATGACGACGTATTGATAGCCGACGGTGTTCATGCCGGAGGCCACCATCTGGTCAGCGGCTGAGCGGATGAGCGCCTCGTTCACATGGCAACCGAATTTATTCCATGAGTTCCAACCCATAGGCGGAGTGCTTGCGAGGGTTGAATGTTGCGCGAGCGCGAGGCACGGCAAACCGATACAGCCAAGGAAGACTACGCGGAGAAGAGGAAGAGAAACGGTGCGCATGCGAGCCCCAGGAGTCAAGATAGCAGAGCAAAGGTTATACGAACGATGACAAAGATAACATAGAGAAAGTATGATGTGAAACCTGCGCAGGAAGGTACGTGAGCATGACGAGAGACTTGGGTCGCGGGACACGAATCCGATTTCTGCTGGCGTTTTGGCTGTTTGTCCTTAGCGCCGTGTCCTTTTTGGATAGGACCAACATCTCGATCGCGGGTCTGCAGATCAGTCACGAGTATGGGCTTGGTAATCAACGTCTGGGGTGGATATTTTCCGCATTTTTGGTTGGATACGCAGGTTTCCAGGTACCGGCGGGAATCTTGGTCGCGCGGTTTGGGCCGCGGCTGGTATTGAGTCTTGGGGTGTTGTGGTGGGGAATCGCGACCGCATTGACCGCGTCGTTGCCCGGCGCGGCTCCGCATGCTCTCGCGCTGCTTCTGGTGATTCGGTTCGCTCTTGGAGCCGGTGAATCCGTAATCTATCCGGCCGCCAGCCAATTTGTGGCGCGGTGGATACCGCAAAAGGAGCGTGGATTCGTCAATGGGCTGATCTTTGCTGGTGTGGGTGCGGGGAGCGGGCTCACGCCGCCCCTGCTTTCGGTCATCATTGCTGGCCACGGATGGCGAGCGGCGTTTTGGTTCAGCGCAGTTTGTGGATGGGCAGCGGCCATCGTGTGGTGGTTGCTTGCTCGCGACTCCCCGGAACAGCACCCTTCGGTGTCGGCGCGAGAGCTCTGTACTATTGAGCAGGGAAGGTCGTCGCGGGCTTCTGGCGATCAACAATTTGCGACGCAGACGAGGGCGACGGTGTGGCGAGCGATCTTCGTACGAAAAGATCTGGGCGCGCTGGTTGTAGGCTATTTCAGCTTTGGATACGTTGCGTGGGTCTTCTTTAGCTGGTTTTTTCTGTATATGGCCCAGGTAAGAGGGTTCGATTTGAAATCGAGTGCTCGCTACACGATGCTGCCGTTTCTTTGCATGACCGCATTTTGCCTGGTCGGTGGGATTCTCTCCGACTACCTCGTTCGGACGCGCGGCCTACGCGTGGGTCGGTGCTACCTGGCGTCGGGTGCGCTCATCATGACGGCGGTCTTTCTAGTCGTGGGCTCGCAGGTACATAGTCCACGCTTAGCCGCAATGGTTTTGGCTGGAGGGGCAGGCGCTCTCTATCTTTCACAGAGCTCGTTCTGGTCGGTGTCGGCGGACATCGCGGGCGACCACGCGGGTGTGTTTTCTTCGTTCATCAACACTGGCGGCCAGCTTGGCGGAGCGTTAACTGCATCCTTGACTCCGTGGATCGGCAAGCATTTTGGGTGGACATTTTCATTTGGTACAGCCGCTTTCCTGGCCTTGATCGGAGCTTTGTGCTGGCTGATAGTGCGTCCGGAACGACCGTTGACTGGATGAGCATGGACTCGATCGGGTTCTCAGGAGTTTGATCAAGGGGGAGATAGCGCCCGTAAATTAGGCGGTTTCTTTTTATTTCGTTTTCCGAGGATTTGGCGTAGCATCTCGATGAGCGGAGGGTTATGGCGAAATCCAAATTATCGAAAGCAACGATGTGGCTCGCGTTGGGTCTTCTCCCCGCAGCAGGAACGGCACTTGCATTCAAAGCGGACACGCCTCTCACGGAAGCAGAATACCGGGCAGATCCGGCAAAGATGGTCGAGGCATTCCGACACGTGGAAGCCGCATCCGTCTCTGACGCCGAGGAGCGTTTGCTGCATGAGAAACACTATATGTCGCATCGAATGCAGTCGATCTTCCCTACAAAATTTGCAGGAACAGCAATCACGGTGCTGCTCAAGAAGGAAGAGAATAATGATCCCGAAGCATTGTCAGGGATGCTTTCGGCGATCGACGGCGGTGGACCCGGATCGGTGTACGTGATGAAAGTCGAAGATGGCCAGGACATCGCCGGCATGGGCGGACTGATGGGCACCGCAATGTTTTCACGTGGCTTTTCAGGGGCTGTAATCGATGGAGGCGTCCGCGACCTACCGCAGCTCAAGCGCATTGGTTTTCCGGTCTACGCCACGGGTGTCGTTCCATCGACCTCCGTTTCCCATTATCGCTTCGGCGGCATGAATGTGGCACTGGAGGTGGACGGCACGCGAGTCGAGGCGAACGACATCATCGTTGCAGACCAGGATGGTGTCGTGGTGGTTCCCCGTGCCGATGCCGCAAAGATCCTTGTCTTGGCACAACAACTTGATGAGACTGAGCACAGCATGTATCCGTACATCGAAAAGTTTCACTCGATAGAAGATGCTGTAAAGCACTTTGGCCGGATTTAGCCGTATCCAACAATAGCCGTAGGAAGGGAAGCCCCGTATGAAGAGCCCATCGCGCAGAAGTTTTTTCAAAAGCGTTACCGCTGCAACCGTTGCTGCTTCAAGCGCTGGTACATTGGCGAGCGAGGCGAAAGCACAGGGCACAGTCCAGTGGGAAAAGAAGGCGATCCACAAGGCTGCGTCCACATCGCCCGCGGCACAAATTGCGGCCGCGCCAAGTGCCGCCGCAACGCCTACGCCGCCGCCGCTCTTCAATAGCATTGTTGCGTTTGGTAGCCTTGTGTTCATAGCGGGGATCGGCGCTCATTTTGATGGAACGATCGAAGAACATACGAAGCATGTTCTGGACGAGCTTGAGCGGAATCTAATCCTCGCAGGATCGTCAATGGATAGGGTACTGAAGGTGAACGTCTACCTTAGCGATCTTAAGAATTATGCAAAGATGAATTCTGTTTATGCGGGCCGATGGGGAAGCGTTCCCCCTGTGCGAACCACCGTTGCAGTGGCAGGGTTGCCGGGTGATTCGCTGGTGGAGATCGACTGCATTTCTTCTGTTTAGTGTTGCCACACCTGCAATGGGTCCTAAGGGATCCGCGACTCTGCCTTTCTGAAGGTGCAAGAGGTTATGACGTTTTTTGCGAAGAACCTGTGGTCCAGACGAGAGGCTTTGAAGCGATTCGGCTTTATCTCCGCGTCGGCAGCGATGGCGCCGCTGCCTGCCTTTGCAAAACGCACTCAGGCTGACGGCAAGAAGCAGTTGGTCGAAAGCGGAACCGCCTCAGAAAATCTTTATACGCACGTCGGCGTGCGGCCTATCTTGAATGCGCGTGGCACGTACACCATTATCTCCGGCTCCCAATCGTTGCCCGAAGTAAAAGAAGCGATGTTCGAGGCTTCCAACTACTTTGTCCATTTGGACGAACTGATGCCAGCAGTCGGCGCGGAGATCGCCAAACATATGGGCGCGCCGATGGCTATCGTAACTACTGGATGCGAGGCAGCGATTGCGTTAGCTACGGTGGCCTGCATCTGCGGAACTGATCCTGAGTTCGCCCAGTCGATGCCCTATATCGCTCAGCATCGCCAGGTGATCATTCCCAAGTATTCCCGCAACCCTTATGACTTCGGTGTACGGATGTGCGGCCCTGAGATCCTTGAAGTAGAGAGCGACGATGACCTGCGGACCAAAATCACAACCAAGACCGCGATGATTTATGTGATGTCTGGACCGCGAGCTTTCAAAGAGCCTCTGTCCATTCGTACGATCTGCGCGATCGCTAAAGAAAAGGGTGTTCCGGTCTTTGTCGATGCAGCGGCAGAGGAGCCGGTAGTCCCTAACATTCACCTCGCGGCGGGTGCGACCTTTGTTGGATATTCAGGTGGGAAGTGCATGCGTGGGCCGCAGGCGGCCGGGGTGCTATTGGGGCCTAAGGATTTGTGCGCGGCAGCTTTTTGGAATGCCGCTCCGCACCATAACTGGGGTCGCGCCCTGAAGGTCGGCAAAGAAGAAGCGATGGGAATGCTCGCTGCTGTGCGGCAATGGTACAAGCGTGATCACGAGGCGGAACAAAGGCAGTGGCTGGCTTGGGACAAGGACATTGCACGCGCGTTGCAGGACATTCCGACCCTTACGACGCACATCGAGATACCTGGCGAGGACCTCTCCAATCGTGCGCCCGTGCTGACGATCCGCTGGGATGGCCGAGCCGTCGGCATCACTGGAACGGAACTTGCCGAGAAGCTGGATAGGGGTACGCCGCGGATTGCGGTCGGCGGCGGGGAAGGCCATCGGCCCGACGCGATGAACTCGTCGATTGAGATCATGCCCTACATGATGCAGCCGGGTGATCATCTTGTCGTCGCAGAAGTTGTCGGTCGATATTTGCGGCACCCAGGCGACATTGCAAGTCTTTCTCAATTTTCGGGGCCAATGGCAGACCTTGCCGGAACCTGGAACGTTTCCATTGAGTACGTGCGCGGCGTGGGACAACAGCAGTTTATTTTGCGCCAGATTGGAGACAGCTTAACAGGAGAGCATAAAGGCGAAGTCTTCCAGGCAGCGATCCGCGGCAAGGTCGAAGCGGATCACGTTACGTTGCGAAGCATGATGCGACCTAGCGGCTATTATTTGCCGTACGTTTTTGTCGGGAAGTGTGCCGGTAACACGTTCTCCGGAGAGGTCACCATGGGCGAGTACGGCGCAGGGACATTTGTTGCAACCAGGCTGTAGCGCCGAGTCTGAGGAAACGCGGAGCCGTATGGTGTCGGTCCGTCGTGCGGGTTGGTGCCGTGCGAATTGTATTCCGCTCCTGTCTGCTTGACGGTAAGTGACGCGGCATTGACTTCAAACGTAAGGAGCATCCGCTCGCGGGCTTTCGTGCGTCCTGCGACGGAGAGTTCATGGCCGGAAGGGCTGAAGGAAGCAGCTTCCAACGCAGCTACAGGGAGCGTAATCTGCTGCGTAATCCTGCTCAGTGCCTCGGTCCGTGCGTCTGTCTCGACGAGGGTCAGGGTGGGGCGGAGGCTGCCGACGACTGTGAGAAGTCGTTGCGACGGATGAATGGCCAGGTGAACCGGGCCGGTACCCGGTGCGAGACGAAGAGTGCTTTCGATGCTCGGAATGTTCTCTGCGAATCGCAGGCGGTCGACGCAATCGCCGCCGAAGTCACAGGCATAAGCGACTCGGCCTGAGCGAGTAAAAGAGGCAAAGAAGGGACTCGCCGACGATTGAAGAGGGTGGGGGCCACAGCGGGCTAGTTTGAGGACGCGCGGGTGAGGGAGGATGCGCCCATCGGGGGCAATCAACAGTGCGTTGTACGCGCCGCCGCCGGTGGCTGACACGAATAGGATTCTTCCATCGGGAGATATCGCCATGTGCCTGGGGTGGGTTGCCGATAGACTCAGCGGCTCGCGGCTGATTTGGACGAATTCGCCGCTGAACTCATCGAGGGCAAAGGACGAAACGCTTGCTCCAGGAAGGTTGAGATAACTTGCGGTGTCATGAGCGACGTACACAAACCTATGACGAGGGTGGATGGCGACCGCACCGATGGCATTGTCGCTCTGCATGCTGGCAAGCTTTCGGCAATTGCCGTTTTCAACGACGTACGCGTGCAACGTGGGATGGGAGGCATCTTCTGCATCATGCGACAGGGTGCACACCAGATAAGATTGAGCGGCGATTTCGCGGGAGTTGGTCGGGTTAGCGCGGCACCACGGCGGAATCAAGGCCGAGGCAGAAACGAAACCCGACGTGGAGAGAAAGGTGCGGCGGCTCCATTTTGTTGTCGAATGCATGCGGATCCTCGCTGGTTTTCTTTCGGAGAGTGCTGTTATCACCGAATGCTCATCGAACTATGGAAGATGTTATTTGGGTCGTAGCGACGCTTAACCGCTTGGAGAAATGGATAGAGGCCGGTCCTGCCGTAGTAAAGCTCGGGCCAATAGCTGTACCGAAGCATGTCGGCATCCGGATAGTTGATGTAGCAACCCTCATATCGATCGCCGAAGGGAGTGCCTTGAAATTCGGGGGGAACGTGAGGACCGGTGTACATGCGCGTGTAGAAATCATCCATGAACTTTAGGCGGTCCGCGTCCTCCGCCTCGTCTTCCCAATAGCATTGCCATTGCAGCTTCATGATGGAAGAACGCTGGACAATCGAAGTGTCGCCCGCGCGGGCTGGAGTATTGGCTGCGCCACCGAATCCATCTATCTCGAGGACAAAGCCATGAGCGTCGATATCTTTCGAGGTGAGATAGAGGTAAAGGGTGTCGGACTCAGCTCGGGTGAAAGGCATTTTCATGTATGTGGACTTATATTTGGCGCGTGCGGGGTCGCCGGAGTCGCTGCCGTCGAGCGTGGCTTCCAGCCATGGACGTCGAGTCACACCTTGGACCTTTAATCCTTGCTCGTGAATTGCTGGATTGAGTGCGGCGAAGCGATTGATGAATTCCTGAAGAATTGCGCCATTTCCGGCATTGCCTTCTGCATTGCAGTACTGTAGCGAGATGTTGATCGCGTTGCCGGGGTGTCGAGGACCGATCGTGAGGACCGCGGCAAGACCCCAGGTTGCGAAGTCGCGCCCGCGCGTATTCCAGTACTCACCATAGACGGAGAGAATGCGAAACAAGCCGTCAGCGGTAAGGCTGGCCCAGGGGAAGTGCAAGTTGGCCTCGGCAACTTCGCGTGGCGCTGCGGGCAGCTTTTCGAAATAGAAGTCGGTCACGATTCCGAAGCTTCCACCGCCTGCGCCGAGGCAGGCACGGAAGAGGTCAGGGTCGTGTGATCGATCGACCCTGTGCTCAACGACCTTACCGTGGCCGTCAACGGTTAGAACCTTCAGGGCGGAAACCCAATCGACGGTGAGCCCATGTTGACGGGCAAGCAGGCCGTAGCCGCCGCCGGAGATGTGACCGCCGGCGCCAACCATATAGCAGGTCCCAGCTGGAAGCGTCCTATTAAATTTCTTGTAGAGGGTCTGATAGACGTCGCCTAACTTAGCTCCAGCTGCGATACGATAGGGGCCGCTGGGCGAGGCGGCATCCACGTTGTTGTGCAGGGAGACATCGATGATGGCGCCGTGCGGATTGTTTGCAACAAAGTCTTCGTAGCAGTGGCCGCCGCTGCGTATGGTCGGCCGCATGCCAGCGGTGACCACGCGCTGGAGGGCGCCCGCAATCTCCGCAGAATCGCTGCATAGGATGATGCGGTCAGGAGCTTCGGCATCGCCTGCGGGGAAGCGGAGGTTGTTACCGCGTTTGAGCGTATCGAAGCGTGGGTCACTTCGATCGACGATGACCGGGTTTGCCAACACTGTATCTCCAGACTGTTGTTCTTGGCTCTAGTTTCTATTTTGGTTAGCCGCCGCGCCTATCACTTCATCGACTGTAGCGTAAGCACCTCGAAGGGCTGTAGTTCGAAGGTATGAGGGTGATGGGTTCGGAGCGTCACGGAGGGCTTGGATGTGTCGCCTGCCCAAGGGCTGTGCATCCTATACGATTGCCTGGCCTCGGGAGGAAGCTCGAAAGCGCCCTGGGCATCGATAGCGACACGCTGCGTGTGGGCCGAAGGATTACGCAATACCAGGATGCCGGCGCCGGTGTTCCAGGACGCCCAACCATATACCTCTCCTTTGCCGGGATCCCCTCCCAGCCAGTGAGTGTCGCGGAGTATAGAAGCATTCCGGCGGGACCATTTCGCGCTTTCGGCAAGAATGTCCCAATCCGAGTCGGAAAGCAGGGAAGGTGTGATGTACATCTCCTGCAGCTGTGTGCCGCTCCCGAAGTAGGAGTGCACCTCGGCGGCAAAGTCGTGGTTGGGATCATCGGAAAGGTGTTCGGCCTTTTGAGCATAGATGAGACCATGCAGCATGACGGAATTCAATGGAAAGAGTGGTCCCCCTTGCACAATATTTTGGTAGGTCTGGGCATCGCGATAGGTGATCCATCGCTGTCGCCAGGAACCTTCTCCGGTGAAGTCGTTATCTTCTCCTGAGCGCCAGATGGAATCTACATAACGCAGCCAGAAGGGCGACGGTTTGGTTCCTGTTGTCAGGTTGATGTAGACATTGGGATCCTGCGCACGCAGGTGCAGGATGAGATGAATCGCTGCTGCGAAGTCGCTATCGAAGAGGCTTCCCGGGAATACCTGGCCGGCATTGCCTGTGCCATCGAATTTGAATTGATTGACTCCGGCGTTACGAATGAAACTCGAGCAGGTAGCTTCGAAGGTATTGTAGTAGTGCGGTCCTGAGAGCGCGTATCCGCCGTCAACGATCTCGTAGCCATGTGCTTTGCCGTAAGCGATCCGCTCGTCCTTTTCCTTTTGATAGCCGCCCCAGGGAGACATCCAAACGCCGATGCCAAAGCCGTATTTGGCTGCTGTTGACTTCAACGGAGCGAAGCCGCTCGGAAAACCGCTGTTCATCTCCCATCCCGAGTGAGTATTGTCCCAACCATCGTCAAGCAAGAAGGAATCCATACGCACACCACGTCGGTGCACGAGTTCTTCTCCGAAAGCGTTCATCCGATTGAGAACGCCTTCAGCATCGTAGCGCTCGCCGTAACCAAGATCGTACCAAGTGTTGTAATGCAGGAAGGTGCGGTAAGGATGCGCTCGCTCCTGCTCGATATAGGCCAGGAAATCGCGTCTCATCTGGCCGGGGCGGGCGACGCCTATGACGGAAGAGTAGGTGATGGACTGACCTGGCCCGAGTGGCAGTGTCCTCCGCAGCCCGGACACTACGTCACCGTTTGTGATGGAACTATAAGAGGAGGGGTGCTCAAACCCAAGGAAGAAATTCCCGGAGGTGATGGGGGACCCGGGCACGACGCCGATTACCTGGGCTGCGGGATCGTGAAAACGAAAAAGCTGTACGTCCGTCAACGGGAGTGCCTCGCTGGGCGAGGTGATCGTCACCTCTTGTCGTAGATAGGAGGATCCTTCACGAGAGATCATGCACCAATGGATGGTTCCAGCAAGGTGAGCTTCTGAGAGGTCGGCGCAAACCTGGTGGCCAGGCTTGTCGGCTGCGGCCCGGGCGGTCTTATTGTCGGGCAGTAATTCGGTCACTGCGAGAGCGTGCTGGACTTGCATGGAGGACGAGGGAATTTCGCGTCCATCCTTCAAAACTAGAACGAAAGCCTGGTTGAGCTGCAGGGAGGTATGGTCCGATCGATCTTCCACGGCAAGTATCTGGAGGTGGCCGTCTACGATCTTGAATGTGGCGGCGATTGTGCCGTTTCCAAAAGTCTCCTCGTGCCTGACAGCCGCAGTGGTGGGGATATTGTTAGGCTGCTGTGCGAGAGAAGGCTGCGAAAGCAAGAGGGCGGCGACAGATAGACGATATAGAGGCGTTCGCCTGGCCACGGGTGCCCACCTTTCCCGATCCGAAAGAAAACAATATAAAACAATGGATATGTTATAGCATGCGTTAGCGACGATTGCAGCTTGAAATGGACGCGGATCCGTCGTCGCGATTGAGGCAGAGCAATCTGCTACCGGAGTTGAAGATGCGCATCACCGGGAGAAACCCAAGCGACGGGATGTCGCTCGAAATCATCGTACAGGATGGGGTCATCGTTTCCGTCTGCGAGGCGAAACACGACGATGCAGCGTGGCTAAGCGCCGGGCTGATCGATATGCAGGTGAATGGATATGGCGGCGCTGATCTGAATGCCGAGGGTTTGGAACCTCAAACGGTGGTTGAGCTCACAAAGAAGATGCTTGCCCTTGGGGTCACCACTTATTTGCCAACGATCATTACGTCTTCCGAGCAAAGAATCACGTCTGCTCTGCGGGCTGTTGCCCAGGCAAGGCGCTTGAGCAAGGTTGTGGCCGAGACGATTCCATTTGTCCATCTTGAAGGACCACACATAAGCGATACGGATGGATTTCGGGGGGCGCATCGAACGGCTGACGTTCGGCCACCGGAGCTTGCGGAGTTCCTCCGCTGGCAGGACGCGTCCGGAGGGCTGGTAGGCATGATTACGCTGTCTCCGCATTTCTCCGGAGTTGAAAACTACATTGCCGCGGTAACAAAACGCGGCGTAGTAGTGGCGCTGGGGCACACGCATGCTGAGCCGGAGCAAATCCGAAGTGCCGTGGACGCAGGAGCGAGATTATCGACGCATCTAGGCAATGGGATAGCGGCATCGATTGATCGTCACCGAAATGCAATCTGGACGCAGCTGGCGGATGACCGCCTGTCAGCCGCGATGATCGCTGACGGCCACCATCTTCCCGCGGACGCGCTGAAGACGTTTATACGAGCGAAGGGCGTGGCCAGATCCATTCTCGTTTCCGACACGGTAGCCATCGCGGGCATGCCGCCTGGCATTTACACGACACCCGTCGGTGGACGGGTTGAACTGGAGACGAATGGCCGGCTAGGACTTGTAGGATCGGGCTATCTTGCTGGAGCCACGCTGCCCTTGAAAGAAGGAGTCGGTCATGTTTGCGCAGCGACTGGCATCTCGCTCGCGGACGCCCTGTCGATGGCTACAGTGAATCCGGGACGATTTACGAATCGCAGGGGCTTACTCGAGGTCGGCGCGCGCGCTGATTTGATCCGATTCAGGATCGATGATACGTCGCACACTATGCACATCGAAAGCGTGATGCAGGGCGGTCGCGCGGTTCCGATCGAAAATTAGCAGCTCAGGAGGCGCTCGCCACTCCCTCGCTGTTCGCACGCTCGAAGTGTAGTTCAATCTCTTCGAGCGTCCGTCCTTTCGTTTCGGGAAGAAGGAATGTTGCTGTGATGAAGTAAATGATCGTGCAAGCAGCCCAGAATAGAAAGATTGCGTAGAATCCGTAGTTACCGACAACGGGAAGGAACACCGCTGCAATGGCGGTAGACACTCCCTGGTTAATCAAAAGAGCGATGCCCATCCCAGTGGAGCGAATGCGAGTTGGCATCAACTCGGACAGCATCAGCCAGACAACGACTCCTGGGCCGATCGCAAAGAAGGACACAAACATTCCCATGCAAAGCGTAATTAGCCAACCGACGGATTCGGACGCAACCGGGCCGTAATATGCCCGCTGGATGATGAGCGGGGATCCAACTTCCTTGCCTTCGGGAGCGATGGTCAATCGATGGACTGGATCGGTGTCGAGGGCGGTGGCCACTTTAGAACCATGTCCGTACGAGTAGAGGACTGTGAGGACGTTGCTTCGACCGGCATGAGCTGCGCCGAAGCGGCCTGGATCCAGCGCTAGGTGAAGTGCATCGTTCACAACTGCTGCTTGCAAGGGCCCTTTGACGTCGAGCCGTTGCGATTCGAACGAATGGAATAGAGCCGCGGAAAACAAGAGCGAAACCACGAGTCCGCCTGTCCCTAATCTCAGCAGAAAACGCCGCCCTTTTCTATCGACGAGGACCACGGCGACAATGGTGACGAGGCAATGGACCACTTTCACGGCGAGGTCGCCTTGCGTTGCCCGTGCGGGACTCATGCCGGCCTGCTTCAGAATCACCACCAAAAAACCAAGGACTGAGTTGATTCCGGTGGCCTGCGTGCAGGCGAGAACAAGGCACGCCAGCAAAAACGGAACGACATATTTTCTACGTACTAGGGAATCGTGTGCGTGACCTTGGGTCTTTTGGTTGTTCTCAGCGGCGATGGCCTGCATCTCCTCCCACTGGAGATCGGCTTCGGTGGCAGGAACAAGGCGGCGGAGAGCCTGTTGGGCTTCGACATTACGGCCCACACGAAAGAGCCAGCGCGGTGACTCGACGAGCAAAAGCGTGCCCGCGAAGAAAAACAGGCCCGGATAAATCGTCACGAGAAACATGCCGCGCCAAGCATGATTCTCGGCAGCAAGGATCAGCGCGTGATTGCCCGCTGCTGCGGCGATCGATGCTTCTGCCGCACGCGTGTAGAAAAGCCCCGCGATGGACGCGACCACGATGCCGAAGGTGAGAAGCAGTTGAAAAATCGCCGTGCCGCGCCCCCTGCTTTTTGCGCCAAGGCATTCCGCCAGGTAGAGCGGAATGACGACCGCGATCATGCCGCCGCTCATCCCCTGCAGCAACCTCCCCAGTAACAGAAGCTTGAATCCCTGGGATAAGACAATCAACCCAACGCTACCGACAAACATCACGCTGCTGGCGATCATGATGCGCTTACGCCCAAGCCAGTCAGCCAGCAGGCCTGCAATTAGAGAAGACACCATGCTGCCGCCGAGCACCGCGGCGACGATGGCCGAAGTTTGGGTCAACGTGAGGTTTACTGTTTTACCGAGATACAGAAGGGCAGCGGCGATTACACCGAGGTCGACCCCGTAAAGAAGCCCGCCAAAGCCCGCGACGATAGTCAGAAAAACACCATAGGCTGTGGGGCTGAGTCTGGGTATTTTCATGCGGATGCCCTCCAAGCTTTACTGAATAAGTCGGATGGTAACAAGCAAAGGTAACAGAAAAGTACAAGAGGAAACGAGACGCCTA
The DNA here is from genome assembly GCF_009765785.1 of Granulicella sp. L46. Classification (GTDB taxonomy): domain Bacteria; phylum Acidobacteriota; class Terriglobia; order Terriglobales; family Acidobacteriaceae; genus Granulicella. The sequence continues at coordinate 102,946 of NZ_LMUT01000007.1, forward strand.
CGGCTCACGACTGGCGAAAACAGGCAGTTGCTAACGGATACCTTATTTTGCAGGGTACTTCCTGTTCTCGTGCTAGGATGTTTCGAAATAGATTCTTTTGTTTCGAGTGAGCCCGCAATTTTCCAGAAATGACGGAAGGGTAGTATGCTCCGAATCCGCAGAACTATGAAATCCACGTGGCTGCCGTTGGTCCTGCCGACTTGTATCCTGCTCGGAACGGCGGCGCGCGCGGTCGAGCCCACCGTGACGGTGGAGTACAAAACGTTTCCCGGGTTGGCGGAGATGGACGGGAATTGGGCGGCGCTGCTCGCGGCTTCTGACGGAAAGGTGTACGTCGGTTTGGCGTGTCATGGCTGCGATGGCCACCTTGTTTATTTCGATTCGAAGGCGGACCGGATGGTGGATGTAGGCGACCTGAACAAACTCACCGGTCAAAGCGGTCTCGCCATTGGGCCTCAATCGAAAATCCATGCGAAGTTCGGTGAGGGCAGGGATGGACGCATCTACTTTGCAACGCATGCCGGACTCTGGTTCGATTACTCGAGATACGCAACGCCAGAGGGTTATCCAGGGTCGCACTACATGGCCTATGATCCGCGTACAGGCACGATGCAAGACTTTGGGATTGGGCCTCGCTTTGAGGGGATGAACACGGGTGCCTATGATCCGAAGTACAACCGAATCTATGGGCTGACTCATCCGCGCGGACACTTTGTGTACTACGACGTCGCAAGCGGTGCGAAGGTGGATGAGGGCAGAGTGAACAACTGGGATTCGATCTGCCGCACGCTTGGTATCGATGAGGACGGGAATGTCTATGGGAGCTTTGGGCAGGGTCATATTTATAAATATTCGCCGGCTACCGACGCCATCACGGAACTGACGGAGCAGTTGCCGATCCGGCAAAAGGGAATTTCTTTAGGCCGTGATTATGGAAAGTCGGAGAGTGCGTGGCGAGTCGTGCTCTGGGATCACGAGACCAAGATGTTTTACGGGTTGGATGAAAGCGAGACCGCATTGTTTTCGTTCAATCCCACCGCCCCCCCCAACCAGGCGATCAAGCGTCTGGGACAGATGGCGATGCCGGGCCTCGCAGACAAGAGGTATGTTCCGTACGCGACGCTGAGCCTGACATTGGGGCATGATCGAAAGCTGTATTATGCGGCGGCCGAAAAGGAATTCGATTACGGCGGTAGTGGGGAGGCTGGCAAGGCTTCTCACTTGATGACATACGACTTGCATACTGGAAAGCTGCAAGATCTTGGCGAGATGCATCTCCCCGATGGCAGGCCTGTACTCGGCACAAACGCAGCGACCACTGGACCCGATGGGACGATCTACTTTGTTGGCGCGATCGGCGTGAAAAATATCTCGGGCGAGCAAGGTCAAAGCGCGGGGATGATCGGTGATACGCCTTATCGTCTAGCTCTGTTTATCTATCATCCGAAAGCAGGGAACTGAGATGAGGTTGCTCTTATCAACTCTTCTGTTCGTGCTCGTGCTCTCATCGGCGATCGGTGCTGAGGGACAGCGCGATCCGGCCTACGATTACGTCGTCGTGCCCCAGACTAGAATCGATGCTCGTGACTTGGGTTACAGCCCAGTTGACCTCATACCGAATGGAGAATCGGGGATTACGTCCTTGTCGGTGGCGCCGAACGGAGACGTCTTTGGAGCTACCAGCGGCATCAGATCGCACTTGTTCATGATTAACCCGCAGCACGGATACGTCGTCCCGCTCGGCGTGATTCCAGGAGCGCAGGCGATCACACAAGCAGTCGTCATCTCGGCTGCCGGGACTGTTTTTCTGGGTGCGTCACCCACTGGACATCTTCTCGAATACGTTCCGCGCGATCTGGATAACCTTCAGATCGAGATTGGTAGACCGCTGACGGTGGTAGACCATGGCACAGCAATTCCCGGGGAGAGCATCGCCGCGCTCACGATTGACCGACAGCGAAATGTCATCTACGGACTGACGAAGCCGAATGCCCACCTGTTCAAATTTTCGCTCGCGGACAATAAATTTACTGATCTCGGCATCCTCGCCAGGAATCGTCCACCGGGTGAGAAGTTCGAACATGAAAAGACCATGTCTCGCATGCTGACCGTTGATACGGACGGTAACGTGTTCGCCTCGGGAGAAGATGCAGCGATATACCGGGTTGCGATCGCTACAGGCGCACTCGAAAAGTTGGCGATTCACTTGCCCGCGATACCAGGTCGAGAACCCTATACGAAGGTGGATGCATTTCTGCTTGATCAGTCGGGCATGATTTACGGCGGAACGTCCGATGGCTATCTATTTCGGCTCGACCCGGTGAAGTTGACGATCGTGAACCTAGGGAAACCGCTGAATCAATATCACATTGCTGGGTTGGCGAGTGGTTCCAACGGTAAGTTGTACGGCGTAGGCGGAGATGCACCGGAGATGGCGCGGATGTTTTCGTTTGATCCGTCGGCCGGTATTTATGATCTGCTCGGCTTCGTGGATGTGAATCGCCGTCCTTATTACACATGGCAGGCTTATGTGGTGGGGGCGATTGTCTCCGACCAAAAAGGAACGGTGTACCTCGGAGAGAACGAGCGAATTTCGAAGCTTTATCTCTTCTATCCCTGAGCGTCGTGATCTACCAGTCCGATACGTTGCGGACTTTGAGTTTTGTTCTCGCATCCACTCCAAGCTGATGGCGGTACTCTCAAGATGTCCAATGCTGAGCCAATACGATTTCAAGTAGATTTGCTGAAGTTCGAGGTGTATGAAAGCAGAGAGGCGGCAGGCAGTGCAGCAGCCTTCGCGGCGGCAGAAGCAATGCGCGCCGGGGTGATGCAGAGCGGAGACCTGGGTGTAATCTTCGCCACGGGCGCATCTCAGCTTGCGATGCTTCGGGCGTTGACGGGCATAGAGGATGTGCCATGGAAACATATCGTTGGCTTTCACATGGACGAGTATGAGAACCTTTCGGCCGATCACTCGGCTTCTTTCAGGCGATATCTTCGGGATGAGCTTTTACAGAAAGTACCGATCAAGGAGTTTCACGAGATCGACGGAAGTTCCTCCGATGTCGATTCGTTCTGCGGAGAATATGCCGCCAAGCTGAGGGCGGCGAATCCACGGCTCTGCCTCTTAGGCATTGGGGAGAATGGCCATCTCGCTTTCAACGATCCGTTCCTTTGCAGTTTCGATGACCCGGTCGATGTGCGGCTAGTGTCGCTGGACGCGGCATGTCGAGAACAGCAGGTGGCGGAGGGATGGTTCGCAACGGTGGAAAATGTTCCGGCTCGCGCGATTACCTTAACGATCCCGCCATTGATTCGCACGCCAAAGCTGATTGTCTCGGTCCCAGGCATACGCAAAGCGCATATCGTGCGCCGGGTCATCGAGGAATCGATGTCCAATGCGTGCCCAGCAACTCTGCTAAAGACACACCGGGACGCCACCGTCTATCTGGACGACGAGTCTTCGTCCCAGCTCATGGATATCCTCCCATCCAGCATGCAAGATAAGTGATACAGGTTCACGGTTGAGGGAGAAGAGACGATGAAGGTGAATCGCCGAAGTTTCCTGGGAGGAATGGTCGCGGCGGCGGCTACTCCACGAATCCCCGCAAGTCAACGGCCGATACCCGCACTTCCTTCCGAAGTTCAAGGGAACTGGATGAACCACGGCCTGGTCGATGCCGGCGGGTTCCATGAGCCGTACATCTTCATGGTGCGTCGTGGCGGCCATCGGCTCGATGCCAAGGAGACCTGCGCATATCAGCAAAGTGAAGAGCTGATTCGCGAGCTGCACCGGCAGGGGGTAGAGGTGTTTCATACACACCTCTACAAAGGCTTCGGCATGGAAGCGGAACAGGAGGAGATGGAACAAACTCGAAAGGCGGTGGAGTTTGCGCACGGTCTTGGAATGAAGGCCGACACCTATATCCAATGGAATTCGATGATGTACGAAGCCTTCTTTTGCGAAGAGCCGGCAGCCGCCGAGTGGATACAGCGCGATATGGCAGGACTACCGATCCTGCTTCCTTACGGCTATGAGCAATCGTTTCGCTACTGCCCATGCTTCAGTAATCAGAAGTACTTAGACTATCTAAAAAAAATAGTGCGATACGCGGTGGTCGATGTGAAAACCGATTTCATTCACTTCGATAACTTTGGTCTGAACGCAGAACCGGACTCGTGCCACTGTCCTGCATGTGTAACTGGATTCAGAAATCGCTTGAGAGCGAAGTACACACCCGCGCAGTTGAGAGAAAGGTTCGGATTTTCGCGGGTAGATTTTATCAATCCGCCTCAGTGGAACAACGAGAATCCGCCAGCCAAGATGCAGATTGTCTCAGATCCCGCATTTCAAGAATGGATCGACTTCCGATGCCAGGAGATGGCGGACGCTCTCAAGCAGATGTACGACCTCATTCATTCGCTCAATCCGGAGGTTGCCCTCGAAATCAATTCGGGAGGCATTACGGGACAAAATCATGCTTGGATCGCCGGTACTGACCACGCACGACTGCTGAAATATACACGTTCGTTCTGGAGCGAGGAAGGAAATGACCCCGCACTCCATGAAGATGGCCGACTGATTACTAGGGTTCGCAGTTATAAACTTGCGCGAGCTTATTCGAATGTACTGATTACCTATATCGAAAACAATCCTCTCGCTCTGGGCGAAAGTCTCACGTTCAACCAGACGATCGGATATCTCGGGTCAGGGCCGTTGTCCGATGTTACGAAGACCTATCTTGAGTTTTATTTGAGGAACAGGGATAGCTATGAAGGTACGGAAGGCGTAGCCAATGTTGCGATCTTCAGGCCATATGCCTCTCTGACCTACAACAACGCTCAGGTGCAGCTATGTACTGTGCTCGCAGAGCAGACGTTGATTCAGCGGTCGATACCCTTCGATCTGATCTTCGACGAGAACCTTCGCGAGCTAGGTCGCTACAACGTTGTGATTCTGCCGAACTCAGAATGTCTCTCCGATGAGCAACTCGCTTTGTTGAAATCCTTTGTTGCAGGTGGCGGATCGCTTTTGCTGATCGGAAATGTTGCCGCTTATGACGAGTGGAGGCGGGTGCGAACTGTTCCCGGG
>NZ_LMUT01000007.1:108211-131109 GCF_009765785.1 Granulicella sp. L46
GGGCGGGGGAGGATTGCGTACCTCCCGACCCTCGAGTTCGATGGACCACTCCCGATGGCGCGACCGGATTTTTCGGTTCTGAACGAATTCTGGAAGTTGCCCAAAAATTGGGAAGAGTTTGTCGCGCTTGTGAAGTGGGCAGCCAATGAGAGTGTCCTCTTAGGCGTGGATGGACCTGCTGGGGTGGTAGCGGAGATGACAGAACAAAAGGCGCGGCGCCGGACGTTCGTTCATGTGCTCAATTACAACGTGGCCGCGGTTCCGGTCCAACGGGACCTCCGCATTTGGGTCAAGCTTCCGCAGGAATCGCAAACGGCCAAAGTGATTGTTCGCGCGCCTAAGAGTGACGAACTTGCGCTTCGAGCCGAATCTGACCACGGCGGCGTGTCCGTTGTGCTCCCTACCCTGGAGAGCTACGCCTTGCTGACGTTCGAATGGTAAGAGAATAAGAAATTCTTTTAACTTTCTTCATATTTCGCTTGCTTTCGATCGTACAAAGGGGTACAAAGACTGGCGTCAGCAAAATCTGTTGAGGGACACCAGGTCCCGTAGGCACCAGAATTGAGTCGCAGAGCGGCTATGTCGTGATGTGGCTTGCCAGGATCACCTAAAGGGAGACGAGAGGATTTCCTCGATCACCCAAAGAGAATTCTGTAGTCTGCCTTCTCCCGGAAAACAAAATTTATAAGAAACAAAAGATTGGTGTGCGAAAGGGCATAAACCAATGATGGGATTTCTGCGTTCAAATAGCGTTCTGAAGAACGTTTCGATGGTCGCTTCCTTGTTGACAGCCTGGTTTCTCATTGCGGGTGCACCCGCTGCCGCAGCACAGGCGTGCCCCGCTCAGAATTGGGCAGCCACCACGCCGAACGTGTGGGTGGCCGACGGCAGCATAAAGGTGATGTTGAACAACAACGCGGCCACGAATCAGCCGGTCATTCCGACTTACGAGTTTGATGGCAATTTCAATCCATTTGGATTCGAAGAGCATCCTGAAGCCATCACGGTCTTGAACGACGTGTGGTCCTGCCCATCGGGATCGCCGATGATTACGATGGCGGGAGCCGGACGCGAGACCGTATCGTTTCAGCTTTTTTTGAGCGCGAGCGCGAGCGCGGCACTGAGCCATGTGTCGGTGACCGTAAGCCCACTCACCGGCGCTGGAACCTTGACGTCGGACAACACCGGATCTTCGAATGTGACGCGCTATCTTGAAGGCTATGTGCCGTATAGCGGTTTGAATCCCAACTCTCCGACGCAACTACAAGCGAACGGACAAATGCCGGATCCGCTCATTCCGTTTTATGATCCGTTCGATTCCGGAAATCCAGCGGTAGCGACGCCGTTCAATGTACAGGCGGGCACAACCCAGGGTGTGTGGGTCAACCTCTCTATCCCGCCGAACCAGACGGCGGGCTCGTATACCGGCACCGTGACGATCAGTGGCACCGGCATTGCGACGACCGCGATTCCGATAAGCCTGACCGTGTGGAATGGGACGTTGCCACCCTTCGATGAGGGTTCCGTCAGTAGCACCTATGCGGACATGCTGAAGTCGTGGCTGCCGTTTTACAGGGGCAACTTCGACAGTGGCGAAGGCATGACCTGCGGAGGGCCGGGATGCTCGACGGAGCTTGCGCTGTACGAGAAGTACCAGGTGATGGGCCACAACTACTTCATGGATGTGCAGATGGATGGAGATCAGCCGACAATCAACGGGTGCTATCCCAGCAGCGGTGGCTGCACCACCTTCACTTCCGACGGAACAACGAGCTCGATCGATTGGACAGCTTACGATGCGTATGAGGGGCCTGCCTTGACTCCTGGAGCGCTGTTCGCAGATGGCACCGCCATGCGAGTGTTCGATACGCCGCTTTCGACGCAGGGATCTGGAGGCTGGCCGGGCGGAACGGGCAAGTATGGATATTCCTGGTATGACAACGAGTCAGATGGATATTCCGGCAGCTTAGTGCCAAGCGGATTGACACAGTTGTTCGGGAACCTGGCAACGCAGACGTCGCAGCACTTTGCGGCCAACCACGCCAGCAAGGGATGGGCTATTCCTGAGCTGATCGTTTATGACTACGATGAAACGGATAATGACGGCAAAGGACAAGTGGGCTACGATCCGCAGATTTACCAAAATATCTCGCTGTTCAATGCCGCGATTAACAATTCGAACAGCGCGCTGTCGTCCACGTGGGCGGCATCGACGGCTCCAATTCATACGTTTCTGACCGACATGCCGGCGTGCCCCGAGTTCGGCGATTACCCGTGGTATACGAATTCGGTTTGCGCTGACCACATCAATCTTTCCTATCCGGGAGGAACGAACGCGACACCCGGATACAGCAAATCGTGGGACGTAGTCTGGTCACCGAACCCAGTCATCTTCATGCCGGGTCGGCCGGGCCCAGCCTTTCATTCGGACGTGAATCCTACATTGGTGGACGGCACAGGGTATCAGTACACACTCGACTTCACGGATGGAGTCCCGGCACTTTCTACGGCACCTGTGCCGATCGAGCGCTGGTTCTATCAGGGGGGCGACCCGGCTTCGGCAGGGGATGCGATCTCCAATACGGGCGTGGGTTGGCGGATCAATTACTGGATCGCATACAAGTACGGCCTCGATGAAACGATTGCGAGTACGGGCAACGCAAATCCAGCGGCTCCGGCTCCCGGCGGAGTGTGGGATTGGGTGGGCGATTTCTGGGGCGGCTACGGCGGTGCTTCGTCACCAAGCAACTGCAGCAACAGCAACGCGCCGTCGCCGTTTGTAAGCGCAGCGACTACGGGCGACGGTGTGCTGTTCTATCCGGGTAACGAGATTGGATGCTATTACACGGCGAACCCGGTAGGTGAAGCCGCATTGACCGCCTCGCCGGCTGTGAACACCACCTGCGCCTCGAATGGCTACGGCGTGTGCAACGGCATCAGCGGCCCGGTCGCTTCGATGCGCCTTGAAACAGTGCGCCGCGGCTATGAAGATTATGAATACATGTACCTGCTCGGTAAGAAGAACGGGCGGTCAGCGCCTTTGGCGATCATCAATGCAATGGGCGGCGCGGGCATTACACAGGGTGGGCAAGGAACGACATCGTGGAATGCTCTGGACTGGGAAAATGTGACCGGCGGGTGGTACGAAATGGGTGTTGAGCCTGAATCCTCGGCCTATTCCGGGTACTGCACCGATAGTACGCCGGGTCTGGGAGATTTGCCGAACGGCCTTCCGAACGGTCCAACCGGCGCTGCCTCGACGGGATCGAACTTCAATTACGTTGCTTGCCCAGGGGAGTGGACGAACAACCCGTATCGCTTCGAACAGGCACGGCTGGAGATGGCCCAGCAACTCGGTTTCGCTCCGGCGAACACAACGCCCTCCATCACCAGCTTGAGCCCCTCGAGTGGCATTAACTCCGGTGGAACCTCGGTCACAATTACCGGGACGAACTTCACCGGAGTGGACGAGGTTCAATTTGGCGGCGTCGAAGCCACGAGCTTTACGGTGAACTCTTCGACTACGATTACGGCCGTCACGCCTGGCGGGAGTGGTGGAGTCGATGTGCAAGTATTTAGTCCCAACGGCGTCAGCCAGTACAGCAGTGCAGACATTTATACGTATGTGTCGCCGGTTACGGTCACAGGGCTGAGCCCCTCGCAAGGTCCGGCCGCTGGTGGCACCTCTGTCACGATCACAGGCACCTACTTCTCGTCGGGTGCGACCGTGATGTTCGGTAATACGGCGGCGACAAGTGTGGTCGTAAATTCTTCCACGAAGATTACCGCGACCGCGCCCGCTGGAACCAGTGTGGTCAATGTCACCGTCACCACCTATCAAGGAACGGGCGCAACCAGCAGTGCGGACTTATACACGTATGAGGCCGCGCCGACGGTGACGAGCGTCAGCCCGTCCAGCGGCACTGTCGCGGGCGGAACATCGGTGACGATCGCCGGTACGGGTTTCGTCAGCGGCATGATTGTTGACTTCGGCAACACACCCGGCTCAAACGTTGTCGTTAGCTCATCGACAAGTGCAACGGTGACGTCGCCGTCCAATTCTTCCCCTGATGGAGGCTTGGTCAACATTACCGTGACGACCTCAAACGGTACGAGCGCGGTGGGCGGCGCCGATCACTACACCTATACCTCGCCTGTGACAGTGACCGGACTTAGTGTGCATACCGGGCCTCCTGCCGGCGGAACGACGGTCGTCATCACAGGCACCGGATTCACCGGAGCGACGGCGGTAAAGTTCGGTTCTGACACGGCCAGTTTCACCGTGAATTCGTCCACGCAGATCACGGCGACTTCCGCAGCAGGCGGTGGGACCGTGGACGTTACCGTGGACACATCCAGCTATGACAGCGCGCCGACTTCAGCCGATCAGTTTACTTATACGTCTGCGGTCGCTAACGGTGTGTTTGCAACGCTGCCGACAACCGCGGTAGGTTCCAGCTCCGCGGCAACGACCGTCTCCATTACATTGCAAGCGGCCACGGCGATCAGCAGTATCACGACCCCCACGGCGCAAAACGGCGTGCAAGAATTTGTAGTGGGCACGGTCACCGGCTGCACTGTCGGAGGGACAGTGAATGCTGCGGGAACGGTGTGCCACGTACCCGTTACGTTCAAGCCACAGTACCCTGGGATTCGGTCCGCACCGTTGTCACTGAACAATAACAGTGACGTGGTCGGGATCGCGGGCGTGGCGGCCATCGGGCAGGGACCGGAAGTGGGAGTATCTCCCGGCTCACTGTTTATGGCAATTGGCGGCGGCGGTAACGGCGTCACCGCCACCCCGGAATCGGTGACTGCGGCGGCGATCAGTGTATCGAATAACGGCTCGGGCCTCGCTATGGACGGAGAAGGGAACCTATACATCGCGGACGATATCAATTGCCTGGCTTACAAGGTCAATCCACAGACGAATCAGATCGTTGTTGTTGCTGGAAACTATACGTTCCAGAGTGGTGCTCCAGCGCCCAGCACGACACCGACTCCGGCGCTTGGATCTGCTACGTGTCCGCAAGGTATCGCGGTGGACGGCGCTGGGAATCTCTACATCGTCGATGCAGGCATTACGAGCAACGGCAACCCGAACGTTGTCGAAATGGTTTCTGCGACGACAGGAGATATACAAATCGTCGCCGGTGGTGGATCCACCGTTCCAACAACCACCGCGGAGCCGGCCCTCAATGCTTCGCTCAATGCCGTCAATAGTCTGGCGACCGATAGCTCCGGCAACGTGTACATCTCAGATTTTTACAACAACCAGGTTGAAAAGCTAACCCCTGCCGGCCAGATCGTAGTGGTCGCAGGAAGCGGCAGTAACCAACCCACCACAACGGCACAATCTGCTACCAGCGTTGCGCTCAGCGGGCCAACCGGCATGATTTTCGATGACGCCGGAAATATGTATATCTCTGATCAGAATGTCAGCCTCATCGTGAAGGTCAACGCATCGGGACAACTGACGGTAGTGGCTGGAGGCGGTGGTAATACACCTGGCGCGACGCCGCAATCCGCGCTCAGTGTCGCCCTGAACAACCCTGCGGAACTGGCAGTGGACGGCGCGGGTGATCTGTACATCGGTGATTTCTCGAATGATTGGGTTGAGCAGATGAATACCGCGGGGCAGATCGTTGTGGTCGCTGGCGGGGGCGGAACGGTTCCCACAGCGACGCCTGAATATGCGACGAGCGCCCAGCTGGGTCTCATACAGGGAATCGCAGTGGATGGTGCTGGTAATCTTTTCGTCGCCGATGGTCAGAACATCGGCAACGGCGCCAATATGGTGGAGAAGGTAAGCGCAGCAGGAGCAACGTTGAGCTACCCCTATACCAACGTTGGTTCCACAAGCGTGCCGCAGAATTTCACGCTGACGAACATCGGCAACGAAACATTTACCTTGTCCAGCGTCGCCGCGCCGACGGACTTCACACGGCAGAGCGGAGGCACTTGCTCCACCGGCACGCAAAATCTGACTACCGGAACCAACTGCACCCTGAGCTTCGCCTTTGAACCGACGACAGGTGGTGTGTTGAATGAATCGGCAACCCTCACCGACAACAACCTCAACGTAAGTAGCGCTCACCAGTCGCTGAACTTTACGGGGACCGGCATAGGTGGAACGACGGTTGCCACGCCGACCTTTAGCCCGGCTGGCGGCCCCTATGCCTCATCGCAAACTGTTTCCATCAGCACAACAACGTCCGGAGCAACGATTTACTACACCACGAATGGAACGACACCCACCACCAGCTCTACCGTGTACTCGACCCCGATTACCGTGTCATCCAGCGAAACGGTTAAAGCGATCGCCGCGAAGACGGGAGACACAAATAGTGCGGTAGCTTCGGCCGTCTACACCATTGGTGCAACGGTCGCCACCCCAACCTTTAGTCCAGTCGCAGGAAGTTATGGGCCCGCGCAGACCGTCACGATCAACACAACGACGTCAGGAGCAACCATCTACTACACCACGAACGGGTCCACGCCGACGACCAGTTCCACCCAGTACACGGGTGCGATCACGGTTTCGTCCAGTGAGACGATCAAGGCGCTTGCAGTATTGGCCGGTTACAACAACAGCGCAGTAGGTTCCGCGGCCTACACCATCAACGGAGCCGTGGCCGCGCCAACCTTCAGTCCAGTAGCGGGAACGTATACGTCGGCGCAAACGGTGACGATTAGTACAGCGACATCTGGGGCGACGATCTACTACACCACCAACGGAACAACACCAACCACGGCCTCGACGGAGTACTCAAGCGCTATCACCGTGTCCGCCACAGAGACGGTGAAGGCGATCGCGGTGAAGACGGGCTATACCAATAGCGCAATCGGATCGGCCACTTACACGATCAATAGCAGTGCTGTGGCGACACCGACCTTTAGTCCAGCGGCTGGAAGCTACGGTCCCGCGCAGACGGTGACGATCAGTACGACGACGTCAGGCGCGACCATCTACTACACCACGAACGGCACGACGCCAACAACAAGCTCCACAAAATACACCAGCCCCATTACGGTTTCTACAACAGAGACGGTGAAGGCAATTGGCGTGGAATCGGGCTATGCCAATAGCGCAGTTGCATCGGCTGCTTACACTATCAACGGAGCCGCGGCTACGCCGACGTTTAGTCCGGCGGGAGGAACGTATAGCTCCGCGCAAGTGGTAGTGATTGCGTCCGCTACTTCGGGAGCGACCATTTACTACACCACCAACGGCACAACGCCGACCACCAGCTCGACGAAGTACACGGCGGCCATAAGCGTCGCCACCAGTGAGACCGTAAAGGCGATCGCCGTGAAAGCGGGCTATACAAATAGCGCGGTTGGTTCGGCCACGTACACCATCAACCTGGCAACCATCAGCACGCTTGCGGGCGTTCAGGGCGGCACGACTGCTCCTACCAGCGGAATGGTGGCGCACGGCCACAGCATTGGAGCTCCCGTTGGCGTCGCTGTGGCTCCTAAAATCAATGGTGCCGGTGGCGATATCTATTTCGATACCTGCAGCACCGCCTGGAATTGCTCCTATAACTACTCCCTCTACGTCATTTACGAGGGCGGTGGTGCGGCGAAGGCTATCCTTGCGGCGGGCGGCATCACTTCTCCTGTAGTGGGAGATGTATATCCGGTTTCCAGCCTGAATGAGACGGGACCGGCGTCGCTCTCGGGACTGTTTGTCGACTCTTATGGCAATGTACTTGTTGCGGACTGGAGCTACAACCGGGTCTATATGTTCTATGCTGGCGAAGTTTCAGGTCAAGGTACCAATCCCGCGGATGCTCTCCTCAACGCCGACCCCGCGGCGTACGTAGTAGGCTACGGGCTGCATGTCGGATACGCCTACCATATAGCGGATGGTTCGAATGTGGTAGGTGCCGCATCGACGAATCCCACTCCGCACGATGTCTATGTGGATAGCGCCGAAAATGTCTTTTTCACGGACTATGGCTCGAACGATGTCGAAGTGGTGTACAACACTTCGGGAACGCCCGCCAAAACCATCCTGACGGCAGAGGGTTATACGAGCTTGAAGCAAGGCTATGCTTACATCATCGCGGGTGGGCAAAGTGTTGCCACGTACCCGAATGACAATGACGGTGGAAGCTCGATTGCTTACAATGGGGCCACGAGTACAGCAAATACCGCGACAAACGGTCCTTTCGGGTTATATGGGGACTCATCCGGCAACGTATATTTCACTGACTCTACCTCGAACAAGATCAAGAAGCTGTCTGGCACCACGGCAGTCCTTTCTACGATTGGAGGGCCGGCGGCTGGGACAGCAACCACTGTGGGCCATGGTGGAGACGGAGGTCTGGCCACATCCGCTCAGATGAATACGCCGATCGGCATCGTTGTGAGCTCGAGCGGTGCTGTGTACTTTGCGGATAGTTCGAATAGCTCTGTGCGCGTGATTGGAACGAACGGGTACATCAGCACGGTAGCTGGAATCAGCGGTACCAGCGGCACCTATAGCGGAGAAGGCGGTCCAGCGACCTCGGCGACCATGAACACCACGTTCCACCTATCCTTGGACGCCAACGGGAATCTCTACGTAGCGGATGAGGGGAATGACATGATCCATGTTTTTTGAGAGGAGCGCATCAGCAACTCTAGCGACTTACTACTCCGGAACGACCGAACGTCAAGGGCGGAACGATGGCTTCATCGTTCCGCGAGGAATAATGGTCTAGGGCAAAAGCCGAAGCGCATTCTCGCGATAGACTTTCCGCAAAACGTCATCCGGCAGGTAGAGGCCGTAAATGTTCCATCGGCCCTGTCGCGAAGCGTGCGAGGGGTACTCGAAATATTCATCGTCCGTTTCGAGAAATCGATAGTAGAGCCGGTACATGTTTTCTTCGGGCAGCAGATCGGAACCGAACAAAATCCTATCTGCAAATTTCAAGAAAAAGTGGCGCGCGGCGTATGGCTGCCGACCGAGCTCGGATGCACGAGCACTGATATCGATTGAAACATTGGGGCACGTCTCGAGAAGTTGGGCGGCGCGCTGAAGGTTTTCGCCGCTTTCGGCGACGTGAGCGGCCACGAACTTCGTCTGAGGATGACGGCTGATGACTCGATCCCGCTGGTCGAGCAAATCAGACTTGGAATAAAATGAGTTGTGGAAGGCCCAGTCCGGATGAGCGGCTAACTCTTCGAAACGCTCGTTGTAGGCGTCAATCGGAAGGAAGAACGCATCGGGGTCCGCTGTGTGAAACATCACTGCAATTCCCAGGTCACCGGCTTTCTCAAAGATGGGCGCCAGCCGTTCGTCATCGATCCGGAGTAGTTGGCCATACCCGTCCCGGATGTGCAAGCCCAGGTCTTTCCAAAATTTGATGCCGACAGCGCCGCGTTCAACCAAGCGCTCGAGGCGGTCGCAGCTTATTTGGGCGAAATCATTTTTCTCCACCCCGCTCCAATCCATCCAGCCGATAGTGTCGAATCGGTCCGGGGACGCATGGTGGAAGTTGTCCATGATCCCGAACGCTTCCCGGCCAACCTTCATCGTGATATTCACGATCTTTTCGATTCCGCACGCATCCATAATATGCAGGACATCACGTGGTTCAAGCGAATCCAAATGATTGTGATAGTCGATTACTGGGAAGCGGGCCTTCTCAATCGTATGATGGGAACTGGCCAGCATCGATCGAGGATGAAAATCGCTGATGGGCAGATCGACATGAGCGTTTGCCGTTACCATGTCGACGAATTTGTCTGCTGGCGATTCGGACACTGCTAATTCCTCATGCGATGGGATTTTGGATCGAGCCCGCGTTGTGGGTAAGAGTACATCACGCCTGTCCTTGCACGTTGGTTGGATCAGCATATCGAAATAAAAAGATAAGCATCAAGAGAAATTGTTGGGAAGATAATCTCAAAGGGTAGTTGTTTATTTTTATTTGCTAACAAATCGTAAGATATGATACATAATCGTAATAGAAAGCAAAGGGCTGCCGTCATGAGCAGGGTTGATGTAGCAATCGCCGGCGAGTTAAACCTGGATCTGATCCTGTATGGACTGCCGCAGGAGCTTCCGTTGGAAAAAGAGCTCCTTGCATCTAGATTCATAATGACCCTGGGCAGTTCTTCAGCAATTCTTGCTCACAATCTTGCGTCCCTCGGTCTGGGCGTCATCTTCGCAGGGCAGGTGGGTGCGGATTCTTTTGGTAAAATTGCGGTTGAGTACCTTCGATCTGCAGGGGTGGACGTTAGCCGCGTGGTCGAAAACGGCGATGGAATTCCAACGGGGGTCACCGTCGTGCTGCCGCACGATAGCGGACGTCGCATACTGACTTATCCAGGAACGATTGAATTGCTTGCGGTCAGCGATCTCGATATCGATGCTCTCGCGTCAGCGCGCCACTTACATTTATCGTCTTTGTTTCTGCAAACCGGTCTCCACAGGGGACTTCCGGATCTACTCACCACTCTAAAATCGCGCGGAGTAACCATCTCACTCGATACCAATGACGATCCATCGGGTCATTGGGACGGGGTTCTTACCGAGGTTTTGCCGCTGATCGACATTTTGTTGCCCAACCGCGAAGAGGTTTGCAGAATTGCGGGGCGCGATACAGTTGCGGAGGCGCTCAAAGTGCTCTCCTCAAAAGTTCCCTTGATCGTCGTTAAGTGCGGCGCAGACGGCGCCCTGGTGCAAAACCGGGGCAATCTCACCTCCGTTCTCCCAATTTTGGTTGACGCCGTTGATAGCATCGGCGCGGGCGACAGCTTTAATGCCGGGTTTCTTGCTGCTTGGCTTCACGGACAAAGTCCTGAGGAAAGCGCACGCGCAGGCAATATTACCGGTGCACTCTCTACCACGCAGGCTGGAGGCGTTCAAGCCTTTCTCCGCACGCCAGAGAGAGATGCGTTTCTGAACAGACATCATTTTCCCGAAATCAGGCTGGCGGCGGAGACACTGCAAACCTGACCGCTGCTACCTGCACTAGAGGTTGGCGGCGGTGAACTGTGAACAGGTACTGGGCAGAAGATCAGGAGCGTAGTGAAACAGATGAATCCCCTGGAGAAGTTGTTGCAACTACCGAAGGCTGAGCGACAAGAGCGTGGAATGCTGTACACGCCAGTCGAGATCGCTCGCCAGCCCGCGGTATGGCCGTCAACTCTGAGCATCATCGAAGATCGTGTCGACGAAATTCGCTCGTTTCTGGAACGGTGCGGTCTAAGGGGAGCGCAATCCGAGCGCCCGGCGGTCACGTTGATCGGCGCCGGAACGTCCGATTACGTTGGCCAATGCCTTGTCGCGCTGCTTCGTGATCAGTGGCAATGCGATGTTCAAGCGATACCGAGTACGACGCTGCTGACGAGCTTCGCGGAATATATTGTGCCGGAAAAGCGTCGACTTTGGATCTCGTTTTCGCGTTCTGGCGATTCCCCGGAAGGAGTCGCTGTTCTCCAACGCGCCTTGGTCGAACAGCCGCAGATTGCCCAAATCGTGATTTCGTGCGACGGCACAGGCAGCATGGCGCAGATGATCCGCGGACAGGATAATTGTCTCAGCCTCCTCCTTGGTAAGGAAACAAACGATCAAGGCCTGGCCATGACCGGTTCGTTCACCAATATGGTGATCTCCGGCCACGCGCTAGCGCATGCGTGGACCCTCGATGTCTATCGTTCGATCCTTGCTGAAATATGCCGCGCTACGGGACCCTTTCTCGATCAGGCAGCGACCTTGGCTGCGTCGCTTGCAGCCAGACGCTTCCAGCGCGCTTGCTTCCTCGGCTCAGGTGACCTGGCTGGTCTGGCTGCCGAATCCGCCCTCAAGCTGCTGGAATTGAGCTGCGGCAATGTGAAGACCATGTCGGAGACAACACTGGGGCTGCGTCATGGGCCGATGGCCGCCCTGGACGAGCACACCTTGTTGGTACTGTTCCTGTCGTCGGACGAAGCGCGCCGTCGCTACGAGATGGATCTGCTGCGCGAGATTGAGGGCAAGAATATTGTTGGGCTCGCGATCGCGGTCAACGCCTCGGGCCCCTGTGATTTGGATGGTCTCCGAAAGACTCAGTTGCTGGCATCGGAAGTGACGGCCGTGATTCCAGACTTCTATAGTGCGGTCGTTAATGTTCTATTCGGGCAATGTTTGGGCCTGTTTTCCAGCATCGAATTCGGACTCGCACCGGATACACCCAGTCCGAATGGAGTCCTTAGCCGCGTCGTGCCGGGGTTTGGTATTCACTAATAGAAATAATTTTCCTGGAATCTCGTCAAACGACAGCTTGCGGAAGTCCATTCGTAGCAATCTTGGGCGATCATTCCAAAGAGAAGCAGTGGTACCTTTCTTTTCATTGCATTAATGAAACGCCGCATGTAGTCTTTTCCGGTATGAAAACAAAAGGCCGAACGAAGATAGTCTCTTCGACAGAGCAGCAGCGCGGCCAGCAGATGCTGATTGAAGAACGCCGTCAATATATTCTCGCGCTGGCCCAGAAACACGGTCGGGTTTTAGTCGACGAACTTTCCGCGTCTCTCGGCATCTCCCGCATCACCATACGCAAGGACCTCGATTATCTCGAGAGCCGAGGCCAGTTGCACCGTACCCACGGCGGGGCCTTGCTGCCGAGCACCGGCACTTTGTCGGATCCATCGCTGAAAGAAAAAGAGGGGCTTCATTCCGGGGAGAAACAGCGAATCGCTGCCGCGGCCATCGACCTCATCCAGGAAGGCCGCTGCGTTCTTCTCGATTCTGGAACAACGACGACGGCTATCGCTCGTTTGCTGAAGAAGTTCTCATACCTGACGATCATCACAAATGCCGTGAATATCGCTGCAGAGCTGAACGGAACAGACTTCGAGGTTCTGTTGACGGGTGGCTCACTCCGCAAAAATTCGTTTTCGCTGGTTGGACCTCTGGCAGAAGAAACTCTGCGTGACATGCATGCCGATATCTTGTTTCTTGGGGTCGATGGCTTCGATCTCGAGGCGGGACTGACAACGCCAAACGTGATGGAATCTCGGGTAAATCGAGCCATGGTCAAGGCCGCGTCGACGGTGGTTGTCGTCTGCGACTCCACAAAATTCAAGCGGCGCAGCTTGTCGAAGATCGTTGATCTGGACATGATTCATCACGTGATCACGGATAGCAATCTGCCTAAAGAAACAGCAGACGCGCTTCAAGGTCTCAATATCAAAGTGACCTTGGTCTAGGCCTGGCGTTGCGAAAGCTAGCGTTGAAATAACTCCTGCGGTTATGCGGAACCCTGTCGGGCGTCCTCCTGTCGTCGATTTGCCGAGCCTGAGGTTGGCGAGCGGGGAAGGTTCGGGTGTGGAAGCCTTCTCAAGATTGCGCGGTCCAAAAAACAACTCGCAAGCAAAGGTGAGCTCAATGTTCCAGCTCAGAGAGAGCATGTTTACCCTAAAAAGCTGTTTCGGTCAGTTATCTTTTTTCATGTTTGACAAGAAAAGATAACAATAAGTCTTGACACGGTAACTCCGCACAATTTAGATTCGTGCAAATTCATAGTAGTCGGCGATCCGTTAGGCACTTGCCCAGCATCGCTCGTTCGCAACGGTTCGTCGACTCTGTGCTTCTCCCGGCGCCGCCGTTCTTGGATTGCTATTGTTGCTCGGCCACCTGCTTTCGATGAACTCGTTGCGCATTGCAGTTCTCTGAATCTACAGACGTGCTTTGAAGGGAAGGTTTATGCAAAAGAGACTGAAGCTGGCGTGGCTTGGCGGTATCCTGCTGATGATCTGTAGCGGTGGCATGGCGTGCTTGGGCCAGACCATTACCGGCTCGATCCGCGGCACAGTCACCGACTCAAGCGGCGCTGTCGTTCAACGCGCGAATGTCACGGCGACGAATGTCGACACCGGCGTTACGACGCATACACTCACCGACCGCAGCGGTTTGTACAACATCCAGTTTCTTCCCATCGGCACCTACAACGTGAAAGTTACAGCGCCCGGGTTTGCCGCACAGGAACTGGGGCCTTTTGGTCTCCAAATCGATCAGATCGCCTCGATCAACGCCCTGTTGACTGTCGGGTCGTCCGAAACAGTAAAGGTCAACGAGAAGACAACTTCGCTCAATACCGAAAACTCGACGGTGAGCACGTCGATCGATTCTGCAACGCTCGAAAACATGCCGTTGGATGGATTGAACGTTCAGATTGCGACCCTGTTTGTTCCAGGGGCCATCAATCCTAATGTCGGCTACATGGGTGGCCAACTGGGCACGGAACGAGACGCGTATACGCCTAACGCGAGCGAGCCTGCCGACGGGCAGCCTTCTTTCAATGGCAATCGCCAGCAGGCCAACAGCTACATCCTGGACGGTATTGATATCAACGAGACGCTGAATAACGCGCTCGGCTACAACCCGTCTCCGTTTTCGATTCAAGAAGTGCATGTGATCACGGGTAACGCCGATGCCGAGTATGGCAACGTGAACGGCGGTGAAGTCGTGATGGTGACCAAGGGCGGCACAAGCAAGTTCCACGGAAATCTCTTCGAGTATCACCAGGCCAGTGGATTGCAGGCCAACACCTACGCGAACAAGATCGAGGGTCCCGGTTTTTACATTCCGCGAGCTCAATTCACGCAGAATCAATTCGGCGGCTCGGTCGGTGGGCCCCTGGTCAAGGGCAAGCTGTTCTTCTTCGCGAACTATCTCGGGCTGAGGCACGAGTCGAATAGCACCGTACGCCTGGGCGTTCCGACACTAGCGGAGCGTGGACTTGCGCCTGGGGGCACACCGGGTATTGCTGATCTGTCAGGCCTATTGGCAATTGAAGGGCTGCAGTTGGTGAACAATTCCATCGGTGGTACAGACAACGCACCCCCGTATGTCAACAATCAGGTCCCAATCTTAAACTCTGTTGCACAGTATCTATTCGCCGAGACCGTCACTCACCCGAATCTACTTCCTCTTCCAAATTTTCCCGCTGCAACAGGAACTTATGCGAGCGGAAACTTCACTGGGCCTTCGGATTCTGAATATCGCAATGACCAGGGAGATATTCGCGTGGATTACACGCTCAATAACAACAACACGTTTTTGGCAAAGTTCACCCGCGGCGACGCTGGAGACGCGCAGACCCAATTGCCGGAGGAGGCGTTGTTTCCGACGAGCAACTCCTATCCCTTTACCAACTTTTCGTTTGCCTATACCCACATCTTCTCTCCCAAATTAGTGAACAATTTTCGGGCAGGTTTCACGAGGATTGTTTTGAATCAGGGCATTGTGGGCGATCCGTCGGGTCTATTCGGTACGACAGGTAATGAGAAGGTGGGTATCCCGTTCCCCGACCAGGCTATCGCGGGATTCACGTACATGGCCCTGAACGACGAGATCTCAAACTTCGGCACCGCTTATTACACGGGAGCCTACAATTTGGATAACAACTTCGATTACAACGACACGATAACCTGGGTCCACGGAAATCATGTGACAAAGTTCGGCGTGGATTTTGTCCGTTACCAGCAGGCCTTCTATGCTCCCGCGAACATCGGAGGTCAGCTTGGATGGTTCGATTATGGTGGTGAATTCACAGGCAGCGGCTTTGCCGATTTTCTGACGGATCAAGCCGACTTCGCTCAGGTCGCCGGCCCAACCGGACCGTTCGGACAGAGACAATGGCGCGATGCCGTCTATGTCCAGGATGACTGGAAGGTAAAACCTAACCTTACGTTGAACTTAGGGCTGCGCTATTCGTACGAGCAGCCGATCTACGAAGTGAATAACAAGATGGTCAACGTCAACATCCCTCTTGCCAAGTTTGCGCCTGCCGGAACGCCGATCTCCGATATGCTCGAATTAGCCGGAGCGTACAACCCGGCAACTGGAAAAACTAACAGCCGGGCCCTCTATCGCCCCTATTACTTCAACGTCATGCCGCGCCTTGGCTTTGCATGGTCGATCAATCCAAACCTTGTCCTGAGTGGCGGCTATGGAACAACGGACGAATTGGAATCTACGGGTACGGGACTTCGTATGACCCAAAACCCACCTTTCCAGCCGTCGTTCACAATCAATCCGCCAACCCCGGGAGCCACCACTGGCGGGAGCGGTGCGCAGGTAGAGAATGGCTTCACAGCTGCCAGCAATACGAATGTTGATGGCGCCAGTTACCGTGCGTGGGATCCTGATATACGTCCTGCCCTGATTCAGCAATTCAATTTGACGTTGCAGTATCGGATCAACAGCCGAACCACCATTCAGGCAGGCTACGTTGGACAGATCGGCAAGCATCTTGCCGTGCCCATCGCGCTCAATCAGTACACCGAGGATCCGCCACCGGGCTGTGACGCTGCATGCTTCCAGAGCATTGTTCCCTTCAACACACTTGTGGGCCAAGGCGGAGAAGTTATTGAAACCGCGTCCAGAGCCATTTCAAATTACAACGCTCTGCAAGCCACCTTGAAGCAGCAGACCCCATGGAACGGTTTGACTTACATGATCAATTACACCTACGGCAAATCCTTGACGAATAGCCCTGGCTATTTCGGTGTGGACGGTGCCTCTGGCGCCGATTCGTACTGGCAGAACATCAATGATCCGATGGGAGATTACGGTCCCAGTAACTTCGACGTCCGGACCAATCTTACGGGACTACTGGTCTACCAGCTTCCGTTCGGCCATAACAAGCAGTTTGGAAGCCACTGGAACCGTTTTGAAGATGCGGTGGCGGGAGGCTGGCAGCTATCCATGAACCTGCAGGTCAATACGGGATTCCCGCTCACCATCACAAATGGGCCGAGTTGCAACAATAACTGTCCCGAGGCGCAGGTTGGTGATTATGCGCAGCATGTCAATCAGTACCGTCCGATGAAGATCGTGAACCGCGGCGTACACAGCGGCCTGTTCCAGTGGTTTGGAACGGATCCGTCAGCCAGTTGCGATCCCGACCCAGGCGTCCTCCCACAGTGCTCCTCCCGCGGCGTCGACAACGGCGTTAGCGCCTACGGCCGCTCGGGCGGGGCTACAGGAGACTTCGGAGATGCTCACATAGGCACGGAACGCAGCCCAGGCTTTCAAAACTATGACCTGGGTCTACAGAAGGGCTTCCGGACGATCGGTGAACAAAACCTCAAGCTGCGACTGGATGCATTCAATGCCTTCAACATCTCTAGCTACGGCAACCCCAACACCTATCTCGGCGGAGGCAGCAATCCGAACTTTGGAGTGATCACGGGAACGCGCTCGGCACCGAGAACGCTCCAGCTCTCCGCCATTTATACGTTCTAACGTTGTGGTGTTCGTTTAGTTATCGTTAGGAAAATGCGGACAACAGACCGGCTGAAAAGCCGAATCTGTTGTCCGCATTTAATCTACACACCGCTGCAAGGTAAAGTACTGTAGGCGCTCTCGTTCGGCGTGCCCGCGATTGCAACAATAGAGTAGCTCTGCGCGATCTCGACTCCAATCGCCGGAGGAAGAAAGGCAGTCGACATGTCAGCGGGGAACCTACTGGTGATACAAGGCGGGGGGCCGACGCCAGTTTTCAATACGAGCTTGGTAAGTATCGTTGAAGAGGGCCTTAAACAATCTCGGATCGGAAAGATCCTCGGAGCACGCTCGGGAATGAAAGGCCTTTCCTCCGGCGACATCGTTAATCTCACTTCCTCCGCACACGCCGATCTGGCGTCCATTGCAAACAGCCCTGGGGCCGCCCTTGGATCATCGCGCTTCAAGCCCACTGACGAAGACCTCGAGCGTTGTGTTCAACACTTGAAAGATCTCGAAATTCGCTACCTCATTTTTATGGGAGGGAACGGCACGATGCGGGGAGCACAGGCATTCGGCCAGTTCTGCGACAATGCACATTTCGAAGTCCAAATCATAGGCGTTCCAAAAACCATTGATAACGACATCGCTGCGACTGATCGGTGCCCAGGCTTCGGAAGCGCCGCCCGATTTGTTGCGCAGTCGACCCTCGACCTCTCAATGGACCTGCGCTCACTTCCTCAACCCGTGTCCATTTTCGAGACTCTGGGCCGTGACGTTGGTTGGCTTGCCGCCTCTGCAACTCTAGCGAGGCGTAGACCAGACGATGCTCCGCAGCTCGTATACATTCCAGAAATCCCGTTCTCAACCTCCGCCTTCCTTGCGGATCTTGACGCGGTCGTGAGCCGGCTTGGATGCGCATTGGTCGTCGTATCCGAAGGTATTGTTGATGCTGGTGGAACCCCGGTATTCGAGCAAATTATCGCCTCTCGTACCGGCACGCCTAACCGGCCGCTGATTGGAGGCGTGGCCCAATACCTCTCGGGAGTTGTCGCAGAGCAGTTGGGCATTCGGTGCCGTAGCGAAAAACCAGGTCTGATCGGCCGTTCCTCCATGGCGCACGTTTCAGAGCAGGACCGATCCGACGGGGCTATCGTCGGTCGCGAGGGGGTCCGCGCCCTGATGGCGGGAGCGACGAATAAGATGGTGACCCTGCTTCCGCTCAGCGCTCAAGCGGCGAACGCTTGCGACCTCGTTCAATTAAGCACCCCTGCCTCTTTCAGTCGCCGTATTCCGGATCATTGGCTAATCAAAGGCGCGGATACAGTAACGCAGGATTTTGTCGAATACGTACGGCCGATTGTGGGTCAACTCTCGCATTACAACTCATTCCTGTGAGCGCACGCTCGTATATCGCGCTTGCAATGCAGACAAGGTTGTTGCTTGATCGAGATTCGTCCCGCCGGAGAAAGGCCGATGAATGAGTCTTGCATTGAGCTCGAAGATTCGCGCGTAAATCATTGGGTATCATTTCAAACACCGTCACTAAGTTCGCCAAACTTGAAAGACGGAGAGTTACAAATACTCAAAGTTGCTTTATGCTTCATCGCCCTTAAAGCGTCGGCGCACGCCGCTCCGGTTAACCTTAGGACGAACGCTCTCTCGATCCGCGATGCATAGATAGTCCGCAACCTAGGTTTTCCTGGCAGAGCGATTCGAAGATTCCTAACTCGGCGCGATCTCGGTTCGAGGTTCTAGTCAGGGCAAACTGGTGGGGGGCGTCCCCCCCCTCCCGACACCACAAAACAAATGACTTAAGTGGGCCAGCGCCCTGCACTTGTGACGCTGAAGTTTCCGTCGATTCAGTTTCGTGGTTGCTGCGCCTGGCGATTTGAGCGATCTCCGCTATCGGGGACTTTCCAGAAGAGCGATCTCCACGTTGTTATGAGTCAGCACGGCGGCGCGCTCGTCTCCGCTCTCAGCCCGCTCGGCTTCCTGTTCAGCCTTAGATTCGGGGCAGCAGAGGTGGTCTACATTTCCCTTCGTCCATACTTCGCGAAGAAAATATTGGTTGCCGTAGCGGTGGAAGATGACTTTGCTCGTCCCGGACGGGGTAAGACTGGTCTCGTACGAGCTCATGGCTTGCGCTGAACGCGTTGCGCCTTGAACCATGAGGAGATGTTCCCAGGGGTGGGTGAGGATGTACCTGCCGGGCGCGAAGTGGGTGGACCCGACTGTGAATGCGAAGGGTATGTCCACCCCACTCTGCATGGATGTGCTTTGCGCACGCAATGCCGGCGACACGAGAGCAATGGTCAACGCGGCGACGAATACGGCTATGTGAATCTTCAACTTTGAGAGTGTGAGCATGAGAGCTTCTCCTTTTGGAAGACGTCTCAATCAACGCCTTCACTCAATAAGGCGGAGACGCCAGGAAAAGGTGCCACACTTTCTTTTTTATTTCTGATCATCGCGGGCTGCGGCGGAACCCTGTTCGAGCTCACGAAAAAGCCAGATGCGGGCCAGTGACCAGTCGCGCTTCACCGACCGCTCCGACACCCCAAGAAGAGAAGCGATCTGTTCCACCGACAGGCCGCCGAAATAGCGCATCTCAACCACCTTCCCCTGTCGCGGGTGCAAGCTTTCGAGACGTGTCAGCGCCTCGTCCAGAGCGACGACTTCTTCAATCTTCTCCGGGGAGATCGCCAGATCCTCCTTCAATTCAACCCTTTTCATGCCGCCATCTCGTTGTTTTGCTTTATGAGCGCGAGCATAATCCACGAGAACGTGCCGCATGACATTTGCTGCCATCCCGATGAAATGCTCGCGGCTGTTCCACTCTCCGTCTTCCTTGGTGAGCCGGAGGTAGGCCTCATTGATGAGAGCCGTAGCCTGCAAGGTATGGTCGGGCCGCTCCCTGCGCATATACGATGCAGCTAGCCGATGCAGTTCCGAATAGACCAGCGGCAACAGCTTTTCCGCCGCCCCGGAATCACCTTTGGCCATGTTGTTTAGGAGTTGGGTGACCTCGCCCTTCTCAGCTTCCATGTGGGCCTGCCTCCTGTCTACCTGTGGTATTATCCTACCGTCGCTGACGGGATTTCACCTGAAATACAAATACTATAGGCTGTACGGTCGCTCATTTAATCTGCATAGAGAACTGAATAACCATGGCCAACCAGGAGCAATCCGCCGAGGAAATCTTTGGAACTGCTCTTGACCTTCCCTCAGAGCAACGTTCTGACTATCTCGTGCGTGCGTGTGGCGGATCGACTGAGCTGCGCGCGGACGTCGAGAGACTGCTCGTCGACTACGAGCGCATGGGTGGTTTCATGGGCGACCCTATCCTTGAAGCCAGCGCAGATGCCCCTCAACTTGTCGGACAGGTTCTGGTCGCGGGACAGAAGTTGGGGCGCTATACGGTCCTCGAGCCCATTGGCTCCGGTGGTATGGGGGCGGTCTATCGCGCGCGCGATCAAAAGCTCGAACGTGTCGTAGCCATCAAGATACTCTCTCCCGGTCTGGTGACAGGAGATGAGGCGCGCCGACGATTTCGCAAAGAGGCGTTGGCGCTGGCGAAGCTGAGCCACCCCCATATCGCCGCCGTATACGACGTTGGCGAGCAGGACGAAGTGGACTACCTGGTGATGGAGTGCGTTCCTGGCCAAACTCTTTCTGCTGCGTTGAAGGCCGGCCCGCTCGCCATCGAACGAGCGACGTCGATCATTCGGGAGATCGCAGGAGCGCTCGAAGAGGCCCATGAACAGGGAGTGATTCATCGCGATCTAAAGCCTGCCAACGTGATGATCACGCCGAGAGGGCATGCGAAGGTGCTCGACTTCGGCATTGCCAAGCTGCTCGCACCGCTTGCTCCGGATGCGACAGCGTCGATGGAGACGGGCTTTCTGATCGGAACTCCGTTGTACATGTCTCCCGAGCAGGCGCAGGGACATCCGGTCGACGCGCGGACGGACCTGTGGAGCCTGGGTGTTATCTACTTCCAGTTGCTTACCGACCAAACACCCTTCGCGGGTGACAGCAATATCGCGATTCTGCATGCGATCATCAGCGACCCCCCGGCGTCTCTGCGCACGCTCCGGCCGGAAGCTCCACCGCTGGCGAATCAAATCATCTGCCGCTGCCTGGAGAAGGATCCTGCCAATCGGTATCAATCATCTGCTGAGATCTTTCGCGAAGCGACGGAACTCCTGGCCGAAATCTCCTCAAGTTCCCGCGGCCTGACTCCAAAAAGACAGTCTCGGACGATCGCCTTTGCAGCAGTCGCTGCCCTGGTGATCACGATCATTGCAGCGGCATTTCTCTTTCAACGCTCCTCCAGGAGGCAATGGGCGCGAGAAGAAGCGGTGCCACAGATTGTTCATCTGACTGCTGAAGGAAAACCGCTCGAGGCGTTCGGGGTTCTTCAGAAAGCGCAGAGCTATCTGCCCGATGACCCGCAGATAAAACAATTGGCAGATCAAAATACTCTGGTCGCGTCGATTGCCTCTTCGTCGTCGGGAGCCAAGGTTGCGATGCAGGATTACTCGACGCCAAATGGTCCGTGGCGTGCCCTTGGGACCACGCCCCTCAACGGCATCACTATTCCGCAGGGATTCTTTCGCTGGAAGATATCAAACCCAGGCGCTGAAGATTTGGTCGAGGGCCTGCGCGCTCAGAAATCCATGCACTTCGCTCCCGCGATTAAGCAGCCACCGCCGGCCGGCATGGTGCCGCTGCCCGGGCAAAATTGGGTGGGAATCATTGCGTTCATCGGCGCTATCGGCCCGTTCCCCATCCCCCCCTTCTATCTGGATCGCTTCGAGGTGACCAACCGCGATTATCAAAAGTTTGTCGACAGCGGTGGGTACGAGAAGCAGGAATACTGGAAAGAAAAGTTCATTCGCGATGGCCGCGAGATTCCCTGGACCGAAGCCGTCGCGGCGTTTCGCGACACCACGAATCGCCCAGGCCCTGCCGGCTGGGTCGCCGGCCACTATGCCGAAGGACAAGCAGACCTTCCCGTCTCTGGCGTCAGTTGGTTCGAAGCATCCGCCTACGCGGCGTTTGTCGGGAAAAACCTTCCAGTCCTGCAGCAGTGGTATATGGGAGCACCCCCCGAGGACGCGCGCTACATCGTGGCCCAGAGCAATATGCCAGGAAACGCACTGGCACCCGTCGGCGCCTATAAAGGAGTGGGCCCCTACGGAACATACGATATGGCTGGCAATGTCCGGGAATGGGTGACCAACGCGGACGACAACGACAACCGGTTCATCCTGGGTGGCTCCTGGAAATCTCCCGCGTACTTTTATTACAGCCCCGAGACGCTTTCTCCATTTGATCGCTCGCAGGAGAATGGTTTCCGCTGCGTGAAGAACACCGTCCCGCTGCCGCCATCGGCAGTAGCGCCGATCAAGCGGGTAGCAGCTCGAGATTTTCTCAAATACAAGCCGGCTTCGGACGACGTCTTTCACGCCTATCAGGTGATGTATGCCCCCTCCACCTCGCCCTTGAATGCTACCGATGGTGGAGTCGTTACCGAGACCGCGGACTGGCGTGAGGAGAAAGTGACAATCGATACCGGCTATCGCGGCGAGCGTATGGCTGTCTATCTGTTCCTGCCAAAGCACGTGCGACCGCCGTATCAGACCGTGCTCTTCTTCCCCAGTGCGCGTGTAGATTTCATCAC
>NZ_LMUT01000007.1:131211-225447 GCF_009765785.1 Granulicella sp. L46
CACTCGGTGATATCGAATTCTTCGACTACGTCATCCAGAGTGGACGCGCCGTGGCCTATCCCATCTATCAGGACACCTACGAGCGGCGTTTGCGGTACTCTCTTCCGAGCGGTTCACAGGCGATCCAGCTGACTACCGACTGGTATAAGGATGCCGCGCGCACCCTTGATTACCTCGCTACTCGATCCGACATCGACAACAGCAAGCTCGCCTACCTTGGCGTGAGCATGGGATCAGCCGGGGGAATCATCTACGCGACCTTACTTCAGGACCGTCTCAAGACGGCCATCTTTCTCGATGGAGGCTATTTCCTTGATCCACCACCTCCCGGCGGCGATCAGGCCGACTTCGCTCCGCGCATGAAAATGCCTGTACTCATGGTGAATGGACGCTATGATTACGTCTTCTCCATGAATCTATCGCAAGACCCCATGTTCGACATGCTCGGAACCCCGGCAAAGGATAAGAAGCACATCGTTCTGGAGACGTCGCACGACGTAACCGAGGACCGGCCACAGCTTGTGAAGGGCGTTCTGGATTGGCTTGACCTCTATCTTGGACAGGTCCACGAGTAGCAGGTTCTTCTGCGCTCTGATAGTGCGTCACCGAGAAGCCGACTCAAGCGGGCCAATTTCGACCACCGCCAGTTGCCTTGACTTTGCCGACTGATCATAGGAGGCGATTCAACGCCAGGCGCCCAGAATCAGGCCCATGACCGTGAGGCCCACCGTCAGAAACCCTCCGTTGATGAGCACGTAACTCCAGGGCTTGTGCTCAAACAAACAGACGATGGCGATTCCCATAAAGCACCACCCAAATCCGGCGAGGAAACCGGCGGTCGCTCCCCAGGCCGCCGTCGTCGTCGGACTATCAAGGAATTTGGCCAGATTGAACGCCATCACCAGGCTGCACAGAAAACTGATCCCAAATATCTTTGCCGGGTTGCTAGCCGGCGGTTGGTCCTTGAAGCCATTGGCCTTCATCCAGGGCGCGGAAAAAATCCGATACCACACACCGCCAAGCGCGAATAATGAGACAGCCGCACCAAGCACCGCCGCATAGTTTATGTGGCTGTTCATCGTTTCTCCCCTTCTCGTGAATGAGCAGATTTGTCCGCGGTTTCAGACATCTCCTTTTGCCAGTCGGTCGGTCCAGCCACAAAACGATGGTGCAGCATTGCGAGTATTTGCGCGTCTCCGGCTGCGAGATACTCATAGGCCGCATCCCATTCTGCTCCTCTCTGCCAGCCCGTTTGCGTCAGGCTCACAAGCGTGCCGTTTCCCATGCTCGTGAACTTGAACACCGCGTGGGTTCGTGCGGTTCGCACATGCGGAAAGCGATCCGGAGCGAGCGCGCTGATCACGATCTCCTGCTCAGGTACGAAGCTCACAATGGTGCCGCCCCCTGTGCTACCGGGAAACTTCACGAGCCAGTCTCCGCCAGGCTTCAACTCGACCGACACCTCGGGCGCAAGCCAGCTGCTCAGCCCCTTGTTAGTCGTGAACGCTTCCCAGACATCATGCACGGAGGCGGGAATCGTCATCTCAATTCTCAACACCTGTGTGGAATCCTCTGTCCGTACGGGACTGGCAACCTGTGCCGAAGCACTCACTGATGCCACAAGAAGGAAGGCGAAAAAGGCAATTCTCATAAAAGCTACCTCACTTAGTTGATCGTTCAAGTAAAGCCATCGTAACCTGAATTGTCAAGAAAGATTTTTAGGGTGCTTATGGCGAATGTAGTTCCGACATCAAAGGTCAAGAAGCCCATCCTCGTGCAGTCCACCGGATCTGTGACTCGACAGCGGCTCATTGAATCGGCGCGCTATTTATTTTGGGAAAGGGGTTTCGCCGGCACCTCGATGGCTGACTTGTTGGCCCACGCGAAGGTGAACTCCGGCAGTTTCTATCATTTCTTCGACAGCAAGGAAGCGCTGCTCCGTGAGGTTCTGGAAAGCTATCTGGTCGCGCTTCATCCGATGATCGTCGAGCCGGCCTACTCTGCGACCACCAAGCCGATCGAGCGCATCTTCGCGATCCTCGAAGGTTATCGCGAACGCATTGTCATGACGGATGCGCAATATGGTTGCCCGCTCGGGCGCCTGGCGCTGGAAATCGATCCGGAAAACCGTCCCGCGCACAAACTCATCGCCGAGAATTTTCGCGGATGGATCGACGCCGTACGTGATTGCCTCCAAGCTGCGAAGCTCCCCGCAGGCACGGATATCGAGGCCCTCGCAACCTATGTGCTTGCCACTATGGAAGGCGGTGTCATGCTCTCAAGGTCCTACGGCTCCGTAGATCCTTTTGATCGGACGGTGAAAGCACTGCGAGAACATTTTCGTCTTCTGATGAAGTAGTTGCCGAAAACGCCGTGTTTCTGGAACGATTTGGTAAGGTTCTAACGAAAGGCGAACTTGCTTTCTTTGGGAGACAGGCGATGAAACGACCGTCGGACTTGCTCTTTGGCGCATGGAATCCCATCGCTCTGTTCACGTCTCGATATTTCGGTGCGAAGAGAACAAAGGCTGCGCTCCCTACCAATCATCGGAAGCAAGCCGAGGAATTAGATCAATTAGCATCGACCATCCAGACACCCGCGGATGCTCGTCGCTTCGTCGATTTCCTGGCCGACCTGTTCTCCAAGGAAACGCCCTCTGCCTGGACAAGGAACTCTCTCCTTGGCCTCATAGCGCGGGCGGAATTCTCTGCGGTGTCAGACCCGCAAAAGACTATCCCCGAGCCGCGCCTTGCCGAAGCCTGGAACGCGTATGTCGACACCATCAGTGCGCCTGAAGATCAGAAGGTAGCCGCCGCCGAAATTCACAACCTGCGAGACGCATTCCTCACAGCTGCCCACATCGCCCGAAATCGGGGTTCCCGGAACTTTTGGGTTGTCCCCTCGATCTACGCCACGCTGCCGGATGGACGTCTGGCCCCTGGTTGCCGCGCAGTGGAATCGATCCGCGTGCTTTGGGATCTCGCCAACATGCCCGAAAACATCAAAGCAGCCCGTGATCGTGCGAGCAAGGGCGTGCTCATGTCCGATCTCTACCGCAAACCACCGCAATCGCCGAGCTCGTCAGCCACAGGGGGCGACATGCTATCGGCTGGTATAAGAAACCCCTATCCCATAGACCTTGCCCAACGAAAGTACATCCAGCTCAACGGCAACAAGGCATTCAGCCGTGCGGTGATCGCGATGCTCACGAAAACATTGTCGTGATCTAGCTTCGCAAACATGCCAATCGCACATGAGGGGTTCCATTGTCCGCTACTCACTAATCGCTACTCGCTCGCCGAGCTTATAAAGGCCGAGTTGCACTACTTTTGTGCAAAACGCTCATCCCGGCCGGCTATGTGTAAGAAAATTTAGGCAAAAGTAGTTTTAAACAGTTCCAAAATAATGAAATCGCATTATGATGGGTGCCTGTCCGCTTTGAATGCTCCGAGCTTTTTCGTTGCCTCACTTACGCTCGGAGCGTCTTCCTTCCAGACTGAAGTTCGCTCGGCAAAGAAATCTCGAAGCTGAACAATACACGACCTGTTCCCGCCGAGGTAAAGCTCCGCGCGGTTGATAGGGCATTAAGAGAGATGACTCCCGGCGCATTGTCTCGTGGCATAACGATTGCCAGAAGGTGTCTTTATGCAATCACCCCAGGCGAAACTCCCCGGTTCACGGGCGCTATTCTTCAATTCATGCGCCGGCGCATGTGGGGATGTGATTCCGCTCCTCGAGTCCCGCGGCCTTCGCGTGACGGAGCGGCGCTTGGACGTCGACGCAGAGAATTACACGGCTTCCGTGCGCCCCGATTGGATCTTCATCGAACACTCGCAGCAGAGTCCGCGGGATTGGCAGCGGATTGCATTCGACGTAAGGCGCGCCAGCCCGGAGACTCCGATGCTCCTACTCGTGGCGGGAGGGTCGGAGGAGACCGCGGTTGCGGCGCTGCGTCTGGGAGTTGAGGATTACATTGCACTGCCGGTTGAGGCGCAGTCTCTCTCCGAGGCGCTGGCACGATGCGCACGGTGCCAGCGGCGCGATAGGCAGTGGGGGCAGGCCGCGGAAAGGGAACTGAACCCGTCGTGTGATGCGATGGTGGGTGCTAGCGAAAATCTGTCGCGCGTCAAGAACTATATGAAGCGAGTGGCTGCGTCGGATTGTACGGTCCTGATTACGGGAGAAACCGGCACGGGAAAGGAACTGGCGGCGGAGTTCATTCACAGTCAGAGCAGCCGCCGCAACAAACCATTCGTCTGCGTGAACTGCGCGGCGATTCCGGATCCACTCCTCGAAAGCGAGTTGTTCGGCCACATCCGCGGCGCGTTCACAGGCGCCGACAGCAAGCGTGACGGCTTGTTTGCATCGGCCGAAGGAGGAACCGTTCTGCTAGATGAGATCGGCGACATGAGCCTCACCGCCCAGGCCAAAATCCTTCGGGTGCTTGAAAAGAAGGAGGTCTCGCGGCTCGGCGGAACGCAGCGGCAAAAAGTCGATATCCGATTTTTGGCGGCTACCAACCAGGATCTTGAAAACATGACGGAGCTTGGCACTTTCCGACGCGATCTTTATTACCGGCTGAACGTCGCGCGCGTTGAGCTACCTCCACTGCGGGAGCGCAAAGACGACATTCATCTGCTGGTCGAGCATTACCGCAAGCTGCTGGGCGGCGATGAAGTCGCCCGTATCTCGGAAGACTGTATGCGTCATCTCAGCCGGCATAACTGGCCGGGAAATATACGGGAATTAAAAAACGTTCTGGAAAGCATCTTTCTGCATTGCACCTCGGATGAGGCCCAAGTGGACGATCTGCCTCCGCGTCTGCTGGATACCTCGCAGGAACCGCGCTTGTCGCCAGACGAGCGAGAACGGCTTGTAGAAGCTCTCTGCGCCACGAGATGGAACAAAAGCCGCGCCGCCGAAAAACTCAGATGGTCGCGCATGACCCTTTATAGAAAGATGGCGAAGTATCAACTCTCGTCGGTGGCCGCATCCCTCCGTGGTGGCGCCAGTGCACTGTAACATCGCGTTACAGTTGTCACATTCGCTTGTGACGCGCGCTATGTCGTTGCTACACCAAGCCTGAATTGACCAAATCCGCTTCCGATTACCACACCGCTCCTGTACAGGTGTGACACCGAGTCCAATCGCGGATCTCTTGTCCCCGCCCTTCATGCTTCATATTTCATACGTTTCACGCGCCGTGCGCGAAGAACGGCGTTGTGGATTTCTGTGGCCACACACGTGCAATTACAGTCGCAGGAAGCCCGATGATGCACGAAGCGCACGAGCACCAAACCGGGGATGAGCTGGAAGCGCGCTACGCAAATTACTTCGACGTGGGCCACAACGCGTTCGAAGTTGTGTTGGCGTTCGGCCAGTACGAGGTTGTAAGTCGGCCTCGTATCCACACAAGAATCATCGCTGCGCCGGCGTACGCCAAGGCCTTGCTCGGCTTGTTAACGTCCGCTATCGAGGACTACGAGAAGTTGTACGGAGAAATTGCTGCTGGGAGCAAACATGAGTGACTACCCGGTGATCAGCGCCGTCAGCCAGACGCTGCGCACGCTGCTAACCGCAAACATTACCGACAGCACGGACAGTCAGATCAAGAACGTGCCGATTGAGCTGCTTTCTCCGCCGGAGATGCAGGAAGTCCACGAGAATCTGGGAATTTCAGTGTGGCTATATCGCGTAAGCCGCATGGCCGACATGCTCAACGAACCCCCGCAGCGAATCAGTGCGACCCAGATCGTCAACACTCCGCTGCCCATACTGCTTTACTACCTGATCACGCCGGTGGCCGACGATCCGTTAACGCGTCACGCGCTCATGGGCAAGGTTCTGCAGGTAATGTATGACCACTCCGTTTTGCGCGGCGCCGATCTCCAAGGAATCCTGATGGGCACGACAGATCAACTGCGCGTAGTTTTGGAAACCCTGACCCTCGAGGAACTGAGCCTCGTGTGGGAGGCGTTGAGCGAGCCTTATCAACTTTCGGTGAGTTACATGATTCAACTGGCGAGCATCGATTCGGAAATGCAGCCCGTACAGTCCTCCACAGTGCTCGAGAGAAATCAGGTGTTTTCGAAAATCCAGTCGGCGAATTGAGGAGTTCGACAGTGGCAAGTAGCTGGACCATCAGCGGCGCAGACGGCACGTTGTACACGGTCACGACCGACGTGACGACGACCTACTATGCGGTGATCACAGGCGCCGTAACGGATGAGACTTTCGGCAGTTTCAATATGCCAGGTTTCGCAGTCGAGCTGACGCGGGACGATCTCCAGAGCAAGAACACACCGGAAGGACTCTACGCCGTCACGGGCCGCCCGGTACTCTCTTTCCCGAAACTGTCTTCGACCAGCTACAAAGTGAACTACACACTCGCAGCCCCGGGTTTTCGTAACTATCCCGTTCAGGTCACGATTCCCGTCAATGCCACTTTCCCCGTGAGCGCGCCGGCGGTGGGGATGCGCCGGCTCCCGGTGCGGCTGCAGGGGCGCGTAGTCTCCGAGTCCAACGGGCTGCCTATCATCGGCGCATCGGTAGTGTCGGTGGACAATCCGACTCCGCCGTCTCCGCCGCCCCCACCTCCTATCCCGCACTCGATGCTGCTGCGGTCGCAGCTCTATGCGGCGCATGTAGTGGGCGCTCCGGTGCAGGCTGTCACGCTCACTCAGACCGGAAATACGCAGCTCGCGCAGCCGGCAGCAGCGGGCACGACCACGGTTTTTCTAAACGCGACGGGTGGATTATCGGGATCGGCTTTCATTCAGATCATGACACCGGACACGACGCTGGTGGAATACGCGATCGTGACGAGCACAGGACCGGCGACGGGCCAGGTCAATCTAGCCACGCCGCTCAATCGCAGCTACGGCACAGGCGCGGCCTCGACGGTCAACTTTGTCACCGCGGCTTTGGCGGGAACCGCGGCGCATTTGCTGGCCGATCCGAATGCCGGCGACGGCATTCTCGTGGCGGATGCGCTGCTCACGGCAACCACCCTCGTGATAGACGATGGATCGCCCGCAGTGGAATACCACGAAGTCGGTGCGGTGACCGACAGCATGGGCTACTACGCCTTCAATGGTGTGGGCCGCGTTCAGGAATTATTTTTGCAGGCCAATGGGGCAACGCCTCCAACGCCGTGGATGATCGAGTTCGATCAGCCAACCAACATTGTGAATTTCAGCATATAGCGATCGTCACAAGGAGAAAGCCATGGGAACGTCGTATCTTTCACCCGGTGTATACATCCAGGAAGTCGATACCGTACAGCCGATCGAAGGTGTAAGCACCAGCGTGACGGGCTTTGTGGGCCTCACCCAGATGGGTCCGCTCGACACGAATCCGCCGGTACTGGTCACTAGCCTTGCGGATTACCAGCGAACCTTTGGCGGATACTTCAATCCGCAATTTTCCTCTGCGCCACCTTTGGGAGGCGAAGCAGGATACAACTTCCTGCCCCACGCGGCTGCGGGCTTCTTCAATAACGGCGGTCAGGTGCTGTATATCAAGCGGGTAGCCGCTTCCGTGGCGAATGGCGGCACAGCTCCGGCTTCCGCCCAGTTGGGCACGCTAGAGAACAACGTTGGCACCCCGACGCTGACAACAACACTGAGCAGCACGGCCATCCCAAGCACGAGCGGGGGAACGCTGTACCTGGCCAACATGCGCGGTATTCAAAACGGCACCACGTTGGTATTGAGCCAGACGAAAAATGGTGTGACCACAACCTCTGGCTCCATCACCGTCGAAAGCTACAACGATGGCTCCCAGTCGGTGAATGTCAACAGCATTCCCGCGCCGTCACCGGCCGCTGCCAACTTCACGAACTACGACTGGCAGTACACCACGGTGCAACTGACCGGAGTCACGGGAATCAACGGTGCGGGTACGGCACTGGCGCCGGCGCCGAACACCTCGGAGTTCCAGCTGCAGGCGTCAAGCCCGGGCGCATGGGGCAGCAACATCCTCGTACAAATCACGCCAAGCTCACGCGGGTCGGCGCAGGTCATCAACCTGGGTAACTACGGCTCCGGAGCCGACAATCTTCTCGTGCTGAATTCCGCGGCCAATATGTACGCGGGCGCCATCATTGAGCTCAACACGGGCGGCACCTTCACGGTGGCCGGAACCCTCACTGGCACACTCACTGCAGGTGAGCTCGTGACGCAGCCTGGAACGGGTGCGTCCGCAACCTTCATCTCGGAAGCAGCGGGCGTCATGACGCTCGGTCCAATCACGGGCGGCCCTCCGAACGGGACCGATTGGCAGGACAGCTCCGGAACCAACAAATTCACTCCGTCGACACCGACTACGCTCCCGGCGCTTGTTCAAGGCGGCAAGTACTACGCCAAGATCGCAAGCATTCAGGGCAGCGGCATCGTGCTAGTCGAGACGCCCGACGCAGGGATTTTCGGTACTGCGATCCCCACCGTCCAAGCGGCTATCGCTGCGGGCATTCGCATCGCGGTCCGCACGTGCGAGTTCAACATCGCGGCATCGTACAACAACACCAATGAAAACTGGACGGGGCTGACGCTCGACAACACCACGCCTTATTACTATGCGAACATCATCAACAACAACTCCAACCTGCTAAGCGTTCCCACAACCGGAGGCGTTCTGCCTTTCGATATCCACACCCAGGACCCGAGTACCATGCCGGTTTCGCAGTACGGCGGCGTGGTGAACATGACGCCTCTTTCCGGCACGGACGGAAGCGTTCCGGTAGCGCTCGACTTCGTCGGCAACGATGGCGGACCGGGAAATCGAACGGGAATCGCGGCGCTGATCGACGCGGCGGAGATCAGCATCATCGCCGCGCCTGGCATTACCGACCAGAACACGCAGATGGCTCTAATCGACCAATGCGAACTCCTGAAGTACCGCTTCGCCATTCTCGATCCGGCACCGACATCGACCGGCGGCAGCCCTGGAATACCGGATATTCAGAAACAGCGCAACCTCTACGACACCCACTACGCGGCGATCTACTATCCGGGTGTGGTTGTTACCGATCCATTGAGCGGCAACCCGCTCACCATCTCTCCGAGCGGTCACATCGCAGGCATCTATGCACAGACCGACGCCACACGCGGCGTATGGAAGGCTCCGGCCAATGTTGTCATCAACGGAATTCTGAATCTGGCAACCAAGCTCAG
Organism: Granulicella sp. L46; assembly: GCF_009765785.1. Classification (GTDB taxonomy): domain Bacteria; phylum Acidobacteriota; class Terriglobia; order Terriglobales; family Acidobacteriaceae; genus Granulicella. Next base: position 140,385 of record NZ_LMUT01000007.1, read on the forward strand.
CAAGGGAGACCAGGACGTTCTCAATCCCGAACCGAACAACATCAATGCTCTGCGGGACTTTACCGCCCAGGGACGCGGGCTGCGTGTGTATGGCGCGCGCTGCATCACCACCGACATCGAGTGGATGTACATAAACGTCCGCCGTCTCTTTATCTACCTTGAGGATTCCCTCGACCAGGGCACGCAGTGGGCGGTATTTGAGCCCAACAACCCGGCTCTTTGGGCACGCCTCACACAAAGCGTTGAGGCCTTCCTCACCACTGTCTGGCAAGCGGGCGGACTGATGGGAGCGACGGCTGCTCAGGCCTTCTTTGTGAAGTGCGACCTGACCACGATGTCGCTGGATGACAGAGAGAACGGGCGGTTGATTATGCAGATTGGCGTGGCGCCGGTGTTCCCGGCCGAGTTCGTAATTATCCAGATCGGACAGTGGCAGGGCGGCTCGTCGGTCCAGGAACTGTAAGAGGAGGGAAGCATGGCAACCGCAGTTCGAAACGATCCTTTACGTGGCTACAATTTCCGCATTGAGCTCGACAACACAAGCGTAGCCTCATTCCGCGAGGCCAGTGGCCTGTCGATGAACACCGACCCGGTGGATTATCGCGAGGGAACAGACACGTGGCTCTCGGTACGAAAGCTGCCGGGCTTGCGCAAGTTCGCCAACATCACGCTCAAGCGCGGCTTCACCACCAACTTGGACCTTTGGAACTGGTACCTGAACATCCTGAACGGCGTTGACGATCGCCGCAACGGCGCGATCATACTGCAGGACGAGCAGCACAAAGAAATTTTGCGCTGGCAGTTCCAGAACGGCTGGATCACCAAATGGGAAGGCGCGACCCTGAACGCCACCAGCAACGACGTGTCCATCGAGTCCATCGAGATCGTGCACGAACGGCTCGAGTTGAGTTTGAGTTAACCCACGCAGAGGCTCCAGCGCATGGCGACTTACGTCACTCCCGGTGTTTATTTCGAGGCCACGGACCAGAACAGTCAGGCACTGACGGTTTTGCGCACCGATATTGCGGCCTTCATCGGGATCGCGCAGATGGGGCCTCTCAATGTCCCCACTCCGGTCAATTCATGGGAGCAATTCCAGAGCGTCTTTGGCAACTATCTTCCCAACGGTTACATGGCCTATTGCGCCCAGGCTTTTTTTGAAAACGGCGGGCAGACGATGTACGGCGTGCGCGTAGCGGCATCGGACACCCAAACCTCCACCGCTCCCGGCGTGATTCAGCCGGCGGACGGATTCTCCTCCATCGTCGTTTCGACCCAGGGATTCGCCGCCGGAGCGCTAGCGACTGCGCGGCAAATCGCGACGGCCGCAGCCGCGGGCATACAACCTCTGTCGCGCGCGGCGTCTATTCTGACGAGCGTCGCCGGATTTCCTCAAGGCTCGGTCGTCAACATTCAGCAAAGTTCCCCCACGGCCTTGACGGACGTTCGTATCGCACAAGGCGTGAACGGGGCGACCAATACGGTGTATTGGGATGCTCCGCTCGACGCGGCATTCGATCTGACTCAACCGATGGAATTTTCCGCGTTTCAGCAGCAGGATCTGCTGATCCAAAGCGTGGCAAGCAACACCATCACCTGGTCGTCATCGCTTGCGAACACATTCAATCTCACACCGCCGATTACGATTGCGACCGGCGCGGCCGATTCGCGCGGCATGCTCTTTGACAGCGGCGGCAATCCCACAATCCTGCTGGAAGCGCAGACTCCGGGAGTGTGGGGCGACGCGTTGACGGTTTTTGTCGCACGGACGAGCCTTGCCGCCGCGACAACGTCTGCGTTGCCGCAGCCACCCACCGGTGCTGCAAGTTTTCTCAATTCGATCGTTGGGTTTCCTGTGGGCACTTTGGTCCAGGCGTATCAGCCAGGGGTGGCGGCGCAGTATCGATATGTCGCCGCAACCGACCCCGGTTCGAACGCCCTGGTGTGGGATACGCCTCTGGTCGCGCCACTCGATCTAAGCGCGGAGATATCATTCGAGTCTGTAGAGTTTTCTGTCAGCGTTCGCTTGAAAGGGCTGGAGCGCGAGATATTCTCCGCCTTGTCTCTGAACCCGAACAGTGCAAACTATGTCGAAACCGCCATTAGCGCCACGACGTCGAATTTCATTCAAGCCACCGACATGCATTCGTCGCTGCAGTATGCCGCCAGGTTGCCGAACCCGACCGCGCCGCAACTCGACGAAGGCGTGCTTTCGTTCCGCGGCGGACGCGACGGCATTGCCGCGCTCACGTTGAGCGACTTTACCGGAGATCTAGGGAGCCAGACGAAATGGGGACTGCGCACACTTGAAGACGTGGACCAGGTTTCCATCGTCTGCTGTCCCGACATTCTGATTGAGCCGAGTCCGGCCGTCATCTATACCGTGCCGCCGCCGGTAACCACAAATCAATGTCTGCCCGGCTCGACGCCGCCCTCCACTGCTGCGCAATACGTGCCGCCACCCGTCGAGGCCGCGCCGCAGTTCTCCCTAAGCGACGTTGCCGCCATGCAGCAGGCCATGATCGCCCATTGCGAAGCCATGCAATATCGCGTGGCTCTGCTCGATCCTCCGGATTTCGGCTACCCCAAGCAGCAAGTCAGTCTTGGTGAAGTGCAGACGTGGCGCAATCAGTTCGACTCCAGTTATGCCGCGTTGTATTTTCCCTGGGTACTGGTTTCCGATCCGCTGCTACTCAACAACCAGATTGTTCGCCGCATTCCGCCCAGCGGCCACGCTGCGGGAGTATGCGCGTACACCGACACCACCGTAGGTGTGTGGCAAGCGCCGGCCAATACCGAGCTACAGTGGGCGCAGGACTTGACCCTTGAGATCACGCCGGCGATGCAGGGCTTTCTCAATCCGCTGGGCATCAATTGCATTCGTGCGTTTCGCGGGCGCGGCCTGCGCATCTTCGGCGCACGCACCCTGTCGAGCGAAAGCAGCTGGATATTCCTCAACGTGCGGCGGCTGATGTGCATGATCGAGCAGGCCATGGAGCTGGCCCTGCAGTGGGCTGTCTTTGAGCCAAATAACTTTTATCTCTGGCAGAAGGTCACACTCGCGGCGACTACTTTTCTGAACACCTTATGGAAACAGGGCGCGCTAGTGGGCAATACGGCGGCGCAGGCATTTTTCGTGAAGTGTAACCAACAGACCAATCCCTTGGCGGCGACCAGCCAGGGCCAAATGTTGGCTGTAATAGGTGTTGCACCCACACTGCCGGCGGAGTTCGTAATTTTCCGCATCGGCAAGACGCAGGACACGCTGGAGGTGCAAGAGCAGCCATGAGTTCTATGTCTCCAACGCTTCCCCCAGATCCATTCCGCGGGTTTAATTTCGTAATCTCGCTCCTCGACTCATCGAGCCTGCTCTCATTTGCGGTTGCGGCACTAACCAGTTCGCCGCTGGCCGGATTCTCCGAGTGCAGCGGACTGGAAATGAGCATGGATATCGAGGACTACAAGGAAGGCGGAAACAACGGAACCATCCTGCACTTTCCCACGCGCGTGAAATGGAGCAATCTGCGCATGAAGCGGGGCATGACCTTCGCCGGCGATCTCTGGCAGTGGCACTACGACTTCTCCCAGGGCGTGGGTACACGGCGCGACGGCATGATTGTGCTGCAGGACGAACAGCAGACCCCTTCGATCGTCTGGTCGTTCACCCGCGGATTGCCGGTGAAGTGGACCGGCCCATCGTTCAACGCCGGCCAGAGCCAAGTGGCGTTCGAAGAAATTGAAATCGCGCATGAGGGAATCACGGTGTCATCGCTGAGCGGTGGATCGTCCGCCGGAGTTTCGGACAGCGCCAGCATTTCTGTATCGGTAACTCTCTGAGGAGATGGGATGGATATACGCATTCAGGACGTGCAGAGCCGGGTACAGACAACAGATTCGCAGCGTCTGCTCGACCCGCGAGTCATGAAGGAGATCGTTCGTGCTTGTGTGCAAGCCGTCAAGGAAGACCTGGCACGCGACAAGCGCCGCAAGCAGGACCGCGAACTTACCCCCGGCGTAGCGCCGGACCGCGAATAAAGACGAAGGGAGGAACCATCGATGGGCGCAACGCTAAAAGCACAATTCCAGAGAGTTGATATCGACGGGTCACTCCTCGATCCCGTCATCCCTGTGACATTTAACCCAACGGAGTACACCCTGAACAAGGGCGTGCAGGTCGCGGAGATCGCGATTCCCGGCCTGGACTCGCCGATTCTGCAGTTCGTGCGCGGGCAATCGGAGACCCTCACCCTGGATCTATTCTTTGACTCGACCGACTCCGGCATGGACGAGAGCGCGACGTCAGTCACGGAGCAAACCGACCAGTTCTATCAGCTCATCAAGATCGACGGGACGGTGCACGCGCCTCCGGTGGTGTTTTTCAGCTGGGGCCCGGAGTTCCCCGGAAACCGTGCCTACGCTTCGATGAGCGACGGCACCGGCAGCCAGCAGCGCTTCGGCTTCAAATGCATTGTCGAGAGCGTGCGCCAGCGTTACACGCTCTTCAGTCCCTTGGGCGTTCCGCTGCGGGCCACGCTTTCGGTTTCGCTCAAGGAATACAAAACGCTTTCCGAGCAGCTCGCAGAACTAAATCTGCAATCGCCAGATCACACGCAGTCGCACGTGGTGCAGCAGGGCGAGACCTTGGCCCAGATCGCGGCAGACGCTTACAACGATCCAACCCAGTGGAGATCTATCGCGAATCAAAACGCGATTCTTGATCCACTCAACCTGACGCCGGGAACGCTCTTGCAGATTCCCGTGCTGGTGAACACCTAACCCATGGCATCGCAGGCAATCCCGATCTACGCGACCACGGAGACGTTCTACGTCCCCACGGTGCAGCTCGTCGTGCGCGGCCAGCCCTTGGGCGCTGAGGTGATCCGCGACCTGATCGAGGTCACCTACAAGGACAACGTCAACGAGATCGACAACTTCAGCATAGAGATCAACAACTGGGATGCAGACTACCAGACGTTCAAGTTCGCACCGCCTCTCAAGACCGCGGACCAGGACTTCACAGGCATCTTCGATGCCGGAACAGAAATCGAGCTGTGGATGGGCTATCAGAATCAGGGCAACATGCGGCGCATGATGGTGGGCATCATCACCTCACTGGAGCCGAACTTTACAGAATCGGGCGCACCCACGCTGACCATCAGCGGCTTGAATGAGATTCAACAACTCCGCGGTGAGCAACATACCTACTCGTGGACCAACACCAGCGACAGCGACATTGCGACCGAACTCGGCAACAAGCCAGTTCAGCAAGGTCAGCCGGGGCTAGGCATTCCAGTCGACACCAACCCCGCGTCTGACGAAAGTGCTGATCCCTTCGTCTTCATGAACAATCAGTACGACATCGTGTTCCTGCTGGAGCGGGCGCGGCGACACGGGTACGAGATGTACCTCGAAGACAATCCCGAGACCGGCAAGAAGTCACTCTATTTCGGACTCTCGCAGAGCAACGGCAACGCACCCGTTTATCAGCTCGAGTGGGGACGCTCGCTCATCAGTTTCAAGCCGACTCTGAGTACGGCCAAGCAGGTAAATCAAGTAACGGTGCGCGGCTGGGATCGCACGGGCAATCAGAAGATTGAAGTGAATTACACGCTGCAGAACTTGTGGAAAGACCAGGGCAAGTCGCAGGCCGAGATCACGCGCCTCGGCCAAATCGCCAAGGCCTATGCGAACCGGACGGAAGTGGTGACCAAGCCACCGGTTCGCACAGTGGCTGAGGCCAAGCAACTGGCGCGCGCCACACTCGAAGACCAGAGCAAGCGTCTGATTGAAGCCACAGGCGCCACGTTGGGCCTGCCTGATTTGCGGGCTGGTTGCGCGCTGGAAATCATCGGATTCGGTATTCAAACGGATGCGGATGGAAACCTGAGCGGGACCAGCAGCGATTTCGACGGCGAGTACTACGTCACGGAAAGCACGCACACCATCGGGTCCGGCGGCTATCGTACTCAATTCTCGGCACGGCGCGAAGGGCCGGTAAGCCTGCCAGGGGGAGGATCATAGGCATGGGCAAGATGTCAGGCGTAGTGACAGGCCAGGTCATCAACAACGTCGACCCTGACGGCCAGGGCCGCGTGCAGGTGAGCTTTCCATTTCTCGGCGGCCAGAACAGCAGCTACTGGGCGCCGATTGCGACGCTCATGTCCGGCGGCAAACGCGGCGCCTGGTTCATGCCGGAGGTCGGCGATGAGGTCCTGGTTTCGTTCAACCAGGAAGACGTTTCGCATCCCTACATCATCGGTTTTCTGTGGAATGGGCAGGACACGCCGCCGTCAACCGACACGCATCTGCGCACCATCCACTCGGTGAACGGGCATGAGGTGCAACTATACGATCCTCCTGTATCGGGCGGTGATCAGGGCTACATCCGCCTCCAGTACGCGCGGGGCGATGGATCTACCAACAAGGTAGAGATCAACAACACTTCGATTGTGATTCAGAGCGATTCGGCGGTCGTGATCCAGGCCCCCACCGTCACCATCAACGGCAGGCCAGTATCGATTTCGGCAAATCCGATCTAACGACAAACGGAATAGGGCAGAACGAAGGAGACAAGTTTGGCGACGGCAACTCAAAATCCGTGCAGCAGTCTGGGAAGCATTTCGATCCCCAGCGTCAACTTGCTGATGGGCATTCAACTGCAAGCGATTGCGGACTTTTCCCAGGGGCCGCCAACAAACTGCGCGCTGTTGACAAGCCTGATGGTGCAGCTGACGCCGACGCTTGCAGGGTTTACCTGCATCTTCAAGCTGCTTGCTGTCGTAGGTGCGCTGCAACAGGCACTCGGCGGACTTACCAAAGTCCCGCCGGACTTTTCAGGTATTCCCAAAGTGCTGTCGGCCATTGGCGAAATGACCGAGTGCCTCGATATTCTCATTCCTCCCCTTGGACTCTTCTTGATGATCAAGGACATATTGCTGCTGATCATCGAATACCTCAAATGCTTTCTCGACGCGATCAAGAGCATCATCGATTTTCAGGTAGGCATTGACTTGAGCGTCGCGCAGGGCAACCCGGATCTGCTCGCATCGCTGCAATGCGCCAGCGGGAATGCGGACGCGGCCATGGCGCAACTCATGCTGGCGGTCGGGCCGATCGGGCCGCTTTTTAGCTTGGTTCAGACGTTCATCGGCTTCGCCGGACTATCGATCCAACTGCCATCGCTTTCCGCCATTACCGGCGCAAGCAATGTAGTTGAGGCCGTCAACCAGATGGACGCAATGCTCGCCGAAATGCAGCAAATTGTTGCTGCGATCCCCGGATAGACCTTGGACACAGGAGACTGATGAGCACTTCTCTCAACAGATCGTATCTCGGAACAGGATGGAAGTTTCCTGTGCGCGTGAATCCGGCCGGCAATCTGTCCTGGTCGGTGGGCGAGCAAAGCGTGCAGGAGGCGATCTGGATTATCCTGGGCACCGCTCTGGGCGAACGCCAGATGCTGCCCATGTTCGGCTGCGGGATTCACGATTTAGTGTTCGCGCCTAACAACGCCACGACGCAGACGAACGTATCGCACTTGGTGAAGCAGGCTTTGTCGCAGGGCGAACCGCGCATCGACGTTCTGGACGTGAACGTGAGTGCGGCGCCGGACCAGGCCAATATGCTGTTGATCCGCGTCGACTACCGGATTCGTTCCAACAACGCGATGAACAACATGGTCTATCCCTTCTACATCACCGAAGGGACCGGAGGTTAAGCGATGCCGCTTACTGCACCCAATCTCGACGACATGCAGTACTCCGACATCGTGTCGCAGGCGCAGACGCTGATTCCGCGCTACACGCCGGAGTGGACGAACTTCAACAACAGCGATCCCGGCATGACGCTGGTGCAGTTGTTTGCATGGATGACCGAGATCGTCATCTACCGCCTCAATCAGGTTCCCGACCTGAACTACATCAAGTTTCTGCAGTTGATCGGTATCGAACTGGAAGCGGCGCAGCCTGCGGTCGCGAACCTGACCTTCAGCCTTTCGAGGCCCGATCTGTCGTACGCGATCGTCCCGCAGGGAACGCAGGTGGCCGCCAGCGGTTCGAGCGGCGGGCAGCCCATCATTTTTGAACTCGACACTTCGCTGGTGGTCATTGGTCCGGCCATCACCGCGCTCCAAAGTTATGACGGCTTCAGTTACAGTAATGCGCTCAATCAGAACAACAACCCCGGGCAATCCTTTTATCCGTTTGGCCAGAATCCGCAGCCGGGATCGGCGCTGCTGTTCGGATTCAGTACCGCCGTTGCATTTCCCGTGCAACAGATCGATCTCGCGGTCACTCTGTTTGACAACCCGCTTACGCCGCAGGTCATGCAATGCGGCGGGGCGCTGCCTCCGCCGGCGACGGTCATTTGGGAGTACTGGGATGGAGTTGAGTGGGCGGCGATCAACATGATCAGCGACGGCACGCGAGCCTTCACGCAGAACGGGCATGTTCTGTTCAACGGTCCGAGCCTCATCCAGGCGGGTTTGATTCCGCAACAGACCGTGAGTCGCTACTGGATCCGCGCACGCCTTGCAGCGACGAGTTACGAAATGCCGCCGCAGCTTGCGTCGATACTCACCAACACCGCGCAGGCGACGCAGGCTGTCACAAGCACGGATGAGGTGATGGGCGGCAGCGATGGCACTCCCCGCCAGACGTTCACTCTGGCGAACAATCCAGTCTGCCAACTTCCGCAGCCGCTCTCCATTACGAATTCCGACGGGACGCAGGTAACGGTGACGAGCCTTCAACTGACCGTGGACGAAGGCCAGGGACCGATGGTGTGGCAGCAGGTGGACGATTTCTTCGCCTCCGGTGCCGACGATGCAAATTACATGCTCGACGCGACCACCGGAGTGGTGACATTCGGCGATGGCATACACGGGCGCATCCCGGGTGTGAATCTGGCGAGCCCCACCGATAACATCATTGCGGCCAGTTATCGCTACGGTGGCGGAAGTCAGGGCAACCTTCCCGCGGGCAGCATAACGCAGATGCAGAGCTACGTTCCGTCGATCAATGCGGTGACGAATTATGCGGCCTCGCAGGGTGGCACCGACGAAGAGAGCCTCGCGGACGCGCAGTTACGCGCACCGCTGGCGCTGCAGAGCAACGACCGCGCTGTAACCAACAGTGACTTTGAGTACATGGCAACGCAGGCGCCCGGCGCGAACGTGGTGCGTGCCAACGCGCTGCCGCTCTACCATCCCGATTTTCCGAACGGCCAGGTTCCCGGCGTGGTGACGGTGGTGGTGGTTCCAAACTCCAATGCTCCGAATCCCACCCCGAACCAGACCACGCTGCAGGCGGTCTGTCAGTATCTGGACGCCCACCGTCTGCTGACGACGGAGGTTTTTGTCATCGGTCCTACGTATCGCATGATCCAGGTGTTGGCGAGCCTGGTGGTGCAGCCCGGATCCGATCTCGCTACCGTGCAGAATGCGGCGGTGGCTGCGCTGAACAACTTCTTCAGCCCGCTGACCGGCGGCAACAACGGAACCGGCTGGCCGTTCGGCGGCGAAATTTACTACTCCGACGTTTACCGCATACTGCTCGGCATCGGTGGCGTGCAGCGTGTAGTGAGCGATCAACTTATTCTCGTTCTCGATAACCAACGGCAACAACTCTGCCAGGATGTTCCCATCAATCCTGGCGAACTACTCTACAACGCTCCGGCAGGCCACCAGATTTCGGTGTCTTACAGCACCAGTACTTCGTAAACCAATATGAGCGCAACACAGCCTTTTTACCTGATGAACGGCATTGCCGGCTGGCAGTCGGCGGCGAGCACAAACATCGCAGGCGCGATGAACGGAGGCTCGCTCTCTCTACAGCCGTTGCCCGGCTCTGTGCGTCCGCTCGTCGACTCCGCTGGCAGCTTTGGTGGATTGCAATCCGCCATCGGCGTGGCCCTCGATCGCGAAGACGATGTGTACATCCTCGATGCCGGCAAGTGTGAGATCAAGCGGTTCGACCGCTGCATACAGAAGTTCGTTCGCCTGCACTGCGTGGGCGGTCAGGGAACGGAGCCGCGTCAACTCAGCGATCCGCACGGTATTGCGATTTCGCGGTGCGGCAACTTGTATGTCGCCGACACTGGAAATTACCGCGTGCAGGTATTCTCCTTGCCCGATCTCGCGCTGCGCTCTATCTGGGGGCCTGTCACGGTGGCGCAGATCGCAGACGGCTACTCGATCACGTCGGCTGTGGCAAAGCAAGAAGCGCCGACTCAAGGATGCCCTCCGCACATGGAATATCCGCAAGGCACCTGGCAGCCGTGGGACGTAGCCGTCGCACCCGACGGTTCGATCTGCGTCTCCGATTTCGCCAACGGTCTGATTCACTACTTCGACGCTGCGGGCTGCTGGTGCTTCGCTTCGAACGGAGCAGGCGCGGGGCAGGCGGCACTTCAGCAGCCCACGCGCATAGCCATCGACAAGAAGGGCCGAGTCTACGTGATTCAACAGGGCGCGAACTACGTGGTGGTGCTCGACGCCGCGGGCAAATTCCTCCAAAGCGTCCAGCAGCCGCAGCAGTTGGCCGGCGACTTCAGGCCAGTCGCGGTCGCGGTGGACCTCAACGGCAATCTATGCCTCAGCGATTGCGTCACGCGCAAGCTCTTCTTCTATCAGCCGGTCAGCGACGGCAGCTGGTGTCCCACGCGCTGCTGCGGGTCCGCGCAGGCCTTCGCGTCTGCGATCGAATTCACGAGCAGTGGAGTCCCCATCCTCGCCGACGGTGCTCAAACCGTCTGCCAGATGGAACCCGCAGCGGCTTATCCCACGAACGGCACATTCATCGCGGGGCCACTAGACAGCAAAACCTACAAATGCGTCTGGCATCGCGTTGTGCTTTCGGGGTATGTGCCTCAGGGCGCGGCGGTCCGCGTGGACACCTTCACCTCGGAGTCATCCAAATCAACTGCTGAGATTGAGAGCCTGCCCGAAAGCCGTTGGGCAACAGGCATCGTGGATGCGGATACGACCTGCTGCGAATGGGATTGCATGGTTCTGAGTACGTCTGGCCGCTATCTCTGGCTGCGCCTCACGCTCACCGGGGCCGGCATCCAGACGCCGCAGATCGATGAGATCCGCATTTACTATCCGCGCTCATCTTCGCTGAAGTATTTGCCCCCGGTGTACAGCGTCGATCCGGTGAGCGAGGATTTTCTGAGCAGGTTTCTCTCCATCTTCGACACAATGGCCGGCCGGATTTCGGATCGGATCACCTATATCGCGCGCTACTTCGATCCCTGCTCGACGCCGGCGAACCCGAGGAATGTGGGAGGTACCGATTTCCTTTCCTACCTGGGCTCATGGATCGGTATGACGCTCGAAAGCAATTGGTCGGTGGAGCGGCGCCGCGAACTGGTACGCAAGGCACATCGTCTCTATGCGCTGCGCGGCACGGCAGCCGGTGTCAAGTTGGCAGTGGAGCTCTATACCGGGGTGAAGCCGTCGATCCTGGAAATGTTTCGTCTGCGGCGCTGGCTGATCGTGGGCCAGTCGACGCTCGGCAACTGCTCTGAACTTTTCGGATCCGCAATCATGAGCCGGCTTCAAATCGGCGCGAACTCAACCATCGGACAATTTCAGCTCATCGATTGGGGTGATCCGAATCTGGATCTCTTTAACAAATATGCGAATCAGTTTCTGGTCGTGGTCCCCCGCTGGTCGGGAGCAAGCGAAGCGGATCTCACCAATCTTAAACAGATTGTCCAAATGGCGCAGCCGGCGCACACCGAAGCCACAATCGAATGGGCCGAGCCGCGCTTTCGCATCGGCATTCAGTCCTTTGTCGGCGTAGACACCATCATCGCGCAATATCCAGTAGGCGTGGTGGAAGGCCAGGGGACTTTGGGCTACGACACGGTACTGGGCGTTCCCGGCGAACAAGGCGTGCAGCGCGCAATTCGAGTAGGTCGCAATGCAACATTGGGAACAACCTTGGTCCTGAATTGAGAAAGCGAGACTGAGCTATGGGCAACTGCAACTGCAAGAACACAACAACGGTAGGCGGTGTTTGCGTCGAGTGCGATATTCCGCAAATGGCGCGCAACAACTACTTCACGGGAAAGCTGCTGGTGGAGCGCGACTTCACCGACGAGCAGCGCTACTACCTCGGCAAGTTCCGCCGGCACGATCAGCGGCTGCACGGGTGGGGCGCGGTGTGCGGGCTCAAAGTCAAGGAGCATCCGAACCCGGCTTGCCAGGCGCAGTACGTGGTCATTGAGCCGGGTACCGCGGTGGATTGCTGCGGTCGCGAGATCGTTGTCCAGCACGAGGAGTACTTCGACTTCGTGCAACAGTTCCTTAACAACTGGCGTGTCCAGAACGGCCCTTCGTCACAGCCGGACACGGCGGAGCACACCCTCCAGATCTGCGTGAACTACAGCGAATGCGCTGCCGAGAACGTGCCCTCAGTGTTCGACGATTGCGGCAGCGGCGGCGATTCGTGCCGCCCGAATCGCATCGTAGACGGCTATTCCTTCGACGTGCTCATCGATCCCAAGCCCTCCCCGCAATATTCCGGTGGCGCGATCGTAAAGTGGGATGGCACGATCCACGCGGCAAATCCCGTTGCCGTCGCGTTGAGCGAGTTGAGCGCTTCGAAGAGTACCGTCTATGTGCTCAGCAATCCATCGTCGGGCGCGGTACTTTATGCCGTCGACGCAATCACCGGTTCGTTTCTCAATTCGTATTCGCTGGGCGGCGATGCGGCTCTGGATGTGGCCGTTTCTCCGGAAGGGGACTTCGTATACGTCGCCACGCAGCCGCCGACTGTTGGCTCGGACCCGCAGCCCGCACCGACCATCGCGGTGATCAAGTCAGACTTCAGCGGGGCGGTCAGTACGCTCACGGTCACCAACGGAGCAGGTCAGCCTGTGCGGCTCGCCGTCGCTCCGGCGCCCGACGACCGCCTTCTGGCGGTGAACTCCGCGGCCGGCGCGCTGATCTGGGCAACTGACATTACTACATCCAGCAGTCCGGCCGCTCCCACGTCGATCACCGTGGGCACGTCGCCCTCCGACGTCGTAGTAAGTTCGGACGGCACCTACGCGTACGTCGCCAACCCCGGCAGCAACAATGTAACTGCGGTGTTGCTCTCGAGCCTCGCCGGCACGGCGGTCGCCGTCGGCAGCGGCAGCGCGGCACCTGCGCGGCTGGCGGTGGCGAACACTTCGGCCGGCGATACGCTGGCCGTGCTGGACATAACGAACGACACGCTTTACTTCATTGGCTTCCGCCCCGATCCCGCGTCGGCCACCGCGCTCGGTAGCCCGGTCACCGGCTTTGCGAATCCGGCCAGCGGTGTGTCCATCGATGCCTCCGGACGTTGGGTCTACGTCGTCGAACAAGACTCAACCGGTCAAGGCTATGTGCAGACTGTCGACGAGCACGCCGTCGAACTCAGTCTGACCCCCATCCTCGGAGCTACAGTAAAGGCGGGAGTGAACGTAACGGGCCAAATCGTCCTGAGTGACGACGGCACGACACTGTACGTGCCCTATACCGGGAGCACTACGGGTGTGCTCGGCGCCGTGGCCGAGCTCAACGTATCCCAAACGGATTGCTCAGGAATCTTCGATCGCGCCATCGAATGCTGCCCCGACTGCTCGGATGGTAACTGCATCGTGCTGGCCACCATCACGGGGTACACGTATCAAAACGCGGTCACCACCAGCATGATTGATAATCTGACCGACCGTCACCTGCTGGTGAGTACAGAGCTGTTGACCGAGGCAGTGAAGTGCCTGATGTCGCAAACACCGACAGCAAGCGGGTCCGGACCGCAGGGACCTCCCGGGCCAACCGGGCCGGCCGGACCGCAGGGCGAAGCGGGCGCGCAGGGAATTCAGGGACCGCAGGGAACAGCAGGACCTACTGGTGAAACTGGGCCTGTCGGGCCGCAGGGTATCCCAGGTCAGACCGGTCCCGGATTGGAAACGGGCCTCACTCAGATCTCCCACCTGAGCTGGAAGCACGCCGAAACGCAAGCGGAGCGGACCGCCACGATCACTGGGGAAAACGAAGGAGAAGTGGTGATCGTCATCGGGATGAACGGCCCACTCGACAGCACAAAGACCATCGATCGACTGTTCGTCTTTCAACTGTGGGTGTGCGAGGTCGCGCCTACAGCGGTGCAGGCAAATGTGCAATGGACGCAGTTGGTGGGCAGCGCCGTGCTGGTCACTATCGTACCCACTGACATCAGTAGCTCCGGCCCGAAAGCCGGCTTGATTACGCACGCGACGAAATGGGTATCCGGATCGGCTGACCCACCGAACGGAATCGCCTACATCGTTGAGAAGGCGGGCGGCCAATTCAACCAGATCAAGATTCGGCTGCTAGGAGACTTCGTCATCGACGCGTCCAAGCGTGCGATCAGCGCCGAGTACGTGCGCGCCCAACTGCCCACGGGTGAGATTCCTGCAGGTGGTACTTACGGACTGGAAGGCGGAACCTTCGAGAGCTGGTTCACCACTAAAGACTGACGGGTAATGAGCATAGAAGGTGAACGGAGGAAGAAATGGCTACAACCAATCGACCGCAACAAGGAGTTTATACGGTTGCGTCCCGTGGTGTGAACACGGCGAGTAGCGTAACGACGAGGCAACCCGCCGCCACGCCCTGCTGCTGCCCGGTTTGCACAGGACTACAGTGTCTCGATCGCACGCGCTTCTTCTCCGGCCAGTTGCTCAGCGATGCGGACCTGACCAACGAGCAGTCGTACTGGCTGGCCAAGAGCCGTCTTCACAATCGCTACCTGAACGGCTGGGGCGTGGTGTGCGGCATGCAGGTGACCTGCGGCGCGTGCGCGGGCTGGGTGGTGGTGCAGCCAGGCTACGCCATCGACCCCTGCGGGAACGACATCATTGTTTGCGACGCGCAGAACTTCAACGTGGCGCAGGCCATCCAGCAATGCTGCGCACCTGCGGCTCAGGCGACGCCCAACTGCTCGCCGCTGCGCTATAACCCATCGCCCAGTTGCCAGGACACGACGCAGGAGTGGTGCATCACGATCCAATACCAGGAGCAGCCCTCGCGACTGGTCACGCCGCTCAGCAACTCGGCATCGCCCTCTTCGTGTTCATGCGGCTGCTCGAACGGCAACGGAACCTCCTCGTCCAAGTCCAAGAAATCGTCGTCGAACAACCTGACCACCAGCGGCTCCTGCCAAACGGCCACTGCTCCGACCCCGAGCGCCGTGGTGCCTGCCGGAGCCTGCGAAGCCACGCGCATCTTAGAGGGATTTACGCTGGGAGTCGTCCCGGCCTCGGAGGTGGAGGCAGAGCTCCTTGCGGGCAACCCCAATTCGCTCCTCTCGCAGCTCCAACTTTGCATCCTCGAACTAGCTTCACTGCTCGAGCGCGCGCCCGACCTCACTACGGTGCAGAATCCCTATCAAAGCGTCTGCAACTATCTGGCTCAAGTGACGCAGGCTCTCTCCGGCGCAACGAATATCACTTTGTGTGCCATCCTCAGCGAACTTGGGTTATTGCAGACACAGCTACAAGCAGGCAACGACCAGGGATCTTACGTTGGCATATTGGCAGCAATCAAAAAGCTACTCACCGATGCATTCCGAAACTGCGTCTGCTACGCTCTGATTCCGCCCTGCCCCCCACCCGCATGCGACAGCCGAATCGTGCTCGCCTGCTTCTCCATACGCAATGGAGAGGTAATCAACATCTGCCATTACCCGGGGCGCAAGCAGCTCATCACGCTGCAAACCCTCGGCTACTGGCTGGGTCCGTTGGGCCTGGACAACCTCGGCCTCGTGCTTGGCGAGCTATTCGAGCTGATTTGCTGCGGAACGGGGCAGACGACGAAGAGCCCGGTGAATTCCACCCGTGCCTACTACAACGAGTCAGTGACGACGGCCGGCGTTACCAGCGGCGCTGACTTCAACCGCATCGCTGCACATTACATCGCGCAGAATGTAGGTGCAAACGTGCTGAATGCGATTTCGCCCGACATGCGTGCTGTGGATCTGCGCACCCTGGTGAATAAGCCTACGGAAACGGTGAAAGAAACGTTGGGCCAGCAAGGCTTTAAGACTGTGACCACTCAGGCCGTGGACGACGATCCCGCATGGACCGCCGGCGCCGTTGCATCCAGCGCGCAGTTTGCGCCCGCTGCCGTATCTGCGGGGCAACCGCTCATCGTGTACACCATGGGCGACCAGGCTGTGGGCTTTGACGTAGTGGATCCCACAACCGCCAAGCTGCAGGATCTGCAGAGTCAAATTACGGCGCTGCAGAGCCAACTGGCCCAACAGCCGCAGGTACAGCAGCAAACGAATACGGCGGGACAGGCCGCGGCGCCGGCAACCAAGAAATCGAAGTAGGACCAGACCGCGGGAGGAAGCGCAACCATGGCGGACGTCACAGATGTCGAACGGCTGAACTATTACGAGGGCGAGTATCTTGGCGCGGTCGATTTCGAAGCCGAGCAGGAGTATCACCGCGACATGCGGCGCCGCCACAACATCGGTCCGCATACCTGGGGAATCGTGACCGGTCTCGACGTCGCACAATTTCTCAACGGCGGCACCAACAACGAAGTCGACGTCTTCATCCAGCCGGGAGTGGCCGTCGACGGGTTTGGCCGAGAAATCGTCGTCTTCAGCCCCTATCAACTTACCTCGGAAATGTTTGCCGATTTTCCCGCAAAGCAGACGCTTACCCTCTGGATTGGCTACTCGCAGCAGCTGATTAATCCCGACTCGGACACCTGCGCATCGGCCAGCCAGACCAATGCTTATAGTCGCGTGCAGGAAAGTTTTCAGATCGTCGTCCAGCCGTTTCCGCCCACCAGCGATCCTGTATACGTGGGCGGCAATGTGGTCGCCCCGCCGTCGGCTTCCACATGGACGCAACCCGCGACGCTCCCTCCGTTGCCCTCGACCGAAGGCGCGGTGGTGATCGCGTTGGACGACTCGGTTCCTTTCCAGGAACTGCCCGACGACAACACCACCGCGAACTGGCTCATACCCTTAGGCCAGATATTGTGGGATGGAACCAACCAGGTTTTTGTGCAGAGCGCGGACGGCACGGCAAACCAGAATCGACGGTACGCAGGAAGCGTGGCCTCGGCAATTTATGCGCCTGCCGGCATCCTTACCATTCAAGATCGCAACACGCTTTCCTCGGCGATCGCCGGCGGCGCTCCAACCAGCCCCGCAACCATCGCCGGCTACAACGCATCGGGAGGTGTCGTCACGCTCACCGTTTCCCCCGCGCTTGCGACCGCCTACACGGCTGGGCAGATCGTGATCTTCACCGGCTTCTCCTCAGGGCTAGCGGGGCTGAATGGCCGCGGCTATGCGGTCCTCAGCTCGCCTTCGCCGGGCACAAGCACCTTCGCAATCACGGCGACCTCGGTCAGCGGCGCCGGCACCGACACCGGAACGGCAACTCCCCAGCCTCTGGGAGTTGCCGTGGAAGTGCAGGGCACGCTCACAGTTGACGAGCAGTTGACCGCGCAGCAGGATGTCTGGCTGAACGGCGGAAATCTTTTTGCCCTGCGCTTCAAAGATGCCGGTGGCACCGACGCCGGCACAGCGCTTAACCTGCAACGCCTGGACGCAAGCTCGGGCGGCGCCGACCTGCATATTCATATCGGCGACGGTTCTAGCCCGCAGACAAAAATGCAGCAGCTGACCGTCGGCTACGGAACCGGCCTGCCGACCGCGGATACGAATGCATTCATCGTGGGCTGCGATGGCAACGCGCAGATTCCCCAAGGCTCGTTGACGTTCGCGACGCAAACGGCACAGGCCCTGAACCTCTTGGGAACCAATTACGGCATCGGCGCGCAGGCCGAAACTCTCTACTTCCGCTCCGGCTCGGATTTCGCCTGGTACCTGAACGGGCAGTACAGCCCCTCGCAGGACTCTCCCGGAATAGGCGGCAGCCTAAACATGCTCCTCGATTCATCAGGCGATTTGACGATCAACGGCGCGCTCGTAGTCGACAATGCCAACCTGAACAAGGGGCTTTCCTTTGGCAATGCGAGCGGTGAAGGGATTAACTCCCAACGCACTTCTGGAGTCAATCAAAACGGCCTCGATTTCTATACCGCATTCGACGTCCGCATGAGCATAGACCACAGCGGCAATGTGGGCATTGGCACCCAATCGCCTGGATCGTCCCTCGATGTGCGCGGCAACGTTGCCTCAAACTCAGTCTTCGGATTCAGCAATGTCCAGCAGTCGACCTCACCGTATGGAGTCTTCATATCGGCGCCAAGCAGCCAGACCATGGGGCTCTTTACCAACTTCAACCAGCAACTGACCATCAGCAGTTCGGGCGAGGTGGGCATCGGCACCACATCGCCGGGATCGGCCCTGGACGTTCGAGGCAACATAGCCACCAACTCAGTCTTCGGGTTCAGCACCGTCCAGCAGGCGACCTCGCCGTACGGAGTTTTCATCTCGGCGCCCACCAGCCAAACCATGGGCCTCTTCACCAACTCGAATCAGCAAATGACCATCAGCAGCTCCGGCAACGTAGGAATCGGAAACACAAATCCGCAGGCGCCCTTGCACATCGGCACATTCGGTCCCTTCATCTTCACGGGTGGCGGCGGATCCGCTACGTCCTATGCCTCCTCGGCCGTTGGCTTCAACATGTACCGCGGATCCGATAACAACTGGCACACCATAAACGATGGCGTCAATGGCGGCGGATGCGTGATCTACGGCAACACCGACGGGGATTTGTATGTGGCCCAGGTGCCGACTGCCGGGGCCACCACTCAAAGCCTCTCCGATGGCTCGCTTTATCCCAGCCACATTGTTTTTTCGATCGCGGCAGGCTCACCGGCGACGGTTACGGTTAACGGCAAGCTCAAGGTCACAGGATCCAAATCCGGGTATGTCGTCGACCGCTTCCTGAGCCGTACAAAAAAGCAATTCCAGCAGGGAGATGTGGTGGTGCTGCATGCGAAACCATCGCCGCTGTTTTATGGCGTCGAGAATCGCATTCCTCTGGTGGAGGTCACGCTGGCAACCAAGGCTGGCGATACACGCGTGTGCGGAGTCGTGGACGAGCCGGTTCTTTCCGCCGACGAGATTCTCGATCTCGATCAGAACTCTCTCGGCAAAGGCACTGTGGGCCTGATGGTCACGCTGGGCGCCTACGCGTACTGCAAAGTGGATGCCGACATCGCGCCCATCGCAGCGGGCGATTTGCTGACCACGAGTAGTACCGCGGGTCACGCCCAGCGCTTCGACCCGAAAATGGGCTCCGCCACCGGCTGCATCATCGGCAAGGCGTTAGCCTCTCTGGCAAAAGGCAAGGGCAAGATTCCTATTCTCATCTCGCACCAATAAGGAGAACCGCAATGAACGAACGACTCGCACAGCTCCGCGCAGAACTTGAAAAAGGCGAACACAAACTTCGTCTGATCGATCGCGAGCGCCAGGAAGTGCGCGACACCATGCTGCGCATTAGCGGTGCCATTCGCGTCCTCGAGGAATTGCTGGAAGAGAGCAGCCAACAATCCTCCGTGGCCGAAGGCCCATTCGCCCGCGTTGCCTGACCGGCCCATGACGCACGAATCGGCCATCACGATTGAGCGGCTGCGCAATGTGTATTGCGTTGCTCGGGATCATCCCGCGCCCGAAGATCTGCGCTCGCGGCTCGATTGTCTGGCGGAATCCGAGGTCATGGATTCATGCCGGCGCGCCCTCGCTGCGTTCGTAGACAATCGAGATCCCTCGATCTGGCTGATCTCTTCAATCGAAATCGATCTCGCCATCGACGCTGGCACGGCAACCGCCTCGCGCGGTGCGGCCGCCTGGGGCGAGCAGATCGCGCTCGAGATCGGCCGCGCGATAGAGCGCGGTCCCGGGGTTTCTGTGCTTCGTTTCGCAGACCGTCCCGCCTACATCGCACAGTGGGCGCGTGATATGGCCGCCGGGCAAGCCTGGGGCAAGTGGTACTACCGCGAATTCGATTCGCTGCGCAGCCTTGCGCAGAGCACAGCGATTGCCGAAGGAATCATTCGGGAAGGCGAAGAGGCCGTTCCTGTTCTGCTTCGTCTGCATTCCATGCAAGCTCTGGAGCCGGTGCTCGATGTTGTCTCCAACACAGACGCGCAGCGAGTGTGGGCCGCGGTATTTCCAACCTCGCGCGGCCGATGGAAGAATGTCGCTCGTTGGGCCTCTCGTCTCTTGGCGTTATTGCGCGGCTTTCCGTCGAACGTTCAAGCCAGCCCACCGCGCGCGGCTCTTCGTTTTGCAGTTGCGGCTCTGGCGGAGTGGCCGATCCAAGACACCCAAGAAACCGAGGGACTGCGCGAAGCAGTCGAGGGCCTACTAGAGCTTCGTCGCGTTCTCGGCGCCGCTGCTCCAGACATGGCGCAGCAGATTTTAGAGGCAGCGATTACGCAGTCACACGAGGAGGGAAACCCCCTGGTCGATGCGACGCTCAGCGAATTCATTCGACAAGTCTCGGGCGGAGATCCGAAGTGGGCAGCCTTCGCAGTGGAGGTGATAGCTCCGCACGGCGCCGCGCCCGGAGTAGCGGATGAAACCATCCTGAGCGAACTTGGAGGCATCTTCCTGCTCATCTCGGCTTTTCGTGACCTCGAGATCGACCTGGCCACGCTTGCCGCGGCACAGCGATGCGACGAACCCACGAAAGCCGCAGCGGTATTACGCCACCTGCTGGCCGTGCGCTGTCTTGGCCAAAGCCGCACCGCGCTCGCCATTCACGATCGCGCGGTCGCGGAGTTTTCCGGCATCCCGTCGGCTGTAACGCTCGCCGAAATGGCTGAAGCCCTGGCCGCGGCAGACGTGGATGCCGCACTGCGCATCGTCTCGGATGCGCTGATGGATCGCACTGGGGAGCGTCTTCGGGACGATTTGGCAGATCAACACCTCGACTACTTCGCCATTGGCGAGATTATTCCTGAATTGAAGCTCGATGCCGAATGTGAGCGCTCATGGTCGCGCCTGGCGACGAGTTTGCTGCGGGATTTCTGCCGGCGCTTGCCCGGCTTCGCTCGCAGCAGCCCCGAGTACATCTTCCAGAACTTTCTCGCAGGCACCAGCCAGTTGCGCGTGAGCGAAGATCGCATCGAAGTACGTCTTGCTCCATGCCCTCTTTCGATCGTGCTGCGCATCGCAGGCATGTACCAAAGCCTCGAAATGCCGTGGCGGAAGGGAGTCGAGATATGTCTGCAAGCGCCGCCGACCTAACGGCCCTCTCCGACGAGAATGGACCTCGGCCGTTCACAGAAGCCCGCGAACATATGCAGGCTGAGCTCGAGTGGCTGCGGCTGGTGCTGCATCGTGAGATTCTTCGCCTCAAGGCCGCCAACCTGCTATCGTCGGACCCGTTTCGCGGGCTCTATCTGGCCGACGAGCAGGTGGACGCAATCCTCAGCCAGTGGCATTCCGAGACAGGCGTCCCGCAGGGAGCGGCGCTGGCGGAAATGACGGAGCGGGCTGCGATGCAGCGCGCCAGGATCGACGCGCAGATCGCAGCATGCGCAGAAACCGATCGTTTGCCGCCGCTGTTGCGGTTGGCCCAGTTGTTTGATCTCACACCATTCGAATGCCATGTGCTCGTCGCGGCGTTGGCCGTCGAGTTGGACCTCCGCTTCGAAGTCTTATACTCGTGGGCGCGCAACGACGTCACGCGCAAGCGGCCGTCCGTCGACCTGGTACTGAAACTATTCTGCGACTCGAGCGAAGAACGGTTCAGCGCGCGAGAATCGTTGCGGCGCGAAAGCCCGCTCTTCCGCAATCAGCTATTGCGCACCAGCGAAGATCAGCAGGAGCGCGACAGCTCATTTCTTGCACGCTCTCTCTCGATCGACGAGCGCATTGCCGGTTTTATCCTCGATGAACGTGGCATCGACAAGCGTCTCGCTGGATTCACCTCCTGCTCTTTGCCGTCACGGCCGTTCACATCGCTGCACTTGCCTGAGGGTCTGGTGGCGCAACTGCAACGGGCGGCTAGTCTGACGGAAGGTGTAGTTCTTTTTCTTTCCGGGCCGGAGGGCGCAGGGAAGCGCTCCGCCGTCGAAGCGCTTTCGACCGCGGCCCACCGCTCGTTGCTTAGCGTAGATTCGCGCCAGCTCGCCCCGAGTACGATTCTGCCGGCGACGATCGTCTCCTTGCTGCAACGCGAAGCGATGCTTTGCGACGCCGATTTGCTGTTCGAGAACGCAGATGCCCTCGTGCAGGATCACTCTGGACCCGACGCGGCCGGCGTCGCGCTGGAACGGGTCGAACCCGCGCCCGGCGTCCGCATCTTTGTGGCTGGCAACGCACCCTGGCCGAGTCTAGGATCGAAGCAATGCGGCTGGTATGTTTTTGAGTTTCCAGTTCCGTGTTTCCTCGATCGCGTACAGCTTTGGGAGGACGCTCTCAATGCAACCGCAGTTCCGGTCGGCAGAACCATCGATCTTGAATTGTTGGCAAACCGTTTTGCGCTCACGGGAGGCGCCATTCATCGCGCCTGTGCCGATGCCGTGCGCAGCGCGATCGTCCGGGCTAGGCCGATCGCCGGATTGACGACGCGGGATTTTGAGGCGACGGCGCGCGCGCAGTCCAGCCACGGCCTGTGCCGGTTTGCGCAGAAGACCGACCGCGCCGCGCCGTGGGAAGCCCTGATTGTTCCACCGCACATCCTCCGCCAGTTGCGCGACATCTGTACCGCCGAACGGTATCGCCACAAGGTTTATTTCGAGTGGGGATTCGAACAGCAGTTAACCGCCGGCAAAGGACTCAACGTCCTGTTTGCGGGCGCCAGCGGTACTGGCAAGACCATGGCCGCCGGCATCCTGGCGCGAGAGTTGGGCCGCGATCTTTATCGTGTCGACCTCTCCATCGTGGTCAGCAAGTACATTGGCGAAACCGAAAAGCAGCTCAGTCTCATCTTTCGCGAAGCAAAGAGCTCCAACGCCATGCTCTTCTTCGACGAGGCCGACGCCTTGTTCGGAAAGCGTTCTGAAGTGAAGGACGCGCACGACCGTTACGCCAACGTAGAGATTGCCTATCTGCTCCAGAAGATGGAGGAGTACGAAGGAATCGTGATTCTGGCGACGAACTTGCGGCGCAATATGGACGAGGCCTTCAGCCGCCGCATGCATCACGTCGTTGAATTCCCCTTTCCGGACGCTGAGCATCGCGAGAAGATCTGGCGCAGTATTCTGCCGCCGGCCGCGCCCATCGCCGGCGATATCAACTTCGGTTTCCTGGCGCGCCAGTTCGAGCTGGCCGGGGGAAGCATTCGCAACATCGCACTGGCCGCGGCATTTCTCGCGGCCGAGGCAGGAACCCCGATCCTCATGGAGCACTGCATTATCTGCACAGCGATGGAACTGCAAAAGAGCGGCAAGCTCCCGTCGCGCTCGGAGTTCCGGGATTATTACGACTTGATCCGTTCGCGGGTGTAATTCAGCGTCTGTCTATGGAACATGATATTGACAAGCCGAAGCAAACGAACGGGGAACTCAAGGCCGCGTCGCGACCCCGATCCGCAGCGAATGCGGCGCCCTCGCTGCATCCTGCCCTGCAACTGCAGCAGCAGGCGGGTAATCAGGCCATGCAGCAACTGCTGCACTCGGGCATGATCCAGGCCAAGCTGACCATCAGCCAACCCGACGATCCCGAGGAGCGGGAGGCCGACGCAACCGCCGATCGCATCATGCGCTCGCATGCCGGCGTGGACCTGACGGCAACGCCGTGTTCCTGTGGCACCGACGAAGAAACGATGTGCGACGAGTGCCGGCAAAAGGCCCCGAGCATCTCGCGCAAGGCCGCCGAAGCGGGCCCGTCTCACGCCTCGCATCATGTACTCGACGGAATGAAGCGTTCCGCCGGCCATCCTCTCGACTCTGCAACTCGCGCCTTCTTCGAGCCACGCTTCGGCCGCGATTTCAGCGACGTCCGTGTTCACACTGACTCTCATGCAGAACAATCGGCGGCAGAAATCCATGCCAACGCATTTGCCCTCGACTCGGATGTTTATTTTGCCGCCGGTCGTTATGCCCCTGAAAGTGAAGCCACCCGTCGCCTGCTGGCTCACGAATTGGCACATGTCTTACAGCACGGCTCAGCGGGAGAAGTCGTGCACCGGGACCTCGACGGTGGGACGGCGCAGGCAGCCGCGCCGCCACAGCCCGCTGCAATTGACCGCGTCATCTCTGCGATGCAGGAACCACAGGAAAACGGCGTTGGCAACTTCGTTGAGGCATATTCGATCCTCAACGGTCTTTGGATGGTCGATATGTTGCAGCAGATCGAGCAACTCAAGGCTCGCGGCTATTTTGACCTGCTGAAAGGAAATAATCCCGGCAACTTTCCACGCGTCCAAGTGGCGATTGACGCAGTGGCGGCTAAAGGCACACCTGCCGCCGCACAATTGCCGGCCAGCATCCCGGCGTTCGGCGGTATCGAGGAGCAACAGCAGCATGAGGTAGCAACCTATCTCGGGCTCCCTTGGCCTCTTCCCCAAGCAGCCTCTGCGCGTGAATCGCCGGGACTTACCAACGGCGAGATTTTGACGGGCGTTCTGGCAGGTGCTGCGGTAATTGGCGCAGTAGTGTTCTTTATTGCTTTTCCTGAAGCGCTTCCTATTCTGGCGATCATCATCTCAACGGGTACTGCGGATGTGGCCGCAGGCACAGCACTCGAAGCCGGTGCCACGGTTGCCGTGGAGATGGTGGTCGATACGGCTGTCGTTGGTGGCGAGGAGGCTGCCGTGACGACCGTACTCGGTGAAACCGCGGTGGCCACAACCGAAACCGTGACCACCACTGCTGCGACGACCACCACCGCTGCGACGACAACCACCGCTGCCACAACGAGCGCAGCGGCGAAGACGGTAGCAGCGGTCGCTGGAGTTACGGCTGCCACTACGCTGTCTAGCGACAGCTCGTCGGGACCGCGCAATCCTGATCCGGACACCGAAGACCAGGAATCCCAGTGCCGGGCTGAAGCCACTGGCCAGCGCGGCGGCAATTCCTGTCACGATATGTTCGCTACCCTCGTTTCGGGCTCTCCCCGCGAGTGGGGAGTCGAAACTCCTGAGGGTTTGTACGCTGATTTCGACGGGCTCGGGTTCGGCAAGTTGCTCTACGAAGTGAAGACCGAGTATGGCTTTCTGTTGAGCAACTCTCCCTCCACCGAGCTAATGCGAAGGGAAACAATCGCCAGGTTCATCGAACAGTCCTCATTGCAGCTCGCGATCGCCGAGCGGTGCGGCTACTCTCTGCTGTGGGTCTTCAACAATAAGGCGGTTGCCGATCTCGTTCAGGGCTACATCGAGCCGAATGTTACCTCTGTTCCATTTAAGTGTTGACGAGGTTTCGTTACGAGATCGGAGACACCTTCGATCTTGTCGGAATCTAAGCTCCGGCAATCGTACTAAGTCAAGTCCGAGGCCTGGAGCGAGCAATGATCGATTTTGATGGCGCCGGCGACAGGTGCGTGGGACGAGAGCACAAAGCATGGAACACGCGGTTGCCAACACGAAGCAGACGGGCCTGCCGACCAAGGCCACGCCGAACCGCGGGCCAGCCACCACCGCGGAATCAGCGCTGCACCCGGCTCTGCAATTGCAGCAGCAGGTCGGTAACCAAGTGATGCAGCAACTGCTGCGCTCGGGCATCATCCAGGCCAAGCTGGCCATCAGCCAACCCGACGATCCAGAAGAGCGAGAGGCCGACGCAACCGCAAATCGCATCATGCGCTCGCATGCCGGCGCCAGCGTCGCGGCCACGCCGTGCTCCTGCGGCACCGACGAAGAAACGATGTGCGACGAGTGCCGGCAAAAAGCCGCAGGCATCTCGCGCAAAGCAACCGCACCGGGACCGGCCAGCTCTTCCCACCACCTGTTCGACATAATGAAGCGCTCAGCAGGCCATCCACTCGACGCAGCAACGCGCAGCTTCTTCGAGCCACACTTCGGACGCGATTTCAGCGATGTCCGCATTCATACCGACGCATCCGCCGCGGCTTCGGCGCGTTCGATTCAAGCGCACGCCTTCACAGCCGGCAGCGAGATTTTCTTCGCGGCAGGGAAGTACTCGCCGCGTACCGAGGAGGGTGGCCTCCTTCTCGCCCACGAACTCACGCATGTCGTTCAACAGCCGAGCGGCGCTGAATCACCCTTTCTTGCCGGCCTCCCGACCTTCGGCCGCGCACAGGTCCTGCGCCAGGCCGATGCGGGCGTGGCCGACCCGCCTCCAGCACCGACCAACGAACAGGCGCCACCGGCTCAGACCAAGGAGCAGACCCCCACCGATGCGGACGCAGGTGCGCCGCCAGCGGACGCAGGCACGCCCTCGTCTGGCACCTATGCCATGGTCACCTTGCCGGATGGCACCGTGCTCACCGACAACGAGAAAGATTTGGAGCGGGAGGTGAAGGGACGCATCTATCAGGACGGCTTCGACGGCGGCCAGCGCCTGCTCGACCACCTCAACACATACATCAGCGTGAACCGGCCCGAAGCCGGGGTCGAAGGCCTCGAAGCCCTCGAGGGGCCCACCAAGGTTCGTGATGTGCTGCAGACTGTCGTGACCCGCGTGAACGGCGAGAACGAAACCTTTCTCGATAAATTCGAATCCGACGCGAAGGCGGTGCTCGAGGCCACCCTGAAGGACAGCGAGAACCGGATAAAAACTGAGCTGCTTCGCTACGGCATTACAGAAATCCCCAGCACCTCGGGCGCTGGCGAAGGCGCTGACGCGGAGGAGGAACACGATGAGAGCCCCACCTACTCCATGAATACCGAGGGACCCGATGTGAAGGGTCTCTCCGCTGCAGCCAACATTTTGCTCACGAGAAGAGAAGATATTTCCAAGCTTCAGAGCGTGGAAGCCAGTCACATGCATAGCCGTTGTTTTAAAGGTGATTGTTACGATTACCCCGACGATGGCTACGCGAAGGCGCACGCCGACACAGAAGAATCGATGCGCGGATACAAGATCCTCTTCGAAAAACTAAAAGCCGAGTTTCCCACTTTGGCCAGTTTTGGAGATCTCTCGCAGGGCACCGACGGGCTGGCCCAACTGGCCAACGGCCCGTCCCCACAGGCTGCCGAACTCATCTTCAAGGAAGCGAAGGAGAAGCTCGACAATATCCAGGAGACGCGCGATGGGCTAGGCACGCCGGACGGCAGCATCTGGAAGCTGCCCCGCATTCTGAGTCTCACCAAAGCGGCAAGAGGCATCGAGACGGATACCTACGAAGAGAAACTGATCGATCACAAAATCGACGACCTCAGTTCGTCCTGGCGCGATATTGCGCTCGGCGTGATCGGCCTTGCCTTCGCCCTGCTTGCCCCTGTCACCGGAGGCCTCAGCCTCGTCGTCACGGCTGCCATCAGCACAGGCATCGCCGTCGAACACCTGCAGCAGTATGAGCTGCAGAGCGCCATGGCCGGTACAGACTTCGACAAGGCCCGCGCCATCTCCGACGATCCGTCTCTCTTTTGGCTGGCGCTGGATATCGTCGGCGCTGTCCTGGATGTCGCAGGCGGCGCCGGTGCCGTCTTGGATGTCGTCAAGACTGCGGCCAGAGTCGGCGAAGCTCGCGCCTTGGTCGAAGCCCTCACTCCAGCCGTCAGGACTGCGGAAGCTGCGAAAACGGAGGAGGAATTCACCAAGGCCGCCCAGGCGATCCGCGACGCCGGCAAAGAGGCCGAAGCGCCTGCAGAGCTTACCGAGAAAGTTATCGCCAACCTCGAACGCCAGCGGGCGTTGGGCTCCGGGGAGGCGGCCTTTGGCGCTACGGAGAAGGAAGTCGATGCTCTCAAAGCGGCGGCCCGCTCCGGGGATGAGCTGATGACTCCAGAGCGCTTGCTAGGCGACTCAGAGGAGCTCGCCGAGGAGGGCACGCATATCACCAAAACGGGCGAACTGTGGACCTGCTCGTCCCCGTGCACGCAGTTCCGCTCCCGCTATGCAGCGGCCCTCGCCCAGGAAGAGACTCTTTTGCCCGAGCTTGAAGATGTAGAGAAACTCGCCAAAGAGGCTGCCGATAATCCAGGGAATAAGGAGCTTGGTCGCGAGGCGAAACGCCGCGCCCGGGTTCTCGAAAGCAAACTGCGCGGAGTCGCCACTCCGGCGCGAATCGCCGAGCTCGATAAACTCACTGGCTTGCGGACGGTGAGTCCTGCGGTCGCCGATTTCACCCCGGAAGCCTTTGAGCGCATCCTCAGCAGCCGTAAGAACCTCGATCACGCGACCGGTCAGCTCCTCGAGGAACTCCTGAACAGCCGTCAGGCAACGCGCGAAGCAAGAGAGGCGGCGGCAGGCACAAAGGCCGTCGCGGCCGCGGGCAAAGCCGGCTCCGAAATCGAATTCATCCCTGGCTATCTCCTCAGAGACTCAAAGAACCGCCTCATCACAGACGGCATCCTCGGTTATCGCGAAGGAGGCAAGTTCCGCATCGTCAAGATCTTCGAATCGAAGGCAGGCGAAGACGCCGCCCAGAAACTCGCCACCGAGGCTGGGCGTTTGAGCAAAGCCGGATGGTCCGAACTCGGGCAGGTTGCTGCCGAAAATGTCCGCGCAGATCTCAAGGGAGCGGGAGGGCTGTCGAAGGCCAACCTCGCCAAACTGGATGGAATGTCTGCTGCAGATATTAGGAAGGCGTACCCTGCTGAGTTCCGCAAAGCCTCGGGCAAGCTCATTCAGTCAGAAGCCGGGCAGGCGCGGCGCACCCTCGAGCGCCTGGCTCCGAACGCGGATGAAGACGCAACGACCCTCTTCCGCACCGACAGCAATGAGCCGCTGCAGGTCACCGCCGGACCTGTCAGCTCGCAGGTTGTCGGCCTCGTCCCCGGGGATGTCGATCCCAAGGACCTCATCAAGGGCATACAAGGGCAGGGCATCAACGTCAATGTACTCAAAGCGGACCTCACCAAAGACGAACTAAGAAACCTCGCCCAAAGCATTATCGATGCGGCCGGTAAATCCGGTGTATAAGCCCCAGGATCAAGAGATCGGACACTGCTTCAAGCGACGGCCTAGCAGCCTGCGCGTAACCCAACATCTCGTTCGCCACGCCCGCCTGAACCTTTCTCGATGATCGTATTGCCACCACTGTTCGTTCCAGCTGCATCCGGTGTATAAGGATTGACGATGTTCTTCTATTGGCTGCTACTCGGCGTACTCGTAACCTGGCGCGTAACGCATCTGCTCTCCACCGAAAGCGGGCCGTGGGATGTGTTCGGAAGGTTGCGCCGATCCGCAGGCACGGGTTTCTTCGGAGAGCTCGTGAGTTGTTTCTATTGCCTCAGCCTCTGGATCGCGGCCCCTCTTGCGTGGCTACTCGCCGACGGCTGGCGGCATCGTCTTCTGCTATGGCCCGCGCTCTCTGCCGGAGCCATCTTGCTTGAAAGAATCGCTTCCCGCGGTGAGCCTGCCGCGCCCATCGTCTTCGAAGAACCGGAGGATCCAAATGTGTTGCGGAGCTAAATCCCGAAGCAACGTGATCGCCAATCGTGGAATTCCAGCACCGGCACGAGCCGCCTCGCTTTCAGTCTCTCAGCGGTCCGCGCCCACGCAAGTGCAGTTTGAGTACGTGGGCAAGACGAAGATGACCGTGCTCAGCCCCATCACCGGCATTCGTTACCAGTTCGACTCGCCGGGAGCACAAGTGGTTGTGGATGTGCGCGACCAGGGCATGATGATTCATGTGCCCGACCTGCGCCCGGTCCGTTTCACTCGCAACGTGTGATTGCCGCTGCTGCTTAGCCTCACGGCCCCACCGATCCGCGCTCGAAAATCAGGCGCGGCTCATTCCTGATTCCCTGTGCGACTAATCGCATACAGCCTCATGCGATACACATGAAAACCTCGCGCATCCATCAGGAGCTCGCGCCCTTGGTTCGATTGGTCCCCGTTCAGTCGCCGCACTGTCACCCATTCGCCGTGGTCGCGGCGGACCTCCTCAATGCTCGCGATGCCTCCAACCTTGTCATCAACATCAGCATCCCGCAGAAAGGAAACGTAAAGCCCACTCCCCGCGATGAAAAACTCATTCGCCTCAGCTTCGATCACCATCATCGCGCCATCGCTGCTCAGAAGTTTCTTGTCAGGCCACGAACGAGCCAGCGTCGCGTCAAACAAATAACCACCCAGCGCAACCGTCTTCGTCGGCCGGGAGCTGTTTTCCCTCAGCACCATGCCGCGAATCTTGCCCGAACCCTGCGCCGAAAGAATCATGTCCCCGAGGCTCCCGAGCACCTCATACGCGCCGCTCAGCCCCGCATCCGGCTCACCCTTACTCTCGACTGAATCCACTCCAAACGGAGAAAACCCAAGCGCCTTCGCCTCCCCATACGCATAGAACGCATTGGCAGGAGCGCTGTCGATGCGCGCCTCTGGAACAAACACCGCGTTGCCCTTTAGCCGGTAACGATCGATCCAATACTCAAAATCCGGCCAGTAAATATCCGGTGAAAAGAAGTCCAATGCAGGCGCGGTCACTCGATACACCTCCAGGTACGCAGGATGCGGCCCGCCACTCGGATACTCGCCCGCCCGCTCGCCCGGCGCCGGCAATTGGCAATTCGCATACATCGGCAACGCATAGGCGCGCTTGCCCTCTGCAGCAACCGTCTGAATATATCGCGCATAGTTCCACGCCATAAAGACCTCATCAGCCGCGTCCCCAAACACCTCCTGCCAAGTCGTGCCCTGAGGATTGAAGTGCGCGCGAAGTTCAGGAGAAAATTCCTCTCGCTTCGCCTCAAGCGCATGCATCAGCTCCGCCGGCACCGGTCGATGGAACAACTCGTTCGCAGCCTTCGATCGGTCGCGTCCATTTCCCAGGTAGCCGACCTCATTCTCCACCTGCACCATCAACACGGTCTGCTGCTCTTCGTCCACAGCCCGCACATGCTTCATCAGGGAAGAGAAGGCCCGCGCGTCCGCCTTCTGTGTCTGCTCGCCCAGCGTGGAAAGAATCTCCAGAGGCGTTCCATCAGCCGCCACCGCTCGAGGGAATCGCGCGGTGTCTTCCTTCACCCACGCAGGCGCGTAACTCGACACGCTATTCTTCCAGCTCCCAAACCAAAGCAGCACCAAATGAAGATGCTGTTGCCGCGCCACGTCGATCCAATGATCAAGAATCTGAAAGTCGAATGTCCCTTCGACTGGCTCGATCTGCTCCCACGCCACCGGCATCAGCACGGTGTTCAAATGCATCTGTGCGAGCTTCGGCAGAATCTCATCAGCCTGCGCCGCCGTCCCCGCGGAAGAGTTTCCCAACTCGCCCCCAAGAATCAGATACGGTTTCCCATCCACGAGCAACTGCGCCGCATCCCCCATCTGCCGCACCACCGGCAACGAAGCCCCATGGGCCATCAGTCCGCAGCCGAGGCACAAAGTAGCAACGAGGATCTTCATTTTAGAAACCAACTTAATCTCCGAAATCGCGCACGAACATCCTAGCAGTACCACATAGCGGAACGTCCAATTAAAGCGCTATAGTTGCTGAGCGATATGAAATCCTCTTCTATGAAACTTAGTCTTTGCGCTAGCGCATCCATCGGTCTCTTGGTAGTCCTCACCTCGCTCGCACCCTGCGCGATCTCTCAAACTACACCTGCCCAGTCCACCTGGATAGCAAGCTGGGGCTCTTCGCAACAGGTACCCGAATCGCAGAACACCATGCCCCCCGCCGATCTCACTGACGCAACCCTGCGCCAGATAGTGCACCTCTCAGCCGGCGGCTCCGCGTTACGCGTGCACCTCTCCAACGCCTTCGGTACCGAACCGCTGCACATCACCTCAGCCCACATCGCAAAACCCGTCGCATCCGACGCAGCCACCATCGACCCGCAAACCGATCACGCCCTCACCTTCGCCGGCGCCCCCGACGTCATCATCCCCGTCGGCGCAGAGTTCGTCTCCGACCCGATCACTCTCACCGTCCCCGCGCTCTCAGACGTCGCCATCTCCTTCCATCTCGACGCCCCACCCGCACGCGAAACCAGTCATCCCGGCTCGCGCGCCACCTCCTGGTACGTCCACGGCGACACAGTCTCGGCCCCCACCTTAACCAATCCCGGCAAGATCGACCACTGGTTTCAGCTCTCGGAAGTTGACGTACAGACCACACCCGGAGCCGCCACCATCGTCGCTCTCGGCGACTCCATCACCGACGGCCACGCAGCCACCACCAACGGCAACAACCGCTGGCCCGACGTGCTCGCCGCGCACCTGCAACAATCGCCTGGCACCCAAACCATCGGCGTCTCCAACCAAGGCATCGGCGGCAATCATCTCCTCACCGACGGCCTCGGCCCCAACGCACTCGCCCGCTTCGATCGCGACGTCCTCGCACCCGCCGGCGTTCGTTGGGTCATCCTCCTCGAAGGCGTCAACGATCTCGGCGGCCTCACCCGCGACGCGGAAGTGTCCCCCGACAAACACGCCGCACTCGTCCAGCGAATCCTCGCCGCCTATCAGCAAATCATCACGCGCGCCCACGCCCACCAGCTACGCGTCTACGGGGCCACAATCACGCCCTACGTCGGCTCCGACTACTACCACCCCGGCCCCTTGAGCGAAGCCGATCGCCAAGCCATCAACTCCTGGATTCGCACCCCCGGTCACTTCGACGCCGTCATCGACTTCGATCAACTAGTCCGCGATCCTCAACACTCCGACCGCCTCCTGCCCGCCTACGATTGCGGCGACCACCTTCATCCATCCCCAGCCGGCTACAAGGCCATGGGAGAATCCATCCCCCTGACCCTCTTCACCCACTAAGCCTTACGCGAGCCTCTGCGCAGGCATTCCCAGCAGATCTTCAATCCGTATCGGCAGCTCGCGAACCCGCACACCAGTTGCATGATGAACCGCGTTCGCAATCGCCGCCGCAACCCCCGCCAGCCCAATCTCCCCAACACCCCGCGCCCCCAGTGCATTAATCACCAGGTCGGGATGATCCAGGAACGTGACATCAATGTTCGGCGCGTCAGCATTGGTCGTCAGAATATAGTCCGCCAAATTATTGTTGATCGGCACACCGAACCGCGCATCATAACGAGTCGCCTCAAACAACGCCATCCCGACCCCCATCACCACCGCGCCCTCAATCTGATTCCGCGCCGGCTTCGGATTCAGAATCCGCCCCCCATCGATCACCGTCACCACCCGCGCGACCCGCAGCCGCGCCGTCTCCGGCTCCCACGTCACCTCCACAAATTGTGCACCAAACGAATGTTGTGAGTGCTTACGACCCGGCGCCCCAAAACTCCCAGCGCCCTTCCCGTTGCCCGTCGCGCTCCGCACGCTAGCCTTCGTCAAGATGTCGCCGAACGGAATCGCCGTCTTCGTATCTCCGTCTTTCAGCCGCACTTTTCCATCACCGAACTCCAGATCCTTCGGCTCCTTATCAACGAACGCAGCATTCGGCCCCGCCGTAGCAATCGCAAACAACTTCCCAATCGCATTGTTTGCCGCGTCAAGCACCGCAGGAATCACGCTGGCCGTCGCCCACGACCCGCCCGAGATCGGCCCCAGCGGCAAATTCGTATCTCCAAGCACCACCTCGATGCGATCGTTCGGCAGCCCCATCCGCTCGGCCACCACGTTCGACAGCACCGTGTACATGCCCGTCCCAATATCCTGCGTAGCGCACGACACCCGAGCCGTCCCATTCGACAGCAGCTCCACCATTGCATGCGACTCGCAACTCTCCGCAATCCACGAGCACCCCGCAACGCCCCACCCCAGCGTCAATCCACTCTGCTCGCCCGTGCCTTTCATCGACCCCACTGCCGGCGTATACCTCGACCACCCAAACTTCTCCGCCCCCACATGCAGACACTCCACAAAGTGTCGCGAAGAGAAGGGAAGCTTCTTATCCTCATCGATTGCCGGCTCGTTCAGCAGCCGCAGCTGGATCGGATCCATCTTCAGCGCAATCGCCAGTTCGTCCATCGCGGATTCCGTAGCAAACAATCCCGGCACCGCACCCGGCCCGCGCATCGACGTAGGTGTCCCCACATTCCTCCGCACAATCGCCGACGTAGCCCGAAGATTCGGCACACTGTAGCTATACCCCGTCGCCTCGCTGCACCCCTCCGAATAATCATCCAGCATCGACGTATGATTCAACGAGTCGTGCATCAGCGCCACCAGCTTGCCATCCGGCGTAGCTCCCAGCCGCACCCGCTGCTGCGTCCGTGGCCGATGCCCCACGTTCTGGAACATCATGTCGCGACTCACCACCAGCTTTACCGGCCTCCCCAAATTGCGCGAAGCCTGCGCCGCGATCATAGCGTGCGGCCAGGGCCATAACTTGCCCCCAAATCCCGACCCCAAAAATCGCGAGATCACCCGCACATTCTGTATCGGTACGCCCAGCATCTGCGCCAGCACATCCTGCGAGTTGCACACCGCCTGCGTCGTCTCATACAGCGTAAAATTCTGCCCATCGAAGTCCGCCACCGAAGCATGCAATTCAATCGGATTGTGCGTCTCTGTAGGCGTCCCGTAAGTCTCATCAATCTTGACGGGCGCCGTCTTGAACGCCGCATCCGGATCCCCACGCTTCGAATCTTCGTTCGGCTTCTCAACCGCCTCGGCCTCGGTAAACTTCGTCGACACATTGATCGGCGCCGCCTCATACGTCGCCACCACTGCATTCGCAGCCGCCGTCGCTTGCTCAAACGTCAACGCGACCGCCACCGCCACATACTGCCCGTAGTACCGAACGACGTTGTCTTCAAACGGCGGCCGCTTCTCATCCAGAATCCCATTGAACCCCGACGGCGGACCCGCGCGAAAGATCTTCCCAATATTGCCGTTGTGATACACCGCCTTCACGCCCGGCATCGCCGCAGCCCGGCTCACATCCAGCTTCGTGATCTTCCCGCTCGCAATCGTCGCGCACACCGGAACCGCATACAGCATGCCCGCCAGGTTGTAGTCAGACGAATACATCGCCGCGCCGCTAACCTTCAGCGGCCCATCGACGCGCGGCAGCGAACCATTGGTGCGGGGCGGAACAGTAGATTGCGTTGCCATCAAAATCTCCTTACGCGCTTTGTGTCGCGAGTGTCAGTGCATGCGCAATGCAGCGCTTCGTCAGTTCCACTTTGAATCCATTCTCCGTCTGCGGTCGCGCATCCCGCACCGCCGCCGCCCCTGCCCGATGAAATACAGCCATCTCCGCAGGTTGATGCAGCAGCGCCGCCTCGGCCTCATGCGACCTCCAAGGCTTCGTTCCCACCCCACCCATCGCCACTCGTATGTAAGAGATCTTTCCTCCCGAAATCTCCGCAACAACCGCAGCCGACGAAAGCGCAAACTCATACGACGCCCGATCCCGCAGTTTCAAATAAACCTGCTTCGACCCCTTCCGCGCCGCCGGCAGTGTCACATGCGTAATCAACTCGCCCGGCGCCACCACCGTCTCCAAATGCGGCGTCGTCCCCGGCAACAAAAAGAAGTCCCCGATCGCCACGTCGCGCGATCCCTTCGCCCCCTGAATCGTAACCACCGCCTCCAGCGCAGTCAGCGCCACATTCATGTCCGATGGATTCGTAGCAATACAATCCTTGCTCGTTCCCAGAATCGCCAGCGACCGATTATCCCCCTCAATCGCCGAGCACCCCGAACCCGGCACGCGCTTATTACAAGCCATCGCCGTATTCCGAAAATACATACACCGAGTCCGCTGCAACAAATTCCCGCCAGTAGTCGCCATATTTCGCAACTGCGCCGAAGCCCCAGCCAGCAGCGCCTGCGACAGCACCGAGTACTCCGCCTGCACCACCGCATGATGCGCCATATCCGAATTTCGCACCAGCGCTCCCACCCGCAGTCTCCCATCGGGCAGTCGCTCAATCGTGTCCAGCCCAATGTGATTGATATCCACCAACCGCGTCGGCCGCTCAACATCGAGCTTCATCAGATCGAGCAGCGTCGTTCCGCCCGCAACGAATTTCGCATCCCTCTGCGCGACAGCATTCGTCGCCTGCGCAGCGTCGTTAGCACGGGAATAAGTAAAGGCTTCCATGCATCTCCCTCTTTATCTGCGCAGTTAAGCGCGCTGCCGAACCTGCTGAATCGCCGCAACGATATTGGGATACGCGCCGCAGCGGCAAATATTCCCGCTCATCAATTCCTTCACATCGGCATCCTTCGGCCCGCACGGTTCTTTCAGCAACGCCACCGCGGACATGATCTGCCCCGACGTGCAATACCCGCACTGATAGCCGTCATGCTCCACAAACGCAGCCTGCATCGGATGAAGATTCTCCGGCCCACCGAGCCCCTCAATCGTCGTAATCGCATCGCCCTCATGCATCACCGCCAGCGTCAGGCACGAGTTGATTCGCCGCCCGTTCACATGCACCGTGCACGCCCCGCATTGCCCGTGATCGCAACCCTTCTTCGTCCCCGTCAGCGAAATCGTCTCACGCAACCCATCCAACAGCGTCGTACGAGAATCCACCTCGATCGCATGCGTCTTCCCATTCACATTCAATGTGATGGCAATCGCATTCTCTACCTTCTCCCCTGGACCAGCCGGCTTCGCAACCGGCTCCATCGTCTGCGCTGCTCGAGCCACCAGCGGAGCAGTCGTCACCGCAACTCCCGCAGCACCCACCTGCGAAAGAAACGAGCGCCGCGTTACATTCCCCACCCGCGGAGCCAACTCTTCCTTCTCTTCATCCTTCACCGCCATATGCATCTCCCTCGAGCGCCTGATCGCTTGGATGCATTCTAAGCGATCAGCGATCCGAAGGTCACCCTACCGCTGATTCTGCCAACTGCCCGGTGTCACCCTTCGCCCACCACCTCAAACGGCCGCATCATGTCATTCGACTCATGCTCAAGAATATGGCAGTGATACAGATACTTCCCCGTATACCCCTCAAACTTCGTAATAATCCGCGTAATCATTCCCGGCGGGCACTGCACGGTATCCTTCCACCCCATCTCATTCAACTCCGGCTTCACCGCCGCCGCCAGGTACCGCAACCCCTTCGCATTTCGATACGCAAACACATCAAACGTTCGCCGATCCAACACCTGAAACCTCACCAAATGTAAATGAATCGGATGCGTGTCCTCGGTCAGATTGACGAACTCCCAAACCTCCGTAGAATTCAGTCGCGGCAACTCCGTCACCGGCTCCATCCAACGCTTGCGATTCAACACCATCAGCATCGAATCGCCGCGCCCATTCAGCGCCTCATCCAGCGTAATCGTCCGTGTAACCGTAGCCGCAGCCACATCGGTCCTCACCACCGGCTTGAACGTCGCAGGAAACTTCTCCGGCAGCAGGGAACTAGCTTCTCCACCGCCATCCTTAGCCCTCGCCGTCCGCGCAGAACCCACACGGAACTGCAGAATCTCCAGCCCACCATTCTTCAAGTGAACCTGCTGCCCCGCCGCCTCCGAGAAATCAATCAGCAAATCCGCCCGTTCCGCCGGCGCCAAATTCAAATACCCCAGCTTCACCGGAGCCGAAAGCAATCCCTGGTCCGACCCAACCTGCCAAAACGCCTGCCCCTTCTCCATCGACAGCGCAAAAAATCGGCTATTCGCCCCATTCAGCACTCGAAACCGATACAGCCGCGGCTCGACCTCAACATAAGGCCGAATCTTCCCATTGATCAAAATCGCATCGCCATCAAACTCCGGAACCCACGGATGCTCAGGGTCTCCCGACGTCGGATAGTAAAGCTGTCCATCCACGCTGAAGTTGCGGTCATACAGCACCAGCGGAATCTCATGCCGTCCACTCGGCAGTCCCAGCGAGTCCTCGCGCTCATCCCGCAGCAACATCATCCCCTGCAACCCGGCATAGATATTCAGCCGATTCAGCCCCATCGCATGATCGTGATACCAAAGCGTCGCCGACTCCTGCTCCAGCGGATAGTGGCACGTCCTGCTGTGCCCCGGAGTAAACCAGTCATCCGGATAGCCATCATCCTTCGTCGGCACCCGCGCCCCATGCAGATGCGCCACCGCTCTCACCTCCGGCAGATCGCGCCCACACCCATGCAGCGAATAATCCACCGGAAGAAAATGTTTCAGCGGCAGGGAATTGACCCACTCCACGCGCATCGCGCGCCCGCTCCGCCCCTCAATCAGGGGTCCCACCGGCGTACTCCCATAGCTCCACATCCGCGTCGGCGCAACATCCCGATGCACCTTCGCATGGATCTCCCGCATCACCACGCGCTGCGGATGCGGTCCCACCGGCGTCACCCGCTCCGGCATCGGCAGCGCATCCACAAACGGCGTCAGCCCCAGCGAATGCAGCATGATCCGCGGCGGTTCGTCCGCGTGCACCACCGGCCCCGCCGGCATGGCCATCCCCTGCATCATCTGCGCCGCCAACCCGCGCCGCGCACCCCAAGCCAGACCCACGGCCGACACCTGCTGAAGAAAACGACGACGGCTGCGAGACAAGCGATCAGATCTCCGTGAACTCAAGTGCAAAAGAAGAAGCACGCACCCATGTGTGAGGAGTGCGTGCTTTCCAAGTTAGACAGACTGTGTGAATAATCCGTGAATGCCGCCTAGTTGCCGCTCGTCACTTTGCCGCTCGTCGGATCCAGGACCACAACATTCGGATTTGGAACCACATTGTTGGTGAAGTTAAACATGTTATCGAGCGTGCCAGCCGCGGAATCGAACGACCCCGTCCCAATCCTCTGGCTGCTCAGGAACGTGTCCTCAATGAACCGAATCACCGAAGCCTGGTCCGTCACCGTGTTGTCGATATAGTTCTTGTTCGCCCACGGCGAGATAACCAGCAGCGGCAGCCGCGGTCCATGGCCGCAACGACCCTGCACCGGCATACCATTCGAGTTCGGTCCCGGTAGGGCCGACGCCGCAGCACCCGCGCTGATGCAAACGCCCGTTCCGTTCAGCGAATCCGCCGCCGTAGCCGAGCCATTCACAAAATCAGTCAAGTGGTCATACCAGCCATCGGAATCGTCATAGGCAATAATGATGGCCGTGCTCGACCAGAAGCTCGACTGCTCAATCGCATTGATCGTGTTCACCACGAACGTCTGCTCATCCAGTGGATCAGAGTAACCCGCATGCGCATCCTGGAATCCCGGAGCCTTGATAAAGCTCACTGCCGGCAGATTGCCCGCCGCCAACGCTGCCGTGAAATCCTGCGAGTCATACTGATGGTTCGCCGTGCTCGCGCCCGTGTCCGCTGCCGTGCCAATCGCCGCCGTCGATACCGGCCGGATGTGCGTCGGATTCGCCGTGCTCGGGTAATACTGGAACGGCTGGTGGTGCGGAATGTAATCGGCCTTCAACGGGTGTCCCGGGATGTTCACCGCAGCCGTCGTGCGCGCGCAGCCGGTCGTCCCATTACCGTTGATGACGCCCAGGTTGAAGCCTCCCGAAAAGAATCCCCAGCTAACCCCCGCCGCATTCAGCAGGTCGCCGATATTCTTCCCGCCCATGCTCACATTCGCGCTCGCAGACGAGCACACATCATTCGCCGGATCTTCATCCCCAATCAGCGTGTATCCACCCTGCCCGTCAGCAACCACGCCCGACGCCGCGCCCGCCGTATACGTCGCAACCCCGTTCGTCTGCCCCGCCACAAGATTCAGCGCGCCCTGCGTCGATGCACCAAACGTGCTACCGAACGAGTGGTCGTTCAGCGCATAATGCTGCGCATAATTCCACATCGCCGTCACCGTGTTGCCGTCGTAGTAGCCCATCGTCAGGCCGGTGGTATTCGCAATTGATGGCGCACCCGTAACTTGGGCTAGTGTTGGGGCCGAAGCGCTGTTGTCCGCCACACCCACCGACAGCGGAAACTGGTCCATCTTCCCGCTATCGAACGCCATCTGCTCCGGTCCGTAATTATGGTCCTGGTCATTCGTGCCCGCTTGGCTCGGGTCCAGCCGGAACGGATTCGTCGCACCCGCAGCATTCACAATGTTCAGGTTAGGGTTCGCCGTCAACAAGCCCGGGCTGGTTACATAATTCGCGATGTTCGTTGGTGTCCCGGTCGCTGCCGTGAACTTCGACGAATTCGTCGTAAGGTTCGCCGCGTTGGGATACGTCCCAAAGTAATGGTCAAACGAGATGTTCTCGTTGAAAATCACCACCACATGCTTGATAACCTGTGCACTGGTCACTGGCGTAACCACCGGCGGATAAATCACGGTGGCTGGTGCAGGCGAATAGCCGGTGCAACCAGTGAGTACCATAAGTGCAATTAACGAAAGTGCGGAAACCTGACGAATCATTCTGCGCGCCTCAATCCAAATGGTGTTTTAAGAACACCTCCACAGATACAGCGCGAATGTGAATGTAGCTTTAATGCCGCGTGAATCTAGTGATTCCATTCACCAATCATGTGGACAACCTGCTAACCCGCAAGCCCCCTCCGCGTCGCCCCGTCTGCCTTATTCCAGCTTCCTGTTTCCTGCGCCCCGTTTCGAAGGGGCACGACTTTAGGCGTGCCAAATAGGCCAACATTCGATGGGGCACGATTTTAGCTGTGCCGGACAGGCCAACATTCGAAGGGGCACGACCTTAGTTGTGCCGGATGGGCCAACATTCGAAGGGGCACGACTTTAGTTGTGCCGGATGGGCCAACATTCGAAGGGGCACGACTTTAGTCGTGCCAATTAGACCAAAATTGATGAGGGGCTTCAGCCCCTGGGGTCAAGCTCTGATTTCTACGGATTCTGTTCAAGCCAGCTTCAGCCCGATCGTCTGCGCCTCGGCATCCAGCCTCACGATCTGGAAGCTGCGAATCTGCCCCACCGCAAGTGGCTCAGCCTTCTTCTTGGCCGTATCCGCCCCACCCTTCCACCGCGCGCTCAGCATCGAGCCAAGCTGCGACAGGTCCACCCCGCCACCACCTGCGCTCTCCTCCACCGCGGCGCTCTTCTCCACCAGGCACGTCGCCCGAATCCCCTCGCCCAACTCCACCACCACCGACTCTCCCCCCTGTTCCACCACGCGCCCCGAAACCGTGTCGCCCACCTTGTGTTCCTCCAAATACTCGCCCAGTCCCGTCGGCACCAACTGCTTCATGCTCAGCTTGATCTGCCGCTTCTCCGGATCGACCGCCACCACCTGCGCCTTCACGACTTCGCCCACCCGCAGCACATCCTGCGGATGATTAATCCGTCGGTCTGCGACGATCTCACTCACGTGCACCAGCCCCTCCACCCCCTCGGCCAACTCCACAAACGCCCCAAACTTCGTCAGCCGCGTGACCGGACCCTCCACTTGCGACCCAACCGCAAACTTCTTCGACACATCGCTCCACGGATCACCCAGCGCCTGCTTCAGCCCCAGCGAAATCCGCTTCTCCGCTGGGCTCACCGCCAGCACCACCGCCTCCACCGAGTCGCCTTCCTTCAACGTGTCGCTAGGCTTCCGCACCTTCTTCACCCACGACATCTCCGACACGTGAATCAGCCCCTCGATCCCCGGCTCAAGCTCCACGAACGCCCCAAAGTCCATCAGCCGCGTCACCGTCCCGGTAATCCGCTGGCCCACCGTATACGTCGCCGCAGCCCCGTCCCAGGGCTCCGGCTGCAACTGCTTCAGCCCCAGCGAAATCCGCTTCGTCTCCGGATCCACGCTAAGAATCTTCACCTGAATTTCTTCACCCACGCTCAGCAAATCTTCCGCAGCCTTCACGCGGCTCCAAGCCATGTCGCTGATATGCAGCAGCCCATCCACGCCCCCAATATCGACGAACGCCCCATAAGCCGCAAAGCTCCGCACCGTCCCCGTCACCACCTCGCCCTCGCTCAGCCCAGCAACGCGCGCCCCCTGCACGGCAAATGCCTCTTCCTCCAGCACCGCCCGCCGATCCACGACCACGTCTTCTTCTTCCGTATCCAGCTTCGTAATCCGGCAGGTAATCTGCTGCCCCACCAGCTTCTCCATCTCTCCCGCCTCACGCGCGCCACTCCGCGAAGCCGGCATGAACGCCCGCACGCCCACGTCCACCGACAACCCACCCTTCACCACAGCCGTAACCGTTCCCACCACGGCAGTCTTGTTCTTGAAAGCCTCTTCCAGCGATCCCCAATCCGTAGCCTGCGCCACCCGCAGCAGCGACAGCTCGTAGTACCGCTCAACATTTCGCCCCTTCACCGACACGGAAAACTTCGCACCCACCTCCACGCCCTCGGCATCATTCGCAAACGCCGTGCGCGGCAAAATCCCCTCAGTCTTATACCCAATATCCAAATACACCGACTCAGCATCGAGCGACACCACGGTCCCCTCAAGCTGCTTCCCATCGCCCTCCGCCTTATGCGTATGGCTATGCTCAAACTCGGCCAGCATCTCGGAGAACGATTCGGTCGATTCTTCAGCAGGACTTTCAACATCGTGGAGGGGCGTAGCGATCTTTTCGTCAGGCATCATGTCTGCTTTTTATTCTCGCACCCTAAACAAGGCCCGTCATCTCGACCGAAACCGCGCGCTTTTGCGCGGCGCAGCGGAGAGACCCCTGTATTTTGAGCCTTTGCCTTTGCTTTTCTTTCTGTCATTCCCTCTGGGAATCTGCTTCTGCTTTTGCCCTTCCTAAGTTACCTACTCCCCGGCAACACTCAAATCGGCAATCTCAGGCTCCCGCCGTGTCTTCAAGTCCCCAGTCCGCAGCACATCCAAAAACCGATGCACCTCATACCCGGCAACCTTCGCCGCATACACCAGGTTCGCCGCAATCGCCGTAACATCCTGCGCGGCCTTAGTCTGCACCGCGGAACCCTCCGCAATCGCAATCAGGTCCGGCAGCTTCAGCCAGCACACAAACGACTCAAAGCCCTCCTGCGTAAAGTACTCCGGCTCATCCACCCCTCCATGAATCCCGGTCAGCCAGCGCACATCCGCATCGTTCCAGAACTCCGCCGACCGCACCGCAGCCGGGCACGACCCAAACTGATTCATCAGCAGCAGCGCCCGCACCTGTGCCGCCGCTCGCCACGCCTGCTCGCCGTGCACACCCACGGCAGAGAACACCTCAGCCAGCGCATGCCGCAGCCGCAGCCCGTCGTACAGTGCCAGCGCGGCCGCCGGAGTCGGCAACTCACGCAGCGCAATCCACGCCATCACGGGAGCCCACGTCTGCGCCGCGGGAATCCGCACATCGTTGCTCGGCAGCACAAACCGCGCCGCCGCCTGCAGTGCTTCCGGATACTTCAGCACGATCCACGGCAGCCGCACCGCCGCCGCACTCATCACCGCCGCGCGATCCTCCGCCCCCTCTGCCGCCTCGCCCTTCGCACCGCCAGCGCCATCCTTCTCCGCAACCTTGGCAGCCTTCTTGCCGACCACGTCCGCAACGTCATCGCCCTTCGTCGAAGCCGAGATCCAGGCCGTCGCATCCGCAGCGTCCAGTTGCGTTCCGCCCAACTGCGCCAGGTACAACGCAGTCTCCGCGAACCGATGCACGCTAGCCACAAACTCACTCAATCCATCCTCGAACACCGAGTCTTCCGCCGGCACCACAGGCTTCGCGACCAACTCCTTCGCCGCCCCCGCCTGCGCCCGTTTCCCGGC
The DNA here is from genome assembly GCF_009765785.1 of Granulicella sp. L46. Taxonomy (GTDB): domain Bacteria; phylum Acidobacteriota; class Terriglobia; order Terriglobales; family Acidobacteriaceae; genus Granulicella. The sequence goes on from NZ_LMUT01000007.1 coordinate 183,904, forward strand.
CTTCGCCTCAACCTCCAGCTCCCGTGTAAGCGACACATACGCCGCCTTCACAAACATCTGGATCGTCTCTTCGCTGATCGTCCGGTGCAGCACATCCACCAACGGCTGCAGCCGTAGCTGCGACAGCGCCTCATCCACGCTATACACGCCCGACCCATGCAGCGCATCGCACAGCCGGTCCCACGGATAAGCCTCACTAGGTCTCAACTCGCGCCAATCCAGCAGCACCAAATGCTGATACCCGCGCAGATCCACGGTCAGCCCATGATCGCGAAAATCCCGCGCCCGTCGCAGATACTCCAGCCCCTGCGCCGTATCGCGATAAGCCAGAATCGCATCGTCCTCCCAAGGCAGCCGCAGCCCCTCATACAAACTCTTCTGCCGCAGCGCCCCACTCTGCTTCTCTAAATATCCCACCGACATCTTGATCGTCCCATGCGTCGATCCATACCGATTGTTATAGAGAATCAGCCCCCTCTGATCCCCGCACATATTCGAGTACGCAAACACGTTCTCATCCACATCACCGCCATCGGTCCAGAAGTCATACATCACAAAGTCAGTGCTCTCCGCGAACAGTCGCCGATTCTTCAGCAGCGGCGCAATCAACTGCATATGCCGCGCAATCAGCCCCTCATTCGGCGTCTCATCCAGCCGAGCCTGCTTGAAGTCCATCCCATACCGCTCGGTATATCCCTCAATCTGTCCATGCCCAAACATCGGCAGCCCCGGCAGCGTAGCAAGCAGCACCGACACGCCAAAATACTTATCGCCCCACCCAAACTGATCAATCGCCGTCCGCTCATCCGGATTGCTCATGAAGTTCACGTACCGCTTCAAAATATCCGGATCGAACTCCACCGTCTTCTTCAAATACGAACGATACTTCGCATTCTCCTCATCGCGCAGCATGTTCATGAACGCGGAGTTGTACACGCGATGCATTCCCAGCGTCCGCACGAAGTACCCCTCCAGCAACCAGAAAGCCTCGGCCAGCAGCAGCGTTCCCGGAACCTCCACCGCCACGCGATCCACCACCTCGCGCCAGAACTCATGCGGCATCAGCGCATCGAACGCCTCCTGCGACATCGCATTCTCAGCCCGCGATGGAATCGATCCCCCCGCACCCGGCAGCGGAAACCAAAGCCTCTGCACATGCCGCTTTGCCAGCACCATGGCCGCGTCAAATCGAATAATCGGAAACCGCCGCGCCACATTCAAAATCACCTGGATCACATGCTCGCGCACATAATCCTTCGAGTAATCCAACTGCGCCGTATCATTCCACGCAAACGTAGTCCCATCATTCCCGTGATACATATACCGCGTAGCCCCATCGCGATAATGCCTCAACCGAAACACCACCGCCGCATCCGTCTGATCGTAGTAGTGATCCTCAATCTTGATCTCCACGCGGCTATCCGTAGAAAGATCCGGCCCCTCAAAGCTATAAGCAGGGAACGGGCTCTCCCACCGATAGATAAACCAATCGGGACTCTCAATCACCCAATCCGAATCGATCCCCATATGATTCGGCACCATATCGCTAGCCAGCCTCAACCCCGCCATAGCCGCGCGATACTTCAAATTCTCGTAAGCCTGTTCGCCGCCCAGATCTTCCGCAATCGAATAATCCTTCAGCGAATAAGCCGAAGCCACCGCCTCGCGATTTCCCCTCAACCGTTTAATCGTCTTTGACGCGCGACTCCGCTCCCACAACCCAATCAGCCACAGCCCGGTAATCCCGCGATCCGCCAACAGCCGAAGCTCTTCATCCGGAATCTGATCCAGCCGATGAATATGCCGCAGATATTTCTTCGACAACTGCTCCAGCCAAACATACGTACTCTTCGCCATCAGCACGACGGTTGGCATCCAGGCTTGGTCCGCGCTGAACGCCTCATACTCCGTCAGCGGAGCCTGGTACCCCGCCGGATACCGCAGCCGCCGCACCCCATCCGGCCCAGTCACATACTCCGAATCGAACCCAATGTACTCATCCCCAACGAACCCCTCACCCCCGCGATACTCTCCATGCCGATGCCAGTCCGGCCCGGGCGGATGAAACCTCATCCACACCGCCAGCTCCTCCTCGCGCAGCACGTCGATCGCGAGCAGCACCTTCTTCAAATCCTCGCCAAGAAACTCCGACCACTTCTCGCTAATAAAATCCAGTTGCCCCGTCAGCGAATCCGGCGAAGCCAGCATCGGAGCCCGCAGCGCATCCAGCAACGTCCCTAGGCTCTTATCAATCTTCGGCCGCGTCGCAAAAAAATCCGGCAGCCCCGTCGTCGCGCCCGTATACGCCGTCTGCTGCTTCAGAAGCTTGTCATCGAACAGCCGCTTGAACGGCGCAAACGCCGGATTACTATTCGCAATCCAAAGCAGCAGCATCTCCTCAAACGCAATCTCGCGATTCGGCTGCCCAACCGTCGTCCCCTTCAGCCACTCCGCCGCCGTCATCTCCCCGCGATACACATCGACAGTAGGGAACTGCTCCACGAATCGCAGCAGCAGCCGCTCACTCTCCGCCGGCGTCACCTGCGCACCCAGCCACTTCACCGCAGCCGACATCACCGCCGGGTCCTGCTCCCTGCGATATCGCGCCACCAGCGCATGGCTCAACTCATCAATCATCCCCATCGCAAACAGCGCGCCGGCATTCACCTGCCCCGCAACCTTCTGCTCCTGAGTCTCCCCCTCAGCCCCCGGCAACTCATTCAAATCCTGAGCAAGCTTCCGCGCAGCAGCAACATTCGCAAAGACAACATTCCCCGTGAAGCTAAACAAAACATCCTTCAAGTCCAGCCGTTCGCGGATCGATCGTGAGATGTGAAATTCCATGCGTATCTAATACTTTCCGGCGCAACTTCGCCTGCGACTAACTATAGTGCCTTCCCGTAAGATGCAGCATCCAGCAAATTCAACATTTCACGGTCAATCGCGCCAAAACTGTACAATCGCGATGGCCGTTGCTCTAGCCATTGTCGTTGCCGTTGCTCTAGCCATTGCCGTTGCTCTAGCCGTTGCCGTTGCCGTTGCTCTTGGTCTTGCCGTTGCCTGTTTTACGCCGTCATCCTGGAGCGAAGCGAAGGATCCCTGTATTTGCCTCTGCCGTTGCTCTTGCCGTTGCTCTTGCCGTTGCTCTTGCCGTTGCTCTTGCCGTTGCTCTTGCCGTTGCTCTTGCCGTTGCTCTTGCCGTTGCTCTTGCCGTTGCGCTTGCCGTTGCTCTTGCTTTTCTGGTTGTCATCCCGCAGGGATCTGCTTCTGCCTTTGCCTTTGCTTTTCTGGCTGTCATTCCGAGCGCAGCGAGGAACCTGCTTCTCGCTCGCGCAGCGAGCGCCCGTTCCTAGCTAGAAGCTAAAAGCCAGTTTCTCTTCACCTGAACTATCCGCTCGCCGCAGGAGGAAACGTGGCTTACCTGATCGACTCGAAGCAAACCAAACCCGCCTGGCGCAACCGCATCCTCATCCTCTCCGCCCTCATCCTCCTCGCCCTCTTCTTCAGCGCCACCACCATCCTTTCCTACTGGGTCGACCTCCAGTGGTTTGGCTCGCTAGGCTTCGGCAGCGTCTTCTGGAAGATGCTCCTCCTCCAGGCCGGCGTCTTCCTCGTCATCGCCGCCCTCACCTTCGCAATACTCTTCACCGCCTTCACCGTTCTCCGCCGCGCGCATGCTAACGACCTCCCGCGAGCCCAGGCCCTCGTCATCTCCGGCCAAACCTTCAACCTCAACGTCGAGCCCGTCCTCCGCATCCTCTCCCTCGTAGTCTCCGTCGTCATCGCCCTCATCTCCGGCGCCTCCATCATGTCCGACTGGCCCCAGCTAGCCCTCTTCTGGTACGCCCCCCACGCAACGGGTCCAGTCGCCGACCCCATCTTCGCCAAGCCCCTGAACTTTTACCTCTTCACCCTCCCCGCCTGGAACCTCCTCAACGACTGGCTCCTAACCCTGGCCCTCGCCATCTGCGCCGCCGCCGCCGTCTACTTCGTCATCACCAGCAGCACCCGCGCACTCGACAAGCGCACCACCGGCGTCCTCGGATCCTCACCCTGGCGCGGCCTCTCCATCGCCATCTCCTTCCTCCTCCTCGTAGTAGCCAGCATGGTCTACGTCAGCCGCTACGAGCTACTCCTCGACCACCACACCATCTTCGACGGCCTCAACTACACCGACGCCCACATCACCATCGGCGGCCTCCTCGTAGTCACCTTAGCCTTGATCGCCAGCGCCATCATCGCCGCCATCAACGCCCTCCGCATCCCGCGCGGCCGCCTAATCGCCGCCTCCATCGCGCCTGCAGCCATCTGCTACGTGGCGCTAGGCCTCATCGGCTGGTACGTCTCTAACTTCATCGTGAAACCAAACGAGCTAGTCCGCGAAGGCCCCTACATCACCAACAACATCCAGGCCACCCGCCAGGCCTACGGCCTGGACCGCTTCCACCAACAAGAATTCCCCGCCGAAACCACCATCGAGTCAGCCGACGCCGCCAACAATCAGCCCACCCTCCAGAACATCCGCCTATGGGATTGGCACGCCCTCCAGGACACCCTCCGCCAGGTCCAGGAAATCCGCACCTACTACGATTTCCCTGACATCGATATCGACCGCTACAACCTCAACGGAACCACCCGCCAGGTCATGCTGGCCGCCCGCGAGCTCAACATCGACAAGCTCCCCATCAGCAGCCGCAACTGGATCAACGAGCGCCTCACCTACACCCACGGCTACGGCGTCACCATGAATCCCGTCAACGGCTTCACCACCGAAGGCCTCCCGCTCTTCCTGCTAAGCAACATGCCCGTCCAAAGCACCAGCCCCAACCTCACCGTCACCCGCCCCGAGATCTACTTCGGCGAGCTCACCAACTCCGACGTCTACGTCAACACCCACCAACAAGAATTCGACTACCCCCAAGGCCAGGGCAACAACTTCACCTCCTACCAGGGCACAGGCGGCATCCGTCTCGGCGGCTTCCTCCGCCGCATCCTCCTCGCCTTCGATCGCGGCGACATCGGCAAGCTCCCCTTCTCGGACGACGTCACCCCCGACAGCCGCCTCCTCATGCGCCGCAACATCCGTGACCGCGTAGCAGCCCTGGCCCCCTTCCTAACCTTCGACCACGACCCCTACCTGGTCGTCGGCGACAACGGCCGCCTCTCCTGGATCCTCGACGCCTACACCACCTCCGACACCTACCCCTACTCCACCCACTACAACCTCGGCGACAACCCCGTAAACTACATCCGCAACAGCGTCAAAGTCGTCGTCGACGCCTACAACGGCGCCGCCACCTTCTACGTCTTCGACCCCTCCGACCCCATCCTCACGGCCTACCGCGGCATCTTCCCCAGCCTCTTCCAGGACGCCGCCACCATGCCCGCCGACCTCCGCCGCCACGTCCGCTATCCCGAAGACATCTTCACCCTCCAATCCGAAGTCTACGGCCTCTACCACATGACCAACCCCGAGGTCTTCTTCAACCGCGAAGACCTCTGGACCGTAGCCACCGAGAACGGCACCGACGCCGACGGCCAGCAAGCCGTCATGCCCATGAAGCCCAACTACGTCCTCATGAAGCTCCCCAGCGGAGCCAAAGAGGAGTTCGTCGAAATCCTCCCCTTCACCCCCGCCAACCGCAACAACCTCATCGGCTGGATCGCCGGCCGCTGCGATGGCGACGACTACGGCAACGCAGTTGTCTACGACTTCCCGAAGACCCGCCTCGTCGACGGTCCGCAACAGATCGAAGCCCGCATCGATCAGAACGCCCAGCTCTCCGGCCAGCTCACTCTCTGGAACCAGCAAGGCTCGCACGTCCTCCGCGGCAGCCTCCTCGTCATCCCCACCGGCAAGGCCCTCCTCTACGCCGAGCCCATCTATCTCCAGGCCCAGCAATCCCCCATGCCCGAGCTCCGCCTGGTCGTCCTCGCTCTCCAGGACAAGCTAGCCTACGGACCCACCTTCCAGTCCGCCCTCACCTCTCTCTTCGGCGGCGAGCTCTCCTCCCTCACCGCCTCCGAAGCTCCCCAGCCAGCCGCCCCCTCCCCCAACTCACCCAACACTCCCCAACCCACTCAACCAGCCGCCACCACCCAATCCCTCATCGCCGAAGCCAGCCGTGACTTCGCCGACTACCAGCGCCTGACCGCCGCTGGCAAACTAGCCGAAGCCGGCCAGAAGCTCGACGCCCTCAAACACACCCTCGACCAGCTAAACGCTCACTCGAAGTAACGATAATCGCCGCACCTGCGCCATATGACCCATCTATCTAGCCGATAGGTACCCGACACCCGAAATACGCTCGAAATGCGTCCCGAAACCAGGCTAAAGCAGTCGATTTGGGACCCGAAACCCACCTAAGTCGCGCTTTATACGCCCGTTTTACGTGTTCGCGGTTCCTATTGAACAGTAACGCCCTGCGACCAAGGATAAAATGAGCCGTCAGACCTGACGCGGTGAACTTCAATGAGCAGTGGCGTCTCCGATCCAAATAAGATCTTTCCCCCTCTCCCCAATAGCGAGAATCCCGTAAATGTCGAGCGGTGGCTCGCCGCAATCGTCGAATCCTCCGACGACGCCATCCTCGGCATGGCGCTTTCCGGCGTAATCACCAGCTGGAATGCCGCCGCCACCAGGATCTTCGGCTACGAACCCCACGAAGCCCTCGGCCAGCCAGTCTCTCTTCTAGCCTGGCCCGGCGAAGAGGAACGCATCGACCTGTTTCTCGCAATCCTGCGTCATGGCGGTCGCGTCGATCACACCGAGGTGTCCCGCAAGCACAAGAATGGAAAGAAAATACTGGTCGCCCTCAGCCTCTCCCCCATCGTCGATTCCAACGGCACCATCATCGGCATCGCCAAGATCGCCCGCGATATCACCGAACGAACCGAAGCCGCCAGCGCCCTCGAAGATAGCCGGATCCGCCTAGCCGAGCAGCAGGCCAACGCCCGCGCCGAAATGCTCGCCGAACGCAAATTCCGCGAGCTCATCGAAAACGCTCCGGACGCCATCCTCCAGGTCGACCAGGCCGGCGCCATCGTCATCGCCAATTGCACCGCCGAAAAAATGTTCTGCTACACCCGCGAAGAGTTGATCGGCCTAAACGTCGATCAGCTGGTCCCCGAAGCCAATCGCGCCGCCCACCCCACCCACCGCAAAACCCTTGCAACCGCAGGCAAAAGCCGACCCATGGGCTTAGGTCTGGATCTCTTCGCGCAGCGCAAGGACGGCACCCAGTTTCCTGTTGAAATCAGCCTAAGCCCCATGAATACGGAAGCCGGCGTCCACGTCACCGCTGTCATTCGCGACGTAACCGACCGCAAGCTGACCGAACAACGCGTCCGATCCCTGCAGGAAAGTTACATGACCGAGCTGCAGGCCAGGCACAAGGAAGCGGAACGCCTCAACCAGCTCAAAAGTGAGTTTATGGCCAGCATCAGCCATGAGCTCCGCACCCCGCTCCACACCATCATCGGTTTCGCAGAGCTTATGCAGGAAGAGGGGGAGGGCCCGCTCAACTCCAGGCAAAGGCGATTTATGGAGCATATTCACGTTGATTCCGAACACCTGCTCGGCCTGATCAACGACGTTCTCGACCTCAGTCGCATCGAGGCTGGCGGCCTCCAACTCCATACGGAGCCGGTACGTTTAATCTTGATCGTCGCCGAATCGATTGCTGCCATCCGGCTCTACGCGGAGTCGCGATCAGTATCCATTCGCATGGGAAGTGAAATCGACTTCAACGTCCTGGCAGATCCCATGAGGCTGCGCCAGATCCTCTACAACCTGCTCAGCAATGGAGCGAAATTCACGCAGCCCGGCGGCGAAGTCCATGTCGAGGCCGCCGTCGAAGGCAACAACGTTCGAATTACGGTCTCTGATACCGGTCTCGGCATCGCTCCGGAAGAGCGTACACAAATCTTCGAGAAGTTCTACCAGGTAGGTTTGACCCCCGTCGGTGTGCGTGAAGGAACAGGCCTGGGGCTGGCGATCTGCAAGCAATTGGTGGAGATGCAAAAAGGAACAATCTGGGTCGAAAGCGAACTCGGAAAAGGAAGCAAGTTCCATTTCACCCTGCCACACAACCAGACGTGATCTAAATCACAAGGTTTGTCCCTGGGCCTCTCTAAGCTACAGGTGTGACATCCCCATCCCCAGATCGCTCGACGGGTGCTGAGCGACCCTCGGCGAGAAGGATCCTCATTGCAGACGACGCCATGAGCAGCAGGGAATTACTGCGGACCATCCTTGAACGACAGGGCTACGTGGTGATGGAGGCCGAGGACGGCGCGCAAGCTGTAGACAAAGCTCCGAACTTCGCGCCCCATATGGTCATTCTCGATCTGCAGATGCCAAAATTGAACGGATACTCAACGGCAATCGCCTTACGCAAGATCGCTGCCTTCGCCAGTATTCCCATCATCGCCCTAGCCGCTGCACTTCCAGAGGTCTCCCTAGAACAGATGACCCAGGCTGGATTCACGCATTGCCTCGTGAAACCCATCAGCCCAACCCGCCTACGGGAATGCGTGACGGACCTGCTGTAACCACCCCCATCCACCAATCGAAACTGCGTCATCTCGACCGGAGCGGAGCGCAGTGGAGAGATCCCTGCATTCCGCACCCGCCCCCCTGAGCCAGCACATGAATAGGGCCAACGGCCCGGCCCATCACAGCCTAGGGCGAAGCCCTAGGTTAGGCCCAGCCACCAACCCAAGGGCTGAAGGCCCGACCTATACCAAAGGGGATCAACGGCCCAACCCACAGCCCACCCACCTACCCAGGCAGCTCATACCGCTTGATCTTGTATCGCAACGCATCCCGCCCAATCCCCAGCCGCCGCGCCGCCTCCGACTGATTTCCCTTTACCGCTCGCAAAGTATCTGTAATCAACTGCCGTTCCTGGTCCTCCAGCAGCGACGAGCTCTCTTCGCTGCTGTTCAGCCTTGCCTCTGTATGAATGAGGCTTTCCGGCAGATTGTCGATATCCACCATAGTGCCGTCTGAAAGCATGCAGGCGCGGCCAATGACGTGTTCAAGCTCCCGCACATTACCCGGCCAGCCGTAGCGCTGTAGGACCAGCAGGGCTCGCTGAGTGAGACCCTCAATGGGCTTCGAGAACTCGCCGCTGAACTTGCGAACGAAATGGCGCGCCAGCAGCGGTATATCCTCTGGCCGATCCTTCAGCGGAGGCACAGTAAGCTCCACCATCGAGAGCCGATAGTAAAGATCCTCACGAAAATTCCCGGAGGCAATGGCCGCCCGCAAATCACGATGGGTTGCGGCGACGATCCGTACATTTACTTTGTGGGGGTTTAGCGAGCCAACCGGCAATATCTCCTGGTTTTGAATAGCTCGGAGAAGCTTTGCCTGTGTCGCGAGCGGCATGTCCCCAATCTCGTCCAAAAACAGCGTACCCCCGGTGGCAAGCTCAAATAGTCCAGTCTTATCGCGATCGGCACCCGTAAACGCACCTCGAACATGCCCGAACAGCTCGCTTTCAAACAGCGTTTCTACGACTGCGGAACAGTTGAGCACCACAAACTTCCCCAATACGTGGCTTCTACGATGGAGTGCCGTCGCGATCAGGTCTTTCCCGGCGCCAGTGGGGCCTTGGATGAGTACCGACCGATAGTGCGGAGCGACTCGCTGAATCATCGCAAACAGATTCCACATCGGATCGCTCTTAGCCTGCAGGCCTTCAAACTCAAGATCCTGAGCTCCGGCGCCGGACGACGCGTGCACCCGCTTGCGAAGGTTGGCCGACTCGATCAGGGACGCAACTCGCTCCCGAAGCAGGCCAATCTTTACCGGCTTTTGCAGATAATCCGCCGCTCCCTGGCGAATCGCCGCGACTGCGGTCTCCGGCGTGTAATGCGCCGTCATCAGGATGACGTCGATGGATGAGTCAAAGCTAACAACCTCTTTCAGCACCTCCAGCCCGCTCATTTCGGGCATCACGAGGTCGGTCACCACCAGCCGCGGACGATGCTTTCTGACCAGTTCCAACCCCTCCACCGGGTTCGCCGCCGTATAAACCGCAGCCTCAGAGTGCGCCAAAGCCACCGACAGCAGCTCCAAACTGCCAGGGTTGTCGTCGATGATCACAATAGAAAGAGCTTCGGCCATGAATGAGCAAACGTAAACAACCTAAATCCTATCCCCCCCCCGTCTGGATGGCTAGTTGGGTCATTTGGCGCAGCTGGTGGGTGTCAACACTCAGTTGCCAGGGCGAGATCCTACCCTGAACAGGTGTATGTGTCTCAAATCACACGAAATCAAGTTTGGCAGCGGGATTGCTTTAGTTCAGGTCAGACATCACAACGGAGAGTTCTAAATGACCAAGTGCCTGAATTGTCCTGAAGCTGGAAAACACGCATTCTGCAAGCTCGGTCCAGAGTCTCGCGCCTTCCTCGAATCGAACTCGCTAACAACCGACTACTCCCGTGGCTCGACTCTCTTTCGCGAGGGAGATCGCAGCAATGCAGTCTTCGTTATGTGCTCGGGCAAGGCCAAGGTTTCGGCGACCTCCAGGGACGGGAAGACCATGATCTTGCGGATCGCTGACGCCGGCGACGTATTGGGCATGAGCGCAGCTTTGACGAAGGGCGAGTATGAAGTGACGGCTGAGGCTCTTGAGCCATGCCGCGTTCGAGTCCTTCATCTGAGGCACCTTACGACAATGTTGCAGAAGTACGGCGATGCCAGCTTGGGAGCCGCCAATGCGCTCGCAGAGGACTATCGCGCAGCGTTCGACGAAGCACGGCTGATTGCGCTTCCCGCGTCACCGGCAGGACGGGTCGCCCGCCTGATTCTGGACTGGGCAGACGATGCGAGGAGCCGTTCCAATTCGCTGATTACGATGTCTCTGACGCATGAAGAGGTCGCATCTATGACGGCTACCACTCGCGAGACCGTCACAAGAACCCTCGGACGCTTTCGCAAAGATAAGATTATTTCGACGCACGGCGTTGTTTTGACCGTCCTTCAGCCGAAAGCACTCGAACGGCTTTGTGCCTGCTAAGGGTATCTATCACCGCGCGAGAACAGATTGACGACATTGCCATCGGTCTTGCTAACTAAAAAGAAACTCTTTCGTGCGGAGTTCTCTGACGATATCGCGAAGGTTCGCGGCTTTCTCGAATTCAAATTTCTTGGCGGCTTCCCTCATGTCGCTTTCTAGATTAGCGATATAACTATCCAATTCTGATTGAGAGCTAAACTCGGGAAGCGTAGCATCCTGCTCTGTCAGATCTGCATAGTCCGCCTTGAGAACGGTCGCAAGCGAGTCATCAAGGCCACGAATGACGCTTTGCGGCGTGATGCCATGCTCCTCGTTATACGCAACTTGCTTTTCCCGACGCCGGTCAGTCTCGTCGATGGCACGGCGCATAGAATCTGTCATCTTGTCTGCGTACAGGATCGCGCGGCCTTCGATGTGGCGTGCGGCGCGCCCAATTGTTTGGATTAGGGAGCCTTGGGAACGCAAGAATCCTTCCTTGTCGGCATCGAGGATTGCAACCAGGGATACTTCCGGAAGGTCAAGGCCCTCGCGCAAAAGATTGATACCGATTAGAACGTCATATTCTCCCTTTCTCAGGTCGCGCAGGAGCCGAATCCGCTCCAGCGTCTCGATCTCAGAATGCATATAACGGCAACGGACACCGACTTCGGTGTAATAGTTCGCGAGGTCCTCCGCCATACGTTTCGTCAGAGTTGTGACGAGCACACGCTGGTTTTTCTGGGCACGCTCACGAATCTCTGCCAATAGGTTGTCGATCTGACCTTTGATTGGACGAATTTCCACTTTAGGATCGACTAGACCTGTAGGGCGGATGATCTGTTCAACAACAACCCCTGACGACTTCGTGAGTTCAAACGGGCCGGGCGTCGCCGATACATAGATAGTTTGCCCAACGCGAGTTTCGAATTCTTCAAATCGCAGCGGCCGATTGTCCATCGCTGAGGGAAGACGGAACCCGTAATCCACGAGATTTTGCTTGCGCGATCGGTCGCCGTGCCACATGCCATGTAGTTGTGGCACGGTGACATGCGACTCGTCGATGAAAACGAGAAAATCACGCGGGAAGTAATCGAGCAATGTCGGAGGAGGCTCACCGGGGAGGCGACCGGAGAAGTGGCGAGAGTAATTCTCAATCCCGTGACAAAATCCGACCGACTTGATCATTTCCAAATCAAAGCGGGTGCGCTGATGAATACGTTGGGATTCGACGAGCCGTCCTTCTTTTTCGAGTTGAGCTTCCCAGTCAGTCAGTTCGGCCAGGATGCCATTGATCGCGGCGCTCTTGCGTTCCGGAAGAACAACATAATGACTCTTCGGATAAATGGGAAGGCGAGAATACTTCTGTTTGACGGTACCGAACAGCGGATCGATTTGTGAGAGCGAGTCAATCTCATCGCCGAATAGTTCAATGCGAAAAGCGTTTTCGTCATAGGTGGGATAAACCTCGATCACATCGCCACGCACACGGAAGGTTCCGCGACGGAAGTCGATGTCATTGCGTTCATAGAGGATTTCTACCAGACGGCGGGTGATGTCTTCTCGTTTGATCTTTTGCCCTTTTTCCAGCAAGAGCAGCATGCCGTAATACGCTTCTGGTGAACCCAGCCCATAGATGCAAGAGACGGAGCTAACGATGATGGAGTCACGGCGTTCAAACAGACTGCGAGTAGCCGAGAGACGAAGCTTGTCGAGCTCGTCGTTTATGGTGGATTCCTTCTCGATGTAAAGATCGCCGGAAGGAATGTACGCTTCCGGCTGATAGTAATCGTAGTAGGAGACGAAGTACTCTACCGCGTTGTTGGGAAAGAATTGCTTGAACTCATGATAGAGCTGCGCTGCAAGCGTCTTATTGTGTGCCAGAATAAGTGCCGGGCGATTGAGCTCTGCGATAATCTTCGCCATTGTAAAGGTTTTACCTGAGCCGGTGACGCCCAGCAGCACCTGGTCCTTCTCGCCGGCATGGAGTCCGGAGACGAGTTCCGCGATCGCACGTGGCTGGTCACCCTGGGGTTTGTATTCAGAGACGAGATGGAAGTCCATCCTTGTAGGATAGGGCAAGGGAGGGTGGAGATGTCTGAAACGAACACAGAGCTTTGGCTGGTCCGACATGGGGAGACTGAATGGAGCCTCGACGGTCGACATACGAGCTGGACCGACATCCCGCTGACCAACCGCGGCCGTGAACGGGCCAAGTGGCTGCGCACGGTCATGTCGAACAAGAAGTTTGCCGCGGTGTTTGTCAGCCCTCGGCAAAGAGCTCGTGAGACTTGTGAGATAGCGGGTTTCGGAGATGTAGCCGTGATCGATGACAACCTTCAGGAGTGGAATTATGGCGAGAGTGAGGGGAAGACCACCCAGCAGATGCGGGAGTTGCACGGGCCGCAATGGAGTGTTTGGACCAGTCCGATTCTCGACGGTGAAACGGTAGAACATGTGGGAGAGCGCGCGGATGAAATGATCCGTACGGCTTTGGCTGCTGTGCCATCCGGCGGAGCGGTTGCGCTTTTCGCGCATGCTCACATCTTGAGGATTCTCGCGGCCCGCTGGATCGGATTACCTGCAGTGGGTGGCCAGTACTTCGGGCTCGGTACCGGGAGCATTAGTGTGGTGGGGTTTGAGCGCGAGACACGTGTTATCTCGCAATGGAACTATGTCGAGGAAACCAAGTAGACGTATATCTCCAGGACCAAATCTGGGAATCCCATGCGGGGACGGAGTGTGAGGGGATGGATTCGATCGTTGAACTGGAGCATGTGCACGTGGCTAGAGGAAATAATGTAGTTCTGCACGATCTCAGTCTTCGTATCGACCGTGGCGAGCATTTGGCAATCCTTGGACCCAACGGTTGCGGAAAATCCACGCTCCTGAAAACAATCACTTGCGAACTTTATCCGGTAGTGAGACCGGAGACAAGAGTTCGGATCATGGGACGAGAACGGTGGGATCTCACCGAGCTCAAGCGACGTATGGGCGTTGTTGCGGCAGAGTTGCCAGGTAGACAAACGCTATCGATCACGGGGTTAGATGCGGTCCTCACGGGGTTCTTTTCTAGTTCAACCTTATGGCCAAATTTAGCCGTCACTGATCGTATGCGCGAGCGCGCGGAAGACATTCTGATCCAGATAAATGCTGAAAGCCTCAGAGGCACCCCGGTAGGAGAGATGTCCGCAGGCCAGCAGCGACGCATCATGATTGGGCGCGCCATGGCTGGAACTTCCTCAAATGACTTGGATGGTAGCGTGCAGATGCTGTTGCTGGATGAGCCCTCGAACGCCCTGGACCTAACTGCTCAACAGGATCTGCGGGAGATGTTGCGCACACTGGCCCAGCGAGGTACAGCCATTCTTCTGATCACACATCACATTGCCGATATCTTGCCCGAGATCGGTCGTATCGTGATGATGAATGCTGGCCACATCGTTGCGGACGGGAGCAAAGAGGACCTCCTCACAGCCCAACATTTGGGGACTCTATTTGGGCGCGAGATCGCACTCACCGAACGTGATGGGTACTGGAATGCTTGGTGAAAGGATTTATCTTCCCGTGCCTGTAGAACTCAGCTGCAGCGTGACCAACTCAGGTCGTTGAATCTTGCTAGGACCAAGCACCGCAACCTTGGGAAGAGGTCCGCGGACCATTGCAACTTCATCACAGGCATAAAGTCTCGGACAGGTCTGGCAATCTTTATAGATTTTATCTGGCATTGCATCGCGTTCAGCGACGCGAAAACCGAAGTGCTCAAAGAAGTCGGGGATTCTTGTAAACAAACATACAGAGAGGACCGCGTGCTGTTCGGCTTCTTCGACGAGGGCTTTGAGGAGCAATCCTCCGGCACCCTGTCCCTTTGCTTCGGGCTTCATGACAATGGATCGGACTTCAGCTAGATGGGGACCGTACAGGTGAAGCGCACCGCACCCCAGGAACTCGCCTTCGCTGGTTTCAGCGACAGTGAAGTCGCGAATATTCTCGCAAATTTCAGCATAGCTGCGTTGCAAAAGCGTGCCATCTCCGGATAGCGAATTCACGAGATCAAAGATGTTACGAGCATCCTGAAGGCGAGCCTTATGTATGCGGATTTCAGGCATGAGGGGCCTCCGCAACGGATGTTCTGCCAGGATGAGTGCGCTTCTTCGCGCGTTCGCCTGCACGTAGGAGAGCTTGCTGGACCTGAGCGGTTGCCGTTCCTCCGATGACATTGTGGCAATCGATCGTAGCCTGCAATGCAATTGCATGGCGGAAGTCCGGTCCGAACTCTGGGCTGAATGATTCAAGATCGTCCTGCGAAAGCTCATCGAGCTCGACGCCCTTTTCAAGGGCAAAGCGAACTGCGTTTCCGACGATCTCGTGTGCCTTTCGGAATGGAACACCTTTGTGCGTGAGATAAGTTGCAGCGGCCATTGCGTTTAGATAGCCAGACGTTGCCGCAAGTTTCATCGTGTCAAGGCGGAACCTCAATGCTTTTGTGAAGGATGGCAACACACTGAGTATTCCGGCGATCGTATCTGCTGCGTCGAAGACCGGCTCCTGGCCTTCTTGAAGGTCCTTGTTATAAGCCAGGGGCAAGCCTTTAACAATTATGGTGAGCGTAGTCGCTGCACCGGCCAGGCGTCCACATTTGCCGCGAAGAAGCTCGGTCAAGTCAGGATTCTTCTTCTGCGGCATGGCGCTTGAACCGGTAGAGAACCGCTCCGGTAGATCAATAAAGCCAAATTCAGCGGTGGAATAGAGCGTGAGTTCCTCGGCAAAACGCGAAATGTGCAAACCCAAAATGCATAGACACTGAGTGAACTCGATTGCAAAGTCGCGGTCGCTCGTCGCATCCATACTATTGGGAGTGGGCGCTTCGAACTTTAGCGCTGCGGCCGCGATATTGCGGTCGAGAGTGAGCGTAGCGCCAGCTACCGCTCCCGAGCCGAGGGGGCAGAAGTTCATGCGTGCGCGGGCATCCAACAGGCGGGAGTGGTCTCGTTCCGCCATGCTGACATACGCAAGCAGCCAGTGGGCAATCAGTACCGGCTCTGCGCGTTGAAGGTGCGTATAGCTGGGCATTACAGCAGTTCCTGCCGATTCGGCGAGGGAAATCAGTGCGTCGATCCAACGCTCCAGACCTCGAAGCGTTGAATCGATACTTTCGCGTACGAACAGCCGCATGTCCGTTGCGATCTGTTCGTTCCGGCTGCGGCCAGTGTGTAGCTTGAGAGCCAACGTTCCAAGCTCTTTGGTTAGCTCGAGCTCAACAAAATGGTGAATGTCCTCCGCTTGCGGGGCGGACGCGACGATGGCCGCACCAATCTGCTCGTCGGAGGTTTCGTAATCGATCTGGCCACTGGTGGCAGAGATTCTGTTAGACCAGTTGATTGCCCGCTCGCCGACACGGGTCAGGCCCGCGAGTGTTCTGTCTAATTCGTCCGGCGTAAGGATGCCAGCTGCTGCAATCGTCTGCGCGTGCGCTTTGCTCGCAGCAACTTCCTGCGGCAGAAGCCGCCAGTCAAAAGGAAAGCTGCGCTGCCATTGTTCAAAGGTGCGGTCGAGTGGCTCGCGAAAACGCCCTGACCACATCTTGATGGGATCATTGGACATTGTCTGAAGCGTACCTCGTTGTAGTCACGAAACGTTTGCGGCGGATTGCCCGGGTATCGAATTTACCAAGCCCACTATGCATCGCAGTTACTCCTTATTTCTTCCGCTGCTGAGTTGTGGCATTTCAGAAACATTGTTCAGTGTGAGTAGCCCACTTTTGGCATAAGTCATCAACTTCGCGCGGGTGTCGGTGATATCAAGGTTGCGCATGGTGAGTTGGCCGATGCGGTCGCGAGGGCTGAACGCGGAATCTGTCTTCTCCATGCTAAGGCGCTCCGGCGAGAAAGTGAGATTTGGCGACTCGGTGTTGAGAATGGAATAGTCGTTGCCGCGCCGCAGTTCCAAAGTGACCGAGCCGGTGACGGGCTTGGCGACCCAACGCTGGGCGGCTTCGCGGAGCATGATGGCCTGAGGGTCAAACCATCGGCCCTGATAGAGGAGTCGGCCGAGTTTGCGACCGCTCTCGCGGTATTGCTCGATGGTGTCCTCATTGTGGATACCGGTGATGAGGCGTTCGTAAGCGATGAAAAGAAGCGCGAGCCCCGGGGACTCATAAATCCCGCGGCTCTTGGCTTCAATGATGCGGTTTTCAATTTGATCACTCATGCCAAGCCCGTGGCGACCACCGATGGCATTGGCTTCGAGCAGCAGTGCAACAGGGTCTGCATAATCGGTCTCGTTGAGTGAGACAGGGAAGCCCTCCTCAAATCGGACGGTGACCTGTTCGCGTTTGATCTCAACGTCGTCTCGCCAGAAAGCCGAACCCATGATGGGTTCGATGATCTTCATGCTGGTCGTGAGGTGTTCGAGGTCTTTGGCTTCGTGGGTTGCGCCGAGAATGTTTGAGTCAGTTGAGTATGCCTTCTCGGAGGACATCTTGTAGGAGAATCCAGACTTCTGCATGAAGTCCGACATCTCGGCGCGGCCGCCTAGCTCTTCGATGAAAGCAGCATCCAGCCACGGCTTATAAACTTTGAGATTCGGATTCACGAGCAGGCCGTAACGGTAGAAGCGCTCTATATCATTCCCCTTGAAGGTGGATCCGTCGCCCCAGATGTTGACGTCATCTTCCTTCATGGCGGTAACGAGCATGGTGCCGGTGACTGCGCGGCCTATGGGAGTGGTATTAAAGTACGTAACTCCGGCAGTGGTGATGTGAAATGCACCGGACTGGAGAGCGGCTATTCCTTCGCGAACCAACTGCTGCCGGCAGTCGATGAGCCGCGCCTTTTCGGCACCATACTCGAGGGCCTTGCGGGGAATCTCGTCGTAGTCGGTTTCATCCGGCTGGCCGAGGTTGGCTGTATATGCGAAAGGCACAGCTCCTTTCTGCTTCATCCAGTGAAGTGCGGCGCTGGTATCCAGGCCGCCAGAGAAAGCAATGCCAACCTTTTGGCCGATCGGTAGTTTTTCTAAGATTACGGACATAAAGATATTTTCCTGAAGCGTTATCGCTTGGTGCGAGCCTGTAGGCCGGCGCGGTTTCGGTTGCTGGGGATTCGCTTAGCCCCACCAAGCAACATAAGAGTGATCGCCTTTTGTGCATGCATGCGGTTCTCCGCCTGGTCGAAGACGACGGACTGAGGTCCATCGAGCACAGCGTCGGTGACTTCTGCACCGCGGTGAGCCGGAAGGCAATGCATGAAGACCGCCGACTCTTGTGCGCGTGACATCATCTCGTCGTTCACTTGGAAGGGCTTGAAGATCGGCGCCCGCCGCGCTGCTTCATGTTCCTGGCCCATACTTGTGCAGACGTCGGTATAGATAGCGTCTGCCTCGATGGCCGCCTTCAACGGATCGTGAGTGAGTGTTAGAGAGCCGCCGGTGTTCTCGGCAATCTCGATCGCCTTATGAACAATTTCGAGCTTAGGTTCGAACCCCTTGGGCGTTGCGACCGTACAGTGCACGCCAAGTAGAGCAGCCGTGAGCATCAGCGAGTGGCAGACGTTATTGCCGTCTCCAACGTAGGTGAACTTCAGGCCTTCGAGTGAGCCAAATCGTTCTTCGAGAGTCATGAAGTCAGCGATGGCCTGGCATGGATGTTCGAGATCGGAAAGCGCGTTGATCACAGGAACCTTCGCGTTTGCCGCCATCTCCGTGATCGTGTCATGCGCATAGGTGCGTAAAACAATCACTTGCATCCACCGTTCCAGATTACGCGCCACGTCCGGAATCGATTCGCGCTCGCCCAGTGGAGACTTCGTCTGATCCACAAATAGCGCATTCCCGCCGGAAGTGTTCATTGCCGTCTCGAACGTGAGACGTGTGCGCAACGAGTCCTTCTCGAAAATCAAAACCATCTGCCTCGCGTCGAGGGCATGACGGAAGTCCTCGGGTTGCGCCTTGACCGCGTGTGACAACTCCATGATTGCGGCCATCTCCGAGACGGAGAGGTCAGCGATAGAGCAGAGATCACGGCCAACCAGGCTCTTCGCAGTTTCATTGAACGCAGTATCGGATTGAATGCCGAGAGTGGAAGCGGGACGGGCGCCCTTGGGCGGATTCATCACGATAGTTTTACTCTCTCTTATGTCGTTCATGCGGTTATCCATTGATAGGTTCTCCTGCTAGTACCCTGCCATCGGATGGTTTTGCAGGGGTGTGGATCGCAAGCAATTCGTCCAGGGCACCTATCGCCTGATCAACATGATCACGTGTGATTAGGAATGGTGGTAAAAAACGCAGCACAGTCTCATGCGTTCTGTTCAGTAAAATGCCTTGATTCATCATGCCTGCCAGGATTGCTTTCGCAAGGATGTCTGAATCCAGTTCGACTCCGATCATCAAGCCGAAGCCGCGCACGTCGACGATCAAGGAATGCCTTGCTTGCAAATCGCGGAGACGGCTGACGAAGTATTCCCCGGTGGATGCATTCCGATCAAGCAACATCGAGTGTTTGATTTCGTCAATTACGGCAATCGCCACGGCGCAGGCCAAAGGATTGCCGCCAAAGGTCGTGCCATGCATACCTGGAGTGAATGCGCGTGCGGCCTCTTCGGTGCAGAGCATCGCTCCAATGGGAATGCCTCCAGCCAGCGGTTTGGCGAGGGTGGTTACATCCGGTTGAATCCCATAGTGCTGGTAGGCGCACCACTTACCCGTCCTTCCCATGCCGCTCTGTATTTCGTCCAGTAGCAGCAAAGCGCCGGTCGAGTCGCACAATGCCCGGGCGGCCGCGAGAAACTCTTGCGAGACCGGGTTGATACCCCCTTCGCCTTGGATTGTCTCGATCGCAATGGCACACACGTCGTTCGAAAACGCAGCTTTCAGTGCTGATACGTCATCGAACGGAACGAACTCAACATCTGGCATGACCGGAGCAAACGGTTCGCGATATTTCAGCTTGTGCGTCGTCGCCACGGATCCCATGGTGCGGCCATGAAAGCTGTGCTCGAGCGCGAGGAATTTCGTTCCGAGAGGCTTGCCTTCGGAACTCAAAAGGCCTGCATGTGCGCGCGCGAGCTTGAGCGCAGCTTCCCACGCTTCCGTACCGCTATTGCATAGAAAAACCCGATCCAGACCAGTAATTTCCGTAAGACGCATCGCTAGTTCAGCGGTGCCTTGATGAAAGAACAGATTGGAAGTATGTAGAAGTTTCTGACTTTGTTCGGCGATGGCATTAGTGATGACCGGATGGTTATAACCGAGTGCGCAGACACCTATACCGCTGAGGAGATCAAGATAATCATTGCCGTCTTCATCGCGCAGATACACGCCTTCGCCTGAAACAAAAAGCAATGGATTGCGTTCGTAGGTCTGAACCAGCAGCTTGGCTTCTGCAGTTTGAAGATCCTTTAGGCTGCTCTCAAGATTCGATATCATGCGACCATCACCTCCGTACCGTCATTAACGCGTGAACTAATCAGATCTGGAAGGACGGAAGCAGACTCCGCGGGAAGGATGCGAACACGCTTGACACCATGGATCAAAGCTTCCTTGCACGCGTTGAGCTTGGGCAGCATCCCACCCGAGACGACAGCTTGCGCTTCGAGTTCCGGGATCTGCTTGAGCGAGAGCCAGCGCATCACGTTACCATCTGCTCCTTTGACTCCCGGGACGTCCGTAAGAAAGACGAGAGCATCCGCCTTCGTCGCCACTGCGCATGCAGAAGCCATTTCATCCGCGTTGATGTTGTAGTATTCGCCGTCAAAACCAAGTGCGATGGAAGAAATCACCGGAATAGCTCCCATCGTCCAGATAGCATCCAGCCATTTAGTGTCCGTTGCGGCAATCTCACCGACATATCCAAGGTCAGGCGTCGTTTTCTTCTTCCGCGCGCGAAATACGTGGCCATCGCCCCCCGTAAGTCCCATCGCTGCCTGACCGCACTTGTCGAGTGCTGCCACGAGAGACTTGTTCACGCGGCCTCCCAAAACCATGAGAGCGGCATCACGCGTCTCGGCGTCCGTAACGCGGAGCCCTGCAACGAACTCGCTCGTCTTACCCATCTGCGCAAGCACCCGGGTGAGTTGAACTCCGCCGCCATGAACCAGAGCAACTTTGTGGCCGTCCTTGGCTAGTTCGGCAATGGCCCGAGCACAACGGTGCAGCAACTCTGGGTTTTCCAGGGCCGCCCCGCCGAGCTTTACTACAAACTTCATAGGAGACCCTCCGCCTCATGCCATCCAGCCATAAGATTCATATTCTGCACCGCCTGAGAGGCTGCGCCCTTCAATAGATTGTCAAGACATGAGATCAAGACCAGCCTTTTGCCGTCAGGAGCGAGTTGGAAACCAACATCACAGAAATTCGTCCGCACAACATACTGAATCTGAGGAAGTTGCGGTGAACGCCGGACCCTGACGAGTGGAGCGTCAAAATAAAACTGGTCAAAAACAGATTGGACCTCCGCGCGATCAGAATGCTTATTCAGCCGCACATAGATTGTTGACAGAATCCCCCTGGGAATGGGTAGCAGGTGCGGAGTGAACTGGATCTGATCTTCCGCGAGGTTGAGTTGCTCAAGCAGTTCGCCGGTATGACGGTGGCCGAACACAGCATATGCAGAGAGATTGTCCGCGGCATGCATGAAACTGTTCGTCGGAACCAATGCTTTACCGGCGCCACTGACCCCAGACTTTGCATCGCAGATAATCCCATGGTCGAGATCGATTAAGTTGGCGCGCACGAGAGGGGCCAGCGCAAGGATGATGGAAGTGGAATAACAACCTGGGTTTGCGACCAACCGTGCCGCTTTAATAGCGGGTCCGTGAAGCTCGGGAGATCCGTACACGGCTTCAGCCTGTAACTCGGCGGTCACGGCCGGATCCGCATCCTCAAGCTTGTAGACGGCACGGAGTGTGTCCGAGTGAAGACGCCATGCTCCACTAAGGTCGATGACTCGCATCCCGTGACCAATCGCATCGGGTACCCAGGCGCGAGATTGCTCGTGGGGTGTCGCGAGAAAAAGGATGTCGATCGATTCTCTCTCCAACTGTTTCCAATCAAAAGCCGACACGCGCAACTCGTCCGCGAAGGGAAGCCCGGAAAGCTCGGGGTGAAGTTGGGTTAAGGCAGCTGGATGCGCATCAGGCTCGCCCATACGCCCGAGAAAGACCGGTGGAGTACTTATCAGCTGTGGATGACGCAGCAGTAAGCGTGCGAGCTCGCCGCCAGCGTACCCACTGACGCCCACCACTGCGGTGCGGAGTAAACGGTTCACGGAGTTAGGCAATGTAGGCCTCGATTCGGCTCCTCAGCACCTCTGCTCTACGATTGTCCGGACAGATGATCAATACCGTGTTATCGCCGGCAATGGTGCCAACAACCTCTTCCCAATCCTCGGAATCAATGCTTGCAGCCACCGGCTGGGCGCCTCCCATCGTGGTTAGGACGATGAGCAGGTTCTGCGCCTGACGCACTTCGAGCCCGAAGTCTTGCAGCACACTGGCGATCTCCGGAAGATCGTCCTCTCCGTCCTGAACAACGGGCAGAGCATAACCCGTTGGGCCCTTCATTAGTTTCAATTCACGGATGTCGCGAGAAAGGGTCGCCTGCGTGACGTGGATACCGCGGCCGGCTAGCTTGCGCCGTAGTTCATCCTGATTGGTGACGGTCGTCTTCACCAGGAGTTCTCGAATCGCACTATGCCGCTGACTTTTCATACAGTCCAATTCACTTGAAGACCGCTACGCCACTCGTATACCGCGTCCTGAAAGCACGAAAAAACGTGACGCACGGAGCGTCACGCCCTTCGCATAAAAATCCATAAATCATGTATAAATATACACACATGTGCTGTCAAGGTGGAAGCGTAATCACTTTGTAGCCACAAAAGTAGTGTACAGGTCGCCGGTGGCAATTCGCCTGTTTGTGGGCTATGTCCGTGCGGAAATGGAAGTATATTGAACTATGGGTGTGTCTGAAGTAGAACGTCGGAAGTGCGAAGACCTGAAACCCGAGCCGCAGGGCGCGTCGGCGCGGGTTGGGAGCTCGCAGATCGAATCCCCCGCTTCGTTGATTGATCCTCGTTTTGATCACGATTCGTGCGGTGTTGGTTTTGTAGCGTCTGCGTTAGGGAAATCAGATCACCAAATTCTTCAACATGCTCTGACCGCGCTATCGCGCCTTGAGCATCGCGGCGCTGTAGCTGCGGACGGTGCAAGCAGCGACGGTATTGGGCTGATGACCGCAGTCCCGCGCCAGCTTCTCTTGGCCGATACAGGGGTGGAACTTGGCGCTCAGGAGAAGCTCGGCGTCGGCATGGCCTTCTGGCCCCATGCTGAGACGCGAGCAGAAGGTGTGCTCGAACAATGCCTCCTATCGCAACAACTGAGAGTGCTCGTCTGGCGCGACGTCCCGACGCGGCCTGAGATTCTTGGAGAAATCGCCCTCAGTACGATGCCGAGCATTCGACAAGTTCTGATTGCAGATAATGCTCCCGAGGATCCCGATTCGATGGAACGCCGTCTCTATCTCGCGCGCAAGCAGTTCGAGCGCGCCGTTGAGTTGGGCGAAGTCACGGGATACATCTGCTCACTTTCTAATTCCACTCTGGTGTATAAGGCCATGTGCCTGGGGCGGTTGCTTCCCGAGTTCTATCCGGATCTGGCGTCTCCTTCGTATACGACGCACTTTGCTGTCTTTCATCAACGTTATGCGACCAACACGCTGCCGGCGTGGCATCGTGCGCAGCCGGGCCGCAAACTGGGGCACAACGGGGAGATTAATACCGTATGGGGAAACCGTTCGCGCATGGCAGCGAGGGATTCCACCCTGCCCGTTGAGTGCAAACCGGTCCTAACTAAAGATGGCACGGATTCAACGAGCCTCGATGAGACCGTCGAGTTGATTAGCCAGAATGGCCGCACCATATCTGAAGCTGTTCGAATGCTCTTGCCGCCGGCGATGGTTAGTCGTCCGAGCCCGTTTCTGCAATACCACGCGGGTTGTAGTGAGCCTTGGGATGGTCCGGCTGCCATTGCCTACAGTGACGGGGTTGTCGTGGGCGCCGCCTTAGATCGAAATGGCCTGAGGCCTTGTCGCTATGCGATTACCAGTGATGGCCTGGTGGTGGCTGGCAGCGAAGCCGGATTGGTTGACCTTGATCCGGCGACGGTGATTGAGAGTGGACGATTGGGCCCCGGTCAGATGATCGGCGTCGACACCGAAGAGCACAAGATCTACCACAACGAAGAGATGCTGGATGCATTCGACGCGAAGGCTACGTATGCGTCGCTAGTCGAGGAGACGCCGCTCCTGCCAATCGCCGAGCCGGAAAAGAGCTTCGATCTCGCCTCTCAGCAACGAGGGTTCGGGTATACCAAAGAAGATGTGAAGATGATTCTGCAGCCGATGGCCGCAGGTGGCAAAGACCCTGTTTGGTCGATGGGCGATGATACTCCGCTGGCATTTCTCGCCCGGAGTCCGCGGCCGATGTACTCCTTCTTTAGGCAGCGCTTTGCACAGGTCACCAATCCCGCGATCGATCCACTCCGCGAGGCAATCGTGGTTTCCATGGATACTCGCCTGGGCCCATGGGCACACATCCTGGAGAAAAACGAGCCGCTTCCCGGAATCTCTCTCCGATCCCCGTTTCTTTCTTTAGGCCAGGTAGCAGCGCTGCGCGCCGGCTTGTATCCGCATTGTGAGCTACTCCGACTCGAGAAGCTTTCGTGCTTGTTTTCTCCGGAACGAACGCTGGAACAGGCTATCGATGATCTTTGCGGCCGCGCGGTGGAGATGGTGCGGACTGGGGTTCGGCTTCTACTGCTGACTGACCGTGACGCGAACGCGACGGCGATTCCTATTCCAATGGCGATGGCTACAGGAGCCGTGCATCAGGGACTCGTTGCGGCGGGTTTGCGGACGCTGTGTGGAATCGCGGTCGAGGCAGGTGATTGCCGGGACATTCATCACGCTGCCGTTTTGATTGGCTATGGTGCGGGTGCTGTATGTCCGTGGCTGGCTCTGGAGACTGCCAGGTCATTGCAACCGGAAGGCATCGACGGCGAGAAGATGATGCTGAAGGCCCTGGATGGTGGCTTGGCGAAGGTGATGTCGAAGATGGGGATTTCGGTAGTCGACAGCTATCGTGGCGCACATCTCTTCGATCTGCTGGGTCTCCACTCGAGTGTTGTTGACCGATGTTTCCCGAATACCCCAGCTCCGCTTTCAGGTATTGGCTTTGCGGAGCTCGACCGTCGCTTGCGTCTTACCTGGCAGCCCGCAGCCGAGGGAGTAGCGGAGAATGCTGACCTTCCCGACTTTGGGTGGGTCCGATTTCGCAAGGCAGATACCGCAGAGCCGCACATGTGGCAACCGCCAACGGTAAAGGCATTACAAACGGTAGTTGGCAGCGCGCGCGGAGTTGCCGCAAGTGCGGACCCCACGGCCGCATTTGCGATCTTCAGTCGCAATATCGATGCGGGCGAAGCCGTGACGTTGCGTGACCTGCTGGAGGTGAGGCCTGCGGGACCAGAGCTGGCGTTGGACGAAGTCGAACTTGCAGACAGTCTGTGCAAGCGTTTTGTATCGAGCGCAATGTCGCTGGGATCGATCAGTCCTGAGGCTCACCAGACCATTACTCAAGCGATGAACTCGCTGGGTGCGCGCTCGAACACGGGCGAAGGCGGCGAGGATCCGGATGTCTATCGTCCTATGCCGGTGTCTTCGCCTATTGACCTTGGTGATGGAGGGGCGTTCGCGGCTCGGTCGAGCAGTCAAGGAGGTGCGGCTGCAGTTGCGGAATTGGTTTCGGCGCCTGCAGTGCATAGCTCATTCAATAACAAGATCAAGCAGATCGCCTCGGGCCGCTTTGGTGTGACCGCGGAGTACCTGGCCCACGCGGAAGAGATAGAGATCAAGGTCGCGCAAGGAGCCAAACCGGGCGAGGGCGGCCAATTGCCCGGACATAAAGTCTCTGGGCTTATTGCCAAGCTGCGTCATGCGCAGCCCGGTGTGTCGCTGATATCGCCGCCTCCGCACCATGATATTTACTCCATTGAAGATCTTGCGCAGCTGATTTATGACCTGAAGCGTGTGAACCCTCGCGCAGCGGTTGGCGTGAAACTGGTCTCAGGTTGTGGGGTTGGAACGGTGGCCGCTGGAGTTGCGAAGGCCTATGCGGACTTCATCGTGATCGCAGGGAACACGGGCGGAACGGGTGCTGCGGCGCTTTCGAGCATCAAGTACACCGGCAATCCATGGGAGCTGGGACTGTCAGAAGCGCAACAGCAGTTGCGTAGCACAGGCATGCGTGAACGCGTTCGATTGAGAACGGATGGTGGAATTGCGACGGCGCGTGATGTGCTTGTCGCAGCCTTGTTGGGTGCGGATGAATATGCATTCGGTACTTCGGTTCTGGTTGCCCTCGGTTGCGATATGGCTAGGCAGTGTCATCTCAATACCTGTCCGACAGGCATTGCCACGCAGCGGCCTGAATTGCGTGCCAAATTCCGCGGGAAGTCTGAGCACGTCGTCATGTTCTTCCGCCAGCTTTCCGCAGATCTTCGTCGGCTGCTGGCGAAGTTCGGTCTGCCTAGCCTTGAGGCCGCGATCGGGCGGGTCGACCTGCTGGAGCAAGTGCGCTTCGATGGCAACCTTGACCTTACGCCAATTCTTTCAGACGCAGGCCATGGACCGACACGATGGATGGGATCTCGTAATCAGCGGCCCGGTGAAGATCATCCTTTGGATGATCCGTGGACTGAGCCCGCGCTGGCTGCGGCTGCCAAGGGTGAGGCCTTTTCGGTTCACAGCAAAATCTGCAATGAGCATCGCTCGGTAGGTGCGAGACTTTCTGGCGAATTATCACTGCTGCGCGCCAAGGGGCAACTGGACGAAGTGGATGTGACCTACGACCTGGTCGGGACTGCCGGTCAATCCTTTGGGGCGTTCGCAGGCAAGGGAATGAAGTTGATTCTCACTGGGCAGGCGAACGACTTTGTCGGTAAGGGATTGTCAGGCGCGGACCTCATTCTGCGCGCCGTCGGGAGTGCCGCTGAACATAGTGAAGAGCACGTCTTGTTGGGGAACGTTGCGCTTTACGGTGCGATCTCAGGACGTTTGTTTGCGGCTGGTCGCGCCGGCGAGCGATTCGCGGTGCGTAACTCCGGAGTGACCGCAGTGATTGAAGGTGTTGGCGATCATGCTTGCGAGTACATGACTGGTGGACTCGTGGCTATTCTCGGGCCTGTTGGCATCAACTTCGGCGCGGGCATGACCGGCGGATTGGCTTGGGTGTACGACGCGCAGCAGACGATGATTCCGGAAGTCCGGTATCACAATGACTTCCTCGAAGCCCAGACGTTTGCTGAGACTACGGCCGAGCAACAGGCTGGCCTGCGAGCGCTGGTCGAGGAACATGTGAGCGTTGCGCACAGTAAGCTGGGCGAACGACTGCTGGCCAATTGGCCGAAGGCTTCGGCTAACTTCATCCTGTTTACGCCAAAACCGCAAGCATAGAAGCGATCGTCAGGTCGTGAGGGTCAGCCGCGCTCGAGCGGCTGACCTTTTCTCTGCACTTCGCTACCATGGAGTCATGTCTGATACCAAGCAAGGCTTTGCCACTCGCGCCATCCACGATGGTCAGGAAGCTGATCCGCTCACCGGCGCGGTCAATGTACCCATCTATCTCACCTCAACGTACAAGCAGGAGGCGATTGGGAAGAACAAGGGTCACGAGTACGCGCGATTGACCAATCCGACCCGCGACGCGCTTGAAGAGAACTTGTGCTCGCTCGAGGGAGGGACGTCCGCGCACTGCTTTGGGTCGGGAATGGCCGCTATCACGGCGCTTTGCACCATGATGAAGTCAGGCGATCACGTCGTATGTTCAGACAATGTGTATGGCGGAACATCGCGGCTGTTCGACAAGGTGCTTGTCCACTATGGGCTGAGCTTCACCTATGTCGATACGACCGATGCCAATGCGGTTGCCGCGGCCATTCGACCGGAAACCAAGCTGGTTCATATCGAGACTCCTACGAATCCGATGATGGCAGTCACGGACATTCGCGCAGTGGCCGATGTGTGTCATGCGAAGGGCGTGGAACTTAGCGTCGACAACACGTTTCTATCTCCTTATTTGCAGCGTCCGATTGAGCTGGGCGCGGACATTGTGATGCATTCGACGACCAAGTTCTTGAATGGGCATTCTGATGGCTTGGGAGGCGTTCTGGTGGGCACGAAGCCCGGACATGCTGAGACCTTTCGGTTTGTGCAGAAGTGTACTGGTGGAATTCTTTCTCCGTTCGATAGCTATCTGCTGTTGCGCGGTGTGAAGACGCTTGCGGTGCGGATGGAACAGCATGATGCGAATGGTCGCGTTGTGGCGGAGTATTTGGCGAGGAAGTTGGGTACAGGCAAGGTGTTTTATCCGGGCCTTGAGACGCATCCGCAGCACGAACTGGCGAAGCGGCAGCAGCGCGGATTTGGGTCGATGATCTCGTTCGAGCTTGGATCGCTGGAGGCGGCGAACCGGTTTGCGACGGGATTGAAGCTTTGTTACCTGGCTGAGTCGTTGGGCGGCGTTGAGACGTTGATCTGTCATCCGGCGACGATGACGCATGCTGCGGTTGGTGCTGAGGGACGCGCGAAGCTCGGGATTACCGACGGATTGATGCGAATCTCGGTGGGAATTGAGGATGTCGCGGATATTGTCGCGGATCTCGAGCAGGCAATGACCAGATAGCGGCGTTTCCCGATTTGGAACGGATATCGCACGTTACACAACTAATACCGTTCATCGCACGCTTGAGTGAAACAATCAGAGCATGAGCGAGAACTGCGCGATCATTCAGGGCGGCATGGGTGTTGGTGTATCGGGTTGGAAGCTTGCACAAGCTGTATCAAGGGCTGGGCAACTGGGCGTTGTGTCGGGGACGGCGCTGGACCAAGTGCTGGCTCGGCGGCTGCAGGATGGTGATCCGGATGGAGCGATGCGCCGAGGTTTGGAGGCGTTCCCGTTTCGGGCGATGGCAGAGCGGGTTCGTGAACGGTACTTCCTTGCTGGTGGTAAGGCTGAGAGTGCCCCTTATCGTGCGGTGCCTGTGCTGGCGAAGGATATGTCTCGCGAACTGGCTGAACTGTGTATCGTAAGCAACTTCGTCGAGGTGTTTCTGGCCCGCGAGGGTCATGGGAATCCGGTGGGCATCAACTACCTGGAAAAGATCCAGGCGGCTATTTTGCCGTGTATGTATGGCGCGATGCTCGCGGGGGTGGAATACGTCATCATGGGTGCGGGGATCCCGCTCAAGATGCCTGGCGTTCTGGATCACTATGCTGAGCATAAGGCTGCGGAATATCCGATGCATGTGACGGGCTCGGTTGAGGGCGACGACACGACCATGCGGTTTGATCCGGCCCAATTCATGGAATGTGAGCTGGCTCCGCTGCATCGGCCGAAGTTTCTGGCGATTGTTTCTTCAAACACGCTGGCGTTGACGATGGTGAAGAAAGCCAACGGGCGCGTGGATGGATTGGTGATCGAGACGCGGATCGCTGGAGGGCACAATGCTCCTCCGCGTGGGAAGCTGCAGCTCAGCGAGATCGGCGAGCCGATCTATGGGGAGCGCGACGCGATCGATATTCCGAAGCTCTGCGAGTTGGGTATTCCTTTCTGGCTAGCTGGCGGATATGGGCATCCGGATAAGTTGCGCGAGGCCTTGGCGCTTGGCGCTGCGGGCGTCCAAGTAGGGACAGCCTTTGCGTTTACCGATGAGTCGGGGTTGCGGCCGGACTACAAGCGGGAGTTGTTGGAGAAGGTCATTGCAGGGACCGCGAGCGTGTTTACGGATCCGCTGGCGTCGCCGACGGGGTTTCCGTTCAAGGTCGCGCAGTTGGAGGGAACGGTTTCGGAGGACGAGGTGTACGAGGAGCGTCCCCGGATCTGCAACCTGGGATTTTTGCGCGAGGCGTATCGAACGCCTTCGGGCGAGATTGGATACCGTTGCGCTTCCGAACCCGTCACGGTGTATGTGTCCAAGGGCGGACATGCCGAGGATGCGGTTGGACGGAAGTGCATTTGCAATGGGTTGCTGGCGAACATTGGATTTCCGCAGGTGCTGAATGGGAATCGCGTGGAGCAGGGCATTGTGACTGCGGGCGACGATATCGTCACGGTTGCCCAGTTTCTGCCTGCGGGGCAGACGCATTACTCTGCGCTGGACGTGATCACGGAGTTGGAGAAAGGGTTGAGGCCAGTATCGGCTGAACGGGACGAGCGGATCGCGGTTGGTGTGTAAACACAGGAGTGGGCCTACCCCCCACCCCCGGCAAGTCATACTTTGTTGCTAAAGTATTCCATTCAGGGCGGTTAGGGAATAAAGTCTGGCAGGGTAGCTGCCGAAAGTTATCCATCCAGAGACTTTGCGGGTAAAGTAGGGCAGCCGCAGGACTTACGGCGCTTCTGGACAGACTACTTCTGTCCTGGGATGAAGAGGACTGTTTTGGCGGTTGCTCTAGTTAAATTGTAGGCCTTTGGCGGGGGTAACTATGCCAAGTGTGGGCGAGAGAAATCGTCAATGTTTATAGGGGCATTGAGAGATCCTGAGGTCGTTGGGGGGTTGACACGCGGATTATGGGCTGTTCTTGATGGATTTTTGTTACGTAAGGGGAGAAGCTCCAGGGCTAAAAGCCCTCTTTCGGTGCGGATGGGGTTCTGGGGCCTGAAGCCCTCTGCGAATCCGAAAGAGCGGCAACAACAGAGCAGAAGCAAATTCCCAAGGGGATATGACAGAAAGAAAGGCAAGAGCAACATCAGAAGCGGATCCTCCGCCTGCGGCGAAGGATGACACCCTGGCGGCTAGAGGGTGGCGAGGACGTCTTTGGGGTCGGGACGGACGCGGTGGTCAGCGTGGGCTTCGGCGAAGGTGATCCTGCCGGAGGGGGCGATGGCAAAGGTGGCGGGGATGGGCAGACGCCAGGTGTTGGGGCCTTGGTCGCCGTTGATGAAGGGGATGTTGATCATGATGGAGCGGTAGTGCTGCTGCATGGACTCGGGGACGGTGTAGGCAACGCGAAAGGCGTCGGCGAGAACGGAACCGGCGTCGGTGAGGAGAGGGAAGGTGAGGTTGTGGTGCTGGGCCGTGAAGTCGTTCTGGCGGGGGAGTTGAGGGGAGATGGCGACGAGGAGAGCGCCCTTTTCGCGGACGGCGGGGAAGGCGGCCTGCCAGGCTTCAAGCTGGGTCATGCAGTAAGGGCACCAGCGGCCGCGGAAAAAGACGACGATGAGCGGGCCGATGCCTAGCAGGTCTGTTGAGTGAACGAGGCGGGCGTTGGCGGCGGTTGCGTTGGTGAGCGAGGTGGCCGCGGCGTCGGGCAGATCGAAGGTGGGGGCGAGGGCGCCGATGGGGAGGACGCGATCTTCGATGCCGGTGAGGAAGAGGGCCTGCACCGCTTCGTCCGTGATGGCAAGACGGCTGGGCTGGACCAGGGCGCGGGTCCGGGTGGTGATGTTGTCGAGACTGGTTTGGAGGTCGGTGGTGTGCGGCATTGGTTTAAGTGTAGATGCTCGGAGCTGGGAAGGCGGCCTGATGGGAGCGAACATCGGACGGTGAGGGGCGGGGATGCGGTAGTGGTGATTGCTGTTCTCTTCATGGCGAAGAGGTAATTGTCGTGAGGTCAAGATGACTGATTTTTCAGACTATTCGGAGGTGTCGGGGAAGTACTCTTAGAAGCTGGCGTGGACGAGGCCGGGAAATGAAGTTGCATTGAGGAGGCTTGTGAAGGGTTTGGGCAAGTTGGTGGGTGTGGTTGCGGTAGGGCTGATGAGCTGCGGGATGATGTTTGCGCAGACGGGGGGCGGCGAAGTTGCGGGGTTGACGAATGCGCCGGTACCGCAGCTGGAGAGTGCGCCGGAAGTGACGCTGAAGGGGTTGCCGAAGGCGGTGGGGGTGGACCAGAAGTCGATCTGGACGAGTCCGGCACGGATTCGGAGGAAGGACTTGGTATGGCTGGCTCCGTTGGCGGCGGCGACGGGTGTGGCGATCGCGACGGACCATTACACGATGAGTTCGGTTGTGTCGCAGAATCCGAGTTTCAATGGGGACAACGTAAATGCGTCGAACGTGTTGATTGGCGGGTTCATTGCGGCGCCGGTGGCGCTGTTTGGCGTGGGGCAGTATGAGCATGATGCGAAGGCGCGGGAGACCGGGCTACTGGGCGGGGAGGCGTTGCTCGACAGCGTGGTGGTGGAGCAGGGGATGAAGCTGGTGTTCTGGAGGGAACGACCGGCGCTGCATGATGCGCGGGGATGGTTCTTTCAGGGGGACGCGGGATGGGACTCGTCGTTTCCGTCGTCGCACTCGATGCTGGCGTGGTCGTCGGCTGCTGTGATTGCGGGAGAGTATCGATCGCCGTGGGTGCAGGCGAGTGTGTACACGCTGGCTACCAGCGTGAGCTTGACGCGGGTGTTGGGACAAGAACACTTTCCGACGGACGTGCTGGTGGGTAGCTCTGTAGGCTGGTTGATTGGGCACTATGTGGTGCGGTCGCATCGTCGTCATGGGCTGGGGAGATAGGGCAGGGCGCTAGAATGAGCGCATGATCGGACGCGGGATGAACAGGCGGCAATTTGTGGCGGCGGGCGCGGCGGCAGCGCTGACGGGTCGTGGGCGAAGGATATTTGGCCAGAGTGCAGCGGCGGTGAACGCGGGGTTGATCCAGACGCCGCTGGGAGCTCTGCGGGGCCAGGTTATCGATGGCGTGCGGGTGTTTCGGGGCGTGCCGTTCGCGGAGCCTCCGGTGGGCGTGTTGCGGTTCAAACCGCCAGTGAAAGTAAAGCCCTGGGTTGAGGAGCGCGAAGCTAGCCAGTTTTCGGCAGAGGCGATGCAGGACGGCGATGGAGAGGTTCCGAAGAGCGAAGACTGTTTGTATCTGAATGTGTGGACAGTGCCCGGTGCCGAGGCGTTGCCGGTGTTTGTGTGGATTCATGGGGGCGGGTTCACGGGCGGAAGCTCGTTTGCGCCGGTCTTTGATGGAACGGAGTTTGCGAAGGCCGGTGTGGTGGTGGTGACGGTGGCGTATCGGTTAGGCGTGTTTGGGTTTCTCGACATGGGGCCGCTGCTGGGGGCGGAGTATGCGGGATCGGGAAATAATGCGGTGCGGGATTTAATTTGTGCGCTGGAGTGGGTGCGGGAGAATATTGAGGCGTTTGGAGGAGATCCGAAACGCGTAACGGTGGGGGGCGAGTCGGCGGGGGCGAAGCTGACGGATGTGCTGATGGGGGTGCCGAAGGCGCAGGGATTATTTGCGCAGATGATCTCGGAGAGCGGCGGCGCGGAGAGAGTGTGGCCGAAGGGAAATGCAGAGGCGGTGGCGCGGGGATTTGGCGAGGCGTGGGGGAGAGATGCGGAGAAGTTGAAGGTCGCGCCACCAGATGCGTTGATCAATGCGCAGGTGCGGTTTGTGGCGAGCTGGCCGCAGCATTTCCCGCTGCGGATGGAGGTGGATGGAAGCCTGATTCCGCGGCTGCCGGTGGAGACGATTGCGGGTGGAGCGCTGAGTGGGACACGGTTGCTGATCGGGACGAACCGCGATGAGAGTGCGTTGTTCGTGGGGCCGCATCCACAAAAAATCACTGCGGCGGATTTGGGGAATGTTCCGCTGGCGAAGTTTGATGAGGTGTTTGCGCGGTACGGGGCAGTGTATCCGGGGATGAGCGAGGAGCAACTGCGGATACGGGCGGTGACGGCCGAAGAATATTGGGTGCCGAGCGTGCGCTTGGTCGATGCCTACCTGAAGGGCGGAGGGACGGCGTGGATGTATCGGTTGGACTTTGCGCCTGCGAGTGGGAGATGGAAGGGCGAGGCGTATCACTCCGAAGATATTGGGCTGGTGTGGGACAAGGTGAATGAGGAGATTACGAATGTCGCGGCGGAGCGGGCGCTCGCGAAGCAGATGCATGCGGCTTGGCTGGCGTTCATCAAGGGGGAAACTCCGGGCGCCGAGGGGTTGCCGTTGTGGCCGCAGTATTCGAGTGAGACGCGCGAGACCATGGTGTTCGACAAAGTGAGTCGTGTCGAGGCGAGGCCGCAGGAGGCGGAGTTGCGGTTATGGGATGGGGTTATGGGAGAGGTGATCGTCGTAAATAATTCGTGAGCGAGAGCAAGTGGATTTGCGCGGGGCTGGGTTTGCTGGAGTAGGCGCCCGGGAGGCGCAGGGTATGCGCAAGACGATCGGTGTTCTTGTAGTGATGATGGCGATGGCCTTGGGAGGGCGCCTGGTCGGCGCGCAGGTGGTGGATCCTTCCACGGGATTCACGGTGGATGCGGCTACGGATCCGATGGATTTTTCGGCGATTATGAGTGGGCAGCCGGGGAATGTCGGGATGGAGGCGATGATGTCGGCGAATGCGCAGGCACAGGCTGCGGCCGAACAGAACATGGCGGCGATGCAGGATTCGGCGTCGGCTTCGATTGCCGGGATGAACTCTAGCGACGATACGCCGGTGGCGCCGGTGGTTCCAGCGCTGCCGGTTACGCCGGAGCCGGTAATTACGCCTGGGGGCGGGACGTTCAATGCTAGTGTGCAGGTGACGATTGCGGACAGCGATGCGTCGGCGGCTGTGTTCTATACGACGGACGGGAAGAAGCCTACGACTTCGTCCGAGCGATACGCTGGGCCGATTGCGGTAAGCGCGAAGACCAAGGTGCAGGCGCTGGCGTTCGACGTGAGTATGCAGCCGAGCGGCGTGGTTTCGAAGACGTTTAAGGTTAAGGCGGCGAAGGGGTCTTTGCAGCCGGCGGGTGCATCTTAGAGAATGTTGCAACGAAGAAGCGCCCGGGAGGCGCTGAGTATGCGCAGGATGATCTTGATGCTGACGGTTGTGGCGATGGTTGTGATGGGTGGGGGCTTGGTGCGGGCGCAGGACGCGACGATGATGGGGATACAGGCGGCGCAACAGGCGAACGACATGGCGATGCAGGCTGCGCAGACTGCGAATCAGATGGCGATGCAGGCCGCGCAACAGGCCACTCAGGATGCTATGCAGGTGAACAGCAGAATGTCTATGGCGGTGCAGCGGCCAGCGCTGCCGGTGACGCCTCGGCCTGTGATTGTGAAGTTGAAGGGTGGGATTAGCGTTATTTTGTATGATGCTGATCCTGAGGCGATTGTGTTTTATACGACCGACGGTTCGTTGCCGACGCTTCGGTCGTTGCGGTATGCGGGGCCGATCGTGGTGAGCTCGAAGGTGCGGGTTCGAGCGATGGCGTTTGACTTGGCGGATATGCCGAGTGGGGTGGTTTCGAAGACGTTTCGAGTCAAGTCCTGAGGCGCTTGGGGGCGATTTTCGTTGGATTTGGTGTCGACTTAGCCCGGTTTCGGGTAACGCGGTGACATCTTAGCCTGGTTTCGGGACGCAGAGGTGGCGAAGGAGGTGCTGTGCCTGGCATCTCAATTTTGGGATGCTATGATACTCGGGCTTTTGGAATGAGATGGCAGGCTGTCCGAGGAGAGGGCTATGAAGATGAGAGCTGGGTGGAGGGTTCTGGCGGTCGGGGTGGTGTGTGGGGCGATGGTTTGCCCGGCGATGTTGGCGGCTAAGACCAAGCTGCCGGTGCCGAGTACGTGGGAGCTGGACCAGTTGCGGTCGGACTTTGGGGGTGGGCCGAAGATGCAGTCGGACGTGTTCACGGTGAATGAGGACAAGCCGGCGATGCTGAGCGTGGACTTCGTGATGGTGGATGATTCCGGGAAGACGGTGAAGAGCTCGTGGAGCGGACCACAGAATGGCAGGATGCTGCCGCTGACGGGAAGCTCGGGGATGAGCTTTGGGATCGACAAGGACGGGAACGAGCACTGGGTGTTCGCGGATGGGGCGACGCGGGTGGGGAAGATGTCGTTGGAGAAGGATAAGAGGACAGTGCTGGTGCGGGTGTTGTACACGGGCAAGGATGGGAAGCAGTACAACCAGGTGTTGATGTACAACCGAACGGATCAGTGACGGGATAGTTATCAGTTCTTAGTTGTCAGCTGTCAGGAAGGGCAGGAACTGAGAACTGCACTAAGATATTTGGCGGAGGGAGTTATGGCTGATTCCCAGATATTGAAGCCGGCCGCGCAGATGGCGGCTACGAATACGGCCCATTTTCCTAACGAGAGTGCGGCTTATCGGGCGGCACGCAATGCGCTGCTGGCGGAAGAGATTGAATTGCGACGGCATGTGGAGCGGGTGGCTGCGCAGCGGCGAGAGCTGCCGGTGGGTGGTGAGGTTCCGCGCGACTTCGAGTTCGTGGCAGAGGCGGGGCCGGTTCGGCTTTCGGAGTTGTTCGGCGATAAAGACACGCTGATGGTTTACAGCATGATGTTTGGACCGCAGCGGAAGGCAGTGTGTCCATCGTGCACTTCGTTCCTTACTTCGTGGAATGGGACGGCGGTGAATCTGCGGGAGCGGGTGGCGATGGCGGTGACGGCGCGCTCGCCGATTGAGCGGCTGGTGGAGTTCAAGAAACAACGTGGGCTGGGGAATCTTGTGTTCGCCTCGGATGGGTCGGGCGAGTACACGCGGACGTATGTGAATGCGGAAGACGCGGACGTGCCGGGGTTCAGTGTGTTCACGCGGCGGGATGGGAAGGTGTTTCACTTCTACAGCGGGGAGTTGAGCGGGGCGATGGCGGATCCGGGGCAGGATCCGCGCGGTGCTCCGGACATGGATCCGTTGTGGCTGATGCTGGATATGGCGCCGGAAGGGCGCGGGACGGATTGGTATCCGAAGCTGGAGTACAAGCGCGGGTAGGGGCTGGGTGCGCGGTCAACTTGCCGAAAAGGTGGGTGGTTCGCGGTCATCGGAGGAGCGATGAATCAATCCGTTAATGGCTGCGTAGTCGACGAAACAACGGGCGAGCCTCTTACTTCGCCTGATGTAAGGCTTTATCGGATTGGGGTTTCTGGCGAGACCTGCACCTCGCTTGACGAGCATGGCTGTTTCTCGTTCTCGGACCTGCCTGAGGGGGAATACTCCTTAGCCTTTCAAGATAAGAACTTTGTTCCTCGGTACGAACGCCTGACTCTTGCTCAGGGTCAAATCTTGCCGTCGCTGCACATTGCCCTCAGGCCTGGGGGCGTGTTGTCCGGGAGGATTCTCGACGATAAGCAACAGCCGCCTGAGCGTTGCTGGTTCACCTTGGTTCGAGCCGGGGAAAGAAGGGGCGAGTCAGGGTACATCAGCGACTCCGGTGACCACAAAGTCTCCGACGACGGCACCTTCTGCTCACCGCCCCTCCCTCCAGCTCGATACTTTCTGCGCTTCGCCGGCATTCTTCGTAAGCCAGCAGACGCTGTACCAAACGAACCGCGTCACCTTGCCATGCAACAGCGCATCTTTGATTTTCTGTATCCCGACGCTCAGGATATCTCGGATGCGACGGGCTTCGATGTTGAACTTGGCCAGACGATCTCGGGTTTGCAACTACAGATTCCGCGTTCAATCTGGTATACGGTTCGGGGCAAAGTAACAGGGGAACTGCCAACAGGGGATCATCGAATCAATGTGATGTTCTCGCGAACAATGGGAACAATTGATGGGATCGGCGGGGGTAGCGGACCCAAGGTGGGGCAGGACGGAACCTTTGAACATCAGGTGCAGTCAGGCGATTACGCTGTCGAGGTCTGGGAGCTTGCGCCGCCGGAGCCAGACGGGCGCACGAGCGTGCTTCGGAAGTTTGCCGCCACAAACATCCGGGTAACTAATGCTGACCTTGAGGGTATAGAAATCCACATCCCCTCTTAAACCGTTGATGCGCGCTCTATTTTTGCAACGTAAGGTGCCGCGTGGTCGGGCCACTTGTCCGGCTGTCCAGAGATACGTAGCTCTTGCGATCAAAGCAGGCTCTTAAAAACGGGGGTTTCGGAACCCTCAATTCGAGTGAGGAAGGATTTACGGGCGGGGCTAAGCCAAGGCGAGATTAAGGTTGCTGATCGCTTCGTCGATCTCCTGCGTGTTCTTGAAGCCAACCGTTACTGCGTCTACGCCGGCGTTGCGAAAGGCGAACCGCATGGCTGCCTGGCGGTCCTCACGACGCGTAAACGTTCCCGCTCCTACCAGCTTCATGCTGACTACACCCATGCCCTGGCTGTGTACCTTCTTGACGTGATCGACCACCTCGGACACATCGGAGGGGTTGTTGTTGTCTGCGCCGGTGGGGCCATCCATACGGGTTCCGTTGTGGTTCATGCGGACCATCGCAACCTCGAGCCAGTCGTTGCCCGGCATCTGGCGCAACGCCGGCAAGCCATGCACTGAGGCTCCACGTGCGACGATGATCTTCTTCGACTGCGCCTCCAGGATTCCATCTTGCCAGTGCTTCGTATTGCTGACCCAGTCTGGTGTGTGCTGCCAGTGGAGCAGCATGATGTCGAAGTATTCCGTCTGCGAGGTGCGGCGCATCTGGTCGAAGCGTTTGCGCGGGTCAGCCCCTGGATCCGTGGTGACCTTGGTCATGAGCTGATATGTATCGCGCGGAAAGGGTTTGAGGGCTTCGCCGAGCATGGCGGGAGTGACGTAGGCCTCCGCGGTCTCAAAGAATCGAATGCCGCGGTCGTAGGCGTAGTGAATGAGGCGGTTGAACTCCTGCTGGCCGAGGGCGGCTTGGACGTAGCCATTGTCGGAGCCGGTGCCAAACGCGAGCCGGCTGACTTTCACGCCACACTTGCCTAGGGTCACGGTATCTGTGGCGGAACGCGGCGCTGCATGGAGAGAGGGATTGCTGACGCTGGCCATGGTTCCGGCAGCGATCGAAGTCTTCAAAAATTCGCGACGGGTAAACGGGCTCATGGGAGATCTCCGTTTCAGGCAGAAGGCGGCTGCCATTTCCAAAATGGTAGCACTCTGCTCGCGAGGTTTGTGGCAGGGCAGAGTGTTCTTTGTGGCTTTGGACGGATTGGTCCACCGTTGGAGTAGCAAGCGCATACGGCTGTTAGTTTTGCCAGTTCTTCGATGGGTCGCGATCGGGTAGGGTAGCACTGCTGAAGATCCAGCCGGAAAGTCCAATTGCAGGTAAATGCAGATGATAGGCAGCGATCCACTTCCTTCTTGGAACGAAGGTTCGACAAAGAAAAGCATCCTCGAGTTTGTTCGGGGAGTGACAACGGCTGGCGGGCCCTCCTTCGTAAAACCCGAAGAGCGGATCGCGGTCTTCGATAACGACGGGACGTTGTGGAGCGAGCAGCCATTTTATTTCCAGGTTGCATTTGTCTTCGATCGTCTGAAAGCGATGGCGCCGGAACATCCTGAGTGGAAGGACAACCCACTCTATACGGCGGTGCTGGCGGGAGATATGAAGGCTGTGGCTGCGGGAGGGGTGAAGGGTTTGCTGGAGGTGGCGATGGTTACCCACGCCGGCATGAACACAGAAGAGTTTGCGAAGATTGCTGCGGATTGGATGAAAAGCGCCAAGCATCCCAAGTTCGCTTGCTGCTATACGGATGTGATTTTCCAGCCGATGTTGGAACTGCTTGCGTACCTGCGCGCCAATCTCTTTAAGACGTTTATTGTTTCGGGCGGAGGAGTTGAATTTATCCGGGTCTTCGCCGAAAAGGTTTATGGGATTCCGCCGGAGCAGGTGATTGGCAGTTGCATCGAAACCAAGTTCGAGATTGTGGACGGCGTTCCGGTGCTGACGCGGCTGCCAGCGCTTAATTTTATGGACGATACCGTTGGGAAGCCGGTGGGGATCAACCGACATATTGGACGGCGGCCGATCGCTGCGTTTGGCAACTCTGACGGCGATCTGCAGATGCTGCAGTGGACGACTGCGGGGAAGGGATCTCGATTTGCGTTGCTGGTGCATCACACGGATGCGGTCCGCGAGTATGCCTATGATGTATCACCCTTCGGCAAGCTGGATGTGGCGTTGACGGAGGCCGCGGCGAAGGGTTGGACTGTGGTGGATATGAAGAACGACTGGAACCGGGTGTTCGCGTTCGACGCCGTGGAATAGGTAGTCGGAGCGCGTACTCCAGGTGTAGTTATTCTGGCGGCTCGGAGACGTGCGGCGGCGGGAGATCCGGGGTAGAGGTTCTGGGGCGATACGAGGAGACGAGACGCGAGATTACGACCGCGAGATAGAAGAGGCCAGTGATGTTCTCGAATGCGGCTACCAATCGAACGTAACTGTTGATCGGGAGGATGCCTCCATAGCCGACGCCACTGAGCGTGATCATGCTGAAGTACAGGAATGTGCCACTCTGGCCGAGGGCGATTGTCTGATTGAACGCGTTATGAATGAAGTGATCGAGGACCCAATAGAGCTGCGAGAAGGCGATCGCGAGGACGAGATAGCAGATGATTGCTTCTGAAATGATGCTGCCGGTTACCTTTGCGATGGAGCCAAAGCGGCGGAACAAACCCCATAGGATCGCGCAGGAGAGGGCTAATCCGGCGAGAGGCGCGAGGTGGGTGTAGCCGTGACGGGGGTCGCCGAAAGCTTCGAGAAGGCGTGCGAAGAGCCAAAGGATACCCGCTGGGAGCACAATCCTGCGGACAACTTTCAGGTCTGCCAAGTGAAGGACGCCTACGATCAATAGCAGCAGTTGGATGATTGCCGCTACGCCGCCTATGCGTCGATGGTGGTCAATCAGCGGCGAGGAAATCATCGCTGCGATGAGGGCAGCCAGCAGCAACTCGGAGCGATAGGATTCGAGCACGGCACGTGGGGTTCGCTTCATGGCTATCTACATCTTCTCCTATCGCCTGGCGGATGGGAACGTTGATGGATTCGGGGCTGGCGGGGTGACCTATGATGGCTTAGCGGGACCCCGCTGAAAGGAAGCGTTCGATTAGGTGACGGCAACTCTCTGGGCGGCGGGCGTGGTGGTGCTTCTGGATGTGTGCGTGGGCGCTCGGTATTGCGTGAAGCTGATCCGCAAGGAGGCGCATCCGCGGATTGCGACGTGGCTGATCTTTGAGCTCGGCGTGGTGATGAGTTTGGTTGCGTATTTTGCGTCGCAGGATCATAGCCTGGTGAAGGCCGCGCTAAACCTTACGGACTTCGTTGTGGTCACTGCCATTATTGCAGCGCTGTTTTTTGAGCAGCGCGGTGAGAAGATTTCGTTCACGAGGAATGAGCGGTTGTGCCTGCTGATTGCGGGCATAACAATGGTCGCTTGGATGATTACGAAGACAGCGTGGATCGGCTTTGTGGGATTCCAGGCGGTGATGACGGTGGCGTATCTGCCGACGATTGAGAGTATGTGGCAGTGGAAGCCGGGGAGATCGCCGGAGCCAGTTGAGACGTGGGGGATTAATGCTGTGGCTGCGCTGATCGGCGTCGTGCTGGATGTGACCGGCAGCCGCGATTATGTCGCGATGCTTTATCCGCTGCGGGCGTTTCTGCTTTGCGTGTTGATTGTGGTGCTGGTGGTGAGGTGGGAGAGGAAGAGTAGGGCGCTT
The DNA here is from genome assembly GCF_009765785.1 of Granulicella sp. L46. Lineage (GTDB taxonomy): Bacteria > Acidobacteriota > Terriglobia > Terriglobales > Acidobacteriaceae > Granulicella. The sequence goes on from NZ_LMUT01000007.1 coordinate 225,346, forward strand.
AGGCGGTGAACCCGAAGAGGTTGAGGAGGGTTGCGGCGGCTTCGTGGGCGTTCGTGGTTTTGAAGTCGGGGGAGAGGCGGCGGGGGGGGGGTTTGGGGGCGT
>NZ_LMUT01000007.1:225688-346066 GCF_009765785.1 Granulicella sp. L46
TCGCGGAGCATGGCGATGGATTTGATGTCGAAGCCGTGCTGGGAGAGGATGGTGCGGACGAAGGCGCAGAGGTCGGGGGAGCTGTCGATTAAGAGGACGCGGCGGCCCTGCTGCTGTTGGGGTTTCGCGGTCGGCGTGGATTTCTGGAAGGAGCTTAGGGCGTCGGCGTCGGTGGGGTAGGAGCGGAGGACGGTGGTGAGCATGGTGTGCTCGAGTAGGCTGGCGACGAAGGGCGAGGAGGCGGAGAGGCGGAGGTCGCCGCTGCGCTTGCGGAGGGCGGCCATGTGGCGGACGATCAGGCCGAGACCCATGCTGTCTAGGCGATGGACTTTGGCCAGGTTCAGGATGATTTTCGCGGTCGCGTGGGAGCAGCGCTCTAGCTGGGCTTCGAGGGCGGTGGCCTCGGGGCCGAGGGTGATGGCGCCGTCGCAATTGAGGATGTAGATGTTGTCGGTGAACTTGGTGGTGAGGTTCAGTGGCATGCGCGCTCGTGGGAGTGGGTTGCCATGAATAATACAGGGGTCCTGCGCGGACGGCGAACATTGAGCGCGTCGCCCGCGTTCGGGATGCGCCACGGAGGCTAGAGGTGGAAGACTCTGTCGGCGGCGAAGACTAAGCCGAGGGTGACGAGTGCGATGACGACTTCGCCGATGGCTCCTACGAGGAAGGGGCGGAGGCCTTGCTTGCTTAGGTCGCGGAAGTTGGTGCGGAGGCCTACGCCGGCGAAGGTTAGGAGGAAGGCCCAGCGGGAGAGGTTGCCGATCGCGAGCAGGCCGGGCTTGGAGAAGAAGCCTACGCTGGCTAGTAGAGAGATGAGAAGGAAGCCCAGGACGAACTTGGGGAACTTTGTCCAGAGGAAGGCTGCCTTGTTCTGGATGCCGGCGGCCTGGCCTTTCGATGCCCAGTAGATGGCGTAGCCGAGGACTACGAAGCCGATCATGGCGTTGCGGCAGGTTTTGACTAGGACTGCGACTTTGCCGGCTGCGTCGGAGTAGAGGGCTCCGGCGGCGGCGGTTTCGGCGGTGTTGTCTACGGCGAGGCCTGTCCAGACACCGTAGGCGCGGTCGCTGAGGTGGAGCGCGTGTCCGACGAGAGGGAAGACGAAGAGGGAGATGGCGCCGAGGGCGAGGATGGCGGCGATGGCGAAGGAGGAGTCTTCCTCGTCGGCTTCGATGGCGCCTTGTGCGGCGATGATGGCGGAGACGCCGCAGATGGAGGAGCCGACGGCGAGGAGAGAGACGAGCTTCGGCTTGAGATGGAAGGCCTTGCCGAGGTAGGTCATGAAGGCTAGGCCGAGGGCGATCTCGACGAAGACGAGGAGGAGGGCGATGCCGCCTAGCTTGGCGATGTCGCCGAGGATGAAGCGGGCGCCGAGGAGGACGATGCCGGTCTTGAGCCAGAACTCGTAGGTGGCGACGCCGCGGCGGAAGAGTTCGGGGACGCCGATGGTGTTGGCGATGAGGAGGCCGATGAGGATGGCCCAGAGGACGTACTCGATGTTGGGGAGGACGAGGTGGTGGGACTTGCCGTAGCGGGCGATGAATTGCTCGATGAACTTGCCTGCGTAGCCCACGGCGGCGAGGAGGAGGATGCCGGGGATTAGGCCTAGCGGGTTGGTGGTGGTGGGTTTAGTTGCGGTGGGCTTGGTTGCGGTGGTCGCGGCTTGGTTGATGGCGATGGTGTTGGGCATGGTGGGCTCCGTTACCAGGGGACGACTTTGAGGATGCCGATGCGGACGAGGAGGGCGAGGGTGAGCGAGAGGAGAACGGCCCAGGTGTCGAGGGAGAGGCGGCGCGCGGGTGCGGGCATAATGCTCCTTTGGGGAGCCGCTGGACGGATGGAGGTTCGTCAGGCTGGCTTATGGAATTGGAAGGAGAAGGGGGCGCGTGAACGGAACGGACGAATCAGAACGTTCAGCGGCAACAACAGCGCGGACAACATTGGGAGGTGCGTCGCGACTGAGTTTGGCGGGACATGTGTTTTAGATGTATCAGTTGCGGGAAAGTGGTGCAAGTTTTTCGGGTGCGAATTCACGGGGCGTTCATGCGCGGGGGTGGATACCCCCCTCCCCACCCCTTAAGTCATACCTCTGCTCTAAAGTAGTCTCGATGCTGGGGTTAGGGGTGAAAGTACCCCTCCCTCGGGTGGAGAAGATGGCGCTAAAGTAGTCTCGTCACACGGGTTATGGGTGGAGTATGACTTTCTAAAGGACTTAGCTGGTTTTGAGGCAGCAGGGTGGGAATTGTGTTGGTGTTTTGGGGGCTATCTCTATTGTAGTTGGTGGGTGGGGGTAACTATGCCAAGTTTTGGAAATATAAATCGCCAGTGTTTATAGGGGGTTTGGTGGTTTCTGGGGTGCTGGGGGGCTTGACAGGGTTCTGCGGTCCTGCGCGGACGGCGAGGGCTTCGCGTGGCTGTCGGTTGGGCGGGGTGGGCGGGGGCGGGGAAGGCAGGTTGGTCGCTCCGCCTGCGGCTGCGCTCCGGCCTTCGGCAGAGCGGTAGGGCCGAAGGCCCGGCGGGTTTATGGCACGGCTGAAGCTCTTATGCTTTCTTATCCCAACCTATGACGACATCATTTTCCAATGTAAGGCGAAGCTTGTAGCGGTTCACGCCCGTTTGGTTGTACTTCCAAGTCTGTCGCTTCTTGGTCTTTAGGAGGTGGTCGTCTATGGCAACTGGTCTGCCTATAGAGTCGATGAGTTGCTGGTCCGTTTGTCCCTGCCAAAAGCTACGCTTCATGATTAGTTCGACTACATTCTCATCCCCGTATTTTTCGAGCAACTGCGCCCGGCGCGCAGCGCGAGCGCGGATGCGTAGTAGGAGGAACCCTACGGCGAGGCCGATCAAGATGGCGACTACAGCGAGGGGGCCGACGGCGTCTGACGCCTCGCGGATTATCCAGAGTGGGATGCCAATGATGAGGCCGAGTGCTAAGAGCGCTCCCAGCGCCTTATCCTGATTACGCCTTCTAGCCACGATAATTCCTCTGCTTCGCTAGTTTGATTGGCCCGGTAGGCGAAAGTTTAGCAGGCGTAGCGCTTGCGGACCAGCAGATGCAATCCAGTCGCTCCGCCTGCGGCTGCGCTCCGGCCTTCGGCAGAGCGGTAGGGCCGTTGGCCCGGCGGGTTTATGGCACGGCTGAAGCCGTGCCCCTTCGATGCACTTGAGCCGCTGAGTCGAGAGACTAAGCACATAACGACGCGCCGCTCAGTGAATAATCCTTCTTAGTTTCTGCGCAGGTTATAAATCTAAGCGTTCCGAGTTCGCCGTCTCGATCGACTGAATTTGTATCCTCTGGTCGGATTCATTTGCCTTGCGGAGAGCGGCCGAAACAAGTACGCTTTCGCAAGCAATCCAAATCAAATCCGGGGATTTACAAATTGAGCAAGAGTCGCCCGTTTTCTATTCATCTTCTGAAGCCCAACTTTGACGGTACTAACTCCCTCAAATCCAACCATAAGCTATTGCCTGTAGACGGCAAAGATTTGCCTCCAGGGTCGAGCGTATTTGTATTGGATGCTCCCTCTTCGCTGCCTTGGTGGAGGAGCTATTTAGGAATCACTGCGGAATTGCGGCAAGCTAGAAAAGGTGCCTTGTTGTTCGTTCCTATCCAAGATAGGTGTTTCGCCCTAACTTTTGGACTTGTTTACCACAATCTTAGCGATGACAGTATCGAGCATGATTTCGGTTTGCGGGTAACGCTCAACTGCGTGGACCCTAAAGAGCTCCGAAGCACAGACACAGTCGATCCAGGTGCTGCACGTAGAAAGCGTACGCAGATGCCTATGGGTGCTGATCTCACCTTTTTCGATTTTGATCGAGACTCTTCGGTGGTGAAAAGTATCACTGGAAAGGTCTCAGCGAAGTACGAAGAGCTCTTTCGCCACGTAACAGGCGCGAGCAGCTTGAGCATCAGCCTGGACTGCTCTGCTAAGGAACTCGGCGGGAGATGCGCCCAACTGTTGGAGCTCTATAACAGCGAAGTTTATAAAACAACTTTTCCTGATCTCCAGAATATAATGCCCGTTCGCGATGCGGGGGTGATTAACCAACTGAATGCTGCTCTAGTATCCGCGGTTAGGGAGGGTGACGACAGCCTGTATCTTGTCATCCCCGAAATCGTCGATTACTCAAGCGGCGTGCACTATGTTGCGTTCACTGGAGAGGGGCCGAGCCTGCTATATGAGGATGTGTTTTTCGGCACTTACATCGAATATCTAATTAAAAATGCAAAGGACAGAACAAGTCTGTCACTGGACGATCTAAAACGCCAAGGCGTTGACCTCTGTGATGACGATGAGGTGCGAAAAAAACATTATTCGGTTTATCGATGTCTTATGTTTGAGACAAAATTCGGAATTGAAGAACAAACATATCATCTACTCGAAGGTAAGTGGTACCGAGTCGAAGATTCTTATGTACAGCGCCTGAAGAGCAAGCTCGATCCGCTTTGCGTCGATTTGGGAATGCCGCCGTATTCACACGACAATGAGGGTGCATACAACAAGGCAGTCGCCATAGCTGATAAATCTTTCATCTGCTTAGATCTTGCTGATATTAGCCCCGACGGACAGTCTCAGATTGAACCATGTGACCTTTATCGAGTCGAGGGCGGGGCTGGTCTTCTGTATCACGTCAAGCGATCTACCGTTTCAGCGCAGTTGAGCCATTTGTTCAATCAGGGTACGAACGCCTTCGAAATTCTCCGTATCGAAAGCGCATCGCGCGGCAAGTTGGGGGATCTTATCGTCAAAGTTGCTGGCCAGAATAATCCGCTTTTTCCGGAAGCACCCTTGAGTTCTAGAGCATTTGGTGTGCGCTTTGTGATTGTGACTCACAAAAGTCCAACAAAGAAATCTGATAATCTCCCGCTCTTCTCCCGAATCTCTTTGAATCGTACGGTCAAGCTCTTCGAGTTAATGAATGCGGAGTGTCTCTACGGATTTGTCTCTGACGTTTCGCCCAAGAAGGTGGCTAAGCCAAGGAGCAGAAAGAAAAAGCCGGAGGCGGCACCTTCCGGTACTGAGTCGTCCGCCGAACCGCTCGTTGTTGATTAGCTTATCGTCCGAATCTTTGGCCGCCGCCCATTTGGCTCATTAGGCGTTGTTGCATTTTGCCTCCGCCTGAGCCCATGGTCTTGAACATTTTGCTCATTTGCTGGTGTTGACGGAGGAGGTTGTTGACCTCTTGTACCGTGGTGCCGCTGCCGAGGGCGATGCGCTTGCGGCGGCTGCCGTTGATGATGGCGGCGTTGCGGCGCTCCTTGGTGGTCATCGAGTCGATGATGGTTTCTACGCGGGCGAATTGCTTCTCGTCGACGCTGCCGGCGGCTTGCTGCATGGCGGCGAAGGGGCCGACCGAGGGGAGCATCTTCATGATGGATTGCATGCTGCCGAGCTTCTTGATTTGGCGGAGCTGCTCGCGGAAGTCTTCGAGGGAGAAGCCGTCGCCGGAGAGGGCCTTCTTGGCGAAGTCGGCGGCCTTGGTCTTGTCGAGCTTTTCTTCGGCGCGCTCGAGGAGGGTCGCGATGTCGCCCATGCCGAGGATGCGGGAGACGATGCGGTCGGGGTGGAAGGCTTCGAAGGCGTCGGGCTTTTCGCCGGTGCCGAGGAACTTGATGGGTTGGCCGGTGATTTGGCGGATGCTGAGGGCGGCGCCACCGCGGCTGTCGCCGTCCATCTTGGTGAGGATGGCGCCGGTGATTTGGAGCTTGTCGTTGAAGGCCTTGGCGGAGTTGACGGCGTCCTGGCCGGTCATGGCGTCGGCTACGAAGAGGATCTCGGTGGGGGAGAGAAGCTTTTTAAGCTGGGCCATCTCGTCCATGAGGGACTCGTCGATGCCCAGGCGGCCGGCGGTGTCGACGATGAGGATGTCGCAGGCGGAGTTGACGGCTTCGCGGCGGGCTTCTTTGGCCAGGCGGAGGACGTCGTCGGTGCCGTGGGTCTGGGTGGGGTCGAGCTTGCCTTCGTAGAGTTGGGCTCCGATGGACTTGGCGACTACCGCTAGCTGCTCGCGGGCGGCGGGGCGGTAGACGTCGACCGAGACGAGCAGGGGGCGGTGGCCACCCTTCTTTAGCCACTGGGCCAGCTTGCCGGAGGATGTGGTTTTGCCGGAGCCTTGCAGGCCGGCCATCAGGATTACTGTTGGGGGTTGCGAGGCGAATTTGAAGCGGGCCGTGTCCGTGCCGAGGGTGGCGATGAGTTCGTCGCGGACGATTTTTACGATTTGCTCGGCGGGGGAGAGGGCTGTCGTGACCTGCGAGCCGAGGGATTTGGCGCGGATTTTTTCGATGAGGTCGCGGGCTACGTCGAGGTTGACGTCGGATTCTAGGAGGGCTACACGGATCTCGCGGAGAGCTTCGTTGATGTTCTCGTCGGTGAGGGTGCCCTGGCCGCGGAGGGTCTTGAAGGAGCGTTGGAGTTTGTCGGAGAGAGTTTCAAACATGGCTATAGGTAGTTTAGCAGTGGAGATGGGGCCGAAAGGTGCCCAAGATGTGCGGCTGCAAGCTTGGTGGCGGGTCCTTCGGCTGCGCAATTCGCAAGTGCGTGAATTGCTCCGCTCAGGATGACAGATTTTGGGTGGAGGGATGGTGGAGGGGAGTAAGACGTGGCGAGGGAGGTACGGGGGCTGGCGGTTGGGGGAGGGGGGCGCGAGAATCTAGGGATGAAGACGGCGTCAAATGTTGGGAGTAGCGGGGAGATGCTGCGCGAGTATATGACGCACTTGCGGGTGGAGAAGGGGCTGCGGCCGCTTAGTTGCGAGGCTTATCTGCGCGACCTGGAGATGTTTGCGGAGTTTCTCGAGGGCGGCGGCGCGGGGGGCAGTGGGGTGAAGACTTTCTTGAGCGCGGAGCAGGGGGACGTTAGCGGGTTTATGCAGCATCTGCGAGAGCATGGGGTGCAGTCGCGGTCGATTGCGCGGAAGTTGAGTTGCGTGCGGGGGTTCTATAAGTGGCTGCTGGTTGAGAAGCGGGTGACGCGGGATCCTACGGTGAATATTGAGTCGCCGTCGAGTTGGAAGGTGCTGCCCAAGTCGCTGGCGGAGAGCGAGGTTGGCGAGATGCTGGGAAAGACTGGTGTTGCTGCGCGGGCGGCGGATGCTAGTGGGGCCGCGCTGCGGGATCATGCGATGTTGGAGTTGCTGTATGCGGGTGGGTTGCGGGTGGGGGAGATTGTCGCGCTGCGGCAGGAGGATTTGCGGCTGGAGACGGCTAGCGTGCAGGTGAGGGGGAAGGGCGATAAGGAGAGGATTGTGCCGATTGGGCGGTCGGCTGTCGAGGCGCTGGAGGCTTATGTGGCGCGTGGGCGGAGAGAGTTGTTGGGGAAGTCGCTGCAGAGAGCGTTGTTCCTGAGCGTGCGGGGGAAGCCGCTTACTACGCAGATGGTTTGGAAGATCGTGCGGGCGCTGGATCGGCATGCTAGTCCGCATAAGCTGCGGCATAGTATGGCTACGCATATGGTGGAGCACGGCGCGGACTTGAGGACCGTGCAGACGCTGCTGGGGCATGCGGATATTGCTACGACGCAGGTGTATACGCATCTGGCGATTGATCGGTTGAAGACGGTGCATCGGTTGCATCATCCGCGGGCTACTCGGAGAAGTGGGGTGGAGGCATGAGGGGGCAACGGACGGTTCTGCTGATTGTGCTGGCTGGGGCGGCGATTGCGTTTGTCGTGAGTGAAGTGCGCGGGCATAGCTTCCAGGTGCTTGCTTTGCCGGGCATCCACTTCGCGATGGCTATGAGGACTGACCTGCGGATTTCCAGTCTCTTGCTGGTGTTTGTTGGGAACTGGATTTTCTATTCCGCGGTTGTGGGGTTGGTGCTGTGGATTGCTAGAAAGGTTCAGGCGCGTCGGCATGGGTAAGCAAAACTTTTTCGGGCTGGCGGAAAAATTTCTCGGGATGATGCGGGATGAGCGGGGGGCTAGTGAACATACGTTGCGGGCTTACTCGCGGGAGGTGCGGGGGTTTGCGGAGTTTTTGACGGAGACGCTGGGGGAGGGGGCGGTGATGGCGTCGGTGGAACATGCGCATATTCGCGCTTATATGGCGACGCTGTTGGATAAGGGGTTGACGAAGGCTAGCGTGGCTCGGGCGCTGGCCGCGATTCGGAGCTGGTTTAAGTGGGCGGCTAAGGCTGGGTTGGTGGAGAGTAATCCTGCGCTGTTGGTGAGCACTCCTAAGCTGCCGAAACATTTGCCGCGGGTGCCTAGTATGGAAGAGGTGAATCGGGTGTTGGATTCAATGACGCCTACGGGAAGAGCGGTGGAAACCCATGTCTCAGAAGCGAGACATGGGGCACCCAGATCTATGGGCGGTGAAGAGGTTGCTAGCTGGCCGGAGAGGGAGCGGGTGATCTTTGAGTTGTTGTATGGGTGTGGGATTCGTAACTCGGAGTTAGTGGGGTTGGATATGGATGCGATCCATTGGCGGGATGATGCGATTCGCGTGTTTGGTAAAGGGAAGAAGGAGCGGCTGGTGCCGTTGGGTGATGCGGCGGCGGAGGCGGTGCGGGCTTACTTGCCTCAGAGGCAGTCGAAGCTGGAGGGCGTGGGGATGGGCAAGCTGGTGCACGATGGGCCGCTGCTGATTCGGTTGCGGGTGGGGGTGGCGAAGGGTGGGGCTCGGCTGACTACGCGGAGTGTGGGGAGGATTGTGAAGTCGATTGCGCTGAGCCGGGGGTTGGCCGCGGATGTGCATCCGCATACGCTGAGACACGCGTTTGGAACGCACATGCTGGAGGAGGGGGCGGATCTGCGGGCGATCCAGGAGATGCTGGGGCATGAACGGTTGTCGACTACGCAGCGGTATACGCAGTTGACCGTGGGGCAGGTGCAGAAGGTTTATGACGAGACACATCCGAGGGCGAAGTGAGAACGAGTTGTCAGTTCTCAGTTGTTAGTTCTCAGTTTCAGGCGTTGGGTTTCCAGAGGCCTACTGTGTTGCCTTCGGGGTCGCTGAACCAGGCGAAGGTGCCGGTGGGGATCGGGACTGGTGGGACTACCGTTTTGCCACCGGCGGCTTCTACTTGCTGGAGGCTGGCGGCGACGTCGTCGGTTTGGATGTAGAAGTGGGTGAATTGGTGGGGCTCGTGGCCGAGGGCCGCGATGTGGCCGGCTATGCCTTCGGTTGAGCCGGTGTTGATCATGCCCATGGGGCCGGGGTCGATGGACCAGCCGAAGACGTTTTGGTAGAAGGCGCTGGTGGTTTCCTTATCTTTGCAGCCGATTTCGAAGTGGACTACGGGGTGGGCCATGGTGGTCTCCTTTCAGTTTGCGAGGAGTATCGGAGGAATCTTCTGGCAGGTCAAGTCAAACGTGATTGAAAAAATCAGCGGAAGCGGATGAGGTAGATGGCCATGGCGATACCGAGGAGTGCGAGGATGATCGCGAGGGAGATGGCGGTGCGGGAGGGTTGGCCGGGCTGCCAGGTACCGGCGGAGAGTTTTCTGACGGTGCGGAAGTGACTGAAGACCGAGGTGATGTTGATCAGGACGCCGAGGGCTACGAGCGCAACGCCGATGATGACGGAGTGGGTGGTTTCGGTTTCGGCTGGGGCGTGCTGGGTTGAGGAAAGCTCGCGGAGGAAGAGGCCGAAGCGGCTGACGGCGAAGCCAACACCCATGAGGCCGAGGCCGGTGCGGATCCAGGCTAGGAAGGTGCGCTCAGCGGCGAAGTAGACGCGGGGGTCGTCCTGGGGCGAGTCGGGCATAAGAGTAATGGTAGCTGGCATGGGTGGAGAGCGGAACAGACAGCAGATTCCCAGAGGAAATGACAGAAAGAGAGGCAAGGGCAAAAGAAGAAGCAAGAGCAACAGCAAAAGCAAATGCAAATGCGGGGGTCCTTCGGCTGCGCCTCAGGATGACGGCGAAAGGCGTTTTGCCCAATCCGGCGGCGTGGGCCTGTTCTTTATGCGGCGGCCTGGGATAGTTGCTGTTCGAGCAAGTGCATAAGGGCGGATTCTTCGGGGCGGAGAGCGTGGGGCGCGGAGTTGGCGGAGGGCTTGAGATCGGCGAGGAGGGTGGCCATCGCGCCGGTTAGGTACGCGTCGAGGACGGCGGGGTGGATGTAGCACTTGCGGCAGACGGTGGGGGTGTTGCCGAGTTGCTGGGATACGGACTTGATGGCCTGGACGAGATTTTTCTTGAGCTGGGCTTCGGTGTCGCAGGGTTCGAAGTCGCGGAGGGTCATCGCGGCCAGTACCGTGCCGGCCCAGGTTCGGAAGTCTTTCGCGGTGAAGTGGGAGTCGGGATCGGTGATGCCGTCGAGGTAGGCGTTTACGTCGGTGGAGTCGATGGTGTGGGCATTGCCTTCGTCGTCGAGGTAGGAGAAAAGTTCGTAGCCGGGGATGTCGCGGCAGGTTTTTACGATGCGGGCGAGGCGGCGATCGGTGAGGTTGATGGTGTGCTCGACGCCGGACTTGCCTTTGAATTTGAAGGTGAGGCGGGAGCCGTTGATGTCGACGTGGCGGCGGCGGAGGGTGGTTAGGCCGAAGGAATTATTTTCGCGCGCGTAGGATTCGTTGCCGATGCGGATGAAGGTGGTTTCTAAGAGGCGGACTAGGGTGGCTAGAACTTTTTCGCGGGGGAGGCCGGGGAGGGTGAGGTGTTCGTTTACACGCTCGCGGATGGTGGGGAGGGTGGCGCCGAAGTGGAGCATGTGTTCGTACTTAGATTGGTCACGGACTTCGCGCCACTTGGGGTGGTAGCGGGATTGCTTGCGGCCTTTGGCGTCGCGGCCGGTGGCTTGCAGATGGCCGTTGGCGAGGGTGCAGATCCAGACGCTTTCCCAGGCGGGCGGGATGACGAGGGACTTGATACGGGCTAGGGTTTCCTTGTCTTCAGCGTTACGGGCACGGAGGGGTTTGTTGTCGGGGGTGCGGTAGGTGAAGCCGGTGCGGGTGCGGTGGCGGGAGATGCCGGGGCGGGTGTCGTATACGTAGCGCAGGCCGGCGGCGCGGGCGGAGTCGATTGGGTCGGGGATGGGGGCGGGCGCGGCGGATTGCTTGCGCGCCGATTTGGCAGGTGCGGGGCACATGGAGCCGTTAGATGCGGGGTTTGGGTCTGGAGAAAGTTTGATCCGGTCAAGTGTTGTAAGAGTGCGGAAGTTACTAGCCAACCCTTCGCGTTGCGGCAAACTCTCATGGTGCTGATGCGTGCGCGAGGCCATGCCACAACTGGCTGGGGAAGCCCGGGAAGCGCGATCACAGGAGATCAATCATGGCATTACAGGATGTTTTAGTCGACGAACTACGGGATATGTATAGCGCGGAAAACCAGTTGGTGAAGGCGCTGCCAAAGCTGGCTAAGGGCGCGAAGGACAAGGCGCTTAAGCAATTGTTTACCGATCACCTTGAAGAGACCAAGGGCCAGGTGCTGCGTTTGCGTACGGTGTTCGAACACCTTGGAGAGAAGCCGACGGGTGAGCACTGCAATGGAATGGAAGGCGTGATTGAAGAGGGTGCGGATGCGCTCGAGAAGGACGAGGAAGGTCCGTCGTTCGATGCCGGTATAGTGGGCGCTGCGCTACGGACGGAGCACTACGAGATCGCCGGATACCAGGCGGCCATTGCGATGGCGGAGACGCTGGGTCTGGACGAGGTGGTGCAGTTGCTGGAGGAGAATCTGTCGGAGGAGGAGGCTGCGGCGGAGAAGATTACTGCGGCGGCTAAGCCGATTCTGAAGGCGTCGGCGGAACAGCCTGCGGAGAAGAAGGGACCGAAGTCGGCGAAGGAGAAGTACTCGGCGAAGAAGAGCGTGGAGGATGAGAAGAAGGCTTCACCGGATTTGCGGCGGAAGAGTGCGTAGGTAATTTGCGGAGAAATGAAGCAGAGAGGCGGCCTGATGGCCGCCTCTTTGTTGGTGTCGCGCGTGGGGGCGGGAAGTTGCGAGAAGCAGATTCCCGGGGGGAATGACAGAAAGAAAGGCAAGGGCAAGAACGGGAGACAGCAGGTTCCTCGCTGCGCTCGGAAGGACAATTTCTTTCAGAAATTGTCAAAGAAAGGCAACGGCAATGCCAAAAGCAACGGCAACGGCAGCGGCAACGGCGAGGGCGAGGGCGAGGGAAAGCTAGGGGGCGGGTTTGAAGTTGAAGGTGGCTAAGTTCATTTGGCCTTCGGTGAGGATGTGGACGGTGAGGACGCTGCGGCCGGCTGGGAGTTGGAGGGTGGTGGCGTGGGTGAGGAGGTTCCAGTGGTGCCATTGGCGCCAGGCTACAGGCTCGTCTTTGCTGAAGGTGCTGGGGATGGTGATGGGTGCGGTGGGGACTCCGTTAACGTCGAGGGAGATGGTGCCGCCGCGGTTGGAGGTGTAGAGGAGGTCGGCGGTGTAGAGGCCGGCGTGGGCTACGTTGACGGTTAGGTTGAACCACTCGCCGGGTTCGGTCCAGCCGACGTAAAGCTGGCCGTCGGGCGGGGTGACTAGGTCGTAGGGGTTGTTGTCGATGGGGACTTTGGGGTCGTGGAACTTGGTGTAGGAAGTGTCGACGCCTTCGTGCATGCGGAACTCGTTGAGGTAGGTGCCGTTGGCAGGGTTGAGTTCGCCGCTGCCGTGATTGACGGCGTCGGTGTCGTGGTAGGCGATGCCTTCGCCGCCGAGGTCGTAGTAGGCGCACTGCACGATGCCGGGGATGGCTTGCGCGCCGATGGGGTGGTGGGCGTCGGTGTAGGGCGTGCCTTTGTAGGTGGTGAGGAAGTTCGGCGCGGTTTGGGCGGTGGCGAGGGGCGCGGTGAGGAGGAGGGCGGCGAGGGGAAGTGTGGCGAGCTTCACGTGAGATGGGTCTCCGAGGGTGCTTCGCCACTATACAAGGGCCGGCTGGAATTTAATAGCGGGGGATGGTGGGGTCGATGTGGGTGGACCAGGCGTCGATGCCGCCGGAGATGGATTGGGCTTTCTCGAAGCCTTGGCCGCGGAGCCAGTTGGCTACGGAGAGGGACCGGGCGCCGTGGTGGCAGACAACGAGGATGTGTGCTTCTTCGTCGAGCTCCTGGTGGGCGCGGCCGGGGATCTCGTTCATGGGGATGATGACGCTGGCCTGGATGTGCGCGGTTAGATATTCCCATGGCTCGCGGACGTCGAGGAGGAGGGGAGGGTGATCGGAGGCGAGGAGCGCGAGGGCCTTGGTGACGGTGAGTTCTAAATCCATAGGAATAAGGATACAAGGTGATCCAGTGGGGAAACACTGGCAGAAGGTACAGGCCGGGTCAGGTGTTGACGACAGTGACGGCGCGGTTGAGGTTGGCGTCGGTTTCTAGCTGGTCGACGAGGAAGTTGGCGAGGTCGGCACGAGTGATGGTGTGGCCGATGGCGTTGGGAGCGAGGATGTGGACCTGGCCGGTGGCGGGCGTGTCTTTGAGGATGGGCGGACGGACGATGACGTACTCGACGTGCTCGGCGGTGATGGCGGCTTCCTTGGTGGTTTTGTCCTGCGTGGAGCCGTGGAGGAAGGTGGGCATGAGCAGGGAACGGTACCAGAAAGGAGCCTGGGCGCGGCTGTTGCCGATGCCCATCATGGAGACGCTGATGAGGCGACGCACGCTCTCTTCCTGCATGGCGTGAATGATTGCGTGAATAGCGTCGGATTCGAGGTGCGTGGATTTCCATGGGGTGGTACCGCCGATGGTTTCGATGACGGCCTGCTGGCCGTGCATGGCGGCGAGGACGTCGGAGGGATTGGTGGCGTCGCCGGCACAGACGCGGACGTTGGGGACTTTGAACTTGATGGGGTCGCGGACGAGGACGGTGACGGTGTGGCCTTTGGTGAGGGCGCGCTCGACGACGAGACTGCCTGTTTTACCGGTGCCGCCGAAGATGATGACGTTCATGGGGAGAGACTCCTCGTGCGTTGGAAGGGTTAGGCCGGGGGAAGGAGTTCTGTCTTGTACTGTGGGGCAAGGGTTTCGGCTCGGGTGCGGAAGGCGGCCTGCTCGGTGGGAGTGAGAGGAGGAGGCGGCGTGGTGCGGGTGGCTACGGGCACGCCTACCTTGGCGAAGAAATCCTCCTGACCGGCGGGCGAGCAGATGCAGAGCATGCGTACGGGCTGGTTGCTGACGTTGTGGAATTGGTGGGGAGCGTTGGCGGGGATGTGGATGGTTTCGCCGGCTTTGGCCGTGGACTTCTGGCCGCGGAAGGTGGCTTCGATCTCGCCGTCGAGGAGGATGAAGGATTCTTCAAAGTCGTGACGGTGCGGGGGTGGGCCACCGCCGGGAGGGATGTGCATGTCGATGAGGCAATAGCGGCCGGCGGTGTCGTGGCCGGAAAGGAGGATTGTGTACGTGTCGCCGACGAGGCCGATGTGAGGGAGGGTGGAGCTGTCGGCTGAGGCGGCGACGAGCACGCGGGCGAGGTCGTCGGGCGGGATGGGGGTGGGTGCTTGCGTGGGTTGCGGGGCGCTGGCCATCGTGCATCTCCTGAACCGGTTACTGGAACCTGTTGGTGAGATGCACGATGGGGTGCTTGCGCGTTAGGGGGCCAGGGGCGCGGTGCGGGTGGCGACGTTGCTGAAGGTGATGTAGTTGATGATCTTGCCGGAGGCGTCGCGGTTGAACTTGACTTCTTCGGCTTCGGTGCCATCTTTGCGGACGCGGCGGAAGGTGTCGTTGCCTTTGGGCTTGAGGAACTGGATGGCGTTGGCGGGGTCGGTGGAGGGAAGGACCAGCACGGCGAGGCCGCCGGCCCAGGGGAGGATGATTTCTTCGGAGCTCCAAGGCATGTTGGAGTAGTGGCCGGTGTAGTCGGCCAGGGTGATGCCGGTGGGGAGCGTGCCTTTGAACTTGTAGCCTTTGCGCTTGTCGAGGAGCTCGAAGACGTGGGGGACGTAGGGTTCTACCTGCTCGGCGGAATCGTTGAGGAGGATGACGGCGGTCTCGTCGTCGGGGCGCATGTGGATGGCGGTTTGATAGCCGGGGCAGTTGCCGCCGTGACCTACGTAGGTGTGGTCTTCTTTGCGATCGATCTCGAAGCCGAGACCCCAGCTGGTTTTCCAGTCGGGATCCATGTACTGGACGCGCTGCATCTCGCGGAGGGTGGAGGGCTTGAGGACTTCGGGTTTTTCGGTGCGGAGGAGACGGAAGTTCCAGGAGGCGAACTTGCCCAGGTCGACGACGGTGGAAGTGTAGCCGGCGGCGGGGGTGATGCCGCGGGCGTTGAAGGGCTTGACCACGTCGCGGGTGCCGTCGCGCTTGATGGAACTGTAGGCTACGGCGAGTTGCTTGCCGTAGAGCTCCATGGGCATGTGGGTGCGGGTGTCGGTGAGGTTGAGGGGCGTGAGGATGTGGGCTTGCGCGTAGTCGGTGTAGGGCTGGTTGGTTACGGCCTGCACGGTTTCACCGACCAGGGTGAGGCCTAGATTGCTGTACTGGAAGTAGCGCTCGGCGGGGTAGAGCGCGGTTTGGTTGGGGAGCGCGGACTTGATCTGGGCTTCGGTGGGAAAGGGGAAGTCGGGGCCGGTCCAATAGGGGCTGTCGGATTCTCGGGGAAGGCCGGCGGAGTGGGTGAGAAGGCCGCGGAGAGTGATGGGGCCGGTGTCGCCGGTGGGTGGCTTGAAGGTCGCCCAGGGAAGGTAGGTGGTGAGCGGGGCGTCGAGTTGAACTTTGCCGGCTTCTACCTGCTGCATGAGCGCGATGGAGGTGAAGAGCTTGGAGATGGAGCAGATGGAGTAGATGGTTTGCGGGCTGGCGGGGACGGTGTGCTGGAGGTCGATGGTGCCGTAGCCCTTGGACCAGGCGAGGTTGTCGCCGACGACGATGCCGGCGGAGAGCGCGGGGATGTGGTGGTAGGCTTGCACGCTGTCGAGGTACGCGTCGACTACGGCGAAGGCTTCGGCGCGTTCGGTGGGGTCTGTACTGGGCGGAGGGGTTTGGGCGCGTGTGGCGAGAGAGAGGAAGGCGAGGTTGCAGACGAGGGCCAGAAAGCGCTTGGTCGTGGTCATGGGCTTGGTCATGCTCCTGCGGGAAGTGAGTCGAGCGTAGGTCGAGTGTAGCGCGTGCGATATGCGCCATGCGGAGGAATGGCGGCGCGGCGGCTTGAGTATTGAGAGGCGCGTTATCGTTACAGTGCTGTTCGCGAGCGCGGACGAGCTCTAAATCGGCAAACGATTAAGGCCAAGTACGAGAAGGATCGCCTCAGTAACGAATCCTTTTTGTAGAGACCCTTGCATGCTTGTTCTTTGTAAAGATAGGCCGGTGGTCAAGGCCATAATGATGTCGGCAAGATGTTTCGGATCAGACGGCGGAATTCGATTAAGTTTGGCAAAGAGTTTGGTGACGAGTCCTGCCATGGTGTCCCGGTGAGTGCGGTGCAGCTTGGCATAGGTTCTGGCAAACGTCTTGTCGCGGCAGGCTTGCAGTTGGAACTCCGCAGAAAGTAAACCGAAGTCGAAATCGGAGCCGCGTACGGTTTCAGAGTTGCGGATGAGCGACAGAAGTTCCGGCGCAGGAATGTCCTGGGCAAGAAGCTGCGCCAAGGCGTCAATCTCGCGCCGCTTATGGGCGTCGAGAAGTTCCAGGAAGATAGCTTCCTTGCTCTCAAAATTGGAGTAGAACGCTCCTTTGGAATAGCCTGCGCTCTCCGCAATCAGGTCGACGGACGCGCCCTCATAGCCGCCCCTGGCAAACAACTGAGCTGCTGACTCCAGAAGCCTTGCCCTGGTTTCGAGCCGGCTCTCCTGCCGGGTTAACCTCTGCTTGATCGCTTTTGGCACGTTTCCAGCATAACGCACGAAAACTATTTGCAACCGAAATACCATTTGGTATGTCTATACCATGTAGTCTTTTCACGACACACAGTCAAGACGCATTTTCGCATCTTTGGAGGAACAATAAAAATGGCTAAAACAATTTTGATAACGGGCGCCTCTAGCGGTATCGGACGGGCTACTGCGGTTTACTTCGCCGAACGAGGCTGGAATGTTGCCGCAACGATGCGCGAGCCGGTCAAGGCCGATTCGGTGCTTCAACATCCGCAAATTAGCATATTGGCGTTGGATGTAACGAATGCGGATTCCATTGCACAAGCGATAGCCGCAACGTTGACTCGTTATAAGAAGATTGACGTGCTGCTGAACAATGCAGGGTATGGCTTGTTCGGTCCCATTGAAGCCATCGACGGTCAGCAGATTCAACAGCAATTTGCGACGAATCTGTTCGGCCTGATTGGGGTGACGCAGCAAATTCTTCCGGTCATGCGCGGCTCGGGCGAAGGATTGATACTGAATGTCTCTTCCATTATTGGCCGCATGGCACTTCCGTATGCCTCGTCTTACATCGCGACGAAATTCGCAGTGGAAGGGTTGAGCGAATCCATGCGCTACGAGTTGGAGCCGTTTAATATTCGCGTAAAAATGATCGAGCCGGGCAGCATCAATACCGAATTCGGTAAGGGCAGCAAGCAAATGGCGGTGAGTGACCCGTATCGAGCAAGCATGGCCAAATTTCTGGCTGTATTTACGAAGAGCAACGCTGCAGGGGCCAAGCCCGAGGAGGTTGCGAAAGTGATTTACCGCGCTGCGAATGATTCCAGCAATCGATTACGTTACCTCGCTAAACCCGGCCCATTTTTTTGGATGAACCGATTTTTGCCGGATGCGGTATGGCGGCAATTGCTGGTGAAAGCAATGGTGAAGTAGAAAGAAGTTCGTTTCGTTTGCTAGCGAATGACGGCGTCGAAGGGGAGGAAGAGGGTGAAGACGGTGCCGTGGTGGGCGGGGGATTGGCTGCTGCGGACGTCTAGTTCGCCGCGATGGCGCTGCACGATTTCTTTGCTGACCCAGAGGCCGAGACCGGTGCCGGTGACGCCCTTGGTGGTGAAGAAGGGGTTGAAGATGCGGGACTGGACTTCGGGGCTCATGCCGCTGGCGTTGTCGGCGATGGTGATGGAGACGCCGGGCTCGCCGGTGCGCCAGTTGGTGGCCTCGCGTTCGCGCACGAGGAGGCGGCCTCCGCTGGGCATGACGTCGAGCGCGTTGCCGATGAGGTTGGAGATGACCTGGCGGATTTCTCCGTCGAAGCAGTGAACTTTGCGGCGGGCTCGGCTGCGGTGCTCGATGCGGACGCGGGTGTTGTTGATGCGGCCCTGATAGATGGAGAGCACCGTGTCGTTGAGGTCGCGAACGTTCATGAGCTGCGGGTTGGTGGCCTGGCGGTGGAAGCGGAGGGTTTGGCTGGTGATGGCGGCAGCGCGACGAAGTTCGATCTCGGCGGTGGTGAGGTAGCCGCGGGATTCCTCGAGAGACTCGGCGACCTGGGCGAGGTAGATGAGGTTGGTGACGGACTCGAGGGGGTTGTTGATCTCGTGGGCGATGGAGCTGGCGAGGCGGCCGACGACGGCGAGTTTTTCGCTCTCGATAAGGGCTCGTTCGGCCTTTTTCTGCTGGGTAATTTCGAGACTGGCGGCGCTGATGGCCTGAACCTTGCCGTCGGGGCCGTAAACGGGAAGATAGTTTACTGTCCAGAAGCGATGCTCGCCGGGGTCGGTGATGAGTTCGCCTTCGAGTGGGTAATTGATGACTGACTTGCCAGCGCGGACACCATCGAAGAGTTCCTTGAGGCCGGGGATGGGGGCCATCTCGGTGACGGTGCGGCCGACGATCTGTTCGGGCTTGAGGCCGAAGAAGGCGGCCTGGCGATCGTTTAGGCGGAGGTAGCGATAGTCGTCTACGTCGAAGAGGGCGAGGCCGATGGGCGCGGTGCGATAGATGGCCTCGATTTCAGAGTGCTGGCGCTCTGCTTCGAGGGTCTTCGTCCGGAGGGCTTCGCGATCGATCCTCTCGGAGGTGAAGTCGCGGAAGAAGATGATGATGCCGTCGTCGGTGGGATAGCTTTGGACGCGGAGCCAGACGTTGAGGGGCTCGGGGTAGAAGGCTTCGAACTCGGCGGGAAGGCCTTCGTCCATGCTTCGGTGGTAGGACGCCACGTAGGGAGAGCCTTCGTATACGGTGGCGGGGAAGACTTCGAAGAGGTTTCTGCCGGTGAGGTCGAGGCCCATGGAGACGATCTCCTGTGCACGGCGATTAAGGAAAGTGAAGCAATAGTCGCGATCGAGGAAGCAGACCGCATCGGTGGTGGCCTCGAAGAACTGCTGCATTTGCCGTAGCAGTGTAGCGGCTTCACCGTCGGTGCGGGTTGGAAACGTCGGCAAGTAGGGCCCTCGAAAGTCGGAACTGCCCCGTACCTCCGGGGGACTCGAGGTATGATGCGCTGTCAGGTCTAGAAGATAGCCGGGAGGTGCCGACTTGTTCAGATGGAGAAGGGGTTAGGCGTTAGCTCCGTGGCATTTTTTATACTTCTTACCGGAGCCACAGAAGCAGGGGTCGTTGCGGCCTACTTCTGTGCCGGTGCGGCGCTGGGTTGCGGTGGCCGCGGCGGTTGAGCCACCGGCCTGGCGTGCGGCGGCGAGGTCGCGCTGCTTGTTGCGCTGGAACTCGCGCTCGAGGGCATCGATGGTGGTGGAGGGGGCGCGCGTGGGGATGGTGGGGGGTGGGGCATCCTGCGGCCCGGCGCGGTGGGCCTCGGGCTGGTTGCCGATGAAGGTGGCGTCCATGGGGAGTTGCTGCTGGGCCGGTGGAGGCGGGGGCGCGCCCTGGCCGAGCTGGAGCTGGGCGAGCTGCTCGAGGCTTTCGATAGGCGTGCCATCGGGAGCGAGGATCTGCATGCGGAAGAGGTTGCGGGCGGTGTCTTCCTGGAAGCGCATCATCATCGATTCGAAGAGGCTGAAGGATTCCTGCTTGTACTCGACGAGGGGATCCTTCTGGCCGTAGCCGCGGAGGCCGATGCCTTCCTTGAGATGATCCATGTTGAGGAGATGCTCTTTCCAGAGGGCGTCGAGGACGGAGAGCATGACGACGCGCTCGTGGTAGCGGAGCTGGACTTCGCCGAGGATTTTTTCTTTGATGTCGTAGCGTTCGTTGAGCTTGTTATAGATGGCGTCGCCGAACTCGTGGCGGTTGAGTTGGGTGGGATCGATCTCGCTTTCGAGTTTGGCACCGAAGACGTCGTAGACCTGGGCGAAGATCTGTTCGGTGTTCCATTGCTCAGGGTGGGCCTTCTCGGGAGCGAACTCGTCGAGGATGCCGGAGAGGATGGTGGAGACGTAGTCTTCGGTGATGAGCTGCTTCTGGGCAACGCCTTCCATGAGCTGGCGACGAAGGGAGTAGACGGCCTCGCGCTGCTTGTTCATGACGTCGTCGTACTCGAGGACGTGCTTGCGGGACTCGAAGTTTTGAGACTCGACTGCTTTTTGGGCGCCTTCGATGCGCTTGGAGATCATGCGCGATTCGATGGGGACGTCTTCTTCCATGCCGAGCGACTGGAGGAGGGTGGAGACCCACTCGCGGGCGAAGATGCGCATGAGGTCGTCTTCGAGGGAGAGGAAGAAGCGGGAGGAGCCGGGATCGCCTTGACGGCCGGCGCGGCCACGGAGCTGGTTGTCGACGCGGCGTGACTCGTGGCGCTCGGTGCCGAGGATGTGTAGGCCGCCGGCTTCGATGACGGCATCGTGCTCGGATTTGGTGGCGGTGGCGTGGGCTTCGATGGCGGCATCCCAGTCCTGCTGCGGGAGTTCGAACTCCTGCGACTGGTAGTAGAAGCGGACGAAGCCGGGAGCCGCGACGGGAGCGATGGCGCCTTCGGCTGCGGAGACGGCGCGGGCGGCTTTGCGCTTGACGAGGTCTTGCTTGGCCATGAACTCGGAGTTGCCGCCGAGCAGGATGTCCGTACCGCGGCCAGCCATGTTGGTGGAGATGGTGACCATGCCGAGACGTCCGGCCTGGGCTACGATTTCAGCTTCCTTCTCGTGGAACTTCGCGTTGAGGACGACGTGGCGGACGTTCTTGCGCTTGAGGATGTCGGAGAGGAGCTCGGACTTTTCGATGCTCGTGGTGCCGACGAGGACGGGCTGCTTGGCGGCGTGGAGGCGCTCGATTTCGTCGGCGACGGCGAAGTATTTTTCTTTGGCCGTGCGGAAGACGACGTCGGGGTTTTCGATGCGCTGCATGATGCGGTTGGTGGGGATGACGACGATTTCGAGCTTGTAGATGGAGTCGAACTCGGAGGCTTCGGTTTCGGCGGTGCCGGTCATGCCGGAGAGCTTTTTGTAGAGGCGGAAGTAGTTCTGGAAGGTGATGGTGGCGAGGGTCTGATCTTCTTTGCGGATTTGCACTCCCTCTTTCGCTTCTACCGCTTGATGTAGCCCGTCGGACCAGCGGCGGCCGGGCATGAGGCGGCCCGTGAACTCGTCGACGATGATGACTTCGCCGTCCTTGACGACGTATTCGACGTCACGCTTGTAGAGATTGTGGGCCTTGATGGCGACTTCGATGTGGTGCTTCATGTCCCAGTTTTCCGGGTCGGCGATGTTGCCGATGCCGAGGAGCTGCTCGACCTTCTCGAAGCCTTCGTCGGTGACGGTGATGGCGCGGGCTTTTTCGTCGACGACGTAATCGCCGGACCAGGTTTTGGTTTCGAGGGTTTCGATGAGCTCGCCTAGCTCTAGCTGGGGAATGATCTTGTCGGCAATGGCGTACTTGTCGGTGGTCTTGTCTGTGGGGCCGGAGATGATGAGGGGGGTGCGGGCTTCGTCGATGAGGATGGAATCGACTTCGTCGACGATGCAGTAGAAGTGGCCGCGCTGGACCTGGTCGGGGAGTTCGAACTTCATGTTGTCGCGGAGGTAGTCGAAGCCAAATTCGTTATTCGTCCCGTAGGTGATGTCGGCCCCGTAAGCTTCGCGGCGCTGCTGGTCGGAGAGATCGTGGACGATGACACCGACGGAGAGGCCGAGGAAGCCGTAGATCTTGCCCATCCATTCGGCGTCGCGCTTGGCGAGGTAGTCGTTCACGGTGACTACGTGGACGCCGTGACCGGCGAGCGCGTTGAGGTAGCAGGGGAGCGTGGCGACGAGGGTCTTGCCTTCGCCGGTCTTCATCTCGGCGATCTTGCCCTGGTGGAGGACCATGCCGCCGATCATCTGGACGTCGAAGTGGCGCATGCCGACGGTGCGGCGGCCGGCTTCGCGGACTACGGCGAAGGCTTCGGGAAGGATTTCGTCGAGGGCGGCTTTCTCGGCGGCGATGAGGGCTTCGGGGTCAGTGATGTTTTCGAGGGCAGCGGCGATGCGGGCGCGGAATTCTGTGGTCTTGGCGGTGAGCTCGGCGTCGGTGAGCTGCTTGGTGGCTTCTTCAAAGCTGTTGATCTGGGCGAGGACGGGGAGCATGCGCTTGACGGCACGTTCGTTGGAGGTGCCGAAGACTTTGGCGAGGGCGGCGTTGAACACGGTGGGTTCCTTTGGGGGGTGGCGCGTAGGCGCGGATACTGATGTGCGGAGGTGGGTCCGCAGGACGCTGATGAGCGTCGTTTAGCTGAGGCTGGAGGTTGCGGCGTGGAGTGCGGCAGTGTGCTCAGCGGGTGGACGCATGGTCCATGCAGCGGCGTGGAGCGCACGGGAGGCAGGCGGGAGCACGAAGGCTTCGGTGCGAGCGGGTGCGGTGTGCTCGGCTAGAGGCTTTGCGATGACCGCAACCGCACTTTGGCAGAGCAGGGTGCTGATGTAGCGGCCGCCGAGGGTAAGTTCTCCGGAGCGCAGGCTGCGAGCATCCGCTGCGCTCAGGGACGAGAGCAGGAGGAGGAGGCAGGCGAGATGGCGATTCCGCAGACGCATACGCTCTCTATGTTAAACGAAATGCGCGTGAAAGTGGACGGTAGATTGTAAATCGTTAGAAGGGCAGGTTCTGGAGGTCGGGGTCGAGCCATGCGCGCCTTGCTTCCGGGGAGAAGAGCCGTTCGCGTGACCAATAGGAGAGGAGCCAACGGGATGCGCCGAGAGAAGACGCGAGGAGCGCATTGCAGGTGAGGAACAGGGGCGGGTGGAGGCTGGCGGCGAGGAAGGATCGGGCAGCGCGGATGGAGGCGAGCGTGATGGTGTGGTGATAGCCGCTGTGGTCGGTATTGGCTATGCCGGTCGCTTCGTTGTAGGCGCGAATGATGGTTGGGAGTTCGCGGGGCAGGTCGAGCTCGGGGCGCTCGGAGAGCAACCATAGGGTTGAGGCGAAGTGAGCGGCGTGGGTCCAGTGGGGCTTGGGCAGGGTTCGATCGAGGAGGCCGCTTGCGATCGCTGCGATTTCGTGGTCTGAGGTGAAGGGGGTAAAGGGATTCATCTTGGGCTCCAGGTGTGGTGAACCGGTGGGCCGCAAAGAAAAAGCCCGCCGGAAGGTTGGGGGCTTTGGGTTGGTGGTCAGGTTCGAGAGCTAGGATGCTTTCGATGTCCGAGGACTCACACGCGTCAAGGCCGCCCGGGAGAGCTGCCGTTGCTGCTGGACGAGGTGTGAGGTGAGGGGACGCATGGTGTTTGGATTTTATCGCAGGGCTCGACGCTTCAAAGGAAGAATGCATCGAGCGTGGGGTTGGAACTGGTAATGGACCCTGCGGATTAGACGATCAGGAGCCGTGGGCGGTTAGCCAGGCGTGGATCGTGGCGGTGTCTTGTGGGGTGAGGGTGGGCGCGGATTTCTGGAGCATCTGCATGAACCAGTCGACCTCGGCGGGGACGGCGGGATAGCCGATGTTGCCACCGGCGGGAGCCTTGGGGTCGGGGCGGAGGGAGTTGATGATCGGATGGCAGGCCGGCGTGAGCATGACGAGGTATGGGATGCCGACGGCGCCGCCGCCGAGCTTGGCGCGGAGGTCTACGGCGCCCGGGGTGTCGTGGTGCTTGGTGTCGGTGGTGAGTTCGTCGGCGTCGAGCGTGGTGATGACGAAGGCCTTGTTCATGATGGGGGCGATGGTGGGGTCGTCGAGGAAGTGCTGGAACATGTGGCAGGGGCCGCACCAGGAGGCGCCGAAGATGAGCAGGATGTTTTTGTGTTGGGCGGCGGCGGTGGCGCGGGACTGCGAGAGGATCTGGTCGGCGGTGGGCTCGGCGAGGGCGGAGGTGGGAAGGAGGAGCGTGGCGGCGGCGAGGGCGATAGGGAAAAACTTGCGAGGGACGAGGCGCATGGCGGTCTCCGAGTTTTGGTGAGGACTACTTGATTATGCGTTGGACTGTCGAATTATGGATTAGACGACCGAAGTTTTGAGTTAGGCTATCGCCATGTTGACATTTGGTTGCCGGACCTGCGCCCTGGTGGTGCTTGCCCTTTCGTTTGCTTCGACTGGTTATGGCCAGGCGAACGCGCCTTCGCCTGCCACTAACGACAAGGCGCCTGCGTTTCCTACTAACGAGCAGCTGCGTCACTACAAAGGGATGAGCGATCCGCAGCTTTCTCCGGATGGGAAGCAGGTGCTGGTGCGGATTGCGGATGCTACTGCCGATGGCGCGAAGGGGCATATCTGGCTGGTGGAGGTGGGTGGTGGTGCGGCGCGGCAGTTGACGTATTCTCCGGCGGGCGACAAGCGCGGGGAGCAGCGGGCACAGTGGATGCCGGATGGTTTGTCGGTGCTATTTCTGGCTCATCGGGGAGAGCATACGCAGCTTTATCGGCTGCCGATGGGTGGTGGCGAGGCGAAGGTTTTTGATCTGAAGGTGACGCCGCAGGTGGATGAATCGAAGCGCGAGGGGGCGCTGCCTCCGGTGACTGCGCCGGCGAAGAAGGATGACGCGAAGAAGGACGACGAAAAGGTTGAGCCGGTGGCGATTGATGTCGCTAGTTATCGCGTGTCGCCTGATGGGAAGACGATTGCGATCTTTGCGGCGGACCCGGAGACTCCGGGAGAGAAGAAGGCGAAGGACGCTAAGGCCGATGCGGAGTGGGTCGACCACGGGCTGCATGGGTCGCGGATGTATCTGCTGGATGTGGCGACGGAGAAGCTGACGGTGACGGGCGCGCCGATGGATGTGCGGGGGGCGTCGTGGAGTGCGGATTCTAGTAAATTGGTGGCGATTGCCGAGGGCCCGAACGGCGTCGGGGAGCTGGGGCCGGCGGGTAGCGCGTGGATTGTTAAGGCTAGTGATCCATCGCATGCGGAGAAGGTGGAGGGGATTCCGGCTACCGTGGGGCCGGCTGTTTGGTCGCATGATGGCGGGAAGATTGTCTATCTTGCGCAGGCGAAGAAGGATGCGCCTCCGGGATATGAGGATATGTACACGTACGATTTGGCGAGCAAGACGACGGTGAATCTTACGGATGGATTTATGGGGACGGTCGGGCACCAAGAACCGATTGCATTGTTGGACGGTGGGGTGTTGCAGGATACCGAGGAGGGTGTTGAAGCGAGGTTGATGCGGTATGCGGCGGATGGGAAGAGCTCGGCGGTTGCGCTGCCTGTGGCTGCGGTATCGTCCGCGGTGACTAATGAGGCGCAGAGTGGGTGGGTGTTTCTTGGGAGCAGTGGAGGCAAGGCGCCGGTGCTGTTGTATAGCGCGGCGTTGGGAGAGACGCCGAAGGTGTTGGCTACTCCTGAGCTTGCGCCGAAGGATGTGAAGAGTGCGGCGCCGAAGCGCGTGGAGTGGAAGAACGAGAAGCTGACCATTGAGGGGCTGCTGTATCTGCCGCCTGAGGCTGCGACGAAGAAAGTGCCGCTGATCGTGGAGGTGCATGGCGGGCCGCTGGGCGCGTATGTCGACAGCTATTCGATTTTCACGGATTACTTGTTGGCGCAGGGGTGGGCGGTGCTGCGAACGAATCCTCGGGGAAGCACTGGGCGGGGCGCAGAGTTTGCGGCGGCGAACAAGAATGATCTGGGTGGTGCGGACTATCGCGACATTATGGCGGGCGTGGATTATGTGCTGAAGACTGAGCCGGTGGATGCGGACAAGATGGCGCTGATCGGATACAGCTATGGTGGCGAGATGGCTGCGTTTGTCGAGACGAAGACTACGCGGTTCAAGGCGATTGTGAGTGCGGCTCCGGTGATTGATCAGAACAGCGAGTATGGGACGGAGAAGGGAAGCTTGTATGACCAGTGGTACTTCGGGAAGCCGTGGATGCATCAGGCAGATGCGTGGCGGCAGAGTCCGGTGAGTGGGGTGGCGCAGGCGAAGACGCCGTTCATGCTGCTGCAGGGGCAGGATGACACGACGGATCCGCTGGGGCAGTCGCTGGAGATGTATCACGCGCTGCGGCAGATGGGCGTGCCGGTCGAGTTGATTACGTATCCGCGGGTGGATCATGGGCCGCTGGGCGGAGCGATCTATGGGTCGCCTAGCAATGAGCCTTGGCATGGGTTCGATGCACGGCAGCGGGTGGTGGCGTTCTTCAATAAGTCGTTTGCGGGGGCGAAGTAGGGGCCGAAAAGATTGAGCCGAATGGATTGGGGCGCGTCTCAAACGAGGAGACGTTTCTCGAGGTGTGGCTTTGGCGAAGATCAAGAAGGTTGTTATTACGGCGTATGGGGACGAGAGCGTGCTGGCTGTCGTCGAAGCAGAGTTGCCGGCGCCGGCGGCTGGGGAGGTGCAGCTGGCGGTGGAGTACACGATCGTGTCGGGCTCGGATGTTAACATGCGGCGAGGGACGTATCCGCTGCAGAAGAAGCCGCCGCTGACGCCGGGCTATAGCGTGGTGGGGACGGTGGTGGCGAACGGGCAGGGGTGCTCGAAGTTTGCGGTGGGCGATTGGGTGGCGTGCCTGTCGAAGTATGAGGGGCAGGCGGAGCGGATTAATCTGCCTGAGAAGTATTTAGTGCGGGTTCCGGATGGTGTGGATGGGGGCGAGGCGGTGGTTTTTTTTTTTCGCTCGGCGAAGGTGAAGGCGGGGCAGAGGATTTTTGTGCACGGGTTGAGTGGCGGTGTGGGAGGCGCACTGCTGCGGCTGGGAAAGGTGATGGGGGCGGAGGTGTACGGAACCGCATCGGCAAAGAAGCATGAGGAGTTGAGGGCGCTGGGGGCGGTGCCGCTGGATTACTCGAATAAGAATTGGATTGGGGAGATGAAGCAGTTGGGTGGGGTTGATGCGGTGTTCGATGCGCTGGGATATGAGAGCTTCGACGAGTCGTACTCGATATTGAAGAAGGGTGGAGTGCTGGTGGGATACGGGCAGAATCTGCCGGCGTGGACTGGTGGGCCTGAGCGGAATCCGGTGCCGATGATCCTGAAATTGTTTGCGCGGAATTTGGCGGTTTGGACGGGGAAGCGGGCGACGTTCTTCGGTGTGATGCGTGGCTCGAAGTATTTCTCGGCGGACCTGGCGACGCTGTTTGACTGGCTGAAAGAAGGAAAGATTGCGGTGCCGGTGAAGGCGCGGTTCGGGCTGGACGAGATCAAGGAGGCGCACACGGCGTATGCCGCGAGCGCGGGGATGGGGTCGATTGTGATCGAGGTGGCGCGGCCGTAGCGAGAGTTACTGGGCTGTGGCGGTGTGCGAGGGCTTGGCGCCGTGAAAGAGGGCGTGATTGACGTCGGGCCAGAACTCCTTGACGACGAAGGAGGCGGCATCGATGCCGATGTCGAGAGCCCATTCGCTGCCGAAGTTGCCGACGGAGCGCTCGCGGGCGGGGTAATAGGTGGTGGAGATTCCGGCGGCGGCGCCGGAGCCGATCACTTCGCTGGTGTTGAAGGTTTCCTTGCCGGCGTCGTTACGGGTAATGACGGCACGGGTGAGAGCGTAGCCGGTACGCTTCCAGAAGCCGCCGTGGCCTAGGGTGTAGTAGCGGTTGTCCTGGTGGGTGATGGATGGAACGATGGCTTCGACCATGAAGTTCTCGACGGTTTGATCCACGGCTGCGCGCCAGAGATATTGACCGAAGGCAGAGCCGCCGTGGCCGAGCTCGGGATACGGGTTCGTTGCTACGTCGTAACCGGCGATAGCGAGCGGGATGAAGATGGAGGAGTAGTCGAAGGAATCTTCGAAGGCTGTGGTGAACTTCTGCTTAACGGTCTGGGGTGGCAGCTTGACGTCGGCACTGACGGCACGGAAGTTGGGGAGGATACCGAGGATGCGGGAGGTCTGCTTGGGAGCGGGCTCGGTGGATTGAGACTGGGCTTGCGGCGCGTCGATGTCGGCTGGGGGCGCGGGTTGATCGGAGTCTGCGCTGCTGGAGATGTACTGAGGGATGCTCAGGTCCAGGGCAGGGGATAGGAAGGCCGTCTGGATGGGAGCGGGCGTCGCGGGAGTGGCTGCGATGGTGGTTTGCTGCGCGTGCAGTGTCGTGCCGAGGAAGAAAATGGCAAGCGAGAGCGAAGCGCTGTGCTTCGATGAAAGAGGCTTCGAAAAAAGCTGGTGCATTCTTCCCCTTGGACAATTCCGTACGTTTGATGGGTGCAGCCTTCCTGTTTTGGAGCGGCCTATGGATTGACGAGAGACTGTGATCAGTAGACGCGCGAGAGGGCAACAAGGTCCTCTCGATGAAAGCTTTGTCATCTATTGCTTAGTGTATGGATGCCATGCGGGGCGGGGTGGATGCAATGCCGGGCGAAGTTTATGCTGAGGGAGCCTGCATTGCGTCGAACAAGAGGCAGAGTTTCAAGCGCGATGGGTGAGGAAGAGGACGATTGATGAGCGAAGCAGCGGTTGGGTATGCGCGGGAGCAGGGAGCACGGTTTGTTGAGGAGCTGAAGGACCTGTTGCGGATTCCGTCGGTGTCGACGGCACCGGAGCATGTGGGCGATGTGCGGAAGGCGGCAGAGTTTGTCGCGGATGGGCTGCGCGCTGCGGGGATGGAGAATGTGCGGTTGATTGAGACGACTTCGGCTGCGCATGAGGGTGGACATCCGCTGGTGTATGCGGATTGGTTGAAGGCAGAGCCCTCAGCCGATGGAAAGGCGAAGCCTACGGTGTTGCTCTATGGGCACTATGATGTTCAGCCGGCTGAGCCGCTGGATGAGTGGAAGTCGCCTCCGTTTGAGCCTACGGAGAGGGATGGGAATATCTATGCGCGGGGGGCGGTGGATGACAAGGGACAGATGTGGATGCATGTGAAGGCGCTGGAGTCGGCGATGAAGGCCGATGGGAAGCTGCCGGTGAATGTGCGGGTGATTGTGGAGGGAGAAGAAGAAGTTGGCGGCGAGGGGATTGCCGCGTTTGTGCGCGAGCATGGCGACCAGTTGAAGGCTGACGCGGCGCTGGTGTCGGATACGGAGATGTTTGCGCCGGAGCTGCCGACGTTGTGCGTGGGGTTGCGCGGAATGATTTATACCGAGCTTGAGGCGCGGGGCGCGGCGACCGATCTGCACTCTGGGATGTATGGCGGGGCGGCGCCGAATCCGTTTGTGGCGCTGGCGCAGATGATTGCGCAGTTGAAGAAGGAGGATGGGCGGATTGCGATTCCGGGATTCTATGACGGGATTGAGGAGCCTACCAAGGCCGAGCTTGAGGCATGGCGATCGCTGCCGTTTGATGAGGAGGAGTATCGGAAGCATGAGGTGGGGTCGAGCGAGCTGACGGGCGAGGCGATGTTCAGCGTGCTGGAACGGACGTGGTCGCGGCCGACGATGGACGTGCATGGGATGCCGGGTGGGTTTGTTGGGGTCGGAGCGAAGACGGTGATTCCGGCGAAGGCTACGGCGAAGATCAGCTTCCGGCTGGTTCCGGGGATGAAGCCGGAGGCGACGTTTGCGAAGTATAAGAAATTTGTGGAGGAGATTTGCCCTAAGGGGATCCAGGTGAAGGTGACGCTGATTCACTCGGGCGAGCCGATCGTGGTGAGCACGGATAACGCGTATGTGCACGCGGCGACGGAGGCGATGGCTGAGGTTTTTGGGAAGGAGACGGTGTTCGTACGGGGTGGCGGATCGATCCCGATTGTGGGGGATTTCGTGCGCGAGTTGGGGATTCCGACGGTGATGATGGGGTTTGGGCTGCCGGACGATAATCTGCATGCGCCGAATGAGAAGTTTCATCTGGCGAACTTTCATCGCGGCATTGAATCGATTGTGCGATTCCTGGATAAGGTGGGGGCGGGAGCTTAGGTCGAAGCTTTGGCGCAAAGTTCGCGGAGTTAAAGTTCCGCGATGGGAGCTGTGAGGTATTCCGGGTATGGCGCAAGATGCGAAGCTGCCAGTGCACGGGTTTGTGCTGGCCGGTGGAAAAAGTTCGCGGATGGGGGAAGATAAGGCGTTGCTGCAGTTCTGGGGGCGTCCGATGGTGGAAATAGCTGTGGAAAAGCTGCGGGGATTCTGTGCGGAGGTGTGGATCGCGGGAAATCGGGAGGATTTGGCGGAGTACGCGCCGGTGATGCGGGAGACGCGGGTGGGTGTGGGGCCGGCGGCGGGGATTGAGGCTGGGTTGCGGGCTTCGAGGCAGGCGTGGGCATTGTTCATGCCGGTCGATGTTCCACTAGTTCCGGGGGAATTGCTCCGGCGGTGGGCTGAGGAGGCGATGCGTGTTGGGATGACGGTGAGCTTTCTCGGCATAGGAGGGAAGCAGCCGGCGTTCTGCTTGTTGCACCGGGAAAGGCTGACGTCTTTTGCAAAGTCGCTGGATGGCGGGGAGAGGCGGCTGGAGGTGCTGCTGAATCGTTCGGCAGAGTCCGACGGTTGCGCTTTGTGGATGTATGACGAGTACGAATTGTATGGTCGCGTCGGGGACGGTGCTCCGGATCGGGAGACGCTGGAGCGGTGGTTTGCGAATGTGAATACGCCGGAAGATCTGGCGGAGGCTGAGGCCTGGGCGCGAGCGGGTGGGGAGGGTGGCAGGTAGGGGGCATCCTTGGAGGTGCGGCTTGGCTGGTTTTTGGGGCGGCTGGTTTGAGGGAAAGCGTGCATCATAGGAGGTACAGCTATGAGTGAACCTGTTAATCCTCCTGACTCGCCGACTGAGCCACCTGCGCCCGCTGATACCGAGCCCAAGCGTTCGTCGATCCCTGGGTTTCGGACCGAGCCGAAGGCTATTCCTGACTCTGCGGCTGAGGGGGGAGCTGGGACGACTGCAGCGGGGGAGCACAGTGAAAAGCCGTTGATTGAGGACGTGTCGGAGGACGTGGCGCCGACGGTGCAGGAGTTTATCGAAGAGGCGGCGGCGGCGAACAAGGAAGGGAACGCGGCGATTGCGGACGAGCCGGTGTCGGCGGCCGAGGAGTCCGCGATGCGGGCGGCGGATGGGACGGACGAAGCTGCGATTGGGGCGGAGGACGTGGCGCCGTATATCGCGTTTGAGAGTGTGAATAAGTCGTTTGGTGACCTGGTGGTGCTGAAAGACGTCAGTTTTTACGTAAAGCCTGGGGAAACGTTGTGCATTCTGGGTCGAAGCGGTGTGGGGAAGTCGGTATCGCTGCAGATTTTGATGGGTTTTCTGAAGCCGGACAGTGGGACCGTGCTGGTGGCGGGGCAGAACATTGCGGGGTATACGGAGCCGGAGATGCAAGATATTCGGCGCAAGGTGACGATGGTGTTTCAGAACGGGGCACTATTCGATTCGATTACCGTCGGTGAAAATGTGGCATTCCCGCTCCGGGAACGGGGGGACATGGAGGAGGATCAGATCCTGCAGGTGGTGAAGGGTTTACTGGAGATGGTGGGGGTGGCGGGGATGGAGAATCAGCTACCGTCGGAGTTGTCGACGGGAATGAAGCGGTCGGTGGCAATTGCGCGGGCGTTGGCGTCGCAGCCGTCGGCGGTGCTGTACGACGAGCCCACAACGATGGTGGATCCGCTGATGGCGCACCTACTTGGAAATCTGATCCAACGTCTCAAAA
This sequence comes from Granulicella sp. L46, assembly GCF_009765785.1. Taxonomy (GTDB): domain Bacteria; phylum Acidobacteriota; class Terriglobia; order Terriglobales; family Acidobacteriaceae; genus Granulicella. The sequence goes on from NZ_LMUT01000007.1 coordinate 257,240, forward strand.
TGCAAATGCATCTTACAAGCATTGTCGTCACGCATGACATGCGTTTTGCAGAGAAGCTGGCAGATCGATTGGTGTTTCTGCACGAAGGCAAGGTGCGTTTTTTCGGAACGACTGAAGAAATGAAGGCTAGCGACGACCCGATTCTGCACGAATTTTTCTCGTTGGATGAGTTGGTGTTGCCGGTATAGCGTCTTAAGTACCCATTTCAACAAGCGGTGATCCTTTACACTAATAGAGAACCCATAACTGACGATAAAGAGCGTGTCTACAAAGAGTTAAGCTTTCGAGTACACACCAACTCCGCCATGAAGCTTATGGCATAACAAGCGGCCCCGGGACCGAAAAATCAGGACTATGGCGACCCTCGATTATCTGAAGCAAGCGACTATTTCGAGCCAGCGACGCCATCAAGCGCGCATGCAGGAACGGGTTCGGCTGTTTTCCAGGCCGTCGTTTACGATCATGGTCTGGGCGATGCTGGATTTTGTGAGCGCGCTGATCGCCGGGTTTATCGCGTTTAGGATCCGCCTGGATCCGGTGGTGAAGCCGACCAGCCATACGGTGCTTCGGCACCTGGAGGCGACGGCACCGCTGGTATCGATTGCCTACCTGCTGGTTTTCGGTGTGTACCTGGTGATCTTCGCGCGGCTCTTCGGTCTCTATCGGTCACAGGATGTGCGCAGCGGATTGAATGAGCAACGCCTCACGGTTCAGACGACCCTGACGTCGGGGCTGATGCTCTGCGGGACGCTGTATGTGATGAAACAGTACGCGGTTTCGCGCCTGGTGGTGGCGCTGACGATCGTGATCACGGCCACCTTCCTGATGGCGCGGCGAGCCATTGAACGCAAGATGATGCAGCGCCGATATCTGCAGGGGCGCGAGACGCGGAACGTGCTGATCGTGGGGCATGGCCGGGTGGCGCATGCGCTGCGGAATCATCTCCAGGCGCTGCCGCATATGGGCTTCCGCTTCATGGGATTTGTATCGCTGGAAGAAGATGACGAGGACGGGGCGAACTCGCAGATTATTGGGAACATTCATAACTGCGTGGCACTGGCGCGGTCACTTTTTGTGGATGAGATCTATTTCTCGACGCCGGCAGACAAGCAGATGGTGATTTCGGTGGTGGAAGAGGCGCGGGTTAACGGGATTGAAGTACGGGTGGTGCCCGACCTATATGACGGACTGGCGTGGAATGCGCCGGTTGAGTTCATAGGGCAATTCCCGACGATTCCGCTGCATCAGCGGGAGTTCCCGCGTGGCGCGTTCCTGATCAAGCGTGTGCTGGACGTGATGCTGTCGTCGCTGGCGCTGCTGGTGCTTTCGCCGGTGATGTTGGTAATTGCGTTGCTGATCCGAATGGATTCGCCAGGAGCGGTGTTCTATCGGGCGGCACGCATTGGGCGTAAGGGCAGAACGTTTACCTGCCTCAAGTTCAGGACGATGGTGGCTGATGCGGACAGGATGAAGGAAGACCTTGCGCACAAGAATGAGCGCGACGGGATTCTGTTCAAAATGAGTAATGATCCCAGAATCACAAAAGTGGGCGCGCGGCTGCGGAAGTATTCGCTAGATGAGCTGCCGCAGTTCATCAATGTGTTGATAGGTGACATGAGCTTGGTGGGACCGCGGCCGCCGCTGGCGTCCGAGGTAGAGAAGTACGACCTGGCGCATCTGCGCAGGCTGGATGTGTTGCCGGGGATTACCGGGCTGTGGCAGGTAGAGGCGCGGCAGGATCCGTCGTTTGATAGCTATATTTCTCTGGACACGGCGTACGTCGAGAACTGGAATTTGCTGTTGGATCTTCGCATCCTGGCACGGACGATCGGTGTGGTGCTGGCGGGTACTGGATCTTAAGAGCAGGGTGTAGGGGATAGGGTGTAGAGGATAGAGAGGGCGTGGACTCTCTGGGTGGGGGAACTGGGCTTCGCGATAGACTGTAAGGGTGCGGATCGCGCTGGCGCAAATCAATCCAACGGTTGGAGACTTCTCGGGGAACCTGCGGAAGATCGCGGAGTTTGTCGAACGGGCGGCGGCTGAGGGTGCTGCGCTGGTGATGTTTCCGGAGCTGGCGACGTGTGGGTATCCGCCAGCCGATTTGCTGGAAAAGGAAAGCTTTGTGAAGCGCGCCGAGGAGACGCTGGCAGCGGTGGCGGAGCTGACGCGCGGCGAGGGTCGGCCGGCGGTGCTGTGCGGTTCGCCAATGCGGTGCGAGAGTTCGTCAGGGAAACGCGTGCGCAATGTTGCGGCGCTGATGGAAGACGGCGAGATCAAGTTCGTGCAGCAGAAGATGCTGTTGCCGTTCTATGACGTGTTCGATGAGCAGCGGTATTTTGAGCCGGCGAAGAATCAGGCGCTGTCGGTGGTGAATTGGAAGGCCGTCGCCATCACGATCTGCGAGGATGCGTGGAACGACAAGATGTTCTGGCCTCGGCAGATGTATCCGGTGGATCCGATTGAGGAATTGATGCGGCAGTGGGCGGTGCTGCCGCAGCCGCTGAGCGGGCATCGGCTGATTCTGAATATTTCCGCGTCGCCGTTCTGGCATGGAAAGCTGGAGGTGCGGCAGCGGATGATTGGCGCGCTGGCGAAGCGGCATCGCGCGACGGTGGTGATGGTGAACCAGGTGGGAGCGAACGATAGCTTGATCTTCGATGGCGGGTCGTTCGCGGTGAGGCCTGATGGCGAGGTGTTTGCGCAGGCGAATAGCTTTGTCGAAGACTTGCTGGTCTTCGAAACGGAGGAGCAGGGCGTTGGCTCGGGAGTAGAGTCGAGCGCGGCTGAGACGCTCGGAAACGAGAGCGATGCTGGCGGTGAGGATCGCGTGGAGAAGACGTGGCAGGCGCTGGTGCTGGGGACGCGGGATTATTTGAGCAAGTGCGGATTTAGGAAGGCGATTGTGGGGTTGAGCGGAGGGATTGACTCGGCGCTGGTTGCGGCGATTGCTGTTGAGGCGTTGGGCGCGGAGAATGTGCGGGGCATTGGGATGCCGAGCGAGTTTTCTTCGACCGGGTCGGTGACCGATGCGGAGAAGCTGGCGCAGAATTTGGGGATCGCGTTTTCGACTGTGCCGATTCGCGCGATCTATGAAGAGTTTTCGACGTCGCTGGAGCCATTTTTCAAGGGGACTGAATTTGGGTTGGCGGAAGAGAATCTGCAGCCTAGGATTCGTGGGAGTTTGTTGATGGCGCTGTCGAATAAGACTGGCGCGCTGGTGCTGACGACTGGCAATAAGAGCGAGATGGCTTGCGGGTACTGCACACTGTATGGAGATATGGTGGGGGCGCTGGCGGTGATTGGCGATGTGTATAAGACCGAGGTATATGAACTGAGCCGGTGGGTGAATCGCGAGCGCGAAGTGATTCCGGAAGATACGCTGACGAAGTCGCCGTCGGCTGAGTTGCGGCCGGGGCAGAAGGATACGGACTCGCTGCCACCGTATGATGTGCTTGACCCGATTGTGCGGGCGTACATTGAGGACTACCGCTCTGCGGAGGAGATTGTGCGGTCGCAGGGTGTGGAGCTTGAGCTGGTGCGGAAGGTGATTCGGCTGGTGGAGTTGAGCGAGTATAAGCGGCAGCAGGCAGCGCCAGTGTTGAAGGTTTCACGCAAGTCGTTTGGTATGGGAAGAAGATTTCCGATAGCGGCGAGACGCGAAGTTTAGTGTGACGGCCGCGAGGCTGGATTTGACTCGAGGAGATATCGCATAGTGAAGAAGTTGATGGTGAATGAGGTTCGCAGCATGAAGACGATCGCAAGCATGATGCTGGTAATGGCGGGTATGGGAGCGTTGGCGCAGGCGCCTGCAGCGCCGGTGATGTCTCCGGCAACGGCGGACGCGGCGCAGGTAGCGGCACCGCAGGCTCCTGCAGGGAATGCAGCGGCGCCGGCGAATCCGTTCCCGCCAGTGAATTTGAAGAATTTCACGGCTAGCTCACCGACGACAGCAGAGGTGAATGCCTTTCTGAAGCAGGCGTGGGGTTTTGACGACAATCGCATTTGGAGCGTGGCGGCGATTTTGAAAACACAAGCTCCCGGTGTGACGAGAGTTATTGTGTTTGCGACCGACAAGTCGCATCCAGATAAGGTGTCGCGAAACGATTTTTTTGTCACGCCGGATGGTAAGCACGCGATTGCGGGCGGGGTGGTCGACTTTGGGCCAACGCCTTTTGCGGAGCGGCGCGCGCTGCTGCAGCAGGGTGTGGATGGACCTGCTGAGGGGGCTGCGAGTAAGGACCTGTTGATGGTATTGTTCGCTGACTTTTTGAATGCGCGGTCGAAGGACGCTCAGGATGTTGCGAACAACCTGGTGAAGGACATTCCGCAAGCACGGTTGGTGGTGGAGTACCTTCCGGCTGATGCCAGCCCGTATGCGTTTCATGCGGCAGCGGAGGGAGTGTGTGTTCGCAAGGCAAAGGGAGACGCCGCGTTCTTCGCGTATGGCCAGGAGATTTACAACAGGCAGAAGGGGCTGACGCCGGAGACACTGCAGCCGGCGCTGGATGCTGCGGTTGTGGCTGCGGGCGCGGATGCGAAGAGCGTTGCGACTTGCTCTGCGACGCCGGAGACAAAGGCGGTTGTGGAGGCCTCGATTGCGCTGGCGGCAAAGGCCGGCGCAGATCTGGCACCGATCCTGGTGGTGAACGGACGCGCGCTGCCGCCGGTGGACGTGCCGTACGACACGCTGAAGCGCATTGTGGCGTACCAAGCTCAGCTGGATGGGATCAGTGTGAAGATTCAACCGACACTGACCAATCTTAAGTAAGTGAAACAGGACGCGGGTAGTAGAGGTTGCGAGGAGACCGGACAGTGAAGATTACCGTGGTTTCTCCGCATCGCGGAGATGCGGCCTTCGCGCTGGGACTGTCGATTGGGGCGTGGCTCCGAGAGGGCCACGCCGTCGAAGTGGTGAGCTGCTTTACGCGCAGCGAATTTGCGCCTTACTCGGATGTGGGGTTGCTGCATCGGAACGATCGCGTGTCGTTTGTGACGGCGGTGCGGAAGCGCGAGGATGAGGCTTGGCGGAAGCAGGTTGGGGTTGCCAAGTTCACGATTACAGATCTGAATCTGAAGGATGCTCCGCTGCGGTTGCATATCGGAGCGAACGAGGTGTTTGGGCGGGTGGCGGATGCTTCGGAGAAGGTGGTCGCGAAGATTAAGCGAGCGCTGGAGATGAGTAAAGCGGGAGCATGGGTGCTTCCGCTGGGGCTTGGTGGGCATGTCGATCATGTGACGGCGCGGAATGTGGCGTTGAGTGCGCTGGCCACAGCGGCGACTCCGGTGGCGTTTTACGAGGAGCTTCCAGAGGCTGGCGCCGTGACGGGTGAGGAGGCGATCGATGCAGTTGTGGTCCAACTTGCGTTGGCGGTGCAGAGCAAGCTTGAGCCAGCGCTCGCGGGCGGCGCGGGACTTACTGATGTAGAGGACGCGGTGGCGAAGAAGAGGCGCGTTGCGTGGTGTTACGACTCGCAGATTGATGAGGCGGCGACGACGGACATTGCAGAGTTTTGCCGAAGGTTTGGCGGCGCAGAGCGGATCTGGACGAACGCCGCGTGGCGTTCGCAGGGATTGTAGGACGGCCGTCACAGTGGGTGCGGAAAGTTAGACGGTAGGATGGTGGGGGAGAGTTTGTGCACACACGGACGATAGCGTCGCTGATTGCAGTGATCGGGGTGCAGGTGTTTGCTGCGATTTCGGTGGTGTCGCTGCATCGCTCGGAGGCGTGGCTGCGGCGTGCGCTGCCGTATGTGATCAGCGTGGCGGTGGGGGTTCTGCTGGCAACGGGGGTGGTTCACCTGCTGCCGGAGGCGGTCGAGGCACTGGGGAATCGCGGCTCAGTGTGGATTGTGCTGGTGCTGACGATGCTTGGCTTGTACAGCTTTGAGCGCTTGTTTCATGTGTTCTCCGGGGTGAGTGCCGAGCCGGCGACGGACGCGGAAGAGGCACATGAGCGGGGGCATCACCATCACCATCATGCGTCGAGACCGGCGACGCTGTTGCTGGGAAGTTTTATGCATAGCCTGGTGGATGGCACCGGTATCGCGGCCGCGTTTGCAATTGATGCGCGCGTGGGTTGGGTGACGGCGCTGGCGGTGGGGTTGCACGAGGTGCCGCATCGGCTGGGGGATTTTGCGCTGCTAATTCATATGGGGATTGCGCGCGGACGGGCGGCGGTGCTGGCGGTCGGTGCTGGCGCGTCGAGTTTGCTGGGATGGGCGCTGGTGGCAGCGATGGGTAACGATGGGTCGCATAAGGTGGCGTGGTTGTTACCGGTGAGTGCGGGAAGTTTTCTGTATATTTCACTTGTTGATCTACTGCCGGAGTTGCAACATGAGCGCCGGCCGAGAGCGGTGCTGGGGCAGATTGTCGGCTTGGCGGTGGGGATCGCTCTCGCGTTAGGCTTAACGCATCTGCCGGGAGCGTGAGGGCGGAACGCAGGATCAGGAGTGAAGGAAAACGATGCGGATTGGTGTGGATGTTGGTGGAACGAAGATTGAGGGCATTGCCCTGGATGCGAAGGGTGCGGAGTTGCAGCGGATTCGCACGGCGACGCCCAAGGGGGATTATGAGGGGACGATTGCCGCGATCGTGGGGTTGGTCCATGAGTTGGAGACCGTGACTGGGCTGACGGGGACAGTGGGTGTCGGGATTCCGGGAACGATTGTTCCGGCAACGGGGCTGGTGAAGAATGCGAATTCGACGTGGCTGAACGGGAAGCCGTTGCAGAAGGATCTGTCGGAAGCGCTGGGCCGAGAGGTGCGCTGCGCGAATGATGCGAATTGCTTTGCGATCAGCGAGGCGACCGACGGCGCGGCGAAGGATTATGAGGTGGTGTTTGGCGTGATCTTCGGGACGGGATGTGGAGGCGGCGTGACGTTCTCGGGGCACGTACACAATGGGCCGAACGGTCTGGCGGGGGAGTGGGGGCACACGCCTTTGCCCTGGGCGAGTGCCACCGAGTTGCCGGGGCCGCTGTGTTACTGCGGGCACCATGGATGTTTGGAGACGTGGATTTCGGGGACTGGGCTGGAGTGGGACTTCGCGCGGACGAGTAGTCGCAACTTGCGTGGGGCGGAGATTGTGCAGGCTGCGGAGGCTGGCGATGAAGAGGCCAAGCAGGCGCTGGAGCGGCTGGTTGACCGCATGGCGCGGGGGCTTTCGACGGTGGTGAATGTGCTCGATCCGGATGCGATTGTGCTGGGGGGAGGGCTGTCCAATCTGGATCGGTTGTATGACGGCGAGCTGGCGATGCGGCTGCGCGACTATGGATTTGGTGGCGGGGTGGAGACGCCGATCCTGAAGAACCAGCATGGGGATTCGAGCGGCGTGCGTGGCGCGGCTTGGTTGTGGCCGCTCGAAAAAAGTGACGCGGGCGAATAGAGCCGCATCTGATAGTGCATGACAAAGCATGCGAATGCGGAAGCGGAACTCGGACAGGCGTTACGGAAACAGTTGCAGGCGCTGCTGGATGGCGGGCAGGCTCATGCGACGTTCGATGAGGCGGTGAAGGACTTCCCGGCGAAGCTGCGTGGGGTCGTGCCGGAGGGATTGCCTTACTCTGGGTGGCAGATTCTGGAGCATATCCGGATTACGCAGAAAGACATCCTTGACTTCAGCAGCAATACAGATGGCAGCTATAAAGAGCTGAAGTGGCCCGAGGAGTATTGGCCGAAGTCTGCGGAGCCGAAGAACGATGCGGCGTGGGAGCAGTCGATTGCCCAGATTCGCGACGATCGGAAGGCATTTGAGAAGCTGCTGAAGTCTGCGGATGATGCGGAGTTGGTGGCGCCGTTTGCGTGGGGCGATGGTCAGAACCTGCTGCGACAGGCGTTGCTGCTGGCCGATCATGATGCGTACCATCTTGGAGAGTTGATTGTGGTGCGGCGGCTGGTGGGGGCTTGGAAGAAGTAGGTTAGAGGCCTAGTTTAACGTTCGAGGAATAATTTAGAACGGACTTTCAGCCCTCGGAACCTGGAGGCCATGGCGACCTAGGGCTGCGCCCTAGGCTGTGATGGAGCGGGCCTTTGGCCCTGAGCTGTGATGGAGGACCTTCTGCCCTAGGTTGTGATGTAGAGAACCTTCGGCCCTGAGCGATTGCAAATTTCTAGAGGCCGAGGGCTGCGGGCCACTCGGATGGGTGGTCGACGGTCTGCTCGGGTTGGGCGGCGGCTAGTGCGGCGGGGGCTAGGCCGAAGGTGCAGCCGAGGAAGTGCGTGCCGCAACGTTGCGCTGTGAGCGCATCGACGTCCGAGTCACCGATCATTGTGGTGTCTTGCGGGGTGAGCGGGGATGCGAGGAGCGCTGACGCTTCGGCGATGAGAGTGAGAAGGCCTTCGGGGTCGGGCTTCTTGGTGTCAAAGGAGTTGCCGCCGTAGTTCTGGAAGAAGAAAGGCTCCAGACCGAGGGCGCGGCAGATGTCGCGCGATGGGTTCACGGGCTTGTTGGTGAGGACGGCCATGGGCAGATGCGGATTGCGCGTGCGGATCTGCGTGAGGGCTTCGAGTACGCCATCGTAGCAGCGGGTGTTGTCGAGCTTGTGGGCGCGGTAGTAGGTGAGGAAGTAATCGAAGGTGCGACGGAAGAGATCGTCGGCTTCGTTGGGGTGAAGGGCGTCCAGGTCATGGGGGTCGCCGAGGGCGCGGCGGACGAGCATCGCGGCGCCGTCGCCGATGTAGCTGGCGATGAGGGGATTGGGCAGGGAAGGCTTGCCGACGTGGGCGAGGGCGGCGTTTACGGAGTTGCAGAGGTCGAGGGAGGAGTCGATGAGCGTGCCGTCTAGATCGAAGACGAGCAAACGGGGCGGAACACTAACCATGGTGCTAGTGTATCCGCCCCGTTCACAGTCGAAGGCGACGTTTTAGAGGTGATCGATGGTGACGTCGCCTGAACCGGTGCGTACTTCGAGAGGAGCGCCGCCACCATTGACTGGGCCGGTGAGGTGATGGCGCGTAGAGTCATTCTGTTGGGGTGCGCCGGGGAAGCCGACATGGATGTCGCCGGAGCCGGTGGAGGCTTCGAGGTTGAAGTGGGCGTCGGGGGTGAGACGCAGCTTGATGTCGCCGGAGCCGGAGCCGAGCATGGCTGCGCCGGTGAGGTGACCGTCAGCCTGGATGTCGCCTGAGCCGCTGCGGGCCGTGAGTGCTCCGTTCAGGCCTTGGATCTTGATGCCGCCAGATCCGGTCTTGGCTTTGATATCGCCGGAACCGATGGCTTGCAGTTCAATGTCGCCCGAGCCTGTGCTGAGGTCGCTGGGCCCGTTGATGCCGTGGGCACGGACGTCGCCGGAGCCGCTGGATGCCGAGAGGTAGCGCCCGGCGTGGTCAATGGTGATGTCGCCGGAGCCGCTGTGGAGATTGAGCGCGACCGAGACTGGAGCGGTGACGACGTAATCGATGCTGAGGTGGTTGAAGAGCTCGTGATCGTTGCTCTCACCTACGTGGATGGTGTTGCCGTCCTGGGTGATGGGAGGGTTTTCGACGATGCGGCGGATGCGTGCTTCCTGGTCGCCGCCGGTCAAGGACCAGCCGGCGTGGATGTGGCCGACGATGTGGACCTGGTTATCGCTGCCGGGATGGATGGTGATGTCGCCGGAGCCGGTGGAGACGAATAGGTCGGGCTGCGCGGAGACGTTGAGGGTGCGCTCGAACTGGCTATCGGAGGCGAATGCGGCCGTCGATACCGTCAAGAGAGTCGCTGCAGCGAGTAGATGAAGTTTCATGATGTACCTTCCTGGATAGAGTTGCGAAGTCTGCTGGAGGACTAAGCTATTACGAAGTTTGCTGAAGAACTACTTTGTCCCCTGCCTTGAGGCCCGAGAGCACTTCGATGCGGCTGCCGTTGGAGATGCCGATCTTGATGGGGACGATACGGTGACCATCTTTGCCGTGGGTGTCTGGCACCCACACCGAGGCGTTGCGATCCTTGTCGTAGATCACGGCCTGTTCGGGGACGCTGAGGACGTTCTTATGCTCTTCGAGAACGATCTCGGCGTTGGCGGTCATGTTGGCCTTGAGCTCGCCGCCGGGATTATCGATGGAGATCTGTACTTCGAAGGTGGTGACGTTGTCCTTCTCGACGCCGAGTGGGGCGATCTTGGTGACGCGTCCGGCGAAGCTGCGGTTGGGGAAGCTCTGAACCTTGATGCGGGCGGCCTGCCCGAGATAGACCTTGGCGATGTCGGACTCGTCGACTTTGCCTTTGACGTAGACTTCGTGGGTGTCGCCGAGGGTCATGACGAGGGTGGCAGTAGAGCCGAGGACGAGAATGGAGCTCACGGCGTCGCCGACCTGCACGTCGCGGGAGAGGACGACGCCGGCGATGGGCGAGGTGACGGTGGTGTAGGAGAGCTGCTCCTCTAGCTGTTTGAGCGAGGCCTGCGATTGCTGGACTTGAGCCTCGCTCTGGTGGAGCTTGGCGTTATCGACGGCAATCTGGGCGACGGCCTTGTCGCGGGTGTTGAGAGCGGAGAGGTACTTCTGGTGGGCGTCGTCCATGGCCTGGGTGGAGAGGACGCCTTGCTGCTGCATCTCGAGGGCGCGGTGGTAGGAGTGCTCGAACATGGGCAGATCGGGGGCCTCGGCGGCTACCTTATCGAAGGAGACAGCGGCGGCGGCGGAGCGGGCGCTGGATTCGGCTGCGGCGAGTTGGGCCTTTTGCGCGGCGACCTGGTCGAGGATCTCTTCCTGATCGAGCTGGGCGAGGACTTCGCCTTTGCGAACGGTGTGGTTGATGTCGGTGTCGAGCTTGGTGACGATGCCGCTGGCCTTGGACTTCACCTCGACTTCGGTGATTGGCTGGACCTTGCCGGTGGCGACGACCGAGCGTGCGATATCGCCTGTGTCGACGCTGCCAAGCTGGGAGGGATCAAGGGGAGGCGCTCCGCCGAGGGTCTTGGCGGCGAGGAAGCCACCGCCTGCCACTACGCAGACTACGATCGCGAGGATGATCCAAAGGCGCTTGCGCGATTTCGATTTCGATTTCAAGGGGTCTCCGAAGCCTTAAGGATTTGCTCTTCGGAGAAGGATTACGCAGCAGCGGGCGGCCCGGTTCCATCAGGCGCTGAATTCGGGGATTTTGGGAAGATCAGGCGTACTTGCGGAGCATGCCCAGGACTTTTCCCTGGATACTGACGTTTTTGGCGGGGGCGTAGATCGGCTTCATCTCGCTGTTGGAGGGCTGCAGGCGGATGAGGGCGCCCTCCCTGTAGAAGCGCTTGAGGGTGGCGTCGGTGCCATCGATCAGGGCGACGATAATCTCACCTTCGCGGGCGGTGCGGGTGCGCTCGACCAGAACGTAGTCGCCGGAGACGATGTGTTCGTCGCGCATGGAATCGCCCTGGACCTCGAGGGCGTAGACCTCACGGCTTCCGATTATGTCGCCCAGCGAGATGGTTTCGGCAGTTTCTATGGCCTCTACGGGCTTGCCGGCGGCGATGCGGCCGAGCAGGGGAAGGCGGTCCATCGTCTTGCGGGGCGGGCGCTGCGGGATGACGTCGATGGAGCGGCTGCGATTGTGAGCGCGCTGGAGGAGGCCCTTGGTCTGGAGATTGGTGACGTGCTTGTGGACGGTGGCAAGCGAACTGAGGCCGAGGCCGGCGGCGATCTCCTCGTAGGAGGGGGAATAGCCGTTGCGGGAGGTGAAGGTGGAGAGAAAGTCGAGAACCTCTTTTTGCCGACGCGTGATAGCCATGCGCTCATTTTAGCGAATAAAAGGCGAATTGGGGGCAAAAGTTTGAGGGAATCAGAATTGCCACGGTGAGCCGAAATGGGACTGGCGTGAGGTGTCCCGCATTGGGAGCAGAAAGGATTAGATCTGCATGAGTATTCGTTGTGCGGCGGGGCAAGGAAGTGGATGGTAAAGGTACACCGCGAGGGTAAGCGGAGAGTTTGATGAGAACGATGAGACGCACAGGAGTCAGGTCTCACCGAAGTGGTTAGAAGTGGTTAAGGGTGTAGGGCGTTTTGGGAGCGTTGGTAACGATATGGAACAGTCGACGATTGCGATTGCACGGCGGGAGAACACGGTACCGGAGAGCGGCCTGGGAGCGGGAAAGAACTGGGGGCGGGGAAGCATCCTGATTGCGGATGAGGATGCTTCGCTGGCGAACTTCTTGAGCCAGGAGTTGCAGTGCGAGAGTTTTGAGGTTGAGGTGGTGCATGACGGAGAGGCGGCGCTTGATGCGCTGCAGGAGGAACGGCGGCATGACCTGGTGATCCTGGATCTGAACCTTCCGCGGCTGGATGGCATGAGCCTGATCCAGCGAGTGAGGCCTGAAAAGCCGCGGTTGCCGATGCTGGTGTTGACGGCGCGCAGCAGGGTTGAGGACAAGGTTCTGGCGTTTCAGAGCGGGGCGGATGACTTTATGGTCAAGCCGTTCTCCTTTGCTGAGCTGCTGGCGCGGGTCAATTCGCTAATGCGCCGGCACGCGCGGGTGGTTCCGAATCTGTCCGAGGTGGGCGATTTGCGGTTGTATCGCGAGGAGCATCGGGTGGAGCGCAATGGGCGGCGAATTGACTTGACGCCGCGGGAGTTTTCGATCGTTGATTACATGCTGCAGCATGTGGGACGGCCGGTTAGTCGAGCGATGTTGTTTGAAGACGTCTGGAAGGTGCCGCACCAGCCCTCCACCAATATTGTGGATGTCTATATGAAGTATGTGCGGGACAAGGTGGATGGGCCGGGTGAGCGCAAGCTGACCCACACCGTGCGCGGAATTGGGTATGAGTTTCGGGATGGGTAAGCGGCAGCACGGTGTCACGGGTGCAAGCGAGTTTGCAGTCGTCACGAAGTTTTCACTTTAGGGTATGAGGGTATTTCGTCATGGGAACATCAGTCGCAAGCTTTGCACAGCACGATCATCAAGCTGCAACCAATGTCTTTGTTGTGAGCTCAAACGTCAGGCTTCGGGAGAGTGTTCATGGCAAGCTTGGCCATCCGCGGTGGAATGTGTTCGAGGCGAGTAGCGGTGCGGGGGCGCTCGAGGTACTGCACCAACATGAGGATGGGGATGGAGTGTTGCTGCTGGATCCGATGCTGCCGGATCTGGACCCGGATGAGTTTCACGGAATGGTGAAGAGGAGGTTTCCGAATACGCAGGTGGTGACGCTCAACGCAAGAACCGGGCAGATGCAGGCGGGAGATGGAGCGACGACGCCCGTATCGAAGTGGCTGATGGAGTTGGTCAATGTCGACAGAGTTGCTGGCGGGAACGTGCGTGGAATCCGGGCGGAAGAGATGTTACCGCGCTTGCAGACGGAGAGAAATAATCTGCGGGGCATGGTGGGGAACTCGGCGCTGATGCAGCGCGCGTATGAGTTAACGCGGATGGTTGCGGCGCGCGATACGACGGTGCTTGTGACGGGGGAGAGTGGGACGGGCAAGGATTTGGTGGCGCAGGAGATTCATCAGATCAGTCCGCGCAGGAAGCAGCCGTTCGTGGTGGTGAATTGCTCTGCGATTCCGGAATCGCTGCTCGAGGCGGAGCTGTTTGGCTATACCAAGGGCGCGTTTACAGGGGCGGTGCAGTCGCGCATCGGGCGGATCCATGCGGCGCATGGGGGAACGCTTTTCCTGGATGAGATTGGCGACATGCCGCTGTCGCTGCAGGGCAAGCTGCTGCGGTTTCTGGAGCAGGGCGAGGTGCAGCGGCTGGGTGGCAACGACAATCTGAAGGTGGATGTGCGGGTGGTGGCGGCGACGAATGTTCATTTGAAACAGCAGATTGAGAAGCAGCTGTTTCGTGACGATCTTTACTACCGGCTGGCGATCTTTCCCATACAGCTTCCGCCGTTGCGAGAGCGAATGGAAGACCTGGAGGACTTGGCGGCTACATTCCTCAACCGGTTCGGCGCGGGGATGACGATTGGCTATGAGGCGATGCAGGTGCTGGCCAAGCATGACTGGCCAGGGAACGTGCGCGAGCTGCGGAATGTGATGGAACGGGCGACAATCCTGGCGGGCTCCGGACGGGTAATTCTGGCCGAGCACATTCTCTTGTAGTGCTAAGGATTTTGTTTCGTTCGGGAATATTTTGGCGGTGCAGGATGTTTATGCGCTGCATGTCATCGAGTTTGGCAACTGTCGTGCAATTGAAATAGGCAAATGTTGCCCGGTTCTCATGTGGTTCCAATAAACGATTCCGCGCTGACGTCCCTGCAGAGCCCGAAGCTGCTGGCGGACGCGTTCTCAGAGTTTATCTCTGCTTCCTCGCTGTTGGAGGGATCGTATCGGGACCTGCAGCGGGAGGTGGGCCACCTGGGAACGGAGTTGGCGGAGCGGAATGCGGCGTTGACGCGGAGCTTGGCCGAAAACGAAGCGATGCGCGGTGCGCTGCAGCAGATGATCGATTCGATGCCGTGTGGCGTTTTGGTGCTGGATACCGCCGAGATGATTGTGACCATCAATCCCGAAGGCCGGCGGCTGCTTGAGCTTGGCAGTGCGCAGGTGCGGACACTGCGCGATGTGGCGACGGTGAGTTCTGTGGATCTCGACATGCTGGTTGCGGGAGTCGAAGAACAGGTTGAGCACGAGGTGTGCTTTGCTTGTGGCGAGACGAGCCGGTGGTTGGCGATCAGCAAGAAGCGGCTGTCGGGCGCATCTCTTCGGTCGATTGGCGGGGTGGGAAAGCGCGGCTTGCAGAGCATCTGGATACTGCGCGATGTGACCGCAACGAAAGAGGCGGAGCAGGAGCGCGAGGCGGCACGGAGTGCGATGGCGCTGGCCGAAGTTTCGGCGATCCTGGCGCATGAGATTAGAAATCCGTTGGCGAGCATGGAGTTGTTTGCGGGGTTGCTGGTGGAGGATCCTGAGCAGGCGTCGTTGTGGGTGTCGCATCTGCGGGCGGGGATTCGTTTGCTGTCGGCGACAGTTAACAACGTGCTCAGCCTACATGGTGGTAGCAGTGTTCCGTTGATGCCGATCGAGCTGTCGGCATGTGTTCGCGATGGGGTGGAGTTTGTGCGTCCGATTGCGGAACAGGCGGGTGTGACGCTGTCGCTGCGGAGCGAGGAAGAGCTGAGGATTCAGGGCAGCGAGAACCAGCTACGACAGGTACTGCTGAACCTGATTTGCAATGCAATTCGTCATACGCCGGCTGGAGGGAAGGTTACGGTCACCACCCGGGGCGTGGGGCGAGGTGGAATGCTCCGCGCTGTCGTGGAAGTGAGTGATACGGGGTGCGGTATCTCGGAGCAGACGATCGGGCGCGTCTTTGAAGCAGGATTCAGTGGGCAGGGGGGCACGCCAGGCCTGGGGCTGGCGGTGTGTAAGCGGATTGTGGATGGGCATGGTGGAGAGATTCGGGTATGTAGCCGTGTGCATAGTGGCAGCACGTTTGAAATGGAGTTTGTGGCGTTATGACGAGTGATCGAGTTTCATCGGTGATGGTGGTCGACGACGAGCCGGGAATCAGGACGGCGTTGCGTGCGAATTTTCTGCGTCATGGCTGGAGGGTTGAGGTGGCTGGCTCGGTTCGTGAGGCGATCAGCCACCTGGAAGGCAAGGAGTTTGACCTGGTCGTCACCGATATACGCATGCCAGACGGAACTGGTATGGAAGTAATGCGGGCGACGCGGCAGCTGTCTCCGGGGACGGCGGTGATCCTGCTGACGGCGTATGGTTCGGTGCCGGATGCGGTGAGCGCGATGCGCGATGGAGCGCTGGATTACCTGACCAAGCCGATCTCGTTTGACCAACTGCAGGCGACTGCGGCGAAGGTGATGCAGGTAGCAAGGCAAGCGCCGGTAGAGGACGATTCCCTGGCCAGCGGAATCATTGGACGATCGCCGTCGCTGCTGCGAGCGTTGCAGAGGGCGCGATCGGCGGCGAGCACGAATGCGGATGTGCTGGTGGAGGCCGAGAGCGGGACGGGTAAGGAGTTGCTTGCGCGGTTTATTCATGACTCGAGCGATCGCAGGAACAAGCCGTTTGTTGCGTTGAACTGCGCGGCGGTTCCGGAATCGCTGCTCGAGAGTGAACTGTTTGGGCATGCGCGAGGGGCGTTCACTGGAGCTGTGAGTGCGAAGCCGGGCAAGTTCGAGCTCGCGGACGGTGGCACGATTCTGCTGGACGAGATTGGGGAGATGCCCCTGCATCTGCAGCCGAAGCTGTTGCGCGCGTTGCAGGAGCGTGAGTTTGAGCGGTTGGGCGAGTCGCGGTCCGTGCATGTGGATATTCGAGTGATCGCCACGACGAACGTGTCGCTGGCCGCGATGGTGGAACGAAGGCAGTTTCGCAGTGATCTGTTCTATCGGCTCAATGTAATTCCACTGTCGCTACCGCCGCTGCGCGATCGGAAGGAAGACATTCCAGCGCTTGCGAAGTATTTCGCAGAGAAGCACGCGGCCCAGTCACAGACTCGAGCGCCGCAGCTGAGACCGGAGTTTCTGGATCGTTTGCAAACTCACTCGTGGCCGGGAAATGTTCGGGAACTGGCGAATTTTATTCGTCGCGTGGTCACGCTGAGCGATGCCCAGGACATCGATGCCGGGTGTTTCGACAGAGAATTTCAGGTCGCGGCGCGGTCGTCGAATTTGTCATCGGCTCTGGCGCCGGTGCTATCTCCCGCGACGCTGGCGGGAACACCGATTCGCGAACTGGAACGGTTGCATGTAGAGAACACGCTGGCCCTCACCGACGGAAACAGGACCCATGCGGCGGTGATGCTGGGTATTAGTCTGCGCACTCTGCGCAATCGGATCCGCGAATATGGCTTGCCGCCAAGGAGGGTTGCTTAATATGTCTTCCTTTTCGTCTGTAGAGATGTTGCAAGGGTATCTGAAGGTTCTGACGGACCGACAACAGATGATTACGTCCAATATGGCGAATATTGATACTCCGGGGTATCACACCAAGGATCTGAACTTCCAGGCGGCGGTGCGTCGCGTGATGGACGAGGGCGATCCAGGAAGTAATGCGGCGTTGGAGCCGGTGTCACTTGAGACTCACGCGCAGTTCCGTATACGCGGCGCCATCCTGGATTCTCTGCGGGTTCTGGACTGGAGCCCGCGCGAACTTCGCCGCAAGGGGCGCGCCGTGCAGGAAGCCATTCAGACGATGACCCGCAACCTGCGGCGCACGCCCACCGAGACGGAGATCGCTCGCGAGTTGAATCTTGGCATCCACGAGTACCAGCTATTACTTGGGCAGCTCAAGGGACTCGAGATCGGCAGTCTCAATCTGGAACACAACGACGACTCCGGCGAAGACCAGCTCGCCTATATTGCAGGTTCACCCGAGGACGATCCGCTCTTCCTTTGTCTCCAGGGAGAGATGCGGCAGTTGCTGGTTGACGCCATCGAGGAGCTGCCGGAGAAAGAGCGCATGGTTCTGACCCTCTATTACTACGAAGAGCTAACGATGCGGGAGATCGGCCTAACCTTGGGTGTGGTGGAGTCACGCGTCTCGCAGATCCACTCCTCGGCCGTGGTTCGGCTGCGTGCCAGCCTCCACGGCATACCGAAGATCCAGAAGCCAACTGCCGTGCGGCGAATGCGCAACACACCGACCGATTGCTAAATTATTGTTAGACAGCCTTAATGTTTCCTCCCGATCTGCCGATAGACATCATGAGGATGGTCTCATTGAACAGATTGCGGAAATCCCAACGATTGTTTGATTACACATTACGCTGCCAGGAAATGCCGCGCCTCGACGCTGCGGTCAAGATGTTATCCAGCGATCAGCTCCGCTCGATCCGTAGGCACGCGGCCGGAGCTGAACAGCCTTCCTCCGGCGCCTCGCTTGCCCGCATGGAGCATATTGCCCGTATCCGAACAGCCATCGCTGAGGGCCGCTATCACGTCTCAGCCGCCGATCTCGCGGAAAAGCTAATCGATTACATGGTCGCAAATCGTCCCGCAAACTTTAATCACAATGCTCCAAACAGCTTGGCTAGTGTTGCGTCTCTAGTGATCCTTGCAACGTCATCCCCTCTGAGATCCGCTGCGGGCTGTGCGCCTTTTGTGGCCGATCGAGCATCTGAAGTTTGGAGGGAAGCAAGCATGAGTGAATGGGTAGAGTTGAAGGCGGCCGACGGCCACGAGTTAAGCGCATATGTAGCCAAGCCTAAGGGCGAGCCGCTGGGAGCAGTAGTCGTCATTCAGGAAATCTTTGGTGTTAATCCGTCGATTCGGTCGGTGGCAGACGAGTACGCCCGCCACGATTTCGTCGCAATCGCGCCGGCGCTCTTCGATCGATTCGGAAAGAGCATTGAGCTGGGCTACACGGGTGATGACCTGAAGGAGGCCTACGACCTCTACGGAAAGCTGAACCCGGACACCCAACTCCTCGACGTAGCCGCAGCTGCAGCGCATGTTGCGGGCACGGGCAAGGGAACTGGCGTGATTGGATTCTGCTACGGCGGACTCCTGACCTGGCTTAGTGCAACGCGCGCCAAAGCTCTCAAGATTAACCTCAAGGCCGCAGTCGGTTTCTACGCCGGCGGCATTGGCAAGTTCGCGGCGGAGGAACCTTTCTGCCCCGTGCAACTTCACTTCGGCGCGGACGACGACCACATCGGCAAGGACCAGATCGACGCCGTCCGCACCGCGCATCCCGACGTTGAGATTTTCCTCTACGAGGGCGCAGGGCATGCTTTCGCCAACGAAGCGCGTGCCAGTTACGTCCCCGCCGCCTCCAAGCTGGCCCATCAGCGCGCGCTTGAGTTCCTCAAGTTGCACATTGCCAAGTAAAATCAGCGCAAACCCAGCAGAAATCAAGCCACGCGGAGGCCATTTCCGGCCCTCCGCGTGGTATCTTTTAAGAGGACACTAACGTGAAGTGGACTAGAGCATAGAGAATCAGGAGTAAGACCCGCCGTGTTGGCAACAGCGAAGAAATCAGACATTATTACCAAGTTCCGCACGCACGACTCGGACACTGGAAGTCCTGAGGTGCAGATTGCGATCCTCAGCGAGCGTATTGGCGAGCTGACCGAGCACTTCAAAACCCACAAGAAGGATCATGGCTCGCGCCGTGGTCTGTTGATGCTGGTGAGCAAGCGCCGCCGCCTTCTTGATTACCTCAAGAAGACGGATTCGGACCGCTACCGTGACGTCATCGGCAAACTGGGTATCCGCAAGTAGCCTATCCGTGCTGCTGCGGTCTCATTGTGCCTCGGCGGCCCCACCAGGAGTGGTTGAAGATTGAATCTGCGCAAAGCCATCGACGGGATGGGAGTGACTGTGGTTGCTTCTGTTCGCGCCGCTCGACTCGATGCACATCGCGGCGCCTCATCGCGCTGGCTTCAACCCACCTCTGTATCCAAGCCCACAGAATCTGAAGCCCCGACCGAAGCAGCTTCGGCGGGGCTTTCGTCTTAGTGCTCCTCACCGAGCGCCAGACGACCCAACGAGCTTAAAGATAAAGACAGAGAAAAAGAGGAACGTTTATGAAGCATGACGTAACCGTTGAGCTTGCCGGTGGCAAGCACATCAAATTCGAGACAGGACGCATTGCCAAGCAGGCTTCCGGCGCCGCCTTCACCACCAGCGGCGACAACGCCGTTCTCGCCACAGCCGTAGCCTCGCCCGACCCCAAAGAGGGCATCGACTTCTTCCCCCTCACCGTGGAGTACCGTGAGTTCACCTACGCCGGCGGACGCATCCCTGGCGGCTTCATCAAACGCGAAGGCCGTCCCAGCGAGAAGGAAATCCTCACCTCGCGCCAGATCGATCGCCCCATCCGCCCGCTCTTCCCCGAGGCCTTCCGCAACGAGACGCAGGTAGTCGCGTTCGTCTACTCTGCCGATAAGGAAAATGATCCCGACGTGCTCGGCATCAACGGCGCCAGCTGCGCCCTCGCGCTCTCGGACATCCCATTCCACGGTCCCGTCGGCGCGGTCCGCGTGGGCTACATTGATGGTCAGTACCTCGTCAATCCCACCTACTCCGAGCGCCTCGTCAGCAAGCTCAACATCATGGTCGTCGGCACCAAGGACGGCATCGTGATGGTCGAGTCCGGCGCGAAGGAAATCCCCGAAGAAGTCGTCGTCGGCGCGATCGAGTTCGCCCACGAAGAGATCAAGAAGATTGTCGCCGGCATTGAGCACCTCGTCTCGCTCGCTGGCAAGACCAAGCGCACTGTCACGCCGCTTGAGAACGACGAAGCCTATGCCGCAGCCCTCAAGGCTAAGGTCGGCGATCGCCTCCGCGACGCGCTGGACACCAAGAAGAATCCCAAGTTTGAGAGCTACGCCAAGGTCAAGGAGATCAAGGACGAGCTCAAGAAGGAGCTTCCCGCCGACGATCCTGCGGCTGCCAAGAAGCTCTCGAAGTACTTCGAAGGCCTGCGCGAAACTATCTTCCGAGATCAGGTCCTGAACGACCGCATCCGTCCCGATCACCGCGCCTTCGACGAGATCCGTGCGATCTCGATCGAGACCGGCGTTCTCCCACGTGTCCACGGTTCCGCCCTCTTCACCCGCGGCGAAACCCAGGCGCTGGTCTCTGCAACTCTCGGCACCACCGACGACGCCCAGCGCATGGAAAGCTACGAAGGCGAGCAGAAGCGGAAGTTCATGTTGCACTATAACTTTCCGCCGTTCTCCGTTGGTGAGGTTGGACGTATGACCGGCGTGGGTCGTCGCGAAATCGGCCACGGCGCGCTCGCTTGGCGAGCTATCGAGGCCGTCCTTCCCGCTGAGGACGAGTCCCCGTACACCCTCCGCGTCGTCTCCGATATCCTTGAGTCCAACGGTTCCAGCTCCATGGCGACCGTCTGCGGCGCCTCCTTATCCCTCATGCAGGCCGGCATTCCCCTCAAGGGATCGGTTGCCGGTGTAGCCATGGGGCTGGTCAAGGAAGGCGACAAGTACGCCGTCCTCACCGACATCGCGGGCGCTGAAGATCACTACGGCGACATGGACTTCAAGGTCGCCGGAACCCGCAACGGCATCACCGCCCTGCAGATGGACATCAAGATCATGGGCATCACCACCCAGATCATGCGTGAAGCCCTCGAACAGGCGCGCCAGGGCCGTCTCTTCCTCCTAGACACCATGGACGCCGTTATCTCCAAGGGTGCTGAAGAGAAGAGCGCCTTCGCTCCCCGCATCCACACCATCCAGATCCCTACTGACAAGATCCGCGACCTCATCGGACCTGGCGGCAAGGTGATCCGTGGCATCGTCGATGCGACGGGCGTCAAGATCGATGTTGACGACACGGGCCGCGTCAACGTGGCTTCGTCCGACGCCGACGGTCTTGCCAAGGCTATCCAGATGATCAGCGACATTACGGCCGTCCCCGAAGTAGGTAAGACCTATCTCGGCAAGGTCGTTCGGCTTGCAGAGTTTGGCGCCTTCGTCGAAATTTTCCCCGGCACCGACGGCCTCCTCCACGTCTCCGAGATTGCAGAGCACCGCGTCAAGGAAGTCAAGGATGAGCTTCGCGAGGGTGATCAAATCCTCGTCAAGGTTCTCTCCATCGAGGGCAACCGCATCAAGCTCTCCCGCAAAGCAGTTCTGCGCGAGCAGCGCGAGAAGCTCGGCCTCCCACCGGTAGCTGATTCAGGCGGCGGCGAGCGTTCCGAACGTTCTGACCGCGGCGAGCGCTCTGACCGTGGCGAGCGTGGTGAGCGCGGCGGCCGTGATCGTGATCGTGGCCCGCGTCCCGAGCGCACTGAGCGTCCCGCAGCTCCCGCACCCGAACAGCCCAAGCATGAATCCACCATCGTTCTCGAAGGCGGAGACGACTTCGACGACGACGGTGACGAGTTCGAAGGCGATGACGAGGGTGGCGAAGAGGTAGAGGCAACCGAAGGCGCACCGCAGGATGGTTCGGCAGCTCTGGCTGCTGGTGCACGTCCCGCCGGTCAGCGCCGTGGACGCCGTCGTCGCAGCCGTCGTCCCGGCACCCCCACTCCAACTCCGCAGGGCGGCAACAGCTAGTTTTCGCTCGGACCTTATCCAACAGAGAAGCCGCGCACTCAGCGCGGCTTCTCTGTTTTTGCGAATCCACCATGCCTCCTCGCACGTCTAGCCTTGTAGCGAGGGAAGGGGACGTCGTCTGAACACGCCCAGCCAAATCCAACAAGCCAGGCAAACCCAGCAAGTGGAAGCTCAGCGCTGGTGGCCCTTCCTCTTGCTGGTCCTCGTAGGAGGAAGTCGCTGGGCAGTCTCCGCCGCGCGCCCTGACGCCGAGTCGACTCTCACCTCGCAGACCCTCGGCTGTGCCTGGGCGACGTTGCTTGCGTTCGCCTTTCTGCTCCCCAAACGACAGCAAGCATCTCCGCGGCCCAAGCCTTCGCGCGCGGCCACGCTCCGCTGGTTTTTTGCGGGCGCCATGCTATTCGGCGGCCCCGCCATCGGCTTTCTCCTTCCCGGACGTGATCTCGACTCCAGCGCCCTTACTATCGCCCTAGCGCTCACCCCGATTGTCATCGCGATTGCGTCCAGCGCCCTCGGCGCCGAAATCTCCGACGGCATTGCCGGCCGCATCTGGCCAGCGCTGGCTACAGTCGCCGGCCTTCTCCTGGTGCTCGTCCAGCCCAGCGTCGGAGACCTCCGCACCGACCTTCTCCTGCTACTAGCGCCGGTTCTCACCGGCCTGGGCGCAGTTCTGTTTTGCACCGATCATTCCCGGAGCGTCCCTCGCACCACGAGCGCGCTTGTGGGTGCCACCGTCCTATTCGCCGCCGCAGTCGCAGCGAGCCGCTTCCTCGCCGGCGTGCGTCCCACCTTCTCCCTCCTGGCGATCGCCTGCGATGGTATCGTCGCCCTACTCGTCATCGCCACGCTCTCCCGGCTTGGATCCACTCGCTGGTCCTCGCAGTTCACCTGGGTGCCGTTGCTGATCATTCTGGAGGGAATTGTCCTCGTGCGCCCCAGACTGACGGCTCACTGGTTTACTGGCCTCATCCTGTTGATCGTTGCCGGCATCTATCTTCTCCTGCCGCCGGGCGATGGGTCAGCCGCCGACGCGTCCCCTGTCCCCACGCTTCCCGTTTAGGAACACCTGCGCCTCATCCGCGAACCCAAATAGGTTCGTCGCTCCCAAGCCTTCAATCCACAACCCTGCCGGCGCTACACTCAACCCAATGGCAGCCTCGATGTATATCGTGGTCGAGGGCGAAGACCCTGGCTACAACATCTACGTGAACGGCCGTGTGCTTGCGCGTTACGAGAGCGCTATCGAAAAGCTTGCTCTCCAACTGGGCGTTAAGCCGTTGCTCGAATTCTTCTCCGCCGACGAAAATTCCATGTCGCTCCTCATCCAGGAGGGTGGCGGCAATCCCGACCTGCTCAAGCGCCTTCCGCCCCCACAGTGGTATCGCCCCGAAGACGGCCTTGATACGCTCGAAGCGCTCATTACCGCGATCGAAGCCGATCCCCACCAGTTCGGCAGCGAAGGCCCCGAGATCCTCAGTGAACTTCACGAATACGGGGCCGTACTGCGCAAATCTGCCGAGCGTGGCCACCGCTGGCACCTCGCCGTCAGCTGGCGGTAGAAAGTCCTTAGTTGTTAGTTCTCAGCTGTCAGTCGGCCGTGAACTGACAACTGAGAACTGACAACTCAATGCACCGACAGATCCCCATCAAAGTCCACCACCAACGCATCCCCGCTCACCTGCATCGAGTGCACCTTCAGGTTATCGAGCTTCACTTCATATCCGGTCGCCTCGGTATTAATCCCTACACCGAGGCAGCTTCCGCCAATCTTCCCGCCTAACTTTGCATGCCTCTTAACATGGATAACGATGCGCTCGTCCTTGAAGCTGACCTTCGGTTCCTGCGCATATGCGAAGCACGGCGACGCAGCGCTGCCGCGGAAGCAGTAGCGCCCATCGGCTCCATTGAACAGTTGATTATTGAAAGTGTGTTCCAGCGCCTATGCAGAGACTTTGATTTCGATTGCGTGCGCTGAGACCGGTAATGCCGCAATACTCAAAACCAGGCTCGCCAGCGCCACGGCCAGCTTGGAAGGCCAAAAACCGTCTTAATCTTCCAAGCATAGCCGATGGCCGGCATTACCAATGTTTCTGCTATTTCGGCTGCTGTTGCGCCTCTGCCATGTCCTGCGACGAGCTCTTGCCGTTTCCTGAAGCAATATCGGCACCAGGTACAGACGCCGCCGTATCCGTTGGTCCGAGGCCAAGCTTAATCAGTGCTCGAGAGTCTGGCGTAATCTTCGTCTGCCAACCGTTATCGCCCTGCATTTTCTGCATGGCGGAGACGCTCTGGTCGTCCCACCTGCCTGTGGGCTCACCGGTCAGATATCCCTGTTTAATCAATGCCGTCTGAATCTGTGAAGCTCGTTCGGCGGGCATCTCCAGCGGCGCCTTCTCGTGCGCCGACCGCGAATGGACACCCTTGGAGTGCTTTACCGAAGCTTCCTTCACGCTCGCACTGTAGTGCTTCTTCGACGAGCCGGCCTTCGGGTGAACGGATGCAAATGCCGGCACCGCCAGTAA
The DNA here is from genome assembly GCF_009765785.1 of Granulicella sp. L46. Taxonomy (GTDB): domain Bacteria; phylum Acidobacteriota; class Terriglobia; order Terriglobales; family Acidobacteriaceae; genus Granulicella. Next base: position 281,651 of record NZ_LMUT01000007.1, read on the forward strand.
TAGAAGCCCTGCCGGAATACCCTTAAGGATAGATATACGCATCGTGCGGCTTACCTCCCTCTTGCCTGTTTAGCTTAACCGCGCGACACGATCAACCCGCGTTTCGCCGTCAAGCCTAACCGAATGTTGGTTCTCACGCAATGGCTTGCAAGCTGAGTGTAACCACACTTGGTGCTCTTTAGTGTACCCATAAGGTGCTAGACCAAAGGGCGCAGACATTATCGTCTGCGCCACTTCCTGTCCTCAGCCTATGGAAGCGTCCCGCCGACGAACGAGTCGCCGCCACCCGGACGCTGCGGAATGCGGATCACAAACACCACATCATCGCCCGACTTCAGCGAACTCGCGATGGCGTTGTAGCTAGCAATATCAGTCACCGGCTTGCGATTGATCTCCACAATCACCGCGCCCTGGCCCAGCTGGATGGAGTCGGCAAACGAACCCGGCTTTACACTGGTCACGGTAACGCCGCCCGCGATGTGCAGACGGCTCTGCAGCTGCTGTGGAACTGCCTGCACAGTGATTCCGAACTTGCTCTGTCCTGCATCTGCGGGGCCCGGCTCATTGGAATCATCCTCTGCTTTGCCCTGGTTCTCATACAGCTTGGAGCGATCCGCAATGCCGCAGGCGATCGTGATCTGCTTACCTCCGCGAAGAACTCCCAGACTTACCGTCGATCCCGGATGTTTCATGGAGACGATGGCGATTAGTTCATCGCCGTTCTTGATCTGCTTCCCGTCCACGGACACGATAACGTCCCGTGGCTGGATGCCCGCCTTTGCCGCCGGTCCACCCGGAACCACCTCACCGACCATGACGCCGCCGTTTGAGAATCCGTATTCCCTTGCGACCGCCGACGATGTAGCCGGCTGGAATTGAATGCCGATCGAACCGCGGACGACCTTGTGCTCGGGCGCAATCAGCTGGTTGTAGACGCCGATGATCACGTTCGACGGCATCGCGAACCCAATGCCTTCATTGCCGGCCGACTGCGTAAAGATGGCGGTGTTCATGCCAATCACTTCGCCCTGCATATCCACCAGCGGTCCACCCGAGTTGCCGGGATTGATCGCAGCATCGGTCTGAATAAACTTCTGGAACTCGTTCTTGGCGACGCCATTCGCATCGCCGCCTTCGTCGATCGAACGGTTGCGCGCCGAGATGATGCCCGCCGACACCGTCTCCGACAAACCAAACGGCTCGCCAATCGCCAGCACCCAGTCGCCTACCTGCGCGCTATCCGAGTTGCCCAACTTCACCGTTGGCAGAGGAGTGTCGCTCTTGATCTTGATCACCGCAATGTCGGTTTCCTTGTCCACACCCACCACCGTCGCAAGCCGACCCGGATCGGTCGAATCTTCAGAGTCCGTCGAGAGCTTCACATAGATCCGATCCGCCTTGTCGATCACATGGTTGTTGGTAATGATGTAGCCGCGCGGATCAACAATAAAGCCAGAACCCAGCGCCCGGCTTGGACCGGTTTCTTCTTGTCCGCCTCCAGGCTGTCCGCCAAAGAAGTGGTTGAAGAAGTCCTGCATGCCCTGGTCGCCCTGGCCACCCTCGGGATTTTGCCCGCGCGGGTTGCGTCCCGTCGGCCCTTCCTGCTGCCCGGGAGTTGCGCTCTCCTTCGGCAGGATCTCCGTGTTGATGTTGACGACCGCAGGACCCACCTGCTTCGCAATCGCCGAGAAGCCGTTCGACAGCGTCACTGGATTCGGAACCTGTAGCGGTTTTGCATCGCTGCTATCGACGGCGGCTTGCTTGGCACTGACGCGGCCGGTCAGCATCGACCCGGCCAGAACGCAGGCGGAAAGTGTTCCAAGTATCGTAAAAGTGGTCACCAGGCGTCCGCCGCGGATCTTGTCCCGCCAGCCCTGCCCGAATCGATTCGATGAGTCCATTGTCGTATTTATCCTCGTGATTGCTTCTGATTGCCTTCTAGATGTCGTGAACTTCTGCGCCTGCGCGGCCATGCTCTCATAGGGTCTACGCCGTCCGCCGCTTGCGCATTTCGTTCGCCACCGTAATAGACGTGAACGGCGGAGAAAGGTCGCGGCGTGTACCGGTTTGGGTTGCCTTCGGCCGGTCTTTTCCCGCTTCCGTCTTTAAGTATGCATCTTCTAGATTACGCGCCCGCGATGGGTAGGAGTTGGCTCTTACCCCGGGAGGTTGGCCGCAGCTCCGCCAACAGGATTCCGGCCAGAATCAACCCCGCCCCCAGCATCGCCCGCCGCCCCAGCTGCTCGCCAAAGAAAAGCAGGGAAGTCAGCCACGCGAACACTGGTTCCAGCGTGAAAATCAGCGCAGTATGCGACGCCGGGAGATACTGTTGCGCCCAGCTCTGGATCGTAAAAGCCGCCGCCGTAGCCAGGACCGCGGTCACGCCCAGCGCGATCCATAGCATCGCCGTCCCGTGGAAGTACGGCCGCCCGCCCAGCGGCAGCGTCGCCAGCAACACCACCGCAGCAAACCCGATCTGCAGCGTCCCCAATCTTCTCGCAGACACCCTCGGCGCCGCTCGCGCCAGCATCAGCAGATGCGCCGCAAACGCCACCGCGCACCCCAGGCAAAGCCACTCCCCCAAACCAATTCCCGAAAGCAACGCCGTCCCCGCACCCGGCGGACTCGTCAACAGCACCAGCCCCGCAAACGCCAGCACCGCCCCGGCGTAAGTATCGAACGTCGGCCGCAACGACCCCGGCAAAGCAACTCCAGGAATCGCGCTCATCAACGGCACAATCACCACCACCAGCCCGGTAAGAAACGCAGCCTTCGAAGCCGTCGTGAATTTCAACCCCGTGGTCTGAAATTGGTAACCCAGTCCCAGAAACAACCCCGCCGCCGCTCCCAGCTTCAAGTCCGTCCGCGTCATCCCGCGCAGACTCGGCCAGTTCACCGCCGCCAGCACCGCGAACGCCAGCGCCATACGCACGAAATTGAACATCAGCGGAGTAGTTGCCGTCAGCGCCGACTTCACCAGCGAAAACGTCATCCCCCAAACCAATACAACTGCCAGCAGCAGCACATACGCCAGCACCACATGCCTCCGCGCCCCGGGTCCGGATTTTGGGACCTGAGTTTTAGGGCGCAAGGTACACCGTATTCCCGGCAACCACTGTCCGCAGCACCTGTGTGTGCAGCACCTCCTGCGGCGACGCCTTCGTGATATCCCGGTCCAGCACGACCATATCGGCCAGGTAACCTGGCTCCAGCCGCCCCTTGATCTTCTCGCGAAACTCCGCAAACGCCGACGCCTGCGTGTACGCGTAAATCGCCTCGTCGATCGTCAGCTTCTCCTGCGGTTGGAACGTCTGTGTTCCTTCGACATTCTGCCGCGTAATCGCCGCATACAGTCCACGGAATGGCGAGATCGACTCCACCGGATAATCGGTCCCAAACGCAAGCGTCACGCCATGATCCAGAAACGACTTCCACGCATACGCCCGCTTCACGCGCTCCGGTCCAAGCCGCGCCTCGGCCCACGCCATATCGGTCAGCAGGTGCGACGGCTGCATACTCGCAATTACGCCCAGCTCCGCAAACCGCTCAAACGATCCCGGCGACACCACCTGCGCGTGCTCAATCCGAAACCGAAAATCCTTCGGCTTAACCGCCACCGACGGATCCGTCGTCACCACACCCGAACCCGCATTCTTCGGCGCTGCCGCCACATTTGCCGGCCGCCCAACCTGCTCGGCCGCGGACATCGCATTCAACGCCATATCGTTTGCCCGATCTCCAATCGCATGAAACCCCAGCTGAAATCCATCCGCCGCCCGCACAGCTGCCATCTGGTTCAGCTTGCTCTGGTCATAGCGCGCAATCCCATAGTTGTTCGGATCATCCGAGTAGGGCTCATTCATCGCTGCCGTCCGCGATCCGAGCGACCCATCCATAAACCCCTTCAGAAACGTCAGGTGCAGCAACGGATCATCCGGCGGATGACTCGCGCGCCGCTCGTCCAGCACGCCAACCGGCTGATTGAAATCGATCCACTCCGCGATCCGCAGGTGCAGCGACCCCTGATCCTCCATCTCTTCCATCGCCAGGAAGTCTTCCCAGTCCGAAAAATCCTGGATCGATGTCACTCCATGCGACAGCGCATCCTGCATGGACAGCTCAATCGCCTTGCGCCGCACCGCCAGGCTCGGCGCAGGAATCACCTTCTCGACCAGCGCCATCGTCGGCCCTTCGCGAATGATCCCCGTAGCATGCCCATCGGCGTCGCGATCGATCTGCCCACCCTTTGGGTTCATCGTCGCGTCCGTAATCCCCGCCGCCTTCAGCGCCGCCGTATTCGCAATCGCAATATGCCCATCCGTTCGCTCCAGAAACGCGGGATGCCCCGCACTCACCGCGTCCAGATCCTGCCGCGTCGGCAGCTTCGTGCCCGGCCACTTCGTGTGGTCCCATCCGCCGCCGAGAATCCACTCACCTGGCCCTAACTTCACCGCATACGCCTGCACGTTCGCGAGCATCACCGCCAGCGACGGCACGTTCACAAGATCCAACGAGAGCCGCTGCCGCCCGGCCGGAGCCATATGTGTATGCGCGTCATTGAAACCCGGCATCGCAAACGCACCCTTCAAATCCACCGTCTTCGTGTGCGCATCCTTCAGTGCCAGCATTGCGGCATCGCCACCCACCGCCACAATCTTTCCCGCGCGCATCGCCACGGCCGACACACGCCCCGGCGCAGGGTCGGTATCGCCCGCCTTCAGCCGCGTCCCGGTAAGAATGTTGCCATCATAAAAAATAGTGTCGGGCGCCACTGAATTCCCGGCCTTCGCAGCCTGTCCCAACGCCAGTAACCCCGCCGCAAACCCCAAGCCCCATCCAGCCAGCACGCACATCCGTACAAGTGTTCTCACGACCCAAAGTTTATCCCAGCATTTAGCGCGACAGGCACCTTATCGCTCTCCGCGGTCATCGCGCAGATATCTAGCAGCAGCAGCAAAACCCTTCGCAGCGCTAGGTCGCGCCCCGTCGGATCGTATCCCTCCTGCAGTGTATGAATCCCCCAACCCACGCCGCCCGCACCGATTGCCAGCGCCGGAACCCCGAGTGACAGCGGCAGGTTCGCGTCGGTGGATCCAATGCGGGCCTCGGTCGCAATCCCCAAATGCCGATCCACTGCCTTCAAACTCATCGCCAGCCCGGAGCTCGCCGCAAGCGCTCCGGCCGCCCGATTTCCAATTCGCTCCACATGCAGCTTCAACGCGGCCTCACCCCTCCGTTGGTTTTCCGCATCCACGATTCGCGTCAGCGTCTCGAGCAGTCCCAGCTCCACCCGGTCCAGCTCGATCCCCGACACCGACCGCAAATCCAGGTCGGCCGTTGCCAACTCCGGAATCGAATTCACCGACGTCCCTCCCCGAACCACCCCGCAATTCAGCGTCGTCCGCGGCCGCGTCGGCAGCCGCAATCTCCCCAGCTCCACCAACGCCGCCGCCAGCGTCATGATCGGATTCGCCCTTCCAGCATCGGCCCACGAGTGCCCACCCGGCCCCGCGATCGTCACCCGCAATCGTCTGCTCCCTAGCGCCCGATCCACCACCATTGCGTCGCCGCCACCCTCCAGCGCAATCGCCGCCCGCACCCTCCCGGCATATGGCGCTTCCGCAAAAAGATGCCGCATCCCGCGCAGATCTCCCTCACCCTCCTCGCCCACATTTGCCGCGAACAAAATCGTGCACCCCGGAACAATCGCCGCATGCTTCAGCGCCGCCGCCAACCCCAGCAGCGCCGTCAACCCAGCTCCATTATCGCAAGCCCCGGGACCGAGAATCTTCGCCTCCTCCTCTCGCGGCACGCAATCCGTCCCGACAGGGAAGACCGTATCCAGATGCGCCGACAGCATCACAACGGGCCCGTTATCCCCCGCGCCTTCAGCCCCCAGTTCCGCAACCGCATTACCCGCCGCATCCACCCGCGCGTCCGCTAGCCCCATCTCGCGAAACCTTTCGCAGAACCACGCCGCCCGCTCCGCCTCACCAAACGGCGGCGCCGGAATTCCCAAAAACTCCATCTGCCACCGCCGCATCCGCGCCTCATGCAAATGCAGCCACGCAAACGCCCGATGCACGGCACGATCGCTCGCCAGCGCCGCAATCCTCCGATTGTTCACAGCGCTCATGGCTGCAACCCCGCGCCGGACTGATCGCCCACATCACCGTATTCCACCGCCACCAAAAACAACCCCTGCGCCGGAGCGGTAGGCCCTGCCGCTGCCCGATCCTTCGCGGCCAAAATCCTCTGCATCTCCTCCGCCTGCAAACTCCCGCGCCCCACCTCGGCCAGTGTCCCCACAATATTCCGTACCATGTGGTGCAAAAACCCGCTCCCTGTCACTCGATACCGCAGCAACCCATCCTCCTGCACTACCTCTGACGCAAAGATCGTCTTCACCGGATTCGGCCCGGTCGACCCATCCTCTCTCTCTGCCCTATCTGGATCGACGGCCGCGAACGAAGTGAAATCGTGCGTCCCACACAGCATCGCCGCCGCCTGCTTCATCGCCTGGATCTCGAGCGCCCACCGGCAAGACCATACGTACGGCGCAATAAACGGGGGGCAGATATTTTCTTCATCCAGCTCTTCCATTCTTCGCTCAAAGATTCTGTATTCATAGGTTTTTCGTACCGCACTATGTCGCGCATGGAATTCCTGGGCCGCCTCCTCCACCTTCAGCACCCGAACACTCTGCGGCAGCGACCGATTCATCGCCCTCAACAAGTTTTCTGCCGGAATCTCCGCCTCCAGCGCAAAGCTCGCCACCTGTGCCAGCGCATGTACCCCTGCGTCCGTCCGCCCTGACCCCTGCGGCAGCACTCGCTCTCCCGTCATCTTTTCCAACACCGCCGCCAACGTGCCCTGCACCGTCGGCCGGCCCGGCTGCACCTGCCAGCCCTGGAAGGCCGACCCGTCGTAACTGAGAACAATCTTCCAGAAAGTCATCGTCGCGCGCTGGCCTCCTCCCCATTGTAGAGAGGTCGATCCTTCTCATGGTGAGCCGTCCACCCTCCTTATCTTGAGCGGTCGATTTCCCTTTACTGGATATACTTGGAGTGTTCTCCCACAACCGTCTGGAACCAACCGGCCTCGATCGCCGTATAGAAAATTGACCGACAGCTTTTAGAAACCTATTAGCCCGACAGCTCTACAACCCAATCAAGCTGCACGCTGGAGAAGTGAATCGTGAAATTGAGGCATTGGCAGGCGAGTGTCTGCGTGGCACTTACGTTGGTGAGCACCATACCCCCAGCCGCCATTGCGCAGGCTGCCGCTCAGCAAACCACTCTGAGCAACCAACCAGCGAGCCCCACCGCGCCCGCTGTTCCCCAGGCGGTTCAGAACGACACCACGGGAACTCCAGGCTTCCCTCAGGCACCTACGCCAAAGTTCACCGAGCCCCTCTACCTTCGCTCAAGCCTCAAGGATTACAGCAAGGGCAAGCTAGGTTTCCCGAACCCGCTACGCTGGTACACCGCGACCAACTACCCAGCGCCGCGCCTCGGCGACACTCCCCATCTCAACGACCTGCTACGCGACGGCAAAATCTATCTCAGCCTTTCCGATGCCATCACCCTCACGCTTGAGGACAACTTCGACATCGCCATCGCCCGCATCAATCTCGATATCGCCGACACCGATATCCTGCGCGCCCGGGCCGGCGCCAGCTTGCGCGGCGTCTCCGCCGGCCTCATTACCAATACCCTCGGCGGCACCAGCTCCACCATCACCGGCGGCGGCGGTCCCGGCGGCACCTCCACCGGCACCGGCGGCACGGGGAGCGGCGCAAACGGTCTCGTGCTCAGCACCAGCGGCGGTGGTCCCGTCCCCTACAACATGGATCCCGTCCTTAGCGGCAATCTCGAGTACCAGGCACAGAGCCAGCAGCAGTCCAATCTGCTCTTCTCGGGCGGCCTCCCTTCGCTCTACACCGACACCAGCACCTACAACTTCACCTACCAGCAGGGCTTCGGCACTGGAACTCTCTTCAACGTTGGCTTCAATAACAGCCGCATCAGCTCCAACAATCCCTTCGACACCTACAGCCCGTCGATCACCACCGGCTTCACCGCGACCGTCACCCAGCATCTTCTCCAGGGCTTCGGCACCGGCATTCAGGACCGCTTCATCCTGCAGGCCAAGAACAATCGCCGCATCACTGACTCCGCCTTCCGCCAGCAACTTCTCTACACCGTCAACCAGGTCGAAAACATCTACTGGGGCCTGGTCAGCGCCTATGAGGACGAGCAGGCCAAGGAGCGCGCTCTCGCCCAGTCCACTCAACTCACCGAGGACAACCGCAAGCAGCTCCAGATCGGCACCCTCGCCCCGCTCGATGTCGTCAACTCCGATGCCTCCGTCGCCGCCGACAAGCAGGCTCTTATTGCCTCGCAAACCAATCTCGAATACCAACAGCTCATCATGAAGCAGGCGATCGCGCATAACCTCAACGATCCCCAGATCTCCGCTGCGCCCATCGTTCCAACCGACCGCGTAGCCCTCGATCGCCTCCCCGAAGAAGACCAGCCGGTCGAAAGCCTGATCGCCGACGCCTACGCCAACAACCCCCAGATCGAGCAGGCTGTTCTCAACATGAAGAACAACCGCATCACCATCAAGGCGGAAAAGAACGGCCTCCTTCCCGTACTCGACGCCTTCGCCTTCTACGGAGGCACTGGCCTCGCCGGCGCCCAGAACCCCGACGCTATCGACTTCAATACCGGTGAGCCTTACACTCCCGGCTACTTCCCGAGTATCAGCTACGGCACAGCGCTCAACAACCTCATCAACAACAGCTCACCCAACAAAGGCGTCGGCGTCAACCTCACCATCCCCCTGCGCAATCGCACCGCACAGGCCGATCAGGTTCGCTCCCAGATGGAGCTCCGCCAATCCGAGATGCGTCTCCAGCAGCTCTACACCCAGATTCGCATCCAGATCATCAACAGCCGCTACGCCCTAACCAACGACCGCGCCCAGGTAGCCGCCGCGCAGGCCCAGCATGACTACGCCGGACAGAGCCTCATCGCCGAGCAGAAGAAGTACAAGCTCGGCGCCTCCACCAGCGCCAACGTTCTGCAGCAGGGAAGAAACCTCGCCATTGCCGAGAACTCCCTCATCTCAGCCACTGCGGCCTACGCCAAAGATCGAGCCGCGCTGCTCCAACTTATGGCCACCACCCTCGACCGCTACAACATCAGCATCACGGACGCCGCCTCCGGAACCATCACCCAGGCTCCGGCCATCCCCGGCCTCACCGCCCCTAAGCCCGAAGCCGCGCCCGAGCCCATCACCAACACGCCGCCCCCGCCACCCAACCAGTAATCGTCAACCGGCCGTCGTCATGACAAGTGCTCGACGGCCAGCGGTCTCCGATAAAAGAAGTAGCCGAGCAGGACAACTCCGCTTCCAAGCAGCAACCACGAGGGCGGTTCGGGGGTCAGATCGTATGCCCCCACTTGTCCCGACAGCGTCAGCGTGCCGCTGGTTTGGTAGTAAAAGCTAAAACCGTCATCAGTAGCGATAATCTCACTGTTACCCGGCGCTCCATTGAGGCCTGACGCGTCAATCACATAAAAGAATTTGCCGCCAACATTGTCCTCCCCCGGCATATAGAAATCCACGCCATCATCGAGGGTTCCGATGCTGGACACGATTATCCCGTTAGGCGAATTGCTAAACTGGAAGCCACCGCTGCTGCCGCCGAGATCCGACGAGCCATTCAGCTCGGGGATCAGCGGATACTTACCTTGCACGAAGGGTGAGGGTGGAACATTGCTGACGGCCGTGATCGTTCCACCAGTCTCCAGAAAGACGTTTACATCGGCCGGGTTGGTGGACCACGTGAGGCTCCCCGTAAGCGTCCCGGAAGCGTCGACGTAGGTTCCGCTGCTGTTCGGCGTGGAAACAAAGCTGAAATCGATCGTGTCAGCCTTTGCGCTTCCTGCAAGTCCAAGAAGCGAGACGAATACCACCAATGCGAGCGTAGGTCTTTGCATGGATCCTCCTCAGCGGGTAGGACGGGTAGCCATCGACAGAAAAGCGCACTCGCTCCGCCAGTCCATCGTGCTAGGTACTGTACTCAACCAGAGATCTGTGCGCAATGACAAAAATGGAAGCTGAGGTCAGCCGATCGCGCTCGGTCCATGAATTCTTCGCTCCGGTTCGCCACAATTCCCGGCCTCACAGGCACCAAACCTGAAGCCGCCACCCAACCCGTGGGTGTCAGCAGGGAACCAATGATCACCAAACCCTGCACAGACTCAACCGACAGCGCCTCTCCATGGTACAGAAACTCTACCCTCCCTCCCCCAGCTCCCGATATCAATCTCCCATCCACGTACACTCCTATCCCAAGCCGCAACCCCTATGCCGCGCAATCTCATCAGATTGCTATCCCCGCGCCGCATTAGGTTGCTCAACCGCTCATCGAGTGTCATGCTTAAATCATGAAGCGTTTCAAGCTGTTGTCTGTTGTGTTCGCCTGCTCTTTCTCCTGTTCTCTACCGTCCGTAGCGCAGGACGCAGGCTATTGGCGCGCCGCGAGCACCACCGCCAAACACATCACCGGCGACGTCGCCCTCAGCGACGAAAAGATCTCGATCAACTTCTCCACCTACTGGATTGCGCAAATCCGCGCCCTCACCCCGGCCGAACTCAGCGCTGCCTTCGGCGCCGACGCCCCAGGCAGCGGCAACCTCTACCGTCTCAGCATCCCCTCGGACAAGAAGCTGCTCCACAAGGGCACTCTCTGCGGCGGCGAGGACACCCAGTGGCTAGCCACCTACTCCACCGGCCGCGCCCTCCAGCTCGCCTTCTTCTCCACCTCCAAAATGCCCGTCCTCACCACCGAAGCACTCACCAACAACTCCAACCTCTGCGGCGTCTTCGGCTACTCCCGGTAGGAATCACCTCCAGGCAGACCGCCGCGAACCGCGCAGCCTCTCCAACTCCTCCGAATTTCGTTCAGGCAATCTTTACAAACGCCTCTGGTGCGTCCACGGACAGCACGTGACCCGCAATTGTCGGTGGCATATCGCTTCTCTGTGCCACCACTCGATTTCTGCCTCGCTTCTTCGCCTGATAGAGTGCGGCGTCCGCGCGGCCCACCAGCGCGCCCAGCGTGTCTCCGTGTCCCCATGTAGAGATTCCCAGGCTCATCGTGATCTGCCGCGTCACCTCCGAGACCGCAACTCCGGAAATAGCGGTTCGAATGCGTTGGGCGATCATCATGGCGTCCTCCAGCGAGCTCTCCGGCAAGAGCACCAGGAACTCCTCGCCTCCGAATCGTGCTGGGAGATCGTAAGGTCGAGCCTGGTCGGCTAGCACACCGGCAGCCGCCACCAGCACCCGGTCTCCCACCAAATGCCCAAACTCGTCGTTGATCGATTTGAAATGATCCAGGTCGCCCAGGATCACACTGAAGCCACATCCCAGCCGGTCAGCACGCGCCATCTCATGACGCATCCGTTCGTCAAGCGTCCGCCGATTCGCCAGCCCCGTCAGCGCGTCGGTCTGAGAGATTTTGAGAATATGTTCATTCGCCTCCCTCAGCTCTTTGTTGAGCAATACCAACCCCTCCTTCGCGCGCTCCGCCTCTTGCTCCGCTTGCTTGCGTTCGGTGATGTCGTGCTTCACCGCAACAAAGTTGCTGATGGTTTCATCCAGAGCCCGCACCGGCGCAATGTGCATCTCTTCGCAGTACACGTTGCCGTCTTTTCTCAGATTCCACAACTCGCCAGACCACTTCTCGCCGTCTAGGATCGTGCTCCAAAGCGCTCGATAAAAACCACGGTCCATCATTCCGGACTTCAGAATGCGCGGATTAAGTCCCAGCACTTCTTCCAATGCGTAACCAGTAAGCGTGGTAAACGCATGGTTGGCCCATTCAATCCTTCCCGCCGCGTCCGTGATCACGATTCCTTCCGACGCCGACTCCAAAGCCGCCTGCTGCAGGCGGCTGTATTGCTCAGCCTTCTTCTGCTTGCTGATATCAAATCCCACCCCCAGAATGCATGGCTCTCCCTCGTATACAAATCGGGTCTGGGTTAGATAGGCTGGGATTTTTGTTCCGTCTTTGCTTACCAGGTAGGCCTCTGTTTCGGCATAGCCCTCCTCCAATGTAGCCACGAGTGCCTGCTTCACAGCCCCCAGGCTCTCTGGTTCCACAATGGACAGGACTCCTTTTTCAAGCATATCTGCACGAGAATAGCCGAGGAAGTTCTTGTTTCCTCGCTTGAGATTTCCATCCACGTCTAATATGCAGACCGCACAGGGCATGCTGTTGAGTAGCAACTCAGAAAATGCAGCCGAGGCAAGCGCCTGCTCCGCCGAATCGCGAGCTACTTTCGCCGACCCTCGTAGCGCTTTCCCGATACTGAGCACCGCCTGCAGCGCGAGGAGAACGATTAAAAGCGCAATCCCTGCACACCCGCCCAACGCGATGCGGCCATACTCCAATCTCACCCGGGTTTTGGCGAGAGCATCACCCAGATAATTCTTCTCCAGAATCTCGAGCTGGTCCGTGATCTCGTCGATGCTCTTGTAGGCGTTCGCCACCTCATTCAAATCCTGGGAATTCATCGCATCGCGTCGGATCACATGATGGACGGTCTTCCGGTAAGACCGATTGCTGTCTTCCACAATGCCAATAATCTTCAGTTCCTCGTCATTGACCGAAAGCGACTTCAATTCCGCTGCATCTCGATCCACCTGCATGGATCGGAGGTCAAACAGCCTCACATTCGAAGCAACCTCCTGCGCATCCGTGTACAGCAAAATCCCCCGCTGAGCCGCCAGCATATCGCCTGCAGCCATATTGATGTCGCCAGCCAGCCACAGCTTCTGCGCGGTCGAGTTCACCGCCGTCTCGAACGTCCGGCTTACCCCGGAGAGGACGTAGTTTGACGCCACTCCAAGCATCGCTGTAACGATTAATATTGCCGCCAGGCATGCCATCAGCTTGCGGTCTGCCGCTAATTTCCTCATAGAACTTCCTTTCGGTCGATGTTCCGTGGGCCCGGTAACGGTTGCTCCCGGGACGGGTCTTCCTCAAGCTGCGAGCAGATCTCAACGTCGGCGCTCATCCATCGGTACAAGCGGGTCTAATCCCTTCTGAAGGCTTGTATCGGCACCACGAGGCCGACATGGAATGCTGTAGCAAATCGGAACAGTGACCCCGACGCCGCTCAAAAACCACCCCTGACGAGGGGGCTTGGCGCAAACGTTCAGCTCCGGGCTTTCCACGCGAACCACCCGCGATTGCACTCGCCCAAAAGTGGTAAAATGAAGTGTTGCGGCAACAAGCCGCCTGAATAGCGAGGAACCGAATCCATGGCAAAACGTCGCGGCAATCCCAACTGGGGCAAGCCGGAGCCCATTGGCCCCGTCGTCCCCACCATCACGTCCTTCGAGATGGTCGTCAAAGAGTACAAACTCACCCCCGACCAGTACATCCGCTCCACCCGCCTTCGCGAGTGGGCCCGCCGTAATAAGAACTCAAAGTACATCCCCGAAGCTCTCCTCGAAGCCTGGGGCTTTGAGATTGAGTCCACCCTTTAAACCCGTCAAACCCTGCCGCTAAGAATCCAGCCTAAGCTACTGATTCCGCGGCAGATGCTACTTCTAAAGCCTGGCATAGTGCCCCACGCCAGTAGCTACAATAGAAGTGGGAGCAAAAAACAACTAGAGGGGGAGGGGTACCCCGGTAGACAGTAAAGATATGACTGACCGCGCCGCTGGATTTATCGACATCCCCGAAGCCCTCGAAGAGCTCAAAGCTGGTCGCATGATCGTCCTCATCGACGACGAAGACCGTGAAAACGAAGGCGACCTCACCATCGCCGCCGAGTTCTGCACCCCCGAAGCCATTAACTTCATGGCCCGCTTCGGCCGCGGCCTCATCTGCCTCACCCTTACCGAAGAGCGTGCCGACTACATGCGTCTCGGCCCCATGACCCAGGACAACACCTCCCGCTTCGGCACCGCCTTCACCGAGACGATCGAGGCCCGCGAGGGTGTCACCACCGGCATCTCCGCCGCTGACCGCGCCCGCACCATCCAGGTCGCCATCAACCCGAATTCTTCGCCCAACGACCTCGCCCGTCCCGGCCATGTCTTTCCCCTCCGTGCCCGCAAAGGCGGAGTCCTCGTTCGCGCCGGTCAGACCGAAGCCTCCGTCGATCTCGCCCGCATGGCTGGCCTCATCCCCGCCGGGGTCATCTGCGAGATCATGAACGAAGATGGCTCCATGGCCCGCGTTCCCGACCTCATCGAGTTCTGCAAGATTCACTCACTCAAAATGGTCACCGTAGCCGACCTCATCCGCTACCGCATGGCCAACGAGCGCTACATCCACCGCATCGCCGAAGGCATTCTACCCACGGAATACGGCGACTTCCGCATGCTCTCCTACGAGAGCGATATTCAGACCGTCAGCGATCTGGGCGCGCGCGACGAGTCCCATGTAGCCCTCACCTTCGGCGACCTCACCGCCGCCGCAAAGTCCGACACGCCAGTCCTGGTCCGCGTCCACACCCACTGCCTCGCCGGCAATGTTTTCGGTTCCACCGCCTGCGACTGCCGCGCAACTGTCGACGCCAGCCTCCGCGAGATCGCCCAAGCCGGCGTCGGTGCCCTCATCTACCTTCACCACACCCAGCGCGGCTTCACCATCGACCGCTCCGCTCACCCCGCAAAGCTCTGCATCCACCGTACAATCCGTGGCGCGGAGCCGGAGCCTCTTGGCGCCCCCGACCAGCGCATCCTCCGCCAGGTCGGCCTCGGTGGCCAGATCATCTCCGACCTCGGCATCCGCAAGATCCGCCTGCTCACCAACCACCCGAAGCACGTCCCCGCGCTGCAGGGCTTTGGCATTGAGATCGTGGAGCGCGTACCCATCGAACTCCAGCCGCTAAACGTAGAGTAACGATCCAAGCCCGATCCGCTGCATCTCTTCCACGAACCCCTCGTGTCCTGAGTAATGCACCGCCGCCATCCCCGCGGCGCGCGCAGCCAGAATATTCTCCTCGCGATCATCGACAAACAAAATCTCCCCCACCGGCACTCCCAGCCCCACCACAGCATGCCGATAAATCTCCGCATCCGGCTTGGCAATTCCGAGCCGATGCGAAAACGTGTGATGTGTGAATTCACCCAGCGCGGGAAAGCGCCCGAGTACGCCAAGCTCCATCGCATCGCCGATATTAGAAAGAATTCCGGTCTTGATCCCAGCCCGATTCAACCGCGCGGCCCACTCCATCATCTCCACATTTGGTTGCGTCCAAACGACAGTGTCGGCATCGATCAGGGCACGCAAAACCTCAGCGTCGATAGGCTTATCAAGCTCCCTGGCGACGGACTCCCAATAAGTCTGCGCACTCAACGCGCCGCGATCATAAGCATCTCGGTACTTCCAATACGCCGTCTGAAAGTCAGCTTGTTCAGCGCCCAAAACCCGCTCCAAGGCCCGCCAATGTAGCTCTTCCGGAACGCTGCTGAGCACCATCCCATAGTCAAACAACACCGCGCTGATCTTGATCTTTGATTCATCCGCCATACTTACATTCTATGGGCGAGCGGATCGATCGATGCGACATGAGAGACTTTGAACAGGCCTGATGAACTTCTCCGAGCGCACCAACTGGAACCTTGCTGAGAATGAGCTGACAGCGGCAATCCGCGAGCGCCGCGCGTCAGGCCGCGAGCTCCTTGACCTCACCCTTTCCAACCCAACGCACTGCGGATTCGAGTACGACGAAGCCGCGCTTCTTGCCCCTCTGCACAATCCCGGAGCTCTCCAATATGAGCCCGAACCGTTCGGCATGATTACGGCTCGCGAAGCAGTCGGGCGTTATTACAGCGACGCCGGAGCAAGCATTCCGCTCGACCACATCTGCCTCACCACAAGCACCAGTGAAGCCTACAGCTTTCTCTTCCGCATCCTCTGCAATCCAGGCGACGAGGTACTCGTTGCCAGCCCAAGCTATCCGCTCTTCGACTTCATCGCGAGGCTGGATGACGTACAGCTTCGTGAGTATCCGCTGCTCTACGATCCGAATGCCGACCTTGCCTCAGGACACGGCTGGTCCATCGATTTCCACGCTCTGGAAACAGCCATCACTGCCAAGACGAAGGCAATTATCCTCGTCCACCCCAATAATCCAACGGGGAACTTTGCCTCGCAGCAGGAACGCGCCGAGCTTGAGACCCTTTGTGCAGCCCGCGGTTTAGCCCTGATCGTCGACGAGGTCTTTCTCGACTATGCCATCGCAGGACCTCAGCCGAGTTTTGCGACCGGAGAATCCCGCTGCCTCACCTTCGTCCTGAGCGGCATCAGCAAAGTCTGCGGCCTGCCGCAGATGAAAGCCTCCTGGATCGTAGCCTGCGGTCCTTTCTCGCTAGTAGACGAGGCGATGCAGCGCATCGAGATCATCGCCGATACTTTCCTTTCGATGAACGCTCCGGTGCAGCATGCTCTGCCCAACTGGCTGGCAGCACGCCACGCCTTACAGCAACAGATTCGCGAACGCATGCGCGCCAATCTGGTACTTCTCGACACCCATCTTGAGGGAACCGCCGTCCAAAGGCTCGCACTGCAGGCCGGCTGGACGGCAGTCCTTCGCGTCCCGCGCACGCTTGAGGGCAGGGAATTCGTAGCTGCCGCGCTCGATCGCGGAATACTCGTGCAGCCCGGCGACTTCTATGGCCTAGGTGATGCAAGAGCAGTAGTCAGCCTTCTAACTCCCCCCGAAATCTGGGCAGCAGGCCTTTCACTTCTCCCGAAACAGTAGACGCCGCCGTCCTCCCCTCACACGAGAAACGGATTCGTCTGCCGTTCGGCCCCAATGGTCGTCATCGGACCATGTCCAGGAACCACGAGAGTCTCATCGGGAAGGGTCAACAGCCGGTCATGAATACTCGCAAGCAGCTTCCCGGTATTTCCTCCCGGGAAATCGGTGCGTCCGACTCCTCCGGCAAACAATGTATCGCCCGCCAGCAGCAGATGCTCATCAGGTACATAGAGACAAAGGCTGCCTTCCGAATGTCCGGGCGTGTACAACACGTTCCCCTTGATCCCGCCAACTTCAACAGCCTCATCATCCGCGGGCGAATGATCCGGCGGAAGAACCGTGGGCACAGGCAATCCAAACATCCCAGCCTGCGCGTCCATCATCGCCACTAGCGGCAGGTCCGCCTGGCTGTAAAGGATCGGCGCACCGGTGATTTCTTTCAACTGAACTGCGCTCGCGATATGGTCAATATGCGCGTGCGTCACCAGGATCTTCCTCACGGTCAGCTTATGTTTCGCGAGCAGCGCAAGGATCTGAGGAATGTCGTATCCGGGATCCACAACGATGGCTTCCCGGGTTTGCTCGTCGCCAAGAATCGAGCAATTGCAGCCGAGTAATCCCACAGCCAAGGTTTCGCGAATCACCGGAGCTCCTTTGCTCAATACAGTCTGGCCTAAAAAAGCGAAAGCGCAGGCTGGCAGCCCGCGCTTTGGAGATTGAACGCTAACAATTACTTCTTCGCAGGCGTCGACTGGCTAGGCAGGTTCGACAGCACAGACCGGTTGCTGCTCGTTCGCGACATCACCACGGTCAGCGCAATGGAAGTCAGCATGAAAATAATGGCCGACCACGTCGTGAGGCGCGTAAGCAAATTCGCGGCACCGCGAGGTCCGAATGCCGTCTGTGAACCCTGTCCGCCAAACGCGCCAGCAAGGTCCGCCGACTTTCCCTGTTGAATGAGGACGACGCCGATGAGGAACAGACAAACGATAACGTGCAGGATCACTAGAAGAATAAACATGGTCGAAGCATTAGCCTTAGGACCGCAAGAGCGGCGAAATAGTCGGATGGTGCCGAAAACTAACCTTGCGCATTGCGGCGCAGACACCGTATTCCATCCTTGAGTGTATCACTGGCAACAAGCCACTCTCAAGCCGGAATAGCTCCGAACGCCGTGCAGGACAGCATGCTCACGCCCGCAACCTAATCAAACGCGGCGCAGGCGGTGGCCTCATCTTCATGCAGAGTGGTGTACTTCGTGATGCCGACCATGGTGAAGACTTTTTTGAAGTGAGGGCTGAGTCCGAAGCTATGGATCTTCTGGCCCTTTTTGCTGGCGGCGATCATCATCTGGATGACCAGCGCGATGCCGCTGGAGTTGAGGTATTCCACCTTTGAAAAGTCTAAAAGGATGCGTTTGACGCTATCTGGCAGACCCTCGTAGGTGCCCATCACGGCTGGTTGCGAGGCACTGGTAATGTCGCCCGAAAAACGCATCACGGTGATGGGATCCCCCGCGGCGGCAGGGAGTTCTTCGACGGTAACGCGGGTAACTAATTCGGGCATGCTCTCTCCACTATCTGGATCGTTGTCGAGATCATTCTATAGCTAGACGGGCGCGTTAGACGGCGGGTTGCTGAGGTGAATGACCATGCGGGCATAGCTGCCTGCGGGAGGAGAACTGACCCACTCGGCCTCGTCTACCAGGGCCTGAATGAGGAACATACCCATGCCACGGGCGTCTTCTTCGCCCAGCATCTTTTTGTCGATATCAGGGGCGTCGGTCTTGCTCTGGGGACCTTTGCCATTGTCGGTGACTTTGACCTCAAGCGAGTTGGCGTCCATCGACAGAATCACCCCAACGATGAGCGCCTCGTCCAGCTTGTTGCCGTGCTCCATCGCGTTAATGCAGGCTTCGGCGACGGCGGTCTTGAGATCATCGACGCGCTCGTCGCTGAAACCCATCAGGCGCGCCACGCTGGCCGCGGTGTTCATCGCTACCTTCTCGTAGCCCAGACGCGAGGGAAGTCGCAGCTCGATACTGTTGCTGAATTTATCGCCTTTGCGGCGGTTCGGTTTATCGCTCACTGGCAGCCTCGCTTACGCTTCTCTCATTAACACCATAGCGGTCATATCGTCGGACTGTTCCTGATTGCCAAACTCGTCCAGCGTCGACCAGACCGTGTCCAGAATCTTCTCCGGAATACACGCCGGGCACGTTAGAAACGTCTGCAGCAGACGATCCTCGCCGAACTCGTCATCAGTCCCACCCTTCACGTCGCTGCGAAATACTTCTGTCATCCCGTCCGTATAAAGCAGTAGCCGGGACCCGACGGGTAAAGAGAAACTCTCGACCTCGTAGGTACTGAAAGGCAACAAGCCTACCGGCGTCCCCGACGCTCCAATCTTCTTGAGCAGCACAGGCTCGCTTCCAGGTTCGCTCAGCGACATCAGGAACGCCGGATTGTGACCGCAATTCACAATGTCCATCGTGTCGGTCTCGGGATCCAGCTGGAGAAAGAAAGCAGTGACATAACGCCGCCTCGACTGCTCCCCTTCATTGAAGTGCAGAAGATTCATGCGCGTCGCGATCTCGAGCAGAGGAATACCCGAGTTCACCATGGCCCGGAACGCCGAGCGGAAACTTGTACCCACCAATGCCGACGCCAATCCTTTGCCCGCCACATCGGCCACCACAATCGTGGTTTTCCCGTTGGCCATCGGCACGATGTCCAGGTAGTCGCCACCCACCTCATAGCACGTGACCTGTTTGATAGCCATGCAATAGCCCGGGATATTCGGCATCTCCTGCGGCAGCAGACTGCGTTGGACCTGGCGCGCCGAGGCCAGGTCGCTCTCCACCCGCTGCCATTGCACTGTCCGTTCGTGAAAACGAGCGTTCTCGATCGCTACCGCAGCCTGGATCGCAAGGCTTTCAATGAAGTCCAGTTCATCCAGCGTCAGCGTTCGACCTGCCGGGCGAATGACAATCAGTTCCGTGAAGGTTGCGCCCGCCTTGTCGTGTAGCGGAAAACGGGTCCACAGGTCTGTGTCGCCCGTACGTTCAACCAGCGGGTGGCCAACGGCATCGCGGTCGGGAACGGAGAACGTTTGGGGGACATCGCCATAGCTGTTGAGGAAGTGCTTGAAAAACGCCCCGTCCAACTCCAGCTCGCGGACAACGATCTTAAGCACCGTGTTCAATACATCGTCAAGAACGATGGTCGAATGGATCAGCCGGCTGGCCTCGAGCAGCGCCTGCAGCCGAGCAACCTGCTGCTGGGCAAACAGCGCTTCGTCCCGGTCGTCCATGGCTATGTTGTCCGGCATGTCAGTGATCCTAGCTCATGGCGCGACCTTCCGGCCAGTGCGCATCTCGATAGAAACACAAATATTTGTAGGCCCTTGTTCCGTAGTTGGAATCGGACAGGGTACACTCCACTGGAGGACGGGCGGTCTTGACCGATTCAACGACAAACCGTGGCAGCATGACGCTGGAGTCTGAGCTCTCGAGCGTGGACCCTGTGGAGGCGAAGGCCGAGGGGCTGGCGCGTGAGGCTGGATTCGATGAAGACACCTCCAGTCAGATCGCGATGGTGGTGCGCGAGGCCGTCATCAACGCGATCCTGCATGGCAACAAGAAGGACCCGGCCAAGCAGGTGCACGTAAGCTACGAGCTGAATGACGAGGCGCTGCGGATTAAGGTCGCGGATGAAGGACCGGGATTGGATCCGGATTCGGTGCCCGACCCGCTGGCGCCGGAGAATATTCTGCGCAGTTCGGGGCGAGGGATATTCCTGATGAAGGCCATCATGGATGAGGTACACTTTCACCAGTTGAATCCCGGCACGGAAATTGAATTGATCAAACACCGAGTGAAGAAGGAGCTTTCAGCATGAGCATGAAATTTACGACCCGGGAAGTGGGCGGCGTAACCATTGTGGATTTGAGTGGGAAGATCACCCTGGGCGAGGGCGGCCTGACGCTGCGTGAAGAGGTGCACAAGTTACTGGCCGAGGGCAAGAAAAAGATTGTGCTGAACCTGGCTGAGGTGAACTATATCGACAGCTCGGGGCTTGGTGAGTTGGTGAGCGCCTACACCGGCGTGAAGAATGCGGGCGGCGAGCTGAAGCTGCTGAACCTGACCAGCAAGGTGCGCGACCTGCTCGTGATCACGAAGCTGGTGACGGTGTTCGACGTCAAGGATGATGAAGCGGCTGCGGTCTCTTCGTTCGCGTAGAGCTTCTGAAGTTTGCAAGAGCAACGGCGCGTCGATGACGCGCCGTTGTTGCGTCCGGGGCAGCTCCAACCTTCACGAGGGCAGCAAAAAAGTCGACCTATGTAGGTCGACTTCTTCTATTCCAAAATTTGGTGCGGAGGAGGGGACTTGAACCCCTATGCCTTGCGGCGCTAGCACCTCAAGCCAAAACAGAACGTTTTATGGAGTTTCGTGGTGTCTAAGTTGTTCAATCTTATAGAGCGATGGTATCCCCGAGTTTCACGCCGTTTCGTACAACCGTTACAAAACCGTGACAGTTTCCGCCATCTTCATGCGGCGCTCCATAAACTCTTTAGCGATGCCCAAATCCTCGGCGTCTACGATATTGTAACGCCGCTCCATTGAGTCAGTTTTGTGCCCACTAATCTTCATGCGTATCACTTGCGGTACTCCCGCACGACGCATGTTCCGCACGGCCGAACGACGCAAATCGTGAAACTGGAGTTCGGCGACTCCAGCCTTTTTGCAGGCGTTTTGCCACGATACGCGAAAGCTTTTGATCTTGTTTCCTTCCCGGCTGAAGACCCAAGGCGACTCGGGCCAATTCTCATCTCGATCCCGTTTCGCCGCGAGCAGCAAATTACGCATGTCACCCTTGAGAATCGGCACCGTACGGCCCTCACGGTTTTTCGTTTCGTCTGGTTCCAGAGCGAGAAGCTCTCCGTCGAAGTCAACTTGCTGCCATCGAATGTCTGTTAGTTCACCCTTGCGTATGCCCGTGACGTATCCGCACACGAAGAGTGGTTTTAGTTCGTCCGGCAGCGCATCACGAAGGGCTGCGTACTGGTCGTCGCTAAGAAAGCCTTTCCTAACGGTCGTCTCCTGCACCATAGGGAAGTAGGGAACGACAACCACCTTCGGAGGAGTTCGCTTCCTAGCATTGTGGAATGCAGTTCTCAATACAGACAACTCACGATTTGCTGTCGATTCAGCACAGCCCTCACTGACGCGCTTTTCTCGATACCGCTCCATTATGTCCGTTGAGAGCCTAGCGGCACGAATGGAGCCAAAGAACGGCCTGAGGTTCTTTTCCACCACGACTTTCCAGATGTACCGGGTCGATTCTTCAATGTCGCTTTTTAGAACATCGTCGAGAAGTTCACCGATAAGGACCTTGTCTGGTGTTCCACCTGTAATCTCACCGCGGTGCTTCTTGGCAAGCATCTGATCACGCAACTTGATCGCGTCTGACTTCTTCGTTGATTTGCTAGATCGCGAGACCGGCCTGTTGTCGACGTAAACCCTGACCCACCATACGTCTCCACGTTGGTAGATGGTCCCCGTTCCGTAGTTACTGGTCGCCATAGGAGTAGTGTAACGAAAGTGCTAGCGCGTATTCAATACTTGTTTTTTTCTATCCAGGCGTCAAGATCACTGCGATGAAGGTGGACTCGACGCCCCTTGCGAACCACTGGCAACTCTTTCTGGAAGATGAGGTGTTGGACTGACTGCTCCGACCTGCCCAGATAAATGGCCGTCCGTTTTACGTCGAGAAGTACGGGTTGCACATCTATTGACGAAAGCCGGCTGAGTTCGGCTTTGAGTAGCGTCGCGACTTCGCCTGCTAGAGCTTTCGCCAGGCCGTTGAACGCTGGGTCTCCCGAACTCTCGATAGCTAAACTGTGAAACCTCATATTGACTCCTCCCGCAGACGCTATGGACGTACGGAGTATCGCTAGAAACTGACTCCGTCACCCACAGAGTCGGTCCGAAGTCACCAAAAGTCCAATTCTTTGCAACGATGGCGCAATCTCTAAGAAGAATGGTGTTGACCAAGCGTTAACTATCAAGGTACTCTGTGGAAAATGTTCATTATGGGGGCGTGAGAACGATCAGCGTCTAGTAGGTTCACCGCTTTTGCTGGGAATCGGGGGCCATATGAGCGACTCAGATCAATTGGAGTTTCGTCACCTAAAGTACATTCAAGCGGTCGCGGAAGAGGGAACGATGACTGCCGCTTCCAACCGCGTCCATACGACGCAGTCCAACATCAGCACGCAAATCAAGCAACTTGAGGAGTTCTTAGGACTTGAATTCTTCAACAGGGATCGAGATGGAGTTTCTCTAACCCCTTATGGTGAAATTCTTTTGGTCGCCGGACGAGACCTCTTGATTCTTCGAGAAGAAGTCATCGAGATGCTGAAGGCGCTCCGCACTGGGCAAATCACACCTCTTAATCTCGGCTTCTCATCGCTGGTAGCAAAGCGAACGTTAGGTTCGATCACCGATACGATCCGCCGAATCTTTCCATATTGCGACATCCTTTCCGACGGCGACGACATTTTGTCTCTTGAGGCTCGGGTCGAAAGTGGTGAACTAGACGGCGCTCTCGTGACGCTGCCTATAGAACACCGCTCAGACTTGATGACCTGCATTGTCGAGCGCGAAGTCTTCTCCGTTTGCATGCGTAGCGATGATCCATTGGCTTCTCATGAAGCGGTTCCTACGCATCTGTTGAACGGCAAGCTGTCCCTTTTTCAATACCCCAAGGTTCACCACATCGCATATATTCGGATGCTGGAACTTTTGCAGGGTGTGGGCATACAGCCTAAGAAGAGCCATCCAACGACGAACAGGGAGCACATTCAATGGATGGTGCAAGAGAGGCAGTGTTACGCTTTGGTTCGTCCGGGCACTCGCCTGCTTCCCGGGCTCACAACCCGCCCTATCCACGGAGCCGAGTGGACGATTGATACGGCACTTGTGCTGAAGCCAATCTCGCAGCACCCCGCTCTCGCCATGTTGCTACGTGAATTAAAGAAGCGTGCAGGCGAGTACGGCTCCGTTTGGGCTCCTAAAAAAGTCTCGCCCCCAGCGAGCGGCATGACCCGGAAGAAGCCGCAATCCGTAAAACGAAACAGTTTCGAAAGCCAGTCACTCTTCGATGCAATCTGAAAGACTGAAAGCCCATCTTTCGGACTGATAGCAGCATCGAAAAGATGAATTGGACGCAGGGCATCATTACGTCTTATTTTCCTGGCATACCCGACTGGATCACAGTCGCTGGAGGTGCCGATGTCCCGCAACAAGCGTCTCGTTTTTTCTCTTCAAACGTTTTCCGCTCCCACCTGGCCACTCAAGAATAAGTGGACACAACCCATCTCGCGTCGGCTCGCCCAGAGCGGTCGCATGATGGCTCCAGCTCTGTTCGCGCTTGCGTTCGCAAGTGTCGCCCAAGCGCAGGGCACCATGGATTTCTCGGGCGCCCAAACGCTTATGGGAACTTTTAAGACTTTTGCGATATACGCCGGAGCGATCATCTGCTTTGGCGGATTGATCTTCGCCGGAATCCGCATGATGTCGGGAAGATTTCAAGATGCTATTCCGGGTCTCTTCGGTGCGCTGTTCGGCGCCGGAGTACTCGGTTGGGGAGCGGGCTGGATCGGCTCTCTCACCGGGCAGTCGATGTAGGAGCTGCCATGCAAACGACCAAGCGGGGAGAGCCGTTACCCATAAACCAAGCGCTGAATCGACCGAGGGCCAAACTTGGCCTGGACCTCTCAGCATGGATGGCGATCGTATTCGTCACGGTAACGGTTTTCCTCGTTGGGTTCCGAATGCTGGCAATCCTCGCTTTCCCGACGCTGGCCGGCGGTGCTTGGCTCATCGTTCGCAACCACCCAAAGATGTTCCAACTCTGGGGTCTCGCCCTCAGCCAGAAGAGCTATTATGACCCGCGCAAACACTGAACGACTCAAACACAATCCGTGGTTTGTGAAGGCCGGCGCCGCCTGCAGCATCGTTCCGATATCGCGCTTTGTCGGGCCGAGCGTCTTTGCTCTGAAAGGCGGCGGTTACGGATGCCTGTTCTCTCTCACGGGAGTCGACGAGGAAGGCCTGACCGACCTGGAGTTGGAATCGCGCGTCCGCTCGATCGAGGGTGCTTTGCGCGGACTACCAGAAGGCTCCTGCCTCTATCAATACACGCGGGTCATGTCCGGCTTTCCGCTACCTCGGCAAAAGAAGTATCTAAACGAGGTCACCGATGCTTTCGCAAGTGACCGTCTTGTGTTCCTCGGACAGAATGCTGCCTTCCGTCGCATCGACCTTCACTGGTGCCTCACGTTGGAGCCGTCGAAGGCGAAGGAATTCCAGCGGACGCCGAAAGATAATGCGGTAGAAACGTCGCGAATGCTTTCGAACCTCGAAAAGACCGCAATGCTCCTGTTAGGGCACCTCGGCAGTTCGTTTGGACTCCGCCTCCTCGGGAAGAACGCCGCCTTCCAGTTTTTCAGCTATATCTTCAACCTCGAGGAGTGGGCTGGCCAGGATCAACTCCACAGCGACACAGGCGTGGACCGGCAGATTGTAAAGAGCGCTGTTGCCTGGCACAGTGACCACGTGCAAGTCGGTAAACGGCATGTCCAGATGTTCTCGCTGAAGACAACGCCTGAGGCTTCGCGCCCGTGCCTCTTCTCGAATTTGCTGACACTCGACTGCGACAGTGTGCTTTGCTCGACATGGCGCGTGAAGTCGACGTCCGCTGCTCGCAGTGAGATAGACGCCCAGGAGAAGTTCATCTCCTTCTTCAAGGTCGGAGTTTTGACTCGCGTGATGAGCGGACGGGACACGGCCTCGCTAGATAGGGGCGCAGGGGCAAGGGCCGCCAACAACAATGTCGACGATCTCAGCGATGTCATCCGTTCGCTCGACAAGAAGGCGCAAGGCGAGTTCTCGCTCAGGCTCCTCGTCGCAACAAATAGTCCGGAACAGCTTCGCACGGTCGCTCCCGCTGTGCACCGCGCCTTTGTGGATGCTCGCGCACAAGTCATGGAAGAGACCCTTGGAAATCTGTCTGCGTTCTACGCGATGTTTCCTGGCAACCAAAAGTTCAATGTTTTCCCGATGTGGCTAGCAGAAGACCACCACGCGCGGCTCTCCTCAGTGTTCGCTCCTCACATCGGACACCCGCACTGTGAAGATCTCGACAACGAATACCTGAATGTATTCGAAACACGCACACGGACGCCGTTCTTTCAGGACGTGTATGTGGACGGTGTTCGGGTCATGCTCATCCTCGGTCCGACAGGGACCGGGAAGTCGGTCCATGGCAACGCCCTCGTGGCCCTGGAACAGAAATACGGCGGATTCACCTACATTTTCGATATCGGAGGCAGCTACGAGAGTGTAGTCGAACTCTATGGTGGCAAGGTCGATCGTGTCGGCAAGGACGGTCCGCGCGTGAATCCGTTCGCCCTGGAGCCGACCGAAACCAACATCAAGTTTCTGTACTCGTTCGTGAAGTTGCTGCTGACAAATGGAGGCGCGGAGCTAGAGCCCGAGGACGACGACGTAATACATAAAGCGGTTCAGGATATGTACCTGCTCGACACGGCTAATCGCCGGCTATCCAATCTCTTCCTCCCGAAGAAGCTCGACCGCTACTTATCGAAGTGGGTGGGCAAGGGAATCTATAACGCCGTATTCGACAACATCGAGGACAGTCTTTCCCTCTCTCGCCTTCAGTGTTTCGACTTCCAGGGAGTGAACAACGAGCAGTATGCCGATCTCATCGAGCCTCTCATGGTCTGGCTACTGCGCCGCATCAATGACGTTCTCTTCAATCCCGCCAATCTCGGGGTTCCGAAACACATCCTGATCGAAGAGATCTTCTCTTCAATGAAGAACAAGCAGCTGCTCGACGGGGCGTTGGCCTCCATCAAGACCGTCCGCAAGAATCTAGGCGGCGTGACCCTGATCGGCCAGTCCGCCGATGACCTGGGAGCCAATGCCGACAGTATCGTGAACTCCTGCACATCGTTTCTGTTCCTAAAGGATGCGACGTTCAACCGGAAGCGGTATGCCGAGCTTTTCAAGATGAACGAACAGCAGATCGCCCTGTTTGAGAGTCTTCAGGATCGCGAGGGACTCTACATCCGGCGCGATGGCCTTACCAAGGTCGTGACGCTGAATTTAGACAGCCGCAGCTATGCGACATTTTCGACCAAACCGAAAGACCGGGTACGCCGGACCAAGCTGGTAGCGAAGTACGGACTCTCCGAGGGCATCGCTCGCTTCGCCCAGGGAGAGGCAGTGTAGCCAATCCATTGCCATAAAAGAGGGCCTTATGAAACCGCCAACGATTCTCGCCGTGACGTCCGTTCTCTCCCTTACTTGCGTGATCGCCAAGGCCTCGGCTAAACCCGATACCCGACACCTTGAGCCGAATGCGCCCCGGTCGGTCACGGTCACCGAGGCGCAAGCCCCACCGGTGATCCGCGCCGGCCTGCTGCAATCGACCCTTATCTTGCTTCCGGATCAGGAGAAGGTCGCAACCGTTTTCGGCGGAGACACGGTCGATTGGGTCTTCGACGCCGGACATGTGGCCAGTCGATTTATCAGCGTCAAGCCCAAACTCGCCAGCGTCACGACCGACATCCACATCGTTTCGGATCACGGAAACGAGTACACCCTGCAGCTCCAGGAAATTTCGGGCGATGCCGACAGCCACTTCGACTCGAAGATCTTCCTTCTGCTAGGGGACAAGGCTTCCCAGGACAGATTGGTGGCAATGCCGGTCTTTGTACCGGCAGCTGAACTGGAGAAGGCTAAGCAGGATGCCGCCGTCGCCAGGGCGGCGCAGACCGCCGAGCTCAAGGCCGAAGAGGTCAAAGCCGAGGCTTACCGGAGCCAGTATCCCGGCAGCCTCCACTTCGACTACACCTGGGACGCCAAAAAGGCGAAGGAGCTGGGTCTGCAGCAGATCTGGCGAGATGACAAGTTTACCTACCTCCGCGGGCAATTCCAGGAAACGCCGGTGCTTTATGAGCTGAAAGACGGCAAGGGTTCGCTCATCAACTTCGACTACAGCGACGGACTTTATACGGTCCCAAAGGAACTCGACAACGGATACCTTGCGATCGGTAAGAAACGTGTGGACTTTCATGTGACCTCTACCGGAAGTGGGGAGAAGAACTAGCCATGCCTGAACTCAACGAAAACTCGCCTGCAACCGTTCCGGCCCAGCGTGAGGCTGTAGGTCCGGTCAAGAAAAGCACGCCGGTTATGATTGCGCTCATTGCGATCGTAGCGATGATCGGTATCGCCAACGTATCCAGCCTCTTCAGCGGTAAGAAGAGATCGGCACCGGCAAGTGCATTGCCGATGCGCCCAGCTACTGCGAACCCGCAACAGGTGTCCAGTTTTCAGTCCCAACAGCAGATACAAGCTCGCAACGATGCCGCAGACCAGCAGCGGCAACAGGAGCTCGCAGCTGCTATGCAACAACTTCAGCAGGCGGAGGCCGTCCCTGGTCCCGAAGCAAAGGGGGCGCCGAATATGACGGCCGCGCAAAGGGATGCGATCTACGGCGATAGCCCCAACGCGCCAAAGCAAACCTCGGACCGATCCCAGGCTGACGCTGAAGCCAAGCAGAAGGTCTTGGAACGCGAGAAGCTACATCAGGATGCTTTGAACAGCGACACCGTCGCCATCGATTTCAGCCATGTAAGTTCTGCTGTCCCAGTGATCTCACCAACGGCCGCTGGCCTATCTGAACGGGAGGAGGGGCCTTCGAAGGCTTCAGGGGATGCTCCTGCTCCCGACATGCCCGAAGCTGCAAAGCCGACAGGGCTGCGAGAAGGGAAGTCGGCAAGCAAGGCCGACCCGATGGCGCCATATAGCTTCGACAGCTATCAAGGAAGGCTTTACCGGGTCTTCGAGGGAACAGTCTTCGAGGGGGTCGTCACCAATCACATTGACGGTGGCCTGACCGGGCCGATCCTGATCATGCTTACCACCGACTACTATTCCCACGATCATCAACAGCTTCTCCTGCCCCAGGGCACCCGCCTGATCGGAACGGTACAGAGTGTTAGCAATGCCCAGCAGCGGAAGATGTTCGTCACATTCCACCGAGCTGTTTGCCCTGACGGGTTCTCGATCGAGCTGGACAAATATATCGGCCTCGACCCGCTGGGAACTACTGGCCTCGCCACAAAGGTAGACAACCGCTACCTCCAGGCGTTCGCGGCCGCGGCGATAGTAGGGGGTCTGGGTGGACTTGCGCAGATTGGTAATGACGGCAATGTCCTCTCTCCCTCGACCCAGATCCGGAATGGCATCTCCGCGCAATCGGCGAACGAAGGGGAACAGATCCTGAATCACTTCCTGAATCGTTTGCCCATCATCACGCTTAAGGAAGGGTCCCGCGCCCGTGTGTACATCGGCACCGACATCCTGATTCCTTCGTATGCGGAACATCGTGTCGATCCGGCCTTGTAACTAAAACGCCGACCTGTCTGTCGGGGAGCAGGGAAGGAGCACACGGAAGAATCGGTTTTCCAAGCTTTCGGAGTGCACAGAAACTGTCTGCTCTGAGTGCAATGAACCCTAACCGTGCAGGAGCCGCCATGAACTACAAACTGAAAATTCGTAAGAAGTATCTGATCGCGGGTGGATTATTGCTCGCGACCACCATGCCGAGTTTCGCGTTGTTTGGTATGGGAGACATCGTCTTCGATCCCACAAGCTACGCGAGCCTCGTCTCACAAGCGACCACCGCCCTCAATCAATTCCATACCATCGAGAACAACGTCACCCACTTTTCCTTCAAGCAGCAGTGGCAGACCACCCTCAACGCTCTCGAAAACGCTCACGTTACCAATACATTTGGTGAAACCTCTGGGTTCAGCGCTGCCCTGAACAGCAACTCGCCCAGTTCCTCGACGACGGCCTGGACGACGGCCAGTGTCCCGGTAAACAGCACCACCAGCACTTATCTCCAGGGTCAGACAGTGGGCAACAGCCCACAGCTCTCCCAACTCGCCATGGTCGAAATGTCCGATTCCGTCTCGCCGGACTGCCTAACCGCAGTCGGGCAGTACCGGTCGGCACGCAGCCAGAACGCCACGGCAAACAGCGCCCTGTCTCAGCAACAGTTCGACGTGACGTCGGCAACGAATAGTGAAGTCGAGCAGTTGAACCTGATCAATGCCGCTCAGGCTCAACAGTTGACGGAGATGCAGTCTCAGGCGGCGATGCAGATCTGTCTTGCTTCGCAGATGACTGTGGCAAACATGCAACAGCGGAATGCCGCCGCTCAGGACTTGAACACGGTTGCAGCGGTTCAGGCACAGCGAGCGGCAAACGACACGAGCGCAGCCAATGAAGGAAGTACATGGCAGAGCTACCTGCCGTAATCCGGGAGACCCAATGCTGAACGTCATCAACACGAAGATCCTCCTTGCAATCCTTGCGGCACTGACCGTCATCGGCGGTGCCGTGATTTATCAACGAGATCAAGCGGAGAAGACCGCTGCAGCCGTCGCCAGGGCATCCGCAATTCTCCAGCAACAGCAGAAAAACGCTGAGGAACAAAAGGAAAGAGACGAAGCATTCCGGAGGCAGGTCGAGGCGGATAAGAAACGCCACAACTCCGCCGCCGCTCACGAAGGTAAGACCTGGAAGACGTACATCCCCTAAACCAGAGAGAGACACCGTCATGGCTTCTATTGTGTTGTTAACACAGGCACTTCCGAGCGCAAGTTCCGGTGTGGATTGGCTCTATCAATTCACCAATAACTTGACGAACCTCACCACACAGAATGGTGGTGCGCTCACGCAGCTTGGCATGACGGAGCTCAGCTGCATTGCTCTCTTCACCCTGATAAGTATGGTCATCAATTGGCAAACATCCACCATGACATTTCGCCTGCACCATCAACCCGTACAAGCCGGTGATCTGACGAAGTTCCTGTTGCAACTCATCATCTGCTGCCTGCTCGAAAACTACTGGGTGAACCCGTTTCCTGGCGCGAGCTTCGGCATCAATCACTTCTTTTCTTATATTGCTCAGGCAATGGTCGCTGCCTTCGACCAGAGCTCCCTGGACTCGCTCCTCCATCTGCTCAAAACCGCCGGCGACAACACAGCAATGCCAAGCATTACCGCACCCGTTCAAATCCTCTGCTATTTCCTTGTCCAGATACTCCTTGGACTCGCTTCCGCCATCCTATTTCTTATAAATTGCAGCGCCTTCATCCTCTACGGAGTGACGGCGCTTTTTGGACCGATCTTTGTCCCACTGCTGATGACAAGAACTTTTAGAGCGAAATTCTTCCACTTTCTCGACGTGCTTATAAGCTTTGCCATGATCCGCGCTGTTGCCGCCGCCTTCATCTTCGTTTGGTCAGGATTTATGAACGCCTTCATTCAGCAAACCTTCAACGGCAACTATTCGATGGAAATGTGGCTCGCCAATCTCATCCCGTGCACCATGGTGTTCATCGCCTTCATCGTCAACATGCTCTTCATCCCGAGCATGACGCAGGCGATCTTCGGTGGGGCAGCGGGTATGGCGGGAAGCATGGGAAGCGCCATCAGCAACGTCGTATCAACAGCTGTAATCGCGGGAGGAGCATAAGCCATGTTCAGACCTCTACTCCATGTGTTGGCGTTTCGCAGGCTCGGGCTAACACGACCATTTCGGTATCTAGTTCTGATCGTCCTCCTCGGGTGCTTAGTTGCAGGGGCAATTTACGCCACCGTGGTTTTTCGCGCGGTCGCCGAAAGGAATCAGGTGCCTCATGTCCAGCCGCACTCTTCCAATTGAGATTCCTCTTACTCCGAATCAGGCGATGCTTGCCGATGAGATCGGGAACGAAGTCTATTCATCCCACTACGCCGAGCGCAAACTCAGCAGGTTCGTGATTGGCACAGAAACGATCCTCCTGCTCGGGGCCTTTGGTCTGATCCTCTCTCTGGCTCATCGGCCCATCGCCAACCGGTATATCCGAATAGATGAGATGGGCAGGGCGCAGGCCATCCAATACACCGACCTCAACTACAGCCCCCGCGAAGGCGAGGTGCGTACGTATCTGACGGATTGGGCGAACTATCGCTATACAGTTGCCCGGGAAACAATTGGTAAGAAGTACCCGCTCAACTACTACTTCTTGTCCCAGGCTCTAGCCTCGCAATTAATGACCCAGGACAACCAAAGTCACCTAGTCTCTCAGGTCGTCGGAGGGCAGATTGAACAGAGCGATGTGGAGGTGAAGAACGTCACCATCACGTCCATGTCCGAAGAGACGATTGAGGGCGCGACGATCGCTCGGGGGACGGCACTTGTCACCCTGGATAAGCTCTACTCGCCGAGGAACTCGCGGGAGCCACGGACGGAACATTGGCTGCTCAGCGTGACGTACTACCTCAATCCCAAGCAGGTCAGCGATCAGGCCCGGATCTTCCCTCAATTTGAGACGATCAATCCGCTCGGATTGACCATTACCGAGTTTCACGAGAATCGGCTTTCGGTTGACCCGATACCGCCGGGTACAACAGCCGCGGTCTCGATCACAGCGCCGAAGCCAGCAGAGGGAGAATCCAGATGAGCTACGAGTTGATTCTTCCGTTCTTTCCTGAAGAACTGCGTGCGTTGCTCCTCGACCCTTCGATCTCCGATTTGATGATCAATGGGACCACGGGAGTTTATGCGGATCGGGCCGGCGTCGTTCAGCATATTCCACTGTCCACGCCATATACCAACGATCGGTTGCAGGCGGCCATTGAGCGGGTGGCTCGGATCCTTGGACAGGACCTCACAACACAGAACCCAATTCTCAACACCCGCCTGCCAGACGGCTCCCGCGTGGCTGTTGTCGGGGCGCCCTCGTCCATCAACGGCCCCACGCTGACCATTCGCAAATTCAACCGCTGGTACACCTCGGATGAGCTGATCTCATCGGGCAGCATGCCGAAGCAGGTTCGGGACACCGTCGTCGAGTTCATCGGTAAAAAGAAGAACGGCATGATCAGCGGCGGAACCGGGTCAGGCAAGACGACACTGATGAAGGCCTTCCTTGACCACATCCCGGAGGACGAGCGCCTGCTAATCATTGAGCAGCCGGCGGAGCTGAAGATCGCGCACAAGAATGCCGTTCGCTGGGAGGCCGTGGAAGAGATTCCCGGGCAGGTTGCCATCACTCCGAGTGAACTGTTGGCCGCGGCTCTTCGTCATCGTCCTGACCGGATCATCATGGGAGAAATCCGGAACGAATGCGGTTACGACCTGCTACAGGCCATGAACACCGGCCACGGCGGAACGCTATCGACGATCCATGCCAAATCTGCGTGGGATGCTCTCAGTCGTCTCTCTAATCTTGCCCTGAGTGCAAGGCCGAATCTAAATCACGCTTTCATCCGGTCGGAGACCGCAGAAGCCATCGACTTCGTGCTCTATTGCGAGCGCGACCACACAGGCCGGCGACGAGTCCGCGAGTTGATAACCGTCAATGGCTACACCCATGCAGACCAGAGCTTCCAGACGGAGGA
This sequence comes from Granulicella sp. L46, assembly GCF_009765785.1. GTDB lineage: Bacteria > Acidobacteriota > Terriglobia > Terriglobales > Acidobacteriaceae > Granulicella. The sequence continues at coordinate 315,005 of NZ_LMUT01000007.1, forward strand.
GGTCTACCGCGCTTCCGCAGCCTAACGTCCCGTCCAAACGCTAGAGAACCCAACCCGAATCTGAGGTCTTTCCGATGTCCCTTCATGCTCCCATTTCGGCAGCAAAGCCCCACCTGTCCCTGAACGCCCCGCGCGTGCCGTCCCTGAGCCGCGAAAGGCGCAACGGCCGTGGCAAAATGCCGTCTTTCAACAGAACTCTAGCCAGCAGTGTGGAGCTGCGATTTGGGCGAACATCCGCCGCCGAGAAACGAACGGGTGACTTCGGTCCAATGGGATTCATCCGCCTCTTATCCCGTCCTCTACTCGGGGTCACGCTTCGGGGCTATCCGGCGCCCTGCGGCTCGGCGCTCCTCTGCTTCGACTTCGTCGCCCTACGGGTTACGGTTTCCATCCGTGATGGACCCTCCGTAAATGCAGAGCTTGGCACTTGGGAGCCGGGCCCACTCGCTAGGCTTCGCCAGGTGTGACCCGAGCAGGATACGGGCAATTCAAAACGAAACGGAGATCACCACCATGTACCAGAACAAAGTCACCCTCATCGGATTCCTCGGCAACGACGCAGAGGTTCGCTCCAACGACAACCGCAGCTTCACCACACTTTCGCTGGCAACCAAGAGTTCTTACAAGAAAGACGGCCAGTACATCTCGCACACCGAATGGCACCGTTGCGTGGTCTTCGGCAAGCTCTCGGAGTTCGCCGGCACGCTGAAGAAAGGCGCTCATCTGCAGGTGGAGGGCGAGCTTCGCAGCCGGGAGTACGAGACGGAGAAGGTCGGCAAGAAGCCAGCCCAGAAGAAGACCATCTGGGAGATCCGGGTAAGTTCAATCCTCAAGCTGGACCGGGCAGAAAAGGCCGGTTCGGAGGAGCAGGAGACCGAATCCCAACTTCCTATGGAAGCGGCCGCATAAGCCGCTTTCCTTCCGTCAACTCGGGAGCCCGGTAAACCCCGGGCTTCCCAACCTTTGAGGCGCCCAATGAATACCACAATCGCGAAAGAATTCCTAACCCGATGCTTCAACCCTGCCGAGACGATTGCAGTTCTCCTCCGTAGGGAGAACCCCACGTCTGTGCCCCAGCGCGTCGTCCGGTTGGAGCAAGCGTTGTCTTCCAGATATCTTGTATGGCTTCGCCACGAGAATCAGAACGGAGCAAACGTCTATGTCGCCGCGAATCCGTTACGCGCCGGCAGCCGTAGACGGACGAAGGACTGCATCGCGGAGGTGCGCCATCTCTATATCGACATCGACGTCGATGGAGATGAACGGGTCACCGCTCTGCGGACATCGGACGCCGTCCCAATTCCGACCGCAATTCTGTCGACATCTCCGAACAAGTATCAGGTGCTTTGGAGGGTCGAAGGGTTCGATTTCGACCAGCAGGAAGAAGATCTGAAACTCCTCACCATAGCCTTTGGCGGGGATCCGGCTTGCACCGATCGGAATCGCGTCCTTCGCGTACCTGGATTCCACAATCGCAAGTACGATCCCGCGCACACTGTCACCGTTGAATACCTCGGCGACGCGAGCTATCACCCCGACGACTTCCGGCTGACTGGCTCCGCTGTCGTATCCGTGCCAACCCCTCGCGGCGTGACGCGCAATTACCCATCCTACAAAAACACCCCGTCGGAGAGGGATTGGGCGTGGGTGCTCCAACAGCTTTCCGTCGGAGAAGATTGCGACAAGATCACGCTCGCGCTCGCTTCCCGACGCCCGGACAAGCCGAACGCGCTTTACTATGCGCGGCGCACTGTGGACATTGCTTCTGCTCGCATTTGCTTGCTGGAAGGGCAGGGGATTGAGGACGTAATCGCCATGGTGAAACGCCGGCGTTCGCCGCAGATTGCGCCTGGTCTTTGCTCCTCCAGAGCACGAGAGATTGCGACCACAGCGCAGCGGATGATTTCCCGCAACAAGTTCAATTCACTTCATACCTCAAAGGAGAACCACAATGCCACTGCTAGAAGTTGTCCAAACCCGTCAGATCAGCGCTTCGATTCGTCTCACTGATTCAACCGCAACGCAGGTTGATCAGTACGCGGCATTCATCCGCGCTTGCGCAGATGATGTCGTCGAGCAAGCTCTGGCCTATGTCTTTAGCAAGGATCGCGACTTCCAGGACTTCCTGAAGAGTCCAGAAGCCCGGAAAGTCGCCTCGACATTGCGTATCCGGAAAGCACCAGCTGCGGAGGCTTCAGAGCCGTCTGCTCCGAAGCATCTTCCGGGGCCTGTCGCCGCTCCCCTGTCGCCGGCGAAGAGCGCATGATCCTCCATTTCATTCCGGGGCAGAAGCACAGCGGTGCTTCGCACCGGAAGAATGTTGACACTCCATCCCTCGCAGGGTTGCGTTTGGAACCAATTTGGTTCCAGCAGGAAACATACAGAAAACAAGCGGCTTGCCGCCGAGGCTAAATTCTGGCGGTTCCATTGGGAACCGCGCCAGAAGCTGGCCTCAGAAGGATCAGCGATGCTTTCACAGACCTCTGAAATCGAAGGCCGCCTCCAGCGGCTGAAGGGACGGGAGACCCGCACGCAGAGCATCGCCACGCGGTTTACCCGCACTGAAGAAAGAGCGCTATTGCGGGTTGCCGCAAGCAGCGGAAAGAACCTCCGCGAGTGGGCGCGGGAGATTCTGTTGGATGCCACGAACGGACCGCAACACGGCGATGGTGCGGCATTGTTTGCCGAAGTGCAAGCCCTGCGTCTCCTGCTCATCAACACCCTTGAGCCGTTGCTGCGAGGCGAAAAGATGACACCGGAGCAGTTCAAAGAAATGCTCCGGTACGTGAAAACCAATAAGCGCAAAGCGGCCGCAGACATGCTCGCCAGCTATGCGGAAGGGATGACAGAACAGCCATGACCGACACACAATGGGGACGCAAAGAGACCATCGTTCACCCGCCGCACTATCCCGTCTACAGCTTCGGAGCCGTGTTCGTTGCGCTCATGGTGACCGTCGTCTGCGTTTACCTCCACCTCGCTTTTGTCATGACTCCGCTGCAACGCTACTATCTCTCCTGCTATGCCGAAACGGGCTTCCTTGGCACCATCCGCCAGAGCAGCGAGTACCAGCTTGTTACGGTAGCCGACCGCCAGCGTCACACCCGTCCTGTCACGGAAGCCGACGTGCAACCCGGTTCTACACCGCAGCTAATCGGCAAGCCGATACCCCTGGCGCTCTCCCCAGCGGCCCATGCCTCCGGCATCGCCTTTCTCTATCGGGGACCGAAGGTTGCCTACATGAACCGCCCTCTTCATGACTACCTTCGCCGCTTCGTTTATGACGGTGCTTCTCTCTTGGGCATCTTCGGCATACCGCTGTGGTCAGGGCTCGCCGTGTTTCTTCTCCAGCTTCCGTTCGCTGTCCGCAAAGACGTTCGGCGGCTCAAAGAGATGAAGTACGGGCGGCTATTGAAAGGGCCGGTGCTCGTGTCACCAGAAGGCTTCAACAAAGCCGTCCGAGGCGATGGCGTCGGGTTCACAACCACCGAGTCGAAGCACCTCATGCGTATCCCGCAACGCGCCGAAGGACAGCACATCGAGATCATGGGCGATACCGGCGCGGGCAAGTCCAGGCTGGTTATGCAGCTCCTCGTACAGATTAGGGAGCGCGGTCATTCTGCCATCGTGTACGACCCGGCTTGCGAGTTTGTGCAGCGATTCTATGACCCTAGCCGCGGCGACATCATTTTGAATCCGCTCGATGCACGCTGCCCCTATTGGGGACCGTCCGAAGAGTTGCGCCGCCGCGCCGAGGCCAGAGCGATTGCCGCGTCCCTATACCAACCGACCACGGATAAGAAGGGCGAGTTTTTCACCGAGACTCCGCAGAAAATCTTTGCCCATCTGCTGACCTTCGGCCCCACGCCGCAGGAGTTGGTCGAGTGGATGGCGAACCCCGACGAAATCGACCGCCGCGTCCAGAACACGGAGATGGCGATGATGATTGCGAAGGGAGCGCAGCAGCAGCGCAACGGCGTACTGGCCTCACTCGGGTTGATCGCCGATAGCCTGCGAATACTTCCACGGAAAGACAAGGTCGCAAGCCATTGGACGGCGACCGAATGGGCAGACCATCGCAAAGGATGGATCTTCCTTACGTCGAAGCCCAGCGAACGCGAGGCCCTGCGTCCGCTTCACAGCCTATGGATTGACCTGCTCGTATTGCGTCTTTTGAACGAGCCGAAAGAGAGCCAGCATCCCGTCTGGTTCGTGCTGGACGAGCTGGCGAGTCTGCAACGTCTGCCGCAGTTGCATACTGCGATCACGGAGAACAGAAAAGCGAAGAACCCGCTCATCCTTGGCTTTCAGGGTAAGGCCCAGCTTGAGATGATCTACGGTCATCTCGCTGAGGTCATGCTGTCGCAGCCGGCCACGAAGATATTCCTTAAAACCACGGAGCCCAAGGCCGCCGAGTGGATGTCGAACGCCATCGGCAAAGTTGAGATCGAGCGGCTGCAGGAGACGCACTCCACCGGGCTGCGGGCAGGCAATAATTTCAGTGTGCAGCGCCAGGTCGAGCCGTTGGTGTTGGACTCGGAAATCTCCGGTCTCCCCGACCGGCACGCCTTTCTTAAATTAGGCAACCACGTCGCCAGATTCTCGTTTGTTTATCACGACATTCCCGCCACGCAGCCCGCGTTTGTGCCGCGTCCGCTGGACGACGATGACCTTACCTTCGATCCGAAGACGCTGACGAAGAAGCCGCCGAAGTCTGCTGACATAACGGCAACCAGCATTCCCGGCGATAGCGAAGACGAGCCGGTCGAGACAGGATTCTCGTTGGGAGATTAACTATGTTGACGATCTCCAAACCTCTCTCCGCATCGCAGGCGCAGACGTACCACGCCAAAGAGTTCATGTCTGATGAACAGAATTATTGGAAGCAAGACGACCGGACCTTGGGCGAGTGGCATGGCAAGCTGGCTGAAAAGTTTGACCTTGCCGGGGCCGTGAAGGAGGAGCATTTTGCGCGGCTTGCGGACGGCCAGCACCCCCACACCGCTGAACAGCTTGTACGTCATCGCGTCGTCCAGGAGTACGAAGGCGCGGATGGGAAGACAGTTGCGCCGGTAGAACATCGTGCCGGTTGGGACGCCACATTCTCCGCACCCAAGTCGGTTTCACTCACCGCGCTCGTCGGTGAGGATGACCGGGTGAGGGACGCGCACCGGGAAGCGGTGAACGTCGCTTTGAGCGAACTGGAAAGGTACACGCAAGCCCGCATCGGCGGCAACCACGCCGCCGAAACCACCGGCGAGTTCATCGCCGCGAAGTTCGAGCATGACACCGCGCGCCCCGTGGACGGCTACGCCGCGCCGCAGCTCCACACACACGCCGTCATCTTCAATGTCGCCGTGCGCGATAACGGACAGACGCGGGCCTTGCAGGAACGTGGCCTGTTCGAGTCACAACAGTTTGCCACTGCCGTCTATCAATCGGAACTGACGTATCGCCTCCGCAGTCTTGGCTACGAGATTGAGCCGGGACGCAGTGGCGCACCGGAGATCAAAGGCTATTCCCAGGAGTACCTTGACGCCTCCAGCCCCCGCAGCCAGCAGATACGCGAACATCTGGAAAAGACCGGCTATCAGGGGCCGGAGGCCGCGCAGATCGCCGCGCACTCCACCCGGGATAAGAAGGAAATCCACTCACCCGCCGAGGTGCTGGCCGCTCATCGACAGATCGCCGCCGGGTTCGGCAACCAGGCCGACAAAGTTGTGCTGGAAGCACGGAAACGTGGTCAGGAATATGCGCCCGAGCATGACCGGGAGAGTTCGCAACAGGTTGCACGGCAGGCTGTCACCTATGCCCGCGACCGCAGCTTTGAGCGCGAGGCCGTCACCGATGAACGCGACCTCTTCCGCGACGCTTTGCGACGCGGTATGAGTGAAATAACGTACTCGGAAGTTCGCGCTGGGTTTGAGGCTCGTGTTACCGCAGGTGAGTTCCAGCTTGTGCCCGGACAGAAGCACGACTCAGGCCGCAGCTTCACGACCGCCGAAACGATCCGTGCCGAGAAAGAAATCCTACGCCGGATGCAACAGGGGCAGGGTCGCGCCGAGCAGATCATGTCCATACAATCTGCCGTCGCTCATACCGAAAAGCAGCAGCATCTCAATGCCGGACAGCGGTCTGCCGCCGAGGAAATTCTGACCTCGCGCGATGTCGTGCAAGGGCTGGAGGGACGGGCTGGTGTCGGAAAAACGACCCTTCTGAAATGGGTTCGTGAAGCAGCCGAAAAACGGGGCTATGTCGTCGAAGGCTTCGCTCCGACATCCCGCGCCGCCAACCAGCTCCGCGCCGCCGGTATCTCTGCCGACACCCTACAGGGTTTTCTCGTCCGTTCCGGCCAGCCGAACCCCGACCGTCATCTTTACATGCTCGATGAATCCAGTCTTGCCAGCACGAAACAGGTCCGCGACTTCCTCGCCAAACTCGAATCCAACGACCGCGTGTTGCTCATCGGAGATACCCGTCAGCATCAGGGCGTCGAAGCGGGCAAACCCTTCGAGCAGTTGGTCAACGCTGGGATGAAGACCACCCAACTTGACCAGATCGTGCGTCAACGAGACGCCCCGGACCTGCTCAAAGCGGTCGAGCATCTGTCGCGCGGCGAAGTCGCGGAGGGCATCGCCCTGTTGGAACAACAGGGGCGCATTACGGAGATTGCCGATGCCCAGCAGCGTATAGGCGCGATTGCGCGAAGCTACGCCGCCAATCCGGACAACACTATCGTCGTCTCGCCGGACAACGCTTCGCGCCGTCAGATCAACCAGGCCGTGCGTTCTGAGCTGCAGGCCCTCGGCACAGTCGCCAGGGAAGATCATGCGATGCGCGTTCTCGCGCCGCGTTCCGATATGACCGGAGCCGACCGGACCTGGGCCGCTCGATATGCCGTGGGTGATGTACTCCACTATCCGCGAGGCAGTCAGGACATCGGCATTGAAAAGCAAAGCTACACCAAGATTATCGCCACCGAGCCGAAAGACAACCTGCTCACCGTCCAGAAAGAGGACGGAACCACGGTCACTTACAACCCTGCGCGGTTATACGGTGTAACCATCTACCGCGAGTTGGAACGAGAGTTTGCGGTGGGCGACCGTCTAAGCTTCACAGCCCCATCCAAAGAGTTAGGCGTTGCCAACCGCGACTTCGGTACCGTCGAACAGATCACCAGCAACGGGCAGCTCACCGTTCGCATGGACAACGGAAAATCCGTTGCCTTCGACGCCGACCAGATGCGGCACTTCGACCACGGCTATGCCGTGACCAGCCACAGCTCCCAGGGACTTACCGCTGACCGAGTGCTCGTCAACATCGACACCAACGTACACCCCGAGCTGATAAACCCGCGATTCGCATACGTCTCCGTGTCGCGCGCCGCCCACGACGCCCATGTCTTCACGAATAATGCTTCTTCGCTCACGACCAGCCTCGGACATAGTGTGACCAAAACTTCAGCGATCGAAATGGAGCCGGGGATTGCGATTTAGTCTCAGTCTGCTTGGGGCTATCTTCGTAGCTAAACATGGCAAGCCATTGAAAACATGTAGATTCTTTTGATTAGTGTCAAATTTTATCGCAAAAAAACTTGACACTCAATCATGAAAGACACACAGTAGGGATATGGCACAGTCCGCCAAAACCCGCAGTACCGCCAGCTCCATCCGCAGCAAGATCGAACGCGGCGGGGAGCGGTTGTGGCGTCACGAGGACTTTCGGGAGCAGCCTTTTCCCGCCGTTGCCCAGACACTCTCGCGTCTTACCCGCAACGGGACCCTGCAACGGCTGAGTAAAGGAATCTACTATCGGTCCCGCCCTACCCCCTTTGGTCCTAGCCGCCCAAACCCCCGAGCCATACAGAAATTGGCGGAACAGAATAAAGCGATCTTTCCAACCGGGATCGCAGCCGCTAATTTGCTCGGCTTCTCAACCCAAATCCCCAAACGTAGTGAAGTTGCAACCAACTCCTTAAGCCTTCCCAAAAAGCTCATCGGTACCGAAACCAAAGTTCATTCACGCCGCCCCGAGGCGTGGAAAAACCTTTCCCAACAAGACGCAGCCTTGCTCGATTTCCTGCGCAAGAGAGGCAAGTCCAGCGAGTTGTCGCCCGAACAGACGACCCAAAAGACATTGGCCCTTCTTAAGACCGATCGCCTGCTGGAGCGTCTGCTCAAAGTGGCCGATTCGGAGCCACCTCGCGTTCGCGCTCTCCTTGGGGCATTTGCAGAGGAGCTTGGTCAGCATCCAGGCGCCCAGAGACGTTTGCGAACTTCTCTGAATCCATTGTCCCGGTTCGATTTCGGATACTTCGCCTCTCTGAAGCACGCACGCAAATGGCAGGCAAAGGAGCTCTCACAACGTGAGACTCTTTGAGCATCCCGATTTCTCCCAAGCGATTCTTCGTGCCGCGGAACATTTTGCGGCGCGAGGATTGCGCCCAGCAATTATTGAAAAGGACTATTACGTCACTGAGGTGTTGCGCATCATCGCTACAATCGCAGGCGATAAGGTCATCTTCAAAGGAGGGACCAGTCTCTCCAAAGGCTGGAACATCATCCAGCGATTTTCAGAAGACATCGACATCTTTCTTGACCCACTCGCCTTCGAACCAGCACTCACCAAACGGGGTATCGACCGCGAACTAAAGAATCTCCGGGACGCGGTCGCCTCACACCCCGCCTTGGAGTTCTTGCCAGACGAGAGCCGGACCATCGGCAGTTTCGGACGCAACGACCGTTTCTCTTATCCGCAGCTTTACGGTGGCCCAGGCGAAGTTGCAAACAGAGTACTGCTTGAAGCCGGCACCGCCAGCGGTCGAGAACCTACCACGAACGTCGAACTCACCTCCTATCTGAGTGAGTTCCTCTTGGAGACAGGAGTCACGCTCGGCGCGGAGGATGAAAGCTCCTTTCCAATGCGCTTACTGCACTTCAGGCGCACCTTCGTTGAAAAGATGTTCGCGATTCACAGCAAGATCGAGCTTTTGAAACGGGATGGACGTCCTCTGGGAACCTATGCACGGCACTACTACGATCTCTACCAGCTCTCCCAGCAGCCCGAAGTTCTGGAGATGCTCCGAACAACGGAATACGCCGCTATCAAACGGGACTACGACCTCATCAGCAATGCCCATTTTCCCGAAAGCTACTTTCATCCTGCGCAGATGAGCTTCGCCAACAGTGATGCCCTCTTTCCAAATGAACAGCTTCTTGTCCAGATCGGCCAAGAATATAGGGGTCAATGCGAAGTCCTCTGCTTCGGCTCACACCCGTCCTGGGATGAGGTACGGGCCCGATTCGTTGCATTACGGGAGCTTCTCTAAAGGTGATGAACTTGTCGATGTCACCACTGACAAAATCCGGACAACTTCGCGAGGGGTTCCAATACCAAGACCTCTACGGAATGGATGCGGCTTTGTCATGGTTGGAGCATCCGGCGGACTTCCTTTGGATTCAATTCGAAGCCGAGGAATACGGATTCCTCGACGATGTAGTAGTCCTTAGGTCGGATAAGACCTTGTCTGTTGTTCAGATAAAGCACGTCACCGAAAGACCCGATAGACCTGGCCTGTCACTCGACGATCTACTCTATAGGAAAACCTCACGGAGCCGCTCACTTTTCGAAAAATGGTTTCAGTCCTGGCTGTCTGTTGAAAGTGACCCGCAATACAAATCAATTGAGGCCGTCCTCCATACAAACAGACCACCGGCAGAGGACTTCGCTGCAGTCCTCAGTGCTGGATTTCCGCAGAAGATTGAGTCCACCAAGCTCCGCCACAACAACTCGACTACGTTCGAATCATTCCGTAATCAGACTGGTAAGGCTTCCGAACGCCTCGACGCATTCCTGGCAACCATCGCGTTCCGCTTCAACAGCCCGGACATCGATCCAGCGGAGCAAGCGCTAAGAGCACGGGCGAACCAACTCAACATAACGTCTGAGGGTTTCTCATCTCTATTAGATCAAATTTCGATCTGGTCTACGCGGCGAAACGCCGACGGAACTACGATCAAAGTCGACCTCGAAACCATCAAACGGGCATGCGGCTGGCGCAAGGTCGAGCGATTGAGCGAAGCCTTCCCGGTTGCCCCTGACTACGTTCCACTCGGCGGCAATCTTTTGGAGGCGTTCGCGCAGCAGTTGCTTTCGCTTGACGGTGGCGATTACATCCTGTCCGACGTACCCGGTTCCGGCAAGAGCACGTTCTTAGCAAAACTGTCTGAATACTTGGAGCTCCAAAATGTCCCCTGCATTCGCCATCATTACTTCCTCGATGGTAACGATGACTCCATCTTCGAGCGCTTGAATTCACGTCGGACGGCCGACGCTCTCATCGCGGAGTTGGAAACATATACCGATGTACCGATAAACCCTTCGCTCGATAAGCTCAATGACATCCTCACCGCTGCATCTGCTGAACTCCACCAAGACGGAAGAAGGTTAGTCATTCTTCTGGACGGGCTCGATCATGTGCTCCGCACCGAAGATGAGGATGAACTTGCGCTGATCCTAAAGCAGCTCTTACCGCCACCGTCGCATGTCTCGATTATCTTCGGCACGCGGCACATCACGTCGGCAAGGGTGCGCGCTCTCTTTCAACAAATACCTTCAGAACGCCGGTATCCTGTGCCTCGGATGAACATGGACGACTGCAAGGCCATGTTGAGGACCCATCCCGCGATTGACGTTCCGGAACACGCGATTGAGTCTGTCGCGAATCGCCTCGTTGAGATCACGGAAGGCCTGCCTTTGCACGCTCACTATTGCCTTATCCAACTAGAGGACATCAGTCGGCAGAGCATCATTTTGGAGCACAGCCTCGATCAGCTGATACCGTATGGCGGAGATCTGGGAAGTTACTACGAGACAATCTGGCAGACCTTTGGCCCGGAAACGAAGGTTCTCGCCATCGTCTTGGCTGTCGCAGGGTTTGCAGTGCCTCGCGAAGCGATGCCCGCTCTGTTTAGTGGAACGGCACCGGATCTACAGCGGGCACTTGAAAGTCTGCGGCCGTTCGTCAATGAAACTTCCCACGGTCTCACGCTCTTTCATGCCAGTTTTCAGGAGTTCGTCACCAACCACATGGAGACCGAAACCTACAAAGCAGTCAGCCTAGAACGCCTGATTCAATGGCTACGAGAGCACGCGAATCCGTCGCTGCGTTGGCGTTGGCTCAATGCGAAGGAGTTCCAAGCCGGCAATCCTGTACCTCTGATCGAATCGACGAATCGAACGTGGATCATCGACTCGATCAAGGATGGAAATCCGCTTCATACCATTGAAGAGTTGCTCCGCTTGGCGTGTCACGCCGCGATGCTGCAGTCTGATTACGGCACAGCACTCTTCCGCGGCATGTCAGCGGATCAAATGGAATACAACCCAGAAGCTAACGACACCATCTGGAGTGACGCGCTTTCAATGGTCGGCCTTCAGAGGCTGGATCGAACTCCAGGAGTGCTGCCTTTCATCGAATTCAGCCGGGACAATAGCGACGTTTTGCTGGAACTCGCACACCGCGCGCCCGGCGAAGAGTTGCCATCGATCATTGACGAACTCCTCGAGCGCTTTGAAGCTATCGCCAATGCAAAGGGGGGCATGAATCATGCTTCCGCTCTGGAGGGCGCAGCCAAGTATTACGTGAGTGCGCTGGCTATCGCCCGAACCTCTTTGCAAGAAGTCGTTGCCTTTATCAGCCGTTTCAACTTGGAACCAGCCCGCTTCTCCGTGTCGCAAGATTACATCTCGGCCCTTTTGACCTCGCAGCAGTTCACCAACGCGTTAGCCGCGGTCGAAGTGGTGCCTGTCACGCAGGATCAAAGAGGCCAGCTACGTGAGAAGATCGCGTTTGCCAGCTTCTCGCAACCCGGAACATACACCTCCCGAGCCTATGGCGAGGGGTCCTGGGCTCAAATGGGCTACAAGCTCATTCTCAAAGAAACAAGTCCTACACGTTTTACGTGGCCTAAGCGCCCGGAACTTCCTCTGTCGATCGAAAGGTTCAAGGATGACGAACGCGCTGCCCTCAGCCGAGCACTTCGGTCCGCGTGGCTTAACGGTCTTCTTGCCGGTTCCGCTGGCGATCGCGCGGCGTTGGAGTCCTGGATCAAGGACGTTCGCACACAAGGCTGGGCCGGCAAAACAGCCGGTCACGTCGCCTCGATGGGCTTCGCTATGGGAGAGGCTCTCGCGGGAGCGGATCTCGACCTTTGTACTCCTTTGTCGGAGCTCGACAAGGTCGATCTCATCACTCCCGGCGACCCTAGCTGGGAAGATTACGAGCTCTGGACAAGCTACAAACGCGCGCTGCGAGGCATCTTGGGCGATTGCCTCACTCTCCGTTTTACATTCCAAAAGAAGACAGTGGACTCCGGCACGCTGGCCAAGATCAAGTCTATTAGCGGATTCGAAGAGTACGACCAGTACCAGCTTCTATTGAGCTGCGATGCTCAAATTCTTCACCAAGAGTCCGTTGTGCTGTTTGTCGAAGCCCGCTTGCAAGCTCTACAAACGCGCCTCCTAGAGTTTCCTGAACGCGCTGAAGCTTATTTGGAAGTTGCAACTCTTGCTCGAAGAGTCGGGTCTCCTCAGCTGAGTGAACGCTCCTTGCGAAACGCCATCGACAATCTCCTCGGTTACGGAAATCACAAGGACATCTTTTTCCACGAACTACTGCAAGCCCTCAATCTCGCTGTTCAGCATGGGATCGCTGAATTGCCTGCCTTGTTGGATCGTATTGCTTCGGCGGTGAACGTCATAGGACGCGTGACCGATGGAGATGAAACAAGCCACCTCGTCGAAGAATTCGCCGGCATCAGCATGCAATTGGGTTCTTCGGCAATCGCGGCAGCGATCTATCAACAAATGATGGACGAAGAACGCTTCTACCAGGCAGAAAGCGTATACGAAAAGATCGCTGAATTCGGCAAGATATCGGATGTGTGGGTGTCTTCGCTTCTATCCAGTGCGATTGATTCTGCTACTCGCTATCAAATCGCCAAGCGCGCGACACAGGACAGTGACGCAGCGGATTTGGCCACCAAACTCCGCGCCGTCGACCACGATCCCATTCTTCAAGTTCCCACGTCTTCGAACTCGAACGCCGGTCATTCCATGCAGGAAAAGGGACTGGGACTCATTGAATCAGTGGTGCGATCAACAAATCCCGAGGAGGTTCCACCTCAGCAGTTCATCGAATTCTGCACGCGCAATCGGAGCGATCACTACATGAAGGAATTTTGCGAACAGTGGCTCGACTTCTGGATTCTCAAGGACCGCAAAGCTGCTTACGACTGCATGAACGAGGCCGTAAACCAGCGCTTGGTACGTTCCTGGTCAGGAGATCTGAAACTCAGACTTCTCCCTCTGGTGCTCGAATTCGAGGGTCCGGCGCAGGCCTTCGAGGCATTGATAGCCGGAGCACTAGAGGTTCACGTTTGGAATAGCTTTTACACGCAAGCGGAAAAAACTGAGACTGTCTTTAATTACCTTCAAAAGCACTTTCCGAAGCACGTTGATCTTTTCATTCACAGAACGGTCGAATCTACGGGATATCGCAAACGCTTGGGAGCACTGCCAGTGCGACGAGGTGCGCAAGTCTTTTTCTCAGTGGGCCGTCCAGAGGAAGCCGTGAAACTCATCGCAGCAGGTGTCCAGAGGTTGATCGAACTGATGGCGAACCTTGAACTGCCTGTGGTCCTCTGGACTCGCAACGAGAGCAACCTTCTTGCCACGCTGTTCACGAGGCTCTTCCATGTTCATCCCGAGGTGCGCTCCCGCGCGGCTCAAGTCCTGGGAGAATTACTGCTCAACCAGGAAACGAGTGGACCGATTCGAAGTGAGTTGGAGAATCGCCTTTCAGCATGCCATCTCGAATCCCAACTCATTACGCTGTTGTATCCAATCGTATACGCCCGCAATCGAGGTTATGCTTGGCCCGATTCCGAACTTGTACCGCACCTGAAGGTGCGCTGCGCCGCCTTGGACTTGGTCTTAGGGAGCATGAAATTATGACTGAAAAATCCAACCATGATCTCTCCAGCCATGCCCTTGAGGTCTTCGCCTGCCCGTCCGATTATGTTCCGAGCAAGTTTTTTACGAAATACAACCAGGCGTATGTTGCTCCGATCTACCACCGCAATCTGAGCGACATCGCTCGTTCCACGAACACCGATGCCCTGCGACTCTGGGGTTGGACCTTCGATCGTCTGAGCGAGCAAATCGGCAATCGAACGGATGCTCGGGAGTTTGGCAGGTACGTATCCGACCATCGCGACGGCATCATTCCGTGTGGATCTTCGCTCACGACTGAGATCTTCAAGTCGGCGTACCTTAGAGTTCACGAAGCTCTGGCGTCGGCAAGGGTCATTGATGAATCTTCCCTCCGCGAACTTTCTGCGATCGTCTGTCCTCTTGATCTCAGCTTTTGGGATATAGGTTCAAAGGAACGGCCGCAGTGGTGGCCTAAGGCTTCCCAAACCGTGGAGAACCTGCAATCTTCCGAAGACTGGGAGAGGACTGGTGCTCTCGCACTCACCGCGCTAGACGAAGGAACCCTCATCTTCGCAGAGGGGCCGCTTATCTCGGAAAAGGAAGATCTGCAATCTTCCCACTTCTCTCTGATTCCATTTGGATACCGAGTTGCGGGGAAACAGCTTCCGAGCGCTGAGCGGATCTTCAGCCTGTTACAACGACCAACCTGGTCCCTTGACAGCCTTCATCCCAAACTGCTTTCGATCTTCGATGCGCCCTTGCCGGAATGGACGCCAGACGACCACGAGGGAATTAAGATTGGCGATCTTCTACTTCTTCCTTTGCTTGGAAGGATTCATTCCGCCAACATCAATTGCTGGCAATATTGGCGAGGGCTGGAATCTCTTGTCTTTCCGTCTGCACCTCTCGCACAAAATGGCTCGGCGGTAACAGACACACACAGCTGGAGTATGGAGAGTGGGGGACGCAGAGTATTTTCAGGATTCAGCTGGATTAACGGTCCATTGCGTCGACTTAAGTTTCGGTACGACGGACATGGGCTATTTTCTGTGAGCGATCGCCCATGGCTGGAATCCACGCTAGACAGGTTCGATCTAAAACTGGCGTTCGTCCTCAGGCATGACTATCGGATTCGGAAAAGTGAATACAGTGATGAACACGAGACGGTCTCAGCCGCGAAACTTTTGGGAATGGATAAAATCATTGTCCCCGAGTTTTCGCTCTAGGAGCTTCAACGAACCCATAGCGGTCGAAAATGACTAACCATAGTTGATATGTCACTGTCTGACGGGCAATGAACGAAGGAGATGCCCCACGTGGTGAAGATATACACCGATACAAACGTCCTTCATTATTTCGGCCAGGCATTCCACACCGAAAGCGTGCCGGCGGAAATAGCCGTTCAATTGCTACTCGCGCCTATTGCAATTCTTGAATTGCTGTCTCAGTTGGGAACGAAGGATGCGGAGAGTGCATTTGCGGGAGTCCAGGCGCTACCACGAGTTCATAATCCCGAGGCTTGTGGGGTTCTACCGTGGTCCGACGATTTTTTCCGAATGTGTCTCTTCAAGACCCCGCCAAGCAAAGAAGATGTCATCCGTTCTATCAACAATGCGATCGTCAGAGTGCTAAACGCTGGAAGCGTCTCCGAGCTTAGAGCCGAAGGCGAAGAGATGAGAAGACTCCTAGATGCCAGTAAGCAAATGGCTTTGAATGATTTTGCCGCACTGCGCGACAGTATGCAGGCCGAAGGCAGATTAGACCCTGCGGAAGATCGAAGAATATTTGCTCAATCCATAGCCCGCAAGGCAGATGCCGATCGGGAAACAGTCGACGTGGATTCCTCTTGCCGCCGGTCCGGATATCTTGGAACTTCCATTGATCCGTCCGGTCTGAAGGCGTTTGGACCTAGTGTCATCAATCAAACACTCGCCCAATTGCGCATCAGATCCGGGCCACCTCGGCGATTAACCAGCCGTGCGATCTTCTTCGCTCTTAGCCAAATTGGTCGGCTCTGAACAACTCATGCCAAGGTATCAATCAATACCTTTGTCCCATAGATTCGCCCCAACCGTTCTGGTGTGATCACAACTGCGTAACGGATCTAATTCAACGGATGCGTGCAGCGGCAGTTTCTTAAGGAGAAAGATCATGACAGAATTCGAAACAATCGTATCGACTCGGCGAAGTTTTCTTGCCACTTCAGCTGCTGCAGGCGCAGTCACCGTTCTCGGCCTGGCCCGATCCACTGACGCTCGCGCTGCACAGAGCGCTCCGGTCCGCACAGGGTCGAATACGGGTGGCGGAGCGACATCCATCCGCCCCTTCCGTATCAACGTTCACCAAGCGGACCTCGTGGATCTGCGCAGGCGCATTTCCGCGACGCGGTGGCCAGAGAAGGAAACAGTGAGCGACGTAACGCAAGGCGTCCAACTCGCGACCATGCAAAAGCTCGCGAAATATTGGGAAGAGGATTATGACTGGCGGAAAGTTGAGGCGAGGCTAAACGCCCTGCCGCAATTTGTTACGACGATCGACGGGCTCGATATCCATTTCATTCACGTCCGATCAAAACATGCGAACGCGTTGCCGATAATCATCACCCATGGCTGGCCTGGATCGATCATTGAACAACTGAAGATCATTGGTCCGTTGACCGATCCTACAAAATTTGGTGGAACGGCAGAAGATGCTTTTGACGTAGTCATCCCTTCGCTACCGGGTTATGGGTTTTCGGGAAAGCCAACTGCAACTGGCTGGGATCCGAACCGCATCGCTCGCGCTTGGACGATACTGATGAAACGCCTTGGATACAGTCGCTTCGTCGCGCAAGGGGGGGACTGGGGTAACTCGGTTACGGAAATGATGGCTCTGCAGTTGCCTCCCGAACTCATTGGGATTCACACTAACATGGCGGCCACTGTCCCGGCGGATATTGAGCAGGCACTCCAGCTAAGACAACCGCCGCCATACACACTTTCAGCCGACGAGGATCGGGCGTGGGAGCAGCTCGATTTTTTCTACAAGCATGGCCTCGGGTATGCGCAAGAGATGTCGGGCCGCCCTCAAACGCTATATGCCCTTGAGGATTCGCCAATCGGATTGGCCGCTTGGATCCTGGATCACGACGCGAGTAGTCAAGCTCTCATCGCTCAGGTGTTCGACGGTCAGACGGAGGGGCTGACACGGGATGATGTTCTTGAAAATATTACGCTCTACTGGTTGACCAAGACTGCGGTCTCCGCGGCTCGCCTCTATTGGGAATATAAGGGGGGCTTTTTTGATCCGAGGGGCGTCTCCATCCCGGTCGCTGTCAGCGCGTTTCCGGACGAGATTTACCAAGCCCCAAAAAGTTGGTCAGAGAAGGCGTATCCGAAGCTAATTTACTACAACCGGCCTCCGAAGGGCGGTCATTTCGCCGCTTGGGAACAGCCTGCGCTGTTCTCCCAAGAAATGCGAGCGGCGTTCCATCCATTACGCAGTTAGAGCGACGTAGGGCGTGCGTGTTGAGTGCGCACGTCCGCCCATGTCATCGCGACGAAATCAAATTCAAACACATTGGAGAAATACGATGTCCGCAATAACCAATAGGGAGCGGCAGCGCTTCTTAAGTAAGGCCCTCATCCGTTCGAGCTCAAAGGGTACGGCGGTGATAACGGGAGCTTCTTCTGGAATAGGTGCTATCTACGCCGATCAGCTAGCGAGCCGTGGATATGATCTCATCCTTGTCGCTCGGAGTCGAGAGCGCCTCAGCGCGGTAGCGAAGCGCGTGAGGGAAGATACCGGCCGCTCCGTTGAGATTATTGTCGCGGATCTGGGTGACCGAGCAAATCTCGCTCAGGTCGAGCAGGTCTTACGGACGGATGCAGGTATCACTCTTGTCGTCAACAATGCAGGCGTAGGTGTGCCAACACCGTTCCTCGCCGCCGATATCGACAGAATTGATCAGATGATCGAAGTCAATGTTACCGCTCTTGTGAGGCTGACCTATGCGGTCATGCCAGCATTTGTGGCACGGGCCAAAGGAGCGGTTATCAACATCTCGTCGGCACTCGGTATTGCTCCTGAATTGTTGAATGGAGTCTATGGAGGCACCAAGGCTTTCGTTCTGGCCTTTGGCCTTTCACTCCACAAGGAGTTCAGCGGGCGCGGTATCCGCATTCAGACGGTCGTGCCGGGTGCGACCGCGACAGACTTCTGGGACCTGTCCGCGACCCCACTCGATGGACTCCCAGCAGAAGTTGTCATGAATGCTGAAGATATGGTCGAAGCCGCAATTGCCGGCTTCGAATTGGGCGAGACAATCACCATTCCCTCACTGCCGGACCTCGCTGATTGGGAGACGTTCGAGGCTGCTCGACACAATCTGATACCGAAGTTATCCCTGAGTTCTCCTGCAGGGCGATACGAGTCGGGCGGTCAACGCTAGGAGAAACGATGACGAAAAAGATGAGTGATATTGTCCTCGCAGATGACAATCCGACAATCCGTTATGGGCTTTCAGAAATATTGAGAAGACGGGGCTACACCGTTCGTACGGCATCAGATGGATTCTCGGCCTTGGCAATGGTAAGAGATCGAATTCCTGGAATTCTCGTATCTGATCTCGATATGCCCGACATGTCGGGGTTCGAACTCCTGTCGGTCGTCCGACGTCGATTCCCAGCAATCGCAGTCGTCGCCATGAGTGGAGCGTACTCAGGCGTGTTCGTTCCTCCAGGTGTGGCGGCGGACGCGTTTTACGCCAAAGGTTCAAATGGCGCAGCTCGACTGTTTGAGATCCTAGGGTCGATCCACGAGAGAGACTCACGGGACTGGATGCGTGCCCGGTACCGATTTGGGTGGCTAACCTGCCGGTTCATGAATGTGGCGGGCCAGCCGTAGCTTTATCGTGCCCAGAATGCCTGCGAGCCTTTTGTCATCCGGTTGGCGGGGTACAGGGCTCAACTTACCCAACATCTTGCCCGCACTGCTCCTATCCAGTGCAACTGGCGATCGTTACACGACCCAAAGAGATGGATACAACTTCTCTCGGAGTAGACAACAGCGCGAGGCGGTTTGGAGTCGCGATCTATCAGAATACTGATTCCATATCGGAACTCGTCGGTCAATGATCAGCACACTCTGCAGCGTCCTCGCGATCGCTGTACTGAAAGGAACTTTCCACACGCTCTTCGCGTCTGAAGAAGGCCTGGCCGTGAAATACGGAGGTCAAAGAACGGGAAAATCGATAAAGCTCTCTAGCCCTAACGAGTTCGGCGCATTCAAGCTTAGACCTTTGGAGCAACCGTCAGGCGGAGCCGCACGGCCATTTTGACTAAGTCTGCGAGAGAGTCGGCTTTCATCTTCCGCATAACATTGCCTCGATGAGTCTTCACGGTGATCACACTGATGCCGAGTTCTCCGCCGATCTGTTTGTTCAAGCGGCCAGTCACAACGAGTGCCATAACGTCCCGTTCTCGGCGAGTGAGTGAGGCATAACTATCGCGGATCGCTCGCATTTTTTCTTGGTGGCCCAGGGTAATGTGGCTTCGTTCGATAGCATTTCCGATAACGCCTAATAGAATATCTTCGCTCACCGGCTTTTCTAGGAACTCGACGGCACCCGCCTTCATGGCCTGAACCGACATTGGAATATCGCCTGCCCCAGTGATGAAGATAATGGGAATATCAATGCGGTCCAGGGCAATGCGCTTCTGTAAGTCGAGGCCATTGAGATCAGGAAGACCGACGTCTAGGACTAGACAACTTGGAGTTGGGGTCCGAGGGCAGGAAAGGAACTCCTCCGCAGAAGCGAACACCTCGGGACGCCAGCCTGCGCAACGTATCAACGACTCCAACGATTCGCGTACGGAGATGTCGTCGTCTACAACAAACACGGTAGGTGTCGCTTGGCGCATATGTAATGGTCTCGAAGCAGGTTGAAATCCCGTTGCTATGTTCATAAGTCCTCGTCAAGACAATGCGACTTGTGAGTCAGTTTACGCAGAGGGCCCTGTCAAGTGCCTTGAGAAGGGTCGCTTCACTAACCGGCTTGAAAAGGCAGTCGACCGCGCCCCGTTCGAGCATGCGCGGTCGAATGGTCTCATCTTCATCTGCTGTAATAAAAACAATTGGGATCTCTTGCCGCCGAAGAGTCAACTCCCGCTGAAGGTCAGGGCCGGTCATGCCGGGCAGGGCGATATCGAGGATCAGGCATTTAGTTGCGCTGACGCTGCCGGACGCAAGAAACTCCTCAGCAGATGAAAACGCATTGACCGCAAAGCCAAATTCCTTCAGCAAGTCAGGAAGTGACTCGAGTACGGACTCGTCATCATCTACAAGTGACACGAGTGAAGGTCTAGACATTACGGGTTCCCCATGACGCGGCCGCTTCGGTCGCGGCGGCGGGCGTCCTAATGGTGTCGAGACTGTCGACACCGGTTACAGCCCCGGGTCCTCGAGGAATTGAAAAAGAAAATGTAGCTCCGGGACCGGTATTCGGCGCTGCCCATAGACGTCCGTGATGTTTCTCGATGATGGAGCGGCTTATTGAAAGCCCGATTCCCATACCGCTAATCTTTGTTGTGTAGAAAGCTTGGAAGAGCTTATCAATAGCCTCGGAATCCAGTCCCACCCCTGTATCTTGGACCGTCAAACGCACACGATCGCCTTCGTCTCCCTCGGTCCTAATCACCAGTTGTCTGGGACGGTCAGTTACGGAACTCATTGCGTCGGATGCGTTTCGCAGAAGATTCAGTATCACCTGCTGAAGTTGGACACGATCGCCAATAACGGGCGGGAGGTCGCTGGCGAGTTCCGAACGTAGGACGACGCGGTTTCTTTGTAAGTCGCTCAGCGACAACGCCACTACCTCGCGCGCAGCTTCGTTTAGATCTACAGATTCGGCAATCGCTTCCGTCTTCTTGAAGAGCGCGCGCAACCGCTTAATGACGTCAGAGGCGCGATTTCCATCGCGAAGCGTGCGTCGCGCGGTCTCGAGTGCTCCATCGATATTGGGAGGATCGGCCGCCAACATGCGGAGACAGGTGCTCGCATTGTTCACGATGCCGAATAACGGCTGGTTCACTTCGTGCGCGATGGATGCGGTCATGGCTCCTAGACTTGTGACCCGGGCCACATGGGCGAGCTCCGAACGAACTTTGCTCAGCGCCTGGTCCGATAGCCGACGTTCCGTTACGTCCTGGACAGCACCGATGTACTCCATTTGACCCACCTCGTCCACAATTCCATGAGCGATCATATGGAGGTATTTAATCGAACCATCTTGCATCTGGAGCCGATGCTCGTACTCGAAGTCTTTGCCGGCTTGCGCGCGGGCCACCATGTCGTGCATTAATGGGATGTCGTCCGGGTGAACGCGGGAGCCGATGAGTTCGAGCGTCACTGCCCGCACCGGGTCAAACTCGAAGATGCGATAGGCCTGCTCCGACCAAGTTATTTCGCCGGTTGCGACTCGCCATGAAAAACTTCCGGTCAGGCTAAGTTGCTGAGCCTTTGCAAGAAATGCTTCGCTGCGTGTCAACGCCGCCTCACCTTGCGCGCGCTCGATTGCAATGCTCGCAATATGGGTGAACTGGCCGATTAGGGCCTGGTCTTCAGATGTGGGCGTTCTGGGTTCTTTGTAGTAGATGGCAAAGATCCCGATGACTGTTCCGTTGGTCGACGATATGGGGGTCGACCAACAAGCCCTCAATCCGTTCGCCAAAGCCATAGGGCACCATGCGTATTCTGCCCACCGTCTATCAAGGGTAATGTCGGCAGCGATCACCTGTTCATTCAGGCACACCGCCGTCGCACAGGGTCCCGATGTGACGACTAGAGGAAGGCCATCAACAGACGCATTGAAATTGATCGGGAGGCTCGGCCCAGCTGCGTGCTGAAGGTGAGTGCGTGTTGGGTCGACCAATAGAACGCTGCAATAACTGCTAGTGACAGTGGCTTCAACAAAGTGACAAAGGTCTTCGAGAATCGATCCCAGTGGGGTACCGCTAGCAACCCTCTCTAACAAACGCTTCTCGCCGGCAAGCAGAGAATCGGCCTGTTTGCGATCTTCGATATCCGTGTTCAAGCCGTACCATCTGATGATTCGGCCAGTCTCATCTCGTAATGGAAGGGTCCGAATCAAGAACCAGCGGCAGCTGCCATCGAAACGACGGAACCTCGCTTCAAACTCGCCAGACTCTCCGGACGCCAACAAAGATGCCCAATAGCCTGTCAATCGCTCCGCATCCTCTGGGTGAAGAGTCTTTGCCCAGCCCGACCCACCTGCGCCCTCCAAGCCGACGCCAGTGTAGTCGCACCACGCTTGACTCAGAAAGTCGACGTTTCCGTCGGGACCGGCGCTCCAAACGAGCCCGGGTATAGCGTCGATGGTGGTGCGAAATCGGCCTTCCGATGTCTTAAGTTCATGAAGTGCCCGCGACAGCGACATTTGTGACTGTTGCCGTTCGATGGCGATACTCGCGATGTGAGTGAACTGGGCGATTAGGACTTGGTCTTCGACTGTCGGTATTCTCGGTTCCGTGTAGTAGATCGCGAATGCGCCA
This sequence comes from Granulicella sp. L46, assembly GCF_009765785.1. Lineage (GTDB taxonomy): Bacteria > Acidobacteriota > Terriglobia > Terriglobales > Acidobacteriaceae > Granulicella. The sequence continues at coordinate 337,549 of NZ_LMUT01000007.1, forward strand.
AGAACCTTTCCGATCGTGGAAGAAATGGGAGTCGACCAGCACGATCGCAGTCCGTGCGCCAATGCCATGGGGCACCATTCGTATTCTTTCCAGCGCGTTTCCAAGGCGAGATCCGCGGAGATTACTTGCTCGTTGAGGTAAGCTGCCATCGCGCACGGGCCAGATTCAATGTTTACGGGGCGGCCCTCAATGGCGGTGACGAAGGTAGACGGAAGACTAGGCGCTGCACCGTGCTCTAGGCGGGTTCCAGTGCTGTCAACTAATACGACGCTGCAGTAGGAACCGGTAACCGTGGCTTCGACAAACCCGCAAAGCTCGTCGAGTATCTTCGATATTGAATTACCGCCCGCAACCATCTCGAGCAGCCTATTCTCGCTGGCCAATAGAGATTCTGCTCGTCGACGATCTTCAATATCTGTTAGTAGAAAGTACCAGCTGAGAATATGACCCTCCGGGTCTCGGACTGGAAGGGCGCGACCATGAAACCACCGGTAGACGCCGTCGAAGCGACGAAGACGATACTCGAGGTCGTAAGGGCAGCCAGTTGCCATCGAAAGCGTGAAGGCTTCGACCAGACGGGCAAGGTCATCAGGGTAGACGATCGCGCCTACCGTCCAGTCTCGTAGCTCATCGGGTGTCTTCCCGAAAAATTCCAGAACCTGAAGGTTAAAGAGCTCAAGTTCGCCCGTCGCGGCCGCCGTGATCACTAACCCGGGAATTCCATCTAAAATTTCGCGAAATCGAGCCTCACCGATAGACGAGTCGTCGGGCCTAGTGGCACATCCTGGATCGTCCGGTTTTCCGGTACTTCGCGCCTCGTGCCCCATCCGATAAGGATGCGCCTCTTTTGGGGCACGCGTCCATCATCCTTTGGTCTCGGTTTTACCGAGGGTCGTTCCCGGTTCGGGGCAAAACCGTGAGGTCAATACCTTTGTCCCATAGATTCTCCCTAATGTTTATGGTGTGATCGCAAGTGTCCGAATGGCTGGATTTTATTGAGAAAACCAGACATGACCGGGCGGTGGTGGTCATCGTGCACCGCCGTCATGAAAGGCAATCCCGAGGTTCTGAATAATGCGGTCTAAGCTTCTACCGACAGAGCGGCAAATTCCGACAAAACTCGAGCAAAATCGTCGCCGCTTTCTGGGGTCTTCGGCAATGGCGATTGTTGCCACCCACCTCGGTCTGACCGGTTGCGCCAATGCCCAATCGAACGAGTCCGCGGTTCGACTAGTTCCGGAAGGTTCGATGCCCTCTCTCGCCGGCGCGACAGAGTGGGTGAACTCGCGGCCGCTCACCACCGCAAACCTGCGCGGAAAGGTCGTTCTCATTAACTTCTGGACCTTCTCGTGCATCAACTCACTACGTCAACTTCCTTATCTCAGGGCATGGGCGGCGAAGTATAAAGATCAGGGATTAGTAGTCGTCGGTATCCAATCACCGGAGTTCGAATTTGAAAAGAACCTCGATGACGTTCGCTGGGCCATAAAAAGCATGAAGCTCGACTATCCGATCGCGATCGATAACGATCATGCGATATGGCGCGCCTTCAATAACAACGCGTGGCCAGCGCTTTACTTCGGGGATGCAACCGGACGCATTCGCCATCATCAGCTCGGTGAAGGCAACTATGATCGAGCCGAACTGGTCGTCCAACAATTGCTCAGGGAAATCGGAAAAACGAGCGTCGCTAGTGGCTTTAGTTCGGTCGACGCGCGTGGCGTGGAAGCTCCTGCCAATTGGAACAGCTTGCGATCTCCGGAAACCTATGTCGGCTACGAGCGATCAGAGAGCTTTGAATCACCCGGCGGGGCGGCAACAAATGAGAGTCAAAACTATGCTCTCCCGGCGCACTTGAAACTCAATCAATGGGCCCTTTCGGGTGATTGGACAATACGTGCAGAGGGTGCTGTCCTCAACAAGATGAATGGGAGCATCTCATATCGGTTCCATGCTCGTGATCTTCACCTGGTCATGGGACCGGCTAGCCGAGGAGCATCTGTGCGATTCCGCGTGCTCATTGATCAACAGCCGCCACTCGCCGCTCACGGAGGGGATATCGATCCTGAGGGTAACGGCACGATCATCGAACAGCGACTCTATCAACTCATTCGACAACCAGAGCCTATTGCTGACCGGCAGTTTGACATCGAATTTCTCGACGCTGGAGCTGAAGTTTTTGTGTTCACGTTCGGCTGATCCAGAGATTGCCATCGACGTCGTCGCCTATTGATCTCATAAATAAAGAGGGCGTGAAGCATGAATTCACAGAACTTACCTATTTCTGAGCGCTTCTCACATAAGAAGCTTTTCAACAGCCCCACGCCAATTCAACGGTTGAACCGCCTTGAGCGGGAGTTGGAAACCAACGTACGGCTCTATGTAAAGCGAGATGATCTGATGGGTCTCGGTGGAGGCGGCAATAAGCTGCGGAAACTCGAATTTCTGTTGGGTGATGCGATTTCGCAAGGTTCCGATACTTTCATCACGGTCGGTGGCCTGCAGTCAAATCACTGCCGCCTCAGTGCGGCAGCTGCAGCGCATATTGGGATGACATGCGAACTGGTCCTGACCCAGGTTGTACCCCGGAGTGATGAAGCGTATCGGCGCAACGGCAACATGCTCCTCAACGAAATCTTTGGAGCGAAAATTCACTTGCTTTCTGGTACGGAGAGCGCCGTGGAGTTTGCGACGGATCGAGTCAAAGTTTTGAAGAGTGAGGGCAGGCGGCCCTATCTGGTTGGGTCTGGCGGTAGTTATCCTGTCGGATGTCTTGGTTATGCCGATTGTGCAGTAGAGCTTATGAAGCAGCAGCAAGAAATTGAAGGCGGCTTTACCCAAATCATCGTTCCCAACGGAAGCTCCGGGACGCACGCCGGTCTCGCGGCTGGGTTTGCTTTGCTTGGGATGAATCCCGCGATGATCAGTTCGTATTCCGTTCTTAATCCGGCTAAGGAAGCACAACTTAGTACTCACGAGCTTGCCAAAGCGACGCTAGCGCTCCTTGACCCAACGAAATCGATCGACCCGGACGCGATTCACGTTCGTGGTGATCAACTCGGTGATGGTTATGGCCTTCCGACCTCAGCAATGTTGAATGCCGTTCGGACAATAGCCAGAACGGAAGGACTGTTGCTAGATCCGGTCTATAGCGGTAAAGCGTTCGCGGGTCTTCTAGCGGCCGTTCGCGGCGGAGCCTACAAAGCAGGTGAAGCCATTCTGTTTCTGATGACTGGCGGCGTTCCGGGCCTCTTTGCATATCAACCTGCCTTTGAACAGGCTTCTTAGAGGCAAATCCGTACCGGCCGCCCTTTCATCTTAGACACGCACTACCCAGCATTGCTCGCGTTTATCGAATCTGATCGTGAGCCCATTTAAACCCAGAGGAGAAAAAACATGGCAAGTGAGTATGAAGTTCGAGGCAACAATGCGACTAGAAACGAGAGTTTAGGAGTAGTCGATCTGAAACTAGAGGCGATCGTGATTCCAGTCTCGGACGTGGACCGAGCAAAGGAATACTACGCGAACCTTGGGTGGAGGCTCGACGCCGACTTCCCCTTCGATAACGGATTTCGGGTGGTCCAATTCACGCCGCCTGGTTCAGGGTGCTCGCTTCAATTCGGCACGAAGATCACGTCGGCTACGCCTGGTTCAGCCCAAGGCCTCTACCTGATCGTCTCCAACATCGAAGCTGCGCGTGATCAACTCTTCGCTTGCGGTGCGAAGGCCAGCGACGTCTTCCATCCCGGGACACCGGGTGCTCAATTCGAGCACGTAGGCGCGACCGGTCGCATCGAGGGCGCCGCCCCCGATCGCGCCAGCTATGGCTCTTTCGTCACGTTTAGCGACCCGGACGGCAATGGCTGGCTATTGCAGGAGGTCACGACACGATTACCGGGCCGTGTCAGCCCGGCCCAGACGGCATTTACATCGGTGGACGATTTGGCGGCAGCGCTTCGCCGCGCCGCGGCCGCTCACGGTCAACATGAGAAGGGAATTGGCCATACAGATGCGAATTGGCCCGACTGGTACGCCGAGTACATCGTGCGGGAGCAGACGGGCGCCAAGCTGCCCAAGTAATTCAAACGAGGACGTTAGTTGACATTTTGTCTAGCGAGACGACGGCCGTCCAATCCGTCTTTAGTTACACACCTCGCGTTCGGAAATACATTCAGATTGTGGAACAACGTCTCAACGAAAATGAATGCTCGGCGGTAGGGGTGGGAAGAATGATGCTCAAGATTGAACGAGGTACTTCTATGAAACGGATCTCTTTCTTATCAGTTGTGGCGGCAATAGTGGTCAGTCTCCTCGCGTTCTCGCCTCACCTATCTGGACAGACCGACGAAAAGGCTTCTCCGAACTACGAGGTCAAAATTCCTGCTGGATATCGGGACTGGAAATTGATCTCTGTAGCCCACGAGGCAGGTAATCTCAATGATATTCGTGCCATCTTGGGCAACAACGTGGCAGTCAAGGGATATCGGAAAGGAAACCTCCCATTTCCAGATGGCACGATTATTGCCCGGCTGGCCTGGAAATACGTCCCTTCCGAGGAAAACAACAAAGTCTTTGCTCGTGAGCAATCCTTCGTTGCTGGTTCGCCCACTAACGTTCAATTCATGGTCAAGGATTCCAAGAGATACTCTGCTACAGGAGGTTGGGGATTTGCTCAATTCACGAATGGCAAACCCCTGAACGAAGCGGAACCCAAGACCTGTTTTGCTTGCCATGAGCCTGCGAGAGCTCGGGATTTTATCTTCACCGTTTACGCGCCATAAAAAGAATCAGATCCTATTGCGTTTGACCGCTGGGCAAATCACGAGACCGACGGTATCGCCAAAAGACCCGCTGTTCGCACCGATCAACAAAGGTTCGACTGGCGGTCGTCCAGCCAGTCTACAAGACGGATAGCAGCGTCTCGGGACGGCAGTCTCGTCGTAGTCAAATAGGCTGTCCTCCAGTAATCATATCGAAGGCACTTTGAACTGTCTGGAGACTCATGTGCACGGTGATATCAGGACTTTCGAGACTGTGTTCCTTTTACTGTTGGGCTTTGTCGTCGTTCTCGGCGAACTTGCTCGGCGGCTTAAGGTTGCGTATCCGATTGTGCTTGTCCTTGGAGGGCTCCTCCTCAGCCTGTTTCCAGATCTACCGAGGGTACGACTCAATCCCGAGCTATTCTTTTTGGCTGTGTTGCCACCGCTCCTATTCCACGCAGCTTGGCTGACTTCCTTGCGCGAATTCCGTTACAACCTGGCCAGTATTCTGCTGTTGGCGTTTGGCTTGGTCGTTTTCACTGTGACTGGTGTGGCCATTGCTGGTGAACGGCTTTTCTTACTTTTGAACTGGAAAACCGGCTTCCTTCTGGGCGCAATCCTCGCGCCGACGGATGCGATCGCAGCCGCTTCGATTGCCAAGCGGGTTGGTTTGCCTGGGCGCATCACGGACGTCCTCGAAGGCGAGAGCCTGATCAATGATGCAAGTGGTCTGCTTGGGCTGGAATTTGCGCTCGCTCTGATAATGAGCGGGGAGACGCCATCGGCCTCGATTGGCGTGTTGCGTCTGCTCTATCTAGTTTTGGCGGGGATCCTAGTGGGGTTGGTGGTGGCATGGACCGTTCACTGGTTGGAACTGCATATCGATGACGCCCCGATCGAGTTAACAGTCGGCCTGCTCAGTGCGTACACCGCCTACATTTTGGCGGAGAAAATTCACGCCTCGGGCGTCTTGGCCGTTGTAACAGCGGGTTTCTACCTCAGTCGCGAGAGTGCGACATTCTTCTCGCCGCCGGTGCGTCTTCAAGCATATGCTCTTTGGGACACGATTGACTTTGTGCTCAACGGATTGGTTTTTGTCCTCATTGGACTGCAGCTCCCGTTCATCCTCGCGGGTCTACATAACTACACCAGTGTGACATTGCTGCTAGACGCGATTGCTATCAATGTGATCATCATCGGGCTGCGGCTGGTGTGGGTTTATCCCAGTAGTTATATTGCTTATCTTTTTCAGCGCCACGTTCTGAAGCAGCCGGAGCCCAGGCCCCAGGTAAAGCAGGTGTTCATCACTGGCTGGACAGGTATGCGAGGAGTGCTTGCACTCGCCGCGGCTCTGTCTATCCCCGAAACGCTCTCGGACGGGCGCGCGTTTCCTGGTCGCAACCTGATTCTCTTTCTGACATTCTCAGTCATCCTCGTCACTCTCGTCCTCCAGGGCCTGACCCTACCCTGGCTCATTCGCTTTCTGGGACTTGGCGGCGCAGACGAAGACCATAGTGAGGAGGCATACGCTAGATTGCATATGCAGAACGCGGCGCGGATCTATCTCGAGGCAGGAACGATGCGCGGTTCGCTAAAGGCAGCCGCGATCTTCCCGGAATTCGTCCAACCCGATGATTTCCATGTCGGCGGTTCGCTGATAGAGCTCCCCAACGACGCGCCGATGGATCGTGCCGATCGACTAACGATCACGCTTCAGGTTTTGAATGTCCAGAGACAGGCCATTGTGGATTTGCGCGGTCAGGGCCGGATAAACGATCGATTGCTCCGGACGTTGGAGCGCGACCTCGACCTGAGGGAGACGCAAGTGCTCGATGCACGGAACTCAAGGCTCGGCATTCCAGCAACGAAAAGTTGAATCAGCGGATTTATGATCCGCGGAGCCTGAAGATCTCAGTTCACCAATGTCACCGCCGTATAAGGCGAAACACTAGTGAGGATCTTGACCACTTCCGCTATGCCGACTTTCCGATACGAATCCGGCTCGTAATTTGCCGAATCTTTGGGGCTAGAAAGGGTCGTGCGCAAGCACGCGATTCATCTGGTTTGGATTTCGCCCTAACCAATACAAGACCGTAATTTCCTCAGAGTTGTGTAAAGATTGCTCAATGGACGCCACACCAACTACATGAATTCCCGTCTATCGGTCTTCGTTTGTGGGACTTACTCTGACCTCAGCGCAGAGCGCGGAGCAGTTTTGGATGCTCTACAGCGACTTGAGGTCGAACATCACTCAATGGAGCTTTTCGGGGCCAGACCGCAACGACCTCTTCAGACGTGCCTCGATGAGGTCCGCAGAAGCAAAATCATAGTAGTTATTGTTGGTCACAGATACGGAACGCTGGCACCGGGCATGGAAATTTCCTTTTCGGAAGCAGAATACCAAGAGGCGTTTCGAATGAACCTAGAGTGTCTGGCCTACTTCTCGAACACATCGGAGCACCCCGACGAAGAGGACGCCCAAAAGTCTCTATTGCTTCAACAGTGGAAAAAGACCTTAAGTGATCGGCATACTCCTGCATACTTCCCGGACGCGAACAAATTGGCATTGCAGGTTGCCATCGACGTTGGCAGAACTATCCGGGAGCTTGAGGACAAAGCCAATTCCTCCATTCGAGGCGGAGGAACTGAGCCTCTATCTGACGGACACGAAAAGGCACCCCGAGTTACACCTGTTTATTGCCAGAGGTTTGGCGACGAGTCTCGACAACTTGTTCACGGTCTGACAACTGACTCAGATGGCAATGCCATTATCGTAGGTGACTTTTGGGGCAGCATCGATTTTGGCAAATCAAAGCTAACAAGCGCCGGCGATCGAGACATTTTCCTGGCTAAATTTGATAGGTCGGGTGAATGCCTTTGGAGCCAACGATATGGTGACCAGTTCGAACAAGTTGGCATCGGGGTAGATACCGATGCGAGTGGCTCAATCTTTATTGCCAGTTCTTTCAATGGGAGCTTGGATTTCGGCGGAGTGGCTCTCGTCTCACGAGGCCGTTACAATGTGGCTCTTGCGAAGCTGGACAACGACGGGCGACACCTCTGGAGCAAGAGTTTTGGAGACAATCAATACCATGTCGCGGAGTGCATCTCGGTGGCACCTGGGGGATGGGTTGCTGTGGCCGGACGGTTTCAGGGGTCCGTGGATTTTGGCGCGGGTGATCTGAAAAGCGAGAGCGCTCAGACCGACATATTCTTGGCAGCTTTCTCTTCAGACGGAGAACTAATTTGGGCGAGGAGAATAGGCGGAAAATATGAACAACAAACACGGTCGATTGCCATTGACGCTGACGGCAATATCGGTTTGGCTGGTGTCTTCAAGGGCTCAATCTCCTTTGGCAGTCTTTCACTAACAGAGGAACACCCTACCGACTACTGCGGATTTCTCGCCAAGTTTGATCGCCTTGGGAATGCGCTTTGGTGCAAACGTTTTGGAGATCCCTCTGTAGAGCAAGGATCGGTGGTGAGCTTTGATAGAGCCAATGGGGATGTTCTGACATCCGGATTTATGAGGAATAAGCTACCTCGTGAAACCTCGAACGGGTTGTCATCGGTGTGTCTGTTTGCTCGATATGATCCCTCCGGCGTGCTACGGTGGTCGAAGGCATTTGGGACTCAAGCGACTGCTACCAGTTTGTCCATCGCGGCTGACGGACGGATACTCCTCACTGGATATTTTCAGGGAACAATAGATCTTGGGTTGGGACCATTAGTCAGCGCTGGCGGATACGATGTTTTTG